>CALOAX010000023.1:0-238120 GCA_942491485.1 Desulfolunaceae bacterium | reverse complement strand
GGTCAATGGCGGTCAATGCCTGCGGTAGTACGAACTCACTCGTCAGCGGCATGATATGGCTCGCCGGGTATTGCGCCGTCCTTAAGACGTACAACACCACCGGAGGGGGCTTTCAATAGGTCGTTCAGGTTGACCTTGTTCGATACCGCATGGCGGTTATGGATCGACAGGTCAGTTGAATCCAGCCCAGAGCGCAAGAGCTTGGTCTTGATGCGCTGGATGTCGAACACAAGGTCAGCAACCGAGTTACCGATGTGCCTGTGCGTGTTCATAAACGGCACGATAGAGGCAGACGGGTACGGTCGATACCGGCATATGCTCGATAACCTCGTTACCCACCCTCAGTACGAACTGAAGCTCGGCAATGCCGTCCTCGTCAGCGTCGTGGCGTATCCAGATATAACGGGCGACAACGCGGCGCATGGAATTGTCGGGGAGTCTCGAAGCCATCATACGTGGCTAGCTCACCGTCGCGGGCGTCCTCCTCCTCAGTGTCGTACTCGCTATCAGAGGCTATATCGTCGTCAATCTCATAGCCAAGAGCGGCGCAGCTCGGAGAGTGTGACCTCTGGCGCGTACTCAAAGTAATTGCAGTCCTCAAGGGTAAAGTCGGGTGTATCCTTGCCCACCTTGCACAACTCAGGGGCCAGTACCTTCAGGGCTAGTTCTTTCTTGGTCTTAATGCGCTTGAGTTCTACGTCATACAGTTGGCGATACTGTATCTCAGGCTGCATACCGGAGTTCTTCATAGGTCGCCAATGCGCCCATGAGGGTGGCCTCGTCCTGTACCGGCTGACCTGTGAACGGGTCAATAACCTCACCATCGTCATCTGGGTCATCGTACTGGTTCTGACCAACCACCTCGACATCATCATCCACCAGCATGGTGATCTGTTCCTCACGCTGCCCCTCGTATCGCTCGATCTCGGTCCTTTTCTTCTCCTCCATCGTCACTAGGCAATAGGCGTTCTTGGTGATCAATGCGTCCTGCATCCATGTTCGCGCCACAAGCTCCCAATCGTTCTTGGAGGTGATCATGTGGTTGAGGACAAGGCTTTCCTGCTCTGCCGGGTCTTCGTCCTCTTGGACCCCCGGGTCGAACTCCACGATATTGCCCGAGTCACCACCACCGAAGATGCGCATAAGGCTCGGCATGATCCACTGCACAGTCTCAAAGATTGAGCGAAAGTCAACGACCTGGTTGCCATCCGGTGCTGGCTCTAGGTTCTCACCCGAGTAAGCACGTAAGGCCAGTGAACGCTGGTTAGACAGTTCGCCGCCATCATGGTCTGAGCCATGTGCTGATTCAGCGTAAGCGTCGATTGCTGCTATTAGTTTATCTTGGTCCATTATTTGCCTTCTGATGCCTGATATGGTTTTGTAAACTTCATAACCGACTTAAATGAGTTGCTTGGTTTATCTGAGCTTCTGCGCGTCAGCATTGGGCCGGTCTTTAGCAGTTTGTCCACGGTGTCGCATAACTGTGGTTTTTTTCCGTACAGGCCGAATAATGGATCACCCAACAGCAGGAAATCAATGGCGTGATGGAAGGCGGCGAGGTGAAGAGCACCGCCGCCACCCTGACGGTAAACCTGGCCGAACCCCTCATTACCAATCAGCCTGTCTCCACTCCGGAGCGCGTCAACGAAGGCACTCAAGTCACCTTCAGCATTAAAACGTCCGGTTCTCACGTGAGCTTTGCGTGGTTAAATGGCGGGGAGGCACTTACAGGCGAGACCACCCAGAGTACCGATGCCGATGGCCACACCACGGCCACCCTGACCATTGCTGCGTCCGACTACAAGGATGACAACGCCCGGATTTCCTGCGTAGTGTCCAACGTCTGGAACGGCCAGAACCATAGCGTGACTTCAGATCCCGTCACCCTTGACGTGGTTCTGATGCCGCCGGTCATAAACACACACCCTGTAAGCACGACCAAAACCGAAGGTGAAGAAGCCAAGTTTTTCGTGAAAGCCTCGGGCAGCGAGCTGACCTACCAATGGCGCCTGGAGCGCACCGACGATACCATCATCCCCGGCCCCACCACCTCCGAGTGGATCATTCCTTCGGTGTCTCTTAAAGATCACGAAGGCAAGATCAGCTGTGTTGTAAGCAATCGGTTCGAGGGCGATCAGGGCCCTGAAGGCGACACCCTGTCAAGTGAGCCAGCCACCTTGACGGTAAACCTGGCCGAACCCGTCATTACCAATCAGCCTGTCTCCGCTCCGGAGCGCGTCAACGAAGGCAAGCCTGTCACCTTCACCATTCAGGCTTTCGGTTCTCATCTAAGTTTTGCATGGTTAAATGGCGGCGAGGCACTTACAGGCGAGACCACCCAGAGCACCGATGCCGATGGCATCACCACGGCCACCCTGACCATTGCCGAATCCGACTACAAGGATGACAACGCCCAGATCACCTGCGTAGTGTCCAACGCCTGGAACGGCCAGAGCCATAGCGTGACCTCGGAGCCTGTCACCCTTGACGTGGTTCTGATGTCGCCGGTCATAAACACACACCCTGTAAGCACGACCAAAACCGAAGGTGAAGAAGCCAAGTTTTCCGTGAGCGCCACGGGCAGCGAGCTGACCTACCAATGGAGCCTGGAGCGCACCGACGATACCATCATCCCCGGCCCCACCACCTCCGATTGGATCATTCCTTCGGTGAGCCTTAAAGATCACGAAGCCAGGATCACCTGTGTTGTAAGCAATCGGTTCGAGGGCGATCAGGGTACTGAAGGCAACACCCTGACAAGTGAGCCAGCCACCTTGACGGTAAACCTGGCCGAACCCCTCATTACCCATCAGCCTGTCTCCACTCCGGAACGCGTCAACGAAGGCGCCCCCGTCACCTTCACAATTAAATCATCTGGTTCTCACGTGAGCTTTGCGTGGTTAAAAGGCGGCGAGCCTCTTACAGGCGAGACCACCCAAAGCACCGATGCCGATGGCATCACCACGGCCACCCTGACCATTGCCGAATCCGACTACAAGGATGACAACGCTGGGATTGCCTGCGTTGTGTCCAACGCCTGGAATGGCCAGAGCCATAGCATGACTTCAGATCCCGTCACCTTTGACGTGGTTCTGATGCCGCCGGTCATAAACACACACCCTGTAAGCACGACCAAAACCGAGGGTGAAGAAGCCAAGTTCTCCGTGAGCGCCACGGGTAGCGAGTTGACCTACCAATGGAGCCTGGAGCGCACCGACGATACCATCATCCCCGGGCCCACCACCTCCGAGTGGATCATTCCTTCTGTGTCCCTTAAAGATCACGAAGGCAGGATCACCTGTGTTGTGAGCAACCGGTTCGAGGGCGATCAGGGTTCCGAAGGCGCCATCCTGACGAGCGAGTCCGCCACCTTGACGGTAAACCTGGCCGAGCCCGTCATTACCAATCAGCCTGTCTCCACTCCGGAGCGCGTCAACGAAGGCGCTCCCGTCACCTTCACCATCCAGGCTTCCGGATCTCACTTGAGCTTTGCGTGGTTAAAGGGCGGGGAGGCACTAACAGGCGAGACCACCCAGAGCACCGATGCCGATGGCATCACCACGGCCACCCTGACCATTGCCGCATCCGACTACAAGGATGACAACGCTGGGATTGCCTGCGTTGTGTCCAACGCCTGGAATGGCCAGAGCCATAGCGTGACTTCAGATCCCGTCACCCTTGACGTGGTTCTGATGCCGCCGGTCATAAACACACACCCTGTAAGCACGACCAAAACCGAAGGTGAAGAAGCGATGTTCTCCGTGAGCGCCACGGGTAGCGAGTTGACCTACCAATGGAGCCTGGAGCGCACCGACGATACCATCATCCCCGGGCCCACCACCTCCGAGTGGATCATTCCTTCCGTGTCCCTTAAAGATCACGAAGGCAGTATCACCTGTGTTGTGAGCAACCGGTTCGAGGGCGATCAGGGCCCCGAAGGCAACACCCTGACAAGTGAGCCCGCCACCTTGACAGTAAACCTGGCCGAACCCGTGATTACCAATCAGCCTGTCTCCACTCCGGAGCGCGTCAACGAAGGCGCTCCCGTCACCTTCACCATCCAGGTTTCCGGCTCTCACGTGAGCTTTGCGTGGTTAAAGGGCGGGGAGGCACTTACAGGCGAGATCACCCAGAGCACCGATGCCGATGGCCTCACCACGGCCACCCTGACCATTGCCGAATCCGACTACAAGGATGATAACGCCCAGATCACCTGCGTTGTGTCCAACGCCTGGAACGGCCAGAGCCATAGCGTGACCTCGGAGCCTGTCACCCTTGACGTGGTTCTGATGTCGCCGGTCATAAACACACACCCTGTAAGCACGACCAAAACCGAAGGTGAAGAAGCCAAGTTCTCCGTGAAAGCCACGGGCAGCGAGCTGACCTACCAATGGAGCCTGGAGTGCACCGACGATACCATCGTCCCTGGGCCCACGACCTCTGAGTGGATTATTCCTTCGGTGTCCCTTAAAGATCACGAAGCCAGGATCACCTGTGTTGTAAGCAATCGGTTCGAGGGCGATCAGGGTACTGAAGGCAACACCCTGACAAGTGAGCCGGCCACCCTGACGGTAAACCTAGCCGAACCCGTGATTACCAATCAGCCTGTCTCTACTCCGGAGCGCGTCAACGAAGGTGATTCCGTCACCTTCACAATTAAATCATCTGGTTCTCACTTGGGGTTTGCGTGGTTAAAAGGCGGCGAGGCGCTTACTGGCGAGACCAACCAGAGCACCGATGCCGATGGCCTCACCACGGCCACCCTGACCATTGCCGAGTCCGACTACAAGGACGACAACGCCTTGATCACCTGCGTTGTGTCCAACGCCTGGAACGGCCAGAACCATAGCGTGACCTCGGATCCTGTCACCCTTGACGTGGTTCTGATTTCGCCGGTCATAAACACACACCCTGTAAGCACGACCAAAACCGAAGGTGAAGAAGCCAAGTTCTCCGTGAGCGCCACGGGCAGCGAGCTGACCTACCAATGGAGCCTGGAGTGCACCGACGATACCATCGTCCCTGGGCCCACGACCTCTGAGTGGATCATTCCTTCGGTGAGCCTTAAAGATCACGAAGCCAGGATCACCTGTGTTGTAAGCAATCGGTTCGAGGGCGATCAGGGTACTGAAGGCAACACCCTGACAAGTGAGCCGGCCACCTTGACGGTAAACCTGGCCGAACCCGTCATTACCAATCAGCCTGTCTCCGCTCCGGAGCGCGTCAACGAAGGCAAGCCTGTCACCTTCACCATCCAGGCTTCCGGTTCTCATTTAAGTTTTGCATGGTTAAAGGCCGGTGAGGCGCTTACTGGCGAGGCCAACCAGAGCACCGATGCCGATGGCCTCACCACGGCCACCCTGACCATTGCCGCATCCGACTACAAGGATGACAACGCCCCGATCACCTGCGTGGTCTCCAATGCCTGGAACGGTCAGAACCATAGCGTCACCTCTGGTCCTGTAACTCTTGACGTGATTCTTATGCCCCCCGGGATAGTCAACCAGCCCGTGGACCAGGAAAATGTGGAAGAGTTCAAATCTGCAACGTTCTCGGTTTCAGCCACCGGCTCTCAGCTTACCTATCAGTGGTACCGTGGAACTGAGCTTCTGGCAGGGGAAACAGATCATTCGCTCACCCTGTCTGACCTCAGGTTCGATACCCACAACAACACCCGATATCACTGTCTGGTTTCAAATACTGCCGGAGAAGAGGGGGGACAGGTGACCACAAGAAAGGCCCTTCTCACCGTTAAGCGGGTGAAGCCGGTTATTACCGAGCACCCCGAAGGGGGGATGTTTGACGAAGGCGACAAGCTCTCCCTGGTCGTGACGGCCCTGGGGTCCGGTCTCGTTTATCAGTGGAAGAAGGACGACCAGCCCATTTCCGGTGCCACATCTCGTGATTTTTCCATCGATTCCGTCGTATACGCTGATCGCGGCAATTATGTCTGTGTGGTGAGCAACTCCCTGTATGAGGTCGTAAGCGATGCGGCCGATGTCCAGGTGATGAAAGCTGCCGAGCCGGAGCTTACCATAAATATCCCCGAAAACATGGAGACCACAGACTCCTTCGTGGACCTCAGCGGCTTCGCCAGCTCTCCCGATGTGACCATCGTGAAGGTGGAAGCTACGAACGATCGTTTCCCCGGCCAGCTCTTCGGCCTGATACTCCACGAAGACGGGTCTCTTACCGGAGAAGTGCCCCTGGCCATCGGAGAGAACCATCTCACCATCACCATGATCCTGGCCGAAGGTGATCCCATCACAAAGAGCATGACGGTCACCTCCACCCTGTCGGCAGTTCCCGTGATTACCATCACCTCGCCGGCCGACGGCACGACGCTAACCGAGGAGACCGTTACCCTTTCAGGCCATGTGCGCTCCAGCCTGAGCCCGGAGAAGATCCGCCTGCTCTTCAACGGCGAGGTCTACTTCCCCACAGGTGAGGGCGACGACTACGCCTTCTCCATCGCCCTGGTTCAGCTGGTGGAAGGCCCCAACACCCTCACACTCGTTGCGGAAACACCTTACGGAAACAGCTCACAACACGTGGTGGTCACCTATGATGCCGGAACAGGCATCGTGGAAGAGAATCCGCCGGAAATCACCATCCATGCCCCTGCATCCGGCGCCTGGCTCTCCAACCGTGACATTTCTGTGACCGGCGTGGTGCACGGTTCAGCCGAGATCACCTCCGTGCTCGTCAACGACACCCCGGCCACCATGACGGGTGCCGGAACCGATGTCTCCTTCGAGTATTCGCTGGCCTTTGAGGAAGGAGCCGGAAACGATTTATCCATTGACGTGGTTGCCACAGACAGCAACGGCCTCACCTCACAGGTCGAGTTCAGTGTGCATTACGATGGAGGGCCCCCGATAATCGAAATCACCTCGCCGCAGCTGACGACGTCCCAGGCCCTCTACACGGTCAAGGCCACGCCGTTTCATCTCACCGGCACCATCGACGAGGGGAACCTCTCTTCCATCTCACTGAACGGCGCCCCTGTCACCGCACTGCCCCAGGGCGCAGACCTGTGGACCTTTGATGTGGCCATCCCCCTGGTACGCCTGGAAGAACGGGATTTTATCCTGGAAGTCACGGACCTGGCAGGCAATCGCTCCTTTTACGGGTTCCGCATGCTCTTTGACGCCGAGATCGCCATTGCCATCCTCGCACCGGAAGAGGGGAGCACCCTCACAGTCTCCGGTACTGAGATGCCCCTCGAGGTGAAGGCGTCCACCCCCGGTCTCGGTGATGAAGAGCAGGTGGTGGTGAGTGTCGACGGCGGGGAAGACGTCATTATGGAACGCTCTGGCATCACGGCTTCAAAGACCCTCACCGTGCCCGCCACCCAGGGCACCAGGTCGCTGATGGTGAAAGCCCTTTCCAATACGGGCAGCCTGATTTCTCAGCAATCCGCCTCCTTTGAGGTGGCAAACCTTGACGACACGCCTGTCAGGGTGGTGCGCCAGGACCCGGAAAACGGGCGTGACGACGTGGAACCCAATTCTTTTATCGCCTTTTACTTTAACAAAGCCGTGGAACCGTCGAAAATCACACTCGAAATCCTGGAGACTGCCCACGGCCCTACCTGGGTCGCCCAGGCCAAAGGGGCGGATATCACCTCCATGAGCAGTGTGAAGCCGGAGCAGGTCCACCGGGATCGCGATCCCGTGGACGGTGGTGTCTCCAGTTTTCCGGAAAACACCATGATGGCTTTTTACCCCGAAAAGGACATGGCCTATGGCGGCACTGTTTATTGCCGCGTTCTGAACGAGGGGGTGGAGATCCATCGCGGCACCTTCTCCGTGCGGTCCATGCCCACCCTGATGGAAGGCTTTGTGGCCGATCAGTTCATGCAGCCCGTCAAAGGCATCGAGGTGGAACTGAAAGAGCGGAAGCTCAAGACCCGTACCAATGCCGACGGTTACTACAGCTTCGGGTTCGGCCTGACTGCCTCGGAGAACATTGAAGGGGGGCTTTATACCGTGGCGGTGAATTCGGGCATGAAGAACCTTGCCATGGGCACCCATGAGATCCTTATAGGACTCACCGAAGGCCGCTTGAACAGAGCCGAGATGATCCGCATCCCCGCCCTGGATACCACCGAACCCTTCCGTTACATCGTATCACGCGGCGGCCCCTCGGATCTCAAGAACGGTGACCTGATCCTCGACTTCACCGACGCCGACCTCGCATTTCCCGATGGCTCGGAAGAGGGCAACGTCCATGTCCAGTTTACCGTCCGGGAACAGATCCCCGACCCCACCCTGGATCTGGCCGTACCCCACTGGATGTACGCTCTCCAGCCCCGCGGCATCATCACAGAAGGGGAGACCGGAATCTCCATGGCCATGCCCGAATTGTCCGGCAGCCACGACTACCTGGCAGATCTCGGCCAGAGAGTGCTCCTCCTCGGATTTGACCCGACATCGAAAACCATCGTCCCCGTAGGGGTCGGATCCATCGATCACGGCGCCAAACGGGTGGTAAGCGAAGGCCCCTGTCGCCTGAAAGCCCTCGACTACATCGGCTACTGCCCCGTGCCCGTGGAACTCCAGGCCAACCTCGACCAGGTGGTCTCCGGTGACGTCAGCATGGCCGAACTCATCGGGGTGATTGAAAGTCTAAAATAGCAGAAAAGAATGCCTCCGGCGGCAAGGTGGGGGCACCTTGAAATCCTATGGCGAATGCACGAAGGGTGTCGTAATCCTCTTGTTTTCCGGGCATTCGCGCGACGGGTGACGCCTGGCAACCGCCTCCGCAAGAGAGACGGATTTCATTATTGGTTTTCGTCATCCCCGACTGCTCGGGGTCTCGAAAGCGACAAGAGCCCCCTGATGGTTCGTTACCCGATATCGGTGGTGAGGCGAATGATCGGGGATCCATGGTTGAGAAACTATAGAGCTTGGAGTCATATCTGCGGTTGACTTTGACCGGAATAACTCCGGCGGTAAGGGGTTTCGCTACAGGGTTTATAGGCGATGGTTGGGCTACAGAGGACCGTAGGGTGCATTTATGCACCACCCGTGTGATGCCACCTATATGTATGCATTCGCTCCATCGTGACGAACGGCTCTTCCGGGCGCGCCGAGCTCCTGCTCGGCATTTTCTCCGGCCTGGCCGGGGATGGTCCCAATGCTTTGGAATGCCGCACTCCCGTGCGGCATCCTTCGGGCAGCATCCGAAGCCGAACATGGCGGAACAATAACCCGCTCCGTCACCCCGGCAGCCCCGGAAAAGCCCGGCGCTCCATCGTGCAGGGGGCTCCATGGAGGAGCCCGAATTACCCATTTTGCTGGCCACGGGCACCGCCCGTCAGCGAATGCGACAACCCGAGGAACGAGGGCTGGAGCATTCGCAAGCCTGTTTGTCAAACTTTTCAAAAGTTTGGCCCCCGGCAGGGCCGCCGGAGGCTTCAACAAATAATCGATCACCTAAAAGTGGATACACATCATGCTGCGTCGTTCTCTTCTCTCATCTCTGGTCATCGCTCTGGCGTTTTTTGCATTCTCTTCCACCGTCGGCATTAAAAGCACCTCTGCCATGGGGTCCATCGATTCCATGATGGCCCAACAGCATCTGATGAACAGCACAGGTGGATTGCGTGTGAACAAGGGGTATGTGGCTGGCCAGGGCCTGGTGATGAGAAACGGCTGTCCCATCTGGGTGGAGTTTGATGAAGAGGGGGGCGTGAAGGAGGAGATCGGTTCCTGTGAGTATTTGGATGCCTCACTTATGGCGGGGGATACGTTCAGAGCCTGGTATAAAAAATATGATGAAGTGAAAAAAGATTATGCAGGCTTTGCCTTGCAGGTCTTGACCCGTGAAGACTATGAAAGTGCCTCGTTTAAAACCAGCGATGCTAAAGCCGTTACCAAACCCGAACTGAAACAAGAAACCTATACCGTCGTAGTTCGGGAGGATGGCTATTTATACGGTACGGTCAACGAGAATCCGATTCTTTTGGAAACACCACTGAATCTTAATCATTATGACTCCATCAGCACCAGTGATCAATCCGTGCTTTTGGATGAGAACAAAGCCATCATCTATCGCTCTGCCTCCAACATCGGATACCTTACGGCCTTTTACACCCCTCAGGACGGCTCCCTCTCCTTTAGCGAGCAGAACGACCGGACCCTGGGGCTTGATTACCTTTCCGGCTATGACAAGGAGAAGCATAAGCTCTGGGGTGCCTTCGAAAATGTGAAGGTTGCCAATACCATGAGCTCCTATTTCACCACCACGGATGACAAGGGCTTCTACTTTCTCAAATACTGGGTGCCGCCCTGTCCCTGCTATTCCTGCGACATCAACTACACCAACATCATCTGGACCGAGCTTCGGTACCATAATTTCAACCCCAAGAGCCAGAAGGGGGTCGGTCTCTACTTTGCAGGTCTCAATATGCCGGAGAGCTGCTTCAACACCCTGAATGCGAACCTGGATTTTAACATTGCCATCGACATGGCCATGCTCACCGGCATGGCAGGTATCCAAAATCCATCGGCCCCCGTTCAGATCGTCGAAACGGGCGAGACCAGCTACAGCTACCGGTCCGTTTATTACAAGGAAGCGGATGCATCCGGCACCCCGAAAACGGAGCTGTCCCTGGCCAAGCTTTATGAAAACTACGATTTCAACGGGGACGGCGCAAAAGACATCGTGGAGGTGAAGACCTACCCCTTGGAGGGGGACGATTCCAAGGTGGTGAATCGTGAAGTCCAGGTCTGGTTCGGAAGTAAGTTCGATGAAGAGGGATCGTTAAGGTCCCCCGACCTCACCCGTCTGGTGGACCACGTCCCCGACCTGGAAGACCAGGGCCTCCTCAAAACCATCACCGCAGAAGACCTTATGGATACCGATATCTATGTCTACCGGCTCTCCAACAACCAGCTTGTCTGCTCCCGGGAAGGGCTGGCAAAAGGGACCGGAGAACAAAACGGGTATCAGGACGGCGGCGTGGATGCCGCGAACCAGAAGATCTATTACAAATTGCCCATGAGGGGGCCGGGCAACAACAACATGTTCGGCAACAACCGGAATTTTTATCATAACAACCTTTCCGGCTGGCAGGATGCCAACAACATCAACATCGAACTCCGTGGGGCCAGTGCCGATCACCTGCGCGTAGGCGAGCCCGTGAAGGTGATCCTCATCAACCGGGCCACGGGCTACATGGGCACCGGCACCGCCACCGTGGGGGCGGGCATTGGCGATGCCCTCACAGGCGAAGAGGCGATGGCTTTCGAAGAGAGCAACACGAATCTTTTCTCGTTTTCCACCGAGCCCATTGTCATGGGGCCGCCCAACCTGAAGGTGCGGGCGGAGCGCACCTGGATGACCTCGGGGCAGCAGGCAGGAGAGAAGAAAACCCTGGTGGGGTTCGAAGGGGCCGGTCTTGCCACGGACAAGGAAGTGAAGATCACCGTCGAATGGCTGGATCGCGATGGCTCCCCCCTTCCCGACGACCTGCCCGGGTTCACCGGGCGTTTTGCCAAGGTGGTGGAGCCGGGCAAGCTCCAGGCAGTTCTGGGAAATCCCGGTCAAGAGGCCGAGGTGGAGGCCAACTCCAAGAAAGGCGGCGGGTACATCGCCCAGTTTGGCATTCAGCCGGGCCTCCACACCGAGATCCTTCAGATCCCCAATAAAACGGATCTCAGCCTGGACACCGCCCACTACTACCTCCATGTCTGCGGGGAACCCATGGAGCGGAATCCCAGCTTCGAGGAGATCGGCACCGGCGTTATCGAAGATGAGAATCAGGACGAAAACGGGGCCGGGATGAAGAACCTCACGGGCCGCCCGGCGAAGTACGTGCCCATGCTTATCCCCGTCTATGATGAAGGGGTGACCCTAACCGCGCAGTTTGCCCGGAACGTGGCCTTGGCCGATGCGGATGCCGATGAAAACCTCTCTGAAACGGTCAACCCCGTCCACCGCTGGGTCTACCGCCCGGAGATGCAGTTCTCCCTTCTGGAAGATTACTTCGCCATGGACGGCAAGGCTCCAGAGCCGGAAGCCGTTTCAAAAGACGACCCGGAGGCTGTGCCCTATCTCCAAACAGCCGGAACCTGGCGCAATATCCTCTACACCCTGCTGCAGGACGAACTGGATGCCTTGCCCGGCTTCGATCCCGAGAAAACCCTGATCTTCTCCATCGGCGGTCAGGAGATCGAGGCGGTGGTAAACAGGCAGGAGGTGCCGAAAAAAGGGGAGACGTTGCCCCCCGTGGAGGCGACCTATGCCTTGAATTTTCCCTCCACCATGGATGTCTCCAAACTCTTCTCCCCGGAGGATTTCCTCACCGTTCGCCTCTACATGAACGGTGATGACTCCAACGTGCTCTGGGAGTACAAGGGCGTTCACATCGGTATCTTCGACTCCGATCCGCAGAAGACCAAATGCCGCATCATGCCCGGCAACACCATGACCCTTATTGCGCGGACCCGACCGGGCACCGTGGAAGACGAGTTGGGGGAAGGCAAGACCGATACATCGGATAAGGTCCTTTGGAACATCGTTAAAGCCGACCGAGGCGTCACAGTGACGGGCGAGACCCTTAAAAACGGCAATTACAAACTCCTTTCAGCCACGGACAGCAGGCGCGGCTGGGTGGTGGTGCGCGCCACACTGCTTGGAGACGATTACAACACCGCAGATGGCGTGGCGCCGTTTACGGAGACGGCCATCCGCGTGGGCTGCCCCGGCTGCACGGACTGCGACAGGCCCGGCAAGGGGTTTGTGGCGCTTTCCAGTGTGGATACCCGTATCAGCCTGGGCCGCGTGGACGGAGGGGCCCCGGCAGGGGACCTGCTGCTTAAGACCGATGTCCTGAGTACCGGGGTGGTGACCCCGAAATCCCTTTCCGTGGCAACCCTTGTGGAGGGCGTGGACCAGATCCTGGATGCCGAAGGGGTGCTTCGCCAGGTGGTGGCCCCCGAGACCTTTGTGGATATTGTCCCCTATGAGGACAAGAGCGGCTATGACGTGCGGTTTTTTCGGCCCGGTGAGGCCACCTGGAATGCCGAGAAGCAGATCTATGAGGCTGTTGGCCAACCCTTTACCCTCTGGCGCGTGAAAAATCCTTTTCCGTCTGCGGAGAAAATGACCCGTCTCAACATCACGGAAATCAACGGAGGGGTAGAAACGCCCTACACCTATGTGCAGGAAAAGCTGGGTGACCTGAATGAAACATGGTCCCTCATCGAGGCCGATGGGGCCAAGGTCACCGAAAAGTTCGAAGAGAAGATGAACGACCTCGAAACGGCCATCACCACCGCGGTGAAAGACCATGAGAACAAGCTTGCCGCAAAAGAGAAGGAACTCTGGAAAACCTTTGCCTGGGGCGACGAGGTGATCGAGTCCATTTCAGATCCCGACGGTTTTTCCCTTAAGCGTATCAAGGCGTACTATACCGAAAAATCTTCCCCCGGCTACGGCAGGTTAAAGCAGGTGGAGAACGCAGACGGCTCCTGGACCCGTTACGCCTATGACGATGACGGCCGTATTACCGGAACGGCCTCGGCGCATCTCGATGCCGACAAAAATGCTTCGGATGCCACCGTAAAGTCCGTGGCCAGGGGGTACACCCCGGTGACCCTTTTGGACTCCAACGCTGAAGAAGACAATCACCGCCCCCGTGAAGTGCGGGAGACGGTGGAAGGAAAACTCGTTTCAAAGAGCTACCATGCGTACATCGTGGATGAGGCAAGCGGGGAACGCACCGAGATCACGGAGCGGTGTGAATCAGGTGGCGCATCGTTCGGCGATGCCGCTAACCTGCGCACCGTGCGCGTGCTCCATCCGGTCAAGCTGGGCGAGATCACCTCGGGCAGGACCAGGCAGGTGACCCATCCCGATGGCCGCATGGAGACCTATGCCTATGAAACCACTGATGACGGCGGCCTGAAGACCACCGTCATCCACGGCACCGAAACATTTCCAGGTGGGATTGCGGGCAAGACCACCCGGGAGGTTTCCATCGAAGATCACCTCGGACGGACCACCCGCACGGAAACCCACATCCGAACAGCTGACGGCTACCAGCTCATCGCCTGGAGCGAAAACGAACTCGATGACGACGGCCATGTCATCAAGACCACAAACTCCAGCGGCACCATCACCGAAGCCGCATGGGGGTGCTGTGACCGGGACTCTTTTACTGATGCCACCGGTACCACCACAGACTATCTGTACGACGACCTGGACCGCATGACCTCGGCCACCCGCGAGGGGCTCAAAGGGGGGATTACCACCTCCTACACCTTTGATGCCAAGGGGCGCCGCCTTACCGAGACCACGACCTCAGGCGGGCTATCGCTTAAAACCGAGAACCACTACGATACCGCAGGCCGCATGGATTATACCATCGGCCCCGATGGCCTGACGACCTCGTATGACTACAGCACAGATGGCCTCACCACCACCGTTACCCGTCCCGGTGGGGCCACCGAGATCACCACCCGCTTTAAAGACGGCCGCATCAAGAGCGTCACCGGCACAGCTGCGCCTGCACGGTACTACTCCTATGGCGTGGAGGACGACGGCAGCCAGTGGACCAAGGTGAGCCTGGGCGAAGAAGATGGCCCCATGTGGGAGACCTCATGGGCCGATCGCCTGGGCCGCACCGTGAAAGCCGAGAAACCGGGGTTTGCAGGGATAGAAACCACCCGCCACTACTACGATGGCAAGGGCCGCATCGTCCGTTCCGAAACCACCGGCATGGCCGATACCCTTTATGTGTATAACGAAGCAGGGGAAGCGTTCCGCACGGGCCTCGATGTGGACGGCAACGGCGAGCTGATCCTGGCGTCCGGTGATCGCATCTCCGAATCCGAAACCCTCGCCAAAGAAGTGGACGGCGCCTGGTGGCAGGAGTCCACACAGGTCGTCTATGCCGAAGAGGGCAGCGATGCCCAAACCACGGTCTCCACATCGAGTAATCGCATCACCGGCTTAAGCGAAGCGTTGGCTTCAGAGTCTGTTTCCATCGACATCCACGGCAACAAGATCATTTCCAAAACCGCCATCGACCGGGCCAACGACACCGTCATCCAGACCGTGGACACCCCCTTCTCCACCATCGATCAGGTGAGTGTGTCCCGTTACGGTCTTGTGGTTTCTTCCACAAGCGCCACGGGCCTCACCACCATCCTGGACTATGACGTCCTAGGCCGTCGAACCGACGTCACTGATCCCCGTACCGGCACGGCCATGACCCATTACAACGAAAAAGGCCGCGTGGACTGGGTGGAAGATGCCGCAGGCAATAAGCAAAAATTTGCCTACGATCCGGCAACCGGGATGAAGGTCTCCGAGACCAATGCCCTGGAGAAAACAACCCGCACCGCTTACAACATCAAGGGCCAGGTCACCCACACCTGGGGCGACGCCACCTATCCGGTGGCCTACACCTACGATGCCGAAGGCCGGATGGAGACCATGACCACTTACCGCACCGAGGAAGGCTGGAATGGGGACAACTTTCCTGTTTCGGCAACGGGTGATGTGACCACCTGGCACTACGACGACGCCACAGGTCTTCTCACCGCCAAAGAGGATGCCAAAGGCAAATCAACAGCATATACCTACACCTCCGGCGGCAAGCTCCACACCCGCACCTGGGCCCGAAGCAACCAATCCCTCGTGACCACGTATGTCTACGATGACGCCACAGGCGAGCTGAAAACCATCGACTACAGCGATACAACCCCCGACATCACCTTTGCCTACGACCGCCTCGGTCGCCAGAAAGGCGTCAGTGACGCTATGGGTAATCGCACCTTCGCCTACAACGAATTCTTAGCCTTGGAATCTGAAACCACCACAGGCCTTGTTAACAAGACCCTGACTCGAACCTATGACGGCAAGGGTCGATCGAGTGGGTTCGCCCTTGGCGCCGGATATGAGATCACCTACGGCTTCGATGAGAATGGCAGGTTCAAGACCCTGGACTGGAATGCAGGCGGCCACGCCGACACCGTGACCTACAACCGTGTGGACAATTCCGAGCTCATCGGCGGATACTTTACCGGTAAAGGTTTCGCCGCAACCTATGAATTCGAGCCCAAGCGGAACCTGAAAACCAAGGTCGAGAACACCTGGGATGTGGGCGTCGTTTCAGATTACACCTATGCCTACGATGAAATCGGACGGCGCTCGTCCGTGAAGAACTCCGGGGCTGCCTTTGCCGAGGCTGCCTTTACCAAGTGGGACTACAACGACCGAAACGAGGTCACCGAATCTCACCGTTACAAGGGGACGGATCTCGAAGAATTGTCCACTCCCGTGGACCCCGAAACCCGGATTTTTGCGTATGATCCCATCGGCAACCGGACGAATGCCACCGAAGGTGGGCTGCAGCCCCAGCAGGTCATCAAGAACTACGTGACCAACGAGGTGAATCAGTACGAGTCCATTACCGAAAACACTGTCCCGGAAAGCCTCGCCTACGATGCCGACGGCAACATGACGGCCTGGGATGGGAACACCCTTGAATGGAACGGGGAGAACAGGCTGGTTGCTTTCTATCCCAGTTCGCCTGCCGAGGGGGACATGAAGTTTGCCTTTGCCTATGACTACATGGGGCGCAGGGTCAAGAAGGTGACGCAGGTGTATACCGCTGGGGCTTGGGGCGATGAGACCACGACCCTCTTTGTTTACGACGGGTGGAACCTTGTTGCGGAGACCGATGGGGTTGGGGTGACGCAGAAGTCGTATGTCTGGGGGCTTGATTTGAGTCAGAGTCTTCAGGGGGCCGGGGGCGTGGGGGGGCTTGTTGCCGAGGTGATGGCGGGGGAGGTTTATTATCTTGCTTACGATGCCAATGGGAACGTGGGGCAGTTGGTGGACGGCAGCGGGAGTATCGCAGCGCGGTATGAGTACGATGCCTTTGGAAAGGAGATTGTGGCCGAAGGGGAGGCTGCGGGGGAGAATGCGTTCAGGTTTAGTACGAAGTATGGGGATGAGATGGGGTTGGTGTATTATGGGTATCGGTATTATGTGGGGGAGTTGGGGAGGTGGGGGAGCAGGGATCCGATTGGGGAGAGGGGCGGGGTTAATGTGTATGGGTTCAATCATAATGCGGGAAATATGTTAATCGATTTGTTTGGGTTAGTATATTCAGCAACTATTGGCTTGCCAAATGAACATGGTGAAGCAACTATGGCTATTCTACTTGAAAGAGATGAAAGTTGTCTTGAGCTTTATGTCGATGGTGAATTGAAGTGGGATATGTCAAATGTTAATGATTTTGAGAGGAACTATGAGTATTTTTGGGAGTACCCCTTTGATTTTAAATGGCTAAATAAGTTTGGTGTCGGTACGGTTCAATTGAAAACTTCAGTAGGTAATTATATTAGGCGATATCGTCCAGTAAGGAATAGATGGTCTAAGAGAAGTTCAAAAGTATCATGGGGCTTTGTTGAGAATATGGGGGTTCATATTTCTCATGCAATAGCGGATGGTGACTATATTACTTTTAATACATATGGTGACAAAGAATTGGCATGGTCAAAACAAATTGCAGTATGGAGTTCATCAATTGTGGTAACTGCTGGCTGGCGATTCAACAGTGAAGCAGGTACAGGCCATGGTTATCTTTACGATGCTGAATCTGTATATGGTAGAGATACTTCAAAATCTCAAAAGAACGATTATACTACTGATGAAGTTGAGATTATACAAGAGGATAGGCGGCCATGGGGCAGAGGAGGCGGTCGAATATTTATTGAAACGATAAGCCAAACAATAGCAGAGTATGAATATGATAAAGTCTACGGTAAGTGGTTTACTCTTAATGATACTGATTCATTGCCACATTTACTTGAGATGAAAGGGATGTTAGGTGTATCTACAGGGCATGGGGGTGGTAATGGTGTTCGGAGAGGATTTTCTTGGGAGTTGCCTGGCGCACCAAAGTAGGAGGTCAACTTGTTATATATAAGTAGATATAAAAGATGGATATACACTGTAGTATTATTGTGTCTGTTGAGTGTTGCTGCTTGCTATGTGTTTAAATTTATTAAAGATAGTGGTGCCGTAGAAGGTGATAGAGAAATGCTTCGTAAATTGTTAACCGAAAATGGTTTATTCGAAGAAGTAAAAGGCTTAAAAAGTAACTTTGAGAGTGGACAAGTTGAACGGTTTCGGTTTCATGGTGCTAATCGAGCATTTGAAACATATTATTTATTCTTTAGTGTTGGCGCAAGAGGAGATAGAAGTGTTTCAATCACATTTGATGAATCGGGTAGGTTGTTACTTTATACAAATGACACTAATAAATGGTTTGATGGCGGTCTTTCAGATTTAAATAAAGATGGTTGTGTTGATAAAATGGTGTCTTATACTATTGAGACTGGAGGCTTTGGGAAAGGTGCTGTTTACGATGTTGTAAAGTTTTTTTCATTTGTTGAAGGAAAGGCCATTTTGTTACTGGAAATAAATTATAATACCAATGCTGCTCCAGGTGATGAAAAATATTTAGCTCTTGGCTGGCAAGATAACGAGATTTATTTGAAGGGTAGTAATGACGGAGTCGTTCGGTTTATTTGGTCTGTCAATAATAAATCTTTTATTCAAGTACAAGTAGGAGAAATGACAAATAACTGGGAGCTTATAAAAACGGTACCTCTCCAGTCAATGCCGTTACAAGAGTAAGGGGTCACCCATTTAATATCTTGTAAAGAGAAAAAACACCCTCTTCTCCGAAAAGTTAGAACTTTTCAGCCTTTTTGTTTGAGTCACCAATAAACGCAGTTACAACGTGCTTTTTTTGAATCGGATTCTGCGCCTGAAGTTTCAATAAATCGGTTGCAGAGTCAATCTGCACCAGTCACCCATCGGGATTAAGGCTGTGCAGGAGAAGCTACGCATCGCCTGCGGCCCAAGGGAAGGGGTCAGGTCTTGACATCGGACAAACCCCAGTACTCAGCGCAACAATCGGTAGATACGATGAAAAACTATTACTCTTCTTCCAGAGTCTCTTTTAAGCTGAACTTCCTTTATTCTCTTGTGATTTTAGAAATATATCGTCGTTTATGAATCTTTAGGCAATGTCAAGCGGAAGCGTTTTGGTTGTTTGTTCCAAGGACATGACAATACCTTTCTCGTCTATTAGGGACGATTATGAGAAGGGGCGACACGGAAAGCGATCATGGTGCCTTTTGCGTAAGGGAAATCTGTGGTTTCACCGGTATGCAGGCGGTTTGATGCTCTTGCAAAAGAGGGTAAGGGCATTGGCAATAAGATGAGACGATTGGAACGTTGATTTTGTTAGGCCGGATATTTCGCGAGTTGAGTGCACCCATATTCAAGGCATCAGAGTTGCAGATGTAGTGGTTTACCTCAATGCTCTGATAACGCAGAAGATGGGTGCTCTCGGCTCGCCCGAAGGGTGAGGAAAGCGAGCAGGAAACCGTGAATTACACTGTGTGCTTTTGAAAAATCTTAATTTTTCACAGCAACTATTTCGAATACAGAGCTATTGTTTCGATCTGGTTGCTTTCTCATGAAATATCCGGGTTAGAAGTGTTGGCTTGACACTATTTTTGCGGAGGGACCATGATTTTTTTTGGAACAAAAGGGAAAACCATAGAGGGTGGTATTATCGATGGAATTCAATGCCCAAATTGTGAAAAAACGCAGTTTATATCCTTTGGTGCCCTAAAGTATTTTCATTTGTATTGGATACCGACTTTTGTCACGTCCAGGTCCGTCGGAATGGAATGCACTCACTGTAAGAGAACTCTTGTGGACGATGAACTCCCTGATGATGTTATCAAGCTGCTCAAGGGAACTTTATTTAATAAAAGAAACACAATTCCCATGTTCTCCGGGTTGATCATCATTCTCTGTCTCATCATGTTTGGGGTTCATGCCGGAAAACAGGACGCTATAAAAGAATCCGCATATATCGAGTACCCCTTAATCAATGACCTCTATATTGTGGACTTCGATAAAATTTTTACTGATGTCGATCCAACTTATAAATATGGTGTGATGAGGCTCAGGGATTATTCTTATGGAGATATTGAATTTCAAGTCAGTAAGCTTGTCTACAATAAGACTTCCGGGGTTTTCAGCGATATCAGGAATGGGAAAAAGAGAAGGGGTCAGGTCTTGACATCGGACAAAACCCAGTACTCAGCGCAACAATCGGTAGATACGATGAAAAATTATTACTCTTCTTCCATAGGCAGTTTTAAGCTGAACTTCCTTTGTTCTCATGTGATTTTAGAAATATATCGTCGTTTTTCAATGTTTAGGCAATATCAAGCGGAAGCGTTTTGGTTACTTGTTCCAAGGACATGACAATGCCTTTCTCGTCCATAGGGACGATTATGAGAAGGGGCGACACGGAAAGCGATCATGGTGCCTTTTGCGTAAGGGAAATCTGTGGTTTCACCGGTATGTAGGCGATTTGATGCTCTTGCAAAAGAGGGTAAGGGCATTGGCAATAAGATGAGACGATTGGAACGTTGATTTTGTTAGGCCGGATATTTCGCGAGTTGAGTGCACCCATATTCAAGGCATCAGAGTTGCAGATGTAGTGGTTTACCTCAATACTCTGATAACGCAGAAGATGGGTGCTCTCGGCTCGCCCGAAGGGTGAGGAAAGCGAGCAGAGAGAAGGGGTCAGGTCTTGACATAGGACAAACCCCCAGTACTCAGCGCAACAATCGGTAGATACGATGAAAAACTATTACTCTTCTTCCAGAGTCTCTTTTAAGCTGAACTTCCTTTGTTCTCTTGTGATTTTAGAAAGATATCGTCGTTTATGAATCTTTAGGCAATGTCAAGCGGAAGCGGAGCTATAGTCATTTCTGGTGTACAGCATATGGGGATAATGGCGTATCCTGTTGATTGATTCCCGCAAAGAATCCAACCAACAGGAGGAAATACGCCATGAGTCAACCTACCCTGAAAGCTGTTTCACAACCAGAAGAAAACGTAACTGACCCCTTAACAGAAATGCTCCGCCAAGGTGCCAGGAAGCTCATAGCCGAAGCCGTTGAGGCTGAACTTCACTCTATGCTTGAGAAGAGTTCAAACATACGACTGGATGACGGGCGAAAGGCGGTAGTCAGGAACGGTTACCTCCCCCATCGGACAATTCAGACCGGTATTGGAGACATTGAGGTTCGCGTACCCAAAGTGCGTGATCGAAGTGGTTCAGGTATCAAATTTAATAGTGGCCTGCTGCCACCTTACCTCAAGCGGGCCGCCAGCATAACAGAGCTTTTGCCGTGGCTCTATCTGAAAGGTATCTCTACGGGTGACTGCCAGGAAGCTCTGTCAGCGCTACTGGGAGAACAGGCGAAAGGATTATCCGCGAATACCATTAGTCGTTTGAAAAGCCAGTGGATTGAAGAACACCACTGCTGGTGCCGGCGAGACCTGAGTCAGAGTAAGTACGTATATTGGTGGGCCGATGGTGTTTACAGCAATGTCCGGATGGACAATCGCCTGTGCCTTCTTGTTATTGTTGGCGTCACCGAGCATGGCATAAAAGAACTGGTGGCCGTTGAAGACGGTTTTCGGGAGTCGGAGGCCAGTTGGTATGAATTGCTCGCAGGCCTGCGTTCTCGTGGTTTAACCGAAGACCCGAAGTTGGCCGTGGGTGATGGTGCTCTTGGATTCTGGAAGGCCCTTTCCAAATGCTATCCCGGCACAAAACATCAACGCTGCTGGGTGCACAAGACAGCCAACGTATTGAACAAGGTACCGAAGACCATTCAGCCAAAAATCAAAGCTGCCCTTCATGAAATTTGGATGGCAGAGACTCGTAAGGACGCTCAAAAGGCATTCGACGAGGCATTGTTTCGATTTGAGCCCAAATATCCGAGCGCAATGAAATGCCTGAAGAAAAGCAGGAAGGAACTTCTGGCATTTTACGATTTTCCTGCGGAACACTGGGTCCACATACGAACAACCAACCCAATTGAATCGACATTTGCTACGGTTCGGTTGCGAACGAACCGAACACGAAACTGTGGATCAAGAGAGACTACACTGTCGATGGTTTTTAAATTGTTGGAGTCAGCCCAGAAACGATGGAGACGAATCCAAGGTTTTCGTCTGCTGACATTGGTGGTAAACAACATCAAATTCAAAGACGGAGTCAAAGTGACGAATCAGTCAGCGGAGAATGCTGCTTAGACCCCGTACACCAGATTTGACAATAACTCGCGGAAGCGTTTTGGTTGTTTGTTCCAAGGACATGACAATGCCTTTCTCGTCCATAGGGACGATTATGAGAAGGGGCGACACGGAAAGCAATCATGGTGCCTTTTGCGTAAGGGAAATCT
Organism: Desulfolunaceae bacterium; assembly: GCA_942491485.1. Taxonomy (GTDB): domain Bacteria; phylum Desulfobacterota; class Desulfobacteria; order Desulfobacterales; family Desulfolunaceae; genus Desulfoluna. The sequence continues at coordinate 215,804 of CALOAX010000023.1, read as the reverse complement.
GTGGTTTCACCGGTATGCAGGCGGTTTGATGCTCTTGCAAAAGAGAGTAAGGGCATTGGCAATAAGATGAGATGGTTTTGTTAGGCCGGATATTTCGCGAGTTGAGTGCACCCATATTCAAGGCATCAGAGTTGCAGATGTAGTGGTCTTAATGCTCTGATAACGCGGAAGATGGGTGCTCTCGGCTCGTCCGAAGGGTGAGAAAAGCGAGCAGGAAACCGTGAATTGCATTGTGTGCTTTTGAAAAATCTTAATTTTTCACAGCAACTATTGGTAATAAAGAGTTATTGTTTCGATCTGGTTGCTTTCTCATGAAATATCCGGGTTAGATGTGTTGGTTTGACACTATTTTTGCGGAGGGAGCATGATTTTTTTTGGAACAAAAGGGAAAACCATAGAGGGCGATATTATCGATGGAATTCAATGCCCAAATTGTGAAAAAACGCAGTTTATATCCTTTGGTGCCCTAAAGTATTTTCATTTGTATTGGATACCGACTTTTGTCACGTCCAGGTCCGTCGGAATGGAATGCACTCACTGTAAGAGAACTCTTGTGGACGATGAACTCCCTGGTGATGTTATCAAGCTGCTCAAGGGACTTTGTTTAATAAAAGAAATACAATTCCCATGTTCTCCGGGTTGATAATCATTCTCTGTCTCATCATGTTTGGGGTTCATGCAGGAAAACAAGACGCTATAAAAGAAACCGCATATATGGAGTATCCTTTAATCAATGACCTTTATATTGTGGACTTTGATAAAATTTTTACTGATGTCGATCCAACATACAAATATGGTGTGATGAGGCTCAGGGATTATTCTTATGGAGATATTGAATTTCAAGTCAGTAAGCTTGTCTACAATAAGACTTCCGGGGTTTTCAGCGATATCAGGAATGGGAAAACATCCTCAGATGAGTACTATGACAGCGAAGTCTTGTTCATTGACAGCGGTAAACTACACGAGTGGAAGGATTCAGGCGCAATTTATTCAATAGAGCGCATTTGACAAGGGAAGGGATCAGGTCTTGCCATCGGACAAACCCCAATCCTCAGACCCCACAAGTCATAAGTAAAATAAGAGTGAAAAAAGGGCAGCCTGCACATTTGTTGCTATGCTTTTTTTAGATAGAACGAGCAGGCTGTTCAATGTGATTACAATAATCTGTTATGGCCTATGATAATGGCCGATTGGTGTCGCATCGTTTCGGCTTCCCCCGGAGTCGTACCAGAGTATTACCGTACGCCACGGCTGAAGAAAGGAGATACCCATGAATCATGCTTTTAAAAGCACCCGTCTTGTGTTTTCCGTCTGTATATTGCTTGGAATCAGTCTGTTTTTAGGTTGCCCGTTTCAATCCACAAAAAGCAAGCTGTACGGGACGTGGAACCTGTCATTGTCTGTATCGAATGAAGAGTTTCAGCAATTGATAAAACAGCCTGCACAAGACGGCGTAGAGGCTACCTTCTCCCTGGAGGGAACTCAGAGTTATTTTAAAAATGGCACGTACATCAAAGAGGGGGAGATGGTATTGGAGTTCAGTTATTTTGGAAGGTCTGTGCCGCTGAGGTTTTATTTGAATGATACAGGAGAGTGGCACTGGAACTCCGATACTGAGGAAATTGTTGCAACGACCACTGAGGGAGTGCTCACGCCCCTTGACGATCAGACAACGGCCTTTGTTGAAAACTCTCCCCAAATGGCGGCTGATCTAAAACCTGCCAAGGGCCAAGTGTTAACGTGTCGTATTCTAACATTGTCCGAAGCACGGATAGAGTTTCAGGAAAACTCGTCTTCGTTTACGTATATTCTGAGTAAATCAATCTAACTGACAGAAGGGTTCAGGTCTTGACATCGCACAAAACCCAATCATCTGATCTTTGACGAAATACAAGGCCCGTAAAATTATACGTAAAGACTCATAATCACCACGAAGCGCACGAAGGACACGAAGAAAAAAGGGGATTGAACAACGGCCGTTCAGTCCGTCTCCGACGCGAAAAGTCGCATACTTATCGAATCGACAACCAAAACTGAACTAAATATCTGTTTGTCAAACCCAGCCTTAGCAAGTCAGGCAAAAGTTTGGCCCCCGGAGTTGTTCCGGTAAAAGTCAACCTCAGAAATGAACTTCAAAATGTGTTGGTATGCGAACATGGATCCCCGATCATTCGACCTGCCACCATTGTTATGGAACATACCACCATGGTTACGTCTGAGGTTTCGGCATACTCGAACAGCCGGGGAAGACGATATCAATGGTGTCATAAGACCCAAGGGCGAAGCCCGTCAGTGAATGTGGTTGACCTGAGGAACGAAGGTCAGGAGCATTAGCGAACCCGCTTTCGAGGTGGCTCACCTCGCCGCCGGAGGCAGGCTTTCCGGTTACTTTAAGCATAGAATGCTACTTTGAGTTAACTTCCCCCCTGTGTCAGGATAGTTGTCGCCTCGTTTGAAAAAATCAATTAGAGTGCGGGGCGATTGTGAGAGAACCAGTTGAGCCATTATTATTCAGACGAACTAAAGTCGTCCATGATTCAAAAGATGATGCCCCCTTCAAGCATGCCTGTCCGGAGACTGGCCGAAGAGACAGGAATTACAGACAGCACGTTGTATACATGGCGGAAACGGGCCCTATCCAAAGGAGTAATTGTGCCGGGAACAGGCAATAAACCGGACAAATGGAGTTCGGAAGAGAAATTTGCAGTTGTATTGGAAACAGCCACACTGAATGAATCCGAACTATCGGAGTATTGTCGAAAAAAAGGCCTTTACCCGGAACAAGTTACCGAATGGAAGACGGCCTGTTTAAAGGCTAATTCATCACCAGTCGACCATCGGAAAGCTCTTTCTGAAGACCGAAAGCGGGACAAGAAAGCAATCAAAAGCTTAACCAAGGAACTGAAACGTAAGGACAAGGCCCTGGCTGAAACAGCGGCTTTGCTGGTGCTGAGAAAAAAGGCCCAGGCGATCTGGGGGGATCCCGAGGACGACTGATTACACTCCCAGATCGCATTGAAGCAGTTCGCGTCATCCAAGAAGCCGTCGATGCAGGGGCTCGATTATCCAAGGCATGTCAAGAGCTTGGGGTCTCATCGAGAACTATTCAACGGTGGAATCAACCTTCCGGTTCTCTTCAGAAAGACAAGAGAAAGGATGCACTCAGGCCGTCACCGGCAAACATGATGACGGAAAAAGAACAGCTCGAAATTCTTGCAGTTTCTAACCAAAAACGGTTCCAAAGTATGCCTCCAAGCCAGATTGTCCCAACTCTTCTGGATGAAGGAACCTACATTGCTTCAGTATCCACTTTTTACAGGGTCTTGCGTAAAGCTGGGCAACTTGCCCGGCGAGGGCGTGCTGTATCGGCTCCGAAACGGAAGCCCACCTCATATGCTGCTACAGGTCCAAATCAAGTTTGGAGCTGGGATATCACCTATTTGCCGACGCCCATCAGAGGACAACACTTTTATCTGTACATGGTGGAGGACATCTTCAGCCGTATGATTGTCTCTTGGGAAATCCATGGTACTGAATCAGCAGACCATGCTGCTGAAATGATACAAAAAGCATGTTTAAAGCATGGAATATACAACCAAGATACGCCACTGATCCTTCACTCGGATAACGGCAGCCCTATGAAAGGGGCCACTATGCTTGCGACCTTGCAACGGCTTGGAGTGGTTCCCTCCTTCAGCAGGCCTCGGGTCAGTGATGACAACCCCTACTCAGAGTCCCTGTTCAGGACTATGAAGTACCGTCCTGACTACCCCTCAAAGCCGTTCAAAACACTTTGCTTGCGACCTTGCAACGGCTTGGAGTGGTTCCCTCCTTCAGCAGGCCTCGGGTCAGTGATGACAACCCCTACTCAGAGTCCCTGTTCAGGACTATGAAGTACCGTCCTGACTACCCCTCAAAGCCGTTCAAAACACTTATAGATGCACGAAGCTGGGCGAACAGTTTTGTGTGTTGGTACAACTACAAGCACAAGCATAGCAGCCTTAAATTTGTTACACCTGTTCAGAGGCATTTGGGTGTTGCTGACGCTATTCTTGAGGCCAGGAGTATAAAGATGCGGCAAGCCAAAGCTCGCCATCCAGAGCGCTGGGGAAGCCGGAAAACACGGGATTGGACACTGCCCACTGAGGTTTGGTTGAACCCTGATAAAAAGACCTTACCGTTGGGTAACAAAACTGCATTAGCTGCTTAATCGCTGAGGCGACAACTTCATTGACAACCACCGCTTCATTCGCGGGTTTATTCTTTAATCGTCTTTTTTCAACAACCCGAACCAAAGGCAAACCCATGGCACGGCCCTTACGGATTACATTTCCCGGGGCGTTTTACCATGTGACATCCCGGGGCAATGAGCGAAAGAACATTTATAAGAGCAAGCGGGACAGGGAGAAATTCCTGGAGTATCTCGGTGAGGCCCACGAGAGGTTCGGGGCGATCATCCACGCCTATTGCCTGATGAGCAATCACTACCATCTCCTTATCGAGACGCCCAATGCAAACCTGCCCCATATCATGCGGCAGGTGAACGGGTCGTACACCACCTACTTCAATGTGAAAAGGAAGCGGTTCGGGCACCTTTTCCAGGGGCGGTACAAGGCGTTTCTTGTCTGCAAGGATTCGTATGCCCTCGAGCTTTCGCGGTACATTCATCTGAATCCGGTGAGAGCGGCCATGGTGGAGCGGGTGGAGGACTACCCCTGGTCCAGCCACAGGGCTTATGTTGGTAAGGAGAAGGGGCCCGACTGGCTGGAAACCGGTTTTATCCTCGGATGTTTTGCGGACCGGGCGTCACAGGCCCGGAAGGAATTTGCCCTGTTCGTTTCCGACAAAAACAGCATCCATGCCTCCAGCCCGTTGGAAAAGGCATCGGCCGCAACGATCCTGGGGCCGGAATCCTTTATTGAGGGGATCAGTAAAAAATACCTGGAAGGCCGTCGCAGCGACCCGGAACTTCCTGCCTTGAAGGCGTTGAAAGGCAAGCCCTCGTTCGGGGAGATTTCTGATCTTGTGGATGAGTGTGTCGAGGACCCCAAACTTGCTCGAAAAATGAAAATTTATCTGATGAAACGATACTCCGGCGCACCGCTTAAAGCCATCGGGGATCGGTTTGGCCTGAGCGCCTCTGCCATTTCAAAAACCTGCGGAAGGTTCGAAGCCGAAAGTTGCGATAACAAGAATACAAGACGCTTGGTGCAAAGAGTCTGCTCACAGATTCAATAATAAATTTGAACGTGCTGTTTCGCTTATGGCGGGTGTTGATCCCGCTCCTTCGATTTTCAGCGACGGGTATTCTTTATGTTGAATGGATAAGGGATTGTTAATTCTTAAATTGCCAATGGAGGGTGGGGTATGAAGTTTAAAGCATGGGTATTGTTTTGCTTTTTCGTGCTTTTGGTTGGGTGTAAGGTGACGGGTCAAGTGACGTATGAAGGTATTGGCCTTGAAGGTGTTGCCGTGACTTTGTCGGGGGATACGACTCAAACTGTTGTTACGGACAGTGAGGGGCGGTACGCCTTCGAAGGGCTCGGGAATGGGTCGTATAGCGTTAGTGCGGAATCCGTCGGTTTTACCTTCAGCCTTGAAAGTTCATCCGTTACCGTGAAAAACGGGGACGTGGAATCGGTTGATTTTACCGCTGAAAAAAGAGCCGTTGAGATCGGCAAAATCAGTGATATGTGCAGCGGCGGGACTCCTGGCATTGTCTACGCCCTGGATCAGGACAATGGGGCCTTGCTGTCAATCAACACGACGGTCCAGCACATTGTAAGAAAAGTAGATCTGAATGATCCTTCCCCGGTTGCCCTCAGCTTTTCCAAAGTTGAAAACAAAGTTTTTGTTTTAAGTAAAATGGCCGGTGCAATCTCGATGTATGATTTGAACACTTTGTCATTATCAGAGATTGAGGGGGTGCAGGCAGGGGAAAACCGAGATATTGAAATTTCTGAGTCATTGAACAGGATATACGCACTGTCCGCTGCCGATTACCAAGCCTCGATTACCGTTTTCAATTTGGCTACCGGTGAACGGATATCCAATTCCATTCTTTCTCACAATCGCACAAGTGCCATAACATTTGATAAGAACAGTCAGAAGTTATTTGCATCAAACAGCGGAGTTTCGCCATCTTCCATTTTTAGGTATTCAACCACGGATGACCAGATTATTTTGGAACAAAGCCTGCGCTCTGGTGGAAACGGCCGCTCCGTGAGTATCAGCCCGGATGGTTCACAGCTTGTGTTTCCCTGCGGCGGGGGTAACGGCCCCGGTTATACGGTTTACGACTATGATACCTCTGATTTTAATAATGTCAGAGGTGAGTGGGATGTGGGAACGTATCCGACGACTGCTGCATTCAGTCCCGATGGTTTGGTCCTCTATGGCACGAATGGTGACCCGTATGACATGTATCTGTATATCATGGAAGCCCATAATTATTCTGAGGTCAGAAAGCTGCCTTTTCCAAATGCAGATGATTATGCTGTCATTACCCCGAACTCTGATGGCTCAATGGTCGTTGGCTTCAGCTATAATGACTACTATGACGAGGATTATGAACTCTATTACTTCTCAAATGTGAAGCTTGATGCTACGCCTCCACCTCATGAGTTGGGCATTGTTTCAGACATGGTGGCCGGCAGTGTTCCTGAGATAGTGTATGCTCTGGACCAAACCAACCAGTGCCTGTATGAAATCAATACAAATGAAGAGAGGATTGAACATGAGACAAGGCTGACCTGCACACAGCCACTGTCCATGTCATTTTCATCCCTTGACTCCAAGTGTTATATCGTAAGCAAGTTTTCGGGCAGTGTGTCTGTCCTGGATATGGAATCATCAGAAATATCTGAGATTCCCTTTTCTTACAGTGATGATGGATTGGATATTGCGGTTTCATTCTTACAGAGGAAAATCTACGTCCTCGCTGTAAACAGCAATGGTACGCTTATCTACATATTGGATATGGACACAGGTGAGGTCCGTTCCAGGACAGAGTTGACTGACAGGAGGATCAGATCGATACAATACGATGAGCACAGTGAAAAGCTCTTTGCTTCCAATAGCGGGGTGTCGCCTTCCTCGATATTCAGGTACGCAACTGCAGATGACGTGATAACATTGGAGCAGAGTTTGCGCTCGGGCGGTAACGGGCGCACAATTAATCTCAGCCCTGATGGCACTAAACTTGTTTTCCCATGTGGCGCAGGAAACGGGCCCGGCTATACGATCTATGACTATGACACGTCTGATTTTAATAATGTGCGTGGTGAGTGGAGTGTCGATGCCTATCCATTTTCGGCGGAATTCAGTCCGGATGGAGCTGTTTTGTACGGGACGAACGGCAGTATGTATGATAATTATCTTTATATTTTGGATGCCCATACCTATTCAGAAATAAGAAAACTGCCCTTTCCGAATTCAGGTGATTATTCTGTCATTACCCCGAATTTGGATGGGACAAAGGTTGTTGGCTTCAGTTACGACGATTACAGCAATGAAGGGCATAAACTCTACTTTTTCTCAAACGTGAAGCCGGATCCAAACCCTGCACCTTTCGCATTGGGAGTCATTTCAGACATGGAAGCCGGAACCGAACCAGATAAAGTGTATGCCCTGGATAAAACCCATCAGCAATTGTATGTCATCAATCCGCTAAGGGAGTGGATCGATACCGTTGTAGAGCTTCCTTACACACAACCTTTGGAGATGGCTTATTCCGGGCTTGACTCCAAGGCTTATATTGTCAGCAGGTTTTCCGGAAGTGTCTGTGTCGTGGACATGGGGACATATGAGATTGTTGATATACCGTTCTCAACCAGTGACGATGGGGTGGATATTGCTGTTTCAGCTTTGCAGAGGAAAATATATGTCCTTGCGAAAAACAACGACGACTCTCTTGTCTATATATTGAATATGGACTCCGGCGATGTGCTTTCCAGGACAGAGCTGTCCGACAGGAGAATAAGCGCAATACAATTCGATGAAAACACGCAAAAATTGCTTGCTTCGAACAGCGGAGTGTCTCCTTCCTCCATCTTCAGGTTTTCAACAGCAAACAATGAGATTGTTATGGAGCAGAGTCTTCGCTCCGGTGGTAATGGGAAAAGATTGAGTTTAAGTCCGGATGGAACCAAGCTGGTCTTTCCCTGCGGGGGAGGAAACGGTTCCGGCTATACGATCTATGACTATGATGCGTGGGATTTCAATCATGTTCGTGGCGAATGGAATGTCGGTGCGTATCCCGAATCTGCAGCCTTCAGCCCGGATGGTTCCATTCTGTATGCGACGAGTGGGGATTGGTTGCATGTCATGGACGCCAATAACTATACTCTGACCAGAAAACTGGATTTACCAAATGCAGATGACTATTCTCTCATCATGCCCAATTCCGATGGGTCCATGGTCGTCGGCTTCAGTTATGATACGTACAGCGGTGATAATAAGCAGCTGTACTTTTATCAAAATGTCCAACAGTAAGTCCTGATACATAGTTTATACCCAAAAAAAAGCCTGTCACTCTTGCAGATGCAAGAGTGGCAGGCTTTTTTGTTGAAGGATTTTCCCTATTGATTCACCTCGTGCTGCGTAAGCGGCAAGGTGGGTAAAAGAGGAGCCGGGTCAGCCCGTTATCGAACTGTGATGCGTACGGTTCCATGAGTGGTCACCCGGATATGTTCCACTGATACCGTACCAAGGCTGTTGCCGGCTCCTGCTTGATTGCTTAACCGAAGGCTGGTTTCAAAGTTTCGAATGGTGACACCAGGGTTTTTGATGTCGAATGAGAAGGATGAGCCGTCTTTGGCTACTCGGATGTTGCTGACTTCACCGGTTCTTTCAGCCTGATACGACAGGCCGGAAAGATTCAAGCCAGAGAACGTGTTTGTTGCGATGTCACGCTGAAAGCCTGCATAGTTTCCCAGCGTTGCAAAACCTGCCTGCCCTGTGATCCCGGCCAGTTCTGAATCGCTCATGGGAACGACCTGGGCCTGGGCAGTGAGGGCTCCTGACAGAACAACAAGTGAACAAATCAAGGTGATGATATATTGATGCTTTTTCATGGTGTTCCCCTTTCTGCCTTGTTGGGCAGGTAACCCGGCTGTCCGGATGGTGGCAGGAGAATTGACCGTCGACAGGCATTGTTGTTCTCAGAACCTGCCCCGGTTGTATCCCGCACCAGCGGACCCGTGGCTTTCCGTCCCAGGGTTGCCCCTGGTTTGGCGTGTTAGGAGGCGGCCCGGCTGTCCAACAATCGGTAGACTGCACGCTTATTGGACCCGCGGCTTTCCGTCCCGGGGTTACCCCCGGTTTGGCGTGATTACGTTATTATCGCACCTGAAGTGCGGGTGAGTCTCTGTTACCGGGGTTGCCCCCGGTGGCTTTGTACGCTTAAGCCCCTCTTTTACCCACCTCACAGCTTACGTTGTGGGGTGGTTTCCTGTTGTCAAAGAACGATAATTAAGGGTGACAAAACTCAATGGATCTTCATTATATTTCGACACAAAAAGAGGTTCGGTTTAGAGAAAAATTCCTATTTTTTTAAATATTTATTCTTGTCCTGTAAACACGGGTGTTGTGGCCTTTGAGCTCTTCATCTTAAACTGTCTGTCGCGTTGATTGATGCCTGTTTGTTTTTTTTGGCTTTGGTGTAATGTATTACAAGATTGGTGCCAGGTAGGGGCGCTTTTTAAGAAAAATGAACGAGGAGGCTGATGCTCAAAGGGGGAGGGGCTTTGGGGAAATGGTTGCCTTGAAAGAGCCGTGCATAGCCAATTGGGTGGCCATAGCAAGAGGGCCTGAAAGGGGTGCTTTAACCAGGATTGTGAACCCATTATCGGGATAGCGGAAAAGGGATGGTGTTGGGGGGCAGGGTGCCTCGGGCGGCAAGGTGGGAACTCTTTGAGATTCTATCCCGGATAGTTCACGAATCGAGTGCACCCATATTCAAGGCATCAGGGCTGCAGATGTAGCGGTTTACCTCAAGGCTCTGGTAACACAGAAGATGGGGGCACTCGGCTCGCCCGAAGGGTGAGAAAATTGATCAGAAAACCGTGAGTTACGTTTTGCATTTTTCAAATATCTACATTCTTCACAACGACCATTTGTAATGATACGCGATTACGTTCGTCTGGCCGTTATCTCATGAAATATCCGGGCTATTGCGAATGCGAAGCGGGTGCAGCAAAACCTGTTTATCAAACTTTTCAAAAGTTTGGCCCCCGGCAAGGCCGCCGGAGGCACTTTTCATTCTGACCCTTATTCGTCATCGAAGGGGTTGAGAAAGTGGTAGGCTTTGCCCACCATTTCCGCCTGGTGGTGCAAGTGATCCTGCATCACATGGATGGGCATTCGGACGTTGACAGAGAAGATATAGGCAGACATCTCCTCTTCAAAATCGAGGCCCGCATATGGGTTGTAGACGGGTTTGTTGAAGTCGGTGGAGTTCATGTTGATACTGCCGTTGTTGGGGATTGTCATTGTTTCCCCAAGCAGGTAGGCGAAGGAGACGTCGATGACGATATCGCTTTTGGTTTTTATGCCGAACCCGGTGCCGAAGTTGTGCATGTCCGGAACGGCGTACATGGCATCGTAGAGATCATCCTGGACGGAGGTGGGTCGCCACTCATAGCCAAACCGCCAGGTGAACCAGTCCAAAGGAAAGATTTCAAGTCCCACGGCCCAGCTGATGGTGTCTTCAAAGTCCCGCTGGATGATCATGGTGTCCGGGCCGCCAGTGTAGCCCATGAGGGTTGCAAACCGTAAAAAGTCGGCCTGGCGGTCAAAGACAAATTTGTCCTCTTTCAGAACCGACCAGTCAACCCAGTTCACATCAAAAAGGAGTTGGAAATACTTGATGGGTTTCAGGGCAATCCCTGCCTGGACGCGCTGGGGGATGGTCATGTTGTTGGTGACATAACCGGACTGGTTTTCGCCTTCGGTGGGGAGGTTGAGCATGGCGGCGGTGACGGGCAGGATGTTGCCCTGGCCGAGCCAGTCGATCATGGCCTTGAACTGCTTGGAGTATTGAACGTTCCAGTTGCCCACCTGTTCGACCTTGATTTCACTTTGGTAGGTGATTCCCAGGGAGAGCCAGCTTAAGGGCTCATACAATACCCCGAAGTTGTAGTTGGGCGAGAAGTCGTCTCGCATGGTCATCTCGAGTTCGGCAACTTTATCGTAGGGCCCCACGCCACCGCCAAACCAGGGCGGAGGCAAGGTCATCTGGCTGATGACGGGGATATTGAGATCTTTGGTGGCATCACCGAGTACCTTGGTCAGGGCTGTCATCTGATTGGGCATGCGCATGTCGAGTGTGGCGTAGGTGGCGGTCTGGCCCATGCCCACGGTCACTCCCATGGCGAGCTTGTCGTTGAACTGGTAACTCAAGGCCGGTGCGGCATAGATGAGGTGCTGCTGGCCGAGGGTCTTGGCCTGGTAACGCGCGGGGTCGTCGTACTCCTCATGGGTGAGGCCCACGGCAAAGGGGGAGTAGTTGGCGTAGGCAAAGGTCCATTTGGAATCTTTTTTACGCCCGGAGATCCCCAGGGTCGGGCCGGCAAGAAAGGGGATGGTGTCGTTGAGGATGGGAATGTACATGGATGGCCCACTGGTCCCGGAGGTTCCGGCAATGGGGTCCACCTTGTCTTCGGAGGATGCACCGTTGGGATGGCCAACCGGGTTGGGGCTGGATCCGTCCATAAAGGGCTGCATATCCGGGTCGGCGGTTACCTTGATATCCTGAAAGATAAATGGAAGGGTCAGGCCCTGGCTGAACGCCTTATCGGGGAGTTTGGAGAGGCCAGCCGGGTTGTAGTGAACACTCATTATCCCGGGAGGGTCCGCAGTACAGGCGTTCCCCAAGGCGATGGCCCGGGTGGATACGGCCATCTGCTCCACAAACATGGCCCGGGCATGGTGGGGTGCAGATATCTGAAGGCAGAGCAGCGCAAGAGTCGAAACAGCCAGTAAGTGCCATCGCATGCGCAAGGTGTTCACAGCTCTTCTCATCATGGTTTCCTTAAAGGCTCTGGGGCCGGGTTCGTTATAAGCTGGTGGCTTCTTCATGTCGCTGTGAAGAAGGGACCGGGGCATCGTCAGCAGGTGCGGTTGGTGCACTGGGTTACAGGGTGAAGTCAAAGGGCATGGAAAATGACAGTGTAAAATCAGAGGTGCTGTCCGTCATGCCGATGCCCACCGTGATGTTGGCGGACGTTTCCGGGGAGAGTTTCCAGCCGGTACCGATGTTGACGGATGCCGCTGTGGAGGTGCCCGTTTTGTTGCTCTCTCCGCCATGCCAGTCAAACTCGTAGCTTGTAGTATGGGAGTACTGGCAGCTTAAGTGCAGGGTTACCTGATACGAGAGGGCATAGGCGATACCCATGGACGCTCCGATGGTGTCCCCTGGGGAGACTTCTTTCAGTGCTGACGCATCATTAGGCCCGTTTCGGGTCTGGTTCAGCCCGGTAACTTCGTGGGTGTAGCGGTACGAGAGGCTGCCGAAGGCCATGATGGGGTCGATGGGCTTGCTGATGGAGAGCTCCGCCAGGGCAGAGTAGAAACCGGAGCCCGTGGAGAGGGCCTCATCCACATCAATTTTATAGGGGCTGGCCCCAGATGGAATGATCAGGGAGGTGTTCAGAATGTAAGAGGCTCTTCCTGTTGAGGTAGGGAAGGGCTGCCACTGAAGACCGAAGCTGATGTCCCCGATGTCGGTGGCGTTGCGTTCCGATGAGGTGGCCTGCTGATCCCATTTGTAGATAAAGGGAATGGCCGCGTTGACGGTGAGGTAATTGCGCAGGCCATACTGCGCACTGATGCTGTTGCTTAAGCTGTGGTTGCTTGTGTGGTCCACGGTGAGGCCGGACCCGGCCTTGGCGTTTTCAAGCACATCCGTGTCGTTGTATGCATAGCTGGCACCGTAGGTGATGCCGAGGGACCCCTCTCTTCGGAGGACATACTCCTGGCCGACGGCCGTAAGAATACGTTCGGTCTCTTCGGCTTTTTCCTCTGTGGTGGCTTCGAGTTGGTCTCGGACTTGAGTCTCCTGCTTGAGTGCCGCCAACTCTTTCCTCAGCTCTTCAAGCTCAGTGACAATGGACTCGAGCGCTGCCTGATCCTTACCGGTGGCCTCTTCCGCCCAGGTAAATGCCGGGAGAAAAAAAATTCCCATGGCCACAATCCATGTAAGCAGTATGCCGGCTCTTCTCATCAAAACCGCCTCCTTCATCAGGGGTGAACAAGCTGGATGATTTGTATGTTTAAGCGTCGAAAAAAGTCGATGCAGCGAACGTTTGTATGAAACGTCTCCGGCGGCTCTGCCGGGGGCAAGCTTTTGAAATGCTTGACAAACAGGTCTTAAAAGCTATTCGTCTGCGTCACTGATGTTGGCAAGGCAAATGGTTTCGCATCCGGAAAGTTTTTGCGGAGCTTTTTTCAAAAAGCGACCCGCCGGAGGCATAGCTGAATAGTTATTAAAGATCACTGTTTGTAGTAGTACCGGTCCCCTCCGGATTGATCGAGGAAACGCTGGATGTCGAGCTGTTTCTCCACGACGTCCTGTTGGAACAGGGCAAAACGGGTAATTTCTTCGTCAATAAAGCGCAGGTCGTCACGAATCAGGGCCAGGTCCCCCCTGGGTCGGGAATCTTTGTCTGATACGATGAACATGACGTTTTTGTACCAGATCTTTTTAAACTGGGGCACGGTGTAGCTGCTGTGGCCCCGCCAGGGGTCTGCCACGAAGATGTGGCCCTTGTGAATGCCCTTTACCACCACGAAGTGACGGTACCCGAAGAATTTGATGGGCACGATGCAGGGCCAGTACTCTGAGGACGCCAGGTCCTCCATGGTAGCTCTGTACCCGTTGGCCTCGTAGCCGAGGACGGTGACGAATTTTTTCATGTCCAGTAGGGAAAAGGCCCGTCGTTCCTGGATTCTTTTGGCATCCCCATGCTGGAGCATGCCGTAGATCACCTGCTGCTCGGAAAAGTCTTCACCCAGGTGGAATTTAAGCAGGGTGGCAAGGGCCGCAGACCCGCAGCTGTAATCGTAGTTTTGTTTCACGATGCGCCGTTTTTCGATCTCGGAAAGCGGCTCAACGGGATGGCTTATGGCAAACTGGGGGTTCCTCAGATCGTGAACCGTCACCTGATTCTCAGGGATTTTGTCCATCGGATTAAAGATAGAGAAGAACCCGATACCGATAAGAAAAGCGGCCAGTATATGCATGCGTCCATCCTTGGAAGAAAGGGTTGCATTGTTATGGGGGGTATTCTTTAAAGAGAGGGGCGCTGATCCAGTGAGCCCCTTTTTGATGTTCCATACTTCAGGAAACCTGCCTGGCGGCTGCTTTCTGAAGGCCCGAAAAACAAAGGAACATGTCATTCACGATGCAATATTGTAATTCTAATAAATGAACCTTTACATCAGATTGTAAACATTGTTCTTATCAAGTTGAAAAAAAAATGTAAAGTTCTTTAGGGGTTCAAGTCCTCATGGCCTTACTTTATTCTTGTAATGGGCTGAAACAGGCAGTGGTATTCCTGCTGGTACTATTGCTTCACACCCCGTCATCAAAGGTTGTGATGACAATGGATCCCGGCTCAATGGTTGTTCTTCCATCTCCCCCCATGTAGAGGGTCCCCAAGGTACCTGAACGGTCAGTGGGAATACTGCCCGGATCTCCGGCATTGAGTCCGCCCTTGTTGTTGGCGATCTTTACCGTATATTTCATATTGTGATGAGTGTAGAGGCGGTTGACATCAATCTGGACAAAGGCCTCACCCGCCGGGACGGTTGTCATGACGTTCCACTTGGTGGCTTCCCCATGTCCGTTCGGGATGAGGATGTTTAATGGCTTGTCACCGGCCCGTCCCACCAGTTGAACCTGGCGATTTGGCCTTGCCGAAAATGAGGTGTCTGAGTCAATAATATCTTTCGCTGTGTATGTGGCCCCCTGGTAACTCAGGATAAAATCGGAAATGCCGTCATTGGAATCTGAGATGACCTGATCTGGAATTCGTGATTCCGATACCCGAATGTCGTGCTCAGCAAGTCCGTCCTGGAATGTGGACGGAACTTCGAAAAAACCGGTGAACGTCCCTGATAGGATGACGCTTGTCAGGGTATCCTCGTCTGTGTAGGTGATGGTGCCGACTTCAGCCTTTCCATGGAAATCTTCCGCCTCAAGCCCAAGCCTTTCATTGGCTTCCACCCCTAAAAAATCCATGATAACCGCATTTGTGTGGTCATTATCGAGAATGGAGGGGGAGAGGTCCTGTTTTGGGAGAAGCAGCCGCAGGGTATCATCGCGAAGTGTTGTTTCCGTGGGGAGGGCATAAGCGGTTTCGCGAGACTCAGCGGATTGCTCGGCCGTTGCCTGACCCGTGATGCCGTCCATGACATGGTTGGTGAGAGGCTCAATGGATAAGGCGGTGGACGCCGTCATCAGTGTGAGGATGCCCCACGCACAACAGATCCTGAGAAATCGAAATGCCATGATTCTCCCCCATAGTTTTTTATCGCGTCTGTTTTAAGAATTTTGGTTTTGCGGGGTGGTGTAAACAGTGTTTGCCCAATGGTTCATACGTTACCAGAGGCCAATATGTGGGTCAAGAAAAACCTCGAATACGAGATGTTGAGGGTAATGTCCCTGAAATGTTGAAAAAAAAGTTGACATCCTGTGCTGGATGAGTAGATAACTATTTATCGAAGTGAACGTTGTTTATTTTGATGTACGTAGAAATGATGCTGCGTTGGTGGCTCGATCTGGTCGATAAATGGTCAGGACTCTCATGTGCAGGAGTGAGCCACATTCGTTCCGTCAAGGCTGGTGGACGGAGCATTCGTCATTAACCAAAACTTTAGGAGGGTGATTTTAATGAAAAAGATTCTTTTGGTGGTACTTTCGGTCCTGCTTCCTATGTCTGTTTATGCCCTGGAGCCAATGGCCGACGGTAATTTGGATGAGATCACGGCTCAGGAGGGGGTACAGATCACGATTTCTGGTAACGGAAGTTACACTGACCCGGATACTTCTGTCGAGGTTATGTCCAATGCGCTGGAAATTCAGCAAAAAGCAGTTTCTACGGCTTGGACGAACAGGGATGGAAACATAGAGTCAGGTATCGTAATGAAGGTTACACAGACTGATGCCGATAAGATTTTTGTTTCGGGGGATTTGACGATTCAGGCAAAGACATCTGCAGGTCCAGGATTTGTATCATCCGTAGAGATTGGTTTGCCGGAAGTTTACATGACAAAAGGCTCAAAGAAGACGGAAATATACGTCACAAGCAGGACCAGCGAGACCTCCGGTGTTAACCATTCTAAGGACCTTGATGATTCGAATTTCATCAGTGATGTGACCACACCCGTAGCCCCTGCAACAGTTGCTCCCGGTAAGTTGGGTACGCAGTATACAAATGCCGGCTATACTCACATTGTGTCAGGCGGAAAGATCAGTATCACTTCAATGCCGTAGGCATAACTATGACACATTAGCTGTTATGGTGTGTGTGATCTGAACTTTATAACAAGCTCTGCCATTTTTGGTGGGGCTTGTTGTTCTATTGACGTATTTATAACTTTAAGGTGAGAGCGGGAAATGAAAAAAATTGTTTTGATAGCATTTCTGGCTTTTCTTCCCATGTCAGTTTACGCTGATCTGAAAGCCATTGATGACTTAGGGCTGAATGAAATTACGGGCCAGGAGGGTGTAAAGATCACGATCGGTGGCAGTGGGATTTCAACGACTACCTATGATACATTATGGACAAATTCCAACGGGTATTACCTCAATGGAAATGGAGAATTGCTTAACTCTTCTAACGGAGTTGCTCCTGATGAGTCAACTGCTGTTTTAAGGGAGAATCCGGAACCAACAACGACAACAGGAAATGGCACGGTAAGTGTTAACAGTGACGGTTACTATGTTAACTCGTTAGATGATTATCTTGATGTAAATGGTGATGTAGCTACAGCCCCAGGTGATAGAGTTCTCCAGTTTAACCCTGTGCCTGGGGATACAGCAAACACGCCACTTCTTTATGGTGCCTTGAAAATTGAGCGGAAAGCAGTCTCAACTGCATGGACGAATCTGAATTCAGCTGGTGATACAGAGACCGGTATTGTCAACAAGGTCACACAAACCGATTCCGATGTCATCTATATTGCAGGAGACCTGACAATTAAAGCCAAAACGGAAGGGGCCGTATCATCAGTCGATATTGGTTTTCCCGAAGTGGCCATCGAGAAGGGGTCCAAGAAAACTGAAATATATATTACGAACAGAACCACTAACCTTGGTGACTCAAATTTTATTTCTCAAGTCACCGGTGCGGGGGCCCCAGGTAAATTGGGCACACAGTATTCAGATGCCGGCTTCACTCATATCAAGCCTGGTGGACAAATCAGCATCACTTCAATACCATAGTCCTGATATCATAGATTGTTTTGGTGAGTTATATTTGAATTGGTAAACCCTGCTCAGTTTATGTTGAGAGCAGGGTTTTTTGTTTATAAGAAAATTAGCAAAAATAGGGGACAGGCTCTTTATGCTATGTACAGCTTCGAAACCAGATGTCGCAATGTTCTGTTTGGGTTTTGGATACCCCGTGATGTAGGATGGGCAAAGGTAATGCCGTGCCCATCGGGTGTGTAAACAACCGACCTTGCCGGGGATCATATGCCGGTATGCGAGCGGCATATGTATTGAAGGATATGAATGATGTGGGTCGATTGACCAATGATGGGCACGCTTCGCGCTTTGCCCATCCTACGAGTCCGCTTAATTGCCGCCGGTGTTGGTGAAATCAAGCTGGGTCCAGAGGCTCAGCCCCGAAAGAAGGGGGCAAGCCTATATATCTGACAAAATCTGAAAGCAAATCTAATTCAGTCTATTATTTGGGTGTGGCTTTCACTGAACGGGCTCGTACAACGCCTGAATACCTGAAAACAGGGGCTTCTCCAGGCCGAACGAATTTTTGATTGTGTGATGGCCCCTAATATCCGGTCCACCCGAAACACAAGGGTGCATTCAGGTACAGATGGTGCGTAAGCTCACCCTACCTCACAGTCCCCGCACCGCCTGTAACGCGTCACACCACACCCTATCCTACATCCCCCACACCGCAGTAACCTGTTTTCAAGGTCATCTTGCCGCAGGATGCCTGTTTTTCGATTCCCTTTTCGGTTTCCTATATAGTGGGCACGCTTTTCTTCCCCGCAAAACGAATTGCAGCCTCAGCGATGACGGTGAGGGGATCCACGAAGGGGCCAGAAAAACCATACAGCTTCTGGGCCACGGAGAGTTCGGTGCAGCCGAGGACGAAGCAGGTGGCGCCTTGGGCTTTGAGGGCGTCCACAGCCTCCATGAAGCCGTTGATGGGAGTGGTTTCTCCGGCTTTTATTTTGTAGATGAGGTCGGTGACGTGCTTTTGCATGGCGGCATCGGGTGTGACGGGGGTGAGGCCTTGGTTTTCTAAGGCCGTCTCGTAGACCCCTGCTTTGCAGGTGCCTTCGGTGGCGAGGACGCCGACCATCTTTGTTTCGGGAAAGGTTCTGGCGATGTGCTCGGCGGTTTCGTTTACCATGTGCAGGAAGGGGATGGAGAGGTCCTTGGTGATGTCATTGTAGAAGTAGTGGGCGGTGTTGCAGGGCATGATGAGAAAGTCGGCGCCCATGGCCTCCAGGTGCTTTGCCGTGGCGGAGAGTTCTGAGCGGGGGTCTTCCCCGTTTGCCACGATGTGGGCAGTGCGATCCGGGATCTGTGGGTTGCTGTCGATGAGGACACGGATGTGATCCTGATCTTTGGAGACCTGTGTTAATGTGGCGACTTTCTCAAAAAGCATGGCGGTGGCAAGCGGCCCCATGCCGCCGACGATTCCGAGGGTTTTTGCTGACATATGCGGGTGATACTCCATGTGGCTTTATATTTTGGCTTTTTGCCTCCGGCGGCCCTGCCGGGGGCAAAACTTTTAAAAAGTTTGATAAACAGGTTTTTAAAATATCGATTTCTTGAGACGAGGTTGGTCTGGCCAACCATACGCTTTGAACGATCGGACATCGATTCTTATACACCAGATTGTGGCTGGGTGCATGGGAAATTGTCAAACAGACTTCTACAGTGTGGGTTCGGGGAAGGGAATTGGAATGGGGGGGCTTCTGAAAGGACTTTCCGTGAATACTTAACCCGGATGTTTCACGAGTCGGGAGCGTTTATATGCAAGGCATCAGAGCTGCAGATGTCGTGGTTTACATCAAATCTTTGATAACGTAGCAGATGATGGCACCCGGCTCACCCGGAGGGTGGGAATATCGATTAGAAAATCGTGAATTACATTTTGTATCTTGTAAGTAGTTGAATTTAAACACACACAATAGCCCGTTGCAATCAAGGTCTATTGCTTTGGTTTGATCGTTTTCTCATGAAATATCCGGGTTAAGCGTGGGACACACAGTGCATACTTTTACACACGAGGCACGTGCAGTTGAGATTGGGGTTGAAAATGTGTCAATTTTTTCAACCCCAATCATTTTTCGAGGTGTTTTTCGCTACAGTGCAATCTCCTCATTTGCAACCCTTGCCGCCCGAGTTATGCCGGGAAAGTCAAGCGGATTTCAGAGCTCTTTATGGTTCAGTTCGGGCATAAACCATGAAGAAGGTTTAAAAACCTCAGCAGTTATCCACGGGCGCAGCCCGTTAGCGAATGCTCCAACCCGAGGTACGAGGGTTGGAGCATTCGCGAACCTGGGGTTCAGGGGATTTATCCCCTGGCCGCCGGAGGCCTGTTTTTTGGGGCCTGCTCAGGTGGAAATCACCTCCACGGGGACGGAGGCCATGCGCTTTACTTTTGCAAGGGTTGGCTCACCGATGTCGGCAATGTGGGTGGGGCGATCAGCCATCACCACCATGTCCATGCCTTCGGAGTCGATGAGCTTCAGGATCTCTTCAGCGGGTTCTCCGACAGCCGTATGCCGGGTAAACAGAGCGCACCCATCCATATATTTGTTGCAAAGCTGATTGAGGCGTTTTGTCGCCGATTGTTCTTCCCGCCGGGTGAGGCGTTCAATGTGACGGTTATCGTACTCACCGTACCAGGGTTCGTGCCGTGCGATGTCCGGTATGACGTAGAGGACGTGGACGTCGGCGCCTTTATCACGCACCAGAGAGGTGATGAAGGGAAGCGCTTTTTCGGCTGTTCGTGAAAAGTCGGTGGCCCAGAGAACTTTGGGATTATTCATGCTGTACCTTCCTTGGGTGCAGCCAGACGGCCGCTCCTGATCTTGAAGGATTCATGTTGTTGTTGGGGTTGCATGGGGCTCATCACATGCGAGGTAGGGGTGGTGGAACGGGGTAGTTTGGGATGCAACCGGAAACGAATGTATTATACCACAATGTGGTGTTTCTGTGTCTGCTTTTTTGTATGCAACTTTCAGGCCGGAAAAGGGGTGTGCTTCGGCCCATGAGAGTAGTCATTCCATGGAAGCGAGGGCGTGAGCCCCGGGGGTGTCAGGCCACTGCTATATGGGGCGCAGGGGACTTTATTCGTAGTGATGCGTAAGAAAATATATGTCGGAGTTAAGGTGGATTTGAGAGTGCTGTAATTTTTGGGCGGTATAGGGATATTTTGGATTGATTTGCATGCAATATTGTGCGAAAGTTTCTTAACGATGCGTGTGGCAACACGTGTCGAAGTATGTAAAGCGTCCCCGCTGAAGCGGTCATCGTGGCCCGAGTTAGGGGGGGCCGGTTGCGCTCTCAGGAAAAAGAAAAACGTGTCATCGTGACATCTACCTTGGAATGAGAATGCATTAAAACACCAGAACAATGATGAGGAGATCGTCACAATGGCAAACGGTATTGTAAAGTGGTTCAATGAGCAGAAGGGTTATGGTTTTATCGAGCAGGAAAACGGACCTGACGTATTCGTTCACCACTCAGGTATCAACGCATCCGGTTTCAAGACCCTTAACGAAGGCGACCGAGTGACCTTCGATGTTGAGCAGGGCCAGAAAGGGCCTGCAGCTGTGAACGTCACCGTTCAGTAGCTCCTGCTTTTCAAGCAGATTTTATAAAGCGCGGTACCTTTTTCAAGGTCCCGCGCTTTTTTTTTGCTGTTTGGTAACAATTCAAAAGAATTTGAATCTATTCAGGTATGCCGCCGGCGGGTCGCTTTTTGACATGAGCCCCGAAAACGTTTCGGTTGCATCTCCTTTTGCCGCTCAGACTCGTTGGTGCCGAGCGGCAAAAGGAGATGCTTGCTCGTTAAATCAGGTACAGTCGGAAAAGCAACGTCTTCGAATGAATGAAAATCGACCTCAAAACCTGTTTATCTTACTTTTCATGGGCTTTGCCCCCGGCTGTGGCGGCGGAGGCGACTTTGAGCTGAACAGTTGCATCTGCATTTTAATAAAACCATGGCGTCTGCAGCACTGATGCCTTGCATCAAAGCGAACCTGACTCGTGACATATCCTGGCTAAGCAGGCTGCCGCTGAATCATCGGGTGAAATCTCAGGAACTCATCTTTTTTTGGTGTACAGTTTTTGAAGGGTGGTGCGTTGGTGTAAGAGGCTCAATGTCGGTCCATGCAGCCATTACATAGTCTTTTTCAGCACGGTAGAGTTTTCGGAAGAGAAGGTCTAAGAACGCAGCCATATCGTTGGGGGGAATTTTCGGGCCAGTGAGGGTAAACTGCTCATGGCGTTTCCAGTCGGTAAGGGTGAACCCTTTTGGAAGAGGGAGCCCGATGGCTTTTAAACGATCTCCCGGAGAAAAGGGGGGGCTGTAGTGGACAATGATGTCCACTGGGTTGTCATATACCAGGCGAACAAAGGGGGCGTCGACACACTCAAAAGAGAAGCAGGCTGCTTTGTCGACACCCCGTCGATAGCTCATAAGGATCCATGTAACCAGAGAGGCGGGGTCTGGAAAGTCCGGTGTTGAACTTACGCCGGTGAGAAACTCATCGTTGTGCTCTTTTCTGAGGAGGTTTCTCAACCAGCGTTTGACTGTGAAGGTGATGGACATGGTCTCAAACTCTCCTATGTACCGGAATGATCAGAATCCCGGGGGTCGGAATGAGATATCGTAAGCCTTACTTTATTTATACCAAAGCCTTGCCCATCGGTCGCCTTTTTTATGGTTTGAGTTTCAGTTCAAAAGATTTGAACCGCTGGTGCGGGTGATACGATCGTTTGGCATGGCGCAGTCCGGGGTCGTCCATGTCGCACTCTTTGTTGATAAGGGGGGTGTTGTTGAACAGCATCCGCGCGCACTGGCGATCGAAAAACTGATAAAGCCCTTTGATGGTTGGGTCGGCCTTTTCAAAGTTGAAGTCTGCCATCTCTTCCGTCAAGTCGGTGGCCATGCCGAAGGCTTTGACGTTGCCGTCGATGCGAAGAAGAATGCCCCGCAGCTCCTCCAGGGTCCCGATGAGATCCAGGCCGGAGGTGCAGGCCACCTTTTCTCCAAGGGCGTCTTCATCGGTATGGGCTTCAGGGGACCTCAGGCTCCACCAGTAGGCAAGCAGATCCTTGCATTCGGCTGCATTCTCCGGGGTGAGGTCTTCGACGCTTACCCGTCCGGTCTCCACATATTCCCGTGAAAACTGATTGATAAGGTTTCTTTTTTTGCTGAACTTATTGCCTTTCAGTTCGGCCAGGTCCTCTTTCAGGTACACATAGTCTTCGTAGTCGGTCTGTTCCCTAATGGTGAAGTGCTTTTCAATCTCTTCTATTCCCCACGCGTCCATGTACACATCATCTGCAAAGCAGGCCAGTGATACCTTGTGCCTTCGACACAGACTTGCCAGTCGCTCCGGGGGCCAGGAGGTGCCAGTGGGAACCGGCAGGATCAGGTAGCTTTTATCAGGAGTCGAGGGAAAGAGGCGGGCGAGGATGACATCGCCTTCGCTTATGGCGAAGGCCGGGTAGTAGACATGGGTCTTCCAGATAATGAAGGCCGCCAGAGAGTAACCACACAAAGGGTTCGTCTGCTTGGTAAAGTAGGGCTTGAGTTCAGCATGGTGCTCGGGAAGAAGCGGCGTCAGGTTGCAGGTGTCGTGCAGTTTTGTCATGGTCTCGTCTCAAGGGGGATTCAGTTGTTACAGACGCTTTGTTTCAAAGCGAAACATGGGGACAGAGTCTTCAAGGGGGGCAAACCCAAATTTTTGGTATAGGGGAGGGGATCCTTTTTCAGCAATGAGCCCGATCCAGGTGATGCCGTCCATTTCAAGGCGCTCCACGAGCATGTTAACGATACGCTGTCCGATACCTTGCCGTCTGTGGCTTTCAACCACAATGACGTCATGGATGTACGCGTCACCCACCCCGTCGCTTAAAGCCCTTCCCATGCCGATGATGGTCCCATGATCCCTTGCGGCTACGTAGCAATGGCTGCCATGGATAACACGGTCGACTCGTTGGGGGTCCGTTATGGTTTCCGGCCACCATTTCTGGTGGTGGTAGATGGATAGAATGCGGGATTTGTCCTGGTGTGTGGGGTGGAGGAGAAAGTCAACAGTGATCATAGAGGGTCCTGGCGTATGTCGGCAAAGCAGCCCTTATTCGGCGTTGTTTTTGTTTAGCATGGATATGAGATCTTTTCCCCTCGCCTTGGAAATGTACATGGCCCTGTCAGCCCTGCGGACAAACTCTTTCAAGGGCTCCCCTGATTCATATTCGGTGAGGCCGATGCTGAGGGTTGTGATTACGGGCTCCGGGGCCGATGGGGGGGAAAAGGAGGCATCCCTCATGGCTCTCTGAATTCGTTCTGCCACCACAATTCCTTCGTTGACTGTTGTCTCGGGAAGAATCACGGTGAACTCTTCACCGCCAAAGCGGTACCCTGAGTCCATGGCACG
The DNA here is from genome assembly GCA_942491485.1 of Desulfolunaceae bacterium. GTDB lineage: Bacteria > Desulfobacterota > Desulfobacteria > Desulfobacterales > Desulfolunaceae > Desulfoluna. Next base: position 191,927 of record CALOAX010000023.1, on the reverse strand, counting down.
GAGGCATTCCCGGATTACCTTGCCCAGATTTACCAGAATGCGATCCCCTTCAAGGTGCCCATAGGTATCGTTGAAAATTTTGAAATTGTCAATATCGAGAAGCATCAAGGACAGAGGGCGGTTGTATCGGTTAAAGCGGTCGATCTCTTTTTCCAGCTGGTTGTAGAAGTAACGCAGGTTAAAGAGCCGTGTGAGGGGGTCGGTGACAGCCATTCGCTTGAGTCGGTTGAGCATGTCGTTACGCTCGCAGGTCAGGCGTCTTTCATGGAGTACCCGTTTGATGCGCAGGAGCAGCTCTTCAAAGCGGACCGGCTTGAAGACAAAGTCGCTTGCCCCTTTGTTTATGGCCTCTTCATAGGAGTAGCCGGTGCTGTACCCGGTGAGGATGATGACGTCGGTGGAAAAGTTCTTTTTAATGGTGTCGGTGAGCTCAAAACCACTGGTGCCTTTCAAGGGGATATCGGTAATGACGATATCTATGGGATTGGTTTCGAGATGGGTGAGGACCTCGCTTGCCGAGGCAAAGGCCACCACGTCAAATCCTGCAAGGATCAGGTAGTCGGCAACCGAATCCCGAACGCTCTTGTCTTCATCGACGATGGTTATTGAACTCATGGCGACCATAGGCAAAGGGGTGAGTGATTATCGTGCCAATCGCAAAGAACCGCTGCTTGCCTCTATTTCTCTCTGGTGTTTAAGGAGCAGCGGTCACCTGTAAAAGGCACCACTAACGGCATACGGTGGTCTGATGTTTTCTTCGTCCCTGATATTTCAGAAATAATGCAGGGGGAAATCCTTGGAGACAGGCTGTTTGCGGGCCTTTAGGACCGTGGTGATCACGGATGCAAGACCCTTAGCTTGACAGGGCAAAAGCCAATTTGATAGTTATTGATGTTTTATTTGAAAACTATAGCGGTTCGGTTTGGTTCTGTCAACCCGTACCCGCTGGTGCATTTCTTTTTATATATCTGAAATTTCACACGATTCGCTTGGTTTGCGTCTTGTGTTCTGTTTGCCGGACATTCGGCGGAACGCAGGAGACCTGCCAATGGAGAATCGCTCAGGAGCAGCAGTCGAAACGGCATGAAACATATTCGTAACTTCAGCATCATCGCCCATATTGACCATGGAAAATCCACCTTGTCGGACCGCCTGATTCAGGAGACCGGCATCGTTTCTGATCGAGACATGAAAGAGCAGATTCTGGATTCCATGGATATTGAACGAGAGCGAGGGATCACCATCAAGAGCCAGACCGTTTCCCTCCCCTATACAGCCAAGGATGGAAACGAGTATGTGCTGAACCTCATCGATACCCCAGGACACGTGGATTTTACCTATGAAGTCTCACGTGCCCTGGCATCCTGCGAAGGGGCGCTGCTTATTGTTGACGCCAGCCAGGGGGTGGAGGCTCAGACTCTGGCCAACCTTTACCTCGCGCTGGAACATGACCTGGAGATCATCCCTGTCATCAACAAGATTGACCTTCCCAGTGCTGAGATCGATTGGGTAAAGGGGCAGATCGAAGAGGACCTGGGACTCGATGCAGACACGGCCATTTTGACCTCTGCGAAAAACGGCATTGGAATCGGTGATGTCCTGGAAGGCGCTGTGGAACTGCTTCCCTCACCAAAAGGAGATCCAAGCGCTCCCTTGAAAGCCCTGATCTTCGACTCCCACTATGACCCCTATCGGGGCACCATTGTTCACTTCCGCGTCATCGATGGAACGATGAAGCCGGGGGACACCATCAAGTTCATGAGCAACGATGCCTCTTATAAAGTGGAAGAGGTGGGTGTTTTTCAGATTGTCCGGGTTCCGAAGAAAGTGCTCTCCGCAGGAGAGGTTGGGTACATGATCGCCGGCATCAAGACGGTGAGCGATACCCGATGCGGCGATACCATCACCCATCAGAAGAACGGGTGCGATGGGGCGGTGGCCGGTTTTAAAGACCCCACTCCCGTGGTGTTCTCTTCCATCTATCCCGTGGCATCCGACGACTACGAAGAGCTCACTGCTGCCATGGAAAAACTTCAGCTCAACGACGCCTCCCTGATCTATGAAAAGGACTCTTCCGCAGCCCTTGGGTTTGGCTTCCGCTGCGGCTTCCTCGGCTTGCTTCACCTTGAGGTGGTGCAGGAGCGCCTGGAGCGTGAGTACGGTATTTCACTGATTCTGACGGCACCTTCGGTTCAGTATGAGGTGGAATATAACACCGGCGAGGTGGAGATTATCGACAACCCGGCTCTCTACCCGGATCCCACCACCATCAAGCGCACCAGTGAGCCCTTTATCAAAGCGGCCATCATCGTACCGGAACGGTACATGGGGGCTGTCATGAAGCTCTGCCTGGACCGGCGTGGGATCAGCGTCAACTACCAGTACCTCACCAACAGCCGCATGGAGATGGTCTTTGAGTTGCCCCTGGCCGAGGTGGTGTACGACTTTTACGACAGGCTCAAGAGCATCACCCAGGGGTACGGCTCCTTTGATTACGAGATCATCGGGTACAAGGAGACCGACCTGGTGAAACTCGATTTTCTCATCAACGCCGAGAAGGTGGACGCCCTGGCTCAGCTGGTTCACAAGGAGCGGGCCGTGATGCGTGGCCGTGTGGCATGTGAGAAGCTTAAAGATGAGATTCCCCGCCAGATGTTCAAGGTGGCGATCCAAGGGGCCATCGGGGCCAAAATTGTCTCCCGTGAGACCATCTCCGCATACCGCAAAGACGTCACCGCCAAGTGTTACGGCGGCGACATCAGCCGTAAGCGAAAGCTTCTGGATAAGCAGAAGAAGGGCAAGAAGCGCATGAAGATGGTGGGCCAGGTGGAAATTCCCCAGTCCGCCTTCCTCGCCGTGCTGAAGTCCGACGACTAAAAAAGACCCCCATTCCTGAACGTTGGGTTGGGCATGAAATACAAAGGGCCATGATTCCGTGAGAATCATGGCCCTTTTTTTATGTTAAAAAAGCCTCCGGCGGCAAGGTGTGCCACCTTGAAAGCGGGTTGCCATCGCACTTCACCCCTCGTTCCTCGGGGCAAATCGCAATGGCGTTCGTTCGGGGCTGCGCCCGGTCTGACGGTGGGGCGTTATGAGTGTGGTCGCAGTGGGGATTTTTGTTGACACCCTGTATCAGCGGTGTTTCCGGCCTTTAGCCTTTAGCCTTTAGCCTTTAGCCTTTAGCCTTTAGCCTTTAGCCTTTAGCCTTTAGCCTTTAGCCTTTAGCCTTTAGCCTCTTTCAACTTCTTCATTGTCTTGCCGATGAAATCGAGGACCAGGGCGGTGTCTCCAGCGCGGAGCCCTGCCCGGGAGAGCAGGTTTCGAAAACGGGCGGGCCAGTGATCGGGGTTTTCAGGGTTGTGCAGGTCAATGGCGAGGAGGAGTTCTTCCACCGCTTCGTACGCCTTGCCGATCTCCTGTTTGTTGGCCAGTCGCAATGGGTTCTTCTTTTCCGAAGGCGGCGTACGGGAGAGTTCGTAGCAGAGGAGCATCACCGCCTGGGCCAGGTTGATGGAGGAAAAATCCATGGTGGGCACGTTGACCAGGGCGTCTGCAAAACGAAGCTCGTCATTGGTCAGGCCCTTGTCCTCGGAACCAAAGAGAATGGCCACCTTGTCATCCGGGGAGAGGGCGCCCACGCGCTCCACCAGGGTAAGCGGGGTGATGAGGCCGTGTCGTTTTTTCCCTTTGCGCGTGGTGGTGGCGGCCACGAAGGTATATGGCTTGAGAACCTCTTCCAGGCTGTCGTGGATGGTGAGGGTGTCAATGATGCTGGCCGCATGGTGCGTGGCGGTTTTGCGCATGCGTTCCTGGTCCGGCTCTTCGGGGTTGATGAGAATCAGTTCGGAAAACCCCATGTTCTTCATGGCCCGCGCTGCGGAACCGATGTTTTCAGGGTAGCGGGGTCGGACAAGGATGATGGATATCTGTTTTGTTGGGATCGGGGTTTGCTTCATAGTACCTGTTCATTCATCGGTTCGCCAAAACAAACCGAGAGCACTGTGCTTCCAGTGCTCTCGGTGGTGAAAAATCAATCAAGACCTGTTTATCAAACGTATCAAAAGTTTGGCCCCAGGCAGGGGCGCCGGAGGCAACATCGAGCTGAATCGTTGTTTTTAAGAATTGATGATATGATGGAATCAGACCATGATGTCAAGGGCTGAGAAGAAGTAAGCGATTTCCCATGCGGCAGTTTCCGGTGCATCGGAGCCATGGACGATGTTGCTTTCAACCGATGTGGCATAATCGCGTCGAATGGTCCCTTCGTCTGCCTCCTTAAAGTTGGTGGCACCCATAATGGTTCGGTTCAAGGAGATGGCTTTTTCCCCTTGAAGGACCATGACCACCACAGGGCTGGAGCACATGAAGTCTGTGAGGCTGTCAAAGAAAGGGCGCTCTTTGTGGACTGCGTAAAAACCCCGGGCTTCCTCTTTGGACATGTGCAGCATGCGCATGGCTTTTACGGTGAGGCCGTTTGTTTCAAATCGGCGAATCACTTCGCCGATGATATTTTTTTTTACGCCGTCAGGTTTGATGATGGAAAGGGTCTGCTCCATGGTCTCTGAACTCCTGATTGAGGGTTAGGGTGACGGATAGTTCACATGGCGATTTCGATGTTTTTCCATGCCGTGGGTTGCCCGTGGCCCCTCCTGGTGCTGGGTGTCTCTCATGCATAACGGTTGTGAAATGCAGAGATATTTTGGCGCTCACCTCAACAAAAGAGGGGCGGGATGCCGGCACTGCATGTTGTGGTTGAAAATGAGCATCAATCTATATGGTGTTTCTTGATGCGTGATCTGCCGGTGCTTTTACGGCAGCTCTGTTAAGGTCCGCCGGGTGAACTCGATATTGAGGAAACCTTATGGAAAGCGGGTTTCCCATAGCTTTTCTTTATTGACAAGGGGAAATCGAATGTTTACATTGTGCCAAGCCTGACAGACGAAACGAAAGTTTCATTTTTCCCATATATTTACAGCTTCTATGGAGGTCCCATGTTAGAGGTGACTGCAGCTGCAACACAACAAATTGCAGAGTATTTCAAGGGCAGAGACATCATGCCTATTCGTATTTTTCTTAACTCCGGTGGCTGAGGGGGTCCCTCCCTTGCTATGGCTCTGGATGAGTCTAAAGACAACGACGAAAAATTCGAGATCGACGGTTACACTTACGTTGTAGAAAAAGATTTCCTGGCACAGGCCCAGCCCATTAAGGTGGACTTCCTTGAAATCGGTTTTAAAGTGACATCAAGCATCAAGCTTGAGTCCGCGTGCGGTAGCTGCAGCACCACAGGGTCCTGCTGCTCCTAATCGCTTCATCCCGCTTGCGTGGATGATACGAGTGATATTAAAGAGGCGACCTCTTCATAAGAAGGGGTCGCCTTTTTTTATTCCAGGTTCGCCAACTTCAGGGCAATCTCTTTGAGAGCTTCCGGGACGGTTTCGATGTCGTCGTAGGGGCGCTCTCCAGTGCGGTCTGATTCCGCCACTTCACTGAGTTCAGGCACAAATCCCAGGATTTCAAAATCGCTTAAGCTTTCCTTGATCATCTGCCGGTCTTCCTCGCTGCGGACACGGTTCCCGATGACCAGGACCCGTTTGATTCCCATGTCTTCAGCAAGCTTTCTGATTTGAAGGGCAGCCACCCGGCTTCGCTTTCCGGGGTTGACCACGGTAACAAGGGCATTCACCGAAGAGGTGGTTGCACGGCCCAGGTGTTCTACGCCCGCCTCCATGTCCATCACCACCACTTCATCGCGCTGAAGCACAAGGTGCAGCATGAGGGCTTTTAGTATGGTGCTCTCCGGGCAGATGCATCCGGAGCCGCCTTTCTGTACGGTGCCCATCACAAGCAGCTTGACCCCGTCCCGTTCGTGTGAAAATCGGTCGGGGATGTCATCCACTTTGGGGTTCAGTGTAAAAAATCCCCCCATGGTTCCGGGCTTGGCACCGGTTCGTTCAGCGATAAGGTCGGAAAGTTGGGCAATGGGGGTGATTTCAACGTCTTCGGATATGCCCAGGGCCGATGCAAGGTTGGAGACAGGGTCGGCATCAATGGCGATGACCTTCTTCTCCTCCTGGGCGATGATGCGTGCAATAAGAGCAGAAAGGGTCGTCTTTCCTACTCCACCTTTGCCTCCAAAAGCCAGTTTCAAACTCACAGATCATTCTCCCGTCAAGGGGGTATGCACCCAAGGGGTGTTGCCCCGGATATCTCATGAAACATGTCGAAGGGCAGTTCATGTCATGCCCCGATGACTCTTTTCTTTTATCAACTATGGTCTATATACGGAGCTTACGCAAGCATTCACATCATTCATGAGGCATTTTTCGGAGCCATCTTTTCTAGGATTGCACCGGTCTTGTCCAGCATAAAGATGAGAAAGCGGTTTTCTGCTGCATAGCGATCCAGGTCGTCCTTATGGATGGCCTGAACTTCATAGGCTGCGTTGCGGTCCATAAAACGGCCTGAGCACATCAGGGCACTCTCTTTGTCGTAAAAAGCGGGAATGAAGCGGATTTCCAGCTCATCGTCGACGAAGCCTGCAAAGGATTCATTATTTCCGGGGTTGTTGACAAAGAGGTAGATCCAGCTGCCGTCATTTGTGGGTTTATCCATGGTTACCGCCTGTTTTACGAATAGTCATGTCGAGAAGATACGAAAAGCCCCGCAGAGTCTGCGGGGCTTTCAGTTCATTGGAACATGGGGAGTCCGTCATGGGGCGAAGTGATAAAGGGGTCACCCCGGAACGTATTCATCCCTGAGGTTTCAATGAGCCTCAGGGAAATCCCCGCCGGCTCTATACTTCGAGCCAGGAATCGGAGAAGAGGGTGGTGCCGAGAATGACATTACACGTCTTGACATAGCCGCGAAGTTCATCGTTCAGGGCGCCCATGTCGGGCACATTGCCGTCCATGGTGTTCTGGATCACTTCATAAATGTCCGGGCGTTTGCCTTGGGCCAAACTCATGGTGGCGTCGTCAGCAGCGTCGGCAATGAAGGATTCCATGCCTTTGATGTTGAGCATGGTGGTGAAGGTGGTGTTGATGATGTGCCTGAGCTCATCGGGAACACCGTTGGAGATGTTTGAGACGCCACAGGTGCTGCGGGCACCGGGGGCAATGTCCTGAAGCATGTCCATGAAGTTGAGAAGACTTACAGCCTGGGGCTGCTGAATGTTGACAGGGGTGACGATGCCGTCGACCCAGATCTTCTCGTTGGGGATGCCGGCTTCGTTCGCTGCGTAAAGAAGCTCCACGCAGAGGGCGGCGCGTTCGTTTTCATCCCGGGGAAGGCCATCCGGTCCCCACATGAGAGCGCAGAAGTGGGCCCCGCTTTCGGCAGCCAGGGGAATCATGCGCTCATAGCGCTCGGGAACGGCCATGATGGAGTTAATCATGGGCGGAAGCTTGCATTTGGGAAGGGCTGCAGCAATGGCATCGATGTTGGAGGTGTCGAGGACAAGAGGAATATCGTCCACAACTTCCTGTACCGTCTCGACAACCCAGGGCATCAGCTCTACGCCATCTTTTTTGGCTGGCCCGAGGTTGATGTCGATCCAGTCCACACCCTTGGACTTCTGAAAGAGGGCCTCTTCCTGAATCGGCTTGGGATCTCTCTCTCTGAATCCGCGACCAATCTCTTTGCCGATAACGTTTAAGCTTTCTCCGATGACTTGAAAACTCATAAAATTCCCTCCGGATCTTGGTTGATGTTGCAGGAATTGGAAGTGTCCGTGTTGGGGGACGCCCGCCCCGGCGCAGGCCGGGGCGGGAGTTTCATGCTTGTTGGGTTTTAAGCTGCGCCGACTTTGGATTTCAGGAAGGCCGGCAGATGAGCTGCTTCACGCGGGCCGACCGTGATGCTCCAGTCAGGGAGTTCCTCTTCCACGTCCCCTGCGATGGCAGCGGCGTAGCCGGGAATAATCAGCTCGTTGTGCTTGATCTTGTCAGCGATACCACTCTTCTTCACAAAGACACCCACATCATCGCCGCTGAACTTGCCGGCGGCCCAGGCCGTCAGAACAGAAAGGCCTTCAGCTTCCTTGATCAGGAGCCAGCAGGGGACACGGCTGCCTTCGGCTTCACCAGAGACAATAAAGTAGGTGAGGGCGAAGTTGGTGGTGACCATGACCGGGGAGTTCTCATCGGGGTTGCCGATTTCGTAGATCCCTTCGGTGACCGTCATGGGACGCTGCGGGTCGGTGAAGATGTTAAGTCGCTCTAAAAGCAGCGGGAAGAGGGTCTCTGTGTTGAATTCGGAGAGAACCACGATGCCGCCGTATTTGGCGATAAACATTCCGGCAATAAGGGCTTCCATATCGGGGTTTCCAGCCATTTCGCAAGGGAAGCTGATGGTGGGAAATCCCAGGGAGCGGTTGCCGCCTTTGAGGGCTGCGCGGCGAATCGCGACCTGATCTTCGAAGGAGCTTTTGAGGTCACGGCTGCCGGTGTCGATGACGATGTCCTTGATTCCCATGGCGACGAGCTTGTCGGTTAAGGGGATCAGGGCTTCAACGCTGTCAGCTTTGACGGCGATGGGAAGATCGGCGGCCTTGGCAATGTCACCAAAGGCGTCGACGTTGCTTTCCGTGGCAGCATAGATGAGCGGGCGCTTGAAGCCCGTTGCATCGACGGCAGCCTTCATGGCATCGGCATTGTCACTCATGAGGATGAGGTTGAATTCCGAGGTCTCGGCAATGGTTTTCGCAACCTTGGCAAAGGTGTCGGCACCTGCGCCGTCGTCTTTGACTGCAATGAGTTCGGGGCGAAGGTTCAGGCCCACGCGCTCATACTGAAAGGCGTTCCAGACCTTCAGGCGGTCCGTCAAGTCCCCATCGCTGATGGATGAGGGAATAGTGGCTGCCAGAAGGGTGGGATTGTAGAAGGTTTTTTCGTGGCGGTACATCACTGTTTCGCCGCCGGCGGTGGTTTGGCGGACACCCTTGCCCAGTTTCACAGGACGAATGGGGGGAGCCGAGGCTTCGGCCAGTTTATCCCGGGCTTCGTCTGAGACGTAAGGGCAGTTGTCCAGCTCCGCCTTGCCGGAGGCAAGGTTCATGGCAAAGGCGAGGCAGGTGGGCACCCCGCACTCTTTGCAGTTTGTTTTGGGCAGAAGTTTGAATATCTGAATACCGGTAAGAGCCATGTGTATCTCCTTGTCTGAGTCCTTTATAGGATGCAGCTCGATAGCAACGGATAAAAGAGGGGCATCCGGGGGCAGGGCAGCCACCCGGATGCCGTGGTATTATCCGATGAGCGGGTCCATGGACATGGCGGGATGACCTTTTTCCTCGAGGAAGGGCAGAATCTCCTCTTCGGTGGTTCCCACCGTTTCGTCGGCAATCATGTTGTAGAAATCAGGATAGCCATTCTCTTCGCCGTACTTGTCAATGCGATCCTTGATCTCTTCCTTCAGCATCTTGGGCATCCAGACCATGCGGAGCAGGCCGCCGTCGCCCTTGATAAACTTGCGCTGGGTGATGTTGTACTTGGAGTGTCCCACAAAACCCGGGGAAGAGGCTCCACCGCCCATGACGCCAGCCAGGGTGGTGAACTTCATTCCTGAGGGGGTTTCGCCGGCGAATTCCCTGTTGACGGTCATGACACCGTTGCAACTGGGAAGCATGGCGGCGATGCACTCACAACAACCGCAGGTGGTCATGGGATCGATAACCATGGAGTAGAAGTTGTAGTGGGTGACGGCACCGCGGGATGCCTTCTCCACAAACTCGTTGACTCCTTTCCACTGGCCGAGGACCGTATCGAGGCATTCGCCTTTTTCGATGGGCTGGTTGGGGCCGGTGGGGTTGATCTCAAAGGCTGCCCGACAGTCCATCCAGTTGTATGCGCCGCAAAGGCCGGTACGCTCGGGGCTGACCGTACAGACGTGGTTGGGGGCAAAGGACTGACAGAGGGAGCAGGAGTAGAAGAGCTCCACGTCCTCGTCGGTCATTTTGTCCACACGCTCGTCACGGGTCTTGTACTCGGCGCGGGCCTGCTGGGTGAGCTTGGCCACGTCTTCTTTGTTGGTGTAGAGGGTGATCTGGACCTTGTCCACGATCTTCTGGAACTCCTGATGGTACTTGGCATGGAGGACCACGCCGATGTCCTTCAGGGTAAAGCCCTTGTCCACGGCGCCTTTGCCCACACGGACCCAGGAGATGTCACGCTGGCCGATGTGCATGATGCCCTGGATGTAGTTGACCAGGTGGTGGATCTGACGCTCCATGATGGGCTCAAAATCCTCCTGGAACTCACGGCCGGCGATCTGGATGAAGATGCCCAGATCCAGGGTGTCGCCTTCGGAGAGATCCGGGATGTCTTTGCCGACAACGATGACTTTTCCGTCTTCGATCTCGCTCATCTCAGCGCGTTTGACAAGCTCGGTACATTGGGTCTTGCCGCCGCCCATCTGGCTGTGCAGATCGGCACCACGCACACGCTCGCCTTCATAGGCAGGACCGAAGGCGCAAGGGATGTCGATGTCGGAGACGCTGACCTTGAGGCCTCGGACTTCAACGGACTTCTGGCAGATATCCTCGTGGGATACGTTGGCCACCACGTGCTCGTAGGTACAGATACCGGTGGGCAGGATCTCGGGGATGTCGGTGTCTGCCAGGGTGGGGAAGCCCCAGTTGACGCAACCGGCTGCGGCCACGCCCCACTCGGTGCCGATGTCACCAAGGGCGTTAACAAAGGCGAAGATACGCTCTTTGTTGTACATGAGCATCTTGCGGTGATCGCCGGGCTGAACGCCGCCGAATGCCATGGCGGCACGGTTGGCGAAGCCCAGGGCGAAGACGGCAGATGAAATGTCCGGGCCGAAGGGAACGATACGGGTGTTCCAGCCTACCTGGATATCTTTTTCCACGAGCTGCTGGATCACGCTGGTGTTGTTGTGGTTGGCTGCGCAGAAGATATAAAGACTCTTCTTCTGGTAGTCTTCCACGATGTCTTTGGCTATGTCGGCTGTGGGGGCTGCGCCCACGATGGCTGCAAAGCCGGGGGCACTGCCGTCCACGAACTCCACGCCGCGTTTACGCAGGATGGTGTCGTCGGCGGGGCCAAGCCAGATTTTGCCGGACTCCACATCCGGGTCTTCCTGGAAGGTGTAGAAGTCAGGCTCGTTCAGGATGCGCAGAGCTTCTTTGATTTCGTAAGCAAAAATCGCAGCCATACCGGCGTCAAGGAGGGGGCCCAGGTAGGGCAGGTGGTTTCGTCCCTTGACATGGGGAGGCAAGAGGCCACGTGCAAAATCAAGGGGCTTTTTCAGGTCCTCGAGGGTCTCCACCTTGATACCCAGAAGTGAGTAGATAACCGGCAGGTAATAGGCGGTGTTGCCAAAGCTGACCTTGGTGCTGGCGTCATAGGTTGCGAGGGCTTTATTATATTCCCCTTCCACCTGGGAAACCACTTTATAGCCACCCTGAATGGCGGCAAATGCGACTAATTTAGACATGCTTTTCCTCCTTCGTTGAGGATATTCTTATGGTGTGATGATTAAGCATGTGAACGGTGGCCGAACTCAATGAAGCGGCCACCGACGCACTATCTATCCCTCGATGGCCTGACGGGCTGCCATGTCCATGAGGACACGCTCCCTGGCCTTGTCGATACCCAGTTCCTGGCGCTTCTTGTCGATATGGGCGATCATCTTATGGGCGTGGGCGATGGGGTCTGCTTCGCAGTCCCACATGCCGCCGTAGATGCCTTCCAGGTCCTTGTACAGGTAGTCTTTAAAGACGGGCGCACCTTCCACCGGCATATGGCAACCGAAGACGGTGTAGACGCCGGAGGTGACGAAGTAGTGTCCGATGGAGATGGCCTTTTCACTCATCCACTCCGGGGCGCTGCCGGCAACGGGCAGGTCTTTGATGTCTTTGCCGAGACCGCCTGCCTTGGCAACCTCAGTGGCCGCCAGGAGGATGCGTGAGTTGTCAACGCAGGAACCCATGTGGAGCACCGGGGGAATACCCACGGTTTCACACACCTCGGCAAGGCCGGGTCCGCAGAGGACTGCCGCAGACTCCGGGGTGAGCAGGCCGTGCATGCCCGCTGCGATGGCGCTGCAGCCGGTGGTGAGAACGATGACATCGTTTTTAATCAGCTCTTTGATGATCTCGATGTGATCGTTGTTGTGCTTGGTTCGGGCGTTGTTGCAACCAACCACCCCGGCGATGCCTCGGATTCGGCCGTTGATGATGTTGTCGTTTAAGGTGTAGTAGGTGCCGCGGAAACTGCCCCCTAAGTGGTACTCAATGGACTCCACACTGAAGCCGGCCACCTGATTTTCCTTGATGGGCGGAATCATGACCTCGACTTCACGGTTTTCGAAGTTGTCGATGGCCATCTTCACGATGCGTTTGGCGTCATCCATGGCATGGTGCTCGTCAAACTCGATGTGAATGACGTTGTTCTGCTCCATGCGGGCGATGGGGTGCGTGGTGATGAGCTTGGTGTGGAAGCACTTGGCAACGTTGGCCAGGTTCTGGAAGATACATTGAACATCCACGACCATGGCGTCACAGGCGCCGGTGACGATGGCGAGCTCCTGCTGCAGGAAGGTGCCTGCAGGGGGGATGCCGTGGCGCTGGAGAAGTTCGTTTGCCGTACAGCAGATACCGCCCAATTGGATGCCCTTGGCTCCTTTTTCGGCGGCGTAGTCCATCATCTCCTTGGACTGAGTGGCGGCAACGATCATCTCTGAGAGAATAGGCTCATGACCATGGACGATGATGTTGACATGGTCTTTTTTCATGACCCCCAGGTTGACCTCGGACTGGATGGGGTTGGGGGTTCCGAACATCACGTCCTGAAGATCGGTGCCGATCATGGAGCCGACCCAGCCGTCAGCCAGGGCTGCGCGGGTGCACTGCTTGACGATGTTCTTGTAGTCCTGATCCACGCCCATGTGGGTGCGGTGCATGATCTCAACGATTTCGCGGTCCACGTTTCTGGGAAGAACACCCAGCTCTTTCCAGCGGTTGTAGAGCTGCTCGGGAGCCCGCTTCATATAATAAGGCTCGCCATCGGTGCGGCCCCACTCGTCCATGGCCTTTTCAGCCACTTCCAGGGCTATTTCGTCCAGGTCGCGGTCCAGGGTCTCGCCGTCCACCTCAACGGTGGTGGCCACGTCAAAGTGGGGGGCGATGCTGACCAGCTTGTGGAAGTCCTTGATCACGTAATCTTCCGTCTCTTTGCGAGCCACTGACAGGAACACTTCAGCGACGCCGCGTCCGTGGTCGGAGTGGGCGGCAGCTCCACCTGCAACCATGCGTGCGAAGTTACGGGCGGCAATGGTGTTGGGGGTGGCGCCGCAGAGGCCTTTGCGATCGTCTTCGCCTTCAATCCCTCCCTTGGGAAGGGGCAGGCGGCAAGGGCCCATGGCGCAGTTTTTACAGCAGGTGCCCTGAAGACCGATGTTGCAGGGCTTCATGTTTTCAGCTCTGTCGAACACAGTCTCGACGGAAAGCTCTTGAGCTCTCTTGATCATCTGTTGGGTTGCAGGGTCAATAGAGGCTGTAAGCGGATTTGCAAGCTTCACGGCCTTTGTTTTTTTCTCGTCTGCCATCAGAGGTTCCTCCTCTTATTGTATGGTATCCTCAGCCGATTTTCCGAAGTGCTTCGATGCGGTTTCGGAAATGAGTGCAGGCCTATGCTACGCGACGATGGATCATGTTGAGACGATCAAGGATCTTGTCAAGCTGCCCTTTCTGCTCTGATGCAGCGCTCAGGCTTGCACTTTCGGCGGGCTTGGTTGAACGATTCTTTGCCATCTCATCGCGGGCCTTGATCCGCTCGGCGCGAATGGCCTCTTCCTCTGCCTCACGCTTGGCGCTGGCATCGGCTGCGGCCTGCTTGCTGGCTTCTTCCTCGGCTTTTGCCTTGGCTTCTGCATCGGCCTTGGCTTTGGCCTCTGCATCGGCTTTGGCCTTTGCCTCAGCTTCCGCTTTGGCTTTGGCCTCCGCTTCAGCCTTTGCTTTGGCTTCCGCTTCCGCCTTTGCCTGGGCTTCCGGGTCTACCTTGGCGGGCTCGGGCGCAGCTTCGACAGGAGCGGCCGGTGCAGCAGGAGCGGCTGCGGGCTTGGCTTCAGCCTTGGGTGCGGCCGGTGCGGCGGCTTTGGGGGCTTCTTTTTTGGCTGCCGGCTGAGGTGCTGCCTTTTTCTCCTCGGCGATGGTGGTGTCAGGCGTCGGAGCAAGGGCAGCGAAGTCCACGTCCACTTCGGCGAGTTGCTTGGCGATGGCGGCCACGTCGGTGGCCATGCCGCCGTCAACCATCAGGTCGATGAAGGCGCGAACGAGTCGGATGGCTTCCGGGTGACGCATAACGAGAATGTCACCACCGGAGATGAGGTAGGAAACGGCGCAGACAGCTTCCATGAGAATGCCGCGCTTTTCAGGGTCGCCGAGGAGAGGCGCTTCTTCTACGCTCTGCTTGGCTTCCTTGCACTTCCAGATCTCGTTGCCGAGGTTGTTGATGATGGGGAACTGGAGTTTGTCGTCACCCTGCTGCATGGCCGCCATGCGGAGGCGCTCCATAACAGAGTAGGAGTACTCCATACCGTAACCGAGGCCACCGGTGGTGGGGTCAACAATAACTCTGTCCATGGGCATGCCCAGGTTTTCCAGGAGAATGTTGACCTGCTTGGCGAGGTTGACGTCAATGGGAGAGGAGGAGATCAGAGCGTGGCCGTATCCCATGGCCGATGCGCCGATTCCTTTGTGGTTGGCATCTTCGACAGGGCCGAGGGTAAGTTGGAACTCCTGGCACTCTTCGGATACAACCTTCAGGACCTCTTCGTCCTTGGCAGGGTTTGAGCAGCCCCAGACGACAAGGGGAACATCGATGGCGGCTGCCACCTTTTTGACCAGTGCGGCTGCTTCGGCCGGGGTGGCGTCTTTGTCGTTGGGGTCGGTGCTTTTGAGTTGGAGCACGATTATCTCTGCGCCGTACTTTTCCACACAGAGCTTTGCCCAGGCTGCGGGGTCGTTTATGACCTCCTTAAACGGCTCAAGGCATGCTTCGGGCCAATCTTCAGGTGCCATGTCCCAAACTTCCATGGCGATCTTCGGTTTGTGTGGCATCTCCCCTTCAAATTGATAAAAGGGGTAGCATGAGGCACCACCGATAGAGACGGCTTTGTCGCCTGTCCCGATGGAAATTTCCCTTATGCTTCCTGCATAGGACTCTTTAATGATTTCGAAACCCAATGTTACCTCCTTGTCGTTGACTTATGGATATGGATGAAGGCGTCCATTTGTTATGCTGCCGAATAACGTTAATCGGACTGTGACGATCCGATGGTCGTTCGAAGTGAAACCTTAGAGTTTGAAAGAGCAGATTGGAAAGGTAACGCAAGAAAGTGTCGTGTACGCTGTTTACTCTTAAATGAAAAATAAACACGAGACCGAGATGATGATTGTTGCTTCTTAATAGAGAAATCAAGAAATTTCTAACAACTGCCTTTAAGACTGTCAATATTAAATATCATATGATTCGAAATAATTTTCTCGAAAGTATCTTTGAGAAGTAATGTGTGGATTTTGACAATGCGTGATAGTTAAAAATCTCGAGTCTCTGATACTGTTAATTATTTAATAAAATATGAAATTACATCAACGCTCTCAAGGCTTTTCCAGGGGGCTTGTCAGGGGTATGGCGTGGTAGTGACAACTGGTGCTCATGAGTAACATCAAAAATACTAATGATGGTAAAAAAGAGCTTGACTGACTTTGGGGATTGAGGGATAGTTTCGAACGATAAGAGTATGGATGAGAGGCAATCCATTTTGTTGGCGTAACAAGTGGAACACCGTTTACGATCAATACTGGAGTTATGCGACATAATGGTGGTTTCTTTTGCGGATTAAGAAGAAGAGCTGCCATCAAGTAGTGAAAACAAGAAAAAGGATCCAGCCCCGGCGCTATCTGCCCGTGAAGGGGATCTGGGGAGCGCGCAACAAGAGAGGCTCGACGTGTTTTGGGCCGTGCGTGCGTTGTGCGAACCTATCCAATCGGACAATCCCTTCTTTTTGCACCACAGAAAGAGGGTGATAAAGGGACGTATAGAACTAGGGAGTTTGTTTTCATCAATTATGCTACCGGCTCTTTCTGTGGGCCAATTCTAAAAAAGGAGTAATGAATGGCTTTAGATCCAAAGAAGCACGCTGATTGGGAAATTGCTCAGGACGCCGAAAAATCCATGAAGACTATCTATGAGGTCGCAGAAAACTTTGGTTTGACCAAAGAGGAGCTGCTTCCCCAGGGCCACTACATCGGCAAAATTGATTACCGCAGGGTGCTTGAAAGGTTGAAAGATAAGCCTAACGGTAAGTACGTTGATGTAACCGCCATTACTCCGACCCCCCTTGGCGAGGGCAAGTCCACGTCCACCATGGGTCTGGTTCAGGGGTTGGGTAAGCGCGGGAAAATTGTCTCCGCGGCCATCCGTCAGCCCTCCGGTGGGCCCACCATGAACATCAAAGGTTCCGCCGCAGGCGGTGGCCTGGCTCAATGCATTCCGCTGACTCCCTTCTCCCTCGGCTTTACCGGTGACATCAACGCCATCATGAACGCCCACAACCTGGCAATGGTGGCCCTTACTTCCCGTATGCAGCACGAGCGGAACTACAGCGACGAGCAGCTTGATCGACTCACCAAGATGCGTCGCCTCGACGTGGATCCCACCAACGTGGAAATGGGCTGGGTCATCGATTACTGCTGCCAGTCTCTTCGTAACATCATCATCGGCATGGACGGTGTGAACGGCAAGCGTGACGGCTTTATGATGCGCTCCAAGTTCGGTATTGCCGTCTCCTCCGAAGTCATGGCGATTCTCTCTGTGGCCACCAACCTCAAAGACATGCGAGCGCGCATGGGCAAGATCGTTGTGGCGTATGACAAAAAGGGCAACCCCATCACCACCGAAGACCTCGAGGTCGCCGGTGCCATGACCGCCTGGATGGTAGAGGCGCTGAACCCCAACCTGATGCAGACCCTGGAAGGTCAGCCCGTCATCGTGCACGCCGGTCCCTTTGCCAACATCGCCATTGGGCAGAGTTCCATTATTGCCGACCAGGTGGGCCTTAAGCTTGCCGAGTATCATGTGACCGAATCCGGTTTCGGCGCCGACATCGGCTTTGAAAAATTCTGGAACTTAAAGTGTCGCTTCAGCGGTCTTGTTCCCGACGCGGCTGTTGTTGTTGCAACCATCCGTGCCCTGAAATGCCATGGCGGTGCCCCTGTTCCCGTTCCCGGAAAGGCCATGCCCAAGGAGTACAGTGAAGAGAGCGTTGAGTGGGTTGAGAAGGGGTGTGCCAACCTCATCCACCATATCCGTAACGTGCGCAAGGCGGGGATCAGCCCCGTGGTCTGTCTCAACGCCTTTGTTACCGACACCCCGGCAGAACTTGCCAAGGTGCAGGAACTGGTTGAGGCCGAGGGCGCGAAATTCGCCGTCTCCGAGCACTGGGAAAAGGGCGGTGATGGTGCCGTTGCCCTTGCCGATGCCGTTATCGAAGCGTGCGAAGAGAAAACCGATTTTAAATTTCTCTACGACCTTGAGATGCCGGTTAAAGAGCGTATCGAGCTTATCGCCACAGAAGTGTATGGTGCCGATGGCGTTGATTTCTCAGCCGATGCCATGGTTGCCCTGGAGCGCATTCAGGCCGATCCCGAGCTCGCCAAGCTGGGGCTCTGTATGGTGAAGACTCACCTTTCCCTGTCTGATAACCCCGCCCTTAAAGGGGTGCCCACGGGATGGCGTCTTCAGATCCGTGAGGTGCTTACCTATGGCGGCGCCGGGTTTATCGTTCCTGTTGCCGGGACCATCAGCCTGATGCCGGGCACGGCGTCCAACCCCTCGTTCCGCAGGGTGGATGTGGACGTGGATACCGGCAAGGTACAGGGTATCTTCTAACGCAAGTGTTGCGATTCTTTGACATGTAATAGAAAAGGCCGGCTTGCCGGCCTTTTTCTATCTTATAAGAGCAAATGCTGGATTGCTTACGAATTGTAAGGTAAGATACCCACCGCACAAGATGTTACTGCCCTGCTTCTTGCGGTTCTCACCGACTTGTTTAAATCGGATTTGATGGTAACCCATTCGGGAGAGAGTATGGAAAAATTCACGGTGCAGTTCATTCCCTATGACACCTCCGTTGAGGTCAGGGCTGGAGAGTCTCTTATTGAGGCGGCCATGGATGCCGGCGTACATATCAATGCCTCCTGCGGCGGCGGCGGTGTGTGCGGTAAGTGTCGCGTGGTGGTGGAAGAGGGTGAGTCGGCTTGTGAGCAAACCGATAAATTGACCCAGGAAGAGTATGACGGCGGCTGGCGTCTTGCCTGCAAAACAGAAGTCCGGGACAACCTGACGGTGCGTGTTCCCATGGAATCGTCTGCACTGAAGGGTGGCGAGCTGCCCCTGGCAACGCCAAGGACCACGGCTCACATTCGTAAGATGGACTTTGAGGCCCTGAAAGAAGAGGGCCTTTTCATTCCCCCCATGGAAAAGGTCTATGTGGAACTGCCCCCCCCTGATGCATCGGACCACAGCGCCGATGTGACCCGCCTGTTTCAGCACCTGAAAAATGTGGAGGGCGAAGATGGCCTGGATATCGATTTTTCCGTTATCCGGAAGATGCCCAAGGTGCTTCGAGACGGTGAGTTCAAGGCGACGGTGACCCTGGAGCGGCCGGTGAAGGACGGCAACAAGTCCCGAATCATCAACATTCAGTCGGGGGATCGTACCGATTTTAACTATGCCATCGCTCTGGATATCGGGACCACGACCATTTACGGCCAGCTCTTTGACTTGAAGGATGCCTCGGTTCTGGGGCAGTACGGTAAAGTCAACGGCCAGGTGAGTTATGGCGAAGACGTGATTTCCCGGATTATTTACGCGGAAAGAGAGGGGGGGCTGGAGCGTCTGCGCCAGGTCGTTGTGGAGAGCATCAACGATGTGGTGAGTCGCCTGTTGAGTAAAAGCGGGGTGGACATGGAGGAGGTCTCCACTGTGGCCATTGCCGGAAACACCACCATGACTCAGCTCTTGCTGGGAGTGGATCCCCGAAATATCAGGCGGGCACCTTACGTGCCAGCTGCCAACGTCTATCCTCCCTTGCCGGCCCGAAGCCTCGGTATCTATCTTGCAGAGCACACCACGGCCCTTATTTACCCTCTTATCTCCAGTTATGTCGGTGGTGACATCGTGGCAGGGGTCATGGGAAGTGGCCTCTACCGGAGCGAGAAGCTGACCCTTTTCATCGATATCGGCACCAATGCGGAGATTGTGGTGGGCAACAAGGAGTGGCTTGCCTGCACCGCCTGTTCCGCCGGGCCCGCCTTCGAAGGAGGGGGGATTAAATTCGGCATGCGTGCGGCCCCAGGGGCCATCGAGGACTTCTCCGTTGACCCGGTTACCTGGGAGCCGATGTTGCGTACGGTGAGCGGTGTCCGTCCACGGGGAATCTGTGGGTCGGGCCTTATCACCGCCGTGGCCGTTCTTTTTGAAAACAAGCTCATCGACAGCCGGGGGAAATTCAACACCGACGTACATACCCCAAGGCTCCGTGAGAGCGAAGGCATTGTCGAATATGTCGTGGTCTGGGCTGACGATACCGATATCGGCAGGGACATCACCCTGACGGAGCCCGATATTGACAACCTTATCCGGGCCAAGGGGGCCGTCTACAGCGGGTGCGAAACCCTGTTGAACGAAGTGGGGCTCTCCATCGGTGAGATCGAGCAGATTATTCTGGCGGGTGGCTTCGGCAGCTATATTGACCTCGATCGTGCCTTTACCATCGGTTTTCTACCGGAGATTGATTCTGATAAGGTGACGTTTATCGGTAACGGCTCCCTGATGGGGGCGAAGATGAGCGCCCTGACCAACACGCTGCGTCAGGATGTGGTGCAAGTGGTGCGCATGATGACCAACTTTGAGCTTTCCGAGACGCCGTCATACATGGATCACTACATCGCGGCACTTTTTCTGCCCCACACCGATCTCAACCTGTTCCCGCGTCTCAAAGCACGGCTCAATGGCAACTGACACCTTCGGGTTATGTCGGGGTAGCGTTTTGAAACGTTGGACAAATCTGTGTTTAAATGCGACACCGGTTGTATTGTCTCTGTCGGTACATGTTTAATGGAATAATGGTGGCATTCATTTCCGGGCTCAGCCCGTCAGCGAATGTGGCAACCCGGGGAACGAGGGATAGAGCATTCGTCAACCTGGGGTGCAGGGGATCATGCCCCGACCGCAGAGGCCATTTCACTTTGGACCCTTATTGAGGAATACCATGGGAAAAGTCATTGCAGTAGCAGGTAAAGGCGGTACCGGAAAAACCACCACAGCATCTCAGGTGGTGCGGTACCTTGCGGCCAACGGTGTTTCACCAGTGCTGGCTGTGGACGCAGACCCGAACAGCAACCTTGGGGAGACCCTTGGCATTGAGGTTGAAAAGACCGTCGGTGACATCCGTGAAGGCTTTATGAAGGACCCGCAAGGGGTGCCGTCGGGTATGGACAAGGTGAACTACCTTGAGCTTCTCATGAACCAGGTGATCATCGAGAGGAAGAACTTCGACCTGCTTGTGATGGGGCGCCAGGAGGGCCAGGGCTGCTACTGCATGGTCAACAATATCCTCAACAAGTTTACCGAGGAGTTGGCCTCGACTTACAAGTACATGGTGGTGGACAACGAAGCGGGGATGGAGCATTTGAGCCGGCGTACAAGCGGCCGGGTGGATTACCTTCTTCTGATCACCGATTATTCGTTGAGGGGGCTCCGTGCGGTCAAACGAATCCACGACATGCTGGATGATCTCAAGCTTGATGTTCATCATAAAGGCCTGGTGGTGACTCGGGCACCGGAAACCCTGAACGGCACCTTCCTTGCTGAAGTAAAAGAGATCGGGGTGGAGATCGTGGGCACCGTTCCTGATGATCCCGAGCTTGGTGTTCTGGATATGGAGAAACGATCCATGATGGAACTTCCCGCAGACGCTCCGTCGGCCATGGCCTTGAACGGTGTCATGGAAAAGGTTCTGGCCACTGTGGCCTGATAACCTCTGTGCACCTGAATGGGCACGTTGCCTGTGCCGGAACGCTGCCCCGGGGAAAGTAAGGTGAGCAGGGAAGATGATTTTTTGAGGTAATCCATGAAAACGGGATGTTGACAGCATCCCGTTTTTTACCTCTTGCCCTTGCTTCCCTCTTTATTATATGTGATGAATGACGTGTTCCTGAGAAAAATTGTCGTTCAAAGCATTTTGCACCAAATCAGTGTTTTTCAGTTGAGGAAAAGCGCAATAAGTAGGGTGACCACGGAGGCCGAGAGACTGCCTTGTGGGCAATGGTCAAAATCATCCTTGCCGGATTGTGGGATTAAACTTGACCAAAATGGTTCTGTTTACAGGGGGCTCCCTTAATCTACTTCAATATCAGCGATCGAGGAACAGAATAGATATGGAAAAAGCGAGAGCCGTCATTCTTGCCTGCACACCGGAACCCGAGTGCATGTGCGCTTCTGCAGCACGCATTTCGTCCACCAAAGGGGCCGCTACGGAAATCTATGAAAACACGGATCGCACAAACATCGGTTCGCTGATTCAAAAAGTCGTGGATCTGGGCCATGTGACCATCACCGAACATGTCGTCTTCAACCTCGCCTTTGAAAATGTCTCTGCATTTTTCGAACAGTTTCTCATCGAATTTCGTCTGGCGGCTTACACCATCAAGTCTCGCCGGTATGTGGACTACTCCGAGATGGGCGGGTTGCTTCCCGGGTTTCGAAAGAAAGACGGCTCGGCTGTCGATGCCTCCGTTGCACGCCGATTCGAAGAGATGTCCAAGGACCTGTTCAGGGATTACCACACCCTTCTCGAAATCGGAATTCCCAAGGAAGACGCGCGGTTCGTGCTTCCCTACAGTTTGAGAAGCCACATCTATTGTACGGTAAACGCCCGTGAGCTGCTCCACATTCTCTACTCCTTTCTCTACGGTCGCGGCGCGGCCTACCCTGAAATCAAGCAGATTGGTGAAAGCCTGCTGGCCCAGGCCAAAGAGATCCTTCCGGATGTGTTCGGTGAGCTGGAGAAGGTTGAAAAGGGAACCGAGGACAAAGAGGGTCAGCTTCGGTCACTGGTTGCAGGCAAGGGGCTTGAACGAAGATCCGATGAGGACAGCGCCCTTGTGGAGCTTCTCACACACTCCGGAGAGCCGGATTTCATGGTGGCCGTATCCGCCCTGGCTGCTAACACCGGATGTTCGTCTCCCGATGCCCTGGAGCTCCTTCGTGACAGCAACGAGTTGGTCTCCCAGGTTATCGATATCGTCACCAACGACCGTCGCAAGCGTGAGCTGGAGCAGGTGAACGTCACCTTTCGCCTCAATGACATGAGCCTCTCGTGTCTGACCCACCTGGCGCGTCACCGCATGCAGTCCCTGGTGGTGCCCTCATTTACCGAGTTCGGCAAGAGCCGAACCTGTGTACTCCCTGAAACGGTTACCGAGAATGAGGCCGCCAAAGAGATTTACATGCGTTGCTTTGAAAAGAGCATGGAATTTTATAAGGAGCTCTGCGATGACGGCGTCATGGAAGAGGATCTGGTCTATCTCACCCTCAGTGGCAACGTCATGGATGTGGTGACCACCATGAATGGCCGGGAACTTTACCATTTTCTGAAGCTGCGGTGCTGTGATCGCGCCCAGTGGGAAATCAGGAACTATGCCGTGGGCATGCTCGCCGCTGTGCGGGGTATATCGCCGGTTCTCTTTGGCAAGGTGGGGCCGGGATGCTTTATGGACGGCGCGTGTCCTGAAGGCAAGATGAGTTGCGGTAAACAAGTTGAAATGAAACAACTTTTTTCCAATATGTAACAAAACAAGGAAAGGTGTCATGAAAAAAGTTACCGTCACAACGCTTTACAACAAGAAGAAGGAAGGTGAGAAGATCACGGCCATGACCGCCTATGACTTCCCCTTTGCCACCCTGATGGACGAGACCGGTGTGGACATGATTCTCGTGGGGGATTCCCTTGGCATGGTGATTCAAGGGGGCAACAGCACCCTTCATGTGACCATGGACGAGATGATCTACCACACCCGCATTGTCGCTCGTGCATGCAAACGCACCATGGTGGTTGGTGATATGCCCTTTATGGCCTATCAGACCAGTGTGGAAGATGCCGTGAGAAATGCCGGACGCTTTCTCAAGGAGACCGACGCTACGGCTGTAAAGCTTGAGGGCGGTGCTTCGGTATGTGATGTCATCAAGGCCATCTCCACTGCAGGTATTCCCGTGCAGGCCCACATCGGCCTCACCCCCCAGTCTGTTCATCAGATGGGTGGATTCAAGGTGCAGCGTGACGAAGACCGCCTCATGGCAGACGCCTTGGCTGTTCAGGAAGCCGGAGCCTTCTCCGTGGTTCTCGAGGGAATTCCCAACCACATCGCCAAGGCCATCACCGAAAAGCTGACCATTCCCACCATCGGCATCGGTGCCGGCCCCGACTGCGACGGCCAGATCCTCGTCATGCACGACATGCTGGGCATCAACTCCGGTCACATTCCCAAGTTCGTCAAGAAGTACTGCAACTTGGGGGACGAGGCCAGAAAAGGCATCCAGGGGTTCATCGATGAGGTCAAAGGCGGTGATTTTCCCGCTCCGGAGCACTGCTACAACAAGTAACAAGGGTGTCGCGTTCCCTTGAGATGAGAGTATGAAACTTTGCTGAATCATTAAAAAAAGCCTGTGCATTCGTGCACAGGCTTTTTTTGTGCCCAGTTATAGAGAAGGCCTCCTGCGGCCCTGCCGGGGGCCAAACTTTTGAAAAGTTTGACAAACAGGTCTTAAAAAGTATCCTTGAACGAATTTCGTTTTAAAGGCGGATGTGATTTGCCCCGAGGACGAGGGGCAAAACGCATCCGCTACCTGCTTTCAAGGTGGCACACCTTGCCGCCGGAGGCAGTGTTTTGCAGCTGAATAGTTACATGGATTTACGCTTGGCGCCTCAGCCGTGACTGATCCGAGATATTTTATCGTGATAGGTCTCAAGCATATCCGTTTCAAATTGCTCATTCGAATCGTAGCTTCGCCCAAAAACAGGCTGCCACAAATCGATATGTTCCATGCACATATAAAAGAAGACAGACTCTTTCCAGGAGTCCGGGAAAGCCTTGTAAACAGTGGAGAAAAGATCCTTTTTAATGTCAAAGGGGTAGCTCAGTTTGCCGGCGCAATCTTCCATGGGCATCTGCAGAATGGAACTCTCCGGCATCCGCTCCCGGATCTTTTTTAACACCGGTTTGATAAAGGTGAGTGTTCCCAAAGAGACCATGACAACGTCTTCCGGCTGAAAGGTGTCTGCCAGACGGGAGACCAGGGCGAGGTAGTCGCTTTCCCACCCCTCGTACCAGACGATGGGGTGAAAGTGAAATCCCACAGGAATCCCTTGATCTGCAAGCTTACGTGCACTCTCAAGCCGTTTGTCCAGGGAGGCCGACCCCTTCTCCTCATGCTGAATGACCGTCGGGGTGTTCAGGGACCAGGTAAACACCATGTTGGCCGGTGGCCGGTTTTCCAGGAAGTAATCGATGCGGCTGCTTTTGGATTTCATTTCGAGAATCACATTGGGATTGGCCGAGGCAAACCGGCAAAGGGCGTCCAGGAGGCCGAACCGGTTCCCCCACATCAGGGAATCGGAAGACTGGCCGGTTCCGATGTGATATTTTTTTTCGGTGTCCAGCTCCAGGCCATCCAGGTGGGAAACAAGGTTCCGGAGAAAGCGAACCTGGTTTCCATGGTAAAAGGACTGGATGGAACAATAACTGCAATCAAACCCGCACTGCTGCACCGCATCCAGGGTTGCCAGGTTACAGCACCGGGTTTTCTCCGAGGCAACCGGGCACCGCCCCATGATATTGCCCTGAAGATCCACCTCAACCATCTGCTCTTCCGGGAATTTCTGCTCTGTGGCAGAAAAGCGGTCTTCGCCCGCATAACGCTTCTGCCCGTTTTTCAGCCCTTCATACCCATCCCGAAATTGTTGGAATATCTTTGCTGTTGCCTGCTTGTTCCTGGCCTGTCCCACCGCTTCCGGGTTGTGAA
The DNA here is from genome assembly GCA_942491485.1 of Desulfolunaceae bacterium. Lineage (GTDB taxonomy): Bacteria > Desulfobacterota > Desulfobacteria > Desulfobacterales > Desulfolunaceae > Desulfoluna. The sequence goes on along the minus strand of CALOAX010000023.1, from coordinate 166,818 downwards.
ACTGTGCAAGGGATTCGGCATTCCAGCAGATCAGGTCCGCGCTGTATTCGGTGAGCATCTTCAGCTGCTGAAAGGAGAAAGCGTAAGTCTCGGACATGGAGAGCAGCCACTGCTGCTGAGCCGCAGGAAGCTTATGGTAAAGTGCAATTTGTAAAAGCTTATGTGTTGTCATGGCGCCTTTATATCGAAAAAAACAGAATCAGGCCAGTGCCTATAGGCAACGTGTCCGCAACCCGTCCCCCACGGCATAATCCCATGCTCTATGATTGGGGCATGTCACTTGTGAGTATTGCTAAGGAACGACTATTAAATAAAATGACCCAAATTGCCTCCGGCGGCCCTGCCGGGGGCCAAACTTTTGAAAAGTTTGACAAACAGGTTTTAAAATGATTCAGGCAACGTTAGTTGCCTTGGGAAAGCCATATATTTTCGGCTTTTGCGGAGCTTTTTTCAAAAAGCGACCCGCCGGAGGCAGGGTTTTAGTTCAATTTATATTGTATCCGTTTCTAACTCATGTGGGGGCCATCGAGAAGAGAGGGAAGGGCTTTTTTGACGAGACACATGAAGGATGGGGGCTGGCCCCGTCCTCCATGTGGCATGCATTTTTTGATCGATGGGGTTAATTGGGGAACGTCGGGTCTGTGCGAAGGTTTACCGTCAGCTCCTGCAGTTCGGCCTCTTCCAGGGTCTCTTTCTCCAGGAGTATCCGGGCGCAGTTTTCCAGGATATCGCGGTTTTTTTCGAGCAGGGCACATGTGGCACCGAAGATGGTGTCCACGATGGCCTTCATGGACGCATCGATCTGCTGAGCCGTGCTGTCACTCACCTGTGAACTCCCGGGGCCTCCCTGCGGCCCGAGGAAGCCGGGCTGGCTGCTTTCATAAACGATGTGCCCGAGGGTTTCATCCATGCCGTATTGAACCACCATGCTCCGTGCGATGTCAGTTACCCGGGAGAGGTCGTTGGACGCTCCGGTGGAGAGGTGATCGTAGACAAGCTTTTCGGCCACGCGGCCACCGAGGAGCACGGCGATTTTTCGTTCCAGCTCCTCTTTGGTCATGAGGAAGCGGTCTTCCGTCGGCCGTTGCAGGGTGTAACCGAGGGCACCGATTCCCCGGGGAATGATGGAGACCTTGTGCACCGGGTCGGAACCGGGCAGGGCCAGGGCCACAAGGGCATGGCCCATTTCATGGTACGCGACGATTTCCCGTTCCCGGGGGTTGAGGAGACGGTTTTTCTTCTCCAGGCCGGCGACGATGCGCTCGATGGCTTGGGTAAAGTCCGACGTATTGATACTTGTTGCCTTTCGGCGGGTTGCCAGAAGAGCCGCCTCGTTTACCAGGTTGGCAAGGTCTGCACCGGAAAACCCGGTGGTCAGATCGGCAACCTTGTCCAGTTCGACCCCGTCACTTATCTCGACCTTTTTCACGTGAACGTTAAGGATCTGTTCGCGCCCCGCCTTGTCCGGGCGGTCCACCAGCACCTGACGGTCAAAGCGCCCGGCCCGCAGCAACGCAGGGTCGAGGATCTCCGGGCGGTTTGTGGCGGCCAGCAGGATCAGGCCGTTGGTGGGATCAAATCCATCGAGTTCCACCAGCAGCTGGTTCAGGGTCTGCTCCCGCTCGTCATTACCCCCCATGCCATGCCCGGAGCTTCTGGCACGGCCCAGCGCATCGAGTTCATCGATGAAAATAATGGCCGGTGCGGATTTGCTGGCCTGCTCGAAGAGGTCCCGAACCCGGGCCGCCCCGACGCCGACGAACATCTCCACAAATTCAGAGCCGCTGATGGAAAAGAAGGAGACGCCTGCCTCACCGGCCACGGCACGGGCCAGAAGGGTTTTGCCTGTTCCGGGAGGTCCCACCAGCAGAACCCCCTTGGGCATTCTTGCTCCCAGTGCGCCATATTCCCGGGGCGATTTGAGGTAATCGACGATTTCCACAAGTTCGGCTTTGCCTTCGTCAACGCCGGCCACATCGCTGAAACTGACGCCGGTTTCCTGTTCCACGTAGACTTTGGCCTTGGACTTGCCGATGTTCATGAACCCACCGGCCCCACCTTGCTTTTGAAAGAACTTTCTTGCCAGCAGGAACCAGATCCCGACAAAGATCAGTGCAGGTGCGACCCAGGAGAGGAGGGTGGCGAAGAAACGGCTTTCGTGGACTTGGGTGTAGGGAACCTCAAATTCGGATAATCGCGTGGCAAGTCCGGTCTCGACGCGATTAGCGACAACGGTCTTTTTTCCGCTGGCGTCCGGCTCTTTGAGGGTTCCGGCGATGACTTTTTCGCGGATGGTGACCTCAGACACTTTGCCTTCCACCATCAGGGCTTCGAGCTCGCTGTATGGAACGGGCTGGACGGTGTTGTGACGGACCCACATGTCATGGATGATCAGGACGCCCAGGATTGCGATGATGGTGTAGGCGAGGTTGAATTTTTGTGGCTTTTCCATGGAGGTGCTATTCCTTTCGCTCTTTATCTATCGAATTGTTAATGGAGATAATACACCTCTTTCATTGATTTTCAATGGCGCCATTTGAAAAACAGTGCCGTGTTCCTGGCTTTTTTTCTGTGGCAATCCGTCTGTTCCATGAACGGGGATGATCAACCTGTCGCAGAGGGGTGGCATGGCCATGCCGCTTTGGATCAATGCACCTTATTTCGCATGCATGTGCGTGAATGCTATTTGGCTCTGTTGATTGTATCTATTCAGCTTCGAAAACAGCCTCCGGCGGCAAGGTGTGCCACCTTGAAAGTTGATTGCGGATGCGCTTTGGCCCTCGTTCCTCGGGTCACATTAGATCCGCTCGTGAAATATCCGGGTTAGGGCGTTCTTATAAGACCTGTTTGTTAAACTTTTTAAACGTTTAGCACCCGGCAGGGCCGCCGGAGGCATATCAGCATACGACCATAAATCCATTTGTATGGCGTGTAAGCAGGAAGAGGAAAAACGGGATAACTATGAACAGGTTTTCAGGCAAATGATAGGGCAATGCATGGCGGATACAGAGATGTTGTGGGGTGACCCAGGCTTTTTGGGTTCAGGGGCGTTTATTAACGAGGGCGAAGCCCGTCAGCAAATGTGACATGGGCGAGGGCCGAGCCCAGGGAGCATTCGCGAACCTTAAGGGCAGGGGATTCATCCCCCTGCCCGCCGGTGGCAAGGTGGTTACTTCTCCACCAAAGAAAAAACCTCACGGGCCGCGTAGTCCGCGTCAAAGGCCTTGACCAGGGTCCGGAACCGGCCCAGCTCCTCGCGGATTTCGGCGAGGCGTTTGGGGTTGTTCAGGATGGAGAGGACCTCTTCAGCAATGCCCTCAGGGGAGGCGGCGTCCTGGATGAGTTCCGGGAAGACGTGGTGTTTTAAGATGAGGTTGGGGATGGAGATGGCGTCCACCCTTACGAGGGCCTTGGCGATGTGGTAGGTGACGGGGCTCATGCGGTAGAGCACCACCGTGGGGACCCCTGACAGGGCCAGCTCAAATGTGACGGTGCCGGAGCAGGCGATGGCCAGATCGGTGCTCTGGAACTCCTTATGGGGGTTGCCTTCAAAGACGCGGATCCCTGCAGCAGTGGCACATTCAAAGAGGGCGGGGTCAAGGCTTGGGTGCTTCAGCACGGAGAAATCGGCGTCAATTCGCCCCTCCATCCGCAGCTTGGCGTCGCACATGGTGGGAAGGTTGGACTTCACCTCTTTGGAACGGGAGCCGGGCAGAAGGAGGATTCGACGGGGAGCGCCGCTCTCTTTTGACATCTCTTTCATGGCCGGGATGGTGTTGACCAGGGGGTTGCCCACAAAGGCGGCTTCCACGCCGTTCTCTTTATAAAAGGCCTCTTCAAAAGGAAAGATCACCAGCATCTTGTCGATGAGTTTTTTCACCAGCTTGAGGCGACCCTTGCGCCAGGCCCATAGCTGGGGGCTGATGAAGTAGACGAGCTTGCGTCCCGGTTTGGCCAGGCGCTTGGCAAGACGGAAGTTGAAGTCGGGGTAGTCGGTGAAGACCACCACGTCGGGATCTATTTTTTCCACCTCGGCCACGATGTGGTTGAACTTACGGATGATGGTGGGGAGGTAGCTGATGACCTCAAAGAACCCGGTGACAGCGAGGCTGGAGAGATCCGTTACCTGAGTTGAGCAGGCAGCCAGCTCGGGACCGCCTGCGGAGTAGACATCGATGTCGGGGGATTTGGCTTTCAGGGCGTGGACCAGTTCGGTGGCATGCATGTCACCGGAGGGTTCACCTGCAACGATAAAAAGTTTCACAACCTTGCCTTTGCGGGGGCTGATGAGGGCCCCTCTCCAGAGTATCGGGTAGCCGGAGCCCTTTGTTCGTTGGCGGCTCCGGAGTTGGGTCTGACGGTTGATCAGATCTTCGTTGATTTTCAGGGCAAGGTCAAGGGCCATGGCCGCATTTTTTGCCATGGTGTGGTCGTGCGTTTCTGCCGTGATCCCAGCGTGGAAGCGGAGGATCTCCCGCTTGATGGGGTCTTCTATTTAAATGCAGCACTCTGTTTTCTCGATGTCGCTTTCCGTCATTTTGATCGCGTTACTCCCCTTGCCAAATCGGTCATCCCAACAACGTGGTGATTTGTCGTTTGATTTGCCGGGGCAATAAAATCAGCGTATGCCGATGAAGACTGTCATCTCATTGGTCGAGAGACGTCCCTCGTCGGGAATCACAAACAAAGGCGCATTGCCCGGGCAGTATTCGAGGGGATCAGGGGCGGGGCTCAGCTCACTGAGATGTCACGTCTTATGTTTGAAGTTGACAGTGTAAACATTGGCAGGTATGGTTTTGTGCATGATAAAGAAGGCAGCAGATGACACCACAGGGTATCACCATGGGAATCTCAGGCACCGGTTGATTGAAGCCGCCCTGGAGATGATTGACGAATCAGGTGCGACGGAACTCACCCTTCGGGGGATTGCCAAGCGGGCCGGAGTGAGCCATACGGCACCTTACCGGCACTTTCCGGACAAAGAGGCCCTTCTTGCGGCCGTTGCCCGGGAGGGTGTGTCCCTGATGCTATCCGAGATCAGTCTGCGTCTTGAGCGGGCAAAGGGAGACGCCCTGGCCCGGTTTACGGTGTGCGGGTTGGGGTATATCGATTTTGCCATTCATCATCCGGCCCATTTCCGGGTGATGTATGCGTCGCCGCAAAAGGGGGTGGCGGTTCCGGAGGACTTGAAACCCGAATCATCCCCGGTTTTCCAGATGTTCATCGAGGTCATCACCGAGTGTTGGGAGTTGGGGATTCTTCAGGGGGAGAGCCCTTACCGTATCGCCATTTCGGCATGGTCCCTCGTCCATGGTTTTTCGCTGCTTGTCATTGACGGGCATCTGCAAGGGGGGGCGCTCGATGCCGGTTCCCTGGAAGCCATGAAGCGTGGGCTTCTTTATTCGTTGTACGCAGGGATTCGTGGAGAAAACGGTCCCGGCGGGATTCAGCCCCCTGCAGGACATACGTGACCCCCTGTGGGGCTCCACGCAAGGCCTAAATCGGATATTTTACAGTAACTGTTTGTAATATTAGGTTGTTGTTTTGATCTCATTGTTTTCTCATGAAATATCCGGGCCAATTGAATGCACGCGCCATTAAGGCTTGTTACAATACCAAATTCACATAAGGGAGAAGAAGATGGGGGAGACGAACTACAGACGGCTTCAAGAGGTACTGGACACCTTGCCCAACGGGTTTCCTGCAACGGATGATGGGGTGGAAATCAAGATTTTGAAGCGCATCTTCACCGAGGAAGAGGCCGAAATTTTTTGTGATCTTCGCCTGACGTATGAAACCCCAGAACAAATTTCAGAGCGCTCGGGGCGGTCCCTTGAAGGGCTTAACGAGCACCTGATACGTATGTGGAAAAAGGGGCAGATCTTCGGCATCGACTTTGGTGGTGTTTATGTGTTCCGCATGGCGGCCTGGGTGTTTGGTATCTACGAATTTCAGCTGAAGTTCATGGACCGGGAGTTTGCTGAATTGTGCAAGACGTATGAGGAACGCTATGCCCATGAGTTTTTCACTGTTTCTCCCCCCTTGATGCATGTGGTTCCAGTGGAAGAGCAGTTGGGGGGGGAAGGCGAGCCCCTTCCCTTTGACCAGGTCTCCTCTATTATAGAAAAAGGGCAGTCTTTCGGCCTGGCGGAGTGCATCTGTAAGGTCGAGCATGGGCTTTTGGACAATCCTTGTACCAAGCCCACCGAGGTGTGTCTCTCCATTGCGCCGGTACCGGGTTTCTTTGATGACCACCCGCTGGCAATTCGCCCCATCACCAAGGAAAAGGCCTACGAGGTATTAAAGGCGTCTGAAGAGGCGGGACTGGTCCATATGACCAACAACTTTGAAAAAGGTCATTTTTATATCTGCAACTGTTGCGGGTGCTGTTGCGGTGTCCTTCGAAATGCCAAAGAGTTGGGGGTGGGCAATGCCATTCACTCCAACTACATGGCTGTGATCGACGAAGAGGCATGTGTCGGTTGCGGGCTCTGTGCTGATGAGAGGTGCCAGCTTGATGCCATCGAAGAGGTGGACGAGACCTATCGGGTTATGGCTGACAAGTGCATCGGGTGTGGGCTTTGTATCTCCACCTGTCCGGCCGATGCGGTGAGCATCGTCCGCAAGGCTGAAGGGGCCTTGGAGGCCCCACCGAAAAATGAGGCGGACTGGTACGCCAAGCGGGCCGAGGCCCGAGGGGTGGATTACTCCCGTTACGCCTGATTCCTCAGGAGTCGGGTGTTGTGAACGCTCCCGGCTCCGTGCTTTGTTTCCCTTCCCTGTGTTTTCTCTGCGGTGAGCGTGCCGCCGTTAAAGCATGTGGCGGATGAACCCTGCACAAGTTGAGTAAACCTGTTTGTTAAACCCACTTTTTACGTCAGGTAAGGGCCTTACCAGAATTTAATTATACACGTTCAGTATGACCAGCACCGTGCGCTTTGAAAATTGAACGTTGGACCACAAGGTATTGTGGAAACGCCCGGTAACGGTCGTTGTATAATTATTTCACAGCGAGGCCCTAAACGTTTGGCTCCGGCAGGGCCGCCGAAGGCATCTCCTGGGGTGGTGATCCGTTACAAAAGGGGATGCTCAGTGCTGCTGAGATCCCCTTTTTATTTTTTAATTGTCGCCAGGAAAGGTGAACGAGACCTTTTCCCGGTCCTTGTTTTTTTTGACCTTCACCTCCAAGTCCATGCTGTTATCCCGGAACCCAAGGGCCAGGTCTATTTTGCCCTCGTTGTCCTCAATGTGGGTGATGGCCCTGATGGCCTCAAGAATCTTGCTGCCTGTCTCTTCACCCGGGGAAGGGAGTCGGGTGGTTCGGTATTTTGCCGTGACCTCCACCTTTCCGGACGTATCCTGAGAAATGCTGATCTTCTCTGCGTTGTTGTTGACACCGTGGAGCACGGCCAGGGCTATCCATTTGAGGGCAGCCTCATCGGTAGACGGCTCACGTGCGACGGTTGACATCTCTTTTAAGGGATCGGTCTCTGCATAGCAGTCGCAGAGCTCCTGAACTTTCAGGTGACGATTGCTTGACTCTTTCATGGTCTCTCCCGACTGGGGGGTTGGGCGGGCGGAAAAGGGGGCGGTTGATGGGAAGGAGTGGGCCCGTCATGATACTGATGTGATTTAAGGTATGTATTTTATCATACCCCGCTGCCGGGTCAACACCAGGGGGGAGAGACGTTGCCGATGACTCGTTATCAGCGCCGGAAAGGTGTGTGATTGGTGACTCTGGGAACATCACAAGGCGCTTGACACGGTATTTTCAGTATGGTAACGTGATAAGACTAAACTATTTGTCAATAATATCATGGTGTTGCAATAAACAATTCCTTGCTTACTTACTTCCAGGAGATGCAATCTATGACCGAGCCCACTAGGAAAACCGCTATGGATGAAACCCCTCCTGATGCACCCGGTGACGAACGGCTTGAAGATGACGAGCTTATTGATCTGACGGAGATGGTTGACGGGAGTGCCGATTTTCTGGATGGGGAAGGCCTTGAATTGGAATTTAGTGAAGAGATCACTGATTCATCGAAGCTCCCACCCGTTGGAGAAGCCCCTGATGCCGATGAAGACGATGAAGAGATTGTAGAATTGTCCGAATCCCAGTTGGTTGATGAAGGCTCTGAGGCCGGGGACGCCACATCTGACAGTCTTGACGATGAACTCATCGATCTGTCGGATATGGTCGAGCTGGTGGACGAGGGGCCGGAAGGCGAGGCGTCGGTAACCGACACCCTCGGCAATGAGACCATTGATCTGTCGGAGATGGCTGAGCTTCTGGACGAGAGCCCGGAAAGCGAGGCACCTGTAACCGACACCCTTGGCGATGAGACCATTGATTTGTCGGACATGGCTGAATTGCTTGACGAGATCCAGGAAGACGAGGCGTCCGAAGCCGAGATCCTTGGCGATGAGACCATTGATCTGTCGGACATGGCGGAGTTGCTTGACGAGATCCAGGAAGACGAGGCGTCTGAAGCCGAGATCCTTGGCGATGAGACCATTGACCTGTCGGACATGGCCGAGCTGCTTGACGAGATCCAGGAAGACGAGGCGCCCGCAGTCGACACCCTTGGTGACGAAACCATTGACCTTTCGGATATGGCCGGCGATCTTGAAGACGTTTCGGACGACATGGACTTGGAAGGGTTCGGGAACGAGACCATCGATTTGACCGAGCTTCCCTCCATGGATGAGATGGATGGCCTTCTGGATGAGGTTACCCAGGCTGATCAGGATGGTTTGGGGGACGCACCCCTTGATTTGACAGAAATCTCCTCCATTTTGGAGGAGGAACTTGTTTCTGATGACGATGATATCCTTGATCTCGGAGAGGAAACACTGGAGCTTTCCGTCGGCCTGGATGATCTGGACTTGCAGGAGAGGGACGGGGTCGTAACCGACGACACGCCCCTTGATGTGTCCACGGCCGGAACCGATGACGGGTTGGTGGATATCGACCTGCTTCTGGCGAGCAGCGATGACGAAGAGGACTTCTCAGCACCCATCGCTGAAGAGGGTCTCCTGGAAGAGCTTCCCGATGAAACGTTGATGTTGTCGGAGGATGATGACTTTCTGCTTGACCTTGGCGCCCCTATAGACGACGAACCGGTTCTGGAGCCTGAGGCTGACAATGGTGAAGGTCTGTTGGACGGGTTCCCCGATGAAACCATCGTGTTGTCGGATGATGAGGATTCCCTGCTTGATCTCGGACTTCCCCTGGAGGAAGATGCGGCCACGGCTTCCGACGCACCTTCTGATGAAGGGGTTCTGGATGATTTGATGGGGGACACACTGGTCTTGACAGATGAGAACGGTGAACTTTCAGATCTGCCTGAAGTGGACCTGGTGTCGGATGAGGAAGGTGCCGGGGTGCTGGATCTTTCTGATCTTGTGGATGAGCAGGGTGCCGGTGAGGAGGTCGCTCCGGAAGAACCTTCAAAGCCGGAACGACGCCCTCCGGGCTTTCCGGCCGGTACCTTTGATCTTTCCGAAATCAATGACGAACCTGTTGCCCTTGTGGCCGAGGATGTTCGGGAGTCTGTCTCTCTGGATGGGGTGCCCGAGATATCCGATGAGCAGCTTGAACGGGTGGTTGAACGCGTTGTGCGTACGATGTTCAAGGAGCGCATTGAAGAGATGATCGTTGATGCCATCGGAAAGAATCTTTCGGAAGACATTGAAAAGATGAAAAAGATGATTCAGGATAATTTTTCCTGATACAATAGGGGGGAATAACGTTGGGATTGCAAGGCGTTGGCTGTGGGCTGGCATTGCAGTATTCGATGTGCTCCCTGGTGTGAATAATTCAAGAATGTGTGTCGCAGCATGGCTCACTCAATTTTTTGAGGGGCCATCGCTAATATAAGGGTTGCAAGAAGACTGGAGATTATTTAATAATTTCCAGTTTTTCTTTTTCAGCTGGTTTTGCGGGTTCCGTGAGGCTGGTGGAACCCGAATTCGGATTATAACGTGGTACCGGCACCTTCGGGCATTTGTCCCGGGTGTCTGAACCCTGAACAGACAGGTGCGGCGCCTTTGTTCCCGTGAGTAACAGAAGGGGGCGCGCCCATGAACATACTGAGGTTAGATTATGAGTGGAGAATTGCTGGCAAAGGGGTATGAGCCCCATGAAGTAGAAAAGCGCTGCTATGCGTACTGGACCGAAGAGGGCCTCTTTTCAGCAGAGGACAAAAGCGACAAAAAAGCCTACTCCATTGTGATCCCTCCTCCCAACGTCACCGGTGTGCTCCACATGGGCCACGCGCTGAACAACACCCTTCAGGATCTTCTGTGTCGCTACCGACGCCTGAAAGGGGACAACGTCCTCTGGATGCCAGGCACGGATCACGCGGGCATCGCCACCCAGAATGTGGTGGAAAAAAAGCTGGCAGCCGAAGGCAAGACCCGTCACGAAGTGGGTCGGGACGCCTTTATTGACGAGGTCTGGAAGTGGAAGGAAGAGTCCGGCAGCGCCATCATCAACCAGCTCAAGCGTATGGGAGCCTCCTGCGACTGGGATCGTGAGCGTTTCACCATGGACGAAGGCCTCTCCGAAGCCGTCCGCAAGGTGTTCGTGGATCTCTACAAAAAGGGGCTGATCTATCGCGGCAACTACATCATCAACTGGTGTCCCCGCTGCAACACTGCCCTTGCGGACCTCGAGGTGGAGCATGAAGACAAGCCGGGCAAGCTCTATCACCTGAAGTACCCCTTTGCCGACGGGTCCGGTCACTTTGTGGTCGCCACCACCCGTCCTGAGACGATGTTCGGTGACACCGCCGTGGCCGTTCACCCCGAAGACGAACGCTACAAAAATATCACCGCCACCCACGTAAAGCTTCCCCTCACCGATCGTGAGATTCCCATTATCCGGGACGAGTACGTGGAGATGGAGTTCGGCACCGGCGCCCTCAAGGTGACCCCTGCCCACGACCCCAACGACTTCGAGTTGGGCAAAAAGCACGATCTCGAGACCCTCAAGGTCATGACCGATGACGGCATCATGAACGAAGTCGCAGGCGCCTTTGAAGGACTTACCCGCGAAGCGTGCCGTGAAGCCGCAGTGAAAGCCCTGGAAGAGCAGGGTGTTCTCGTGAAGATCGACGAGCATCCCCACAGCGTCGGCCACTGCTACCGCTGCAAGACCGTCATTGAGCCCAACCTCTCCCAGCAGTGGTTTGTCAAGGTCAAGCCCTTGGCGGATAAAGCCATTGCCGCCGTGGAAGAGGGAAAAACCAGAATTATCCCCGAGCACTGGACCAAGACGTATTACGAGTGGATGTACAACATTCGTGACTGGTGTATTTCCCGTCAGATCTGGTGGGGGCACCGCATTCCCGTCTGGACATGTGACGACTGCGGCATGGACATTGTGGAAGAGGCGGACCCCACGACCTGTCCCGGTTGCGGCAGCACCAAGCTGACCCAGGACTCCGACGTCCTCGACACCTGGTTCAGCTCCGCCCTCTGGCCCTTCTCCACCATGGGATGGCCCGAGAAGACAGAGCTTCTCAAAACCTTCTACCCCACAGCGACACTGGTAACCGGTTTTGATATCCTCTTTTTCTGGGTGGCCCGCATGATGATGATGGGCATCTACGTCATGGATGAAGTCCCCTTCAAGGATGTCTACATTCACGCCCTTGTCCGTGATGAAGAGGGCAAGAAGATGAGCAAGTCCAAGGGCAACGTCATCGATCCCCTCACCGTCAGCGATGAGTACGGCACAGACGCCTTCCGTTTCACCCTCACAGCCTTTGCGGCCCAGGGGCGTGATGTAAAGATGTCCCTTGCCCGCGTGGAAGGCTACCGCCACTTCATCAACAAGATCTGGAACGCGGCGCGTTTCTCCTTCATGCACTTGGAGAAGCCCTACACCGAGATCGACTACGCCAATATCAGCCTTGCCGATCGCTGGATCCTCGCACGCCTTGCCACGACTACGGCCAAGGTGGAAGAGGCCATCGATACCTACAAGTTCAACGAAGCGGCCAGCACCCTCTACACGTTCGTATGGCACAGCTTCTGCGACTGGTACCTGGAAGCCTCCAAGGCAGCCCTCTACGGCAAGATGGGGGACGAGGCCATGGAAGCCACGCGCTCTGTGCTTTACCGCGTGCTTCACGACACCCTGGTCCTGCTTCACCCCATCGTTCCCTTTGTCTCTGAGGAGATCTACAGCAAGCTCCCCGGCACCGAAGGTTCCATCATGAAGGCCTCCTGGCCTGAGTGCGATGAGTTTGCAGCCCATGGCGCCGATGCCACCGCTGAAAAGGAGATGGACATCGTCATTCAGGTGATTTCCGGTCTCCGGAATATCCGATCTGAGATGAACATCGCCCCCTCCATGGAGCTCTCCGTGGAAGTTCAGGCCGAGACCGAAGAGGTGGCCGCCATTGTGGAACGCGAAAAGAGCACCGTCATGGGGCTGGCACGATTGGGCGCCTGTGAGGTGAAGTCGGTGGGTGAACGACCCAAAGGGGTTGCCACAGCCATCGTGGAAGGCGCGGCCGTCTATGTCTTCCTTGAAGGCGTCATCGATTTTGATAAAGAAATCACCCGCCTTGAAAAGGCCATTGCCAAGAGCCAGAAGGAAGTCAAGGGCATCGAAGGCAAGCTGAACAACCAGGGCTTTATGTCCAAGGCTCCCGAAGAGGTGGTGGCCAAGGTTCGCGCCCAGCACGACGAGGCTAAAGACAAGCTGGACAAGCTGGCCATGAACCTCGAGAAGCTCAAAGAGGTTCAGGTAGGGTAGCGTTTGTAAAAGGTCAGGCCTCCGGCGACCCTGCTGGGGGCCAGGCTTTTGCCTGAGTTAAAAAGTGGGTTTGATACACAGGTATTGAAACGCCATATCGGCTTCTCAGTGATTCTGGAAAACCCCATTCTTCGGGGTTAACGAGAAGTGTCATTCATATCAGCTTTAAACACGGGCGCAGCCCGTCAGCAAATGCGAGGTACCCGAGGAACGAGGGTTCGGAGCATTTGCGAACCTGGGGTATAGCGACACGATGGATACCATAACAGAACAGTTGATCCGCCTTGCTCTTGCCGAGGATATCGGGACCGGAGACATCACCACCGATTTTCTGATTCCTGAAGGCGAGACCGGGGATGGGGTCCTTGTGGCCAAAGAGGCCATGATGGTGGCCGGAACGGCCACGGCAGCGGCCTGCTTTACGTTTCTGGATCCGAATTGCCGGGTCGAGGTGATCGCCCCTGATGGCGAGCGCGTGCAGGCGGGAGACATCATTCTGAAAGTGGAGGGGCGCTTAAGGGCTCTTCTCAAAGGGGAACGGACCGCCCTTAATTTTTTGCAGCGTCTTTCCGGCATCGCTACCCATGTGAGCCGATACGCCGAGATGGTCAAGGGGCTTCCTGTCCGGCTTGTGGATACCCGCAAGACCACCCCCGGGTGGCGGGTGCTTGAAAAGCAGGCCGTGCGAACCGGTGGCGCGTTCAACCACCGCATGGCACTCTACGACGGCGTGATGATCAAGGACAATCACATTGCCGTCTCCGGCGGGATCAAGCCGGCTGTTGAGACAGTACGCAAGTCCATCTCTCACCTGGTGAAGGTGGAGGTCGAGGTCAGCAATTTTGAGGAGCTGGACGAGGCCCTGGAATCCGGAGCCGATGTCATCATGCTGGATAACATGTCCATGGAGGACGTGAAGAGAGCGGTGGGTATTGTGGGCGGTCGTGCCATGACGGAGGTCTCGGGGAATATTACCGATGAAAACCTTCGAACCTATGCCGAATCGGGGGTGGATGTGGTCTCCTCCGGTGCATTGACACATCAGGCTCGATCCGTGGATATCAGCATGCGGATGTAGCCCTTGCTACCGTCCATGATGTTGCCCCTTGCTTTTTGGGCCAACCATAATAATTAGCCCCTTCGAAGTGTCGAAGGGGCTTTTTTTATGGTTTAAGGGCTGCCGGGGGCTTGGCTGCGAATTTCTGTAACGATTCTGCTCAGGGTAGGGGGGGCGTAAAGCATGATGCTTGCCGGGTTCACGGGAAAGGCCTTCATCCGTGACTTGCTTTCAAGATGCATCGTCTTTTCTTTGGGCGGGATGCCTGTTTTTTAAAGCGGCCGTTGCTTGTTACGGGCTGCGAAGGGAACCAACCTGAGTGTGCTTTGTAATAATGCGCTGATTTTAATGCGGAGTCCGGTTGTTGCGCTGCCCTCTTGCGTTGATGTGATGCGTCGCTTGTGGCATGAGGGTGTTGTGTCTGCGATCACGCTTGGTTTGTCAGGCGTTTCGGTGCGTTGGGTGATGGCATGGTGTCCGGACTCATTTTTTGCGTTTTCTGTGAGTGAGTGGCTGCGATGTTGATATCGCTTTTTTCGCAACTTATTGCGGGTAAATGTATCAAATATCACAAAACAAAGGGGGGCAAATACTGTCTTGTTGAGCTGATAGAGGTATCGTTAGTTTGAAATTTATATCGTGTTAGGCATTGTGACACGTGTTTTCATATTCAATAAAAACGATGTTTAAACAATTGTCAAAAGTTGTATTCAATGTTTTTGTAGAAATGAATTAGGCAATAAAATACTTGACCATGTTAGGATTTCTAATTATCATCTTTGCCTGTGGGTTGTTAAAATATTAACGGGAAAGGTTTGGAGATTCGTCAATGGCAGCAGGATACGATCTTGAAAGCGCTTTTTCGCATGTGATTGAAACCATGCGAACTGATTTTGTTCCGAGGGTTCACTACAACAAACTTCAACGACAGATGGACAGGCTCGAAGACCAGGTGAGGATTTTAAGTCGTCAGCTGGCTCGCATGGAGAAGAAACTTCCCGGGGGAGGAAAACGACGTGTTTCTTCCGTACCCAAAGGAAAAGGCGGGTCAACAAAGCGGACGTACAGGGCTGATTACCTCAAAATGATGGAATTGCTGCAAAGCAACCCTGACAAGGAATTTACCCTGAAAGAGCTGATTGACGGGACCGGTTTCAATGAGAAAAAGGTTCGCAACATGGTCTTTATTTATAGCCGTGATAAATTCGGATACGTGCAGGTTATCCGAAGAGGGGTCTACAAAGCCGGAAAATCGGTGATGGCATCTACCGATGAAAAGGCTTTTCCCCAGGAGCTTCTGAATGAAGAAGTGGCAGAGGAAATGGAATAGGAACCTGCCGGGCCCGAAATACTTCCGGCCCGTGATCTGTTTTTTCTATCGGGTACAAACGTGTTGATGGCGCGTGGCTTTTTAAGCTGCGCGCCATTTTTTTTATTCTGATTACCATCCTTTTTCAGCCGCATGGGATTGACCTTGGGGAGGGTTTGGATCAGTACAAATCGTCATACGGCGAATAGTGCCGGAACCCTGTAGGATGGGCAAAGGTAGTGCCGTGCCCATCACGGATGGTGATAACCGCTCATTCCAGAGAGGGTGTTGGGGTGTCAAGCGTTCGATCACTATGATTGATGGCGGTTAATCGACCAATGATGGGCACGCTTCGCGCTTTGCCCATCCTACGGCGCCACAGGAACTCATGGCTGTGAATGGGTGGTAATCAAGTCTCTTTTTGATTGCCCCTTATCCAAAGCGTTGTTTTATACCTGGTGCGGCCACCTCGGTCTTGAGGGGGGGAGTGGTGAGACCTCCACAACCAGCTCCTTTTTGTAACGATTCAGCTGGTGCCTCCGGCAGCCTTGCCTGGGGGCGAACGTTTGAACAGTTTGATAAACATGTCTTAAAAAATGATACCTGGTAGCCCCCGATTCAAAGGCGGATGTGATTTGACCCGAGGAACGAGGGGTAAAACGCATCCGCAACCGGCTTTCAAGGTGGCACACCTTGCCGCCGGAGGCTTTTTTTGCCGGACCCATTGACCCTGTATGGAGGTTTCGGTATGAATCGGTCATGAACGCAGACAACGCTCAATTGATACGACACCTTTTTCAAAATGAACCCGGGATCTATGTGGGGCCATACCTGGAAGAGCTGCGCACACTGGTGGATGGTGCTCGCCTGGAAGGGCGCGATGCTGGCGAGGTGCTTCTTTCAAAGCGGTTTGATTTTGTTGGCCGCTACTGCTTTCCCATTCCCCATCACGGGTTGCTTCAGGACCTGCTTCCCCACGGCCCGTTTGTGGAGATCGGCGCTGGCTCAGGTTACCTGGCACGGGCTCTCCATCGGTCCGGTGCGAAGGTGAGTGCCTATGATAAATACCCGCCGGGTGAAGCAGCGTCTTATGATTTTTTTGCGGACAATGCGTGGTATGAGGATACATGGTTCTCCGTAGTTCAAGCCGATGAGAAGGAGACCGCAGCCCATGCCGATGAGACCCTGCTTCTCTCCTGGCCGCCACCGGATGACCCCATGGCCCTCAACGCCCTTGAGCATTACCTGAAGGCCGGTGGCAGACGCGTGGCCTATATCGGGAACCCCATTTCCTCCGGGGATGCCGCATTTCACGCCCGCCTTGCGGACCTTAACCCCTTGATGGTGAAACATACTGCCAGCTGGCCGGGTATTGGAGAGGTGCTTATGGTGGTGGAGGGGGTGACCCATGGATGACCAGCCCATGTTGAAAGCAGAAGACATCCTTTATATGGATGAGTCCGTGGTGGCGGTGAACAAGCCCCCCGGGATGTTGGTGCATCGAAGCCAATTGGACAGGCACTCCCCCACCGTCTTGCGGGAGCTCAGGGGGCTCACCGGAAAGATGGTGTGGCCGGTTCACCGACTGGATCGCCCCACCTCCGGTATGCTGCTCATGGCCTTCAGCAATGAGCTGGCGGCGGTTCTCAACGATGATTTTCGGCACCGCCGCGTGGAGAAAGAGTACCTTGCGGTGGTTCGGGGTTATACGCAGGAGGGGGCGGAGATTGATCATCCGGTGAAGAACAGCCGCGGAAACCCCAAGGATGCGGTAAGTCTTTACGAAAAGGTGGCGGAGGTGGAGCTGCCCATTCCGGTGGGGCGTTACGATACCGCCCGCTACAGCCTGGTTCGTGTCAAACCCCAAACAGGGCGGTACCATCAGATCCGGCAGCACTTTCATCACATCTCGCACCCCATCGCCGGGGACACCGTCTACGGGGATGGCCGCCACAATCGTCTCTTTCGAGAGCACCTCGCCTGCAGGCGTCTTCTTCTTTTTTCCGTCTCCCTTGCCTTTACGCATCCGGTAGACGCACGGGCGATCACCATTCGGTCCGGGCTTGGGGAAGAGGAACGGGCTCTCTTTGAACGGCTTGGCTGGGCAGATGAAATACCCGAGACCTCCATCATTACAAGTGATTGACCCCCTGATGAAAGAGTGCTACAGCTCATTGTGACCACATGCCCGGCACACATGCCGGCACGTCTTTAACCCGGATAGTTCACGAGAATATTTGGCTGGAGACCGCACATTGCAGTTTGCACGTTTGTGGCACAATGGTTTGCCGCAGTATCCCCCTGCAATTGCCTGGTCTCGTCTTTTTTGATCGTTCTCTCATGGAATATCGGGGTCAACCCGGAGCCACAGGAAACGCCCATGAAAGTTGGTATTATTGGCCTGCCCCAGAGCGGCAAAATGACCCTTTTTGAGATTCTGACCGGCAACCAGAGAAAAGACGGGCTGCCCATCACCAAAGCCACCCCCGGATCCGCAGATATTCTGGATACCCGGTTCGACGCCCTTGTTTCGATGTACGAGCCCAAGAAAGAAGCCCGGGCGCGCATCGACCTGATGCTTCTGCCCAAGATGGAGCAGGAAACCATCGCCAAGGGGGACATCTTCCGTGACATCGTCGATGTGGATGCCATCTGTCACGTGGTCAGGGCCTTTGAAGATGAAGCGGTCTACCATGTGGACGGTTCCGTGGATGCACTGCGGGACATCGACATGGTGACCTCCGAGCTGCTAATCCACGACCAGATCTTTGTGGAGAAACGTATTGAGCGCCTTGAAAAAGCGGTCAGAAAGATCAAGGACGAGGCCCAGCAGAAAGAGCTGGATCTTATGCATCGCATGCAGGCTCACCTCGAAGGGGAGAAGCCCCTCCGCCTGATGGAGATCGATGACGACGAAGAGGCCCTGATACGAAGCTATCCCTTTATCACACGTAAGGAGATGATCCTGGCACTCAACATCGGCGAGGACGATATTGACGCCAATCTCATCACCGATGAGGTGATTCAGCGTTGCGAAAGCCAGAGCATGAAGGCCATGCAGGTCTCCGCCAAGGTCGAGGCCGAAATCGCCATGCTCGATACCGAGGAAGAGAAAAAGGAGTTCATGGAGGATCTGGGGATCACCGAAATGGCCCTTGAGACCCTTACTCGCCTTTGCCTGGAAGCCCTGGGCCTTGCCTCCTTTTTTACCGTGGGGACCGACGAGGTGCGCCAGTGGCTGGTGCGACGACATTCCCCTGCGCCTGTGGCCGCCGGCGTGATTCACTCCGATCTCCAGCGCGGGTTTATCCGTGCCGAGGTGATGAAATACGACGAGCTCATGGAACACGGCGACGAGGCGGCCCTTAAAAAGGTGGGGAAGATGTACCTGAACGGCAAGGATTACATCGTTGAGGACGGGGATATTTTGAATATTCGGTTTAAGGTGTAAAAGCAGTGAATAGTGAATGGAAAAAGCGAAAAACCGTTCTACGTGCTTGGTTCTTAGTTCTTCGTTCGAGGAGTCGCTCTGCTCAGACATTTAGAAAACAGCCAACACCTTTGGAAGAACCGCAACCCCGTAGGGTGTGGTTCCCGCACCAGAATGACGGCCTAAATGACGCCACACCTCTCCACAAACAATGGCCGTTGGTACCCCGAACATGGTGCGAAAAACGCACTGCGCCAGTGAATAGTAAGTGGTGAATAGTGAATGGTGAATCAATGCCGTTGAATTAAGTTGGGGCTTTATACTCGAAGTAGAATTTACCCCTTAAATTTCTTGGATTTCTGGGGAACGATCGTCCAGGACGGACAGCCTCTAAGCACATTAAAAATGCCATCCGAAGTTTGTTGGTTATATTTGCTGCTCTTTCATATTGTGATTCAATGATGGCGACAATGCTGTTTTTCATGGATGCTAAAGCCTGTGTAAAATTGACTTTGTAGACCGGGGCAGCTCTAAAAACCACGGGTTTAAGGGAGATTATCAGCGTAACGGTGATATTTTTCGAAAGCACTTTGGCGTGAAAATCTTGATACACCGATCGCACAGTTTTGCCTGAAAAACATTCAATTTGAATCCGCTTTTTCAGGACCTTGTAATCTTCTTCAATGGCCCATCTTTGGTGGTAAAGGTCCATAAACAGATGGTGAGGATATTCTTCTGGATCCAAAAGGGATGTTACCAGTAATTCTGTTTCCCCGGTAGGAAGGTCAACACGCACATATCGTAATTTTATGGGGTTGACTTCAATTCCAGCGTCTTCAGCGCGCTCGTGCCACTTCAGCGGTAAGTGCATTGAAATTACTTGTTCATTTTTTCCAGAACGCATGAATGTCTTCGCTTGATTTGAGCCTGATACTTTTATTCGAGAGCAAAAATCTGCACCGACAGAAAAAATCAGGAAAAACAGGAGGCTGCTCTCATATCCTCGGTCCAAAAGAAGAAGGTCTCCTGGCATGGCTTTTAGCAAGTGTTGTTCAGCCAGTTCACGTTCCCCCTTTGATTTAGGGGCAATAATTGCGTCGACAGTCAATTGATTCAAAACGTCATACATTTGAGATACCCTAGCTTTTGGACAGGGTTCCTTGGCATGAGGAGGGTTCCATGCACCAAAATGCTCCACAACTTCATCTTGATTTGGGATGTTTGAAGTGGAACCATCGATACTCAGGAGACGAAAATTATGCCATTTTTCAAGAGGAAGCCTATCTTCACTATATGATATGAGCTCATCGTTCAATTCAATGATTGTGCCAAAATATCAAATTTTTCTTTAGCCGAAGCCATAAATCACCTCATGGTTAGAAGATTAAAACCTTAACCATTATAGCAAAAATAGCTATATATTTCTATACTATACGCTTATTTCAACGGCATTGAATAGTGAATAGTGAATAGTGAATAGTGAATGGTGAATAGTGAATGGTGAATGGTGAATGGTGAATGGTGAATGGTGAATGGTGAATGGTGAATGGTGATGGAGTCGCTGCGCTCCATCAGTATGGAACACGGGCGGGCGGTCGAATTGTTAGAACACTGTATCAACGGTGATGGTCTGCACACATGGATCTCCGGTCATACGGCCTCTCAAAGGCCGAAATACCATCTTGTTGATCAGACAACTCAGATGGCCTCTCATGTCTGGCAGCCGGGGAAGACGGCATAACCAATCGCCGATGGGAACCCTTGGGTGAAGCCTGTCAGAAAATGTGAAGTTCCTTAGAAACGAGGGTTCTAAGAGTTTCAGCCCTTTGCGCCGGAGTTCTTTCGGTGAAAGCCAACGCTTGAGCTTGCCACGGAAAAGGCACTCCCTTACACGCAACGCGAATGCGACCGTGACGGATGTGAAAATACCTCAGGACGTATCGCATTCGCAAACCCGCTTTCGAGGTGGCTCACCTCGCCGCCGGAGGCTCTCTTTTTAACTCGCCCTTTGTTCTTTGCTTGTTTCCATCCGGGGAGCTTCCCCCGCCCATGCATACCTGCCTGCCTCGCCTGTCTGATGAAACACAACCCACGCTTTATTGAGAAGGTCCTTTAAGGTGAACTCCGCAAAATCCAGGGTCTCTTCGGTCTGTTCTGCCAGGCTGGTGATGGCAGCCTCGCGAGCCTTGTGTGCATCGGCGGGCAGGGGGGTGAGCTTGTCCAGGAGGTCCTGGCTCAGGAGCTTGAAGATAAAGTTCATGCGCCTGTTTCCTAAGACCATGAGCTGTTCGTCTTCTGTGGCTGTTCCTTTGCGGCACTTTTTTTGAATGGCGTCCCAATTGTCATGGATGGGTTTTAAGTCCGCTTCCACAAAGGCTTCGATTTCTGATGGGGTAAGGTGAGAGGTGGAGACAATGGCCCGGTCCGCGTCATAGAGATCCCAGTCATCAGAGTGAATGGTGAGGTCGTAATGGGCGATCTCTTCGCGGACAGTGGTGCCGGGAAAGGGGGCGAGGTAGTGAAACCCGTACTCGATCTTGATGCGGTCTTTCAGGGCGACACTCTCTTCAAGGGTCTGGCGGCTCTCCCCGGGGAGTCCTGCGATGAAGGAGGCATGGGCCCGGATTCCCACCTTGTGGCAGAGGGACGCCGCTTTTTCAACCTGGGCAATGGTGATGCCCTTTTTCACCCGCTTGAGCATCTCCGTGTTTCCCGATTCGATGCCGAAGCTTACCGAGGTGCATCCGGCATCCATCATGGTGCGAAGAAGTTCTTCATCCACGGTGTTGACCCGTGAAAAGACGCTCCAGCTGAAAATGAGACCTCGTTTTTTTATTTCACGGCAGAGGGCCATGACTCGCTTCTTGTTGGCCGTAAAAAGATCGTCTGCGATGTTGATGGTGGTAAAGCCGAGGGCCAGAAGGGACTCAATCTCGTCGGCCACGCGTTCAGGGGACCTGTGCCGTACCTGAAACCCCACCATCTTTCGTCCCAAACAGAAAATGCACCGGTTGGGGCAGCCCCGTCCCGTGATGATGCTTACCGGAAACCCCAGGGCCTTGTACCTTGCCAGGGGGAGCAGGTGGCGGGAGGGCAGAGGCAGGGTATCCAGATCTCTGATAAACTCTCGCTTCGGGGTTTGAGCGATCCTGTCCCCATCTCGAAACGCCATGCCGGCAATACCGTTCCACGATTTCTTATTCTTAAAAACCGCCGTGAATTCCTTGAGGGTCTCTTCGGCTTCCCCCACCACAATGCCGTCAATGGCAGGATAAGCGGTAAGGGTGTTCTCGATATCAAAGGAGGCGTGGGGGCCGCCCATTAAGGTGTGGGCATTGGGGCAGGCCGCTTTGGCCTCGCTGAGAATCGCGGCAGCCCCCTTGAAGTTCATGGTGACGCAGGAGGTGCCGATGATATCGGGCGAAAACGCCGTCAGCTCACGTTTCAGCTTTTCAGGGGTGTACTCCCGGACAATGTAGTCGAGAAGAATCACCTCGGCTCCGGCTGCCTCAAAGGCTGCGGCCGCGTAACAGAGTCCTAAAGGGGGGGAGGGAAATTCGTCAAGGGGGTAGGGTGCTGCGATGAGTGCGACACGAGTCATGGGAGGCCTGTGATTGAGGTTAGTATGGGTGAACATATGTCTCATTTTTCTATATGGGTGTCGATGATTTGTCAATATCGATAGGGGGATGGAATAAAGGAGTAACTGCCATAAAAACAGGCCTCCGGCGGCAAGGTGAGCCACCTTGAAAGCAGGTTGCGAATGTGCTTTGCCCCTCGTCCCTCGGGTCAAATCACATCCGCCTTTAAAGTGAAATTCTTTCAAGGACGTAACGATTCAGCTCACTATTGCCTCCGGTGGCCCTGCCGGGGACCAAACGTTTGCCTATTCTCATAACCTGTGTTTGATAAACAGGTCTTGGGGTCAGATTTCATGGTTAACCCGTGTCGGAAAATTAACTGATTCTGGCACAACGAGCATGCCGTGTCTATTTCCCTCAGCCCTTGCGGGTTGAGGAAAATAGAGACGGCAACCGGAACGTTTTTGCGGAGCTTTTTTCAAAAAGTGACCCGCCGGAAGCATAGCTGAATAGCTATCCGAAAATGTATCCAATGTCTGCAGATGCCCATTGTTTGACTAACGCGTAAAACCACGATGAACACGAAGCTCCCTGTGTTCACGGGCGGAGCCCCTCAGCGAATGTGACGACCCGAGGAACGAGGGTTGGAGCATTCGCAAACCTGGGGTCCAGGGGATCATCCCCTGGCTGCCGGAGGCAGGCTTTTTGTTTTTTCTTTTTGCAGGAAAGCAATTCGTGTATGTTCAATGGTTATGGGTTGTTGAGTGGGGCTAATATAAAACCATCACGCAGGGAGCCGGGTATGAAGCTGGTGACATGGTTGAAGAACGGAGACGAAGCTGCTGTGGGCGCATTGACCGGGGACGATGAGATCGTGGACCTGAAAGCCGCAGCCGTTCTTTTTGAGAAAGCGAATGAACCTTTTGAGTCCATGCTCTCCCTGATTCAGCACGGAGAAGCGGCCCTTGATACGGCCCGTCACCTGATGCTGCGGGTGGCCGAAGGCGGGGAGAAGAGCCTGTGCACACCCTTAACGTCTGCCACACTCCTTGCGCCCCTGCCGGTTCCCGAATCGGTTCGGGATGCCATGGCCTTTGAAGACCACATCATCAACTGCATTCGCGTGATGGCGCTGAAAAAACTGGGGCGTGTTGATGAATGGGTGGAAAAGAGGTGGGGACGAAAGGCGACCCTCGCCCGGTTTATCAACCGTGCCTGGTATGAGAGGCCGGTCTACTACAAGAGCAATCGCTTTTCCGTGGTGGGGCCGGACGCGGAGGTGGCCATTCCCTCCTACTGCCGGACCTTCGACTACGAGCTGGAGCTCGGGATCGTCATCGGGAAAACCGGCACCAACATTTCGGCCAGCAGGGCAGGGGAGCACATTTTCGGCTACACCCTGTTCAATGACTTTTCCGCCCGGGATGAGCAGATGCGGGAGATGAAGGGGCGCCTGGGGCCTGCCAAAGGAAAGGACTTTGACGGCGGCAACGCCATGGGGCCGATCCTCGTCACCCGGGATGAAGTGCCCGACCCGTTGAATATTCGCATGGAGGCGACGGTCAACGGCGAGGTGTGGTCAAGCGGGTCCACGGCGGATATGCATTGGGGGTTTGAGGAGATCATCGAGGCGATCTCACGGGACGAAACCCTCTATCCGGGTGAGTTCATCGGCTCCGGCACCTGTTCCGGCAAAGAGGGCAAGGGGTGTGGTCTTGAGATGGGGCGTTTTCTTTCTCCCGGTGATACCGTTGCACTCACTGCCGAAGGGATCGGAACGCTTCGAAACCGTGTGGTTTGAATGATTGTTCCTTTGCTGCCGAACCCCCGAAGAGCTTGACCCTTGCGCCACCTCTTATATAAGGCGTGGGGTTTCCCTCTTGACACCCTCCCCGTAATATTCAATAAATCCACTCGTCGTGCCTTGAATGACGCGGTATTCTGCATTATCTTCATTCGAGTTACGGGTACGAAGCGACTGTACAAGGGGGCTTTTGTGTCACCCTTACGATGATATCGAACTGATTTGCCACGCATATATTGAACAAAGGAGAAACAACTATGGATTCCGCGAAAACCTTCTCAAAGCAGTCATTTATCTGGATTTTTCTGGTGATGGCGCTGTTTACCCTTGTCGTGGATGTGGCCATTTACTTCGGTGCCAACGTGGCGGCCATGAAAGCCGTTCATGATGCCGCAGACCCCGAGGCCATCAAAGCCTTCTCCTTTGTCTTCGATAACTTTTCCACCAGATTGGTTCCCGCCTCCATCGGCGCGGCTCTTCTTTTTACCCTGCTTCTCTGGATGATCATGAAAGGCACCTACGTCAAAGCAGGCGCCCCCGCCGCTGATGCTGCCACGAAAACAGAGGAGCCCAAAGTGGACCCGGAAGTGGAGAAGCGCAACACAAGGCGCACCTTCCTTCACCTCGTCTCCGCTCTCCAGAAAGAGGGACGCCTTATCGACTTCTTTAACGAAGACCTCTCCCTCTACAGCGACGACCAGATCGGCGCCGCCGTGCGCGGGATTCACGAAAATTGCGTTAAAACCCTCGGCAAGTACGTCACCTGCGGCCCAGTGGTCGAAACAGCCGAAGGCGAGACCATCACCATCGAAGCCGGCTTCAACCCCGAAGAGATCCGCCTCACCGGCAACGTCTCAGGCGAACCCCCCTTCACCGGGACCGTCCGCCACAAAGGCTGGAAAGCCAGCAACACCGAAGTGCCCACCCTCTCCGAAGAGTCCAACCCCGACGTGCTGGCTCCGGCTGAGGTGGAACTGGGGTGATGGAAGGCCTGAAAAGCATGCCTCCGGCGGCAAGGGGATGATCCCCTTGACCCCATATGGCGAATGCGCATCGGTTATCGCCCTGCCAGGGGCAATGCATCCGCATTCGCACAATGGGTGACGGAGTGCGTTGTTTGTCACAAGGGCATGCGTTGTAGGTGTTTTAACGTAAATCCATGGGTTGGTATTGCCTGTGATATTTTTGGCGCAATGTGTGTCAATGCCTGGGTGATCACCAGTGTAGGTTGCGGGCGCAGCCCGCGGCGAACGCCATTGCGATTTGACCTGAGGAACGAAGGGCAAAGCGCAATGGCAATCAGGTTTCCAGGTGCCCCCACCTGGCCGCCGGAGGCAACGCTTTTTGGCTTTTCCTCTGCGCTCTCTGTGCCTTTTGTGATTGGCCATGATGAATCATTGAAGGCCGCTTTTATTCGAATATGGAGTAAATTATGAGTTCATATATTGTCGGTATTGACCTGGGCACCACCAACAGTGTGGTGGCCTATACCGAGAAGCCAGCAGACGGGGCCAGTGAGGCCTCGGATATTCGTCTTTTCCGTATTCCGCAGCTGGTGGATGCCGGTGTGGTGGAGAAGCGTGAGATGCTTCCTTCCTTTATCTTTCTGCCCGAGGCCCATGATGTGGGGCGTGGTGCCACGGCGCTTCCGTGGGATCCTGAGCCGTCGTCGGTGGTGGGTGAGTTTGCCCGCAAGAGGGGCGGGGAGCTTCCCCAGCGTCTGATTGCCTCGGCCAAGAGCTGGCTCTGCAACACCATGGTGGACCGAAAGGCGGAGAACCTTCCCTGGAAAGGTCCGGACGAGGTCTCGAAGATGTCCTCGGTGACAGCCTCGGCTGCCATTTTAAAGCACATGCGCGACGCCTGGAACCACGAGATGGCAGCAGGCGATCCGGAAAAACGCCTGGAGAACCAGGAGATTTATCTCACCGTTCCCGCCTCTTTTGACGCGGTGGCGCGGGAGCTTACGGTTCAGGCAGCGGCTCTGGCCGGCCTTCTTCACGTGACCCTTCTGGAAGAGCCCCAGGCAGCCCTGTACGCATGGATTGAGTCCATGGGCGATGACTGGCGGACCAAAGTAAAGAAAGGCGAGACCCTGCTGGTTTGCGATATCGGCGGCGGAACATCCGACTTCAGCCTCATCGGCATCTCCGAAGAGGGGGGCGAACTGGCCCTGGAGCGTATCGCCGTTGGCGATCACCTTCTGGTGGGCGGGGACAACATGGATCTGGCCCTGGCCTGGTATGTGAAGTCCAAGATGGACGCCAAGGGTCAGAAGCTCGATGACTGGCAGATGCGGGGGCTTGGGCACTCCATCCGAAGCGTGAAAGAGAAGGTGTTGTCCGGTGACTCCACCGGCCCCGAGCCGGTCACCATCCTGGGACGCGGTTCCGGCCTTATCGGCGGCACCCTTAAAAGTGAAATGGACGCAGCCGAGGTGGATCAGGTGATCCTGGAAGGCTTTTTGCCCCTCTGTTCCGTGGGAGACCGTCCGGTGCGAAGGCGTCGCAGCGGTTTGCGCGAAGTGGGTCTGGTTTACGAGCAGGACCCATCAATTTCCAAGCACATGGCATGGTTCCTGGCCCGTCAGGGCGGCGACGGTTGGCAGAATGCCTGCATTCCCGATGCGGTTCTCTTTAACGGCGGCATCATGAAGTCCGAGTCCGTCCGGGAACGGATCCTTGGCGTGGTCGATTATTTCCGGGAAGAGGTGGGCAATGAATCTCCGGTCCGTGAAGTGGAAGCCGGTGATTACGATCTTTCCGTAGCCCGCGGTGCCGCCTATTACGGCCTGGCGCGTCTGGGCAAGGGCATCCGCATCCGCGGCGGCCTCTCCCGCTCCTACTACGTCTCTGTGGAGGCGGCCATGCCTGCCATTCCGGGCATGCCGGCTCCCATGAAGGCCCTTTGCGTGGCCCCCATGGGCATGGAAGAGGGCACAGAAAAGCGTGTGGCCTCCGAAGAGTTTGTTCTCTACGTGGGGGAGCCGGTGGCTTTTGACATCATGGCCTCGCCGTCGCGCCGGGATGACGAGTCTGGAGATGTCATCGAAACCTGGAGTGAAGATGAGATGGAGGATTTGACCTCCATCGAGACCACCCTGGAAGGGGAGTGGGGCACCGCCATTCCCGTTCAGTTTGAAATCAAGGTGACGGAGATCGGCACCCTGGAGTTCTGGTGTGTCGCCACCGAAGGCGACAAGCGATGGAAACTCGAATTTAACGTACGCGAGAGGGATGATGCGGGATACTGAAGCACTGCGATACATCATCGGGATCGACTTGGGGACAACCAACTCAGCGATCTCTTACGTGGATCTTGAAAACCCGGAGACGGCGAAAGGGCGCAAGAACATTCAGTTGTTCCGCGTTCCCCAGCTTACCCGTGAGGGGGAGGTGTCGCCCATGTCGGTGCTCCCTTCCTTTCTCTACATTCCGGGGACCTACGACATTCCCGATGAGTCGGTGATTCAGCCGTGGAACCCCATGGAAAAACGCTTTGCAGGCATCTTCGCCCGGGAACACGGGAGCAAGGTGCCTTCGCGCCTGGTGGTTTCGGCCAAGAGCTGGCTCTGCCACGACAAAGCGGACCGGAAAGCCAAGATATTGCCCTGGGGATCCGGTGCCGATGTGGGCAAGGTCTCTCCTGTGGAGGCCACCGCTTTCTATCTCGAGCACCTCAAGAAAGCGTGGAACAAAGAGATGGGCGGCGACGACGAGGGTGCCTTCCTGGAAAACCAGTTCGTGGTGATCACCGTGCCCGCTTCCTTTGACGAAGTGGCCCGTGATCTTACTGTGGAGGCAGCAGCCCTTGCAGGCCTGAAGAACGTGACCCTTCTTGAAGAGCCCCTGGCTGCTTTCTACAGCTGGCTCATTCGCCATGAGAAGAGCTGGGAAGAGCACGTAAAACCCGGTGAGTTGATTCTCGTCTGCGACGTTGGCGGCGGCACCACCGACTTCACCCTCATCTCCCTTCGGGAAAGTGACGGAACGCCCCGGTTCGAGCGCCTTGCTGTTGGGGACCACCTTATTCTCGGCGGGGACAACATCGACCTGGCCCTGGCCCGCAAAGCGGAGTCTCTCTTTAAAGGCAAGAGCGAGACCCTCTCCGCGGACAAGTGGAAGACCCTCTGCCACCTGTCCCGAAAAGCCAAGGAGAAAATCCTGGGTGAAGGGCAGGAGCTGGAACGGATCATCATGACCGGTTCCGGAAGCAGCCTCATCGGCGGCACCCTTTCAGCCAACCTCACCAAAGAGATGGTGGAGGAGATTGTGCTGGACGGCTTTTTTCCCGATGTCACCAAGGAAGAAACCCGGGAGAAATCACGGCGCAAGGGCATCAGTGAGTTTGGGCTCCCCTACGAGCAGGAGCCTGCCATCACCCGCCACATCGGCTGGTTTCTCGAACACCACAAGGAGACCATCGCCACCCTTCTCGGCACGAACCACGCCCCCGACCACATCCTGTTCAACGGTGGTTCCTTAAAGCCCACCGTGATTCGCCGCAAGATCAAAGGCGCTGTCCGGTACTGGTTCGACGAGCCAGACGCTTCGTTTCCGAGGGAGATGGACAACCCCGATCCGGATCTTGCCGTGGCCCTGGGCGCTTCCTATTACGGCTTGGCCAAAATCGGCAAAGGCGTGCGCGTGGGAAGCGGCAGTCCCCGAAGCTACTACCTCGGCGTGGGCTCCACCAACGGAGACGCGAAGAAAGCGGTCTGCATCGTCGAACGCGGCCTGGACGAAGGCGCGCGCATTGAGCTCACCGAGAAGGATTTTTCCGTCATCGCCAACCGGCCTGCGGAATTTCCCGTCTACAGCTCGAGCTTTCGCTCCGGCGACAGGGCAGGGGATGTCATCACCATCGATGATACCCTGACCGAACTGCCCCCCATGGCCTCCGTCATCAAGTACGGTAAGAAGGGCAACGCAGAGACCATTCCTGTTCGCCTTCAGGCAGAATACACGGAGGTGGGAACCCTCGTCATCGGATGCCGCTCCCTTATCAGCGACCACACCTGGCGTCTTAACTTTCAGCTCAGGCGTGAGGTCGACTCCATGGCCGTGGCCGAAGGCGAGGTGCTGGACGATACCCTTACCGAGGCCGCCCGCACCGTGGTCAAAGAGACCTTTGCCGGTGACAAAGCGGGGCTCTCCGGGGTGGTGAAAGCCCTCTCCACCGCTGTGGATACCCAGAAGAACAAGTGGCCCCTCTCCTTTATCCGAGATCTCTCCGACACACTCCTTGACGAGAAAAAAGCCCGCGAACGCGCCGCCGAGTTCGAAGCGCGATGGCTCAACCTCACCGGGTACTGCCTCCGTCCCGGCAGCGGCCACGGCATGGACGAGCAGCGCATCAAAAAGGTGTGGAAGCTCTTTCGAGGCGGCCCCACCTTTGACAAGAACAACCAGGTGCGCAGCGAGTGGTGGATTCTCTGGCGACGTCTTGCCGCAGGCCTCAACTCCGGCCAGCAGCGCCAGTTTTTCCAGGAGATCTCTCCCCTGGTCTTTCCGACCCGCGGCAACGGCGTGAAGATGACGCCCCAGGAGCAGGTGGAACTCTGGATGGCCCTGGCCAACATGGAGCGCCTCATCACCAAAGACAAGGTGCGCTTGGGCAACCAGCTCGTAAAAGAGCTGTCTCCCAAAAAGTCGCCCTCCCAGATGATCTGGGCCCTCTCCCGCATCGGCCAGCGCGAGCCCCTCTACGGCTCCGTGGACCGCGTGGTGGCCCCCGCCG
Source organism: Desulfolunaceae bacterium (assembly GCA_942491485.1). GTDB lineage: Bacteria > Desulfobacterota > Desulfobacteria > Desulfobacterales > Desulfolunaceae > Desulfoluna. The sequence goes on along the minus strand of CALOAX010000023.1, from coordinate 137,126 downwards.
ACGCCTGGAAGTGGATCGAAAAGCTCCTGAAAGGCACATGGAACGACCCGAAAGCCGTTATCAATGCCCTGGTCATCATGGGCCGCAAAACCGGCGACCGCATACGCGACCTCTCCGATGAGCAGCTCGAAAAGGTCATCACACACGCCCGCGACCTCGGAGCCGGCAAAAAAGCCCTGAAACCTCTCCTTGAAGTGGTGCCCATCTCCGCCGGCGACGAAAAAGTGATCTTCGGCGAAGCATTGCCCACAGGGATTGTGCTGCACGATTAGGAAAAAAACAAAAAGCATGCCTCCGGCGGCGAGGTGAGCCACCTCGAAAGCGGGTTGCGAATGCTCCCGACCTTCGTTCCTCAGGTCGATCACATTCGCTGACGGGCTGCGCCCGTGGCTGAAGCATGGGTTAAGTTGCCTGGTGGGAGCTTAGGTTTAAAAAACATACGGGCCGTGGATGATCGGGAAGATCATTCACGGCCCGTTTTGCGTTTGGTGGGTTCTCCAGAGGTTGAGATCGGAAAAACCATGACATGTTGAAGGGCGTAACCGGCGGGGTCACCGCCAAAGCATATGGTGTTGATGCCTGTAGGGTGCACTTTATGCACCAAAACGACAGCGCAGGGTTCTTTGAATCCGTGGGGAAATCGAGGCCGTGGATTACCCGTACATGGTGCGTAAACGCACCCTACGAGGGCAAAGCGGCATTAAACGATGTCATGCTTCAAAGCGTTGAAGGGCATAATCGGTGGAGCCACCGCCAAAGCGCATGATGGCGTAGCCCGTAGGGTGCATTTATGCACCAAAACGACAGCGCAGGGTGCTTTGAATCCGTGGATTACCCCGTACATGGTGCGTAAACGCACCCTACGAGTGTAAAGCGGTTTTCAACGATGTCATGCTTCAATGCGTTGAAGGGCATAACCGGTGGGGCCACCACCAAAGTGCATGATGTCGGGACCCGTAGGGTGCATTTATGCACCAAAAAGACGGCGCAGGGTCCATTGAATCCGTGGGTAAATCGAGGCAGTGGACTCCCCGGACATGGTGCGGGAACCGCACCCTACGAGGGCAAAGCGGCATTAAACGATGTCATGCTTCAAAGCGTTGAAGGGCATAATCGGTGGAGCCACCGCCAAAGCGCATGATGGCGTAGCCCGTAGGGTGCATTTATGCACCAAAACGACAGCGCAGGGTGCTTTGAATCCGTGGATTACTCCGTACATGGTGCGTAAACGCACCCTACGAGTGTAAAGCGGTTTTCAACGATGTCATGCTTCAATGCGTTGAAGGGCATAACCGGTGGGGCCACCACCAAAGTGCATGATGTCGGGACCCGTAGGGTGCATTTATGCACCAAGAAGACGGCGCAGGGTTCTTTGAATACGTTGGTAAATCGAGGTCGTGGACTCCCCGGACATGGTGCGTAAACGCACCCTTCGAGGGCAAAGCGGCATTAAACGATGGCATGCTTCAATGCGTTGAAGGGCATAATCGGTGGGGCCACCACCAAAACGCATGATGTCGAGGCCTGTAGGGTGCATTTATGCACCAAAACGACAGCGCAGGGTTCATTGAATCCGTGGATTACCCCGTACATGGTGCGTAAACGCACCCTACGAGTGTAAAGCGGTTTTCAACGATGTCATGCTTCAATGCGTTGAAGGGCATAACCGGTGGGGCCACCACCAAAGCGTATGATGTCGAGGCCTGTAGGGTGCATTTATGCACCAAAACGACGGCGTAGGTTTTTTTGAATAGTTGGGTAAATCGTGGTCGTGGGTTGCCCGAATATGGTGCGTAAACGCACCCTACGAGGGCAAAGCGGCATTAAACGATGTCATGCTTCAATGCGTTGAAGGGCATTACCGGTGGGGCCACCACCAAAGCGTATGATGTCGGGACCCGTAGGGTGCATTTATGCACCAAAACGACGGCGCAGGGTCATTGAATCCGAGGGGAAATCGAGGCCCTGGACTCACCGGACATGGTGCGTAAACGCACCCTACGAGGGCAAAGCGGCATTAAACGATGTCATGCTTCAATGCGTTGAAGGGCATAACCGGTGGGGCTATCGCCAAAGCGCATGGTGTCGAGACCCGTAGGGTGCGTTCCACGCACCAAAACGATGGCGTAGGGGGCTTTGAATCCGTGGATTACCCCGTACATGGTGCGTAAACGCACCCTACGAGTGTAAAGCGGTTTTCAACGATGTCATGCTTCAATGCGTTGAAGGGCATAACCGGTGGGGCCACCGCCAAAGCGCATGGTGTCGAGGCCTGTAGGGTGCATTTATGCACCAAAACGACGGCGCAGGGTGCTTTGAATACGTGGGTAAATCGAGGTCGTGGATTATCCGGACATGGTGCGTAAACGCACCCTACGAGTGCAAAGCGGTTTTAAACGATGGCATGCTTCAATGCGTTGAAGGGCATAACCGGTGGGTCCACCACCAAAGCGTATGATGTCGAGGCCTGTAGGGTGCATTTATGCACCAAAACGACGGCGCAGGGTTCTTTGAATACGTGGGTAAATCGAGGTCGTGGATTATCCGGACATGGTGCGTAAACGCACCCTACGAGTGTAAAGCGGCATTAAACGATGTCATGCTTCAATGCGTTGAAGGGCATTACCGGTGGGGCCATCGCCAAAGCTCATGGTGTCGAGGCCCGTAGGGTGCGTTCCACGCACCAAAACGATAGCGCAGGGGCCATTGAATCCATGGGTAAATCGAGGCCGTGGACTCCCCGTACACGGTGCGGGAACCGCACCCTACGGGGCCCACACCCTCTGCACTTGTGAAATCCCATGCACAACCTCACTGGCTGTGCGAATGCGACATGGGGTGAATAATATCATCCTAATCGCATTCGCAAACCAGCTTTCGAGGTGTTTTCGCCTAAGTGGCTTCGCCACCCTCGCCGCCGGAGGCACGCCCTTTTTTAACCACTCACTACTCACTGTTCACCACCCACTAATCAATTCTGCATCTCGCATCCAGCGCAAGCACCCCTGAACCATCTTCAAGCAGCCGCACCGGGTTGAGATCGAGTTCTTTGATCTGGGGAAACTCTGCCAACAGGTGGCTGACGCGGTGGATGAGGTCCACATAGCCTTCGATGTCGGCGCGGGCCTTGCCCCTGGCGCCCTCTAGGATCTGGGCGGCTTTGAGTCGATTGATTTTGGTGGTGATCTCCTCGGCGTTGGAGGGGCACAGGACGGTCTGGGCGTCTTTGAACACTTCAATGTAGATGCCGCCGTAGCCGAAGAGGGCGACGGGGCCGAAGGACTCGTCGACGTTTCCGCCCACAAACATGTCGTGGCCGTCGCCGGCCATGACCATGATGCGCACGCCATCAAATTGGGCGCCTGCTTTGTAGGCTTCGAGGTTGGCCTGGATGGTGGCAAAGGCTTTTTTAACGGCCTCTTCATCTTTAAGGCCCACGAGAACGCCGCCGGCTTCGGATTTGTGGACGGCATCGGGGCTCATCACCTTCATCACCACGGGGTAGCCGATGATCTGGGCTGCACGGGTCGCTTCATCCAGGGTGGCGGCGGTTTGGTTGGCAGCCACGGGAATGCCGAAGGCTTCGAGCAGCTCCAGGGTCTCTTCGCCGTGGGTGCCGGGGTGGGAGGCCACCCATGCCTTGGCCGCATCCATGTCAATGCCGTCGGGAAGGGCAGTGGTGAAGGCCGGTTTTTTGCGTTTGGCATAGTAGCTCTGCTGGAGTTTCATGATGCGGATCATGGACTCCGGAGAGTTGAAGATGGGTACGTTGACGTTTTTCTTGACGCGGTTGATGGTTCGGGAGGGGCCGTAGAGGCAGGCTGCCATGGGTTTGCCGGAGGAGCGGATGGCACCGGTGACCTCTTTGGAGATGTCGGTCTTGAACATCTTGTTGAAGACATCATCGTTTCGGGGCATCTGGGGGTTCTGAGTGACATAGACGGCCCCGTCCACGTTCTCGTTGTGCAGGACAAGGTTGATGACGCTGGCCGTGGATGCCGGGTCGTAGATGTCGCCGAGATCCAGGGGGTTGGAGAGCTGGATGACCCCTGCATTGGTGAACTCTGCGATCTCCTTGTAGAACTCTTCGCCGGGGTCGGCAAACTCGAACCCTGCTTTTTCACAGAGGTCGGCCATGAGGACGGTGAAGCCACCGGCAGGGCTCATGACCATGATGCGGTTGCCCATCATGGGGGGCAGCTCGAAGGCCTTGGCGGCGCTGATGAAGTCGTAGAACTCTTCGATGCGCAGGATCCCGGCGCGCTCGAAAGCAGCATCGATGATATCTTCGTCGTTGCTGATGGCCGCCGTGTGGCTCATGGCCGCTTTGTTTCCGGCGTTTGTGGTATTGGATTTGAATATGATTACCGGTTTGTCGATTTCCGAGGCCGCCTTGATCAGTTCCCGGCCGCCTGTAATGCTTTCAAGGTAGAGGCAGATCACCTTGGTCTCGGGATCCTCTCCGAAGTAGCGGATGCAGTCCACTTCACTGACGTTGAGCTTGTTGCCGATGCTGGCGAATTTGGCCAGGCCGATGTTCTCGTCGGCCATGAGGTGCCAGAGAAAGAGGCCCATGCCCCCGCTCTGGGTGATCATGCTCATGCCGCCGCTGGGTGTTTTAAAGGCCGGGGTGAAGGGGAGGCAGAGGCCGTTGGCCGTGTTGGCCACGGTGAGGCCGTTGGGGCCCACGAAGCGGATTTCGAACTCATCGGCCACGGCCATGAGCTCTTCGGCCAGTTTTTCTCCTTCCGGTCCGGTTTCATTGAACCCGCCGGAGAGGATGGCGGCACGGCGGACCCCGGCCTCACCTGCTTCCCGGAGGGTTGCCGGGATAAGGCGCGCAGGGAGAAGAAAGACCGCCAGATCGGGTACTTGTGGGAGATCGTTAATGTTTTGGTACATCTTGACCCCGTCCACATGTTTTTCGTCCCCTTTGGGGTGAATACCAAACAGGCGGCCTTCGTAGCCCCAGCGGATGAGGTTTTCAAGCATCAGCCTGGGGATGTTGTTGTCACGATTGGAAAGTCCCCAGATGGCAATGGATTCGGGATAGAATATCTTTTTCATGGTCCTCCGCAGTCTGTGTCTTTTTGTGCGATGCATGTTGTGTACAAAGTACAATGTTCAGCAGTTGGGCCTGAAATTTCTACTTAACGTTAACGTAAACTTTATAGACGATCGCTTTTTCTGTGTCAAGATCAAGAAACAGACACCTGTAAAAATACGATTTATCGTGCCTGCTGGTGATCAGAAGGCCTCCCATGCAGTTCTTGACAAGAGAATGTACAGGGCATATGTACGGAAAAAGATTTTGCTGTATAGTTGATGGCCCCACAAAACGTCGAACAAGCCCCTCAGAGGGCAGGAACAGGAAGGGACCAGCCTGGGCTGCAGAGTGACACAGTGCAGCGGGGCGCTTATGTACGGTGAATGTTTGACAAGCGCATCCTATTTTGATTGACCAAGGAGAACCTCGCATTGAAGCGACAAGGCAAAGAAATATTCTACACCATCTCGGACCTGGCCAGCGAGTTTGACATCAGCACCCGATCCATCCGTTTTTACGAAGAGAAGAACCTCATCTCCCCCCGCCGTACCGACGGCAACCAACGCATCTACAGCCGCAGGGATCATGTCCGTTTGAAGCTGATCCTGCGCGGGAAGCGCTTCGGCTACTCCCTGGAGGAGATCTCTGAAATCATCGGTCTTACCGATTTTGACCTCGATGAGGTGGAGCAGATCCGCAAGACCCTTGCCATGGGGCAGAAGAAGATCACCGATGTAAGGGAGCGCATCAACGACCTGAAGCTTCTGGAAGAGGAGCTTGTGTCGTTTCAGGCCAAGATGGATGACCGCCTCAAGGAGTTGACCTCAGACGAGTGATGGGGTCGCAAATGCTCTGAACCTTCGTCCCTCAGGCTCTTCATATTTGCTGACGGGCTTCGCCCGTGGGGTTTCATCGGTAATTAGTTATGCCGTCTTCCCCGGCTGTCGGCCATGCGAGGTCATATGAACTGCCCGGTTTTTAAGCGGGCCCATCGTCCAGCGAAGTACCGGATGACCGGGGATCCATGTGTGTATTCTGACACCACTTTAAACACGAATTTATTGGGGTCACCCACTCCTGTTTGGCTAACTGACAGTTTACACCTGTCCTAAAAAATAGCCCGTGAACGCATTCGGTTTTAAAGGCGGATGTGATTTGACCTGAGGAACGAGGGGCAAAGCGCGTCCGCTACCTGCTTTCAAGATCGCACACCTTGCTGTCGGAGTATTCCGGTGAAAACCACTGACGTATAATGAGAGCCATGAAATCGCTATCTTCCGCAGAGTCGGTGGCAGTACCGCACCCTTGGCGCGAATGCCTCGACGTCGTTTTTATCACCAAACCCATGGGGTTGCCACTATCGGTGGGGCAGCCGAATAGTTTTTAAGACCTGTTTGTCAAACTTTTCAAAAGTTTGGCCCCCGGCAGGGCCGCCGGAGGCCAATGATTTCCTGAGAGCGTACCTATCATGTCCCGTCGTTTCCTCTTTTTAGAACCCCATTTCAGCGGATCACACAAGGCTTTTGCCCAAGGGCTCAAGGCCCACAGCCGTCATGACATAGAGCTGGTCACCCTGCCCGGTGTGCACTGGAAGTGGCGCATGCGGGGGGCCGCGCTGCACTATGCCGGAGCATTGCCCGATCTTTCGGGCATTGACGGCCTTCTCGTCTCCAACATGGTGGATTTGGCCCGCCTCAAAGGGATGGTGCCGAACCTTCCTCCCGCTTTGGTCTACATGCACGAGAGCCAGCTGACCTACCCGCAGCCCAAAGGCCAGACGTTGGATGTGGATCTGGTCATACAGGAGGTCACCACGGCCTTAGCCGCCGATCGGGTTGTGTTCAACTCCTGCCATCACCGGGATCTTTTCCTTGAAAACCTGGGCCCTTTTTTTAACCGGTTTCCGGATTACCGCCCCACGGGGATTGAAGCCGCCATTTCCGGGAAGTCCATGGTGATTCATCCGGGGTGCAGCCTTCCTGCAGCCATGCCTGAGACGGCTGCCAAGCAGCTGGATCCGCCCCTTGTTGTCTGGAATCACCGCTGGAGTTACGACAAGAATTTTCCGGCCACATTCCATGCCTTGAAGGTTCTGGCCGACAAGGGGGTGGCCTTTCAGGTTGCCCTTCTGGGGGAGACGGCCGGCGGCAAAGCCGAAGAGCCCTTCCATGAAGCCCGGAACGTTCTGGGGGAGAGGGTCGTTCATTTTGGTTACTGCGAGAGTGCCGAAGCCTATCGTGCCTGGTTGGCGCGTGGGGCCATTGTGGTGAGCTCTGCCATCCAGGAGAACTTTGGCATTTCCGTGGTGGAGGCCATGGCCCACGGATGCCTGCCTCTTTTACCCAAGCGTCTTGCTTATCCGGAGATCCTTTCCGATGCGTTCCATGATGCCCACCTCTATACGAGCAGGCGTGATTTTTTCGTCAAGCTTGAAGCCCTTCTGGGCTGCTGTGGAGAGAAAGCGGAAGTTGCCGCTGACCTGGCGAGTCTCATGAGCGCTCACGACTGGAAAAACCTCATCCCCATCTACGATGCTGCCCTCTCTTCCCTGGCAAGGTGAGCCACCTTGAAAGCTGTTAAGCGAATGCGATTCGGGTGTCGTTGTTCCGACTCTGATGCGCCCGCATTCGCGTTGAGTGCAAGGGTGTCCATAGTGTGGGCAAGCACGTCAGCAGCTGTGTTTCAGATCCAATTCATAACTTGATTATCGCTTATTCACAGTCAGTATGGTGGTCTGTTTCGTTTCAATGCCAGTCCATTCCAATCGCCAATTTCACCAGCACCCCAGGAATTACAGCGGTTCCGTAGGATGGGCAAAGGTAGTGCCGTGCCCATCACGAGTGGTGATCATCGCTCATGCCGGAAGAGGGGCCCAGGTTCCCGATATTTTAGTTAATATGATCAATGGATGTTGCTTGGTCAATGTTGGGTACGCTTGACCAAATAAAGAAAGATTCGAGCCCAGAGGGGCCGGTATTGGAATAACCCTGAAAGGGGACAATTTACCTTACTCCTGACAGAACCAGAGAAACCAAAATTTTTCTCCGCCCATCGCTTCCGGATTGACGGTAATCTCAAATGGCACAAAGCATTGCTACCATGAAGGACACGAAGAGCACGAAGACGGCTTCGCCGCTAAAAACAAACTTTTGTTTTTTTTCTTCGTGTCCTTCATGGTTCCTAAGGCTCTTTTCTATGCAACCGGGCTACGTTTAGACCCCCTGGTTCACCCAATTTTCATCACATAAATCAACGCCTCGTTTCTTGATAATCAGCATGCGATACCCCTCGGGTAACAAGACGATCCCGTTGACATTTCTTGGGGAATATGTCCTACTGAATTATCGGAATGCCTCAGCAAATGAGACCTTTATACAGGTTTTGCGAGCAGTCTGATGGCGCATCTTCCTTCGAAAGAATCCTTCCCCCGCCTACAGCGCCACCCCTTCATTTTTGCTCTATCAGCTTTTTTTGTATCAGGAATACCAGCTTACGTTATCCGTCATGACATCCGTAGGGTGCCTTTGTGCACCATGTGTGGGGAACAAGGGCTTCGAACCAGGTATAATCCACGAACTATTTCGGCCATAGGCTGTACATGGGCTTGACAAAAAAAGCCGCGCCGGAGCACGGCGCGCCCAGACAGGGTCGCCTATCCGAGGTATTTCATGAGTTGAGTGCACCCATATTCAAGGCATCATAGCTTCATATGTCGTGGTTTACCTCATTGCTCTGATAACGCGGACGATGGGTTCACTCGGATCGCCCGAAGGCTATCATTACACGATCACTGTCAGTGCATCCGCTCGAATGGTGATACAAGACAGCCCATATTGAGAAGAGGTCAGTGTGACTATAGAAGATTGTCGCCGATCAGGGCTTTTCGGGCGCGCCGCGCTCCGTCGCGGCATTTGTGCGATACCCGTCAAGACTCAACACGCGTTGGGATTCGAGATTGTGGGGTGGGGGTGATGGTTTATATGTGCATGATCCAAGCGGTGGAGTTTTTCCGGGGAACACCCTTTCGACTCCAGCGCGACGGGTAAGGGCCTCCTTAAAACCAAATTATACAACAACCGTGACTGGGTGTTTCTACCATGCGCTGCGGTCCAGCATTTATTTTAATCCCATGGTGCTGGGCATACAGAACGTGTGTAGCCAAATGATGTCAAGGCCCTGACGCCTCACACCGCTGTTGGGAAAACCACGAAGAAGGAACGTTACCGAACCCGTTGTTCACGGGCGCAGCCCGTCCGCGAATGCGATCGTCCCGAGGCACGAGGGGCGGGAGCATTCGCAACCTGGGGTCCAGGGGATTATCCCCTGGCCGCCGGAGGCACACTTTGACCATAGAAGGCATGTTCCTTCACTCAGCGTTGGTTTAAGGAGGCAGTGAACCCATGACGATTCAGGGCAACCGGGTGGCCATCGTAGAGGGCTGCCGTATTCCGTTTCAGAGGTCGGGGACCGGCTATGCGTCCTTCATGGGCTGGCATTTGGGGCAGTATGCCGTAAAAGGGCTGCTGGCCCGCTCCGGGGTGTCCGGTGCCGATGTGGACCAGGTGATCATGGGGTGCGTGGCAACGGACATCGCCACCACCAATGTCGCACGGGAGATTGCGTTGGGGGCGGGCATCCCCCGGACGGTTCCGGCGTACACCTGCACCCTTGCCTGCGTCTCGTCCAACCAGGCCATCACAAATGGTGTGGTCCTTATTGCGTCAGGGCAGGCTGATGTTGTCATCGCAGGCGGGGTGGAGACCTTCTCCGATACGGATATCCGGGTGTCCAGAAAATACCGGAAGTTCCTCATGGACCTGACCCTTTTTAAACGGCCAAAAACGCTGATGGACACGCTAAGGCTCTTGAAGACCATGCGCCCGTTGGATTTTATCATGCCCGAACCGCCGGCCATTGCCGAGTACTCCACCGGCATGCTTATGGGGCAGAACGCGGACCGGCTGGCCGGTCGTCTTGGGATCTCACGGGAAAACCAGGACCTCTACGCTGAGATGTCCCACAGTCGCGCAGTAAAGGCATGGGAAACGGGGGCTCTGAACGAAGAGGTGACCCCCGTGGTGGTGCCGGAGAGTGGGGCGGTGCTGAGTCGGGACAACGGCCCAAGAAAGGACGCCAACGCGGCAAAGCTCTCTGGGCTCAAGCCGGCCTTTGCAAAGGGGTGCGGCACCATCACTGCCGGGAACTCATCGTTTCTCACGGACGGAGCGGCTGCGATCCTTCTGATGAGCGAGGAGAAGGCTCTCGCCATGGGGCTGACCCCCATGGGCTACATCCGGGATTTTTTCTACAGCGCCCAGGATCCTGTTGAGGAGCTTCTCCTGGGGCCCGCCTTTGCCATTCCCGGTGTGCTGAAGAGGGCAGGGGTCCCTTTGAGTGAGGTGGGGGTTCTGGAGATCCATGAGGCCTTTGCAGCGCAGATGCTTGCCAACATTCAGTGCCTTGAGTCTCGGACGTTTGCCCGGGATCATTTAGGGGCTGACGAGGCCGTGGGGGAGGTCTCCATGGATCGCCTCAATCGACTCGGTGGCTCCCTCTCTTTGGGGCATCCCTTTGGGGCCACCGGTGCCCGGCTGGTGAGTACCTGTTGCCGGCGCATGATTCGGGAGCAGAGTCGGTTCGGTCTTGTGGCGGGATGTGCGGCCGGTGCGGTGGGAAACGCCATTCTGATTGAGCAGGCCTGATAGTGAGAGATTTATTCCAGCATGGAAAACCTTGGCCTCTGGCCAAGGTCAGAGTTCTCAGGCTTTGCCGAGTGAACGACTCACAGTAAACGAAGAGATACGCCATAAGTAATGGCAACGTTTGGAGTCATCGTAAAAGAAGGCCTCGTGAACCACGAAGATCACGAAGGACACGAAGAAAAATAAAAGAACGATAGCTCGCTTTTGCGGCGAAGCCGCCTTCGTGCTCTTCGTGTCCTTCGTGGTAAATATTGCTTTTTTAGAAAAATAAAGCAGCTCAGATACCGTTTGGCTGGCGTGGGTTGCCCATGTTTCCAGTATGTTAAATCTCATTGTTTTATGTGATTGTTGAACCGCACGGAACAGGAGAATGAGGATGAAACACCTGAGTCTGGAGAAGAGGCCCGAAGAGATCGCCGTGCTCACCATAGACTGCGCTGAAAGCTCGGTGAACACCTTGTCCTCCGCCCTGTTTGCCGAGGCGGAGCAGCTCCTGGACACCCTTGAGGCAGACAGATCTTTGAAAGGGTTGGTCATCATCAGCGCCAAAGAGAACTGCTTTGTAGCCGGAGCCGATCTGAATGAGCTCCAAAGCCTGGTCCATGAAGCTGAGTTTCAGGCCTTTATCGCCCGTGGAAATGCTTTGCTGAAACGCATTTCGGGTTGGGAAAAGCCCGTGGTCTGCGCCATCCACGGCAATTGCCTGGGGTGCGGGCTCGAACTGGCCCTGGCCGCCGATTACCGGATGGCGTCTGATGAAACAGCCACGGTCTTTGCTTTTCCCGAGGTAACCCTGGGGCTCATGCCCGCTGCCGGTGGGACTCACCGACTGCCTCGTCTCATCGGCCTTCCCGAGGCCTTGCCCCTGATGCTCACCGGAAAGCAGGTGCGCATCAAAAAAGCCAGGAAGCTGGGTCTCGTGGACGCGGTGGTCGCCCGTTACAGCCTGAAGCACGCCGCTGTTCAGGCGGCGTTGAAGCTGGCGGAAGGCGGCATGACCCAGCCTAAGAAACGACGGAGAACTCTCGTCAACCGTCTGCTGGATTCTGGCTCCCTGGGGCGTTCCCTGGTTTTCAAGCAGGCGGAGAAGGCGGTGCATCAACAGACCCGTGGGCTCTACCCGGCCCCTGCCGCGATTCTGGACTCGGTGCGGCATGGGTACGCCCACGGCGTGGAGGCGGGGGGGAAGGAAGATATTGTCCGGTTCGGGCAATTGGGTGTGACCCCTGCAGCCAGGTCTCTCATCACGCTTTTTTCCGCCATGAACAGCCGGAAGACAAGCCCCTGCCAGGCAAAGCCTGTGGAGGTGAAGAAGCTGGGAATCCTTGGGGCGGGACTGATGGGCCACGGGATTGCCGGTGTGTCGACGGATCTCGCCGAGACCACGCTTCTTAAAGACCGCACCCTGGAGGCAGCGGCAAAGGGTGCTCAGGAGGTGATGCGGGGGTTGGATAAACGGTGCCGCACCGGGGCCATCACCTCTTTCGAGCGTGATGCCTTCTTCGCACGGGTGATTCCCTGCACCGACTACGCGGCGTTCAAGAACACCGACCTGGTGGTGGAGGCTGTGTTCGAAGATCTGGAGCTGAAGCAGGCCCTGCTGAAGGAGGTTGAAGAGGTCGCCTCCGAGACAACCATCTTTGCCTCCAACACCTCCTCGCTGCCCATCTCCGCCATTGCCGAAGGGGCCAGCCGCCCTGAAAACGTCATCGGCATGCACTACTTCTCCCCCGTTCACCGAATGCCCCTCCTGGAGATCATCACCACCGACAAAACCGCCGACTGGGTCACCGCCACGGCCTTTGATGTCGGTATCCGTCAGGGGAAAACCTGCATTGTGGTAAAAGACGGGCCCGGTTTTTACACCACCCGTATCTTCTCCATCATGATGAACGAGGTGATGCTTCTGTTGGAGGAGGGCGTTGCTCCCCACGCACTGGATGAGGCCATGACCCGGTTCGGCTTTCCTGTAGGGCCGGTTACCCTGGTGGATGAGGTGGGCATTGATGTGGGGGTGCATGTGGCGGGGGTGATGAGGCCACATTGCGAGGCTCGCAACATCCAGGGTGCAACGCTTCTGGATCGGCTTTACACCAAAGGATTTCTGGGCCGGAAAAGCGGTAAAGGGTTTTACGACTACACCAAAGGGAAGAAGAAGGGGCAACGGCGGCTTAATTCAGATTTCTCCAATCTCATCGTCGCCAGGCCGTCTAAGAATGAGGACATGGAAGAACTTCAGCACCGGGTGAGCCTCATGATGATCAACGAGGCGATTATCTGCCTGCAGGAAGGGGTCATCGCCTCGGCCGAAGACGGAGACTTGGGGGCCATCCTTGGCTTGGGCTTTCCCCCCTTTCTTGGCGGCCCCTTCCGATACGCCGACGCCATGGGACCGTCCACCATGCTGGAACAGTTGGAGACCCTTGAAAAACAGCACGGACCCCGATTCAAACCGGCTGACCTGCTGCGGGAGAAGGCCGCATCGGGAACGGTTTTTTATGATTAAAGCTGTGCAATCACAGAGACACAGAGAAAAGCATGCCTCCGGCGGCGAGGTGCCCACCTCGAAAGCTGATTGCGATTGCACTTGTAGCCTCGTTCCTCGGCTCCAATTGCAATCGCGTTCGCCGCGGGCTGTGCCCGCCCCCATGCTGGTAATTATCCAGATTCTTACACACGTTTCTTAGTGTTGAGGATACGGTTTCATAACTCTTATGAAGTCTGCTTTGATCTGGTTGCTTTTGGTTGCGAGTACGGCGAAGACACTGCAGAGAAAATCAACTCGAAATGTGATTGCGATTGAACCCGTCATGTTTAATAACGACTTTAATTGTATCGCCTTCCCCGGCTGCTTGATAAGCAGCAGTTCCTGCTATGCAGCTGCCAACGTCAAATCTGACACCCATCCTTATTTCAGTTTCATTTGATTGCGCAATGTGCAGGTTTTGACACAGCTGGTACCCTGTACGGTGGCTACTTTTGGGGCCCCGTAGGATGGGCATCTAATTTATTTATTTGGCGAAGCGTGCCCATCATTGGCCGATCAACCTCCATCATTCATGTTGACCAAAGTATCGGCAACCCGACACCCTCTATCGACGTGGGCGTTATCAAAACTTGTGATGGGCTCGGCACTACCTTTGCCCATCCTACGGCCTCTTCGTAATTCCTATGCATACGCCATACGGTGGATAACACAGGAATCCATGACGGTGAATAAGAGGTAATCAAGACGTTAAGAGATCGACACCTTTCGAATACCGAATGACCGGGGATCCATGTGTGCATACCGATACCGGTAGAGATTATCGAGGGACGTTGGGTTTGCAACAAAAATGCTATGCAGGTGAACCCTGCGAGGCATCGCAAGGCAGAGGTTTTTGTCTAACCCTGTTGTTTCAACAGCAGGGTTAGACTGTATAAGGAGAGCAGCGTTGATGCCCCACGGGCGCAGCCCGTCAGCGAATGTGACCACCTTGAGGAACGAGAGGTGAGAGCATTCGCGATCCTGGGGTCCAGGGGCTCAGCCCCTGCCCGCCGGAGGCCTGCTTTTACTTGTGAATGCTCGCCACCTTGGCTCCGGTGGCAGCGATAAGGTCTTCGGGGGCGAGTTCGAGTTCCAGGCCCCGTTTGCCACCGCTGACCATGATGGTGGTGTGGTCCATGGCCTGGGCGTCCAGGAGGAGGGGGATGCGCTTTTTGTGGCCTACGGGGCTGATGCCGCCGGTGATATAGCCGGTGGCCCGCTCTGCCTCTTTGGGGTCGGCCATGGCCGCTTTTTTGGCGCCGGCCGCTTTGGCCACGTGCTTGAGGTCGGTGAGGCCGGTGACGGGCACGATGGCTCCGCACAGGTTCTTTCCATTGCCGTCCAGGGCCACGATGATGGTCTTGAAGACGGGCTCTGCCTCAAAACCGAGTTTTTCCACGACCTCATCGCCATAGGCTCCGAAGTTGGGGTCGTGCTTGAAACTATGTACGTTGTGCTTGATTTTTTTCTTTTTCAGAAGGTTGATTGCAGGTGTCAATGTGTTGCTCCAAGTTTGTTCTGTAATGTACTTATATTAATAGTGTTACGAATTTTCTTTTAGCGGTTCTATATGTTGTTTGTAGATGCTGTGGATGCCCCAGGCAATGGCGGCCGCCATCAGCAGGATACCCAGCCCTTTGAACCCCGCCGCAATGGCATGGTCATGTGCCAGGAGCCCCGTCTCCGTCAGGATAAACTCCCAGTCGTGGAACCCGTAAGGGGAGGAGTGGCCGAAGTTGCCGCCCAAAAGGGGCAGCGAGAGGCGCCGTGCGTCATCGGCATAGGGGGCAATGTCGAGAAAGTTCTCGCCGATCCACCAGAGGCACACCGAGGCCCCGAAGGGGTCCCGCTGTTTCAAAAGCAGGGTGAGAAGGCAGATCAGCGGCATGAGAAGCTGACCCAGGGTGCCGCCCAGTGAGTGCATCAACCGGCCAAAGGGTTTGAAAAACAGGTGACCGGCCTCGTGGAAGGGGAGGTTCACGTTGTGAAGAAACGAGTTGCCTGCGCCCCCTTCGATGAGGGGGATGGCCGCCAGCTTAATACCCCACAGCGCGAGGAGTACCAGCAGTCCGCCCTTGAGCACCGCAAAGAATATCCCCGAAGATGCGTCTTCCTGCTCGTAAAACGTGACACGGGTATCTTCCCCATAGGCAGCATGCCCTTTGGCCTTTGTCGGCCCTTTTGGCGGCTCAGAGGACGACTCCTGCCTCGGTTTGAGTCGTGAAAAGATCACCCCGCACCTCAGGCACTCCGGATTCTGGCTCGGATTCTCAAAACCGCATTTGGGACATGGTTGCGTTGTTGTCATAGGCTTTAGAAGGGGTCTTGGCTCGTGGTTCTTGGTTCTTGGTTTTTGGTTCAAAGAATTCGCTGTGCGAATGGCTCGTATGAAGTAAAAGAATGCCTGTTTGTTTAGGGTGTTGCAAGAGGTTCTTGATTGTTGGCTTTAGGTGTTGAAAGGCCTGTAGGATGGGCATAGCGCGAAGCGTGCCCATCATTGGCCAACCAACCAACATCCGAACTCTCTATCAAAATATCGGAGCTCCCACATCACTTTTCAAATCGGGGGGTCGTCATGGGCCTTGATGGGCACGGTATTGCCTTTGCCCATCCTGCCACCAGCCCCCCCCCCACCATCTGATGAATCATCTTGTGGGTATAATTAGGGCCTGTGAACTGATGCCGAAACGGTATCAGCTCTGGATGCAGGCCCTCCGGAGTTCAATGTTTCAGGATAGAAAAGTAAATTTATGCAAGCTGTTAAAGATAAACGTTGACTGTTCTCTTTAAATATTTATTGGCCCTCAGCCTTGTAGGGTGCGTTTTACGCACCATGTCCGGGCACCCAACGGTGTGGGTCATGGATTAAACTAAAACGGGATAGAAATCGTCATTTTGGTGCGAGGACGAACGGTTGAAGGGCGTGCTTGGTTCGTCGTTCCTGGTTCTTGGTTCAAGGCAATCGCTTCGCGAAGGACTTGTTTTTAACAATCAGTAAAATTCATGATAACAAATCAGGCCTTTACCTTTTTTGCACATACTCACGGTAATTGGCGTCGTCATTTTGGTGCGTGGACCACACCCTACGGGGTTGCGGTACCTCCAACGTTTTTGGCTTTTTATAAATGCCGGAGCACAGCGACCCCACGAACGACGAACCAAGAACCAAGCACGAAGAACGCTTTTGTTTTTTTGAACCAAGAACGCTTTTAGCTTTTCCCGCTCTTACCCTTCCTATCCCCCATGACCCATGACCTGATTTTAGCCCTCAGCCTGTTTTTTCCTTTCCTGAATGATGGAGCACAGCGACCCCAGGAACGACGAACCAAGAACCAAGCACGAAGAACGCTTTTGTTTTTTGGCACCAAGAACGCTTTTAGCTTTTCCCGCTCTTACCCTTCCTATCCCCCATGACCCATGACCCATGACCCATGACCTGATTTTAGCCCTCAGCCTGTTTTTTCCTTTTCTGAATGATGGAGCACAGCGACCCCAGGAACGACGAACCAAGAACCAAGCACGAAGAACGCTTTTGTTTTTTGGCACCAAGAACGCTTTTAGCTTCTCCCGCCCTTAGCCTCCCTGTCTCCCATGACCCATGACCTGATTTTACCCCTCAGCCCATGTTTTTATTGACAGGCTGGAGGCGACCGCCCACGGTCTATTCACTATTCACTATTCACTATTCACTATTCACTATTCACTATTCACTATTCACACCGAATCACCTCCCCCATCACATCCGTCAACGTCTTCAAATCCTCGGGCTCCATGATGAAGGGAGGCATGACGTAGACCAGTTTGCCGAAGGGGCGGACCCAAACGCCGCGTTCCACGAAGCGGGCCTGGGTGGCGGCCATGTCCACGGGGTTTGTGAGCTCCACCACGCCGATGGCGCCCAGAACCCTGACGTCAGCCACCTGGGGCAGGTCGGAGAGGGGCTGGAGGCCTTCTTTAAGGCCCTGCTCTATGCGTTGAACCCGGGCTTCCCAGGGGGAGTCCAGCAGCATCATGGTGCTGGCCAGGGCCACGGAACAGGCCAGGGGGTTGCCCATGAAGGTGGGGCCGTGCATAAAGTTCGGGGGATTGCCCGCGCTGATGGTGTCGGCCACCTCGCCGGTGGCAAGGGTGGCGGCCATGGTCATGTACCCGCCGGTGAGGGCCTTGCCCAGGCAGAGAATGTCCGGGGTGACCTCGGGATGCTCCAGGGCAAAGAGCTTGCCCGTTCGCCCGAAGTTGGTGGCGATCTCATCGAAGATGAGGAGGAAGCCGTAGCGGTCACAGAGCTCCCGGAGTTTCTTGAGGAAGAGGGGGGAGTAGATCCGCATCCCACCGGCCCCTTGCACCACCGGCTCGATGATGACGGCGGCGATCTCCTCTTTGTTGCGCTCCATAAGGGCTTCGAGGTTTTGGAGCTCTTCGGCTGAGGGCTCCTCATCGAAGCGTGCCTTGGGCGCGTCGGCGAAGATGTGTTTGGGCAGGACCCCTGAAAAGATCTCATGCATGCCGTTGACCGGGTCGCAGACGCTCATGGCGCCGAAGGTGTCCCCGTGGTAGCCGTTCCTGAAGCTTAAAATCCGGTCTTTCCCCTTGATGCCCCGTGCCATCCAGTACTGAAAAGACATCTTGAGGGCAACCTCCACGGAGACGGAGCCGGAGTCGCAAAAAAAGATCCGTTCCAGGGGATCGGGGGTGATGGAGATGAGGAGCCTTGCCAACTCCATGGCGGGCTTGTGGGTGATGCCGCCGAACATCACGTGGGACATCTTCCGGGCCTGGGCGGAGAGCACCTGATTGAGCACCGGGTTGTTGTACCCGTGGATCACCGCCCACCACGACGACATCCCGTCGATGAGCTCCCTGCCGTCTTCAAGCTTTAGCCTGACGCCGTCGGCAGAAGCCACCTCGTAGGCGGGAAGCGGGTCTTTCATGGATGTGTAGGGGTGCCAGATATGCCTGCGGTCAAATTCTATAAAATCCATAAACCAATCCAAGTATCTGTGAGGGCGGAAAACCCGTTTCAGGTTCGTTGTTCGTGGCCACACAGGGCCGGTAAAAGTGTGCTGAGGGCAAATGGCTGAAGGCTAAAGGCGATAAATCGCGTCTCTCTCGCGCTATAAAATTGGGTTGATCACCGTTTTGCCTGGCTTGCATCTTCGCATGGTTACCGGCCCTGAAATCACGTAGTATTGCATATCCCGACGTTCCAGAAAAGGCGGGAAAAGCAAAAAACGGTCATGGGTCGATGGGTCGCTTCTCTCCAGAAAAAAGCTGGCTAAGGGCGAAAGGTGGAAAGGGCAAGGGCGTGCTTGGTTCTTGGGTCTTCGTTCGAGGAACTTGCTTCGCAAGGGCCGGTGAGAGAAGGGCAAAAGCCGAAAAGCAATGGCATTTTTGGCTTACGGTAGGTCATGCATGATCTGCTGTGACGCCACTCGTCTGGGCGCGCCGTGCTCCGTCGCGGCTTTTTTTATGAATACCGGCGTGCGGCGGATCGTCACCCTCGTAGGGTGCGTTTTACGCACCATGGTCAAATAACCAACGGTGTCGGGGGGGGGACATCTTCGGTGGCATTGAATCCGTCATTTTGGTGCGGGGACCGCACCCTACGGATGAAGGGCGTGCTTGGGGAAAAGGCGATCAAGAAAAATGTGCTTGGTTCTTCGTTCCTGGTTCTTCGTTCGAGGAACTTGCTTCGCAAGGGCCGGTGAGAGAAGGGCAAAAGCCGAAAAGCAATGGCGTTTTTGGCTTACAGCCGATCATGCACGATCTGCTGTGACGCAACTCGTCTGGGCGCGCCGTGCCCCGTCGCGGCCTTTTTTATGAATACCGGCGTGCGGCGGATCGTCACCCTCGTAGGGTGCGTTTTACGCACCATGGTCAAATAACCAACGGTGTCGGTGTGTGTGACATCTTCGGTGGCATTGAATCCGTCATTTTGGTGCGGGGGCCGCACCCTACGGTTGAAGGGCGTGCTTGGGGAAAAGGCGATCAAGAAAAATGTGCTTGGTTCTTCGTTCCTGGTTCTTCGTTCGAGGAACTTGCTTCGCAAGGGCCGGTAAGAGAAGGGAAAAAGATGAAAAGCAATGGCGTTTTTGGCTTACGGTAGGTCATGCACGATCTGCTGTGACGCAACTCGTCTGGGCGCGCCGTGCCCCGTCGCGGCCTTTTTTATGAATACCGGCGTGCGGCGGATCGTCACCCTCGTAGGGTGCGTTTTACGCACCATGGTCAAATAACCAACGGTGTCGGGGTGTGTGACATCTTCGGTGCCATTGAGTCCGTCATGTTGGTGCGGGGGCCGCACCCTACAGCGAAGGGCGTGCTTGGGGAAAAGGCGATCAAGAAAAATGTGCTTGGTTCTTCGTTCCTGGTTCTTCGTTCGAGGAACTTGCTTCGCAAGGGCCGGTGAGAGAAGGGCAAAAGCCGAAAAGCAATGGCGTTTTAGGCTTACAGCCGATCATGCACGATCTGCTGTGACGCCACTCGTCTGGGCGCGCCGTGCTCCGTCGCGGCTTTTTTTGTGAATGCCGACGTACAGGGGTTCGTCACCCTCGTAGGGTGCGTTTTACGCACCATGGTCGCATAACCAATGGTGTCGGGGGGTGTGACCTCTTCGGTGGCATTGAATCCGTCATGTTGGTGCGGGGGCCGCACCCTACGGTTTGCGGTGCTTCAAACGGTGTTGGCTGTTTTCCCAATGACGGAGCCTCGCGATTCCACCGCTATTCACTATTCACTACTTTCTATTCACCGGCGAAGCCCGTATTACCTGATGGAGCAGAGCGACTCCTCGAACGAAGAACTAAGAACCAAGCACGAAGAACGTTTTTTGTTTTTTCTTCCCCAAACAAAAACCGCCCTTCACGTTCAACGTGAAGGGCGGTTTGTAACTAACCTATTTGAAAGCTATCTATGCGTCTTTCTTGGGGCGCATCTGGTAGCGGGTCTGCTGAGAGAGGATGGCCTTTCTCAGGCGGATGGAAATCGGGGTGATCTCCACCATTTCGTCTTCACGGATGAAGTTGATGGCCTGCTCCAGGCTGAGGGGCTTCACAGAGGTACAGGTGACGTTGTCGTCTTTGCCGGAGGCTCGCATGTTGGTGAGCTTCTTCTCTTTGCATGCGTTGACGTTGATGTCGCCTTCTTTGTTGTGCTCACCGATGATCATGCCTTCGTAAACGGGAACTCCGGGAGGAATGATCATGCGGCCTCGGGGTTCGAGGTTGAAGAGAGCGTAGGGGACGGACTGTCCTTTTCGGTCACAGACGATGGAGCCTGTGTAGCGGGTGGGGAAGTCGCCTCGGTGGGGTTCATACCCCTGGAAGATGGAGTTCATGATGCCGGTACCCTTGGTATCGGTAAGGAACTCATCACGGTAGCCGATGAGGGAGCGTGAGGGGATGGAGAACTCCATGTTCACGCGGCCACGGCCGTTGTTGGTGAGGTTGACGAGCTTGCCCTTTCGGAGGGAGAGCTTCTCGGTGATGACTCCCATGAAGCTTTCGTCGCAGTCGACGTAGACGGTTTCGATGGGCTCCGTGCGGACGCCGTTCTCCTCTTTGAAGATAACCTCGGGTCGGCCCACGCAGAGTTCGAATCCTTCACGGCGCATGGTCTCGATGAGAATAGCCATCTGGAATTCGCCACGTCCTTTTACCATGAAGCATTCACGGTCCTCGGTGAGCTCGATCTTCATGGAGACGTTTTTCATCGCCTCTTTGTTAAGGCGCTCCATGATCTTGCTGGACTGAACGATTTTGCCTTCCTGGCCGGCCAGGGGAGAGGTGTTGATGGTGAATCGCATGCCGACGGTGGGCTCGTCCACGGTGACCCGGGGGAGAGCAACGGCGTTTTCCATCTCACAGACGGTGTCACCGATCTGGATCTCTTCGATCCCGGAGAGGACGGCAATGTCACCGGCGGAGACGACTTCAGACTCGCTCATGGCGAGACCGTCGTACACCTGGACCTTGGTGACCTTGATGCGAACCGACTTGCCCTCTTCGTTGATGTACACCAGGGGTGTCTTGGTGGAGAGGGGGCGGTTGTAGACCCTGCCGATGGCAAGGCGTCCGAGGTAGTCGGAGTAGCCGAGGTCGGAGATAAGGATCTGAAGGGGTTTTTCCGGGTTGATCTGGGGAGCGGGGAGCTGAGACACGATGTTGTCGAAGAGGGGGGTAAGATCGGTTCCCTTCTCTTCCAGGGTGTTCTGGGCGATACCGTCTCGGCCGATGGCGTAGAGAACGGGAAAGTCGAGCTGCTCCTCGGTTGCATCCAGGTCGATGAAGAGGTCGTAGATCTCGTCCAGTACTTCGTCAGGGCGAGCATCGGCACGGTCAATTTTGTTGATAACCGCGATGACCTTAAGGCCTGCTTCCAGGGTTTTTTTCAGAACAAAACGGGTCTGGGGCAGGGGTCCTTCAGAGGCGTCCACCAGAAGAATTGCACCGTCCACCATGGAGAGGGCACGCTCCACCTCGCCGCTGAAGTCGGCGTGGCCAGGGGTGTCGAGAATGTTGATGCGGGTATCGCCATAGTTTACGGAACAGTTTTTTGCGGAAATGGTGATGCCGCGCTCCCGTTCCAGGTCCATGCTGTCCATGAGCCGGTCTTCCACTTCCTGGTCGTCACGGAACATGCCGCTCTGGCGGAACATGGCGTCTACAAGGGTGGTCTTACCGTGGTCAACGTGGGCAATGATGGCGATGTTTCTGATGGATTCACTGACTGTCATGTGTTCGGTTATCCTCTTGGTTGATGGTTCTTCACTATGCCAACGTTACGATGCTTCGCCGCCAGATGGAATCTGCCGGAGACCTCTTCGGGTTTTGTTACGGAACCATCATATTTCAAGCCTAAATCGGCTGTTGGGCATTGGGTTTTCCTGGTATCGGGTGTGTTCCTGTTCGGGGCATATCCGAGATCCGGGGATTTTTGAGAATTTGCTGATATTCAGACAAATGCGGCTCATCACATACTGATATTTTGCCATATAAACAACCGAAAAAGCGATGGCTAATAAAATATTCGGTGTGGAGAGCGGACGCTTCCTAAGGAAATACCAGAATCGTTTATGCCGTAAAACACCGACACCACCGTGCATCAGGGCGGTTCCCCGGGTTGAAATGACGCGCCGTAAGGGGCGATAGCACGTCGCACAGCCTTGTCCTGTGGCCTTGCGGTACCGCTCGTAATGGCAGAAGGGTGCCCGGTATTTCCGGAAAAGGACCGATAGACCCACGGCGTGACTTTCTTTTGTGCACGAAGCGTCTGGGTTGTTGAAAATCGTGCACCGATGCCTTATATTCCCTCTTTGCGGGTTTGAACCCCCCGGCTGAGTCTTCGTTACCCTCTCACCGGGCATTTACGTTGAACTGTTTGATATGGAGTTGTGAACATGGAATTTGCACGCACACCTGAGGAGCTGGATGCCCTGGTAGAGGCCAATCCGGATCGCTACCCGACTGAATTCATTGAAGAGGGCTCCCTTGCCGAAAACCTGATGAAGACCAACAGCTTTATGGAACTGACGGCACTCTCCAAGATGCCGGCTGACCAGGAGCAGATGAATCAGTGGGGCCTGACCGAAGACCAGTGGACTGAGCAGGTAACCATTGCATGGCTTGCGTTTATGCACGAGCATGCCCTTTAAACCTTGATTGTATATTAGGTAAGGATTCGACGGACACCAGATATGACCGGTAAGAAAAACGAGAGTGACGGCAATACCCCCTTTTGGGAGAGCACACCCCTTTCCCGAATGACCCCGAAGCAGTGGGAATCCCTTTGTGACGGCTGTGGGCTTTGCTGCATGGAGAAACTTGAGGACGCAGAGACCGGCGCGATTTATGTAACCTCTGTGGCCTGCCAGTACCTGGACCTTGCGAGCTCCCGGTGCAGAATCTATGAGACCCGGACCTATATCAACGAGGTGTGTGTCGAGCTGACCCCGGAAGCCATTGCCAAGTACCGCTGGCTTCCGGAGACCTGCGCCTACCGTAGGATTCTCGAAGGCCGTTCCCTTCCGGAGTGGCACCCCCTTCTTTGCGGCAGCGCCAAGATGATGAAAAAGGCCGGCGTCACCGCCTGCGACCGCGCCATCTCCGGCGAATCGATCCATCCGGACGATCTGCACCGGTTTATTGATTATGAAGTATAAAGGCAGAAGCGTTCTTAGTGCTTGGTTCCTGGTTCTTCGTTCAAGGCGCTTGCTGCGCAAGTGACCGGTTTTGATAAATGCCAAAAACAAAAACGTTCTTGGTTCTTAGTGCCTGGTTCTTCGTTCAAGGTACTTGCTGCGCAAGCGACTGGTTTTGAGAAAAGCCAAAAACAACTCTGATCAGCACCCTTTCTCAGCCTTATCTAAATGATCATGGGTAGGTTTTGACGCGGCACGAACCTTGTACGGTGGCGCTGCTATATCCCTGTATGATGGGCAAAGCGCGAAGCGTGCCCATCATTGGTCGATTAGCCTCTATCGATCTCATTGATCATAATACCCGCAGCCAGACATCCTCATTCGGTATGGGCGGGTATCATTCCTCGTGATGGGCACGGCACTACTTTTGCCCATCCTACCGCGGCGACGTAATTTCAGGGGTGTTTGTCATTGGTGCATGAAATGGTTTGGTTTTGATGCGACACCACCGCCCTTTGCCTTCGCCCATTCGACATTCACCGGCGCAGCCCTGTTTTATAGCCTATGTCCCATTCCCCATGACCTGATTTTTAGCCCTTAGCCCTTCTTTCACCTGCCGGAGCGCAGCGACCCCTCGAACGAAGCACAAAGAACCAGGCACGAAGAACGTTTTTCGTTTTTCCATCTTCTCAACGTAATGCACACCGTCGTTTTGGTGCGGGGACCGCACGCTACAG
This sequence comes from Desulfolunaceae bacterium, assembly GCA_942491485.1. Classification (GTDB taxonomy): domain Bacteria; phylum Desulfobacterota; class Desulfobacteria; order Desulfobacterales; family Desulfolunaceae; genus Desulfoluna. The sequence continues at coordinate 112,975 of CALOAX010000023.1, read as the reverse complement.
GCCCCGGTGCCCCATACGTTTCAGGCTTTTCCATCTATTACGCTTATCTACGCAAGAGTTCGTGAAATCGCATAAAGCAGCTTTGCTCCCGTAGGGTGCGTTTTACGCACCATATCCGAGCAACCCACACCCTGAATCACCCCACACATTCACGGGAACCGGCACCATTATTGTGCCTTTATTGAATGGTTGAGCGCAGCGACCCCTCGAACGAAGCACAAAGAACCAGGCACGAAGAACGTTTTTCGTTTTTCCATCTTCTCAACGTAATGCACACCGTCGTTTTGGTGCGGGGACCGCACCCTACAGGCCCCGGTGCCCCATACGTTTCAGGCTTTTCCATCTATTACGCTTATCTACGCACGAGTTCGTGAAATCGCATAAAGCAGCTTTGCTCCCGTAGGGTGCGTTTTACGCACCATGTCCGAGCAACCCACACCCTGAATCACCCCACACATTCACGGGAACCGGCACCATTATTGTGCCTTTATTGAATGGTTGAGCGCAGCGACCCCTCGAACGAAACACAAAGAACCAGGCACGAAGAACGTTTTTCGTTTTTCCATCTTCTCAACGTAATGCACACCGTCGTTTTGGTGCGGGGACCGCACCCTACAGGCCCCGGTGCCCCATACGTTTCAGGCTTTTCCATCTATTACGCTTATCTACGCACGAGTTCGTGAAATCGCATAAAGCAGCTTTGCTCCCGTAGGGTGCGTTTTACGCACCATGTCCGAGAAACCCACACCCTAAATTAACCCACACACTCACGGGAACCGGCACCATTATTGTGCCTTTATTGAATGGTTGAGCGCAGCGACTCCTTGAACGAAGAACCAAGCACCAAGCACCAAGAACGCTTTTGTTTTTACGCACCAAGAACGCTTTTCGTGTCCCCCTGTCCCCCATGACCCATCACCTGCCTTTCCCCCCTTGCATCCCCCCAAATCATGAATAATTTAAGATATGGAAGATGTTTGCATCTTCCTTTACCCGGATACGTCACGGCTCTTTTGTGGTTTTTCTCTTTTGATGTGTCCGGGCTTGGAAACACGATGACATTGGCGGTTCAGGCATCACCTCACCCCCCTTTTTCTGAAGCCGGTCCGCCTCTGTTTTAGACAGGACAGGTGGTTATGATCACTCGCGTCATAGAGCGGCAAAACAGCATCAGTTTTGTAAAATCATCGGTGGCAGCATGGGCATTAACAGCTCTGCTGCTTTTTTTGGCTCATATTCTGGGTGGGGCATTCTTTTCCATTCCTGCAGCGGTGGGCGGGCTGTTGTCTTACCACCTGACGCCGAGGATCTCACCGGTGGTGGTGCTCCGGTTGTACAAAGGGCTCCAGGTGTCAGACCATCAGATGCCCGGGCTGCATCGCATGGTCCGGGATATTTCAAAGCGGGCAGGGATCAAGACCGTTCCGGGGCTCTGGCTTCTTCCGAGCTCACGGTCCATCGCCTTTGTCACGGGGGACCGCGACAGCTCTGCCCTTGCACTCTCCAAAGGCATCCTGAACACCCTTGACGTGGATGAGCTGGCCGGTGTGGTGGCCCACGAGCTCAGTCACATAGCCCACAACGATAACCGCATCATGTGGTTTTCTGAAGTGACGGTGAAGATGGTGAACCTCCTCTCCATTGTCGGCCAGGTGATGGTGTTGATTAATCTGCCTGCCATTTTTGCAGGAGAGCGCGACCTTTCCCTGGTGCTCCTGGCTGTTGTGGTGGCCGCGCCTGTTGCCGCCATGCTGCTGCAGCTGGGGCTGCTTCGTACCCGTGAGTTTGCCGCCGACACGGGCTCTGCCGAGTTGATGAATTCTCCCCAGCCCTTGATCCGCGCCCTTCGCAAGATCGAAGGAGGCCCGACGACTCTTTTCAATCGCTGGATGGCAGGGCGTCGCGAACAAAAAGGCCACACCCTGCTTCGGACCCACCCTCCGGTGAACGAGCGGATTCGCCGTCTGAAAAAATTGGAGGACGATGGAAAACCCCAGAGAACCTACACCCCTGTGACGGAGCAAGAGCTGGTGGAAATGCTGCTTTCGGGGGCGAGAACGCGTCGTTATGCGGTGGAGAAACGGGACAAAAGATGGTGGCTGCGCCAGTGAATAGTGAGTGGTGAGTCGTGAATAGAAAAAACGGGGCGAAAGGGGGAAAAGGCCTGAAACAAATGCGTTCTTCGTTCGAGGGACGTGCTTCGCACGTGGGCAGTTCTAATGAAAGGCAAAATCGCTCGTTGTGAAATGGCCCCTTAACCTTGGTTTAAAAACCAAAACCCGCTGGATTATCCAGCGGCTTTGGTATTCATGACGGCGTGCGGCGGCTCGTCACCCTCGTAGGGTGCGTTTACGCACCATGGTCGCATAACCAAGGGTGTTGGGAGGCGTGGCACCTTCGGCGGAATGGAGGCCGATATGTTGGTGCGGGTACCGCACCCTACGAGGTTGCGGTACCTCCACCGGTTTTGGCTTTTATCTAAATGATGGAGCATCGCGACCCCTCGAACGAAGAACCAAGAACCAAGCACGAAGAACGGTTTTCCGCTTTTCCCACTCACTATTCACCACTTACCATTCACTGGGCGCAGCCTGCTTTTTTACAATCCCCAATCCTCCGGCCCCGTCAATCCCCGCCACCTCGCCATGGCCCCGTGGTCTGAAAAAGCCACGGGGAAGATCTCGTCGGCATGTGGGGCCATGGCTTCCTGCCAGGCTTTAAGGGTGTCGCTGTCCTCGGCATCGATGACGGCCCCGTCCAACTCTTCCAAGCTTTCCAGCTCTTCTCGGGTGGGGAGGTTCTCCAACGTATAGCTCTTCAGGCTGCGGCCCAGGGGGACGGGCAGGGCGTCCGGCTCGCGGCCGATGAGGGTGCAGAGGATGGCTCGGTTGCCGGGACGATCGTCCAGAAGGGTCAGGTCGTTGTCGAGAAAGTGGGGGCGGGACAGGGGGAGCTCGTCGACGAAGCGTGCGGCTCCGGGAAGTGATTCCGGCTCCACCCAGACGATCTCAAAGGGGGTCTGGGGGTTGTGAATTACAAATTCTGACAGGATGTTAAAGGCCAACTCTTCATCCGTCGCATCAGGGGTGATGACCACCTTGTAAGGGTGCGAGAGGCGGGGTGCCACACGCCGTGCTTCATCCAGGGTGGTCTCCTGTCCCACCACAAAGGTGGCGATGAGCTCGTGGGAGCCAAGGGTGACCTTTCGGTGGGCCGGGCTGCCTGATGTCTTCCAGGAGAGATCCACCTCGGGTGGGGTGATGAGGTCCATCTCAAAGAGGGACTCTGCCCAGTCCAGGGCCAGGGTGATTTCGCCTCGGCTGAAACCGGGGGTCTCGAGAATGGTGTAGGGGGGCTTCTCCTGAAAAGTGAGCCCAAGCTCCTTGCTCTCCTGTCGAAAGGCGGTGCCGGGAAGCAGGGCCAGGGGGAAGACCTGCATGTCGTCGTCGAGTTCGTTCTCTTTTACAAAGCCAAGGGACCGTGAAAAGCTGGTGAGGTCATCACCGGGAAGGCCGATGATGAGGTCCACCGTGGAGAGGATGCCGTGATCCTTGAGGTGGTTTACCCCGGCAACGAATCGCTTCAGGTCTGTCTTGCGCCCCATGAGCTTTTGAGCGTCAAGGCACGTGGACTGAAGGCCGATTTCAAAGACGGTGAAGCCTGCCGCGGCAAACAGTTCCGCTGCTTCGGCGTCGATCCATTCGGCCCGGATTTCACTCCGCAGCGAGACCTCGCCCTGTGGGTTGATCTTGGCGATCTCTTTTAAAAGGTCCTTGAGGCCCGGCCGGGCGTTGAGAGAGGGGTCCAGGAGGTAAAGCTCTTTGACCTTGTTGTCCACGGCCCACTGAATCCCTTCCAGCACTTTTTCGTCGGAGAGAAAGGTGAGCCCCTTGCGGGACTTGTTGTAGTAGCAGAATTTGCATCCGTAGGGGCAGCCCCGCTGGGTCTCCAACAGCATGATCTCTTCCGGGCCGGGATCGAGGATACCCTTGATGTATGGGTTTTCAGACTCCGTAAAGAAGCTGGGGGAGCACCCGGATGCCTCTTGTATCTCCCAGAATCCCGGCTCGTTCAGGAGCCGGACAAAGATCTCTTCCCCTTCGCCGTACACGCGAAAGTCGATGGCCGGATTTTGGGTGATGGGGTTGTCCGGCGTCACTTCGGGCCCTCCGGCCATGATGCGGCACCCGCACCGTCTCTTTACCTCCCCTGCCACATAAAGAGACCGCTCCACATTCCAGCAGGTGAGGCTGATGCCCAGGATCTCCGGGGCCTTCTCGCAGAGGTACTCAATGATGGCCGCATCCCCCCCATGGGTGGCAAGCGCCTCGGGAACCAGCTCCACGCGTGCTTGGGTATGGGCATCTGCTGCCAGCTTCAGGCAGGCCGAGCCCAGGGGGATGTTCCCGTTTTTGGCACCGACCTGATGCTTGGGGACGGGAAGTTGCAATAGAAGGGTGTAGGGCATGGGTGGTCCTTGATATATGGGTGATTCCGTCAGGGTACGGAAAAAGCCTCCGGCGGTCCTGCCGGGGGCCAAACGTTTGCCAATTTGATGAGATGGGTTTGACAAACAGGTTTTAAGGGCTATTCGACGGTTTCAATCATGCTCGTAAGCCATTGATTCTGGCTTAACGAGTATGCCGTCTCCATTTCCCTAAGCCCCTGCAGAGGCTGAAAGAAATAGAGACGGAAACTGAAAAGTTTTCGGGGCTCATTTCAAAAAGCGGTCCGCCGGAGGCCTACTGAATAGATACGTTTTTTTATAACTGATGGAGTGCAACGACTCCTCGAACCAAGAACTAAGAACCAAGCACGAAGAACGTTTTCCACAACACACCATACAGGGGACAACATGCTTTTGTTTCGACCTGGTTGCTTTCTCATGAACTGTTCGGGTTAAGGTGTTTTCAATGCCGGTCTTTCTGTGGGGGTTTCTATCAGAATCGCGGGATGCTATAAAGAACCTTTTTGCCCAATGTATGGACGCGTGAATCAGGAGTTGTATGAAAACAGAACAGATCTCTATAGTGCTGGTGGAGCCCCAGGGCCCTTTGAATATAGGGTCGGTGTGCCGATCCATGATGAACTTCGGCTTCTCGAAGCTGGTGCTGGTCAACCCTCAGTGCGACCATCTCTCAGGTGATGCCCTGCGCATGGCCGTGAAGACGAAAAGGCTCCTTGAAGAGGCCGTGGTGGTGGACACCCTTGCCGACGCCCTGAAAGATGTCCACTGCGCCTTCGGCACCACCCGTCGTTTCGGCAAGTACCGGAACGTGTTCTTCTCCCCCGAGGAGACCGCCGAAAAGCTCCACCCCATGGGGGAGGACGTGAAGGCTGCCCTGGTCTTTGGCCGGGAAGACAAGGGGCTGAAAACCGAAGAGCTGGATCTCTGCCAGTACTTCATCACCCTGCCTACGGATGAGGCCTACCCCTCCATGAACCTCTCCCACGCCACCACGGTCTGCATGTACGAGGTCCGAAAGCGCCTGACAGGTTCCGCTCCCCAGAGCATCGAAGAGCGGGTCCCGGCCACCAACGAGGCCCTGGAACGGATGCTCCGCCACATGCAGCAGACCCTTCTCGATATCGAGTACCTGGACCCCTTAAGCCCCGATCATCTTCTCCGCACCTATCGCCGCATCTTCGGCCAGAGCGGCCTCACCGACCGGGACGTGAATGTGCTTCAAGGGCTCTGGAGTCGCATCGACTGGACGGAGAACGAGCGGAAGAAGTGGAAAGAGATGGCGGAAAAATAGTGAATCGTGAGTTGTGAGTAGTGAATAGAAAAAACGGGCGAAAGGCGGAGAAGGGAAGGGCCTAAAAACAAAAGCGTGCTTCGTGCTTGGTGCCTGGTTCTTCGTTCGAGGGACTTGCTTCGCAAGTGGTCAGTTTTGATAAAAGCAAAAGCCAAAAGCGGAGAAGGCAAGAACGTTCTTGGTTCTTAGTTCCTGGTTCTTCGTTGGAGGGACGTGCTTCGCACGTGGCTAATTTTGAAAAAACAAAAAGCCGCTGGATTATCCGGCGGCTTTTTTATTGGTGACGATGTGCAGGGGCATTTCGTCCACCGCCGCTCCGGGTCCCGGTGCCTCATAAAACCCACATGCCTGTGATTTGATTTATTCGCTTTTGGACCTTTTCAATTGTCGGAGCGCAGCGACACCTCCGCCATTCACCATTCACGACTCACTATTCACTGAGCCAGCCCTGCTTTTATTACCTATGTCCTATCCCCTATGGCCTGTTGTTATGCGGAGCAGTTCGGGGTGCCAATGACCTTGGTTTGTTGTGGGTCTCGGCGCCATGGAAGCCGTCATTCTGGTGCGTGGAACGCACCCTACAGGTCCCGGTGCCTCATGGGGCACGGGTTGCCTTGAAGTGTTCCACCACACCACAGGTGGGGTATATGATACCTCGTCATGCTGCCGCTGCCCCGTAGGGTGCGTTTTACGCACCATGTTCGGGTAACCGAGGGCCTTTGTTTGTTGTGGGGTTTGGCGCCATGGAAGCCGTCATTCTGGTGCGTGGAACGCACCCTACAGGCCCCGGTGCCTCATCGGGCACGGGTTGCCCTGATGTGTTCCACCACACCACAGGTGGGGTTTATGATACCTCGTCATGCTGCCGCTGCCCCGTAGGGTGCGTTTTACGCACCATGTTCAGGTAACCGATGGCCTTCGTTTGTTGTGAGGTTTGGCGTCACCCGGTCATGGAAGCCGTCGTTTTGGTGCGTGGAACGCACCCTATAGGTCCCGGTGCCTCATCGGGCACGGGTTGCCTTGAAGTGTTCCACCATCCCATATGTGGGGTTTTATGATACCTCGTCATGCTGCCGCTGCCCCGTAGGGTGCGTTTTACGCACCATGTTCGGGTAACCGAGGGCCTTGCTTTGTTGTGGGTCTCGGCGTCATGGAAGCCGTCGTTTTGGTGCGTGGAACGCACCCTACGGGATACGGTACGTCCTATGTTTCGAGTTTGTTCCACCTGATGTTGCATGTTGAAAAGTAAAGGTTTTGAGGTCTGTTTTCCTGTCGGAGCGCAGCGACACCACCGCCATTCACCATTCACGACTCACTATCGGCTATTCACTATTCACTGGGTCAGCCATGCTTGTATAACCTATGTCCGATTCCCCATGACCTGCCTTTATGTCGGAGTAGAGCGATTTCAATACCTTTAGCCTTAAGCCATTCGCCTGCTTTTACCTCCAAGCACCAAGAACGCTTTTCCTGTTTTGTCCCTTTAAACACAAAAAGCCGCTGGATTATCCAGCGGCTTTTTTATTTATTAGCCAACCAAGGCCAGTTTGTCCTTGACGACAGATCCCTTCGAACCCATGGTTTTAGCCCTTAGCCAATTGTGGGAGCGCAGCGACACCACGGCTATTCACTACTCACCACTTACCATTCACTGGCGCAGCTGCCTTTAGCCCTTAGCCAATTGCCGAAGCGTAGCGCCTCCACCACCTATGACCTATTGCCTATAGCCTGTTACCTGCTTTTACCCCTTCTCACACGCCGCCACCGTGTGCTTGCACAGCACCGAGGTGGTCACCGAACCGACCCCTGCAGGAACCGGTGAGATGCGGGCCACGATGGGCTCCACGTTGGCGTAGTCGACGTCGCCGCAGTATTTGCCGGGGTTTTCGGGGTCTGCGTTGATGCCTACGTCGATGAAGGTCTGGCCGGCGTTTGCGGCATCGGCCTTGACGAGGCGGGGCACGCCGGCAGCGGCGATGATCACGGATGCCTGTTTGCAGATCTCGGGGGTGGTCACCCCTTCGAGTCGCTTGGCAAGGCCCATGGTGCCACCTTTGAGCTCCAACTGGTCCACGCAGAGGGTGCCGGTCTCATCCATGTAGACAGCGGTGACATCGGCTCCGGCTTTAAGAAGAAGGTAGGAGACGGGCTTTCCGACCACGGCGCCCTGACCGATGACCACGCACTTTTCTCCTTTAAGGGGGACATTGTAGTGGTCGAGCATGTCCATGCAGGCGGTGGGGGTGCAGGGAGGGAAGCCGCTGCCGTTGCCGGCAAAGAGCTTGTCCGCGCTGAGCGGGCTTAAGCAGTCCACATCTTTTTCCACGGGGATCAGGCTCTTGATTTTGTCCTCATTCAGGTGAGAGGGCAGGGGGGCGAACATGAGAATACCGTGGATGTCGCCTCGGGCTCCCACCTCGGAAACCGCTTTTTCAAGATCTGCCTCGCTGATGGCTTCGGGGTGTTCAAACACCTCGAACTCCATTCCCACGGCGGTGCAGGTTTTTTTTGCGCCGCCTTCGTAGAAGAGGTCATCGGGGCGTGCGCCCACACGGATAATACCAAGCTTTGGTGTGGTTCCTTTGGATTTCAGAGCGTCCACTTTATCCGTCAGGGAGGCCTTGATGGCGTCGGCCACCGGTTTGCCTGTTAAACGTTCAGCCATGTCTGTCGTCCTTTCCGGTCTCCAGAAGAGGAGCCCATAAGAAATTGATACCTGTCAAAATTATGGAATGATCTGTGTCTGATGCTGTGATCTTGTGTACTCATGTCGCATGCGTTACTTATCGAGTTTTTCCATGACGATTTCAAGGGTGTCGTCTGCTTCGATGGTCCCTTTTTCCAGGAGAAAATTCATTTCGGTGCGAGTGTTCGCAACGTAATCTTCGTCGGGAATCGAGTTCAGGTTGATGATGACATTGAGCTGGGCGGAGATGAGCGCCGCCTTGAGAAGCACCACACCGCATCCCACATCGGAGATGGCCATGATGGTGCCGATTTCGCCCATGCGTTTGTGGATAACGATGCCTTCAACGCATTTTCGCATGATCTGCATGGGGACGCTGCAGGCGGTTTTGCAGCACTCTTCAATGGTGTCGGCCTTGATCTTGGCCTCTTCCGGTGTCTCCTTGGGCAGGCTGTAGGCCTTGGCAAGGGGCTTGAAGACCTCGGCATCGGCGTCGATGAGGGCCAGGAGTTCCCGGATGACGGTCTCTCCCTTTTTAAGGAGATCTTGAACCTCTCCTTCCACGTCCTGGAATTTCTTTTTGCCAGTGGTCAGGTTGCCCACCATGTTGGAGAGGGCCATGCCAATGGCACCGCCCAGGGCAGCAGCACCACCGCCGCCGGGTACTGCGGCTTTGGATGCTAACTTTGAGATAAATTCTTTGGATGAAAGCTCGGCCATGGACATAACTCGGGTTACCTCCCTGGGGCGTGATGGCGAGAACGCTATCACGAAAGAAAAGTGGGTTTGTATATGGAAACACTGTTCTGGTGGATACTCAAAAAATAACCATGCAAATTGGGAAGCGGGCTGATTTTTAGAAAGAGAGGTCAATCTCTTTCCATATTACTTGGGTGAGCAATTATCAGACCATTCGCAAATCCTGCATGGACATGCCTTAGTTCATATACCCGCTGCGCCCCTGTTTGTCAAAAAAAAATATATCTGAGTAAGGAAAAATCAGTTTGACGCGAAGGCAGAAGGAACGTGCCTTCCGAACCAGCAAGGTTGTGAAGATCAGCAAGGCGAACAAAAGGCAATCGCGTTCAGCGGCGAGGCCGCCATCGTGCTTCTCGTCTCCTTCATGGTAGATATTTTTCGGGGGAATTAAATACCCTGCAATCACATCAGAAATGATGTGAGGTTGCTTGCTGGGTGCGCCGTGCTCCGTCGCGGCTTTTTTCTGATGCCGAACAAAAGCAAGGGCGTGCTTGGTTCTTAGTTCTTGGTTCTTCGTTCGAGGAACTTGCTTCGCAAGGGCCGGTTAGAGAAGGTCAAAAGCCGAAAAGCAAGGGCGTTTGGCTTACAGGTGATCATGCGATCTACTGTAACGCTCTTAGTGCGGGGACCGCACCCTACGGGGTTGCGGTACTTCCAACGGTGTTTTTATTCTGAATGACGGAGCGCAGCGACTCAACCGCTATTCACTACTCACTACTTACCATTCACCGGCGCAGCCCGCCCTCAGCCCTTCTTTATAACCTATGTCCTATCCCCTATGACCTGCCTTTACGGTACTTACCTCTGTCATTCTGGTGCGGGGACCGCACCCTACGGTTGAAGGGCGTGCTTGGTTCTTCGTTCCTGGTTCTTGGTTCAATGAAATCGCTGCGCGAATGGCCTGGTCATAAGAAAATTAAAACCCATAAAAATGAATCTACGGGCGATATTTGATGACCATGCTTACGGTACTTAACGCCGCCATTTTTGGTGCGGGGACCGCACCATACGGAGAAGTGCGTGCTTGGGGAAAAGACGGGCGAAAGGCGATCAAGAAAAATGTGCTTGGTTCTTCGTTCCTGGTTCTTCGTTTGAGGGACGTGCTTCGCATGTGGCCATTTTTGATGAAAGACAAAATCGCTCGTTGTGAAATGGCCCCTTAACCTATGTTTAAACACCAAAGCCGCTGGATCATCCAGCGGCTTTGGTGTTGATAACGACATGTCGCGGTTCGTCACCCCGTAGGGTGCGTTTACGCACCATGATCGCATAACCAAGGGTGTTGGGATGAGTGGCACCTTCGGCGGAATGGAGGCCGGCATGTTGGTGCGGGGACCACACCCTACGGGGTTGCGGTACTTCCAACGGTGTTTTTATTCTGAATGACGGAGCGCAGCGACTCAACCGCTATTCACTACTCACTACTTACCATTCACCGGCGCAGCCCGCCCTCAGCCCTTCTTTATAACCTATGTCCTATCCCCTATGACCTGCCCTTACGGTACTTACCTCTGTCATTCTGGTGCGGAGACCGCACCCTACGGGGTTGCGATACTTCCAACGGGTTTGGCTGTTTTTCCAATGACGGAGCATCGCGATTCCACCGCTATTCACCACTCAGCCATTCACGACTCACCATGTTCTATTCACCGGTGTAATGCCCCATAGTTTCGGTTTAAAAAACATAAAGCCGCTGGATTATCCAGCGGCTCTTCACCCTCGTAGGGTGCGTTTTACGCACCATGGTCGCATCACCAACGGTGTCGGGGTGTGTGACATCTTCGGTGGCATTGAATCCGTCATTTTGGTGCGGGGACCGCACCCTACAGGGTTGCGGTACTTCCAATGGGTTTGGCTTTTATCTAAATGATGGAGCCCAGCGACTCCTCGAACCAAGAACGAAGAACCAAGAACTAAGAACGTTTTTGCTTTTCTTTTCTATTCACCGGGGCAGCCCGCCCTTAGCCCGTTTTTCATTTTTGAATCTCCCGAATCCGCTGCAGCAACGGCGGGTGGGAGTTGTTCAGGGCAACGTGGAAGGGGTGCGGGTTGAGGTTGGCCAGGCTTGTCTTGTGGAGTGATTTTAATGATGAAACAAGGGCGTCTCCCAGGCCCGAAGTCCGAACCGCATAGGCATCAGCCTGGTACTCATTGGCCCGGGACCATGCCTGGAGGGGGAAGCCGAGGAGGAACTCCACGGGGGTGTAGAGAAGGGAGAAGAAGATCAGCCCGGTGTACACCTCGGTGGTGCGCATGAAAAAGGCGGCGTGGAGCGGTTCAAAGGAGAGGGCCAGGGAGAGTAGGAAGAAGAGGACCCCTGTGTGCGCGACGGCGATGAGGAGGCCGTTCCGGATGTGGTGAAGCTTGAAGTGCCCCATTTCGTGGGCAAGGACGGCAAGGACCTCATCCGTTGACTGCTTGTTGACGAGGGTGTCGAAGAGAACGATGCGCCGCGATTTCCCGAAGCCGGAGAAGAAGGCGTTGGCCTTGGTGGATCGCTTGGAGCCGTCCATGACAAAGATGTTGCTTAAAGGGAACCCGATGGTCTCGGCGTACGCCATGATCCGGGTTTTTAACTCTCCCTCGTCAAGGGGGGTGAAGGTGTTGAACAGGGGCATGATCCAGGTGGGGACGATGATGTTCACCCCCAGCATGAAGACAACGACCACCGCCCAGCAGGGGAGCCAGGCGCTGCTGCCGAAGTGCTCGAAGAAGGCGAGGATTCCAGCCATGAGGGGGACGCCCAGGGCAAGGCCCACGAGGATGCTTTTTACGCGGTCCATAAAAAAGGTGGCCAGGGTGGTTCGGTTGAACCCGAACCGCTCTTCGATGACGAAGGTGCCGTAAATGGCAAAGGGAACGTGGATGATGGATTTCAGGACGCCCAGAAAGCAGATGGCGATCACCCCGGTGAGAACAGGCCCCAGGCCGATTCCTTTGACGAAGCCGTCCACAAAGGGAAACCCTTTAAAAAACCAGAAGAGGAGAAAGAGGCCCAAAGAGAGGCTGCTCTCGATCCAGCCCATGTGGGTTCGGGCTTTCAGGTATTCTGTGGCCTTTCGGCCCTCGTCGGCTGAGTAGAGATCGCTCAGCTCGTCGGGAATGGCCCCGGCGCCTTTGAGGTTCAGGGCGTCAGCAATCATGTGGGTAACGGTTTCAGCCAGCAGGGCGATCAGTACAATCCAGTTCAAAGCGGTATCCTTAAAAGCAAATGATAAAAGCGTGCTTGGTTCGTCGTTCTTGGTTCTTAGTTCGAGGAACTTGCTTCGCAAGTGGCCAATCGATAGTGGCAAAAGCGTTTGTTGGTAGAGACTTTTGCTCAGCGATATTTATTGATAAATGACGCTGTTTAGGGACGCTTTACCCTCGTAGGGTGCGTTTTACGCACCATGTCCGGGTAGCCAACATTCTTGGTGTTTTTCACATTCTCGGCGGTATTGAGGCCGTCGTTTTGGTGCGTGGAACGCACCCTACAGGCTACGGACATAAGAATGTGCTTGGTTCTTCGTTTAAGGCATTCGATACGCGAATGGCCAGTTTAAAAAAAGCCAAAGCATTTCTGGCTTCGAGGATACCCTTCATTGCGAGTCTTATGAGTGCTGAAGCGGAATAACTGCTCCAACCAAGAAATAAGAGCCAAGAACGATAAACGTTTTTTCGTTTCCCGCCTTGGCCCTTAATCTGTTTATTTCAAGTTGAAGCGAAGCGACTCCATGAACGAAGAACAAAGAACCAAGCACGAAGAACGCTCTTTTTATTACATCTGAAGATTCACAAAGTCCGAGACAACATACGCGCACTCTTCAAGAAGTGTGTCGTCGTCATCATCGTCTTCTTTGTCGTCGTCCTTTTTGTCATCTTCGGCTTTGCGGGCCGCGGTCATGGCTTCGTAATCTTTGTAGGGCTTTTCGCCCTTGGCGGTGCGCAGGTCGTTTTCGAGGTTGAGGAAGAAGGTCTCGTTGGCCGTTTTCTCTTCCTGCCTGACCTGTTCGTTCAGGGCAATGCGCTTTTTCTGCCGCAGGGAATCCACATAGGCGTTGTACGCCTTGAGGTAGGTGAACTCCGCAGAGGCTTCGGAGCGGATGTCGTGGAGCCTGTTGAGCCGCTTCATCACCATGGTGAGGCTGTCCTGATGGTACGGCTTGTACCGCACCGGCCGGATGGTATCCCAGGGGAGAGCTTCCGGAAGGGAGCTTTCCCCGGTCTCCTTCAGGTTGTACTCGGAAGGGAAGCTGACATTGGGGTGCACACCTTTGTTCTGTGTACTGGCCCCGGAGATACGGTAGAATTTGGCGATGGTGAGCTTCAGCTGCCCGCTGTCCAGGTTGAGCAGGGACTGCACCGTGCCTTTGCCGAAGGTCTGGCTGCCCACGATGATGCCGCGTCGGTAGTCCTTGATGGCCCCTGCAAAAATTTCCGAGGCCGAGGCGCTCATGCGGTTCACCAGAACGGCCATGGGGCCGTCGTAGACGATTCCGCTCTCGGGGTCGGGGTAGGAGACCACGCGGTTTTTCTGGCCGCGGACCAGAACCGTGGGACCCTTGTTGATAAAGAGGCCGGTGAGGGCTGCGGCTTCTTTGAGGGCGCCGCCACCGTTGTCCCGCAGGTCGATGACGAGGCCGTCGATCTTCTCTTTTTTCAGTTCTTCAAGGAGGTTCTTCACGTCCCGTGTGGTGCTCTTGTAGTCTTTGGCACCGGCCTGGAGGGCGTTGAAATCCGCATAGAAGGCGGGGATGGTCACCACGCCGATGCGGTGGGAGGTCCCGTCTTTCAAGGGCACGGTGATGATCTTGCTCTTGGCTGCCTGGTCCTCCAGTTTCACGGTGTTCCGGGTGATGGGGATGACCTTGCTCATGGAGTCATCGCCGCTGTCGGCAGGGATGATGGTCAGGCGGACCACGGTGCCCTTGGGCCCTCTGATCAGCTGGACCACGTCATCCAGGCGCCATCCCACCACGTCGACGATCTCTTCATTTTCCTGGCCGACGCCGATGATGCGGTCTCCGGGCTTGAGGAGGCCGGATTTTTCGGCAGGGCCCGCTTTCACCAGGCTCACCACCTTGGTGTACTCGTCTTCCATCTGGAGCAGGGCGCCGATGCCTTCCAGGGAGAGGCTCATGTGGATGTTGAAGTCTTCTGAGACCCTCGGGGGGAAGTACTGGGTGTGGGGGTCGTAGAACTCGGTGAAGGTGTTTATGAAGATGCGGTGGACGTCGCTGCTCTTCATCTGGCGCGAGCGGCTGAGGCTGTTGCTGTATTTTTTGAGGAGGTTTTCCGTGACCTTGTCGGCATCGGTGTCGGAGAGCCGCCGCGTGATGATTTCGTTCTTCAGCCTGCGTCGCCACAGGTCATCCAGGGCTTTTTCGTCTGCGGGCCAGGGCTCTTCTTCGCGGTCTTTCAGGAGGTACTCGTCCTGGGTGAAGTCCAGGGTGTCCACCTTGCTGGTGATAAAGTTGACCATAAAGGCAAACCGCTCCACCGTCCGCTGCTGGTAGAGGTTGAAGATGTCAAAGGGGACCTGGAGATCGCCGCTTTTCAAGGCATCATCCATAAGGTAGCGGTACCGCTGCACGCTGGCGATGTCGGCGGCGGTGAAGTAGGCTCGCCCCTTGTCCAGGGCGTCGATGTAGTTGTCGAAAATGCGGCTCGACAACTCGTCATCTAATTTTAATTCCCGGTAGTGGTGCATCTTAAGGCTGGAGACGATGTTGAGGCAGGTCTCTTTGAACTCTGGCTGCGGCGCAAGGGTAATAAAATAGTCCTCTGGCGTCACAGGCGTCTTGATCTCCTGGGAGAGGGCCGGTGTCACGAGGAAAAGGGCCAGGGCAATACAGGAAATCACCGCATGGAAACATTTTTTCATGGTTGCAGGGTATCCTTCGTCTGAGGGTCTGATGGTCCGTTGGGCAGACAAGGTAGCGCCACACGAATGTGGCGCAAGGGTATGTTATGGTGTGGGTTGTGACGGGAAAATCTGCTCCACCGCCAGCCCCTGGATTTTGGTGAGGCAGTCTTGAAGTGCCTCATCAGCCGTATCGCCGAGGCCTTGATACTCGGATGATGAAAGGATCATCACGAGATTGGGAACAGCAAGAAAACGTCCGGCGAGGGTGCCTTCGATCAGTTCATGGACGTCAATATACAGAGATTTTCCGTGTCGCATCAAGTTGTAGCGCGTGATGCGGGTTAACACATCTCCGGTGTCTAATGGTTGCATGGTACCTCCTTGTGCCACATAAGTAACACAAAAGGGGTGATCGGAGCGAGAATTTTTACGCGCACGGCTGGGGGGCGGGGGTTGTGGGGGTTTTAAGACTGGGCAAACCCTGTGAATGGTGGGTGGTGAATAGTGAATAGTGAGTGGTGAATAGTGAATAGTGGTGGAGTCGCTCCGCTCTATCATTAAAAAAAACAAACCGGTTCTTGGTTCGTGGAACGTGCTTCGCAAGGGCCGGTTAGAGAAGGGCAAAAAACGAAAAAAGCGTGCCTGGGAAAAAACGGGCGAAAGGCAGGGAAGGGCTGGGCAAACCCTGTGAATGGTGAGTGGTGAATAGTGAGTAGCGGTGGAGTCACTCTGCTCTATCATTATAAAAAACCAAAACCGTTCTTCATTCTTGGTGCCTGGTTCTTCGCTGGAGGAACGTGCTTCGCACGTGGCTAATTTTGAAAAGACAAAAAGCCGCTGGATTATCCGGCGACTTTTTTATTTGGTGACGATGTGCAGGGGCATTTCACCCGCCAGGCCCCGGTGCCCCAAAGAATTTAGGCTTTTCCCCATCCGTTGCACCCATCCACGCACGGAACCATGAAATCTTACAAGGCCGCTTTACACCGTAGGGTGCGGTCCCCGCACCATGCTCGGGCTACCAATACCCGTAATCGCCTCCATAAATCCGCAGGACCCTACACCTCTTTTTAGCTTTTATCCAATTAGATGAAGTACAGCGACCCCTCGAACGAAGAACTAAGAAACAGGTACGAAGAACGCTTTTGTTTTATCCATCTCTTCAAGGGTATTCACACCGTCGTTCTGGTGCGTGGAACGCACCCTACAGGCCACGGTGCTTCCAATGTTTCGGGTTTGCCCAACCTGTGGCGTCTATCTAAAGGTAAGGGTTTGGAGCTTGTTTTATGACCCATGTCCTATTTCCTATGATCTGTATTTCATGCTGGAGCGCAGCGACCCCTCGAACGAAGAATTAAGAACCAAGCACCAAGAACGCTTTTTCGTTTTTCCCAATTGCCTTTCGCCAGCTTTTATGTCGTATTACCTGTTCTGTTTTTAATGATGGAGCATAGCGACCCCTCGAACCAAGAACGAAGAACCAAGCACGAAGAACGCATTTGCATTTTATAACCTATGTCCTATCCCCTATGACCTGCCTTTACGGTACTCACCTCTGTCATTCTGGTGCGGGGACCGCACCCTACGGGGTTGCGGTACTTCCAACGGTGTTTTTATTCTGAATGACGGAGCGCAGCGACTCAACCGCTATTCACTACTCACTACTTACCATTCACCGGCGCAGCCCGCCCTCAGCCCTTCTTTATAACCTATGTCCTATCCCCTATAACCTGCTGTTTTGACCCCTCGAACCAAGAACGAAGAACCAAGCACGAAGAACGCATTTGCATTTTATAACCTATGTCCTATTCCCCTATGACCTGCTTTTTTCCATTCACTACTCACCACTTTCTATTCACTGGCGAAGCCCGCTTTTCCCCTTCGCCACTCGCCTGCTTATTACCTATCTCCTATGCCCTATCACCTGTTCTTATTCGCCCTTCGCCTTTTTTAATGATGGAGCGCAGCGACCCCTCGAACCAAGAACGAAGAACCAAGCACGAAGAACGCTTTTGCATTTTATAACCTATGTCCTATTCCCCTATGACCTGCTTTTTTCCACTCACTACTCACCACTTTCTATTCACCGGCGAAGCCCGCTTTTCCCCTTCGCCACTCGCCTGCTTATTACCTATCTCCTATGCCCTATCACCTGTTCTTATTCGCCCTTCGCCTTTTTTAATGATGGAGCGCAGCGACCCCTCGAACCAAGAACGAAGAACCAAGCACGAAGAACGCTTTTGCATTTTATAACCTATATCCTATTCCTTATGACCTGCCTTTACGGTCTGGCCATAAGAACAATAAAACCGATAAAGGTGAATCCACGCTCGATATTCGCCGAACATACTTACGGTACTTACCGCCGTCATTCTGGTGCGGGGACCGCACCCTACGGGGTTGCGGTACTTCCAACGGTGTTGGTTTTATTCTGAATGATGGAGCGAAGCGACTCCATGAACGAAGAACGAAGAACCAAGAACGAAGAACGGTTTTTCCCTTGTTCGCTTTTTCCATTCACTACTCACCACTCACTGGCCTTATAATGAATTGATGCCCTGTTGATTTTCTTGTGATATACTGACTTTTTATATAAGGTAGATTATTACACGTGTTTATATCTCTTTTTTATTTCGGGGTAAGCTAAGTGGGCGCAATTGATACCATTCAGACAGACCATCTGATCGGCATGGAGGTGGGGTCGTCCACCATCGTGCGGGAGCTTGCGCGTGGCGGGATGGCGGTGATCTTTGTTGCCTACCAGCGCACGCTCAAGCGCCGGATCGCCCTGAAGGTGCTCCCCAAGAGCCTTATCACCCCCACGGCCTCCGAGCTGTTTCAGCGGGAGGCCGAGTCCGCGGCGGTTCTCTACCATCCCAACATCATTCCGGTCTATGAGGTGGGGGAGACCGATGAGTTTCTCTACTTTTCCATGCAGCTGGTGGAAGGGGAGTCCCTGCTTCATGTCATGAAGACCGCCCGGAAGAACATTCTGCCGTCCAAGCGCACCA
Organism: Desulfolunaceae bacterium; assembly: GCA_942491485.1. GTDB lineage: Bacteria > Desulfobacterota > Desulfobacteria > Desulfobacterales > Desulfolunaceae > Desulfoluna. The sequence continues at coordinate 94,915 of CALOAX010000023.1, read as the reverse complement.
TCGATCTTAAAACGGCCCTTTCCATCGGGATCCGGGTCCTTGACGCCCTGGCGTATGCCCACACCGAAGGGATCGTTCACCGGGACATCAAGCCTGGGAACATCCTCATCGAAAAACGAAACGGCCGGCCGATTTTGCTGGATTTTGGTGTGGTCAAGGTGTTGAAAGAGGATGTGAAAACCCGGCGGGTCATTCAGGGGACCCCTGTCTACATGGCTCCCGAACAGATCCTGGGGCTCAGCGTGGACGGGCGTGCCGATATTTACGCCTTCGGGATCACCTTAAGCCAGATGCTGGTTCCGTCCCTGCCGTTTCCCAAGGTGAAAAACGCGGTGGAGCTTATGCGTGAAAAGGTGAAGCGCAAAGACCATGTGTTTGTTCGTTCCCTTGCGACGTTGAATCCGCGACTTGATGAGCGGTTTGATGCTATAATCAAAAAAACCATTGCCTATCATCCGGACAATCGGTATCAGTCCTGCGACGAGCTCAAGCAGGAGCTGGAAGAGTATCTCTCGCAGCTTTAACCCGCTTCGCCCGAAGGGTGAGAAAATCAGACAGAATATCGTGAATGACTTTTTGCGTTTTTGAAATACCTAAAATATATCAGAGTAATGGTCTGTAATTATGCCTTATCTCTTGGGTCTGGTTGTTTTCTTATGAACTATCCGGGTCAGCCCGGATGTTTCATCTGAAGCCCAATATAATAGTGAAGTTTGATTGCAGCCATGTCTCGAACATATACGATGGTCGCAACAGTCAGACATAGCGAGATGCCAGAGCCTCTGCGACCATCAAGGCCTTGGAATTCACGAAGAGGTTCGACTTCGGCAACCAGCTCATGCTTTTTTCATAACTGATGGAGTGCAACGACTCCTCGAACCAAGAACCAAGCACGAAGAACGTTTTCCACAAACCACGATGCTGGGGACATCAATGTCCTGGATGGTAGCTGAGAATAGATGGCAATCCGATTGTGAAATGACCGAGCCACTTACGTCTTTGATGCACAGGTACAGTGACGAATGAAAAGAAAAAACCCTCAGAAACAACAGGCTGTTGATAAGGTTGGGCGCAGTTTTTCCCTGCTCTTCAACCGTGCCCTCATGTACAAGACCAATCACCCGACCACCGTCCAGTCGGCCGGGGAGTTCCACCGGGTGATCCGTGCTGAGCTCAAGAAAGTCTCTCCCATTGCCATTGTGCATCACCGGGACGCCCTTTATGTGGACGAGGAGACCCTGGATCCGAGGATCAATGTCTCCAAAATCGTGGCGAGTTTTAAAGAGACCGGTGTGGAGTCCATCTCCTTTACCGATGAGCTCACCCTTGATGACGTCAATCTTCTGCTGGACATTCTCACCGACTCCAAGCGTTTCTCCAATGCCGGCTCCATGAAAAACGCCCTGAAAAACCAGGGTGTGCTTTCCGTCTCCATTAACCACATTGTGTACCGCAAGGTCACCGAAGAAGAGACGGTGGTGTCCAAGGGAGAGGCCGAGGCATCGAAGATGCCGCCGTCGGAGATCCACACGTACCTGATTGAGCAGTTGATGAAGGCCGAGTCTTCAGCGGGCGGAACCGGGATTTTTCATGAGATGTTTGCAGGGGTCGGCGGGGGCGGCAGCGAAGGGTTTGCCACCGGCGTGTCCAAAGGGCTGGAGAACCTGGGCGGGGAGCTGGAGCAGCACCTGGGCGGGTTGGGCGACGATGCCGTGGAAAAATTGCTCAAGGGGCTCATCCATCTTAAGAAAGAGCTTCGCTCGAGGGTGGCCTCCAAGCAGGAGGCCGGAGAGGACGGCGACAGGGAGCAGGGGCTCCTGGACAAGGCCGATTCGGTGACCGACGGGGTGATTCTGGACCTGATCCGTCGCGAATACGGCAAGGGCATGATCACCGTGGAACGCCTGGCCCAGATTATCCAGCGGATTATTCCAGACAAAGACGACCTGCAGCGCCTCTTGCCGCGCATCGAGCGGATGCTTTTGAAAGAGGGGATGCACATCACGGATTTTATCCGCCTCTCGGAGATCCTCCAGGGCCATGAGGCCGGCAGGGAGGTGATGGAAGCCATCGCCGAAGGGGCCGAGTCCATCGGCGTTCAGGGTCAGGAGCTTTTAAACGAGATCACGGATGACCCACGGGGTGCGGCAGAGCTCATCTACCTGGCTTCTGAGATCCGGAAGGGCAGCGGCGACGAAGGGACCCTTACCGAGGTGCTGGTGGAGTACATCGAGCGCATCGGGGGCAAGATGGCCCTGGAAACTGTGGGGGAGGGCGGCGCCGAAGGGGACGAACACCTGCAGGGTGTCGTCTCCCGCCTGGAAAAGGAGATCGTTCGCAACTTAAGGGGGCGGGGCATCTCCTCCGAGGTGATGGACACCGTGGTCGGCCGGTTGAACGGTCGCCTGGAAGGGTGCCTGAAAAAGCTGGAGTCGGACTGGGAACTCCGCGCCATGGCATCGGTGGGCGGGTTCAAGGGAGACCCCACCAACGTGCTCTCCTATTTTGAAGAGACCATCGACAGCATGGAGGACCTTCAGTTCGTCCTGCAAAAAGCCCGGGAGTCCGTGCAGGAGATGCGGGCAAACGATGAGAAAGTGAAAGAGACCACCCCGCTGGTGGTGAAGGAGCCTGCCCCTGTGGCAGCGCCGTCCCTGCCCAAGGGGGTCCTTGGCAAGAAGAATGTCCTCTACTTTGTGGAAAAAGAGCTCCAGCGGGCCTTTCGGTACAAAACCCCCTTTACCCTGGCGATGTTTGAAGTCATCGGCGCCAAGGTCTCCGGTCCCGTGAAAAAAGGGGAGATGAAGACCATAGATATTACCATGGCCGTCCTCGACGCCTTTCGGGACATCGTCCGTGACACCGACACCATCGGCCTTCTCAGCAACAAGCGTTTCCTCGTCCTCATGCCCATGACCGACGACTACGACGCCCGCATCGCCCTCCGGCGGCTCCTCAAGGCCCTGCAGTCCATGGAGGTCTCCGTGGGCAAGGTCGGCATCGATGCCGCCTTCGCAGGCTCCGTCACCGGCTACGACGTGGAGGAGGCCCCCGATCTCCGCAAGTTCCTCACCTCGTCTGAGCATGGCCTCGAAGAGATGGCCCAGCGGTTGAAGAATATACAGACGTTTTTGTAAAACAACTAAAAGCGTTCGTTGTTCATCGTGCCTGGTTCTTCGTTCGAGGTATTCGCTCCGCGAATGTCCTATTGGTTAAAAGCAAGGGCAAGGGCGTTCTTAGTGCTTGGTTCTTGGTTCGTGGAACTTGCTCTGCAAGGGCCGGTTAGATAAGGGCGAAAACGTGAGAGCCAATAATTTATTCCAGCATGGAAAACCTTGGCCTCTGGCCAGGGTCAGAGTTCACAGGCTTTGCTGTGTGAACGACTCTCAGTAACCGAAGAGACACACCATAATGAATGGCAACATTTGGAGTCGTCGTAATAGAAGGCCTTATGAACCACGAAGATCACGAAGAAAAATTAAAGAGTGGCAGCTCGCTTTTGCGGCGAAGCCGCCTTCGTGCTCATCGTGTCCTTCGTGGTAGAGATCTATTCTGCCACTCGGTTTGACGCTACCGTCAATCTGGAGACTGTGGGCAGAGATGAATTTTGATTTTTAACCTGTCAGGAGTAAGGTATTTTATCCGTTTTAGGGGTATTTCAATACCGGCTCCTCTGGGGTCGGATCTTTATTCGTCAAGTGGCTCACCGTTACACATTGCGAGAGTGCGGACACAAGGTTTCTTGCAGCCCCCTATACACTTTTTGTACCATTCACAACAGCGGGGCAAGGTATGCCCAACTTGTCTTGTTTTGCCTCCGACGTACTTACCGGGGGCCCCTTCTGAACAGTTAGCCCGGTTACTTCACGAGTTGAGTGCACCCGTATTCAAGGCATCAGAGTTGCAGATGCAGTGGTTTACCTCAAAAACTCTGATAACGAAGAAGATGGATGCATACGGCTCGCCCGAAGGGTGGGAAAAGTGAGCACCGAAACCGTGAATTGTGTTTTTGACATGTCTTGGTTTTAGGGTAATAGCCCGTAATAATATGCTTTTGTTTTAAATTAATTGTTTTCTCGCCAAATATCCAGGTTAGACAGCCTTTATCACCAATACCATTATTTCCATATTTTCAGCAGGTCATACGCACAGACTCGCCTCTCCTCAGGCCTTCCGGGGGTGGAGGAAAGAGGGGTGGCATCTAAACGTTGATGGGTGCGTGCCCTTTGTATGCCAGGCGGGACGAGCGTTGCCTGTCTTTTATGTGAGGATAAATCAGGTACTTCTTGGACAACTACTAACCGCACGAATCGAACCGGATACTCGTTGGGTTGAATGATGGCCTTTGTCGTGCAGACAGGAGGGTTTGATGAGACTGACAGTTGTTGGGACCGGGTATGTGGGGCTTGTTACTGGGGCCTGTTTTGCTGAAATGGGAAACCATGTCACGTGTGTTGATGTTGATGAGAAGAAGTTGAAAAACCTGGAAAAGGGTGTTCTTCCGATTTACGAGCCGGGTTTAGAACCTATCGTTTTGAGAAACCATAAGCAGGGTCTTCTGAAATTCACCACCTCCCTTTCCGAAGCGATGAAAGAGTCGACTATTTATTTTATTGCGGTGGGGACGCCCCCTGGGGAAGATGGGTCCGCTGATCTTCAGTATGTCCTTGCTGTCGCTGAGGAAATTGGGCGTCATCTTACGCAGTACTCTGTTATCATAGATAAATCCACCGTGCCGGTGGGCACCGCCGACAGAATCCACGACGTGATTCAGGCAGAACTGGACAGCAGGGGCGCTTCGGTTGAATTTGATGTGGTAAGCAATCCGGAATTTTTAAAAGAAGGGACCGCCGTTGAGGACTTCATGCGACCTGACAGGATTGTTGTGGGATCAGCGTCCGATAAAGCCACGGACATCATGAAAAAACTGTACGCTTCTTTTTCATGGAAGCGCGACAAGATACATATCATGGGCGTGCGTGATGCCGAAATGACAAAATACGCAGCCAATTCTCTTCTTGCCACCAAAATATCCTTCATGAATGAGATTGCAAGTCTTTGTGAGTGTCTTGATGTGGATGTTGAAAATGTTCGCAAGGGCATAGGGTCAGACAGTAGGATCGGGTATTCGTTTATTTATCCCGGGTGTGGCTACGGGGGTGCGTGTTTTCCCAAGGATGTGAAGGCTCTTATAAGCACAGCCGAAACGTGTGATTTCAGCCCTCTGGTCCTTAAAGCAGTTGAAGAGCGAAATGCACTTCAAAAGAACCGGTTGTTTGAGAAGATTACCGAAAAGTTCGGTTCGGATCTTAAGGGGTGTACCTTTGGCGTCTGGGGCCTTGCGTTTAAGCCTGGAACCGATGATATGAGGGGCGCACCATCGGTTGTGCTGATCAATCAGCTCCTTTCCGCCGGTGCAAAAGTCCGGTCTTATGACCCTGTGGCGATGGATGAGGCAAAACAGGCCTTTCCCGAGGCGCACTTTCACCTTGAGGACATCGTGCTGACCGATCATCAGTACGATGCGCTCATAAATGTCGATGCGTTAATCCTGGTCACCGAATGGAAACCGTTTCGCCAACCCGATTTCACGGCCATGCGCCGAATCATGAAAGCCCCAGTCATCTTTGACGGCAGGAATCAATACGACCCAGATGAGCTCAAGGAGATGGGCTTCTTCTATTCAGGCATTGGACGGCGGTAACTCCAATTCTATTCCAGGATGGAAAACCCTGGCCCCAGGCCGTGGTCAGATTTCATAGGCTTTGCCGAGTGAACGACTCACAATAAACGACGTGATACGCCATAATTGGTGGCAACGTTTGGAGTCCTTGTAAAATGAGGCCTTTTGAACCACGAAGATCACGAAGAAAAAAAAGAGCGCGAGGTCGCGTTTGCGGCGAAGCCGCCTTCGTGCTCTTCGTGGTAGAAATCAATTCTGTCATTCTGCTTGAAGCTGCCGTCAATCTCGGCTAAGAACAGTTTTTACGCTTTTGCTTTTTTATAATCCATGTCCTGCTCTTCTCCTATTCACCATTCACGACTCACTATTCACCCTCGTCAGCCCTTTGCCCATCTTTATAACCAATGTCCTATCACCTGTTTTTTTGCCCCCATGAACGACGCACGAAGAACCAGGCACGAGGAACGTTTTTGCTTTATCCAGCCTTTATAACCCATGTCCTATCTCCCATGTCCTGCTCTTATCCTATTCACCATTCACGACTCACTATTCACCCTCGTCAGCCCATTGCCCATCTTTATAACCAATGTCCTATCACCTGTTTTTTTGCCCCCATGAACGACGCACGAAGAGCCAGGCACGAGGAACGTTTTTGCTTTATCCAGCCTTTATAACCCATGTCCTATCTCCCATGTCCTGCTCTTATCCTATTCACCATTCACGACTCACTATTCACCCTCGTCAGCCCTTTGCCCTTCTTTATAACCCATGTCCTATCTCCTATGCCCTGTCTTTAATGCCGGAGCGCAGCGACCCCATGAACGAAGCACGAAGAACCAGGCACGAGGAACGTTTTTGCTTTTTCCAGCCTTTATAACCCATGTCCTATCTCCCATGTCCTGCTCTTATCCTATTCACCATTCACGACTCACTATTCACCCTCGTCAGCCCTTTGCCCATCTTTATAACCAATGTCCTATCACCTGTTTTTTTGCCCCCATGAACGACGCACGAAGAACCAGGCACGAGGAACGTTTTTGCTTTATCCAGCCTTTATAACCCATGTCCTATCTCCCATGTCCTGCTCTTATCCTATTCACCATTCACGACTCACTATTCACCCTCGTCAGCCCTTTGCCCTTCTTTATAACCCATGTCCTATCTCCTATGCCCTGTCTTTAATGCCGGAGCGCAGCGACCCCATGAACGAAGCACCAAGAACCAGGCACGAAGAACGCCTTTGCTTTTTTTATTCACTATTCACCATTCACCGGACTGTCCCAGTCCTCCCCTTTGCTCCCCGCTAGGGAATCCCCAACCCCCAAAGTGTCCAGTATTTCGTACAGATGAGGATTAATTCATTTTTGTGTTGACATGGAGGAGGAAAAGCGGGAAAACATAACTCGTTTTGGTTTGGTGGACCAACATTGGCGCAGCTCTCGCGCATCTTTAGTTCCTGTAATCACAAATAATTTTTTTAGCGAAATTTAGCGATAAAGAGTTAGGTTCAGTGATTGCGGTTTTTTCAGGGCACGATTTATAAGTAATGTAGTGAGTTCTCTTTTCTGGAGACCAGAGAGACAATACCTTGTTCGAGTTAAGTGAACCAAGGCGTCTCTTCTTCCTTCTCCCTCCCCCCTATAGAAAAGAGGCCTATCGGCTGCTTTTTAGCCCCTGTCACGTCCCCCCAAAATATAAAATCCATGAGTATGTGCAGTGCCCGAAAGAGGCACTACCCGTCGTATATGTTGTTGTACCCGTAGTGGCAACACCGTCGTACTGAAAATTTGGTGACCATAGCCTCGATGTTTCATGAGAAGCCGATCATGTCAACGACATCATCGTGCGTGTGAATATCCGGGCCATGAACCCGCAACACCGCCGCACTGAGCCAGTATTCATTTTCTGGCCCCGTTCTCTTTGGCCGTTTTGCGAACGCCGTCACCCGTTTATCGCCAACAGGCGAACTGTTTCCCCCATCGTTAAACGTTTTAAAACAGGTGGATGTAACCTGAGGGGCGGAGCTATGCGCGGAGCGAAGCGAAGCTTCGCGCATCCGCGCATAGAAGTGAGTAGTAAGTAGTGAATAGTGAATAGATTTCAGACATGAGCTTGTTGGAATCTTTGAATCAGCCCTGGGAATAAGCGTTTGAAGATCCTTCATAATCAATAGATGGAAGATCCAAGTTTCTCGGTTTTTTCTACACACCTCTCATTATCAAAGCTTTACCGGCGCAGCCACTTCACGGTTTTAGGCTTTTTCCAATCACATTATTTTTGCTTTTTCTATTCACCGGCGTAGCCACACTACGGTTTTAGGATTTTCCTACTCACTACTCACTACTCACTATTTACCATTCACAGGCGCAGCCATATTAGCCACTCACTAATCACCATTCACCGGCGCAGCCACATCATGGTTTTTGGCTTTTCCCATTCACTACTCACTAATCACCATTCACTAATACATGAAGCCTCATAAGAATCTAAAAGTCTGGCAATTGGGAATGGACCTTGTTGTGGATATCTACAGAATCACAAAGGCATTTCCAGATGGTGAAAAGTTTGGGCTGGTTTCACAAATGAGGCGTTGCGCCGTGAGTATCCCAAGCAATATAGCAGAAGGGGCCTCCAGGAATTCACAGAAAGAGTTCGTAAATTATTTATACATTTCGCTTGGTTCTTTAAGTGAGCTGGATACGCAAATGGAAGTCGCTCATCGGGTCAACTATCTGAATATTGAAAACACAAATGCCATCATGTTGAAGATGGATGAAGTGGGGCGGCTCCTCTCGGGGCTTATACGTTCAATTAAAAAGTGAGTAGTTGGTTAGTGAATAGAGAGTGGTGAATAGTGAATAGGAGAGACACAGATTCTGTCTGTTTTATTTGTTGAGTTTTGAATATACAGATTACCACCTTCCATGAAGGTGCCTGTTCTTTGTTTTTTCTAATTACAATTCACTGGCGCAGCCACGGCTACTCTCTAATCATGATTCACCGGCGCAGCCGCTGCCCTTTCTACTCACTACTTACTACTGACTATTCACTAAAAAAGGGAGACAGTGGTGGAACCGATCGGTTTATCGGTTTTTTGCCCTTCACCACTCACTATTTACTATTCACTACTCACTCACACACCTCGGCGCTGAACACTCCGTCACCGGCTCATGCCACCTTCTCCAGCTCGATCAAAATCTAACGATTATGATCGACTGCGGCCTCGCCATGGCCGGCGACTCCATCGCCCCCTTCTCCGACTGGCCCGTGGCCCCGGCAGACATCGACTATCTCTTCCTCACCCACGCCCATATCGATCACATCGGGCGGGTGCCGGACCTGATCGATGCGGGGTTTGAAGGGGAGATCCTCTGCTCCCATCCAACGAAGGCTTTGCTGATTCCCATGCTGCACGATGCCATGGGGTTTTCCAAGCGGTCAAAGGGTGAGGTGAAGCGGCTGGAAGCGGCCATTGACGAGCTCTCCTGGGGATTTGAGTACCAGCAGTCGTTTCGGCTGAACAAGGGGGTTCGGTTTAAGCTGGGCCGGGCAGGGCACATTCTGGGGTCGTCCTTTGTTCATTTCACGATTCCCAACGGCGATGGAACGCCATCTAAGGTGCTCTTTTCAGGGGACCTGGGGTGCAAGGGTTCTCCGATCCTCTGCGATCCGGACACGCCAGATCCCTGCGATCTCCTGGTGATGGAGTCCACCTACGGGAACAGAAACCATGAGGACCGAACCGAACGCGTTGAGCGCCTCGAAAAAGTCCTCAGAAAAGCCCTTTCCGACGGCGGCAAGGTCTTTATCCCCGCGTTCTCCCTGGGTCGCACCCAGGAGTTGATCTACGAGATCGATCGCATCCTCGCCGCTGAGCTAAAACATGCGCACACGCATGCTACCTCCCTAAACGGAATCCCGGTCTTCGTGGATTCCCCCCTGGGCCTTGAGATCACCAAAATCTATGCCTCCCTCAGCGACTTCTGGGACCAGGAGTCCCAAGACCTTCTTAAAGAAGGCGATCACCCCATCGATTTTAAGACACTCTTTTCCGTTCGCTCCTACCGCGACCACCAGAAAGCCCTCACCGTCCCCGGCCCGACCATCATCATCGCCGGCAGCGGGATGTGCTCCGGAGGCCGGATCATCGACCACTTGGAAGCAGGCCTTGCTGATGAAAAGAACGATGTCCTTTTCGTGGGCTACCAGGCCCGAGGGACCCTTGGCCGCGATATCCTGAAGTACGGCCCCCGGAAAAACGGCTACGCCCGCATCAACGGAGAAAAGGTCTTCATCAACGCCGAAGTCCACAAGCTGGGCGGGTATTCGGCCCACGCCGATCAGAAAGAGTTGGTGGAGTGGGTGGAGGGGATGGGGGAAAAGCCGGGGGAGATAAGATTGGTGCATGGGGAGCGCGAAGCGCAGGAGGGGTTGAAGAGGGTGCTGGAGGGCAAGGGGTACCGGGTAGAATAAATACTTAAAAAACGTGCTTGGTTCTTAGTTCTTCGTGCTTCGTTCGAGGAGTCGCGATGCTCCAGCAGGAAAAGCTGGCAAAAGGCGAATGGCAGAAGGCTAAAGGCCGATGAGTCGCTCTGCTCCGACATTGTCAAAACAGCCAACACCGTTGAAAGAACCGTTGCCCTGTAGGGTGCGTTCTACGCACCGAAATGACGGCCTCAATTGCCCAGAAGGTATGAATAAACACCACGCCTTGTTAACTCGATAACCTGTCTTTTGACCTTCTCTAAACTGGCCACTTGCAAGGCAAGCTCCAAGAACGAAGAACCAGGAACCAAGAACTAAGCACTCCTTTATTTTTATCGTTTTTGCTCTTATCAACCGGCCATTCGCGAATCGAATTCATTGAACGAAGAACGAGGAACGAAGCACCAAGAACGCAGTTGCTTTTTCCACGAACGAAGAACTAAGAACGCTTTTAGATTTTGTTTTTAACGCTTTTGCTCTCATAAAATCGGTCACTTGCAACGCAAGTTCCATGAACGAAGAACCAGGAACGAAGAACGAAGAACGCTTTTAATTATACTTATGTTCGAATCCACTCCCCAAATAAAATTCCCCACCAACGGAATGCTTCGCTCAAAGCAAGAGTATATTGAGCGCTGTCTTCTTATCGCCGATACCTTGCTTGCACAATATGGTTCCTCCGATGAGATCGCAGGCCAGGAAGCGGAGATCAACTGCTACCCCAACCTTGCGTATTTAAAGGAACCCAAGCGAATAGCGGTGGTGGGCGGAAATGGCAAAGCCCGGCGGAAGAGGGCGGTGGCCTGCGTTCTGGAAGGGAAGCTCTTTTCAGAGCACGCTGTGGCAGGGGAGGCAACCCGACTGGGGCTCGGGACGAAGTTTTTGCTCAACATCGGCCGGGACCTGTCCCTAAGCAAAATCGCAGAGTTGATGACGCAGGAGACAGGAAAACTGGTCACCCCTGAAGAGGTGGAAGAAGCCGCAGGCTCCAGGCCGGAGTTTTTGCTGCCACTCTCCCTCGGCGAGCGGCACATGCTTCAGTTCTCGTGGGATATTCACAAGCTTGCCGAAGAGCACGGCGCAGACCCCAAAGAGGTTCTGAATAAGCAGAAGATGCTTATCGTATTGAATCAAAAGAGCGCCGGCACCATCACCCAGGGCTTCATCGACTCAAACTTTTATGGGTTTTCCCCGGAAAACGTCCTCTTCATGGTTCAAGACTCCTTTCATGGCATCACCATCAAAGGCGGCTGCGCCGTTTACGACCGAGCCACCCCCAAACGCCTTCACAACCACGGCCAGATAGCTCTCCAGCAGACCATGGATCATCAGGTCTTCAGGATGACCCAAAGCGGAGGGAAAGAATTCCTCACTGCAGGGGACTACGCCGAGATCCTGGCCAGCATGGACGACAAGGTCACCTACAGCATCGAAGACCTTAGCTTTTTGTCACAATCCATCGACCTCGATGCCCTGGGCTTTGCCCTGGAAGAGGGTGAAATGGGTGCCCGAATGGTCATGGAGATCGTGGCCAACGATCCCAAGAACCCGCAGAAAGGTGGGATGGCCACCTACGATCAGGTCCTGGGCCGAAACGTCATGATCGAAGGCTTCCAGCTTAAGGGTATCGACAACAAAGAGATCGTTTTCCTCAACAAAAATTTCAATCACTACCCCAACCCAATCGACTCCTGGACAGAGGTGGCCCAGATCGGGCTGAACATGCCCGTGACCATGAAAAAGGGCCACCTCTACTTCCAGCCGGTCCAGGGGGATATCAATTTTCTGGTGAGGACGAGTTTTTTTAGCAGGGAAGATCGGATTTCCATTAAGGCATGGAAATCTGCAGTGAATACGTCTTTGGCTGTGCAGGAGATGCGGAGGCAGGATTTTCAAAGAGGATGGGCGCGGTTTACGAGAGAAATAAAGTAATAAAAGCGTTCTTTGCGCTTGGTTCTTCGGTTTTGTTTCATCAATTATAAAAAAATCATTATTAGGTTGTGTGGGAAATAAAAGGTCATGAAATTTAATACATGCTTGATTACCGGGGCAGCCGGGTTTATAGGCTACCATCTTTCCAAAAGACTTTTGGATGAGGGTGTTCATGTTGTCGGGTGTGATAACATGAATGACTACTACGATGTAGAGTTGAAGGAAGCCCGACTGAATAAATTGTCAGTACATGACAATTTTAAATTTCATAGGATTGATATAGCTGATCGAAATGCACTCAGCTGTATTTTTGATGAGAGTCAGTTTGACGTCGTCGTAAACCTGGCAGCCCAGGCAGGCGTCCGTTATTCCATAGAGAACCCTTCAGCTTACATTGATTCCAACCTGGTTGGGTTTGGAAACGTCCTTGAGTGCTGCCGACAGCACGATGTGAAACATTTTGTCTTCGCCTCCTCCAGTTCCGTCTACGGTGCCAACACAACCATGCCGTTTTCCGTCCACCACAACGTGGATCACCCAGTGTCTTTGTATGCCGCCACCAAAAAATCAAACGAGCTGATGGCTCATTCGTACAGCCACCTCTATGATTTGGCCTGCACGGGCCTTCGTTTTTTTACGGTTTATGGGCCGTGGGGTAGGCCGGATATGGCGTACTTCAAATTTACAAAGGCCATTTGTGAAGGCAAACCCATAACAGTGTACAATCACGGAAAAATGATGCGGGATTTTACCTACATAGACGACATTGTTGAAGGTGTTGTGCGGGTCATGAAAAAAAGACCGGAGCCAAATACAGCATGGGATGGGGCCCATCCAGACGCCGGGAGCTCCTATGCACGGTATCGGATTTATAATATCGGGAACAACACGCCAGTTAAACTCATGGACTTCATTGAGACTCTTGAAAACTCACTTGGTGAGAAAGCCAAAAAGGAGTTTCTCGATATGCAGGCCGGGGATGTGCGTGCAACGTATGCAGACGTCGAGGATCTGATGCATGACGTAGGTTTTAAGCCGTCAACACCGCTTAAAGACGGATTAGAACGATTTGTAGCTTGGTATCGGACTTTTTATGGTTAAAAGAGCTAAATTCATGTCAATCCGATTGAGTTGTAAGTCGTTTTTTGAATTCAGAACAACTGACACCCTTTACTGGTGTGATTGGAGTCATAGATGAAACTGACTGTTGTTGGAACCGGGTACGTAGGGCTTGTTACTGGTGCATGTTTTACTGAAATGGGAAACCATGTCACGTGTGTTGATATTGATGAAAAGAAGCTTAAGAATCTTGAAAAGGGTATTCTTCCCATTTACGAACCGGGCCTCGAATCCATAGTGTTGCGTAACCACGAAGAGGGGCTTCTCCAGTTCAGCTCATCACTTTCGGTGGCGATGAAGGATTCCAACATATACTTTATTGCCGTGGGAACGCCTCCTGGCGAAGACGGTTCGGCAGATCTTCAGTATGTGCTTAGTGTCGCAAGGGAGATTGGTAAAAATCTCAATGACTATGCAGTGATCGTAGATAAGTCCACCGTCCCTGTGGGGACAGCCGATAAGGTACGGGACGCTGTTCAGGAAGAGCTGGACATACGAGGAGTCCAGATTGAATTTGATGTTGTCAGCAATCCTGAATTTTTGAAAGAAGGGAATGCTGTTGAAGACTTCATGCGGCCTGATAGAATTGTTGTGGGTACGGCGTCTGATAAGGCGACAGAAATCATGAGAAAGCTGTATGCCCCCTTTTCAAGGAACCGCGAGAAGCTTCACGTCATGGGCGTCCGCGATGCAGAAATGACAAAATATGCGGCAAACTCTCTTCTTGCCACAAAAATATCCTTTATGAACGAGATTGCAGGGCTTTGTGAATGTCTTGATGTGGATGTTGAAAATGTTCGAAAGGGAATAGGCTCGGATAGCAGGATCGGGTACTCCTTTATCTATCCCGGTTGTGGTTATGGGGGGTCATGTTTTCCTAAGGACGTGAAGGCTCTAATAAGCACTGCAGATGGCTGTGATTTCAGGCCATTGGTACTTCAGGCGGTTGAAGAACGGAACGCCCTTCAAAAGAACTGTCTATTTGAGAAGATAACAGAAAAATTTGGTTTGAATCTTCAGGGTTATACCTTTGGGGTATGGGGCCTTTCTTTTAAACCAGGAACTGATGATATGAGGGAAGCGCCTTCAGTTGTGTTGATCAATGAACTTATTAGAGCCGGAGCAAAAGTACTGGCCTATGATCCTGTCGCTATTAGTGAGGCAAAACATGCATTTCCTCAAGCGCACTTTGAATTTGGAAACATTGTACTAACAGATCATCAGTATGATGCAGTGAAAGGTGTTGATGCTTTAGTTCTGGTGACTGAATGGAAGGCTTTTAGGCAACCCGATTTTGATGCTATGAAACGAATGATGAAATACCCTGCTATTTTTGACGGCAGGAATCAATATGATCCTGATGAATTGAAAGGGATGAACTTTTTCTATTCGGGGATTGGGAGACGTTAAAAATATTAGCTCATGTTATATTTAGAGTTCTATTTTAGCCTGACATGGTTATTTCTTTAACAATGGTGAAATTAGATATAATTTTGATTAGCCAATGTCGGGTGAAATAAGGCTCGTAGGTAACTCTGAAAAAATCGGCTTAACTTTGCCACCTATGTATATTGAACAGGTTCTTTAGTTACTCAAAGGCCAGTGCGAATTAATACCAATGGTGCCAACGTAGTGTATCTCTTCTACTAAAGGTCCCACTTCTTAGACGCAGCAACTGACAAAGATCACTATAAATTAACAGTCCCGGTTCGATTTAATTCACACAAAATCTGAAAGGGTTAAAAGGGGGCGACTCAGTGCTATCCAGCTTTTCTCAGGTGGACAGGCATTACGATTTTACCTTTTTTTTAAAACATGCCAGAAAATAAGAATATTAAATATACTCATTTGTTTGATACACAAAATATAAATAATGAGGTTAGCCAGAAGTCTGTAAGAGCGGGTGTTGCTAATTTGATATCTCAAGCCTTGTTATTGGTAATAACGCTTGCCCGGGCAGCAGTACTTGCAAGGTTACTCTCACCTGATGACTATGGCGTGTTTACCATGGTGATTGTTATTATATCTTTTTCTCTAATCTTCAAAGATTTAGGGTTGTCAACAGCAACAATTCGAGAAAAAGAAATCACCCATAAGCAAGTAAGTAATTTGTTTTGGATAAATACGGCTATAGGTTTTTTATCTATGATTGTTGTGTCAGTATTAGCTCCAGGGATTGTTTGGTTTTATGATGATTCTAGGCTTGCCCTAATCGCACTTGTATTGTCCGTCGCATTTTTTTTTGGCGGAATTACCGTTCAACATCAGGCGTTACTCAAACGTCAAATGCAATTTGGTAAAATTGCAGTTATTAATATTTGTGCAAATATAGCCAGTAGTGTAATTGGCATAATAGTAGCTTGGGAATTGCATAATTATTGGGCTTTAATCTGGATGAATGTCCTGAATAATCTGTTTTTAATGATCGGCTTTTGGTGCGGTACTAGATGGATGCCCTGCCTCCCATCTAAACGAGCTGGAACAAAACAACTCTTAAGAGTCGGTTTTGATGTGGCAGGGCTGAATGCATTTTCAACACTAACACAAAATTTTGATAAAATTATAACGGGACGGATTGCTGATTCATCTCTACTTGGATTGTATAGCAAGGGCAATCAAGTCCCTGATCTTATTTCAGGTCAATTCAGGTTGGCATTTTTTTCTGTGGCACTTCCTGCATTGTCTTCTCTTCAAAATGAAAAGGAACGGTTTTCTCATTATTATTTTAACTTCCTGAATTTGATATGCTGGGTAACCATGCCACTTGCTGTTATGCTTTTTGTTTTTGCAGATGAAATTATCCTACTATATTTTGGCCCAAAGTGGAGCGGTTCAGTAAATTTTATGAAAATATTTGCGGTACATTCTTTTATTGTTCCTGCTGTTACAACACTTGATCAAATCCCATTAGCCCTTGGGCATTCAAGAAGATATCTATCGGGAGGGATTGTTCGGAGTTTGGGTATTATCTTATGTGTTGCTATAGGAGCAGTTTTATATGGAGCAGTTGGTGTTGCGATTGGTGTCGTAATTGCCAATCTCATCACATTTATACCGTTTTCCAGCCTCTGTGTTAAAGGTAGCTCTATTAGAATGAAAGACTATTTTAAAACGATATGTTTTCCGTTGTTTACTTCAATTGGTGTCGGTGCTCTATTTTATTGTTATAAATCTCATTATATCAATGATAGCCTTTTAAATGATTTACTATTTATGATGATATATATGATGGTCGTACTAACTTGTCTGTTAATATACGATCTTTTGCGGATAGGGCATCATGTTGGGATTGTGGATTATTTATTTAATAGAAAAAGAGCATAAGAGATAAACATGAAAATTCTTTGGTTTACCAATATTCCCATGCCTGATGTTTACCATTACTATGGTAAGGAAGGAATGGGCACTGGCGGCTGGATGGGCGCTTTGCTGGAACTATTGAAAAGCAAAACTAAATTGAAAATAGGCGTTGCAACAGCCTGTGAATATTTTCCGAATTCAAAATTTCAGGTAGATGGTATCGATTACTTTATTATAAAGCAAAAATCTGCAAAATTTAGACGTTCGCTTTTTCCAGTCGACAGTAATCCTGCCTATCTTACACAGTGTATAGATATTGTAAATACCTTCAATCCGGATATTGTCCATATCCACGGCACAGAACGCTTTTATGCCCAGATGATGAGCAAGGCCTTGGTGCATTGCCCTGTCGTAGTGTCCATACAGGGAATAATGGGCGCCAATAGCGAGTGGTATAGATGGTTTGGCAAGCTTCCTCTGATAGATATTCTTGCAGCTAGTGCATCTACTTCTTTGAAGTTTTCAGGTTTGCTCTGGGAATTAAGGCAAGCCAGGCAACAAGCTAAGCGGGAACGGGATTCTTTCAGAAAAGGCAAATACTTTTTTGGGCGCACTGACTGGGACAAGGCCTACCTTTCCTTTTACAACGACCAGGTAAAGTATTTCAAAGTCGGAGAGATACTGAGACACCCTTTTTGGCAACATCAATGGACGCTTGATAGCTGCAAAAAGCATAGAATTATTTTTACAAATACTCGTCATCCTCGCAAAGGAACAGAACTTTTGTTGGACGCGGTGAAAAATTTGAAATCTTTATATTCTGATATTGAACTTGTACTTGTGGGTGGGTTGGGCCATGGAGCCTATAAGAGATTCCTTGAAAAGAAGATTAAAACTTTGGGTGTCAGTGTAAAGTCCTTAGGCCAAATGAATGCCGATCAAATGGTAAAAGAGCTATGCAAGGCACATGTATTTGTTTCTGCATCTTATATTGACAATAGTCCCAATAGTGTGGCCGAAGCCCAGCTTGTGGGGATGCCTGTCATATCTTCATATACTGGGGGGGTCCCGAGTATGGTGGAGGAGGGAAAAACCGGCCTGTTATTTCCCACCGGAGATGTTCCCCTCCTGGTGAGTAGAATAAAAACAATCTTTGAAAGAGATGCCCTTGCAATAGATCTTGGGAAAAACTCTCGGCAGGTTGCAAGTAAACGCCATGATCCATTGTCGATCGTAAATGCCCAGCTATCAGCATATGAAAGCATCTTCAGTGACTCAAAAAGGAAATTTAACCAGTGAAACCATTAGCTAATCCTGCCCACAAGGATACATGGGGAATTTGGGCCAACAGGCTTGTCGGAAGAAGAAAGCTGTTAGTGGAAATACTCTGGTCCTCATATGCAAGGTTGAAATGTCTGTACTGGAAAATACACCTTGGTAAAGAGTGCCAGTTCTGGGGAAATATGCATTTCCAACGGGTGTCTGAAAGCTCTATTGCTGTGGGTGATCGTTGCCGGTTCCGCTCGGCAACTTGGTCAAATTTGGTTGGTATTAACAGGCCTTGCTACCTTTGTACTCTGCGTCAAGGTGCAATAATATCGATTGGCAATGGCAGCGGATTTAGTGGCACTGTTATCAGTGCTGCCGAGAGAATATCAATTGGTTCTAATGTTCTTTGCGGGGCCAATGTCACTATAACCGACACTGACTGGCATCACCTGGACAGCTCATTAGAAGGTGTTGAACTTGTCCCCTCGGCCCCAGTAGTTATTGGATCAAATGTTTGGCTGGGTATGAATGTGATTGTGCTAAAAGGCGTGTCAATAGGAAAAAATTCGGTAATTGGAGCGAATAGTTTAGTGTCGACAGATATTCCAGAAAATGTAATTGCGGTAGGGCAGCCTGCAAAGGTAGTGAAAAAAATATGAATGCGCCACTTTTGATTTTTGATGTAATTATTTTAGGTGGTTTTTTTGATGTATAAAATCATGAAAATTAGTATCACCGTTACAGTGTTAATTTTACTTTCTATGATTTTATCTCAACTCATTGTGAGTCATAATTATAAAATTATCTTTTTAGTTTGTTCACTGATATTTCTTTTTTTATGGATTATTTCCTGCTCAGAAAAAGATCTTATAGCGATTATTATTGTGGCGTCATTTTTACCAATAAAAATTAATATAACTACAACTAGCTTAGGGTCAATTACACAATATGTTTGTATCTTATGCTTTGGTGTATATTTCATTAATGCGGTCATTTTAAATAAGAAAATAATTTTT
The DNA here is from genome assembly GCA_942491485.1 of Desulfolunaceae bacterium. Classification (GTDB taxonomy): domain Bacteria; phylum Desulfobacterota; class Desulfobacteria; order Desulfobacterales; family Desulfolunaceae; genus Desulfoluna. Next base: position 76,111 of record CALOAX010000023.1, on the reverse strand, counting down.
AATTATAATCTAATGCTGTTATTGATTTTGCTTGCTTTGTCGGGTTTAATTTCTACACTTGGTGTATTTGGAAATGCCTCAATCTTCAGAGAATCGTTTTGGTCTTTAATTTTATTGTTTGCTGCAATATTGTTTCTTGTTCTAATCGATTCGATAGTCTTTAAAGATGATGCAGAAAAACATTTGTACATTATTAAATGGCTTGATTTAATTGTTCTCTGTACTTGTTTGCAAATATTAATCGGAACAATGGTGCATATTTTTCCAGAAACAGGAGAATGGTTTACAATTTTTTTTCAGTCTTCTGAACCAACAGGATTGAAGTCGACATTAGAAATAGATGATTTACTTCGAATGAGGACAATATCATTACCAACAGAGGCTGTTGGCGAATTCTGCGCAATCTTGATTCCATACGTATGTTATCGATTGGCCTTTACGCGAGGTTTGATTTACACCATTGCAGGTTTAATCGTATTACTCGGTATTGCATTATCAGGAACGAGGTCGGGCATGATATTAGCCGTTTTTGGAATAATTACTTATTATGTCTTTGTTGAAAAATCTCTCCAAATAAAGACATTACATTTATCCATAATAGTTTTTACTTCAGTTATATTGATATTATATGGAATTGATTACTTACCAATAATTTCTAGAACATTGTCTTCATATGAAACATTTATGAATGGTGGTGATATGGGAGCAGTTCTCAATCGAAAGTTCATGTTTGAAGGGAATTGGTCCTTTTTTATCAAAAGTTTAAGCTGTTTTGGAAACGGTCTTATTAGCCCAGTCACTGCAGGATATTTATCAATTGACTTTCATAATGTCTATTTAACAATTATTTATCAGTTTGGTGTGATTGGATCCTTATTTTATTTTTCTATTCCTTTGTTTTTGTTAATACGTCTTTTAAGCTCTTTTAGACAAGGTGGAGAACTATTAAACCACACAAAAGTCCTTATAATTTCTTTGTTAATTTTTTTAATTAACGAAACAAAATTTGAGTTTACCAGAAAACTTGAGTATGTCATCATTATTTGGATCTTATTTTCAGTGTATTACTTAAATACTAAGCATTTTTCTAATGGCAAAAAAAAATTGTTATCCGCAAATTAATGAGTAACAACTCTATCATTATTTTGGTTAAAAAATTTATCAACGAAAAAATTGGGATTGGCATTACTTGTTCAATTCCGGTCATTGTTTTTTTCTCCCAAATATATAAAACAAGCTGTTGTTTGTGAAGCCCTAAAAATGAGCGATGATAACTTTATGATTTGAGTTGCTTCTACATGTATTGGATTCTGGACATTGTTAGATTTTATCATTGGTTGAAATTAATTTTGGGTTACCGCGGGTATTTTATTAGACCTCAATTAATTAATATTTTGATGATATTTTTGCCTGTCAGTATAATCAAAAAAGTTCCACTATGTAGTATTTTGCTTGTTCTATGCATGGTTTGTAAAATAAAAAGTTTAACTCTTACTTTAATGGCTTGGATAATATGAATTATCATTTGATCATACTTTCAGAATCAGCATCATTTCCATGGGGTATGGCTGCAGCAAACCGTGTACGTAACCTCGCCAAATCAGCCATGATGGAAGGGTGGAATGTAACCTACCTGAGTTTGCGTGGTGCTGATATCAAAAAGAAAGAGGGGAGAACTTATAGGGCATTTGGACAGGAAGCTGGTATTCCGTATTGCTACCCTGGTCTGTTTGCCGTCCGCTCTCGTAATTGGTGGATACGGCGCCTCGATGATTTTCTTGGATGCCTGTTTACAATTCCTTTTATATTTATGAAAAAAATGTGTCACAAAGTTGATGCGGTCATTATTTATTCAAGGAATGATAACATCACTGGACTTTGGGTTATTTTTCTTCATTTGCTCAGAATACCGGTCATTCAGGAAGTGTGCGAGTGGCCGCTTGCTATTGCAGAGACACAGGGGAGAGGTCATAAAAATGCTGAGCGCTTTTGTTTGGATATTCTGCCCAAAGTTGATGCGGCATTGCCGATTTCTACATATATAACTAATGCTATAGCAAAAGTTGCAAAACGAAAAGAACGTGTGATTCCGTCGTTCCAGATTCCAATTCTCATCGACGTAGAAGGTGGGATAATCGAAAATGAAAAGAAATCAGATGCCGGATTTATGCTGTATTGTGGATCTATTGAATATATGGATATTGCAATGATTGTAGTTGATATTGTTCATGAACTGAAGAATAACGGGATTTATCTTACTGTAAAATTCACTGGTAAAGAGGATGATGTTCGTTTAAATGAATTGAAACGGTATGCTGGTTACAAAAATGTTCTTTCATTATTCCAATTTACGGGGTTTCTTGACGAAGAAGAATTGCACAGATTGATGCGGCAGGCCATATGTCTCCTTGCACCATTGCCAATGAACCCGCAATCAGAATCCCGTTTTTCGACCAAAATAGGCTATTGTCTTGCAAGTGCGACACCACTGGTGACAAATGCAGTTGGCGATGTCAATTTATTTCTGAAAGATGGAGTCAATGCTTTTGTCGCCACTGATTGTAACATTATGCAATTTGCGGGAAAGATAGAAACAATTATCAGCGAACCTGATAAGGCTCAGCGTATCGGTATTGCAGGTCGTGAACTGGCTTTGAATAAATTTCACTATACAGTTGCCAGTAAGGGGTTTGGTGATTTTATACACAAGGTAGTTAAAGACTTCAAAAGCAAAGAAAAATGAAAATACTTCATATAATTGAATCATTAAGATCAGGCGGGAAAGAGCGACAGCTTGTTGAAACGCTAAAATTTTTATCAAAACATAATGGCATTACCTGCGACGTGGTAATCATGTCGGATGATATTCATTATAGTTATATTGAAGAATTAAATATAAAAATACACAAAATCACCAGAAAAAGCAAAAAAGACCCGATAGTTTTTCTAAAATTCTACCAGTTGTTTTCAGAAATTAAACCAAATGTTGTTCACTCATGGGGTTCCATGTGCTCTGTCTATGCAGTTCCGGCAGTAAAATTATTGAGAATTAAGTTTGTCAACAATTTTTTGCGAGATGCACCAGCGAAATTTAGCGTACAAGATACGGAATGGTGGCGAGCTAAATTGACGTTCCCTTTTTCAAATGTAATTGCAGCAAATTCTCATGCTGGTTTAGAATCGTACAATGTTCCATATAATAAACGGGCTTGCTTACATAATGGATTTGATTTTTCCAGAATCAAAGGGCTTGATAGCGATAAGTCAATAAGAAAAAAATTAAATATTATGACGGAAAATATCGTTGGCATGGTGGCAACGTTTTCAGACAAAAAAGATTATAAAACTTTTTTTGATGCTGCACAGATAATTCTTAAGCAAAGACAGGACGTCACGTTTATAGCTATTGGGGATGGTGAAAATTTCGATAAAATACAAAAACAAATCAGACCTGAGTTTAATAAATATTTCAGAATGCCTGGTAGGCAGCAAAGAGTTTTGAATATTGTGCAAATATTTAACATTGGAATTCTGTCTACAAATATCAGTACTCATGGTGAAGGTATTCCAAATGCTGTGATGGAGTATATGTCTCTAAAAAAACCAGTAATTGTAACAGACTGTGGTGGTAACCGCGAATTAGTCGACGATAACTATACAGGCTTTCTTGTTAAGGCTCAGGATTCGAAACAAATGGCAAATAAAATTCTTCTTCTTCTCGATAACAAAACCTTGGCTACAAGTTTCGGAAATAATGGGCGTAATAAGCTTATTAAGGAGTTTAATTTAAATGTTATGGGGGAAGCATTTTTGAACCTTTACAGAGTGCTAAAGTGATATGAACATTGGTAATGAATAGTTCATCTGGTTTTAGAACACTTTATTATTAAAGTATGGTTCTTTAAAAATTTTTTACTTCTGTTCTAAGATATTCCATGATTAATATTGTTGGTAATTGATAAACTGTAATTGGAGATTCTATGAAACTTCTTTTTATTAATAAATTTTTTTTTTTGAAAGGGGGGGCAGAAACAGTTTTTTTTCAAACGAGAAAAATGTTTCATAACCAGAGGTTTGATATTATAGATTTTTCAATGCATGATGATAGGAATTATCAAACAGAATATCTATCATATTTTATAGAGAATATTGATTATCACAAGTCCTCAAGTGTTTTGGAAAAAATCATAAAAGGTATTTCCTTTATTCACTCACGAGATGCGGTCAATAAACTCAATAAGCTACTAAATCATGAAAAACCAGATATAGCTCACCTTCATAATATTTATCATCAGCTCACCCCATCAATTATACCTGTACTTAAAAATCGCGGTATAAAAGTTGTTCTGACTCTACATGATTATAAATTGGTTTGTCCTTCTTATATTGCATTAAACGATGGGGGTATTTGTGATCAGTGTCAGGGGAAATCATTTTGGAAACCTTTCACCACAAATTGTCAGAACTCATTGATGCGGGGGGGGCTTCTTTCTGTGGAAGCCATGTTTCATAAATGGAAACGAAGTTATGATGGTGTCGATCTTTTTCTCGCACCCAGTGAATTCATGGCTGATACTATATCTAAACGAATTCACCCCGATAAGATTCGAGTCTTGCACAATGGTATAGATACCAGTGAGTATCAGCCAAATTACACGGACCATGGATATGGCCTCTACTTTGGACGATTATCTAAAGAAAAGGGTATTGATACCCTGCTTAAGGCTTATCAGAAAACAACGCGCGAGTTTCCTTTGAAAATTGTAGGAACTGGTCCCATGGAAGCCGAGTTACGTATGAACTACCCTGATGTAGAGTTCCTTGGTTATAAATCAGGCAATGAACTGAATGATTTGATAGCCAATGCTGCATTTGTTGTCGTGCCGTCAGAATGGTATGAGAACTGTTCAATGGTTGTTTTGGAGTCCATGGCTTATGGTAAGCCCATCATAGGTAGTCGGATCGGCGGAATCCCAGAGCAAATTGAAGATGGGAAAACAGGTTTCTTATTTGAAATGGGTAATATTGATGCCCTTGCTGTTAAGATGAAAGTGCTTGCATCAGATAAGGATTTGAGATTTAAAATTGGGAAAGCCGCGAGGTTCAAACTGGAAAATGATTATTCATTAGAAAAGCATTCTGAATCATTACTCAATATTTATGATCAATTGTTACAAACCATATAAACCGATTGCTTTAATGCTTATTTTCTAATGCTCTACAAAAGTTCGCTCAAATTTGATTGTACATGTAATGAGAAAAAGAGACGTGTGTTTGAATATAGTTTAAGTTGAGTTTGAAGTACGTTTTCCCTCCTTCATATATTTTACTATTCTGGTTCATAAAAATGAAAATTTTTGTAACAGGAACACGGGGCATCCCCGATATTCCCGGAGGTGTTGAAAAACACTGCCAGGAACTCTACCCTCTCATTTCGGCGACAGGTCACACCGTGCATCTCGCCACCAGAATTCCTTATGTTGGGCACCGTCAACATTTCTGGCAGGGGATTCGCCTTCGTCATACGTCTGCACCTCGTAAAAAAAGCCTGGAAGCCATTGTTCATACTTTTCTTGCTGTTATGAAAGCCAGGGTGTCAAACTCAGATTTAGTCCACATCCATGCGGTTGGTCCGGGGTTGATGGTTCCCTTTGCGCGATTGCTTGGCTTGAAAGTTGTGGTGACGAATCATGGGCCTGACTATGACAGGCAGAAGTGGGGCAGGGCAGCAAAGATGATGCTTCGGACGGGGGAGTATCTTGGGGGCCGATACGCCAATGAGGTGATCGTTATTTCCGAGGTTATCCGATCGATTATTTACGATAGGTGTGGTCGTGATTCGCATCTGGTTTACAATGGTGTGACCTTACCCGACATGAGTGAATGCACTGATTTTGTAGAGCGAATAGGTGCAGAACCCGGTAACTATATCCTTGCCGTTGCACGGTTTGTCCCTGAAAAAGGGCTTGATCTTTTGGTTGAGGCATTTCAACGCCTCGACACCGATTGCAAGCTCGTGATTGCAGGGGATGCCGATCATGAAACATTGTACAGCAAGAAATTGAAAAGCATGATTGATGCGGATGAGAGAATTATCCGTACCGGGTATATAACCGGTGATGATTTGAATCAGGTTTTTTCCCATGCCAGGTTGTTTGCCTTGCCATCCTTCCATGAAGGCCTTCCCATCGCACTGTTAGAAGCCATGAGCTATGGTTTGCCTGTCCTTGTTTCTGATATCCCGGCAAATATGGAAGTCGTTCTGCCCTCCGAGCGGTATTTTAAGTGCGGTGACGTTGGTGATTTGCAAGCCAGGTTGGAGGCTCTGCTAAAGTCTCCCCTGACGGTTGCCCAATCTCGCGATTTAAAAATTCAGGTGGCTGAGAAATATAATTGGCTCAAGATCGCGGAGCAGACGATCGCTGTGTATGAAAAAGCACTTCACAATTCATTATACACAAATAAGGCACTATAAGGTTCTCGACATAAGCAGGACTCCTAATTTTTGGCCTTAATGGCGTTTTTTCTATTTATCTTCTGAAACATAGTTACTTGTAAAGCTGTGATTATCAGTCGCTAAGTTTCTCTGTTTTTTACCATACTTGTTTACCTGTCCAATATCCTTAGCCTTTTATGGCTCAAATTTTCGCTTTTTCAATCTGAAGCATATAGTTTCAAGAGGTCCCCATGAAAAAAGCTCTCATCACCGGCATCACCGGCCAGGACGGCGCCTACCTCGCCGAGTTTCTCCTCAACAAAGGCTACGAAGTACACGGCATCAAGCGTCGCGCATCCCTTTTCAACACCGACCGCATCGACCACCTCTACCAGGACCCCCATGAAAAAGGCCGACGGCTCATTCTTCACTACGGCGATCTCACCGACGCGACCAACCTGGTGCGTATCGTTCAGGCCGTTCAGCCGGATGAAGTCTACAACTTGGCGGCTCAGAGTCATGTAAAGGTCTCCTTTGATTCGCCGGAGTACACGGCAGATACCGATGGGTTGGGGACCCTCAGGCTTTTGGAGGCCATCCGCATTCTTGGGTTGGAGAAAAAGACCAAGTTCTACCAGGCGTCCACCTCTGAACTCTACGGCAAGGTGGTGGAGACCCCTCAGACGGAAAAGACTCCTTTTTATCCCAGGTCTCCCTATGCTGTGGCCAAGCTCTATGCCTACTGGATCGTGGTGAACTACCGTGAGGCGTACGGAATGTATGCTTGCAACGGAATTCTTTTTAACCACGAATCTCCGGTTCGTGGTGAGACCTTTGTGACGAGGAAAATTTCACGGGCCATGTCCCGGATCAAGCTGGGCCTTCAGGATTGTCTCTATTTGGGCAACCTCGATGCCAAGAGGGATTGGGGCCACGCCATGGACTATGTGGAGATGCAGTGGCTGATGCTTCAGCAGGATGCCCCGGACGACTTCGTCATTGCGACGGGAGAGCAGTATTCGGTTCGAGACTTTGTCGACGCAGCGGCCCGTGAGGTGGATATCGCCATTCGCTGGGAAGGGGAGGGCGTTGACGAAAAGGGGATCGACATGGCCACAGGCAAGACCATTGTTGCTGTGGACCCTGAGTATTTCCGGCCTACGGAGGTAGAGACGCTTCTGGGGAACCCTGCCAAGGCCAAGGAGAAACTGGGGTGGTCGCCACGGATTCCTTTTGATGAGTTAGTGGCGGAAATGGTCAGGGCCGATATGGAACTGACGAAGAAGGATAAGCTCTGTATTGATAAGGGTTACCCAGTCTTCGAATACAACGAGTAGCTTTGAGTTATAGAAAAATCTACGACAAATTCACACTGAAAAATTGTGAACCATGAAGTACATGAAGAGAATGAAGGCGGCTGCGCCGCAAAAACAACCTAACGACAGCTGTTACACGCCATACAACCCTAACCTGCGAGTCATGCATAGAGAACAAATCGTTTTCAAGTTGTGTTTTTCTTCAGGTCCTTCATGCTCTTCATGGTAATAAAAGTCGTGAGTGCATCTGTGGCTAAAAATTTCAGGAGTCATAATTGAAGTTAGATTCGAAGATATATATTGCCGGTCATCGCGGTCTTGTGGGCAGTGCCATTGTCAGGCGCCTCGAAAGCGAAGGGTACTCAAACCTTGTGATGCGCACCTCAAGCGAGCTGGACTTAACCGACGCCAAGGCAGTCGAGGCCTTTTTCGCCGAAGAAAAACCCGAGTATGTCTTTCTTGCAGCGGCCAAGGTCGGCGGGATTCATGCCAACAACACCTACCCGGCGGAGTTCATTTATCAAAACCTGATGATTCAAAACCATGTGATTCATCAAAGCTGGAAATCAGGGGTTTCGAAGCTGCTTTTCCTCGGGTCCTCCTGTATTTACCCCAAGTTCGCCCCCCAGCCCATGAAAGAAGCCTACCTGATGACAGGGGAGCTGGAGCCCACCAACTCGGCTTATGCCGTCGCCAAGATCGCTGGGATCGAGATGTGCTGGGCCTACAACCGTCAGTACGGCACCGAGTTTGTCCCGGTGATGCCCACCAACCTCTATGGGATCAACGACAATTTCGATTTGGAAAACTCCCATGTCCTCCCTGCCTTGATTCGGAAATTCCATGAAGCTAAGGAGGCAAGCGCCCCGTCCGTCGTGGTGTGGGGTACCGGTTCGCCCAAGCGAGAATTTCTCTATGTCGATGACATGGCCGATGCCTGCGTCCATGTGATGAATAGCGAGATGGAAGATCAAACACCTCTGATTAACATCGGAACCGGAACAGACCTCACCATCAAAGAGCTTGCAGAAACGATTCAAGAGGTCACTGGGTTTCAAGGGAAATTGATCTTTGATACCGACAAGCCCGACGGGACACCGCAAAAACTCTTGGATGTGGGAAGGCTTTCTGGGCTGGGGTGGAAAGCACCGACGTCGCTGAAAGAGGGGATTGAGATGACGTATGGGTGGTATATTCAAGAAGGCTCAAGGCGAATGGCTAAAGGCTAAGGGGAAAAGAACAACGGCAAACAAAAAGCGTTCTTCGTTCTTCGTGCGTAGTTCTTGGTTCGAGGAGTCGCTTTGCTCCAACATTTAGAACAAATCAAATACGATGGAATTGCCGTGACCTGTAGGGTGCGTTCCACGCACCAAAATGGCGTTCTCAATACCTCCGAATTTATTAAAACCCCATCACCTTGGTTCTCCGAACATGGTGCGTAAAACGCACCCTACGAGGGTGACGATTCTCTCAGCACCGAAATACCCCTGAGAATAACATGCTATTGTTTTTGCATTTATAAAAATTGAACACTGGCGAAGCCAGTCCCTCGAACGAAGCACCAAGAACCAAGCACGAAGAACGGTTTTTAAATTTTTTTATCCCCTCCTGTCTTTTATCTCTTGCCCCGTTTTTAAGGACGGTTAGAGTTATTGTCAAATCTGGTGTACGGGGTCTAAGCAGCATTCTCCGCTGACTGATTCGTCACTTTGACTCCGTCTTTGAATTTGATGTTGTTTACCACCAATGTCAGCAGACGAAAACCTTGGATTCGTCTCCATCGTTTCTGGGCTGACTCCAACAATTTAAAAACCATCGACAGTGTAGTCTCTCTTGATCCACAGTTTCGTGTTCGGTTCGTTCGCAACCGAACCGTAGCAAATGTCGATTCAATTGGGTTGGTTGTTCGTATGTGGACCCAGTGTTCCGCAGGAAAATCGTAAAATGCCAGAAGTTCCTTCCTGCTTTTCTTCAGGCATTTCATTGCGCTCGGATATTTGGGCTCAAATCGAAACAATGCCTCGTCGAATGCCTTTTGAGCGTCCTTACGAGTCTCTGCCATCCAAATTTCATGAAGGGCAGCTTTGATTTTTGGCTGAATGGTCTTCGGTACCTTGTTCAATACGTTGGCTGTCTTGTGCACCCAGCAGCGTTGATGTTTTGTGCCGGGATAGCATTTGGAAAGGGCCTTCCAGAATCCAAGAGCACCATCACCCACGGCCAACTTCGGGTCTTCGGTTAAACCACGAGAACGCAGGCCTGCGAGCAATTCATACCAACTGGCCTCCGACTCCCGAAAACCGTCTTCAACGGCCACCAGTTCTTTTATGCCATGCTCGGTGACGCCAACAATAACAAGAAGGCACAGGCGATTGTCCATCCGGACATTGCTGTAAACACCATCGGCCCACCAATATACGTACTTACTCTGACTCAGGTCTCGCCGGCACCAGCAGTGGTGTTCTTCAATCCACTGGCTTTTCAAACGACTAATGGTATTCGCGGATAATCCTTTCGCCTGTTCTCCCAGTAGCGCTGACAGAGCTTCCTGGCAGTCACCCGTAGAGATACCTTTCAGATAGAGCCACGGCAAAAGCTCTGTTATGCTGGCGGCCCGCTTGAGGTAAGGTGGCAGCAGGCCACTATTAAATTTGATACCTGAACCACTTCGATCACGCACTTTGGGTACGCGAACCTCAATGTCTCCAATACCGGTCTGAATTGTCCGATGGGGGAGGTAACCGTTCCTGACTACCGCCTTTCGCCCGTCATCCAGTCGTATGTTTGAACTCTTCTCAAGCATAGAGTGAAGTTCAGCCTCAACGGCTTCGGCTATGAGCTTCCTGGCACCTTGGCGGAGCATTTCTGTTAAGGGGTCAGTTACGTTTTCTTCTGGTTGTGAAACAGCTTTCAGGGTAGGTTGACTCATGGCGTATTTCCTCCTGTTGGTTGGATTCTTTGCGGGAATCAATCAACAGGATACGCCATTATCCCCATATGCTGTACACCAGAAATGACTATAGCTCGGACGGTTATCGTCCATTAGCCATTAGCCATTAGCCATTAGCCATTTTTGAACCAACAACGACTCACCATTCACTACTAACGATTCACCACTCTTCAAATGCAAATAATGAATCTCTCCTACCGAATCCTCTTATTCCTCCTCATCTTCTCCCCCCTCGCCTTCGGCGCCCGCGACCCCTGGGCCTTAGTCGTCATGGAGGTGAGTTGCGTCCTTGGCGTTTTTCTCCTCGTTGCAACCCGCCAAGACGAACAACCTTTTTACAAAGTACCGGGGATGTTGCCTCTCGGACTCTTCCTTGGGTGGCTCTTGCTTCAGGCGATCCCGCTTCCTGCGGCGTTGGTAAAGCTGATTTCACCAGCATCCTTTGCCGCTTACCAAGGGGCCATAGGCTCCTTTGGTGAAGATCATTGGATGTCTTTGTCTGTGGCGCCCGGTAAAACCATGGCGGAGTTCTTTCGGTTTTCATCCTACGTGCTGCTCTATTGGTTGACGGTTCAGCTTTTGTCGGAGCGAGTGCGACTGAAAAAAACGGTTCATGTGGTGGCAGGCCTTGCGGCTGTGATGGCGGTTTACGCCATTGTGGAGACCCTTTTTACCAACGGGAAGATCTACGGGTTCTATTCCGGCCCGGCGCACAACACCCATGTCGGGCCGTATGTGTACCACAACCACTTTGCCGGGTTTATGGGGCTTGTCTTTCCGGTGGTGGTGGGGCTGTATCTTTATTACAGGCCTCGGGTTCGCTACGGCACCTGGAGGGAGAGGCTGGTGGAGTCCTTTAACGGGGTAGGGGGGCACCTTCATGTTCTGCTGGGCTTTGCTGCCATCCTGATGGGGACGTCTGTTTTCTTGAGTCTTTCGCGGGGGGGGATCATCTCCCTTTGCCTCTCCATGCTTTGTCTGATTGTTTTTTTTACGCTGCGGCGCAAAGAGTCGAGTCGCAAATATTTTCTACTGGTTTCCATTGTCTTGATTACCCTTTCCGTGAGCTGGTTCGGCTGGGAGCCGATTGTGGAGCGGTTTGGCAAGGCCTTTACGGAAGAGGGCGAGCTCACCGACGGGCGGTTTCTCATCTGGGAGGACAGCGCGGGGATTGTTCGGGATTTTCCTTTGGCCGGAACCGGTTTTGGGACCTTTGAGAATATTTACCCCACCTACCGGACCCTGTTGGGCGATAGAGGGGTGGGGCATGCCCACAACGATTACCTGGAGCTTGTGAGCAACGGCGGGCTTGTGGGTTTCGCCCTTGTTGGCTGGTTTCTTGTTGTTCTTATTCAAACCACCTGGGGTCGGTATAAAAAGCGCCGCGACTCCTATGCTCATTGCCTGTATCTGGGGGCTCTGGCAGGGCTTCTGGCCATCTTCTTCCACAGCGTGGTGGATTTTAACTTTTACAACAACGCAAACGGCCTCATCTTCTTCTTTGTGTGCGGCCTTGCTGTGTCTGCCTCCCACACCCGCCTTCGCGGGAGAAAACCGACATTTTTGGAGGAGTCGAATCTGCCGTTTCGAAAGGTAACGGCATCGGTGGTGGCGATTTTTCTGGTGATCGTGTCGGTCTATCAGGGGGGAACCCTTTGGGCGGGATCGCTCTATTCGTCAGTCAAGGATGTGGAGCTGTCGTCGTTAACCCCCGCAGAAGAATTATCTGGTTTTCAAACAGCGATTAAAAAGGCATCGGTCCTTGATCCGCTAAGCCCAATCTACCCCCTGGATCTGGCCCATTATTTTGCGTTTACAGGCGATGCCTTAAAAGCCGAAGCGCTCTATTTGCGTGCGGTGCGATTAAACCCCGTGGACGCGGAAGCGCTGTATGTGATGGGCCGCCACCTTTGCAATCACGGGCGAGTCGCAGAAGGTGAGCCCTTGCTTGAATTGGCCATGCTGCGTGACACCTCCAACCCGGAGTACTGCAAGTATTACGCGGGCTGGCTGTTCGGGCGCGGTGCCATGGCAGAAGGGGGGCGTTACCTGAAGCGGGCTATGACGCTCACCCAGAGAAGGGACGACGTGAAAGAGTGCATCGCCCTGATGCTTTATCACGGCATGGACAAGGAGGAGATCCTTGAGCTTATGCCCGACCGGGTCTCCCCCCGGTTTGCATTGGCCGATACCATGGCCGCCCTTGGCGACACAGACTTTTCGAGGGACGTGATTGTGGGGTCCCTCGACTACATCAATCAAGAAGAGAACATTACCCCGTGGCTTTTTACAAAGGTCTACTGGGTCTATATGAAAGAGCATAATTACGACATGGCGCTCTCTGTCCTCCAGAAAGCCGCCCGATACCTCTCCGATAACGCAGTGATCCATACCCTCTCCGGAGACACCTACCTGAAAATGGGGATTCATTACCGGGCCGTTGAAGAGTACAAGCAGGCCCTGATCATTGACCCTGACAATTCCAAAGTGAAGAAGAAGCTTGAGCGCCTGTTGTCTACGTGACAACTGGCGCTTGGAGATTAAAACAGGTTCTTAGTGCTTGGTTCTTCGTTCTTGGTTTGAGGTGTCGCTACGCTCCGGCATTTAGAAAAAAGGCGAAAAAATCAAAAGATTGTTCTTGGTGCTTCGTTCCTCGTTCGAGGAGTCGTTTCACTCCAACATTAATAAAAAGGGCAATGAGACAGTTTAGCAGAACCAAGTATGCAGCTATTTTAAACGCTTTTGCTCTTATCAAAACTGGCTACTTGCGTAGCAAGTTGATTGAACTAAGAACCAGGAACTAAGAACTAAGAACGCAGTTGCCCTTGCCCTAAGAACCAAGAACCAAACACGAAGAACGCTTTTACCTTTTTCCTGTCTTTTTTTGCCCTGATCTAACAGGCATGAGCTTCGCGAATTCCTTGAACGAAGCACCAAGAACCAAGCACGAAGAACGCTTTTGATTTATCTCCCTCCTGCACCCAAACAGAGGATCACCCATGCTTAGAGAGAAGAACAAAGTCATTGTACGATGTCATCTTTGTCTGGATGTGTTGATTACGATTTTAGCCTTTCTCGGGGCGTATTTTATCAAGAAAGAGCTGCTCCCCGGATCAGTAGGTGGTCTCTCCACGGGACCGAACTACTATTATCTTCTCTCCATGGTGGTGGTGATCTGGGGGCTCTCTTTTCAGGGATTTAAACTCTATGCCTCCTACAGGCGGCGGAGCCTGATCCAGATTCTCTTTAACACGTTTCAGGCGGTGTGCTTCAGCCTGATGGTGTTCGCCACGCTGATGTACACCCTTAAGATTCAGGATGTCAGCAGGGGGATGATGCTCCTTTTCGGGGGGCTGAACGTGGTGATGCTCTTTCTCTTCAAGACGGGGGTCTATATCGCCCTGAGCCATATTCGGGAGCGGGGGTTTAACACGCGAAATATCCTCATCGTGGGGAGTCGGGAGCGCGCCAAGGATATCTTAAAAAAGATAAAATCCCAGAAAGGATCCGGGTACACGATTCAGGGGTGTCTGGAGATCGACCCCGCACGGGTCGGCATGACAGTGACCGGGGGCGTGAAAGTGATTGGCATCGTCGATAACCTTGAGGAAATTCTCAAGGAGACCATCGTGGATGAATTAATTTTTGCCATGCCTCTGAAGTTGATTCCCAACGCATCGCGGCATCTGGCACTGGCCGAAGAGATGGGGGTCGGCGTGCGGATCGTTCCCGACTGGCAGATCCACAACCTGGTGTACAGGCCAGGTATTGCCACCGTGGGGTTTGAGAGTTTCCTTCAGATCCCTACCATGAAGCTCAACACCATCACCCCCAATGCGGTGGGGCTGATGTTCAAGCATGCCTTTGATTACCTTTTCTCCTGCATTCTGCTCTTTTGCGCGATGCCCTTTTTTCTGGTTGTGGCCATTGCCATCAAGGCCTTTTCACCGGGGCCAGTGTTTTACAAGCAGAAGCGCACGGGCATCAACGGGCGAACCTTTGAGATCTATAAATTCCGCACCATGGTGGTGGGGGCGGACAAGATGCTTGATGAGCTGATGGCAGACAACGAAGCCGATGGCCCGGCCTTTAAGATCAAAAAAGACCCGAGGGTGATCCCCTATGTCGGGACTTTTTTGAGAAAGACCAGCATGGACGAACTTCCCCAGCTGATCAACGTGGTGCTGGGGGAGATGAGCCTCATCGGCCCCAGGCCGCCGATCCCCAGCGAGGTCAGCGAGTACGAGCTCTGGCAGATGCGACGGCTCTCCATGAAGCCCGGAATGACCTGCATCTGGCAGGTGACCCCCAACCGAAACGACGTGAGCTTCGACGGCTGGATGAAGATGGATCTGGAGTACATCGACAACTGGTCGCTTGGGATGGACGCGAAAATTTTGTTGTCCACGATTCGGACGGTGATGTCGGGGAGTGGGAGGTAGGCGCAGCTTGCTGCGCCAGTGAAAAGATAGAAGGGCGTGCTTGGTTCACATAAGGCGAATGGCAAAAGGTGGATGGCGAAAGGCAAACGAATCGCTACGCGAATGGCCTGGTAAACAAAAGAAAGGGCGTTCTTAGTTCTTCGTGCCTGGTTCTTCGTTCAATGAATTCGCTACGCGAATGACCTGGTTTTGAGAAAAACAAAACCGATAAAGATGAATCTACGGGCGATATTTGATGACCTTGCTTACGGTACTTACCGCCGTCATTCTGGTGCGGGGACCACACCCTACGGGGTTTTGGCGCTTTTAACGGTGTTGGTTTTATCTAAATGTTGGAGCATCGCGACTCCACCGCCTTTAGCCTTCAGCCATTCGCCTTTAGCCCCGTTATTATTTTGGAGCCCAGCGACTCCTCGAACGAAGAACTAAGAACCAAGCACGAAGAACGCTTTTATTTTATGCACGAATAACGGTTTTAAATATGTCTCTTTTGAATTTCAAATTCCACAAAAACCCACCCACTGCCCCAGTCCCCACCGGCCACCCTCTTGCCGTCACGACCTCTAAAGATCCTGACGCATTCTGGCAGGCTGCAGCGGAAGCGGCGGAAGAGCTGGGGCTGGACAGCCTCCACATCAAGTTGTTCGACAGCAATTCGTCGGTGTGCCTTTTCAACCAGCGGTGGTGCACGGAAGGGAAGGGGCCCTTTATGCAGGACGACCTCTGGCCGGGGTTTTTGGCCGGATTTACCATCGACGGAAAGAACAAGATCACCACCGAGCTTCTCTTCGAACGGGACGAAGCCGTGGATGTTTACTCCACCACCTACAGGCGAATCGGACTTCTCAAGGACGCCATCGCTCATCGCGTGTCGCAATTCAGTAGTGAAGATCTGGAGGGCGCAAAGGGACAGTGCTGACTATTCGCCCCTCTATCCCGGAAATTTCATGAGAAAACACACGGTGAAAAAAATGGAATCTTATTACAGGTTCTCTGTCTCAAAAACCTGTTGGTTCGAAAATGAAAAAGGTTACTCACGATTTCGTGTTCGATTTTCTCACCCGTTGGGCGAGCCGAGTGCACTCATCTTCCGCGTTATCAGAGCATTGAGGTAAATAACTACATCTGCAACACTGATGCCTTGAATATAAGAGCACTCGACTCGTGAAATATCCGGGATACGGTTGCGATTAAGACGGACTTAGGGATCGGGGTTTCACTTAAAGAAAGTGGGTAAAACACTTGTAAAAAAACGAGCATTATGCTTTTCTAATGGGCGTTTACGATGTAGTTGACCTTTTTGCGTATTGCTTAAATTGTGGTTGCGAAAATAAGTTCATATATCTTTCTTACGTTGAGGGCGAATTGCCCCTCTCATTTTCTTTGAACTCACCTCTTTACCATTCGTTGGTGCGAAAGAAGAGTTAGGAAATAAAGTCAAATGGTGGGGCCTTGCAGGGACGGTTCGTGTGTTCCTGTAGATTTGTTTGCGGCCCTGCCTTGTCATAGTTTATCCATCTTAATTTTGAAGATTCAACCATACATTCAGGGGGACACCATGAAAAAGAGTATCGTTGTTTTGGTCGCGTTTCTCGCATTGTGCGTGACGGCTACCGGCAGTTTCGCGGAGTCGGACTGGAAAACGGTGATGAAAGATGCCGTTGAATTCGGAGGGGTTGTGGACTCCACCATGATGGAGGACGCCATTCAGTTTGCCATGTCCCAGGGTGTGGAACTGGCCGACTGCCTCGCAGAGGTCAACGCCATCGACCCCGGTGCCGTTGAAATTGCGCTGAAATCCAGCTTCGCCGTGGTAGAGGACAAGAAGGACGTTATTAAGGCGGCCCTTGAGGCCAAGGCCGATGTGGCCCTTGTGGTGAACACCGCCATTGCAGCAGACGTAAAGCCTGCGGATGTGGTGGCAACGACCCTTGCGGCCGATGCCCCTGCAAGCGAGGTGGTGGCAGCCGCCGTTGAAGCCGGTGCCGATACCGGTGTGGTCGTTACTGCGGCCCTTAAAGCCGGCGCTCCCGCAAGTCAGGTGGTTGCAGCTGCCATTGTCTCCGGTGCCCCCGAAAGCGAGGTGGTCACCGCCGCTGTTGCCGCAGGCGTTCCCCCCAGCCAGGTGGTGGCAGCAGCCATCGAGGCCGGCGGAAGCGTGGTTTCTGTCATGGGCAGCGCCATGGAGTCCAACGTGCCCATGTCCGAGATTAAAACTGGAGCCGTCCAGGCCGGCCTTGCTCCCGAGGCTGTGGCTGTTGCAGCTCAAACCGCCCAGACCGGTCAGACCTACACCCCCAGTGGGGGGCAGAGAAACCAGGGCGCTCAGCAAAATCGCCAGAGGAAGCGTGAAAGAAGGCAGGGGGATGTGAGTCCGAATTAGGCTTCGCCAGTGAATAGTGAATGGTGAGTCGTGAATAGCGCATAGATAATAGTGAGTCGTGAATTTGGTGAGTTATAAGGGGTGAAGTCTAATGGCAGTAGGTTTAAAGAGAAAATTGAAAGGCCACATCCTTTATGCCACTCACTATTCACTACTTGCTACTTACAAATGGTTTCAAACGCTTTTGCCCTTATCAAAACTGGCCACTTGCAAAGCAAGTTCATTGAACGAAGAACCAAGAACGACGAACCAAGAACGCCCTTGCTTTTAACGCTTTTTGTTTTTTGCCCTTATCAAAACTGGCCACTTGCAAAGCAAGTTCATTTAACGAAGAACCAAGAACGACGAACCAAGCACGCTTTTAAATATACATAGGTGACTACAGTGAAACGAACGACGTGGATGTGGTGTGGGTTGTGCGGTCTGCTGATTCTGGCGACGGCCACCTCGGGGTGGTGCTCTCTCTTTTCCCGGGAGAAGTTCGGGATCGATTCAGGGGTGGTGCATCCCTTCATCACGGTTGACGGGGAGTACACGGACAACCTGTTTGCCACCAATGAGAATGAAGAGGACGATTACGTCAGTTATGTCACCCCGGGGTTCTGGCTGGCCCTTCCCGGGTCCGATGCCGAGGTGATCAACTTTGTGACCATGAGCTCTGCGCCGGGCGGCATGGCCCAGACGCGCTTTCAGAACGACGACATCGGCAAATTCCAGACCTACTTTAAGTACGCCCCCACCTTTGAAAACTACGCCGACTTTGACGAGCGGGATTTCACCTCCCACCAGCTCGACGCCTATGCGGCGGCGAACTTTGCGGGCGGTCTCTCCTTTGAGCTGATGGATCAGTACAAGGATTATCGCGACGCCGTTGAGGAAGAGACCGACAGCGCCGAGTACAACAACAACCTGTTGAGTCTTGCGACCTCCTATGAGATCACCGATAAGATGAAGGCTCGTGTGGATGTGGGCTACTACGATGTAAACTACAACTCCCAGGCACCTGAAAAAGACCGTGTGGACACCTCTTTTGACGGGTATCTCTTCTTTGACGTAAAGTCCAAGACCACCCTGTTCGGGGAGGTCTCTCACGTGGACATCGATTACGATTCGGCCAACCGGGACAGTGAAGAGATGAAGTTCTTTCTTGGTGTGAAGTACAACGCCACGGACCGCATCGACGCCATGGGCAAGATCGGCATGATGAGAAAAGAGCTGGATGCAATGGATGACACCAAGGACGACCTTGCTCTGGAAGGGCGTCTCTCCTACGAGCTCACCGATCGGGCGAACCTGACGGCCACTGCAAGCCGTGCCAACATCGAAACCACCACAGGGAGCAGTTATTTCGTCACCGAGACCAAGGGCAGCCTCACCGGCTCCTACTTCCTCACCGATCGCATCTCTGCTTCCTTGATGGTCTCTCTCACCGACGAAGAGTACGACAGCATCGACCGCGTGGACACCACCGTCCTTGCCTCACCCCGTCTCGCTTACACCTTCAACAACTACATCTTCGCCAGCCTTTCCTACTCCTACTCCGACCGGGATGTGGACGGGGATGATGTGACGGATGCGAGTGCGTATACGGAGAACAGTGTGTTGGTGAGTGTGACGTGTTCGTTGTAAACGAACAAAACTTGGCGAATGGCTAAAGGCAGAAGGCTAAAGGTGGTGGTGTCGCTTCGCGACGTCAGTGATATAAAAAACCTTAAGCGAGTCTTGAGCAAATCCGCTCAGTTTAGGGCCTTTTATTTAGCTCTTCACTCGTTTTTCAGGACGGTTGCCAGCCATTAGCCATAACCGAAGGTTCCACTCTATGGCCTTTCGAAAATTAAAAGTTTGGCAGCAAGCGAAGGCCCTGGCTGTTTATATTTATAAGCTAACTACCCAGGGCGACATGCTTCGTGATGCCGGTCTACGTGGTCAGATTCAACGGGCTGCGGTATCAATACCCAGCAATATCGCTGAAGGGGATGAACTGGATACTGACAAGCAAGCCATAAGGCATTTTTACATTGCCAAGGGGTCTGCCGCCGAGGTTCTGACACAATCCATTATCGCGTTTGAGATTGGTTATATCGACCAATCACAATTTACCCATATTGAAACTGAGTGCATTTATATATCAGCGATGCTTCAGAAATTGATACACGCTCGATCTAAGTAGGAAAAAAAAACAGGCAGAAGGCGAATGGCAGACAAAAAACTGGCTAATGGCGAAAGGCGTATGGCAGAGAAAAGCGGGCAAAAGGCCTAAGGCAGATAAAAACTGGCTAATGGCGAAAGGCGTATGGCTAATGGTCGATGAGTCGCGTTGCTCCAGTGGTTAAAAACAGGGAAAATTACTGTAAAAAGTTGCTTTTGTTGCTTGACTCATTTTCCAGGACGGTTACCGTCCTTTAGCCTTTAGCCTTTAGCCTTTAGCCTTTAGCCTTTAGCCTTTAGCCTTTAGCCTTTAGCCTTTAGCCTTTAGCCTTTAGCCTTTAGCCTTTAGCCTTTAGCCTTTAGCCTTTAGCCTTTAGCCTTTAGCCTTTAGCCTTTAGCCTTTGTTAAACCTCGAACTTTCCTTTTTTTACAGGTAACTATGAGAAATATAGCAGTACTTCTGATTGTCATGGTGATTTTGAGTCCCCTTTGTACGGCCTCGGCGCAGAGCTTCCGGGTCGGGAAAGGGGATTTGTTGTCTATCAAGGTCTACGAACATCAGGATCTGACCATGAACGCGCGGGTGACCGCCGACGGGACCATCAAGATGCCGTTTATCGGCAGCGTGAAGGTGAGCGGGATGACCGCAGAAGAGATCTCCGAGCACCTCATGAGTCAGTATGTGGAAGAGGAGTACCTGGTCAATCCGCAGATCAACGTCTTTATCGACGAGTACCGAAGCCGAAAGGCCAACATCCTGGGGCAGGTGAAAACCCCGGGGCAGTATGAAATCGATGAGGACACCTCCATCATGGTGTTGGTCACCATGGCGTCCGGGTTTACCCGCAGGGCCTACAAGAAGAGCGCCCAGGTGATCCGGCTTGTGGATGGGAAAAAAGAGATCCTTGAAGAGATCGACATGGGGGAGAAGGTAATCCCCGGCGACATCATCGTGGTACAGGAGAGTTTTTTTTAGCATGGAAGAGAGAGAGATCCATTTACGCGACTACTGGCGGGTGATTCAAAAGCGGTGGTTTACCGTCCTGACCTTTTTTATCCTGACGGTCACCTTCACCATCATCGGGGTGTACACCTCCCACCTGGAGCCTTCCTGGCGGGCTACCACCAAGCTTCTTATCGAAAAGAACGAAAACTCGGCCTCCCTCATCGAGTCCCAGGGGTATGTGCGCTGGGATCCGGAATTTCTGGCAACCCAGTTCCAGATCATCAAAAGCAAGCCCGTGGCCGTGAAGGTGGTGGAGGACCTGGGCCTTGCGACGCGGTACGCCTCCTGGTTCCTCGACTTCGAGGATGAGAAGAAGCCGGTCTGGCAGGAGGGACTGGCGTGGGTGAAGGGGATGCTCAAGGCCTTCTCGGAATCGGATGAAGAGGCCACCGGCACAGGGCTTGCGGGCGAGAAACGTACCGATACCGACATCATCGCCGATGCCCTGATCAAAGAGCTGAATATCAAGCCCACCAAAGACAGCAAGATCGTCAACATCAGCTACGAGTTCGAAAACCCGGTCATCGCCTCCATGGTGGTGAACGCCTTTACCCGGGCGTATGTGGATGAGCTCCTTGAGATGCGCATGAAGGCCTCGGGGTACACGATCCAGTGGATGAGCAAGAAGGCCGAAGAGCAGCGCAGGCAGCTCGAAACGGCTGAAAAAGCCCTGAACAGCTACATGCGGCGCCAGGACATCGTGGCCATCGAGAACAACATCAGCATCGGGCCCCAGCGGGTGAACGAGCTCTCGGCCAAGCTGACGGAGGCGGAAACCAGAAAGGAAGAGCTTCGGAGCATCTACACCAAGATCCGGGCCCTCACCCCCGAAGAGGCCCTGTCGGTTCCGGCGGTCTCTGACCATGAGATCATTGGGGAGATCCGAAGGGATCTGGTGGAGGCGGAACAGACCCTCCTTGAGAACTCCAAAAAGTATGGCCGAAGGCATCCGGTGATGATTCGGGCCAACAACGAGCTGGAGCTTCTTCAGCGCAACCTCACCACAGAAACCGAGCGGGTGATTCAGTCCATCCAGAACGATTACGAGCTTTCCCGGGAGAATGTGAAGAACCTGAAGGCCCAGCTTCTGGCCGCCAGGGGCGAGGCCATCACCCTAAGCGAGAAGTACGTTCAGTACAAGATCCTCAAGCGGGATGTGGAGACCTACCGCCACCTCTACAACGCCCTCATCGCCAAGATCAAGGACCAGACCCTCTCCGAAGAGGTCCAGCCGGTAAACGTCTGGACCGTGGAAGCCGCTGTGCCCCCTGCGAACCCGGTGAACGCCCACCGCATGCGAAACCTCCTCCTCGGGGTGCTCCTGGGGCTCTTCGGCGGGGTGGGGCTTGCCTTTTTTGTGGAGTACCTGGACAACACCGTGAAATCCGTGGAAGAGGCCGAAGATCGGTTCGGACTGCCCGTGCTCGGGGTGATCTCCCAGATGCCCCCGAAAGAGGGCCGCGTGGAAGAGGTGGTCAAGTTATCGCCCCTGTCCAGCATCTCGGAGAGCTACAAATCACTGCGGGCTTCCCTTATGCTCACAAGCCGGGACGAGCCGCCGAAGCGGGTTCTCTTCACCAGCATGGCCCCCGCAGACGGAAAGACCACCACCGCCGTCAACCTGGCCACCGCCCTTGCCAACAGCGGCAAAAAGGTCCTCATCATCGATGCCGACCTGAGAAAACCCAATTTAGGGAAACTCCTGGGGATCTCAAAGGACGAAGGTCTGAGTACTTACTTAAGCGGGAACAGCGACGAGGCCGTCATTGCAGATACCGACGTGGAAAACCTCAGCGCCATCCTCGCCGGCCCGGTGCCACCCCTGCCGTCAGAACTCCTCAGCTCCGAGCGCCTGAAAAACCTGCTGGACACCATGTCCGAAACCTATGACATGGTGGTCATCGACTCCCCACCCGTGATGCCTGTCTCCGACAGCCTGATTTTAAGCCAGCTCGTGGACTCCACCGTGGTGGTGGTCCGCGCCGGAAAAACCACCTGCGACATGCTCGAACGGGGCCTCAAAGCCCTCCAGCACGTGGGCACCGACGTGAAAGGGCTGGTGATTAACGGTGCCAGCGCCAAGAACGGGGGGTACTATTATTATGGGTATGGGGGGTATTATGGTGGCTACGCCAGTGAGTCGTGAATGGTGAGTAGTGAATGGGAAGGGCGAAAAAGCAGTAAAAAATAATCAAAAGCGTTCTTGGTGCATAAAACAAAAGCGTTCTTCGTTCTTCGTTCGAGGGGTCGCTGCGCTCCGTCATTTAGAGAAAAGCCAATACCGTTAGAATGCCTGTAATCGTAGGGTGCGTTCTACGCACCAATGAAGCCCAAATATCCTTTGTTTAGATCCGTAAAACAAAAACGTTCTTCGTTCTTAGTGCCTCGTTCTTCGTTCGAGGAGTCGCTGGGCTCCGTCATTGAGAAAACAGCCAAAAACGTTGGAAGAACCGCAACTCCGTAGGGTGTGGTCCCCGCACCAGAATGACGGCGGTAAGTACCGTAAGCAAGGTCATCAAATATCGCCCGTAAATTCACCTTTATCGGTTTTATTTTTCTCAAAACCAGGTCATTCGCACAGCGAGTATATTGGACGAAGAACCAAAAACGCCCTTGCTTTTCGGCTTTTGCACTTATCTAACCGGCCCTTGCGAAGCAAGTTCCACGCACCAGGAACCAAGCACTAAGAACGCCCTTCAATCGTAGGGTGCGTTCTACGCACCAATGAAGCCCAAATATCCTTTGTTTAGATCCGTAAAACAAAAACGTGCTTCGTGCTTCGTGCTTCGTTCGAGGAGTCGCTGGGCTCCGTCATTGAGAAAACAGCCAAAAACGTTGGAAGAACCGCAACTCCGTAGGGTGTGGTCCCCGCACCAGAATGACGGCGGTAAGTACCGTAAGCAAGGTCATCAAATATCGCCCGTAAATTCACCTTTATCGGTTTTATTTTTCTCAAAACCAGGTCATTCGCACAGCGAGTATATTGGACGAAGAACCAAAAACGCCCTTGCTTTTCGGCTTTTGCACTTATCTAACCGGCCCTTGCGAAGCAAGTTCCACGCACCAGGAACCAAGCACGCTTTTAAAAACACAAAAAAGGCCACAGCATTTTTCAATGCTGTGGCCTTTTGTTTTTATTTGGTACCGAAGAGGAGACTTGAACTCCTACGCCTTGCGGCACCAGATCCTAAATCTGGCGTGTCTACCAATTCCACCACTTCGGCTTATCGTCATGTTTATATATAGGACATCTCGCCCATTTGCAACAGGCAATCAGCCTTTAAAAACCTGGTGTTTATACAGTTCCAGTCTCAGGCTGTCAACCGGTTTTTTCCCTTTTCTTCTCTTGTGCCCGGAATGCATGAAAACCGGCATGCAACCCGACCACCGGTTTTGATTTTATGCACTGTCACCGAATCATCAACAAGTGGGCGCCGTGGGGGGACTATGTCTGCCATGGGCTCTTTCTGGCCCATGGGACAACGCATTGCATTCATGAAACATCCAAAAGGTGAGATGGGAATCCCTCCGAATATCAGGGCTGGCGGGGGTTTTGGAGTTGACCCACCCACAGTTCTGAGGTAATGTATATTCAGGTGTGACCGGTGGTGGCAGCCACATGGTCCCCTTCAAGCCGTTCAGTGAGGGTCTACTGCCATAGTTCACCTCCGAACGGCTTGACCTTTAAAAGCAAAGCGGAATGCATTTGATGCATTCCGCTTTTTTTGTTTTAAAGCAAAAAAACAACAGCGTTCTTAGTTCTTCGTGCCTGGTTCTTCGTTCAATGAACTTGCTTTGCAAGTGGACAGGTTGATAAGGGCAAAAAAAAGACGTTTTTGGGGGAAGACCAACAGCGTTCTTGGTTCGCCCATGGGACGTTATCACCACTCGTGATGGGCACGGCACTACCTTTGCCCATCCTACGGGGCTGCGGTCATTTTAAGGGTATTGGTTTCTCGATAATATCGGTGGAATGTAATGCTTCGGTTTTGGTACGGAAACCGCACCCTACAGGCTAATAGCGTTCTTGGTTCTTCGTGCCTGGTTCTTGGTTGAAGGAACCTGCTGCGCAGGAAACCATTTTGAAATGGCAATCGACGATCGTTTTAGGCCTTTTTCATACTTGCCGGAGCGTAGCGACTCCTCGAACGAAGAACTAAGAACCAAGCACGAAGAACGCTTTTGTACTTTTCCCCACCCTTTGCTCCCATCCACCCTCGGAATCATGAAATCGTACAAGACCGCTTTACACCGTAGGGTGTGGTTCCCGCACCATGTCCGGGCAACCGACGCCCTTAATCGCCCCCATACATGCATGGCAACCCACACCATTCTTTGCCTTTTTTAAATGATAGAGCGCAGCGACTCCACCGCTACTCACTATTCACTACTTTCTATTCACCGGCGAAGCCTGTTTTCTCTGTTGGAGCACAGCGACCCCTCGAACCAAGAACGAAGAACGATTTTCCTCTTTTTCCATTTCCCCATCTATTCACCCTAAACCACTTCGTCGTTCTGGTGCGGAAACCGCACCCTACAGGCCCCGGTGCTCCAAATGTTACGGATTACGCCATCCTTTGCTCCCATCCACCCTCGGAGTCATGAAATCGTACAAAACCGCTTTACAACGTAGGGTGCGGTCCCCGCACCATGCCCGGGCACCCGAGACCCTTAATTCCCCCACGCATTCACGGGAACCCACACCGCTTTGTTCGCCTTTTCCAAATGATGGAGCACAGCGACTCCTTGAACGAAGAACGAAGAACCAAGCACGAAGAACGGTTTTTCCCCTTAGCCTGCTTTTATTACCTATCCCCTATCTTCTATTACCTGCATTTTCCGCGCAGCGTCTCCGCCACTACTCACTACTCACTATTATCTACTCACCGGCGCTGCGCGCCTTCACTCAATCACAAACACAATCAAATCCGTCGGCCCGTGGACCCCGAATTGCAAGATCAGCTCGATGTCGGCTGTTTTGGATGGGCCGGAGATGAGGAGGCTGTTGGTGGGGGCTTTTTTGGCCCAGTCGAGTTTTTTGATGGCCTCGGGGAAGGAGGTGACGATCTCCTTGGCTTTGACGAGGGCGATGTGGATCGGCGGCACCAGGGAGAGGAGGCGGGGTTCTTCCGGGGTGGGCCAGAGGATGAGGGCGGCGGCTTCGGCGATGCCGCCCATGGTGGTGGTGATGCCGGCGTTGATGCCGAAGAGCTCGTCCCGGAACTCTTCCACGTCCTGGGTCCAGGGGATAAGGTCGGTGGGGTGGGGCTTTTCCTTCCAGCTTTTTTCAAGGAGGTCTCCGCACCAGGTTCCTTTGCCGTAGGCAAGGGTGGCGAGCTCCCGGGTTCGCATGAGTTTTCGCAAGGCATCCACCCATGCGTCGCCTTTGACGCGGTACACTTCCGAGCGCATCGCCTCCATGAGCTCCACAAAACGGTTGATCCGCTTGGCAGGTGTGAGGGCCGGAGGCGTCCAGGCCGGGGCCTCCGGCGTGTAAGGCGCGATGGCGCCGGCGTTTTTGTAGAGGCGGGAGAAGATCTGGGTTCGGGCGGACGGTTTACTCATGGCGAATTCCCTCCTGTCGGGTGAGCTGCTTGAGGCTCTCTTTGGCAAAGACGGGCTTGGTGCGAACGCGGGTCCAGGCTTTCAAGGGGCCGACTCTTGGGAGAATCCGGCCGGTGAGGGCCAGGGTTTTCAGCATGAGCCAGTTTAAGGCAGGGATGGTTTGAGAGTAACGCCAGCCTTTCCAGACGATCCACTCCACGGCGTTTCGTTTGGCGCCGTGCCCGGGGATAACCCCGGTGCCTTTTTTCAGGTAGCTTTCGTTTCTCATGCGGCGGATGAGCTCCGGGATGGGGATTTTCACCGGACAGACCTCGCTGCAGGCGTTGCAGAGGGAGGAGGCGGTGGCAAGCTCTCCCTTGGTGTCGAGCCCGTCAAGCTGGGGCATGAGGATCTCACCGATGGGGCCGGGGTAGGTGGAGCCGTAGGCATGGCCGCCGATGCGGGTGTAGACCGGGCAGTGGTTGAGGCAGGTGCCGCAGCGGATGCAGCGCAGGACTTTGCGGAGCTGGGGATCGGCCAGCATGCGGGAGCGGCCGTTGTCCAGGATCACCAGGTGCACCTCTTTGGGGCCGTCTTTCTCCCCCTTCTTTCGAGGGCCCTTGATCATGTTGAAGTAGGTGGTGATGCGCTGGCCCGTGGCAGAGCCGCAGAGCAGGCGGTAGAGTGGGGGCACGTCTTCAAGTTTTGCCACTACTTTTTCAAGGCCCATGAGGGCCACATGCACCGGGGGAACCGTGGTGCACATGCGCCCGTTGCCCTCGTTCTCCACCAGGCAGAGGGTGCCGGTTTCGGCAACGGCGAAGTTGACGCCTGAGATGCCGATGTCCGCAGTGCGGTAGTGCTCCCGTAAAATCCGTCGTGCCGTGGCCAGAAGGATGTCCGTGTCCTCGGTGTAGGTCGTGTCGGGGATCTTGTCGGCAAAGATTTTGCCGATCTGCTTCCGGTTTTTGTGGATGGCCGGCACGATGATGTGGGAAGGCGGCTCGTTGTTGAGCTGGATGATGAACTCGCCCAGGTCGGTCTCCAGGGCCTGTTTGCCCCGTGCCTCCATAAAGGCGTTGAAGTGCATCTCTTCGGAGACCATGGACTTGCCCTTCACCGCCTTTTTCGCGCCGTGGGCCTCCATGATGGAGAGCACAATGCGGTTGGCCTCTTCGGTGGTCTCCGCCCAGTGAACGACGATGCCGTTTTCCCAGCAGCGATCTTCCAGTTCTTCCAGAAGGCGGGGCAGGTGGGTGAGTCCCCTTGCCTTGATGCGGCTGCCTATCTCCCGAAGGGCTTCGGTTTCGTCCGGGTCGTCAAAGACGGCGAGGCGTTTTTGCCTGAGGCTCTGGGTGGCGAACCTTAAGTTGTCCCGCAGCTGGGTGTCTGCAAGGGCCCTGGCCGCTTCCCGCGCAAAGTTGTATGTCTTCGGTTTATCCATGGATTCGCTCCAGTATGAATTCGGCAATATGATGTCCGGAAATGGGGCGCTTGCCGCTCTCCATGTGGCCGCTGATGTTCATCATGCAGCCGCAGTCCCCGGTGATGTAGGCCGAGGCCCCCGTGCCCTGGATGTCCCGGACCTTGTCCTTCACCATGGCCGCCGAGATCTCCGGCCGCTTGACGGAGAAGGTCCCGCCGAAGCCGCAGCACTCGTGCTCGTTCTCCAGTTCCACCAGGGTGACGTTGGAAAGCTGCCTGAGAAGGGCTTTGCTGTCTTCCGTGCAACCCATCTCGCGCCTGGCGTGGCAGGAGCTGTGCCAGGTAAGGGTGATGGGGGGGCCCTTGTCGGTGTAGGTGGGATTCAGGCTGTGCCGCAGGAAGGAGGTGAGCTCAAAGATGCGCTCGGAAAAGCGTTTGACCTTGAAGTACTCGGGCTCGTGCTCGAAAAGAAGGGGATAGTGGATGCGCATCATGCCGGCGCAGGAGCCGGAAGGCACAACAATGGGGGCGTTGCTGCCGGAAAAAGCCTTCACCTGGGCCAGGGCCACGGCGCGTGCTTCATCGGGGAACCCGGAGTTGTAAGCCGGTTGCCCGCAACACGATTGCCCTTCGGGGTAGATGACGTCCACCCCCTCACGCTGGAGAAGGCGAATGCCTGCCAGGCCCGCTTCGGGATAAATCATGTCCGACAGGCAGGTTCCGAAATAGTAAACCGTGGACGGGTTTTGCGGAAATTCGGTCATGGTGTTGTCCTGTGTCAGGGAATGGATTGGAAAAAGGCAAGGATCCTGCAACCGCGGGGTGAGCGGACCATGGGGAGAGGGGACGTGAGAAGAGGAGAGAGGAGCAGGGAATGTGCAGGATCAACGGAAATTCAATGGCTTATTATGCCGGATTGGGGGAGATGAGGCAATAGGGGAAAAACGAAAACGTTCTTCGTTCAAGGAGTCGCTTCGCTCCAACAGAGAAAACAGGCTTCGCCGGTGAATAGAAAGTAGTGAATAGTGAGTAGCGGTGGAGTCGCGATGCTCTATCATTTAAAAAAGGCAAAGAATGGTGTGGGTTGCCATGCATGCATGGGGGCGATTAAGGGTGTTGGTTGCCCGGATTGTGACAGTGAATAGTAAGTCGTGAATAGTGAATAGATCGAAACACCTTCAACCCTTTGATTGCGATACAGGTAGAGCAAATTCGATACCTTTGGGGCACCGGGGCCCGTAGGGTGTGGTTTCCGCACCAGAACGACGGAGTGCATTACGTTGAGCGGGTGGGAAAAGCGGAAAAGCGTTCTTCGTGCTTGGTTCTTCGTTCTTGGTTCGGGGAGTCGCGATGCTCCAACAGAGAAAACAGGCTTCGCCGGTGAATAGAAAGTAGTGAATAGTGAGTAGCGGTGGAGTCGCTGTGCTCCATCATTTGGAGAAAAGCAAAGAATGGTGTGGGTTCCCGTGAATGCGTGGGGGAATTAAGGGTCTCGGGTGCCCGGACATGGTGCGGGGACCGCACCCTACGGTGTAAAGCGGTCTTGTAGGATGTCATGACTGCGTGCGTGGATGGGCAAAGGAGGGGGGAAAAGAATAAACAGGCGAAGGGCAAAAAACGTTCTTCGTGCATAAAATCAAAAGCGTTCTTCGTGCTTGGTTCTTCGTTCTTGGTTCGGGGAGTCGCTGCGCTCTATCATTCGAAAAAAACAAAACCTCTGAAAAATTCGGGGCCTGTAGGGTGTGGTTTCCGCACCAGAACGACGGTGTGGATTAGGTTGAGCAGGTGGAAAAGGGCTTAAGGTTGTATGGGTGACGAACCAGGAACGCTTTTGCCTTTTATCAATTGGCCATTCGCGCAGCGAATAAATTGAACGAAGAACCAAGCACGTCCTTCAATCGTAGGGTGCGGTTTCCGCACCAGAACGACGGTGTAGGTTTCGTTGAGCAGGTGGAAAAGGGCTTAAGGTTGTATGGGCGACGAACCAGGAATGCTTTTGCCTTTTATCAATTGGCCATTCGGCAGCGAATACCTTGAACGACGAACCAAGCACCGCTAAGAACCAAGCACGTCCTTCAATCGTAGGGTGCGGTTTCCGCACCAGAACGACGGTGTAGGTTTCGTTGAGTAGGAGGAGAAGGGCTTAAGGTTGTATGGGCGACGAACCAGGAACGCTTTTGGCTTTTATCAATTTGGCTGCTTGCGAAGCAAGTTCCTCGAACGAAGAACCAAGCACCAAGAACCAAGCACGCTGTTATTTTTTTCCCGGCCATCAACCCACCCCATCAGTATGCCGTGGGAGCATGGGGTGGGCTGGTGGTCGAAGCAAGGAACTACTTGTCTCTGTAAATCTCCTCGAATTCGTACCAGAGGGTATCGCGGAATTCGGGGGCAGAGATGTCGATGAGGGCCTTGGCTCTCTGTTCCAGGGTTTTTCCTGTGAGGTGGGCGCGGCCGAACTCGGTGACGATGTAGTCGACATCGTTTCGGGACGTGGAGACGGCCTGGCCCGGGGCTAAGGTGCTGACGATTCGAGACATGGTCCCTTTTTTGGCGGTGGCGGGCATGGCGATGATGCTGCGGCCGTTTTTGGCGCGACGTGCACCACGGACAAAGTCCACCTGGCCGCCCACGCCGGAGAACTGGCGGGCCCCCATGCTGTCTGCCGCCACCTGGCCGAGAAGGTCCACGGCGATGGCAGAGTTGATGGAGACCATGTTGTCGTTGCGGGAGACGATAAAGGGGTCGTTGACGTAGTCCACGGGGTGCATCTCCACCATGGAGTTGGCGTCCAGCCACTCATAAAAGGCGTGGCTGCCCATGGCAAAGGTGATGATGATCTTGCCGGGGTGCAGGTTCTTGCTGCGGCCGGTGATAACGCCTTGTTCAACCAGGGACATCACCCCGTCGGAGATCATCTCCGAGTGGATGCCCAGGTCCTTTTTTTCACCGAGGAAGGTGAGGACGGCGTCGGGAATGGCACCGATGCCGAGCTGGAGGCAGTCCCCGTCTTCAATGAGCTCTGCCACGTGGGAGCCGATGGCTTTTTCCACATCCCCGATGCGCGGGGGAGGCAGCTCGATCATCTTCCGGTCGCTGGCGACGAAAAAGTCGATGTCCGAGGCGTGAAGAAAGGCGTTGCCTCCGATGGTCGGCATGTGGGGAGAGACCTCCGCGATGACGGTCTTGGCCTTGAGTGCCGCCTCCAGGGTGTAGTCCACGGAGATACCGAGGCTCATGTTGCCCATCTTGTCCGGCTCGGAGACGGTGACCAGGGCCACGTCCACGGGCAGGTGGCCGTTTCTGAAGAGCAGGGGGATTTCGCTGAAAAAGCAGGTGGTGAAATCCGCCCGGCCTTCGGCAATGGCCTTGCGAGAGCCGCCCCCGGCAAAGATGGAGTTGTGACGGAAGCTCTTCTCGTATTCCGGCTGGCAGTAGGCGCTCTTGCCCATGGAGACCATGTGTACGATCTCCACGTTTTCAAGCTCTTCGGCCCGGTCCACCAGGGCATCCAAAATGGGCTCGGGGGAGCCGCAGGCGTGGCCTGCGACGACCCGGTTGCCGGATTCTATCTTTTGTGCGGCTTCCTCGAGGGTGATCTGCCGGTTTTCGTAATGTTCATTCCAGTTCATGTGCTCTCCTCATCCAACCACTGAGAGTGTGCTTCCGGCCAGGTCACGGCTCGGTTCGGCTTTTATTTCATCAATCAAGAGGCGGGTGTCGGCTTCGGACCGGATCCGGAGTATGGGAAGAGGCTCAAAGGCCCGGGTCTCCACACAGCAGGTCGGGCAGCCCGCCACCACGAGGATGGCTTCCAGGTTCTGCTCACCTGCAGGGAGGAGGTTGATCATCCCGCGCAGGGATGTCGAGATGATCCGTACCTGCTCCACCCGGTCGTACCGTGGGGCACACCCCCCGCAGTACTTGAGACCGATACGCCTTGGCGCGGCAGGGAGCCCCGAGGGGCTCCCCTGGTGCCTGTTACTCATCGTCCTTTGTGATCCCGCAGAGGCGTTTTGCCACTTTCTGCTTCTGCTTCAGGTTCACCTGGCGGGAGATCATGATGCGCTGGGCCTGGGGTGATCCGGCGCCGTGCATGGACTCGGTGAGGTAGCCCACAGCGGCGGTGCCAAGGGTGATGTTCTCAATGAGGCGCAGCATGCGCATGCGGTCTTCGGTGGCCACAGAGTCGTCGCCCTTGAAGTACTTCTTCACCCACTTGCCCACCTCAGGAGAGGTGAAATCCTCTTCGGAGGGGAGGGTCACCATGAGGCCGCCGGCGATGTCCTGAGCGAGACGTGCGATTTCGTAGGGGAACCGTGTGACGTTCTGCTTGCAGACGTTGGCAAGGAGGGTGTTGACGAGATAGGTGCCGGACTGCTCTTTGTGGCCTTCGGCCGCACAGGCGACAGAACCGCAGAAGAGGGTCTCGTTCAGGTGGTTCATCTCGATAATCTTGTCTTTGACGTGGGAAGCCTTCTGGGCGCCGTTGAATTCGGCGATGGTCTGGGTGGCGCCGATGAGAACGTCGCCCACCCCTGCCTTGCAGGCGTAGCTCTGGCGGTGGTAGGAGGCGAACTGCTCCACGAGCTGTCCGGCAAAATCCCACTCCTTGTACATGAAGATACGATCCCAGGGGACAAAGACATCGTCGAAGACAACGAGGGCCTCATGGCCGCCGTAAAGGACGTTGCCGCGGTCGATGTTGCCCTCTTCGAGCTTTCGGGTGTCGCAGGACTGGCGGCCCATGATGTAGGTGATTCCGTCTGCGTCGCTGGGCAGGGCAAAGCTGATGGCGTAGTCCTTGTCCTCTTCCCGCATGGAGATGGTGGGCATGATGATGATCTCATGGGAGTTCACCGCGCCGGTCTGGTGCGCCTTGGCGCCCCGAACCACGATGCCGTCTTCCCGCTCTTCCACCACATGGAGGAACATGTCCGGGTCGGCCTGCTTGTGGGGAGGCAGGCTGCGATCGCCCTTGGGGTCGGTCATGGCGCCGTCGCAGACCAGGTCGTTCTCCTGAACGAACTCAAGGTAAGCAAGAAAGCGCTTGTTGTATTCGGTGCCGTACTTGGCGTCGATATCAAAGGTGGTCATGGACAGAGCGTTCATGGCGTCCATGCCCACGCAGCGCTGGAAGCAGCAGCCGGTGAGGGAGCCCAGGAGACGACACATCTTGGTCTTTTTTACCAGGTCTTCGGTGCTCTGGTGGATGTGGGTGAAGCGGTTGATCTTTTTGCCGGTGATATGGCTCGTGGCTGTGATGAGGTCTTCGTATTCGGCCATGTGAGCGCATTCGTAGGTGGCGGCAACCGCATTCATGGAGGGGCGAATGATGGGGTCGTCCACGACATTCTCTACCTTTTTACCGAACTGGTAGACATTCAGATTAAGCTTTCTCAAACTCTCTTCATATTCCGCTGCGGTTTTCATTTCGCATACTCCTTGGTTTACTTGATGGATGGAACGTCCCGACAACAGGGCGTTAACAAGAGATTGAATGGGGTGAAAGCCGGCCATCCAAAATAACTGGTTTGAAGTAATTCCAAGAAGCGTGCCACAGGGAGCGGTTTTGTGAGAAAAATGGTTGGTTTTTACGTATTGTGATTAATATCAGTGGGATGAGGTTGTGAGGTGACGGCGGGGCGCTTTTGGGGGCGGGGGGATGCTCTCTTGTGGGGAGATGATATGTGATGCGCTGTGGCATCGAGGCGGGGGTGGTGTGATGGGAATTGTATTGGATAGAGGGGGTTGGGTGGGGGATGCAGGGGTGCATTGTGATGCGTTTAAGCATCAAAGGGCAGGTAATGGGAGATAGGGGGCAAGGCAGGCGAAGGGCGGGCTGCGCCGGTGAATAGTGAGTAGTGAATGGTGAGTAGGAAAAGCAAAGGCGTTCTTGGTGCATAAAAGCTGGCTAAGGGCGGGAAAAGCAAGTGATGGGAGATAGGTTATAGGGGATAGGGGGCAAGGCAGGCTGCGCCAGTGAATAGAAAAAGCAAAAGCGTTCTTCGTGCTTGGTTCTTAGTTCTTCGTTCAAGGAGTCGCTCTGCTCCATCATTTAAAAAAAGCCAACACGGAGGTGTGGGTTCTCGTGAATGTGGGGGCAATTAAGGGTGTGGGTTGCCCGGACATGGTGCGTAAACGCACCCTACGGTGTAAAGCGGTCTTGTACGATTTCATGGTTCCGAGCGTGAATGGGGGCAAAGGGAGGGGAAAGCAAAAACGTTCTTGGTGCTTGGTTCTTCGTTCGTCGTTCAAGGAGTCGCTCTGCTCCATCATTTAAAAAAAGCCAACACGGAGGTGTGGGTTTCCGTGAATGTGGGAGGCCAATCGAGGGGGGCTGGTTGTTCGAACATGGTGCGGGGGCCGCACCCTACGGTGTAAAGCGGTCTTGTACGATTTCATGGTTCCGAGCGTGAATGGGGGCAAAGGGAGGGGAAAGCAAAAACGTTCTTGGTGCTTGGTTCTTCGTTCGTCGTTCAAGGAGTCGCTCTGCTCCATCATTTAAAAAAAGCCAACACGGAGGTGTGGGTTTCCGTGAATGTGGGAGGCCAATCGAGGGGGGCTGGTTGTTCGAACATGGTGCGGGGGCCGCACCCTACGGTGTAAAGCGGTCTTGTACGATTTCATGGTTCCTTGGGTGATGGGGCAACGGATGAGGGAATACCTAAACACTATGGGGAGTGAGGGCCTGTAGGGTGCGTTCTAAGCACCAAAACCGATGTATTACATTCCACCGAATATTATCGAGAAACCAATACCCCTAAAATGATCGCAGCCCCGTAGGATGGGCAAAGGTAGTGCCGTGCCCATCACGAATGGTGATAGCGGCCCATGCAGAAAGTGAATGTCTGGCCGCCGATATTTCGGGCAATATGATCAATGGAGATTAATCGATCAATGATGGGCACGCTTCGCGCTTTGCCCATCCTACAGGGTTATACAGGCTAAGGGCGGGAAAGGCAGGTGATGGGAAATAGGCCATAGGCAATAGCGGATAAAAGCAGGCGAAAGGCGGGCTGCGCGGGTGAATGGTGCGTTTTGAATAATGAGTAGAAAGGGAAAGGGCAGGAAACAGCGGGTGATAGGGAATAGGTGAAAAAAAATGGCGGACGGGGATAAAAGCAGGGCTAAGGGCTGTGCCAGTGAATGGTGAGTAGTAAATTGTGAATAGGAAAAACTGGGTAGCCGAAACCTTAAGCAATGAACGTTTTGTTTTTATCCTAAGGGCTATTCGCGGAGCGAATTCATTGAACGAAGAACCAGAAACGACGAACCAAGAACGTTTTTGTTTTTCCCTTACCTATCACCTATGGCCTCTTTTCTATGACCTGTTTTTCACCACCGCCACCCCCAAAAACAGCGTCGCCAGGAAAAAGAGGGTGAGGGTGGCAAGGGAGGCGATGAGGTCGGGGGAGGGGGGCTGGGTGCTGAAGGTCGCGGCCTGACCGCCGCTGATGACAGCCATGAGCAGGGCCACCAGGGCGCATCCGATGGCGCCGCCTTTTTGTTCGGAGAAGGCAAGGGTCAGCGAGAGGAGCAAGAGGGTGATCTTGATCAGGGAGAGACCCTGGGTGACGAAGATGCTGTAGCCGAGATCAAGGCTCCAGGCAGCGGCGAGGGCGGCAAGGGCCAGTTTTCGGGGGCGGCTGAAATGGGCGATGTGCAGGGTGTTCATGGTCGTCTCGCTCCTATCCCGGATAGTTCATGGGAAAACAATCGTGATCCCAACGTTCTATCGTTAAAAAGATCCGACCCCAGAGGGGCCGGTATTGGAATAACCCTAAAAGGGATAAAATACCTTACTCCTGACAAGGTGAAAGAAACTAAATTCATCTCCGCCCAACGTCTCCCGAGTGACGGTAGATTCAAACCGAGTGACAGAATGAATTTCTACCACGAAGGACACGAAGGCGGCTTCGCCGCAAAAGCGACCTATCGCTCTTTTATTTTTCTTCGTGTCCTTCGTGTCCTTCGTGATCTTCGTGGTTCATAAGCTCTTCTTTTATGATGACGTTACACGTTGCCATTAATTAAGGCGTATCTCTTCGTTTACTGTGAGTCGCTGACTCGGCAAAGCCTGTGAACTCTGACCATGGCCAGAGGCCAAGGTTTTCCATGCTGGCATAAATCAGTTGCTTGAAAAATACAGGTCACGAGTTTGTTACTCGATCTTTTCATCCTGCGGGCGATTCGTGGGCACTCATCTGATGCCTTGCTTATAAACGTACCCGACTCGTGAACTATTCGGGCCATGGCTCAGGCGGTGTAGCGTTTGAGGATGTAGGCCGCCACGGAGTCCACCATCTCTTCGCTGATGGTCTCTTTTCGTCCCTGTTCGACATGGGCTGCAAGGTTCTCGGCTTTGATGAGATCCATGCCGTCCACGGTTTTGAGTCTGGTGGGGTGCCCTGCGTGGGGGACAACCACGGGTGAGGGCATCACCTCTTCGCTCCATCCTTTTCGGATGACGATATTAAGAAGGTGGCAGATGCGCCAGGTGTTGGTGCAGAGGGTGTCGAGGGAGGCATCCCCTGCGTGGAGGATATGATTCTTTACCTCGAGTTCCCCTTCCTTGCGGACCCTGCCCATTACAAAAATTCCCCAGGGAGAGATGACAAGATGGTCGATGCGAAAGAGCTCCAGGGTGAGGTTGTTGAAGACGTAGCACCGATCGGAGAGGTTCTCCAGCTGCCGGATGACGGCTTCTTCTTCGCTGACGGCTTGTTTGAACCGAGCGGGGCTAAAGAGCATGGTCAGGGCCAGGGGATTGGACCGGAAGGAGACAAAACCGATGATGGCCGTGCAGGAGAGGGTGATTGCGGCGATGGTCCCCACCTCTGCCATGGGATTGTCGGAGAAGGCGATCATCATGCCTGCAAGGACCACGGTGACTGTCACCATGAGAAAAAGGTGGCGCGAGACCGTTTGCTTGAGCCCGTCGACGGGGTTGCCCTGAATGTAAGCCATGGCGTGCTCTCCTTGGGGGTAAAAAAAAGGCTAAAGGTTGAAAGGCTAATGGCTAAAGGTGATTGAGTCGCTTCGCTCCAGCCATTAAGGACGGGCAGGAGCGAAGCGATTTTCTTTCGTAAGGGCCAAGGTTCAACGAACCGGGTACGTTTTGTTCTTATCCAACTGGCATTCGCAAAGCGATGTCATTGAACCAGGAACAAAGAACGACGCACGAAGAACGTTTTTTTGGGTTAAGACGCCTTGCCCAGTTTCTGTTCAACCTCCTGGTTGATCTTGTCCGGAGAGTCTCCGGGGAAGATCGGCTCTTCTTTGATGTAGGCTTTCTCTTTGTCGCCGCCCAGATAGATCAGGGCGCACATGACAATGGCAGCTCCGAGGCCCCAGGTGGCACCGCGGGTGGCCACGATGGCACCGGTGACACCGGCGATGCCAAGGTCGTTGTAGGAGCGGGCCTTGAGAACGCCGATGCGGACACTGACATAGCCCTGGATCAGCATGGTGGAGGCCAGGCCGATGCCGAGGATGGGCTTGACCGCAGCGACGATGGGGGCCAGAAAGTAGCCGGTCCAGGTGCCGAAGCGGAAGGAAGCCGCACCGCCGCTGATGGAGTCCATGGCTTCCGGTCCGTGCTTGTAGCGTTCGCACAGTACCACCTGCATGGCTGCCCAGAGGGGCCCGCACATGGAGATATCGGGACCGATGACACTCATGATGGTGTTTCGAACGCCGAAGATGATGTGGGAGCGGTTGGGGTTGTAGTCGATGTTCTCATCCGGGCGGTATTTCTGGGCATCGTCAAGGAGGGCCTGGCTCTGGATGACGTCGCCGAAGATGACGAGGTAGGCGCTGATCACCATGGGAATACTGGAGAGGAACATGCTGGCAGAAGGAATGGGAATGTTGCCGAGCATGGTGAAGTCTCTGAAGAGGGTCGCAAAATCAGGCGATGTGATGATCTCACTGGTGAATGTGGGCCAGGCGAGCTCCCCTGTGAGGGGCCCCACGAAGACGGCCAGGGCCAGGGTCGGCATCATGCCGAGGTTGGCAAGGTAGAAGAAGAACTTGTTTTTGGTGCGAAGGCTCTTGAAATGCTCTGAGAAAAGAAGGTAGAAGGCAAGGCCCACGCAGATGACAACGGTAAAGGGGAAGTTGTCAAAGCTTTTCAGGCCGTTGCCGGGCTTGAAGACAATCATGACAGCGGCAAAACCGGCGCCGAGGACGATGCCGGATTGCATGGCGTTGGGAATGATGGAAACAAACTTCTTGGCCAGGCCCGAGACCCCTAAAAAGATACAGAAGACACCGAACATCAGCTCAAAGGCGATGAGGGCCTGCATCCGGTCCACCCCGGGAGCAAAGGTCTCCACGTAGGCGATGAGAAGCGGGATGGCCGGTGTGACCCATCCCGGCACCACCGGGTCTCCGAAGGTGACGTGGGCAAGGTACAGGGTGCCGTTCATGATGACGATGGCCAGGGCCACCTCAAAGGACATCCCCAGCTTGCCGGTGAGGACAGGGATAATGGCGAGACAGACGGTACACATCAGCAGGCCCTGAAGATAATCCGGCCATTCGAATCGGTAGTGAACAAAGGGCAGTCTGAACGTCAGGGGACCCATGGGAATCCCTGACTGCTTGCCTCCGTTTTCGCGGTATTTACTCATGCTTCACTCTCCTTCCAACATCTAACGTTCAGTTCTCTGGTCGACGGCATTTGGGATGCGTGCAGTGGCAATCTTCCCACCCGTTGGTTCAACGGGTTCACGGCATTGTGATTATGGAGAAGATCCCAGGGCCGACGACCGATCATGACCGGCTTTCGGGGAAGGTGATTTGCAGGGAGCATGCCAATGTGCCGGAATTGGCGGTGTAAGGCGTGCTTTGAGGGGAATCCCGGCGGCATTGCAGGTTGCGTGTTTAATGTTTACAGGGCATACAGCCATCACAGAGTGGAAAGGTTGTTTGGCGGGGAACATGGTGGGAAGCATGCAAGACAGGGTACACGGGTGATGCATTGTGGCATCGGAATTGGCTGGGCTTGTGGTGTGTCTTTTGTGTAACATGCTGAACTACAGTCTTAAAAAGTGTTTTTGTTGGGCGTGATGCTGTGTGGCATCACGGGGATGCATCCGGGCATCGACATCAGGCCCCTTCGGACCGAAGCCCGTACCGGGATGCTTTGCGAACCACGGTGGATTGGTTCACCCCCAGGGCTTCGGCAGCCTTGCGGGTGGTACCGTGGGTCTTTAAGGCTTCGGCAATGGCACGGGCTTCCACCTCTTCCAGGATCTCTTTCAGGGGCCTTCCAGACAGGGTGGGGAGGCTTCCACCCCCATTCGGACGTCGAATGGTGTCGGGGATGTCTGTGGCACCGATGATCTCCCCTGCGGTGATGACCACCAGCCGTTCGATGACGTTTTCAAGCTCCCGGACGTTGCCGGGCCAGCCATGGGTGGTGAGGATGTCCACCGCCTCGGGGTCCAGTTGTTTTGAGAAGCCGAAGCGTTTGTTGTACTTGGCCAGGAAGTGGTAAATCATCGGAACGATGGCCTCGGAGCGCTCACGCAGCGGGGGAATGAACACCGGCACCACATTGAGCCTGAAAAAGAGGTCCTTCCTGAAGCTCTTCTCCTTTACCATCTGTTCCAGGTCCCGGTTTGTGGCGGTGATGATGCGGACGTTGACGGCAATGGGGCGGGTGTCTCCGATGCGGGTGATCTCCTTTTCCTGGATAACCCGCAGGAGCTTGCTCTGGAGGGGCAGGGACATCTCCCCCACCTCGTCCATGAAGATGGTGCCGTTTTTGGCAGCTTCGAAAAGGCCTGATTTCCCCTTGCTGGACGCGCCTGTGAAGGAGCCGGGGGCGTAGCCGAAGAGTTCGGCTTCCAGGAGGTTTTCCGGAATGGAGGCGCAGTTGATCTTGATGAAGGGCTTGCTTTTGCGTTTGCCGCCTTCGTGGATCATCTCCGCCACCATCTCTTTGCCCACCCCGGATTCTCCGTGGATCAGTACGGTGGAGTCCACCTGGGCAATGCGCATGGCCAAGGTGCGGATCTCCAGCATCTTCTTGGACCGGATTACATACTGCCCGTCCCCCTGATTCAGGCGCAGGCTGTTGAGCTCCACCTCGTAGTGGGAGCGCAGGGTGCGCATGGTGCACAGCTCATCCTGCAGACGGTTGAGTTCCGTCACGTCACGGACGTTGGTCACCACGCGGGTGGTGTTGCCCGCCTTGTCCAGGACAGGGGTGCCGGTGACCATGATGGTCTTGCCGTTTTTCACCTCCTGCACGATGGATTCGGGTTGGCCGCTTTTCAGCACCTTCAGGGTCACCGATTCACTGTAATACCCATTCTTCACGAGCTCTGCCATGGTCTTGCCGATGATTTCCGACCGCTTGATGGCGGTGAGGCGCTCGTACGCCCGGTTGAGCCGGGTCACCTTGCCTGCGCCGTCGGTGACGAAGATGCCGTCAAAGGAGGATTCGATGATGTCCTGGAGCTCTTCGTTGGTGCTGCTGGAGAGCTTCAGCTCATCGGCGAGGGCTTCGATGCCGGAGATGTCCTGGAGAAGGGCCACGGCTCCCACCACGTTGCCGTTGTTGATGATGGGGGTGCGGTTGGCAAGGTAGGCCTTTCCTGCAATGCGGATTTTTCGCGCGGATTCGGTCTCTCCGGTCTCCACGATGCGTGTCAGGCGGGTTTCGGACACCACGGAGCGGATGGGGGCGCCCAGGAGCTCACGGCGGGTGCGTCCCACCACGTCTCCAAAGGTCTGGTTGCACAGCACGATGCGGCTGGCGCTGTCCACAGCCACAACAGGGTTGTGGATGGAGTCCATGAGCTTGATGAGCGGATCGGAAATGCTCTGCCTGAGGTTCTGGAAAAATGATGCACCGGCATCGCCTTGGGCCCCGTGGTTCATTTGGTCCTTCATCTGGATCCTTCTCCGTCTGCAGATGACTCCCCCTATAATCCGCGCCTTCCGCCACCGCACACCTGTGTGCAGCGAGGAATATTGGAAATGTATGGGATCCCAGGGGGAGCCTGGAAAGCTTGCTGTGTTGTAACAGGCAAAAGAGAACGGGATCAATCCTTTTCTCACGCTGAGGAAATGAGAAAGAAGGTAAAGGGATTTGTAACTATTCAGCTTATGCCTCCGGTGGCCCTGCCGAGGGTAAACGTTTGCCTGATCTAAAAGGGTGGGTTTAACAAACAGGTCTCAAAATGGTGTCCTTGAAGGCTTTCCGCTTTAAATGCGGATGTGTTTTGTCCCGGGGAACGAGGGGGTAACGCGCATACGCAACCAGCTCGCAAGGTATTTTATCCGTAACTATTCAGCTATGACAGCATGAATTTCAGCCTGCGTGGGAGAGGCGAGAATGGTGTCATTTTTCACGTATTTCATGTTGAGTTGTCACCGTTGAATCTATGTTCTCTGTAAGGTGACCCTGTCTGGGCGCGCCGTGCTCCGCCGCGGCTCTTTTTACCGGGAAGACGCCATCGCTTGGATCATGCACATATAAATCATGAACCACTCCCACGATTTCGAAACCCAACGAGTGCTGAGTCTTGACGGATATCGCGTAAATGCCGCGACGGAGCACGGCGCGCCCGAAGAGTCCTGCCCGGCAATAATCTGCCATAGTTACACTGGTCTCTTCTCAATACGGGTTGCCTTATATCACCCTCCACGCGAATGCACTGAAATCGACCGTATAATAATACCCTTCACGCATTCGCCATAGGGTTTCCAGGTGCCCTCACCTGGCCGCCGGAGGCAGTTTTTTTGGGGGCTGAATAGTTACAGGGATTTCAGGTTTTCATTTGAACTCATTTCCGCTATCACTGTGTGTCTGCTCTGGTCTGGCAGGATGTGTTAATATAGATGGTTATCCGGCCTTACCCGCCATCCGGGCGGGGCGGGTGCGCTGTTATTTGCCGGTGCTCAGGCACCGTGCGTGATTTGTCTTACTGAAATGTTGCCCGGGATGCGTTGATCGTGTTGGTTCCTGATATTTTGGGTGCCAGCTTTCATGAACCACCGGGCTTGCTGGAGGGCGAAATGCCTCGTATCAAACTTGCGATTGAAAAAGAGTACCCTTTTGCCTGTGACATCCAGGTTCGGGTCGGGGACCTTAATTATGGCGCCCATGTCGGAAATGCAGAAATGGTGGGGATTCTTCATGACGCCCGTGTGATGCTTTTACGTGCCATGGGACTCACGGAATCGGACCTCGGGGATGGAAAGACCGGCATCGTCATGGATGACATGGTCGTGAACTTCCGGGCCGAAGCCTTTCTCGGCGACACCCTTACCATCGGTTGCGGCTTCGGAGAGATCGGCGAAGCGGGTTTTCGGATCCTCTACCACGTAACCCGGGAGGAAAAAACCGTGGCCGTTGCAGAGACCGGCCTTGTGGCGTTCAATTACGCTGCGCGGCGCATTGCGTTCTTGCCGGGGGTGTTTAAGGAGAAAGCGGGCAGGTATTTGGTGAGTGGTGAATAGGGAAAAGCAAAAGCGTGCCTGGTTCTTCGTGCTTGGTTCGTCGTTCGAGGGACTTGCTTCGCAAGTGGTCAGTTGGGAAAACGAAGGCGTTTATTCGTTTCCAGGTCGTGTCTGTGGGCGATGTGTAAAGTTCTAATTTTCCACATCTTTTTATTTTGCGGCCTTCGTAGGGTGCGTTTACGCACCATGTCCGAGTAAGCCACACCCTAAATTAACCCACACATTCACGGGAACCGGCACCATCGTTTTGCCTTTGTTGAATGGTTGAGCGCAGCGACTCCTTGAACGAAGAACTAAGAACCAAGCACCAAGAACAGTTTTTCCATTTTTCCATCTGCTCAATGGAATGCACGCCGTCGCTTTGGTGCGGGGACCGCACCCTACAGGCCTCGGTGCCCCAGACGCTTCAGGATTATCCCACCTTCTATGCCCATTTGCCCATGAACCCATGAAACCGTACAAAACCGCTTTAAAACGTAGGGTGTGGTTCCCGCACCATGTCCGGGTAACCGATGTCACGGGGAGATCCTATCCATTCACGGGCATCCACATCAAGGTTTTGGCTTTTCCCAAATGATGGAGCCCAGCGACTCCTCGAACGAAGAACCAAGCACCAAGAACGTTTTTTGATTTTCCCTTTGCCCTCAGCCTGTTTTTCAAACAAATACCAAGAACAGTTTTTCATTTTCCATCTGCTCAATGGAATGCACGCCGTCGTTTTGGTGCGGGGACCGCACCCTACAGGCCTCGGTTCCCCAGACGCTTCAGGATTATCCCACCTTCTATGCCCATTTGCCCATGAACCCATGAAATCGTACAAAACCGCTTTACACCGTAGGGTGTGGTTCCCGCACCATGTCCGGGTAACCGATGTCACGGAGTGATCCTATCCATTCACGGGTATCCATACCAAGGTTTTGGCTTTTCCCAAATGATGGAGCCCAGCGACTCCTCGAACGAAGAACCAAGCACCAAGAACGTTTTTTGATTTTCCCTTTGCCCTCAGCCTGTTTTTCAAACAAACACCAAGAACAGTTTTTCATTTTCCATCTGCTCAATGGAATGCACGCCGTCGTTTTGGTGCGGGGACCG
Source organism: Desulfolunaceae bacterium (assembly GCA_942491485.1). Taxonomy (GTDB): domain Bacteria; phylum Desulfobacterota; class Desulfobacteria; order Desulfobacterales; family Desulfolunaceae; genus Desulfoluna. The sequence continues at coordinate 32,888 of CALOAX010000023.1, read as the reverse complement.
CACCCTACAGGCCTCGGTGCCCCAGACGCTTCAGGATTATCCCACCTTCTATGCCCATTTGCCCATGAACCCATGAAACCGTACAAAACCGCTTTACACCGTAGGGTGTGGTTCCCGCACCATGTCCGGGTAACCGATGTCACGGAGTGATCCTATCCATTCACGGGTATCCACACCAAGGTTTTGGCTTTTCCCAAATGATAGAGCCCAGCGACTCCTCGAACGAAGAACCAAGCACCAAGAACGTTTTTTGATTTTCCCTTTGCCCTCAGCCTGTTTTTCAAACAAATACCAAGAACAGTTTTTCATTTTCCATCTGCTCAATGGAATGCACGCCGTCGTTTTGGTGCGGGGACCGCACCCTACAGGCCTCGGTGCCCCAGACGCTTCAGGATTATCCCACCTTCTATGCCCATTTGCCCATGAACCCATGAAACCGTACAAAACCGCTTTACACCGTAGGGTGTGGTTCCCGCACCATGTCCGGGTAACCGATGTCACGGGGAGATCCTATCCATTCACGGGTATCCATACCAAGGTTTTGGCTTTTCCCAAATGATAGAGCCCAGCGACTCCTCGAACGAAGAACCAAGCACCAAGAACGTTTTTTGATTTTCCCTTTGCCCTCAGCCTGTTTTTCAAACAAACACCAAGAACAGTTTTTCATTTTCCATCTGCTCAATGGAATGCACGCCGTCGTTTTGGTGCGGGGACCGCACCCTACAGGCCTCGGTGCCCCAGACGCTTCAGGATTATCCCACCTTCTATGCCCATTTGCCCATGAACCCATGAAACCGTACAAAACCGCTTTACACCGTAGGGTGTGGTTCCCGCACCATGTCCGGGTAACCGATGTCACGGAGTGATCCTATCCATTCACGGGTATCCACACCAAGGTTTTGGCTTTTCCCAAATGATGGAGCGCAGCGACTCCTTGAACGAAGAACAAAGAACCAAGCACGAAGAACGCTTTTGCTTTTATGCGCCAAGAACGTTTTTCGATTTCCCTTTTGCCTTCAGTCCTTCGCCTTGAGCCCGTTTTTGCTTTTTCTATTCACTATTCACGACTTACTATTCACTGGGCCGCAGCCTCATCTCTTCATCGGTACACACCCGTTTCCCCGGCTTCACCACAAAGATGCGTCGCTCTTCGGAGTGGCCTTTCTGCGAGAGATCCCGCAGGACCCCAATCCCTGTTTCAAAGACGTTAAAGTCGAGGTCGGTAACGGCTCGTAAGGCGCCGATACCATCGGGGACCATAATGCCGCCGTTTCCTGAGAACCCCTTCCGGTAGCTGGTCAGCCCCTTTTTGAGCTCCAGCTCGCCAGCGTCGGTTCGTGTCTCAAGGAATCGGTTCCAGACGGGCAGGCCGCAGGTGAGCAGGGCGTGGATGAGATGGGTGAAGTCCTCTTCAGCAAGGGTGCCTGTGTGGCAGGCGTAGTAGGCATCCAGGGCAATACCCACGGACAGGGCGTGGCCGTGGGGGAGCTTGTAGCCGGTGAGGGTCTCCAGCCAGTGGGCGACCCAGCACCCGAAATTGGACGGGCCGGTGCCGCCTTCGGACAAGGGATCACCGGAGGTTCGGATCTGGTCGAGGTGCAGGCTTGCGGTTTTGTGGATCACCTTCTCCACGGTGGATCGGTCGTTCTGGCGGATTTTTCGGGCCTTTCTCACGAGGATGGAGAAGAAGTCGGTATCGGCCGCCAGGGCCATTTTGAAGGCTTCGGCCATGCCGCTCAAGTGGTGTTCGCATGGGAGGGTTTTGAGCAGGGCAAAATCGATGAACACAGCGTAAGGGGGCGCTGAGACCCCTGAAAAATTTTTGATCTCGCAGTCGTTCATAAACCGTAAGGGGCCGATGCCCGCTGCGCACTGGGAGAGGGCGGAGGAGGGGATGTTGATGGTGCGGATGCCCCCGCGGCACTGAGCAAGGGCCGTTCCGGCGGCATCAAGGAAAGCGCCTCCCCCTACCAGGAAGACCAGGCTGTCCCGTGAGAGGTCGTGGGTGTGGGCAATGGCGGAAATTTCGTCCATCACTCGCCGGCTGTTTTTTACGGACTCTCCGCCGGCCATGACAAAGGGGGCGTGGCACAGGTCAAAGAAGGCGCTCTCTTTCTGGAAGTGGCGGATGATGTGTTTGACGAGGCCGGGGTTCCGGGCCACCACGCCAGAGTCCACGAGAACCACGCAGCGAGTGGTCTCTTCATGCCCCATTTTGACCAGGGTTCGTCGGATGGTCTGGTTGTCACCGGTGAAGAGGTCACTGGTGTAGCAAACGGGGTAGCTCTGGTGAATATTGAATTCCAGGGTGTAGGTGGGGAATTTTTGAAAACGATTGCGTGTCATCAATACCTCCCTTGGAAGGATTGTTGTAATCGGTCGTTGGGTAAAATAAACGATGTTCAGGGGTCGTGTAAAAATAAGCCGGTAAGTAAATCCATAATAATTTCAGGAGACCACCGGGAAGATTGTGCTCATCAGGCAATGGGCTTTTCATGTTAAACGATCGAAATATATCATACCCTTATGGTAATGACAATCCGGGATGGTGGCTTAAGAGGTGGGTGATAAGTGGTTGACAGTGTTTTTTCTGGACACTAAGGGATGCCAAAGAAACACACATGGCTGGACATTGCACACGTAAAGAGAGGGTTGATCCGGAGGTTAAATGCGTGACTGTCAAGAGCGATATAATGCTGTCAATTCAGTCATCCCCACAGCCTGACCATTGATATATGACGTTGCCGTGTTAATAGCGGATAAAGGGCCTCGGGGGAGGGCAGAGCCGTTGCTCTTTGCCCTTCACCATGCCGGGCCAATTCACATTGGCAAGCCTATGAACGGGAACTGCTTGAGGCAGCTATGTTCCCAGTCTTACAGGGGTTTCGAGCTTATAGCCGTTGACACTCCGAAGTGAATTAACCATAATAAATCAACACGCCGCAACTGGTCCGGCGGATATGCAACCAACCGATTGGTTTTTCCCTTCTATTCCCACCCTACTTTGCATGCCCTGCGACGCTTCGGCGATTTAAAATACCCCACCCAAACCCGCGAGGACTCGCCATGCTGACGAAAGAGTATAAAGCCTTTGCAAAAGCGATGAAAACTGTTGTCCCGGAGGACCGGATCACCACGGATCCCCTTTACACCCTTGCCTATGGAACCGATGCCAGTTTCTACCGGATGGTGCCGAAGATTGTGATCACCGTGGAAGAGGAGATTGAGGTGGTGCGCATCCTGCGGGAGGCGAAGGCCCGGAATCTCCCTGTCACTTTCAGGGCTGCCGGGACCAGTCTGTCGGGTCAGGCCGTTACCGACTCCATCCTCGTACGACTGGGCTCCTCCTGGAAACGGTACTCCATCTTTGACAAAGCTGGAAAAATCAGGCTTCAACCGGGGGTGATCGGAAGCTGGGCCAACAGCTGGCTGGCGCAGTTCGGCAAGAAGATCGGGCCGGACCCCGCCTCCATCGACACCGCCCAGATTGGCGGAATCGTGGCCAACAACGCCAGCGGCATGTGTTGTGGGGTGTCGGAGAACAGTTACAAAACCATTGCGGACCTGCGGGTGGTGTTTCATGACGGCACGGTGCTGGATACGGAAGACGATGCCAGTCGCAGCCGGTTTGAGCAAGAGCACCCGGAGATCATCAAGGGGCTATGCGCCATGCGCGACGCCGTTATGGCCAATGAACCCCTTGCCGACAGGATTCGTCATAAATTCAAGATAAAAAACACCACAGGTTACAGCCTCAACGCCCTCGTTGATTTTGAGGACCCCTATGAGATGATCAAGCACCTGCTCGTGGGTTCGGAAGGGACCCTCGGGTTTATCTCCTCGGTGACCTACAATACCGTGGTGGAGCATCCCCACAAAGCCTCGGCCCTTCTTCTGTTCCCAGATATCGAAACCGCCTGCAAGGCAACCGTTATTCTCAAAAAGCAGCCCGTGGCCGCCGTGGAGCTGATGGACAGGGCCGCCCTTCGCTCTGTCGAAGCCAAGGATGGCATGCCGGATGCCATCAAGGGGCTTGCCGAAGGCGTGACAGCCCTTCTTGTGGAGACCCGGGCCGAGACCCGTGAGACGCTGGATGATCAGATTTCGGCCATCACAACATCTGTGGCGGACTTAAACCAGGTGGTTCCCACCTCCTTTACACCGGATCCAGTGGAGTTTACGCGGCTCTGGGCCATTCGAAAGGGGCTCTTCCCGGCAGTGGGGGCTGTGCGTGAAACCGGCACCACTGTTATTATCGAAGACGTGGCTTTTCCCATCGAGACCCTTGCCCCGGCGACCCTGGAGCTTCAGGAGCTGTTCAAGAAGTATCATTACAATGAGGCGATCATCTTCGGGCACGCCCTTGAGGGGAATCTCCACTTCGTCTTTACCCAGGCCTTTGAAGAGCAGGCCGAGATTGATCGCTATCAGAAGTTCATGGACGACGTGGCGAAGATGGTGGTGGACACCTACGACGGCTCTCTCAAGGCCGAGCACGGCACGGGGCGCAACATGGCCCCTTACGTGGAGATGGAGTGGGGCAAAGAGGCGTATCGCCTGATGAAAGAGATAAAGGCCCTCTTCGACCCGGAAGGGATTTTAAACCCCGGTGTTATTTTAAATGAGGATCACCTGGCCCACATCAAGAACCTGAAACCCATGCCCGCCGCCGACGAGATCGTGGACAAGTGCATCGAGTGCGGGTTCTGCGAGCCGGTTTGTCCCTCCAGAAACATCACCTTTACCCCGAGGCACCGCATTACAGGCTGGCGTGAGGCCAAGCGGCTGGAAAAGGAGGGGAAGGACCGCAAGTGGAAGAAGGCGTATCAGTATCCCGCCCTTGAGACCTGCGCCGCGGACGGTCTCTGTGCTCTCAGGTGCCCCGTGGGCATCAATACCGGCACCTTCACCAAGAAACAGCGTGCGGAAGCCACCGGCAAGGTCGGGAACCGGGTTGCCGACACCCTTGCCGATCACTATGGGGGAACCACCCGCACCATCCGGGCGGGGTTGAAAGGGGTGCACATGGTGCACAAGCTGGCTGGCGACGGTATGATGGAGGCCGTGGCCATGCATGCCCGGCGCCTGTCGCTGAACTCTCTCCCCATGTGGAACCGGGCACTTCCCGATGCCGCTAAAAAAATGCAGAAGATCAAAGGAAAAACCAACAATCCCTTAAAGGTAGTCTACTTTCCCTCATGCATCAGTCGAAGCTTTGGCGCTGCCAAGGAGATGCCGGACAAGCGCCCCTTGGGGGATGTCACTATGTCGGTGCTGAAGAAAGCGGGCTATGATGTGATCATTCCCCATGGCATTGCCCCCTTATGCTGCGGGCTTCCCTTTGCCAGCAAAGGCTTCACCGACCAGGCGGATAAAAAAGCATCCGAGCTTGAAAAAGCCCTTCTTGCCGCCAGTGAAGGGGGGGAGTTCCCGGTACTCGTGGACACCAGCCCCTGCCTCTACCATATGAAAGAGACCCTTACAGAGTCCCTCTCCCTGTACGAGCCGGTGGCCTTTATCCTGGAATTCCTGAAGAAACGCCTGATTTTCAATCAGGTGGACGAGAAAGTGGCGGTCCATGCCACCTGCACCACCATCAAGCTTGGCCTTGACGGCAAACTCAAAGAGCTTGCCGAACTCTGCGCCACCCGCGTGCTGGTTCCGGAAAACATAAACTGCTGCGGCTTTGCCGGGGACCGGGGCTTTAACGTTCCCGAGCTCAACGAGGCGGCCCTTGACGGCCTGAAAGATCAGGTGGCCGGTTGCAGCGAAGGGTTCTCCACCAGCCGCACCTGCGAGATCGGGCTCAGCCACCATGGCGGCATCAACTATTCGTCGATTCTCTACCTTGTGGATCGGTGTACGGAGGGGATTGTGCAGACGAGGGAGTTGTAAGCGGCTGCGTCGGTGAGTGGTAAGTGGTAAATAGTGAATAGATAAAGGGCTAAAGAAAAGACAAAAAGCGTTCTTGGTGCCTGGGGGTAAAACTGGCTAAGGGCGAAAGGCTGAAGGCTAAGGGTAGTGGAGTCGCTGCGCTCCGAGATAAAAACGGGGCGAAAGGCTAAGGGCAGAAGGCTAAGGGTGGAGGAGTCGCTGTGCTCCATCATTTGGAGAAAAGCCAGAACGGGGGTGTGGGTTCCTGAGAACGTGTGGGGGCAATTAAGGGTGTTGGTTATTCGGGGATGGTGCGGGGACCGCACCCTACGGTGTAAAGCGGTCTTGTACGACTTCATGACTCCAAGCGTGAATGGGAGCAAACGATGGCGGAATCCGTAACATTTGGGGCACCGGGGCCCGTAGGGTGCGTTCTACGCACCAAAACCGATGCATTACATTCCACCAAATTATTGATAAACCAATACCTTATAATGACCGCAGCCCCGTAGGATGGGCAAAGGTAGTGCCGTACCCATCACGAATGGTGATAACGTCCCATGCAGGAAGTGAATGTCGGGCTGCCGATATTTCGGGCTATATGATCAATGGAGGTTAATAGACCAATGATGGGCACGCTTCGCGCTTTGCCCATCCTACAGCGTTAAAACAGGCGAAGGGCAAAAGGTGGTGGTGGCGCTGCGCTCCATCCTTGTTGATAAAAGCCAAAGCCGTTGAAAGCTGGGTTGCGCCGGCGAGTTGTGAATGGGTAACAGATCGAGCCAAGAACGATAAATAAGCACCGCATATATCAGCCCGTGATGCAATTTTTCAATGTGTCGCGGGCTGTATTGCGTTTATATAGAGTTGACCAGATGGGTGGACGTAAAACTGTCTTAAGGCGGAGAATGAGGTGGTATGGAAAATGTGAGAACATACGGAGACGCGCCGTTTGATATTGCTGTGTTGCATGGCGGTCCAGGGGCGGCAGGGGAGATGGCACCGGTGGCCCGTGAGCTTTCTAAGGACTGGGGTGTTCTGGAGCCGCTTCAAACGGCAGAAACCCTTGAGGGGCAGGTGTCAGAGCTTCAGGCGGTCCTAAAGGAACATGCCCATGGGCCTGTGACCCTTGTGGGGTTTTCATGGGGGGCCTGGCTCGGGGTGATTGTGGCGTCACGGTTTCCTGAGCTGGTCAAGACATTGATTCTTGTGGGGTGCGGGCCGTTTCATGAGGCGGATGCCCAGGGCATTCATGAATGTCGCATGGGGCGCTTGACGCCATCGGAACGGGCCGAGGTGAATCGGCTGATGCCGTGTTTGGACGATCCGTCGGAAGTCGTTCGTAATGAGGTCTTCAGGCGATTCGGGGCGCTCTTTTCCAAAGCAGACGCCTTTGATCCAATGGATGACACCATGGACGAGGTCATGTGCTCTGCACGTATTTTCAAAGGGGTCTGGCCGTCGGCGGATACCTTGCGCCGCAGCGGTGATCTGCTGGCCATGGCCTCATCGATTTCCTGCCCGGTGGTGGCCATTCATGGGGATTATGACCCCCATCCAGCGAAGGGAGTGGAGCAGCCCCTTTCAGAGTGCCTGGATGATTTCAGGTTTATCCTTCTACCGCAGTGCGGGCACAAACCATGGGGGGAGCGGCAGGCGCGGGAGGGGTTTTTTGAGATTCTCAGGTCGGAGTTGGTTTAGTGAATGGTGAGTCGTGAATAGTGAATAGAAAAAGCAAGTCAGAGGCGATAGGGCATAGGTAATAAAACGGGGGCGAAAGGCAAAAGCAGAAAAACGTTCTTCGTGCTTGGTTCTTAGTTCTTCGTTCAAGGACTCGCTGCGCTCTATCTTTTAGAAAAAAGCCAAAACGAGGTGTGGGGTCCCTTGGATTTATGGGGCCATCGAGGGCGTTGGTTGCCCGGACATGGTGCGTAAACGCACCCTACGGTGTAACGCGGCTCTGTACGATTTCATGACTTCGTGTGTCGGTGGGCGCAAAAGATGGTGGGAAAGCCTAAATCGTTTGGGACATCGGGATCCGTAGGGTGCGGTTTCCGCACCAAAATGACGGTGTGCATTACGTTGAGCCGATGGAAAAATGGAAAAACTGTTCTTCGTGAGTAGGAGAAAAACAGGCCAAGGGCGAATGGCTGAAGGTTAAGGGTGGAGGCGTCGCTGCGCTCAATCATTTGGACAAAAGCATAAACGGAGGTGTGGGGTCCCTTGGATTTATGGGGGCAATCGAGGACGTCGGTTGCCCGGACATGGTGCGGGGACCGCACCCTACGGGTGTAAAGCGGTCTTGTATGAGTTCATGACTTCGTGCGTGGATGGGGCAAAGGGTGGGGCAACCCCGAAACCTTTGAGACACCGGGGTCCGTAGGGTGCGGTTTCCGCACCAGAACGACGGTGTGCATTACGTTGAGTCGAAGGAAAAATGGAAAAACTGTTCTTCGTGTTTGGAAGTAAAGCTGGCCAAGGGCGAATGGCTGAAGGCTAAAGGGGTGGAGTCGCTACGCTCAATCATTTGGAAAAAGTATAAACGGAGGTGTCGGGTCCCTTGGATTTATGGGGACCATCAAGGGCATCGGTTGCCCGGACATGGTGCGGGGACCGCACCCTACGGTGTAAAGCGGCTCTGTACGATTTCATGATTTCGTGTGTAGGTGGGCGCAAAAGATGGTGGGAAAGCCTGAATCGTTTGGGACATCGGGATCCGTAGGGTGCGGTTTCCGCACCAAAACGACGGTGTGCATTACGTTGAGCCGATGGAAAAATGGAAAAACTGTTCTTCGTGAGTAGGAGAAAAACAGGCCAAGGGCGAATGGCTGAAGGTTAAGGGTGGAGTCGTCGCTGCGCTCAATCATTTGGACAAAAGCATAAACGGAGGTGTGGGGTCCCTTGGATTTATGGGGGCAATCGAGGACGTCGGTTGCCCGGACATGGTGCGGGGACCGCACCCTACGGTGTAACGCGGCTCTGTACGATTTCATGACTTCGTGTGTAGTTGGGTGCAAAAGATGGTGTGAAAGCCTGAATCGTTTGGGACACCGGGATCCGTAGGGTGCGGTTTCCGCACCAAAATGACGGTGTGCATTACGTTGAGCCGATGGAAAAATGGAAAAACTGTTCTTCGTGAGTAGGAGAAAAACACGCCAAGGGCGAATGGCTGAAGGTTAAGGGTGGAGTCGTCGCTGCGCTCAATCATTTGGACAAAAGCATAAACGGAGGTGTGGGGTCCCTTGGATTTATGGGGGCAATCGAGGACGTCGGTTGCCCGGACATGGTGCGGGGACCGCACCCTACGGGTGTAAAGCGGTCTTGTATGAGTTCATGACTTCGTGCGTGGATGGGGCAAAGGGTGGGGCAACCCCGAAACCTTTGAGACACCGGGGTCCGTAGGGTGCGGTTTCCGCACCAGAACGACGGTGTGCATTACGTTGAGTCGAAGGAAAAATGGAAAAACTGTTCTTCGTGTTTGGAAGTAAAGCTGGCAAAGGGCGAATGGCTGAAGGCTAAAGCGGTGGGGTCGCTGCGCTCAATCATTTGGAAAAAGTATAAACGGAGGTGTCGGGTCCCTTGGATTTATGGGGGCAATCGCGGGCATCGGTTGCCCGGGCATGGTGCGTAAACGCACCCTACGGTGTAACGCGGCTCTGTATGATTTCATGACTTCGTGTGTAGGGGCGCAAAGGATAGGGAGGCCCGAAACCTCTGGGACACCAGAATATCGTTCTTTGTCACCCGCTCCTTGCCTTGTGGGGGGGGGGTGACATCGAAATGTTTTTGCTTTTATCCAACTGGCCATTCGCACAGCGAATCCCTTGAACCAAGCACCAGGAACGAAGAACCAAGAACGGTTTTTTACTTATTTCAGTTTGAACTTTTTCATGAGAATGGCGTCTCTCCTGCGCGTGGGGATCCACTTCTGAAGGAAGGGTAGGAGGGTGCTGTGGGTGCCCAGGCGAATGACGGGTGGGATGGTGTCTTTAAGAAGGATGGCGGTGAGCTTTCCGGCGAACTGGTCAAGGGGCATGGCGCTCTCCTGGGAGATGCGGGTGCGTTTGACGATGGCTTCCATGGAGGCTGCGTAATAGTTGAGGTTTCGGGTGGTCTCCTTGAGCTGGGCTTCGGCGTTGGCGGAGAACTGGGAGGCGATGCCACCGGGCTGGACCGTCACCACGGAAATGCCAAAGGGGGCCAGCTCCAGCCTCAGGGTATCACTCACGGCATGGAACGCCGCTTTGCTGGACGCGTAAGCGCCGGAAAACGGGGTGGGCAGAATGCCGGAGACACTGCCTATGTTGATAATGTGCCCACTGCCTTTATCGATCATGGAGGGGACAACTGCCTGGGTTACGGCCATCTGGCCGAAGAGGTTGGCTTGATATTGGCGGCGCAGCTCGTCCACGGGCATTTCAGCCATGGGCCCCATGGCGCCGTACCCGGCATTGTTGATCAGCATGTCGATGTGGTTTGCTCCGTCAAGGACCTGACCCACGGCGGCGGTAACCGATGCTTCGTCCATCAGGTCCATGGCGATGGGGTGCGCACCGAGGGAGGTGAGGTTGTGCAACGCATCGGTTTTTCGGGCCGTGGCGTAGACGGTCCACCCCGCATTCAGGAAGTTGTGGGCCAGGGCTTCACCGATACCTGATGAACATCCGGTAATAAGAACAGTCCTTTTCATGGGGTTGCGTCTCCGGCTGTGGGGTGAGTGTTGGAACCAGGAGCTATAGTCATTTCTGGTGTACAGCATATGGGGATAATGGCGTATCCTGTTGATTGATTCCCGCAAAGAATCCAACCAACAGGAGGAAATACGCCATGAGTCAACCTACCCTGAAAGCTGTTTCACAACCAGAAGAAAACGTAACTGACCCCTTAACAGAAATGCTCCGCCAAGGTGCCAGGAAGCTCATAGCCGAAGCCGTTGAGGCTGAACTTCACTCTATGCTTGAGAAGAGTTCAAACATACGACTGGATGACGGGCGAAAGGCGGTAGTCAGGAACGGTTACCTCCCCCATCGGACAATTCAGACCGGTATTGGAGACATTGAGGTTCGCGTACCCAAAGTGCGTGATCGAAGTGGTTCAGGTATCAAATTTAATAGTGGCCTGCTGCCACCTTACCTCAAGCGGGCCGCCAGCATAACAGAGCTTTTGCCGTGGCTCTATCTGAAAGGTATCTCTACGGGTGACTGCCAGGAAGCTCTGTCAGCGCTACTGGGAGAACAGGCGAAAGGATTATCCGCGAATACCATTAGTCGTTTGAAAAGCCAGTGGATTGAAGAACACCACTGCTGGTGCCGGCGAGACCTGAGTCAGAGTAAGTACGTATATTGGTGGGCCGATGGTGTTTACAGCAATGTCCGGATGGACAATCGCCTGTGCCTTCTTGTTATTGTTGGCGTCACCGAGCATGGCATAAAAGAACTGGTGGCCGTTGAAGACGGTTTTCGGGAGTCGGAGGCCAGTTGGTATGAATTGCTCGCAGGCCTGCGTTCTCGTGGTTTAACCGAAGACCCGAAGTTGGCCGTGGGTGATGGTGCTCTTGGATTCTGGAAGGCCCTTTCCAAATGCTATCCCGGCACAAAACATCAACGCTGCTGGGTGCACAAGACAGCCAACGTATTGAACAAGGTACCGAAGACCATTCAGCCAAAAATCAAAGCTGCCCTTCATGAAATTTGGATGGCAGAGACTCGTAAGGACGCTCAAAAGGCATTCGACGAGGCATTGTTTCGATTTGAGCCCAAATATCCGAGCGCAATGAAATGCCTGAAGAAAAGCAGGAAGGAACTTCTGGCATTTTACGATTTTCCTGCGGAACACTGGGTCCACATACGAACAACCAACCCAATTGAATCGACATTTGCTACGGTTCGGTTGCGAACGAACCGAACACGAAACTGTGGATCAAGAGAGACTACACTGTCGATGGTTTTTAAATTGTTGGAGTCAGCCCAGAAACGATGGAGACGAATCCAAGGTTTTCGTCTGCTGACATTGGTGGTAAACAACATCAAATTCAAAGACGGAGTCAAAGTGACGAATCAGTCAGCGGAGAATGCTGCTTAGACCCCGTACACCAGATTTGACAATAACTCTGGAACCAGTTGTGGGGATGTGGATTGAACTGTTCGTAATGGTAACAAAGTTTATATATAGATACAATCATCTTGACATGAGGCGGGCCTCTTGGTTAAAGCTAACTTTAACGTTATGTAAAGTTTCGTGTGTTCTGATGGCTGGCAGTCGTTTTTTTTCAAAGGACGTTCTGCCGGGACATTGGTTCCCGTCGAACCGGAAGCTCTGGCCGTTGCATCCCGCACGAGAAAGGATCACATACGGCCATCCATGACTTTAACCAGAAGGAGAGAGATGATGGCATATCAACTGGCAGACCGACGCGACGTCGATTTTGTTCTCCATGAACTGCTTCACCTTGGTGACTTGAGCAACCATGACGTCTATGACGAGTTCAACAAGAAAACCATCGACATGGTGATCTCCGAAGTTCGAAGCCTGGCCCTGAAAGAGGTCCTTCCCACCAACGCCCCGGGCGACCAGACCGGTTGTACCCTTGAAAACGGCATGGTTCAGATCCCGGAAGAGTTCAAGCGGATCTGGGACCTGTACAAAGAAGGGGAGTGGATCGCCACCGCTGAGGACCCGGACTGGGGCGGTCAGGGCATGCCCCATGCCCTTTCCATGGCTTGCACCGAGTATCTCTCCGGGGCCAACATGGCCATGTACATGTATGTGGCCCTTACCCATGGTGCCGCCAACCTCGTTGAGGCGTTCGGCACTGAGAGCCAAAAGGCAAAATACCTTCGCAAGATGTACTCCGGCGAATGGACCGGCACCATGCTGCTCACCGAGCCCGGCGCCGGGTCAGACGTGGGGGCCCTTGAAACCATCGCCACCCCCAATGCCGACGGCACGTACAACATCACCGGAAACAAGATCTTCATTTCCGGTGGGGAACACGACATGGCGGAGAACATCATCCACCCCGTGCTGGCACGTATTGAAGGAGCCCCCGCCGGCACCAAGGGGATCAGCCTATTCAGCGTTCCCAAGTATCGGGTGAACGACGACGGGTCCATCGGCGAGTTCAACGATGTCGTCTGTACCGGCATCGAGCACAAGATGGGGATCCACGGCAACTGCACCTGCTCCCTTGCTCTTGGCGAGAAGGGCCAGTGTGTGGGGGAACTCCTCGGGGAGGCCAACAAAGGCATGCGCGGCATGTTCCTGATGATGAATGAAGCCCGCCTGTTCGTCGGCGTCCAGGGTCTCAGCGTGGCCGGTGCATCCTACGCCAACGCCCTGACCTATGCCCAGGAGCGCGTTCAGGGTCCCAACCTCATGACCATGATGGAGAAAAATCCCCCTGCGGTGCCCATTATCCAGCATCCGGATATCAGGCGTCAGCTCATCACCATGAAGGCCAACGTGGAAGCCATGCGAAGCCTGCTCTTCTATATCGGCTACTGCTCAGACCTGAAAAAGGTGAGCGACTCCGAAGAGGAGAAAGAGCGCCTCCAGGGAATCATCGACATCCTCATTCCCATCGGCAAGGGCTATGTCACCGACCGCTCCTATGATGTCTGTTCCCACGGGATGCAGATCTATGGCGGGTACGGGTTTATTGAAGAGTACCCCCAGGCGCAGCTGCTGCGCGATTGCCGCATCACCATGATCTACGAGGGGACAAACGGGATTCAGGCCATGGACCTTCTCGGGCGCAAGCTCGGCATGAAAAAGGGCAAGGCCGTCATGGATCTCATGGCCGAGATGCAGAAGACCATCGCTCAGGCCAATGACGTGGAATCCCTTGCTCCCCTTGCCGCCGACCTTGAAAAAGCCGTGGGCAAACTCGGGGAAGTGGCCATGTACATGGGCAAAACCGCCATGAGCGCCGAGGTGATGAACGCCTTTGCCAACGCCCACCCCTTCATGACAGTCACAGGGGATGTGGTGTTTGCCTGGATGCACCTCTGGCGAGCCCTCACCGCAACAGCCGGCCTCGAAAAGGCCAAAAAGAAGGACAAATCTTTTTATGAAGGCGTGATTGCCTCTGCCAAGTACTACATCGAAGCAGAGTTGCCCGTCTCCCAGGGGCGCATGCGGGCCATCCTGAAAGGGTCGGATGCTGCCATGGCGATTCCGGAGGCTGCGTTCTTCGGGTAGCAAAAAACAAGTGAGTGGTGAATTGTGAATAGAGGCAGGGCGAGCGGATGTTTGCCCTGCCTTTTTGCATTGCCGGAGCAAAACGATTTTAACATTGGCGAATGGCTGAAGGAAAAGCGGAAAAACGTTCTTCGTGCATAGTCGAAAAACAGGCTAAGGGCGAATGGCTAAAGGCTAAGGGAGGAGGCATCGCTGCGCTCTATCGTTTTGAAAAAAGCCAAAACGAGGGTGTGGGTTCCCGTGAATGTGTTGCGGCAATGAAGGGTGTCGGTTGCCCGGGCATGGTGCGGGGACCGCACCCTACGGTGTAAAGCGGTCTTGTGCGGTTTTATGACTCCTTGCGTGGATGGGTGTAAAGGATGGGGGAAATCCTAAATTATGTGAGGCACCGGGGCCGTAGGGTGCGTTCTACGCACCAAAACCGAAGCGTTACATTCCACCGATATTATCGATAAGCCAATACCCTTAAAATGACCGCAGCCCCGTAGGATGGGCAAAGGTAGTGCCGTGTCCATCACGAATGGTGATAACGTCCCATGCAGGACGTGAATGTCGGGCTGCCGATATTTCGGGCAATATGATCAATGAGGGTTAATCGATCAATGATGGGCACGCTTCGCGCTTTGCCCATCCTACAGAGTTAAAACAGGCGAAGGGCTGAAGGCTAAGGGAGGAGGCATCGCTGCGCTCTATCATTTTGAAAAAAGCCAAAACGAGGGTGTGGGTTCCCGTGAATGTGTTGCGGCAATGAAGGGTGTCGGTTGCCCGGCCATGGTGCGGGGACCGCACCCTACGGTGTAAAGCGGTCTTGTACGGTTTTATGGCTCCATGCGTGGATGGGAGGCAAGGGAGGTGGAGTCGAAACCTTTGGTTCCGGGGGCCGTAGCGAGTGGAGGGATCGTTACAATCCGTTCTTATTACCTGGTTCTTAGTTCTTGGTTCAATGTGTTCGCTTACGGCCTTTTCAATCATTGCCGGAGTGAAACGACACCTCTCACCTTTAGCCTTTTGCCCTGTGCCATTGGCCTGCTTTTACTTGCCCATCATTGACATACCCTCCCTGCAGATATAGATATCTATGACCATTTCGGCGCATTGTTGTTGATCGTGAATCTGGAGGGAACGATGTTTTACCTGGGAGTATTTCTGGAGCAGGAGGAGGGGACGGCACAGGTCGTTGCGGTGGAGAAGAGTTTTTACAGCGGCGCCAAGAGGTACCGGGTTGTGCATGTTCAGCGCCTGCATGAGAAGAACAGCGTTTTTCTGACCAGAGCCCTTTTGGAAATGCGTCATGATGAGCGGTGGAACGCAGTGAAAAAGGTTTTCAGCCAGAGCGGGCGCCCACCGAAAATGAAAGTGGAGCCCCCTTTGATCCTTCTTTCCTCCTGGGACGACGGACAGCACATGGCCGATGAGATGCGAAGGGAACGCGCCTCGGTGGAGGTGATCGTCGGCCCCGGATCCGATGGGGCGCTCAACCCAGGTAAGAAGACAGATCCCTTGGCTAACTGCCATGCGGTCTCCGCAGAGATGATGGTCTCCTCCATTAAGAAATCTATTCTAAAGGGCAATCTTAAGCCCGGGCAACTGACGGCCGATGCCGCAGCCCCCCTTTCATTTCTGGCCGAGGCCCTGTTGGCTGAGTCTGAGACCATGCCCCCCTTGAGTTCATCCATCCCCTGGTTTTCTGCCCTTGGCTCCTGCATCTGGCATGGTGAGTCGATTCGGCGTATCAAGCGGTACTGATCCCAAATTTACTTACAGCCATGCCTCCGGTGGCAAGGGTGGCGAAGCCGCTTTAGGCAAAAAAACCTTGAAAGCAGGTAAAGGATGCGTTTTGCCCCTTGTTCCTCGGGTCAAATCACATCCGCCTTTGAATCGATAGTCTCCAATCCTCGTTTTCATAGATCTGTTTATCAAACTTTTCAAAAGTTTGGCCCCCGGCAGGGCCGCCGGAGGCACAAAATGTAATTCACGGTTTTCTGCTCGCTTTTCTTATCCTTCGGGCGAGCCGAGTGCACCCATCTTCTGCGTTATCAGAGCATTGAGGTAAACCACTACATCGGCAGTTCTGATGCCTTGAATATGGGTGCACTCAACTCGTGAAATAACCGGGTTAGAAACCTGCACCTTCCTACATCAATTCTATAACTCAGCCCCTGAAAAGCCGCACCGGAGTGCGGCGCTCCAAGTAAATATGCACATGATGAGGTGTCGCAGGCGCTGATGCTGTCTGGAACGCTGCGCTTCATTCCAGCACAGATACGGCAGCACCGGGAACCAGGGCGGCCTGCGGGGTGTTTATGCTCTGTGCCGCACCAACGTCTGTCCAGCGCTGGAGAATGGTGAAAGGTCGTGCCGTGGCCATCACAAACGGTGATAACCTCTCATGCCGTGGGAGGATTACGGGTCGCCGATAATTCGGCCAATACAATCGACGGTGGTTTACCAACCACTGATGGGCACGCTTCGCGCGTTGCCCATCCTACAGGGTTCAATCCGTGCTACGCGCCGCAGCAAAACCTGTCCGTGGGTCTATTCAATGGGGTTGAAACGGGATGGTTATCACAATGCTGTTCCTGAAGTTTACTATGTCGGTTGCGTTTTTATGGTTTATTGTTTGCTTTGGTAGTAAAGGTGGGGGCCAGGCTTTGCCGGTGACGACTCGACCCATGCCAGGAGTCGCAATGATCTATGCTGCACGAGGCATTTCAGACATTTTGCCTGTGGTTCTAAAAATTCTATTGTTGTTATCAATCAGTAAAATTTATCATACAATTTTATTCTATGGGTAAAGTAGTGATAATTAAAAATGGGTAAGGTGCAATCGTTGCTATGTATCCGTAATGTATAGTTTTAATTTATGTGAACTGCTCAAGACAAGTGTTATTTGCTGAAAAATTAATTGACAATGTCTATGTGTCGGGCGTAGGGTTTCTTTGCTCATACGCAGTGGGCATGGAGTGTTTGTTTAGTGAAAACGTGTAACATGTGTTGAGGCGATTCGTGATTCGCGGTGTGGTGCATTAAGATGCATGCGCTGTCAGAATGCACGTTGCGGTTGCAGCGGTGCTCGCCTTCTCAAGCAGGATTAAAAAGAGAACAGGTTTTCTGCCTTTATAGGGCGGAGATATTCTAATGGACTGAAGCCGATGTCGGACCGACTCGGCCCGTTATAGCCATTGTTTTCTGTTAACCTGAACCATGAGAAGGAACTGTTATGCGAAAACGAGTCGAGGCAACCCTTGCATCACTCCTGATTTTGTTGTGTGTCGGTTTGCGCCTGGCGTACACCGGCAACGTGGCAACCCAGGAGGGGGGTGTTGATCTCATTACGATCGATTCCCTTGTTCCCTTCGGGAAGATGGAACGCCCGGCAGTCCGCTTTCCGCATGAGAAGCATGCGGCAGGTGGTGACGAGGCGAGCTGTCTTGTGTGTCACGAAGCCAGGCCCGGTGAGAATGCCGGGATCTTTTTTACCTTCAAGGGTCGGGACGGCCTTTCAAGGGAAGAGACCAAAACCCTCTATCACACGGAATGCATCAGCTGCCATGCCGATCGCGAGGTGGCAAAGCTCCCCACTGGACCCCAGTTCTGCAGCGGCTGCCATGTCAATGACACGGTCGGTTTGCCCCCATCTCCCCATTTTGTTGACTTCGAAGATCATCTACACACCCTTCATACCGAAACAGCGGCCCTTGATTGCCAGACGTGTCACGACGTTTTCGGCGAAGAGCGTCCGAACGAATCCACCCCCGCAGCATCTGGTAACGGATCCCATGATTTGTGCATCACGTGTCATGTGACAGAAAACATGGCCGATGGTGCCGACATGGCCGATGGTGCCGACACGCCCCTGGATTGCACCGGCTGCCACGCATCTCCCTCAATGTCTTCCGAAAAACCAGAGCTCACTGAAAATGATAGCCGTGGAGGCGAGGTGCTCTTTGACCATGATCTCCATGAGACGGCGGATATCTCGTGTGAGGCCTGCCATCACAAGGAACCCGAAACCGGGTGCGCCGAGTGCCATGCAAATGGTGGTGCCACGGACGGTGGCGGCGGCGTCTCCCTCCAAGCGGCCATGCACACGAAAAGTTCGGACCGAAGCTGTGTGGGCTGCCACGACGCCATGGGTGTCGATGCGGTTGATGACTGCACTGCGTGCCATGCGCCTTTTCAGGGCGATAGACCGTAATGCCACGAGTTCGTGTAACCCGCTTTCAAGGCAGCTCACATTGCCGCCAGAGTTATTCCGGGCAAAGTCAATCGGATTTCAGGCACCTTCATGATTCGGTTCGGGCATTGACCACGAAGATCACGAAGCGCCCTTCGGGCTGCACGAAGAGGGTTCAATAATTTAAGCAGTTGTTTACCTGGGGTGCAGGGGATTTATCCCCTGGCGCCGGAGGCAAATTTGTCTTCTTAAAAGAGAGGAAACACCATGTATCACTTTATTACCGGCCCGCTTTTATGGCTCTCCTTCAGCATCTTTTTCATCGGCTGCCTGACCCATGTGGTTCTTTATGTAAAGAACCTGGACTGGCAGTTGGATCGTGTCTCCTATACATCTCACGTCGCTTGGGGCATCAAGGGCGCATTGCGCTCCATCTGTTTCTGGATGACCCCCTACGGCACGCGAAGCTGGCGCCAGAAGCCTTTGTACTCATTCATGTTTTACCTTCTTCACGTGGGTGGGGTGCTGGCGCCCCTGTTCCTGTCGGCCCATGTGGTGATCCTGAACACCCGATGGGGGATCTCCATTCCGACCCTTCCCGGCGTTGTGGCGGATGTGTTTACCGTAGGGGTGATTGTGGCCGTCGTGGGTTTGCTGATCCGAAGGCTCATTCGGCCCGAGGTAAGGGCCCTTACCACCTGTCGGGAAATCGGAACCCTCGTGATTGCTGTCGCTCCGTTTGTCACAGGCTTTATCGCGTATCACCAGATCGGGAACAGCGCCTTCTGGACCCTGGCCCATATTCTGTCCGGCGAAATGCTGTTGGTGGCCGTGCCCTTTACCAAGCTCTCCCATATCGTGCTCTTCTTCTGCTCTCGAATTCAGATCGGGATGGATTTCGGCATCAAGCGCGGTGGCATGAAATCCGTAGGGATGCCCTGCTAATTGAAAAAAGCCTCCGGCGGCAAGGTGTGCCACCTTGAAAGCGGGTTGCGAATGCTCTCTGACCCTCGTTCCTCGGGTCAGTTCACATTCGCCGGGGCAGGGGGTGTACGTTGCTGGCGTTGGAAGCCCCAACCATAGGTGTGTATGTTGCGTACACTATATGCCGCCACATGCCGTGCGAATGCGGATGCAAGGTATCTTGAGTGGCGACACCCGTAGCGCATTCGCCTTATGGGGTGCAGGGGATCATCCCCTGCCCGCCGGAGGCAAAGGTTTTGATCATTACCTGAATTAAGGAAGCGATATTATGCCTGAAGGAATATTTTGCAACAAACGGCCCGTCGAAACCAAAGAGAGACTCCAGGAAGTGTTGGGGGACAAGGGTGGGGCGCAGTATTACAAAGAGATGGAGAGTCTTGAGGTGGATGTCCCCGCTTTGAAAGCTCTTTTAAAGAAAACCTTGAAGTCCCGGTTGAAAACATGGCTTGGCAGCTGCATGCGGTGCGGGCTCTGTGCCGACTCCTGTTTTCTCTATATCGCCAACGATAAGGATTTCCGGCAGGTCCCCTCATACAAGATCCAGACCACCCTCGGAGAGCTGGTTGAGCGAAACGGCGAGGTGGACACAAAATTTATGATCCACTGCATGGATGTTGCCTGGTCTCAGTGCACCTGTTGCAACCGGTGCGCCATGTATTGCCCCATGGGCATCGATATTGGCGTGATGTTCAGCTACCTTCGCGGGATTCTTTTTTCCCAGGGCTTTATTCCATGGGAGATGAAGGTCGGCTCGGGCATGCACCGGGTGTTTCGTGCTCAGATGGACGTCACCACGGAAGACTGGGTGGATACCTGTGAGTGGATGGAAGAGGAGACCGAAGAGGAGTGGCCGGGTCTTCAGATCCCCATCGACAAAGAGAATGCCGACATCATTTACACGGTGAACGCCCGAGAGCCCAAGCATTACCCTGAAGACCTCTCCCACGCGGCCATTTTATTTCATCTGGCCGGTGAGAACTGGACGGTTCCCTCCGAAGGGTGGGAAGAGACGAGCCTTGCGATGTTTGCAGGGGACTGGCAGGCGGCGAAGATGCAGGTGGAGTCGGTGTATGCGGCCATCGACCGGTTGAAGCCCAAACGGATGGTGGTCACCGAGTGCGGGCATGCCTATCGGGCCACGGTAACTGAAGGGCCGTATTGGGCTGGGATCAAAGACGGGAAGCCCCCGGTGGAGAGCCTTCATTACGTGGAGTGGGTGGCAGAGGCTTTGCGAACCGGCAAGCTGAAGATCGACCCGGCGAAAAAAATCAAGGAGCCGGTGACCTACCAGGATTCCTGCAACTACATCCGGAACGCAGGGCTGGCCGATGACGTGCGGTACATCATGAGCCAGATTGCCGAAGACTTTCGGGAGATGATCCCCAACCGTGAGCACAACTACTGTTGCGGGGGCGGCGGAGGGCTGAACGGCATTGGCCGTTATCGGAAAGAACGGAATATTGGCCTCACGGTGAAGCGGGATCAGATCCTCGCCACCGAGGCAAAACTGGTGATCACCCCGTGTCATAACTGCTGGGATGCCATACGGGACCTGGAAGAGGTGTACCATATCGGGATTCGGTGGTCCTTTCTGAAGCCGCTTCTTGTGGACATGGTGCTCGTTCCTGAGCACCTGAAACATGTTGAAGCGTGATAATTAACCCGGGACGCCGGAGCGGGCGAGGTGTGCTTTTCACCATGAAATGAGCTATCATTCACCTGAAAAGGGTTGTTGTTACAGGGTGTAAACCACTATCGCATGAAATATAGATCTGTTTCGGCGTCGCGGAGCTTGAAAAGGTTTTTTGAGCAATGCGATCAGAAAAATTTAATAGACTGCGTTGATCTATACTAAATCAGTATAGTAAATGCTGAGGAGGGTGCTTAAAAAAATATAAGTAACAGAAAACATTCGATTTAACAGGTTGATTTTTTAACGGCTGCCTGGCCTCTTTGTTAAAAAATAATTGACAACGTGAAGGCTCATGGTAAGGTGGCATTGCTCATACGCAGTGGGCATGGAGTGTTTTAGTTAGTAAAATTGTGTAGCATAAACAGGCAAATCGCATTGCCTGTTGTGGGGATTACTGTATTCTCACGCCCAAGCATACTGCACCTTCATAATGAGGTGTTTGCTCTCTTATAGCAGGAATTCAAAGAGAAGGTATTTCTAGTTTTGTTAGGAATATTTACGCGGTATTGAAGCCGATGTCGGAGCGACTCGGTACGGATATAGCCATTGTTTTCTGTTAATCTGAGGGTTTAGAAGGAGCAGTTATGCGTAAACGAGTCGGGGTAATCCTGGCAATCCTCCTTGTTTTTTTCTGTGTCAGTTTTTGTCTTGCGTACTCAAAAGGCAACGTCGGACAAAGACAAGCAGCGGATGTCATTACCATTGACGCACTGATGCAGTTCGGGGAGCTTGAGCGTTCAGCCGTTCAATTTCCACACGAGCAGCACACTGCGGTAATGCCGGAGGCGGATTGCCTTTCATGTCATGATGAGAAGAAGGGTGAGACCCCCGGGCTCTCCTTTCAGTTCAAGCGCCAGGAGTCCCTGGACAAAGAGGCGCTTAAAGATCTCTACCACGATCAGTGCATCAGCTGCCATGCTGAGCGCGCCGTGGCAAAAAAGCCCACAGGCCCCCAAACCTGTAACGCTTGCCATATTAATGATCTGGAAGAGCCTTCCACCCCCGATGAGGTTCGGTTTAACGCCGTCCTTCACGCATCCCACGCAGACAAAGCGTCCTTAGAGTGCAACAGCTGCCACCACGCATACAGCCCCCTCGAGAAAAAAGCGGTCTATGTCAAAGGGGAAGAAGGGTCCTGTGCGTATTGCCACATGGAATCGGTGCCTGAAACCGTGGCCGAAGACATGCCGGCCTCCTCTTTACAAACCGCGTCCCACGACCAGTGCCTCAATTGCCACCTTGAAACACAGAAAAAGCAGGAAGAGCAACGCGCAGAGGTGAAGACCGGGCCGCTGCTCTGCAGCGAGTGCCACACCTCTGAACCCGTTGAATCCGCCAGGCCCGTCCCTGAAAAGATGCGCCTCAAGCGCAATCAGCCCGATGCGGTGGTGATCGGTGCGAAGGCATTTGCCGACAACCCCGACAAGGCCCTGGTGCCCTTCAACCACAAAGCCCACGAACTGGCGGACATCTCCTGCCAGTCCTGTCACCATAAGAGCCTGACCTCCTGCACCGAGTGCCATACCCCGACGGGGTCTGAGAAAGGCGGCAGGGTGACCCTTGAAACGGCCATGCACACAAAGCGCTCCGACCGAAGCTGCATCGCCTGTCACAACGAGGTTAAAAAAGCCCCTGAGTGTGCGGGGTGCCACCTGGCCATGAAAGAGACCCCTGAAGCGAGCTCCGACAGCTGCATCGCCTGCCACTCCCTTAAAAAGGAAGAGGGCAAGCCTCTCCCCGAAGGAGAGGCGCTGGCACAGATGATGGAGATGCGCAGGATGCCGGAACCCTCCACATGGCGCAAAAACGCTCCGGAAAAAGTGACCATCGACGATCTGGCCAAAGAGTATAAGCCCGCTGTTTTTCCCCATAAGAAAATAGTGGATGCCCTGGCAGACGGCGTCAGCCAGAGCGGCATGGCTTCGGTATTCCACGGATCCGACCAGGCGCTGTGCCAGGGATGTCACCACAACGCTCCGGCCACGGAAAAACCGGCCCAATGCGCCAGTTGCCATACCAAAGAGCGAGTCACCAAGGTGGGGGCACGACCCGACCTGATGGGGGCGTTCCATCTTCAGTGCATGGAGTGCCACGATAACATGGACATTGAGCTGAAAGGCGATTGCACCGCCTGTCATGCATCCCTTACCCCAGCCAGCACAAAATAAGGTATTTATTCATGAGTCTATCCAGAAGATCATTTCTTTTTGGGCTCGGTGCCGCAGGTACCGGTCTGGCTGCAGGTAAAAAGGCCTTCGCAGCCACAGGAAAAGAGTTTAAGGGGTACCCCGATTCCTACGGGGTTCTTCACGATATTTCACGGTGCGTGGGTTGCAGGGAGTGTGAAAAAGCCTGCAACAGCGTCAACGACCTTCCCGCACCGGAGCAACCCTTTACAGACAAGTCGGTGCTCGACGAGAAACGACGCACGGCAAAAGACACCTTCACCGTGGTGAACCGTTTTGAGCCCAAGGGCAAGAAACCGCACTTTGCCAAAATCCAGTGCAACCACTGCCAGGAACCGGCCTGCGCGTCGGTCTGCTTTGTGCGGGCCTTTAAAAAGTCCCCCGAAGGCCCGGTTCTCTATAATCCGGATATCTGCGTGGGATGCCGCTACTGCATGGTGGCGTGCCCCTTTGATGTGCCCGCCTACGAGTACGACAAGGCGTTCACCCCACGGGTCAGAAAGTGCAACCTCTGCGCACCCCGCCTGGCCGAAGGCAAGCTCCCGGGATGTGTGGAATCCTGCCCCAAGGAGGCCCTGGTGTTCGGCAAGCGCGAGGAGCTCCTTGCCATCGCAAAAGAGCGCATCAGGAAGCATCCCAACCGCTACGTGAACCATGTCTATGGCGAAAAGGAGATGGGAGGCACGTCCTGGCTCTACCTGAGCGATGTCCCCTTTGATGAGGTGGGCATGAGAACCGACCTGGTCTCCACCCCGGCCCCGGCCCTTACCGCCGGTGCCCTGGGCGTGGTGCCTATGGTGGTGGGCCTCTGGCCCGTATTTCTCACCGGCATGTACGGCATGACCAAGCGCCGTGAGAAGGTGGCTGCCCAGGAGCAGAAAGCAGCGGTGAATGTGGCTGTTCAGGAAACCGAGGCAAAGGCTGCCGCGGAGCTTGAAACGCGTCTTGCCAAAGCCGACGCCGATAAGAAAAAAGCCCTTGAAAAGGCTGAAAAAGAGAAAGAAGCGGCCATCGCCAAGGCCCTGGAAGAGGCGGCCGCGGAAAAAGCGCCTTCTGAAGAGGATGAGGCAACAACGGGTGACGAGCCGGCAAACGGGGAGGACAAATAATGGAAGAACAAACCATGGCACCTGAAAAGGGGCTGATGACTCCCTTTAACATGATTGCATCGGTCATTGTGGTGGCCGGTATCATCATCACCATTCTGCGGTTCACCAAGGGACTCGGGGCGGTGACCAACCTCTCCGACAACAGCCCCTGGGGCATCTGGATCGGCTTTGACCTGATGGTGGGTGTGGCCCTGGCCGCCGGAGGGTACGTGACCTCATCGGCATGCTACCTGTTCGGCATGAAGCGCTACCACGCTGCCGTTCGGCCCGCCATTTTAACCGGGTTCTTAGGCTACTTTTTTGTGGTCATCGCCCTGCTGTACGACCTGGGTCGTCCCTGGAGGCTGCCGTACCCCTTCCTTATGGGCTGGGGCACGACCTCGCTTCTGTTTGAGGTGGCCTTCTGTGTGGCCCTCTACCTTACGGTGCTCTTTCTGGAATTCTCTCCGGCTGCACTGGAGTGGCTGGGGCTTAAAAAGGCGCGAAACCTCGCCTACAAGCTGACCATTCTGCTGACCATCTTCGGGGTGGTGCTCTCAACCCTTCACCAGTCCTCACTCGGGGCACTTTTTCTGGCGGCACCTTCCAAGCTGCACCCCCTGTGGTACACCCCGTACCTCCCGGTCTACTTTTTTGTCTCCAGCGTCATTGCGGGACTTTCCATGGTCATCTTCGAGGGGTCCATTTCCCACAAGGCCCTTCACCATCGCATGGGCAAAGAGTACCTGGACAACCACGACGGGCTCACCCTGGGCTTTGCCAAGGCGGCTTCCATGGTGCTGGCCGGTTACTTCACCATCAAGTGGGTGGGGGTGGCCGCAGCCGGTCACTGGAGCCTTCTTACCACCAACTACGGTCTCTGGTTCCTTGTGGAGATGTTCGGATTCATCGCACTGCCCTCGGTGCTTTACGCTGTGGGTGTCCGGGAGAAAAAGTACGGCGTGATCAAGATCGCATCCGTGATTGCGGTTCTCGGCATCATCGTCAACCGCCTCAACGTCAGCCTCATCTGTTTTAACTGGCACCTCCCTTCATCGGAGCGGTATTTCCCTTCCTGGATGGAAATCGTGATCTCTGTGTTTATGGTGACCCTGATTGTGCTGGCATTCCGGTTCATCGCAAACCGCATGCCCATTTTTGATACCCACCCCGATTACCGGGACAACCATTAGTGAGAGGGGCTTTTCATGGCACACGAATTCTACACCCTTTACGATCATATGCTTCACTCCGAGACCATTGTCTACATGATCATGGGCATCTCGCTGGTGGCTATTACCCTGTACTGGTTTTTCATCACCGCAAGGGATGACAACGCGGACGAATAGGGCCCGTCGCTTTTGCGGCGACGCTCACCCCGCGTCGATAACGGAGGAATGATACTATGTACCAGTTTATAACCGGGCCGCTTCTGTGGTTCTCCTTTGCCGTCTTTTTCATCGGCTGTATCGCCCACGTGGTGATCTACTTCAGGGGGCTCGATACCTCTCTGGATCGCGTGACCTATAAGGTCAATACCGGCCATGGCGTTAAAGGCGCCATCCGCTCTGTCCTGCTTTGGTTGATGCCTTTCGGCACCCGTAGCTGGCGGACAAAGCCCCTCTACACCATTCTCTTCTACCTTTTCCATGTGGGGGCCCTGGCTGCACCGATTTTTCTCTCGGCCCACAGCATCATTATAAGAGAGCGGTGGGGCATCTCCATTCCCGCCATGCCCGATGCTCTGGCCGACACCCTCACTGTGGGCGTCATCATCGCTGCCCTCGGCATCTTTATCAGACGCATGGCCCTGCCCGAGGTGCGGATCATTACCTCGGCCAAAGATATCGGAGCGCTTTTGATCTCCGTTGCTCCCTTTGTCACCGGGTTTATCGCCTACCACCAGATCGGCGACGGAACCTTCTGGACCATGGCCCACATCCTGGCAGGCGAATTGCTCCTCGTGGCCGTTCCCTTTACCAAGCTCTCCCATATCGTGCTCTTCTTCTGCTCACGCATTCAGATCGGCATGGATTTCGGGATCAAGCGTGGCGGGATGAAGGCCACCTCCGGGTTCCCCTGGTAAACGGATGACCGCCATACCCGGGTGACCGAGGTCATGACCCGGGTATGGACTCCGGCTGAGCCGGAAAGGCAACGACTTTGATCATCACCTGAATAAGGAAACGATATTATGCCGCAAGGAACATTTTGCAACAGAACGCCCGTTCAAACCAAAGAGCAGCTTCAAGAGGTGCTGGGGGACAAGGGCGGCAAGCAGTACTACAAAGAGATGGAGAGTCTTGAGGTGGATGTGCCCGCCTTGAAGGCCCAGCTGAAGAAGACCATGAAATCACGTCTGAAAACATGGCTGAACAGCTGCATGCGTTGCGGGCTCTGCGCCGACTCCTGCTTTCTCTACATTGCCAACGACAAGGATCCCAAACAGGTTCCTTCCTATAAAATCCAGTCGACCCTGGGCGAGCTGGTTCGCCGGAAAGGGGAGGTCGATACCAAGTTTATGATGCACTGCATGGACGTGGCCTGGTCCCAGTGCACCTGCTGCAACCGCTGCGTCATGTTCTGCCCCATGGGTATCGACATGGGCGTCATGTTCAGCTACCTTCGCGGGCTCCTCTTTGCCCAGGGCTTTGTGCCGTGGGAGATGAAGATCGGTTCCGGCATGCACCGTGTCTATCGCGCCCAGATGGACATCACCACCGAAGACTGGGTCGATACCTGCGAGTGGATGGAAGAGGAGACCGAAGAGGAGTGGCCCGGCCTGAAAATCCCTGTGGATGTAGAGAACGCCGACATCATCTACACGGTCAACGCCCGTGAGCCCAAGCATTATCCCGAAGACCTGGCCGATGCCGCCATCCTCTTCCACCTGGCAGGGGAGAACTGGACCGTGCCGTCGGAAGGGTGGGAGGAGACCAGCCTTGCCATGTTCGCCGGCGACTGGGAAGCCTCACGGATGCAGGTTCAGTCTGTCTACGACGCCATGGAGCGCCTGAAGCCCAAGCGCATGGTGGTTACCGAGTGCGGTCATGCCTACCGGGCCACGGTCACCGAAGGGCCTTACTGGGCGGGCCTTGCGTCTGGCAAGACACCCGTGGAGAGCTTTCACTACGTGGAGTGGGTGGCAGAAGCCTTAAGAACCGGAAAGCTCAAGATCGATCCGACCAAAAAAATCAAGGAGCCCGTGACGTATCAGGACTCCTGCAACTACATCCGCAACGCGGGCATGGCCGATGACGTACGCTACATCATGAGCCAGATCGCCGAGGACTTCCGCGAGATGATCCCCAACCGTGAGTACAACTACTGCTGCGGCGGCGGGGGCGGCTTGAACGGCATCGGCCGCTACCGACAGGAACGAAACATCGGTCTGAAGGTCAAACGCGACCAGATCCTTGAAACAGGGGCCAAGCTGGTCATCTCACCTTGCCACAACTGCTGGGACGCCATCCGTGACCTGGAAGAGGTCTATCACATCGGCATTAAGTGGTCCTTTTTGAAGCCCCTTCTCATCGAGATGGTGGTGGTTCCGGATCATTTGAAGCCGGAAGAAGAATAAGAAAAACAGTACGTAGTGAATAGAAAACAGTGAGTAGGGTCGCTTCGCTCAGGCCGTTATCAGTGCGGCCATGGGCGAAGCGGCATACTCGTGAAACCGGCACGATATGCTTAGTAACACCAATGGAGAAGGCGATTCGTTTTTAAGGCCTGTTTGTCAAACTTTTCAAAAGTTTGGCCCCCGGCAGGGCCGCCGGAGGCACAGGTTGAACAGTTACATAAAACAACACATCAGGAACGACACCCATGGAGCGTGTGACGGTGACAGCATCGGGAGTGCTCGTCTGTGGGGGGCAACGTGCCCCAGCCCCAGCCCTGCGCCTGATGGGGCGGCCTGTTGATCTTGAGTCAGGGGTGACCCTTTCATCCATTGCCGCTCTCTTTCACACCTACCCACAGCTTCTCGATATCTCCCCCTTTGCACCTGCATTTCAGGATACCTTTTCCTGCGACACATCATCGCAACCCGCCGACCCCAGCAGCCACACCTTAGAACTTTATCGCACCATCGAGATGCAGGGATATCCCGGAACACCCAGGGTTCTCATCTTTCTCACCCTGAAGGGCCACGACGGATCCGGGTACCACCCCCTTGACCTCTTCTCTTCAGAAGCCCTTCAATTCATGCCCCTTTCTCTCGGGAAACTGAGGCACACCGTTTTCGGCGATACGCTCGATACCGAGCTTTTTGATACGGACTACACCCTTTTTGATGTCCTGGACTCCCTGATGTGGGAGCTCAGCTTTTATACGGACAAAAGCCAGTGCGGCCTGCGCCGTCGCTGAATGATAGTTTACCGACAGTATGGTGGTGCCTCGGTGAGTGATTTGCCGGGCGTCATGTTGTGATTCTTCAGACAGGGAGGGACCTATGTTCAAGAAAATTCTTTTTGCAACCACCGCGTCACCCGTATGCGACGAAGCCGCCAAGGTCGCCTTTGATCTGGCCGGCAAGTACGGCGCCAGCATCAAGGTGCTCCATGTTTATGGGCTGCCCTCCCATGGTTTCAGTACCGAGGTGAAGGAGTTCCGGTCCGGCCAGGAAGAGTTCGTTGATGCGGATCACGAAAAGCAGCTTGCCGATGAACTCCGGGCTTCCTGCGACCACCTCATGGGAAAGGTGTCCGATTGTGAGGTGGCGGTGAAAGCGGGGGTGCCTCAGACAGAGATCCTGCGGGTGGCCCGGAAGTGGGAATGCGACCTGATCGTCATGGGAGCCCATACCCGGATGGATGAAACCGGTGCCTTGAGGTACAGGAACATCGTGGGCAACACCATGCAGAAGGTGGCCAAGAGCTCCAAGGCTCCGGTCCTTATCGTCAGCCGTCCCTGCACCAGCTGCTTCTGGTACTTCGAGAACGTTATCTTCGGAACAGATCTCTCCAAGGCATCGGATGCCGCCTTTGCCTTTGCCCTGAAAACGGCCAAAGAGTCCGGTGCCAGGCTCTATATCTTCCACGCCATGGAGATCGAAGGGGTGAGCGCAGGGCTTCCCGAAAACCAGGTGAGCCTGGAAGAGCGCCTGGCCGAAGCCCGCGCCAAAATCAAGGAGCGTTACCTTGCTAAAGCCGGCGACTTCGACAACATCGCCGTGGAGGTGTGGGAGGGCACCCCTTACGTTGAGATCCTGAAATTCACCCGCGAACGCAAAGGCGACCTTATTGTTATGTCCCACCACGGCAAACGCAGGGATGAGGAACCCGACATGGGCAGCACCGTGGAGCAGGTCGTCCTCCGATCCTCCTGCCCCGTGGTGAGCGTGAACCACGAGGACAGGTTGTGATGGGGGGAAGGCGAAAGGTAGAAAGCGTGCCTCCGGCGGCCAGGGGCTGAGCCCCTGGACCCCAGGGTTGCGAATGCTCTCACCCCTCGATCCTCGAGGTGATCACATTCGCTGATGGGCTACGCCCGTGAATTATAGCTAAGTTTATTGTAACTATTCAGCTCTCAAAAAGCTGCCTCCGGCGGCAAGGTGTGCCACCTTGAAAGCAGGTAGCGGATGCGCTTTTAAAACTGAATTCGTTCAAGGATAATTTTTAAGACCTGTTTGTTCAACCCACCATTTAGATCTGGGAAAAGTTTAGCCCCCGGCAGGGCCGCCGGAGGCACAAGCTGAATAGTTACAGTTTATTAAAGCTTCTTCATGCAGCCCGAAGGGCGCTTCGTGATCTTCGTGGTTTTTGCCTGTTAACCAGCCCGCGAAGTCAGCTGACATAAGATAGCTTTTCACTGGACTAATCTTGGTAACCAAGGGCCGAGAAGGCTCCTCGTTCTTCGGGTCGATCACATTTGTTGACAGGCTTCGACCGTGGGGTCACAGCGGTGATGATTTATGTCGTTTTCCCCGGCTGTTCGTCATGCGAGACCATTTGAGCAGCGAAGTCTTTAAGGTGACACGTCGTCCTTTAGAGTCCGGATGACCGGGGATCCATGTGTGCATTGCCGATACCATTGGAGGTTGCCTGTGACTGCAACAAGCCCTGCAGTAAGGATGTCGATATGAGCAACCCCAATATTCTGGTGGTGGATGATGCCATGGATATGCGGATTTACCTCAAGACCCTGGTCAAGGGGATGGGGTATGAACCGGTGGTGGTCCGAGACGGCACCGAGGGGCTGGCAGCGGTGGCGGAAAAGCCCATTGCCCTGATTCTCCTGGACATCATGATGCCAGGAGAGGGCGGGATCATCATGTACCGGGCCCTCAGGCAGAATGAGAAACTGAAACACATTCCCGTGCTGATTCATTCGGCTGTACCGGAGCGCCTTTTTTTTCACTACATGGCCATGGAGGCCCGAAGCGGCCACTCTCTGACTCCGCCGGACGCCTATTTTGAAAAGCCGGCGGACCCTGTGCGGTTGAAAGAGACAATACGGTCTGTGATGGGGGGCAGGGATAACCACCCGACACCAGAGGGGCCGGAACTGGAATAACCCTGCCAGGAATGAAGCACCTTATTTCTGACAGCGAGAAAGAAACAAAATTCACCTCCGCCCACCGCGTCTTCAAATTGACGGAAGCGTCAAACCGAGTGACAGAATGGATGTCTACCACGAAGGACACGAAGAGCACGAAGGCGGCTTTGCCGCAAATGCCAGCCATCACTCTTTTGTTTTTCTTCGTGCACTCGTGGTTCATGAACCCGTTCGTCTTGGGGACCCGAAACAAGCCCTTGTTTGTTTCCTGGCTGTGGAAGGCCATTCTGCATTTGAAGACACGAAATCCCTGTAGGATGGGCAAAGGTAGTGCCGTGCCCATCAGGTCGGTGGCGACCGACCATGACAAGAGAGGTGTTGATGTACCATATGTAATGGATATCAACAGTTGTTGGGTGGGTGGTGATTGATGGGCACGCTCCGCTTTGCCCATCCTACGAGACCTCTGAAATGCCGTTGGTGTGACTAATCCGAATATTTCATGAGAAAGCCGTAGGTTTGCAGTAATATTGTTTGATTATAGATGGTTACTGTGGAAGGTTGGGGCATTTCAAAAGCATAACATGTCATTCACAGTTCTCTTCTCATTTTTTTCACCCTTCGGGCTAAGTGCGACTCAGAAAACAAAAAGTAGAGGTAACTATTCAGCTTGTACCGATCTGAAAGAGTGGGTTTAACAAACAGGTCTTTATATATAAGCCCTGGAAACTCTCGATTCAAAGGCGGATGTGGTTTGACCCGAGGAACGAGGGGCAACGCGCATCCGCAATCTGCTTTCAAGGTGGCACACCTTGCCGCCGGAGGCTGCTTTTTAGGAACCGAATGGTTACAAGTAGAGAACACATGAAGCTGTGTGAATCACCTCAATCGGTCTTCACAGTCGCAATCAGCTTTCGAGGTGGCTCACCTCGCCGCCGGCATGCATCTTACAGTTGGAGGCACCATGCTCAAACGGGTTTCGGGGCTTTACGTGGGGCTGTTTGTTCTTCTGGAAGTGGCCGTGATTGCCGGCGTTCTGGCGGCGTCTCGGCACTGGTTCTGGGTGGCGGTGGTTCTGGGGGCAGCACCCCTGATACTCTATGGGGTTCTGGCGTTGGGACTCTGGCGGCCCCTTCGGACGTTGCGACAGGAAATTATGGGCCTCACCGATGAGAAGGTGAGGGCCCCTGACCATGTCTCCTCCGAGTTGCGGCCCATCTTTTCAGCCATTCACGCCATGGGAGAGGAGCTTCTGGCGCGAAACCGGGAGCTGGGGTGCCAAAAGGAGGAGTTCCGGCGGTTGTTTGACCTGGTGCCGTGCATCATCACGGTTCAGGATCGGGATTTAAGGCTGATCGAGTACAACAGCGAGTTCCGTGAGACCTTTGCGCCCGGTGAAGGAGACTTTTGTTACCATGCCTACAAGGGGCGGACCAGCCCCTGCCCCAATTGCCCGGTGGAAAAAACCTTTCGGGACGGAGAGCCTCACTCCAGCTACGAGATGGGGATCAACAAGGATGGGACCTCCTCCTACTGGTTTGTGAAGACCTTTCCCATCCATGATGAAACAGGCCGGATCACGGCTGCCATGGAGGTGTGCCACGACATCACCCCTGTCCGCCTTCTTGTGGAAGAGTTGCAGCATACGGAAAACAGGTATTTTGCCATATTCAACACCATCACCACACCGGTCTTTGTGGTGGACCCGGAGACGTTGGAGATCACGGATTGCAACGCTGGGGCCGAGTACCTCTATGGGTATGAGCATGATGAGATTTGCGGAAGCCCTTTTGCCCGCCTTTTTGATGACCCCATGGATGCCGAAATTCCTGTGTGCTCCAAGGATGCCTGTTACATCGAGCGGCTCCGCCATGTGGACAAGGCGGGAGAGACGTTGTGGGTGAGCATGGGGATTGCTGCACTGGAGGAGAGCGACCGGCCCCTGGTGCTGGTGACCTTTAACGATATTACCCGGATCGTGCAGGCCGAAGCGCAGATGATCCATGCCGGTAAGATGGCAACCCTTGGCACCATGGCCACAGGGGTGGCCCATGAGCTGAACCAGCCCCTCACGGTGCTGAAAAGTTCCATCGGGATTTTGAAACGCAGGCAGAGAAACGGGAAAATCATCGACGCAGAGTTGCTGGGGGAACTGCTTCCTGAGATGGACTCTTATGTGGATAGGGCAAGTC
>CALOAX010000022.1:0-8990 GCA_942491485.1 Desulfolunaceae bacterium | reverse complement strand
GGCGGGAGAGACGTTGTGGGTGAGCATGGGGATTGCTGCACTGGAGGAGAGCGACCGGCCCCTGGTGCTGGTGACCTTTAACGATATTACCCGGATCGTGCAGGCCGAAGCGCAGATGATCCATGCCGGTAAGATGGCAACCCTTGGCACCATGGCCACAGGGGTGGCCCATGAGCTGAACCAGCCCCTCACGGTGCTGAAAAGTTCCATCGGGATTTTGAAACGCAGGCAGAGAAACGGGAAAATCATCGACGCAGAGTTGCTGGGGGAACTGCTTCCTGAGATGGACTCTTATGTGGATAGGGCAAGTCAGATTGTTAATGATATGAGAGAGTTCGGTAGAAAGGATGAAGCAAAGCTCGAACTTGTGGACGTGCCGTGTGTGGTGGAAAAAGCAGCGCGGATGTTCAAGGAGCAGTTTCGGCTGAGGGAGGTGACCCTTGTTGTGGAATCGCCTCCGGACCTGCCCGGCATCATGGCCGAACCCCACCGCCTGGAACAGGTGATCGTGAACCATTTGATCAACGCCCGGGATTCGGTGTGCAAGAGGTGGGATGACGGGTTCAGGGATGAGGCAAAGGTCGTGACCGTTGTCATGGCCATTCGCCAGGGGCGCGTTGAGATCGCCATCTCCGACAACGGGGTGGGGATGGACGAGAAGACCCGCAGGCAGATATTCGACCCCTTCTTTACCACCAAAGGCCCCGGGGAGGGGACGGGCATTGGTCTGTCCATCAGCGATAATATTGTCAGGGATTACGGAGGAACCATCCATGTCTGGTCCAAACCTGGCCAAGGAAGCCGATTTACACTCTCCTTTCCCCTTGCACCCTGATGGGGAGAAACGGGTGCTCCTGGTGGACGATGAAGAGGGCATCCGCCGCGTGCTGGCATTGCTGCTTGCTGATCTGGGATACCGGGTCATCAGCGCAGCCAACGGGGAGGAAGCCATGGATGGGTTTGTGAAAACCCCATGCCCTGTGGTCATTACCGATATCAAGATGCCGGTGATGGACGGCATTGCGCTGCTGAAAGAGGTGAAGGCAAAGCGCCCCGAGACCGAAGTGATCATGCTCACCGGTCATGGGGACCTCTCCCTGGCCATCGAAAGCCTGCGCCTGGATGCCGTGGATTTTCTCACCAAGCCTGTCAATGACGCGCTTCTGGAAATGGCCATGAAACGGGCCTACGACAAGGTGGCCCTGGAACACGCCCTTAAAGAGCACACCGAACACCTCGAACAGCTTGTGGAAGAGAAGAGCCGGGCCCTCGTGGAAGCGGAAACCCTGGCTGCCGTTGGTGAGGCGGTAAGTGACGTGGCCCACGCCGTCAAGGGCATCACCTCAGCCTTAAAAGCAGGGATCTACGTGGTGGAGGAGGGGCTTGAGAAGAATCACCACGAAACCCTTCTCTCCGGGTGGGGCGTTGTAAAACGCAACGTGGAACGGGCAGGGCGCCTCGTGGGAAACCTCCTCGAAGCGGGCAGACCTGCCGATTACCGGTTTGTTCCCCTCGACCTTCATGGGGTGGTGGAAGAAGCCCTTGGCCTGGCCCAGCTGCGCGCAACCTCCCTTAAGATTGACCTGACCTCCTCTGTTGAGGCGGGCATTCCGCAGATCCGCGGAGATCGGGAGTCCCTCCTTATCGCCCTGACCAACCTGCTTGAAAACGCCATGGATGCCATTGAAAACCGCGAAGAAGAGGGGTGCATCGCCGTTAACCTCTCTAAGGAGGCAACGGGCCTTGCCCTCGCAGTGACGGACAGCGCCGGAACCATGGGGGAATCCCTTCAGCAGATGGTCTTTCACCGGAAAATATCCACCAAGAAATGGAAAGGCACCGGCATCGGCCTGATGGTCACCGCCCGCATCGCCGAAGCCCACAACGCAACGATAGAGGTGGCTTCTGACAAGCAATCCGGAACATGCGTGACACTGTGTTTTCCAATTGAAGAAATAAACAACAGCATGCCTCCGGCGGCGAGGTGAGCCACCTCGAAAGCTGGTTGGTTTGCTTTGCTGGGGGGTACCCGGGCATTGGCACAAGCTTCGTGGAGCTGTGGGTAAAGTATTGTAACGCCTGATAATCCGGTTCATGCCTGGGTGAGTCCGGTGCATAGGAGATTTTTAACCAAATTGGCTTAGCCATTCCTCGGCACCCAGATGCGCTAACGCTCCCGGCTCTTGTTTGTTGACGGGCTGCAACCGTGTTTATTTCAACGTATCTTTTTATGTCGTCTTCCCCGGCTGCTGTCTTGGTGGAGGCCGCTGTATTGCTTTATTCTAAGTTGACATGTCACCCTTTGTACGGCCGATTGACCGGGGTCCATGTGTGTGGCAAGAGGATATATGATGTTCATTTTAACGGTTGGTTATCACTGGGATAACATTTGTAATAGGGTGGTTTATCGCTGAGAACGGCAATGGCTCTGCCTAAGTGATGATAGCTTTACGCACCCGGTGAGCCCCAGCGAACCGGGTGCCATATGGGGTCCAGGGGATCATCCCCTGCTTTTGTTTGGTTTAGAGGTGGTGCAATGATGGACAAGTTGCCGGCAAGGCATCGGATTTTGTTTGTGGACGACGAGCCCGGGGTTCGGACGTCGGTGGGGCGGCTCCTGGAAGAGATGGGGTATGTGGTCATGACGGCCGAAGGGGGCGAAGAGGCTCTGGAGCTTATGGGCATCCAGGCTGCGGGCATCGTGATGACCGACATTCGGATGCCCGGAATGGATGGGGTGGCGCTTCTGCAGGCGGTGAAAAGGTGGTGGCCCCTGACGGAGGTCATTGTTCTTTCGGGCCATGGTGATTTCAACATGGCGGTGACCTGTTTGAAACACGGGGCGTCGGATTTTCTGCCCAAGCCGGTGGACGACGAGAGTCTTGAAGTCGCCATCCAGAGGGCTGAGGTTCGCATCAACGCCCGGATCCAGAACATACGCCATCAGGAGGCCATGGAAGCCGAGCTTGCGCGGCTCCGGTCATTGTTTGGCCGGGTGTTTGACGCCTCGCCTTCCTGCATCACGGTGCAGGGGGAGGACTTTTCCATTCGAGAAGCCAACCGCACCTTTGAGTCAACCTTTGGCAATGGGGTGGGGCGTCCCTGCTACGAAGTCTACCGACGCCGTGAGCAACCCTGTCCGGGCTGCCCCATGGCGCTCACCCTGATGGACGGCCAGGTTCACACCAAGGAGATGGTGGTCACCACGAAAGCGGGGGAGACCCGCAACATGGTGGTGATGACAGCCCCTCTCTTTGCTGAGGGCGGAGAGATCTCGGGGGTGGTTGAAACCGCCACCGACATGACCCTGGTTCGAAACCTTGAAGACCGGTTGCGGTCTGTGGGGCTGATGGCCGGCTCGCTCTCTCACGGCATCAAGGGGCTTTTGACGCGCCTGGATGCGGGAGCGCACTTTGTGGAACAGGGGTTGAAAACAGGGTCCCTCACGGAGGCAGAAAAGGGGTGGCAAACGGTCCGTCAGACCACCGACGCCATGGCTCAGCTTGCCCTGAGAATGCTCTATATGGCCAAGCCCCGTGATCACGCGAAGGAGAGGGGTGAGCTTGGTTGGCTGCTCACAGACACGGTGGAATCTGCGGGGCCCTTTGCCGTGTCCAAAGGGGTGAGCCTCTCCCTGTCCGCCGGGGAGCATGAGCTGTACCTTCAGGTGGACGTGGCAGCCATGCGAACGGCCCTTACAGCCATCATTGAAAACGCAGTGGATGCCTGCCATGGGCTTGCAGCAGAACGAAAGAAGGTGACCCTCGGGGCCGAGGTACAAGGGGATACGGTTTGCATCAAGGTTGTCGACACCGGGTGCGGCATGGGTGAAGAGGATCTAGATACCCTTTTTACCCCCTTCTTCTCCACCAAAGGGGCCAAAGGAACCGGGCTGGGATTATTTCTCGCCAAACAGGTGGTCGAAGAACATCAGGGGAAGATTGGTGTGGAGAGCTCTCTCGGCGAGGGGACAACGGTGGTTGTGACGCTGCCATGTTTGAAAAACGAGCCGGGGGCCAAGGTGGGGGCACCTTGAAAGCCTGTGGCCAATGCGTGAAGGTCACCGTGGTGCATTAACGTTCGGGGCATTTGCGCGGTGGGTGAGGTTGTATTGACATCGGGCGGATAAAAGCTCCTGCGACGTGCATATCAACCCCACTCTCTCGGTGAGAGTCCCGGCCTTGAAATCAGCGTACGGCTTTCTTGCAATCGATGACTTTTCTGACATCCGCCCTGTGTTCGGGACCGTTTTTTTGCTTTGTTATCCAATGTTTTTGGGCTATGAATTAATAAGACTGTTTCTTCCTTTCTCTCATGTCCGTCTGTTGATATCCGGGCGTTCTATCTGCGTAATCACAATCCGGAGGTGTCCTACATGTCTCGTCCAAAAAATGCCATGGAGATTTTTAAGCATCTGGAAAAATCCAATTGCCGTGAGTGCGGCGAAAAGAGTTGTCTCGCTTTTGCCGGAGCGGTCTTTACCGGTGCCAAACCCATCGAAGCATGCCCCAGGGTGGATCAGGCCACACGGGACCTTTTTCAAGGCGGAGCCGGGGAGACAGGGGACAACGGTGAGATTTATTTTGCAGAGTTGAAAAAAGAGGTGAAATCGTGTGATTTCGCCGAAGCGGCCCAGCGACTCGGTGGCAAAGTTTCCGGAGACCGCCTGATTTTAAAGGTCCTGGGCAAGGACTATGGCGTGGATCATGACGGCGTTTTTCACACGGACCTTCATGTGAACCCTTACCTTGGGGTGCCATACCTTAACCATGTGCTCCATGGCAAAGGGGTGCAGCCGAAGGGGGAGTGGGTCTCCTACCGCGATATTCCCGGTGGTCGAGAGCAGTACAGCCTGTTTCATCGCCGCTGTGAAGTGAACATGAAGCGCCTTGCGGACACGCGCCCCGGACTGTTTGAGGATCTCGTGCACCTTTTTGACGCCAAAGCTGTGGATGCACAGTTTCAATCCGATATCTCCGTTGTACTCAAGTTTTTCCCTACGGTTCCCATGATGGTCTGCTACTGGGACGATCAGGATGACCTGGGCTCCTCTTTGAATGTTTTCTACGACAGCACCGCCATCGAGAATGTGGACGCAGACTCACTTTTTTACCTCGGCACCGGATTTACCTACATGCTGGAGCGGTTGACCATCCGACACGGATAGCCTGAATATTTCATGATAAAACGCCCGGTCAAACGCAATGATTATTATTACATATTGTTACTTGTGGAACGTCCGGGTTGGAGACAAAATGGGATAGCGACCCCAAGCCCCGGATCATGGTATGATTCAGTTGACTCTTTATGCTGACACGGCCTGTTGGACTTTTTTGCGAGGCCTAAACGGATAATGTCTGCAAGGAGGTGAACCATGACCAGGAAAAAGAGGGAGAAAGATGGCGGTTTAGGGCTGGGGTTTAAAGTTCTTTTAATGACATTGGCAATGCTGTTGTTGCTTCTGATACTCCAGGGACCGGTCTGGGGGGAGTTTGTGGTGGATGAAGAGAAGGGCATCGTCACCGACACCACCACCGGGCTCATGTGGGAGCAGAGCCCAAAGCACAACGGCAAAGGGATGACTTGGGAGGAGGCTGTCTCTTATTGCGACTCACTTCAGCTCGCCGGTTTTGACGACTGGCGCTTACCAAACTCTACAGAACTTCAGTCCATTATCGACCACCAGATGTACAGTTCTCCATCAAGCCCGCGCGTCTTTCCCGGTACAGAAGCATCCGGTTATTGGTCGTCAACAGTTTACCGCGCCAATGATGAATATGCCTGGCGTATCAACTTCTATTACGTGGGCTACATGAACATCAGCAAAAAATCGAATCTTTATTTTGTCCGTGCCGTACGAAACGCACCGTGAATTATCCGATGAGGTTTCCGGCAAGGTAGGTG
This sequence comes from Desulfolunaceae bacterium, assembly GCA_942491485.1. Lineage (GTDB taxonomy): Bacteria > Desulfobacterota > Desulfobacteria > Desulfobacterales > Desulfolunaceae > Desulfoluna. Next base: position 3,086 of record CALOAX010000022.1, on the reverse strand, counting down.
GCGATGATGCTCAGGCTCTCCAGGTCAAGGAAATCCTGGGCGCTTCGGTCAAAAAGAATGGCGCATTGGGCGGGCATCCCCACTTCTGCGTCGTTGAAGTGAATCAGAACAGGGACGCGGGGGAGGGCGTGGAAACGGATGGATAGATCAAACCCCGGGTGGGTTTCAACGTCCCCACCCAAGGCTGCGGCGGCATCAGCCAGGGAGTGGGCGTGACCCGTAAATGCGGTTTCGATGATCTTCTGGGTGTTGTCAGTAAACACCGATGTCAGAACGCCGGCCCCTTTAACATCCCGAAGTGTTACCCACTCCGGCGACTCTGCCTGCTGTATTGCCGGAAGCGAGAGAAGATACCTGCAGAGCAGCACCGTAACCGCCGGAGTGGCGTGGTTCCCCTCGTGATCCCGGATGGCCTCACCAGTGATGTGATGGGGGCGTCCAAAAAGAGGCAGGGTGAGGCTCCCTTCCGCCCAGGTTCCCCCCAGGGCGTTGGCCCTATAGGCAAGATTCATCCCCTTTAATTTGTTCAACAACCCCTCGGCTTTCTCACCAAACAGTGCATCTTCAGGGTGCTTCACGGGTTCTCACCTTTCATGGTTTCGAGTCTTTGTCTTAAGGCGTGGGCTTCATCTTCCAGGCTGAGAAGTTCCATCATGATGGGGGGCTTGACGGAGTGTGCCGGGAGCCGGTCCTGGGCATCCCGGATTTTCAGCTCTATCTCTGCGAGCTTTTTTTCAAGCCCCTTTTGAGTGTTCGGCATACCCCTTTCCCCCGCGACGTGTGTTCTGCGTTATCATCATACTATTCTGGTATATTAGGGCGTGGTGCTTACCCCGTCAACGGTCTCTTTGTTGAGGGGAGAGATACACCATCGCCTCCGGCGGCCCTGCGGGGTCCAAACTTTTGAAACGTCGGACAAACAGGTCTTGGGGGGTGATTTCGATTTGCTCAAAAGCTGTCGGTAATTCGGCTGTTTTAATGTAGAGGCGGGCAGTTGCTGCGGAGCTATTTGAAAAAAGCGACTCGCCGGAGGCGAGGTTATGGCAAGCGCTGCAACGGCTATGATCGTCAGCGAAAGTGATCAACCTTAAGAACAAGGGCTATCCGGCGTGAGGGTCAGCCCGGATATTTCATGAGAAAACGATCAAGCCAAATCCATAGAACGTTATTGCAACGGGCTATTGTGAACTATCCGGTTTCGGCTGGTGTTGTGATATAGTGTCCGGAATGGATACCGGTGCAGCGTGCGCCTTAGTAAATTTCCAAAACCTTGTAGGCTTGATGTTTAACAGTTTGGCCCATTGGGGTTGCATGAAAGAGCATAATGGACGTGGAGAGCTCATGATGATCGACAATCTGGTGCGTCTCAGGCATGACCTGCACCGCATCCCCGAATTCTCGGGGAAAGAGAATGTGACGGCGACGTTTCTGGCCAACTGGTTGGCCGGGTGTGACCACCACGGCATGGTGACAGAACTTGGAGGCCACGGCGTTGCGGTGCTCTTTGATGGGGCAGAGCCCGGAGATACCCTTCTTTTCCGGGCCGACATGGACGGGGTGCCTGTGGCCGACGGAACGGGGCAGCCCTACGCCTCACTTCACAATGGGTTTTCTCATGCCTGCGGGCATGACGGGCACATGGCCATTCTCTGTGGCCTGGCTCAGCAGCTCTCAAAAGAACCGCCGCTTTCAGGCCGGGTGGTGCTTCTCTTTCAACCCGCAGAGGAGACCGGAACCGGTGCCGACGCCGTGATTAAGGATCCCCGGTTTCAGGGGCTTGTTCCGGACCGGGTTTTCTCGCTTCACAACCTGCCGGGAAGTCCCCTGGGACAGGTGTGCGTACCGGGGCGGCTCTTTGCATGCGCCTCCTTGGGGCTGGACATCCGGTTGGCCGGAACCCCGAGTCATGCCGCGTGGCCAGAAGATGGCAGGTCCCCCCTGCCGGTGATCCATGACCTGTTGGGAGATGAGAGCCTCATGGGCCGGGAAAAGGGCGGGCCCTTTTTTATGGCCACGGTAACCCATCTCCAGCTTGGGAATCCGGGGTTTGGGGTAAGTCCCGGAGAGGCACAGATTCAGATGACCCTGAGGGCTGAAGCAGATGCCTACCTTGATTACCGCATGACCTTGCTCAAAAAGGCGGTGGGTGAGAGAGCCAAGGCCTCAGGGCTTGAATGTGACGTGGAGCTGATGGCGGAGTTCCCTGCCACACCGGTGGACCGGGAGACTGCAACGGCCGTTGCCGGTGCGGCGGAGGAGGCGGGGCTTGATGTGGCCGTTCTTACCGAGCCCATGAGATGGAGTGAAGACTTCGGGTGGTTTACCCAGCGGTTTCCCGGCGTGATGGTGGGGCTTGGGGCAGGGGACGGACCGCAGTTGCACAACACCGATTATGATTTTCCGGATGACCTGATCCGGCCGGGGGTTCTTTTGTTTGCGTCCATTGTTACGCGGTTTTTAAGATAGCCCGAATATTTCATGAGAAAACAAACAGCTCGAAACAGTAGCTCGTTATTACAGGTAGTTACTGTGAACAGTTAAGATGTTTCGTAATTTTCAGCTCCTGAAAAAAGGCCTCCGGCGGCAAGGTGTGCCACCTTGAAAGCAGGTAGCAGATGCGTTTTGCCCCTCGTTCCTCGGGTCAAATCACATCCGCCTTTGAGTTGAAATTTAATCATGATTAATCCTTTAAGGCTTGTGGCCTTGGTCATCGTTTGGGCCGTGACCTTAAAAAAACCGAGAAAGGCGGACCAAAACGGAGCGCCGCACTCCTGTGCGGCTTTTTAGTTCGTCGTTAGCCAATGCCGCAACGGAGTGCGGCGCTCCAGGGATCCAGAGTGGTCAGGTGGTGATGCGAACACGCTGATCGTCGAAACGATGATCAAGGTCAGACCTTTTTGTTAAACTTTTTAAAAGTTTAGCCCCCGGCAGGGCCGCCGGAGGCACAATCTGAATAGTTACGATATTTCAAAAACGCAACATGTCATTCACGGTTTCCTGCTCGCTTTTCTCACCCTTCGGGCGAGCCGAGTGCACCCATCTTCTGCGTTATCAGAGCATTGAGGTAAACCACTACATCTGCAGCT
>CALOAX010000021.1:0-177500 GCA_942491485.1 Desulfolunaceae bacterium | reverse complement strand
AGGTGCAGACTTCATCAATTCTGAGAGCAAAGGTGTGATGCTTCATGGCTGAAGAACTCAATATCAATGCGGCAATGGGTGCAGTGAATCTCTTTATGAGTGCCGTGAAAAGCTGCCGACTCTATCCGGTATCCAGTGATATCGTCAAAAATACCATCGATACGGGTTACAAGCGCCTTTCAACCGTTTTTTATCGGGAAGCTCCCTTTGTTGTGTCGGAGGCAGGGGGGAATATCTTTTTCGATGGAAAGCTTCTGGACCCAAGGTCTCAGCGCATGCCTCAAATCGTCTCACTACGGGTTCTGATGGAGAGCCTGAGTTTGAGGAGTATTGCCTTTGACCCCGGTATCGACGGTGAGAATTATGCCAGGCTTTCACGAAACCTGAGCATTGCACCTGAAGAGGTGGAGGCCCTGGGTGGGATTCGTGAGATGCTTGATGCTGCAGGGGTCAGTTATGTCACCGTGAATCATCAGGTGTATGTTCCGGCCGAGTATGACGGGGTGATCGAAAGTGACGAAGAGCTGTTCAGGAGTATCTGGTTCAATCAGGTCTCTGAGCCGCAGGCCCTTGGGTATATAATGAAAAAAATACCGAGCAGGCCGTGGCTGAAAGCAGTCAGTTCCCGTTTTCTCTCCTACATTGCAGATAAGGGCTCTGATCCCACCGACTGGGAGTCTATTTCATCCATTGCTCAGCTCAGCGGGTTGTTAATCAAAGCGGGGTTGGAGCGTGACGATGACACGCTTTTTCAGGCCTTGTACCAGAGCCTCGAAGAACTCGGGCCCTATTACAATTGCGATACATTGGCACTGAACCTTTCTGAGACTGTGGTGACGCAGGCTATTGACCTGCTCGATAACGATTCATTTATGCTCCTGTCTGCCCGCCTCCTTCTTGTGAACAGAAGCCAGAGAAGGGGAAGCCGGTTGGTGAGCGGTGCCAACATGAGACTGTATGTCAATGCATCGGACATGCTGCTCTCTCACCCCAAGGGCATCGAATTCAAATATCAGGTCGATGAGTTGAGAAAGCGTGAAGAGAGGCTGCAGAAAAAAGAGCTGGTGCGCATTGATGTGCTTATCGAGGGGCTCAAGGACGGCGATTCAAATGCGTTGCATGATCCAGAGGTTCTCGCGGCCTTGCCGAAGTCGATTACAGAGCGTGTCCAGCTGGGCAAGGGAGATGAAGCCGAGAAACTGATCCAGGCAATCTCGCTTTCCATCAACCTGGAAGATGAAAAAACATCCATGGCTGCGGTCCGGGTCCTTCTCCATACAGCAAGGGCGTTCAGCACCCTGGACCGCCGGGATATGGTTGTTCGGGTTGTTGGGCCCATCAACCTGTGGGTACGCTATCAACAGGAGGTGACCCCTCTTTTTGAGTCGGTGGCCGATATGATGGTGAGCCATGTTCATAACCTGGTCGTCGCTTCTCAGTTTGCTGAAACAATTGGTGTGGTGGAAACATTCAGTCTGATTGAGCAGGGCCGGTTAAAGAAAAACGAACAGGTAACCCAGTATGCCGACAAGACCCTGCGGCGCATGGCCTCAGAGCGCGTGTTCAATACCATCATGGAGGAGTTCAGGAAAAACGAAAAAGGTCGCCGTGATCATGTGGCCAATTTTTTGGTACAGCTCGGGAAAATATCGGTGCCGCCTCTCCTTGATCTGCTCCGCGCCAGTGAGGTCATGACAGAACGAATCCGGACCATGGGAGTGCTCCAGAGCATAGGGCCTGAAGCCCTTGGAGAGATCATCGCTCGTATCAAGCATGATACTGCCTGGTTTTACCTGCGAAACCTGTTAAAGGTTCTGGGAGAGATTGGCGGCGAAGAGCATGTTGAGGTCCTGGAACCCCTTATCAAGCGCCAAGAGGAGCAGGTGCTGGATGCCGTTATCTCCTGCGTCAAGCAGATTGGAGGGGGCAAAAGATCCAGGTTTTTTTCCAAAGCGATCCTCGTGGTCCCCAATCAGGTCAAGCCCAGGCTGGCTGCCCTCCTTGCAGAGCTGGATGGGGATGAGGCTGTGTATGCCCTCTCAAATGTATTGAAGTCAAAGCTTCTGGGCACACCGGAGGAGAGGGATCAGGTAATTCAGGCCACATGCAAGGCCCTGGGTGAGATTGGCTCCATGAAGGCTCTGCCGGCCTTGCAGCTTGTGATTGATCAGAAAGGTATGCTTGGGAGGAGCCGGTTTACAGCGGACCAGAAGAACCTGGCCGAAGATATGGTTTTGAAGATCAGGGATGCCATCTCCAAAGCTCGAACAACTGCGGGTGATACAAAACTGGATACGCGGGTGAAGGTCACCCGGGAGTATATCGGTGCAGAAGATTTCAGTACCCTTGAAGCCATTGTGGGAGGACTCGTCAGCGGTGATAAAAAGCCTTTTGCATTAAAAATGCTTCTTCTCATGGTGGAGCGTGCTGCACGTGAGAAGGATTTTCAGCGGGCCGAGCGTTATAAGGCACGAATATCCGAGGTGGATGAATTGGCCCTTGGGGAAGTCGTGCGGGCCGATGAGATCATTGAGCAGGAGAAACGTTTTGTGGACTCCGGAGAGTATATGGAGACATGGAAAGCGCTCTACGATGTTCTCAGTGAGGAGGAGGCCTCCAGCTTTTATTATCACGTCAAAAATGAGGTTGTGGATGTGGATGCAGAGATCATTACCCAAGGGGAGGTGATCAACAGGCTCTATTTCATCAACAGCGGCGGGGTTAAAATAATCTATAAGGACGGCCCAAAGGTGATTTTTATCAAGGAGATCGGCAAAGGGGATGTGGCCGGATACGATGCTTTTTTCCGGACCAATGTCAGTACGGCCTCCTTGGTTGCCCTTTCCCGGGTTAACGTCGGGTACCTGGATCGTGAAAGCTTAAAGGTTCTGGGGGACAAATACCCCGATTTTGTTGAAAAGCTTCGGACATTTTGCGGCCAGTTCAACAACCTTTCGGAGACGGTTCAGGCCAAAGGGGTTGAGAGGCGTCGTTACAAACGATTTGACGTTGAAGGCAAGGTGGTGTTTCAACTTCTGACGGACAAAGGAACCACCGTGGGAAAATCGTTCTCAGGGGCCATGATCGATATTTCCGAAGGGGGGTTGTCTGCCGAGGTGAAAAGCAGTGGGTACGCCATGGCGCGCCTTCTCCTCGGGCGCCCGATCTGCTCTTTGATGAAACCCGGTGAACATGGGGAGAGCTTTTCCGTCCAGGGACGTGTCAGCAGCGTGAACGCACGCGGTGAGAAAGCCATCTCCATTCATATCGCTTTTGGACGTCCCATGGATGTCTCGGTTCTTGAAACCTTTGTGACATCCATGTGATGGCGTGTGCCCTTGTGAAGCAGGGCACTTGAAGAACCAAGTTAAAAACCCCCGGTGCGGCATACGCACTGGGGGGGTTTTAGTTACGATTCAGGTTGGTCGCTTTTTGAAAAAAGCTCTGCAAAAACGTTCCGGTTGTGACTCGTTCAGCCCAAACGGTATGCCTTCCGGACATCGGCGATGCAATCGAAATTGCGCTCAAAACCTGGGGTCCAGGGGATCATCCCCTGGCCGCCGGAGGCTATTTATTACATAATCGCCTGCTGGTAGAAGTCATTTCCCTTGTCATCAATGATGATAAAGGCGGGGAAATCCTTGACGGTGATTTTGAAGATGGCCTCCATCCCCAACTCTTCGTAGGCAAGGACCGTTACCTTGGTGATGCAGTCCCGGCCAAGGCGGGCCGCAGGTCCACCAATGGATCCCAGGTAGAACCCACTGTTTTCTTTGCACGAGATCCTTACTTTATCGGCTCTGTTTCCCTTGGCCAGCATGATGCGGGATCCGCCCAGCTTTTGGAAGGCGGGGACGTATGGGTCCATGCGGCCGGCCGTGGTGGGGCCGAAGGAACCCGAGGCGTGGCCTTCCGGTGTTTTGGCGGGCCCGGCGTAGTAGATCATGTGGTTTTTGAAGTAGTCGGGGAGATCGCCACCTTTTTCCAGTTCCTCTGCGAGCTTTGCGTGGGCAATGTCCCGGGCCACGATGATTTCTCCGGACAGGGAGAGGCGTGTTCCCACCGGATGGCGGGAGAGTTCCGTCAGCAGATCATTCATGGGCCGGTTCAGGTCAATGGCAACCCCCGGTTCGTCAGTCACAGGCGGGTCGGGCAAAAAACGGGCGGGCTCGTTTTCAAGCTGCTCCAGAAAGACCCCTTCCTCCGTTATCTTACCTTTGATGTTGCGATCCGCGCTGCAGCTGACCCCGATGCCAACCGGGCAGGAGGCACCATGTCTCGGCAGCCTGATTACCCGGACGTCGTGGCAGAAGTATTTCCCTCCGAACTGGGCACCCAGGCCAACTTCGCGGGTCATTTGAAAAACCTCTTTTTCCATGTTCCGGTCCCGGAAGGCATGTCCGTATGCGTTGCCTTGTTCCGGCAGGTTGTCCAGATAGCCGGCGGAGGCGAGTTTGACTGTTTTCAGCGTCGCTTCAGCAGAGGTTCCCCCGATGACAATGGCCAGGTGATAGGGCGGGCAGGCGGAGGTACCGATGGCGGTGATTTTGTCCTTTAAAAAGGGGAGAAGGCTCTGGCGGTTTAAGATCGCCTTGGTCTCTTGAAAGAGGAAGCTCTTGTTGGCCGAGCCGCCTCCTTTGGCGATGAAGAGGAAATCATAGCTTGCACCTGTGCCGCTTTGAATGTCGATCTGGGCAGGGAGGTTGCTGCCTGTGTTTTTCTCCTCAAACAGAGAGAGGGGGGCAAGCTGGGAGTAGCGAAGGTTTTTTTCTGTGTAGGTCTCAAAAATGCCCTGTGAGATCGCTTCCTCATCAGACACGTCGGTACCGGAATAAACCTGGGGCCCCTTTTTGGCCACAACTGTTGCTGTCCCGGTGTCCTGGCACATGGGAAAGATTTTTTCCGAGGCGATAACAGCGTTTTTCAGCATCTCCAGGGCCACGTAGGTGTCATTTTTTGATGCCTCGGGGTCATCCAGAATGCTTCGGAGCTGTTCAAGGTGCGTTGTGCGGTAAAGAAAGGAGACGTCAGAGAAGGCTTCACGGGCGAGAAGGGTGAGAGCCGTGGGTGCCACACGGATCACAGGCTTACCAAAGACCTCCCCCTTTTCGATCCCCTCATCGCTGAGTTTGCGGTAAACAGTGGTGTCCGGCCCCACAGGGAAAAGGGGCTGATAAAAAAAGGATGGCATGGCTTTACCTCTGATTATTCTTGATGGCCTCGCAAAAAGTGAAACAGGGGGTACCGACATTTAATATGCTGCGAGGCACCTTTAATGGTGATTTTTTATAACCGCATCGTATCTATTCAGCTTTGCTCCGGTGGGGCACCTTTTGCAAAAAAAATCTGCGAAACCTGTTTGTCCAACTTTTCACACATTTGAGCTCTCGGCAGAGCCGCCGGAGGCATAGGTTGAATAGTTAAAACGCATCAATCTTTTCTCCATTGAAAGAGGAGAGATCCGGTGACGAGACAGACGAGGGCCATGGCAAAAAGGATGGCGATTTCGGTTTGTGCTTCACGGAAGCCGGCGCCGTCGTTCATTACCTTTCGGGCTCCTTCGATGAGATGGGTCAGTGGGAATGCCCGGGAGAGGGTTTGCACCCATGGGGCGGTTCCCTCAAGGGAAAACCAGACGCCCGACAGAAACATCATAGGCCACGATATCAGATTGAGGATGCCCCCTGCAAGTTCTTCACTGCTGCCGCGGGCTGCAAGCAGGAGGCCCAGGGAGATCATGGCCATGCCCCCGGCAAGAAAGACCGTGAAAAGGGTGGCAAGGGAGCCACGGCAGGTAAACCCGTAGAGAAAGCTGCAGGCGCTGTAGACGATGCTCGTGGTGGCGAGCATGACAAACAGACGCGAGAGAATCTGGGCGGTGAGAAATTCCCAGGGACGGACCGGGGTCACGCTGAGACGTTTGAGCACCCCGTTTTTCCGGTAGCGGACCACCACATACCCCACCCCGAAAAGGGCCGAGAACATCATGTTCATGCCGAGGATGCCTGGAAAGAGCCACTCCACGTAGGGGATACGCTCTCCATCGACCACCTGTTTTGTGAATGGCCCGGGGCTCTGACGGACGCCACCCAGAAGAATCTCTTCAAGGATGGCCCCCTTGGGGGAATCGCTGTTTATCCAGTATTGGCCTGTGCCGGGTGAAAGGATCATGTCAAGCTGGTGGTGGCGCAGCTTTCCCAGGGCAGAGTCAATATTGGTGACATCAATGAGCTGGACCAGATGATGGGAGATGAGGTGGTCGCTTTCAGCGAGCACCGCTCCGGTCTCTGTTTTGAGGATGCCGGCCTTGTACAGCTTCTGCGGGGAGTCGCTGAAAATAAGAGAAAACCCGGCAATGATGAGGAAGGGAAAGAGAAGGCTCCACCCCAGGGCGGACCGGTCTCTCTGAAACTCGATGTTCCGGGCCTTGAAAAGAGTCCAGATACGTTTGAACATGACGTGAATCCTTTCAACAGGTATGCCTCCGGCGGCAAGGGGCTGAGCCCCTTGACCCCAGTATCGCGAATGTTCCTACCCTCGTACCTCGGGTTTTCACATTCGCTGACGGGCTACGCCCGTATGCGAAGGTCAAAGAATATTTTATCTTCTTCCTGAAATCCGAAGGGGTTTACACTTTGACAACAATAATGAAATTGCTCTCTCCCCAGGGGCTGAGGCAATACGTCATCCTCTGTGCGAATGCCCCGACAACAGTGTCATAACGTTACTCTTTCTGCATTCGCCATATGGGGTCCAGGGGATCATCCCCTGGCTATGTCCGCAGGGCGTTGCCCGTGAGTTTGAGGAACAGGTCTTCCAGGGTCTGGGGCATCACCACGATGCCAGACAGATCAATGCCCATGGCCACCAGCTCGTTAAGGGAGATGTTTGTGTCTTCGGTCTGGATGGAGATGCGTCCGTCGGGCAGCCGGAACCAGGGGGTGGAGAGGGCGAGGAAGGCCTCCTGGCGTGTGGTTCCGGGCAGCAGAATGGAGGAGCCTTTGCAATGGGCGGCAAGGAGGGCATCGGTCTCCCCCATGGCGATGATGCGTCCGTGGTCCATGATGGCGATCTCATCGCAGAGGTTCTGGGCTTCATCCATGTAGTGGGTGGTCAGAACCACGGTTCTTCCGTCCTCTTTGAGGGTGTTCACAATCTCCCAGAGATGGCGGCGGGCCTGGGGGTCTAAGCCGGTGGTGGGTTCATCCAGAAAAAGGAGGTCCGGGTCATTGGCAAGGGCCATGGCCAGAAGCAGCCGCTGCTTCTGGCCGCCGGAGATTTTCCGGTTGTCTCGTTTGAGAATGTCTTCCAGGCGGCAGGCTGCGATGAGGGCTTCCCGCCCGGCTCTTCGGGTGTAGAGGTCTCGGAAGGTGTCCAAGGTCTCTTCCACGGTGAGGTACATGGGCAGCTCGGTGTTTTGCAGCTGGATCCCTGCCTCACGGGTAAAGCTGTCCCCCCTTGGGGCGCCTTTGTATAAAATCTCTCCGGAGGTTTCGGGAAGGATGCCCTCCACCACTTCAATGGTGGTGGTCTTGCCGGCACCGTTGGGGCCGAGGAGCCCAAAGCAGGTGCCGGGCCGGATGGCAAAGGAGATCCCTTTTACCGCCTCGACATCGGCGTAATGTTTGACAAGATTCCGGACTTCCAGGATGGGTGTTTCCATATGGGTCTCCGCTATGCCTCCGGGGGGGCGCTTTTTGAAATGAGCCCAGAAAACTATCCGATATACTCGTTTAAATGGAACCATAGTGTCTGCCAACAGCGGTGACGCTGGCGAGTTGCCATTAAACGCTGTTTGTCAAACTTTTCAAAGGTTTGGCCCCCGGCAGGGCCGCCGGAGGCGTGAGCCTTATCACTCGCTGACCTTCTTGGCGCGGCTCTGGATGTAAAGGTCCCGGATAAAGGTATAGGGGTCCAGGGCCGATGCTTTCAGGGTTTCGTAATCTTCAATACTGAATGAGGCGTCGTTTAACTGTTCAAAGGCACTGATGGCAATGGAGAGCCTGACGGGTTTGACGTAGCCGACGGGGTTGAGATAAAAATACCCGGCGATGCTGGCGCTGTCCCTTAAGGTTGAGGGGCCGAGAAGAGGCCAGACAATGTAAAACCCGTTGCCGAGTCCCCAGGCTCCCAGGGCCTGCCCGAGATCTTCGTCACTGGGGTGCAGGTCGAACCAGCGCTCTGCCGGGTCTCCGAACCCCAAAACCCCAATGGTAGTATTGATCACAAACCGCCCCACTTCGGACCCCGCCCCTTTCATTTTACCCTGCAGCAGACTGCTCACAAGCCGAACGGGGGTTTTGAGGTTGTTAAAGAAGTTGGACACGCCTTTTCTCACAATCGTGGGGGTGATCGCGCGGTATCCCGTTGAGATCGGCTTGATGCCCCAGAGGAGAAGCTTGTCGTTGAAGCTGAACATCAGTCGGTTTAAGGGGGCAAGGGGGTCCCTGACCAGCACCTCGGGGGCCTCCTCAAACTCATCGATCAACCCGGCATCATCGAAAAAATCATTGTCCTCGTCGAACTCGTCATCAGAAAAAGCCTCGTCGTTCAGCAAAGTGTCGTCATCGAGGACGGCCTCCTCACTTAGAAGGTCTCCTTGGGCGGTCTCTACGACTGCTTCGCTCTCCGGGGGGGCAATCACGGGAGGTTCCACGGGTTGGGAGGAGCGCGTAGCACACCCTTGAAGCAGGAGAGCAACAACAAGCACCATCAAAGCGGAATACACCATACGGTGTCCGGTGCCACGAGAACAAAAGAACAAGGGGAACCTCCAGAGCGAGTAAAATCGATGTCAATTGCCGTACTTTATGTGTCAGTGGGAGCGGTGTCAAGGCCGTGCCGATGTGAATGAGGAAGAGAAAGGAACTGGGGGCGTTAGAAAGGTTGTGACTGACAGCGTGCTCCCGTCAGACTCGATGGTGATGGCCCCGTGGCGGTCGGTTCTGTAGATGGCAGAGCCGGCCCGGGTGTACCGGTTCAGCACTGTGTCGTGCGGAAGCCCGTAACGGTTGTTTTGACCTGCCGATACAACGGCTATGGACGGCCGTACTTTGGCCAGGAACTCTGGTGTGCTGGAACTGGTACTGCCGTGGTGGGGGATGACCATGACGTCGGCTTGCAGTGCACCCTGGGCTTCTGCCACAAGACGGGACTCGGCCTTTTTCATGATGTCTCCGGTCAAAAGAAAGCGATGGCCTCCGTACTCCAACAGGAGAACCAGAGAATTGTTGTTGACGGAGCCTTTGCCGGTAAACCGGGACGGAGGAGGTGACGGGTGCAGGCAGGTGACACGGACTCCTTCCACAAGCATGGGGGAGGACTCGGAGGTGAGTCGGACCCTTTGGGTACCGCACTGGGTGGCAGCCTCGCAGAAACGGTCCCACAAGTCTCCTGTTCCTGAATGGGGGCCCGTGATGAGTTTTCGTACGGTGAATCGTTTCAGGATATGGATCAGCCCCCCCATGTGATCACTTTCCGGGTGGGTGAGGATCACGGCGTCCAGGGATGTGATCTGTGATGTTTGAAGGTAAGGGGCAACCGCAAACTTGCCGACGTCGTACCCTCCGGGCCAGGCAAACCCGCCGTCCACCAACCACCTCTTTCCATTGGGAAAGGCAACCACCGTGGCGGAACCGTGGCCCACATCCAGAACCGTAACCTGAAGGGACGGGTTGTGGTGGCGCACTTTCATTGTTTTCAGGCCCGTTCCCCCGAGGAGGAGCAGGCACAGGAGGGCAACGGCCATGGGACCTTTTCGTCTTCCTTGCGGTGCGAGGAGCAGAGAGAAGAGCAGGAGAAGAACGAGCAGGGTGGTGGCAAGGCCTGGACGAGGAAGGGTAAGAAAGCCTCCGGGTAAGAGGGCAAAGAGAGAGGCGATTCCAATGGCTACCTCCACAGCGCACCCGGCCAGGAGAAAGAGAAGGCCGGCAAGGGGGGGGGCGATGGGAAGAAGAAGAACGCCGAGCAAGCCAGGGAGGACCACGGCAAAGCTTACGATGGGGACCAGAACCAGGTTCGCAAGCAGGCCGATGGGTGCTGTATAGCCAAAATGGTACCAGACCAGGGGGGCCGTTCCGAAAGAGGCAAAGGAAGGGGGAATGATGAATGAGAGAATCCGGTGCCGAATCGATGGGGAACCATTGACCATTGGTTGTCTGCGAAGCTGGACGAGGCTGGCAAGAATGGCTGCGACGGCGACAAAGGAGAGCTGGAAGGAGACAGCAAAAAGGGCCGGTGGATGAAAGCTGAGGATGACAAGGGCAGCCAGGGCAAGGGTGGTGGGAAGGTCAGCCTCTTCATGGAGGGTAAGGGCTCCCAGAAAGAGAGATGCCGCGATGAGAGCACGCTGGGTCGAGGGGGCCATTCCCGACAACAGGGCATAAAGGAGCACCGGAACCAGGGTGGCGGCAGCGGTCAGGCGTTGGGTGTGGCCTTTGATGAGGGGGCGCTCCCAGAAGGAGAGAAGGTACCTGAACAGAAAGAAAAAGAGGGTGGTGACAATGCCTATGTGAAGGCCTGAAATGGCCAGGAGGTGTGCGGTGCCGGTTTGGGTAAACAGATCTCGCAGGGATTGCGAAATGTGAGATCGGTTGCCGGTGACAAGGGCGGTGAGAAGAGCCCCGGAGCGTGCTGTGGGGGCATGTGTGAAAAGGGCCTGCTCAATGGTACGCCTTGAGTGATAAAGGGATGTTATCCAGCCGTAGCCCGGGGGAGCCGGCAGGAGGGTGATGTCGCGGGCTTTCACCACCGCCCAGGCCGCGATTCCCTTGTTGGCCATATGGTCCCTGTAATCAAATCGGCCCGGATTGTTGAAGTTGGTAAAGGGACGAAGGCGGCAGGTGGCTGTGAGCTGCATCCCTTCTGCGACAGGCAGGGCATCTCCCCCTTTGATAATGAGTCGGATGCCGGAATAGGGGGGCGACAGACCGGGGTCCTTTGCAATACGGACATCTCGGAGGGTACACCTTACGTCTTTTCCTTTCACCTCCATGCGCTCGATGCGACCGGAGAGGCGATGGGAAGATGGCATTTGAATCGCCGGTGCATCGGTCCATGGGGTGATGAGATGGGCACCTGCCATGGCAGACAGCGGAATCAGGGCGGCAAGGAGGGGGCGCTTGGCGAGCATCAGGAGGCCGCAGGTTGTGAGGGCCAGGAGAATACCTGCTGACACATTGAAGGGCAGGCCGGAACGGCCCAGCAGGATGCCCGCCACAAGTCCTGCGAGCATGAGGAGCAGGGGGCGCCTTGCCAGGCCGGTTGAGGCGGGGAAGAGGAAGAGAACCGTTTCCCTTACCCTGTGGGTATGGTACAATAAAGACCTTCCAGACATAACGTATGTATACCTGTTTTCATCTGTTTGACATTCCCGGAATTCGTTCGCTCCATGCCTTGAGTTCGGTTCGTTTCCCTCTTCCAGACACCTCGACCCGCCTGAGAATTACATGACCTCCTCATATCACCTGCTCTGTTTCGATGAATCAGACCACGGGCTTTGGCATTTTCGCTGAGTACCCGACGGCAACCCGGTCCCTTGAAAGGACCAGGGGATGGCTGTCGGATTCATGCCACCAATATTCATTTTTTGCCCGGATCGGGCAGAATGCGTGAGGTATGTATGGGTGATTTACGCCATTGTGACCGTTATCTCCCCAAACGGGGAGCCTATATCGTTTTTTCCCCGTCGTTTACGCGTAGGGGCCCCCTTATCAATATCAGCCGAGAGGGGCTCTCCTGCATCTACTATGTCAACGACACCATGGATGCGCGGAGCATGGATACCTGTGTGAACATACGGTATGGCAATTTCTTTCTGGGGAGCCTGCCCTTCCGGATCATTTCGGACAAGCGTATCGGCACGGGCCGCTTTGGGCCCTTTAAGATGGTGCGACAGCGTTCGCTGATATTTGAGGCGTTGTCGGTGAGTCAGGTGGTTCAGGTGGACTACTTCATACAGAATTTTACCCGGTTGAAGTACGATTTTCTTGAGGGCCCTTCCGCCTACAGGTAACCTGCGGCGAAAGGACCCGAAAGGTTATTCCTTGACGCGTTCGATGGTGGCTCCCAGTCCGCGGAGCTTGGTCTCAATGTTCTCATACCCACGGTCGAGGTGGTAGACGCGGCTGACCACAGTTTCACCTTTTGCCACGAGTCCCGACAAAATAAGGGATGCACTGGCCCTTAAGTCAGATGCCATCACCTGGGCACCGGAGAGTTCCTTCACTCCCTTCACCGTCGCGACGTCGTTGCCCTTGAGTACAATTTCCGCCCCCATTCGTTTCAGCTCTGAAACGTGGATAAATCGGTTCTCAAAAATGGTCTCATGGATGACGCTGGCTCCCTCGGCGCGGGTGAGCATGGCCATGAACTGTGCCTGCATGTCCGTGGGAAAACCGGGGTAGGGTGCGGTTCGGATATCAACGCTTTTGATGGTCTTCGGCCCGATGACGCGAACCGAGCGTTCTCCCACCTCAAGGGTGGCCCCCACTTGCTCGAGCTTGCTTAAGGTGTGCTCCATGTGTTCGGGGGCACAGGCTTCCACCACAACATCGCCGCCGGTCATGGCAGCTGCAACCATAAAGGTGCCAGCCTCTATTCGGTCGGGGATGATTTCGGTATCCACCGATGAGAGATCGGTGACGCCGGTGATGGTGATCTCAGGGGTACCAGCCCCTTCAACCTTGGCCCCCATGGAGTTGAGTACATCGGCCAGGGCAATGATTTCAGGCTCTCGGGCTGCGTTGGAGAGAATGGTGACGCCATCGGCCAGGGTGGCGGCCATCATCAGGTTCTCTGTGGCCCCGACGGAGACGGTGTCAAAGACGATGCGGGCCCCTTTCAGGCGCTCTGCCACGGCTTCCACATACCCATGCTCCAGGGTGATGGCAGCGCCCATGGCTTCGAGGCCCTTCAGGTGAAGGTCGATGGGGCGGTCACCGATGGCGCAGCCTCCGGGCATGGACACTTTGGCCCGGCCCATGCGGGCCACCAGGGGACCCAGCACGAGGATGGACGCGCGCATTTTACGTACCAGGTCGTAAGGGGCCTCCACGCAGCTGATGGTGGTGGCATCAATGGTTACGGCGTCGCCGCTTCGGTCGACGTCGGCACCCAGCTCGGAAAGGAGGCTCAGGATGCTGTGAATGTCCATGAGGCCTGGAACATTTCGAAAGGTGGTCTTTCCTCCCACGAGAAGAGAGGAGACCAAAACTGGGAGAGCGGCATTCTTGGAGCCGCTGACTCGGACATGTCCGTGGAGAGGGGCTCCCCCTCTGACAACAATTTTATCCATTTAGGTTCTCTTTAAGATGGCGTTGTAAAAAGTTTAAGGCCCCATGCATACCCTGCACCATGTCGCGGTCAGGCTTACCCGCAGGCCATGATGCCGTTTGGGACGCTTTGGGCGGTGGCTTTTTACGCGCGCATTATTTTTGCCGGCAGATGCTGCCGTGTGATGTCGTATGGGGGGTGAGTTCAGCGGGTGATGGTGTGCCTGGAGCCCTGCTGTGACGCATGAACACGAACCTTTCAGGGCAAGTGCCCGAAAGGACCATGGGGGGTGCGGGTCCGGGGTGGCGCATGAACGTTTTCCCCTTGATGGTTGACGATGGGACACCAACCCGAAAAGGGGGTATCCGCGGTCATAGTTCCGGCCAAGATATACCATGGCAGAGGACAAAGCAATGCCCCATTTGCGCCTGATGCCCACGGAGGGGACGAGAGTAAATC
Source organism: Desulfolunaceae bacterium (assembly GCA_942491485.1). Classification (GTDB taxonomy): domain Bacteria; phylum Desulfobacterota; class Desulfobacteria; order Desulfobacterales; family Desulfolunaceae; genus Desulfoluna. Next base: position 163,769 of record CALOAX010000021.1, on the reverse strand, counting down.
CGTTTATTATCTGATGGATCCCGCTTCTTTGTAGATCTCCTCGAGTTCCTGCTCACTCATGTTGAAGGGGACCCGAATGACAAGGGCCGTGCCTTCCCCGGGGCTTGAGATGATGCGAAGGCGTCCGCCCATGAGATGGACCCTCTCCTCCATGCTGTGGAGGCCCATGCATTTTATGTTCTGGGTCCCTCCCTGGTCCTTATCAAAACCAACCCCGTTGTCTTCCACACGCATGATGATGTCGGGGAACGAGGCCACGAGGCGAAGCACCACCTTACCGGCATTGGCATGTTTCAACACATTGCTTAAGGCTTCTTGTACAAGCCGGTAGAGGTTTATTTCCGTGTCGGAGTCGATGGGAATGCCGTTGAGTCCTGCAGAGAAAAAGTCCACCTCAATACCGGTTTTACGTTGAAAATCTTCACAGTGGCGAAAGAGGGCCGTGGGGAGGCCCATCTCATCGAGTATTGGGGGCCTGAGCTCATAGGCAATGGTTTTTACAGCTTCAATGCACTCCTGAAGAACGGTTGAGACATCCTGTATCTTCGCGCGGAGGACTGAGGCGGGCACGGGGCCTTCCAGAAGGCTGCTGCAGGTGATTTTCAGGGAGGAGAGGTCTTGGGCCACGCTGTCGTGAAGGTCCCGGGCTATACGTTTTCGCTCCTCTTCCTGGACCTGGATGATTTTCCGGGTGAGGTGCTTGATCTGATTTTCAGCCCGGGAAAAGTCGGTGATGTCGTTGACGGTGGTCAGGGCGTACTGGTCATGGCCAAGGGTGATGCGCCGAGAGGAGAGCAGAACCGATCGGCTCTGCCCGTCGCGGGTGCGGAACCGGCACTGGAAGTTGTTGACCCAACGGTGGGTGCGCATGATCGTGAAGTACGCTTCCCAGGCGGAAGGGTCCTGCCAGAGGCCGACCTCCAGGGGGGTTTTGTTGGTCACCTCTTCGCGGGAGTACCCGAATTGTGCTGAGAAGATGGCGTTTACGTGACTGAATTTTCCGTTGTAAAGGCTGTTGATGGCAATGGGGTTGGGGCTGGTTTGAAACGCCTGCCGGTAGATCTCTTTTTTTGCCTTGATGGCCTTGATGTGACTTCCTTGCTCAAGAAGCCCTTTTTCCAGTTTTCTGTTTTTCTGGTGCAGGTCACGGGCCTTTTTGTCCATTTCCACAACGCGTGAGGAGAGACGGGAGAGCCAGACCCGTGTCTTTTCTGTGACGAGGGTGGCGATGAGAAAGTAGATCAGGGCCAGGGCGGCGATGATCTGCCCCTGAAAGGATTGAGAGATGATCCCCCAGGCGATGACAGGAAAGAGAAAGATACCCGTGTATATTTTTGTGGAGGCAGAAGGGAGGACACTGAAGGTTGGGGTGATGCTGACAACAGCTCCAGAGCAGAAAATGATCAGATAGCCCGGCCAGACCAGGTCGTACCTGTGCAGAACGAAGCCGGCAAAGAGAGCCCAGGTGATGGCGGAGAGGTAGTTGAGGCCGAGGCTCCATTGGTGGGCTTTTCGTGTCTGGATGCGGCCAAGGATAAAGTACCCACCCCCAATGATCATGCGGCACACCATGGTCACGGTGATAACCGTCAGGAGACATGTGGTGATAACGGGGTGCCGGGCATAAAGATCAGACGTCCCCATAACAATGGCGATGAGGGTTGGAAGGATCGGAGACGCCAGGCTTGAGCGCAGAATGTACTCCACGTCCATGGGCCGTTTGTGTGGCGTCTTGGTACGTTTCATGGGGTACTCGCGTGCTGCAACGGCAGTTCAACGCGGGCTGGCGCCAAGGGGGCAGGGGCGCAACCGTTGAACCGTATCGCAGAAGTTGGGGGTCAGGTTTTTATGATATCAGCGAATGCGGTATGTGTGTAAATACGGTATGATAGATACTTTGGAAACAAAGTGACTGTCAAGTAAAAAGTGATTTTTCCGGGGCTTTGGACGTGGGGCCCGGGTAACGATTCAGTTTATGCCTCCGGCGGCTCTGCCGGGGGCCAAACTTTTGAAAAGTTTGACAAACAGGTCTTAAAAAATGTCCTTGAATGATTTTCGCTATAGGGGTGGATGTGACTTGCTCCGAGGAGCGAAGGAGAAAGCGCATCCGTAACCTGCTTTCAAGGTATTTTGCCTAATGTGGCTTCGCCGCCCTTGCCGCCGGAGGCCGTTTTTTTGCGATGAATCGTTACCTCACGATCAGCAGGACGCCTTGCCTTCCAGCTCTTCCATGGCCTCTTCCACTGCTTCGCGAAGGGCATCGTCGCAGGGGCCTTCCAAGATGCTTTTCAGGGTGGAAAGGTGAACGGGGTCACCGGAGAGTCCGGCAACATAAATGATGTCTCCCAGGGCAGAAGGGTCAAGGGTACCACGTTTTTCAAGAAGGTCCGTGGCGGTTTGGGAGACGATGGATGGGTGGGTTTCGGCGAGCTCTTCCATCACCACCATGGCCCCTAAGCGGACCGACCATTTTTCATGGGCCAGAAGGGTGTTGAGGGATTGAAAGGGCTTTTCCGCTTCGGCCACCATGGCCGTGACCCGTGAGGCCCCTCCTTCTTCAAGCAACGCACGAAGGGCGTCGGGGCTGAGTTCTTCCGGAGAGCGTCCGGCCACCACCTCCATGACAGATGCCACATCGAATTGACCGCTCCACCTCATGTCTCCGTCGTAGATGAGGGTGGGGGCGGCCTGGACGCCTCTTTTTTCCGCTTCCTCGGGGAACAGGGTGCCGTCGTAGAGGGAGAGACGGATATGGGGTGTCATGAGCGCCAGGGTGATGAGCTGCCGCGCAATGCGTGGGCAATAAGGGCAGAACTCCGCAACAAAGAGGTCCAGTGTGGCAGGAAGTTCCAGGGTTTCAAGGGGCACCGTCAGGTTGAGAGGAACAGACTCCGGAGTCCCCGTCAGGGCGTAGAGGAGAAGGTCCAGCAGCTTTTCTCCGGGAAGGGTGGAGAATCTGAGTCCCTGTTCTGTTTCAAAAAAGGGCAGGGGCGCTTCCCCCCTTTTGATGGTGAGGACGAGGTTCTCTCCGGCCTTGTCTGCGAGATGTTCAGCAAAGCGTTTCATCTCATCGCTTGCAGAGGTTCCGGTGGTGTGGAGCGTGAGCATTCGGGGTGCGGAAAGGTCGGTCGCCCAGGATGTGATGGTGGTATCGATATCGGCCATGGAGAGTGCTCCTCTGTTCAGTCGTATGGAACCGTGGGAGCATGGGGGTGCACTCTCCCTCCGGGTTGATTCAGATCATGATTGCAAGGTGGACCGTAAGGCCGGCGGGCAAGCCGGGCCTTTTTTCTGCAGCGATGTAAAGATGTTGTGACAAACCGTCGAAGTATTCCTTGATGGTTTGTTCCTGTGCAGCGTTCCACAGATTATGTCCACCGGTTTGGGTTGTCAACCCCTTGGAATGACGGTGAACCACACGATTTCACATTGACAGCCAGGGGGGTGGGGTGTAGGCAGTGAAGAGGTTGCACGAAGGGAATGCACAGGCAATGGCTGAAGGCCGCTAAGAGAAGGACAACCGATGGACGAGCAGGAGTCAAAAAAAGGTGATGGGTATCTTGTTGAAGTGAAACAGAAAGGTGTGGTGGAGAAACACCGCTACAGTGATCGTGAGAAGGCCTTTGAAGAGATCCGGAAAATGCCGGAGGATGAGAACCTGACCGTGGCTGAAGTGAACACGGGCCGGACCCTTCTGGTGGAGAAGAAAAAGGCTGCTTCAAAACGCCCGAAAGGGTCAGGCGATCCTGTGGCCCCCCAGGCTGGTGCACCTCATCGAGGCCGGGCATTGAAACGGGCCATTCTTTTCGGCACGGGAATAGGCTTGCTGCTTCTGGCCCCCCTGGTTCTCTTGATGGGGGCCGGCGTGGGGATTTCAACAGATCCTGATTTTGTCCCCGCCCCCCAGGCCCCGAGGGTGGGTGTGGACCTCTCTGCGCGCCCGCCCGCAGAGCCCGAGCCTGACCCCACGGCCTCTGACACATTGGCCGTCCCCCCACCCCTTGAAACAGGCATTGCCGCCATGCTCTCAGCTGAGCCCGCCGAGATCGATGCCCCCGGCTCATATCCCTACACCGTCCATGCAGGGTCTTTTCGGAGCCGTGAGCGGGCCGGAGTGCAGGTGGAGGCGCTTCGTGAAAAGGGAGTGGCCGCCTTTGCTGCGTATGTGGAGATCCCCGGCATGGGGGGATGGTTCCGGGTCTTTTGCGGAAACCACACCACAAAAGAGGAGGCCCAGGCGTGCATAGAGACGCTTAAAACCATAGGGGTAACCGATACTTCGGTGACGAAAAAATCCGTGACCCTTGCCGTGGAAACCCCCTTGCCCCTTGCTGAAGCACTGACCCTTGAGAGCAGGCTTTACGCCAAAGGGTTTTCCGCTTATGCCATGCCCCGCCGTCCCCAGGATGACAGGGTGCAGGTCCTGGTAGGCGCCTTTCAGACGGAGAGCCGAGCCAAAGAGATGCTGGAACGCCTGACGGAAGAAGGGTTTCAGGCCAAAGCTGTTAAACGATGAAGCACAGGGAAGGGCGGAAAAAGCGTGCCTCCGGCGGCGAGGGTGGCGAAGCCACTTAGGCAAAAAACACCTCGAAAGTGGGTTGCGACTGACCTTGCCCCTCGTTCCTCGGAACAATGTCAGTCGTGATTTTTTATAATAGCCTCTTGAAACATGCTTGCAGACCTTTTCAGAGTTTTGGTTACTGGAAGGCCCTATAAGGATTTTACCCCCTGGCGGCTGATCCACTATTGTCCGACTTAAAATAAAAAGGCGTGAGACTCGCAATCGAGTCCCACGCCTTTTTTTATTCTACCGTTCAACACTCTGATGGCTCAATCAGTAGCCAGGTTTGTCGATGACCACGGGCTTCGCCCGTCAGCGAATGTGATCGGCCTGAGGAACGAAGGCCGGGAGCATTCGCGAACCTGGGGTGCAGGGGGTGGCGAAGCCACTCTAAGGAAAAAATCCCCTGCCCGCCGGAGGCATATTTTAAAACGTCACCACTTCGGCTTGTTTCACCATCTCTTTGAGTTTCTCTTCCCAGTCCTTGCCGCCGGTCTGGATGGCCAGTTCCACGGCCAGGTGGCGGGGGGTGATGTCGAGGTCGCGGTTTCGACCCAGCCCCTGGATGCAGGAGGGGCAGTTGGTGAGGAGGGTGGTTTCCCGGCCCTTCCTGTCGGTCCGCAGCTGGATCTCCTCGCGCTTTCTCTGGAGCATGGCGTTGGTGATGTCGGGCCGGCTCATGGAGAGGGTGCCCCCTTCGGAGCAGCAGTGGGGGACGCTTTCCACGGAGTATCCGGTGAACTCTTCCAGCAGGCTGGCGGCGTCTCCGTCCAGGGAGTCGTGGCAGGGGGCGTGGTAGAGACAGCTGTTGCTCCCCTTGACCTCCAGGCCGTTCTCCAGGGCAAACCGACTGACGTCGGCGATCCCGCAGTCCAGGATTTCCGGAGCCTCAAACTCTTCCAGTGCTTCCCGGCAGGTACCGCAGCTCACCACGCAAGCATCGAAGTCCACGTAGCTGATCATCTCGCGGATCTGGCTGAAGATAACCGAGTCGCGCAGGGTGATCTGGCTGTGCTGAACTGTCTTGGCGTTGACCTTGGCGGGAAAGCCGCAGCAGATATAGGGTGGCGGCAGCACCACGCGGATTCCAGCAGAAAGCAGGATGTAGATGGACGCCTTGGAGATATCCGAAAAGAGCCGCTCGGATCCGCATCCGGGGAAGTAGAAGACGGACTGCTCCGTCTCTTCCTGCGGGTTCAGGATCATCGCCTGATTGTTGCCGCACTTCGGCAGAATGCTCCGAAGGGTATCCGAAGGAGCCTTGGGCATGGGCGATTCCAAAATCTGCACTGCGTGGAGCCCGGCCAGGGTCTTTTTCACCGGTTCCATGTTTTTCATCAACCGATGGCCTGTACGCTGCAGGGAGCCGCCCCAGCTGACAAGCCCCTTGCGGAGCAGGGCGTTACCCATCATGTTCCGGGTCTCTAAGTAGGAGAGGGACGCCCGTGTGGCCAGTCGGGTTTTTTTGTATTTCCTGGAGACGAGGATTTCCCGCTCCATGAGGGAGACCTCAGCCGTGTCAATGTCCACAGGGCACGGCTTGAAACACTTGTGGCACATGGTGCAGTGGTCGGCGATCTCTTCCATCTGCTTGAGGAACTTGAAGCGGGTGGAGTGGGATCGCTGCACATCGTAGAGGATCGCCTCGATGAGGGAGGCGATGGCCAGGTTCTTGTTCCGTGGGTAATAGAACATGTTTTTGGCCGGGTAGAAGGTGCAGCAGTCGATCTTGCACTTTCCACAACGCACGCAGGTTGCGATTTTGGCTGCCAGGGTCTCCAGGGAACCGTGCTGCAGGATGCTTGCCTCCAGTTCCAGGAGGTTGAAGGAGGGGGTGTAGACCTTGGACTGAATGGTCGGATCCGTGAGCTGCCCGGGGTTCATTACCCCTTTGGGGTCCACCTTTTTTCTGTAGGCGGCCAGTTCCTTGGCCAGGGCGGGGTCCAGGTACTTCATCTTGGTGATGCCGATGCCGTGCTCGCCGCTCACCACCCCGCCTAAGTGCACGGCCTCTTCCATGATGTCATCGGCGGTTTTGACGGCGCGTCTCATCATCTCCATGTCGTTGGAGAAGACGGGAATGTTTACGTGGACGTTTCCGTCACCAGCATGCATGTGGGTGGCGATGATGATCTGCCGTGCCCTTGTTTCCTTAAAAATACGCTGGATGTCGCCGGTGATGCGTTTGTAGCCACGGAAGAACTCCAGGAGTTCGGCCAAAAGTTTTTTCGCCTGGGCGCCGTCTTTCAGCTCTTCCACCGAGGCGGCCTCAATGGCGGCCAAGGCGTCGCTGCAGATTTCACGTGCCTTGGGAATACGAGCCTCAAGCCATTCCGGGTCTTCAATGGGCTCGGCATGCTCCAGGTAGGCCAGGGTCGCGTGGAGGAAATCCAATTGATTGAATCGGTTCTCTTCCAGGTTGTAGGTGTCGGCAAACCGGGTGAAGGCCCCCAGGGCATCCAGTGGGAGCACGATGTCTTCGTTGAGCTTGAAGGCGTTGGTACGTTTTGCGATGGCGCCAAGTTTTTTGCGGTCTTTCCAGAAACGCTCGGCCTCGTCTTCGTCCCGGGCCACAAAGATTTCGGTGTTCTGATAGGGGATCAGAAGGTCCTGAAGGCGCTTGATTCCCCGATCGATCTCCTCTTCGTTGTGTCCCACCATGTCGATGAGAAGGCCCGCCTTGGGGCTTCCCTTTCGGGTTGCTTTGACCTTGTAGTTGATGGCGAGCATGTATTCGTCATCAAAGTGTTCCAGGGCAATGAGAGCCTCTTTGCCGCCGTTTTTGAACTCCTTGGAGATCTTGACGATGACCTCGCTGGCCTCCTCCATGTCGTTGCCGAAGAATTCCAGGCAGAAGGTGGTTTTGTACTCAAAGGAGGGGTAGAGGATGAACTCTGCCGAGGTGATGATGCCGTCGCACCCCTCCTTCTGGATACCGGGCAGGCCTTTGAGGGCCTTGTTGGTGATGTCTTTTCCCAGCCCTGTTTTGCGGATATCTGTCCCGGCAAGGGTAATGGTATTTTTGATCTGCCCCTCTTCGTCCCGTACGGAGAAGAGGACGGTGTCCTCGGGCAGGATCTTGCGCATGGGGTGATCTTCCCGGCGCACTTCCATGTGCCGGCCGCCGGGCATGGCGATGCGATAGGAGACAAGGTTGTCGATGGCCGTGCCCCACATTACCGCTTTTTTGCCGCCGGCGTTTTCAGCGATGTTGCCGCCGATGGTGCAGGCCCAGGAGCTGGTGGGGTCGGTGGCGAAGACAAGGTCCTCTCCTTCGGCGTAGGCCATGGCAGTCTGGGTGATGACCCCAGCCTCCACCTCAAGGACGGGCATGGTGGCAGTCCCTGTTCCGGGCGCTGCGGGAAGGTGCTTGATGCCACGGATGCGGTTGAGTTTCTCCGTGTTGATCATGACGCAGCCCTCGGAGACAGGCACGCTGCCGCCGGTGAGGCCGGTGCCGGCACCCCGGGGGATGATGGAGAGGCCGAGCTTCTCAATGGCTTTCACCAGGGGCGCCACCTGGGATTCCCGGGTGGGGCGAAGCACTGCCACGGGAAGGTGGCGGCGCCAGTCCGTGGCGTCTGTTGAGTGGCTGATGATGGAGAACGGCTCCACACAGACGTTCTCGCGGCCGATGATGGACCCCAGCTCGCGCTGGATACGCCTGCTCTGGCGATTGTTGGTCCTCAGGGCATCGGTGAGGGCTTTCAGCGCCTTGCGGCAGCGCCCGGTGATCTCCAGCACCTCTTTTTTGTCTGCCATCTTTTCGATGACGGCCAGGTCGTTTGCGGCCGTCTTCATAAAGAGGCGGCGGCGCCTTCGTGATCCGGCCAGGTCGTCAAAGAGAAAGGGGTTGCGCTTCAGGATGAACATGTCACCCATGAGTCGCATGAGAAGTTTGGCGGAACGTCCGGTGATGCGCTGCCTCCTCAGTTCCTGGAGGCGGTTCCATACCTTGTCGTCAAAGAGATAGGTGACAACGAGTTCATCATCGGCAGAGGTGTAGTTGTAAGGAATTTCTCGGTAGTTTTGCGCTTTCATCAGGCGTATTCCCGTGTCTTGTTGAACACAATGTCGGGGTTCTGCTCCATCACAAATCCCAATTGCCATTCACTGGTTGTGAGGTAGGTAAGATGCTCTTCGGCGTCCATGGCGAGGCTTGCCATTTGATCCTCTTTGAAGGCATCCAGGCTTTTTTTGTCGTCACAGCCGATCCATCGTGCCACGCCGATGTTCACGTGTTCGTAGGCGGCGTCCACGTTGTATTCATTTTTAAGCCGTGCAATGGTCACTTCAAACTGCAGCTCTCCAACGGCTCCGAGGATGTAATCGCTGCCGCGCAAGGGGCGGAACACCTGCACAGCTCCCTCTTCAGCCAGCTGCATGAGGCCTTTCTGGAGCTGCTTGGTCTTCAGCGGGTTTTTCAACAGTACCCGCTTGAAGTGCTCCGGGGCGAAGCTGGGAATCCCGGTAAACTTCAGGGGCTCTTTGGTGGTGAAGGTGTCCCCGATCTTGATGGTGCCGTGGTTGTGGATGCCGATGATATCCCCGGGGTAGGCCTCTTCCACGTGGGTACGGTCCTGGGCCATGAAGATCGTGGCGTTGGCAATGGTGATATCTTTGCCGATGCGATGATGCTTCACCTTCATGCCCCGGGTGAATTTACCCGAACAGATACGAAAGAAGGCAATACGGTCCCGGTGGGCGGGATCCATGTTGGCCTGGATTTTAAAGACGAATCCGGAGAATCCCTCTTCGTAGGGCGACACATTACGGCTCATGGCCTTTCGGCCAATGGGGGTGGGGGCCATTTCCACGAAGGCGTCGAGGAGTTCCTGCACCCCGAAGTTGTTGATGGCGCTGCCGAAGAAGACGGGCGTCTGGGTCCCTTTGAGGTAGAGGTCCAGTTCAAAGGGATCGGCGGCCCCTTCGATGAGTTCAATGTCGTCCCGGAGGTCGTCGGCCTGGCTGCCCAGGAGTTCGTCGAGCTTGGGATCGGACAGGTCCTGAATACGAATGCCCTCTTTGGCCAGGGTCTCCTTCTCAGCTGAGAAGAGATGAAGCTCTTTTTTGTAGAGGTTGTAGACCCCCTTGAACCGTTTGCCCATGCCGATGGGCCAGGTAAGAGGGGTGCACTCGATCTGGAGTTTCTCTTCGATGTCGGCGAGGATGTCCAGGGGCTCCATGCCGTCACGGTCGAGTTTGTTGATAAAGGTCATGATGGGGGTGTTTCGCATGCGACACACCTCCATGAGCTTTTCGGTCTGGGTCTCAACACCCTTGGCGCTGTCGATGATCATCATGGCGCTGTCCACGGCGGTGAGGACCCGGTAGGTGTCCTCGGAGAAATCCTTGTGACCGGGGGTGTCGAGGAGGTTGATGTCAAAGTCCCGGTAATTGAATTTCATCACCGAGCTGGTCACCGAGATGCCCCTCTCCTGTTCAATGGCCATCCAGTCACTGGTGGCATGACGGTCGGTCTTTCTGGATTTCACGGCGCCTGCCTGCTGGATGGCGCCACCGAAGAGGAGAAGCTTTTCCGTCAGGGTGGTTTTACCTGCGTCAGGGTGGCTGATGATGCCGAAGGTTCGGCGCTTGTCGATCTCCCGGGTAAGGGGGCTGTTTTTTTCGTGAGACATGCTTTTTGAATTACCTGATACTGAAGAAATCATAAAAAGCGACCCCCGGATTTCCGGGTGACGCGGGGGTAGCCGTTGGGGCGACGGATGGGATGGGCAATGGCACCGGTGTGTTGTCTTTTATGCAGGGCCTTGGGGTGTCGTTGATGTTTTCCGCAATCGTCGCATTGTTTTTGACTGGTTTGTAGTGATTTTCTCGATTTTCCACCTTGAAGGGGGGACAGGAATCAACCGGTCAAAAACCTTCTAAATAAGTCATTTCACATTCTTTTTCAAGTGAATTGAAGGTGGCGGTCTATTTTATCCCGGCATGGTACGTCCTTTGGGGAACAAAAAAACAAGGCAGAGGTCCATGGCAATCGTGGATGGGATCTGGATGGGGCGGTGGGCGGTTCCGGGTATAAAAAAAGGGGACCATCTACGCATGGTTTGGTGGTGGGAAAGGGCTGCGTAGATGGCCCCCGGCAGAAGGCGGGGCAATGTATGTGGGCAATCAAATGTTCGGTTTAGTGAACCGTGTGGGTGCTGACAGAGTATTGAAAGTCATTTTCTAAGATGGTCAGCACAAGCTCGATGGTGTCTTCGTCAATGATGTGGCCGGTCCACCCCATGTCATTCAGTTGGTGGTTGATGAAACCCACCGTAAAGGTTCCTCCGTCCTGGAGGATGCAAAAAATGTCTTTTACCAGTCTGTTAACCTCTTTGGGCGCGAGCCCTTTATCCGACAAGTGCCAGAAAAGAGAGGTGCAGACATCAATGGTACTTGTGTGTTCTTGCTGCATGGTGCCCATTCCTTGAATGGTTGTGACATCATTGTGTGTCTTGGTTTTGTATATTTGCAGGTTGTGTGCCAGCTGTGTGTTTTGGTCGTTTTTTTTGGTGATTTATCCGCCTTGGGCTAAAACCTCTTGGAATAAAAGGGAAAAACTTGGCGGTGGCCAGGGCGGCCACAGGGAGGGAAGTCACAAGGACGTTGGGGCAAATGGGCCCCAACGTCTTTATAGTGGACGTTGTGTGTTCACAAAAGTGGATAAATGGTCTGGATGGTGGCTGGGGCGCTTTTCGAGGCCGTCCCCTGTCCAGGGCTTGAATCAGTCGAGGGGTGGGGGCGACGGATGGAGCTCGTCCCCTGAATTTTCCGCTGATGACCAGCCGAGGCGGGAGATGTTGTACTTCTTCATAAGGGTATAGAGACGGGTGCGCCCCAAGCCTGAGATATGGCAGGACTCCTTGATGTTTCCCTGGGTCACCCGCATGAGATGCCGAAGATAAGCCTGATCCGCCTCGGTAAGAACCTCTTCCCGGGAGGGCATGGCTTCGGGGCGGGATGGGAATGAAGGGGCTGCGGTGATCTCCGGAACCAGCACAGGGGAGACAGCAGTGGTTCCTTCGGGGCTTTTGATCACCTGGTACGCCGTGGTGGGGGAGGGGGTAGCTCCCGCCTTGAGGTTGGCCCGGGCCACGTGCACCCGAATGGAGTCGGGCAGGTGCATGGGAAAAAGAATGGGTTCCTGGCCCGCCTTGCTGATGGCGCCCTCCAGGGTATTGACCAGTTCACGGATGTTGCCGGGCCAACTGTAGGCGCTGAGCATCTGGAAGAAGTCGGGAGAAAAGCCCTTGGGCTCGATGGAGAAGCTGCGGCAGATGGCCCCGGTGTGGTAGAGGATGATCTCCTGGATGTCTTCCGGGTGCATGCGCAAGGGGGGGAGCTCGATGGCAACGGTTCGAAGCCGGTAGAGAAGATCACTCCTGAAGGTGCCTTCGGCGACCATCTTGTCGAGATTTCGGTTGGTGGCGGCCACAAGGCGGAAGTCACTTTTCAGCTCTGTCCGGCTGCCCACAGGGCGAAAGCTTCTCTCTTGAAGTACCCGTAAAAAAATCTTCTGCAGGGGCAGGTCCATCTCCCCCACCTCATCTAAGAAGAGGGTGCCTCCGTCTGCCTGCTTCACCAGGCCTTCCGAGGCCTTGTCAGCTCCGGTAAACGAGCCCTTTTCGTGGCCGAACAGGGCGCTCTCCTTGAGGGTTTCGGGCAGGGCCGCACAATCCACCACCACAAACTTGTTCTCTTTTCGGTCGCTGTTGTTGTGCACGGCACGGGCAAAGAGCTCTTTGCCTGTGCCTGTCTCGCCGGTGATGAGAACGCTTGCATTGTTTCGGGCGGCGTGGGCCAGGGTGGTCAGGCAGTCGTGGATGATGGGGCTGCTGCCGATGATGCCCTGGCTGTCAAAGGGGGGCTCCTTCACCGAGGATGCCTTGAGATTCTCTCGGTACTGGAGGGCCCGTTTGAGGGTGAGGGTGATCTCTTTGAGGTTAAACGGTTTCTGCAGGTAGTCCCAGGCCCCGTTCTTGATGGCCATTTCTGCGCCGTCGGCATCTCCGGCCCCGGTGATGATCACCACCTCGGGTTCTCCCGGGGTGCTGCGGATGCGGCGCACCAACTCCAGGCCGCTTCCGTCGGGCAGCCCGACGTCTAAAAACACAAGGTCAAAGGCGGCCTGCTCAAGCTGCTGTAACCCGTCGGTCAGGGTTTGCCGCGAAAGGGAACGGTGTCCTTCCCTGCGGATGAAGGCTTCAAGAACTTCACAAATGTGCTGATCATCGTCGATGATGAGGATGGTGGCCATGATGAATGAGCTCTCCCCGAATCAGAAAATGGCGTGGACGGATTGTTTTGGTGATGGGTGACAGCGGCTGCTTTTCCGGGTGCAGTGAGTACGGGGCAAGAGCGTGGGCCGGAGTGGACAGGTGCCGTGGGGCAATCTGTGTCACGGTAGTTCACCAGTTAAGATAGATGCCGATCGCCAATAATCATTTCAGATGTTATGGGCCCGTTAAGGGTATTTATTTGTGTATACAATGAATAGTACCAACTATATGGTCCCTTTTCAATGGATGATTCATCAGGGAACAAGGGGAGGTCAACGCACACACGGCAGGATCCTGCAAGTCCTGTGGGGGCGGAAGGCAGCCCATGGGCTGCCTTCCACCCCGAGAGCTTATCGGGTCAGGTGACGGTACTTGATACGGTGAGGCTGGTCGGCATCGATGCCGAGGCGCTTTTTGCGATCCTCTTCGTATTCGGTGTAGTTGCCGTCGAACCACACCACCTGGCTGTCCCCTTCAAAGGCGAGGATGTGTGTGACGATGCGGTCCAGGAACCAGCGGTCGTGACTGATGACCACGGCGCATCCCGCAAATTTCTCCAGGGCCTCTTCCAGCGCCCTCAAGGTGTTGACGTCCAAATCGTTGGTGGGTTCGTCAAGGAGAAGGACGTTGGCCCCCTCTTTCAGCATGCGAGCCAGGTGCACCCGGTTTCTCATGCCGCCGGAGAGAAGGCCCACTTTTTTCTGCTGGTCGGATCCTGAGAAGTTGAAGCGGGAGACATAAGCCCGTGAGTTGACCTCTCGGTTGCCCAGGGTGATGGTGTCCTGCCCGTCTGAAATCACCTGCCAGATGCTCTGTTCCGGGTCAAGGGAATCACGGCTCTGGTCCACGTAGGCGAGTTTTACGGAGTCACCAATGCTGATGGTACCGCTGTCCGGGGCGTCCTGGCCTGTGATCATGCGAAAGAGGGTGGTCTTACCGGCGCCGTTGGGGCCGATGACGCCGACGATACCGCCGGGAGGCAGCATGAAGCTCATGTCTTCCACGAGGAGTTTGTCACCAAAAGCCTTGGCAAGCCCCTCGGCCTCGATGACCTTGTTTCCGAGGCGGGGTCCCGGGGGAATGTAGATCTCCATCTCCCTTTCGCGTTCGGCCGTGTCCTCTTTGAGGAGGTTTTCGTATGCAGAGATACGAGCCTTGGATTTGCTGTGGCGCCCTTTGGCGCTCATGCCGATCCACTCCAGCTCGCGGGCAAGGGTCTTCTGGCGGGTGCTCTCCTGTTTTTCTTCCTGGGCCAGGCGCTTGCCTTTCTGGTCCAGCCAGGAGGAGTAGTTGCCCTTCCAGGGAATGCCTTCGCCGCGGTCGAGTTCCAGGATCCAACCAGCCACGTTGTCAAGGAAGTAGCGATCGTGGGTTACTGCGATGACGGTGCCTTCATAGCGCTGAAGGTGCTGCTCCAGCCAGCCCACGGTTTCGGCGTCGAGGTGGTTGGTGGGTTCGTCAAGGAGAAGGATGTCGGGCTTCTGCAGCAGCAGGCGGCACATGGCCACGCGACGTTTCTCACCTCCGGACAGGACACTGACTTTCGCGTCGGCAGGCGGGCACCTTAAAGCGTCCATGGCCATCTCGAGGCGGGCGTCGAGGTCCCAGGCTTCCAAGTGGTCCATCTTCTCCTGAACCACACCCTGGCGGTTGATGAGTTTGTCCATGGCGTCGTCATCCATGGGCTCTGCAAATTTTTCGTTGATCTCATCGTACTCTTTGATGAGGTCAACCACTTCCTGAACGCCTTCCTTTACCACTTCGATGACGGTGCGATCTTCGTCCAGGAGGGGCTCCTGCTCCAGGTAACCAATGGAGAAACCGTCTGAAAGAATGGTCTCGCCGTCGAATTCAGTGTCCACCCCGGCAAGGATTCGTAAGAGGGAGGATTTACCGGAGCCGTTGAGGCCCAGTACGCCAATCTTGGCGCCGTGGAAGTAGGAGAGGGAGATGTTTTTGAGAACAGGTTTTTTCTCGTAGTATTTGCTCACACGGATCATCGAGTAGATGACCTTGTTGCCTTCGTTTGACATGGAATCACTCCTTATGTTGAATGCCGCTATAGCTTATTATTCTTGTGGAAGGCGATCATGAAAAACCATGCCTCACTCGGCCTTTCTCATGATGCACAATCGGGGTAACCTACCAGAGTCCTTCGAAACTCGCAAGGGGTCCGCGAATGTTCTGAGCCTTTGTTCCTCAGGCCTTTTTGATGGATTGGCTCCTGGGGAGGGAGAGGCGTATTCCGGTTAAAGCCAAAGAACTAAAGAATTGGTAACTATTCAGATCATCTTTGTCTCCGGCGGCTCTGCCGAGGGTCAAACTTTTGAAAAGTTTGACAAACAGGTTTTAACAAATGATCGTTGGCAGGACTGAAAGCAAAGGCGGATGTGATTTGACCCGAGGAACGAGGGGCAAAACGCATCCGCTACCTGCTTTCAAGATGGCCTACCCCACCAACCATTTGACGACACGGCCCACGACGGTGAAGATGTCGGGATCGCTGCTGCGGAGCGTTGAACCGTAGGTGTCAAAGCCTCCGCCCCCGTTTATGGTGGTGGCCCGCCGGACATTGATGTCCTCGCGTGCTTCCATCTTCCGCTTCATCTCTTCGCGTTTCTCATTGTACATCTTGCCGCCGGCCTTCACCCATTCCAGGAGGTGGCGGAGTTCCCCACCGTCCAGCCAGAGGCCGTGGTCGGGGCAGCGATCGATGATCACACCGCTTCGCTGCCCGAAGTTGACGCGGTTCATGACGTTGTCGCACACCGGGCATTTTATGTAGGTGATGCCGTATGCATCATGACGCTTCAGGGCGTAAAGCTCTTTCAGTTTGTTGTGGTTGACGTGGTGGACGTTTTTCACCGTGGCCTTGATGAGGGCCTCAAGCTCGCCGGAGTCGAAGAACATGCCCATGCACTCCTCGCAGCGTTCGATGAGAAACGTGCCGCCGATTTTCAGGTCGATGGTCTTCATGTCGACGTCACAGCGCGGACAGGTTCGCACGTGGTCGGGGACCACCTCGGTGAACTCATGAATACCGGAAAGGTCGGTGTCGTTTCGGGTGCCGCAGTAGGTGCAGACAATGGTGTCAGCAGGTACCGGTGCAGAGCAGTTTTTGCAGTTGGCCATAATTTAAAACTCTGTGGTGTGAAAATGATTGCAAAGGGCGCCAGGTTCTGGCGAATCCATAAAAACAGAAAAAAAACCAGGGGATGATCCCCTGCACCCATATGGCGAATGCGAGACGGGTGATGCCATGCGGTGCACCATGCGTTCGCATTCGCGCCATGTGTGGCGGCATGCAACATGCGCCACACGTGCGTGAGCTATAGGTGTTCCGCTCTCTTGTGGCCGAAATGATCGGGGCGAGAACCGGAACGTTGTCGCTTACCATCCCCACGGGCGAAGCCCGTCAGCGAATGTGACGTGCCTGAGGAACGAGGGCACGGAGCATTCGCAACCCGCTTTCGAGGTGGCTCACCTCGCCGCCGGAGGCTTGTTTTTTACGAGCCGGGCAGCGGGGGCGGTCCTTCGTCCAGAAGGGCCTTCAGTTCAGCCACGTTGGCGGCTTTTTCCCAGCCGTCCATCCCTTTTCGCCAGACCAGGGTTTCCCGGGTGAGGGCTTTGTCCTTGATCATCTCTTCGATGATTTTTTGGGAGAAGGGCCCTTTCTGTTCCCCGCCGATGCCAAGGTAGTACTTGACCACGTCCTGTTGGGGCAGGGGAGGGGGCGCTGCATCACCCGTTGCAGGGGCTGCTGCCTGTGGGGCCTGGGCCGCCTGGCCCTGATCGGTCATGGTTCGGGTCATCTGGTTGGCCATGGCAAATCCCATGCCCATGCCCACGCCTGCGGATGCATCGCCGGAGGGGTTCTCGGCAGCCTTTTCCAGGGCGTTGGCCGCCTGAAACTTGGTGTAGGCGTCCAGGTCGCCCACAATGCCCATGCTGGTTCGTTTGTCCAGGGCCTCTTCCACCGCCTTGGGAAGGGCGATGTTCTCGATGAGAAGCTTGGTGAGGTCCAGGCCGTATTGGGAGAATTCCGGGGCAAGTTTTTCTGTCACCCAGCCGGAGAGTTCGTTGTAGTTGGCCGCGAGGTCTAGGACGGGGATTTTGCTTTCGGCCAGGAGATCGGCAAAACGGGTGATCACCATGCTGGTGAGCTGCCCGGTGATCTCTTCTACGGTGAAGTGGCCTTCGGTGCCCGCTATTTCGGTGATAAACGACTTGGGGTCGGAGACGCGGATAACAAAGGTGCCGAAGGAGCGCAGGCGCACCGGGCCGAACTCGGGGTCCCGAAGGGTGATGGGCTTTTTGGTGCCCCACTTGATGTCGGTGAAGTTCCGGGTGCTGATGAAGTAGATTTCGGATTTAAAAGGGCTTTCAAATCCGTGGTACCACTTCTGAAGTTTTGTGAGGATGGGCAAGTTGCGGGTGGTCAGGGAGTGGAGGCCGGGGCCGAAGACATCGGCGATCTGGCCTTCGCTTACAAAAACTGCTGCCTGGGACTCCCGTACGGTGAGCTTGGCGCCGTACTTGATTTCATTTTGATGACGTGGATAACGCCATACCATGGTGTCCCCGGAATCATCCAGCCAGTCTATGACGTCAATCAATTCGCCTTTCAGCTTGTCCCAAAGAGCCATGCTTTCCATTCTCCTTATCGGTTATGCTGGCCGCCTTGCGGCCGGGGTGACGGGCTTGGAAAAGAATCCACTTCGATCAGATTATCGGCATGTCCGTTCGAATTATTAAATCGCTGTAACTGTTCAGCTTCTAAAAAGCAGCCTCCGGCGGCAAGGGGGGCGAAACCACATTGGGCAACATACCGTGTAAGCAGATAGCGGAGGCTTTGTCTCACATCCTACTCCACCTTAAAATCGGTCTGGGCAAGAAGGGTTCCGTCTTCAGCGACAATTTCCACACGCCAGGAGGCAGGCACTGCCGGGAACATGGCTTTTGAGCTCCAGGTTCGCCAGGATGAGGCAGCACCAACCTGAAGCGGAATCTCTGCCACGCGCTCGCCATCGCGATACCAGACATGGGTGATGGTTGCAGGGGCTATGGACCCGGTTCGGCTGTGGCAGTAGAGGCGTTCGATATCCGTGGTGAAGACGGTTCCTGTCTCCACGGGTTCCCGGTTGGCAACGCCTGTTGCGATGACCATCTCCGAGACGCTTACGAGAAGGGGGGAGACGTCGTCAAGGGGCATTTCAGTGGCTGGCTCGGCGGGCATCACAGCGGGTTCCGTTGCTTCAGCGGCAGGCACGTCGTCTGTAACGGTCTCGGCCTGGGCTGTTATGGCAGTGGTGGTGAACTCTCCGGCCGTGGTGTCATCCAGTGTGGGGGCGTCCGAGGCAAAGGTCGTGGTGGAGAGGACCGCCAGGGAAAAAAGAACGGTGAGAAGCGAGGAAATAGATTTCATCGTGTTTCGCCTTTCGGGTTGGATGCCGAAGCGAAAGGGCTGCGTCCGTTGCATTTCCGGGGTGAGGGCAGGGGCCTTCCGCAAGGGGCATCTGGTTCAGGGGGTGAATGTTGCCGCGTAGAACTCTTCGTGAAATCCAACAATAATCTTGTCATCGAGGCGGAGGGTCGGGGCCCTCAGATTGCCGGAAGGGCCCATGGCCGCTTTGAGGAGAGCTTCTTTGTTCTCCTCGGAGGGGGCCCACTCCACCACCTTTTTGCCCCGTGCCGTTACAATCAGCGGGCGTGATGAGAGGATGGTCCAGGCGGCATCGGCGTCAATGCGCTCTTTTCGTGCATCGGTGACCTCTTTTGGGGCGATGCTTTGGTTCCCAAGAAACTCCTGGGCTTTGATGCAGGACGTTCAGCCCTTTCGAAGGTATGCCCATTCAATCATGATCTTCTCCTTAATATGGTGAGTGCGTGTGGTGCCGGCGGGTGGTGTGGGACGGGGCCGTGGGGAGGGGCGGAGAAACCCTTCGTTCAAGGGTCTCTCCTTATTTAACGGGTGCCCGTTATCTTAACCGCAGCACTTTTTGAACTTCTTGCCGCTGCCGCAGGGGCAGGGGTCGTTGCGGCCCACCTTGGGCCCTTGACGAACCACAGTTTCAGGGACCACGCCCACGCCGTCGTCAAAGTACCAGGCGCCGTCGATTTTTACAAACGTTGCCATTTCATGGTGACGGGCCTTCTCACCCTTGGTGGCGTAGTTGGCGATGAACTCCACTCGGCCGGTTTCATCATCTGCGCCGCCCTTTTCGGTGCTGACCACTTCCAGGTTGAACCATTCGGATTTGGCTGCCCAGCTCTGGGTCTGGCGCTCGTCATGGGTGTGACGCTTGTCCGGGTGGATGGAGTCCCTTAAAAAATCGGTCTCCACTTTGGCGTAGGCGGTGTAACGGGCGCGCATGAGCTGCTCGGCCGTCTCGGCGGCCTTCTCGCCTTTGATGATGGGTTCGCAACATGTATCGTAAGCCGCATCAAGTCCGCATGGGCAATTTTCCATGATCACACTCCTTTAAAAATAGCCTGTCTAACAGATCAATTGGGATGACGCCTCGCAGAAGCCCTTCTTCAAGGGAAACGTCTCTGTACTCCGGCGAGGGCGTTTTTAGTATCATTTCAGCCTGTGGCAGGCGCTTGGCGCCGCAGCCATTGGTACAAGGTTTGATTCACTCAGGTTCTATATAAATAAAAAGACGCTTAAAGTAAACGCCCAGCATTATACGGGAGAACCGGCCACCGGCTCCTTCTCCCGGGTCGGTATCTCTTCCAGGGTGGTGACGATGGGATCCTTCATGATGGATCGTTTTGCCTCGCGTGCTGCCGCAGCCGCCTGGGGGAAAACCGAGTTGAGGGCCGCGATGTGGTGCAGGTTGTCGGCGGTTCGCAGAACAAGCCGTGAGAGGTCCCCCTCCTGGAGCCCGGAGAACCGGACCACATCGTTCCAGGGCGTGCCGGAGGCCCAGAGATAGATGGTGGCTGCCGGGTGGAGGTAGAGAAAGGGAACGTCAAATCCCCAGTCGATCATCTCCCGGGCAAAGGGGGTGAGCCCTTTGCGGATGTTCAGGAAGGTTCGGATGAGGGTTTTGGGCAAAGCACTGCGGTTGATGCTTTCGTCGTCCCGCTCCCTCTCATTGACAAAGGAGGCCACCATGGCCGCCATGAGCGCCGGGTCTTCGGGAAAGAGCTTCAGGCGGAAACACTCTCCCACGAGAAGCGGGGAGTCGATCCGCAGCCGTGAGGCCCATTCTCCGTCAACGGTGAGACGGTCATCGTCGTCCACGAAGCCTTTGAGCTTCAGGAAATCCAGATGAACGAGGAAATCTTCCCAGAGTCGCCTGCTTCCCTGGTTCCTCCCTCGCTTTTTCTCTAAGAGAAAGGCGGCAAAGGATTTTTCCAGGAGGCCCCGAATCTGCTCTGGAGAGTGGGAAAGCATCAGGTTGAGCACCATGGAGAAGTTGATGCGGATCTGGCTCTCGACCCGTTCCGGCGCCTGGTTGGTGAGGCGGGCCAGGTGGCCGATGTCGTTGAACTTGCCGGGCAGGATGACGGCAAAACCGACTTTGTCCTTGCCCCGCCGTCCGGCCCTTCCGGTCATCTGGTTGTACTCCGAAGAGGAGAGGGGCATGAAATCCGCCCCGTTGTACCGGTCGGAGTTTAAGATAACCACAGATCGTGCGGGGAAGTTTACTCCTGCCGCAACGGTGCTGGTGGCAAACATGGCGTCCAGAAGCCCTTCGTTCATCAGGGTCTCGATGACGATCTTCCACCCCGGGAGCTGGCCGCTGTGGTGAGCCCCCACGGCCAGGTGCTCCAGGTGGTAACGGTGCTTGTGGCGGCTGAGGTGGGGATGGGCCGAAAGGATCTCCTCCACACGTTGTGACAAAAGGTCGGCCCGGGCCGGGTCCCCGGCCAGGAGTTCTCCGGAACAGAGTTCCAGTGCGCCGTTGCAGTCAGCCCGTGACTTCATGAAGAAGATGGCCGGAAGCAGGCGGTATTTTTTAAGTACCTTCATGATGTCGCCCATGGGCGGCAGGCGGTTCGGGGGCGCCAGGATAGGCGGACGGTCTTGATTGATGTACGCGTTGACCTTTTTGTAGAGCCCCACCTGGCCCTTGGCCCCTTTCTGGGTGACGAGGGGAAAAAGAGTTCCGGAGGGGTGAAAGAAGAGGGGGTGCAGGGGCACACTGCGCTTGGTCTCTTCAATGACCTGTACCTCGCGGCCACGCACCGAGGTCAGCCAGTCGGCAATCTGGTGTGCGTTGCCCACGGTGGCGGAGAGCATGAGAAGGGGAACCCGTGACGGAAGGTAGATCATCACCTCTTCCCACACCACGCCACGGTCGCTGTCGCCCAGGTAGTGGGCTTCGTCCATCACCACCAGGTCGGTGGTGAGGTCCCGCCCCGTGTGCATGGCGTCATAGAGCTGGTTTCGCAGAATTTCTGTGGTTCCCACGATAACCGAAGCATCGGCGTTGTCCTTGATGTCCCCGGTAAGAATGCCGACCTTGTCTTTTCCGAAGAGGTCGCAGAATGTGCTGAAGATGGTGTTGGTCAAAGCCTTTAAGGGCGTGGCGTACCAGCAGCGCTGACCGTTTTCAAGGGCCTTTCTGATCACCTGCTCGGCGATCCAGGTTTTGCCCGACCCAGTGGGGGCTGTGACGAGGCAATCCCCATGGCGGACGGCTTCCACCGCCTCCAGCTGAAAGCGGTCCGGAACAAAGGGCCTGGCTTCGGGGGCACCGATCTGCTCGAAAATCGGTTTTAAGCGGGCATCGGACCCTGCTTTGATGTGTGGTGCGAATTTCTTCTTGGGCGTTTGTCTGTGGCCTCTTCGTTTGGGATGTGGGCTTCTTCGGTGATAATTCTGTGTCATGGGATGAGGCCTCTAACAAGTTTAAGATATGGGTGCAGCGTGCTTTGAACCCAGTGGGGAAAGGGCGAAGGCTCGTAATGAGAACGCCGCGTTTCATCGAGTGAATGACTCACGATGCGGTTTTTTAACAGGCAAACCCAATTTGCCACCTGAGAAAACCGCAGTCGGTGGAGCTATACCAACACTCCACTTTATCATATTCATTCTTTTCTGTATCACCTAAAGTCCCCTGCTGCGATCAGGAAGGGTTCAGGAAGGGGGCCCACCTGCCGATGCTATATATAGGCTACGAGTGCCACTTTGAAGTCAGGTTGCGTAAACGCTTTGACGTGAGAGCTTCCGGAGATTGTTTTTTAAGACTTGTTTGTCACACCCTCTTTTTCAAATCAGGCAAAAGTTTGGCCCTCGGCAGGGTCGCCGGAGGCATGCTTTTGCATTTAACCTGGAGATAACCGTGAAACGCATTCTGCCCATTTTGATAGCCCTCTTGCTGCTTGCTTCCTGCGCGGGAAAGCGCTTCACCTTTGAGTATGAAGGGGACCCCTTTGTGGAGCCGCAAGCATCCCCTATGCGTGGCTGCACCGTTGAGGTTTCGCCCGAGGGGGCGGGGCTGCCCGGGTTTCAGGTGGTGACGACAAAAAAGGCTCTCGAGCTGGTCGCCAAAACCCGCGTTCAGGCAAAAGAGGTGACCAATTGGGAGATTCACGGGTACGAGCCGGACGTCATGCTGATCCTTGGGGGCACCTTGTCGACGGTGGCGGGGGTGGTGGTGACCCCTGCGTTATGGGTCAAAAGACTCTTTGTTGGCTGGGGAGATCCCGACAGTGAAGAGGAGGTGCGCCAACGGCTCTACGATCGGCACCTGAGGTCCTGGCTGTTTATGGGGTACGTATGGGCTCCTGTGGATTATGATGTTCTGGATCGGCGCCAGGGGATTTATCAAACCGGCAACACCCTTGATTTTCCGACACCGGGAGGTGCCGAGGTGATGGCTCTGGATGACCAGAGACGACGGGTGGACATTCTTTCATATGGGGGTGGCCTCCATCGGCCTGTCTTCACCGACGCGCTCCTTGAGTCAAGGGCTCTTCATGTTACCGCTTACTGTGACGGGGACTCGGCTTCAGCCTCCATTGACCTGCTTCCCTGGTACCGTCAGAAATACATCCTCAGTCTTGAGGAGATGGAGGCGTTCAAGGGGCTGGAACCGGTCAGGCGCCCGTACCTTCTGAAGATGTCCCCTGACCTTCGGGCCAGATTTCTGGCCCTTGATGAGTCCGGTTGGAAAGCCTTTGCGTTAAGGGTACCCTTGACGGACGTCGAAGACCGGGGGCTGGTTGAAGCCGCCCTTGGAGGCATTGCTGTTAAAGATGAACATCCTGTTCTTGCTTTTGACGATGATCTGCCGGGGCTTTTAAAAGCGAGTCGCCGAATCTCTCCGGATATTGAAACCTGGCTCTTTGCCATGGGGATCGAGGACTACGACCAGACCAGCCCCATCACCTATTCGCGCCGCAGCGCCGAACTCTTTACCCAGGTGGCCATGAAACGCCTTGGCGTGCCTGCCGAGAACGTTTTTCTTCTCACAGATGACGGAGAAACGGCGATTCAGGGGCTCAAAGGACGGGTCTTTCCCGCCACGGCAGCCTCCATCAAAGACCAGCTCCGGTTTCTCCTGCGAGATGTGGCGGAAGGCGACAGGGTTTACGTCTACTACAGTGGGCATGGCCTGCCCTCCCTCATGGACGAGGGGCACTCCTACCTCCTTGCCCGGGACCAGGCACCGGACTTTATTCACACCGCCCCCTACTTTCGGGTCGATGCCTTCTACGAGACCCTGGCCAAAAGCCGGGCAGATGAGATCGTGGTGTTTATGGACAGCTGCTTTACAGGCGCTGCCGACGGCGTATCGGTCTTCGGAAACGGCCGGGCCGCCACACGCCTGGTGCCGAAAGCCCCCACCTTTGATGAAGACCGCATGGCGGTCATCACCGCCGGCACCGAACGACAGTTTTCCAACGCCTACCCCGAAAAAGGCCACCGCCTCTTCAGCTACTTTCTCATGAAGGGGCTCATGACGGACCATGGGACCCTGGAGAGCCTTTATGAAAGCCTTTTCAAACAAATCCGCCGCGTCAGCCGAAGCCGGGGCGGCACCCGGGTCCAGGAACCAACCATCAGGGGGAATGTGCACATGGAATTGCCGGGGTTATAAGGGCGTGCCTCCGGCAGCCGGGGGGTGACCCCCTGGACCCCGGGTTGCGAATGCTCCCAGCCCTCGTTCCTCGGTCTGATCACATTCGTTGACGGGCTGCGCCCATGGACAGCGCTGGTCGGCAGGCATTGCTAAGGGGGGCGGGTATTAGGGAGAGGCGCCCTTGAATTTAAAATGATTTCTTTGAAGTTACGGCATTGTACCCACAGCTTGACGGAATTTGTGACATTGCCCATGCAGCCATCAGGTTTGAGACGGACGCAGACCGCAGCGAACGCCATTGCGATTTGCCCCGAGGAACGAGGGGGGAAGCGCAATGGCAACCAGCTTTCGAGGTGCTTTTCGTTACAGTGGCTTCGCCACCCTCGCTGCCGGAGGAATTTTTTATGACACGATATACAGGCATCGTATGCTTGGCTTTTGTTTTTAGCTTTCTTGGATGCGGCGGCCCGGCTTGGTATACGGCGCGGGATGTTGGCGTGGCCGGGCATGTGCTGGTGGGTTACGGGGAAGGGGAGAGTGCTGAGGAGGCTCGGGCGGATGCGTCGCGGGAGATCGCCGAGGCCCTTCGGGTGAGTGTTCACTCCTCCGGCGAGGTGGTGGCGGAAAGGGGCGCTTCGGGCAGTGAGGTCTCTTCTGAGTTTCGTGTGGCCCTGACAAGCCAGGTGGTTTTAAGCGACCTGGCGACGATGAAACTATCCAGGCAGTCCGGGCGCTATTACGTGGCCCTGGGATACGACAACCGAACCTTGTTTCAAAAGCTTGGCTCGACCTTAAGGCAACCTGCGAGTCCTGTGCCTGTGAAAACGGTGGGGTTTAAGGAGAGCCTTCCCTTTTCCCACAACCTGATGTTTGTCGGTATTCTTCCTTCGGATTACAAGGTGGTCAGGCAACACGGCGGCTGGTCTCTGGCTGTTGAGGGGGACATCTATCCCATTGCCTTTGAGACGTGGTTTCGTCAGCTCTTTATTGAAGACGTGGAGAACGATGGGCTGAGTCTCGACGTGACCCCCCAGGGCCTCCTGCCTTCCGGAAGCCATTATCAGGTGCATGTCACCCCGCCCGAGGCCGGGGGGTATCTCAACCTCTTTCATGTGTCTGAATCGGGACAGTCCCTGACCCTTCTTGCAAACCATCCCGTGGATTCGGTCCGGCCTGTCCTGGTCCCTGATGCTTCTGCCTACGCAGGGCTCGAAGCCATTGCCACCGCTGGGCACGGAAACCGTGACATGATCCTTGCTACGTGGAGTCCTGAGCCGGTGAACAGCTCAGAGTCCCATCTTCCCGCCTCCCCATCCCCCCTGGCTGAAACCGATGAGCGAGCCTTCAGCTACGGTGAGCTCTTGGAGCAGGTCAATGGCTTGCTCTGGGCCAGCCATTTTGTGTGGATTCAGAACAGGTAAAAGCATGCCTCCGGCGGCAAGGTGTGCCACCTTGAAAGCAGGTTGCGAATGCGCTTTGCTCCTCGTTCCTCGGGGCAAATCACATCCGCCTTTGATCGTCGTGTGAACGTGTCATCATGCAAACGCCTGTTTGTCAAACCCACTTGTTTCGAATAGGCAAAGGTTTGGCCTCCGGCAGGGCCGCCGGAGGCAACTTTCTCCTCAAAAAACGCAAAACGGGGCACAGCAGTTGCTGTGCCCCGTTCTCACAATTGGGCCCTTTCGAGCACCCGGTCGGCCCATGGCGGGACCGGCCATACTGGTTTGGTGAGGGCGGTATTCCCGCCCTCACCATCCTGATCTCATATCTTCATCTCCGCACACATGTCTTTGTGTCCATTTAAGACGATGCCACCCCCGACAGCCCCATCTGTCAGAAAAAGGGGGAGGATGTCTTTGATGTCCATACTGCCAGGCTCAACCGGCGGGCAGAGTTGGCTGCGCCAAGGGTCTGTCCGCAGTCTTTTTTTCGGTTAACGTCACCCTCTGGCTCATAACAGTAGCCCCCATAGCTTCTGGCCTTTTCTCACATGATGCACCACGTTGAACATAACGCGAATGCGGACGCGAGACGCTTTGAGTGACGAGAACCGTATCGCATTCGCCTACCAGCTTTCGAGGTGTTTTTCGTTACAGTGGCTTCGCCACCCTCGCCGCCGGAAGCAAATTCTTTACATTTTTTCCAGCTCGGCCACGATGGCGTCGCCCATGGCGGCGGTGCCGACCACGGTGCTGGCCTCACGAGCGATGTCCGCTGTGTGGGTGCCGGCTTCAAGGACGTTGGAGATGGCCGCTTCAATGGCATCGGCCGCTTCACCGAGGTCCAGGCTGTAGCGCAGCATCATGGTGGCGGAGAGGATCTGGGCGATGGGGTTGGCCACGCCCTGGCCTGCGATGTCCGGAGCGGAACCGCCCGCGGGCTCGTAGAGGCCGAAGCCGTCCGCGTTGAGGCTTGCAGAGGCCAGAAGGCCCATGGAGCCGGTGAGCATGGCGCACTCATCGGAGATGATGTCGCCGAACATGTTGCCGCAGAGGAGAACGTCGAACTGGTGGGGATCTTTCACCAGCTGCATGGTGGCGTTGTCCACATAGATGTGATCCAGGGCCACTTCAGGGTACTCTTTGGCGATTTCGGTGACCACTTCACGCCAGAGGACCATGCTGGTCAGGACGTTGGCCTTGTCCACGCTGGTGACTTTTTTGTTGCGCTTCATGGCGGCGTCAAAGGCGTTTCGGGCGATGCGCTCGATCTCGAATCGGCTGTAGACCAGGGTGTCAAAGGCTGTCTCTTCGCCGCCTTCGCCATGACGGCCCTTGGGCTGTCCAAAGTAGATGCCGCCGGTGAGCTCACGTACGCAGAGGATGTCGAAACCGTCTTTGGCGATGTCGGACCTCAAGGGGCACGCGTCTACGAGGGTCTTGAATACCTTGGCGGGGCGAAGGTTGCAGTGGAGCTTGAAGTGCTTTCGCAAGGGAAGCAGGGCGCCACGCTCGGGCTGCTCATCGGGGGGAAGGTGCTCCCACTTGGGGCCGCCCACGGAACCGAAGAGGATTGCGTCGCTCTCTTCACAGGTGGTGACGGTGGGCTGAGGAAGGGCTTTGCCCTGATTGTCGATGCCTGCACCACCCACGTCTGCCCAGGTGTATGAGAGTTCAAAACCATATTTTTTCTGGGCTGCGTCCAGAACCTTGACCGCTTCGGCCATGACTTCGGGGCCAATTCCATCACCGGGTAAAACCGCAATCTTTTTCATCACACCACCATCTATATGATTTTTGCCGGAATCGGTGCGTCCGATTCGGCTGGGTTCCTGGCCTCCGGAGGGGACCTGTGCCCCGAGGCTCTTTATGCTTTCGGCGGTTGCCGTGTTAACCAATACTGTATCGTCTGTAGTATTGGTTAAGTTGGGGTGTTTTGTCAAGACCATATAGGGGATAAATCTAATAGCGCACAGCAAGGTCGGTAAAATGGAAGCCAATCAGTTTATGCGCAGGAGGGGCTTTTATTCTTCATGGTGGCAGAAAGAGTGGCCAGGTAGAAAATCGT
This sequence comes from Desulfolunaceae bacterium, assembly GCA_942491485.1. GTDB lineage: Bacteria > Desulfobacterota > Desulfobacteria > Desulfobacterales > Desulfolunaceae > Desulfoluna. The sequence goes on along the minus strand of CALOAX010000021.1, from coordinate 136,377 downwards.
GACAGCGAAAAAACCCTTTGACCTGTCTACAGGTTTATAGCGTAGTGAGTGGATCCGGATGTAATTTATTGAGATGACAGATTAAGGATGGAAGGAACAACGTATGTATTCTGTTTCCGACGTGACGAAAAGAATCGGCGTGTCCCGTTCAACGCTTCTCTATTACGAGAAGGTGGAACTGGTTGTGCCGGAAAGGGAGCCTGAGAACGGCTACCGGATCTATTCGCAGGGGGATCTGGATCGCCTGGTCATGCTGAAGCAGCTTCAGAAGGCGGGGCTTCCCCTTGCCGAATGCCGGCGTTTTATGGACGGAAAACCGGACATGGCAGTGGTCAGGGAAAGGCTTGTTCATCTTGATCGGGACCTGATGGAAATGACGATGGCCCGGGACCTGCTCCGCTCTCTTTACTTTCGGGTCACCGGCGATGCCCCGCCCGAGGCTGCACCAGTAGATGTGCGGGAGTGGCATGCCGAGTTCGAAAAGCGGTCGGCGGATGCCCACTCAGTCTGGCTTCAGAAGATGGGCTTCAGCGAAAAGGAGTCCCTCTATATTCGCTGGGTATCGAGGGACATGCACGACAACGCCACCTACGTGAATCATTTTTTCCATGTCTTTGAGCAGATGAAGCGCCAGGGGCCGGGGAGCCCGGAGGCAACCCTGAGGGCCTTCGGCGGCATTGATAAGCCGGAGACAATTCGGACCATTCTCGATATCGGATGTGGTACGGGCTCGGCTTCCCTGGCCCTGACTGAGGCGTGTGACGCCCGCATCACGGCGGTGGATAATCATCAGCCGTTTCTGGAACGCCTGCAAAACGATGCAATCCGCCTTGGGTACGAGGAGCAGATCACACCTGTCAACAAGAGCATGCACAACCTCGATTTTCCGGATGGGAGCTTTGATCTCCTGTGGGCCGAGGGGAGCGCCTACATCATTGGCGTTGAGGAGGCCCTGGCACAGTGGCGGCCCCTGATCCGGGACGGCGGGTACCTCTTTGTGAGCGATGCGGTGTGGCTCACCCAAAGCCCCTCGGAGGCGTGCGAAGCCTACTGGCGAATCGAGTACCCGCAAATGACCACCCCTGAAACAAGAAAGAAACAGGCGGAAAGCCTGGGCTACGAGGTGGTGGATACCTTCATTCTTCCCCGCCAGGATTGGCAGGCCTTCTACCAGGACATGAAAGCCGCGGTCTTAAAGGCCGTGGAGACCTTTGGCATCAGCCGGGCCCTCCGGGAAGTGACCGAAGAAATCCGTCTGGATGAAACCTACGGTGATGAATACGGCTATGTCTGCCTGCTTTTGAGAAAACGGGCCTAACCACAGAGGCGCAGAGGAAAAGCGTGCCTCCGGTGGCGAGGGTGGCGAAGCCACGTTAGGCAAAAACACCTCGAAAGTTGGTTCGGGAATGCTCCCAGCCCTCATCCCTCGGGTTGATCATATTCGCTGATGGGCTGCGCCCGTACCTGTGGGTGAGATTGCAAAAACTCCTTCGTGGAGCCCGAAGGGCGCTTCGTGTTCTTCGTGGTTTTACTGATAAAGTATCAATGATTATGGATAATGGAGCCGATATAAATGCACTCTGATTATAAAATACGTCGCGCAGAATCGAACGAAGATGCAAAGCGCCTGTTTGATCTTTTTCAGGAGGTGTTCCACCCGGAAGAGGTGGGTGTGCTTGCCGAGACCATGTTTCACCATCTTCCCGGTATGACGAAAGAGAACTGGTTCATCGCTGAGGAGAAGAAGACCGGGCGGGTTGTCTCCGCCTTCTCCCTGATCCCCTGGGCCTGGGAGATGGAAGGCGTCCCTTTGAAGGTGGCGGAGATGGGAATTGTGGGAACCCTGGAGACCCATCGCGGCAAAGGGCTGATGAGGACTCTAAACCGGGAGTTCAACAACGCCCTTGAGAAGGGGGGATATGACCTGGCAGTGATTCAGGGGATCCCCGGCTTCTACCATCGGTTCGGGTTTCATTACGCCGTGGAGATGGAGAATCATATCAACTTGCATCTTTCGGCCATCGAAGGCGGTATTGAGGACCCTCGGTTTGAATTCAGAAAGGCCGGTGTCGGGGACATTCCGTTTCTGGTGCAGGAGGATGCGGCGTACAGGGACGTTTTTTCAATCTCTGTAAAAAGGGATGAGGCGAACTGGCGTTATCTCTTTACCGAAAGCCTGAAAACAGAATACGGCTCCGAGTTCTGGCTGATGAGTGACCGGGAGAGGGGAACGACGTATTATTTCCGGATTGCCCTGCATGGGTTTGGCAAAGGGCTTATTGTCAGTGAAGTGAGTGAAGGCATTGATGAGGAGGCTGTGAGAGAGCTCTTTGCCTTTTGCAGGGAAAAGGCACTGGAGAGGGAAAAACCTTATATCCGGTTTAACCTGCACCAGGACTCGCCGGTGGGGAAAATAGTAAGAGCCATGGGTGCCCCAAAAAGCCGCCCTTACGCTTGGCAGGTCAAGATCCCGAACAGGTTGAGGTTTCTGAAAAAAATGACGCCGGTTCTTGAACAAAGGCTCGCAGGGAGCCGATTTCCACATTACACGGGAACGCTGCGGTTCAATTTTTTTGACGACGGCATCGACCTTGCCTGGACCGATGGAAAGCTCAACGATGTGCGCCCAGCAGAAGGTGAAGACTGCAATGCCATGATCAGCATGACCGACGACCTCTTTGCCATGTTCTGCCTGGGCCACCGCTCCTGGGACGAAATTCAGTACATCCGGCCCGATATCTTCCCGGACCTGCTCTACGTGGCGCCGGATGTCTGCCCAGCATCGGGACAAAGCGCCCGCCTGGTCGAGGCCCTGTTCCCCAAACGAAAATCCTGGGTGTACTGTCAATACTAAGGGCAGCTTAAAAACGTGCCTCCGGCGGCGAGGTGGAGCCACCTCGAAAGCTGATTGCCCTTGCGCATTTTCCTTCGTTCCTCAGGAAAATGCGCAAGGGCGTTCGCCTCGGGCTTCGCCCGAAACAAATGCTGTCGGTCTTTGCGTACAGATTCACAAGCTTCGAAGTGGCAGGGTACGTTATCGTCAGTTTCGCGGTATCCGCTTTAAATTCAGCTCCTCAGTCCGTAAGCGGCTGAGCAAATGGACCCAGGTTCGTAAATGCTCCGAGGTTTCGCCCATAGCAAACAGTAGCGGGGTCTTCTATCTTGATGGTTGCGAAATGAAATGAGTCGCCAAGAAATAAATTAGACCTGTTTGTCAAACTTTTCAAAAGTTTGGCCCCCGGCAGGGCCGCCGGAGGCTTTTTAAGCTCGTAGAGGGTTATTCCGTTGTTAAAACGGGGTGGCCCTCTTTTTTTTCTTTTTTCGCATCGAGCGAGGTCCAGACCGTGGCAAGGAAAGAGCCTGACAGGTTGTGCCAGAGGCTGAAGAGGGCGCCGGGAAGGGCCGAGGCCGCAGAAAAGTATTTCAGCGAAAGGGCCACGGCGAGGCCGGAGTTCTGCATGCCCGCTTCAATGGCGATGGTACGGCAGGTTTTTTCGTCGCAGCCGAAGAGCTTGGGAAGTCCGTAGCCTGCGGTAAGGCCGCAGGCGTTGTGAAGAATGATGGCCAGTGCCAGGGGCAGGGCGATGGTGGAGAGGCGTGACTGGTTCAGCCCGATGATGATGCCGATGAGCAGCACGATGGTGACCACCGAGATAAAGGGAAACACCGGCTGGATCTTCCCGAGTTTGTCCTGGAACAGGGTGTTGATGAGAATCCCACTGGCCACGGGAATCACCACGATTTTCAGGATGCTCAGGAACATGGGAAGAACGGCCACGGGCACGGTGGACCCCACGTAAAAGTCGGTAAGAAGGGGCGTGAGAAACACCGCCAGAAAGGTGGAGACGGCTGTCATGACAATGGAGAGGGGAACATCACCCCCTGCCAGAAAGGCCACGACGTTGGAGGCGGTACCCCCGGAGACGCTGCCCACCAGGACCATCCCCACCATGAGCTCGGTGGAGAGCCCCATGGCTTTGGAGATCAGGTACGCGGCCAGGGGCATGATGAGGTATTGAATGCTGACTCCGAGCATCACGATGTGGGGCCGCTTCAAAGGCTCTTTAAAATCGCTGGCCTTAAGGGTGGCCCCCATGCCGAACATGACCACCATGAGCAGCGGGACGATAAGGGGTTTCAAAGGGGCAAAGTGGTTTGGCAGCATGGCGGCAACCACACAGATCAGAACAGCCCAGACAACAAACAGACGGTTAAATGTTTCAATCCATTTCAGCATGATACTCACTCCATATCGGACGTTAACTTGTGAGGCTTCCGAATCGGTATGTAGACCGGTTAAAGAGGGGATGTAAATAAGAATCCATAAGGGGTGGGGTGTCATGCCGGGAGGTGAGTGGTGAGGTGTGGATTTTTCACCGATGGAGGAAGGTGGAACTTGGGAAACAGGTAATCTGACGTTTGTTGATGCAATTGAGCAATCGTCAACGGAACGCCCATGCCTTTGCCCTGAGGAACGAAGGGCAAAGCGCATGGGCATCAAGCTTTCGAGGTGGCTCACCTCGCCGCCGGAGGCATGCTTTTGCCTCGCGAGTGCCTAATCGATCTCCCGTGAGCACTGGCTGAGTTCAGCCCTTGTCTTCGGAAGAAAGCGAATTCCGGCGAGACTGGGGAACTGGCTGGCCAGGATGCGGGAGCGGGCTTCCACGGAGGCGCCGATGAGGATGTTGAAGGCAACGGTGGTGACGTCCCGGCCAGACGGCTGGGCTAGGTGGGTGTCTTTGGTCCATGCATTGAAGGCACCGATGGCGGGGCCGCACCAGATCTGGTAATCCCCGGCTCGTTCGGGAAGACCCTGGATGGCCCAGAGTGAAGCCAGCCCGAGGTAGCTGCGGAAGATCAGGGCCATCTTGTGTCTGGGGTCGGTTTCGGCCTTTTTGATCTGGGTGGGGTCGCGATCTTCGAAGAATTGTTGCGTATTCTGCCACACCTCATCCATGGATTTGCCGAGGATTTTTTGTTCGACAAATTTGCGATCGGCCTCGGGGATCTCCTCGAGGCGTTTGGCGTTCTGGTAGACAGAGTAGAGTTTGGCGGCGCGCATGGCAAACATGGTGCCTCGTTTGAGGACCTGGACTTTTCCGCCCATCTCAAACATGTCGGCGGCCGGGGCCATGGTGACATCGGCCTGGCGGGCCTGGGACAGGAGGTTTTTCACCGTGTCCGATGTGCCAGCCTCTATGCATGCCTGGTTGATGGTGCCGGTCAGGATGTAGTCGGCGCCCATGGCGAAGGCTGCGGCTGCGGAGACCGGTGCTGAGATGCCTCCGGCAAGGCCGACGCCTATTTTTTCAGGGTAGCCGTGGGCTTCCATAAGGCGCTCCCGGACAGCCTGGATGGCGGGAAGAAGTGCCAGGGCTGGTCGGTTGTCTGTGTGGCCGCCGGAGTCGGCCTCGGCCGTGATGTCGTCGGCCATGGGGATGCGGGCGGCTAAGGCCATTTCATTGGCCGTGATGAGTCCTTCTGCGTGCAGCTTTTTCAGGATGTCCGCAGGTGGCGGGCTCATGAATTTTTCGGCCAGCTCTTCCCGGGAAAGCTTGGCAATGACCTTGTTGGGGATCACCACATGGCCGTCAGGGCCCAGGTTGATGCCGGAGACGCGATAGCGCACAAGGGCTGCCGTCATGGTAAGAAAAGCAGCAGCACTCACGCAGCGGATACCCCTGTCGAGGTAAAGCTGGCAGAGTTTCATCTCTGCTTCGGGGGCTCCGTGGTGGTGGAGAAAGTTGAATCCAAAGGGAAACGGATCGGCCTTGGCAGCTTCAGTGAGGCGATCGATGGCCTCCACAATGCGTGTGAAGCTGCATCCCCCGGAACCGAAGAATCCGATCATGCCGCTTTTTCCGGCAGCCTCCACCATGGCTTCGCTGGTGATGCCGTTGGCCATGGCTCCCATGACATAGGGGAAGCGCAACCCGTGCCTTTTGAGAAAGCTTCGGGATCCGAGGTTGGAGATGGGCAGGGGACGGACGGAGGCAAGCAGGGGAAGCCATTCTTCACCGGGCTTGTCGCATCCGATGCGGAGTTCTCCCGAGGTGTGGGCCTCGGGCCCGTTTCCGGTGTCCACAAGATAAAAGGGGCGGTCAATGGTTTCGAGGGCGTCGCGAATATCCAGGGTGGATGCGTGTGGGGAGGTTGCCCGCCACCAGGAGGGTAAAGATTCGAACATCAAGTATTCCCGTTGGGGTTCGTGCACGGAGGAGACCTTTGTGGGCTTTCTCAAATGCGGTTGTTGTGATGATTTGGTTTCGGAAGGATTTACATGTTCAATCGGGTGATTGTCAAGCATTGGTGTGACAGAATAGGTGTTGGTGTGTGTGGGGATTAGGAAGAAAGGACCGATACGGACGAACACCAGCGAGTTTGAATATGTGGACGTACAGGAGCCAAGAGGTGCTGTAAGCTTGGGGGAAGGGAGGTTCCCTTGTTCCCCCAATGTTGTTCAAAACGATGTTGTAATTATTAAGCTCGATATTGCCTCCGGTTATTCTGCTGGGGTCCCAATTTTCGGCACCACGAAGTGCACGAAGAAGGTGAAACAGCCACAGGGGATGTTCACGGGCGAAGTCCGTCAGCGAATGTGATCGGCCTGAGGAACGAAGGCCGGGAGCATTCGCAACCTGGGGTCCAGGGGATTTTAGCTACAGTGGCTTCGCCACCCTGGCCGCCGGAGGCATGTTTTTTCTGGTACCCTTCGCCTGCCGGGGGTATGTTTCATGGAATGAAAGGGGCGCTTGCCTCTGGTCTGAATATAAAGGAGTCGACATGAATTTTGATATGCCCATCGATCGTACGGGAACATCGAGCCTCAAGTGGGATTGGTTCAAGGATAAAGATGTGCTGCCGCTTTGGGTGGCAGATATGGATTTTGCAGCGCCGGAGGCAGTAACCACAGCGATTACGCGGCGGGCCGGGCATCCGGTCTATGGGTACACACTCCCAAGCGATGCCTTGTACGAGGCGGTGCTGGGGCATATTGAGCGGTATTTCGGCTGGAAGGTGGAGCGGGAGTGGCTTCTTTTCATTCCGGGGGTGGTGACGGGGTTTAACATCGCGGCGCGGCTTGTGGGAGAAACAGAGACCATCGCAGTGCCCACGCCAGCGTACCCTCCTTTTTTATCAGCTGCGAAAAACGCCCGGCGGGAGATGGTGAAGGTGTCGTTGCCCATCGAAGAGGGGCGGCTCGTGATCAACCGAGAGGTGCTGGAATCCCAGGTCACCGCCGAGACAAAGCTTCTCATGCTCTGCTCTCCGTACAACCCCGGTGGTACGCTTTTGACGAAAGAAGAACTCACCGGGATTGTCGATTTCTGCGAAGAGCGGGATATCCTCATTTGCTCCGATGAGATCCACGCCGACCTTGTGATGGACGAAAAGGGAAAACACATCCCCACAGCCTCCCTCTCCGAGGCCGCCGCCGCCCGTACCATCACACTCATGGCCCCCAGCAAGACCTTTAATATCCCGGGCCTCGGCTGTTCCATGGCCATCATCCCGGATGAAAAGATCCGCACCCGCTACAAAGCCGCCATGGAAGGCATTGTGCCCCACGTGAACCTCATGGGCTACGAAGGCGCCATGGCCGCTTATATCCACGGCGGACCCTGGCTCAAAGAGGCCCTTGCTTACCTCCGGGAAAACCGAGACTATGCCTTTCAGCGCCTCTCTGACATGAAGGGCCTGACCCCCCTTCTTCCCGAAGCCACCTATCTGATCTGGATGGATGCACAGGATCTCGGAGTCGAGAAACCTGCCGCCTTCTTCGAAGAGAACGGCGTGGGCCTTTCTGATGGTGCTTACTTCGATGCCCCGGGCTGGCTGCGGCTCAACTTTGCCTGCACCCGAGCCATCCTTAAAGAAGCCCTGGACCGCATGGAGAAGGCGATTGAAAAAATTTAAAAGCATGCCTCCGGCGGGCAGGGGATGAATCCCCTGCACCCCAGGTTCGCGAATGTTCCGGGCCTTCGGCCCTTCACATTCGCTGACGGGCTGCGCCCGTGGACAGGCTTCTTCATGGAGCCCGAAGGGTGCTTCATGCTCTTCATGGTTTTCTAAACCAAGCTGTAAAGGCCAGACTGTTTAGCGTTGACTTTTACCGGAATAACTCCGGCGGCAAGGGTGGCGAAGCCACATTAGGCAAAATAGCTTGAAAGCGGGTAGAGGATGCGTTTTGCCCCTCGTCCATCGGGGCAAATCACACCCTCCTTCGAGTCGAGAGTTTCCAAAGGACCGTTATAAATATCTGGTTATCAAACTTTTCAAAAGTTTGGCCCCCGGCAGGGCTGCCGGAGGCAGATTTACCTGGGGAACTACCCCGACATGGCTTTAATCATTTCGTTGACCTGCGCTTCGGTTGCAATCGGATGGGATTGGAAAATGACATAGGGGGAATACTGCTGTACCATGTTCATGACATCCACTTCCGAGCCTTCAACAATGCAATACCCGCTTTTTTCGCCGACAAAGCACCCCCAGTCGGCGGTCATCCCTCTTTCCAAGTCCTGCCTGACAAGTCCCATAAGGAGTTTGTATCCGCCTTCCCGATCTTTCGGATCAATCGGGACCAGGCTCAGGTTTAAATCCCAGAGCAAAAGATACCTTCCCATTTTTCCTGCCTCCTCGATTTTTTTTACCAGCATGCAAATGGGTCTACGTTTTTTTCACGGCATGCCTTCAATGCACTCCTTCGCACCGAAGGCGACGGCAGGGAAATTTTCTGCGACAGCTGCTCTCAATGGGGGTCATGATGGTTCACCTCTCGTTACATGGAGGGCATGCTAACGGTGGTTGAGAGGGTGTTCAAATGGCAGCCAAAATCACGCTGAGGGTAGGGCGTTTCGGATGGGTCCAAGATGGGATTGAATGACAAACGTCGTGCTGAATAACCGATTTATTTTATGATGATATCACGGGATTCGACGGTGTCAAATGGTCTTTTTGCTTACAAAAAAGTCGGCGTAAGATGCGGGGCTTCGCGATGCTGAATTTCATGGGTTCAGCCCTTAGCCGCCGCAGGACTTCGGATCAAAACCAATTCCATTTGAGTTGCGAAACCTTATCCATAACAATGAGAGGCTTGTGGAAGCACTTGAACAGCACCCAGCGAACACCCTTGCGCTTTACCCCGAGGAACGAGGGGCAAAGCGCAATGGCAACCAGCTTTCAAGGTGTTTTTGCCTAACGTGGCTTCGCCACCCTTGCCGCCGGAGGCCGTTCTTTTTCCCTTTCTTCATCCCACCTGTTTGATGACAGCCTGCAGCACGTTCCATCCCTGTGTAAGAGAGCTGATGACGAGAAACTCTTCGTGGCTGTGGAAGCGGCCGCTTTGGCAGAGGCCCATGCAGACCGAAGGCCAGCCGTGGGAGAGGGGGATGTTGATGTTGGTGCTCATGGGGATTTCGCTTGGGGTGATACCGGTGGCAGTCTGGATGGCATGGATGGCCATGGGCTCAATCTGTTCTCGGTTGATGGGCTTTGCTGCGGGGCGCTCTCCGGTGATGGTGCAGGTGAAGGCGACCTCCTCGGTGGGGTGGTTCTCAAGGCATGCTTGAAGGCCCCGGTCCAGCTGGTTGAGGAGGAGGGGATCGACGCTGCGGAATTCGAAGGTGGCCGAGGCGTTGGCCGCGATGGAGTTGATTCCTTCCCCCCCGGTGATGGCTCCGATGTTACATGAGGCCTCACCGGGCCTGTTGGCGGTGGCTTCGGTGAAGGTCTCTTTGACATCTGTGAGCAGGCCCATGAGGGCGTCAATGGCGCTCGGAAGGCCAAAGTCGCTCCAGCTGTGGCCGCCGGGGGCCTTTGTGGTGATTCGATAGCGCTTGGAACCCAGGGCGGTGAGACAAATGTTGTCGAAGTTGAGGTCAAAGGAGATGAAGAGGTGGGGCGGGGTTTGCTTTTCCGCCACCAGGTGCCGGACCCCCTTGAGGTTGCCATCCCCCTCTTCACCGGTGGAAAAAAGGATGAGCAGGGGGCGCTTTAAGGGTGTCCCCTGGTTTGAAAGCTCCACGGCCAGGTGCGCAAGAAGGCTCACCGCTGCCAGGTCATCGGCAACGCCCATACCGATAAGTCGGTCCTCTTCACGGGTGACCTGTGCCTCAAACCCCTCCTGCACCACATCCATGTGGGCATCAAAGACCACCGTCTCTTCCCATGGCCCGTTGCCCAGGCTTACCCGAAGGTTTCCCGCTTCATCCACAATGCATGCCACGCCGTGCTCCGCGAAAAACTGCTCCAAAACCTGCCGTCTCGGCGCCTCTCCCAAACTCGGTCCCGGTGTTTCCGCCAAAGCGATAAGAAGATCTGTGCAGGCATCCTGGTGAAATGAGCGATTCATGATGTGTTCCTTTATTCGTTGAAAATACATGCCTCCGGCGGCAAGGTGTGCCACCTTGAAAGCGGGTTCGCAAATGCTCCCAGCCCTCGTTCCTCGGGCTGATCACATTTGCTGGCGGGCTGCGCCCGTGATGTTTCAAACGGTATTTTTTATGCTGTCTTCCCCGGCTATCAAATAAGTGGGGACCGATGTGTTGCTTTTAACGGTTCAGCTATGCCTCCGGCGGGGCGTTTTTTGAAATGAGCCCGAAAACGTTCCGGTTGCAAGAACCTTTCTCTTCAGCCCCTGTGGGGATGAAGAGAAAGGTTCTTGCACAAATTAGAAAGTCGGCGGCAGATATCAAACTCATTCTTTCAGGCACCTTCATGATACAGTTCGGGTATAAACCACGAAGATCACGAAGCGCCCTTCGGGCTGCACGAAGAAGGTTTAAAAACCTCAGCCGTTTTGCACAGGCGCTGCCCGTCAGCGAATGCGACAACCTGAGGTACGAGGGTTGGAGCATTCGTGAACCTGGGGTGCAGGGGATTTATCCCCTGCCCGCCGGAGGCATCCTCAACCAAACACTTTAAATCCATTCTCCCCCCTTCTGCAATGGCTCGTTTTGTTGGAAACGCTGGCATGTGCACCGGAACGGGAATCCGTGTCGTAAATTTTGAACTTCCTCTTTCCTTATGTTACCATTTCGCCACACTGTTCTGTCTGCCCCTTCTCCGGGGTATCGACGTGCATCGGGTTTATCTTCTTACGGCGAGGCCAACGCACCATGGACGAACGCAGAGCGCAGTATCACAAGGCCTATATCTCCTTTTTGAACATCCTGATTCATTCCCAGACGGAAGATGAGCTTGTGGACAAGCTCTGCCGACTCCTCTCGTCATCGGAGAGCCCGTACGACTATGCCTGGGTGGGGACTCCACCGGGGGAAAACGGGGGGCTGGTGACGGTGAAAGCCGGGGATGAGCTTGAATCGCTTTGCCCGGATATGGCTGTGGTTTGCGGAGATGCCGTGGATGGTAGAGGCTGCCCGGCGGCCATTGCCCTTGCCGAGGGGCGCACCTACATCGTTCAGCACATCGACATCGATTTTAACTTTTCCCTGTGGCGGGAGGAGGCGTTGAAGAGAGGGTATTCGTCAGCGGTCAGCCTGCCTCTGCTGCCGGGAGTCGGCGCGCCGGGGGTGCTGAGCCTCTATGCTTCAGGGGGCTATCTCATTGATGCCGAGGAGCTGAACCTTCTGGAGGTTCTGGTCCGTGGCGTGGGGGCTGCCATTGAGAAGCTCCGCATGGGGCAGGGGCACCTTCGGTCCCTCGATGCCCTTGCAAAAAGTGAGAAGATGTACCGTGCCGTCTTCGAAAACACGGGCACAGGCACCATCATCATCGACCACGAGATGACGATTCTTTTTTCCAACGAGTGCTTTGAGGCCATGACCGGGTACACCCGGGAGGAGATCGTGGGCCGTATGAAGTGGTCCCAGTTTGTGGCCCCTGAAGACCTGGACCGGATGCAGCGGTACCATTACGGCAGGAGGGTTCCCGGCTCGGACATTCCCATTGAGTATGAGTGCCGGATCCACGACAAGGCAAAGAACCTTCAATACATCTACATGAAGGTGGGGATGATCCCCGGAACCACGAACAGCATTGCCTCGTTCATGGACATCACCGAGCGCAAGCTGGCGGAGAACAGCCTGCGGGAGAGTGAGGCCAAGCTGTCGGCCATCCTGACAACCTTTGAAGGGTTCATCTACATCACCACGAAGGACAGGCACCTTGAGTTCATCAACCGGACTCTGGAAGAGCGGATCGGGCGAAACGCGGTGGGGGAGCTGTGTCACAAGGTTATTTACGGACTGGATTCCCCCTGCCCCTGGTGTACGGACGAAAAGGTGTATGAGGGGCAGACAGTGCGCCAGGAGGTGAAGAGCCCCCTGGACGATCGCTGGTACTTTTCGGTGCGCACTCCGATTCTGGGCAGCGATCGAACCGTGGGCAAGGTGCAGTCCATTGTGCTGGATATTACCGACCGAAAGCTCACCGAGGAGGCCATCGCCGAGAGTGCCAAGCATCTGAGGAACGAAAATATCCGGCTTCGCTCCACCATCCGGGAGCGCTACAAGTTTGGCGACATCGTTGGGAAAAGCGAGGTGATGCAGGAGGTGTACGAGCTGATCCTCAAAGCCGCCACCACCAATGTGCACGTGATGGTCTACGGGGAGTCGGGCACCGGCAAAGAGTTGGTGGCCCGGGCGATCCACATGATGAGCGATCGAAGCTCCGGGCCTTTTGTTCCCGTCAACTGCGGGGCCATCAGCGAGAGCATCATCGAAAGCGAGTTCTTCGGTTACAAGAAGGGGGCCTTTACCGGGGCGGGCACAGACAAGAAGGGCTTTCTGGATATCTCTGACGGGGGCACCCTCTTTCTTGACGAGATCGGGGAGATCGGCCTCAACATGCAGGTGAAGCTGTTGAGGGCCATCGAGGGCAGCGGATACACCCCTGTGGGGGGGACCCTTGTTCAAAAACCCAACATCCGTATTGTGGCCGCCACCAACCGGAACTTAAAGGAACTGGTGCAGAAAGGGCTCATGCGGGAGGACTTCTACTATCGCGTCCACATCATCCCCATCAAGCTGCCGGCCTTGAGAAAGCGCAAAGACGATCTGCCCCTTTTGATCGATCATTTTCTTTCCATGTATTCCGGTGAAAAGGAGACGCCACCCATCACCGGAAGGATTCTTGCGGCCTTCAACCGGTACCACTGGCCCGGTAATATTCGGGAGCTTCAGAATGTACTGAAGCGTTACGTCACCCTGCGGAAGATCGACTTTATGGACCCCATGGAGCCGGAGACGCACGTTGAGGAGCCGCATCTGCCCGATGCCGGCATGGGGCTCACCGAGGCGGTGGAGTCCTTTGAAAAACGAGTGATTGAGAGCGCCCTGGAGCGGACCCGGTGGCAGAAGGGACGCACAGCGGAGGTTCTCGGCATTCATCGCAAGACCCTCTTCACCAAGATGCGCAAGTATGGGTTGAAATAGTTACCAAGTGTGGCGATATCGCCACGAAGTGGTTCAACGCCTCGTAATTAGGGTTTAACGTCAGTGGAAGGGGAGGCTGATGTGGCGAAATAGCCACACAGCCTCCCCTTTTTTGTCTTCACTCATCAACGACCTTTCCTCCCTTGTTTTACCTGAGAATTCAGCCTGATGACATCTTGTTGAGATGGGTGGCACAGTTGTTGCCCATGATTATGCAATGAAACGGCGTATGCGCCGGGTAACAGTTGGCATGAATCGTCACCGGGTGCACGCCCGGGTTCACGGGCCCGCAAGACCATGGGGCCAATGCCGTGCGGCAGTATCCCCCCAAGAGCGCAGGGTCTCCCACATTCCCTGCCGGGGGATGCCCGCAGGCACCCCAGCATGAATCATCATCTCACTATGGAGGGGTTATGGGTTTCAGCAGTGATTATAAGAACAAACTCGTTTCAGCAACAGATGCGGTTGCCGTCGTCAAGCCGGGTGACTGGGTTGATTACGGGGCTTTTTGTTGCGCCCCGGAGACCCTGGACGCGGCCCTGGCAAAACGCCAGATCGAGCTGTGGGATGTCAAGGTAAGGGCCCTGGCCTTTCCCGGCATCGCTGCCGTCTCAAACGGAGAAACGGAGAGTGGCCGGTTCATCTACAACAGCTGGCACTTCAGCGGGGGGGAGCGCAAAAGCCATGATAAAGGCAACTGCCACTTTATCCCCTTTGTCTATCATGAAGGCCCCTCCCACTACCGAAACAACATCCGTACCGATGTCTGCATGGTTCGCGTGGCGCCCATGGACCCCTTCGGCAACTTTAACTTCGGTATCGCCAACTCCTTTCAGCGCGCAATCATTGAGAACGCCCGGAAGGTGATCGTGGAGGTCAACGAGAACATGCCCCGATGCCTTGGGGGCGCTGAGGAGTCGGTGCACATATCCGAGGTGGACTTCATTGTGGAATCGGACAACAAAGCCCTTCTCACCCTGCCTGATGCGCCTGTCACGGAGGTGGACAAGGAAATTGCAACCCTCATCGTCGAGCAGATCAAGGATGGGGCCTGCATTCAGCTGGGGATCGGCGGGATGCCCAACGCCGTGGGCAAGCTCATTGCCCGCTCTGACTTAAAGAACCTCGGGGTCCACACAGAGATGCTGGCTGACGCCTACCTGGAGATGTACGAGGCAGGAAAGATCACCAACAGCCAAAAGTGCCTGGACAAGGGCAAGATGGTGTACGCCTTCGCCCTTGGGAGCCAAAAACTATACGAATTTCTCGACAACAACCCGGCCTGCGCAAGCTACCCGGTGGACTACACCAACTCCCTTCATAACATCCTGGTCAACGATCGGGTGGTCTCCATCAACAACGCCCTGGAGGTGGATCTTTACGGCCAGGTCTCTTCGGAGTCCTCTGGTTACCGGCACATCACCGGAACCGGCGGGCAGTTTGACTTTGCCTACGGGGCCTACCACTCCCAGGGCGGGAAGTCCTTTATCTGCCTCTCTTCCACAACCAAGGACAAGGAAGGGAACGTAATCTCCCGAATCAAGCCGGTGTTCAACCCGGGCACCATCGTCACCCTGCCCCGGTCTATCACCCACAACGTGGTCACCGAATACGGCATGGTCTCCCTGAAAGGCAAATCCACCTGGGAACGCGCCGAAGCCCTGATCAGCATCGCCCACCCCGATTTCAGGGACGAGCTGGTCCAGGAGGCCGAACGCATGAAGATCTGGTGTGCCGCCAACCGAAACGACGAGGTGCTCCACATGGTCGGCGCCTGCGCCTAACCAAGGGATGATCCCCTGGACCCCAGGTTCGCGAATGCTCCCACCCCTCGTTCCTCGGGGTGATCACATTCGCTGACGGGCTGCGCCCGTGGTTGGGTGCTGAGTGTGTTGTGCGGCAACTGGCTTTTGAGGTGGTCTTGGTTAAGACCTTTGCCGCTGAAGGCATTGGAATTAAACCTGGCTCCATTAGCGTTATGACACCGCCCCCACAGCGCCGAGAAGCTTGTGACACAATTTGAGATGCCTCCAGCATTGGAGGCGGGCGCAGCCCGCAGCGAACGCGAATGCACTTTGGCCCGAGGAACGAGGGACAACGTGCATTCGCAATAAGCTTTCGAGGTGGCTCACCTCGCCGCCGGAGGCAGGCTTTTTTATCCGCTCTAAACAACGATGAAAGGAACCGATTCATGGCTCAACTGATTGCAGACAAGAGAGATATCGACTTCGTACTTCATGAGCAACTGGACATTGGCACCGAGTACAAGGGTGGTTCCTATGCCGAATTTAATCGCAAGACCATTGACCTGATCATCGGCGAAGCCCGAAACCTGGGGATTAAGGAGTTGCTTCCCCTGCAGAAGGTTGGGGACGACGGGTGTGTGTTCGATGCGGGCTCGGTGACGGTGCCCGAAGGCTTTAAGCGCGCTTACGATCTGTATTGCGAAGGGGAGTGGCTGGGCATGAGCGACGACCCGGAGTGGGGCGGCCAGGGGCTTCCCCATGCTGTGTCCATGGCGGCCAACGAATACTTCTACGGCTCCTGCAACTCCTTTATGCTTTACAACATGCTCACCCACGGCGCGGCAAAGCTACTGGAAGGCTTCGGCACAGAGACGCAGAAAAAACAGTGCCTGAAAAAGATGCTCTCCGGTGAGTGGTCCGGAACCATGCTGCTCACAGAGCCTGAAGCAGGCTCAGACGTCGGTGCTCTTGCAACCGTTGCCACAAAGAACGGGGACGGCACCTACAACATCTCCGGCAGCAAGATCTTTATCTCCGGTGGTGAGCACGACATGGTGGAGAATATCATTCACCCCGTGCTCGCCCGCATTGAAGGGGCTCCTGAAGGCACCCGCGGCATCTCCCTGTTTCTTGTGCCCAAGTTCCGCATCAATGAAGATGGCACACTGGGTGAGTTCAACGACGTGGTCTGCACCGGCATCGAAGAGAAGATGGGCCTCCACGGCAACTGCACGTGCTCACTCACACTGGGGAGCAAAGGGGAGTGCGTCGGAACCCTGTTGGGGGAAGAGAACAAAGGCATGGCCGCCATGTTCGTCATGATGAACGAAGCGCGCCAGATGGTGGGGCTCCAAGGCTTTGCCAACGCAACGGCCTCCTACATCCACGCCCTGAACTACGCCCGTGAGAGGGTCCAGACCAAGGGACTTACCGATCCCGCCGGCTCAGCCCCCGTTGCCATCATCAATCACCCTGACGTAAAGCGGCAGCTCTTGATCATGAAGTCCTACGTGGACGGCATGCGAAGCCTCATTTACTACGGCGGGCTCTGCCATGATAAGATCGCCATGACCGACGATGCCGAAGAGCGCAAGGCAACCAACGAACTTCTGGAGGTGCTGACCCCCATTATCAAGGGGTACGTCACGGACAAGGCCTTTGAAGTCTGCAGTCATGGCATCCAGGTGTTCGGCGGGTACGGGTTTGTAGAGGAGTTTCCCGTGGCCCAACTCCTCCGGGATTCGCGGATCTTCATGATCTACGAGGGCACCAACGGCATCCAGTCCATGGACCTTCTCGGCCGCAAGCTGGGCATGAAAAAGGGCAAGCCCTTCATGGACTTCCTGGAAGTGATCCATCGCAGCATTGCCAAGGCCAAAGAGGTGGAAGAGCTGGCTCCCCTGGCTGAGACCATGGACCGCTTCTTTGTCCGGTACACGGAGGTGGCCACCGCCATCAGCAAGTCCGCCATGTCCGACAAGGTCCTCGACGCCTACGCCTTCTCCCATCCCTTCCTGGAAGTGACCGGAGACCTGACCATGGCGTGGATGCTCCTCTGGAGAGCCACCGTGGCCGCACCCCTGACGGAAAAGAAAAAGAAAGATGCCGCCTTCTACAAAGGGCAGGTCACCACAGCTCGGTTCTTTATCAACACCATGTTGCCCACCGCCATGGGCAAAATGGACGCGATTCAAACCTGCGATGGCGCCGTCACCGCCATGGATGACGCAGGCTTCGGGGGGAAATAGCATGAAGGGGCCTCGGGTCAAAGTATCCGAGGCCCCCATGCTTTGAAAGGGAAAGGCAAGAGCAAAAGCGTGCCTCCGGCGGCGAGGTGGAGCCACCTCGAAAGCGGGTTGCCATCGCGCTTTTCCCCTCGTTCCTCGGGGCAAAGCGCAATGGCGTTAGCCGCGGGCTGCGCCCGCCACCAAGGCAGGTGATGTTACGAAGTGTTTCACAAGTTTCGTAACGCTGTTGGGATGGTGCTGAAACTTCTAAGCTGCCGGATTCCATTTGAATATTATTAGTGTCAGTCGTATCTCTGATAGGTTTTGTTCAAGGGCTAAGGTTGAGCAGGCTTCGCCCATCAGCGAATGGGATCACCCCGAGGAACGAGGGGGGGGGGAACATTTGCAACCCGCTTTCAAGGTGGCACACCTTGCCGCCGGAGGCTTAAAAAAGATCATATAAAAGGCACACAAAAATGGATTCACCCACAATGGAATTGGAGGGGCTGGACCGGGAGGAGAAAGCCCGCCTTGCCATGGACATGATGCATCGTATCATCATGCATCACGTGCTCTGGTTTACGGAAGTACGGCATCAGATGGGGACGGAGAAGGCCCATGCAGCTCTTTGGGAGGCTCTGGAGAGCAGCCGGAACATTCAGTTGAAACGCCTCTCCAAAACCTTGGGCTTCGGCATGACCGAGGGGATCCCTGATGCCCTGCTCTCTTTGGAGGACGAGAAGATGAACGCCTTGTTAGAGGCCATCTCCCTGAACTGGCTGGCCGGTGACGGGGTATGGTTCCAGTCGGTGGAGTTTTCCCACGGCATGAATGATGCGAAACGCTGCAACGACTCCTGCTGGGCACATTTCTCACCCTTTGAAGGCTCGGCCGTGAAACGGTTTCTCGGCCTTCCTGAGAACCCGGGGCTCGACGGCTTGAAGGCCGCCTTGAGATTTCGCATGTACGCTCGAATCAATGAGCAGTCCATTGTGGAGGAGGAAGAGACCAGCTTTGTTTTTCAGATGAACAAGTGCCGGGTCCAGGCGGCCAGGCAGCGCAAAAACCTGGATGATTACCCGTGTAAATCCGCAGGGCTGGTGGAGTACCCCATGTTTGCCAGGGCCATTGACCCGCGCATCAAAACCGAATGCCTCGGCTGTCCTCCGGACCCCCACCCACAGGAGTGGTCCTGTGCATGGAAATTTTCCATCGATCAGAATGATTCAGAGGGGAGCATGTAAAACGGGAAAAGCAGCCTTCGGCGGCAAGGGGCTGAGCCCCTTGACCCCAGGTTCGCAAATGCTCTGAGCCCTCGTTCCTCGGGCTCTTCACATTTGCTGACGGGCTTCGCCCGTGGGGCTCCAGTGGTTATACTTATGTCGTCTTCCCCGGCTGTCAGGCATGCGAGATCCTAAGCGTTGCTTGATTTTTAAGATAGCTCGTCGCCCTTTGAAGTACCGGATGACCGGGGATCCATGAGTGCATAGCGATACCATCCAGAGGAATATGTATGCTTGGGGAGAGCTTGATATCTTTAATTTTTGTTATTCACTCTGATTTCAGGGCCCGGTTTTCATGCCGGGTCCCACCGATGTTCTGGCTCAAAAATCTCTCCTAACCGAATTCATGCGGGTTGGTTTTCTGGCGATTATGAAGACCCGGATGAATGGACACCAGCATTTCTTCCTGCCCCACCCGTCCGACCGCGAGCGGGGTTTCATCGTGCTGTGAGCCAGAGCTTTTTTTAAAAAACACCGCAGGCGCTCCATTGGAGCGCCTGCGGTGTTTCTGTCTGGTGAATGGTGAGTAGTGAATCGTGAGTGAGAACGCCTTACGGGCGAAGCCCGTCAGCGAATGTGATCGTCCCGAGGAACGAGGGGCGTGAGCATTCGCAACCTGGGGTCAAGGGGCTCAGCCCCTTGCCGCCGGAGGCACGCTTTTAAGCCTTTAATGATGCTTTTTTATCAGCTTTCCGATGGTGAGGCCCTGGGCGACGATGGAGAAGATGACCACCACGTAGGTCATGGTGACGAGGCCGTCCCGCACGGGGATGGATGCGGGTAGGGAGAGGGCCAAGGCCACGGAGATGCCGCCCCGTAAACCGCCCCAGGTGAGGATGGAGAGATCGCCCTTGGCGAAGGTCCGGAAAGGTTTCAGAAGCACGAGGGCCCCTGCAAGGGAGGAGAACCGGGCGATAAGCACGATAAAGACGGCGAAGAAGCCAAGGACGAGAAAGCTTTGCTGGACGGTGAGGATCAGGATTTCAAAGCCGATGAGAAGAAAGAGGACAGCGTTTAAGGTTTCATCGAGAAGTTCCCAGAAGGTGTCCAGGTGTTCGCGGGTCTTGTCACTCATGGCAAAGGCCCTGCCCCGGTTTCCGATGAGAAGTCCGGCAATGACGATGGCGATGGGGCCGGAGAGGTGAAGCGCCAGTGCCAGGGCGTATCCGCCGGTGACAAGGGCCAGGGTGATGAGAACCTCCACCTGGTAGTTGTCCACCTTGGATAAAAAGAGATAGGCGATCCAGCCGGTGACCAGGCCAAGGATCATCCCGCCGGCGACCTCTGTGGCGAAAAGGGCCGCCACGTGCCCGGCCGAAAGCTCCGCCTCGCCCGTTGCGATCTCCAGGATGGTGAGAAAAACCACAACACCGATGCCATCATTAAAAAGGGACTCTCCGGTGATTTTTACCTCCAGGCTCTTGGGGGCGCCGGCTGACTTCAGGATGCCCAGCACCGCCACCGGGTCGGTGGGGGAGATGAGGGCCCCGAAGAGAAGGCAGTGGATGTACTTGAGGGAGACCCCCACCAGGCCTGCGGCATAATAGACAAGGGTTCCGGTAATGAAGGTGGACGCCACCACCCCCACCGTGGCGAAAAAGGCGATCTCCACCTTGTTCTCCAGCAGATCGTCCATCTCCACGTGAAGGGCACCGGCAAAAAGGAGAAAGGAGAGCATCCCCACCATCAGGGTGGTGTTGAAATCGATGCCGGCGATGAGCTTCGTCACCCCCGGATCCAGCCCGAATGGCGCCAGGGCAATAAGCCCCAGGGACATCAGCATGGCAATCATCATGATGCCGATGGTGGCGGGAAGCTTGATGAATCGGTAGTTGATGAAACTGAAGAGAGCAGCAAGCGTGATTAAAACGGCAATGGCGTTAAATAGGTGCATGGTGAGGTCCTGGTGGTAAGTAGATGGAAGTCTATGGCTAAAGCCGGGTTAAAAAGCGTGCCTCCGGCGGCGAGGTGGGGGCACCTCGAAACCCGGTGGCGAATGGGACACGTTCGTTGCGGTGCAACGGGCCTTGCGTCCGCATTCGCGTTGTATGTAAGGGTGTGCAGTGTGCGTGGCAAGCGCATGAGTTATGGGTGCTTCGGTTCCATACCAGCGGTTGACTTTTACCGGAATAACTTCGGCGGCAAGGGTGGCAAAAAGACCTCGGAGCCCAAAGGCGAATGTGAGACGGGTAGCGTTATGTGGCGAGTTTCGCGTCCGCGTTCACGCGATGTGTGACGTCAACCATTGTCCATCACAGGTGCGGTAGCTGCTGGTACCCGATCGCTAATTTATAAGCTGATTTTTCCGGTATAATTCCGACGCTGAGGGCGGCGAAATCGCTTAGGCTAAAGTAGACGGTTTTTGATATGTTTTCAAGAGGCACCCGCACAGCCGATTTTGCACGTTTGACAGTTGTGGAAGGCGTTACAGGTGAGGTCGTTGTCACTCACCACGGTCGAAGCCCGTCAGCGAATATGATCGGCTCGAGGGACGAGAGCCGGGAGCATTCGCGAACCCGCCCTTTACGCCGATTGTTCCTCTTTGAGGTGAACGTCCCATTCGGTGGAAATGAGATCGGGCAGGTGCCCGGAGAGGCTTCTTTTGCAGGCCCATTCCATGACTTCACTGTCCCGTGCCGCACCGGTGCAGAGAAGGCCCAGGGCGGGGCGGATGCCGGCGCGACCCAGGTCGAGACGGTCGGAGTCCCAGCAGACCCTGACGGTGAGGTCGCCGGTGATGAGGCCATCCGTGTGGGTTTCGCAGGCGAGGGTGAGAAGGTCAAGCTGCCTGTCCGTTAAGGTCAGGAGCCCTTCTCTGTGGAACTGGCGGGCCAGTTCGGCCCCTCGGGCGCCGTGGTCGGGATCGAAGGATTCATTTTGCCTGCAGGCGTCGTGGAAGACGGCAAAGAGCTCCACAACAGTGAGGTCTGCATCGGTGCGTTCTGCCAGCAGCCGTCCATTTTCAAGCACTCGGGCCCAGTGAGAAAGACCGTGCCGGCCTTCCAGGGGTTGGGCGTACTGGGCAACGATGGCCTCGATTATCGATTTTGGGATCACGGAAGTCACCTGCAAAAATTGAGAAATTGAAAGAAAGTGTACTATAGGTTTCTTTGAGGTGCGTTGGCAAGTAAATTGGCGGTTTTTGCTGTGGAAATCAATTATTAGTCATCCCATAAAAAAGAACGTGCACTAACATTTGTGCCGCGTGCCTTGTGCAATGGTGGTTTGCTTGACTGGGAAGACTTTTTGGGAATGATTCATCCCGGCTTTTTTATGACCCAAGAAAAAATGGGTTGCAAAAGCCATGGAGTTGAGGCATGTTTCTGCATGTAGAAACAAAGAGCGGCCGAACCGGTAAGGGCAGGCCTACAGATATGACAGACGATTCAGACGCAGGAGAGTAGATATGACCACCGACATCCGCAGCCTCGAAATGCCCAACGCCGAAGGTTACTTTGGAGACTATGGCGGCAGCTTTGTTCCGCCCGAACTTCAGACCATCCTTGACGAAATCACCGTTGCCTATAACGAGATTAAAGAGGACCCCGAGTTCATCAACGAGCTGACCATGCTCATGAAGGATTTCGTGGGACGTCCCAGCTCCCTGTTCCACTGCAAAAATCTCTCGGCGAAGATCGGCGGTGCTCAGATCTACCTCAAGCGGGAAGACCTCAACCACACCGGTGCTCACAAAATCAACCATTGCCTCGGTGAGGCCCTTCTGGCCAAGAAGATGGGCAAAAAGAAGCTCATCGCCGAAACCGGTGCCGGTCAGCATGGCGTGGCCCTGGCCACGGCTGCCGTCCTTGTGGGCCTGGAGTGTGATATTTACATGGGTGTTATCGATATTGAAAAAGAGAAGCCCAACGTCACCCGCATGCGCATTCTGGGTGCCAACGTGGTTCCCGTTACCCGTGGTACACAGACCCTTAAGGATGCTGTGGACGCGGCCTTCGAAGCCTATCTCGAAGATCCGGTAACCCAGCTTTACGCCATCGGCTCCGTCGTCGGTCCCCACCCCTTCCCCATGATGGTACGTGACTTTCAGAAGATCATCGGTATTGAAGCCCGTGCCCAGTTTCAGGAGAAAACCGGAACACTGCCGGATCACCTTGTGGCCTGTGTGGGCGGCGGTTCAAACGCCATGGGGCTTTTCACCGCCTTCCTTGAAGACAAGGCTGTGAAGATCCACGGTGTGGAGCCTTCGGGCGTGGGACTTGAGGACGGCAAGCATGCCGCCACCCTCACCCTCGGTGAGCCCGGAACCCTCCACGGTTTCAAGTCTTACCTTCTTCAGGATGAAGCCGGTGAGCCCCTTCCCGTTTACTCCGTTGCCAGCGGTCTCGACTACCCCGGTGTTGGTCCCCAGCACAGCCTTTTGAAGGACATCAAGCGGGTGAACTACGTCACCGCAGGAGACGAAGAGACCATCGATGCCCTGTTTGAGCTCTCCAGAACGGAAGGGATCATTCCCGCCATTGAGAGTGCCCACGCCGTGGCTTACGCCATGGTCCTGGCCAAAGACCTCCCCAAGGAAGAGACCATCCTCATCAATCTCTCCGGTCGTGGCGACAAGGATATCGATTTTGTAGTGGAAAACTACGGGAAGAAGTTTGGCGTGTAGAAGAAAGCCTTCGGCGGCCAGGGGGTGATCCCCAGCACCGGAGACAACGATGAACTTAATAGTTCTCGCCTGATTCAACAAAAAAGGCCGTCCAATGTGGACGGCCTTTTTTTGTTTAACACTTATCAGGTTGCCCGGACAGCCGGGGAAGAGGACGCCGGTGAAATATAGGGTTCCACGCGCGTAGCCCGAGAGTCCATGAGAAGAGTCCGAAGAACGAGGGCTCAGAGCATTCGCAACCTGCTTTCAAAGTGGCATACCTTGCCGCCGGAGGCCGCGTTTTACGAGCAGATCAGTGGAAGACACCCATGACAATCCAGGTGTTGTAGCCGATATACGCGGCGATGAGGGCAGCGCCTTCAAATCGGTTGATCCGGCCTTTTCCCCGGAACCCGTAACCAATGACAAAAAGTGAGAGGGTGAGGGCTCCCATGGTGAAGGCGTCCCGGGTGAGAACGTCCCGCCCCACGTCGAGGGGGTGAATTGCGCCGGCAATGCCTACAACGGCAAGGGTGTTGAACAGGTTGGAGCCGATGACGTTACCCAGGGCGATGTCGTGTTCCCCTTTGCGGGTGGCGATAATGGACGAGGCGAGCTCGGGAAGAGAGGTCCCCACGGCCACGATGGTGAGGCCGATGATGAGATCGTTGACACCAAAAGAACGAGCCAGTTCCACGGCCCCCCACACCAGGGTACGGGAGGCGATAATGAGAAAGACGAGTCCCGTGACGAGCCTGAAGATGGCTTGGGAGATGGGTTGGCTGTCGGATGGTGCTTCAAGGGCCATCTCCTGCCCAAGGGTGTCTCCCCGGTGCTGGAGGCCCTGGCGAATGGTCCAGGCCATGAGCCCGCCGAATATGCCAAGGAGGACCCATGCATCCATGTGGCTGATGTGCCCATCGGCGATCTGAAAGGCGGATAATCCGGTAATGACGGCCAGCAGGGGCAGCTCCTTGCGAAGCACCTGGGATTGGACGGTGATGGGGGCAATGAGCGCTGTGAGCCCTAAAATCAAGGCGATGTTGGTGATGTTTGAGCCGTAGGCATTGCCAAGGGCGAGGCCCGGGTTGCCTTGGGTGGCGGCAAGGGCAGAGACAACCATCTCTGGTGCCGAGGTGCCGAAACCCAGGATCACCATGCCGATGAGCAGGGGGGGCATGCCGAAATGCCGTGCGGTGGCGGCAGCTCCGTCCACAAAACGATCCGCGCTCCAGACGAGAAGGGCCAGGCCGGAAATGACAGCGAGAAGAGCAAGGGGTATCAAGTGTATTAAACCTTGTTGTTTCGAAGTTTTGTTGTTTTTTATTGCCTGGAAGCCGTTGGGTGAACCTGCTTCTCAGGCCTCAATATAATCCCTTTCAACGTAGCATAAAGAGACGTGCATGCATATAATAGGGGCGTTTTTCATCAGGCAATCGCCTATCTTTGAAACAGGCAAGACATACAGGTCGCCTTCTATGGTCAACGTGAGCCTTCGACTGCCTTGCGCTTTTAACTTTACGATGCACGAAGGGAACAATGGATGATGAACGTATTGATTCTGGCGCGGGACGCCCATGTGTATAAACCCCTGGTGGAGGCAGCTAATATTCCTGGCCTTACTATCCATGCCTGTGACGAGGTGGCAAAAGCGCAGGCGGTGGTGGCTGAGTGTGAGGTCATTCTCGGGCAACCGGACATGGTGGCGCAGGTGCTCTCCTCTGCGAAGAGTCTTTCGTGGGTGCAGTCGACCTTTGCGGGGGTGGATGCCTTGTGCCGAAAAGGGCTTCGCAGGGATTACCTTCTCACCGGCGTAAAGGGCATCTTCGGGCCCCTGATGAGCGAGTATGTCTTCGGTTACATTCTGGCCCTGGAACGCAGGATGTTTGCTGTGCGGGCGAACCAGCAGGGGAAGGTGTGGGCGCCCCTTTCTTACCGGAGCGTCCGGGGGTTGACTCTGGGTGTGTGCGGCCTGGGGTCCATCGGAGAGCATGTAGCCCGGACGGGGCGCCACTTCGGCATGCGGGTGATCGGGTATCGACGCAGCAGCGGTTCCTGCGATGGGGTGGACCAGGTTTTTTCAGGGGATACCTTGGGCAGTTTTCTTGGTGAGTGTGATTACGTGGTGGGCGTTCTCCCGGCCACCGACTCTACCCGTCACCTGTTTAATGCCGACGCCTTTGCCGCCATGAAACCCTCTGCGGTTTTCATGAACGTGGGACGGGGAAGCACGGTGTGCGAAAAAGACCTCTTGGATGCCCTTGATCGTCAAGAGATCTCCGGGGCAGTGCTGGATGTCTTTGAGGAGGAGCCCCTGGGCAGCGGGAGCCCTTTCTGGGAGCTGGAGAATGTCATCATCACCCCCCATATTTCCGCTTTCAGCTTTCCCGAAGAGATTGCCGGCATCTTCTGTCGGAATGTTGTGGCGTACAGGGAGGGCAGGGCACTGGATTACCCGGTCTGTTTTGAGCAGGGGTATTGATTGCGCTCTGATGCGACAAGGTGAGCCACCTTGAAAGCGGGTTACCGCCGCGATTTAACCCTCGTTCCTCGGGTCAAATCGCGGCGGTATTTTTTTTGATACGTGAGTCTTTATTTTTTGCCCGGGCCCTTTGCAGTCCTGGCTTAACGAGAATACCCGAACGTTTTTGGGGCTTATTGGCCGGAGGGCTCCCGTACCAAGTGCCCATCGCCCTTGAAATCAAAGCGGCGGTACCAGGTGTCCAGGGCTTCGTCGTCAAGCAGGGGGGTGTTTCCGTTGGGGCAGTGAATGGGGGTAAGGCTGATGGGGACCAGGAAACGATTGGCTTGAAGGCACAGCTCTCTCATTATTTTGGTGCCGTGGCCACTGCCGGGCTTGAAGGCGCCAAGATGGTAAAGGTGGATCACTTCTCGTTCATCTTGAACCATGACCGCAAGGGCAACAATTCCGATGGGGGTCCCGCAGGTGTCTTCGAAAACAAAGGGGAAGATTTCAACGAGTCCGGGGGCATACCCCACGCTGATGGCAATGCGCCCGGGAAACCGGGTGTAGAGGGAAAGGACAAGGGTCTGGGCGGGACTTGTCATGGCAGGGCTCCGTGGTTTGTGCTGCATTCGGGTTTTTTAAAAAACGGGATTACAGCAGACACACAGGAGTCGGGGATGAAGTCCGCAAAATGTTTTTCTCAGAATCACGGATGGTTATAGCATAGGTGGGGAGGCTTGCAACTTAAAAGTTGCATTTTGGGGGAACAGCGACGAACCATCGGCAGGGGAAAATGGGGGGCAGGGGTGATGCACCCTTCCCCCCAGTATTCATCTGAGGACGGCGTGGCCCCCCTGTTTTTTAGTTGGCATCCGGCATTCCGAGACCAATGTCATCGGCGACCTTGCGCATGCCGAGGATGGTTTCGCTGATGAGCTCTGAAATTTCCATTCCAAGCATCTCCGCGCCTTTTTCGATGATGGAGCGGTCCACGCCGGCGGCGAAGCTTTTGTCTTTCCACTTCTTTTTGACCGATTTCGCTTTCATGTCCATGACGCTTCTGGAGGGCCGGACCAGCGCTGTGGAGGTGATGAGCCCGGTGAGTTCGTCAATGGCGTAGAGGGTCTGCTCCAGTTTGGTTTCCGGTTTTTCATCGGAGACGATCCCCCAACCGTGGCTGACAACGGCCCGGATCCAGGGCTCGGGCCATCCGGCTTCGGCAAGAATCGTTTTGGCTTTTGAGCAGTGCTCATCAGGGTACATTTCGTAGTCGATGTCGTGGACAAGGCCGATGATGCCCCATTCGTCAACATCTCCCCCGAATTTTTCGGCAAAGTGGCGCATGACGCCCTCCACGGAAAGGGCGTGTTTGGTGAGGCTTTCACTTGTGTTGTATCGCTTGAAGAGGTCAAAGGCTTCGTTGCGGGTGGGCTGGCTCATGCGTTGCTGCTCCTTGCTGAAAGAAGGTGTTGGGTCAATGGTTGTCTTTCGAACAAGATAATCACTTCGAGCCCTGAGGCAAGGGGGCAGCAAGTCAGGGCCATGCAGATATACATGCACAGTCATCGACTGATTGAGGGCCAACCGTCGTAACGATTCAGCCCGAAAAAGCAGCCTCCGGCGGCAAGGGTGGCGAAGCCACATTAGGCAAAATACCTTGAAAGCAGATAACAGATGCGTTTTGCCCCTCGCGTCAAATCACATCCGTCTTTAAAACGATAGTTTCCAAGGCTCATTTTTATAGATCAGTTTATCATACTTTTTAAATGTTTGGCCCCCGGAATGGTAGCCGCAGGCACAAGCTGAACAGTTACCAATCGTCTTGCATGTTATGTTGGTACGTATCGCCGTTCAGACGGCCTGCAGCGTTTAACGGAATGATCACCGCTCCACCGAACCCCTACATCTCCTCATGCTGGTGGCGCCTCAAGGTGGCCTCCAGGATTTTGTTCTCGTATTCCAGAAAGCTCTCCAGGTCTTTCATGCAGTAACCCAGAAGCTTTTTGATGCCGAAAAGGGCCTGGGGGCTTCTGTGGGCAAAGGCGTGGGCAGCTTCAAGGGCCGTTGTTCTAAGTGTCTCCTGCTTGACGATGCGATGGACAAGGCCCAGTTGCAGGGCTTCGTCCATGTCGATGTCCCGTCCTGAATATAGAATTTCCCCACATTTTGCAGGGCCCAGGAGATGGGAGAGGAGGAAGACCCCTCCGCCCTTGGGGGGCAGGCCAAGCTGCTGGGCCGGGTTTTGAAAGAGGGTCTCTTTGGTTGCGATGCGGTAGTCGCAGAGAAGGGAGAGGTTCATGAAAAGAAAGGCGGTGTTTCCGCTTCCCGCATGCACCACAAAGGGGTTGATGTTGTAGAGCTTCATGATGAACTGGTTGAGGCCGTTGTAGAGGCGTTTGAGCTGGGTCTGGTCAGCGGCGGTGGCGGTGCTTAAGTACTGCCGATAGAAGGAGAGGTACTCTTCTTTGTCGAGGCGTTGCGGGGCGGCGATGATGAGAAAGACACGGATGGTGGGGTCCCTGGAGACGGAGTCCAGGTAGTCCAGGATGCGGGTTTTCGCCGCAAGGTCTGTGAGGTGATGGAGCAGGTGCTTGTGGAAGGTGAGCACCTCAACATCCTCCACCCGTTCACAGGTGAAGAGATCGGTGTCGTTCTCTGGCGTGGGGTGGGTCATGGTGTACCTCCATGTGGCATGGCCGCTCTGAATGGGAACGGCGGGTCATTGGGGTTCTTTTGATATCGTGTCGGCCCACAGGGGCTGGGCCGTATGTCGGGGGTATCGGGTGGTGTTCTGTTGCATCGCTTCAGGGCCACAGCAGCCTGAGTTGCCCGGGATGCGACATGGACCGGTCGGAAGCTTGGGTGTGCGTCGGCCGGGAGCCGAAAGATGTCGTATCTGGAGCCCACAAGGAGCCGTTGTGTTCGGGGTGATGCATCAAGCTCAAAGGGAGGCGTAAGGGACATTTGACGACGTTTGTCGTCCGGGTTGAGGAGCTGGGGAGACGTGTTTTTTCCATCATGCAACGATTCTTGATTGCAGATGGCAGGCTGAATGCGCCCTCAAAACCTGTTTATGAAACCCAACTTATAAAATGGGCAAACGTGTGGCCCCGGCAGGGCTGCCGGAGGTGTTTTGGACCGGAATAGGTATACTTACTCTACATTTTTACCAGATCTCCGTGTCTTTCACAATTGGATATGTCGTTGAAAAAATAGACTGTTGGGCGTATTCTTGACGGGTACTTCCTTTCAGCGCAACTCTCACCGCATCCAAAATCATCCAAAGGACAATGTGTCATGTTTCCCAAACCTGTCATTGTCGTGAGCAAATGTCTGGGGTTTGATACCTGTCGTTACAACGGTCAGACCATCTACGATCCCTTTGTCGACTCGCTAAAAGAACACGTGGATTTTATCCCCGTCTGCCCTGAGGTGGAGATTGGGCTCGGGGTGCCTCGTCAGCCCATTCGCATGGCCATGGTGAAGAAGGTCCCCCATCTCTATCAGCCATCCACGGAAAAGGTTCTTACCGGGGAGATGGAGGGGTTTGCCCGGTGTTTTTTTGATACGCTCCCAGCGGTGGACGGATTTATCCTGAAAAACCGGTCGCCCTCCTGCGGGCCTTCTGATGTCAAGGTGTATGAGGGGCTTTCAAAAGCAGCCAACGCCAAAAGGGGCGCCGGGTTTTTCGCCTCTTGTGCAGCCGTGCGATTCCCGGGGGTGCCCATGGAAGACGAGGGGCGGCTTAAAAATTTTGAGCTTCGGGAGCAGTTTCTTATCCGGCTCTATTCCTTTGCCCGGTTCAGGCAGGCAAAGGCATCCGGACGCATGCGGGACCTTGTGGCGTATCAAAGCACCCACAAGCTTCTGCTTCTTGCCTGGAACCAGACCCGTTTCAGAGCCTGCGGAAAGGTGACAGCCAACCATGAAAAACGCCCTGAAGCCGATGTGTTTGCCCTCTACGATGAGGAACTTAAAAAAGCCCTGACCACACGGCCCCGCATCGCATCAATGATCAATACCCTGCTTCACGCCTTTGGCTGGGTTTCGGACGGTTTGTCCCGGGAGGAAAAAGCGTATTTCCTTGAGAGCCTGGAGGAGTATCGGGATGAACGGATTCCCCTTTCTGCACTGCTTCGTCTTATCAAAGGGTACGCCGTAAGGTTTGAGCAGGACTACCTTCTTGATCAGGTGCTCCTGAATCCTTTCCCCGTATCCCTTGTGAAGGTGTCGGATTCCGGCAAAGGTCGTTGACCGTTTTTATGTGGCCTGAAGAGGGGAACACATGAGGAAAAAAACAGAAAAGTCATGTGGTTTTTGCCTCACGGTTCCATGGGGTTATTTTTTCATGGATTCAATGATGCCTGATATTGGTGATTCGGCTGTAATCCCTGTAAACGACACCGCTTTTTTTGTTGACGACAGGCCTGTCTATCTGATTTGGTCCAAGGCGGGAAGCCTCCGTAAGGATGGCTTATAGGGTGGAAACAAAGCTGTCGGTGTGGAACGGAAACAAAATCGGGGCCAGTGCGGTGCCCTAATCTTGTTCATGTTTCGCATTTCTTTCCTGCGATTTCGAGAAAACGATCTCCTGAAATTTGGGGTGCGCACACAGTGTGCCGAAGAGGCGACGCGCCAGCTTGTTGCTGTATTGCAGATTTATTGTTTTTTGGTTTAGGGGATGGGTGTGGTTCGCTTCAAGTCCAGCATTGGTGTCCAACTGACGGTCACGCTTTCAATTGTTCTTTTGATTTTTGCGATTGTTTTTGCTCTGTTCACAACCCGTCATGTTCAGCAGTTCGGTGACAACTTTGCCGAACAGACGGTGAGCACCCTGCGCAACAGGGTGGAGGTGAACCTGGCGGACCGGATTAATATACGCGCCCTCTATTTTGATCACCTTTTTGAAGGGATTGCTGACAATTCAGCCCTGCTTGCTGAAAAGGCGGGGCAGACCCTTTTCGACACACCCCGAGACTCTTCTGTCTGCGCGACCCCCTTTCATTTTGAACCCCTCTCCCCCAATGTCCATACAGGCCCTTCGGATGGTCCGGTCGTGGTGATGAGCCTTTCGGATGAGGGCATCCCTCAGACCCCTTCTGTGCAGGAGCACCTCGCCTGTCTTTTTCCCTACCTTGAAATTCTGGGGCATGCTTCCACTCCAGCTACAGCCGCTTATATCGTGACCACAGACGGTTTTATCGAGTATTACCCGAACACCATTGGAAAGAAAAAATTCTCAAGCCTCACCATGTCCCTTGTCAGGGAGAGTGCCTGGTTCGCGGGGGCTGCCCCCGGGGAGAACCCCTCACAATCCACCGTCTGGACACCGATTTACGCTGATTCCCTGGGGGGCGGGATGGTGGTCACGGCATCCACGCCCATTGTTTCCCAAGGGGGGGAGTTCAAGGGCGTGGCAGGGATTAATATGCCCCTTGAAGGCCTCTTTGAAGAGATCCTTCATGAAGATGGCGTGATGGTTGGTGTGGACGGTATGTTTTGGTTTCTGCTGGATATGAACGGGGTTCCCATTGTGTTTCCGGAGCAGAAACTCGATGAGTTTGGTCTGCGGGGGGACGGTGACGAAGGGAGTCCCCGTGGATTTCTGGAGTCTTCCTACCCGGAGCTCAGGCGATATGCCCACGGTTTGTTGAGCCTGGACAAGGGGGATATTCGCCTTGAGGTTGGCGGCAGCGCCAGCCTGATCTCCCACCATGTTCTGCCGAGCACCGGGTGGGTGCTGGGTGTCGTTGTGCCGGATGAATCCCTTCTCTCGGGGTTGGAACAGACCCTGTTGACGTACCGGCAGGCCACCCGCCGCATGGGGTGGGAAATTGTGGTGGGTGCCATTGTCTTTACCGGCCTGGGACTTGGGTTGTTTTATTATGCATTGAAGGAGCGGCTGGTGCGTCCGCTTCGGATGTTGGCCAATCAGGCACGACGCGTAAGTGAAGGGGACCTCGAGATCAAAACAGTGTCCCTTACAGGTGGTGATGAAATGGCCCACCTTGCGGCCTCCTTTGATCAGATGATTGCGTCTCTGAAGGAGGGACGTGATTTTCAGGAACGGACCACCGATTACCTGGAGGCCATGGTTCGGTCCCGAACGCGGGAGGTGGAGGAGAAGGCAGAAGAGCTGCACACCGCCCTGACAGAGCTGACCACTATTTTCTCCAACAGCATGGTGGGCATCATGCTTCTCAAGGGGGGGCGTTATCTCAGGAAAGCCAACCATCGCCTGGCTCAACTCCTTGGGTACGACTCTCCGGAAGAGATGGAGGGACTCTCCATGCAGGCGCTTCATCTCAGCGAAGAACGATGGAAACGCTTCGGCACCCTTCACTATGAGGCCCTTGTCCATGGGGAGCGTACGCATATTGAGTATCAGTTAAAACGTCGGGACGGCTCATCCGTGTGGTGCACTCTTTCAGGCAGGGCCGTGGACAGCAGCCTCCCACCGGACCTCAACAAAGGGGTCCTATGGATGGTGGACGACATCACCGAAAGGAAAGCCTCGGAGCAGGCGATTCGTGACAGCGAAGAGCGGTTCAGGGAGATGGCGGAGCTGCTCCCCTGTATTGTCTGTGAAGTGGATGTGGAGTACCGGGTCACCTATGTGAACTCTCTTGGCCTGAAGACATTTGGGATTCGGCCTGAAGAGTTTGATATGCCCGGCGTCGCCCTGAAGGTGTTGCTCCCCGATCACCGCCAGCGTTTGATGGGGCGAATGCAGATCGTCATGGATGGCGGGGAGGTGGAACCCACCGAATACCAGATGATTCGCGGGGATGGGACGGAGATGACGGGGTTGTTTCACTCGACCCCTATTGTGAGAAACAACGCGGTGGTAGGGATTCGGGCCAGTGTCACCGATGTGACCGAGTACCGGGCCATGCAGGTGTCCCTGCTGAAGCAGCGAAAGCTGGATTTGATCAGTT
This sequence comes from Desulfolunaceae bacterium, assembly GCA_942491485.1. GTDB lineage: Bacteria > Desulfobacterota > Desulfobacteria > Desulfobacterales > Desulfolunaceae > Desulfoluna. The sequence continues at coordinate 103,719 of CALOAX010000021.1, read as the reverse complement.
CTCTTACCAGTGGCATTGCCCATGACTTTAACAACATGTTGGCCGTGATGCTGGGTCGTGTGGAACTGTCCCTCTTCTCCCTGGATGAAAAAAATCCTGCCCGGGTGCACCTGGTTACGATGGAAGCGACCCTGGAGCGGGCTCGGGACCTTATGGACCGGCTTATCACCCTCTCCACCCGAGGGGAGGGGGTTGAACCCTCTGTCTCCTTGCAGGACGTGCTTTGCAATTGCGTGGCCAAGGCCGGAGGAGAGTCGCAAAGGGTGATTCTCGATATTTCGAAGGGGGTGCCCGTGGTGAATGTGGATGGCATGCAGATGGCGAAAGCCATTGAGTATGTGCTCAACAACGCCCGGGAAGCTTATGACGGGGAGGGGGATGTGTGGGTCACCTGCACATGCCATGAAAAGGGGAGCAGGCGGCATCCGGACCTGACGGACAAGCCTTTCGTGGAGGTGGCGGTTCGGGACGAAGGCCGAGGCATCGGTGAGGAACACCTCCATCATATTTTGGATCCGTACTACACCACAAAGGAGAGAAGCTCCCAGAAAGGGATGGGGCTTGGGCTTGCCGTCACCCACGCTGTGGTGACACGCCACGGGGGCATCCTTGCCGTAGACTCCCGGCAGGGCCGGGGAACAACGGTCTCGATCTATCTTCCCCTCCCAGGTGCAGGTGCGCAGTCATGGGCAGAAGGCAGGGGGTTAGAGTCCTGAAATCCTGTCCATAAAGGCGGCCAGTGAAAAGTCCTGTTCGGTGAGTCCGTCGGCATCGTGGGTGGTGAGGGCCACGTCCACCCGACCGTATACGTTGGTCCACTCCGGGTGGTGGTCCACCTTTTCGGCTTTTATGGCCACACGGGTCATGAACCCGAAGGCGGCATTGAAGCTCTTAAAGGCAAACTGTTTCTTCAGGTAATCTCCCTCCACACACCAGGGAAATTTGCATGCGTCGTTCAACTCCTCAAGGCGCATGCTGATCTCTTCTTGAGACAAACCATTTGGTTCCATGGATCCTCCAATGATGGGGCGCTTGACCGGCTCTTTCTCTGCCGGCCCAACGAGTCCCCTGATTCACGCGATTTTCCTGCCTTCTCTAGTTGCCATTGATCATCAGAAAAAGACTCGGATGTTGGTGTTGGTCTATTATGAGTAATCAAAAGATCCTGTAAAATCAAGGGGAATGATGGGCCGTGTCGGGTTGCCATGGGCCGGTTGAGGGGGTGGCCCTTTGTCGGGCAGGCAGGGGTGTTGGCGTTTCAATGCGCCTGCTGACAGCGTTAGGGCCTCGTTGATGAATCGTTACACCATCCCCGTTTCCGGGCGTTTATACAATGCTGTGCCGCACGGTGCTGCCCTTACAGACCATGTGGAATGAAACCCTGGCAAGGTCTTTATGTGTGCGTTTTCTGGCCCGGAGGGCCAAAAAGTTCAGTAAACCGGCGGTGTCGGTGCTCGAAAATACGCTTCAGGGTGTTTCGGATGACAAGGGCGTGGACCAGATTTCCCAACGGGCCCAAGGGGAGCCGGTAGTGGACGGTGTCGGTCATGAGAACTCCGCCATCCACCTCCTTGAGGGCGTGATGGTGGTACCAGAACCGATAGGGGCCGAGGCGCTGTTCATCCACGAAGCTGCAAAGGGGCTTGATGTGCTTGATCTCCGTGACCCATTTCTGACGCCCGATCACGGGCAGCCCGATGCGGTATTCAATGATGAGCCCGTTGTCCATGACGTCCGGCACCTCGGAGAGGATCTCAAAACGCAGCCAGGATGGGGTGATGGTGTCGAGGTTGGCCGGAGCCTGAATAAACGCCCAGGCCTCTTCAAGGGTGGTGGGAAGGAACTGACTCTGTTTAAGGGTGTGCATGATCGCCTCCCTTGGGTGGGGTTGAGTTTTGCAGACGTTGTGCCCTGTTTTTCGGGATAGAACGCTTTTGGGGGCCAGGGAAACATTGCCGTGGCCCCTTAGCGGTGGGAGCATTCGCGCCCCCCCTGCTTATTTTTCTTCGATGCGCCATCCGGGACCACAGATGATTTTTTTGCCGTCTTCATCAATGAAGGAGAAGGCGGATCCGCCACCACCTTCGGTGGGGAAGGGGTAGATCTTGATTCGGCCTGCCCAGGTCTTCTTGGTGCCGTCGTAGAGGGTGTGGGTGATGACCCGCTCAAGGCCGACTGCATCTGCCTGGAGGTCTTTCACGCTTTTTTTGATATCTTCGCTGGGAATCATAAAGGTCCATGCGATCCACCCGGCGATGACGAGAATCAGCCCTGCTCCAAATCCGAACTTCCATTTGTTCATGATGTTACTTCCCCTTCGGTAAGACGGTTGATCTGTGGGTTCAGGGCGAGCCTCTCTTGCCCATGGTGCCATGGGTATTGTCCCTGAAATTTGTTTTTTTAACGATAAGCACGATTTGCAGGGGTCGCAAGCGTTGGATGGGAAATGGTTCCCGGGCGATGGAAAAGAGACTTGATCCGGCAAGTGGCGTTTGGGTATAGTCATTCAAATTCAGAACATGGGTGCTGCTCGGGGTGTGATTTTTGCAAATGTCGACATGCTAAACGTTTTGCACCGGCGTTTTGCCTTGGGCTGCGTCTTCCGAAGAGGGAAGCGCTACAGCACCGAGCTATTTATTGAACAACCACCGCAGACCTAAAAAAATGAAGGTGGCGGTTAAAAGGAGAACACAATGGAAATCCAACGATTCGAAACAAAGGCCCGCATGAGCCGAGCTGTGGTTTACAACAACACCGTCTACCTTTGCGGCCAGGTTGGCAAAGATGCCACCAAGGGTATCACCGAGCAGACTGCTACCACCCTTGAAAAGGTGGAAGAGCTTCTTGAAAGCGTGGGCTCCCACAAGGACAAGATCCTCTCAGCCACCATCTACATCAAGGACATGAAAGATTTTGCCGACATGAACGCCGTCTGGGACAACTGGGTCACTCCCGGAATGGCGCCTGCCCGCGCGTGCGTTCAGGCCTCCATGGCCCGCGAAGAGCTCCTGGTGGAGATCTCCATCGTTGCGGCCGTGTAAAGATACAAGGCAAAGGCCGGATGGTTTTGCCATTCGGCCTTTTCTTTTTCATGATGTTTTACCCGCCAGGGCACCCGATGTGCGGACGGTTCAGATCTTCATCCCCCCCTTTTTTTATTCCGTGTAACTATTCAGCTATGCCTCCGGCGGGTCGCTTTTTGAAAAAAGCTCCGCAAAAACTTTCCGGTTGCACCCCCTTTTGCTCGTTAGGTCGAATACAGTCGGTAAATCAATACCTGCGAATGAATCGAAATCAACCTCAAAACCTGTTTGTCAAACTTTTCAAAAGTTTGGCCCCCGGCAGGGCCGCCGGAGGCAATATTGAGCTGAATAGTCACTATTCCGTTTTCCTTTTGAAACAGTGCAATTTTTTCTCATATTTTGGGCTGTGCATTTTACTTTTCCGGCATCACCTCTCCCTTTTTTTATTAAAACATAAAAAAAGGAGCGGTGCCGGTTTAGGAAAGGTGCAAAACAGCCGATACAAGGGGTGGTTTGGTAGGCTCTTGGGGTGGTTGCGATGTGCCTCAAGGGGGGATGAAATTTGGTTTTTCGGTTGGGAGCACCGGCGTTGTTGTTGAACTCGCACGGTGTTGGAGAGCAATGCCTGATTTATTGAAAGATATTGTTCGGTGTGGGCATATCCTGCTTCTGGGGACGCTGTGCGTCCTTATGGGGCCGCTTTCCGCAGGGGCCCTGGAGTCGGTTTCTCTTCAGTTGCATTGGACCCATGAGATTGAGTTTGCAGGGTTTTATGCGGCCCTTGAAAAGGGGTTCTATGAAGAGGAGGGGCTTGATGTCGCCCTTTTAGAGGGCGGGCCGCAGGAGCAGGCACCTGTAAGGACGGTTGTGTCAGGAAAAGCCACCTACGGTGTGGCGGGCTCCGAGTTGCTTCTCTGTCGCCTGAAAGGAGAACCGGTTGTGGCCCTTGCGCCAATTTTTCAGCACTCCGCCGCGGTGGTTCTTACCCGGGAAGGAACCGGTATTTTCTCCCCACAGGATTTTGCCGGGCGCCGTATTGAGATGGGGGAGAAGGGCAATGATGCCGAAATTTGGGCCATGATCCAGGCCGAGGGGCTTGGGGAAGGTCAGTTTACCCGGATCCCCAGTACCTTTACCCTTGAATCCTTTATGGAAGACCGTGTGGATGCCATCTCTGCATACGTCACCAGCCAGCCCTATGTTCTGCTTCAGAAGAAGGTCCCTTACCGGGTGATCCGTCCCATCCATTATGGTATCGATTTTTACGGCATTACCCTTTTTACCTCGGAAGCGGAGGTGGAAAATCATCCGGATCGGGTGCGTCGGTTTGTTCGCGCTTCCCTGAAGGGTTGGCGGTATGTGTTTGAACACCCCGAAGAGATCATTGAGCTGGTTCTTGAGCGGTACAGTACGGGCCCATACAGCCACCCCCGGGAGCAACTTGCCTTCGAACTTGAAGAGATGAGGCGCTTGATTCTCCCCAAGCTGGTGGAGTTAGGGCACATGAACGAGGGGCGCTGGGAGCACATCGCCGATACCTTTGTGCGCATCGGACTGGCGGAGCCCGGGTATGACCTCAGGGGCTTTATCCATACGAATGGCCCCCCGGCTCAATTTCTCTGGAACCATTGGGGGGTCAAGGCGGGCGGGATGGCTTTGCTTCTCGCCATGGGGGGCGCAATTAGCCTGGGCTTTTACAACAGGCGGATGCGAGCTGAGATTTCACGTCGCATCAAGGGGGAAGCAGAGCGTGAAGAGCTGATCACCGAGCTGACAAAGGCCCTGGACGAGGTCCGGGAACTCAACGGGCTTCTCCCCATCTGCTCCAGCTGCCTCAAGATAAGAAACGACACCGGTTACTGGGAAAAGCTGGAAAGTTACATCGAGTCCCACACCAAAGCACGCTTCAGCCACGGCATCTGCAACGAGTGCATGAAAGATCGCTACCCCTACCTCTTCGATGAAGAGGAGGAGGTCGAGGCCGAAGATTTCTACAACAAAGAGTCGGGGACCTTTCCTTCAGATTGAGTTGCCTCCGGCACCCTTTGGAGCTCATCGCATGGATTCCGCTGTTCTGTGTTTTGCGAACCCCTCTCTTGCACACGATTTCGGTGCGACATGGCATCAAGGATGTCCTGGTTGCCCTCCTCCCTTTTTCCTTCAGTCCAACCCCCTATGATGCAACAACACCAGTACTACCCATTCAGGTTTGCCAAAATCGGCAAAAGGGGATGCAACCGGAAAATTTTTGCGGAGCTTTTTTCAAAAAGCGACCCGCCGGAGGCATCGCTGAATAGTTCCATTTTTTCTTTGACTCTCCCCCAGGGGCGGACTCCAGGGTGGTCATCAATTGAAACATTGAACGGCAAAAGAGAAGGCGGAGTATGTACAACATCGGCACATTTTCACGGATCACAGGTCTCACCGTTAAGGCGCTGAGGCTCTACCATGAGAGAGGGATTCTTGAACCCGGCTTTGTGGATGAGAAGAGCGGCTACCGGTATTATAACCGGGGCGATGCGGCGAGGGCGCGAGTGATTGTCGCCTTGAGGGCCATGGACTGCTCCCTTGCGGAGATTCGTCACGTGATGGTGCATTGTGTTGATGAGTCGGACCTGGTGGGGTTTCTTGCGACCAAACAGGAGAGCCTCAGGGCTGAGATAACAAGACTCCAGGGCATCTCTTTTGCCATTGACCGCATGATCAACCGCGAGGAAGAGGTGACAAAGATGAAAGAGATGGGCTGCGAGGTAGAGATTAAACGTGTGGCACCCCTGCTGGTGGTCTCCCACCGTTGGACCGGGGCCTGGGGTGAAATTGGTGACGTCATGGGCAGCATCTGCCGTGCTGCGGGCCATGAGATCACAGGGGTTCCCATGAACCTTTGCTACAATGACGAATACAAAGAGCTGGATGCAGACATCGAGGCGTGTATTCCCGTAGGGCGGCCTGTGGAGAGTGAGTGGGGCTGCCGTACCCTGGAGGGGGGCGAGTTTGCGACCCTCCTGCACCGGGGGCCCTTTGACACCCTAGGGGAGAGCTTCCTTAAACTGTTTGACTGGCTTCAGGCATCGGGTCGCAAGGGAGCCCTTCCCACCCGTCAGGTTGTCCACAAGGGGCCCGGGCCGCTTTTGGAGGGCAATCCGGAAAATTACCTGACGGAGATTCAGGTGCCCCTGATCTGAACAGGGATGTGAAAACAAAAAAAAACCGGCCGCCTTGGCCGGTTTTTTTATATTTTAAGGTACGCACACAGACTAAGTCGATCTAAATCCAGCCTCCGGCGGCAAGGGTGGCGAAGCCACATTAGGCACAATACCTTGAACGCAGGTTGCAGGTGCGCTTTTACTGGGTTCCAAACGTAAAAGCCTGTTTATCAAACTTTTCAAAAGGTTGGCCCCCGGCAGGGCCGCCGGAGGCTACTCTTTTGTTTTAAACCTACTTGTTCCCCCCTCCCAGATACGCTTCCCGCACACTGGGGTTGGCCAAAAGGGCGTTGGCGTCGTCTTCCAGGACGATGTTGCCCACCTCCATGACATAACCGCGATGGGCGAGTTTCAGGGCTGCCCGGGCGTTTTGTTCCACCAGGACCACGGTGACCCCGCTTTTGTTGATCTCTGCGATGGTATCGAAGATCGTTTTGACAAGGATGGGGGCAAGGCCCAGGCTCGGTTCATCCAGGAGGAGGATCCTCGGGTTGTTCATGAGGGCCCTGCCGATGGCGAGCATCTGCTGCTCACCGCCGGAAAGCGTCCCTGCCAGCTGGGACTTTCTCTCTTTGAGTCGGGGAAACAGCTCAAAGATCCACCGCCTGGTCTCCTCCACACGCTTGGGGTTTTTGGCGGTGAAGGCTCCCAGGTTTAAGTTTTCCTGGACGGTGAGGGTCCCGAAAACACGCCGGCCTTCCGGGGACTGGGTGACTTTTTCTTCCACCACCTTGTGGGCAGGCATGGTGTGAATGGCTTTGCCGTCGAACCAGATCTCCCCTTCCGAGGGCTTCATGAGGCCGCTGATGGTCATGAGTGTGGTGGATTTTCCCGCCCCGTTGGCGCCCAGGATGGTAACGATCTCCCCCTCATCCACGTGGAGGTTAATGCCGTGGATGGCCTCCACGGTTCCGTATTTCACATGAAGATTTTTGACTTCTAAAAGCACGTCTCGTCCTCCTCGTCCTCGGTTCCGAGGTAGGCCTCGATTACCTTCTTGTTGACCTTTATCTCTTCCGGCAGCCCTTCGGCGATTTTTTTCCCGTATTCAATGACCACGAGCTTTTCACACGCCTGCATGACCAGGCTCATGTCATGTTCAATCAGGAGCACCGTGATGCCCCGTGCCTTGATTCGGGCGATGATTTCGATGAGGGCATCGGTCTCCTGTTCGTTCATGCCGCCGGCAGGCTCATCGAGGATGAGGAGTTTGGGCTTGGTGGCCAGGGCGCGGGCGATCTCCAGGAGTCGCTGGTTTCCGTAGGAGAGACCGTCGGCTCGGGTTTCGGCCTGGTCGCCCAGCCCCACGAAATCGAGCTCCGTCAGGGCGAGCTTCAGGGCCTCCTTCTCCTCCCGTTGCTGGAATGGGGTTTTGAGCATGGCGGCGATGGGCCCCGAGGTCATGCGGCAGTGGGCTCCGGACAAGACGTTCTCCAGGGCCGAGAGGCTCTTGAAAAGGCGGATGGTCTGGAAGGTTCGGGCCACCCCCAAGCTGACGATCTTATTGGGGGCCAGGCCGTTGATCCGTGTGCCGTCAAAGATCACGTCGCCCCCGTTGGGCTCGTAGTTTCCGGTGATGAGGTTGAAGACGGTGGTCTTCCCTGCGCCGTTGGGGCCGATGAGGCCGAAGACGTCTCCTGCCTCCACCTCAAAGGTGACCTCATCCACGGCTCTGAGGCCGCCGAAGTCCTTGATCAGTTTATCGAGTTTCAAAAGGCTCATGACATCTCCTCCCGGATCTTTTTAAGGGGGTACTTGCGTGGCAGGGGAGGCAGAAGCCCTTCGTTCCTGAAGATCATCATGATCACCATGGCAGCGCCGAAGATCATCATGCGGGCCTGGCTGAAGTTGCTGAAATCAAGGTTGAGCGTGACGCCGAAGCCGGAAAAGACGTTGTTGATCAAGTCGCTGACGGCCCCCATTCCGCGGAAGAGCTCCGGCAGGCCGATGACGAGAAAGGCCCCCAGGATCACCCCCCGAATGCTTCCGGAACCACCCAGGATGACGATCATGAACATCACCACCGACTCCCAGAAGTTGAAGGACTCCGGGGCGATGATGGTCATTTTCGAGGCGTAGATGGTCCCCACCATGCCGGCCCACACGGCGCCGATGACAAAGGCGATGAGCTTGTAGTGGGTGGTGTTGATGCCGCTGCCTTCGGCGGCCACGTCATCTTCCCGCAGGTAGTTCAAGGCCCGCCCGAATCGTGAGTTTTCCAGGCGGTGAAAGAGAAAGACCGTCACCACCATGAATCCCCAGATAAGATAGAAAAATTCGTGGGGTTTGCGGATTTTGAAGCCGAAGAGAAAGGGCCGGTCGATGCCGAAGATGCCGTTGGAGCCGCCGGTGATGCCGAAGACATTGTTGACAAGGGCGATGCGGACAATCTCCACAAAGCCGATGGTGACGATGAGGAGGTAGTCCCCCCTCAGGTGGATGATGGGGCGCGCCACCATCAGGGCGAAGAGCCCGGCCATGAGCCCGGCCACCGGCATGAGCCAGAGGACGGGGATGCCGTAGGTGGTGTTTAAGATGGCCGTGGTGTAGGCCCCGACGGCATAGAAGGCGGCATGGCCCATATGAAAAAGGCCCGCGTGCCCGAGGATGAGGTTGAGACTCAAGGCCAGCAGGGCGTACATGCCGACGTTGTTCAGCACATCCACCCAGTAGGCGTTGAGAAAGGCCGGTGAAACGGCCAGAAGTGTTGCCAGGAGTAAGTAAATCGCTTTTCGTGTCATACGGTTGTGGCCTCGTAAAATCTGTCCATGGTTCGGTGGGAGGCGAACAAAAGAATAAAATTGCTCAAAGCAAAGAAGCCTCCGGCGGCAAGGGTGGCGAAGCCACATTAGGCAAAATACCTTGAAAGCAGGTAGCGGGTGCGCTTTGACCCTCGTTCCTCAGGTCAAATCACAACCGCCTTTCTCTTGAGAACTCCCTGAGATCATTTTTTAAAGCCTGTTTGTCAAACCCAGCACTTAGAGCAGGCAAAAGTTTGGCCCCCGGCAGGGCCGCCGGAGGCACAAGCTGAATAGTTACAACTCCATCATACTTTTTCCGCTACCCGTTCACCCAGGAGGCCGGTGGGGCGAACGATGAGGATGAGGATAAGGACGATAAAGGCGATGGCATCTTTCCAGGCGATGGAGATGTACGCCGCCCCCAGGGCTTCGATGACCCCTAAAAGGAGGCCGCCGAGCATGGCGCCGGGGATGTTGCCGATGCCGCCCAGGATGGCCGCGGTAAAGGCTTTCAGGCCGTAAATCCAGCCCATGGTGAAGTTGATCTGGCCGTAGTAGAGGCCCACCATGAGTCCAGCGGAGCCCCCCAGGGCCGGGCCGATGATGAAGACGATCATGATGACGGCATTGACGTTGATGCCCATGAGCTTGGCGGCACCCTGGTCGATGGCAACAGCCCGGATGGCGGTGCCGATTTTGGTTTTCTGGATAAAGAAGTAGAGGGCGGCCATCATCACCACGGAGGTGAGGAGGATAAGAATCCTCAAGAGGGGCACGTTGAGTCCGAAGATGGGAATCACCACCTTGGGCAGGATGTCATGGGGGTAGACCTGGTAGCGCGCGCCGTAGATGAGCATGACGGCATTCTGGAAGAAGATGGAGGCGCCCAGGGCCGAGACCACGGCCGAGAGCCGGTTGGACTCCCTTAAGGGCCGGTAGGCGATGCGCTCGAGGACGATGCCCACCACAGCCACGAGGCCCATGACCATGATGGCCAGGGTGACGACCACACCAAAGGGGCCCAGGTGGTCGGTGAGTCCAAGGGCTGAAAGGAGTGTGAGGCCCAGGTATGCTCCGATGGTGAAAAGGTCACCGTGGGCAAAGTTGATCAACTTTAAAACGCCGTAAACCATGGTGTAGCCGAGGGCAATGAGGGCATAGATTCCCCCCACGGCCAGGCCGTTGGTCAGCTGCTGGAAAAACATTTCCATCTTACTTCTCCGCGGTCGCTGGCAGGCGGAAGGCACCTGCAAACCTTATGGCGAATGCGCGGAAAGTGACGTCTCACGGGTGCCGTCATGGGCATTCGCGCAGCGGGTGATGGTTTGCCAATGTTTCCACTGCACAGCTTGTTTCATGTATCTGGGGTGCGGCGTCGCCGTAATCAAAAGGCTGTCCCGCAATAAAAACCATCCCCATGCAGTGTATGGGGATGATCTTGGCGCCGGGATGGCCTCCGGCACCGTACATCTCTTTAAGACATCTTAGGGCTGAAGCACGAAGTTGCCTTCGCCGTCTACCTTGTAGACACGGTAAAGGTCGCCCACTCGGTCGCCTTTCTCGTTGAAGGAGATCTTGCCGGTGAGGCCGGGCATGTCCTTCAGGTCTTTGTGGAGATAGGCTGCCAGGGTGTCGGCGTCGGTGGAGCCGGTGGACTTGATGGCGGCTGCAATGGCGTTGAATCCGTCACCGGAGAGAACAGCCCAGACAGAGCCGGGGGCACCGTTGTACTTCTTGGTGTAAGCGGCCATGAAGGAGGTGGACTCGGCGGAGTCGAGGTCCTGGGGAACGGGGGGGCTCAGGAAGAAGAACCCTTCAGCTGCTTTTTTGCCGGCGATTTTCACGAGGTCGGGGTTGTTGGTGGCGTCGCCGCCGAGGAAGGGAACATTCCAGCCCATCTCAACCTTCTGGCGAAGGAGAAGGCCCGCTTCGGGGTAGTATCCTGTAAAAAGAACCACGTCGGGGGCAGCGGCCTTCATCTTGGTGAGGATGGCGCTGTAGTCACGCTCACCTGCGGTGAGGGCTTCGTAGAAGACGATCTCCACGGGCTGCTTTTTCAGGAGCGCCTTGGCTTCGTCGGCCAGGCCTTTGGCGTAGGTGGTGTTGTCGTGGAGGATGGCGATTTTTTTGAAGCCCATGTTCATGAGGGTCTTCATGGCGACGTTGCCCTGCTCGTCATCACGGGGGCAGGAGCGGAAGAAGTACTTGAGTCCTTTTTCAGACAGGCGGATGGCGGTGGAGCCGTTGGCGATCTGAATGATCTCTTCTTCGTCGTAAATGTTCTGGGAGGCCTCGGTGATGGAAGAGCCGTAGGTGCCGATGACGGCTACGATGTCACGGGTGGCGAGGCGCTGGGCGGCCAGGGCTGCGGTACGGGGGTCGCCTGCATCGTCTTCGGTGATGATTTCAACATTTTTACCGAGAAGGCCTCCGTTGGCGTTGACCTCATCGGCCAGCAGTTCAACGATCTGCTTCATGTCCTGGCCTTCGCTGGCCCAGGAACCGGTCAGGGGGCACATAAGGCCAATCTTGATGGTGGAGGCTGCCGCGTAGGACGCCAGCAGGGAAAAACACAATGCAAAAAACAGAACTCGTTTCATAAACACATCTCCTCATAGTTGATATCGGTGTGACGGGATCCGGCCCCATCCGGATTCAGGTGAACAGAAGAATAAACGCCGTGCGTGGAGCGGGTATGGACACAACCCTGAGGCAGTCCACGGGACCGCTCTCCAGCCTACTCTGTTCGGTCATACCTTATGTTTTTGGGACGCCAAGTCATCGCTCATTGCTATTTTGTGGCAGTGGCAAGTCATGGCAGATCCCGCACGTAAGTCAACGAACCCATGGGTACATTGCCATAAAGCTCAATCGGGACGACACGTGAAAATCTGCTTGTAACACTGGGTTGAGGTTGTCCTTACGATGGGTCATTTAACTTGTATTTCAAAGAAACATCAAGTTTTTTCTAATGCTTGCTCTGCTTTGACTTCTCGTGAGACCCCTTTGTTTAAAGGGGGTTTGTGGTAATTGTTCGGGGTAGCTTATTAAAATGACACCTTATATTTCGGTGGAATTAGGTATGTGTGCAAAGGGTATGAAATCTCACTCTGAGGAGGGGTTGCGGGGTGTTTCGGGTTTGACAGGATGGGTAATTTGCATTATCGTAATATTACGATTAATGAAAAAAGGAGAGAGTTGTGACATCACCTGACGAAACCACGTCCCAAAGGCTTGCTGAGCTTTGCAAGGCCTTGGCCCACCCCGCACGCATTGAAATTCTGAACCGCCTCCTTCTTGAGGATCGTTGCATTTGCGGTGATCTGGTGGCAACCCTTCCCCTTGCCCAGTCCACGGTGAGCCAGCATCTGAAAGTCTTGAAAGAGTCTGGCCTCGTGCAGGGGGAGGTGGAGGGGCCGAAGACCTGCTATTGTGTGGACAAAGCGGTGCTTGGGGAATTGAAGGCTCTGGTGGATGGGATGGGGGACGGTGAAGGGTTGAAGGCGAAAGGCTAAGGGCGAAAGGCCATAGCGTCGCTATAGTCGGCAGAACGTGGTGAGCCCATAACTTGAGATGAATGCCGCTGCGATTTGACCCGAGGAACGAGGGGCATAGTGCAGCGGCTACCTGGGGTCCAGGGGATTATCCCCTGGCCGCCGGAGGCATTTTTTTGGGGAGAGGACATGCAAGACGATCTGATGGCATTTGGAGAGAAGGCGGCCGGGGCGGTGGATGAGCCAAGTTGTTGCGGGCCGGCCCCGTCGCCGAGGAGTGATGGCCGGGAGCTGCTGGGTTACAGGCTTTGCGGCTTTGTGGAATCCTTTATGGAGACCCCTGCCGGAACAGTTCCGGTGGTGAAAACCCGCCTTGACCGGGAGGACCATCTCGGGACCTTGGCTGCGCGGTGGAACGTGGGGCGAAACAATTACAAGGTGACGCCAGGGCTTTATGCCGTGGGTTCCCCTGACAAAGAGTCGCCTGTGCTGGCGACGGCGAACTACAAGCTGAGTTTTGACGCCGTGAGAAGGGAACTTTCAGGTACGAATGCCTGGCTCCTCGTGGTGGACACCCGCGGAATCAACGTCTGGTGCGCTGCGGGCAAGGGGACCTTTTCCGCCGAAGAGGTGGCTGAGATGGTGAAAAGAACGCACCTTGAGACCGTGGTCTCTCACAGGAAGGTGATTCTCCCCCAGCTCTGTGCAAACGGCGTCACGGCAAAGGACGTGAAAAAGCGTTGCGGGTTCAGGGCAGAATTCGGACCCATTCGCGCCTCGGATTTGCCCCGGTTTATAAAAAACGGGTTGAAAGCGGACACAGAGATGCGCCGGATTACCTTTACACTCAAAGAGAGACTGGAGCTCACTCCCGTGGAGCTGAGCCTCACCGGAAAGCCTTTGCTCTGGCTTCTGCCGCTCCTCTTTATTTTGTCCGGGATCGGCCCTGATATGTTCTCTTTTTCACAGGCGGACCACAGGGGGCTTGCTGCATGGATGGCCATCTTTACAGGGATTGTGGCCGGTGCCGTCGTCACCCCGGCGCTGCTCCCCTGGCTTCCCGGACGCGCCTTCGCCCTCAAGGGCGGGGTTGCTGGCCTGGCAAGCGGCCTTTTGCTGTGCGGTTTTTACTGGCATGACTTTGGGGTCGGGACCCTTGGTGCCCTTCTGCTCTGGCTGACGGCCATCAGCTCCTACCTGGCCATGAATTTTACCGGCTCCACGCCATACACCACCCCCTCTGGGGTCGAGTACGAGATGAAACGGGCAATTCCGGCCCAGTCCATCGCCGTGGTGATGGGGTTGATCATCTGGCTTGCAGCGCCTTTTACAGGCTAAGGAGGATAGACCCATGAAAGATCTCAGGTACATTGACAACATGGCTACCCTAACGCTTCACTCGGACCTTTGTGTCGGGTGCGGCCTCTGCACCACCGTCTGCCCCCATGGCGTCTTTGCCAAAGAAGGCCCAAAGGTGCGCATCGACGATCTGGACGGGTGCATGGAGTGCGGCGCCTGCGCACGCAATTGCCCGGTGGCAGCCATCTCCGTGGACCCCGGCGTTGGCTGCGCCGCCTACATTATCTCCGGCTGGATCAAAGGCAAAGAGAACGCCTCCTGCGGTGGCGGCGAGGGCTGTTGTTAGGGCTGGGAAGTGCGAAAAGATTTGCCTCCGGCGGCGAGGTGGGGCCACCTCGAAAGTGGGTTGCCCTTGCGCTTTGCCCCTCGTGCCTCGGGCCAAAGCGCAAGGGCCTTCGGCTCGGGCTTCGCCCGACACAAATGTTGCCGGTTCGTGCGTACATACTCACAAGTTTCGAATAGCCAGGGCACGTTATCGTAACTTGTGCGGTTTCAGTTTTTTAACTCCCGTCCCTCTGACGAGCAGCGCCCGTGAGCGTATGTCAGCGCGTTTTTATTTGTTAAGCCCGAAATGCTTCAAATGAAAATGAGATATGATAACGGTATCTACCGCAGAGGCGGTCGCATGATGACATCCTTCGTGCGAATGCCCCGTAGTCGCCTGCATCACGTCAACCTCCATGCATTCGCCATCAGGTTTCCAGGTGCCCCCACCTGGCCGCCGGAGGCATGCTTTTGTTTAGGCATTTCCTTTGTAAAGCAGAAACCTCGGGTAATAGAGGCCCCAGTGGATGGATGCGCACCTCAGGCCGAAGGCCAGGGTGAGACCGTAGTAGCGGTTGAAGGGGTGGTCCGGTGCCACGTGGAGCAGGGCACAGAAGAGGGTGGCGCCCAAGAGGGCGGGGGTGGCGTAGAACTCCCGGCCCAGGAGCAGGGGCATTTTGCCGGTGAGGATATCCCGGATCATGCCGCCGGCGATGCCGGTGGTGAGGCCCATGAGGACGGCCACCGGGTAGGAGAATCCCATGGAAAGGGCTTTTTCCGCTGCGGTGATGGTGAAAAGGCACATGCCGAAGGAGTCGGCATAGATGAGGAGCGTGTAGGTGTTTTTGACGAAGCGGATAAAGAAGAACGCCATGATGGCGGCCACCACGGAGACCCAGAGGTAGGTCTCGTCCCCGATCCAGAAGATGGGGTTGGCGTCCATGAGGATGTCACGGATCGTCCCCCCCCCAAGGGCTGTGACCACGCCCAGGAGAATGATGCTGAAAAGATCCATGTCCTTTTTACCCGCTGCCACCACGCCGGTGATGGAAAATGCGGCGATACCCACCATGCCGATAAGATAGATGGCCATAACGTCTCACTTAAGCTGAAAACTCAGGATTGAAAAAATAGAGAACCGGATTCGGCGCTTACATATCACATCGCGGGTGTCCTGCAACGGGAAAATATGTTGGGGGGGGCTGTGTGATGCGACCTGTTCAGCTATGCCTCCGGAAGGCCAAGATTTTCAAACGTTTGATAAACAGGTCTTAAGGCGTGTCCTTGAATGAGTTCGGTTTTAAATGCGGATGTGATTTGACCCGAGGAACGAGGGGCAAAGCGCATCCGCAACCTGCTTTCAAGGTGGCACACCTTGCCGCCGGAGGCACGGTTTTTTTGGCGTGGTCTAATGCGTGACTTTTCCGCGCATTTTTTTGATGTCGCCACGACGGACCTTGGCATTCACCCGTTTTGCACGGGCATTTTTAGATGGCCGTGTGGGGCGTCTTTTTTTGGGGGCTTCGGCCACGCTTCGGATCAGGATGGCCAGGCGTTCGATGGCTCCCTGCCGGTTCATTTCCCGGCTCCGGTGCTCCCGGGACTTGATGATCACGATGCCCTCGTCGGTGATCCGGTGATCGGAAAGGGCAAGGAGGCGTTCCTTGTAGACCTCCGGCAGGGAGGATGCTCGGATGTCGAACCTCAGGTGGATGGCGGTGGCTGCCGTGTTGACATGCTGTCCGCCGGGGCCGGAGGCCTTGACGGCGGACAGGTCCACCTCATCGTCGGAAAGGGTGATTCGATTTGAAATGAAAATGGGCAAAGGGTCCCCTTATCAGGCCGTCTGTGTCCTGTTTGTGTACCACTCCACGATATTTTTTGCGGCCTGGCTGACATCGGCGTTGTCCACGATGACCAGGGGCTTGTTCTCCACCTCTTTGTACACCACGTCATAGTAGTCCACCATCACCTCCCGAAGGAATACGAGGTAGTCCCCGGCATCGATGGCATCAAACCATCTCTCCACCGCCTTGTTTCCAACTCGCCGTGTCAGGAACCGGATGGCCTCTTTCACCATGGTCTCCGCCTCTTTTCCACCGTTGCCGAAGTATTCCCGTTTCAGGCGGTCCAGTCTGGACTCGAGGGGGCAGGTGAGGCCGATATGGGTCTCTTTGCTCAGGGCTTTGCAGATGACCGGAGGCAGGTTGAACTGCCCGATCTTTTTGCTCTCCATCTCGGTGAGAAAGGGGGGGAAGCTGCCGTCCGAGCCCCTGAATTGAAGCAGGTTGACGTAGAGGTTGGTCTCAAAGTCCCTCTGGCTTTTGGCCAGGGACCCTCCCATGAGGTTAAACCGGATTTCACCGAATACCGAAGCGGCATGGCCTGCAGCTGCCTCGAGGTGGAGGACAGGGGCTTCCGGATAGTGGGCCTGGATGTACTCCAGGAGTTCGGATTTGCCGCAGCCCGTCTTGCCCGAGATGGGTAAAAGCTCCAGCTCTCCCTCATAGAGAAGGGTCTGGACCTTTTTTCGAAAGGCTTTCTGGCCGCCGGTAAGGCGCACCGCATCAATGCCGTTTTCGTTGAGCATGCTGGTGGTGTAGCCGCTTCGTCCGCCGCCTCGCCAGCAGTAGAGGATCACCGGGCCGCCTTTGGCCAGCTCGCGTACTTTCTCCAGGTAAGCCTCTTCTTTTTCCTTGGCCAGGTACCAGGCGTAGGAGAGCGCAAGGTCCTTGTCGTGACGCTTGTAAATAAGCCCGACCTTGTGACGCTCCTCGTTGGTGAGGATGGGAAGGTTGACGGAGAAGGGGAGGCGCTCTTTTTCGAATTCGGCTTCGGAACGAACATCGATGAGGGTGATGCCGCCTGTTTTTCCATGGGCGAGGTCGGTGAGGGGCTCCGTGAAATCGTCCTGGGGCATCATCCGTTCAATCTTGACGATGTCTTTAAAATGAACGTGGGGAAGGTTCAAGGGAAGCACTTGTTTCAGTATGGCTTCCAGCTCCTCCTTTTGGGGGTGTTCGTCGGGGTCGCTATGGGTCATGGGTATCTATCCCTTTTAAATTCGTTGGTTGAGGTGACGGATGTCAGCGCAAAACGAATCAAAGGTCGGATGGGTTGCGATGGCTTCCTTAATAATTATGAGCACGTTCCTTATCAGAAAGGGGCCATGGGAGGCCACCGAAAAAAATGGTAACTATGTAGCTGTGCCTCCGGCAGCCAAGGGCTGAGCCCTTGGACCCCAGGTTCGCGAATGTTTCCAGCCCTCGTTCCTCGGGCTGATCACATTCGCTGACGGGCTTTGTCCGTGAACAACGAGTGAGGTGGATTAACCTCCTTCGTGCAGCCCGAATGCGCTTCGTACTCTTTGTGGTTTTGCACGTAAAATGAGCCCCGATAGGTTTTCAGCTGGTGCCTCCGGCGGCCCTACCGAGGGCTAAATTTTTAGGTCTTAAAAGAACCCCTCAATTATTCCCGCACGAAAGGCGGATGTGATTTGACCCGAGGAACGAGGGGCAAAGCGCATCCGCAACCTGCTTTCAAGGTGGTACACCTTGCCGCCGGAGGCTGTTTTTTCGGAACTGAACAGTTACAAAAAAAGTGAGCGTTTGCCTGGGGCGGGGCAAGGCTCGGCCTGGAGGACGGCCCGATCTTAAGGATCAGATGGTCTGCCGAACTTCCTCCCAGAAGGTGAGGGCATTTTCCGGGAGCGTGGTGATGGGAAGTCCGGTGGAGAGGGCGCTGTGGTACACCTTGGCAATTTTTTCAAGGAGCTCGGCGTTTCGCATGGCCTCCTTGAGGTTGCGGCCGAGGTTCAGGGCACCGTGGTTCTGCATGATAAAGCAGAAGCATCCGTTGGCTACGGTGCGGCCCACCTGGGCGGCCAGGGCATCGGTGCCGCTGATGGCGTAGGGAACCACATCCACCTGGTTGCCGATGTAGAGGGTGATCTCGTCAAAGAGCGGGGGGATGGACTTGTTGAGAACCGAGAAGATGCTGGCATGGAACTGGTGGGTATGGGCCACGGCCTCCACATCGGAGCGGCGGCTGTAGATGGTGGCGTGCATGCCCGCCTCAATGGATGGTTTGAGGTCGCCTTCAATGCGGTTCAGATCAAAATCAAGCAGGCAGATTTCATCGGTGGTAAGCTCGTCGTAGGGCACCGAGGAGGGGGTGATGGCAAAGAGCTCTTTGCCTGGAACCCGTGCGGAGACATTGCCCCCCGAGCTGAGATAGGAACCAAAGTATTGGTTTCTCGAGAGCCAGAGGGCGGCATCCAGGACATCTTGTTTGATGGTGACATATGAATTCATTGCACGGTCCTTCACGTGTTGGGTGGGTATGGGTAAAAAAAACAAGGGCGATGGTCGCTCTTCAAGTCATCGACCCGGGGAACGAAGGTCGGGAGCCTTGGTGATCCTCCTTTAACGTGGAGAACCCTGCCAGTATCTTTGTTTCGGTTATTGTCAACATTGATTCATGGTTTCATGAATAATGAAACGGGCATTTCCTGCAGGGGCAGTTGTAGAGCGTAACCTTTTGTGCGAATGCCCCGAAAGTGATTGCACAAGGACGACATTCACGCATTCGCCATAGGGTTTCAAGGTGCCCTCACCTTGCCGTTGGAGGCAATGCTTTTTTGTTTTCTCAATGGTGGTTGTTGATTTTGTCAGTATAGGGTCCCGGAATGATAGAGTAAAGAAGATTGTGTCCTGGGGTTGCCTGATAGGGAATAATGCGGTAAGGATAAAGGTTTGCTCGACTTTTTGATGCTGTGAGAGGGCTCGGAGCTGTGTTCCGGCGAGATCTCCCGGCAGGTTTATTCGGTGGTGGACTCAGCGTCATCATCACCGGATTGTATGTGGGAACATGTATTGGGCGGAGCCTGAATCGCCCCAGGAGTGTCGTTATGTTCGGATGGTGTGGAACCGTTCTTCGTGTGGACCTGACCCGTGGAACCTTGGAAAAAAAGGCCCTGGATACCGATGTGGCCAAAGATTTTCTGGGCGGACGCGGACTCAACGCAAAAACCCTTTTTGACGAGGTGGGGCCGGGCGTCGATCCCCTGGGACCTGAAAATATTCTCTGTTTTGCCACGGGAACCCTGACAGCAACAACCATGGGGCTCTCCAGTCGCCTTCATGTGAGCACCCTCTCTCCCTACAGCGGCATCATGGGCGACGGCAACGTGGGTGGTACCATGGCCAACGTCATGAAACGGGCCGGCTACGACCAGATTGTGGTGAAGGGCGCAGCGGACAAACCCGTCTACATGCTGATTGAAGATGACGAGGTCTCCATCCATGATGCCGGTGACCTCTGGGGCCTCGACACCTGGACCACCACCGACATTCTTGTGGAGCGCCACGGCAAAGGCGTCTGCGTGGCCTGCATCGGTCAGGCTGGAGAGAACCTGGTGCGCCTTGCCTCCACCATGGTGGACAAGTACGCGTCGGCCTCGCGGGGCAGTGGGGCGGTCTGGGGGTCTAAAAACCTGAAGGCCATCGTCTTACGAGGGACGGGGCGACCCGAACTCTTCGACCGGCAGGGGTTTCTCGCCCTTTCCAAAGAGGACAAGCAGTTCATGGCCAAGGACCGGGTGCAGCAGGAAGTGGCATCCGTCTACGGCTCCCACTACGGCATCACCCACTGGTACCCCGGCTACCGCAACTTTGAAAAGGAACTTCCCCCCGACGAGGTACCCGAACAGCTCCGCCACGATGCCTGGAAAGAGTATGAAATCGATCGGGTGGGCTGCCAGAGTTGCCATATCAAGTGCAAGAACCTCTATAAAATTCCCAAAGGGGATCGAAAAGGGGAGATCGGGGAAGGCCTGGAGTACGAAGCGGTCTATTGCCTCGGCACCAACTGCGGCGTGGAGGACCCTGTTGCCATCATGGAGATGGAGAACCTCTGCGATGCCTACGGCGTGGACGTCATCGCCATCGGCAACACCATCGCCCTTGCCAAAGATCTCTACAACCGCGGCATCATCGACGACAGCGTCACCGGCGGCCTGGATCTCTCCTGGGAGAACGCCAAAGACCAGGTGGAGCTGGTGCACAAAACCGTCATGCGGGAAGGCTTCGGCAACCTCATCGCCGAAGGCATGTACTCCCTTGCCAAGATCATCGGGGGCGATGCCATGGAGTACTGCTACCACTCGAAGGGCCTGGGACGCGGGGTCTACCCCGCCGGCCTCTTTACCCTGGCTCACGCCATCGCCACACGCGGTGCCGACCACCTGCGCGGGCGCAGCTGGTCCTGTGGGGACAACTCCGATGAAGACGTGCTCAAGGACCTTACGGACAAAGGGATCATCACCGACGACCCCGTTCACTCCATGATCCACGGCGAACGGGTGACCACCATGGCCGACACCATCGGTCGCTGCAAAGGTGCCGTAAACACCTGGACCTGCGCCCTGCCCCTGATCTGGAAGGGATCACTCTTTGACGGCCTGGCGGAAATGCTCACCAAAGCCACGGGCATTCCCTACACCGGAAAGATGGTGGAAGAGGCCTCCGACCGCATCGGTGCCGTGGAACGAGCCTTCAACGCCCGCCAGGGCATCACCATCGTTGATGACATGCTGCCCCAGCGTCCCGACTTTAAACACACCCCCGAAGGGGAAAAAGAGCGGGAAGCCCACATGGCCCTGGTTAAAGCCTGGTACAAAGAGAACGGCTACGATCCGGAGACCGGCCTGCCCACCAGGGAGACCTGTGAGCACCTGAACATCAGCGACGTGGCGGAAACCCTCGCCGAAGACGGCCCCCTGAAAAAATGGGACGGCCCCCTGCTCATGGACCTGGACGCCTACCCCAAGGGCGGCAAGCGGTTTTAAAAGGGAGATGCCTCCGGCGGCCAGGGGATGATCCCCTGGACCCCAGGTTCGCGAATGCTCTCACCTCTCGTTCCTCGAGGTGTTCGCATTCGCTGACGGGCTACGCCCGTGAATCACGGTGGATACCTTGTTGCCTGATACATTTTTTAAGATTTGATAGTTGTTACGTTAAACACAACGGGCCGTGCGCGATCCTCTTTGGATTGCACACGGCCCTTTTGTTTGTGTCATGCTTTTGGGGGCGCTTAAAACGACCCAGGTAGAACCTGGCGGTGAGAAAATACATATGAGACCCGTCCTGCCAGGTTGTGAGTTACGTTGCAGGATGGGTCATGCATGTCTACCTCTGAGTGGGAAGAGTGGGCAATGGTGATCATTTTTTCTGGGGGATGTGTTTTGCCCACCGGGGAAGACGAAACCGAGAATATCCTGTCACCGTTTTTTACGGGCACAGCCCGTCAGCGAATGTGACAACCCGAGGTACGAGGGTTGGAGCATTCGCGAACCTATAGCAATCGTTTGTCATCGGGGATGCTGTCGCAGGTGGAGGCTGAGCTGCACCCGCAGCACCCGCTGTCGCATCCGGTCTTTTTACCGGTGGCGGTTCGGTAAAGGGACCGGGCGAAAAAGAAAAAGGCGACGGCGACGATGATGATGACGATAATTTTGTCCAGCATGGAACGATGGTCTCCGGTTCATGGTGTTGCTTATAAAAAACGATAAAATAAAAGGGCATCGCCCTGGTTTAACCCATGTCGGGTGCATGAAAAAGATAGGGGTGAGAGGGTGAGTTGTCAACGACAAAAGTTAGGCATGGCTAAAAGTATTTTGCTGAAGTAAAATAATATTAAATGCATCAAAAGATGTTGTGTGTGGTCTAATTGCCTGAATATCAATTGTTTTAATGGTTTTGTGGCTGGGCGGCGCCTTTGGGGGAGGGCTTGAAATCGTTGAAAAAAGAGTTGCATGGGGTGAGGGGCTGTGCTATCAACCCATAAAAACTTTGGCTTGCCAAAAACATGGCGACCCAGAGTCGGGGACCGCACCGGCGGGCAATCTGAATTGAAGACATTGCCCTCTTCACCGGTCCTTAAAAATCATGAGGCCATCGTACCTTGGGACGCACCTCCCCGCTGATGAGAGCGGCAGGCAACGCAACCCAGGGAACGTAGCTTCCAGGCAGGAAGCGGCAGCGGTGGCGTGGGGTATGTTGAGATCCCGTTTTATCTTTCTTGAAGCAGTGTGACACTGGAATGAGTGAGGCTACAATGGCAGAAATGATGAGTTTACGTAAGATGAAGGTGAACCAGAAGGGTGTCATCCGCATGGTGACAGGTGATGGTGAACTGGGCCGCAGGATTCGGGACATGGGGATTGTTCCCAACACCGAATTCATGGTGATCGGCAAAGCTCCGCTGAAGGACCCTGTGGCGCTTCGCCTGAGGGATTTTACCCTGACCTTGAGAAACAGCGAAGCGGACATTATTTTTGTGGAGCCCATCGAGGACTAACTCCGCTGAAGGCATGAACATCTTACACAGGTAAACAGACTATATATGGAAAAGCACTTGACGCTGGCCCTGGCCGGCAACCCCAACTGCGGGAAAACAACGATGTACAACGCCCTCACCGGTGCACGGCAGAGGGTGGGCAACTACCCGGGCGTTACCGTCGAACACCGTGAAGGCGATGCCCGTCACAACGGTCATGACCTCACCATCGTGGACCTCCCCGGGACCTACTCCCTGACCGCCTACACCCCTGAAGAGCTGGTGGCCCGAGACTATATTGTGGAACGCCGCCCCCACGCGGTGGTGAACATCCTTGATGCCACCAGCCTGGAGCGGAACCTCTACTTGAGCCTTCAGTTCATGGAGCTCGGGGTTCCCGTTGTTCTGGCCCTTAACATGATGGACGCGGTCAGAAAGCAGGGCAAAGAGATCGACACCGCCCTTCTCTCCAAGCGACTGGGGCTTCCCGTGGTGGAGACCGTGGCCCGTGTCGGTGGCGGCAAGCGTGAACTCCTGGAAGCTGCCACCAGTTATGCGGCCGAAAAGACCGGTGACTGGGAACCCCTGAAAATTTCCTACGGCCCTGACCTTGACCCCGTCATTGAGGACATGGTGAAGGTGATCGAGAAGAAAAATTTTCTGGCCGAGCGCGCTCCGTCTCGCTGGGTGGCCATCAAGTACCTGGAGAACGATGAGCAGGTCGTGAAGATGGGGGTGCGCAATGATGCAGAAACAGCCAAATCCCTCATCAACATGGCCGAAGATGTGGCCCGTCATTGCCGCTCGACCCTGAAGATCAGCCCGGAGTCCCTGATCGCCGACTACCGTTACGGCTACATCGCCTCCCTGATGAAGGAAGGGGTGGTGCGGGCGGTTCGTCCCCAGGCACGGCTTCAGTTCTCCGATCAGCTCGACAAGGTCCTCACCCAGCAGTTCATGGGGCCGGCCATCATGATCGGCATTCTCTACACCATCTTCTACACCACCTTTACATTGGGCGAGATTCCCATGGGATGGGTGGAAAACTTCTTTGCCTGGTTCGCCGACGTGGCGACCGCCATCCTGCCCGACGGCATGGTGCAATCCCTGATCGTCGATGGCATCATCGGCGGTGTGGGCGGCGTGCTTGGCTTCGTGCCCCTGATCATGGTGATGTTCATGATGATCGCCTTTCTGGAAGACTCCGGTTACATGGCCCGCATGGCCTACATGATGGACCGCGTGATGCGTGCCTTCGGCCTGCATGGCTCTTCGGTCATGCCCCTCATTGTCTCCGGCGGCATCGCCGGCGGCTGCGCGGTGCCGGGTGTTATGGCGACCCGAACCCTCAGGAGCCCCAAAGAGAAACTGGCAACAGTGCTGACCGCTCCCTTTATGAGTTGTGGTGCCAAGGTGCCCGTGATCATTCTTATCTCTGCCGCCTTCTTTGACAACTCCGCCTCCGTGATGTTCTGGACGGTTCTGGGCGGATGGGCCGCAGCCCTGGTGGTGGCCAAACTCCTGCGCTCCACCATTATCAAAGGGGAGTCCACTCCCTTTGTCATGGAGCTGCCCCCGTACCGCATGCCCACCCTGAAAGGGCTTCTCATTCACACCTGGGAGCGGGCCTGGTCCTATATTAAGAAGGCAGGAACGGTGATTCTCGGTATCTCCATTCTCATCTGGGCCATGATGACCTTTCCCGGTCTTCCGGACCATGAGGTGGCAAGCTACGATGCCCAGCGCACCAGCGCTGAATCTACCCTGAGCGCCGAGGCACTTGAAACTCGCCTTGCCGAGATTAATAACCTTGAGTCCCAGCATGCCCTCAAGAACTCCGTTGCCGGTAAGATCGGCACCTCCATGGAGTCCGTCACCCAGCTTGCCGGGTTTGACTGGCGTACCAATATTGCCCTGATTGGTGGCTTCGCCGCCAAAGAGGTCATTGTCTCCACCCTGGGCACCGCTTACTCCCTGGGTGAGGTGGACGCCGAAGAGGCCGAAGGGCTCTCCACGCGCCTGGCTGCAGACCCCACGTGGAGCGTGGCTACAGCCGTCGCCCTGCTGGTCTTTGTGATGCTCTACGCACCCTGCTTCGTCACGGTGGTGGTCATCGCCCGGGAGACCTCCTGGAAATGGGCCACCTTCAGTGTGGTGTTCAACACTGGCTTTGCCTTTACCCTCTCCGTTCTTGCCTTTCAGTTTACACGGGCTGTGATGGGCGGGTAGCCCGTTACAAAACATGTAGCTATTCGGTTTGTGCCTCCGGCGGCCCTGCCGGGGGCTAAACTTTTAAAAAGTTGAACAAACAGGTCGTGTTGTTCTTGAGCGAACTCCGTTTTAAAGGCGGCTGCGCTGTGCGCTGTGCGCTGAGGAACGAGGGGCACACCTTGCCGCCGGAGGCAGAGCAGTCATAAAAAATGATGCATTGATGACATGGGGGATTGCCTGAAAACGGGCTTTTCCCCATGTCTGTTTTTGGGGCTTAATGCGACTGATTTCGGCCTGAGAACGTTGGTAAACAGGGGCAGACGTCAAAGAATAACCGAAACGTGGTTGGTGCTTTGCACTGGTGAATCTTCTGTGTTTCTCGCTTGTTGGCATTGATGCATTGTGGTATTTTTAACGTCATATGCGTTACACTTTGAATGCGATGGGTGATTCCCCCGGGGACCCGTCATCGTGTCACGCACCCTTTCTTCTCATACAGAGTTTTTCCCCCCTTCTCCCTGAAAACCGTATCAGGAAAACTTTATGAAGGGCTTTCACGTCACCATGCCGGCGTTTTCCCATGTTCGATGGCTCATGCACAGAGCGGTTCGGGTGAGCTTCGTGTTTTTTTGCCTCACCACCTGTGCCATGGCCGAATGCGACCCCTCAGATGGCCCCTTGATCCCTGTCGTTCTTCAGCTGAAGTGGAAACACCAGTTTCAATTTGCCGGGTACTATGCCGCCAAAGCCAAAGGGTATTACCGGGACGCCGGTCTTGATGTTTCGTTTAAAGAGTGGGAGGGCGGTAAAAGCGCCGTCTCAGAAGTTCTCAGCGGCAGGGCGCACTACGGTGTCTCCAATACCGAGGCCCTGCACCAACGTCTCTACGGCAGGCCCGTGGTGGTGCTTGCGGTGATTTTTCAACACTCTCCCCTTATTCTCGTCACCCGCGAAGAGACCGGGATTTCACATCCCCAGGAGCTGAAAGGGAAACGGGTGAAATTGACGCGCCAGAAGCGGGATGTGGAACTCCATGCCATGTTGATCAACGAAGGCATCGCCCTTTCCGACCTGGACATTGTAGATGTGAGCACGCGAAAAGAAGATTACTTCGATCCGACTCTCTCTGCTGCCAGTGCCTACCTGACCAATGAGCTGTATTACCTTATTGAGGCAGGGCAGACCTTTCGCATTATCCGGCCTGTGAATTATGGCGTCGATTTTTACGGCGACTGCATCATCACCTCCGAAAACGAACTCAAAGAACACCCCAAACGTGCTGCGGCCTTCAGGAAGGCCTCCCTGAAGGGGTGGACATATGCCATGGAGCATCCGGAAGAGATCGTAGATCTCATTCTGTCGGAGTACGGCTCCGGAAAATCCCGTGGGCACCTTCTGTACGAAGCCAAGGCGACAAAGGACCTCATTCTTCCCCATTTGGTGGAGATGGGGCACATGAACCCGGGGCGCTGGGAACGCATTGCCGAGGTGTTCAAGACCCATGGGCTGGTCAAAGAGACCACGGGGCTCAAGGGGTTTTTATACAACCCAGAAAAACCGTTTAATTATATGTTTCTCGTGAACAGTCTGAAGGCCTTGACCGTGGCCGTGGTTCTCTTTGGTCTGGTCACCTTTTTGCTGACATTTTTCAACCGGCGCCTGAAGCGGGAAGTGAAGGTTCGCAAACAGGCCGAAGAGGAGAAGGCAGCACTTATCGAGGAGCTGAAAGGGGTGCTGAGTGAGATGAAACTCCTCTCCGGCATGCTGCCCATCTGCGCTTCCTGCAAGAAAATCCGGGACGATAAAGGCTACTGGAGCCAACTAGAGACCTACATCTCCAACCACTCCAGCGCCCGGTTCAGCCATGGCTTCTGCCCGGAATGTGAAGAGAAGGCCATGAAACGCCTTGATGACGAAGAAAACGATGATGAGTAAGGGGGGGGGAATGCCTCCGGCGGCCAAGGTGGGGGCACCTTGAAACCCTATGGCGAATGCGTGAAGGTCTCAGTAATGCCACCATTTTCGGGGCATTCGCACGGAGGGTAAGGTAATGCACCCGTTATAGAGAATAGGTCGGTTTTATTTTTTGCGTAACGACGTCTCCTTTGTTTTCGTCTTCCCCTGCAGTCAGAGTGGTCGGACGCTTTTGGTGAACCATTATGGTCTGTTGCATGGTCGTGCTGGCGAATCGAGAGCTGGTGATAGCTCGTCAGCTCTTGACTTAACGAGCATGGATCCCCGGTCAATTGGCTCCTCGAATGCTAACGTGTTTGAAGCAACGATAGGCGTTCATAGGGTGATGATGTATCTGTGAGCCGGGGAAGACGGGAGACAGAATCACCGGTAAAAATCCACGGGCGTAGCCCGTCAGCAAATGTGACGTTCCCGAGGAACGAGGGGACGGAGCATTTGGAACCCGCTTTCGAGGTGGCTCACCTCGCCGCCGGAGGCTTTTTTTGTGATCTGATCAGCTACGATGATTGAAATGGGGCAAAAGCCGCTGTAAACTATGCTTCATGAAACTCTTTGATTCCCATACCCACCTTCAGGACGAGCGCGTGGCTGGAACCATGGACGCCATGATGGATCGGGCACGCAATGTCGGCGTTTCCCGCATCCTCTCCTGCGGCACCCGCGAGGAGGACTGGGGGCCGCTCAAAGAACTGGCCCGGCACCACCCCGAAATCCTTCCCGCCTACGGTATTCATCCCTGGTTTATTGAAACCCTCTCCCCGGACTGGCTGAACATTTTGGGGGGCTTTTTAAGGGAGGGCAACGCCGCCATGGGAGAGATCGGCCTCGACTTTGCCGTGGAAGGCCTTCACCGGGGCAAACAGGAAGCCGTCTTTCTGACCCAGCTCAGGCTGGCAAAGGACCTGAAACGACCCGTCTCCATCCACTGCCGAAAAGCCTGGGGGCGCATGGTGGACCTCCTGAAACAGGAAGGGGGGCTCCCCCACGGCGGTGCCATTCACTCCTTCTCCGGCTCCGTGGAGATGCTTAATGAGTGCCAGCGCCTCGGCGCCTTTATCTCTTTTTCCGGCTCCATCACCCGCACCAACAACCTCAAAGCAAAAAAAGCCGCCGCTGCCGTCTCAGAAGATCGCCTCCTCATCGAAACCGACAGCCCCGATATCCTTCCCGTCAATGTTACCGGTCCCTTGAATGAACCCTCTTATGTGATTCACGTTGTCAACACCCTGGCAGATGTGCGAAAGATATCCCCGGAAATGGTAGCCGAGCATACGTGGAACAACGCGGTGGGCTTGTTTGGGTGAAAGCGTGCCTCCGGCGGCAAGGTGGGGGCACCTTGAAACCCGGTGGCGAATGCGTGAAGGGTATCGTTATCCGATCACTTTCAATGCATTCGCGTGGAGGGTGATATACGGGCAGGCCGTATTGAGAAGAGACCTATGTATTAACCCGGCGGTTAAACGCATGACTGTCGTGGGCCTCTTTTCCGTAAGGCGTTCTGGGTGCCATATTGAGGGCTCAAGGAAGAAATAAATGCACTGGTTTGATAAAAATGCCGCTGTGATTTGACCCGAGGAACGAGGGTTAAAGCGCTGCGGCAACCTGCTTTCAAGGTGGCTCACCTTGCCGCCGGAGTTATTCCGGTCAAAGTCAAGTCGATTTGCTCTTTGAAAATTCGGTAAAGCACCACATCAACCTATACATCAGGAAGGGCCTTTGTTATTGTAGAGCCCTTGGAGCATGATCTTTGATCCCGCACTCGACAGCATAGCTGTCTTGGGACTTGATCTGCTCCATTCTTTTTTTGTTCTGGCGCCTTGAGACAGGGGCCGCTGTATCAAACCCCTGATACCGCCTATCCTTGCTCAAGGGCACCGGTTTTTCAGCTGGTTTGCTCTTCTCACGATTCTTGTCATCAATAGCCGGATCGAAAGGTTTGCTGGACGCTAGGACGCCATAGGCCAACCTGACAAGCTTATGAATGCACACCCCAATGGCTGCTTTTGCAACCATGCCGGAAGCTCTCTTTTCATCGTATATACGCTTTATGACATCATTGCGGCTCCCCTTCGACAACCCTGCAAGAACAGACATATAAAGCATTGCCCTTGGGGCTTTTTGGCCTTTCTTGCTCATTTTATAGCTACCCTTTTTTGAGCCGTCCCCGCTGAGCTTAAGCTCAGGGTGAACGCCCAAAAAAGAAGCCAGTTTTTTAGCGGACTTAAACCGCGTAATGTCCTCTATGTAAAGCATCAACACGATGGCTGTCATACGCCCAACTCCATTGATACTCATCAGCAACTGCACCTCGGGCCAATCACACTCTTTTTCAAAACGCTGCTCAAATATAGTGATCTGTTTCGACAGAGACGCAATTTGGGAGACCGTGGAACTAACCAAAAATGCTGTTAAATCATCAGATTCTTCCGCTGTACTGGCCTTAGCATTTTTAACGAGTACCGATGCAAGGGGCTTCTTTAAGAATGGGATTGATGCGACAGTCGCTACCCTTGCCCGAGCAAGCATCTTGGCTGTTGGGTATTTCAGTAAAAGCAGCATCAGCCATTGTGGCATTCGTGATCGATAATATGGCAACAACTCGGGGTTTGCGCTGTAGAGAAGCGACTCAAGTTCATTGAGAAGGACCCCCATCTGCTTTTTTAAACTCCTGTATCGACCCCACATTTTCTTCAGACTTTTGTTCGGATCTCTCTTGCCATATGGGATTTTATCTGGATGACGGATTTGATATTCAGCCACACTCCGAGCACTGATCTTATCGGTCAGGTTTCGAATCATTCCCGCTTTATTGTCATGGGCGATTCCATTGGGGTTCACCCTGGCAGCGTGCAAGTTGAACTTTCCCTGCTGCCTCAAGAGAAAGGCATACCAGTTATCTTCATAGCCACCAGTGCTTTCCACGGCGGCATACAATGTGGCCGAAGGATGTTTTTCAAAGAAAGCGGATATACGTTCACTAAGCTCCGCGTGACCTGTGGCTGTATCGTCTAATTGGAAATTTTCTTCCACACAGTTCATTTGATCATCGATGATGACAAAATCTGAGTAACCTTTGCTGACATCACAACCTAAATAAAATTTCTGCACTACCTGCTCCAAACATTTAAATATCAATGGGTAACCAGATATCATCAGCCTTCTAACTATGCGGCCTCAAGCGGGTCAAGTTATTCCAGGATTTTAGTCTGGTTAGAGGAAGAAACTCCGGCACGACTTCAAGAGCCAAGGCAAGGTCCTTCTCCCAAACAAGATAAGTGCTTTATCGAATTTAAACTGTAATCGACAAGTTTGATTTTTATTTGACTGTGACTCCACGTTTCTTTGAACTGGCAGAATCAATTGGAGCCGAGGAACGAGGTTCAAATTGATTCTGTAATCTGGGGTCAAGGGGCTCAGCCCCTTGCTGCCGGAGGCCAGTTCTTTGGAGTCACTTTGACCATAGAAGGCATTGTTTTTACAAAAGAAGGCATCAACATGACGACATCCATGCGCCATGCGCGTACCGAGCAGCTTCTTGGAGACGAGGGGCTGGAGAAATTGAAGAAGGCCCACGTGACCCTCTGCGGGTTGGGGGCTGTGGGATCATTTGCTGCGGAGGCCCTGGTGCGGGCAGGGGTGGGGCATCTTACCCTTGTGGACTACGATGTGGTGAGCGAGAGCAACATCAATCGCCAGCTCTATGCCCTTACCTCCACCGTGGGGATGAAAAAATCGGCCGTGGCTGAAGCGCGCATCAAGGACATCAACCCCCATTGCGAGGTGACGGTCTTCGACTGCTTTATCAACGAAGAGACCACCGATACCATCCTTGAACGCCCCATGGACGTGGTGGTGGATGCCATCGACAGCCTCTCTTCAAAGGTGTTTCTCATCATCAATGCCCAGGAACGCGGGATTCCCATCGTCGCCAGCATGGGCGCCGCAGGCAAGCTCGACGCCAACGCCATCACCTCCGGCGATATCTCCGAAACCCGCATCTGCCCCCTGGCCAGAAGCGTCCGGCGCAGACTCCATAAAAAAGGCGTCTTCGAAGGCGTCCGCTGCGTCTACTCCACTGAACCCGCCCGCAAAAACCCCTCCACCGTGGGCGAAGAGCCCGCAGACGATGGCCACAGAACAGCCCCCGTCCTCGGCAGTATCTCCTACCTCACCGCCATTTTCGGCCTCAAAGCCGCCGGTGAAGCCATTCAGATGATTCTGGAAAAAGAGTAGGGGATTAGAAAAGCATGCCTCCGGCCAGGGGATGATCCCCTGGACCCCAGGTTCGCAAATGCTCTGATCCCTCGTTCCTCGGGCTCTTCACATTCGCTGACGGGCTGCGCCCGTGGACAGGAATAGCTGTTATCTGTCCACAACTATTTAGCTATGCCTCCGGCGGGTCGCTTTTTGAAAAAAGCTCCGCAAAAACTTTCCGATTGTGGTTCCCTTTTCCCTTAGCCCCGCAGGGGCTAAGGGAAAAGGGAACCACAGACTCGTTAAGCCCAAACGGTATGGCTTGCGGACATTGGTGATGCAATCGAAACTGCGCTCAAAACTTGTTTGTCAAACTTTTTAAAAGTTTGGCCCCGGCAGGGCCGCCGGAGGCAACTTTGAGCTGAATAGTTACATCCAGCCTTCTTCATGTAGCCCGAAGGGCGCTTCATGCTCTTCATGGTTTATTTTAAACCAGGAAACAAAACACGCCTCTTCTCAAGAACGGAGGCAGTGCCTCACCCTCCGCGCGAATGCCCCGAAAGCGATTGCATCACGGCGACCTTCACGCATTCGCAACCAGCTTTCGAGGTGGCTCACCTCGCCGCCGGAGGCACCTTTTTAAACACCCTCCCTGACGTACGGCCTACCGGTAAGTTTGGTCAGGTTGACCAGGACAAGCCTGCGGGAGAGTTTGGCGGCAAAGAGATCGGCTTCGGCCTTTGCGAGTTCGGCTTCAGCCTCGAGTTTTGTGGTGTTGAGCCTGAGGCCGGTGTCGTCTAAGTCAGAGGCGAGTTTCAGGGCGTTTTTTCGGAACGCCACCGCCTGGCTGGCAAGGCTGACCAGCTGATCGCTGTACCTTAAATTGGTGACCTCTTTTTTGATCTCCCGTTGGACCTCATTTTTCACCCTCTGATAATTTCGCTGGGCCTGGTGATGAAGTGCCTGGCGCTGACCCAGGACCGAGTTCTTCTGGCCGAAGTCAAAGATCGTCCAGGAGAGGGAGACCCCCACCGCACCGATGTGGTTGTTTACGACGTTAAAATCATGGCCGTAATTGTAGAGGGCAAAAAGGTTCATGTCGGGCAGGAACTCTTTCTTGGCGGCATCCACGGCAAGGTTCGCTTTTTTTAATGTCAGGTCGGCAATGGCCAGCTCATGGTTGGCTGCTAACGCGGATTCATCATACTGTGCAAGACTTTGCTCCTTTTCGGACCCACTCAGGGTGTCGTCCAGGAGGGTGGCGGTTTCCAGGGGGCGCCCTGTCAGGTCGTTTAACATATACGTTAGGTTGATGACCTGGTTCTCGATGTCCAGAAGCTCTTTTCTCCTGTCCAGCAGCGCGGCTTTCAGGCCGCTGATTTCAAGTGGGAGGGCAACCCCGGATTCCAGGGCGTTTTTTGCATCCGAAAGCCTTGCCTCCTCAAGTGCTATCCGCAGCTCGGCCTCTTTTTTCTGGCGGCCGGCAATGAGGATTCCGTAGTACACCTTCTCCACGGCGTATCGAATGTCTCCCCTTACCTTGTCGAGCTCTTCTCCCGCAATTTTTACGTCGGTGCTGGCAATGTCCACGCCGGAATTGATTTTGAGAAGCTGGGTGACCGGCTGGACCACCATGGCCGTGACATTCACAAAGGAGGTCTCATCGCCTCTGATGGAGATGTCGTTGGGCGGGATGGGGATGGGGATCGGGGGATTCTGCATGGGAGGGGCAATAGACCCCTGGCCCAGTTGATAATCAATGGGGTTGGTCATGCGCGCGCTGGTGCCTAAGGCCACAAGCCTTGGCCAGTAATGGCTGCGCATCTCTTTGAGCTTCTGCTCTTGCTCTTCGATACGCGCCTTTGTGATCTCCACGCCCGAGTTTTTCGTCAGGGCAAGGGTGATGGCCTGATCCAGGGTCAGTGTCTCGGACCCCATTGCAGGGGCTGAGCTCAGCCCTGCGCACAGCACCAGAAGCAACAACAGGTTTGGTATGTTAATGAGTCTCTTGTTCATTCTCTTTATCGACTTTCATGAGCGTTGCCCATAAGCAACACATAGATCACGGGGATGATGATAAGGGTCATGACCATGGAAAAAATGACGCCCACGGAGAACACACTGGCAAGGGGCGCCCAGAGCGGCGACCCGGATACGATCATGGGAAGGACCCCCACCGCAGCTGCCATGGATGTCAGAAAGATCGGCCGGAGTCTTCTCGAACCCGCCAGTATGGCTGCTTCCCGCCTGTCCAGCTTCTCCTTAAGCACCAGCTCATCGGCATAGTCCACAAGGATAATGGAGTTTCGAATCACGATCCCAACAAGGCTTGTCAGCCCCACAAAGGCCGTAAACCCGAAGGGGTTGCTTGTGATGATCAGCCCCAGGATGGCTCCGAAAAGCGTCAGGGGAATCGCAAGCATGACGATGAACGGCTCCCGTGAGTTTTTGAACTGGAACAGAAGGATCAGGTAGATCAAAATAACGCTGACCACAAGGGCCTTGGCCATCTGGCTGAAGGTTGAGACCTTGCCTTCGTACTCCCCGCCATACTCGATGCGGTACCCCGGGGGCAGCTCAAGCTTGTCGATGGCAGGCCGTATCTCGGAAAGAACGTCTGAGGGCAGCAACGTTCCTTTGGTAAAGGCGCCGACGGTGAGGGTCCTGACCCCGTTTTTGTGGGCTATCTGACCTGTCTGCCACGTCGGGCGAAGCGCTGCCACTTCCCTTATGGGAACGCTGCTGCGGGTCACCGGAGAGACAATCTCCATGTTCTTGAGATCGTCAAAATCCTTCCGGGACTCCTTGTTCAGGCGAAGGGTGATGTCGATGGACTCTTCTCCCTCCAGCATGGAAGATACGGGAAGCCCCGAGAATCCCGTGGCAACCTGACCTGCGATGATGCCGCTTGTAAATCCAAGCTTGTTGGCTATGGTGTCGTTGATGTTCAGGCCAAGGTAATAGCTGTCGTACATATCGGTGTGGACCTGCCTGCTGCCTTTGGCCCCTTTCATGATCTCCTTAACCCGGTTGCCGATCTCTTTGAGCTTGTCGGTCTCATAGCCGGTGATGCGGACCTCCACGGGAGCGTCCACCGGAATCCCCTGCTGAAATCCCATCATGTTGACCCTGCCGCCCGGGACAAGTGCTTCGGCTTTTCTGTGGTACCTGTCGATGAGCTCGCCCACCGCCTCAACCGAGGTGGTGTTCACAAGAAGCAGCCCATAACTCTCGCGGGGGAATTTCGGGGCAAAGCTGTAATAGACACGTGGGGGGCTGGTGCCGACAAAGGAGGCATAATCCGTGATCCGGTTGTCTCCGGAGATCAGGTCTTCAATGCTTTTTACCGCGGCGTCGGTCACTTCAAGCTTTGTGTTCCGGGCCATGTTGACCTCTATGACAAACTGCGCCCTTTCTGCGGCGGGGAAAAATTTCTGTCGGACATCCAGCAGCAGAAGCCCACCGGCCACGACCACCAGAATGCCGAAGGTAACGGTTATGCGCGGGTGCCTGATGGCTGAGGAGATGGTTTTGTCGTACACCCTCTGGATCATATCAAGGAGGTTGAAGCCCTTTTTGGTGGTGTCTGTTTTCAGCCCCTTTTTGATGAAGGTGTGGCAAAGCAGCGGGGTCACCAGCATGGCCACGGCAAAGGAAGAGAGAAGGGCGATGAGCACCGTGATGGGCAGCGCGTAAATAAAATCACCCACGGACCCTTCAAGGAAAAAGAGAAGGGGCAGAAACGCCGTGATGATGGCAAGGGTTGCCGTCAGCACCGGGACAAAGAGTTCCGAGGCGCTTTTCCAGGCGGCGTCCCATGTGGACTCTCCTTCGTCAAGTTTTTCAACGTAGTTGTCGGCAATGACGATGGCGTCGTCCACAACCATACCTAAGACCACAATCAGAGAGGCAAGGGAGACCTCATGGAGCTCGATGCCTATAAGGTCGAGCAGGGCAAAGGTAACGGCGATGGTGATGGGAATGGCCATGGCCGCAATGGATGCAACCCGGAAGGGAAGCAGCAGCATGGTCACAAAAATCACCGCGCCCACGGCGATGAAAAACTCCCGGATAAAATCATCGATGCTTCTGGCCACAACCTCGGGTTGGTTGTTAATGGTCGTAAAATGGATGTCCGAGGGAAAGCGCTGCGTGGTTTCGGCAAGCTTTGCCTGGATTCTCTTTCCAAAGGCCACAATGTTGTAGTCAGGCTGCATCTGCAGGGAGAGAATAAGGGTGTTGTTCTCTTTGCCGTTGATCCTGATTTTGGACGTGGGCTCCTTCATCTCCCGCTTTACATCCGCCACATCGCGCACCCTGAGAAAGTTGCCTTCAGGCGAGACAAAAATCTGTTGGTTTTTCACCTGTGCAACAGAGCTGTACAACCCCGATGCATGGATGGGAAGGGTGGAGAGTTCGGTGTCGATATGCCCCGAATAACTGACGGCGTTCTGGGTTTTCAAGACCGTCACCAGCTGCGCAAGGGAGAGCCCGTATTTGGACAGGGCATGGGAATCCGCCGAGACGCTGATCTGCTCATCCTGATACCCGAAAATGGTGATCCTGCCCGTGCCCTTGACGGTCCTTAAGGCATCTTCCACTTTCTCCAGGTAGGTCTTCAACTCGTGGTAACTTCGCTTGTCGGAGTCTATGGAGATGAGAAGGGCCACGGTATCCCCGAAGTCGGAATCGACCACGGGGCCGATCACGCTTGGGGGCAGGCTGAGTTTTTTATACTGGGAAAGGCTCAGCTTGAGCTTTGACCAGAACCCTTCCGTATCCTTTACCCACTCATGCAAGGCAACGGTGATCACCACGTACCCGTCACGAGTCTCCGAGGTGGTCTTTTCCTGGTTGACCTCACCGTAAGAGAAAAGCTGCCGCTCAAGCTTTCGGGTCAGCTGGTTTTCAACCTGCAGCGTGGTGGCGCCGGGGTAGAAGGCGACCACAAGGCCTTTGTAAATGGTTATCTTGGGCGTCGCCCTCCTGGGCATGGTCAGGAGCGCCTCAATGCCGATAATCAGTATGATGATACTGATGACGGTGACGATATGGTGGTTTTTTAAGGCTGATTTTATAACGTTCATTGACCAAGGCCTTCCCGGGTTATCATGACAGTCATTCCGTCGGTCAGTTTTTCCTGGCCCGCAGTGACAACCAGATCCCCTTGGCTTAAACCGGTCTCCACCATCACTTCAGCGCCCGCAACAGAGGAGAAGGTGACCCTCTTTCGGGAAACGGTTTTGGTTTGCGGATCGACCACAAACACATGAAACAGGTTGTCGGGGTCCCTTATAATTGCCGCACCGGGGATGGTGAGGACATGGACCTTTTTCTCGATATCTATCTCGGATAACGCGATCATGCCCGGCCGTATGATCAAACCCGGGTTTGAAAGCACGATGGTTGCCGTGAATGTGCGGGTGAGGGGGTCGGCCACAGGGGAAATCCGGGCGACGGTGCCGTCAAAGGTGCCGCCGGAAAGCGCCGATACCGTCACGCTGGCCTTCTGACCCAACGCCACCAGATTGATCTCGGATTCAGGAACCGCCATTCTCGCCTCGACGGTGGATATGTTCACCACCGTAAAACAGGGGTTGCCCTGATCCACAATCTCCCCTGGCTCCACCCTTTTCCGGGACACAATGCCAGACACAGGCGAGACGAGAACGGTGTCGGCCACCTTTTTTTTGTAGATCCTGTAATTCGCCTCGGCCTGCGCCCTGCCGGCGACGATCTTGCTGTAGTCACTGGGGGTGATGCTTCCCTTTTTATGCAGTCTCGTCAGGCGGTCATACTCCGATTGAATCTCGGTGTACTTTGCCTCCGCAATCTGCAACCCGCTCTTGTAGTCCGTAGGGTCAAGGCGGGCCATCACCTGGCCTCTCTCCACAGGATCACCGACCCGGACAGCGACATCTTGAATCTTACCCGCCACAAGAAAGCCAACAGTCACTTTTGTTTCAGGGTGTATGGAACCGCTGACCGAAATGGTCCGGTCCGTCTCCACAGCCGTCACCGGCGTCGCATTGACGGTCTCAATGTGGGGCTGCTCGTCAGCTTCCTCCTGCGAGCACGCTGCAATAACGAAGGCGCCAAGCAGAAAGAGTATGGATAGCACAACGGGATGTTTTGTTTTTAGTGTCATGGTCTTTGTGTCCGAGATGGTCAGTGTCTAAAAGGGCCTCCGGCGGCCCTGCCGGGGGCCAAACTTTTGAAAAGTTTGACAAACAGGTTTTGCGGGTGAGCCCATAACGGTTGGGTTGATGGGGCGGACCGGTAACCTGAAATTCACTAATAAAATATGGGTGGTCCTGCGGAGGGCAACGCGTTGCCTGATCTGAAAGTGTGGGGTCGACCGACTGTTGTGGGGGCCCTTGGGTAAAGCACAAATCAAAGGCCGCAGAGATGGGTCTGGGGAAGCCTTCTACGCAAAATCGTTGGTGGCAGGATGTAAGGTGATCCGTGCTGAGAGCGATCATGCCGATATCCTGTCAACGCAGCTTTTGTTGAGTCCCGGGCAACAATGTGCCCTTGATCTTAAAAAAGTCACACCGGGTATACTTACAAATAATCAGTTTGGCAAGCCTTAGAATCATACAAAATGTAGTCATGGGGTGATGCCGTGAAAAAATGGGGAGGATAGGCACTGTGCTGATATGGCATGTTTTTTTTAGAGGCACGGCCCGTGCGGGTTTCCGGAAGGGTTGGTCGTGTGAGAAGTCAAAAAGAGTTTCCTCACGGCACGCCCCAAAAAAAGCATTGTTTCGGATGTGCTGACACTGTTCCTATATAGAGTGGAAGCTTATCAAGGGGGGGCGCGATTTTATGTTTCATCTTTATTTCTTGGCATGGCGTGCTCTTTGATTTGTTTCCGTTCTCTGTGAAATGTTAGTCCATGGCATGGGGTGGCTTTGTTGATGCACTTGGACGGGTGGCTACTTTTTACATTGAATCATGGGCTGTTATCGCGTAATTTTATTCTTGTGGATGAAGGGGTAGAATTTGTGGAAAATCGAGCCATATCTTTTTGATGAGGGCTGTTAGGCCACACATGCAGGAGTATAGCATGTTCTTGTATGTATAGAGATGGCAAGGCATTTGAAAGATGTTAAATAATAGTGATACGGGGCCAGATTGTCCTGTGTTCTCATAGAAAATACTAATATTGGGCAGTATTGTTCGTACTTACCTCTGAGAGAGGTGTTATGAGACAAAAAAGTCCAATAATAATTCTTATGTGTTCAATTATTAGGTTTTAGAGACGTATATGAGTTTATTGCAAGAACATATAAAAGATTACGGCATCCGATTGAAAAGTAAATTTGAATCTATGAGGAAATTGATAAAAGACAGTGATGTCAAAGGCAGTGGTAACGAAAAAATGGTTTCGGAATTTTTGGCTCCATATGTTCCTCACAATTTTATTTCAAACGGTGTTTCAGTATTGGATTCATATTCAAACCAGTCAGGTGAAATGGATATTGTTTTCTCTAATCAATACCAGATACTTGGTAAAGACAGCCCAATATTAATTGCAGAAGGAGTTGATTTTTCCGTCCAAGTTAAGGCTATTTATAGCTCACAAGAG
Source organism: Desulfolunaceae bacterium (assembly GCA_942491485.1). Lineage (GTDB taxonomy): Bacteria > Desulfobacterota > Desulfobacteria > Desulfobacterales > Desulfolunaceae > Desulfoluna. Next base: position 65,325 of record CALOAX010000021.1, on the reverse strand, counting down.
TGTGAACGTTTTCATAAAAATTGTGCTTCTTTAAAAAATGTAAAAAAAAATCCGGTTCACGCAAGTACGGTTTATAACCCAGGCGGCCTTGAAAGGGAGATGATTAACTATATTCCCTATATTGTGCTGGCCTTTGAAGCCAATACTTCAGTGGGAACGATACAAAAAAACTTAATAAAATCTTCTTCAAAATACCCATTCATAAAGCAGCCGGATGCCTTATTCATTGTAGACTCTGGATTAACTTTTTTGAATTTACATGGAGGACATGCACAAGGTTATAAATCGAACGGGGTACCAATTAAATCCTGGCTTGCATTGGAGACGGGAGAATCAACTTTAGTAGAATTGATCAAGTATATTAACAGTAGAGTGCCCAGGATTGTTTACCCTCAGTCTCCTGCATCTCAATATTTTTCTAAAGATCTCCCATACGAAGCTCATTTATCAAGCGGCACATAACATGGCGCCTTACCGGACGCAAAAAGCTGCGCCGGTGAGTTTTCGTTATCAAATTTATTGTGGCGTATTCAACTTTACCAAAAGGAGGAAATATGCCAGAGATATTTGTTAAGGAATTTAGTGAAATAGCGACAGTTGAAACTATAAAGAAAGCTAAGGTAATAGCCAAACAGAAAAACCGAGACGGCTACTCACCAGGAAAAGATTTTTATAAAATTTTACGTGAGCACATACAGGCAATGCATAAAGATGGATTACCCTTAGAACATATTGATAATGCATTAAAAGCTACAACTCATAATGTTCGAAAAAAGCATTACGCCGTGATGATAGCTCAGTATAAAAAGTGGCTTAGAAAAAAGAATGTAACTTATTTTGTACCGCCACGTGAGGCATTTCAAATATCTAAAACTGAAATTATTACAAATCCAGAGTTAGGTTTGAATATTGATGGTACACCATATGTAGTCAAATTGTTTCTAAATAAGGATAAGCTCACAAAAGTAAGAGCCAATTTCATGATCGCCATCATGGATTCTCTATGGTCAGAAACAACAAATGCTGTACTTGATGTTAGAAATGAGAAACTATTTACTTTTACTGGGGACCGGAAGCATTATTTAAATGCAATTACAGCCGAAGTAGCATCAATTGAAGTTATGTGGCCTGATTTGTAATACAAAAGTATGGCTAAATACACACTGCAAGGGACGCCAAAAAGCCGAGCTCATTCCTCGCTCCACTGTTTGATACCACTGAGAGTAGCGTTAGCCCATAATGGAGGTAGTCGATGGCTTCAGAAAATATTGTAATAACCGGATTGACAATCAGTGATTGGTTGATGATTTTAGCCGTTCTCCTGGGACCGATTCTTGCCGTTCAAATTCAAAAATTCATAGAGCGTAAAAAAGAAAAATCGCGAAAAGAAGTTGCAAGTTTTCAGGGATTTAATGACAACAAGATCTCTACCTTTAGCGTATCAGCATGTATCGGCATTAAATATGGTTGGAATAGAGTTTAATGAATCCAAAGATCGTAAAGTAATCGATACGTGGAAGACATATTTAGATCATTTGCAATCATATCCTCAGAAAGACGAAGGTCAGCAAAAAATCTGGGCTGACAAGAAGAATGATCAATTATCAGATTTGCTTTATGAAATGAGTCAATCATTAGGTTTCGATTTTGATAAGGTTCATATAAAAAAAGCTGGATATACCCCTCAAGCTTATGAAGATCAGGAATTAGCCAATAATTTTATACGTCACCAGCTTGTGGATATACTTCTGGGAAAAAAACACTTTCCGATGTCGATCGAGAAATTTCCAGTAGACGATGAAGCTTTGAAAGTACAAAAAGATTTACACGTTTTAATGAAAGAGCACTTTGAAGGAAAACGATCAATTCCGGTATCTATCGATAATTCTGAGAGATAACAGTTTTCTGTTTTGCGATCTTACGCCAGTAAAATCGTTACGCTTGGCGTTCTTACGTTGCAGTATTATAGCCTAAAAAGGACCCCCATGAGCCATATCGATTCATTCAAACATGAACTAGTCGGTCTGTTTGGCGGATTGCCTGTGTATCATCCATTGGAAGATATAGAGGGTGATTTTGTGTGCACGCCAACGCAGTTGTTGATCGGGGGCGGGAGTGGCGAACATCCGGCCCTTGTCATAGAGAGTCCGTTGAAGGCGGTGGCCTGGTTTCTTCATGAACAGCTCGAACCACTTAAAAACCCGGCCTTAAGCCCGGAACGATTCCCCCTGAAAACGAAAATTGACGAGTGGGAACCGATCATTGCTCCGTACCTGACCACAGATCATGATGAGATTCTGACTTTTTATGAGTGGGAGGCGGACACACACAGCGATTTTGAGAAACTCTGTAAGTCGCCCGCCCTTCCAAACCCACTGGACGACGAGCATCTTGAAACCTGGCTTATCCTTGGTATCGGCGAGTTTGTCTTTTTCGCCATGCCGGAACTGGCGTCTGAGATCATGACAAAGCTTGAAAACCCGTACAGCTGTTTTCATCATTCGTACTACAACAACATCATGGTGATTCCCCCAAACATCCCTGTGTATGCCAATGGTGGCAATGCATTTAAATGTGTTCGTTAGGCTTCCATGATCATGAGTCCAACGTCCCTCCCATTTACATTACGCCCTGCCACCCTTTCCGACATGGAGTTTCTATTCAAACTCCGGCTCAAGACGATGAAACCTTATTTTGAAGACACCTACGGCTGGAACGATGCGGAGGAACGCCACAAGGCAGGGGATGAATTGCAGCATGCCCGGATCGTTGTGATGGGCGGGGAAGAGGTGGGGATGATCAAGGTGATCCCGAAGTCCGTTGAACTGCACCTCCATCAGATGCAGATTCGGCCGGAGTTCCAAGGTAAGGGCGTGGGGGCCGAGCTGCTTCGTCAGACCATTCACCGCTTTGAAGCATTGCAGGTCCCGACAACCCTCTTTGTCATAACGCACAGCCCTGCCAAACGTCTCTATGAGCGGTTTGGGTTTGAGGTCACAGACGTGCATGAGCACCATTGCACGATGTCCAGAGGCTTAGGTTAAAGATGCCCCCAGGTTTGCGAATGCTCCCGGCCTTCGTTCCTCAGGCCGATCACATTCGCTGACGGGCTTCGCCCGTGAGTAACGGCTGTGGCTGTTTCACCTTCATCGTTCTCGACAATGGAAACATGAAGGCAACTATTCAGCTTGTGTCTCCGGCGGACCTACCGGGGGCTAAGCTTTTAAACAGGTGAACAAATAGGTCTTAAAACGTGTGTTTGAACGAACTCAATTTTAAAGGCGGATGTGATTTGCCCCGAGGAACGAGGGGCAAAGCGCATCCGCAATCTGCTTTCAAGGTGGCACACCTTGCCGCCGGAGGCACTTTTTCATACTGTCGCTTTGAAAAGGAGTGAGATCATGGGGGCTTACAGGAAGTTGTTGGGTTTTACAGGAGGGGTGACCCTTGCCTTTGCGGTGTTTCAGGCGGTGATTGTTTTTTCACCGTCGTTGAGTCTCTATTTTGGTGCACCTGAATCCCTGGTCGCCAATATGTTTGCCCTTGTTCTGGTGGGGTTTGGTGTGGCAGGCATCCTGACGGTGTTCGGGTTGTATGCCTTGTCAGGGGCCGGGTATATTCGGGCGTTGCCGTGGGTAAAGCCCATGCTTGTCATCATCAGCGTCGTCTATACCCTTAGGGGGCTCTTATTAATACCGGAAGCCCTTGTTGTGATGGGCTTTCTTGAAAGCTCTATTCCGATTGCCCCGCGATTTGTCGTTTTATCCCTGGGGTCGCTTCTGATGGGGCTTGTCTGCATCGCAGGGACCCGGGCCGGGTGGCATTCGTTGCCACCAAATGGCAATGGTGTCCCCCAATAATCGGTGTGGGATGAAACGGGTTCTCACAATGGGGCCCCCCACACGGTGACGGTATGCACACATGGATCCCCGGTCACTCGATATTCCAAGAGAGTCGATCAGCCGGGGAAGACGGTATAAGAAACACCAATGAAACCTCACGGACGAAGCCCGTCAGCAAATGTGAAGAACCCGAGGAACGAGGGTTCAGAGCATTTGCGAGACTGGGGTGCAGGGGCTCAGCCCCTGCCCGCCGGAGGCATGCTTTTAACGAATGTTGATAACAGGAATCTCACGTTATGGAACAACGAATGAGTGTGGTGACACTTGGTGTCGCCGATTTGGATCGCTCGCAGCGGTTTTACGAAGAGGGGCTGGGGTGGACGTTGAGTTCTGCCCAGGAGCAGATCCGGTTCTTTCAGCTCAATGGGTTGATTTTTGCCCTTTATCCCATGGATACGTTGGCAGAAGACGCGCAGGTGTCCAATGAACGGGCAGGGTTTTCCGGTATGACCCTTGCCTATTGTGCCCGAAGCAAAGAAGAGGTGGATGCCACCTTGGCGCAGGCAAAGGGTGCTGGGGCTCGAATCGCCAAACCCGCACAGGAGGTTTTCTGGGGCGGGTATTCCGGGTATTTTGCCGACCCGGACGGGCACCTTTGGGAAGTGGCATACAACCCGTTCTGGAAGATAGATGAGAAGGGCGATGTTTACCTGGATGCATCTTAGAATCGTATAAAAAAGAATGCCTCCGGCGGCCCTGCCGGGGGCCAAACTTTTGAAAAGTTTGACAAACAGGTTTTCTGTGTGATTTCAAGATGGCGCACCTTGCCGCCGGATGCACTCTTTTGCCAAGCATTTTGATCATAAAAGGCGCGTTTTTATCGAAGGAACTCTTCGTCATGGATGACCGATCAAAAAAATACTTGGATTCATTCCTCGCAACACTCTCTGAGCAAGATCGAGAAAAATATACCTCCTTCAGCGCCGATTGTTTTTGTGCCGACGAAGCGTCGGCAAACATCTGTTCCGACCTGATCCGGCGAGGCATCAAGGTTGCCGGGTGCAGCATGAAATATTGGGTCGAGTCGGGGAAAGAGCCCATGCCGGAGGTGGGGCACCTGCAGGTCGTCACCGATTGGTCTGGGGAGCCCACGTCCATCATCGAGATCACTTCCGTGTCGGAGTGTCGGTTCTGCGATGTGGATGAGGCCTTTGCCATGGTCGAAGGGGAGGGCGACCGGAGCCTTGCCTGGTGGCGTGAGGCGCATTGGGAGTTTTTCAAAAAAGAGTGCGACGGGTTGGGTATTGAGCCGTCCGAAGAGATGGTCCTGGTCAAAGAGCGATTTAAGGTTGTGTACAGGGGGGAACATGTTGACGCAGCTCTGTAGATGTAACCTGTGGGGTTGTTGAGTGTTCCTTAGTAATCTCGAATGTGACGAGGGGCCTGTTTATTGACGGTGCTACCTCATTGGGGTACTATAATTATAACGATGACATGACGTGAGAGCCTATGGAGATCTGGGAGACCAGTGTTTTCACCAAGCAGATTACGCAACTCATGACGGATGCTCAGTACAAAGAGCTTCAGTCCGTATTGGTGCTGAACCAAAATGTCGGGGATGTCATTCGGTACAGCGGCGGATTGAGAAAATTACGATGGCGAATTCCTGGATCAGGTAAGCGGGGCGGAATACGTGTCATCTATTATAATGTTACCGGTGACACCATCTTGATGCTTTTTGCTTATAAAAAGAATCAGGTGGCTGATTTGACCCGAGATCAGGTCGATGTCCTGCGTCAGATGTCAAAAAGTTTTTCCCCAAAGCGATAGGTGCATACATGGAAAAGAAACAGTTTGATGAGCTTGTGAAAAGCATGGAAGAAGGGGCTGAGATGATTCAAGGAAAACAGCCCCCAAGCCGCCCCCCTCCTTAAATCCCAGCTAAAAACCCTTCGAAACTCCTAAAACCCCCCCGGCCCGGGCCTAAAAGTCAATCCCAACCCCCCCTCCTTCGCCCACTGGCCGGGAAGCCCCCGCGGCCCACGTTACCACCACTTCCGTCTAGAGATTATACGCAGGCGCAACAAGAGCTCCCATCCCGTGCACCCCCCCCCTCAAGCGAGTTTGCTCACCTCGGCCGCCACGACTTTGGCCAATTCCCTTGGCCCCCATCCTCCTTAAATTCGGTAAAGCCCCCCCTCACCACATCAACCCACCACATCACCCCCCCCTTTCTGTTCGTTATTTTTGAGCATGATCTTTTCTCTATCCCGACAGCAGCTCTTGGGACTTGATCTGCTTGCTCTTTTTTTGTTCTGGCGCCTTGAGACAGGGGCCGCTGTATCAAACCCCTGATACCGCCTATCCTTGCTCAAGGGCACCGGTTTTTCAGCTGGTTTGCTCTTCTCACGATTCTTGTCATCAATAGCCGGATCGAAAGGTTTGCTGGACAGGCTGCGCGGACGCCATAGGCCAACCTGACAAGCTTATGAATGCACACCCCAATGGCTGCTTTTGCAACCATGCCGGAAGCTCTCTTTTCATCGTATATACGCTTTATGACATCATTGCGGCTCCCCTTCGACAACCCTGCAAGAACAGACATATAAAGCATTGCCCTTGGGGCTTTTTGGCCTTTCTTGCTCATTTTATAGCTACCCTTTTTTGAGCCGTCCCCGCTGAGCTTAAGCTCAGGGTGAACGCCCAAAAAAGAAGCCAGTTTTTTAGCGGACTTAAACCGCGTAATGTCCTCTATGTAAAGCATCAACACGATGGCTGTCATACGCCCAACTCCATTGATACTCATCAGCAACTGCACCTCGGGCCAATCACACTCTTTTTCAAAACGCTGCTCAAATATAGTGATCTGTTTCGACAGAGACGCAATTTGGGAGACCGTGGAACTAACCAAAAATGCTGTTAAATCATCAGATTCTTCCGCTGTACTGGCCTTAGCATTTTTAACGAGTACCGATGCAAGGGGCTTCTTTAAGAATGGGATTGATGCGACAGTCGCTACCCTTGCCCGAGCAAGCATCTTGGCTGTTGGGTATTTCAGTAAAAGCAGCATCAGCCATTGTGGCATTCGTGATCGATAATATGGCAACAACTCGGGGTTTGCGCTGTAGAGAAGCGACTCAAGTTCATTGAGAAGGACCCCCATCGGCTTTATTAAACTCCTGTATCGACCCCACATTTTCTTCAGACTTTTGTTCGGATCTCTCTTGCCATATGGGATTTTATCTGGATGACGGATTTGATATTCAGCCACACTCCGAGCACTGATCTTATCGGTCAGGTTTCGAATCATTCCCGCTTTATTGTCATGGGCGATTCCATTGGGGTTCACCCTGGCAGCGTGCAAGTTGAACTTTCCCTGCTGCCTCAAGAGAAAGGCATACCAGTTATCTTCATAGCCACCAGTGCTTTCCACGGCGGCATACAATGTGGCCGAAGGATGTTTTTCAAAGAAAGCGGATATACGTTCACTAAGCTCCGCGTGACCTGTGGCTGTATCGTCTAATTGGAAATTTTCTTCCACACAGTTCATTTGATCATCGATGATGACAAAATCTGAGTAACCTTTGCTGACATCACAACCTAAATAAAATTTCTGCACTACCTGCTCCAAACATTTAAATATCAATGGGTAACCAGATATCATCAGCCTTCTAACTATGCGGCCTCAAGCGGGTCAAGTTATTCCAGGATTTTAGTCTGGTTAGAGGAAGAAACTCCGGCACGACTTCAAGAGCCAAGGCAAGGTCCTTCTCCCAAACAAGATAAGTGCTTTATCGAATTTAAACTGTAATCGACAAGTTTGATTTTTATTTGACTGTGACTCCACGTTTCTTTGAACTGGCAGAATCAATTGGAGCCGAGGAACGAGGTTCAAATTGATTCTGTAATCTGGGGTCAAGGGGCTCAGCCCCTTGCTGCCGGAGGCCAGTTCTTTGGAGTCACTTTGACCATAGAAGGCTGTTCTGTTATGCGCCTTGATAGATTTATCTGTAAGAGTACCGAATTAACGAGGGCTGAAGCGACCCGGGTTATTCATGCCGGGGAGGTGATCGTTAATGATTGCGTCATGACAAGTGAGGCGGTTCAGGTTCATGAAAACAACACGATTGTCCTGAACGGTCAGAGGCTTAAAGCTCGCAGCTTTCGTTACATCGTGATGCATAAACCGCCTGGCACCATTTGTTCAAATGTAGACGAAGCGTATCCCTCTTTATTCAATGGTACAGGCATTGATAGAGCCTCAGAACTTCATATCGCCGGACGTTTGGATGCAGACACAACGGGGTTGGTCTTGATCACGGATGACGGGCGCTGGTCGTTTGATATCATCTCGCCTAACAAGCGATGTGAAAAAGTGTACCGTGTGGGTTTGCGTGACGCTATTTCTGATGATGTGGCGTTGAAATTTGAAAATGGTGTCCAACTGCAGGGTGAGGATCGGCTGACGTTACCGGCTAAGTTGGATGTTATCAGCCCCAATGAGGTGTGTTTAACCATAACCGAGGGTAAGTTTCACCAGGTTAAGCGTATGTTTGCTGCTGTGGGGAACCGGGTTGTTTCATTGCACCGGGAGAAAATTGGAGAGGTGCGTTTGGATATTGACGTTGGGCAATGGCGGTATTTAACGGCTGATGAGGTGAATTCATTTTCAGCGGGAGAGGGGGCTTGATGAAGAGAATTTTATTAACGCTGGTTTTAATCGTTGGCTTTTCAAGCGTGGCTATGGCCGAAGACGTTTTATCCGTGGACCGATCGGTATCCGGGGATGTTGAGACCTTTTTTGAAAACGAAGGGGATATTGAGCCGGAGCGCAGTGACTTTGAGGTGGTGAACTACGTCTTGATGAGCAGCGAGGAAGGGGCTCGGTGGGCTGTGGTCACTTTGAAGAATACATCGACGGGCTCCCGGATTTTTCAGCAGAACCAGCTCATGGCCCTGTTTGCAAACGGGGAGCGGTATTCCCCCTTGAAGCACAGTCGGACCCTTAAAAGCATGGAAACCGTCACTTTCTCCGTCTCATTCGGAAAGAGCCGGTTTCCGATACTGGAAGTTTACACGCGAAATTAATCGGATTGCTCAACTATTCGGATGATTGTTGCCTCCGGCGGCCAGGTGGGGGCACCTGGAAACCCTATGGCGAATGCGTGAAGGTCGCTGTGATGCAATCACTTTTGAGGCATTCGCGCGAAGGGTAAGGTGATTCGACCGTTTTTTCAGAAGAGACCCGTTTCATGTTTTGCGTAACGACCGTTTCTTCATTTCGTCTTCTCCGGCGGTCTTGTCGGGAACCAAGATTTTGAAACATTTGACAAACAGGTCTTAGTAAATAATTCCGGGTTCACAACCAGCTTTCAAGGTGGCACACCTTGGCGCCGGAGGCAGGCTTTCTTCCCCGCCCAGAGGCCGAGGGAGAAAGGCTGTTGGAACCCTGTAGGATGGGCAAAGCGCGAGGCGTGCCCATCATGGGTCGGTTAACCTCCACCGATTATATGAACCGAAATATCGGCAGCCCGATCTCTTTTTTTCGTTATGGGTGTTTATCACCATTTGTGATGGGCACGGCACTACCTTTGCCCATCCTACGGAAAGTCGTCGTTTCACGGGGGGGGGGGGGGAAATGGGTGCTTGTAATGGAGTGGCTTTGATGCGGCACATACCATCATATCGTGGATACCGCAGGAACCCATGGCTGTGATTAAGAGGTACTCACGTTGCGTTGTGGGTAGGTGAGCCCTTGAGGTTGTCCGGTGTGCCGAGATGAGATGTAAAAAAAATGCGCGTTAACCCTTATGGGTTCAACGCGCATTTTTACTTTTCTACAAGTTTGGACTTTTAGCGATCGTGCCTCGCTGTTTATGGCGGAACGCTTCCACAATCAACGAAAAGAGTGACAGCGCTCAGAAAACCATTGATCTCTGGAAGGCCGCTACGATTTGACCCGAGGAACGAGGGGCAAAGCGCAGCGGCAATCAGCTTTCGAGGTGGCTCACCTCGCCGCCGGAGGCACGCTTTTACGTCCTTACAGCTTTTCCAGGAACCGGACCAGGTGGCGGTGGAAGGTCTCGGTCTGGTTGATGTAGGTGGGGTGGCCTCCGCCGGGGAGGATCACCACGTGGCTGTCGGCCAGGACGCTGTCGAGGACGTGGGCGTTCTCTTCGGGGACGATGGGGTCGTCATCGCCCCAGATGATGAGGAAGGGCAGGGATGTTCCTTTGAGGGCTCCGGCGTTTTCGGGGATGCCCAGGGGGGCCGGGGCCACGAAGCCGGTGAAGTCCGAGGGGTGTTCGGAGACCACGGGCAGGGCGTAGGTGCCGGAAAATGAGGGAGCCACGATGACGGGTTTTTCGACGCCCAGGGCTTCGATGATAAGGGGAAGCACTTCTTCAATTGCGATCTCGTCGGCTCTCGGGGACTGGCCGTAGCCGGGCAGATCCACTGCGATGGCGTCGAAGCCTTTGTCGGCGAGCAGGTCAAGGGTGCCCAGCTCTTCCCAGTTGAGGGAGGAGAAGCGCATCCCGTGAAGGAAGATGACACTCTGGCCTTTTCCTTCCCCGCTTCTGCGAACAAACACGTCGGTTTCCTGAATACGAATGGTCTGATGGTCTGGCATGGGTCACATCTCCTCATGGGTCTAATTTTTAAAATCGGGTGTTTCCGGGAGGTGTTGCGTTGATGATCCTGCGTTCTGATATATCAGATATCAGGAGAATATAAAAGCACACAATGGTCTCCCGTGTGTGATGCCACGTCTGAGGGCTTAGCTCGGAACTATCCGGGGTAGAACAGAGACGACAAGGGAATCTCTCCGGTAAAGGGAGTCAAGCTCTGGTGGCTTGAACTTTATGGGGATTCGGTGTGTGGGCCATCTCATCATCTCATGGGCGCATCACTGGTTCTTCATGATTCAGGAAACCACGAAATCGGCTAAAAACCAAGGGGAAAAAGAGGTGCCGGTTGCATCCTTTTTGGGGGGTGGGTATATACGAAGGGGATGGGTGATAGGATATAGGTGATAGGATAGGTCAATGCCGGTAGGATATCGGTCGATGGGTCGTTTTGCTCTGCCAAATGAAAATGGCTATCCGTTGTTGGATGGCTGCAAGCATGGATCCCCGGTCACTCGTCCATACAAGCGGTGAAGTATTGGCTGAAATTTGAAGCCACACCGTGGCCTTTTCGTTTCGAGCAGCCGGGGAAGACGGCATAAATAGTTGCCGTTTTCATGACGGTTCAGCTCAAAGTTGCCTCCGGCGGCTCTGCCGCGAAAAGTCACGCGGATTTCAGACGCCTTCATGATCTGCTATCGGGGATAGACCACGAAGCGCCCTTTGGGCTGCACGAAGGAAGTTGAACCACATCAGTCGGTATTCACGGGCGCAGCCCGTCAGCGAATGTGACAACCCGAGGCACGAGGGTTGGAGCATTCGCGAACCTGGGGTGCAGGGGATTTATCCCCTGCCCGCCGGAGGCGTGTTTTTTTGCTTTAGACGCACAGGAGTTGAGGTCGCATGGATGGTTACAGGGTTCCGGCAGGTGAGCACCGGGTGGAGGAGAAGATCAAGGGGAGTGTGTTTATCGCCACGGCACGGCGTGTGGAGACTCCTGACGAGGCCCGGGAGTTCGTGGAAAGCCTGAAAAAAGAGTTCCGTGACGCCACCCACAACTGTCATGCCTTTGTGGCGGGGCCACCTGGCTCGTCTGCGTCGGGCATGGGGGATGACGGTGAGCCGCGTGGCACGGCCGGTCCGCCCATGCATCAGGTGTTGACCCATTGCGGCATCGGCGAGATTGCCGTGGTGGTGACCCGGTATTCCAGCGGTCAGAAGCTCGGGACGGGCGGTCTGGTTCGGGCGTACGGCGGACTGGTGAAGTTGTGTCTGGAGAGTTTGCCCACGAGTTTTTACGCAACCTCGGAGCCCGTGCACCTGGAGATGGGGTATGAGCATTTGAAGTCGGTGAAGCATGAGCTTGAAAAGCATGGGGGAGAGGTTCTCCGTGAAGATTTTTCAGGGGTGGTGCGTCTGACTGTGCGGCTTCCGGATGCCGGGCAAGATGCCTTTTTGGAGCGCGTGTCCCGTCTGGCTGCGGTGGTGGAGGGATAGATGGCCGTTAAGAATTACATTGAGGGCATGAAGAACCATGAGGCCTTTGTTCACCATATCGCCGCCCACAAGGTGATTCCGGGGCGCGAGGCGTCCCTTGGAGAGCTGGACCCGCCCTTGCCCGAGGCCCTTGCCGTTGCGGTGAAGGGGCTTGGGGTGGATGCTCTTTACAGCCATCAGGTGGAGGCCATCGAGGCGATTCGACGGGGGCAGCACACGGTGGTTGCCACGCCCACGGCCAGCGGCAAGAGCCTTATTTACAACATCCCTGTGGTGGAGAAGGTGCTGGAAGATCCGGGCACCCGGGCTCTTTACCTCTTCCCCCTGAAGGCCCTGGCCCAGGACCAGCTCAAGGCCCTGGAGCGTCTTTCCGGTGCTGTCTTTACCGGTGAGCCTGTGACGGCCGCCATTTACGATGGGGACACGCCCCCGTACGAGCGAAAGAAGATCCGCACCCGTCCTCCCCATATTCTTATGACCAACCCGGAGATGCTGCACCTATCCATTCTTCCCTACCATGCCTCCTGGGCCGAATTTCTGCGGGGGCTCAGCTATGTGGTGGTGGATGAGGTTCATACCCTGAAAGGGGTGATGGGCTCTCACATGGCGTGGGTGTTCAGGCGTCTCAAGCGTATGTGCCGCTATTACGGCGCAGACCCCTGTTTTGTGTTCTCTTCGGCCACCATCGGCAACCCGGCGGAGCACACCTCCCTTCTGGCCGATGTGGAGACTTCGGCCATCACCGAGAGCGGGTCCCCTTCTTCCACCAAGCATTTTGTCATGCTCAACACCCCTGAAGGGGCGTCTCAGGCGACCATCAAGTTGATTCATTCGGCCATGCACCGAAGGCTTCGCACCATTGTCTACTGCCAGTCCCGGAAGATGACGGAGCTCATCGCCATGTGGGCGGCGTCCAAAAGGGCGGAGTTCGGGGAGAAGATCACCGCCTATCGGTCCGGTTTCCTGCCCGAGGAGCGGCGGGAGATCGAGCGGCGAATGGCCGAAGGCGAGCTGCTGACTGTGGTCTCCACCAGCGCCCTGGAGCTGGGGATTGACATCGGCGGGCTCGATCTCTGCATTCTCGTGGGGTATCCGGGCAGCGTCATGGCCACCTGGCAGCGGGCGGGCCGTGTGGGACGGAGCGGGCGTGAGTCCCTGGTGGTGCTCATTGCCCAGGAGGACGCCCTTGACCAGTACATGATGAATCATCCGGACCTCTTTTTCTCCATGCCTCCGGAAAAGGCGGTGGTGAACCCGGCCAACGAGGTGCTGATGGCCAAGCACCTGGACTGCGCGGCGGCGGAGCTTCCCATCCGGCGGGGAGAGCCTTTGTTTCAGCAGCCGGCGGTGGCGGACAAGCTTGCCCGCATGGAGGCGTACGGCACCCTGCTGGCCAGCGCCGACGGGGACATGCTTTTTTCCCACCGGAAATTCCCCCAGCGTTCCGTGGCCCTTCGGGGGACGGGGGATACCTTTGACATTGTGGACGGCGGCAGTGGCGAGATGATCGGCAGCGTCGACGGGCACCGGGCCGTTCGAGAGACCTATGCCGGGGCCGTTTACATCCATCGGGGCGACTCGTATGTGGTGACCGAGCTGGACATGGACAAGCGGGTGGCCGTGGCTGAAAAGAGGCGGGTGCACTATTTCACCCGGATTCGTAGCCACAAGGAGACGGAGATTCTGGAGGTGATGGACCGAAAGCCCCTGGGAAATGCCTGGGTGGGGGTTGGCAAGCTCAAGGTCACCGAGACCATCACCGGGTATGAAAAACGCCTGGTCAAAGGGCAGCGGCTTCTCACCGTGATTCCCCTGGACGTGCCGCCCCAGGTCTTCGAGACCGAGGGGCTCTGGCTGGAGGTGCCCGAGGCGGTGCGGGTGGCCATGGAGACCGAGCAGCGTCACTTTATGGGGGGCATCCACGCGGTGGAGCATGCCGCCATCGGCATTCTGCCCCTTTTCGCCATGGCCGACCGGAACGACATCGGCGGGATCTCCATTCCCCACCACCCTCAGCTGGGCAAGGGGGCGGTCTTTATCTACGACGGGTTTCCCGGTGGCATCGGGATCTGCAGCGGGGTGTTCGGCGAGGCCGACGCGCTGTTTGAAAAGACCCTTTCGGTCATCACCACCTGTCCCTGCGAGACGGGGTGCCCCGCCTGCGTTCATTCGCCGAAGTGCGGTTCGGGCAATCGCCCCATCGACAAGGAGGCATCCCGGGTGCTTCTGGAAAAACTCAAAGAGCCCCTGACCGAGGCCCTGCGTATGGGCGAACCGGTGCCCAGGTTTCCAGCCCCGGCCCGGAACAGCTCGGACGAAAAACCACCCGTGCCCCGACGGTTCGGTGTGCTGGATGTGGAGACGAGGCGCTCTGCCCAGGAGGTGGGTGGCTGGGGACGTGCGCGGCTCATGGGCGTGAGTTGTGCGGTGCTGTACGATTCCGAGACCGATGCCTTTACCACCTGGACCGAGGACCAGATTCCGGACATGGCAAAGGTTCTGAAAGAGATGGACCTTGTGGTGGGGTTCAACATCCGTCGCTTTGACTACGATGTTCTCTCCGGCACCTGCGGTGTGGATTTCTACAGCCTTCCAACCCTGGACATGCTTGAAGAGGTACACAAGCGGCTCGGTTATCGCCTCTCCCTGGATCATCTCTCCGGCCACACCCTGGGGGCTGAGAAGAGCGCCGACGGCCTGGCTGCCCTGGCCTGGTGGAAGGAGGGGCGCATGGACCTCATCGAAGAGTACTGCACAAAAGACGTGGCCCTGACCCGTGATCTTTACCTCTACGGCCGTGAAAACGGGCACCTGCTTTTTCAGAACAAGGCCGGAACCCTCGTGCGTCTTCCTGTGGTGTGGTAGGGCAACCTACTCAAAAAGCAAAGAAATTGACGTCACCTCTCTCCTGCGTGTATACTATTCCAATTAGTGCAGTCCATTGAACACCCTCCTTGAGAACTGGCCTTTTCCGTCTTTTATATCATTTCAACGCTGATTTTTTTCGAAGCATTATTTTGCCGGTTCCTTCACCCCCAACGCCGGAGTTTCATGATCCATGAAGTTATGGCGCTACATTGTCTACTGGACCCTTCTGGTGGCGGCGTTTTCTGTTGTCCTCTGGATGGGTATCATTCTGCTGAAGGGTGACATGCGTCAGGTGGAGAATCTGGCCCAACTCCATGGCTACCGGGATGAATTGGAAGAGCTGATCTCTCATCGCTGGAGTGGGCTGGAGAACCTGGCAACAAACCCCATGGTTGTGGGGGCTCTTTCGGATGAGAATGTTGATGAGGTGGAGCGGCTGTTCGATGTGGTTGCGGGCATGGAAGCTACCGCGCTTGTCTACCTGATGAACAGCGAGGGCGATGTGGTGGCCAGCTCCACGTATGATGGGGGCAAGAAGATTACGGGTAACAACTATCGGTTTCGTCCCTATTTCAAGTATGCCATGACGGGCCGCAAGGTGGTGTTTCCGGCCGTGGGGGTGACGACTCTGCGTCGAGGGGTTTACATGTCTTACCCCGTCATGGGGCAGGGGATGGACCCTGTGGCGGTGATGGTCTTTAAGCTTTCCATGGAGCCCGTGGATGACCTTTTCCGTCATGCTTCCCTGCCGGTCTTGCTGCTTGATGGCTCCGGGGTGGTGTTTGCGGGCAACACACGTCGTATGTTGTTCCATGAGGTCCGTAAGCCCAACGGGTCGGAGACTGGGAGACTGGACGTTGAACGACAGTTCGGCGGTCATCAGATCAAGCGTCTCAGTTGGGGGCACGATGACAAAGAGACGGTTGAGGGCGACACCCGGTATCGGGTTGTCCGGGTGGATATTCCCGCCCACAAATGGATGATAGTGGGCTTGTTCCCAAGCGACGTGTATCCCGACCTTCCACTCGGTCAGAAGCGGATCACCCAGGCCGGCTATCTGGTGGGGGTGTTGCTTATCACAATGGTGATGGTCCTCTGGGCGACCGTCACCAGGCGTCAGCAGGCTGAACGGATTTTGACAAAGCACCGGGAGACCCTTGAGGATGTGGTGAACCGAAGGACTCGCCAGCTGGAGAAGGTAAACGATACCCTTGTACGGGAGCTGGATGAAAAGCGCTTTGCGGAGAAACGGCTCCGGGACAATGAAAATTCCTTTAAACGGGCCAATCGCATTGCAGGGCTGGGGAGCTGGGAGTGGAATCTGGAGGAAGACCGGGTTGTCCTTTCCGAGGTGATGATGGCCCTTTACGACAGCGACAGTGAAAGCCTGGAGGGTCGGTTCGAGGACGTCATCAATCGCATGGTTCATCCGGACGACCGGGAGGGCCTCGTCCAGATGGGCAGGCTCCTTGCAGAGACGGGCAAGGCCGAACCCCTTGAATACCGAATTATCCGGAGTGATGGTGAGGTTCGGTGGGTGCGGGCGGAGGTCCCGGAGGTGAAAGAGTTCAAGCGGACCGGTGAGGTTGCCTCCCTCATCGGCACCGTCCAGGATATCACGGAACGCAAGCTCAGCGAGAATTCGCTCCTGCGCCTCAAGGCGGCCATGGAGCA
Source organism: Desulfolunaceae bacterium (assembly GCA_942491485.1). GTDB lineage: Bacteria > Desulfobacterota > Desulfobacteria > Desulfobacterales > Desulfolunaceae > Desulfoluna. The sequence goes on along the minus strand of CALOAX010000021.1, from coordinate 48,818 downwards.
GTCGGTGGACGGCATCGCCATCGCCGACCTTGAGGGCGTGGTGGAGTTTGTAAATCCCTCCTGGGCAGAGATGCACGGGTATAGTGCCGAGGAGCTGGCGGGGGTGAACCTGGACTCCTTCCATACCGAGGAACAGGTGGAGAACCATCTGCGGGAATTTATGCGCAAAGTGATGGAGTACGGCAGCTGCGAAGGAGAGATCGGGCATGTCTCTCGCAATGGACGGACATTTCCCACATGGATGAGCTCTTCGCTTATGGAAGGCCGCGAAAAAGGGGCTGTGGGGATTGTCTCTATTTGTCGGGACATCAGCCTCCAGAAGCAGGCCGAGTCCCTCTTGAAACGGGCCAAGGATGAGGCGGAGCAGGCGACCCGGGCCAAGAGTGCCTTTCTGGCCAACATGAGCCATGAAATTCGGACCCCCATGAACGGGGTCATTGGCATGATCGATATCCTGTTGGACACCGGGCTTACCCATGAGCAGAGGGATTACGCTGAATCGGTGAAGTCCAGCGCCGACGCCCTGCTTATTCTGATTAACGATATCCTCGATTTTTCCAAGATCGAAGCGGGTAAATTGGATATCGAAGAGATCGAGTTCAACCTGCGGACGGTGCTGGAGGAGCTCAGTGATGTCATGGCCATCAGGGCCAAGGACAAGGGCCTCGATTTTGCCAGCCTGATCCACGACAACGTGCCGGTTCACTTAAGGGGCGATCCGGTGCGTCTCAGGCAGATCCTGACCAACCTGGCCGGCAACGCCGTAAAGTTTGTGGAGAAGGGGAGCGTCTTGATTCGGGTGGCCGTGAAAGAGGAAACCGAAGCCCGGGTGAGGCTCTTTTTCGAGGTCGTGGATACAGGGATCGGTATTGGCGAGGAGGCCCTTGCCACCATTTTCGATTCCTTCTCGCAAGGGGATGCCTCCACCACACGGAAGTACGGGGGAACGGGGCTGGGGCTGGCCATTTCCAGGCAGCTGACTCTTTTGATGAACGGCAACATCGGCGGGGAAAGCCAATTGGGCCAGGGGACCACCTTCTGGTTTACCGCCGAGTTTGAAAAGCAGGTGGGGGTGATGGAAGAGTGGTTCTATCAGACCGATGCCCTGAAGGGCCTTTACCTGTTGATTGTGGATGACAATTCCGTGAACCGGCAGGTGTTCAGGGAGTACGCACGGTCCTGGGGCTGCCGGGTGGCTGAGGTCCCATCCGGCCTGGACGCCATCGAGGTGGCGGAACGGGCGTTTAACGAGGGGGCCCCTTTTGACGCGGCGATTATCGACATGCAGATGCCCGGCATGGACGGCGAGGAGCTTGGCCGGCGTTTCAAAGAGAGGATAACCACGCAGAACATTCCACTTTTGATGGCCACCTCCATAGGCCAGCGAGGGGATGCCGTTCGCATGAAAGAGGTGGGCTTTGCCGCCTATCTCACCAAGCCCGTTCGTAAAAAAGAGCTCTGTGAACGGCTGATTCAGATGTTGAAACTCGAGGAGGCCGATGCCCGGAAACTTGAGTTGGAGCAGGCAATGCAGCTGGGGCGGGACAAGCTTGAGGAAGAGCCTGTGGAGTTTCCATCACTCCATGTGCTGCTGGCTGAGGACAACCGCATGAACCAGCGTGTGGCCGTGAACATGCTTAAAAAAATGGGTCACACGGTGAAGATTGCCAGTAACGGCATTGAGGCGGTGGACGCCTTTGTCAGTGAGGCGTTTGACCTGATTCTGATGGATGGGCAGATGCCGGAGATGGATGGCCTGGAGGCGGCCACGGAGATTCGGCGTATCGAAAAGGAGGCTCCTGACTTCCTTGCGCAGAGATCGGGGCATGTGCCCATCATTGCAGTTACGGCCAATGCCATGAAGGGGGACCGGGAGCGCTTTCTCGGGGCGGGAATGGACGAGTACATCGCCAAACCCATCAAGAAAAAAGACCTGGAAGCTGTGATCATCCGGATGATGGGGGTGGGGTAGCCCGGGTATTTCATGGGAAAACAATTAGATCAAAGCAACAACATGTTATTGCTGATAGTTATTGTGAAATATCCGGGGTAACCTCTGCAGCCCATTCGGGGCTAAGCTTATCCCCATGTTTACGAACGCGCCATGGGAGGCGTCTGTGGAAGTAGATGGTGTAAGATCCTTTTATGATCCCAACGAAGGCTCCTGCAAGGCGGATCACGACCTGTCGCCGGAAGAGCTGGATGCCGCCTTTGCCCTTGTCCGGGCGATTCTGCCGAGGGATCCCGTGACCCAGGGGCACAGCCTGCGGGTAATGGACTATGCCCTGGCGCTGGCCCGGCGGGCGGCGTTGCCTCGCAAGCTTTCGGCCCATCTTGTGTTCGGGAGCCTTCTCCACGATTGCGGCAAAGGTGGTGTGTCCGATTATATCCTGCAGAAACCGGGGACCCTCTCCTCGGAACAGATGCGACTCATGGGCCTCCACTCCGAAAGGGGCCATACCATCACGCGGTGCGTGGGCCCTTTAGAAACCGCCTCCCTGTTTATCCGGCAGCACCATGAGCGCTGGGACGGGCAGGGGTATCCCGATGGCCTGTCTGAAGAGGAGATTCATATCTGTTCTCGGATCATCACCATCGTGGACGTCTTTGATGCCATGACCTCCCATCGCCCCTATCGCAAAAGCATGCCGATACAGGCGGCCATGGGCGTCATGCGCAGTGGGCGGGGCTCTCGTTTTGACCCGGAATTAACGGACATTTTCCTTGCCATGCTCCGGGAGAAAATGGTCCATGCCCGCAAGGGAGGCGCTTCTTTTTTTCGCCCCTGGTTCACCCCCACCCTGGTGGCAGCTGAAGCCACCCAGCCCTTTCAACATGCTTTGAAGCGTTCCCTGTTGACCTCAGGCACGCAACTGACAGTGGGTGCTTCCGGGGAGGAGGTGCTGGATCAGGTGGCGTCAGGCCCGGTGGAGATGATTCTGGTGGGAGAAACCCTCTCAGACATGACCGGGGCCGAATGCCTGCACATGAGCAGGGAGATGGCTCCCCGGGCCGTGCGGCTCATGCTCTGTCCCTTCAATCGACTGGAAACACTGGTCTCCTATCGGGAATGGGCGGGAATCTATCGTTTTGTTCTGGTGCCGTGGAATGACCGGCAACTCAAAGAGCTGGTCGCCGAAGCCCTGGTGTGGCGGCAGATTTATTCGGCGGTCCGGGGGGGATTGGAAAAAAGAGTGCCTCCGGCGGGCAGGGGATGATCCCCTGCACCCCATAAGGCGAATGCTCCGAACCCTCGTACCTCGGGTACTTCACATTCGCTGACGGGCTGCGCCCGTGGACAGCAGCTGAGGTTGCTTGCACTGTTTCGTATCGTCCGAAGGGCTCTTCGTGGTTTTGTAGGTATGTCGAGTCATGGATGGTGCCAGAGATTTTATGCGTTTTTACTGGAGCCACCTCGGCCAACAATACCTATAAGGCAGGGTTTGCGTGCACATGCCCTGTACGGTTGGTATTGTTGGAACTTCGTAGGATGGGCAAAGCGCGAAGCGTGCCCATCATTGGTCGATTAACCTCCATTGACCGTAGTGATGGAAATACCAGCAGGCCGATATCCTCTTCCTGCATGGAGCGTTACCCCCGCTCGTGATGGGCACGGCACTACCTTTGCCCATCCTACTGTGCCCCTTTGATTTCAAGGGTATTGGTGAAATGTACGCTTGATTGGCGTTTACGCAGAGTCTGCCACACGCTTCAAAGGGCATGGATAAGATGCGATATGCCCAATAAAAAAGGCCCCGGAAATGCATCCGGGGCCTTATTAAATCCAACCATCCGCAACCAGCTTTCAAGGTGTTTTCGCTACAGTGGCTTCGCCACCCTTGCCGCCGGAGGCCGGTATTTTTATCCCCTGCTTTCAAAAAGGGGCGTTGAGAGGTATCGCTCCCCGGTGCTGGGAAGGATCACCACCATGCGTTTGCCTTTGGACTCCGGGCGTTTTGCCACGGCAAGGGCGGCATGGACCGCCGCACCGGAGGAGATGCCGCAGAGAAGACCTTCCTCTTTGGCCAGCAGGCGCGCAGTTTCAAAGGCCTGCTCAGATGTTACCGTCACCGCTTCATCCACCACGCTCATATCGAGGACACCGGGCACAAACCCGGCGCCGATGCCCTGAATTTTGTGGGGAGACGGGGTGCCTCCTGAGAGGATGGGGGATTCGGCAGGCTCCACGGCAATGGCTTTGAAGTTGGGGTTGACGGTTTTCAGCACCTGGCTGGTGCCGGTGATGGTGCCGCCGGTACCGACGCCTGCGATGAGCATGTCCACCTCGCCCCCCGTGGCCGCCAGAATCTCAGGAGCCGTGGTCTTTCGGTGAATTTCTGCGTTGGCGGGGTTTTCAAACTGGTTGGGCAAAAAGGCGTTTCCGGTTTTTTCCACCAGGTCCATGGCCGCTTCGATGGACCCTTTCATCCCCTTGGCCCCTGGTGTGAGGATTACCTTCGCACCAAAATGGGTGAAGAGTTTGCGCCGTTCGATGCTCATGGTCTCCGGCATGGTGAGGCAGAGACGCAGCCCGCGCCGTGCGCAGAGCATGGCCAGGGCCACGCCCGTGTTGCCGCTGGTGGGCTCGACGATAAGGGTCTCGTCGTTGATGTGACCGTCACGGATCCCGGCCTCTATCATGGCAAAACCCAAGCGGTCCTTGACGCTCCCGGCGGGGTTGAAAAACTCCAGCTTGGCGTAAATCTCCACCGGCAACCCTTCGGCCATGCGCCCGAGGCGCACCAGGGGTGTCCTGCCTATGGTCTGATCTATGGTGTCATATCGGTGCATGATGTCTCCTTAATATGGGCAATATTGGGGGAAGAGTCTGCCTCCGGCGGCCCTGCCGGGGGCCAAACTTTTGCCTGATTTGAAAAAGTGGGTTTGACAAACAGGTTTTGAGGGCTGTTTCGATTCACTCGAATCCGTTGGTTTGTCGACTGTTTTCGATGTATCGAGCAACCGGAACGTTTTCGGGGCTCATTTCAAAAAGCGACCCGCCCGGAGGCATAGCTGAATAGTTATGGATGTGTTCATATTCTGTGCCCGTCAGCGAATGCGCTCGACCCGAGGAACGAGGGTCGGGAGCATTCGCAACCCGCTTTCGAGGTGGCACACCTCGCCGCCGGAGGCTCTTTCTTCCGCCTTTTATTTTTTCGCCCCGTTGGAGTCCATGTAGATGAGCTCCGGGGTTTCGATGAACACCTTGGTATCGGGGGGCACCGACTCGGTGAGCCAGACGTTGCCGCCGATGGTGCAGTTTTTGCCGATGGTGGTCTCCCCGCCCAGGATGGTGGCGCCGGAGTAGATGATGGCGTTGTCCTCGATGGTGGGGTGGCGTTTCTTCCCTTTGAGGTGCTCGCCGGCTCCTGGAGGAAGGGAGAGGGCGCCCAGGGTGACCCCCTGGTAGATGCGCACGTTTTCTCCAACGAGGCAGGTCTCTCCGATGACGACACCGGTGCCGTGGTCGATGGCGAAGCGGCTTCCGATCTGAGCACCGGGGTGGATGTCGATGCCCGTGGCGCTGTGGGCGATTTCGGTCATGATGCGCGGCAGGATGGGCACACCCAGCTCGTAGAGTTTGTGGGCCATGCGGTAGACGCTGATGGCATAGACTCCGGGATAGCTGAAGATGATCTCATCCACGCTGTGGGCGGCGGGGTCGCCGTCACGGATGGCCCGGACGTCGTTGGCGAGCATCCGCTTGATCTCGGGGACGGCGCGGAAGAATGCCAGGGCCGCCTCGTGGCCTTCACTGGCGCAGGAGGTGCAGGACTTGTTGTACCTGTAGCAGTCGTGGCGGAAGGAGAGCACCACCTGCTCGGTGAGCAGGTCAAAGAGGGTGGTGGTGAGCTGGCCGATTCGGTACGTGAGGTTCAAGGGGTCGATCTTCTTTCCGGCAAAGTACCCGGGGAAGAGGATCTGCATTCCCACCTTGATGATGCGCTTGGCGTTATCCCGCGAGGGGATGGGCTCGTACCCCACATGCATGAAGCAGTCTGGTTCGGCGCAGCTGTCGATGATCTCCCGGGTGATGTCGGGCATCAACTGGCGGAATCGGGTGATGGACTCGTGTTCTGATCGGCAGCGGTCTGCCTCTTGGGGAAATATCTGATCCATGGGATATGGTGTGCTCCGGAAGTGGGTTATTCTGCAATGGTCTGAAGGGTCGAACGACTCTCAGGCCGCGTTGGCCTTGATTGACGTACATACCACATTGTGGTAGCGTGGTGCAACATTGAGAATATCTGCTGATTTTATCGGAGAATCCATGGATAGTAAAGAGTTTGCGGCCATTCGAAAACGGCTTGCCAGGACTCAGAAAGAGATGGCGGAAGTGCTGGGCACTTCGGTCAAGGCGGTTCACAGCTACGAGCAGGGATGGCGTTCCATTCCGGCCCATGTGGAGAAGCAGCTTCTCTTTTTCCTGACCCGGCAAAAGGGGGAGAACGGATCTCCCTGCTGGACGGTGAAAGGGTGCGATCCTGAGCGAAAAAGGAGGTGTCCTGCCTGGGAATTCCAGGCTGGGGACATGTGCTGGTTCCTTTCGGGGACCCTCTGTGACAAAATGGGGGCGATCTCCTGGGACGACAAAATGAAACGGTGCCGAGCCTGCGCCGTTCTTGATTACAAAACCCTCCTTGGAATGTGAGAAAGATGACCGACTCACCGAAACGAAAGTTTGCCACCCGCGTGATCCACAGCGCTCAGAACACCGAAGAGTGGGAGGGGGCAACCCTTCCTCCCCTCTACCAGAGTGCCTCCCACAGGCACTCCACGGCCGACAGCCTTTCCGATGCCTTCTCCGGCAAGGGGGGCCACATCTACGGCCGCCTCTCCAACCCCACCAACAGCGTCCTTGAAGCCAAACTCGCAGACCTGGAACAGGGGAAAGGTGCAATCGTCATGGCCTCGGGCATGGCGGCCATCAGCAACACCTGCATGGCCCTGCTTCGTGCCGGCGATGAATTCGTCTCCGGGCGATCGCTCTTTATGTCCACCTGGCTGCTCTTTACCCAGGTTTTCAAGAAGTACGACATCACCGCTTGTATGGCCGACCCCACGGACTTACGCGCCATGGAGGCCGCCATCACGGAGAAGACCCGGTTTCTCTATATAGAGTCCATCGGCAACCCGGCCCTGGACGTGCCGGACATCGAAAAGACAGCCGCCCTTGCCCATGCCCACGGACTTCCCCTGGTGGTGGACAACACCCTTGGGACCCCGTACCAGGTTCAGCCCCTGGCCTTGGGGGCCGATGCGGTGGTGCACTCCACCACCAAGTACATCAGCGGCCACGGCAACGCCACGGGTGGCGTGGTGGTGGACGGCGGCAACTTTAACTGGAACACCGAAAAATTTGCTGACTTTTCCCCCTTTGTGGAGCGAAAAGGCGAGCTGGCCCTGCTGGATCGCATCTGGCGTGAACACCATATCAACCATGGCACCACCCAGGCCCCCATGAACAGCTACCTCACCATGGTGGGGCTGGATACCCTGGCCCTCCGGATGGAGCGGCACCTGGAAAATGCCATGGCCGTGGCCCGGTTCTTAAACGACCACCCGACGGTGGCCTGGGTGAACTACCCGGGGCTTGCCGGACACCCCTGCCGGGAGACGGCGGAAAAGCAGTTTGAAGGAAGGGGGTTCGGGGGCATGCTCACCTTCGGGCTGAAAGACGACGCTTCGTGCAAGGGGATGATTGACCGACTCTCATTGATCTATCACCTTGCCAACATCGGGGATTGCAAAAGCCTCATGATTCACCCCTGGTCCACCCAGTATGTCTCCTTTGACCCGGCCGTAAAAGAGGCGCTGGGCATTCGTTCGGACATGCTGCGACTTTCTGTGGGAATCGAGGCTGTTGAAGATATTATCGCGGACCTGGACCAGGCTTTGAAAGGATAAGGAAACGAGATGCAGGAAGAGTGCGCCGAAGAGACGGCGAAGAAACAGTTTTACACCCTGGATGACGAGGTGACCCTGGAAAATGGCCAGAGCCTTCCAGGCGTGACCGTGGCCTATGAAACCTGGGGAACCCTGAACGCCGACAAGAGCAACGCAATCCTGATCTGCCATGCCCTCACCGGCGACTCCCATGCGGCGGGGAGCAATGGCTCCATTGGCTGGTGGGACACCATGGTGGGACCAGGCAGGGGAATCGATACGGATCGTTATTTTGTTATCTGTTCCAATATCCTGGGGGGGTGCATGGGCACCACAGGCCCCGCATCCCTCAATCCGGTAACCGGAAAGCCCTACGGCACCGATTTTCCCGTGGTGACCATTCATGACATGGTGCAGGTGCAGGCAGCCCTTGTGGACCACCTGGGCATCGACCGCCTCCATGCAGTCATCGGCGGCTCAGTGGGAGGCATGCAGGTGCTGTCATGGTGCAAGAATTACCCCGAACGGGTGGGGTCTGCAGTGGCCATGGCCACCACCATGCGCCATTCGGCCCTCTCCATTGCCTTTAACGAGGTGGCGCGCCAGTCCATCATCTCAGATCCCAACTGGAACGAAGGGCACTACTATGGCGGGGAGAAACCGTCCATGGGGCTCTCCGTGGCCCGCATGGTAGGGCATATCACGTACCTGTCCGATGAGGCCATGCGCCAGAAGTTCGGCAGGCGGCTTCAAAACCGCGATGAGTTTTCCTTTGATTTTGACGCCGAGTTTCAGGTGGAGAGCTACCTCCATTATCAGGGTGCCAAGTTCGTGGATCGCTTCGACGCCAACTCCCTGCTTTACATCACCAAGGCCGCAGATTATTTTGATATTGAACCGGGGTTCCAGGAAAGCGGCGCCCTTGAACGCATGGCCGAGCTGGGACACCCTTTTCTGGTGGTCTCCTTTACCTCGGACTGGCTCTACCCCACCTACCAGAACCGGGAGATCGTCGGCCTCTTTAAACGGCATGGCGTGGATGTGAGCTTCTGCGAGATCGAGGCCAGTTGCGGACACGACGCCTTTCTCCTGCCCAGTGATCGCCTTACCACCATTTTGACCGGATTTCTGGGAAAGGGAACCCATGCCTGAATCAAAGCAGAGCCTCCGCTACGACCTCTCCATCATTGAATCGTGGGTGTCACCCGGTTCACGGGTCCTCGGCCTCGGATGCGGGGACGGGGAACTTCTCTGGTCCCTGAAAACCCGCAAAAACGTGGTGGAGACCGGTATCGAGATCGACGAATCCCTTGTGGCCCGCTGTATCGAGCGGGGCCTCACCGTGGTCCAGGGGGATATCAACGAAGAGGTGAAGGATTATCCCGACGGCTTTTTCGACTACGTTGTCTGCAGCCAGACCCTTCAGCAGGCCTTTGACCCGCCTGAAATCATCCGGGAGATGCTGCGCGTCGCAAAGTACGCCGTGGTCTCTTTTCCCAACTTCTGTCACTGGCGGATCCGGCTTCAGATGATGGCCTCCGGTCACGTCCCCAGAACCCGGGAGCTGCCCTTTGAATGGTACAATACCCCCAACATCCGGGTGCTCTCATTAAAAGATTTCCACACCTTTGCCAAAGAGATGGGGTTCCGGATTCTGAAAGAGGCTGCCATCAACTCCCAGGACATCCGTGTCTCCGGTACCGAGGTGAACTTTCTCCCCAACCTGCGGGCCACGTACGGGATTTACCTCATCGGCCGATAAGGTGACGGGGTAGGTAAACCACAGAGAAAAAGCCAAAAGCTTTGCCTCCGGCGGCGAGGTGAGCCACCTCGAAAGCAGTTTGCCGATGCGCTTTTCCCTTCGTTCCTCAGGTCAAATCGCATCGGCGTTCGGCTCGGGCTTCGCCCGACTCCAGTGTTGGAGTCATTCCGAATGGTGTTACACGTTTCGTCACGCCGTGGATACAATGCCGTACCTTTAGTGGAATTAATATTTTTGACTGAGTAACTCCGTCTCACGCGCGAAGCCCGTCAGCGAATGTGATCGGCCTGAGGAACGAAGGCCGGGAACATTCGCAACCTGGGGTCCAGGGGATCATCCCCTGGCCGCCGGAGGCATTGCTTTTTAGACGCAGGAGAACATGTATGAGTGACGTGAACCAAACAGGCAAGGTGGTTTCCCTGGCAGTAAGCACAAAGAAGGGGATTCCCAAGACCTGCGTGGAGCAGGTGGTTGTGGTGGAGAATCCTGGGGTGGAAGGGGATGCCCACGCCGGGCCCTGGCATCGCCAGGTGAGTCTTCTGGCCCAGGAGGGGATCCAGACCATGGTGGACAAGGGGCTTACCGTGGGCTTCGGTGATTTCGCCGAGAACATTGCCACCGAAGGGATCGACTGGCTCAAGGTGCCCGTGGGAACCCGTGTGGCCTTGGGGGGTGATGTCGTCATTGAGATCACTCAGATCGGCAAGACCTGCCACAAACCCTGTGCTATTTTCCACCGGGCTGGTGATTGCATCATGCCCCGGGAGGGGATTTTTGGTAAAGTGGTGAAAGGCGGCGTCCTACGCGTGGGAGATTCCATCGACGTGGGAACCGAGTGACAGGCTAAACAACGTGCCTCCGGCGGCGAAGCCACATTAGGCAAAAATACCTCGAAAGCTGATTGCCATTGCGCTTCACCCTTCGTTCCTCAGGGCAAATCGCAATGGCGTTCGTCGCGGGCTGCGCCCGCCATCAAAGATGGTGGTTATTCGAGCATTGCCACAAGCTCTGCGAGGCTTTAGGGATTGTCATGTTTACCGAGTGGTATCCATTGAAACTAGTTGACACACCCAGGCCACCAGCTACCCTTAGCCCTCCCCAGGAGGACCACCCATGAAAAGGTTTCTGCCTGTATTGCTGGTGTTGGCCTCTGTCGGCATCGGGATGCTTCATTTCTTTACGCCGGGCCACGACATGTTCCTCCACGACACCTGGAGGCGACTCAGTTACTTTCCCATTGCCGTGGGGGCGCTTTTCTATGGCCTTCGGGGCGGCCTCCTTGTGGCTTTTCTCAACTCCATCGCTTTTATTCCCCACCTGCTTCTCTTTGTTGGCAAGAGCCCCATGACCTATCGGAGCGAACTCACCGAGGTGCTGCTTTATTTTGCAGCCGGGGCGCTTGTGGGGGTTGTTTCCGGAAGGGAGCGCCGTCTGTCTGAGAAGTACCAGAAGCTCTCCATGCAGCTTGAAACCACCCTGGAGCGGCTTAAGGAGGATGCGATAACTCTTCTGAGCTTTGAAGAGCAGCTTCGTGTGAGCCAGAAGCGGGCCGTGGCCGGTGAGCTCTCCACCTCCCTTGCCCATGAGATCAAAAACCCTCTGGGTGCCATTCGGGGGGCTGCGGAGATTATTCTGGATGAAGCCCCGGAAAAGGGGGCATCCCGGAAGTTTGCCGGAATTCTCATCAAGGAGACGGAGCGTCTCGACAAGACCCTGTCCGGAGTGCTTTCCATGACGGGGGCGAGGGCAGGGGGGGAGGAGGGCGAAACAACCCTCTTGAGCCAGGTGGTGGGGCATGTGAACGATACCATGGCGATTCGCCTGAAGAGCCGTGGGGTAAAACTCTCCATGGTGTGTGACGACGAAGCGTTACGGGTGGGCGTGGATGGGGAGAAGGTCTCCCAGGTGTTGGTGAACCTTATCTTAAATGCCATGGAGGCGGTGGAGGCGGGCGGCCATATCGCCGTGACAGTAATTGTTGTCGAGAATAAATGTACCCTGACAGTCGTGGATGACGGCCCCGGCATCGAGCCGGGGCTTTTGCCTAAGCTCTTTGAGCCCTTTGTTACAGGCCGTGAAAGCGGCACAGGGCTGGGACTCTCCATTTCCCGGCGCATTGCCGAAAGCCTGTGCGGCACCCTGGAGGCCCGCAACCGCGCCGACGGCGGGGCGGAGTTTCTTTTTAACTTTCCAGTGATCAACCCGGGAGGATGCGATGACCGGTACCCTGCTTCTGATTGACGACGACGAAAGCCTGCTGGCCGTTACCTCGCACAACCTGTCCACGGGTGGGTTTTCCGTGACTGAAGCACGAAGCGGTGAGGAAGGGTTGGCGTTGTTTGAAAAAGAGCAGCCCGATATGGTGGTGACGGATGTGAAACTCTCCGGCATGGACGGGCTGGCCGTTCTTGCCGCCGTAAAGGAGGTGAACCCTGAGACCCCGGTGATCGTCATCACCGCCCACGGCTCCATTGAATTGGCCGTGGAGGCCATGAAACAGGGCGCCTTCACGTTTATCACCAAGCCCTTCAGTCGCGACGCCTTACGGCTCTCCTGTCGGAAGGCCCTGGAGATGGGGGCGCTTCAGCGAACGAACCGCCAGCTCACCGATGAGATCGAAACCATGCGGGGCAAGGGCACACCCCTGGTGGCCTCCCCTGTCATGGAGCAGCTCGTTGCCACCGCCCGTCGTGTGGCCAGAAGCGAAGCACCGGTTCTTATCACCGGGGAATCCGGTACGGGTAAGGAGGTCGTGGCCCGGCTGATTCACAGGGAGAGCAGTCGCGCCGGAGGGCCCCTCATCACGGTCAATTGTGCTGCTATCCCCGAAAACCTTGTGGAGAGTGAGCTGTTCGGTCATGTCAAAGGGGCTTTCACAGGGGCCGTGTCCGATCAGCCCGGAAAGTTCCGCGCCGCCGAAGGGGGAACCCTTTTCCTGGACGAGATCGGAGACCTTCCCCTTGGCGTTCAGGCGAAACTCCTTCGGGCCATTCAGGAGAAAGAGGTGGAGCCTGTGGGGAGCCAGAAAGTCATTCCCTGCGATATCCGTCTTCTCTCCGCCACCCACCGGGACCTTGCGGAGGCCATCAGCGAAGGGGCGTTCCGGGAAGACCTCTTCTACCGCATCGGCGTGGTCCCCCTTCATATTCCTGCCTTGCGGGATCGGCCCGATGAGATACTTCCCCTGGCCAACCATTTTCTTGCGACCTTTGCATTTCGTGACGGCAGAACCCTCGCCTTCAGCAAAGGCGCTGCCCAGGGCCTTGCGGCTCACTCCTGGCCGGGAAACATCCGCGAACTGAGAAACGTGGTGGAGCGGTGCGCCATCCTTGCTGTCGATGAGGTGATCGATGCCCCGGACCTTGCCCTTGCCGGCCCCCCTGCCGAATCATCCGCGGGGGCTTTCCGGTTGCCCGAAGAGGGCCTCAGCCTTCCCGACCTGGAACAGGACCTCATCCGTCAGGCCCTTGCCCGCTCCGGTGGCAATCGGTCCCAGGCCGCACGCCTTCTCGGCGTTCCCCGGCATGTCTTGATTTATCGGTTGGAAAAGTACGGAATGACAGGGCAGGATGCGTAAAGCGTTGCCTCCGGCCAGGGGATGATCCCCTGGACCCCAGGTTGCGAATGCTCCCGCCCCTCGTTCCTCGGGGCGATCACATTCGCTGACGGGCTGCGCCCGTGGACAACGGTTGAGGTGGCTTAACCTCCTTCGTGTAGCCCGAAGGGCGCTTCATGGTCTTCGTGGTTTATAATCCATAAATTGAATGATGAACGTTGCCTGAAAACCATTAGAAAAAAGGTGACACAACACCACCCCCAGCTATCCTGCCTTTAGCCTTTAGCCTTTAGCCTTTAGCCTTTAGCCAGCTTTACACACCCTGTTCCTCCCCCCCTCCTTGGCCTGGTACAGAGCATCATCCGCCCGTTTGATGAAGGCATCCATCTCTTCTCTTGGGCGAAGGATGCAGGTCGCCGTGCCGAAGCTTGCGGTAATGGTGAAGAGATCGGAGCTGCCGGGAAGGATGATCTCCATCTCCTCGACCTTCTTTCTCAAACGTTCTGCGGCTGACAGGGCCTTGGATTCATCCACCCCGGGCATGCCGATGACGAACTCCTCTCCCCCGTAGCGTCCCAGGAAGTCATAGGGCCTCATGGCCTGCTTCAGCGTTTTTGAAAAGCACTGAAGGACAAGGTCCCCTGCCTGATGGCCGTGGGTGTCGTTAACCAGTTTAAAGTGGTCGATGTCCGAGAGGATAAAGGAGAGTTGGGATTGATCCCTGTGGGCCCGTTCGGTCTCCTGGTCCAGCCGTTCCATAAAGGCCCGCCGGTTCATCACGTCGGTGAGGGGGTCGGTGTTGGCCATTTTAAGAATGCGGTGTTCAAGGTTGATGATTCGTTCACCGATCCCGATGCGATATTTCAGCTCCTCCTGATTGAAGGGCTTGGTGAGAAAATCATCCGCCCCAGCCTCCAGGCCTTGAATGATGTCCCTCTTTTCCCCCTTGGTTGTCAGGAGGATGAAATAGATATAGCGCTTGATATCCAGCCGTCGAACCTCCCGGCAGAGCATCAGGCCATCCATCTGGGGCATCATCCAGTCTGAAATTAAAAGACTCGGCGGGTCAGGCCGCTGGATAATATCAAGGGCCTCTTTGCCGTTTACGGCAAGGGTGACGTCGTAGCCCCACTTGATGAGGTTGGCTTGAAGGACGCGCCTGGATATAGGGTCATCTTCAGCTACCAGGATCTTCATGGTTTATTCCCTGTAAGACGAGTTTGAGTTCATGGGTCAGGTCACCAATGCATTGCTTCAGCCGAGAGAATTCATCTGCCGCCATTTCCATTTTATTTTCCTTGCCCAACACCTCGAGGCGCCGGGCCACCTCGTAGGCCCGGCTTGCACCGAAGTTGCCCACGGCACCTTTGAGGCTGTGGGCAGACCGCTCAAGGGCATAGGCATCTTTTTCTTCGACACCCTGCCCTATTTTTTCGAGATTTTCGGGCAGGTCCTGAAGAAAGATATCGGTGATCTCCCGGAATATCTCTTCATCGTTCAGGACCGTCTCCATGGCCTGGGAGAGGTCAAAGGTCCGTGGGACAAAGGCAGCGGCTTTCTCGGTTGGCAAGGCTGCATTTGACGGCTCTTTTTGTGCGCCGCGGGTCACCCTCTCAATGACACTGAAAAGCATTTCAGGCTTGATGGGTTTTGGCACATAATCGTCCATGCCTGCCTCAATGCACTTCTCCTGATCGCCTTTCATGGCATGGGCTGTCATGGCAACAATGGGAGTCGCTGCGCTTCCTTTGGACAGCTCCCGAATCCTGCGGGTCGCTTCGTATCCATCCATCTCCGGCATCTGAATATCCATGAGGATGAGATCGAAATCATGGGTCTCTACGGCTTCCACAGCCTCTTTGCCGTTGGTGGCCAGGGTTACTTGGTGTCCCCTTGTTTTCAAGAGGTTGATGGCCAGGGTCTGGTTGATCCGGTTGTCTTCCGCCAGCAGGATATCCAGCCGCTCCCGCAGCTCGCAGAGCGTGTGGCGTGTGATGATTGTTGTCTCTTCCCGCAGCCCCATGGTCATGAGGATGGTGTCCAGGAGTTCTGACTGCTTGACCGGCTTGGACAGATAGCCCGAAATACCGGCCTCTCTGCACCGTTTGGAGTCCCCTTTTCGGCCCATGGATGAGAGCATGATCATCTTCAGCGTCTCTCCGAATGCAGATCCCTTCATCATATCAGCAAGGGCAAACCCGTCTGTGTCCGGCATCTGCATGTCCAGCAGGGCCAGATGATAGGGCTCCTCGTTTTGAAAAGCTCTGTCTGCAAGGCTCATGGCCTCCCTTGCATCGGCTGCAGTGGTGGGCACAAGCCCCCAGGATGAGAGTATCTCTTGGAGGAGAAGGCGGTTTGTGGCGTTGTCGTCCACAATGAGGGCCGGCATCCCCTCAAGGTCCTGCCGGTTAAGACGAGGGGGCGCGAGCTCTTCAGAGAGACTCAACTCAAAGCGGGCGGTGAAACGGAAGAGGCTTCCCGGAGCCTCCTCATCGGTGGCCTGGCGGTGCATGCAAAGGGGATCCTCGGTGAGGAACGGGTTGGGGCTTTCGGCCTGGATCTCTCCGCCCATCATCTCGACCAGTTGCTTGGATATGGAGAGCCCGAGGCCCGTGCCACCGTATTTCCTTGTTGTGGAGCCGTCCACCTGCTGGAAACTCCGGAAGATTGAAGCCAGGGTGTCCTGGGGAATCCCGATGCCGGTGTCTGCCACCATAAAATGCAGGGTCACCGAGGCGTTTGTTTCGTAGGCTACTTCAACACGGATGAGAACCTCCCCTTGCTCGGTGAACTTGATGGCGTTTCCTGCCAGATTGACCACCACCTGACGAAGCCTTCCCGGATCCCCGACAAGGGCGGTGGGCACATCCGGCCGGATGTGACAGACCAGCTCAAGGCCCTTTTCATGGGCCTTGAGTGCCAGGGTGTCCATGGCATTTTCAAGGGTGAGCCTCAGGTTGAAATCGATGGACTCCAGCTCCATCTGTCCGGCTTCGATCTTGGAAAAATCAAGAATGTCGTTGATAAGGCCCAGGAGGGAGTTGGCGGACATCATGGCCATCTCCAGGTACTCCCGCTGTTCACCGGTCAGCTGGGTGCCGAGAACGAGATCCGTCATACCGATGATGCCGTTCATGGGGGTGCGGATTTCATGGCTCATGTTGGCGAGAAACTCACTTTTGGCGGCATTGGCCATTTCAGCCCGGTGTGCCATGGACCTGGCTTGACCGATGGCTTGCTTGAGCTCCTCGTTGATGCGCTTCAAGTCCTCTTCGGCCTGTTTTTCCCGGGTGATGTCCTTGTCGACCCCTCGGTATCCTATAAGTTCTCCCGATTTGTCCGTGATGGGGACACCGTTTGTCAGCAGGCAGACCCTGCTGCCGTCTTTTTTGAGGTTCCAGTTTTTCAGGTCCACAATGGGGCGTTTTTCCGCGACTATTTCGGAGAAAATGCCTCCAACCCTCTCCAGTTCTGATTCCTGCATGAACTCAAAAGGGGTTTTTCCAAGGATTTCGTCGGGCTCATACCCCAGGACATCCTTGATATTTCCAGCCGAAAAGATGTATCGCCCCTCATTGTCTGTTTCCCAGATCCAGTCCGCCATGCTGAGAGAAATGTCCCGGAAACGTGCTTCGTTCAGGGCCAGGGTCTCTTCGGTTTTCTTTTGATCCGTGACATCCCTGCCAACCCCTCGGAACCCGACGGCTTCCCCACTGGCATCCGTGATGAGGGAGATTGAAGCTTCGATGATGATTATGGACCCATCCTTTCGTATGATTTCCCAGACGACCCCACTGGCGGGCTTTTGTGTTTCATAAACATTGCGAAACACGTGAAAAATCTTTTTGGCGTTGGCTTTGTCGAGAACCTCCCTGTTGTTTTTTCCTGTCAGCTCCTCCCTGGAGTACCCCAGAAGGTTGCAGAACGAGGTGTTGAAAAAGAGAAAGTTTCCCGTGAGGTCGACCTCAAGATAGCTCTCCTCGATGTTTTCAAGGATGGTTCGGTATCTCACTTCACTCTCCTTCAATTCCACTGTGAGCTGCTTGTAGGTGTCCCGTTGCTGCTCCAGCAGTTTGATTTTTTGCTCCAGTTCTGAACGGCTGGGCTTTCCAAACATGGCGTCACCTGGGGTTTGGATTGATGCTTTCTTAGGATCGTGAGGCGTGTGCCGTTACATGGGGCCGGGAACGGCGAGTGTTCATGATATGGGCCGCCTGATGTTGGCTGATCCGCCGGGAAGAGAGGGGCTGCGCCGTTATGGCTGACGGGTACAGCGGGGGGTGGTGAGGAATGGTTCTGAAATTACAGGCGATAGTTTTACCGGATATTTTAACTGCATTGGAGGTATGGGTCAAGGGGGATGGCCGCGATGCCGTGATACGTCTCCGTTTTTATGCCGTATTTGATACGAGCTGAGAACTCGCCTGCCACGTATGGGGAGTCAGGACGGCATGCAGGTAAAACCTGGAGTCCACGGCCATGACGGGAAAGGCCTTCGGGAGATCGCTCTTTTTGATGGGTGAAAACCCATTCTTTTCATAGAATCGGTGTGCAGCGAGAAATTGATCCGTGGTGCCGAGATAGATCTCGGAAAATTCACGGTCACGGGACCAGGCAAAGAGAGTCTCAAGGAGCCCCTGGGCCACGCCGTGTTTTGCTCCGCGATGGCCGGGGTGGACGAACATCTTCCGAAGGGCTCCCTGGCCATTCCCAATGTCCAGGACAGAAATGGTCCCCACCACATCCCCCTGAACCCGGGCCACCCAGAAGTTGCCTTTACCCACCTGGTAGAAGGCGGGGATCTCTTTTAAGTCCGGCTGGTCGTCGGCCGTGATGGGCAGGTTGAACTCTTCTTGTTGAATTCCCAGAATCAGGTCAATGACGCTCTGTTGGTCGTCTGGTGTGAATGAATGAATTGTCGGCATGTCTTTTTTACGTTCTCGTAGTTATTGAAAAGTAACTGTTCAGCTCAAAACATGGGCAAATGATTGTCCTCCGGCAGGGCTGCCGGAGGACACGATGGACTGAATCCTTACAGTTTTGAGAGGGTTTTGCGAGCGTTTTCTGCTTCGTTGAAGTGGGGCGACAAGGCCAGTGCCTCACCGATGCACTGGCGTGCAGCGTCCTTGTCGGCGAGGGCATAGTGGGTCATCCCCAGGTGGTAAAGAATGGTGGGGCTCTGAGGGTTAATGCCCTTGGCTTGTGTGAGGTATTCCAAGGCTTTGTCATACTTTTTCTGCTGGAAATAAATCCACCCGTATGTGTCCAGGACACTGGCGTTGTTGGGTTGGAGCTGGTTACTCTTTGCGACGACTTCAAGGGCCTTGTCAAGCTTCACGGCACGTTGTGCATAGAGCCAGGCGAGTTGGTTGTATCCGATAAACAGGTCCGGTGATACGGATATTATGGTGTTGTATACTTCCTCCGCATCTTCGTATGCCTGCTGGCTTTCGTAGAGAAGGCCGAGCTTTATGAGCAGGCCCGTATCCTTTTTAATGGTTCGCGCCCGCTCGTAGTAGACAATCGCGTCCTGTGATTTTTCAAGGGCATGGCAAAGGTCTCCGAGTGAGTAGAGGCTGCTGAAAAACTGGGGTGCGTGGGTGAGGCTTGCTTGAAGGTATGATACCGCCGACTCCTTTTGTCCCAGTCTCGCAAGAAGCTGACCATGGATATAGTTGGCGAGAATCGACTCTGGGCAGAGGGTGGTTAGTTTATCAGTCATCTGTAGCGCTGTTTGGTTCATGCCCATCTGCTGGCAGAGTACGCTTAACCCCATGGTTTTGTATTGTTCGGGGCAGGCCTCATGGGCCAGGGTTTCTGCGCTAAGCCCCGTGAACTCGAACCCACCGATGACCCCTTGCGTGTTGTTAAAAAACACCAGTGCCTCTGACCAGTTGGCCTGGGAGGCGTGAAGGGTTCCTGCGATAAAGTTAATGAGCGGCAATGAAACGTTTGGCTCGGCGATCGCCACTATCTCTTTCGTGGAGACAGCGTTGCCCAGGGAGATGTCCAAGGCTTTCGAGGTGATCTGCGCACCTTTATGACCAGGGGCATCACTGAGAATCGATGTCATGGTGAGCAGAGCATTTGCATGATCTCCCGTGGCGATCTGGCAATAGCCCGTCAGGTATTCTTTTTGAATCGACCCCACGGGAGCATTTTTAAGATGACGTCGCGCTGCCTTTATATCCCCTTTGAGTAATGCCGCTTGCCCCATGAGCAGGTCGGCACCGGGGTCACCGATTTTTTTGAGGAGACCGGCTGTCTCCAAGGCGCCGTCCGGTGAGCCGGTGCTGATCTGGAGTTTGTACAGGGTCTTCAGCGAGTGCACATCGTCTTTTTTAAGGGCAATGCAGGCTTTCAGTGTGTTAATGGCCTTTCGGTTGTCCCCCAGGGCCTCCAGGGCGCTGGCCAGTCCATAGAGGGCGCTGTGGGATTGCGGGTTCAGCACCACGGCTTTTTCGAAGTGGGAGGCGGCCTGGTGAAAATCATTCTGGACAAAGGCCACGGCTCCCAAGTTGGCGTAGCCTGGTTGAAAGTCCGGAGCCAGGGTGATGGCTTGTGTGAATTCGTCGGCTGCTTTCTTGTATTCGTGACGGTCAAAATAAATGCGGCCCAGTATGTTATGGGGGTATGGGTGGAGCGGGGACCGTTTGGAGGCTTTATGGCACAGAGCCTCAGCTTTTTCGAGGCGGCCTTCCCGGTGACGCAGCATCGCTTCAGCACAGAGAGCATAAAGCGAAGGGGCCGATGGTGTGAGTTTCGTTAATGTTTGCCGAGCCATGTTCAACTCCCCGCGGGTGATAAGGCTCATGGCAGATATTGCAAGGGGGATCTCTTCATCAGGGGTTTTCACGAGGAGGTCTTTTGCGATCCGTGCCGCAGCGGAGAGGTTTCCTCTCATTAGTTCTTCTTCCATGACTCGGGTCATGATCGCTGGGTCTTTTTGGACCATGTCATCGAGTTGAACGGGGAGCCCGGTCGTATCAAACGTTTTCAGGGTTATGCCGTGAACCTGAGGCGCTTGGAACAGGGTGGTGAGGAGAAAGGCAAGGGATAGAAGGATATGAGACCAGTGGGTCGACACGGGATGGGTTTTCAAGGCAATCCCCCTTGTGAATGGAGTGAAATGACTTTTTTAAATGCGATGACTGAATGGATAAAAAGATACTTTGAGTAACTTGAGAGTAAAGGCTGTGATGAAACATGAGGCTGATGATTGCTTTATAACTATGCATGATTTCAATAAATAAAGGCAAGCCCTTTTCGGGGGCTTGCCTTGGTGTGCCACCTTGAAAACAGGCAGCGGTTGCGCTTGAGCACTTTTGGAGATCGGTTTTTTACATCGTGTTTACGGTCATTATTCAGGTTGTTTGCTGCGGCTTGTGCCGATTCGGTTCCAATTACGGATTTTTCGTTTTACGGCGATAACCGGCAACGCCAAGGAGTCCGCTGCCCAAGAGGAAAAGGGTTGCAGGCTCGGGAACGGGAGCGGGCCCGGTTCCCCTGCCGTTCAGGTTCAGTTCAGCCACTGCGTAAGACCCGTCTGTTCCCCAGGCGTGTGCGGTGAAGGTGTTGGTACCCATAAAAATGGACTGATCAGGCAGGATGAAGTTACCCAGGGCATCTGTGGTGATGTCGTAGATCCATGTCCCGTCGGCAAGTTGAATGTCCACATGGTCAAGCCCCACAAGACCGCCTCCGGCGCTGAAAATATCCACGAGTTCATCGAGGTTTGCGGCATTGGTGTAAACGCCGCCCCCTGCGATGGCAATGTCCTCCATCAAGCCCGCATCATGCCCGGGGACGCCGACGGTGTGGATGGTGATTCCAGCGGCTTGAGCGGCCATAGCCTCACCAACGGCCATGGGATAACTAGATTGACCATCGGAAAGGACGACCTGCATCTTCTGGTGGCCGGCAATGGCATTCCCACCGGTCAGCTCGGCTGTCGCTGCGGCGATGCCACTGTCAATGGACGTTCCGCCATAGGCCAAGAGACCGTTGACCGAGGCGAGAAGGGTCGCCTTGTTGGAGGTGAGGTCCTGGAGCACTTCAACGGTCTGTGCATAGGAATTGAATGTGACGATACCCACCTGGGTGGTGTGGTCCGGCAGGCTGTTGATGAGGGCAGAGGCTGCCGTTTTGGCTGCGGCAATCCTACTGCCTCCCATGCTTCCTGAGACATCGATGACGAGCATCAGGTCCAGGCCCGTGCAGTTGGGGCAACTGGTACCAGCCACTCCGGTGATGGCACCTTCAGGCTGACCGCTTCCTAAAATCGTTCCCGATAGATAGGTGCTTCCGTCCGGTGGGGTGACCCAGGAAACCGAGGTGTCGGCCATGGCATTGCTGAGCATGAGAAAGAGACATAAAAAGAGGGGGGCGATGATTTTTCGAAACATGAAAATACCTCCAAGATTAGGTGGGTAGTGATCACGTATTAACCCGGATGGTTCAAGGACCATGTTCAGGTGAGTTGCGTTTGAGGGGCTCTGTCAATGCGAGGGTCAGCGAGTTCCTTTGTCCGCGGTCGGGTTAATAACGCGGGGTATGGAGAACGGATGATCAGTCGTCCGGCTCCGGTGAAAACTGGATAATCTGTAATTACAGCAATGCTTCGGGGGGGGCAGGGTGTTGGGTGCAGGTGACATTAGAATCGTGAGGTACATTTTGTGTTGTATTGGTGGAAAGCAATTAACATACCATTGCCTGTTTTATCGTGGCGAGGCGAAGTAAACCCTTTATTGATCGAGAAGACGTTTCAGGTGTGTTGTTTGTGCGGATGTTGGGACATGGAGAAATTATGAAATAAATTTCCTTTTTTAGGGTGATTGTGACTTTTTGTACATACCCTTCGGGCTCTCGGCAGATGGGGCGAAAACCAGAACGTTTTTGTAGGGTTTTTTATCAATAGGCGACCCGCGAAAGGTGAACTGAGCCGTTAGCTCCAGCTTTCATGCTGCGTCCGGTTGATGATCTCTTTCTGGTGGTCTTCGTCCAGATCCACGAAGTAGTCGCTGTAGCCGGCGACGCGGACAAGGAGGTCCCGGTGGTTCTCGGGGTGTTTCCGGGCTTCCATGAGGGTATCGGTATCGACGATATTAAACTGGATGTGGTGGCCGCCCAGGCGAAAGTAGGTGCGGATGAGACGGGTGAATTTTTCGATGTCCGTTTCGCTTTGAAGGAGCTGGGGCATAAAGCGCATGTTGAGGAGGGTCCCTCCGGATTTCACCTGGTCCATCTTGGCGAGGGATTTCAGCACGGCGGTGGGGCCGCTTCGATCGGCTCCGTGGGAGGGGGAGGTGCCGTCGGATTCGGGCATGTGGGCCAGCCTGCCGTTGGGGGTGGCGCCCAGCATCTTGCCGAAGTAGACGTGGCAGGTGGTGGAGAGCATGTTGAGATGGTAGAGCCCGCCCTTTGTGTTTGATCGGCCGTCGATGGTGTCAAACAGGGAGGCGTAGACCTTTTTCATGAGGTCGTCTGCCCTGTCGTCGTCGTTTCCGAAGAAGGGGGTTTTGTTCCGGAGCTTCAGCCGCAGGGCCTCCTCCCCTGCGAAGTTGGCGTTGAGGCTGGTCACGAGGCCGGACAGGGAGAGCTTGCCGTCAAAGACATGGGTTTTGAGGGCGGAGAGGCTGTCCGTGACGGTGCCGATGCCGCAGCACTGGATGTAGGTGGTGTTGTAGCGCGGTCCGCCGTTGTAATAGTCTTTGCCGTTTTTTACGCAGTCCCGGATCACCGAGGAGAGAAAGGGCGCCGGTGCGTTGGTTGCGTACATGCGCTCGATGGTATTGTTGACGGCCACCTTAAGGTCCACCACGGCCTTCAACTGGGTTTCAAAGGCGTGGTAAAGTGCCTCGAAGGTTTTCAGTTTTTTTGCCTCGCCGGTGCAGGGGCCGACCTGCTCTCCCGTGAGGGGATCCACGCCGTTGTGTAAGGTGATTTCAAGGATCTTGGGCACGTTCAGGTACCCGGTGAGGATGTAGGCCTCTTTCCCGAAAGCGCCTGTCTCGATGCAGCCGCTGTTGCCACCCTCCCGTGCGTCTTCGATGCTTTTGCCCACGCGGACCTGCTCCATCACCACGGCGTCCGTGTTGAAGAGGGACGGGTAGCCGAGGCCTTTCTTGATGACCCGTGCGGCGGCGCTGAGAAGGCGGTTCGGGGTGCGGTCGCTTACCTGGACGTTGCACTGGGGCTGGAGGAGTTTCAGGTCACCTGCCACCTCGAGAAGCAGGGTGGAGACCTCGCTGGAGCCGTCCTGGCCGTCCCGTTTCAACCCTCCGATGTTGATGTTGGTAAAATCGTTGTAGGTGCCGCTCTCTTTGGCCGTGACCCCGACTTTGGGCGGGGCGGGCTGGTTGTTGAACTTGATCCAGAAGCAGGAGAGAATCTCCTTTGCCTCCTCACGGGTGAGGTTGCCCTCCTGGATCTCTTTTTCATAATAGGGCGCGAGGTGCTGATCGAGGTGGCCGGGGCTCATGGCATCCCAGCCGTTGAGCTCAGTGATGGTGCCCAGGTGCACAAACCAGTACATCTGAAGGGCTTCGTGGAAGGTCTCCGGCGCATGGGCCGGCACCTTTCGGCAGATTCGCGCGATTTTCCGCAGCTCGGCCCTGCGCTCCATCTCTTCGGTATCTCCGGCCAGGGCCTCGGCCAGCTCGGCATGGCGCTCGGCAAACCGGATGGCCGCATCACAGGAGATGGACATGGCCCTCAGCTGCTCCGCTTTGTCCGTGGCCTCGGGGTCGGAGAGGTAATCTAACGCCGAAAGGGCATCCTTGATCTCCGCTTGGATATCCACCAGCCCCTTTTCATAGATGAGCCCGTCCAGAGTCGTATGTCCCGGGGCTCTCTGCTCCATGAACTCCGTAAACAGGCCGGCTTCATACGCCTTTTTCCACGCCTCCGGCACATGGGCAAAGATCTGGTCCCGCATGGAACGGCCCTGCCAGTAGGGAATCACTTTTTTTTCATAGGTCTTTATGTCCTCGCCCGAAATGGCATATCGCGCCATGGGCCGTGTGCTCAGGATGCGGAGGTCGTCGGCCGTGTGGCAGGTGAGCTCAGGGAAGGTGGAGACAGCCTTAGGGGACGGCCCCCGCTCGCCCACAATCAGCTCTTCGTCGCCGATATGGATGGTCTGGTTGGCGCAGAGGTGAAAGAAGTTCTTCGCTCGCATCACAGGAATGCTGTGCTTGCCCGCCTCTCTCTTGTAAAAATCCGTCACGAGCAGGGCCCGCTCAATGGAAATGGAGGGTTCCGTGGCAAAACTCTCGTCTCTCAGCTTCTTGATACGCAGTGTCATAGGACAACCTCCATGGAAAAAAAATGCCTCCGGCGGGCAGGGGATGATCCCCTGCACCCCTGGTTCGCGAATGCTCTCGCCCCTCGTTCCTCGGGTCGATCACATTCGCTGACGGGCTGCGCCCGTGGTGGATGATGACGGTAGTAAGTACGTTGATGTAAGCCTCACAAGGGAGTGGTTTATGAAAAGCAATCCAGGTGAAAACTTTTTTCAATACAGCTGCAATATCTTATCCACAGCTTATGGAACTTGTGGCAATCCTCCAATTAATCACCAGTTCTTGTGGCGGGCGAAGCCCGCGGCGAACGCCCTTGCGCTTTGGCTCGAGGTACGAGGGCCAAAGCGCAAGGGCAATCAGCTTTCGAGGTGTTTTTTGCCTAACGTGGCTTCGCCACCCTCGCCGCCGGAGGCTTGTTTTTTTGTCCCTAACCATAACCCACCCCCTGCTTCTACCCGCCGATGGTGACCTCAAGCCCCATGCCTTCGAGTTGTGCGGCGGCTTCCAAAGGGGGCCTGGATATAGCCTCATCCGGTTCCGGAAAGGCACAGGGGATGCTGAAGAGGGCGTATTTGCTATTCTGGTAGCTGTGGTAGGGCAGGAGGTGGACGGGGGGGATGGCGTTCAGCCCCGTCAGGAACCGGCCCACCTGGGTCATGTGTTCCTTGCTGTCGTTAAACCCGGGGATCAGGGGAATCCGAATGGTGAGGTTTGCCCCTTTGCCTGCCAGGTACGAGAGGTTGGAGAGGATGCGGTCGTTCTCCACCCCGGTGAGCCGTTGGTGTGCCTCGCTGTCCATGTGTTTGAGGTCGAAGAGGAAGAGGTCTGTTTTGGCGGCCACGTCGGCGATGACGGACCGGGGGGCGTGGCCTGACGTGTCCACGGCCCTGTGGATTTCCTCTTTTCCGCAGGCGGAAAGAAGGGACAGGAGAAACTCGGGCTGGGCCAGGGGCTCGCCGCCGGAGAAAGTGACGCCGCCTCCGGAGTCCTCAAAAAAGGGGCGGTCTTTAAGGACCTGTGCCATCACTTCGTCGACGGTGACGGTCCGCCCGGCCAGTTCCCGGGCCTCGGCTGGGCAGGCTTCCACGCAGGCCCCGCAGATTTGGCAGGTGGGCTGAAGGGTCGTTTCCGTCAGGGGGTTGTTTTCGGGGCAGGCTGACAGGCACTCCCGGCAGGCGATGCAGCGCTCTGGGCGGACCACCAGGTGGGGCAGGGGCGAAAACCCTTCGGGGTTGTGGCACCAGGCGCACCGCAAGGGACAGCCCTTGAAAAAGAGGGTGGTGCGGATCCCCGGTCCGTCGTGCACGGCAAAGGGCTTGATGTCGAAGAGGGTACCGATGATTCCCATGGCCTGGTATTCCTTTTCTGCTGAGAAAGGGGTATGTTAATACAATCAAATCTTTTTGAAAACCATCAATGCCTTCCTTTTGGCCAATTCGAGTCAGTCACAGATGCCACAGGTTGGCTTCTTTGATAACCGTCGCGCAAAACCCCAAGCCTCCCAGGTTGCGAATGCTCCCGACCTTCGTTCCTCAGGTCGATCACATTCGCTGACGGGTGGAGTCCGTGAGCGGGGGCCAATCTTTTGCCTGATCTGAAAGAGTGGGGTTCCCAAACAGGTCTTTTCAAAAACAATCTTGGGTCAATCTAAAATCTCAGGCAAATGTGATTTGGCCTGAGGAACGAAGGACAAAGCACATTTGCAACCTGCTTTCAAGGTGGCACACCTTGCCGCCGGAGGCATTTTTTTGGCCAATTTAACCACAGAAGGCAGACCGTTTACTACTCACGATTTACAGTCACAGGAGGTTGATATGGCGGGGGTACGCCGTTTTCAGGTGGATGACGTTCTCTATCCGTTTGACTCTCATTGGTATGAGTGGGAAGGGGCTCACATGCACTATGTGGATGAGGGGGAGGGGATGCCGGTGGTGATGCTCCATGGCAATCCCACCTGGTCGTTTCTCTACCGGAAGGTGATCCGAAGGCTTCAGGGCAAGTGCCGGTGCATCGCCCCGGACTATCCCGGCTTCGGGTTTTCAGACCATCCCGCCGGGTATGGCTACACCCCACAGGAGCATGCCGGGTGGGTGAAAGCACTGCTCAATCACCTGGAGCTGGATGAATATGTGCTGGTGATGCAGGACTGGGGCGGCCCCATCGGCTTGTCCATTGGCGTGGAAACCCCGGAGAAGGTCGCTGGGATGTTGCTCTTGAACACCTGGTGCTGGCCTCCCCTGATGAATGCCCGTGTTTTTTCGTTGATTATGGGCGGGCCGTTTCGGGAGTGGATGCATCAGAAACACAATTTCTTTGCCCGCAGGGTGCTTCCCTCTGGGATCGCCGGGTCGTCGAAGCATGATCCGGATGTGATTGATGCCTACCTCTCTCCCTTTTCCACCTATGAGTACCGAAGGGGCACCGCTGAATTTCCGCATCAGATCCGTAAGTCTTCCTCCTGGCTGGCATCCATTGAAAATCAGTTGCCTCTTTTAAAGGAGGTGCCAAAGGAGATGGTCTGGGCCATGAAGGATCCCGCCTTTGGCAGCAACGCCTACATTCACCGCTGGCGCAGTCATTTTCCCGATATTTTTACGGAGAGGGTAAAGAATGCCTCCCACTACCTGCAGGAGGATTGCCCGGACAAAATTGTGGAGGGATTGGAAAGGGTGTTTGACATGATGGCAGCCAGGGGATGATCCCCTGGACCCCAGGTTGTGAATGATCTCACCCCTCGTTCCTCGGGTTGATATCATTCACGAAGATTTATTGTTGAAACACTCATACTCTGTCGTCTTTCTATTCGTACGCCTGTGGTGCCCTGCACTGTGTTTCACAAGTGCGGGAGTTGTGGTTGCCCCGTTAATAAACCTGTTGTTCACGGGCGCAGCCCGTCAGCGAATGTGACGTACCCGAGGAACGAGGGTTCGGAGTATTCGCAATCCGCTTTCAAGGTGGCATACCTTGCCGCCGGAGGCGCGGTTTAAATTTCTTCAAAATGCTGGGCCTGGTAGGTGTAGACATCCAGTCCCGGCTCTTTCCATGCGGTTTTGGAGAGCCCGGCTTTGAGGCAGAGCTGGCAGAGGAAGTCTTCGGGGTTTGGGATTTGTTGCCAGACCTGGGGAAGAAAGGTGGCCGATGAGCCGCCTTTTTTTATGATGACCCCGTCAAGGCCTGTGCGAAGGCTTGTGAGAAGGGTGGCCGGCGAGTCAAAAACGAGGGGCTCCGGCTGGGTGAGGATGCTCACCTCGATGAGTATTTCATCGAACTCTCCCGGATCCACGGGGTTGAACCGAGGATCCTTGAAGGCCGCAGACAGGGTGTTCTCCGTGATCGACTCCCGGATGGTGCCGACGGGCATGATGGTGCCGATGCATCCCCGAAGGTGGCCCTGGCGTTTCAGGGTGACAAAGGTGGCCTGCTGGTGATCAAAGAACGGGTCGTCAAGATCGGCGTTTGTTTCTGCCACGCCCCAGGGGATGTGAAGGGCTTCAGCCAGGGTTTTGCGTGCCAGCTTTACAAGGGCCATGCCCTGGTTTCGGTCAAGGGTGTTGTCAGGTGTCATGAGGGCCTCCTTTAAAGCCGGTGATGGGCGATGGGTGATAGGCTATAGGTATAGGTATTAGGTAAAAGCAGGGCTGATGGCGATAGGCAAATGGCTAAGGGCCGATGAGTCGCTTTGCCTCCGGCGGGTCGCTTTTTGAAAAAAGCTCCGCAAAAACTTTCCGGTTGCATCCCCTTTTGCCGCTCAGCCCCGTTGGGGTTGAGCGGCAAAAGGGGATGCTTGCTAGTTAAATCGAGTACAGTCGGAAAACCAACGCCTTCGAATGAATCAAAATCGACCTTAAAACGTGTTTGTCAAACTTTTCAAAAGTTTGGCCCCCGGCAGGGCCGCCGGAGGCTATGCCCTAAGCTTTGCCTTCGTTAACGAGGCGCGCAAAGTGCTCAAAGCTACGGTCAAAGGTCTTTTCGGCCTCAGGGGGAAAGAAGCAGGCGGGGAGCTGGTTTTTGCCGCGATGGTAGGCGACGCACTGGCAGCAGGCGCCTCGTTTGTCACAGTCGTAGGTGCAGGGGCAGTTGGCACGGTTTTTCTCTAAGGTGCAATCCATGAATGTCTCCGCAAAGTAGGTGTCAGGTCGATTTAAAAGCAGGGCTAATGGCTGAGGGCGAAAGGCTGAGGGTCGATGAGTCGCTTCGCTCCGGCATGTGAACATACCATGAGCGAAGCATTTTTTTTAAACCGGGAACCAGGGATCACGACATGGGTTGACCCAATGAAGCCGTTGGTCACGGGCGAAGCCCGTCGGCGAATGTGAACGGCCCCGAGGAACGAGGGGCCGAGAGCATTCGCGAACCAGGTTTCCAGGTGCCGTCACCTGGTTACAGCAGCCGGATGTTCCAGTTCCACTCTCCAGGGCGTTTTTTGAGTTTCACGCCTTTGGGAATGGGTTCGTGCATATGGACAAAGAGGGAGTAGCCCCACTTTCTCAGGTCTGCGGATTTGTCCGTGATGTCCACGCGCCAGTTGGGATAGAGCCAGTGGTTCTCTCCGTACTTGGCCACCCAGGACTCTTCACCCCTGGGGCTGGCAAAGGGCTCGTGGGGGTTGAGGGCGGGGGTGAGGGTACGGGCGATGGTCAGGGGGAAGTAGCCGGCCACCACCACGCCTGTGGGCAGGGGGGAAGCCTGGGCAAGGTCCCTGAAGTCCTCTTGAGAGAGCTCCGGAGAGGCCATGACCCCTGTGAAACCGCGTTTTTTCAGGATGTCCGCAGTCAGCGCGTTGGCGATGTTGCAGAAAGGGCCTGCCCAGAGGTGGAGCCCTTTTCTTTTGGCCTCGGGGAAGAGGGCGATCTGCCAGGGAGCGCCGAGCACAAAGTGCTTGGCTCCGAAGTTGACCAGCCTGCGGACCAGGGCTGCGTACTCTTTCTCCTCGCCGGGCCAGATGACGGGGGAGAGCCACCACCAGCGCCCGCCCACGCCGCCTTTGCGGGTTTTGGGAACGGCTTTTTCCGATACCCATGTCGCTTTTTCGGTGTTCTTGGGACCGTTTCGGTCTTCCCGGAAGAGGTAAAGGGTGGTGGCCCGATCCCCTTTTCTTGCTTTGTGTCGAACCACTTTGGGCAGCTTGGCTGTGGAGGCGGTCACCGCATCGACCTTGAATTTGTCGGCCTCTTTGGAGAGGGCGACGATGGCATCCTTCAGGCCCTTTTCCCGGCGATCGATGAGGAACACAGGGGTTCCTTTGGCGGGGATGCGCTCCTTCTGGGGGGCGATGTTGAATTTGCCTTTTTTGGGGACGCTTCCTTTGACACGGCGGATGAGGTGACCTTGCTCATCTTCGTACCCGATACGCAGGAGGTCGCCCGGGAGCAGGGCTTCTCTCGGGTTGAACCAGGGCTCTTTGAAGGAGCCCTGAAGCCTGCCGAGCATGAGGCCGGAGCCGGTCTGCGCCTTGGTGTCCACGGGGTTGTAGGGGCGCTGGGGCAGAAAGTTGTAGTGGGTGCCGGAGCGTCCCAGGGCCAGTTCCAGAAGGCCCATGGCGGTCTTTTTGACCTTCGGGTCTTTGCCGTTGTCCCGCAGCATCTTGTACGCGGTGGTGGCGTAGTATACGTAGTGGGGCCCTTTTTTGCGCCCTTCGATCTTCCAGGTGGTGACCTGGGGGATCTCCAGGAGCACCTTCACCAGGGTATCCAGGGAGAGGTCCTGGCAGGAGAAGAAGCGCTCGTTTTTGTGACCCTGCTTGTAGAGCCTTCGGCAGGGCTGGACGCATCGGCCGCGCAGGCCGCTCTTGCCGCCCATGTAGCTGCTCCAGTAGCAGCGTCCCGAGACCCCGTAGCACAGGGCGCCGTGGATGAAGACCTCCAGGTCCACGCCCTTGGGAACGGCTTCGGCAGCCGCCTTGATCTCTTCGACGTTGAGCTCACGGGGAAGCACGATTCGTTTGGTGCCTGTGGTCGCCACAGCCTCTGCAAACCCTTGGGTAAACGACGCGTTGGCCAGGGTGGAGAGGTGAAGCTCTCCCTTGAAGCCAGCGGCCTCCGCCAGGGCGGGGATGGCTGGGTCAGAGAAGATGATGGCGTCGGGTTCGACGATCCGCGTGAGTTTTTCGATCTGGCTTAAGGCCCGCTCCAGCTCGTGCTCTTTTAAAAGGGTGTTCATGGTGACGTAGACCTCGACCCCTTTTTCGTGGGCGAGGCGTGTCAGGGCGGCCAGCTCTTCCATGGAGAAGTTGTCGGCCTCCATGCGGGCGGAAAAGCTCTTCATGCCGCAATAGACGGCGTCGGCTCCGGCTGCCAGGGCTGCCAGGAAGGCGTCTTTGCTTCCGGCAGGGGCCAGGATTTTTGGCGGATTATGTGTGATGCCGTTTTCCGGCATGGTGTGACTCCTTTGTTCTTAGAATCTAAAACGCCTCATTCCGGTACCCAAAGGTGCGATGAGGCGTCGTCAGCGTATGTATGCATCCAGATTTTACCCGGTTTGCTGCAATAAAGGGGGGCCGGGGAGGGGATGCGGTGATTTTTTTTGCGGTCACCACCATGGGGGACACAACTTAATAGAATACCAAATTTGCTGGCAAAGTAAACAGATTCAATGGATGCCGCCATTTCATCTTCGGCAAAACGGATTTCCTGCAGGTGTGAAGCAAATATCCCGGAATAATTGAACGTTGAGATCGGATGAGAAATCTGATACCCACAACCTTGGAAGTATGCCTCGACCGGCTGGCTCGGTTTCTGCCATGTATGGGGTATGTTACCTCTCTCCTGAGCTTGGAAACCGGCTGTGTTTGTCTCTTTGGAGGCATTTCTTCGAATTTATTGGCGAGTTCATCATTCATGGGTGGTTCTCTTTTTACATGGTATGGCGAGTTCGCCGACAGGCCCACCGAGGAGGCCTACCGAAGTTCCTTCTGGCCCGATATGATGGGCGGCACTGCCCGTACCTGCGCCCTGGCTGCCTTCGGTTTTCTTCTTGCCGGGGGGTCCCTTCTGGCTGAACAGGGGATGACCCCACTGGTCAGTTTTCTCACCCTCTTGCGCGGTCTGGTTGCCGTGACAGGGCTTTTGCCCCTGGTGCTCATGGGGAGCCGCCACTCT
Organism: Desulfolunaceae bacterium; assembly: GCA_942491485.1. Taxonomy (GTDB): domain Bacteria; phylum Desulfobacterota; class Desulfobacteria; order Desulfobacterales; family Desulfolunaceae; genus Desulfoluna. The sequence goes on along the minus strand of CALOAX010000021.1, from coordinate 17,213 downwards.
GCTAAGTTCACCCCTGCCCTTATCGCCTCGTTTATGATCTGCATCGGTGGTTACGAATCGGTGGCAGCGGTGCTTACCTACAGGCCGGGGCTGGAGTTCTCCACACCGTATACCCTTTTGATTGTGCTGCTCTTCTATCTTGTGGTTCCCCTTACTCTGACACACACCATGGCGGCAGGGATCATTGCCTCGGTGATGTACATCGCCGCCCTGAAACTCTTTGTGGTCTCCGGGTGGGCGAACCTGTTTCAGTTGATCCTCTTTTTTACCATCGTCAATGCTCTGGGTATCTCCATCTTTATCCAAATGGCCGGATGGCGAAGGCGCCACTTCATCGACATGGAAGAGATCCGGAGCTTGAATGAGAAGCTGCATCAGGAGGTGAGGACAAAAGAGGAGACCAACCGTCACCTGGAACACCTCTCCATCACCGATAGCCTCACCGGCGTGGGGAATCGGCGCAAGTTTCTTGAGGTGGCGGATATGGAGCGGCGACGCGCCTATCGATATGGGGTGCCTTTTTCCGTGGTGATGCTCGACATCGACCACTTTAAAGAGGTCAACGATCGCTACGGCCACGAAGGGGGCGACATCGCCCTGTGCGAGCTGACCCGCGTAGTGGAAGAGCAGCTCAGGTGCTCTGACCTTCTCGTGCGGCTGGGCGGCGAAGAGTTTGCCATCCTGCTTCCTGAGACCCGGCGGGAAGAAGCTTACACCCTTGCTGAACGTGTGCGCCAGAGACTGGCCGCCAACGTGGTGCGCTCCGGCATCATCCGGTTCTCCATCACCGCCAGCCTGGGCGTGGCCGAGGTGCTGGATGACCGGGAGGATTCAGTCAAAGGGATCCTCAACCGGGCCGATTCCGCCCTGTACAAAGCCAAGGCAAAGGGTCGTAACTGTACCGTATTGTATGAGCCGGAGTTGTAACGTCTCAGGACCCGTTCACTTGAAATAGCCTCCGTCGGGTCGCTTTTTGAAAAAAGCTCCGCAAAAACTTTCCGGTTGCCGCCTCCTTTTCTCTCAGCCCCTGCGGGTCTGAGAGAAAAGGAGGCGGCAGACTCGTTAAACCATAACCATATGGCTTGCCACCATCGGTGAAGCGAACGAATAGCTCTTAATATCTGTTTGTCAAACTTTTCAAAAGTTTGGCCCCCGGCAGGGTTGTCGGAGGCATTCCCCCCCCCCACATTAATAGCGACTGATTCAGAATGACCACTCAACAAGACATGTCCCCCACACGGACCGTGGTGACCCTGGCGGCTCTTTCCGCCATTGCCGCCTTTTCCATCGATACGTATATCCCTGCCATCCCCACCATGGCCAAGGCCCTTTCGGCGCCCATCCACAAGGTGGAGCTCTCCATCAGTACCTTTTTTATCGGATACGCCCTGGGGCAGCTCTTCGGCGGCCCCCTGTCGGACAGGTTGGGGCGTAAGCGGGTCGCCCTTATGGGGCTTTGCCTCTTCCTGGTATCCAGTTTTCTGCTGATCTTTTCCCAGGCCGTCTGGCAGCTTTTGGCCCTTCGCACCGTTCAGGCCGTAGGCGGCGGGTTCGCCACGGTGGTGGCCGGGGCTACGGTGCGTGACCTCTATGAAGGGCGGGAGGGGGCGCGCATGATGTCCCTGGTCCAGTCCGTGACCATGGGGGCCCCGCTTGTGGCTCCTGCCGTGGGTACGGTGCTTCTCGCCGGGTTCTCCTGGCACGCCATTTTTCTGTTTCTCTGCGCCTACGCCCTGTTTCTCATGGGCATTCTCACCCGTCACTACCCGGTCTCCGGGCGCCCGGCCCAGGCCGGCAATGCCATGACAATCGGCCATGTGTCCCGGGAATACGCCAGTGTCCTTCTTCACCCCGTCTCACCCTGGTTCATGCTGGTCCACACCTTTGCCTGCGGCGGGCTTTACGCCTTTTTAACGGAGTCGGCCTTTATGTACATGGGGTACTTTGGCGTCTCCGAGGCCCTTTTTCCTGTCCTCTTCAGCTCCGGGGTCGTGGTGGTGATTATCCTCTCCCGGCTGAACGCCCGACTGGTGCGCCGCGTCAACCCCATGGGGCTCCTTACCTGCGGGATCATGATCCAGGTGGTCTGCGGCATCGCCCTTGCCGCCCAGGCCACATTTCTGACCCCCACACTTCCGGTCACCGTGGCCCTGAACCTTTTATATATCGGGTCCCTGGGGCTTATTATGGGCAACACCGTCTCGGGAAACCTCCAGAACTTCCCGGAAAAGAGCGGCACCGCCCACGCCCTCATGGGCGTCATCAACTGCCTCGGCGGCGCCGTGGCCGGCATCACCGCAAGCCACTTCCACGACGGCAGCCTGAAACCCCTGGCATGGGTCATGTGTCTCAGCGCTCTTTTTGCCTTCGGGTTTCTGATGATTCTGCGCAGGCGCATGCATGCGGGAGTGAGGTAGGGGCAGAAAGCATGCCTCCGGCGGGCAGGGGCTAAAGCCCCTGCACCCCAGGTTCGCGAATGCTCCCGCCCCTCGTTCCTCGGGGCGATCACATTCGCTGACGGGCTGCGCCCGTGGACAACGGTTGAGGTGGATTAACCTCCTTCGTGCAGCCCGAAGGGCGCTTCGTGGTTTATTATCCTTAGAATTGAGTGATGAAAGTCGGCTGAAGGCCATCAGAATAAAGTTGACACACCCCAATCAATCCCCCAGTTAACCGCCTTTAGCCCCTTGACCTGTGGTTGCCATGTAATTACAATGGTTACATATTCAAGGGGTTTGATGTTTACTTGAACACCCAGGAGGCCAGCTATGGGCACATCACGCAAAATAAGGGATGTGAAACTTGTTTCCGTTGGAAATTCCAAGGGAATTCGTATCCCCAAGTCCCTCATTCAGAAATATGGGCTCTCAGAAAACCTTCTTCTGGAGGAAACCGAGGAGGGGCTTTTGATTCGACATAAAAACGAAGACAAATTGTCATGGGAAGAGACCTACAAGTCCATGGCCGACGAACAAGAGAGCTGGGATGACTTTGATGATGCCGTCGCAGATGGCCTGGAGGAGTGGGGTCATGACTCCTGAACGCTACGCCATCTACTTCGCGGACCTCAACCCAACAATCGGGAGCGAGATCAAAAAAATCCGTCCGGTTGTTATTGTCAGCTCCCGCGCCATGAACCGCCACCTTGAAACCATTGTAATCTGTCCCTTGACCTCAAAGCTTCATCCCCACTGGAGAACCCGCCTGCAAGTCCTTTGCGATGGGAAGCCGTCTGAAATTGCGGTGGATCAAATTCGTACCATCAGCAAAAAACGCCTGAAGAAACAAGTTGGCTTCATTTCAGAGGCAGAGGCTGCTGTGCTGAGACGGTTGATTATCGAAATGTATGGTGAATAAAAGCAGGGTGATGGTTAGGGATTAATGCGAGAGATTTTTTTGTCTGTTTTTATATAAGCGGTTGCTCATGAACACTCCCCAATCTATTTTCCCTTTTCCCTTTTCCCTTTTCCCTTTTCCCTTTTCCCTTTTCCCTTTTCCCTTAGCCCTTAGCCCTTAGCCCTTAGCCCTTAGCCCTTAGCCCTTAGCCCTTAGCCCTTCCGTGTGTGGCATTTTACCCCATGTTTAAATCTGGTGGTGCTTTTGTAACCAGGAGCAAGATTTTCTGGTGTATTTATACCCAGTGTCACATTTTTATGAGACACTTTTGTTCAAAACCCTTTGGGGACAGGGGTTTTTGAGGGGCATGGATGAAAAAATGGCGCGAAAAGAGGGTTTTGAAGAAATATTTTAATGTTGGCATCAAAAATGCAAAAGTATCAGGTCAAAACAATCTGTAACCCCAAAACGGAGGTGATGCATGAATGCCATCGAATCAAGAACGACCCGATACGAAGAATCCCTGGAAGAAGTGACCCTGGAAGCTCTGGTTGCCGCAGTAAGTGAATCCATTGAGCCCGGTGAAGAAGCGATCATCCCCCATGTCGTGAACCATATCCTCAACCAGAATCAGGCTCGCATGATCAGCTGATGATTGGGCTGGTCTGCACCTGGGGCTGCACTGACGGTACGCCCCGGTAGTGAGGGCTCGGATACGGTGCCGGTCATGGGCCGGTATACAGTAAACCGTTCTTTTGAACGGTTTATTGAACGATCGTGTTTGATTTTTCAGGCAAAATTCTATAAAACCTCTTTGATCATTGATCTCGCATCAGGGTCGAAGCGCTGAAGCCTCGTTGGTCCATCGGACATCGGGGCTTTTTCTGGGGCATCGATACGCTGCCCCCCCCCATGAACATGGGCGCGGCCTTTATGCAGAACAACCCAATTTTAACTCGCAGTTGAACGAGTCCGTTACCACAGGCAGGCGGGACAGAATTTCCATGGAGAGATCCCGGCACCCCTGGCAGGAGCCTTACCCAAAAGAAACGTTCGGGTGGGGGCAGGGGGCCATACCGCTCTTCGATGACGCCATCGGATCCCATCCGATTGCCCTGCTGCCGACGAAAACTCATTATATTACAAGGGACAACCGTCATGACCATCCACAAGAACGCCAGTGTTCGCCAGAGAGACAAAGAGACCTACGCCGTGGTTCCCCACGTACCCTGCGGTGTCATCACCCCCGATACCCTCCGCAAGATTGCCGACGTATCCGAAAAATACGACGCTGCCGCCCTGAAGATCACCAGCGCAGCCCGTATCGCCATCGTTGGCGTGAAAGAAGAGGACGTGCCCAAAGCCTGGGAAGACCTCGATATGAAGCCCGGCCAGGCCATCGGCAAAGTGGTTCGCAGCATCAAAGCATGCCCCGGTACCACCTTCTGCGCCCTCGCCAAGCAGGATGCCCTTACCATTGGCATGGCCATCGACGAAAAATACCACGGCATGGAGCTGCCCAGCAAAACCAAGATGGGCGTTTCCGGTTGCCAGAACCAGTGCGCTGAGAACTGCATCAAAGATGCATCCCTCGCCGGCTACAAAAATGGCTGGACCCTCATGGCCGGCGGTGTTGGCTCCGGGCGTCCCCGCCTTGCCGATGTCATCGCAGAAGAGCTCGAAACCGAAGAGGCCCTCGCCATGTTCGATCGCCTCATCGATTTCTACAAAAACAGCGCCAACAAAGCCGAACGTATCGGCCGCATGATCGACCGCATCGGACTCGATGCCGTTAAAGCGGCTGTGGCTGGAGACAAAGCCGCAGCTTAGGCTGCACCGCTTCGCCTCCGGCGGGCAGGGGATGATCCCCCGCACCCCATATTGCCGCGCCCCTTTTCCCTCGTTCCACGGGAAAAGGGGGGCGGTTTTTTTTGTTCTCTGAATCCCCGTCCCCCACACCCCCACGAACCTTGTGCCAACCATTGCACAACCCCCAGCTCCAGAGTCGGGCGCAGCCCGAGCCGAAGGCGACGGCAGCTTGCCCCGAGGAACGAGGGGCAAGATGCAGTCGCAACCCGCTTTCGAGGTGGCTCACCTCGCCGCCGGAGGCATTATGGGGTCCAGGGGATCATCCCCTGGCCGCCGGAGGCAGCTTTTTGTCTTTACGACGCCTTCTGCTGTCGCCCAGCATACATGGCCTCGATGGTCTCAGCATGGCGCTGGAGTATGTTGCGGCGTTTGAGCTTGGATGTGGGGGTGAGTTCCCCGGCTTCCTGGGTGAGCTCAGTGGGGAGTAGGGTGAACCGCTTGACCTTTTCGACTTGGCCGAGGTGTTGGGTGTGTTGGTCGATACGCTCCCGGTAGAACTCGATGATATCCGGGTGGGCCACCAGCTCTTCGTGGGTGGCGCCAGAGAGCCCCATGGTATCGGCCAGGGCGTCGAGCATGGGGAAGGAGGGGACCACCAGAGCTGAGATGTAGGGCTTTCCGTCCCCCACGGCCACAGCCTGCTCCACGTAGAGGTCTTCTTTGATGGCGGTTTCGATGGTTTGGGGGGAGATGTTTTTGCCGCCGGCGGTGATGAGGATCTCCTTGATGCGGTCGGTGACGCGGACATACCCTTCCGGGGTGATCTCCCCGATGTCTCCGGTCTTGAACCAGCCGTCTTGGGTGAGGGCTTCTGCGGAGGCCTCGGGCTTGTTCCAGTAGCCTTTCATCAGGGCCGGGCTCTTGGCCTGGATTTCACCGGTCTCTGCAATGCGGACATCCACCAGGGGGATGGGCTTGCCGCTGGTGCCGAAGCCGATATCCTCCGGCGTGCAGACACAGATGGGGAAGATCTCCGTAAGGCCGTAGCCCACCCCGAGCCGGATTCCCGCGTTGACAAAAAATGCGTTGATCTCTGGGTTTAAGGGGGCACCGCCCGCATGATAAAACAGGGCCTTTCCGCCCACCACCTTCCGGATTTTGGAGAGAACCAGCTTGTCTGCGATGGCGTGCTTCATGGACAAAGAACGCCCGGGGACCTGCTTCGCGTTGACCATGCCGTTGTATATTCTGCCGGTCCGTAAAGCCCATCCAAAGAGCTTTTGCCTGACCTTCGGGGCTTTTTGAATTCCGTCCTGAACGGTTCCGTATATTTTCTCCCACACCCTCGGAACGCTCACCATGTACTGGGGCCTTACCTCGGAAAAGAACTCTTTCACCTGCTTTGTGTCATGGCAGTAATGGTTTTCCGCCCCCCGAGAGAGCACAAACCAGGTCCAGCTGCGCTCAAACACATGGCTCAACGGCAAAAAGGCGAAGGAGACGTCCTCTTCCCCCACCGGCATGGGGTAACCGGTGCCGTAAAGAGATGCCAAAACGTTTTCATGGGTGAGCATGGCTCCCTTGGGTGCACCGGTGGTGCCGGACGTGTAGATAAGGGTGTACAGGTCGGAAGGGGCGGCTTCAAAAAGTCGCCGGTCCAATTTTGCCTGGAAAGCACCCTCCCGGTCCCGGTCCATGAATCCAGCAAAGGAATAACTCCTGGATCCACCCTTGAGCTTCACCTCCGGTGAAAAAGCGACAATCGTATGGAGGGTCTCGCACCCCTCCATCACCGCCAGAGCCTTGTCATACTGCTCCTGGTCGTTGACGAAAAGCACCCCGATCCCGGCGTCGTCCACTATGTAAGCCGTCTCTTCAACCGAGTTGGTGGCGTACACCGGCACCGTCACACCCCGCACCGAAAGAATGGCCAGATCCGCCAATGTCCACGCCGCACGGTTCTGAGAAAAAATCCCCACACGGTCCCCCACACCCACACCAGATGCAATAAGCGCTCGTCCCAGACTGTCAGCCACCTCACCCATCTCAACCCACGTCACAGACTCCCAGGTCCCATCCGCCCGATCCCTCAACGCAACCTTGCCGCCGTACTTAGGAATCCGTCGCCGAATCATGCGGGCAATGTGCTGTTCGTTTTCAAGGTAAGCCTGGAACTGAAACGCGTGATTGACTGCCATGGATTATCCCCTCCGGTAATGAGTGTAATCATCGTTCTACTTATAGAACATAGATATAATAAATGGGGGGAGGGGGGAAGGGAAAAAGCGGGTAAGGGGGGATGGGTGATAGGTCATAGGAAGGGAAAGGGCATGCCTCCGGCGGCGAGGTGAGCCACCTCGAAAGCTTATTGCGCTTGCGCTTTGCCCCTCGTTCCTCGGGGCAAAGCGCAAGCGCGTTCGCCGCGGGCTGCGCCCGCCTCCATGGATAGAGATGTAACGGATTGTGTCACAAGCCACTTAGAGTGTTGGCTACGATGGTACCCCCCCCAACGGAATGGCCTTTTATTTTAGACAGGGCCAAGGGTCAAAAATGATCAGCCACAGAGTTACACAGATGAACGTAGATGGAAAACAGCAACAGGCATAGGGGCCGCCCTTGTGGCTGCCCTCATTGGTATGTGCTGGAGTGAAACGACACTATGGCCTGTTCTCTATTTCCTATGGCCTATAACCTGCTTTTTGTGGTGTGAACATATTGATTTTCTGTTGAATAAATGGTTGTGCTGACGTATGCCTATTCTTGTGGGATAATAGGTAGGAACTGAAGTGTGAGGCTCAGGGCTCAATGGGCTGTGGGGCTCACTCGATAAATGCCACTTGGACTTGGCGGGATGTCCAAAAAACCGTCATATACGGGGAATACGGGACAGGATTGTTCTGTATTCCTATAAAAAGTGTGAATATTGGACAGTTCTGTCCGTATTTACCCCTGAGAGGGTGTTATGGGACAAAAAAGTCCACTAATAATTGCTCAATTTACTATGAAATGTAATCTATGCCAATCTGAAACAAGACTTATTTGGGGGCCAAGTTCGGATCGTCCTAAACTTGAGGATGTTGACACCGGCAACTGGATCGCTCTGGAAAAATGCCCAGAGTGTGGCGCTCAATGGGTCGAGTCACCATATGAGCCCTATGCTTCGTTTCACTATCGGGTAAGGTGGTATGGAAATGCTACCGAGTGGCGACAGCTACACGACATTGATGATGGTATGGCTTTACATGAATGGTTAAAGGATCGCATCAGATTACTTTGGCAAGAATTGCCCAAAGAAGAGAGAAATCAAATCGATTACCATAGAAAGCGTTCTTACGGTCACAACCCAATTGACATGAAACCAAGTAATGATGAACAATTACGACGAATTGTTATGATGATCGAACAAACAAATGCACTGGGACCAGGCTACAGCGCGCCGTAATTGAAGGCTTTCTTTTATCAACCTTTTTCATTCACTGGCCGCTTTCTTTATTCGCCGCCTGGCCCGTGATTTGTGACGTTAGCTTCTATATAATTTCGAGGGAGTATGAGAAAAAGTAAGATTTTTGCAGAAAGAGAACTTCGTGATTTTCTTGAAGCCGTGAAAAGCAATGTTGTCAGTTCTATAGAGTCGGAAAGTGACGACTATATATTAAATGTTAATGAAGACGACTACATAGCTCATAAGGTTTCCGAGGCTATGGTTGAAAGTATTGAAATTCATGTCGATGACATTTACGCATCTTCAAGTGAGCAAATGATTCCCGCTGAGTATTTCCCTAACACTTTCTACGTGCACAGCGGTAGTTCCTACAAAAAAGATGTTATAAAATTCCATGTCCCAATTAGTGGTAATATCCAACTCATACACTGCATGCCTAGTAGCAGAATTATGTGGTCTATGGAGGTTGAAGTTAACAAAGATGAATTCTGTTTCGAGATAATTAACTTTAGAGATAATGCTGATGAAATAGTTCGAGAGAAGGACTCGAATATTCGAAGCATCATGCAGCAGTGTGAGAACGTAAGGACTGAAGTCGATAGTTCTAACGCAAGTATTGAGCCGCGTATTCGATCAGCATTTCATTCAAGAAAGGAAAGGATAAAGAAAAGCTCAGGTGTGTTAGCCTCATTAGGTGTTCCTATCAAAAAGTCTTCTACAGTATCCGAGACCTTTTCCGTTTCAGCACCGCAGAAACGTAAAAGGGCTGTATTAAGTAAACCTCCGGTCAAAAATTCTGGATTCACTCCTGAGCCCTCTTTAGATCAGTCAACCTATAATGAAATTCTGAAATTGATTCACGATGTGGGTAAGGAATTTGAAAGACTGCCCAGTTTGTATGCTGGAAAAGAGGAAGAACATCTTAGAGACCATTTCTTGATGATGTTGGAGCCAAATTTTGAAGGTTCAGCTACGGGCGAAACATTTAATAAGACAGGCAAAACAGACATATTACTTAGGCACGAAGGAACAAATATTTTTATCGGTGAGTGTAAATTTTGGAGAGGTGAGAAAAGTTTTCTTTCTACGATAAGTCAGCTACTGGGATACCTTACATGGAGGGATTCTAAAGCAGCTGTCATTATGTTTGTTCCAAATAAGGACTTCACTAACGTTGTTGACACCGCTAAAGAGGCTACGCTGAAACATCCAAATGCACTCAAATTTGTAAATGAAAAGGATGAAACTTGGCGTAATTATGAGTTTCATTTGAATGATGATAGAAATCGAATCGTTAAACTGGCGGTAATGCTCTATCACACCCCCAGGTGAAACTAATATTTTTTTGCAGTGGGACCGGGCTTACTGCGCGGTTTTATGAAGGATAAAACAAATACAAACCATTTCTTTCAGCGGTCGTTTTAGGTACTTGCCGCTCGGCCCCTGAAAAAGGCGTTCAGCAACAAAAGGTCAGTGAATAGATGAGATCGTTTGACATTGCCCGGGTACTGCTTCTGGTCGTTGTGTTGTTTGGCAGCGCGGGCACCCTTCTGGCAGATGACGTCGTCAATTTGGGCATTCCGGACCGTGCGTGGGATTCAAACCGCCCTGATCCCGGCGTTGGCTGGTGTGCTGAGGCGTGCATTCAGATGGCCATGGCATATTATGGGAGAGAGGTCCCGCAACACGTGATCAATCGTGTCGGAGATCCGGATCACGCGGACTTGTATGTGTATGAGATCGACGATGTGCTTAAGGCTCTTGGAGTGACGTATACACAATGGAACGAGTCAGACCAGGATGCCTCAGAGTTCATGGCCTGGGCCAGGGGGGAGATCGAGCAGGGCCATCCTGTCATGTGCGGAATCAAGATCTATCCTGATGAGCATCCGGAGTGGTCTTTGGATCACTTTGTTCTCTTCGTTGGGTTTGGCCGTGGGCGTTTTCTTGTTAACACGCAGCTCGATTTCGACGGTCAGCGGTGGCTCTCCAGCCAGCAACTCTCCTCTATGGATGCCGGGTACTCCCTTGAGAACTCTCACAAGCGCTACTTTGGAAGAAGCATCACCGGGGTCCGTTGATTTTAGGCCATCAACTCGCTTGAAAAAACCGCCAACAATAGAAATGCGACAACGTATCTATTCAGTTTGTTCCTGGGCTAAGAAAACAGGCTTGATAAACAGCTTTTAAACGTATCCATCGTAGTTCCCGAATCAAAGGCGGATGTGATTTGCTCCGAGGAACGAGGAGCAAAGCGCATCCGCAATTTGCTTTCAAGGTGGCCCACCTTGCCGCCGGAGGCTTCTTTTCAACATTTATATTGAGCTATATCGTTACAGGACCCCCATGACCAATCTCGGAAAAATAACCTACTGGAACGATGACAAGGGGTATGGCTTCATTGAGCCCGACAGCGGCGGGGACCGGGTGTTTGTGCACGTCAAGGCGTTCAACAACCGCTCTCGTCGTCCGGCGGCGGGCTGTGTTGTTTCGTACAATCTATCTGCGGACAGTCGGCGTGGGGTGCGTGCGGTTCGGGTGGCCTACATGGACCGGGAAGAGACCTCGGGCTTGACCATGGGGTGGGGTTTTTTCACCATGATCGGAGCGACCCTCTTTTTGTCGTGCGTGTGTGCCTTTGGGTTTTCAGACACGATGTCGCCTGTGATCCCTTGTGTGTATATGGGGGCCAGCATGATCACTTATTTTGCTTACGCAAAGGATAAATCGGCGGCAAAGGACGGTTCCTGGCGAACCCAGGAGAAGACGTTGCATCTGTTTTCCCTTCTGGGCGGGTGGCCGGGGGCGATACTTGCCCAGCAAAAATTCCGTCATAAAACAAAGAAGGTCTCGTTTCGGTTTGTTTTCTGGGTGACTGTGATGTTGAATTGTGGCGGGTTTGCGTGGCTTTTGATGCCAAACAGTGTCGAGAAAACAGTGGGCTTTATCGACGCCCTTTTGGTCTCCATTCAGCTAACCCTTCAGCAGGTCTCTTTTTGACATAAGCCCATAAAATGTTTCGGTTGCATACACATGAAGCCCAACACCATTGCCTCGTAGTAATTGTTAATAATGTCTGTTTGGCAACCTTTTCAAAAGGTTGGCCCCCGGCAGGGCCGCCGGAGGCAATTTTGACCCATAATCTAAGAAAGAAGTCACGTGATACGTTTTGATGTGAGATCGTTTTTGATCAGTCTGGTGTTGTTTGTTGTTCTTGTTGTTATCGCCGTTTTTTTAAGGGATGGCATCATACGCCCCTTTTTAGGGGACACACTGGCTGTAATCTGGTTGTATTTTCTTGCGAAGTCGGTGTTGAACGTCTCTGTGTTTCGACTGTCCCTCGGTGTGTTGCTGGTTTCCTATTGTGTGGAGTTTGCCCAATACTTTAGACTGGTTTCGCTTCTTGGTCTTCAGGACGTCAAGGTTGCACGAATCGTTCTTGGGTCCACCTTTGATGTGATGGATCTTGGTGCGTATACCCTGGGGTGGGTGGTTATTCTGATTGGAAGCAGGGTGCGTTTAACCGCCGGGTCAACGCCGGGGCAAAGCATAAAAAAGCTGCCTCCGGCGGCAAGGTGGGCCACCTTGAAAGCTGGTTTCGGATGCGCTTTGGCCCTCGTTCCTCGGGCCAAATCACATCCGCCTTTGAAACGATAGTTTCCAAGACTCATTTTTACAGGCCTGTTTATCAAACTTTTCAAAAGTTTGGCCCCCGGCAGGGCCGCCGGAGGCACAAAGGGAAGGGGTCAGTCATCAAAGATCGACATGACGTATATGAGTTGATGGCGGAGTTAAAGGCTCCAGCCCGTCTTATCGAGCATGTTCAGCTTGTCTGGGAAGCGGGTGACGTCCTCATAAAAAAGTGCAGGCAGCTTGGTTTGGATCTGGACTATTCACTGGTTGAACTGGGAATCGCGGTGCATGATTTGGGCAAAACGGTTCACCTGGATGAGCTCTCGGGGCCGGGAAACCTGCATGAGGAAGAGGGGCAGAGGATACTGCTTTCCCGAGGGGTTTCCGCTGAGCTTGCCAGGGTCTGTGTCAGTCACGGCCAGTGGGAGCGGATGGCGTGTTCCACAGAAGAGCTGCTTGTGGCTCTTTCCGACAAGCTGTGGAAGGGGCAACGGGTTGAAGCCCTGGAGCTGCAAGTCGTAGATCGCATATGCGGTATGTTGAATGTCCATCGATGGGATCTGTTTACCGAGCTTGATTCGTGTTTTGAGCACATTGCGGCGGATGGGCAGAAGCGCCTTAACAACAGCATGGGCTCGTAATGCATGCATAGGAAGGGAGGGGTTGAAGATGTCTGACGGCACCGGAGAGAACTTCTTTTTTTCAGGAATATGGGCTGGAATAATCACAGGTATTGATGTGCTCCACAAAAAGTTTGGTGGGTTACTCAGTGCGGGCAGTTATTCAGACCCGAATTCATGGGCTGAGATGTCTGAGATGCTCCCTCGGTTTGCGTTCCTTTTTTTTGTGATTTTCATGGGGGCGTATATCTATTTCGATTACAGGAGCCACCGATAATCAGATCCTGGCCCTGTTATCCCACCCTTAGGGCCTCGCTGTGAAATAATTATACATCGACCGTTATCGGGCGTTTCCACAATGCTGTGCGGTCCAACGTTCATTTTTCAAAGCGCACGGTGCTGGCCATACAGAACGTGTATAATTAAATTCTGGCAAGTTCCTTACTCTACAACGGGCGGCACGAAGATCCCGGCAGTCACGCGGATGATGATTTAATCGGCTTCCCGGAAGGCACCGAGGTGAGTCATGCCTGCAAGTCCAGCTGTTTCGCGATACCTTCAGGAAGCCGTCGCCCGGGAGCTTGAGCCCGGAGAGAGTATCACCTGGATCGATATGCCCGTTCCGAAGTTCTTCACGCCAGCCTCCACCAGTGCCTTTCTCTTTGCCATCCCCTGGACGGCCTTTGCCCTGTTCTGGGTGGCCGGGGCCTCGGGATTCCAGGTGCCCGACTTCAAGGAGGGGAGTGACCTTTTTCCCTTGTTCGGCCTGCCGTTTGTTCTCATCGGCGTTGCCATGCTCTCCAGCCCCATCTGGGCCTACAAAAAAGCCTTCCGGACCGTCTATGTCATCACCGACAGGCGGGCCATTACCTTTGAGGGGGGCAGAACGACGACCATCCGCAGTTACCCGCCTGACTCGCTTTACGAGATCTACCGGGAAGAGAGAAAGGACGGGACAGGGGATGTGCTTATTTCCCGCCGGACATGGCGCGATTCCGACGGCGATCGCCAATCGGAGGCGCTGGGGTTTCTGCGGATCCGCAACCCGAAAGAGGTCGAAGGCATGCTTAAGCAGCTGGCGCAGCAGGTGGGGAAATAGTATCGGCAACCCCCATGTCTTTTCACGGTGTCAGCTCCATCACATCCCTCACAAATCGGACACACCATGAACATCGGCATTTACATCTACGACCAGGCTGAAGTCCTCGACTTTTCCGGACCCTTTGAGGTCTTTTCTACGGCGTCTCGGCTCTCTGCCTCAGAGGAGCTGTTTCACGTTTTCCTGATCGGCGAAACAGGCGAAACCGTGAACGCCCGGGGCGGGTTCCGTGTGAATCCATCTTACGGGTTTCACAACCACCCGGACGTTGACGTGTTGATCGTCGCAGGCGGTGTGCACACCAATCAGCTGGAGAGCCTCAAGGTCATCGACTGGATTGCCGAGCAGGCAAAAAAAACGAAGCTGGTGGCCTCAGTGTGCACCGGGGCTTTTTTGTTGGCTGAAGCAGGGGTGCTCTCTTCTGGCCCCGTCACCACGCACTGGGAGGACATTTCCGACCTGCGAACGCGCTACCCCGGCCTGACGGTTCAGGAGTCGATCCGGTGGGTGGATCAGGGCTCTGTGGTGACCTCTGCCGGTATTTCAGCCGGCATCGACATGAGTCTGCACCTGGTCGGCAGGCTCCACAGCCTGGAACTTGCGGAAATAACGGCCCGGCAGATGGAGTTTGATTGGGAGTGTAAGGCGGAAAGAGAATAACCGAAGGAGGCTGAAATGGATTTGACGTCACTTGCTGTTTCCGTTGTTGTCGTCATTCTTGTCGTGCTTGTCATGCACCGCAGCAAGGAGGGGACGGTTGTCCCCGCGAGCTCTTCTCTGGTGTTGGATGCCACACCGGATAGCCCCATGGGCTTCGGGTACAAGAATGCGTGGTTCGCCATCAAGACGGATGATTCGAGTGGGGTCATTGAGACTCTGGGACTTGATGAGCTGCTCCCTGCAAACTGGTGCAGCGGTTTGACTGCGTCATACGACCATTATGATACCCATGTTTTTGTATCTCCTTCGGTGGAGGGGTGGGTCTTTGTCGTCGGGGCGGTCCTGGCGGACTGTGGGGACTCAAGGAGACCCGACAGGTGTTCCCCCGTGTTAGAGGCTCTGGGGCAGAGGTATGATTCTGTGTTTTTCTTCGCCACCCACCGTGTGGTAGAGTTTCACGCATGGGCACGGGTTGACCGAGGCCGGATCACCCGGGCCTACGCCTGGCTTGGAGAGACCGGTGTTACCCTTTGGAACCGGGGGGATCAGACCGAAGAAGAGCGAACCCTTGATTTTGATTTTTTTGCCGATGAGCCCCCTGAAGGGGAAGGCGATGCGTATTGGGATCGTGACGACTTGAGGTTTCCGGGTGAAGAGGACGTGATCGGGATTGCCGGGGCATGGGCTCTCAATCCCCTGGAACTGGATAACCTTAATTTGCCTGAAAGCGCAGGGCACGTGGGCCGGGTGCCATTGATATGGCGGGATAATCATTGATACCGCCTCCCTGCCAAGAGAGTGGACACGGTTGTGGTGTGACCAGACACGGAAACGTTACAACTATTCAGCCCGTGCCTCCGGCGGTCCGGCCTGTAAAAAGGTGAACAAACAGGTCGTGAAAACCGTCCTAAAGCAATTCCGCACGAAAAGCGGTTGTGATTTTACCCGAGGCCCCGAGGGGGCAACGCGCATCCGCTACCTGTTTTCAAGGTGGCACACCTTGTTGCCGGAGGCGACGTTGATCTGACTCGCCCTCACCCACCGAAACGAGGTATTGCCTTCACCCGCAAAGCCCCTCTTTATGTGATGCAGCCACGAGACATAAGGGTAATCATCCCCCCAAAAAAACATGCCATCGATGAGGGCCCGTTTCCATGCAGGAGCCCCTTGTGGTCCTGCATGGGCCAGGCTGCGCCTGGGGTCCTTCGCGTTCCTTTCCCTTTAAGTTTTCGACTCTCAAGTAAGCGTGCCATGGGGGCTAAATCCTTTTGATCTTGGAGATTGTGGTGTTTGACAATGTTGACTTTTCAGCTGAAAGTTGGCATTGTCAGCGCTAATCCAATCACAGACCCCATATTGATCTTCTCTTATGACTGCAGACTGGCGGAGGCATCCGGACCAGGACGGGGAGCTGTATATGCGCGCAATGGAAATCAGGGGCTCCCATGCAAAGGGGCATGGGAAAGATGCTTCATGTGAAGGGCATGGTGCAGATTTTTGAGTCACGGTATGTTTCGATCTCTTCATGAGGGGAAAGAGGGTGCCGCAGCATGAGATATACGTATGAAGGCAGAAGAGACATCGATACTGAATGTGGCGGCAGCCATTGCGGCCGTCGTCTGGACTGGTATCATGGCGGGGTTGTGCCTGTGGCATATCACCAATGAGAAGGATCAAACCCGCAAGCTCCTGGTGTTTCAGAGCCGGGCAATGTTTCAGCAGGTGGTGGCCACAAGGACGTGGAACGCCTCGCATGGCGGTGTTTATGTTCCTGTGACAGCCGGAACACAGCCAAACCCCTATTTGAAGGCATCGGACCGCGATGTGACGACGCAAAGCGGGCAGGTGCTGACGAAAATCAATCCATCGTACATGACGCGGGAGATCGGCGAGATTGCCGCGGTGACCCATGAGGTGTGGTTTCATATCACAAGCGAGAATCCCATTCGTCCTGAAAATGTGCCTGATGAATGGGAGGTCAGGGCCTTGCGAAGCTTTGCCTCAAAGGGAACGGAGTTTTTGGGGTTTACCGCCATGGACGGGGATGTGGGGACTTTTCGGTACATGGCCCCCCTTTGGGTTGAAGAGTCCTGCCTTAAGTGTCACGCAGAGCAGGGGTATGCCCGGGGTGATTTGAGGGGTGGCATTAGTGTGTCCGTTTCAACGGCTCCCGTGTTTGCCATTCAACGTGATGCCATCAAAAAGTCGACCATTGGCCTTTTTTATGTTTGGGTTGTGGGCATTTTGGGGCTTGGAATTGGGTATTTCCAGTTGAAACGCGAGGCGTCAAAGCGCCGTGCCGTGATCTCTGAGCTGCAGGCCTCGCTCTCTGAGGTGAAAACCTTGAGCGGGCTTCTTCCTATTTGCGCGCATTGCAAACGAATCAGGGATGACAAGGGGTATTGGGACCAGATCGAGAGTTATATCCAGAAGCACTCCGAGGCGGAGTTCAGCCACGGCATATGCCAGGATTGCATCAAAGAGTTGTACCCTGACCTTGGGCTTTCCAAGTGATGCGTGCTGATAATCAAACAGGCTTTATCTTGCCTCCGGCGGCAAGGGTGGCAAATCCACTGTAGCGAAAAAACCTTGAAAGCAGGTTTGCGAATGCTCC
>CALOAX010000020.1:0-83074 GCA_942491485.1 Desulfolunaceae bacterium | reverse complement strand
GGGCCAAAAGGCGACAGACTCTTTATGCGAAGCCCGATAACCGATGATTCCTGACTCTGTCAAGCTTAGAGAGCCTGTATATTTTGGATCTATTGTTGTGGCCCTTGTCTCAACGCAACAAAAGCAGAAGAGAATGTGGCGTTTTGATTTCGTGAATCACGCGTTTTTGACCTCTACAACAGGACTGGTTTAGAAGCAAAAAGCAATTCTTCCATGAAGGTCAGGAGGATCATGAAGGCGGCTTCGCCGCAAAAACCTTTTCTTTCTTCTGTTTTACGTCATGTCCTTCATGCGCTTCATGGTTCATACGTTTTTTCAGTGTTTGGCCACCGCTGGTGGCAAAATCAATAATCTTTGTCCTCATACGGCCTACAACAAGTCATTTCACCTAAACGGGATTGCCAGAACATGTTAGGGATCAGGCAAAAAATAAATGCGCAAGTTTTAAAAAAATACCGCTGTGATTTGCCCCGAGGAACGAGGTGCAAATCACAGCGGTAACCCGCTTTCAAGGTGGCTCACCTTGCCGCCGGAGGCAGTACTTTTTGTCACTGTTGTCCAAAATAGGATTTCAGAGGAAGTTAAATGACGAGAATTTGAAAAGAAGCTCCTTGTAAGGCATGGTTAGGTTTGCCAACACGAACCTCACCGAACAAGGAGCACATCGATGGTACGTCATGCGAGCCTCTTCAGTCAAATCGTCGGTTTTTTTGATCGTAACCAGTTTGCCCGTTTAGTTTCAGAGCATTGCTCAGAGAGAAATGCTAAGGGCTTTAAATCGTGGGATCACTTTGTTTCCATGCTTTTTTGCCAGGTAGCTCAGGCCAAAAGCCTTAGAGAGATCTCCGGCGGTTTGGCTTCTGCCAATGGTAAACTGAGGCACCTTGGTATGACGCAGCCACCAAGCAAGTCGACTCTGTCATATGCGAACCAGCAACGCCCTTGGGAGATGTACCGAAGCCTGTTTTATCAGACCCTTGCCAGGTGCCAACACCTTGCTCCAGGCAAACACAAATTTCGATTTAAGAACAAGTTACTGTCACTCGACAGTTCAACGATATCTCTGTGTTTGGGTCTATTTCCATGGGCAAAATTTCGACGAACCAAGGGGGCTGTTAAACTGCATCTCCTTTTGGACCATGACGGCTACCTTCCAAGTTTTGTGCATATCACAACAGGTGGAACACATGATGTAACCGTTGCAAGGCATTTGAATATCGCTCCAGAATCAATAGTCGCCATGGATCGAGCCTACAATGATTACAGACTGTTTTCTCGGTGGACAGAGGAGCGTATATATTTTGTCACGAGGACGAAGAGCAATGCTGCTTACCGAGTTGTCGAAACACGGGAGGTCCCCCAGAATCGAAATATTATCAGTGATGAACTGATAGAATTCACAGATAAAAAGTCTTATGAAAAATGTCCTCATCGACTACGGAAAATCGTCGTCTTTGATAAAAGCAATGACAGATACATTGAACTTTTGACCAATCATATGACATTTGGTGCAACAACAATCGCCGCCATTTATAAGGACCGATGGCAAATTGAGCTGTTTTTCAAGGCGATAAAACAAAACCTGCGTATCAAAACATTCGTTGGTACATCGGAAAATGCTTTGATGATACAGATTTGGACAGCACTTATTGCGATGTTGATCATCAAGTTCCTACAGACAAAATCAAAGTTTAGCTGGTCACTTTCAAACTTGGTTGCCTTTTTGAGATGGAATCTCTTTACATACAGGGATTTATGGGCATGGATTGACCAACCATATGATGTGCTACCACTTGAGCCTCATCCAGCACAGTTACTCTTGCCTTTTACGTAAATTGGACAGCAGGCAGAACAATAGAACCTGTTTTTCCAAAATTGAATCTCTTTCAGCAATAACAAGGAGTTCAAAAGGGAATTTCAACTATAATCGGCTATTTTGGACAGTAATGACTTTTTGTATATTTTATTTTTGCGCCAGCCCTTACAGGCAAGAAATCCAACCTATTGTTTCCGCCCTGAAGCCACAAAAGCATACGCCTCAGACATCGCAACCGGCCCCATCCTTACGATGAAGGGAAACTTTTCGATGGGATACCTGTCTTCACTGTAGTCCGCACTCGTTTGCTGCAGAGGTTCCCATGAACGCCTGGAGACATCAGAACCGGCCAGCAGGTCGTTAAGTCTGGCCAAAAGACTGTTGTAGGTATAGTAGACATCCATTATGGCATAACGGCCATCTTTTCTGAGCACATCATAACTGCGGTTAAAGGCCTCCTCCCACCCAGGTATCACACAGAGCCCCAAGGTACAGAGCACCGCATCGGCCTGCAGACCAGACTGACCGGTCAGCGAGTCCAGATCAGCCTGACTGACTTCAGATGCATCCTTGTGCAGCAGGTGAACATTCTGCCAACCGTTTGCATCAATTTTATCCTGCGCCCGGGCCAACATTGCCGTCGAAAAGTCTACGCCGATCAATGTACCCTGCGGACCGATTGCCTCCAGAATATGCTCAAAGTTCAAACCGGTGCCACAGGCAATATCCACCACGACATTACCCGGCTCAAGGCCAAGGGCCTTAACCGTCTGACCACGGTAATTGCAGAAATTTTCTTTGACCGAATAATCATAAAGCCTTGATAATAAAGAATAGCTACCCACAAAAGCCTCCTTATACTCAAAAGACAAAACCAATGAACAAATTATTCATTGATTTAGAATGACGCATACCTGAAATACTTGTCAAGAAATACACAGCATCAATGCATAGAGTTCCAACACCCTGAAAAATAGGGCCGAAATCTAATCTCTTCATGCCGACAAACAAAAAAGACTTCACCCTCGGTGAACCAAGAGCAAAGCCCGATGACTTTATCCCAACATGCCCCCCTTCCAGAGATATCGTATGCGAGGAGTGTCCAGGGGTGTTGAATGTCAGATCCAAAGACTTGCCCCCATAAAAAAGGGCACCCAAAAAAAGAGTTCCCTTATTCATTGATATAACACCCTTCTCACAGCTCGAGTGTGTGACCTACGGATTAGAAGTCGGATTTGGATAACCCTACCCGTTGTTGCTCAATGAGCCTTGAATAAATATAATAGATTTAAACCCAGCTCTTCGGCCCCTAAAAAACGTTCCTATTCAGGACACCTCCGGCGGGTGGGCAGCACATGCTAAATCAACAAAGGTTGAGCCACCAAAATTAACTTTACGACCTGTTTGTCAAACGTTTCAAAACTTGGCTCCCGGCAGGTCTGTCGGAGGCAACTTTGAGCTGAATCGCCTCTGGAGATATTCTCGTGAAAGCCCCTCTCAAGCAGTAATAGTTTGCACACCTGGATCCCCGGTCACTCGGTGTTCCAAAAAACGTCGAGCATCAACAGGCGTCACGCATCCAACAAAAACGGTATGTCGAGCAGCCGGGGAAGACGACACAGATGAGGTCGTTCAATAACCCCACGGGCGAAGCCCCTCTGCGAATGTGATGAGCCCGAGGAACAAGAGCTCGGGGCATTCGCCACCAGATCTCAAGGTAGTTTTCGCTACAGTGACTTGGCCCCCTTGCCACCCAGGACGTCTCGTGAAGAAAAATAACGTCAAATTAACGCTTACGGTGGGCCTGATCGCCCTCCTCCTGTTCTGCCTGCCCCTGATGGGAGTCTGGCTTTCTGGGGAGGAGATCCTGCCTTACCTGACACTCCCCCCGGGTAAAGAGCACGTTCCGGTGGCGCCTTTCTCCTGGGCGGTTTTTGCTTTCCTGGCAACCACTATCGCTCTTTGCCTGGCTCCCTTTCTCCTGCACCTGTTCCGGTCCCAAAAAAATATTGAAAGATACAAAGCCCCCTCTCCCGGAGGTCTGCCCTGGTGGGGACGAGTCGGACTGGTGGTGTTTTTGTTTTCATGGATCCTTGCCTGGACCCGGTTCCCGTGGTTTGAACGCTTCCAGGCGTGCACCTTCGAACCCCTTTGGCTCTCCTACATCCTTGTGGTCAATGCGCTTACGCACAAGCGGACCGGCGGATGCATGCTGACGAAAGCCCCGGTTACCCTTCTTTCACTGTTTGTAATGAGCGCTGTGTTCTGGTGGTTTTTTGAGTACCTGAACCGATTTGTCGGAAACTGGAGCTACCACAACGGCCCTGGAGTGTTGAGCACCCTGAACGTCCATGCCAGCATCTCTTTTTCAACGGTTCTTCCCGGGGTCACAAGCACATGTGACCTCATCGGCACCTTTCCCCGCATCCGGGCTGGCATGGACCGTTTTGTCAAAATTGATGCCAGCTCCCAGCCCCTTGCCCCATGCCTGGTGCTTCTTTTTTCCTGTACCGTCCTTGCCGGCATCGGCGTCTGGCCGGACCTTTTGTTTCCCGCCTTGTGGGTTGCCCCCCTTTTGTTGATCATCTCAGTGCAGGCCATTGCAGGCTACCCCACCATCTTAAACCCTTTGAAAACTGGAGACTGGTCACGGATGTGGTTGATGGTGGTTTCAGCGCTTGTGTGTGGGTTTTTCTGGGAAATGTGGAATTTCTACAGCCTGGCACACTGGGAGTACGCCATCCCCTATGTGGGACGGTTTCACATCTTTGAAATGCCGCTTCTGGGATATGCCGGCTACTTCCCCTTCGGGCTGGAATGCGCGGTGATTGCAGACTGTGTTCGCAGAGTGCTGCCTCCGGCGGCGAGGTGAGCCACCTCGAAAGCGAGTTGCGAATGCTCTGATCCCTCGTTCCTCGGGCGCATCACATTCGCTGACGGGCTTCGGTCGCTCAACCCGCATCGCCGACCTTTACTTGCATAGTGAGCAGATACCAGAGTGTCGTTTCATCACACACTCAAGACCTGTTCATAAAACTTTTCAAAAGTTTGGCCCCCGGCAGGGGCGCCGGAGGCTTGATAACCGGGCAAAAAAAACGCCTGCGTGCACACATCACGCAAAAAGCATGGGTGCATTTCTAAATTTGATCACCCCTTATTCGCAACCATGCTCCGAGCATATACGATAGTCGCAACAGACTGAAATAGCGAGATTCCAGACCCTTTACAGCTATCAAGGTTTTGGAATTCATGAAGAGTTGCGACCTCAGCAATCAGCTCATGTTTTTTTTCATAACTGATGGAGTTCAGCGACTCCTTGAACCAAGAACTAAGAACCAAGCACGAAGAACGTTTTCCACAAGCCATCATGCTGGGGACATCAATGCTCTGGCTGGTAGCTGAGAATAGATGATCATCAGATTTCTAATAAACGCTTCTCTGCCGTGTTCAGCGGCGTGGCCGCATCTGCGTAGATCTGTGTGTCTCTGTGGCTGCATTGTTTTTTGCTTCAGGTGTGCCCCTTGCTCTTGATGGGTACGGTTAACCGGGGTCGCTTACCAAAAGCTGTCTCGATTTAGCAGGTCTTAAGGGGATGGTGTTGAGAGAAGGGAGGGGGGAATGGAAGAGCATTCGGGGTTCTCGATATCTCGAGCGTTCCACTGTTCACGAAGCGCTTCGGCTCTTTGTTGAACCGCTGACGTTGCGTATGCGCTTATTTCTACGATGAGCAGCCCCATCTGAGCGACATCATCTATAAAGCCTACCCCGGGGAGGACATCCGGTATGATATCCAGGGGGCAGATAAAATAACCCAGAGCGCCGACAATGCTTGCCTTGACCCACGTGGGCACGGCAGGTTCTGTCATAATGGCATACAACGTTGCTGCTTTTTGAAGCACTTTTTTCCTGGCACCGCCAGGAAGAGCCGCCACCTTCTGGATGAAGCTCTGTTCGTTGTAGTGCTCACTGTAAGACAGCAGTTTTTCTTTATCCATGGTCTTTTCATTCCACAACGCATGGCAAACCATGCATGTTGTAATAGTATTCACTATGTTTGATTGCAATTGCAACGCCCACATAAAAAGCCCAAGGAGGCAGAATCGATGGCCTCTCTGGGCTGAGTCAGGTGTTTTCCAATCAAAACAAAAACAATCAAAATAAAAACGACAACAAAAAAGCCCCAAGGTAAAAACCTTGAGGCTTCTATTATCCGGTGGTACGCCTGGCAGGATTCGAACCTGCGGCCATCCGCTTAGAAGGCGGATGCTCTATCCAACTGAGCTACAGGCGCATTAATTGATGCGAGAAGCTATTTAGCAAACGGCATTTCGTTTGTCCACACAAAAAGAAGCGGGCCGGAAAAAAGTCAGGGACCGGGTTCCTGTTCCCATGCCACAACCGACCATCATGACGGGTGGAACGCTCCGTTTAAGTGAGGCAAACGAAACGGAAAGGTACCTTAACAGGGTATTTACGGTTTCTTTCTACCATATCCAATCATTTAAAAGAAATTGACTGTGCAACCGTTCGAAATCATGACACCATAAAAGTGGTCTGAGTTTCGATGGTTGGCAATTCGATTCACTGTGGTATACCCGTGAATGTTCTGTGGACCTTTCGCCTGATCACCAATTCATGATACATTATACGAAAGAAGGGTCCCAGCTGAAAGCGCCTTGTCGAGTCATTTTGACGAGGCCTTGCCGACACCAGGTACCCCATGCGCAATCAGTTATTTTGAAAATCCGCCATTTATCACTTTATTTTTATTGATAAAGCTCCGATATGAATATTAAAAGCAAAGACAATAACAGCGTTTCGGAAGTGTGCGATGAAGACGCTGCACAAAGAGATGATATGACATCTGAAACCGACGTCACCGTTGAGGCTCCGAAAAAGAAGGCTCCGAAAAAGAAGGCTCCTAAAAAAAAGGTGCCGAAAAAGAAGCCAGCCGCCAAGAAAGCCAATCTGCCTGTTCCCAAGCCGTCCAGCGGCAACGCTGTCACGAAATTCGACCCGCTCCAGAGCTATCTGTCGGAGATCAGCAAATACCGACTGCTCACCCGTGACGAAGAGATTGAGCTGGGCATAAGGATCCAGGAACAGGAAGACCCGGATGCCGCTTACGAGCTGGTCACCGCAAACCTGCGTCTGGTGGTGAAAATTGCGCTGGATTTTCAGCGCGTCTGGATGCAGAACCTGCTCGACCTTATACAGGAGGGCAACATCGGCCTCATGCAGGCCGTGAGGAAGTTCGACCCCTACAAGAACGTAAAATTCTCCTACTACGCCTCTTTCTGGATCAAAGCATACATCCTGAAGTTCATCATGGACAACTGGCGCCTGGTAAAAATCGGCACGACCCAGGGGCAACGAAAACTCTTCTTTAAGCTCAAGAAA
Organism: Desulfolunaceae bacterium; assembly: GCA_942491485.1. Taxonomy (GTDB): domain Bacteria; phylum Desulfobacterota; class Desulfobacteria; order Desulfobacterales; family Desulfolunaceae; genus Desulfoluna. Next base: position 75,858 of record CALOAX010000020.1, on the reverse strand, counting down.
GAGAAACAGAAGCTCATCGAACAGGGATTCGATCCCAAACCCAAGCTTCTCGCCGATCGACTCGGCGTCTCCCAGAAGGAGATCATCGACATGGACCAGCGGCTCGACGGCTGGGATGTCTCGCTGGATGCCCCCCTGAAGGAAGATTCCGACACCGAACGGATCGAGTTTCTCAACTCCGAATCCGATTCGGCGGAAGACCAAGTAGCACGGAAGGAGTTGGAATCGCTTCTCCACAATAAGGTGGAGACATTCAAAAAGGATCTTTCCGAAAGGGAACTGGAGATCTTCAACTCCCGTATCTTCTCAGAAGACCCCCTCACCCTCCAGGAGATCGGTGAAAAATACAGCATATCCCGGGAACGCGTCCGCCAGATTGAGAAAAACATCACACGACGCATGAAGGATTTCTTTCAAAACCAACTTCCCGACTTTCACCTCTACACCGATCAATCCGAATAACTCCCTTCCTTTAAACAGCATGGAATGGAATTTATGAAATATCATTCAGCCATTTCCCCGGGGCTTCACGCCCCGGTGTCCCTTCTTGTCCTGTCTCTGCTTGCCCTCTTTATTTCCGGATGCACCACGCCGGTAAAAGGGGAGTTCGCCGGGACATCACCTGCCCCGAACCCCATTGAGGAAACGGCCACGACAGATACGGACACCCCCGATACCTGGTCCGGATACCGCCTCTACCTCGAAGGAATGCTGGCACGTAAAGCCGAAGATTTCGACACAGCCGCAAAATACCTTAAAACCGCGTCCGAAAAAGACCCGTCGTCCTTGGTTCTCAAGCGCGAGCTTGCCGTGGTTCACCTCCTCTCCAACGACAAAGAAAAAGCCCTTGAGGTGATCAACGACATTTTGAAAACCACCCCGGATGACGCCGACACCCTCCTGCTGCTGGTGCGTATCCGCCTCTCCGAGCGAAAGGCCGGTGCGGCAGAAGCTCTTCTGGAGCAGGTGATCGAAGCGGATCCCATGCGGGAAGAGGCCTATTACCGCTTAGGACTGCTCCAATCCACCACACGCAAGTATGACAAAGCCCTTGCCACCTACCTGAAACTCCTTGAGGCTTACCCCTACTCCTACGCTGGCCACTACTACGCCGCCCTCCTCCACAAGGAAAAAGGCAACCTCGACGAAGCCACCCTCCATCTCGAAGAGAGCCTCAACATCGCCCCGGAATTCACGGAGGCACGCCTGGAACTGGCGGATATTCTTGTGAGCCAGAAAAAAACTGACAATGCCAAGGAGCACTACCGCGTCGTTCTCACCAACACACCGGACAACCTCCAGGCAACCCTTGCCATGGCGTTGATCCACGATACAAACGGGGAAAAGAAGAGCGCCCGGGAAATGTTCGACAGCATCACCGACCCGCAAACCCGGTGGATGGAGATCTACACCCTCATCAACACCCTGTACATCGAACAACGTCGGTATAACGAAGCCCACCTTCTCCTCACCGGTGTGATAAATCTCTATGCGGACAACTCCGAGTTCAACTACATGCTCGGGTTTGTGTGTGAAAAGCTGGGAGACTCGGATGAAGCCATCCAGTGCTTCAAAAAAATCTCCCCGGCCTCCGATTACTACGAACGGGCAACCCTCTTTGTCAGCGTTCAACTCTGGGAACAAGGGGACCAAAAGGGGGCGGTTCACACCCTTGAAGAGGCCCGCAAACAGCTGCCGGAAAGCACCGAAATCCTGAGCTACCTCGCCTCATTCTATGAAGAGATGGAGCTTTACGACAAGGCGGAAGCGTGCCTTCTCCGCGGAATTGAAATGAACGCCGGAGACCCCACCCTGCACTTCCGCATCGGGGTCCTCTACGACAAATGGGGAAAAAACGACGCCTCGGCCAGCGCCATGAAAAAGGTCCTGGATATCGACCCTGAAGATCCCAACGCGCTGAACTACCTGGGGTACAGCTACGCACGCCAGGGCATTCACCTGGAAGATGCGGAACGCCTTATCAAAAAGGCCCTGAAACACAAACCGGGTGACGGCTACATCACCGACTCCCTGGGCTGGGTCTACTTCATGAAGGGACAGTTCTCCAAGGCCCTGAACACCCTCCAGAAAGCCGCTGACCTCCTGCCCGACGACCCGGTGGTCCTGGAACACCTGGGGGACGCCCTGGTGAAGAATGATCGAGGCCACGAAGCCCTGGACTACTACAGGGAATCCCTGAACCTTGGGCATGAAGACGCCCCCGCCATCGAGGAGAAAATCAGGTCACTGGAAAAGATCTACGATGGCAGCAAAACAAAGTAGGCTGACGTCTCCTTAGGATACGGAACCGGGCCACGTAAATTCCAGCCCACGCCTCTGGCGGCAAGGTGTGCCACCTTGAAAGCTGGTTGAGGATGCGCTTTGCCCCCGGTAGGGCCGCCCTGAATGGTTACAATAGTGATTCATTTTGTAACTATTCAGCGATGCCTCCGGAGAGTTATTTTTTGAAATAAGCCCCGAAAACTTTCCTGTTGCCGCCTCCTTTTCTCTCAGCCCGCAGGGGGCCGAGAGAAAAGGAAGCGGCATACTCGTTAAACCAGAAGCATATGGTTTGCAACATCGGTGGAACAGCCCATTAGCCTTGAAGATCTGTTTATCAAACGTTTCAAAAGTTTGTCCCCCGGCAGGGCCGCCGGAGGCAATATTAAGCTGAAGAGTTACTTCATTTTTATCATTCACCACACAACACAGAGAAAGCAAAAAACCATGCAGCGCCGTCTTCTCCTTCTCATCGTCATTTTCATCCTGCCGCTCTTTTCGGCCTGTTCCCTCCTCACCCCGTCTCCCCGCTTCGAGTCCGACGGCGCAGAAGAGCAGCTCGCTGAGCTCTCCCGCCTCAACGAAGAGGTGACAACCTTTAAAGGGACAGGCTCCGTGGTGATTACGGAAAACGGCAAGACCCAACGCTTCCGCATCGCCTGGGCCGGCGCCGTTCCCGATCTTCTCAGAATGGAGATCCTCACCTCGGCAACCCCCATCGAAAGCCTGGCCTACGACGGCAAACGCCTTCAGCTGCGATCCCATATGGGCAACCACTCGCCCTACGCCAAAAAAATTAAAAACCCTTCCCTGGAGCCCGTGACAGGCATCCCCCTCACCCTATCCGAAATCCACGCCCTGCTCTCGGGCAAATTTTACGTGGGTGAATTCAAAAGCGCACGACTCCTCACATCAAATGACGGCACCGATACCCTTGTCCTTCACCCGGACCGTCGCCACAAAAAAACCATCACCCTGGACGAGAACCTTCTCCCAACAGGCGCCACCCTCACGGCAAAAGGCGAAGAGGTCTACCATATTCGCCTCACCCGAAAAGCCACCTCAACCGGCATCTATCAATACAAAACCATCACCCTCACCACGGCCAAAGGCATCGACACCACCATCCGCATCGATCGCATGATCGTCAACCCACCGGTTGAACATGATATTTTCACGTTGGCGCCGTAAAAAGCCTGCCTCCGGCGGCAAGGTGAGCCACCTTGAAAGCGGGTTGCGAATGCTCCCACCTCTCGTTCCTCGAGGTGTTCACATTCGCTGACGGGCTGCGCCCGTGAAACAAACAGGCGTTATTGCAAGCGTCCTTACGGAATGGTTACTTGATTGACTCCATGGGTGGGGCCCAATTGGCATGAATCGAAATACCGAAGGTGACAGGATGGACCATCCTGAGAGGACTGATTGCGCCATACAAAAACCAAAAACGTTCGAGGCACCGTGGGCGTAGGGTGCATTTATGCACCAGGAACGATAACGCCAAGCACCCTCATTTTTCCCTGATAATTTAGACCATTACCTGTCCAAACATGGTGCATAAATGCACCCTCCGATGGTCAGCTTTTATCACCAGCGCACGAGTATTCACACTCCTGGAGCGCCGCACTCCTGTGCGGCATCAATCGAAATAAACAAAAAGCCGCACCGGAGTGCGGCGCTCCAAAACGATAAAGGCCTTGCCAATGGCTTCGGGCTTTTTCAAGGGTATGCCCAAATAAACTTGCCAGAGCGAAGCGACTCCACCACCATTCACTATCGGTGGTTGTCAATGAAGTTGTCGCCTCAGGATTAAGCGGCTATTGCAGTTTTGTTGCCCAGCGGTAAGGTCTTTTTATCAGGGTTCAACCAAACCTCAGTGGGCAGTGTCCAATCCCGTGTTTTCCGGCTTCCCCAGCGCTCTGGATGGCGAGCTTTGGCTTGCCGCATCTTTATACTCCTGGCCTCAAGAATAGCGTCAGCAACACCCAAATGCCTCTGAACAGGTGTAACAAATTTAAGGCTGCTATGCTTGTGCTTGTGCTTGTAGTTGTACCAACACACAAAACTGTTCGCCCAGCTTCGTGCATCTATAAGTGTTTTGAACGGCTTTGAGGGGTAGTCAGGACGGTACTTCATAGTCCTGAACAGGGACTCTGAGTAGGGGTTGTCATCACTGACCCGAGGCCTGCTGAAGGAGGGAACCACTCCAAGCCGTTGCAAGGTCGCAAGCATAGTGGCCCCTTTCATAGGGCTGCCGTTATCCGAGTGAAGGATCAGTGGCGTATCTTGGTTGTATATTCCATGCTTTAAACATGCTTTTTGTATCATTTCAGCAGCATGGTCTGCTGATTCAGTACCATGGATTTCCCAGGAGACAATCATACGGCTGAAGATGTCCTCCACCATGTACAGATAAAAGTGTTGTCCTCTGATGGGCGTCGGCAAATAGGTGATATCCCAGCTCCAAACTTGATTTGGACCTGTAGCAGCATATGAGGTGGGCTTCCGTTTCGGAGCCGATACAGCACGCCCTCGCCGGGCAAGTTGCCCAGCTTTACGCAAGACCCTGTAAAAAGTGGATACTGAAGCAATGTAGGTTCCTTCATCCAGAAGAGTTGGGACAATCTGGCTCGGAGGCATACTTTGGAACCGTTTTTGGTTAGAAACTGCAAGAATTTCGAGCTGTTCTTTTTCCGTCATCATGTTTGCCGGTGACGGCCTGAGTGCATCCTTTCTCTTGTCTTTCTGAAGAGAACCGGAAGGTTGATTCCACCGTTGAATAGTTCTCGATGAGACCCCAAGCTCTTGACATGCCTTGGATAATCGAGCCCCTGCATCGACGGCTTCTTGGATGACGCGAACTGCTTCAATGCGATCTGGGAGTGTAATCAGTCGTCCTCGGGATCCCCCCAGATCGCCTGGGCCTTTTTTCTCAGCACCAGCAAAGCCGCTGTTTCAGCCAGGGCCTTGTCCTTACGTTTCAGTTCCTTGGTTAAGCTTTTGATTGCTTTCTTGTCCCGCTTTCGGTCTTCAGAAAGAGCTTTCCGATGGTCGACTGGTGATGAATTAGCCTTTAAACAGGCCGTCTTCCATTCGGTAACTTGTTCCGGGTAAAGGCCTTTTTTCGACAATACTCCGATAGTTCGGATTCATTCAGTGTGGCTGTTTCCAATACAACTGCAAATTTCTCTTCCGAACTCCATTTGTCCGGTTTATTGCCTGTTCCCGGCACAATTACTCCTTTGGATAGGGCCCGTTTCCGCCATGTATACAACGTGCTGTCTGTAATTCCTGTCTCTTCGGCCAGTCTCCGGACAGGCATGCTTGAAGGGGGCATCATCTTTTGAATCATGGACGACTTTAGTTCGTCTGAATAATAATGGCTCAACTGGTTCTCTCACAATCGCCCCGCACTCTAATTGATTTTTTCAAACGAGGCGACAACTATCCTGACACAGGGGGCTATTCACCACTCTCTATTCACTGTCCCATGACCGACTGCCTGCTTTACCCTTTCCCAAAACAAAACAGGCGCGACTCGTTCGAATCACGCCTGCCACTAAAAATCTATTTTTGCCCCCACCATCAAGAGAACCCAACTTCGATGTCTCGCAAATACACCTATTCTTCAAATAAAGATCCGACCCCAGAGGGGCCGGTATTGGAACAATCCTAAAAGGGGTAAAATACCTTACTCCTGACAGGGTGAAAGAAACAAAATTCATCTCCGCCACCGCGTCTCCAGATTGACTGTAGCTTCAAACCGAGTCACAGAATGAATTTCTACCACGAAGGACACGAAGAGCACGAAGGCGGCTTCGCCGCAAAAGCGAGCTATCGCTCTTTTATTTTTCTTCGTGATCTTCGTGGTTCATAAGGCCTTCTTTTACGACGGTTCCAAACGTTGCCATTCATTATGGTGTATCTCTTCGTTTACTGTGAGTCGTTCATTTGGCAAAGCCTGTGAACTCTGACCTTGACCAGTGGCCAAGGTTTTCCATGCTGGAATAAAAAATCGTACAAAAATCAAGTCAATGTCTGTACGCATTACCCCTTACAGTCGAGGTTATTCCTGTGTAATTTGAGATTAACTTGCCACCAAAACACCGACAGCCCCCGCACTCTTGACGCACAATGCAGCCCGTTATACTGCACGCGAATGGGGAGGCATTGCAGCCCAAAGTCACGAGACCCGAAGCGCATTCGCAAACCGGCTTTCAAGGTGTTTTTGCCTAATGTGGCTTTGCCACCCTTGCCGCCGGAGGCAGGCTTTTACCTGCTTTTCACTCCACCACCGTCCCACCACTCACCTGGATCGGGATCTGTTTCGGCCGAATCGCTTTCCACCGTTCGCCCACGGGGCAGGCCCGCATGCATTCAATGCAGTGGTCCACGTCGGTGATGAGGGTCTGGCCCATCTCCACCACCACGTCGCGTTTTCTCATGTGTTTAGCCAGCATTTTCACAAAGCCGGGCCAGGAGCTGAGTCGATCCGGGTTGGAACGGTCAAAGCCGTAGGTCCAGTAGTTGAAACAGGGGTCTACGCTGTACCCTTTTCCCTTCAAGGCCATGGAGGGGCAGGCATTCACGCATCGGTCGCAGGCCCTGCAGAGTTTCAGGTCTTTTGGTGGGTCCGGTTCAAGTTCGGCTTCGGTGATGACGGCGCAGAGGCGCTGGTGTGGGCCGAACTCCGGGGTAAGGAGAAGGTTGCTTCGCCCGATCTCCCCAAGACCACAGCTCACTGCTGCATGCTTGTGGGAGAGATGCCCCAGCACCCGCGTCTGAGGCAGTTTCTTGCCGGTTGCAGGGTCTTGTTTGTGGATCTCCACCGGCTTGTCCGCCGAAACGGGAAGGGAGAGAAACCCCTGTCGTTCGAGAAAGCGCCCCAGCTTCTCCGACGTTTCATCAAGAACACGGGATGTCTGCATCTTGTTCCGGGTCCAGAGCATGATGTCCGGAGAACAGACAGCACCCAGACTGTGAGCCACCCCCATCACAATGACGCTCTTTGCCGTGGGCATCAGCTCAAGGGCCGGTTTTTCCGGGCTGGCCATGATGAGAGTCGTTGCATCGGCAATTCCCATCAGGTCCATCCCCGCCTCCCGCAGCATCGCCTTCACCGTCTCGCTGGTCACATCCATGATTCTTCCTCATTGGGGTTAGAAGCATATGTTCACCACACAAAACAGACTTAACACAAACCAGAAAAAAAAGCGTGCCTCAGGCAGCGAGGTGAGCCACCTCGAAAGCTGGTTGCGAATGCTCCCACCTCTCGTTCCTCGAGGTGTTCACATTCGCTGACGGGCTGCGCCCGTGAATAACGACGGAGGTGGCTCACCCCCTGGTAAATTGCCCTGGAACGGCACAGGAATCGCCAGTGGCTTCGGGCCTTTTTTAAGGGTATGCTCCAACCAAAACATGCCGGTGCGTAGCGACTCCACCACTATTCACCACTCACTATTCACCGGAACCTCACCGCTTTATTCCTCTCCCAAAACAAAACAGGCGCGACTCTTTCGAATCACGCCTGTTCCTTAAAATCTATTTTTTAACAGTCCAAACCCAACTGCACGCCTCAGGTCACTCCAGCATTGGCGCATCCAGCGAGCCAAAGCGAGTCTGGATGCAACCTGGGGTCCGGGGGATCATCCCCTGGCTATCCCTCAACGATATTTTTCAGGGTTTCGATATCCAGAAGGGCTTTTTCGATGGAGACCTGCTCCCAACCTTCATCCCGAATCCGGGTAAGCTCTTCAATGAGCTTTCCGAGGGTTTTGCTGTATCGGGCGCCGCAAGCCAGGGAGGAGGTGGTGCGGCCTTTGAGCTCTCCGCTTTCACGCCTCATCTCCTGCATTTCATTGAAAGCCTGGTTGATGGATTTATCGCCGGATTCCACCGCTTCACGGATGGAGTCATCGGCGTGTTCCATTACTTTCTTGGCCTTGTCGATCTTGCTTTCGCTGGTCCCGAGTTCGTTTGCCCGCTCTTTGATTTTCTCTCTGCGGGTACGCTTTTCTCCGTCACGAGAGTCATCGATGGAGTCCAGAACATGAAGGCATCGCAGGATATCCTCATCAGCCAGGTTCCGTCGGTTTCTCTGGAGGTGAAAGGCGTAGAGGATTGCATCGTCTTCGTTTTCAAAGTTTCGGATCAAGACCGGAACCTGCTCAAGTCCCACGGCCAGGGCTGCGGTAAAGCGGGTATGACCATCCACCACAATGCCCTTCTCTTCCCACACAATAATGGGAAAGGCGTCATCGTAGCCGTTGGACTCCATGTCTGTCCGAATCCCTTCAAGGGTGTCTTCCCCCACGGGAAAAAGGGTTGAAAAAGGCTCTTCCACCTTCAGATCGGTGATGGGCATGGTACTGATGTTCATGTTCTTTCTCCCATAAGGCCTCCGGCGGCCCTTACGGGGCCAAACTTTTGCCTTATCTTATTCTGGGTTTGACAAACAGCTTTCAGGTATTGTTTTGCTCGAACCGACGGAACGACTCGGGCATTGTTCGCGAGCAAAGCCAATCAGCGAATGCCATCGACCCGAGGGGCGAAAGCATTCGCAAACAAGCTTTCAAGGTGGCTCACCTTGTTAGCCAGCCATGGCGAGTTCGGCTGCGTAGTGGGCGTCCCTCTCTTTGGCAACGTCACTGCTTGACAGGTAGTCGTCAAAGTTCATGAGACGATCGATACAGCCTTGGGGAGTAAGTTCCACAATGCGGTTGGCAATGGTAGAGACAAACTCATGGTCATGGGAAGCAAAGAGAATCACCTCGGAGTAGGCCATGAGCCCTTCGTTGAGGGCGGTGATGGACTCCAGGTCGAGGTGGTTGGTGGGCTCATCCATGAGAAGGACGTTGGAGTCCGACAGCATCATACGCGAGAGCATGCAACGAACTTTTTCACCACCTGAGAGAACACCGGTCTTCTTCATGGCCTCTTCCCCGGAAAAGAGCATGCGGCCCAGAAAACCCCGGGCAAAACTCTCACCCTCTTCGGGAGGGGCGTACTGAAGCAGCCACTGAACCAAGGTCATCTCGACCTCAAAGAAGCGGCTGTTGTCATCGGGAAAATAAGAGGTGGAAATGGTCTGCCCCCACCGGAAGGTGCCGGAGTCCGGCTCCATCTCACCAGCCAGAATCTGGAACAGGGTGGTTTTGGCGAGGCTGTTGTCCCCGACAAAGGCAATCTTGTCCTCGCCGTTGACCACCATGCTGAGGTTGTTGATCACCTTCACGCCGTCGATGGTCTTGGTCAGGTTCTCGATTTCCAGGATCACGTTGCCGCAGGGACGTTCGGGCTTGAAAGCAATCCAGGGGTATCGCCTTGTCGAGACAGGCATGTCCTCAAGGGTGAGCTTGTCCAGGAGCTTTTTACGGGACGTGGCCTGCTTGGCTTTGGAGGCGTTGGAGCTGAATCGCTGGATAAAGGAGGAGAGCTCCTTGGCTTTGTCTGCGGTTTTCTTGTTTTCGTTCTGCTTCTGCTTCTGAATCAGGCGGCTTGCCTGGCACCAGAAGTCGTAGTTGCCCACGAACACCTGAATTTTGCTGTAGTCGATATCGGCAATATGGGTGCAGACCTGGTTGAGAAAGTGACGATCGTGGGAAACCACGATGACGGTGTTCTGAAAACGAGACAGAAAATCATCCAGCCACTTGATGGACTTAAGGTCCAAGTGGTTGGTGGGTTCGTCAAGAAGCAGAACATCGGGGTTGCCGAAGAGGGCCTGGGCAAGAAGGACGCGAACCTTGTCCCCGCCTTCGAGCTCTTTCATCGTCTGATGACGCATCTCCTCGGGAATACCAAGGCCATTTAAAAGAACCGCCGCTTCGGCTTCGGCTTCGTAGCCGTTCATTTCGGCAAACTCAGCCTCCAGCTCGCCGGATCGGATGCCATCCTCTTCGGTGAACTCCTCCTTGGAGTAAATGGCGTCCCGCTCCATCATAATCTTATGGAGACGTTCGTGCCCCAGGATAACCGTGTTAATGACGGTCTCCTCGTCATAGGCCGACTGGTCCTGCTTCAAAACAGCGATGCGCTCGCCGGATCCGACGCTCACATCCCCCTTGTCCGCATCGATCTCACCGGAGAGGATCTTCAGAAAGGTCGACTTGCCTGCACCGTTGGCGCCGATAAGGCCGTAGCAGTTGCCGGGGGTAAACTTGATATTGACGTCTTTAAACAGTACGCGTTTGCCATAGGCAAGCGCCACGTTGGTTGCGCTGATCATAGAAATGGTTCCTCTATAGCTACATCCCACCACCCTTCCCCGAACACTTTATGAACAAAGAAAAATGAAACAGTATAAATCGCGAAAGATACGGGTCACGGATGTGGATTTGAAAAATAAAAAACCACGGGCCGTTCCAACCCGTGGTTCATGCGACGCCTGCTTATAGCCTATCGCATTTAAATCAGCAATCTTTTTTCACATTTCAAGCCTTAAGCCTGTTTAAAAACATCCCCTGACTCACCAATGGTGACGATTCCCAGATACCCATCCACGGTGATCCGGTCTCCAGTCTCAATTCGATGGGTGGCACCAGGCACTCCCGTCACGCACGGAAGGCCATATTCTCTGGCAATGATGGCCCCATGGATCAGCATCCCACCGCGCCGTTCAACAATCCCCGCAGTCAGGGGAACCACGTAGGTCATGTTGGGCTCCACCACATCACACACCAGTATTTCTCCATGTTTCAAGGCTGCGAGGTCCTCGGGGGTTCGAATCACCCGGGCCATTCCCTGGGCTACCCCCTGCCCTGCGGGCTGCCCCATGATCTGCCGGGCTTTGACCACTGGCAGCTCCACGGCCGTGTCGGAAGAGGCGCTTTTTATGGTGGTTCGAATCCCAAACCGTTCGATCTCACCCCGAAGTTGATCCGCCCCTGGCCCTTTGAGCCCATTATCGAGACGTTGTCGTCCTTCGTCCACAGCACGGAGTAGCTGGGCTTCAAGCTGCCCCATGTAAATATTGTCATCATCGCGAAGGCGGTAGCTGGAGCGTCCCAACGACAGAACCCCTCGGGCGTAGGCCTTCTCTTCTTCCGGAAAGCACCCCAGAAACCGTTCCTCCAGCTTGGGAGCCTCTTCCGGGATGAATTCAGCAGCGGCTGGGTGCCTTGCCATTTCACACAACAACGTGACCAGGGAGTCCCTGGTCTGCTGCGACCGGGCCCCCTTTCCCTCACCCCAGGGAAGCGCCCCATAGGTATCGATAAACGCCATAAGGGCCTCTTCGAGCTCACTCGGCAATGTTCGGCCCCCGAAGCCCTCCCCACCCTGCCAGTCACCATGCGTCCTGAACAGATCGGCCAGTTCTTCCAGGTGCCGGTTTCGTTCAATGCCAACCAGGGGGGTGTGGGTAAGCAGCGTGGTAAACTCGAAGGGGTCTTCAGGTTTTACCGCATCATTATACACCTGCCCGAAGAGACGAATGCCGTGGGCGTAGGGAATAAACTCCGACCAGTAAACCAGAACCCATCGTTCATTGATCTCAAGGCGTTTCCCGATCTCCTCGGCAAGGTCGCTGTCACTTAACGTGTGCGGCGGTACCTCCGCCATCTCATCCGCGGCTCGCATCATCTCCGGCAAAAGATGATTTTCAATTCGACCCCGCAACGCGGTAAGGTTCTCATAACTGCGGTGGAGGCTCTGGTACCAGGCATTTCGCCCCGTTGTATCCCCTGAGTCAAGGGTGGTAACGGGACGGGATTGTAGGGCGTAAATGTTGCCTTTGGCGAGGGTCCACTCAAGATCCTGGGCAACGCCGAACAGCCGTTCAAGGTGACACGCAAGTTCAAAGACATCGGTCACCTCCTCCGGCATCAAAGGGGGTTTATTGGCCTTGGCCTCCGCCAGGGGATAGGTGCAAACTCCCAAGCCATCCGGCCCGAGATACGAACTGCGCAGCGGCTCCCGATGCTCAAGGACAGCCCCGGTCTCTCGATCCAGGCGCCAGTGATCCGGTTCGATGGTGCCGTCCACCAACCCCTGGTTCAGGCCGTAAACTGCCTCCACGACACCTTCGGATTCGTCCTGGGGGCTTTGGCTGAAGACCACCCCGGAGGCCTCTCCTGTCACCAGGTACTGAACAAGCACGGCCATGGAGCTCAGGTGAACATCCCCACCCAGCTCCCGTCGGTAGAGAAGCGCCCCGTCCGACCAGAGCGACGCCCAAACCAACTTGATGTGTTCAAGGGTGGCCTCAAGCCCGCGTACATTCACATAGGATTCATGAAGGCCGGCAAAGGACGACTCTGCCGAGTCCTCCCTGGGGCAGGAGGATCGGATGACCAGGGGCCTGTCATCCAAAAAACCTTCCAATCCCGCGGCAAGGGCGGCATAAAGGTGCGGCGGCCACGGCGTCGTTAAAAACAGGTTACGGATCCGAAGGGCCGCATCCCAAACCTCTTCCCAGCGCATCTCGGCAAAGGGCTTGCGGCTGAGCTCCATAAGGATGCGCTCAGTCAGGCCCGCCTCGCCCACAAAGAGACGATACGCTTCCGTGGTAACACAGACCGCGTCAGGAACCGGCACACCGTGCCGTTTCATGCGAGCCAGGGCAGACGCTTTCCCCCCCACCCACGCCACCGGTTTTTCCCTGATCTCAGAAAGGGAGACAACAAGTTTCATGGCGCCACCTCATACTCCGTCACATTCTGGAACTGTTCCACCAGAATACACCGCTGAACCCTCATCACCATAAAGGCACAGGTAGGGGCATCCAGGAACGTCTTCAGGTAAGGGTGACGCGTCAGATAAAGCTCTTTAAGGATGACCGCATCATCCCCTGCGACTTCATGGGCCCTGCCCGTCACGGTAACGGCCCGGGCCTCATGAAAATCGACCTCCTCATTGGATCGACTGTCGATGAGCATCGCCACCCGGTCGTCGGCTGCGATGTTGTCATATTTCCGGGTGGATCGGGGGGTGGCGAAAAAGAGGCGGGTAAGATCATCCGTGTACGCAAACGCCACCAGCGAAGCATAGGGGTGCCCCTGGCAATGGGTACTGAGAACCCCCAGCTGCTGCGCTTCAAGCAAGGAGAGGATCGTCTCAACCACCCGTGTGGGATTGGTCATGTCGGCCTGCCTTTCTCTGCGATTTAATTAAGGTGGGGTGTGAAATAATAAATCATTGTATCAGATCTTTTTACAGGATTCAGCCTCAATAAACGGCCTGCCACCTCTGTCGCATATCGTTTTGCCCGGCAGCCCATGGCAAATCCCTTCAAATAAGAAGTCACGAGTGCTTGCAGGGTGGCTCTACCCAATCAATAACCTCGGCATAATGCTGCCTCCCCCTCTTTAGGGCTCCCACCGATCACCAGACTAATTCACCAATAAAAAAGGGACGTGTTCATCATGAACACGCCCCTTTTGCATTATCAAGCACGGTACTGTTTTATCAGATCATGCGCTTCCGAAATCACTGGAGAGGAGCACGGGATCAATCCCCAGACGCTCCAAGGCGGTTTCCCAGCGTTTTTCCACCGGCACATCAAAGATCAGGTCGACCCCAGCTTCAACGGTGAGCCAGATATTCCCGATAAGCTCCCCTTCCAGCTGTCCGCCAGCCCACCCGGCAGTCCCAAGAAAAATCGCCACGTTTTCGGGTCCTTCACCCTTCGCCACAGCTGCCAGCGTCTCCATGGAGTTGGAGAGAGCCACCTCCTCTCCCATGGGGTAGGTCCCCTCGTAATCAAAGGGTGGGCCGTGAAGAAGGAAAATTTCATCGAGCTGAACCGGACCGCCGGTAAAAACGGGGACGTTTATGGCCTCGTCCCCATGGTCGAGCTCAAACTCCTTAAAGATATCAAGGCATCCCATCAGCTGGCTGGGGCGGTTGATCACAAACCCCATGGCACCATCTGCCGTATGCTCGCACAGGTAGACCACCGTCCGTGAAAAATTGGGATCCTTCATGGACGGCATGGCAAGGAGGAACTGTCCCTTAAATGATTGAAACTCATCTCCGCTCATCGTTAATACCCATGCTCCGAATGGTCATTAAAAAAAGCCTCCGGCGGCCCTGCCGGGGGCCGAACTTTTGAAAAGTTCGATAAACAAGTCTTGATTATTTCCTTAAACACTCCCCCGGTGAAGGCTCCCAAGACTTCTGAGAAGCCATAAGCGCTTCTCAGGGGCGCAGCCCGTCAGCAAATGTGACGTACCCGAGGAACGAGGGTTCAGAACATTTGCATAATGGGGCCCAGGGGATCATCCCCTGGTTATCTGCCGTAGTTGTCTTCCAGGCGGACGATGTCGTCTTCCCCGAGGTAGCTTCCTGACTGCACCTCGATAAGCTCCAAGGGAATTTTGCCGGGATTTTCCAGGCGATGCACCGTACCCAGAGAGATGTAGGTGGACTCATCCTCCTTGAGGAGAATCTTCTCATCGTCCCGTGTCACGATGGCCGTGCCCCGAACCACAACCCAGTGTTCGGCACGATGGAAGTGCTTCTGCAGGGAGAGCTCGGCACCGGGCTTGACGGTGATACGCTTCACCTGGAACCGGTCCGAATTGTCGATGCCTTCATAGGAGCCCCAGGGCCTGTAAACCACGGTGTGAAGCTGCGCTTCATTACGGGTGTTCGCCTTGAGCTGGTTGACGATCTTCTTGACATCCTGTCCACGGTCCCGAGGGGCCACCAGTACAGCATCCTTGGTCTCCACAACAATCATGTCTTCGATGCCAATGGCGGCGATCATCCGGCTTTCAGCCTGAAGCAGGGACGAGGAGACATCGTGGGTGACCACATCCCCTTTCAGGACATTGCCCTCGTCATCCTTTTCACCGATTTGCCAGATGGCGTCCCAGGAGCCCACGTCGTTCCACCCGGCAGAAAGAGGAATCATCACGCCCTTGTCGGTCTTTTCCATCACAGCGTAGTCAATGGAGTCCTCCGGGCAGGCAGAAAAGGTGTCGTGATCCAGCCGGAAAAAGTCGAGATCGCTTGTCCCTTTTTCCACGGCACCGCGACAGGCAGAGACAATCTCCGGAACAAACCGTTCCATCTCGCCCAACACATCATGGCTGCCGAACATGAACATACCGCTGTTCCAGCAGTAGTCCCCCGACGCCACATACTCTTTGGCCGTATCTAAATCAGGTTTCTCCACAAACCGATCGATGACAACGGCATCTCCTTTGTCCACCGGGGCGCCTTTGCGAATATAGCCGTAGCCGGTTTCAGGAGATTCGGGAACAATTCCAAAGGTGATGAGGCGACCGGTTTCTGCCAGGGCAACGCCCTCGCGCATGGCATCGTAGAGTTTTTCGGTGTACGTGATGGTATGGTCTGCGGGCAGCACAAGGAGGGTGGGATTATCGTCGGTTTCAAGGGCCTTGAGGGCAGCTGCGGCCAAAGCAGGAGCGGTGTTTCTCCCCACGGGCTCCAGCATGATCGCCAGAGGATCGATCCCGATACTGCGAAGCTGCTCAGCCACCATAAAGCGGTGGTTCTCATTGCAGATCACAATGGGTCGCGCCATTCCCTCAAATCCTGCAAGACGCAAAACGGTATTCTGCAGCATGGTATACTCATCGATCAGGCCAATGAGCTGCTTGGGGTGAAGTTCGCGAGAGAGAGGCCAGAGCCGGGTTCCTGAGCCACCGGCAAGGATAACGGGTATCACCATGGGGTTCCCCTTTGCTGTCTGTTATGTTGATGACGTCGTAAAAGCGTGAGAGGGGGATACAAGGAACGAAGCGTTCGTCATACTGCTTTTTACAACGTCAATAATATATACATCGTCGGTTCACTACATCATGCCAAGCCAGAGGGGAGAAAGAGTGGCCACGGTTGATACCGCCTGCTATCACTTCCCCACACTCGCTCCAGACTAAGCCAGCTTCAGAGGCAAGTCAAGGAAGCACTCCCCTGCATTGACAAGGCGTTGACATCATGATTCCATACCAAGGCAGGTTCCATTGAATTCGGAACCCTGCGCGTCGGGTTCACGTCATGACACCCATCCTAAGCACTTCAGGAACGAGCCCTGGTCTCCATACAGAAAAGGATTCCCCATGTCAGATTCCACCCCAACCGACAACAAGGTCACCCCTCAGGAGATCTGGCCCCCGGTCTTCCGGGCCTCCATCTTAGGCGCCGCCATCTCCAAGCAGGTCAACTACGTCGGGTTTGCCGACAAACGGGCGGCAACGGTCATCACCGTCAACTCGTTCCTCATCCCCATTGCCCTCTCCGGATTGGACCGACCTCACTGGCGCTGGGGCATTCTTATTAGGAGTCTCGGCCTCCGTGCTCAGCATTCTGTTTGCCGTGGTGAGCCTCATCCCAAAGCGCTACACGAGAAAAGGGGACCATAAGCCCCCCTTGCTTCACTTCTCCAGCATCGCCGAGTACACCGAAGAAGCCTATATCGAAAAAATGGCCGAAATGTTAGCCGATTCGAAAAGCATTGGTAAGATGGTGGCCCGGGACCTCTACCGCATGAGCACCGTCATCCTCATCCCGAAATTCAAGCTGCTGAAACTCAGCTACATCAGCTTCCTGCTCGGATACACCCTTGCCCTCATCGCCATCTTCGCCGGCCAATTCTGGGCAAGGTGAGCCACCTTGAAAGCGGGTTGCGAATGCTCCCGTCCCTCGTTCCTCGGGCCGATCGCATTCGCTGACGGCCTTCGCCCGTGGAGTATGGCAGCAGACATTTTGCGTTGTCTACCCCTGGCCTATGACCTATCTCCTATGACCTTTAGCCTATCCCCTGCCCTTATCTTACCCCCATGCGCTGGGCAAGTTTCACCCACTCAATCTCCTGAAGGTTCTTCACGGTGTTGTGAATCAGCCCTTTTTTAATCGTTTCACGCTTTTCCGCTCGATCCGTGATGCCATGGTAGGGCAGCATGGCCATGAGCGCCTTGTCCTTGCCCTTCTCATCGGGGCTCAGCACATCTTTTCGTCGGGTAAAGAAGGGGTCTTCCCCTTCGGCGCAGGGCGTGTCAAACACGTTGAAATGTCGGCAGGCCAGAGGACGCATGGGGTGAATACCGCAGCCTCCGTTGACAAGAAAGGGGCAGCCAGCCCCTGGCTGAAACCGGGCAAGTTGCCCCTGAATGGTTTGAAACGCCTCCCCTTCGAGGCCTTCCATGGCATACCAGTAGATACCCGCCAGTTCCAGGGGGTAGACAGGAATGGTGACATGGGTGGAGCAACAGGTGGAACACCCCTTGGCGCAGGCGAGCCTCCGCCCCTTTTTCAGCTCCGCGTCCACACTGGCGTGAATGGCCTTGTCGGCAATGATATATGAATCCAAAAGCATGGAAAGCCACGGGAACTCTTTTTCCGCTTCGGGGTAAGAGAGCCTTTGTGGCTCAGGGTAATTGCTTGATTTTTTCTTTTTCGCCATAACATCCCTGATTTGAACCCGGCAATCACATCGTGTCAGGGGGCTTCCGTTGCCGGGTTGCTTCGTCCTTCTGAGCCCCCACCCAAGCGGGTGTTTCTTTTTTTGCTATTTCGACTCGGAATCGAAAATAATCTTCTCCATCCTCGGCAGGAAGAGGTAATGAATGGTCTCCTTTACCCAATCCCAATAGGCATCACACTCCCCTTCCATGCCCAGGAAACGCGCATAGGTGGAGCTGGCACCCAGGTAATTTGCAGCCAATACCGTGAAGCTGTAGACAAACTTACTCACCTCTTCATCCGAAGCATTGTGGTGAACCTTCTTCCTGAAGGTCTTCAGAAAGCTGTCATGAAACACCGCATACTGGGCCGAGGCAGGAAACTGATCGAAGTTCTCTACGTGGGCCGTATTCTGCATAAGCGTCCGAAAAAGGTCTTTGTTGGCAATGTGAAAGGCGATGATCCGCTCGATAAAAACAGCCAGGCCTTTATCTGTGGTGTAGGCGCCCAGGCCGTCAAACCAGTGTTCCATAAAGGTTCGAAACTCGACCACATGCTCTTCCATTACACACTCAAAAAGACCGGCTTTTTTGGGAAAGTAGTAATGAATGATGGGATGGTCGAAACCACCCGCCTTGCCCACCATCCGCACACTGGCCGCATGGTAAGGGTTTTCTGAAAAGACCTTGCGGGCTGCATCCAGAATGCGCCGCCTGGTGGCTTCTCCCTTTGTCAGATTTCGGGGGGCGTTATTCCCTGTTGCTTTGGATGTATCCATATTCTCCATCTGTCTCATTGTCGTTGATTCCTGATCGAGAAGCGATGGCTGTCATGCAGTACTCGTTGCATACCCCCGGTCCACGCCCATTCATACCATACCTTTGGAATCATGGAACTGAAAACTCGGGACCCCATCATCTACTGGAATGACTGATTTTTTACCACACGTTCAAGATTTGTCAAAGTGAAACTGCGTGACGCCCCGGAATCACCGCAGAGATTCTTTGCGGAAATCCGTTGCCTTCATGGGGAGATTGTAGTCGATTTTTTTCAGAGAAAGTCGGGTCGTCCCTCCCTTCCCCGCCTGACTCATCACCACTTCATAGGGCGTGAGGATCCCATCAACTGTCCGTATGGCTCGATTTTCAAGGCACTTCAACAACTTGCCCTTGGAGTAGAAATCTATCTTCCGGACAAACCAATCCTTTTCGCTGATGTAGAGCACCGTCTTCTCATAGACTTTTTTACCCCTGATCCGCACGCTTTCCACCTTGTAACAAGGCTCACCGGCCACGGCCTCGTTCCCGAGAAGCGTATAGGCATAATCATCGATATCCCTTGAGGAGATGTCTTCATAGGTGAAATGGGAATTCACGAAGGCCTTCTTTTTGGAGGACTGGGTGATGCGCTTGACCTTGCCCGATGACATCTGAAGCCACTGGTCGTCATCTTTTCCTTTGTGGGTATGGGTCAACAGCTTTATGCGCGAGGGGCTGTGGAAGGAGATAAGAGCCCTGTCCTCCCCGTCGTCGCCATTGGTGGCAGTGAGGGTGAAGGTCTTTTCCGTCAGTCGCCCTTTTTTTTGGATCTCCATCACCACCTCACTGGTCGCTGTATCCGGGCTGGCGATGGCATCCGAACGATCCACAATGTCACGCCCAGTCAGGGCAAAGGCGCTTGCATGCACCACCAGCCCCAGCAACGTGAATACTGCCACTTTTTTCACTGCGTTCATGTTCCCCTCCCTTTTTTCAATTATTGCTGATGGGCCGTAACTGCTCAGTTATGCCGGCGGCAAGGTGTGCCACCTTGAAAGCTGGTTGTGGATGCGTTTTGCCCCTCGTTCCTCGGGTCAAACCACATCCACATTTAATGTGTGATTAACCCGGTCGTCTGTACCAAGACCTGTTTGTTAACCCACTCTTTCAGACAGGCAAAAGTTTGGCCCCCGGCAGGGCCGCCGGAGGCATAAGCTGAATGGTTACGCTTAAAGTTATATATTCGACACCTCTCCTTCGGGCACCCCTTCTACCTCAGCCTTGCACAAGGCAGGCTTCGCCAGATTGATCAACGCCGGTAAAATCAGGAGGTCTCCGACCAGGGCAAAAAACATGGCCAGCCCCGCCAGAGCACCAAAAGCAATAATGGGTTTCACCGAGCCCGTCATGAGCACGAAATAGGCTGTGCAGAGAACCACCGAGGTCATCACAATAGGCTTGCCGGTATCGCTGAATGTCTTCACCAGGGCCTCCCGGGTGCAAAGCCCTGCCTCACAGTTACGACGGAACCAGGTGATGAAGTGGATGGTGTCGTCTACGGCAATACCAATGGTAACGCTGGCAATCATGATGGTGGATGTGTCCAGAGGAATACCGAACCATCCCATGATGCCAAGGGTGGTGCAGATGGGGAAGAGGTTGGGGACCATACTGAGAGCTGCCAACACCGGGTTTTTACAAACAAAAAACATCATAACAAAGATCAACACAAAGGCCGTTCCGAAGCTTCGGACCTGGCTGATTTTCAGGTTGTTGTCCATGGTATTGTAAAGGGAAGAGAGGCCTGTAAAGCGGTAGCGGTAATCGGCCCCAAGAATCTTCGCAACCCGATCCTCGGCAAAGGCCTGCACTTTTCTCGCATTGGAGTTGGCCCCGAACACCGAAGCAAAGGAGATTCGTGCAGATTGAAGGTCTGGAGAGATGGTCCGTTCAAGCACCTCGGCGTCAGCCAGCTCATAGTAGTCCTGAAGATCAAGGCGGCTTTCAGGAAGAGCCCCCTTCCCGCTCTCCCCGTTGGTAAAGGCCTCATGGATTTCGGAGAAATAGTCTGCCGCCGAAAAGACATTGGTGTAGTGCCCCGTCATGAGGGCCATGATCTCATCCCCCACCTGTTCCAGAACCCTCAGGCTGTCGGGGTGGGAAAAATCCTTTTCCGGGCTGACCGCCTCAATGACCATCTCCACGGGCACGGTCCCCCGAATGTGCCTTTCCACGAAACGGAGATCCTCTTTCACCCTGTTGCCGTCCTTGAGATAGGCCGCAAAATCCGTGTCAAACCGCAGCTTGGTCATGCCGTAGCCCATTACCACCACTACCACTATAAAAAAAAGTGCCACTACCCCACTGTGCCCCACCACCCACCGCCCCAGGCGCATCAGCAGCTCAATGAATGGGTCTTTACCGGTGTGTCGCCCCACCGCATCATCATCGTCTGCGGTATTTCTTTTGACGATGGCCTTTTGAAAAAGCATCAGGAGAGCCGGCAAAAACAGAACCGACATAAAAAAAGCGATCATCACCCCAACGGCGGTGAAGATTCCCACAATCTTCACCGGCCTGACCGTTGTGGTTACAAAGGAGAGGTAACCAATCCCGGTGGTGAGACTGGTAAAGAGACAGGGAACCCAAAGGGTTCGGGCCGCCTCGGCAACGGCGGTCCGATGATCCAGCCCTTTTCGGGTGTAGAGACTGCGGTAGTGAGAGAGAATATGGATGGAATCGGCTATGGAGATGGCCAGAAGCACCGGAGCGATAACAACCGTTACCGTGTTGATGGGCTCCCCACACATCACGAGAAACCCGATACCCCATAAGACGATGACGACAATATTCACCTGCCCCAGAAACGAAAGGGCTGAGTTCCTGAGCATCCGGTAGATGATCACCATGATGATAAGGAAGGTGATGGGAGTAAAGAGCATGTTGTCTCGCCTCGTCAGGGCGTTGATCTCCACCTCCACACAGGGACCCCCTGAATAGCGTAGTTCGTGCGTACCCCCCGCGACCTCTTCGGCCTTCGCCTGAATGCTTTGAATCGCCAGCCCCTTTGCCTCATTGGATTCAAAAGGCAGAAGTTCCACCAAAATACAGGTGGTGGTCCCATCACTGGAGACAACCTGCCCCTTAAGCACCTCATGGGAAAGGGCCATGCTGCGCGCTGCCTCTGCTTCAACCTGCGTAATCTCCCCATCCGGCAACACGGGGTGAAAATCAACCGTATCATCCAGGCCCATGGCGACCTCGGCGTTGGATAGGGACAATACCCGCTGAACCCCCTCATGCCGTTCAATGACATCTGTAATCCGCCGGATAATCGTAAGGCTCTCAGGGGTGAAGATATCGTCGTCCCTGAAGACCACGGCCATCATCTCCTCACTGCCGAACACCTCCTGAAACTCTTGGTAGTAAACGATATCGGGGTCGTCTTTTTCGAAAAAAGCGTTGATGTGATTGCGAAAGCTCTGGTTTCCGTAAAACCAGAGAAACGGAAGGGTCAACAGACATATCAAAAAGAGGACAAGGCGGTGTCGGGCCACCGCAAAATCGATGAGTCGGTTCATAGGGCCTCGCTGCTGTAGGCACATCGAAAAAACTCTTCACCAATGTGAGGCAAGAGCTTATAAAAATGATGGTGGCCTTGGTTCAGGAAACATCCGGCAAACACGTCATCGGTCCAGACCGGCTGGAAACAGGAACAAAAAGAGGACTTTAAAAATGAAACACTGCTTAAAATGACCAAGTGGTAAAACATGTACCGTTTCCACTTTGCTGTGTCAACGAGTTATTAACACTGTTCACTTTGCTATCCATACAAACAGCTTCAAAAACAAAGCGCACCACACTTGAACGTCACCCGGTATCATCTTTTACAAAAGGCCTTTAATTAAAGTTGGTTCAAGTATTCAGAACCCGCCACAACCGACAGAGTCCTTGTCATAACATCGGCTCATGGGATACCCTTTAAAAACACAACCATTCCGCTATTGAAAAATGCCCCCGGCGGCCCTGCCGGGAGCCAAACCTTTGTAAAGTTTGAAAAACTGGTCATTGGCATTGGTCTCACTTATGCCTCAGCCCAAAGACGGATGTGATTTCACCTGAGGAGCGAGGGG
Organism: Desulfolunaceae bacterium; assembly: GCA_942491485.1. Taxonomy (GTDB): domain Bacteria; phylum Desulfobacterota; class Desulfobacteria; order Desulfobacterales; family Desulfolunaceae; genus Desulfoluna. The sequence continues at coordinate 53,321 of CALOAX010000020.1, read as the reverse complement.
CAAAACACGTCCTCAATTCCGCTTTCGAGGTATTTTGCCTAACGTGGCTTCACCGCCGGAGTTATTCCGGTGAAAGTAAACCGTCAAAAGAAGCGCAGCCGGTGTCATTTTGCAACCATGGAGCCCCAGTCACTCAATCCGCCGACACGACCATAAAACGCACCATAAAGGCCTATCTGACACGTAAGGCCACCCGGAGAGCCGGGGAAGACGACATTGGGGACCTGTCGTTACGCAACAATGAAACAGGTCTCATCTCAAGAAAGGTGGCACGGCCTTACCCTCCACGCGAATGCCTCGAAAAAGATTGCATCACGGCGACCTCCATGCATTCGCCATAGGGTTTCAAGGTGCCCTCACCTTGGCCGCCGGCAAACAACAGGACCCTTCTCAGCCATGAAACACGCACAGACACTCAAAGAAACCCTCCGCCGTATCGACGGCAGGGGGTACAAAGCCTACAAGGAGCTTCAAGGGACCTACGCCTTTGACAGCTTCACCCTCTTTATCGACCATGTGCAGGGAGACCCCTTTGCTCAACCCTCACGGCTCAGGGTACGGGTGGAGCGCCCCGCTTCCGGTTTTGAATCCTCTTTCACCCGCAGCCCGAGCCGAACCGTGGCCCTGTGTGACTACCTGACACGGCGTTTTTCACGAACCGCCCGCCACCTCACCAAAGGCGTGAGAGGCACCGGCAAAGGGGGCCTCATCCTCATCGACGCCCCTGCCCAGGAGATATTGCCCCGCACCTCCATGAAGGTGACGGATACCTATGTCGAAGCGCGGTTCTTCCTCGGGCTTCCCGCCTTTGGACGGCGCATCGCCGGACGGGATGCAACGGAGATGCTCCTCACCGAGCTGCCCGCCATCGCAAGCGACGCCCTCTTTTTCAAGGAAAGCCAGAGAGCGGTCCTCACCGCCCATGTGGAGTCCTGCGAAGATGCGGATGCCCTCAGGGGCCAACTTGCCGCACTGAAACGAGTGGCCTTTGTGGCTGAAGGCGCTCAGTTGCCACGGGCCAGCGGCATCGACCCGCGCCCACTTAACAAGGGAGCCGTCCCCTTCACATCGCCTGAGTCCCTCAGGATCGACATCGACCTGCCCAACAACGGCAAAATTTCCGGCATGGGCATTCCCGAGGGGGTCACCCTCATCGTCGGCGGCGGCTTCCACGGGAAATCCACTCTCCTCAATGCGTTGGAGCTGGGCGTCTACAACCATATTCCCGGTGACGGCCGGGAACGGGTCATCACACGATCCGATGCCCTCAAAATACGAGCGGCCGACGGGCGGAGCATCAGCGGCACCGACATCTCCCCCTTCATCAACAACCTCCCCTTCGGACGGCCCACCAGGGCGTTCAACACAGAGAACGCCAGCGGCAGCACCTCCCAGGCCGCAGGAATCTGCGAAGGGATTGAAGCCGGAGCCCGGCTGTTGCTTCTGGATGAGGACACCTCGGCCACCAACTTCATGATCCGCGATGAAAAAATGCAAAAACTGGTGACATCGGAAAACGAACCCATCACTCCTTTCATAGACCGGGTCAAGGAACTCCACACCGCCCACGGCGTCTCCACCATCCTTGTCATGGGCGGTTCCGGTGACTACTTCGCCACCGCCGACCACGTGATCCAGATGGCCGACTACATCCCGAAAGACGTCACCGAAAAAGCCCACACCATCGCCACAGAATACGCAAACGGACGATCTGTTGAAATTGCAGGCCCGCTAAAATCCGTCACCCACCGAACCCCGCTTCCCAACAGCATCCCCATGGAAGAAAAGCGGGGCCGAGTAAAGATCAGCACCTACGGCCTCTACGAGATGGTCCTGGGCAAAACCCGCATCACCTTTGACGATGTGGAACAACTCGTGGAGCCGTCACAAACCCGAGCCCTCGCCGAAGCCGTGCACATGGCCGCCCCCCTCATGGATGGCTCCCGCACCCTGGATGACATACTGAACGACGTGATGGACACAATTGCAAAGAATGGCCTGGAATCTCTCTCCGACATCCTGAGAGGCGACCTTGCAGGCTTCCGCAAACTCGAACTGGCCGCGATTATCAACCGTGCCAGAACTTTGAAAACATGATATTTGGCTAACCACAGAAACACAGTGGGCTCAGAGGAAAAGCAAAAAAGCGTTGCCTCCGGCGGCGAGGTGAGCCACCTCGAAAGCGGGTTGCGAATGCTCCCGCCCCTCGTTCCTCGGGTCGATCACATTCGCTGACGGGATTCCCCCGTGGCCGAAGCTGAGGGACACTACTCACCATTCACCACTTACTATTCACTAAGGAACCGTTCCATGAAACTCCGTATCTGGCCCCCTGTCTGGCTCACCTTCATGGCCATTCTGGCCTTTTTCACAGACCATCTGCTTCCCGGACTCAGGCTCCCCGGGTCACCCTTTTATCTTGCCGGGCCCATCCTGTGGGTACCGGCCCTCTGGCTGTTCTGGCACGCCCACCACACCTTCGTATCAGCTCGCACCCCCACCCACCCCTTCAGACGGCCTTCAGCCTTCGTTATCCGAGGCCCCTACGCCCAGAGCCGAAATCCCATGTACGTTGTGGCCCTCATGGTCATGACCGGCTGGTGCGCGGCCCTTGGAAACCCTGCTACCCTGCCCTTTGTCTGGCTTTTAAAAAAGGCGCTCTACCGGTTTGTCATTCGTGGAGAAGAGGAGATGCTTCTGGAGATGTTCGGAGAGAGTTACCGGGGCTACTGCCTGAGGGTTCCGAGGTGGATTTAGTGGCAGGGTGCGCCGTGCTCACCAAATATCGTTCAACAAGCCACCAACGTTCACTTCTAACGAAGTCCTGTTGAGAGGACGTCTTTCGGGAATGCAGGCCGGTGATTTACGTTACGTTAGAAGGAGCGACATCCGCTCCTTACGCCTGCCTCCGTGTTGTGGTTCTTCCGTGTTGTGGTTCTATGGTGACATCATCGTGTGCGTACGTCATAAACAACAAGCACACCCCGTCAGCGAATGAGACCGTCCTGAGGAACGAAGGCCGGTCTCATTCACAAATCTGGGGTCCAGGGGGTTACCCCCTGGCCGCCGGAGGCACGTTTTTATCCCTTTCAAACAGCGTTGCGGCCTCTTTCAGCAGCGTTTCCCTTTCATTCAACTCAGGGGCCTCGATCACTTTCTCGAGGAGGGCTTTCAGAACAATGCCCACCTGGGGCCCCTGGGGGATGCCAACCTGGGTGATGAGGTCATTGCCGCTCACGGCGAGATGCGCGAGAGAGAAGGCCCCTTTTTGTTTGGGAGAGGTCTCAGTGTAGACGGCACGGACCATAAGACGGATTTCAGCAAAGGAGTAGCCGCCTTTTTTCTTCCGATTGGCTTTCCCGTCTGCGATGACCCCGCGCATCCAGTCCCGCCAGGGAAGATCGCTGTCATTTAAGTCCCTCAGAATGCGCCGCACCGCCTTGGGGGTGGTGTCGGCGTCGATACGCCTCATGTGGTGACGCACGATTTTCGAGACAAAGGCCCGTTGGTGATTGCTGAAGCCCAATCGCCCCAGGTACTCGTCCACCAGGGGCTCCCCTTTTTTTTCATGGTCGAGGAACCGGATGCCGTTCTTACCCATATCCACGCATTGCGGCTTGGCCACATCATGAAGGGCCATGGCGAGCCGCAGCAGAGGAAATTTGGGAGAGATGGCATCCGTTGCCATCATCATGTGTTCCCACACCGTTTCATCGTGATGAAACCCACCATCGTGCCCCACGCTTTTCAGCATCTCAGGAAAAAGGTGGACGAGAAGGCCGCCTTTTCGAAGGGTCTCAAAAAACAGAGAGGGCGTCTCCCCGGCCATGGCTTTTAAAATCTCATGATGGATTCGTTCCGGGGCAACCTCTTTCACGGCAGCGGCCTTCTCAGCCATGGCCGCAAGGCTCATCTCACCCATGGCCCCTGAGAGCTCTGCCACAAAACGCGCCGCTCGCAGGAGCCGCAAGGGGTCCTCATTGATGCGTGCCACGGGATCACCGGTAAATCGCACGACACGGGCGGCCAGATCTTCGACGCCCCCCCAGGGGTCTATGACCGTAAGGGTATCGGGGCACCACGCCATGGCGTTAAAGGTCAGATCCCGGCGACGCAGGTCCTCTTCCAGGGAATCCCCCCGAAAAGTGGCCACCTCCACCCCGTCCACAAGGACCAGGGGAAAGCTCCTGCCCACCTCTTCCACACGGCGGTCGTTAAAAAGGGCCACGACCTCATGGGCAGCGGCATCCGTGGCGATATCCAGCTCACGCACCGGACGCCCCAACAGGCAGTCACGCACAGCGCCCCCTGCCACAACCGCTTCAAACCCTTCCCCGCGCAGGCGCGCCAACACATTCAGAGCCGTCGCATGTGCCGAGAAGGCCTCCGGTTCAATTCTCATTCCATCCATCCTGAATAAATACCCATATATAAACATTGCCTCCGGCGCCCAGGGGATAATCCCTTGGACCCCAGGTTGCGAACGTTCCTTTCCCCTCGTTCCTCGGGGCAAGTTACATTCGCCTCGAGTTTTGCCCGATGCCAAAGCTGGGAGTTGGGCAAAGGCCCCACAACCCTTTCTCCCAAAGCTCCCCTGCTATCTATAAATTATCAAATCAAATCGACCCCACCTCTATGCACTACGTACCATTCACGATTCACGCCCAAAAGCCTTCCGCAGCCTCACATCCATCTCCGGAGACTGAACCGTCCCCTCTTCCCACCCCTGAAGAACTTCAGGTGCCACCTCAAGCTGTTTTGCCAGCCTCTCAATTGAAAGGTGGCGTTTCTCGCGAAGGGTACGAATCTCCGCTCCGGTGAAGAGACCGATCTTTTTGCGGTAGGCCTCGGCTATGGATCTCTGAGCTTCATAGACATCCGCCACACACCCCGACTCCAAGCCGCAGTCGGGACAGACATAGGCCCTGCAGGCCACGTCCATCTCCACCCCTCGAAAGGAGACACCTTTCGCACGGTGCTTCAGCTCCATGTTCCCTTTTCCGCAGGGACAGAGTCTTTTATCCATGGTTCCGGCCTCCTTTGTGTCGATTCCGGTGCAGGGAGACCAGCCAGAAGGTCTCGTCAAACAGGGTAAACTTCAGGTATATCCGACAATCAAACCGCTTTGAGTAAACCCGAAACGCAAACAATTCATTGGCCAGAATCTTATTTTCATACGATTTTTCAGGAGGCCTCCCCCCGGCATAATCATCGGCGGTGGCTGCCTGAATCAACTCGGCAAGCACACGGGTAAGGTCGCGATGAATCAGGTAACCCAGTTCAATGGCATCGGCAGCCACCGACTCCGGATTGAGCACCTGAAGGGCATCGCTTGCCACAGCCCCCTCGGCATCACGCAACCGATGATCAATTTCTCGTCTCGTTGGTCGTTTCATGGCTCCCCTTGTCTGATACACGGGTTAACGGCTTTGATGTCTTTGATTTACAGGGGATCGCCCACAATTTCAAGCAACAGGAAAGAAACTGTGAAGCGAATATTCGGACACGAACCATTGACGTTTGGCCCAACAGATTTTTAATGGTACAAATATCTGCCCCATTATGCCTTGAAGAAATCCTGATTTGCATTATATTGTGTCTTCCCCTGATGGACGGCAGGGGCGGCAACTGTTTTTACAGTCCCCACGAAACGGCGTGTGATCATCATGTGTCGCTCGTGGAGGGTGTGAAAACCCGGGCAACCTGTCCGGTCACCTCATGACCCAGCGGCCTCGAACAGCAGTAATGACAAGACCGCAAACTGAAACCAGTAAGGAGCGTTGAGCACCATGATTCACGACAGTGTGGATGAGGCTAAAAAAGCCAAAGGCGGCAAATCCGACGCCGCTCAGCAACAGGAAGCGATGATCAAGGGCACCCTTTCCAAGATCAAAAACAAACTCTTTGTTATGAGCGGTAAAGGCGGTGTGGGCAAAAGCTCCATCTCCGCCAATCTCGCCGTGGCCCTTGCCGACAAAGGGTTCAAAGTGGGTCTCATGGACGTGGACCTCCACGGTCCCAGTATCGCTCAGATCATGGGTCTCAGCGAGCTCCTCGATATCAACGAAGAGAGAAAGCTCATCCCCGCCCAGAAAGGGGAGAACCTGAAGGTCATCACCATGCAGTGCCTCATGCGTGAAGCCGACCAGGCCGTCATCTGGCGAGGCCCTGCAAAGGCTGGCATGATTCAGCAGTTCGTCAGCCAGGTAGAGTGGGGAAATCTTGATTTCCTTATTATCGATGCCCCTCCCGGCACCGGCGATGAGCCCCTCACCGTGGTCCAGACCATCCCTGAGTCCAAAGCCATCGTGGTCACCACTCCCCAGGAAGTGGCCCTTGCCGACGTGAGAAAATCCATCAGCTTCTGCCAGACAGTCAAGCTCGACGTGGTGGGCCTGGTGGAGAACATGGGTCCCTTCACATGCCCCGGCTGCGACACCAAGATCGCCCTCTTCAAGAGCGGCGGCGGTGAAACCACTGCCACCAAGATGGGCATCCCCTTCCTCGGCACCCTCCCCTACGACCCCGAAGTGGTGGAAGCCTCGGATGCAGGAACCCCCATTTTCACGAAGAACAAGTCCAACGAATTCTCCGTGGCCCTTGACGCCGTTATTGCAAAAATCGTCAAGCAGCTGTAAAGGTTATACATACCGACCCGAATCATTTGATTTCGGGTCGGTATCCTGCAAAGGGCAACCGCAACAGAACAGAGGCTCCATTTGTGACGACAACCTAAAATGCACTGACCTCATGCAGGAATCTGCTTTCAAGGTATTTTCGCCTGTTACAGCTTTGCCACCCTTGCCCAGTATTGCGTCACACTCCTTCACCGGCCGACATCAAACACAAGGATGCCACCCTGCCCTATGGACCATTCCGGCACTCCCATCAGGCACCGCCTTGAGCGACTGGAAGAGAACCTCTCCTCCTTTTCGGCCAGATCCTGTGACGCCCTTCGCAGGCAAAGCGACCGGGCAGAAGCCACAGGCTACCGCCCCTCCTACGCGTTGGATGTAGACCGGATCATCAACTCCCAGGCCTACACCCGCTATATCGACAAAACCCAGGTCTTCTCCCTCATCCAGAACGACCACCTCACCCACCGGGTACTCCATGTGCAGCTGGTCTCCCGCATTGCGCGAACCGTGGGGCGTGCCCTGGGACTCAACGAAGACCTCATTGAAGCCATCTCCCTGGGCCACGATATCGGCCACCCCCCCTTCGGCCATGAAGGCGAACGAATTCTATCCGCCCTGTCAAAGGATGCCGGCCTCGGCCCGTTCCATCACAACCTCCAAAGCGTCCGCTTTCTGGACACCCTTGAAAGAGAGGGAAAGGGATGGAACCTCACCCTGCAGACCCTGGACGGCATCTTCTGCCACAACGGAGAGAGCCACGACGTTCCCCTCTCCCCGAATCACACCAAAGATTTCTCCCTTTTCGATGAAGAGCTCAGGCGCAGGGGAAACGGAGAGCGGTTCACCCCGAGACCCCTCACCCTTGAAGGGTGTGTGGTGAAATTTGCGGACACCATCAGCTATATCGGCCGGGACATCGAAGACGCCATCCGCCTTGGCATCATCCGCCGAAACGACTTGCCACCCGCCTGCACCCGGCTGCTGGGGGAGACCAACGGCACCATCGTTCACTCCCTGGTCACCGATGTCATCACCCACAGCACCGGAAAAGAGATCCGGTACTCAGAAGAGGTGGCAAGGGCCCTGGTGGAGTTGAAGGCCTTCAACCTGAAGCATATCTACATGAGCCATGAGATCAAGAAACACCTGGGCAACTTAAACGAACTCTTTGCCCTGGTCTTTGATCGTTGCCTGGACGACCTGCGCAAGGGCCGGGAAGACTCTCTGATCATCGATGGGTTTGCTGGAAAAATGGCGCCCGAGTACCTTGAAACCACCCCGTCAGAAATGGTGGTCCGGGATTTCATCTCCGGCATGACCGACAACTACTTCCTGCGTCTCTGCCCCAAAGAGCTCCGCCCCAGCGTCATTCACCTCAAGCCTTAGCCCGGGTTAGCACGCCCCAAAGGACCCATGAGCCAGGAAAACCCACTTTTTCAAAACCGAACGTACCGAAACCTCTGCGGAAGAGAAGCCCTCACCACGTTTCGTGTCACCGTCAAGGAGACCGACCTTGCCATTTCCGCCTGCCGTGACCTGACAAATGAAGCAACCCAGGCCATTCTTGCGGCTCGAACACCCCTTGAAACATGGGTGACGGCCCACCCCTCCTTTGCGACATCCCTGGTACCCGTCCCGGTTGCCGGGCCGGCCCCTTCCATGATCCGTGCCATGGCGGACGCGTCTCAAAAAGCGGGTGTAGGACCCATGGCATCCGTGGCAGGCACCCTGTCCGAGACAGTGGTCCGCGCCCTTCTTCCTCTCTCACCCGAGGTGATCGTTGAAAACGGAGGGGACACCTTCATTGCCGTCACAGGGGACACCACCGTGGCCCTGTACGCCGGAGATTCCCCCTTCTCCATGAAGGTGGGCCTGGCGTTTAAAGACATCCAGGCTCCCTTTGCCGTCTGCACCTCTTCCGGCACCGTGGGCCACTCCTTAAGTTTCGGTAAAAGCGATGCCGTCTGCGTCGTATCCCCGTCGGGTGCCCTGGCCGACGCGGCTGCCACCTCCATCGGAAACAGAGTCAAGGATGCCAACTCCATCGATTCGGCCATGGACTTCGGAAAAACCATCCCAGGGGTCGAAGGCCTTGTGGTTGTTGTCGGTTCCCGTATCGGGTTCTGGGGAGATCTTGAACTGGTGCGTCTCTGACCCCGTCCTTCCACCTCCCCACCCAAAGGTGAAAAAGCCCGTCCTCCAAGCCCTTCCGAGAAAAAAAGGGTTGAATTTTGCCATCAAAAAGCGTATGTGAATCCAACAGTATCTTTACCAACTTGCCTGCCGACTCGCTAATCTCGTTCGTCGATACGCGACGAACCGCGCCCCATACGCAGGCCCAGAAAACCCTGCCGACGGAAAAACCGGGCACGACACCAGGAGAAATGCCATGAAAAAATTCAAAATCGCTCTGTTATTTTTGATTCTCGCCGCTCTGTTTGTCGTTGCCTACCAGAACCGGGAATTCTTCCTCACCGCCCAGAAACTGACAGTCGACCTTAAGATATGGGGCTACCAGACCCCCGATATTCCCCATGGTCTCTATTTCCTGGGCTGCTTTCTCGTCGGCTTCCTCCTGGCATACTCCTCCGGCCTTGTGGCCAAGTTCAAGTCCGGCAAAATGGTTAAAGAGCTCAACGCCGTCATCGACTCTCAGCAGGAAAAGATCTCCACCCTGCGCGGTGAGATGGATCTGTTGAAACGACGCCCTGTTGCCCAGGAGCCCGTGGTTGAAGAGCCTGCCCCCGCCGACGTGATGGAAGCAGACACCGTCAAAGAGACCGAGACGGAACCGGCCCCCCAGCAGAACTGATGTAATCAGCCCTTATCGATAAATCCCAAGGGAGTCCGCCCGGTTTGCAAGGCATCTTAAATTCTTACGATGCCGCCACCTTGATGCGCCCCCTGTAATAATCTGTTCCAAAGCCTTTTACGCCGCGCCCAACAAGCGCGGCGTTTGCTTTCGGCGGAGCACAGCACCGAAGAGACCATGACGCAAAACAAACCCACACCCATGATGACCCAGTACCTTGAGATCAAATCCAAGCACCCGGATTCAATTCTCTTCTACCGTATGGGTGATTTTTTTGAGATGTTCTTTGAGGATGCGGAAAAAGCGTCCAAAGTCCTTGAAATTGCCCTCACATCCCGGGACAAAAAATCCGACAACCCCATCCCCATGTGTGGCATTCCAGCCAAGGCGGCAGACAGCTACATCGCCAAACTCATCGGTGCCGGGCTCAAGGTGGCTGTCTGTGAACAGATTGAAGACCCCAAGGCGGCCAAAGGGCTGGTAAAACGTGACGTCACCCGCATCGTCACCCCCGGCATGATTCTGGACACGGCCCTTCTGGATGAGAAGAGCAACAACTTCATCCTCTCCATTCATCGCAACAACGGCCTTGCGGGCCTGGCCTGCCTGGACATCTCCACGGGTACCTTTCGACTCTGCGAGTCGAAAAACCTCGGCGCCCTCTTTGACGAATCGGTCAAACTTTCACCGTCAGAAATTCTCCTGCCCGAATCCCTTCGGTCGGACAGGGATCTCGCCCCCCTGAAAGAGGCCCTTGGGAACAGCTCCTTCACCTACCTTGAAGACCGGGAATTTGATCACCGGGGGGCCAAAAAGCGTCTCACGGAGCAGTTCAACACCCGGTCCCTGGAGGGCTTTGGCTGTGAAAATCAAAAAGCAGGGGTTGCCGCTGCCGGAGCGATCCTCTCCTACGTAAGTGACACCCAGCTTCAGAAGATAGAACACCTTGACAGGATCGAAACCTACGGCCTCGACGACTACCTCGTGATGGACGACTCCAGTTTAAGAAACCTGGAACTTATCTCCAACCTGAGAGACGGCTCCCGAAAAGGAACCCTCGTGGGTACCATCGACAAAACCGTCACCGCCATGGGCGGCCGCCTGCTGAAAAGCTGGGTCCGCTCGCCCCTGTTGGTGACCGAAGCCATTGAAGCCCGACTTGACGCTGTATCCGAGGCCAAGGATCACATGACCCGCCGCAGCCTCGCACGTGAAGACCTGGGCGGTGTCTTTGACCTCGAACGGTTGGCCAGCCGTATCGCCATGAACCAGGGCAACGCCCGGGACTTGTCGGCACTTAAGAACTCCCTGCTTGCCCTGCCCCGGCTCCTGGAGCAACTCACCGATTTCAGATCATCCCTTTACCGCTACGACGGGGATGCGGGCAGCCTGTCGGAACTGGCCGAGCTCCTCCACAATGCCGTCCGGGAAGATGCCCCCCTGACCCTTCAGGATGGCGGCATCATCCGGGAAGGATATGACGCCGAACTCGACGAGCTTATTCGTCTCACCACCGACGGCAAGAGCTGGATTGCCGAGTTGGAGGTCTCCGAGCGGGAGAAAACCGGGCTTTCATCCCTGAAAGTCAAATACAACAAGGTGTTCGGATACTTTATCGAAGTCTCCAAAGCCCAGTCCACGCAGGTACCGGGAAATTACATCCGCAAGCAGACCCTGGTCAACGCAGAGCGTTACATCACCGAAGAGCTCAAAGAGTTCGAGACCAAGGTCCTCCATGCCGAGGAGAAGCGAAGCACCCTCGAGTACCAGATCTTCTGCAGTTTAAGGGACGCTGTCACGGCCCGCAACGCTGAACTCTCTTCGGCCTCGCGTTTTATCGCCCGGGTGGATGTGCTTCTGGCCCTTGCCGAAATTGCAGACCACAACGGCTACACGCGCCCCGTCATCGCCTCGGATGGCGTCATTGACATCCGGGACGGCCGCCACCCCGTGGTGGAAAAGATGATCACCGCAGAACGGTATGTACCCAACTCCATCCGCCTTGACAACACAGACAACCAGGTGATCCTGATCACCGGCCCCAACATGGCCGGTAAGTCGACGGTACTGAGGCAGGTTGCCCTCATCACCGTCATGGCCCAATTGGGATCCTTTGTACCGGCAGCCAAGGCCGTTATCAGCGTCACCGACCGAATCTTCACCCGCGTCGGCGCCCTGGACAACCTCTCCCAGGGACAGAGCACCTTTATGGTGGAGATGGAGGAGACAGCCAACATCCTCAACAACGCCACCTCAAACAGCCTCATCATCATGGATGAAATCGGAAGAGGGACAAGCACCTACGACGGACTCAGCATCGCCTGGGCCGTGGCCGAATACCTCCATGATCTTTCCGGAAACGGCGTTAAAACCCTTTTTGCTACCCACTACCACGAACTGACGGAGCTTGAAGGCCTGAAACCACGGGTCAAAAACTTCAACATTGCTGTCAAGGAGTGGAACGAAAACATCATCTTTTTACGAAAACTGGTTGAAGGCGGGACCAACAGAAGCTACGGTATCCAAGTGGCACGGCTTGCCGGTGTTCCTCAGACGGTAATAAAGCGAGCAAAAAAAGTGCTCTCCGTCATCGAAAGCGATGAAAACGGGGACCAGAAAAACCTGGGACGACGACTGGGGGAAGGTCTTCCGGAGGCCAGATGCGGCAAAAAGGCCAAGCCCCCCAAGAAGAAGACCAAAAAAGAGAGCGGATTTGTTCAACTGGCCCTTTTCCCCTCCAAGGAAAACCCAGTTCTGGAAAAACTTCAGGCGGTGGACATCAACGCCACTACCCCCCTGCAGGCCCTTGCCCTGCTAAACGAACTCAAAGCCCTTGCCGAAGAGGAATCAGAGAGTTAACGCGGGAGATCGGGTGCAGCAGACCAGAGCGAGCCATAAGAGATCAGATGCCACCTTAAGTCCCCACAGGTCTCGGTGGACCGTCGCCGTGGTACGTCTCCTGCTCCTGATACTGCTTCTCAGCCTTCCTTTGACAGCCTCCCCGGCCCACGCCAAAGAGACCCCAAAACAGGCCTACCTTGCAGCCGAGGCTTACCATCGCAAGCTCCTCAAGAACAGCTCCTGGAGAAACAGGCGAGACAAATGGGAGATCTGCGCCGACAAATACCTGCAGGTCTGGCGCAAAGACAAAACGGGGCCCTGGGCCCCTGCGGGTCTCTACCAGGCCGGAAAACTCTACATCGACCTGGAAAAATACTCGGGCAAGCAAGCCGACCTGGAGCGAGCCAGAGACCTTCTCACCCAAGCCCGGGCCTTTGGTTCCAGCCGCTACAGCCAGGAGGCGACGAAACTTCTGAGGCGCCTTCCCAAAGCCACGGCGGCTCCCGCCAAACCGGCTGCCACCAAGGCCCCTGAGACCCAAAAAAGTCAAAAGGCCGTTACGCAGCCCCCCAGAAACACAAGCACCACAACATCTGCGGGCGCCATCACCCACATCCGCTACGGCTCCCTGCCCTCACGCACCCGTATCGTTCTGGACACCACAGGGGCCCTTCGCTTCACCCACGGCATGTTGCGTCACGACCCGAAAAACAAAAAGCCCAAACGCATCTGGATAGACATCAAGGGGAATGCAACAAACACCCTGAAATCAAGCATTACCCTGCCCAACGATTCCAGGGTAAAGCAGGTTCGTTCGGGACCCTACAAGCCCGGCACAACCCGGGTGGTGGTGGATGCCGTCAACTTCAGCCATTACAAAGTCTTCTCCCTGAAAAGCCCCAATCGCATTGTCGTGGATATCTGGAGCGGCTCCGCCCCCGCCAGTACCCCGAAGGCGAACATTCCAAAAGCCGATGTCAACGAACTGCTCTCCCATGATGACCTGGCCCGGCAACTGGCCCTCGGTGTTCGGCGTATCGTCATCGACGCGGGCCACGGAGGAAAAGACCACGGCGCCCCCGGATATTACAAAGGTGTCTCCGAAAAGGACGTTGTGCTCAAAATCGCCAAGCGACTCGCTGTAAAGCTTCGCCAGGAGCTGAAGTGTGAGGTGATCCTTACACGCAGCACCGACCGTTTCCTCACCCTGGACGAACGAACCACCCTGGCCAACAAAAAACGGGCTGACCTCTTCATCTCCATTCACGCCAATGCCTCTCGGAACAGAAATGCTTACGGCGTGGAGACCTATTTCCTCAACCTTGCCAAAGACAGGGACTCCATCAATGTGGCTGCACGGGAAAACGCCACCAGCGAAAAAAACATCAGTGACCTCCACACCATCTTGAACAGCCTGATGAAAAACGCCAAGATCAACGAATCGAGCCGCCTGGCTCAATACGTCCAGAACTCGTTGGTCTCCGACCTGAAAAGCAGCTACGGTGACATCCGGAACAAGGGCGTGAAACAAGCCCCTTTCTATGTCCTTCTGGGCGCACGCATGCCCGCCATCCTTGTTGAAACTGGGTTTATCAGCAACAAGCGTGAATGCAAACGGCTCACGTCGGCAGCTTATCAGGAGAAAATCTGTGACGGCATTGTCAAAGGTGTCAAGCGGTACATCGACTCCACCCATCCCTCTCCCCTCGCCCGGGGCGGATCCTGAATCCAACGCCCATCCAAGAAAAAACCTCTTAAAAATGCGTGAAACAGTTGAAATTACCGGAAAGGTGATATAACGATAGTCTATAAACATAAACATCGTTCTATATAATCAACACTCACCCTCCCACGGCCCAAGGCGAGGGGCCAACACCCAAAGCCCATACGTCCCACCCAGGGCACGGCTCTATGAGTGATGCGTTGCCCACGCTCCCCTTACCGGAGGACTCATCGTTGTCAGAACACATGCCACATGAAGCGTCTCACGAAACAATCCGGCGCCTGGAAGCAGAACTGAAGGAAGCAAGAGAGTCCCTGAATCTCAAAAACGCGATGGTCGAAAATGCCAGCGACGGAATCGTGGTGGTGCAGGACGAATGCTTCGTCTTCGTCAACAGCAAAGTGGAAGAGCACCTGAATCGCCAGGCCCATGAAATCGTCGGCCACCCCATTGCCGAATTCATTCACCATGACGACACCCTGCGCGTCCTGGACAACTACCGCCTGACCATCGGTGATACCGAGGGCCAGGATCTCTCCCAATACAACTTCCGAACCCTCAAGGCAGACGGTAAGTTCGGCACGGTTCGCCTTCGCTCCATGGGCACCCTCTGGCGGGGTCGCCCAGCCACCCTTACCTTCCTTCGGGACATCACCCGCCAGATAAAGAGTCAGAGCGAGCTGGAAGATTATCGGGACACCCTGGAAGAGAAGGTGGAAAACCGCACCGCAGAGCTGGTACGCACAAACCGGAAGCTCCGGGAAGAGATTGCCAAACGCAAGCAGTACGAAAAAGATCTCCTCAAGAGCCGGGACTCCTACCAGACCATTCTGGACAGCATCCAGGAGGGATTTTTTGAGGTCAACCTCGCCGGCAAACTGGTCTTCTTCAACAACTCCATGTGTGACATTTCAGGATACTCACGCCAGGAGCTCATGGGGCTTCATTACAAAGCGTACACCAGCAAAAAAACCGCCGGCAAACTCTTCCACATCTTTCACACCATATACGAAACCGGAAATCCCGGAAAAATCACTGACTACGAGATGGTGGCAAAAGACGGATCCATGGGCGTGCTCTCCATCTCCGCCACCCTGATTCGAAATCAGCACGGAGAGCCCACCGGCTTCCGGGGAGTGGCCAGAGACATCACCGACCGGAAACGGGCCGAAGAAGCCCTGGCCAATGCACGAAACGAACTGGAAAAGAGGGTGGAAGAACGGACCCAGGAGTTGATCCGGGCCAACGAAAGCCTCACGCGCGCCAAAGAAGAAGCCGATCAATCAACCCGAGCAAAAAGCGAGTTCCTGGCCAACATGAGCCACGAAATACGAACCCCCTTAAATGCCATCGTGGGGATGTCTGACCTCCTCATGAAAAACAAGGATGCGGAAAGGGGGCGGGAGTACATCAACATCATTCGTACCTCCTCGCTCTCCCTGCTGGAACTCATCAACGACATCCTTGATTTTTCGAAGATTGATGCGGGCAAACTCACCTTTGAGAGCATCCCCTTCTCCCTGCATGAGCTCATCGATGAAAGCGCCGACATGTTCCTTGAAAAGAACATGGCCAAGCAACTTGAACTCATCATCGACATCGACCCCCAGATCCCCAGGCAACTCATCGCCGACCCCTTGCGCCTGCGCCAGGTCCTCTCCAACCTGATCAGCAATGCCTTTAAGTTCACGGAACAGGGAGAAATCTGCATCCGCGCATCCCTTAAAGAGATGGACGACACCAACGCCACGCTCCTCTTTGAAATCAGGGACACCGGTATCGGCATCGACCCCAAGCTGCTTGAGACCAGCAACGGGGACATCTTCGATGCCTTTGCCCAGGCTGACGGCTCCACAACCCGCAAGTACGGTGGCACCGGCCTGGGCCTTGCCATCTGCCGAAACATTGTGCGGATCATGGGGGGCGACATCTGGGTGGAGAGCAGTCGAAACAAAGGCAGCCTCTTTGCCTTCACGGCCTGCTTCAAGCCCGTTCTGCACAGCATCGCCCTGACCCCCACCCTGCCGCCCAACATGCGAGAGATGTGTGCCCTCATCGTAGACGACAACCCCTCCACCCTCATGGTGATCAAGAGGTACATGGAATCCTTCGGGTTCCGCACCGAACTGGCGGAGTCGGGCGAGCAAGCCATGGAACTCTATCTGGGAGCCGCCCAGGGCCACCCCTATAACGTGGTTCTCCTGGATGTCCGCCTTCCTGGCATGGACGGCATTGAGGTGGCACGGCAAATCAAAGAAGCCCCCAACGTCGATGCGCCCCCCATCTTAATGATCAGCGCCCTCGGCAATGAGTATGAGATAAAACGCGCCAAGCAAATCGGGGTGGACAGCTTTCTTCTCAAGCCCATCAAGCAGTCCCTTCTCTTTGACTCCATCATGGAGATCTTCGGCTACGAGTCCACACGAAGGGATTCATCATCCCGGCAGTTCGCCCCCAGCAACGAGTTTTCCGATGTCACCATCCTTCTGGTGGAGGACAACCCCATCAACCGAATGGTGGCCATTGAGATGCTTCAGGGGTCCGGCGCCCAAATTGAAACGGCAGATTGCGGTACCGAGGCCGTGGAAAAGGTAAAATCAACCAATTACGACGTGGTCCTCATGGACATCCAGATGCCCCAGATGGATGGTTACCAGGCAACCCGGGCCATTCGACACGAGCTGAAACGCGCGGGGCTGCCCATCATCGCCATGACCGCCCACGCCATGTACGGTGACCGGGAAAAGTGCCTCGCCGCCGGCATGAACGACTACATATCCAAACCCATCGACAGAAACCGCCTTTTTTCCGCCATCCGGAAAAATATCCGCCTCAGCGAATCCATGCAGATGCGACCCAGCGTCCCCAACCGCAACAACCAGCTCAACGCCCATCAGGAGATCCCCTTTACCCTTCCCGGGCTCAACCTGGATGAAGGGCTCAACCGACTTGGAGGGTCCTGGGACATCTACATACGCATCCTTCAGGAGTTCAAATCGCAGTACATGGGGTTTCCCAAGGAGTTCCGAGGGTTGGTTGGAAACGAGAGCCTGGTGGATGCCAGACGGAGCGCCCACTCTTTAAAAGGAGTGGCGGGAAACATTGCCGCAGGGGACCTCATGCTCGCGGCCAAATCCCTTGAATCGGCGGTTCTTGAAGGCCAGCGGGATCGGATCTTAAGGGTGCTCTCACTGGTGGAGGCATCCCTTTCCGTGGTCATGGAGTCCGTGACCAAGCTGGGCCATAGGCGGCAAGGTGAGGAGGCGCCCATTGAACTTACCAGCCGCCCCAGCCCACCGGAAACCGCCCTCTCCCTGCTGACGGACCTGGCTGCCCACCTGGCCGAGTTCGACCCCGTGGAGTCTGAGGGTTGCTTCCATGAGATCAAGAGCGCCCTTGAAGGAGGGGGACTTCTGAATGGAAAACTCTCGGAATTGCTCACATCAGTGGAAAAGGCCATCCACGGATACGATTTTGAACGCGCCTCTTCCCTCACAGACACCCTGGCAAGGCGGCTGAAGCATAAATCTGTTTCATGAAGATCGTTTCGACCAGAGCCGAAAGAGCCTCATGAGGCCGTTGTTACAGGCCTGTACAGGGGTGAACCGTTACCTTTTTTCTTTTGTTTCACCCATGATTCGTGTACGGTTTCTCATCACGAGTTGCCCTTCGCATGCGCTTGAGATCCACCTTTCCGTGCAGGGAGAGAAAGGAACCTGAACCCACGCTGCTTAAGGATCTGTCCTATGATTGAACATGCCAACAGGAGAATCCTCCTCGTTGACGACACCAAGGCCAACATCGATATCCTCGTTCAGTCCCTGAAGGATGATTACAAACTCGGTGTCGCCCTGGATGGCAAAAAAGCCATTGAATACACCCAATCCAACAGCCTTGACCTCATCCTCCTGGATATCCTGATGCCTGGCATGGACGGATTTGAGGTGTGCAAACGTCTGAAGGAAAACCCCAGCACCAGCGATATCCCCATCATCTTCATCACCGCCATGGACGACCCCGCACACAAACGGGAAGGCCTCTCCATCGGTGCCGTCGATTACATTACCAAACCCTTTGATATCTCTGAAGTGAAAGCCCGGGTCAAAACCCACCTCACCCTCAAGGTGACCCAGGAGAGCTTGAAAAATAAGAATCTTATCCTGGAAGAGAAGGTGAGACAGCGCACCCGTGAACTCAAAGAGACCCAGGTGGAGATCATCAACCGCTTAAGCCTCGCCTCAAAGTTCAGGGATTGCGGCACCGGCCAGAACGTGCTTCGCATCAGCCACCTGGCTGAGATGCTCGGAAGAAAAGCCGGCCTCTGCGCGGAGGAGGCTGAACGCCTCGCCCTCTCCAGCACCCTCCATGATGCCGGAAAAATAGGCATCTCCGACTCCATCCTGATGAAAAAGGGAAAGCTCACCGACGACGAGTGGTCCCACATGAAAGAGCACACCAACATCGGCTCCCGCCTCCTGGCCGGAAGCAACTCTCAGCTGATGCAGGACGCCCAGACCATTGCCCTCACCCACCATGAGTGGTGGGATGGCACAGGGTACAACCGGGGACTCAAAGGAGAGGAGATCCCCCTCATCGGTCGGATCGTCGCCATCTGTGACGTGTTCGACGCCCTCATTTCCGAGCGCCCCCACAAGGAGCCCTGGCCCTTGGCCCAAGCGTTTGAAGAGATCCAATCTCGAAGCGGGACCCATTTTGACCCGCGCCTCGTTGAGATCTTCATCGAGATGAAACAGGCGGTCATTGACCTCATCGGAAAAACCGATTAGAACAAGGCCGTTCACCGAGCCAAAGCCAAGACAACCAGACCAGACCATCACGGACTTCATGGATAAAACACGACTCACACGCATTCTGGAAAACCTGCAGCGCGGCGACCTCTCCGTCGATGATGCCGCTGAGAGACTCACCAACTTCGTCAATGAAGATCTCTCGTTTGCCAACATCGATCACCATCGCAGCCTGCGAAAAGGCTTTCCTGAAGTGATCTTCGGCGAGGGCAAAACCAGCGATCACATCATCGGCATCATCGAAAAGATGATGCACCAAGAGGATGTGATCCTCGCCACCCGAGTGGATAAAGAAAAAGCGCAGCAGGTCCTTGCAGCCATCCCCCAGTGCAACTACGAAGCGGACGCCCGCATGATCATCTGGGCTCCCGAACCACCCAAGCCCACCGGGCACGGCACCGTCCTTATTATCTCTGCCGGTACCTCGGACATTCCCGTGGCCCGGGAGGCCCTCCTCACGGCCCAGTACATGAGAAACAACGTACAGGCCATCTTTGATGTGGGTGTCGCTGGAATTCACCGCCTCCTCAGCCACCGCGAGGCCATGGAAAAAGCAACGGTGATCATCGTCGTTGCCGGCATGGAAGGCGCCCTGCCCAGTGTGGTGGCCGGTATGGTGAAAGCCCCCGTCATTGCCGTCCCCACCAGTGTTGGCTACGGAGTCAGCTTCGGGGGTGCAACAGCCATGTGCGGCATGCTCAGCAGCTGCAGCTCCAATGTGGCTGTCGTCAACATCGACAACGGGTTCGGTGCCGGCTACATGGCCTCGGCCATCAACCACATCCCACTGCCCACTCCGTAAGCCCCGAATCCCTGCGCGGATAGTTCATGCATCGCTTTGCTTAAACCGTTTCAAGCCCATGAAATATCCCGCATGGATATCTCCCCACCTGCTTTGATCCTTTCCAAAAATAGTTCACCCTATGATTACAAGAGGACGACTGGGAACTCTGCTCCCATCGCAAGTCACTTTCAAAGGGACCCATTTCTTACCCCGAGACCCTGAATTTTTCGACACCACCCAAAACCAAAGTTTAACTTGCATTTTCAGTACATTACCATCAAAAACAGATCTGTTTCTACCAAGAGAAGCATCTATTTCACAAACAGTTGCCGCCACGCGCTTAACATATATAAAAGATTTCCCCGAACTTTTTTCTACATTAGATATGAACCCCTTGACAAAAAGGGAGGGAGGGTATATCAAGTGACGATCAAATAATTCTACCGGGAAAACCAGACTCATGAACGACGCCAAAGCGATTACCAACCTTATTAATGTGATTCTCATTCTTGTAGTGGGCCTTGTGCCCGTGATTGGGATTCGTCTACATACAGGCGACTGGTAATGGCTTAATATAAAATACACAGAAAAAAAAAGCCGTTATCAGCCAAAGCTGGTAACGGCTTTTTTTATGGAGCAGCGCCATGAAAAGCAACAATGTCAAAAAGGGCGTGGAGAGAGCCCCTCATCGTTCCCTCTTCAAAGCCATGGGCTACACCGACACCGAGATTGAGCGTCCCATCATCGGCATCGCCAACTCGGCCAACACCATCATTCCGGGCCACACCCACCTCAACCGCATCACCGAAGCGGTTAAGGCTGGAATCTACATGGCCGGCGGTATGCCCGTGGAATTCGGTGTGATCGGCGTCTGCGACGGCATCGCCATGAACCACACCGGCATGAGTTACTCCCTGGGCAGCCGGGAACTCATCGCCGACTCCGTGGAAGTGGTCGCCACAGCCCACGCCCTGGACGGCCTGGTGCTGATCCCCAACTGTGACAAAGTTGTTCCCGGAATGCTCATGGCCGCAGCGCGACTTGACATCCCCTCCATTTTTATAAGCGGCGGTCCCATGCTGGCAGGCCGTCACCCCGAGCGGCCCGATGAAAAGGTCGACCTCATCAGCGTCTTTGAATCTGTGGGTGCGGTCCTCTCCGGCAAAATGACCGAAGAGGAGCTGACAGCCATCGAAGATTCTGCCTGCCCGACCTGCGGGTCCTGCTCCGGCATGTTTACGGCCAACTCCATGAACTGCCTCACCGAAGCCATCGGCATGGGCCTTCCCGGTAACGGCACCATCCCTGCCGTCATGGCTGCCCGGGAGCGACTGGCCAAAATGGCCGGCATGCAGATCCTTGATCTCGTGGAGAAAGGGATCACCCCCCGCCAGATCATGTCTCCGGAAGCTTTTTCCAACGCCCTGGCCGTGGACATGGTCCTGGGCTGCTCCACCAACACCGTGCTGCACCTGAAAGCCATCGCCAACGAAGCCGGCGTAGAGGTCCCCTTAACGCGCATCAATGAGGTCAGCAAGATCACACCGCATCTGTGCTCCCTCTCTCCCGGCGGCAAGGATCATATCGAAGACCTGAACCGAGCCGGTGGTATCCAGGCCGTTCTCAAAATCCTGGCCGACCAGAACCGCCTCAACACCGAGTGCATCACCGTCACCGGTGCCACGGTGGGCGAGAATGTTGAAAAGGTCAAAGTACTCGACCCCGACGTCATCCGACCCTGGGACAACCCCTACCACGAAGAGGGGGGCCTTGCTGTGCTCTTCGGCAATATCGCCCCGGACGGATGCGTGGTGAAGCAATCCGCTGTGCTTCCCGAAATGATGCAGCACAAAGGCCCTGCCCGGGTCTTTGAATCCGAAGAGGAGGCCTCCAAGGCCATCATGGAAGGCCAGATTAACAAAGGTGATGTGGTGGTTATCCGAAACGAAGGCCCCAAGGGCGGTCCGGGCATGCGCGAGATGCTCACCCCAACCTCCGCAATTGCCGGCATGGGCCTTGACGGCTCCGTGGCCCTCATCACCGACGGGCGTTTCTCCGGCGGCACCCGCGGCGCAGCCATCGGCCACGTCTCCCCGGAGGCAGCATCCGGCGGCCCCATCGGCCTTGTTCGCGAAGGAGATCTCATCAGCATCAACATCGCCACCAAGAGCATTGAGCTGCAGATCCCCGAGTTTGCCATCGAAAAGCGAAAAGCCGAATGGCAAGCCCCTGCACCCCGCATCACCAAGGGATACATGGCCCGCTACGCACGCATGGTCTCCTCGGCAAGCGAAGGGGCAGTTGTAAAATAGGAAGAAATACCGGCCGCTACGGCGGCCGGATTCGCAGTTTATACGAGATTTTTGATGATGACAGCGTAATGGAGGGCACCACGCCCCCATTACCAAACCAGCAAAGGATCAAGGAATGTCTGAAAAGGAACTCACAGGAACGAAAATCCTGATGAAAGTGCTGAAGGAAGAAGGCGTTGACACCATCTTCGGGTACCCGGGGGGGGCAGTCATTGATATCTACGACGAGCTTGCCGATAATACCGATATCAGACATCTCCTTGTACGCCACGAGCAGGGTGCGGTACACGCTGCCGACGGCTTTGCCAGGGCCAGCGGAAGAACCGGTGTCTGCTTTGCCACCTCCGGACCCGGGGCCACCAACACGGTCACCGGCATCGCCACCGCGTACCTGGACTCCATTCCCATGGTAATCATCACCGGCCAGGTTCCCACCCAGCTCATCGGCAACGATGCGTTCCAGGAGGTGGACATCGTAGGGATCACCCGTCCCTGCACCAAGCACAACTACCTGGTCAAAGATATCGAAAGCCTGGAGCGGATCCTTCGGGAGGCCTTCTACCTGGCGCGAACCGGTCGCCCCGGTCCCGTCCTCGTGGATATTCCCAAGAACATCCAGACCATGAAAACCAAGGTCAACGGGCCCGAAGATATCAGCATGCGGACCTACAAGCCCACGTACAAGCCCAACGTGAAGCAGCTTTCAAAGGTGGCCGGCCTCATCAAAAAGGCAAAGCGTCCCTTGATCTTCTCCGGGGGTGGCGTGGTACTCTCCGGGGGTTCCGAGGCCTTGACCCAGCTGGCCAAAAGCACGAACATTCCCGTCACCAGCACCCTCATGGGTCTGGGGGCCTTCCCCGGCACCGACGATCTCTGGCTGGGCATGCCGGGAATGCACGGCACCTTCCGCGCCAACATGGCCATCAGTCAATGCGACCTGATGCTTGCCGTGGGCGTTCGGTTTGACGACCGTGTTACGGGCAGAACCGACGACTTCGCGCACAACGCCACCATCGTTCAAATTGACATCGACCCCACCAGCATCCACAAGAACATTGAGGTGGCGGTTCCCATCGTCGGCGATTGCAAGATCGCCCTGGAAAAGCTGAACGAACTCCTTGAAAAAGAGGACGAACCGGCGAATGCACCGGATCGAGCCGAGTGGGACAACCAGATCCAGGCATGGAAAGAGACCACCCCCCTTGCCTACAAGCAGGAAGAGGCCATCAAGCCCCAGTACGTTATCGATAAATTCTTCGAAATGACCAAGGGTGAAGCCATCGTCACCACCGAGGTGGGCCAGAACCAGATGTGGGCTGCGCAATACTACCACTTCAATCGGCCCAACCAGTTCATCACCTCCGGTGGTCTCGGCACCATGGGCTTTGGCCTTCCGGCGGCCATCGGCGCTCAGATGGCCTGCCCGGATCAGCTGGTTGTCGATGTGGCCGGTGACGGCAGCATCCAGATGAACATCCAGGAAATGGCCACGGCGGTGCAGTACAACCTTCCGGTAAAGGTCATCATCCTGAACAACCGCTACCTCGGCATGGTGCGCCAGTGGCAGGACCTCTTCTACGACAAACGCTACTCCTCAACCACCCTGGATCACAACCCCGACTTCGTTAAACTTGCCGAGGCATTCGGGGCCAAGGGCCTTCGCGCCACCAAACCCGAAGAGGTGGAAAAGGTTCTCAAGGAAGGCCTTGAAACCGAGGGCGCCGTCATCATGGAGTTCGTTGTGGACCGTGAAGAGAACGTCTATCCCATGGTACCTGCAGGCAAAGCCATCACCGACATGCTGCTTGTCTGATCCATGCCCGGCTCTGCATCACCAAAGAGCCGGCATCATGTATCCATAGAAACCCCTGAGTCTTTACGGGCTGCCGAGTCGTCTCCGGCCGCCAACATATAAGGAAATAGACCCATGAGCGAAAAGCGACACATCCTCTCCATTCAGGTGGACAACGAGCCTGGAGTTCTCTCCCGTATTGTCGGACTCTTTTCCGGACGCGGTTACAACATTGAAAGTCTCAACGTGGCGGCAACCAACGAGCCGGATATTTCCCGTATCACCATGGTGACCACGGCCGACACCGCCATCATGGAACAGATCAAAAAGCAGCTGCACAAGCTCATCAACGTGGTGACCGTGCATGACCTCACCGAATCGGATTACGTCCAGCGGGAACTGGCCCTTATCAAGATCCACACCAAGGCCGACAACCGCGGTGAATTGATCAACATCGTCGACATTTTCCGCTACAAAATCGTCGACGTGGGCACCGATCATGTCACCATCCAGGCCACGGCCACGGAAGAGAAGCTCAAAGCCTTTATCGAACTTGTCACCCCCATGGGAATCAAAGAGATCGTTCGCACCGGCAGCATCGCTCTCTACCGGGGCAGCTGATCTGTTTAAAGTACAAAAATGCCTCCGGCGGCTCTGCCGATAGTTACGGGCGCAGCCCGTCAGCAAATGTGACGAACCTGAGAAACGAATGTTCGAAGCATTTGCGAACCTGGGGTCCAGGGGATCATCCCCTGGCCGCCGGAGGCCAACCTTAACAGCTATTGTTTTTTAATGAAGACACCCGGAGCAAGATGATATGGAACCGGTCTTGATATTCGATACCACCCTGCGTGATGGCGCCCAGGGAGAGAACATCTCCTTTTCACCGGAAGACAAGATCAAAGTGGCACAGCGCCTTGATGACATGGGAATCCATTACATCGAAGGCGGATGGCCCGGATCCAACCCGGCAGCCGACCGTTTTTTTGAGCTGGCAAGGTGCACAGAATTCACCAACGCGCGCATCACTGCCTTTGGTTCCACGCGCCGCCAGGGCGTCGCTGCCGACAAGGATGCCAACTTAAACGCCCTCATCGGTTGCGGTTCTCCGGCCATTACCATCTTCGGAAAGACCTGGGATCTCCACGTGGTGGACATCATGGGCAACACCCTTTCCGAAAACCTGGCCATGATTGAAGAGAGCGTGGCCTTTCTCAAGAGCCACGGGCGCGAGGTCCTCTACGATGGCGAGCACTTCTTCGACGGCTACAAAGCCAACCCCGAGTATGCTGTCCAGACCTTAAAGGCCGCCCTTTCCGGCGGCGCCGATTTCGTGGTACTGTGTGACACCAATGGGGGAACACTGCCCCACGAAGTGACCGAGATCCTCTCCACCGTCAAGGCCGAGCTGGATGCGGAGACCGGCAGGGACATTCGAGTGGGGATCCACGCCCACAACGACTGCAACCTGGCCGTGGCCAACTCCATCGCAGCCGTTCAGGCCGGCGCCATCATGGTTCAGGGCACCATCAACGGATACGGAGAACGGTGTGGCAACACCGACCTCACCTCCGTGATCCCCATCCTCAACCTGAAGATGAAGCGCCCCTGTGTGACAGAGGAGAACCTGACGAAACTCAAGCCGCTGTCACGGTTTGTGAGCGAAACCTCCAACATGATTCCCCTGGCCTCCCGTCCCTTTGTGGGCAAGAGCGCCTTTGCCCACAAGGGTGGAATCCATGTAAGCGCTGTGATGAAAGACCCCGTCTCCTACGAGCACATCAACCCGGAAGATGTGGGCAACAGGCGCCGGGTTCTCGTCTCCGACCAGGCGGGACGAAGCAACATCGAGTACAAGGCCAAAGAGATGGGCATCGATCTCGACTCCCCCGCCTTTGACTCCAAACGCATCGTCAGCGAAATCAAGATGCTGGAGCAGGAGGGGTACCAGTACGAGGTGGCCGACGGCTCCTTCAAGGTCCTCATGGACAAATTCCTGCTCAAATACGAGCCGGTCTTTGACCTGGAATCCTTCCGGGTCACCATCGAAAAGGACAAGGACCGCCCGTGCACCTCCCACGCCATCGTCAAGATGAATGTGGGCGGCGAAAGTGAAATCACGGCAGCCGAAGGCCATGGTCCGGTCAGCGCCCTTGACAACGCCTTGAGAAAAGCCCTGAGCCGGTTCTATTCAGAGCTGGAAGAGATGCAACTTGTGGACTTCAAGGTCCGCGTCATGGACGGACGGGGCGGCACCGAATCCAAGGTTCGCGTCCTCATCGAGTCCCGCGACGGGGATGATGTCTGGAGCACCATCGGCGTTTCCGAGGACATCATCGAAGCCAGCTTCGAGGCCCTTGCCGACAGCTTCCAGTACAAGCTTGCCAAAGAGCAATAGCGGCTGCGCACCCATGTGGTGCACCCGACGATATCATCGATACACAAAGGCGGTGTTTCACCACCGCCCACCATCCACCGGGGAGCAGGAGGCCCCTATCATGACAGAGGTGATCAAGACCGCAGGAAACGCCGCAGGCTCCCTGCGGTCCATGCTTGCAGGGTTTGCATCGTTTTAAACGCAGAAATGCCATAAAAAACAAACATCAATCCCGCCGTGCCATGGCGCGATGAACACGCAGCAAACCCATTTCGGAGCACACGACAATGAGCAGAACCATCACGATATTCGATACCACCTTACGCGACGGCGAGCAGTCCCCCGGCGCCAGCATGAACACCGCGGAAAAGCAGCGTATCGCCACCCACCTGGACGCTCTGGGTGTGGATGTCATCGAGGCGGGATTTCCCGCGTCCTCCATCGGCGACTTTGAAGCGGTCTCCCGCATTGCGGAAACCGTTAAAAATGCGGAAGTGGCGGCCCTCTGCCGGGCCTCTGCCGGTGACATCGACCGGGCCTGGGAGGCGATTAAAAACGCAGCCAAGCCCCGCATTCATACATTTATCGCCACCTCGGACATTCATCTGGAGTTCAAGCTCCGCATGAGCCGTGACGAGGTGGTCAAGCGAGCCGTTGCCGCCGTTACCCATGCACGGCAGTACACGGACAACATTGAATTCTCCGCTGAAGACGGCTCCCGAACCGACCCTGACTTTCTCTGCGAAATCTTCGGGGCGGTCATCGAAGCCGGTGCCACCACCCTCAACCTCCCCGACACGGTGGGGTATGCGGTGCCCAGTGAGTTCGGCGAACTGGTAAGCCATGTTATGGCCAACACCCCGGGCATGGACAAAGCGACCTTAAGTGTCCACTGCCACAACGACCTGGGGCTTGCAACCGCCAACACCCTTGCAGCCATCGCCGCAGGGGCCGGCCAGGCAGAAGTAACCATCAACGGCATCGGCGAGCGGGCTGGCAACACGGCCCTGGAAGAGGTCGTGATGGCACTTCACACCCGCCCCGGTACTTACCCTGCGTCAACCCGCATCGACACCACCCGTATCGTCGCTACGGGACGCCTCGTAAGCAGCATCACGGGCATCACGGTTCAGCCCAACAAGGCCATCGTGGGGGCCAACGCCTTTTCCCACGAGTCGGGCATCCATCAGGACGGCATGCTCAAGAACCCCATGACCTACGAGATCATGAAGCCGGAAACCGTGGGCCTCACCACCAACAAGCTGGTGCTGGGCAAACTCTCCGGACGATTTGCCCTGCGTTCCCGCCTGGAGGAGATGCGCTACAACTTAACCGACGAAGAGCTCAACACCGTCTTCGAGAGCTTCAAGGCCCTGGCCGATCGAAAAAAACAGATCCTGGACGAAGACCTTGAAGCCCTGGTTACGGACGTCATCCTGCGAAGCCACGAGGTGTACACCCTTGAGTACCTCCACATCACCTCCGGCACCACGGTCTACCCCATGGCAAGTGTACGCCTCGGGATCAACGGCAAAATTAAGCAGGGAGCCTTTGAAGGCAACGGACCCATTGACGCGGTATTCAACACCATCGCCAAGATCGCCGGACGAGAGCCCGAACTCCTGCGCTTCTCCATCGGTGCCCTCACCGGTGGCACCGACGCCCAGGGCGAGGTGACCGTCCGGATGCAGGAGGGTGAGCTGGTGACCCTGGGCCGCGGCGCCGACCCCGACATCATCACCGCCAGCGCCAAGGCGTACATCAACGGTCTCAACCGGCTTGAGTACTTCAAGACAAACCCCGTCACCCCCTGTGACGTGATATAGAAAGCATGCCTCCGGCGGCCAGGGGCTGAGCCCCTGGACCCCACGGTCGCGAATGCGCCCGCAAGTGTAACAGTTTTGCAGAATTTGTAAAAAAGCGCCCCACTGGAGGCGCTTTGCAAATAGAAAACACAGATCGGGCCGTCTTCGCACGGCCCCATAACAGCCAATACGGCCAATTTAATCTTTTACGATACGGAGCATCCAAAGATGAACTACTTCAACACCCTTCCCCTACGCCTTCAACTGGAACAGCTTGGAAAATGCAGTTTCATGGACTCTTCTGAGTTCAACGGTGTGGAGAAACTCAAAGGCAAAAAACTTGTCATCGTCGGCTGCGGTGCCCAGGGCCTCAACCAGGGCCTCAACCTGCGCGACAGCGGCCTTGACGTCTCCTACACCCTGCGTCAGGCAGCCATCGACGAGAAGCGCCAGTCTTACCTCAATGCTTCTGAGAATGGGTTCCCCGTCGGTACTTACGAAGAGATGCTCCCCACGGCCGACCTCGTGCTCAACCTCACTCCCGACAAGCAGCACACCAACGTGGTCTCCGCGGTCATGCCCCTTATGAAAAAAGGTGCCTGCCTCGCCTACTCCCACGGTTTCAACATCGTTGAAGAGGGCATGCAGGTTCGCGAGGACCTCACCGTTGTCATGGTGGCTCCCAAGTCTCCTGGAACCGAGGTACGTGAAGAGTACAAGCGTGGTTTTGGCGTCCCCACCCTCATTGCCGTCCACGAAGAGAACGACCCCAACGGCGACGGCCTGGAGATTGCCAAGGCCTATGCCGCCGGAACCGGCGGTGACCGTGCCGGCGTTCTTCTCTCCTCCTTCATCGCCGAGGTAAAATCCGATCTCATGGGCGAGCAGACCATCCTCTGCGGCATGCTCCAGACCGGCTCCATCCTCTGCTACAACAAAATGATCGAAAAGGGCGTCGATGCAGGCTACGCCAGCAAGCTGATCCAGTACGGCTGGGAGACCGTCACCGAAGCCCTCAAGCACGGTGGCATCACCAACATGATGGATCGCCTGGACAACCCCTCAAAAATCAAAGCCTTCGATATTTCCGAAGAGCTGAAGACCATCATGCGCCCCCTCTTCAACAAGCACATGGACGACATCATGGGCGGTGCCTTCTCCGAAGGCATGATGGCCGACTGGAAAGATGGCGATGCCAAGCTCCTCGGATGGCGTGAAGAGACCGGTCAGACTGCCTTTGAAAAGTCTGTGGCCGGCGACGTTGAGATCTCCGAGCAGGAGTTCTTCGACAATGGTATCCTCATGGTTGCCATGGTAAAAGCCGGTGTTGAGCTGGCCTTCGAGACCATGGTTGCTGCCGGCATCAAAGATGAGTCCGCCTACTACGAGTCTCTCCACGAGACCCCCCTCATCGCCAACACCATCAGCCGCAAGAAGCTCTACGAGATGAACAAGGTCATCTCCGATACCGCTGAATACGGCTGCTACCTCTTCGCCAACGCCTGCGTCCCCCTTCTCGAAGACTTCATGAAGGGCGTGGAGACCGACATCATCGGCAAGGGCCTTGCTTCAGACAACAACAGCGTGGACAACATGGCCCTCATTGAAGTAAACGAGGCCATCCGCAACCACCCCGTCGAAGTCATCGGCACTGAGCTCCGCGGCTTCATGACCGCCATGAAATCCATTTTGTAGAAAGCAAAAGGGGCCGCAAGGCGGCCCCTTCTCTTTCTGCGTACCGCCTTCGGCGGTGATTGAATGAGAGCTGATATAAAAAAAGGTGGAACCGTTATGCGGTTCCACCTTTTTTGTTTTTGAAGCGACAGCCAGGCCGCCCGAGCAAGGTGTATAAATACACCCTACAAAACCCGAAACGAATGCCTGAATCAGCCCTGTGCTCAATGGCACACACGGGCGCAGCCCGTCAGCGAATAGAATCGACCCTAGGAACGAGGGGCGGGAGCATTTGCAACTCGGTTTGAAGGTGCCGCCACCTGATCGCCGGAGTTATTCCAGTAAAAACCAACCCAGTTTCAAGCATTCATTCGGCCTGTTTTTCGAAGAATGACACAGGTCTCTTTACGTACGAGGTTGCCAGGCGTCACACTTCACGCGAATGCCCCGTCAATGCGGCAAGTCACGACACACGTCAAGCATTCGCCATCGGGTTTCCAGGTGCCCCCACCTGGCCGCCGGAGGCATTTCTTTTACCCAGCCTGTCCCAACATGCCGGCCTTCAGGTCTTCGGTGGTGGGCTTGGTGCCGAGCCAGATGCCGAAGAGGGCTTTTTTGAATTCAAAGCCTTTCACGGTGGCCTTCTTCTCGCCCTGCTTGTAAATGCAGGTACCGGTTCCGGGGATGTAGACCATGTCGTAGACGTCGTCCACGTTGATCTTCTCGCTGAAAACAGCCATCATATCGTCAATTTCATTCTGGATGGGGGCGGTGTTGCCGTTGGTGGAGCGCTCAAATCCCTCGCGGGTTGACTTGGACATCTTCTTGGAGCTGATGAGCTTGCTGGTGATGTAGAGGCGAATTGCCATGGGAGCGTCCGCGCTGATAACGGCTTCGCCGTCTGCCATCTTCTCGGTCAGAAAAAGAGCCGCCACATAGGGTTCGACCTTCACGAACCCCACTTTTTTTACACGAATGCCGGAACCGTTTAAGACAAGCTCCACATTTTCAAGCTTGAGTTGTTCCGGAAATTTAACATCCTTGGCGTCCACGGCAAACGCTGTACCGGTTGCAAGGCAAAGAGCCAGAAGCACCATCGCGATTCGTTTCAACATATTCCCTCCTGTGAGTTTATTGGTCGGTATGGATTCAGCCCGTAAACCGGGCCGACTCGATTCACGTTACTGCTCTTTACGTGTCCAGTACTCGTTGCGTCCCAAAAGAGACACCCCGATAAAACCCCGGACCTTCAGCTGCGCACCATTCTTCTTCAACTCCATGACGCACTTGTAGGTTTTTCCGTTGTCCGGATCGTAAATATGCCCATCCTCCCAGTCATTGCCTCCCACATAGGAGATGCCGTGGGCCATTGTGATGCCGACGACAGGCTGCTTGGCTTTTTCAGGGTCGGGGTTATTTGAGTCAAGGACCGGAGAACCGTCATCTTCGGTGGCCACCTCATCTGAAAGCCAGATGATCTTCCCTGAATAGGTTTCTCCCTCTTTAAAAATCTCCACGAGGGCCTCATTGTCTTTGGTGTACCACTGCCCCAAGATGGAGTCTGCAGATATTTCGCTAAACCCCGCCTGAGGCAGACAAAAAATAACCAGTAACGCCAATGCCCAGATACTGCGCTTCATGAACCCCCCTTTCCCTTGTTTTAAATCGTTAGTGATTTGCGACAACAATCCAAACAAAAAGACAGACGCCAACAATTCTAACTTTGTTTAATCGTTTTAAACAAAGATAGGGCTCAAAAGCAAGGACATTTACCGTAACATGGTTTTGAGCAAAGAGATGGCGTAACGATTCAGCACCTGCAAACTCAAAAAAGCCTCCGGTAGCCCTGCCGGCGGCCAAACTTTCGAAACGTTTGACAAACAGGTCCTGACTGCTTGTTTAGGAATATTCTGCAACTGCTCTCGCCCCGAGGAACGAGGGGCGAGAGCAGTTGCAACCTGGGGTCCAGGGGTGGCGAAGCCACTTTGGCTAAAAATCCCCTGGCCGCCGGAGGCGTACAGGGGGCATGAACAAAAAAAGCCGCGTACAAACGCGGCTTTTTGGGAAAGGCAATGGAATGTCACCGGAAATCTACACGTCAACGCTCCCGATCAGGTCGTTGACCTCGCTGATTCCCTTCTCCTTCATAAAGGCTTCAATGCCGTCCACGATCCTTTCAGCGGCATCGGGGTACACGAAGTTGGCGGTGCCCACCTGCACGGCGGTGGCCCCGGCGATAAGAAACTCCACGGCGTCCTCGGCGGTCATGATGCCCCCCATGCCAATGACGGGAATCTTAACGGCCTTTGCAACCTGGTAAACCATGCGAATGGCCACCGGCTTCACGGCGGGGCCGGAGAGCCCCCCCACCACGTTGGCAAGCAAAGGCTTCCGGGTGTGAATATCGATGCCCATGCCGGTGAGGGTGTTGATCAGGGAAACCGAATCGGCCCCCTCGCCCTCCACGCTTCGCGCGATCTCGGTGATATCGGTAACGTTGGGGCTGAGCTTGACCATGACAGGGAGTGTTGTCCTTGCTTTCACGGCCTTGACCACATCGGCTGCCGCCACAGGATCCACACCAAAGGCAAGTCCACCGGCGCTTACGTTGGGACAAGAGATGTTCACTTCGATGCCGTGGATGCCCTCGACCCCTTCGGATCGTTCGGCAATGGCCGCATACTCCTCAACGGTCTTTCCATAAATATTGATGAAGACCTTGGTGTTGAAGGGTCTCATCGCAGGCAGCTTCTCATTGATAAACCGATCGATTCCTACGTTCTCAAGGCCAATGGCGTTGAGCATGCCGCAGGAGGTCTCCGCAATGCGCGGAGGAGGGTTGCCTTTTGAAGGGTGAAGGGAAAGCCCCTTCATGACGACGCCCCCCAACCGATTGAGGTTAAGCACCTCATCAAACTCCATCCCGTACCCAAAGGTGCCCGATGCGGTCATCACCGGGTTGGCGAGGCGTACGCCTCCGATATCCACTGATGTATTCATGGTCTCGCTCATGATCTCTTTCGTTTGAATTGATTGTGGCTTTTATGATGGCCCTGAAACACCCGGAGGATGGCCCTCTGGTATGCTGTGAATCCATGGTCGATTATCCAGGTGCGCACTATACCACAGGCAGGCTTCGGGCGACACCCCATTGACAACGCCTATTCCCTGCCGCTACCCAGCTTGTGCCTCCGGCGGCCCTGCCGGGGGCTAAACTTTTAAAAAGTTTAACAAACAGGTCTGACCTTGATCATCGTTTCGACGATCAGCGTGTTCGCATCACCACCTGACCACTCTTGATCCCTGGAGCGCCGCACTCCCTCCGGTGCGGCATTGGCTAACGACGAACCAAAAAGCCGCACAGGAGTGCGGCGCTCCGTTTTGGTCCGCCTTTCTCGGTTTTTTAAGGTCACGGCCCAAACGATGACCAAGGCCACAAGCCTTAAAGGATTAATCATGATTAAATTTCAACTTAAAGGCGGATGTGATTTGTCCCGAGGAACGAGGGGCAAAACGCATCTGCTACCTGCTTTCAAGGTGGCACACCTTGCCGCCGGAGGCCTTTTTTCAGGAGCTGAATAGTTACAAAAAAAGCCGATTCCCTTTGCTGTAAGGGAGTTCGGCTTTCATCATCGCACGTCCTCTCATATATCACACAAGAGAAGCATCACTCTTTGGGATCGATGGGGGCCTCGGCCATATCGCCTTTTAGAAGAGCCTCCATGGCCTCCGGCACACGATACGATGAAGTGACCGTTGCCTTCTCTTGTACCCCGGGGGGAGTAAAGGTAATGGACCGGGCATGCAAGCCCAGTCGGTCATACCCGAACCGCTCCGCCAGAACGGCCAGGGCACGCTTGGACCCATAGCGCCGGTCCCCTGTGATGGGATGACCGGCCAGCTTGGCATGGCGACGGATCTGGTGCTTGCGGCCGGAAAGGGGGCTGCAGGACACCAGCGTGTAACGCTGGGAGCACGCTTCCACGACAAAAGCGGTTGTTGAAGGCACCCGTTTACCGCTACCCGCGGGATTGGTCCTTCCTCCGGCATCCTTTGCAAGAGGCAGCGTCCACTCCCCCTTCCCAGGCTCCAGTGAACCGTGTACCAAGGCCACGTACTCCTTGGCCACCCGCTTCTCTTCAAACTGCCGCGTCAGGAGCTTCGCCGCCTCTTTCCCAAAAGCAAAGAGCACCACCCCGCTGGTGTCACCATCCAGTCGATGAACGGCATGAACGGTAGGCACCTCCTCTTTGACGATTTGCCTGAGGGCTGACGGATCTTCGTCCAGGGTCCGCGTTACCACGGAGACCAGGTCTCGTCCTGGTTCGTTGTGAACGGACACCCCACAGGGCTTTTCAAGTGCCACCCAACCTTCGCCCCCGTCAAGGACGCTGACCCCGAGAGCCTCAAGGGTAGGCAGCCCCCCTTTATCGCGGTGGAACGTCTTACCCATGATTGTCCCCGTTGAAATAGAACTGCCGGATATACTGCTCCTGATCTTCCAGTGACCAGTGGTTCGTCTTGAGGTACTGGGATGCCTCCTGGGCCCCACCGCTTCGAATGAGCTCAATAAAAGCCATGTGCTCATCGCAGTGCTCTTCTTCCCACTGACTGATGTGCTTTCGGGTCAGGAAATCATAAAGGCGCTGCTTGTTCAGCTGAATAATGCGCCTCATCTGATTGTTGGTGGAAAGATTGAGAAAGACGTTATGAAACGCCACGTTGTTCTGGTAAAAGCTATAGGAGTCCTTTGTCTCGGATGCCCGCCTCATTTCGCTTGTCAGGCGCTCCATCTCCTTGAGGCAAGACTCATCCAGCTGATCAAAGACGGGAATGAGTATTTCCGCTTCCAGGGCCCGGCAGATCTCCCACGCATTTTTCACATCCTCAAACGAGAGCTTGTTGATCATCACCCCGCGTCGGGGGAGAATCGACACAAATCCGTCACACTCAAGCTGAATCAGCGCATCCCGAAGGGGGGTCTTGCTGATCCCGAGCCTCTGGCTTATTTCATTGACGTTCACGAGGGCCCCCGGAAGCAGGTTTCCCCGGTACATTTCATCCCTCAGATACTCGTAAATCTGTTCCCTCAGCGGTTTCGCAATAATGCTTCTGTCCTGTCCGCTAAACTGATCCGTCATCATTCATCTCCTTAGCCATATACCGAAGTGGCTGTTAAAAAAATCAACCTGATCAATTCAACAACACCCGGTTAAATTTTTTCGAGCACAACACGAACGCCGCGCCCGTAAAACCAATACCCACTTTATTGTTCTGTCCCCGCAAAAAAATCGCGCAAGCCATGCTGGCATCTAAGAAAATCATTCACCACATCTGCAACACTCTGGGCGTTGAATGATGCGTTGAGCGCCGACTTCTTTGCAAAGATTGATCACTTCATGCCCCATAAACCTTGCGGAGCACAATCAAAAACATTCACCACGTCACGTTCGGCTACCATCCTGGCCTTGGGGCCGGCATCAAAAAACGTGTTCACAATAAAATAACAGGCATCCAGCACTATAGATCATGAATCACGATCACCTGTAAAGCTCCGGCGTTCCTGCCGGGGCTAAACGTTTGCCTTACCTGAAAAAGTGCGCTTAACAAGCAGATCGTAAAACGTTGCCCTTCGAAGGTTTCCAACCTGAGGCCAGGTGTGATTTGACCTGGAGAGCGAAGGTATAAGCGCATCCGCATGTTTCGCAAATTTGGCTGCCGGGTGAATAGTCGTTTTTTACTCTTCCTCGTCTTCTACGGTGTAGTGGCCGTGCGGGAGCAGCACACTCATGGCATGTCGGCCGTCCACCTTCATCACACACGGGTCATCCAAGGTGACAAGGGCGATAAACTCGCCGTCAACGGCCACCGGCTGCTTAAGGAGCCAGGCCATATCAAAGCTGTCCCCCCGCTCCTCGAGAATGGAGAGGTAGTTGATCCCCAGAGCCGTGATGTTGTGAAAGAAGTGAGACCCCTGGGAGGGATCCGCCTTCAGCTCTTTGTGGCTGCTCTCAATGATCCCGCATACCTCGGAGATCTCCTCCCAGGTAACGGGAATTCCCAGCCATCGGTCCGCAGAGCCCCACCGGCCCGGGCCCAGCAGGAGGTACTTCTCCTCTCGCCTGGCCATCTCGGCATTCATCCGGCCAATCTCCCGTGCAATTTCCCGGGTTTTCTTCAGGTCAAAGGCATCGGGCTTCACGTAGAGAATGTGTTTTACGGGCAACCCCTTCACGTTGCCAAGAGCGTGGGACGAGTAGCACACACTGGCTTTTTTCTCCGCCTCGGAGATCTCCACGTCGGCCAGCTCTTCCCGGTCGGTCATGGGGCGTATCTGAAGCAGCACAAAGCGCCCCTTCTCCCCGGGATGACGGGGAAGATCCGCTGCAAATTCGATCTCAACGGAGGAACCCATGCCCTGGGTCCCGATGTCGAGAATGCGAGAAAGCAGGCCCGGAAGGGGAAAAATGTTGTACTTGAGAATTTTATCAAATGTCAACACCTTGGGCCCACGGAGTTGATGGCCGTACCTTATGGTGTTTTCCTCGCGGACATAGGTCCCGGCAAGCTGCTTGAACGGGCCGTCCCCATTAAGGTCGCGGATAAAAAGCTTGTCTATCTCCGAATTAAGATCCACCACGGAAGTCCGGGCCTTTGATCCCACCTTCAGCGCATAGAGGCTCTGCTGGGCATTTTTAAGGACCTCTTCAACCCGGGAGAACTGCGGCAAAATATGGGGGCGTTTGGGTGAGAAGCGCAGGGCCTGCTCCCCTTCCACCACCGTACGCCCCAGCCCCATGGCAATGGCTGCAATTCCCTCGTCCGCCTCCATCTTGCCGAAGGGGTAATAGTTGTAGGATTGGGCCACACCCGAGACAGCCGGGTAATAGTAATCCCCCCAGCGGTATCCGGAAACCTCCTGGATAATCACCGCCATCTTCTCTTCTTCGGTGCGATGTCCCACCCGCCTGGCAAAGCTTTTGGGGCCCTGAAAATACGTGGAGGCATAGACAAGCTTTACCGCGGAGATCAGCTGATTCAGCCGAACCTCCAACTCATCGTTATCGCTGGAGATCATGCAGGTATGATAGAGCCCCGCATAGGCCATGAACTGAGCATCTTCGAACAGAGCAGAGGAGCGCACGGCCAGAGGGTGACGGATCTCTTTCAAAAAGGCCCTCAGGTCCTCATCGATCCATCCGGGAAAAGTGGCGTTCTGGAAATACTCAATCACCTCTTCATCGGGCAGATCCGCTTTGGCGATCCATTTAAGATCGTTCTCCCGAACAAAGGCATCAAACCCCTCGGTGGTGATCACCAGGGTTTGCGGCAGGCTGATCTCAACGTTCTGAAACTCTTCATGCAGCTCCGGGTGATGCCGGAGAAGCATGGAGGCAAACACCAACCCACGGGCTTTGCCACCGAGGGATCCGTTTCCGATTTTTAAGAAATCGGTTTCCGGATCAAACTCGTCGGCGTCAAATTGAACAACCACACCCTTCTGCCGGCTGCGACGCCTGTCCTGAATATTTTTCAGGATAAAGTCCTTCATGTCAGCGATGTTTCCCAGGAAATCATCGGCCGTGGCAGGGCGCAGGCGGTTGGCCAAAAGGGTCTCCGAACGTGCATAGAACCAACGGGAGAAGTCGTTTCGTGTCCAGTGGTGATAGAAACACTCATCCGACACATCTTCCAGCCTCTTTTCCAGTGCCCGAAAATTGGAAGCCCGCCCCATCTCTCCACCGTCCGGAGCCCGAAATACAAAATCCCCGAAGCCCAGCTCGTTAACAAAAAAATGATGAAAATCACCGGAAAGGGAGGGCGAATTCTTATCCACAAAGTAGATGCCCAGAACGTCAGCCACACGCTTGTTCGATGACTCGGTACTGGCCATCATCAAAGGAATATCAGCCTGTTGACCCTGAATATGGGAAAGAAGGTAGTATCCGGAATCATCGCAGACCGCGCCATCCTTCGGGTAACTGGCGTCAGAAATGACCCCCAGAATGTACTCTCTGTACTGTTCGTAGATTGCCATGGCCTCTTCGTAACTCTGGGTCACGAGAATCTTCGGCCTGGCCCTCATGGTAAGAAGCCGATGCTCGTGGTTCAGCACCTCTTCCATGACGTTCTGCACCTGGGTGACCACCTCCTTGTACAGTGTCGGAAGAATGGCCGAGGTGTAGAGCGGCGAGTCCTCCACCACCAATATCATCCGAACCCCGGCTTTCTGGGTGTCATGTTCCACATTAAGCCGGTCCTCCTCGCATTTGATCAGGGCAAGGAGAAGGTCGGCATTACCAGTCCACACATACATCTTATCAATTCCCCGGGATTTCAGGCGTACCGGGTCAAACTGGCTGGGAAGGGGGCTGTGGGTTAGCAAGATCACTGGAATGCAGGGGCACTTGCGCTTGATCTCCTCCCCCAGGGTGAAGGCATCCATATCAACAAGCCGAAGCATGGTAACCACCATGTCAAATGGCCGTTTCTCTAACATTTCAAGGGCTTCCTCCGCTGAAGAGACCCAGGTCAGGCGTGGCGGTCTGCTCAGGTTCAATCCCCGATACTCGTTAGCAATCTTCTCTGAAAGCCGGCCATCCTCCTCCATGATGCACGCATCATAGAGACTCGACACCAATAAGATTTCGGTGATCTTTTTGGGCATCAGCTCATGAAACACCTTGAATCGGGAGTCAAACGCTTCCGTCGGGGACCTGTAGTCGATTGTCACACACACCTTCCTTAATATTCTTAGCGCCGTGCAAAAAAGCACCCCGCCCTGTATCCATGAACTTTTCTACCGCTTAATCAAGCGGCTGGTGCGAGGCGTTTTCAGCGGTGATTTTATTCACACGTGCATCATACTTAACCAAGTGGTAAAAACATGCCTGTCAACTTACAAAGGACCAGTATTTGATATATCAGACACCTCATACCAACGCAACCCCCATACAATCGCCGCCATTGCCCCGGCCCCCTAATTCAGGGCTTTTCCCGGCGCCACAGATTGTCCACAGACCGAATCCGCACCCCACCCCCGTCATTTCTGTATAAAAGTGCCCTCTTCAGATTGACATTTCACCGGAGCTGGACTAAGCCCAATGAATACAGAATCATCACGATATCGATGCCCTGATTTTCAGGGCCCTCACAAATATACGGGCGTCGCCCTATCGAACCGGGCAGAATGCTGAACACTCAATCAAACGAGGCCATCCACATGGACATCATCGGTTCAATTCAAGAGATGCAGGGTTTAAGTAACAGACTGAGGAGCGAAGGCAAGCGCATCGCCTTTGTCCCCACCATGGGTTTTCTCCACGACGGGCACCTCTCCCTCATGCGGGAGGCAAAGAAGCACGCGGATGTCCTGGTCACCAGTATCTTCGTCAACCCGGCCCAGTTCGGTCCCAACGAAGACCTGGATTCCTACCCCAAGTCCATGGAGAGTGACCTGGCCAAGTCCAAAGAGGTGGGCGTGGACGTGGTCTTCACCCCCACCAACGACCAGATCTACCCGGACGGCTACGAAACCTACGTCCAACTGGAGAAACTGCCAGACCACCTCTGCGGCCTCTCCCGCCCCGTCTTTTTCAAGGGCATCACCACGGTGGTAACCAAGCTCTTCAACATTGTCAAACCCCATGTGGCCGTCTTTGGCGAAAAGGACTTCCAGCAGCTTGCCATCATCCGCCGAATGGTCAAAGACCTGAACATGGACATTGAGATCATCGGAGGAGCCCTCGTCCGGGAGGCCGACGGCCTTGCCATGAGCTCCCGCAACAGCTACCTCTCCGAGGAAGAGCGCACAGAGGGCCTTCGCCTCTCCCAGTCCCTGGCCAAAGCCCAGGGCATGGTGGCGGGCGGCGAGACCGACCCTGCCGTCATCCGCAAAATGGCCGAAGAGCACATCAGCGGATGCCCCAAGGCCAACATCGACTACATCTCCCTGTGCGACCCCGACACCCTTGACGAGGTGGAAACCATCACCGGCCCCACCCTCATGGCCCTGGCCGTCATGATGGGCAAGACACGCCTCATCGACAACACGGTGCTGGTGCCGTAAATGGTGCTTCGGGCGGCGCTGAAGGGGCCAAATCCGTTGAACAGCTAAATAATACTCAACTCAGTTCAAACTCGCCTCCGGCGGCCCTGCCGGGGGCCAAACTTTTGAAAAGTTTGATAAACAGGTTTTACCTGATTTTCCATGGTGGATCATCAAACAAAGGCGGAAGTGATTTGCCCCGAGGAACGAGTGGCAAAGCGCATCCGCTACCTGCTTTCAAGGTGTTTTTCGCTATAGTGGCTTCGCCACCCTTGCCGCCGGAGGCAGCTTTTGGGGAGTTGAAGAGTTAAACTGGATTCATACTACCAAGGAGACTGGAATTGCCATGAGAACACGCCATAACTTGAAAAAACTCATCGTCGTTGGACTCCTCCTGGCCGTCATGAACCTCACGGCCTGCGGATACTTTCTCTATCCTGAACGGAAAGGCCAGACCGAGGGCAGGTTAGACACGACTGTCATCCTCCTGGACGCCGTAGGACTCCTTTTCTTTGTCGTCCCGGGGGTAATCGCTTTTGCCGTGGACATCGCCACAGGCGCCATCTACCTGCCCAAGGGAGGCAAATCGGTCATCGACAAGCACATTAACCAAATCACATCACAGCCCGCGCCCCACGCTGATGTCGACAAGACCCTCCTCGCGACAAAACTCTCGGCCAAACTGAACCGCCCCATCACTCCCGAAATGATTCAATTCTACGGGGCCGCACCGGATTCCCACGGAGCATGGCCAATGGAGGCAACAGTCCTCTACTAATCCACCCTTCCATCGTTAAAAAACAAAAAACCGGTTTCGGCATGTGCCGAGACCGGTTTTTTTTATGCAATTTACATCAGAGAGCGTTAAGCCCCAGGAGGATATCCATTCAATCGTTGGGCCCTCTTCCACGGGCGAAGCCCGTCAGCGAATGTGAAAGCCCGAGGGACGAGGGTTAGAGCATTCGCGAACCTGATCATCCCCTGGTTAGCCGATATGAAGAATATTGGCGATGATGATGAACACGCCGGTGGCCAGAAGCACCCAGAAGACAATCTTTCGAAAGAGTGCCGCATCCACTTTGTGGTGCACCACCTCCCCGATAAAAATCCCCACCAGAAGAAACGGAAGGGACCAGACCAGGTTGAGCAGGCTCTGACCCATGGGAGCCCCTTGGGTTGCCACCGCAGCGATGTTGGAGAGAAGGGGCTGAAAGGTGGCATCTGTGGCGATGAGAAAGGTATTCAGGGAGACCCACAACAGACTCAAGGTCGCCCGAAATTCCCCCTTGTCCTGAAACTTGCGTGTGGCGTAGAGCACCACAAAGGGCCCACCTGTGGCGAACGCACCGTGGAGAATCCCGCCAAAAAACAGAAGCAGGTAGTAGACCCACTCAGGAATGGTGATGCGAAGCTGAATTCCGCCGTACTCTTTTTTAAGCTGCAGCACCGAGGTGAAAATAATAAACACCCCGAGCAAAAGCTTGAGGGTATCGCTGGGGAAATGGTTGAACAAATAGATCCCGAAGGGCATCCCCAGCCCCACCAGAGCTACGATCACCCCAAACTGCCGCCAGTTGATGTGCTTGAACTTCGTGGAGACGAGATAAAACCCCAGAATCCAGGTCAACACAGCAAGAAGAACCTTGGCCTCATAGATACCCAGAATCCAGGTCACAAAAGGAAAAGCGAGAACGGTGCATCCAAAACCGGTAATCACCTCAAGGGTGTGGGTAAGAAACACCACGATACCGGTCAAAAGAAAGGTCATCATGCGTCAAACATCCTTCGTACATAACGGTTGGGGCCGTACTACCGCAACATGCAGCCCCCAGCCCCCTTCCGACTCGGTACCACAGCAGACACCCACCTGATTTACAAAAAAACCGACCAGCGTCGGTAAAACGTGCATATTGCCTCCGGCGGCCCTGCCGGGGGGCCAAACTCTTGAAAAGTTTGACAAACAGGTTTTAACACCAAATTCGATTATTTAAAGACATTGCTTTGCCGACTTGCACACATGGATCCCCGGTCACTCGATTTGCCAACACGACCATGAAACGCACCATAAAGGCTTATCTGACACTTCAGGCCTCCTGACCAGCCGGGGTAGACGAAATCAAGGAGCTGTCGTTACGCAAAAGTGAAGCAGGCCTCTTTCCGAAACGGGTTGACCTATGTCACCCTCCACGCGAATGCCCCGAAATCGATTGAGGCATGACTCCCTTTATGCATTCGCCATAGGGTTCCCAGGTGCCCCCACCTGGCCGACAGAGGCTTAGCTGAATTGTTACCCGAGGTTTTGCATATTAAACAGCGGCAAGAGCCACCTCTTCCTCGCTCGCCTGCTCGTAAAACCTGCGAATGTGCCCTTCCTGTTTTTCAAAGGCCCAGTGAATGTCCTTCAAAAACGAAGCGGCCGCATCACGATCACCGGCCCGAAGCAGCTCAATCAAATGGTCATGCTCATCGCAGTTAACGGTCTCCCACTCCGGAATACACGACCTGGAGAGAAAGTCATAGAGCCGCTGTTTGATCAGCTTTAAAATGCGGCGCATCTGATGGTTGTCCGAGAGAGAAAGAAACGCGTCATGGAATGCGATGTTCAGACTGTAAAAACGGTCCGTGTCCTTTTCGGCCATCGCCTCTTTCATCTCGTTGTTGATCGACTCCATGGATTCAATGCAGGAGGCATCGACCCGATCAAAGAGCCGACTCAGCATCTCATATTCAAGGGCACGGCAAATCTCCCAGGATTCACGGACATCGGAAAGTGTCAGACGATTCACCATCACGCCTCGCCGCGGGAGAATGGTGACAAAACCATCACACTCCAGCTGAATCAGAGCCTCCCTCAAAGGGGTTTTGCTTATTCCTATGGTCCGGCTGATCTCACTGGTATTGACCAACTGGCCCGGCAGCAGATTTCCCTTGTTTATTTCATCACGAAGGTAGGCGTATATCTGTTCGCGCAGAGGCTGCACGTTAATCATCCCACGTTCACTCTGTCTTCCTGACAGCAGCATGTTGCTTCCTTTTTAATAACTTCCACGGGTATTCAAAGGCTGGCGGAAGCAGCACACGATCATGCCAATCCACCATCCTTATCTGTTAGGATATTTTATATTATATATTTCATAAAATAACCAGAACAGAGTGACGTCCTTTGAACGTCTTCGTTCAAGAGGCCCTCTCCCCGTAAAAACGGTATGTTGTGCCCAGCCGGCCCGGCAGGTCCCCATCCTCGTCATCGAAGACGGAGTT
Organism: Desulfolunaceae bacterium; assembly: GCA_942491485.1. GTDB lineage: Bacteria > Desulfobacterota > Desulfobacteria > Desulfobacterales > Desulfolunaceae > Desulfoluna. The sequence goes on along the minus strand of CALOAX010000020.1, from coordinate 10,446 downwards.
CCTGCCGATTCGCCGGCGGAGCCGATTAAAGTGTCAGTTCCGAAGCTTCCGTAATTTCATGACGAAGCTTCAAAAAGTCCATATCTGTAAACTTCCTCGGTCGCGGGAGATTCACATCGTAAACCTCTCGAATTCGCCCGGGCAGTTTGCCTTCCATACAAATGATCCGATCCCCCAGAAAAAGGGCCTCATCAATGTTGTTGGTAACAAAAATGATGGTTCGCTTCTCCTGCTCCCAGATCCTTACTGTCTCCTGCTCCATATAGATACGGGTCTGAGCATCGAGTTGTCCGAAGGGTTCGTCCAAAAGCATAACCTGGGGCTGGTTGGCATAGGCTCTTGCAATGCCCGCCCGCTGCTTCATTCCGCCGGAGAGCTGGTGCGGGTACTTGTTTTCAAAGCCCTGGAGGCCCACCATGTCGATGTAGTGCTGGGCGATCTTGCGGCGCTCCTCTTTGCCGACGCCGCGAAGCTTCGGTCCCATCTCCACATTGCCCATGACGGTTTTCCAGGCAAAGAGCATGTAGCTCTGAAAGACCAGGCCCCGATCCTGTCCGGGCCCATCCACCTCTTCGCCGTTGATAATGACGCTTCCTGTCGTCGCGGTTTCTAGCCCGGCCATGATCCGAAGCAAAGTACTCTTACCGGACTGCCCGGGTCCCAGGATCACCACAAATTCGTTCTCTGCCACATCAAGGCTGATGTCATCGAGAACATGAACCTTCTGGTTCCCCTTCTGGATAAAGGTTTTGCTGACATTTTTGCAGGAAATTTTTACGTTGGTGTTTCCGTTTTCAGCCATTTTCTTGTTTCCATTCTCCAATGGGTTAGAGTCCCTCGATTTCACGCTTCCAGGGGCAGAGAACTTTCTCCAGAAAACCCACCAGCTGTGAGGTCAGAAGGGCCGCAAGGGCAATGGCGACCATGCCCCCGAGAACCATGGCCGGACGACCGAGGTTCATGCCTTTGATAATGACGTAACCCAGGCCGGATCGGGCACTGACGAGCTCCGCCGCCAGCACGCAGGTCCATGCGACACTCAAAGAGATCTGAAGTCCTGCAAAGATGGCGGGAAAGGCTGCGGGAAAGCAGACCTGAAGGATCTCGTCCCGCCTGCTTCCCCCCAGAACCCGGACCACGTCGTAGAGTTCAGGTTCAACCAGGCGCACACCGTTGTAGGCGTTTAGAAGACAGGGCACAAAGGTACCGATAATAATGATGAACACCTTGGAGGGCTCACCAATACCAAACCAGAGAATGGAAATGGAGATCCACGCAATGGGGGGCATGGGCTTCATCAGGTCAAAGATCGGCTTGACGATGGCGTTGACATACTTGTTCAAGGCCATCATGAGCCCTAAGGGTACGGCAATCAGGGATGCAATGGAAAACCCGATGAGGATGCGCCGAGTACTGGCCCAGGCATGTCCCCAAAGGGAGTTACCGGCCAGGCGATGGTTGATCATGTACCCCATGTAATCAAGAACTTCCAGAGGGCGTGCCAGGGAACTCCCCAGAATCTTTTTGTAGGCAACATAGTCCCACAGCCCAAAAAAGAACGTAAGGGAGACCGCATAGAGGAACCACTTGTTGGTCAGAACGCTCACGACCGTGATGGGCTTTCTCTCTTTCTTGGCGGATTGGGTTTCATTGGCAATAGATGTCACGTGTCCTACCTCCTTATGCCCGCAAGAAGCCGCTTTTCGACGGCATCAATAACCACGCCGATGACGGCACCGGTAAGCCCCACCATGGCCATGCCGAGCAGAACCATGTCAGGCATGGCAAGGCGACGGCCCATGGTGATCATAAAACCCAGGCCGTTGTCCGCGGCGAGAAGTTCCGCACCCACAAGGTTCGTCCAGCAGTAGGCCAGTGCAATCTGAAGTGCCCCGAAAACCATGGGCAGAGCTAGTTCGGCGGCCATCGCCAACGAGACCGCCTCCGTCGGCCGGGCAGCCGCCACCGAATTCTGCAGCCGACGAACGCTGTCGATCAAGCGGTCGAAGGCCTCCGCAGTGGCGGGATCCGATGTCGTCAGCGGCTCCCAGTCCCCGGCCTCCTCGCCATACCCGGGTTCAATCACCTGGCCGTCCAACGGCATCCGCGCTCATGCCAGCAGCATACCGATCGGGTCGTGGTCTTCGAGGGCGGCGCCGTAGCGGTGGGCCATCGCCTCGACCACCTCCGACGGCTGCATCACGGTCGGAACACACATCCACGCGAACCCGTGCAGGGTGTGCAGCCGGTATTCGTACCAGGCGTCTTCGTCGTCGAGGTGCGGACCGCCATGACCGGCGAGCGCGTCGATGTAGTGTCGCAGCAACTCTCGCTCTCGACTCCGTCGGTCTTCGATGGTCAGCGCCGACCCGAGGAAGTACGACACGTCATGAGCCCACGGCGCGAGGCATGCCGTCTGCCAGTCGAGGAAGGCCGGCGCACTTCCCGGTACGCGATACAACTGAGCGAAGTGCGCATCACCGTGATTGATTGTGTGGGTGGCGGCGTCGTCGTGCCCCACAGCTTCGCAGAAACCGCGCACCCGGGCATCGTCGAAGCTGGCCGAGCGCCAGATCCGGAACCTCGGAACGCTCGATCAGCGGATGGAACACCTCGGGACTCAGCATCACCGTGAACGCATCACGAGCGGCCTTGGCACCCACCGGGAGCCAGGTGCGCTCGCCCCTACCACTCCCCCACAGCGCCGCGTGCCACTTCGCCTGGACTTCCAGCGTCGTCGCGATGTCATCGACCGACCACAGATCGGTCGCCTGGCCGAACTCGGCGCCTCGTGCCGTCAGGTCCTCCATGATGATGACGCCTTGATCGCGCTCGGTGGCCGAGTAGTGCTCGCCGGCACCTCCGCGGCGAACCCCGGTGCCAGATCACGGTAGAAGTGGCCCTCGAGCTCGTAGGCCGGCCCCAAGCCGAACGCACGACTCCGTTCGTCGAAACCTCCCTTGATGCACAGCTGGGCAGGGATGTCCCGGTCATTCACTGAATAGGTCAACGTGGCGAATACTTTGGTCGCCGATCCCCAGATGATTCGAGTGGTGTCGACCGCTTCGACGACGACCTGTCCATCCTTGGTCGTCAATGCGGCGCCGACCCACTCCGGGGTCAACTCATCGACCGAGAACGGAAGTGTGGTCGTACGGGGTTCTGCCTGAGTCATGCAGGGACCATACATAGTGTATGGATGTGGTGTCAATCACAGATTGCCAGGTAATCTCCGCTGGTCACTGAGACGATACGGACACCCGATCCGGGAACTCCGGTGCACGCTTGTCGAGAAAGGCCTGCACGCCTTCCTGCACATCCGCCGAGAGGCCGCGCCGGTAGAGGACCTCCGATTCGGCGCGGTGGGCCTCTTCGGGGCCCGATGCGCCGAGCGCTCCCCAGAGCAGCGATCGGGCGAGGGCCACCGAGACCGGCGCCGTCCCCGCGACCATCTCGTTCGCGACACTCAGCGCCCGTTCCAGGACCTGTTCCGCCGGAACCACTTCGCGCACCAGGCCGCGATCGAGCGCCTCGGTCACCGGGACCATCCGCCCGCCCAGCGTCCACTCCGCGGCCGTCGAGATGCCCACCACCCGCGGGAGAAACCAGGTCGAACGCACACGCTTCAGGGGACCAATCCGCGCCGGGTGAAGACGAACCCGAACTTCGCGGTGTCCGAGGCGATCCGGACGTCTGCGGGAAGTGTCATGGTCACGCCCACGCCCGCGGCGGGCCCGTTGATCGCGGCGATGACCGGTTTCTTCGACCGGTAGATACGGAGAGCCACCTGACCGCCCGCGTCCGGCGGTGCCGAGCCATCGGCCCCCGGGTCGTCCGGGAGGAAGGTGTCTCCCCCGCTCTCGAGGTCGGCCCCCGCGCAGAAGGCCCGACCGGTACCGGTCAACACGTCCACACGGACGTCGTCGTCGGCGTCGCAGGCATCGAACGCCTCGATGATGCCCACCCGGATGTCCTCGGTGAACGCATTGAGTCGCTCCGGACGGTTCAACCGCACGATCGCGACAGCGCCGACCCGCTCGAGTACGACCTCCTGTGACACAACAGCTCCCGCGCTCATCGACCCGCCCATTCCGGTGCACGCTTCTCGGCGAAAGCCCGCGGCCCTTCCTTCGCATCGTCACTGGTGAACACGGTGCGGATCGCCGAGGCGTTGATCTTCCACGACTCGTCGTCCCATCCGCGCTGCGCTTTCGCCGTCTCATGCTTGACCCGCTTGCTCTCGGACACCGCGAGCGGCGCGTTGGCGGCGATCTCGGCAGCGAGCTCCAGCGCGACGGCGCGGGCGGTTCCCGCCGGCGCCACCGTGTTCACCAGACCCAGCTCGTATGCGCCGGGCGGCCGACACGGGTCGACCGGTCAGCGCGATCTCGGCGGCCACCTTCTGCGGGACCTGCCGATGAATACGCAGAAGCCCCCGGCGCCGGCGATGAGTCCCGCCTGACCTCGGGTAGACCCACCGACGCCTCCTCGTCGATCACCGCGAGATCGGCGGACAGCATCATCTCGGTCCACACCGCCCAGCGCGAAGCCGTTCACAGCCGCGATGACCGGCATGGGAACAGTAGTGCCGCACGATCCCGGCGAAGTCCCCATTCCCGATGGGCCGGGTCATCGATCCGGCGCCCCGCCCCGATCTCCTTCAGATCGGCACCGGCACAGAAGGCGCGACCGGCCCCGGTGATCACGATGACACGGACCGACGGGTCCTGCGCCGCCTCCTCGAGCGCCGCGCCCGCGGCCGTCGACAGAGCGGAGTTCACGGCGTTCAGAGCGTCGGGACGGTTGAGCGTGATGATCGCGATGTGATCGCGCACCTCGTAGCGGACGACGGACTCTGTCGCCGAGTCGCTGTCGGAAGTCATGGGTTCTCCTGTGGTCGTGATCCGGACGGGTCGAGATGGATACATCCCGGGCCTACCGCCGGCTTCCGCACTAAATCTTATGTGATTAGATAAAATCTGACAATCGCGGTGTCCCCGTTCTCGGGTTCCGCAGCGGACGAGAGGAGAAGACGTGGGCGCACGCGCAGCCGACGGGGCCACCACCGGCCTTCTGGACCTGTTCCGAGTGGACGGCCGGGTCGCGATCGTGACGGGGGCGGGATCGGGACTCGGAGCGGGGTTCGCACGTGCGCTGGCCGAGTCGGGTGCAGACATCGTACTGTCCGGCCGACGCCCGGATCCGCTGCGACGAACCGCGGACACCGTACGCGCGCTCGGTCGACGCGCACTCGAGATCCCGTCGGACGTCACCGATCCCGAACAGTGTGACGCGGTCGTCGGCGCTGCGATCGACGAGTTCGGTCGTGTCGACATCCTGATCAACAACGCCGGGCTCACCCACACGGCCCCGGCCACCCGGGAGCTTCCGGAGGTTTCGGCGCGGTTCTCGACGTCAACCTCCTCGGGAGCTACTGGATGGCACGGTCCTGTGCACGGGTGATGCGACCCGGTTCCAGCATCGTCAACGTGGGGAGCATGCTCGGACTCGTCAAATCTGCGCTGCCGCAAGCCGCTTATGCCTCGAGCAAGGCCGGCGTCCTCGGCCTGACACGCGACCTGTCCCACCAGTGGTCGGGGCGCAAGGGAATTCGGGTGAATGCGATCGCACCGGGCTTCGTCGAGACCGACATGATCGCGGAGATGTCCGACGAGGCCCGCACCGATTTCCTGCAGGGCTGTTCGCTCGGACGCATGGGCACGCAACGTGAGATGGACGCCGCCGTACTGTTTCTCGCCAGCCCGGCGGCGTCCTACATCACCGGGTCGACCCTCGCCGTCGACGGCGGGACGTCCGGACACTGACGCCCCCCACATCACCTCCCCGGCAACGCCGGGCACTCCCCCCTATCAGCCCCAGCACCACAGGAGAACCAATGCAGACAGATCTCTTCGACGCCGACCACGAGTTGTTCCGGGACTCGGTCCGGGCCTTCGTCAACAAACACGTCGTCCCCAAGATGGAGAAGTGGGACGCTGATCGCCTCATCGGCCGCGAGACCTGGCGTGCGGCAGGCGCACAGGGCATCCTCGGCCTGTCGGTGCCGCTGGAGTACGGCGGCCCCGGTGAGACCGACTACTGCTTCCGCGTCGCCATCCAGACCGAGATCGCGAGGGTCGGCGCCTCCGCACTGCAGTCCGGCTTCTCCACCAACGACGACATCGTGCTGAACTACCTGCTCCGTCACGCCGACGACGAACAGAAGAAGCGCTGGGTGCCGGGTTTCGTCACCCGGCGACACCATCGGCGCGATCGCGATGACCGAACCGGCGGCCGGCAGCGATCTCCGCGCGATCACCACCACCGCGCGGCGCGAGGGCACCGACTGGGTGATCAACGGCTCGAAGACCTTCATCACCAGCGGCATCCTCGCCGATCTCGTGATCGTCTTCGCCAAGACCGACGCGGATGCCGGATCGCGCGGCTTCAGTCTCTTCGTCGTCGAGGACGGGACCCCGGGATTCACGCGTGGCCGCAAGCTCAACAAGGTCGGGCTCCATGCACAGGACACCGCCGAGTTGTCCTTCGACGAGGTGCGGGTGCCCGCCACCAGCCTCCTCGGCGAGGAAGGCGCCGGTTTCGCCTACCTGATGCAGAGCCTGCCCCTGGAGCGGCTCGGGATCGGCATCGCCGCGCAGGTGTCGGCGGAGGCGGTCTTCGACTGGACCCTCACCTATGTCAAGGAGCGCAAGGCATTCGGCAAACCCGTCGGCGAGTTCCAGGGACTCGGGTTCACTCTCGCCGAACTGCGTACCGCGATCGAGGTCTCCCGGGCGTACATCGACCGATGCGTCCGTGAGTACAACAAGGGGACGCTGACCGCGGTCGATGCCGCGAAGGCCAAACTGTGGGCCACCGATCTGCAGGACAAGGTCATCGATGCGGGTGTGCAGCTCCACGGCGGGTACGGCTACATGATGGAGTACCCGGTGGCCAAGGCCTTCATCGACGCGCGTATCCAGCGGATCTACGGCGGCACCAACGAGATCATGAAGGAGATCATCCACCGCGATCTGATCCGCGACTAGGCGCTTGTCGCCGGACCGGTCACCATCCGTGTCCGGCGACAAGCCCACGCGTTCAGCGTTGTTGTTGAGCCGCCGCGGGTACGACGGTCGGCATGAACGCCGGAAGCACGAAGTTGTGCAACATCTCCCGGTGTTGCGGATCGTCGGAGTCGATCGAAATCCAGCCGGCCGACCAGGATGAACTGGACCAGTGCGATCCATTCGGCGATCTTCTCCTTGTCGAGATCCCGCCGGATCTCGCCTCGGTCCATCGCGCGTTCGATGATCGGGTCCCACATCTCCGCGGTCAACCGCGCCGCGAGACCCGAACTGCCGACCAGTGATTCGGCCAGCTGCATGTGCTCCGGACTCACCAGGATCCGGATCAGCGGATCACGGCGACCTCGCTCGACCAGAAAGATCAACCCCTCCACGAGCTGATCGGCGAACGTCTCGTGCTCGAGAAGGTACTTCCGGGCCTTGTCGAACAGCAGGCGGGATCGCCGCTCGATCAAGGCCGACATGAGGGCGTCGCGGTCCTTGAAGTACCGGTAGACCGTCGGACGCGAGACCCCCGCTTCCTTACCGATGTCGTCCATCGTCGTCTTCGCGACGCCGTACCGTTGGAACACGCGCTCCGCGGCGACCATGATCTGCTTGCGGGCCTCGTCCACATCCTCGCTGAGGACGTTGCCCGTCTTCCTGCGCGCCATGTCCACCTCCTGTGGGCAATGGATACAAGATACAGATCTCGTTCTGTGTCCAGCCATCTGCAAAAGCAGGACGGACGCGAATCCTACGGACTGCGATCCGCGATGAACAGACAGCAGACGAGGCCACGCCCGGGAGGGCGATGGCCTCGTCTGCTGGAGCCTGGTCAGCGGATGCGATCGAACCTGGTGTCGACGTCCTTGTACTCGTCGCGGATGACGGTCTTGGCGATCTTGCCACTGGGCAGCCGAGGCAGCGGGTCCTGGCGGATGACGACGTAGCGCGGAACCTTGAAATCGGCCAGCACCTGCTTGCAGTGCTCGACGATGGTCGTCGCGTCCATGTCCTGCGACACGGTCACGATCGCGGCCGGCGTCTCACCGAACCTGTCGTCGTGCGCGGCGATCACCGCGACCTCCTCGACCCCGTCGATGGCACCGATCGCGATCTCCAGCTCCACCGGCGAGATGTTGATTCCGCCGGAGATGATCAGATCCTTGAGCCGGTCCACGAACTTGACCCGGCCCTCCTCGTCGGCGACGCCCAGATCGCCGCTGTGCAACCATCCGCCACGGATGGCCTGCGCGGTGGTCTCGGCATCGTTCCAATAGCCCGGGGTCACGCCCGGCCCGCGGACCACGAGCTCGCCCTCTTCTCCGGGCGCGGCAGGCTCGTCATCGGAATTGAAGACCTTGACCTCGGTGAAGATGGATCCGGTGCCACAGCGGTCCGGGAACTCCAAGGCCTCCTCGCGGATGAAGTCGTGCAGTGGCCACGCCCCCGGCTTCGGTCATGCCGTAGATCTGGCGCAGCAGGACACCCTTGTCCCCCCACCGCTTGAGGAGCTGCGCCGGCACGGCCGCCCCACCGACGATGGCGGTCTTCACAGACGACAGGTCGGCCTCGGCGAACTCCGGCGCCCGAGAAATGGCCTCGAAGATGAGTGGGACACCGAAAATGGCCTGGACCGAGTGCTTTTCGAGAAGCGTGACGGCATTCGAGGGATTGAGCTCGGGTTCCACCACCAAGGTCCCGCCCAGAACCGTGGTGATGAGCAGCCCGTACACCAGGCCGGGAGTGAAGGCGAGCGGCAGCACGAGCAGTGTGGTCGTCCCGGGCCGGAAGCCCTCCTCGGTGAGGGTGTTCTCCAAGACGATCGACATCAGCGTCCGGTTGGTCAGGACGACCCCCTTGGACAGACCCGTCGACCCGCTGGTGAACAGGATCGTCGTCGGCTCATCGGGTTCGAGATCCACGCGGTAGTCGTCGATTCCACCATCCCGCAGGTCCACGAGCTCCGTGTACGAGACGATTGCGAACGGCCGCCCCACCGCTGCGGTGTCCTCGGCGAGTTGCTCGAAGCCGGGAGCGACGATGACGACGTCGATTCCCGCTTCGTCGGCGATCTTGCGCAGTTCCGCGGGACGATAGCGACTGTTCAACGGCACCAGCACACCACCGGCCTTGAGCACCCCGAGAGCGGCCGCAGGCCACTCGAGTGAGTTGGGGCCGAGGAGCCCGACCCGGTTCCCGGGCGCGACACCCCTGGTCTCGACGAGAAGCCGGGCGATACGGCTGCTCCAGTCACGCAACGCGCGGTATGAGATCTGCGAACCGGAGAACACCACGGCGGTGGTGTCGCCCTTGGTCCGGGCCCACCAGTCGAGTGCTTTGCCGATGGTTGCGGTCATGTTCGTTACTTTCTTCTCTGTGGCAACTGACTTCGATGCGGCACGGCGGATCCCGAACCCGCCCAACACATATAGGATAAATCGGACAGTGGCGGCCGGGGCTGGCTTTCGCCGATCCCGACCCCCTCGTCAGGCGTTCAGTTCGGCACGCCCTTGCGCGACGAGCTTCTTGGTCTCCCGGCGGAAGACCTGATTCGCGATCTCGTTGCGGCCGAGCAGCATGTCACCGGCATCGGCGCTGCCCATACCGCGCTGCGAGTCGCGCAGCAGGGGGAAATCCTCCTGGTGCAACACGGCCAGCAGGATCTCCCAGTTCTTGTTCCAGATCCGGTCCCACTTCTCCGGCGTCATGCCGCTGTCCTCGACCTTGGGCACCAGGAGACGCTGCTCCATCCGCGACTTCGTGGGGTCGGTGGGATGCGGCCGGAAGGTCAGCAGCTGGAAATGGTCCGGCTGACGCAGCAACGTGCTGTTGGGCAGCAGGAAGTGCGTCTCGGTCACGAACTTGTCGAGTGGGATGTCGCCGGGATCTTCTTCGAGGAAACGGTCGATCGACTTGCGCGGGGCGATGAACCGGCAGTGTCGGCCGAAGTCCTCGAAGGCCATCACGTTGGTGTGGATGATCTTCCCGGCGGTGTTCGGGTGTGCGTACTGGATGTGGTAGCCGTCCAGGAACGCGTCCTGCATGATCTTCCAGTTGGTGGGTTCGTCGAATCCGCCGGCCCGAAAGCACACGAGCTTGTCCATCTCGTACTCGGCGAGCATCGGATCGATGTCGGGACCCAGCCACGACGCCACGTCGATCTCCGCATGCGCGTTGTCCACGACCCAGATGAATCCGTGGCGCTCTTCGGTGGGGATCTCGATGAGGCCGTGCTCTTTACGGTCCACCTCGCCGAAGGTCGAGTCGCGGGTGATCGTCCGGAGCGAACCGTCCGGATCGTATGACCACCGGTGGTAGCCACACGAGAAGATGCGGCAGCGCCCCTTCTCCTTCTGCTCCAAGCAATGCAGCT
>CALOAX010000019.1:0-14888 GCA_942491485.1 Desulfolunaceae bacterium | reverse complement strand
TACTTTCCCCCTCGTGGAAGAGCGCCCCCCCCTTTGAACTGACGGTAGCCCATGAAGGGAAAGGGTAGAAAAACCACCCCGTATTCCAGCCCCTTGCTCTTGTGGATGGTGACAATCTGAACCGCCGTGCGGTCGCTCTCCAGCTGGAGCTGATGTTCGTCCAATCGTATGGACGCCGGATCCCGCATACGGGAGAGCCATCTTAAGAGCCCTTCGGGGGTCAGGCGCCGGGATATGGCTTCCCGGCAGCAGGCCTGTGAGGTGCTGCATGTTGGTGACCCGCCGTTCGCCATCGGTAAGGCCCACCAACCGTTCCCCCAGCCCTCGGATAAACTGCCGGATAATCCGCATAACCCCCGCATTTCCCCTCGACTATCATATGAAGCTCCACAAAAAAGACACTCCACCGCTCAAGGTCCGAGGCACTCTCTCACCAGGAGAGCGGATCTCTGTGGGCATCCAACCCCATCATGCAGGTGGCAAGGGCAGCCTTCACGAGGGAGAGTCGCCACGGTCGCTGGCAGGCGGCAAGGAACAGGGCGAGCTCTTCGGCCTCCAGGCTGTCAAAAACATTTCCCGAGCTGTAAAGGACGGCATGAACCCCCAGGGAGGTGAGGTGGTTCTTGACCATGCGGGCCTGGTCGTTGGTGCGCACGATGACCGCCACATCCTTTTCGCAAAGGGGGGCTTTCCCCATCATGGCACGGCCTTCCCGTCCAAGGCGCAGCAGCCTGACCATCTCCGTACCGCACAGATCAGTGCAAAGGTTCTGTGCCGCCACTTTGGAGAGGGCTTTGTCACCGGCCTCGAAGCGCTGTACCACCAAAGGGCTCACCCGTTCGGAGTCGATGGTGAGGGTCTCTTCATCGTCCCCTCCGGCGCTTTTTACCGGGGCGAACTGAATCCGGTCGAAGAGAAACGGAGACGTCCCCCGGGAGAAAAGGGTGTTCACGGCCTTCACCATGCCACGGGTGCTGCGGTAGTTCACATCAAGGGTGTACCCCATCTGTGCCTCTCCGGCGGCCCGTAGGTAAGCAAAAATATCGGCCCCTCGGAATCCGTAAATAGCCTGTTTGGGGTCTCCAATCATAAAGAGGGTGGTTTCGCTGAAGAGGCGGTCAAAGATCTCGTACTGCTCCGGGTCGGTGTCCTGGAACTCATCGATGAGGGCCGCATCGTAATTGTTCCCCACCCCGCGTGCGAGCTCACTGCCGCCTTCTGCGGTCAGCGCCCCGGCAACCCGGGAGAGAAGATCATCAAACCCCATGATGCCCGCCCTCTCTTTCTCCGATGCCATGGTGGCATCCACATACCGGGCAAGGGAGATCAGGTGGGCGATGTGGTTTCGCTCGTAGACGGCCTTCAACTCCTCCAAGGCTTCTATCAGGGCGTCCATCACCTCAAAGAGGGGATTCTCCGCCACGGCCTTGCCCTTTTTTGTGGCACCGCACAGGGTGGAAAGGGAAAGTTTTTCAAGGTCCTTGATCTCCCCGAAGGGAATGCTGCCGGAAAACAGAGCTTGTGCCGCAGCGCCCGCTTTTTTCTCCACCCCTTTGCGGTACTTGTTCCGATTCAGGGCTGGGTCCGATGCGATGATGCCAAGGGCGCTCTCCTGCTCCTCCTCCCACACCAGTTTTGCACGGCCCAGGATGCTCTGGAACCTCTCTTCGGCATCATGGGGATCCACCGGCTCCCCTTCGGGCAAAAAGGCGATGCGGGACAACGGGGTACTGAAGGAGAGAAAGGAGGCCAGGCTTTCCGGAAGAATCTTCCGATCTTTGAGCCAGGCAGCGTAGAGAGGGGACGCCCCTTCCACCATCTTGCGGTAGAAGTCCTGGACCGCCCGCAGTTTCATCTGGCTCAGGTCGGTGACCAACTCCATATCCAGGGGAGACCCGCTTTCAAAAGCGTGGTCCGACAACAACCGTCGGCAAAAGCCGTGGATGGTGAAAATGGCGGCCTCGTCAAAGTTCCGCAAGGCCGTGCGAAGGCGCTCGGCCGTCTCCGCAAGATCCTTTCCTTCAGGAAAAAGGGCTTCGTAAAGTGGATCTTCCGGGGGCTGGCCCTCCACCACGGCCAGGGCATCACGAAGGCGAAGCCGGATCCGCTCGGCCAGTTCCTGGGTGGCCGCTTCTGTGAAGGTGACCACAAGGATGCGATCCACGGAGAGTTTCTCTTCCACCACAAGGCGCAGGTAGAGGGCTGCAATGGTGTATGTTTTCCCGGTTCCGGCACTTGCCTCAATCAGGTTTCGTCCGGCAAGGGGGGTGGCATCGAGGCTAAGGGGCGCTAATGTCTTCATGCTGTACGGGCCTCCAGGATCGGTTTGTAGAGAATCTCAGCGCATCGCGAAAAACCCTCGGATGCAAGGGGTTCCAAACCCCGAGCGGCCATTTTTATCCACGGGTCACTGAGATCGGCCATGGTGGAGAAGGCGTTTCCGTAAAAAGCATTTTTGGCCTTGGACATCGCCTTTGCCTCATCACGGGATTTCATCATCTCCTGAGCGTAGGCCTCGGAGGCCATGGGAAACAGGGGCAGGAGCCCTTCAGACCCGGCAACGGAGAGCCGGACCAGGGAATCAAGCACCGCCCCGGGGTTGGGGGGCACCACCATGGGAACGATCTCCGCCCCTCCGGTTTTCCGGTCCAGCCCAACCACAACGGCACGGCTTACCGGCATGCCGGCAGTGGCGGCAAGGAGAAGACGCAACCAGGCGGACACAAGGTCCTGGCCCCGTACCTTGCCGAAGCGCCCCACCACCAGGACGTCGCCAAAAAGAGGCCCCACCTCCCCGGCTATACCAACCCCTGAACTATCCACCCACTGCCGCTCGAACAACGGCTCAATATCCTGGGTCAAAGGGCCAAGGGCCTCTGCCACGGCACGGGCTTCCCGGGTAAGGTCCCTCAGCATGTGGCCCCCCACCTCTCCCCTGGGCAAAAGGCCCATGCCCGAGACGACCTCAAGGGCGCTTTCAGGTGATTCACCGCTAAGGATGGTCTCAAACAGCAAAGATCCGGCCCGGTGTCGCTCCAGCCCCTGCAAGGTAAATGGCTCACAGCTGTCAGGAGCGTCCTCTCCTCCCCCCAATTCCAGGCCGAGGACATCACGCAGGAGATACCGGCTGGGATGGGCCAGGGAAGCTTCCAGGGTTTCCAATGAGAGCTGAACCGGCATGGGGTGCTCTCCGTCGAGATCGGCAAGGGAGGCAAAGGGCTCTGGAGAGACCGGTGATTCGGCCATACGGGCGGCCACACGGCGGCTCGCCGCATCGTAACTGAAAAGGCCGGACGGTTCCTTTTGGAAGTAGTCGCTGGAAAAGGGATGCAGGGGGTGTTTCATCACGATCCGGTCTGAGGCACCGCCATCCACCGCCCCATCCACGTAATCCAGGAGTTCTGAAAGAAGCACAGACGGCTGGAGGGTGCTGTTGTCCCGAATGCTCTGGCCGGTGTAACTGATCCAAAGTGTTTCCCGCACGGAAAGAAGGATCTCCTGGAACAGGTAGCGGTCGTCCTTGCGACGGGAACGGTCCCCCCGCCTCGGGTTGGCTGCAATCAGGTCGAACCCGGGTGCCCGGTGCTGTCGGGGAAACGTGCCGTGCCCCATGCCCAGGATACAGATCACCCGAAAAGGGATGCTTCGCATGGGCAGCATGGCGCAGAAGGTAATCCCGTTTGTAATGAATCCCGATGCCGGATCCGGAGCACCCAGGGCGGTTTTCATGATAAAGCGCACGACCGAATAGTCTACGGGCTCATGATTTTCCGCCTCACGGGCGGCGTCGGCCATGCGGTACAGGGTGTCGCGGATACCCTGAAGCCCTTCCCCTGCCCCGTCTTCATCCATGAGAAACGTCTCAAGGGCGTCCTCGAAAAAGCTCACCCATTCACCGGCACTCCTGGGCTGTTCCAGCCCCTTCACATACCTCGTCAGGCGCTCCATAAAATGAACCAGCCGGCCAAGGAGCACCGCCTGATCCCCTTCCACCGGCCCAGCGGGCAGTGTGCCGTCGTAGAGAGCCAACTCATCGTCCCCCACGGCATACCCGGTAAAAAGCCTCTCAAGCCCCACTTTCCAACTGTTCTCGTCAAAGCAGGCAAACCCTTCGGATCCGCGCTGCTCTCCGTCAATGCCCCAACGAATGGCCGTCTCCCGAATCCACTGGGTCACCCGCTCAAGGTCCCCTTCGGCCATGCCAAAGGCGCTGCGAATGCGATCGTTTTCCAGCAATTCCAGCACACCGCCGGCTTCAAAACGAAAGCCCGACAAGTCAAGGAGAAGCAACAGCGCTTCCACGGCGCTGTCACCACTTTTGTTGGCCTGATCAGCAATGGAAAAGGGAATCCTGACTTCCCCTTCCACACGCCTGTTGAACACCGCTTCGATGACCGGTGCGTAGGTGTTGATATCCGGAGCCATGACAAGGATGTCCGTGGGCCTCAAGTCTGAATCCTCGTCCATCATGCCCAGGATGGCATCCCGCAGCACCTCCACCTCCCGCAAGGGGCTGTGACAGCTGTGGACGGTAAAGGAGCGGTCCGATTCGTTCAGGACAAAGGGGTCGGCATCTCCGCGGGTTCGGTCCCTCAGGTGAAAGATATCGGCCTGGACGGAGCCAAGAAGGGTCTCCTCCTCTGGCTCAACAAAGAGGGGAAACTCTTCAAGGCCGCGTTCGGCAAGCATGTCAAAGAATTCCCGCCCCTGTCCCCCCATGGACGCAAGCAAAGGGTTGCCCGCTTCCATATACAGGGCCTCGTCCTCTTCCCCTTCAATGCCCTTTTTGCGCTTAAGGCGGCGCTTTTCGGCATCGGAGAGGATATCCCCCCAATACTGGGGACAGGGGTTCAGGAGGAAGAGGTTTACCTGGCATACCTTGGCCAGGGCTGTGAAAAGCTCCATGTGAAACTCAGGAAGGGAAGAAATGCCAAACACACACACCCGTTCCGGAAAAACAACATCTTTATTTTCAACACCTTCCAGGCACGACTTAAAGTCTTTCATCAGGTGAACGCGATGGCGGAACCCGAGGCTTTCATGCAGGTGCCGGTAGAGAACGGCCTGGAAATCATCCCCTTCCCCCTCTTCCCACTCATCGATCATGTCGGGACGATAGGTCAGGTACTGATCAAGGGTATCCGCCAGAAGCTCGGAGATCTGGTAGCGTTTCAGGGGATCCTCTTCGCCCCCTAAATAATTGGCGAGGGGCGAAAAGACAGGTTCCTTCACCCACTCAGGCAGAGCCCCCATAATCTTCCAGGCTGCGCTCTTCGCGTCAAATCGTCGGACATCCCTCAATTCCGGAACGGCAAGGCCGAACATATCCTGAAGGAAGGCGTTGGGGAAACGCCAGCGCACATTGGCGCAGATCCCGTTGCTGCGGGAGAGGGCCAATGAGAGCCATCGGGCCATGCCCTGGCTCTGAAGAACCACCACATCCGCTTCCAACGGGTTTCCCATGGGTGCTTCCAGCACCTTGGAAAGGGCCCGAGCCAGAACTTCCAGGCGATTCCCTGTAAACAGGTTCAATCCCGCGTCCATACGTTTTCATCTCCAATATCGTAATATCATGCAACTCAATGTTGCCTCCGGCGGCCCTGCCGGGGGCCAAACTTTTGAAAAGTTTGACAAACTGGTTTTAAAAAAAAGAACCTTGGTAGTTCGCGAATTAAAGGCGGATGTGATTTGTCCCGAGGAACGAGGGGCAAAGCGCATCCGCAACCTGCTTTCAAGGTGTTTTTGCCTAAGTGGCTTCGCCACCCTTGCCGCCGGAGGCTTCTTTTTAGGGGCTGAATAGTTACTCCCAATTTAGACTTTTTACGAAACCATCAGTGTTGATATGCCACTTGCGCCACTGCTGCGCAAGATGGCATTTGGACAATCCGACCCTTTCTTACCATCCGTGACACCTGCCCCACGGTTTTTCGTGAGGGCACCGCCTGACACCTTTGCCCAGCAATGACTAAAGAAAACGCCCTATCCCGGATATTTCACGAGTTGGGTGCGCTCATATGCAAGGCATCAGAGCTGTAGATGAGTGCAACCGACTCGCCCGAAGGGTGAGAAAATCAGACAGAATACCGTTAATTACATTTTGCATTTTTGAAATATCTAAATATATCAGAGTAAAGCGCTGTAATTGCCGTTTTTAGATTAGATCTGCTTGTTTTCTCATGAAATATCCGGGCTATCCTTCTGTTTATATCCGACGACTACTCGCTGACAACAGGTATACCGACACATCTGTTCCCGCAGCCAGGATATTTCACGAGTTGAGTGCATCCATATTCAAGGCATCAGAGCTGCAGATGTAGTGGTTTACCTCAATACTCTGATAACGCAGAAGATGGGTGCACTCAACTCGCCCGAATGGTGAAAAAAGCGAGCAGGAAACCGTGAATAACACGTTGTGCTTTTGAAACGCCTTAACCCTTCAAAGTAACTATCTTTAATAACGAACCTTTATCTCATAACAATTGCTTTCTCATTAAATATTCGGGGTGGGTTAAAAACCAAAATAGTATTGACAATAAAGGCGTTTCAACATAATTGGTTATCATTGTTTACATTGTAAACCTAAGCACACAATCTTTTACTTGCCAGTCTCCCGTTACCACATCCACCCAAGGGTCGCAATCACAGGAGCCCATCTTCACACGGTCGATCGGGAGTCATCCTGAAACTACTTACAATCCGTTGAGGAAGTATGGAATTCATCATCCACATCTTCAAACTCTACCCCAACCTCATCAGCGATCTGGTTCAGGGGGCTGTCTACATCGGCAGTGCCATTCTTTTTTTCAACGCCCTCTGGCTCATTTTCCAGGCGTATCGGCACGCCCGCCTCATCAGGGGAAAGAGCCTTGCCCAATTGGTCAACAAGGAATCACGACTGGATGACCCCTTAATGGTGGTCGCCGTCAAAACATTCCACGCTGCCAGAAAAGAACACAGCGAGACGGCCTATCCGGTCTCGTTTCTTGTGGACGCCACCCACCAGCTGGTGGAAAACCTCTTCCACACCCGCTACATCAACAAAATCACCATGATCACCAACCTCCTCCCCCCCATGGGTTTCATCGGAACCATTTTCGGCATGATCATGATTTTTCTGGCCAAGGGAGATCCGAACAGCGATCTCAACACAACAGGTCTCGGCGCGGCACTCTTTACGACCCTGATGGCCCTCACCTGTTTCGTCATTCTTGAGGTCTTTAAAAAAAGCCTGATCAACCTGGCGGCATCGCGCATTGAACGGGCCTTAAGCTTTCAAGAGCCGGTTTCATCTCACCCTGACGACGTGACAACAGCCGAAGCGGTACACCCTTAACCCATATCCGGGATCGGTTCCATGCGGTACGAAGATTCAAAAATCTGGCTCTTTTCCTTTGCTGACCTGGCCTTTCTGCTTCTCATCGCGTTTACCCAGGCATCAACCATCGGAAAGCAACCTGTCCATATCGGTGAGATGACCATTCCCCAGGTGGTGGATGCCCCGAGTATCTCCTCCCTGGACCAACCGCGTATCTCGTTTCAGATCCGTGTGCTCAAACCCACCATCCCTGAAACCACCCCCTTTCAAATGGTCACGGTGACGGACGGGCAGGTGGAGCCCGATGAACAAACCCTGGACTCCCAGGGGCTGAGAAACCGCCTGACGCAAATGAAACTGGAGGGGAAAAGCCGCCCCATGCTGGTGCCGGACCGCTTTTCTCTCAGCAAGGATACCCTCATGGCCATGGCCATGATCGAAAAGGTCTACGACGATCATGAAAAACGCGTCACCGTCCAAAAAGTCGCGGACATGCCTTAGGAACGAACATTAAATAAAATGGTACTATTCAGCATGTGCCTCCGGCGGCCCTACCGGGGGCCAAACTTTTGAAAAGTTTGACAAACACGTCTTTAAAAATGGGCCAGGGCAACTCTCGCTTCAAAGGCGGATGTGATTTGACCCGAGGGATTAGGGGCAAAACGCATCCGTTACCCGCTTTCAAGGTGGCACACCTTGCCGCCGGAGGCCAAACTTTTGCCAAATTCTATGAACTGGGTTTGACAAACAGGTTAAGACAACTTTTATGAGAGCTTCGCGAGTTCTTTCACCCCGAGGGACGAGGGGTGAAAGAACTCGCAACCTGGGGTCCAGGGGATCATGCCCTGGCCGCCGGAGGCATGTTTTTCGTTCAACTTATTCTGTTTTCGTTCCTTAACCTATGCACACGTAAAAAAGTGTCACCCCGGAGGAGTTACCCATGACCACGCTTCCCATGCAGTACTTCGGACGCGGATCGGCCCGTATCAT
This sequence comes from Desulfolunaceae bacterium, assembly GCA_942491485.1. Taxonomy (GTDB): domain Bacteria; phylum Desulfobacterota; class Desulfobacteria; order Desulfobacterales; family Desulfolunaceae; genus Desulfoluna. The sequence continues at coordinate 6,583 of CALOAX010000019.1, read as the reverse complement.
GATGCCGAGAGCCGTCACCCGTCGCGCGCGCAGGGAGTGGGTTGTCAGCCCCTCGTTTATGATACTCGTTCTCTCTCTGGCCTTTTTTACCCTTCACAAGCTCACCTTTAACGAGCCTCTGAAACTCAAGCGTCCGCGAACGATCATAGTCATCCCCCAGGCACCGGCCATTCCCAAGCCGACGGTGGAAGAAAAGATCTCCTTTTTCAAGGTGGTAAAGGACGCGGCCAGAAAGAGTGCCGAACCCAGGAAAGAGGAGCTGAAACGTGTATTGGAGACGCCCAGGCCCCTGCCGAAAAAACCCGTGCCCCCTCCTGCGGCAAAGCCCAAAAAGCTCACTCCCCCCAAACCGATCGTCCCCCCTAAAAAACTGATAACCCCACTTGGGCCCAAGCATGCGCAGCCCCTCGCGGCAAAGACAAAGCCCCTGCCGCAGAAGGTGCTGCCCGCGCCGGTTCACCCCAGCACACCGCCCCCGGTGGTGCAACTCTCCACACCACTGCCAACGACTCAGCTTCGCCCGAAGGTTACGCCACCCAGGGAAAAAAAGAGCCTCTCTCTTAGCGTGGCCGCCAACCCCATGCCGAAAGCATCCGTGATGCCCAGTGGCCCTCCGCCCAAAATCACGCAAGTGGCCGGGCCGCCCAAACGGTTGGCACCCATTCAGGCCGTCACAGCTCCAAGCCTGAAAGAGAAAACCTCCATGGCACGGGTTTCCCCCACATCCGTGGTGCCGAAAAAGAGTTTTTCCCCACTGCCGATGTCGGGTGCTGCCCCCACCGCTGCCGCTGACAGTGCCAGGTCAAAAGGCAACCCCGTGTTGATGGCAAGTGCCCCGCGCAAAAGCGGACCGGCCCCCACGCTGACACAATTGTCGGCCCCTGCCTCGGTCGCAACCGCGCCATCTTCCATCATGCAGGAAACAGTATCCACTGCGTCGGGTGACCGGCCAGGCAGGCCTGCCCTTGAAACCGCACCGTCAGGCCTCCCCTCTGCCGCCTCCCGTCCCCTCGTGGATGCCAGCGAAGAGGTAGATGTCAACACCCTCGTTCAGATCCAGGGAAGCACCTTGGGTCAATCCCTGCGTGTCCTGAACCTGAAAGAAGAGATCTATCGGAAAACAAGCCATATGCCCGCAACAAACAGTCCTTATACCTATCGTATCCACAACTACCAATGCACGGTGGTTATCAGTGGCGGCCACATTCCCACGGCCACCCTTACCTTTGAACCCAGCGATGCCCCTTTTGAAGTGGTGTCAGCCCTTGAACGACTCCTTCCCCGGAGGACAATGTAAACCATGACTCTACCCATGCAAAAAAAAGCCACACATGGTGCAATGCCCGCCAGAAACGTATCGGTGGTTCTTCTGACGGTCCTGTGTGCCCTTCTGGTGGGGGCCTCCCCCCTTTACGCGATCTCAAGGCTCTCGGAACGCCAGCTGGTGCTGGAGAGCAGCCAGCCCAATGAGAAGCCAAAAGTGTCGGTCTCCAATGAAACGAACCAAACCCTCTGGATCTCCACCGTCGGTAAGGTTTACATGAAGGAGAGCCTCACAGAAAAAGAGCGCGCCTCGCTTTTCAAAATTCTTGACCACCGCCTGGGCATCCAAAACGACGGCTCCCTTGATGTCACCGCCGCCCGCCAGACAGCCGCCCAACTCCGCAGCTACACCAAGCTCAAGAAGAAACCCTTCTCCAATATTTACTTTGACGACAAGCTCAACCTCACCGGGTACAACTACGTCTACCTGGAAACCTGTGTGCTCAGTCGCGCCACCGAGGCAGAACGGTTCATCCGCTACTTTGAAAACGGCTTCTACCCGAACCGGTCCCTCTTCGTTAAAGAGGAGCACTACTACAAGATCCTCTACTATTACCTGTACCTTACCCAGGAATCGCTGGTAAATGCCGTCAACAGTGCCGTGGCCACCCTCTCTGCAAACCCCGAAGCCTCCCCTGACTTTGCCGAAAGCCGAATCAAGAGCCTGGAGACCACGGTGGCGGTATGCATCGAGCTGGACAATTTAAAGCAACGGGGTCAGGATGCGTCGGAATCTCCCTGGGAGCGCATCTTCACAAGCGAAGAGTGCGCCTGGATCGATGCTTCCATCGCCTACTTCACAAGCATGGAGACCCACATCGCCTTAAACAGCTACGACTGGTTCAAGCGCTACCTGCCCCTGTCCATCAGCAGCCGCATCATCGCCCATTCGATCCGCCAGACCTGGGTGGAGCAGTCCGCATCGCACAGAACGGTCCTGCCCCTCATGCTCTTCATCAACCAGGGGACCAAGCAGTTCAGTGTGGAGAAGCTCTTTAACGAAACACTCTCCATGCTGAAAATGGACAACCGGGAGGTGGACCTGGTGGTTCTCTCCGCCATGAAAAGCTGGCTCCTCAAGCAGATTGAGCAGGGCATCAAGGTGGAAGACCGCACCACCTACAAAAAGATTCTCGATGAACTCAACGTCTGCCCCACAGGCTGGATTTTCTACAACCTCTACTCGTGCCGCAAACCCCTGGCATCCCTCAAGCAGTATGCCAGCGAGTGGGAGTCCTTTGACCTGGACAAACGCAAGCGTCTCTTTGACGCCGAAGTGCAACCCCTGTACTACGATGCAAAAACCAAAATCGACATCGTCTTTTCCGACCTGGAGAAGATTTTCGGAGGCGAGGAGATCTACGGCAGTCAGTACAAGGCCTCCAGCATCAACCACATCTTCCACCGATACCGGGGCGAGATCGACTACACCTTTGAATTTCTCCAGACCGGGCTCTATGGGGAGAACCTCTCCGAGGCACGGCTACCCCTAGCCAACGCCTCCAGAAGCTGCCTTCACGACTTCACCGCCGCATTCGTCAAGGCCCCGGAGATCCGTGTCAACCACGTGAATCTCCTGAACGCCTACACCCTCCTCTTCCGCGAGCTGGCCGCCCAGGGCAAGGTGAGCATTCTCTCCCGCCATGAAAACGAAATGGAAGAGTTCATCCGCTCTGAAACCTTCATGCTGGGCTCGGCCCTCGGCCATGAGGAAGACAACCGTTACGCCATCTACCGCATTATCGCCGACACCTATCTTGCCAACCCGCGCCTGCGGACCCAGGCACTGAAAGTGGCAGAGCGAAGCTTCAGCCTGGCCCGCTCGTACTACATTGACGCAGCCCGCCGCGAAGGGTTTATCTCCGGCACCGTTGCCGGGGCCTTCTCCACCGATGCCACAGAGGTCGACGACTACGAACGGCAGTACGAATATTACCAGCTCATCGCGGAAAAACTCGGCAAAAAAATTCTTCTCCTTCTCCCCCAGGAGGACGTGGACCTTTATAATCGCATGCGGGATTCAAGGAATCCGGAGGGCTACCTCTTATGATTAATCAGGCAAAACAGATGAAACGTGGGTTATTCTGCCTCATCTGCACTGCGTTGGTCCTGGCCCAAAGCCTGCCCGCATCCGCAGATTTTATGGAGACCTTCAAAACACGGGGGCGAAGCATCTACCTCGTCCATGCCGTTCCCGTAGCAACGAATAAAACAGACACCTCCATCATCGCCCTTGGCAAACGAGACCGCGCCCGCCTCACCACCCTGGGCGCCGTTGCCGGTGAAAGCCCCTTTCTTCCCGTCGGGGATATCGAAACCATGGTACGCCGTATCGATGCCCTCACCGAAGAGTTTGAAGCGTCCAAAGACGGGGAACGGCTCCAGCGGTTGCGTTTCGACATCGCCTACGAGTATTTCCTGCTCTACCTTCACTTTCAGAAAATCAAGTATGGCATCGACTCAGAGAAACGACACCCCGAAGAGAGCGTTCCGGTCAGCGACGATGAACTCAAACAGTACCTGATGCTCAGCCGCCACTACATCTCGCCCTTCCTCGAAAAAGCAAAGGGTGCAGACGCGGCGAACCCGGCCATGGGTGACATGGATGACATTACCTTTCGGGTGCGCAACGACCCCACCAGCTACCTGAACGTCCATTTCCTTGCCATGATGCTGGAGGGCGAACGCCTTGCCGGGGGCTGGGACATCGATCATGGCTTTCAAGGCATCAACCACATCAGCGAAACCAAAACCTGGCACTGGTTGGAGACTCTCTGGAAACGCTCCAACAGAAAAAGCAGCGGCGTCGCCTACACCCCAACGCCGGAACGCCTCTTTGCCTTGTATGAGCTCTACCTGAAGTACCACTTCCTGAGTCGGAGCCTGCGCCATGATGAAAAGACTGACCCCCTCACCGACATGAAAACCCGCACCCTCTTGAGCCGCCTCAGCAAGCTGGAGAAGGCCTCATCCACGGTGGGAGGCACCCCATACGCCCACTACGTCCGGGAAGCAAACATGGACTCGGGCAACACAAGTTTCATCGTGAACCTCTACCTCGCCCGCAGGGGCTTTTCCGTCCTTGCCAGCAACTCGCTCCCTGCCTCCAAGGCCCAACTCTTCGAACTCTTTCAAGCCTACTACAACCGTGCGGCCAAAGAGATCCGCTACAACATCCCCTACCGGAAAAAAATCTACAACGAGCTGATTCTCATGGGGGTGGAGACCGGCAACCTTCGCCTCATGGAGGATGTGCTCTACCAGTACGGCCTCATGGCCATGCGGATTCCCGGGGCGGAAAAACGGATATCGTACATCGGCGACTCCTCGCGGTTCACCATGGCCTACCTTCTTGCCAATATCTTGGAGAAAAAACGGCTCTCGGGGCTCTCAGACGACTCCGGTAAGTACGCCGACATGGCCGGCACGCTGGTGGATACCCTGGTCTCCAAACGAACCCCTTACTGGCGCTACGCATCGGTCATCCACCGCAGCCTGGCCGAGTACCACTCCGGTGCCCACGCCGCCCAGAGCGAGTCCCTGGCCATCTACCACTCCCGACGGGCCTTTCTCACCCTGTGTAAAAAACTCAGTTTAAACGGGAAGGCCGGAGACTGGGAGGCGTTTCAGGGGATGCCCGAGTCCGAAAGCTTTATCGGGCTTTTTCTCTACTATCAGAAAAAATACCCCACAAGCCCCGACGCATCGACACCGCGCGAATACCATGCGCAGCGTATCATTGAGATGAAAATGAAGCAGAATCGAAGTTGATGGAGGAACGCCTCCGGCGGCTCTGCCGGGGGCTAAACTTTTAAAAAGTTTAACAAACCGCTCTTGTTTGATTTTTATTAAAAAATGCTCCGCCTGTCATCTCGACCCGAGGAACGAAGGGCCAGATGATTGGCAACCCGGGGACCAGGGGTGGTGAAGCCACTGTTGGTAAAAAAGCCCCTGGCCGCCGGAGGCAAGGCTGAATAGTTACAACAAAAGAGAGGGACATCATGGCTGACCGGACGTTGACACCCCGAAAAACATCAAGACTATTGCACCTGTTCTGCGCGTTGCTGCTTGGGCTCGTCATCGGTGCCTCCCCCGCACCCGCCGCGGAGACAAGCACCATGGAAGAGCTCAAGGCCAACTACCTCACCAGCATTTACGAAGACTGCCGCATCTTCCTTGAAGGGATTGAACTCTTTATCAGCCGGGATTACCCGAAGTTCTGGACCAACATGGAAGCCGGAAGACCCCTGACCAATGAGGAGATCAAGCGGTACACCCGTGAGCTGAAGTATTTTGAAGGGCAGCTGGACGCCCTCTACGAAGAGTTCATCAGCTACGCGGGGACCTCGGCCAACAAAAAGGAGGGGGGCCAGGAGAAGGTCAAGGCCCTTGAGGCCAAAATCTACCAGATCCTCGCCTACGCCTACATGCGGACCGGTGATTTCGCCATGAGCTACGCCCTCATGGCCAATGAAAAGATCGTTGCCCAGGACTTCACCATTCCCCTCATGGATATCGAAGGGAAAGAGAAAAAATTTCGCCTCACCCGGGACCTGAAGAACCTTCACAGCCTCATCAGCGCCAACCTGAACACCATCGAGCTCCGCATGAAGTACTTCTTCCCCACGGACTTAGAGGCCATCAACGCCTACCTGAAGGTGGAGTCCTACAGCCAGCTCAACCCCGTGAACGTCACCTTCCTCAGCTACTACGACAAGGCGTTCCTGGAGCTGGGTGAAGCCACAAACGACATCATCCACTTCAGCGAGATCATCCACTTCTTCAACCAGATCAAGTACAACAACGCCTTCAGCAAAGGGTCCAGCGACACCATCGGCCAGGAGCGTATCTACCGCCTCCCCATCATCAAGGGTGAGTACGGCATGGACCTGAAAGACAGCACCATTTTAGGGGCCGTCTCCTCAGACAACCGCGTGCTGGCCCTGGAGCGCCTCTGCAAGTACAAGGGGTTCACCCGAACCGACTTCAGGACCCTTAAAGTGGAGGAGAAGCAGAACATCAAAAACAAATCCACCGTGGACAAAGGGCTCTATATCTCACGCGTTGACGGCGACACGTCAGGGCACCTGAAGGACGGAGTCCGCATGAAGTATTTCGGCAATGTCCCCAAGGACGGCAAACTCGAGGAAGGCACCCCCCTTCGCTACGGCACCTACAGCCTCTTTGAAGGAACCCAGTTCCTGGGCATCATCGAGCTGGTCCCCTGCTACAAAGGCCAGCCCTGCACCAAACGCAACTC
>CALOAX010000018.1:0-303144 GCA_942491485.1 Desulfolunaceae bacterium | reverse complement strand
CCCCGGCGATGACATCGGCACCCGTCACCATCTCCACGTTGCCGGTAAGAACAAAGCGGAAGGTGGCGTCGGTGAACTCTTCCACGGTCTTTGGCGTCCCATCGGGCGCGATATGGATTTCCGGTTCGGCCAGGCTAACCGCAAAATCCCTCGTCGCTGTGCGTCCCGCCTGGTCCGTGACCAGAAGGCGCATGACGATGCCTTGATCGTTCTCCTTCACATCAAGGGTGTACCACTGGTTCTGCGAAAGTCCGACAGCCTGGGAAGGCCCGAAGCTCTTGCCTTCATCCGTTGAGAGACGGACGGCGTAGCGCAAGCTCTCCGTTTGGGTAAAATTGTCCCGGGCCCAGGGCTGGAACTCGTAGGAGCATCCCCGTTGCAGGCTCATGGCAGGCGTGACCTCGGTGTTGTCCGGCATACGGACCAGGCGCAGGCCCGTGGGGTCAAGGGTATCCCGGGTTTTCATCTGGCAGGTGTAGTCACCACCGGAGACCCCACTTCCAGTGGCCTTGTTGCCGCAGGCGTCCTGGATGCCTGAAACGGCGACCTTGTAAATCCGGTTGGAGGCGAACCGCTCTCCATCTTTCAGGCGCAGGACCACCTCGTTGCTGGCCACCAGCAATTCGAAGGCATCGCTCACCGACGCCTCGGGAAGCCCCGAGTCGTCATGGTAGCTGCAGGTGACGCCGTAGCCCCCCACTTCCACCGGTCCGTCAAAGACCAGCTTCAGCTGAGATGTCGCCGTCATGGGGGTTGACGACGTACAGCGGGGACTGGTCGTGTCGAGCCCCACCAGGCGATCGACCGCCTCGGCGCTCTCCCCGGTCTCGTCTTTTTTCACCACCACAATGTAGGAGGCCCCGTGAGACACCTTGGGGGCATGGAACCGCAAGGTATTTCCCTGGCGGGTAAAGGTTCGCTCGTTGGAAGTACCGGCATGGACGCCGTCGGCATCTTCGAAGAAGTGGAGGTGGAGCGTGCCGTCAAAGCCGCTGCCCGAAACCACAACCTCGGTGCCCCCGCCATCGCTGATGTGGCTGCCCCCCTGGAGGTTGGCCGCACCGGTTACGACAAGGGCCTCGCTGACCACCAGGGCCGCAGGAAGGTGGCGTTCACCGGCGTCGGTATCCGCCGTCAGGGTGTATACCCCGGCCTGGTCGAACTGCGCGGCAAAGGAGAGCTGCGTGGCATCCGCGGACACCTGCCACTGGTCAGGAGAAATCGCCTGATCATTCAGCCTCAGGCCGGTCACCTCATCCAGGGTGGCCCCGGTCACGGTAAAGGGGGTGAGGGTATCTTTTATGGCCACGGAGGGCGCCAGTCGGGTCAGGGTGGCCTCCTGGGCGCCGAAGAGGTCCGCCGCCTTGAGATACCAGGGGGTGTCCTGGGAGACATCGCCGCCGTCAATCGCAGAAAGGCTCCCCTGCCCTGCGATACTCACGGCATAGGTGTCCCCCTGAACAAACCCGCTGCCCACGGGCGTAAAGCGCAGTTCACGGCCCACAAGGGCGGTGCCGCCCGGAACCAGGGCACTGTCCGAAAGGTTGCGCACGTCGAGGACCACATCCTCCCAAAGGTCCGTATCCCCGGAAACGGCCAGGAAAATCACCGCGTCTGAGGCCGGAATCACGCTTTCCGGAACCGACGCCGAGATGTTGGCCAGGGGCACGGTGGTGTTGGAGTAATGGGCCGCGTCGGTCCACTCCAAGAGGTTTCCTTCAAACCGGAGGGACTTCAGGTTGCGGATCCGGGTGGAAGAAGAGATGTTACGGACCGAAACAAGAGGGGCAAAGGCCTCCTCCGGGATGTCGCCGCCTTCGGCGAGCATGTCGTAGAGCTCCATGGTGCCGTCCCCCTGGGAGGTGGCAACCACAAGCAACTCGCCACAGAGATGGGCATCCACGAGGTTGGGCACGGTTTTGGTCACGGCTTTCAGTACCGGGGCCAGACGCGACGCCTCGGGCACCACGCCCAGGGAACCGGAACCGACCACCACGGCCCGCTGCCCGGAAAGGTGCAGGCGCTTGGGCTGGGTTACCCCATGGTCGATAGACACTTCCGCGCCCGCATCACCCGCAAGGGCAACGGAACGCAACACAAGGGCATTGCCCGTGAGCAGGGCCAGGGTGTCCCCGGAGGAAGCAAGGGCCACCAGCCCCGGCACTTGATAATCGCGCCAACCCGAACCAAAAAGGGACCCCACATGAAGCGTCTCCCCATCCCGAGAAAACCAGGTGAGCCCTGCAAGGTTCAGGTTTCGGTGCTTCGCTCCGGTGCTGTTGCCAATGACATGAACTTTTTCCGGGGCATACAGGTTGGCCAGGGAGTAGAGATGCAACACTTCGGGATCGCCCACCGAGAAAAGGGCGTAGCCGCCGTTAAGGGCCACGGCCGTCACCGCCCCGTTCAGGGTGAATGAGGAGAGCTGCGACGGTTGGGAACCGTCACGGGTCGTATAGACCCGGACCTTAGAGGCCCCGGACAGGCGATCCACGGTCACGAGCAGGTCCTGCCAACGCGCCGTCAGGTCGGCGCTGCCTTCGATTTTTACCGAAGAGACCAGGTCGATCCGGGTTTCGGTGTTGTGAACGGCATCACTTTCGTCGGCAAGGTTACTCACCGCAAGGTCCAGCATGCCCACGATGTCGTCGGGAACGGGGAAGGTCAGCAGGGTGTGATTCTTCAATGTCACACCCGCCACCACGCGGCCGCCTGCGGTCACCACCGTCTCCTGGGAAAAGCCCTTTCCCTTCACGCCAAGAAATTCACCGGCGTTGAAGGCAAACTGCTTGGTCCCCGGATAGAAGGTTTGGTTTTGAGGGTTCCAGGCCCCCACGGCCTCGATGACGGGATCGGTGACCCAGGTAAAGCTGGCCGGCTTAAAGGCAGTAATCAGGCCGTTTTTCACGGTAACCCCCACAGGGAGGTTGGCAGCCGGTGCTTCGTCAAGGGCCGGCAGGCGTATCTCAATGGCCTCGTCCGTCACGGAGAGGATGCCGTCCTCCGCCACGGGCATGCCCCCGATGAACACCTTGCTGTCGGAGGTAAATCCGTGGCCGTAAAGCGTCACGGCATCCTTGCCCCGCCAGCTGCCAAAGGAGGGGACCAGAGAATCCAAGGTGGGCCGAGGCATGGCGGAAGCCGTAAACTGGAATGCATAGTTGCCCGAAAGGGTCTCCCCGTGGATGCCCGTCACGTCGCGGGAGAGCACGGCACGGTACAGGGTATGATCCTCAAAGGGAACCAGGGGCCGGAAGAGGAGCCGGCTGCCCTCGTTGGTAATGCGGTGCGACACGATACCCGCGACCTGGGCCCCGGACCGACTCACCGTCAACCATTGGTCGGCAAAGGTATCCAGAAGGGCCGGATCGAGGATCCGGTTGAACTGGATCTCCACCGCTTCATCCGACGAAAGGGCCCCCATGGGGGACGGCACCTGGGCCACCACGCCGAAATCACTGTCCGCCAGGGTGTTGAGGCTGCCGCTGATGGCCCCGATGGAGGAGGCGCTTTCAAAGGGGTTTTCCGATGGGGTGTCCCCCACCCAGGCAAAGGCCGTCCCGGCATAAAGACTGCCCATGTTGAAGGCAACGGCAGAGACGGAACCCGTCATGGCATAGTAGTTCTTTAACGTTACCTCGTTGCCGAACTTCCCTTCGAGCCAGGCGGAGATATCAAAGAGCTGCAGGTCGCCGTCCCCTCCGGTAACGGCCAGGGTCTGGCCGTAGCAGAGCATGCGTCCCGCATACAGCTCGCCGTTTTCGATCAGGTGTTTGAGGGTGATATCCCCCACGGGCACCCAGAGGTCATCGGCACCCTGGCCATAGGCTGTCACCGTCCCGGAGGTCCCGCCGGAGACAAAGATCAGGGAACCGGCCCGGAGCATATGAGCCGGACTCACCGCACGGCCCATGGTATCGGCCAAGGCCATGTCTACCTGCAGCCCGTAGATGCCCGAGGTGAGTTCCACGGATGCCAGGTGGTTTTCACCCGGAAGCCCGATATAAAGCGTATCCCCGTCCACCATTACCGTGCCGGGGGAGCCCCCCAAAGCCTCCCGGGAGATGAAGTGATGCAGCTTAAAGCGCCGGTCGTCGCCCGCGGTGTAGATACCGATGCCGCTTTCCATGGCCACATAGCACACCCCACCTTCCACGGAGAGGGACCGAGCCCTGGAGGGCAGCGAAAGGGGCGGCAGACGCAGGGGATCGGCCGGAAGGGTCAGATCGAAATGCTCCAGCCTCGTGCCCCCTGCAATCATCAGGTCATCGCCGTCAATGGCCAGAGCGGCAAAGCCTGCGGTGTTCTGATCAAAGGCGACCTCATGGAAGAAGGGGCTCTGCTGATCCCCCACCTCTTTGAGCATCAGCTCCGGATGCACGGGATCGGAGATATCGGTAAGGATAAGCTGCCCGAGGTGTGACCGACCGACGCCCAGGGAGCGGCCCTGGCGATCAAAGAGCGGATAGGTGCCGCCTGTGGCCGTGTAGAGAATCTGGTCCTTGACGACGATGGCTGAAACCGGGCTGAGGGTTTTCCCTCCGTGCTCCAGGTTGACGGAGCCCGTCTCCTTGCCGGCGTAGAAGTAGACCGATGAGAGCGAAGAGACCTCATCGGGGAAGAAGCGGCTCTCCACGGAGACATCGGCGTAACCAAAAGATCCGGCAGGGACCCGGACTTCAAGATGCCCACTGTTTCGCAGCCTCAGATCGCCGGCAACAACACCGCCGAATCGCACAACCATGTCGGCATTGAAACCCACGCCATAGAGATTGACCCGGTTGCCCCCTTCGGGAGGACCGGTGACAGGGGAAAGGCTCTGCAGGGTGGCTCCGGGCTGGATCACCAGGGCACCGTTACGCTGTGCCGAAAGCTCCCCTTTCCTGATGGTGAGAGTCAGGGCGCAGGTCTGGCGTTCGAGGTAGAGCCGGGGAAGATCATAAGTCAAAACCGTACCCGTGTCGTTGACGGTGAGACTCGACGAATCGACAGCCTGGGCCCCCATCCCCACCGTGACGGAAAGGACCGACGCATCCGTGCCGAAATTTGCACCTTCCACCACCACGGTTTCCGTGCCGTCCCCATGGAAGTACGGGATCTTCCGATCGGAACCGGATTGGCGGTAAACTTGTTCGATGACCGGGCGTGTGCCCTGGGCCAGTTCGAAGGTGCCCTCAACAGCCCGGACCAGGGTTACATCGGACGAGAGCCCCTTCAGGCCTTGATCGACCGTGATGCGGTAAAGGCCCGAAGGAAGCGTCGTATCGGTGAATACAATGTCAATGCAGCCGCCAGACAGGGTGTTCACGGCAAGCAGGTCCCATGCTTCTGCCGGAACCGGCTCCGCCGCTCCCCCTTCTATGAGACGCGTGACATGGATGACATCGGACGGGTCGTAAGAGGACTCGCCCTGGCCGGTGTCCGTGGAAGCCCCTCCACCTTCGCTATCGGCAAGGCCGGTATGAATCAGACGGTTGAAGCGCAAGCGAATCGACTCGCCAGCAGCCACGCGGGAGCCGAATGCCGGAGCCACCGAAGTGAGGGCCAAATAAGGCGAAGGTGTGTCCGCCACGCCCTGGCTGTTGGAGATAAAGATCGATCCATTGTGGTCATAGAGTTCATAGCCTGGCGAATCCGAATCGCTGTGGACAAAATCCGAACCGTTCTGCCAATAAGCGAGATCATACCCGCCGGTGTCCGTCTCCTTCATGATCAGCATCTCACGGCCGTTGGTCAGGACCACCTGACCAAACTGGACCACAAAGGAAAGATTTGCCAGCGAGGCCGAGGAGACCTCCCCTTTGGCCAGATCATGCACCACACATCCGCCCACCCCGGTATCGGGATCGTAGACGGCCATGCGAAGGTGGCCGGAGGTATTAAGGAGGATGTAGAGTTTTCCATCGTGCCACTGAATGTCCGCGGGTTTTCCCCCAAGGAGGTCGCCTCCGAGCACGAGGGTCTCGTACCCGTCGGGCGGATCGAGTTCCGGATCCAGGGTATTGAAGAAACGGACATACCCCTCTCCCAGGGAGCCTGCCACGGCAAGGGCCAGAACGCCCGTCCGGCGATCCAGCGCCACGTCCGTGGCGTTGTTGCCCGGCACGGGGAAGCGTCCCAGCACAAGGGGGGCGCCGGGATCGTGCACGCCCACCAGGACCAGGCCCTCGGCGCCGTTTGCCAGGTACACCACGTCACCAGCCACCTCAACCCCGGTCACGGGCTGACTCAGGCGCACCTGGGAGAGTCTGATGGGTCGGTCCCAGATGGTGGTGTCGTAAATTTCAAGGCCGTAGCGCATGAGGAACCGGTTTTGCCAGTTGGAATCCACTCCGGCCATCACACCGACGAACAGGAGATCTCCTGCGGTCACCGTGCCCCCGATCTTCATGGGGGGATAATTGGGCAGGTCAATGCCCCGCCCCCCTTCCAGGGTGTAGGAGTAGGTCCCGGCAAAGAGTTCCCGCCCGCCGGTTTCGACAAAGATATCGTAGAGGCCCGCATCCAGAACAGCCGGCATGGCGAAACGGAAAGTCTGAAGGTCGATGACATTGTCCTTCAAGTCACGCAGCACGTTCCCCTCGGCCGTCATCTCCGTCCGGATCTCATCTCCGGCTTCGGACCGAAGCACCACCCGGGCCCCGGGCAGGAAGACCCTGGCATCGGCATGCACGATCATGGCATCTCCACCGGAGACATGCCCGGAATCCTTTGAGAGAGACAGTGCGACCGTGTCGGGCACTTCCCCCACCAGAATCCCACCGGGCAGGATGGCGGACAGCCCCCCTGCAGTGACGCGAAGGGTATGGGGACCAGCAGAAAGCTCCAGAAGATTCATGCACCCTTCGGGCAGGGTCAGGGTGTCATCGCTGCCCACACCAAAAGAGACGGCGTGATGATCCACGTAGACAGCCAATCCATTCTGCAAGAACCCCTGGCCGGTGACGATGATGTCGCCATTGCCCCCCTGATGAAAGGCACCATCCTTCACATGGGTCAGGGAGAGGGCACGGCTTCCCTCATGGGCCGTGGCAAAACGCAACCGGAACGGTCTCCAGAGGCCCGTGCTTCTCAGGTTGCGGGCCAAGGTCACCCGGAGTTCGTATTCGGTGTCCGCCGCCGTATCAAAGGCAACGGCAAACCGCCGAGCACTCTCTTCTTCCGGATGGATGGCGGTTACCGCAAGACCCGTTGCCGGTTCACCAGTGTCCGCGCGCACAAGGGTGATGGCCCCCTCTTCCTGAAGGGAGGCCTCCTCCATGTATTCGTTAAAGGTGAGAACCAATCCGCCTTCGGTAGGCAACACACCGCCCTCCGGCACACTGGTTTCCGCCACGAAACTTCCCGGCAATTCCAGGGTGGTCAGCCCACTCTTGCCGCCGACGGCCACCAGATGGCCTTTGAAATAGTCCACCGACTCGTTCATGATGGTATTGCCTGCGGAGATAATCTCCGGGGCCTCGGGATCGGAAAGGTCCACCACCACGACACTGCCTTCTTCGCAGCTGACAAAAAGCAGGTTGCCGGCCAGCCTGAGACGCGTGGCTGTGCCCGCATTGTTCTGAAGGGTATAATCAAAGGAGACACGGGTCCGCCGTTCCGGGTCATCGACTCTGAACAGCTCGATTCCGTCACTGCCCAGGGCAGCGATGAGATACCGTCCATAAAAAGCAAGGTCAAGGACATGGGAGTCGAAATCAATAAGACGGGTCAGGGCCGGATCGGCCAGGTTAACGGCCGAAACCAGGCTGGGCCCGGAATACCCATCGGGGCGTGCCAGGGAACGTTCTCTCCCCAGGTAACAGCTGTTCCAGAAGGCACCCATCTGGTAGCCACCGGCATAAAGCCACCCATCGTGATTCACCACCATACCGCTGCCTGCCAGGGAGAATCCGTCGGGTGTCGCCAGCGGCCCCAGGTAGACCGGATCTACGGGTGAGGCATAGCTGATCATCTCCACCCCACCGTCTTCCGGTGTGGTGCTTTCGCAGAACTGGCAGCAGGTAAACGGAAGATCGCACATGCCGCTGTGTTCGGCCCGCGCAGCATAGACCAGGGACCCGACTTTCGCCAGGTCTCCCACGAACCCCATATCCCCAAGGAAAGCATCCGTCCCACCGTTGTCCATCCCGTCAAGGGTCTGCGTCATGAGTTGCAGGCCGTTGGCCTCGTCCAGGTTCAACACGGCCACCCCGCCGCTTCCCGAAGCCACATAAAGGCGTTTACGAAGAGCCCCCTCTTCCATCTCCACCACCGGCACAATACGTGCCGAATCAATGCCCAAAGGATAATCCAAAGAACCCTTTGCCATGGCGGCAGTGAGCCGATCTGCCTCCGGCCCGGAAGGCAGGGAGGAGACGCCCCCCACCAACATGGGCTTGTTGGGATCCTGAATATCGAAGGAGGCGGCCCGCATGGATTCGATCATCCTTGCCGGCTGAGCCTGGTCGCAGGCCTGCCCCCCCCCGAGGTCCCGCCAGAAGTAGCCGTCCACCAGAAGTCCACCATTGGTAAGGGCCAACCCGGTGTTATGATCGACAACAACCACATCCGAGGGATAAACATCGGCAAGGCCCTGGGTGCGAATACGGTTCAGGCCGTAGCCAAACCCCTCGGAGAGTGTCAGTCGTGTTTCGTTGTCGTAGCGGTCCGTTCCTACCACTTCATGGCGGCCGGGTCGGCCGCCCCGGGTCACCACCTCGATGCGGCTCGTGGAGAGAACCCGAATGCTGCGAACCGGCACATCGCCGATACGTATGCCAAGTCCGTCCATCACCGTGTTGCCGGGCTCGAATCCGTCCCCGAGAATCGTCAGGGTGGTGCCCCCTGTGGAGGGGCCCCATTGGGGTGACAGAGAATCAAACCGAATGGGGGCGTCCACGACAATCCCCCCCTTGAGGATGGCCATCGCCTCCCCTTCGTCCCCATGGACCGTCACGGTCACGTCACAGGCCCCCGGAACCTTGAGTGCAGGGACCCGGGCAGTGACGATCCCCGTGGAAAGACCGGCATCCGTCACCTCGCAGGAGAGCACGTCTGCTTCCACACCGCCCACGAAGAGGTGCACCTTCTCCTTCGAAGGCGGCAAACCCTTGCCGGAAACGGTCACCACCGATGGCTTGCCGAGGGGAAGGCGCCTCGGCACGACACTGTCCAACCCGAGGACAAGGGATGATGTCTCTGCATAGACCAGGGTGAATCGCTGCTCCTGCGGAAGCCGGTAAAGCACCACAGGATCGTTTCCGCTAATCAGATTCACGGATTCCACGCCTGCCCGAACAACCACGGACACCGTGTCGCCGGTGCCGAGGCCATGGTTTTCCTTGAGCGTGAGCTCGGCTGTATTGCCGTTCAGCCCCACCTCACATGGCAGGGGTGCCCCCTGGGCATCCAACAAATCAAAATGGGTCAGGTTGGCATCCCACTGGTCCACGGCTTTGTTGAACCGGACCCGAAGGGTATGCCCGCCGCCTTGAACGGGACCGAAGACACCAGTCGAGGGGTCGATCCCCACAACCTTCAGGGAGATGTCCGGGGTTACCTGAACGGCCTGCGTGCCGCCGCCCATGGCACTGTAGGCACCGGCCACGATGGCCTCGATGGGATTCTCCGCGTCTGTGGCCATGCCTTCGAGGGGCAGCGGAGCCTCCGGACGGGTCACGTCCACGGTGAGTATGCCGCCACCACCCAGGGCCAGGTAGGCTGTATGGCCGCTGACATCCACGTCCCACACGCTTCCCGCCTCGGTCAGCCGGGAAACCACTTTGGGATTGTAGGGATCGGCCAGGTCCACAATCACGAGCCCCGCATCGCCTGCGGCAAGGTAGGCAAAAGAGCCCCAAACCTTCACGGTGGAACAGGGAATCTCCAGGTGTGAGGCGATGGCTAATCCCTGATCGCTGTTTTTCCGAACGATATAAAAGCCACCGCCGGTATTCTGCGCGCCCGACACCAGTCGGTTCTTCGCAAGGTCGAAATCACCGGACGCCACCGCATACCAGGCATCGGCATTGCCCGCCACGCCAAAGGGATCCACATCCAGGGCCGATTGCCCGTCACCCAGAGGCAAATTCTCCACCAGGTAGGCCTTGGTCTGGAGATGGATATCCACAAACCCAAGCCCCCCGTCTCCCATGGCCACCACGGCGGCGCTGTTCTCCGCATCGATACCGCGGGCCAGGCTGGTGCCCAGGGGCAGGCTGTAAAGAACCGTGGCATCGGACAAGGCATCATCGGGATAACTGATCACAAAAAGACGAGAGCTCCCGGACTCACCCGGTTTCACCGCGGTCACCAGAATACGGTCGACGCCCCGCTCAAAATAGTTGGTAGCCCCCAGGGCCCAATACCCGCCCGGAAGCTTCAGGGAAGAAACAATCCGGTCGTCCTTGCCGTCCCCATTCAGGTCCACCGTCTGACGGAGGGCCTCAGCATCCAGCGACGCGATCTCCCCATTGGTCCATGCCGAGGAATCGACGACGTAAATCAGGACCCCCTGGGCGCCTGCCGCGGCAGTCAGGTAATAACCGAACGGGTCCAGGCACAGATCGTAGATCCGGCCGCCCCCCTCGATCCGGGACTGGGACGGCTGAAGGTAGGTGAAGGCCCCGTCCAGGGTTTCGCTGCGCCCGTTGGCAAGGGTCACGGTCACGTCCACGGCCCCCAGGCGGAAGGCCGGGGTGGTGACCTGAAGGGTGGTTTCGTTCAGGACCTTGATGCTCTCCTGCGGCGCGGGCACGCCACCGAAGGAGACCGTCACCTCGCCGTCCCCGGAGGTGAATCCCCGGCCCCGGATGGTGACGGGGGTCCCGCCATGGACCGATCCCGAATCAGGAGCCAGATCCTTGAGATACAGGGGTTCGGCATAGAGAACCGCACCGACGAGCCGGTCCATTCCACCGCCGTCATTGGTTACCTCAAGGGTAGCCGGCCCTGCGGTGTTAGCAGGCAGGGTTAACTCGTACACTCCGTCGCCCTCGGCGTTTTCTTCCACCCAGGTGGCAGGGGCCACCTGGCCGGCCACCATAAAGCTCAGAGACCCAGCATGTCGGACGATGGCCTGAAGGGTCCCGCCGGTGGTGCTTACCACCCGTTTGGACAGATGCAGGATCTCTGGCGCGGAACCGCTGCCCGCACCCGTCTCAAAGGGGATGTCAAGGTCGAACAGGCCTTCGGTCCGCCGACTGCCGGGAACGCCCCTCATCACCACCTTGTACTTGGCCGAGTGATCCAGGTCGCCGTCAGGCGTCAGGCGCACGGTATCCTCATCCGGGTAACTCACGGCAAAGGGAACGGCACTTCCGGCCTCCGTGCCGTCCTCATGAATCAGGTCCAGTGTGGCCTTGTTTTCCACCCAGGTTTTCTGCGAGTCCGTAAGGGCCCGCGTTAAACGCAGCTCAATGGCCTGAGAAAGAGCGACCCCGGTCTCCCCTGCACTCGGCCGTGACGACCGGAGGTCCAGGGTGAGGGTGTCGATAAGGGCCAAGTGTGAAGAGCCCCGTTTGGTGGATGCCGACGCCACCGCAATGATCCCCTCGTCCAGCATTGTGGAGCAGACCGCGGTTTCGCATTCGGGCAATTGCAGAACCGTGGCGTCCAGAAGCGTCGTGTTTCCACGCTGCCCGGTATCAAACACTGGAATGTAGAGGGTGGCGGGGTTCTTCAAAATCATTGTACCGCCCGCCGTGCCGGAGACGGTCCGACCGGCAAACAGGCTCATGGCGCGACCGGGCAAATGGAATCCGCCGGGCTCGTAAGCCTCCCCAGGGCGCACCTGATCGTTTATCAGGTCAAATTGACCAAAGTTCAGCATGCCGCCGGAGGAATGCACCACTCGTGCCTCCCCCGCCACCGGAGCCACCAGCCCCATCCGGCTTCGGTAGCCCACCTGGGGCACGGTCGGGGCATCGATGTCAAAAAGGTAGAGGGAACCGGCCTGGGGATGTGGCCAGCACTCCCCTTGTGTCGAGACCATCCGGGGACAGCCCACCACAAGCCGCCCATCGGAGATAAAAACGGTTTGTGGGTTCAAGGCCACCCGCTGCCCGTTGGCATACCCGTGGGTCAGGGTCCGGATCAGGGTGGGACGTGACGGGTCCGCCAGGGAGAGCACCGCCACCCCTTCACCCGGCACGGCGGCAAAGAGAAGGTCACCCGCAATGGCCATGGAGACCGGGGCCGCTGAAAAATGGATGGGCAGGCTGTACACATGGGTCCGGTCCTGACCGAGCTCGCCCTCTCCGGGCAGTTCCTGCAGGCGATCGAACACCAGAATGGTGTTCTGGTTCTCAAAGGGCGCCTTGATGTATGGGCAATTATCGCCACGGGCGGAAAGGTAGAGATGGGATGTCCCCAGGACCAAGGCACGGGGCACCAGGGCCGGCGGCAGGTTGTAATAGCCAAGCTGATGCATGGCTTCCGCATTGGTCAGGGCGTCGGCATCGTACCGGATCAGGGAGATCCACCCGGGGTCGGTGAACCGCTCGAACGCTTCCAGGGACTTGGCATGAAGCCCGTTGTATCGGCGGGCCTGGTCTCCACGGCCCGCCACATAGATCACCCCGAGATCGGAATCGGAAAGCATGTCCACGATGAGCCCGGGGGGCAATTTCCGGGCATCAGGCATAAAATCGGAACAATCGGTCTCATTGCATCGATCGGTCTCCACCAGACGATCCACCTGGAGCCGACCATAGAACAGGGCCTTGGGAAGGTAATAGCGGTTCTGAGTGTCCCGGACCTCGACATCGACAAAGCCCCGGTAAGATGCGCCAAAATCCGGCACCGTCCAGGTCATTTTCTCGCTGCTGTACAGGGTCAGCGCACCTTTTCCCTGCCCGATGGCGGCTCCGGGGGTCACCTCCACGGCGCTGTCCGGCCGGCCGCTCTGCCAGGCCCGCAGGCGGATCCCCTCGTGGAAACCGTACCCCACCACCTCCACGCGGTCCCCTTCGCCCCCCTGCTCCACACGCACAACCGCCGGGTGGATAAAGGAGACGGTCAGCCGGTCCACATAGGTAAACCCGCCGATGACCGTATCTTCAAGTCCGCTTTCCGTCACCACGCGAACCGAAGCCGGCCCTGCGTAATTGGGCACGGTCCGGGCCCGAAGGGTCCACACGCCCTCTTCATCCGGCCCTGTGGCCTCTTCCACCGGAAGCTGCTGGCCGCCGATAAAAAGAAGGGCGTTCTCACCAAACTCCTGTCCCGTAACGGTCACCAGGGTGTTGCCTTCAATGCCTCCGGTGGCAGGCGTGATGCCGGAGATCTCCGGTTTCTGGCTCGCGCCCGAGGCCGCGGTCATAAACCGAAAGGTGTAATCGGCGGTCATGGGCATCCCGGTCAACGGGGCCAGCCCCTTGGTCACGGTGACAAAGTACTGGGTGTTGCTCGCAAGGGTGGCGTCGGATTTCAGGGCCAAACGCACACGTCGGTAAGACACCTCGCCATCGGTCTCTTTAAAGGCGATATCAAACAGATCGGTCACATCCAGGCCGATCCCCGGGCGGTCGCTTCCGGAAAGCACGCGCAGATGCCCGGAGAAATCTTCACTTTCGGGGAAAACATGGGAAAAGGTGATGCCGATTCCCGGATCATGGGTGGACACATCCTCTTCATCCATTCCCGGCGTATGGTCCACGACACTCAAGGTATGGGGTTCCACGGTGGCAACCCCTAAGCGGGACGCCCCCACCTTCAGCCTGCCATCCGCCATCACGAGGGAACGGGGGGCGAAATTGCCGGCATCCGCCGTTCGGTGGATCACCACGGGCACGGTGGCGTCAAGCTCCGGATCGCCCTCCTTGTCCAGGGAGATCACCTCCACCATGGACCGCACCGGCCGATCTTCCTGGTCGGAGTAGAGCACGCTGGCGTATGCCTTTCCGCCGGTGACCACCACATCGTACACCCCGTCCGCCACCAGGTCTTTGCGGGCGGGTTTCAGGGGAATCACCGAATCCACTGTCGGATGGTAGGGGTCGGTGAGGTCCACCACCGTCAGCTCCGACACAAACCCGTCTCCGGACAGGTTGGTCACATAGGCCGTGTCCCCTTCGATAAACAGACGGTTGGCAACCCCCAGAGTGTCCACACCGCCGATGACAGGCATTGCCGGATCGTTCAGGTCGGCAATGACAACCCCTTCGTGGGATGCCGCAATCACGGCAAAATGATCCTTCACGGCCACATCGCGGGCGTAGCCGAACGGCTTGATGTACCCCACATGATAGGGGGCCGCCGGGTTGCCGGCGTGAATCACCTGAATGCCCCCATGGCCGTTGGCCACCAGCACGAGATTTCCTGTGCGCACCAGCCCGTAAACCTCTTTGTAGGGCATGTCCACCCGTCCCGTCACGGACCAGGACAGGCCGAACTGGTGATTCCCATTTTTCTTGGTGTAAAGGAGCATCTCACCGGAGGTGTTGGAAAGGGTCACGCTTCCGGTTTCCGTCTTCATGCCGATCTCGCGGGAGAGAAGGCCCGCAAAACTATCCTTGCCTGGCTCGGCAGAGCCGCTTGAACCGGCCTTTGAGGCGACCACAACATACTCACCCGCACAGATATCGGTGATGGTGCCGGCAAAGAGATCCTGGGCGCCGGCCATGATGGGGGCATAGACATAACGCACCTCTTCCTCGGACACCACAGAACCGCCCGCGCCAGTTCCAAACTCCGTTCCGGGCAGGAAGAGCCCGGTATACGCTGGCTTCGCCAACGCCGCCTCAGAGGCAAACTCCGGGTCGATGCGTGCGGGATCCATCGTGGACCAGGCCCCCAGGAGGTCGGTCCCCTCCCCCCACCGGGCCAGTGACGAATAGTGAATGCTTCGGCCGGCCTGAAGCACCTCGCCGCCTCCATCAGGTGATGCGGGAAGCATGTAGTCCCGCTGCGACAGGGGCAGGCCGATTTCGAGACGGGACGTAGAGAAGACCGTATGGTTTTTCGTTTCCACGCGCACGGTGAGACGCACCCGCTCGTTGTCATACCCTTCCCGTTTCAGGATATCCGATGATATGTACGGCAAAGTGTAGAGGTAATAATAATTGTCGGGATCGCTTTCATAGCCATGGGGGCTCAACTGGTCCGGCGTAAGATACCCCAGTTCACGGGTCTCCTCGGCCAGGGTGACAAAGGAACCGGTGGGCGACTCCAGGCCTTCGCGCACGAAGGTCATGGTGACGATGCGCTCCTCCATGGACCCAATGTCCTCCACCCCCACCTCCAGGGAAACGGGTTCACCAGCGGTAAGCACTTCAGCATCCATGGGGTACAGAAGGTTGATCTTCGGCTTGACAGTGTCTTCCAACCGTCCCACCTGAACCGTCTGGGTCTGGGCGGACTGCCCCTTCACGTCATAGGCCACGGCGTAAATCAAAAACCCCTGCACGCCTTCGGGCGGATAGAGGATCGCCTGATAGGTCATCTCGCCACCCACGGCGCCGCTGGTCTCGTAGAGGGAGTTGTAGGCGGTCTGAACCGGGATATCGTTGACGAAGAAGACCACGCGGTCCATGCCTTCCCGACCCAGGTCATCCCATGTCTCCACGGTCATGCGAATCGGTTGACCGTCAATGACGACAGATTCATCGTCGACCGGTTCCACCAGTGTCGCCGTGGGCGGTTGATCCGGCCGGATGGTGAGGCACCGGGTGGCCGAGTCGTCGGACGCGTACCCGTCCAGGTCCACGGCCTGCGCCTTGAAGCACAACTCTGAATCCGTAACACCTTCGGGAACACGCAGATGGAACTGGAACGGAGCCGCGGTATCGGTTCCCACAAGGGTTTCGTTTCCGGAGCCACCGCTCTCCCCCAGGTAGCGGTAGAGCCGCACCGTGTCTATGCCCGCCTCGGGATCCGTTGCAATGACATTGACGACGATCTCACGCCCTTCGGTGATCTCCGTCATCGTGTTGCCGAGGTTGTACCCACGGGAGTCGAGGATCTGCAGGGCCTGGACCGAGGGCGGCGTGTTGCGCATGAGCACCACCGAACGATCCACAGCCGCAGGATTGCCCGCACCGTCAAGGGCTTTGAAGTGCAGCACCATGTCAACCTTCTTCAGGTTGGCTGCGCTCTCCCCGAGATACGCCTCGAGGGTTTTTAAGGGAATATTCCCCTGAAAGGGAGGTGAGGTCAGCAAAAGGTGGTTCACTTGCTCACCGTTGATGTGAAGGGAAACCGCCAGGGTGCTCACCCCCACGTTGTCCTCCACTTTGGCCGCAAAATAGAGGGACCGTTTCTCCACGGCCACGGCACCGGTTTCGGCGGGAGAATAGACGGTGATTACCGGATCGACATCGTCCGGTTCCACATTTATGAGGGTACTCTTGGCCGTTGTCACGCTACGAGGCGAGCCATTTTCACGCATCTCCGTGGCCGTGGCCGTAAGCGTAATGGGTTTGCCGTGCTGGCCGTAGGGGATCTCCACCAGGAACTCGAAGGGATACTTGCTGTCGGAAAAAACCCGGTCCCCCGTGGTGAGGCCCTCCACCCGCAGTTCCACCCGGTCCACCCCGATATCGTCCACGGCATTGACCTGCACAAGGCACATCGTCCCCTCGATGAACGTATCCCCGTCATTGGGCTTGCCAATGGCAACGGTGGGGGGCTCATCTTTCACTATCGTCAGGTATACGGGACCGTCTATGCTCCGATGGGACTCCTCCCCGTTGTGCATAACGCCGAAGGAATCGATCACCTCGGCGGTCAACGCCACCCGATTCGCCCTCTTCTTATCGTCCTCATTATCCGTGGCGACCTCAGTATAAGGGGGAACCGTCACCGAGAACTGCCAGGGGCCCTGGCGCAGGGCCGTGTTAAAGATTTCCGTTCCGGGATCCCCGAGGACGGCCCTTAGCCTCACGGAGTCGATGCCCACATCATCAAAAGCGTTCAATTGAACGGTCACGCGGCTGCCTTCCACCACCGCCGTTCCGTTGGCAGGGGAGACAATATCCACCACAGGACGTTCATCGGCTAACACCGGATAACTGACCTCCCGGACGCGGGGGTTGCCCGACGCATCCACGGCCACCAGCTTCACCCAGAGAAAGTAGTTCGAGACATCCCCCGAGCCAATCCCGGCAAAGGCCTCCTGCTTCAGGATCTCCCCAAGGGTCAGGGCCGTGATACGCTGCGCGTATTCCGGGGTGTCGATATTCACCGTGGAGATGGGTAGAAAATCGCGAGCCTCGATGGAGGAAACAGACAACGCCGAAGCCGTAGGGTAAACCGGAGCCACCACCGTGCCATCCGTCTTCGTAACCCCATAGGCCGTGTAGATCTCGATGGCGTCCACTTTTACGTTGTCGAAGGCCCTTACCTTCATCGTCACATGCGAGCCCTCGACCAGGGCAAAGCCCACCTCCGGACGGGTCACGGCAATATCGGGGGAGATTTCATCGGCAGCCGCCACAAACGAGATCTCATGGTGCCCCAGGACCGCTTCGGAATCCCTGACCAGGGCTTTCATCGTCACCGTTTCATTGGCACCAATCAACCCATCGGGCACATCGAGGAGGTAGAGGAGCTGCTTCGAGTGAGGGCTTGTGGCCTTTCCTAAGGCTTCAGCCGTATCTGTGGAGTAGAGTTTTTCGTAGCTGTCGTAAATCGCTTCGTAGGCTGTGTCGACACCGTCCTTTCCCCCGATCTCACTCTGATCGAAATCCACCACCGCCTTGAGCGCAAGACGTTTTCCGTTGGCGTAGACCTCCACATCGTCTTTTGAGATCATACGGTCATCCGCCACCACGACGCCGAGCTTGAGCCGGAACGTGCCGGCGGCAATGTATTGATCCGAACCGGGAGAGGTGATGCGAATCTGCGGCGCGATATTGGCCAAGGGGTGAACCAGAATGGTGCGGTCCGAGGTCTTTCCGTCGGTATCGGTGACACGGAACAGATACTCCACGGGCTCGCTGCCATCATAGGTCATCTCATAATCCGGGAGATCATGGACCTCCGGCAACTCGGGGCATGCGCTGTCGTACGTCTTGAAATGCAATCTCACCGGCTGGCCACTTTCATCCAGCCGGAAAATGTCGTAACGTTTCAGGCCGATGTCATCGGCGATATCCACCTTCACCTTGAATGTCCCGCCTGAGCGCACCCAGAACTCGCCGTAATTGAGCCGGTCAGGGGTGTTGTAGACATCCTGGAACGTGCCGCCTGATTTGTAAGCGCTGAATCGGTTGAGAACAAGGGTGGGGGGCCGGTCCTCGGCCAGGGGAAGGATCACCGTGTCGGATCGGCTGTTGCCGCTTTCATCTTCCGACACGACAAGAAGTTCGATGTCGCCGTTGTTGATGATGGGATCGACGGTGTAGAAAATCCCGTAGGACGCCTGGTTCGCCATGCCGCCGATCTCGCGGATCAGGCGCCCGCCGTTTTCGAACACCTTGAGGCGGGAGACCATCCCGGAGTTGTCCCGGGACTCAAGTTTCACGTAGAGGGATTCGCCCGGCACCACGGGACGCCCAGCAACCGGGGCAAGAATCGCCGTCGTTGGCGGCTCTTCATCGGCAAGGGCATTGCGGGACGACAACACCGCGAGAGGAATCGCCCCACGCCCATCGGAAAAACGGTCCACAGCATGCCCGAGGATCGCCACACGGGTGATATCGTAAAAAGTCGGCAGCACAAAGGTCTGCTTGTGGTTGAGCCGGATCCCATGCCTGCCGTCGGGGGAGGTCTTGCTCAACTCGGCAAAAGAGCACAAAAACGCCTTTTCACCCAAATATTCGCCCTGGGCAAGGTACAGCGTCACCTGCTCGGCCCCGAGGTTGCCCGCATCCACGCGAAGCCCGGTGGCCCAGGAATCGACCGCCCCCCCGTTTTCATCCAAGACCTCGAACCACACGTCCATGCGGTTGACCGTCAACCCTTCGGGCCCTTTGAGCCAGGCGCCAAGGTCGATGCCATCGGCACTCTCGACCACGGCATCGCTGTCCGCCGGCCCATCGCACACATGGTTGAAGACCCGCGACAGATGATACCTGACCGTCTCCCCTTCCCGCACGTTGAGTTTCAAAAACTTTCCGGAAAGGCCGCCGGGATGCGGGGAGACCTTCAACCAGGTTTTCCCCTCTTCTTCAAGGAGTTCCACATAGGGAGAATCGCCGAAGGACACCCCCCCGGCATGCCCCGCCCCTTCGGGATAGGCCAGCCGCATCACAGGATGCCCGTCATCATTCACTTCGCCGAAGGCCGCCCTTTGTGCCTCGCCGTCCAACCCCTCAAGGGAGGTGGCGCAGACAACACTCCGGACCGGTGCGTCATCAGTGGCCCAGTCATCCTCCGTCACCACAGCGAACTCGGCAGGTCCCCCTTTGATAAAGTCGGCACTGCCGCCGATCCCCGTCATGACCGGTGCGCGGTCCTGCCGGACCGAAGCAAAATGGACGTCCCGGGTTTCATTGCCGGCGCTGTCCCACGCCACCACCACCAGACAGAGACGGTTCTCGCCCAGCGGATCATACGCTGGAACGGATATCGCCAAATTCTCGATTCTCACGCTCTTTTGGCTAAATCCATCGGCTTCCTTCAGCAGCGTTTGAGCGTCCTGCCCCTCATAGATCCGGTATCCCGCGACGGCCGATTCGTCCGTCAACGTGATGGAAACATTCATCTGCTGCTTTTCGTACACCTCCGAACCGGGCGCGTGGAATTTCACAACGGGCCCGGCCTTGTCCTCGAATACCTGAAGGGCCACAGGTAGTGATACGCCGCTGTTCACACCGCGATCCGCCACTTCCACCTGAAATGCCAACGACTTTCCGGCATAGGCCTTGACCGCATCCGGGACGGTAAACGTTCCCTGAAACGCAGTGTAGAACCGCTTCCCGGCCAGAAGGGTGCCAAATCCATTGGGGTTGGGGATGGTCACGGATTTCACCGTGTCTTTTCGCACCGGCCCATTCTTCCAGGTCAGGGGGATCTCCACCCCGTCGTCATCTTTCAGAAAGGCACGGATCGTATCCACATAGATGTTGTCTTCCGCCCTGCCTTCCACGCGCAATGCCCTGCCCGGCGTTATCTCCACACCGACCTCGGGACGGAGCACGCGGACCACTGGGTGCTCATAATCATCTAAAAGTTCAAGTTCCGAAAACGCCCGACCCTTTCCTCCGGCATCATCCGCGGCCTCGACTCCGAGCTTGACCGTTGCATCGTCCCTGCGATGCGGCACCCTCACGATTTGGTTTAACAGTTTGCCGCCACTCAAGGCATTGTCAACGTCACGTGCAGACCACAGTTTGCTCCAGATTCGCGAGGTGGTGCCATTGACCTCTTCTTCGAGGAAAAAGACCACGGATGCCACGCGCCGGTTGTCCGATACCGAGGCAACGGCTGTAAAGGACTCACCCTCCACGAAACGGCTTCCGCTGCCCGGACTCACCACCGTCACCTCCGGAGGCGGATCGTCCGTAAGCTGACACGCCCAGGAAAACGTCCCGATGTTGCCGGAGACATCTGCTGCGGACACCAACAACTCCCAGCCATCCCCGGATGCGGGAAGGGCATGTGAAAAGATGGCCTCTTCAGAAGAGGATGCCAAATTTTCCTTGGCGTAGATCTCCGTTTTTTTGACGCTGCCGCCATCCGCAGGTTGCACAGATTCCACCCACACACGCGTCAACCGGTTCTCATCCACGGCCTTCCAGTGGAAATCCACGCTTTGTCCTCGAAACAGAGTGCTCCCCGGCAGGGGACGGTTGAGGGAAACCTGGGGTGGCGTCTCGTCTTCGAAAACATGCAAGGTAAGGGTGGAGGCATCGGTAAGGTCGGAGATCTGCTGAGCCTCATCCTTTGCCCGGGCTGTCACGGCGATCTCGTGGTTGCCTTCAGGCAGTCCGAATGCCGAAAGGGGGATATCGACACTGAGTTGGGTGTTCTGCCCCGGATTGAAATCATCGCTTTTATGGTACGACACCTTGACGCCCGACGAACTTGCCGGGGTGCCATCCACCGCCCAGGAAAGCACGATATCCTCCACCCCTCGGTCATCTCCCGCGTGGACATCCAGGTGCACCGTCTCCTCTTGAAAATACCGATCCTTGTCCGGTGTAATCTGCACGACGAAGGGCTTCCGGTCATCGGCCACGCGCACCTGCAGTTGCCGCTCACTTGCGTTACCAGCCTTGTCTTTGGCAATGGCCGTTACAAGATAGGGTTCCTCGCTCCCATTTCCAGAAAACAGGGGAATACGGACCTTGAGCAAGGCGGAAAATGCGTTGATGGTTCCGGGAATCTGCTGGGGAACCACAGCCTCCCCCGTTACCGCGGACACGCTGTCCCTTGTCAGGTCAAATGTCTCCCCCTCCCTTGCAATCCCCTTAAAGACCAGGGACTCGGCTCCGACGTTGTCGTAGCCGGTCACCTTAAACACAACAAGGCTGTTTTCGACAACAACGGCGGTCCCGCTCTCAATCTTCGAAATTTCTGGGGAGACGATATAGACAACCGGAGGGGCCTCGTCTTTTCCTAAGGTAACCCGAACCGGGCTTGATTCTCCTTCCTGCCCCTTCGTATCAATGGCCACGGCATGGAGCACCAGGGGATGGGCTTCCGACAGGTTGATGGTTCTCTGATAGACGAACTGGAAAGGCCGTGACGTGTCCGATCCCACAAGTTGCCCATCCACATAAAAATCCACCCGGGACACCCCGGCATCGTCCAGGGCCTCTGCGCGAATCTCAAAAGGAAGCCCCGCTACCAAATGCGCCCCTTCCACCGGGTGGGTGATAGAAACCGACGGCAGTCCATCGGGTTTCACCACGACATTGACGGGTTCTGAATGGCCCGTTTTCCCGAGGACATCGGTGGCTGTGGCGGTAATGGAGAGCGAGGTTCCCGGGGTATAGTCCTCCAGGGGCACGACGAAATGATGGGAGGCCACTTTCTGGCCGTACCGACCGCTGAACTGCTCACTCTTCCTGGCATAATGAAACGTTTGGGCCGTCCTGTCGTTGACCGAAAGGGTAAGATCGGTTCCCGCCCCAAGGGTGTCATCCGACACGGTGACAGCCACATCGAGTGCCTTGCCCACACTCACCTGCGCACCGCTGTAGGGCGAATCAATGGCAATCACCGGGGGCTGGTTTTTCACCACCCGGATCAGCCGGGAATCGGTTTGCTCCGATCCCCCCTCTTCCCCATGGACCACGGCATAAAAAGCAAGGGAGGTTTCATTTGTTGAGATGGCCGGCAGGTCGCGATCCAAACGCCAGATTTCGAACCATCTTTTCTCTCTTTTTTCAAAGTAGGGAAAAAAGGCATCTCCAATCTTTGCTCCATCAAGATAATACTCCACCAGCCGTACCCCACTGGGTATCGGCTGTTCCCCCACGTCACGAGCCACTTGGAACCGAACCGGGCTTTGTTCCACACACCGCTGCATCGGTGCGGGTGTTTCTACAACCACATCCGGCACATCTGTGTGAGGCGTGTCTGTCACGGAGATGCCCACAGGGTCCGATCGCCTCTCCTGGCTCAGGGTATCCACAGCAACGGCGTAATAGGCAAGGGGTTGCCCGACATGCTCGGCAAGGGCCTGGGTGGTAAAAAGATAGGGCGGCTTGCTGATACTCGCCACCAAGGCACCGTTTTGAAAAAAGCGCACCTCGGCGACCCCCACGTCGTCTTCCGCCACCGCGTGTACTTCCATGTTCTCACCAATGGTAGCCGATGGGGAGACCGACAAGGAGACCACCGGCAACGCATCAACCGCCGCCAGGGCAAAGGTGGTCTGGATGCCCGGAATTCCTTTAATGCGAAGCGTGACGACCGCCGGACCCGCCTCTGATATCGCCTGACGTGCGCGGACACGGCCCTCGGACCCCACCTCTACGATTCCCGCAAAAGCTTCATCTACGACATATTCCACCTCGTAAACCGTCGGGAGGTCCGCCTCCTCGCCATCATCAAAAACTACTCGCACGCTTGGCAACGGGTAATACCGGTTCAGTCCGGGAAGGGTCATCACATGGGAGGAAGGAAGATCGGTCACACGAAGGGAGGCTATTTTCTTGGAAAAATCAGCCTTGACAGGCAGGGAGACATTCTCAAGCCCTGGATAGGAGACGGTCACGAAGACCGGGGTGTTCCCCGTCTCCGAGACAGGGTAGACCACCCCGGCGGGTGTTACCATGATAAGGCCCGGATGGCTTGAAACATAGCTCACCCCCATGCCCGCACCGGGGAGCAGGGTCCGCCCCCGGAACTGAAAATCAACCGACGGGATAATGGCAACCGTCTCTAAAGGGCTCGCCAACACAATTGCCCCGGTTGCCGGAGCCGCAACCTGGAGGTTGGATGCCTCTTCCCGAATATCCTCACCAGTAAAAGCAATCTGAGACAGAGAAGCCCGGTTACCGGAGGCATCCAGGCAATAGGCATCGAGAAGCACAACCCCATCATACTTGATCTCTTCAGGGGACAGTTTTTTTGTCAACGGGATATAGACATGGAAAAGGCTCTGACCTTCTTTATACGGATAAACACGGATATCTTCGTCTGTTCTGGCAAACGCATCGGCTAAGGCGTGCTCAACGATCCCCCCTGCTTCACGGAGAGAATGGGCGTAGATACCTGAAATGGAAAACCCCAGCTCGGAAATATCCACGGCATCCGAAGCATGGACCGTCACGCAAAGATGCTGCGCCCCCTCAAACGATGACAGCGAAACACTGTCAAAACTTATTTCCGGCATATCCGAGTCGTAAGCAAAAGACTCCGAGAAGGAACTCAGCTGTCCCTGTTCCCGTGTAAACACGACCGACGGAGCTAAAAACCCATCTCCAGAGGCAGTAAAAATCAATTCTCTCGCCAGGGGATTCCCCTCGGGAACAGACAGCTGTGTTGATGAAACGGAGAGCACCTCATCGTAATCCCCGGCCGTGACACGCATCGATACCACGTCGGAGCAATCCGCCACATGAAGGACGTATTCCACCATCGCGCTATCACTGCGAAGAATACTTTTCATGCGAAAATCGGCGTCAGGAGCCCCCGATGCCTCGGCGCCTCCCAACAGAATCAAAGTAAAAAGCAGCCCAACAAAACCGGCCCGTCGCACAGTCGCCACGCAATTCGCAGCAGATGTCTTTTTCACGGCGTCCCCCGGAGACATTTGGATTCAGTAGTTATCAACGTTATATAAATGCAAGACGTGGGAGTTTGTCTCGCATCTTCTCAGAATGCAGCTATACTGTTTCACCGTGCAGAGGTGTCTAACCCGGATATTTCATGAGAAAACAATCAGACCAAAGCAACAACATGTGATTACTGATAGTTATTGTGAGAACTTAAAATATTTCAAAAACTCAAAATGTAATTCACGGTTTCCTGCTCGCTTTTCTCACTCTTCGGGCGAGCCGAGAGCACCCATCATCTGCGTTATCAGGGCATTGAGGTAAACAACTACATCTGCAGCTCTGATGCCTTGAAGATGGATGCTCTCAACTCGTGAAATATCCGGGCCAAACCAAACTTTTATTTTCTATTCCCAATAATATTATAGAAGAGATAACACAGGCAGAATTGAAAGGAGTGGTATCAATGCCCTTAAAAAAACTCTCAGCTCATATGTCCAAGTACCACTGTTAATCGCCCGAATCAAACAAATCAAAATACCCCACCAAACCTAAGTAGGAATCTTTACAACACGTTCGCCACAACAGCAAGAGAAATAATACTACCCCGAAACACACGAATTACAATTCACTTAATTAATAGGTTATTCTAACTCAATACAAAAAAACAGCAACACAATCAAATTCTCATCACATAGACAACATTGTCAATCAAACACCATTCATATTTTGACTTGAAAATCCAGTCATCGTTGAAAAAGCAGACACCATATCACTCTTTTTTATCTAATGACTTCACGTATTGCTGCCTCCCATATCCTCCAGTTGAAATGAATCATTTTCCAGTCATTCACACCATTATCCAAATCGCAAGTCGCAATACGCCAATCGCGAATGATCTCTTGGGAGAGCATTCGCGAAAAGTTGGACAACCATTTGTAAGGCCATTTATACAACATCCCTGACGTTATATTGAGAGGTAACAACGCAAGCCATCATTGAGAGAAAGTATCCCCTTTGGTATTGATTAACAAGGGGCTCGGCTTCCACGCCTTACCATCACCGAGTTGGCCTGCGAAGTGCATCAACCAAATAACCTACCACCCCCTTTCAGGGTCATTGTATGATTATGCCCTTCCACAACTGTCACCAAGTCAGAATCGGAGTCGACCTGAGTGATTGTGAGCTTGTACGACTCTCAACGGTTGACTCCGTGTTGCTATAAGTAATTTACTCCATGCATAAAGAGAACCATTCGATTTAATCGCAAGAGTATATAGAGCACCCGTGGCAACATATTTCCAATGGCTTTCGACTTCTATCTGTACCGTAACATTTGGTGCCTGTGATAGAGCGCCCCCTTACTGACTGTTTGTCCTTGTCTCACCAGGCATGAAGAGTTGCGTCATCCCTAATCGCAAGGGAATGACTTATACCTGCTGATATCGTGACCCAAAAGCTATCAGGTGCAATTCGTACAGGAGAATATCTATATTTACCGGAACAGCCTTTGTTGTGTGGATTCTCTTCCTATGATGTCTCAGATAGGAATCCTTACAATTTAAAATTCCATCGTCATCATTAAATCTATTAATAAATGGAACAACCATTTGAATGTACAGGTCCGCTAAAAGGGGTTCCCGGGCAGATATCCAGGTCATCTGTGACTCCATCACCGTCACTGTCTATGCAATGCCTGTGGTCATTGACGATATGACCAGTATCAATACAAGTCGGGCCACCCCCGATACCAAGCTGGCCGGAATAATGGTTCCCCCACCCAAAAAGCTGCCTGTCACTCCTGAGAGCCATGCTGTGCTCTCCACCCGCGGAAAGAACCTTCCAGTAACTACTGTGATCTACAAAAACAGGTGCATGGGCCTCTCCTATGAAATCTACACCCAATTGCCCGGAACCATTCATCCCCCATGAAAAAAGGTCCCCCCCTCTCTTCATGGCAAGGGTATGAAACCGCCCTGCGTCAACGATTTCCCATTCCACGGCTCCATCAATTCTCTCGGGAAAAAGAACCTTATCAGGGGCGCCATCGCCTAACCCCAAGCGACCATCTTCATTTCTTCCCCAGCTGAAAATGGCCCCATCTTCTCGTATGGCAACAGAATGGTGCTCTCCGGCTGAAAAGGACAGCCACACATTCTGAGGTGCTGATGGGAGCTGAGGCGCAACAAGAACAGGTAAAGGTCGCTTGTATGTCGTCCCATCACCGAGCTGACCATATGTGTTCTCACCCCAGCCATACATCCTGCCGTTATCCCTCATTGCCAGGGCATGTGCACCTCCAACAGATACGGCGATCCAACCCAGGTCTTCGCCGACCATCCTTGGAGAAGGATCATCAAGTGCAAATGGGAAAGAATACCCTTGCCTTAACCCCCATTTATACAACGCCCCATTTGCCTTAATCCCCGCACTCGACTTGTTGCCCGCAGAAATATAAACCCACTCAGGCTCTGTGTTCACCAAAACAGGCGTTTTACTGCTCAATTTTAAGCCATTGCCCAGTTGCCCCCTGTCATTACACCCCCAAGCGTAAACCCTACCATCTTCTTTCAAGGCAAGGCTATGATCGTAACCCGCAGCAACCGACACCCAGTCGAGCTCGTTTCCTATCTGTACCGGCGTTCCCCTGTTTTCATTCGTCCCATCACCCAGTTGACCGTACCCATTCTCTCCCCATGCAAACAATCTACCATCATGCCTGATGGCAAGAGTATGACGATCTCCCGATGAGACAGTGGCCCATAGCGTTTCTGTTTGAACACACGCGCACCCCGAAAGATTTACCGGCTCCCCCAGTGGCGTGCCCGGGCAGTTATCGTAATAGTAAGGGACACCATCCTGATCTTGATCCTGCTGGACAGCCGAACACCCATAGAGATCAACAGGTACCCCTGCGTCGGTTCCAGGACACATGTCCCAGCTATCGGCAATACCGTCCCCATCCGCATCCTTCTGTGAGACGGAGCACCCTTTATCATCAACCCTCTCACCAAAGGGTGACGCAAGGCAGGAGTCCTGATTGTCTGCAATCCCATCCTTATCAGAATCCAGCATCAATTCTGGGCAACCATATTCGTCCACGGAGGCGCCTTCTTCTGTTCCGACACAAAGATCAAAATGATTGGCGACACCATCGCCATCCGCATCCAAGCATCCATGGGGATCATTGATATATAAACCATCAATCGACCATGCCGAACCATTCCCAAGCTCACCTGAGGTATTTACCCCCCAGGTATGAAGTATGCCTTCAGAATTTAAAGCAGCCGAAAATCGGGTGCCTGCCCCCATGCTTTTCCATCCCCCCCCCCAAACAATAACGGGAACGGACCTGGACTCCCGTGAACCATCCCCAAGCTGGCCGTACTGATTATGGCCCATGGCAAACAATGAGCCGTCCTCTTTTTGAAGAAGAATATGATCATCCCCAATGGATACAGAGGTCCAGTCCGAATCAGATCCGACTTGAATCGGAACACGTTGCTTCTCATATGAAGGATGTATTCGCCCCCACATATATAGTGACCCATTGGACTTTATGGCGATGGAACAAAACCCACCGGCAAAAACGTTCGCCCAGTCCGTTTCACTACCGATTTGAACTGGAGAATTCCTGTCCTCATACGTCCCGTCACCAAGCTGCCCATAAGCATTGAATCCCCATCCAAACAGAGAGCCATCCCCCTTGATTGCTATGGTATAATCCTGGCCTGCAGCAACATCTTTCCAGTTGCCGTCGACTCGAAAAGGGGTCAATCTTTCATAGATCGCCCCATCTCCCACAGCCCCATAAAAATTATACCCCCAAGTATACAGACTTCCGTCGGTTTTCAGGCCGGCTGAGTGATTATGCCCTGCCCTGACGATTGCCCAGTCATTCCCCACGCCAACTCTCACGGGGACCGAGCTGCGATTTGTTGTTCCGTTACCGAGTTGCCCGAAAGAATTGCTCCCCCATGCGTAAAGTGCTCCATCTGCCTTCAGGGCAAGCGAGAAATTATACCCAGCCGCGGTACTCCTCCAATCGGTGCCTGTCCCGATTTTAACGGGGGCATCTTTGTCCTCGAACGTACCGTCGCCGATCTGCCCCTGGTAATTTGTCCCCCAACCATAAAGCGATCCGTCGGCCTTTATTGCGACGGCATGATGCTTGCCTGTGGACACACTTATCCATTCATGTCCTGATGCCGCCTGGACAGGACTCAACCTTTCACTGACAGCTCCATTGCCCAACTGGCCTTCCACCCTACGCCCCCAACCTCGAAGTACCCCGTCATTTCTGAGAGCAAGAGAGTGTACACCCCCTGTTGTGACCCTGCTCCAGGTACTTTCTCCTGAGATACGAACCGGGCTGTCCCGCTCGACTTGTGTCCCATCCCCCAGTTGACCAAAATCATTTCGTCCCCAAGCGAACAGTTCACCGTTATGGTTGATACCAAGGGTATGATCCAGCCCGGCAACTATTTGCGCCCAATCATCACCGAGGCCAATCTGCTGAGGTTCATCAACCCCTTCCGAACCATGGTATCCAAGGCCAAGTTTTCCAGCGTGGTTCGCCCCCCAACTATACGCAGACCCATCTTTTTTGATCGCCACACAATACCCCTGCCCCGCCGAAACCGAGACCCAATTTCTCTCATCACCGACTTGAACGGGATCCTGCCACATCAAACGCGACCCGAGCCCCAACTGCCCGAAATCATTCCCCCCCCAGGTATAGATAAATCCATTTCTTTTCAGCGCAATACAATGATCGGTCCCCACAGAAACCGCCCGCCAGTCAGAGCCACTTCCCAGGCGTTCAGGAGTGGGAATACCTGGTTCATCAGGAAAGCATTGCCTCACCCCCCAGACATAGAGCGCCCCGTCAGCCTTAATCCCCGAGGAGGTTCCATAACCTGCAGATACCTGGATCCAATCCGTATCTGAGCCAACACGTTGAGGTACCGTTTGATCACGACCGTATCCATGCCCCAGCTGGCCAAAATGGTTGCCTCCCCACGAATAAAGAGAGCCGTCTCTCTTTAACGCAAGGGAATAGTCATACCCGGCCTCAACGGTCAGCCAATCGTTATCAGAGCTGATCTGGACAGGAACGTTTCGATCTTTTTGTGTGCCATCTCCTAACTGGCCACTGCTGTTTTCTCCCCACGCATACAATGTCCCGTCCTGTTTGATGGCAATGGTGTGATTAATTCCTGAAGAGATATCCAACCAAACCGTTTCACCCTGGGAACATGAACAACCCGTTGCGTCTGCGAATTCTCCGACAGGAGTGTCAGGACAAAAATCATCGTAATAAGGGATACCATCATGGTCCATGTCCTGCTGAGACACTGAGCAACCATTATCGTCGGGCTCCTCTCCCTCCGGTGTCTCCGAACAGAGATCACGGTTGTCTCTTACGCCATCGGAATCCGTGTCTTTCTGTGACAATGAGCAACCAGACGAGTCAACAGCCTCTCCTTCCGGGGTTTTGGCACACATATCCATGTCGTCGGTCAGTCCATCCCCATCTGAATCAAGCTGAGAACTTGAGCAGCCCATGTTATCAGCAACTTCTCCGGAAGGTGTCCCAGTGCAAACATCCACATGATCAAAGACACCGTCTCCGTCAGAATCTTTCTGGGAATCTGAGCATCCGGAACTATCTGCTGTTTCTCCAATCGGCGTGTTCCCACAAGTATCTATGTCATCAGTAACGCCATCATTATCCGTGTCCTTCTGAGAGTCGGCACAACCGTGGTCATCAACGACGGCGCCTTCAGGTGTGTCACCACAGACGTCAAAAAGGTCAATCACGCCATCGAAATCGCTGTCTTTCTGAGATGCTGAGCACCCATTTCCATCGCACGTTTCACCCTGAGGAGTCTCGGGGCAGAAATCCATGTTGTCTGCAACACCATCACCGTCCGTATCTGTATCAGAGTAGAAACCCAATTGTGTCGGTTGATGTTCCCATGCTGTGTCATCACCGATCTGTCCTGAACTGTTAATACCCCATGCATAAAGCCGCCCATCTTTTCTGACGGCCAAAGAGAAACCACTCCCGGAGTCGATCATCACCCACTCATGCCCAACACCTATTTGCACCGGAATACGATTGTCGGCTTCAGCAGCACGCCCTAACTGTCCACTTCGATTGTCGCCCCAGGAAAAAAGGCGTCCGTCGCCTTTCATCGCCAGGGCCACAGCATCATATCTCTTACCGGTTGATATCCGCGCCCAGTCACTGTCATGTCCCACCTGCGCAGGAACTCGTCTTTTTTCTGTCGACCCATCTCCAAGCTGACCATAATTATTACCCCCCCAGGAGAACAATGAGCCATCGGCCTTGATTGCAAGGGAAAAATTATAACCTGCAGCAACCTGGGCCCAGTCATTATCGAGACCTATCCGTTGAGGTATATTTCTGCTTGTGAGGGTCCCATCCCCAAGTTGCGCGACATCATTTTCCCCCCAGGCATAAAGTGCTCCATCGCTTGTTATTGCAAGGGTATGAAACATACCAGAAGAGACCACGGCCCAGTCATGCCCTGTGCCAACCTGCACCGGAATATGCCGGTCGTCGTTCGTTCCATCCCCCAACTGCCCATAACTGTTGACTCCCCAAGCAAAGAGAGTTCCATCCGTTTTGATGGCCAGGGTATAGTCATGACCCGCATCGGCATATGCCCAATTCTTATCCGCAGAAAGCGGTTGATTATATGATCCTATGCAGGTGTCCCCGCACCCGACTTCGCCGTAATCATTAGGTCCCCATGTATAAAGGGAACCAGCATCGTTGATGCCAACCGCATGCCCCGTCCCGACCGACACATGCTTCCAATTATTATGGTTTCCTACCTGAGAGGGTCGATCATACCCGCTTTCAACACCATAAAACCGTGCAAAGACATTGTCTCCCCAGTAGTGCAAAGTGCCATCATCCCTTACTCCATATACACTTTTGTAACCTGCAGAAATCGACATCCAACGACTTTTGGAATCAACTGAAGAAGGAACTCTTTTGTACCCTTTTCTCCCAATCCCAAGCAGGCCTCTATCATTCTTCCCCCACGTTAACATCGCACCATCGGAACGGACAGCTGCCGAAAATTCAGCCCCAGCCATAACAAACCGCCACGTGTTCCCACATGCAACTTCCACAGGTGCGTCAATATCCTCACGCCCCTCTCTTCCAACCTGCCATCGCTCATTACGCCCCCAGGCATACATTCGGCCATCATCCTTCAAGGCCAAAGAATGATTGAATCCGGCAGAGACGGACCTCCAGTCGTAATCGTTTCCCAATTGAACAGGAACCGGCTCTCGATAGTTTTTTCCCGCGGTTCCCAGTGCTCCGTCATTGTTAGTCCCCCACACATACAAGGCTCCATCCATCTTAACCCCAAGTGAATGAACATCCCCTGTAGCAACAGAACGCCAGTCATCCGAATCTCCGATCTGGACAGGTTGCGATTTATCTTCATCCGTTCCATCACCCAGCTGATAATATGAGTTCCACCCCCAGCCAAAGAGTGTTCCGCTGTCCTTGACAGCAAGGTTTTGGTGATCGCCGCTTGTTACATAAGACCAATCATTGCTTCCCCCAATGCGTATGGGTACATTCTTTCTCTCACTTGTCCCATCCCCAAGCTGACCGTAATAATTCGCTCCCCATGCATAAAGAGACCCATCGGCTTTAATGGCTACCGAATGGGATCTGCCTGCTGCGACCACTTTCCAATCGGTATCCGTTCCAACTTGGATAGGGATTACCCCCCTTAGATAAGAGCCATGCCCCAACTGCCCATAGGAATTAGAGCCCCATGTATAAAGAGTCCCATCAGCCTTTAACGCAATGCTGTGAAATCCTCCCGCAGCAGCCGCTACCCAATCCTCTTCGGTCCCCACCTGTTGAGGGGAAAGTATAGTCCCTTCCATCCCAGTGCCCAACTGGCCAGATCCATTACTTCCCCAAGTATACAATCTCCCGTTTTGATCAATGGCTATCATATGCTCTCGGCCGGAAGAGACACACCGCCACTCAGAACCGCTTTGCGACCCGGAACATCCTTTCGCATTGACGATTTCACCCTGAGGTGTATTCGGACAGAAATCGTAACTGTCAACAACGCCGTCATTGTCCGTATCAACTTGCGAAACTGAACATCCTGAATTGTTGACGTTCTCACATTCGGTGGAGTCGGGGCATTGATCTAAAGCATCACTTATGCCATCGTTATCCGTATCTTTCTGGGAATCTGAGCATCCATTGGAATCGACGAAATCACCCGCCGGTGTTTCTGGGCACAAATCGAGACTGTCGACCAGCCCGTCGCCATCTGAATCTTTCTGTGAAGAGGAACAGCCTGAACCATCGACTGGCTCTCCCGCAAGGGTTCCCGAACATTCATCGAGCCCATCCCTGATGCCGTCATCGTCGGAATCTGCCTGATAACCTGAACAGCCATTTTCATCGACAGATCTCCCCGAAATGGTATAGGGGCAATTGTCCAGGGCATCGACAACCCCATCCCCATCACGATCACGATATTGGCACTCGTTTGGATCAACAACGGAACGAGGGGTCGAGGACCATGGAGTGCGAACGGCATAATCGCCCCAGGCATAAATCACACCATCCCCCTTGATGGCCAATGAATACTTTACGTTTGCAGAAACCTCAGACCAATCATGATCCTTACTGATACACGTCAATGTATCCCGATCAATTCCTGTACCATCGCCAATCGCTCCATATTTACCGGAGCCACAGGCATAAAGCGATCCATCCTGGTGGATCGCTAACAGGTGATAGGGACCGGCTGAAATGGAGGCCCATCGACCTTCAACAGCAATCGGATATTTACTACGATTGGGAACGAAGGATTCATTTCCCCACAAATAAAGGGTACCGTCGGTTTTCAACCCGGCGGTATAAGAACATCCACCATCGACGAAAGCCCAATCTGCATCACTTCCCACTTGAACAGGTGTAAATTGATCTACAGCAGAGCCAAAACGACCGTACCCATCCCCACATTTACTTCCCCAGACAAACAACCGCCCGTCAGATTTTATCGCAGCGGAATGATCCAACCCTGCAGCGACTTGCTGCCAGTCATTATCGTCTCCAACTTGCGTCGGATAGTTGGCATTATCCAGGGAACCAAGCCCCAATTGCCCGTTGTCATTCAGGCCCCAGGAATGAAGGGTCCCATCATTTTTTATGGCAACGGTATGAAATGTTCCTATGGCCACGGACGTCCAATCGCTGTCGCTGCCAACGCGTGCGGGAAACATTTCATAAGATGTGCCGGTCCCCAACTCCCCGTATTCGTTCCCCCCCCACCCATACAAAGAGCCATCTGTCTTCAGCGCCATGTTGTGATAGCCATAGGCGGCAATTGAAGCATACCCGCTGTCCGTACCAACTTGCGTCGGCACGATCGTATTGCCACTGCTCCAGGCGAACAACTCTCCTTCACGTGATATCGCCAAGGCATCATCAAGCCCTGCCGAGACAACGTCCCACCGGTGAGTAGAGTCGACCGGCACCGGCAATGATTTGTCCAGACAAACCCCGCCCCCCAACTGCCCGGAATAATTACCTCCCCAGACATACATTGTGCCATCGGATCGGTAGGCCATGGAATGATTTCGACCGGCAGAAACACCGCGCCAGTCGACTCCGGGCAATATCCGGGAGAACGTTTCCAGCTCATCAAGAGTTCCGTTCCCCAGTTGCCCATAATTATTCCGACCCCAGCAGTAAACATCACCATAAACACTGACCCCAATGGTGTGATCCCCCCCGGCACTCAAAGAAGCAAAGCGCTTGTCTATGTTTACTGGCTCTGGCTCCAAACTATGGTAGACTCTTCTATTTCCCAACTGGTTGTACTTGTTGTACCCCCAGGAAAAAGCCCGCCCGTCCGATTTCAAGCCAACAGAATGCTGGACCCCTGCTGAAACCTGAACCCAGTCATTATCCATGC
This sequence comes from Desulfolunaceae bacterium, assembly GCA_942491485.1. Lineage (GTDB taxonomy): Bacteria > Desulfobacterota > Desulfobacteria > Desulfobacterales > Desulfolunaceae > Desulfoluna. The sequence continues at coordinate 269,048 of CALOAX010000018.1, read as the reverse complement.
CAATTTGGGTCGGATCAGTTACGGCCTCCGTGCCTCCATATCCAATTTGTCCATGTTCATTGAATCTTCCCCACCCATAAAGGCTGCCGTCACTTTTAATTGCCAGTGTATGCCCAGAGCCCACGGAAACAGAGGCCCAGTCCCGGTCCTCCCCCACCCGAACCGGGGCAGGTGAAATCTCCACAACACCATTCACCTCGGGTATATTGTGCGGTTTTCCCCAAGCGTAAAGGGAGCCATCGGTCTTGATTCCAACGGTGCAATTCCAATCTGCCGCGACAAATGCCCAATCTGTATCTGATCCGATTCTGGTGGGATAAATCCGCTCCTCAGTTGTGCCATCACCCAGTTGGCCATATTCGTTTCGTCCCCAAGCAAAAAGAGCGCCATCATCCCGAATAGCCAATGAATGATATCCCCCAGAGGCTATAAAAACCCAAGTTTCGGTGCTGATCTGAACAGGCCAGCTTCTATCCGTTTTAGAGCCATCCCCAACCTGGCCATGGTTGTTGGCTCCCCAGGTATAGAGCGTGCCATCCGGCTTTATTGCGAGGTTATGATGCCCATGTGATACAATGGATTTCCAAACGGTTTCTTTTTGTGAACAGGAGCACCCATCCGGCTGTGGTATCTCACCATCAGGTGTGCCCATACAGGCATCGAGGTAATCAGGTACACCGTCACCATCCGCGTCGGGTATTTTCTCTTGGGCTGTGCATCCCTCGCCACTTACCACGCCCCCCTCGACTGTTAGGGGACAAAGGTCCTCATCATCATTTATGCCGTCGTTATCCGAATCTCTCTGAGCAGCAGAACATCCGATCGCATTGACTCTCTGTAACATTTCCGTACCGGGGCACAAATCAACGTCATCTGTAACACTGTCTTTGTCGGTATCTTTTTGGGAACCGGAACAGCCATTCACATCAGCCAATTCCCCGCTCGGTGTCCCCGGACAGATATCGACAGCATCATTAACACCATCGCTATCGGTGTCTTTCTGTGAATCGGAGCAACCATTGACATCAACAATTTCATCAACTGGGGTCCAGGGACAAATATCCACGTTATCCTTCACTCCATCATTATCTGAGTCTCGCTGGGCAATTGAACAACCGTCCCCATCAATCGTTTCCCCCTCAACAGTACCGGAACAACTATCGAGATAATCTGCAACCCCGTCATTGTCCGTATCTGAACAAGTTCCCGGATAAACAACCGGCTCCGGTGAATCTTTCCACGCATAACCGTCACCCAGCTCACCATTCGTATTGTCTCCCCAAGCATAGAAGCTTCCATCTGTTTTTATGGCAAATGATTGATCATTGCCTGCAATGACTTGGGCCCAATCATTCGCAGTGCCGATTCTTATCGGAGAATGCCTATGTTCCGAACTACCATCCCCTACCTGGCCATACCCGTTATTCCCCCAGGCATAAAGACTGCCGTCTGTTTTTATCGCCAGCGTATGATACCCTCCGGCAGAGACAGAAAGCCAGTCATTGCCTTCTCCTATACGCGTAGGATAGTCTTTTCTTTGAGTTGTCCCATCACCAAGTTTACCGAATCCATTTGATCCCCAGGCATATAGCGTACCGTCTGATTTAATAGCCATGCTATAGTAATCGCCTGCGGAGACGGCGATCCAGTCATTATCCGTTCCCACCTTGGCAGGGTACTTTTGGTTACCCCACGTTTGCCCCACGCCAAGCTGGTTCGATCCATTATTCCCCCAGGCATAAAGGCAACCATCCTCTTTTATTCCTAAACTGTGTTCCAAACCCGTGTCCACAGTCATCCATTTGTCGTCGCCACTTATCTGAACAGGCGAATACCTATCATAAGACGACCCATCCCCCAGCTGCCCATAAGTATTTTCACCCCAGGCATAGAGGTTTCCGTTTGACGTTATTGCCAAGCTGTGATCACTCGATGATGAGACATGCACCCAGTCGTCACCTGAACCAATTCGAGCAAACTTATCCTTGTTTTCAGCCGTCCCATCCCCAAGTTGCCCCATGCCATTATATCCGCACCCGTAGAGAGTATTATTTTGCTTAACGGCAAGGCTGAATGATTGACCTGCAGCCACCCCCAACCAATCGTTCGATGACCCTATCTTATGAGGAGCACTCTTGCTGCCGACTGCAATATCGCCAAGCGACCCAAGGCCATTCAGGCCCCAAGCATAGATTTCTCCCGTTTTGGCCAATGCCAATGTATGACGCCATCCTGCAGTCAGGGTCTCTATAGGCATAATAGACGTAATTTTTAACGGGGTTCTCCTCAACCCAGAAACACCAAGACCCAGCTGGCCATTGTTATTGTATCCCCATGAGTACAGCTTTCCACCTGAGCGCATGCCCACCAAATGGTGATACCCGCATGAAACAGTATTCCAATCACTATCTTCTCCGATTAACATTGGAACACTTTTATTAATGGTCGAAGCATCTCCAACCTGTCCATACTGGTTTCTGCCCCAGGCATAATATGTCCCATCATCTTTCAGGGCCGCAGAAACATATTTCCCTGCATATACATGAACCCAATCATTGCCTGATCCAATTTGAATTGGAGCGTTCTTGTCCTCATATGACCCATCACCGAGTTGCCCGTATTGGTTACTCCCCCAGGCATAAAGCGTCCCATCCTCTTTTACGGCCAGAGTATGATTGAGTCCTGCAGCGACACTTACCCAGTCTGCATCTGTCCCAATCTGAGTTGGGTACGTCTTTGATTCACTTGTGCCGTCCCCAAGTCGCCCTGAACCATTGTCACCCCAACAATACATGGTTCCGTCATCTTTTATCGCAACAACATGGGAATACCCTGCAGAGACTGATTTCCAATCACTGTTGGATCCAACTCGACCTGGCACTGACCTGTCGTATGTTGAGCCATTTCCAAGCTGCCCGCGGCCATTCTCCCCCCAAGCGTAAAGCATACCGTCTTGTTTTATGGCGAGTGAGTAATCATGCCCGGCGGAAATCAATCTCCAATCATTGTCGTTGCCGACTTGTCCGGGAAACAACCGTTGGTTTTGGGTTCCGTCGCCAAGTGCACCGCTATAGTTTCCGCCCCATGAATATAAGGCCCCATCTTTTTTGATCGCCAAACCATGCCAGCCCCCCGAAGATACTGAGGCCCAATCATTGTCCGCCCCAATCCAAGTTGGAAGATTTTTACTTTCAGTTGTACCATCACCAAGTTGGCCCGTATTGTTTTTCCCCCAAGCAAACAGAGTCCCGTTTTTCATGGTCGCTAAGGTAAAATCCTCACCGGCAGAAATTGAGGCCCATGGCATCACGCTCTGCATACAGCAGCAGCCATCACTATCAACCGCTTCTCCTGAAGGGGTATTTACACAGGCATCAATGATATCTATAATCCCATCGCCATCTGTATCTCTCTGCGAGGCAGAACACCCATGAATATCAGCAAGTTCGCCAACGGGAGTACCAAGACAGTTGTCATAATCATCGGTGACACCGTCGTCGTCCGAATCCCTCTGAGAATCAGAGCAACCGTTTGAATCTACCGATTCACCAACAGTCGTACCAGGACAAGCATCCACATTGTCGGTGATACCGTCCCCATCCATGTCCTTCTGTGAATCAGAACAACCGTTGGAATCCACGATTTCACCAGCGGGAGTATTCACGCAAAAATCCAGGTTGTCTGAGACACCATCATTATCAGTGTCTTTCTGAGAAACAGAGCAACCGTTGGCATCAACGGGCTCACCGGCAGGGGTATCAGCGCAGGTATCGAGATTATCGGTGACACCGTCGTTATCTGTATCCCTCTGAGAATCTGAGCAGCCGTTGGCATCCACGCCCTCACCTGCAGGAGTATTCCCGCAGGTGTCCAGCTTGTCGGTCACACCATCGGCGTCCGTATCTTTCTGAGAGTCGGAGCAACCGTTGGCATCGACGGACTCACCGGCAGGGGTATTCGTGCAGATATCCAGATTATCGGTGATACCATCGCCATCCGTATCTTTCTGGGAATCAGAACAACCATTGGCATCGACGGTTTCACCGGCAGGCGTATTCGCACAGGTGTCAAGGTTATCGGTGATACCGTCATCGTCGGTATCTTTCTGAGAGTCGGAACAGCCGTTGGCATCCACAGATTCGCCGGCAGGAGTATTCGCGCAGGTGTCCAGGTTATCGGTGACACTGTCGTTATCGGTATCCTTCTGGGAATCGGAGCAACCGTTGGCATCTAAGGTTTCACCGGCAGGGGTATTCGCGCAGGTATCCAGGTTATCGGTGACGCCATCGCCATCTGTGTCTTTCTGGGAATCAGAACAGCCGTTCGCATCCACCGCCTCACCAGCAGGGGTTTCAGCACAGGTATCCAGATCATCCGTTACCCCGTCGGTATCGGTATCCTTCTGGGAATCGGAGCAACCGTTGGCATCTACGGTTTCACCGGCAGGGGTGTTCGCGCAGGTATCCAGGTTATCGGTGACACCATCGCCATCGGTATCTTTCTGGGAATCGGAACAGCCATTGGCATCCACGGACACACCGGCAGGTGTATTCGCACAGGTGTCCAGATTGTCTGTTATGCCATCGTTGTCAGTATCTTTCTGGGAGTCGGAACAACCGTTAGCATCGACGGATTCGCCAGCAGGGGTGTTCGCACAGGTATCCAAATTGTCCGTCACGCCGTCGTTATCGGTGTCTTTCTGGGAGTAGGAGCAGCCGTTGGCGTCGACAGCTTCACCGGAAGGGGTATTCTCGCAGGTATCCAGATTATCGGTAACTCCGTCGCCATCGGTGTCTTTCTGGGAATCAGAGCAACCGTTGGAATCCACGGTTTCGCCGGCAGGGGTATTCGCGCAGGTATCCAGGTTATCTTTGACGCCGTCGCTATCGGTGTCTTTCTGGGAATCGGAGCAGCCGTTGGCATCCACGGCCTCACCGGCAGGGGTATTGATGCAGGTATCGAGGTTATCGGTCACACCATCACCGTCGGTGTCTTTCTGAGAATCGGAGCATCCGTTGACATCGACTGATTCACCGGCAGGGGTATTCGCGCAGGTATCCAGGTTATCTGTGACGCCGTCGCTGTCGGTATCTTTCTGGGAATCCGAACAACCGCTTGCATCTACAGCCTCTCCGGCAGGTGTCGCAGAACACGTATCAACGTCATCCGTCACGCCGTCGTTATCGGTGTCCTTCTGGGAATCGGAACAACCATTGGCATCAACCGTTTCACCGGCAGGAGTATTAGCGCATGTATCCAGGTTGTCCGTCACACCATCACTGTCGGTATCTTTCTGGGAGTCGGAGCACCCGTTCGCATCCACGGATTCGCCAGCTGGGGTATCAGCGCAAGTGTCCAGATTGTCGGTGACGCCGTCACCATCAGTGTCTTTCTGTGAGTCGGAGCAACCATTGGCATCGACGGCTTCACCGACAGGCGTATTCGCACAGGTGTCAAGGTTATCGCTAACACCATCGCCATCGGTGTCCTTCTGCGAGTCGGAGCAGCCATTGGCATCCACAGATTCACCCGAAGGGGTAACTGCGCAGATATCAAGATCGTCCGTCACGCCGTCGTTATCCGTATCCTTCTGGGAATCGGAACAACCATTCGCATCGACGGATTCTCCCGCAGGAGTAGCTGCGCAGATATCAAGATCATCTGTCACGCCGTCGTTATCGGTGTCCTTCTGGGAATCGGAGCAGCCATTGGCATCGACGGCTTCACCGACAGGCGTATTCGCACAGGTGTCAAGGTTATCGCTAACACCATCGCCATCGGTGTCCTTCTGGGAGTCAGAGCAACCGTTGGCATCTACCGCTTCGCCAGCAGGCGTATCGGAACAGGTATCAAGGTTATCATTGACCCTATCACCGTCGGTATCTTTCTGAGAATCGGAGCAACCGTTGGCATCCACGGTTTCACCGGCAGGAGTATTCGCGCAGGTGTCCAGGTTATCGGTGACACCATCGTTATCGGTATCCTTCTGAGAGTCGGAGCAGCCGTTGACATCCACTGCCTCACCGGCAGGAGTATTCGCGCAGGTGTCCAGATTATCGGTGACACCGTCGTTATCGGTATCCTTCTGGGAATCGGAGCAACCGTTGGCATCCACGGTCTCACCAGCAGGTGTTGCAGAACATGTATCAACATCATCCGTCACGCCGTCGTTATCGGTATCCTTCTGGGAGTCAGAGCAACCATTAGCATCCACGGCCTCACCAGCCGGTGTTGCAGGGCAGGTATCCAAGTTGTCGGTGACGCCGTCATTATCCGTGTCCTTCTGGGAATCGGAGCATCCGTTCGCATCTGCAGCTTCTCCGGCAGGAGTAGCAGAACACGTATCAACATCATCCGTCACGCCATCACCATCGGTATCTCTCTGGGATGCCGAGCACCCACTGGCGTCAACAGATTCACCAGAAGGGGTTCCGGGGCAACTATCATTGTTATCCTTTACTCCATCACCGTCCGTGTCTTTTTGAGAAGAAGAGCACCCTTGCGAATCCACGCTCGCTCCGGGAGCAGTGCCTGGACAGATGTCCATATCGTTATTTACGCCATCGTTGTCGGAATCCTTCTGGGAAGCGGAGCAACCGTTGGTATCCACGGATTCACCCGAAGGGGTATCGGGGCAGGTGTCGGCGCTGTCATTCACGCCATCATTATCTGAGTCTTTCTGGGATGCTGAGCAACCGTTGGCATCGACAGATTGACCTGGTGGAGTTCCCGGGCAGGAGTCCTGAGTATCCGGTACCCCGTCGTTGTCCGTGTCTGCGGGTTCAAGAACGACGATCGTCACATCCGTGGAGGAGTCGCCATCTGAATTGGTTGCCGAGAACACATAGGTTGTTGTCTGATCGGGCGATACGGACTCACTGCCGGAGCACGCTGTGTTTTGAGAAACACCCGGCTGAATAACACAGGTATCCGCATATGTTGAAGACCATGTCAGCTGAACTGTTTCGCCTTTGGTGATTTCTAATCTATCGGCCGTCAGCTCCAAGATGGGTCGTTGCTTCGTGCTTCCCAATGCGTGACTTTCTGACACCAATAACGCGTGCGATATTACGACACAGACAAATATAGAAATGACAAAGCGAAACATTTTCATGAAATGTGTCTCCATTTTTTATACCGACCCGGGTATCTGAATACAAAACCGCCAACAATGGTGAAACCAAGCGCTTTCTCTTAAATTGACAATAGCGATAAAGCTGAATGACAGACGTGAGTATACGAATTGACATAACCTCACAGGATTAGGTGAGATCATGAATTTATACGGCGCACAGGTATAAAACGTGTTCTTTGGATCTTATCGCGAAATGCTGAGGAGTGAGCTCGTAATACAAAGTAAAATTAGCGACGAGCCAAATCATCGAATAAAAAGACATGAGCGGGTTATACCGTCGCGATCAATTTAAAAGGTTGGACCGAAAGACAGGATTGCGACTGAACTCAAATCAAAATGAATGACACATGACAAAAGGTATACGATTTTTGATTGCCCATTATTACCCACACCCCTCAGAGAGTATTTTTTACAGAACCAAACCAAAAACAACAAGAAAAATTTTACGTTATCATCGAGCCTAACTCTAACCACATACACACGCAGGCCACCCCCAAAAGCAGAACAAAGTCAAAATCAACAAAAACTACAGGCGGTTAGAGACAAATAAAAAAAACAACCACGTCCATCAACGATAGATAAACATGCAGTTCAGCCCTGAAACCAGAACAACATACTGCCGCCTGCATTACTCACAAAACACTTCCATATACATAAAAATAAACAAACATATTTAACTTAAAATCAAAATAAAACCCCATATATTCCATTCAAATATAACGGCAGACATCTGCCTCCCGTTTTGGATCACTCTGAATGTAAAAAAATATAGGAGAGTTTGACAGTTGCTTGAAGGAATAAGAACACGCAGAGAATGCCATCTATAAAAAATGAAGGAAGAGTCAGGAGGGGCCCACGAAGCCCTGATGAAAATGGCTTCGTGGGAATATCGGACTAACCCGGATATTTCACGAGTCGGGTGCGCTTATATTCAAGGCATCAGAGCTGCAGATGTAGTGGTTTACCTCAAGGCTCTGATAACGCGGCAGATAAGTACACCCAACTCGCCCGAAGGGGTGAGAAAAGCGAGCAGGAAACCGTGAATTACGTTTTGTGTTTTTGAAATATCTTATTTTCTCACAGTAACCATCATCAATAACGGGCTATTGCTTTGACCTAATTATTTTCTCATGAAATATCCGGGTTAAGGGCTACTGGCTTGCCCAATCAGCGGGATAGGTGACAAACATAAACCGGGTGGAGTCGGGAGTACTGAAGGTGATGGAGGAATCTTTCGGGATAAAGATAATATCCCCCTTGGTGGCGGTGACTTTGCGTCCGTCGATGATGATATCAAGGGTGCCTTCGATGATGTAATCCACCTCGTCGTAACGAAGGGTCCAGTCAAAGGCGGTGCCTTCTTTCATCTCCATGATGCCGAAGCCGAGGCGGGGGCTCTCCTCAAGGTTGACCACATCGGTGATAAAAACCTTGTCCCCCTCTTTTCCGGTATCAAAGGGTTCGGGTTTTACCGTTGCGGCTTTCACGCAGAGAACTCCGCTCTCTTTATCCACGATTTTCTCAAAATCATTTCCTGCACCAGTCAACTGCTCGGCTACGATTTTACGAATCAATGCTTCAAGATTTACTTCTTTATTTTCCATGACACACTCACTGCAGTTCATGCACACCGGGGCTCCACAGGGAGCAAGGGGTGTGCTCTGGTTATGGGCAATTGTACCTGCCATGATCATCACCCGGTTCTCCCGTAAAAGATCGCGGGCCGCCGGGGTCAAAATCATGTTCTCATCAAGAACGAAAACGCCATCGTTTACTTGTGCAAGTACGGCTTCGGCGCCGACCAATTTCTTCTTCATCTCTCTTCCTTCTCGTCGATAATACCCACGATGGTTGCGTCCACAGGCGAATCGGGCATCGCAATGGCTTTTCGTGCCGAGCTCCCCTTGGCAATCACGACCCTGTCGCCTATTCCGGCTCCAACAAAATCCACCGCCACAAAGGTGGTTAACCGACTTGTATCTATTGAGTCCGGGCATTCAACCAGCATCAGCTTCATGCCAGACAGGGCCTCCACCTTTCGTGTGGCCCATACACTGCCCAGAACCTGTCCTGTCATCATAAGATGCCTTCTATGGGTGAAACGGTTCTTGGTTCCTCGTTCGTTGTTCTTCGTTCAAGGGATTCGCTGCGCTCATGGCCGTGAGGGCGAACCCAGTTAGTGGATTGTCCCCGTAATTTCATGCAAAAGCCCTTGTAACGCCGGGTGTTGATTCGTCGTACTCCGTCACTGCATATCTTCCTGTCGTCGTGAATGCCGCACGGGAGTACGGCACTCCATGGTGCAGCAAAAGCATCGGCGCCCACTACTTTATAGTTACTGACGAATGCAATTTGCCCCGAGGAACGAGGGACAAATTGCATTCGCAACCTGGGGTCCAGGGGATCATCCCCTGGCCGCCGGAGGCTGCCTTTTAAAAAGGCTACTGCGCCGCACTCATCTTTTTGAGCTGTTCCATGATCATGTTGGTCACAGCCTGCACGTCGACACTTTCACCGGAAACCACAGGCGTGGTGGCTGCCGCATCGTCAAGGCCGTAGGCCATGCGACGAATGTTGAAAAGATGCTGGGGACCGACGTTGTCTGAGGTAGCACTGCCGCCCACGGTGCCGCACCCGAGGGTGAAGGAGGGAGACAGGTTGGTGGTGATGCCGACTGCCCCTTGGGTGGTAGGCGTGTTGACCAGGAAGCGGGAGACGGGCTTCTTCAGGGCAAATTCACGGATTACGGTCTCGTTGTTGGAGTGAATGCCGAGGGAGTGGCCGATGCCACCATTCTTCAGGAGTTTGAAGCAGAGCTCGCAAGCCTCCTGCCAGTCATTCACGGTGTAGAAACCGAGAAGGGCTGTGAGCTTCTCCTTGGAGAAGGGGAACTTGGGACCGACGCCCTCTTCTTCGCACACCAGCATGGTGGTGCCGGCAGGGATATCGATGCCGGCGATCTTGGCAATATCGGCTGCACAACGACCCACGATGGCGGGGTTCATGGCGCCGTTGGGGCGCTCCATGACACGCTTGACCTTGGCGAGCTTCTCGCCTTCAAGAAAATAACCGCCCTGGGCGACAAGGCTTGCCTTCACTTTGTCGGCAATGCAGGCTTCGGTCACGATGTGCTGTTCGGATGCGCAGACAGTGCCGTTGTCGAAGGTCTTCGAAGCCAGAACCTTCTGAACGGCCACATCCACGTCGGCACTGCGCTCAATAAACACGGGCACATTACCGGCCCCCACGCCTAAGGCGGGTGTGCCGGAGCTGTAGGCCGCTTTCACCATGGCATTGCCACCGGTGGCGAGGATCATGTCGGAAATCCTCATCAGCTCGTCGGTTCCCTCCATGGTGGGGACGCTGATGACGCCCACGAGGTCTTCCGAGAAATCCATGGCTTTCAGCACACCCTTGATCACGTTCACGGTGGCCGTAATGCACTTCACCGCGCTGGGGTGGGGGCTGAAGATGATGCCGTTGCCGCTCTTCAGGGAAATAATTGTTTTATAAAAGGTGGTGGACGTGGGGTTGGTGGAAGGAATCAGCCCTGCGATCACGCCCATGGGGGTGGCGATCTCCACAAGCCTCTTCTCTTTGTCCTCACCAATGATGCCAATGGTCTTCATACCCTTGAAGTAATCAACCAGCTTCCGGGTGGCGAGGATGTTCTTCTGCTTCTTGTCTTGCCACTTGCCGAAACCGGTCTCTTCACTGGCCATCTTGCCCAGCTCTTCGGCCATCTCGAACCCTACCTTGGCAATGGCCTCAACAAGAGCGTCCACACGCTCCTGACCGGCCCCTTCAAGGGCGGGTTGCGCTGCGCGTGCGGCACGAACCAGCGCTCGGGTTTCCTGGATTGAGAGTAAATCCTTATCTACCATCTTATCCTCTTCTTATGTCTCTTAAGTGACGAGTCGGGAATAGCCGGATCAAGCCGTGCTGGTTTCTCCCTCCCCGCATCACGTCAATGATTTGATGTACACCGTAAAGGCCTCAAGAAGATCCTTCTTCTTGGCATACTTGATCTCGCCCCTCGGGATGGAGAAACCTGGGATCTGTCGTGCGAGTCGCCTCAGCTTGGTAACCTTCAGCTTTTTCAGGTCTGCCATGTCTAAGCTTAACGACTCGCCTTCCCCGGCCTCCGCACTCCCCTTCTCCGCCCCAGGCATTTCACCGGTAGGTGCTTCATATACCTCAGCGGGTGCGGCTTCGGTTATGGCTTCCGGCTCCGATTCAGGTTCCGGATGAGCAACAGCATGGGCTCTGCGCTCAGGAAAGCTTTTAATACACTTGCTCTCTTCGATCAGGATCCCGTCAAGGCCGTCGGCGGTCCGTGCAATCACAGTAATCGAGCAGACCTTTCCCAGGCGGGCGGCCGCTGTGCTGCCGGCATCCACGGACGCCTTGACAGCTGACACATCCCCTGTCATCAGAATAGAGACAAGCCCACCGCCCACCGCTTGAGAGCCTATAAGGGAAACGTCGGCGGTCTTCACCGCAACGTCCCCGGCCTCCACAGCGGGCACGAGCCCCAGCGTTTCAATGATCCCCAACGCCTTGCCGTTCATAGCTACCTCCCTCTGTTAGCATTAACCCGACAACTTAATATATGAATCACCAGGTGGTGGAGATGACTGATTTAGAAGGGGTATACCTCCCCTCGACAGTCACGCATTTAACCGCCGGGTTAATATTTAAGGGGGTTGTCAGCCACATGCTGAACGGCATCGGCAAAGGCGTCACACGCTGCCTTGCAGGCAGACTGACTGCCCGTAAGAAGCGCCCCGCCGAAGTTGGTCTCTGATGGAGGGCCATAGAAAACAGCCATCTTCACATCAGCTGCCTTCAGGGCCGCATCTACGGCATAAACAGCCTCAATGGGAGGGGCGATAAGATAGGCGATGGCTTCACCTTCTTCAATGCCGGCCTCGGCAGAGAGAAAGGAGCCAGTTCGGGAGAGGCAGTGAGCGTAATAACAGATGGAGTCGTCTTCGTTGCAGCTGTAAAAGCATGCATCGTTCTCCAGAAAATCAATGGCCGCATCGATGCCGCTCTTCACCTCGGCAGGATTGGGCCCGGAAAGGATGGCGATAAATTCACCGGCCAACTTGGAGTTGGCGTTGACGGCACCGCCATAAAAACTCTTGGCGTAGGCCACTTTGACATCGGCCTTCTTGGTTGCCTCGTCTATGGCCGTGTAGCCCACGTCGTCAATATCGCAGGTAAGCATTCCCACGCTGCGATGACCATCAGGAAGCGACAGCTCCCGGATCATGTCCTGATCCACGTTGGGAATCATCTTCACGCTCAGTACCTTGGACTTCAGGGCATCCCCTTTCATGCGACTCCTCCTTGCCGGAATCAACCGGCCTTTTTTTCTTCGATGCATCTTATAAGTGACGTCTCATTTCCGTGCGCCATTGCACCGAAAGAGGTCTCTCTATAGAACCACTCAAATCACATAATTTTATAAAACTTGGAAAAAGTAAGCCTCCGGCGGCAAGGTGTGCCACCTTGAAAGCAGGTTTGCAAATGCTCCGAACCCTCGTTCCTCGGGTACGTCACATTTGCTGACGGGTCTCAAATACAAGGGTCTTGATCACCACTGGAACCACCGTGCCGCCCGCTATGGACCGGCCAATATCGATGTAGTCCCCTTCGTTGACTTCAATCTGGTCCACGCAGATCACTTGAGCCGCTGGGCTTAACACCCTTAAACTCTGCCCAAGGACCTTTCCGCTGTCGTGCTCCATAACAACAATGACGGGGAAGCCAACCCGGATCAGGGGCTCAAGGCCTGCCAGGATTCCTTTTGCAAGGGTCTGAATCAGCTTGTACGAAAGGTAGTCGTTCCCTTGGATGCCCACGGCCAGGGGCTCCAGGTCGTCTGATTCGTAGAGGCTTGATATGCTCTGCCGAATTGCTTCGGCGACGGCATCCGAACTCTCCGGGATGGCCTCTCCAAAGGGAATAACCACAGGGACATTCTTCATGGGCAGGCGCTCGTCGGTCACCACAATGGTGCTGCCACTCACATCCACGGTCTGGGATCCGGCCCCGATCACCGTGGCGCGAATCGTTTCCGTGGGGCGAATGAGCTCCATGCCGTTCCCTTTGAACACCTGCCTCACCTGACGCCCGAGCATGGGACCGACATCCCCATACCGCGCGATCTCATCCAGGGAGTCACACGGAGAGGTGGTGTAAGCATGGTCTGCCACACCGCCGGAGATCATCACGCACTCCACCTCGTAATCGAGCCGAAGGGGATCCGTCATCATGAGTGCGTCTTCGAGGCCTGTGAGTGTTGAACTCTTAAGGGAATTCAACACCACCTCGGCCATGCGGCGGCAGATGATTTCAAGGGTCAAGGGGTCCACGACATCCCCCACTTTGAGAGAAAGGCCCAGGTCCTCGAGAACATGGGCCATGGGCTCGGTAACCTGAACAATATGCCCCCCATCGGCATCCACCCTAAGCAACCTGCCCCCCACATTGATGCAGCAGCTGTCGATTGCTTTCCCGCTTTTGTAGATACCGATGTTGGCCGTGCCACCCCCGATGTCGATATTGGCCACGGTCTTGAAATACCTCCGGGAATAATCGGAAGCTCCGGAACCCCGCCCTGCGATGACAGACTCCAGCTTGCCGCCGGCCGTTGCCACCACAAAGTCCCCGGCGTAGCCCGCCATCTCTCCTGAGATCAGCCGTGCGTTCTCCTTCTTGGCCGTCTCTCCGGTAATGATCACCGCACCGGTGTCGATCTCGGAAGGCGAGATCCCCGCCTTGGTAAATTCCCCGTCGATGAGCCGGAACACTTTTTCTGTGTCCACCAGGTTCTCACCCGTAATGGGGGTGAAGTGGATATCGCTTCGGTAGACCACCTCCTTGTCGGTGATCTCCATGCGGGGCACCAGGGTGCCCGGAGCTGTATTCTTCACCGTGAGCCGACTGATGACACACTGGGTGGTGGTGGTGCCGATATCAATCCCCACACTGGTCACCACCTCTTCGGCATCGCCCTCTTCCGGCGCATTCACATGAGCCGCGTAAAGCGATGAAATTTTAGGACTGTCGGCCATAACTCCTTGCCTCCGGCGCCAGGGGATGATCCCCTGGACCCCATATGGCGAATGCGCGACGTTCCATACGATTCATGGGGTGTCGCGTCCGCATTCGCGTTAAGTTTGAACGCATACCACGGTCGTTGCAAGCGCGTGGGCCGTGGGTCCTCCGGTACAAACCCTGGAGTTGATTTTTACCGGAATTACTCGGGCGGTCAGCTTCTTCAAAAAGCTGAACCAAAAACGTTTCGATTACTACTTCCCCTGAAACATCGGTTATCGGTCTCGGGAAAGGGTCTTTTAACAAGCACTGAACTTGCAGAGTTAGACCATGCTCAATCAAGCACGATGTCTGGCGTTACCGTCGTAGGGTGCATTTTATGCACCATGTTTGAATAGACAGCAGCCTCGGTATTTCAAATGAACTCGAGGTACAGCATGCTTTCGTTTGTGGTGCATGGAATGCACCCTACAGGACGTCACACCCAGCACACCGTCAGCAAATTTGAGGCAATGCCTGCTCAGCCTCCAGCGTTGAAGCCGGGTGCAGACAGAGACGAACGCCGATGCGATTTGACCCGAGGAACGAGGGTTAAATCGCATCGGCAAGCTGCTTTCGAGGTGGCTCACCTCGCCGCCGGAGGCTGTTTTTTTAGGACTTGGCGATGAAACCATCGAACCAAGAACAAAGCACCCCGAACCAGCAACGCCTTTAACGCTTACCCCTTCATCGCCTCAGAGAGCCCCACCCCGCTGGCTTTATGGGCGAGCATCTGCTTCACCACGGTGGCCATGTGGGCGCCAGCTTCTGCCGGGGGCGTTCCGCCTTTGTGGATGTTTGAAATAATGGTTCGGTCGGCTTCCACGGTTTTCTCACCGGCTTTGTAGACCATGTAGGAGCTCATGCTCTCGGCGGTGATGAGGCCGGGGCGCTCGCCAACGAGCTCGACAACCACGTCGCTGTTCAAAAGAGCACCCACATCATCCATCACGCCCACGCGGCCGTACTTGATGAAGAAAGGAGTTCCCACGGAGATACCCTCGGCTTTGAGGCCCTGGACGAGGGCGGGTACGGTGTCTGCGATGTTGGCTTCAATGGCGGTGGAGCTTAAACCGTCCACCACGATGATCTGGACCTGGGCGCCTTTAACGCATTTCTCGGCAATGGCCTTTTTGGCGTCCTCGCTCAGCTTCTTTCCCAGTTCGGGCTTCATGAGAAATTCGTCTTTGTCCTTAACCACGGTCTGAACGCCGAAAAGCCCGTTCTCAGCAAGACATTCATCTGAGACATCGAGAAAGACAGCATCCACGGCTGCTGCGTGGTCGGCCTGAAAGTGAAGGAAAGAGTGGGTCTTCTGACGAGCACCGCACCGGCCCATAAAAATCCGGGCTGGGGTGGTCTTGCGCATGGCCTCAAGGGCCGCCATGTTTTTGGGGTTGTCCACCTTCACCTCATCAAGGGGAGGCAGGGTCACAGGCTCACTGGCTTCACCTCCTGAAAAAGAAGACGAGGCCGCAACAGCAGCAACCGTCTCAGCTGAAGATTTACCTGTTATCACGCCCTGCTCCACCAGCTTACCGATGACGCTTTGGATCAATTCCTGTTCGTTCATTGCTTCCACGCTCCTTCACTATTTGTCAAAAATTGAGGCGTCGCCTGCAGCGTCGGTGAGGCAGCCATCTTCCATGATGCCCATTTTCTCAAGCCACTTTTCAAACTCAGGGGCCGGCCTCAGGCCGAGAATTTCGCGAGACGCTGCGTCATCGTGGAAACTGGTGTCCTGATAGTTCAGCATGCAGTCGTCACCGCCGGAAACCCCCATGAAGAAGTTGGAACCGGCCATGGCGCAGAGCATGGTGCCAAGCTCCTGATCGTCCTGATCGGCTTTCATGTGGTTGGTGTAACAGGGGGCGATCCCCATGGAGATTCCGTGCATCTTGCCCATGAAGAGGTCTTCCAGGTCGGCCCGGATCACCTCTTTTCCGGTGTAAATGGTCTCGGGACCGATAAAGCCGGAAACGTTGTTGAGCATGAAGGGGTTGTAGCGCCTTGCAAGACCGTAGCAGCGGGCCTCAAGGGTCATCTCATCCACGCCGTGATGGCAGTCCAGGGAGATCTCAGAACCCTGACCGGTTTCAAAGTACATGACGTTGGGGCCTGTGGAGGTGCCGAGGCGAAGGGCCATCTCACGGGCTTCTTCCAGCATGGTCGCAGAGATGCCGAAGGCGTCGTTGGCGGTCTGGGTGCCTGCGATGCTCTGGAACAGAAGGTCCACGGGTACCCCCTTCTCCATGGCCTGCATCTGGGTGGTGATGTGGGCGAGAACCACACACTGGGTGGGGACATCATACTTGTCCCTGAAATCCGTAATTGCCCGCATGACCCGCGTGAAGCCCTCCACGTTGTCTTCCACCGGGTTCACGCCGAAGCAGGCATCACCCGAACCGAATGAAATACCTTCTTTCAGAGCAGCCAAAATCCCTTCGATGGAGTCGGTGGGATGGTTGGGCTGACAGCGGAATGAAAGGGTCCCTGGAAGACCGATGGTGGTGTTGCAGTGGGCAGACACCTTGATCTTCTTGCTGGCATAAACCAGGTCCATGGTGGACATCAGCTTGGCAGCCGCTGCAATCATCTCGCTGGTCAGGCCTCTGCTGATATTGAGCAAATCCCCCTGTCGTCGCGTCTTGAGGATATACTCCCGAAGTTCCGCCACGCTCCAGTTCTTCACAGATTCATAAATCGTGGTGTTCAGGTCGTCATAGATGACCCTGGTCACCTCATCATCGTCGTAAGCAATGACGGGGTTTTCGTAGATATCCTTAAGCTGCAGGTTGGCGAGGCAGAGCTTGGCTGCCACGCGTTCCGTAGCCGACTCCGCAGCAATTCCGGCCAAAGCATCGCCGGACTTCTCGTTGTTGGCCTTGGCCAGAACCTCACGGACCGATTGAAAGGTAAAGACCTTGTCGCCGATCTTGCTTCTCAAATTCACGTGTGTATCTCCTTGATTGCAGGTTCACAAATATTCACGGGCTTCATTCCCCAACCCACTCATATTTGTTTTCGGGCTACGCCCGTAACCGAAGCTGGTGACATTACAACTGTTGTTGTCAGCTCCGTTGTCTTGCGTTTACAAACATCAATATAGGCCTCGTCCCACAGAGTGCTGATCTGAATGCAGGTTCCATTTATGCACCAACCTCACAAGCCATTCCTTGGTATTGATTGTTCCTGACACGCTGGTGCATAAATGCACCCTGCACACCACCAACTATAAATTTTGAGAAAGAGGATCTGAAGGAGGCCCTATTTAAAGGGCCTCCCTATTATTTATTCGTTTCTAACCTTCCAGCTGCTCATGCTCGATTTTGACAGCGGCAGGAACCGAGAGAACATAGGCAAGGCAAAAGCCCGTGATACCGCCTACAAGCTTTCCGCTCATGACTGGCAGGATCATGTTGGGTTGAAAGTTGGCGGTAAAGGCAAGGTGATCGCCGAACATAAAGGCTGCGCAGACGGAAAACGCAATGCAGAGGACCTTGTCTTTGGCTCGCATGTCGGCAATAAGGCGGAACATGGCGAGAATGTTGGCTGCTGCAGCCAGGATGCCCGCAGCACCTTCGCTCTTGAGGCCAACCTTGGCGCCGATGGCTTCCATGGGACCTGCCAGGTACTTCTTAATAAGGTAGACCATGGGAAACGCACCGCAGAGCATGATGCCGATGTAACCCGCGATCTCCAGGGCACGGAACTGATCGGCCTCGTCAGCGATGATGGGATCAAAGCCCCAGCCTCCCAGAAGGTTTGAGAATACGCCGGTGAAGTACTCCACGATGGAGAAGACCAGAACCAGGGTCAGGCCAATGCTCATGGCGCGGCCAAAAAGAAGAAAACCCTTGATCATGGTCTTGGGAGCAAGCTTAAGGCCGATTGCCAATCCCACACAAAAGAGTGTCAGGGGAAGCAGGTTAGCGAAAATGGTGCCGAAGTTCAGAGCGAGCACATAGGCGGAATCCGCGTTGGCGGAGATCACGCCGCGAACAGCCAGGTCACCGACGGACAGAATCGCGCTGGTGACAAACACACCCACGGGAATACTCAAGATTCCGGCCATGACCCCCAGGGCCATGTACTTGTGGTCGCTCTTCTGCAGCATGGTAAGGCCAACGGGAATGGAAAAAACGATGGTGGCGCCGGACATGTAGCCGACAACCATGGCCATGATCCAGCTCTCTTTGGTCTGTGCAAGAACCTCGGCCAACTGATACCCGCCCATGTCCACGGCGATAAAGGTCGTGGCGGCGATGGCGGGGTCTGCGCCGATGGCGGCAAACATGGGGCCGAAAACCGTTTTTACGAAAATAGAAAGATAAGGCGTGGCGGCCATGATGCCAGCCACAGGAACAAAGATGGGGCCAATGCTGTTGAGTCCCTCAATGAACTCCTGCCCAAGCCCGCTTTGATCATCCTTAATGTAGGCAAAGGCGCCGAGGATGGCGCAACCCATAATAATGTAGATAATAATCGTACCGATGCTACCCATAGCGCAATTCTCCTGATCTGTGGTGTCACTTCATCATGACGGTTCGTTACATGATTCCGGCGGCTTCCCGGTCTCTTCCCGAGCCCGCAGCAGCAGTGCCCCGACCCAGCCGGCTCCCTTGCCGACCTATCAGAGCGGAAGGCGCCCCTTCCCTGCACACGGTTGCCACCCATGTCTGTTTCACCCGCAACGCATCCATCAAACTCGCGGGTACACCCTTCATTAATCAAAATGCGTACCAACCTTGATTAATTGGATTTTCAGTTGTTATTACGGCAAATTAGAACGAAAGAGTTAATCTTGGAGAAAATACGCAGAGGTGGGTGTCCAGTAAGGAAAGGAATGTATCCACTTTTTCTGGACGCTTGTCCGGGGAAAGGTGAAAGGGCAAAAAACAGGTGATGGAAGATGGGTCGTGGAAAACGTTCTTCGTGCTTGGTTCTTAGTTCTTGGTTCGAGGAGTCGCTGCGCTCCATCAGTTATGAAAATAACATGAGCAAGTTACTGAGGTCGCAACTCTTCCTGAACCCCAAAGAGTTGATGACCTCAGAGAGTCTGAAACCCGCCATTTCGGTCTATTACGAATAGCGTATATGTTCGAAACATGGCTGCGAATAAGGGGGGACATGCCACGATTCTGGAAGCAAAAACTGAGTAGGGAGAAAGCCACCTTTAAACAGCACTGAAAGGCATTTGAGAATGCCCACACAATAAAGCCGCACAGGAGTGCGGCGCTACAAGCATGATGCTGGTCATTGCGGGGTACAGATGGGGTTACCTGTTACATTGAATTCGATAGGTTTTTGAGGAGTGTTCAAAATTCTGTGTCAGTCTTTTCGGGCGCGCCGAGCTCCGCCTCGGCTTTTATCGTCATGCCTCTTTACAGCATCAAATTCAAATTACGCAAGCGTTGCCCCTGTACCTTCTCCAGCGGCGCAGCCCCATCCGCGTAGATCTGTGTTCATCTGTGTCTAACTTGGGTTTTGTTTCAAGGGTGCCACCCTTGAAAAAGAAAAGAGCCGCACGGGAGTGCGGCGCTCCAAATGCGGTGTCCCTCAACGGGAAGGTGATGTGAGCCTAAATTGCTTTAGGCTTTTCAAGCCATAATGGCCTTGGTCATTATTTGTCTATTTCTGGAAAAACGTGGGTGTCGTTACCAGACGCATTGGATTCGAAAGGTTTTTCGGGCGCGCCGTGCTCCGCCGCGGCTTTTTTCGTCATGCCTCTTTACAGCCTCGAATTCAAATGACCCAAGCGGAGCCCCTGTATTTTTGCCATCGACGCTGCCCGTCAGCGAATGTGGTCACCCTGAGGACCGAGGATGCGAGTATTCGCAATCCGCTTTCAAGGTGTTTTTTGCCTAACATGGCTTCGCCACCCTTGCCGCCGGAGACATCGCTTTTTGTCTGGTTTATTTTTGCGCTGACCCCAACTGGCCCTTTCTCATGAAATGCGCGCTTCAGCAATCAAACCGTTATACCTAAAACATGCCAATAGGGCTTAAAACCGGCTTCAACCACATCTGCAATAAGCGTTAAGAAAGGATTGTAATCATTTTTTGTGTGTGCGGTGTCCAACGATTCATAATATTCCAAACGATTCTCAACAGGTAAAACAACCGGGGGAAACCCACTTTTCATCAACTCCAAATTTGTCAGCAACCTGGATGTTCTTCCATTTCCATCGACAAAGGGATGAATTTTCACAAAGTCCGCATGAACTCTTGCTGCTCGTTCCACAGGATGCAGAGAAGGTGCAACGTTGTTATACCAGTCAATAAACTGAGCCATGCCGCTTTCAACATGCATGGCATCTGGGGGCGTATGCTCTGCACCAGAAATAATCACGTTGTTTTTTCGGTACCTTCCAGCATGAACGTCATCAATATTTTTTAAAATCAGCTGGTGGATTGACTTTATCTGCCATTCGGAAAGGGGCTCATTTTTCTGTACCAGCTCTTCGACGAAATAGATGGCCTCCCGATGGTTGATGGCTTCAAAATGTTCCCGAATGGTTTTGCCGCCAACGGTAATTCCTTCCAAAGCAACCTTCGTCTCTTTTAACGTGAGGGTATTGCCTTCAATGGCATTGGAGTTATAAGTCCAACGCAACACGAGGTCTTCATGAAGGTTTTTGACCACGTCAAGGGGTAAGGGTCTGAAGGTATCAAGGGTCTCTTTCAGATGATCAAGCTTAGTAAATATTTCCATCAACTCCTCCTCTCCCCATAAACAGGTGCCTGCTTCTTTTGATAGACCGTGCCCTTGACAAAAGCATGATGTGGTACGGATTTTCTTCCGTCCTTTTGGTAGCCATTGGCTTCCATTAAGCAACAAACCATCGCACCGATAAATTGTTTTGTTAAATTATCAATGCCACCCTCGCCCTTTGACAGGGCCAGCGCATCAAAGCAGATTTGTGCGACACCCAACACCGCTGGAAGACCCTGCTCTGTTGCCCATTTCGCACGACAAAAAGAGTGAGGCGACATGACAAGGTAGAACAGTTGCCGTCCATTGGTTTCAACCACATTTCTATATTGAGGATAACGTTCGATAAAATCGTCAACCTCTGGCACCATGGCCTCAATGGTGGCCGTTTCTCTCTTCATTTGTCTTCCCCTTAAAAATACACCCCAATGACGTCTGGTTTTTGAACGTCCTATTTATGGACATTATTGGACCATACACAAAGAAGAGAGTCAAGGGGCGATGGATCTCCTTGGTATTAGACAGAACGATTCAGCTATAACTGCCTCCGTTTAATGTTTAAAAAGGTGGTATACGAGTCGTAGAGGTGCTTCTCGATCTGCAGAAGGTTGGCGTTGCGGGGTTCGATGAAGAGATGGTTGTGGTTGGTCATCATTTTGGCCATCTCCAGAAAAAGTTTGGCAGAGTTACCCGTCGCATTGGACTCGACAGGTTTTTCGGGCGCGCCGTGCTCCGCCGCGGCTTTTCTCGTCATGCCTCTTTACAGCATAAAATTCAAATAACGCAAGCGTTGCCCCTGTACCTTCACCAGCAGCGCAGCCCCATCCGCGTAGACCTGTATCCATCTGTGGCTAACTTTGAATTTTGATTCAAAGGTGTACACCCTTACAAAAGAAAAGAGCCGCACAGGAGCGCGGCGCGCCCAGAGGCGGTATCCCTCAGCAATCAGGTCATGTGAGCTCAAATTGCTTGAGGTGTTTAAACGCACTTTAAACACTTTTCGAATGCGACCACAGGCAATTTAATGGCGGCAGGTGAAAATATTCTTGCCTAGACAAATGTAGGTTTTTCTAGGATCATGGCACTTCAAACCAAATAGGAGGTTGCCATGGAAGCCCCATTTTCCCTTGAAATTGTAGACGTGAATCATGTGCCGATTGTTCGAAAATTTATCGCGCGTCTTGGTATAGCCAATGCTGTTAACAAACTGGTTTCAGGACGAATGACTGCAGATATAGGCCAAGCCGTCGTCTTCTTGATTCTTGATGCATTGTCCGGGAGATCTCCTCTCTATCGTGTAGCCGAACGTTACTCAAGTTTGGACACCGAAGCACTCATGGGAAATGATTTTGATGCGAACACTCTTTGCAATCATACCCTTGGTAGAGTACTGGATAAACTCCATGAAGCCGGTACCCAAAAAATCCTTTCATCAATCTCTCATTACGCCATTGCCGAATTCGGCTTAGACGTCAGGGCAGCCCACTTCGACACCACATCCGTATCCCTTTTTGGGTCAGAATATTCAAAACCACAAGAGGGGGCGACAACCCCTCATATCACCCATGGCTACAGCAAAGATCATCGTCCGGATCTAAAGCAGTTCATGGTGTCGCTTCTATGCATCAGTGGCAATATTCCAGTCCTGGGACGTGTCGAAAATGGAAACGCCTCGGATGTTAAGCTCAACAACCGCGTGTTGACCGACGTCTCATCCTATCTGGCCGTCCATGGCTTTAATGAAAAGGCCACCATCTATATTGCCGATTCAGCCATGGTGAGTGAGGACAACCTGTCTGCGACAGGTTCCATGCCATTTCTCACCCGTCTTCCTGCACGCTATAAGGAGTGTGGGCGTGTCATCGAAGAAGCTGTTGCCAAAGGAGACGGTGCTTGGACCCCTATCGGTCGGCTCTCTCAGGAATCGGGAACGCCAAAACGGCCTGCAACAGTCTATGCCTGCCAAGAAGCGTCGGTGACTCTCTATAAGAAGACGTATCGCGCTGTCGTTATCCACTCTTCTGCTCATGACAAACGAAGACAGGGCAAGGTGGATCGTGACATCAAGAAAGATCGCAGTGCTGTAGACAAGCACTGCAAAGAGATCACCACGATCTCCTACCGCTGTGAAGCCGATGCGGTTGAGGCCGCCAGAAGAGTCGAAAAAGCGTCTACCACTCTTCATGAGATCCGGGCCTCCGTCAAAGAGGTACCCCGATACGGGCGAGGCCGACCGGCAAAAGGTACTGGGCGAACCCCCTTGCATATGGAGTATCAAGTCGAGGTGGAGGTGGCTCAGAATGACGTTGCCGTCGCCAAGCTTCGAGAAGAGGCAGGATGCCTTGTCCTGCTGACCAATCTTGACTCTGAAAAAGATCGGCAATCTTACGACGGAAAGGCTCTCCTCTCTCTCTACAAAGAGCAATATGGAATCGAACAAAACTTTGGTTTTTTGAAAGACCCTGCAATCGTGGATGGAATTTTTTTGAAACGGCCAGAGAGGATAGAAGTCCTTGGATTGATTCTTATACTTGCGCTTATGATTTGGAGGTTAATGGAGCGTGAGATGCGGCAATATGTTGCCATCTCGGGACATGAGCTACCCGGCTGGCCAAACCGCATGACCTCAAAGCCGACATCGTTCATGATGACGACAAAATTCCATTCCATCCGTCTTGTCCGTCACGATGGAAAGCTTCTCCTGGCACAACCTTTTAACGACGTCCAGACAGCTTACCTCATAGCTCTTGGGGTAAGACCAGAGGAATTCCTACCTCCTGGATTAGAGGCTACCGAAAATGGATGAGGCTCTCAAAAAAATGTGTTTAATGTCCGTTTAAACTCCAGAATGGACTTGGTCATCATTTGTCTATTTCGGGTAAAACGTGGGTGTCGTTACCAGACGCATTGGATTCGAGAAGTTTTTCGGGCGCGCCATGCTCCGTCGCGGCTTTTTTTTGTTACTCATCCCTCGAAAATATATCTAATCTATAGCGGCATTCATGGCTCGTCTTACGTGTAAAACCACGAAGAACACGAAGTGCCCTTCGGGCTGCACGAAGGTGATTACCCCACCTCAGTCTTTGCTCACGGGCTCAGCCCGTCAGCGAATGTGATCACCCCGAGGAACGAGGGGTGAGATCAGTCGCAACCCGCTTTCAAGGTGGCTCACCTTGCCGCCGGAGGCTTGGTTTTTCCAAGCACTTTACCCATAGAAGGCTCGCTTTTCGTGTATGACATTTTGTATCTTTTAAATGCCTTATTTTTTTCACAGTAAACACCCTTGATAACGAGCTTTTGTCTCTGCCTATTTGCTTTCTCATGAAATATTCGGGCTAATCCTCCACACCCCACCCCATACGGTCCACGCTGTGTTTTTTGAGGAGGGTGTAGAGCCGGGTACGACCGAGACCGGAGGTGGCGCAGGCCTCTTTGATATTGCCACGGGTGGCTTTCATCAATTTCTGAAGATACTTCTTCTCGGCCCGGTTGAGAACGCTCTCCCGGTATACTTTGTAGGTGGAAAGACCATCTCCCAGGAGCTCATTATCTTCGGCCAAGGGCAGAACTGTCACTGGAGACGTGACCGAGGAGGTGGCAGGACTTGCCGGACGTGGGTCGGTTTCCACCTCAATAGATACCTCGGGGGTGGACACCACAGGGGGGGCCACTGCCACCGCTCCATTTGCGGGCTCAGCAGGAGCAACCGCCGAACGAGCCATGGTGATACGAATCCGTTCCGGCAGGTGTTTGGAAAAGAGTTCCGGCTCGTAGTAGGCATCGCTGATAGAGGCTTCAAGGGTGTTCACCAGTTCGCGCACATTGCCTGGCCAATGGTAGCCGGAAAGAGCGGCGAAGAAGTCCTGGTAGAACGGTTTCGGCTTGACGCCGAGGGTGGAGTAGATCTTCGCGCTGAGCTGCTTAACCAAGCCGGGAAGATCTTCAAGGCGCTCACGCAACGGGGGCAGGTGCAGAGATATGGCGTTTAACCGATAGAGAAGATCCTCCCGGAAGGTTCCCTGTTTCACCATTTCCGAGAGATCCCGGTTCGTCGCGGCCACAAGACGAAAATCGCTCTCCACCTCTTTTTTACCTCCCACGGGACGATAGCGCCGCTCCTGAAGTACCCTTAAAAAAGCTTTCTGGAGGTTGAGGTTCATCTCCCCCACCTCGTCAAGGAAAAGGGTACCCCCGTTGGCCATCCCCACAAGTCCGTCGGTGGCCTTGTCCGCTCCGGTGAAGGAGCCCTTCTCATGGCCAAAGAGGGCGCTCTCCACGAGATTTTCGGGAAGCGCCGCGCAATCCACCACAACGAACCGGTGCCTGGATCGGCTGCTGTTGGCATGAATGGCCCGGGCAAAAAGCTCTTTTCCCGTTCCCGTTTCCCCTGTGATAAGCACATTGGAGAGACTCTGCGACGCCTTGGCCACGGTGTTGAGGCACTCCTGAATCTGGGGGCTGTCCCCCACGATGCCGGCTCGCTTCAGGTTCCGGGTCGGCCGATTCATCGTGCGGATATTGTCCCGATACTGAAGCACCCGGTTCAGGGGCTGGATGATCTTTTTGGGTGAGAGGGGCTTCTGAATGTAATCCCAGGCGCCGTTTCGAATGGCCTTTTCCGCACCGTCGGAATCCCCCATACCGGTCATCACAATAATCTCCGGAGGGAAGTCAATCTCAAGGATATCCTTCATCACCTCAAGGCCGTTGCCATCGGGCATGCGCACATCGAGAAAGACCACATCGAAACCACCGGAAACGGCCAGTCTCAACCCATCGGCAAGGGTTTGCGCGTAGGCGGCCTCGTGTTCCACATGGCTCACGAGGTCGCACAGCATGGTGCACATCTCCAGATCGTCATCAATGATCAATACGTTGGCCATCTCTTTCCCCTCTTGAAATTGTTCAACTTTTTATAAATCAAAAGCGTGCCGCCGGAGGCATCTTCCCCCAATCCCATCATGACATCTACTCCCGCTCCATCATCCGACTCACCAAATCAGCCAGCTGCCGCGCCCCAATGGGCTTTTTCATAAAGCTTCGTATCCCTGCGGCCCGGGCCTCCTCTTCGAGTTGCGATGAACTGAACCCCGTGCAGAGCACCACGGGCAGATCCGGCCTCACGGCCATAATCTCCAGGGCAAGATCATACCCTGTCATCTCCGGCATGGTCTGATCCGTAATCACAAGATCATAAGCGTCCGGATCTTCCATGAAGAGACGCCTTGCCCGGATGCTGCTGGTCTCTGACACCACGTCGTACCCAAGGTGCTCGAGAATTTCAGAGCTGAAACCCACCAGCGACACCTCATCATCCACGAAGAGGATCTTTCCCCTGCCCTTCGGCACGAGGACCCGAGTCGCCTCTTTTACTTCGGAGCTCCCATTGCTTCCGGCGGGAAGAAGCACATGAAAGGCTGTCCCCTCACCCGGCGAGGAGGTAACGGTCACCGCACCGTTGAAATGTTTCACGATGCCGTGAACCACGGCCAGGCCCATGCCGGTGCCGTCTCCGGTTTTCTTGGTGGTAAAAAAGGGCTCGAAAATACGATCGGTCAGCTCCGGATCGATTCCCGGCCCCGTGTCGATAATGGAGAGCTTGACATGGGGGCCGGGAAAGATTCCGGAGAGTCCCCGAGCCTGATCTATGCCCACCATGGTCTCGGATAGGGCTACGGTCAGGGTGCCTCCCCTCTCCTGCATGGCATACGATGCGTTGGTGCACAGATTCATCAGCACCTGGTGCATCTGGGTGGCATTGGCCAGCACCACATCATTCGGGCAATCGATGGTTTCTTCGATGCGAATGGTTGAAGGAATGGAGGCCCTCAAAAATTTCAAACTATCCTTAACAATAGGGGCCAACCTTAAAACACTCTTCTCCTGTTCGCCATGGCGGCTGAAGGTGAGGATCTGATCCACAAGCTCCCGGGCCCGGTACGCACCTTTTAATATATGGTCAACGCGTATCGCGATCCGCTCGTCCTCTTCCACGTCAAACATCTCGATCATCTCGGCGTAACCGATAATACCACCAAGAATATTGTTGAAGTCGTGGGCAATGCCGCCGGCCAGGGTACCGATGGCCTCCATCTTCTGTGATTGCTGAAGCCTTGTTTCAAGGGCCTTCTGATCGGTGAGATCCCGTTCGTTGACCACCGCTCCGCTGACGACGTTATCGGCGTCAAAGCTCGGGTAAAAGGTAAAATCAATATACCTCAGCCCCCGGCCCGGAAGCCTCACCCAGGCTCGGTGACGCACGCTTTCCCCATTAAGGCACCGCTCAAGGTGGGATTTCACATGCTCGTCAAAGAGCGACACCCCCATCACCTCGGCCACTGGCCGATTGATGAGCTGGGATCGATCCCGGCGACTGGCCAGGAGATAGGCCTCGTTCACCGCCTGGATGGTAAGATTGCCATCAGCCAGCCACATGCAATCGCTGGAAGCAGCCACCATCTGCTCATACTTTCTCAGCTCATCTTCCGAGTGCTTGCGCCGTGTAATGTCCCGGGCAATACCCATGGCCCCCATGGGCGAACCATCGAAATCCCTCTGAATGGTGATGTTGAGTTCCATATGAACAAGAGATCCATCCCGCTTGATCAGCTGGATTTCGTAAAGGGTGGTGCTCCCCTCAAGGGCACCTTGCTTTAACGTCTCAAAGGCGTCTGTGGAATACCCCGATGCGAGCAGCTGAAAAAAAGGCTTCCCCAGAAAATCAGCCACCTCAAATCCGGTCCACTTTTCAAAGTTCCGGTTCATGTAGACCAATTTCCCATCCAGATTGGTCCGGAAGATGATGTCCGTGGTTCCCTCCACCAGGTTTCGGTATTTTGTTTCACTCTCCCGGATCTTGCTGTCCCTTAAGGCCACCTGTTCCACCATGATGTTGAACTCATCGGCAATAACGGAGAGTTCGTTGTTCTTTTTTAGGGTCACCCTTCGGGAGTAGTTTCCGGCCGAAATTTGATGAAAGGCCTGCTCCATCACCCCCAACGGCTTTAAAATCTGACGGTTGAGAAGGAACCATGTGGTGCCCACAACAGCGAACAGGGCAGAAAACATAATGGCCAGGTCAGAAAAGATCATCTGCTGAGCCAGCCTCCACACATCACTGTTGGTAAAGGTCATGACAATGCGACCGATATTCTTACCGTTGTATGTAACGGTTCGCTCCAGCTCCCAGCGGATCCGCTCCGTCACCGGGGCTTCCCGCTGCCGGTCGTGGGAGACCAGGGTCTTTCCCTGCTCGTCAAAGACCGACACATGAACCAGGCTGCTGTCATTGGAAAGGATTTCGGCAAATTTGCGGATAAAGGCCACATCGTAATGCCAGAGGGGCTGGGCCAATGTTTCCACGGCCTCTTCCATGGTGCTTTCCGCATTTTTACCAAGCATGCGGGTGTTTCGCTCATAGACCATGTAACAGTCGATAATCGTCACGATGATACAGGTGACTCCCAGCACCATAAAAAGTGCGTAGGTAAAATCGGTCCTCAGGGAGGTTCGCTTGCCAGGGTCATTGCGCAGCTCTTTCATTCACCCACCCCTTCTTTGCCTGCAGGTCTCGTCTTCATGGCCTCATCCCATAAAAAATTAAAGGCGTTTCTATCCCGTGTTTCAAGAATTTCCCAAAGGATCTTATTGTCCAGCAACAGTTTCAGGTTATCCCCAGCAGTGGTATCCGGCAGGGAAGCAACATAATCGGAGAGGCCTTTCCGGGTCACAGGATAGGTCCCCAGTTCCATAGCGATGGCTTGGGTCTGGACCGCATCGGTCAAAAGATGGTTGATCCACTCCTCTGCGATACGGCGCAGGAGAGGCTTCTCTTTTAAGGTATGACTGATAAGCATGGCATCTATCCACCAGGGCGTCCCCTCTTCCGGAACGGCAATGCGCCACCCCTTGAAGGCACCGCCCGCCTCGGGAAAGGTGCAACGCCACGTGGTTGACAGGGCAAGCCCCTGGTAGTTCTCCGGCTTGTCAAACCCCTGCCAGAACGAGGCCGAATTGGCTGCAAGGTAACCGATCATCAGGTCCAGGCTCTCCCCTTTGATGGCGTCGAACCGAAAAATATCTTTCCGCCGATGCCCAAGGGCCAGCGCGGAGATGTAAACGTTGAGTTCATAATAATCATTATGAACCATAAATTTCCCCTGCCAGGCAGGATCCCAGAAGACGCGCCAGCTGGTGGGTTCCTCTGGAAACAAATCGGTATTGTAGGCAAGAGCGTAAGGCCCCTGCACCACGGGAACGGCATACACTTCCCCCCCTTCCATAGCCCAGGGCTGTCGGTAGAGTTCAGGCACAAGGTGTTTGTAGTTTGGGATATTCTCCAACCGGATGGGCAGGGTCAGCCCATTGGTGGTGAGATTGTAGCGGGAATCCTTGGGCAGGTTGTGGGCCGGAGAGATAAGGTCCACCTTGTCATTTCGAAGGGCGTCGAAAAAATCATCGGGGTTGGAAGCGTAGGTGATGGAAAAGGCAAGGTCCACACCGTACTTCTCCCGCACACCTTGTATAAAGGAGGCCTGCACCTCTTCCGGGGCGTATCCGTCCCAGATGAGAAGCCGCAGAGTCATCTGCTTCCCGGCCACCACGTCGCCCAAAGCCTGCGCCCCCGGCACCAAGCACATCAAAAAAAAGAACACGGCCGCAGCCGATTTCAACCACATCTTCATATTGCCTCGCCCATTTAAAAAATAGCCTCCGGCGGCAAGGTGAGCCACCTTGAAAGCTGGTTGCGGATGCGCTTTGCGCCTCGTTCCTCGGGGCAAAACACATACGCAGTGGGCATTCTCCAAAACCCTTGCCAACGAGAGACCACCCAAATCGTCTTCCCCGGCTTCACCAAAACCTGAAACCGATTTATTCGCTATACCGTTCGAATGCGTGATATTTTCATTTAATCGAATGGCCGGGGATCCATGTTTGGGGTTAGACGTAGGTTGAAACCATATAAATTTCACATGACATAACATCCTCGGCCTTTTCAATACCCCAAACCTGAAACCTGGCCCCATAATGAAGAGCAAAAAGCCTGCCGAAACCCCAGAACACTGTCATTGTTTCACAACCCGCTTCAATTGCAGTGATTCTTCAACCACCCCGACAAAAGAGATGTTCCCTTTCCATGACACACTATCCACTATTTGTGAACATTTCGCCAGCACTGATGAACATCCCAATTCGATTTCAGGGAACAAAAATGCCTCCGGCGGCGAGGGTGGCGAAGTCACATTAGGCAAAAACACCTCGAAAGCGGGTTACGAGGGCACCGGCATCTAAAAAAAAAGATCATTACCATGAAGGCCATGAAGAGCATGAAGGCGGCTGCGCCGCTAAAAACTATGCCCTTTGCTTTTCTTCCTGCCCTTCATGCTCTTCATGGTTCATAAGGCTCTTTTCTGTTCTTGGTTCAATGACTTCGCTGCACCCATAGCCACCTATCAGCTACTATCATGGTTTTTTCCACTCACTACTCACCATTTTCAATTAACTGGCGAAGCCTATACACAAACAGGCGACACCTTATATATAGGAGCCGCCTGTTTTTCTTGCTCTCGACTATCGAGGGTACCGAAAGGCCGCCGCCCCTCAACTCCCCGCTCATGTTTTTTTAAGCACCCCTGTTCCTGGATTGTTGTCTCTCACCAAACCAAAGTCTGCGAATAGCAGCACATCAACTCAGTTCTCGCCAGTGCCCTTGTAAACAAAAGCACCCTCAACCAAAATTCCGTATCAATTTAGTATGTATATTTCAGGGGTTGAGTGCACCCATATTCAAGGCATCAGAGCTGTAGATGTAGTGGTTTACCTCAATGCTCTGATAACGCGGAAGATGGGTGCACTCGGTTCGCCCGAAGGGTGAGAAAAGCAAGCAGGAAACCGTGAATTACATTTTATGTTTTTAAAATACCTCGATTTATCACATTAATTATCTGTAATAACATGTCGTTGCTTTGATCTAACTGTTTTCTCATGAAATATCCGGGTTAGCTCCTGGATCAAGGGGCAAAGCACAACAACAAGCCGCTTTCAAGGTGGCTCGCCTTGCCGCCTGAGGCATCACTTTTAGTGCTTTTACAAACCTCCGTGCCCCCTACAGGCTTGCCCCGACAGCCATATAGCACTAAAATAAAAAGAAATTATACCTTGCCCGCATAAATACGCTGTGCTAAATATCTAAGATATATTCACAACAATGAAATACTTAAGAGAAATTCGGCCTGCAACACGTGCAACGCACAGAAGCTGGCTGCCTGTCATTTCAGTAGCAGTCGAAACAACCCCGTCTTACATGGATTGGCATAACGAATATCTCATCGTGCATGCCAACAGGAATCGTTCAACGTTTCATGTCGCTTTTTTCAGCCGTCGCGCTGATCCGTTATCCCCGGTAATAAAACGCCGATGCCTTCCTGGTCGTCGCTTGTCATACCTTTAGCCCGGATATTTTTACGAGTCGGGTGAGCTTATATGCAAAGCATCAGAGCTGCAGCTGCAGGTGTAGTGGCTTACCTTAAAGTTATGATAACACGACAGATGAGTGAACCCGGCGCGCCCGAAGGGTGAGAAAATCATACAGAAAACCGTGAATTACAACTTGTGTTTTTGAAACAACTATTTTTTTCACAACAAAACACTGTAATCACACTTTATTTCTTTGCACCAATCGCTTTTCATGAAATATCCGGATTAGCACAGCATGGGAGCGGTTTGTCGCTCCGAACCCCGCATTGTTGTCGATATCTATAGATTCAGGAGGTGGTTCAAATGAAAAAATCTCTCCTTGCACTTGCCCTTGCCCTTGGCGCATCACTCGCACTCGTCCCGGTGTCATCAATTGCGATGAAGGCAATCCCCGTTCATGGACTCAAAGCCATGACATGGGATGCGGAATCAATGGTTGATGTGGAGTTGGAGGAAATCAACGACTACCTGAGCACCGCTACCGATTCCCTTAAAGCTGAGACCCTTATTGCGTATGCAGGGGAAGACCCCAGTGACATCCTGGGCTATACAGGGGTCGTTTTCACAGATGGAGAATCCGCTGCCATCCTGCAGGCATTAACCCGGCTGGTAAACACCAGCAGCAGCGAAACCTCAGGACCATCAATGAATAAGGCCGAGATGGTCTCAACTCGCGGCCAAAAAGCTGCAGTCGAAAAGCTGACCGAGATGATCTACGCCGATATCACCGCAGACAAGCCCCACACCTGGGAAAAAGCACTTGTTGTCATCCGCGACCTTCCCACCATGGATGATACCAGAAGTATTCTTAAAGAAATCACTGCCCGTGGCACCTCCAGCAGAGACCTCGGACTTGCTCAGGCCCACATGAACACGGTCATTCATCAGCCCCCATCCTATGACCTTCAGAACACACCGCAAACTTACGAGATTGGTTCAGGCGAGAAAGAAAAAAAAGGAAAATTCGCCAAAGGCGTGAACAAGCTGACCACAAAGAGCGGCATCATTGAAGTCGCCACCCATTGAACCATAAATAATTGAAGAGACCGCTGATTTAACAGATAATCAACAGTTGACACAACACACTGTGCGTGAGATTATTTTTGATCATTTAAAACTGACTCAGCTCCGTTTATAACGGATTTATTCGAGTTCAACTCGCCTGCGTCTCATTCACAGCACGAACGACACCTTACCACTCCTGTGGAAATCCTTTATCGTCTGCTCTCTTTTTTGAGGAGTTATCTGTGCCCCCCAACGGGTATGGACTGTCCCCTTCCATCGTTTCCGAATGTCATCCGCTTTTTCATTTCACCCCACCCCTCCCCAAAGCTCAACGCTGCCTTACCCGTCTCCTGTCCCCTTATACTCAACCACCCACACCCAATTTTCACCGTTAAAAGGGCTTATGCGTTAATCGAAGGACCAACTCCAATCAAAAATCATTGAATCAAAGAAGGCGGCTGAGCCGCAAAAAACAAATTTCTGGTCTTTCTTCGTGTACGTCGTGCTCTTCGTGGTCCATACGTTTATTTAACCCCTTTATTCTGGAAACATTGAACGAACATCTTTAACACTTGATTTTATCGCAACATCTCAGACCCTGACAACAGGCCAAGGTCGCCAGCACAACACACGATCCATGTATACGTGGCCTGTTTCACCTTTTTCTATGCTATCAATTAAATCATTGGGGGGCGTACAGAATGAAAAAAGCACTTCTTTCCCTTGTCATCGGAACCGCTGTCAGTTTCTTTCCCCTGGCAGTCATGGCCTTTACGCCCATGTCCGAAACCGCTCTCAAGGCAACCACGGGCCAAGCGGCCGGTAGCAGCACGGAAGAGTTACTGCAGGCATATTATAAAACCTTTGGGTACACGGAAGATGGGCTTCCTAACGGTGCATACGGAGAAGACGACGCCATTGCCAGCGGTGACGGATTGGGGGACCTGGGAATACTTAGCTGGGCGTACCGGTTTCTTAAGATCAACCCGGACGCAACACCCTCGATACTCGCTGCCATTGAAGGGTTTAATACATCGGGTACCAATGTCGCTGACCAGCTTAGCCTACCCCAGATAACAAGCGTGATATTGGAGCTCCCCAAACTTGTCATCATTGCACCAAAAGCGTCCTACACCATTGTTCTCAGCACAAACGACGGAGAAGACGACGGCAAGAGCTTCGGTGCCGTCTCCAGGGAAGCCTCTCTCATGGCAATTCAAAGCGGTATCGTCGAAATTGCAGGGCACTGAGAACCACATGATTTTTGTTTTGGATTGAATTCAGAAATATCGGGGTTTGTAGAAAACGTTCTTCGTGCTTGGTTCTTCGTTCGAGGAGTCGCTACGTTCCATCAATTATGAAAAAAATATGCATTGGTGGCTGACGTCATATGTCTTCATAGATTCGATAACGTTGACAGTTATAGCGAACCTATAACATTGTTGTTTCAACATGTTGAAACTGGCGCATAGTTCCTGTGCATGGCTGCGAATAAAAGGGAATCAAATTTAAACATGGCAGAACGGAGCGACTCATCACCCTTAGCCCTGCTTTTATTCGACCTGCTCAATACTGACGCCAAGGGCCTGAGCAATTTTCCGCAGGGTCTCCTTACGAAGGTTTGCATCCGGCTGCTCCATTTGAGAAAAAGCCGCCTGAGAGATACCCATCCGCTCCGCAACATCCTTCTGGGATAGTTTCTTATACTGCCTCCATGCTTTGACGGGGCTGCACTCCTGCATCACCATCAACTCCACCACGGCGTTGGGAATTGTGACCTTCCTCTCCTGGTGATACAGGAGAAAATCCTCATACTCTGGATAAGGAACGACAGCAAAAAGAGGGTTCCCTTTGCTGTCATGAATAATTTGATGCTTAGTGTGTGCTTTCATTACGCTTTTTCACCTCCTCTATTCTGACAATTTCAATACCCGTAAACACATCAAAGAAGACCCGAAAGCGTCCCACCCTTAATCTGTATGGGTGCTTGTGATTCGTCAGAGCTTTCACATTCTGGCAATTCGGCCACTGGGCAAGGCCTTGTATGGCCGTAAATATTTTCTTCTGATCAGACCTTTCGAATTTCCTCATCTGCTTGACCGCTCTTGGGGTCCATTCAAGTGAGTTCATATATTTATATAAGTTTTATATAGGTTTATGTCAATAATACAAGTTTTATACTTATAATGAAATCGACAAAAATAACTGATACGGAGCGACCCATCACCTTTAGCCCTTCGCCCTTCGCCTTTAGCCCCCCCATGCTGCTCTGCACCAACCGTCTCGTTACCTTCAACATTAGCGGCTAAATTCGAACATTTTGCTTGATTCGTGTTGCGCAACACAATACAATTTTATCATGATTAAATCGTTCAAGCATAAGGGGCTGAAACTATTCTTTGAAACGGGTCGGAAAACGGGAATCCAAGCAGGCCATGCTAAAAAACTTAGAATGCAACTTACTGCTGTTGATACCGCTCATACAATAGACGATATCAATCTTCCAGGTTTCAAACTCCACCAATTATCGGGAAATCGTATAGGTGTGTGGTCTATCTCAGTAAACGCCAACTGGCGTATCACATTCGAGTTCAGAGATGGTCATGCATACATTTTAAACTATGAGGATTACCACCAATGACTATGCACAACCCTCCTCACCCCGGGGAATTTATCGTTTCTGTTTACATGGAGCCATATGATATCAGTTGTCGCTTTCTCGCATCGCAACTTGGGGTAGCGCCATCAACACTTAACCGGGTTATCAAAGGTAAAAGTGCTGTCTCACCTGAAATGGCATTGCGGCTCTCTAAGGTTATAGGGCGGTCTCCAGAAAGCTGGCTTACGATGCAAGACAACTACGAGTTGTGGCAGGCTCGAAAAAGAGTTAACTTATCAAACATTAAACCATTAAAGATTCTTGCGGCTCAATAAGCTTCTGATAGAAGCCTCTAACGATTCAACTCCCAAAAAACGGCCTCCGGCGGCAAGGTGGGCCACCTTGAAAGCAGGTTGCGGATTCGCTTTACCCCTCGTTCCTCGGGGCAAATCACATCCGCCTTTAAATTGAGCGTTTCAGCTGGCCATTTTTAAAGGCCTGTTTGTCAAACCCACTTTTTAGATCAGGTAAAAGCTTGCCCCCCGGCAGGGCCGCCGGAGGCACAAGCTGAATAGATACCGTTTTTTTTCCAATGGATGAGCGCAGCGACTCCTTGAACGAAGAACCAAGAACCAAGCACGAAGAACGCTTTTGCCTTTTCACCTTTTGCCTTTTCACCTTTTGCCTTTAGCCCCCTCCCCCCATCTGCTTTTTCACCGCCAAAAGGAACTCTTCGCCCCCCACGGCAACCCCTTGAGTCCACGCCGACTCGCGCTGGATCCCGCCACCCTGAATCTTGGCATCAATCCACCGCCGCCGATGCTCAGCAAGCGACGCCTCATCCTCCATGCCCAAAAGGTGAACCAACCGATCGGAATCGATGATCCGATACCTCTGCCGTTGCATCAGACTTTCGTGGTACCCCGAACACTCCCAGTCTGAAGGATTCTCCACCACCCCTGCCCGCACCATATTCATATCTATATAGATAAGGCACTCCGCCAGGTGGCTATCACATGCAACGGCCGTTGCATGGTAGCGGTCTTCCCAAAAAGAGCCTTTCCGGCCCTTTCTCTGGTTGTACTCCTGGGCCGTTCGGCCAGCGATCAATTGGAGGGATTTGGGAATGATGCGGGGCGTACCGGTATCGTACACCAGAAGGTGAAAATGGTTGGATGTGACGATGTAGTTCAACACGCTGAGGCCATAGCGTTTTTTAGCCTCAAACAGCCACCCCGTGCATCGGCGACGATCCCGGGCAAATTTCAACAGAAACTCATGCTGATGACAACGATGTGTGATGTGCCAGACATGGCCCGGCAAATAATGACGATGAGCCCTTGCCATAGATCCCCCCCGTTCGTAGATACCATGCAACAAATCTCAAAATCGTGATTCTTACATCTATAATAAAGCACTAAGAGAATAATTCAACAGGAATTAATTATGATGCCTATATTTATCAGATAATTAGCCTGGTCCGACCCCATGACTA
Organism: Desulfolunaceae bacterium; assembly: GCA_942491485.1. Taxonomy (GTDB): domain Bacteria; phylum Desulfobacterota; class Desulfobacteria; order Desulfobacterales; family Desulfolunaceae; genus Desulfoluna. The sequence goes on along the minus strand of CALOAX010000018.1, from coordinate 232,517 downwards.
AGAAGGGTTTACCATTCGGTAAAAAATGACTGGATTTTATTGACCAACCAGTCAAAAGCAGGAAAATTCGTTCCCTGTATGGGAAACACTTGAATTTTGGTTTTAAGCGCAAACATCGTTATTTTCAATACTTTCGAAGAACCGGCAAACTGTTGACCAATTGGTAAAACCACTCGAAACCCCGCCCTGGTGAACCGCACAAGGCGCGGAACTTGATTTCCATCTCCATAAAACTAATTTAAATAATAAAACCAGATATTTAAACACCCATTCGAGCGTCGCTTACAAAAAAATATTTGACACATAAAATCGCGCGTGGCATATCAAAAACCATTCACACTAAGTCTATCTGTGTTCCAAACATAAAACACAGTTCACAACGAGACACATACAGTCACACACGACTACGGTCGATTCCAACCATTCACAATCAAAGAGGTGCATGTGACCGAACTGACTCAGTACGGACCCAACCCATTCAACATGCCATGCCCTGCACCTCTTTTCCCTGTGGCGACTCAATTCCCTCAAAAACTAAACCAACACCGTCGCCATAGTTAGATCTGAAACCACAGTTTTCATTTTTATACAGGTTGTACCCAGGCACCACCACAGCCGCAGAAAAAGCCAAACCCGGAGTAATCCGGGGACGGAAAGCCACGAGTCCGTGTTTTTAGGAGAAATACGGATAGTCGGGCCGCCTCTGGCCTAATTAATTCCTAATTAATTAATCAGGAGGTTTTAAGATGAAAAAATTGGCACTCAGTCTAGTAGTTGGAGCCGCACTGGCATTTACCCCCCTCTCATCGTTTGCCTTAACGGCCATGAGCGCTGACACTATGAAAGATGCCACCGGTCAGGCCGGTGTGAGCATCGTTGTGGACGATGTCACCTTGTACCAGACCGTCGGTGAGACCATGTACATTGATACCGACGGTGTTGCAGAGGCAGAAGCTGATGCCGCCGCAATCACCATCACCGGCAAAAAGACCTTCACCACGATTCGCGCCCTGCTGGATCACACGGATCGTGGCAATTTTCTGAAAACTGCCTTTGCAGCCACTACAACAGTTAATGGCACAGCTGTTACACCTGACGGCTACAATTTGATCCTCGACGGAACCTTGGGTAACAGGGTTGATGCTACTGATGCTGAAGGCATCGAACTCAAAGATCACATCGAAATTGCGGCCCTTTCTATCGACGTTGCAGCTGCAGCACCCATCTGTACCGCTATTAAAGGCTCTAATGTTGCAGCCGTCGTCATTGGCCTTCCCACCATCGAAATCTGTAAAACGGGTGACACCCAGCAAATTGGGATCACTGCCTGCGATACTGATGGCAATAAAGTTGCAAACACTGACAACATCTTTATCCAAATTGAAAAAGAAGACAGCGTCATGACTATCATGGGCGGGTCCCTGGAGATTGCTGCTCACTAAGTAGCAGCGGCCATTCGATACTCAGACGAAATCCGGTAACAGAATCAGGGCCAGGCCTGCCACAAAGCGTAACTAAAACGTACCTGACCTGACACCTCTCACCATTTATGTCTATAAGACTATGGAGATATAAATATGAAAAAGTTAGCACTCAGCGTCATTCTTGGAGCCTCACTAATGGTCTCGTCCTCGGCATTTGGCCTTGAAGCCATGTCCGATTCCACTATGAAATCCGCCACCGGTCAGGCCGGTGTCACCATCGCAATTGATGACGTTACCTTGTATCAGGCCGTTGGCCAGACCATCTACAGGGATACCGATGGTCTCGGCGGTACCTCAACCAATGCAATTGATGAGCCTCATTCAGACGCGGCTGGTATCTACATCGATGGTGCCGAGACCCTCACAACAATCCGCGCAATCTTCGCCGAAGCGGGTAACCGCGAAGGGTTCCTTGCTGCTGATTACGACGCCATCGCCTTAGCTAACGGAATGGACGGGACAAATGGCACCACTGTCTTGACGTCGAAAGCCCTCACCATCGACGTGGCACGATCGGCCTCGATCATGACGCAAGGTAAAAAATTCAATGTTGATACATCGTTTGGGTTGCCAGCTGGTGCCACGTCAGCTCATATCATTGGTGGAATCGGAGCTCAAGTATACGCTGCAGCGCTTGCTGCTGGCAATGTACCCGATGGTCCAACTGCAGGTACGCCAATGACCGAAGCTGAGTTTCTTTATGTTGATGCGGCTGGTGGTGATCTCACTCTGAATGCACCTGCAAAAGCAGGCATTGACAGTGTTTTATCCGCAAAAACCGATGGCAAGTATACCGATGTCGTTGAGTTTGGTACTCTGTATGACAACTTCGCCGTCTCCGGTGTAGTCATCGGGCTGCCCACCATTGAAATCGCGAAATCCGGTTCTGTTAAAAGCATCGGCATCACCGCCGAAGGCAGCTCCTTCAACAACAATCGCGATTTTATCAAAATCAAGAAAACCGACAGCACTCTGGCCATTCTCGGCGGCACCCTTGAAATTGTCGCTCACTGATAGCCGGGTAGATCTCACGTAAGGTTCGATCCTACGTTTGATTCGGGCCCCTTCCACCCATTGGGAGGGGCCTTTCTTACATCACTTAATAAGATATGAACACAGACAAAGCCAAACCCGGAGCAATCCGGGGACGGAAAGCTTCGAGTCCGCACCGTTAAGGAAAAGCCGCGGATGGTCGGGTTGCCACTGTAAATGATGATGACGAGAAAAAAGTCGACGCGTCCTGCCCTTTTACAATGAGAGCAGTTTCAGTTAATGCGTCTCTTTTAACGATGCCCCTTCACCAATCATCAGCGAGCTGTAAAACGCCACAGGTGGAAACCAAGTGCATGGGTAAAACAATCCTCATCTATATAGTTACACTTCTTGCTCTCCCCTTTTGTGCGTTCGGACTGGAGCCCCTCTCCGAACGCCAGATGAAGGGCACCACGGCCCAGGCGGGCATCAGCATCGCCATGGAAGATGTGACCTATTACCAATCCGTTGACGCATTCCAGCTTGCCAACCCCTATGATCCCGACACCTACATTGAATTTCAGAATATAGAATCCTTCACGACCCTTGATGTGGGGATGTCCGATACAGACGGCGACGGTCTTATCGGGTTTCTTACCTTGGATATGGGCACGGTCAACGACGCAGCAAGCCCCATTGACGGAAAAGCCCTTCTTTACCTCACCGGTTCCGACATCGATCTAAGAAAAAACACCACCATCGGGAACATCAATTATTGCGGTACAGATATCGGCTCAGCCGCCATCGATACCTTTTCCATGCCTTCGTTTCACCTTATCCTGGGGGCCCATGACAGTGGGGTGGACATGGAGTTCGGGGCCCGGGTGACCATTGACCAGCTCACCTATCGCGACACAACACATGTCATTAGTCAGCCCGACACCCTTGCTTTCACTGGTATCACCTTTGCCGGTACTTTTACCGACGATGCCGCCCGCACCGATGGCATCGAAGATGACCCTACCAACACCACCACATGGCAAGCTGCAGGGGAATTCACCCTCGGCGACATGGAAGGCGGCAACCCAATGACCTTGGACGTTGCCGCAGACGATACCGAAACCTGGGTATTCAAAGACAAAGACGGTGCCGTAACCTACACCGCAGACAACCCCCGATTCGGCAGTGGCTTCATCGCCCTAAACGTGCCCATGGAAGGATCGATTCGTGTGGAGCACATGAAGGTGAAGAACATGGCTCAGCAGGAAACGGACCTTGGGGCCTTTGCACTGGACAACATCAAGGCGCACAAATTGTACATTGAGATTCCGGGAAGAGGCCTGGGAGCGGCTTATAAGTGAATGGTGAATCGTAAGTAGTGAACAGGTAAAAGCGAAGGGCGAACAACACCTCATCTTTTAATTTCAGGACAACAACACTTTATGCTGAAATCAATCATCCACATCTTTTTCAGAAGCGTGTGTTCAGCAAACCGAAGTCGACCTCTATCGGCTATCGGACGGTGTGTTCTGCCTGTTCTTTTCCTCTCTTTGTTCCTGCTTATCCCTCCCGCATTCGCCGAGCTGAAGCCCATGGGCGAATCGGAGCTGAAAAGCACCACGGCCCAACAAGGCTTCACTCAATTCGTCATGAACGAGAACACCGCACGGCTGTTTCTCGATATTCATATGGAGACCTACACCACCATTGATGCCCTTTCAGCCGGATATTACAACACCGGCTGGGACCAGCAATGGAGCACCATGTCCATTGGGAACAATGCCACCGATAATGACATGACCATCGACGGCCTGGTATTGATCACGGATTTTGATGCAGACAACAACCTTCAGCGCGTGGTTTTTGGGAGCAACCGGCTCCAGGGTGACCTATCGGCTTTGTTTAAAAGCTACACAGGTGCCTACAACGAAGCTCTCCTGGTTGGAGGAAGCGGGACCGGGATGACCACCCTGAACAGGCAAGCCATCTTGAACCCCAACGATCCTGATGCACCGGCGACCCTTCGGTTTGACTCAAATGCAGACGCGTCAAAGGACATGGGCATGTTCTTCATTCTTAACGTGAATTCGCCGCAACAGGGAGTGCAAGTTGTGGCGGGGTATGATGAGAAATCCCTGACTCAAGGGCAGTGGTGGGATAAGCCATGAAAAGGGCTAAAAGCGGAAAAAGCAAAAGCGTTCTTCGTGCTTGGTTCTTAGTGCTTCGTTCGAGGAGTCGCTACGCTCCGGCAAGAAAAAACTAAGGCTAAAACCCTCTTTGAAGACTTTTTATCAAGGAATTATCCTCGGGCTTGGTTCATGCCATTCGTTATCAATTAAGGCATGAAACACGCCTGTTATCCGTTGATGTTATGAATTTAAGTCTTGTTACCCGTTACCATTGAAGCACCAAAAATCACGGTCTCAACACCTTTGAATTGAGATAAAAACCAAGACCGTTGGTTACTCGAACATGGTGCGTAAAACACACCCTACGAGGGTGATGGCGACATGACGAGATGTCATAAACCCCACCGGTGGCATGGAGAAACACTTCAGGGCAAACCCTACCAGAAGAGGCACCGGGGTATGTAGGGTGCGTTCCACGCACCAAGACGACGGCGTCAATACCACCGAATTGGTTCACAAAATAGAAACCGCCATTTACACAGGTACTCAGAGCAAAAAATATACGCTACAGGGTTCTCTACAATCGCAAGCGTTGATTAATTCGTACTTATCAAATCGGGACAAGGGCTTTTTTCAACCCTTCGACCCTCTCGATCTTTATGTGCTTATTGGTAAATCATGTTCTCAACGATGTTCATATTTTGTCCGCAATAAGCGTACAAACGTCCTTAATAATGAGTCAGCTTACCATGGATGTCACTCCCCAACGGTTATCCTTCAAAGGGATCGCAAGTGGCGATTTACCCATGAGTATACGGAAAAAACTGGTTAACCAGAGCTAACTCAGCAGCAATCATGTTCTACGAATTAGCGATAATAACCCCTGGTTTTCGGGCATTTTTTATCTTGTACAATCGCTCAAAAAGCTTGACTCCATTGGCTTCGGCCAAGATATAACTTTACTATATACGTAACTTTGTTTATATTCACCACTAAGGTTCTCATTACAATTTTAGAATCACAAAAATCACCTTCGCTCTCTGTGTTTGACAATAGCAACTGAAGGAAACTTGTTCATGGAAGCAGCCATTGGCCTCATCCTTTTGATCTGTTTTATCGGAGGATTTCACCCAGAGGGTAAAATTCCCGAGGGTGAGTTGAACCTTGCTATTGGCCATGAGCAACAATTTCGCATGCGTCAGCATGTCACCCCCCTTTCCGAATCATTGTTTAAAAATATCGTCAAGCAGGAGCATGATTACAGCTGCGGCTCCGCCTCATTAGGAACCCTTCTAAAGTTTTGCTTAGGAGAGCAACTCACTGAAAAACAGATCATCAACGGCCTTATGAAATACGGTGATGCCGAGCAAATAAAACGGTTGAGGGCTTTCTCCCTCTGGGACATGCAACAGTTTGTCGATGCCTTGGGCTATAAGTCAGGCGGCTTTAACGCAGAGCTCGAAGATCTCATGCAGCCTGATAACTGGCCGTGCATTGTCCCTCTGGAGCTCTTTGGGTACCGCCATTTCGTGGTCTTGAAAGGAATCCACAAAGACCACGTATTTGTGGCTGATCCGTGGCGTGGAAACGGAAGCTACACGCTCAATGAGTTTAAAGAGATGTGGTACAAAAGCATCCTGTTCAAAATATTCCCCCAAAAAGGTTGCACGTTGTCCAACCTGCGCCTGAAAGAGGAAGACTTACGATTCATCGATCAGGACATGCAGCGAACCCTTATGTTCGATATGGATAAACCCTTTGATCTTCCGGGGGAGCTGGAGACGGATTTCTATTTCGGGCCGACGCAGCGGTATAAACAATAAAAAACTGTTTATCAAACTTTTCAAAAGTTTGGCCCCCGGCAGGGCCGCCGGAGGCATCTTTTTTGGACATTTCATTTTTCTGGCCCTTTACGGACACGCGGTTGAGGTTGATTCACATGAAGGAGAATCTATTGCCGAGGCTCTTTAAAATACTTTCCATACTGATTCTTGCTGTTCTGTTTGCTTCTGTTGCCTTTTGCGAAGAGTCTACTGAGGTGGATTTGCTCAGGGAGCAGATGCAGATTTTGGAAGAAAAGCTTCTGAAGATGGAGAAAGAGAATGACATCCGAAGGGAACTTGAAACAACGGATGAGGAAAAGGAAGGCTCCACAGAAGACGTTCTATCTGCAGCAGGCCGTGCCTATACCCTGATGAGGCCCGGGGCCCTGGGGCTGGAGTACAGCTTCAGGTACACAGGGTACTCTTATGATTCTATTGTCGAGTCATCACGGGTTGAGCACAACGCCATGCACAGCGTGACAAACGCCCTGCTCATTGAATACCCCCACAAAGACAACCTCACCTTGAGCATGAACCTTCCCTTTGTCTACAAGATGAACAGTCAAACCAACGCATCGGCCAAGGACGTCACCGATTTCGGCGATGTCTCCTTCAGTTTTCAGTGGCAGCCAGTGAAGGCTGGTGGCGGCACCACATCAAAGATTATCAGCGGTTCCTTTATCTGCCCCACCGGCAGAAGCCCGTACAAAATAGACAGCGCCACGGAGATGTCCACAGGATCAGGGGGCTACGCGGTCTCCACCGGTCTCAGTCTCAGCCAATCAATCGACCCCCTTGTTGCCTTCGGAAGCGTTAATTACCAGCACGGGTTTGACATTACTGGGCTCAACTACAAAACCGGGACCCAGGGAGAAGCCGGAATATTTCTCAGCGAGGTACAGCCCGGAGATACCTACTCCCTAAGCATGGGCATCGGCTACTCCCTCTCCTACAAAGTCTCCCTCAACTTAAGCTACCAGTACAGTTACTCCATGAAAACGGAGTACGACTGGGTAGGAACCGACGATACATCGTCGGAATCGGCCATGTCTTCGACTTTCAGCATCGGTACCGGCTGGAATCTTTCCCCCAAACGGTCGGTTAACGTCAAGCTCAGTTTCGGCCTGACCAACAACGATCCTGATTTTTCGGTTGGGGTGAGAGTCCCCTTTGAATTCGAACTGTAGAAGCGCACCCCCTGGAGGAGTTACTTTTCTTGATATGTGATAGAAAAATAAAGCGTTCACTGCAGCCGTATTCCCATACGACACCAACATGCCGTTTCCTTTTGGGCCTGCTCATTGCTGCGGCCATGCTCACTCTCATGCCTCACGTCTCCATAGCTGCCTTTAACGAACAGGTGGCCACCGATGCCGTTGCTCTTTCCCTCGCCAACACCTGCACCGCCGACCCTCCCGGGATCATGTCCATCCACTACAACCCTGCTGGACTCTCCCTTCTCCCCGAAGGCAAAACCTTCGGCAACAGCCTTGTCTTTGCCAGTATCGTTCGAACCGGACGATTTAACGCCGACAAGGAGTGGCCCGGACTCATGAGCGGACAATGGGGCCCCGACAAAGACAAGTGGCCGGACACCTACTCCAAAGAGACCGACCCCAACAGCGACCACGGCGGTCCTGACCCCCTAGATGGCTCCGAAGGGACCAACTCTGCCAACCAGATGTACCTTCCCTTTATCGGGCCTCTTCAGGTCCCTGTCATGCCCAGCCCAAACCTCGGGGTTGCTTCACGAAAACCAGACAGCAGATTGACGTTTGCCATTGCCAACTATGTGCCCTACGGTGCCGGTTTTGTTCATGGCGATGAGGACGACCCCTACCGGTTCAGCGCAAAATCCGTCTACACCCAACACATGGTCTACGCTGCACCTTCTGCGTCGCTCCGGGTTTCAGACACCCTGTCGTTGGGGGTATCCGTGGGCTTTGCGCAACGGGCCCTGGGCGTGGAGGTGGACTTAAGAACTCCCAACGAGCTGGTGGCCCTCACCCGTGTCCTCGGTGATGCCACCAAAGACCTCGAAATACCTGTTGTCTCGGAGCAAACCCTCCCTCCCCCATGGCTGGGCGGCGGCCTGGGCCCTTACGAGCATGTCCTCACTCTGGACATGGAAGCGCGGGATGACTTTGTCCCCTCCTTTAACTTAGGCCTTCTCTGGCGTCCGAAGGACTGGTTCTCCTTCGGCATCTGCTACCAGAGCGAATCGGTTGCGGAACTCTCCGGAGATTATACGTGGACATACAGCGACCAATTTCAACGGCATGTTGACTGGAATGGCCAGACTGAAATGACCCTTCAGGGAGCCGGTATGCTGGACATTCCCTTTGTTCCCACAGAAACACAAAAAGGCACGGTGACGGCGACCCAAACATTCCCCATGAGGGTTCAGACGGGCATCATGGTCAAACCTTTCAGCAGCCTGAAACTCCTGGCTGACCTCCACTGGGCCAACTGGTCAGTGGTGGAGGAGGATCGGTTCACCTTTGATCAGAGAATCCAGATCCTCAGAATCGCTAAGCTTCTGGGGTACGCATACGGAGACAATGACTTTGTGGTGGAACGGAACATGCGGGACACCTGGCACTGGAGCGCGGCCATGGAGTACCAAGCCACTGACAAACTATCCTTTCGGCTTGGTTATGAAAGACGCCCAAGTTCCCTGAACTACGATCAGATGGATGCCCTCTATTTCCTTCCCGATGCCACCCTCTACGGGGCGGGCGTGGGCCTCAAACTCCCAAAAGGCGTCAAGCTGAACCTGACCCTGGGTCTGCTCCTCGCCGACAAGCTTGAAGTTCCGAACAACTCAAGTACCAACCTCAACTCCACCGACTTCACAAAAATCGGCAACCATTACGCCGGCCTCGATTACGAGCAGGAAGCCGCCATCTACATGGCCGGCTTTTCCGTTGAGATGCCCCTGGAGGTCCAGATGGAACACCTTCATCACCAGATGGAGATGGTGAAACATCTATTTGGAAAACTGAACCCATTTAAAAAGGACAAGAAGGAGTCGCATGAAGAAGATGAAATACCGCCACATGAAACACCGACCCATGATGTACCGAATTAAGAAATCATGTCTTTCAACACTTTTACTTTCTGTCCCTTTACTTTTATTTTTTAGTCAAGCCGGTGTGTGTTCAAACACCGGCCCAACCATTAATCTTAAAGAAAAAGCCGTTTCATTGGGTAAAGCACCACAAAACTCAAAAATGTATGGCATCACCGTCAGCGCGCCCGATTCAAAACATATGGCCTATGTCACCCGGGTGGACAATAAAATGGCGGTTCATATTGACGGAAAAAAAGGCCCTGATTTTGCTGCCATTGCCAAGGGCACCCCTGTTTTCAGCCCTGAAACAAACCGTGTTGCCTATATAGTATACGAAAACAAAAAAGCATTCACGGTGGTGGATGGAAACAAAGGCCCGGTCTTTGATGGGATTTCGGACCTCACCTTCAGCCCCGACGGATCTTCATGGGCCTGCCGGGTTCAAGACGGGAAGAAACAGGCTGTTGTGATAGATGGCAAACGAGGTGAGCTCTTCGACTTCATCAAAGGTCAGCCTCGGTTCAGCCCTGATTCCAAACAAGTGGCAACTCTTGCTGCAACCAAAAAAGAGTGGTTTGCCGTTGTGAACGGAAAAAAATACGGCCCCTACGATAACGTCAAAGAACCGGTCTTCAGCCCAGATTCCAATCGCTTTGCCTTTGCGGCCCAGAAAGGGATCAAATGGCACCTTATTACCGACGGTAAAGAGGGCAAGGGGTATGAAAATGTCACGGTCATCACCTGGAGCCCCGACTCCAAGCACATTGCCTATGTGGGCCAGGCCAGCAAGATGCTCCTCATCGTTGAAGACGGCAAAGAGCATGAAGCTTACAAGACGGTCAGCAATCCCCTCTTCAGCCCCGATTCTAAGCATCTCTCCTATCCTGCTCAAAAGGGGAAAAAATGGGTAACAGTAACCGACGGAAAAGAGGGTCCCAGATTCGATCAGTTGGGACCTTCAGTCTACAGTTCAGACTCATCTAAACTGGCTTACGTCGGCATCAAAAAGAACAAACCAGTTGTGGTGGTCAACGGAAAAAAACAGAAAAAATATGATTCCGTTGGCTTGCCTGTGTTCAGCCCAGACGGAAAGCACCTTGCGTATAAGGCAATGAAAAAAAGAAAATGGTTTATTGTTTGTGACGGGAAAGCAGGAAAAGAATATCTCAACGTCAAACGCCCCGTATTCAGCCCGGATTCTTCGAAAATGGCCTATATGGCCTACCTTGAAGACAAAATGGTGATGGTGGTAAGCGGCGATGAGAAAACACCCTTTGATGCTATCGGCCGACCTCACTTCAGCCCGGACAGCCATACCCTTGCCTACACGGTACTTGTCGATGACAACTGGGGTCTTTGCGTCAATGGAGTTGTAACAGAGAACAGGTTCACAGGATTTATGGCCACAATTCCCCTTGTCTATGATTCAGACACGTCACTACATGGGCTGGCCCTTAAAGAAAAGCCGGAGACGGAGTTTTTCAGGTTTGAAGTTGGAATAGACACAAAGGGCTAAAGGCGAAAGATCCCATATGATTGGTATCAGGCAAACAAGTACGATTATCTCTGCAACCCTGTTGCTCCTAATTCATGCAGCCTCGGGTTTCTGCGCACCGGTGGGAAATATTGGCGATCCGGCCATATGGGAATACGGGATCTTTACGGATCCTGGCACCATAAGCGTCTTCATCTCTGCGGAGTACGATATCCAGGACAATGAACTTGCCGCCCAGCAACGACGGGTACGATGGGACGACCCCCGAACTACCAATGATGAAATACGCCATTATGAACAAATCCGTTCCTCAAAAAGCACGATGACCACCGCCGGAGCAAGGCTTGGCGCCGTGATAACGGAATCCTGGACCGTCTACGCCATGACCGGTGTCTGCGATACAGACATGACCTTTTACCATACGGACACCACAATCACCTTTGGTTTTGAAATCGAAGACGAATTTAACTCAAAATCGGATCTCTATTATGGATTCGGAACATCTGTTTTACTGCATGAAGGGACATTCCGCGATATTCCCCTCGCCTTTGGCATGGACCTCAAATACCGCAGGTTCGATTTTGAAGACGACAGGCTGGAATCGGACGGGTTGTTCTACTCTGCCACCTTAGATGAAATTCAGCTCGCCTTGATGCTTTCAGCTGATATTGGCCTCTTCCATCCCTATGGCGGAGTTCGAATCTCAAGCATCACCGGAAAGGAGCAATACATCAACAAAAACTGGGCGAGCTTTTATTACCCGTACCCGGAAAACTATATCAATTACAAAGACGATATCACATGGTCCAAAAACCTGGGGTACGTTGCGGGGGTATCTGTGCACCTTCTGGAGACTTTTTCCCTTAACGTTGAGTCGAGGTTCGGGGATGAGGAGGCGCTGGGGTTTTCTGCGACGGTGAAATTCTAAAGCCTGTTCTTGGTTCGTGGTGCTTGGTTCTTGGTCCGATGAATTCGCTTTGCTCATGGCCTTTTATAAATATGCTGGGGCGGCGCGACTCCAAGGCGACTCCACCACTCACGTTTGCGGGTGTTATGTAGGGTGCGTTCCACGTACCAAAACGACGGCAAGGGTCAAGCCAGAGTAATTCGAAAAATCAAGGCCATTGATTCCCCGTACTCAAATAGCATAAAGCATTGCTACCACGAAGGACACGAAGAGCACGAAGGCAGCTGCGCCGCTAAAATTAATTATCTTTTATTTTTCCTTCGTGTCCTTCGTGCTCTTCGTGGTTCATAAGGTTCGTTTTTAACTACCAAGCCAAATTTGGGCCTTAATTCTCTGATCGGTATACCCGCGTACCACATGATTTATTTTTTGACTGTGAGCTTGTTTGTTCCCGTCACTCAGCAACAGGATTTATCATGAAATTAAAAACCTGCATCCTCACCCTGATCATCATCGCCGCAACGGCTTTCAGCGCCTATTCGGCCACCTCCCTCAGTGCAATCGCCAGATGGCCCTACACTCCTGTGGCATCCTTCCTTCACCCGTCGCCCAATGCCGTCACATCCGGTACCCATAAAAATTACGATCCAATCGATCTCATCATCTGGACCACCGGGGACACCGTCACCATCCTGAAAAGCGGTACCATGGACCTGGTCACCGCATTCCGGGTTGAAACGAGCACCATCATTCATGACATCCACTACGAGTCGGATGCCACCACGGCAACCCTGTACATCGCAGCGGGAAAAAGCGGCCTGTTGATTTATGATCTATCCGAATTGCCCGGGACACAGCCATCACTAACAGGGTCTTTAAACCTCGCACCCGACAACCCCGGTTCAATAGTAACGTCAGAGACAGAAACAAAAACTGTACCCGAGATAGATGCCAGAGGGCTGGGCTATCACGATGGCACCATATTTCTTGCAGACAGCAATTTTGGCATGAGGGTCATCAATGTAATCGACCCGACCACACCTGTGGAAGAACCCCTTACCACCCAGGATGCAGACCGAATTTCAGGTTACAAGCAACCCGACATCAACGGCTCGTACAAAACCACCGGGGGCTATACCAATGCCACTGTGTGCGAATACGAAGGCAAGGTCTATGCTTTCATGCTGGACTATTACTACGGGTTGCGTGTCTTTGATGTCACTGATCCGGCTGTGATTGCAGTGCCGGTATCCAAAGATATGCGGACCAACCTCCTGTACGGCACCATAGCGCTGGTAACCGGGCTCTTTGCCGCCGAATCGTCAGATGGAAGCCTCTATGCCTACGTCACGGCCATGGACAGCTACGCTCAATACTCCGTGGCGTCCAAACTCAAAATTCTTTCTTCCGGTGGAGCTCTTGGAGCCACCCCTATCATCAATACCGGGCGATGCCTGACTCCCGGTGACGCCACGGGTATTCTTGTGTCAGATCTTACTGGCTTTATCGCCGACGGGGACAAGGGCCTTCAGGTCGTTGATTTTTCCCCCACTCCTGTTGACGGCGAGGTGCTTGACTACGAGGTTATTGGTTCCTTTGAAACAGAAACCAGAGGGTCTTACAGCGTGGAGCTGCTGGATGATCATGTATACATGGCCGTGGCAGAAAACGGCTTACAGAAAATTGATGTAACCAACCCGCGTGAACCTATTCATAAACTGACCGTAAACTCCCCTGTCAGCGGGGACGCTGTTTTTTACGATAGTAATTACACCTACCTTCTTGACGGAGACAGCGGGTTGTTCACCGGCGACAGCGGCCTTTTTATATTTGACTCTTCCCTGCCTTCTTATCTCAGCCGCACAGGTTATGTGGTGATTGACGGCACCTCCCATGATATTGCCGTGTCCGGAGACCAGGCATATATCGCTAATGGAGGAGGCGGGTTGAGAATTGTCGATGTGTCGACAAAATCTACCCCCGATTTGCTCAACACCATACCCACCACAGGCACCGCCATGGCTGTTGCAACATATGAAAAAGACGCGTCCAAGAATGCATGTGTGGCCAACGGCAACACCAACCCGTACCTGCTCATCGATGTGACCGACCCATTAAACCCAGGTACTCCCAAAGCCGCTGACACTACGGGCTTTACCCCTGGAACGGCAGTAGACGTCGCGGTTCACGGCAATTACGCATACTATGCGGATGAGTTGGGCCTTAAAATTGTCGACCTGTCAGATCCTGAAAGCCCTTCAGTCGTGGCGGAAAAAGACACCCCCGGCGTTGCCGTTGCCGTGGCCATCTACGAAAAAGAGTCCCAAATCTACGCCTTCATTGCAGACAGCACACAAGGCATCATCATCGAAAACGTCACGGATCCCCTTGCGATCCCCACAACCGTTGCCGTCATCCCTCCCCCAGACACAGGCAGCTATAACCACATCGACATTCAAACCCACTACGCCTTTGCCGCTTCAGGGAAAAACGGCATTACCGCCTTTGACATCACCGACCCGGAAAACCCGGAATCCGTAGCCACATACAGCACAAAAAGCAGCGCGGAGCAGATCTCGGCCTTTGTTAAAGACAACACCATCTATACAGCCGTGGCTGAAAAGTACAACGGCCTGGTGATCAACAAAGTGAGTGAAACGACGGAACAGGACCCTGCCGCTCCCTTAGAAAGCTCGACGTCATCATCGTGTTTTATTGACAGTGTTTCTGGTGGGCGGTTGTTTTAAAAAACGTTCTTAGTGCTTGGTTCTTCGTTCTTCGTTGTGGAGTCGCTTCGCTCCATCATTAAAAAAAAGCCGCACAGGAGCGCGGCGTGCCCAGAGGCGGAGCCGGTGTGCAATCAGATGATATGAACCCAAGCATGGTTCCCCGATCACTTGGTCATATAAAAGGTCTCGTGTAGACTTATGATAAAGCGGCGCAACGGCAGTTGCTCATTCTCTCACAGCCGGGGGTGACGCTACGGGGAATCCGTCCTTTCATTTACCCATCAACTCGCATTCGACATCATTTTAGCCATCTTGGGGAAGAGTTGGGCATCGCTACCCGTCGCGTCGGGTTTGAAAGGTTGTTCCGGGTGCGCCGAGCACCGTCTCGGCTTTTTCCGTCATGGCCTTTACAGCTTCCGGAAGACCGATGGCTTCGATTTTCCGCATTAATTTGTGGGTATGATCGCCCTCCCCTTCAACGATGTCGCGAAGGCCTTCAACAACGTTACTAATCGGGAGAGCTGCCATGAATATCGTGATAAACCAGATACCGCCCACAAGCAGAAAAAACACCAGATACACAACGCCCATGACCTGAAATGACATATGGATTATACCCGTCATAAACCGGACAAGTTGGGGCTGTACCCATTTTTCCATGAAAATGGTGTTTTATAATCATTTTCCTGGCCTCGAAATCGTTTTTCACGATAATGGCCCAAAATTAAGAGGTGCCAATCAGAATAATCATTTTTCTTCAAAAGAGCCATATTATAACTATTAATTTGACATACAGCCTGAAAATAATCATATTATTGGGGTAATAACAATTTTACGAGGTAACCCCATGGAAATCAACGCTTCGGAACCACAACCAGCAGGTTATGCCTACCTACTGGAGAAATTTAAGCTGACTACGGTGCCTCACTGGCACAGTTCTTCGGTCACAGCAACCGGCATTCACCGTTCAAAAGTACAAGGTGACTGTATTGAAGATATTTACCCTCCTAAATACTGGCCCGGTGATAAAATCGGAGATCATCTTGAGTTTGCATTAAAATATGATGGGATAAATCTGAGTTGTCTGAAGCTCATTTTCAATGCTGCAATAGAAACTGAAATTGTGGATTACATCCAATCCAAACCAACCGGTAAATACGCCCGACGTATTTGGTTTTTTTATGAGTTTTTAACTGGCAGAAAGCTTCCCATAGAGAATCTTACCAAAGGAAATTATATAGAAGCGCTGGAGCCAGATCTCTATTACACTGTTATTCCAGGAGAAAGGTCCAAAAGACAACGGATAATCAATAATCTACTCGGGGGTCGAGAGTTCTGTCCCATTGTCAGAAAAACAGACAAGCTTAAAAGAATGGACTCAGCTGATTTACGAAAAAGATGTGAAGAGATTGTCACATCGTATCCTCCGGAACTGCTCAGAAGAGCGTTGACCTACCTCTACAACAAAGAAACTAAATCTTCCTTTGAGATAGAACATATAAAACCCAATGCATCACGGACTGAGAAATTCATAGCATCCCTGGAACTGGCAGAACGGCAAGATTTTTGTGATAAAGATTTGTTAATTGATCTTCAGAACCGAATTGTTGATCCGCGTTTCAAGGATAAAGACTACCGAACAAATCAAAACTACGTTGGCCAAACAGTTTCCTACCAAAGAGAAGTTATTCATTATATCTGCCCCAAGCCTGACGATCTGCCGAATCTTATGCAGGGACTCATAACCTCTCATCAGATCATGATGTCTGGGAGTGTCTCCCCGGTTATTCATGCAGCCGTAATATCCTACGGTTTTGTTTTTATGCATCCATTTGAAGACGGAAACGGCCGAATTCATCGATTTCTAATCCACAATATCCTCTCTATTCAGGGAATGGTGCCCAAAGGCCTGATGTTTCCGGTCTCTGCCGTAATGCTCAAAAATCCGACAGATTACGATAACTCATTGGAGGCATTTTCACGTCCACTCATGCAACATACAGAATACAGCTTGGCTGAACTCGGCCAAATGACCGTCCATAACGATACTGCGTGCTGGTATCGTTACATGGATATGACTGCTCAAGCGGAAGCTTTGTATGGTTTTGTAAGTCAAACCATCGAAAGTGAGCTCGTAGAAGAGCTGAGTTTTCTGGCTAATTACGACAATACCAAAAAAGCGATTCAGGTAATTATTGATATGCCCGACCGCCTGATAGATCTATTTATCCAGCTTTGTCTTCAAAATAACGGTCGCCTGTCCGCAAGGAAAAGAGCTGCCCATTTTGATTTTTTAACGGATGATGAACTCTCTTCAATGGAGCAGGCCGTCAGAGATGGGTACAAGCAATCATCCTAATGAACAGCTTGAATGGTATAAAGCTTGGTGCAGTTACCAATGGTCCATAAAATCAATCCTTAATGTGGTTGGTGATGTAATAAATAGGCACAAGGCAGGATAAACCTGAGCATCCCCTGGTCATAATTGAAAACCAAAATGGGTAAAGCCGTTCCATTAGGACTTTGCCCATATTTATTGGCACTCAAACCACAACCAACGTTCGAGGTGTTTTTTGTCTGACGTGCCTTTGCCACCCTTCCAACTGAAATTATTATGGTGAAAGTCTGTGGTTCCTCAAGCATGGATCCCCGGTCACTCGATATTCCACAAGCATCGAGCATCTAACTGCGGCGCCCCTCCAACAGGAACGGTTTGTCGAGCAGCCGGGGAAGACGAGGTCCATGGTGGGCATGCGCACCATTTCATTACCGCTCGGACGCCTGAATAATTTCGATTAAAGTCAACCCCACGAATTGGAACTGAACCACAGGTAGCTCTTGCTCTTATGACACACGATAAATAACGTTACACATGACGCGAATGCAGACGCGAGGTGATTCAAACACCGACACTCGATGCGCATTCGCCACCAGCTTTCAAGGTGGCTCACCTTGCCGCCGGAGGCAAAATCAAGCTCAATTGAATCGCTTTTTATCCATCCACCACCTCATCCTGCCCAGCAACAGCCCTTCCCTCACGCCACCCCTCAAAACCAACATTCAACAACACCCCCGCAATCACAGCGGTGACAGGGGCCACCATCACCAGGCCGATACTGCCGATGAGAATTCTGAAGATTTCGGCGGCCACCAGTTTCATGTTAACAATCCGGGTAAAGCTGGTTCCCTGGGAAACAAACACCATCAGCATCGTGAGGTAGCCGCCGGAGTAGGCCAAAAGCAGGGTCGTGGACATGGTGCCGATGACCATTCGCCCGATGTTGAAGCCGGACTGGATGAGTTCACGCACACCGATGTCAGGTCGCTTGACCTTGATTTCGTTCATGGAGACACTGACGTCCATGGCAATATCCATGGCTGCCCCGGAAGCCCCCAGAAGGACGGCGGAATAGAAAATATGCTGGAAGTTCAGGCCGTAACCGCCCTGAACCAGAAGGGTGGTGGAAAACGGGGTCGTCATGCCGGCAAGTTTGAGCTTTTCACCGAAGAAAATCGTCAAGGCGAGGGTCACGGCCAGGCCACACACGGTGCCCAGAAACGCCGAAATGCCCTGGCGAGTGAATCCGGCCACGGACAGGATGATCACCATGGAGAGAAGCACCAAGACGGCAAGGCTCAAGGGAAGAGGAGCGGCACCGGCCAGCAGGTTGGGAATATAAAAGCACCAGAGCACCCCCAGTGACGCCATAAACGAGAGCAGGGCCTTCAGGCCGATGAGGCGGGAATACGCCACGAGGGCCACGGCAAACACCGCAAAGAGCAGCAATTCCCAACTCTGACGGTAGCTGTTGATGGCCCTGGCGTCGGTGATCTGTTGGTCCACCACCTGAACGGCAAGGAGGATCGTGTCCCCCGGCACATAGATTTCATCCATGTCCAACTGCCCGTTCAAATGGTTGACAGCCTCGACCTGATGCCCTTTCCACTCCCCGGCATTGATCACCACGGTGGCAAATTGTGTGCCGACGGCCCCTGCCCCGGCCTGCAGGATCTCCTCGTTATCTACAGAGATAACCGTCCCGGGCAGTTCTGAGACATTGCTGTCGTCCCCTGCCCCCAACCAACGCTGTCCCCCCAGGAACAAAGCGACCATGGCAGCCAGGATGAAAAACCATTCGGCAACAGTCTTCAGGTTGTAACGACTCGGCTTAACAGGATCATTCAAAGCAAACCTCCGGTGTACAGGGGGATTTTTATCAAAAAATACATAGAATTTACGAATACAAAAAAACATGCCTCCGGCGGCAAGGTGGGCCACCTTGGAAGCGGGTTGTGAATCGCACTCAAACCGTGACGGTCTGCATACATGGTTCCCGGTCACTCGGTGTTCGTAATGCGTCGAGCAATTACCTGCAACGCCTTTCCAGCAAGATCGACATATCGTGCAGCCGGGGAAGACGCATAGAGAAGGTCGACTTTGAACATCCAAGGCGATGACACTATGGTTAACAACTACATGCCCGCCCGATTTATTCCAGCATGAAAAACCAAAGAACTGTTTTAGCGGCGAAGCCGCCTTCATGCTCTTCATGGTAGAAATCAATTTTGTTTTTTCAGGCCCTGTCAGGAATGAGGCAATCCATCCCATTTTCTAATACCGGCCTTTCGGGGGCGGATATTTATTCCGGTGAAAACCAATTCGCAACGGGAACATCAAACGGTGACGGTTTGCTTACATGGATCCCCGGTCACTCGCTGTTCGTAATGCGTCGAGCAATTACCTGCAACGCCTTTCCAGCAAGATCGACATATCGTGCAGCCGGGGAAGACGGCATAGAGAAGGTCGACTTTAAACATCTAAGGCGAAGCCTCTATGAGTAACAACTACCTACACTCCAGATTTTTACCAGCCTGAAAAACCAAAGAATTGGTTTTAGCGGCGAAGCCGCCTTCAAGCTCTTCATGTCCTTCATGGTAGACATCCTTCCTGTTATTTGATGTCCCCATGGATCCCCGACCACTCGATAGTCCGAACATGTTGCGCAGTTTCCTGCTACGCCTATCCAACAAAAACGGTTTATCGAGCAGCCAGGAAAGACGGCAAAGAGAAGGTCGTCTATAACACGACGGGCATAGCCCCATCAGAAAAGACTCCGAGCCTCAAGAAATAAGGCTCGGAGTCTTTAAATACCTGAGGTCCAGGGGATCATCCCCTGGCCGCCGGAGGCAAAACCAAATAATTATTAGTTTTTACCAGCGACGT
Source organism: Desulfolunaceae bacterium (assembly GCA_942491485.1). Taxonomy (GTDB): domain Bacteria; phylum Desulfobacterota; class Desulfobacteria; order Desulfobacterales; family Desulfolunaceae; genus Desulfoluna. The sequence goes on along the minus strand of CALOAX010000018.1, from coordinate 212,681 downwards.
TTTCAGTGTGACCGTAAGGGATTTTTGAGTACTTCTCGTTGGGACCAACGGTTTTGCCCAAAAGAGCCTTGGAGGGACCGGCTTCAATGGAAGAGAGCTTCACGCCCATGATGTTGGCCATGATCCGGGGCACATCGGTGTTGTCCTTGAAACCATCAAACTGCTCGGCCTGGAAACCGACGGCCGACAGAGCGATCATGGACGCGGTATGCACATAGGAGGTCCAGCTGATACGGGCACGCTCGGACACCACGTGTGCCACGGCAATCATGGTGGGGGTGTAGGCATAGCCGTAGGTGGTCTGCTCCTCGTCTTTGAGGCCCTGGTTGCGATCCTCAATGGTCATGGCAGACTGAAGCTTCTTGAGCTCACGGGGGTTAAGGTCGGTGAGGCCGAAGTTTTCAGCGACATAAGCAAGGTACGCTTTCTGACGCTTGGCCACATCAGGGTAGGTTTTCACCATATCGGGGTAGACGTACATCAGCACGTCTTCCGCAGAGACTTTAACCTTCAGCAGCTCGTCCAGCTTCAGGAAGTAGCCTTTGGAGTCGAGGCTGATCCCCATGGCCATGCCACCGGTTTCATGGTCGGCAGCCACAACGATGAGGGTCTCCTTGGGGTGCTTCTTGTAGAAGTCATAGGCTTCGGCAAGGGCTGCGTCGAAAGCCAGGGTGTCGTAAATGGTACCGGCGGCGTCGTTGCAGTGAGCGGCATAGTCGATGCGGCCACCTTCAACCATCATGAAGAAGGGCTTCTCCTGTGCGGCGAGAACGTCGATGCCCTTTGCGGTCAGCTCGGAAAGAGCGGGCATGGCGTTTTCTTTTTTCGTGCTGAAGCGACGGTCAATCTCCATTCCCAGGGCGCTGGAAGAGAGAGGTGCCAGAACTTTGTCCCCTTTTTTGGGGGTGTAAGCACGGAACTCGTCACGGGCGTTGGTACCGATGAAGGTGGTGTAGCCTTTGGCTTTGAATTCCGCAATCAGGTCGCGATCATCTTTCCGCTTCGACTTGAGGCCTTCGGCATTGCCTTTCGCAGCAAAGTTGCGGAAGCCGCCACCGGCAAGGTAGTCAAAGTTAGAGTTCAGCTGATCAATGGCAATCTCGTTCTCGTTACCACGACTCATGTTGTGGGCGGAGAAAGCAGCGGGAGTGGCGTGGGTGATGCGGGTAGTGGTCGCAAGGCCAACAGCGAAGCCAGCGTCACGTGCTGCTTCTGCAATGGTCTTGATGTCAGTGCCATCAGCCAGTTTTGAAACCACACCGTTGGTGGTTTTAAAACCTGTGGCCAGAGCGGTACCACCGGCTGCGGAATCGGTAACCAGGGTGTTGTCGGAGTGGGTGGTCACCAGGGCCGAAATGGGAAGGCTGTTCATCACCAGCTTGGCTTCGGGGTTTTTGGTTTCCATCTTGTAAAAATACTGGGCAGACTGACGCTGAGCAGGGCCCATGCCGTCACCGATAAAATAAAACACATACTTGGGGGAACTGGCTGCAAAGGCAGCAGAAGCCATCAGCACCAGACCGGCTGACAGCACCACAGTTTTAAGAACGTTCTTGCCTCGTTGATAGAGCTTCATGCATTTCTCCATTATTAAGAATATTACAGATAACAGTCGACAGATGCGTCGCAACACAACTGCCGGCATGGTGAATTCAGTAGAGAGGGGCAAGTCGGGGCATGTGAAAACAACATGTCCCTATTAAATTTTTTAAAACATATTTGGATGCCTCCGGCGGCGAGGTGTGCCACCTCGAAAGCATGTTGCGGATATGCTTTGCCCCTCGTTCCTCGGGTCAAATCATATCCGCCTTTCTGGTTACCATCCTTTGTCAGCCACATCAGGTTGACCTTGAAGAGGGTTTGGTTCAGTACAAATTCTCTACAGCGAGTATTGTCGGAACCATGTAGGATGGGCAAAGGGTGTGCCGTGCCCATCACGGATAGTGATAACAGCCTTTGAAGGGAGAGGATGTCAGGGTGCCAAAACTGCGGACAATAAACACGGTAGAGATTAATTGCAAATGATGGGCACGCTTCGCCAAAAAATTAGACAGGTGCCCATCCTACAACACCACCGGCATTGATACAGAAGCCCCTCCACACGATGGAAACCGCAGGTAGAATAAGTGGGGATAAATCCATCATTCACCCAAAGGTAATTCGGATGCCTTAGAACCGCCCGTTTTACCCCTCACCGTTGATGACGATCACCTTAGCGATCTCCTTCATGGAGCAGCGCTTATCCATACTGAGCTTTCGAAGCCTGTTGTAAGCAACATCTTCGTTGATGTCGTATTTCTTCATCAAAAGGCCCTTGGCCCGTTCCACCAGCTTGCGTGCTTCAAGCTGTCCCCGGGCTTTTTCAACGTCGGACTCCAGGCTGTTGATCTCAGCTGCCCGGGCCACGGCGATCTCCACCATGGGGAGGAGCGACTCCTCCTTCACGGGCTTGACCACGTACCCGATGACGCCCACCTCTTTGGCCAGGTCCACGCACTCCTTGCCGACATTGGTCGTCACAAGAAGGATACCACCGGCGGTCTTTTCGGAACGGATGATACGCGAGGCCTTCAATCCGTCCAGCAGCGGCATGTTGATATCCATCAACACCAGATCGGGCTTGTGGGTGCGGCACATGACCACCGCATCCATGCCATCGCTTGCTTCGGCCACCACATCGTAGCCCGCACCGTCGAGGATCTCCCGAATACCCCTGCGAGTGTTGGGCTCATCTTCGACTATGATAATTCTGTATCCCATGCTTTTTACGCACCTTGTATGTCTTTATGGTCCATGGGCCGACGGTAACTTATCTGCCGGCAGCATCACTGGAGCATCTCTTTCAATATATCGAGACCGACCCCGGTTATTGAGCTCGATCGAATAATTTCCCTGGCACCGGCATTTTTCAAAAACCGCTCTGCCCTCTCCACATTGCTTCCATCCACGTCCACCTTGGTGACCACCCCCACAACTCTCCGTGTAAAAATGGAGGAAAACAGCGGAGGAAAAAGGCTGCTGATGCGGGTGGAATCCTGCAGCATGGCCACCACATCGCAATCGGCCGATGTCGTGATGAGGGCCGGATAGAAGCGCCTGTTTTCTATAAACTCACCCGGCGTGTCGATAAACTGCCCGCAGAATTCCACGGCCATGGTCTTTCGGGAGGTGAAGGACTCCCCTGAAAGGACCTGAATCATCGTGGTCTTGCCGACACCGGACTCGCCGATAAGCATCATCTTCTTCATGACAAAAGTACCTTTTACGACCGGGTCATCTCAACGGAGTCGTATCGGAGAACCTCCTCGAAATATGCCAAAACCCCTTTCAGGGCCGACTCCACGCTGGCAACATCCCCCACCAGCACCAGAGATCCGCCGAAGCGATCCAAAAAGCCGATTTCGACACTGGCCGACTTGGTGGCGATGTCCGCGGCGATGATCACCCCCTCTGGAGGGGTGATGGTCAGGATGCCGATTGCATCACCCGTCTCATCGTCCAAGCCCAGCTTCATGTAAATACTCTCATGGGGGCTTGCGATTAAATGCGCCAGGGTAACCTGCTTGCCCGGCACATACTCCTGAATGACACGCTGCTTTTGTTCATTTGAGTTAACGTTCACATCTACCCCCAACAAAACAATTATTAAACCAACACCGTTGAAATGACGGTAACGACGTAGGATGGGCAAAGCGCGAAGCGTGCTCATCGTTGATCGATTGGCCTCTACCGATCATTTTGATCGAAATATCGGCCCTGTCATCCTCTCCCGGCCTGGGAGGTTAACACCATATGTGATGGGCACGGCATTACCTTTGCCCATCCTACAGAACGTCGCTTATAGGCGTTCGTTTCCGTGATCCCGGCCACGAAAACCGATTCCGTGGGCTCATTCATGAACCTGAGGGCCGATGCCGTGTGCATCGACCCTCAGGTTCATGGGGGAACCCATGGCTCCCCCATGAGGGGTGGCCAGCCCAAGGAAGTAAGCCGGCCTGTTGCGTTACACAATCTGTGCCTTAAGCTCATCGCTGGTGAGACTTAAGAACGAATATAATAAGTCCTATACTTAACGGGCAAAAACTCACCCTACTATCATTCTCTCAATCCCAACGAGCGACTCTATTCCACCGGTATCGCGTAACTGCCGCGACGGAGCACTGCGCGCCCGAAAAACAACACCGCCAAGGGTTGGGAGATGAATGCGGCCTCAACACAGTTGGGCGATGACAACGGATGGAGGCATGACACCCTCATGGGCGCGCCGTGCTCCGTCGCGGCTTTTTTTGTCGGGGTGCACCCCGGCCGAGACACTGAGACTCGAAACACCAATTGGCCTCTTAAAATCAAACCCCTGCAAGTTATTGCGCGATCAGCTGTCAGGGCAACGGATCGCCACACCCTCATTCTCTCAACCCCAACGAGCGACGCCATCCCACCGATATCACGTAACTGCCGCGACGGAGCACGGCGCGCCCGAAAAACAACACCGCCGAGAATTTGGAGATGAACGGGGCGTTAACACAGTTGGGCGATGACAACAAATGGAGGCATGACACCCTCCTGGGCGCGCCGTGCTCCGTCGCGGCTTTTTTTGTCGGGGTGCCCCCCGCCAGAGCCCCTGAGATCCAAAGCCTCAATTAGACCTTCATAATCAGTAACTATGCAGCTTGAGCCTCCGGATGCCCTGCCGAGCAAGGGGAGAACTAAACCCCTGAAAAATTCAACAAACAGGATCTAAAAGCTAACCTTGATCTAATGACGATTTAAAGGCGGATGTGATTTACCCCGAGGAACGAGGGGCAAAGCGCATCCGCTACCTGCTTTCAAGGTGGCACACCTTGCCGCCGGAGGCAGTTTTTCATGTGCTGAATAGTTACTGCGTCCCTTACCCTAATCCAGCATGGTACGGCTGATGATTTCATCCTGCACTTCTTTGCACAGCTCGACGAAGAAAGCGCTGTACCCTGCCACGCGCATGATGAGATCGCGATACTCTGCCGGGTTCTTCTGCGCCTGCCTCAGGGTTTCGTTATCGATGTAGTTAAACTGCATCTGGGCATTGCCGAGCATGGACGCCGTACGAAGGAGAGCAATGAGCCCCGCTTCGCCTTCCGGAGTTTCCAGGGATCCTTCCATCAACTTGAAGTTGTGAGACATCCCGAGGCTCATGGATTCGACATTGAGCTTGCTGACCGACTTGATGATGGCCGTGGGACCCTTCTTGTCGGCGCCTTGGGACGGGCTCATCCCATCGGAGAGGGGCGTGCTGGCCAACCGCCCGTTGGGGGTGGCATCGATCATCTCGCCAAGGGGGGTGTTAAAGGACTGGGACAGGGTCCCGTGAATCATACGGGCATAAAGCGATTTATGCTGATTGATTGTTTTTTCGGTGTAATCGACGATGTCCTTGGTGATCATGTCTGCGTAATCGTCGTCGTTCCCGAACTTGGGCGCGCCAAGGCAGTCCCGTCGCATCTCCTCAAAGCCTTCCCAGTTCGCGTCGAGGGCGCTCTTCAACTCGGTGAGCGTGTATTTTTTCTCGTCAAAGACAAGTTTTTTGATGGCAGCCATGCTGTCGGCGTAGGTGCCCAGCCCGGCAAAGATCGTTCCCGGACCTTCATAGAGAACGGCGCCCCCTGCTGTGACGTCTTTCCCGCTCTGCATGCAGCCATCGACAAACAGAGACATGTAGGGTGTGGGCATCATGTCTCGAACCAGCTTCTGATTGATGACCGTGCCCTTCGCTGTCAGCTCCAGGATGTAATCAATCTGCTTTTTGACAGCAGCATCAAACTGCTCGTAGGTGGTGAACTGATCCAGTTCGCCCGTGTCAAGCCCCTGCTTTCCCTCGTACGACTTCATCACACCACGGTTGAAGACAAATTCGATGGCAACCGGCCACTGGGTAAACCCGCCCGCAGTCCACTGATGGATCCGGCCCGATTTCTGAGGCTCGACGCAGCCCATGAGGCAGTAGTCTCGGGCGTCTTCATAATCGAAGCCTTTGCGGAGCATCATCTTGATGTGCGCGTCGTCAAAGTGACACGCGGGCATGCCACTGCCGGCCTTGACCACGTCCACGATCTTCTTCAGGTACTTTTGGGGAGACTGGTTGTGAATACGGCAGGCAAGGGAGGGCTGGTACATGCCCACCTTGCGGACAGCGTCCATCACAAGATAGGTAAGGTCGTTGGTGCCGTCACCGCCTTCTCGCTTCTGGCCGCCGACGCACATATTGATGAAGGGCATGTACCCGGCAAAATAGGTAGCGGTCCCTTCAGGGGTGTACCAGATCATCTCAGAGCATTTGATGATAAAGCAGCCCATCAGCTCAAAGGCCTGGTTTTCATCGAGGCGTCCTGCCTTCACATCTGCTTTGAAGCAGGGGTAGACATACTGGTCAAAACGTCCCAACGATGTGCTGCACTGGTTTTCTTCCATCAGAAACAGAGACTGAATGGTCCAGATGGCCTGAAGCGCTTCCTGGAAGGTCTCGGGTGGGTTGGCCGGCACGCGGGCGTTGACCTCGGCAATCTTTAACAGCTCTGCCTTGCGCTTGGTGTCCTTCTCTTTCTCGGCCAGCTCTTTTGCGTATGCAGAGAGTCGATTGGCGTAGATGAGAATGCCTTCGCAAGTCTGAATGGCCGCTTCATAGAAGGAGATCTTATCGATGTTTTCAGCTACATCCACGGACAGCTCAGCCAATTTTTCTTCGGCCTCTGCCTTGATGCCACCAATGCCCTTGGTGAACAGAATGATGTCATAGCCGGGGCTGGTGTCGCCGCCACCGCTGGTATGATGGTAGGTCAGATCACTGATGCAGGCCTCGGCTGAGAATTCCCACAGGCCCTCTTTGCGGAACGCCGCTTCGCAGGCTTCATCAAGGGAGCGGCCTTCCCAAAAGGGGAAGATCTCTTCGCGCAGAACGTTCTTATCTTCTTCGCTGATCTCGTAAGGGTCCTGGGGGCGGGTGCCGATGGTGTCCAGCTCGTCACGTACCCATTTCCAGGCGGTATCCGGAGAAAAAGCTCCGGCGCGGGGCTTGCCACAGGGATGGCCGACAATGAGTTCGTCTTCCTGAATCAGAAGGGGTGCGGATTCGCAGGCTCTTTTAAAACCCATGGCACGACGCAGATTGTTCGGCAATTCGGGGTGTTGTTTTGCGACGTCCGTAAAAGCCAGGGCACGACCGATGGTGATGCTCGGTTTTACTTTCAGGTAGGCGTCCTTGAGCCTCTGGATACGCTCGGGGAGCTGGGGTTTCTTACGTTTCGAACCTGCAGGAACTTCTGTGGCTGTTTCCATGGGTAAACTCCTCTACATTGAGACCTTACGACAGACAAACCATTCCGCTGCACCTGACCACCGGTCAAAAAGGACTTAGCATCAGCATCGATGCCTGTCTGTCAGCAAAGTTTGAAAACATGAAATAAGTGGTATTTACGTCAAGATGCCGATCACCCTTCGCCTTCACAAAAAACGCCTGTACCAATGGCATAACCGATAACAATGACCCAAGCTCCGGTTTGATTGAAGGATTTCGTTTATACATGATCCTGAGACTCGATACATATAATGTCTGGCATCGAATCTCAGGATCATGGGGGAACAAAAGCTCCCCCACGAAAGCGGCCGGCCCAAGGAAGTAAGCCGGCCTGCCTGAGTTACACAAGCTGCGCTTTGAGGTCTTCGCTGGGTGAAGGAATGACCACGTGGCTGTAAACGGGGCCGGACTCGCCAACCCCTTCGATGCCTGCGGCCACAGAAGCCTTCACAGATCCCACGTCGCCGGTCATGGTGACGAAGGACTTGCCGGCAAGACCCGCTGCAAATCGGATTTCGATAAGATCCACCTGCCCTGACTTGGCGGCTGCGTCTGCCGCGAGGATGCAGGAGGCCACGGTGTAGGTTTCGATAACACCGAGGGCGTTGATGCGGGGGACGATGGTGGCCCCTGAAAGGGCGGGAAGAACCGTGGGGTGGATACTGGAAATCACGAACCAGTCGATAACCATGTCGCCGGCCACTTCACGGCCTGCTTCCACGGAGCTTTTAACGGAACCGGTATCACCGGCTACCATGATCAGGTAACGTCCGGGACAGGTGGGACGAGCCATGACAAGGTCAACGGTGGCGGCCTTGCTCATTTCATCTGCAGTCTGCATGCCCAGGGCGATGCTGTTGAGTTCCACAACACCAATCGTTCTGTAATTCATACTCTTACCTCTTTATTCTCTATGAACCGGACAATCCGGCGTATAAACAAAATTGAAACTTGCCTCCGGCAGCAAGGTGAGCCACCTTGAAAGCTGGTTGCCGCTGCGCTTTGCCCCTCGTTCCTCGGGCCAAATCGCACCGGCCAGTTTCCTGGCTACCTCACGGGCAAAGCCCGTCAGCAAATGTGATCGCCCTGAGGAACGAGGGGCGAGAGCATTTGCAAGCCTGGGGTGCAGGGGATCATCCCCTGCCCGCCGGAGGCATCCCCTTTAAGCCTGGCGTGAAATCTTCACCACGCCGCCTTCGACTGACGTCACAACGCCATCGATGCTGGCGTGAATGCGAGCACCCAGGGCACCTTCGGGAATTTCGCCGATGAGGTCACCCTTTTTTACGGTGTCGCCCACATTTACCTGACACTGGGCCGGAGCACCGATGTGCTGGGCAAGGGGAATGGCAACGCGCTCAGGCACGAAGGTCTCTTCGGGCATGCCGGGATGGGTGTCGTACTTCAACACATCCAGACGCTGCATCAGGCGCTTGGTGGGGATATAACGCACGTCGCGCATGGGGTGGTTTACAGGCTCTTCGCCTGTACCGTTCCAGCGGATCCCCTCTTTCATGAGTTCCTGACGAATCATGGCGTTCACCTCACGGGGTGAGATGCCCATGGGGCAGGCAAACTTCTCACAGGCACCGCATTCGCAGCAGAGAAGGGCTGTTTTGCGGGCTTCGGGGTCGGCGACCAATGCCGAAAGTGAGCGCATGAGTTTGTGGGGAGCGATGGAGTGGCCCAGCAGGTTACGGGGGCAGAGATCGGTACAGTGCGTGCACTGGCAGCAGATGGACCCGGTGATGCGCTTGATGGCCGCGGGATCCTTGATCTTGCCTTTGACCACGTTGTGCTCGGGATCCAGGACGATCAGGCCACTGGTGGTTTTGGTCACGGGCTGATCGGTGTCGGGAAGCACGCGGCCCATCATGGGACCACCGTCCACAACACGGTAATCGGCAAGCTTTGTACCGCCCGCGAACTCAAGAAGGTCGGCAACGATGGTTCCTACGGGAACCTTCACCACCATGTCCTGCCCTACTTCGCCGGTTACGGTGACGTAACGCTCGGTGAGGGGAATGTCCTTCATGGCGTTGGCGATGTTGTAGAGGGACTCGGTGTTGCTTACCACCACGCCCACCTGAAGGGGAATGCCCGCTTCAGGAACGGTGCGTCCGGTAACTTCCCTTACGAGGACCTGCTCATCACCTGCAGGGTAGAAATCCCTCAGCTCGAACGCCTCAAGGCGTCCGGTGGTGTCTTTGGCCACGGCAGCCTTGATGACCTCAAGGGCTTTGGCGTGCTTCCCCTTGATGCAGATCACCCCGCGCTTGGCGCCGGTGGCATCGAGGACAGCGTTCAATCCCTCAATCATGATATCGAGCTCATGCTCCATGATGTAGGGGTCGCTCATCAGAAGAGGCTCGCAGGAGGCACCGTTCACAAGAACCGTGTCCACCTCGGCGTTGATCTTGACATGCGTCGGGAACCCGGCGCCACCGGCGCCTACAACGCCAGCATTTTTTACCTTCTCTACAATCTGATCTTTCATATGAAATCCCACTATAAAGATTTGCCTCCGGCGGGCAGGGGATGATCCCCTGCACCCCATATGGCGAATGCGATTCGGGTGTCGATATTTTAACCGCCTCGCGTCCGCATTCGCGCGGTGTGCGAGGAAATTCACCAAGCGTTGCAAGTGCATGATTTGCAGCCGTTCAGGGGTGATGCGTACATGCACCCTGCATAATCATTTCGAACGATCATTTCTCCCATGGAGGAAGGATCATTTACACGACACAGTGAAGGTTAAATCACCTTAAAAGTCAGTCACGGGCGCAGCCCGTCAGCAAATGTGATCTCCCCGAGGAACGAGGGGGGATCACATTTGCAAACCTGGGGTCCAGGGGATCATCCCCTGGTTTAATATGCCTTGCGCAGCAACTGCCGGATGTCCCTCTGGGAGGGGCGTCTCGGGTTGGTCTTGGTGCACATGTCGTCCAGTGCATGCTTGGACATTATTTCAAGGGAGCTATGGAACTCATCTTCCTTGATCCCCAGATCACTGATCCTGTTGGGGATGCCCATCTGGACGTTGAGCCAACGTACCGCCTCGATAAGGCTTTCATTGCCCTGCTCCACGGTCTCGGAGGGGAGACGAAGCTTTTGGGCGATGGTGCGGTATCGGTCCCGAACGTCAAAGCTGTTGAAGCGAATGACGTAGGGAAGCAGAACGGCGTTGGCCTTGCCATGCGGAATGTGGAAAAGCCCGCCCAGGGTGTGAGCGACGCTATGTGCCACGCCAAGGCCGCTGTTGTTAAACGCCATGCCCGCCATGCAGGAGGCCAGAAGCATGTTCTGGCGAGCCTCCATGTCGTCTCCGTTTCTGTAGCACCTCAAAAGGTACCGGAAGACGTACTTGATGGCGTGCACCGCATAAAGATCGGTGAAGGCGTTGGCCGGAGTGGAGACATAGGCCTCCAGGGCGTGGGTCAGAACATCCATGCCGGTGGCAGCGGTCACCGAGGGAGGCACGGAGCGGGTAAACCGCGCGTCCAGTACCGCCATGTCGGGAACAATCATGTCGTCGATGAGGGGAATCTTCATCTGCTGCTCGGTATCGGTAACCACGGTGACGGCGGTCACTTCGGAACCGGTACCGCTGGTGGTGGGAATCACCACCAGCTGGGGCTTGCCTTTGGAAGGATCCGCTTTGTAGGCGAAATACATCATCGCCTTGGCAGCGTCGATGGCAGAGCCACCTCCCAAGGCGATGATCAGATCCGCCCCGTCCGCAAGAAGCTTCACGGTCCCCTTCTGAACGGTCTCAAGGGAAGGATCAGGCTCCACCTTGTCAAAGACGCTCTGGGTGATGTTCGCGCGCTCCAGGCTGCTGATGACCCGGTCGGTAAACCCCATCTTCACCATAAAGGGATCGGTGACGATAAAGGCGTGGCTCCCCGTCAGCTTCTCCAGGTTGTTGATGGCGTTTTCGCCGTAGCAGATTTTGGTGCGTCCGTTAAATTGAGTCAAAGAACAACCCTCCTGTTACTGCGATTCCCAGTCGGCGGGATAGGTGACATACATGAAGCGTGCGGTCTCGGGAACGCTGAACGAGATGGAGGTGTCTTTGGGGATAAAGATGATGTCCCCTTTGTTGCCAACCACCTTGCGACCGTCAATGACGATCTCGAGGGTGCCGTCGATGATGTAGTCCACTTCATCGTACTTGAGGGTCCACTCAAAGGAGGTGGTCTCCATCTCCATGATGCCGCAGCCGAGACGGGGGCTCTCATCAAGGGTGGTGATATCGGTAAGGAACACCTTGTCACCTGCTTTGCCGGTGTCAAAGGGTTCAGGCTTTACGGTTTGGGTTTTCACGCAAAGAACGCCGCTTTTTTCGTCCACGACTTTCTCAAAAGCCGGTGCTTTACCGCCGCCCAACTGCTCTGCGACGACTTTTCTAATCAGCTCTTCCAGGACTTTCTCGTTGATATCCATATTGAATTCCTTTCCCGGTGCGATGGTGCGGGGGGGCTTCCCGTCCCCTCTATGGATTCAGGCTATCCCGGTTCCCGCCGCTTCGGTTCACACAAAGCAAACATATGTTCGCTTTTGGTTATCATTCATTCAAAGGGGCAGCGTTTCGTACCGCCTTCGCTTATCTGGAGAAGGAGACAAAACATATTTATCTCTCTCTCCAGGCAAACAAGGACGGCCGGCAACGCAGAGATCATCTGCGCTGCCGGCCAAAACCCTATGCTTCCCGCTTCTTGGGGAGGATGAGCTCAACCTCAGAGTGGGGGCGGGGAATCACGTGTACGCTCACGAGTTCACCCACGCGGTCAGCTGCAGCAGCGCCTGCGTCAGTGGCTGCCTTGACAGCGCCAACATCGCCACGAACCATTACGGTTACGAGACCGGAACCTACCTGCTCACGACCTACCAGCTCAACGTTGGCAGCTTTTACCATTGCATCAGCGGCTTCAACAGCCCCAACAAGACCTTTGGTTTCAATCATTCCAAGTGCGTTCATGTTGTTTCCTCCTTGTAAGAAATAACGTTACTTCTCGTTTAGTTTGCTTTTTGCTTCATTTTATATCGACCACCTTGGCACTCACTGCATTCGCCGTCGCTTCGGCGATAATACCGTGCTCCTTATTATTAAGGAGAGCGGCCACAGTGGCTGTAAGCTGATCATGTTTACCCGTCTTTGGCCTTCATGCCGCAGACGGGGGTCACACCTTGTTACGCCGGTCATCATTTTTTCTTCGGGTGCGCTATGTGGGGCGCACCACGAAGGCGTTGATGACCGAGGAGTCGGGTGAGGGAATCACCACGGCCTCCATCAAATTTTTTCCCAGGCTCTCTTTTGCCGCATCAACCGCCTCTTCCACCGAGGCCACATCACCGGTCAGCACAAAGTAGGACTTCCCGTTGATCCCCTGCCCCGTCACAATGCGGGCCAGAAGGGCCGTGGAGCGTTTCACCGCTTTGTCGGCGGCGACGATGCCCGAAGAGACGTTCCGGCATTCCACAACGCCCAGGGCGCCGTGGCCTGCCATGGCAATGGGTCGCTTCAGAGCGTCGATCACCTGGCTGGATATGTTGGAAATGGTATAACTTCCGGCCAGGGCGTAGCCAGCACCTTCGGCAGCAGCCACCGAGGTAGACACAGACGCTCTGTCGCCCGCCACATGTATCATGTAGCGGCCAGAGCAGATGGTCCCCGCCTTCACCAGGGTAACGCCTGCGGCCTTCACCATGATGTCGGCCAGAACAGCTCCTGCTGCGATGCTTCTGCTTTCTACAATGCCCAGCGAATCCATCTTCTATACCCCTTCCCGAACCTCAACCTCGTCGATGATTCCGACGATGGTGGCATCCACAGGTGCATCGGTAATGCGCGCAGTCTTACGGGCAGCGCTGCCGGTCGCCACAAGAACCCGGTCTCCGATGCCCGCGCCGATAAAATCGACGGCCACAAGAGTATCCAGTTCCTCGTTCGTGCAGGCGTCCAGCCGTCGGACCACCATCAGTTTCATGCCGCTAAGGCCCTCTTCTTTTCGTGTAGCCCACACATTGCCGATCACTTTGCCAACTATCATCTTGGTCGCCTCGTTAGGTTTTGGTGAAGTGGGCCGATATGGCCCGCCCCCATTATGTTCGGGTAATGGTGATCCCGAACTCTCTGGCACTTTCCACGGCCAGGGGTGTCACCTGGGCGTCCTCAGGAAGGAGCAGCTCACGCGCGCCTTTCTGGTTTGCCTCGGCCACATCCGCGTCCGTCACCAGAGGTTTTCTGACTCTGACGGTGTCGCGTTTCGTCATATCCATTGCGGTAAGGCCGAAGGTGGCCAGAGCCGCTTCCTGTCCCTCGAAGAGCCTCATGAGGCCTTCTGGGGCGGTGTCGGCGTACCGCTTGTATTCGTACTCCATGACCTCCACCGGCTGACCGGCCAGAAGAGCTGCAAGGACCATCTCCATGAGAGGCCCCTCCGCTTTTCCTGCGGCCATGTCGGCCATGTGGCGGATGGAGAGGTAAGGCACAATGCGGCGCATTGTCTCGCCTGCGCCGGGAGCCTCATCGGGATAGAGAAATCGGTGATCAACGCCCAGCTTCGTTTCGACAGCCTGGCATTTTTTGCACGTCTTCTCCCCGATGATCAGCACTGAAGGGGGCTCCTCTTTACCACTGACCTGCTTGAGGACTTCAACTGCAATGGCTTTTACAAGTGCTTCCACATCCATGGTCTGTCTCCTATTAGCCCTGAACCACAGAGCTCAGGGCAATGCCCATGGGAGTCACGAGAAAGGGGTTGGCCGGTTTGTGCACAGGGATGCCGAGCTCTTTTTCGAACACGGTCTCCATGCCGGTCAGACAACAGGTGCCGCCAACGAGGTAGACGGATGAGATATTTCTACCTTCGATGTGCGCTTTCACGATGGTTGCCATCTTCTGGATCACGGGCCGGACCGAGGCAAAAATCTCTTTGTGCCGCGAGTTGTCCTTCTTGAGATCCTCGGCCTCTTCAAAGCTCACCTTGTAAGCCCCGGAGAGTACGAGAGAGAGATGGGTTCCGCCCGTGGCTTCGTCGGCCACGTAAACCACCTTGCCGTTCTCCAGGATGGAGAGGCCGGTGGTGCCGCCGCCGATGTCCACAATGACACCGTTTTCAACCCCCAGAACAGCGTTGGCCGCCGTGGGCTCGTCCAGCAGGTTGGTCACTTCCATCCCCGCGCCTTCCACCACATAACCGTGGGTCTTGCAGTCCGACTCGCTGGTTCCCGGAGGCACGGCAATGGCCGCCTTCTCCAGTTCCCGTCCGAGACGTTCTTCAAGCTGGGCCTTCAGGCGTTTGACCACCGTCATGGCACCGATGTAGTCCACAACCAGGCCATCTTTGATCACCTGGGCGAACTCCATGGCACAGGCCACGGGCTCTCGTTTGCTGTTCATCACCACCAGAACGATGTAAGCGGTTCCTAAGTCCACGCCCACGAGCAGCTCTTCGGTGGGAGAGACCTCCCGAGTGGTTTCAAGGCACGTTTCAAGATCGGCGATAATCCGATCAACGGATGAAAAGTCCAAGTTACGCCTCCTGGGTTACGCCCACAATCTTGCCCTTGGCGTTCTTGCCCAGGCCACAGCTGTTGGCTTCATCAAAATCGATATGCATGGCCAGGCTGAAATCCTTGTGGACCCGGACGATGACGTCCTTAAATACAGCGGGTCGCTCGCCATCCATATAAACATGCACTTTCTGGTTGTCGGAAACGCCATACTTGGCGGCGTCTGCCGGCGACATGTGGATGTGACGGGCAGCAACGATCACGCCCTCCTGCAGACCGGCAAGGCCGGTTCCGGAGGTGAGAACGATGCCGGGGGTACCGGCCACGTCACCGGACTGGCGAACCGGGGCCTTCACACCCAGGATGCGAGCGTCGGTGAGGGAAAGCTCAACCTGGGATTTGGGTCGCGCGGGACCGAGGACCGCCACGTTGTCGATGACGCCTGTGGGACCGATAAGACGAACTCTCTCTTTGCAGAGGTACTGACCGGGCTGCGAGAGCTCCTTGACATAGTTCAGGGGCGCGCCGAAGAGCTCCTGAATGTCCTCTTCGCAGAGGTGGACATGGCGACCGGAGAGTTCCACGGGAATGGACTCATCACAAGTCGCCTTCTGCGCTGTGCTCGTCGCAGGGGCTGCTTCTGAAGCTCCCATCTGGTCCATGACCTTTTTTATAATATCTTCAACAATTGTCTGATCCATCTGATCTCCTACTTGTAAATGCCGCCTTTTTCTTTGAGCATCATGATGTAAAGGGCGCTGCTCATGCGGTTCAGGGCCTGAACGATTTCGGGTTTTTCCAGCTGAAACGACTCCTTCAGGGCGCTTACAGCTGCTACTTCCAACTCCCGGACCAGTGCCCTCAGACGATTCAGTCCGAGGATGAGCTCCCCCATGTCATAGGTGGGGAGCAGGTGGCCGACCCCGAAATGCTTTTTCGGGTTGTGGGAGTGGGCCCTGAGCTCCGCGTCGGTGAGACCCAGGATGGGCTTCTCCGGGACGGGGGTATCCAGGACATCACAGCGCATGATGTCACGGGTCCACTCAAGGATCTCTTCGAGATCCGAGACCATCCCCTTGTTACCCGCATCATGGGCTTTGGCCTGCAGGAGAAGCAGCTCCCCCTGGCAGGTGTCGAGGCGTCCTCTGAATACGATACGCGGATGGTCCTTGGGGACCAGCTGCATGCCCGTAAGCTGCGTCATGTGCTCGGGCTTCGTTTCAAAATGACCGCCGTCGATGGCCGACACGTATTTCGTGACGGTTTTCCCTTCCGCCTCTGTTTTCTTCGGGGCGGTCTCGGGCTGTGAGGCACTTGGCTCTTCACCACCCCTGAGGACCTTAACCCCCTTCTCACCGAGAAGCTGGGATGCGGAGGGGGTCAGAATCTGACCCTCCTCCAGCTTGAAAGTCTCAGGAATGGCCTTTCTGAAGAGTTCCCTCAGATAGGATTCCGATACGACTTTCATGGCTTATTATCCTTCAACCTTGGGGAGGATAAGCTCCACTTCACCGTGGGGACGGGGAATAACGTGAACGCTTACCAGCTCACCCACACGGTCTGCGGCTGCGGCACCGGCGTCGGTGGCGGCCTTAACGGCGCCTACGTCACCACGAACCATAACGGTTACGAGACCTGCACCAACCTGGCTGCGGCCGATGAGAGTTACGTTGGCAGCTTTTACCATGGCATCTGCTGCTTCTACTGCGCCTACAAGACCTTTGGTTTCGATCATTCCGAGTGCGTTCTGTGAACTCATGTTTTTTCTCCTCATTTCTATCTTATTAAAATCGTGTGATTTTAAAACCTGCCCCCGGTAAGAGCAATTTGCTTGCCAGGCCCTTTCAAAAGAGTCCTTCGGCGGCAGGTTCCAACCCACCCCTCATGGGGTGATGTTCGCCGGTTCTTAGACGGTTCCGCTCATCTTCTTAAGCTGTTCCATGATCATGTTGGTCACAGCCTGAACGTCGACGCTCTCAGCAGGTGCAGCACAGGTGGTGGCAGCCGCATCGTCGAGGCCGTAGGCCATGCGACGAATGTTGAAGAGGTGGTGGGGACCAACGTTCTCAGAGGTAGCGCTGCCGCCCACAGTTCCGCACCCGAGGGTGAAGGAGGGAGACAGGTTGGTGGTGATGCCCACAGCACCTTGGGTGGTGGGAGTGTTCACCAGAAAACGGGAAACAGGCTTCTTCAGGGCGAACTCACGAATAACGGTTTCGTTATTGGAGTGTATGCCCATGGAGTGACCGAGGCCACCGTTGTGAAGGAGCTTGTAGCAGATCTCGCACGCTTCCTGCCAGTCGTTGACGACATAGAAACCGAGAAGTGCGGTGAGCTTCTCCTTGGAGAAGGGGAATTTGGGGCCGACGCCGGGCTCGTCACAGAGCAGCATGGTGGTGCCGGCGGGAATCTCGATGCCGGCGACCTTTGCGATGTCCGCTGCACAGCGACCAACGATGGCGGGGTTCATGGAGCCGTTGGGGCGTTCCATGACCTTCTTCACCTTGTCGAGCTTCTCACCTTCCAGGAAGTAACCGCCCTGGGCGATGACGCTGGCCTTGACCTTGTCTGCGATGCAAGCTTCGGTAACGATGGCCTGCTCTGAAGCGCAGACGGTGCCGTTATCAAAGGTCTTGGATGCGAGGATTTTCTGAACCGCGACATCAACATCGGCGCTTCGCTCGATGAAGGCAGGCACGTTGCCGGAGCCCACGCCGAGGGCGGGGGTACCGGAGCTGTATGCAGCCTTAACCATGGCGTTGCCGCCAGTGGCGAGGATCATGTCGACGATCTTCATCAGCTGATCGGTACCCTCAAGGGTGGGAACGCTGATAACACCCACGAGATCTTCGGGGAAATCCATGGCCTTCAGGACACCCTTGATCATGTTCACGGTGGCGGTGATGCACTTTACCGCGCTGGGGTGGGGGCTGAACACGATACCGTTGGCGCTCTTAAGGGAGATAATCGCCTTGTAGAGCGTGGTGCTCGTGGGGTTGGTTGAGGGAATGAGACCCGCGATAACACCCATGGGAGTGGCAATTTCAACGATTTTCTTTTCAGTGTCCTCGTTGATGATGCCAACGCTCTTGGTGTCTTTGTAGTAGCTGACCAGTTTCTCAGAGGCGAGGATGTTCTTCTGTTTCTTATCCTGCCACTTGCCGAAACCTGTCTCTTCGCTGGCCATTTTGGCCAGCTCTTCAGCCATCTCAACGCCTACTTTGGCGATAGCGTCTACAAGAGCGTCTACGCGTTCCTGGCCTGCTTCTACAAGTGCGGGCTGGGCTGCGCGTGCGGCTCGAACCAGAGCACGGGTCTCCTGGATTGAGAGCAAATCCTTATCTACCATCTTACATCCTCTCTTACTTATCTAATGTCTTCATGTATTGAGTAAACGCCTCAAGAAGGTCTTTCTTCTTGGCAAACTTGATCTCACCTCTCGGGATGGAAAAGGTGTGAATCTGCCGTGCGAGGCGCCTTAGTTTGGTCACTTTGAACTTCTTCAGATCTGACATGTCGAAGTTTAAAGACTCACCTTCCGCGTCATCAGAGATGCCCTTGTCCGTTGCGGGTGTTTCAGCGACGGGCTGTTCGGGGGTCTCTTCGGCTGCGGGTTCTGGCATCACTACCGGCTCCAGGATAATCTCCGGTTCCAGAGTGATTTCCGGCATTTCGACCACAGGGGCCTTACGCTCGGGGAAACATTTGGGACGCTTGCCCTCTTCGATCAGAATGCCTTCAAGGCCTTCTGCGGTACGGGCAATCACGGTAATCGAGACAACCTCTCCCAGGCGCTTGGCTGCCGCGCTGCCGGCATCGATGGATGCCTTGACGGAGGACACATCGCCTGTCATCAAGATGGAGACGAGGCCTCCGCCCACAGCCTGGCAGCCGATAATGGTGATTTCCGCGGCCTTCACGGCCACGTCACCGGCTTCCACGGCTGGAACAAGACCTACGGTCTCGATTATTCCTAACGCCTTGCCGTTTATTTGAATGGGTTCAAGTGCCGTCATGTCCTAGCCCCTTTTATTCTGTCACGTAAGTGGCAAAGAACACCTTGGCGTTGTCAGGGGAACCCCAGACAACTTTGGCGCCGGCCGGAACAAAGAACACGTCGCCGGCTTTTGCGGTGAAGGTCTTCTCATTGATGGAGATGGTAAGGGTCCCTTCGATGACATAGTCGATCTCTTCGTACCCTTCCATCACCCACTCAAACTTGGATTCGTTGATTTCCAGGAATCCGGCTCCCACATGGGCACCGTCATCGCCGGTGATCACTTCCTTAAAGCAGGCCTTGGCACCGGGTGTCCCGGTATCGAGGACTTCCATGGTGACCGACTTGCCTCGGACAAGCTTTACGCCGCCTTCAGATTCGGAACAGTAAGGCTTTTCGGAGGAGGCATCGGTTACGCCATCCAGGAGGCCTTTGTTCAGCATGGTTTTAAGGGCACCGTAAATCATGTCGCTGCTGAGGGCTGCATCCGTTGAAGGTGCATCACACTCGGTGGTGGTTTCGGTGCCGGCTTCGTCGGCAGAAGCAGCTGCTTTACAGGCGATGCAATCAGCTTCCGATGTCGCCTCGCACAACTCCAGATCGGCCGACCTCGCTGCATCTTTTGCAGACGGAGTCAGGATCATGCCCGGCTCAATGCAGAGCGTTTTCTCGCCCTGCTTGACTAATTTGTGAATATCGTCCGCACAAATCAATTTTTTCATATTTCTACAACCCCTTTCATTTGTTTGCGCATTGCCAAAAACAACCCATAAAAATCAAAATTCATACCGATTTCGATCAATGCCTGATGACGGAAACCGGGAAGTTGTATTTCTTAATCCAATTTTCCAGTCGGTCCAGGTCCTCTTCGCTCAAGCTCGGGTCCCCTTCAATGGGATAATCCCAGCCCAACTGCTTGTACTTGTTGACACCCATTTTGTGATAGGGCAGCAAGTCGATCCCTTTAAAATTCTTGTAATCACGGTAGGGAGTCAAAAATTCAATAAGCGCTGAAATTTCTTCTTCACTGTCATTGGCATTTTTCAGCAAAGGCAGCCTGACCTTCACGTTGAACCTGTTCTGAAGCAGGTTTCTCAGGTTCTTCAAGATCAGCTCGTTGCGAACCCCGGTCAATTCATAATGGCGGTCGGAGTTCATGTGCTTGATATCAAAGAGAAAGAGGTCCGTGAATTCAGCAACCTTCATCACCTCTACAGGCTTTGCATACCCGCATGTTTCAATGGCGGTGTTGATGCCTCTCTGCTTGCAAACCATCAACAGGTTTGCTGCTGCTTCCGGCTGCATCAACGCCTCACCGCCTCCAAGAGTCACGCCCCCTCCGGACATCTCGTAGAAGGAACGGTCCTCATCAACCACATCGTAGAGTTCCGAAATGGTTTTCATCTCCCCCACGATGGATATGGCCGATGGGGTGCACGCCTCTTCGCATCTGCGGCAACCGATGCAGACACTGCCCTCAACGAACTCGTGCAGCCCGGTTTCCGGAGACATCCTGTGAACCCCAACGGGGCACACGGAGGCACAGGCACCGCAATTGATACATTGGTCCGGCTTGTACATCACCTGGTACTGACGCTTTTGACTTTCGGGATTTGAGCACCACTTGCAACGCAACGGACACCCTTTAAAGAACACCAGGGTTCTGACGCCTGGGCCATCATACATGTTGTATTTCTGTATGTTGAAAATCCGTGCTTTACGCTCAATCATGGTGCCCCCTGTGCTGCTCATAGTGCTCAATTCCCTACTTGTCGTTACTCATACGGGTACTGCAACTTCAAATTATGCCTGACTAAAGTTCAGTCAGCATGGTCCGGCTGATGATCTCATCCTGAACGTCCTTGCACAGCTCGACAAAGAAGGCGCTGTAACCGGCAACGCGGACAACCAGGTCGCGGTACTTTTCAGGGTGAACCTGAGCATCGAGCATTGTCTCGTTGTCAAGGTAGTTGAACTGCATCTCACCGTTGCCCAACATGCTGGCGGTACGGATCAGGGTGATAATACCTGCTTCACCTTCGGTCGTGTCCAACAGGCCGCTCATCAGCTTGAAGTTATGAACCATACCCAGGTTCATACTGTCGCTGGCCATTTTCGATACAGACTTGATGATGGCTGTGGGGCCCTTGAAGTCGGCGCCCTGAGTGGGGCTGATACCGTCTGAGAGGGGCATCCACGCATCACGTCCGTTGGCGGACGCGCCAAGGAGCTGTCCGAAGGGGGTGTTGTTGGAGATGGAGAGGGTGCCGTGGGTCAAGGTCGAGAAGAGGGTCTTGCACTTACGGTGCTCCCGCTCGGTGAAGTTGATCAAATCATTGGTGATGTGATCAGCGTAGTCATCATCGTTGCCGTACTTGGGAGCCGCAAGGCAATCGGCCTTCACCTGATCGTATCCCTTGAACTCGGCCTTCAGGGCTTCGTTGAGCTGGGTCAGGGTGTATTTCTTGTCATCGAAGACCAGCTTCTTGATAGCAGCCATGGAGTCGGCATGGGTGGCCAGGCCACTCCAGACAACACCGGGGCCGAAGTTGTACATGGCGCCGCCGGCGGAAACGTCCTTGCCGGACTCCATGCACCCTTCGTACATCATGGACATGAGAGGCTTGGGAGCCAGGTCACGGTGGATACGCTGGGAGATAACGGTACCAACGCTGGACCACTTGGTGACGTGCTTGATCATCTCCTTAACGGCGGCATCGAACTGCTCATAGGTCTCGTACTGCTCGAGTGGGCCGTAGTCGGGGCAAACCTGCTTCTCGTACCAGAGGGGCACACCGTTGTTGAGAACCATCTCGATACAGATGGGCCACTGGGTGTAAGCGGTGGAGGTCCACTGATAAAGACGACCGGACTTCTGGGGCTCTACGCAACCCATGAGGCAGTAGTCACGGGAATCTTCGATGGAGCAACCTTTGGCCAGCATCATCTTGATGTGGGCGTCGTCAAAGTGGATGGCGGGAAAGCCCATGCCTGCACGAATAACCTCAACAATCTTCTTCAGGTACTCCTGGGGAGACTTGTTGTGAACTCGGGTGGCCAATGAGGGCTGGTACACCTTGACGTGGCGAACAGCGTCCATCAGGAGGTAGGTGAGGTCGTTGGTGGCGTCCATGCCATCACGGTCCACACCACCCACGCACATGTTGACGAAGGGCTGGTAGCCGGCGAAGAACTTGGAGGCGTCTTCACTGGTGAGCCACATCATCTCGGAGCACTTCACGAGCATACAACCGGAGAGGTCGAAGGCTTCGTAGTCGGTCATGCGACCGGCTTCGATGTCCGCCTTGTAGAAGGGGTACATGTACTGGTCCACTCGGCCGATGGACATACCGGTCTGGTTCTCTTCCACAACGAGAAGGGACTCAACGGTCCAGACAGCCTGAAGGGCTTCCCAGTAGGTCTCGGGCTTGTGGGCGGGAACGCGAGCGTTGACCGCAGAGATGCGCTCGAGTTCTGCTTTACGCTGGGGGTTGGTCTCTTTGGCGGCCAGCTCACATGCGTAATCGGAGAGACGCTTGGCGTAGATCATCACGCCTTCAGCGGTGTCGATGAGGGACTTGTAGAAGTAGATCTTGTCCATGTCATCGGGGTTCAGGTAGTCCAGCTCGTCAAGTTTCTCCTGGGCTTCCTTGACGATGTCGAGCATGCCCTTTTTCATCAGGATCACGTCGTAGCCGGGGTTGGAGTCACCACCGCCGTTTACAGCGTGGTAGGAGCAGTCGGTGACATAAGACTCACCGGAAATTTCCCACATGCCTGCTTCGCGGTACTGCTGCTCGCAATACTCGTCCACAGACTGGCCTTCCCAGAAGGGGAACAGCTCTTCACGCATGATCTTCTTGTCTTCATCAGAGATGAAGAAGGGGTCCTGGGCACGGGTGCCGATGGTGTCAATTTCGTCCTTGACCCAGCGCCACGCGATATCGGGGGAGAAGGCACCGGCACGGGGAGCGCCACAGGGAGAACCGACGATGAGTTCGTGGTCCTGAATCACCAGGGGTGCGGTCTCGCAGCAGTGCTTGAAGCTCTTGCCGCGAAGGATCGCCTTGGGAAGACCGGGGTTTTCCTTGGCAATTTTGGTGATGGCGCGCGCACGGTGCGTGGTGATGGTGGGCACATGCGTCAGGAACTTTTCCTTCAGCTTCACGTGACGTTCTGTGGGGCCGTCGGGAATGCCGGGGCCAACGGGTGAAACAACCGTGGGACCAACAGACGGATTTGCTGTAATCTCTGAAGAGATGCCTTCAAACATCTTCTTCAAAGATGCACGCTCTTCTGGAGTCAGGTTTTTAGTCGCTTCTGCAAGCTTATTTGAAAAATCTCGAAGATCCAAAGTATACCTCCCTATATTACTGATCCGCTTCCAACCGCACTTATTTGGAACCACCAATGGTTTTGATGGCCTCATCAAGCAAACGCTGGAAGGATTGCATATTCAATTCATTACCCCCGTCCCCGTTGGTTACACTCACCAGGGAAGGTGCCTTATCGTGAGGGATATCGGTGCCGATTGCATCCACCTGCCTGACGCCATAGCCCACTTTACGGACATAGATCAGGTTGAGAGGCGACACATTGTCTGATGTGATGCCATCTCCTGCTGATCCGCTTCCCAGGGTCATGGACGGAAACAGGTTTGTTGTTGCCCCCAGGCCGCCAAATGTCGCCGGTGTGTTCACCAACAAACGGCCTACGGGTTTCTTCAGTGCAAACTGGCAAATAACGTCTTGATCGTTTGAGTGGATAACAAGAGTGTGCCCATTTCTTTCAGTGACCAGAAGCTCGATGCATTTTTCACAGGCATGCATCCAGTCGTCTTCCACGTAGTACGCCAGGACCGGGCAAAGCATTTCCTTTGCATAGGGGTCTGTGTCGGAGACGTATTTTCGCTCCGCAATCAGCACGGTGACATCATCCGGCACGGTAAACCCTGCCCTTAAGGCAAGGGTTTTGGCGGAGACACCAACCATTCCCGGGTTCAACTTCCCGTTGGGGCAGAAAAAAAGAGTCGCAAACGTTTGCGATTCTTCTTCGGTCATGAAATACGCCCCGTTCGACTTAAGCTCACGCTTCACCTCTTGGGCAATGCAACCGTCCACAACAATGGACTGTTCTGCCGAGGGTGCAATTCCGTTGTCGAAGGTTTTGCTGGCAATGATGTCTTTCACCGCCTGAGCGATGTCTGCCGTACGCTCAATAAAAGCCGGCCCATTTCCGGTACCACCGTAAATCACGGGCTTCCCGGCCTTGTAGGCCAGTTTGAGCATGCTCGGAACACCGGTATTCATGATGAGGGATGTCCCCTTGTGCATCATCAATTCCCTGGTCCCGGCAGAAGTCACTGTATGGAGATAGGTCAGACACCCTTCAGGCAAGCCCTTGGCTTCAGCGGCATTAATGAGAATGTCGAGGACCTTGCCGATGGTCTTTCGCGCCCTTGGGTGGGGTGAAAACACAACGGCGTTGCCAGACTTTATGGCAATGAGCGTCTTGTATATGGTAGTCGAAACAGGGCTGGTCGCAGGGCACAAAGCGACGATGACGCCGACAGGCACACCGATGTCCATCATACGCTTTTGCGGATCTTCACCGATAATGCCGACACAACGCATGTCCCTTAACTGCTTGCGAACATCACCACACACAAACGTGTTCTTGATGCACTTGTCCTGCCATTTGCCGTAATCGGTCTCCTCATGGGACAAAACGGCAAATCGTTGAATATGCTCCTGGGCGGCTTCCGCCACACACTCAACGATCTCGTCCAGCTTTTCCTGGGAAAAGGTGGCCAGTCTCTTCTGAGCTTCAAAAGCATTCTCTGCAAGAATTCGTGCTTCTTGGATGGAGAGCAAATCATTGTCTATGATCGTCATTTGTTCCTCTCCCCTTTCCTTTGCTTAATAGTCGTCTTCTCTGCCTCTAACCTCTGCCAAGTCATCACGAAATATTAAGGCAGCAGCTTATCAAGTGCGTACTGACTGGTGATCTTGGACAGTGCGGGGTGAGGCGTGGGGATAACGCAGGAGCTGTGGGGATCAACACCCATCTCCTTAACAGCGCTTACACCGGCTTCAACGGCAGCCTGTACGGCACCGACATCACCGGAAACCAGGACAGAAATGTAACCGGAAGCAGTGTTTTCGTAGCCGAGAAGATCCACATCGGCAGCCTTGACCATGGCGTCTGCCGCTTCGAGAGCAAACACAATGCCAAAGGTCTCAACCATACCGAGCGCTTTTGAACGGGGGAGATCTTCGGTTGAATCAACCTGTGCATCAACATCGTGTACAGAGACAATATCTCCTACAGCGCTGATGGGACGGGGCATAACATTATGAGCGGTCAGGGGACCGATCTCTTTGGCTGCGGCTGCACCGGCTTCAACAGACGCTTTAACAGCGGCAACATCGCCCTTAACAAAAATGGTCACGAGGGTAGATCCGATGTTCTCGTATGAGATCAGCTCAACATTGGCTGCCTTAAGCATCTGATCGGCTCCGTAAATTGCCGGAACCATCCCCGTCGTCTCTATGAGTCCTAACGCCTCTTCACCGTAATATCGCATTAAAATCCCTTCCTAACGTCTTCGTTGTCGTTGGTTTTAACAATTCATCCTATACTGACAGCACCTTAACCCTTCCCCTATAGGGGAAAGTCAATAAGTTTTTGGGCCTGGAGCACAATTGGTCCGGCCAGTTCCGAAACTGCCAACACCAGAGCTTATAATGACTTGTAATTACAGACATATTGAACACGTCCAGTCACTTGCCATTATTATTTTTTTTTCATCCCAACCCACTCGATTTACATCCTTTCCGCACGACACAGGACAAACCCCGGCAAAAACGAGCACCACAATTCGCCCTGCCGGCCTGAAACACAAAAATCAAATAGGGTGGCGTTGGATTTGAAGCACAGATATTTCACATGGGAGCCGAAACAGGATTTCACTTGGCAGGACTTCTTTGGGGCCGGAGATCAGCGCCGGGACGACAGAAAAACCAGCATCTGGTTTTGTTTCAACTATTTAAATAACAACAACAAGAACTTGTGAACCATAGAGTCCCCTGGCCCTCAAACAGGAAAGGGGAAAACCGAACAACACGACCACACCCTCCCCTCCAGGGGAAACAATTGAACGATATCATCAAAACAATTGTACCTTCCCCAGAGCCGGAAGCCCTCGGATCAACCGACATTTAAATCAAGAGCACGAGAGCGTCACACAACACACCAAAAAAAAGTCGGGACATAAAAAAAGGGCTCCACCCGAATTAGGGGTGAAGCCCTTGGAAACACAGAACCTCTTACATCAGTTCTGACTGCAGACGCTTACGCGTGCATCAGTCCTTAATGTAGTGGTTAATCGTTTCAGCACCTTCTTCATGGGCACGATAGTAAACACGCAGCTCATTGCTGGAGTCCATATCGAATCGAGTCTCCTCGAGGAGGCCGTTGGCCTCAGCCGTCATGATTGCAGAGATGACGCCGCCTTTTGTAAAGGCCTTGAAGTGACTGTATTCACCCTTGAGCGCAGCCATGACATCATCGGCGCACGCTTCTTCAACTTTTGTAAAGTGCTTCAGAATGGCATAGTTAAGAGGCTTCATATTAGTTCTCCTCCTTGCTCTTGAGCAGGTCCAGGGGGTTCAGAGCGATGGTGAAGATACCGATTACCATCACAATAGCAGCGGCCCAGGCGATGGGGGGAATGGCCCATCCGTCCATACCGAAGGCGATACCCAGTACGAGCCAGCAGCAGAAGGGGCCCCAGAAGGAGAAGGTACCGTTGCAGGACATTCCGAGTGCAGCGCCGCACATGCTGTTACCTTTGTACCAGAACATGAACGCGCCGTAAGCAGCAAGACCGGCCAGGGCAAAGAAGAAGATGGAAGAACCGTCGGTAAAGGCAGCGGTTACCAGCTCAACAGTGTTTCCACCCTTGGAGATCATGCCAAAGAGGGGGATCAGAATGATGAGGTTGGAGAGACCGGAGGTGACCTGGCGAATGGTAATGCCCACTTCGGAGTCGATCATGGACGTGCCGTAACCACAAACACACCCTTCGAAACCCCAGCCAACAGCAGCCAGAAAACCGAAGCAGATACCAAGGAACATGCCCTCGGGAGCATCGCCACCCAGGGAAGGGATAGCGATCATGAAGCTGGCGCCAAAGCAGATGGCAATACCAAGCATCATGCGAGCGTTGAGCTCCTGCTTGAACCAGAAGCGAGCGAGAATAGCGCCGATAGCGGGACAGAGGGCACTAATGGGAACGATAATAGAACCCGCCTTCTGAAGACCGATTACATAAGCGGTACTGGAGATGGGGCCACCAACAAGAGCACCAACAACCATAACCATACCGGGCTTGGTTTTGAGGCACCTGAAAAAGTCGCCAAGCTTGCCCCTTACAATGGAGATAAGTACGGCCCAGCCAGCACTGCAGGAGTCGGTGAGAGCCGCTCCGATGGCACCGAGAAGATAGGTAATAGCGAAAGCAGAGAGACCTGCTTTATTGGCACCATACCAATCGATCCATACGCCCTTTGACATCCCCAATGTCATGAAGGCAGTATAAAAACCATAACAAAGACCAGAAAGAAGGGCGATAAGGATACCCTTCTTCTTAAAGTCAGCAGATAACTTGTTCTTGGCTTCAATGGCAGCCAAGTTTTGTGAACCTGATGCTTCAAACATAAATAAATTGTCCTCCCTTTAAACCAACACTTTTAAAAGAATCCCAACTGCATAAAAATCCGTTTGATCGACAGTGATCCCAGATTTTCGGTTTTTAGGGACTATATCTTTACCCCTAAGGGGAAGGTCAATACAATTCTTGTACAAAAAAACAGACCACAAATTTACTACTTTTTGCACCTGAAAAGGCCCTGCTCCGACCTAAAAAGCAACGCCACACCACAGGACTTAGTGGCTATTTATTAAGGATGTTACACCAAGCCGACACACCAAGAGCCGCGCCTTCCATAGCAATCTCCTTGTCCCAAAAAAAGAACCGGGTCCGGGACTTTTCACTACAATAAGGGCGTAAGGCTATTTTGTAACAACCCTGACCCAGGCGTTAAGATTGGGCAGATGAACCGGCAAGAAATTTAATTCATGAGAACAAAGGCTTGAGCACAACAAGGGAAAAAGAGAGAAGAGAGGGATAGTCCGCTTATAATAAGGAGAGGTTCTCGTTCAATTGTTAAGATGCTGAATGTGTCCCGAAGCAACAAAAACATCGGAAGGCACCATCGTCGGTGACCGATCACGAGGCCTGCCGTTAAGCAGGCCCTGCCCTGGCGTATCAAAACCGTCCAGGCTTAAAGACTCCCCATCAGCCCCTGCCCTCGGCATATTCACCAGGATGGCACTGTCATCGGTGCATTATTGATTTCCCCACATCATTTCACATGGCCACCACAGGCACCCTGAATGCAACCACCCGGCTGCCGCCCACGACAGACGACAACGGACAACCTCCTGGATATAGAAATCATCTGGAAGCCAAGCCAGGGCCGCATCCAATCAGCCCAGCACCCAAAGGCTGCCATAGGGGGAAACTTCATTTGCTATTGCCTTGAAACGTCCATCAGTATCTCTGTGACAAACTTTGAACTGTTTCTGGTCGTCCAATAATCCGTAACATACCGTTCAAATGATTCATCGCCAATAACGTACCCGTGTTTCCGCGCCCAGTGGCACATTTTTTCGTATGTTGCATTAATGGTTTCATGGGAACCGATGTGATAACACGAAATCATCATCTGACCACCAAACTTCATTTTTTCATGCTCTTTGCACACCATCAATGTTTTCTGAAGCATCCGTATTTTTTGTTTTTTATTCTGCATCCGATCCTGAAATGACGAAAAATTGATAATTACAGGCCCGGTTATCTCGTTGTTTACTTTTTCTACGTAATTTGTAAATTCAATGTTGATAATGGATGCTTTAATATCATTGTCGAACTCCTGATCCAGAAACAGATAATCCGAAGAGTTGACGTATTTAATCGACACCTCTTTGATATTATTATCTATCACCATCTCAGCTTCTAAAATCAAATCATACCAGTCTTTAACCGAAACATACTTCCTGCGGGTCTCTTCCTGGGTCGCTTCAAGCTCGTCAATCTTTGAGCTGAAGGAGCGTTGCATCGCCCTGTAAACATTCTGAACATTCCCCTCGATGAACTCCCGCATTTCATCAAGTTTAAATCCCATCTGCTTATAATACTTGATGACAGGGACGGCCAATAAGGATTCGCTGGAATAATACCGATAATTGTTGCTGTCGTCTCTTTCTGAATTAATAAGACCTATTTTGTCATAATACCGAAGTGTCTTTTTAGACACATTGCAAACCTTGCTGACATCTCCCACAGAATATCTGCTTTTAAACTTCATAAACAGCCCTCTCACCCTGGTAAACACACACGTACGGCTACGCCTAACCTATTTGTTTGTTTACACTTTTACAATTCGACAAATTGCCAACCAACGCCCTGTTTACATTCAGACAACACGGTCGTTTCTCAACAACGTGCTCCAAACATTTTCATCCCCTGGTTGATGACACCCAGCTGCAAACAATGAGACCCATAAGCAAGGCATCTCCCAAATACCCGTGGCCACCCCATGGTTCGATATGGTTGTCGAAAGATATGACGCAAGAGGCCAACACCACGGTCAGGTATCTGGCTTCACGTTCAACCATGAACTCCAAACGCTCGGTAACAATGGCTTTTCACCTGTTCACCTGCCGGATACAGCTATGCCCATCAATCGAGTTCCGGTTCCGGTAACGTCATTCTTCAGCACAAATCACCCACGAGCATAAAGCTGCCCATCACGGTTATTCCTGCTGAAGCCGCACCGCTGATTCACAACAGCATGCTGCAACGCAGACCCACTTGTCCCACCATTTAGTCCCTCTTTAAGTCATCCCCCCCCACAAGGTCAATGCAATTTTTTCATTAAGTATCGACGCGACCAGACTTAACCCCATGGCTTTTGGACAATAAGACGCTATTTTTTCAAGAAGATTCACAGGTATTCTTCTGCCTATCAACACCCCACACCAGCGATCCGATATTTTATCAGTGTTCACAGACCAACACCGCCATAATCGCCAACAAATACGTGGTCGTCAAAATAAATAAAAAAAGCCACACCTTTTTCGTGATTCAGGCGCAGTCAGGTCATGTCAGGATGGATTGATGGTAACCGGCGGCCCTGTATGCCGGTCAAATCAAATTCAGGATGAATAGAGAGGAACAGATTGGATGGAACCACAGCTCTCACGGTATACGAACACAGACTATCACACCATTGATTCGAGCTCAAAAAGTGTCGCCTGATTTTTCAACATATCGGCCCCCGGCAGGCTGCCGGGGGCCGATAATGATGGAGGGACTGAATTGAACGTTTTTTAGATTTTAAACGTTTCAACCACCTGTTTTAAGGTCACGGCCATGGATGAGAGCTCTTCAGCGTTGGTGTGAACCTGGCGGCTGCTTTCGGAAATTTCGCCGGAGTTGGAGTTCACCTCGGTGATCTCCCGCGTGATCTCGGTGACCACTGTGGAACTCTGGGCGACCATGCCACTGACCTCCTGAATGCCCTGGGAGGCCTGGGCGATGTTGGTGGCAATTTCGCTGGTGGCAACGGACTGCTCTTCAACGGCGGTGGCGATGGTGGAGACGATGTCGTTCACCTCGGTGATGACCTTGGTCACCTCTTCGATATCGGAGACTGTCTCACCGGTTACATTCTGAATGCCGTCCACGCGCTCCTTGATATCCTGAGTCGCATCGGCGGTCTGATTTGCAAGGGCCTTGATCTCGTTGGCTACGACGGCAAAGCCTTTACCAGCCTCCCCTGCCCGTGCGGCCTCTATTGTTGCGTTTAATGCAAGCAGGTTGGTCTGCTCGGAAATCTCACTGATGGCTTCGGTCACGGACCCAATGGCTGAGGCTGCTTCGCCGAGCCTGGCCATCTTCTGGGACGCGTTGTCCGCCCGCTGCACTGCATTCGCTGAGATGTTTCTGGCCGTCTCAGACTGCTTGGCCACTTCACCGATGGTGGCGGTCATCTCTTCGGCAGCGGTTGCCACCATGTCGCTGTTGGCAGAGGCTTGCTCCATGGAGGCGGCCACGCCATTGATGTTCACCGTCATCTCTTCGGCAGCACCGGAAACAGATGTGGAACGCTCAGAGGTATTGTCCGCCCGGGTGGAAAGATCCCCGGCCACATCGAGAAGTGATCGGGACGATCCGTCCATGGCAGAAGCCTGACCGGCAAGATCACCGATGATACCCTGAAGCTTTTCTATAAAGGTGTTGAACCAGGTAGACAGCTCTCCGATTTCGTCCTGTGTGTTCACAGGAAGCCGCAGGGTGAGATCGCCCTCCCCTTCCGCAATATCGCGAAGCCCTTCTACTACCCCGTTAATCGGGCGAACCACCAGGAATATCGAGATAAACCACACAACACCCACAAGCGCGAGGAATCCGACGACGCCAATGACGATGCTTGTATTTCGCAGACGATGGGCGCTCGCGAGAACCTTTTCAAGGGGCACCGCAATGCCGATGGACCATGGGGTATCGGTCTTTCCAACCTTGATGGGAACCAAAATCTGATAGGTTGACATGCCTCCCTTGGTCGCTTCTCTCAGCATGGAAAAGCTCTTGCCGTTTTTCAGGGCATTCATAAGCGCTGTGCGCTCCTTGCCCTTGATGACATCGCCAATGTTTTTCCCAACCACATCGGCATTGGGGTGGGCAACGGTATATCCTTCGTTGGAAAGAAGGTATCCATACCCTGATTCAAAGGGTTTTATCTTTTCCATCATCCGACCCAGGGCATCCAGACCAAGGTCCACAGCAACCATGCCCAGGAACTGACCGTTCACCTTGATGGGGGCCACCACTGTGGTCATGAGCACATCCTTGCCACCCACAGGATACACGTAAGGCTCTGTGATAATTTCATTACCGGTGTTTTTGGGATCCTGGTACCAGCTCTCCGTATCAAAATTGACCAGGGGTTCCACCTCAATGGAACCGCTTCCCCTGTTCCAATAAGGCACAAACCGCCCCGTGTCATCGTGCCCCTCAACACCGATAAAGTCGGAATCGCGACCATCCAGGGCATTGGGTTCCCAGCAGGTGTCGAGGGCAATAAAGCCGGGGTTCTGTCGAAGGACGTTCTTCAGCATGGCGTTAATCTGTTCCCGATTCGGCTCCGTGCCGCTCATCTTCACCCCTTCAAGGGTATGAGCCACCGTACGGGCGACATCCATGGCGTTGTTAAGCTCTGCCAACACCATCTGACTGTGGTTGGCCGCGATCTCAGCGGCCTTCTCCTCGGCTTCCAAACGTGCCATTTTCGAGGCATTGTACGTTATATAAAAAATACTAACCGAATAGGAAAGCAACACAACACCGCAGATAGTCAAAAGCATTTTTCCGCGCAGACCAATTTTTCCCAACATCATTCATTCTCCTTAAATAAAATCAACCCAACAGGCATGCATATTGTTCCTCTATTTATCGACATATAAGCCCTGATACTGAACACTTTTCCGCAAAAATCAGACATTTTTTATTTTGATCACATCGTTGATTTAAAACGATAAACCAACACAAATCAGTCATGAAAAACGAAAACTATCTCTTAAAATTTATTTTAGTTAAAAAAACCTGTCCTGAACCGCAAAACAGCAAAAAAAATCCGCCCCTTTTTTCACAAAGAAAAAAGGGGCGGACGCACCAGGAATGGTGGTAAACATCCGGCAGGTAAGAACTGCCGGAAAACGGGGCCAGACGTGTGACCGTCCCTGACCCCGAAAGGGGTAAACTGTTCAATCTCTCTTTAAGAAATACCCTCCGGCGGCCCTGCCGGGGGACAAACTTTTGAAAAGTTTGATAAACAGGTATTTATGAACAAAAATGATAAATCCATATTTAAAGGATCGTCTGAATCACCCCCACTTATCAGACACATACAAGTCACTAATGAGCAGATTCTGCCGCAGAACGTACCCTGAAACCATCGATACTGTCGGAGCCATGTAGGATGGGCAAAGCGCGAAGCGTGCCCATCATTGGTCGATTGACCTTCATCGATTGTATTTACCGAGATGTTGACAGCCCTACTCTTCATGCGGTATGGGCGGTTATCATAGCTCGTGATGGGCACGGCACAGCCTTTGCCCATCCTACGGAAACGTCGTAATTCCAAGGGGGTTGATAAAATCACCACCAGACGGTGGATACCGCATCACCCAATATTATCCCACAGGCCTGACAGCCGGGGAAAACAACTAAAAAACACCGCTGGAACTCCACGGGCGTAGCCCGTCAGCGAATGCGACAGCCCGAGGAACGAGGGCTTAGAGCATTCGCGAACCTGAGGTCCAGGGGATTTATCCCCTGGCTGCCGGAGGCTTTTGTTAAGCCTGGCGCGTTTCAAAGACCAGGGTCTTGATCACCACGGGAACCACCGTGCCCCCCGCCATGGAGTGGCCGATGTCGATATAATCCCCCTCCCCCACTTCGATTTGATCCACGCAGATCACCTGGGCGGACGGATTCATCACACGCAGGCTCTGACCCAAAACTTTTCCGCTGTCGTGTTCCATGACGACAATGACGGGAAGGCCCGCGCGGATCACCTGTGACACCCCTTGCAGCACACCTTTGGCCAGAACCTGAATCTTTTTGTAACTCAAGTACTCGCTGCCCTGAACACCCACGGCCACATGCTCAATGGCATCCTCTTCATAAAGGCTTTTCACGCTCTGCAGCACGGCCGCAGCCACCTCGTCTTCCGTGTCGGGAATGCCGTCCGCAAAGGGAATCACCACCGGAATATTCTTCAAAGGCAGACAGTTGTCGTCCACCACGATGGTGCTGCCGCTCACATCAACGGTCTGGGCACCGGCACCAATAACAGTGGCGCGGATTGTCTCCACCGGGCGAATGAGTTCGCACCCGTCCCCCTTGAACACCTCGCGAATCTGACGCCCCAACATGGGACCGATGTCTCCGTAGCGGGCGATCTCTTCTATGGTTTCGCATGGCGAGCTGGTGTAGGCATGATCCGCAACACCCCCTGAAATCATGACGCAATCCACATCGTAATCAAGCCGGAGGGGCTCCGTCATCATAAGGGTCTCTTCAAGCCCCTTTAGCCGGGAGTGTTTAAGGGAGTTCAGTACAACCTCTGCCATGCGGCGGCAAATAATCTCTATGACCATGGGGTCCACGGAATCCCCCGACCTTAACGTCAATCCCAGGTCGTCCAGCACGCGGGCCATGGGTTCCGTTATCTGAATAACGCGCTTCTCTTCGCCATCCACACGCATCAGCCGACCGCCCACATTGATACAGCAGCTGTCGATGGCTTTCCCGTTTTTGTAAACACCGATGTTGGCCGTGCCGCCTCCAATATCAATATTGGCAACGGTCTTGAATCGGGTGCGGGAATAATCCGACGCCCCGGAACCGCGCCCTGCGATGACCGACTCCAGCTTCCCGCCCGCCGTAGCCACCACAAAGTCACCGGCGTAACCGGCCAGTTCTCCGGTAATCCGCCGCGCGTTCTCCTTCTTGGCCGTCTCCCCGGTGATGATCACCGCCCCGGTGTCAATCTCCGATGGCGATATCCCGGCCAGGGCAAACTCTTTCTCCACCAGACGAAACACCTTCTCCGTGTCCACAAGGTTGCCGTCGGTAATGGGCGTAAAATGAATCTCGCTCCGGTAAACCACCTCTTTGTCGGTGATCTCCATGCGGGGCACAAGCGTTCCCGGAGCCGTGTTCTTCACCGTGAGCCGACTCACCACACACTGGGTGGTGGTGGTGCCGATGTCGATGCCCACACTGGTCACGATCTCGGCGGCTTCGGATGATTCAGCTCCGCTTAAATGGGCTGCGTAAAGAGATGCGATTTTTGGACTGTCGGGCATAAAGGTTCTGCCTCCGGCGCCAGGGGACTTTTAGCCTAAGTGGCC
This sequence comes from Desulfolunaceae bacterium, assembly GCA_942491485.1. Lineage (GTDB taxonomy): Bacteria > Desulfobacterota > Desulfobacteria > Desulfobacterales > Desulfolunaceae > Desulfoluna. The sequence continues at coordinate 177,792 of CALOAX010000018.1, read as the reverse complement.
TTGCCACCCCTGGACCCCATATGGCGAATGCGCAACGTTCCACAGAGTTCGATGTGTGTCGCATCCGCATTCGCGCTAAGTGTGTGGGTATGCCACGGTCGTTGCAAGCGCGTGAGCCGTGGGTCCTCCGGTGCCAGCCCTGGAGTTGACTTTCACCGGAATATCTCGGGCGGTCAGCTTTCTGAAAAAAGCTGGACCAAAAACGTTTCGGTTGCATATACCCCTGAAACCTCGTTCCTCGGTGTCAGGGACACATGCCTTCAATCAATACGAAGGGTACAGGGCGATACCAAAACCACATGTGTGAATGGCTCAACATGATACGTCGATGCCAGCACTCCAAGGACAATCCCTGGAACAAAGAAATACTGGGTTTCAGCCATCACCCCCGTAGGGTGCATTTCATGCACCATGTTTGACCAGGCGACAGCATTGGCATTCCGAGTACATTCGTTACACGTCACGATTTCATGTGTGGTGCATGGAATGCACCCTACCAGATTATCGCCTCACCCATGTGAACCATGAGGACCTGCACCATCACATATCCACCATGGATTCCCGCCTGCGCGGGAAAGACGATTCATCCTGTGTTGGTGAACCACCATGCTGTTTCGGGGCGCCGCACTCCCGTGCGGCTTTTTTTTTCAACGTTTGCGCCCATGCCGCACAGGAGTGCGGCGCTCCAACATCCCCACATTTCAGACAGCTTCGCCATCATCGCCGCCGACATGCTTCACCGGGAATCCGTTTGGGTTACATTATCGTATCCACACCACTACAAAGCTTGTGATTACCTGAATCGATGCTTCACCCCTCGAATCGGGCGAAGCCCGAGGCCAAGGCGCATGCAATTTGACCCGAGGAACGAGGGGCAAAGTGCATGCGCAACAAGCTTTCAAGGTGGCTCACCTTGCCGCCGGAGGCATGCTTTTTTACCCCCTCATCGCCTCAGACAACGCCACGCCGCTGGCTTTTTGGGTGAGCATCTGCTTCACCACGGTTGCCATGTGGGCGCCGGCTTCTGCCGGGGGGGTGCCGCCTTTGTGAATATTGGAGATAATAGTTCGGTCGGCTTCCACGGTCTTCTCACCGGCTTTATAGACCATGTAGGCGCTCATGGATTCTGCGGTGATAAGGCCGGGGCGTTCACCGATGAGTTCAACGACCACGTCGCAGTTAAGAAGTGCGCCCACCTCGTCCATGACGCCCACGCGGCCGTACTTGACAAAGAAAGGCGTGCCCACGGAGATGCCTTCGGCTTTCAGGCCCTGCATAAGAGCGGGCACGGTGTCTGCGATGTTGGCCTCAATGGCGGTGGAGCTTAAGCCGTCCACCACGATGATCTGGACCTGGGCTCCCTTTTCGCATTTGTCGAGGATTGTTTTCTTTGCATCTTCGCTCAGCTTTTTGCCCAGTTCGGGCTTCATAAGGAATTCGTCTTTGTCTTTGACGGTGGTCTGAACGCCGAAGAGTCCGTTTTCAGCTAAGCAGGCATCCGAGACATCGAGAAAGACAGCATCCACGGCGGCAGCGTGGTCGGCCTGAAAGTGAAGAAAAGAGTGTGTCTTCTGGCGCGCACCGCACCGGCCCATGAGAATACGGGCGGGGGTGGATTTCCTCATGGCCTCAAGTGCCGCCATGTTTTTGGGGTTGTCGACCTTCACTTCGTCAAGGGGCGAAAGGGTCACGGGTTCCCCGTTAAAAGAGGCCGATGTTGATATGGCTGCAGCCGTTTGAGCTGAAGGGGTTCCATTAATCACGCCCTCTTCCAGCAACTTGCTGATAACGCTTTCGATCAGTGCTTGTTCATTCATTTTACATGCTCTCCTAAATACACTATTCAGCGAACCTTTTTCCAAAACACGATGCCTCCGGCGGGCAGGGGATGATCCCCTGCACCCCAAGCTCGCAAATGCTCCGTACCTTCGTTCCTCAGGTACTTCACATTTGCTGACGGGCTCCGCCCGTATCTACGGTATGGGTAATTCAAGCGCCTTCATGTAGCCCGAGGGGCTTTTCATGTTCTTCACGGTTAACAAAACCAACCTTGAAACACCCTAAATCATTCTTCATTATTAACAGAACAACCCCGAAGACCAAGTTTTTAACCCATCTTAAAAATGTGAGTTTGACAAACATGCCTTGGTTGTTGATTTCCCACTCCCCCACCGAATCAAAGGCGGATGTGATTTGACCCGAGGAACGAGGGGCGAAGCGCATCCGCAATCTGCTTTCAAGGTGGCACACCTTGCCGCCGGAGGCACTGCCCTTAAAACTGAACAGTTGTGTTTCTTATTTATCGAAGATAGACGGGTCGCCGGCTGCTTCGGTGAGGCAGCCCTCTTCCATAATGCCCCAGTTCTCCAGCCATTTTTCGAACTCCGGTGCCGGTCTCAGGGCAAGGATTTCGCGTGCGGCGGCGTCATCGTGATAGCTGGTGTCCTGGTAGTTGAGCATGCAGTCGTCTCCACCGGAAACGCCCATGAAAAAGTTGGAACCGGCCATGGCGCAGAGCATGGTACCCAGCTCCTGGTCGTCCTGATCGGCTTTCATGTGGTTGGTGTAACAGGGGGCGATCCCCATGGGGATGCCGTGCATCTTGCCCATGAAGAGGTCTTCCAGGTCGGCCCGGATTACCTCTTTGCCGGTGTAGATGGTCTCGGGACCGATAAAACCGGAGACGTTGTTGAGCATAAAGGGATTGTAGCGACGGGCCATGCCATAACAGCGCGCTTCGAGGGTCATGATGTCAACGCCGTGGTGGCAGTCGAGGGAGATCTCAGAGCCCTGGCCGGTTTCGAAGTACATGACGTTGGGCCCGGTGGAGGTGCCGAGGCGAAGGGCCATCTCCCGGGCTTCGTCCAGCATGGAAACGGAGATGCCAAAGGCTTCGTTGGCACTCTGGGTGCCGGCAATACTCTGGAACATGAGGTCCAGGGGCACCTTGCGCTCAAGGGCCTGCATCTGGGTGGTGACGTGGGCAAGCACGCAGCACTGGGTGGGCACGTCGTACTTCTCTTTGAAATCGGTGATGGCGCCCATGACCCGCTGAAAGTTTTCCACGTTGTCTTCCACGGGATTGACGCCGAAGCAGGCGTCGCCGGAGCCGAAGGAGAGCCCCTCTTTAAGGGAGGCCAGGATGCCTTCGATGTTGTCCGTGGGGTGGTTGGGCTGGTTGCGGAACGACAGGGTTCCGGGAAGGCCGATGGTGGTGTTGCAGTGGGCGGATACCTTGATCTTTTTGGCGGCGTAGACAAGGTCCATGGTGGACATGAGTTTGGCGGCCGCAGCGATCATTTCGCTGGTAAGGCCCCGGCTGATGTTCAGGAGGTCTCCCTGGCGCCGGGTTTTGAGGATGTACTCCCGCAGTTCGGCCACGGTCCAGTTCTTCACCTTCTCGTAGATGGTGGTGTTGAGACCGTCGTAGATGGCCCGGGTCACCTCATCGGATTCATAGGGAATGACCGGGTTCTCGTAGATGTCTTTCAGCTGGAGATTGGCAAGGCAGAGCTTGGCCGCCACACGTTCGGTGGCAGACTCCGCGGCGATTCCGGCCAGGGCGTCGCCGGATTTTTCATTGTTGGCTTTTGCCAGAACGTCTCGGACCGATGAGAACGCAAAAACCTTATCACCGATCTGGCTTCTTAAATTCACGTGCACTTCTCCTTCACATCATGCGATGGCCTCGCAAATGCGTTGTCCTAATAGGCCGGGCAGACCTGTGGACCCTGCTTCCATGCGGCACACCGTGACTTTGTGGCCAATGGAAACGCATATGTTTTGCGGACACATCCTCGTTGACTTACCGCAACCCCTCATATATTGGGGTATTTTCTAACAAGGCCCTTTTATGTTAAGGTCCTTTTGATGTCGAAGGCCCCACCTCTGACCGCGGGCCTTCGACACATCCCCTAAGCGCATGTACCGGATTGAGCCCCGGTGCATGCGTTTTTTCATTTTAAAGAATTAGAACTGAGCCAGCTCTCCATTCTCTTTGAGGAACTTCACAACCTTTGTGGTCTTGGCAATGGCAGACGCCTTGGGAGCCAGACGCTTGTCGAGCTCAGCCTGAGTGGCCACAAAACCGGGGGACTTCTTGTAAAGAACAGGCTGAATCATCCAGTTGCCGGGCAGGGAGTCGCCAATCTGCTCAACGAGGCCTTCCTGGTAACCCATTTTCTCGAGACGGGTAATCCAGAGACGGTTCTCTGCACGGTCCAGCATGGGGAGGTCGTTGGAGCTGTCACCACCGATGAGGAAGGGACGCTCTTTGGTGATGTACTTGATGATGTTGGCCACTTTGCCGAAGTACCCGGTGATGGGGTAAACGATCTGGGTGGTCAGCTCGTAGTTGGAGAGCTCAGCACGGTCCATGGCAGCATACTTCGCATTGTTCTTCACGAGGAGCTGATCTTTGTAGAGCTTTCCGTCACGCTTGTCCTTGAGCAGAACGTTGACACCGATGACGTGGTCGGGGGCGATGCCGATGCCCTTTCCGTGCTTGGCTTCGATGAGCTTGTTGAGGTTCTCGGTGACCATCCAGCGAACGGTCCAGATGTTGGAGGCAGAGCAGACATAGACGTCGTACCCGTTTTTCAGCAGCGTGCCGTAGAGATCCACCATTTCAGGGTAGAAGAAAGGCATGCGGTACCCGTTGGTTTTGGTCTCTTTGAGATCAGCCGCACCGGAATCCTGCATGGCAATGTTGTTACCGAAGGCCTTCTCGCTGAAGGGAAGAATCTCGGTGGGGGTCATCCCTGCCATGATCTGAACAACCCAGGCGTAGCTGTTGGAGTAAGGAGTCTTCTCGCCTTTCTGGTGCTTGGTGGCAGAGAGGAAATCTTCGTAGAACTCAGGCAGGCTTTTGGCAGTGTCCAGGGAGAGTTTCTTGTCGCCAAGAACAAAGGAGGGGGTGATATCACGGGAGACACCCTCCAGGCTCAACTGACCGGCTTCAACCATGGTGGCAAAGGTGGCTTCGCCGATGTCGCGACAGATGGTGGTGTTGTCAAAGTCGAAGACCGCTTTTTTGCCCTGGAAGGCGTTTTCAGCGATGATCGTCTCCAATTTTGCTTTAACCGCAGGGTTCCAGTTGCCGTCTTCAAGTTTTACAACCGGCTTTTCGGGGGTGGTTGCAACCTCGGCTTTGAGGCCGCATCCTGTGAGCATAGAACCACACACGAACAGTGCACCGACCATCCATGCCATTCCTTTCTTAAACATCATACTTCAAACTCCTTAAACAATCGTGATTGGAATATAACTACAGGCGTGCACCCGTCCCATACGTCGCACGCACATCAGATTCAGCGTCCATGTTGATTGAGAGTTTTCATTTTTTCATGATCCTGAACTCCGATACGTGAAGCGACACGCATCGAAGCTCAGGATCATGGGGGAACAGGTGCTCCCCCATAATAGCGGCCGGCCCAAGGAAGTAAGCCGGCCTGTTGCGTTACATAAGCTGTGCCTTGAGGTCCTCGCTGGGCGAAGGAATAACGACGTGGCTGTAAACAGGACCGGAGTCGCCAACGCCTTCGATGCCTGCGGCAACAGAAGCCTTCACAGAGCCCACGTCACCGGTCATGGTCACGAAAGACTTGCCCGCAAGGCCCGCTGCAAAGCGGATCTCGATGAGATCCACCTGGCCGGACTTGGCGGCGGCGTCTGCCGCCACAATGCAGGCAGCCACGGTGTAGGTTTCAATCACGCCCAGGGCGTTGATGCGGGGCACGATGGTGGCCCCGGACAGGGCGGGAAGCACCGTGGGGTGGATGCTGGAAATCACAAACCAGTCAATGACCATGTCTCCGGCCAGCTCACGGCCTGCGGCCACTGAGCTTTTAACGGAACCGGTGTCACCGGCCACCATGACCAGGAATCGTCCGGGACAGGTGGGGCGGGCCATGACAAGGTCCACGGTGGCGGCCTTGCTCATCTCGTCTGCGGTCTGCATGCCCAGGGCGATGCTGTTGAGTTCCACAACACCAATCGTTCTGTAATTCATACTCTTACCTCTTTATTCTCTATGAACCGGACAATCCGGCGTATCAACAAAATGGAAACTTGCCTCCGGCGGCAAGGTGAGCCACCTTGAAAGCTGGTTGCCGGTGCACTTTGCCCCTCGTTCCTCGGGACAAATCGCACCGGCCTTTCGACAAAACAAGTACACCTAATTATTGTTCAGCGACCTTGCCTCATTTTTCAGCAAAGCTTGGCAAACCCTGATCGCACACGGTGAGCATTAGCGAACCGGGTGCCATATGGGGTCCAGGGGATCATCCCCTGGCGCCGGAGGCATCCCCTTTAAGCCCGACGTGAAATTTTCACCACGCCGCCCTCGACTGACGTCACAACGCCGTCGATGCTGGCGTGGATGCGTGCACCCAGGGCCCCTTCGGGAATTTCACCGATGAGATCGCCTTTCTTGACGGTGTCCCCCTCCTTCACCAGGCACTGTGCGGGTGCGCCGATGTGCTGAGAAAGCGGAATAACGACGCGCTCAGGAACAAAGGCCTCTTCGGGCATGCCGGGGTGGGTGTCATACTTCAGCACGTCCAGGCGTTGCATCAGGCGTTTGGTGGGCACGTACCGAACGTCGCGCATGGGATGGTTTGTCGGCTCTTCACCGGTGGCTGGCCATCGGACGCCCTCTTTCATGAGCTCTTTCTTGATGAGCATGTTCACCTCACGGGGTGAAATACCCATGGGGCAGGCGAACTTCTCGCAGATGCCGCACTCGCAGCAGAGAAGTGCTTCCATGCGCGCCTTGGGATCTTCGACCATGGCAGAAAGGGAGCGCATGAGCTTGTGGGGGTTGATGGAGTGCCCCAGAAGGTTTCGGGGGCAGAGCTCGGTGCAGTGGGTGCACTGGCAGCAGACGGTGCCGGTGATCCGCTTGATGGCCGCAGGGTCCATGACCTTGCCTTTGACCACGTTGTGCTCGGGGTCCAGGACAATCAGGCCGCTGGTCACCTTGGTGACAGGCTGGTCGGTGTCGGGGAGCACGCGTCCCATCATGGGGCCGCCGTCCACAACACGGTAGTCGGAAAGCTTTGTTCCGCCTGCGAATTCAAGGAGGTCAGAAACGATGGTTCCCACGGGAACCTTCACGACCATGTCCTGCCCCACTTCGCCGGTTACGGTGACGTAACGCTCGGTGAGTGGAATGTCCTTCATGGCGTTGGCGATGTTATAAAGGGATTCGGTGTTGCTCACCACCACGCCCACCTGAAGGGGAATGCCCGCCTCGGGAACGGTGCGGCCGGTGACTTCCCTTACGAGAACCTGCTCGTCACCTGCTGGGTAGAAATCCTTCAGCTCGAAGGCCTCTAAGCGTCCGGTGGTGTCTTTGGCCACGGCTTCTTTGATGGTCTCAAGGGCTTTGCCGTGCTTGCCCTTGATGCAGATCACCCCGCGCTTTGCGCCGGTGGCATCGAGGACGGCGTTCAAGCCATCAATCATGATGTCGAGCTCGTGCTCCATGATGTAGGGGTCGCTCATCAAAAGCGGCTCGCAGGAGGCACCGTTCACGAGAACCGTGTCCACCTCGGCGTTGATCTTGACATGCGTGGGAAATCCCGCGCCACCGGCGCCTACAACGCCGGCGTTCTTTACCTTCTCTACAATCTGATCTCTCATATGAAATCCCACTAAAAATAGTGCCTCCGGCGGGCAGGGGATGATCCCCTGCACCCCATATGGCGAATGCTCTTCGGGTGTCGATATTTTAACCACCTCGCGTCCGCATTCGCGCGGTATGCGAGGGGAATGCACCAGGCGTTGCAAGTGCATGATTAGTAGCCGTTCAGGGTGGTGCATAAATGCACCCTACATAATCACTTTGAATGATCCTTCCTCCTATGGAAGAAGGATCACCTTATAAGCCAGTCACGGGCGCAGCCCGTCAGCAAATGTGAGCACCCCGAGAAACGAGGGGTGGTCACATTTGCAAACCTGGGGTCCAGGGAATCATCCCCTGGTTTTTAATACGCCTTGCGCAGCAACTGCCGGATGTCCCTCGGGGAGGGGCGTCTCGGGTTGGTCGTTGTGCAGGCGTCGTCCATGGCGTGCCGGGCCATGGTTTCAAGAGCGTTCTGGAAATCGTCTTCCTTGATTCCCAGGTCCCGGACTCTGTTGGGAATACCCATCTGGCTGTTGAGCCAGCGCACCGCCTCAATGAGGCTCTCGTTGCCCTGCTCCACGGTGTCGCAGGGGAGTTCGAGCTTCTTGGCGATGGTGCGGTATCGGTCCCGAACGTCAAAGCTGTTGAAGCGGATGACGTAGGGGAGCAGCACGGCGTTGGCTTTGCCGTGGGGTATGTGGAACAGCCCGCCCAGGGTATGGGCCATGCTGTGAGCCACGCCGAGGCCGCTGTTGTTAAAGGCCATGCCCGCCATGCAGGATGCCAGAAGCATGTTCTGGCGCGCCTCCATGTCGTCTCCGTTGCGGTAGCACCTCAAGAGGTACCGGAACACGTACTTGATGGCGTGCACCGCGTAGAGATCGGTAAAGGCATTGGCCGGTGTGGAGACAAAGGCCTCCAGGGCATGGGTGAGAACATCCATGCCGGTGGCGGCAGTCACCGAAGGGGGCACAGAGCGGGTGAAGCGAGCGTCCAAAACGGCCATATCCGGAATGATCAGGTCGTCAATGAGCGGAATCTTCATCTGCTGTTCGGTGTCGGTCACCACGGTGACGGCGGTCACTTCGGAGCCCGTGCCGCTGGTGGTGGGAATAACCACCAGCTGGGGTTTTGCTTTGGAGGGGTCCGCTTTGTAAGCGAAGTACATCATCGCCTTGGCCGCGTCGATGGCCGAGCCTCCCCCCAGTGCAATGACAAGGTCCGCGCCGTCGGAAAGGAGCTTCACCGTCCCTTTTTGCACGGTCTGAAGGGAAGGGTCGGGCTCAACCTTGTCAAAAACGCTCTGGCTGATATTCGCACGCTCCAGGCAACTGATGACGCGGTCGGTAAACCCCATCTTCACCATAAACGGATCGGTAACGATAAAGGCGTGTCGGCCCGTCAGCTTCTCCAGGTTGTTGATGGCGTTTTCGCCGTAGCAGATCTGGGTGCGTCCATTAAATTGCGTCAAGGATGATCCCTCCTGTTACTGAGATTCCCAGTCAGCGGGATAGGTAACGTACATGAAACGGGCATAGTCGGGCACGCTGAAGGCGATGGAGGTGTCTTTGGGGATAAAGATGATGTCCCCTTTGTTGCCTACCACCTTGCGGCCGTCGATGACGATCTCGAGGGTGCCGTCGATGATGTAGTCCACTTCGTCATACTTGAGGGTCCAGTCAAAGGAGGTGGCATCCATTTCCATGATACCGCAACCGAGGCGGGGGCTCTCATCCAGGGTGGTGATGTCGGTGAGGAACACTTTGTCACCTGCTTTGCCGGTGTCAAAGGGAGCGGGCTTGACGGTTTCGGTCTTCACGCAGAGAACGCCGCTTTTTTCGTCAACGTACTTTTCAAATGAAGGTGCTTTGTCGCCAGCCAGCTGCTCAGCCACGACTTTTCGAATCAGCTCTTCCAGGATTTTTTCGTTGATAGCCATCTTAAAACTCCTTTCTCGTTGCGGATGGTGAAACCGGTTGCCACGGCGCGTCACATAAACGCCGTAAGAGTCCGGTGGCACGTTTCACCGCGTTGGTTCACTCAAAGCGGACACCTGTCCGCTTATGGTTGTCATTAATTCAAAGGCAACGGCCTTTCGTGCCGCCTTTACATGTCTGGATGGAGGGAGGAGCTGGCTTCTCCCTCCATCCAGGCACGCAAGGGCGGCCGGTGGCATAAAGAAACGCCACCGGCCAAACCACCTATGCTTCCCGCTTGGTAGGAAGAATCAGCTCTACTTCAGAGTGGGGGCGGGGAATCACGTGAACGCTCACGAGCTCACCCACACGGTCGGCTGCGGCTGCGCCGGCGTCGGTGGCTGCCTTCACAGCGCCTACGTCACCACGAACCATCACGGTCACAAGACCGGATCCAACCTGCTCACGACCAACCAACGTAACGTTGGCGGCTTTAACCATGGCATCAGCTGCTTCAACTGCGCCCACAAGACCTCGGGTTTCAATCATTCCCAGTGCATTCATTGTTCGACTCTCCTTTTAAAAAAGTAGTGTTCCTGCTTTTAAAAAATTATGCGTTTTTCTTGATCATATCGACCACCTTGCAGCTGACCGCCTTCACCTGTGCTTCGTCGGTGATGCCGTACTCTTTCTTAAGGAGTGCGGCGACGGTTGCTTCAAGCTGATCATCTTCACTCATCTCCGGCCTGGGGCCGTAGACGATGGTCACACCTTTGTTGCGTAGAACATCTTTGGCGCCGGGGGTGAGGATGATGGTGCCATCCATGTAGAAGTTGCCACCAACGATCAGTGCTTCCACTCCCTTATCGCTCACAAGTTTTTTTGCCATGATTCACCTCGTTTTTAATGTAATGCGTCGCACGCTTGTTACGAGCGCATCACCAACGCGTTGATGACCGAGGGGTCGGGCGACGGAATCACAACCGCCTCCACAAGGTCTTTCCCAAGGGTCTCTCGTGCCGCCGCAACCGACTCTTCCACGGAGGCCACATCACCTGTCATCACAAAATATGATTTTCCGTTGATTCCGCGCCCCGTCACGATCCGCGCCAATTGGGCGATGGATCGCTTGACGGCTTTGTCGGCGGCCGCTATCCCTGATGAAGCGGTCCGGCACTCCACCACGCCGATGGCGCCGTGGCCGTTAACCGGAACACCCCGTTTCAGGGCATCCAGCACCTGCTTGGAGATATTCGAGATGGTGTAACTCCCCGCCAGGGCATAGTCGGCATCGATGGCAGCGTTCACCGAGGTGGCCACAGCGTCCCGGTCACCTGCCACATGGATCATGTAGCGACCGGAACAGATGGTTCCCGCCTTGACCAGGGTGACGTTTGCTGCCTTCACCATGATGTCGGCCAGAACGGCCCCTGCTGCAATGCTTCTGCTCTCTATGATACCCAGCGAGTCCATCATCACACCCCTTCCCGAACCTCGACCTCGTCGATGATTCCGACGATGGTGGCATCCACGGGTGCATCGGTAATGCTCCCTGCGTTTCGTGCAGAGCTGCCGGTTGCCACAAGAACCCGGTCCCCGATACCGGCGCCGATAAAATCAACGGCCACAAGCGTATCGAGTTCTTCATTCGTGCAGGCATCCAGCCGTCGGACCACCATCAGTTTCATGCCGCTTAAGGCCTCTTCTTTCCGTGTGGCCCACACATTGCCGATCACTTTGCCAACTATCATCTTCGTCGCCTCGTTAGGTTTGGTGGGTTGGGCCGGTCAATGCCCTGCCCCATTATCCCCGGGAAATCGTGATCCCGAGATCTCTGGCACTTTCCACGGCCAGGGGTGTCACCTGGGCGTCCCCGGGAAGAAGCAGCTCACGCGCCCCTTTCCGGTTGGCCTCGGCCACATCCGCGTCCGTTACCAGAGGCTTTCTGACTCTGACAGTCTCGCGTTTCGTCATGTCCATTGCGGTGAGGCCAAAGGAGGCCAATGCCGCTTCCTGTACCTCAAAGAGCCTCATGAGGCCTTCGGGGGCGGTGTCGGCATACCGCTTGTATTCGTACTCCATCACTTCCACCGGCTGACCGGCCAGAAGAGCGGAAAGCACCACCTCCATGAGGGGCCCCTCCGCTTTTCCTGCGGCCATGTCGGCCATATGGCGGATGGAGAGGTATGGCACAATGCGGCGCATTGTCTCGCCAGCGCTCGGGTCCTCATCGGGGTAGAGAAATCGGTGCCCTTTGCCCAGCTTCTTTTCAGCAGCCTGGCACTTTTTGCACGTCTTCTCGCCGATGATCAGCACGGGGGATGTCTCCCCTTTTCCGCTGACCTGTTTGAGGACTTCTGCGGTAATGGCTTTTACCAGCGCTTCCACATCCATGGTCACTCTCCTATTCGCCCCGAGCCACGGAGCTCAGGGCAATGCCCATGGGGGTCACGAGAAAGGGGTTGGCCGGTTTGTGCACGGGGATACCGAGCTCTTTTTCGAACACGGTCTCCATGCCGGTCAGGCAGCAGGTGCCACCCACGAGGTAAACGGATTTTATGTTCCGTCCCTCAATGTGCCCTTTCACGATGGTGGCCATCTTCTGAATCACGGGGCGAACCGCGGCAAAGATCTCTTTGTGCCGCGAGTTGTCCTTCTTGATCGCCTCGGCCTCTTCAAAACTTACCTTGTAAGCCCCGGAAAGAACGAGGGAAAGATGTGTTCCGCCCGTTGCTTCATCGGCTACGTAGACCACCTTGCCGTTCTCCATGATGGAGAGGCCGGTGGTCCCGCCGCCGATATCGACGATGACACCGTTTTCAACCCCCAGGACGGCATTGGCCGCCGTGGGCTCATCCAGCAGGTTGGTTACTTCCATCCCCGCGCCCTCCACCACATAGCCGTGGGTCTTGCAATCGGACTCACCGGTCCCCGGAGGCACGGCGATGGCCGCCTTCTCCAGTTCCCGTCCGAGCCGATCCTCCAGCTGGGCTTTCAGGCGTTTCACCACCGTCATGGCTCCGATGTAGTCCACCACAAGGCCATCTTTGATCACCTGGGCGAACTCCATGGCGCAGGCCACGGGCTCTCTTTTGCTGTTCATCACAACAAGAACAATGTAGGCGGTACCTAAGTCCACGCCCACAAGGAGCTCTTCGGTGGGAGACACCTCCCGAGTGGTTTCCAGACACGTTTCAAGATCGGCAATAATCCGATCAACGGATGAAAAGTCCAAGTTACGCCTCCTGGGTTAAGCCCACAATTTTGCCACGGGCGTTTTTGCCCAGGCCGCAACTGTTGGCCTCATCAAAGTCGATGTGCATGGCCAGGCTGAAATTTTTGTGAACCCGGACAATGACATCTTTAAAGACAGCCGGACGGCTTCCGTCCATATGGACGTCGACCTTCTGGTTGTCGGACACGCCATACTTGACGGCGTCTGCAGGTGACATGTGAATGTGGCGGGCAGCCACGATCACCCCTTCGGCAAGGCCCGCAAGGCCGGTTCCGGAGGTGAGGACAATGCCGGGGGTACCGGCCACGTCACCAGACTGACGCACAGGCGCCTTTATCCCCAGGATGCGAGCGTCGGTAAGGGAAAGCTCCACCTGGGATTTGGGTCGTGCCGGCCCTAAGACCGCCACGTTGTCAATCACACCGCTGGGCCCGATAAGGCGGACCCGCTCTTTGCAGAGGTACTGTCCCGGCTGGGAAAGCTCTTTGACATGTGTCAGGGGCGCGCCAAAGAGCTCCTGGATGTCTTCCTCGCAAAGATGGACATGGCGACCGGAGAGTTCCACGGGGATAGCGTCACCGCAGCGTGCCGCACCGTCCGTTTTTGCATCTCCCATCTGATCCATGACCTTTTTGATAATACCTTCAACAATTGTCTGATCCATCTGATCTCCTACTTGTAAATGCCGCCTTTGTCTTTGAGCATCATGATGTAAAGGGCGCTGCTCATGCGGTTCAAGGCCTGAACGATGTCGGGTTTTTCCAGCTGAAAGCCCTCTTTCAGAGCGCTTACGGCCGACACTTCCATCTCACGGACCAGGGCCCTCAGACGGTTCAGTCCGAGGATCAACTCACCCATGTCATAGGTGGGAAGAAAATGACCGGTCCCGAAGTACTTTTTCGGGTTGTGGGAGTGGGCCCTGAGTTCCGCGTCGGTCAGGCCCAGAATGGGCTTGGCCGGTACGGGCGTGTCCAGAACATCACGACGCATGATGTCACGGGTCCACTCAAGGATCTCTTCGAGATCCGCCACCAGGGTCATTTTCCCTGCGTCATGGGCTTTGGCCTGCAGGAGAAGAATCTCCCCCTGGCAGGTATCGAGGCGTCCTCTGAAGACGATGCGCGGATGATCCTTGGGGACCAGCTGCATGCCCGTGAGCTGCGTCATGTGCTCGGGCTTCGTTTCAAAAAGACCGCCATCAATGGCCGACACGTATTTCGGGCCGGGTACCTTTTCCGCCTCTGATTTCTTCGGGGCGGCCTCGGGCTGTGAGGCACATGGCTCTTCATCGCCCCTGACGACCTTAACCCCCTTCTCACCGAGAAGCTGGGATGCGGAGGGGGTCAGGATCTGACCCTCCTCCAGCCTGAAAGTCTCAGGAACAGCCTTTCTGAAGAGATCCCTCAGATAGGATTCCGATATGACTTTCATGGCTTATTATCCTTCCACTTTGGGGAGGATGAGCTCAACCTCACCGTGGGGACGGGGAATGACATGAACACTGATCAGTTCACCCACACGGTCTGCAGCTGCGGCACCGGCGTCAGTAGCGGCCTTAACGGCACCTACATCACCACGAACCATAACGGTCACGAGACCTGCACCCACCTGGCTGCGGCCGATGAGAGTTACGTTGGCTGCTTTCACCATGGCATCTGCTGCTTCTACTGCACCGACAAGACCTTTGGTTTCGATCATTCCAAGAGCGTTCTGTGAACTCATGCTTTTTCTCCTCATTGTATCTGATTAAAATCGTTCGCTTTTAAAACCTGCCCACTGTCAGAGCAATTTGCTTGCCAGACCGGTTTGAAAACCGGTGTAAGCCGGCAGGTTCCAAAGCCCCTCAAGGGGCGATTTCGTCTGAGTTTTTAAACGGTTCCACTCATCTTCTTGAGCTGTTCCATGATCAGGTTCGTAACGGCCTGAACATCGACGCTCTCCGTGGCGGCCGCAGTGGACGTGGCTGCCGCATCGTCGAGGCCGTAAGCCATGCGACGAACGTTGAAGAGGTGGTGGGGTCCGACGTTTTCAGAGGTGGCGCTGCCGCCCACGGTTCCACACCCGAGGGTGAAGGAGGGAGCCAGGTTGGTGGAGATACCCACGGCGCCCTGGGTTGTGGGGGTGTTCACCAGGAAGCGGGACACAGGCTTCTTCAGAGCGAACTCACGGATCACGGTCTCGTTGTTGGAGTGAATCCCCATGGAGTGACCGAGGCCACCGTTCTTCAGGAGCTTGAAGCAAAGCTCACAGGCTTCCTGCCAGTCGTTGACCACATAAAAGCCCAGAAGTGCGGTGAGCTTCTCTTTGGAGAAGGGGAACTTGGGACCGACGCCGGGCTCGTCACAGAGCAGCATGGTGGTGCCGGCGGGCACGTCAATGCCGGCGACCTTTGCAATGTCCATGGCACAACGACCGACGACCGCAGGGTTCATGGCGCCGTTGGGACGCTCCATGACACGCTTGACCTTGGCCAGTTTCTCACCTTCCAGAAAGTAACCGCCCTGGGCGATGACGCTGGCACGGACTTTGTCGGCGATGCAGGCTTCGGTAACAATGGCCTGCTCGGAGGCGCAAACGGTGCCGTTGTCGAAGGTCTTCGAGGCGAAGATCTTCTGAACCGCAACATCCACATTGGCGCTTCGCTCGATAAAGGCAGGCACGTTACCGGAACCCACACCGAGGGCGGGGGTACCGGAGCTGTATGCAGCCTTCACCATGGCGTTGCCGCCGGTGGCGAGGATCATGTCGACGATCTTCATCAGCTGATCGGTACCCTCAAGGGTGGGAACGCTGATGACGCCCACGAGATCTTCGGGGAAGTCCATGGCCTTCAGGACGCCCCTGATCATGTTGACAGTGGCGGAGATGCACTTCACCGCGCTGGGGTGGGGGCTGAACACGATACCGTTGCCGCTCTTAAGGGAGATAATCGCCTTGTAGAGCGTGGTGCTCGTGGGGTTGGTTGAAGGGATAAGTCCCGCGATAACGCCCATGGGAGTAGCAATTTCAACGATTTTCTTCTCGGTGTCCTCGTTGATGATCCCAATGGTTTTGAGGCCTTTGTAGTAGCTGACCAGTTTCTCAGAGGCGAGGATGTTCTTCTGTTTCTTGTCCTGCCACTTGCCGAACCCGGTCTCTTCAGAAGCCATCTTGCCAAGCTCTTCGGCCATCTCGGCGCCTACTTTGGCGATCGCATCCACCAGAGCGTCCACACGTTCCTGGCCGGCCTGCACAAGTGCGGGCTGGGCGGCACGAGCGGCACGGACCAATGCTCGGGTTTCCTGAATTGAGAGTAAATCCTTATCTACCATCTCTATCCTCACTTACTTTTCAAGAGTCTTCATGTATTGAACAAACGCCTCAAGAAGGTCTTTCTTCTTGGCATACTTGATCTCACCCCTCGCGATGGAGAAGGTGGGGAGCTGCCGTGCGAGACGTCTCAGTTTGGTAACTTTAAGCTTTTTCAAATCTGCCATGTCGAAGTTTAAGGCATCGGGATCTTCCTGTTCGGAACGTCCCTTCGCCTTGGCAGGGGCTTGCTGAGCCGGGCTTTCGGGCCCTTTCTCAGGGACGGCCTCGGAAACGTCTTCTGTCTCCGTCACCGGCTCCAGTGTGATCTCCGGCTGCGCGTCGGCTACGGCCGTGCGCTCGGGGAAACACTTGGGACGCTTTCCCTCTTCGATCAAAATTCCGTCAAGGCCTTCGGCGGTCCGGGCAATCACAGTAACCGAGCAGACCTCTCCTAAGCGTGCAGCCGCCGTGCTGCCGGCATCTATTGATGCCTTGACAGCGGACACATCGCCTTTCATCAGAATAGAGACCAGACCTCCGCCCACCGCCTGGGAGCCAATGATGGTGACATCGGCGGTTTTCACCGCCACGTCCCCTGCCTCCACAGCGGGAACGAGTCCCACGGTCTCAATAATTCCTAAAGCCTTGCCGTCCATGGTGACCTCCCTTGATTAGTACTTCAGGGGATTCTCAGCCACCTGGATAACGGCATCGGCAAAGGCATCGCAGGCCGCCTTGCAGGCAGACTGGGATCCGGTGAGCAGACCCCCGCCGAAGTTGGTCTCTGAGGGAGGTCCGAAGAACTCCACCATCTCAACGTCGGCAGCCTTCAGGGCCGCATCCAGTGCGTAAATCGCCTCGATGGGAGGGGCGATGAGATATGCCATGGCCTCCCCTTCAGGGATGCTTCCCAGGTCAGAAAGGAAGGATCCGGTTCGGGAGACGCAATGGGCGTAGTAGGGGATGGAGTCATCCTCATTGGCGCTGTAGAAGCAGGCGTCGTTTTCGATGAAATCGATGGCTGCGTCGATGCCGCTCTTCACCTCTGCGGGGTTGGGCCCGGAGAGGATACCGATGAATTCACCGGCGAGCTTGGTGTTTGCGTTGTCAGCACCACCGTAGAAGCTCTTGGCGTAAGCAACTTTGACATCGGCCTTCTTGGTGGCTTCGTCGATGGCGGTGTAGCCTACGTCGTCGCAGTCGGTGGTGATCATGCCGATGCTGCGGTGCCCGTCAGGCAGCTCGAGGCGCTTGACCATATCGGGGTCCACGTTCGGGATCATCTTGACGCTCAGGACGGTAGTGCGAAGTGCATCACCTTTCATGTTTCAAGTCTCCTTTTCTAAATTTGAAGGTCGATGCCGCTTGCTTTCTGCTCAAGCATCTTTTTGACGATATCCGCGATCTGTGCACCGGCTTCCACGGCAGGGGTACCGGCCTTGTGGATGTTGGAGATGATGGTGCGCTTGGACTCGGAAATTCCTACATGGCTCTGGTAAACCATGTAGGCGCTCATGGACTCGCCGGTGGCAAGACCCGGACGCTCGCCCACGAGGGCAACGGTCACCTGGGGTTTGGTCACATCGGAGGCGCTGTCCATGGAGGGCACGCGGCCATATCGAATGAAAAAGGGCGTGCCCACATCGATGCCGAAGTTTTTCAGGCCCTGAAGTGCCGACTCCATGGTGTTCTTGGCGTTGGTTTCGATGGCGGTGGAGCTCAGGCCGTCAATGACCACAAACTGAACCGTAGGGTTCATCGTGCACTCGGCCTTCACCTTCTCAATGCTGTCGTCATCGAGCTTACGTCCCAGGTCGGGGCGTGTGAGAAACTCGTCCTTGTCGGCACACTGTGTTTTCAGATCCATCAGACCCCAGTCCTTAATGAAATCGGGGCAGACATTGTTGAAAACAGCGTCCTGGGCCACGGCGTGGTCGGCACGAAAGCGAAGGGAAGAACCGGTGAGGTACCGGGGACCGGTTCGCCAGATGCCGATACGGGCAGGCGTGGTAGCCTTCATCTTGAGGTAGGCCTCACGGTTGTTGGGCTCGGGAACCAGAAGCTGCTTTCGTAAGTCGATGGCAGCGAGGTCTTCGCCCACTTCGGAGGAGACGGCCGCGGTAACAGCAGCGGCAGCGGCTTCCGGAGCAGCATCGGTGCTGTCTATGCTGCTCAGCACCTCTGCGATGATATCCTTGATCTTATTTTCTGAAATCACGTCGATCCTCCTGAGCTATCGAATGAAAAAGGATGCGTCGCCGGCTCGACGGGTCATCCTGCCGTTTTCCATGAGGCCCATCTTTTCAAGCCAGGCTTCAAACTCGGGAACAGGACGAAGGCCCATGATCTCGCGCAATGCAGGGGTCTCGTGGTAGCCGGGGCACTGGTACATGAGCATGATGTCGTCGCCCTGGGGAACGGAGATAAGGTAGTTCACACCGGCCGCGCAAAGAAGCATGCCGAGGTTCTCGATATCGTTCTGATCCGCCTTCATGTGGTTGGTGTAGCACGCGTCCACACCCATGGAGATGCCGGAGAGCTTGCCCATGAAGTGGTCTTCCAGGCCCGCACGGGTGACCTGCTTGCTGTCGTAGAGGTACTCGGGACCGATGAACCCGACCACGGTGTTGACCATGAAGGGGTTGTAGTGACGAGCGAAACCGTAGCAGCGGGCTTCCATGGTGAGCTGGTCCACGCCGTGGTGGGCATCGGAGGAGAGCTCGGAACCCTGACCGGTTTCGAAGTACATCACGTTGGGACCGGTGGAGGTGCCTTCTTTGAGCACAAGGTCATGGGCTTCGGAGAGAAGGGATGCGCTAACGCCGAAGTCTTCGTTGCCCTTCTGGGAGCCTGCGATGGACTGGAAGATCATGTCACAGGGGGCGCCCTTTCTGATGGCGTCCATCTGGGTGGTGACGTGGGCCAGTACGCAGTTCTGTGTGGGAACCTGGTACTCGTCCATGATCTCGCTGAACATGGTGAGGATGGTCTTGCAGGAATCGGTGGTGTCGTTAACCGGGTTGAGGCCGATAACCGCGTCACCGGAACCGTAGGCAAGTCCCTCCAGGGTGGAGATACGGATGCCATCGGGATCGTCGGTGGTGTGGTTGGGCTGAAGGCGCCAGGCCAGGGTACCGGGAAGACCGATGGTGGTGTTGCACTTGGCGGTGACGATGATCTTCTTGGCACCGTATACCAGGTCCATGTTGCTCATGAGCTTGGTGACGGCTGAGATCATCTCGGAGGTGAGCCCGCGGGAAATCCGCAGGATGTCATCACTGGTGGTGTCGCCGGCCAGGATCCACTCCCGGAGTTCGGCCACGGTCCAGTTTTTGATGCCACCGTAGATCTTCTCGTTGATGTCGTCCTGGATGATTCGCGTGACTTCATCCTCTTCGTAAGGCACCGCGGGGTTGTTGCGGATGTCGGCGAGAATGATATTGCTCAGGACCTCTTTGGCGGCAACCATTTCGGTCACGGTCTCAGCAGCGACGCCGGCAAGTCGGTCACCCGACTTCTCCTCGTTGGCCTTGGCCATGACATCATAGAGATCCTTGAACTCATAGACTGACCCAAAAAGGGTGGTTTTTAATCTCATGTGTACGTCCTTATCTTAAGTAGAGTAAAACGCTGCGTCTGTACCTCCTGCGCAAGCCGGAAAGGCGTGTGCAAAGTGTGCGGTCATGCCGTATCAGGGCATGGAAGGATCCATACGCATGGTGTTTTGCTTGGGTAAGGGAACGTGACACACACCATCTATGGTGATGCGGCCCATATTCATCGGGCAAATTGGAGTTTGCAGGCCCCACCCCATTTCAAGGTCGGCCCGTTCCCTTACATGACGCAGAAACGGTAAAACACACATGCAGCATGGCGCTTCAATAGCCCGGTGCCATAGTCATTATGGCAGGATCGCATGCGGTCTTGAGTCATCGTTGATTCACCGCATTGCTCTCATCCGAGCCGGGTTGACCCAAAACACTGAGTCTCCCCAATTGTGCACTTCTCCCGAACGCCTTTGTCAGGGAATCCGCTTTTGGGTGACCCCGTCCGAAAACGGGGTTACCATGTCATCTGTTGCTTTATTTGGAACGCTGTGGGTGTGACACCCCACTACGAACCGCTCAATTCGACCCTAGTTGAGATCATCCTCAGAAGGATCGTAGTCGATCAGGTGATGGCGGCTGTAAACCAGGTAGTAAACGACCATCAGAACAAATACTGCCGCCGCAATCATGGTCATCTTGGCGTTGGCCAGGTAACAGGCCACAAAGGCAAAGCAGCCAAGAACGGTGCTGATTCCCGAGGTAAACTTACCGCCGGGGGTTTTGTATGGACGGTGCAGGTCAGGCTCCCTGACACGCAGCACATAGTGGGATGCGGTCATCATGATGTAGGAGATGGAGGCACCGAAGACCGCCACAACCAGAAGGCTGTCGCCGTCAACAAAAAGAGACAGTGCAAAACCGATACTCCCGATAACGATGAGGGAGACGTAAGGGGTTTTGCGTGAGCCGGTGAGGGAAAGAAAGGTGGGCAACATGCCACCGCGGCTCATGGCAAAAAACTGCCGGGACGCGCCGTAGATCAGAGAGAAGAAACTGGCCACGAGCCCTGCAAGGCCGACAACGTTGATCAGGCGGCTGACGAATGTGGGGCCACCGTAGGCGTTGGGCGACTGAATCGCACCGATAAGGGGATCTGCCGCATCACGGATCAGGAAGGCAGAGGAACCTCCGGGACCGAAGAAGAGAATCAGGGCGGCGAAAATAAGAAGCGTGGTCATGGAGACGATGATGGCCTTCGGCATGTCCTTGGTGGGGTCCTCGCACTCTTCTGCAGCAAGGGGGATCCCTTCCACGCCGAGGAAGAACCACATACCGAAGGGAAGCGCCGCCCAGACACCGAGCCATCCGTTGGGCAGGAAGGCGGTGGCTCCGGCCACGTCGGCCGCGGGCTTCATGTCAAAGAGGTTGGCCACGTTAAAGTGAGGAATCATCGAAACGATGAAGGCGACCAGAGCGGCCACGGCGATGACGGTGACAACCATGATCAAAGCCAGGGCTTCGCCCACACCATAGAGGTGCACACCGACAAAGAGTCCGTAAAAGAGGGCCTTGGTCATCCAGGTTCCACCGAGGAGCATGGTGGTAAATCCCTGCATGCCGTCGGGGACCATGCCGATGAGTGAGCCACCGGCACCGAAGAGAGCGCCGCAGTATCCGGCAATGAAGCATGCAATGGCCGCAGGGGCGATGGCGTACTCCAGAAGAATCGCAGTACCGGTAATGTAGCCGCCCAGGGGACCGAACGCTCGCTTGGCAAATTCGGACCCGCCGCCGGCTGAAGGCATGATGGTGGCCAGTTCTGCCTCGGACAGAACCATGCTGGTGTACATGACCGCCATAAGAACCGTTGCGATGAGAAGACCGCCCCACCCTGCTTTTTCAATACCAAAGTTCCAGCCGGCAAAATCACCGGAAATAACGTAAGCGACACCGAGAAATGAGAGGAGAACCCAACCGGCCGCCCCTTTCTTCAATTCACGTTGCGCATAATAATCGTCTTGAACTTTTGCTGTACTCTTACCTGCCATGACTCCTCCTTAAAAACAGCGTTGTTGAAAAAATCATCCTTGAGACTTCATCAATAAAACCGTCTTGCGTTGTGACCTCTCTTCTATCGTCCTCCTTTGTGATCAGTGCGGCCCTTTTCGATGCCTCGGGCAGAACCGCCGTTTTATCGGGTTTAAATGTACCTTGTTGCCGAATCAGTAGCTGAAAAGAAGCGTCTTGACGATGACGGGGACCACGTTGCCCCCGGCAAGCTGACGACCGATATCGATGTAGTCGCCGTTTTCCACCTTCACGGTATCAATGCAGATGACGTCCTTTGCGCTGCCGAGCTTTGCCTGCAGGGTCTGGCCCAGGGCTTTGGCCAGGTCATTTTCCACCACAACGGTGAGGGGAACGTCTTCACGAATGACCGTCTCCATGCCGTTGATGATGCTCTCGGCCAGGATATGAATATCGCTAAATGCTATGTCCCTGGGGCCCTTGAATGCCAAGGCGGGCATCTGCTTCTGCCCTTCCTGAAGCCTGAACCAGTCCACCTTTTCCCGGATCACCGTCTGCCACTGATCAAAGGGAAGGGCTTCGTCTTCCTTAGAGAGCTTCAGCACGGGAATATTCTGAATGGGAAGAGAGTTGCCGGAGATGGAGATGGTGCTGCCGCTGATATCGGTGGTATGGGAGCCAGCCCCCACCACGGTGGCGCGGATGGTTTCTGCCGGAGTGAGCAGCTTGACGTCAGTTCCAATGGCCGAGTGGGCGATGGCACGCCCCAGAAGCAAGCCAATGTCGCCATAGCAGAAGGTGTCCCCGGTGATCTCATCCACGATGCAGTCCGCCACGCCGCCGGAGATGGTGACGTAGTCGATGGTGTAATCGCGGCGCAGGTCCTTGTCGGTGCAGATCAGGGCCAGATCGTCCGTGGCGGATTTGGCCCCCACCACCTCCTCCAGGAGCTCCGCCATGCGGATGGCGATCTTGGTGAGGAAGCCGCGATCCGCAGGTTGTCCTACGGAAAGAGGAATGTTATTGGAGGCGGCGAGCTTGGCAATCTTATCGGAAATATAGGCGATCTTATCGTTTTCCACCTTGATCAGGCGGCCGCCGATATCAAGGCAGCTGGTGTCGATGACCTCGCCATTGTCAAAAACGGCGATGTTGGTGGTGCCGCCGCCGATGTCGAGGTTGGCCACCACAGCGCCGCGCTTTTTCGCTTCCCCGGAGGCGTTGGCCCCTTTTCCGGCGATGATCCCCTCCAGGGCGGGCCCGGCGGTTGCCACCACAAACTCCCCGGCAAAATGGGAGAGGGCTTTCTGCACCTCGGCTGCGTTCTCTTTTCTGGCCGTCTCACCGGTGATGATGACGGCCCCGGTCTGGACCTGGTCAGGGGTGACCCCTGCCTTCTCGTACTCAGCCTTTACAATGAGGCGAACGCTCTCCCCGTCAATTTCCGAAGCGGACTTCAAAGGGGTGAAGTGGATGTCGCTTCGATAGACGACCTCCTTGTCAGCAATCTTAATTCGAGGCACGGATATCATGGAGGCCGTGTTTTCAATAGTAATCCGACTGAAAACCAGCTGAGTGGTAGAGGTTCCGATATCAATCCCGACGCTTAAGATGCTCTCTCTCATGTGTAAACCTTCGTCCTTTCCAATCTTGACCAGTGGCAGTCTGTTGCCACAAAAAAAGCCTGAAGATCTCCGTACCGCTGCACGGGTCTCCAGGCTTCATCGCCTGTTGGCACCTCCACGCCATTGTGGAGATTGCTATTTTTCGTTTGGCTCACGTCACCCCCGCAAGGGGGAATGCGCTGTTCGTTAATTTCCCAGGGAATCCACCGGCGATCCCGCCGGGTCCTGGCAGGTCGCCTCATCCAGGGGGAAGTCAAAGAGCACCTTGGTGCCTCCCTTTCCCGATTCTGTGGTGAGGGTTCCAAAAAGCTTGTCTTTTACGATACTCTGAACGATCCGTGTTCCAAGGGCCCCTTGCCTGACCTGGCTCACATCAAATCCCACACCATCGTCGGTGATGGCAATGTTGCCGTAGGTGGATGCCTTGCAGACCTCCACACAGATCCGTCCTTTTTCACGGCCTTTAAAGGCGTGCTTCAGGCTGTTTTGAATCACCTCATTCACCACAAGGGCGATGGAGGTGGCCGTATCGGAGTTGCACATGATGAGGTCGCCTTCGATGCTGATGCGAACCTCCTTGCCCCCCACCACGGAGTAGTCCACGATGCTGCTCTTGATGCGCTGCAGCATGGTGAGAAGATCCACGTCATCCACGCCGTTCTGGGCGAGGATCTCATGGGTGGCGGCGATGCTCAGCACACGGCTGATGCTCTCGCTGAAAGCAGTTCGGGCGGAGACGTCATCCACGCGCCGGGACTGCAGCCGAAGGAGACTGGCGATGGTCTGCAGGTTGTTCTTCACCCGGTGGTGAATCTCCCTGATGGCGACAGACTTGAGAATCAACTCCTTCTCTTTGGCCTTCACGTCTGTCTCATCCCTCATTAACATCACGACTCCTGATACGTTCAGGTTCCTGTTCTTCATCATGGCGTATTTGATGTTCAGCACCAGGCTGCCCACCTTGACTTCGTTGTGGCTCAGCTGCTTCTTTTCCAGGATATCCTGAAATGTCACCTGGTCCAGGGCCATGTTGGAGAAGTGGATCCCTTCAAGCTTGTCTATATAACCGAGCTTTCTGTATATCGTTTCCGCAACCGGGTTCGCGTAAGTGGAGACCCCGGAGTCATCGAACATCACAATCCCGTCGCTGTCGTGGTACGGAAGGTTGTGGTCCTTGTGACGAGATGTCAGCAGGGCTTCCATCAGCTGTTCGGTGGTGCGGGACAGAACCGATAAATTGTTCTTGGTTTTCACATGATCGGTGACATCTTTTTCCGCAATAAGAACCCCGATAACCCGGTCTTCATCGTTTTTGATGGGAGAGACGTTCTGACGAACGTTTTTATTCTCCTGGGTCACGGCCCACATATCGGAGGTGGGCATCCCCACGTCCATGGTTCGCAGCACGGCCGGCTCTTTGCTTCTGTACGCCAGCTCCCCCACAACAGACCCCTCGTAAAGGGATTCCAGGCTCTTGGGCTTGGCCTGGGCCACGACAATGGCCACGTCCGGATCCCGGGTGACACAGTCGATGAAGATATCCGCTCCGGTGCAGTCGGCAATCATGTCGAGATTTTCCGCCACTGCCTTGAGTTTGGCGATATCTTTGGCCGTCAGGTCGTTGTGTTTGCTGCAAAGTTCTTCGATCATGTGAATCCCCATTGATTCCGTGGCCAGTTGTTACCCGTTAAGCACAATAATCTTGGCAATCTCTTTCATGGAGCATCGCTTGTCCATGCTCAGCTTACGGATCCTGTTGTACGCCACTTCTTCGTTGATGCTGTAGGTCTTCATCAAAATACCTTTGGCCCGCTCCACCAGCTTTCGGCCCTCGAGCTGCCCCTGGGCTTTCTGCATGTCGCTTTCCATCTTGGCGATTTCAGCGCCTTTGGCCACGGCAATCTCAACCATGGGCAAGAGGGACTCTTCCTTGACAGGCTTCACCACATACCCCATGACACCGACATCCTTGGCCTGGTCCACAAACTCCTTGCCGCTGTATGCGGTGAGGAGCAGGATCCCGCCTGCGGTGTTCTCGTCCCGAATCATCCGGGACGCTTTGAGCCCATCCAAAAGCGGCATCTTGATGTCCATCAGCACCAGATCGGGCTTGTGCTTGCGGCACATCTCCACCGCGTCAAATCCATCGGAGGCCTCACCCAGCACCTCGTAACCCGCTCCTTCGAGAAGCTCTCGAATATCCATGCGTGTGATGGGCTCGTCATCTGCTATGACAATTCTATACCCCATGCCTTCTTACTCCTGATTTCCTCTACACTGGGAACGGTGACGGGTAAACCCCACCAAGATTCACGACAGCATATCCTGCAATATATCAAGGCCGATATTCGCCTTTGAACTCGACCGAATGATCTCTTTAACACCGGCATTTTCCAGAAAACGCTCTGCCCGTTCCACGTTGCACCCGTCCACATCCACCTTGGTCACAATACCGATCACCTTGCGGGTGAAGATGGTTGAAAACTGGGGTGGGAACAGGCTGCTGATCCGTGTGGCGTCCTGCACCATGGCCACCACATCGCAATCTGCGGATGAAGTGATCAGGGCCGGGTAAAAACGCCTGTTCTCCAAAAACTCACCGGGCGTGTCGATAAACCGGCCGGTGAACTCCACGGCCATGGTCTTCCGGGCAGAAAAATCTTCCCCCGAGAGCACCTGAATCAACGTGGTCTTCCCCACACCTGACTCGCCAATAAGCATCATCTTCTTGCCGTCAGCCATGGATCAGGACCGTGTCATTGCGACTGAGGCGTAAGACAACACCTCGTCAAAATAGTCAAGGACGCCCTTAAGGGCAGACTCCACACTGGCGACATCCCCCACCAGAACCAGGGAGCCACCGAACCGGTCCAGAAAACCGATTTCGACCCCTGCAGCCTTGGTGGCAATGTCAGCGGCAATAATGACACCCTCACTCGGCGTGATGGTCAGAATGCCGATGGAGTCACCCGTCTCGTCATCCAAGCCGAGCTTCATGTAGATGCTCTTGTGGGGACTGGCAATCACATGGGCCAGGGTAACCTGTTTACCCGGCACATACTCTTGAATAACCCTCTGTTTCTGTTCACTTGCATCAACTATCAAAAGATCTACCCCCAAAACAAAAAAAAGCCTGCACCGGGGGACAACAACTTTCTACCCCGAAACAAGCTTCATCGCTGACATTACACGCCGTTGTGTAACAAAATAAGTTGCTTAGTGCGTACCATAACCACATAAAAATTAACAACCCTTTTTTCATCACAGCCAGCAACCTGCATAGCACAAATGCAAACCACCACGGCACACAAAAACACAACAGGCAGTATTATCAGCACATTAAAAGTGACAAAAAGACACACACCCCCATGGAAGTGCCCCTTGGTTTTTTACCAAACACCCACCTATTTAAGGGGTCTTTTTTGGTATTCCCATGATCTTCACGACGAAGGGAACCATCCGGCATGACATCAACGGGTTAACGTATCTACACATAAGCAATTCATATGCCAAGATCACACACTTTTACCAACCCGCCCCAGACAACACCACACCCCAAGCCGACAGAAAGGCCTCTGCACAACGTTATCCATAGAGGCAACGATTGCACATCACGTTGATTATACTAAAAAAGCAACAATCCAAGCCCACCGCAGCCGAATGCTGCCTGACCAAACAATAGGCGAAAGAAACACACACAGGGCATGCACAGACACCAAAGCAGCCAACCGTCTCTGTTATTTCTACCAGAACAACCCCAAGATAAGCCGTATGATATACTCCACGCCCAATACAGCCAACAGAGAGCAACCCCTACGCCGATCTGAAAGCCCTCCCCCGCCATGAGAGGCCCATGGCAAAAAAAAATGGCCGCGCAATTTCTTGCGCGGCCATTGGAGCCGTTTCTTTATTTGCAGCAGGTCAACCGTTGCAAACAAGATGATTCAGCCGTCACCCACGATAATCATGGGTGACGAGCCGTATCTCCGCCCTAAGCGGCAGCCTTGACTTCTTCTTCAGCGTTTTCTTTGTCTTCTCTTTCAAGAACCAGAGCTGCGGGAACAGAAAGAAGGTAAGCGAGACCGAAACCGGCCGCACCACCGAGAAGCTTGCCGGACATGACAGCAAGGATCATGTTGGGCTGAAAGTTTGCAGTGAAGGAGAGGTGATCGCCAAAGGTAAAGGCGGCGCATACAGAGAAGGCCACACAGAGCACCTTGTCCTTGGGACGCATATCAGCGATGAGGCGGAACATGGCGAGAATGTTGGCGGCTGCGGCAAGAATACCAGCAGCACCGGTGCTTTCAAGGCCAATCATGTGACCCACTTTGTCCATGGGACCGGCAGCGTACTTCTTGATCAGGTAAACCATGGGGAAGGCACCGCAGAGCATGATACCGATGTAACCGGCAACCTCAAGGGCACGGAACTGGTCAGCCTCATCAGCAATGATGGGATCAAAACCCCAGGTGCCGAAGACGTTTGTGAAGAAACCGGTGAAGTACTCAACAATGGAGAAGACAAGAACAAGAGTCAGAGCAACGTTCATGGAACGCCCGAAAATCAGGAAGCCCTTGATCATGGTCTTGGGGATCAACTTGAGTCCCACAGCCAAGCTCACACAAAAGATGGTCAGGGGCAGGAGGTTGACAAAGATCATTTTAAAAGTAAGGCCGAGGGCAAGCGCAGATTCGCCGTTAACAGCAATCATGCCACGAACCATCATATCGGAAACAGAGATCATTGCGCAGGAGACAAACACGCCGATGGGAATACTGAGAAGACCGGCCATAACACCCAGTGCCATGTACTGGTGATCTTTTTTCTCGAGCATGGTCAGACCCACGGGAATGGAGAAAACGATGGTGGCGCCGGACATGTAGCCGACAACCATGGCCATGATCCAGCCTTCTCGAGACTGAGCAAGAACATCAGCAAGCTGATAACCACCCATATCAACAGCAATAATGGTGGTTGCCGCAATGGCAGGGTCTGCACCAATGGCGTTAAACATGGGCCCACAAACGCTTGTTACAAAGGCAGAAAGAAAGGGGCTGGCCGCCAGGATACCTGCGGTGGGGATAAAGATAGGACCGATGCTGTGAAGGCCTTCAAGGAACTCCTGACCCAGGGGGCTCGTGTCGTCCTTGAGGTATGAAAGGGCACCGACAACGGCGCACGCCATAATGATGTAAATGATGACTTGACCAATATAACCCATGACAAAACTCCTAATTCAACTAAATTCAGTGGTGAATCGCCAACCTGCTCCACCCATAGTCATCTGGGCGGATTTCAAATTTGCGACCAAAAATTATCCTCTCTTTTTCACATCACCCGATAATTTCAGGCCAAAAAAAAACTTGCAACAAGGGCATTCTTCCCCGGTAGCAAGCTTCATCGACTTTCTTCAACAACACGCCATTGTGTCGTCCTACTCCAATTTAAGAAGCTTTCTAACACACCATAGATCACATTGACAAGGGGCTATAGTGATTAATTTTATATTTCTAACAATGTTTAACGTGGTCCGTATATTGCTTAATTCCCCCTGGCCCTGTGAAAACCCTCCCCCTACGGGCATCTGTTACCCGGCAGGCAACATTAACCTTAGGGCAACCCGGCATCATATTTCCTTGAAATCCCGATTTGTTGGCTTACACGACACACCATCCACGCCACATATTGAGACCTGACAGCCCTTCCGCCTCCTTGAATCATCCTCTCACACAAAAAAAGCAGCCCCGTGCTTGTGTCCAACAAAAAAAAGCACCAGAATGACGGTACCGCGCCAAGCCCAATGCTTTCTTGTGGAGATATGTTCACCGGCAGGTATCTTTTGTTCAGCTTTACCGGACACCCCTGCTATATATTAAGGTGAATGTTTCACCTGGCCCGAAAAAAGCGGTCCTTGATCTTGAGAAGCCAAAAAGCCAGGCGTGCCGCAAACCCGATGCGAACACCGCGTGCTTTGATCCGTTCGATAAAACCGGTGGCCCCCTTTCGTCTGGCATTCACCCAGATGGCCCGGGCTGAGAGAGGACTCAACTCAGCCCCCTGCTCGATAAGCAGGTCAAAAATTCCCACCTTCCCGGACTGAACAGAAAACGTGATGGGGGCATGCCCGTGAAAGGGCTGGTTTACGTCTGCCCCGCCCTTGATGGCCCCAAGTATTTTTTCTTCATCACCCTGCAAAATCCCGGTCATCATCCTGTCATAGGGGAGTATCTCTTTATTGTTCATGATGCTTCCTCATCTCGAAATCCAAAAAGCAATGCCTCCGGCGGTAAGGTGTGCCACCTTGAAAGCAGGTTGCGAATGCGCTTCGCCCCTCGTTCCTCAGGCAAACCACATTCGCTTTTGATTTTAGTGTAAACCTGAAGACAGAGACGAAACGATCGAGGCCTACAAAAAACGGTCACTCGAGTTAAGTCACAACGGCATTTTTATAAAGCGTGTGCATTTAGTTATTGCCTGTGCCCTTACGCCACCATCACCTGTCTTCATATTTATCATGGCACATCAGAATATCACCATAACTGTCGGCCAGACATTCGTAAAACTTCCTCTCCTTGCCCCTGCTCGCCATGCACCCCGAAACGCTCAGCTCTCGTTTGATCTTTCCAAAGTTCACCTTCAGAATATCGTATTGTGCCTGACTGATATAGCCCCCTTTGAGATTTTTTCGAGCGGTGGCGAGATAGGTCTCCATGGTGTCATAGGCCTGATTCACCGCCTCCTGACACATCTCAAGGGGGCTTTCTGCTTTCCGGTCAAATCCGGGAACCGAAAAATCCGGTATTGCCTCCTGTGAGGTGGGTGACTTACGTTTGTAACGAGGCGTTGACGTGTGCTCAGCCGAGTACGCCTTTTCCTCTTTCACCCCTTGGGCATTGTCGGTGGGTGCCACATTGCTGAAATGGACCACACCATTTTCATCTGTCCACTTGTACATGGAGGCCACAGAGACCCCGGACAGAAGCACTCCGAGAAAAATCGCCACCACCGCACATCTGATCATTCCACCGCTCATTGCCTGCCCCCTCCCACTCAATTCATCCAACCCACCGTCTCTTATCCCCACCCCATCTAATAGAAACCTCATCAGCCACTCATCTCAAATGGATCAGACAGTACCACAGTACCCCTTCCATGACTACCCAAGGAGAGACATTAAGCCTCCCACAGCACATCGTAATCCCTTCCATTTTTCAACACCCACTGCTTCCGGCGGTATGGCTAAGAAAAGGCCTTCACACAGACTGAACTTGGTCGTACCGTCGTTCACACACCTCAAAACGAACATGAACCCATCATGCACGCCCATGGTTTCAAGCCATCATTTCTCTTTTCGTCAGATCCCGTGCCCGTTATGATATTAACCCGGCAACGAAATACCCAACACTGACCAATGTGGGGACGACTGATTTCTTTATGTGAAATCGTCGCACGACAGTCATGCGTTTAACCGCCGGGTTAATGCCATCAACACCGCATCGACAAACGATCCAAGGAGAACCATGCCGCCCAAAAAGTTTACCATCGCACACATCGCCCTTCGTCCGCCTTGCCCCCTTGCGTGGGACGGAGCGACATGGGGAGACCTACCGTCTCTACCCATTGACCAGTTCCGCCCCGAGGGAAGCACGCATCACCCACGCACCCGTGTCAAGCTTGCCTGGACTTCTGAGGGACTCTGCGGGCTGTTTGAGGTTCTCGACAAGTACGTACGATGCACGCGAACGCATTTTCAAGACGACGTGTACAAAGACAGCTGTGTGGAGCTTTTCCTCCGCCCGAAAGCCGAAAACGGCTACTTTAATTTCGAATTCAACTGCGGCGGGACCCTGCTGGCATCATACATCACCGACCCGACACGAACAGAGACAGG
Source organism: Desulfolunaceae bacterium (assembly GCA_942491485.1). Classification (GTDB taxonomy): domain Bacteria; phylum Desulfobacterota; class Desulfobacteria; order Desulfobacterales; family Desulfolunaceae; genus Desulfoluna. Next base: position 146,631 of record CALOAX010000018.1, on the reverse strand, counting down.
CTTTAAAGCCTTCACCCGACTCTCCCCGGTTCAGGGAGAACAAGTGGAGGTGTTCCATTCCATGCCGAAGGTTGTGGCCCCTGAACTCCGCGAGGAGACACTCTGGCACCTGGGCTTTTTCATTCCCTTTGGCCTTCTTGAGTCCTGTGTCGGCCCCCTGGGACCCATCGGTGGGCAAAGCTGGCGCGCGAATCTTTACAAATGCGCCGACGACTCCTCTCATCCTCACTGGGGAGCCTGGTCGCCTGTGGATGCATTGAATTTTCATCTGCCGCACTGTTTCGGGGTGCTTGACTTCGCCCCCCAAATGGCCACACAACCATCAGGGTGAGCTCATAGACCCTATCCATGCGCTGCGGGAGGACATCCGGCCTCCTCCCCTAATAAAATCGGGCCTTGCTCCTCCCTTTTAAAAATAGTAAGTGCAGAGCTCACAAATCATAAGCTGGAATAAAAAAATCTCAAAAACCATGGTTCACTTCAGAAAGAACCCATATGGTTTTGTCCCTGCCCCTGAGAACCATGGCAGGGGTGCCTCCTCCAGGCTGTTGCCGGCTTATCAAATCCAGTGGAGCCCAAAGGCTCCCTAAGCTTTAAAGGTACATGGGCACGTTGTTATGAAACAGGTACTTATCATCGATGATGACCCGGGCGTCTGCGGGTTCATGGAAGATATCATTGTATCCATGGGGTATGGGGCGACGTGTGTCTCCACCTTAGAAAAAGGGATGAAGACGGCTCTTTCAGCCCACTGGGACGTCATTTTCCTGGATGTGCACCTGCCCGACGGCAGCGGCTTAGCTGCCGTTTCCCACTTCAGAAAGGCCCCGTCGTCCCCTTCTGTCATCATCCTGACAGGTGAGGGCACCGCAGACGGTGCGGCCCAGGCCATCCAGAGCGGGGCATGGGACTACATCGTCAAGCCCGCAACAATCGATGCCATCAGGCTTTCACTCAAACACGTCATGGAAATCCGGCAGGCAAGGGGTACGGCATCACCTTCCCTGCGTTTTAAAAGGGAAATGATCGCGGGGGACAGCCCGGAACTCTCCGACGCCCTGGCAGCCGCCACCGATGCCTCCGGAAGTGACGCCAATGTACTGATCACCGGGGAGAGCGGCACCGGCAAAGAACTTTTTGCCAGGGCCATCCATGAGAACAGCGCCAGGGCAAAAGGGCCCTTTGTGGTCGTGGATTGTGCTGCCCTGCCCGAGTCCCTGGTGGAAAGTGTGCTGTTCGGCCACGAAAAGGGGGCCTTCACCGGTGCCACACGATCACAGGAAGGGCTGATTCGTGAAGCTGACGGTGGGACGATCTTCCTGGATGAATTGGGAGAGCTCTCCCCATCGAACCAGAAACGCTTTCTTCGTGTCCTGCAGGAGAAACGTATCCGCTCCGTCGGGGGTGACCGCGAGGCAGAGGTCGACTTCCGTCTCATTGCCGCCACCCACCGTGACATCCAAGGCCTTGTTCGCGAAGGAGCCTTCAGGGAAGACCTCTTGTTTCGGATTCGAAGTCTCACCATCGCCCTTCCCCCGTTAAGAATCCGACGAGGGGATACCCACATCATCGCCATGCGTGCCGTGGAAACATGCTGCCATCGTTTCGGGCTTGCGGACAAAGGCTTTTACCCGGAGTTTCTGGAAGCCCTGACCCGGTACCCATGGCCCGGGAATGCACGGGAACTCATCGCTGCTATGGAGGCGGCCGTCATCCGGGCAAAAACTGAACCACTCCTGCATCCGATTCACCTGCCTGTCCATATCCGAACAGAACTGGCCCAGGCAGCGGTTCAAAGCAGCCCTTCGAAGGGAACACCCTCCATAGAAGGAGACACAGCTCCCGCTGACACCCCATGTCATGCCAAGCACATGGAAACCTCCGAAAAGCGATACCTTCAAGAGGTTTCCACCCTCGCCAACAACAACATCCAGGAGATGTGCCGCCTGACACACCTGTCAAGGGCCCAGGTCTACCGATTGATCAAAAAGCACAACATCACACTGTGATGCCAACCTCTGCATCCGCTTTCCCCCGGCACCAAGCCAAAAACACCCCGTTGCCGTCTCATGCTTGAGACGGCAATCTCATCTGCGCGACGGATTCCTGCGTACATCCCACGCCCATCCATGCCACCAGACGTCGCCAAATTGGCATACGAGTCCGATTAGACACAGTTTTTTTCATCAATCAACACATCACTCGAATTTTGGTACAGAATTCGCACTTGCTTGGCTGTCTCACCACAACACCAACAATCAAAACCAAAGCCCTCACCAAAAGGGCATAAACAAAAAAGGCGGGGAATCAAGCTTGTGAAGAACTGGAAACTACGAACCAAAATGCTGGCCTCCATCTGCTCGGTGGTCCTTCTCACCTACGTGGTAACCATTGCCATTGTCACGTTCAAGGCCACTCAAATGGCCGAAAAAGAGGCCATGGAGAAATCCCTCGAAATTGCACACAGGTACAGCGGGGTCCTGAAAGCAAAGCTTGAGACCGCCATGGACGCGTCACGAATCCTGGCGCACACATTTGAGGGAATAAAAGAGAGCTCCATTGTGCCCCAGCCGGAGATGCTGGATGCCATGGTCAGAAAGGTATTGGAGGAAAACAAGGAGTTTTCAGGTCTGTGGGTCATGGTGGATCCGGGCACCATGTATAAAGGCATATACAGCCCGTGGGTCTACAGAGATGGTGGCACGATTGTCTCCGACCCCACCACCTCGGAAAAAGACTACTTGGAATCCACGACCAATGTGTACTATGCCGAGGCAAAAAAATCCCGGAACGAGACCATCTTGACGCCCTATGTCGACCCCACCATCAAGGTTCTCATGACAACCACCTCCGTTCCGATAATAGCCGATGGAACATGCATCGGTGTTGTCGGGGTCGATCTGGTTCTTGACGAGTTGAGCGCCATGGTTCGTGAGATCACACCCTTTGGCACCGGCAGCGTCAGCATGATCGCCAACACCGGGACGTATGTGGCCCACTCTGACAAGGCCAAGGTCGCACAGGATATCGGCTCATCAGAAGGCTGGATCAAAGCCAAAAATGCCATTAAATCGGGCACGGTCCATACCATGGAAGAACATTCGGAAGCCCTGGGCACCGAGATCCACCGAATCTTCGTGCCGTTCACCATCGGACACACCACCACCCCCTGGTCCGTTGCCGTGGACATCCCCATGGATCGGGTCCTTGAAGGGGCCAAAAGCCTGACGCGGACATGTATCCTCATCGGCATCCTGGCTCTGCTTACCGCTGTCATCGCCATCGTTCTGTTCTCAGGAAGCATGATAAAACCCATCGTTGCCGCTGTGAACGGACTCAAGGACATCGCCGAGGGCGAAGGCGATCTCACCATGAGGCTCAAGAAAACAACAAACGACGAAGTGGGGGAACTGGCCCACTGGTTCAACACCTTCATGGATCGCCTCCAGGTAATGATCAAGGACATTGCCGGCAACTCGGTCACCCTCATGGCCTCGGGGACCACCATCCTCGACCTGTCAGACAGCATCACAAAAAGCACCGACGCCACCCTTGAAAGCTCGGCAACGGTAAAAACCGCCACAGATGAGCTCAACTCCCGAATGGAGTCCGTTGCAGCAGCCATGGAGCAGGCAGCCACAAATGTCTCCATCGTTGCCTCCTCCTCCGAAGAGATGAATGCCACCACCACCGAAATTGCTGAAAACTCTGAGCGCGCACGGGGCATCACCGAAGCCGCCGTGGAAAGCGCCCGTGAAGCAGCCCAAAGCATGGCCCACCTGGGAGAGACCGCACGGACAATCAACACAGTCACGGAGACCATCACCGACATCTCCGAACAGACCAACCTCCTGGCCCTGAACGCCACCATTGAGGCGGCACGGGCAGGAGAAGCCGGCAAAGGGTTTGCCGTGGTGGCAGGGGAGATCAAGGAGCTGGCCAGACAGACCGCCGAGGCCACCCGTGAAATCCAGGGCAGCATCGAGGCCGTTCAGTCCGCCGCACACTCCGGCATCGAAGGAATCGAAAGCATCACAAAGGTCATCGGCGACGTCAACGCCATGGTCACCACCATGGCCACGGCCGTCGAAGAGCAGTCCATCGGAACCCGGGAAATTGCCGACAACACCAGCCAGGTCGCCATGGGCATCACAGAGGTGAACGAAAATGTCGCCCAGGTGGCCCTGGCAACCACCAAAATTGCCACTGAGGTGGGGGAAGTGAACCGCTCCGTTGAACACATCGCCGCCGCAGGCATCGAATCCAACACCAACGCCAAAGAGATGAGCCAGATCTCCGAAATGCTGAACTCCCTCGCAGGCGAGTTCAAAGTGGAGTAGGAGCAAAAAGCAAGCCTCCGGCGGCGAGGTGAGCCACCTCGAAAGCTGGTTGCCAAAGTGCTTTGCCCTCGTCCCTCGGGCAAAGCACTTCGGCCTTCCACGACCCGACAGCTGTTGAGTTCGCAGCAGCAGTCGCCCCCCGAAAATGAGTTCACAAATACGCCCTTCGAAAGTAACGGCTGACATCTAAAGTGCCTTGCCTCCCTCCACAACAATAGCAGCACCGTGATCCGTAGGGTGCACTCCGTGCACCACAAACGAAAGCGTGAAGTGCTTCCAAATCCCCCGAAAAATCTTGTCCATTTTTTATGCAAGCATGGTGCATAAATGCACCCTACCCGCCACGACCGCCCTGTGACAGCAGCCCTTCCCACACCCGCGACACATCAGCCTAACCCGGATATGTCACGAGTCGGGTGCGCTTATATGCAAGGCATCAGAGCTGAAGATGTAGTGGTTTACCTCAAAGCTCTGATAACGCAGCAGATGAGTGCACCCGGCGCGCCCGGAGGGTGAGAAAATCAAACAGAAAACCGTGAATTACATTTTGCATTTTTGAAACAACTCAGCTTACCCACAATAAGAATCTGTAATCACTTTAAATTCCCTTGACCTGACCGTTTTCTCATGAAATATTCGGGCTAAACACAAACAGCCCCGGAACCCATCACTGGGTACCGGGGCTGTTTGTTATCTCAAAGAAACTATTTCGAGCAAAGCTCGCGACAACGCCTAAGGTTACGATAGCTTTTGTCACGGGCGAAGCCCGTCAGCGAATGTGATCGGCCTGAGGAACGAAGGCCGGGAGCATTCGCGAACCTGGGGTCCAGGGGATCATCCCCTGGCCGCCGGAGGCATCGTCCCTGTTTCCTTTCCATTAAACCCGGAACTGATCCACCAGGGTTGTCAATTCATCGGCCAGTGTCTTCAGCTCTTCGGAGCTCTTCAGGACATCCTGGCTGTTTTCCGACAGCCCCTTTGCGTTTTGGTTTACGTCGTCGATTTCGCGGGCGATATCGCCGGAGGTATCGGCCACCTGGGAGATGTTGCCATGGACGTTGTTAAGGACCGAAGAGACCTCGGCGACATTCCGGGAAATCTCGCTTGTGGTGGCGGACTGCTCTTCCACGGCGGCGGCAATGCTTTCCACGATCTCGTTCACCGAATCGATGATGCCGGAAAGTTTGCCGATCCCTTCCACCGTGCTTGTGGTTGATGCCTGGATCCCGTGGATGCGGGACTTGATATCCTCTGTGGCGTGGTTCGTCTGGCCGGCGAGGTCCTTGATCTCATTTGCCACAACGGAGAAGCCCTTTCCGGCTTCGCCGGCACGGGCCGCCTCGATGGTGGCGTTCAAGGCCAGGAGGTTGGTCTGTTCCGAAATGTCGGTGATGGTTTCGATTACCTTGGCGATATCCACCGCAGCCTTGCCCAACTGCCCGATCTCTTCTGAAGCGCTGCGGGTCACCTTTACAGCGTCGAGGGTCACGCGGCGGGCGTTTTCAGAGTTTTTTGCAATCTCGTGGATGGTGGAGCTCATCTCCTCGGTTGCCGCTGCCACCTGCCCCACATTGCTGGAGGCCGTCTCCATGCCCTGGGCCACCTCGTTGATATGGGCGTTCATCTCGTCGGATGCCTGGGCCACACGTTCTGATTTGCTGGACGAGGTACTGGAGTTGTCTGCCATATCCTGGGAGATGACGGCAAGGTTCCCGGAGGCATCTTTTACCAGCCTGGAGTTGCCGGCAATGCTCTGGATCATGGTTTGAAGCTTGTCGACGAATCGGTTGAAGTTCAATGCCAGCTGGCCTGCCTCGTCTTTGGACATAACGGCGAGGCGCTTGGTAAGGTCGCCCTCCCCTTCGGAGATGTCCTCAAGGGTGTGCACCGCATCGTTTACCGGCCTTAAGATGATATTGACAAGAAAATGCAGAACAATGACAAGCAGGACGACAAACACGGCCAGCATGGAATAAGTGGCAACGGTTATTTTGCCCAACCCTTTGCCGAGCTCTTTTTTCGGCGTCTCAATGACGATCTTCCAGCCCGAGGACTCCACCACGGTAAAGACCACGAGCTTATTGATACCGTCGGCATCTTCGTATTCCAGAACACCGGAATCCTGATTCAGGAGCGCCCCGGCGATCTTCTCCTGGAACCCTTTGTCCTGAATGTTTTTGATATTCTTGACGGTGGAAATAAACGACTCTTCGGGATGGGCCTTGATGCCCCCGTCCCCGCCAATCAGGTAAGACACGGACCCCTCGCTCAGCCCGGCACTTTTCAGCTCCCCGGAGAGTTTGTTCAGGTTGATGCCTGCCCCTGCCACGCCATAGGGATGATCCACACTGCCCATCAAAACGTTAATAAACGCCATGAGGTCGCCGGACTCCTCGTTGGCCTCAATGTTGATGGAGACCTTCTGTCCCGACTTGAGGGCGTTGAAGTACCATCCGTCCCTGTCGCTGTTCTTGTCGACGGTTTTGAAAAAGCCATCGGCAGTGTAGTAATTCTTCGATTTGTCGGAGACAAGAAAGACAAAGGCCATGTCCTGATTCATAACCTCTTTCAGGTAGGCAATGGCCGGTCCTTCCAGGTCTTTGCCTTCACCTGAGTCAATCCAGTGAAGAAAAAAAGGGTTGTCTGCGATAAGCTTAGATATGCTGATGGTGTTGTGGATTTTCTTATCAAACTGACCGGCAATATGATTCGCACTGGCCGGTGCCTCTTTGGTTGTAATGCGATCATAAATGATCGAAAAAGAGATTCGAGTGCTCACAAAGGAGGAGACAACCATCATAAGAACAAAAAGCGTGGTCACCCCAAGCAAGATTTTAGTTTTGATTTTCAGATTTCCAAACGTCACGATTCCCCCGTAAAAACACAGTCCAAAGTCCAAAGACCGTTCAGCCGGCACAACCCGGAGGGTGGGCGGGAACGGTCAAACTCAAATTGATATGAATATATATCCCATCGGCATCCCACCTCGGACCTTGAGGCTATTCGCAGTTTCCAGGGAACATTCGTGATTCACAGGCCGCTGGCACGCATCCGGCCTTTCAATTGCCGCCGCATGGCCAAGGAGAGAATCAAAGGGTGAAGGGGTGACACCAAGCCCCAAATATCATACACTAAAACCCATCCTCCCAGCCTTATCCGAGCACGTGCGCTTCATTCCCGGATAAAAACGCCGAAACCTGTTTATTCACGAGAATGATCCTATGAATAAAAACCTGTTTCTTCTTCTGATACTCCTGGCCCTCTCTCTGACCGCCCTCCTCCTCCATGTGGCGGACACACCCATCTCATTCCAGGGTCCCCCCATTAAAATTGGCGTGGTGGTTCCTTTGAGCGGGGATTATGAACCACATGGCCGTATGGCCCTTCAGGGAGCGTCCATGGCTGTGGAAGAGTTAAATAACGGAGGGATACTGGGGGGCAGGCGGCTTCACCTCGAGGTACGTAATAGTGAATCGGACCCCATGGCTGCCGAAGCCCTTTGCCGAAGACTGATCGAAGATAAAAAAGTCGTCGCGATTCTCACTGTCGCCGACAATGCCTCACGGCAACGCCTGGCCATTGTCACCAAAAAAGCGGGCATCCCCTTGCTTTACGCCACCGACTACGAAGGGGGCGAGTGCGATCGCCATGTCTTTTACTACAGCGAAACCCCCGATCACAGTATTAATCCCATGGTCTCATACCTGTTGCAAAAACGCGGCCCGGGCGTCTTTATTTTCGGACAGGATGCCCCTTGGTCGACTAAAATCGCAGCCATTGCCGCAGATAAGATCAAGGCAGAAGGCGGCCAGGTGACCGGCGTCGAACTGACGCCCCATGGTACCCCGGATTACAGCCAGGTTCTGAAACGCATCAAAGAATCCCGGTCAAACACCCTGCTGCTGACACCCTCCGGTAAAGATGGCATGCGATTTATCCATCAATTCAACGCCTCCTCTTTGAAAGGAAAGGTTACCATTGCTGCCATCTCATTCGACGAGAGCCACCTATCAGAGTTCAGCCCCGGAGACCTGGAAGGCATCCACACCTGCCTCCACTTTATGGCGAGCCTTGACCGCCCGGAAGCCAAAGCCTTTGTCGCCAGACACAAAAAACTCTTTCCCGACTCCCCCTACCCGCCCACCCACATCACCGAAAGCAGCAGCAGTCTGATGAAAATGTTCGCTTCGGCCCTGAACAGGGCAGGAAGCCTCGACCTTGAAAAGGCCATGGAGCTCATGCCGGGAACACGGATACAGGGAGGCAATGGAATTGTCACACTCCGGGACGATCACCATGTCAACATGAATATGGTCATCGGACGATACGTTCAGGGCAAGCTGCTTTCCGTCAAGCCAATGGGAGAGATAAAACCGGAAAATCAGTGCGCAAGAGGCCCTTGAATACCCCACATGCCTGCAAGGCCCCGGCAACACCCACGCATGTAGCCATGATAACGCAGAAGATGGGTGAACTCAGCTCGCCCGAAGGGTGAGAAAAGCGAGCAGAAAACCGTGAATACCATTTTAAGCCGTTGAAATATCGTAATTTCTTACAACAACTACCAGTAATCACATGCCGTTGCTTTGATCTGATTGTTTTTCATGAAATATCCGGGATAGATACCTCGTAAAATCTCCTGGTTGGTTCACATCGACTACTCCCCCCCAGAGTAATGAGGGTATTTTTAAGCAAGGCATACGGATTATGCCTTTTCATATGGAACAAGGTCGCCTATGTTGAAATCTAACACTTATTCCCAGAAACGAAAGCAGAACGACATCATGAGCAAAATTAACAACAGGCGATTTGAACGATACGATACGACCCAGAAAGTTTCCTACCGAACAAGTCCGGATACAGCCTACAAACATGGCATCACGAACAACATAAGCAAAACGGGCATGCTTCTGGAAACCCAGGAACCGGTCGCCCAGGGAACCCCCCTTGACCTTGTCCTGAAGATCAAGGGTACCCCTGTTCATTTTAAAGGCAAATGTGTCTATACCCTTGGGGAGAACCACGGAGCACACTCCGGCGTTCATATCGGAAAAATCAACACTGCCGGCATGAAGCTCTTTCTTGCCTTCATCAGCGCCCTTGAAAAGGCAAACCAGGCCCCAAAGTCCAGCCTGCGCCCTGAAATCGAAGAGATGGAAAATGTACTCCTGAAAATATCCGGAGAACACAAGGTCATCACCCACTTTGTGGTGGGCCTCCAGGACATGATGAAAGATCATGATCCCTCTGCTGAACCAGCGGAATATGAGGCGATTCTCAATCTGATGAAAAAAGACCTGACAACACACTTTGAGATTGAAGAGAAGATTTACTTTAAGATCGGCCTTACCCACATGCCGGCTGAGCATCATGGCCTCATCAGCGAGTTGACCAACGAGCATGAGGACATGCGTGAGAAGCTGGATCGGATCATTGATTTCATAGAAGAGTGCTCCCGAACAAACGCCCCGGTAAACAAGAACCTTAAGGCACTTCTCACAGAGCTTCTGGAGCAGATTAAAGAGCATGCAAGAAAAGAGATCACGGACCTCTTTCCGTTCATGGAAGAAAACGGTGACGTCAAGTCAAAGCTCATGGAGACCCTTCGTATGGTGATGAGCTAATCGTCAGAGGAAACCATCACGACGTTTTAATGCTCAAACAGAGCGTCGTCTATGGGGCCATCCACAATAAGATTGCGAAGAAATACGGTCTCTATACTTCCACCGGTGTAAGATTTCAACACCTTGATGGGCAATCCGAGTTCGGGGTGTATCCACAAAAGATAGCTCACCTTCTCACTCTCAATCATGAGCCGGGGACAAAGATGGGTCTCCACCACCTCAGGTGGCAGGCTGGTGACGGTGCCTTCTTTCGCGTGCCGCATCGCAGAGCGAATCAGGGCACCGATATCAGAGCGGTCCACGGTGTGACCTTTGGGGTCGGTGATCAGGCGGTTGTCCGGTGAGAGGTTCAGGGTAAGAAGTTTGGTTGAAAAGGGGCGCAGGGAGACCCTGTTTTCCGTGGGATTGTAGATAAGCCGGGCCCCCTTGTGAGGCCGGATAAAATCCATCCTGATAAAGCCCGGTTTTTTGTAGGTGTAGATAATGCGGTTGCGGCCATCTTCCCCTTCCGAATCCAGAAGGGTCGTGTAGTTCGTCAACGCGTCAAAGCTATCCATCATCCCGTCAAGGAGTGGGTGCTCATCCCCCCACACGGGAGCGACAAAAAGCAGGCAGGCACAGAAAAGAGATGCTGCCATAAAATGGCGTGTCATGCGGCAGTCCCCTTTGCAATGTACCGGGTAAACCCACGCATTCCCTTTGCCATGAGCTGATTGTGGTTCTCGCTGAAGTACCCCTTTAAAAATGGAGATAAAAGGCTCATCCACGGCTTGGTCGTCCGCACATCCAAGGAAAAAACACCGCGGGTACCCACCTGGTTCTCCTCGATACGGCAGGTGCATCGCCCTTCGATATCGCCATGGATATCGGCAGAAATGGTGTCATGGGTGCTGGCCTCGCGTATCACGGCGTGAACGTCAAGGCCGTAAGGAAGCGGGCCTTTCCATCGGGTCGTGTAATGCTTGCCTTCCATGCCCGCGGGGAGTTGATCCTCTGAATCGGTGAACTCTAAGCCCTCCCACCAGCGGGGCCACTCCTCCACATGAACCATGCCATCCCACACCGTCGCCACGGGAGCCTTAACCACCCACTCCTCCTCAAAGCGATACCACCGCCACCGATCCACCCACAACCACATCACGTCACCCTGCCTCATTTCAATATATCAAATACCGGGCCCGTAAATCCCCAAGAGGGATCACGCCCGAACCCGGAAATCTAACACAGCCATAACCGGGTGAGAAGCGCCAAATCAGAGAACACGTGTGGAGACCGCTGCAATGCCCATGGCACGCAGGCTAAGGACCAATGCACAGCATCCCGCCAATCCCCCCCCAGACCGATTAGAGCCACATGAGTTTAAACACCACACACCCGCATCGGAACGATGCCGATACAGTCCGTGGTTTGTATGCTATAAATCCGATTTATTCAGAAACAACACAATGGTAAGCACCCATGATGCACTGCAGAACTATAAAAGAAAGCGACTGGCCCAGTATACTTCGGATTCAACAGGAGTGCTACGGGGAAGAAATACAGGAAACCCTGGCTGCCCTGCAAAGCAGGTGGCACCTCTCCCCGAACGCCTGTTTTGTTGCGGAAACTGAAAACACACTCATCGGCTATGCCCTGTCTCACCCTTGGAAGGACCAGGATGTCCCTGCACTGGACATCCCCCTGCAGACCCTTTCCGGAAACGACCTCCTTTATGTGCATGACCTTGCGGTCTCAACATCCGGTCGGGGATCCGAGACTGCGGCCCTTCTGGTGAATGCCGTCACCTCGTCTGCCATGACCGGGAATCTTTGCACCATGGCGTTAACGGCGGTTCAAGGCAGCACCGTATTCTGGGAGACGTATGGTTTTCAGGTTGCGGATTATCATGGGGACCTAAAGGGGTATGGAGACGGTGCCGCCTATATGAAAAGAACCCTGAATAACGTCAGCCTGGTGTAAACAGGGACACTTAAAGAAATTCATTGTTCTTCATTCAGAGCTATTTTGCCTGCAACGAAGGGAAAAACGCATCCGCACCGTGCTTTCAAGGTGGCAACATTACCGGCAAAGGCAGCTTTTTGCCCTTATCCTCTCGCCAGTAGCCACGCTTTTTAATCCCTTCCCCCGCATTTTGGCCTTGTCAAATATAATTTGACACGTTCTGTATGGACAGCACAGCAGTGTGGAAACGCCCGGTAACGGTCATTGTATAATTATTTCACAGCGAGGCCCTTACCTGTAAAACTTTTTCCGGAAGGCTCCGGGTGAGATCCCGGTGTGGTGCTTAAAAAGCCGGCGAAAGGAGTTGCTGTCCTCATACCCCACCTCACAGGTGATCTCCTCCATGCTCTTTCGAGTCGTCTCCAGCAGCGTTTTGGCCTTTTCAATGCGAAGGGACTGAATGTAATTCACGGGATTCATGGCCGTTGCCGCCTTGAACCTGCGCTTGAAATTCCGAATACCAAACCCGAATTTTCCGGCGATCGCATCGATGGTAAGCCCCGTTTCGGAATTCTCCTCCAGCCACACCTGGACGTTTCGAATGTCGTGGTCACCATGGTTGATGGGAAATGAGCAGGAGATGTATGGGGCCTGATCCCGCGCCCCCGAATCAAGGAGCAGTTTCTTTGAGCAGTCGTGGAGCAGCTCCTCTCCCCCAAACTTGCCAATGAGGTGCAGCAGCAGGTCGTTTCCGGCCGATGCTCCCCCCGAGCAGAGAACATGCCCGTCTTCTGTCATGATGCGGTCTTCCAGAAGCATCACCTGGGGGTACCTGGCCCTGAACGGGTCGGCATAGAGCCAGTGGGTGGTGGCCTCCCTGCCATCAAGAAGTCCGGCTTCGGCCAAAACAAAAGACCCCGTGCAGATGGAACTGATCCAGGCCCCCTGTTCATGGTGATGCCTGAGCCATGGATACAGACCCGCAATCCCATCGAGAGCCGTCAGAATATTGGGAAGAAAACCGGGCACCAGAACCAAGTCCGTGGACGCAATGTCATCAAGCCCTTTTTGAGGCGTCAGGCTCATCCCCCCAAAACAGGTGACAGGCGCTCCGTCCAGGGAAGCTGTTTCGATCTGAAACAGAGGCTCTTTCCCCCCTGCCCTGTACCGATGCATCAGATCGGCAAAATACAGCACATCCACGGCCCCGGTAACACTGGTCGCCGAACACTCATCAGCCATGATCACAGTGATCCTCATCCCGCCTCCTGTCAAAAATTGCACATTTCGCATGCTATTTGTCATTTCTACCAATAGCGGGGCCCACGCGCAAGGCATAAGATAACCAGAACAGCCTGAAAGCATTGCCTCCGGCGGGTCGTTTTTAATAAAAGCTCCGCAAAAACTTTCCGGTTGCCGCTTCCTTTTCTCTCAGCCCCGCAGGGTCTGAGAGAAAAGGAAGCGGCATACTCGTTACACCAGAAGCATATGGTTTACAGCATCGGTGGAGCATGCGATTAGCCTTTAAGACCTGTTTATCAAACTTTTCAAAAGTTTGGCCCCCGGCAGGGCCGCCGGAGGTAATATTGAGCTGAATAGTTACAAAAACTACTGTGAAAGGAACAAACTCGTGTCGATTTATCCGTGGATTAAAGATCGCTTTTTCGGAGCCCCCGTTGACGGGTGGAAGTGGCCTGAAGGGTATGCTGGAAAAGAGAGTTGGCAGGAGCTGACGTTTGCAAGCCTCACCGGTGCAAAGATGGCGGGTCTTTACGGGCCGGCCGACACAGAGGCCCCTAAGGGAAACATTGTGTGCGCCCACCCCATGAAATCAGCGGCAAAGGGATTTTACCTAAAATCCGGCATGGCGGATGCCTTGAGGGAGGAGGGGTACAATGTCCTCTTGTTTGATTTTAATGGATTCGGGGACAGCGAAAACATCGATTTTGAATGGCCGGGGGATATTCTGGCCGCAGGCAGGGAGCTGAAAAAACTCAGTCCGTCCCTGCCCCAGGGGCTCTTGGGGGTATCCATGGGGGGCGCCATGGGGATCTGCGCCTGCTCAAACCCGGATCATGACTTTGATGTGGTGGTGGCCGAAGGGGCTTTTACCTCCCTGGAGGAGTTCTGGGTCCACTTCCCCACACGGTACTATGTCATCAAGGTCACCTCACTTTTTGTACCCAAAAGCGAAACCAATAAAATGAAAGCGATCCACCACGCGCCCTGCCTGAAAAAGCTCAAGGGGATTCTCTTCATCCACGGAGAGGAGGACCACCTCAGCCCGCCGGACATGGGTCACCGCTTCAATGATATGAGCCCCATTCCCTCTGAACTGTGGATCGTCCCCGGAGCAGGGCACATCCAGTGTGTGGATGCGGCGCCGGAGGCTTACCGTGAACGGGTCCTCGACTTTTTCAACCGGCACCTTGAAGCGGAATAACCACTCACCTGTGACACCCACGATCAAAATCAGGGTCACAAGCATGCCCCGGCGGCCACACAAATAGCCGCCGGAGGCTTCGTTACGATCTCCACCCATGGCAACAGGCAATCCCCCCCTATCCCGGGTATTTCATGAGAAAACGACCAAGCCAAAGCAGTGGAACGTAATCGCAGCGGGTTAATTTCAATTTAAAATATCCGGGCCATGCATTGATTCAATTATTACCAGAAATATGGTATATTCATTGAATTATAATGCGCTCAAAAGAGAGCCCTTTGTTTCAATTGATGTGAACAGCGGATCCCCATATCTTTATTCATTAAAGAGCGTACCATCACCATGCACTGACCGTTACCCTGTCAGACATGATGATCTTTTAATCGCAACCATTCACCCGAAAGCCACTGGAAAATCAACAACTCAAAGAATTACCCGAAACACATGTAATTGTGCCGCAGCTTGCGCCACCTCACCCTCCGTTCAAACACGATGCTTCCGAAATCACATAACACGCTGCGCACTCGCCTTACAGGTAAAGACTTACGAAACAGAATCGTTTGCACTCAAGACAACTCCATTGGTCCCACAGCCAGCACACCGATCACAACCTGTTGATTGAATCCTGATCCCCCACTGTGCCTGCATCACTCCAAACTGCAATGGCTTAACAAAACACCGGAGTATCCGTCATGGGCATCCTCAGGAATTGTTCCGTACCATTCGTAGTTACGACCGCGGTTCTCATTGCGATATCTGCAATCACCCGCGTTTCTGCGACCACTCTTCCTGATCATGTCACCGCCGCATACCGTGAGAGCAACACCGCCTACGTTCCCGCCTTTTTTCATGCTCAAGCCCATGCCAGTGAACGAACTGCCGGACCTGAAGAAACGCCACCTGAAAAAATCACCCTGCCGCTCACAGAAGAGGAGGAGGCGTGGTTGAAAGAGCACCCCGATATCCATGTGGGGGTCATGGATGCCTGGCCACCCCTGAATTTTGTGGACAAGCAGGGAGTGCCTCAAGGCATCGGCGTCGACTACCTCAACGCACTGAACAAGCGTCTCAACGGCATCTTAACGGTGGTTCCCCTGCCCTTCAGGGACAGCGTTGAACAGGTGAAATCAAACAAACTCGATGCCCTGATGGACATCACCCCCAAGAAAGAACGCGAAGCGTTCTTTAACTTCACAAGGCCCTACCTGAGCATTCCCCACGTGCTGGTGGGCAACAAAGAAGGCCCAGCCTTTGAAACCGAAAATGAACTGGCAGGAAAAACAGTGGCCCTGGAACAGGGGTTTTACAATGTCAGGTACTTTCAGAAAAACCACCCCGACGTCATCGTGAAAGAGTACGACTCCACCAGCAAGGCTTTAGGAGCGGTCGCAAGGGGCGAAGCAGACGCCTACGCCGGCAACCGCGCCGTGGTGACATACATCATGAGAAAAGAGCTGCTGGTCAACCTGACCATTCAGGGGCGAATGGAGAAACCACCGGCGGTCCTTACGATTGGCACCCGCAAGGACTACCCGGTCCTTGCCGGGATCCTCGACCGAGCCCTTGCGGACATCACCCCGGAAGAGATCAATGCCATACATCACCGATGGATCGGTGAATACCTGACCATGGAGCCCAAACTGAAATTGACCCCGGCTGAACGAAGCTGGTTGATCCAGCATCCTGTGATCCGCGTACACAACGAACAGAATTGGGTGCCGTTCAACTTCAATAAGAACGGGGCCCCCAAGGGTTACTCCATCGATTACATGAACCTGCTGGCCCAGCGCCTGGGCATAAAAACCGAGTATGTATCCGGTCCTGATTGGGCTGAGTTCCTGGAGATGATCAAAGCAAAAGAGCTCGATGTCATGCTCAATATCGTCAATACGGAAGACCGGCGTTCGTATATCAACTTCACCGATGACTATATTCGCAGCCTGGTAGGTATCTATGTGCGTGAGGACTCTCCTGCTGTCCAAAGCCTGGATGGGTTGGAAGGCAAGACAGTGTCCCTGCCAAAAGGTTTTTTTGAGGCGGAATTGATCCGCCGCCACTATCCCCAAATCACGATGCACCTGGTGAAGGACAACCTGGAAGCCCTGGAAGCTGTCCTGCTCGGGAAAGCGGACGCTGCCTTGGGTGAACCCGCGGTTACAAACCACCTCATACTCGAGCACAGTATCTCCGGGCTGAGGCTGTCCGGGAATGTCGAGGATTCACGATTCGACAATGTCCTGAATATTGGCGTGAGAAAAGACTGGCCCATCCTGCGAGATGTCCTGCAAAAAGCCAAGGACAGCATCTCTTATGGTGAAAAAATGAGCCTCAGAAACAAGTGGCTGGTTCAACCGCAGGCAAACAAAACAATCCAGGTAGAGTTGACCGAGAAGGAACAGGAGTGGCTGGAGAACAACAAACGACTCCGCCTCGGTTACGACACTGGCTGGCCGCCGGTTGAATATGCCGATGAAAAGGGAAGGTACCAAGGCATGAGCGCTGAGTACATGGCTCTGATTTCCGATATCCTGGATATTTCCATCGAAGCCTCGGCGCCCCGGGACTGGCAGGCGACCATTGATGCGGCCAAGGCCGGAGAGATTGATATTCTCTCCGCAGTGACCCGCACACCGCAACGAGAAGCGTACCTCCATTTCACGACCCCTTACTTAAGTTTCCCCATGGTGATCGTCACCAACCTGGATTACTCCTATATCGACAAGATAGAGACTCTGAGAGGAAAAGCGATTGCCGTGGTGAACGGCTATGCCTCACATGATTTTCTGAAAAATGAATATCCGGATCTCCCGCTGATCCTTGTGGGCAACGTATCGGAAGGCCTGAGGCTGGTTCAGAAGGGAAACGCGGATGCATTTTTGGACAGCCTGAGCTCCATCAGCCACATCATGGGACGGGAAGGAATCCCCGGCCTCAAAATCACCGGTGAAACCTCCTTTAAATTCGACCTTTGCATCGGTGTGCCAAAGGACAAAGCACTGCTTGCCGGCATCATGCAAAAGGCCCTGGACGCCATTCCGGAACAAAAACGCACAGAAATCTTTTACCGATGGGTCTCCATAACCTATGAGCACGGGTTTGACTATTCGCTTCTGTGGAAAGGTGCTGTACCGGCCTTGCTGGTTGTCCTCATCCTCTTTTACTGGAACCGGAAACTCCAAACCGAAGTCGGACAACGGAAAAAAGCCCAGGCCCAATTGAAGCTGGATGAGGAACGCCTCGAAGCCTTGCTGAAACTCAGCCAGGTAAAGGAGATCCGTGAAGAGCAGCTCATGGAATATGCCCTTGAGGAGTGTGTCCGCTTAACCGACAGCCAGATCGGTTACCTGCACTTCGTAAATCCCGATCAAAAAACCCTGAGCCTGTTCGCATGGTCGAAAAACACCGAAGCATACTGCACGGCCAAGAAGAACCCACACTTTCCCCTTGAAGAGGCCGGTATCTGGGCAGATTCCGTGCGGGAAAAAAAGCCGGCGGTTCACAACGATTATCCCACCCACCCCAACAGAAAAGAGCTGCCGGAAGGCCATGTTCCCCTTGTTCGTCACATGAGCGTGCCTGTGTTTGACGGCGATCGCATGGTGCTGGTGGCCGGAGTCGGGAACAAGCCAACCCTTTACATGGACTCCGACATCAGACAACTCACCCTCTTTATGCAGAATATGTGGGGAATCATCAAAGAAAAACGGGTGGAGGCGAATCTGCAGTTTACCAAGTTTACCGTAGATCGGGCATCGGATGCGGTTTTCTGGTTGGACCATACCGGAAGAGTGACGTACGTGAATGAAGCCGCCTGCAAGACCCTGGGATACACAAAGAGTGAACTGACCTCAATGCTCGCTCACGATATAGATCCCACCTACTCCGAAGCGACATGGGGCGAGTTCTGGAATGACGTTAAGGCAAAACGCTCCCTTTCACTGGAGTCCGTGCACCTGACAAGGGATGGCCGTTCTATCCCGGTGGAGATCGCCATCAATTACATGGAACTCGGAAGTCAGGAGTTCGGGGTCGCCTTTGTCCGAGACATCACAGACCGCAAAAGGGCAGAAAAAGAGTTACGCCAAAACATGGACGAACTGGAACAATTCAACAAACTGGCCATCGGCCGTGAAGAAAAAATGATTCAGTTGAAAGATGAAATCAACCAACTGCTCACGGGCATGGGCCATGAGATAAAATATAAAATAAGGTAGTCATTCAATCGCAAACACCCGTCAGACAAAGGAGTTCGATGATGAGTGAAACCCAAAACGGCCAAATAAACAACGAGCTGGCATTGAACGTTCTCAACCAGGTCCCGACACCCGTCATGGCGGTGAACAGGGAGATGGAGCTTATTTTCATGAACAATGCCGGGGTCAAGTTCCTCGGGACATCCTGGGAAACCATCCAAAACAAGCGGTGCTATGAGGTCTTCAACTCGCTGCACTGCCAGACCCCTGAATGCCGGATGCAGAAAGCCATGTCCGGTGGCGACGCCTGCACCGTCCGCAATGAAATAACCGTCAATGGAAGAACCGTCCCCATTGAATACACCGCTGCGTCCTTGAAAAATGGGGATGGAGAGGTTGTGGGGGGGCTGGAGTACATCATTGACATAACAGAAAGGGTCCGACAGGAGAAAAAACTCAAAGAACAGAGTCGCACCATCATGGAGATCTCAACGCCGGCCATCAAGCTGTGGGACAGGGTCGTCATCCTCCCGGTGGTGGGGGTTGTCGATTCTCTCCGGGCCCAGCAGATGATGAATACCATGCTGGAAAAAATCATGGACACCTCTGCCAAGGTGATCATTCTGGACATCCAGGGGGTGGCAGCGGTGGATACTGCGGTGGCCAATCACCTGATCAAAATTGCCAAGGCCACAAAGCTGATGGGGTGCCGCTGCATCATTTCAGGAATCTCGCCGGCCGTTGCCGAAACCCTTGTTCAGCTGGGCATTGAGCTGGGGGATATTGCAACAAACTCCACCCTTCAGGATGCATTGTCCGATGCCTTCAGCATCATGAACCTCGTGGTGGCCAGCAGGAAATAACCCGGAGACCATGGAGACAACTGCGATGAATAACCGATCGGATGGATCGGCCACAGGCATGGATGTCGTGGATGGCTGCCTGGTTGTTCCTGTGGGCGGGAATGTGGATCCCGACATGCTCACCCGCCTTGGAAAAGAGGTTCTGGCCCGGATACAAGCAACCCGGATAAAGCGGGTCATCATCAATATCGCCTCCATCAAGATGATGGATTCATATACGTTCACGATTTTCAAAAACACCAACAGCGCCATTGCCATGCTTGGAGCAACGCCCGTTTTTGTAGGGATTCGACCCGGTGTTGCATCTGCACTGGTTGATCTTGACATGGACCTTGATGGCATTCTCACGGCTGTGACCACGGAAGATGCGTTTGAACTACTGAAGCACAGAACCCCTGGCCCCACTCAACCCGAAGCTGAGGATGAGGAACGGATTGAAGCCTCCCCTGAAAGCGATGGGTTCACCGAGGAGGCTGAAGATGGCTGAACCCGGTGAGGGGCTTGTATTTGACGTGTCTCAACCATCCGACAATGCCCAGGTCGTGTACAGTGCCAGGCAGATGCTGCTCCAGATAGGCTTTGATGAAACCCGTCAGTACCTGATTGCTTCAGCTGTGTCCGAGCTTTCAACGAATATCATACGATATGGAGATACGGGCACCATTACCCTGAGAAAAATCAAAACGAGCGATAAAATCGGATTCGAAGTCACAGCGGAAGATTACGGCCCTGGAATGCACGACATCCGGAAAGCCGTCACGGAAAACTACAGCTCCGGCAATGGACTTGGCCTGGGGCTGCCGAGTGTCAAAAGAATCATGGATGAATTTAAAATCACGTCTGCCCCGGGGCAGGGAACCTGTATCATCGCAAAAAAATGGCTCGAGTGATCCATGCAGGAAATCGATTATCACGTCATAAAACGTTCATTGAGCGGAGCAGACGATGAGTGTGGCGACACAGGCCTTGTCAGGGAGCACGACAACCAGTGCTTCATGGCGCTTATCGATGCCCTGGGACACGGCAAAGAAGCCTTTGATGTTGCCGTCCTGGCGGAGAGGTATCTGGCCGCCCATTATAAAGACGACCTGACAGCACTGCTGAAAGGGCTGCATGGGAACCTGCAGGGGACCCGTGGTGCCGTTGCTGCCGCCTGCAGGCTCAATTGCAACACAGGGATTCTCAAGTATTCCGGTGTGGGCAACATCAGCATCAAACTTTTTGGAAGCAAAACCAAGCGGCTGATCACCAGGGAGGGCATCCTCGGCTACATGATCCCCTCCCCCACCGAGAGCCAGGTCAAACTCTACCCGGGAGACATTTTCCTCATGAGCTCTGACGGCATCCGGGAACACTTTGACCTGATTGATTATCCCGAGATTCTCATGGGAAACGCCAGGGACATAAGCGCCGCGTTTATTGAGACACTGGGTAAAACCAATGACGACGCGTCATGTATTGCACTGAGGTACGGAATATGATTGAGCTTGGCAGGTTAACCATTTCGACGCCCGAAGCCCTCAAAGAGGCAGGACAGAAGGTCTATGATTTGTCGAGCCGTTTCGGATTTAATGATATCCACGCAGCCCGGATGGCAACCATATTTACAGAACTGTCACGCCCTGCCCTGAGCAAAAATATCAGTGTAGACAGCGCCATCGACTTGAGCCGCACCGAAGATGGCAAAGGCCTTCTCTTTTCAATCAGCTGCAAAGAGACCCTGCGGTGGGCCCCTGCGGCATCCCGTTTTTTTGACGCCATTGAAACGGATGCACCCGATGATGCTCCGTCACGATTTTCCGGGTTCAAACTACTTCCTGACCCGGATTATTCCCCTTCGGACAGCTTTATTGAAACGATACAACAACTTCTTTCCCAACCGTCCCGGGAGCAGTTACTGAGTGACCTCCTGAAGAAAAACAAGGAGCTCAAACGTTCAACCCGGGAACTCCAGGTTGCCAAGGATCGCACCGAGGACGCCACTGAAAAACTTCAAAAACAGGTCAAGGAACTTGCCAGGGCAAGAAAAGCCATGCTCAACATCATGGACGACCTGGACGATGCAAAAAAAGAAGCGGAATTGGCCACCAAGGCCAAAAGCGACTTCCTTGCCAACATGAGCCATGAAATCCGCACCCCCATGAACGCCATCATCGGCATGAACTATCTCATGTCCCAAACGAAGCTCACCCCTAAACAGACCGATTATGTGGGAAAAATCCAATCCTCGTCCCAATCCCTTCTCGGTATCATCAATGACATTCTTGATTTCTCAAAAATTGAAGCCGGCAAACTGGACATGGAGTCGGTGGAGTTCAACCTCGACGACGTGCTGAGCAACGTGGCCAACCTTGTGCAAGTCAAAGCATCCGAAATGGAAAAACTCGAGGTTCATTTCGTCACGGCACCGGACGTTCCTCGGTTTCTTATCGGTGACCCCTTAAGGTTGGGCCAGATTCTGACCAACCTGACCAACAACGCCCTCAAGTTTACCGCGGAGGGCGAGATTGTCATCTCAACGGATTTAACAGGAGAAAAAGAGGACCAGGTCGGCCTCAAATTCTCAATAAAAGACACGGGCATCGGAATGACCGGTGAACAGATCAACAACCTCTTCCAACCCTTTACCCAGGCAGACACCTCCACCACCCGAAAATATGGCGGAACCGGACTCGGGCTGACCATCTGCCATAACCTGGTCGACATGATGGGGGGTGACGTCTGGGTTGACAGCGAACCGGGCAAGGGAAGCACCTTCACCTTTACCGCTGTCTTCGGGCATGGAGAGGAGAAAGAGGAAAAGGCGTTTGAACCCACGCCCGACCTGCGCGGAATGAAGGTTCTGGTTGTGGATGACAATGCCACAGCCCGGAAACTTCTTAAAACCATGCTGGAATCCTTCTCCTTTGACGTCACCCTGGCCTCTTCCGGAGAGGAAGGACTTTCCGCACTGGAGAAGTCCGGCGAAAACAGCTCCTATGACCTGGTAACCATGGACTGGCAAATGCCCGGAATGGATGGAATCGAGGCATCGAGACGGATCAAAACAAACACCGGCCTGCCAAAGATACCGACCATTATCATGGCGACCTCCTACAGCGGGGGAGACATCATGCAGCAGGCCGAATCGGCCGGGATTGATGGGTTTATTGTCAAGCCATTCAGCCCTTCGGTCCTGTTCAACAGCATCATGCAGGTCATGGGCAAGGATACCACCGGCCTGCCCATGGCTGACAGCTCGCACAAAAAAACGCTGGAGGAGCTGAAACCTGTATTGGGGGCACGCATTCTCCTTGTTGAAGACAATGAGATGAATCAGCAGGTGGCCTCCGAGATCCTGGAGCAGGCAGGGCTTGTGGTTCAGATCGCCAACAACGGAGAGGAGGCGGTGACAATGGTTTCGGAAACCTCCTTTGATACAGTGTTGATGGACATTCAGATGCCGGTCATGGATGGGTACCAGGCCACAACTGAAATACGAAAGGAGCAACGGTTTGATGACCTGCCCATCATTGCCATGACCGCCCACGCCATGACCGGCGACAGAGAGAAGAGCCTTCAGGCCGGGATGAACGACCATATCAACAAGCCCATCGATCCGGACCAGCTGTTTTCCGCCCTGTTAAAATGGGTCAAACCGGGCCATCGCGAAATCCCCGAACATCTCCTGAATAAAATGAAGGAGGCATCGGTTGAACCGGAAGGCCCCGCACTCTCTGATATGCCGGGTATTTCAGTGACCACAGGATTGGCCCGGATGAGAAACAATCACACACTCTACCTGGAGCTGTTGACCAAATTTCTACGGGACTACACCCAGGCCACCGCCCAGATAAAGAGTGCCCTTGAGGCAGAAGAGGTTGAACCTGCCCAGCGGCTGGCCCACTCCATCAAAGGAGTCTCAGGGAACCTTGGTGCCCAGGATGTGCAGCGTGCTGCAGCAGACCTCGAGACCGCCATCCGTGACAATGAAACCGACCGTTTGAACGACATTCTGAATGATTTCCAAAACCAGCTTGCTGTTGCCATGGACTCCATGCAGAAGCTTCTGGTTATCGGGGACTCGGAAGAAAAAGAGACAGCCACAGCGCCCCGAAAAGACCCGGATGAGCTTAAAAAAATGCTTTTAACGCTGCAGCCTTACGTTTCTGGCCGG
Source organism: Desulfolunaceae bacterium (assembly GCA_942491485.1). GTDB lineage: Bacteria > Desulfobacterota > Desulfobacteria > Desulfobacterales > Desulfolunaceae > Desulfoluna. The sequence goes on along the minus strand of CALOAX010000018.1, from coordinate 123,071 downwards.
GAGGCAAAACCGGCCAAGCAATTGATCAAAGAGGTTGCTGGAACACCGTGGCACGACGAGTACAGCCAGCCGCTAAATCAGTTGAAAAAGCTCATATCCGGGTACAAATTCAAAGAAGCCGAGGAAATTCTGGCTCAACTCATTGAGAGTTTAAACGAATAAGGAGGGGGTATGCCGGACCTGTCTAATATGCGCATTTTGGTCGTCGACGATGTTGAAGCCAATGTCGACATCCTCGTTGACACCCTTGGGGACGACTACAGGGTAAGCGTTGCCATGGATGGGATGTCCGCCCTGGAAGACATCAAAGAAACGATTCCTGACCTTATCCTGCTGGATATCATGATGCCGGGCATTGACGGATACGAGGTCTGCCGGCGGCTTAAATCAGAGAAGGAAACCTGGGATATTCCGGTTATCTTCCTGACGGCCCTCACCGAAGAGAGCAATGAATCAAAAGGACTGACCCTGGGAGCCGTCGATTATATCACCAAGCCCTTCAGCCCGGAACTGGTCAAATCCCGGGTTCACAACCATTTGGAGCTCAAACTTCACCGAGACGACCTCGAAAAACTGGTCCGGGAGCGTACCAGCCAGCTCCTGCTGACCCAGGAAATCACCATCGAGAGCATGGGCACCCTGGCTGAATTCAGGGACCCTGAAACAGGCGGGCACATCAAGCGGACCCAAAATTATATGAAGTGCCTGGGGGAGTACTTGCTGAGCCACTCGAAATTCAACGCCCTTATCAGTGCCGAATCCATTGGATTGATCTACAAATCCGCCCCACTCCACGATATCGGAAAGGTCGGGGTCCCCGATCATATTTTGCTGAAACCGGGAAAGTTGACGGACGAAGAGTTCCAGGAGATGAAAAAACATACGATTTATGGCCGGGATGCCATCATGGTTTCAGAGAGGAAATTGGGAAATGACTCCTTCCTGCGATACGCCAAAAGGATCGCATTCAGCCATCATGAAAAATGGGACGGAACCGGCTACCCTCAAGGGCTGAGCGGAGATGAAATCCCCATATCCGGACGGCTTATGGCCATTGCCGACGTCTACGATGCACTGGTCAGCAAACGCGTCTACAAACCGCCTTTTCCCCATTCAAAAGCCGTTGCCATTATCATGGAGGGCAAAGGCACCCATTTTGACCCGGATATGGCCAATGCCTTTGAGGCCCTGTCTGAGGACTTTCGTAACATTGCATTGAAGTTCGCCGATTACGACGAAGAACGACGGACACTTCAAGAGTAGAACATACCGTGACTAAGCCGGGCCATGCACAGCCATGCCCGCATGGCGACAGAACGCTTCCGTGGCCTCCCAGAGCTCTTCGGTGAGGCTCGCCCTCACCTTCTCGGCGATATGCGGCCCAACAGGGCCGTAATATCCTTCGGCAATCCCTCCGGTAATGCAGGCAAGGGTATCGCTGTCGCCGCCAAGGGAGACAGCGTTTCGCACGGCATCCTCCCAGGAGGTTGAATCCAGAAAAGCGATGATGGCCTCGGGCACGCTCCCCTGGCAGGAGACATCAAAGCTGTATGAAGGCCGGATCTCATCCACGGTGCGATCAAGATCATACCCGAACCGCTCCGCCACCTCCCTTCTAATCAAAACTTTATCCCGCGCTGTCCTGGCAAGATAAACACTCAGGGCGACGGCCTGGGCGCCCTTCACCCCTTCAGGATGGCTGTGGGAAATCGCCGCTGTTTTTGCCGCCTCGCCAAGCACGTCATCAATCGTGTCAAAGGCAAACCCCACCGGACTCACCCGCATGGCCGCCCCATTGCCCCAGCTGTTATAGGGCCTGGGGTTCTCTGATGCCAGCCACGAAATAAAAGACCCGCCATAACCGGCATGGGGATACCGTCTCCCCGTCTCCCAGACAGCATTCAGGTAATTCCCATCGCCTGTGATGGCTTTGGCAACGGCCACCGTCAGCACCGTGTCGTCCGTAAAACAACACGAGGGGTGAAACAAAGGAAAATCCTTTGTCTTGATGGGGTCGTGTTCGTACACCGACCCGATGATGTCTCCTGCGATGGCTCCGATCATATCTCAACACCCTTGTCAGGACCATTATTCACGATAACATGATGATAATTTTTCGCTCGTTCCTCGGAGAAATGATCAAGGAACAGGGTGGAAAAACCAAAGAGAATGAGGGCCAGGCCGACGGCTCTGCCATAAGGCCCTGACCAAAGGAGAAAACAGCACAGGCCCACCAAAATGGTGGCGGCCATCCCCCACATGATGGCAGGGTACCGCCTGAGATAGAATTCTATCCGCTCTTTCTCGGCTTGAACAAAACCTGCCTCATCGGTGTTAAACTGCTTCTCGAAGCTGACGATCCGCTGTTTGTTCGTGTAGACCACCCCCAAGCCCCCCGACGTATAAAAACAACCGAGGACCAGAAACGGGATGATCATGGCCTTGGCAAAGGAGGTGTTCCCGAAGGCCCAATAGAGCATGGCGATGATCAACACGATGACACCGAAAAGAGCCAGCATTCTGCCTTCGAATATTTCGCCCTTGCACCAGTTGAGCGTGTAGTCAATGAAGTCCATCATCCCTCCCATCTTACTGAGGTTATTCTGAGTTTCCCATGCTCTCGGCTGTGGGCAGGCTTGGAAACATCCCACGGATAACGTTTGAACCATGAAGCGCATGAAGGACATGAAGTAAAACAGGATAAGGAATTCACTTACAGCGGCTGAGCGGCCTTCATGTGCCCTCATAGTTTATTCGATGCAAATGCCTCCGGCGGCCCTGCCGGGGGCCAAGCTTTTGAAAAGTTTGACAAACAGCTTATTACCATTCCCCCAACGTAAGCTATAAATCCAAATGCGGATGAGATTTGACCCGAGGAACGAGTGGCAAAGAGCATCCGCAATCTGCTTTCGAGGTTTTTCGCTTAAGTGGCTTTGCCACCCTCGCCGCCGGAGGCTCGCTTTTTACCGATCCTTCATCACCTGATGAATCACGTCAATAGCCCCAGCAATCCCGTCTTCTGCGCGAATTTTTTCGCCCAGCTCAGTCGCGCGCTGTCCGATGCTCTGGTTCGTAACGGCTTCGGTCATGGCCGCTGCCAACCGATCTGCTGTCAATTTGCCACGTGGAATCGGTTTCGGGCCGACGCCCAGCTCATGGACCCGTTTTCCCCAGAATGGCTGATCGGTGATAAAGGGGACGATGATGGTCGGCACACCCGCACAAAGGCCGGCTGCTGTGGTTCCCGCGCCCCCATGATGCACCACGGCGGCGATACGGGGAAAAAGCCACTCATGGGGGGCGGATTCAATAACGAAAACATGCTTTGGAAGATCATCCACGTGCAACCCGCCCCAGCCGGTGAGCAGAATGCCCCGCTGATTTGCCTTGGACAAGGCTTCAATGCAGAGCTCCGTGATGTTATCCGCAGAGCTCACCACCATGCTCCCAAAACCGATGGCGATGGGAGGCGGACCGGCCTCCAGAAAATCCACCAACGGTTTCGGAGGTGACCATCCGGCGGCTTGATTGAGAAACCAGTAGCCGGTGACAGCCGCCTGATCGCTCCACTCCCCAGGCTTGGGGACAACACTCGGGCTGAAACCATAGAGCCGCGGCATGGGACCGCTGAACACCTCGGGAAAATAGCGCCACGAAAGCGCAGGCAGGGAAAGAGACCTCCGCCACCTGTTAACGTGCGACCGGACCATCCCCCACAGCCCATATGAGACACACGCATAGCTCAAGGCATTCACCCTCGGCCCGAAGGTGCGATGGGTGACCAGCATGTGGGGAAACTCACCAGTGGGCTCGATGGGTTGCAGCAAGGCATACATATGGGGAATTCCCATTTTCTCGGCCACAGACGATGCCACGGCCGGGGGAATAAGGTTCGAAATACAGCAGTCCGCACCGCTGCACGCTTCCAGGCAGGATTCGCCGATTTCCGGGATCGCCGACTGGAGAAGCTTGGTCATCCGGATGCTCTGCACAAACTGGCTTTCCTTCAGGCCGCTCTTAGGTTTCTCTCCGGTAAATTTCTCCATGGATGCTTTCGGGTCCAACCCTCTGAGCAGGTGAAACCAGAGCCCCGCCTGCCGGACCATGGGTTGGAATTCCTGATGAGTCGCGAGGATAACGGCGTGCCCTTCAGCTTGAAGCCCTTTGCCCAAGGCAACCAACGGTTGCACATCCCCCCTCGACCCCATGACGCAAATCGCTATCTTCATGATGCGTCTCTCTTCATTAACGCGCGTTGATATACGACTCGAGTGTTCGACATCTATCCACGATCTTAATTGTGCATAGCGCAACAATGCTCTGATTATATTATCTTACTCAGCACGCAAATTCCACACATCAGGTATCTGTTCATCTCAAGGTTGCCTCCGGCGACAAGGTGTGCCACCTTGAGAGCTTGTGGCGAATGCTTCTGACCTTCGTCCCTCAGGGGCAATCAGGCTTCGATGTGCCTCCCCCTCTCTGCCGGAGGCAGATCTTCTTGCACATATGACCCGCATACAAGGAAATTCACCATGACGGAGACCCAGCACTATCGCTCTCTCGAGAGGATGTACCAGGCAGCACCCATCAACAGCTTCTATCCCCCCAGCATGACCGTAAGCAGTGGCGAGGCCGTCATTGAAATCGCCCTCAAGCCCGAATACCACCACACCGCAGGCGCAGTGCACGGTTCCGTCTATTTCAAGCTCCTTGATGATGCCGCCTTTTTTGCTGCAAACTCTCTGGAGAAGGAGGTCTTTGTCTTAACCACATCCTTTACAACCTACATGACCCGACCCGTTGTGGAAGGGACCATGAAAGCCGTTGGAAGAGTGGTCAACTCAAACCGAAGCCAGTGGATCGCTGAATCCGTCTTGTACAACGACGAGGGGCAGGAGATTGCCCGGGGGAACGGGATCTTCGTGAGAAGCAAAATACGCCTTTCGACGATACCAGAGTATGCAGAGGGTCATTCGGGAGATGGGGCAGGCTAATGGGTAAAGGGGCCGAAAGGTAGAGATTGACCTGATCTCAAAGGGTGGGCTCAACAATCAGGCTGGCTATAGGAGTAATGCTATAACCGCTTTGGCCACGGGCACCTCCCGTCAGCGAATGCGCTCACCGCGAGAAGCGAAGGGTGAGTGCGTTCGCAACCTGGGGGCCAGGGGATTATCCCCTGGCCTCCGGAGGCAAAATTGAGTTGGCCAAAGAAATCAGACAACTCGGAGAACTACTCTTTCAGTACCATGTCAATGCACATAACGGCGGCAAGGATCAGGCGGCGTGCCACATGCTCAGCCGGAACAGAGTCTGCAATCTGCAGCACGTAGTTATCTGCGCTGGTAAAGAGCTCTTTGCCAAGCCCTGCCCACTTTTTGGTGACATGTGCCAGCTCCGTTTCTCCAGCCAAAAACTTAAAATCCCACCCGGTCCACTTGCCCTTGAGCTTGCACACCTCTGTTCCCTGCTCATCGAGGACCGCAAAGGCCCCACCAAGGGAGAAGAGTTTCTGCTTGAACTGACCGATGAGCTGGTTGTCTTTATCCAGAACCTGAACCGTGGAGAGAAACAAAGAAAGGCCGCGTTTCACACGGACAACCTGCTCTCCATCGGCTGTTCTAACCTGAATATCAAAAGGGGTCATGCGCTTGTAGCTTGTAAACCTGAACATTTTGGTCAGGAACCCCAGGCTATCTTCCCGGCATTCCATGACAATGGACTCAGATTCGGGATCGTAGATATCAAAGTTGTTGGCGGCCTTAAACATCCCGACATGCTCTTTCACGAGAAAGAGATTTTTATTGAGAGCTGTATCCATCGGTGTTTCCTTTTATAATTCTTCCAGAAAATGATTCAAAACCACTGAGGTGTGTTTTTGACGTGAGTTGTGACGAACTGCCCCTGAGATATGCTTCGTTTTAGCGCTGTTTATCTCAAGTTATCTATCCCTTTTCAATAACAGATAAATTTATCAGGACGTCAATAGCACGGAATACTGAAAAGTAAAACAGGCGAATGGCGTTATTGGCTGTAATCATCGATACATTCGTAATAGCCCTTGGAACATGTTCTCCGACACTCTATTCCTCAATTGTGTGACACTCTTAAATTTCAAGTAAATAAAAGCTCGTGGATAATTTTCAGGTTCATTACATCAACGTGATTTTCTGCAAACAGATGCCGTCCCCTCTAAGGATAGACTTCATCAATCTCACCCCCACAGGCCGACCAAACCACGTCTCAAAAATCTGCTTTGTATAACCAACCGTGCAGTTACAAAGAAACGGATCCGTCACCCCTCCCCGCGTCACCATGCCGCAGGCACATTCGTGGTACTCCAGAAAGATATCCCTGCCATGCTTCGTGAGTCGCGGGCTGTTGTTGTAGACGTTCTCTTTATAGGCAGAGAACAACAAATCTGCGTCTTCGGTACCGCCAACCTCGCCTCTGAGCTTTTGGATCAGTTTAAAATCAGGGGACGTTTTCAAGCACTCCCGGCCACAGTTTTCCATGGCTGTGGTTGCCTGGACCCCATCTGTTTTACTCATTTGGCATAAAACGGTATTGATCCATTTGGTTTTGTCGTTGGTTTCCATCTACTTCCCTTCATCCACAATACTTACGGGCATTCATCATGCGATAATCTCGCCGGCATATTCATATCAAAGGGTAACGTTTCAATTCCAAACGGCCTCAGGGAACCCTGCCGGCAGTCAAACTTTCCAGATCGCATACCAAATAAACCTAGCTTGAAAACGTTACAGTTGGAGCATTGGCTGCTCCTTGATTTGTTTTAAACGGTTCGCGCCTGGGTAGCTTTAAAAAGACTTTATTCACAAGGTTGCCTGGAAACATACGAATCTGAGTGTTGTATCCCATAATGGCATCATTGTACCTTTTCCGGGCAACATTGATTCTGTTTTCCGTGCCTTCAATCTGATGAAGCAGATCTCTGAAACTGCTGTTGGCTTTCAAGTCAGGGTAGCTTTCCAAAACAAGCAGAAGGCGGGATAGAGCCGAACCCAGCCCGTTTTGAAGTGCCTGATACTCTTCCAGCTTATGATCATTGGGAACAATACCCTCATCACGTTGCATTTGCCCCACCAGGGCCCGGGCCTCTGTCACTGCTTTAAGGGTCTCATTTTCGTGTGCCGCACTTCCTTTAACAACCTCAACCAGATTAGGGATCAAATCAGCCCTTCTCTGATAAGCCGCTTCAACATTCGCCCAGGAAGCAATCACTGCTTCATCTGTGGCTTGGATGGAGTTGAAGCGTCCCACAACCAGAATCGAGACAACAACGCAGACTAAAGCCAATGCTCCACAAACGACATAGCGTCGAGTGAGAAACCCATTCCCGGTTCCATGTGAACTCATAATGGCAACTCTCCTCAATATGAAAGAACGGGGTTAATAGAACTCTCCAAGCCTGCAGAGGGTGCTGTCAGGAGCCTCGGACCGGCAGCATCCGGTTATCACAGCCCTTCAGCCGGATATAGCCCTTAATATTGACCAACTGATCCTTAAATGCTCGGGTATAGATATCTTTTTGCCCTCCATAGTCCCATGCGTAGACACCACCCACTCTTCTCCGGATATTGTTTACTTCAGCGCGCATATCCATCTGCCATCCATGCTCACTTTTGATAAAGAAATGAGGGCAGACCAAGGGATCATTCGTAAAGTACTGTATTGCCAAGTTCCCCCGGATTTCAAAATGAGATTCCTTTCCATATTCTCGCATTAAAATATAATGGAAGTAAGCGGCGGACATCGGAAAACCGGCGAGCATCCCTTGCGTCTGTTTTGTAAACATATTCACACGCGGCATAAAAACACCATTAATCAGCCATCGGAGATACATTTCGTACGCTTTGTCAGGAGTGGACTGAGGAAGGAACTCTTCTTTCATCTGCATGGCCAGTTCAGAGGAGGAGTCGATTCGGGTCATTTTGGGGCCATCAATCCGATCGGTGCTGCCGGCACCGCCAGAAAGGTGGGGGCTGTTCCGTATGATTTCGGCAACACGGGGATCAAATTCATTGCCAAGAATTGCCTCCCTGATGTTGAAGTGCAGCATCCGGATTAAGAACCGCAAGCCCATGCTCATATTATCGGACGCAAAAAACACGTTCACGTGGTCATCTATCAGGTACGATACAAAGGCATCTGTAAAATAGGCTTCAAGCCCATACCCCACCTCGATTCTCACCCGTTGATTCTCGAGATCATAAAGAAGCAGGACCCCTCGTTCTTCCCGGCTGTCCCCGCCGATTCGCAAATCGGCCACTGTTTGAACAGCCAACTCTTCAATGGTCTGATCTTTTATGGACGGCACAAACATAAAACGGATATCCACATCAGATTCCTCGAAAATCCAGCCCAGATAATGCTCGAACCTCACGCGTTCCTTAATAACACCGGCGTCATCGATGATGTGGTTGCGCATAAATCTGTCGGTGTATTCATGCGGGACATTCTGCTTGGCAAAGATCCAGAGGTGCCGTTTCACTGCATTATAATTGAAAATCACAGCAACGATAGCCACCGCGGTTATAATCCCAAAGCAGGCACCCGTGATTCTTAAGACGCTCTTCAACAATTGATGCATCCCCTTTATTGCAGTAAAAGGTCATGAAACAAAAAAGTAACGGCGGCTGAAGAAACTACCCCGGCTCGCCCGGAGGGTGAGAAGTCAAGCAGAACACCCTGAATTACATTTACATTTTTGAAACAACCTAACTCTTCAGAATAAAGCCCTTAATGACGATCTATTTGCTTGGTTTGAGCGCTTTCTCATGAAATGCCTGGGCTATGGCGCTCAACCATGCCATGAAGATGTGCACCGGTCGCAGAGCCTGAACCCTTGTTCTCTGTTTTTTGCGACCGCTGAATCAGCAGTGGACGTCATTGCATGGTTCACTTGTATTTTGCGAACAGGTACGACGCATTATTGACGCCGTTTGTATCCGATGAAGAATAATCGTTTAAATGGCAACAGGACGTTTCCATTCGTTTGAATTGGGTATTCATGTTTAAGTTGTTTTAAGACATCTTCCTCAAAAGCATTTTTTTCAGAATCGCCATCCAACCGTTCAAGGTAAGGTTTCAGCCCCGTGCTTCTCATCATCTCCAACATTGCCCCATGGCTCTCCAAGACGTGCATATAGTGCGTTTCCCACATCTCTACGGAATTGAACAACGAAGACAACCTGTCATAATAAAAGGACGTGTCATGAATGGTAAACAGATCGGAAACACCTTCTGTTTTAGACTGCCAGCGGTCATCTTCAGCCGTATGGTTAATAATTTTGCCCAATGGCATATCCCAAAACAACGGTATTTGAACGGCAAGGGTGCCGTTGTCTGAGAGGATCCCGTAAAACCGCGTTATCAACGCCTCATGATCTGGTATCCATTGAATCACGGCATTTGAAAAGACAAGATCATACCCGACTGCGGGCTTGTGTGTAAAAGCATCCGCAACGATCCATTCTTGGTGTGGATACTCTTGCTGGGCCGTTTTGATCATTGCTCTTGAACTGTCCAACCCGGTAATCTGCGCATCAGGCCAACGGCTCACCAAGACCTGGGTGCTGTTTCCCGGCCCGCACCCGATATCAATGATTGATGTGGGGGCAATACCATGAATTCTTCCGATCAAATCCATTGAGGGTTGGGTTCTTTCTGTGCTGAATTGCAGATACAACCCTGGGTTCCAATCGTTCATCGCAAACCCCTTGATTACGACATGAGAGACATATCGCTTGTGATGAGAGATACACAGGGTAAGGCGCTTCCTTTTCCTGCGACATCATGACGCCTCGAACGTTTGGATTAAATCCCAAATCAATCCATGAAATAGACGCCAACCAAAATTTTGAGATAAAAACATATAAAAAAATGAGAAAAGTGACGTGGTGGACGAAACCGCATTGCGATGGAATAACAGTGCAAAGGATTTATACTCGTCCTTAACAGGCAAAGACAAAAAAAGAGTATACCACAGACCATAAAGAAGTAAATCAGTTTACCAGGCGTCACAAATTCATTGATCATCCCCCCCCATAAAGGAGCTGGCTCTTATAAATCTAACCCTTATACTTCACGAGTCGGGCGTGCTTATATGCAAGGCATCAGAGTTAAAGATGCAGTGGTTTGCCTCAAAGCTCCGATAAAGCGGCAGATGAGTGCACCCGGATCGCTCGTAGGGTGAGAAAATCAAGCAGAAAACCGTGAATTACATTTTGTGCTTTTGGAATACAAATAAATTTTTTCGCACCAACACACTGTAATCAAAACCTATTTCTTTGGACCAATCGTTATTTCATGAAAAATGCGGGCTAAACAGTGTGCGATACCATGTCATCATCCGCCCCCCTCACCTCGACTCCCCACGTGGCCACATTCGACTCATTCCACAACGTCAGTAATTATATAGCTCACAAAACTTCAACAATTAGAAATCAGCTTTCCATGAAATTTGCGCTGCCTCAATCCCCATTCCCCCACAAAATACCATACAACACAAAATAAAATCACAGCCGCCTTCATCGTTATCAAAACCGTCACCATCGATTAATAAATTGAAATTTAGGTCTATTTTTGAGGGGGAACGGCTCTTTTTTTACATACACCCCAAAAAAATCATAACAACTCAATATATCTTTCAATCATCCCCAGCCAGAATGCTTTACTCGCAACAAAATCCACTGCAGCAATTTGACAGACACACACTCCCTTATCTATGGTAGTCAACGTTTTGAATGAACGACAAGCGAGGTTTCATGAATAAAATTGAAGTCAAGGATCTGGTGAAAATATTCGGCCCTTCCCCCAAGCGTGCACTGGGCATGCTCCGGGACGGAGCCTCAAAAGAGAAAATACTGGAAAAAACCGGTCACGGCGTTGGGGTCGGCGGTGTGACATTTAACGTAAAAGCCGGAGAAATCATTGTAATCATGGGGCTTTCCGGAAGCGGGAAGTCTACCCTGGTGCGATGCCTCAACCGTCTCATCGACCCCACCGCAGGCTCCATCTTTGTCGACGGGGTTGATATTGCCAAGGTCAGCAACGAGGAGCTCCTTAAAATCCGGCAACAGAAGTTCGGAATGGTATTCCAGAACTTTGCTCTGTTTCCCCATCGCACCGTAGCGGAGAACGCCGCATACGGGCTCGAAATCCAGGGAATGGAAAAAGAGGAACGGCTCAAGCGGGCCTATGACGTCCTGGGTCAGGTGGGACTTTCCGGGTGGGAGGAGAGCTACCCATCCCAATTGTCCGGAGGGATGCAGCAGCGTGTCGGCCTTGCCCGTGCCCTTGCTGTGGACCCGGACATCCTGTTGATGGACGAAGCGTTCAGCGCCCTGGACCCCCTGATCCGCAGAGACATGCAGGACGAGCTCCTTGACCTTCAGGACCGACTGCAAAAGACCATTGTGTTTATCAGTCACGACCTGGACGAGGCCTTGAAGATCGGTGATCGCATTGTACTGATGAAGGACGGCCAGGTGGTGCAGGTGGGCACCCCGGATGAAATCCTCATGGAACCGGCCACCCGATACGTGAAAAAATTCGTGGAAGACGTGGACATCACCAAAGTCCTCACCGCCGAAGCCGTGATGAAAAAGCCCTTCGCCGTTGGCCATGTCCGTAACGACGGCCCCCGGGCTGCCCTCAGAAAAATGAAGAACGAGGGAATTTCCAGCCTCTTTGTCACCAAGCGGGACCACTCCCTCCTGGGCATCATCACCGCCAGCGACGCCAAAGAGGCCGCGGAACGCGGAGATCAGAACCTGGAGGCCATTCTCCAGCGGGATCTCACCACAGTCCCCCCCGATGCGCCTGCCTCAGAGTTGTTTGAAATCCTGAAAGATCTCCCATACCCCCTGGCCGTGGTCACCGAGACGGAAAAACTCGCCGGCGTCATAGTACGAGGGACACTGCTGGCTGCCCTTGCCGAAGGAGGACGAAGTGCTTGATTTTGATATCCCGAGAATCCCCATCGGAAAAACCATTGAGGCCATCATCGACTTTCTCGTCGTGAACTGCTCCGGGGCCACCAATGTCTTCTCAGACTTGATGGAAGCATTCATTGACCTGCTTGTTGACGGCATGATGTTTCTGCCCCCCTGGCTGTTCATTCTCTGCATCGGGGCCTTGTCCTTCGGCATCACCCGGAAACGTGCCGTCGGCGTGCTGGCCATCCTGGGCCTTGCCCTGATCGTCAACATGGGGCTGTGGAAAGCCACCATCAGCACCCTCGCCCTGGTTCTCATCGCCACCTTGGTTTCCATCCTCATCGCCATTCCCACGGGGATCCTGGCGGCACTCAACAAGACCGCCTACCGACTGGTCATGCCCATCCTGGACTTTATGCAGACCATGCCGGCCTTTGTGTACCTGATCCCAGCCATTCCTTTTTTCGGCCTGGGCAAGGTATCGGCCATATTTTCCACGGTCATCTTCTCCGTGCCACCGGCTATCCGCCTGACCTGCCTGGGTATCCGACAGGTACCGGAGGAACTCATCGAAGCGGCGGACGCCTTCGGGTCGTCCCCGCGCCAGAAACTCTTCAAACTGCAACTGCCCCTGGCCACGCCCACCATCATGGCCGGCGTCAACCAGACGGTGATGCTGGCCCTGTCCATGGTGGTGGTTGCTGCCATGATCGGTGCCAAAGGCCTGGGAGGCGAGGTGTGGAAAGCCATCCAGCGCCTCCAGCCGGGCAAAGGGTTTGAAGCAGGAATCGGTATTGTCATTGTCGCCATGCTCCTCGACCGCATACTGCAGCAGTTGGGAGCCAAGAACGGAAAACCTGAAGGAGGAAATTCATGATTCGCCGTATCGCGTCTCTCTGTCTCACCCTGGCCGTAGCCGCCATGATCGCCACCCCGGCCATGGCCAAAGAAAAAATCAAGATCGTTTACGTGGAGTGGGCCTGTGCCACAGCCAGCTCCAACGTCATGAAAGCCGTCATCGAAGAGAACCTGGGCTACGACGTGGAACTGACCCCCGTCTCTGCACCCGCCATGTACGCAGCCCTGGCTGCAGGTGACCAGGATGCCCTGACCACATCCTGGCTGCCCGTCACACACGGCGACATGATCAAGCGCTACGAAGGAAAAATCGAAGACCTGGGCCCCAACTTCGAAGGGGCTAAAATTGGCCTCATTGTTCCGACCTATGTAACCATCGACTCAATTGCCGAGATGAACGAGCACGCCAAGAAATTTGACCGTGAAATCATCGGCATCGACCCCGGTGCAGGGGTCATGATCAAGGCTGAGGAGGCCATCGAGCATTACGGCCTCTCCAAAATCGAACTGGTCTCCTCCAGCGGTGCCGGCATGACAGCTTCCCTTGCCAACCGTTACCGAAACAAAGAGTGGATCGCCGTGACCGGTTGGGTCCCCCACTGGAAATTCGCCAAATTTGATCTCAAGTTCCTCAACGATCCCGATAAGGTATTCGGCGAGTCAGAGACCATCAACACCTTCGTACGAAGCGGCCTGAAGGCTGATTATCCCAAGGTGTACAGAGTCCTGGACAATTTCAAGTGGACACCTGCTGAAATCGGTGAAGTCATGGCCATGAACACCGAAGACGGGTCGGATGTCTATGAGAACGCCAAAAAATGGGTTGCCGAGCACCCCGACCGTGTAAAGACCTGGCTTAAGTAACGCCACGTAAGGGTCATTGCCAGCCAGCTGACAATGACCCATATAGATAAAACAAAAAAACGGGTGCGATTCAGCTGAATCGCACCCGTTTTTTTTGTTATCAATCGCTGATTGTATGAACCCGGCAACGCGCTTATTCAGCCTGCATCCGGCGGGTCGCTTTTTAAATAAAAGCGCCGCAAAAATGTTCCGGACCGTTAAACCGAATCGATACGGCTTACCAACAAATCGAAATTCTGCACAGAACCTGCTTATCCAACATTTCAAAAATCGGGCAAGCCGAGTGCACCCATCGTCTGCGTATCAGAGCATTGAGGTAAACCACCATATCTGCAGCTCTGATGCCTTGAATAGGGATGCTCTCAATTCGTGAAATGTCCGGGTTAAGATTTTCTCAGCCCACGACTGATCGCTTCAGGCGCCCGAGCCTTGACAACGCGTCCCTGCCAAAGTTAGCAACGACGAATAAAAAAGCCCCATACATAGCCAAAAAGGACGCATAATGCTGCTTTGCCTCCTTTTCCCGGACAAAAGAGAGAACCTCTTCATGCCCGATGGTCATGCCCCAGATATTATCAAAGAGACTCTCCCTGATAGCGACAACGTTATCGCCTTCTTTCAACCGTCGTCGAAGTTTGCGGACCTTCTTTTTCTTTGCCGTGTATTTCAAAGGTTCGGCCTGAGAGTCCAGAAAAACAATCAGTGAAGGATTGCGGCGCCTGCTGTCGCCACTGGTGTCATATTTTATCGCAGTCACGACCCCAGAAACAGGGTGAAATGACGCTCCCCAGGAAATAAGCATAAAAAAACAAAGACCTGAAGCAAACATCAGCACTGAGGATGCAACAAGAAAGCCTTTTTGTTTATAGAAAAACAAAAAAAAGACGCTAAAAACAAGAAAAAGCATCGCAACCACACAACCTTACGTACAAGACCAACCCGGGAAACATCCTGGATTCAGTGCGTATGTTCACGCACGACTATTCCAAATAGTTTGCCACAATGCATTGCCAGTGCCGGTCATCGTGTCAAGCCTTGTCAAGACTCATCCCGGTGCAGCCATACAATGGAAACCATATATTCCTATGGAGACTCAATATTCATTTTTCATCTCATGGTTTCATATGGGGACAGGCTCTTCATATATTCATATGGGACAGGCTCTTGATGCAACATGTGCCAGGCCTTTTCATTTTAGAGATACAGAAAGAACCTGTCTCTTTGTCTTTACCCCTTTTTTACAACAGAACATTTAAGATACATGGCGCCGAAGCCTGTAACCTTACAGGAGATATCGTGCCCATTTACAGGATCATCAAGAAGCTTAATATTTTTGACCTTCGTACCACATTTCACTGTGTCTTTCCCGGCTTTAAGATCTTTGATGGTGGTGACTGTATCCCCATCCTTCAACGCAGTGCCATTGGCATCAAGAAACTGGGGCACATCTTCTGAAGAGGTATCAGAAGCCTGATCAGGTACCCACTCATGAGCACATTCAGGGCATACCCACATGGGCCCATCGGGATAGGCATAAGGTGAATTACATTTGGGACACATCTTCTCTTCAACTGACATAGCAATAGTCCTGATTTTTTAATATAAACTTGGTTTAAAGCACTTTTTCTCATGCAACGAAACACTTGGGCCGAGTTATCCATCCAACGCTCGGTTCTCAGCGTGATGACGCTTGTAGCATGCCAAACAGATCAAATCCATAGCGGTTTTCATTGACCCAGGAACGGCAAAAGGGAACAGGCTCCTTTCGTGATGCTTCTTGATATCCCCGATGTCGGCTAAAAGGCTCGAAAACCTGTTCCGGTAGTGATCCGGCACCCGGGTCGGAAACTCCGCGTCCTCACCATAAAGGAGACGATACCTCAGCCGGATTTCGTCACCGGGAATCATGCCCCCCGGTGAACAGGCACCAGCAGATGGAAGTGATTACCCATGATCGAAAAACTCAGCACATCCGGCTCATAGATCATAGAATGGTGCTTGATGATTCGCACCAATTCGCCTTTCCACACCTTGCCGAATGGACTCATATCGGGACGGACCTCATATTATCATATAGGGACAGGTTCTTTATGCAATGCTTACAATCAGGCAAAAGCATGCTCTCTTTGCCACACGAAACACGTGGTTCCACCCACATTTACCCTGCATACGACCACTATGATGCATCAATTGAAGCGGTTCAGAAAAAGGCATCCCATGATAAATCTTACATGTGATTACAGACACTTGGGAATCGAATGGCTTCTCCCTGTCCTTTTCATCTATGCCCACCGAATCTTGAGATTGGTGGTATCATCAAGCCGAGCGAGTGATAGAATGCCTGCCTACCGCGAAGGACACGAAGGCGGCTTGGCCGCAAAAGCAAGATATCACGCTTTGATTTTCTTCGTTTCCTTTGCGATTTTATTCGGCCAAAAGGCCCTTTTTTACGGCGACTTCAAACATTGCCCTTAATATAAGGCGTATCTCTTCAATTAATACGAGTCCGTCTCCCAGCAAAGTCTGTGAACCCTGACTTTGAGCTGAAGCCAGGATTGTCAGCCATATAACAAAGAGCCTGCCCACCCCTGATCGACAACCATCATGACGAGTACGTGCGACGAGGTGTTGTACTGCGCCAGGACGCGCGCATCGACCACCCACCTGCGGTTGAAAAAGATCATTCGTCTATTGTCTCAATAAAATTGATAACGCTATCACAAAAAAAATCAAACCGGTCATTCCCAACGGGAACAGCCAACTGGTGCCTCACTTTTTCTTCTTTTGAAAATTTAATTGTCTCTGCATTAGAAAAATTACGCTCAATAAAGGCTGCGCTCACTTTATTATTTACGGTTTGATCGTCTTCGGTATAAACGAACAGAACAGGCAAACCAACGCGCCCGGAGTGTTCTTGCTTCCTGAGCTCTTCCCCATATTTAACAATCTCTTTAACAGCTGTTAATGGCATGGATGAGTTATAATAATCAGGATTTGAGACAGGAATCATCAAGTCTTCATTGGCGGAAAGTTGATAGAGCGATTTCAGAGAAACTGAATCGGTAAAAACAGCCATCATATGATTGAAAAATTTCCCTCCAGCGACGCTGGGTGAATAATACGGCGCCAACAACACAGCCCCTTTCACCGTCGGGCATTTGGACTCACCATTCAGAAGAAAATCGCTGACAACAGTCCCCCCCAAAGAGAACCCAATGACAACAACCTTCGAATAGTGTGGACACAAAACATCGAGGCTCTCTTTTACAGCAGATCGCCAGGTGTTATAACCGGTGCGATTTGCTAATTCTGTGTCTCCGCCAAACCCCATTAGTAACGGCATATACACCGTGTACCCAGCTGTATTCAGTTGTTGACCCAAATAATACACTTCAAATGGAGACCCTATAAATCCATGCAAAAGAATGACTGCCGTGTCATGTTTACCGCACAGCATTCTGGTGTAATTGGTTTCACGCACAGATGGATCGTATTTCCGGCCACATGCCATGCTCGCATTAGTTAGCGTATCAGGGGTGGCCGCACACACCGTTTGCTGGGTTCCAGCTGTGGCATCAATTCGGGATGCATAGTCCGTCACATCAAATGAGGCACACGAACAGACAAGGAGAAGAAAAGAGAACAGAGCGACAGCGATGCACCAGAATCTGAAATGTTGCTTGGTCATTGATTTGTAATTACCACTTATTTACTGCCATGAATTGATACCTTCACCAGACGTTCTTTCCTGATGATTGTAAACGAATATCGAGCCGGCCTCCCCTTCAGTTCTCCGACAGTCGTCTCAACGAGTACATCCCCTCAATCCCCTTGACAGCCTTCGGAGTTTTGGCCCTTGCCGTCTGAAAACGATCTTTAAAGGCCTCATAGGTCGTTTCAACAAAAGCCCTGGATCCGATGATCCCCGAATCCGTAAAGTACCGGGTTCTGTATCTGAACCGCCTCTGTCGGGTAAGCTCGAACCCATCTGCGGACTCATCGTCGAGAACCCTCTTCGAGATTCTCGCGCGACCCTTCTTATCAATGGCCCCCACATGGTAGAGAAACTCACGGTATTTTTTGAGGCGTGTGGCAAGGTCATCCACCCCGAAGTCCGACAATCCCATATCAAGCGAAAGAAAGCTATCTTTGTTGCCTGTCTGGACATGGTACCCGATGGAACACCAGCGATAATCCTCCGGCCGTTTCACGATCCCGGCACGCACCGCATTCAAATCTATATACGCAAGGCAATTGATCAGCGTGTTTCCCTGCTGAACGATGACGCTTTTAAACCGCTCCCCCCAGAGGGTCCCTTTGCGCTTCTTTCGCTTGTTATAGAAATGCGAAAAGGTCTGCTTGATGTCCTTCACATACGCAGACAGACTGGAAAACCTCTCCCGAAAATCACCCAAACGCCCTTCTGGAAACTCTGCCTCCTCGCCATAAAGCAGTTGAAAGCGGCGCCGCACCTCTTCATCCGAAACCATGACGCCAGGACTCACCTCCACCAGCAGGTGAAAATGATTCCCCATGATTGCGTACCCAAGCACCTCCACAGCATAAACGGATGAAAACCTCTGAATGATCCGCACCAGCTCGTCTTTCTCGGTCTTTTTAAATGGAAGCCCATCCAATGCCGTTCTGCTGATCACGTGATACGCGGCCTTTTGGCCGGAATCCGTGACGACCATACGGGAAACTCGTGGCATAACACCCTCCTCCCTGGTCTTTCTAAAATGTCATGTGGGTTTTAAAGGTCGGATTTCGAAAGAATTAAAGCATAATTCGTCTTCTTTGAACTATCTCATAAATCGCTGTGAACGGTCCAGCATAAAGAGCCTGTCCCCTGTTTCCCTACTGATCGACAACCATCATGACGAGTACGTGCGACGAGGTGTTGTACTGCGCCAGGACGCGCGCATCGACCACCCACCTGCGGTTGAAAAAGATCATTCGTCTATTATCTCAATAAAATTGATAACGCTATCACAAAAAAAATCAAACCGGTCATTCCCAACGGGAACAGCCAACTGGTGCCTCACTTTTTCTTCTTTTGAAAATTTAATTGTCTCTGCATTAGAAAAATTACGCTCAATAAAGGCTGCGCTCACTTTATTATTTACGGTTTGATCGTCTTCGGTATAAACGAACAGAACAGGCAAACCAACGCGCCCGGAGTGTTCTTGCTTCCTGAGCTCTTCCCCATATTTAACAATCTCTTTAACAGCTGTTAATGGCATGGATGAGTTATAATAATCAGGATTTGAGACAGGAATCATCAAGTCTTCATTGGCGGAAAGTTGATAGAGCGATTTCAGAGAAACTGAATCGGTAAAAACAGCCATCATATGATTGAAAAATTTCCCTCCAGCGACGCTGGGTGAATAATACGGCGCCAACAACACAGCCCCTTTCACCGTCGGGCATTTGGACTCACCATTCAGAAGAAAATCGCTGACAACAGTCCCCCCCAAAGAGAACCCAATGACAACAACCTTCGAATAGTGTGGACACAAAACATCGAGGCTCTCTTTTACAGCAGATCGCCAGGTGTTATAACCGGTGCGATTTGCTAATTCTGTGTCTCCGCCAAACCCCATTAGTAACGGCATATACACCGTGTACCCAGCTGTATTCAGTTGTTGACCCAAATAATACACTTCAAATGGAGACCCTATAAATCCATGCAAAAGAATGACTGCCGTGTCATGTTTACCGCACAGCATTCTGGTGTAATTGGTTTCACGCACAGATGGATCGTATTTCCGGCCACATGCCATGCTCGCATTAGTTAGCGTATCAGGGGTGGCCGCACACACCGTTTGCTGGGTTCCAGCTGTGGCATCAATTCGGGATGCATAGTCCGTCACATCAAATGAGGCACACGAACAGACAAGGAGAAGAAAAGAGAACAGAGCGACAGCGATGCACCAGAATTTGAAATGATGCTTGGTCATTGATTTGTAATTACCACTTATTTACTGCCATGAATTGATACCTTCACCAGACGTTCTTTCCTGATGATTGTAAACGAATATCGAGCCGGCCTCCCCTTCAGTTCTCCGACAGTCGTCTCAACGAGTACATCCCCTCAATCCCCTTGACAGCCTTCGGAGTTTTGGCCCTTGCCGTCTGAAAACGATCTTTAAAGGCCTCATAGGTCGTTTCAACAAAAGCCCTGGATCCGATGATCCCCGAATCCGTAAAGTACCGGGTTCTGTATCTGAACCGCCTCTGTCGGGTAAGCTCGAACCCATCTGCGGACTCATCGTCGAGAACCCTCTTCGAGATTCTCGCGCGACCCTTCTTATCAATGGCCCCCACATGGTAGAGAAACTCACGGTATTTTTTGAGGCGTGTGGCAAGGTCATCCACCCCGAAGTCCGACAATCCCATATCAAGCGAAAGAAAGCTATCTTTGTTGCCTGTCTGGACATGGTACCCGACGGAACACCAGCGATAATCCTCCGGCCGTTTCACGATCCCGGCACGCACCGCATTCAAATCTATATACGCAAGGCAATTGATCAGCGTGTTTCCCTGCTGAACGATGACGCTTTTAAACCGCTCCCCCCAGAGGGTCCCTTTGCGCTTCTTTCGCTTGTTATAGAAATGCGAAAAGGTCTGCTTGATGTCCTTCACATACGCAGACAGACTGGAAAACCTCTCCCGAAAATCACCCAAACGCCCTTCTGGAAACTCTGCCTCCTCGCCATAAAGCAGTTGAAAGCGGCGCCGCACCTCTTCATCCGAAACCATGACGCCAGGACTCACCTCCACCAGCAGGTGAAAATGATTCCCCATGATTGCGTACCCAAGCACCTCCACAGCATAAACGGATGAAAACCTCTGAATGATCCGCACCAGCTCGTCTTTCTCGGTCTTTTTAAATGGAAGCCCATCCAATGCCGTTCTGCTGATCACGTGATACGCGGCCTTTTGGCCGGAATCCGTGACGACCATACGGGAAACTCGTGGCATAACACCCTCCTCCCTGGTCTTTCTAAAATGTCATGTGGGTTTTAAAGGTCGGATTTCGAAAGAATTAAAGCATAATTCGTCTTCTTTGAACTATCTCATAAATCGCTGTGAACGGTCCAGCATAAAGAGCCTGTCCCCTGTTTCCCTCTGCCTCCTCGCCATAAAGCAGTTGAAACCGGCGACGCACCTCTTCATCCGAAACCATGACGCCAGGACTCACCTCCACCAGCAGGTGAAAATGATTCCCCATGATTGCATACCCAAGCACCTCCACAGCATAAACGGATGAAAACCTCTGAATGATCCGCACCAGCTCGTCTTTCTCGGTCTTTTTAAATGGAAGCCCATCCAATGCCGTTCTGCTGATCACATGATACGCGGCCTTTTGGCCGGAATCCGTGACGACCATACGGGAAACTCGTGGCATAACACCCTCCTCCCTGGTCTTTCTAAAATGTCATGTGGGTTTTAAAGGTCGGATTTCGAAAGAATTAAAGCATAATTCGTCTTCTTTGAACTATCTCATAAATCGCTGTGAACGGTCCAGCATAAAGAGCCTGTCCCCTGTTTCCGTCCCCTGTTTCCCTATAGCCAACCCCTCTGTTTCATCATGTTCTTCGGTCATTGCTGTTAGGAAAATTATCGGAATATTTCGGGTCGTTTCGACTGTTTTTAACTGTCGGCACACTTCATAGCCATCCATTCCCGGCATCATAATATCGAGCAGGATCAGGTCAGGAGGGATTTGGGAAACTCTTTTCAATGCACTGGGGCCATCCATGGCAACACTTAAATCATAATCATCGCCGAATATTCCAATCAACAGATCAATATTTTCTTCAGTATCATCGACCAATAAAATCTTAACTTTTGGTGAGCTGGTCATATAGTTTAGTTTCCGTTTCTACGTATGATTTATTTTTAATCGCGTTTTAAATTTTCTTTTTCTTCTTCAAAATCAGCAAATTCCAAAGCAATTTGTCTGAATTTATCTTCCAACTCCAAAAATGCATCCACCATTTCCGGGTCAAAATGGGTTCCTTTGCCTTCTTTAATAATTGCAACTGCTTTTTCATGGGGAAAAGGTGCCTTATAGACCCGTTTGCTGATCAGGGCGTCATAAACATCAGCGACAGCCATCAGCCTTCCGGAAATAGGTATTTCTTCATCTTTTAACCCTCTGGGATAACCGGATCCATCCCATTTTTCCTGATGTGTATAAGCAATTTCCTTGGCAAATTGCATAAACTCACTGCCTTCATCATCTAAGTCAGATTCGGAGGAGAGTATGGCGTTATACCCATAAGTCGTGTGCTTTTTCATCTCTTCAAATTCTTCATCCGTTAATTTTCCGGGTTTTAAAAGGATTCCATCAGGCACGCCCACTTTGCCGATATCATGCAGTGGGGCAGAACTACATAAAAGATCAATATTTTGAGCCGTCAAAAGATTTTTAAATTTGGGATGACGTCTTAAATGTTCGGCCAGGATTTTAACATAGTTCTGGGTTCTTTTGATATGGCCGCCGGTTTCCGGATCCCGGTATTCTGCAAGGGTACCCATGGCCTTAAAAATAGCTCCCTGCATTTTTTCCAACTGGACGGTGCGTTTTTTTACCAGGCCTTCCAGTTTATCCTGGTGAAGTTTGAGCAGCAAATGGTTGCTAACTCTGGATTTTACCAGATCAGGACTAAATGGTTTAGTGATATAGTCAATTGCTCCTAAAGACAACCCCTTGGCTTCATTCTCCTCTTGCCCCATGGCGGTGAGAAAGACAACCGGGATTTTTTGAGTATTGGGATCTTTCTTCAAACGCCGACAAACCTCATATCCATCAATGCCGGGCATCATAATGTCCAGTAAAATCAGATCCGGAGGCGTTTGGATAATTTTATTCAGGGCACTTTCACCATCCATAGCAACACTGAGATCAAAATACTCACCAAGCGCCTCGACCAGTAGATCCACATTCTCCTCGGTATCATCTACAATCATTACATTACACTCACTTAAATCAATCATTTTTCCTCCTTTAAGCGGCCGATCATCTCATCCATGATTTTTTCGGCGGCTTCAAATTTGTATTTTTTAACCTGTTTATCCATATTTTGAATCTTGTTTGTAAATTCATCCGGCCAGGCCATATAGGTGATCTCCTTCATGGTTTCCTTACTCTGTTTGGGTTTCCCGTTTCGTATATGAGGTTCTAACTTTAATAGTAAATCAAGGAGTTGTGTTAAATTACCGGCCACTCTGTTTACATTTTTATCATCTGCGGATCTAAAAGCGGTTACATGGGGTTTAAGAATTTCGCGAATGGTGTTTAATTGATCCTCAAACCGGGTTATCAAATCAGAAATATTTTCCATTATTTCTTTGGCAAGGGAGCTCTCCAGATCAGCAGCGGATGTTTGCAACGCTTTTGCTCCGATCGTACCGGCCACGCCTTTCACTGTATGTGCCAAACGCCTGGCGAGGATGATATCGTTATCACCTATTGCGGTCCGTATGTTTTGGGAGGTATCCGGATTGTTTTCAAAAAACTTGGCCAGGATACTCATATATAGTTTTGCATTGTTTCTAGCTCGACTGAGCCCCAGTTTTAGATCGATCCCAGGCAGTTCGGTGAATGGTAAAATGAATTGATCCTCTTGGTCGGCAACGGTTTTTTCCTTATACTCCAGAGGTAATTCGCGACTCCCGGGCAAAATATGGTTTAACAAGGTTTTAAACAGTTCTTTAGGTTCGATGGGCTTGGTGATATAGTCATTCATTCCAATTGAAAGCACCTCTTCCCTTACGCCGCTCATGGCATCAGCTGTCATGGCGAGAATCGGAACGTTCCTGGCAGGTATGTCGAGTTTCCTGATTTCCCTGGCAGCTGTTCTGCCATCCATGACCGGCATTTGAAGATCCATCAGGACAACATCAAAAGAATCCTTGTCAGTAGCTGACTTTATTATTTCAACGGCCACTTTGCCGTTTTCGGCAACAGTCACATAAAAACCTTCGTCACTCAGCAGTTCTACCGCCACCTGCTGGTTGATCTCATTATCTTCAACCAGAAGCAAACGGGCACCGCGAATGGCATCAAACTCCTTTGGCAGATCGCTTTTGAGTTTGTTTGCTTTACCTGTTCCCTTCACAACTTGACCAAACGCTTCCAGGACGCTGTCAAACAGGACTGAGTGCGTTACCGGTTTTAGTAAAAAACCATCAAGGTTTATTTTATCTGCCTGTTGCATTACATCTTCCCGGCCATGGCCGGTCACCATTATAATTTTCGGTATCACGGGTAGGGTTATATTCTGTTGAATTCGCTTAGCTGTTTCAATCCCGTCCATTATCGGCATCTGCCAATCCATAAAAACCATCTCATACATATCATTTTCTGATTGGGCATTGGTGCTGATCATATCAATGGCTTGTTGACCGGACGATGCTGTATCGACATTAAATGTAAATTCTTCCAGATAGTTTTTCAACACCTCACAAAAGGTTAGGTTGTCGTCCACTACCAGCATTTTTAGACCTTTGAGGGTTTCTGGTACGATTTCAAGTTTTTTAGGGGTCTTTTCCAGCCGTCCGAATTTTGCAGTAAACCAGAATGTTGAACCTTCCCCGGGCACACTGTCCACGCCAATTTCTCCCCCCATTATCTCACTGAGCTTTTTGCTGATGGTTAATCCCAGGCCGGTGCCGCCGTATTTTCGGGTTGTTGATGTGTCGGCCTGTTGGAACGATTGAAAGAGTTTACTTCGCTGTTCTTCGGTGAGCCCAATACCTGTGTCACGGACTTCAAATCGTAAAAAGGCTTCGTTTTTTTCAATTTTAACGCCGGTAATAGAAACTTCGATCTCCCCTTCTTCAGTGAATTTGACTGCATTGTTGGCCAGATTCAGCAGGATCTGCCCCAGCCTTAACGGGTCCCCTTTTAAATGGGTGGGGACTTCCGTTCCCAGATTGAAAATCAATTCCACGCCACGCTCTTGAGCTTTCATGGTGACCAGACTGGAAAGGTTGGCCAAAACTTCATTCAAGTCAAAATCAATAACTTCGATATTCAGCTTCCCCGCTTCGATCTTGGAAAAGTCCAGGATATCATTGATGATACCAAGCAGGCTCTGGGCGGACATGTGGACCTTGTTGATGTAATCCCTTTGTTTGGTGTTCAGATCGGTTTTAAGGGCCAGGTGGCTCATGCCGATGATCGCATTCATGGGTGTACGGATTTCATGGCTCATATTGGCTAAAAAATCGCTTTTGGCGCCGGTGGCGGCTTCAGCCTTTTCCTTTTCTTCATCCAGATCATCCATCATATTGAGCATGGCGAATTGGGTTGTATCCAATTCCTTGATTCGTATCTGAAGGTCGTCTTCCATTTGCTTACGATCATTGATATTCGTAATGGAACCGGCGGCTCGAATTGCAAGGCCATCTCCATCCCGCAGGGATTTGCCGCGTGCCCTGAACCAACGCCATTCACCTTGTTTGGTTTTTAAACGGTATTCCACATCATAGGGCAGGCCTTTTTCCAGATGTGCATTGAATGCATTCAGAGTGGCCTCACGATCCTCCGGGTGCAATCCATCACTCCAGGATTCAAGTTGATTGGGGTAGTCATCCTCATTATTGTAGCCCAGAAGCTCCCTAAACCGGTCGGAGTACCAAAAAAATTCAGCCGGCAGATCAAAATCCCATAATCCGTCGCCACTGCCTGCGGTCGTAAGGCTGAAGCGTTCTTCGCTTTTTTTCAGGGCGTCTTCAATGGCCTTTCGGTTTGTGATATCTTCCTTTACCGCCAGATAATGTGTAATGCTGCCATCAGTGGATTTGATGGGCGATATGGAGGCTGATTCCCAATACAACTCGCCAGTTTTCTTTTTGTTCAAAAACTCACCACGCCACTCCTTTCCGGCTGAAATGGTTTCCCATAATTTTTTATACAATTCAGGTGAATGGGTATCGGATTTAAGGATACGAGGATTCTGATCAATTGCTTCCTGGCTGGTATACCCTGTGACTTCACAAAATCTGGAGTTAACATACTCGATAGTTCCATTAAGATCAGTAATCACAACTGAAGCAGGGCTTTGCTCCACAGCCGCAGACAATTTTTTAATATCCGCCTCAACTCTTTTACGTTCAGTAATGTCACGGATCGAAGCCACCACCAGTATGCCGGACTCACTTTCAATGGGGCTCAGGCTGATATCCACCGGGATCAATGATCCGTTTTTGGCCTGGGCAAACAGTTCCATGCCGACTGCCCCCATTTGTCTGATCTTGGCATCCGCCAGATACTGTTTGCGGTGCGATGGGTGAAATTCTCTTTTAGAGTCGGGCACTAAAAGTTCCACAGGATAGCCCAACAATTCCGTACGATCATACCCAAAAAGCCTCTCGGTCTGGGAGTTTACCAGCACAATTTCGCCGTTGCTGTTGGAGACCACCATGGCGTCCGGTGCTGATTCCAGCAGAGCGGCAAAGCGATCCTGGTTGTCTTTCAGTTCGATGGTGCGTTCCTGAACCCTTTGTTCGAGACTGCCTACGATTTCCTGTAAATCGGTAATCATTACATTAATGCCCTGCTGCAAGGTTCCGATCTCATCCGGATTTTTGCCGGGCGTGGTACGAATGGACAAATCCCCGCCGGCCACCTGGGATAAAACATTTAACAGAGAGGTGATTCGGTTAAAAACAGACAGTTTAAATGAAAGAATAATGATCAGCGTGGTTAACAGAACAGTTGCGAAGGACCCGAAGAAAAAAAGCCTTTTGATGCCTGCTTTTTCCGTTTCAGATGAAGTGGTGCCCATCTTGATGTAAACAAAAAACCTGGGAATGGATTGACCTGGATGGAAAACAGGCGTTACGTCTACTATGTAATCTTTTGCCTTGAAAATTTTGTGCCGGGGGTTGGCAAAATCGAATAAACCAGAATCAATTTCAGGGAGGTCCTGTATCTTTTGACCCCGAAGATCCGGGTTGATCGCGGCAAAAACACTCAAATCCCGGCTAATGGCCAGTCCTTCGATCAATTCTTCGCCAACCAATTGATTCATCGTGGTCCGGTTTGTCAATGAGGCCAGGTTCAGCAATCCGGCATTGATTAACTTGCCGGGAAGCTGTATTTTCCCTTGAATGCTTCGATCGATCTCATTTGAGAAGCGATTGAGATAAACACTGCCGGCAATGCCTAAAACGATGATCTCCGTTAGAATGATGATCATACTGATTTTAAAAGTTAAGCTGGTCAATATACGTTTCAAATTGTCCTCCCGGACATCTATTCAAAGGCCTGTGGCTTTCTGAAAAAAAACTGGGCCGGTTGGGCAATACCGGTGCCTCTGAGATCATCAACCGCCATGCCGAATGCTGGCACATTGCGTAGATTGTTTTTAATGATGACCGGCACGGGAAGTTCGGCAACCAGACCGATCACCCAGATATTTTCCTTGTGAATATCAATCATTTCTTTCACATGGGCATTGGCACCTTTAATGGTTGGTGACGTTTTGGCTTTGTCCCATAATGCCCAGAGCTTACGGATTGGATGATCCGGTGGCGGCTCAATACCTTCTGAACCGTTACTTACAGCCCACTGTCTCCATCGCGGCATCCAGGTACCGTCGTTCACTGTACCCAAGAAAAAGCTGGGGTCTGCCGGGATAATCAGATTACGGGCATACAAGTAGACAAGCCCTTCCATTTTATTTTGACGGACGTTTTCTTCCAATTCACTCCGGTTAACATTATTCCATTTTGTATGCAGGCCGATATCCCGCCAATACTTCCGGAGCAGATCAGAAAGCAGCTCGCCGTAAAGATAACCGGGATAAGTGATGGTAATCTGAAAAGCCTCTCCTTCCGGGGTCAAACGAAAACCCGATGAATCACGATTTCCTAAACCGATTTCATCCAGCAGATCGTTAGCCATGGCCGAATCATAAGCAGTCCATTTGGTCGCCAATTCAGCATCATAATGGGGCGAAGCCGCCATAGGTCCGGCCTGGGCTATTTTCCCCAGGCCATTGAAGACCATTTCCTGAATTTCCTGCCGGTTCAGGGAGATGGACATTGCCTTGCGAAACCGGACATCATTAAAAAGACCGGCTAAAAATGCATTTTCTGCGTTGATGTTCAGGAATAATCCAGCACCCGATTCCACCCACGGCATGATGCGATAATCGCCCTGGGCTTCATTCAGCTTCAAAAAAGTATAATCCGCAAACCGGATATGCCGGTCCTGCATATCGAGTTGCCGCTGAACAGCGAGTACGGAAAGGTCTTCCGGATTTTTAATCAGCGTATGCACAATCTCATCAATATACGGTAGTTGATTTCCGGCCGGGTCCACGGCAAAATAATAAGGGTTACGTTCCATCACTATTTTATCAGCCGGCGGCGGTATTTTGATTTTCCAGGCGTTAATTACCGGCAAATCGGGATTGAGCCACCAGGATGTGACAGGGCCGCCTGCTCCCCATAAATTTTCCCATTTTTCAACACCCCGAGCCAATGCTGCTTTTTCCAATGCCTTAGGGTAAGCATAAGTCGGATGAAAGTCTTTTAAATAGTGAAACGGCATCAAAAATGAGGTGCCGTCCAGGGTGACGTTGGTATCAGCGGTGCTGAGCTTGGCCAGAATTTCAGGAAAAAACGGGTAAGGTTCTGAAAATTTAACCGTAAAAGTATATCGGTCAACAATTTCAATTTCAAGCGGCCGACCATTCACTCCCAGATGCTCGGGTGTGATGGGCATCATTGTCTTATTTAAAAAAATATCTTCGTACCAAAAGCGCACATCATCCGTGGTTACAGCAACCCCGTCAGACCACTTCAACCCTTCCCGGATGTGAAATCGATATTCCTTGGCATCCTCACTAATATCAAATCTATCCGCCCAATTAGGTATCAGGATTATAGAATCGGCCCGGGGCAAATAAAATTCAATGATACGCTCCTCAATAATTTTTGTGAGCCCCCAGCGATCTGCCAGACCGGTATATGCCCGCTGCAACGTACCGCCATATTGCCCAATTTGCTCATACACAGGTAAGACCCGGGGATTGGTCGGCAGCCTTTCAGTCACAGGCGGTAGTTCACCACGGGATACCTTGGCTGTAAGGAGTGGTGATTCATAAAAAACAGTTGGTGGTTGGCCGGTGGGCACCTTTGCTTCAGCAGCTTTGGGAGTGGCAGTGGGTACGGCTGTTTCATGTATCTGCCCTATGATTTCCGAATGTGGAGGTGTTTCTTTATTGTAAAGCATGAAAATGATACCGGCTAAAATCGCTCCCAGAATCAATATAACGAGAAAAGCCTTGGGCCAGAACCCTTGTGTCTTATTCTTCATTACCAACCTCTTTTCTGATTTTGTATTTCTCGGCCATTCCGCATTTTATGGAAAGTTCGTTGATCTCTTGTTTCAGATCAATCATCTTCGTTTCACGACCCACCGCAAGACGTCTGAAACGTGCCAATTGGTCTAGCTTCTCTCGTAGTTCACGATCGGTTTGTTTCAATTCGGTAATATCAATCCACCAACCTAAAATGGCTTCCTTGCCATCCAGATCAGTGAGCATATAAGAGGCCATTATATCCAGGATCTCCCTCTTTTTTCCATACACCTGCATTTCATAGCCCTGAACGATCTTTTTCTTTCTCAGTTCCGAAATAATGTTGTTGCGATCCTCAATATCCAGATAAAACTGGGGAACCGGATCGCCGATATTCAGGCCGAAAAGTTTGGTCATTCTGGGATTAACAAATTGCAGGACACCTTCGCTGGAGATGCCTACCCCAACCGGACTGACATCGAGAATCTGCTGCAGCCGTTCGCGTTCATCTGAAAGGGCTTGTTCCATGTTCTTACGTTCAGAGATATCCTGGTGGTAACCGACCATTCGCAAAGGCTTCCCATCTGCATCGCGCTCAATCACCCTGGCGGACGCATGTTCCCAGTACCAACCGCGCTGGGGGTGCTGAAATCGGTATTCAACTTCGAAATGGTCGCTTTCGCCTTCTAAATGCCGATTCAACAGATCTACCGCCTGATCCTTGTCATCCGGGTGCAAGCCGTCTGCCCATTGATCAACAGATTGATTATATTCTTCTCGGGTCAACCCTTTTAACTTCAGCCAGAAATCGCTCACAATCACACGGTCCAAGTCCACTCGCCATTCCCACATGCCTAATCCACCAGCTTCAGCTGCCAGTGCCAGTCGGGCTTCAGAAGCCCGTATGGTTTCTTCTGCACGTTTACGTTCAGTGATATCTCGAAATGTAATCACTGCGCCGGTAATTTCTGTTTCCTGCATAATGGGTGTAGCCGTGTATTCCACAGAAAATCCAGAGCTATCCTTGCGCCAAAGCATTTCATCACTGATGGTTTCGGTGGCGCCCAGGGTGTATGCCCGGGACATGGGACAGTTTTGGGCTGGATAGGGGCTGTGATCCGCATGGGAATGATGAATTTTCGCATGCACATCCATTCCGATGAGTTCATCGTTTTCATAGCCAAGGAGGCCATTGGCGGCCGCATTTATGAACATGACGCGACCTTTCATATCAACCCCGAAAATCCCTTCACCCACGGAATTCAGCAGCAGACGGGAGCGTTCTTCGGCAAGGGTGAGCTGTTTCTGGTTATTGGTTAATTCAGCGGTCCGATCTGTGACCTTTTGTTCGAGATCATCCCGGGCCTGCATCAGTGCTCGGCTCGTGCGTTCACCAATGATCAAAACAAACAGAATCGCACCCACGGACAAAAACAGGGTGAATCCCAATATGCCAAAAATCATCCGCCGCGTCTGGTTATAATTATTCAAGGCATCGTCCACATCAATTTCCACTGCGATTCCGATGTTAAGATCCATGCTCCAAATCCAGGCCCCGAAAACCGGTACTCCCCGGTAATCACGGTATCCATCCAGGCTGGAGGTCATGGGTGAATAGCCCTGCCGAATATTCGCCCGTTCCATTTGCCGGTGCTGGGCAATGGCACTCGCCGCCATATGGGTCAGGGGCTGTCCTGATCGTTCAATCGTGGGACGATACCCTTCAACCAGATTGCCGCCGGGATCACGGATCTGAATATTCAAGGCACTGCCCTGATTCTCAGCCAAAAGTCCGATTTTATGCAGTTGATCATCAAAACGGCTGGCGGACAACATGCAGCCGTTGCGGTCAAAGGCATAGGTTTCTCCCCCACTCTTAAAGGGCTTCATGGCCCTGGCAAAATCTTTCCATGGGTCCATCCGCAGGGTCATCACCGCTATCACCAGGCCATCCATATCCCGAACAGGACCGATAAAAAACATGGTGGGCGGCTTTTTGGCTGTGTCAGATTGGCCGGAATCCCCCAAATAAACGTCCGAAGTCATTGGCGGCACAAAACCCACTTTTCCTTGAAACGCACGCTTGAGTATTTCCGGATACTCTTTTGCGATTAGATTTTGGGTGCCGACATTGGTGTCCCGCATGGCACCAATACTGACATGATCGGGACTGATAATGAAAAAACCGCTATTGGAGAATCTGTCATCACTGTCGTTGAAAAAAGACCGAACATCTTGTAGCTCCTTAGTTGCCAACAAAGTATCTTTGTCGGGTTCAACCGTCAGCAGGCGTTTGGTAATGGCCGTAAGTTCCTGGTCACGGCCCAGGCGTGTCATAAAGGAAATTCTTTCCTCTAGCCACAGGTCCAACCGTTCCTGGCTCAAGGATAAAAGTCCTTTTAAGCTCTCATCCACGCCCTTAAGGTGTGTGGTTTTATTATTCTCAAGATTAATCCATCCCAAAAAAGCCACGATGAGGACAAAAATGCTCAAACCAATCAACACAAGCCCGCGAAACCAGGGTGAACCAAAATTCAAAGCGACATTTTCCCGCCTGAGGGTCCGCAGGAGGATGAAGGCCAACAGACATACAACCAGAAAAATGATAACACTATAAGTCACCATTTGTGCAAATGATAATTGAGTCAACTGCGGTGATCTTGTATGAGGTTTAGTCTTTATGGAAACAAGGGGCTCGTTTAAGGCAGTCAACAGCCATTTCCCCTGTATCTCTTTCATCTCCTCAGGGGTTACTGTCTGCATTGCCTTGGTTAAAGCTGATTGCAGAAGTGGCCAGTCATCACGCATACCAATTCGAAGATCAACCAGATCAGTGTTTTTCAACTGAAACTCCCCTGATATCACCAGGCTTGAGAGTAGGTTCTTCTCAACCAGATAGCGCATTACCGCAGCCTTACCAAGCGCGGCATCAGCCTTGCCAAAACTGACAGCCTTTAAACTTTCCAAAGTATTTTTCAACGGCAGTTGTAAAATCTGAGGAAACTTTTTTGTTAAAATCTCTTCATAAACAAAGCCTTTTGGAAAGGCGACGGTCTTGCCAAACAAGTTTTCGATATTGTCATAGGGCTTATTATCCAAAGAGGCAATGCCAACAGGGGTTCGCATAAAGGGAGGGGTGTAGAGGATATATTTTTGCCTCTCCTCTGTTTTGACGATATTGAGCATAACATCCAGCTTCTTCTCCTTGATCATGCCAAGAAATTCATTCCAGCTCGGACCGTTCACGTATTCTACAGTCACCCCTAATTTTTTGGCCAACAAATTCATGTAGTCAATTGACAGACCGCGGGGAGAATCGTATTCGTTGTAATTAAATGGCGGCCAGTCTTTTTCATTGTGAACACGGATAACCGGGTGGGCTTTCAGCCAAGTTTGCTCTTCAGGGGTTAAGTTTTTAATGCCATCATCTGTTGCACCGTCAAAAGCAGTAGGTAAACTAAACCAGCGAAGTTCGATCTCGGCCATTTCATCCCTGGTGACGGTATTCATTGCCTTTTGAAGAATAGAGTGAAGTTCAGAAGCGTCCTTATGAACGGCCAAACGATAGCGCGGGTCCGTGCCGGTAGTAGGAATGTCTGCTTCAGCAACAGGTATGATGTTTGTCAAAGTGTTTTGGCGGATCAGATAGTTTCCCACAGCAGTATCCAAAATCGTGGCATCTGCTTTACCCAGCGAGGTGGCTTTCAGTGTTTCCTCGTAATTGTCCACAAAAATAAACTCCGCATCCGGAACCAATTGAGGCAAAAGTTTGGCTATTGATCCTGACTTGGACAGCGCCACCCGTCGATTGGCAAGATCTGAAATGGAAGTGATACCCGTGATACCTGTTTTGACGTAAATAGCATTGACGACGGTTTTATAGGGTTCCGTAAAACTGAAAAAAGCATCTCGCTCAGGTGTATAAAAAATCGAATGCAGCAAATCGATTTCTTTTTCTTTTCCCATTTTAATCAGATTTTTCCAGGTATCTTGGACAAAGGTTAATTGTAAACCCACTTTTCCGGCGATCAGATTTAAATAATCTATCGAAAATCCAACAGACTTATTATTTTCAACAAAATCAAACGGTGCATAGTCCAATTCACTGGAAACCCGAATCACAGGATGCGATTTCAGCCAGGCGCGTTCTTCTTGTGTCAGGTGGAACGATGGCTTTATTTTTCGGTTGATAGCGCTTTTTTTGCCATCCTGATAGAAAAAACCTTCATCGATCATGGCTTGATCGGTAAGGCCCAACTGCACATATGTCTCGATAATTTTCTGGAAACGCGAAGGTTCAAAATGTCCCAACTTAACAAACCTGGGAACGATCATCTTTTCTGTTTCTTTAGATTCGTGGATCAGGTGTTTACGACTTAATTTTTGTGGGTTGTATTTTAAATGAATCAGATCGATCATTTCTTGTTGGTGAGTTAAGGCATAATCCCATCCTTTCAGGCTGGCCCGTATGATTTTTTTAATTCTATCCGGATTTTTGTAAATTTCTTTTTCGGTTGTGAAAAAATTGTCTCCATAAAAATCAATTCCATAGTCTCTTGGATCGATAACATTGACTGGAATACCCTTTTCTTTGAACCAGAAAGGTTGATCGCTAAGATACGCCACCATGGCATCGGTTTTCCCCTCAAGCAAGTCCTCATTTCGAAATGTCTCCTGTATTTGGGTCACTTTATCAGATCCCCCTAAGGTCTTTAGAATCAAAGCACTTAGAGCCGGATATTTATAAACATTCGAATCGAGCATAATGGTTTTACCGGCCAGATCAAAAGGTGTACGTATTCCTGATTTTTGTAATGTCAAAAAAACGAGGGGGGAGTGTTGAAAGATTTGAGACAGCAGTACCACCGGTTTCCCTTGTAATCGTGAAAGCAGTAAACCCGCATCCGCGACACCATATTGAGCTTTACCTTCAATGACATCTTCAATATGATCCGTTTTTGGATCGCGCTCACGTAAAACAACATTCAACCCTTCTTCTGCATAAAAACCCTTTTCAAGTGCTGCATAATAACCTGCGAATTGAAATTGATGAAACCATTTGAACTGAATTGTGACAGTTTCCAATTCTTCAGCGGCTTGGATGGTATCCATTGGAATAATAAAACCAGATACGAATATTACGAAAATCAAATACCGAAGGATTCTCATCTTGACTCCTTAATCGGAAAAGTTCTGACAAAATAAATTAATTCATTTAATGCATAAAAATTGCGTGTGAACGATTCGAACGTTTTAGCTGAGTAACGTAAGTTTGCTAACGCACTTCAAGAAAATAAAGACGCAATTGATATCTGTGTTTAGATCTGCAATATTCAAGAAGTTTAAATTTTTGCTTTTTATTTGAAGGATCCAATATAGTTAGTAGATTATGCCATAATCCATTTTTTACATCAATGATATCGCACTTTAAACACTTTTCGAATGCGACCACAGGCAATTTAATGGCGGCAGGTGAAAATATTCTTGCCTAGACAAATGTAGGTTTTTCTAGGATCATGGCACTTCAAACCAAATAGGAGGTTGCCATGGAAGCCCCATTTTCCCTTGAAATTGTAGACGTGAATCATGTGCCGATTGTTCGAAAATTTATCGCGCGTCTTGGTATAGCCAATGCTGTTAACAAACTGGTTTCAGGACGAATGACTGCAGATATAGGCCAAGCCGTCGTCTTCTTGATTCTTGATGCATTGTCCGGGAGATCTCCTCTCTATCGTGTAGCCGAACGTTACTCAAGTTTGGACACCGAAGCACTCATGGGAAATGATTTTGATGCGAACACTCTTTGCAATCATACCCTTGGTAGAGTACTGGATAAACTCCATGAAGCCGGTACCAAAAAAATCCTTTCATCAATCTCTCATTACGCCATTGCCGAATTCGGCTTAGACGCCAGGGCAGCCCACTTCGACACCACATCCGTATCCCTTTTTGGGTCAGAATATTCAAAACCACAAGAGGGGGCGACAACCCCTCATATCACCCATGGCTACAGCAAAGATCATCGTCCGGATCTAAAGCAGTTCATGGTGTCGCTTCTATGCATCAGTGGCAATATTCCAGTCCTGGGACGTGTCGAAAATGGAAACGCCTCGGATGTTAAGCTCAACAACCGCGTGTTGACCGACGTCTCATCCTATCTGGCCGTCCATGGCTTTAATGAAAAGGCCACCATCTATATTGCCGATTCAGCCATGGTGAGTGAGGACAACCTGTCTGCGACAGGTTCCATGCCATTTCTCACCCGTCTTCCTGCACGCTATAAGGAGTGTGGGCGTGTCATCGAAGAAGCTGTTGCCAAAGGAGACGGTGCTTGGACCCCTATCGGTCGGCTCTCTCAGGAACCGGGAACGCCAAAACGGCCTGCAACAGTCTATGCCTGCCAAGAAGCGTCGGTGACTCTCTATAAGAAGACGTATCGCGCTGTCGTTATCCACTCTTCTGCTCATGACAAACGAAGACAGGGCAAGGTGGATCGTGACATCAAGAAAGATCGCAGTGCTGTAGACAAGCACTGCAAAGAGATCACCACGATCTCCTACCGCTGTGAAGCCGATGCGGTTGAGGCCGCCAGAAGAGTCGAAAAAGCGTCTACCACTCTTCATGAGATCCGGGCCTCCGTCAAAGAGGTACCCCGATACGGGCGAGGCCGACCGGCAAAAGGTACTGGGCGAACCCCCTTGCATATGGAGTATCAAGTCGAGGTGGAGGTGGCTCAGAATGACGTCGCCGTCGCCAAGCTTCGAGAAGAGGCAGGATGCCTTGTCCTGCTGACCAATCTTGACTCTGAAAAAGATCGGCAATCTTACGACGGAAAGGCTCTCCTCTCTCTCTACAAAGAGCAATATGGAATCGAACAAAACTTTGGTTTTTTGAAAGACCCTGCAATCGTGGATGGAATTTTTTTGAAACGGCCAGAGAGGATAGAAGTCCTTGGATTGATTCTTATACTTGCGCTTATGATTTGGAGGTTAATGGAGCGTGAGATGCGGCAATATGTTGCCATCTCG
Organism: Desulfolunaceae bacterium; assembly: GCA_942491485.1. Taxonomy (GTDB): domain Bacteria; phylum Desulfobacterota; class Desulfobacteria; order Desulfobacterales; family Desulfolunaceae; genus Desulfoluna. The sequence continues at coordinate 87,032 of CALOAX010000018.1, read as the reverse complement.
GGACATGAGCTACCCGGCTGGCCAAACCGCATGACCTCAAAGCCGACATCGTTCATGATGACGACAAAATTCCATTCCATCCGTCTTGTCCGTCACGATGGAAAGCTTCTCCTGGCACAACCTTTTAACGACGTCCAGACAGCTTACCTCATAGCTCTTGGGGTAAGACCAGAGGAATTCCTACCTCCTGGATTAGAGGCTACCGAAAATGGATGAGGCTCTCAAAAAAATGTGTTTAATGTCCGTTAAAAACCAACACACCCCTAATAAGTTCGATTCATAACTCCCGTTGACCGTATATTGATATACCGCGCCGTTGGCGTCCATGTTTTGACTCAAATACCGTCATAGCTGGAATTTTTTCCATGTTTGGCGCCGCCACGTCCGCGTTTGGTCTCAAATATACCCGTACAAAACATGTTCGTATGCAACCGACTATCCAAGGAGGGAAACATGGACCATTTTCGTCCCAACCCCAACCTGAAGCTCATGGAGCAAGTCATGCAGGTGCTTCGCTACCACCATTATGCAAAAGCCACCCAGAAGAGCTACTGCTCATGGATTAGGCACTACATAGGCTTTCACAAAAACCGGCATCCGGTAGAGATGGGAAAACCGGAAATAGAAGCATTTCTCTCATACCTTGCTGAGACGCGAGAGGTATCGGCCTCGACCCAGAAACAGGCCCTGAACGCCATCGTTTTCTTCTACAAGAGAGTGCTCTTTATCCCTGTGGACGAGACCCTTGAAATGGTCAGGGCAAAAAAGCAGAAACGGATGCCTGTGGTCTTCAGCCAGGATGAAGTTCAGTCCGTTCTTTTCAACATGCAGGGGACTTACCGGCTTATGGGGCGACTCATGTACGGAGGTGGCCTTCGCCTCATGGAGTGTATCCGCCTGAGAGTAAAGGACATCGATTTTTCAAGGGGAAAACTGTACATCCACATGGCAAAGGGTGGAAAAGACCGGGTAACCCTGCTACTTAACCCGAATATTTCACGAGTTGAGCGCGCCCATGTTCAAGGCATCAGAGCTGCAGATGTAGTTGTTTACCTCAATGCTCTGATAACGTAGAAGATGGGTGCACTCGGCTCGCCCGAAGGGTGAGAAAAGCGAGCAAGGAACCGTGAATGACATGTTGTGTTTTGGAAATGCCTCACCGTTTCACTGTAACCTTCTTTAATTAAGAGCTTTTATTTTGACAGATTTGCTTTCTTATGAAGTATCCGGGCCAACGTCATCCGAGATGAGCTGTCCCATCACGTGGAGCGGGTCCTGCGCCTCCATGAAACCGACCTCTCCGAAGGATTTGGCACCGTCTACATCCCCCCTGCCCTTCTTCGAAAATACCCGTCAAGCAACACCGAACCCGGTTGGCAGTATGTCTTTCCCTCACGCAACCGCTCCACAGACCCGGAAACCGGGGATGTGCGACGCCACCATGTCATGGAGTCCGGACTCCAGAAGGCGGTCAAGCGGGCGGTGAGGCAGACAGGCATCACCAAGCGGGCCACACCTCACACCTTCCGGCACAGTTTTGCCACCCACCTCCTTGAAAATGGCGTCAATATCCGGGTCGTCCAGGAGCTCATGGGGCACAGCGATGTAAAGACCACAGAGATCTATACTCACGTAATGGATAAACGGGTCGATGAGGTCACCTCCCCTTTGGATCTCGTCATGGGAGTGGAAAGCCCATAAAATAAAGGGGACTTGTCGGCTCAACATGATTGTTGAAAAGAAGCCTCCGGCGGCAAGGTGTGCCACCTTGAAAGCAGGTAATGGATGCTCTTTGCCCGTCGGTCATCGGGCAAATCACATTCGCCTTTAATAGGCGACACTACCAACGACCATTTTTAAAACCTGTTTGTCAAACTTTTCAAAAGTTTGGCTCCCGGCAGGGCCGCCGGAGGCACTTTTTTCCTTACTCAGCTAACCTGACCTCTTTTGAATCCCAATCCCATATTTTTTCATGCGGCTTCGTAAGGTAGACGGGTTCATGGCCAGGAGTTCGGCTGTGCCTCCGGGGCCTTCGATCTTGCAGTTTGTGCGCTCAAGGGCGGCCTGGATATGGGTTTTTGTGGCCTCATCCATGGTGGGAAAGGCATCATGGGATGAGGTGGGGAGGGGTGTCTCCGGGGATGGGGTTGACTCCCATGTGAGGGTTTCAAAGGAGAGGATACGGCCCCTGCCGAGGATGAGGGCGCGTTCGATGACGTTCTGGAGTTCGCGGATGTTGCCGGGCCAGTCGTAGTCGGTGAGCTGGCGGATGGCGGACTCGGTGAGCCGTGGCGGGGGTTCCATGTTCATTTCCCGGGCTTTGCGCAGCACAAAGTAGTCGGCCAGAGCCGCTATGTCCTGTTTCCGGTCCCGCAAAGGGGGGATTCGGATGGGAAAGACGTTGAGGCGAAACCAGAGGTCTTCCCGGAACCGTTTGTCCGTGACCATGCCAAAAAGGTCCCGGTTGGTGGCCACCACCACCCGCACATCCACGGAGACCGGCCAGCTTCCCCCCACCCGGTTGAACTCCATGGTCTGAAGCACCCGCAAAAGCTTGACCTGGGCGGCAAGGGGCAGTTCGCCGATTTCATCCAGAAAGATGGTGCCGCCGTCGGCTTGTTCGAAGTAGCCCCGCTTGAGCCGGGTGGCGCCGGTGAAGGCCCCTTTTTCGTGGCCGAAGAGCTCGCTGTCCATGAGGCTCTCGGCAATGGCCCCGCAGTTGACCCGGATCATGGGCCCGTCGCTGCGTTTTGATGCCTGGTGAATGGCGTTGGCAACCAGCTCTTTGCCGGTGCCGGTCTCCCCCAGGATGAGGACCGGGCTGTCCAGGGCCGCCACCTGACTGACCATGGCGGAGACCTCCTTGAGGCCGGAGTCAGCCCCTATAATGCGGCCGTCCGGATCATGGCCCAGGCGATTCTCCAACTGCTTTTTCTCGGTAAAGAGGCGCTCGTTTTTACAGACCAGGTCCCTGTGGTGGAGAAGGTTCAACACGGCACCGATAAGCGGCCGCCTAACGAGCTTCAGGCAGGCAACGTGTGACTCACTGTAGACCCCCTCCCCGCCGGCCACCATGCCGAAGCCGCCCACCAGCGGCGGGACAATATCAAAGCCCATGGTCATGACGGAAAACGGCTCCCGTCCGTTGTACATGGGCTTGAAAATGCGACGGGAAAAATGGTCTTGGATGCTCTGGAGGGTAGGACTCTCCGTGCTGTTGAGGATATGGACGTCACCGTGGGCATGGCCCCGGATCTCTGCAACGTGATCAGGGGAAAGCTGAATCCGCTCGTCGATGAGGGTCCCCTGTTTTGCCGTGGCTTCGGCCAGATACCGCAGGGTATGGGCCGAGGTGTCCATGATAAAGACATGCACCAGATCCAGGGGCAGGTACTCTTTGAGCAAAAGAAGGGTTTCGTGAAGTGACTTTTCGATCTCCAGGCTGGAGTACAGAGACTGCGTGATATCCCGAACCAACCTGCTTTCGTCCTGCGCCATGAGGTCTCCCCGCGAAATACAGTGGATGTATTAAATATCAACCAAAGACCTACTACATATCACGGATTTTCACCATCTTGAATGTCATCGCCATGAAACACAGGAGGACTACATCATGGCATGTTCGTTGCTCATGAATAAGTAAAAGCGATGCCTCCGGCGGCGAGGTGAGCCACCTCGAAAGCTGATTTCGGAAAGCATGGACCATGAAGAGCATGAAGGACATGAAGGAAAGCAGAAGAAAGAAAAGGGTTTTGCGGCGGAGCCGCCTTCAAGCTCTTCATGGCCTTCATGGTTACGCTGTTTTTACAGGCAAAACGTCCTGTTGTACCACCCAAAAACGTAAGAATTACGATATCAACCACACACATTTTTTTAGTAGTTGTGTTCTGGCATGTCCCATGAAAACGATGTTGAATCTCGCAACCGGGTCCCCAGCCACGCCATCGTTGAAAGTCATCGAGCATCGACACAGATCATTCGCTCAGTAAGAACGGGTTATCATGCAACCAGGAAAGACGAGACAGATCAAACCTGTCTTTACACACCACGCCGCAACCTCTTTTAGCGCGGGGTTGTGCAAGATAAACGATAAAACCGCACCGGAGTGCGGCGCTCCAGAATAAAACTGCGGCAGCACGTTGCCCGAGGAACGAGGGCCACGTGCTGCCGCAACCCGCTTTCAAGGTGGCTCACCTTGCCGCCGGAGGCTGCTTTTCTTGCTTTTTCAGTCTTCACTTCGACCAATCGTCAAAAAAAGAGGTTTTCATGGCAGACAAATTCATGAGTATGCGCAACCTGAAGTTTACGCTTCACGATGTCGTGGGGAGCGCCCCCCTGCCCCACGCCACGGGTGGCAACGGCCACACCCGGAAATCCATGGACATGGTGCTTGATGCCGCTTTTGATTTTGCAAAAAAAGCGCTGCACCCCATTTTTGAGGAGATGGACCGAAACCCGCCGGAGCTGAAGGATGGCACGGTGGCGGTTCATAAGGATGTGCGACGCATCATGACGACCCTTGGAAAAGACGGCTGGATTTCGGCTGTTTTTCCTGAGGAGTGGGGCGGTGAGAACATGCCGGCGAGCCTGTTGCATGCGGTGAACTTTATCTTTGCCTCGGCCAACTATTCGGGTTCCGTATACTCCGGTCTCACCATGGGAGCGGCCACCCTGATCCTTACCTTTGGGTCCGACGAACTGAAACAGGCCTTTCTGCCCCCCATGCTTGAAGGGACGTGGCAGGGCACCATGGCCTTGACCGAGCCGGAGGCCGGCACGTCCTTAGGCGATATTGCCACCTCGGCCACCCCTGTGGATGACGGCACTTACCGCATCTCCGGGGAGAAGATCTTTATCTCGGCGGGGGATCATGACGGCGTGGACAACGTGGTGCACCTCATGCTGGCACGGATTGACGGGGCTCCGGCGGGCGTTAAGGGAATTTCCCTTTTTGTTGTTCCCAAACTTCGCTCGGACGGCAACGGCGGCTTAGCCAACAACGATGTCACCGTCACACAGGTTTTCCATAAACTGGGCTACCGGGGAGCACCCATCACAGCGCTCTCGATAGGAGAAAAGGGAGACTGCACGGGATACCTTGTGGGAGAAGCGAACAGAGGGCTTTCCTACATGTTTCAGATGATGAACGGGGCACGTCTGGAGGTGGGCATGGGTGCCACCGCCATTTCCACGGCAGCGTACCATGCAGCCCTGGACTACGCCCGAAATCGCAAACAGGGCCGCCGCCTCACCGACGGCAAGGGAGCGCCCCCCATCGCCATCATCGAGCACCAGGACGTCAAGCGCATGCTTCTGTTCCAGCGGGCCGTCTCCGAAGGGGCTCTCTCCCTTATCCTCCAGTGCAGCCGGTACGAAGACCTCATCCATGCCGGCCCCGAGGATGAGCGAGAGGACTATCACCTCCTGCTGGAGCTCCTCACCCCCGTGGCCAAAACCTTTCCGTCTGAGATGGGGATCCTCTCCACCAGCCTGAGTATTCAGTGCTTCGGCGGATACGGGTACTGCGAGGACTTCCCCGTGGAGCAACACTTTCGAGACATGCGGATCCACACCATCCATGAAGGCACCACAGGCATCCAGGGGATGGACCTTCTGGGCAGGAAAGTGGTGATGAACAGCGGGAAAGCCCTGATGCTGCTGGATCAGGAGATGAATAAAACCATCGAGAAAGCCCAGCCCCACCCCGAACTCCAGGAAATGACAACAACCCTTTCCGGTGCCAAAGAGACCCTTGCAAACACCACCCAGACCCTGGGGGGCATGGCCATGGAAAAAGGGCCCGAAGCCTTTCTGGCAAACGCCACCCTCTACCTGGAGATGTTCGGCCACGTGACCATCGCCTGGCAATGGCTGGCCCAGGCTGTGGTGGCCTGTGAAAAGCTGGCAGCAAAGAGCCTCAAAAAATCCGATCAGACCTTCTATGAAGGCAAGCTTGCCGTGGCCCGCTACTACTTTACCTACGAACTGCCGAAAATCGGACCGCTGGCTGGCACCCTGACCCAGCCCCCCGTTACCCTTGAAACGGAGGTTGCATACTTTACAGATTAATAAATCGTTCGTGGTTCTTCGTTCTTGGTTCTTCGTTCAATGAAACCGCTTCGCTCAAGACCCTATTCAGGAGGCCTTCTATGGTTAAAGTTCGGGTCAAAAGCCTGCCTCCGGCGGCAAGGTGTGCCACCTTGAAAGCAGGTTGCAAATGCGCTTTGCCTCTCGTTCCTCGGGGCAAATCACATTCGCCTTGGGCTTTCGATGTACCCAAGGGTGTTTTTTCAAGACCTGTTTATCAAACTTTTCAAAAGTTTGGCCCCGGCAGGGCCGCCGGAGGCATCTTTAAGCTGGCTGCCTCCGGCGGCAAGGTGTGCCACCTCGAAAGCGGGTTGCGACTGCGCTTTACTCCTCGTTCCTCGGAGCAACGCGCAGTCGCCTTCGGCTCGGGCTTCGTCGCATTTTTACTCTTCCACCAAAGGAGTTCCCCCATGCAACCACTGGACAGAGACCATGGCTTAAAGGTGCTCAGCGGCAGGCAAGATGCCGGTGGCAAGGCTAAAAATCCGTCGGGATTTCAGCTGCTCTTCTGCACAAGGGCCTCTTCTGTCATCGGGGCAGCAAAAATCTCAAAGCATCTGTGCTGCAACGGCAAGCTGGTTCACAGTGGCGTGATCATCGCCATGTTAGAGGAGCTGATGAGCCGGACGGCCCGAGCTTTTTTAAGGGGAACCCCACGCTCGCAGCACATGAACTTCGCGTTCATGAAGCCCTTGGAGAACACCGGCACATTGAAGGCCGAAGGGAGGATCCTGAGGGTCGGGGAAAATGAGGACGGGGGACTTACGACCATTGAGGGAGTGATTATCAATGACCGGAAAGAGGTAGCCGTCAGATCGACGTCCGAATGGATTGTTGCACCGCCAGCTGCCTGTGATGGCGACTGACGGAATAAAACGTTCCTCGTGCTTGGTTCTTAGTTCTTGGTTCAATGAATTCGCTTTGCTCATACCCCTTTCAGTATGCCTCCGGCGGCAAGGTGTGCCACCTTGAAAGCAGGTTGCGAATGTGATTTGCCCCTCGTTCTTCGGGTCAAAGCACATCCGCCTTTTGTCGGATGGAAATCCGGAATTATCTATCAAGGCCTGTTTTTCCGACGGTTCAGACGTTTGGCACCCAGCGGATCGCTTGTTGAAAACAAGCAACGCAAAATACTACCGGATGCCGCGTTAAACCAGAAGCATTTGGCTTGTGACACCATTGGAGCAGGCGACTATACTTTAAGACCTGTTTATCAAACTTTTCAAAAGTTTGGCCCCCGGCAGGGCCGCCGGAGGCATTTTTAAGGTTTGGTAAAACAAAGGGAACCCTGCCCACTCCCCTGCCACCTTTTTACCCTTCGCTTTGAGCCCCTTACCCACTTCCCATCGGCAAATCCACATGCACCCGGGTCCACTCGCCGCGCTTGGTCTCCACCTCCAGGGCCCCGCCATGCTCTTTCACGATGCCATAGGTAATGGAGAGCCCGAGCCCGGTCCCCTTATCCGCCGGTTTGGTGGTGTAAAACGGATCGAACATGCGCTGCTTAATCTCTTTCGGTATACCGGGTCCATGGTCTTCCACGGTCAGGCGAATCCACTGTTTGCAGGCGCGGATGTGGGGCCGTGCTGTAATCCTCACCACCTTGTTTTCATCGTAATCCGGGTATTTGATGTTGAGGGCATCCCGTGCGTTGGTCAGGAGATTCATGACGACCTGCTGAATCTGAGGGCTTAAGCAAAGCACCGGCTGCAGATCACCGGGGATATCCACCTCAAGGGTGATCTGGTCATGACGCATGACCATCTGAACAAGAGACAGCGTGGCATCCACGATATCGTTAAGGCGTGTCGGTCTGGGCTCCTCGGCTTTTTCACTGCGGGCAAAACGAAGCAGGTTGGTGACGATGCGATGGATACGGTTTGCCTCCCGCTTTATCTCACCGGAAAGCCTGCTCACGTCGTGATTGCCCGGAATGGTTACCTCCATGAGGTCCGCGTAGCCTGTAATCCCCATGATGGGGTTGTTTATCTCATGTGCCACGCCGCTTGCAAGGGTCCCCACGGCCTCCATTTTCTGAGCCTGCCGAAGGTGTGCCTCGGCTTTGGCGTGCTCCCTTTCCAGTCTCAGCCTTTCGGTCACATCGGTAAAAAAACCCACCAGGCAACGGACGCCGTCAAACTCCATGGAGGCTGTGGTGACATCGGCATACCGGAGGACCCCATCCTTGGTGGCAAGGGGCACGGCGGATGAAAGGAAGAGCTCACCTCGAAGATGGCTCTCCAGGGCTTCGGAAAAGAGGGAACGGTTCTCCTCCGGATGCAAATCATCTACACGCATCTGCCTGATCTCCTCTTCAGTACAGCCCAGCATAAGACACGCTCTGGGGTTTGCGTATTTCAATGCCATGGACTCGGCATCCGCCACAAGAATCCCCTCGGCAGCCTCTTCAAAAAGGGTTCGAAACCGTTTCTCCGATCGCTTCAAAGCCTCTTCGGCCTGCTTTCGTACGGTGATGTCCCTGTTGGTCCCACGAAACCCGGCAGGCCTGCCCCAGGCATCACTCACAGGGTGACAGTCGTGGAGAATCCACCGAATCGTTCCGTCACGACGGATGATCCGGTATTCACACTGCCTGGAGTCACAAGCCCCAACCTTGTGCAAATCCGCCATGGCGGGAAGATCCTCAGGGTGAATTATCTCCTGCATCAGCCCGATCTGCTGGTAAAACTCTTCAGGGGGATACCCCGTGATCCGTTCACAGGCCGAGGTGACGTAAACCACCTGCCCGTCTTCGTCAATCCAGTATTCCCAGTTTCCGGTGTGGTCAGCGAAAAGTCGAAAACTGTGTTCCAATTCCAGTGCACTGCGCTCCGCCTTTCGGATCAGAAAAAAAACAAGAATCCCCGTCACCACCACAAACGCCGCCCCCTTTATCATCTGCGCCATGAGAAAGGACTCAAAATCCGGCAGGAGCCACCCGAGAAAAAGATCACTCGATGAAATCCAGAGAATGGCAAACAGAATATAAACCAAGGCGAGCCGGGCCGGCTTCGGCAGCACATACGCCCGCTCCCGAAGCAAAGGGCTGATGATATCCGACTTGGGTTGTTTGTTCATAGACACGTCCTGCATTGGGCTATCCAAGGTAAAGGCTCATGCAATAGTAAAAGAGACTATCACAAATCTGGTGCGGGCTTGGTGAGCCTTTCACAGCGTTTGATAAATACGTTTTGTTTGAGAATCTGCGCCAAGTTTACCAGCCCCCATCCCAAATAACCACGGACAAAACGCCAGGACAACACAATGAAAGCAGGAGAAAGTGACTGGACATGGGAGAATGGATCAAAACTGACGATGAATGTCGTGCGGTTGCTGTTGTGGAAAGGTCGGGAAAAGGGAAGCCCTGAGCAACAGGGCGCGTGTGTGCGGGAGTATCGGGCAAGGCGGCCTTTCAAAAAACGAGCGTGAGGGGAGGAGCACGCCCGCCTTAAATCATGCCTTGGAGAGTTTCTTCCACGCCCTGTGGAATTGACCTACGCGCCGAAGCTCCTTTTCACTCAACATGTCGAGTCTCATAATATCCATGTTGTCTTCAAGGTCGGCAATCTTGACGGCAGAGGCAAGGGGATTGGACTGGACACGTTCAATAAAATCCTCGTATGACTCACCGTCCACCCGGGTAAGGCACTCCACGGCCCCGACAACATGGGAGGGAATTCCTGCATCCATCAAGTCCTTTGCCGTGTACCCGGAGTCTTCAACCACATCATGAAGAAGAGCCACCGCCATTTCGTCCTCATTCTCCATCTTTGCCATCACCCGCAAAGGGTGAAGTATGTACGTCCGTCCGGCTTTGTCCTGCTGACCGCTGTAAGCGGACAAGGCAATCGCCAGTGATTTTTCGATGATATTCATGGTTCCCACCACTCCTGTCTACTCGCCTGAAACCCTTCTGCTGAACCGGCGAGACATTCCACCATGCAGCACCGCTAACCCGGATATTTCATGAGAAAACAATCAGATCAAAGCAACAATATGTTATTGCTGATAGTTATTGTGAAAAATTAAGGTCTGTCAAAAACACAAAATGTAATTCACGGTTTCCGGTTCGCTTTTCTCACCCTTCGGGCGAGCCGAGTGCACCCATCTTCTGCGTTATCAGGGCATTGAGGTAAACCACTACATCTGCAGCTCTGATGCCTTGAATATGGATGCACTCAACTCGTGAAATATCCGGGCTAAAGCCGCCCCCCAGACATTTTCGGATCAATCATCATGAAATCAACTACTTTTCTCATCATCTCACATCAAGGCCGGAAACCACCACGAAAAATGAATGTCGGTGCATTTTTTTACATACATCGACGCATCGTTCCGTCAACGCTCCTGTCAGTGAGGCCCTGTCCTCTCAAAAAGACACCGGCTGCCCATATAATCCCACATGTCTGACAGCCGGGGAAGACGGCATAATAATTCACCGTTGAAACCCCACGGACATAGCCCGTCAACGAATGAGATGAACCTGGGGAACGAAGGCAAGAGAGCATTCGCGAACCCGCTTTCAAGTTTTTTTGCCTAATGTGGCTTCGCCACCCTTGCCGCAAAAAAAAAGGCGGCATGGACCGAACCGGTCCTGCCGCCTGAATAACGGTGTCCATCGGGGGATCCCGAGTCAGCCATCTGATGCTGTGGTGTCCTCAGACCGGATCCTGCTACATGGTCGCCATGGCAAAGTCAGACTGCACTTCCCCTAAGAGCACGTGTCGCTTGAACACCTGACGCATCTTGTTGGCATCCATCAGCTGATAGGCCACGGGGGCTTCCCCTTCGATCTCCACGGTGACGTTGGGCTCGCTGCTGCACATGCCAAGACAGCCGGCAGCCATCACGCGGATATCGTGACGCTCGGCCCCCTCCATCTCTTCCATCAGGGCATCCATCACAGCCCGGGCACCGGAAGCAATGCCGCAGGTGCCCATATGAACAGTTACAAGCACATTGGCCATGCCGTCACGCAATGAGTTCGCTTTGGACACCTTCTCTTTCAGTGCCTTGAGGTCTTCAACAGAGAGCTTTGCCATGTCAACTCCTCCTTCCCATCTGATGTCTGTTGGCCCTGAACAGTCAGGGCATACTGAGCCGGCGTCTGCCCGGCGATTGAGTCTATATAATAAAATGGTAACTATTCAGCTTGTGCCTCCGGCGGCCCTGCCGGGGGCCAAACTTTTGAAAAGTTTGATAAACAGGTCTTTATAAATGAGCCCTGAAAACTCTCGGTTCAAAGGCGGATGTGATTTGCCCCGAGGAACAAGGGGCAAAGCGCATCCGCTACCTACTTTCAAGGTATTTTGCCTCATGTGGCTTCGCCACCCTTGCCGCCGGAGGCTGCTTTTTAGGAGCTGAATAGTTACAAACTACCTGGGCCTTCATGCCAACCCACGTTTCGCCTTCGCGCAATGGCCATTCACCATTCACTACTCACTACTCACTACTCACTATTCACCACTCACTATTCACTATTCACTGCCTTTGATCTCTTCCAGCCCCTCTTCAATGCCAGCCTTCAAGTGGCTGAGCACGGCTGGCTCGTTCAGGGCGATGCCTTCGAGTTGCTGCCGAATCTCCCGGGTGTCGAACTGAAACTCACGCCCGTTGTACAGATGGCAGTAGAGAAAGTCCACCTCAGGATACCCCGCCATAAGCACCGAAAGGGTCGAGGCCATATCCCCCAGGGGTGCCCGGTCGATATGGTTGTAGAGAAAAGAGCAAAACACACACGAGCCTTGGCCCTCTTCCGATGTAAACGAAAAACGGCCGTCACAGCGTTCAGCGGCCGCCTGCAGCAGGGAGAGCCCCATGCCCACGCGGCGGGTTGTGCGCGTGGTATAAAACGGATCCACCACCTTTGCCTGCTGCTCTCGGGAGAGCCCGCTTCCGTTGTCGGAGATGGTAATGGAGAGTACATTGCGGTTCACCGCCTCGTCCACCAGAAGGGTGATCAGGTCTGCCCCGGCAGTAATACCATTTTCCGCCACATCCAGAATATGCAGGGAGATTTCCTTCACATCTCCCCCCACAGCGAGTCCACTTGAATCCTCTCGTCGTACCCAACCACCGACCGTCCGCCAAGGCCATGAAGAGCCATGGCAAGCTCGGCAAAGGTGGGTTCTTCCATTTCACAAAGGGTGGTCCATCGCCCCACATCGTGGGGGAAATGGGCGTCGGATGCGGTGATGACGGGAAACCCCGCGGCATGGGCCAGGGGAAAATCGCCTTTGAGTCCCGGCAAAGTCATCTCCACGGCATCGGGCACCAGGTCCGGCGGCATGAACCCCAGCTGGGAAATCACCGAAAAACTCTTTCGATCGATATGGGCGCAGACCACCAAACCGCCTGCGTCTTTTACTGCCGTTGCCACCTCGTTTGCCCCCTGATCCAGGGCACCGAGGAGAAAATCGGTGCACTCCCCCGTAAAATTACCATCGGCATCGGCCTCGATCTGATAGCCAAACACCTCAGGGGTATTTGACCCCGTAAGATGCGCATCTAAGTACCCCTGAAAGCTGAGGGCCACCTCAAGGGTTTCAAACAACGCCAAAAGATGAATCTCCTCCGCCGTGCAGATCTCGCAACCGGGAAGAACTGAAAGGGAGCCCCCCCTGGCGGCCTCCATCACTGCGCCGCAATTGCCCGTGCTGTTGTGATCGCAGATGGCGATCAGGTCCAGCCCACAGGCAAGCGCTCTCTCCACCACGCGTTTCGGATCCATGGAGAGATCTCCACAGGGCGAAAGGCAGGTGTGAATATGCAAATCGACGCAGAGGCGTTTCATGATCAGGCAAGCCCTTCGGTGTAAAGCTTGCCGGCCAGTTCATAGGCGTTGCCCTTGCAGGTCAGAAGGGGGATTCCTTCTGCGTCGGCTTTGTCACAGGTCTCTTTGTCGGGCCGGTTGCCCGAGGCGATCACCACGGCTGCCAGGTCCCGAAGAACGGCCACGGCCACAATATTCTGATGCCCCTGCACGGTGATCCAGACAGCGCCCTGCCCTGCATTGGCAATCACTTCACTTAAAAGGTCTCCGCAGTGCCCGAACCGTACCTCACGGTCCAGCCCCGCTTCACCCGCTTCCACTTCCAGGCCGTATCGTTCAACCAAATCTCTGACACGCATGCCCGCACTCCTTGCTGTTGATATGTTTCATCACCTGCTCCCCCGTCAGCCCCTTGGCCCGAAGCATCAGGCAGGCATCGGCGGGGGTCTCTCCGCGCACCACGTCCTCGGCAAAGGTGCGGCAATCCGGCGCACCGCAGGCGGCGCAATCCCGACCGTTGATGAGCTGGACCAGCCCGTCGATTTTCCGCATCTCCTCTATGGTGAGTGGCGTGGCAGTAAACCCCTCGTTTTCAAGGAATCCCTGCTCCGACCGCTTGGAGAAGAACCAATCCTTCTCATAGAGCCTGTTGATGCGATCCCGGTTGAGGCGCTTGCCCGTGCCCAAAAGCTTGATCATCCCCTGGGACGCGCTTTTCGCGAGGTATTTGTCGATGGCGGTGAGCGCTCCGCCGATGCACCCTTCGGTGCAGGCGCGAAACTCGATGTACTCGATGTCCCGGAAGAGCCCCATCTCGATTTTTTCCAACATGCTCACCGTTTCGTCAAGGCCTGAAACGGATAGAGACTTTTCAATGTCGGAGACAACGGTCTCCCCGCCGCTCATGCCCCAGAGAAGGCCGTCTCCCGAGGTACATTGCTCAAACTCGTAGCTGGCCGAGGTCATGGGAATCGCCTCGATGTTTCGCACATGTTCCACCTCCCGCGCCAGCCGGGTATAGATATCCCGGATACCCATAGCGTATGGGCCGCCATTGGTAAAGCTCTCGTCTGTCGTTCCCGGAATATCGCCCTTTTTTGTGGGGCATGGGTTGATGTAACACATGTTGATGAAACTCTCGTTCACTCCATAGTGCTTGCTGAGCGTGCGAATCACCTGCTTTGCCATAATGGCCACAGGCCGCTTGATAGGGTGAATATGGGGAATCAACCCGGGAAAGCGGGTCTGAACAAGCCGCATCACCACCGGGCACACCGGGGACAAGAGGGGCCAGGGCACCTTTTGGGTCTCCCGGTTCCGGCGCACAAACTCTTCGGTGGCAAACTGGAACATCTCAAAGAAGTAGGACATATCCACGGTGTGGTTGAACCCCAAGCGTTTGAGGCCTTTCAATATATCCTTGGGAAGCACGCCGGGAAACTGGGCGTAGAGGATGGGGGTGACCAGCGCCACGGAGATGCGGCTCTTGTCGAGATGGGAGAGATCGGTGGAGGAGGCTCGCACAGCGCCCCTGGGGCAGATGCGCAGGCAGTTGCCGCAGCCGATGCAGGCTTCCTGCTTGTGAACGACCTTGCCGTCCCGAACGCGAATGGCCTTGGTGGGGCATGACCTCACGCACCGGGTGCAGCCGTCGCAGATCTCGGCATCAAAGCTGACGTAACAGCCGGGACCATGATGCCCACAGCTCATGGACACCCCCCGGCCACGGTAAACCACATGGTCACTGCCGTGCCCCGCCCCGGCGCAGAGTCCACAAAAAGTTCATCGGAGTTCCGCTTCATGTTGGGCAGGCCCATGCCGGCACCGAAGCCCATCTCGCGAAATTCATCGCGGGCCGTGGAGTACCCCTCCTGCATGGCAAGTTCGGTGTCTTCGATCCCCGGCCCGGAGTCTTCCACCTTCAGGCGAATCATATCAGGGGAAATCATGACCTTCAGGACCCCATCGCCTCCGTGCATCACCATATTCATCTCTGCTTCATACCCGCAGATGGCGACCCTTCGCACGATGTCCTGATTATAATTGAGCGACTTCAAGGTGTTCTTTACATGAATGGACGCTTCTCCAGCATGGATAAAATCGCCTTCCCTCACCGGATAGGTCCGTCTGAGTAAATTCATGATCACATCACTCCAAAACGCGCTTCAAATAATGAGACAACTCCTTACACTCTCATAACTTTCAAGGAAAACCGGGGCCTGCGTCTGGCCCAGATCACCGTACCCCCTCTCCCTAATGTCAACGCATAAACCCATGCTTTAAGGATCGGCCCGGATACTTCAATATTTCGTAATTATTCAGCGTCCAAAAAACAGCCTCCGGCGGCAAGGTGTACCACCTTGAAAGCAGGTAGCGAATGCGCTTTGTCCCTCGTTCCTCGGGTCAAAACACATCTGTGATTAAAACGAAATTCGTTCAAGCACTGTTTTTAAGACCTGTTTGTTAGACCCACGTTTACAGATCTGGCAAAAGTTTAGCCCACCGGCAGCCCCCCCGGAGGCACACGCTGAATAGTTACAATATTTCAAAGACTGATCAGGCTACCGTTCGCCATCATGCCCAGCCATACCGCTTGAATAGAGCCTGCCACAGGCGACAAACATGGAGAGCCGGGTCATCATCACGGGAATGTCCTCTTTCCGTGCCAGCTCCAGCACCTCTTCCGGCGGCTGCTTGCCCCGCACAAACACAATCCCCCCGACACCGGACACCACGGCGGTGCGCATCGCCTGCAGTGTGGCAAGGCCCGTCATAAAGACCCCGCCATCCGCAAAATAGGCCAGGATGTCGCTCATGAGGTCACTGCCTCTGCAGATCTCAAATTCCCTGTCCAGATGCTCGTCTCCCACGAGAAGCTTCGCATCCAGAACCCTGACGATATCAGCAAGTTTCATCTTTAGACCCCGATTGATCTGTCGTAACAGTCTAAACCATAAACTAGGATGGCCACATTAAACGCCGTTTCACCTCAAGGGCTTTTAGAGAACGAAGTCAGCGCAGGGTGATGAAGCGGACCTAATGGAAATCAGTCATTCAAATTGAGCGGGAAAAAGGACAGTTAAGCAGTAACAAAGCCCCCAGAGTAATCATTCATCCTATATTTCATTGTCCTATCACTGTCAATGGAAAGTAATTACCTGAACGGTATTCATTTTCTACTGCCAATTCCAATTTTTCCTTGCATTCTCCCCTGCAAGCAATTATTCATCTTGTTGATACATTAAGTGTAACTATCTTGAACTCCCGAAACGGCGTTCACGACATAAATCTCAGTAGCAAATCAATAACCCTAATCACACACGAAGAGCACGGTTCTTCGGCTTGGAGACTTGCCCATGGCTATGGATCACCATCCCGAGCATCCGGATATCACCGCTGAGATGTGGACCAGCATCGATACCATCATCGATGAGAACAACTCTGTTCCCGGTTCGCTCATCACCGTCCTGCGCCTCTGCCAGGACACCGTCGGCTACCTCCCTCCCCTACTTCTCGATTACATTGCCCAGGGAATGAACCTGGCTTCAAGCCAGGTATTCGGTGTGGCCACATTTTACTCCCTCTTCTCCCTGGAACCCAAGGGGCGCAACATCATCAAGGCGTGTACCGGAACGGCCTGCTACGTCAAGGGCATCAAAGAGGTGATGAACCACATCGGCAACAAATTCGGCATTGCCGAAGGCGAAACCATGGAAGATCGTCGCTTCACCCTTGAGGGTGTCCGCTGCTTAGGTGCATGCGGCCTCGCCCCCGTTATGGTCGTCAACGAAGATATCCACGGAAACGTCGATCCCAAAGATGTCACAGGGATCTTGGATGACTACTCGTAACGCAGGTTGGGTACCGGCCCGGTTCAGCTCCCGCGCCGAATACGTATAACGCCTTCAACGCCTTACAAGCGATTCCAAACCAGGAGATAGAAGATGAGTAAAACAAGAATGCAGCTGATGCTGTGCGGCGGCACCGGATGCCACGCCACCGGCAGCAAGCCGTTCCAGGAAGCGCTCAACGCAGAGCTCGTCAATCGCGGGCTCGCAGATGAAATAAAAGTAATTGAAACCGGCTGCAACGGTTTCTGTGCCGTGGGACCCGTCATGCTGGTCCAACCCGAAGGCACCTTCTACCAGAAACTCTCCGTGGAAGATGTCCCCGAGCTCGTGGAAGAACACTTTCTCAAAGGTCGCCCCGTTCCCCGCCTCTTTTTCAAAGAGCACAAGAGCAAAGAGAAGATCCCCCACATCGATGACATCCCCTTCTTCTCCAACCAGGTCTACCGGGCCATGAGAAACAAAGGGGCCATCGACCCCGAGGTGATCGACGACTACATCGCCCGTGACGGCTACTTCGGATCGGCCAAAGCCCTCAATGAGATGACCTCCGAGGGTATCATCGATGAGATGCTCGCCTCAGGCTTAAGGGGACGCGGCGGCGCAGGGTTTCCCACGGGCATGAAGTGGAAATTCGCCCACGCCAGCGAAGGGGATGAGAAATACGTCCTCTGCAACGCTGACGAAGGCGACCCCGGGGCCTTCATGGACCGCAGTATCCTTGAATCCGACCCCCACGTGGTCCTGGAGGGGATGACCATCGCGGCCAAGGCCATCAACGCGACCAAGGGCTACATCTACTGCCGCACCGAATACCAGCTGGCCATCCGCCGCCTCGAGATCGCCATTGCCCAGGCCAAAGAGTACGGCCTTCTGGGTGAGGACATCCTGGGATCGGGATTCAGCTTTGACGTTGAAATCTACCAGGGCGCCGGTGCCTTTGTCTGCGGTGAAGAGACCGCCCTCATGCGATCCATCGAGGGCAAGCGCGGCATGCCGCGTCCCCGCCCTCCCTTCCCTGCCCAGAAAGGCCTCTGGGACAAACCCACCATCTTGAACAACGTGGAGTCCTTTGCCAACGTTCCCCAGATCATCTTAAACGGTGGCGAGTGGTACGCCTCCGTGGGAACAGAAAAGAGCAAGGGAACCAAGGTCTTTGCCCTCTCCGGTGACATCAACAACATCGGGCTGGTGGAAGTGCCCATGGGCCTTCCCATCAGCAAGCTGATCTATGACATCGGCGGCGGCATCCCCAACAAACGAAAGTTCAAAGCGGTTCAGCTGGGCGGCCCCTCCGGCGGCTGTGTTCCCGAACAGCACCTGGACACCCCCATCGACTACGAAGAGATCGCCAAGGTCGGTGCCATCATGGGGTCCGGCGGCGCCATCGTCATGGACGATCGCACCTGCATGGTGGACATGGCCCGCTTCTTCATGGACTTCATCCAGGAAGAGTCCTGCGGCAAATGCACCCCCTGCCGGGAGGGCACCCGTCGCATCCTCGAGATCCTCGAGAGGATCTGTGACGGCAAAGGCGAAGAACGCGACCTGAAGTCCCTGGAAGAGCTTTGTGAGGTGGCAAGCAACTCAGCCCTCTGCGGCCTCGGACAGACCGCGGCCAACCCGGTTCTCTCCACCATGCGTTTTTTCATGGACGAGTACAAAGCCCACATCTTCGACAAGACCTGCCCGGCCAAAACCTGCCAGGCCCTGCTGAAGTTCACCGTGGACCAGGACAAATGCAAAAAGTGCGGCCTCTGCTTCAAGGCGTGCCCGGCCGATGCCATCCTCTGGAAGAAGAAAGAGACGGCCTCCATCGATACGGACAAGTGCATTCAGTGTATGAGCTGCTATGACAAGTGCCCCTTCGATGCCATCGACTAAGATCATTCATGAATAAGAGCAATCAAACCATGGGTAAAAAAACAAAACCATGGTTGCTCTTATTCACCCTGCGACTCGTGAATGGACAGTTGGATCGGGCGGTTTTCATAAAGCTTGAATCGGCCGAAGCCCAACGCAAATATGAGATGGCCCGAGGAACGAGGGACAGGGAATATTTGCAACCCGCTTTCAAGGTGGCACACCTTGCCGCCGGAGGCCGTTTTATTAACACTCTGACATGTGCACTGACATCAACTGGACCCACAGCCTTTCGGCTCTTAAGACAACACCTGAAATGCAAACAACGCTTGAATCTGGCGAAGCCCAAAGCAAATGTGAGCGGACCCGAGGAGCGTGGGACGGAGAGCATTTGCAACCCGCTTTCGAGGTGGCACACCTTGCCGCCGGAGGCCGTTTTATTAACACTCTGACATGTGCACTGACATCAACTGGACCCACAGCCTTTCGGCTCTTAAGACAACACCTGAAATGCAAACAACGCTTGAATCTGGCGAAGCCCAAAGCAAATGTGAGCGGACCCGAGGAGCGTGGGACGGAGAGCATTTGCAACCCGCTTTCGAGGTGGCACACCTCGCCGCCGGAGGCAAGCCTTAACCAAACATAAAGGTGAGACTGGAGATGGAAAAAGAGAAGATCATCGTCATCGACGGAAGGGACCTTCGCTTTACCGAGGGAGAGACCATCCTGGAGGTTGCCAGGCGCAACCACATTGATATCCCCACCCTCTGCCACCTCAAGGGCAGCACTCCCACCGGCGCCTGCCGGATCTGTATGGTGGAGGTGGAGGGAGCCCGAACACTCATGGCCTCCTGCACCGTTCCGGCCGCAGCGGGCATGGTCGTTCGAACCGAAACCGAAGAGGTCATTCACTCCCGGCGCATGACCATTGAGCTCATGCTGACATCGGGCCGACACGACGACTGCCTGGTCTGTCCCTCCTCGGGGGACTGCCGTCTTCAGGAGCTTGCCTTCCGCTACAAGGTCAAGGGCACCACCTTTGCGGATACAGGCACCAAGTATCCCATGGAAGCGGTGAACCCCTTTATCTTAAGGGACTTTTCCAAATGCATCCTCTGCGGGCGCTGCGTGCAGGCCTGCAACGAAGTCCAGGTCAACGAAGCCATTGACTTTGGTTACCGCGGTGCCGACACCAAGATCATCACCTCAGGCGACCGGGCCCTGAAGGATTCCGATTGCGTCTTCTGCGGCGAGTGTGTTCAGGTCTGCCCCGTGGCGGCCCTGGTACCCAAGAATGCCCGAAAGATCCCCCGCCTCTCCGAAACTCAAGCCGTCAAGACCACCTGCTCCTACTGCGGCGTGGGCTGCCAGATGAATCTCCATGTAAAGAACAACCAGGTGTGGCACGTCACAGGCTGTGAAGAGACCGCCCCCAACTTCGGGCAACTCTGCGTCAAGGGACGATACGGATTCGACTTTATCGCCTCGGACCACCGCCTCTCGAGCCCCCTCATCAAAGAGAATGGAGAGTTCCGGGAAGCATCCTGGGACGAGGCCCTTGACCTTACGGCCAGACGCCTCAAAGAGATCGCGGACGCCGATGCGGATGCCACCGGGGTTCTCACCTCCGCACGGATCACCAACGAAGAGAACTACATCGCCCAGAAATTTACGCGCACGGTACTGAAGACGAACAACGTCGATCACTGCGCACGATTGTGACACAGCTCCACGGTGGCCGGTCTGGCCGCCGCATTCGGAAGTGGTGCCATGACAAACCCCATCTCGGATATCGAGAAGGCGGATGTCATTCTTGTCACGGGCTCCAACACCACGGAGACCCACCCTGTTATCTCTGCAGCCATCAAACGGGCGGCTAAATTCGGTGGCAAAAAGCTCATCGTCATCGATCCCCGCGAGATCACCCTGAAGCGCTACGCTGATATCAAGATGGCCCAGCGCCCCGGTGGTGATATTGCCTGGATCAACGGCATGATCCGCGTCATCCTTGAAGAGGGGCTTGAAGCCACAAGCTATATCAAGGAGCGCACCGAAGGCTTTGACGCCATAAAAGATGCCGTGGCCCCCTTCACCCCCCAGTACGTAGAGGAACTCACCGGCATTCCCGGGGAGACCCTGGTTGAGGCCGCGCGCCTCTACGCCGGCGCCGAGAAAGGCTCCATCCTCTACTGCATGGGCATCACCCAGCACATCAACGGAACGGACACCGTAAAATCCCTGGCCAACCTGGCCATGGTCTGCGGCAATTTGGGCATCGAAGGCGGCGGGGTCAACCCCCTGCGCGGCCAGAACAACGTCCAGGGTGCCTGCGACATGGGCGGCCTGCCCGATGTGTACCCCGGTTACCGCAAGGTCCACGATGAGATTCACGCCCAGACCATGGAAAAGGCCTGGGGCATCACCGGCCTGTCAAGAAAACCGGGCATCACCGCCACAGAGATGGTGGAAGAGGCCATCAAGGGGACCCTTAAGGCCCTTTACATCATCGGGGAAAACCCCCTGGTCTCCGAAGCGGACCTCAACCATGCGGAAAAAGGCTTTCACAACCTTGAGTTCCTCGTGGTCCAGGATATCTTCATGACGGAAACGGCCAAAGCCGCCGACGTCGTTCTCCCGGCCCTGTGCTTTGCGGAAAAAGAGGGCACCTTCTCCAACACCGAAAGGCGGGTCCAACGCGTTCGAAAGGCCGTGGACGGTCCCGCCGGGGTCCCCACGGACTGGGAGATCACCTGCGAGATCGCTCGGCGCATGGGAGCCGACATGAGCTACGATTCAGCCGAAGCCATTTTTACTGAGCTGGCCGCTGCCACGCCGTCCATGGCTGGCCTCAGCTACGCCCGCATCGAAAAGGAAGGCATCCCCTGGCCCTGCCCCACGGCAGACCACCCGGGCACACCTCGCCTTCATGTGGGCCAGTTCGCCAAAGGCAAGGGAACCTTCTTTCCCATCGACTGGACGCCCCCTGCTGAAGTCACCGATGCCGAGTACCCCCTGGCCCTCACCACCGGCCGGGAACTCTACCACTACCACACCGGCACCATGACCCGGAAATCCAAGGGACTCAATGAACGCTCCCCCGAGTGCTTCGTGGAGATCGCCGGAAGCGACGCCAAAGACCTGGGCCTTGCCGACGGCTCCATGGCAAAGGTGGCCTCGCGCCGTGGTGAAATCAACGCCAGGGTGAAGGTCAGCCGCCGCATGGCAAAGGGAACGGTCTTTATCCCCTTCCATTACGCCGAAGCTGCAGCCAACCGGCTCACCAACGCCAAGCTGGATCCGGTCTCCAAGATTCCGGAGTTCAAGGTGTGCGCGGTGCGCATCGGGTCGGCGCCGGAAGCATAATTCGCGAATGCTCCCACCTCTCGTTCCTCGAGGTGCTCACATTCGCTAACGGGCTGCGCCCGTGATAAATCGATTGTATAAATGAAGACCGCGAGCCAGAAGAACGAAAGCAACAAAATCTGATCCGGCGGATTGATTAAATCCGTCGGATCAGTCTTTTTTACACACTGCTCCCGGTTTCTGCCGCGGACCATGGTTTCAAGTCACCTGTGCTCCATGCCCATGACCTGTTTCCTATAATCTATAACCTGACATGCCTGTGCCTTGCCGCGGGTTCTCTTTTCATGTACATTGGAAAACCTCTTTACGACGTTTTCAGGAAATGCTGCCCTCATTAAAAAGGTCATCACCCAAGGCGCCCCGCACGGCATGGTCGTCTGCTGTCATGCCCGGCGATAGCATGTGGTGTTTCGACATACATTTGTCCGACTTTTTTTCGAGGCTGTCAGCAAATAGTCCTGTGATTTATAACTATTCCGCTATGCATCAGGCGGGTCGCTTTTTTTATCAAAAGCTCCGCAAAACGTTCCGATGGCCGCTTCCTTCTCTCTCTGCCCACAGAAAGCCAAGAGAAAAAGAAGCAGCATACTCGTTAAACAGGCCCATATGGTTTGCAACATCGGTGGAGCTGGCGAATAGATTTAAGACCTGTTTGTCAAACTTTTCGAAAGTTTGGCCCCCGGCAGGGCCGCCGGAGGCTATATTAAGCTGAATAGTTACCTTTATTGTTTGTGTAATCGCCGGTGCTGAGTGTTCCCGGCATGGAGTGTTGTATGGCCAAGTTAACCATCAACGGCATCCCCGTTGAAGCCGATGAGTCCCAGACCCTGCTCGACGTCATTCGCGAGCACCGCATTGCTGACATCCCAACCCTCTGCCATGTCGAGAAGACTGACCCCTTCGGGTCCTGTTCCCTCTGCGTGGCTGAAGTGGAAGGCGCCCCCGCCCTTCGTCGCACCTGCGCCACCCCCGTCACCGACGGCATGGTGGTTCACACCGAGACCGATGCGGTCAAACGATCCCGTAAAACAAACCTGGAGCTGCTCCTCGGTCGCCACACGGCCGACTGCTACGCGCCCTGCCGCCTGGGATGCCCCGCCAACGTGGATATCCAGGGGTATATCGCCCTGGCAAAGCGCGGCCTCTACAAAGAAGCCGTCAAGCTCATGAAGCAGACCAACCCGCTGCCCATCGTCTGCGGGAAGGTGTGCGCCAAGCCCTGCGAAGCGGCCTGCCGTCGAAACCTCATCGATGAACCCGTGGACATAAAAAACATTAAAAGATTCTTAGCCGACGGGGAGCTGGCCCGGGGCGATATCTACGTTCCCGAGCCAGGCAAATCCACGGGACGTTCCGTTGCCGTCATCGGCACCGGACCTGCGGGCCTTTCCGCCGCCTACTTCCTTCGACTTTCCGGCCACCGCGTCGTCATGTTCGAAGCCTTGCCCGAACCCGGCGGCATGATGCGCTACGGCATTCCCGAATACCGACTTCCCAAAAAAGACCTGAGGGCTGAAATCGACGCCATCTTCTCCATGGGCGTGGAAGTCCGCTACAACGTGGCCCTGGGACGCGACTTCACCCTTGCTGAACTCCACGAAGATTTTGACGCCGTTTTCATCGGCCACGGCGCCCAGGTGGGCTCGTCCATGCGCACCACCGGCGGTGACCTCTCTGGGGTTATGCAGGGCGTGGACTTCCTCCGCGACGTGAACCTTGGCACGGCCCCCAAACTCAGCGGAAATGTCTTTGTGGTGGGCGGCGGCAACACCGCCATCGACGCGGCCCGAACCGCTCTGCGCCACGGTGCGGACAAAGTGACCATCATCTACCGCCGCACCGAAAAAGAAATGCCCGCGGCCATCGAAGAGATCGAAGACGCCAAAGAAGAGAAGATCGAGATCCGCATTCTCACCAACCCTGTCTCCTACAAAGGAGAGCACGGCCGCTTAAACAGCGTCACCTTCGTCAAGATGGAGCTGGGAGAGCCCGATGCAAGCGGCAGGCGCAGTCCCGTGGTGATGGAAAACAGCGAATACACGGAAAGCGCCGACCACGTCATCGAAGCCATCGGCCAGAAAGTGGTCACCGATTTCCTGGACGGCGTGGGCCTCACACGCTGGAACTCCATCGATGCCGACGGCGCCCTCTTCACCACCAATATCGAAGGGGTCTATGCCGGAGGTGATGCCGTCAGCGGCCCCAATGTCATCATCGGTGCCGTGGCCCACGGCCGAAAAGCCGCCTACGCCATGAACCGCCTCCTCAAAGGATTGCCCGCCAAAGCGGAAGACCGCCTGGGCTTCCACGTCAAGAAAGAGGATTTCGGCACCCTGTCCGCTGAGGACCTCAAGGGCAAGCCAGTGATGCCCCGACGCCACATCGAAAAAGCCGACCCCGAAACACGGGCGGAAAGTTTCACGGAAGTGGAGCTGGGCTTTACCGAGGAGAACCTCAAGGCCGAGGCCGAGCGCTGCCTGGAGTGCGGCTGCCAGGATGTCACCGGCTGTGATCTCCGGCGCTACGCCACCCTCATGGAGGCCGACAAAACCCGCTTTATGCCCATGGCCCCCAAAGAGGAGAGCTTTGCTGCGCACAAGTCCCCCCACGGCGTCGAAGACGTGAACCCCTTCATCATCCGGGACTTCAACAAGTGCGTCCTCTGCGGCTCCTGCATCCAGGTCTGCAACGACATCCAGGTGAACGAAGCCATCGACTTCGGCTCCCGAGGCGTCCAGGCAAAAGTCATTGCCGGCATTGATCAGGCCCTGAAGGACTCCTCCTGCGTCTTCTGCGGCTCCTGCGTTCAGGCCTGCCCCGTGGGCGCCCTCACGGAAAAGGATGTGGTCTATCGCGGCAAGCCCTGGGAGGAGACAAAAACACGCTCCACCTGCGGTTACTGCGGCGTTGGATGCCAGATCGATATCCACACCAAAGCAGGGAACGTCACCCGCATCACCGGTGCCGAAGAGAACGCCCCCAACTACGGCAGCCTCTGCGTCAAAGGCCGCTACGGGTTTGATTTTATCGCCTCCGAAGAACGCCTCACCACGCCCCTCATCAAAGAGAACGGCGCCTTCCGGGAGGCCACCTGGAGCGAAGCCCTGGACCTCACGGCAAAACGCCTCAAAGAGATCTCCACCGATCACGCCGATGCCGCAGGGGTGTTAACGTCTGCCCGCATCACCAACGAAGAGAACTACATCGCCCAGAAATTCGCGCGCACGGTGCTGAAGACGAACAACGTCGACCACTGCGCACGATTGTGACATTCCTCCACGGTGGCCGGTCTGGCCGCCGCATTCGGAAGTGGTGCCATGACAAACCCCATCTCGGATATTGAGAAGGCGGATGTCATCCTCGTTGCGGGCTCCAACACCACGGAGACCCACCCCGTCATCTCTTCGGCCATCAAACGGGCCGTTAAGTTCGGCGGCAAGCAGCTGATCGTCCTGGACCCCAGGAAGATCACCCTGAAACAGCACGCAACCTTAAGCATGTCCCCCAATCCGGGCAGCGATATTGCCTGGATCAACGGCATGATCCGCGTGATCCTTGAAGAAGGCCTTGAAGCCAAGGAGTACATTGACGAGCGTACCGAAGGCTTCGACGCGCTGAAAGAAGCCGTGGCCCCCTTTACCCCGGCTTACGTGGAAGAGCTCACCGGCATCCCGGCTGAGAAGCTTATCCGTGCCGCCCTGCTCTACGCCGGCGGTGAAAGCGGAACCATCCTCTACTGCATGGGCATCACCCAGCACACCAAGGGTACCGACAACGTCAAAGCGCTTGCCAACCTTGCCATGGTGTGCGGCAACCTCGGCATCGAAGGCGGTGGGGTCAACCCCCTGCGCGGCCAGAACAACGTCCAGGGCGCCTGCGACATGGGCGGCCTGCCCGATGTCTACTCCGGCTACCGAAAGGTCCATGAAGAGGCACATGCCCTCACCATGGAGAAGGCGTGGGGAACCCAAGGGCTGTCTCGAAAAACCGGTCTCACCGCCACAGAGATGGTGGACGAAGCCTTGAAAGGGGCCCTGAAAGCCCTTTACATCATCGGTGAAAACCCCCTGGTCTCCGAAGCCGACCTCAACCACACGGAAAAAGGGTTTAATAACCTGGAGTTCCTCGTGGTCCAGGACATCTTCATGACCGAAACCGCACAGGCAGCCGACGTGGTTCTTCCGGCCCTGTGCTTTGCAGAAAAAGAGGGCACCTTCACCAACACCGAACGCCGGGTCCAGCGCGTCAGAAAAGCCGTGGACGGCCCCGAGGGCGTCCCCACGGATTGGGAGATCACCTGCGAGATCGCCCGACGCATGGGAGCGGACATGGGTTACGACTCGTCCGAAGCCATCTTCGACGAAATCACCTCAGTCACCCCCACCCTTGGCGGCTTAAGCTACGAGCGACTTGAAAAGGGGGGCATCCCCTGGCCCTGCCCCACGGCAGACCATCCGGGCACGCCGCGCCTCCACGTGGGCCAGTTCGCCAAAGGCAAGGGGACCTTCTTCCCCATCGCCTTTACCCCGGCCGCCGAAACACCGGACGCAGACTACCCGCTCACCCTCACCACCGGACGGGTTCTCTACCACTACCACACCGGCACCATGACCCGGAAAAGCGATGGGCTGAACCAGCAGGTGAGCGAATGCTTCGTGGAGATGAACAGAGAGGATGCTAAGGCGCAAAACCTCGCCCACGGCGACATGGCCACCATCTTCTCCCGCCGCGGAAAGATCAAAGCCAAGGTGAATATCTCCGGTCGCATGAACAAAGGGACGGTCTTTCTCCCCTTCCACTTTGCCGAAGCCGCCGCCAACCGCCTCACCAACGCCAAGCTGGACCCGGTCTCCAAAATTCCGGAGTTCAAGGTCTGCGCGGTAACGGTGGCGAAAGCCTAAAAAACAAGCCTCCGGCGGCGAGGTGAGCCACCTCGAAAGCTGATTGCTGCAGCGCTTTTCCCTCGTTCCTCGGGACAAAGCGCTGCAGCATTTGCTTCAAACGGCTATACAGCCTAAGGAGCCCCGCACTCCCGCGCGGCTTTTTTCACTCCCAGGCTCTGCCGCTCCCCTTCAAATTGCCGGAGCAAACCAATCCCATAATCTGTAAAATTCCTACGCCCTGTCATCTATGCCCTATGGCCCATTACCTATCCCCTGCCTCCTCCCCCTTCACTTCATTCATTAAAACCCTGTAATGATACCCTTCGCACTCATTTTCTCCCTTGCTTTTTCCTTAACCATATGTAAAAAAAATTTGTACTTGAATTGCTCCACAGCACACGTCAGCCGGCCATGGGACGTGATGCCCACGCCAGGACACACGCTTCCAACCACCCCGTCACCGATGCCGGATGACGAGACGTGCCATGATAAATGATGTGCTGAACAACCAGTATTGAAGAGTTGCGCGAGGTCAATAAACATTGATCTCTATTAATACCAACCATCATCATCCGAGGAGGAACGCATGATCAGGGTTGACGATGTCACCAAAAACTACGGCGCGTTTCGCGCAGTGGACGGCATCAGCCTGGAGATCCGGAAAGGAGAAATCCTGGGTCTTCTGGGTCCCAACGGCGCCGGAAAAACAACCACCCTTAAAATGCTTACCGGCTACTTCACCCCCACCAGCGGCGAGATCTACTACAACGACAAGCCTGTTTCGAAAGAGCCCCTGGAACTCAAAAAGCGCATCGGCTACCTGCCGGAATCCGCCCCCCTTTACCCCAACATGCTGGTGTACGATTTCCTCTCCTTCACCGCCGACGTCCGGGGTATCCCCAAAGAAAAACGCCTCTCCCGCATCAAAGAGATGGCAAAGCTCTGCAGTCTTACGGACATCATGGACAAACCCATCGGCGAGCTTTCCAAGGGACTCAAACAACGGGTGGGCCTTGCCTACGCCATGATCAGCGACCCGGAAATCCTGGTCCTTGACGAACCCACCTCCGGCCTCGACCCCAACCAGATCGTGGAGATCCGAAAAATCATCCGCGACATCGGTGAAACCCGGACCATCATCTTCTCCACCCACATCCTGAGCGAGGCCGAAGCCACCTGCGACCGCATCGCCATTGTCCACAAAGGGAAAATCGTCGCCGACGGCACCACGGACGAAATCCGCTCCAACGGAAACGGCGGCGCCACCCTGATGATGGACCTCAAAGGCACCGGTCCCCAGGCCGCCGAGCAGCTGCTGTCCGGGATAAGCGGCATCTCAACCGTTGCCGCCTCTGAGAAAAAAGAGAACCGGTGTGAGGTCTCCCTCACCTTTAAAAAGGGGCAGGACCCCCGGGAAGCCGTCTACGGAGCCGTCAAAGCCACAGACTGGGTGCTCATGAACTTTGCCATGGAGTCCAACACCCTTGAAACCATCTTCAGAAACCTGACGAAGGAGAACTGATCCCATGCAGACCCTTCACATCATGAAAAAAGAGCTCACCGATTTCTTCGTCTCCCCCATCGCCTACATCGTCATCTCCATCTTCCTTCTGGTGACGGGCTGGTTCTTCTTTCTCACCTTTTTCTTAAACGGCCAGGCCAACCTCCGGGATTTCTTCGGGCTCCTGCCCCTCATCTTCTCCTTTATCATCCCGGCCATCACCATGCGCCTCTTTGCCGAAGAGCTCTCCTCCGGCTCCTTTGAGGTGATGATGACCCTGCCGGTGACCCCGGCCAATATCGTGGTGGGCAAGTTCCTCTCCGCCCTGGTCTTCATCTGCGCCATGCTGGTGCCCACCTTCGCCTATGCCGTCACCGTGGCCCTCTTCGGC
This sequence comes from Desulfolunaceae bacterium, assembly GCA_942491485.1. Taxonomy (GTDB): domain Bacteria; phylum Desulfobacterota; class Desulfobacteria; order Desulfobacterales; family Desulfolunaceae; genus Desulfoluna. Next base: position 58,324 of record CALOAX010000018.1, on the reverse strand, counting down.
GACCTCGACTGGGGACCGGTCATCGGAGGCTACGCAGGGGCTGTACTTTTAGGAGGCGCCTTTGCCTCCATCGGCATCTTTGCCTCCACCCTGACGCGCAACCAGATCATCGCCTTTATCCTGGGTGCCGTCCTCTGCTTTGCCCTCACCCTGGTGGACAAACTCCTGGTCTTCTTTCCCACAGCCATCCTGGGATTTTTCAGCCAGATCGGGGCCGACTACCACTTCCGGAACATCGCACGGGGCGTCATCGACTCCCGGGACCTCCTCTACTTCGGAGGCGTGATATTCCTCTTCCTCTACGGAAGCTACATCTCCATGGCGGAGAAAGAATAAACACACGCCTCCGGCGGCCAGGGGAATTTATCTTAGTGTGGCTTCGCCACCCCTGGACCCCATGGTTCGCGAATGCTCTGAGCCCTCGTTCCTCGGGCACGTCACATTCGCTGACGGGCTTCGCTTGTGATCATGACATAATGTCTTGTCCATAAGACGAACAATGAATCGAATGGGCTTGAACAATAATCAAAACCTGTTTGTCAAACTTTTCAAAAGTTTGGCCCCCGGCAGGGCCGCCGGAGGCAACATACCTTCGGCCATAAACAAGGTGACTATGAAAAGAGAACGATATCTTAAAGGATTGATCTACATTGTGGTGGTGGTGCTTTTGAACGTGGCGGGCGCCACCCTGTTCTTCCGGGCGGACTTGACGGAGAACAAGGTCTACTCTCTCTCGAAGGCCAGCATCGAGGCAGTGAAAAACCTCTCGGAGCCTCTGACCATCAACGTCTTCTTCTCCGAAGAGCTCCCCGCCCCCCATAATAACACCCAGAAATACCTGGCCGATCTCCTCGAAGAGTACGCCATCAACGCCAACCGGTACTTCAACTACCGATTCTATCCCATCGGCGGGGACATGGAGACCAACCCCACCAGCAAGCGAAACGCGGACCTTGCAAACAGCTACGGGATTCGCCCGGTGAATATCCAGATGGTGGAGAGCGATGAGGTAAAGGTGAAAACCGCTTACATGGGGCTGGTTGTCATCCACGGCGATCTCATGGAACGGCTGCCGGCCATCATTTCCACCGAGGGCCTGGAGTACAACCTCACCATGGCAATGATGAAACTCGGCAACAAGATCAGCACCCTTCTCTCGCTGAAGGGAAAGATCGAAGCCGACCTCTACCTGTCAAACTCCATGGCGTCTGTGGCCCCTGCCATGGGCCTGAACGATTTGAGCACCCTCCCGAACCGAGTGGAGCAGGCGGTAAACAAAATCAGCAGCCGCAGCTACGACCGCATCTCCTTCAGCCGGTTCGACCCGGCCACCCCGGAAGAGAAACAAACCCTGTCGGATCGCTACAACATGCTTCAGCTGAGATGGCCGGATCTTTCAGGAGGCAAGGTCAAAGCGGGCTCCGGGGTTATCGGCATGGTCATGCGCTACGGCGAAAAGTCCGTTAATATCCCCGTTCTTGAGGTCACTCGCGTGCCCCTTTTCGGCACCCAGTACAAGCTCATGACCGATCAGGAGATGGAAGAAGCCATCAGCGGCGCTGTGGAGTCCCTCATCGACATCAACGAAAAGGTGGGCTACCTCGCCAGCAATGGCACGGCCGAGCGCTTCGCCCGAAACGCAGCCAACCCCATGGCCCCGCCCACCGATGCCCTGAACAACTTCAGCGCCAACCTGTCCCGCACCTACGCCGTCTCCGAGGTGAACCTCAAGGAGAAGGGCATCCCAGAAGATATCAACAGCCTCATCATCGCCGGGGCCAAAGAGAACTTTTCAGACCACGATCTCTTCCAGATCGACCAGGCCCTCATGGCAGGCAAGAACGTTGCCATCTTTGTGGATGCCTTTAAAGAGATCAAGAATCCCAACCCCCAGATGGCCTACATGCAGCCATCCGTCTTTACCCCGGTGAAAACCGGCCTTGATAAACTGATGGCTCACTACGGTGTAAAGGTCCAGAGCGCCTACATCATGGATGAGAACTGCTACAAACAGACCCTGCCCAGGCGCTTAGGGGGCGGCCAGCAGAACGTCTATTTTGCTCCCATCATTGAAAACGAGACCATCAACCACGAGCCCCCTTTCATGAAAAACATCAAGGGCCTCGTCACCCTCAAAGCGGCCCCGGTCATCATCGACGAGAAAGCCGTCACGGAACAGAACCTCAACGCAACCACCCTCTTCTCCAGCTCGAAGCGATCCTGGATCAAAGAGTCGAACATCGCCTTGAACCCCATGTTCCTTCGCCCGCCCACAGATGATGCCGCCTTTGCCAGCCGCCCCGTGGCCGCCATGGTGGAGGGCTCCTTCACCAGCTACTTCAAAGGAAAGCCCATACCCGAAAAACCGGCTGCCGAAGGGGAAGAGACCACAGAGAATAAAGAGAACAAGGCAGCCGCCATCACCCAGTCCGGCGCCGTGGTGGAGCAAGGCAAGCCCGCAAAGCTCATCGTGGTGGGATCCGTGGACATGCTCACCAACAGCCTCTTTGACGAACAGGGGAATAGCGCCAACGCCGCCTTTGTCATGAACCTCATGGACAGCCTTAACGGGCGCGAAAATATTGCCGTCATGCGAAGCAAGAAGCAACGGTTCAACCCCATCGACAAGGTGCCGGACAGCATCAAAACACCCGTGAAGGCCTTTAACATCGTCGGCCTGCCTTTCCTGGTGGCCCTCTTCGGCATGGCCGTATGGCTCAAACGCCAGTCCCGACGTAAAACGATCCGGGCCATGTTCGAGTAATGACCAAAACCTGCCTCCGGCGGCCAGGGGCTAAGCCCCTGGACCCCAGGTTTGCGAATGCTCCAACCCTCGTTCCTCGGGTTGTCGCATTCGCTGACGGGCTTCGCCCGTGGAAAACGGTATCGATGGAATACCCGGAGGCTCCGCCTCCAACAATAGGAATGATAGAGCAAAGCGATGCCTTTAGCCTTTAGCCTTTAGCCTTTAGCCTTTAGCCAAATTTTACATAACAAGGAGCTTATCCAGTGAAAAAAGAAATCATCATCCTCCTTGCCGTTATCGTGGCCCTCTCGGGCTACCTGTTCACGCGCAACACCGATGGCACCAACTACACACTGCCTGAACTTGAAACCATTGCCGCTGATGATGTGGATCGAATGGAGATCAAAAAGGGGGCAGAGACCCTTCTCCTTGAAAAGCGGGGCGAGGATTGGACCGTGGATATTGAAGGGTTCCCGGCAAAAAAAGAGGCGGTGATAAATCTGCTCCAGGCTGCTGGAGAGCTTTCCCTCACAGCCCTGGTGTCCGAAACAGAGAGCTACGGCCGGTACGACCTCAGCCCGGATAAAGCAACGAGGGCCTTTCTTTATAAAGGCGACACCCTTCTGCGAACCGTTTCCATCGGAAAAGCTGCCCCCTCGCGAGGGCACACCTTTGTCACCGTTGGCGACGACAAAAACGTTTACCATGCCCAAGGAAGCTTAAGCGGCCAATTTTCGACCGATCCCGAACGTTTCATCGACAAGCAGGTATTCTCTTTTAAGGCATCAGACGTGGGGACTCTTACCATCGCACAGGGCGAAACACCCCTGACCCTCATCCGCAGCACAGAGTCCTCCGATGCCAGCAGCGTGCCTCAAACCACCTGGAAGGATCAAAACGACAACACCCTTGAAGCGGACAAGGTGGACAAACTCATGTCCGCGTTGAGCAACCTGACATGCGACACATGGCTGGTGAATAAACCTGAGGGATCCGCCCCTGCCCTAACCCTCACCATCACCACAGATCGCCCGTACACCCTTGACCTTTTTGGGGACTCTCCCATGCAGGGATCCACGAGAGGCAAAGAGTTTGCCTTTACGCTCTCGGATTCAGGCGGTGCAACAATCATGACTGCTGTAAAGGATCTTCTTGGGGAAAAAGAGCCCGGACAGAAACAGGCAATGAATTAGCCACAGCCGCGACCTCACGTTACGTAGGGGCAAAGCAAAAATAAAACATACAAAAAGCGATGCCTCCAGCGGTAAGATGAGCCACCTTAAAAGCTGATTCCCGCAGCGCTTTAGCCCTCGTTCCTCGGGTCAAATCACAGCTGCATTTCTGTGAAACTTCAGCATTTATTTTTTTGCGCGAGCCCTAACGTACCATGGCGTTTCCGACGAAAGAGAGAACAAAAAAGCCCAATCGTAAAAACGATCGGGCTTTTTCTATGTTGTTGAGAGTTTGGCAGTGCCCTTACCCTGACGAAATGGAGACAAAACATTCAGAATCGTCCGAATCACGTTCCTGAATGGCAACCCCGGCAAGGAAATAGCCTTTTACCGGTGTAACCCGAATGCTCAGTTCCCCGTTGCTTGCCGGTTTATAGATTCGGGAATAGCTGGAGAGGTTCCTGGCACTGCTGCCAATGCTTTCGTTCACCGAAAGCTGGCCCTCCACACCGCTTTGAGAAAAGTTATCCTCTTCCCCCACCCCGAATATATCAACCACCTGCGTATAGCTTGAGTCTGAGCGTAGCCCGAAAAGCCATACGTTGTATTCCTTCCCTTCATCCAACCCATAAAACAAAAGATTCAGCTCGGTGCCGGCTTCCAGGCTGAATATATTTCCGCTGATATGTGTGAGGCTGGTGCTGTGTGAGGGGACGGTAGACGCGCCTGCCACTGCATCAGAGGCAACAAGAACGCTTCCGCTGAGAAGCACGACTTCAAGACCAATGCCTGTTGCATGCCCGTTCTCATTTCTGAGTGCTTCGTAGGTTCCAGTTCCTGACACTGAGGTCCAGTTCCTGGGCACCTGTTGCAGCTCGGGCCCGAAGTCAACGCCAACAAGGGCCGAGTCCCCGTAAACACTCGCAGCGACCATAAGTGCGATCAAAAAAGTACATGTCATTGAAAATAATTTCATGTCTCCCTCAATGCCACAGCCAATTGGCCGTGATTCAAGGCGATGCCATATAACGACACTGAGGCGCCTTATGGATAAATAGAGTGGACCGTATTTCTATAGATTAAACAGATACCACTCGCAATGATGCCAATACGTTGCTGAACCCAAGGGATTTGTAAGAAAAGCACTGTTCAAATTGAGTGCGAGATAAAAAATCCCACAGCCCGAAGGGCAGCCCCCCTGACTGGAGCATTTGTTCAACAATAATAACATCTCTGCCTGAACTTGTGGACATGGTATCCCAATCATAGGGTTGCCGGTAGACGCCACTCACTGCGAAGGCGGATGTGATTTGCCCCGAGGAACGAGGGGCAAAGCGCATCTGCAACCAGCTTTCAAGGTGGCACACCTTGCCGCCGGAGGCACGCCTCTAAAGCGCTTTGTACCGATCCGCCCAGGGATATGCCCGTTCGATCTGCCCGGCGAGTTGAAACAGAGTGGTTTCATCGCACATGCGGCCGGTAAAGAGCATGCCCAGGGGCAGGCCGTCATCGGTCCAATGAAGGGGCATGGAGACACTTGGAAGACCGGTGATGTTTCCAAGGGCGGTAAAGGCCATGCGACTCAAGGTGGGTTTGGAGAAATGCTTCACAAGCCCCAGCTTCATGAGCATGCGCCCGTTGGGAATGGGGCTGGTCATTTTTAAGAGAAACTCTTCAAAGGGAGACGGGTGCAATGCGCCGTGGGGATCCGGTGGGCAAATGAGCGTCGGGGTAAGAAACACATCGTATTGAGTAAGAAAGCGCCCCATGGTGAGCTGGATATCATGCCACCCCTTTTTGGCCAGAACCATATCGCACGCACTCAACGACCGGCCCAGCATGGCCATGTTAAGGGTTGTGGGTTCCAGTTGGGCGTAGGCATCTCTTCCCTGCTCGTTTTTGATGAGATGGCTGACTCCGGCCACATGGCCGCAAACCACGACAAAGAAATCACGCCAGAAGGTGTCGGTATTGATTTCGGGGTCCGCCTCTTCCACGTGATGCCCAAGGTCTTCCAGGCGCTTTACCGTCTGCTCAAGCCCTTTGATCGCTTCCGGGTGAAGGGTGGCATCTGTTAAGGGGCGTTTTGAAAAGGCGATGCGCAAGGGTTTGGGATCAACCTGAGACGCTTGAAAATAACTGCCGTGGGCTTTGCCTACCCGATAAGGAGAGCCAACCTCCGGCCCTGCCGTGACATCAAGCATGGCGGCACTGTCCCGGACACTTCGGCTGATGACATGGCATGCCACGGCACCATCCCAGCCTTCCCCGATTTCAGGACCCAGGGGATTGAGACCCCGCGATGGTTTCAGGCCAAAGACCCCGCAGCATGCGGACGGAAACCGGATGGACCCACCGCCATCAGATGCAGAGGCCATGGGCACGATGCCTGCGGCCACGGCAGCTGCAGAGCCACCGGAAGAACCGCCTGTGCTGATCCCCGTTTTCCAGGGGTTGTGTGCGGGACCGGTGGATTTGGGTTCAGTGGTGATGGTAAGCCCGAACTCCGGCGTGTTGGTTTTCCCGAAGGGCACAACCCCGGAAGACAGAAAGCGATTCACCAGCTCACTGTGCTCATCCGGTACCACGCGAATCCCCCGGCTTCCCATGCAGATGGGTTCACCTGCATAGTTATCGGCAAGATCCTTAAAAAGAAAGGGTACCCCTTTGAAAGGTCCGTCGGGAAGTGCAGCCGAAGCAAGGGAGCGTGCCCGGTCGTAGAAGGTGTGAATGATCGCATTCAACGAAGGATTAAGAGCCTGGGTCTTTGCAATGGCACTCTCCAGCAATTCACCAGGGTGCACCTCTCCTTTTCTTACCAGCTCTGCAAGCCCTGTGGCATCGTATCGGAAGTACTCGTTCAGCATGATGCAACTCCTGTCTCACGGGTGATTAGCCCGGATATTTACCGAATGCCCCCATCTTATGCGTTATCAGAGCATGGAGGTCAACCACTACACCGGCAGCTCTGATGCCTTGAATATGGGTCCACTGAACTCGTGAAATATCCGGGTTAGGGACAAGCCATGGAATAAACTTGATTTACTACATAATTTATGATCTTATCAAGCAAAAGTCATCATGACTGATAGTAACGGGCGAATTACACTACAATAACTCAGCGGCGTACGGCACTTCATCTCGACCCCGGTATGGATTTGAGGCCATTTCCTGCGCCTTAACGCGGTCAGAAGCTCGTCATTTTTTTTAATTATTCGCTGAAAATAAACAAAGAGACACTTCATGAAATCATTACTCAACATGTTCCGATTTGTATTTCTTATTGTTGCAGTCCTTTGCACGGGCTACGGCACAGCCATGGCATCCGATGAAGCCCCTTTGAAAATGCCCGTTGATGGTGAGTGCACTCCTCCCTACATTTTATTTGAGGGCGTGTGCGTTCTGCCGGCGGCTGCGCAGGGAGAGCCGGCCTCAATCGGAAAAAAGATAAAGGCGTTTAAAGCAGACCCGGCAAACCAGGTTTCCTCCCCGAGCCCGGCCTCCAACCCAGTCGAGGACCCCCTTTGCGCCAAGTACCGAAAAATGCTGGCCGACTATTCGAATAAGCAGGTCACAACCTACAATCCCGAAATGAATGAAATTGAGCAATCAAGGGGACAGGCCCGAGATTCAGGCATTATAGAAGCAAAAGAGTACCTTATTAACTTCTGCAAGGAATAAGAAATTCAGAATCGTTTCCCTGGGTCAACCTAAAGCAGAGTAAACTATGCCTTTTTGCATAGCCCTGACATTCACAAACGGAAACGATTTATAAAAAAACAGATATCAAAATCAGCTATGGTGGGATTAAAGGCCTGAGGAATTCACTGTTATTCACGACCTGAGTCAATCTTTTGGAGAGGGATTATGTTTGACAATCGCAATGGCGACACCCCCATTTTCTCCTGCTACAGATCCGGAGCCATCGTCCTTTTAAAGCTCAAAGACAACCTGCTGAACGCTATCAGCAATATTGAGACCAATGAGCTGATGTTTGATTACTTCAAACGGTTCACCTCTGATCCGTCCGTAAAGGTTATTATTCTTCTCGGGGTCAAGGGGAAGAAAGGCCATGACGAGTACATCGAATTTTATCAGAAGGTAGCCAACGGCACCCTGAGTTACCACAAACTCGAACGGCTCTACCATGCCGTCAACCAGTTCATTCGTAAACTGGCCACCGTCAATAAATATGTCATCCATGCGGACAGAGGCCAGATCGACACGCTCTTTCTCAGCATGGCCCTGGCCTGTGACTACCGTATCCTGGCCACGGGAAGCGTCTACCAAAACCCATACCATTCCATTGGGCTGGTCCCCAAGGGGGGCTTGGCCTACTTCCTCCCCCGCATCACCGGCTCTGCGGCCGCATCAAAATTTCTCCTGAGAAAAGACGACATCACCGCAAAAGAAGCTCTCGGCCTCAGACTCGTGGATCGCATCGTTCCTCCGGATCGCCTGGAGGAAGAGGCGGTCAAAATGGCCAAATCCATGGTCGATGTTCCCTCCGAAACCCTCTTTGGTATCAAGAAACTCCTCAACCTGTCCGTGGACGATCTCAACCGGGTCCTAGAGGTGGAAAACAGCGAACTGCGCCGAATAGTCCGCTCCGAAGAGTTCAGCTCAGATGTCGACGGAGCCGCAGAGAGGTTTGGGTTGAGGTACTAAGGGCTAAGGGCTAAGGGCTAAGGGCTAAGGGCTAAGGGCTAAGGGCTAAGGGGCCCGTTCCATTGGAAGCGATTTATTACAAAATAAAAAGCCCGCCATTTCATGATTGAAATGGCGGGCTTTATACGTTTTAGGGGTTATCAGAAACCAATCAGTAAATTGACCCATGGCCCTTCCCACGGGCACAGCCCGTCAGCGAATGTGATCGACCTGAGGCACGAAGGTCGGGAGCATTCGCGAACCTGGGTTCCAAGGGATCAGCCCTTGGGAATGGTGACTGAGGGAAAAAGATCCGGGTCGGTGTGGGGGATGAATTTTGCCCCACTGAATCGGATCATAAAATCCTGATCCACGTTGAGCTCCACGTAGGTGATGCGGTTTCTGATGGCATCGGCCTCATCCATATAACGATCCCCGTAGAGCATCAGGGTTGCGCCTTCCAGGGAGCTGTTGCCGATCTTTTCATAACGATTCCGATCCAGATCGGGGATCATACCGATGGAGATGGCCGATTCGGGGTCGATGTAGGCCCCGAAGGTCCCCGCAACATAGATCCGGTCCAAATCATCAAACCCCACCCCCACTTTCATCACAATGGTCTCGAGGATGGTGAACATCGCTGCCTTGGAGCGGACCAGGCTGTCAAGACTTGCCTGCGAAACGGTAATGGGACCGTGGGTTCCGGAGTCTTCCCCGGGAACCACAACAAGGGCAGGAAGCCCGTGTTCATGGATATAGCGTGCCCCACAAGCCGATTCCACCAGCTTCCCCTTGGCATCTATCATGCCGGTAAGAAAAAGTGCCGCCGCAAGGTCGATGAACCCCGACCCACAGATACCCACCGGCGGCAGATCATCAATGGTCCCTACGGAGAAATCCTCTCCTTCGATGCTTATCCGGTCGATCACCCCGGAGCCGGCCGTCATGCCCATGGACGAGACGCCCCCCTCAAGGGCAGGTCCGGCTGCGCCGGCACAGGCAACGAGCCAGTCACGGTTCCCCAGAACCACTTCGGCGTTGGTCCCCACATCCACGAGAAGGGTCGTCTCTTCCCGACGGTAAATGCCGGAGTAGAGAACGCCGGAGATCAAATCTCCACCAAAGTAACTGCCGATGTTTGGAAAGAAAAACACACGCCCTTCCGGGTGGGTGTTGGAAAGAAAGAGATCCGCTCTGCGGGTTCCAGGGGTGTTCGTCACCGGAATGTAAGGTTCACGAATGATGTGATCGACTGGAAGCCCCATAAAAAGATGGGTCATGGCGGTATTTCCCGAGACAGTCACCACATAGACCTGCTCGGTGGAGACGCCGGCCTGAAGGCACAGGGTCTCCATGCCGTCATCCACGGCCAGGCACACCATGGCTTTAAGTTCTTCAGCCCCTTCGTCGGTAGAGGCGTGATGAATACGGGTCAGGATATCGGTGCCCACACTGATCTGGGGGTTGTTGAGCACTGTGTCGGAGAGGATCTCACGGCTCGACAAATCCACAAGGCGCATGACGATGCGCGTGGTCCCCAGATCCACAGCCACTCCCAGGGCCCTGCACTCCCCTTGGGGATCGAGAATGTCCAGAAGTTCCAGATGCTCACCGTTTTGAAAGAGAACACACCGGGCCGCAAAGTCCCACTGCCTCAGGCAACGGCTCACCTTCTGAAGAAGGGGAAAATCAGCCACAAGACGAGGCCCTGTTCCGGAAAGGGCCCTGAGCAGCCGGTCCATGTCGGCGCTGTTGTCTGACAGTGAAGGCGTTGTAAGCCGAACCGGCCTTACCCACCCCAATCCATGGTCGTGTCGTATCATCTGCTCAACCCCGATTAATGATCGTTCGTAAAAAAAAGCCTCCGGCGGCACGATGTGCCACCTTGAAAGCGGGTTGCGACCAGGCACTGAACAGATACCGTGAAATACCCATGCGTCCGTTCAGCCCCAGTGCGCCCGATCGGCGGCCTCCTCGCATAAGATCAACTCATCCCCCAGAAGCGGCGTCGGGTCCAGAAAGCGGACCTCCTCCCCTGACCCCATGGTGGCCCAGCGCAGGTTCTCACGTGGGAGCCTGTCTGAAAAGGTCATCAGCGAAAAGTGAAGGTGGGCACAGATGCGAAGGTTTCGAAGGCCCGGGTCGGCCAACGTGGCAAGCACCTCTCCCTGAGCCAAAGCATCTCCTTCGGTCAGCCCGGGTCTGGGGGAGACATGTGCATAAACGGTAAAAAAAACACCGTGGCCCCCTTCATGTCGAACATAGACGGACCGCCCGATAAAATCATCATCGGTGATGGCCCAGACCGCCCCGTCTCGTACCACCGGTATCCGGGCCCCTGGCCTCAAACTTCCGGGCTGTCCCGCTTCACTGCGGTAACGGCACAGGTCCACGCCCTCGTGGGGCAGCGGCCTTGGTTTTCGACTCCCCCACCAGCTTTTGCGAGTCCCGAAGAGCATCGCCTCATGGGCAAAAAACCGAACCGGCCCCAACCCGTTAACCTCGCAGAGAGCCATTAAAAAGTGGCTCTGAGGTGCCCGTTCACACGCCTCAGGATGCATCCGTAAATACAATGCGATGGGCCATGAGGTTGATGTCGGCAAGGGTGCCCTTGATCTCCTTCATGTCTCCCAGAAGTCCCCGAAGCACATAAACGCCATTCTCAGCCGGGGTGATTGCCGCCACATTCTCCATCACAAGTTCTTCATGGTCGCCCTGTTTCAGGTATACATTGGATTCGCACATGGTATTGCTCCTCTTGAGGTATGGAATAATTATTAAGGGGCGCTTCTATAATAAATGCCAGGTTAGAATACGTGCCTCCGGCGGCCAGGGGATGATCCCCTGGACCCCATGAGGCGACTGAGGTGGATCAATCACCTTCGTGTAGCCGAAGGGCGCTTCGTGTTCTTCGTGGTTTTACACGTAAGATGAACAATAGATGGCGCCAGAAATCAGATAATATTTCAGCAGAATAACTCCGGCGGCGAGGATAACGCAACCACCTCACAATCAAATTATTTTGGTGCTCTATCAATTCAACCTGTCGTACTTCTCCAACTCCCAGATAATGCACTGGCTCCGGAACTTGCAGTAGAGCTTCGGGTCCGCACAGACGGCGCAGGCTTCACAGAGGTGACGACCGTACTTGCTGCAGTAATACCGCCCCTCTTCCTCCGGGTGATTAACACATCGTCTCTTGTCGTAATCCGTGTTTGCACTCATGACGCCACTCTACCCCAAGGCCTGAGCGAATTCAAGGAAATGAAGGTCCTGACGCTCTATACAGGCTCCAGGCACAACGCCTGGTTGCGTCCCATGCGCCCCCTTCCCGCAATCACCATTTCTTACCTCTCAAGGAATAATCATTCAAAAAAATATTTGACTTCCCCTGATCATTACATTACTGTTTGTAGCAAAGAACACGATTCACTTTCTACGATTGCACCATCGCACTTACAGCGAAAACGCAACCTGAGCAGAGTCTTACACACTTCCTCTTCCATCTCCGCCTGATGTCATAAACTGACGTCGTCAAGAACATTCACTTGCTCCTCCCTCACCCATGTTTCAGGAGCGGTTGTTCTTGTCTCTGTCCCTTCATAGTGAACCCGGTAGTTGAACGTACCATTTTTTCGATTGGCTCCGGTTGCTCTCTTTTTTCAGCTATCCGTTGCCGACATCAGCCGATTAAAATGCCGGGTTCATACCACAACTGCCCGCCCATCAAGGAGTCGTTCATGGACGTCTGGACCTACGACCCGGTCGATGCAAAACGCTTTGCTGTTGAGGTGATGGAACGTTCCAACCAGAATATTTTTGCTTGCTATCAATGCAGGCGCTGCGCCTCCGGGTGCACCGTGGGTGAAGAGATCGGATTTACACCGGATCGCCTCATCCGCATGGTCATTACAGGCAACAGGAAAGCCGCCCTTGAAAACGCCCTGGTCTGGCAATGTGTCTCCTGCTACACCTGCGGTACTCGCTGCCCCAACGACATTCAGGCAGGCCGGGTCACCGAGACCCTGAAAAAAATGAGCCGGGAAGAGAGCATTACCCCTCGAAGCCCCACCATCGCATACTTCCACGACTCCTTTGTCACCGGTTGCACCCGGTGGGGACGGGTCAACGAGATACAGTTCATGGGCTCCTATGAAATGAAAGCCATGGCCAAAAACATCGTCAGCCTTCGCTTTGCTGAGGTATTCAAAGAGATCCGTGAGCAGAGTCACCTGATGCTCTCCATGCTGAAGCAACGGCGCCTCCACCTCAAGCTCCAGACAGCCAGGGGCCGAAATGAGGTCAGGTCCTTTTACAAGCTCGCCATGGAGAAGAAAAAGAAAGGCCGCAACGTGATGCCGACCAGGTAAAACCTGGCCGCGAATCACCGCTTAAACGCTCCTTCGCACCCAATGAAAGTTCGCGACGAAGCACCTCAACATAGAGCCATAAGACATCATATCGTTCTCACATTTCAAGACCCATCGTTATCGTCTGACCCATAAACTGAAGCCGTCTGCTTTCTCTCACGGATACCCCTGAATCTCTAACCGGAGGAACCAATGGAGCTGGCTTACTACCCCGGATGTTCTCTGCACCAGTCGTCTCAATTTTACGATCACCAGTCCCGGATGGTTTTCTCCAACCTGGGCATTGAACTCAAGGAGATCAACGACTGGAGCTGCTGCGGCGCAACCTCAGCAGGCAAGTTTGATGATTTCCTGGCAGTGGCCCTTCCTGCCAGAAACCTGGGTATCGCCGAGACATCAGGCTACGACGAAATGGTCGTCCCCTGTTCGGGCTGTTACTCCAGCCTTCTCATGAGCCAGGTCCGCACCAAAGACAACCCTGCCCTTCTCTCTGAAATCAACAGAGAGCTCACCTGCAAGGTCAAAGGCTCCCTCACGCTTCTCACCATTCTGGACGTGCTTTTAAAAGCAACGGCAGAACCCGGGGTCAAAGAACGGGTGGTACACCCCTTAAAGGGGATCAAGGCCGCCTGCTACTACGGCTGCATGACCCGCTTTGCCTACGACGTCCCCGTCTCCGACAACGTGGAGAACCCAAATGGGATGGAAACCCTGGTGGAATTCTTCGGGGGCGAGACCATGGACTGGAGCTACAAAACAGCCTGCTGCGGGGCCTCGGCCGCCATTAACGATCCCGATACATCCTTCAGCCTCATGGCAAAGATCATGAAAGACGCCCTGGCACGGGAAGCCAACTGTATCGTCACCACCTGCCCCATGTGCCAGCTTAACCTCGATGCGTACCAGGAGCGCTTCTGCAATGCCCACGGCATCTACGCGCGCCTGCCGGTGTACTTTATCACCGAACTGGCCGGCATCGCTCTTGGGATCCCCATGGACGCCCTCAACATGAAGCAACATTTCATCGACGTCACCGGCCTGATTAAAAAGGCAGGCATTATGGGAGAAACCACCATGGCATAAAGCAGTGACATCATGCCCTCTGCGGGCCCGATATCAACCAGCGATAATTCGACAACAGCACACTCATTGCACTGACCCGGACTCTGACCTCACATGACGGACCAACAGCACCGGGTTACCCCATGACAGGGAGGCATCCATGACAGAAAAAAGCGGCTCCGTACTGGTGGTGGGTGGAGGCATCGGCGGAATGCAGGCAGCTCTTGATCTTGCCGACAGCGGTTTCAGGGTCCACATGATCCAGAAGGACTCCTCCATCGGTGGCACCATGGTTATGCTGGACAAAACCTTCCCCACCGGGGACTGCTCCATGTGCATGATCTCCCCCAAAATGGTGGAGGTGGGCCGCCACCCCAACATCGACATCCACCCCCTCTCCGAAGTGGCTGAGATTACCGGAGAGCCCGGAAACTTTGCCGTCACCATTCACCAGAAAGCCCTCTTCGTGGACCCGGAAAAATGCACTGGGTGCGGTAGCTGCGAAGAGAAGTGTCCGAAAAAAGTCCCGTCCGAATTCGAACAGGGCCTTGCCAACCGCAAGGCGATCTACGCCCTTTTCTCCCAGGCCGTTCCCTCCACACGGGTTATCGATAAAGAGCAGTGCATTTACCTCACCAAGGGAAAGTGCCGAGCATGCGAAAAGGTGTGCACGGCAGATGCCATCCGCTTTGACGACACCGACAAGGAGTTTACGCTTCAAGCCGGAGCCGTCATCCTCGCTCCGGGCCTCTCACGCCACGACCCTTCCATCCATCAGGAACTGGGGTACGGCAGATGGCCCAACGTGGTTACCTCTGTGCAGTTTGAACGCATCCTCTCCGCCTCCGGCCCCTTCCAGGGCAAAATCACCCGCCCTGTGGACGGCAGCCACCCGAAAAAAATCGCCTGGCTCCATTGCGTGGGTTCCCGGGATCCTCACAACGGCAACCCCTGGTGCTCGTCGGTGTGCTGCATGTACACCACCAAACAGGCGGTCATCGCCAAAGAGCATGATGCCGATGTGGAGCCCACGGTCTTTTATATGGACATGCGCGCCTTTGGCAAAGATTTCGATCGCTATATCGAGCGGGCCAAGACGGACTACGGGGTCCGGTACATTCGAGCCATGATCTCGGATGTTCGCGAAACGGCCGAAGACGGCAACCTCACCCTGCGCTACGAACAGCCCGACGGCACCCTTGTCTCGGAATCCTTTGACATGGTGGTACTCTCCACCGGCCTGGAGCCCAGATCCGATGCCGCCACCTTTGCCGAAACCTTCGGCATTGAGACCGATCCCTACCTGTTCCCGAAGACCAACGCGTTTCGACCGGTGGAGTCATCCCGACCCGGTATCTTTGTCACCGGTTCCTACCAGAGCCCCAAAGACATCCCGGAAACCGTGGCCCAGGGCAGCGCCGTGGCAGGGGCGGCCATGTCCCTGTTAAGCGAAGCCAGGGGCACGGAGATCACCACACGCGACCTTCCCCCCGAGACTGTCTCCGCAGACGATGAACCCCGAGCCGGTGTCTTTGTCTGCCACTGCGGCATCAACATCGCCCAGACCGTGGATGTAAAATCCGTTGCGGAACTCGCTGCCGACGTTGAAGGCGTGGTCCACGCCGAAGACATGGTCTACGCCTGCGCCCAGGACAGCCAGGAGAAAATACGGGAACGCATTGCCGAAAAAGGCCTCAATCGCGTGGTGGTTGCTTCCTGCACCCCACGTACCCATGAGCCCCTCTTCCGGGAAACCATCCGGGCCGCCGGCCTCAACCCCTATCTCTTTGAGTTGGCCGATATCCGGGAGCAATGCTCCTGGTGCCACATGGGCCAGGGTGACGTGGCCACGAAAAAAGCCAAAAAACTGGTGTCGATGAGCATTGAAAAAGCCCTTCGCCTCATGCCCGTGGAGTCCTCCTCTGTTCCCGTCACGCCTCGGGCCCTCGTGGTGGGCGGTGGCATTGCCGGTCTCACCTGCGCCCTCTCCCTTGCCGACCAGGGATATGGCGTGGATGTGGTGGAAAAAGAGAACACCGTCGGCGGGCTTCTTTCAGGGTGTTCCCTGAGCTGGGACGGGGGTGATATGGCCCATTTCCTCGCCTCGCGCATGGAAAAGGCGTCCAATCACAACCTGATCACCCTGCACACCGGCACCGAGGTAGAAAAAAGCGATGGTTTTGTGGGCAACTTCATCACCACACTCACCGATGGAACCACCGTCGAGCACGGCGCCGTTGTCATGGCCACAGGAGGTACCTGGCACGAGCCCACCTCCCTTCTCTATGGAGAAGACCCACGGGTTATGATCTTAAGGGACCTGGAAACATCCCTTGCCGAGACGCCGCCGGTGGACAACGAGCAGTTTCTTTTTATCCAGTGCGCAGAATCGCGCTGTGAGCCCCGGAACTACTGCTCCCGTATCTGCTGTCAGGAGTCGGTGAAACACGCCCTGGCCATTAAAAAATCGAACCCACAGGCCCACGTCACCATCCTCTACCGGGAGATGCGAACCTACGGCATGCGGGAGATGCTCTACGCCGAAGCTCGCGACGCGGGTGTTCTCTTTGTCCATTACGCCCTGGACAACATGCCCGAACTTGCCTCCACACCCACCGGTGTCGAAGTAACGCTCATGGACGAGATGGCCCGGTTCCCTGTTCGATTTGTCGCCCAGCGCCTGATCCTGGCCGCCGGCCTCAATCCCCATCCGTCCACGGAGGAGCTGGCCAAAAAGTACAAGCTCACCACAAACAGCGACGGCTTCCTCCTGGAGGCCCACGTCAAACTGAGGCCCGTGGATTTCCCCAGCGATGGCTACTACCTGACCGGCCTGGCCCACGCCCCCAAAAACCTCGACGAGACCATCAGCCAGGCCCTCTCCGCAGCGGGCCGGGCCGGGGTTCTTCTCTCGAAAACGGAGCTGGCAGTCTCCGGAGCCGTGGCCAAACACAACCGGGACCTCTGCATGAGCTGCCTCGCCTGCGTCCGAAGCTGCCCCTACGGAGCTCCCTTCATCGACACAGACGGCAAGGTGAGCCACAACGAAGTCAAATGCGTCGGCTGCGGCATCTGCGCCGGGGTCTGCCCGGCCAAGGCCTTCCAGGTCAACAGCTTCCGCGACGACCAGATCAGCGCCATGATCAATGCAGCTATTTAAAACCATGCCTCCGGCGGCGAGGTGAGCCACCTCGAAAGCGGGTTGTCGCGGCACTTCTCCCCTCGTTCCTCGGGGATAAGCGCCGCGACAAAAAAACAAATTTAAGGAGATACGTCATGACGTGGGTGGAGGCATCGTCTGTTGGAGTAGCATCTATTGCACTTGTTATTAGTGCATTAACCTTGCGATTCCAACGTACCCTCAAAGCCCCAACATCAAGCTACTGCAATTAAACCGTCATGATTTGTCCCGAGGGACGAGGGGCAAAGCATGGCGGCAACCTGGGGTCCAGGGGATCATCCCCTGGCCGCCGGAGGCTGCTTTTTGAATTTTAAATCAATGGAGGGCCCATGGCAGAGATGGTGACCAAGATGGAGACCGTAGAGGAGGAACATGCGAGCATCTGGCAGCCGAAGATTCTTGCGTTTGCTTGTCATTACTGCGCCTTTGCAGCCGCTGACCTGGCTGGGGTGATGCGTCTCTCCTACCCCAGCAGTGTAAAAACCATCCGGCTGCCCTGCACCGGCAAGCTGGACCACGGCTATGTGCTTCAGGCCTTTGAGAAAGGCTTTGACGGCATCTTCGTGGCCGGTTGACTTGAGGGCCAATGCCATTTCCTGGAAGGAAATACAAACGCCGCCAAACGTGTCATCCGCCTCAAGCAGCTCATCACCCAGGTTGGGCTGGAGCCGGAGCGTCTTGAAATGTTCAACCTTTCCGCCGCCATGGGGCCCAGGTGGGCGGAGATCTGCCGTGAATTCACAGAAACCATCCAAGAGCTTGGGCCGTCGCCCTTCGGAGAAAACCACCAAGGAGATGAGCGATGATCGTCGGACAGCAGAAACCGTTGGAAGAGATCTGGGAGATGGTCAAGGATCGAAAGCGACTTCTCGTGCTGGGCTGCAACACCTGTGTGGCCGTCTGCCATGAGGGGGGAAACAAGGAGGCCGGTATCATCGCCTCACTGCTTCGCATGAAGGCCAAAAAGGAAGGGGTCTCCATGGAGATCACCGAAAGCGGCGTCGAAAGGCAGTGCGAAGAGGAGTTTTTTGCCCCGGCTCAGACGGCCATCGACGAGACCGAAGCGGTCCTCTCCACTGCCTGCGGCATCGGCGTGCAGTTTATCGCCGCCTTCTGGAAAGACAAGCCCGTTATTCCGGCCTTGAACACGACCTTTCTGGGCGCAGTGGAGGAGATTGGCGTCTTTTCTGAGCGCTGCCAGGCCTGCGGAAGCTGCGTCCTGGGTCGCACAGGTGGCATCTGCCCCATCTCCAGGTGTGCCAAACGCATTCTCAACGGCCCCTGCGGGGGATCCGTGGACGGCCGTTGTGAAATCAGCAAAGACATACCCTGCGCCTGGCAACTCATTGTCGACCGCCTCAAAGAACTGGGACAGCTGGACCGCTACGAAGACCTGGCTCCGATCCAGGACTGGTCCACAGACAGGGCCGGTGGCCCGAGAACCCTGGTAAGGGAGGATCTGTAACCCATGAGAGCAAAACGAACCCCACGCACCTCAAGTCGCCTGGAGAGAATCCTGGCCGAAGGCCACATGGCCGTCACCTCCGAATGCGGCCCCCCCCGGGGCACCGACGGCTCCGTCCTCGACACCAAAGGCGCCATGCTCAAAGGCTATATCGATGTGGTGAACGTCACCGACAACCAGACCTCCATGACCCGACTCTGCAGCCTGGCCGCCTCCATCCGCCTCAAGCAGGCCGGCTTGGAGCCGGTCCTCCAGATGGTGACCCGGGACAAAAACCGCATCGCCCTTCAGAGCGACATCTTGGGAGCGGCCTCCTTTGACATCAACAACATCCTCTGCCTCAGCGGAGACCACCAGAGTTTCGGGGACTGCAAGGCGGGTCAGAATGTCCACGACTTAGACTCCATGCAACTTCTCCAGGTGGTGCGTCAGATGCGCGACGATGGCCTCTTCATTGGTGGTGACAA
Source organism: Desulfolunaceae bacterium (assembly GCA_942491485.1). Taxonomy (GTDB): domain Bacteria; phylum Desulfobacterota; class Desulfobacteria; order Desulfobacterales; family Desulfolunaceae; genus Desulfoluna. Next base: position 39,214 of record CALOAX010000018.1, on the reverse strand, counting down.
AATCAGCCGGCCGCCGGAAATGTTCATTGGCGCCGCCGCCAACCCCTTTGCCGACCCCTTTGAGATCAGGGTCCCCCGCCTGGCCAAAAAGATTGCCGCCGGGGCCGAGTTCATCCAGACGCAATGCATCTACAACATGGATAAATTTGAAGAGTGGATGAAAGGCGTCCGGGATCGGGGCCTCCATGAGAAAACATACATCCTGGCAGGGGTCACCCCGTTCAAGACCGCCGGGATGGCCAAGTACATGCGAAGCCGCGTTCCGGGTATCGACGTCCCCGACGAGATGGTCAAACGCATGAGCGACACACCCAAGGAGAAGCAGGCCGAAGAGGGAATCAACATCTGTTTAGAGACCATCGAACGTCTCAAGCAAGTGGAGGGTGTCTGCGGATTTCACATCATGGCCATCGAGTGGGAGGAGATGGTCCCTGAAATTGTCCAGCGGGCCGGACTCTACCCCAGACCTGAAGTAGGGGAATTCAGACCGGAGGAGGAGGAACTCACGGAGCCTGCTGCAGCAGCGACGTCATGACCCCCAAAACTCGTGATGCCTGCTGCTCAGACAACACAAACCGTCGGCACCGAATCCTTTGGCTGCTGACCCGATCCGATGCATGAACGCAAGGAAACCCCTTGCACCACATACCACACCCATCCGACCCGGGCGGAAAACCGCCCGGGGAGGCACAGCCCGCAAGCGGCCGAGGCCATTATGATAACGGACTGTGTCTGAGCCATGAACCCTTGCCGAAATAGGAGGTTGCCATGACCGAAAAAAAACGTGTCCTTGTTGTGGATGATGAGCCTGACATGACCCTCGTCATCAGGAAGAGGCTCGAAAAAGAGGGATTTCTCACCGAGGTGGCCTACAACGGCAATGAGGCCATTGACAAAGTGCATGCCAATCCTCCGGATGCCATTGTCCTTGACGTTATGATGCCGGAAATGGATGGTTACGAGGTGTGTGACCAGCTGAAAAATGACGAAAAGTATGAGGATATTCCCATCCTCATGCTCACTGCCGTGGCCGATCATGTGGGCTCCACCCGCTACTCCCACTACGACGGGAAATCCATGGAAGCCGACGACTACGTTCCCAAGGGCCCCGACTCCACGGAGGAGATCGTGGAGGGCGTCAAGCGGCTCCTGGCCTGATCAAACGGTGAGGTGAACCGCTGTACAGTGAGTTTGTCTCACCATTGGCCATTCGTATCAAAAAAGGAAGGCTCCGGGTTTCCCATTCTTATACCTCATAACCTTTCGACCTGCGGGCGGCCCACAAGGCCGCCCGACCTTTTTGTAAGCCCCACGACCGGAATTATCTTAATCCGGATGGTAACTGTTCAGCTGTCGCTTTTTGAAAAAAGCTCCGCAAAAACTGTCCGGTTGTGGCTCCCTGCAGGACCGCCGGAGGCAACGTTGAGCTGAATAGTTACGACACGGTTTTCTATTCGATGTTCCCTCCCTTTGGGCGACCCGAATGCACTCAGACTCCGCATTATCAAATATTTTGAGGTAAAAGCTCTGATGCCTTGAATATTAAGGACACGTGATTTTGACATATCCGGATTGGAGGCCCCATGGAAATTAAAAAATTCGAACCCAAGGAAAAGCGCGGCCTGGTGGTGGTCATCACCGGTTACGGCAAAGGAAAAACCACCAGCGCCATGGGCATGGCACTTCGCGCCGTGGGCCATGGCATCAAGGTATGCATCATCCAGTTTATGAAAGGGGATCTCTACTCCGGTGAATGGGACGGCGTCAAAAAGCTCAAGGGCTTGGTGGAGCTCACCGCCACCGGCAAAGGGTTCTGCGGCATCGAAGGCAACCCCTACTCCCATGCCGAGCACCGAAAAAACGCGCAGGAAGCCATCGAACTGGCCCACACCAAAATGGATTCCGGCCATTTCGAGCTGCTTATCCTGGACGAAATCAACAACGCCCTCCACCTCAAGCTTGCGGATCTTCCCCAGGTCCATGCCCTCCTCGACAAGCGCCCCGCCCCCTTACACCTCATCCTCACCGGAAGAGACGCCCACCCGGAAGTCATCGACAGGGCAGACACCGCAAGCGAAGTCCGCGAAATCAAACACGCCTACCGAAAAGGCATCGAACCCCAACCGGGGGTCGATTTCTAACCAGGGGATAATCCCCTGGACCCCAGGTTTGCGAATGCTCCGGGGCTCGTTCCTCCCCCTCCTCATTCGCTTACGGGCTTCGCCCGTGGATAAACATTTACGTTATTTAGGTAACTCCATGGAACCCGAAAGACAAAAAAGGGCTAAAGCTTATCGGGATTCCCCCTGATTACTTTGGCCCGTCATATTCACATACGCCGAAAAGAGAAACCCGCAATCCCTCGACGCGTTTTCACACAAGAAGCAGACCATGGCATTCCGGCCTGAAGACGTGGTTTTTTACTTCGAAGGGAGGATAACGCAGGCCACGGCACGCTCCTTGGGCCCGAAGGGTATAAAAAGCGGGCCAATAGTTTTTCGGGTCTCCCCTCACTTATTTGGCCCTTCACTGGTGCACACCTCTAAAAAACAACCCCACAATCCCGCGACGCATTTTCACGCAAGGAGCGGGTCGTGGGCAAGGCATTCCGACCTGAGGACGTGGTTTTTTCTTTCGAAGGGAGGATAACGCAGGCCACGGCACGCTCCTTGGGCCCGAAGGGTAAAAAAGCGGGCCAAAAGCTTTTCGGGTCTCCCCCCACTTATTTGGCCCTTCACGCCTATCAGACGTCTAAAACATGAAACCCGCAATCCTGCGACGTGTTTTCACGCAAGGAGCGGGTCGTGGGCAAGGCATTCCGACCTGAGGGCGTGGTTTTTTATTTCGAAGGGAGGATAACGCAGGCCACGGGCACGCTCCTTGGGCCCGAAGGATAAAAAACAGGCCAAACGTTTTCGGGTCTCCCCTCACTTATTTGGCCCTTCCCTGGTGTACACCTCTAAAAAACTAACCCACAATCCCGCGACGCGTTTTCACGCAAGGAGCGGGTTGTGGGCAAGGCATTCCGACCTGAAGACGTGGTTTTTTAGTTGGAGGGGAGGATAACGCTGGCAACAATGGTGGAGGTAATCATTCGATGGGACCTTATTATTTCCATACGGCTCAATAATGAAACCCGAAATCTCGCGAAGCATTCTCACGCCATGAGCTCTTCGTGGGCAAGGCATTCCGACCTGAAGGCGTAGGTTCCCTACTCCGAGGGGAGGATAACGCAGCACACGGAGGGCTCATGGCGCCCGTAGGGTGGAAGATATTGGCCCACACCCGAACTGGTATTATTCAAAATAAAACATTTTGTGGGCCAAGATTTTCCATGAGAATTTAGTCGGGGACGAGATCGTAGTAGTACCTCATGACGTCGGTCCGGGTCACAATCCCTATCATCTGCCCGTCCTCCACCACCGGCACCCTCCCGATATCATGCTTGATCATGAGTCTCGCAGCCTCAAGGGGGCTCCTCTCGGAATCAATCTCCACCACCGACGGCGTCATATAAGCCTTCACCGGAGACTTCAGCTGGGTCTCCTTGCGAAGCTTTTTAAAGTCGCGACGGGAAATCACCCCCACCACCTTGCCGTCATCGGTCACCGGCACCCCGGTGCACCCCTTTTCACGCAGGAGAATCCCCAAATCTTCCATGGGAGTGGTGGTCTCAACAGACACCACGGGAAAACTCATGATATCGCCCAACTGAACGGACGCCACCTGATCGTTCTCGATCAGATTGCAGATCATGGTAAAGACGGCATCAGGGTTATGAAAATCAGACTTGAACTGAGCAGCCCCGGCCCCCGGGTGCCCACCGCCGCCAAGGTTGCGCATGAGTTTCCCCATGTCCAGGTTTTCCGCCTTGCCACGGCCGATGACCATGCACTTACCCGCCTCCTCGTCAAAGAAGACACCAAAGGCAGCGTCGCTGTTCTCCAGGTCCAGGAACATGTTCACCACCACGGAGAGGTTGGCCACATGCCCTTCAACGGGAACAGACGCAAACGAGAGATTGTACCCGTTGACCCGGCGCTGTTCGGGGTTCTTCATCATCTCGAACAGAACCGACTTCTGCTTCTCGCCGTAGGCTTGCCTCAAAAAGCCGCCCAACACATTGAGATCGGCCTTGCGGTCCAGCAGCCAGGCAACAGCCCGTGCGTCTTCCGGCTTGGTCGATGGGTAGGAGAGGCATCCCGTGTCCTCATAGATCCCCATGAGAAACAAGGTGGCAAGCATGGGGGTAAGCATCATGCGGCGGGATTCCAACTCCAGAACCAGGTGTGTTACGGCGGAGCCATACCCCTCGTTTCGCACCATGTCGGCGTCAATGTCTCCGCCGTCGTGATGGTCCCAAATGTGAATAAGAAGGTCATCTCGGTCTTTCAGGGCGTTCACGCCCTCCAACCGTTTCCAGCTGTTGGCATCCACCACGATCAGCTGAGTCACCTCATCATAATTAATCTCACGGGGGTGAAGGATCTCAAACAGGTCCTTATGAATGGCCATGAAGGCACGAACGTTGGCGTTAACACTTTTGGGAAGGACCGGAACGGCATCCGGGTAAATCATGGTAGCGGCGATAAGGGAGGCCAACCCGTCGAAGTCGGTCCCCTTGTGGGTCGTCACGATCTGCATGGTATCTCCTGTTTCACAACATTCCAATCTCAGAGGTCGGGTTTAAATGGTTCCCCGACCATAACCTCCCGACAGCGGAACCCCCGTGTGGATTGTCCACAAGGCCTCTGGTTCACCTGTCCGCCCCCTCAGGGCTCATGAAAGGTTCAATAACTGTAACAGGCATAATGTAGAAAGGATAACGAATTTTTCAACCCCTGCCCGACCATTTATCCTCAAAAAATATGATTGCGCAAATACGCAACAAAAACCAAACCACTTCACCACCTACATATTCAACACATTGAAATATAAGATTTACAACCCGACACGCAAAGCGCACTCTGACAGGCAAGCATTCATAACTGAGGTTTTCATCAATATGTCAAACAGTGCACCCACCCATGTTGAACCAGAAGCATTCAAATGCGCTATCCGTCTACAATAAAGGTGTTCATGCCTATCCGTTCATGGTACATAGTGTGGATCGTGCCAATCCTGAGGGAACGGCACGTTTGATGTTTTCGAGCTGAATACGTGGGGCCAATTTCGTATATGCGCAATCACACGTCAACCTTCTGCTGAAAGGCACCAGGAAAGCACCCCACGACAGCCCAAATTTCCACGTGACGGCCCGTTAAACGACGAGGCCCTACCAACACTTTCGAGTCAGGTTGTACACATGAGCAAGATCATCATTACGGCAATCGGAAAAGACCGACCCGGCATCGTTTCCTCGGTGGCCGGGGTTCTTTATCAGCTGGGCTGCAACATAGAAAACGTCAGCCAGACCATTCTTCAGTCGGAATTTGCCGGCATCTACATTATCTCCACGCCCGAGGGAACCGATTTCGAAACCTTCTCAGAGCAATTCCACGGCACATTCGATGAAAAAGGACTTCACGTCCACATCGAGCCCATGGCGTTGGAAGATACCCAGGAGCCGTCCGGTGAGCATTTCATCATCACCACCATCGGCCCGGACAGCCGAGGCCTGGTGTACGACATCTCCACGGTCATTGCCGAGGCAGGCGTCAACATCATCAACCTTAAGGCCGTGTTCGAAGGGGGCGACAACCCTGAGAGAAACATCATGGTCTACGAGGTGCTTGTGCCTGACACCGTGGACCGACACATCCTCTCCGGCACCCTGAAGGAGAAGGCGACAAGCCTCAACCTGGCCCTCACCTTTCAGCACAAAAACATCTTTGACACGGTAAACCGAATCTGATTTTCCCGGTACCCCGGTGTCAACAACCATCAGCCGATGCCTTTACGGCCATTGCAAACAAACTCTGCAATCGGCCACAGACATTTCAGGAATAAGACCATGCTCAACGACAGCGAACTGATATCAACCGTTGAGATGCTCAAATACGAGCATCTTGATGTACGAACCGTCACCCTCGGGATCAACCTCTTTGACTGCGCCAGTCACGATCTGGAGATCTTCAAGGCCAACCTGCGCAAAAAAATCACCCGCCTTGCGGGAAACCTCGTGGAGACCTGCAACGCCATCGGCGACAAGTACGGCATCGAGGTGGTGAACAAGCGCATCTCCATCAGCCCCATCGGCGTGGTGGCGGCACCCTTCAACGCAGACCAGATGGTTGAAATCGCCAAAACCCTGAACGATATTGCGGTTGAGGTTGGCGTGGACTTCATCGGCGGCTTCTCCGCCCTGGTGGAAAAAGGCATGGCCAACGGCGACCGCGCCCTCATCGAAGCCATTCCCGAAGCCCTCACCCAGACCGACCGCATCTGCGCCTCCGTCAACGTGGGCTCCACACGGGCCGGCATCAATATGGACGCGGTGCTTCTCATGGCCAAGGCCATCAAGCGCGGTGCAGAGCTCACCTCGGACAAAGACGGCCTGGCGGCAGCCAAGCTCTGCGTCTTCTGCAACATCCCCCAGGATGTTCCCTTCATGGCCGGTGCCTACCTGGGGACCGGAGAAGCCGACGCCGTCATCAACGTGGGCGTCAGCGGCCCCGGCGTGGTGAAACGCGCCATCGACCGGGCCATTGAAGCCAAGCCCGACCTGGGACTCGGCGACATCGCCGAGATCATCAAGCGCACCGCCTGCAAAGTCACCCGCGTGGGCGAGCTCATCGGCCGGGAAGTGGCTGACACCCTTGATATCCCCTTCGGCGTGGTGGACCTCTCCCTGGCCCCCACCCCCACCGTGGGCGACAGCGTGGGCGAGATTTTCCAGAGCCTCGGCCTCATCAGCATCGGCGCACCCGGCAGCACCGCGGCCCTTGCCATGCTCAACGACGCCGTGAAAAAAGGCGGCGCCTTTGCCAGCTCCCACGTGGGCGGACTCTCCGGAGCCTTCATCCCCGTCAGTGAGGACCTGAACATCGAAGAGGCGTGCAGAAATGGTTTCCTCAACATCGAAAAACTCGAAGCCATGACCTGTGTCTGCTCCGTGGGCCTCGACATGGTCGCCATCCCCGGGAACACCTCCGAAGAGACCCTGGCAGGCATCATCGCCGATGAAATGGCCATCGGCATGATCAACAACAAAACCACCGCATGCAGGCTGATCCCTGTCCCCGGAAAAGGGGCTGGAGACTATGCCCACTTTGGAGGCCTGTTGGGTCATGCCACCATCATTGATGTGAAAAACTGCCAGGGAGAGAACAGCTTCGTCCGCCACGGCGGACGAATCCCGGCACCGATTCACAGCCTCAAGAATTAAGAGCTGAAAAACTTGCCTCCGGCGGCCCTGCCGGGAGCCAAACTTTTGAAAAGTTTGACAAACAGGCTTGCCAAATTTGAGCTGGGTTCCTCCCGAATCAAAGGCAGATATGATTTGCCCCGAGGAACGAGGGGCAAAACGCATCCGCTACCTGCTTTCAAGGTGGCACACCTTGCCGCCGGAGGCATCCGGAATAGTCACCAACAAACAAAAAGCCCTGATAATCCAAACAGATTATCAGGGCTTTTTGTTTAAAACCTCGATTTCAATCAAAAAACGGGCAACCTCATATAAGAGATTGCCCGTTTTCTTTTTTCTCAATACGTACCCTTAAAATACCCCACGGGCGAAGCCCGTCAACAAATGCGCAGGGCCCGAGGAACGAGGGCTCGGAGCATTTGCGTTCCCGGGGTCAAGGGGCTCAGCCCCTTGACCCCGGAGGCAAGTATTTTACGCTGTGTATGCAGCCCACTTGTCGTCGATGATGGCCTGCATCTCATCAATGATCTCCTGGGTGAGACCTTTGAATCGTCGCTGGGTTTTAAAGTACTCGGCGATGGGGGTGCGCTCTTTGCCCAGGCGCTTGGCAGACTCTCCGGTGAGGGAGAACTCACCGTTGACGATCTCATATAGATCGAAAAGGCCGGTGGCCACGCTCATCTTGCCCACCTTGATGGTGTAGCGGGTATCAAACCCCCAACCCGGAGGGCACGGGGTGTGCACGTGAATATAGCGCGTCCCGCCTTTCATGGCGGCGGCCTTCTTCACCTTGTCGTAAAGATCAAGGGGGTAAGCGGCAGAGGCGGTGGCCACGTAATCGATCCCATGGGCGGCGATGATGCTCGGCACGTCCTTCTTGTGCTGGAGCTTGCCTTTGATGGGTGTGGTGGTGGTCATCACCCCTTTGGGGGTGGTGCCGGAACGCTGCACACCGGTGTTCATGTAGGCTTCGTTGTCGTAGCAAATATAGATGATGTCTTCCCCGCGCTCGCAGGCACCCGAGAGGGCCTGGATGCCGATGTCACCGGTGCCGCCGTCGCCGGCAAAGGCAACAACGTTGAGGTGATCCCGGCCGGTGGCGCGCATGGCCGCCCGCACGCCCGTGGCGGCCGCAGCCGTGGAGGCAAAGGTGACGTTCACGCAAGGGAGCTTGGTGGCGGCAACGGGGTAGAGCCCCTGGAGCACGGTGAGGCAGCTGGGAGGAACGGCAAGGACCGTATCTTTACCCAGGGCTTTGAGGGCGGTTCGGTATACAATGCCCAGGCCGCAACCGGAACAGGCCCGGTTTCCCGGATTCACCAGTTCGTCATCCGTCAGATTCAATATCGTCGTTTTCTTAGCGTTATCCATAGCAGGCAGGCCTCTACATCTTCAAGCCGACCCACTGGGGTTCATCCCCGATGGCGGCTTCGTTGTTGATGGATTCGGTCAGGGCATCATACAGGTGCTCGGTTTTGATCTCCCGGCCACCCAGTCCCACGATGTAGTTGTGTACGAAAGGACGGGTTTCGGCGCTGAAGAGTGCGGATTTTACGTCAGCGAACAGTGCTCCCTGGTTACCGTAGGAGAGGGCCTTTTCGAGAACGATCACGCCTTTGCATTTGGCCAGGGCGTCGCGCACGGCAACATCGGGGAAGGGTCGGTATACCTTAAGGCCCATCACACCAACTTTGGTCCCCTCTTCCCGCATGGCATCCACCACGTCACGAACCTGGTAAGAGAGAGAGCCCATGCAGAACGCCACATAATCGGCATCGTCACAACGGTAGGGCTCGACAAAGGGCTCACCGCCACGACCGAAGATCTCGCCGAACTCGCCGTCGATCTTTTCAATCTCGCCTATGGCACCGCGAAGGTCTGAGTGAAGTGTTTTCCGGATCTCCATGTAGCCGGGAGCCGTGTTGCCGTGAATGTCGGGACGGACATCCGGCAGGGTCACGGTGTTGAAGTTCCGGGGTGCTTCCGGGTTGAGGAAATGCTCGGGAGCAAAGGGAGGCAGGAAGGCATCCACCTGCTCCTGCTCGGGCTGATCAAAGGGCATGTAGGTATGCGACAACAGGTAGCCGTCGTAGCAGACCATGACGGGAATGCTGACGGTTTCGGCCAGTTTAAAGGCTTTGATCACTGTGTCGTGGATCTGCTGATGGTCGGCGCAGTAAAGCTGAATCCAGCCCAGGTCTCGCTGGCTGACGGTGTCCTGGTGGTCGTTCCAGACGGTCCAGGGGGCCCCGACACCTCGGTTGGCCACACACATCACGATGGGAAGGCGGGAACCTGCAGCCCAGTGAAGCTGCTCGTTCATGTAGAGAAGGCCGTTGGCGCTGGTGGCGGTAAAGGAACGGGCACCTGCGGTGGACGAGGCGATGCACACGGCCATGGCGCTGTGCTCACTCTCCACGGGGATGTATTCCGCCGGGAGCTCTCCCCCTTCAACAAACTCAGATAATTTTTCCGTCAGAGGGGTCTGCGGCGTGATGGGGTAGGCGGCAATCACCTGGGTTCTTGCCAGCTTCACCCCTGTTGCGGCAGCCACGTTGCCTGATTCAATCACATGCATGGTCTATTTCTCCTCTTTGGTAAAGCTCGCTTCATCCACCATGGTGATGGCACCGCTGGGGCACTCTTCGGCACAGATGCCACACCCTTTGCAGTAGGTGTAGTCAATGGTGGGGGGAATGGTCTTGGTGACCACCCCATCCGGGCAGTAGAGCCAGCAATTAAAACACGAGGGCTTGCCGGTCTTGGCCGGGATGCATTTGGTCGCGTCGAGAACCGGTCGAAGCACGCGCCAGGAGCCGGTGTTGCCACCGTCGCCGGGGCCGGGCTCACTGATTGAGATCATGTTGCAAAACTCTTCTTTGGACATCAGGCACCTCCAATTACTGTGCGATCAAAAGAGAGGGAGGCCGCCTGGGCGTTCTCTTCGGGTTTCATGGCAGCGAATTCCTTTCTGATGGCTTCCCCGAGAAGCTCCCTGCCCACAAGGCCGGTGGCCTTTTCAAAGGCGCCGATAATCCCTGTGTTGACGATGCCCGGGGCAAGCCCTGCTTCGGTGGCGCATGCGGTGACGTCTGCCACGGAGAGCTTGTGGTTGCCGAAATCATAAGCGTCAATGGGTTTCGGGGTATTGAGGATAATCTCCCCGCCCTCTTTCAGGCCGCTGGTAACATCCACCTCTTCAAGAAGGGTGTGATCCAGCACCACCACCATGTCCGGGGTGGCAATGGGAGAGAGGTCGTAGATCTTCTCCCTGGAGATTTTAAGAGATGTAAAGACGGGGGCTCCCCTTCGCTCCGTTCCGAAGGTGGGGGCCATGACGACGCCTTTGTACCCCGCCTTAAATGCGGCGTTGGCCACAATTTTGGCGGCTGTGATGGCGCCCTGACCTCCCCGGCCGTGCCAACGGATTTCAATGATGTCCTGTCTCATGCTTTCACCACTTTCAGCACTGGTGTGCCTCGATCATGCCTGGCACCCAAATCAGGGCAGCAAGCCCTGTCAGGTGCAGAGTATCAATTAAATATCCGGCCCGGAATCATTCCGGGACAGAGGGACACGATACCACCGGCCCGGGCTTTCCGTCTACCCTTCGGAAAGCCGCGCCATTTAAGAGACGAATCGCATCCCCTCGGTTCGTTTTCTCCGCTCAACACTTGACGTTAACGTCAAGATCAATTCATCAGCAATATCGCAAACCAATTTCTCTTGTCAAGAACCTTTCCGAAAGTTCTGCCAACATAGCTCAAAAACATTGTTAATATGCGTTTTTCAAAGACATTGAGCACATTCCCCTTGATTTAACCGTCGGATGCCGATATCTAATTTTAAATTATTTGCGCACTTGCCGCTCAAGGCATCTCCAAGCCGAGACCGATTTGGCATCCAGCCACTCGATCCTCTACCCCGGCCCATGGCCAGAGCCTGTCCGTTCTGCGCATCCAAGAAAAATACCGAGGCACCTTTTTGATTAGGCGTTGCACCAAGGGACCTCCTCTCCTTTAAAAACCCATGATTTATCAGGGGTATTTTAAGGCAGGAGGCAGGACGTTGGCCCGCTTTGATTTAAAGCCCGCAAAAACACAATGTTCACTTTGAGTGGCGTTTCGTCACCTGATATATCAACCGCCAATGGTCCGTACAACCAAGGCCATTGCCATGTTTTTTGAGGTCTTCCATGGAAATCACCATCAACAAAATCGACACCCCGAAGTCACATCCTGATGAATCCAACCTGGGATTCGGCACCATCTTCACCGACCACATGTTCATCATGGACTACACCGAAGGCATTGGCTGGCACGACGCCCGCATTGTCCCCTACGGTCCCTTTGAAGTAAGCCCTGCCACCATGGTGCTTCATTACGGTCAGACCATCTTCGAAGGCCTCAAGGTTTACAAAAAAGAAGACGGTTCTGCCCAGCTCTTCCGACCCAGAGACAACTTCGAGCGCCTGAACCGCTCCGCCGAAGCCCTCTGCATCCCCAACATCGACGTGGATGATTGCTTGAAGGGCCTGGAGACGCTCCTTGAAATGGAGAAGGGATGGATCCCTTCAGCCCCCGGTACCTCGCTCTATGTGCGACCCTTCATCATCGCCACAGACCCCTACATCGGCCTGAAGTCTTCCCCCACCCATCGGTTCATGATCATCCTCTCCCCCGTTGGCGCCTACTATCCCGAAGGCTTCAACCCGGTGAAGATCTGGGTCTCCCCCGAGCACGTTCGCGCCGTTCGTGGCGGCCTGGGCGCTGCCAAGACAGCCGCCAACTACGCGGCCAGCCTCTATGCCACCGAGATTGCCCAGGCCGAAGGGTACACCCAGGTGCTCTGGCTTGACGGGGTTGAGCGAAAATACGTTGAAGAGGTGGGCTCCATGAACATCTTCTTCGTCATCGATGACGAGATCGTCACCCCGGAGCTCAACGGCAGCATCCTGGCAGGCATCACCCGTGATTCTGTCATCAAGCTGGCCCGCCACCAGGGCAAGAAGGTCTCCGAAAAGCGCATCTCCATCGACGAGGTGTTCCAGGCCCATGAAGAGGGTCGCCTCCAGGAGGTCTTCGGCTCCGGCACCGCTGCCGTCATCTCCCCTGTGGGCATGATCAAGTTCGGCGACAAAGAGATCACCGTGGGTGACGGCGGCGCAGGCCCCATCTCCTCCGGTCTCTTCAACGACCTCATGGACATCCAGTTCGGTCGCTCTGAAGATCCCCTGAAATGGATCGTCCCCGTAAAATAAGAGAGCACTCAGACTGAACATGCAAAGGCGGCACCCGAATTTTCGGATGCCGCCTTTTTTGTTCCCGGATAACTGTTCACCCCATGAAAACCGGCCTCCGAGGGTGGCGAAGCCACATTCGCCTTTGATTCTGTTGTAACCTTTCAAAAGCATGCACAAAACCTGTTTATCAAACCCATCCTTTCCGATCAGGCAAAAGCCTGGGACCGGGCAGAGCAGTCGGAGGCGTACCCTGAATCGTTGCGTTCCTGGTTGACGGCAGCTTCAAACCGAGTGACAAAATGGATCTCTACCACGAAGGACACAAAGAGCACGAATGCGGCTTCGCCGCAAAGACAAGCTATCGCTCTTTTAATTTTCTTCGTGATCTTCGTGGTTCATAAGGCCTTCTTTTACGACGCCTCCAAACGTTGCCTTTAATTATGGCGTATCTCTTCATTTACTGTGAGTCGTTCACTCGGCAAAGCCTGTGGACTCTGACCTTGGCCAGAGGCCAAGGATTTCCATGCTGGATTATACGCTGAGACCCCACGGGTAAAGCCCGTCAGCGAATGTGATTGACACGAGGAACGAGGGTCGGGAACATTCGCGAACCTGGGGTGCAGGGGCTCAGCCCCTGCCCGCCGGAGGCGTGTTTTTCGCTTTTCCTCTGTGTCTCTGTGGCAGGCCATGCTCATCGCGCGTACATGTCCCACTGGACACCCCATTGTTTTTATGGGAAAATGCCTTTATACCCCATTGATCAGCCATCTCTCTTCGCATTCCATCACACCCTCCCCTGAGCCTGGTTCCATCCGTCACGCATGTTCGTTAATCCCATGTTTTTCACTTCAGGCCCCCAACGGAAAAGATGCCCTATGACCATGCCACGCTCTACCTGCCTCGTCGTCTTTTGCCTTCTTGTAATTCTCTGGCCGCCCCTTGCCCCTGCCATGACGCAGGAGGGGTACCAGGGCCTCTTTGATGAAGGCAGGGCTTCCTTTGAAGAGGGGCGAATCGGCGAAGCCTATGATACCTTCAACCGCCTCTTCATCCAGAACCCACAGGACCCGGCCGTCAACTTTATGCTGGGCCGTTCCGCCTTTGAGCAGGGAATGTACGAAGAGGCGGTCATGGTTTATGATCGCATGCTGATGGATGCCCCCGATAACCATCGCGTCCGCCTGGAGCTCGGCCGCACCCTCATGAGGCTCGGCGACTACGAAAACGCAAAAGTCCACTTTCTTGAGGTCATGGAGTCCTCGCCCCCTGAGGCTGTCCGTGAGAACATCAAACGCTATGTGGAAGCGGCAAACAGATTACTGCAAAGCCATTTCATTTCAGGCATTCTCAGGGGGTTTGTGGGGTGGGATGACAACCCGAAGGTTCTTCCTGATGATCGCGTCATCGACATTCCGGTGCTGCCGGGCTTCCCGTTTACACTCGAAAAGAAAGATGACGACTGGTTTGGAGGCAGTTTCCTGCAGCTCGGCCACCGATACAAAACCGATGCCGGCCGCCTTTTCTGGGACACCTCCCTCATGAACTACAACGTCTGGTACGACACCCAAAGCTCGGAGAGCATCAACTTCGTCAGCATCCAGACCGGCCCGGGCTATACTCTGAACACCGTAACCCTCACCTCGGCCTTGGGCGCCAACCACCTGGAGCGCCACTATGAAGAGTACCTGGACTCAGCCCACCTCTCGATCTCAATAAACCACCCCCTCTACCCTCAGCTGGGATACACCGTCACCACCCGCATTGAACTTCGGGACTTTGAAGACGACTCACGGGACTCGTGGGATGCCTTCCTTGCTGTTCAACCGGTCTACAGCATGAAACGGCTGAGCTGTTTTGTCGGCCTTCGCTACGAATACGAAGACGCGGACAACGACGAGTACGACCTTCACCGTGTGGAGGCCATCCCCGGTGTCGCCTGGACCTTTCCTGCGGTTGTCACAATGCGTCTCTCCGGACGGTACAGCTATTCCCATTACAAAGAGGTCTACACCCTCTTCGAAGAGAAACGAAAAGACCACCTCATGAGCATCTCAACCGGTCTCTCCAAAGACCTCTGGATATCAAAAAATAAAAAGCGGCTCTTCTCCACAGGCCTTGAGCACACGTGGGCCAAAACCCACTCCTCCATCGACCTCTACGATTACGAGCAGAACCGGATCACCTTCTCCGGCACCCTGATGTTTTAGGTTCGTTTCACTATCTGTGCCTGTTCAGATCAAAATTGCCTCCGGCTGCCCTGCCGGAGGACAAACCTTTGAAAAGTTAGACAAACAGGTTTTGACGCCGATTTCGATTTATTCGAAGGCATTAATTTTCCAACTGTACTCGTCTTAACAAGCAACCGGAAAGTTTTCGGGGCTCATTTCAAAAAGCGATCTACCGAAGGCATAGCTAAATAGTTACAACCACTTAAACAACACCACGGGACTCCGGCGCGACAAGCAAGCCCCGGAGCATTCTCAAACCAGGGAGGATCCCATGAGCCTTCGTTCACTGTGTTTTTCCATCGGCCTTGTGCTGATCAACCTGCTTTCCACGGCACATGCCGCCATGATGGTGGAGATCGGCCAGGTGGTGGCCATGCGGGGGACGGTGAATGCGGATCTCCAGGGCGATATCCGTGCCCTGACCATCAAGAGCCCCGTCTTTCAGGACGACGTGATCAAAACAGAGACGCGGAGCCGAATCCAGATCCGGTTCAAAGACAACACCATCATTACCTTAGGGGTCGCCTCCACCCTCCACCTCAAGGAGTACCGCTGGAACGAAGAGACAAAAAAAGGGGCATTCACCCACGAGGTAAAGGAAGGGGTCTTCCGGGTACTGGGGGGCGCCATCACAAAAGCGTCGCCGGAAACATTCAAAACCGAAACGCCGGTGGCCACCATCGGCATCCGCGGGTCCCTCTACCGGGGCAGATTCCGCAACGGCACCCTTAATGTGATGCTTCAAGGCGGCAAAGGCATCAACATCATCAATGAAGCAGGGGTGGTGCCCATCATTACCCCGGGCTTCGGCACTCGGGTAACCGCCTGGCAACAAAAACCAGCCCGTCCAACCAGGTTCAGCAATGAAGAAATCTCAGACATGGACGACGAACTCGACGAAGGGAAATCCCTCGAACCCGACGAAGACGGGAACGACAAAACCAGTTCCGATGAAGGGGCCCCGGGCGAACAGGGGGCTGAAGGGGAAAATGGCGATTCGGATGGCTTTTTCGCAGAAACAGGGGACGCTGAAGGTACCGACGAGGCCTTCACCGACTACTCGGGAGTGGACGATGAGGGAGTGACAGAGCCTCCCCTTATGGACCTGATCCCCCTTGAAGAAATCCTGACAGAAATCCCCGATCCCCCGCCTGTTGTCCCCCCACCGGCCACTATCGAGCCGCTGTCGGGAAAAGGAGCCACCGCTTTCACAAACACCGCCGGAGAGGTGTCCTCCTACATACAAGGGGGCATCTCCGCCATAAACACAGACGGAGTAATCTCCGGCACCATTACAAACAGCGATGGTACCACCTCCCCCTTTTCCTATACCATCCCAGGTTACACCCCTGATGCCCCTTACACCGGTTTCAACATCTCCCAATCGACGTATGACGGCATCACCCGCAGGGTGCAGTCCTCCCCTTCCGGTGAGTTCTCCATCTTTACCATCCCGGGCTCCACACAGTACGAACTCGGTTTCGCCGGAGTGCCCGCCACCACCACACCCTCGGACGGCGTTGATTTTTTCTACGGCAACATGCTGGCAATCGAAAACTCCAGTGCCTCAAACACCCAGGGGGACGTGGTCCATTTTGGAAAATACATGATGGAAATCAACTGGAAGACCGGTACCTACATCGCCCACTTTGATGAGACCAGCGGTGAGAGCAATGGGGAGGGAAAAGGCCCTGCGATGTTCGGGCGCATCTCCGGAACCGATATTTCCAGTGCTTACATGATCGGGCCCTCCTTTGACCCGGGAGACTCAAATACAGGGGTTATCGAATGGGGCAATATCACCGGCACCTCCGGGTCATTCTACGGATCCGACGCCCAGGGGCTGGGGTTCACATCCCTTGGCAACCTCATAAACATTGAAAATCAATCCCAGACCACCGGCAATTTTCAGGTCGTCGGGGCCGCCATGCTCGACCCGAATACCGACGACCCGACGTCCCCAACCGGTACCCTTACGTTTAACGGCTTTCTCACGGGTATTTCAGAGGACATGGCGAACCCTGGGCAAGGGCGAAGTGTCTTTCTGAACAGTTCGGCCTCCCAGGTGGCCATTGTCCTGAATCGTGACACAGGAACCGTCACCGGATCTCTCACAGCAACCGATGTTGTCGGTGGTGCAGGAACCCTTAACGTCACCATTGGGTCCAACGGACAGTCCGCCTTTGTGCTGGAGGACCACTTTGCAGCCTACCTGGGTGACGGCACCGATGGCTCAGCCAACATCAAAACCCTGAAGCCCTACGGCAACTTCCTCATCACAGCCCCTCTGCAGGATGAGGACAACACCCCTATTCCCGGCCAACAGTTCTCAGAGCATGTGCAGTGGGGGTATTGGGAGGTTGCGTATGTGGACCCCGGAACCGGCAAGGACTACCACCTTCACAACCCGGGGTCTCTCTGGATTGCGGGGGAACGCACTCAGCCAAGCGTCATCGACGGCCTGATAAGCCAAAACGCATCGGCTCGCTACGTAGGCATAGCCGAAGGAATTCAAATAGACGGCAACACAAGCATGATTTCGCACCTCACCGGAGGAAAATGCGATATATCCATCGCCTTCGGGTCCGCCTCAAACCCTGTGACGGGCACCCTCTCCTTCGACAACGCCATCAACCTGAACGTCAACGGAACCACTGCTATAACAAATACCGGGTTTGAAGCCGGTATCAACGGTGCATCCACAGGGGTCAACGGTGCCTTCTTTGGCCCGAACGCCAATGCCATCGGAGGCAATTTCCAAGGGATGAGCGCAACCGACAGCACCGAATACATAGGCATCTTCGGAGGAAACAAACAATAAGGGCCTCGGTCGGAAATAATTATACAACGCCCTTTTCCGGCCGCTTCCGTAATGCCGCTCTGTTCAACGTTTCATACCGTCGTGCTTGTGTTGCCGGATACATCGATGTGTATACTTTAATTTTTCCGAGGCCCTCACCCGGATATTTCATGAGAAAACAGTCAAAACAAACCAATAGCACGTTATCACTAATAGTTACGGTGAAAAATTAAGATATTTAAAATATACAAAATGTAATTCACGACTTTCTACTCGCTCTTCTCACCCTTCGGGCGAGCCGAGTGCACCCACCTTCTGCGTTATCAGAACTTTGAGGTAAACCACTACATCTGCAGCTCTGATGCCTTGAATATGGGAGCACTCAACTCGTGAAATATCCGGGGTAACTCCATGGCCCTTTTGAAATGGACCCCATTCAAGGTGGGGATCACCCTCATCATCGCCTTATGCTTTCTCTGGCACGGCTTCGGCTACGAGAAGCCGGAGTTCCTCACGGCCATCGACAACCGCATCTTTGACCAGATGTTCCGTATCAGGGGAGCTGAGCCCCACGCGGGGTCAGTGGTCATCGTGGACATCGATGAAAAAAGCCTGAGATCCCACGGCCAGTGGCCCTGGCCGCGAGACATGGTGGCTGACCTCGTGCAATCCATCCACGAATCGGGAGCCCTCGTCACAGGCTTTGACGTTGTCTTTGCCGAACGGGACCGCACCACCCCCGCCATTTTTTTTCCCCGGTACAGTGCGTTTTTCCAAGACCCTCCGCAAAAACAGGTGCTGGACCTGCTGGTGAAGGACCCCACCCTGGATCACGACATCATGCTGGGCGATGAAATTGCAAAGGGAACCATGGTGGCCGGGTACGCCTTTCTTTTTAAAACCGACCGCATGAAAACCGAAACAGAGGTTCCCTTCCCTGCCATCCATATCCTCACCCGCCCTGCCGGCACCCGCTTTCGTGACATGACCCTCATGCAGGCCTACCGGGCGGTTATCAATATTCCGGAGATTGCAACCGCCACCTCCGAAGGGTTCTTCAATGTCTTCCCAGCCCCCAGCGGCACGGTGCGAAAGGCCCCGCTTTTCATTGCCCTGGATCAGGTGCCCTACCCCTCCCTTGCCTTTGAAATGGTGCGCGTGTCAAAAAACCTTCAACAGGCAACCCTCCATGTGTCGGTTATCGGAGAGTCAAAAAGTCGCCCGCTCCTCGGGGTCTCCTTAGGGCCCTCCTTCATCCCCACAGATGCCATGGGCCAACTCACCGTCAACTACCGGGGGCCCGCCTACACCTTTCCCTACCTGTCTGCCGCAGATGTCATGGCCCGAACCGCAACCGAAAGCCTGAAAGGAAAATACGTCCTTATCGGATCTTCGGCTGCGGGTATCATGGACTTCGTGGCCACCCCCTTTTCGTCCATCTTTCCCGGGGTGGAGGTCCATGCCACCATCATCGACAACCTCATTAAAAACGACCCCATGGTCCACGAAAACTACACGGAGATCGGTCTCACCTATACCGTCATTGTAGCCGGCGGACTCATCATGACCCTGGCCCTTGTGTACCTCTCTCCACAAGTAGGGAGCCTCACCGCCCTGTTTCTTCTCTTTATGATCGTGGTGGGGGACTACCTCGTCTTTTTCAAACACAACCAGCTCGTCGGGGTCTCCTACTCACTTTTCACCATGCTCGCCCTTCTCTTTACCGTCACCATGGCCAACTACTTTTATGAAGGGAAAAGGCGACTGTTCATACGGCATGCCTTTTCCCGCTACGTCTCCCCGTCCGTGGTCATGGAACTCGTCAAGGACCCCAGGAGGCTCAGCCTCTCTGTGGAGAAAAAGAACGTCACCATCTTCTTCAGCGACATCCGCGGCTTCACCACCCTCTCGGAGACCCTGCCCCCCGACCAACTGGGCACCTTCATGAATGAGTACCTCACGGTGATCAGTGATATCATCATGAAACACCAGGGCATGGTGGATAAATTCATCGGGGATGCCGTGATGGCCATATGGGGGACACCCCTGGACAACCCGAGCCATGCAGAGTACGCCGTCACCGCCGCCCTTGAGATCACAGAAGCCCTGAAACACTTCTCGAAACAGTGGGAGCCCTTCGGCCTGAACGTCCTCACAGGCATCGGACTCAACACTGGGATCGTCAGCGCCGGGAACTTCGGAAGCACCAGCCGTTTCGACTACACCGTGCTGGGAGATCACGTGAACCTTGCCTCTCGGCTGGAAGCGCTCAACAAGGTCTACGGTGCGCAGATCATCATCTCCCACCACACCCGGGAGGCTCTGGGTGACCGGTTTTTCTGCAGATACATCGACAACGTCTGCGTCAAGGGAAAGACAGAGGCGGTCGCCCTTTATGAGCCCCTGTGCAAGGGAATCCCGGACCCGGTTCTCAGAGACGAAACCCACGCCTTTAACCAGGCCATGGAGCACTACCGGAATCAGGAGTTCCAAAAGGCCGAGTCCTGGTTGACGACACTCCAGACCAACAGGCCGGACCCCTTGTATGCCCTCTACCTACAGCGCATCCATGACTTTAAGGAGTCACCGCCCGGCCCGGACAGGAAAGGCGTCCATATCCTCACAAGCAAGTAAGGCTGTGCCTCTATCATTAAAGTGCATAAATAAGCATGCCTCCGGCGGCCAGGGATAATCCCCTGGACCCCAGGTTATGGCAACGACCCCCATCCGTATCGTCTTCCCCGGCTGTCGAATATGTGAAGACCACTGTATTGCATTACCCTAAGATCACACATCACCCTCTATACGGCCGAGTGATCGGGGATCCATGTGTGTGTTCCGGCACAGTTTGACATTCGTTTTCACGATTAGTATTCACCTGAATAACGACGATGATAAAGGTGGCAAAGGATTAAGCGGGCGAGGCCCCAAATCCACCTGCCGTTCAGCCCTCGAGAACACGTCCAAAAAGGAGCCAGAAAATGTCCGGAAACACACTCATGCCATACCTTGTCACAGGTCTTATATTCTCAGTCGTCGCAGGCATAATCGTCCTTTTTGTCCTGAGAAAACTGAAAGGCTCCCTGAAAATTGTAACGACACGGACAGCCTTTGATTCGGGCGAAGATTTAGAGGGGCAGGTCGTTGTGCAGATAAGGCAGGAAACCCTCGGCAACGCGCTTACCGTGGCCCTTGTGGCAAGCGAAATCACAACCCGCTTTGAGGAGAAAAAACGCACGACCCTTACCCGTGAGGTCTACCGCGACCAATACGAGCTTGAAGGAAGCAGAACGTACGCCCCCGGCCATGAGTCATCCCACGACTTCAAGCTCACCATTCCCGCCACAAACAACCCGGATCCCAAATTCGGCGCTGCCTCCGCCGCCTTTA
Organism: Desulfolunaceae bacterium; assembly: GCA_942491485.1. Lineage (GTDB taxonomy): Bacteria > Desulfobacterota > Desulfobacteria > Desulfobacterales > Desulfolunaceae > Desulfoluna. The sequence goes on along the minus strand of CALOAX010000018.1, from coordinate 18,248 downwards.
GCCAAAGCATCGGTGACCGGCAAACACGAATTGAGTGGGCAGTGGAATCCAGACTGGATGCCCAGGGGGTCGACCTGGTGACAAAAAAAATCGTAAGCGTTCACGGCTCCGTAGAGTAATCTAAATCCAAGAGGTGGAAGGTATAGACTTTTCGTAGTAGCACTCAAACGCATCGCACAGAATGTCAAATGTACGAATGCCTTTGATACGGCAAGTTTCAACAAGGGAGAGGATTGATTCAACCCACCGATTGCCTTTTTTGCTCTGGGTGCCCAGGCTACGTTTTCGCCATAATACACCCAAACGCAATGCACGTTCGGCGCGATTGTTGGTGGGCTCAATACCGTCGACATCCAGAAAAAGCCAAAGGTCCTCCAGTATACTGAAGACGTGGCGTGCCATTTTACCCGCGTCATCTTCAGCATCGCCATGCAAGCTAAGTACGACCATCAGTTCCTGGTAAAAGTTCGACCACTCATTGTCCGAGGGTGGCTCTTTGGCAAAATGAATCAATTGTTGAAGGAGTTCGACCATCATCTCACCATATCTTTTGATATGAGGCTTTTTCCTTTCAGCCAACCCTTTGGCCCTTCGGATCAAGTGAGGGATACATGTTTGTCGGTGGTTGATCCAATTTTGGTAGAGCGCGTAGCCATCACTAATCAGGATGCCGTTCCAATCTTCTACCAACTCCTCGAAGGCTTTGGCAGATCGGTGGGAATCAATACGGTAAAAACCGACCTGGTCGTTGGCCATAACCCACAGCCAGCAGAGGTTGTGTGACAATTTCCAGCTGGTTTCATCGACATAATTGCAGTAGGAGCTTCGAGCAACTTCTGCAATACGTTGGTAAATTGGAACTAGGGCATTTGTCCCTCGATCAATTATGTTCTGAATGGCGCCGGTGCTTATATGAATTTCGAACATAGAATGAACGAGGTTTTGGACTGACAGTCGGCTGAGTCCTTTGGGGCCGCTCATTTCAGCAACAAAAGCACTGAATCTGGGCCCAAAGCCTGTTTTAACATTTTCAGGCAATTCGCCTATTGCTTGCTGACCACAAGATGGGCATTGACTCTTGTGGAGAATGTAATGACGTACGTCAACTTGTGGTCGAGGAAGTTCGATATTTTGATGCGTGTAGTACGGCTCCCAAATGGTGCCATGAAAGTCGGTGCAACCACAGGAGCACGAAGACGGCAGTACAACATGAACCTCGGTGGGGTCTAACAGTACCTGCTGGTGCCCTTTATGCCCCGGCTGCGCACCCTTTTTACGCTTTGCTTTATTGTCAGAACTTTTTGGTTTTCTTTTGTTCGAATATGGCGGGTCTGATGATGGTGGCTTACTTGAATTGCCCGAATTTTTGTTGCTTTTTGACGTTAATTTATCGATAGCCACCTCAAGTTGATCCAAACGTGTCTGCTGTGAAACCAGAATTTCTTCAAGGCTCGACATATATGATTGGACTGAGTCTGGACATTGTTTTCGATCTTTTGTCGATGGCGGCTTTATCGTTTTCATAAAGACAGGCTATCACACTAGTTGTTGTATGTCTAGTTTAGAGTTTCTCTGAACAAACATGGTGTTTTAATCAATATTTCTAATGGATATGCGCTTTTTGTGGCTGCTGGGGGGCCGTGAACGCTTACAAAAAATCATCTCCATCCGGTAGGAAAGGCTAAAGGCTAAAGGCTAAAGGCTAAAGGCTAAAGGCTAAAGGCTAAAGGCTAAAGGCTAAAGGCTAAAGGCTAAAGATCTTTGATGGCGCTGTGCTCCGTCAACCGTAAACGAGCCACGGATCATTTTTATCAGTCTTTTTTTAAACAGCATCCCAGAAAGGATGGCTGTAAACACAGACATCCTATCCATACACAAAGCGCCCCTTGGGGTGCTTTGTTTTTGAGCCCACTTCCCATCCCTTTGTCCTCCCCTCAGGCACGGCCATATACCAATCCCAAGTTTTAACCGAAGAGATCAGAAGAAAAAAGAGGACAGGCAGCACCCAGGTTCCCCGTAAAGGTATTTTTACGTGATTCCATATCACCACAAGAAGCTATATTTCGTAGAGCAATTCCGTATTCCCTTCCGGGTAACACCCTTGTGCAACATTATTCTTTGTGTTAAATTCAGGGATATTACGCCATATTTTAGAGGAAAATCTTTAAGAACCGTCCATTCACTGCCCATAAGCCATATCCGATGCACATCCGACAGGCGGCGTGTTGCTGACCTAAATTATTGCTATCGCACCCCACAGGGGTTACACATGGCCCTCGATTTTTTCTTTTCACTGAATATTCGCCAGAAAGTCATTCTCATCATGACCCTCTGCCTTCTGACGGTGGGGGGCATCGGCGGGACCTCGTATCGGTATGTGCTGGAGATTGAGAAAAAACACCATCTCTCGGATGTAGCGGATGATCTGTCGAACATTGTCCTTGAAATGCGGCGTTATGAAAAGAACCTTCTCCTTTACGGTTCATTCCAGGACCTTGATGAGAACCGGCGATATATCTCCCAGGCAAAGGAAATAATCAAACGGATAGCACCCTTCCTGACAACCCCGCCCCTGGCCCTGATCCTCACCCGAATGGAGACCGAGATGAAGGCCTATGAAGCGGAAATGTCCGCCATTGCGGAATGCATAAAAAAACGACGGTCCGACTGCCCGGGGGCCGAAGAACGCATCCGGGCCCGCGGCAAGAGCCTGGTGGAGACCACCCACGAGCTCGCCGCCGTGGAACGCCAGAATATTTTTCAGATCATCGCCACATTAAAAACCCATCTGCTATACTGCCTCTTCGTCTTCATCATCCTGGGCGTCTTCATCGTTTTCATAACCGGAAAAAAAATCGTACGGCCCCTGAAAGTCATCGAAAAGGCCACCTTGCGAATCGCCAACGGAACCTTTGTCCGTGTGGCCCCACCCTGGGGATTAAGGGACGAAACCAGCCGCGTGCTCGAGGCGTTCAACCGGATGATCGGCGAATTGGAAAAACGACAGAATCAGCTGCTCCAGGCCCAGAAGCTCTCCTCCATCGGCATCATGGCCGCAGGCATCGCTCACCAGCTCAACAACCCCCTCAACAATATCTCCACATCGTGTCAGATCGTCCTTGAGGAACTGCCGGAAGCTCACCCGGAATTTATCCGGCAAATGCTCGACAGCAGTGAACAGGAGATCCTGAGGGCCAGGGAGATTGTCAGGGGACTGCTGGAATTTTCACGCAGCAAGGAGTTCGCCATCCGGACCGCTCCTCTGTCTCCCATGATCACCCAGACCCTTCGCCTTGTCTCCGGCCAGGTGCCGGGCGGCATTCAAATCGACACGGACATTGAAGACATCGAGCTGCCCATGGATGCCCGGGAGATGCAGGAGGTGCTCATCAACCTCATCATCAATGCGGTTCAGGCCATCCCGGATGGGGTGGGGTATATCGCTGTCTCCAGTCGCCTCCTGCCATGCGGCACCACCGTGGAGATCCGGGTGGACGACACGGGCACCGGCATTGCCGAGACCGATTTCGACAAAATCTTCGACCCGTTCTTCACAACAAAGGAGCCTGGCTCCGGAACCGGCCTCGGTCTTTCCATTGTCTACGGCATTGTCAAGCAGCATCAAGGGTATGTTAAAGCGACAAACCGACCTGAAGGGGGCACCTGCATCGCCATCGGGCTGCCCCTGGTTCAGGAGCAGGAGGAAATGGCATGACCGACAGGCACCGCGTTCTCATTGTGGATGACGAGCGGATTTCACGGGAAAACCTCGATTACGTGCTGACCAAGGAAGGCTACGAAACCCGGTGCGCAGAGAGCGGCACCCTTGCCCTGGATATTCTCGCCCATGAATCCTTTCACATTGTCATCACAGACCTTCGCATGGACGGACACGATGGGTTCACCGTACTGAAGCGGGTCAAGGCCCTCAGCCCCCTGACAGAGGTGATCATCATCACCGGATACGCAACGGTCGCCAATGCCGTGGATGCCATGCGCATGGGGGCCTACTCCTATGTGGCCAAGCCCTTTCGAATCGATGAGGTTCGGGTGGTCCTCTCCCAGGCCCTTGAAAAGCAGATGCTCAAAAAAGAGGTGACCGAGTTGAAGCGACAGGCCGACATGCGCAACCTGCCCCTTCTCATCGGCAACACCCCGACAATGGAGACCTTAAAGTCCACCATTCGCCAGGTCGCCGCCACGGACTGCAATGTGGTGGTCCACGGAGAAACAGGCACAGGCAAGGAGCTTGTGGCCCGTACCATCCACCAACTCAGCGACCGAAAGGACCGACGTTTTCTCGCCTTCAACTGCGGATCCCTGGATGAAAACCTTCTGGCCAGTGAGCTTTTCGGCCATGAAAAGGAGGCCTTTACCGGAGCCACCAAAGCCAAAAAAGGGCTGCTGGAGTCGGCCCCGGGCGGAACGATCTTCCTTGATGAGATCGCCGACATGCTGATGCCCATGCAGATCAAACTCCTTCGCGTGCTCCAGGAGAGGTCCATCATGCGGGTTGGCGGAACCCGGGAAATACCCATTGATGTCCGGATCATTTCCGCAGCAAACAGAGACCTCAAGCAAGAGGTGGAAAACGGAAACTTCCGGCAGGACCTCTTTTTCAGGCTCAATGTCATCACCCTTTCCGTACCTCCGTTAAAGGAACGCAAAGACGATATCCCCCTGCTCTGCCGCCATTTCCTCGATCGATTTTCCGAGGCTCAGAACAAATCTGCCATCGGTCTCTCGGATGAAGCGCTGAACCTTCTGAACGACTACTCCTTTCCAGGAAACATCCGGGAACTTCAAAACATCATGGAACGCGCCGTTGCCCTGGCCACGGACACCGAAATCAAAGGTCGGGACCTACCAAAGGACCTCCGCACCTTCGACTTCAGCAGCCGCACCACCCAAACCCGTGAATTCATGACCCTGGCGGAAAACGAGATGGAGTACCTCCTCTGGGTCCTGCGCCAGGTCAACAGCAAAACCCGTGCTGCCGAAATTCTCGGCATCGACAGGGTCTCGTTGTGGAGAAAAATGCGTCGCCATGAAATCGAAGACCTCTGAGCATTCCCCCTTAAGGGATTAAAAATCCATCCCCCCCTCTCCGGAGGCCCCACCCGCCAAGACGTTGCATATTGCAACATCGACCCCACCCAATGCAACAACCCGCAACAAGCTGAATACAAAGACAATACCATTGCACCTTCTCTTTTAGTTGCATCCTGCAACATCCTGCCCCAGATCTCCCCCTGCCCCACCTAACGCCTTAACCCATTGATTTAAAGAGCTTACGCCACCAAAGCACCACCTTGGCACGACTCTTGTAACAATCTATCAACGATCACGACCGCCTTTCTCCATCTTTTTTAAACGGTTTTCGCAAGATGATCCTCGGTGCCTGCCAAGACCCGGAGCCCCCGGTCCACCCAAGGAACTTCGGAACACCGCCGAGCACAACCCGAACAGTGCGGGAAGCAGCACCGTGTGAACGTCCTTTCCCCCCAAAGGTGTCCACATGAACGTACCCAAGCTTATGGTCATCGGAACCTCAGAGCCCTTTTCTCAAGGGGTGGCGGATTATGCCATCGCCCTGGCCCAGCGAATGCGATGTGAAATCCTTGCGATTCACCTGTCAGACACCCCGCTTCGGCTGACAGTCCCCCTTCCGAGCCTGAGTGACGCCCAGTTCACAACCCTGGCCCTTGACGCAGGGGTGTCCTTGTCCCATCGCACCCAAACCGGCCCCATGAAGCGATGCCTGCCCATGCTGTGCAAGACGATCAAACGTCTCTCCCTGATTGTAGCCGACGCCGGACTCTGCGTCGAACAACGTCATATCCACCCCACCATACCGGTGGTTGAATTCTGCACAGACTTCAAACCCAAACCAGAAGGAGCACACATGACACCAACGAAGGAAGCAAAGAAACGGGACGGAATTGTCTTTAAGACTGTGGTTACAGGGATTATGTCCGTATCCCTTTACGCGATTCTGTTTATGAATGTAGAAACCGTGATGCTCTGGTTTACCAAGGGCGGGGGCTACGCCGCCCTCCCCATTCTGACGGCCCTTCTCTTCTCCCTTGTCCACGGTGCCTTCACCGGCAACATATGGTCGCTCTTGGGAGTCGACGCCAAAACATCACCATCCTCCACAGTCAAACCGGTAACCACGGATGAAGGCAAAGCCAAACCGTTCTTCCTCAGGTTTAATGTCATGAAACCCAAGGTCAACGTCTAACCATCGCGAATCCATATCTCACACGCTTTCGGACGTGAGTACTCTACAAGGAGATGATTTCATGCCTGAAACCTTACAGTTTATCGACTTGAACGTGATTTCCGTCACCTTTCTCTTTATCGTGGGATTTATCGGCGGGCTCGTGAGTGGTTTCATCGGATCCGGCGGTGCCTTTGTGCTGACCCCGGGAATGATGAGCCTGGGGGTTCCGGGAACCATCGCCGTTGCCAGCAATATGTGCCACAAGTTCCCCAAAGCCTTGGTGGGCGCCTACAAACGCTACAAATACGGCCAGGTGGATATCAAGCTTGGCCTCATCATGTCCGTGTCTGCAACGGCCGGTGTCCAGGTGGGCATCCGGCTTCAGCATCTGATTCTGGACAAGTGGGGACAGGCGGGCTCCAACCTCTATGTCAGCGTCGCCTTTGTGACCATCCTGACCTTCATCGGCGGCTTTGTGTTCAGAGACGCCTTGAAATCAAAAAACAACACCGGTGAGCCCAAAACCGCCGCCCTGGCCAAGCGGCTTCAGGCCATCGAGTTGCCCCCCATGATTCAATTCAAAAGGGCCAATCTCCGTATCTCCCTGTGGTTTACCATTCCGGTGGGATTTGCCACCGGCCTGCTGGCGGCCACCATTGCCGTGGGCGGTTTCATCGGGGTTCCCGGGATGATTTATGCGCTGGGGGCCACCAGTTTCGTGGCTTCAGCCACCGAACTGGTGGTCGCCTTTGCCATGGGGTTCGGCGGGTCCGTCAACTGGGCCATTCATGGCATGGTGGACATCCGCCTGACCCTGATCATCCTGGCCGGTTCCCTGCTGGGGGTCCAGCTGGGCGCCATCGGCACCACCTATGTAAAAGAGCACACGATAAAACTGGTGATGTCCTCCATCATGCTCATCGTGGCCGTGAGCCGTGGGTTTGCCCTTCCCACGTACCTGGTTCAGCTGGAGGTGATCTCGCTGAACCCGTCAATCACCTCCCTGTGTGACAAAATCAGCTTTGCCTCCATGTGCTTTGCGCTCAGCCTCGGTGCCGTCATCATCCTCGGCAGCATGTGGAAAGCCAAGCGCTCCGAGCGCAAAGCAGTGGCCCAAAACAATGCCTGACATCGAGGCACCTCGGGCATCGGGACACGAAACAGTGGCCCGGTGCCGTCCCATAAAAATCCGCCACCCGGAAAATGCCTCGAGGCCGCACCAGATCCGGGTGGCAACCCATAACATCACGGGGAATATTAAAATCGCCCCTTCCAGTGGCCCTGCGAGGCCGCAGCAAAGGAAGCATCCGATGTCCATTGTCAGTATTTCACGAGGGTGTGACAGCTGGGGAGATGCCGTGGCTCAAGAGGTGGCTGAGCGGCTGGGCTATGCATGTATCTCACGGGATATTGTTTTTGACGCGTCGGAAATATTCGATATCGAGCAGCCGAAACTGATCCGGGCCATTCAGGATGCCCCGACCCTTATTGATCGGTTTACCAAAGAGAAGGAGCGGTGCGTAGCCTATGTCCGGGCGGCGCTCCTGAAATTTCTCCAGGAGGACGACGTTGTGTACCACGGCCTGGCCGGTCACTTCTTCATCGCCGATCTTCCGCAGATCCTGAAAGTCCGTATTGTTGCCGACCTTGAAGACCGTATCCGCCTTGACATGGCCCGACAAAACGTAACCCATGCGGAAGCGGAAAAGAAAATCCTTGAAAACGACATCAAGCGCCGCAAGTGGGGACAGTACCTGTTCGGCGTGGATACGGCGGATCCATCGCTTTACGATCTGGTGATTCATATCCAAGGGCTGTCCGTCACGGATGCCGCCGACATCATCTGTGACACCGTATGCATGCCCCGGTATCGCACCACGCCCCAACGGGCAAGGGAGCTTAAAAACCTGGCCCTTGCAGCCGAGGTTGACGCCATGCTGATTCACGTAATGCCGGAAATTCAATCGGTGGCCAGGGACGGAGACGTTACCATCACGGTGACGCTGGGTGAAATCAGTGCAGATCCGGTCATCCGGAACATTCATGAATCGGTCAAGACAGTCAAGGGAATTCGGTCAATAACGGTATGCACCGCCCCGGCAATCGAGTACAATTGAAACTCAACCCGTCGCCCACCCTTAAATGCAGCCATTGCAAAGACAACAAACGATTTATCCAAAAAAAACAAGCAACACCATGCCAACTGCCAATATCGGGCATTCTACTTTAGTTTAAGGCCAACACATAACCCTTAAAACCGGAGGTACCATGTCTATCATCACCATATCCAGATCTTCTTGCAGCCAAGGGCGAATCATCGCTGAAAAAGTCGCTGAAAAACTGGGAGCTGAGTGCCTCTCCATGGAAATTCTCCTTGAAACCGCGGAGCGATTCAACGTACCCCAGACCAAACTCGATAAAGCCTTGTATGACGGCCCCACCCTTTTCGAACGGCTCTCCAACGGAAAAGAGCGTTACATCCCCATGATCAAAGCCACACTGCTGAACCAGCTGTCAAAGGGAAACATCGTCTACCATGGCCTGGCCGGCCACTTTCTCGTCCAGAACATACCCCAGGTGTTAAAAATACGGATTCAGGCAGACAAGAAAGACCGCATCGTCGAAAAGATATCACGCGAGAACGTCTCCGAGGCAGTGGCACGCGCGCGCCTTGCCGATGAAGACAAAACACGTGACAGATGGAGCCGGCATATCTGCAGGACGAACTTGACCGACTCCGAACTCTACGACCTCGTCATCAACCTCAAGGAGATCTCCGTTGATGATTGCGTCACCATGATCTGCAACACCGTCGCCCTTGAAAAGTTCAAGATAACGGATGAAGCCCTGAAGCAGATTGACGACCTGGCCTTTGCCGCAACCATCAAGGCGACCCTCGTCAACAAATATGACAAGGCCATCGTCACCTCCCGCTCAGGCAAAGTGTTCATCAAGCTGCCCGACCCCATGAGTGGGGTCCATAAAACAAAAGTGGATATCGAAGGCATCCTCAGCGATATCCCCGGCATCAATCACCTCGACTTTGACATCAAGTCCAACAGCCTGCCACGCACAGCCATGCGCAAGTAAGGCGGCAAGGTGGATTTTTTAAAACCTGTTTATCAAACTTTTCAAAAGTTTGGCCCCCGGCAGGGCCGCCAGAGGCTCGAACTGAACACTGACAGCCATAGAAACAAAAAACACACCCCAGGACGAAGCCATCTGCGATTTCCCTCCGTTTATTGAAGGCAGATCACAAAAGACGACACTGAGGTGTGTTCTGTAGAGATCCCGTATCTGTACTCCCTGACGGCAAGCGGCCGTGGCCATGCCGACAGGGGTCTTTCTTAGCTCACCTTGCGATCGTCCCAGATGCCCGGCTCCAGCTGATCCTGAATTTCAGGGTAGTTGGAGGCATCAAAGGTGGGGAGCTTCCCTGCTTTGAGCTGATTGTTGTAATCCCTGGCCAGCTTCACCACCACCCCTGACAGGAGCAAAATGGCGATGAGGTTCGTAAGGGCCATAAATCCCATGGAAAGATCGGCCATGGCCCAGACGATGGGCAGTTCGGCCACGGCACCGAACATCACCATCCCAAGCACAAGGAGTCTGAACACGGTAAGGCCGCCGGGATGGTTGCGCTCGAGGAAGATGAGGTTTGTCTCGGCGTAGGAATAGTTGGCGATAACAGAGGTAAAGGCGAAGAACAGAATCGCAATGGCCACAAAGGCGTTGCCCCAGTTACCGACACTTGCGGAGAGAGCCTGCTGGGTCAGTTCAATGCCGCTCATGCCGCTGCCCGACTCCAAGGCTCCGGAAACAAGGATTACGGCCGCCGTTGCGGTACAGATCACAATGGTATCCGTAAACACACCCAGCATCTGAACATACCCCTGGGAGGCGGGGTGGGGAGGATAAGGCGTGGCCGAGGCGGAGGCGTTTGGAGCGGAACCTAAGCCCGCTTCGTTGGAGAAGAGGCCGCGCTTGATGCCGTTCATCATGGCCTGGGCGATGGTGTAGCCCAGGGCGCCGGAGACCGCTTTGTCCCAACCGAAGGCGCTGTTGACGATAAGGGAGATCACGGCGGGCAGTTTCTCGATCTGAGAGCCTACGACAAAAAGGGCAAGCACCAGATAGGCAATGGCCATGACAGGCACGATGAGTTCCGCCACCCGGGCAATGGTGCGAAGGCCGCCGAAAATCACAATCCCTGAAAGAACCACCAGAATCCCACCCATAACGGCAGGTGAAACCCCGAAGGCCACATCCATGGCCTGAGCAATGGAGTTTGCCTGGACCGCGTTGAAGACAAGGCCAAAGGAGATGATGAGAAAGATGGAGAAAAGGACACCCATCCATCGCATGCCGAGGCCTTTCTCCATATAGTAAGCGGGCCCGCCGCGGTAATTGCCTTCATCGTCGCGGGTTTTGTAGAGCTGGGCCAGGGCGCTTTCGGCAAAGGCGCTGGACATGCCCACCAGGGCCACCAGCCACATCCAGAAGATGGCTCCGGGGCCGCCCAGGGTCAGGGCCACAGCCACACCGGCAAGGTTGCCGGTGCCCACACGTGCGGCAAGGCTGGTACAAAGAGCCTGAAAGGATGAAATGCCTGCGCTGTCCGCCTTCCGACTCTTCCGCAGCACGGAAAACATATGGCCAAAGTGGCGAAACTGGATAAATCCCAGACGGATGGTAAAGTAGATCCCGACACCGATCAACAAATAGATAAGAACCGACCCCCAGATGAGGCCGTTTAAAAAATCAACTGCATTGCTTACCACGAAAACACTCCTCAGGACCCTGGAAATAAAAAAGATACAGACAAGCAAGGTGTCTTGCGGCATGGGTGACCAAATGTCACCGAAAGCTCAGGAGCCGCAGCACGTTGTCTCGACCTGTATCGTTCGTGTTTTCCACTCGCCTTACTTCTTCGGGAGTCCGGCATCTCCCCCGTCATTCATCAAAAAAATAGCACGAAAATCGGACTTTCCGGCCACGGCCAGTCCGTTCGTGCCAAGTTTGAAGGAAGGGGAAGCCTATGTTCCCCCAACCGTTACAATTCACATGTCGCCGCAGACTATAATATGATCGCCGACAAATTGCAAATCCCTCCGGAAGGTTAGCCGACCAACCATCAAGCTAAGAAGGAAGCTCGAGCCTCCGGCGGCCAAGGGCTCAGCCCTTGGAACCCAGGTTCGCACATGTTCCGAACCCCCGTTCCTCAGGTACGTCGCACCTGCTGACGGGCTCCGCCCGTGAATAAACGGAAGAGGTTGTCAACGTGCAAGGGCGACCTGCTTTCGAGGTGGTTTTTCGCTACAGTGGCTTCGCCACCACGCCGCCGGAGGCAAGCATAGAGTTCCATGCGAACCATGCCGAAAACCGTGCCGCTGTAGAGGAGCCGTTCAGCCCGATTTCGGTTCATGCGTAGGCACTGTAAAAGATTAGAAAGGTGCCGTACCTGTAGCCGAAATGGCCCACCTTCTTAAAACCGCAGACGGCACACTGATATTTCACAGAACCTGGGTTCTCACCCACTCGACTACTACCCCGCCATGGTTGCCGAATGGGTTACCACCGCCACACGATACTCCAGCACATAGCCATTGCCGTATTCCTCTCCCAGCCCCATCCGCCCCAATCCCGAAAATTTTTCGTATATTAATGACGGCATGATGCCCCCTCCCTGGGAAACATCCACAAATAACAAAGCAATGCACAAAGGGTATTGACAACCGCAAGCACTGGCAGTAATAGAACAAAAACTACCCAAAAAAATCAGTAAAATAGCATCGCCTTATTTTACTCATAATAACAGGTGCCTCCTGGTTTAAGCCACACTGAGGTGCCAAGGACCGAAACGACAAGCTATGAACAGCAGTCATTTTTCATGACTGCACCACATGAGTGGCAACACTGACCGCTTTATCCATCAACAACACATGCACTTGAAATATAAACAATAAAGGCCTTTTGCTAAAAATTCAAAAAATCAGGGAAGGGGTTAGTTTCATGAGGTTATCCGGACTCAAAGGAAAAGCACCAGCTTTGGCTGTCATCATCTGTCTCTTCATCTGGTTGGGACCAGCCACTGCCGGGGCTGGAACATCCGCGGAGGTGCGTTTACAGCCTCGAGACATCACCGTAACCTCCACCATTGCCGGCACCACCTATCTCATGCTGCGCATTGTGACGCCCTCCGGCACCCACGCCGGAGACTGGCAGTCCAAAGGGGCTCCCATCCAGTGGGCGTTGCCTGAAAATACCGAAAGCGGCATCTACCGTTACGAGATCCGCATCGGCACGACCCCCAGAAAGAACCGAAAAGCTGACTCAACAGCGGTACCTGCAATGCGTGAGCATGTGGACACCGGTACGTTCAGGGTCAACAACGGCAATATTATGATCATCAACCCCGAAGCCGAAGAAACAGGTCTGTTGGAGACCGTGGGAACCCAAGCCCTTACGGCCGTGGCCTGGGTCCTGGATGCCCTGGCCTCACCGGCCCATGCCGACCAACAGATCCTGGATGACATCATCATTGATGGCAGCGGCTGCATCGGCCAAGACTGCGTTAACGGGGAATCCTTCGATTTCGATACCCTGCGCCTGAAAGAGAACAACCTGCGGATTCATTTTCAGGACACATCCAACAGCACAGGCTTCCCATCAAGGGACTGGCGCATCGTCATCAACGACAGCTCCAATGGCGGTGCAAACTTCTTCGGCATCGAAGATGTTGATGGCGGGCGCCGACCTTTCACCCTCGAGGCAGCCGCACCGTCCAACAGCCTTTTTGTCTCCAGCAGTGGAAACCTCGGCCTGGGTACCGCCCTTCCCCTCACCCCCCTGCACATGGTTGACGGCAACACCCCGACCATCCGTCTTGAGCAAAACGGGGCCGAAGGATTTTCGCCTTACACGTGGGACATATCGGCCAACGAAAACAGCTTTTTTATCAAAAACAACACCACCGGCACCACCCCCCTTTCCCTGGACGCCGCCACGGGAAGCCTTGGCCTGGGCACAGAGGCGCCCCGTGCTAAGTTAGAGATCCTCCAGACCAACGAAAACGCAGAACTCCTCGTCACCCGCAAACAGGTCACGGAAGGAGCGGCCGATACCGAAGTCTTCGCAAAGCTGGAAGCCACATCAGAAGCCGTACGCGTGGGTTCTGTCAGCTCGACCCCCCTTCACCTCATGACTGCCAACCAGTCTTATGTCACCTTAGACACCACCGGCAACCTGGGCATCGGAACCACGTCTCCTGCCAAAAAACTCCACGTGGCTGGAGACGCCCTGATCTCGGGCAACCTGGAACTGGGGAGCAGCCGGGAACTGAAATTCGACATCACCCCCCTCTCACTTGACGAGGCCACCAAGGCCCTGAACGCCTTGGATCCCATGCGGTACCGCTACAAGACATCTCCTGACGAAGAGTCCCTGGGCTTCATCGCAGAAGACGTCCCCGACCTCGTGGCCACCAACAGCCGCAAGAGCGTCAGCCCCATGGATGTGGTGGCGGTCCTCACCAAAGTGGTCAAGGAGCAGCAAGAGACCATCGAAAAACAACAGGCCGCTCTCGACGCCCTGACGCAACGCCTTGATGAGCTGGAGCAGAAAAACCAGTAAGGGGTCAGACCATTGCCTCCGGCTGCCCTGCCGGAGGTCAAACGTTTACCTGATCTGAAAGAGTGGGTTTGACAAACAGGTCATGCATTCTCTGGCTGCTCACTCTTTACCTGTAAGCCATAGCCCAGATATTTCATGAGAAAACGGTGGCATTAAAATAATAAACTGTAATGTCAAATTGTTATTGCGACAAGCCAAGTCATTCTGAAAACACAAGATGTAATTTACAGTTTCCTATTCGATTTTCTCACCCTTCGGGATAGGTTTCCGACCTGAACAGGTTCACAACAACTTTTCGACTTCACACGCGGATGGCATCATGAACCGACGTTTTTCGATATTGACAGCCTTGGTGATGGCACTCTGGCTTTCCGGTCACCCTGCGGCTGCTGGGGACCTCATCGTCAAAGACGGAGCGAACCTAGAGCTCCACGACCAGACCTTAAACCTCAACTGCGGCGATATCACCGTCACGAGCGGTGGCAGTGTCAATCTTGGCTCTGGGACAGTCCAGGGCAGCCGAAACATGAGCGCCGACGGCTCCTCCACCCTGGACCTGGGCACGGCAACCGTCAACCTCTGCAACACGCCACCCCCGCCCCTGCCCACCACCGGCACCCTTCAGGTGGACATCGAGCCGGATGCCGTGGGGACCTCCTGGAGCCTCTCCGGTCCCGCTGCGAGGTCCGGCACCGGAGACCAGACCCTGACAAACCTTCCCGAGGGGACCTATACCCTTACCTGGGGGGCTGCGCCCTCGGGATGGACCGCTCCCTTGGCGGACACCCTCTCGTTTGCCCTCCCGGCAGGCGCCACCACCACCCTCATGGGATCCTACAAAGCCCTGGATGTCGACAAGGACGGCACCCCTGACTATCTGGATGTCGATGATTTTGACAGAGACGGCCTCTCCGATGCCTGGGAGACAGCAAGGGGCCTCAACCCTGCTGTCAACGAAGGAGTTCTTGACCGCGATCAAGACGGCTACTCAGACCTTCGGGAGATCCTTTCAGGCACGGCCCCAGGCGATAGCACGTCCAGCCCGGCCCCTGCCACGGTCTACGTAAAAACAGGGGCAACCGGCAGCGGTACGTCTTGGAGCAATGCCTTCGGGAACATCCAAGCCGCCATTCATTACGCAGCCCCCGGTGAATCCATCTGGATCCAAGCCGGGATTTATGTTCCGGAACAGGCTCCCAACCATGTGGCGGTTAAACCCGAAAGAACGGTTGTCTGGAACGACATCACCCAAACCTATGATGTCGTTGAACCCATCATTCAACCGGAAGACCCGAGAGTCCATCATTTTGCGCTGAAACCCGGGGTCACCCTGGCCGGTGGGTTTGTCGGAACCGAAACCGCCCTATCCCAGCGGAATATCCTGGCCAACCCCACGATCCTGAGCGGGTACCTCGGCAAAAACGACAAGCCCGCAGAAGAGTCGCCCCTGGTCGACAACGCCTACCACGTCATCTATCACCCCCAGAGCAAAGCCACCTGGGAGAACCCGGCCACCCTTGACGGCATCATCGTTTCTGATGGCAATGCCCAGGCGGCCCCCGGCGCCACTGTCCCCGAAGATGCCCTCAAAGGAGGAGGGCTCTACCTTGCAGACGGATCTTTCCGCCTTATCCGCTGCCGCATCCAAAGCAACCGTGCCGCAGAAGGCGGCGGAATCTATATCGGTGATGCGGATGTCGAACTCATCAGCTCAGTACTCGCAAAAAACCACGCCACGACAAACGGTGGAGGGTACTACAGCACAGGATCCCAGAAACAAACAATTCGCAGTTGCACCGTCACGGAAAACAACGCTGGTGTGCTCGGAGGAGGTACCTACCTCCACACCAAACTCCCGATGCTTACCATTGACAGCTCCCTTTACTGGAACAACACTGCAGGCAATGCGACCTATGCCGACGCCGGGTATCCGTCAACCATGACTCCCCCTGTTTCATGGACCGCGTGCATAAACTCAACAAGCGGTGATCCCCTTTTCGTGGACCCGACCAATGGCAACTATGCCCTGCAGGCAGGCTCTCCGGCCATCGACGGTGGAAACCCCGAAGCCACACCCGCCCTGTATGGGTCAACCGACATGTCAGGCAACCCACGCTTTGACGGGCCCCTTGACATCGGTTCATTCGAGTATCCCACCAGCGCAAACCTTTCATTGGGTGGAGATGAAGATGGAGACGGCCTCACAAACGCACAAGAACTTGCCGCAGGGCTTAACCCCCGCCTGTCCGATACGGATCGTGACGGCATGACTGACGCCTATGAGGTGTTCAACGGGCTTGACGGTTTGTCCGACGACCGATGGAAGGATGCCGACGGTGACGGCTTTGCTAACCTCCGGGAATTCTCCGAAGGCACCGCAGCCAACAACCCGGCATCTGTTCCAGGCCTGAACCCTGTCTGGTACGTGAAGCCTTCCGGGTCGTCGAGCAACAACGGCAAAAGCTGGGCCTCGGCCTGGAGCGATCCTCAATACGCCATCTGGTACGCAGGACCCGGTGAGGCTGTCTGGGTCGCGGTCGATCGTCCGTCCTGGTTTACCACCGATATGCCTTTTACCACCACGTATGCTCCCACCTGGGCCCCCAACCTGCCCGGCACCACCGACCCAAGGGCAGTCCACTTCTCCCTTAAAAAAGGGGTTTCCGTCCATGGCGGCTTTGCCGGAACCGAAATCTCCCTTGACCAACGGCTTCCCATCAACACCACGGTCTTCGCCGGGGGGGGCAATCCAAACAATGTCACCAACAATATCCGACACATCTTCTACCACCCCGAACACCTCGGCCTCGATGCCACGGCAAAACTGGACCGTGTCACCATTTCCTATGGAAATGCAGATGGTGAAGGAGTCCACGGCCAGGGCGGGGGAATGCTCAACTTCTCTGCCAGTCCCACCCTGACCTTCTGTCGTTTTGAAAACAACCACGCGGCATCCGGGGGGGCGATGTTCAACGATTCG
This sequence comes from Desulfolunaceae bacterium, assembly GCA_942491485.1. Lineage (GTDB taxonomy): Bacteria > Desulfobacterota > Desulfobacteria > Desulfobacterales > Desulfolunaceae > Desulfoluna. The sequence goes on along the minus strand of CALOAX010000018.1, from coordinate 1,410 downwards.
TCATCCCCAAAGCTGGAGCAATGCCTTGTCATCGGCAATGAGACCCCGGCCATCAAAAACACAAACAACAGCCACCCGACCCTCATCAACGCCACCGTAGCCCTGAACACAGGCGGCATCATAAACGACGCCACCAGCAACGTCCACCTGGAGAGCTCCATTGTCTGGGACAACGGGGACGGCTCTCAAATCGTTGATACCGGCACGGCGAGCGAGATACTCTGGTCCCTTATCGGTGACCCCGAGGCAACACCATCTTCCAATCCACTGTTTAAAAATCCGTCCTCGGTTTATGGGGACTTCACCCTGAAAGATACCTCGCCGGCCATACATGCCGGAAATCCCTCTGCAAGTCATGCAACCATCGGTGCAAAGGATCTTGCCGGCAACAACCGCCTGTGCGGCCCCGTCGACATGGGAGCCTTCGAGAACCACACCGCCGACACCAACTGTGACGGCGTGAAAGACATGGATGAAGACGCCAACGGAAACGGCATTCCGGACAGTCAGGAAGACACCGACGGAGACGGGCTCACTGCCATAGAAGAACTCCTGGCCGGAACAGACCCGAACCTCACCGACACCGACGGCGACGGTCTCTCGGATTATGACGAGGTCACCTACGGTTCCGACCCCATCGTTCAGGACAGATGGGAGGACACCGATGGGGACGGATTCTCCAACGGACGAGAAGTCACGGACGGAACCTCGGCAGGCGACGCCTCGCGGTTCCCGGCCAAAAAGACGATCTATGTGGATATCGACGCTTCGGGTGCGCCCGACGGATCTTCCTGGGCCCATGCCTTCACCGACCTCCAGACAGCGATTTTCTTTGCGGCTCCCGGGGAGGAGATCTGGGTGGCCGAAGGAACCTATGTTCCCAAGGGGTCACCTCACCTGACAGGCAATACCAATCCCAAGGGTTATCATTTCTCCCTGAAGCACGGTGTGTCAGTTTTCGGCGGGTTTGCCGGCACCGAAACCCTCCGCTCCCAACGCGATACGGTTAACCACGAAACACGCCTGAGCGGAGACCATGGCGGCATATACAGCAATCATGTGGTCTGGCACAAAGAGGCGGGAGAACCCGCCGTCATTGACGGGGTTACCCTCACAGCCGGGGATGGAACGACCAGGTTATCCCACGCTACCCCCCTGACACACGGCGGTGGCCTGAAAAACGAAGGCAACCTGACCCTCAACCGATGCAAGGTCACAGGCAATAAGGCACAATATGGTGGCGGGATCCATGCAGCCGACGGCCAACTGACCCTCTCCAACTGTCTCATCACAGGCAATACAGCGACAGCCTATGGGGGCGGCCTCTATCATGAGGACGGAGTTCTCACCCTCACCTTCACCACCGCCACCGGCAATACGGCGGGCATGGAAGGAGCCGATGCCTTCCTC
>CALOAX010000017.1:0-600725 GCA_942491485.1 Desulfolunaceae bacterium | reverse complement strand
GAGAATTACAAGATCGCTGAATCGGATCAGGCTTTCTACAACATCACCAAACTAGTAGGCACCGGTAAATTTTTCCACTTTCCGGTGGAAGCGTTTGATCTAAGTAACCAAACCGTGGTTCGGATGAATCAGGACACGGTGTACAGTGCGGCCATCCTTAACGTATCTGAGGGAGCAAGTATTATATTGCCCGAGACCGATGGTCGCTATATGTCTGCCATGGTGGTGCAAAACGATCATTATATCGACCAGGTATTCAAGACCCCCGGAAAGCACGAAATCAAGGCCGATACCGACTTCGTGATGGTGGCCCTGCGCACCCGCATTAATATGAACGATCCGGCGGACAAGGAAAAAGTACGGGCTCTTCAGGGGGCCACGACGATTTACTCCAAGGCTACCAAACCCCACGTCATGCCAAATTATGATATGGAACAGCTCGTGGCGCTACGCGATAAACTGGCCGCCGAGGCGGCCGGGTTTGGTTCACTGAACAACATGCAGGGAGCGCGCGGAACCGTGGATGAGCACATGCACTTTCTGGGTACTGCCGCTGGATGGGGATTGCTGCCGGATGCCAATGCACGTTACCTCTCTTATGGAGAGAGCAACGGCCAAGGCTGCTATAAAGCAACTTACAAAGTCCCCCCACTTAACGAGGGAGGCTTTTTCTCCATCACGATGTATGACGCCCACGGCTGGATGTTCAGCGACCGTGCAATCCTAAACGAAGACAATATTGAGTTTAACAAAGATGGAACATTTGACGTTCATTTCGGCGAGTGTGGCGATGAGGCAAAGAACAATCTTCCCATAGTGGGTGGCTGGAACTTCCTTATGCGTGTGTATGAGCCAAAATTAAAAGAATTGGACAGCTACAAGTTGCCAACCCCAACCAAAGTGAATTAGCTTATCAGCACTTTTGGGCTGGCCTTGGGTAAGCTATATTTCATTTTTTCCGGGCACTAATGAAAGGTAGCTTACGGTCAACAGTAGGAATTGGGTGAATATTAAACCAGTAAACCAGGTAAACCAGTAAACTAGGGGACAGGCTCTTTATGCTGATGAGAGATTTGGAAAAGCAGGAATAAACGGTTTGGCTAACAGTCACATGCACACGGACAGCAAAAAGCGTCGCTCGTTCCTCTCTCTGCTTTTTGCTGTCCGTGATGTGAAACGTTAGCTATGGAAATTTTTAATGCTAAAAGTAAAAATAAAAAAATCTTCAGTCCCGATTGTTTGGTTGGATACTTCCGTTATATTCAAAATGACATTTCTGAGAAAGAATATCGGGAAGATGAATCTAACAGATCAAAAAACAATTGGAACTTTATATGATAAAGTATCGAAAGCTTCGGCCTCTGGAAGTATAATTTGCCCATTAGCAGGACAAGACTATGAGATATGGGCTTCACGTAAAGAATGCCTTAAAACACTTCATGAAATAAATTTTGGTATTGAATGCGCTTTGGGAACGGAGATTATAAAAAAACAATTCATACGAGCTATGAAAAGTTACATAAACGAAGAAAAAGTTCTTACGTTCTCTTATGAAGACGCTTTCTATCGCAATCCAATTAGTGAATTAGAAGATATTTCTAAATCGCCTTATTATATTTCAGCTACAAATGACATTCCATTAGGTGCAGATTATTACAAAGCTAATAACAATCATATAGTAAGTAAATTAAACGAAATACGCGAAAGAAATGTCATAAGAAAATTTTCATTTCAAAATCAATTAGACAAAGAATATGGACATGAACTGGACCATTATGATTTAAATCTGATATGGGATATTTTAAGTATAGAAAATAATACTCAAAAATCTTTTGAATCGTTCTTCTTATCAGATCATTATAAGCTAATTCCGTTCGCAAGTATAAGTTCAAATCTATATGCAAAAAAAATGACCGATCCTCAGTCGATAAAAAATGGAGACGTTAAAGATATTGAGCATATTTCTACATTTATACCTTATGCAGATCTGTTTATTACAGACCATGCTTGGAGTGATTTTTTAAATAAAAAAAAGTTGTCTCAAAAATACAATTGTAAAATTTGTTATAGTGGCAACACACAAGAAATTGAGCATTTTTTTAATAAATTGAGTATCAATTAGGTCCGTAACATCAACATTTAAAGCTAATAGGGTGGTCGGTTTTTTTCTCCCCCAGCCCCCCACACCACCATACAGATCACGTATCTCAGCGGGTCGGCTGATCAGGAAAATTATACTCCCGGAAGGTATAATCCGCGAGAGAGGACGTATCAGGGTGGAAGGGCGTAATTTATCCACTTGATCTTGCTCATGCGCCAGTACTTCTTTCGTGCGTTTCCGCACATAACGGCAGGGTCATGAGGAATTCCAAGCTTCTTTAAATTACGTATCTTGGTCCTTGGGTGTTGTTTGCGAGGCAAACGAGAACTAAGGGCATTGCATGCCCGATCATTTTGGCTTCGCTTCAAACTGGTATCATCCAAAAAACGGATGGTTGTTTTTGCCACTACTTCAAGACGACACATCGAAGTCGCCTAATGATCCATTTATTCCGGCGGAAGCGTCAGACCTACACATTTGACTTAACTTTTTTTTATAAATTACAGACAGAAATAGCGTCAAGAGAGGCCTTCCAGTATCTGCAAGAAATGGAATACCCGTGAAGATACCGGGAAAAGAGACGCACCCCCCACCCGGTTCACCTCGCCCCCTTCGAGTGTCTCGCCACCCACCCTCCCTATGAAATTATATTAATCCCTCTCAACTCGGTGGCATCCACGCAACAGAGAAAACCGAGGACTGTTCGGATGAAGGTAATGGGGTCAGACCTACACATTTGACACAACCCTTTTTTTTCAAAAACGTAAAAACAGTTGTGCATATATTACACATAAGTCCTATCACTTATCACCCACCACCCATTTTGCCTCACCACCGCGCCGTTAGGCTGAACACCCCCTGCTTCAAAGCTAACAGGCCCAGTTATCAAGCATCCGCAAGTCGTTTCAGAGAACACATGCCTTCAACCCCCTTAACCCGTTTCGGAATTTTACTCCATGTTGTTTGAAAACGATCCTTGAAGTTTCATACATCGTTTCAACAAACGCACGGGGCCCGATAATCCCAAAATCGATCACGTAGCGGGTTCGATACCATAACCCCCTCACCCGGTTCTCCTCAATCCTTCGAATGCCTCGCCATCGCCCACTGCCCTTGAAAGTTTATTAATCCCAACTCAGTGGCACCCACGCAACAGAGAAAATCGAGGACTGTTCGGATGAAAGTCATATTGAATCATGGCTGATTCCCTGATATCTTCCATGAAAGCTCAATTTAACGTTAACATGGAACAAAAGGCCACATGACACTACTCTTCATATACATCTCAATCGCTCTGTTTTTCTCTTTTGCCTGCTCCATGATGGAGGCGGTTCTCCTGAGCATACCGCCCTCGTATATCGGTGTTGTTGAAAAGAAAAATCCAAAAGCCGGAAAGCGGCTCAATGAATACAAGGAGAATATTGACAGGCCCCTGGCGGCCATCCTGAGCCTCAACACCATTGCCCACACCGTCGGCGCCGCCGGGGCGGGGGCACAGGCTGCAGCGGTTTTCGGCAACCAGTATGTCGGGGTTATCTCGGCGGTATTGACTCTGTTGATCCTGATCATTTCGGAAATCATCCCTAAGTCCCTGGGTGCCACATACTGGAAACAGCTTGCCAGAACCGTATCGGTGATGCTGGCGTACCTTATCCCCTTGATGCTGCCGTTTGTCTGGATATCAAAATACATCACACGGCTCTTTGCATCGGACACAACGCCAAATGCCTTCTCCCGTGAAGAGTTTTCTGCCATGGCCGAGCTTGGGGAAAAATCCGGCGAGATCAAAAAGCAGGAAGCCCGCATCCTCAGAAGCCTTTTCCGGTTTAACTCACTGCGTGTCAAAGACATCATGACCCCTCGAACGGTCCTGTTTGCGCTGAAAGAAGAGATGCTGTCCGATTTGGTCATCGAAACGCATCCGCACATTATTTTCTCAAGAATACCGGTTTACAGCGACAATCTGGATACCATCACCGGCTATGTCATGAAAAACGACATCCTGCTGGCGTCGACCAAAGGCAAAGATGCCAGGCGCGTGTCTGAGTTGAAGCGAGAAATCGTCACCGTTCCGGAAACCATGTCGTTGACTGTGATCTTCGACTTTCTGCTCACACGCCAGGAACACATCTCACTGGTGGTTGACGAGTACGGAGGGACCGCAGGGATTGTCACCATTGAAGACATTGTGGAGACCCTGCTGGGGATGGAGATCATGGATGAGGTTGACACCATCGCCGATATGCAGGCCCTGGCCCGCTCCCAATGGGAGGAGCGAACACGCAGGATACTGAAGGACAAGCAGATCGATCATTCGGAAGAGCCCGTGTATCTGACGAAGTAGCGTTCTGATTACCCTCTGTTCTCAGCTACCACCCAGGACATTGATGTCACCAGCATCGTGGCTTGTTGAAAACGTTCTTCGTGCTTGGTTCTTGGTTCTTGGTTCGAGGAGTCGTTGCACTCCATCAGTTATGAAGAAATACACAACCCTCTTGAAAATGCCGCTGTGATTTGACCCGAGGAACGAGGGTTAAAGCGCTGCGGCAACATGCTTTCAAGGTGGCTCACCTTGCCGCCGGAGGCATCGTTTTTTGTATGTTTTACTTTGCGCCGGCCTTGTCATTACGATGCCCCCTGGAAGACCGAATCGCGCCACAGATCGTTCCTTTATGGGACTGCGCTCCGTTCTATAAAAACAATTCCGGCTGCATCGGTTCCCTGCAAAGGGAGTTTAACTTCACGGCCGCATCGTATACAGGGCCTGGCTTCATCCCCCGCGCATGGTGAGGACACCTCTTGATGCATGCACAGCACGTGATGCACGTTTCAGGGTCTATGTCCCGGCTGTTACCCGAAGCCACCGCGCCCACGGGACACACCTCTGCGCAAAGACCGCACTGAGCGCATTGATCATTGACCGAGATAAAATCCACGTCCCACAGCTTGGTTACCCCGCCGTAAGGAGACGTTCCCGGAACCTCAACCGCTTCTAACTCAGAAGCGGAGTTTAGTTTATCGATGATTTTCCGGCCAAAGGACTCTGCGATGCATACGTCATGTTGGTCAGGCCGCCCTTCTGCGGTGGGCAGCTCTGTGCTTGAGAAAGAGTGTTCCCCGATGAAAGAGGCACCGGCAATGGGAATCCCCCCGCAGCCCACGACCCGATCCTTCAACTCAAGCAGTGCATTTTCATAGGCGCGGTTCCCGCAAACAACAACGCAGACGGCTGGAGAGCCCTCAGCCTGAAGGGTCTGTACCCACTCGTTTAGCAAGGCGGGAACCCGTCCCATGTAAACAGGCACAGCGATGACCAGGAGCTCATGTTCAGACACCGACAATGGCTCCTTTCGCGCATCCGGGCTGGTCACATCAACGAAGCGCGTTTCAGGCAGCCCAAGTCCCCGGGCAATGCCTTCAGCAACCGCTTTTGATGTGCCCGTGGGTGAAAAGCAGACGATTTTCACAGATGTGCATTTCATTTCAGTTTCCTTTCTCTGGTGAATCTCCAAAACATACAACAAGCGATGCGGCGGCCAAGGGCTGATCCCTTGGAACCCAGGTTCGCAAATGCTCCTTTACCCAAGCTCCTTCATGCAGCCTGAAGGGCACTTCATGCTCTTCATGGTTTTTATAAAAGGTTGAACCATGATGTCAGCTCAATTCGGGTTCTCTTTGGCCCTGACGATGGCTTACAGGCAGCCTCTATCCCGGAGATTTCATGAGTAGAATGCATCCATACTCAAGGCATCAGAGATGCAGATGTCGTGGTTTACCTCAATGCCCTGATAACGCAGAAGATGGGTGCACTCGGCTCGTCCGAAGGGTGAGACAAACGATCAGGAAAACCGGGAATGACATGTTGTTGTCTTGACCAATTGGTTTCTCATGAACTATCCGGGCTATAGTTTGTCTCCAAAGACTCGCTGAAGGAGCGTCAAGCTATCAAGAACCGATTCAAGCTGAGTGGCATCGATATCTTCAAGCCATGCTTCGTGCGAGGCCCTGAATTCAGCCCTTACTTTCTCCAGCAGCTCTTTTCCTTCCGGGGTCACCTCCAGCCAGGCAGACCGTTTGTCTTCGGTTGACGGCGTCATGGTGATCAGTCCCATGGCGTGAAGTTTTTTCACGACCTTGGAGACATGGGCCTTCTCCAGCTGAAGACGGTTGATCATCTCTTTCTGCTTCACATGTCCCACATTGGCGATTTCGAAAAAAACAGAGAACTGCTGCTGATTCAGGCCATACGGCTGGAGCAGCTTGTTTGAGTGCCGCTGGAGCATGCCGCCAATACTCATCAGCTTTCCAACGACAATGGGGGCCAATTGCAATGTTTCCACAGGCGATCCTTTATGGGTGGATAAAGTTTCCATGGATACTTTATTAATCCATCATAGTTTCCATGGCAACTTTTATTTTACCCATGATGAACGTCGCAGGAAGATTGTGAATAGAGGATATTGAGGAAAGGACGAAAAAAACGGGGAACTATTCAGCTGATGAATAAAGGCCTCCGGCGGCAAGGTGTGCCACCTTGAAAGCTGGTTGCGGATGCGCTTTCTTAGATAAATCGCCAAAAACAATCGTACATACATAGCATACCCTGTCTCCTGCTCGTTCCCTGTTCATTAAATACGACTGGATCTGATCCACTTCTTTATTTGCTTAAACCAAATTCTGGCACTATAATATGACCAGTAATAAGTACCTTTAAATGGTCATAATAACAGGGAGGCGACCCATGGAACCCATATACGCCAAATTTTCAGTAAGCATCTCTGAGCTCAAAAAAAATCCCAGTGCCCTCATCCAGGAGGCTGAAGGCAGCCCCATTACAATCCTGAATCACAACAAACCGACAGCCTACTTAGTCCCGGCAGCTACATACGAGGCACTTCTTGAAAAGATTGAAGACTACGAACTCGGTAAAATCATTGTTGAGCGAAAAGCTGAAAAAGAGAGTGCCGTTGAGGTCTCATTAGATGACCTATAAACTCAAGTTCCTTCCAACTGCCCTCAGAGAATGGAAAAAACTTGATAGCACCATCAGGCTCCAGTTCAAGAAAAAGCTTGAGGAAGTTCTTGAAAACCCAAGAGTCCAGGCAAACCGACTCCGAAAGTTTGACAACCACTACAAGATCAAACTCAGAACATCCGGTTATCGATTGGTTTACGAGGTCATCGATAACGAAGTCGTGGTACTGGTCATCGCGATCGGCAAGCGGGAAGGCAATAAAATCTATGAGGTCGCAAAACTACGTTCTGATTCTAACACCAAGGGTTGAGCGGGGCCGAAGGCCACATCAAACACTGGTTCAATAAACCTGCCCTCAGATTGGCGAAGGCGTACAGGGCATTGCCATAAATGGTTCACACCAAAAACCCACCCCGGAATCCCGAGGTGGGCTTTTTTATGGGCAAAAAGCTTTTCTACCATGAAGTCCATGAAGAGCATGAAGCGGCTACGCCGAAAAAAGATCTTCCTTCTCTTGTTTTTCTTCACGTCCTTCATGCTCCTCATGGTTCATTGGCTTTTCCTGTATTCAGACCTACCCGGTCGCAAACCGTCTCAAGGCCAGAGCACGCCAACACCACTTGATTGATCAAAACCTGTTTGTCAAACTTTACAAAAGTTTGGCCCCCGGCAGGGCCGCCGGAGGCACTCCCCCTACCCCGCCTTTTCCATCTCCTTCTGTGTCACCACCGTCACCACCCTGTTTGAGGCATCCAGCGTAACCCAGTCCCCGGTCCGGATGTGCTCCATGGGGTCCATCTCCAGCCGGTCCATCATGGGAATGTTGTTCATGACGGCGTTGATGGCAATGACGGGTTCGGCTTCCCGGCAGATCATCCCTTTGGGGCCGGTGTTGAACAGGCCGGCGTAAAAACCGATCAAGGCGCCGGTGGTGGAGCCCCTTCCCGCAGGAAAGACGAGGATCTTATCTGAAATATTGGTGCCTGCCTGATCATGCAGATCGCTCACCTTGCCTGTGGTCAGGTCGAAGTCTCCCAGAAACGAGAAGGCCATGGTCATCACCAGCGCTTCGCCTTCCACGTACCCCTCTTTGATTGTGTGGCCCTTGATTCTCACATGCCCTCCCATTTTCCGGTCAGCGCCGTGTCGATGCACTGCCTTGTGCTTCCGTAATACGTGTCCATGACCTTGCCCCCTGCCACCTCTCCGGCCCCTCCGCGAAGCAGGTAGTGGGCGCACCGTGATGAGTTGGTGGCGACCCGCTCCACCGGCTCTTTCATGTTTGCAAAGGGGAACACAGCAATGCACGAGTCGGTGATAACCAAGCCTCCGGCCTTTTCAATGATGTCTATGTAGCCCATGCGGTGGCAGAGGTTTCTTACCCCTTCGTTGGTTGCCAGGATCAACCTGACCCCGCTGGCAATCCGTTTACCCTGAAGCATAAACGCGATGTCCCGGATTTCCCGCATGGTCAGATGGGGGCATCCCATGGCCACAACTTCCACATCCGAAGACGTGTAGTTGCAGAGCTTCTCGGCTGCCTCACGCATCTCATAAGGCGACAGGGTAATCTCCATCTCGGGTTTCCGGTTCCCCAGCGTTGCCTCAAGTTCCGGGGCTTCGGGGGTGATGCCCGTGAGGTGGCAGAGGCTCACCGCTCCGGAGACGGGCATGGGGGAGAGAAGGTATTTTAGGTATTCAAAGGGTGTGGTGGAGGGCAGCCCGTCGATGACCACGTTTCGGGTCTGGGCCATGGCCCCGATGTGATAGCCGATGGCCCCCATGTCCGCTTCGGAGAGGTTTTCCACATCAACCTTCTGAAACCGGACCACCACATCGGCGTAGCGCTCTTCGCTGCGAATTCTGCCGAGTTCCGGCGTGCGACCCGTGATGGCAGAACAGGTCATGGCGATGCCTGAGTCCCTGTTTCCCCGGGCCCCGAAAAGGGAGTTGTTGATGATAATCCCCGACGAGCCTGCCCAGGAAAAGACATTGCCTTTCTTAAGGGCGTTCCCCATCACATACGGCGCACAACTCAGGGTCATGAAACAGCCAAGCCCTTTGTAGATCTCCACCGCCTTTATCGTGTCTTCGATCACCGGGCCGGCAGAGTTCTCCTGAAGCCCGAGATCCCCCACCCAGCGGCTGGTCAGGGGCGACAACGAATGAATGGTGGCCATGGTGCGCACACTCTTAACGCCTTCGGTCAGCTCATGAAGCATGTGCACGGGGTCCGGCAGAATGTGCGCGCTGTCCACACGGACCAGCCGCTGGGCGTCAAAGGCCTCCCCATACTCAACAAGGAACGAGAGGGCCTTCTGAACCCCCGGCCCGTGCTCCCCTCCAAGCATTCTTTTTTCTTCTTCTGTTAAAAGCATATATCCACACTCTCTGAAATCATGATTGGTTAAAAAACATGCCTTCTATGGTTAAAGTTCGGGGGCAAAAGCCTGCCTCCGGCGGCAAGGTGTGCCACCTTGAAAGCAGGTTGCAAATGCGCTTTGCCCCTCGTTCCTCGGGGCAAATCACATTCGCCTTGGGCTTTCGATGTACCCAAGGTTTTTTTTCAAGACCTGTTTATCAAACTTTTCAAAAGCTTGGCCCCCGGCAGGGCCGCCGGAGGCATCTTGAAACCCTGTAAACAACAGCTTGGTTTCTTGAACCTTCTTCGTGAAGCCCGAAGGGCGCTTCGTGGTCTTCGTGGTTTTGCACGTAACACGAGCCATGAATATCGCCAGAATTTCGTCGGTGACGAGTGGCTCAACCCACGTCGTGCTTCATGCCTGAAAACCTGGACATGGAAGGTACCGGGGGAGCCCCTGTTAAGGGACCTCCCCCGGCGGGCGGCACGTCTCCCCACGGGTCCTTTCCCAAACGCTTACCGCTGGGTGATCACGCCGCCCTGGGAGGAATGCACAGAAGGTTTTTATTGGGGACGACATCCTTGAGGTCCAGCCCCGCATCGCGAACCAAATTTTCGACGTTCACGTCGGAATCGCCGGAGAAAAAGTGGGGGTAATGCTTCTTCACGGAATCAAGAAGCGCGTGGGCGGGAAGATCGGGAAAGCTGCCGTAATAGTGCACATACTCCATATGCTTCTCCCCTTTCTTGTTGAACGCGGGATAGGTGGTATCGTGAATCCCGTCGAACTCCGGAATGTAGTACCCGGACTTCTCACACAACCCCCGGTCGAAGGAGGGAGTGGCCTTGACCCATTTTCCGTTGATGTAGAGTTCTGCAAACCCGTGGAAGGCAAACACATTGGTCTGCAGGAGTTCATGGATTTTTCCCGGATTGAGGTGGTTGATCACGTCGGCAAACCCCATGCGGGCGGGAATACCCATCACCCTGGCCGCCGAGGCCAGGACCAGGCCCTTGGAAACGCAGTACCCCGATGCTTTTTTCAGGATATTGCTGGCTTTCATGTACAAGGGATTGATCTCATACCCGAAGAGGTCATACTTGATATCGTCCCGTACGGCGTAAAACAGGCTGATGGCCTTTTCACGGTCGGTGTAAGCGCCCCGGCAGGCGTTGCGCGCGTAATCCACTATTTCAACGGAGTCACTGTCGATAAAAAACGTCGGTTTCAGGTACAGCTCCATATTTTCGTTTGCAGTCGTCATGGTGTTCTCCAGTATATGATGGGATGGGTTAAAACGAGATCGTCGTCAGGAGGAGATGGGGCCGTCGCACCCCTTGCTGCCGTTTCACGCGTGGGATGCCGGCACGACTTTTCTCTGCCCGAAGCACATTAGTCCGGATATTTCACGAGTTGTTGCTTTGATCTGATTGTTTTCTCATAAAATATCCGGGTTGGAGCGCCCCGGGCAGAACAGTCCCTGTTATTGATCCATATCCATGTTCATGTAGGTGCCGATCATGCCGGAAACGCTTTTGGCAAGGGGGTAGAGCTGCGACACATCCACCTTGTCCAACGTGTCGTCAGACGTCAGCAGATAGTAAGGCTGGCCGATCCAGTGAATAAAATCGACGCCGGTATACATGTGGTAATGGCCCGCTTCGCCAGGGGGCACAGGGCCGAGAAGGGTGGACGGAATGAGAAGGGTTCTCTCCGGCTGATTCTCCTTCATCATCCGGGATGCCGTGGCGATGGCCCGGTAATCCTCGTTGACAAATATGATGGAGAGGGCCTGCTCGCCGTCAAATATACCGTTGCCCTTGCCGTCATCCACGTAATTCCTGGCTGCCAGGTGCTCGAGGTTGATGTCCAGAATGGCGTTTTTAAGAAGGTCATCGGCATGTTCGTGGGCGAAGGCCCTGGACCCCTTACCGCCATAAAAATGGCCCGTGGTGGTGACAAATAACAGGGTCTTCTCGCGCTGATCAGGGGGAACCTGGGACCAGGTTTTGGCCATGGCCAGGACCATGCCCACGCCGGTGCCATCCTCGGTGGCCCCTTTAAATGCCGAGTCATGGTGGGTGCTTATAATAATGGTCTCTTCGGACTTGCCGGGCAGAATGCCGCAGATATTGCGCCCGACACCTGGTTTCAGGTCGCCTTCAATGGTAACCTTGGCCATGGCTCCGCGCTCGGCCACTTCCTTGATGTCGTCATTTTTGTAATTCGAGACATACATGCAGGGCATGGCCTTCATCTTGCCGGCATAAGGGCCCCAGTGGGTGTTGATATCAAAGGGGTGGTCCTTGAGCACAAGCACAAGACCGGCAGCACCGCGTTCACTGGCCAGCCAGTAAACCGATTCGGGATTGTTCTCTTCCGTGTATTCTGCCGGAAAATTGCTCCGCACAAAGGTGAGGTCCTGGGTGGTAAAGAGGTTAAAGGAGTTGGTGGGATCTGAGGTGTAATACCCGTCACTGTAGAGAAGCTGGACAAGCCCCACGGGAAACTGCGGGAAGGTGCACTGGGCCACGACGATCTTCCCCTCAATGTTTCCTATCTTGTCGAACTCTGCCCGCGTGCCTTCGCCGGCCCAGATCATCTCACCGCTGACGGAACCGCCCGTCGGCTTGCCATCATAGACGATACCGGTGTTCACCGTATAAAAGGCGGGGAACTCCTCCATCACCCCGTCCTGCTCCACCTCGAGCTTCCAGTGGTCCGCCTTGTACACATCGCAGGCGACCTCCTCCACCAGAACGTTTTCAGGTTTAAGGATCGATCCCATTTCCTCGATGATGTAATCCTCGGCAATCTGTGCTTCCGGAGACCCGATTCTGCGATGCTCCGTGCGACAGACATTTTCCACGTAGGAGAAGATCTCGTCCCCCGTGGGAATCAAGGACTCGACATCCATGGCCTCGGGAAGGGTCTCCTCCACTTTGGAGGCAGCCTCCTTGATTCGCATGAAATGGGGAATATCGATGATCACACGCGTCAGCAGCTCCACGGCCGACTCATCGCCGCTGGGCATGAACAGGGCCGCCCACCCTTCTGCGGGCGTGCTTGCCTTGCTGAAAAAGATGTGCCTCCAGGCAATCACCTTGTACCAGTAATACTTGCCGATTTCCGAGCGAGGGTCATCAAAGGTCGGCGACTTGAGCACAGGACTGATGGGAAAATAGGGGCCGGCCATGTTCCGAGCCCGGAAAACGCTGTACCCCGTGGCCTTCTCCACGGGATCCCACTGGATCCTTACCATGTTTTCAAACCGACCGGGGCTGGCCACCACATTGGCTGGAGTGTCCACATGGCTTGGAAGCTCAAATCCAAACGGCATGGTCTCCATGTTCAGGTCACTCGCAAAGGCCGAAGGTGAAACGGAGAGAACAAACAGGGTCAACACAATGTGCCACACGACTTTTTTCATGTACTCCTCCTTCCAGTTTTCAAGGTGATAAAACATATACGATCAAAGGACGTCTGTTACTCAAAGGGATGATATTGGGGCCAGCAATGACTCACGCGAATCGCCATTTCGCAACATACGATCTAATCCGACGCCCCTGATGGGAGAGGGAATCAAACAGTAAGCCGAGAATTACATGTTGCCGTTTCAGATACCCAAAATTTCACACAATACCCCGTTGCAATAACGTTCTACTGCATTGGCTTGAGCGTTTTCTCATGAAACACCCCGGCTAAAGGCAATGACCATTGCAGCTCACACCGATTCAACGGCAACGGCCCTCACCAAAGGGCCCATGCGCACGTTCAAAACGAGATCTCCGGCAACCGGAAAGGTAGCGGGCTCATGTAAAAAGCGCCCCGCCGAAGGCAAGCTGCATAGGGACAACATCATTTTTCTACGAATAAGTAAGAGATAAGGCGAAATCGAACTCTCCCGTATCCTGCCACTCGCATTGGGCGGAATCGATTTCTGTGATTGAGGAATTGCACAAGGCGTGCCATACAAACAAACAAGCGTCAAGACAGCTACATGCAGGGGCTTTGAGCAATATATCGTGCTGATTGAAAAGAAAAAAAGAGTGGGGAACGTTTCCCCACTCTTTTGGAAGTGCATCTCAACTCTCCGTTTTTACATACTTTCCACCCACCTGGGGAACCATTCCTTAAATTGGGGAATCATTCCTCACTTTCGGGTGCAAGATGGAATTTCTTGATTTTTGAGGCGAGGGTTTTTCTGTCGATGTTCAGGGTCTGGGCCACCCGGCTTTTGTTCCAGTGATGCCTGCTTAACTGGTTCAGAATGATCTCTTTTTCAAAACACTCCACCCGTGCGGCAAGAGAAGCTGAAGACTCGGCCCCTGACGAATCACTGGCCCCCCGGGTTCCCCCTGCCTGCCCTGCGGCCCCCGACAACTCGCTGAAATCCAGCTTGTTCAGGGCCAGAAACCGGTTCAAGACATTCTGCAACTCACGCACATTGCCCGGCCAGTGGTACCCCAGAAACGCATTCCTGATCTTTGCAGGTATCCGGGGAAGGGGCTTGTCCTTTCCAAATTTCATCAAAAAATGATCGATAAGAAGGGGAATGTCCTCCGACCGGTCCCGCAAAGGGGGGAGCCTGATGGGAATGACATGAATCCTGAAGAAAAAATCCTCCCTCATTTTTCGCTGCCGCACGAGCTCCGTCAGATCCCTGTTCGTCGCGGCCACGATGGTAAAACTGGCGTGCTTCACCTGGTTGCTTCCGAGGGGGGTGTACCCGCCCCCTTCAAGGGCCCTGAGGAGTTTTACCTGCATGCCCAGTCCGATCTCCCCTACCTCATCAAGGAAAAGGGTTCCCCCATCTGCAAGGTCAAGAAACCCCGCCTTGTCATAGGCAGCCCCGGTAAAGGCCCCCTTCTTATACCCAAAAAACTCGCTTTCAATAACGGTATCCGGTATCGCTCCGCAATTTACCGGAACGAAGGCTTTTTCGGCCCTGGGGCTCATGTCGTGAATGGCGCGTGCCGCAAGCTCTTTGCCTGTTCCTGATTCACCGGAAACAACCACATTCGCAGGTGATGACGCCGCCTGGATAATCAGCTCGTAGACCCCCTGCATGGCCTCGCTCTTGCCGATAATGCTGCCGAAACGCTCACTTTTCTGGATCGATTTCTTCAGGTAGATGTTTTCCACGCTGAGCTGCTGTTCCCTTTTTTTCAAAGCCTCTTCTGCCTCTTTGCGCTGGGTAATATCCCGCGCCACGCACTGCAGCAGGATAACGCGGCCCCCTTCGTAAATAGGATTGCAGGTCACCTCCACATAAAAGTCGGGCCGATCCTTGGCGCAAAACAAAAAATTGTAGACGTTCGCCTGTACATCCTCAAAAAAGCTCTGTTCCAAAAGCTCCAATGCCGTATCAAGCTCATCATGATGCCTTAAAAAAGCGGAAATATGGTTACCGATCATCTCCCCGGGATCATAGCCACTGAATTCCGAGACAACGGGACTGATGTAGTCAATATGAAAGTCCGGAGTTAATACAAAAACCACATCCTTGATCTCTTCGGTCAGCATCCGATATTTTGTCTCGCTTCTCACCAGGGCCTCTTCTGCGTTTTTTCTCTCCGAAATATCACGGGATGCCCCTGTAATGCCCACCGGGTGGCCATACTCGCTGAGTATCAGCGTCACGATTGTTTCAATCCACCGGGGGGAGCCATCCTTGTGGGTGCACTGATACTCGGTGGTAAACGGCGAGTGGACCTCATAGTTTCCGAGAATACCCGCCTTCAGCATCTTTTTTGCTTTATAGTAGGACTCAGGAGAGAAGAACTCCTGTAGCTTTAAAATCTTAAACTCCTCCTGGGTGTACCCGGTGCTTCGTTCTACGGAAGGACTCACATAGGTTACTGCAAGATCCAGGTTCGTGATAAACACCACGTCCGTGGAGTTCTCAGCAATAAGCCGAAACGTATCGTCCTTTTTTCTCTCTGCAGGAACAAAGGGCTCCGATGTCATGCAATCCCTTATGGAGACCACACTTCTCCCGGTGCCGGGAATCATCGTCACCCGGATCGTGTGCTCGCGCACCATCCCGGTTCTGTAGATCAAGCGACAGCGATACTCCTCAGGTACAGTCTCGGGGTCCTTGCGCCGCCTGTTGTGGTATCGAACCAGCTTCTCCATATCATCGCCATGGATAAACTCCGAAATGTTGCAGCTTTGTTCTACCTCTTCCCTGGAATAGCCGGAGACCTCCTCGAAGATCTGGTTCACCCGAATGATCTTCATCGCCTCGTCAAGGACAACCACCGCATCGCCTTTTTTGTCAAAGAGGGTCTGCAGGTTCTCATTGCGATCCCTTAAGGCTACCTCCATATTTTTTCGGCGGGTCATATCAAAGGCTGTGCACGTCACGGCAGTCACATGACCGCGCTCGTCACAGATGGGCGCAGAAGAGACATCTGCCCAGAACACATCCCCGTGTTTGCAGAGAAATCGCCGTGTGGCGCGAAAGGATTCAAATTCGCCTTGAATAAGCGAGGTGTAGTTTTTCCTGATCACCTCATAATCATCCGGATGGATGATTTTTTTGATGGGCATGTTCTTCAGTTCATCATCCGAATAACCGGAAACCTTCTTCAGTGACTCATTGTAATCAATGAGTTCCCCGCCAAGGGAGAGGATCCCGATGATGGTGGGCGTGGCGTTGAACACGGACTTAAATAGCGTCGACTCCTTCATGGCTCCCTTTCACACATATCGATCAAGGTGGCTTTGATTCGAATCCGGCGATGGTGGTTCCCTCGCGCCGGGCTATACCCTCCCGCCTGCATCCTCCGAACAGGAGCAGCAACAGGCATCAACCAAACAAATGCTGTAAGACAGCCTTCCCTGAGGTAAATTCTCTATACCCCGGCTGGAGTGCCAAACCGTGCCAGCAGCTGCCACAGTTTTTTACGACTGTACCATTTTTTGCGTATAGTGATTCGTGGATGGGCGATGGGGGGACGCATCGTAAGCGCCCCCGAATCATTGATTTTATACTATACACCAGTAAAAATATATTCCGCAAGGACATTACTCAAAAATACCGCTGGTAATACCACTATACCAATGCAAACACCAACTTAAAGCATACACGGCTCATTGCCCCTGACGGCCCCCAAAAACACCAGTACTAGCGCACTAAACACACAACGCGATTTTTCGCAACCAACCATATGCATAACACCTTCACCACACCAAAGAGCCACTGCCGAGGCCCCAATTAACCCACAGTTATAGAGACACGTCTCCAGCAAACACACGACAAAACACCCATAGCCCGAAATCAACGGCACTGCACTCCCCTCCCGGAGACCATACGATACACTTTTTAAACATGTTGTTTATTTATTCAAATGCGAGCCGTGCAAACCCAGGCAAGGGGACTGTTCGTGGTCATCAACGTCATGAAATGGAGTGTACGTCGCAATGATGAAATGGTGAAATGAAAGGAGGCACAACCGGGCGACCCATCAGGGCCTCAGGAGGTTAGGAGTTCAAGGCTTATAAACAGTGGCGTCAGACAGCCAGATCATTTGTACAGAACAAAAAATACCGGAAGTGAGGCTGGCCACGCTTTAAACAATCGACCCGGACAACCTCAGGCACCCGCATTAATGCGTGGCTTTCTCAAACCACATGGCATCCTGTGGAAACCGATCCGGCCTCATCGCAATATCCCCCTGGATGGTGAGACCGTTCTTTGTGGGGATTCCAACAAAACGGAGGGAATCACCCAGGGTCTCTGCAATGCCCAGGTAACGAAACCCCTGAAGCTGAGACACCTGAAATCCGAAAATATCCACAGCCGCCGGTGTCACGGCCCCGTCATACGTGTAGACAGCGTTAATAGGAGGCCTGTCCCCGATAACCCAGGTCATGGAGCCATCCGGCTTAAACTGATACCTGATGGTCACCCCATCGGATCGGATGCCCTTCCATGAACCGATGATCGAGGGAGGCGTCTCTACGGCCCTCACAATCTCTCCGGCGGGTTTCGAAGACGTGGCACAGCCCATAAGAAAAACCGCCACAAAAAAACAGAACATGAATTGTCTCAAATGATGCATGGAATACCTTACGTCCTCTCATGAATTCAACGGGTGGAAATAAGCCGGTCGGCCCGGCTATAATGCTTATGGACTGTATCAACCCGAGGCCCCATTCAGCAACCGGCAAATCGAGGAATCGATTCAGTCCACCAGAATGCCATAAGCCCCCTTCAGGCTTTCGCGATGGAGGCTGACCACCTCAGGCGTTGTTCACGGGCGCAGCCCGTCAGCGAATGAGACCGACCTGAGGAACGAAGGCCGGGAGCATTCGCAACCCGCTTTCGAGGTGGCTCACCTCGGCCTGCCCTTTGTCCCCCACACGGCCAGAAGCGGATCGGCCTCCTGTCTTTCCGGATAGTACTTGTCATGCGTGGGCCTGGGCCACCCCCGCCTGGACTCGGTATGATACTCCGTGAAGTCACCCGCTGCCCGAAAATACTCCAGAACGAGCCCCATATGCTCAAAGGATGTAATCTGTGGCCAGGGAAGGGTCACTTTAAGGGGGAACCAGCGATCGGTGAACGTCACGACAAATGCACCACGAGGCTTTAACACCCGCGCCACTTCCTTAAAAAGGGCCACGGGCTGGGTGATGTACTCCACAGAAGAGGTGCAGATGATTGCATGAAACGCCTCATCTTCAAAGGGCAGGGCAGGATTGGCGTTAAGATCCTGGAGGGTATAAGAGGAGAGAACAGGGTTGGCACGAAGCTCCTCTTCGTTCATACCGAGCCCCACAACCCGACTGGACCCCAAAGCTTCCGGCAAATGGGAGTTCCAGCTTGTCATCAGATCCAGGATTTCCGCCCCTTCGGGAATCAGCTTGCCATAAAGACGGCTCACCTGCAGCTCTGCCTGGGCATCCATGTGCTGAACCAGTCGGGACGACTCATAGAACCGTGCGTCATCGCCCTCATCCACGCGCCTCAAGGGGGTGCCGTCGATGCAGGGCGTGGGAGCATCAAAGAGCGCCTGCATGCCGGGGCCTCCGTTGGTGATGGATTCGACAATCTCATTGCAACGCCCTCCTGAAGCCCCTTCTGTGTCGGAAAACCGGTGGAGGTTCATGGAAAGTTCCAATGGCAGGCCTGCCAAAGGGTGATTCAGGTCCACTGCCACCCGGTCTTCGGTGACGTTGATAATCTGCATGGGCCGAAAGTCCTGGGGAAAGACCATAAGTGCCTTTGACGCAATCCCCCTGGGCGAAAAAGCCCCCGGTATAAGGGTGACGGGGTGGCCTTCAAAAGTTGAAGCCACCTGATTTCGTGGAATGACCACCATGAGGTCTTCAGATCGTTTCGGTATCAGCTCGCCGGGCTCAAAGGAATCGCGAATCGTCTCTCCCTCTTTCCAGCCATCCATCTGCAAAACAAGCTTTCTCGGCACAATATCGCGCCAGAAGTTGAATTTCTCAATAAAAAGTCGTTCGACGTGGCATGCATCATCGCTGATCCAGCGAAGGCACACCTCCACTTCTGCGTTGCCTGCCAAGGGTCTGTCCGCCATATCGGGCCTCCCCATGCTCTGAATCTCTTCTTAATTGATTTTTTGATGGGTAAATGATTCATCAGTATACATCAACCACACCCCACCCTTCCATAGGGAACATCTCAAAAACAACACCCCGACCACGCCCCCTCCATTGCGGAGGAAAACATCAGGAAACCTTGAAATTATTGCCACAAGAGGCTATAGCCCCTGTGTTTGCTTTTCATGCGCAGACAATGCATAAAGGCAACTCCGGCGCACAAGCAATCCGTTGATATCAAGGGCCTCGGAACTGCATGACCGGTCACCTGCCGCAGGTGGTCGTTTCCTCCCCGAAACGCCATCAAAGTAGGCTGCCATTGCAAAGAAAACGGGGGTGGACAGCCCCTCTCCCACGACAGATGTCTCAGGCCCTAAGCTGCAAAACGTTTCAGGAGGTACAATGAAGGAACTTTTCGAACCCACACGTCTTGGCTGTCTTGAGCTGAAAAACCGATTTCTGAGGTCTGCCACCTGGGAAGGAATCGCCGAAGAGAAGGGCCACATCAACGACAAGGTCATGGCCCTTTACGAGGATCTCGCAAAAGGGGGCTCTGCCGCCATCATCACGGGCTACGCCTTTGTTCTGGAGGACGAGCAGCCCAACCCCAAGATGTTCGGTGCCTACGATGACACCTTCATCGAGTCCTACAAGCCGCTGACCCGCATGGTGCACGACAACGACAGCAAGATCATCCTTCAGCTGGTCTACGGCGGTTCCTTTACCTGGTTCAACGCTGAAGAACGGGAAATCTGGGGACCTTCGGCCGTCACCAACAAAATCTCCGGCGTCACCCCCAAAGAGATGACACCCCTGGATATCCAGACCCTCATCGAAGCCTTCGGCGATGCGGCCAAACGTGCCATGGAGAGCGGTTTTGACGGTGTGGAGATGCACGCAGGCCACGGTTACCTTCTGAACCACTTCCTCTCCCCCTTCTTCAACCAAAGGGAAGATGTCTTCGGCGGAACCCCTGAAAAAAGGGCCCGCATCATCTTTGATATCTTCGAGAACATCCGCAAAAAAACCTCCCCGGATTTCCCCATCCTCATCAAGCTCAACTGCTCCGACTTCATGGGCACCAAGGGCTTTACCTTCGAGGAGTGCCTTGCCCTCTGCAAAAAGCTGGACAACATGGGCATTGCCGGCATCGAGATCAGCGGCGGGCCCGTGTTCCGCGCCCCCAAAACAGAAAAGGAGACCACCTACGAGGTGACGCTCCCCGCCAACGACTCCTACTTCAGTGAGTACGCCAAAGTGATCGCGGACGCCATCGACGCTCCGGTGATCCTCGTGGGCGGCAACCGATCCACCGAGACCATGGAAAAGCTCCTGGCCGATACCGATATCGCCTGCTTCTCCTTCTCCCGCCCCCTGCTCTGCGAGCCCGACCTCGTCAACAAGTGGGCCGAGGACAAGACCGTCAAGCCCCGCTGCACCTCCTGCGGGCAGTGTTTCACCCTGGACGGAAACAACTGTATACAGAACCGAAAAAAATCAGCCTAAGTTTTCATAAAAATCTATCTCCCCTTCATTGAAAAAACAAAAAAAGAAAACCGGGAGATAGATTTTCACCCTGCGGGTGGGCAGAAGGAATCCGATAGCTGCGTTAATCAAGGCTTGAAGTAAAAAGCTACGACATCGCCTTGATGTGCCTTGCTCTCGAATCCCTTCTACCCATGAAAACCATACGCGCTATCATAAAAATCTGTTTCCCCTTCATTGAAAAAACAAAAAAAGAAAACCGGGAGATAGATTTTCACCCTGCGGGTGGGCAGAAGGAATCCGATAGCTACGTTAATCAAGGCTTGAAGTAAAAAGCTACGACATCGCCTTGATATGCCTTGCTCTCGAATCCCTTCTACCCATGAAAACCATACGCGCTATCATAAAAATCTGTTTCCCCTTCACTGAAAAAACAAAAAAAGAAAACCGGGAGATAGATTTTCACCCTGCGGGTGGGCAGAAGGAATCCGATAGTTGCGGTAATCAAGGTTTGAAGTAAAAAGAACCGGAAAAAATCAGCCTGCTCCACGCCCTTCATATTCGCATACGGGATTCGCCCGTGAGAAAACCAATCCGGAGACAAAGATGGCCCTTATCCTGAAAGATAAGGGCCATCGTAGCTATTCAACCCGGAAAAGCAGCCTCCAGCGGCAAGGTGTGCCAGCTTGAAAGCGGGTAACGGATGCATTTTGCCCTCAGACAAATGCATATCTGCCTTTGAATCGAGAGTGTCCAGAGGACATCCGTTTTGAACCCGTTGATGAACATCCCCTGAGTTCGATTTCGCCTTATTCAAAAACGGTTGCTAACTCCACAGGCCTTGCCATAACGACCATGGATCCCCGGTCAGCCCGGTCCTCAATGGCTATCGTACGTGAAGCGGCAATAGACGTTCATACGGTGATGACATATCTGGCAGCGCGAGGAACGAGGGGACGAAGCATTGGTAACCTGCTTTCGAGCTGGCTCTGCTTGCCGTATTATCCCGGATATTTCATGAGCAGTCAGAAACAAAACCATATTATTAATGGCGGTTACTGCAAAAAACAAGACAGTTGAAAAGCACAAAATGTAATTCACGGTTTCCTGCTCGCTTTTCTCACCTTTCGAGGGTTCCGAGTTCACCCATTGCGTTATCAGAGCATTGAGGTAAACAACGACATCTGCTGCTCTGATGCCTTGAATATGGGTGCACTCAACTCGTGAAATATCTGGGTTATACTGCCGGAGCCATCGTCATATTGCGAGTGGCTACCCGCTCCCTCACCTCGCGGTCGTGGAAGATCCCGAGGAAAGCTGTGCCACATTTCCGGGCTTCTTCGATAAGTTCGCAGACGGTCCGGGTGTTGGTGGGATCAAGGGAGGCGGTGGGCTCGTCCAGGAGCATGACCGGATAATGAACGGCAAACCCACGGGCGATGTTGATCCGCTGCTGCTCTCCGCCGGAAAAGGTTGTGGGCGAAAGGTGCCAGAGGCGCTCGGGGATTCGAAGGCGGGTAAGTAGCTCCATGGCTCTGTCCTTAGCGGCACCTTCCTCGCCGCCCCGCACAAGCATGGGCTCCATAACCACAGAAAGGGCCGAGACCCGGGGAATCACCCTTAAAAACTGGCTGACATACCCGATGGTCTGTTTCCGGATGTCAATGACCTCCCTTGGAGAGACGTCTCCCATGTTCACGACCTCGCCCCCGTGGCGAACCCACACACGTCCCGCCTCCATGCAATAGTTGCCGTAAATGAGCTTCAAAAGCGAGCTCTTTCCGGCCCCGGAGGGCCCCACAAGGACAACGGCCTCGCTGGGTGCAAGAGTTAAGTCCAGCTCGTCCAGAACAGGAATCATGATATTGCCCTGGGTGTGAAGCCGAAAACTCTTGCTGATCTTTTCGATGCTAACAATCCATTCCATCTTAATACCCTCTATTTTTAAAAGAAGCATTGCCTCCGGCGGCAAGGTGGGGCACCTTGAAACCCGCTTGCGGATCCCTTAAGTACGTCATAACGTGTTGGTTGTCGGGGCATTCGCGCATAGGGTGATATGATGCAACCGCATCTGCAGAAGTTGGATGTTTCGTTTTTCCTGTGAACATGATGATGCTTAAAAGCACACAGCCAAAGCCCGTCAGCGGATGTGAAGGAGCCAAACCCCTTGCCACCGAACATACTGAAGTTTCGTCCAATACCGTCCAAGCTAAAAAAACGTATCCTCTCTCTTCGATACTTGTAACCCTGTACTCGATAGCCAAAGCTCGTTTTAAGGCAGAATCGATGACACCAGAAGCTGGGTGTAGGGGTGCTGGGGGTCGTCGAGGATCTGGTCTGTGAGGCCCTCTTCCACGACGCGGCCCTGTTTCATAACCATGAGGCGGTCGGCCAGAAGCCTCGCCACGGCAAGGTCGTGGGTGACGATGATCATGGAGAGGGAGAGCTGGGAGACGAAGTTTCGCATGATGTCGAGGACCCTTGCCTGAACGGAAACATCCAGGCCGCTAGTGGGCTCGTCCATGAAGATCAACCTGGGATTCGTGATGAGGTTTCGGGCAATCTGCAGGCGCTGCTGCATGCCACCGGAGAAGTGAGCGGGCTTGTCGTCCACGCGATCTGCATCGATCTCCACCCGTTCAAGCCACGAGACGGCTTTTCGGCGAATCCCGCCGTAGTGCCTCGCCCCATTTGCCATGAGCCTCTCACCGATATTGCCCCCGGCGCTGACATTCATGCGCAGGCCGTCTCTAGGGTTCTGGTGAACGATCCCCATCTCGGTACGCATAACGCGCCGTATGAGCTGCTCCGGGGATTTGTTCATGTCCACAACTCCCCGGTTCGAATGGTAGACCACCTCCCCGGAGGTTGCCCGCATCTGTCCGGATACGCATCGCAGCAGGGTGGATTTGCCGGAACCGGACTCACCGACGATGCCCAGGACCTCGCCGGTGTGCATTGTAAAATTTACGCCTTCGCAGCCGAGGTGGTCTCCGTAGTACTTGGCCAGAGCCTTTACGCTAAGCAGGAAATCCTGATTCATGACGTCTCCCCTTCTGCACGCCGGCTGCAGTAATCGGTGTCGGAACAGACATACATTCGCCCGCCCCTGTCGTCGGTAATAATCTCATCAAGGTAACTGTCGGTTGCCCCGCACAGGGCGCAACTCATCTCCCAGGTTTCCACCTCAAAGGGGTGATCTTCGAAATCAAGGCTCTTCACCTCGGTGTAAGGGGGCACGGCATAGATCCGCTTCTCCCGTCCCGCACCGAAAATCTGGAGAGCCGGCATGCGATCCATCTTGGGGTTGTCAAATTTGGGAATGGGTGAGGGACTCATCACGTACCTGCCGTTCACCATCACAGGATAGTCAAAACCCGTCATGATTCGGTTGTGCCGTGCGATGTCCTCGTAGAGCTTCACCTGCATCACCCCGTAATCCATAAGGGCATGCATCTTTTCTGTCTCGGCAAGGCTCGGTTCGATAAAGACAAGGGGCTCGGGCAGCGGCACCTGGTAAACCATCACCTGCCCTTCAGTCAACGGGGTCTCCGGAATACGGTGGCGGGTCTGGATGATCGTCGCCTCATCCGTTCGGGTGGTGGTCTTGACCCCTGCTGTTTTAGAAAAAAAACGCCGGATGCTCACCGCATTGGTCGTGTCGTCCGCCCCCTGGTCGATAACCTTGAGGTTGTCCTCGGGTCCGATGACCGAGGCGGTCACCTGGATTCCGCCGGTCCCCCAACCATAAGGAAGTGGAATCTCACGGCTGCCGAAGGGAACCTGGTAGCCCGGAATGGCAACCGCCTTCAGTATGGAACGTCGGACCATGCGTTTGGTCTGTTCATCCAGGAAGGCGTAGTTGTATCCCTCCATGGGACCGTCCAACACCTCGCCTGTGTCCTCGTTCTCAATTGGGCAATGCATCGTTGCTCCTGTCTTCTTCTAAGTAGTCTTCCTGGAGTTTTCTCAGGATCACCAGTTCGGATTGAAAATCGACGTAATGGGGCAGTTTGAGGTGCTGAACAAATCCGGAGGACTCAAGGTTGTCGCTGTGGAAAAGGACAAACTCTTCGTCCTGGGCGGGATACTCAACGTTCTCTCCCAACTCCCGGCTGCGGAGGGTGCGGTCGACGATGGCCATGGCCATGGCTTTTCGCTCGCAGTACCCGAAAGTAAGGCCATACCCCAGAGTAAGCTTCGGAATTCGCCCTTTCTGTGCCTGAGCGCTGGGAGTGATCATGATGCATTCGGTGACAGTTATCTCTCCGATCTCCACGGGAAACCCCAGCTCTTCAGGGACAATCTCGATGGCCACCTCCCCCATGCGAATCTCGCCGGCAAAGGGGTGGTCCGACGTGCCGAATCCCCGCTGGGCCGAGTAGGCAATGGAGAGCAGGAAGCCCTCATCACCCCGGGCCAGGTTCTGGAGGCGTACACTGCGATCTGCCGGTGCTTTCAGGGGCTGGCGGGTGATATCACCCGGTGCCTCATCCCCGTCGCTGGGATTCTGGGTATCGATGAGGCCCTCGGCGGCCAGAAGCGTGGTAACCCGTGGAAAGGGCGCAGGGCCCCCGTCTTTCCCCGTCGTCTCCTCAAGGCGGCCCTCTGTCTCCCCCCGTTTGCGGGAGCGCTCCAGGGAAAAATCGAGAAGCCGGTGGGTGTAATCGTAGGTGGGCCCGAGCATCTGGCCACCGGGCAAATCTTTGAAGGTGGCGGAAATACGCCGCCTCACATCCATGGAAGACGTTTCCATGGGGAGTGAAAAGCCAAGCCTCGGAAGCGTGGTACGGTAGGCCCTCAGCAGAAAGGCCGCCTCCGGAAGGTCTCCCTGGGCCTGTTTGATGGCGATGGCAGCCAGGCGCGAATCGTAAAGCGCCCCTTCGTTCATCACCCGATCCACGGCAAGCCCCATCTGGTTTTGAATCTGTGCAATGGCAAGTTCCGGAACCAATTCATCGCCCCTGCGTTCTTCGGCGAGGAGGCCGTGGGCGTGTTCAATGGCCTTCTCCCCTCCTTTTACGGCTACATACATGCCAGCTCATCCCAGTTGGTGGATCGCGGCAGGGCCGCAATGCCGTCGTTACAAGTCAGGATCACGTCCACCCCCATGGGAAAGAGATCGCTCGCGGCCTTCCTGTCGGCCCAGAACTGTTGGGACACCCCTTCCACACGAAGCAGCTGCCCCCCCTCAATCCCCGGACCAGTCAACCGTTTCCCCGCCCGTTCTTCCAGGTACTCCACCTGCAGAATAAGGGTGGCGGCGGTGTGAGGCTCCCTCTCAGTTCCGTAGCCGAATGCCGAAAGGGGTGGCATCTCAGACGGCCTGGTGATGATGGCAAAATTGGCGCTGGACGGAACCTGCGTCAGCGGCGCCCCGCAGTGGAAGGCCAACCACTGCAAAGCCGAGGAGCCCTTCCCAAGGTCTGTCCAGAGTGAAGTTTCAAAATCCAGAAGGGTGAGGGCCACGGCGGCGGTTGCCACATCCAGGCCCTCCATGGGGAGCCCCTCATCAACGGGTACAATGCGCCCCGGGTGGGACATGGCCTCCAGAATCTGCCGGAATACCCTCTGGGTTCCGAGGGACGGGTTGGCAAACCCTGGTGCGATGGCGTTCAGGTTCATAGCTGTCTGCATTTATTCCCCCCTTACCATGGTGAAAAAATCAACTCGGGTGGTTTCTGTTTTTTTAGAACTTCGCCGTTTCTCTACGGCCAGTTTCTCTGCCAGGGGCTCGATCACCCTATCAAGGACCTCACCCCGCGCTTCGTCATCCTGAAGCAGGGCGTCAAAGACTGCCGCAAGCTCTGCATGCCGTAAACGGGTTCCCTTCACATAGGCGCACCCGCTGAGCCCGCTCTGCGTGCGCACCGCGCAACGGGTCACCGGAACCTCACCGAAGTTGAAGGCCCGACCCTCCCCCTCGGTGCGGGCCCGGACCATCACGGTGCCGGTCTCGGGCTTCCGAAGAAAAGTATATATTGGCCTTTGCGACAGCTCACCCCAAGCCGTTTCAATGGATTCAAAGGGGGCCCTTGCCAGAATCCCCATCCATCGCTGCCGGGCTTTTACTTCACGTTCATTCTGCATAAAATGATGTGCCTTTTTGTTAAGGTTCTGTCTGCCTCCGGCGGCAAGGTGTGCCACCTTCAAAGCAGGTCGCGGATGGACTTTGTCCCTCGTTCCTCGGGTCAAATCACAACCGCCTTTGATTCACGAACGACCATGGACCTTTTTTTTCAACCGGTTTATCAAGCCCACTGTGTGAGACCAGGCATAACCCGGATAGTTCACGAGTTGAGTGAACCCATATTCAAGGCATCAGAGCTGCAGATGTAGTGGTTTACCTCAATGCTCTGATAACGCAGAAGATGGGTGCACTCGGCTCGCCCGAAGGGAGAGAAAAACGAGCATGAAACCGTGATTTACATTTTGCGTTTTGAAACATCTTAATTTATCGCAGTAACTATCAGTAATAACACAGCATTGATTTGATCTAATTGTTTTCTCATGATATATCCGGGATAACTGTGGCCCCCGGCAGGATCGCCGGAGGCACATGCTGAATAGTTACCCCCAGGTTCAGATGAAGTTGCTACGCAACTTGCCGCAGGCATAGTCCAGGATGCTGACACTGACGATGATCATGATCATCATGGTGGCCACCTCGCGGTACGCAAATCCGTTGATCTTGTCGAACATGAGAAACCCGATGCCACCGGCCCCGCAGAAGCCCAGGATGGTAGCGCTGCGAACGTTTGATTCGAAGCGCAGCAAGCTGTAGCTCACCACAAGGGGCATCACCTGGGGGAGGACGGAAAAGGAGATCACCTGCATGTTCCCCGCCCCGCTGGCCACCAGGGATTCCATCTGCCCCGGCTCGATTGTCTCAATGGCCTCGCTGATCACTTTCCCCAGAATCCCGAAGGTATGCACGGCCAAGGCGAGCACCCCAGCAAAAGGGCCGAGGCCGATAACAGCAACAAAGATCAGAGCCATGACGAACTCATTGAATCCCCGGCAAAAATCCAGAAACCGCCGGACCACAAAAAGACCGACCCACCGAGCGGCCCGGTGATGAATGTTCTCCCCCTGCACCAGGAGGTCCAGGGTATTCCGAGCGGCCAGGACAGCTGCCGGGATGGAGATCACCACAGCAATAAGGGTCCCCCAAATCGCCATGGCGATTGTTTCCACCAGCCCTTCGGAGTACTCCAACAGGGCTCTTTTTGAAGTCTCCGGCGGAAAAAAGCCCCCCTTCTTGTCTTGGAGAATCTGCACGTATTCGCGATCCACAAAGGCCCTTCGCCAGGCTTCCGGCTTTCCCGACAGGAGCTCCGTCGCCAGCTCTTCCGCCTCCCGATACATGGACATGCCCAGGGGAGTGGCGTTCCCAGCCTGCCGATACCTCTCCCTTAACTCATCTTGCGCCTCTTCCATGATGACGATTTTCAACAAATTATTTGCCTGGATCCTGGCATCGTTGCGGTCGAAGTCAGTGAGTTCCCGACCGAAGAGGTAGGAGACAGCATTCTCCCTTTTTTCTATGAACTTCATGGGATCGATACCCACAAACCGGTACGACGCCATGAGGACCACCACCGCAAGAAGCCCGAGAATTATGTTCGAAGCCTTCTGGTAATTCGTTTTCCGGGGTTTAAGGCCCCGTAGCGTCATTGCCTGTGTCTGATTCATTTGGCGGCCATCTTCTTCTTTAGATATTTCAGGTAACGAATCGTGTCATAGGTGCTGTCGTCGGCAAAACCGTAGCCGCCATTTTGAAGATGTTCCATGCCATCTTTGTCCCCGTTGAAGGCAAGCAGCGCCCCGGCAAAGGCGGACTTAAGGCTTTCAGGCAAGTCCCTGCGGGCGGCCATGGGGGCTCCGGGAATCAGCTCCGAGGTCCAAAGGATGCGAAAATCATCCAGAGAGGCCTGCCCTTTCTGGATCATGCGGTCCAGATCGATGTTGTTGGTGGCCGCTACCTCAACGGCTCCGTTCTTTACAGAGAGAATGGACGCCCCGTGGGAGCCGGAGAATTTCACGTCACTGAAGTATTTCTCGGGCTTTACCTTGAGGTCCCGGGCAAAGAGAATGTTGGGCACCAGGTAACCGGAGGTTGAGTTGGGGCCGGTGAAGGCGAACACCTTACCCTGGATCTGAGAGAGGGTATTGATGGGGGAATCTTTTCTAACGATGATCACGCCATAGTAACCAGGCTCCTGCTGCTTGTTCAGCTCCAAGGCTATGGCCTGGGCGTTGGCCTTCTCAGCAGCTTCCACGTAGCTCTTGGGGCCGAAGTAGGCAAAATCGAGGTGCTTGTGGGCCATGGCCGTGATCACACCGGCATAGTCACTGGCGCTGATAATCTCCACATCCAGCCCTAAGCATTTCCTCATATGCTCCGCCAAAGGCTTAAACCGGGACTCAACGGCCGACCCGCCTTCCGTGGGAATAAAACCAATACGGATTTTGGATGGCCACTGGGCCGGGTTCGCCATGGCGGAGCCGGCCAGAACCAGGCCAAAAAAAAGTAGAAATGCGGTGGTCAATCGTGTAGTTCGTGAAAACATGTCATCTCCTTTCGGGTTGATTGTTCGAGGTTCAGGTCTTTTTTGTCCTCCGGCGGCCAGGTGAAATTACCTGGATACCTGATGGCGAATGCAAACCGGGTGCGGGTATGCTTTGTCTCTCGCATCCGCATTCGCGTTGCGTGCAAGAACTTGAATAAGTCGTTGAGAGCGCATGGATTTTTTGCACTCAGGTGTCTCCCCATTCTCGCAATTGCTACGCCGAGGCAAGGGCCACCTCATCCAATTCCCGCTGACTATGATCGTCAGCAGGTCGCCTGCTTTGCAGGGGCCAAGGCACCATCGCCTCGTCATCCGAGCGCCGGCCATAGATTGTTTCGATAATCTCGTCAGTGAGTTCACCGACGGTACCGTCAAAGACCACGCAGCCTCCGGCGATACCGATGATGCGTTTGGCGTAGCGTTTGGCAAAATCGATGTGATGAAGATTCACAACCACCGGGATGCCTCGCTCATCGTGGATCTGCCGGAGAAGCCCCATAATAACCTCTGAACTTTTGGGATCTAAGCTTGCGATGGGTTCGTCGGCGAGGATAAGATCCGGGTGCTGGGCCAGGGTGCGGGCGATGGCCACGCGCTGCTGCTGGCCACCGGAAAGCGAGTCGGCCCGCTGATAGGAAAGGTGTTCGATCCCCACCTGCTTGAGGAGACTGAAGGCGAAATCCCGTTCCGCCTCGGTAAATTTCCGGAACAGGGAACAGGTGTAGGCGAAAAATGAGTTGCAGAACCGGAGCCGCCCTGCCAGGACGTTTTCCAGAACCGTGAGACGGCGCACCAGATTGAACTGCTGAAAGATCATTCCCACTCGCCGCCGAACGTTTCGAAGCTGCTTGCCCGTGGCCCGGGTCACCTCCTCCCCGTCGAGGCGAATCGCTCCACTGGAAGGTGTGACCAGTCGATTGAGGCACCTCAGCAAGGTGGACTTTCCGGCTCCTGAAGAACCTATAATTACGATGAAATCATTTTTTCGAATCGTAAATGAAATATCATCGATGGCGCGGGTGCCGTTGGGGTAGACCTTTGCAAGTTTTGCAATTTCAAGGACGGCGGTATCGGACGAACCATCAAGCGGCTGGATGCTGTCGGTCATTGTCGCTCCCTCCCTTGACTGTCTTTTTCATTAAGGGGGAATCCCCACACGGTTCCTCCACACGAGAACCGGAGAACTGAATCATCCGTCCCCCCACCCAATTCTGGGTCACCTTGGCCCAGCTTCCTTCATGGGAGACGACAATCATATCCGCGGGCTCTCCGGGTTTCAGCATGCCCAGGCCCGGGCGGATAAAGTGACCCGGACCGGAGGTGACGAGGGAGAGGGCATATTCCGGCAGTGTGTCCAGGGTCTCCATGGCGATGAAGGGAGCCTGGAGCATGCACTCGGGATAATAATCGCTGAGTAAGCCGTCGCAAACGTTCCCAGAGACCGCATCTGCAGCTTTCAAATGCCCGCCGGTGGAACGCCCGCGCACAAGGTTGGGGGCTCCCATAAAAATTCGTAATCCCTCCTTCCTGGCCTGCCTCGCCGCATCCATGGAAAGAGGAAACTCACTGGCACCTACCCCGAGAGCCTTCACAATATTTATCTTTTCAGGGGTATCGTCATCATGGCTGAGGAAAGGCAGGCCTGCTTCCTTGAGTCGGGAGGAGAACTCGGTAATTTTCTCCCATCCGGACTCACGGGACGCCATCTTACGATTCGCCATGCCCTCAATCTCTTCATAGGCGTCCCCGTAGGTTCCCGCGTAATAGTTTACGAAGGTTCCAAGGGTGGTGAACTGCCCCTGACCCGGGGTATGGTCCATTACCGACACCATGTCAATGAGCCCCTCACCGAGCAGGCTCTCCAGCACCGTCAGTCCCTCCCTGGCCCCGATCTCATACCGGGCATGGATCAAGTGATTCACCATGGCGTCAGAAGATCGGTCAAACGCTTTTACCATGCGAATGATGCGCTCCACCTCCCCGGGAGACCTCAGGCCCAATTCGTTGTCTGCAAAGCTCAGGGCATGGCAGTATGTGGTGATGCCGCATGTGGCGATGCGACGGTCGAGGTTTCGCAGGGCAAATTCAAAATCAAAAAAGACCCCCGAGCGCATCTCGATACTCTGCTCCAAGGCGTCAGAGTGCAGATCCACCATGCCCGGCATAATCAACTTCCCGGCCACATCCATCTTTATAGCATCCGGGGGAACCTCCTCACCGTTTATCACTGCAAGAATCCCGTTTTCATTGAAGAGAACCGCCCCATTGTCCAGCAGCTTTTCGCCGTCAAAAACAATGCCGCCGGTAAGGCATATCGTGCTGTCCATATTCTCACTCCTGTTGATGATCACTATGATCTTTGAACCAGAGGATGGGATAGAAACGCCGGATGACGTGGACCATAAAGAGCCCAGTTTCCTGAACCTGGAGGGTCACGTCGTAGCGACTGTTCCCATTGTTTTGGCGTCACATACTGAAGGCAACTTAAATGAGAAACATTGGGATAAAACGATGAAAGCGTTAGTAATTTGTGATCAAAAAAGACACCCTTCAGGCAAAAATGGTTTCTTCAAAAAATTCAGAACGGCCTGCCACATTGCCGATCACCCCGATAAACGTATCAACCGAGGCCTTCAGGGACTCGTTGTTGCAGATGATGCACAAGTTCCGATGTCGGATGGGGTCCAGGCTGTCGCTTCGACACAGCCTCTCCTCGATCTGCCGGGGCGTTTCTCTGTTGCGGTTCTGGAGCCTCTTCCGCAGAACGTCCCGGTTCACCTTGATATGAATCACAACCATCTCCGGATATCTCTCTGCAGCCTCGGCAAGATATGCACGGGACCCGTTCACCACCACACTGAGGCCGCTGGCCAACCACCGGTCGATCTCCACCCCGATG
This sequence comes from Desulfolunaceae bacterium, assembly GCA_942491485.1. Taxonomy (GTDB): domain Bacteria; phylum Desulfobacterota; class Desulfobacteria; order Desulfobacterales; family Desulfolunaceae; genus Desulfoluna. The sequence continues at coordinate 568,750 of CALOAX010000017.1, read as the reverse complement.
CCATACCCGTTACCATGGCTATCCCAGGCCATAGCGAAGAGGCCATGCTCTCGTCTCAGGACAAACTCCTCCATCGTAAGAGCCACATGGTTCTCTCCACCCACTTCCGAGGGCCGGGTGATGTACCGATGGGCAAAAACCACCGAGGCAAAACCAGGCAGCTCCAAACGCGCCGCACCACAAATGGAGTCTTTCCCGGCGCCAGAGGCACCGACCACGTAAATCAAGGTTCCTTTTTTCATATCAACCATGCCTTTTCATGAGGGGTACAATCGCATTTGAGGCCGCTATTTTAATAAGATATCTATGGACCCCAACAATGAGATTCATGTTAATTATGAATGAGGAATACATAAGGGTTCACTCCTTATTTCAATCAAACCTCAACGCATGTATATTGATGAGACCCGGAGCACATGCCTCGGCAACAGATGATTCATACACAAGGACCAAGATCGCCATGCCCCTGACCATCAAGGCCACCCTCCTCTTCGACGGGAACGGAGGCGCCTCAAAAGACACGTACATCACCATCGAAAACGACCGCATCGTGAGCCTCTCCGATGACGAGGCCCCCTTTGACATGGAGGGCGTTGTCACTCCTGCCTTCATCGACCCCCACTCCCACATCGGCATGGAGCGAGAAGGGGAACCCTACCAGGAGGGCGAGTCCAACGAAGAGATCAATCAGATCCTGCCCCTGGTGGATCCGGTGGACAGCCTCTACTTTGACGACCGGGCCTTCTCCGATGCCGTGGATTTCGGGGTCCTGTACAGCTGCGTGGTTCCGGGAAGCGGCAACCTCATCGGCGGCAAAGCCAAAGTGATCCGTAACTTTGCCAACTACAGGGACGAGGCGGTGATCAAAGACTACGGCTACAAAATGGCCCTGGGCTACAACCCCCGCTCCACCACCGAATGGAAAGGCGATCGCCCCACCACCCGCATGGGCCTCTACTCCATGCTCGAAAAACGCTTCGATGAGGTGCTTCTGAAAAAAGAGAAGGCCGCCCTTGAAAAGGAGAAAAAGCTCAACGCCTTGGCGGACAAGCAGGCCAAAGGGGAGATCAACGAAACCGACCACGCCTTTGAAGCCGACGTCATCGACCGGGAGTACCACCTCGCCTTCAACCCGGAAGAGAAAGCCCTTTTGGAGCTGTTAAGCGGTGAGAAGATCGCCAAGGTGCATGTCCACAAAGAGGACGACATCCTCTACCTCATCAAGCTCGTGGACAAATACGGCCTCTCCGTCACCTGCGACCACGCCTGCGATGTTTTCCACACAGAGATCTTCAACAAACTGGCGGAAAAAGAGATCCCTGTTGTCTACGGCCCCATCGGGTCCGTCGGCTACAAAGTGGAGCTCAAACACGCCGAATACAAAAACGCCGCCAAAATCATGGCCTCCGACGCCTTCTACGCCACCATGAGCGATCACCCCGTCACCCTCGCCGCCACCCTGCGCGAGGGCTTAAAATACTTTCTCATCCAGGGCATGAGCGAGGCCGAAGCCATCAGCCTCATCACCGGAAAAAGCGCCACCATTCTCGGTATCGATGACCAGCTGGGCAGCATCGAAACCGGCAAACTCGCCAGCCTCGTGGTCTGGGACAAGAGCCCGTTTCATTTGGGGGCCTTTCCAAAGGCGGTTTTTGCGGAAGGGAAGAAAATCAGGTAGGAAGAGCCTCCGACGCCCCAAAAACTTTCCGGTAACAAAAAAGGCCGTTGCATGATTCCGGCGAATCATACAACGGCCTTTTCTTCATAAAATTATTTGATTACTATCCTTTTTCAGCCAGATTTGCTCGACCAATGGGTAGATTATGGTACGGTATAAACCACCCCCTGTACGGTGGATACTGTGCTGTCCCTGTAGGATGGGCAAAGATAGTGCCGTGCCCATCACGGGCGACGATAACTGCCCATGCCGTGAGAGGATGTGGCGGTATTGATATTTGGGTCAATGTGACTGGCGGAGGTTAATCGATCAATGATGGGCACGCTTCGCGCTATGCCCATCCTACGGCGCCTCCGTAATTTCACAGGTGCTTGATGCCGCAGTTACCCTATGGCTGTAAATAATCGGTAATCAAGAAATCAATTGTGGGGGGAGTGCCCCTACCAAGTTCTAAAAGAGATAGTGTATGTATCTTACAGAGTTTCCCGTTTGGCAACAATGACTCGAACAGTGCATTTTCTGCCACGCTGCTTGATACCTGTCCAGGCAAGTTAGTTCTCTTAGTCCTGATTTTTGGCTCACATGATCCTAACAATTTCGGGGCATGGTGCTTGTTTGGTTGAAAAAACAACAAATCAAAGAGACGGATGGGTACATGACGGCTTCTGAAAGAGAAAAACAATGGCTCCGGAGAATTGAAAAGATCGATTTTGCTTTTCAGCCTATAGCAAATATCCATTCAGGATATTGCTACGGGTATGAGGCGTTGCTGCGCAATTATGTAGAGGCGGGGTTCGAGTCCATCGACGCCTTCTTTGATGCCGCCTTTGAAGACTGCCTTCTTCACCGTGTGGATATATGGCTTCGGGAGAAGGCTGTGAAAAAGTTCTCGGCAATCCCTGGGTATCAGTCCGCCCGGCTCTTTTTCAACCTTGACAACCGGATCATCGGCTCAGGGGATTACAGGCCCGGGGACACCCTGAAAATGTTGAAAAAATACGGCTTGCCCCAGGACTCCCTCTGTTTTGAAATATCCGAAAAACACAAGGTGGGCCACCCCGGGGAGCTGGTGAGCATGCTGGGAGTCTACAAGGGCCAGGGTTTTAAGATCGCCATGGACGATTACGGGGCCGGGTTTTCAGGGCTTCAGATGCTCTACTACTGCGAGCCGGATTTTATCAAAATCGACCAGTTTTTCATAAGGGAAATAAAATCCGATTATAAAAAGAGGCTTTTTGTCACCAGTATCGTGGAACTTGCAAACCTTCTCGGGGTGACCGTGGTGGCCGAGGGGGTTGAGACGGAGAGCGAATATTACATATGCAGAGATATAGGTTGCAATTTGATTCAGGGGTACTTCATTCAGAAGCCTGAGCAGGAAATTGGAAACCTCAAGGCAAGGTACGAACACATTGAGATCCTGGGCAACCTGGACAGGCGCAACAACCTGTCAAAGGATCGCCTGCTCATTGAGTCTGAAATGGAGTATATGGAACCGGTGGCCTATGACACTGATCTTGTCACCGTCATCGAGACCTTCAGGCGAAAAAAGACCCTCAGTTTTTTTCCAGTGGTTAATTACAGCAACGAGCCCATGGGCATCATCAGGGAAAACAGCCTTAAGGACTATACCTATTCACGTTTTGGCCAGGAACTTTTATTAAATCCAGCCTACGGGAAAGACCTGGTTAAATTCGTATCCCGTTTTCCCATGGCCGACATCAGGGCGTCAGTGGAGAAAATTCTGGAGGTTTACAACCAGAATGAGAACATAGAGGGCATTATCATCCTGGACGACATGAAGTATGCCGGCTTTTTGAGCTCGTCCTCCCTTTTAAAAATTATCAACGAGAAGAACCTGGCCAGGGCCAGGGATGAAAATCCTTTGACCAAGCTGCCCGGCAACACCTTGATTTACGAGTATGCCTCCCATGCCCTCAAGGACACCGGATCCCCCTGGATACTGATTTATTTCGATTTTGATCACTTCAAACCATTTAACGACAGGTACGGGTTCAGGACGGGGGACCGGGTGATTCTTATGTTTGCTGACATGCTGAGAAAATATGCGCTGAAGGGGGAGAGATTCGCCGGCCATATCGGCGGGGACGATTTTTTTCTGGGGATTCATCGGGAAGACCTGGAGAAGGTCACCCGCGAGATTGGAAGCCTCTCCCGAAAATTTCGGCAAGATGTGGAGGCGTTTTACGATGCGGAGACCCGCAAGGCCGGGTACCTCCTCTCTCGGGACAGGGAGGGCAGAACAAAAGAATTCCCCCTTTTAACCGTCAGTTCGGTTCTTCTTGATCTTTCATGTACACGCGTTCACTACACCACCGATGAAATCGGAGAGCTCCTGGCACACCTGAAGAAGAAGGCCAAAAGTTCGGATGACAAGATTGCTGTTTCAAGGCTTTCCGAACTATGTTGTGAGTGGTCGGCATGAAAGGGCTGGAATGGGGCCGTGTATACGAGTTTCGGAATCATACTGGACAAATCAAAGCGGCGATTAAATCGGTATTGGAACTCTGCAAGGTAGCGTGGAATATGCTTTGTTCCAATGTCATGATACGTCCCTTTTATAGCGTTCTTAACATTGCCAAGGATAGTGTTGACCCATTTAAATGCCGAATGATCAACCGCTTTCTTTCCACCCCCAGTGACATGAGGTTCATGAAGACAACCGATCTTGGTGAAGGCTTTAAAGCAGGGTAAGCCATCAGAAACAACAGTCGTTCCTGGATCAAGGTGATGTTTTCCCCAGCGTTTTATTTCTTGACTCTGAAATCCGACAACCTGGGAGAGCTTCATCCTCTGCAGCGATTTCTGATCAATATCCGTCTCTATCGCCGCAAGAAAAGGTGTTTTACCCCTGGCTCCCCGGCCTCGATTCCCGGCTTTTCGCTTTCCACCAAGAACGGAATCGTCAATTTCAACACGATTATGAAGTTTCTTTTTGGTGTCACGTTCAAGCATGACTTGCATCAGTTTGTGCTTCAAACGCCAAGCCGAATCATAGGAAATACACACCTGACGGGAAAGTTCTAAAGCGGATATACCGTTCTTATTTTGCGTCAGTAGAAAGATTCCAAGAAACCACTTGGTCAATGGCAAGTGGGTCCCATGAAAGATGGTCCCTGCTGTTACAGAGATCTGGTAATGACACTGATTACACTGGAACAGTTCGCGGGTTTTTAGACTGCAGTATGTTGTATTACCACATTGTAGACAGGAGAAACCTTGCGGCCAGCGAAGTTGAAACAGGGCTTCACGGCATTGATCCTCCGTCCCGTATTGTTCCATGAATTTTTGGATACTTATGCCTTTTTGGAATTGAATTTTATTTTTAGCCATGGGGAGACCTCCTTGTTTATTGAGGCGGTTCTGTTTGAGCATAAGATAATCATGGCTGAGCTAAAGTGGTAATCAAATAAAATTAAGACACTGCCACAGAAGTCTTTTCATCCACCCAAAGCGTCAAGAACCTTTATAAGAACGACGGTCCTTCCAGTTAAACCAGCATGACAGAGCCAATGCCATGAGCCCCAGGGCCACGACCGACACATCCACCACCTGAGGGTCCCATGCGCTGCCTGTCAGGTTATCCAGATAGTACTTCACATAAGAAGCCGGCAGGTCAGCCTCACCGAGTTTGCGCTTCACCTCCCAGTGCCAGTACGTCGAAGGGCAAAATCCCCAGCCGAAACAGATCCCCAGACCGAACCAGGACAAAACCGTTCCGCCGATTGTGATCAAATGGATACGGCGCGTTCTTTTCCATGTCCAACCGGTGAGATTAAAGAGAATCAAACCGCTGTGAAATACGACGAAAAAATGGTCAAGGAATGTGTCCATTTGAACCTGAGGAGTACCCCTTCAGTTTTGGTAACGATTCAGCTCAAAATCGCCTCCGGCAGCCCTGCCGGGGGCCAAACTTTTGAAAAGTTTGACAAACAGGTATAATTCATAATTCCGGGTTAATCACGAATCAAAGAGCATCCGCAACCCGCTTTCAAGGTGGCACACCTTGCCGCCGGAGGCAGCTTTTTGAGAGCTGAATAGTTACAAAACAACAAAAACATTCAACACCAATGGTCTTCAACACAACGTCGATCAGGCCAATGCCATATTCGACGTCAGACCTTTTCACGACAATGGACTCGCCCCATTTTCAAAACGTGCTGTCATGTACGTCATATGAACAATCCATGCCACGGGGGAAGCCCGTCAGAGAAAGTGATCGACCCGAGGAACGAGGGGCGGAGCATTCGCGATCCCGGGGTCCAGGGGCTCAGCCCCTGGTTACTTCCGTTCCACCGCGCCGATGGCGGCGCTTTTTGCAAAGGTATCCCCTTTCAGGGCCTCGATGGCGCCGAGGTCAACGGGGGTGGATGAGGGCGTAAGCCAGGACCCTTTCTTTTTCAGGATATCGATATCCTGGTTCCAAGGGTAGGTGACCACAAGGGTATCGTTTGCGCCGTTCACGGTGAGGCTTCCCGGGTATTTGTCCAGAACTTTGCCGCCGAGCCACACCTGCCCGCCAAAGGGCATGGTCTGAAAAGCGGAGAGGATGTATTTGCCGTCGGTGACGCCGACCATGTCCACCCCGAGGCCGGCCACGGAGGCGATGACCACATAACAGGTGTTGCCCACCATGCAGGCGTCGGCAATGCCGTAGAGCTGAATGGGATCCAGGAGATCGCCCACGGTGCTGCTGAGGTTGCCTGCCACCCACTTGATAAAATCGTCGTAGATAAAGTCCACGGTGCTGTGAATAAAGGGGTCGGGATCACCGGCCAGGATCTTGCCGACATTGAGCACCGAACAGGCACCGCCGAGGTTGGTCGTACCGGCAAGGTAAGCCCCTGAAGAGGTGATGTAGACCACATCAAAGTCTTCGGAGAAGAGCACCTTTACTTTTCCATAGTAACCCGCATCCCCAACAATCGCAGGCAGGGCCACAAGGCCCTGGTCGGTGATTTCAAAGGGATAAATGTTGTCGGAGACCCCGATAAGGAGCCGCCCGTTTGCCGAGACGCCAAAGCCGTAGTTGTAATCCCAGTAGTCGGCGTTCATGGTGAGGTCCTCACCAAGAAAGTCGCCTTTAAAATTCAAAGCACGAATGCGAACAGCCTGAACGACGTCCCCGATAATCATGGCGTAAAGCTCATCTTTCACCGGGTTCACGGCAAGTTTCAGACCGATCCGATAATAATCAACCAGGCTCCGCTTCAGAGTAAAGCTGGCAAGGCGCGCAAGGGATGACGTGTCATAGATTTCGACCCGGCAGCTCGTGAAGGCTGAGTTACGCGTTCCCACGATGAGTTTGGAGCCGTCGCCCGAGAGGACCATGTCCCAGATGTGCCGAATCTGGAGCTTGTGACTTTCAATGGCCAGTGTCAAAGCGGTTTTCGTATCCGCATCCACCACGGTAATCACGTCGTTTCCAGTCTGACTCTGGGCGATATAGACCTTTTTTTCGTCCATGGAGCGAATCGAAACCAAAGCACATCCCGGGGTGTCGATAACCACGGGCTCCACCTTGGCGGGGTCATTGGTGTTGATGAGGACCGTTTTGCCCTGCGTCCCCCCCAGGGGCATGTTTGTTGTGGAAACAACAGCGGTGTCCTCACGGCACCCCGCGAGAATCACCATGGGAAGAAGTATCAGCAGTAACGCTTTTACACCTGTGTGTTTTTTCATGTCACCCCCGTGTGATGTAAAGAATCGATCGTGCCGCCACCATCCGCCATGGATGGGACGCCTGCCATAACATCGATCCAAGCTATTAACATTGTTTACCAGAAAACTGACCCACGGGTCAATATAATTCAACAGACACACAACTGGTAAACCACTTAAATAACATACTTTTTCACGCACAACACTTCCGCTTCATATCGCTGTCACTCCGGTACATGCTGATCTTGCCAAGGGTATTATTAATATTTTCTATACAAAGCACTTTATTCATCAATACAAAATCTTTGACGCCTTGGCCCTTTTCTGTTTTTTTCTTCGATGCACCCGATAAAGGAACCTCGACGCAACGTCGCAAGCAAACGCGAAACAGCAATGCCCTGTGCATCGACGCATTGGGATGCTGACACAACCGATGAATTCATTCTGAACACAACCCAGGAGCCCCATGAAATACCTTGCCACAGCATTGATGCTTTTCTCCCTTTGCATCGCCACACCTGTTATGGCCGCCGCCCCGTCAGGAACCGTCACCATCCACGTCACGCCCGCGGTTGAAGCCGAAGCCGCCGAGCTTAAACTCTGGATTCCCTACCCCCTGTCCGATGAATCCCAGACCATCTCGGATGTCACCATCACCGGCAACCACAGCACCTCCGGAATCTACCGCGACCCTGCCTCGGAAGCCGTCTACCTCTATGCCACATGGCCCAAACATCCCGAAACACCAAGCCTCACCCTGAGTTTTCACATCACCCAGACAGACCGCAGCCAGGCCATCGGAGACGACACAGGCGCCCCCTTCCCCGTCGATGTGGCAAAGTACCTTGAGTCCACGCCCTTTGTCCCCTCTGACTCCATGGAGATGAAGCGCATCGCAGGCATCGCCACCCAGGGAAAAACCGGTACCCTTGAAAAGGCCCGGGGCGTCTACGACTGGGTGGTGGACAACACCTTCCGTGACCCCGCCGTCAAAGGCTGCGGCCTCGCCGATCCCTCCCGCACCCTGAACGCATGCAAAGGGGGCGGCAAATGCGCGGACTTAAGCGCTGTGTTCGTCACCATCGCACGGGCCGCTGGAATCCCCGCCCGGGATGTCTACGGCCTGCGCCTTTCCACCCCCAAAGAAGGAGACATCACCAGCGCCTTTCACTGCTGGGCCGAGTTCTACCTCCCCGACACCGGGTGGGTCATGGTGGATCCTGCCGACGTGCGCAAAATGATGCTCGTCCACAACCTGGAGTTGAAAGATGCCGGAGAGTGGCGGGAATTTTTCTGGGCAGGGGACAACCTCTTCCGGGTCACCCTCGAAAAGGACGCCCGGGGCGTCGTGTTCCAGGGAGACACCACCCGGACACCCCTGAACTACTTCATGTACCCCCATGCCACAGTGGACGGAAACCCCCTCGATCGGTTCGATGCGAAAGCCTTCTCCTACAACGTCACCTTCAACGCCGACAAAGGGTAAATTTCGGTTAGAAAAGAGCCTCCGGCGGCGAGGTGTGCCACCTCGAAAGCATATTGCAAATGCTCTGACCCCTCGTTCCTCGGGCTCTTCACATTTGCTGACGGGCTTCGCCCGTGGGTACACAGCGGTAATTATTCATGCCGTCTTCCCCGGCGTTCAGTCATGCAAGATCATATGATCCGACTTGAAAACTGATAAAAAAAGAACGGGCGTGATTCTGGTGAATCACGCCCGTTCGTTTTTTGGGTCTTCAGCTGCTGAAAAAAATGCCTTCCGCGGACCTGCCGGGTGCCAAACCTTTGCCAAATTATTATGAGCTGGGTTGGACAAACAGGTTTTGTGAATGATTTATAGCCCACACCATAATGAAAGGCGGAAGTGATTTTTCCCGAGGAACGAGGGGCAAATCACTTCCGCAACCAGCTTTCAAGGTGGCACACCTTGCCGCCGGAGGCATGCTTTTAGGGCACTACCTTAGTCGTTCCTTCAGGTAGGCCTCAATCTCCCCGGCCTCTTCCATGGCAAGGCAGGCCTTCAGCGCGGCTTGCGCATCTTCCGAGCTCACCGACCTTATAAACTCTTTGGCCCCGGGAATGGCGGAGGGCACCATGCTGATGGCATCGGCCCCCATGCCGACAAACAGGTAAATACTCTCTTTGATCGCTGCCGCTTCCCCGCAGATGCACAGCTTTTTATTAAACTGCCGGCACACCGACACAATCTGATTCACCGTTGCAATGACGGACGGGTGGAGCACATTAAAATGAACGGCCACCTTTTTGTTGTTCCGATCCACGGCCAGCATGTACTGCATCAGGTCGTTTGTGCCCACATTGACAAAATCCACATACCGGAGAAGCCGGTCCAGAATGGGAACCGCTGCCGGCACTTCCACCATGATGCCCAGCTCGATCTCCCGATCATAGGCGATGCCATGGCGATCCAGGTTGGCCTTCTCGTCATCGACGAGGGCCACCACCTGCCGGATCTCGTCGATACAGGAGATCATGGGAAACAGAATCCGGGTTTTGCCAAAGGCAGAGGCCCTTAATATCGCCCGGATCTGAACCCGGAACACGTCCTCCAGGTCCAGGCTGAGCCGGATGGAGCGCCAGCCCAGAAACGGGTTGTCCTCTTTCGGGTACTCCAGGTAGGACAAAAATTTATCGCCCCCCACATCAAAGGTACGGATGGTAACCGACCGCCCCTTTGATTTTTCCAGGACCCGTGTGTACAGGGCCACCTGCTCATCTTCGGTGGGAAAGGACTTTCGGAGCAGAAACGGAAACTCCGTCCGGTACAGGCCGATATGATCCGCCCCGTACTGCCTGGCCAGCATCATGTCCGAAAGCAGCCCGATGTTGGCCCCCAGCATGATGGGCACGCCGTCTTTGGTCTCGGCTGAAAGGTCGCGCAGGCCTTCCTGGGCCTTCCGGGCCCGCGTGCTCTCCGCCTGACGCCGTGTGTACTCCTCCCGGATCTCTTGTGACGGCTCGACATAGACCAGCCCCGATACCCCGTCGACAATGAGGTAGTCGTTGGATCGCACATGATCAAGCACCTCCTCCACGCCGATGACGATGGGAATCTCAAGGGACTTGGCCATGATCACCGTATGCGACGTGCGCCCGCCCTTGGCCAGGACGATTCCTTTGAGATGCGGCTGCCTGATGGCCAACAGGTCCACCGGCGAGATATCCGATGCCACAATGATCGTATCCCGGGTAAATGCCTGGTCCGACTCCCCGTTGACGCCCACAAGGTTGGCCAGCACGCGGCGTCCGATATCCAGGATATCTGCGGACCGCTCACTCAAGTAAGGGTCATCCATGGATTTGAACATGTTCGCGTACTCTAAAATCACCTTCTTCAGGGCATACTCGGCGCTCAGGTTGCCGTTTATCTTTGCGATGATTTTCTTTTTCAGGGATTTGTCCGCAAGAAACATGAGGTGGGCATCGATGATGGCCTTGTCCTGCTCTGAAACTCCCCGCGCGTGCTCGGCAACGTGCCGAATCTGGGTTGCTGCGGTTTCAAAGGCGACCTCAATGCGTGTCACCTCGGCTGCCGTATCGGTGACATTGATCCGGTGAACCTGATGAAAGTCGATGGTATCGAGGGTGTAATTGGCGTATCCTGAGGCCACACGATCAGAGACGGCTTCTCCCCGAAGGTGGTTCAGCTTCAAACTTGGTGTCTCGATCTCTGCAGCAGCGCTCTCCGACCCTGGAAGGTGAACGGCCTCTGCCCCCTTACGTTCTTCCTGAAGAATGGCAAAGGCAACAGTGGCGGCAATCTGGTTGGCAATACTCTTAAAGAGGGGAATATCCCCCCTGTCGATCCCTTCATCGGCAAGGGTCTGCACCACAATCGCCCCGAGTATTTTTTTATGATAGATCAGCGGCACGCCAAGGTAGGTTTTGTAAATCTCCTCGCCACTGCCATCATAATACTTAAACCTCGGATGCGACGAGGGGTTCACGATAAAAACCGGGGCCATGGTTTCAATCACCAGGCCGGTCAAGCCTTCATCGACGTCCATTTCAATCACGCCCACCGAGTCCTTGTTCAAGCCCTCCGTGGCTTTCAGTAACAAGCTGTTCACGTAAGGGTCGTAGGCATAGACCGAGCAAACATCGATGTTGAAGCGCTCGGCGATCATCCGGACAATGCGGTCCAGGGACTGATCGGGGCTTTCAGATGCGGTCACGGTCTCGAGGATGTCTTCCAGAATATATGTCTGATCACGTTTCATAAGTCACGTCCGATGCTGGCGCTGAAAAAAGAGGGAGGCCTGAAGGATACGTCGCTGCCGCATCACAGGGGTTGGGCTCCATCAGGCTTGGCTGTTGATAATTCGATATGGTCCAAAATCACATGGATGAGTCCCGGCAACGCTCCGAGGTGAGAAACCACCGAAATATCAACATCCGGCAAGTCCCCACGAGCCTCGTCTATAATCCGGGGGATATCGTTCACCACATGGGTCCCCGCCGCAAGAAAAAAGGGAAAAACCACGATCTCCGTGGCCCCTTCACCTGCAAGAGCATCGATTGCAGCATCAATGGCGGGATGTGTCAATTCAAGAAACGCACAACTCACCTTTGAAAAGGAAGACCCCGCCTGTTCAGCAATACGTTCAGCCAGGCGACGCACCTCGTTATTGGACTCCTTGCGACGACTTCCGTGGGATACGATCAGCAAAACTTTCATGAACATGTCTCCCTTTGGGTTTATCCTACGAATATATACCCCTCTACCTTGGGCAGGCAACACTGATCTCGTTGAACGGCCCTTCTCCCGGGGGGAGCATATGGGGCCATGACGACAGGGCGAACGCATAAAAAACTATTGAAATAACGTTAAATTGGTGAAATATTTCTTCAATGCATCTGGCACGATAACTGGCAGCAGTAGCACGGCCCCATGAATCAAGCCCAATGGCACCTGTATACATCACGGCTCACGGCATAAATACCTGATCGGGTAACAAAAAGGGTCAATGTCGCGAATAGTTAAGCGTGACGCCCCAGCGCCCTGACAGAACCAGATCCCGAGCCATCGCGTATTTCGTCTTCCCAGCCAAACCCAAACAGATTTCTGAAATGCAGTCATTGCGATGTGCTGCCCCTGTTTTACCCCCACGCCCATGCTTGCTTTGTCAGACCGACCTAACGGCGGTTTTTCACTAACGCACACCCACACCATCAGAAGGGATACGCCATGAGCCCCCGAGACGCCATCCTTGAGTTGAAAGCCCTCATGTCCCAGTCCATCCTGGGACAGGAAGCCATCGTTGATCGCCTGCTCCTCGGACTTCTGGCCAACGGAAACCTTCTTGTAGAAGGATTGCCCGGCCTTGCGAAAACCCGGGCTGTCAAAGCCCTGGCAGCGAACCTGGAGGCAGGCATGAACCGCATTCAGTTTGTCCCGGACCTCCTGCCCTCCGACGTGACAGGAACCGAGGTGTACCACAGCGCGGATGGACAAGGAGAGTTCCAATTTCAGGCTGGCCCCATCTTCAACAACATCATCCTTGCCGACGAAATCAACCGGGCCCCGGCCAAAGTCCAGGCGGCCCTCCTTGAAGCCATGGAGGAACGACAGGTCACGGTTGCCGGAACCACCCACCAGCTGCCCGAGTTGTTCATGGTCATGGCAACCCAGAACCCCATCGAACAGGAAGGAACCTACCCCCTTCCCGAAGCCCAGATGGATCGGTTCCTGATGCACGTGATGATCACCTACCCGGATGAAGCCTCCGAGATGGAGATTGTCCGGCTGGTGAGGGCCGAAGCCGCCCCCTCCCATGGAACCAAGGCGGAGCCACACACCATTTCCCAACAGGTGGTCTTTGACGCCCGTAAAGAGATCGACAGCGTTTACACCTCAGAGGCCGTGGAGACATACATTGTCGACCTTATATCTGCCACCCGCTTCCCGGAACGTTACAATGACCAGCTGAAAAAATGGATCCAGGTCGGCGCCAGCCCGAGGGGCTCCATCGGTCTCGACAAATGCTCCCGTGCCCACGCATGGCTTCAGGGGCATGACCACGTGACCCCCGATGACATCCGTGCGGTGATTCACGATGTCCTGCGACACCGGGTCATGTTGAGCTATGAGGCCAACGCCGAAGGAATTGGCGCGGACGAGGTAATTTCAGAGATCGTAAAGGTTGTGGCCGTTTCTTGAGATCTGTGCCTGATAACTCACCACCCACTGAAAAAGGCAACCCATGGACCAGACCAACGAAACCCCCGGCGTCTACGTCAGCCTGAAAGAGCTGATCCGCTTGCAGCACAAAGCAAAGGGGTTCAGTTTTCTGCCGAAGCAACCGGTTCACAGCCTTCTGACGGGCCGGCATGCATCACGATTGAGGGGGCGGGGACTCGATTTTGAAGAGATCCGGGGGTACCTGCCCGGCGATGACATCCGAAGCATCGACTGGAAAGTGACAGCCCGCACCCGAAAACCGCATATCCGTGTCTATTCTGAGGAGCGTGAACGTCCCGTTCTGCTCGTGGTGGACCAGCGGCTCTCCATGTTCTTCGGTACCCAGGTCAACATGAAATCGGTCACAGCCGCCGAAACCGCGGCCCTGGCAGCCTGGCGTGTCCTGAGTTATGGAGACAGGGTAGGCGCTGTGGTTTTCAATGATACGGAGACACGGGAGATACGGCCCCACCGAAGTGCCAAAACCGTCATGGAGATCCTCAATCGCATTGTCGAGCAAAACCATAAACTGGGTGTTAACAGCACTATAAAATCAAACCCTGACGTACTGAATCAAGTTCTCGAAAAGGTGGTCCACCTGGTCAGAAACGACACCCTGATCTGCATTATCAGTGATTTTTACGGCATCACGACCGACACCCGGCGCTTCATCAAACTGATGAGCCGACACAACGATGTGATCATCAGCATGATCTACGACCCAAGCGCAAAGGGCTCAGTAAACGCCGGGACGCTGGTTGTCAGCGACGGGGACCAGCAGGTGGCCCTTGACAGCAGCAGTAAGAAGATGCGGAACCTTACCCATGACATGTTTAAAGGTCGTTTGAATGCCCTGACAAGTGAGCTGACACGTTATGGCGTTCCCGTGCTGCCGATACATACGGCCGAAGGGGTGGCGGAGCAGATTCGGGCATCCCTTGGGCCACATTAAAAAGCGCCTCCGGCGGCGAGGCGAACCACCTCGAAAGCGGGTGCAAATGGTCCCGACCTCGTTCCTCGGGGCGATCACAATCGTATTTACGTCTAATGGCTGCGCCCATGGGTATAGCACGGCCCTTATTTATGTCGTCTTCCCCGGCTGGTGGCAACATGAAGGCAACTGTATGATTTTACCTTACGGCCACACGTTACCCTTCGATTGACCCAATGACCGGGGATCCATCTGTGCATACCCACACCACCCGAGACTGACTTTCAAGGGTTACGTTCAACGAAATCACTCCGGCGGCACTATAGAAATCAGCCCCTGAATCGATGGCTACGATCAGCGACTAAAAACCCATGGACACTGAAACATGACGGACATGACAAACTTAGACAACCTCCACGACATCATCCCCCTTGAGCCCCCCCCCTTCTGGCCTCCGGCTCCGGGATGGTATGTGGTCGCCTTTGTTACGTCGGTTGCGTTGGTGTGGCTTGCCGTCACATGGTACCTCAAATGGAAAGAGAACAGATACAGGCGGGAAGCACTGGCTGAGTTGGATCGGATAGAGCAGCGTGCCACGGATGCATCGGCAAAGGGCGTGACCCTCAGAAAGCTACCGGAACTCGTGAAACGAACAGCCCTGGCAGCGTACAGCCGGGAAACCGTGGCCCCGTTAACAGGCCTGAATTGGATGGGGTTTCTGGACAAAACCCTTTCAACAACGGAGTTTACCAACGGCCCGGGCCAACTCCTGCTCCAGATATCGTACCGGAACCATGAGGCTCTGGACGAGCTTTCGGCAGCCCAGACCGCCCCCCTCCTGGCCCTATTGAGAACATGGATTAAACACCATGAAACAAATGCGCTGCTCAACAAACGACGGACGATGGAATGCCCAGGAGACGAGAAGCAACAGTAACGATTCAGTTCCCATTTCGTCATGCGCAACCCGCTTTCAAGGTGGCGCACCTTGCCGCCGGAGGCAGCCAGGTTAAAGATGCCTCCGGCGGGCTTGCCGGGGGACAACCTTTTAAAAATGTTGCCAAACAGGGCTTTGTTTAAAAAATAATTTGGGCCAATCTAAAACCTAAGGCAAATGTGATTTGGCCTGAGGAACGAAGGACAAAGCGCATTTGCAACCTGCTTTCAAGGTGGCACACCTTGCCGCCGGAGGCATTTTTGGACCACTTTAACCATAGAAGGCATCGTTCTTTTGTGCTTTTTACGTTCCAAAGCCATTGCACACGAGTCACCCCTAACTCATTAAACATCGGAACAGGCCCATGCTCCAATTCCAGTACCCCATACTCTTTGCCCTGCTCCCACTGGCCCTGATACTGCGTCGTTTTCTGCCGGTATACAGCGAAAAGCAGCAAGGCGTGAGGATTCCGTTTTTTGATGACCTGGTTGAAAAGACGGGATTGAAGCCATCCACAGGGGCTGTTGTTTACATTCAGCCCATGGTTCAAATAACGGTGCTCTTTCTTGCGTGGGTTCTGATCATTGCTGCACTGGCACGCCCCCAGTGGATTGAAGACGCGGTGACAAAGACCGTGCCCTCCAGGGATCTGCTTCTGGCCGTGGATCTCTCAGGATCCATGGAAACAACCGATTTCAAGAACAGAGAAGGCAAAACCGTGGACCGCCTGACCGCCGTCAAGGAGGTGCTTCACGAGTTTCTTGAAAAGCGCGAAGGGGACCGTGTCGGCTTAATCTTCTTCGGGTCCGCGGCGTTTACCCAGGCCCCGTTTACAGAAGATTTAGACACCTGCCGGGCGCTTCTGGACGAAGCCCAGGTCCGCATGGCAGGTCCCCAGACCATGATGGGGGACTCCATCGGCCTTGCCATCACCATGTTTGAACGAAGCGAGATGAAAGAGCGGGTGATGATCGTTCTTACCGACGGCAACGACACAGGCAGCCAGGTTCCGCCGGAAAAAGCGGCTGAAATAGCAAAAGACAACCAGGTGACGATCCACACCGTTGCCGTGGGTGACCCCGAGGCCGCGGGCGAAGAGAAGCTGGACGTGGAAGCACTGAAGGCCGTGGCCTCAACAACCGGTGGAGAGTTTTTCCAAGCCGATGACCGGGACGGGCTTTCAACCATCTACAAACGCCTGGATGACATGAGCACCCGCGACCTTGAAACCATCAGCCACCGCCCCCGGCAGGACCTGTTCCACTGGCCCTTGGGTGCTGTGTTGATATTAAGCTTTCTCTACCATGGCATCGCGGCCCTGCAGGTGCTTGTTTTGACGTCTCGAAAGCACGTACCCATGGGACCGGTTGCCCCGAACGAGCCTCCGGCGGCCCTGCCGGGGGCCAAACGTTTGTAAAGTTTGACAAACAGGTTTGGTAAATAATTTCAAAATCACACTCCGATCAAAGGCGGATGTGATTTGCCCCGAGGAACGAGGGGTAAAGTGCATCCGCAACCTGCTTTCAAGGTGGCACACCTTGCCGCCGGAGGCGTGCTTTTGCCCCGAACTTTAACCATAGAAGGCACAGTTATGACACACGTCATCCACAATTTCCATTTCCTGAGACCCTTCTGGCTCTTGGCCCTTCTTCCGGAACTGGGTCTGGTGCTTCTGGTTTTAAGGCAGCAGCATGCCCATATCGGGTTGAGGGACGTGATCGCCGAGCATCTCTTGAAACACCTGGTAACCGGGAACGAATCCAAACACCGGCTTCGCCCTGCTTATGTTCTCCTCGTTTTCTGGGTCATTGCAACTGTTGCCGTGGCCGGCCCCTCATGGAAAAAAGAGCCCTCCCCTTTCTCAGAAGAGACCTCAGCCCTTGTCATTGCCATCAAAGTAACGCCGTCCATGACGGCGCAGGACATTCAACCCTCACGGCTTGAAAGGGCATCCCATAAAATCAAAGACCTCCTCGGCCAAAGGCCGGGCTCACGGACGGCCCTAATTGCCTATGCCGGTAGCGCCCATCTGGTCATGCCCTTCACCCGAGATGCAACCATCATCGAAACCTTTGCCCTTGAACTCTCCCCGGACATCATGCCCGAAGAGGGAGACCAACCGGCAAAAGCCATCGCCCTTGCAGCCCAACAACTTAAAAAAAACAAACAGCCCGGCTCGATCCTTCTCATTGCAGATGCAATCGACCCCGGCCAGATCGATGCTCTGAAAGAGCACCGCAATAGTGCGGGCATTCCGGTTCACATCCTTGCCGTGGCGGCAGAAAAAGGGGTTCCCGTTCCTGTGGACAGCCCGCCTGCCCCTCCCCTTGATCAGGGAGCCATGAAGCGAACCGCAGATGCAGCCGGAGGAACCCTGACCATCGTCAGCCCGGATGACCGGGATATCAACGCCCTCAACCGCCGAATCGAAAGCACCCTTATCGACACCGGCCAGACAGATGAGGGAGAGACGTGGGCAGAGGGCGGTTACTGGCTGGTGCCGTTCCTCGCCCTGCTCAGCCTCATGTGGTTCAGACCGGGGTGGATGGTGAAGTGGGGGTGACTTCGGATAAAAACAAAAAGCAAGCCTCCGGCGGCAAGGCGAGCCACCTTGAAAGCGGACAGCGGATACGTTTTGCCCGTCGCCCTCGGGCCAAATCACATCCGTCTTTGATCGGGATGAACCCTGGTTAAATTGAATAAACCTGTTTGTCAAACTTTTCAAAAGTTTGGCCCCCGGTAGGGCCGCCGGAGGCACAAGCTAAACAGATACCCTTATCATGATAAAAAAAAACAGCCTCAAACATATCATCACAGCCACAACCGTTCTTTTCACCATCCTCGCCCTCCGTGCGGCAGACATGTCCTTCACCGGACTCTGGCTGACACCGGACCAGCAGGGACAATGGTTGATGACCCGCAAAAACTATGGGGAAGCCGCAAAGAGATTTCAGGACGCCATGGGGCGCGGCGCCGCATATTACCGGGATGGGCAGTTCAAAGAGGCAGCGGCAGCCTTCGGCCAGGTCCCTTCTGAGGAGGGGCTCTTTAACCGGGGGAACGCCCTGTTGATGTCTGGAAACTACGATGCCGCCATCGCAAGTTATGACCGGGTTCTTCAGGCCAGGCCAGGTTGGGAAAAGGCTGAAACCAACAAGGCCATCGCCACGGCAAGACGAGACAATCTCAAACCACCCGAGGGGGATCCTGGCGGCATAGAGGGTGATCTGCTGGGGGCCGATGAAATTGTCTTCAGCGACCGGGTTGAAAAATCCGGCGGGGCAAAGGACGAAACCGTAGAAAGCAGCTCCCAGATCTCGGATAAGGAGATGAGAGCCATGTGGCTGAGGCGCGTTCAGACACGACCCGCTGACTTTTTAAGGGCCAAATTTGCCTACCAGAGGAGCGTGAACGATCAGTAAAAAGCCAAAACAGCCTCCGGCGGCAAGGTGTGCCACCTTGAAAGCACGTTGCGGATGCGCTTTGCCCCTCGTTCCTCGGGGCAAATCACATCCGCCTTTAAACAAGAATTCGCTCGAGAATAGGTTTAAGACCTGTTTGTTAAACTTTTTAAAAGTTTAGCCCCCGGCAGGGCCGCCTGAGGCACACGCTGAATGATTGCAAACGTTGAATGTTACTCAACAACGAAAGAAACGATATGAACACAACCCTTACAGCCACCCACATCGCCAGGCGTCAGATACCGGGAAAAAGCCCTCGTTTTCTTTTGGTGTTCCTGCTGTCTTTGATGATCACATGCCCTCCCCATCTTTACGCAGAGACACAAACCGATAACATCCGGGTCTCGGTCACACCCAAGGGCGAGGTTCGGGTGGGCCAGAGGGTCACCCTTACCATCGACCTCATGACCACCACCTGGTTTTCAGGGTCACCTGAGTTTGACATCCCGGAGATACCCGGGGCCATCGCCCTGAAAGTGGGCTCCTTCGGGCTCAACAGGACAGAGACCATTAACGGCACCAAATACAGTATTCAGGGCCATGAGTTCGCCATGTTTGCTCAGCGGCCGGGAGAGATCGTCATTGAGCCCTTCAACGTCCGGTTTTTCCCAGCAGTGCCGGGAGAAACCAAACCCAGGAGCGTGACAATCAAAGCCCCTGAACTCAGGGTCACGGCCACCATGCCTCCCGGAGCTGAAAAACTGGCGACCCTTATCAGCACAACACAATTTAAACTCTCGGAGACATGGGACCCAAAGCCCGACGCGGCAAAGGTTGGAGACGCGTTTACCCGCAACATCACAATGGGCGCCGAAGATGTCCTGGCAATGGCCTTTCCCCCACTTGAGACCCCAGACATCAAAGGCGTTGGCATCTATTCAAAAAACCCGTCCGTAACCGATAAAATGGACCGGGGGAACTTCACGGGAGAGCGGACGGAAACCATCACCTATGTGTGCGAAGAGGCAGGGACAGTAACCCTGCCCGAGGTGGTGATTCACTGGTGGGACATGGAAAACGATGAACTGAAAACCGAAACCCTGCCCTCGGTGACGCTCAAGGTCAAACCCAACCCGAAGCTCTTCAAGGAAGCGGGGTCATTTTCGCCCCGCGCCACCACGAACCATGCCGTCAAATGGATGATTCTTATAGGTTCAGTGCTCGCGGCTTGCTTAACGGCCTTATTCAGGGCTCGCGCAGCCATACGCCTGACGATCAGGAAGTGGAACACAGACCGAAATGAATCAGAGAAAATGTATTTCAACCGATTCAAAACCGCCTGCCGCTCCGGCAACCCCATGGACACCCACAACAGCCTTATGACCTGGCTGGACAAATTCCACACCGGCGCCCACCCCGCAACACTTGAGTGGCTGGTGGCGGAGTCTGAAAACCCGACACTCTCCCAACAGGCAGCCCTGTTACAATCCGGACTTTTCAAAAATGCAGGCTCCACATCCCCCCCTTGGAGTTCGAACGTGTTCTTTCACGAAGTCTCAAAGACACGACGCCAACTGCTGAAAAAAAGGGCCCGTCAACATGCCAGGCACAGCCTGCCCGATTTAAATCCTTCGTAAGACGCGTACACAAACGTTCAGACCGCAAGGGGTGCCTCCGCGTTATCAAAGCATTGAGGCAACCCACTACATCTGCAGCTCTGATGCCTTGAATATGGGTGCACTCGTGAAATATCCGGGCTAAAAATCGACTCCGGAGACCCTGCCGGAGGCCACACGCTTAAAACGTTTGTCAAACAGCTTTTAAATTCAGTTGCGATTGCATCGCCGACATCCGCGCCACACATGCATCTGATATAAAATTTAAAACATAAAAACAAAACCATACGCCCCAAAAACTCAACTTGCGTTTACGCACAATTCTTGTAGTATTGCAGTAATTAAAGACCATGCAAACGCATGCCCGTTTTACTTGTCATCTCAGCCATTACTCATCCCCCTCCACTGGCATGGATGAACAGACACGACACACTCAAAAAAAACAGACACCGGAAACCCCATGGCAGAGCACACGACCATTCTGAAGCGAGTGACAGGTTCCATTTCACAACGTCCCGTCCGTGCCGGAACCGAAAAAAAAA
Organism: Desulfolunaceae bacterium; assembly: GCA_942491485.1. Lineage (GTDB taxonomy): Bacteria > Desulfobacterota > Desulfobacteria > Desulfobacterales > Desulfolunaceae > Desulfoluna. Next base: position 547,761 of record CALOAX010000017.1, on the reverse strand, counting down.
AGCCATGGGCCGCCTATGAAAACCTGATCCTTCATGTTCACCCTCGAAAAGTCCCCTTAGAGGCCCTTCGGTTTAGCCGAACATGGGGCCTGGGAGGAATGTGCGTGGTCCTGTTTCTGCTCCTTGCCATGAGCGGGATGTTGCTGCTCTTTGTTTACGAGCCCTTCCCGGAAAAGGCGTACCGATCGGTAATGACAATTCAAAACCAGGTCATGTTCGGACAGCTGGTCCGGAACATCCATTACTGGAGTGCAAACTTCCTCATTGTCATAGCGTTCCTTCACCTGCTTCGCGTCTATTTCACGGGCGCGTTTCACTCGGTCAGGCAGTTCAACTGGGTCATCGGCATCTTTCTTTTCTCAGGGATCCTTATTTCGAATTTTACGGGATACCTGCTCCCATGGGACCAACTGGCCTACTGGGCCGTGACCATCTCCACCGGGATGACAGAGTACATCCCCCTGGCAGGAAGCTCGATTCAGGCCATGCTCCAGGGGGGCGATGAAACCGGGTCTGCGACCCTCTTGATGTTTTTCACGCTCCACGCCACGGTCCTCCCGGGCTCGCTTCTGCTCCTTATGTTTTATCACTTCTGGCGGGTACGAAAAGCCGGCGGAGTCGCCATTCCCAACGACACAGAATCAGGCGAGGTCGAAAAGCCCCCCATGGTCGCCACCCTCCCAAACCTTGTATTAAGGGAGGGCGTCGTGGCCCTGATCCTCATTGCCGTCATCATGACGCTCTCCGTGGTCTTCAATGCACCGCTGGGAGAGATGGCAAACCCCGGCCTCAGTCCCAACCCGGCCAAAGCCCCCTGGTACTTTATGGGAATTCAGGAACTGCTTCTGCATTTCCACCCCGTGTTCGCAGTCTTCCTCATCCCCACCACCTTTTTCCTACTTGTCATCATGCTGCCCTATCTCCGGTACGATGCGGCCCGGCCCGGAACCTGGTTTTTTTCAGAGAAGGGCAAAAAGGCCGGCATCTCAGCCACGATCACAGCCGTCATTCTGGTCCCATCCGCCATTTTCTTAAATGAATACATCATCGATATCCCAGGCTGGTTCCCCACCCTGCCACCGGTGATTTCAGACGGCCTGCTCCCTGCAGTTTTCATGGTGTGTGCCATCGCCACCTTCTATTGGACAATAAAAAAACGCACGGCATCCGTTAACAACGAAACAACCCAGGCATTGTTTACGCTGGTTGTTGTCTCGTTTGTTCTTCTCACCATAACCGGTGTCTGGTTCAGGGGAGAAGGCATGGGGCTTGTCTGGCCGTTCGGGCGTTAATTGAAGGAGAGTAAAAAAACAACCATGTGCAGTGAAAAAGAACAATGCGAGCACCAACCCGACACGCTAAAGCGCAGACGTTTTCTCAAAACCGCCTGGGCGTTCCTCGGAGTCATTGCCGCCGGAGAGTTTCTGTGGGTCTTCGTTGGCTTCCTCAAGCCGGGAAGAAAAGCCTCCAGTGCCGCAAATACAGACATCCTGATTAAAGCAGGCAGAGTGGAAGAGTTCCCATTAAACTCGGTCACCGCATTTGTCCGAGGCAGGTTCTACCTCTCCCGCCTGGAAGATGGCGGTTTCCTCGCCATCTCAAGAAAATGCACCCACCTGGGCTGCACCGTGCCCTGGGACGAAGAGGAGAAAAAATTCATCTGCCCGTGTCACGCATCGGCCTTTGACATCACAGGAAATGTCATCAGCCCCCCTGCCCCGCGGCCCCTTGACATTCACCCGGTGTCCATTGAAAACGGCCTCATAACCGTGAACACAGGCCAGACAATCCGGCGAAACGCTGTCCACCCATTGCAGATCGCGTATGCTTAAGGGCTGTGGAAACGAAAAAGCCTCCGCCGGCCAGGTGAGGGCACCAGGAAACCCTATGGCGAATGCCTGAAGGGTATTGTTATACGGTCACTTTCACTGCATTCGCGTGGAGGGTGATATAAGGCAACCCGTATTGAGAAGAGAACCGTGTAACTATGGCAAATTGTCGCCGGGCAAGACTCTTTGGGCGCGCCGTGCTCCGTCGCGGCATTTACGCGATATCCGTCAAGACTCAGCACTCGTTGGGTTTCGAAGTCGTGGAAGTGGTTCATGGTTTATATGTGCATGATCCAAGCGCTGGAGTCTTCCCGGTATAAAGAGCCGCGGCGGAGCACGGCGCGCCCAGACAGGGTTAGGGCCTCGCCACTATTTAATTATACACGTTCTGTATGGCCAGCACCGTGGGCTTTAAAAATGAACGCTGGAACGTTCAGCATTGTGAAAACGCCCGGTAACGGTCGCTGTATCATTATTTTACAGCGAGGCCCTTACCCTATAGAGGGCATAGGTTCAACGGTGACAATGCATCATGAAATACGTGAAGAATGCCACCATACCCGCCTCTCCCACGAAGGCGGGAATTCATGCTGGCACCACTGAATAGTTACCGAAACGTTTAATAAACAGATTTTAGAATTGTCTTCAGTTAATTTCAACTTAAAGGCGGATGTGATTGGGCCCGAGGAACGAGGGGGCAAAGCGCATCCGCAACCTGCTTTCAAGGTGGCTCACCTTGCCGCCGGAGGCTTTTTCCCTGGCCAATCCCTCACCCTGGCTGAAACCGGACAATGACATGACAACAGACCTGACAAAAAACAGAGCCCACCAACAGCGCTGGATCAAAGCCGGAGTCATGGCGACACTGGTCATTGTCCTGTCCGTCCCTGCGTATGTCCTGAAAACACGCCACATGCAGAGCAACACAGCCGAGGCATCCCCCGCATCACCGACCTTTGTGGGGCGGGATGCCTGTGTCTCGTGCCATAAACCCGAGTATGACAAATGGCTTAACTCAGATCACGACCAGGCCATGGATGTGGCGAGTGAGACCACCGTTCTGGGGAATTTCAACGACGCGGTGTTTGAAAAAAATGGCATCACCAGCCGGTTTTACAAGGTTGAGGATAAATTCTATGTCAACACCCAGGGGCCCGATGGCGAGAACGCCGATTTTCAAATCACCCACACCTTCGGCGTTGCCCCTCTGCAGCAATACCTCGTCCCGTTTCCGGGAGGCCGGTTCCAGTGCCTCACCATTGCCTGGGACGTGGAGCAAAGACAGTGGTACGCCCTTCCCAACCATACAGATGATCCGAAGGACTGGCTCCACTGGACAAAGGGTGCCCAGAACTGGAACGGCATGTGCGCAGAATGCCACTCCACCAACCTCCGGAAGGGGTTTGACCACCAGACCGATACGTTCAACACCACATGGTCTGAAATCGATGTAAGCTGTGAAGCGTGCCACGGACCGGGGTCAGCCCACGTTGCCTGGGCTGAAAAACCCGACATGGGCCGTGAAAAGACGGAGAACTACAAACTGGTGGTAAAAACACGGGACATCACCCCGGAGGATCAGCTTGCCATCTGCGCCCGGTGTCACTCCAGGCGTGCCTCCATCGCAGACTTCAACCACCAGGACAAAAACATCATGGATACCGTCATCCCCTCTCTCCTTACCGAAGGGTTGTATTACCCCGACGGACAGATCCTTAACGAAGTCTATGTCTACGGCTCGTTCACCCAGAGCAAAATGTACCAGAGGGATGTGAAATGCAGTGACTGTCATGATGTCCACAGCCTGAAACGGAAAAAAGAGGGCAACGGCCCTTGTCTGCAGTGCCATCGAGGGGATGTCTACGACACAAAAGACCATCACTTCCACAAAAAGGAGGACAACGGCAAACCCAGCAAAGGGGATGACTGCATCAGCTGCCACATGCCGCAAAGCCCCTACATGGGTATCGATTACCGTGCCGATCACAGCATCAGAATTCCAAGGCCAGATTTAAGCACCCAAGTGACGACGCCCAACTCCTGCAACACAAAGGGCTGCCATAACGATAAAACAGCGCAATGGTCAACCAACTGGGTCACAACGTGGTACGGCTTGAGAAAACGGCCGCACCATGCCACCACCTTTGATGCTGCACGCGTTGGCAACCCTGAAGCAAAGCAGGAGCTCATCAGGCTGTCAAAGGACCAGCTTCGCCCGCCGGTGGTCAGGGCTACCGCCCTCTATCTGCTGCGCGCATTCATTGATGATGAAGCATTGGAAACGCTGGAAGAGGCCCTGTCAGACGAGGAAGCCCTGATTCGTCACACAGCGATCTCCATCCTGAACCTGACAGGCCATGAAAAAAAGGTCCGCCTCATCACCCCCTTGCTTTACGACCCGGTGAAAGCCGTGCGCATCCAGGCAGCGCTGAGCCTCGCTTCCGTATATAAAGAGCAGCTGACCCTGGATCAGAAAAATATATTCCGCTCAGCAATCGATGAATATCAAAAGGCCATGGAGTACTCGGCTGACTTCCCGGCAGGGAGATTCAACCTGGGGATCATGTACGACGCCCTTGGCAAGACCGACCTTGCTGTTAAAAATTACTCAGAAGCCATCCGAATAGACAGGCAGTTTGTCCCGGCAAAAAACAACCTGGCCATGCTTTACAACCGATCCGGAAAAAATGCCGAAGCGGTTACGCTGTATAGGGAAATTGTGGAAGCCAACCCGGAGCTCTATGATATGTCGTACTCCCTCGGCCTCCTTCTTGCTGAAGAGAAGGAATACTCCGAAGCCGTTATTTACCTGAAAAAAGCTGCCGGGGGGCTCCCCGAACGTGCGCGAATCCATTACAACCTTGGGTTGCTCCTCCAGTTCCTGAAAGAGACCCCGGAAGCAGAGGCCTCTCTTTTAAAAGCCCTTGCCATCGAGCCGGACAATTTCGATTTCCTCTTTGCCATGGCCGATCACCTGATCAAGACAAACCGCTATGATGACGCAAACCTGGTGGCACAGGCCATGATCGAAAAACACCCCGGGAATAAGACCGGCTACGACATCCTGCGTTACATCAGGCGCATGAAAAACGCACAATAGATGCAGAACAGACAAACCCGTATGCCTGAAGGGTCTAACCCGGATATTTCACGAGTTGAGTGCACCCATATTCAAGGCATCAGAGCTGCAGATGTAGTTGTTTACCTCAATGCTCTGATAACGCGGAAGATGGGTGCACTCGGCTCGCCCGAAGGGTGAGAAAAGCAAGCAGGAAACCGTGAATTACATTTTGTACTTTTGAAATATCTTGTTTTTTCACAGTAACTATCAGTAATAACAGGTTGTTACTTTGATACAATTGTTTTCTCATGAAATATCCGGGCTAAGGATTGCAGAGATTACCCATCCCCCCAGGTGAGCAACACCCTTCCGGCATCTTTCACCCACCGCGAATTCGTTTCCATTAAAGCAAAACGTGATACCGCAGAACCCCGGGGTTACGATCGCCATTGACGACATATTGCGACTTGCGACACGTGATATCGCCATCTGTTATCGATGCCTTACCGACATTGCACCACAAGAATCCAATCACGTTTTTCGTTGATAAAACAGTACCAAGGCGATACTATCTACTATCTTACCAACGTCTTAACCCGGATATTTCCGTCACACCCTGGTGTTATATCAACGTCAATCCTGCCCCCCCTCAGGGATTGACCATACGCACAACGTCATCCGAAAGATCCACCCATTCGACCAATAGATATTGCAACTCAACCTTCAACAATTTAAGGAGGATTTCATGAACCTGAGAACATGGGTAAGTCATCTGGCAGTGCTCTTTATAACGGCTGTCATGTTCGCTGGTACCGGGTTTGCCGCCAACAAGCCCAATATCGTCGTGATATGGGGCGACGATATCGGTTGGTCAAACATCAGTAAATACAACCATGGCATGATGGGTTACAAAACACCCAACATCGACCGGATTGCAGACGAAGGAGCAATGTACACAGACTGGTATGCCCAACAATCCTGCACAGCCGGACGAGCCGCCTTTATTTTGGGGCAACATCCTTTCAGAACCGGTTTACTTACAATCGGAATGCCGGGATCCGCCCAAGGAATCAAAGACAACCAACCGACAATTGCAGAGCTGTTAAAACCGTTAGGTTATACCTCCGGTCAGTTCGGGAAAAACCACTTAGGTGACCGGGATGAGCACCTGCCCACCAAGCATGGTTTTGATGAGTTTTTTGGCAACCTTTATCACCTCAACGCTGAAGAAGAACCCGAGACCTATTATTACCCAAAAGATCCAGAATTTCATAAAAAATTCGGTCCCCGTGGCGTTATCCACAGCTATGCCGACGGCAAAGTGGAAGATACCGGCCCCATGACGAGAAAACGTATGGAAACGGCGGACGATGAGTTTACGAACGCTGCAATCGACTTTATGGAACGTGCGCACAAGCAGGACAAGCCATTTTTCGTATGGCTTAGCGCAACCCGCATGCATGTCTGGACTCGCTTGAAAAAAGAGAGCCAGGGCGTCACCGGAGTAGGCATATACCCCGATGGTATGGTTGAACATGACAATGCCGTGGGAAGAGTTTTAGACAAACTTGATGAACTGGGGTTGGCTGATAACACAATCGTCATGTATTCCACCGACAATGGTGCAGAAAAATTCACTTGGCCAGATGGCGGTACCACGCCCTTTTATGGGGAAAAAGGAACAACATGGGAAGGCGGGTTCCGTGTTCCATGTGCCATACGCTGGCCAGGGACAGTCAAGCCAGGAACCGTGGATAATAATATCTATTCCCATGAGGATATGATGCCGACCTTACTCGCCGCGGCCGGAGTGTCGGATATCAAGAAAAAACTGTTAAAAGGGTACAAGGCAGGCAACAAAAAGTACAAAGTTCACCTGGACGGGTATAACATGATGCCCTTCTGGCAAGGCAAGGTAAAAGAAGATCCTCGAAAAGAGATTTTCTACTTTGACCAGGCCGGAAATTTAAATGCCCTTCGTTTTGAAGATTGGAAGCTCCACTTTGCCCTTTTGGAGGGCGCCATCAATACAGCCTATCGCAAACAGCCGGCATGGCCTGTGTTGATCAACTTACGAGCCGACCCGTATGAACAGGCCTGGAAAGACTCCGCCATGTATATTCGATGGTTTGCCGACAACATGTGGACCTTTGTGCCGGCCCAGGCAATTACCGGAAAGTTCTTAAAAACATTTGTTGACTTTCCTCCGGTTCAGGGGTCGTCACTTGGTATCGACAAAGTCATGCAGACACTCACAACCAGCCCGCATAACTGATACAATATGATTTGCCTGGGCCTGACCCTGCCATTTTTGAGTCTTATGCTCACCTCGGCAAAGGAACGACTATATTCAATGCTGCCGTGATGGAGACCTTTTCAGCAGCCCTGGGCAAATCGCCCCTGTTTCTCACTGGCATAGCAATCCAAGGAAAAAACGCACCCGCCTATGATGGCGGGTGCGTTTTTTTGTCGTGGAAACCCAGCGTCTGCCTGCGGGCGTCCCTCCTGCGCCATTGTCATTCATTGTTGACACCCGCCCATTAAGTTTTGTACAAAACTACTATGAAGACAAACAACACAAACCTTCTCTACAAGCTCAGCAGCATCCGTCAATCGGCATTCTCATTTCTGGAATCGGAAATGGCCAAAGCCGGTATAACAGATGTTCCTCCGTCGTTTGGTGATATTCTCTACCTCATCCACACCCAGGGGGGGGCCTACATCAAAGACATTGCAGACCAGTCGTACAAAGACAAATCCACCGTATCCAACATCATCAATCAACTCGAAAAAAAGGGGTATGTAGAAAAACGCCCAGACCCCAAGGATGGCCGCCGGGTAAAGGTTCACCTGACTCAAGGGTCTGAAGAGCACATTGATGCAATGTCCGACATATCCGTTACATTTCGAGCAAAGCTCTTTGAGAACATGAGCAACGAAGAGCAGGGGATTCTCTTTCTTCTACTCGATAAAATCGAAAAAAATGTGACATCATAGTTTTGCGCAAAACTTAAATCACCTAAAGCATCAGGAAGCATCAGGACCTTGGATATCCAACCCGAAACCACCAAAGGGGGAGAAAATCAGGCAGAATACCGTGTATTATATTTTATTTCTTAGGCTTGATTGTTTTCCCATGAAATATCCGGGTTAAAGCGTACCGCCTGAGGGCGCCCGGTAGAGCCCCTGGCGACGATTGATTTTCACCCTGTTGAATGAGGAATCCATGACGTTGATTAAACGAGTTAGCCATGGTGACGTTGAGGGCGGACGATTTGGAAAGTATAACATTGCGGACAACAGCACGGCCCTTATCTACCGTATTGGAAACACGGTTATCGACTCGGGGCCGCCAAATCAGTGGGCTGCCGTCAGGGGTTATCTTTCGGAGAAAAGGTTCGAAAAAGTACTGTTAACCCACCACCATGAGGACCACAGCGGAAACGGCGCCCGTATTTCAAGGCACTTTGGAGTGCCTGTTTATATTCACAGCATGGGGATAGAGCCCATTAAAAAAGGCTTTCCGGTGAGGTTATATCAAAGGATTTTTTGGGGTCGCCCAACACCTTTTACCCCGTCTCCAACCCCCGAATGGATTGAAACGGACAGCGGTCATCACCTTAAGCCCATCCATACTCCGGGTCATGCACCGGATCATGTCTGCTTCCTTGAGCCGGACAAAAAATGGCTCTTCACAGGGGATCTTTTCCTCGCAACCAGGCCCAAGCTCTTTCGGGCTGATGAGAATCTCGCAAGAGAAATAGAAAGCCTGAAGACGATCCTGACATACGACTTTCAAACTGTGTTTTGCGCCCACAAAGGGGTTGTTCCTAATGGATACAGCTTGCTTGAGAAGAAACTTGATTACTTCACCGGGCTTGTCCACGAAGTAAAGGCAATGCATTCCGAAGGAAGGAGCGTGGTGGAGATCACACATCAACTGTTCGGAAAAAAGGATTCCATCGGGATGATCTCGTTTAAGCATATTTGCTGTGAAAATTTAATCAGGGAGTGCCTCCTCGTCGATAACGACGTTGTGTAACTACACCTGGCGGGGCATATGAACAGAACCAAGCCCGGCCACCGGTAATAGTCAGGACATATTGGTTTATGATGTCCGTGGAAGACCTGGACGCCCTCCGGATATGCGGAAACTCTATGGGAACGGTCCTTAAACCGGTCACTTCTTGCGGATAACCAGAAGCACTTCCCCTACCCGCAGGCCAAACTTGGTCATTACAGACTCATTGACGATTGTCGTCGGGTTCACGAGGTACATACGATCATCAATCGACAGGTGGATTGTGCCGTCACCATAGGGAATTTCCAATACATAGTCGAGAAACATGCTGTTTCCTGCAATCGCCCCCTTTGCTTCGCCGATGACATCACCCGCCGTTCCGATATAACGTCTGTCATCCCGACGGATCAGCGTCCAGACACGGCGTTGTTTTTCCCCATCGTCGAAAACAAAGTCCTCTTCCAGTGTCCCTACGGAATCCGTCCAGTGCCCGGTCATTTCAGCATTGAAATATCGAACCACTTCCCCTGCCCTGTTTTTGACGACACCATGAGCTGTCAGCTGTCCATTGAAAAAGGTCTCCGGTATCAACACAGGTGTCCGGGTCTCATAATCGCTGACCTTTACGGTCGAGCATCCTGACAAAAGGATGAATGCAGACCACGCCATCAACAAAACCATTCGTCTTCGTTTCATCTCTTTCCCCTTGTTGAATGAGTTGAGCACCACGGCTTAAATGATTCATTACCCCGGCGATAACTCGGGTGTTACGTCACATGACTGACCTCAAGGCCGATGCCCTCCCCTGGCAACAGCCGCCCATCAGGTGCATGCATGACCAGGCGTAAAACGTGGAGACCCCGCACAAAAAAGCGGTATCATAAAGGGCAGTTAAAGTTCGAAATGAATTGAGAAATGTGATCGGTAAAGGCTGCGTGCTCGCATATCAAGGCGACGTCCCAGTCAGGCCGTGTTTTATTTTTTCATGATCATATCATGAATTTATTTGGTTGGAGTTCCAATTGTCACCTAACTCACGTCTTTTCTGCCATATCACCTCCGACAATACTCGAAATGACAAGAGCACCGAACATGAGCGGGGAGCTGTCGGACACGTTTGACACTCTATTTTGGTGCTCCCATTTTCTTTTGTGGTGAACGGCTATGTTCCCATGATAATAGACACAGGATGCCCCCAAAGCACGTTTTGTCAGATGCACAGGCCTGACCCCAACGCTCTTTGTGTTGGCAACGCAACAATTGGACGTTTTATGAGGACCCAAACCTCAGATCAATATCGATATCGATATCCGGCTGTTTGAAACGATCTCTTTCGGCCACTAAGACAATGTAAGAAGGGTATTATGAACGGATTGGAACTTAGTGAATCGTATTACAATGGGTGCGGAAAAGAGGTTTTCGAACGTACATTTAAAACTCTCATGGAGCGGGTTGCGATTGGCCTCGCAGGACCCGGTTCCGAATGTTTTGGGTTTGACGATGAACACTCTCGTGATCATGACTGGGGCCCCTCCTTTTGCCTGTGGGTAACCCAAGAGGACTTTCAACGCCATGGCAAGGAACTTCAGGCCTGCTATGATGCGCTCCCCAAAGAATATTTGGGCTTTGGTCCGCGTGTGGTGAGCCCGGGCGAAAAGGGCCGTGTCGGTGTCATGACGATCAACGATTTTTACGGTCGCTACACAGGGTTGCCTGCAGCACCGAACGCCATAGCGGATTGGAACATTCCTTCCGAAAACCTGGCCCTGTGCACCAACGGCAAGGTGTTTTCTGACCCCTTGGGGGAATTTTCCCAATGGCGAACGACCCTTCTTAATTTTTACCCGGAAGACCTCTGGCTGAAGAAGATAGCGGACTGCTGCATGCATGCAGGTCAGGCCGGGCAATACAATTGGCAGCGGGGAATTTTAAGAAACGACCCCTATGTCACCAACACCGCCAAGGTGAAATTCTGTACAGAGATCATGCGGCTGATTTATCTGTTGAACAAAGCCTATGCCCCTTTTTACAAATGGCTGTTAAAAGGCGTTGCGCAGTTGCCGATCCTGGGAGCAGAAATGGCCCCCCTGATTGTCAAGGTCCTGACCGGACCAGACGAAACGGCGTCCGGAAGCACCGCCTGGAAAGAGCAGCAGGACACCATGGAACTGATTTGCCAAAGAGTGATAGCGACCCTTCAGGATCTTGACCTCACGAATCGAACCGTTCCCTTCTTAACGGATCACGTGCCGTCTATCCTGGGCCGAATCGCGGATCAGGAATTTAAGAACAACCTGTGGGGAGCAACAAAGAATCAGCCCGATAAGAAAGTGACCATAAAGAAGATTCTGGAGGGCGAGTGGGAGATGTTTTCCACCGTCAACGACAAAGCGGATTCAGACCCTTTGTCCCAGGGACGCCCCACCTGCAGGGACTTTCCCGAGGAGTTCAAGCTTCACAGGACCGCAAAACTCATGGCATGGTCAGTGGAGACCCTGAACAGCTATCTGGATGATATCAATGAAGCGCGGCGTATCAGGCGAAACCTGATGACATACAAGTATGCCAGGATGGACAACCTCATTCCCAGTGAGAACAACAGCCCCTACATTGATAAGATTGCGGAAATAGAGCTTCTGTGGCAGAAAGAGTTCATCGAAAAATACCCCCGGATCATGTCCGGTGGGCGATCTCTGTCCGGGGGAGAACCCGGTACCGACTGGGCCTCTTTTGAGACCTATATGCGATGTGAGCTGGAAAGCTACTCTGAGAAAACACTTCGATCCCTCTTCCAGGACTTGGAAAATCTGAAGGCTTCAGGGAAAAGCATGTCCGAAGAGATCTATAAAGTGGTGGTGCAACAAAAAGGGTACAAAAGTTTAGAGGACGCGGAGAACAAGCATAGCAGGCTTCTATGATCAAGCCCGTCTCGCAACGTTGCGATCATTGATGACGTTCACGGAATCATTCCGACTGAGAACACTTCTTATCAGCTGGTGCCTCCGGCGGCCCTGCCGGGGGCCAAACTTTTGCCAATTTTTATGAGCTGGGTTTGATAAACAGGCATTAGCCCCACCCCACTTATTTCCACACGAAAGGCGGATGTGATTTAACCCGAGGAACGAGGGGTAAAACACATCCGCAACCAGCTTTCAAGGTGGCACACCTTACTGCCGGAGGCCTTCGTGTTGAGCTGAAGAGTTACACCTTCGCGACGTATACGCCATTTTCCGCTGTGTTGCCCTGAATGGGGTTCTCAAACTCAACAACATGCCCAACCACCTCATCGAACACACGGGACAACGTGTCCATAAACCCCTTCTCAGGGACATCGTTGGACCACATGGCGAACACGCCCCCCGGCTTGAGGAATGCTCGAAGGCGTCGCAATCCCTCCTCCGAATAAAGGTCTGCGTGGGAAGGGTTGAGCAGGGCATCAGGGGTGTGGTCAATATCAAGAAGAATGGCATCAAAAAGGTGCCCTGGATCATCCGGATCGAAGCCGGCTCCCCGTGCGAGTGCAAAGAAATCCTCATTGTAATAGTGGCAGCGAGCATCATTCGACAGAAGCTCACCGTTGGGAACCAATTCACGTTGGTGCCAATCAATCACCGGCGCCAGCGCCTCCACCACAATCATCCGCCTGACCTGATTGTATTTCATAGCGGCTGCCGCGGTGTAGCCAAGGCCCAAGCCCCCAACCACGATATCCAATTCTTTGCCTTCTAACCCAGACAACCCGAGGTCCGTCAGCGCCACTTCAGCTTCATGAAACAGAGACGACATGAGGAAGTCTTCATTAAGTTTCACCTCGTACACCTCGCGCCCGCCCATTTCCAGCGCGCGCCGCCGCCGTAGAATCAATTCACCAAGAGCCGTCTGCTGGTAGTCCAGTTCTTCGAAGTTCAGATGCATAGTATCGTCCTTGTTATCATTCATATGATGCCCACAGCAGCCTTCGAAGGAGCACGTCTGTTTTTGACCCTTACGTTGATATCCGCAGAATGCCGAACTCAGGGAACTCGTTTTGCCCCCCCTTGAGTTGTATTCTTCAGTACGCCACACCTATATAACAGGGCGTCCCTCCTTAATAACAGAAAACGTTTATTTTTTCTCGTGAGGAGCAACGTTATGTTTGGAAATATGGAAGAATGCTGTGAGGGGATTCTCTGGGGACAGGCCCTTTATCCAAGGGTAACTGCATCTGTTCGGTTACCTAAAAACTACCTCCGGCGGCAAGGTGTGCCACCTTGAAGGCAGGTAGCGGCAAGGTCGCCGGTGGTAGAAACCACCGGCGGTTTTCCATAACCTTATCGTAATAAAGGTTGAAGCCTACAGGCCCTCGGCTATTCGGGACGCTATCTGGGGGATCAACTCATCGGCCACTTCCTTTATAGCCCGTTCAGCAGCACTTTTCCTGCTGTTTGCACCGCCCAGGGCTTCCCCTTCTATGGAAGCAATGATTTCGCCATAGGCCATATCATAGGCCGTCACAGACATTCGTGCACGGAAAACGTATCCCCGTCCCCGTCTGCTGGAGTAGTCCACGTCGACTTTTTCTATGACAACAATATCCGCCTGCCGCTTGTATGTTCGAACAATGGATTCAGTACTCAGCGAGCCAGAACAGACGCTGCGGCCGCTTTTTTTAATTAAAAAACCTTTGTCCTTAAGAAGATCCACACTCATGGGGTGCAATAAGGAGGTGGCATTCACATTGGAGTAGCCGCTTTGGTTGCACACCTTGATCAACACGTGTGTAACATTTGGAACCCTCAGCTTGTATTTGAAGTTCACTGAAGGCCCTGACAGAAAACCAACCCACGATTTATCCGGCGTTTGCTCCAAAGCCTCACGTACGAGTCGATTCCAGTCCACGGATACAGAAATAAGGTTCACGTGCGTGTTTGTGTTGTGTATTTCAAGCACCTTTATGTCTGCCTTGCCCCTGTTGTCTGTAACACTATTGCCTTCTGCTCTGCCGGCCTGATCCCGAAACTGGGCTGTGACGGGCAAATTGTTGATGGGTATGTTTTGATTGTACAGAGCTTTAACGCGAAGGGGCCTGTCCAGGGCACGACCAATTCTGCCGGCCTGTAAATTCCCATCAAGGGGGATCAGGGCAATGCTGTTTTTCAACTCAACCAATCCGTCATAAGGATCAACCGGCGGGGCCTCAGAATTGCCCGGGGCGTCAGGGTTAAGAATGACCATCATTTGCTTTTTGCTTGCGTACTGCCTGTAATGGTCCAGCGCCTTTATTTTTCTTTGCAAGGCCCCGGTGACATCACCGCTTTTCAGCAACAGGTCAGATTGACGTGAGAACTCTTTGACATTGTGGGAATGCCAGACAATTTCTGAGGCCAACCGTTTGGCCGTCTCACGCTTGTTCAATACCGCGATGGAATAATGAAGGTTGTCCTTTTTACTGAAATAGCGATCAACGATTGTGATGCCACCAACCAATAACTCGACATCTTCCTTTACGTCCATGGATGTTCTTGACGTGTACGTTTGCGGCAACAATAAGCTGGTTTTTTGTTCCTTGCGCGACGTCAGGTTACTCTGAAGCTTTACTTTCAGCTGCTTGGCCACTTCCAGCCTTGCATTGGTGTCTGCTTTCTGAACATCAGCCTGGGCATCACGTGATCTTGATGAGAGGCCAATTCCGACAAGGAATTGATCAGGTGCGTACCCGGGATGGATGCCGTTTGCCACCCAGCCAGGATTTTTCCCCATGGTACAGCCCAAAGCGCTTATCATGAGTAAGACAATGATGAGTTTTTTTAAATGCATCGAATTCTCCGCTTGCAGCAAGCGTTAACGGATTTGACTGCACCGCACAATCAAAACGTTCATTCCACGACAGAAGGGGTTTCACACCCGTTCAATCAGCTATCAGGAAGCCATGGTCAAGACATTGACATTCAGGGATCTATCAATAAACGTCGTGTTGACACCCTGCTCCCTCAGCCTTTCGTCATCAATCCGAAATTGCTTGATTTTTTTAAGTTCACTGAAGAAAACGTCTTCGGGGTTGAGTTTACAGGCCTGTTTCAGCTGATCGATGGCTTTGCTGTACTGCCCGCTGTAACCGTACGCCACCCCCAGGTTGTAATGGGCCCTTGCCCGTATTTTCTGCTCAATATCGGGGTTTCTCTCAGCTTCGGCAGCAGCGGTTTCGAACATCTCAATGGCCGTGTTCCAGTCCCCACTTTCAGCAAATTTAATGCCGGTTTCAAGCCAGGGGAGGTCATCGTCGTCAAAGAACTTCACATCGTTGTAAACCGTGTAGGGTGCGATCATCCTCATAAAGCTGTTGAGCAGGCTGTCCTGCAGGGAACTGAACACCTTTTCCTTGTCCCAGGTTATCTCGGGCCGTTCCTCTCTTTTGGATTTGGACTTGGATTTTGACTCTTCGATCACCTTGGTAGCGATGATCTTCCCAGTGGATGTATCCACCATCTTAAAGCCAACCTTCAGGTTCCATTCCCCTTTGACCTTGTATCTTCGGCAGGTGTATTTTTTTCCATCATTGCGACAGGTCGCCTTGGATGAGCTTCGCTTTTGCGTATACTTCCGCTTATACACATGGCCAAAAATCAATGCGTTGCTCCCCATCACTTTGCCTAATTTGACGGATGAGTTGGGGTTGGCAACATCGGAGATGGACAGGTTCTGCTCTTTTAGAATACGGTTCATATTCGAGCGATCCAGCGCATTAAAACTCTTGCTTTCGAACAGTTTTTGCGTAAGCGTGTCGCCGATTTCTTTCCCGTGGGGGCCCTTGAATGGAACAACAGTTACATTTTTATACGAAGAGAGATTAATTTCAGCAGGTTTCAGTCGCGGGACTTTCAATTTTGATGCACACGATGTCATCAAAAGGCAGCTTGTAAGACATGCTATTATCGAAATAACGCTATTTCTGGAAAAACTAAGTTTCATTTGTACCCCTCAAATTCAATGCGAACGTATACACCTTATTTTAACGCCGGAAATGAAGGGCACTACTATACATCATGATATCAAGTCAATTCGTTTCTAAGAAATGTCATTATAGTTACTTTCTTTTCTTCAGCAAATGCAACACCATCGTGTCCTGAAGCACGATGGGAGAGGTTTCCAGATTCACCCCCGGGTGTTCCCCCATCTCCCTGGCCAGTTCCGCGTCAAAGGGATGATCATAGGTCTCAAATACCCACTGGTAAAGGTCCTCTTTGTCGTCGAAGAGCCATGTGGCGTAAAAGGTCTCGGAACGTTCCAGGATCAACTCGCATTCGGTGATGGCTCTCTGGACGGCCATCTTTTCCTTCGATTCATCGTGAACCACCACGCAAACCTGCTCAAGCCCCCCATCGTCCGTGGGTTCCAGCACCAACACAGCGCCGTCGCCCTTAACCACCCTGGCAGCCTCCCGGAGGGCCACACGGGCGTTCTGATGGTGATGAAGGGATAGACTGAAGAGCACAATATCGAAACAGGCATCCGGGAAATCGAGGGATTCGCCTGTGCCGACAAAAAAGTCGGCCCCCTGAACAGTCATCCGTGCCGTTTCAACCCGATCCACATCCGGTTCGATGGCGGTGAATTTTTTCGGTTTTCCCACCAACCTGGAGGTAAGCCGCCCGTCCCCGCAGCCGATTTCAAGGACCTCCTTCCCGGTGAAATCCACACACTCTGAAATCTTATCAATTGTCTTTTGCTCACTGTCCTGTTTCATAGGGTACCCTTGGGGTCAGGGGTATTAAAAATAAGATAACCATTCAGGTTAACTTGCCTCCGGCGACAAGGGTGGCGAAGCCACAGTGGGAGAAAGCACCTTGAAATCGGGTCGCGTATCACTCATCACGAAAGTGATATGAAACGCAGAAACAATGATCAAGATTAAAATACACTGGAAACCCAACCGATAACTGCAAGGCTATGGCTGAATGCTAAGGACGAAGGCTGAAACTGGGAGGTGGAGACTAAGAAGGAACAGGCTCTTATGCACGCACGAAGCTCACCCTCATCGCCAGAAAACAGCTGAAACCTATGCTGTACCCAGCATCCGACATCAAGGTTCCGGGGCTCACCTCTACCAACAGATAAAAAATATTCCCCATGATCGCACGCCCAACGCATCCCCTTAGTAAGCCACTGGAAGACGTTTAATAATACACAGACAACCGCACGGAGAACACGTAACATAGCTCTCAGTTCCCGGGTCTTGCAGACTATCATGATACGTTAGACAGGTTGGATTTCTACATGGTTTTAGGAAGATGATGCGCTACGTACGATCTCATTGAAAGGTGGGTGGAATATGTCCTGTGTTAAGAGCCTGTCCCCTGTTTTGTCCCCTAGTTTTCCACGGGCGTAGTCCGTCAGCGAATGTGATCGGCCTGAGGAACGAAGGCCGGGAGCATTCGCAACCCGCTATCAAGGTGGCTCACCTTGCCGCCGGAGGCTGCTTTTCCTATGACCTATAGCCTATCACCTATGACCTGTCTTGCCTGTTTTACTTATGCCGAAAGCCGGCTCACCGCATGGTTCAGGGCATCGGCCATGTCGAGGACCTCTTTGGCCCAATCTGTGACACGCCTGCTGTTGTCCAGATTCCCGCGGGTTTGGGTGGCGGCGTGTTCGATACGTTCCAGGATGGTTTCACTGGCGAGGTTGGTTTCAGCGGCTTTGGAGGTAATATCGTTCATGCCCCGGGTCATCTCGCCCACGTTGCGATCGATCTCCAGGGTCGATGCAGACTGCTCTTCGATGGCCGCCGCAACCCCGTTGACGATCTCATCGATATCGGCAATCACTTCTGCGATGCGGTGGATCTGGTGAGCAGAATCTGCGGTGGCGCTCTGGATGCCCCCCACACGGCTTCGGATGCCGTTGGTGGCCTCGCTGGTCTGACGGGCAAGTTCCTTGATCTCGTTTGCCACAACGGCAAAGCCTTTGCCTGCGTCCCCTGCGCGAGCCGCTTCTATGGTGGCGTTCAGGGCCAGAAGGTTCGTCTGCTCAGAGATGTCGGTGATCACCTCGGTGATCTTTCCGATCTCCCTGGCGGCTTCGTCTAGTCGCGTGATCTTTTCGGACGCCTCATCTGCCCGGACAACGCCCTGGGCGGTGATCTCAAGGGCCCTTGCAGACTGACCGGCAATTTCAGTAACAGCCCCGGACATCTCTTCCATGGAGGTGGAGGTGATCTCCATATTTCGGGACGCCTGCTCCACGGCGGCAGAGATGGAGGCCGCGTTTTCCCGCATGGCGGAGGCATCGGATTCTACGCCCTGGATCTGGCTGGTTGTCTCTTCCGAGGCACCCACCATCTCTTCAGAGGTATCCCGCAGGCCTTTGGAGGTTCCAGTGAGGTTTTTCGCCTTGTCCGTCAAGTCGTTTACCAACAAGGAGATGGCCGCGGTCCTTTCATCCAGCAGGACGGCGTTCTCGATGTTCTTCCGGTAGGAGACGTTGGTCTTTTTGCCGATGCCGATCATGGCCAGGTTAAAGATGAGAAAGATAAGGCCCAGGGCCCACTCCCCGGTCACCATCCCCCAAACAAACACGGGCCCCAGCAGCAAGGTCATGTAACCGGCCAGAAGGTTAAACGCGGGAGACAGGGAAACCACGCTGCCGCTCACGAGGCCGCATGTCATCACGATGGCGTAGAGGCTGTAGTGCGAGTCGCTGCCAAACCAGTTGATCACCAGCACGGTAAAGCCTCCCCAGAGAAGACCGGACACCATGATGGAGACGGCAAAAAAGCGGTTCCAGAAGAGCGGTTTCTCCTGGTACGTCACCGCCACACGGCGAGTCGCCAGAAGCCGCACAATGGAAAGGCCGGAGAAGACAACAGCAAAACACGCCGTCACAACCGTGTGCTCTTTCATCAGCGGGGTGAGCCCCACCAGGGCCCAGAATACGACAAGAAACGCCACCACGGACGACCGTGAAAGCGAAAAGAGGTCCTGATACTTTTTCTCGTTTACCTGTGCGTTGTATTTTTCATCGATTCCTTCGCCTGACATGCCCTCTCCCTTCTCTTCAAGTCCATCCACACGGCAAGGTGAGCCGCCGTGAAAGCGTGTTGCCGCTGCACCAATTCAGGCGCAAGGCCTCACACCTAATCCATCCCCCCGGTATACCTATCGCCACAATGTGAGTAAACATTGATTATTTTTTTAGATTCCGTTACAAACCGGCTGAAAATCCAGCCAATAAAAATTCAGATTCACTGGAAACGCACGGGTGCTTTGGCAACCCCAAGCGCCTCCGCACTCCCCCCACCATTTCATTCGTACACATACAGCCCATTTCAACACCGCCCGCGATTCTTCCCTTTATTTTTTTGAGAAATTCGAAACCAACCGTCCAAAAATCGAACCTCATTCAGCTCCAAGTTGCCTCCGGCGGCCCTGCCGGGAGCCAAACTTTTGAAAAGTTTGATAAACAGATCTTTGGACAACTTTCTAAATAACTTCGTAGCTGCTCTTACCCCGAGGAACGAGGGGCAAGAGTTGCCGCAACCTGGGGTCCAGGGGATCATCCCCTGGCCGCCGGAGGCAAACTGACCAGCTACCTGCAACCACCCTTTTTTAGTTCGTACATCAACCATATTGACAAGGACCGCCCCCTTCTTGTACTTTTCTAAATCAGCCGAAGGCCATGGCCAATGACAGCCACAATGCACCCAATAACATAGGCGTTGCGATTGCTTCGTCCTGAATGCACAGATTTACGAGGAGACGTCATGCCGGATTCCCTGTACAGAAAACTTCAGGAGCACCTCAACAAACTTCCCATGGGATTCCCTGCCGCGGAAAGCGGCGTGGATATCGCCCTTCTGAAAAAGATGTACGAGCCCGAAGAAGCCGAGATGACACTGGCCCTCACCCCTGCCCCCCAGCACGCAGAGCAACTGGCCGATAAAACGGGACTCAGTGCGGAGGAGTGCGGGCAGCGCCTGGACCGCATGGGAAAACGGGGCCTTCTCATCACCACCGAGCTCGACGGCAGGCGCCACTATGTTCTGGCCCCCTACATCGTGGGCACCTACGAATACCAGCTTAACCGCATGGACAAAGAGTACACGGACCTCCACAACCAGTACATGATGGAGGCCATGGGCCTGGAGGTGTTCGGGGGCGAGACCTCCCTCTTCCGCATCGTGCCCGTGGAAAAAAGCGTCGAATCCTTCCAGGAGATCCTCCCCCACGACGTGGTAAAGGCAAAAATCATGGAAGCGGATCGCATTGCCGTCACCGAATGCCTCTGCCGCGTGAAGTCCAAGGCCGAAGGCCGGGGCTGCGACCACCCCTTGAAAACCTGCCTCACCCTCAACCGCTGCGCGGACTTCTACCTGGAAAACGACCTGCGTGCGACAGAGATCACCAAAGAAGAGGCCCTGGCCGTCATGGAGATGGCCGACAGAGAAGGCCTCGTCACCCAGACCCAGAACTCCGCCGGAGACCTCGATTACATCTGCAACTGCTGCAAATGCAGCTGCGGCATCATGTCCACCATCGTCCACCTTGGGCTCTACAACCAGCTCACCAAGGCCTCCTACATCAACACCCCGGACGTGGACACGTGCACCGGCTGCGGCACCTGCATCGAGCGTTGCATGTTCAAGGCCATCCGCATCATCGACGGCAAAGCCTCCGTCCACCCGGTGAAATGCATGGGCTGCGGCCTCTGCACCACCACCTGCCCCGAAGGCGCCGCCCAGCTCTCCAAACGCGACCCCGAGCAGATGCCGGACGTCCCCGAAAGCGTCCAGGCCATGTACGACCGCACCCAGAAAGAGAAGAGCCGCCCCATGCCATTCCATTCGTTTACGGAGATTGAGAAGGCCAGGGG
Organism: Desulfolunaceae bacterium; assembly: GCA_942491485.1. GTDB lineage: Bacteria > Desulfobacterota > Desulfobacteria > Desulfobacterales > Desulfolunaceae > Desulfoluna. The sequence goes on along the minus strand of CALOAX010000017.1, from coordinate 527,003 downwards.
ATTAAAATAAAAAACTGCCTCCGGCGGCCAGGGGCTGAGCCCCTGGACCCCAGGTTCGCAAATGCTCCCGGCCCTCGTTCCTCAGGCCGATCACATTTGCTGACGGGCTACGCCCGTGGCAACCGGTGAAGGTGTTTTGTACCTCTTCATGTAACCCAAAGGGCGCTTCAAATTCTTCATGGTTAAAAACATCCATGAAGGCCAGTGAGATGCAACCCCTCTCACAGACGCATCCACGCTTTGTGCAAGAGTATGCCTCATGCGTGGCAAGCCCATGGGTTATGCCATTCCAACGACGGACTCTCGGCCGTAGAGGAATTGTTCCTAAAACGCCCCCTCACTTGCAGGTGCTCATCGAAGCACCTGCAAATGAGGGCGCAAAAGGCCCTCTCCCAACACATATCCCGCATCACAACCCTGCCGTGCCATAATCCCGACAAAAAAACGTTGGAACAATAGTTGACAGTGTCAATTTAAATCCATATAGTTGACTATATCAACAATTCAGACACCCGATAATACCAGGAACTTAGAAGTTGTATAGAGCTCCCACGCCTTTTTCAGCAGTGACACCCAACAATGCACGGGTGTACCTCCATGATTGGGCAAAAATTTTAATCTATTAGTTGACGCTATCAATCAAAAGAGAAGGTTTACCATGAATTCACTGTCAAAGGCCCTTGGGTATTTCGCGTTTATCACTGCCGAACTGACGGTTCTTTTCCTTGGCATCAGCACCATTGTGGCCCTGATCCTGATGTACATTCCCCACGAAAAGCTCCGGGGCTGGCTTAACAGAAAAGGTATTTTAGGCAATATCATCGCTGCCACGGTGGGCTCCCTCACCCCCTTCTGCGCCTGCTCCACCATTCCCATGACCCTGGGGATGCTCAACGCCGGCGCACCCTTCGGGCCGGTCATGTCCTTTGTCATCTCCTCCCCCCTTTTGAACCCCATCATTCTGGCCATGGTGGCCGCCATGATGGGCCTCAAAGCCAGCATCATCTACTTTGTGGTGACCTTTGTGGCCTCCATCATCTTCGGCGTCATTTTAGAAAAGGTCGGCGGGGAAAAATATATAAGAAATGTCCGGCTGAAAAATGGCGGCAACGGTGACGAAAAAGAGATTCCCGCCACATTCGGCGGCAAGCTGAAGGCCTCTTTTCTTTCCGCATGGTCGGATTTCTGCGGTGTGCTCATCTACCTTCTCATCGGGGTCGGGATCGGGGCCGCCATTTACGGATACCTCCCCCAGGATTTTGTGGCAAGGCTGGCAGGACCCGAGAATCCCTTTGCCATCCCCGTTGCGGCCGTCATCGGGATCCCCTTGTACATCCGCGCCGAAACCGCCATTCCCATTGGCCTTGCCCTCTCCCAGAAAGGCATGAGCTTAGGGGCCGTCATCGCCCTGATCATTGGCGGCGCAGGCATGGCGATCCCAGAGATGAGCATGCTGGCAAGCATCTTCCGCAAGCGACTGGTGGCCGCCATTGTTGTGGTCATTTTCTCCACGGCTGTCATCGGAGGCTACGTGTTCAACCTGATGCCCGCATAAGAAGAAGGGCCGAGATAATAAAACAGGGCGGACAAAAAGCAATGCCTCCGGCGGCCAGGGGATGATCCCCTAAACCCCAGGTTGCTAATGACCTCAACCCTCGTTCCTCGGGGTGAGATCATTAGCGAAGATTTTCATGAAAACGGCACCCCGTGCCGTACGGTAAAACCCACCTAAATTGATAAGGAGAGAACCAATGACTAAGAAAAATAAAACAGGATTTTTCGGAAAACTTCTGGGCGGAAACAAAAAAGAGAGCTGCTGTGCGCTACAATTCGAAGAGGTTCCGGAAACCGAATCAAAACCGACAGAGGAAACAGCAGTGAAGCAACCTGAGAAAAAGGAGAAGAAAAGCGCCTGTTGCGGATGAGACTGCTAAAGAGCAACTTTGAGATCGTTTAAAAGATGCCTACCACGAAGGACACGAAGAGCATGAAGGCGGCTACGCCGCAAAAAACTATCCCCCTTTTATTTTCTTCCTGTCCTTCGTACTCTTCATGGTTTCTATGGCCCTTTTCAGACAAGCGAGCCAAGTTTAAGCCTTAATTATGACGGTACCTCAGCTCTGGCTTTGCAATCAGTCGTTCAAACGGAATAACCCATTGAATTTGACCTTGGCATCTGATCAGGGTTTTCCATATTGCAATGTGACTATCCCTTATTCGCAGCCATTGCTCGAACATATACGCTAATCGCAATAAACCGAAACAGTGAGGTTCCAGACCCTCCGCGGCCACCAAGGCTTTGAAATTCATGAAGAGCTGCGACTTCAGCAACCAGCTTATGTTTTTTTCATAACTGATAGAGCGCAGTGACTCCTCGAACCAAGAACTAAGAACCAAGCACGAAGAACGTTGTCCACAATCCCCCATGCTGGGGATATCAATGCTCTTGGTGGCAGCTGAGAGGATGGTAATCAGACATTGAAACAAAAAAGGCACCGGCCAAAAACGACCGGTGCCTTTCATGTCCATCAAGGAAACCCCTTGCGACTATTTTTTCGTGGCGCTGAGAAAACTGCTCAGGGCAGTTAAAATGATCTGCCTCATGGGCTCGTCGATTTTTTCCACGATCTCATTCATTCGGGCATGTGCAGTGCCGTTGATCTCATCCAGCGCCTCTCGCCCTTTGGCCGTGGGGCTCACACAGCAGACCCGGCCATCGGCCTCGCTTTTCCTTCTCTCGGCCAGTCCCTTTTTCTCCAGCCTGTCCACCACCCGCGTGGCACCGCTCTTTGTGAAGCCCAGCTTCTGTGCAATGTTCTGCATGGAGCAGTCACACTCAAAGGAGATCTCCTTCAAAGCCCGGATGTCCGCATAGGACATGCCGTAGCAACAGCTGCTGTCCTGGACATGGATACCGAACTGCCAGACGATATCATCAATATATTTTACAAACTGATCTGTATTTTCAGCCATCTGATCGCTCCTTACTTAATTGACTCTATCAACCAATATGGCCTTTTCATCTGCAATGTCAATCCCTATTTTCCAACACACAGCTCTCGGCACGCGGTTGGGTCTGTGACAACCAATGGCTGAATGAGCCGCCATGCGATGTGGGTTCCCACACATGGATCCCCGGTCACTCGGTCTTGCAAAGATCGATGCGTCACCTTCGTTATTGAGCAACGCATCTGTCCTCACGTCTTTGACAGCCGGGGAAGACGAAACCGAGAGTATCACCTATACAGTTTCCACGGGCGAAGCCATTAAGCAAAAATGCGAATGTGACGAACCCGAGGTACGAGGGCTCGGAGTATTCGCAAACCTGGGGTGCAGGGGATCATCCCCTGCCCGCCGGAGGCAGGGTTTATTCCGTCAGTTCGCCCTTGAGGCTTACCTGCATGAGGGTGCGGATTTCATGGATGTCTGTGCGGGTGCTGAAGAGGAAGAACATTTTCGCCAAAGCCGCCTCGGGGGTCATATCAAAGCCGCTGATGACTCCGGCTTCCAGAAGGCCGGAGCCGGTGGCATAGGTTCCCATCATGACCCGCCCTTTGAGGCATTGGGTGCAGTTCACAATCACCACACCACGGTCCGTGGCGTCTTTCAACACCCCCATAAGCTCCGGGTCGTTGTCCGGGGCGTTGCCCACCCCGTAGGTTTCAAGGACAAGCCCTTTGATGGGCGGGGCAAGAAGGTTTTTTACCACGGCAGCTGAGATGCCGGGAAAAAGACGAAGCACGGCAACGGGAGAGTCGTGGAGCTTGTGTACCCGCAGGGTCGTCTTTTGGGATGGCCTCTCAAGGAGCAACCGGTGGTTGATCTCGATGTCGATGCCTGTGGTGCCAAGGGGCGGGAAGTTAGGGGAATCGAAGGCGTCAAAGCCCCCCGCATTCCATTTGGTGGTACGGTTCCCCCGGAAAAGACGGTTGTCGAAGAAGAGACACACCTCGGGGATGTCGTCCCGTGCCGCCAGCAGCATGGCGGTGATGAGGTTCTCCCGGGAGTCGTTCCTCACCTCGCACAAGGGAATCTGCCCGCCGGTCAAGATCACCGGCTTCTGCAACCCTTCCAGCATGTACGGCAACGCCGAGGCCGTGTACGCCATGGTGTCGGTGCCGTGAATCACCAGGAATCCGTCGTAGTCGTCATGGTGGGCCGCAATGTCCTCTGCGATGTCAAACCAAGCCGACGGACTCATGCTCGACGAATCCATGGGGGGATCGTACTCATGGATATGGTACTCGGGCATCAGAGGGCTCTTGAGAATCTCCATCTTTGCCATCTGTTCCCCGAGAAACCCCGGCGCAGGCTCATATCCCCTCGCCCCCGGCCTCATCCCGATGGTCCCACCGGTATCCGCTATATAGATCTTCTTTTTCATTCATGCCTTCTGTGGTCAAGGTACTTGAAAAAACGAGCCTCCGGCGGCGAGGTGAGCCACCTCGAAAGCTGGTTGCGGGCTACGCCCGCCTCAAATGTCGGTGATTGCCCCGCACGGTGTCACATGCTTGTAATGAACTGGATACGGCGGCATGATTTGAGCGACATCGGTTTTAACGTCCGTGCCTCCGACGGCCCTGCCGGGAGCCAAACCATTGGGCCCCCCGAACATGGTGCATGGAATGCACCCTACGAGGATGATGAATTCATCACAAGCCACCAGACCGCCAGCAGCAGCATGCCATTTAAAGGCCGAACCGTGGTGGCGTCCCTCCAGAACCGTTGGGGTACCGCACTATGTAGGGTGCGTTCCACGCACCAAAACTGTTGTTTCAATACAGCCAAGAGCACGGGAACTCTCCCGGGCGCAGCCCGTCAGCGAATGTGAACACCCCGAGGAACGAGGGGTGAGAACATTCGCGAACCTGGGGTCAAGGGGCTCAGCCCCTTGCCGCCGGAGGCATGCTTTGCAGCCTTTTTACTTCCCAATGCGATCCTCATAAGCGCGTGCGAGGCCGCCTGCGGAGGTTTCGCGATAAGGGCTGGGCAGGTCATATCCGGTCTGTCGCATGACGCGGACCACCTCGTCGAAGGAGATAAAGTGGGTGCCGTCGGAGAAGAGGGCGTAGTCGGCGCAGTTCATGGCCCGTGTGGCGGCGAAAGCGTTTCGTTCGATGCAGGGAATCTGGACAAGACCGGCCACGGGGTCGCAGGTGAGGCCCAGATGGTGTTCAAGGCCCATCTCGGCGGCGTACTCCACCTGACGAACGGTGCCGCCCAGGATCTGGGCTGCGGCTCCGGCGGCCATGGCACAGGCGGTGCCCACCTCCCCCTGGCATCCCACTTCGGCACCGGAGATGGAGGCGTTGTACTTGATGAGATTCCCGATGAGTCCGGCGGTGGCAAGGGCCCTTAAGAAAATAACCTCTTCGGCCTTCACCACCTCCATGAGGTAGCGAATCACAGCCGGGAGGACCCCGCAGGCCCCGCAGGTGGGGGCGGTGACAATGGTGCCGCCGGCGGCGTTCTCTTCGGAGACGGCCAGGGCGTAGGCGCTGATTTTCCCTGTGCGCCGAAAATGGTCTCCGCTCATGACGGCTTTCTGGTGGAAGGTCCAGGCTTTGCGGGTGAGCCCCAGAACGCCTGGAAGGACCCCTTCGGTCTCTAAGCCGCGGTCCAGGGACGCCATCATCTCATGGAGTTTTTCCCGGAGAAAATCCCAGATGCCCTCCCCTTCGCAGGCTTCCACGTACTGCCAGAAGGGAATGCCCTCTTTGAGGCAGTGGCCCAGGATCTCTTCCATGGTGCTGAGCTTGTAGGTGTGAGAACTCACGGAAGGCATCCCTGTTTCGCTGATGGCGCCGCCTCCGGTGCTGTAAACCAGCCACTCGTCCTCTTTTTCACCTTTGGCGTTCAGGGCTTCGAAGAGCATGCCGTTGGGATGGCCGGGAAGAAGTTCCTCGGGCCGCCAGTCGATGGCAACCCGCGTCGGAGCCAGCCCCTGGGTCACCGCCACATCGGTTAAGTGCCCCTTGCCCGTGGCGGCAAGGCTGGCAAAAAGGACCACCCGAAACGAGTCCGCATTCGGATGCTTTGCGGCAAAAATCTCCGCTGCCCGTCGAGGTCCCATGGTATGGCTGCTTGAGGGGCCCACCCCCGTCCTGTAAAGCTCTCGAAGTGATTCCATCACCTCTCTCCTTTTCTTAACCCGAATCGTTTAAACCCTGTTTAAGGCGTGCCTTCGGCCAGGGGATGATCTCCTGGACCCCAGGTTGCGAATGCTCCCGGCCTTCGTTCCTCAGGCCGATCACATTCGCTGTTGGGCTACGCCCATGGACAAAAGCTTCGGTGACATTCTCGGTGTCGTTTCTCCGGCGATAAGGGATGTGAGGCCGATGTATAGCTTTCCCTTAAGATGACACAACCTCATGCAATAAAGCGGAGTGAACGGGGATCCATGCGTGCGTTCCAACACCGGTTGGAACTCATGCACAAAACAAACAATGCCGCCGGGAAAACCGCGACGGCATTGCTTAATATACACCGCAGAGCGATGCCCGGACAAGGCCGGGCTCGATCTGCACTGTTTTTTTTATGATTCCCTTGAGGGGACCCTCAACTTACTTGAGCTTGCGCAGAGCAACGCCAATGCAAAAGCAGGCGCCTCCCCAAGTCACTCCCAGCCCGAAAACCATCATCAATACGGCAGATGTTTCCATATCGGCTACTCCTTTCGACCCAGTGAGTCGGATTTAGCAAGAATCACGGCAATAACGGGCAGTGCTGCAACAACAGCCCAGCCGTAAGCGCCCAAGGCCGCCATGGGGTATCCCTCGTAAGGGGTTGTGATATCCCCAACGCATTTCATCACCAGCATGTAGCCCAACACAAACGAGGTGAAGAACTTAAGGCAGAAGGTCCACCAACCGCCCACCATGAAATCGGAGGTGCGGTTGACGTGCTCCCGAATGGTCTCCAGTCGGAAAAACCAGGAAAGCAGAACAATTTCAACGAAGCCGCCGAGCAGAACCGCATAGGTGTTGATGAAGTGATCCACGATGTCAAGGACATAGAGACCGCCGCCGGTGGTATAGACAAGGCTCACGAGAAAACCGAGGCCGCACAAAAGGGTCGTGGCCGCTTTACGGCTGATCTTGAAGCCTTCAAGGATACCCGCGATGCACGCCTCACAGATGGAGATCATGGAGCTGACCCCTGCAAAGAGCAGGGAGAGGAAGAAGAGCACCCCGATAAAGGTGGCCCCGGGCATGAAGTTGATGGCCTGGGGAATGGTGACAAAAGCAAGGCTCACGCCTGACTTCACCACCTCCTGAATGGGCACACCCTTCTGGGCTGCCATGTAGCCGAGAACAGAAAAGATCATGATACCGGCGAGCATGGAGAAACCGCAGTTGATAAAGGCCGTCATGAACGCGTTGTTGTTGATGTCCGCTTCATCAGAAAGGTAGCTGGAGTACGTGATCATGATGGCAAAACCGACACTTAAGGAGAAGAACACCTGGCCGAAGGCAGCGGCCCACACCTTGATGTCTCCAAGTTTTGCAAAGTCGGGCTTAAAGAGCCAGTTGAGGCCATCCACAGCACCGGGCATGGTCACCGCGCGAGCCATGATGAGGATCACCATAAAAAACAGGGCGGGCATAAAGAACTTGTTGGCCGCCTCAATGCCTTTTTTGATGCCGCACATAAGCACGCCCCAGCAGACAAGCCAGACCATGGCCAGGGGAGCAAGGATATGCAACTGAATGCCACCCAGCTCAAAGGGCCCCTTGGAGATGTGCAGGTACTCATTGAAAAAGAAGCCGGCGGTATCTTCTCCCCACCCGAGGTTAAAGGAGAATTTAAAATAAGAGAAGGACCAACCGATGATCACCACGTAATAACAGGCGATGACAAAGCAGACAAGAATCTGCCACCAACCGATCCAGGCCCATTTTTCCTTCAACGTACGGAAGGTCGCCGGGGTTGACCCCGCATATTTCTGCCCCACGCCGAACTCAAGGATCAACAAAGGGATACCGGCCGTGAAGACTGCCACAAAGTAGGGAATCAGAAAAGCTCCCCCACCGTTTTCATACACCATGTAGGGAAAACGCCAGATATTTCCCATACCGATGGCGGATCCCACCGCCGCAAGGATAAACCCGAGACGGGTCCCCCATTGATCTCGCTGTTTCATACAACCTCTTTTCCGTCGTGGATAGTGATTCGTAGCAACAAAACGCGTCCGGCCCCCGTCGAACCCTCCACGTACCATCCAGGGTCCGGACTCAGGCCCTGCTCAACCTTAAAGTTAAGTTGAAGGCGGGGCCTGCAAAACGTTGTCGATATACCCAATGGGCTGCTGAATGTCAATCATCGACCCTGGCAAAACAGCGGCTATTCAAGCGCAACGCCCCGATTGTCAACCTTATGCACCTCCATGGTTGACAACGCATCTTGACGGGCAGTGCCGATGCTGTTAAAGTACCTGTTTTCCAAAGCAACCAAATTGATCCACTGAAATATAAAGAAGTTACAGAGGTAAACATCCGTGAACAGGAACATTTCCACCCAACCCCATTTGTCGGCCCTTCTCCCCTTGGGCCTCTTTCTTGCCATCTTTGTGGGAAGCGGTCTCTACTTTCAGAGTCTGGGTACCAGCTTCGCATTCTACCAGGTGGCAGCCCCTGTGGCGGCACTGCCCGCAATCATCCTGTCGATCCTGCTTTCACGGCAGAACCTGGGGGAAACGGTGGAACGCTTCTTAAGCGGCGCCGGGCACAGCAACATCATGGCCATGTGCATGATCTATCTTCTGGCCGGTGGGTTCAGCTCCGTGGCCAAGGCCACCGGCGGTGTGGACGCGGTGGTGGCCGTGGCCATCTCCATCATCCCGGCCTCGTTTCTTCTGCCCGGCCTTTTTGTGGTGGGCGCTCTTATCTCCACAGCCATGGGAACATCCATGGGAACCATTGCAGCCCTGGCCCCCATCGCCGTAGGGGTTGCCGGTGAAGCCGGACTCCCCATGGCACTGACCGCCGGCGCTGTCACCAGTGGCGCCATGTTCGGGGACAACCTCTCCATCATTTCCGACACCACCATCGCCGCCACCCGCACCCAGGGGTGTGAGATGAAGGACAAATTCCGCGTCAACGTGGCGGTGGCTGTCCCGGCCGCCATTTTGACCATCCTCGTTCTTCTCTTCCAGGCCAAGGGCACCAGTGTTGCGGAAGCCAAGGATGCCTCCATGCTCCTCGCCCTTCCCTATGCGGCCATTCTGGTTATGGCGGTCTCCGGTCTCAACGTGTTCGCCGTGCTTCTCTCCGGCATCGTCCTGGCCGGCATTGCCGGGTTCATCGTGACCCCTGACTTCACCATCCTCACCCTGGCCAAAGAGACCTATGCCGGCTTTACGGGCATGCAGGAGATCTTCATCCTCTCCATCTTCATCGGTGGCCTGGGCGAGCTCATGAAAGCCCAAGGGGGCCTGCTGGCCCTTGAACGACTTATCTCCAACGGCATCCGCCGCGTGGCATCGGGCAAGGGAGGCACCGCCATCGCCGAGGCGGGCATCGGGGTCCTCGTCTTTCTCACCAACCTCTGCACAGCCAACAACACAGTCTCCATTCTCGTTACTGGTGGCGTGGCCAAAAACATCGCCGAGGCCAACGGCGTGGAACCCAAGCGGGCAGCCGGAACCCTGGACATCTTCGCCTGTATCTGCCAGGGTCTGATCCCCTGGGGCGCCCAGATCCTTCTGGTTGCCTCCATCTTCAAGATCTCGCCCCTTGCCGTGGTGAGCAACGTCCACTACTGCATGGTGCTTTTTTTCTGCGCTGTGGTGGCCCTCTTTGTTCCGAGGCAGAAGGTTAAGCACATTTAGAGGGAAAAGCCTCCGGCGGCCCTGCCGGGGGCCAAACTTTTCAAAAGTTTGACAAACAGGTTTGGTAAGCGATGACATCCCCCCTATAGTTGTCGGAAAACAATAGGCATCGCAGACAGCAGGGTGCGGCTCCCGCACCCTCCAAACCCGCAAATCTCCGCCCCTGCCCTCAATGCTTCCCTCAAGGGCCATCATGGAATAAACGTTTCCGGTTCATCACACGCCCATCGGTGCGCAAGCGCACCCTACCTCCCGACAAAACAAACAATATCAATCCCCCCACGGGCGCAGCCCGTCAGCAAATGTGAAGGGCCGAAGGCCTGGAGCATTTGCATACCAGCTTTCAAGGTGGCTCACCTTGCCGCCGGAGGCATGCTTTTCCCTCTCCCCATCACCTATGCTCAATAACCTGTTTCCTATTCACCAACAAAAAAGCCCCGCACGCCAAAGGCATGCAGGGCTTTCATTTTTTATTCACAGCCTCACGGGTGAGGCGAATCGTCTTTAGTAGATGGAGTTGGTGGTCTCAGCATCAAAGACATGGAGGTGCTTTAAGTTGGCCTCCATCTTCACGGTGTCACCGGGGGTGACGACTCGCCTTCCTTCGCACTTGGCCAGAACGCGGGTTCCGCTAAGGTCCACATGAACATGGGTTTCGTTGCCCAGAGGCTCCACCACATCCACCACACCCGAGACTTTCCAGTCCTCAGGCAGGCCGGGCTGCTCGCCTTCCAGGGTCAGGTCTTCAGCACGGATACCGACAACCACCTTCTGGCCAGCGGAGATCTGCGAGCCCTCTTTTGCAGGAATGGGGAGAACAAGTTCTCCCTCGAACTTCAGCTTCAACCCGTCTTCGCCGCCTTCAACCACGGCAGGCATGAGGTTCATTGGGGGGCTGCCGATGAATCCGGCAACAAAGGTGTTCACGGGGTGCGCGAACAGCTCCAAAGGCTTGCCCTGCTGAACGATATGACCGTCCTTCATCACCACGATGCGATCCCCTAAAGTCATGGCTTCCACCTGGTCGTGGGTCACGTAGATGATGGTAGAGTCCACCCGGCGGTGAAGCTTCTTCATCTCAATGCGCATCTGGGTTCTCAGCTTGGCGTCGAGGTTGGAGAGGGGCTCATCAAAAAGGAAGATCTCGGGATGCCGGACAATGGCGCGTCCCATGGCCACCCTCTGGCGCTGGCCGCCGGAGAGCTGGGAGGGCTTGCGGTAGAGAAACTCTTCCAGGCCAAGAATGGCAGCCGCCTCTTCCACGCGACGCTTGATCTCCTCCTTGGGCCTCTTTTTGATTTTGAGGCCAAAGGACATGTTGTCGAACACGTTCATGTGAGGGTAGAGGGCATAGTTCTGAAACACCATGGCCACGCCGCGATCCTTGGGAGCGAGATCGTTGATCACCTTGTCACCGATGGACATGGTACCGTCTGAGATCTCCTCAAGGCCGGCGATCATTCGAAGGGTCGTGGATTTGCCGCATCCCGAGGGTCCAACGAAGACCACAAATTCTTTATCCTCAATATCAAGGTTGATGCCGTGCACCACCTCGGTCTTGCCATACCTCTTCACAACATCTTTTATCTGAAGGCGAGCCATATCCTGTCCTGTGTTGTCACATCCCTTGCGGGCCGTGGCTTTTAGTCTCTTGCGTCACACCCAGACCGTTGTCAAGGATGCCGCTGCCAATCATCGTGATGCCAAAGGGAACCAAATCCAGCATCTCTGAATTGGGGTATTAACAGGAAACCCTTGAATGAAACAATAAAAAAATAACGCAAGCGACCGGACCATGTGCCGGATTACTGGCCATGAAGAACCTGTATCACCCAATTTACGCAGGCCTAAATAAAGGAATCAAAGAGAGGCGGCAGAAAACAACGGATCGGATTTAAAATCAATATTCACACCTCCCGGTGCGATCTGGAATACCAGTCCCGATTATGGCTTGACGCTCCTTAATTTTCACCCTACGTTGTCAGCGGTATAAATAGATACCACTACAATCAATCAGAATTTTATTGCGATGACCCACTATCAGGAGGAGAAGAGATGGTTCTTCGAAAATGGTTCGCATCCATCACTGCCGCATTGATCCTTGCGCCTGCAGCTGCCATGGCCAAACCCGTCACCATTGAATGGTGGCATGCCATGAGATCCGCGCGCGGTGAAGTGGCCAACGAGATCATCAAACGTTTCAACGAGTCCCAGGACAAGTACCAGGTCGTGGGGACGTTCAAGGGCAACTACGATGAGACTCTGAACGCCGGCATTGCGGCCTTCCGTGCCAAAAAGCAGCCTCACATCATGCAGGTTTTTGAAGTAGGCACCCAGACCATGATGCTCTCCGGAGCTATCTACCCCGTTTTTGAGCTGATGAATGACGCAGGCTACGATATCGACTGGTCCCGTTATCTTCAGCCCATCCTCTCCTACTACATGAACGCCGACGGCAACCTGGTCTCCATGCCCTTCAACTCGTCGACTCCCGTTATGTACTATAACAAGGAGCTCTTCAAGAAGGCCGGCATCGATGCCCCCCCCGCCACATGGGACGACATGGGTGTGGTCACCCAGAAGCTCCGTGACGCAGGCGTCAAGGCCGGTATGGTTACCGCATGGCAGTCCTGGGTACAGGTGGAAAACTACAGCGCCATCCACAACATCCCCTTTGCCACCAAGGCAAACGGGTATGAAGGCCTCGATGTAGAGCTCACCATCAACAACCCCCAGATGGTCAAGCATGTCACACGCCTCAAAGAGTGGGCCTCCGACGGTCGCTTTGTCTACTCCGGTCAGAAGTACCAGGGTCCCAAGGCCGAGTTCCTCGCTCAGAACGCCGGCATCTACATGGACTCCATCAGCGGCATCGCCAAGCTGAAGAAAGCGGCCCAGTTTGACTGGGGCGTGGCTCCCCTCCCCGTGGAAGCGGACATGAAGAACCCCCAGAACAGCATCATCGGCGGCGCGTCCCTCTGGGTTCTCAAGGGTCACACCAAAGAAGAGTACAAGGCCACAGCCGCTTTCCTGAAGTTCATCTCCAGCAACGAGATCCAGGAGTACTGGCACAAAGAGACCGGCTACTTCCCCGCCACCATCGACGCGTATGAGAGCCTGAAATCCCAGGGCTACTACGAAGCCGATCCCAAGCAGGAAGTGGGCATCAAGCAGCTCAAGCGCCGGAACCCCACCAAGATCTCCCGAGGCCTCCGCCTCGGCAGCTTCACCCAGATCCGAAACATCATCAACGAAGAGCTGGAGCTGGTCTGGAACGGGTCAAAAACTCCCCAGGAAGGCTTGGACGCAGCTGTCCAGCGCGCCAACATCAAGTTGAAATCCTTTGCAAAAACCTACAAGAAGCGCTCATAAGTTCACTTCTTTAAGGTGACCGATCAACCGGGTCCGGCTGCATGCCGGATCCGGTTCTTTTTGTACGGGGATTGAAACTTTGCCGGATTTCATATATCTGGAAAATGCGCCTTCATGGGTAACTTTACCCGTGGAATTAATGCGCCCGGCCATTTGATCGTGTCGTTACGCCTGTTTCCGTTTCGACCCTTCACAAGCCTTGATTGCTTTCACCATAGAGCGGTCGGGCTTTGACGTTTTTACAAAGACATCATAGGCACCATGCAAAAACGATCCGTTTTCAAGTCAAGATACCTGCCCTATTTCCTGATTCTTCCGCAGGTTCTTGTCACCTTGACATTCTTCTACTGGCCCGCGGCTCAAGGACTGTTCCAGTCCTTCCTTCTGAGCGATCCCTTTGGACAATCAAGCACCTTTGTCTGGTTCGAAAACTTTGTGGCGATCTTCACCGATCCCCTCTACCTGAAGTCCATCGGGATCACCATCGCCTTCAGCCTGACCACCGCCTTTGTCTCCATCACCTTAGGGCTCACCATCGCCACCCTGGCCAACCGTGCCACAAGGTGCAAGGCGCTGATCCGCACGATGCTTGTCTGGCCCTACGCCGTGGCCCCGGCCATCTCAGGTATCCTCTGGCTCTTCCTTCTCCATCCCTCCTTCGGTGTGGTGGCACTCGCCCTGAAGAAGTGGTTCGGGTTCAACTGGAACCCCGTGTTAAACGGTGGAGACGCCCTGGCCATGGTCATCATCGCCAGTGCCTGGAAAGAGATCAGCTACAACTTCGTCTTTTTCATGGCAGGCCTTCAGGCCATTCCCCACTCGCTCATTGAAGCGGCATCCATGGACGGTGCATCGCCTTTCCGAAGGTTCTTTGCCATCACCTTCCCCCTGCTGTCGCCCACCCTTTTCTTTCTCACCGTCATGAACATCATCTACGCATTTTTCGAGACCTTCGGCGTCATCCACGCCGTCACCCAGGGGGGGCCAGGCGGCTCCACAAACACCCTGGTCTACAAGGTCTACCAGGACGGTTTTGTCGGTCTGGACCTGGGCTCTTCTGCCGCCCAGTCGGTGATCCTGATGATCCTTATCGTCGGCGTCACGGTTTTCCAGTTCAAATTCATCGAGAAGAAAGTTCAATACACAGGGTAGGGTCACATCATGGTCGAAAAGACACCAATACTCGATTTTCTCACATACTTTTTCCTGATCATGGGAATCGTCATCGTCGGCTTTCCCATCATCTACGCAGGCATTGCATCCACCCTGCCCCTGGAGAAAGTCTCCATGGTCCCCATGCCCCTGGTTCCCGGCGATCAGTTCTTCGTCAACATAAAGGCGGCATGGACCCGGGGAGACCTGGGCACTCAGCTCATCAACTCCCTGATCATGGCCTCGGGCATCACCCTGGGCAAGATCTCCGTCTCCATGCTGGGCGCCTTTTCCATCGTCTACTTTGACTACCGCATGCGGACCGTGGCCTTTGTCACCGTGTTCTGCACGCTGATGCTACCGGTGGAGGTACGAATCCTGCCCACCTACGAGATGGCCGCCAACGTCTTCGGACCCCTGCAGCCTCTCTGGGACATGCTCCACCTCAACAGCGTGGTGAGCTGGTTTGCCGGAAACGACATTGAGGTCTCCCTCAACTGGAGCCTCCTGGACAGCCACACGGGTCTTATCCTGCCCCTGGTGGCCTCGGCGACCTGTACATTTCTCTTCCGCCAGTTCTTTCTCACTGTGCCGGAAGAGCTCTGCGAAGCGGCCAAGATGGACGGGGCATCCCCCATGACCTTCTTCAGGAAGATCCTCTTTCCCCTGTCCAAAACCAACATCGCCGCCCTGGTGGTCATTGAGTTTGTCTACGGCTGGAACCAGTACCTCTGGCCCCTGCTCATCACCACCAACCCCAAGATGCAGACCGCGGTTATCGGTCTCCAGAACCTGATCCCCCTTGCCGACGACCTTCCCGAGTGGAACATCGCCCTGGCCGGGGCCCTCATCGTCATGCTGCCGCCCATCGTGGTGGTGCTGGCCATGCAGAAATGGTTCGTCAAAGGCCTCGTCGACTCCGAAAAGTAGACCGTTCCATCATGCACAACCATGAAAGGGCGTCGCAGACTTCGGTTGCGACGCCCTTTTTTATTGTGGCCCCTGACACCGCGTGGTGATAAAACTTCAACTCCGTGACCTCAAAAGAGCCTCCGGCGGCCCTGCCGGGGGCCAAACTTTTGAAAAGTTTGATAAACATCTATTTGTCTTTAAACTCAGGCGAAGGTGGATGTGATTTGCCCTGAGGAACGAAGGGCATAACGCATTCGCTACCCGCTTTCGAGGTGGCTCACCTCGCCGCCGGAGGCACGTTTTTTTTCATGAACTTTTGCAGCCGGCCCAGCTGAATAGTTACTTACGAACACACCTCAATATCCAGAAAAGGCATAACATCATGATGACCCTACCCTTTCATACCAACCGCTACTTCATCTTGAGACACGGCCACAGCCAGGCCAACGAAAAAGGCATCATCGTCAGCAGCCCGGAGAACGGCATCGGCAACTGGGGCCTTTCAGAAAAAGGAAAAGAGGAGGTGACCCGCTCCATGGAGCAGGCCGTCAAGGACGGGCTCTTCGACCAGCGGTTCAAGCCCGTGGTGGTGGCGTCCCCTTTTCAGCGCACCCTTGAGACAGCGGCCATCGCCGCAAAGATTATCAAGGCGGACCGTTTTCCGGACAGCAACTTGCGGGAGCGGTTTTTCGGGGAGTTTGAGATGAAAGAGAACACCCACTACGAAAAGGGGTGGGCCTTTGACGAGAACGATCCGGAGCACACCGAATTCGGCGTGGAGAGCGTCCTGTCTGTGGCCAAACGCATGGTGGAGGTCATCAAGCGAACAGGACTCCGTTACAACGAAAAAGACATCGTCATCGTCACCCACGGCGATCCGGGCCAGATTCTCCAGTGCGTCTTCGACGGCATTGACCCTGCCAAGCACCGCAGCCTGACGCCCCTGGAAACAGGTGAACTGCGCGCCATGCCCTCAAAGTAAGGCCAACACCGTGCCTCCGGCGGCAAGGTGGGGGCACCTTGAAACCCTATGGCGAATGCGTGAAAATCACCGCAATGCAATCATTTTCGAGGCATTCGCGCGGAGGGTGAGGCAATGCTACCGATCTTGAGAATAGGGCTGTGTCATTTTTTGTGAAACGATGCATCCCCGTTCTCGTCTTCCCCGGCTGCCAGGGTGGTCGTAAGCTTCAGGTAAAACCATGATGGTGTGTTTCATGGTCCTCGGGTCAAATCACATCTGCCCTTAAAGCGGAAATCATTCAAGGATAACGTGTTAAGACCTGTTTGTTAAACTTTCTAAACGTTTAGCCCCCGGCAGGGCCGCCGGAGGCAAACCAACGTCCAGTTGATTCAGCTTTTCTGATAAATGGTATAGGTATACGGGATATCGGCTGGATAGTACTGGGAAAAGATCGGTTTAAAGTCTGCGGGGATCTCCGGCATCAACACGTCACCGGGAACCTCCGTGTGAATGTGAGAGATGTGGAGGGTATCGGCAAGAGGAAGGGTCAGCCTGAAAATCTCCCCGCCTCCGGCCACCATAAGCCGCCGCCCTCCTTTGCACCCCACCTCCAGGGCCTCTTCAAGGGTGGTACAGACCCGGCACCCTTCCGCTTCGTATGAGGCGTTGCGGGTCAGCACAATCATTTCCCGGCCCGGCAAGGGCCTTCCAATGGCCTCCCAGGTCTTTCGGCCCATGAGGAGGCCATGGTGGTAAGTCACCGCCTTGAACAGGCACAGCTCACCTGCAATATACCACGGAATGTCAGCCCCATCACCAATCACCCCATTCTCCGCAACAGCCACAACAAATGAAAGCTTCATCTCGTTTCCTTTCATCGACAGGGGCTCACAAACCGTCCGAAGCCCTTTTTCGTCCCATTGATACAGCCCGCGCTATTCAGAGATTACACTGCCCCCCCTGAAGTGACCTGAACCGCCATGAATGCACAACCTTCCATACAACCGGCCACAGGAAAGCCACAACATAACCCGGTGCTGTCACGAGAAATACTTGAACACAGCAACAACCTAACGATGGCATTCGCACTTACTTGATAACCTGAATGCCCATGGTGTGCATGCGAGCCATGCGAAGCTGCCCTTTGGTGCCCCGCCTCACTGCAAGAACCCGGTTTATAAGTTCCAAAAGCTCCCGGCAGACAGGTCGAAACGCCTGAATGGAGCACACCGACGGGTGAAGAACGATACTGTATCGGTCCAGAAGCGTTGCTTCGTTGACGCCGTCGGTTAAGTCGTCGATGGACTCCACCACATCCTCAGCAATTTCGCGATAAAGATCGATATCCACCACGTCATAGAGAATCGATACCAGGCGCGTTTGAAGAGCCTCGAATTCGTGTCGCTTTCCATCAGCAAGCTCAAGGGTTCGATAATACTGTGTCTTCACATGTCGGCCAACACTCTCGGTTAAAATATCCATATGCCCTCCCGTCCAGCGGGGTTGCTGCTTTGTGACCTGCGGCTGCAATGGCCGCACACACGAAATCTGCATGAACTTAAGGAGTGTCAGGGGTACTGAGGCGAAATTAAAGAAACGTACAACCGGTGTGGTACCGGCGGCCTGTCGCGCTGGAATAGACCCTCCAGGCAAAGGGCCTCGTCAAATGGAATCCGATAGAATAAATATATCTATCAATTATTATGCCAAGACGACGACCATATAAAAGAAAACAGAGAAATGAGTGATGAATCCCGAAACACAGGGCAGCACAACCGCAACACGTCACGGCACACTGACATTATTTGAACTCATCAGGTTACGTTGATGGGTACATCCGGCGGCTTTCAGTTTCAGTATACTGCGGAACCCACAGCACAGCAACCTTTGTCCATCGCCCGGACAGTTCATAAAAAAACATCCGGAAGGCACAGACAATACATAATTACAATACGTTGCCATGAAAAATTCAGTTAAACCAAAAGGACAAACTGTCATGCACGGTTTTCTGTTTGATCTTCCCACCGTCCGAAGGAGCCGGGGGAGCACCCCTTGCTCCGCAGAGTGGATGTGGGCCTGAAACCAAAGCCTTCAAACACCAACCGGATCGGTCGGGCGGATGTTAATGTGGAGTGACATGATTGGGTCTGGCTGAGGGTTGGAGCAACCGGAAGAGGCTGTGCCCGGAGCTGTTGCCAGCCTGAACATTAATAATGTTTATTAAATTTTTTTATACCACAATAAAATCTGTATCACACAGCCACGTCTCCTCATGACGCAAGGGGAAGCACGACCACGCCATGCCCCTCCAGAAACGCCCGAGTCTTCCCGCAAACCGGCGCTGAAGTCTTCAAGCTCACACGCAAGGCGCTGTTCGTCGCCCTGATGCGTTCGGCTTTCTCCAGCAACGCACGCCCGTCTTTCATGATAATACGGGACTTGCGGTCCACGCGAATGGCCACATGGCCCTCTTCCATCCGCTCCAATTGCGTTCGAGGCGGCAACCCGTAGTCTTTCGGGTTCAGAAAGGTGTCTTGATCCTGTTGCATGGATACGTGTCTCCTCATGTCATTACATTCAGTTTGTATCAATTCAGCTCAATGGTGCCTCCGGCGGCCCTGCCGGGGGCCAAACGGATGCCTGATGTTAAAAGGGCTGGTTTAACAAACAGGTCTTGATACATCATTTCGGATTCACATCAAAGGGAAGATGGGTGTGATTTAACCCGGGGAGCGAGGGGCAAAGCACATTCACAAGCAAGACATGTATTCAACCAACACTCCGTGATTGCATACTATTCATCACCCGAGCCATATTTCAAAAAAATATCCGGGCTAAAGCTGGCCCTTTATCCATCCGAGATGATAAGAAGGGTTTCGTTACAAACGACCATCAAAGGCTGGAAAGGGTATCACAAGGCATGGGAAAAAAGAAGAAAGAGAAAACAGACAGCATCACACCAAAAAAGAGCCGTAAGGTTCCCCTGCTCTTTGTGGCCCTGATTCTTCTTGCCGCCCTTGCAGCCGGAGGCTGGTATGCGTACACCACCTACTTCAAATCCGGCTACCCCAAAAAAGAGCTTGCTTACGTAGACCTGGACGATGCCGTCCTTCGGTTTGCGTGGGCAAAGGTTCCCGATGTGTACTTCCACATGGTAAGCGCGAACTCAGAACTCGCCATCATGGAGGACGAAATCGATCGCATCAAAAGCGTGAAGAAGAGTTACCCGAGGCAGGAGAAAATCGCCTTGTCAGAAATAAAACGGTGGGAAAAAGGGGTGCAGAAACTCTCCGGTCAGCTCAACCGGTTCCAAAGCCAGGTGGAGGCACTTTATGTCACCTTCCGGGTCAACCCGGAGAAGGGCGCCACCGCCATCGATGAAAAAAGAGTGGACCTTGCCACGTCCATGCGGGATGTGGTTGAGAGCGTTCAAGAGCAGACAGCCCCATTGAAATCCGCACGGGTTACCCCCAAAGGATTCAAAGGCATCATCGCAAAGATTAAAAACCAGTTCCTTTAAACAAGACTACTCCTCTTTCTTGCCGGGCTCCTTTCCCCCGGTATGAAAAAAAGGAAAGGGAGACGATTTGGCCAGATCGTCAACCGATCGCCTTGCCATTTCGGTAAACTCCGTTCCAAAATGCATCACCTTCTTAAACTGCTCATCAAAGGCTTTGCGCTGTTTCACATAGCTGTCGATGGTCTGTGACAGGTGCAGGTCAAAAAAATCACCCATCAAGTTATCTCCGTACCTCAGCATCAGGTGAAGCAGGTGAACGGGCAGAAGAAATTTCTTCTTCTTGGCATCCTCGACAAGGATCTGCGTGAGAATGTACGCTGTCACGTCATCACCGGACCCGGCCTCAACAACCCTGACATCCCTTCCGCTTCGGATGATCTCAGCAAGTTGATCCAATGTGATATAGGCACTCTCGGAGGTGTCGTAGAGTCGCCTGTTGCTGTACTTTTTCACCAACACGGTCTCGTCGGCCATTGTCTCTCCCCGTTGGGTCGTCAGTCAAAATAGATACGATCAGTAAATGAACTATATGCCAGCACAGCAAGGAATGCAATTGACATCCTTCCCCCATTTTTCTATTGATAATGAGCATTAAATACATCGAATACTTCATTCATTTAAAATAATTTTATTTTTACCCACCGTAAAATATCTTATATTAGCAAACAAACAGATCCCCCCTGCTCAACTGACAACGGTCAGCCGGTGTCCCCTGCGACACCCCAGAGAACCCTGCACAGGAGAACCTAAACCATGGCGAAGTCCGTTCTGAAGCAACTCAAGGAGAATGAGCGTGAAGTACGACGGCAACTCATCATCCAGGCTGCGAAATCGCTCTTCAGTCAAAAATCGTTTCATGAAATCGGCATGCGTGATATCGCAGCCGAAGCCGGTATTTCCGTGGCATCCCTCTACCAGTACTTCCCCAGCCAGGACGACCTTTTCGTAGAAGTTCTCACCAACGACATCAACCAGATCAAATCGCGACTCTGGGACACCCGTCGCGACCTGGAGGGTATCGCCATCGACATCGTCAATTTTCTCGTCGACAACGAGGACATTTTCCAGATGATGAGCCACTTCATGATCAAGGGCGAAAAAAACCCGGAGACCCTTCGCAAGTTCAACGTGATTCAAGTCCTCTTCCTGGACATGTTAGACAGAGCCCTGACCCGGGCCGGAGAGTCCCATCCGGTGAATTATTACTCCCACGCCTTTTTTGCGTCTCTCTTCGGCAATGTCATCACCTTCCGAAACTACCCGTCAAGCGATGCCTCATCCCACCGGGAAAGCCTGTACCATGTGGCGCAGATTACCGCCAAAGCCTTCCATGACACCCTGGTCTCCAGGGAGAGAGAGGCAAAAGAGCCGTAACTATGGCAAACCACGTCGCAGCCAAAAAATCATGAAACTACTTTTATCGCGATAAACAATGTTATATAGTTGATTTTCTTCATACCGGTGGCGCTACCCTTTTCGGATAAGGAGAAAATCGTGCATAAACGCCTGGCCCTGTTCATCGCTGTTTTTATATGCCTCCACGCCTCCACGGCCCTTGCAATCTGGAACTATGAACGCCCGGACGGGAACACCTCCGCGCTAAGGGGATGCTGGTCGGACGGCACCGCCTCGTATACCGTGGGAGAAAACGGAGCTGCCTTCCGCTATAAAGATGGCGCCTGGACAGACATCACCGATGCGGCATTGGAGAACGCCCACCTGTTCGCCGTCCATGGCACCCCCTCAGGTGCCGTGTATGCCGCAGGATACCGTCCCGGCCCCCCGCGTTTCGACTCCAACGATGACGGTCAGATAAACACCGACGACACCCAGAGTCGCTATGGCGTCATTTTCCGCTACAGTGGCTCAACCTGGGAAGAGCTGAACACAGGGTATGACCCGGAATCTCAGTTCTTTGCATCCTCATTTGTTGGCATCTGGACAGATGACGACAGCGCCATCTACTTTGCAGGGGGCAAACAACGTTTCAGCAACAACGAAGCTCCCACAGGCGTTCTTCTCTCCTACGACGGGGCATCCTTCCTGCCCCTTACCGGGACGACAAACGGCCTGCCAACCATCAACGGCATCTGGGGGACTCCGACCCATGCCTACCTTGCCTGCTCATCCGACACCATATTAGAGCTCAACCGCAGTTCGAGTGTGCTCTCCCCCATGAAGACCGGTGCGTATGCCATGGACTACCGAGGGATTCATGGAGATGACGACGGCACACTGTACGCTGTCGGCCAGGCCACATACGGATATATATTCCGGTATCATCCAACCAACGGATGGGAACCCATGGGCATCGACCTGAATGACACCCCACCCATCTACTGCATCGCCAAACGTGATGACCTTCTCGTCGCATCGGGAAGCTACGGTAAAACCTACTACCTGGACAGAACCCAGAAAATCTGGAAAGAGATGCTCGTGGGCACCCAAAGCCACATCAACTGCCTCAGCGTAGCGGGCAACGACATCCTCGGTGCAACCGATGGCGGCGAACTCTACCGAATGACCGAACAGTCGCCAAATACGGCCTTCATCCTCGCAGAGCCCCCCACATCCATCGGAACGGATGTAAACGGAACCCTGACCAGCGAGGTGACCCTCTACGACTTTTCCCTAGGGGATATCTGGAAACGCGAATGGCGCTTTAACAACGGCAACCACCATGCCCCCGTGCCGTCCTACGGCGCTCTCTATTCGTACACCGCAAGTGGCGTCAGCACCGCCATATACATCACCGGCGAAGGGGGAAAGGAGAGCAACAGGGAGCTTCGCATTGCCGACTGCAAAGAGTGCACGCCCCATGTCGATATCACCGACGAGACCGTCACCGCCCACATCCGATCCGGCCACACCACCCAGAAGGCCCTTAAAGAACTTCTTGAAGAGAGCGCTGCTGTCTCGGATGTCTATGTGCGCCATGAAGACAGCGCCTGGGTGGTCTCCGACAAAGATTACGACAGCGTCTTTCTCTCAGGGGGCCGTGACGATGAGGGCCTCTACATCAACGAGGCCACCAGTGGCGACAACTACTACCTTGCCATCCACAAGTTTAAAGACAAGGGGAGCTTCGAACCTACCCTTACCGTCTTCCGTGAAAATATCGCCTTTCTGGACGGCATGATCAAAATCTGCGGAAGACGGGAAGGCAGCGAGGTCAGTACAATCGAAGTAAAAAATGCCGAAGGCGGACCTCTTTCAGAGAAGGCCACCGGCGTTCTCGGGGCCCTCATTGCCATCGACGCCATGCCCGGTGCAAAGGGGAACATCGGTATCAAACTGGAGGATGAGCCCACCGCCACCGAACCAACCGCCCACTTTTATCCCGACAGCGGCTTCCTTGTGGTCAAAATCCAAGACGGCATCACAACCATTAACGAGCTCGTCGCATTCCTGCCAACGCTGGAACAGATCCAAGCTGCCACCTTTGTCCCCGCCCCGCCGGATGGCCCCTCCGTATCGTCACCCTGGAACCTTGAAGAGTTTGGTGACAAAGTCGTGCTGGAAGGAGGAACCAATCACGCCAAAGCGACGTTCGACAAAGACAACAAAAAAATTATCGTTACCATCGACAATGGCATCACCACCACAACAGATATCGTGAAGGAGCTCTCCAGTGCGCGAGAGAATCCAGATGACGACACCACGCCAACACTTTTGGAGTGGACCCAGACCGTCATCCACGGCAAGGAGTGGGATACTGATGAGACCACCAACACAGCCACCCTACCCGGCGTCACCACAGAAGAGCCAAAGGCGACCGTCCGCATCATTGAAAGTGAGGCCCTGAACTTTGCCCACACCCCCACTGAGGCCAGGTTCCAAACCACCGTCTCCTTCAACGACACGTCCGACCCGAGCCTTGAAATTATCAGGTGGGAATGGCATGTCTTCAGGGAGGTCTCAAATGGCTACGAAACCAAGGCCGCCGTGGAAAGTGACACCGGCACCGCCGAGGTGACCATCTCAGACCTCGGAATCTACGACATCGGCATGCAGGTCACCCTCAAAGACGGCTCCACCCTCCACATGCAAAAAGAGAAGGCCCTTGCCATCAAGGGGGAAGGTGGCGGCAGCGGCTGTTTTATCGGTGCAGCCTCACCCCGGTGACACATCACCCGATCCCAGAACACAAAAAGGCACCCCCGGAAATGCTCCGGTGGGTGCCTTTGTTATCTATAAATAAGCCTACCAACCTTTTCAGGTCAGCATGGGACACATGGTGTGGTGCAAATGGTAGGACCGTGTGTGCATGACAAACATTGTTGGAACCCACACATGAATCACAGGTCACTCACCTGTACAAAGAGTGATGTGCAATCACAGATCAACCCCACACAGAGGCCATGGCTTATCATGCAGCCGGGGAGGACGGCACGGATGAGGTCGTTCAATAACTTCACGGGCGAAGCCCGTCAACGAATGTGATGAGCCCGAGGAACGAGGGCGCGGAACATTCGCAACCTGGGGTCCAGGGGATCATCCCTGGTTACTGACGGACAAAACGCCTGTTGGAAAAGGATTTCGGCGCACTGCTACGGCATGGGTTGATGTCCAGGCCGCCCCGTCGGGTAAACCGGCCCACTACGGTGAGGGCCGTCGGCGCAAGGCGCGTCATGATGTCCGTGTAAAGGGTCTCCACACAGTTTTCGTGGTACCCCGTGTGGGTTCTGAAGGAGACGAGGTAGGCAAAGAGCGAAGCCTCATCAATCTTTTTCCCGGAATAGGTGATCTCCACCGTGGCCCAGTCGGGTTGCCCGGTCACCGGGCAGTTGGTTCGCAGGATGTGGGAGCAAAGGGTCTCCTCTCTCATCTCCCCCTCCCCGTGCTTCAACAGCGAGGCATCGACCTCATACACATAGGCCTCGGCCTCGTGGTGATCGATGCACGTTCCGCCGGCCTTCTCCACGGAAAGGACCTCGGTGTCGTCACACCCGAAAATCGCAACCTTCACCTCCCCTTCCGCAACCCTCGACAGGTCGGCCTCCATGGCCTCCCTCACCTTCACGGCGCACTCGAACCGGCTCATGTTAAAGGAGTTGAGGTAGAGCTTGAAAGACTTGGACTCCACGATGCAGCGGCTCGTGGCCGGAAACCTTACTTCCGCCACCGCCGATACCGGCTTGCCCTTGCCGTCCAGCCACGAAAGCTCCCAGGCCGTCCAGATGTCCTCTCCGTAAAAGGGAAGGTCCCCCTCGTCCAACCCAAGGGTCCCTCGCCCAAGCGCCCTCTCCACAGGAAAAAGCTGGGCCGGATCATAGGTAAAGGTGTAACCGACTTTTTCGCCTAACGGGTTCTCTGTTCTCATATGCGCCTCCGGCCCAAGGTGAGCCACCTTGAAAGCTGGTTCGCAAATGCTCCGGGGCTTCGCCCCTTAACATTTGCTTACGGGCTTCGCCCGTGATTAGAATTATCTGTTGTTTATCTTTTACGGTGCTGGTGCTGCATGCCGGAGACTTATCTCATGAAGAAGCGAATGATGGTTTTTCATCATCGCCCGGGACCGGCAGAGTTTTGAGCATTGACATACAAAGGGTCATTATCGATTCGAATCAGGCCCGCGCTTGATCCGCCATCAGAAATCACGGATCCCATCGTTATCGAGATCCCGGTCAGTCCCACCCTTGTCGGCATCCCAGATGCCGTCATTGTCGAGGTCCCGATCCGTGCCCCCTTTGTCGAAATCCCAGACGCCATCGTTATCAATATCCCGGTCGATCCCGCCTTTGTCGGCATCCCAGACGCCGTCGTTGTCGAGATCACGGTCCGTGCCGCCCTTGTCGGCGTCCCAGATGCCGTCGTTATCCAGGTCTCGGTCCGTTCCGCCTTTATCGGCATCCCAGATGCCGTCGTTATCCAGGTCACGATCGAGGGGTCCACTTTGTGATCCCCAGACCTCCATACTTCCGGGGTTACCTTCCATTCCTCCGGGAACATGAAGGCATCCCACACTCGCCCACGTAATCAGGAAGATAAGCCAAATTGCCGGTTTTATCATTCATGTTTCCTCATTCACGATGGCTTATGACCACGAAAAATAAGCCGCCAGTCCTTACCCAACTGCCATATCAACCACACAGACCCTGCACGTCACACCGTTTTCCCGTCGACTCGGCCAACAGATCAAATGAAATATGTACTTTTTTCAGAGAATGGATATGGGTTTGAGACAGGTTGACGTTTTCGATAACAAAACAGCCGTAGGATTCACACGTTTTGTCGAACCGAATATGCTCTTCCCCATGGGCTCCGATGCCATAACTGTCGATCACGATGAAAGCAGGTGATTGACGCAACATCATGTCCAGGGTTTCACGGTCCAGGCTTGTGTCCATGGTGCCGTAATCCGACGTGCCATAGGCGTTTCGTTCGATATTTCCAGTAAACAGGACAAGCGCTTTGCCTGACAGGCTCAGGACTTTGACATCATCCACTGACGGCATATTCCCTGTGCAATCAACGACAACACACGCCACCTCATACTCACTTTTCTCAGGCGTCGACTCGTAACAATCTATATGGGTGCCTATATGGCCAAAAGCATGGACCGAATCCGACTGCTTTTTCGCCCACACATAGGCTGGATGGCCTTCCTCGATAACAAGAGACAGGTTCACGTGAAACATTTATTACTCCTCATCAGGGCCTCAAGGGCCAAATCGCAAGGGCAATCGGCTTTCGGTCCGATTACGCCGCTCCGTAGTTTGTAAAAAAGATTCCGCAGACGGTGAACGATAGCGAACCGGACCCCACCTGGGGTGCAGGGGATCATTCCCTGCCCGCCGGAGGCGTACTTTTTCGTTTTGCGTTTATTTCAAATATGTCGTGGGATCGAGGCCTTCGGTGTGGCGCAGGGCATATTTGCGTTCGTCGCAGGCGCCGCAGGTGCCGCAATGGGCTTGGCCGCCTTTGTAGCAGGTCCAGGTGGCGGAAAAATCCACGCCAAGGGTGCGGCCCAGGTCGCCGATGTCCCGTTTGTCGAGGTGGGCAAAGGGAAAGGCGATGGTCACCTGGCCGTCGGTGCCGAGGTTGATGGCTTGCCCCAGGGCTTGGTTGAACTCGGGGCGGCAGTCCGGGTAGATCACGTGGTCTCCGGCGTGGGAGGCGAGGACGACCCGGGAGGCGCCCACGGACTCGGCGTAGCCGGCCGCGATGGAGAGCATGATGCCGTTGCGGAAAGGGACCACGGTGCTCTTCATGTTCTCGGAGTCGTAGGCGCCGTCGGGCACCTCGTCTCCGGACTGAAGCAAGCTGGAGTCGAAGAGATCGTTGATAAAGGGGAGCGGCACCAGGGTATGGGTAACCCCCATCTTGTCGCAGAGGGCTTTGGCCATGGGAAGCTCGCAGGCATTGTGCTTGGAGCCGTAGTCAAAGCTGATGGCCACGCATTTCTGGCCTTTGCTGACGCAATCGGCCAGGAGAACGGCGGAGTCCATGCCGCCGGAGAGAACAACCACGGTTTCAAACATGGGTTAAATTCCTTTTTTCGTATCAAACGCAAGAATATGCAGACGGCTGGCGAGGCGGTATCCGTTGGTAACGCAGTGGTCCCACACAAAGGGCAACCGCTCGATCTGCTCTTCGCGGGTCATCCCCTTGGGCATCAACCACACCCGGTCCTTTTCAAGGTTTTCTGCCCTTATAAAGGCATCGATGGCAGAAGCCGTCTCTTCACAGGCGACAAATTTGAAATGATGGGCACGGGAGAGGCTTTCGGTGTCCACATGCCAGGCACCGGACAGGTATTTCGGCGAGCAGATCACCTCACCGCAAATCCCTTCCGGGATGCGCACCTTGCCCGAGGTCTCGTACTGCACGGCAACGCCCAGATCGAAGAGCGCCCGATCCAACTCATTCAGCCCGGTCTCCCACTGGCGCAGGGGTTCCCCCCCGGTGATCACCACAAAACGGTGACCGCTTTTTTCCACAGCCTCCACAAGGCTCGCAACGGAGATCTCCGTACCATGGTCCCAGGCACCTTTCGTGTCGCACCAGGGGCAAAGGGGTGCAACGCACCCGGAGAGCCGGATAAAAAAAGCGGGCCGCCCGGTATGGGGACCTTCTCCCTGAAGGGAGGCAAACATTTCATGAAGGATCAGCATAAGGTTTCGTCTCAGGCGGTTACCGTTGCCCAGGAATCGGGGGTCTCGTAGACCCGCACCTCTTTCAGGGTGAGGCCGTCGAATTCGGATGCACCCGAAAGGGTCTTGAAGATATAGAGGACCATGTTCTCCGCCGTTGCAGGAATGTCTCGGTACTCTTCAAGTTCGTTCAGGTTGGCATGATCGTACCGGTCCACGATCCGCTCCTTCACAAGACGCTTCAGCTCTGTGAAGTTGATGATCATCCCGGACTCGTCCAGGGGGCCGGATACCGTGACCTGAAGGGTGTAGGTGTGCCCGTGAAAGGCGGCACACTTGCCGTAAAGGGCTTTGTTCTCTTCTTCGGAAAGGTCGTGACGCATGAGCTTGTGAGCGGCGTCAAATCGGAACTCTTTGGTAATGGAAAGCATGGACCACCTTACTTACTGCTGCACAACGAAAGGAGCCCGGCAAACCATCTTAATTTAAGGAAGGCGTACGCAAAGGGGCCACAACCGGCTGCGCGGTCAGTGAGGGAGAATTTATTATGCGGGATGCCTCTCGTCCGCATGGGCCTGAAACAAGCCCTATCCATAATAAATTGCCATGGCCAAGCCACGGCAAATTGATTCTTCACTATACAACAACACGCCCTTGTATCACAGCACGTACCATTTGCAAATATGAAAAACATGCCTCCGGCGGCAAGGTGAGCCACCTTGAAAGCGGGTTGCGAATGCTCCGAGCCCTCGTTCCTCGGGCGCGTCACATTCGCTGACGGGTGCGGTGACACCAGAGTTTCGGCAGATTTCATGTGCCATGATCCCCATAGCTTTATGACAGGCACGATAAAACCATCGGCCCGTAGGGTGCGGCCCCCGCACCATGTTGGGGTAACCAGCAGCCTCTATTGCCCCAGGGCCTCAGAGCAATCTACGCCCAAAATCTCTTGGCCTTTCTCGTAATTGATAATGCGCCCTGTCGTCCCAGCCAAGGACCAAAAACCCTGTTCGAGCTATTTAGAGCAAGGTATGTTGCGTCATCCCCACGTCATTGAGCCTGTCGTTCTGGTGCGTGGAACACACCCTACGGAGTACGGTGACACAACCGTTTCGGCAGGTTTCATGTGCCTTGCCCCCCCCTTATCACAGGTACGACAAACCCTCGGCCTGTAGGGTGCGGTTCCCGCACCATGTTGGGGAACCAGCAACCTCTATTGCCTCACGCCCTCAGAGCAATCTACAACCAAATTCATCTTGGCCTTTCGCATGATGAATACCCCAACCAAGACCGAAGCACCTCATTCGGGTTATCAAGAGCAAGGTATCTTGAACTATTCCAACGTCATTAAGGCCATCATTCTGGTGCGTGGAACGCACCCTACGGAGTGCGGTTCTCCATGATTTCCACGGGCGTAGCCCGTCAGCGAATGCGACCATCCCGAGGAACGAGGGGTGGAAGCATTCGCGAACCTGGGGTCCAGGGGCTCAGCCCCTGGCTGCCGGAGGCAGCTGATATATGGCCCTTCTTAAAAGGTCCAGGGCTTTAAACGCAAAGATGCGTTTGTTCTGGTGGCGTTCTTTAAAAGGTGAGACAAAGTGCAGGGCCTCGGTGCCTGCGTCTGTGGCGATGCCGATCCAGACGGTGCCCACGGGTTTTTCATCGGTACCGCCGGTGGGACCTGCGATGCCGCTGGTGGCGATGCCGATATCGGCGCCGGAGACGCGCTTTACGCCTGCGGCCATCTCCTTGACGGTTTCAGCGCTAACGGCGCCATGGGACTCAAGGGTCTTCCCTGAAACGCCGAGGACATTTTCTTTGGCGCTGTTGGCGTAGGTAACAGCGGAGAGCAGGAACCAATCCGAGCTTCCCGACACATCGGTGAGCAGGGAGCCGATGAGGCCACCGGTGCAGCTTTCGGCCACGGCCACGGTTTGTTTCGTCTCGCTGAGTCTTTCGGCCACAGCCTCTGCCATGGAGAGTCCTTTGCCGGAGACCACATAATCTCCCAGACGGTTCAGGGCCTCGGCCACGGCGGCTTGCTGGAGCTGTTGAAGGCTGTTCCCATCCTGGTCGAAGGCCCAAAGTTTCACCTCGATAACAGGAAGGGCGGCACGGTAGCCCACGTGAATGCCTTGAAAGAGAGACTCAAGCCCTGAGAGCCGCTCCCCCACCACCGACTCAGGCAAACCAAAGGTGGTGATGGCGGTCTTTACAAGCCGGCTCCCGCTGGGTTGGAGGTCGACAATGGACGGAAGGACGGCCTCTGTCATCAGGTAACGCATCTCCCGCGGCACGCCGGGAAGAAACCAGAATCGGGTCCCGTTAATGTCCAGGCTGAAGGCCGGGGCCGTGCCCACTGGGTTGGGAATGCAGGTGGAGCCTTTGGGAAGACGGGCCTGTTTCAAATTGGATGCGGGCACCGCCACTTGGCGCCCTTCAAAGTACGCCGCCACGGAGGCAGTTGCCGCGGGGTCCTCGACCAGGGGTACCCCTGCCGATTCGGCCACGGCCCGTGCTGTGAGGTCGTCTTCCGTGGGGCCCAACCCTCCTGTCACCACGGCCACCTCGCACCGGCCCGCCACACGGAGGAACGCTTCTTTCAGGGAGGTCATGTTGTCTCCCACCGAAAGGTGGCGCACCACTTCCACGCCCACCTCACAGAATTTTTCAGAAATCCAGGCGGCGTGGGTGTCCACCACCTCCCCTTTCAGTATCTCTTCACCAGTCGTGATAACCATCGCTCTCATGAGTCCTGCTCCTTTCATCACCATATATCCGGGTAGTGACCACCGGATTCACACGAGGGGAACCAACATGTTCCACCCGTTTTTCTGCCAAACCTTTTTTTGGGACTCCGCACCTCGTCCGGCAGCGGTTTGCCGTTCAGCCCCATGACACCATTACCCGTTACACCCTGAAATGCGGGAACAAAGCGGCTGAGGCCCGATGCTCTCGGGGTTTACTGACACATCAGAATGCTCATGCCACTTTATGCCAAAGGGCCCCGGCAGGCAAACAGGAATAGCGGCCCGAGGGGTTCCTCCACCCATCAACAGCACTGCAAATCGTCGATTTCAGTTGGTCATGGCACAGTTTTATGGTAAATTACCCTTTGTCGGTGAGCACGGGTTTACCTAACGTTCAATATTTGAGCACAGGCCCTGAAGTCACATCAGGCTCCACCGACTGCTGTACCGGGTGGGCCGAATGCATCATTGGGCCCTCCCGGTAAAGCGCACAAACAGTGTGCCACAGGTTGACCATCCGCAGACCGCTTCCCCCTTCGCGTGGTTTTTGCCTCTGAAATCGGAGAATCGTGCCCTATCGCTTCCCCTCATTTTATGCAAGCCCCCCAGGCTTTCGAACCGTCGGGTATCAATCCGGTGACGCCAATAGTGACCAAACAGTCATTGCAGGCAACTGCCTCTGACAGAGTGTTCCCAAAAGGTGGACCCATGTCCGTATTTTCGCACTATTTTCTACCTTTTAAACGAGTTACCGAAATCTCACTGGAAAAATGTTGATTGTTCCCACGACATGGAGTAAGAGACTGTTTTCCCGTTACGGCTTTGAACGCCGAACTCGGCAACCCGCGTAAGGTTCCGTTTCCAATGCAAAATACGATTGATATGGCGCGTAGCGCCTTTTGAATGTTTATAGTGTTGCGTTACCAGTAATCAAGGAATAGGCGTATGGCAAAGAGTCTTTACATCAGCACAACCAACGCCAGGAGCGGTAAGTCAACCATCGTTCTTGGTATCATGCAGCTTCTCTTGAGGGATCTGCAAAACGTTGGCTTTTTCCGGCCCATCATCAACCCGGAGGACGGCGAGCGGGACCATAACATCAACTTGGTTCTCTCCCACTTCTACCTTGGAATGAGGTATGAAGACACCTACGCGATGACCCTGGACGAAGCCAAGAAACTCGTAAATGCCGGCAAGCAGAACGAGATGATCGAAATCATTCTCAACAAGTACAAGCAGCTTGAAGAGAAATACGATTTCGTTCTCTGTGGAGGTATTGATTTCGTGGTGGGCAACGAAGCCTTCACCTTCGACATCAACGCCGTGGTTGCCGCCAACATGGGCTGTCCCGCCCTCGTGGTCACCAACGGCCACAATGCCACCACCGACGAAATTGTGAGCCTGAACCAGCTGGCCATGGAAGATCTCGAGGACAAGGGAGTTGATATCCTCGGCATCATGGTCAACCGCGCAGAGGAATCACAGACTGAGGCAATCCTTGAAGCCCTTCAGCATGACATCAAGGTTGAGAACTGCTCCTTCCATGTCATCCCGGAAGACAGCAACCTCATAAAGCCCACGGTTGCGGACCTTAAAAAATGGCTGGGTGCCGAGGTAATTTACGGCAAAAAGGCCATGGACAAGATGATCGACGGCTATGTCGTTGCCGCCATGCAGATCAACAACTTCCTGAACTACATCAAGGAAGACAGCCTTGTCGTCACCGCAGGGGACCGAACGGACATTATCCTGAGTTCTATGGCGTCTCGCCTCTCCAACGCTTACCCCAACATCTCCGGCATCCTTCTCACAGGCGGCATCGTCCCCTCCGAGAGTATCCAGAGACTGGTGGAGGGCTGGGAAGGGATTCCCGTTCCGATTCTTCTCGTCAAAGATCACACCTACCCCACCATGAAGAACCTCAACCACCTGCACGCACGGCTTGAGCCGGACAACCCCAAAAAGATCGCGTCTGCCCTGGGTCTGTTCGAAGCTCATGTTGACACACAGGAGATGCGCCGAAAACTCATCGAGCGCAAGTCCGTCAACGTGACACCGCAGATGTTTGAGTACAATCTCATCCAGAAAGCCAAGAAGAACAAGCAGCACATCGTTCTTCCCGAAGGCACTGGAGAGCGCATTCTCAACGCATGTGACATCCTCCTCAGACGTGACGTCTGTGAGGTGACCCTCCTCGGCAAAGAGGACGAGATTCAGGCCAAGATCTCCAAGCTCGGCCTTGACCTTGCCGGCGCCCACATCGTGGAGCCAACCAAGAGCCCACTGTACGAACAATATGTGCAGGAGTTCTATGAGATGCGTAAGAACAAAAAGGGCATGAACATGGATGTTGCCCGTGACCTCGTGAGTGACGTGACCTACTTCGCCACCATGATGGTTCACAAAGGCCACGCCGACGGCATGGTCTCAGGTTCTGTCAACACCACAGCCCACACCATCAAGCCCGCGTTCCAGATCATCAAAACCAAGCCCGACGCTTCCATCGTCTCGTCCATCTTCCTGATGTGCTTGAAAGATCGGGTCCTGGCCTTTGGTGACTGCGCGGTCAACCCCACCCCTAATGCAGAACAGCTCGCTGAAGTCGCCATGGGATCCGCCCAGACCGCCGAAATTTTCGGTCTGGAACCCCGGGTGGCCATGCTCTCCTACTCGACCGGTTCGTCCGGCAAAGGTGCCGAAGTGGAGAAGGTGATTGAAGCGACCCGCATCGCGAAGGAGCGATGCCCAGATCT
The DNA here is from genome assembly GCA_942491485.1 of Desulfolunaceae bacterium. GTDB lineage: Bacteria > Desulfobacterota > Desulfobacteria > Desulfobacterales > Desulfolunaceae > Desulfoluna. The sequence continues at coordinate 493,655 of CALOAX010000017.1, read as the reverse complement.
GCTTCTTGAAGGTCCCATTCAGTATGATGCAGCCATCGATCCCTCGGTGGCAAAGACCAAGCTCCCTGACAGCAAGGTTGCCGGCAAAGCAACGGTCTTCATCTTCCCTGATCTGAATACCGGGAACAACACATATAAAGCGGTACAACGCTCCTCTGACCAGGTGGTTGCCATCGGTCCTGTTCTCCAGGGCCTCAACAAACCTGTCAACGACCTCTCACGAGGCTGCACTGTACCCGATATCGTCAACACCGTGGCCATCACCGCCGTTCAGGCGCAGGCGGCCAAAGGTTTGGTTTAGGTTTCAGGACCGGCACATCATTTACGAATGAGAGCATCCCGCAGCCCCCTGTGTACTGCGGGATGACTTTGTTTTATGCTCGTTCCTGTATACAAAAAAAGGATGATCCGCAGACTGACCGTTTCGGCATTTCCCACGGACATCCTGATCAACGACTTTAAGTAACTAAGGTATTTTACTCATGAAAGTATTGGTTATTAATGCTGGCAGCTCATCCCTCAAGTACCAGCTCCTCGACATGGAAAATGAAGCCGTCATGGCTAACGGCATTGTAGAACGTATCGGTGAAACTGTGGGCAAGCTCTCCCATAAAGCCTTCCCCGACACCGACGCTGAAAAAAAAGTCGTTAAAGAAGAGGAAATCAAAGACCACAAGATCGGCATGCACATGGTGCTTGACCTCATCACCGGTTCCGAAGCCGGCGTCATCACCGATCCCAAAGAGATCGACGCCATCGGTCACCGCGTGGTTCAGGGCGGCGAAGCATTCACCAGCGCCTGCATTGTTGACGGCCCCGTCAAGACTGCCATCGCTGACAACAACCCCCTTGCCCCCCTTCACAACCCCGCCAACCTCATGGGTATCGAAGTTGCTGAAGAGCTCTTCCCCGGCACCCCCAACGTTGCGGTTTTCGACACCGAGTTCCACTCTTCCATGCCCAAGAAGGCGTTCCTCTACGCCCTCCCCTACGACTACTACAAGGAGCTGCGCATCCGTCGTTACGGATTCCACGGCACCTCCCACAAGTATGTCTCCAACAAAGTTGCGGAGTGCATGGGCAAGAAGCCTGAAGAGATCAACGTCATCACCGTACACCTCGGCAACGGCTGCTCCATGGCTGCTGTAGCCAAGGGCAAGTGCATGGACACCTCCATGGGCATGACCCCCCTTGCCGGCGTTATGATGGGTACCCGAAGCGGCGACATCGACCCCGCCATCGTGACCTACCTCTCCGAGACCAAGGGCATGAGCATCGAGGAAATCGACGCTGTTCTCAACAAGCAGAGCGGTCTCAAGGGCATCTGTGGCCTCAACGACATGCGTGACATCCACTCTGCCGTAGACAACGGTGACGAAATGGCCAAGCTGGCCCTCGACATGTTCGCCTACCGCGTGAAGAAGTACATCGGTGCTTACACTGCCGTACTCGGTTCCATCGACGCCATCGTCTTCACCGCCGGCATCGGCGAGAACGACGACATCGCACGTGCCGCCATCTGCCAGGATTTCTCTGGCCTCGGCATCGAGATGGACTTCGAGAAGAACGCCGGTCGCAAAGGCGCTCCCGAAGCGGTTCACACTGCCGATTCCAAGGTTCAGGTTTGGGTCATTCCCACCAACGAAGAACTCCAGATCGCTCAGGAAGCCATCGAACTGCTCAAGTAGTTTTAGGTTTCCATGCTGCCACGGCAGCATGACCAAATAAAAAAAGCCCGTAAGGAGATGATCCTTACGGGCTTTTTTGCTTCTTGATCACCTCTATTCACGCCTATAGACCTCCGCAATAACGCCCTCTTAAGAAGATGTGCGGCACCAAGGCTTCCTGAGAGCGGAACCACCGTAGGATAGGCAAAGGCTGTGCCGTGCCCATCACATGTGACGAACTCCGCCCATTCCGGAAAAGGATGTCGGGATGCCGGTATTTCGGTCAATATAACCGGTGGCGGTTCATCGACCAATGATGGGCACGCTTGCGCTTTGCCCATCCTACATATACCCAACAGCATTCACCATACACGGTAGGTGCTGAGCCAAACCCGCCCATTGACGAATAGAATATCGCCGAAAAGAGTACTAACTGCCTCAAACGGTGTCGAAACCCACACATGGATCCCCGGTCACTCAATGGTCGAAATACGTTGAGTATCGTTATTATGAAATCTATCCAACCGGAACGTGTTATCGGGCAGCCGGGGAAGACGACACAGACCAGGTCGTTCTTAAACACCACAGGTAATTGGTATCAGAGGTAGGATGGGCAAAGGTGGTGCCGTGCCCATGGCGAGAGGTGGTAGCTGCCCATGCCAAGGAGGGTGTCGGGTTGTCGATATGTCGGCCAATACACCCGGTGTCGGTTCATTGCCCAATGATGACCATGCTTGCCTTACCTGCAAAGGGCCAACACGTTCCACAGCCATCAACCACGAAGTACCCTTCGGTCTACACGAAAGAAGTTGATTCATCTCAGCCGTTGTTCACGGGCGGAGCCCGTCAGCGAATGTGATCGACCTGAGGAACGAAGGTCGGAAACATTCGCAAACCTGCTTTCAAGGTGGCACACCTTGCCGCCGGAGGCCGGCCCTAAAAATGAAAACCGGCCCGCCAGATAACTCCGACGGACCGGTCCTCTCCTGAACCCGGCCCCCCTGCCGTGAAGCAGGGGCACCTGGCATATGTCAAGGAGCACAGCTCAGGTATAACCCCGAACTATGCCACCTTTTTATTCGAGTGACGCCAGATCTTCATGGCCTCGGCTTCTTTGATCAGCTCATCCCGGAAATCCGGGTGGGCGATGCTGATAAGCCGTTCGGTGCGGTCCCAGGTGGATCGTCCGCGCAGCTGCACCACGCCGAACTCGGTGGCGATGTAGTCCACCATCTGGCGGGGAATGGTGGTGATGGAGCCCGGCGAGAAGGTGGGAACGATGCGGGATTGAGTGGTGCCGCTGCTGTCGGTAAAGGTGGAGGCGAGGCAGATGAAGCTCTTGCCCTGCTTGGACCACTGGGCGCCGAGCACGAAGTCGAGCATCCCTCCGTTGCCGGAGATCTGGTTGAAGCCGTTGCTCTCGCCATTCACCTGGGTGTAGAGGTCCACCTGCACCGCGTTGTTGATGGAGATGAACTTGTCCAGCTGGGCGATGAGCTTGGGGTCGTTGGTATAAGACGCCGGGTAGGAGGCCACCGCCGGGTTGTTGTTCATGAAGTCATAGAGCCTCTGGCTGCCCATGGCAAAGGTGTAAGGGACACGGTTCTTGTCGAGGTTTTTTCTAACGCCCGTCATGCGGCCGGACTCGATCATGTCCACGTAGGCATCGGCAAGCATCTCGGTGTGTCCGCCCAGGTCTTTTAAATCAGACTCGGCAATGATTTTTCCCACGGCATTGGGAAGACCACCGATGCCGAGCTGTATGCACGAACCGTCGGTGATGTAGTCCATGAGGTTTTCGGCGATCTTCCGATCCGCATCCGAGGCCTCGGGAACGGGGAGGTCCGGCAGCTTCTGGTCTGCAGGGGCTTCCACCACAAAATCCACCTTGGAGATGTGGATGGACTCTTCGGCACCGCCTAAGCACACAGGCATGTTCGGGTTGACCTCAACGATCACCTTGTCGGCCGCCTCCATGTCTGCGAGGGTGGCGGAGTTCTGGGGCCCCAGGTTGAAATATCCGTGCTCGTCCATGGGGCAGACCGCGCAAATGGCAGCGTTTCGTTTGTCGACAATCGAGTTTTCAAACCAATCGGCCACCTGATGGTACATCACCGGGACATAGTACCCGATATTGAAATCCCGCTGAAGAACACGGGAAATTTTGGTAAAGTGCATGTCATGGTACGTAAAGCTTTCCGGGTGCTTCACCACCTCGGGAACGGGTGGAAGCGTCACGGTGCTGAAAACCTTGACATCTGAGAGCTCTTCGCTCCGTTCAGAGAGGGCCACATCACAAACCACCGGCTTTCCATTGAAGGAGCCGTAATCCACGTTGTCTCCGTCTTTGATAATCTTTACGGCCTCGCTCGCCGGCACACACTTCTTCTGATAGTCCTCAATGATGCCCATCTTTGTTTTCCTTCCTTCCTGGCTTTCCTTACAGAATGCTACCATGACTCTCTGTGAACATTTTTTAAAAGAGCAAAGCATGTACCAACAGGACCAAGCTCAGGCCCGTCGGCAAGCCCAAGACCGGAAGTTCACGCAACGGCACAACCACCTGCCCCCACACATACATGCATCAATTCAGGCAGATATCCCCATTCGCAGCAAAACGGAAGGACTTCATAATTTTATGGAAAAAGATGGAACAGGTGATCTCGGGAGAGGAGAGGGATTTTACGGCATCTGGGGCAGGCCTGCCCCAGGTAATCAAGAAATTCAGTTTAAACGAGGTAAATTCTAAACATTAGACAAACAGGGCAATAGTGCCCCATTTTGAACCTCTCAAACCCCATAATGCTGCATTTTCCGAAACAGGGTCTTGCGATCCACGCCCAAAACCTCAGCGGTCTGACCGCGATGCCAGCGATGGGCCTCCAGGGTCCGGACAATCACCTCTTTTTCAAACCGCTCCATGGCTTCTTTAAGGGTCTCGCCATCGCGGGGTTTAATCGCCTCGATAGTTGTTGCCCCCTCCGCCGGATGATAGACAGGCCAGAGGTTCCCCAGTGTGATATAGCGCCGCACCACATTTTCCAGCTCACGGGCATTCCCCGGCCAGGGGTGGTTGCTATACCGCTCCGACACAATGGATGCAATGGCCTGCCCTTTTTCGGGCTTCTCCCCCAGATTTACGGCAAAATGGCGAATCAAGAGTTCAATGTCCTCCCTGCGCTCGCGCAAGGGGGGAATGGTCACCGGCACCACGTTGATCCGGTAAAAGAAGTCCTCCCGAAGGCTTCCCTCCTGAACCAGTTCCCCGGGCTTCCGGTTGGTGGCGCAGATAATCCGGATATCCGGATAGACCACACGGTCTCCGCCCACGGGAATGTACCCGCCCCCTTCGATGGCCCGGAGGAGCTTGACCTGCATATTCTTATCGATATCGGCCAGCTCGTCAAAAAAGACCGTCCCTCCCTTTGCCATATCCAAAAGGCCTGCCTTATCCTGATTCGCCCCGGTAAAGGCCCCCTTTTTGTAGCCGAAGAGCTCACTCTCCATCAGGGTGTTCGGAATGGCACCGCAGTTCACCGGGATAAAGGGTCCCTGGCTCCGCGCGCTGAAATCATGGACAGCACGGGAAACCAGCTCTTTGCCCGTTCCCGACTCCCCGTACACCAGAACCGGCGCATCGGAGTCGGCGGCAAGGAGAATCAGGTCAAAGACCTTCTGCATGGCCGGGCTCTTGCCGATGATCCCGCCCAGCCGGTTCTCCTCGGTCATGCCGCACTTCAGTTTCTGAAGTTTTTCTCCTGCCTCCACGCGATGAAACACCGAGAGGATGGCCGGAGCGCCCTTCCATGTGATGGAGGCCGCGTGGGTGTCAAACCAGAGCACGTCCCCATTCTTGGAAACAAGGCGAAAGGGGTAGAGATTTGAGGGGTTCCGGGTGAGGAACCGGTGCCGGTACCGCTGATCCACCATCCAGAGATCATCCGGATGCACAAAACAGCTGAAGTGTTGCCCCACCAGATCCTCGGCCGCATACCCCACCGCTTTGACGCCGTTGCGGTTCACATAAACCAGGGTCCCCTCCTGCAAAATGATGAGGGCATCTTCAGACTCTTCAAGGAGGGCAAGGGCACCCGTTTCACACGATTTCATACTCTCTTCCTTGCTGCGTGATGTTGAATAACCCGGATATTTCATGAGAAAACAATTAGATCAAAGTAATAAGATGTCATTACTGACAGTTACTGTGACAAATAAAGATATTTCAAAAACACAAAATGTAATTCACGGTTTTCCGCTCGCTTTTCTCACTCTTCGGGCGAGCCGAATGCACCCATCTTCTGCGTTATCAGAGCTTTGAGGTAAACCACTACATCTACAGCTCTGATGCCTTGAATATGGGTGCACTCAACTCGTGAAATATCCGGGTTAAGATCGACCCAAGTGGCCCCAGTGGCTGTTCCGGCAACGGGATCAGCCCAATGCGCCCCGACAGCCAGGGGATTTTAGAGATAGGGGTTTCGTCTCCCCCTTGAATCCCGGATTCGCCAATGCTCCCAGCCCTTTTGCCTCGGGCTGGCCACATTGCCTGACGGGCTTCGCCCGTGGATGTACACCGGTCATTATTATACCGCATTCGCCCCATGACCCTTACCACACATTGCCCCCTATTTCACGCCCCACCCACCCAGAGAGCCCCTCCGTTACGCCTGTTTTTTCCCGGATCCTCCCATGAAAATACCGTTGCGGGGTTGACGCAAAAGAGGCGTTGGCATACAAGGAATCAATTTGTAAAATAGGGTGGTTCGAATGGATGCGATGCATTCTCAGAAATCGACGACATGGACGCACCGCCCGAACACGTCACCGTCATAAGCCAATGTCGTCAAGATATCAGGGTGGTATATTAATGGGAGGAACATCGTTGAAAGAGCTCTATGTGGTCCTGTTTGAAGGAAAAGTCCGGGAACGTGAAAGCAAGCGCGAAGTCAAGGGCCGGCTCATGGACCGTTTCGACATAGATACAGCCGGAGTGGAGCGCCTCTTTTCCGGCCAGCGCATGGTCGTCTTTCGAAGCGAAGACCGGGTAAAAACCGATGATTTTGCAAAGCGATTTGCCGAGACGGGTGCCCTCTGCCGCATTGAGGTGGATTACAAGGAAGAGCCGGAAACGCCCAGGTGCTCGGATTGCGGTCGCGTCAAGGACACCCCCGATGCCAGATGCTCCTGGTGTGACTCCCAGGAAACGCCCCGGGACAACCAGACCACGGATGCCCATTGGGAACCCGAGAATGGCACACCCCAGGATGACACCTCTGCCCTGCTGCCCCTCTGGACGGCCTATGCCGGACCCCGCGGAGAATGGTACGCAGATAAGTTCAAGCTGTTTTCCAAAAAAGGGCGGACCACCTTTGTCCCTTCCTGGAACTGGGGGGCCTTTCTTTTCGGCATCGTCTGGCTCATCTACCGCAAGATGTACGGCTTGGCCCTTCTCTTTTTCGGCATCTCTGCCGCAGGAATCGTCATCCCCGGAGGCAGCCTGGCCGTCTCCTTCTTTTTCGGTGCCTTTGCCAACTTCCTCTACTTTCTCCACGTGAAAAAGAAGGTCAACACCATCATTGCGGCCAGTGATCACATCGATCCAAACCAGGCCATGGAAGTCACGGGCGGGGTCAACCCCATCCCCAAGGTTCTTGCCCTGTTCATTATCATGATGGGCGTCATGGCCCTTTTCGGGTCCTATTTCTTCGACATGAAGGACATCGCCCCCCATTTGCAATAAAAGAGCCCTGCCATTTTGGTCATAAAAAACGGGGAGGTCACGTGAAAACGGGCCTCCCCACTTTGCAGGTCATGCCTAAACAACATGGCATTGGAACCTTGCCCTCTGCTTTTTTTCACCTCGCACCAAAGCCCCCCAACGCCTCCAACAACAATTCCCGCTTGACACAAAAAACAAAACCCCTCTAAGCTGATAGCAACATCCGGTTATTACACAACATCAGAAATCATACAGCACGTCCCCTTTCATAATACCCTTAAACAACATCTGCCCTTGCCTGACGCGGCAGATTTCAAGCACCCATAGACAGACCGACACCACAGCGAGTCCACACGGCATTCCCCTGACACGAAAGGCAGCCAGGCTTCGAGTTTCTTTCTTCCTGAGATGGCTTCGCCCCCTCGCCGTTAGAGTGAGACCGGCCAGAGTCAACCCAAATGGAGTCGGAATGCACACATGGATCCCCGGTCACTTGATCTGCCAACACGCGCATAAAGCACCCCATAAAGGCTGTCAGACACTTTCATGATCTGGTTAGGACACAAACCACGAAGATCACGAAGCGCCCTTCGGGCTGCACGAAGAAGGTTTAAAAAACCTAAGCCGTTGTTCACGGGCGCAGCCCGTCAGCGAATGTGACAACCCGAGGAACGAGGGATGGAGCATTCGCAACCCGCTTTCAAGGTGGCACACCTTGCCGCCGGAGGCTATTCTTATCATTTCTTTATCAAGGAGGTTTGCATGGCAGCTCAACAGGTGGCAGACAGACGGGACATCGATTTTGTGTTGTTTGACCAGTTTGATGCGGAGTCGCTTACAGAGCATGCGATGTACGCCGACTTCAACCGGAAGACCTTTGAAATGGTGATAAGCGAGGCGAGGAAATTCGCCCTTAAGGAGATCCTGCCCACATACGCCCTGGGGGATCGCGAGGGGGTGCGCTTCAATCAGGGACAGGTCACGCCGCCGTCCTGCTTCCGACGCCCCTTCGAGCTGTTCCGCGACGGGGAGTGGATGGCCCTCGCCGAAGACCCGAAGGTGGGAGGCCAGGGCCTTCCTTACCTCATCAGCCATGCCGCAGGAGAGTATCTCATCGGCACCAACTTCGCTTTTTCCAGCTACGCCATGCTGGGCCACGGCTGCGGCAAAATGATTGAGCTTTACGGCACCAAGCTGCAAAAAGAGCTGTTCATGAAAAACCTTTATGCCGGCACCTGGAGCGGAACCATGCTCCTCACCGAACCGGAGGCAGGCTCCGACGTCGGTGCCCTCACCACCAGCGCCAAACGCAACGACGACGGCACCTGGTCCCTCTCCGGCAGCAAGATCTTCATCACCTCCGGAGACCATGATCTGACAGAAAACATCATCCACCCGGTTCTGGCGCGCACTGAAGGGGCCCCTCCCGGTTCCAAGGGCATCTCCATCTTCCTTGTCCCCAAGATCTGGGTCAACGAGGACGGCTCCCTCGGCGAGCCCAACGACATCGTCTGTACCGGCATCGAGGAGAAGATGGGCCTGCACGGCAGCGCCACCTGCAGCATGTCCCTTGGAAGCAGTGGGGCTTGCCGGGGGCTTCTCCTGGGCGAAGAGAACAAAGGGATGCGCATCATGTTTACCATGATGAATGAGGCCAGGCTCGGTGTGGGTATCCAGGCCTTCTCCCACGCTTCGGCCGCCTACCTCTACGCCCTGGACTACGCCCGGACCCGAAAGCAGGGCCGGGCCATCGAAGAGGCCCTGGACCCCACCGCCCCTTCCGTTGCCATCATCGACCACCCGGACATCCGGCGCATGCTCCTTGAGATGAAGTGCTGCGTGGACGGCATGCGAAGCTTTGCCTACTACATCGCCCTTCTCATGGACCACCACAGGGTAAGCAATGATCCCGAAGAGCAGGAGAACACCGATGATCTCGTGGGCCTTCTTACCCCCATCCTGAAAACCTACAACAGCATGAAAGGCTATGATGCCTGTATAAAGGCCATCCAGGTCTACGGCGGCGCCGGATACATCCGGGACTACCCCGTGGAGCAGATCGCACGGGATTGCAAGATCGCCTCCATCTACGAAGGGACCGACGGCATCCAGGCCATGGACCTTCTGGCCCGAAAACTGGGCATGAAAAAGGGCCGGGTCTTCATGGAGCTCCTTGGCCGCATGAACCAGACCATCGAAAAAGCCGCCGCCTTCCCTTCCACCCTCCCCTTCACCGAGACCGCATCAACCCTGGTGAATCGCCTGGGTGAATGCGCCATGGCCATCGGAACCGCCCTTCTGTCAGGGGAGCTCCGAAAATCCTTTGCCCACTCGGTGCCCTTCCTGGAGATCATGGGCGATGCCATCATCGCCTGGATGCTTCTCTGGCGTGCTGCCACGGCCGCTGAGAAAATCGAGGAAGGCGCCAAAAAGAAAGACCGTCCCTTCCTGGACGGCCAGATCAAAGGGGCCGAATTTTTCTTTACCAACCAGCTGCCCGTCACCTTTGGAAAGATGGACGCCCTCATGGCCCTGGGCGATGCCGCCGTCACCATGGATGACAAAAGCTTCGGGGGCTAAAAACATGCCTCCGGGGGCAAGGTGCGCCACCTTGAAAGCGGGTTGCAAATGCTCCGACCCCACGTTCCTCGGGTACGCCACATCTGCTGATGGGCTGCGCCCGTGAATAACGGCTTAGGCCTGTTACCCTTCGTCATGCAGCCCGAAGGGCGTTCATGATCTTGATGGTTTGTCAGCATTCATCTCCCCAAAAGATGCCTCCGGCGGCGATGGTGGTAAAACCACACAGGCTAAATACACTGAAATCAGGTTGCACAAGCCGAATACTTATCCGAATTGTTCCTTTAACGCCCCACTTTTGCTTCCATAACCATATTGCTGTGACATGAAGCATCAGTATTGCTATATTTTAAAATCGAAAAATAAAGGAATGTCACGCCAACGCACCGAACGTCTGCCCTCAAAATCACCCAACTGCCCTTCAAGGCGTTCGAACCACGGCAACACCCCCTTTTTTCTGTTCACTGCAACGCCCCCTCGGTGAAAGGTGGAGACACATGAGCCCCTGCACAATCAATACAACAAAAGAGCGCCTGTTCCTGGCCGTCGTTGCACTCATCACCTTTGTTCTCGCGAGCCGGTTTGATATTCTTGAAAAACTGGTGGACTTCTCACACAGGCATGAAGCATATGAAGTCGACGAAGTGATCACCGTATGCCTCGTACTGGTCATCTGCCAGGCCATCCTTCTTCAACGGCGGCTGATGGCTCTGCGCCGCGGAAAAGAGCTCATTGCCCGAAAGAACCGGGAACTTGAAGGGGCCATGGCAGAAATCACGCAACTCAAAGGGATTCTTCCCATCTGTGCCTCATGCAAAAAGATCCGTGACGACGACGGCTTCTGGCATCAGGTGGAGACCTACCTCAGCTCCCACTCTGAGGCTCAGTTCAGCCACGGCCTCTGCCCCACCTGCATGGAAAAACTCTACGGAAAGTACCTCGACGACGCGCCATGAGCCCCGCATTCCTGTATCCCAGGCCCGTTCCTTATTCCGGAACAGCCACTGGCGACAATATTCGCTTTAACATCTGCCCGTTACATCTCAGCTACACCGGCTCAAACACCCCTGTTCCGGCATGTATTGACTTCAGTACACCTTTGGCTTATTAAACATTTTTTAAGAGTACGGTTTAGCTCACTATTGCCGCCGGCGACCTGCCGGAGGCATTGCTGAACCGTGCTTTCAGATAATCCGCCCTGTGAATTGGCGGTTTCAAGGTATATCAAGCAGGTGTGGTGTTATGAGCTATACAATTGAAGAAGGGGCGGGTGGCGGCTCCCTGGCCGAAAAATCATCTCTCATCCAGGGCCTCCTTGCAATCTGGCCTATCTGTGTCGGGTACATCCCCTTAGGGCTTGCCATGGGGGTTCTTGGCGAAAAGGCAGGGCTCTCCCCCCTTCAGGTCTTCTTTATGTCCTTGTGTGTCTTTGCAGGCAGCGGCCAGTTCATCGCGGTCTCCATGATCACCGCAGGGGCCTCCATTGCCGCCATTGTCCTGACCACCTTCATCGTCAACCTGCGGCACCTTCTCATGAGCTCCTCCCTTGCCGTCCACTACCAGGGCGCTTGCCGGAAGAAGATCACCATGCTCAGCTACGGCATCGTGGACGAGACCTTTGCCGTGAACCTGAACCAACTCAAAATCGGCCCCTGGGAGATCGAGAAAGCCATCGTGGCCAGCTACGCGGCCTTCTTCTCATGGGTGATCAGCACCACCATCGGATGCTACTTCGGGCGGTTCATCCCGGAAAACGCCTTCGGCCTGGACTACGCCCTCACCGCCATGTTCATTACCCTGCTCATCTACCAGCTGGGCGGCCGCATCTTCGTTATCACGGCCATCCTGGCCGGGGCCAGCGCCGTGGGCCTCTCCCTCGTCATTCCGGGCAACGCCTACATCATCATCGCAACGCTTTTCGCCGCCACCGCAGGCGTGATCATCAAAAAATGGAGCCAGGCCCATGGAAAATCATAGCTACATCATCCTCATCCTGGGCATGGGGCTCGTCTCCTTTATCCCCCGCTGGGTTCCCCTCTTCTTTCTCTCCAAGCGGCAGCTGCCGCCCCTGCTCATCGAGTGGCTGGAGCTGATCCCGGTGGCCATCTTAAGCGCCCTTTTGGTCCCCGCCCTTGTGACCCACGGCACCCCAAGGGCCTTTGCCCCCTTCTCCATAGAGATGCTTGTGGCCATCCCCACCTTTGTCTTTGCCTGGTATACAAAATCCCTGGGCGGGACCCTTGTGGTGGGCATGTTGCTCTACTGGGGCGCGGGCATGGTTATGTGAATGGTGAATGGTGAATGGTGAATGGTGAATGGTGAATGGTGAAATGCATGACATGCACCCGATAACAGTTCAATAAAGATCCGACCCCAGAGGGGCCGGTATTGGAATAACCCTAAAAGGGGTAAAATACCTTACTCCTAACAGGGTGAAAGAAACAAAATGCATCTCCGCCCACTGCCTCTATATTGACGGTAACTTCATGCTGAATGACAGAATGGATTTCGACCACGAAGGACACGAAGAGCACGAAGGCAGCTTCGCCGCAAAAGCGACCTATCGCTCTTTTGTTTTTCTTCGTATCCGTCGTGATCTTCGTGGTTCATAAGGCCTTCCTTGACGAGGACTCCAAACGTTGCCATGAATTATGAGGTATCACTTCGTTTATTGTGGGTCGTTGACTCGGCAAAGCCTGTGAACTCTGACCTTGGCCTGAGGCCAGGGTTTTCCATCCTGGAATAAAAACAGCCTGCGCCTGACAAAAAGATACACGTTACGCCCCCCTGGACCCAGCCCCCACCCACCCACTGGGCCTATACATGGGTTCAGCATGACACCTCACACTGGGCGAAAAACCCCGTTCACAAAAAGCATAGAGCCCCTGCCCCCATGTTTCACAAACGAATGGGGAGAGACGATTCAGGATCACCTTATTTATCCTTCCTTGAAAGCTGCCACCACAAATGATAAAAACATGACATATATACACCCATAAAAAGCCAATCCATAGCACCATAAACATGGCCCAAGAGACCCTGGACCTGACACGCTGGCATGCCCCTATAAACGAAAACCATCTTATCGTTACTACAGCGGAGCCAAATGAAAACAGAATCCATATTACTTGTCGATGACAATGATTTTGCGGTCAGGGAACTGGCGAATATTTTAAAATATATCGGGTACAAAAACCTGACACGAACCGACAGCATCGATCACGCCGTGACGCTGGCCGGATCGGAGTCCTTTGATTGCATCATTGCGGCATGGGACATGGAAGAAACGTCGGGGGTAGACCTCTTAAAACAAATTCGGAAAAATGAGCGCTTTGTCAACCTCCCGTTTTTCCTGACAGATTCGGCATACACAAAACAAAAAGTGTTCACGGCAGGCCTTGCAGGGGTTACAGGGCTGATTGTCACCCCCTATGACAAGGAAAACCTTACGTTAAAAATGGAGTCCGTCTCTGAGATCATCAATCAACCCCTGTTCGAGAATGAGGTTAGCAACATCAACAAGGGGATGGAGCTGATTGAAAAGGGGCATTACAAAGAAGCCATCGTTACCCTGGATGAGGTGGTCAGCTCTGATAAAAACGCAGAATACTACTACAATATCGGCTACATCAACATCCTGAAAGAGAATTACAGTGAAGCCATTCCTGCGTTGCAGAAAGCAACCCAGTTAGACAGTCTTTTTGCAAAGGCTTTCGAGGGATTGGGCAAGGCGTACAGAGCCCTTGGGCTCTCGGAGGAAGCAAAAAAAAACATGCAGCGAGCTGCAGATATTTATATGGAAAAGGGAAAACTGGAAGATGCTGAATCCGTCCTGAATGACATCCTTCAAACAAGTACCGAATCGGTGAATATCTTTAACAGCCTTGGTGTGTTGTCCAGAAAAAAGGGCAATTTTGAAACAGCCTTGATGCAGTACAAAAAAGCGCTGAAAATTCATCCCGACGAAATATATATTCTTTACAACATCGGCAGGCTCTACATCGACATGAAAACGCCTGAGCATGCGGTTGACTACTTCAGAAGGGCCCTTGCGGTCAAGCCTGACTTTGATGAGGCTCGAAAAGCGCTCGACGCCATTGAGCTTGGGCTCATCTAACATGGGTGCACTCAACTCGTGAAATATCCGGACTAAGCCGTTCCCCCGTCAAACACGGCTATGAACCATCAAACAACACCCGGCACTCTGCCGTGTTGATATTCAGGTCGGATGAGCTCTGTTTGATATGGCTGATCACTGCCTTTAAAACCTCATCAATTTGGGCAAGATCTGTATCATACCACCCCCTGTAACGTCGGATCAGTTTTGAGATGACCGATTCCCGCTGCTGCTGCGTCATGACCTGAAACCGGATATCGCACAATTCGTTGCTGAATGAGGATGCCAATCCCAACAGTTGCCCCCGTGAAAACGAGAGTTTTGAAGATGGCCGCTTTTCCGGCTTCGTCGTTTGCATGCTGCAAACGATGTTGTCGGGCAACCCCCACTGCTTGGCAATGCCCACCCCCAGATCCTGACAGGACACCCCTAAAAACAGGCGAAAGGCACTTTCAAAGGTGATGCTGTTCCTTTTGGCAAATTGAAGAATCGACTCCCGTCTTTCCGGATGATAATAGGCCATGAGGTTCTCACCCAGCCGATAGAACATGCTGCATATTAAAAACTCATTCGAATCGGGGAGTTTTTTTTCCGTGGCGAGCCCCTTTGCAATCAAGCCACTCGTCAGCGTCTTTAAAGACAGCTCCTTGAGTTCATTGCTGTGCGAATTCTGCTGCATCTGTTCAAAGAGCATCAAACTCGCCGCAGCCTGCTGCACCCGGTCAGCGCCGAGCAGGATGATGGCCTTTTCAACAGACGATACCCCACCCCGCCCCGAATACCCGTAAAGAGAGGAGTTGACGAGTTTCAGCAGCTTGTTGCACAGGGAAAAATCTTTCATGATCACCTCTGCAATATCCTTTGCAGACGCGTACTTAAGATTCAAAATGGTGTTTATTTCGACGATTCGCTTTGAAAAAGAAGGAAAGTCCCCCTCTTTCTCCATTTTCTGGAATAGTATCTCGATCTTTTTTTCAGATTTGGTGCGAGCATCGAAAGGCTCGTCCCCAGTGAGGTTTTTCCTGGCGATTGCCTCGGATGCAATATCAATCACGTCAAAATCAAATCCGCGTTTTAATTCATTGGTATCCATATGAGTTGCACCTGGTCTTTCCGGGTTTGATTGTGCCTGTCGGCTAAGAACCCCGACGCGCCTCCGTCGGCAAGGGGTGCAGAGGCACGCATGCCCTGTGTCATCGACAGCCATGTAGTCAACACATCAAGGGTCTCATGATTCCACTCAAATATGAAGAAAAATCAAAATGCTGAACAAAGCAGTGGACGACATTCCAAAGGGCAATACGCTTGATTCGCACCTGACACGGGGCGCCCGGGGTGTGAAAAAACAGAACAGAAAACCGTAAATTGCATCGTGTCTCCGGAGACAAGCCAAGTGGAGGCCTTTACATCACTCTTTTTCTATCGCTTAATCCCCACAAACAAATAGACTATTCCTACCCAAAAAGGATACAACACGTGCAGGCACCATAGGAGCCCTCATGGGCACAAAGCCTGAATACAGGGCCGCCCCACTTGATTACGGGTTAACAAGAGCTCTCGTGAATCACGCGTCCCGTTTCCATGCCCTGCTTCCAACCCGTGACTAAAACTTAGAGGTCTCAAGAGAAAATGAAAAAAATCTGGCTGCTTTTACTGATTCTGTTTATCGCTCTTCCAGCCATGGCAACTGAAATCATCACCGACAAAGGCGAAGCCGAACCGCCATCGGAACCACCTGCTGCCCATGACACAAAAATCATCAAAGAGACCTTCGAAGCCCCCGAGGCAAAACCCTTTGAATTGATCGGTCAAATCGTCATGCCAGGCACCATGAAAACCCTCAAATGGTTTTCGGTTCAGTCTCCGGGCGGGGTGGACGTAGGGACACCCGTCATCGTGATCAATGGTGCCTCCCCCGGACCTGTCCTGGCTCTCACGGCCGCCCTTCACGGGGACGAGCTCAATGGCATCGAGATGATCCGTCAGGTGGTCCACAACATCGATCCGGCAAAACTCAAAGGGGTCGTGGTGGGGATCCCCATTGTCAACCTGGAGGGATTCTGGCGAAAAGAGCGCTATATCGGAGACAGGCGGGACCTCAACCGGTATTTCCCGGGCAACCCCGATGGGTCCTACCCCAGCCGCGTGGCCCACGCCCTGTTCAGCGACATCATCAACCATTGCGATATGGTCATCGACCTTCACACCGGCTCCTACTACCGGGAAAACCTGCCCCAGCTCCGCGCCGACCTCTCCGTTGACCAGGTGGCCGACATCGCCAAAGGCTTTGGGGCCCTCACCGCGCTCCAGAGCAAAGCTCCTTCCGGTAGCCTTCGCGGTGCCGCCACCGCCGCCGGCATTCCCGCTGTGGTCATGGAGATTGGCGGCCCCTTGAGCTTGGAACCCGAAATGGTGGATGCCGGCGTCAAAAGCATCCGAACCTTTCTACAGGTCATGGGCATGATGGATAAATTCAAGTTCCTGCCCACCCCCCAACCCGTGTTCTACGGCAGCGAATGGGTCCGCGCCGAGTCCGGCGGCATCCTCATGAACAAAGTCAAACTCGGAGCATCGGTCAAAGAAGGGGAGATTCTCGCAGAAGTGATCGACCCGATCTCCAATGAGGTGGACAAAGTACTCTCACCGATCAACGGCACCATCCTTGGCCGCGCCCAGAACCAGTTTGTGAGCCCCGGCTTTGCCCTCTTCCGCGTGGGCATCCGCCACACCGTGGAGGAATTGGAAGAACAGAGCCGCGCTGAAGCAGCCACGGCCACCGAATAATCAGGATGAAAGATACCAGGAAGAACATGCCTCCGGCGGCAAGGTGGGCCACCTTGAAAGCTGGTTTCCGCATGGGTTTGCCCCTCGTTCCTCGGGGCAAACCCATGCGGATTTTTTATAACCCGTGCCTGTGAATGTTCACCTGAGCCGACCCACGAGCATAAAAACAGACGTTCGAAGATAAAACCCAAGACGTATGTCAAGAGAGAGTGACGCACCAAATTTCCATGTTTCATCCCCTCAATAGTTCACAGCACACGAACGTATTATCTATCGGTATATTAAAGAGCAAACATGGATAATTGAGAGCAAAGGTGGAACAGGGTCCACCTATCACGATATTAAAGCACAAAAGATGGACTTCGGAAGGCAGGTATATCAATATCCGCTTCAAGGTCGGAGCAAAACCCAAACAGAGCTGCCCTCACTAATTCGCTGTAAATTAAGCTCCCTACCACACCTTGTAAAACCCACAAATTATACACTTGCTTTGCAATGCGAACTATGATCTCATCCTCAATAACTGGAAAAGTTGTTCGGTAGTATTGAACAACCAAACATGGACCCAAAACCCGTCTGTTTGTCCACTTTATACCCTTGAATATACGATATACGCTCCAAATGTCAGGGTTATAGAGGTGATACATGGAAAAATAGGCCGGTTATTCACAATGTTGTAAAACTTCCGGTACTTCAAAAAAACAAAGGGGTTGTGTTTGGTTTTCCTTCGCCCAAGAGTTTCGTTCTTTGAATTTTCTCGCTGTTTCCTTCATGGGTATCGGCGGGCAAAACATTGCGAGCAATCACCACAAAACCAGCTTTTCTGGTTTTAGGGTGGCCCGCTACTCGTTTTTTGCTCACTGGCTCTCGTGTTCGTGAGCTGTGGCGGCAACTCAAAATCTGTCGAATTCCTTTCTTTCAATCCGAAAGGTCTTCTTCAATCAGTTGTCCCAAACGCCTTGGGTTCTCGAACCATCATGAACTCAAGCAACGTTTTACAACGGGATAGGACCCCTCATCACTGAAGGGCCCTCCCACACCACCTGGCATACGGATCGCGTACCTCGGCGATTCGGCTGATCAAAGGAGTTACACTCCCGGAAGGAACAATCCGCGAGAGAAGAAATATCGAGGCGGAAGCGCGAAATTTATCCACTTGACCTTGCTCATGCGCCAGTATTTCTTTCGTGCGTTTCCGCACATAACGGCGGGACCATGAGGGATACCAAGCTTCTTCAAATTACGAATCTTGGTCCTTGGATTCTTCCACTGCTTCCAGACGACACATCGAAGCCGCCTGATAATCCACTTGTTCAGGGCCTTGAAGATGTACCTTGCTTCCGTCAGACGGTAGTAGTTCCACCATCCCCTGAGGTAATTGTTCAACTCCTCAATTATCCTGTACAGGCTCTTTCCGCAGTTGCGGCTTGTCAGCTCACGAACCCTCTCCTTAAATCGTTTGATCGACTTGGGGTGGATCCGGATCTTTGTCTTCCCATACATTTGGAGAAACGTAAAACCAAGATACTTGCGCAGCCACGGCCTGCTAACTGCACTCTTTTCCTCGTTGACCTTGAGCTTGAGTTTCCCGGTAATAAACCCCGTAATGCTCGTCTTAACCCTCAATGCAGCTTTTCTGCTCTTGGTGTAGATCACGAAGTCGTCGGCATACCTGACAAAGCTATGCCCCCTCGCCTCCAGCTCTTTGTCCAATTCGTCAAGGACGATATTGGAGAGCAAGGGCGAGAGAGGACCGCCTTGGGGCGTGCCTTCCACGGATGGCGAGACAAGCCCACCAATCATCGTTCCGGCGGTCAGGTACTTGCGGATCAGTTTCAGGACACGCTTGTCCTGAACCCGTTCCGCCAACCTGCTCATCAGACGATCGTGGTTTACCCTGTCAAAGAACTTCGACAGGTCCATATCGACGACGTGAGTGTACCCCTCAAGCAAATAGCCCTTTGCCTGTAATATGGCGTCACGCTGGCACCTTTTCGGCCTGAATCCATAGCTGAACTCAGAGAACGTCGGGTCCCAAACTTGCTCCAATATCTGGCCAATGGCCTGCTGAATGAGTCTATCAAGCACTGTCGGGATACCCAGCAACCGTACCCCACCATCCGGCTTATCTATCTCTTTTCGCCGTACGGGAAGCGGGTTGTAGGTCCCATTCAAAAGCTCTTCCCTGATTTTGGGCCAGTGCCGCCTCAGGTACCCGCCAAGCTGGCTGACGGTCATCCCGTCTACCCCTGGAGCACCCTTATTGCTGCGGACCCGATTCAGGGCTCTGAACATATTCCTCCGCTCAAGGATCATCTCCATGAGCCGGGGGTTGCCTCCCAGACGTTCGGCTATCTGCGACGCTACGAACATTTCCACCTGCTGGGGCATAATGCTCATAAGTACACACCTCCTACGTGTCATTTTCATTTACCCGTCCCATTCGGGCCGGGCACCGTTCAGGCCTTCACCAGGGTGAGTCCTCCGGGTATACGTCTCCCCTCAGGGGAGGCCCGGCTCGTTTCCTCCGGCTACTATGCCCTCGGCTGATTCCTCCCATGCGGTCAGAGCGGGTTGCCCCGCCCTCAGCCAATTTCCGTCGCACGCGACTTTCCGGGGCACATGGGAGGCCTCCCGGGGTAAACACACGTCTTTCGGTACGTGAGCGCCGAGTATACGGGCAGAGCTTATAGTGGATAGAGGACTTCGCCTTGTGTTGCAGGCTCGTCCCACTCATGCACGCCTCAACTCGGTTTCTGTACGTCACCCCGTACCTTCGCGGTACCCTGCCGCAGCAGGACGACTGCCTTCCGAAGCACCGTCACCGATACCTCGTTGTTCTACCGCTACACCCTTCGCCTCCACCTGGCTGGGTCTAAGACTTGCCAAATGCTCATAATAATACTACCATTTGGCTCACTTTTAAGAACGTGTGCCGTGCCCGGCACACAACAAATCGCTTAAAGGGACCGGCTACTGCAGCCCGTTCCTCAAACGATACAATAATTCAACCGCTTCGGGCCTATGGCAGCTTTCGGTATTCGCCGCCGGCCCCTTAGCTTTACGTTAGCTGGTAAATATGAAAAGAGAACATTCAAACAAACATTATCTTCCTAATCTTCTTTTGAACCTCGCTTTGCCAGTAGCGATTCCAATTACATACGGACTGTTTGTTCTGATATTTTTCATAGATTATATTTCGAAACCAAGCGAATGTCCCTTAAGTGAGCTGGGTATTATATTTGTTTTGTCTACAGTAGTTTTCTTTTTTATCTGGCTGATAGTTTATGTCATGGCAAAGTATGTTTCTTTTTATTTTATCCTTAATAACGGAAATCTATGTCTCAAAAAAGCCAATATTATATTGAAAGAGATTAGCCTGGATTCATTTTCATATTTTATAATCGAAACAACGGCAACTCTTGAAGCAAGTGGTAGCTTAGTGAAAATAGAGCTATTTGTCATGGATCATAACAATTCTAAACAGAAACTTTATGAAAACGATATCGGCAATAGTCTCCTAAGAAACTGGCAAAAGTTCATGACAAAAGTAAAGAAAACTACTAATAAGAACTTCAAATTTCATCACTATGTGGTCGCTCTTGATGGAAAAAAATATGAATCCGAAGAGTACAAAAAAATTCAATGGAAAAAATGAATCCCTGTTTTCAGAAGTCCATATAAATAGCTCAGCTAACGGGATAGGACCCCTCATCACTGAAGGGCCCTCCCACACCACCTGGCATACGGATCGCGTACCTCGGCGATTCGGCTGATCAAAGGAGTTACACTCCCGGAAGGAACAATCCGCGAGAGAAGAAATATCGAGGCGGAAGCGCGAAATTTATCCACTTGACCTTGCTCATGCGCCAGTATTTCTTTCGTGCGTTTCCGCACATAACGGCGGGACCATGAGGGATACCAAGCTTCTTCAAATTACGAATCTTGGTCCTTGGATGTTGTTTGCAGGGCAAACGTAAACAAAGGGCATTTCATGCCCAATCATTTTGGCTTCGCTTCAAAATGATACCATCCATAAAAACCGGATGGTTGTTTATGCCACTGTTTCCAGACGACACATCTAAGCCGCCTGATGATCCATTTGTTCAGGGCTTTCAGGATGTATCTGGCTTCTGTGAGACGGTAATAGTTCCACCATCCCCTGAGGTAATTGTTCAACTCCTCAATTATCCTGTACAGGCTCTTTCCGCAGTTGCGGCTTGTCAGCTCATGAACCCTCTCCTTAAATCGTTTGATCGACTTGGGGTGGATCCGGATCTTTGTCTTCCCATACATTTGGAGAAACGTAAAACCAAGATACTTGCGCAGCCACGGCCTGCTGACTGCACTCTTTTCCTCGTTGACCTTGAGCTTGAGTTTCCCGGTAATAAACCCCGTAATGCTCGTCTTAACCCTCAATGCAGCTTTTCTGCTCTTGGTGTAGATCACGAAGTCGTCGGCATACCTGACAAAGCTATGCCCCCTCGCCTCCAGCTCTTTGTCCAGCTCGTCAAGGACGATATTGGAGAGCAGCGGTGAGAGAGGGCCACCTTGGGGTGTACCTTCCACGGACGGCGAGACAAGCCCACCAATCATCGTTCCGGCGGTCAGGTACTTGCGGATCAGTTTTAGGACACGCTTGTCCTGTATCCGTGCCGCCAACCTGCTCATCAGACGATCGTGGTTCACTCTGTCAAAGAACTTCGACAGATCCATATCAACGACGTGAGTGCACCCCTCAAGCAGATAACCCTTTGCCTGTAATATGGCGTCTCGTTGGCACCTTTTCGGCCTGAATCCATAGCTGAACTCAGAGAACGTCGGGTCCCATATCTGCTCCAATATTTGGCCAATGGCCTGCTGAATGAGTCGATCAAGCACCGTCGGGATGCCCAGCAACCGTACCCCACCATCCGGCTTATCTATCTCTTTTCGCCGTACGGGAAGCGGGTTGTAGGTCCCATTCAAAAGCTCTTCCCTGATTTTGGACCAGTGCCGCCTCAGGTACCCGCCAAGCTGGCTGACGGTCATCCCGTCTACCCCTGGAGCACCCTTGTTACTGCGGACCCGATTCAGGGCTCTGAACATATTCCTCCGCTCAAGGATCATCTCCATGAGCCGGGGGTTGCCTCCCAGACGTTCGGCTATCTGCGACGCTACGAACATTTCCACCTGCTGGGGCATAATGCTCATAAGTACACACCTCCTACTTGTCATTTTCATTTACCCGTCCCATTCGGGCCGGGCACCGTTCAGGCCTTCACCAGGGTGAGTCCTCCGGGTATACTTCTCCCCTTAGGGGAGGCCCGGCTCGTTTCCTCCGGCTACCATGCCCTCGGCTGAGTTGATGGGCTGCGCCCACCCTCCGGGCTGCCTGCGGCAGTCGTCTCGCTCCGCTCGTCTCTCCCATGCGGTCAGAGCGGGTTGCCCCGCCCCCAGCCAATTTCCGTCGCACGCGACTTTCCGGGGCACATGGGAGGCCTCCCGGGGCTATTTTCAGTACCCCCTTGAGGGGTATAAACACACGTCTTTCGGTACGTGAGCGCCGAGCATACGGGCAGAGCTTATTGTCCAAATGACGTTTCCTTGTGTTGCAGGCTCGTCCCACTCATGCACGCCTCAACTCGGTTTCTGTACGTCACCCCGTACCTTCGCGGTACCCTGCCGCAGCAGGACGACTGCCTTCCGAAGCACCGTCACCGATACCTCGTTGTTCTACCGCTACACCGTGACCGCTCACTTCGTTCACTCTCGCCTTCGGCTCGTGTCTGCGCTTCGCTCCGACCCGCCTATACCTGGCTGGGTCTAAGACTTGCCAAATGCTCACAATAATACTACCATTTGGATCACTTCTAAGGACGTGTGCCGTGCCCGGCACACAACAATTGGCTTATGGCCGACCTCAAAAAGCTGGCCATGTCTTTCATAACTTCAACCGCCCTCCCTATCAGCTTTTTGGGTCGGCATAGCCATGCGTTAGCATCAGCTATAGGAATCATCAATTAACATGGTATCACACAAATATTTTGATAAAATTCCAAACGATGGAGCACTATTAAAGGATTTACTGAATTGGTTTATCATTGGGTACAAGAATATGCATAAGCATTGCTCTCAAAAAAACCGCTACTATTCCAGCTCAATCGAGATTGGCTATTGCGGTTCAGACGTCTGTGAAATCGATGAAACCCATATAGAAATTTCTCTCATTCATACTGGATCATGGGGTTTTGAATCATTTGAACAAACGTCAATTTCTGTGCCTACAAAATTCAAAGTGGCATCCTATGATAGTTTTTTTGTTCATGCTGATTCTGTAAATAATCTTGGAGATTTATTACAACAGATAAAAGAAAATTCGATATTCTCAGATTTGATGTCTAAAAAAATAATAGGGCATCAAATAGATTTTGGAGAACATGATGGGTAATATTTCAGCAACTTAATTGTTAATCGGGTAGCCGGGGGTTTCTCTCCCCCAGCCCCCACACCACCCGGCATGCGGGTCTACCACAGGCACTTCCTTCGGTCGCGCACCGGGCGGTTCACTAAGGCTACCGGGCCGTAGCCGGGTAATGGATCTTCCCCCACGTCTCTTCAATAGATAACAGCCCCTGCCTTTCAAGCCATTTGTTGCTCATAGCACGTTGTGTGGCAAATGTTTTCGCCAGATGCCACGGTCCTTTTCGGCTCATTCCAACCGCTATCGCGTCGTCCAACGGACATCCCAGCCTGATAAGATTCCGAACACGGGTGCGACACCTTGGCCACTGCTTCCCGTGGCACAGTCTGATGCGCCTCATCGCCACTGATCGAGCCCAGGGATCGATGGGTAGTACTCCGAGATCCCGTAGTCGTTGGCCCAGCCTCGGATGTATTCCCCGAGTTTCTTCATCCTGTAGTCCATTGGGACAAACCAACTTCGGCCTGTCAGACGTTTCAGTTCTCCCTTGAATTTGGCAAAGGCTTTTTCGGTCCACCTTATTTTCCCGCGAATAAAGATCCACCCCATAGTCAGGATATTTCACGAGTTGAGTGCATCCACCTGCCCACAGTCTCCAGGTTGCGGTAGCGTCAAACCAAATGACAGAACTGATTTCTACCACGAAGTGCACGAAGGCGGCTTCGCCGCAAAAGTGAGCTATCACTATTGTTTTCTTCGTGATCTTCGTGGTTTATAGGCCTTCTGTTACGACGACTCCAAATATTGCCATGAACGCCAAATCTCCTCCTTACGGAACCTCACGGTGTCGTCCTTGTCTTAGGATAGTACTTATGCTAAACCGTTGTAAGCTCAGCAGGATTCACACACAGACGACTTCCCGACAAAACATCCGGGTCACCTCATAAGATCACGCCCATGCCGGGCGTACACAACAGCATAAACTCGGTGGTAAAAGTTGCTCCGCTTCGCTCCACAGCGTTTACCAGCCGGTTATGCTGGGCGTTATGGGCATAAGGTGGTAAGGCACGACCCAAAATGGTCTCCAAAAGACAAAATGGCAATCTTATGAAATTTTTAAGTACTCAGCTAACCGACCTTCTCAGCCAGCAGCAGACCCGCAGAAATTTAAAGGCCCTGCTAAAATTTCTGATCTTTCTCATCTCGGTGGTCCTGATTTACGCTGTTCTTTTCTGCTGGATCATGATCGCGATTGAAAAAGAGGAGCACTCATTTATTACGGGTATTTACTGGGCGCTCACCGTAATGAGCACTTTGGGTTTCGGCGACATAACCTTTCACAGCAACATTGGACGACTCTTTAGCATCGTGGTGCTCATGTCAGGGATCGTTCTCCTTATGATTGTGCTTCCATTTGCCTTTATCCGGTACTTTTACGCCCCCTGGCTGGAGACCCAGATCCGCTATCGGGCTCCCCGTGAGGTGCCCAGGGATACCGTCGACCATGTGATCATCTGCCGTTACGATACCGTGGTGCGGGGTTTTGTCAAAAAACTAGCGGCTCTTAATATCCCGTTTTTCATTCTCGAACCGGATGCCACGGAGGCGGCAAACCTTTACGAAGACGGGGTCCCGGTTATTACCGGGGAGATTGACAACAGCAAGACCTATAAAGCGGCTTGCGTGTCTGGGGCACGGATGGTGCTTGCCAATGCGGAAGATACTGCCAATACAAACATCACGCTTACAGTGCGGGAACTAACGGCGAGCGTTCCGATTGTCGCCATTGCTGAAAATGTGGATTCCGTGGATCTCCTGGAACTGGCCGGAGCGACGCATGTGCTGTCGCTGAAACAAAAGCTGGGCGAACACCTGGCGTACCGCGTTACGGCGCAGCACGCCAGTGTACATATTATCGGCACCTTCAAGGACCTGCTTATTGCCGAGTTTCCGGTACAGAATACCCCCCTGGCGGGGCAAAAGATTCGGGAGACGAATCTTCGACAATTAACCGGTGTAAGTGTGGTTGGGATCTGGGAGCGCGGGCGCCTGTTTCCAGCCAAACCGGATACAGTTTTGTCTGAATCGAGTGTACCGGTAATTGTGGGTACAGCCGACCAGATCAGCGAAATCGAATCTTTTCTGGTGATATACAATGTCAATTACAATCCGGTGCTTATCATCGGTTGCGGCAATGTTGGTTATGCGGTTGCGCGCTCCCTGAAGAAAAAGGAAATCGCCTTCCATGTGGTAGAACGCAATGATGCGCTCAGGGAACGAACTTCAGCCATTGCCAGTGAGGTTTTCATCGGGGATGCGGCAGACCGTGATGTTCTTATGCGTGCAGGCTTGGCAGAGGCCCCTTCGGTTATCATTACGACCAACGACGATGCCATGAACATCTACCTGACCGTATACTGTCGGCGACTGAATCCCGCCCTACGAATTGTCAGCCGTATTACCCATGAACGGAATTTGGAGGCCATCAATCGTGCCGGTGCCGATTTCGTCCTGAGCTACGCATCCATCGGAGCGGAATCGATCATTTCTTATTTGCAGAAACGGGAACTGATGGTCATAGGCGAAGGCATTGATCTGTTTGTCGTCAAAGTCCCGAAGTCCCTGGAGGGCAAAAACCTGGGTGAAACCCGCATCGGCTCCGACATTGGACTGACCGTGATCGCGATCCAGAAAGACCACAATATCATCACAAATCCTCCCGCAGATGCCTTGCTCGAGCCGAGCAGCGAACTCTTTATGGTCGGGAGCACCGAACAACGTGATGCGTTTATATCCCGGTTCGGCGCCTGATTTGGTAAGGTGTCCTCATAACTTCCTGCCCCACACCGGCAGGTGACCAGGGAACCGTGAATGACATGTTGTGTTTTTGAAATATCTTACCCCTGACAGGGTGAAAGAAACAAAGGTCGTCTCTGCCCACAGTCTTCAGGTTGACGGTAGCGTCAAACCAAGTGGCAGAACTGATTTCGACCACGAAGTGCACGAAGGCGGCTTCGCCGCAAAAGTGAGCTATCACTTTTTTTTCTTCGTGTCCTTCGTGATCTTCGTGGTTTATAGGCCTTCTGTTACGACGACTCCAAATGTTGCCATGAACGCTATTTTCCTCTTGACGGAACCTCACGGTGTCGTCCTTGTCTTAGGATAGTACTTATGCTAAACCGTCGTAAGCTCAGCAGGATTCACGTACAGAGGACTTCCTGATAAAACTTACGAATCACCTCATAAGATAACACCCATGCCGCGCGTACACATTCAAAGCCAGCGGTCACATTCAACCGCACCACTGATTTAAGCGTTAAAAATAAAGGAATTATGATTGATGAATGTAGAGTTTTCTGTAGCATCTGATTTTGATTCTTGGATTTCCCTTGCTCGAGAAGTTGAACATCTGTTTGGCCCAATGGCTGATGATAGATCTTTCCAAGGCGCTTTAAAGCAGGCCATCTCCGATGGAGTTGCATTTTGCATTCGTAGCGAGGGGGCTAATCCTCAGCATTTAATGGGGGGAGTTGTTATTTCTAAAGAGAGTAATGAAATTGTTTGGTTGGCAGTTTCAAACAGATATAG
The DNA here is from genome assembly GCA_942491485.1 of Desulfolunaceae bacterium. Classification (GTDB taxonomy): domain Bacteria; phylum Desulfobacterota; class Desulfobacteria; order Desulfobacterales; family Desulfolunaceae; genus Desulfoluna. The sequence goes on along the minus strand of CALOAX010000017.1, from coordinate 466,797 downwards.
AGCCAAGGGAAATGGAAAAAAATTATTAAGCTTTGCAATGGAACAATTAGATATAGATAAAACGGCATATGTTCAAACATTCAACGATACTGTGTCCGAGGGGCTACCCGCCAGAAAACTATATACAAAGTTTGGTTTTAATGATCATGAGGATGGTGGTTTAAATCCAGCAGGAATACCAACTGTCATCATGCGACGACTAAGATTCTAAATTTATAATAGGTCATTATCTAAGAACCGCGGCAGTTCCCTTGCCTCTCTCGGCGGCCCCAAAACTTTACATTATAAACCTCTTAAAAAGAACTACTGTGTAACCGAAGCAGGCAACCAGATATGTAGTATAATGAGGAGCGAGTAAGTTGATGAACATTAGAAATGCTGATCCAACGGAGTACCCTGAAATCGAACAACTCTTTGAGGCGCAGGGATTGGAGAACCACAAAAGTGGCGTTACCATTTTAAAAGGATTTGTGGTTGAAAAGGGAGACCAGTTAGTAGGTGGCGCAGAAATCATACTTCAAGATGAAGAATATACGTTTTCAGTTGCTGTAGATGATGAGTTTAAAATGTCAGGAATCGGCACCTCGTTATTTCAGATGATTTCAAAAGAAATTCGAAATCTTGGGGCTGAGAGGATAATGATTCAAGCCAAGGTTCCGGACTATTGGTCAAAATTCGGATTTGTAGAAATCGATGATCCAAAAAATGCCCCAAAAACGTTTCGGTGTGATGGCTGCCCACAATATGGAATAGATTGTTTTCCCATAATAATGACGTTGAGCTTATAACCAATCACTGGACGAAACCGCGAGCATTGGAGCCGCCTTTTTTCATGAGGTATAGCGAGGCCCCTCAGCTCAAGCATCAGCTTTTCCACTCATAAATAAGGCACAATAATGGTTACTTGCTATCTTAAATACGTGATTGACCCATACAAAATTGATGACTTTGAAACGTATGCAAAGATGTGGATTCCGTTGGTCAATAAATTCGGGGGTACGCATCACGGGTACTTCCTACCCCATGAAGGTGCAAATAACATTGCAGTTGCACTTTTCAGCTTCCCCACGCTTACCGCATATGAAGAGTACAGATCAAAGATGGAAAAGGACCCAGATTGCACTGTCGCATTTGACCATGCAGAAAAAACCCGGTGCATTGTCAGTTATGAAAGAAGCTTTATGAAACCGATTTTTCAATAGATTCAGCAACGAACAATTGGCTCATGGATAGCCCTAAAAAGCTGACCACGTCTTTCGTCACTTCAATCAACGCCCCTCTCAGCTTTTTGGGTTGGCATGGCCAGGCGTTATTAACCCGGCAATTAAATAGTCAAGCTTTATTGATTAATGTGCTATAGTGGCAGTCATGACTAAACGAGACGCAAGAAAACTTAGCACAGAGGCCCAGCAAGAGCTGCGTGAGTTAGCAGTTCGGCTCAAAGAATCAGGCAAAAAATACGATGAGATTGCTGAAATAGTGAATGTGCACCCCACGACAATATGTACTTGGTATAAGGCTTACCAGAAGGGCGGAATCGAAGCCTTAAAGATCAAAAAAAGGGGGCGACGCACAGGCACATGCAAAACATTGACTCCGCTTCAGGAAGTCGAAATTCAAAAGCACCTCATTGACAAGTATCCTGATCAATTAAAGCTCCCATTTGCCCTCTGGACACGCATAGCTGTCCAGCAACTCATTAATGAGTTGTTTTCAATCAAAATGCCAATCCGCACGGTTGGTGAATATCTTATGCGATGGAACTTTACGCCGCAGAGACCGCTTCGAAAGGCATATAAACAAAACCCCAAAGCTGTGGATGATTGGTTAAGCAACGTGTATCCATCAATTGCCAAAAGGGCCAAGAAAGAAAAAGCTGAAATACACTGGGGCGACGAAACAGGCCTTTGTAATGATAGCTATCATGGACGTAGCTACGCTCCATGTGGGGAAACACCATCAATTAAATTGCATCCGAGATGTGAACGAGTGAACCTGATATCGACTGTAACAAATCAGGGGAAAGTCCGTTTCATGATTTACGATGGAAAAATGAATTCTCAAACTCTGCTCCAATTCATGAAGCGTCTTATAAAAGGGGCATCCCAGAAGATTTTTCTGATTCTTGATAATCTAAAGGTACACCACAGCCGAATCGTGAAAGCGTGGTTGGCCGATCATGAAGCTGAAATTGAGGTGTTTTACCTCCCTTCCTATTCACCAGAACTGAACCCAGATGAGTATCTTAACTGCGATTTAAAAGCGGGTGTTCATAGCAAGACCCCAGCAAGAACAAAAACGCAATTGAAGAACAAGGCAATATCGCATTTGAGAATGCTTCAAAAGGTGGCGGGAAGAGTCAAAAAATACTTCCGGCACCCCAAAATTGCTTATGCTGCATGATTAGTGTATTTAATTGCCGGGTTAATATGCAAAGACCTCTTCTGCTTTTCATTGGTCCGGCCCTGTAAATGCCTATGGTCGGAGGCCATGCGGTCATTGCGGGCATAAGTGGGTTGAAGCAAGAGTCACCCTCGCCACGCCCCCAAAGCGAGCATTCAACAGCTCAGAGTCCCGTTGCCCGAAATGCGACAAAGAGAACACGGTTCTGATTCAGTGGGATATTGATTTCTTCAACGCCGACCCCATCGATCCCTTCAATGGTGAAAGGCTCTGGTATATTGAGGCCATGAAAGACAATACAATATGGGCCTATAATCTGGACCATGTGGTTTATCTTAAAGAGTATGTCTCATCACAGCTGCGGTCCCGGGACAAGGATGCGGGAAAATACTCGACATTAACGAACCTGCCAACGTGGATGAAGTCAAAAAAGAACCGAGATGCTGTTCTCAAGGCCTTGGACAGGTTGATAGGAAAATAAAGCAAATCGGTCGCCCCGGACCGGGCGTCAGCTGTACGATTTTAAGCTGTTTCATTCATTAAAGACCACCGCTTTCGGGCCCCTGGCGTTCTGCGCCGCTCGGTCCGGCAGCTCAAACCGTGGGACACGCGTGACTTTATGACGTTGGTTATCTTTGACCTTGGCGAGACACTCGTTTCATATTCCGGCATCGCGTTAAACTGGAGCAAGCACTATTCTGCAGCCATTTCCCAGGCCCTTGAAGGCAGCGGTAAAAGTGCAACCCCGCATGACATGGAACGTGCGATGTCCATATTAGAAGCCTTCAATACTCGCTTGAACCCAAGGGTCATTGAGGTTAACGAAGGGGAAGTCCTTCAAAGGGCAGGAAAGCTGTTTGGTGTTGATGAAGTGGCGTTTGAACGTCAATTTTTTGCCTATTTCCAGCGAAAAGCGACCATCGAACCAACGGCATTGGAAACCCTTCTCACACTCAAAGCGGCCCATGTTCATACAGCCGTGTTGTCTGATGTTCCCTACGGAATGCCGCGTGAATTTATGATCGACGACCTTGGCCCTCTGGCCCCGCATTTTGATGCCATTGTCAGTTCATGCGATATTGGCACAAGAAAACCCCATCCGCGTGGAATTCTGACGTTGATAAACCAATTCAAATGTGCCCCCGAAAAAGCCTACTACATCGGAAATGAGGAAAAAGACATGATATGCGCAGCTGAAGCAGGGATAAACCCTGTGCTGATCTCGCCTGTAACGACAAGGAACTACGGTCAGGTCCATTCAATCCAAACACTTTCTGAAATATCGCACCATGTGCTCTAACCCGGATATTTCACGAGTTGAGTGCACCCATATTGCTTTCCCATGAAATATCCGGACTAACGACAATATCAACGCTGTTAAAGCGCCAGCCATAACCAATGGAGAGACAGATGAAGTTGACCAGGGTTTTTATTCATTTTACCGGGCTCTTTTTTCTTTTTAAAATTCTGTTCGCAGTTACGTTTGCCGTACTCGATTTCAAGTCCAACAGCAGTGGGGTTATTGTCAGCCTTCTTTTCGCCACAAGAATGTCATGTGACGCATTCTCAAAAAAACATGGTGTCTTTTTCTCTAAAACCGAAGCGAGAAAGGTGGTCTTCGGGTTCGCACTGATTAACATGATATCTGCCGCCGCAGGCTCATACTTGATTCTTGTCGAAGCATCCATACCAATAACCCCTGTCCTTATTCTGGCCTTTTTCATTGAAGCCGGGCTGCTGCATACGGCGTGCATCTATTTTATTGTTCGGTTAACAGGCAATCGGTTCAAAAAAAATCTATTCATGAAGGCATACAACAACCAGAGTCAGATATATTCCACCTCGGTTCTTTCTGAGGCGCATATCGTAAAAGACATCATCGAATCCCACGGAATTCCCTGTGACCTGAGAACCGAAAACAAATCCAGCAGAAACATGGGTGGAGAGATCCCCCTTGTCACAAATTCCTCGCTGTGGATCAGCGACAAATCAAAATGTGATGAGGCAAGGCGCTTGGTCGAAGAGTACGAAAGCACAACGTCTCAAGATGCATCGTCAGAAGGCGCCCTGCCCTGGACCTGCCCCTCCTGCGGCGAAGAGTCTGAAGGGCAATTCACATCCTGCTGGAGTTGCGGTGGGCTCAAGGCTGCCCGGTAAAACAACCCACAAAGGGGGGGCGACCATAGAAGTATGGCTTCAAACCGAATGACAGAAGGAATTTCTACCACGAAGAACACGAAGAGCAAGAAGGCGGCTTCGCCGCTAAAAACGTCGTATCTCCCTTTTGTTTTCTTCGTGTTTCATAAGGCACTTCTTTTGCAACGGCTCCAAACGTTAGCATTATAGCGTATCTCGTCGTTTACTGGGCAAAGGCTGTAAACTCTAACCTCAAAGGAGATCGCATCACGGCGCCCCCATCGCATTCGCCACAGGGTTTCAAGGTATTGTGCCTAATGTGGCTTTGCCACCCTTGCCGCCGGAGGCCATTTTCAGGAAACCACATGCCATTTACACCGTTTCATATGGGCCCGGGACTTTTCATCAAAGCCATTCTCCAGGGAAGCTTTAGTTTGATGGTCTTTGGCTGGGCACAACTCATCATGGATATTCAGCCACTGATTGTCCTGTTTACTGACGTGGGACAATTGCACGGCTTTTCTCACACATATCTGGGGGCGTCACTTTTGGCGGTGCTTTCTGCTTTAACGGGAAAACACCTCTCTGAACTTGGCTTGATGATCTTAGGGGTGTCAAAAAAAGAGCACCCCATAAAGATCACCTGGGGTGTTGTCGTTCTCAGTGCGTTCATAGGCACATTCAGCCATGTACTTTTCGACAGCATCATGCACGGGGACATGAAGCCCTTTTTCCCCTTGCCCCTTTCGAACAACCTGTATGGGAGTTTAAGTTTCAGCCAGTTGCATCAGGTGTGCTTGTACAGTGGTGTTATGGGAGTGTTGGTATATTATCTCGTGTTGTTTCTCAGGAAAAAGGCATGACATTGGACATCATTGAGGCAGAGGCATCTTTAAAAGAGGCAATCGACCACTTTTACGTCGAGCAAGGGTACCATGGCAGCTGGTCTGAAACAGAACGGGCCTTTGTCTGCCTGGTGGAAAGCACGGTCATTGCCACCGTTAAAGTGGAACAGACCCATGGCGTTTCAATACTCAGGGGGATGTATGTTAAACCTTGCTACCAAAACCAGGGATTGGGCACGCACCTTCTGAATCACATTGAACCGGTGCTGAATGAGACGGTGGCTTATTGCATGCCCCTTGCACACGCAAGGGCGTTTTATGAGAAAATTGGTTTCAAAGATGTTCCCATGGACACCTACCCAGATTTTCTGATCGAGCGATGCAACGGGTATCGGGACGCCGGGTACACGATAACAACGATGAAACGCGATCAAGCCATGCAACAAAGAGACGCCTTTATGGGGTGTGGTGTTGGCATCCTCCCCACCCCTTATAATTCATGAAAAAAACGCCAGCTATTCATCTCCACCCATCGGCCCCGGATTCATGGTCGTTTAAAAAGAGAGAAAGGCTTTCTACCATGAAGGACATGAAGAGCATGAAAGCGGCTTGGCCGCCAAAACAATTCGTTGGAGTCGTTTATGACGTATCAGGTATTTCCGTTAAATGAAGAGGACCTTCAAGGGTGTTCCCAGCTGTATGTCGAAACCTTCAGGCATGCCCCCTGGAATGAAGCGTGGACTGAAGAGGATGCCTTCAACAGATTGCGTAACTTTCTGTCACCATCCACGTCAATGGGTCTCAAGCTGGTTTCAAATGGTGAGGTTCAAGGGTTTCTCATCGGTGAGATAGAGCAGTGGAACGGCTCTCAAAGTTATTATTTAAAAGAGATGTGTGTTTCTAGGAGCATGCAGAGATCCGGCCTTGGAAAAGCATTGATGCTCGCCCTTAAAGGTGAGCTGTTGAAATCCGGCATTTCAAGGATTTACCTGATCACCCAACGGGAGACGGTACCGGAAAGGTTTTACAAATCCCTGGGGTTCAGGACAAATGAAAGCCTTTTAATCATGGGAACGTCGTAGCGGGCAGCCCCTAAAAACTGCCTCCGGCGGCAAGGTGTGCCACCTTGAAAGCAGGCTTCGGATGCTGTTTGTCAAACTTTTCAAAAGTTTGGCCCCCGGCAGGGCCGCCGGAGGCACCACTGAACAATTGCCGAAAAAGAGCTGCGAAAAGATACAGTTGAAACGAAATTTTTCTCCATGATTGAGAAGAGTTCAAACATACGATCGGGTGACTGTCAGGAAGTGATGAAATATCCGGGTTAGTCGTTTGATAAACAGGTGGATTAAAGAGTATCACTTTCCTGGCACCATTTCTGGTTACCTGACGCGTGGCCCATGCGCATTTCCCCACAACCCTTTCAAATCTGTAATGATGATGAAAGCCTTCTGAAAGACAGCCACTGGTAAAAACCTCCGTAACCGAAGTCTTCATGAGCCCTTCCCCACGGGCTTCGGGCCAATCACTACCCTTTGACGGAGGCATTCATGAAACAGACAAAACTGGCCACGAGCCTGACCATCGGAACATTTCTCTGGACACTCTTCACCGGCCTGGCCCTTACCCTGGAATTTGGGACAGCCGCCATGCGACCTTCCCATGAGTGGATGGGTCTCTTCTTTGGCCTGTTCGGCATGTTCCATGCCCTGACCTACAAAAAACAGTTCGTCGCGTACTTCAAAGGCGAGGGTCGTTACATTATTGCGTCGGCCTTACTGGCCGGCGTCCTCTTATTCATACTCTCCTTCGGCGATATCCACGCCTCCAGTGCATCCTTTGACAAGCTGTCCCATGCGCCAATAGAGACCCTTGCTCCGGTTCTGGGCACCAGCGAAGGGGAAATCATCAAAAACCTTCGAGACATGGGAATCACCGTCACGGACACCGGGCAATCCATCCAGCAGCTGGCCAAAGCCAACAGGCTTGAGCTTCACGAGGTAATGGAGACCCTCCTTACGATATAACCGCCGCCTTTCCTGACGATGCCCGAGGGCTTGCATGGTTCAAGACACCTGCGACCAAGGACGGATACCATGGCTGCAGGTGATTGCCCTTACCCCCCAGACAAGGGTGTCAGGACTCACACCACGAACAGACAAACGAGGCCCATAAAAACGCCGCAGTGATTTGCCCCGAGGATCAAGGGTTAAAGCGCTGTGGCAACCAGCTTTCAAGGTGGCTCACCTTGCAGCCGGAGGCACGTTTTTTATCTGGTCCACCTCAAAGCCCTGATAACGCGACAGATAAGCGCACCCGGATCGCCCGAGGGGTGAGAAAATCAAACAGAAAACCGTGAATTACATTTTCCATTTTCGCCCCCAACAATAAGGCACCACAATTACGATTCATTTCTTTGCTCCTGCCGTTTTCCCATGAAATTTCCGGGCTAAGCTCCGTCCATGATGACCTGCACAACAGCGATGTACTGAAGCATCGTCCAGTAGCAACTGGACGAGGCGCTGTGGCTTTTTGCGTTCTTATACCCGCCTTCGATGAGCACCTTCCTGGCATTTTTCACGGCATTTCGGGCCTTCATCACCGCCTGGGGTGAGGAGCCCCCGTTTCCCGACGCCTCCAAAAGCGCCACGGCTTTTCTCCAAAGCTCTTCCCCATCATCCGTAAGCAGCTGCCGGCGCCTTGCATCTTTGACCACCGCCTTCCACTCCCACGCCCGTTCCTGGGTGTCCAGCATGGAGCAACTGGACTCAAATGCAGCTTGAAGGTCTTTGCCAAGACCTCCGGGCAGTTTTGTCACAATCGACGTGTCCTTTGCCACATCCAGTTCAAAAGTCGGCCAGAAGGCGGGGTCGGATTTTCCCCCGCTCAGCCTTTTCCAGACCTCATCGGGTTCATGGGCATCGGGAAACGCCTTGTCACAGGGCACGGAGATCTCACACCCCATATGAAAAGGATCCGTCGAAGGGTGGGTAAAGGCCGCGACAAACATATTGCCGAACTTGGCGCCACTGAAATCGACCAGGGGGCTCGCGTGAACCGCATCCTTTGGGCAGTAGTAGTGAAAGACATGGGAAACATCGGCCTTCATGCCGATGATCTGATGCGAGGCCCGACCGAGGATCACCGGTGGCGACGATATGGGAAAACAGAACTTTCTGGGCTGCTGCTCCCTGATGCCAAGGGCCGAGCCCACCTCCCCACACGTGATATCAAGGTAACCGCACTGAGCGATGGCGCCCCCCAAGCTGTGGCCGGTGACATAGATTGTCTTGGGCTCGGCGTTCACGGCAAAGCGATAGGCTGCCAGAAGCGAGGATTTGCAACTTTCGTAGGCATAATGGAACCCACCGGCAATCGTGGCGCCTCCGTACTTATCCACCTTGATGCCCTTCAGGTGGTTCATGTCGGTGACCCAGTCCGGGCTGCCCTTGCTTTTAAACTGTGCCTGGGCAAGGGCTCTCTCCCCGCTTCCGCTGCGGCTTCCGCGGAAGACGATAACGCACTCCTTCTTTGCGGGATCAAAGACCACGGCCCCAAGGTAGGAGGTCCAGCCGGAGTTGGGATGATTTTCCGTCATCCCCGTCCGCCCCTGGAAATAGCCGCACCTGAGATTTCCCGTGGCACGCAACCCTGTGGCCGGGGGCAAGGCTTTTCCCTTGAGGTCAAACCCCTGTGCCGCTGAGATACGTTTGTCCAGATCACGGGGTTGAAAGAGGATGTAGGACGTGTCAAGGCCGCCACGGTAGACAACACCCTTGTGCGGGTTCGGGGTCCTGTCGAGGATGTATTTGATCGGGTCAAACTTCTTCGCGTTGCCGTTTGTCTTCAACTTTCCGTGAAGGTGGGCAATCAACCGGTCCCGAGCGCTTGGCAACATTTTGAAGCCCGGCCCCCATGATTCATAAAACGGATCCAGGGGGAACTGGCAACTCTGGGCGTACGCTTTGTAGGAGAACCGGCAATACTCCAACATCTGGCGAGCCCTCTTCAACCTCGCGCTGTTATCCCCATATGTTTTCATGACTCTTTCCTCCAAAATCGATTATTCATCTCTGCCGTCCACATGTGCTTTCAAAAGGCGGCAGATAATGATCAGGGGCACAATCACACATTAGGCATGTCATGAATGATGGCCCCATAATTGTCATGTTCACGGCCGTTTGAGAGACCAGATAATCAAGTTTATAGAGGTGCTTTTGATGTCAGGAAGATGAAGAGAGGGCTGTCAGGAAAACCTTGGTATCGGCATGGGCAACGGCACGTCACCCACTGGCTGGAGGCATGCTGCGATTCGGAAACAACGGCGTTCACACAGTATAAACCATATCAACGCCGATAACCATTGGGAGAGGCTAAATCTTTTTTTGGATAACCATTCTCTCTTCAGCCACGTCTGATTGCCCCAAAGACAAACACCCATTCAGATGCAGGCCCTGTGGGGTGGATGCTTTTTTTTTACACACAAAAAAATCCCGCTCCCAACCAACTGTTTTTCATGGAAATCCCAACACAACACCGAGAACCAACCCATTAACACGACAAAACTATGATCACAGAGATTGATCGGCAAAAATAATGTTGCTATGGTAACGTTACTATGACAACAAAAATCACACAGCCCACAGAACTGGAATATTTTGATCACCCCGCTTTTCCAAACCGGGATGCCAAAGGCCTCATCATCCATCTCATGGACCTTGAAATCGGCGCTGAAATCAGGCGGCGGTTCGAGGCGGCAGGTGCGGCCATCACCCCGGAGAACTACATGGTCCTGGCCATGCTCATGAGAAAAGACGGGGCCCACCAAAGTGAACTGGCCCGGCTCACCCATAAAAACCGTCACAACATGACCCGCATCATCTCCACCCTTGAGAAAAAGGGCTATGTGCAACGCCGCTCCGATGGCGGCGACAAACGGCGGATGCTTGTGTTTGCAACGGACGCAGGGCGAGGGGTACTGGAAGAGTACGCGCCCATCGTGGCTGAATTTTCAGACCAGGTGTTTGGCGGGTTGTCCGAAGAGGAGCTCACGGTGATGCAACAGGCCCACCTGAAGATTTTATCAAACCTAGGCTTTGAATTCTGAGGTTCGCACATGATGTGGGGCTCCGGCGGCTTGTTTTATTTATAATAAGCCCCGAAAACGCTCCGGTTACGGTCAAAACAACTCCGAACGTCTGTTTGTCCAACCCCGTGCATAAAAATTAGGCACACTGATCCCCGGCATGGATGCCGGTGTCTTTTTCAGGGCATGGACTGCCGTGCCCATACTGCGTACCCGGTCGCGGGCCTGGTGCGTTTTTTAACGGTTTCTCATTTCCTCCGTCATCCCGGGGGAATACGTATATCAATAGTTAATGATCTGGAGAACAATCATGATGATTGGAAGAATAAAAGAACCATTTTTTCGTATACACCGCACCTCGGCTGCCAAGGGACTGTTTGCCGTCATGTCCCTGGGTCTCGTTCTGGTCGCCTCCCCTGCTTCGGCCCAGGAGGCCGGCGGGGCGCCTTTCAAGGCCCCGGTTTCCGTTATCACCCTGCAAAAGCAAGCCATTCAACACACCCAGACCGTTCCCGGGCGCGTTCAGGCCCATAAAGTGGCGGAGGTCAGGCCCCAGGTCACAGGCATCGTGCTCGAGCGTTTTTTTGAAGAGGGCGGCATGGTCGAAAAGGGACAGCCCCTCTACCAGATTGACCCCTCCACCTACAAGGCCGTGTACGACTCGGCCAAGGCGGATCTCCTCAAAGCCCAGGCCCAGTTGGAGTCGAGCAAGGCCCGCGCCGAGCGATACGGCCGACTGGTGGAAGACAGGGCGGTGAGCCGCCAGGATTACGATGACGCCCATGCTGCATGGCTCCAGGCCCGCGCCTCTGTCGCTGTGGCCGATGCCTCGGTGGCACGGGCCAAGATCAACCTGGATTACACCCGTGTCTATGCCCCCATCACAGGTCGCATCGGCAAATCCACGGTGACGGAAGGGGCCCTTGTAACAGCCAACCAGGCCACCATGATGGCTGAAATCACCCAGCTTGATCCCATTTATGTGGACATGCAGCAGGCCAGAGAGAAGCTGTTTGATCTCAAAAAGAAAAGCACCAACACCCGAAAAATCATGGTCCGACTGGACTATGGGGACAGCCAGGGCGAATACGCCCGCATGGGAGAATTGCAATTCTCTGAAGTCACCGTGGACCCCACCACATCGTCTGTGGTGCTCAGGGCCCTGTTCCCCAACCCGGAAGAGGAGCTCTACCCCGGCTTTTTTGTCAGCGCCACCCTGCTCCTCGACAAAGCGGAGGTCCTCCTGATTCCCCAGAAAGCAGCCATTCTTCAGCCCAACGGCGGCATGATAGCCTGGGTCATTGACAGGGAGAACAAGGTTCAACCCCGCCCCATTGAGGTGGATGGTTCCTACGAAAACAACTGGATTGTGACCTCAGGCCTCAACGAGGGCGATGCCATTGTCACCGAAGGCTTTCAACGCCTTCGCCCCGGCACGGAAGTGGAAGCGTCTCAGGCAGCCCTGGCCCTTGCCAACTAACTCGACAGCATCCGTAACGATTCAGCTCACTGTCTCCTCCGGCTGCCCTGCCGGGGGCCAAACTTTTGCCAAAGTTTATAAGCTGGGTTGGAAACCGGAGCGTTTGCGGGAGCCATTTTCAAAAAGCGACCCGTCAAAGACAAGCTGAGCAATACAGCATCATGCAATAAGGACGTATTTTCATGTCACGATTTTTTCTCGATCGCCCGGTTTTTGCCTGGGTGGTCGCCATTCTCATCATGCTTGCAGGGGCACTCTCCATCCCCCAGATGCCGGTGGAACAATACCCGACTCTGGCCCCTCCCCAGATCTCCGTGACCACATTCTACCCGGGAGCGTCGGCGGATACGGTTCAAAACTCGGTGACCCAGGTCATTGAACAGCAGCTTACCGGTATCGACAACCTGCGTTACTTCAGCTCCACCTCCGATGCCACCGGCCGGGTGGAGATCAAAGTCACCCTGGAACCGGGCACCGACCCGGACATCGCCCAGGTTCAGGTACAGAACAAGGTACAGACCGCCATGCCCCTTTTGCCTGCGGCGGTTCAGTCCCAGGGCGTGGTGGTGGAAAAATCATCCTCCACCTTTCTGTTTGTCACGGCCTTCCATTCCACCAACCCGGAAGTCAACCAAACCGACCTGTCAGATATCGTGGCCTCCCGGATCACGGAACCCGTCTCACGCCTCAGGGGCGTCGGGTCCGTGGACACCTTTGGCTCCCCCTATGCCATGCGGGTGTGGATGAACCCCGAAAAGCTATACGCTTTCAACATCTCCACCAACGAGGTGCTGAAGGCCATCTCAGAGCAGAACATCGATGTGTCCGCCGGACAGTTCGGCGCCCTGCCCGCAGTGAAGGGCCAGCAGCTCAACGCCACCATCCTGGCCCAGTCCCGGTTGAAAACCGTGGACCAGTTCAGTGAGATCATCCTGCGCGTAAATGAAGACGGGTCCCAGGTGCGCCTGAAGGATGTGGCCGATATCTCCCTGGGTGAAGAGACCTACGGCACCATTGTGGAGCGAAACGGAGCCCCCGCCGCGGCCTTCGGCGTCAGCCTTGCCACCGGGGCCAACGCCCTGGATACGGCCAAGCGCGTGAAGGATAAGCTCGCAGAGCTGGCCCAGTTCCTGCCCGACGGCGTAAGCTACTCCTTTCCCTATGACACCACGCCCTTTGTGAAGATCTCCATTGAGTCGGTGGTCCACACCCTCTTTGAGGCCATCATCCTCGTCTTTTTGGTAATGCTTCTGTTTCTGCAGAACTTCAGGGCAACCCTCATCCCCACCCTGGCCGTGCCGGTTGTGCTTTTGGGAACATTTGCCACCCTGCACCTCTTTGGGTTTACCATCAACACCCTGACCATGTTTGCCATGGTCCTGGCCATCGGCCTGTTGGTGGATGATGCCATTGTCGTGGTGGAAAACGTCGAGCGCGTCATGGCCGAAGAGGGCCTCTCCCCCATGGAAGCGACACGCAAATCCATGGACCAGATCACCGGCGCTCTTGTCGGTATCGGCATGGTTCTGTCCGCCGTGTTTATTCCCATGGCGTTCTTCTCCGGATCTGCCGGTGCCATTTATCGCCAGTTCTCCATCACCATTGTGGCGGCCATGACCTTTTCGGTGATTGTGGCCCTGATCCTCACCCCGGTCCTGTGTGCCACCATTCTCAAGCCCGTGGCCCCGGGTCACGGTGAGAAAAAGACCGGCTTTTTCGGATGGTTCAACCGGGTGTTCAACACGGCCCGGGATGCCAGCCATAAGGCCTCGGGGGGAATCACCCGCAACTGGAAACGCTCCATGGTCGTCTACCTCATGATTTTTGTGGGGCTCGGGTTCCTGTTCGTTCGCATCCCCACCGGCTTCCTGCCGGATGAGGACCAGGGCGTGCTCATGGTACAGGTGAGCACCCCTGCCGCCGCCACGGCAGACCGGACGGCATCGGCCATCGACAAATACACCGATTTCCTGGATGCCAACCTGTCGGATGAGTTCCGTGAGTACATGACCGTTGTGGGCTTCAGTTTCTCCGGTTACGGTCAGAACACCGCCATCTCCTTTGTTAACTTGAAGGAGTGGGAAGACAGGGACGAGACGGTGATGTCCATTGCCGGAAAAATCAACCGCGCCATGTCCCAGGTGAAAGATGCCATGATCTTTGCCTTTTACCCGCCCCCCATCATCGAGCTCGGCACCGCCTCGGGCTTCGACCTCCAGCTCATCGATTACGTGGGCGCTGGCCATGACAAGCTCATGGAAGCACGGAACCAGATGCTGGGGGCTGCCCGCCAGAATCCAAAGCTGGTGGGCGTCCGACCCAACGGCCTCGATGACGTACCCCAGTACAAGGTCGAAATCGACATGGAAAAGGCCCGGGCCCTTGGTCTCTCCATCGCGGAGATCAACGCCACCCTTCAGACGGCCTGGGGCTCTGCCTATGTCAACGACTTCATGGACAACGGGCGAGTGAAAAAGGTCTATGTCCAGGGCCAGGCCGACGGAAGGATGCAGCCCTCTGACATTGATAAGTGGTACGTAAAAAACAGCACCGGAAAAATGGTGCCCTTTACCTCCTTCTCCAAAGGCCACTGGACATACGGGTCACCCCGACTCGAGCGCTTCAACGGCTACTCGTCCATCAACATCCAGGGCGCCAACGCCCCGGGGGTCAGTACGGGTGAAGCCATGGCCGAGATGGAAAAGCTGGCCGAGGATCTCCCCGAAGGCATCGGCTACACCTGGTCCACCACCTCCTATGAGGAGAAGCTCTCCGGCTCCCAGGGCCCTGCCCTGTACGCCATCTCCATCATCATCGTGTTCCTGAGCCTTGCGGCTCTGTACGAGAGCTGGGCCATTCCCTTCTCCGTGCTGATGGCCCTGCCCTTAGGGGTTGTGGGATCCGTCATCGCCGCCATGGCCTTCGGCATGAGCAACGACGTCTACTTCCAGGTGGCCCTGCTCACCACCGTGGGGCTGTGCGCGAAAAACGCCATTTTGATCGTGGAATTTGCTAAGGAACTCTACGAGTCAGGGGTACCCCTTGCCGAGGCGGCCCTGACCTCATTCAAGCTCAGGTTCCGCCCCATCATCATGACTTCCATGGCCTTTGTACTCGGGGTACTTCCCCTTGCCAAATCCAGCGGCGCCGGTGCGGCCAGCCAGAACGCCATCGGTATTGCCATCATCGGCGGCATGATCGGGGCGACCTTTCTGGCCATCTACTTTGTGCCCCTGTTTTTTGTTCTTATCGAGCGCCTCTCATCCCTCAGGGGCAAAAACAAAACGATCCCTGCGCTGGAACAAGGCAAAGTTGAGGAGAATTAAATGAAAAAACTTGCAAGTGTGGTCGTGGCAGGTGCCCTGATGATCTCAGGGTGCTCCCTGGCCCCGACATATAAGCGCCCGGAAAATGTCACCGCCTCCGACTGGTCGACGATCCAGGGTGAGGCCGCTACAAAGACCATCAAAACAGAGCAGGAGCTTGCCACCGATATTCCCTGGAGAACCTTTTTCCAGTCCGAAGAGCTTCAGACGGTGGTTCAGACGGCCCTGTCCAACAACCGGGACCTGGAAACCGCGGTGCTCAGCGTGCAGAAGACTCAAGCTCTCTACAACATCGAGCGCGCCAAGCTGCTGCCCGAGCTCAATGCCGCCGGCAGCGGGGAGTACAAAAGCGATTTCCACGGCAACTCCGGGGAAACCTATCAAGCCGGCCTTGCCATGCCGTACTATGAGATCGATTTCTTCGGTCGCATCAACAGCCTGAGCGAGGTGGCCCTGAACACCTACCTGGCAACGGATGAAGCCCGGAAGAGTATCACCATCTCGCTGATCTCCCAGGCTGCCAATGCCTGGTTGCAGCTCACCAGTGACCTGCAGACCCTGGCCCTGTCCCAAGAGTCCTTCGAAACACGTCAGCAGACCTACGATCTGGTGAACAAAAGCTTCGAAAACGGCGTGGCAACCAAACAGGACCTCTCCCAGGCACGCATTGCCCTGGAGTCTGCCCGGGTAAACACGATCCTGTTCACCCGTCTGGTGCAACTGGACAAAAACGCCCTGGTGGTAATCCTCGGCACCAAAGGGCTGGATGGGATCCCCATGGCAACCGAGCTTAACGTGGCGGCCGTCATGGAAGAGATCCCTGTGGGCCTCTCTTCCGAGGTCCTGCTGAAACGCCCGGACATCCTTGGGGCCGAGTACTCCCTTAAGGCTGCCGGAGCCAATATCGGGGCCGCACGGGCCGCCTTTTACCCCCGCATTGCCCTCACCGGCAACCTGGGATACTCCAGCAGCGATCTCGGGAACCTCTTCTCCTCTGACACAGCGGGCTGGGGAGTCGGTCCCTCCATCTCCATCCCCATTTTCAATGGCGGACGGAACAAGGCCTTGTTGAAGGCGGCAAAGATCGACCAGAAAATTGCCGTGGTTCAGTATGAAAAGACCCTGCAGCTGGCGTTCAAGGAAGTGTCAGATGCCCTGGCCTCACGAGAGACCCTGGGCCAGCAGCTGGATGCCCAGCGCATGCTGGTGCAGGCAAGCCAGGATGCATACGACCTCTCCATGAAACGCTACAACGAAGGCGTGGATTCCTTCTTGAGCGTACTGGATGCCCAGCGCTCACTCTTTGCGTCCCAGACCGCAGAAATCGACCTGCAGCGCCAGGAGCTGGCCAACAGAGTCAGCCTCTACAAGGTGCTTGGGGGAGGATTGGCCCAATAGGCGCCCCCTAAATGGCCCCCCCCCCGCCTGCCCCCCCCAACACACCCCGCCCGCCCCAGATGAGCCTACCTTTTCAGTGATTTAACCCCGAAGGGTGCCCCATTAGCCCTTCAGTGTTTTTTGTAAAAGGCTGCATCATGAAGCCAGCTAATTCGGATGCCTTTAGCTGGAATAACTCCAGCGGCAAGGTGTGCCACTCAGAAAACGGGCTACGGCTGTGCTTTGCCCCGGCAGGGCTGCCGGAGGCGGTTTTCAGCTGAATAAATTACACCGATAGGTGATTGCGGGTATGGCAGGACACTCATGACGAAGGGCAAAATCGGGGGCCATCATGTTGCTATGAAAGGTGAGGCTCTTCAGAAAGGGGACCCCGGACGTTTTTCATTCATAATACCATCGATTCTCAGGCGCTCTGCCTGGTCTGCCACGGGAACAGCGAAATCCCAAAAGAGCCTCTCCCGGATTGCCGGATCTTTTTTTTCCGCCTTAAATAAATGTCTTTTCCATGCGCAAACTTCAAAATAAAAAACTACGTTAATTCAGTATTTTATCTTGAAATTCAAACCCCAGCACATTATATTAAAGTAAAGCAAATAGCAAACCATATCGAAAGGATGGGACGCAAAGCCACTGGCCTAAATTTTTTATTATGCACCATCGTTGAACAGATGACATTAACAATAGGTAGATTCAAGAAAGATCAACTTTTAACAACAGTTAAAAGAAAAATCTAATCTTCAATCAAACGTATTGGAAGATGCATCCAACAACAAATAATAAAAGACACGGTAGCAGGGTTACCTTTACCAATTCACGGATCCTGAATCTTCAGGATCCGTTTTTTATGACGGCCCCATACCATTGATACTTCGGATAATTTGGGGTCGGACCGCAATAAAAACAAATAAATAGGGCAACTTACATCTATATAAACGCCATTATCTCTACTTAGAATGCTGTTTTTAGCATAAAAATGAACACCTTGAGAAAATCATGCCCCCTTTAACTCACCTTCTGGGATAATGTGGGGTCGGACCGCAATAAAAACAATTAAATAGAGCAACTTACATCTATATAAACGCCATTATCTCTACTTAGAATGCTGTTTTTAGCATAAAAATGAACACCTTGAGAGAATCATGCCCCCTTTAACTCACCTTCTGTTTCTCTTCTTTTGGCGACAATCTCAAACCAAATGGGGTTCGAACAAGACGGCATTAAGGCTGCATAGGTTCGTCCACATCAATGTGATAAAATGCTGCACCCCGCAAATCCAGGAGACGCTGCGTCTTTGGGACAAGACGTCAAAGGGCTACTGAATACGCCCCTTGATAAGCCTCTCCCAAATTAGCGGCAAAAGCGCCCCCCACCACCCACAATCCAACAGGATATGGGCCCGGCGGTTAAATGCGTGAATGTCGAAGGGCGTTATCAATCTTCAAAATCAGTCACCTCCACCACCCGATGTTTCATATCGTGGTTGCCGGGATACGATGTCATCGTTTCAGTCGTTGTCCGCCTCTCTCCACATCCCAGTGGAATGGGCGGGCCAGTCCTGAAATGGCCACGGTTTCTCATCCGTATTGTACGTAAGAAAATTGACAATCTGAGAAAGATAAGCCCCCAGACTCCTGCCGAAACGGACGATTTTATCATTGGGACTGCGAGTAACCACTGTCCAGATCAACTGAAACAGAGCCAGGGCGATAACAATGGCCAAAGCGATCCGTGATGCGATCCAGAAGGCAACCATAAATAAGGCCCGCTTTCCCTGGTTCATAATTCCTGTGTTTCTATCGGATTGTGACTGCATGAATGTCTCCTTTTTCTGCTGTGTATATGACATGAATTCAACTCATCCCGTCGACGCCCATGTGACCGGAGCCACCAAGGCATGCTCATCATGAAGTCTATCTTCACTTCACATCCGAGGCAATAGTCATGATCTGATTGTCAAATCGAAGTCTCTCTTTCCTCATGGTTCGGGATCCGTCAGATACCGCATGGCACCCAGCCGCAACAGATGATCCACCGACACCAGAGCTGCCATGGCTTCCACCACGGGGACCATGCGCGGGCAAAGGCAAGGATCGTGACGGCCTTCGGTGACAATGACGGTCTCTTCACCTTGAAGGTTGATGGTGTTCTGGGGCTTTTCTATGGAGGAGGTGGGCTTGACGGCGGCGCGAAACAACACGGTTTCTCCGGTGGTGATTCCCCCCAGTGTGCCCCCGGCGTTGTTGCTCACAAACCCCTCTTGACCCATGTTGTCGTTGTGCTCTGAGCCCAGCATGTCCACACAACCAAAGCCGGACCCAAACTCGACTCCCTTGATTCCGCCCAAAGAGAGAATCCCTTTCCCCAGGTCCGCTTCGAACTTATCGAATACCGGCTCTCCCAGCCCAGCCGGAAGCCCCTGGATACGGCACTCGATGAGCCCACCGGTGCTGTCACCGTCCTTGCCCAGGGCCACCACACGTCTCTCCATCTCTGCTGCGGCCATAAGGTCGGCAGCCCTCATGGGGTTTTCCTCAATGACAGACAGATCGATGGTCTCGCAGCCGATGCCGGCGGCCCTCAAGGTGTAGGCGGTCACCCCAATGCCCTGTGCGGCCAGCATCTTTTTGGCCACCGCACCTGCGGCAACCCGCCCCGCGGTCTCTCTTCCCGAGGCGCGTCCACTGCCCCGGTAATCCCGGAGTCCGTACTTCTTCAAATAGGTAAAGTCCGCATGACCCGGCCTGAACAGCTCCTTGATCTCATCGTAGGTTTCCGGACGGGCGTCTTCATTGTCAAGGATCATCAGGATCGGCGTACCCGTGGTCTTGCCCTCAAATACTCCGGAGAGAAGATGCACCTCATCGCTCTCTTTTCGTGGGGTGGTGACAGCAGACTGTCCGGGTTTCCGGCGATTCAGCTCATGCTGGATATCCCCGTCGCAAAGAGGAATACCGGGTGGCACCCCATCAAGAACAACCCCCACGGCCCCGCCATGGGACTCGCCAAAAGTGGACAGCCGAAAAAGAACCCCAAAACTGCTCCCCCCCATGGTCTCCTCCCTTCACCAGGTTCCTTGATAATACCCTGCTCACCCATGTAATAATTGCCTACATTGAATTCAATTTTAGAAGCAGATGGGATTGGTCCCGAGGAACGAGGGGCAAAAACACCCGCAACACCCTTCAGTCCGCAGGGTATTTTATCGGCAGCCCCGCTTGACCCAGAAGATCATTGGCCTCTGCTTTCAATGTATCCACCTCCTCTTCGAGACTGTCCCGCGCTTGCATCAGAGACCTGCAGGAACGTTCCCCGAGGAACAGAACAAGCAGCACCGCGAACATGGCACCAATCAGGGTCACCCCCAGAACACCTGCAATCATCAGGCGTGTCTGGTGGTGGTTGGTCATGGCCTCATCCACATCCACTTCCGCCACAAGTCCGAAATCCAAATCCATGTTCCAGAGCCAGGCCCCAAACACCGGCACCCCCCGATAGTCCCGATACCCAGTGGTGTTGATTTCAGTATCGGAGTGGCCCTCACGGGTACCTGCCAGTTTCATCTCGGTCCTTAGTTGAACGGCACGGATCACCGTCTGGGTCAGGGGCTGCTGCGGCCTGTCCCGGAGGGGCCGTTCCCCCTTCGTCAGGTCGACCCCAGGGTCCCTGATTTCAATATTCAGGGCACTCCCCCGGTCTTGCTCAAGCAGCCCGATGCTGCGAAGCTGGTCTTCAAACCGGCTTGGAGACACCATCCGCCCCTCCCTGTCAAAGGCATAGGTTTCGCCGGTTTTCAAGTCACCAAGCAACCGGGTCGCCTCCTCAAACTCATTCCAGGGTGTCACCCGCAGGGCCATCGCCGCAAGGACACGCCCGTCCATATCCCGGATTGGTCCGATAAAAAACATGGCGAGGGATTTCTCCGGGGTATTGGGCACGTCAGGAGCCCCCGGCCAGGCACCCGATGCCATGGGGGACACAAAAAGAACCTCGCCCTGCAACGCCCGGTCCAGAAGTTCCGGTTCCTGTTGGGAAATAAGATGGCGGGTCCCGATGTCGGCATCGCGCATGGCACCGATCACCGTATGGTTCGAATTGATGATATAAAAATCGATGTAATGAAAGAGGGCTTTCTGGGCTTTAAAGTATGAGCGCATGTCATACAACTCGTTCGAAAGCGCACCAGGGGTCACCCGCTCCCTCTCCCCGGATGACACCACAAAAAGCTCCCGGGTCATGGAGGCGAGCATGGGGTCACGCCCCATCCGCCTCAAAAAGTTAACCTTTTCCGAGAGCCAGAGATCCAGACGATCTTCAAAAATGGACAGCACTCCCCTGAGGTTCCGAACCACTTCCCGTCGATGCTGTTTTTTATCTTCTTCCAGGGTCACCCAGCAGGTAACCCCGACTGTGATAACAAACACCCCCATGCCCACCAGAAGAAGCCCTCGAAAAACAGGGGAACCGAACTGCACGGAGGCACTCTTTTTTTTCACGATGTGAACCACCACCAAGGCCACCAGGGCAAACAGAGCAAAGGCCCCTGCCCCATACGCAACCAAGTACCTGGGGAGCACAGAGCCAAAGGTTTCCGGGATCTTCGCAGCTCTGTGCGAACGCAACCATTGCTCACGAACGCGACGCATTTCCTGGGGGGAAATGTCGGCCATGGCCTTCATGAGGGCCGAATGCAGAAATGGCCAATCGTCCCGAATCCCCAGTCGCAGGTTTGTAAAATCAGGGTGGCCCATCTTGGCTTCACCTGTGATGCGCAGGCCGGTGAGCATATTCCTGTGAATCAGGCTGTTGATCACCACCTCCTCACTCAAGACGGCATCTGCCTTACCCTTAGAAACCGCCTTAAGGCAGGCCAGGGTATCCGGGAGCGGCAGGCGCCTGATCCCAGGAAATGATGCGGTCAGCACCTCTTCATAGAAAAACCCTTTGGGGAATGCCACGGTCTTGCCCTCAAGCTCCGCCATGCGTTCATAAGGCTTACTCTCCCTGCTGACGATGACATTGGGGGTACGCGCATAGGGCTCCGTAAAAAGAATATATGCTTCCCGCTCGTCGGTCCTGACGATATTGAGCATGACGTCCAGCTCTTTTCGTTTCATCATGCCCAGAAAATCATCCCAACTCGGGCCGGTCACATAGTTCACCTGTATCCCAAGCCGGTTCGCCACAAGATTCATGTAGTCAATGGACAACCCCCGGGGGCTTCCGTACTCATGATAATTAAATGGAGACCAGTCCTTTTCGTTATGCACACGAATGCGGGGATGGGTATCAAGGAAGGCTCTCTCCTTATCGGTCAGGCGAATGCCGACATGCTCAGAAGGACGAGACAGACCAAACCATCGAAACTCAAGCCTGGCCATGTCATCCCTGGAGACGGTGTTCATGCTTTTCTGGAGAATGGCATGAAGAAGGGGCCAATCCTTTCGAACGGCAATATGGTAACGCGCATCACGCTTGCCGGTGGAGAACTTCGCTTCCCCTGCGGGCAGGATATTGGTCAGCGTGAATTTACGGATCAGGTAATTTGCGACGGCCGTATCCATCACCGTAGCGTCCCCCTGGCCCAGCGCCATCGCCTTGACAATCGAGTCGTAGGTGTCGACAAACACATACTCCGCATCGGGAACCAGCCGGGTCAGAAGTTCGCCGATGGTATCTCCCTTTGTCAGCACCACCCGCTTGTTCGCAAGGTCATCGACAGACCTGACGCCGGTGACCCCTTCTCTGATATAAATCCCCTGGACCAGGGATTTATAGGGCGCTGTAAACAGAAAATACGCCTCACGCTCGGGGGCATAAAACATCGTATGCAGAAGGTCGATCTTCTTCTGCTTGCCCATTTCCAGCAGGTTGTCCCAGGTGTCCTGAACATACTCCAGCCGCAACCCGACCCGCCTGGCCACCATGTTCAGATAGTCAATGGACAGCCCTGCGGGCTCACCTTTTTCAAAAAAATCAAAGGGCGCGTAACCCGGCTCGTTTGAGACACGAATCACCGGATGCGCCTTGATCCAGGCCCGTTCTTCGTCTGTGAGCGGAATCGAAAGCGACGCCACTGTCTCGGAGGCATGAAGTTGGGGCTGAAGACATGCTCCCCCTGGAACCAACAGAAATATCAGCACATAGATGTTGCTCATAACGGCTTCTTTGATGGTTCCCCCGCGGCCCAGTCTCCCTCCTGGCATCGTCGTCTTCCTCACCATCACGCATGAAAGGGCCCCCTGCACAATGCCGAACACCATGGACAGAGCGGCCTGGCCCACGCCCCACGGCATCCGAAGATACGTGACCACTCCGGGGAACGCTCCGTACTTTTTTGCTTGCGCCATAACGGGTCCTTTTCACGGTCATGAAAATCAGAAAACACATGGGGGAATGCATGAGGCCGAAGGTCGCACGGGCCTGATCCGAATACGAAACCGGGAAACGCCGAAGCAGGAAAACAGGAGAATAAGTAGATGGTATCCATTGACAATAGGATGACACCAACTTACGTGTCAACCCATTGATCTTTAAAAAGGGAGGCATCGTCATGTCAGGTCCATGGGCCATTCAGCCCAAGCAGCCAAGGGCTGCATAGACACCAGTTTAATCGTCATGGGGGCTCATAAAACCGGCATATGCCACACCGGACAACAAAGCCATCTCACGATGCCATGTTGAGAGGTCTTCCTTAGTAAACTGACTCAGGGATCGGTGGCCGCATGCCCGCGCCATCACTTTCATCAGGTCTGCAGAGGCATCGAGAAAATTGTGCAGTTGCTTTGCAGCGCTGTTGACATCGAGCCTTTTGCGCAGCTCCTCTTTTTGGGTGGCTATTCCGGCTGGGCAGTTGTTGGTATTGCAGATCCGCGCGCCGACACAACCGATGGCCTGCATGGCACTGTTGGCAATGGCGATCCCGTCAGCCCCAAGGGCCAGAGCTTTCACAAAATCCACAGGCACGCGCAATCCACCTGTCACGATCAGTGTCACGCGACCACTGGCATTCTGGGAATCAAGGCAGCGGCGTGCCCGCGCCAATGCGGGGATGGTGGGAACGCTTATGTGGTCTCGAAAAATCTCGGGAGCCGCTCCGGTCCCTCCCCCCAGGCCATCGAGGATAATATAATCCGCACTGGCATCAAGGGCGAATTGGATATCCTTCTCGATGTGGTTTGCGCTTAGTTTGAAGCCAATGGGAATGCCGCCGGTGATCTCTCTGACCCGATCTGCAAAGCGCCTGAAATCTGACGGCGATGACAGGTCTCGGAACGTGGGGGGAGAAACCGCCGGTTCCCCTTCAGGTATCCCCCTGATTTCGGAGATTCTCCCTTTGTTTTTCGAGCCGGGCAAATGCCCGCCAGTCCCTGTCTTGGCCCCTTGTCCGCCTTTAAAATGAAAGGCCTGCACCTTGCTCAACACCTCTTCTTTGTACCCAAACATGGCACTGGCAAGCTCGTAAAAGTAGCGGGTATTTTCTGCCTGTTCTTCCGGCAGCATCCCTCCTTCACCCGAACAGATGCCGGTCCCTGCACGTTCAGCCCCCTTTGCAAGGGCGATTTTTGCCTCTTCAGACAACGCACCAAAGCTCATGTCCGATACAAACACAGGTATGTTCAGTACCAGTGGTTTTCTGGATTCAGGGCCTATCACAAGTTCGGTCTCTACGGCTTCATCTTCCATCAATGGCTTTCTCGCCATCTGAGCCACCATAATCTGAAGGTCATCCCAGTGCGGCAATTTGTATCGGGGCACCCCCATGGAGACCATGGGGCCGTGGTGCCCGAATTTGTTCAGCCCCTCCTGCCCCAGTTGATGGACAAACTCTACGGTGGGCTCTTCCTTTGTCCCGGTTGCCACGGGTTTGTGAAGCGGGCGTATTTTGATCTCCGGCCCCTCTTGGCCCACCTGATCGTCCGTGAACTGTTTGTGAGAGCCATCGCAGTATGGGGAGTTCCCTGTGTGTTTGCAGGCGCATAAATAGGCGGCACCATCGCTGTCCGGCACAATAACTTTCGGGGTAAAAGAGGTTCCCAGATGCGAGCCATCACAGGATGGCTGGCTTTTGGATTTGCCACACGTGCAGAAATGGTACTCTTGCCCTTTGGAAAGACTTACTTTTGCAGGCTTGTTGTCTGCGATGATCGGTTTTTCCATGATTGCCTCCATGAGGTGAAGCGAAGCCGCCGGTGGCATCGGTGAATCCAACCGCGCACTGGTTCGGAGTCCGCTGAAGCGTTTGCTGTGAACAACCATCCGGATCAATATGGGACTCAAAGGAAAGATCGAAAAGACCCCGCGTTCGAGCACTCTCCTCATGAAGAGTTCCCCCCACGGGTGAGGCATGACAGTTTCCATTATATTTTAAACAAGATATTGCCTCAAACCCTATCTCAATAAAAACATCAGGAAAGTCCAACACAACGCACCTGGCCCCTGCAACCACCCCATCCCGGAGACCTCTGACCTGAAACCAAGGGTTCCCTTGCTGCGTGAAACAATTGAGGTACCCTTCGTCACAACCGTTGCCCCTTTGCATGAATTACGGACCGTAAAGGCCCACGCACCCGCGTTTCCATGCAACTCGAACAATAAAACGACCCAATATTTTTACTTATCGCAGTGCATCCTGATTCAAAATTAAGGTTTTAATATTATATTAGAAAAGAACCCGAAATTCCTCCCATCCTTCATTTTTCCGTTTTTTAACCAGACCATAGCCATAAAAACCCCAGTTGACGGGGAATCCAGTCTTTCATTTTTTTTCCTTACAATTGCTCATTTTGGCTCGATTATGTCATCATCTCTACAAAAAAAGAATATTGATCGGGTAATAAAACAGTGTTACCCGTTATAAACATAACAATGAATGATGATACCGGCTGTTCAATGCAAGCTCCGAAAAAGGAATGGATTCCATGAAAATAACTCGGTGGTTTCGTGCAGCGGCGCTCCTGACCTTCCTTTGGTTCATCGGTTGCGGTGGGGACGGGGCAACAGAAAACGCAAACATCCAGAAAAACGAGCCATCCGGCTTTACCCTTATGGAGGTATTTAAAGGAGAAGGGGCTCTGGAAGAGGCCTGGGACGCAATTGACGGTGCCATGGTCAACGAAGAGTTCTCCAAAACAGTGAACACAAACACGGCCGATTTCATCACCTTTTCACAGGCCACCCATGCCCTTCTCACCGCCTCACCCACCCTCCTGCCCGACCTGCTCGGCACGGATGTAAAGGAGCTCCTTGCCTGCCTTACGGCTCCGGATCCAAGCATCAAGTCATCGCCCGGAGCCCAAGCCTTTCATGGCGGAAAAACAACAACCGAGCACCTTAACGGCCTTTACGCCCTGCTCGACGAGATATCCGACAGCCCTCAGCAGGAGGGATACGTCAACCAGATGCTCCATCGCATCATCGGGTACTTCCTGGGCACGAAGACCCCCCTGGAAATTTCCGCAGATATGCAGGAACTTGTGGACGATATCAACAAACCGGATTTTCATAACGATTTTCTGGACCTCACCACCATTTTAGGAAAACTGCTCATCCGGTCCGACTATTCCATGTGGAAAAACAGCGATGGCGACCTCCTGAATGCCGCCGATATCGATCCCGCGGTGCATGAAAACCTGAACCTTGGAAATGTCGTGGAAGGGGTCCACTCCCTTTTAAACGGGTTTAATGAGGTCATGGCCGATGAGACCACGCGGCTTGCTGTTCATCAGACAATCCGAAGCCTGGGTTCCATCTTTGATCCGCAGTTGGAGCTTGACCGCGTCCTGAGAAATCTTCTCTGCGAGCTTGAGGACCGCCTCACCCCAGGAGGAGCCATCTATGAAAGCAACCCCGCCTACAACGAAAACAGCGCTCAAATATACTCCAACACCGAGCTGAGCCGTGTTGTGCGAGAGTTTGCCCCCTACCTCCTGCAATACTTCCTGCGGGCCGACCGGGAGATGGCCCTTATATCCGACTCCTACGGCGACAAGCCTTACCCCTTGGGCATCCTCGGCCGCAACTTCGACCGCATGGCGTGGGACATGGAAGGCGCCCGCATCGAGGAGTCCATCTACGACCTCCTGCGCTACGACCTCTGGGGCAGGGACAGGGTCACCGACCCCGAGGCATTCCACACCTCCTTTCTCGAGAACCTCATGTTCTTCGCCAGCCTGGGCTCTCATATCGGGTACCTCGATGGCGGTGAAACCAACGAAGGGTTGGCCAGCTCCCACCCCAATTCTGAACACGGACACGGAGAAGGCGCAGGAACCATTACCGTCAACGACACCCTCTTTGCCATGCGGACCCACAAAACAAAGGTCCTTGGTATGATCCCCCTTGGCATGTATGACATCGCCCTGCAGACCGACGACTGGAAATACATGTTTCGCGCCCGGGCTCCATATACGGCTTCGACTGAGGCCCTCGACATGGCACCCTATGGATTTCGGTACAACCAGGACTACCCCATCGGCCTCATGGTGGCGGGAACCCCCGGCGACATGGGGTCACCCACCGGCGGCAGGCCCATGATGCAACCCAACGGCGAACCGGTTGTAAACGGGTACCGACCCTACTGCCCCACCGGGGTCGAGGACGACAACATCGCCCTGAACACCATGAGCGCTTCCACGCGGGCCGCCTGGCACGCGGAAGGCCCTTACTACTGCGCACCGGAAACCGGAGAGATAGTTGCCTTTGACGGCCGAAACTGGGAGATCACCTACACCCCCGGCGGACGCGTCTACGCCTGGATCCACAGGCCCTCCGAAGACCCCGAGAGCTGGGAATACTACTACCCCTCTCAGTTTGAAGGGCAGACCATGGAGGACCAGGCGAGCCTGAACGTTCAGTACGGTCAGGTTACCCACGCCGTGTTCACCTCGAATATAGATTTCGGTGACTCTGGGACGTACAACGCCAATATCTTCGCGGGGGTGACGATCAGCCTTGGCCCTGATAAATCCTTCAGCATCAAATTTAATAAGCTTCGCAGGTACCTTCGAGATGATGTTGTGGGCATGATCAACGAAAGCTACCGCAATGCCATTGGTGGCCCCGATTCCGCACCCATCTGTTTCACCTACGACCACAACGGCAAGAAATACTTCCGAATCATAAGCCCTTACGGAACCATTGCTTTAACCAACTGGGCAACCACCAATCCGCTGAAAACGTTTTTCACAACCAATCCAGATGACACCGCGCTGACAATAGCGCCAAATGCCATTGAGCTGTCCGACAAAAACACCGTCCTTGAAATCTCGGTGGATGGAGCCCCTCCTGTTACCGTTGACTTCACAAGCCCCTCTCACCCCTGGACTCGGGAGATGATTATGGCCCGGCTCCTCGATGCTGGCCTCAACGTCCTTCCCTTCGGCAGCGGCATCGAAATCTTAGGTGCCACGGGGGACCCCGAGGTTGGGGGCATCACGGCCACAAACATCTCCGGCAACGGGGTTGAGGAATTGCTGGGAGGATACGGCAGCACCCTCCACCGCTACGTCAACCGGATGGAGCGCTACAGAGGGACCTTTCGCTCTGACTACTACCTGGGCAAGCTGGGAGACGACTTCTACACCGTGGCCTACGACACCCAGGGCAACCTTGTAATGCCAACGGTCAATAAAGGCGAGATCGCGGGCTCCCTTGTGGTGAATGAGATCATCGGCGACTCAAACCCGAAACGAGAGTGCGCCACCCACGAAGAGGCCCTCTTCCGGAATTATCAGTTCTTCTTCGCCGAGAGGAAATTCATCCTCGTCATGCCCATTCATGCCACCGCGTTAGGCTCCGAAGCTGCCTTTATCTTTCAAGTCATGGAAGCCAACGGGTACACCGGATTCATGAACGGCCGCAAATACCTGGGCAATCAGGTGTGGGCCAAGAAACGGGGCGATGGCCCATCAACCCTGCCCGGCGACTACCGCATGTGCATTCGGGTCAAGATCACCACCTTGGGTGGAATCGCCATGTCGGAAGAATCCGTCTACGACGAGACCATCGACTGCGGGGTGGCCTTCAACGCCGTCTTCCCCCACAACTCCGCGGTCATCTACCGCATGGGTTTTCCCCGGGCACCCATGATGACCCACGGCACGGATGCAGAAGGGAACCCCGTCACCGATTACCTGGTGGGGTCACAGGACTTTGAGGTGGGCGATGAGATCTGGCAGAACCGCAACGCCACCCTCGTCATTCTCCAGGCGCTCTGGGGTGCCCTGCACAGCCAGACCGACGTGGGATACGAGTCCACCCGGGGAGGAATGCTCTCCTTCTTTGACATGATGACCTATCTCCTCAAGCCCCTTTTCTACTACCAGAAAGGGGCGGAGCACTTGCCAAAAGAGGAGAGAGACTGGCCCACAAAGTGCTGGAAGCCCCGAATCATCGACGGGCGCAACTTTCTCCTCAGCAGTGCCGAATTTTACGGTGAGGGAAAATCCATGGAGTCCATGGAGACTTGGTACGGAAGCGAAGAGGAGCGCGCTTATTACCGACCGGCAAAGGTCCCAACCCCCATCACCATGCTCACCGACAGCGACCCGTACGGAGAGAAAAGTCCGGACGGAACCCCAGCACGCTGTGACGGCCTGCTGGCTGTCCTTACCGAGTACGACGTGGATGCAGGCGGTCCGCCCCGCTCCAGGCTCCTCACCGGAGCCCTCACCCTGTTTCAGCGTCTGGGGGATGAAGCCTTCGACGATCCGGCAGGAGCCTACGCCCCGGCTGACCTTGACCAGGAAAAAGCGAGCTGGGGACCGCGACGTAAGATCCTCTACGGGCTGGAGCAAATTGCAAGCGCCGTGCGCATGACCAAAGCCGAGGGCACGGCCCTGAACGAGTCGAAAAACACCCCAACCCTCTTCCCGGACTGGCTCTTTGCCCAAGGAACCGTGGATGCCCCCACCCACATGAGGAAAGAAGACCTCCTCCTGGACTGGGGCATCGATCTTCTGGTGGGCGAGAACGCAAGCGAGGGCAAGGAAGGGCGTGGCCTGGCCAACTACCCGGATGAGCGGCCCACGGATGCAGACTGGCAGGACCTGACCGATACCGTGGACCTGCTTTCGGCGATTCTCCATGACAGCAGCCCTTATAACGTGACAGAGCTGTTCCTCTCCTTTCTCGACGCAGTCATGGCAAGGCCCGAGCCATACAACAGAGAGGACCTGGCTGGCGCTCTCTACGGTCTTGGTCGCCTCTTTGCCCAGTACGACAACGAGAAGGATCGCTGGGTCCACCAGGGTGAGGAGGGCTTTGATCCGCTCTACCGGATATTAAAGGAAAGACTGCCGGCCATCCACGACGCCTTCAAAGACGACACCGGCGCCAACTACCACGCCACCCTTGTGATCCTCAATGAATTTTTGAAGGAGAACGGGCTGGTGGAAGCCCTTGTGGATGATGTCACCATCCCCTCCGGCTGGGGGGCCATCATTCAGGATCTCACCCTCTTCCTGGGCAAGGAGACGGTGACAGAACACGACCCACTCTGGGCCACCCTCGCCTCCCTGCTCAAGGACCTTGCGCGGGCCGTGGACGTTGCACAGGACATCACCAAACTGTGGGAGGTCTACGACAGGTATGGAATCCAGGTGAATGATTAACACCGGGTCATAAACCCTATGGCGAATGCGTATAAATGAATTCTGGAAATTCTCGATTCAAAGGCGGATGTGATTTGACCCGAGGAACGAGGGGCAAAGCGCAACCTGCTTTCAAGGTGGCACACCTTGCCGCCGGAGGCTGATTGAAGCGTAATTGTGATGTCTTTTTGAAGGGAGTGCTCATGAAAAAGTTGCTTGGATTATTAGGAACTGTCTTTTTTTCCGTCGCGTTCACGTTGCCTGCCATGGCAAGCAGTTTCGGCACAACCTACGGTTTTTCGCCCCGTGGCATGGCCATGGGAAACGCCATGACGGCCCACACCGATGACTGGGCATCCATTTATTACAACGTCGCCGGTCTCGGTCGAACTCAAAACCGAATTGAAGAGGCCGGTTCCAAAGAGAAAGCAGGCCTCAACCAGCTTTCGGTGAACTACCTCTACACCTCCCCCTCCTTTGACTTGAACATCAACCGCACAAGCTCAGATGACGGCACGCCTTTGCCGACACGGGGAGCTGACAACCTCGATTTCGGCACATGCCTCATCGGCCTTGCCATGGACATCAACACCATCTACACCATGCCCGAGGTCATCTCATCGGCCCGCATGGGCTTTTCCATGGCCATCAACGACGATCTCACCGTCGTTAAAATCAACGACGTCGACCCCCGCACCCATAACTTCGTCCGCTACGGAAGGGAAGCTCAGCGGGCACTGATCCTGGCAGGTGCGGGCTTCGGCTTCATGGACGACCTCTTCGGCGTGGGCTTAGGGCTCAACATCTCCTTCGGCGGTTCCGGCACCATCGCCATTTCCGACCTCGAGATCACAGAAGAGCTTCAGGTCCCGGTGGGCAACGCCATCATGGACATCTCCCTGGAGCCCACAGCTGTGGCTGGTTTTTACGTCAGCCCCGGGAAGAGAATCCCGGCCCTTGAGGGCCTTGAGATCGGCTTCTCCTACCGACAGAAATCCAAACTCGAAATCGAGCCCCTGGATACCATCGCCACCCTGGATACGGGCAATGTCCTCCTGAACATGCGCCTCTCTCTCTTCGATTACTTCCAGCCCGACATCTATACGGTTGGGGTATCCTACGATTTCACCGACAAACTCATGGTCTCCCTTGAGCTGGAACAGCAAAAATGGTCCGGGTTTGACCTCTCCGACAGCCACAAGGTAAACTTCGGAACCGACCTCCCCGACTTAGATGACATCCTCGTGCCCAAACTGGGCGCTGAATACCGCCTCACCGACCGACTCGCCCTGCAGGGGGGCTACTGCTTTGAACCCACCTTTGTGCCGGACGATGCCACCGCAGGAATCATCAACTACCTGGACAACGACAAGCACATCGTCTCTGTGGGGACAAGCTACCGCCTCCCCGGCTTCGGACGCATGAAACGGGACATCGATCTCTTCGCCGCCTACCAGCACCAGTTTCTCGTTGACCGGGATATTACCAAAATATCCCCCACCGGCGAAAACCCCGACTACAGCTACGAAGGCTCCTGCAGCACCCTGTACGTCGGCATCACCATCAACATGTAACAGCAAGCAGGGACAAAACCATGCCGGCGGCGAGGTGAGCCACCTCGAAAGCTGATTGCCCTTGCGCTTTGTCCCTCGTCCCTCGGGCCAAATCGCAAGGGCGTTTGCCGCGGGCTGCGCCCGCCTCCAATGCTGGTGGTTGACACAGCCTGTATCACAAGTTTCCAAGGGCGCCGACAGATGGCATCACTCGAACCGTGTAGGCTTGCCACATGGGGTCGAACCATGCCATACAGATGTAAATTCAATATATTGAATGCATGCATATCCAATATCACATCCTTAGAATGCACATTTTTGAATAAAAACTATAGTAACTATTCAGCTTCCCCCCGGCGGGTCGCTTTTTGAAAAAATCCCCGCAAAAACTTTCCGATTGCCGTCTCTATTTCCCTCAGACCTGTTTGTCAAACTTTTCAAAAGTTTGGCCCCCGGCAGGGCCGCCGGAGGCCCTTTCGACGTTCCATCACGCCGCAGCTTTTACCCCTTGAAGATCACTGAAACTGACCAGGCCGGATGCCATGGCTTCCCGGGAGAGTTCATCGCGGAACAACGGGTGAGCAATAGCGATCATGGCCCGAACCCTATCGGGAATGCTCTTCCGGTCGAGGTCGGCAATGCCGTACTCGGTGACAATGTACTGCACGTCGCTCCGAGGCGTTGTGATGACGGCCCCGGGATCCAGGGTGCATCGGATTCGGGAGATAAGGCCGCTTCCTGATCCGGCAGTGGACTTCAGGGCCAGGAAAGACATCCCGCCGTGGGACATGCGCGCGCCGCGGACAAAGTCGAGCTGCCCGCCGGTCCCGCTGAACTGGCTGAACCCCAGGGACTCGCTGGCCGCCTGGCCTGTCAGGTCGATGGCAAGGGCATTGTTCACCGAGATAAAGTTGCTGTGTTTCGCTACCACTGCGGGATCGTTGACGTAGGACACAGGGTAGAATTCGACCTGGGGGTTGCTGTGAAGAAAGTCGTAATCGGCCTTGGCACCCAAGGAGAAACCACCAACGGCTTTGCCGCGATGAAGCTCCTTTTTCGCCCCGGTGGCAACCCCCTCCTGAATCAACCGAATCAGCGAGGGCGTCAGCATCTCAGAATGAATCCCCAAATCCTTTTTCCCTAAGAGCCTGTCGCCGATGGCGTTGGCCAGTTTGCCGATGCCAAGTTGAATGGTGGCCCCGTCAGGAATACGCTCAGAAATAAAATCGGCGATCTTTGCTTCCGCTGCATCCGGGCTGGCATCGGGCACCTCAAAGAGCGGCCGGTCACAGTCGCAGATAAAGTCCACCTCATCCACATGCACATGGGCATCCTCCCCATGGATAAAGGGCACATGGGGGTTCACCTGCACAATCACCCGGTCGGCCGCCTGGATCATGGCTCGCCCGGCAAGGGTCCCCATGGGACCGAGGCTCATGGAGCCCATCTCATCCGGTGGGGAAACCTCCAGAAAAACGGCATCCAGACTCCCCTTTGAAAAGTTTTCGTGGAGCCTGCTGAAATGAATGCTTGTGGCGGTGATGGGGTAACTTTCACGCACCAGCCTTTCCAGCGGTCCCAGAAAAAAACTGTGATAGTGGATCCGTCCCTCCTGTGCCGGTGTCATAAAGTCCGGAAGCCTCATCAGAAGCCCCGAATCAAACCGCACATTCTCAAGGTCCTCACGGGAAGAGAGGGCGTTGACTAACTCAAGGGGAAAGCTCGAAGCTGGGGGGGCAGCGATCCTGCTCCCTGAGCTTATGGAAGCCACAGCTGTTTCATAATCGGCCAGTTTATCCTGATATCTTTTTTTCCAGGTCATGTTACCTCCGTCATCCATTGTTATCGATTCTGACTGAGGTAGGAACAGAACAAATTCCGTGCCATATATTTTTATCGAGATTTTCAGGGGTGTTGGCTTGAAGACATTGAGTAAAGTATGATATACCGCATTCTATAGTTCGAAATACCACACTTGCATTCGAAATATCGAGGTCTGCCATGGACAACCACCGTTTTCTCGAAGTGACCCGACGCATCTGCGGAAGCCTTGATATTGACGAGGCCCTCTATGATGTCTTCCTCTACCTGAAACAGGAACTCCCCCTGGATGCCATCTTAATTACAATTTATGAAATGAACCCCAGGCAGGCGCGGATCTTTGCCATGGCGGAGGAAACGGGGGGATTTATTGTCGATGAGCCCATCACCCTCTCGGAGACGGCATGGAAAGGAATCGGCCGGTGGCTTGACGAATCCCGGTCTGGAACCATTCCCTGGATGCGCAACCAAGACCACCCCATCAACCGTGAGATTCTCCAGATTGTCCGCACCGGAACGCCCTCCATCCAAGCCCGCGCAATTGATGAATTCTGCAGCATCACCTGCGCGCTGAAGGTCAAGCGAACCATCATCGGCAACCTGACCCTGGCTGCCGCAGGTGCCAACCACTATGACAGCTCCCATGCGGATATCATCCGGCAGCTCAATGAACCGTTTGCCATCGCCCTTTCCAACGCCCGACGTTACATGGACCTGCTCCGGGATCACCAGGCTCTGCAACGGGATGCCCAAAAAATGGTGGGGGACACCCTCATCGGCGCGGACAGCGGGCTGCGGACTGTACGACAGCAGATCGAACAGGTGGCCCCCACCACCAGCCCCGTGCTTCTCCTGGGGGAGACCGGAACAGGAAAGGAAGTGGTGGCCAACGAGATCCACAAGTTCTCCAACCGCTCCTCAGGCCCCCTGATCCGGGTGAACTGCAGCGCCATCCCGGAAAATCTCATTGACTCGGAACTTTTCGGGCATGAGAAGGGAGCCTTTACCGGGGCCTTTGAAACCGCCCACGGACGATTTGAAAGAGCTCACGAGGGGACACTGTTTCTGGATGAGGTGGGGGAGCTGCCACCGGCAGCCCAAGCGAAACTCCTGAGGGTTCTCCAGAGCGGAGAGTATGAACGGGTGGGAGGCGGCCGCTCCCTTCGGGCTGATGTGCGGATCATCGCCGCCACCCACCGCGACCTGGCCAGCATGGTTCGCGAAGGACAGTTCCGACAGGATTTATGGTACCGCCTCAATGTCTTTCCCATCACCATCCCCCCCTTGCGGGAGCGGAAACAGGATATTCCGACCATGGTGGATTACTTTATCCACCAGAAGTGCGAAGAGATGAACCTCCCCCACCGACCGGCGCCGGCCCCCGGAGCCTTGGAAAAACTGGCTGACTATGACTGGCCGGGAAACGTCCGGGAACTGCAGAACATCGTGGAACGGGCCCTCATCGTCTCCGGAGGCAGACCCTTGGAGTTCCAAGGGTTTCACACCCCAGGCATGGCGCAAAACCCCACCCTTCCGGCACATGAAGACCGCGTGGCCACCCTCGATGAAGTCACCGAAGCCCATATCCGCACCACCCTTGAAAAGACCCGCGGACGCATCGGCGGCAAAGGGGGAACGGCCGACCTGCTCGGACTGCACCCGAGCACCCTGCGAAGCAGACTGAAGAAGCTGGGCATCCCCTATGGCCGAGAAAAAAGTGCCTTCAATGGTTAAGGTTGTGGGTAAAAGTATACCTCCGGCAGCCAGGGGATGCTCTCCCTTGGGCCCCGAATAAACACAAAAAAAGGCTCAGCCTCAGTCAGGTATTCCGACTGAAGCTGAGCCTAAAACTTACCACGTCATACGTCTGATTAACCCAAATGACCGCCACCGGTTCACCCTGAACTTGATAAACACTGCAGCAGCTCAAATCAGACAACAACAAACGTCCTGCACCTAATGTTGCCCTTGTCCCACTTGCGCAAATGGCGATACCCAGACGGATCAGCCACGAAAGTGATCAACTATTAAAAAACGTAACGAGCTGAGCAGATCACACGGTTCAACTCAACCCCATCGCCATTTGCTGCGTCTCCCTCGATAAGAGCCAGCTCAACACCAAGACGCAAGGGCTTCGCCACATCCCATAGCAGGTTGAGATGCCCGGAACGGGTGCTTTCAAACAATGCACTGTCTGTAGCGACATCGGCTTCGGTCCCAGAAAGAACCAGGGTAGAGCGAAGAGTCGGGCTCCATTTGTGCTGGAAAGCAACCGAACCACCGTAAGAATCCAATGCCTCAAGCTTGCTACCATCATAGGTGGCACCTGGGTGAGCGACCAAGCCGACATACCGACCGAGGGCACCGCCATTGATCTGAAAGCGAACATCATCGTTTTCAGTCAGCATGACCTTACCACTGAAGCTGCCGGCAAAAGCAAACTCTTCTTCAGTGTTTCCGGCGCTATCATCAATCTTGAACTGACGCCCGAGCACACCAAGGGAGGTGTGCCACTTATCCCCCTTTCTGACCCAACGAGCGACCACATCAGGCACATTGTTGTTGTCAAACCCGGAACCAACAGCAACGCCTGTATCCGGATCAGTTATGTAGTTCTCCGGATTTTCAAGAGCAAACATCAAGCTACCGTTTGACAGCTCATGGGTGTAACGAATCTGTGCCTGACGAATGAAGACGACGCTTCTGTGCTGACCGAAATCAAGCAGTTCACCCAGAGAACCAAGATCCATAAAGGTCGTCCAGGTCTGCCCCAGCAACCAGCCGTTAAAGGCACCGTAAGCGTGACGCAAGCGAAAGCCAGAGGAGTTAGTTGCAACCTCATTGGTCCCTTTGTCATCGCCATAAAAATCACCCTCAATATGAACCTTGATAGTTCCCGCATCTGTCTCTGTGGCTGTCTTGAACCATAAGCGGGACTCTCGGGCAGTGATATCGAGCGTGGCATCCCTCTTGGAGTCTTTGCTTGGCATCTGACCGAGACCATAGACTGTGCCGGAACCGGAGATTCCAGGATCCGCATACTGCACATCCAACTTCGTATAACCACCGATGTTCATTTTTGTCTTGTCCACTTCAAACGTCACAGCGCCTGCTGTGGTGGCAAAGAAAACTCCGGTAATGGCCAGGGCTAACAGTAACCTTACTCTTCTCATTGTCTTACTCCATACATCCATTGTGGGTTTCAGATAAAAAACGACAGAATCCATATGAACGGCAGGTGCGGTGCATAACGATCACCTGCCGCTTTTTCTCTCTCTTTTTTAAGTGTACAATTTCAGAAGATGTAAGCGCTGAAGGAACAGAAGCACTCAATCGCGGGAGGTTAGCAAAGACAAACTGATTATGGCAACACTTAATTACGATGTCGACCCAGTAATTTAATACTATTGATGACCAATGGTCAAAATATCTCTTAGCTTGAGTGGCTGTTGTGGATTCACCTGCACCGAACCTGTCAAACAAGTTTGAAGCCCCCTCTGTTTCCAGGCAAATTCAAGAGATTCTTTAATCACAACATAGCCACTTCGTCGAATTTTCTTTTCGATAGTCATCCTTTCGACGAAGCGAAGATCTTCTTTCCTCAAGTCTTGAGCTTGTCATTCAAATAACCGATACAGGCTTTTTCTCATACCTGATGTGAGCAGATCCAAAAACACGTTGGTACAGCTTTCTAAACTCACTTTGATTTGCCTGGTTGTATTTATTTGGGTCACGCATACTTTTATTTGTTTGATCGGGTCGTTGTTGTTTGATCGCGTTTGATTGGGTCGGACCAAGTCAACAAATTAATATTATATGAATTTATATTAAAACACCCCTAAGATTAACTCTTAGAGGCCCACTTTTTGCATCAGTATATTCACTTTAATTTTATAAAACCATCCGTGGCAAAAGACGACCGTTATACTAGTGTCAGCTCAGCCAACCGCCCTTATAGACACATATTCATAGTCTCCCGACCAATCCAACCCTGCAAGCTCTTCCATCAAAACCTCCCGGCCGTCCTTCTCAACATGGTCGATAGCCCGCTGCGGTGTATCTGCCCACCTCTTCACCAGACTCTCAGCATCCTGCTTTGTCACCCATATCCCCTTTTCAAGAAATACAGGTCCCAACTCACGGACCAGAAGGTTGAAGAGCTTCATGGTCACCATGCCCAGCTCATGAGACTCAACGGTTTCGGCGTCTTCCTCATGGGTCAATCCGTCCCGAAAAGCAGCCAGCAGTCCACCCGTTCGAAGCGTCGCCCCTGCAAGACCGGGCATGGCGGCAGACAGGGCAATGATGGCGCCGTCTTTTATGGTGGTTGTCTCCACGTTGTCCACCACCTTGCCGTCGAGGAAAATGGTCTGGATCCGATCCGTCAGATACTCCGGATTGATTCCGCACTGCTCGCAAAGCAGGTGCTTCAAGCTGCGTCCAACCTGAACCCTCACCTGAAATCCCTTCTGCAGCAACGGGACAAAGGATGACATGTCGGTATAATCAATGGCGAATCCAAGTGTTGCGTGTGTTCGGTTGTTCATAGGTGGCGCCTCCGGGAATATAGATTATCAGGAACAACCGCTGCCGGAATGCCAGCGTAATCTTCTGTGATTCCTTTGCTACAGCATAACACCATACACGGAGCTTATGGCAGAAGGTACTCTCCATGACGGGTTTATGGTATGAAATCAACAGTGGCCCAGCACACCTGAGCGTCATACGAACCCGCGAAATCAAAGGCACGCTTTGAGATAAAGCGTCCATACCGGATTGACAACTATTTAAAACAATGCATTTATATGCCCTAAAACACCACCCCACCTATTGACGATTTATTTTTCGCAACCCACCATCATTGAGTCATGTATTTATCATTTTGGAGGACCCATGAAAATTGACGCTCATTATTATGGCATCCTGGCGTTCAGCAGGGCCTGCGGTTTTACCAAGGAGGCGGCAGGCACCTTGGCGTATGCGTCGCAGTATGTTGACGATGCCAAAATCAACCACATGGTATTGAAAAGAAAACCGAACGGAGTAAAGACCAAGACGATTGACGGTAAACCAGCCTTTTACAACATGGCGACCTGCCACTCTTACACAAAAATCGAGACATTCAACTACGATTCCATGACAGGCAACACCTGCGCCTTTCATTTCGTCCCGGGGTGCGACGGAAAAAGCTTCGCACGAAAGCTCAGGTGCAAAAAAAATTCCCCCATCATCGAAGGCATCCTGTCGGAAGCCAAGAAAAGCAACGACCTTGTCAAATTCGGCATGGTCCTTCACGCCTATGCCGACACCTTCTCCCACGCCGGGTTCTCCGGCCTGCTGAGCAAGGTCAACAGCATTGAAGAGCTTCAGCCGGCCCCCAATGCCCCCTTGCTCCCAAGCCACATTCTCAAAAAATGGATCATGCAGTTTAGCAAAAGCCGGGCCGGAGATACCGTGGACCGCATCGTGCATGCCATCATCCCCTCCTACGGCCACGGTCAGGCATTGACTTACCCAGACCTGCCGTACCTTAAATGGAGCTATAAATACGACTTCAGTGACAAATTTTCATCCACCTTCCAACAATCCAATCCCGACAACCCCGCTCGCTTCAAAGAAGCATTTACAGCCATCCAGGCCCACCTCACCGACTACCTTGACACGCACCCCGAACACAAAGACCCCAACGCCGGGCTTGCCGACGTCACCCCCTTGTTCAACACCCTCGTGGCAGAAGTGAGGCGAGACAAAAAACGAATCCAGAACTGGCAGAAAACCATGGTGAAGCTCGGCCTCTTTGATAAATCCGACAAACAGCTTGAGTACAACCGCTTTGACTGGCTGAAGGACGCCTTCTCCAATTTCTCCACAAGAGCCTATGACAAACGCAAGGTGGAAGGGGCTGTCACCAGAAGCGAC
The DNA here is from genome assembly GCA_942491485.1 of Desulfolunaceae bacterium. Lineage (GTDB taxonomy): Bacteria > Desulfobacterota > Desulfobacteria > Desulfobacterales > Desulfolunaceae > Desulfoluna. Next base: position 427,244 of record CALOAX010000017.1, on the reverse strand, counting down.
TTTGCCGAGAGTAACTGGCTTCGGTTTTACGAAGCGGTCCACTGGTACAAAGGCCATTTCTTCAAACTGGCCGAAGAAAACGGGGTGTCGATACCCAGGTAAGGAGGTGACTCACCTCGCCTCCGGCGGCCCTGCCGGGGGCCAAATTTTTGAAAAGTTTGATATACAGGTTTTGTGCTTAACGTCTATATTACATTGGAATCAGAGGCAGGTGTGATTTGCCCCGAGGAACGAAGGGCAAAGCGCACCTGCAACGGGATACGGACGTGGCGCAAAATCCTCCAGAAGCGACAAGCACCACCACAACAAATTGAATCAACACAATATTACCCCATAAGACACATTGACTTTCCATTGATCAAAAGAGTCGAATGACGTATGCCTATTCTCGTGTTCGGCTATCTGCGACGCTACGAACATCTCCACCTACTGGGGCATAATGCTCATAAGTACACACCTCCTACTTGTCATTTTCATTTACCCGTCCCATTCGGTCCGGGCACCGTTCAGGCCTTCACCAGGGTGAGTCCTCCGGGTATACGTCTCCCCTTAGGGGAGGCCCGGCTCGTTTCCTCTGGCTACTATGCCCTCGGCTGAGTTGATGGGCTGCGCCCACCCTGCGGGCTGCCTCCGGCAGTCGTCTCACTCCGCTCGTCTCTCCCATGCGGTCAGAGCGGGTTGCCCCGCCCTCAGCCAATTTGCGTCGCACGCGACGTCCCAGGGCACATGGGAGGCCTCCCGGGGCTATTTTCAGTACCCCCTTGAGGGGTATAAACACACGTCTTTCGGTACGTGAGCGCCGAGCATACGGGCAGAGCTTATTGTCCAAATGACGTTTCCTTGTGTTGCAGGCTCATCCCGCTCGTGCACGCCTCAACTCGATTCCTGTACGTCGCCCCGTACCTTCGCGGTACCCTGCCGCAGCAGAGCGACTGCCTTCCGAAACATCATCGCTGATATCCCGTTGTCATACCGCTACACCGTGACCGCTCACTTCGTTCACTCTCGCCTTCGCTCGTGTCTGCGCTTCGCCTCCACCTGGCTGGGCCTAAGGCTTGCCAAATTCTCATATTAATACTACCATTTGGCTCACTTTTAAGAACGTGTGCCGTGCCCGGCACACAACAAATAAATGTAGAGGACGCAAAAAGCCGCGCCCCTGATTTCAGTGTTAGGCACAATACAAGAGGATCGAATGAACACTGACGATTCATTCTCGGACGAGAATACAACGCGAAGGTTAGTCGATATCGAATCAACTGACCGGCTCACCTCGGCATCAATCGACAAACTTTCTAATAAACCAGCCTTACTGAAGAGTTATCTGGACGCCTCGATAGGTAATACCTTCTCGGAACTCATGTTCCGTCTGACGCACGAAATATATACCGAAAAGAGAGCCTCAAATTTGTGGCATAAAATCGTGACGCACAGGGAAAGTCTCAAAAAACAACTTAATCGCGATATGGGTATGCTTGTGGCCGCATTGGATTATCTTTCCAATATTTCTGGAGACATCTCGAGCCCAAAGATTATGGGTGATTTGCGAATCGAGGAGGCTGCGGAAATGGCAACACGCGATTCCTTGACAGGACTGTACCTGAGAGGTGTGTTCGATTTCATGCTGGAGCAGATGGTTTCTGACCATCGCAAGTATAACAAAAGCCTTTCTCTGCTCATGTTGGATATCGATGACTTCAAGCAAGTGAATGATGATCATGGCCACCAGGCCGGTGACGAAGTGTTGAGAAAAATGGGGGAAATACTCATGAAAATCATTCGTGATACCGATTTCCCTGCACGCTACGGGGGGGAAGAAATCGTGATTATTTTCCCGGATACGGCCATTGATCCTGCCGCCGTAATAGCGGAAAGGTTTCGGGCGGAAGTACACCGATACTTCTCGGACTTTGGTCCTCGCAGCATCACGGTGAGTATCGGTGTCTCATGCATACGTAATCCGGATGTGATAACTGCATCCGAATTGGTTCGTCAGGCTGACCAGGCGATGTACAAGGTTAAGCGTAGCGGGAAAAACAGGGTAGGGAAAAATGCCTAACAATCGCACTCAAGCTGACCAAAAAGCCGAGCTTGGTTATCGTGTTATTTGAACACAAGGCTGTCGAGTCGGCTTTTTCGGCAGTTTACTGCAGCGTTAGACTTTTACTTGAAATGCCTCAAAAATAAGGGGTGGAATCATGAAAATTGTTGCTCTATGCTTGGGTTTAGTGATTGGTATAATTCTGGCTATGGGGTCGAACCAACACAATACCCTATAATTATCCAACAAGCATCAACTAAAACTACTATATTAGCGCTTAAACCCCGCATTTTAGATCAAAATTGAACTCTCTATCTAAATATTCCCACGCCTCCCTGTGTTCATCTGCAGAACACTCACCTCACCATACAGGCCATACAGATCGATGGTTAGGGGATAGCCAAATGACTGCTGCGCCACAGCCGTAAGACCACACCCTGCCCTCCCCACCCCATACGTGGGTCTGGTCCCAATATATGTTTGATTTCGATGCCGAGTTGGAGACTCAAAAAGCACGGATCACATAACAGTCAACATAGACAGCAATGGCTATTAACCCGGCAACTCAAGATACAAGCCAGCGGTGAAAGAGATGCCAAAATTGTCGGGGTGACACTGCCCCTCGACATTCATGCTTATAACCGCCGGGTTAATATGTCCGGGTGGCGACCCTTATTCCAGTCCGCCCCGGCATCCGCCGTCCAAGGATCAAGCACCCAGGAATCATGTATCGCGGGAAGGACAACCCATGAGGAGGGAGCGTGGGAAGAGAACCGGGGGACAGGCAAGATACGCTTGACCATTGTGTCACCTTTGCAGACGAGCCCTGTTCAAAAGGGCAACGGTGAGGTCGGTGAATCGGCGACCTGGTGACTGATATCCATTGGTAACAGGATAGACACTGTGGTAGTGTTAAGGTTCATTATGTCGGTCTTTACATGACTTTTCTCAAAGCCCAGGTTGGCAATAACACCCTCTAATATCGCGTATTCTATATGAAACATACACTTACAAAATCCATTGAATTCAAGATACTGCTAACCGGCGCTTTTTTAAGTGTTCTGCTCATGGCTTATCTCGGATATTACGCCATCACCGATTTTCAAACAGTCGAAACCCTCCTCCTTATTTTCGGTGCCCATACCTTCGGTGGCCGGGCCGCAGGCGTCGGACTATGCATTTATAGTGGCATGGGAGCCCTTCCCGCCATTGCCTATAATTTTTATATCGAAGTGCTCATCGTTTGCTTCACCTATGCCGGTTTTGTGCTCAGCGCCAAAAGTTACTTAAGAGTCGGCTGGATCATGACCCTGATGACCCGGCTCAACGAAAAAGCCCTTAAGCACAAAGACAAAATACAACCCTATGGATGGATCGGGATTTTTTTCTTTGTCATGACCCCCCTGCCGGTAACCGGCCCTGTTATCGGGTCCATTATCGGGTACATGCTCAGGTTGAGCCTGGTCAAAAATTTATCCGCCACATTTCTTGGCACCCTCACCGCCATCATTGTCTGGTTTTACTGCTTTGATTTTTTAGAGCACCGGTTCCAAATCATCCAGTATGTGTTTGTCGCCATTGCCGTGGCCATTGTGGTCCCCCACCTGAAAAAGATCAAAGAATTCATTGCCACCATAAAAAAGGGATAGGTGCGTGAAGACGCCTGGAAATTGATCGGGTCGGACCACGCCAATATGCTATAATTGATCGGGTCGGACCACGCCAATATGCTATATATTAAGAGCTTATTATTAATAACCACTTATAATTGGCCCTTAAAAGGCAACTTTTTATATCAATACCTCTATTTTAATTTTTAAATCCATCCGTGGTAAACGACGACTGTTATGCCAGTAGCAGTTCAACCAACAGCCCTTAAAAGCACATATTCAGAGTCCCCCGACCAATCCAGGCCCGCCAGCTCTTCCAGTGAAACCTTCAGGCCGTCCATCTCTACATGGTCGATAGCCCGCTGCGGTGTATCTGCCCACCTCTTCACCAGACTCTCAGCATCCTGCTTTGTCACCCATATCCCCTTTTCAAGAAATACAGGTCCCAACTCACGGACCAGAAGGTTGAAGAGCTTCATGGTCACCATGCCCAGCTCATGAGACTCAACGGTTTCGGCGTCTTCCTCATGGGTCAATCCGTCCCGAAAAGCAGCCAGCAGTCCACCCGTTCGAAGCGTCGCCCCTGCAAGACCGGGCATGGCGGCAGACAGGGCAATGATGGCGCCGTCTTTTATGGTGGTTGTCTCCACGTTGTCCACCACCTTGCCGTCGAGGAAAATGGTCTGGATCCGATCCGCCAGATACTCCGGATTGATACTGCACTGCTCGCAAAGCAGGTGTTTCATGCTGCGTCCAACCCGAACCCTCACCTGAAACCCCTTCTGCAGTAACGGAACAAAGGATGACATGTCGGTATAATCAATGGCGAATCCAAGTGTTGCGTGTGTTCGGTTGTTCATAGGTGGCGCCTCCGGGAATATAGATTATCAGGAACAACCGCTGCCGGAATGCCAGCGTAATCTTCTGTGATTCCTTTGCTACAGCATAACACCATACACGGAGCATATGGCAGAAGATGCTCTCCATGACTAATTCATGGTCTCACCCCATCAATGCCAGTCAACACCACTGCAGATGATACACACTGGAGAATTCGGCGGAACACGTCCAACAAAAGCCCACTCAACCTACTGATCACCAATCACATCAATCAGCTGGACCCCATGGCACCCTGTTTTCGTTCCCAACGGTTTGGCACTGGAATGGGACGTTTTTTAATGCAACTCGTTTGATGCATTGGACAGGGTGACATTCAGTTTGGCTGTAAAGGTGTGGTGGGCTCCTTTTGACGGTTTACCACCTTGAGGCCCCCCGCCCTGAGGTCCTCCGCCACCGCCCTGAGGCCCTCCCCCACCGCCTTGAGGACCTCCGCCACCCCCCATGCCACTGCGACCTCCAGAGCCTGATTCAGGAGGCATGTCAGTCTCTGGTGCTGCCACCCCGAGGATGACTCTGGTTGTTGGCGTGACATGCTGAGGCAAGGAGACCGCATCAAGCAGAATGTGGGCTTCAAACACCATCTGGCCATATTTATTTTCGCCCATCGCTGCATCTATCCCTTTTTCTCGGGCTTCAGCACACGACATCATAATGGGACCAGGTGAACCGGGGTAGGTGATATCGAAAAAAAATCGGGAGGACTGTTGAGGCCTCTGATTGCCCTGGATCCTGGGGCCTTGTTCCGAGCCTTTATTCCACGCTTGAGATTTAGCATCAGGTCTTCTTTTTTCTTTCTGACCTTTTACCACCAACGCAAATTGCTGGTCTTCATCATCATCCAAGCCGAGGGTGAGGGTCATGCCGTGAGTGAGCATGGTACGGGACAGTTGTCTTGACCCAACGGTTACGCAGACAATAAGGCTGTCGTCATTGTTCGTGGTTCTGATGGAAACTCGGTCATCCTCATCGTAATATTGAGGTGGTATGTTCTCCCAGTCATCCCCTATGCCATCGATAATGACGTTGCCGGGTTCCTGCCATACGCTTTGTACCCGATGGGTGGCGCATCCCATGACCAGAAAACCCGTGAAAATGATGAAAATCCCCATGATGGATATGTGTACAATTTTATCACAAAACATAATGCATCCTTGGACTGGTAATGAGTAACTATTCCCCCCATGAAACGGCCCCCGGCGGCAAGGTGTGCCACCTTGAAATCAGGTGCGGCTGCGCTTTGCCCCTCGTTCCTAAGGGCACACCACATCCGCCTTATAAAGTAAGGTTCGTCCATGGGCACTTTTCAAGGCCTGTTTGTCCAACTTTTCTAAAGCTTGGCCCCAGACAGGGCCGCCGGAGGCGGGATTGCCTGAATCGTTACGATAAAGATAACAATGGGGCCTTACCTTGAACTGAACCCGTCTTTTTCAGTCAGGCCAACGATCAAAGCGCTGTTTTTCAAGTGTCATGACCCCATCGCTGCCCTTGGAAATATTGATCCAGGCATCCCAGTTTTGGGGGTCCGGTTCAGGATAATCCAGCCGAAAATGAGAGCACCGGCTCTCTTTTCGCATCAAAGAGGCCTTGAGCTTCATCTCGGCATTCAAGATCATATTGGAGGTTTCATGGGCCAGCCGGAGTTCATGCATGTCAGATGCCGTCAGCATGGGCTGATGATGGTCTCTCAGCTCTTCGATGTAGGCCAGGGCTGCGGACAGAAGCCGCTCTTTCTTGATGTACAGGACAAAATTGGGAATCATGATCCCCTGAAGGGTCTGGGTTACCCAGGCGGGACTGTACCCCCGCTCTCGTTTTAAAGGAGCCAGGATCTCTGCTTCCACCTCCCTACGTTTTTTTTGAGAAAGCTTTGGCATGGCCCTGTTTTTTGCGAAGGATGCGGCGGCTTCAGCCGCAACGCCTCCCTGAACAGCGGACCCCGCAAGGGATGAGCCCACCTGCGTATAAATACCCCCTGCCATGTAAGAGCCCAAGGCGTCACCTGCAGCAAAGAGGCCGGGAATGTTGGAGGCACCGCTGGCATCAACAGGAACAAGCCCTTCGGACTTGTGGATGGACATTCCGGCAGATGCCCCGCCCGATGGAATACCCCCCATGCCCGGAGGCTTGTGGTCGCCCCCTCCAGGACCACCCTTTCTCCTGCCTTCCGGCCTCCCTCCTGAAGGGGGACCGTTTTGTTTGAACCCATCGGGTCGGTAAGGCCCGCCCGCCAAGGGTTTCATGGCAAAGGGAGGCTGACCCGATAGGGTTTTCTGGGGGCCGTTCACGTAAATGCTGTAGTTCAGATCCACCCCAAGGTCGTGCCTGACCCCGACGCCCGTGATGTTGGGAGGCCCCTGAAGCATTGGCCCCCATTGGTCATAGACCGCCGCCGGGTGTTCGAGGTTGGCCGGGTGCCCGTCGTTCCACTCTTTGCCGGTCACCTTTGCCCCGATATCATAGGCCATCATGGTCCCGTCGTGGGTCAGATCGCAGATGGGAAACCCGTTGGGCTTGAACCCCCCGGCCCCTGTGCAGAGAACAACGCTCTTTGCCGAGAAAAAATAGACCTTCGCCTCATCCAGGCTGAACCCTGCGGCCCCGGAGATTTTCCCGTCCTCTTTGATCAGATGTGTAAGCATCACCCGTTCCATCACGGGTATCTTCCGCTCGGCCATGGGTTTGCTGAAGGCCTTGTGGTAAAGGGGGGAATCAAAAAAGCCCCACGATTTCAACTCTTCGACCCGTGCCTTGGAGTGTTCCGCCATCTGCCTTGTGAACACCGGGTTGTTCGTGCCCATGGCAGAACGGGAGACCGAGTCAACAAATTGGTCAAGACTCACTTTGGCCCTATTCAGGTCATAGGAAAAAATGCCCCGGGCAAAGGGCGTCTGACCCGACGCCCCCAGCCTTCCCTTGGAGACCATCAAGACCTTTGCTCCGGCATCGTGGGCCTTCACCGCGGCGAAAACACCGGCCATGCCGCTTCCCACCACAAGGACGTCGACCTCTTTTTCTTCGCGGGTCATCTCATCGATATCAATATCGGGGATATTGGCACGGCACTCCGTGGGAATCCCCATGGCTGCCATGGCCGCAAGGCTTGCTGCGCCTCCTGCCATGGCCATAAACGTACGCCGGGACATATCTGTCTGTTTTTTGGAATTTTTCATACTTAGCAAGCCTATTGTTTAAATAAATCTACGATGGTGCGTTGCACATGAAAAAAGAGCCCCATGCCTGTCATGGCAATGATCATAAGAGCCAGAGCCCCCTGTGATTGACGACCAAGATCCACGGCGTGCCACGCTGCAACACAGACAAACGAGATGGATAGAAGACCATGACATAGCCGTCACACCCGGTAGGTCATGGGCAGCGACTTCCGTAGCAGGGAGGTGATCCCCAAAATCGCCAGAAGCACCCAGGCAACGAGGCCCAGGACAACGCCACGGTTAAGGGTGGTGACGAGGGTAATAAATGCGTCACCAGGAGCCACCCCCGCTTCAAAGCACCGTGGAAGGACCAAAGACAAAGGATGAAACAGCATCACCGTAACGCAGGTGTAGCCTATGATTTTGTCGATCTTGATCCTCTGGCCTATCCCCATTCCCATGGCAGCCCATCCGGTCACACGAGACCAGAAAACCAGCCCAAGCAGCTGAAAAAAAAGCCAGGAGCGTCGATAAAGAGAGGGATTCCTTCAGCAATGTGCGTGACGGCAGCGTGCTCAAGAGCAGCACCATCAAAGGGAGCCCTGCGAGCACCAGAATCCACGACAGGAACCGTGTGTAGTTGTCGAATCGTTTCATGCCCTTTACCCCCAGGAGACAACCACTGGAATGGACTTGTCCGATGAAATGGTGATGGCATCCACAGGGCAATACATCCGGCACAAGTGACAGATCTGACAGTCTGCCGCATACTTGATGACTGCCTTTTTCGTTTTCGGGTCCTGGCGGATCACATCCGTGGGGCAGGTTTTCACACATGTCCCGCAGCCGATGCAGCCTTCAATACGTTGAATCGTCATTATTTTCTCTGTTGTATATAGTAAATAGTCTTTTAAAAAAGCCTGCCTTCCGGGGTCAGGGCGGGGGGGATCCTCTGGACCCCGGGTTCGCAAATGCTCCGGACCTTCGTACCTCAGGTGCGTCCCATTCGCCGACGGGCTACATCTCGAGGCTCACATCCTCGCCACTGAACTGCATGAGCGAGTACAGCTCCTTAATCGTCGGGAGGCGCCAATCCTTATAGCCACCGGTTGTGCAGGATGAAGCGTTTGAGACCGCTTCATCATAGGTGTATTTGTCATCGGAAAGAATGGATCCGTCACCGTTTGTATCCGGGGATTTCTGCCACATCAGGCCGGTGATATTATCAGTGATGGTCCCATCACCATTGTCGGTATAACTGGGAGCGTTGCTATCGTATTGTGCATCCTGGCCGTAAAAAGCATCACCGTCTGCAGGCGCACTGATTTCACTGCTGTTGTTCCAGCAAGTGGTCTGGTTGGTGTCAACAACGACATAGGTGGGGTTTGTCACCGTCTCATCGTACCGAACCGCACGCACATAATTGTAGACATAGACCGCATCAGACTGAGGGCCATGACCTTCTGAGTAATCGGTTCCGTCATCATACTTGGGATCGCTGCGTTGACACCCGGCGCCATGGACGTCTGTCCAGGTATCTTCGTCCGAGTCATACCCCAGTGCCCGACCAAATGCGATATAAACACCCCACGCCCCGGTTCCATCCGACGATTTGTGAGTCGAACTTGTCCAGAAAAAACCCCAATCCGCGTCACCGTTGTAGTTGGTCGTGGAGGTGATATTGAAAAAATCGGTATCAATGGCGGGACCTGCCGTGGACGGTGTCGTAGACGCTGTTGCGTCCGGCATGCGGGTGTAATCCACAATACTCTGGAGCTCTTTGGCATTGGGAAGTCGCCAGTCCGTGTGGCCTGCATACTCTAATGCTTCGCAATAAGAGAGCGCATCCTGCCACTCCATGCCAAAGCCGCTGTCATCCTTCATCCACATAAGACCCGTTGCCAGGTCCGTGATCGTGCCGTCACCATTGTCCCGAAAATTGTTTTCCCCGTAGCTGTCGTTCGTATTGTCGCGAACGTAGATGGTGAAAAACGTTTTATCCTGGCCGAATATTTCAAGGCCGTACCCCTTGATGCGCCCATCAGCAAAATTGACACCAAAGACGCTCTCTTGTGTGGTGTCAAAATAGGCGTTGGTGACGTATTGGGAGTCAATGATTCGTTACCTCGCATCGGTATCGCCGTATGCAAAATCAAAATAATTTGTATTAATAAATGGTTCGTAGGCCAATGCATCGCTATCGGAAGTTACCGTATCTGTGGCGGTATCTGAGCTTCCGGAAGAGTCACCGGAACACCCGCTGAACCCCATCATCGCAAAAGCCATCGAGATAACAGCAATTGCCACCTTCATTTTGCGTATCGTCATGAAATGCCCCCTGACTCCCCTGTAAATCATCCCATGCTTTTAAGACCCATTCGGCATTGCCTCAGCCCCCAGGCAATACCGAATGGATCCCAACCGAAAACGTTTAGTTGGTGTCTTCCTCCTGGCCCCTGCCCCCCCTCGGAGGGGGGTTGTCAGGACGCAATACCAGGCGATCGCCTTGCTGCTCACAGGTCCCCGTCACAGTCTCCCCACGGGGGCTGACGAACTCGGCCTTATCGCCCGCTTCTTTGCACTCACAGGCGGTGTATGCCTCTGGGGGAGGCCCGTCGTGGCCTCCTTCTGGCCTTTGTTTTCGGGCTTCTACATTCAGTACGCCCACGGAACCGGCACAGAGCAATGCAATGACAAGTGCCCATTTCTTTGATGCTTTCATAAGGATCCTCTCCCTTTATGGGTAACGGTTTGTGTCTATTCAGCACACCTTCCCTCAGGCAATCCAAGACCACTTTTTGGGTAAGCCATGGCAACGTGACAGATTTGATGTCTCTTCTGCTTGGGTGGTGATGTGCACAGGGAAAAGAGTACAAGGAAAATGGGGAAGAATTGTGGACGCTACATTTTTTGAGTGGGTTATTTGCAGTGGTGGGCCTCGGAAACATGAAATTATACGCTTCGATGTAACCAGCATCATAAGCATTGCCATATGGAACGTTGAATAGAGCCGCACTGTGAAAACGGCCGGGCGAGGTTGTTGTATAATTATTTCCGACCGAGGCCCTGGTGTATCAAAGGGCTCTTTTGTTGTGGGCTCGGATAACAGTCCCCTCAGGGCCCTGTCCTTGAGGATAGTCTCCGGGTTGACACGCACGAAGGCGGGGGTGATCACATCAGCGCCCTTCAAGACCAAAGCCCGTCACCGTTATCCCGGTAAGTAAGGATGGTTCCGCTGATACTGGGGTTCCTGGATGGAAAAAGGCTGCCCCGATTCATGCTTTATAATATTGAAAGCCGCAGCCTGCCATGTATGGCAAGCAGCGGCGGTTCACGGCGAGGGGGAATGTTCGCCAGGACAATCAGTCTTCCGAGAGCTGCGGAGCCATAACTTCATATTTCCATCACAATGGAGCATTTGTAATCTTCCCCCAGAAGGACCTTCACCTTTTTCCCTTCATAAAACGACCTCTGAGTCACCTGAAACCCATACCTTGAGACAAAGATCACATCGGAGGCAAACCAGTGATTCACATCGGCAACACAAACACGGACATCATCGATGGCATCAATTGTTCCGGTGTACCAGGTGCCGGCCGCCTCGTTGACAGAGGCGGTGACATTACCACCGACGTTGGTTTGGGCGTTTACACTCACCAATGACGCATTTAAAAGCAGGCACACGCACATCACAAGTGCCGGCAGGAAATGGATCCGCAGTTTTCGTCCGTTCATGACAAAAGAGCCCCCTGTTGTTTCATGTGTCTCATCACTCCACAAAGCGCCAATAGAAGACCCCTAAGACTTCTGAAGAAATAGCGGCCTGCTCATCCGAGTCCAGAAAAAGTGTGTCTGAGTCGTCATCAGACGTATTTATAACGGCTGGCGTGTAGTAGATATCGTTTTCGTATTGCACTCCGGAGTGAATTGTATCTTCATCGTCCACATCGCCATCATCGTCAGTGTCAAAGAACGCCTCACTGAGCGCACTGCCGTCGCAGGCATCAAGGGTGTAGAGCACCGAACCACCACCAGCACTGCAAGGGGTACTTTGGGGGATAATAGACACCACCACCGCAACCCCATCAATGAGCAGGGCCTTAGAAACCACCCGTTCCCCTGATACAGGCAGGTCCATGTGCCACCCAACATGGGTGCCTCCTGTGTATGGCGTCCCGTTCTCGTTGGCTTCCGTCCACTCAGAGGGAGAGAACCAGCTTATTGTATTTGAAGAGGAGCTGACATAACCGTCTGACCCGGTGATGGCTGTTTGTTTCAGCAGGGTCGCATCCGTAAAATTTGAAAATGAGCGCTCGGACGAATCATCCGTGGACGCCTCAAACGTTCCAAGGTACTTACCATTTCGTTCATCCTCATCCCAGGCATCCGCCCAGTCCCAGATGCAATAAATACTCTGAATCTCCGTATCCGAAATATCACCATAGGCAAGGTAGCGACCGGTGCCAAAAAGCAGCTGGACCCCCTTAACCGTGGAGTCGCAATGGGTCATCACCTCCGGTTTGGAGACAATGGGCTGCCCCTCCCCATCTTCGTTTTGAGCCGTGAACAATGCATTGCCCCCATAGGCGACCTCCCAGGATGCCTCGGTGCTGCCTGACAGGTCAAATTTCCACATGTGCCCCAGAAGATCCCCGGCGTAGACCACGTCCACGGTGCCGTTATAGTCAAGGTCAACGGGTACCGGGGTGCTCAGGCCATTGCACTGAGCATCGGAGGCATCAGCGCTTCCCGATCCGGTGTCAATTGTTGTAAGGAGTGTTCCGTCGAGGCCCAGGACATAAAGGACAGCATGACCATTGGCGCTGTCGTACCCGTTGCCAAACAGAATCACGTTCTCCCCGGTATTGGCTTCAACAATGACGGGGACACTGTACGTGTAACCGAAATCATCGTCTGTTGTCCCAGAGGCAGGGTATTCCCAGAGGGTCGGAATGTTTGTTTCTGTGATGGCATGAGGACTTGTGATGTCTATGCCATAGATCCCCCGTCCCCCCTTGCCCAAGCCGCCGAGGAGCCAGATGGTTGAGGTGTCGTCACATGTCACGGTGGAGGTTGAGACGGTGTTGTTCACATAAAACAGGTGGCTGTAATCGGGGTCTGTCAACTCGGGGAGGTTTTTCACCACAAACGAGGGGACATAGGAAAAAATCTCGGCGCCGTCGGTGGCATCAAACGCGTGGAGCATGCCATCGTTGGCCCCCACATAGACCACCCCGTCTTCATACACGGGGGACGAATCAACAATATCCCCAAGCATATTACCGTCCCGGTCCCGGTACGAACCTCCATTGGACTCCTCGTTCCCTGTGTCACCACGGATGTAATCCAGCTCGTCACTCGTAACCAATGCCTGCTGGCTGGTGCTCAGGCCATCATAGCGGAAGGCGACGCCGTTGCTGCCGTTAAAGGTGAGGATCTTTCTACCCGAATCCCACCAGGTCGTGGATTGGTCTTCAAACACGTCCTTTGCCGACCAAACCTTCGTTGTGGTGACCGTTCCAGAGTCATCTTCGCTCAATCCGTAGGCGATGAGGTCCCCGGACCAGTCGGAGGAATCAAAATACCCCTGGTACAAGGCACTGTCGGTTTCGAGTTCCTGGGAATTCAGGGACACCGAGGCACCTGAAACCACCCGGGCTTCAATATCCTCCATGAGGCTCATCAGAGAGGTCACAAGCTCTTTACTGCTCCCAGCGCTCAGGAATGCCCCTCGACCGTTCACCGCCGCATGATAGAGGTCGTCAATTTTTGCTTTGTCAGATAGCATCGGGTTGGGCCAGGCGATGGAGGTGCTGCAATCGGCAGGAAAATCATAATCGTCCGGGTCCAGAGTCCCTGTCACCCCAAAGGCCACGGTATAGGTCACCATGTGCTGATGCTCGGCCTCATCCTCATCGCTGGCGGGCACATCATCATCCAAATCAGTGCTTAAATCTCGCTCGTAGAAACGCATGGCGACATCAGCAAGGGTGTCGGAATAGCCATCGGCAAAATAACATCCATCCCAATCGGAGTCGGAGGCTTCATCAGTGTTGCCCACGACGGAATTAGGCGACCCAAACGTTCCGTTGTAATACCCGTCTGTCATGACAATGGTAAAGGCCTGCTGGCAGGATCCCCCATTTTCATCCGTCTCGTAAGGAGAAGGCCCGATCCCTCCGGTGGCCCCGTCGGTGGCATCGTAATACTGACCGATCTCATAAAGGGCAGATCTCAACCCCGTTCCACCGGAGGAGTTTACATTATACAACTTCGACAACAAGGTTTTGGTGAGATCAATGCCATCCACATTGATGGCCTGAACCGTACAGACCGACCCGTTATTGATGGCATGAAGTCCGATCTTCACACCGCTGACACTGCTTACCACCTCGGCCACCGCAGACTTTGCGGCCAACTCCCGATTCCTATGATACTGATACCAGTTGGCCATGTTCTGAAGGGCTGCGGTTACGTCATCCACTCGTATGTCGTCAGGTGCCGAGACCAAGGCGAGGCTTGAAATTTTCTTATTGTCACCCGGATCCTTCGTCACCGAATAGTAGTAGACACCCTTCCCGGAGAAATTCACGAGATACACCGTACCGCCCGACTCGACGTAATAATGGGCGTAACGCACATTCACGCTGCCGATGGTCACAAAGGTCTCACTGTCCAGGTCATGGGAGCCATACGAAAAGACGGGATGCGCGTACGCTTTGTCGGGACTTGCATCCCCGCTGAGAATCGTGTCATCGTCCGATTCAGGCCAGGGATCGTAGGTAACATCGGGATCGTAATACACCTTGTTGTAGGCAGATGACTGGGTGACCCAATAATGCCTGACATCATCGGCATAGACGGAAAGACCGATGTTTGAGCCATCGGATTGAATATAAGCAGACGACGCACCATTGTTCCCATACTCAAATTGACCACTGTCGCTGTCGTACATAATATCGAAATCCATGCTCCCCGAATCATCGAGAAGAAACATCACCAGGGGCGGTGCCGAATCGATCTCAGTGGTCAAAGGCGAATCCGCGATGGTCATGCAGTAGGACTCTTCTTCACTGGTATCAGTGGTATCACTGGAATCGCTGGTATCACTGGTATCGCTGGTATCACTGATCATAAATGAAAACACCAGAGAATACGTTCCTTGACCTTGGACCCTCAGGTAGTATGTGGTTCCAGAAGACAAAGGTGCTTCAATCTGAAAATTATCATTATCCGCACTGTTGTCATCGGTAGCAATCGTTGTACCCTGCCGAGAGTTACTTTTTAACGTCCCTGTTGTATCCGGATCCGTATAATACGTCATTTTTTCGGTATAAATTGTCATTCTGCCAGCGTCATCAACATCAAATCTATACCACTTTTCTTGATTAGAGTTATTGATCATGACTACTTTTGTGTAGCCCTCGGTGGAGATCGTCCCAAGGTCTGTAGTGGGCCCCGCATGCACATCCCCAAGATAAACGAAGGACAAGAACACACACACAATCGCAACACATACCCCCCATCCCCTTTGACGCCCTACGGGTCGGGCCTTTAAATATTCCATGGTCGCCATGGCATCCCCCTCGCTTTACTTTGACTTTTTCAAATACCCTGCTGCGATATCAACCTGCCCGGAAGAAAGCTCCGAGCGCCCGTAGACGATATACTCCCACTTGCGTTCGCGACTCATGTCAAGGCTCGACCCCGGGGCAACACCAAGCCGTACGGCACTAATTCTGGATTGCCCATCCCCATAAAATTTCGACGTGCGTGCGTTGGCATCCGTTCCTGAAGTCACCCACGAATCGGTTTCCGGATCAAAGCTGCTGCCCGAATCCGAGCCGTCGCTGAGCCAGGGCAGGTCTGTGTTGGAAGGGGACGGGTCATCGGAGGTTTCAAGGAAGTAAGCCGCCTCTTTGGCCGCCGCTTCTGCCCTGTAAAAGTTTTGCATGTAATTTCGGTCGTTACCGGAAATTTTTAACTCGGTACTCGTCATGCTCAAGGTCCTGAGCCCAAGCAACGACACAAGCAGAAGAATGATTAAGGCGATCAGAAGAACTGAGCCCTGCTGGTTTTCCAGATCCCTTCGCGTCCTGTGCATCTCTTCCTCCCCCCTCCTGCCAATCCCGGCAATAATGACGCGATCCGACAATACAATCTGATTATGGATGTGTTGTCCCGGTGCACACAGCCAATATGGCCAAGCCCCCATGCAGGGACGCAGCCTCACATGTCCCTCATTTTAAGGATCTGGTAGTCAAAGGAGTGACCGACACCTCCTGAAGTCCACGAAACTGTCACTGTAATGAGGCGTGTGTCGTCACCGCCCGCACCCGCTGTCACATCCCACGCCACATCATACCCTTCCACTGTGTCAGAGCCATCGGCAAGGGAACTTGAGTCAAAATCCATGTTCAAAAGGACTTCGGCTCGATCCGAGGCAATAACTGACGCCTCCGTTAGTTTGTTCGCTTTGGCATTGCCTTGCAGGGCGGCAATCTGCATCGTCGCCGCCCCAAGAATACCCATGGCCAGAATAACAACGGCAACCAACACCTCAATCAAGGTAAAACCAGAGGTCTCTTCAGGGGATATCCCGTGGGAGATCGCTGAATCAGAAGCCCCTTGGAGGCTGGGGGTTGCCACTTCTTCCAATGGCCAACTGCTCATGTGTTCCGGTATGGCCCACCCTGCTGATCGTCGACTTTTCATGCTCATGTGTCGCCTCTAATTTGCAGCCATATTTCTGCATTCAAAAAAGCCTGTGCACAATTGACGGTAAAACCCATCGGAGGAGTACGTCAGGGTATTTTCCGTTTCACCGTCAGGATTAGGAAACTCAAAGGTATACGTGTTGGGGTAATCACTCAAAGCATTGCCGGTCCGCCCCAATATCGAGACCGTCACCCCTATGATCTCATCCAAATTCGTGGCGCTTGGAGCCCAGGAAGCGCTCGCGTCCTTCAGGTGGTACATAAATTCAAGGTATTCGATACCCTCGGCAATAATGGATGCATCTGCGTCGTCTATTTTCCGATAGATAGTGTTGTCCTCGAAATAAAAAGAGACCGTCACCTCATCTTCCGACGAGTCATCCACATAGGTAAAGGCAAGCGCACTTTTTTCCGCCTGAGTAAACCCGGGGGTCTCTTCGTCCGTCAGCTGGCTGGAATACCCCGCCTTCATCAACTCCCGACCGATCACAAAATGTCCCACCCGTAAATTCTGGCGCATGGCGAGGATCTTTTCCTGGGCATTGGCAGAGTTGATCTGATCGATATAGAGGTTGTAGACGGCCAATATCACCACGCTCGATATGGCCAGGACAACGAGGACCTCAATGAGTGAAAAACCATCCTGATCCCAGACCCGGAGTCCACAGGTGTGCTGATGTTGTTTCATTCTAAGGCCCCGCTTCAATTTTCACATTCCCGGTGGCTGCCAGAATGATCTGACGAACATTCCCGGCCGCCGAATCTTTGAGATACACAGTACCGTCGCTATCGGGAATCCCCATGGGGTTGTAGCAGGCCTTGTCATCTTCAAAGTCTGTGAGGTACAAGGAAATACCTGTGGGCATGGTGCCTTCCTCAAGCACCTCTTCATCGGATCCCTGGGAATAATCCCCGTCCTCGTCAACAAACACCGTATAGCTTCCGTCAGCCGAGGTGCTGAAGGCCACCACCACATTCGAATTTTTTGTAATGGCTGAGGACCGGGCCAGCATCAGCGTAAATCGGATGCTCAAGCTGCCACTGTTCAACCGGTTGCTCTGCGCCCACAGACTGAATTGCGGCACTGCAATGGCAGAAAGAATGCTTACCAGTGCAACGACAATCACCAATTCAAGCATCGTAAACCCTGCTGCTTTTTTCATCATGAGTGCACTCCCTGAACACCTTAATTCAGCGTCAACCGATCACCCCCTATTTACAATGATCTCTCATGAAAAAAGATACCCAACCCTCTTTTTTCATTTCAGGGTCTATCGCATTCACCGAGGTCGGCATGATTAACTTAAAAGGCAAATGTGCAAAAAATATGCGCGAGGCAAGAGTTCTACCGAATCAACGCCATGTTGCCACCAGTGAACCTGTCACGTTCAATGTTAAACAGGCACCCAGGCACCGCCCCCCGTCTTTACAGCTCCACCGTGGTCTCCTGGAGCATCAACCCAACCCCCCGTACCGACGGTATTTTCTCCGGCAGTTCTTTGATCAGCCCTTCGCTTTCCCGATTTTTTTTCATTTTCACATGGTAGGCATAATCCAGGCGTTGCCCCTGCTGCATGTCCCTTAATGTGATCAGGACAAAACTCTTGCAATATTTTTTCAGCAGTATTTCAAGCTGGGCCCTGCTTTCATCAGAGCTTGTGATGTTGAATCGCAGCATGCCATCAAAGGCGCTGGATTGACCAAGGGGGGTATAATCGAGCAGGAATGCGGTGAGTACGAACCCAAGGGTCCCTACGACAGCCACATTGTACGCGCCAACCCCGCAGCCGATGCCGGCAGCCAGGGCGGAAAACATAAACAGGATGTCCCTTGGATCCTTGAAACTTGTACGGAACCGGATGATGGCAAGGGCTCCGATCATTCCGAGGCCACGGGCAAGGCTGTCACCAATGGCATGAACCACAGTTGCCGCCACGATGGAACTCAGGATCACCGCCTGGACATAGGTTCGTGAGTAGGAAAGCCCCCTGAAGGTTTTGATATAGGTGATCCCTATGGTGACAGACAGGAGAAATGCCACAAACATGGTATAGATAATAAGCAGCAACCCCGAATGTGACGTCATTGTTTGAAGTGTCAGTGTATCTAACATGAGGGTCCCTTCTTTGTTGTGGTGGCGCATTCGCCGGTTACGACCTTAGAAAACCGCCGATACCCGTGATGCAGAGTCATAGCGATGAAGCCCCATCAGCTCTGACGCCCCGGTCAGATACTTTGAGAAACTCCGCCGCTGCAGGTGAAAAAAACGGATGAGATCAATCATCCACAAGGGAACACGAGAGGTATAACACTTGAGTTCAAGAATCACCGAACACCCGGGGTCAAAGGCCAGGGTGTGATCGCATGAAACCATGCACCCACCGCCCGGAACGGGTTGGTACTCCGTTTCCGATCTGAACTTAAGATCGGTGTCGAATGTGACCCTTGCGTAATCGTCGACATCGCTGACCCACGCCTTTCGAAGGTACTGAGTCAGGATTTTCGGGGCAGCATTGTAGGTGTATACCATCCGTTCAAAGCGCTGTTTATTGATGGCATTTTTACCATCCCCCTCACCTTTTCCAACGAAGCCGGGCTCCGTGTACACCCGGTACCACTCCTTGTCGGTCTCCGCTGCGCGATATTTTCTGACCACCCCCCCTGTTTTCTGCTTGATCTCCAAAAAGTACGGCACATCCGGATCGTCACCATACGAACGAACCCGCATGTTGAATCGATTCTGTACGCCTTCGAGCCGCATCCTTAAAAACAGATAATCCGGTGAATCAAGATAAAGGCTGTTGACCCGATAAAATCCGGTATCTGATGATGTTGAATACTGATCGGGAGAACAATAAACCGATGCAAAGTCTGAAATCGGGTCAATCATCTCTACAGGGATCAGGTATTTCAATTCATATCGTTCAAGCAATGATGGAATCGCTTTCTGGCGATGATGATGCAATGAATCACCTCCCTACAGAGCCATGTAATTTTTAACGGGTTTTTGAGATAACTGCCCCGTTAAATCAAGCAATTCAATAAAGCGGTTGCGTATATTAAACCCGGTTTTCACAAGCTGCATCTCACTCTTGATGAGGGCTTCCTTTATTTTCAGCAAGTTCAGGGGGTCCATCCCATCCATTGTAAGGTATGCTTTAAACGACACGTCGGCATCGCTGTTGTGTTTATTTGCTGCAAGTATCGAGTATTGATCGATTAAACGGTCAAGTGAACGGATCAGAGACGTCCTTTGCTCAGATATCGCCCTCTTCTCTTCGTCGTATTTCAACCGTTCCTTCATGTAGGTCACTTTTCTCCGGTTCATCTCTTCCCGGTCAGACCGAATAAACGGCAACTTGATGGCCAGTTCAAGGGAGTACGCCTTTTGGGGATCATCGTACTCATCATTGTCGTATGACACTTGAACAAAGCGTAGATAATCCCTGTTTTTGGCCTGTTCAAGCTTGTATTTGTTGTCTGCAAGGTCCACCTTGTTTTTTTGATCCTGCAAACCGATATTGTTCACCGTGGTCTCCGGAATCAACTCGGGGATCCTTTTTTGAATGGTGCTGACCCGAACAAGTGACACCGGATCAAACGCAATGGGTGCCTGTGAATTGGCCGCAAGTCTTATCTGATGAATGAGTGCAGTCATTTTATTTTCGAGTCCCACACGTTCAAGCCGAAGGTCTGTCTGCAACTCTTCCGCCTCAATCAGATCACTGATATCAAAGGACAGGCTTCCGATGCTTTTCTTCTTCAAAACATGGATCCTGTCTTCACAGACGGTGGCCAATTGCTTTGTCAGTTGCATCAGGGCTCGGGTCTCAAGGTACTCAAGGGCCAGATCATACCGCTGCTTCACCGCGTCGTTGTAGTAATCATTTTGCTCTGTCCTGCACGATGCGCTCTCCAACTCTGAAGCTCGCTTTGTATACATGGTCTCGCCCCAACCCTTGGGATAAAACCTCAGTGAATACTTTTGCTTATACACGTCAAACTCATCGGTTTTTGTTCTGAACTCCACGCGATCGAGGTACGGCGTACTTTTTGGAGCGCCCTCAAGGTCCAGGGTCAACTCGGCCTGATTTAAAAATTTCAAATCACTCTCAGCCGTTGCGATAAACGCATCGATTGTGAGTTTTTCCATGCTTTCCCCGCCAAAAGCCATTCCAAGCCCCATGGTCACGGAAAAAATGACCCCTACGATGACATACTTCATTCTCATTGTTTCACCTTTACGACACATAGTTTTGAGTCCTCATTCCGTCCCTGGTCAAAGCACAGCATCAGGGTATGTTTCTCTTTCCCTGCGGCGATGCCTTCGGGCTGGAGCCCATTAAACGAAGCAAGACGCCTTGTGATTCCGGTTTGTGCATCAAGTGCCCAGAGGCTCCCCGATCGGGAGCCTCCCTCTTTAACCAACGGGGTACCGGATATATAGAGAGTGCCCTCAACATAAAACAGGTCTGAAATCCGCTCATGCATTGGGGTGTCCGCAGACGTCAGGTTGACACGTTGCCAAAGGGACGTCTGGTGGGCCTTGAGCCCCTGCCCCCCCATGGCACTGTCAATGTCACTGATTTTAATGATCACCGATTGCGCGTTCAGAGACGGCGCCTTGAACCCAAGATAAAGAGCCCCCTCCTTGTAAAACATCCCCTCCAGATCAAGGGTCCCCTCATCCATGCCTCCCAAAACAAACTCTGCCCACTCGGTCCCGCGCTCCTGATCAGCCCGGGCCTTGAGAAGGGAATAAAGATCGACCATTCTAAGAAGAGAGAACTGATCTCCCTGGCGTTGCACGGCCACAAGACGGTTTCTCAACGGGGATGTTTTGCCGTGGTTGCCGGTGCTGAGCGACGAGGCGATATAAAGAGTTCCCGGCTCACCCTGGGCAACCGATTCCATGTCTTTGATGGCATCCAACCCGGAGATGGTCGTTTCTTTTGTGACGATGCCATGGGAATCCATCAGAAACACGAGGGGCGCGTTGCCGGGTGTGTCATCACTCAACAGCATGTACCTGTCGATATCCTCAAGATACACAATGGCCGACGCTTCAATCTCTCCTGTTTCAAGGGGAGCCACGGATCGAACCGTGCTCGTTTCAACCATGGCCTGACCTGTCGGGTTGACGTCGGCCATGCTCTCTGACGGAAAAAACAGCCGTTTCATCTTGTCTGCGACCCCCGGCTCTTCAACAGAGGACGTAATGAGTACCTTTTCACCCAGGATGAAGGGGTTGTTCCCAGGTATTTTAATGACCACTTCCCGGCCCCAGACCTGCATGTCGGGGTGCTTTCTCAACCGTATCGGATACTCGACAATTCGCCCCCCGATTCCCACCACACAACCGGAAATGCTGTGATGGGAAAGGGCAAGGGAGGAGACAGTCACAGACTCACCCATGGCTATGCCGGAGTAGGCGTTTTCATAGATGTACCCTTTGATCAGAGAGGGGGTTTTTGTATGAAGTGTCAAAATCGGAGAAAAGGGGGAGACTTTTTCACCAGACTTGAAGTTGACCGAACCGATGATGCCTGAAATCTGAGCGTAGATATTAAGCTTGCTGTTCTCCTCCTGAAGCAGGTTCAGTTCTTCTTCAAGGCGTTCGACCTGTATTTTGATGGGGTCTTCCAGACTGGCGAGGGTTTTCTGCAACAGCTCCATCTGAATCATCAGCGGATGGACTGAAAGGCTGAGTTCTTTTTTTAAATTTTTGATTTTCAGAGCCATGGGACTGTTGGTTGCATGGCTCTCCTCCCCAAGGCCACTGGGAATGCTTTTCAAGCCCGACAGCAGCGATTGGTTGATTCGATACTGATTTTCCAGCTGTGAGATCTGGTTCTCGATCTCATTTTCCCGGGCGGCTTTCTCTGCCTTCAATTGCCTGAGCCTGGATAAAACCTCCGATTTATCGACGCCTTTCTGGGCCCTCAGTTGATCCAGCTGATGAGAGATATGATTGATTTTGAGCATCAGTTCCGGGCTGTTGAGCTCAACCATCAGCACCCCAGCTTCAACCGATTGCCCCTCCGTAACTCCGATGCGTTTAATCTCAACCGCACTCTCAAAATTTGCGACGATTTCACGCGTCTCAGCAATGCCATAGAAGCTGGAACTCTCGGATCCATAAAAACAGGTGAGCGCAACCGTTGAAATAAAAATGGTCACCCAGACCGCATAGAGCGGCCAATTGCTTTTGAACTGCCTGCGCACTGTCATGCCTCCTGAAGTACAAGGGGATTTTTGAAAAAGCCCGCTACAAGAGACCCTGCAACACATTTCATTTCGAGACTATATGTTTACAGAGCCTTGCTTTTTTATCCTTCTAAGGAAGGTAACTTTTAACGGCGCTGACTCGCTTTTCAACATGGGAGTTGAGATAATTAAGGCTATCAATAAAGTCGTCGTCACTGTCGAGCAACGTGTACCCCTCCTGTTCCCCGTCAGCACCCACCACATAATCATAAATAAGTGCATGGGCGGCGGCGTACACGGCCTGCATGGTAGAGGTATTAAAGTAATCGTCCACAGTTTTTTGAACATACCATTGATACTGAGAAAGGTATTCGGAGTCTGCAAGGAGCTGACTGATCAGGGGCCAGCTGCTCAATGACTCTGAAGGAAGGTCAAGGGAAAGGGGTGATTGG
This sequence comes from Desulfolunaceae bacterium, assembly GCA_942491485.1. Classification (GTDB taxonomy): domain Bacteria; phylum Desulfobacterota; class Desulfobacteria; order Desulfobacterales; family Desulfolunaceae; genus Desulfoluna. Next base: position 404,165 of record CALOAX010000017.1, on the reverse strand, counting down.
GCACCAGCATCCGTGTCTTTCAGGGCTTCGTTGTTATCCCAGGGAATCCATTTTAACAGCCCATCATCGTTATACAGGTAGTAGTTGTGAGTCATGTTTCCATAGGTATCCCAGTTTTGGACGACGGTATTCACCGCAAGCCAGTTGAGAAAGCCATCCACATCAAAAACAGACTCCACGTTGCTTTTCCAGGTATCGGTGTTGCTACTGGTATCATTGATGGCGGTGTAAAGCGCATTCACGTCGGTGTAATCGGCCTCGTCTTCATTGGTCTCTTTGTCGAAATCTTCTTCTGAGGGGGACCCGGCCCCAAAACTTGCCGTGGTGCCATCGGGTTTGTAAAGATTCCCGTCTGAGGTAGCAAACTGCGTGTCGAGCATGGGATCAGCGGGGATTTCAACCATGGTATACAGCCCGAAATATTGACTTCCCTCACCATAATCTACAAAGAGGCGATAAAAGGCGGTTCTCGGTGCTGGAACCCCCAGCGTCCTAAAAATATCTGCGGTGACCTTTTCTCGAATCAGGCTGTCATCTTTATAGCCACTGGAAAGGCTGAGTTTTTTAAACCCATAAAATCGCTGATCATCGATGGCCGGGTACGTGTCTTCGAATTCATCAAAATCGAACCGAAGCGGTATTTTATATATTCCGGCAGTCCAGGCATCCCGCAATGAGGAATTTCCTTTGAAACGAACACCCACGTAGGTCCACTTCATGCCATTAAATGTAAATGTACAGGGGACCCAGATGGGATTCTCAGAGGGTTCAGCCATCATGTTGAACCTCGACGGGTGTCCAAACGGGCCGTAGGCGTTAACGATGTTTTCATCCGTCAGCATTGCCGCCCAGTCACTGCTGGCGATCGTCAGGTCAATGCGTCCCACCTCTGCTTCGTTAAAGACCACGTCATAATTTGGGTCTGCGTCATCCCCATGGGTCTCCGCACTCCAGTCCTCTGAACGTGTCACCTCTTCGTCACTGCTTGTGCTGTCCGTGCTGTCATCTTTACCGCACGCAACCATCATCACCGACAAACACATCAATACAAATACGACGTGAATGATCTTTCTTTTGATTGCCACCATGGAATCCTCCGGTCATGTTAATTTAACACCAGACAAACACCTTCCCATTCCCCTTGAGTAAACCGCCCAGTCAAAAACAGCACACACGGCCCCATAAAAACCTGATTCGTATACAAATAAACACAGGACATCACAGAACAGGCACTTGTTAGTGAACCGCCGTGTCACATGAGTAGATTAAGATCCAAATGTGGAAGAATTAAGGAAATGTGAGGACTTTTCTTATGATGTAAAATAAATAGGGAAGGTTTTTCCATGCAGCTTCGTTCTGAACACATGAAAGAAGCCCCACGAACGCATTGCCCCCTTTCAATGAATGAACGCCAAATATCAGACGTGGATGATTTGTTCACATTTCTTCCACATTCTTTTTATATTCATTTTCCATCGACACAAAGGGACAGGCAGCCGTAAAACAGAGGACACAAAATACATTTAAGAAATGAGACTGTGCTCAGGAGCGTCGAGCGGTCTTGACGAGAGTTGTTTGTCACTGTTCAGTTCAAGGTAGGCCCTTGAGTCCTCACAGTGTCACAAACGTTAAAAAAGCTGTACCTGTTCAGCGATGCCTTCTATGGTTCACGTTCGGAAAACCATGCCCCAGGCGGCAAGGTGTGCCACCTTGAAAGCAGGTTACGAATGCGCTTCGCCCCTCGTCCCTCGGAGCAAATCACATTCGTCTTTGATTCGATGTTAAACTGGAATCATGTATAAAAACCTGTTTATCAAACTTTTCAAAAGTTTGGCCCCCGGCAGGGCCGCCGGAGGCAATATTGGTAACCCTTGATTATCCCGTGTCCCTTTCCCCCAGTGCCTGAGGAAAAGGGACACGGCAACCGAAACGTACTTGCAGAGTATTATTAAGAAACGACCACCGGAGGCAGACTGAATGGGCACAGTCGTTTTTTATATTTCATCATGATGTAAGAGAACGAGTACATAGAGGCGCGTGTGAAAATCAAAATCAAACACAAACTGTTTTTCACCCTTCTGCTGACCAGCGGTATCATCGCCACGGGCATGTTCCTCTTTCTGCAGTGGAGTTTTGACCGCGGGTTCCTCAACTACGTCAACAGCCAGGAACTGTCCAAATTGGACCAGCTGACCGAGCGCCTGAAAAAAAACTACGCCATCCATGGCGACTGGGCATTCATGATAGACAACCACCGCCTCTGGCAGCAGATGCACCGCGGAATTATGGGTACCAATGAGGAGCCCCCACGTCATCGACCGAGGCCTGGCAGAAACGAGGCGGACTTTCGCCTCCCGCCTCCTCCCCAAGGTACACCGGATAGTTTCGAGCATCGGGCCGTTCTTTTCGATGCCGATAAGCGACAAATCATCGGCGGCCCCCACTTTATAGAGGCCAACCTGAAGCTGCGCCCGATCAGCTACCAGGAGACTGTCATCGGCTACCTTGGCATGATCCCGGCCAAGGCGCTTTCCGATGCCGGAGACCTTCTCTTTGTGGAGGAGCAGATGGAATCCTTTGCCATATTAGCCTGTGTGATGGCAGTTCTCTCCCTGCTGCTCTCTTTTCCCGTGGCGAGTCACCTCTTGCGGCCCGTCAACGAACTGACCCGGGGCACGCGCAAGCTCATGGCCGGTGAGTTCAAAACACGCATCCCGATCACCACCGAAGACGAGTTGGGCCAGCTTTCATCCGACTTCAACAGCCTGGCCATGACCCTATATAAAAATGAAACCGCTCGCCAGAAGTGGGTGGCGGATATCTCCCATGAACTTCGCACGCCACTTTCAATCTTGCGTGGAGAAATGGAAGCGTTGCTGGATGGCATTCGCCAGCCGACACCGGAAACCCTTCAGGGCCTGCTCGGCGAAATGATACACTTGGGGCGGCTCATCGAGGATCTCTACGAACTCTCCATGTCCGATGTGGGAGCCCTCAATTACAAAAAAATCGTGGTGAATCCCGCGGGAATACTGGAAGGGGCAGTGGAACGCTTCAAGCCACGATTTTTTAAAAAAGGAATAACGCTTGCCACGCATGTGCCAGCAGAACCGCCTCTTTCCATGATGGGCGACCCCGATCGCCTACACCAACTGTTCACTAACCTGCTGGAGAACAGCCTGCGATACACTGACTCACCGGGTGCACTCGAGGTCTTTATAACCTCCTCGAAAACAAAAGTGCGGATCCGTTTTCAGGATTCAGCCCCGGGGGTTCCCCCGGACCTCCTGCCGAAACTTTTCGACCGATTGTTCCGGGTCGATACATCCCGAGGACGTTCGAGGGGCGGCGCTGGCCTTGGCCTTGCGATCTGCAACAACATTGTTGAAGCTCACCAGGGAAGCATCGAAGCGCAGAGACCTCCGTCAGGGGGCCTGGAAATCAAAATCGAACTTCCCTTAACGTGCTAAGGATATTTTGCGATGAAACAGACCGTTCTGATTGTTGAGGACGAACAAAGACTGGCGGACCTGCACCGTGATTATCTGCGGCAGGACGGCTATGATACCTTCTGGCTGGATAACGGGGAAACTGTGGAGAACTGGGTCAGGGAACACGCCCCTGCCCTCATTCTCCTTGACCTGATGCTGCCAGGAAAGGATGGGCTGGAAATCTGCAAAGCGATTCGAAAATTTTCCCATGTGCCCATCATCATGGTTACGGCCCGGGTGGAGGAGATCGACCGGCTCCTCGGCCTGAACCTGGGGGCAGATGACTACATCTGCAAGCCTTTCAGCCCCCGTGAAGTTGTGGCACGGGTGAAGGCTGTTTTGCGGCGCAGTGCCCGGCCTCCAGAAAAAGAAAACCAACTCCTGCGCATCGACAACGAATGTTATCAGGCCACGTTGAAGGGGCAAAAGCTTGACCTCACCGCCGTGGAATTCCAACTCATCACCATTCTCTCCACCCGCCCGGGGCAGATCTTCTCTCGGGACCAACTGATGGATCGTATTTATACCGACCACCGCATTGTCTGCGATCGGACCATCGACAGCCATATCAAAAAGCTGCGCAAAAAAATAGCGGCTGTAGCCTCTGAGTTGGAGCTTATCCATTCCGTATACGGTGTGGGGTATAAATACGAAGAAGCTTGAATCCCCATTGATGGAATGACTGCTAGCCAATTTCAGAGGTGCTAACCTTCCACGTAGAAGCGTTCTGTTGACCCTAAGTCAATGCAGGATCGAATTGCGGGGCAACAAATAAGAACGGCCCAACTTGGCTATCTGGTTGGGCCGTTCCTTGTGCTGCAAATAGTGGTGTTGACACACGTTGCTATATATTTCCATAGAGCGGGGATCGTTGAAGTTGGTCAAAAAACTGGGCCGATCGCCACGTTATTCCCGCTGGTAGTTGCTTGGAGTGGCCCCACTGTCTGGGAGACTGCCCGTACATGCGTTTGAACTCTCGGCTGAATTGAGAGGAACTCACGTAGCCCACTTCCATAGCCGCTTCGTTTACATTCATTCCTCCGGCAATCTTCATGGCAGCGTTGTTCAGCCGCATAGACTTCACAAACTGGATGGGCGACATCGTGGTCGCCTGCTTGAATTTGCGGTGGAACACGGCCCGGCTCATCCCCACCTGTGCGGCCATATCTTCAATGGTGACCGCTTTGTCCAGGCGGGAAGACAAATATTCAATTGTCCGGGCGATTTCATTGCCCACTCCAAATGCGCGCCTTGCGGAATCCCCTGCCTCCCCCTTCAATATAGCGTAGTACACCTCCCGAAGCCGACCGTCCCCAAGTACCGCCGTATCCTCCGGGCTATCCCCCAGTTGCAGCAGACGCAACAGCGCTTCGGCGAATGCGTCGTCCCAGTGCGCGAGTGCAAACCCCTGCGGCAGCGGGCCGCCCTTGGGCTTTCGGATGGCACCAGCGGCGCTTTCCATCTCAATTGCCAGTTCGGTCATCACTCTCGTATCCAGGGAGATATACACTCCCAGGAGGGGATTACCTGGCGAAGCTGTGGCTACCCCTGCCTCCACAGGCATTGACATGGGGCAACACATATATTGGCTGCTGTCATATACATATGACTTACCATCCAATATGGCCTCCTTGGTCCCGCTCACGATAGCCACCACGGTAGCTTCATACACCGCAGGAGCGCAGCGAACTGGCGCGGTAACCCGGAAGAGCTGAACCCCGGCCACCCCAGTTTCCATCATACCGTCCTCACCGATCTTGTTTTCAATGAGTTGTTTTATTTGTTGTTTGCTCATGCAACCAACGTAGCACTGCAAAACGCACAACACAACCAAATCGATACAATTAGGCATGTTTTTGCGATTTTGTCGCCTTGTTCTGCTCAGCCTCGAGAGTTATGGTTGTTTCAGACGGAGAAGCACCTGTCGCACAACCAAACAACCATCTGCCGCTGGCAAAAATGGAAATCAAAAATTTTACCAGCTGCACTCAAAATAAGGAGTTTGAACAATGACCACCAAAAAAAATTTGGACCAAAAGGCTGGACACCCGAGCAACTCGGTTCCCTCGCAGGCAAAACATATGTCATCACCGGTGCCAACTCCGGTGCAGGATTTGAGGCAACGCGGGTGTTTCTGTCCAAGGGAGCAAAAGTGGTGATGATGAACCGCAACACCGATAAGTCAACCGCCGCCATTGCGACCCTGAAACAAGAATTTGGCAGTGACGCTGACGTGACTTTCGTGCGCATGGACCTGTCGGTACTGGATTCCGTGCGGGAAGCGGCGACGGAGCTCATGGAGAAGGTCCCCCACATCGACGCGCTCATCTGCAACGCCGCCATCGCGCAGGTGGCCAAACAGGAGATCACCGTGGACGGCTTTGAAAGCCATCTTGGTGTGAACCACTACGGTCACTTCCTTCTGTGTGGACTGCTCTTTGAGCGGATTGAAGAGTCAAAGGGCCGCATTGTGGTAGTTGCAAGCGAAGGTTATAAAATGGGACTGAAAACAATCCAGTTTGACGATATGAACTGGGATAAGAATTACCATCCAAACAATACCTACTGCCACAGTAAGTTGGCTCAGATGATGTTTGCCTATGAATTTCAAAGCAAAATTAAAGAGACGGACAAAGATGTAAAGGTTTATGTCTGTCATCCAGGTGCATCCAACACATCACTAATCAATGAAAAAGCTAATTTAACGACAAGGGTTACCTGGTCTCTGATGGTAAGGGTAGGAATCGCTCAATCAGCAGAAAAAGGTTCTTATCCGGAAGTCATGTGTACCACAGGGATCGGGATTTTTTTCTTTGTCATGACCCCCCTGCCGTTAACCGGCCCTGTTATCGGGTCCATTATCGGGTACATGCTCAGGTTGAGCCTGGTCAAAAATTTATCCGCCACATTTCTTGGCACCCTCACCGCCATCATTGTCTGGTTTTACTGCTTTGATTTTTTAGAGCACCGGTTCCAAATCATCCAGTATGTGTTTGTCGCCATTGCCGTGGCCATTGCCGTGGCCATTGCCGTGGCCATTGTGGTCCCCCACCTGAAAAAGATCAAAGAATTCATTGCCACCATAAAAAAGGGATAGGTGCGTGAAGACGCCTGCGGCTGCATGAAAAATATGCCGTATGGAGGTTGGGTGAACCACCGAGGGTTTAGACCCAAAAGGACTATGGGGTCGAACCAGCACAACACCCCATAATTATTGGACTAAGGGGTCGAACCAGCACAACACCCCATAATTATAGAATAAATACCAAGTCGAGACACGATATCGGTGCTTAAACCCTTCATTTTAGATCAAAATTCGAACTCTCTATCCAAAATATTCCCACGCTTCTCTGTGTTCCCCTGCAAGCGACCCGCCTCAACGTACAAATCCGATAGATCGCTGGTTAGGGGATAAGCAAATCACTGCATTGCGCCACAGCCGTAAGGCCGCACCCTGCCCCCCCCCATCCCGTACGTGGGTCTGGTCCAGATTTATTTTTGATTTCGATGCCGATTTGGAATCTCAAAAAGCACGGATGACATAAAAGTCAACATGGACAGAAATGGATATTCCCGGCTGGCGAACCTTATTTCAGTCCGCCCCGGCATCCGTCGTCCAAGCATCAAACAGCCAGGGGTCATGTATCGCAGGAAGGCCAAACCATGAGGAGGGAGATTGGGAACATCTTGAAAATCAGTAAGAACTGCTTTATCAGGCAGACTCTGCCACGACTAATGAATACTCAGCTCCATCAAAAACTCAGAGCTCACACTTGAGACCGATATCGTACTTTTCATCATCTCCTGATCCGACTTTGTGGCACCATGCAACCTTGCACTTGTTGGTGGAAGGAAAATGCACCGTTTTGATACTAACTTCAGTCCCCGGCTCCATGGGTGTGTCCGACTCGAAGCACATGCCGTCTTCACTGAAGTTGCACATCATTGCATCATGATAATGGTCTTCAGACCCATCGGTGTATACAACCTGGGTGTCAAAATCACTGCGTTCTTCGTGTCTTTTGTTTTTTGTTTCTTCCATGATGTCCCCCTTTCCAAAACGGAGGGATAACTTTGGTGCCCTTATAAGGGTTTGGTTACATGATCGGCCAACACCCCGTCAAACAGACCTGAAGCCAGAAATGGAATCTCTTCCGACAGACATCCCTACTCAGGTGCTCATTTTATAACCAATCCATCCTTTCCTAACGGCTTTCCGACGCTCCAAGGGCACAAAGGAGCATCATCCGTTAAGTCCTAATCGTGCTTGCGACTATTACTCCGATATTTCATGGGTTTGATTTGTACCTGAGCATTTCAGGTGTATACCAAATTTTTTCATGAAATATCCGGGTCAGGTTTCCGACGCCGCTATAATCTCCGGCACAAGTTCTTCCTTGCCGATCGCCATGATATGAACACCATCACATAGTTTCTCTTCACGGATCTGCCTGATCATGCGGCCGGCAATCTCTATCCCCTTTTTCAAGGCCCCGCCCTTGGGAGCTGATTTCATTTCATCAATCAGCTCCGGCGGGACGTACACCCCTGCAATGTTCGCGTTCATAAAGCGGGCCATGGGTGCCGATGTGAGGAGTATGACCCCTGCAAGCACCTTCACCGGAAACTGCCTTGAATACTCCATGAACGACTTGAAATTATCCATGTCGAACACCGCCTGGGTCTGGATGAACTCCGCACCGGCCTCAATTTTCTTCTCATATTTTATGAGCTGCGGTTCAAGGGGATTTGCCTCCGGTGTGACGATGGCCCCAGCACAAAACGAGATCCCGCCTTCCAGGTCGCTCCCCCCAAGATCCTTCCCTTTCTCCAGCGTCCTCACGGTGGCGACGAGCTGGCTCGAATCGAGGTCAAACACCCCCATGGCCTCCTTGTGGTCGCCCAGCATCACCGAATCGCCGGTCAAACAGAGCACGTTATTGACCCCACGGCTGTGTGCAAACAAAAGATCGGCCTGGAGCGCAAGCCGGTTGCGATCCCTGCATGTCATCTGCAGGATCGGCTCCCCCCCCATCTCCTTGACAAGGAGGGCTGCCCCCAGGGACGGAAAACGCATCACCGAGCTCTGATGATCGGTGAGGTTCATGGCATCCACCTTATCCTTCAAAAGCTCGACATGGTGCGCCATCGTCTCCAGATTTGTCCCCTTGGGCGGTGCCACCTCACAGGTGACGACAAATTTCCCCGAATCGAGTGCTTGTTTAAACAAGGAAGCCATAAAGCCAATCCCTTTCCCGATGGAAACTTTTCAGCTTGCCTCCGGCGGCCCTGCCGGAGGCCAAACTTTTGAAAAGTTTGATAAACAGGTTTTGAGAGCGGTTTCGATTTATTCCAAAGCAGTGGGTATCTCGTCAATTTCTGATTTAAGGGCTGCACCCATGCCAGACGGTGAGGGGTATTCAACCTTCTTCATGAAGCCCGAACCCTGCAGGATGGCCTAAACGCGAAGCGTGCCCACCATTTTACGCCCACCCATGATATTCATAATACCAGTAACACAGACAGTTTGACATCCTATCTCGACAGGGGCGTTTACCAACCATCATGATGGATACGGCACACCCTTTGCCCACCCCACAACGCCGCTGTAACGCCAACCGTGTTGGCCTGAAAAACGCTTCCGTTGCCTCTTCTTTTTAGCGCAATCCCGGCGGAATGGTTTCGATCAACGTCCTCCCGTTATTAACCCGGCGGTTAAAGGCGTGGATGTCGAGGGGCACTATCACCCCGATAATGTTGACATCTCTATCACCTGCTGTTTTGTGTATTAAGTTGCAGGGTTAATATCCACGGGCGAAGCCCGTCAGCGAATGTGGAATGGGCGAGGAACGAGCCCATGGAACATTCGCGAACCTGGGGGCCAAAGAATAGCCACCTGAAATCATTCATCGACGGTTGTTCTGAACTTGCCGGGAGACGGTTCTCCGAGGCAATTCCTGGGTTTTTGCAGTTTCCGCATAAGGTCCAGTTTGCCAAGCTCTTTCAGCCGGTTGTAAATCAGCGTCCAGGCACAATCCTTTTCTCTGTCGATCTCGCATTTGCCGTTATCGGTTCCGCCGCACGGCCCGTTGACCAGCCCCTTGTGGCAGGCCGTCACCGGGCAGATCCCTCCGGTCTCACCGATAATGCAGGTTCCGCACTGTGTGCATATCTCGTTGTACTCGCCGGGCGCCGTCTCTTTCCCCACAAAGAGGGTATCCAGTGCCGGGACCACCATCATCCTCAGCTGCCGTGCGATGGTCTGGACCCCGAACGCACAGGACATGACAACGAGGGCATCGGCCTGGGAGATGCTGCTGCCGAGCTCCGACAGGATCTCACCGGTCAGGTGATCGCAGGCCACCGGGACTACCGTGTGGCCAGTGACGAGCTTCCCTGCGCCGGACAACCGCTCCTTCATGGCAAGGACCTCAGGTTCGCCGCCGGTGCGGGTGAGGGTCGTACAGGTTCCGCACCCGATAATGAAGACCCTGGCACATCCGTCCAACAGCCGGTCGATCTCTTCTTCCGTTTTTTGTCGTGTAATGGCCCGGATCATATCATTTGTTCTCCTTTTCCAAGTCGCACCTGAGACACCTCACCGCCTCACAAACGGCCTCCTCTTCCGTAAATCCCTTCTCCACTTCACGGAAATCCATTATGCGATCGCAAGGATCCTCATGCCTTACGTGAACCCTCGGGTTGTCACCCTCTTTTTCGCTTTCAAGGGCGAGCCCCGCTTCCACCGCCATGTCGGTCTTTTCATCCGCTATCTCGATGCGGCCCTCCTGCCCCTTCAGGTATCTGTCGATGGCAATGGCGGCCCTCCGCCCCGACGCGATGGCCCGTATCACAAAGGTGGGGCCGGAGGTAAAATCCCCTCCTGCAAACACCCCGGGGATATTGGTGGAAAGACTGTTTTCGTCAATGGCAAGGGTTCCCCAGAGTTCCCTTTCAAGCCTGCTGTCTTCCGAAAGGAAGGATGTGTCCGGTGCCTGCCCGATGGAAATAACCACATGATCCGCATCGATGACCTGCCGGACCGATTCGTCACTCATAGGGTTGAACTTCCCCTCTTCGTCAAAAACCGACATGCACCGGACAAATTCAATGCCAGTCACCCTTCCGCTCTCATGGATGATCCGTTTGGGTGCCCAGTCCGCATTGATCACAACCCCCTCTTCCACGGCCTCGGCCACTTCCTTTTCCCAGGCGGGCATCATGTCTCGTCCTTCCATGCAGAAGATATGAACTTCGGAGGCTCCGGTTCTAAGCGACGTCCTCGCAACGTCCACGGCGACATTCCCACCGCCGATGACAACGGTCTTTCCTTCAAAGCCGCTCATCTCTCCCTTCCTGACATCACACAGGTAGCTGAGGCCGTAATGCAGGCCTGAAAGGTCCTTCTCCTCCCCGGGGATTCCGATTCGCTTGCTCGTCTGGGCACCCGCTGCGATAAAGACCGCGTCATACCCCTCCTTCATCAGGTCATCCACCGTGTGCTTTGAATCCACCGGCGTGTTATAGCGGATCTCCACGCCGCATAATTCGATATACCGGACCTCCGCTTCGATCACCGCAGGGGGGAGCCTGAATTCCGGAAGTGCGATGCTGAGCATCCCACCGGCCTTTGGCTGGGATTCAAAGACCGTGACTCCGTACCCGGCCTTACGAAGAAAATAGGCGCTGGACAGACCCGCCGGACCTGCGCCCACAACGGCGATCTTTTCCTTCCTTTTCAAAGGGAAGGGGCTGTCCGGAAGCCCGATGTTTTTAAAATACCAGTCAGACGCAAAGCGCTTGAGGGAGCGGATTGCCACTGGTTCGTCGAGCTCTCCCCGCCTGCACTTGTACTCGCATGGATGGATGCACACCCTCCCGCAAACCGCCGGAAACGGATTTCGTTCCCGTATGATGTCCACGGCCTTTTCGTATTCCCCCTTGGCAATGGCAGCCACATAGTTCGGCACATCGATGCCGGCCGGGCAGGCGTGCTGACACGGGGAGATCACGATGTCGTCGCATGTGGCACCGGCGCACCTGTGCTCGAGGATATGGTCCCTGTACTCCTCCTCGAAATACTTCAGGGTGGAGAGGGCCGGTTTTGCACAGGCCTGGCCCAGACCGCAAAGGGAGGTTTCCGTGACGGTGGCCCCGATCTCCCTGATTGTTTCAAGGTCCCGGAGTCGTCCTTTTTTCCGCGTGATCCGCGTCAATATTTCAAGGAGCTGGGTGGTCCCCAGGCGACAGGGCGCACACTTCCCGCACGACTCGGACTGGGTGAACCCCAGGAAAAACCGGGCGATTTCCACCATGCAGTTGTTCTCGTCCATCACGACCATGCCGCCGGACCCCATGATCGCGCCCAGCCGTGAAATTGTCTCGTAATCGACCGGTGTGTTAACCAGCTGCGCGGGGATGCATCCCCCTGCCGGGCCGCCCATCTGAACCGCCTTGAACTTTCTCTCCTTGGGAATCCCCCCGCCGATACCAAAAATGATGTCATGGATGCTGGTGCCGAAGGGCACCTCCACCAGCCCGGTGTTGTTGACCTTCCCCGCCAGTGAGAAAATCTTGGTGCCCCCGCTTTTGTCCGTACCGACCTCGGTGTACCAGCCAGCCCCGTTGTTGATGATCAGGGGTATATTGGCCAGAGTCTCCACATTGTTGATGTTGGACGGCTTTTTAGCGAGGCCTTCCTGGGCCGGAAAGGGGGGCCTGGGGTTCGGCATTCCCCGCTTCCCTTCGATGGATGCCATCAGGGCGGTCTCCTCACCGCACACAAAGGCCCCGGCCCCCTTCTTCAGAGACAGGTGAAAATCGAAACCGCTTCCAAGGATGTTCTCACCGAGAAGCCCCAGCTCCTCCAGCTGACTGATGGCAATGGAGAGATGCTCAACGGCAATGGGGTACTCCTCCCTGACATAAATAAACCCGTGCTCGGCCCCGATGGCGTAAGCACCGACCATGAGCCCTTCGATAACGGAATGGGGATCCCCCTCAAGCATCGCCCTGTCCATGAACGCACCGGGATCCCCCTCGTCCGCATTGCAAATAATGTATTTGGGTGAACCCGGAGCACGTCGGGCATAATTCCATTTAACGCCCGTGGAAAAACCGGCCCCGCCCCGCCCCCTGAGCCTGGCAGCGGTCACCTCTTCGATCACGCCTTCAGGGGTCATGCTGCCAAGGACCTTTGCCAGGGCCCGATACCCCCCTGAGGCGATATAATGCTCCACCTTTGTGGGGTCTATCTTCCCGCAATTGGCCAGGACGCGCCGCACCTGCTTTTTGTAAAAGGGAATCCGGTCCCTGTAGAAAATCGGCTGATTCGTCGTGATGTCCCTGTACGCAAGCCTGTCCACCAGCCTGTTTCCCTTGATCGTTTCCGAAACGATATCAAACGCATCCTCGGGAGCGACCTCCTGGTACTGAATCCCCATGGGCTCTATGGCAACAACAGGCGCCTTTGCGCAAAAACCGTGGCAACCTGTGGACCGGATCTCCACACGATCCGAAAGCCCCTGTCTCTCAACCTCTTCACCGATGGAAGAAAGCACCTCTTTCGCCCCGTATGCCCTGCACCCAGTCATGCATACCAGGACGGTGGTCTTCTCTTCCCCCCTGCCGGCAAGAAGCGTGTTCCTGAGCCATTCAAGCTGCCCTATGGAAAGGAGTTTCTTCATGTCATTTCCGCTCCAAGTTGCCTCCGGCGGCAAGGGTGGCGAAGCCACTTAAGTAAAAACACCTTGAAAGCCGGTTGCCGCAGCGCTTTAACCCTCGTTCCTCGGGTCAAATCACAGCGGCCTTTATGAATAAACACTCTAACCCGGATATTTCATGAGAAAACGATCGGACCCAAATAATAAAATAGTAATTCCGGGGTGTTACTGCTAAAAAATCAGTTCTTTGATAAATGCAAAATGTAATTCACGGTTTGCTGCTCGATTTTCTCACCCTTCGGGCGAGCCGAGTGCACCCATCTTCTGCGTTATCCAAGCATTGAGGTAAACAACTACTTCTGCAGCTCTGAGGCCTTGAATATGGGAGCACTCAACTCGTGAAATATCCGGGATAGGGTTTCAAGGTGCCCCACCTTGCGCTGGAAGCGAGTTGAGTAGCTACGGTTCCTCTTCCTTTTTTTCCGTAAAGTGCGACAGAACAGATTCGATCTTCCTGGGAGAAAGCCTGCCAATGTATTCCTTGTCCGCCATCATCGTCGGGGCAAGAAAACAGGCACCGAGACAGGCGACGGTTTCGAGGGAATATTTGTAATCAGGGCTTGTCTCCCCTTCATTGATACCGAGCTCTTTTTTCATGATTGAAAGGATGCTCCTGCCCCCTTTTACATGGCATGCGGTGCCGCAGCAGACCTTGAAGACATGCTTTCCCTTCGGTTTCAGGCTCAGACCGGAATAAAACTCGATCACCCCCTGCACCTCACTCGGGTAGAGCTTCAATGCCGACGCAATGGGCGCAATGGACTCCGGAGGAATGTACCCCAGCGCTTCCTGCACCTCCTGCAGAAGCGGAATAAGCCCCCACGTCTCTCCCCGGTGTTTCCTTATAATCGCCGAAAGCTTTTTCCAGTCAATCTCTTGCGGTTTCATCGGCACCTCCGTGGATTGCCTTGCCTACTGGTGAGTCGTAAATAGTGAGTAGTGAGTAGATAAAAAAAGCATTCTTTGTTCGACAAGTCGCTGTGGATTTCCAGCTTTCACGTCCCTTCTTCTCGCAGAATAAAACTGCTGGAGCGAAGCGACTCCATGACTATTCACTACTCTCTATTCACCACTCACTGGTCCTTCAACATTCACCCTGCACGTCATCCACCCTTGAACGCCCCCTTTGCCCGGCTGCGACAGAGGAAACAGGTTCATGACATCGTTGCCGGAAAAGCCCCTGGGGACAAAGACGACGCCCTTTGCCATTCCCGGATTTATGATGACATCTCTTTCTATGGTCCCGTGTTCGGAGACGACCCGCACGGAGTCCCCTTCCTGAAGGCCGAGCATCCCGGCGTCCGCCTCAGAGATCTCCATATCGCCGCCGACCCCGGACGCCCTGATCCTCTCCGAGTTTGACGTCCGTGTTCCGCTCCCTGCGTGGAACCTTCGAAACCCTGCCGTCATCGTAAAGGGGTGAGCCAGGTCTTCCTTCGATTCCGGGAGGACGATGGGGTTAAAGGAGACCTTGGCCCCCTCCCCTTCGGCCCCCGTGAGGGGTATATCGCTGATCCATGATCGGTTTCCCTGTCCGTCCAAGCCCTCATAGAGGGAGACAACACTTCTGATCTCTGCCCGAATCGTTTCTAATTCCATGTCATCGGGGTATCCGAGCCCTTTTGCAACCTGCCCCAGGATTTCGAGATCGGCCTTTGCATCTCCCGGTGGCTGAACCGCTGGGGTAAACGACTGCACCCTTCCTTCCAGGTTCGTAAACGATCCGGCTTTTTCAGCCGGGGCCGCTCCGGGGAGCACCACATCCGCGATGCCTACGGTTTCGGTTTCGAGGATATCCTGCACCACCAGGAGATCGAGTTTTTCAAGGGCCGCCTTGACCCTCCCCTGCTGCGGCATGGACCGGAGCGGATTCTCCCCCATAATGTAGAGCGCCTTTAAGTCTCCTTTTTCAGCAGCTTCGATCATGGCGATCATGCCGAGCCCCGCCTCTGCAGATAAATCGACATCCCATGCTTTGCTCAACCGGTCCCTTGCCGGGAGATCGGCCATATCGAAGCACCCCGGGGGCTGATCTGAAACCGTCCCCATGTCCCATGCGCCCAGAAGGTTGTTCTCCCTTGCGGAAAGAGATATCCCCGCAGACGCGCGTCCCAGGTTTCCTGAGATGAGAAAGAGGTTGGTCATCGCATCCAGAGCAGCGCCCCCATCGCCTGCTTCAAGAGCCTCGCCGCCGGCAAGAAAAACGCCCTGGCGTCCTGAGATGATTTCGGCAGCCTCCTTGAGCGCGTCAATGTCGACGCTTGCAGATCTGCAGATCCTTTCGATATCAAGCCCGTGGACATCTCTTTCAAAGCGGTCGAAATTCTCCGTGAACCTGTCGATGTATTCCGGGTCGATGCCGTTATGAAGGTGTACCAGCGCGGACAGGGCATGAATTACCTTCCCCACGTTGCCACTGCCCGGCCCCGGCCTGAGCCAGAGTGTCGACAACCGGGTGAGATCGGATTCCATGTTGCCAACGACGATCAGCGGCACCCCGTTTGCTGCCGCCCTTTTGATGGGGTAGCTCATCACCGGAACTGTTTCCCCATGGTCGGCCCCGACGATAAAGATCATGCCTGCCTTTTCTATGTCTGAAAGCTTGGTGGTCCTGAAAAGGCCCCGGGTCTTCCCGTGAAAATCAATCATACGATTCCGACCGCAGAGAAAGCCCCCGTTGTCGATGTTGTTTGTGCCGAGTATCCCCCGCGCCATTTTCTGAAAAACGTAATTCTCCTCGTTGGTGCATTTTGAGGAACCAAAAAAGCCGATGGCAGAAGGACCGTGCGTCTCCCTGATTTCAAGAAGCCGTTTCGAAACCTCTGAAACCGCCTCATCCCAGGAGGCAGGAACCTGCTCTTCCTCCTTGCGCACCCTCGGACGGAGCAGCCTTTGCCCCGAATTCAGGTAGTCATGGGCAAAGTGCCCCCGGACGCACAGGGTGATGCCGTTGACACTCTCTCCGTCACCGGATGGGTTCACGTCCACAACCCTGTTTCCGAATGTCCCCATGGACACAGAACATCCGACACCGCAAAAACCGCAGATCGCGTCATGGGAGCTCTCCGGGGTACCTGAAAAGACGCTGTGTTTCTGAGTAAGGGCACCTGTCGGGCACAGGAATACGCATGTGCCGCAGAAGGTGCATGATGACTCTTTCAAGGGGTGATAAAGGTGTGTGGCAGGGCGGGACTCAAAGCCCCGCATGCTGTAATCGATGGTGCCTTGTGCCACGAGCTCCTTGCAGGCCCGGATGCATCGTCCGCACAGGATGCATTTGGAGAGGTCTCGAATGATAAACGGATTCGACTGGTCAAGGGTGCTGTGGTTCGGCATGGGGTAGAGATCCGGCTCCCCCACCCCGAGTTCAGCCGCAACCCGTCTCAGCTGGCATCTGTTCCCCTTGCTGCAGACCACACAGGACTCCGGATGTTCGGAGATCATCAACCTGACGATATTCCGCCTGTGCCGCAAAACTCTCTCTGTGTCCGTCAAGACGCTCATGCCGTCAGTGACCGGGGTGACGCACGATGCCAGCAGTCGCCCGCTTTTCTCATCCTCTACGATGCAGATGCGACAGGCGCCATGGGCTTTTAGTTCAGGATGATAACAAAGTCTGGGAATATAGATTCCTGCCGAATCGGCAGCTTCGAGAACGGATATCCCGGCAGAACAACTGATTTTCTTTCCGTTTATTGAGATCACCGCTGTATCCAAGAGCGTCTCCCCCTTGTTGCATGTTCGCAGCCCTGTTCCTGCCTGCGAATATGTGAACCAACACCACGGTCAGATATGTTTCGGGGACCAAATTCTGGAACGATTCAGCTCAATATTACCTCCGGCGGCCCTGCCGGGGGCCAAACTTTTGAAAAGTTTGACAAACTGGTTTTAGGGGCTCGCCTGCAGGCTATATAGTCCTGGTTAACGCGCCTGCTGTCTCCTTTTCTCTCAGCCCCTGCGGGCTGAGAAAAGGAGACAGCTACCGGAAAGTTTTTGCGGAGCTTTTTTCAAAAAGTGACCCGCCGGAGGCATAGCTGAATAGTTACCAAATTCTCTAAAAAAAAGTAGTCTGCGTGTGCTCGAAGGGATTGGGTTGCAAATGTCAGGCGTGAATAAAGGTAAGAAATCGCTGTCAGGATCGTCCGAGAATAGCGGCAATCTCCATGTTCAGCTTAGGGGAGGGGTAGCGGCTTCGAGAAACAGATGTCTGCGCCGTTTTCTTTCATGTCGGTCGTTTCATTCTTTATAATTGTTATGATATTTTAATGCATTTTAAGTGTCAACAAAAAGAGAGAGGGCTTCGCTCACGGAACCAACAGTAAAAATTAACGATTGTGGTAACTGTTCAGCTCTCAAAAAATGGCCTCCTGCGGCAAGGTGTGCCTCCTTGAAAGCCGGTTACGGATTGTGATAAAAGACGCCCCTTTGCGAACCCCGTTTTCCATTCTGAGTTCCCCGCCAGACTCATTTACAACGCTGTAACATACAGACAGTCACAATGCCCCATTCGGCATGGCGCCCCTTGCATGCGTGATCATATTGAGAACCACCGGGCCAAGCAGGGTTCCCCACTCCTTAACTCATCATCCCCATTCGCCTGAACCCTTTTCAAAGATATGTACCAGCCCTCATGCGTCCTTCTTCCCCACCCATATTCCCCGTTCAAGAAAAACAGGCCCAAGTCACGGACAAGCAGGTTGAAACGCTGGTGGTGACCGTTCCCCGTTTCTCGGGATTCACCACCTGTTTCCTTTTCTTCATCATGCTTGTGCCATCCCGGATGGGAGACAAAACGTTGAAAAGCGTTATAAAGCATGTCGTTGGCTTTGCCGGGTAGTATTTGCGGTTTGTCGCGCCCTTGCCCTTTCAGTCCCTCGACATATTAACCCGGCGATTAAATAGTCAAAGGTTTTTGAGTAATGTGCTATAGTAGCTGTCATGGATAAACGAGATGCAAGAAAAATTAGCACAGAGGCCCAGCAAGAACTCCGTGAGTTAGCAGTTCGACTCAAAGAGTCAGGTAAAACTTACGATGAGATTGCCAAAATAGTTCATGTGCACCCCACAACAATTTGTACTTGGTATAAGGCATATCAAAAAGGCGGTATTGAAGCCCTAAAGATCCAAAAAAGAGGCCGTCGCACAGGCACATGCAAAACATTGACACCGCTTCAGGAAGTTGAAATCCAAAATCACCTTATTGATAAGTGCCCAGATCAACTGAAACTCCCATTTGCCCTATGGACACGTATAGCTGTTCAGCAACTTATCAACGAGCTGTTTTCAATAAAAATGCCAATTCGCACGGTTGGTGAATATCTTATGCGATGGAACTTTACCCCGCAGAGACCACTTCGAAAGGCATATAAACGTAAGCGTCAAATAAACCCCATCTTCCGCAGTCAGTACGATTATGCCATGGTGTGCCATTACCAACCCACCATGGAGGCATCGCATGAAAACTCGCAAAGCCAAACGTTCATATTGGTCTGCCCATATCAAGGCATGGAATTCTTCAGGGCTCTCTCAGGCAGAATACTGCCGCGTATACCATCTCAGATCAAATTCCTTCACTTACTGGAAGCGACGATTCAAAGAAATAGCAAGCCCCCACGGCTTGATCCCTGTTCAGGTCTTACAGGAAACCCGACCTCCCGAGCTTTCGTCAACCCATCTCACCATTCGAGTTGGCAATACCTTGTCCATTGAAGTCCCTGATGGTTTTGACGCCTCCACCTTGACCAGGGTTATGGAAGTCCTCAGGGGCACCCCATGTTGTTAATGCCGGGTTCTGAGATAAAGGTTTTTCTTGCACCCGGAGTAACGGATATGCGCAAATCTATAAACGGTTTGTCGCTCATTGTTCAGGAGGCCTTTGGCTTGAACCCGCTATCGGGCCATCTGTTTGTTTTTTGCAACAGGCAAAAAAATATCGTGAAGGTTCTATACTGGGACCGAAACGGATTTTGCCTGTGGCACAAACGCCTCGAAAAGGATCGCTTCCAGTGGCCAGAATCATCAGCAAATGTCGTCTCATTGACTCACCGAGAGTTGATGTGGCTTATCGATGGCATGGAAATAATCCAACCGAAGGCGCATAAAAAACTGAGCTACAAAATGGTTGGATGATCGCGCTTATTTTATAAGGTAAAACTGACTGAGACTTGAAAATAAAGGCGTTTGATAGTATGCTTCAGCATGTTGGAATGTCAGTCAAATAGCTGCGAAGAAGTAAAACGCCTTGAAGCCGAATTGTCCTCTTTAAAAAGCGCCTTTCAGCGTGTTGAAGAGATGAATCGTCTGTTGCAGGCGCAGTTGTTTGGACGCAAATCAGAAAAGCGGGTTTCTGCACCGGAAACATCACAGCTTTTGCTCTTCCCGTCCCCTGAAGTTGAATTGCCACCCCCAGTAGATCACACTGAGGAGATAACCTACGCGCGTAAAAAGCCCGGCCGGAAAAAGCTTCCGAAGGATTTGCCTCGCATCGACATCATGTATGATATCCCGGAAGAGGACAAGGTCTGCGAGTGTGGCTGCCAGAAGACCCGTATCGGTGAAGAGACCTCTGAAAAAATTGACTACATCCCTGCAACGCTTCAGATCCTGAATATCATACGCCCCAAATATGCTTGCAAGGGGTGTGAAGGGGTTGAAAGTTCATCCCCTGCGGTCATGATCGCTCCCCCTCCAAAATCACTGGTCCCTAAAAGCAATGCGTCTGTGGGGCTTCTCGCCCATGTGTTCACGGCTAAGTTCGCTGATGCCCTTCCATTTTATCGGTTGGAGAAGATTTTTGCCCGTCAGGGCATTCATATCTCCAGGTCAAGCATGTCCAATTGGGCGATCAAGGCGGCTGAGAAGTGCACACCTTTGATAGCGGCAATGCATGACCTTATGCTTGAAGGCCCCCTGATCCAATGTGATGAGACTCCGCTCCAAGTTTTAAAAGAGCCCGGGCGTGAGGACACAAAAAAATCGTACATGTGGCTGTTCCGAGGTGGTCCACCGGATAAGCCCGCCCTTATTTATTGTTATCACCCGACGCGTGCCGGGAAGGTTGCTAAGGACTTTTTGCGCCAATACAAGGGCTATGTCCAGACCGATGGTTATGCTGGTTATGATTTTTTGGTTGGCCGGAAAGGTGTTTATCATATGGCCTGCTGGGCACACGCTCGCCGCAAATTCTTTGAAGCATCCAAGGCGGCAAAGGCGGCTTCCAACGATAACTCTTCAAGCTCACATGCGGATGTGGCTATTCAAAAAATCGCATTGCTGTATAAGGTTGAAAAGTACATCAAGAAGAGTCAAATGGACCACGAGCAGGGCTTGCAATACCGCCAGGAAAACGCCAAGCCAGTGTTGGATGATCTGAAAAAATGGCTTCTCGATATTTCTGCCCTTACCCCACCCAAAGGCCTTTTAGGTAAAGCCGTTCATTACACGCTTAAGCAGTGGCCGAGGCTCTGTATCTATGCTCAGACAAGTCACGTCCCCCCAGATAACAATCTGGCTGAAAACGCCATACGGCCCTTTGTTGTAGGTCGGAAAAATTGGCTTTTCTCGGGTTCCCCTTCCGGCGCAAAGGCCTCTGCCATATTTTTTTCTCTCATAGAGACGGCGAAGGCAAATAACATAGAGCCCTTTGCATACCTCAAGTACGTCTTTACTGTTCTCCCCCACGTCAAAACTAAATCAGAATACAGAAAGCTCCTGCCATCCTTTGCTGATCCTGGGCGCATTGCCTCCTGCAAAGACCGGGTAGTTCAATAGACGCTTACATATAAACAAAACCCCAAAGCTGTGGATGGTTGGTTAAACAACGAGTATCCATCAATTGCCAAAAGGGCCAAGAAAGAAAAAGCGGAAATTCACTGGGGCGACGAAACAGGCCTTTGTAATGATAGCTATCACGGACGTAGCTACGCGCCATGTGGAGAAACACCATCAGTTAAATTGCATCC
Source organism: Desulfolunaceae bacterium (assembly GCA_942491485.1). GTDB lineage: Bacteria > Desulfobacterota > Desulfobacteria > Desulfobacterales > Desulfolunaceae > Desulfoluna. The sequence goes on along the minus strand of CALOAX010000017.1, from coordinate 382,991 downwards.
GAGATGTGAGCGGGTTAACCTGATATCGACTGTAACAAATCAAGGGAAAGTCCGTTTCATGGTTTATGATGGAAAAATGAATTCTCAGACTCTGCTCCAATTCATGAAGCGTCTCGTAAAAGGGGCATCCCAGAAGATTTTTCTGATTCTCGATAATCTAAAGGTGCACCACAGCCGAATCGTGAAAACGTGGTTGGATGATCATGAAGCTGACATTGAAGTGTTTTACCTCCCTTCCTATTCACCAGAACTGAACCCAGATGAGTATCTTAACTGCGATTTGAAAGCGGGTGTTCATAGCAAGTCTCCAGCAAGAACAAAAACGCAATTGAAGAACAAGGCAATATCGCATTTGAGAATGCTTCAGAAGATGGCGGGAAGAGTCAAAAAATACTTTCAGCACCCCAAAATTGCTTACGCTGCATGATTAGTGTATTTAATTGCCGGGTTAATATCTCGGTGCGGGCTTTTAAACGACCTGCCTGGCAGGACCTACTTGGCCTGAAAGACCCTCTCCCAACAACACGTGCCTTTGTCATTTTGCAGATAACCACAAAATTTTTCGAAACCTGCCGTTGTGCTTTGGCCCGAGGAACGAGGGGCAAAGCGCAACGGCATCCGGCTTTCAAGGTGGCTCACCTTGCCTCCGGCGGGTCGCTTTTTGAAAAAAGCTCCGCAAAAACATTCCGATTGCGAAAGAGTCAAAACCGCACTTAAAACCTGTTTCTCAAACTTTTCAAAAGTTTGGCCCCCGGCAGGGCCGCCGGAGGCAAAAACGAAGTGCGCTTATCAGGTACCGGTAAATTTAGCCGGGCGTTTTTCGGCCATGGCTGTCACCGCTTCCATAAGGTCGTTGGAGGGAACGATATTCGCGCTGATGGTGGCGACATACCTGAGCCCCTCGTCGATCTGGGAGGTGACGGCCTGGTTCAGCACTTCTTTGGAGGCCTGAACCGCAATGGGAGCCGCTTCGGTGATCTCGACGGCCATGGAGCGGGCTCCTTCGAGGAGGGCGTCGGCATCCGGGAAAACCGCGTTGACAAGGTTTACGTCACGGGCCCTTGAGGCGTCGATAAATTTGGCGGTGTAGGCCATCTCACGGGCGATGCCCTGGCCGACAATCAAAGGAAGGCGCTGGAGAACACCCATGTCGGCGACCATCCCCACGGCTGCTTCTTTAAGGGAGAACGTGGCATCCTCTGTTGCCAGACGAATGTCGCAGGCACAGATGAGGTCAAGGCCGCCACCGATGCACTTGCCCTGGACTGCTGCGATCACGGGCTTTCGAATACGTTCAATGACGGTAAGGCCGTCCTGCATGGCTTTGAGCTTGCCCAAAAGTGGCCACTTGACGCCGCCCTTCTGCTCCGGGTCAAGGACTTCGGGAAGCAGGCCCATGATTTCAAAGAGGTCGATGCCCGCGCAGAAGTCTTTCCCTTTTCCGGCGATGATAATGACGCGAACCTCCGGATCCTCATCCAGCTCAGTGAAGATGCCCACGCTGTCGACCCATGCCGGAGGGTTCATGGCATTTTTCTTGTCAGGCCTGTTGAGCCATACCGTTGCAATGGGTCCATCTTTTTCAACCAGATAGTAGTCGCTTTGCATGTTTCCACTCCCTCCATAATTAGAACTGCATATAAACCATCGTCACCACGCCATGGTCGCCTTGAATTCGAAGCCCCTTCAAATCACGATCATCCTCAGCGACACGGTCGGCGAAGCCGTATCAGGCACAAACACCTTAGCCCGAATATTTCATGAGAATGAACGGTGATCTGTTTCTTTCCGACCCTTTGCTTTGTATCACAACAAAGCCAGCCTTATGTTCCCGCATCAAAAAAGGCCTCTCCAAGTTAATTATAAGGACCAATTCATAAATAGAACATACATTACATTTTACTTTGCACACAAATAAAAAAACAAAATTTCAACATCGCCAATGCCCATTGAAAAGGGTGCCTTTCCACTGAAGGCAGACCGCAAAAATCAATAATTCAAAGAAACGCCAAGCGGTGGTGATTCGCAAGCATAGATCCCAGGTTACTCGACCTTCGAAGGCCGACGAGCGGCTGTGAAGGCCAGGCAACACACCTCCAAGGCAAGTTTTTACCGATAACTCCGCCTCCCGTCTTCCCCGGCTGCCGGAAATATCATCACCCTATGAATGCCTGCCGTTGCGGCAAACATGGTAACATTCGAAACCCCGATTGACCGGGGATCCATGGTCAATACGTCAAGAGCTGTGGATCTACCAGCCACATAGGAATATGCCAGAATCCGTTTCAAATCCTGTTTGTCAAACCCACTGATAAAATAAGGCTAACAATTGCCCCTCGGCAGGGCCGCCGGAGACAAAGATGAGCTGAATGGTTAAGGATAAGGGTGGAATGATGCCACCCACCTGGGTGCGCCGTGCTCCGTCGCGGCTTTTTTCCGAGGATGCACTATCCGGCTTGATTGGCATTGACACCAAAAAACGTATCATCCACCTTTGTTTCTTATTATCAACGGGTAACATGGGTTCGGCAATGTCGCTGATATGCCGCGGCAGAGCGCGGCGCGCCCGAAGAGCCAAACGGCTTGGAAATAATAAGAAGGCGGCAACCGAAAAGTTTGTTGAACTCATTTCAAGAAGCGAGCCGCAGAGGCATGGCTGAATAGATACAATCCTCCTAACGCATTTCCACGATAGAGGCGGATGTGATTTGGCCCGAGGAACGAGGGGCAAAGCGCATCCGCAACCTGCTTTCAAGGTGGCACACCTTGCCGCCGGAGGCACGGTTTGGCCATTCCGGTTGTTGTCTGCCCCGGACGAGTAAAAGAGGGCTTGCAGAAAGAAAAACGGGGTGGTATGTTCGCCACCGTTTTGATTCGGTATGTCTTGCCAAGGCGGTGAAAGCCCACTGCCCGCATTGACCATTCCGAACCGTAAATTGCCCCGCCCCAAGGCGGATACCCCCTCGTGACCATAACGGCCCTGCCAGAGCAGCGCCACAGATCACTTACAGGAACCAGAGATGAACGATTCAGAAGGCGGCAGTAGTCGGCCCTACACTGAAAAGACACCACATTTCGTCCGACCGCTTTGCGTTCCCACCCCAAGGCCCTTCCCCGTACGCCCGTTGGCGTAACCCGGCAACGACCTTTCTGCGGTGACGCGCGCGGCGCGGACACCACCAGGGAGGTCCATCATGAAAAACCCACTCCTCGCCCCTGAGCTGCGAGATTACCTTGAGTCCGATAACACCGAGGCCCTGACCCTCTTTCTGGACAGCGGGCACCCCCGCGTGATTGCCGATTTTTTGTCGGCCCTCACCCCCTCGGAAGCGTGGACCATCCTCTCAGTCGGAGACCTCTCCCATGCAGCTGAGATCTTCTCGGAAATGGAGGACTGGTTCCAGGCAGACGTTGCCGAGACCTTGAGCAGGCAAGAGCTGGCACACCTGGTGACAGAAATGTCCCCGGACGACCGGGTCGACCTTCTCGGCCGTATTCCGGAAAACAGGCGCCTGTGGATCCTCTCCGCCCTGGCTGTGGCCGAGCGCGAGGACATTCGCAAGCTCTCCGCATACGATGAGGGAAGCGCCGGCTCTGTCATGACCTCGGACTACGCCACCCTCTCCCCGGAGCTCACCGCAATGGAGGCCATTGACAAACTCAGGCACGAGGCCCCGGACAAGGAGACCATCTACTACGCCTATGTGCTGGATGAGAAACGATGCCTTATCGGGTTTGTCTCGCTCAAGGACCTGATCCTTGCAGCGCCCCACGAAAAGGTGGAAGAGATCATGAACGTCGGCGTCATCTCCGTGCGGGTCTCCGATGACCAGGAGTTTGCCGCCCGCCAGATTCAGAAGTACAGCCTCCTCGCCCTGCCGGTGATCAATGGCGGTGACGCCCTGGTGGGTATTATCACCCACGACGACGCCATTGATATTATCACCAAAGAGCACACCGAGGACCTGGAGAAGTTCATGGCCATCCAGGGGAGTCACGATGCGGCGTCCTACCTGCGTACCCCGGCCATGACCCACTTTAAAAACCGGGTCTTCTGGGTGGTGGGACTGGCAGCCACAGGCCTCATCTCCGGTGGCATCCTCCACCATTTTGAGGCCACCTTAAGCAGCCTGATGATCCTTGCCCTCTACATGCCCATGCTCGCCGACACCGGTGGAAACACAGGCAGCCAGTCCGCCACCGTGGTAATCCGGGCCCTGGCCCTGAATGAGATCACGGCCAAAGACATGGTGCAGGTACTCTGGAAGGAGCTGCGCATCGCCCTTATGCTGGCAACGGTACTCGCGGCGGTGGCCTGGTTCAAGGTGGAGCTCCTCTCCGGAGGCACCCCTCTTCCCGGCGGGTTTACCCTCACCCAAGTGGGAGGCGTCATCGTCCTGGCCCTGGCCATTCAGGTGGTCACATCCACCCTCGTGGGCGCCCTCCTCCCCCTGGGAGCCGCCAAACTCAAGCTCGACCCGGCCGTGGTGGCCAGCCCGGCCCTCACCACCGTGGTGGACATTACGGGCCTGCTCATCTACTTCACCTGCGCACGGGTGATTTTGGGAGTATAAGAGCAGGTGATAGGTGATAGGACATAAAAAACGCCTCCGGCGGGCAGGGGCTGAGCCCCTGCACCCCAGGTTTGCGAATGCTCCGAGCCCTCGTTCCTCGGGCACGTCACATTCGCTGACGGGCTGCGCCCGTGAACAAGGGCTAAGATGGTTCAACAACCTTATGTGTAAACCGAATCGCGCTTCGTGTTCTTCGAGATTTTATACGCAAATAGAGCCATGAAAGCCGCCAATATTCCGTTTGGCTTTGGCCGGAGGCATGCTTCTTAGTTGGTAGGATGCGCTTGCGCACCGTATTTGTATGACAAGGGGCATTGTTTATTTTCACAAATGGTGCGCAAGCGCACCCTACACCTCATCCGCAGATCTCGCGTATGGACCTGTGTGACAGCCTTACAAAACATATCTTGCATTGGGCATCGGAAATATCGGTGTAAGTTGATCCAACGAAAGCAATAATGCGAAAACGCGAATGCCCCCACACCGAGGAACGAGGGGTGGGGGCATTCGCAACCCGCTTTCGAGGTGGCACACCTCGCCGCCGGAGGCAGCCAGTGGGTTTTACCTCTCACCTATTCCCTTTCCTCTATTGCCTGATACGGGGCTTCATGGTACGCTCCGCTTCTTTTTAGGAATAATCTCGGCATGATCGTTTGCGGCACGGCCCATCGTTCAGGCCTTTTTTAATACAGAAAAACCCGGCCTTACGGGCAGACAAAAAGAGACCTCTTTCCCATGATCCATTTGACCAACATCACCCGGCAGCACGGCAACCAGATCCTCTTTGACAAGGCGAGCCTTCAGATTCTCGAGGGTTCCCGAACCGGCCTTGTGGGCCCCAACGGCGCAGGAAAGTCCACCATCTTTCGCCTCATCACCGGGGAAGAGGAACCCGATGGAGGCGATATTTCTATCGTCAAAAAGACCACCATCGGCTACTTCTCCCAGACCACGGGCGAGATGGAAGGGCGCAGTGTCCTGGCCGAGGTCATGGCAGCTGCCGGGAACGTCTCTGAGCTTGCGGAAGCCATCGCCGAGATGGAAGAGGCCATGGCAATCCCCATGGGCGACGACGAGATGGCCGACCTTCTGGAGCGATACGGAAATGCCGTGGAGGAGTTTGAAAACCGGGGGGGATACGATCTGGAACCCCGCGCCAAGGCCATCCTCACCGGCCTCGGCATCGGCCCCGAAGACCATGACCGCCCGGTGGAATCCTTCAGCGGCGGGTGGAAAATGCGTATTGCCCTGGCGGGGATCCTGCTCATCAACCCCGATGTGCTTCTCCTCGACGAACCCACCAACCACCTCGACGTGGAGTCCATCGTCTGGCTGGAAAACTGGCTGGTGAACGAATTCAAAGGGGCCCTTCTCATGACCTGCCACGACCACGAGTTCATGAACCGGGTTGTGAAACGGACCATTGAGGTGGCCAACCGCACCTTGACCACCTATGGGGGCAACTACGACTATTACCTGAAAGAGCGTGAAATCAGGCGCGAGCAGCTCATGGCCAGCTACCGCCGCCAGCAGGAGATGCTGGCCAAAGAAGAGGAGTTTATCGCAAGGTTCGCCGCCCGCGTCTCCCACGCCGCCCAGGTGCAATCCCGCATCAAAAAGCTGGAAAAAATCGAGCGCATCGAGCTTCCGCCCGAACAACGTACCATGAAGTTTGAATTTGCCGAACCGCCCCGGTCGGGTGACGACGTGGTGGCCATCGAAGGCCTGGCCAAGGTGTGGCCCATGGACGATGGCGGTGAAAAATCGGTCTTCAGTGGGGTCTCCGGCATGGTTCGCCGTGGTGACAAAATCGCTGTGGTGGGTGTCAACGGTGCCGGCAAGTCCACCTTTTTGAAGATCATGGCCGGTCAGACCCAAGGCTCCTCCGGCAACCTCACCATTGGCGCCAGTGTCCACACAGGCTACTTCAGCCAGCACGCCATGGACATCCTCGACCCGAAAAAGAGCGTTTTCGACACGGTCCAGGACGCCCTGCCCACGGCGGGCATCGGCGTGATACGAAGCCTCTGTGCCGCCTTTCTCTTCTCGGGTGATGACGTGGACAAGCGCATCGACATGCTCTCCGGCGGGGAAAAAAGCCGGGTGGTTCTGGCCACCCTTCTGGCGCGCCCCTTGAACCTCCTGATCCTCGATGAGCCCACCAACCACCTGGACATCCAGTCCCGGGAGATCCTTCTGGCCGCCCTTTCGGCATTCAAAGGGACCGTCGTCCTGGTGAGCCACGACCGTCACTTCCTGCGCTCTCTCGTCAACCGTGTCTATGAAATCGACCACGGCGAGATGATCTCCTACGAAGGCGACTACGACTACTACCTGAGCAAGTCCGGCAAGTTGGATTAGGACGGAGGAAAAGCTGCCTTCTATGGTTAAAGCATGCCTCCGGCGGCAAGGTGTGCCACCTTGAAAGCGGGTTGCGGATGCGCTTCGCCCCTCGTTCCTCGGGTCAAATCACATCCGCCTTTGATTCGATGTTAAGCTGAGTTCAATCCCCAATACCTGTTTATCAAACTTTTCAAAAGTTTGGCTCCCGGCAGGGCCGCCGGAGGCATCTTTAACCCGGCTGCCTCCGGCGGCGAGGTGTGCCACCTCGAAAGCGGGGTGCGAATGCTCCCACCCCTCGTTCCTCGGGGTGATCGCATTCGCGTACAGACTTTGTCCGGCCCCTACTGGCATAGGAGGCCACTTTAGCGTATAACCAAAAAAGCACCGCGCCATGTCATCACAGACCACGGTGACATGGCCGACCGACCCCGAACGCCTCGGCACACCCCACATAAGGATATTCAGATGGCCAAAGTAAGCTGGCGCCCCGGAAACATGATCTACCCCCTCCCCGCCGTGATGGTAAGCTGCGGGGAAACCGAAGAGGAATACAACATCATCACCATCGCCTGGACGGGGACCATCTGCTCAGACCCGCCCATGTGCTACATCTCCGTGCGCCCCAACCGCCACTCCTACGATATTTTAAAACGAACCGGCGAATACGTCATCAACATCACCACCGAAGAATTGGCCAAAGCCACGGACTGGTGCGGTGTGCGGTCGGGACGCAAATACCAGAAGTTTGAGGAGATGGGACTCACGGCGGGAAAAGCTGAAAAAGTGAATGCCCCCATCATCGAGGAAGCGCCCCTTCACATTGAATGCCGGGTAAAAGAGATCGTCCCCCTGGGCACCCACGACATGTTCATCAGCGAGGTGGTCAACGTCCTTGCCGACGAGCGCTATCTGGACGAAGAGACCGGCACCTTTCACCTCGACCATGCAAAGCCCATCTGCTACTCCCACGGTCAATACCACGGGCTCGGAAAAAAACTGGGGAAATTTGGGTTTTCGGTGGAAAAAAAGAAGCGAAAAAAAGCCCTCCCGAAACAGGCGGGAGCCGGCGGATCAGCAAAAAAGAAAAAGAGCCACAAGCCGCAACGAAAATCATAATATCCCGTCCGTCCGAAACGTATCATGGAAGCTGGGGCGACCCAGCTTTTCAAAACCATGACGAAAAAATCACCTCATGGGCAGCCACACAAACAACCCCCCGCCAGCAATAAACTGCTTACATTCTTTGATAGTAATTGTTCCGCTTGTGCCTCCGGCGGCCCTGCCGGGCGCTGAATGTTTGATACACAGATTTTAAAACATGATATCCGTAAGTCCTCACGTGAAAGGCGGTTGTGATTTGCCACAGGGTTTCAAGATGCCCCCACCCTGGCCGCCGGAGGCAGCTTTTTGGATAACCGAACAGTTACAGTCGCAACTCATAAAATGAAAAAAAGTGACGACTTAGTCCAAAATTTTGCTCACCAAAGGATCAATTCTGGTATACTCACACAAATATGAACGGTTCTGTCGCCGTCACACCATTCCGCAGTCGACACCCCCGAAGTGTGTCGCACCATAACAACACATGTTCAACCGTCGCCCCGTAGAATGAGGTACGCCTGCATCGCCTTTCTTCTTTGTGGTTTATTGCACATCGAACGAATGAGAATTACTGCTGTTTATGCCGTATAGATTGATTTAAAATGATAACACTATTAAAGGAGATCTCGCACATGATCAGAAAACTTGCACTCCTCTTTGTTGTTGCGTTCATTTTTCTTGCAGGATGCGCAACAGTACCGGTCGATGACATCAAACTCAAGTCAAAGGCCGACCCCAAGGCAAACTTCAACGGTTACACATCATTCGCATGGCTTGGCAGTGCCTCCATACTCAATGACCCCAATGGAAAATGGGAACCCCCGGGATTCGATGCAGATGCAGAGATAAAATTCCTGATAGATCGTGAGCTTCGCAAACGCGGCATGTCGAAGAACTCGACAAACCCCGACCTGCTGGTCGCCTTTGCAGCGGGTGTGAATATGGATTCTCTGGAATTGATGGTGGACCCTGAAACGCATGCGGAGATAAAGGAAAACCTGCCTAAAGGAGGGTTGTTGATCGCGTTTGTTGACCCTGACACCGGATTCGTTATCTGGCTGGGCATGGCCAAGGCAGAGGTGCAGCAGAATGTTGATGAAGAGACAATTAAAGCGCGCCTGGATTATACGGTCAAAAAACTGATCAAAAAAATACCCAAGTAACGTTTCACGCAGCCGAGGGGGCTTTGCCAGAAAGGCTTGGCCACCCTCGCCCACCGTATTACCCCGAATCGCCCAACGCTTTACGTATCAAAACGGCAATATCGCTTTTTACCAGGGGCTTCAGGGCAAACTCCCGAATGCCCATGCTCTTGGCTTTTTCTTCGGAGATCAGGGCGCTGTAACCCGTGCAGAGAATGATGGGAAAATCCGGTCGTAGCCCCAAGATATACTCGGAAAGCACCGCACCGGTCATCTCCGGCATGGTCTGGTCGGTGATAACCAAGTCAAAGGCATCGGGATCTTGTTCGAAAAGTTCCCAGGCTTTGATGCTCTCCCTGACCACCGTCACCTGGTAGCCCAGTCGTTCCAGCATCTCCTGCCCCATCTCCGCAAGGTATGGTTCATCGTCCACAAACAAAATCCGTTCCGAACCGCCTGGGACATCCAACCGCTCATCCAGATCCGGAAAGGCCACCTCACGGCTGACGGGGAAATAAAGCCGGAACGTGGCACCATGCCCCACCCGACTATCCAGAGTGATAAACCCACCGCAACTTTTCATGATGCCATGCACAATGGCCAGCCCCATGCCGGTTCCCCTGCCCACATCCTTGGTGGTGAAGTAGGGCTCAAAAATTCTTTCCTGAATCGCCTCCGGTATCCCTGGCCCAGAATCCTGTACCGTGAGCTTGACATACCTTCCGGGATGAAGCTCCGAGCCGGGGTCAATATCCTGTCTACCAACGTCCGCATTTTTAAGTTCAACCGAAAGGGTCCCCCCCTCTTCTTCCATGGCGTGAAATGAGTTGGTGCACAGGTTGATGAGAACCTGATTCATCTGAGTGGGATCAGCGACAATCACACCGCACTCGGGGTTGATGTTCTCCTTGATGGTGATGGTGCTGGGCAGGGACGCCCGAAGCATCTTCACCCCTTCCTTGATAATGCTTGCCGGCTGAAAGGGGATGTGTTCGGTTTCGGACTGCCGGCTGAAGGCAAGGATCTGAGCAACAAGGTCACGCGCCCGGTTCCCGGCTTTCAGTACCTCCCGGATATCGTCAAGGGCCGGCGCTCCCTCGGGAAGGTCCTCCCGTGCCATGTCGGCATACCCCAGGATCACGCTGAGAATATTATTAAAGTCATGGGCAATACCACCGGCCAGGGTTCCGATAGCCTCCATCTTCTGCGCCTGCCTTAAACGACGCTCCATCTGGTGCCGTTCTTCTTCGTTCCTTTTTCGCTCTGAGATGTCCCTTGCAAATGCACAAAGGTATTCACGTCCTCTGAATTCCATGTGGTTCACCACAACCTCAACAGGAAGAGAGCGCCCCTCATTTGTCTCAAACGCTCTTTCAACGATGAGGTGTCCTTTTGCTTTCAGCTCATTCCAGTAATCAACCCACACCTCCCGTGAAATTCCCTGATCCACTTTTTCAATATGCGTACCTAAAAGCTCCTGACGCCCATACCCCAAAATAATGCACGTTGCATCATTTACATACGTAATCACACCGTCCGGGTTCAACCATAAGGCGGCGTCCGAGGCATGATCCATGGCAAACCCGGCAAAATGAAGGTCCGCTTCCATGCGCTGCCTGCGACCCACCATCTCATTGAAGGTATGGGCCAGATCGCCGAACTCATCCTGGCTCCTCACCTTAACCGGACTGCCGTAGCTCCCTTCCCCCAGGGTCCGAAGCCCCTCCATCAGATCCTTCAATGGAGAGGTCACCCTGGCGCCGATCAAAACGACCAGGGCAAAGGAGAAACAGACCATGAGGATCGTAAAAACAATGAGGCTGACCTGAAGTGTCCGGTACGATTTCAGCACATCATCCAGGCGGTGGGAGATGATGAGATTCCAGTTAAGCCCCTCAAAAAACTTAAACCCATGAGAACGCGTAAAGGAATATATCCTGGGCTCTCCCTCCCTGGAGACAAAAAAGCCATCTTCACCGCCAAGCTGAGGGTAGACCTCACTCATGCTCACATCTTCAAGGTACCGATGGGGGGTCGTGGCATAAAGCAACCGCCCGTCTGCGGTGACAATTTGAATTCGCGTGCTGTGAAAGTCGCGAACCCCGACTTCAGCCTCCCGGATCAGCTGCCGGATATTCAACCGAATGAGAAGCCCCCCGGCAAACCTGCCGCGATCATCTGTAACGGCAACACCCAGGTCGAGTCCTGTCTTTCCGGTGGACCCGTTACGATAGATATTTCCCACAAAGCTCCCGGTCTCCCTCACTGCCGTCCACCACACCGCCTTCTGATGATTATAGGGTGTGTCCCCGGTGGCCATGGCCACAACAGCCCCATAGCGATTGGTAAGAATCACGTTATCCACAAGGGAATAGCCATACCGTCGTTCATAATTTGTAAAATAAAGCTCCCGAAAATGTCCCGAGGAATGGCTGCTAAGAATCTGGTTTTTCATCACAGGCCCATCCCCATCATTCCAGACAGACGCCTCTCGGGTCACATAGTCGGCCGGATCTTCCATGGCCTCAAACGCCTTGTTGGAGGCTCTCATCTCTTGCTGAAACGGGTGCCCCATCGTATGGATCTGCAACTCATTCAGAAAGTGATAGAGGCGCTGATCCATCCGCTTGAACACCTCCTGGGCCATGAGAAAAGAACTCTGGCCGATTTCACGGATAAATATGGCCTTGGTCGTATGAATGGCGTAGCCCGACATCATCACCAGGGCAAGGATGATTATAAAATAAATTGCCGTTAATTTGAGGCGGATAGAAAGCCTCATGACTGAGTCACCTCATTTAAAGATGGGCTATTGCAGGTAGTGAATGGCTCCGTCAAGAATCCGTGCGGGATAGAGGGGAAAGGTAATGTCGTGTTGCCCGGCCTTCTTTTCGATGTATCCGAACACCCCGGGATACGAAAACTCACTCTCGAGAAGTTCACGGACCCTTTGCCGAGTCATCTCTTCACCCTCCAGAAGTCCGGCAAGGATATGAACAAAATCATATCCGTTGGCCGCCTGGTGGGTAAAGTTCTGCTTAAACCGTCGCTCGTAACGATCCTTTGCCTCCCGGGCAAAGACGTAGTTGGGGTTGTAAATAATGGGAGCGGCAAGATAGATGCCTTCAAGCTGTGGAAGCATCTCCGGCATGGCCTGGGGCAGGCTCGATGCCCCTGAGTAGGAGAGAATAATGCCGGGGTACTCCTGCCTCCTCAGTTCCTGAATGGCCTTTCCGGCCACACGGACAAATCCCACAACATAGATCGCCTCCATGTCATCGATGCGGGAGATCTTTTCCTCGAATCCCGGATCCGATGTGGCAAAGGGAAGGCTCACAACCCGCACCCCCGACGATTCAACCCCTTGAGTAACAGCCACGTCCAAAGATCTGCCAAAGGCGTCATCCTGATAGAGAATGCCCAGGGTCTTGATCTTCAACCACTGGAGGTGGCTGACAATGGGAGCCACCTCATCCTCCGGTGTGATATAGTACTTGAACACCCACTGCCTGCCCGGTGTCACACGGGGGCTCGAAGCCGCCATCCCCACAAGCACCACGTTTGCCTCCTCGGCAAGGGGAGCCAAGCCTATGGAAACCACACTTGTCGTGGTCAAGTAGATCAGTGGGTTGTGGGCTTTCTCCATACGCTCAAAAGCACGCCTTCCCTCCTCCGCATTGCTTTGACTGTCCTCTACAACGAGGTCCAGTTTCCTGCCGTTCACCCCGCCTGAGGCGTTAATCTCATCAATGGCAAGTGTCATGGCATCCACAAAAACAACGTGCTGGGAGGCAGCCCCAGTCAGGGGGATGATGGCCCCTATTTTAATGGATTCGGCGTTCCGAGTGCATGAACACCCCAACAAAAACACCACCAGAAAGCCCAGGACGACACGGATCACCCTGTCTGATTTCACCCCACGTGGCATGTGTGCCTCCCGATATTATGGTATCCATGATAAGCCTTCCGACAGGGAAGCCTGGAATCCTGATTGACAGAGAGGTGAGTAAAACGAATCGTTTAAAACGGAATAAGGGCACAGGTAGCGTAAACGTACGGGCTGAATACCCAGTGGTGTCGAAAGAGAAGGCGTGTGTCGAAAGGTTTACTCCACCCTGCCAGACAGAATGACAGAAGGCGCATGAAAATGGATGAAACTAAAACACCAGTATCCCCTCGATTATGCACACAGTTCTCTGTTTAATCAACAGCTTTGGTCCCACACCAAACGTCACGAGGGCATGCCACTGAAACGGCAGGTCACCTCCATGGTGGCAAGCAAGGCACTCACCACCCAAAAAAAATGCCTTCCCTACCTTAGATAATTACATTGTTCAAAAAAACATAAACACACTCTCTGAACAAAATATTGATCACCAAAGATAGAATTCTGATATACTCACGGAACCCTTAACGGCTCTGTCACCGTCACGACATGTGGCGTCGACACGTAAAAAAATGACACATCGCATTCAAACAACACATCCCGGGCAACTGGTGGTGAAAGAGACACATCAATAGGCCCATTCGATGTTGTTGCATGCCGGGCATCGACCACACGAAATCATTGAAATATTAACATCACTTAAGGAGATCAGGCCCATGTTCAAAAAACGCGCGTTCCTCGTTGTTCTTCTCATTGTTATTCTGTCAGGCTGCGCTTCAGCTCCGGTCAAGGACATCAAGGTCAGCACCCAACTCTCCCCAAAGACAAATTTTATGGGATACAAGACCTACTCCTGGCTGGCCAGTGCAAGCATCTTAAACGACCCACGGGGTCAGTGGGAACCGACCGGATTTGATGCGGATGCCGAGATAAAGCACTTGATGGATCGTGAGCTGCGCTATCGCGGTATGTCCGAAAGTCAAACCAACCCCGATTTATTGGCCGTTTTCGCAGCAGGGGTTGATATGGACGCCCTCGGATTAAAAGTGGACAAAGAGACTCAAACGGAAATCCTGTCCCATATGCCCCAGGGTGGGCTGCTCCTCGCCCTCGTGGACAGTCAAACCGGCATGATCATCTGGATGGGGGTGGCTACGGGTGAGGTTCAGAAGGACATTGATGAGGGCATGGTTAAGGCACGCCTTGAGTATGCGGTGAAGCAGATGTTCAAAGAGATGCCAAAAAAATGATGCAACACAACCCATGAGCTGAACGCCAAATTGCGTCAGCTCATGTACCTGCCACGGACAATGCGCGCCCTTGCAGGCAACGCGAATGCGAACGTAACGAACGTAGAAAATACGTCAGGACGTATCGCATTCGTACCTCCCCTTTCAAGGTGGTGCCACCTTGCCGCCGGGGGCGAGTTCTTGCGCACGGCGTTGACCATGGCTTGCTTGTTTTGCAAAGGCCGGAAGAGGGTTACCTCTTCCGGCCTTCTGCATCAGGCCGTTGCCTTCCGAAGGTCGACCCTTTCGGCTTTTCGCGGGTATTTCAGGTAGGGGATAATCTGCCTGTTCTTGTTGCCCCCGGTGCCGTCATAGGTGACGCAGACCACCGGCACGCCGGTGACTGCCTCAATCTTTTCCGTCATGGCCTCGGTGATGAGAGACGCGCAACAAAAGGCGGGACTGGTCTGGACGAAGAGCCCCACATCCGGGTAATGCTTTTTGATGTAGTGGACCTTGAGAATATTGTCCATGGACTCCCCGGTGTTTTCAAGGGAGAGGTTGTACTGCCCAATAATCTTTTCGGGGTCGTCATCGTAGGTGTGACGCACATCGGGAAGCACCCGCTCAAAGTACTTGAGATAACGTTTCTCAAGCGTATTCATAGCGGCCAGAAGGGGCTTATACGAGAGAACGTTCATGTACTTTCCTTCGGCAAACCACTTCTTGAAATACTTCTCCGCGATCATCTTGGCATAATCGTTGTACGGGGTGGTGATGGCCTCGCCCCCATGGGCCTCGATCACCCGGACCAGGTCCTGGTTCATCACGTCGTTGTCCCGCACATAGAGATCTCCGAACAGGGCGACCTTGATGCGTTCTTCCCTCCTGACCTTAATCGTTGAAAAGAGCTCGGTCACCTGAATGACGGCACTCTCCTTGGTCCGATACCCTGCCAGGGCGTCGCAGAGAATTTCAATGGACCGCTCGGCCACCATATCGGTGGCTCCCGCCGTCACTTCGTAAGGCCGAATCCGGCAGATCATCTTTCTCAGGAGCCCCCCGAAAAGATACCCGAAGTACGCGTTCATCCCCGCCCGAATGGAAATATCCATAAAGGAGAGTTCCCCCACAAACACCCCGGCCTTCTCCATACCGCCCCCATGCGCCTTGAGATGGCTCTTGATGAAATGGGGATAGAGCTTGATGTTGCAGGCCAGCTCCGAATGGGACATCCACAGCACGGTGTGGGCAGGGTCCAGCTGGTTCTCCTCCATGCACTCGATGAAGCCCTGGGCGATGGCGTTTACGGGAATGCACTGGCCGGTGTTGAACTTTAAGCTTTTTTGAATGGTGGCAGGGGTCTCCTTGATCAGGTAGGTGGTAAAGCCTTCCCGACGCAGGTTCTCAGCCAGAAGCCGGCAGGTGATGGGATCCCAGTTGGGAATCACCACATTCTTGTCGCGCACCTCTTTCGTCAGCTCCGGGTTCACAAGGGAATAGTCGCCGGCTGCCTCTGCCCCGGTCTGATTGTGGTGATTCCTGAAAGAACGGATGGCCGCTTCGATGCGGGTCTCGTACCCCACGCTTGAGTCGTGCTCGTCCAACTCCAGAATAAGGTAGGGCTTGTTGTTGGTCTCCATCACCTTCTTGAAGGCATCGATGATAAAGGAGTCCGGGGCACACTTAAAGGAGGTGACAAACACCGGGTAGAGGCCGTCAGTCCCCACGGCTGTTTCGGCGGCTTCAAGGATTTTCGCCGCATAGTTCCAGTGCAGCTCGTCCAGCATGGGCCGAATTTTTGCCGTGTCCCCTTTGGGCAGCATGTCCTGAAAAAATGACTTTATCCCCCGCTCGGCAAAGATCTCGGGAATCCGATTGTTGGCATAAGGGGAAAGCACCGTGTAGGGCCGTCCGAGAAGGACCACCGAGAGATTCTCCTCCGGGGCAAAGGCCCCTTCGTAGACACCCTTGAGCTGCTTTTTCGAGTCCTCCATGAACTCCTGGGCCTTGTTGTAGGCGGTGGAAATTTCAAAAAAGCTGATGGGCTTTTTCGTCACCTGCTTCATCATGCGATAAAGCTGGTACCGTGTGTGCACACCGGAGTAAATATACTTCAAGGTGGGGGTCAGAAGCGTTGCCCGCCCCTTCAGGGCCGAGGCGGAGAGGACCGCCGGCGAAAATTGGGTGTAGTAGCAGTATTGACGCCTGCCTCCCTTCTCCGGGTTCTTGTTTTCGATGTAATAGGGCAAAAATACGAAGTCAGCCTTGTCGGAGAGGTGGGAGACGTGGCCGTGGAGGGCCGTCATGGGTGCACAGAACTCGGCTCCGGTGAGGTTCTTCCCCTCCTTCACCGCTGGTTTGAGGCTTTCGCTGGTGAGGGTTTCGATGGAAAGCGCAGAAAAAAACCGCTTCCAAAAAGGGAGGTCTTCATGGAGGTGCAGGGCAGCCGGAATGCCTATGACCTCTTTGTGGCGATACGTTTTTCGCTTCTCCTGGCGATACACCTTTCTCCGTTCCTTGAGAAGATCAAAACCCGCGGTGTTGCTGCTCACAAAAGAGGTGGATTCGTAATCCCTGCCGCAGAGAAACCCGTAGGCGACCTTCTCCCCGGCCACATCGGCCACGGAGATCTTGCACCGGTTGTTGCACAGGGTGCACACCTCCGGTATGACGGGGATCGCCTGCCGGTGAAGCCCTGTTCCCCTGAAGGTGGTCTCTCGTACGCCTTCATCCAGAAGGGTGAGGGCCGTTCCCAGGGCACCTGTCAGGTGGCAGTACTTGGACACCAGGATCTGTTTCCCAAGGCGCTGTTCAAAGGCCGCCACCAGGGCCTTGTTTTTGGCCGTGGCTCCCTGGAAAAAGATCACGTCACCGATGCGCCCCTCGTCCGCCACCTTGATCAGGTAGTTCTCCCGCACCGAGTGCAGGGCTGAGGCGAGAACATCGTCCACAGAAAAGCCCCCGGCCAGGTAGTGGTTGATATCGCGCTCCATGAACACCGTGCAGCGGTCGCTGCTCATGGGGGCGCGAGCCCCCAGGGTCCGTGCTGAATAATCCCGCACCCCGCACCCGAGCTTCAGGGCCTGCTCCTCAATAAAGCTTCCGGTACCGGCCGCGCAGACGTTGTTCATCACCGAGGAGGTGACCATGCCGTCCTTCAGGGTGGTGAACTTGGCGTCCTGGCCGCCGATCTCGATGATGGTGTCAACAGAGGGGTTCAGCTCACAGGCGGCCCGGGCATGGGCGGTGATCTCATCAAGAAACAGGTCGGCTCCCACGATGCTGCCGATAAACTTCCGACCCGACCCCGTGGTGCCGGCTCCCTGCCAGTCAAAGGTGACTCCCAGCCTTTTTTCCACCTCTTCGGCTGCTTCGAAGATGCCGGAGACCGCCCCCACGGGACGCCCCGAGGTACGGGTGTAAAACCCTGCGATGACCCGTTTCTCAGCATCCACAACCACGGCCTTGGTGCTGGTAGAGCCGATATCAATCCCAAGGGTCACGGGAAGCTTGTTCACCTCCGGTGTCTCGTAGATATCCACCTCCACGAAACTTTTCAGGCCGTCCTGTTCAAAGGGGAGGTCGTAACTCTCCTCACTTGCGAAATCGGGGTAGTCCGAGAGGCGAAGCTCCAATGGGGGGTAATGGTACTCTTTGGTAAAGGTCTCCTGCTGCAGTATCCCTTCGGGCATGGAAAGGGGCACGGCATCTGACGAGACGCCTCCCTCATCGATAAGCTCCAGCGCCACCCCCACGGCCCCGTAGTAGAGAGCCATCTCATCAGTAACAAAGGGCACCCCGGCAAGGGCTTCCAGGTGAGCGGTTACCGTCCGGTTCAACGCCACCCCGCCCACAAAAAGGACTGGGGTCTCCTGCTTTCTGGAAGCAAAAACCGTATCGGCAATGTTCTTGGCAAGACCGTGGCACAGCCCGTCACAAATCTCGGAAAGGGAATAGCCCTCCTGCTGAGCATGGATTAAATCGGTTTTCGCAAACACGGCGCACCGGGAAGCAATTTCGGGAAAGGTTCCGTTGCTCTCTTCGGCAACGCGGGAGAGCTCTTCAATCCCGGAAAGGTTGAGGCGCCCCGCCTGCTGATCCAGAAAACTCCCCGTTCCGGCCGCACAGGAGGTGTTGCCCCGGGTGTCCACGTAGTTGCCCTCTTCATCAAAACGGATCAGGGCAAACTGCTCGCCCCCCACCGAGAGCATGGTTCGAATCTCCGGGTGAAAATGCTTAACCGCACGGATCAGGCTGATTCGCCCGTCGTATCGCCGTGATGCCTCAATCAGGGAAGGGGTGGTGTCGGTGACGGCCACCGCCGCAATCCGGCTATCCGAGAAGTTTCCGAGGAGTGTTTCCACGGCCGTTTTCATCTCGCCTTTGTGCTGAAGGCTCACCTTTTTTACAATCTGCCTGCAGGGGGTCATCTCCACGGCGGTTGCCGACACGGAGCCGATGTCCAGTCCTAGAATGTTCAGAGTCATCTGTGGTTCCTGTATGAGGGGTTCGTTTTTTTCAACGGGCGCAAGGGGAGGTTTTTCTCTTTTGAGCAGCAAAAAGGGGGCGCCCCATTTGAAGAATTCAAGGATCAGAAAACATACGTACCATTTTCAGAATACGTATTCTACACACCTGCACGTACACGCACAAGCTCTTATCGCTCTTTTCGGCGGCAGTGCATTCGCATATCCCGGCATGGAGACAAAGGGTAACAGGCTGGTGTCAAAGGGATTACATCCAACAAAGTACCATACAACCCCCGTTTTCAGTACCCCCACTTTACACCGCCAAGTGGTCAACCTCTGTGACCTACGTCACTCTGGGACGGAATACGTACCTCTCATGTCATTGTGTCATAGGCAAAAAAAGGAACACCCGCCCGAGTGAACTGGGAGGTTGATTTATGGGTAATTACCCATTAATATAGAGACATTGAATATCAACCTGACATCATCCATTCTGTAAGCATCCGATCCCTGGCCTCGCAGACGTCCTCGACCTCCTTATCTGACCCACGGCGACCATCATGCCCTACCTTATTTTCAAGTGGTGCGTTTACCAACCATGTCACTGCCCATACCCTCTGTTCCCCCCTTGGCAATCTCCCCATACACAGGGAATGGAGAAGACGCCGCCAGAGCCTTTCTGAATAGTCATCAAGGCCACCCCACCAAACAGCCAGACACACCTCCTGCTTTCTCAACGGGAGCACCCCCGTTATGTAAAGCAAAGGGCGGAGCTGTCCCCACTCTTTCACCAACAGCCCACCGCACCAGAGCTCAGATGACACGCGGAGCCGTTATGAGGTAACATGTGGCGTCTGGTCTGTTCACCCGTCCTGACGCATATGGTCAGACGGCCCCATGCAGTTACCCTCAACCAAAGTCAGAAACGATGCCAGAAACAGAACACCCCATCATTGAAAAAAACCTCCAGGTGCAAAGTGACCTCCAGGTCCTTTCGGAAGTGCGCGGCTTTCTTCGGAAGGTGTTTGCCGGCATCCCCGACGACCCCGTGGACCGCATGGAGCTGGCCGCCAATGAGGTCACGGCCAACATCATCAAGCACGCCTACCGGGGGCAGCCAGGGCAACCCATATCCATTCGGGCGACGGTCCAAACCGACCGGATCTGCGTCAGCTTCATCGACCACGGCAACCCCTTTGAGCCCGACGAGGTCCCCCAGCCCCTCTTTGACGGCTCCCAGGAAGGGGGATTCGGCATCTTTATCGTCTCCCAGGTGGTGGACCGGTTCACCTACCACCCCAACGAAAACGAAAACCGCACAAAGCTCTGCATCTTTCTGCCATGACAGGCCGACGCCTCACCCGTCCCGTGCTCGCCATGCTGTTTCTCCTGACGAGCCTCGTGGTCCTTGATTCCCTGTGGGCAACCTCCCCTCATTCTCCTTTGGAGAGAGCCCTCCTTGAAGAGGTCGGCATGCCCCATGGCACTTTCTGGGGCCATGCATCCGAAAAACAGGCCCAAAAACTGGCAGCCCTTCTCTGCAGTCACCACAACAGCGCCATGGAAGCACTGGTCCGGCTGGAAGAGATCAACCAGAATGCGGACACCAAACGCCTCATCAACAAAAATCTCATCATGGTTGAGCGCATCCTCAGCCTCATCGTAGAGACCTCCAAACGCCAGGGCAGCGGAGAGATCACCCTCTTCTTCGAAACCGGCACCGACTCCTTTTCGGAAAACAGCCCCGAACACCGTCGCCTGGTGCGATTCATGGATTACCTTGCAAGGGAAAGCCATGGGCGCACCCTCTTTTTCATCAGCGTCGGCAGGGCTTCCATGCCGGGCACCGAAAAGGAGAACCTGGCCCTCTCAGAACGTCGCGCCCGCTTCCCCCAAGCCATCATCGACCACTACCTCGTCAACACCCCCCACGCTTTCTACGAAATCTACGGCACAGGTGAGGCCGAAAGCCCGGAAAGCACAGAAAGAGACATCCACCGACGCCATCAGCACACCCGTCTCATCGCCTTTTATGCAAAGAAGAAAATGCCCGAGCACACACCAACCGAACTCAGCCCCATAGTGAATGCCGAGAAGGAGGAGGAAGCGAAATCAGCGGAAACGACACCCCTACCGGGGACTCAACTATCCGGACATCCCCTCGATATGGACTTCGCCTGGATACCCCCCGGCACGTTCACCATGGGCAGCCCCAAAAATGAACCGGGACGAGATGCCGACGAAACGCCCAATGAGGTAACCCTCACCCGCGGCTTCTACATGCAGACCACAGAGGTAACCCAGGCACAATGGAACGCCCTCATGGAGACCAACCCCTCCTATTACAAAAAATGCGGGGGCAACTGCCCGGTGAACCGTGTCTGTTTCACCGATGTCCAGGAGTTCATCCGGCGACTCAACACCATGGAGACCACCGGCATCTACCGCCTTCCCACAGAAGCAGAGTGGGAATACGCCTGTCGGGCGGGAAGCACCGAGGCCTTCTCGAACGGCCCCTTGCTGGAACTGACCTGCGCATACGACACCAACATGGACCGCATGGGCTGGCACAACAGCAACTCCGGGTACACCCTCCACGAGGTGGCCCAAAAAGCCAAAAACAGATGGGGCCTCTACGACATGCACGGCAACGTCTGGGAGTGGTGCGAGGACTGGAAAGGGACATACGACAACCGGCCCCGGACCGATCCCACAGGCCCGATTCGAGGCGAGAAGCGTGTCATCCGGGGCGGCAGCTGGAGCAGCGATGACCGGGACTGCCGATCTGCCAACCGCCTCTTTGTAAAAGAGTGCGATATAAACGCCGGCATCGGCTTCAGGCTGGTGATGGAAAAGTAATGCAACTCAAAAAGCATGCCTCCGGCGGGCAGGGGGTTTTTAGCCTAAGTGGCTTCGACACCCCTGCACCCCGGGTTCGCAAATGCTCCACCCCTCGTTCCTCGGGTTGTCACATTCGCTGACGGGCGTAGCCCGTAAGCAAAGCTGATGGCTACCCGGGCATTAACAGACGCCACGAAGATGTGGATAAGGTGTCGCAACCCATACGGTATTCAGTTTTTTTCCATGAGCCTTGCATACAACATGCAGCTACCTACTTCCATCCAACCCCAAATAAACAGAGATGTCCCACATGAAAATCGACTCCGAAACAATCAATAACATCGTGGTGGTAGATGTCCTGGCCGACTCCCTGGACGCCGGAAACACCCGAGAGTTCAGGGATGCCATCACCCCTCTCATTAAAGAAGGGGCCACCCTTGTTCTCAACCTGGAGACCGTGAAATTCCTGGACAGTTCCGGCTGCGGCTCCATCCTCTCCTGCCTGCGCCAGCTCAACGCCAACGGGGGAGACCTCAAGGTCTGCGGTCTCCAGAAAACCGTGCGCTCCGTCTTCGAGCTGGTGCGCATCCACCGCATCATCGACATCTTCGATAACCGCGACGAAGCCATCAGGCAGGCGTAGCCCCATGGATAACGCCCAAACACCCCGTCGCCAACGCACCGAACTCATCGAAGAGCTTTACGGCCTTTACGGCAAAGGCACGGTTCGCATGCGCCTGCGCTTTCTTCGGAAAAAGTACGCCTGGATTGCCATCACCGGAAGCGCATGGGTCATCAAACGCGGCCTGGACATCACAGCCGCCCTTGTCGCCCTGGTTCTTCTCTCCCCCCTTTTCCTCCTCGTTGGTGCCGGCATCAAGCTCACCGACGGCGGCCCTGTCCTTTACTGGCAAAAACGGGTGGGCAAATGGGGGAAAGAGTTCCCCTTTCCCAAGTTCCGTTCCATGGTGATGAACGCCGAAGCCATCAAAGATGAGATCCTGGAGCAGAGTCACCACAAAGAGAGCGTCACCTTTAAAATGAAAAAAGACCCGAGGGTCACCGGCATCGGCCGCGTCATCCGGAAGCTGAGCATCGACGAGCTGCCCCAGCTCTGGTGCGTCCTCAAAGGGGAGATGTCCCTCGTGGGCCCCAGGCCCCCCTTACCCCGGGAGGTGGACCTCTACTCCCTTGCCGACCGAAGGCGCCTCGATATCACCCCCGGCCTCACCAGCATCTGGGCCGTCAGCGGCCGGGGTGACATCCCCTTCGACAAACAGGTGGAACTCGATCTTCAATACATCGAAAGCCGAAGCCTTAAAACCGACCTGAAAATCCTCCTTAAAACCATCCCAGCCGTCCTCTTCGGGCGAGGGGCGTATTGATTCCGACACAAAAAACGGGCCTCCGGCGGCCAGGTGGAGGCACCTGGAAACCTGATTGCGAATGCTCCGAGCCCTCGTTCCTCGGGCTCATCACATTCGCTGACAGGCTTCGCCCGTGGGGTTATTGAACTACCTCACCTGTGTCGTGTTCCCGGCGGCTCGATGTACCGTTCCTGTTGGACGGGTGATGCCGGTTGATCCTCGACGTTTTTGGAATACATAGTGACCGAGGAGCCAGGTGTGCATACCGTCATCGGTTGAGACAGTCTTTCACGGGAGTATACCCAAAGGAGACGTTGCACACGGGAGCTGAATAGATACAAAAATACAGCCCATCTCCTGCCCGGACATAAGTCCATCCCCTATTGCTTAAAACCTGAACGCCCACACCCCAGGCCCTTGTAACGCACAACGCACCCCACACACACTCCACGCGAATGCGGATGCGGATGCGAGGCGCACCGCATAACGACAGCCGTAGCGCATTCGCCACAGGGTTTCGAGGTGCCCCCACCTCGCCGCCGGAGGCAGGCTTTTCCCTGCCCTCGCCCCTTCACCAACTCACCAACCAAGGCATTTCCCATGAAAGCCATCATCATTGCGACAAAAGGAGTGGACGGAGCCGAGGTTCTGTCGGAGCGGTTGGGGGCGGCCATGCTGCCACTTCTGGACCGGCCGTTTCTGCAGCATGTGGTGGAATGTCTCGTGCGCTGGGGGATCACAGAGATCGATGTTGTCCTCTCCCACCTGCCGGAGAAGGTGGAGGCGTTTTTTGGAAGCGGGGAGCGCTGGGGATGCAGGTTCCATTATCATCTGGTGCGGGACCCGGAGCGCCCCTATCGACCCCTGGCAGACGCCCTGAGTGCACCCAGGGGGGTGCCACTGTTTCTGGTTCACGGGGATGCCCTGCCCCTGGCCGAAAGCCTTGAACCAGGGGATGAAGCGCCTGTGCTCCTGACGATGAAAGCGGAGAATGGAAAGGAGAGATGGTCGGGCTGGGCAGTGGTCCCCCCAGGGGTATCTCTGGACATGGAGGAGGGTGCGGATCGCCAGGCGATTGAAGATGCACTTAAAGGAGCGGGTGGGGTTGAGAGAGCACTGGACGCCTGCCTCACCGTATACGACGGCGGGTCTCTCCTTGCCTCGACCCGAATGTTTCTGGACATGGGAGCCCCCTTTCTCATGCACGGGGCCCGGGAAGTGGAGACGGGCATCTGGCTGTCACGGGATGTCGGGTTGCACCCCACGGCGCAGATCACGCCGCCGGTCTACATTGACGAGGAGTGCCGTATCGGAAAAAAGGCGGTGATCGGCCCCCATGCGGTCCTCGGCAAAGGGTGCGTGGTGGATGAGAAAACGCACATCGAACATTCCGTGGTCATGCCCTGGAGCTACATCGGAAAGGACCTCTCCCTTGACGGCTGCGTGGTGGACAAAAACTGCCTGGTGAACACCGCCATCGGTTCAGAGATTACCGTGGCGGAACCCTTTATCATCGGCAGCCTGACTGAGAAGGAGCTCCGTGGCCGCCTTGTCAGGTTGGGATCCCGCATCGTGGGATGCCTCCTGCTCATCGCCTTCGCCCCCCTTCTCCTTGGGACCTTGTGCTTCCTCTTTCTCTTCAGAAAAGGGCTGGCCCACCCCAAGCTTGAGGTGGTACGTCTCCCCACCCTTTCCGACGAAGCCCACTGGCACACCTTCTCTTTTTCCACCTGTGAGGAGGCAGGGCCGGACCCGGTCACCTGGGAGGCCAGGTGGTGGCACTTTTTTCTCGTCTTTCTGCCCGGCCTTATCCATGTGGCCAAAGGGCAGCTTCGGTTTGTGGGCCTCGGCCCCCGAACAACAGAAACCCTCCGCGCCCTCCCCTCGGACTGGCGCAGCATCTACCTCACCGGCAAAGGGGGCCTCATCACCGAAGCCATGCTCCACTTCGGCGCCTACCCGTCCGAGGACGAACTCTACGCCGCAGAAACCATCTACACCGTCTCCTCAGGGCTTCGCTACGACCTGAAGCTCCTGTTTAAATACGCTGGCCAGCTCTTTGGGATCATCCCTCGGCCAGGATAACCGAAAAGCCTCGCAACCATTCAGCTCATATTTACCTTCCGGAGGCCAACCCTTTGAAAGGTCAGATACACAGAGCTTGACTTAACGCCCATCCCCCCTGCCCGAGGGTTCTGAAGCCACCTCGAACTCACGCTCTCTTTTTTTAAAAATACTTGTTTTTCGATAGCTTACCCACCCTTCTTTAAAGCAGCAGATGAACCGTTAACCCGGACATGTCACAACATATCCGGGTTAAGCCAAACCACCCCGTCTTCATTGGCAAAACGACACCATCGCCACTTTCTGCTCACGCCCCAGGACTCACTGAGGTCCCATGGATAAAATTGTCCTCCTGCCACTCATTATCAGCGCCCTGCTCCTGACCAGCCGCACCCCCAGGGAGGTGTTCATCCTCTCCTTCCTGCCGGCCCTCACCTTCTTCCCCGCCTATTTCAACGTCAAGGTGGTGAGCGGGATACCCGAGCTCTATTTCTGGTCCGCAGCCCTTATCCCCATCCTCGCGGCCTGGGCCCTGAACGGGTTTGACGGGTACGAACCCCACTGGATCGATCTTTTTATTTTTGCCTATGTCTTCGCCATCTTCTTTGCCCAGTGGAGCAACAGCACCTATAAAATTTCCCAGAAAATTATCTTCAACAACCTCATGGGGATCTGCTTTCCCTACATGCTGGTCCGAAGCTATGCCGTGGACCGGGAAGCCCTCATATCGCTTATTCGGGGCATGACCATTGTGGGGGCCATTGTGGCCTTTTTCAACGCCATCGAATTCCGCATGTTCGTCAACCACTTTGACGAGCATTTGCGTCGTCTCTGGCCCACCTACGTGGTCTGGGACACCGGCATGGTCATGAGCCGCTGGGGGTTTAAACGAGCCTTGGGGCCCTTTTCCCACCCCATTGTGGCGGGTTACGTCTTCGCCCTCATCGCCCCTTTGGCCATCTGGTGCTACAACCAGGGCCACTACGCCACCAAGCGCAAAGGGCAGATCATCGTGGGTCTGAACATCATCGGGATCTTCGTCTCCATTTCACGGGCCCCCATCATCGGCTTTCTCCTTGGCCTTGCCGTCATCTACTACGGCTGGAACAAAAACCGCGCCGCCATCCTGACGGCCGTCACCATCACAGGAACCATTCTTCTCATCATCATCGTTCCGAAATTCATCGACTACATCGCCGTCACCCGTGCCACAGCCACCACCGAAGCCCAGCGCAACGTGGCCTACAGAAAGGAGATGTGGCAGGCCTACAGCGAGGTGGTCATGGAGCGCCCCTTTGCGGGCTGGGGCCGTTTTTCGGTGCCCTCGGTCAAAGGGATGAAGTCCATCGACGCCGAATACCTGGGCGTGGCCCTCGCTTCAGGGGTCTTCGTCCTCTTCTTTTATCTCGTTTTTCTCTTCGGCATGCTGATCCGAATGATTCTCTACGCCCAGAAGACAGCCTACGACGACCCCTGGGGACGCCTGGCCTGGTGCCTCATCGCCGGCTGGGTCTGCGCCATCTTTTCCCAGGCCACGGTCTACTCCGGCGCACAGAGCGTCCAGTACCTATACATGCTGGGCGGCATCGGCCAGATTCTCATCCTCACCCGTCCCCAGGTCGCCACACCCATGGACCCCATTCCTGCATCACGCCCCATCTCCCGTTTCGGCTTTGCCCGGGTTCTGTAACAAAGAAGGCCAGGTTCGCGAATGCTCCGTGCCTTCGGCCCTCCACATTCGCTGACGGGCTGCGCCCGTGGGCAACGATACCATGTATCCCGTCTTCTTCATGCAGCCCGAAGGGGGCTTCCTCCTCACTACCTGAACGTTTAACCGAAAGAAATCTCACATGAAATCACGCCCCCACTGGCCCTCCATTTTCACGAGCCTGCTCCTGCTTGCCCTCTCCGCCTGTGCCTCCAAGCCCATAGAGGTTGCCGACGACTCCTCTTTTGCGCGCAACAGCTTCCGCACGCAGATTCCTTTTGCCAGCCCGGAGGTGATCCGCCTCCATGAGGCCAACCTCACCCACGAATACATCATCGGATCCGGGGATCTCCTCACCGTGGATATCTGGAACCGGCCCAAACTTTCCGGGGAGCATGTGGTGGGTCCCTACGGCAACATCACCCTGCCCATGCTGGGAGAGTTCAAGATCGGGGGAATGAACCGGAAAAAGGCCTCAAAAACCATCACCGGGCTTTTCAAGGAGTTCTACGAAGAGCCCATCGCCACGGTAAAGATCATCAAATACATGAACAACCGGGTGTATGTTCTTGGAAGGGTAGCCAATCCGGGCGTCATTCACTTCAGCGGTCAGGCCACCCTCCTGGAGGCCCTGTCCATGGCAGGCGGACTTCCCACCCGCGACAAGACCATCTTTCTATCCAAGTGCTACATCGTCCGGGGCAAGGATCAGATCATCTGGATCGACCTCCTCAAACTCCTCCAGCGGGCCAACCTCAAGCTCAACATCAGCCTGGCCAACAACGACATCATCTACATCCCCGAATCCATGGACGCCGCCGTCTTTGTCATGGGTGAAGTGGAGAACCCGGGGTCTTATCAGATCCAGACCACGGGCCTCTCCATGCTGGATGCCATCAACCTGGCTGGCGGGCCCACCGAAGATGCCCAAACCGACAAGATACGGCTTATCCGGGAGATGGAAGAGCAGGAAGGGGTAAAGACCGTCGACATGGACCACATGCTCGCCACCGGCAACCTGGCCCAGAATTTCCTGCTCCTGGACAACGACATCATCTTCATCCCCAAAAAGGGAATCGCGACGTTCAACTATTACCTGCGCCAGATCGATCCGTTCATGCGCACCTTCATCAGCGCCACCATCATCAACGAAGCCCTGAAAGACTGATCCTCATACGCACATGAAGCCCATACCTGCCGAGACCGCCCATCCCTATGGATACCCCAGACAACAAACCGGTCCACGACTTCCCCTCCAAACCCATCGATCCGGTGGGGAGTCTCCTCAACCACTTGCCCATAGCGATCCTCATCGTCCTGGCAATACTTGCCCTGGGTGTGCCGGCTGTCTGGCTCAAGGTAAAACCCGTATACTTCAGCGAGGCGGTGCTCAAAATCGAACCGGTGGTGCCCAAGATCCTCTACGGAAAGGAGGAGGCCTCCATTACCCCCTACTACGATGATTACGTGCGCACCCAGATCAACATCGTGAATAGCTATGCTGTCCTCTCCAGAGCCATCGAAGAGGTCGAAACAACGGGCACCCGGTGGACGTTCGGCGGAGAAACCATGCAGCAGGCCGTGGATCGCCTGGCCATGCGGCTGGCCATCAAGCAGCTCCGGGACACCCAACTCTTCTCCCTGTCCATGTACAGCAGGCGCGGGCGGGGACTCTCCGAAATCCTCAACGCCGTCTCAGCCTCCTACATTGAGCACACGCGGTTGGAGCAACTCCACAAAGACGGGTCCCGCTTAGGCTTTCTCAAAGGCCGCAGGGAAGAGCAGGAAAAGATCCTGGCTGAAAAATACGCCGTGTTAGAAAGCATATCCGCCAAGTATGCCGTGGGAATCACCGATGAAAAGAACATCTATGTCTACCTCCAGGCCGTGGTGGACCTCACCCAGCAGCTGGTCAAGGCTAAAACGCGGCGCATCGAGACCCAGACCCGCCTCCGGGAATTAAAAAACCAGATGGCCAAGCTCCAGGAGCTGGACATCTCCGCCGATGTGGACGACTGGGTGGAAAAGGACTGGGCCACACGGGACAACCGGATCCAGCTCTCCAGAAAACTCCAGGACATGCGGCTCACCCTTTCCGGCGTCAACGAGAACCACCCGGACAGAAAAGAGTACGAAGAGAACCTCAGCCGCCTCTACGAGGTCCAGGACAACCTCCTCAAACGGGCCGGCGAGGTGGGGGAAAAGGTGATCCGTGGCAAACTCCTGTCGGACCGGAGGAAAAAAATCCTGGAAGAGGAGATGCTCTTCGCCTCGGCCTTAAGTGCCGAAAAACGGCTCATCGAAGAGCTCACGGCCGCCGAACACAAAGCCACCGACGTCAACACCCAGATGATGAAAGCCTCCACCCTGAGGCGCGAGATCGACCGCCTTCAAGACGCCCTGCTTCGCATTGAAGAACGCATCGACCAGATCGAGGTGGAGTCCAGATCACCCGGTCGTGTCAGCATCCTGACCCAGGCCAGGACGCCGGACCACCCCGATACCGGCAAGAGGGTCAAGATGGCCGCTGTGGTGGTCCTTTTAAGCATCTTTGCCGGGGCCGGTTACGCCATTGCCAGAGACAAACTCGACCCGCGGGTCAAAAGCGCCCAGGATATCCAGCGGGTCCTTGGCTTTCCTCCCACCGGTCACATCATGGACGCAAAAGAAGATCAGGGGGCGGCAGAGGAGCGGCACCGAATCTGCCTGGACACCCCCTTTTCGAGGGTCTCCGAACAATTCAAAGAGATCGCCTTTTCCATCTCCCAAGAGACCACACGCCACGACTCCCGCGTTTACAACGGCCTCTCCCTCAACGAAAAGCACGGCGTCTCCACCTTCCTCCTCAATGCCCTGGTGGCCCTGCCCGGCCAGGGAAAGCGTAAAATCTTTGTGGATCTCAACGTCTGGAACCCGGTCACCCGAAACCTTCTCCCCAAAAATGCCTACGGCATGTGGGATGTGCTGGAAGGCCGCTGTGACCTGAAAGATGCGGTGGTCGACCATAGTGACTACCCCTTCCACATCCTCCCCTTCGGCAACTGGGCCGGCACCGACAAAAGCATCTTCCAGGAGACCGGCATGGCCGCCATGATCGAGAGTCTCCGCTGCGACTACGACTACATCCTCATCGATTCGCCCCCCTTGTGGCTCTCCACAGACGCCCGGTTCCTCACCCACCTGGCCGATGTCACCATCCTGGTGGTGGAGGCCGGCAGCGTCATTGAAAAAGAACTATCCCGGGCCGTCCACACCCTCGACCGACTGGAGGTAAAGGCGGTCTCCGTGGTGCTCAACCGTGTCTCCTTCCAGAGGGGCCGGTATTACAAAGATGCCATGGACAAATACTACCAACTGGTCCACTCCGCTTTTGATGAGACGGGATAAGCAGGGGCTGAGCCCCTGCACCCCAGGTTCGCGAATGCTCCCAGCCCTCGTTCCTCGGGCTGATCACATTCGCTGACGGGCTGCGCCCGTAAACAATGCCTGATGCCGCTCACCCACCTTCGTGTAGCCCGAAGGGCGCTTCGTGTTCTTCGGGCTTTGTAACCGTGCGTCAGGCTATAACGATCGTTTCATTTCATCTCGTGCCATGAAAATCATCGAAAAAATCCATCTCAAGTTCTTCATCAAAAGCGGATTCCCCTTCGCCCGGTACTTAAAAGAGAAGGGAGCCCTAAGGCGCCAGGGAACCGACTGCTTCATCGCCAAGAATGCCGGCCTGCCTGACGGCTACCTTACCTCCATCGGAGACAACGTCTGGATCACGGACGGCTGCCAGCTCCTTTGCCACGACGCCTCGGTCATCATGCTGAACATCAGGGACGCCTCCCACCTCGACCGGGTGGCCCCCATCACCATCGGCGACCACGTGTTTCTCGGCAACCGAACCACGGTCCTGCCCGGCATCACCATAGGCAGCCATGCCATTGTGGGGGCCGGTTCCGTTGTCACCCGGGACATCCCCAACGGCGAAGTGTGGGCGGGTAACCCCGCCCGCCACATCTGCAGCACTGAAAGCTACCGGCAGAAACTCCATGCGGCCACGCAGAAACTGCCCTGGTACCCCCTCCTTGCAAAGTCAGGACGACACGTCTTTGATCCGCACCTTGAAACAAAACTGCGCAAAGCGCGCATGGCCCATTTCTTCTCGTCGGCCCCAAACACCCCAAGGAATGATGAGTCATGACATCTCCAAGCACCCATGCCAAACTCCGCATTGCCGTGGCCAGTCCCGGTGATCCCTTTGACCGCCGGACCTGGTCCGGGTCCACCTTTTTCATGGTAAAAGCCCTTGAAAAATACGTCGGCTCCGTTACCTGGATCGGCCCCCTGTCCATCCCGGGCCAGGTGTGGAAAAAACGGATCGCCACCATCCGCTACCGCATCACCGGCCTTCGGCGCTACCCCGAACGGACCCTTGAGGCATCCCGGTTCTTAGCCCAATGCATTGATGATCGCCTCAATGAAAATCACTTCGACCTGCTCTTCGCCCCCGCCGCCAGTGTGGAGGTGGCCCACCTCGAAAACCAAATCCCCGTTGTCTACATCTCGGATGCCACATTCGCCCTCATGCAGGAGGTCTACCCCATCTTCTCCTCCCTGGGGGATACCGCCTCCGCCACCGAGCACCACATTGAACAGGCCGTCATCGACCGTGCAGACCTTCTGGTCTACCCGTCCCACTGGGCCGCCCATTCAGCCCTTGATGCCTACGGCGCAGACCGCAAAAGAATACGTGTGGTGCCCTTTGGTGCAAACCTCGACACCCCGCCCAGCCGGGACGACGCCCTGGGCCGAAGGGTCAGCGGCCCCTTGGAGATGCTCTTCCTCGCCAAAGAGTGGGAACGAAAGGGAGGAGAGATTGCCTTTGAAACATTGGTCAACCTGACAGAACATGGCGTCGATGCACACCTCACCATCTGCGGCACCGAGCCCCCCTCCTCTTTCAGACACGAACGGATGACCGTCATCCCCTACCTCAACAAAAACATCCCGGAAGAACGCAACCGTTTTCAGGAGATCCTCAGCCGGTCCCACCTCCTTCTGCTGCCCACACGCGCCGAATGTTACGGGATTGTCTTCTGCGAAGCCGCCGCCTACGGCCTGCCGGTCTTTGCCAAGGACGTCGGAGGCATCGGCACCATCGTGGAAAACGGGGTCAACGGCCACCTCCTCCCCGCCGATGCCGACGGCACCGATTTCGCCCGTCTGATCAAAGACACCACCCTCGACCCCACCACCTACATGCGCCTCAACACCGAAAGCCGCAGGCGGTACGAAGAGCACCTCAACTGGGACACCTGGGGAAAAACCATGGCGAAGGAGATCACGAACCTTCTCAGTCGCACGGCAGATGAATAGCTGGTGTTCATCCGATGATAAACAACGTCTGATGGTGTCGAAATGCGTATATGGATCCCCGATCATTTGCCGTGCAAATAGTGCCGGTTTTACGATACTTACCCCCATCTGCACTTCAGCCCGGATATTTCACGAGTCGGGTGCGATTATATGCAAGGCATCAGAGCTACAGATGTAGTGGTTTACCTCAAAGCTCTGATAACGCTGCAGATGAGTGCACCCGGCTCGCCCGGAGGGTGAGAAAATCAAACAGAAAACCGTGAATTACATTTTGCATTTTTGAAACAACTAAACCTCTAACAACAGCCCACTGTAATTACTATGCATTTCGTTGACCTGATCGCTTCCTCATGAAATATCCGGTTTAGGTTGCCCTGACAGACGGGGAAGATGAAACCCATGAAATACCGTAATTCACGGGCATAACCCGTCAGCGAATGTGAAGAGCCCGAGGAACGAGGGCGAGAGAGCATTCGCAATCCGCTTTCAAGGTGGCCCACCTTGCCGCCGGAGGCTTGCTTTTCGACCTGGCATTGACCACAGAAGGCACCGAGTCCCATCCCCCAACCTATGAACGACAAAGAAAACATAGCGCGAACGATCTCCCGGAACTCGCTTTTTACCATCGTGTACAACGTCTGGTACCTGGGAACCCGGCTTGTTCTGACGCCCCTCATTCTGTCGTACATCACCATCGAGGAGTACGGGCTCTGGGCGTACTGTTTTGTGGTGCTCTCGTACCTGGGTTTAACGGCCTTCGGGTTCAACAACACCTACATCCGCTACGCCGCCGATTACCGGTCACGGGGGGAGAATGACAAGATCAATGAGCTTCTCTCCACGGGTATTTTTTCCATGGTGGGGTTGGGGCTCATACTCTTTCTTCTCTTTCTCTTTGTGCTCCCGGTTCTGATCCCGGTTCTCGGCATCGACCCCGAGCTCACCCACACGGCCCACGGCCTCTTTGTGGGAACCGCCGCCATCTTTGTTCTCAACTTCAGCCTGGCCGGGTATCAGTGCATTCTGGAGGGAGAACAACGGATCGCCCTGGTGAGAAAGATCCACCTCTTTGCGTCGGTGGTGGAGCTGGCGCTGCTTCTGCTCTTTTTTTACCTGGGCATGGGGGTCTTCTCCCTTCTCTATGCGTATGGCGTCCGGTTCGGGCTGATTATCGGTCTCTCTTTTATCTTCGCACACAAGGTCTTTCCCTTTCTCTCCGTTCGCCTTCGCCACCTTCGCATGGAGGCCTTGAAACGGTTTGCCGATTTCGGCGGAAAGATGAGCCTTCTGGGACTTCTCTCCCTGTTCATCAATTCCGCCGACCGCATCTTCATCACCCGCATCCTCCACCTGGAATCGGCTGGCCTCTATGAAATCGGACGTAAACTGCCCAACATCGGCATGATGCTGCCATCCGCCGTGGCCGGAACCCTGATGCCAGCGGCATCTCACCTGGAGGGAAGCCAGCAGCATGACCGGCTCCGGGGAATCTACCTCCGCTCCACCCGGTACATCATGCTGCTCTCGGGCCTGCCTTATGCCTTTCTTATTTTTTTCGCGCCCCAGATCATCGAGGTGTGGGTGGGGCCAGGGTACGACGGGCCGGCCCATGTGATGCAGATCCTTGCCCTGGGCACCCTGGTGAATCTCTTCACCGGCTCCGGCACCGCCTGCGTGCGGGGCATGGGGCTGCCCGGCTATGAGATGCAGTACATGGCCATCTCCGCTGTGATGCTGCTCGGTCTTACGCCCTTTTTCATTCACCTTGCCGGCATCCAGGGAGCCGCCTGGGCCTACACCCTGGCCCAGAGCACAGGCTCCCTCTACTTCCTGATTCGGGCCAACAGGCTCTTTTCCATCCCCTGGTCCCGGTTCACCGCCATGACCGTCCCACCGGTTCTGCTCCTCTTCGCCTCCGGGCTGCCTGTCCTGCTTCTCTGCAAAAGCATCTGGCCTGTTCTGGCCCCGTCCCGATGGCCAGGCCTCGGCCTGCTGGCCCTGTTCGGGTGCGCCCACCTGCTCCTGGCCCTTCTCCTTTTCGTTATAGG
Organism: Desulfolunaceae bacterium; assembly: GCA_942491485.1. Classification (GTDB taxonomy): domain Bacteria; phylum Desulfobacterota; class Desulfobacteria; order Desulfobacterales; family Desulfolunaceae; genus Desulfoluna. The sequence continues at coordinate 348,852 of CALOAX010000017.1, read as the reverse complement.
GCGAAACCGCCTTTTCACCGTCGAAGAGAAGACCAAATTGGCAGGAGTCAACCCACCCAGCCCCATGGCCCCCTTGTGGAAGAAACTGTGGAGTCCCCCATGAAGCAACGTGTCTTAGCCTTTTCCCTTCACTTTCTCAGCCGCCTGTTTCGCCTTTTCCATCCCATGGGCCGCACCCTCAGGCGACTCGTCTATACAGCCCGGTTCATGGCCCATGTAAAAAAGGCTGCCCCTTCCACACAGTGCGACGGCCCCATCCGGTTCATCGGTACAGGCCGCATCACCCTCGGCAAACAGTGCCGCTTCGGCAGAGAGTGCGAATTCACCACAGAAGAGAAGGGGGAGATCCTGTTGGGTGACAACATCCGCCTCAACCGGGGCGTAACCCTTACCAGCTACGCCCAGATTCGCATCGGAAGCTTCACCATCGTCGGGGAGTTCGCCTCCATCCGGGACGCCAACCACGGCATGGAGATGGGCACCCCCATGCGCCTTCAACCCCACACCACCTCCCCCATCACCATCGGCAGGGATGTCTGGATCGGCCGGGGCAGCTGCATCCTCCCCGGGGTCACCATCGGCGACGGCGCCATCATCGGCGCCAACAGCGTGGTCACCCACGACATCCCCTCCCACACCATCGCCGCCGGTGCCCCTGCCCGCATTCTTCAGGCAAGGGAAAAAAGCCTGCCTCCGGCGGCGAGGTGAGCCACCTCGAAAGCGGGTTGCGATTGCACTTGTCGCCTCGTTCCTCGGCTCCAATTGCAATCGCGTTCGCCATTAGGTGCGCCCGCCTCCAAAACTGGAGATTGCTCAAATGTTTCCAAAAGCATCAAACTATCTTTGCAACCATGGTTTTGTCTCCCCGTCGACGGGGGTTTCCCTAATGAATGTCAAATTTTAAAAAGGGCCTCACACACAGCACTTTGGAAACCTTGACAATGAAGACTATGAGCCCCAATCCCCAAGTTCAGACATTCCCAAATGGAAAAGAAATGTACGCAATGATCTTCAGCGCAAAAGATCAAATCAAATCCAGTGGGATAAAAATTCTAACCACCTGTTTTAAAACATCTACTTTCAGTCGACGGATAATAAGGACTGCAACAGCTTAGGGCCTTACCAGAATTTAATTATACACGCTCAGTATGACCAGCACCGTGCGCTTTGAAAATTGAACGTTGGACCACACGGTATTGTGGAAACGCCCGGTAACGGTCGTTGTATAATTATTTCACAGCGAGGCCCTTAAGCCCTTGTGACACACAGTGCATGGTTTTACACGCCGCGCGAATGCGGACGCGATCTATCTCAACTAACGACATCCGATGCGCATTCGCAAACCGGGAGGCCAGGGGATCATCCCCTGGCCGCCGGAGGCATGCTTTTCACCCCAAACCCATCAACCCCACCAAGGCAGCCATGAAAGATAAAATCGCATACCTGGCCCCGGAGATCCCGGCCCTTTCGGCCACCTTTGTCACCGGAGAGCTTCTGGAGATGGAGAAGCTCGGGTTTTCCGTATTGCCCATCTCGGTGCATCGACCCAGCCCACCCGCAACGGGCCCAGAGGCAGATCGACTCAGGCGGGTCACCTGTTACCTCTATGAGCAGTCCAGGGGTTCCCTTCTCCTCTCCCATCTTCGAAGGCTCGTTACCCACCCTGTGGGGTACATCCTGTCACTGTACCTGCTTGTGGGGGATCTGTTCCGGGTAGGCCCTATTTCCCGTAGGACCGCAGGGCTCTGCTACCGATGGGCGCGGGCGTCTCATCTGGCCGACATCCTGAAGGCGAACCGGTGTGAGCATTTTCACACCCACTTCGCCCACATCCCCACGGACCTTGCCATGTATGCCTCTATCATGGGAGGGGTTCCCTTCAGCTTCACAGCCCACGCCAACGACCTGTTCGAGCGGGGTTGGCTGTTAAAAGAGAAGGTAAAACGCGCCGCCTTTGCCGCCACCATCTCCGAATTCAACCTCAGGTACCTCACTGCCCGCGGCGCCCCGGAAGCCCCCATCCATGTGATCCGATGCGGTGTGGACCCAACCCTCTTTGAAGCCCGACCGACCAAGGAACCTTCTTCCCCGCCCCTGTTGGGCAGCATCGGTCGCATGGTGGAGAAGAAAGGTTTTCATCAGCTGATCAAGGCCTGTGCCATCCTCAAGCGCCAGGGCATCGCCTTTCACCTGGAGATGGCAGGTGACGGCCCCATGAAGGAAGAGCTGCAGCTAAGAGTGCAGGAACTTGGGCTCAATGCGGAGGTAAGCTTCAAGGGTGCCCTTCCCCACACCGAGGTGCCAGGCTGGCTTTCCGCCCTTGATGGTTTTATTCTTCCCTGCAGGCGGGACGACAAGGGGGACATGGACGGCATACCGGTGGTGTTGATGGAGGCTATGGCCTCAGGGGTCCCCGTTGTCTCCACCGCCATCTCGGGCATCCCCGAACTGATTGACGACGGGACAACCGGTCTTCTCTGCGAGGCCGAGAACCAAGACCAGCTGGCCGAAGCCCTGAAACGAATCCTGGGTGATCCCGAGCTGAGGCAGACCCTGTCTAAAAACGGTCGGGGCAAGGTGGAGGCAGAGTTCCATCAGGGAGCCAATGCCGCTGCCCTGGGAAGGTTGATCAGAAGGGCGTTCTTCATAAAAGCATTTCCGCCAAAACGAAGAATGCCCCAGAATGAGCCGCCACGCTACATCATCATCTCACCGGTCCGCGACGAGGAGGCCTATCTTCCCGCGACCATCGCATGCATTGCTGCCCAGACAACCCAGCCCACCGAGTACATCCTCGTGGATGACGGATCCACGGACCAGACAGCCGACATCATCAGAAAAGCCGCCGAAGCGCACCCCTTTATCCGATACGTGAAACGGGAGAACCGTGGGGAGAGACAGGTAGGGCCGGGAGTCGTGGAGGCCTTCTACGACGGGTACGCGGCCATTGGAACCTCATCCTATGACTTCATCTGCAAAATGGATGGGGACCTCACCATCGGCCCCACCTACTTCGAGACCCTTTTTGAGCTGTTCCGGCAGGACCCATACCTGGGAGCCGCCAGTGGAAAACTCTTCCTTGATGTGGGGGACGGCAGGATGGTGGAGGAACGCATCACCGATGAAAGCGTCCTGGGAGGCACGCTCTGCCTCAGCCGGGACTGCTATGAGGCCATCGGGGGATTCACCCGCCAGGTCATGTGGGACGGCATCACCTTTCACCGGTGTCGCATGGAGGGGTATCGCACCCGAAGTTACCGCCTTGCCGAGCTTGATATCACCGACCACCGGCTCATGGGCTCTTCCCACAAAAGTATCTACCACGGCCGCCTGCGCTGGGGCTGGGGGCAATACTTCATGGGCACCCACCCCTTGTACATCCTCGTTGTGGGGCTTTACCGCATGCTGGAGCGCCCCTACGTCCTAGGTGGAATCCTCATCGTTGCCGGCTACATCAAAGGATGGATCACCCGTACCCGGCAATACGCTCACCCCGGGTTCAAACGATCGCTTCACGCCTGGCAGCTGGAGCGGTTAAAGCTGGGCCGACGCCTTGAAGTACTGCCGGAGCCCACCTCCCCCGATACCCCGTCCCGACCAGACACCCAGGAGGTCGCCGATGCGGACCATCCCACCGGAACCCCCTGAGGAGCCTCCTGGCCTTTCGGAGCCCATCAAGCGAGAACTGATATTTCGAGTGATCATCCCTTTCCGGCTTTTTGGCAGCGCTTACTTTCTGGGCCTTCTCATGGGCCGGGAGCTGACAGGGGGAAGCCATCTGGACTCCCGTGGCATCGGAGGTCGCATCGCCGCCGTTGTTATCCTTGCCGTGCTTCTGTTTGTGGTGATCTCTGGGGTATTTTTTATCCTCTACCTCATCAAATCCCTGCTGGGTGTAAACCTTTTTTCAAACGCCCACCTCATGGAGTGACCATGGCCGGTAAACAACAGATTGACCTCTCCATCGTCATTGTCTCCTTCAACACCTGCGAGCTTACCCGCCGGTGCCTGACCAGTGTGCAGGAGCACGGGGGGGAGTTAAATCACCACGTGATCGTGGTGGACAACGCCTCTGCCGACGGCTCAGCCGAGATGATCGAACAGGAGTTTCCGGAGGTAACACTCATCCGGCAAACCGTGAACAAGGGTTTTGCAGGGGGGAACATCCCCGGCATGGAGCTGGCCAAAGGCAGATACATCCTTCTTCTCAACTCCGATGCCTTCATCGCTGCAGGGGTACTTTCAAAGACCCTTGCCTACTTGGACAGTAACCCGCGGGTGGGGATTCTCGGATGCCGTCTCACCAACCCCGACGGCTCCCTTCAGCCCTCGGCTCGGAGCCTTCCCGGCCCCATCAACAAGTTCCTCCATATCTCGGGGCTTGCCGCCCGATATCCCGCCTCCCCCATCTTCGGCAAGGTGGACTACACATGGTGGGACCACAGCACCCCCCGCAAGGTGGGCTGGGTGGTGGGGGCCTTCTTTTTAATCCGCCGCCGCACCATGGAAGAGATCGGCCTCCTTGATGACGGCTACTTTCTCTATTTCGAAGAGATCGACTACTGCCTTGCCGCCCATCGGAGATACTGGGAGGTGGTCTTCTACCCAGGCGCCTCGGTGGTGCACCTGGGCGGACAGAGCACCCTTAAAACGCCCGGACGCATCTCCACCCACGGCAGGCAGAGCCTTGCCATCCGCATCGCCAGTGAGTGCCGTTACTATAAAAAATGTTACGGGCGTTTTCGCATGCTGGCCGCCATGGGGGTGGAGCTCCTCTGGAACGCCCTGATCCGCCTGAAACACACCCTTGCGCCCAAACAAGACTCACCACAAAAAAAAGCCGATGCAACGGCTGTGATGGAGCTCATCACAAACGAACTGCTTAAAACATCAAAACAGAGAGACCACTAACATGGGTACCAGGGTGCCCCCAACACCCTCAAGGTTGATACCATGCAAAACAAAACACGCCCAACAAGCCGCAAGGGGATCGCAGTATCCCACATACTCCTGATTGCTTCCCTCCTGTTCGCAGCCCCGGCCGGAGCCGGCACCGAAGAATCCCCCATCCAGGCCTTTGCCCGCCCCTTCGGTCTCGATATTGCCGGGCCTGTCATGCTGGCTGAGTCCGATGAACGCTCCACCCTGTTTCAGAGCGATGTCCTCCCTTCCATGAACGACTGGATCAACACCAACTTAGGGGAGAAGCTCTCCATCAACGACATCTCAAGCATCGCCCTGGATCCATCAAAGCTCACCATCGCCACCGAATCCGAAGCCCGCGTTTACTTTGTGGGAGAAGGGGCGGGATACAAGAACACCCTGGGCTTCAACCCCGAAGACAGCGGCGTGAGTTCAGGCGACCCCCAGCTCATCTTCCCCGACGCCACCAGCCGAACCACCTATTACGACCCCGGTGCAGGCAACTCCGTGGCCCGAAGCCGGTGGTACCCGCTCTACCCGGGTGATTTCGTGGATCTCGGCACCTTGGAAGCCAACAGCCAACTCGACTTCTTCCTCATCGCCAACGGCGCCCAGGGCGGCACCATGACCTACTCCACCGACACCTCCATCAACCCCGACGGCATCGACCACGTGGTGGCCTATGCCATGCCCTCCAGCCCCTACCTCCTTGTTGGGTTTGAAGACCTTTACGGCGGAGGAGACCGTGATTACAACGACCTCCTTTTTGCCGTGGACATCGGCGCTGCCAACGTTGCCGCCCTCACCACCGTCCCGGAACCCGCCACCATCCTTACCCTTGCATCGTTTCTCATCATCGCCTTTGCCTTTCGAAGGCAGAAAAGGGTGCCTTGACCCGGAGGTTTCATGAAAAACGGAAAAAAACCGATATATGTGCTCGGTGCCCTTGTGCTTACAGTGGTCATCATTGCCCTAAGCGGTGCAGCATGGCGCAGCCACTCCCGAGAAAAAAGAGCCATGGAAACACTGGTTGAAGCCAAGAGGATGTTGTCTGAAGAGGAGCCCCTTGAAGCGCTCAGCATTCTGCGACGTATCGTGCCAGGCAACCCCCAGGAGCTGCTTGAAAAGCGGGCGGCCCTGGAAATCCAGGCCCACCTGAACATGCGCAACATCCCCCGCCTTCTTCACCTGCATGACACATACCCGCACCTCTTTCTTGAAGACGAAGGGGCGGCTCTTTTTGCCTGCCGGGGCCTGATGCAGGCAGGAAACAAGACCGCTTTTGACACCCTCCGCCAGGGCTGGCAAGGCAGGGAGAAGGATGCCGGGGCGTGGTTTGCCCTGGACGTGGACACGCTGCTTGTGGCGGGAAAGCGGGACCTCGCCATTCAAATGCTCACCTCAAAGCAGTTCGAAGGAGACGTTGAAGCCATTCGCCTTACCCGGTTAGCCCTTCTGACGGCACCCGATAACCTTGAGGAAGCCTGGGGATACCTTGAAGAAGCCTCGGTGCTTGCACCCTACAACAGTGACATTCATCTCTTTCGGGGACAAATACTGGAGCGCCTTGGAAAACCGGCGTCAGCACGGGTGGAGTATGTGGCCGCCCACCTTGCCGAACCCGACAACCCACGACTCAGGGATCAGCTCGCAGAGTTCTACAGGAGGCAAGGCAACATGATCCTGGCCCTTTCCACCTGGTCGCAAGGACTCACAACCTCGGCCCCGGGATATCTCTGGCTCAAGTCAATGTTCTGGAGCCGCATGGTCCAGCCCCTGGAGCGGGACTGGTCCAAAGGGCCCTATCCTGAAGGGCGTCTCACCCCCCTTCTTCTCTATCTTGGCCAACTGCCGGACACGAGCCTTTGGGATGAAGAGGCCTTTTTCCAGGTCCCCGATCGCAAACTGTTTTTATCCAGCAGACAGGAGCTGTTCTGGCTCCGCGTGGTGGACCACCTCTCCCGGGGTCAGGAGAACCAGGCCCTGCTTCTCCTGATGAGAAGCCCTTTCAAAGAGCTTTCCTGGCATCCGGAAATGGAGGAAGCCCTGATGGCGACCCTGCGTTTCCGGAAATGGGGAGCGTTTCCCCGTGAGGCCTCAAGTCACCTCTCGGCCGACAAAAGCTCGCATCCCCTCTTCAGGCAACTCGCAGCAAAGGGATCCAAACCATCTCCGGAGCTGGCAGCCCTGCTGCAAAGCCCCGAAGCCTTCTCTGCGCTGTTTCTTGCCGGTGGCTGGATAGAGGCGTCCCTGCGCCTCCACCGCATGCCCGAAATCCCCGAGAGTTTTCCCGGATGGGTCCCCTACGGCCTCACCCAGGCCTTTCGGTACAACCGTGGAACGGCCGAAGCCCTTGCCTTTGCTGAAAGGCAGCCCCGGACACCCGCCATGGGGGTTTTAAAGGGAGAATTGCTTCTGGCTGAAAACCAGATCAATGAGGGGCTGGCTCTTTTAAGCGACACAGCCAAAGACAATTCTGACGCAGGATTCCGCGCGGCATGGCTCAAGGCCATGGTTCTTCTCGACCAGGGAAAAATCGATGCGGCAAAGCAGGCCATCCGACAGCAACCCCGCCTTGCCAAAAGCCTTCCGGGGAGGGAACTTATGGCGAGGATCGCCGTAGCGGAGGGCAAGGCAGAAGAAGCCACCCGGTTATATACCGCCATGAAAAAAGAGTCGGTGGAGGCCAGGGTCTGGCTCGCACGGCAAGCTTATTTCGACGAACGCTGGAAGGATGCACGGCGGCTCACCATTGAACTGGCCGGTATCTCCCCTGACACGCTTCAATTCCGGGCCAACCTGGCTGCCATTTCCCGCGCGGAAGAAGAGAGCTCACCATGAGATGGCTTCGCCGCATACCGGTGCTTCCCACCCTCCTGATGATCTGCTTTCCCCTGATCTGGTTCCAGGATACGGGATGGACGAACACCCCCTCCGACATCCTGCCCGCCCTTGCCGCCCTTCCTCTCTTTGTCTGGCTGGGCAGACCGTGGAACCTGGCGCCAGGCCCCCAGTTCCCTTCGGCACGCCCCCTGCTCGTCTCTATCCTGCTTTTCGCACTGGGCCTCTTCACCGGCATCGCCCTTTTTCCGGCCCTGGGGTGGACAGCCCTTCTCTGGAGTTGGCTCTCACCCCGCCTTGACGCAGAGGCACGAAAAAAGACAAAAAAGCTCCTGCCGCTATCCGTTATGGCGTTTCCCTGGCTTCTTCTGGACGGTCGCCCTGTGGGCTGGTGCTTCCGCCTTACCGGAGCCGAAGCCACCGAAGGCGTGCTCCGGCTCTTTCAGCTGGACGTCCTGCGCCAGGGTACCCGACTTCTTGTGGAGACCCTGCCCGTGGATGTGGCTCCCGCGTGCTCCGGCCTCAACACCCTTCAGGCCATGGTCGTCGCGGGCATAGCCATCGCATTTATAGAGTTGGGTGAGAACCGTCGGTACTGGGTCTGCCTCCCCCTGCTCGCAGCGGCAGCATGGGTGGCCAACACCCTTCGAATTATCGCCATCACAGGGACCGCGCTGGTCCACGGCCCGGAAACCGCCGAAGGCATTTTCCATACCCTGGGAGGCTGGGTGGTTCTAATGGTGATGTTTCTCCTCTGCATGGGGACATTTCGCCTTATGGCCCCCCGTAAACCCAGTGATCTCAGACAGAGTCCCCAATGAAAGCAGCCACCATGTCCCGTGACACGCCGACATTCCAGAGGCTGCTCACCATCCTCGCACGAACCCGTATGGCCGAGGCCTCTGTGTTCACCTACTGCGTATGGCAGGCCCGGGACCTTATCACGGCCTGGCAGCGAAGCCCCCACGACCGGCTGGGTTGGCTCCCCCTTATCATCTGGCTTTTCCCCATCCTCTACAAACGCTCCCACCTCAGCACAGGCCAGGTTGACAGCTTTCCCCTCCTCCTTGTTCTCGGGCTTGTCACCTCCTTCACAGGCGATGTGGGCTCTCTCAACGTTCTCAAAGACCTGGGGCTTGCCATGGCCCTCTCCGGCCTGATTCCCCTCTCGCCCCGCCACCTGTTCTGGACACTCACCGCCATCAGCTGGATGCCCCTTTTCGGATGGTTGGGAAGCCGCTGGTTTCCCGACATGATTCTCCCGGTCCGCCTCATGGCTGCTGTGGCCGGATCCGGACTCTACCTTCTTTGGCTCGAAGCCACATTGAGGAGGCCCATGTGTCGAACCTGAGCCGGGCCCTTCTCATGGCCGGTGTGATCGCAGCCCTTCTCTTTGGAATCGCTGCCGAAAAACATGCCACACATGAACGCCCCTCCCGCCTGGACCGACTCCCCATAAACGGCACCGGATACGCCGGGAGAGACCTTCCCCTCACCGAAGGAGAATTGTCGGTCTTCGGGGATGCCAATGTGGTGAAACGAGCCTATCTTTTCGGCAGGTTCCCCTTTGTTCTCGTCGCCATCGACGGCTCAAGGTACCGGCACGCCGTCCACGACCCAACCTACTGCTTTCGCGGTATGGGTTGGCAAGTGACGCACCAGGTGCCCCTCGCCTTCGAGGGAGGCCGCGCCTGCCTGATTACCCTCTCCAGGGATCAGAAGAGACACCAGGCACTCTACTGGTTCACCAACGGCACCACCCGCCACAACTCTGTTGTGCGATACTGGTTCCAGGCCACCCTGAGGCGCCTCACCTTCGGCCTCTCCGGACCTGAGCCCCTGTTCATCATCCTCCAACCTTCAGGGGACTCAGCCCCCCACTGGCACCGGATCATCGACCACTTCGGCCCCTTACACGACCTTTAGCCATGGTCTCCCGGCGGTTAAATACAATTCTCACCAAGGAAACAGCCATGCATATTCCAAGATTCAACGAGTGGCAGATCCTGCACAAGATCATGGCCATATCGATTATCAGCGTCACGATTATTGCATTGGTCATCCTTCTCTATTTTATGCCCCTGGTGGAGCAGAAGATGCTCGACGGAAAAAAAGATGGCCTGAAGAACGTAGTGGACACCACATTCGGCATGTTTCACGAGTATGCAATCCGTATCCAGGCACACGAAATCAGCCCGGAAGAAGCCAAAAAACAATTTGCACATCGCATCAGGCCCCTCCGCTACAGTGACAACAATTATCTCTGGATCAATGACACAGACCTCAAAATGGTCATGCACCCGATACAACCGGAGCTTGAGGGAATTGACCTGACCGATGAAACGGACCCTCAAGGAAAATACCTTTTCCGTGAATTCTTAAGCATCAGCAAAAACAGGGGGGCGGGATTTGTTGAATACATGTGGCCAAAACCCGGGGAGAAAAATCCGGTGGGCAAAACATCTTATATCCGGCTATACGAGCCATGGGGCTGGATCATCGGAAGTGGCATTTATATCGATGATGTCCAGAAAGATATAAGCCGCCTGCGCCAGTTCATGCTGGCAGGAATTGCTATTTTTGCCGTGTTGACGATCTCCCTTGCCGTTCTCATAGGCACCGGCATCACCCGGCCCCTAAAAAATGTTATCGATGGACTTCAGGATATCGCCGGAGGCAAGGGGAGGGCCGCACTGACCAAACGCATCCCCGTTACCTCCACCGACGAGATAGGCACCCTCTCCACTGAATTCAACAGCCTGATGGAATCGATAAACAACCTCACGGTTTTTAAGAAGGTCATTGAAGAGGATGACTCCCTTGAAGAGGTCTACCAGAGAATTGGCGACCTTTTTACACAGCAAATCAACATTTCCCGCTGCTTTATTTTTCAAGTCATCAACGCCAAACGAAAGTTGCAGTTAACCTACCCGAGCAGCTTCGATCTGGACGAGATGATGTGCAACCACCTTATTCTTGATGACCATGATCTCTGCAAGGCAAAACGTACAGGGCACCTTATTACATCCGCCCATTTTCCAGCCGTCTGCAGGCAATTCTCCCCCACGGCGAACGAACAGCACTACTGCATCCCCATTGTAGTCGGTGGGGCCACCGTTGCTGTTGTTCAATTAATCTTCGCCCCCCCTGCCACTGAACAGGCGGGTAAAGAGATGGAAAGAAAGATCTTTAAAGCAGAGCAGTACATCCAGGAGTCCCTTGCCGTCATTGAGACCAAACGGCTGATGAGTTCCCTGAAGGACGCAGCGCTGATAGACCCGCTCACCGGTTTGTACAACAGACGTTACCTGCAGGAATACACGGAAAAAATTGTAGCTGGTGTCCTGAGGCGAGGAAAGGCCATAGGCCTTATCATGTGCGACCTTGATTACTTCAAGCAGGTCAACGACACCCATGGGCACAATGCGGGAGACCTCGTTCTGAAAGAGACCGCGAAAACAATTCTCAAAAGTATCCGTGAGGCGGATATCGTGATCCGCTTTGGCGGGGAGGAGTTCCTGGTGGTCCTCTTGGATATCAACGATGGCGAGAGCATTAAAATCGCGGAAAAAATACGACAGAATATCCAACAGGCGAAGTTCAAGATTCCCGATGGGATCATTCAAAAAACCATCAGCCTGGGTGCAAGCGAGTTTCCCCATGATACCGACACCCTTTGGAGCTGTATCAAATTTGCCGATGTCGCGCTTTATCGGGCCAAAGAGGACGGCCGCAACAAATGTGTACGGTTTACAAGGGACATGTGGACGGAAGATCAAATCTAACCCGGATATTTCACGAGCCATTCCCCCATTAACGCCGGCTATCAAAGGGTTGTACGCTTTATGAAACTCTTACAAAAATTCAATCACATAACACGTCGTTTAAGGCTCCTGGCTGACAAGGGGTATTACCCTGACTACCTGAGGCACCAGGGCGTTCAAATCGGCAAAGACGCGGTTGTTCTCTACCCATCCTACATCGACGGACGAATGCCGTATCTCGTAGAGATCGGGGACAACGTGGTTATAAGCCTTTACGTCACCATTCTCACCCATGACGCAACCAGTGCCTGGGCAGGGGACCTCATCAAGGTGGGACGGGTCACCATAAAAAACAACAGCTTTATCGGGGCGGGCAGCACCATTCTCTGCAACACCACCATCGGCCCCAATGCCATTGTGGGGGCCGGATCGGTGGTGAGCCGGGATATTCCGCCGGACACGATCTACGCGGGAAGTCCGGCGCGGTTTGTCTGCACCATGGAGGAGTTCATCCAAAAGAACCGGGAAGCCGCCAAGGGCCGTCCCCTCCTCGAAGGCCGACATTTTCAGCACCCCTACATCCCACAGCAACGCAGGGATGCCCTGAAAGAGAGCCTTGACGACGGGTTGGGGTATTTTTGTGCGAAGTTGCCGGGCAACGTGAGTAGTGAGTAGTGAGTAGTGAGTAGTGAGTAGTGAGTAGTGAGTAGTGAGTAGTGAGTAGTGAGTAGTGAGTAGTGAGTAGTGAGTGGTCATCTACCGGTTCGGGCGGTGGCGATACACCCTTCGAAACCGATGGCTGCGAATGCCTTTTTCCCTGCTTTACAAAATCGCCTTCAAATGGGTGCAGATAATGGCGGGGATTGAACTGCCCTGCGAGGTAAACGTGGGGCGGAGATTCCGCATCGACCATTTCGGAGGCATCGTGGTGAGCGGGTTTGCCTCCTTCGGAGACGATTGCGTCATCCGAAACGGAGTCACCGTTGGCCTGCGCCGCACCGATGAACCGGCGGCCCCAAACATAGGAAACCATGTGGACATCGGCGCAGGGGCCAAGGTTCTGGGCCCCATCACCATCGGCGACCACGTCACCATCGGTGCCAATGCCGTCGTCATCGAAGACGTGCCCGACCATGCCGTTGCCGTGGGCATTCCCGCCCGAATTATCCTGCGAAACCCAGGTGAATCCACAAAAAGCGTGCCTCCGGCGGCAAGGTGAGCCACCTTGAAAGCTGGTTGCCCTTGCGCTTTTCTCTTCGTACCTCAGGAAAAAGCGCAAGGGCGTTCGCTGCAGAATGCGCCCGCCTCGAAAGCTTGTGGTTGGGACAAACAGAGTCACATGCGCCAATAGGTAAGAGGTTGCATCTCGGCGATTTCCAGGCATTCACCACAGGGTTTCCAAGGGTCCCCAACTGACCACAGGAGTTATTCCGGTGGAGGTCAACCGTCAAAAGAGACGTCATCCGGCGTTATCTTACAAACATGGGTCCCCGGTTACTCGACCTGCCAACACAACCATAAATCAAACCATAAAGTCTTATCTGACACTTCAGGCTATCCGGACAGCCGGTGAAGACGAAATCAAAAAGCTGGCGTTACGCAAAAAATGAAACAGGCCTCTTCTCAAGAACGGTCGCAATATCTTACCCTCCGCGCGAATGCCTCAAAAGTGATTGTATCCCGGCAACCTCCACGCATTCGCCATAGGGTTTCCAGGTGCCCCTCCTGGCCGCCGGAGGCCATACTTTTTCACTTTTACCGCCCCCCCCACCCTACAAATCAGGAGAGCCCCATGACCGAGCCCCTTCCCCGAATTGGCGTGGTGATCATCGGGATCAACGTGTCCCGATACCTCAAGATGTGCATCAACTCTGTGCAGACCTGCGACTATCCCAAGGACCTTCTGGACATTGTGTATGTGGATGGAGGATCAACGGATGGGAGTCAGGAAATCGCTGAAGAAATTGAAGGCGTACGGTTAATTCGTCTGGACCATCCTCACCCCACCCCCGGCAGGGGGCGCAACGCGGGGTGGCGGTTGTTGTCCACCCCCCTGATCCAGTTCATGGATGCCGATACAACCCTGGAACCGGGGTGGTTCAAAGCCGCCCTTCCCCACCTTGCCGATGACACCCCTTGCGTCTGCGGTTTCAGGCGGGAGCGGGAACCGAAACGCAACCGGTATCATCTTCTTACCGAGATGGAGTGGCGTTACGAAGAAGGCCCCTGCCGCTACTTTGGAGGCGAAGTGCTGATTTATCGCTACGCACTGGAAGAGACAGAAGGATTTGACGCCAAGCTGGTGGCCGGAGAAGACCCCGAACTGAGTCGCCGCATTCGCCGAAAAAGCTGGGAGATCCTTAGAATTGCCGCCCCCATGAGCACCCATGACATCAACATGTCCACCTTCAGGCAGTACCTCAAAAGAGCGTATCGAAGCGGCCACGCGTACGCCGAAATCGGCCTGCGTTTTGCCGCAAGCCCGGACAAACTCTGGCTGAGGGAACTTTTTCGGGTCACGGCAAGGGGGGGCCTGCCCCCTCTTCTCCTCACAGGCGGCCTGCTTTCGGGCTATCCGGTCACCGGCCTTCTCCTGGCCCTCATCATTGCCGCACGGCCCTTTTACTCAATGAGGCCCATCGTCCGAACATTTGCCTGTTCCCGCAGCCAGGCGTTTCTTTACGCCGCTCACTCAGCCTTTGTGGTCTTTCCCCAGTTTGCCGGAGTACTCCGTTACCTGGCCGGCCGGGTCAGCAACCGCCCCCTGCACAACCGGATTGCAAATGCTCCCACCTCTCGTTCCTCGAGGTGATCACATTTGCTGACGGGCTCCTTGCCTGCGTTTATTCCCTTGTAACTATTCAACGATGCCTCCGGAGGGTCGCTTTTTGAAAAAAGCTCCGCAAAAACTTTACGGTTGCATCCCCTATTGCCGCTCAGCCCCAGCGGGGCTGAGCGGCAATAGGGGATGCTTACTCCTTAAGTCAAATACAGTCGGCAAGCCAATGCCTTCGAATGAACAGAAACTGCTTTCAAGACCTGTTTATCTAACTTTTCAAAAGTTTGGCCCCCGGCAGGGCCGCCGGAGACACAATCTGAACAGTTACATTCCCGTTCGCCCTTTTCCTACTCACAGCTTACCATTCACCATTCACGATTTTTCCAAGGTTCCATCATGCAAACCAACGACACTGTCCTTATTTTAGGGATTCCCCTGGACAACCTCACCATGGCGGAAACCGTGGACCGTATCCACGCCATGGTGGCCGCCTACCGTGAAGATGGAAAACCCAGGCTGGTTGCCACAGTCAATGTGGACTTTCTCATCAACACCCTCAGCTGGTTTTCACAAGAGCCGAGACACCCGGAGCTCCTCACCATCCTTCAACATGCAGACCTCGTCACTGCCGACGGCATGCCGCTGGTCTGGGCGAGTCGCATTCTCGGATGCCCCCTCAAAGAGAGGGTCACCGGAGCGGATCTTGTCCCCAGGCTTGCCGTCTCGGCAACCGGTAAAAATCAATCTCTCTATTTTCTGGGGGGCCGGGGTGAGGTGGGGCAACGAGCCGCCGAAGCCCTGAAAAAACGCATCCCCGGCATGATCATAGCCGGCGTGGATGCCCCCTTTGTCCATATTGACGGGGAAGAGCTGACCCATGCCGAAGAATATGATGCGGAAGTTATCCATCGCATCAACAAAGCCGATCCGGACATTCTGCTGGTGGCCTTTGGAAATCCCAAACAGGAGGCGTGGTTCCACCGTAACCGCTATCGTCTCAAAGCCGGGGTTACCATCGGTATCGGAGGTACCTTTGAGTTCATCACCGGGGCCGTGTCCCGGGCTCCGCTCTGGATGCAGAAATCGGGCCTTGAATGGATTTACCGCCTCACCCAGGACCCCAAGCGCCTATGGAAACGCTATGTCATCGGACTTTTCAAGTTCTCTGTCATGATTTTGCCTGTCATTCTCCACGCGCGGTGGAAACGATTCCGCATGCCGAAGGCTCACCAGGAAGCGCCCAGGCTCTCGGCACTGGAGAGTTCTTTCAACCTCCGAAACGAAGTCAGCGTCGTCCCCCTTCCGGAAGAGCTGGATGCATCGGTCATCATTTACCTGAAGTCAAGGCAGGAAGAGTGGCTGGCCGATGACAACGGCCTGGTCCTGGATTTTCGAGATGTCCGCTTCATCGATTCCTCGGGCCTGGGATTTCTCCTTGGCCTCTGGAAAAAAACCTCCACCCGGCATGCGGGGTTTCACATGGTGGGGGTACAACCGCCGGTGATGAAGGTACTCAAACTCAACAGGGTGGAATCCCTTCTCTCGGATCACATGGTCGATGATTTAGAGGGACTCATGGAAACGCAGCAGCCTCCCATGCTCAACCGTCCCTTTTTCTACACGATAAAATCCGACAGCAAATCAAAGGAGATTCAGCTCTGCGGAACCCTGGACGCAGCACAGATGCAGGAGATCGATGTAAACCAGCTCCTTGACGCCATCACCGGCAACCACCTCATCATAGACCTGACCAACTTAAGCTTTGTGGACAGCACCGGCCTGATTCTGCTTCTCAAAATAAAAAAGGCCGTTGACTCGTCCAACCACACCTGCCTCACCTGTGGTGCAGGACCAGGTGTTACGCAGATGCTATGCGTCACAAGACTGAACGGTTACTTCTCCCCTCGAAAAGACCTTGAGGCAGCCCGCAAAGAGCTTGGGATAAAAAGGGAATCCCCGCTTACGCCAATGCCCACACCATTATCACCGTCTCCCTGAGACGCCCAAATACCAAGGTCCCTGCACATATAAACATCTCAACGGGCTTTTATTGATGCCACCGCAACAAAGCGACCAAGCCACAATCACCATACATGAGGAGGCACCATGTCAATCATCACAATATCCAGATCCTTTTGCAGCAAAGGAGAAACCGTCGCTGAACATGTCGCCCAAGCCATGGGGTATGAATGCATCTCGCGGGAAGTTCTTCTGGAAGCCTCAGAGCAGTTCAACGTTCCCGAAATAAAACTCGCCCGGGCCATCCATGACGGACCCACCATCTATGATCGATTTTCCCACGGCAAGGAGCGCTATATTGCCTTTATCAAATCGGCTCTTCTCAACCGTCTCAAAAAAGGAAACATTGTCTACCACGGTCTGGCGGGGCACTTTTTCATTCAAGACGTGCCCCACATCTTAAAGGTCCGCCTACTTGAAGATATGGAATCGCGGGTCGCTGAAAAAATGGAACGGGAAAACGTCACCGAAACCGTGGCTCGAAAACGCATCGCTAAAGATGACAAGGAACGACACAACTGGAGCACCAGCCTCTACAAGATAGACACCCGGGATGCCGACCTCTACGACCTGCTCATCAACCACCGGTATATTTCCGTTGAAAACAGCGTCGACATCATCTGCAACACATTGAAACTGCCTTATTTCAAAGAGACCAAGCGCGCTAAAGCACAACTTGAAGACCTTGCCCTGTCAGCCTCCATCAAGGCTGCCATAGTAAACAGGTACTACAGCGCCGAGGTCACATCCAAGGCAGGAAAAGTCGTCATCAAGCTACCCGACCCCGTGGCTCAGGTTGATAAAACGAAAGATGACATGAAGTCCCTGATTGAAGGAACGCAGGGAATCAATGAAATCTACTTTAATATCATTTCAAATTCGTTGCCCCGGACTGCCATGCACAAATAGAATGCCTACAGTAAGGCTCATCGGCCCGAACCGCAGTCGTCTCAGAGCCATCAAAAATATAGATGTTTATCATCTGATTTATTCATGATTCTTCGCATAAGAAACATCACTTTAACTGTTGTATTTCCGATGCTTCAGGCCTATGATACGCGCCGAAATTCACAAGCAAATATATTATTTACCCTTGGAGAGCCACAATGCCCATTGTCACCATATCCAGCCCATCACAGAAAAAGCGCCGGATCATCGCAGAACGCATCGCAGAACGACTGGGACACACCTGCATGTCCCGAGAAATCATCCTTGAAGCATCGGAGCAGTACAACGTTCCGGAAATCAAGCTCGCCAAGGCCATCCATGACAGCCCCACCATTTTTGAGCGGCTGTCCCACGGTAAGGAGCGCTACGTCTCCTTTTTCAAAGCATCCCTGCTCAACAACCTGAAAAACGGTTCCATCGTCTACCACGGCATCGTCGGGCACTTCTTTGTCCAGAATATCCCCCACGTGCTCAAGGTCAGAATTATCGACAGCATGGAGAACAGGATCCAGGAGGAGATGGAGCGGGAAGACGTCCCCGAAAGCGTCGCAAGAAAACGCGTCGTTCAGGAAGACAAGGAGCGATACAACTGGTGCTCGGCTCTGTATAAAATGGACACCCGGGACCCGGAACTCTACAACCTGGTCATCAACATTGAGCGTATCTCCATCGACGACTGCGTGGATCTCATCTGCAGTGCCCTTGAGAAAGAGTACTTCAAGGAAACCGTCGAAGCGGAGAAGATCCTTAAAGACCAGGCACTCACAGCAAATGTCAGAGCGGCCATTGTGCCCAAGTACATGGATGCCAAGGTCTCCTCCTACGACGGCAACGTGGTCATCAGGATGGATCCTCCGGTAGCCCAGATCCCCAAAAAAGAGAGAGACATCCGTGCACTCATCTGTGGTATCGACGGCATCAAAAAGGTGGAGTTGGACCTCAAGGCCAAAGCCATTGCACGGACACCGATGCATAAATAGAAGGCTAAAGGCTAAAGGCTAAAGGCTAAAGGCTAAAGGCTAAAGGCTAAAGGCTAAAGGCTAAAGGCTAAAGGCTAAAGGCTAAAGGCTAAAGGCTAAAGGCTAAAGGCTAAAGGAAGGGTAGACGGGGGCGTGAGTGTGTCAACTGTTTTCTGATGGACGTAGAGGTCCCCTTAGCCGATGCCCATGGGCGCAGCCCGTCAGCGAATGTGATGAGCCTGATGAACGAAGGCGACAGAGCATTCGCGAACTTGGGGCTTAGCCCCTGCTTTATGATCGTTGCAGGACAAGGGCTGTTCGGGCGGGCAGGTAGATATAAATGTGATGCGCGCCCTTGGCATCGGGGAATGAGAAGAAGCGCTGCTCCTCTTCGACGCGACCGTGCCCGCCGAACCGATGGGCGTCGCTGTTGAGGCACAGGCTGTAGTCGCCGGGAGAAACCGGCACCGGATGGTCCACCCGGGATCGGGTGGAATGAAAATTGAAGATGAAGACCATGGCTCCCCTTTCAAAGGCGAGCCATTTTTTTATGTTTGAGATCCCAAGAAGACGGACACCGGCTGAAGCAAAAAGAGCCCCTGACTCCTCAAGGGCTGTCATGTCCCCATCAAAGGCAGCCAGCAATGAGTATTTGAGATCCGGATTGTCCACGAGGCTCCACTGCCGCCTGGCGTAATGCCCGGACCAGTTGTTGCCATGACGCGGAAAATCGATCCACTCGGGGTGCCCGAACTCGTTCCCCATGAAGTTGAGATACCCGGCCCCGGCCGTGGCAAAGGTGATGAGCCGGATCATCTTATGAAGGGCCATGGCCCGGTCGATGTGAGGGTCGGGGTCCCCCTTGCCCATGTGGTCGTACATGGCTGCACCGGCCATCCGGAAAAAATGGGTCTGATCCCCCACCAGGGCCTGGTCGTGGGACTCGGCGTAGCTGATGGAGGGTTCCTGCTCCCGCCTGTTGGTGAGTTCAAACCAGATTTTATCAAGGTCCCACGACTCATCCGGAACCTCCTTGAGCAGCCTTGTCCAGAGATCCGGCAGGCCCATGGCAAACCGGTAGTCGAACCCTGTGCCACCGAATTCCCGAGGAAACGCCAGGCCCGGCATACCGCTGACGTCTTCGGCAATGGTGATGGCCGATGGGGTGACCTCATGAATCAGGCGGGTGGCCAGGGAGAGGTAAACCAACGCCTCTTCATCCACCTCATCGCCGTAGTAGTCGTCATAGTGGGTAAAGCTGCGGTTCATTCCCCGGTGATGATAGAGCATGCTGGTGACGCCATCAAACCGAAAACCGTCCACCCGATACTCCTCCAGCCAGTAGCGACAGTTGGAGAGAAGAAACCGCACCACGCCCTCTTTCCCGTAATCGAAGCAACGAGAATCCCACCCCTCATGCCGCCCCCTGTCCCCGGCATGAAAGTAGAGATGGGGCGTCCCGTCCTGCCGGCTGAGCCCCTCCACCTCGTTTCCTGCCGAATGAGAGTGCACGATATCGATAATCACCCGAATCCCCATGCCGTGGGCCGTGTCCACCAGGCGCTTAAAGGCCTCGGGGGTTCCAAAGCGCGATGAGACGGCAAAATAGCTTGTCACATGGTACCCGTACGATCCGTAATATGGGTGTTCGGGAATCCCCATCAGCTGCACGGTGTTGTATCCGGCTTTCTTAATACGGGGCAACACATGGTCCGTAAAGTGATCGAAATCAGCCACGCCATCCCCTTCTCCCGCCATGCCCACATGGGCTTCGTAGATAAGAGGGGCCGGAGATTTTGCAGCCATGATTCCATGCTGCCACACGTAAGGCTCCGGTTGCCAAGCCTGGGCATTAAAGATGTTGGTATGGGGATCCTGCACCACCCTGTGGGCATGGGAGGGGATACGGTCCCCGCTGCCCCCCCGCCAATGCATGCGAAACCGAAACAGGGTGCCGTGGGGCATCGCCTCCTCGGAAAGAGAAATCTCCCAAAAATCTGATCCGTCCCTTCGTTTGAGGGCAAACTCCGGGAGCTCCTTCCAGTCGGAAAAGGGGCCAATGAGAAAAATTGCCGTTGCGTTGGGCGCCCACTCGCCAATGCACCAACGCCCGTTTTCATACCTCGGCCCGCAGGAGAGGTGCGTGGATGAAGCCTCCCGTAGACTCCGCTGGATTGTCAGCTGCTTCAGGGCAAGGCTCACCTGCTCCAGGCGCCGTACCAGAATCGATCCGTAAGGTTTCAGGCAGGGATCCAGGCTGATGAGGGTGGCGGCCAATTCGCCGGCATGGTCCAGGCGTGTGGCCCTGTGACCACTGCCTGGTTCACTACACAATAAAGGGCCGTTCAAGCATCGTTTCATAGAGGTCAATGTACCGATTTGCCGTCACTGTGTGATTAAACGTTCTGCTGCTCTCTTCCATAATACGGTTGATCTGGGCCCGCTTGAAGGCTTCGGGTTTTCGCCAGAATGCCATGGCTTCATCCACAGCCCAACGCAGGCCCCCCGCATCATGGGAGGTGAAGAGAAATCCGTTGCCGAGCCCCTTGTCTGAGTCCAGGTGGGTGACGGTGTCGTGGATGCCGCCGGTATCGCAAGCCACAGGCAGGGTGCCGTAAAGGGGACCGACCATCTGAGGCAGGCCGCAGGGCTCAAATTTCGATGGCATAAAAAGATAATCCGACGCCGCATATGCCAGCCGCGAAAGAGACTCTTCAAAGGGACAGAGAGCCACCCGTCCCTGCAGGTTAAAGGTCTTGATAATGTGTTCAATGTGGGGCCAGAATTCTCCATCGGCCACCACCACCACCTGCATCCCATCATCCCAGTAATGAGACAGGGTGTCGTAGAGAATCTCCGCCAGAAGCCCGCACCCCTTCTGCAGGGGATCCAGCCGAGATGGCCAGAAAAAAAGCGGGGCGTTGTGGTCGCACCGTAACCCCAGCCGCTCCTGAAGGTGGATCTTGTTGGACCGCTTGCCCGCTTTATGGCTTTCGGCGGTGTAATTCCAAACCAAGGCAGGGTCGGTTTCCGGGTTGTAGGTTTCATCCGGTGCGTTCAATATCCCTGCCGCACACCCTGCATGCCACTTGTTGGCAAGCTCTCGCCTGAGATGAGGTGTCACCACCCCATGCCGCCCGTTGACGATCTCCTGGAAAAAGGTGGGGCTGACCGTGTTGACATAGTGGGAGGCAAACACCCCACTGACAAGGTAATCCACGAGGTTGGTGTCACGGGACGACTCGTAGCTCTCGGGCGGTTGGGTAAAGTAGAGGTTTTCCCAGAAATCCGCGGTATCGATGCCCCTGTCTTCAATGGTCGCCATCACCGTCTCACGGCTGTGGATGTTGTGCAGGGTAAACAGACAGGGAATGCCCACACGTCTTGCCATGGCCGGAATAAGCCCTGTCATCCAGTCGTTGCAGTGAATCAGGTCCGGTTTTACCTTCGGGATCACATGGTTGATCACCTCCCGCTGAAAGGCCAGGGAGATCTTGATGTCCTCCCCCCCATACCCGGAATAGACCTGGTTCAGGTAGAAAAAAGCCCGGTCCTCGGCCAGATGAATCCGGTCGCTGGTGATGGAGTTTCGGATGCGGTCCACCTCTTCATCGAAATCGTTTTCCAGCTGATCACGGAAAATAGCCCGGTAATTGGGAAGGGTTACATGCACGTCCCCTCCCTGTTCATAAAGGGCTCGAATCAACGAAGACGACACATCGGCAAGTCCCCCCGCCTTTGCGCGCATCCGGTCCGCGCCCTCCCCCATCCCGGCGGGAAGGTAGGTAATCTCCGGCGTCACAATAAGCACCCGGGGCGTTTTGTTTCGAGTGTTGGGCATAGTCTCTGCTTTCTATCTTCAAAGGTGAGATAAAACGCCAAGCCTCCGGCAGCCAGGTGGAGTCACCTGGAAACCTGATTGCCTTTGCGATTTGCCCCTCGTCCCTCGGGGTAAATCGCAAAAGCGTTCACCGTGGGCTGCGCCCGCCTCCAAAGCTGGTGATTGTTTAATTGCATTCACAAGCTTCGAGATATTCCAGATATGATTTCGTAATTCTGAAGAGTCGGCTTTCACCTAAACAACTCCGACTGCCAGAGAAACGTCGATTTATTCCACGGGCGCAGCCCGTCAGCTAATGGGAGCACCCCGAGGAACGAGGGGTGGAGCATTCGCGAACCTGGGATTCATCCCCTGGTCAATTTTTTCTTCACCCGGATCCATTCGCTTACGCTCCACGCCTGGGCATCGCAGCCGCGGGGGATGTGGGGAGCGTTGCCATCCATGATCTCCGGCAGGTGGCCGTAACATCCGGAAAGGGCGCGGGGCAAAACCGCGTTGAGAAGGGCCAGGGCCGTCGTTTCACCTTCATCCCCAAAGGCACAGGCCCAGGCCTCACAAAAGAGAGGATAGAGCCAACCCCAGGCCGTCCCATTGTGGTAAGCCGGTTTTCTCTGCCGCTCTTCATCGCCTTCATAAACCCCTTTGTAGGGACGGTGCGGGTTATTCAGGGCCTCACCTTTCCAGCCCACGTGCAAGGGATGAATCACCTCACGATCGGCAAGACTCCTCAGGCCGCCCGGCACAACAAGCTCCCGACACGCCTCCACAATCCTTCGGGCCAAGGACGGATCGTCCACAAGACCTAAGGTAATGGCCAGCAACTGGTTGGGTCTCAGGTGGTCATCGGCTTTTGCGTCCACCGCGGGAATCGATTCGTCGGTGTGGAGACAATCGGCAAGATACCCCTGCCCTGGCCTGACGAAGAGCTCGAGGACAGATGCTTTCACCTTCTTCGCCAAAGAGCCCCAAGTGCTGTGTCCCTTGGTATCCAACTGGCTTAGCCCGATGAGGGTGCGATACCACAGGGCCTGAATTTCGATGCAATAGCCGGCCCTTGGTGTGCAGGCCGGATGATCGGTATCCATCCAGGTGAAGTGAACGGGACTGAATACAAGGCCGGAGACCGGATCCATGGCAATACCGTTAGGGGTCCCCGCAACAAAGTGCTTACCAATGGAGAGAAGGATCTCACGAAGCGGTCGCCCCCCCATCATCTCATCAAGAAATCCGTCGCCACCATGTGCTTCTGCCATTTCAAAGGCGGCCACAGCAAACCACAAGGGGGCATCCGAGGTATCACGGTTGTCCGTGTTGCCCCCGAGGATCATGTTGGGCAGGGTCCCGTTCTCTTCAAACTGCCCAAACTGACTGAGCACCGCCTTGGCGTCATCAACAAGCCCGGCAGCCAAAAGGCCCCGCACGCAGATAAGGGAATCCCGCCCCCAATCCAGGAACCAGGGGAAACCGGCAATCACCGACTCGTGCTCTTCCCGTTGCACAAGGTAGCTGGTCAGGGAGCGGGTCATCAGGGTCTCCGGCGAGACGAAAAGCTCGCCTTCATCCATCACAGGGCCGGCCCTGGGTGTTAGGGCCGGAATCTCCTGCCCGGTCCCCAGGACAACCACCTCACCCTCCACCATGGTGCCTTCCCCCTCCCGCAACATGGCCTTCATATAGCCCGGGCTGTAAAGATCGGTGGTGGCGTCCATGCCCCGCTCATGCTCCACGGGAAGTTGAACCATGTAATCCCACATGGGTGAAGGGTGGTAACACCCGTTGGAGAGCTCCATGGCAAAGGTGTTGCCCCCGGAAAGTTCAAAGACAAACCCCTGCTTTTCATGGGTGATGCGACCGGGCCAACCGGTCTCAGGCCCGGTATAAGCTTTGGTGGTCTCGTGAAAGCTGCGATCTTCAATATCGGGCCGTAAAATCAACCCCACTGGTTCATGGGGATCCAGCATCCTGGCAAATGGGGCCGCGGTTCTTCGGAAGCCAAGGCGGGTTCGGTTCTCTCCTTCCACCCCCTCAAGCCGCACCGCCACCTGCACCAGTTTTCCATTCCCCACCGGCACGAGGTACGTCCAGAGCCCCACCATTCCATGACCTGAGCGAAAGCTCTCCAGGTACTCCTGAGCCAGGGGAAAGGAAAAGCCACCGTAGGTTACCCACGCGCGACACCTCGTCCAGATAACCCGGCGATCCTCCGGGCATGACGGGTTCAGGTTGGCCGCTAAAAGTGCGTCATACTTGCTTAAGATACTCTCCCGTTCCACCGGCACCCGCACCAGGGCGCCTTTGCCGTTGGGCCCGATGGCCATTTTGGGAAAGGGGTTGTCCCCACGCTTGAAAAGAAGGGGGAGGTTCTTTGGCTCCCGTGCCGTCAGGTAATGGAGTGTTCCAAAATCGTGGCTCACGTCCTCCCCGGTGAAAACAGTCAGGACAAGTCGCCCCTCTTGAGCTTCGCCCTTGTCCCGCATCGGCATAAAAAGAGACACCACCTCTCCCCCTGGAAGCCGGATCCCTGTCTCTGCGCCACAGGTCTCCCCCCCCACCTCCCTTACGACCCGAAAGGGATGGGGGCAACGCACAAGAAGGAAGTGATCCGGAGGTATCAGCACCTCCCGGTGACTATCCATGGGCCAACGCCACACCACGGTTCGTGTCTCCATGGAGAAGGGATTCTCCCTGCGAAGATACCCCTCTGGATCCTCTGAAAAACTGATGGCTGCATCGTTAAGGGAGAAGGACGAGCAATCCACCAACCCATGATAGAAGGTGTGTACTTTAAGGCACCCGGCAACCAGGATCTTGTGATGCAAATGGTCGGGCCACACCAACGGCCTTCTCTCATGGATGGCGATGTGCCCCACCTCTCCCGGCTCAGTGGTAAGGCAGAGAACCGAACCCGGCACCAACTCAAGCGCCATGGTCCCATTTGTCACGGATGGAACCACCTCGTCTCCCGTCAGCAGGTCCCAAAAGGGCCCTTTCCCTGCGCCCTCCCCGTCCCATTGAGCCGTAGCCCGCTTCCTGCAGTCGGTGTTGGCAACCACCCAAAGGCTTTTTCCCGTCTCTTCGTGGTCCCTTCGCACCACCACGGTACTCTCCGCGGACGTCTCCAGAACCGTCAGCTCTGTGCCTTCGTAAAAACAGGGGTGGTGCTTTAATACAGTGGAGAGCCGGGCGAGGTGGTCCACCAGATTCTCCTCCCCCCCCCAGTTGAGCCCCGAAGCCCCATGCACATCGATTTTTTCCGTGGCCAGCCACTCCACCCCGTTGGCATACCCAAAACTTCCGTTAATGGAGAGAAGCGCACAAAGGGCCGTCCGGTGCCTCGCATAGCAGTCCGAGACCGATGCGAGCCGGTTGTTGTCATGGGTCTCGGCAAAGTTCACGAGGAGGCCGTCACACCGGGAGATCTCCGACATCTCCCGGACATAGTTCTCCACGGCTCGTTTGTCTTCGTTCTGAAACAACTCGGAGTACCCCCAGTCAAAACCGCACCGCCCGAGAATCTCCCGTGTTGCGTCAATGCCACCGCCCAGGCCCTCCAGAAGGAAAATCGTATGGGGGTAGGCCGCCCGCACCGTCTCCACCACCTCCGTCCAGATCCGCGCAGGGATCATGTACCCCGCATCGCACCGGAACCCGTCCACCCCCCTTTCGCACCAGACAAGAAAGGCCTCCGCAAGGTGATCGGCAAGACCGGGGCTGAAATGGTCCAGTTCCGTCAGGTCCTCCCAGATCACCCCCCAGGCTCCGGGGGAGACAATCTCTCCGTCGGCTTTGCGAAGAAGCCACTCGGGATGCGCCTCATGAATCCAGCTGGCCCAGCCCGTGTGGTTGGCCGCCAGGTCAAGGATCACCTTGGCCCCCCGGGCATGAACCTCATCCATCAAATCCACGAACTGCTCCACTGGCGTTCGTTTGCGGTCAAACTCCGCAAGGGAGGGTTCCACGCCGGTAAAACTCAAGGCCGCGTAAGGGCTGCCGAACCGCCCCATCTTGCCGAAGGTTGTGGGCAACGGATTCACCGGCAGCAGCTGAATGACGTTGCAGCCCAGCTTGCCCACGATAAAATCGAGGTAATGGGCAAAGGTTCGCAACGTCCCCGAGGGTGGAATCACCGTGTACCCATCCCGCTCCAGCCAGGTCGTGGCATCGCCATAGGATCGGACCGCCTCTTTATCGAGAAGCATGGAGGGGCCGAACTGACGAAGAAAAGCATTGTAAATAATGGCGGAACAGCAGGTGGCAGCCGGCTTGACATGAACCCTGACGTTGCCGCCCCCGATCCAGGCAATCACCTCCTCCTGCTTCGGGCCTTTCTGCTTCAGGCAACACGTGGCTTCAAAGTACCCCGCTTCCGTCACCGGCAAGGTCAGGGTAAAGCGCCCTTCTCCATCGGGGCGCATGGGAATATCCCGCCATGCATTTTCAGGGTATGAAGGGCAGGCCTCCTCTATCTCCGGGGCGGTAAACCCAAGGTTGGTGCGTACCACGCCCTCCCCTTCATGCCCCTCACCCACCGTCAGGACAAAGGCAAGGGTCTCCCCTTCGTACCGGACCAGGGAGCTGCCTGGCACCGGCGTCTGACTCAAAAAAGAGGCCGATCTCTTTGCGTCGGTTGGTTCCATGGAGATATGTCCAAAGACGTGTTTGGGTGAACAGCAGAAGGCACAGAAAAAAAACGAAAACGCATGCCTCCGGCGGCGAGGTGGGCCACCTCGAAAGCAGAGTCGCAAAAGCTTTCAGCCCTCGTTCCTCGGGCTGATCACATGTGCTGATGGGCTTCGCCCGTGGGGTACAAGAACTCCCTTGTATTTATCGTCTTCCCCGGCTGATGGATACGTAAGAGCCGATGGGTTGCCATATTCTAAGATAGCATATCACCCATCGACCAACGGATGACCGGGGATCCATGTATGCGCTACGACAGCAGTTGGGTTTCACTTTGACGGTTGACCTTCACCTGAATGACTCTGCGGCGCCACCCTGAATCCTTACAACGCCGAGCCCACCCCCCAGATATCCCGGGCGTATTCAAGGATGGTTCGATCGCTGGAAAAGGTGCCGGTGTTGGCGATATTTCGCACCACACGGCCTGCCCACGTTGGCGTGTCGAGGAAGCAACGGTCCACATCCTCCTGGACAGAAAGATAGGAGGTCAGATCGGCCACATGGTAGTAGATATCCCGGCCATAAAGCAGGTGCTCGAACACCCACCTGAAGAGCCCCGGCTCCACAGGACAGAAAATGTCCCCGGAAAAGGCGTCAAGGATCCGTTTGATTGCCGGGTCTTTTTCATAGAGATCCCAGGGGTTATACGACCGCCCCTCCCGAAGGGCCCGAATCCCCTTCACGTCATGGCCGAAGATAAAGATATTCTCGCGACCCACCTCGTTGATGATCTCGATATTGGCCCCATCACAGGTCCCCACCGTAAGCGCCCCGTTCATGGCAAACTTCATGTTCCCCGTACCGGAAGCCTCGGTACCGGCCGTGGAGATCTGCTCGCTCACATCGGCACCTGGAATAATCTTCTCGGCCACGGTGACCCGGTAGTCGGGCACAAAGGCGACCCGTATGTATTCACGGGCTTTCGGATGGGCATTCACCACGGCGGCGACATTGTTGATCAGCTTGATGATCTGCTTGGCCACCTTGTACCCGGGGGCCGCTTTTCCCGCGAAGATATAGGTGCGCGGCACCTTCGGGCACACGCCATCTTCGGTGATCTGAAGGAACTGGTGGGCGATATGAAGCGCCTTTAAAAGCTGACGTTTGTACTCATGGATCCGTTTGGCATGAACATCAAAAAGGGTGTCCGGGTCCACCTTCACATGGGCATCACGTTTGATCAGGGTGGCCAACCCCTCTTTGTTCATCCGCTTTACGTCCATCAATCTTTCAAGAAAGCTGGCATCCTCCGCATAGGGTTCCAACGCCTTGAGCTTTCTTAAGTCCCGAATCCACCCATCCCCGATGGTTTCGGTTATCAGGGCTGAAAGCCCCGGGTTGGCCTTCAAAAGCCAGCGCCTCGGGGTCACGCCGTTGGTCTTGTTATTGAACTTTTTAGGCCAGAGCTTATAAAAGTCCGGCAAAAGATGGCTCTTGAGAAGCTCGGTGTGAAGGGCCGCCACCCCGTTCACCGAATGACTTCCCACCATGGCCAGATGGGACATGCGCACCTGCTTTTCATCCCCTTCCTCTATGATGGAGACATTACGTACCAGCGACTCGTCTCCGGGCCAACGGACGGTGATCTGTTCCAGAAACCGGCGGTTGATCTCGTAAATGATCTGGAGGTGGCGGGGGGCCACGTACTCCATAAGGCTCACCGGCCACTTTTCCAGGGCCTCGGGAAGCAGCGTGTGGTTGGTGTAGCCGAAGGTCCGCTCCGTGATGGACCAGGCCCGCTCCCAGGGCAGGGCGTGCTCATCCACAAGAAACCGCATCAGCTCTGAAATGGCCAGGGCCGGATGGGTGTCGTTGAGCTGAATGGCTACCTTGCTGGGGAAGAGGTCAAAGTTATCGTAGTTTCGCAAGAAGGTCGTGGCAATGTCCCGGATGGAGCAGGCAACAAAGAAGTATTCCTGGACCAGACGCAACAGCCGACCTGCCCGAAAAGAGTCCGAGGGGTAGAGAACCTTGGAGATGTTCTCCGATGAGATCTTGCTCTTTACCGCCTCATGGTAATCCCCGTCGTTGAAAATCTCCACGTCGAACTCCTCGGAGGATTTCGCGGAAAAGAGCCTGAGGGTGTTCACCGTCTCGCCGCCATACCCTACGATGGGCATGTCAAAGGGCACTCCCACCACCATCTCCCAGTCCAGCCACATGGGGCTGTAATCCCCTCTTTTGTCGTGGGTGTGGAGGATCCTGCCGAAGAGCGGCACCAGGCAAGCCTCGTCAGGCCGAGCAATCTGCCAGGGGTTTCCCCGTTTCAGCCAGTTGTCCGAGGTCTCCTTCTGATAGCCGTGGCTGAATTCCTGCTTGAAGTGGCCAAATTCGTAGTTGATACCATACCCGTAACCGGGAATTCCCAGGGTGGCCATGGAATCGAGAAAACAGGCAGCGAGTCTGCCCAATCCCCCGTTCCCAAGGGCGGCATCGGCGGTGCACTCCCGCACCTCATCAAGGTCCACGCCCATGTCTTCCATGGCCTGTTTGAAGGTGTCGAAGAGCTTCAGGTTGCACAGGTTGTTTCCCAGGGCCCGGCCCATGAGAAACTCCATGGAGAGATAGTAAACCCGTTTCACACCCTGCTCCTGATAGCGTTTCTCCGTCTCAAAGAGTCGCTCGAAAAGACGATCGCGAACCGCAAGGGAGATGGCCCAGTAAATTTCACGAACAGTGGCCATTTTCCAATCCCGCCCAAGGGAGTAGCGCAGGTGATGGGATACCACTGCCTGAAGCGCTTCCCGTGTATTTTCAAGGCGCATGCCGTCAAAGCTCTTCATCTTTTTTATCCATGACTATGGGGGTAAATAAACGCGCACTCCGGGCGTTAAACCAACCGTCACGAGTTTATGGAGGTAACGAGCCATCCGGGCCGGCGGGATAGCACTTGCAAAAAGAGACGAGAAAAAAGAAAACAGATTGTCGGGGAAACGGCCATAACCAAAGGATGGGTAGCGGAATGCGCCGGTGAGGACCGGTCACACAAGCCCTTCGATTATCTCAAAATTTTGCTTCTTAATCAACACGCGCATGGGCTCGACCCGAAAAAAATGTTTCTACTTACAGAAACATTTGTTGACACCCGCCCCTGCGCTTTGTATAACAACCTCCACGATACACAAGACGATTACATACGAATCACACAGTCACACAAGCCAACGTTGTAAGGAAAACCAGGAACATGGTAAACTCTCCAAACAAATCCAATCTTTATGCAACACGTTGGTGGTGGCGAACCTCCTATCGCAGGTCTGCCCACGACACCCTTACCTGGTGACTTCTGTAACCAATTGAACCTGACAGGGACCGTGAGCACACCTCACGGTCCTTTTTTTTTATAGGGCCGTAACATTCACGTTACCGGCCCTTTTTTTAGCCCTACAACCACCGATGCGAAACTCACAACCCGATAACCACCTGCAAACGCATCGCATTCATTTTTCAAGAGCAAACGCCATCACAAGGAGAGCCCGATGTTTCTCACCGAATTCCCATCACGCGACGCCTTTACCGCCCTGGGTGAGCGTGCCGACGTTATTCCCCTCTGCCGGGAGATCCTGGCAGACCAGGAGACGCCGGTGTCCCTTCTCACACGCTTTTACACCCCGGAAACGCCCCTTTTTCTCCTGGAGAGCGTGGAGGGCGGCGAACGCTGGGGACGATACAGTTTCATGGGTGTCTCCGCCCGTATGGAGGTGCGCGTTTTTGAAGACCACGTGGAGGTAAAATCCGGAGAAACCATAACCAAAACCGCTCACAACGGGGAGCCCCTGACCGTCCTCAGGGACCTCATGGCCGGCTACAATGCAGCGGAACTGCCTGAGCTGCCCCGGTTTCAGGGCGGCCTCACCGGCTTCATGACCTATGAGATGGTCTCGTTCTTTGAAAAGATCCCCCACGATCACCCGAAAGAAAAACCCCTGGCCCACTTTGTTCTGGCCGACGAGATGCTTCTCTTTGACAACATCCGACACACCATGGTGGCCATGGTGCTCTGCTTCAAAGAGGACAATCCGGACATGGAGGCCCTCTTTGAAGACGGAAAAGAGCGCCTGGATGCCCTGATAGAGAAAGTAGAGCACGGCAACGGCAAAGAGCCCGACAAAAGGCCTGAAACACCCCTCGTGCCCCAGCCCACGATTCCCGAGGAGGCATTCAGGGCCAAGGTGGTCAAAACCCGTGAGGCGATCTTCGATGGGGAGATCATCCAGGCGGTCATCTCCCAACCCTTTACCTGCGAGGCGCCCCCCTGCCCCGTGGAGCTCTACCGGGCCCAGCGCTACGTGAACCCCTCGCCTTACCTCTACTTTATGAACCTGGGCGAGACCTGCCTCGTGGGCTCCTCCCCGGAGGTCATGGTGCGGCTTGAACGGGGCGTGGCCACCGTCCGCCCCATCGCCGGAACCCGGCCCCGGGGCAACACCCAGCAGGAGGACCGAAAGCTGGCAGACGACCTCCTGAAAGACGAAAAGGAGCGCGCCGAACACCTCATGCTCGTGGACCTCGGCCGAAACGACCTCGGCCGCGTGGCCACCACCGGCACCGTCCAGGTCACCGACCTCATGGTGGTGGAGCGCTATTCCCACGTCATGCACCTCGTCTCCAACATCTGCTGCGACCTGAAAAAAAATCTCGATGCCTTCGACCTGGTCAAAGCCACCTTCCCGGCAGGCACCCTCTCCGGCGCACCTAAAGTGAGAGCCATGGAGATCATCGCAGAGCTGGAAGAGACACCCAGAGGGCCCTACGGCGGTGCCGTGGGCTACTTCTCCTTCAACGGCAACATGGACCTGGCCATCACCATCCGTACCGCCGTCATCGAAGACGGCACCTTAACCGTCAGAGCCGGCGCCGGCATCGTGGCCGACTCCGACCCCGAAACCGAACGGCAGGAGACGGTGAACAAAGCCAAAGCCATCGAAAAAGCCCTGGAACTGGCAACATCCAGGGGATAAATCCCCTGGACCCCAGGTTCGCGAATGCTTCACCCCTCGTTCCTCGGGGTGATCACATTCGCTTCGGGCTGCGCCCGGTACCAAAGGTGAGAAAATCGCAGATGCAATCGCAAGCATCAGAAGGCAGCGAATATAAGAACGAAACAATTCAAATACACCACAGCGCATCGAGCCATGCCACTCGTTGCGCAGCCAGTGAGCCCTGGCGAACTGGGTGCCATATGGGGTGCAGGGGATCATCCCCTGCCCGCCGGAGGCAAAACATAAAAAACAGGTGATGAACCCATGATTCTGATGATCGATAATTTTGATTCCTTTACGTACAACCTCGTCCAGTACCTGGAGATGGGAGGGGCGGAGGTGACGGTGTACCGCAACAACGCGGTGACGATTGACGAGATAGCGGCCCTTGCGCCCGCAGGGATTGTTATCTCTCCGGGGCCTGGAAGACCCTCGTCGGCAGGGGTCTCCCTTGACGTCATAAAAAGCTTCTCGGGAAAAACCCCCATTTTGGGGGTCTGCCTCGGCCACCAGAGCATTGCCGAGGCCTTCGGTGGCACCATCATCCACGCCAAGGCCGTCATGCACGGCAAGGTCTCGGACGTGGAGACCGATGCCATGGGCGTCTTTGGCGGCATCCCCTCCCCCATGAAGGCCATGCGCTACCACTCCCTGGCCGTGGAAGAGGCAAGCCTTCCCGATGAGCTAATGGTGACAGCCCGAACCGCCGACGGCGAGATCATGGGACTTCGGCACAAAGAGCACCCCACCGAGGGAATCCAGTTTCACCCGGAGTCCATCATGACCACCACGGGCAAACGGCTGATCCGGAACTTCATCGAGAGCACCCGTTTAAGAGGCCTGTAAATAAGCCCAACTGACGTCACAACACACATTAACCTCACGTATACGGAGCCATCGACACATGTTCAGCGACATTCTAAAAAAACTTGTGGCAGGGGAAAACCTCTACGAAGACACCATGGCCGACGTCATGGAGGAGATTCTGGAAGGGCGGGCCACTGACGCCCAGATCGGCGCCCTCATGGCAGGGCTCGCCGCCAAAGGCGAGACCTTTGAAGAGCTGGCCGGAGCCGCCCGATCCATGCGGAAAAGCGCCACCCGTATCCACACCAACGGCGCCTGCTTCGACACCTGCGGCACCGGAGGAGACGGCCTCTCAACCTTCAACATCTCCACCGTCACCGCCTTTGTGGTGGCCGCAGGGGGCGTCACCGTGGCCAAACACGGCAACCGAAGCGTCTCCAGCACCTGCGGCAGCGCAGATGTCCTGGAAGCCCTCGGCGTCAAACTTGACATCTCCCCCTACGTGGTGGAAGAGGCCATCTCCGAGGTGGGCATCGGCTTTCTCTTTGCCCCCAAGTTCCACAGCGCCATGCGACACGCCGCCGCCGCACGCAAAGAAACAGGCATCCGAAGCATCTTTAATATGGTGGGCCCCTTAACCAACCCGGCAGGTGCCTCACGGCAGCTCCTTGGAGTCTACGCCCCCCAGCTCACCGAGATGTTCGCCGAAGCCCTTCGCCTCCTGGGAACCGAGCGGGCCCTGGTGGTCCACGGCCACGACGGCCTCGATGAAATCAGCGTCTGCGCCCCCACACGGGTCACGGAGCTCAAAAATGAACTCATCCGAACCACCGATATTGACCCCACCGACTACTTCGGTGAACTGGCATCCCCGGACACCCTTGCAGGCGGAGGCCCCGAGGAGAACGCACGCATCGCCCGCAACATCCTCTCCGGCGAGGAACGCGGCCCCAAACGAAACGTCATCCTCATCAACGCCGGCGCCGCCCTCATGGCCGCCGACAAAGCGGAAACCCTTCGCGAAGGCATCGTCCTCGCCGAAGAAGCCATCGACTCCGGCAACGCCATGACCAAACTCGACGGCCTGGTGCGCTATACGACGGAAAATGCTTAGGCGACTGGCGAAAAAACATGCCTCCGGCGGCGAGGTGAGCCACCTCGAAAGCGGGTTGCCGATGCGCTTTGCCCCTCGTTCCTCGGGTCAAATCGCACCGGCGTTCGGCGCGGGCTTCGCCCGCCACAAAAGCTGAGGACGGTTCCAACGGTGTCGATAGAACCGAGGTGGTGTAAAAAGAAGAAGAAAACTCAACCTTTCGAGGTTGCCACACTGCATCAAATCACAAGGGGTTAAGGGTAAGGTCCCCCTTAAGTTTTCTATGAGGACCAAAATATTTCGATCAATGACACCCCATAAGTTGCTACCGAAGCACCGGTAGTTCAAGCACAAGAGACACACGATGCATCCTCTCACACTCCGCGCGAATGCGGACGCGACAGGGCATGAATGACGACACCCGAGTCGCATTCGCAAACAAGCTTTCAAGGTGGCTCACCTTGCTGCCGGAGGCATAAGGAAGAAAAATGAGTGGATTTTTAGAGACCATTGTCGCCCATGTGGAGGGCGTTGTGGAGAAGAGCAAGGCAGGGGTACCCCTGGCTGAGATGAGAAGGCGAGGGGAAGCGGTACGTTTGGTGCGGCCGTTTCGGGAGGCCCTTGAGGCAAAGCCGGTGGCAGTAATTGCCGAGGTAAAGCGGGCGTCACCTTCCAAGGGGGACATCGACCTCGATCTGGATGCGGCGAAGACGGCCCGGCTTTATGAAGAGGGGGGGGCAGCTGCTTTGAGTGTGCTGACGGAAGGAAAGTTTTTCAAGGGGAGCCTTGACGACCTTCAGGCGGCCCGAGCGGCGGTGAGCCTTCCTGTGCTTCGCAAGGAGTTCATTGTGGACCCTTACCAGCTTTACGAGACTGCCGCGGCCGGAGCCGACGCCGTACTCCTCATCGCCCGGATTCTTGAGCCCTCTCAGCTTGCCGAGTTCATGGCCCTGGCTTCGGAGTTGCACTTAGAGGCATTGGTGGAGGTCTTTGACGAAGCCGACATCGAAAAGGTGGCTCCGTTTGCCCCGCCCCTTGTGGGGATCAACAACCGGAACCTGGCCAGCTTTGACACGGACACCACCCGCGCCGGGCGCTTAGGGGCTCTTCTCCCCTCCGGTACCACGGTGGTGGCGGCCAGCGGCATCAAAGATGCCACCGACATCCGGCGCCATCTTAACGCGGGGATCTCCTCCTTTCTTATCGGGGAGAGCCTGGTGAGGGCGGAGAATACGGTGGGGATGCTTAAAGAGCTGGTGAATAGTGAATAGTGAATAGTGAATAGTGAATAGTGAATAAACTCAAACAGCGACGTACGACGTGTCAATAGAGTTTGGTTCTTTATCATCCGGTTTGACCGTGCAAAGCCCTAAGCGAGTGCGATCGACCCGAGGAACGAGGGTCGGGAGCATTCGCAACCTGGGGTCCAGGGGATCATCCCCTGGCCGCCGGAGGCACGCTTTTTTGATTTATTGAAAGGAATACACCATGTACAGCCCTCGCATCAAAATTTGCGGTCTCACCTCCCCTGCCGAGGCGGCATTCTGTGTGGAGGCCGGGGCCCATGCCGTGGGCCTGGTTTTTTTCCCAAAAAGTCCGCGGAACGTGAGCCTTGCGAAGGCGCGGGAGATCACCCGGGTGATTCCGCCCCAGGTGGCGTCCGTAGGGGTCTTTGTGAATGCCACCTACGACACCTTAATGACCACCGTGGAGAAGGCGGGATTGACTGCAGTGCAACTTCACGGCAACGAACCCCCGGGGCTGGCGGAAGCCCTCCATCAGCAGGGGCTCACCGTGTTGAAGGCCTTTTACGTAACGGCTGAACCGGGCCTTGCCGCCGCCATGCGGTACCCATCGTCCACCGCCCTGGTGGAGTGGGGAAAAGGCGTGCTTCCCGGTGGCAACGCCATGGTGTGGGGAGAAAAGACCCCGTCCCTGCCCCGGAGCCGTCCCCTGGTTATCGCAGGGGGCCTGTGCCCTGAAACCGTGGGGTATATTATCCGCCGGTTTCAACCGGATGGCGTGGATGTCAGTTCCGGTGTGGAATCTGAGCCAGGCAAAAAATCATTTAAAAAAATCCAAATGTTCACCCAGGTCGTGGGCCAGATCCAACTCCCCGACCCTATAAAGGAGCCATTTACCGATGCCCCATACCATTTATAATCCCGATGAGCGGGGCCATTTCGGCCCCTTCGGCGGCACCTACGCCGGTGAGACTCTGATGAGCGCCCTTCTCGAACTCAAGAAAGGGTACTATGAGATCGTCAATAAACCGGAGTTTCAGGACGAATTGAACCGTCTTCTCGCCTGTTATGTGGGTCGCCCCACCCCATTGTTTCACGCCAAGCGCCTCACGGAGTACGCCGGTGGCGCCGACATCTATTTGAAACGTGAAGACCTGGCCCACACAGGGGCCCACAAGATCAACAACACCATGGGCCAGGCCCTGCTGGCCAAATGGATGGGCAAAAAGCGGCTCATCGCCGAAACCGGAGCCGGGCAGCACGGGGTGGCCACCGCTACCACGGCAGCTCTCTTCGGCATGGAGTGCACGGTTTTCATGGGAGAAGAGGACATCCGTCGCCAGGCGCCCAACGTCCACCGCATGGAGCTTCTGGGGGCCAAGGTGGTCTCTGTGAAGTCCGGAGCCGGCACGTTAAAGGATGCCATGAACGAGGCCATGCGCCACTGGTCTTCCACGGTGGGGGACACCTTCTACGTCATCGGCTCCGTGGCCGGCCCCCATCCCTACCCCACCATGGTCCGCGATTTTCAGCGGGTCATCGGTCTTGAAACCCGTCAACAGATTCTGGCGGAAAAGGGGCGACTGCCGGACCTGATCGTCGCCTGTATCGGAGGCGGGTCCAATGCCATGGGCATCTTCCATCCCTTCCTGAAAGATGAGGAGGTCACCCTTCTCGGTGTGGAAGCAGCCGGAGAAGGCCTGGAGACTGAAAAGCATGCGGCCACCTTGAGCAAAGGCACCGTAGGCGTCCTCCACGGTTCGCGAAGTTATGTACTTCAAGACGAGGACGGCCAGATCATGGAGGCCCACTCGGTCTCCGCCGGTCTTGATTATCCCGGCGTGGGGCCGGAACACGCTTTGCTCAAAAAAAGCGGTCGGGTTACTTACGATTCTGTCACTGATCGCGAGGCGATAAAGGCCTTTAAAATCATGTGCAAGCTCGAGGGAATCATCCCCGCCCTGGAGAGTTCCCATGCCGTGGCCATGGGTATGAAAAAAGCAGGGCAGATGTCGGACAACGATGTGGTGGTGATCAACCTGTCCGGCCGGGGTGACAAGGACATGTCCAGTGTGGCCGAATACGATGCAGCAAGGGAGGCTGAGTAATGAAGCGAATAGAAGAGCGGTTTGAACGACTCAAAGAGAAGGGCGAAAAGGCTCTGGTGGGCTTTGTCACGGCATGCGACCCCGACTACGCAACCTCCCTTGCCCTCATCGAAAAAATGTGTGAAGCGGGCCTCGATGTCCTTGAGCTTGGCATCCCCTTTTCCGACCCTTCCGCAGACGGCCCTGTCATTCAGCGTTCCTCGGAGCGGGCCCTCAAGGCCGGCGCCACGGTGAAGAAGATCCTGAAGCTGGTGACAGACATCCGGGAGTTTACGGACATCCCCATCGTCCTGTTCTCCTACACCAACCCCCTGCTCGCCTTTGGTTACGAGGCCTTTGCCAGCCAAGCAGCAGAAGCGGGCGCCGACGGCGTTCTCGTTGTGGACATGCCCCCGGAAGAAGCCTTCGAGCTCGACGGCGCCCTTGGCAAAGAGAAACTAAGCCTCATCCGCCTCGTGGCCCCCACAACGTACGACAAGCGGGTCCGGATGATCGCCGACACAGCATCGGGCTTCCTCTACCTTATCTCCATGGTCGGGGTCACCGGCAGCGGAGGTCTCAATGCCGACGCCGTGGAAGAGCAGTACAACAGGGTGAAAGACCTGACCCGTCTTCCCGTCTGTGTGGGGTTTGGCATCACCACGCCGGACGACGTGGAAGCCATTGCCCGCTTTGCCGACGGCGTGGTCATCGGCAGCGCCTTTGAACGCATCATCGAGTCCAACCTTGACAAGCCCCACCTGCCGAAGATCATCGGGGCCCAGACAAGGGAATACAAAGCCAGAACCAGGTTGAAAGCGAGAGCAACGGATTAACCTAACCCGACTATTTCACGAGTTGAGTGCATCCACAGTCAATGCTTTGGTAATGCAGAAGATGGATGCACTCGGCTCGCCCGAAGGGTGAGAAAAGCGAGCAGGAAACCGTCAATTGCATGTTGTGTTTTTGAAATGTCTTCATTATCACAGTAACCTTCAGCAATGACATCTCATTGCTTAGATCAACTTTTCTTCTCATGAAATATCCGGGCTAATAAAAATGAGAGGTTACCCCTTGTCCATATTGCCATCCCTGATCCCCTACCTACCCCTTATCACCACCGCCATCATCTCAGGCATCGCCCTCAAATTCTTCCATTGGGTTTTCCTGGGAAGACACACGGCCCTTGGAAATGAGCGCAAAATTCCCCGCCAGCTATCCATGATGGGCCTGACCATCCTTGCCATCATCGCCATAACCTTGGCCCTGCCGGTGACGGATGCCTTCCGAAATCAAATTTTCGGGCTGATTGGTCTGGTGGTCTCGGGCATGTTTGCTTTCTCTTCCACCACGGTGGTGGCCAGCTTTATGGCGGGGATTTTGCTACGCATCACCAGCCCCTTTCGTGTGGGGGACTTCATACGCGTGGGGGATCACTTCGGTCGCGTGGCCGAGCGAGGACTGTTTGATACGGAAATACAGGCGGAAACCCGCGAACTCATCGCCATCCCGAACACCTTTCTCATCACCCATCCCGTCTCCACCATTCGCAGTTCCGGGACCATCATTTCCATCTCCCTTTCCCTCGGCTACGACACCCACCACCTGGTCATTGAGCCCCTTCTACTTCAGGCAGCCAGGGATAGCGGACTTGAAGAGCCCTTTGTCCATATTCTGGAACTCGGCGATTTCTCCATTACCTATCGAATCTCCGGCTTTCTTGCCGAGGTCAAATGGCTGATCACAGCCAAGTCCAACCTCTTTAAAACCGTCCTTGATGCCCTTCACACCCACGGCATCGAAATCATGTCCCCGTCATTTATGAACCAGCGCCCCATGGTGGCAAACCAGACCACCATCCCCAAGGCCTTCAGGAAAAAAGCCCCTGAAGAACCCACTGTGGCCGAAGAGATTGTGTTTGATAAAGCGGAACAGGCAGAGACCGTTGAAAAGGAGAAAAAGGAGAGCCAGGAAGCCATCCTGCACCTCGAAGCCGCGTTGAAAGAGGCCACCGGGGAGACAGATAAAAAAGAGATCACAGAGCGGCTTCATGAAGAGAAAGAGCGCTTTAAAACGCTCAACGACACATCGGTCACCTCCCCCGACAAAGAGAATCAGGCCCCGATGTAAACAGGGCTCGGCCCCTTTCCATCATCACACCTGAAACAGAGATGACCCCTGGTGAATCGCCACCCCCTCCCCCGGCTCTTTCAACAACGCGTTGATTTTTCGCGCCAGGATGTCGGCATGAATGGGGCGGTATGTTGCAGGAATCATAAACGAAAGAGGCGAAAGCAGCCGGACGCCCAAGGCTTCTCCGAATCTCTTTTCCTTCCGGTCCCCCAGGAGAAGCGAAGGCCGTAAGATATGGCAGGATTGAAAGCCCATGGACGTTACCCGCCTTTCCATCTCCCCCTTGGTCTTCAGGTAGTGGGAAGACGCGGCAGCAGAGGCCCCGATGCTGGAGATGACCACCAGGGTTTTGGCGCCACACCGCCGGGCATAGGAAGCCGCGGCTTCGGTGTAGAGGCAATCGATCTCAAAGAGCCGCTCTTTGCTTCCCGCCTTTTTGATGGTGGTGCCCAGGGCGCAGACCACCGCATCCACCTTGCAAGATGGGGCCATGGCCTCAAGTCCGGAAAAATCGGTGACAAGGGTACTCACGTTTTCATGGGTGTCCAGCTCCGGCACAGGACGCCGCCCCAGAAGGACGATCTCTGAGTAGCCGGGGTCAGCAACAGCCGTTTCAAAAAAGCGCCCCCCAACCAGGCCCGTCGCCCCTGCAATCATCACACGTGTATCCGTCATCTCTTTACCCTTTCTCTTCGTTGAATTTCGCCGACCTTAACCGAACCTGTTTTAATGCTGCTCCGCTCACCTCCGACGGCAAGGTGCAGCACCTTGAGTGCAGGTAGCAGATGCGCTTTGACTCTTAATCCTTGGGTGAAATCACACGGGCAGGGCCGTGAGAGGCAGTATTAAGTTGAATGGTGAGACATTTTTACACCAAAGCATAGCAATGCCGCAACCCCTGGCATTCCTTAAAAAGCTACCTATCACGCTTTTTCCCCTTAAAAAAAATCCAAAAACCCGGAAACATCGGTTCCATTGAGCATCAATTGTGTGTAGTATTTAAGAATTAGTCCTGCGACCTGTTTCTTGCATCGCATACCTCGGCGATCATGCTGAAAGCCTTCCCTTCACCCATGAAGCATACAATTTACCCCAGAGATATGGGAGAGACCAATGAAAACATTCC
Source organism: Desulfolunaceae bacterium (assembly GCA_942491485.1). Taxonomy (GTDB): domain Bacteria; phylum Desulfobacterota; class Desulfobacteria; order Desulfobacterales; family Desulfolunaceae; genus Desulfoluna. The sequence goes on along the minus strand of CALOAX010000017.1, from coordinate 308,629 downwards.
GGTTGTTGGTGATTTCCATCCTTTTGCTTTCCTCACCCTCTTTTGCACAGATCAGCGCCATCACCGACACAGGTCAGGAGGTGGTCCTCTACGATGACCACACATGGGCGTATGTGGGAGTCAACCATGCCGCATCCGATGTCATCAAACTCGACACCCTTCATGTCACCAAACCCGACAATGCCAGCTTTCTGGTGAAAGGGATCAGGGTGAAATACGGGATGTGGATGGATCCCAAGAAATGGTCCCTTGAAAAGCAGGGCCCCAACGATGACAGTGAGTACATGTTCACCTTGCGGGGGGAAGATGCCTACGCCATGGTCATTTCAGAACAGATTCGCATTCCCATTCAGACCCTCAAGAAAGTGGCTGTGGAGAATGCACGGAGCGTTGCCCCGGACATCAGGGTCCTGAAAGAGGGGGACCGTGTCGTAAACGGAGTCACCGTCAGTTACATGGAGATGGTTGGAACCATTCAGGGCATTCCGTTCACCTACCTTGGCAATTACTATTCAGGAAGCACCGGCTCCGTCCAGGTGATCGGTTACACCTCCCAGGACCTGGTTGAAAAGTACAGAGTCAATATCGACGAACTGATCAACGGCTTCACCATCCTGGAGCAACAATAAAAAAAGCCCGGAGTATCTGCAATGCAGAGACCGACCGGGCTTTTCATTTCTCACTCAAGGCCAGATATTGCCTCCGGCGGACCTGCCGGGGGCCAAACTTTTTCCCGATCTAAAAAAGTGGGTTTGACAAACAGGTCTTAGGGCCTGATCAACGATTTAACCCATATCGGAAAATCAAATAATTCCGGCTTAACGCGCATGCTACTCTTCCATGAACGCCTTGAGCTCATCCACCCCTTTACGGGTCACCAGGCGAGCCGATCGTTCCAACTTTTTGGCGTTGGCAGTGTAGTACTCAAGGGCTTTCAGCGTACGCTCAATCACCTCGTCGTCACTCAGGCCTTCGGCGATAACATCTCCGATGCGGGGACGCCCACCGGCGTTGCCGGCGAACACGAGGGTCCATCCGGATTTCTTTCCGAAGATCCCCACGTCCCGAAGGTGGCTTTCACAGCAGTTAAAGGCACAGCCGGAGACCCCGACCTTGACCTTACCGGGAAATACGCGCGTGGAAAGAGCCTTCCCCAGTTTTGCGGAGAGTCCCTGGGAGTCCTGACAGGCATACGAGCAGCTCTTGACTCCCGGGCAGCACTGCAGGGTATGGGGGCCCGTTTTAACACCCACGGGTTTGGGCATCGCCCCGCCCAGCTCTTCTAAAAGAGCCGGAGCATCCTCTTTTTCCACGCCGTAGAGTTTCAGCCTCTGGGCCGCCGTGATCTTGATGGTTTCGACCTTGTATTTTTTTGCAACGGCTGCAATCTCTTCCAGTCGATCCGGTGTGGTCATCCCAAAGGGAGAGCCCGGTACGACCACCCCAATTTTTGAATCACTCATGATTTCGATCTCCGATATCTATTCATTTGCAAGGCCGCAATAAAACCGGCCTTCAGGTTTAACGGTGTGAGTCCCCCGGGCTGAGCACGGCGGCATGAACCAGAGCCCGTCTCATACAACGTTTCAACCACCGGTGTACACACTGAAAAGCCCGGTAATAATAAAATTTACAGTTACGGTTCCTTACCCTTGGCAACATAAATAAAGAAACCGATAAACCATTTTCACTCTCTGCCGATGATACTTAGTATTACCCCGGCAACTAAAATATGAACCATCAGGTCGTGGAGATGGCAGAATCAGCAAGGTGGTAGTGCCCCTTGACTGTCACGCATTTAACCGCCGGGTAAACTAGGTCAACACGAACATCAACAGCCCACAGGGGTAACACGTCGCAAGGTTTTGGAGGACACATGGTGTCTGCAGGTCAACAGTTTCGGGGTTTCTGCCTGGGCTTTCTTCTTCTATTAACAACCCTGCCCGCAGCATACGGGGGCACGCCGACCCTTCTCTTTCAATCCATCGACGAAGCAAAGGGCCTTCCGGACAGCACCGTCTTCCAGGTCATGCAGGATCATAAAGGGGCCATGTGGTTCGGAACCCGCAATGGGGTGGCCCGGTATGACGGCATCTCCATGAAGGTATTCCAAAATGAAGATGGCAACCCGCAGAGCCTCTCCCACAATGATGCCGGGGGAGTGCTGGAGGACCGCACCGGTGCTATCTGGGTTCGCACCTGGGGGGGAGGCTTCAATCGGTTGGACCCCGACACAGGAACGTTCCAGGCGTTCAGGCACAACCCATCGGATCCCAAAAGCCTCAGTGAGGATCGGGTTCAAACCCATTACGAAGACTCACAAGGGGTTGTCTGGGCCGGCACTTTCAGCAAAGGGCTGAACCGCTTTGAACGTGATACAGAAACCTTTACCCGATTCATCGCAGGTGACCGGCCCGGCACCATAAGCAACAACCGCATCTGGTCCATCTCCGAAACCCGTGATGACACCCTCTGGGTGGGCACCGGGGAAGGGCTGAACCGCTTCAATCGAACGAAAGAGACCTTCACCGCCTTCAAGCACTCCCCTGAAGACCCCTCCACCCTTCCCCATGATGAGATCCGGGCCCTCTACCCGGCGGGGGGCTCTACCCTCTGGGTGGGAACCCCAAAAGGCTTCCGCCTCTTTGATACCGAAAAAGGGAGCTGCATTCCCTTTCCCGGCATGGATCAGCTGCCCCCTCACGTCGCTGACGGCTCCATCAACACCCTCTACGACGATGGGCGGACGCTGTGGGTGGGCACCAACGACAACGGGTTGCTCATTCTTGACCTGGAAACCGGGAAAAGCACTCTTCACCAGAGTGTGCCGTACCTGGCCAATGCCCTCTCCCACAACGACATCCGATGGATCACCGAGGACCGGGCCGGGGTCATCTGGCTCGGCACCCGCGGAGGCGGGGTCAGCACCCTCAGCAAAACCTTTCACCAGATGCACCTCTTCATGCCGGGGTACTCCGGAGACGATGTCCCCATGTCCATCCACGCCGCCGCCTCAGACAGTGAGGGGGGCATCTGGACCGGAAGCTGGTACACCGGCCTTGGCAACGTCTCGTCATCCGGCGGACCGTTCAAGGCAACGGGAGGCGCTCCCCCACCATTGGGGCCGGGAAGCCTTGATATCAACGCCCTTGCCCTGGACACCGACAAGAACCTTTGGATCGGTACCTGGGGCGGGGGGCTCGTCGTCAGAGACCATCAAACCGGTGAATTCCAATCCTGGGGCACGATTTCTGCCCAGCCAGACAAACGCAACATCACCGCACTCAGTGTGAAAAAAGCAGGGATCATCTGGGCAGGGACACGCAGCCAGGGGCTGTTCCGCCACGACCTCACAACGGGGGACGTGCGCCGGTTCAGCGAGGGAGAAACCGACAAAGGGGGGCTCAGCAGCAACACGATCCACGCTCTCCTCGAAGACAAGAAGGGCAACATCTGGGTGGGAACCAACCTCGGCCTCGACCGCATTGCTAAGAATGGGGCCCCGATCACCCAATTCCACCATCGAAAAAAGGCAGCAGAGAGCCTCTCCAATAACATCATCACCTGCCTTGCCGAGGCCCCCAATGGAGGCATCTGGGTGGGGACCTATCACGGACTCAACCGCCTGAACCCCGAAACAGAGACCATACGAAGCTACTTCATGGAAGACGGCCTCTCGGGAAATATCATCAAAAGCCTGGTCTTTGACGGCAGCAGGCGCCTGTGGGTAGCGACGGACAAAGGACTTTCCGCCATCGACATCAAAAACGGAAATATCTCCCGTTTTCCCCTGCCCCTTCGGTTTGTGCAGGGAGCGGCAACCCGTTCCACAGATGGCGAGGTGATCTTCGGAGGAGAAAACGGCTACCTCCTTTTTACCCCGGAGGAGGTCCCCCTCACCCTGCCATCCGCCTCGCTTCACCTCACAGGTCTCCGCCTCAACGGCACCCCGGTCCGCCCCGGCACCCCCGTAAAGAACCGCCTCATCCTCTCCCGCCCCTTGAACGAAACGGAGCGCATTGACCTGGCGTACGACGAAAACAACCTCACCTTCTCCTTCGTTCTCCATGACTACAACAACACAACCGAGAACCGCTATCGGTACAGGCTTGACGGCTACGACAGCGGCTGGGTGGACGCCAAAAACACAACCACCGCGCGATACCCTCAGCTGCCCCCGGGAACCTACCGGTTTCATGTCATGGCAGCCGGAAGCCAAGGGGCTTGGAACCAAAGCCACCCGGGCATTGAGATCCACATCACCCCCCCTTTCTGGAAGCGGTGGTATGTTCAGGTTGCAGCCCTCCTGCTGATTGCGGGGCTGATTCGCCTGCGTTTCACCACCATCGCCAATCGCAACCGGGAACTTGAGCAACTCGTCACGGAAAGAACCCGGGAGCTTGAAGACCAGACCCGTCTTTACGAGCGCCTCTCCCTCACGGACCCGTTGACCGAGCTCATGAACCGCAGAGGGGTCCAGAAACGGGAAAAAGAGCTTCGGTCCCAAGCCCGGAGAAACCAAAGCCCCTATGCGATGATCCTCGCCGATGTCGATCACTTCAAACAAATCAACGACAAATACGGTCACGACTGCGGTGATTTTGTTCTTCAGCGACTCAGCAGACTCCTTGAGTCAAGCCTGAGGGTCCACGACGTCATCGGTCGCTGGGGTGGAGAAGAGTTTCTTATCGTTCTTCCCGACACGGATGGAAAAGGCGCCGAAATTCTCGCGGACCGACTGCGAAGCCGCATATCCTCCTCCCTTTTTGAATGGAACGAGGCCTATCTCACCGTCACCCTTACCCTCGGGGTGGTGAATTGCGAATTGGATCAAAGCTTTGAGCAGAGCATTGGCAAGGTCGATGCAGCTCTCTACCAAGGCAAGAAGGGTGGACGAAACCAGGTGGTGGTGGCAAAGCCATGATGCGCAGCTCAACACTGCGCATGGGCACACAAAACCTCGGCGGCAAGGGGTGCCACGTGGGAAGCGGATTGCGAAAGCTCCTTTGCCCTCGTTACCCGGGCAGGTCCACTCGCTGACGAAGGGTCCAGACAAACAACCCCCGCAGTAATCACCTGCAATAACTTGTCCTTGCCTCAACACACCTGCTTTTCCATCAAATATTCGGGATAGAGCAGCATTGTGGAGTTGCCCGGAAAAGTTGTTGTGTGGTTTTTTTCCAGCGAGGCCCTTGTCTCCTTTACTGAGAAATCACCCGGCACTCAACATCGCCGTTTTATCAAAATCTTGCAAAGGCAGGCCGGGTTGTCGTAAAAGAGACCATTGACTATCTCAAGACACCAGGCCTCTCGGAGCAGGCCATTTCACACATGAGCTGACTTTCACCACGTACTTTTTTTCTTTCTCATCCACGGTCGTTAATCAGACGTAAAGGAGCCTCCACATGTACCTGCCCAAAAAATACACGGATTTCAAAAACACATACGAAGATGTGTTCGTTCAGTATCAAGCCCTTGGCAAAGTCTGCCGTGATTCGGGCCCCCTGGACGACAAAACCCAGAGCCTCGTCAAACTGGGTATCGCCATCGGAGCCAACTCACGGGGCGGCGTGATGTCCCACACGCGAAAAGCCATTGATTTCGGCGCGACGCCTGAAGAGATCAACCACACGGTTCTGATGGCGTTGACCACCGTCGGCTTCCCCAACATGATCTCTGCCATGTCATGGGTCAACGAGGTCCTTGAAAGTCTGGGGTAGATGGGTTCATGAAAATGGCGGCGATGCCTTTGATGCTGGCCCCCCCTGAACGTATTGACAGGGGGAGCCACAACCCAAACGATTCGGTTTAGTCACCGCCTGCCCCTTTGACACCTCCCGTCAGTCTTACGGCTTGCCATGTCCCCTTCGGCTGCGGTACATTAAAACCCATAGAAAAGCTGCTTTGAATTCGCGACCTTCCGCACTGCCTCCGTTTCCTTCCCAGAGCGTTAAAACCTTCTCCTGGATACGTCAACAACGAGTTGCCGCCCCACCCGCAGCAGAACCGCCCCATACAATGAAAATTCGAGCACTCAACGATGCGTATCCGGGGAGAAAGCCCCGTATGGAGACTCCATGAAATCCTTCGAGCTTCTTGACTCCAAGTATCCCATCATCAATGACATAGAGATACCTCCGGAGATGCATACCAACTGGCAGAGCATCACGAACCTTCTGGCACGCATTGCCGGAGTGCCAGCCGCGCTGATCATGCGGGTTCATCCCCATGAGATTGAGGTATTCGCCTGCAGCCAGAGCGAGGGAATGGTCTATGAACAGGGGGAACGTGCCACGCTGAATACCGGCCTTTACTGTGAAACCGTGATGGACACACGCAAGGAATTGCTGGTGCCAGATGCAACCCGGGATCCCATCTGGAGGGAAAACCCCGACATGGATTTGGGAATGCTCTCTTACTTCGGGATGCCCATCACCTGGCCAACAGAAGAGATCTTCGGCACCATCTGCATTCTGGATGCAAAGCCCAACGCCTATTCGGACGACACCCGAGAACTTCTTGCTCGATTTCGGGACAGTGTTCAATTCAGCCTGCAGATTCTGTATGAGTCCCACATAAAAGAGCAGGCGTTTGAAGAGACACTCCACGCATGGGACTCGGCCCTTAAAGCCGCAGCCAATGCCATTGTCATCACCGACCCCGAGGGGATTGTCATGTGGGTAAACCCCGCGTTTATCGAAAGCAGTGGCTACGCGTCCAGAGACGTCGTGGGCCACCGCCTTGAACGCATCCATTCCGGAAGCCATGACGACGCGTTTTACGACACCCTCTGGGACACCATACGCCACGGCCATGTCTGGAAAGGGGAGTTTCTCAACCAGCGAAAAGACGGGTCTCTATACAACGAGGCGGCCACCATCACCCCGGTAAAAAACAAGCGAGGTGACATTGTCCAGTTTATCGCCGTCACCCAGGACATCACCGAGCTGAAGAAGTTGGAGGAGCAGCTCAGGCATGCCCATAAAATGGATGCCATCGGCCAACTTTCAGCAGGAATCGCACACGACTTCAACAACATGCTCGGAGGAATCCTGGGGGCATCCGAGCTGCTCGCCTCAGACATACCCAATCTCAATGAAGAGGCGAAGGAATACGTTGATATCATCATCCAGTCCTCGACGCGTGCAGCGAATCTCACACGCAAGCTCCTTGTCTTCAGTCGCAAGAGCAAACTCACGTCAACGGCTGTTGACCTGCACGCCGTCATAGAGGAGACAGCGTCTCTCCTCAGCCAAAGCCTGGATAAACGCATCACGATTTCCGTTGAAAACAGGGCGGAAAATTACAGGGTCATAGGCGACGACTCCCAGTTGCAGAATGCCCTGATGAATCTCGGCATCAATGCCAGCCATGCCATGCCCAATGGGGGAGAGCTGTGGATTGACACAAGAGACATCACCCTGGACAGGCCCTTCTGCGACGCCACCTCATTCGGGATTGAGCCCGGCCGGTATCTGGAAATCAACATCGGAGATACAGGGTATGGCATCGCACCGGAGAATCTCGATAAAATCTTTGACCCCTTTTTCACCACCAAAGGCCAGGGCAAAGGCACGGGACTCGGCCTGGCAGCGGTACACAGCATCATGCGGGACCACCATGGGGCTGTCACCGTGTCCAGTGAGCCTGACGCAGGAACCCAATTTCACCTCTACCTCCCCCTGACAGACGATGTCGCCATGGATGACGGAGACAACCAGAAAGTGGAAGAAGGCTCCGGCACGATTCTGGTGGTGGATGACGAAAAAATCATCCGCATCACGGCAAAAGCCATGCTCGAGCAGATGGGGTATAAGGTTCTCCTGACAGAAAACGGAGAGGAGGCTCTGGAGGTTTTTCAAAAGAGCCGCGATGAAATTGATCTGGTGATTCTTGATATGGTCATGCCGGTGAAGAACGGGCGGGAAACATTTGCAGGATTGAAGGCGTTGGACCCCGGATGCCGGGTGGTTCTATCATCCGGGTTTTCCAGGGAAAGCGCCATACAAGACCTGAGGACAAAGGGGTTGTCGGGGTTTATCCGCAAACCCTTTCGTCAATGGGAATTGAGCAGGCTGATCTCTGACGTGCTGAAACAATAACCCGAATGGTGCATAGGGTTTACAGCCGAGACCCCTGGGCGTTCCCCTTGAATTATCAAGGCCACAAAAAAAGCGGCCTCCGGCGGCAAGGTGTGCCACCTTGAAAGCTGGTTGCGGATGCGCTTTGCCCCTCGTTCCTCGGGTCAAACCACATCCGCCTTTAAAACGGAATTCGTTCGAGGGCGTTTTTTAGACCTGTTTATTCAACTTTTTAAAAGGTTAACCCCCGGTAGGGCCGCCGGGGCACCCGTTGAATAGTTACCGTTTTTTTTGAGGTTTTACGAGGCGTGATCACTCACGGCCTGACGGACGAGGGGGCTTAAGACCACACGAAGCTTCATACGAAGCGCGCTGTTGGAGGTCGTTTTAAGCCCTTTGGTCCCTGAGGTCCAGATCACCTTGCTTTTCTGGGCCCACAACACCTCTGAAGAGCGGGTTCGGATCACATCCACGTTGCCGCTTGATTTTTCTTCCGGCATCACGGTTCGTCTTTCCTCATTCCTTCAGCCATACATGCCTGAGATTACCCCACCCAACAACCTCACACCTTTTCTCTGCCGCCTGGCAAAAATAGCTTCTATTTTTCCCACCATTTCGGCATTATACAACCCTGTACACATGACCACATTCAGACAGTCGTTTCCTCTTTGTTTTTATCAAGCCACTCTGGACACGAGCAAAGCGCCACTCTACGGAAGTCATTTTGAAGTATGTAGAAATGATAATGTGCCCCAGACAGGAGAAAGCGGTTTCTGACTCAAAAACGGTCCGGAATAAAAGGCTGGCACAAAATTGTGTTGGCCGACGTTTCGAGGCCCCCCGGGTGGGTTGATGAAAACCGCACTATTGCTTGCACTCCTTGTTATCGCGCTCTCCTGCTCCTCTTCGTTGGCATCCGAAGGGCAAGCCCCACTTGAATTTTCCATGGAAGGGTACGTGACCTTTGAGTCACTTTTCAGCACGGCAAGTGACGAGGGGTTTGAGGAGTCGAACAAGAAGAACGAGGTCACCTCACGGCTTGAGATGAGATACGGCGGAGAGTCTGCTTACCTCTTCCTGACCCCCATGGTCTCCATGGCATCCTTGTTCACGGAGAACGAAGAGTACCGATACACAAATGATGCCGGCTTCCACGAAAACATGAGATACGCCTCTTCATCCTTCGAGCTTTCGTTCAATGAACTTTACTTTCATTATGAGACCGATCAGTACAGGGTGAGGGCCGGTAATCAGATCTTCGGATGGGGAACGGCGGATGTCTTCAACCCCACAGCTTATTTCAACCCCATAGACATGCGGGAACTGTTCTTCAAAGAGGAGGAGAACAACCGATACGGTGTGCCCGCTCTCTCCGGCATATGGTTTGCCGACCGATTTACCACCGAACTCGTCTGGGTTCCGGTCCACGTGCCCGGTGAAACAGCCGCCACAGGAAACTGGTGGAGTGCCTCCCCGGACAACTACGCTCTTCCAGTGGAAATTGACGATCCCGAATCACGGGGAAGCTCTCCTTCCGACTACGGTTTCGGAACACGGGTGGCCTCCACTGTCTCGGGGGCGGACTTTTCAATCAGCCTGTATCACGGCCCGGACCGGGACCCCCTGTTTCTTCCGGAGGGCACCTTTGTTGCGGACAACGGAGAGTTGACGGTTCTCCTTGAACCACGCCATCACACGGCCAGCATGGCCGGATTTGATTTCAGCATGGCCATTGATTCCTTTGTGATTCAATGCGAGGCGGTCTGGTCACCGAACAAAACAGGGTACATACCTCAAGACCCGGAAAATCCCATGGAGATCGTTTTTCCCTTCGAGGAGAAAAAATCCGATTACATCGCCTTTGCCACCGGCTTCAACTGGTTTGTTCCCCTTGCCGACATCTGGGAAGAGCACGGGGGAGAAACCGTGTTGACCTTTGAGTGGTACACGTCCCACTACGCAGACTCACGCATCGAAGACCCGAGCATCTCCGACTTCATCTCCGTAAGGTTCGAAGACGATTACATGGACGGACGGGTAAGAATTGAAATTGTCGAAGTCGTGGACCTGGCGCACACGGGCTCCCTCTTCTACCCCTCCGTCACCTACGATTTTCAAAACGGATTTTCCATAGAGTGCTCCTACGCACATTTCAACGGAAGCGTCAGCGGGCCCAACACGCCACAATCGGTATTCACCTATTTCCGGGACAGGGACGTCATCTCTCTGAAGACAAAATATGATTTCTAACCGCATGCAAAAATCCATGGTCGTGCCACTTATTGTCCTGTTCCTCTGTATGGCCTGTGGTGAAACAGAGGATAAGGCGACCTTTTCAATCTCCGGACGGGTGACGGTGGACGAGGCCTGCCAATGTGAGGACGCGAATGTTTTTGTGGCACTCTTCAAAGGAACCGATCCGGAAATAATCGCCCGGAGCTCGGGTGACTCCTTTGCCTCCATTGTCGGAACCGCAGCAAATGGCGCCTTTTCCATCGACCTTGCCGACCACGAATTGAATCCCGGGGAGACGGTGACCCTCATCGGGTTTGTCGACCGACATTACAATGGTGGCATCCCGGCCCCGGACACAGGGGACATGATGGGGTTTTACGTAAAGGACGGAACCTTTACCCCGGGCTATACCCTTGCAGGAGGCCTTAACACCGGTGCAGACATCCATGTAAACCGGGAGGTGTTCGCCTATGAAAAAGAGATCGGCGGAACCCTTTCCGGGGATTACACCGGCCCGGTGCTTGTTTTTGTCTATGCCGGAGATATCCGGTCCCTCGATTTTACCACCCTTGATCTCAACGGCATCATCGGGTACGGAGCCTTCGACAAAGAGGAGACGCCCCTTGATTACCGCCTGAGCATTCTCCCCTACGGCTTTGACATGCCCATTTCCGATGTCACCCTCCTGGCTCTGTTTGATACCAATGGCAACGGAGTTCCCGACGCCGGAGAGTCGGTGGGGTATTACTCACGGCATCCCCAGGGGCTGCCAAGCCTTATCACCCTCACCGATGCTCCCCAGGAAAATTTCTCCTTCGATTCCGCCCTCGCCATGACCATTCCCGAGGCATCCTCCGAGGAGCTATCCCTTAAAGGGCATGTGGAGCGCCCCCCCGGTTACGATGAAACCAGCACCGCCCCGTTGTTTATCGTCGCAGCCGAAACCGATGCCCCCAACCTCCTGTTCACCCAGCCCCTGTCGGTAATCCGCGCGTTTTACAGGCTTGACCCCGGAGAGGTGAAATTCAACATGGACCTTTCCGCAACAGGCCTTTCACCGGGGGCCCATGTGATGGCCCTTGCCTTGTGGGACCTGAACCACAAAGAAAACCCAGACTCGCCATCATATACTGGCTTTCCCGATCCGGATGCGGAAGATCTTCTCGGGTATTACCAGGAGAAATCCCATTTGACAGTCACCCACCCCTTAAGCACCGGTGTGAACAGCTTTATCCCTTTAAAAGACGGCGACACGAACCTTCGTTTTCAGGTGAACCGGGAGCTGGTAGATCACGACGCTTCCCTTGTTTTTACCTTTCAAAATGGCGGAGGGGTGACCCTGGAATCGGGAGATCGCCTGCTGGTCGTTGCCGTGCAGGAAGATGGGGTGGACAACGCCACCTACCGGATTACCGACCCCGATTTTATCGTGGCCATGGAAACGGTCACCGCCACGGGGGATATCAACGATACCTATGCGGTTCCCCTCATGGGAGCCCAGCTTCAATCCATCCTCAACACACCCTTCGGCGTGGATGATGTATACGTGTTCGCCATTCTCGATGAAAACGACAACGGAAAACCCGACAGCGGCGAACCCGTCGGATTTTACTGGAGCTGGATGATTGCATTTCTTCCAAAGCTGACGAACCTGACGGACGGCGAAAACCGGCTGGATGCAACGGTGCGTTTTACGGGAAGGACGTATTGAAAGGCTAAAGGCTAAAGGCTAAAGGCTAAAGGCTAAAGGCTAAAGGCTAAAGGAATGGTACGCAGAACGCTGGTGGAGCCAACGTTTTTTCAATGAATTCAGGGACCATTCATCCTTCACTATGTATGAATAATCCACGAAGCGCCCTTTGGGCTGCACAAAGGCCATGGTGTGCATCAATCGCAGTTCACGGGCGCAGCCCGTCAGCGAATGTGATCGACTCAAGGAACGAGAGTCGGGAGTATTCGCGAACCAGCTTTCGAGGTGGCTCACCTCGCCGCCGGAGGCACGCTTTTGGCTCCTTTCCATTTTTCGCAACTTGGGGTAAAACGTGGTCAGGCTCATGCAGGGGCTCTATATACCAGATTGTTCAACCTCAAATTTCTTGAAGACGGCAGGCAATGCATCAAAACCACGAACTGGAACTGGCCTTTGACTTTGTTCAAAGCACCCACCGCAATCTTTTTCTCACTGGAAAAGCGGGCACCGGAAAGACAACCTTTCTGCACCGGGTGAAAAAAGAGATCCCCAAGCGCATGGTGGTGGTTGCCCCCACCGGGGTTGCGGCCATCAACGCCAAGGGAATCACCATCCACTCCTTTTTTCAGATGCCTTTCGGCCCCCTACCGCCGGATGCCACCCTTCAGAACCGCCGTTTCAGCAAAAAGAAGATTCACATCATCCAGTCCATGGACCTCCTGGTGATCGATGAGATCAGTATGGTGCGTGCCGACCTGCTGGACGGCATCGATCAGGTACTCAGGCGTTACCGGGATCGCACCCGGCCCTTTGGCGGGGTTCAGCTTCTCATGATCGGCGACCTTCACCAGCTGGCCCCCATCATCAAACCGGACGACTGGGAGATCCTCAAGCCGTACTACGACACGGGCTACTTCTTCAGCAGCCAGGCCTTTCAGCAGGCCTCGGTCCTTGGCCTTGAGCTCACGCACGTCTACAGGCAGAGCAACCAGGCGTTTATCACGATATTAAACGAGATCCGGGAGAACCGGCTCTCCGACGCCTCCCGCCAGAGCCTGAACAAACGGTACATGCCCGACCAGCTTCCCGGTGAAAAGGACGGGTACATCACCCTGACCACCCACAACGCCAGCGCAGACCGCATCAACGATCAGAAGCTGACCGCCATGAAATCGACGGTTTTCACCTTTGAAGCGGAGGTGAGCGGCACCTTTCCCGAATACGCCTACCCGGCCGATGAGCTCCTGACCCTGAAAACGGGCGCCCAGGTAATGTTCGTCAAAAACGACAGCTCCTCGAAAAAAGAGTTTTACAACGGGAAGATCGGCACCATCACCGAGATGGACGATGAGGTGATCGAGGTGCAGTGCGAGGGCGAGTCCTCCCCCATCGTGGTGAACCGGGAGAGGTGGGAGAACATCACCTATACCTTAAACGAGGAGACCAAAGAGATCGAAGAGGAGGTGCTGGGAAGCTTTTCCCAATACCCCTTGCGGCTGGCCTGGGCCATCACCATCCACAAGAGCCAGGGCCTCACCTTTGAAAAAGCCGTCATCGACGCCGGGTCCTCCTTTGCCCACGGCCAGACTTACGTTGCCTTGAGCCGGTGCAAAACCCTGGAAGGAATTGTCTTAAGCAGTAAAATTACGCCCTCGGGGATCATCTGCGATCAATCGGTCAACCACTACACAAAAGAGATCGAGGAGAACCCGCCTACCCAGTGGGACCTTGACGAATCCAAACGCGCCTGCCAGTTTGCCCTTTTGGGAGAGCTCTTCGACTACCTGCCCATGGGCGAGCACATCAGCCATTGCCTGACAAACCTGACCCACCACCAAAAGGCCATTGAAGGCAACCTGACAGATGCCCTTATCACCATCCAGACCACCACCCTGCCGGAGCTGATCCGCATTGCCGGAGCCTTTGCGCGGCAACTCGACTCCCTGATGGTTGAAGGCCAGGACCTCGAGGCAAACACCGTGATCCAGGAGCGCATCACAAAGGCGTGTACCTACTTCCTTGACCAGACCCAGACAGCCATCACAAGCCGTCTTGATGAGGCCACCTTTGCCACCGACAACCAGTCGGTGAAAACCCTCATCGATGAGTCCCTGGTGAAGATCCGGGAGGAGCTCATCGTCAAGCGCTACTGCCTCCGAGGCTGCAAAGAGGGCTTCACCGTGAAGGACTTCCTGAATATCCGGGCCAAGGCCTTTTTCAAAAAACAGGCAACCCGGTCCACAGCCAAGACCAAGGTAAAGGATCTCTCCAGCGAGCACCCCGAACTCTTAAAGCGCCTTCAGTCCTGGCGGGATAAGCAGGCCAAAGAAGAGAGCATCACCCCCTCACGGGTCTCCACCTTAAAAGCCCTGGTCGGCATCTCCAACGAACTCCCCGACACCCTTGAAAAGCTCCGCACCATCCACGGCATGGGCGACAAGCGAATGAAAAAATACGGCGCAAAGCTCCTGGAAATCGTCTGGATCTACAATGGAAAGGACGAGGAAAAAGGGGAAGGGCCCGGAAGTGTGTCACGGAAAGTGCGGGTCCAGCAGAGCCTGAATCTGGGATAATGGAGGAAAGGCGAAAGGCAGGGGGCTGATTGTGTCAATGCTTCCGGCCTGTAAGCATCATCAGCCCCACAAACCCTGTTGCCAGATAACTCTTCAGCTTATGTCTCCGGCAGCCCTGCCGGAGGCTGCTTTTTTTTGAAGCTGAATTGTAATCCCCATTTATACCTTTGGAGAACCCGGATCCATGGGACGGGGGGCCCAAGGGATCCGGCAACTTGAGTTTGGAGAAGCGAATCCTTACATTTTGGGAACAGACCGTGAGGTGGCCTGGAAATCCTTCATGAACATTTCGGGGATACTTTGGCCTTCAAAGGTCTCCTGCCCCTCTTTCATGCCGAACAGAGAGAAACAAAAACCGATGGCTGCCGCACCGTTAAAGACAACCCGTGCGGCACTGACGGACTGAAGGGCCGGGGTCGAAACAAAGCTCCAGAGAGCCGGGTCCAAAGACACGCCGGATCCTATGGCCTGACCGCTGATGGTTGCCAGGCCTGTCTGGGTGTTGATGCGGCCGCTGAGTTCGAAGGTATAACTCATAAACGAGAGTTGACTCGTGGGCTGGAGGACCTCATCGCTTCCTTCAGTCTTTGTGGAAATGGTCATGGTCTCCGAGATGGACTGGTAGCTGCCGCGTTCCGGGATAAAGATGGTTACGTTATACGAGCCGTCATATGTTTGCTGTGTCATGGTGGGTCTCCTTTGGTCCGGAAAAACGTGGGTTAAGGAATTGCCGTGCCCATGGGAGGGTATCCGTGCAATCGCTTGTGCGGTAACCCGAGACGATGGGAATGTGGCGAAGAAGGAGACGATTGAGCATGAAGGCGGAAGGCGGACACAACGGGTCCCATGGGGATGATTGAGTTGTATAAACCTTGTAATTTATAGGGACTAATGAGCACCCTGTCAACATTTATAATGTGTTGATTTTTTGATATCAAATAGAGCGTGAAGGGGTGCCGGACAATCAAGGCCGTGGTAACTATTCAGCGCCCAAAAAGATGCCTCCAGCGGCAAAAAATGTCATCTTGAAAGCTGGTTACGAATGCGTTTTGTCCCTCGCCTGTGCTTCGGAGCCCATTCACGTGGGATGAATAGTGCCACACACCCGCGGTGTCACTATTTAAGCTTCGGAAAAATGACCGATCTACATTCAGTTTTGCTCCTGAGCTGCTGTATTGAGGGCAAACATTTTTCCACTGAGTTTAGACTCAAAGCCCCTCTTTTACTCAAGCACCTCACGAATCTTTTTCCCAAGGTCCGTCATCACCACAGGTTTCATGAGAAAATCTTTGATTCCCCTGGCTGCCGCCTTTTCCTCGGTAATCTTGTCGCTGAAACCGGTGCACATCAAAATGGGAATTCCGGGGCGTATCTTAATGATCTCTGCGGCGAGCTGATCCCCTCGCAGGGTGGGCATATTCAAATCGGAAATCACCAGGTCAAAGGCACCGGGATCTGCCTGAAACTGTGTTAAGGCATCCTTGCTGCTCGTGAATGTGGCAACCTGATACCCCATGCGCTCCAACATCTGCCGCTCGATATCAACGATGGTCTCCTCGTCGTCCACCAGCAGAATCCGCTCCGCCCCTCCCGGAATCGTCTCTTTTGGCTGTGGTTTCAGGTCGCTGGCAAGTGGGGCCGCGACAGGAAAATAGACATGGATTTCTGTTCCCTTGTGCAGTTCAGTGGAGACCTGGATCCCGCCTTTCAGGCTTTTCACGATGCCATGAACCACGGAAAGGCCCATGCCGGTCCCTTTCCCCCCCTCCTTGGTGGTAAAAAAGGGCTCAAAGATCTTCTCTTTCTGCTGATGGCTCATCCCCAAGCCGGTGTCGGCAACGGTCAGGCGGACGTACCCTCCCGGAACCATTCCCGGGCTGATGGTGTCATGGGCGGTGACCTGAACCTCTTTCAGGGCCACCGTCATTACCCCCCCCTCCTCCTCCATGGCATGGTAAGCGTTGGTGGTGAGATTCATGACGACCTGATGGATTTGAGTGGAATCCGCTTCGATAAAGCCACACGCTTCATCAATCGCAAAGTTGATCTCAATGGTTGCCGGAATGGTGGACCTGATGAGTTTCAACCCCTCTTTGAGGACCGGCTGAATCTTCATGGGCCTTACTTCGTGGCTGTCCTGGCGGGAAAAGGTAAGAATCTGCCTGACCAGGTCCCTGGCACGAATGGCGGCAGAATGGATCTCGTTGAGGCTCCCTTTTATCGGGCTGCCATCGGGAAGGTCATCCCGAACCATCTCCGTGTGGCCCAGAATAGGAAACAGGAGGTTGTTGAAATCATGGGCAATCCCTCCGGCCAGCGTTCCGATGGTCTCCATTTTCTGGGCCTGCTGAAGCTTTGTTTCCAGCCTCATCTTTTCGGCATCCACTTTTCGGCGCTCAGTCATGTCAATACTGGTCCCACGAAAACCGAGGAGATCACCATTGGGGGCTGAAAAAGGCATGCCGGTGGTTTCAAAATGCAGGCACCGCCCCTCCTTGTGCAGGACCTTGTGCGTAAGCTTCAGAACGGTGTCCCCGACGTCATTGTTCTTCACCAGAATGTCTTCAATTCGGTCCATCTCCCCCACCGGCATGATCGTATAGGGGCTCTTTCCAATCAACTCATCCGGCTCAATGCCGCAAATATCCAAGGCGTTGGGGCTGACATAGGTAAACAACCCCTCGCCGTCCACCTCCCAGACCAACTCGGCGATATTTTCTACGAGCTGACGGTACCGTTTTTCACTCTTTTGAAGGGTCTCTTCCGCCAGCTTGCTCTCCGTGATATCCCGGGTAAAGCCGATCAAGCGTTCCGGACCGTCCGGCCCTGTCACGACAGTAACCACCCCCTGGGCCCACACCACACGATTGTCCGGGGTCAACAGGCGACACGCCACTTCATAATCCCTGCCCTTCAGGGTCTCCCTGATGCAGTAGCCAGGGGCCCACGACCGATCATCCGGATGAAGCTTCCTCTTCCAGGACGCCAAATCAGACCACGACTCAGGCGGGTAGCCAAACACCTCCCCTGCCTGGGGGCCAATATAACTGAAGACCTGATTTTTGAGGTCATACTCCCATGGAACGGAGAGGGTGGACTCCAGGTGGAGCCTCAGTTTCTGTTCACTTTCCCTCAAAACCGCATTGGTTTCCTGCAACTCCATCGTCTTGGCAGCCACCTGATTCCGGAGCAGTAAAATAATGAACAGGGAAAAAAGCCCGAGGGAGATGACAAGAAGAACTGCCTCTTTCAACCAGGCAGGAAGCATGGAGAG
This sequence comes from Desulfolunaceae bacterium, assembly GCA_942491485.1. Classification (GTDB taxonomy): domain Bacteria; phylum Desulfobacterota; class Desulfobacteria; order Desulfobacterales; family Desulfolunaceae; genus Desulfoluna. The sequence goes on along the minus strand of CALOAX010000017.1, from coordinate 290,776 downwards.
CTTGCCGTGACCGAACCACTTCTCCATCACCCTCTGGTAGAGAGAGCCTTGGGTTTCCATCAACCCGGCAAGGTGTCGGTCCATGGCAGGGAGAAGACCCGCCGGGTCCCCTTTCGGAACCGCGTATCGAATCTGGATGGGATTAAAGACAATGGGTGTGCTCCTGACCTTGAACGCCCCCTCATTCACCGAAGCAAAGACCTTGTTGACCACGCCGGCATGGACCTTTCCATGGTCAAGCGCCTCAAAGATATCCCGATAATCGGCGATAAAAACACGGGTGTAATCGATGCCCAGTGTTTCCATAAGGCCACTGAAATGCTGACCATGGATATCATTGGGCTGAATGGCGATCCTCTTGCCCCGAAGGTCCTCAATGGAATCCACGTCAAGGTGCGAACCGACATACACCTGTCCCCAGTTGACGAGAAGACTCTTTTGCGTGTAATCGATCCGGCCAGCCCTGGCTTCGGACCACCCCACCGCCGGAAGCAGATCGATGTCCCCCTTCTCAAGCCTGTCAAACACCGTCTCCCAACTGTCATACGCATAGGTGAGTGTCCAGCCCTCCTGCCTTGCGACATGCGTCAGCAGGTCGATAAACAACCCTTTGGGCTCCCCGTTTTCCATGAACGTCATGGGCCTGTTATCGCTGAGGCCCACCACGATTTCGCGGGGCTCTGCCTGAACAGTGGTCAGGGAGAACAGAACGATCAACAAAATTAGCGAGACACGATAAAAAACCAATGAACCAAATCCTTCCGTTGCAGATGACAGTCGGGTGCACCGCTCTCTTCCGGATCCCCACGGCCCGGTCACAACAGCTCGTGAATTATGTCAAAAACCGTCTCAGCCTCATAATGAGCAGGAACTATATAGATATAATAGACTAGAAAATAGACATACATAACAAAGAGTGTCAATCATTCCCTTCTCACTATAATAGTGAATCGCAACTCACTTGGATCATCTTTCAACGTAGAAAAAAGCAGTTAAACTTTAAATTCGCGAACGACTGCCTCGCCCTTCAAACAGAGAGTTTGGCTTGACTGACCTACTTTTCGGGAAACATAAAGGAGAAGTAAAATAAAAATGAAAGCCCAGAAGTTAAGTATAACTCTACAAGAATGAGCAATCCCAGAGAATAAAAGGCCCATCACAACGCGCGATGGACCCGTTAAAATCTGCATCTTTAGGCCTGGAGGGTATTATAGCTTATGACACCCGAACCACTAACTTTCCAAAGTTCTTCCCCTGGAGCAGGCCCATAAACGCCTCCGGCGCATATTCCAAATCATCCACAAGCTGCTCCCGGTATCGTATCTGGCCCATACTCAACCACTGAGACATCTCCCTGGCGAATTCATCATAACGGTGACCGTAATCATCAAAAATAATAAACCCCCGCACCGTCAGACGCTTTGTCAGTATCGCCGCCATGAGAAGAGAGAGGCGATCCGGTCCGTCAGGGAGCCTCGTGGCGTTGTATTGCGACACAAGGCCGCAAACCGGGATCCTTGCGCGTGTGTTGAGCAACGGCAAGACGGCATCAAACACCTTGCCACCCACATTTTCGTAATAGACATCGATGCCGTCAGGGCACGCCTTGCGAAGCTGCTCGGCAAAATCCGGAGCTTTGTGGTCCAGGCAGACATGAAAACCAAGAACATCGGTGGCATGGAGGCACTTTTCAGCCCCCCCCGCAACCCCCACCACGCGGCACCCTTTGAGTTTCCCTATCTGTCCCACGGTTCCTCCCACCGGCCCGGTGGCTGCCGCCACCACAAGGGTCTCCCCCGATTTTGGCTGACCAATATCAAGAAGCCCCATGTACGCTGTAAACCCGGGCATCCCCATAATGCCCAAGGCATAGGAGGGGTTTTCCGGGTTTTTCCCCAACCGGGAAAGGCCCACTCCGTCAGACAGAGCATAGTCCTGCCACCCACTGTATGCCAGCACCCACTCCCCTTCGGTATACTCGGTGTGCCGGGACGACTCTACCCGGCACACCGTGGCGCCGACCATCACGGCATCCACCGCCACCGGTTCAGCATACGAAGGGGCATCACTCATGCGCCCCCGCATATAGGGGTCCAATGAGAGATAAACCGTGCGGAGCAGCACCTCTCCTTCCCCAGGAGAGGGCACAGGCACACTCTCCATGCGAAAATTTTCTTGAACCGGTGCGCCCACGGGACGCGACGCGAGCACGATACGACGATTGGCCTCTTTCGATTGACCCATGATCTGTCCCCTTTTCATTTAAGCCCTGTAGCGGTAACATATAAAAATCAGTGACAGGAAGCCTTGGCCCGGATATTTCATGAGAAAACAATTGGGCCGAAGTAACAGCATGTTATCACAAATAGTTACTGTGAGAAATTGAGACATATCAAAAACACAACATGTCATTCACGGTTTTCCGCTGGGTTTTTCTCACCCTTCGGGCGACTCATGAAATATCCGGATTGGTATTCCCCCTCATCCACCAAATAAGGAAACGAAAAGATGACATTGACACCTCAAGCATATGAACCTGTCCACGGCCTCTCCGTTTCCCGGGAGCTGCACCTTTTTATCAACCGCGACGTCCTCCCCGGCACAGGGCTGGAGCCCGAGGCATTCTGGAAAGGAGCCTGCGACCTTATCACCCGCCTCACCCCTGTCAATCGTGCCCTTCTCACCAAACGGGACGAAATACAACACCAAATTGACCAGTGGCACCTGGCCCACCCCGGCGCTGTTGATGAGGATGCGTATCGGACATTTCTGAAAGAGATCGGCTACCTGGTGGCACCCCCCGAGCAGGTTTCCGTCAATCCTGGAAACGTGGACCCGGAGGTGGCGACCCTTTCGGGTCCCCAGCTGGTCGTGCCCATCATGAACGCCCGGTACGCCCTGAACGCCGCCAATGCACGCTGGGGGAGCCTCTACGATGCCCTGTACGGCACGGATGTCATCGCGGATGATGGGGAGACCGCCAAAGCCGAGGGGTACAACCCCAAACGCGGGGAAGCCGTGATCGCTTATGCCAAAGCATTTCTCGACGAAAACGTCCCCCTTGAAACCGGGTCCCATGCGGAGGCCACCAGCTATGAGGTGTCACAGGGACACCTCGTGATCGCTCTGGGAGAAAACCGAACCACCCTGCGCGATCCCCGGCAATGCGTCGGATTCTGCGGCGATGCGGCAGCCCCAGACACCATTTTGCTCAAAAAGCATGGCCTGCACCTTGAAATACAGATCGACGCGAAAAGCCCCATCGGCCAGACAGATCCCGCAGGAGTAAAAGATCTCCTGGTGGAATCGGCCCTCACCACCATCATGGACTGCGAAGACTCCATTGCAGCGGTGGACACAGAGGACAAGGTCGTGGTGTACCGGAACTGGCTGGGCCTGATGAATGGCACCCTCACCGCTTCGTTTACCAAAGGTGAAAAAGACTGCGAACGCGCCCTCAACCCGGACCGCACCTATGAAACCCTTGCCGGAGGAGAGCTGACGCTGCCGGGCCGTTCCCTGATGTTCGTGCGCAACGTCGGCCACCTGATGACCACCGATGCCATCCTCGATGCAGGCGGCAACGAAACCCCCGAAGGCATCTTGGATGCCCTGGTCACCAGTCTCATTGCCAAACACGACCTGCTCGGCAACGGTCCGTACCTGAACAGCCGGCAAGGGAGCGTCTACATCGTCAAACCCAAGATGCACGGTCCGGAGGAGGTGGCCTTTGCCGACCGGTTGTTCGGAGAGGTGGAGGAGGTGTTGGATTTAGAAAAACACACCGTCAAGATGGGCATCATGGACGAGGAGCGGCGAACATCGACCAACCTTGCCGCCTGCATTGCAGCGGCAAAGGAGCGCGTGGTATTCATCAACACCGGTTTCCTCGACCGAACGGGGGACGAAATGCACACCAGCATGCTGGCCGGGCCCATGATCCGCAAAGGGGAGATGAAAACGTCCACATGGATCACGGCCTATGAAAACAACAACGTCGATGTGGGCCTTGCCTGCGGGTTGAAAGGCAGAGCCCAGATCGGCAAAGGCATGTGGGCCATGCCTGACCTCATGGCCGAGATGATGACGGCCAAAATCGGGCACCCCCTCTCCGGCGCATCCACAGCCTGGGTCCCCTCCCCCACCGCAGCCACCCTCCATGCCCTGCATTACCACAAGGTGAATGTGGCAGAGGTTCAGTCCCAACTGGCAACCCGGGAGCCCGCAAGGTTAGAAGCCCTCCTCACCCTCCCCCTTGCCGGCGCCACAAACTGGAGCGAGGCGCAGCGGCAGGAAGAGCTCGACAACAATATTCAGGGAATCTTAGGGTATGTGGTGCGATGGGTGGAACAGGGCATCGGATGCTCCAAAGTGCCGGACATCCATGGCGTGGGCCTCATGGAAGACCGAGCCACCTTACGGATCTCCAGCCAGCACGTGGCCAACTGGATCCACCACGGCGTGGTGACCAAAGGCCGGGTGATCGCAACGATGGAGCGCATGGCCCCCCTGGTCGACAAGCAGAACGCCGGCGATCCTGCCTACCGGAACATGGCCCCGGATTTTGCGAAAAGCACCGCCTTCCGGGCCGCCAAAGCGCTGATATTGGAAGGGCTGAGCCAACCCAACGGCTACACCGAGCCCCTGCTGCACGCGTGGCGGAAAATTGCCAAAAGCATGCCTCCGGCGGCAAGGGTGGCGAAGCCACATTAGGCAAAACACCTTGAAAGCAGATTGCGGATGCGCTTTTCCCCCCGTTTCTCGCGGCACATCACATCCGCCTTTGATTCGGGAGGAACCCTGCTCAAGTTGAGAACACCTGTTTGCCACACCCTCTTTATACATCGGGTAATCGTTTCACATTGTGGCCCGGCAACGCTGCGCCGGACATGCTGCAATGGCCCTTGACCAAACGGCTTTTGTGCATGACTTCCAGCCTCAGGGGGTGTATAAATTTTCTTTTATGAAGCCTTTGAAGAACCAACACGCTTTAGAATCCGGGGCCGTCTTCAGATTTAAGACTCATGGAACACGCACGACACGTGCTTGACCACAGGAATCAACATGAACCTTACATGCGCTCAGTGCTCGAAAACCCAGCAAATCAACGATGACGTGGTCTACCAGGTCTACCGCAAAAAACTGCTGTGTACCGGCTGCGGAGCTGCCATTGCCATTGAGCCCGCAATCCTGGATGACAAGGCGCTCAACGCTTTCGACTCCGGAGACGCCCTCAGGCAGGAGGTGGTGGGTAACCTGAAAAAGCTCTACCCCATGCCCCACATCCTCATCAAGGCCAGAGGCCTGCTCACCGGAGAGGAGAACTTCAAGGAGCTCGAACACCTCCTCAACACAGACCCCGCCCTGGCCGGCCGGGTCCTCAAGGTCGCCAACTCGTCCTTTTACGGCATGAGCGGCAAAGTCTCCTCCATCCAGATGGCAGCAACGGTTCTCGGCAGCGACACCCTGCTTCAGATCATCACCCTGCTGGGCCACTCGAAAATGCTGGGGCGAAACCTGAAAGGGTACGGACGGGAAGCCGGAAACCTGTGGAAACACTCCCTTGCCGTGGCCATCTGCGCCAAGCTCATCGAAGAGATCTTCCATCCCCGAAACGGAGAAGATGCCTTTTTAGCCGGCCTGATGCACGATGCCGGGAAAATCATCCTGGACGACTACGTCCTGGAAAGGCAACCACTGTTCAAGCGCTACAGGATGCTGACCCGCACCCACATCACCGACGCCGAAACCAAAATCATGGAGTTCACCCACGCCGACATCGGCTGCGAACTCTTCCGCAAATGGAACCTCCCGGAAAACCTGGCCGAGGCCATAAAGTACCACCACACCCCTGCCAAGTCCGGCGGCAACCGCCTTGCCTATATTCTCAACCTGGCCAACCATATGGCCAAAGATATCACCCTGGCTCCGGAAGAACCGTCACCCCACCCCGTTGAAGCCCTGGCGTTTCTCTCCGTCACGGAGATCAGCCTCAAAGAACTGGCCCGAAAAGCGGCAGAGGCCTTCGAGTACCTGGAAGAAGACACCTATTAGCAAGGGGCTGAAAGGCAACAATGCAACAAATTGTTCTTGGTTCAATGAATTCGCTTCGCTCATAACCTTTCATATAATGACTGCAGCATAGCGACTCGTTCACGGTTAACCCTTAGCCATTTGCCTATCGGGTTGTTGGAAAAATATAAATAAACATTTTGGTTGTCAAAATACCGCTGTGATTTGATCCGAGGAACGAGGAGCAAAGTGCTGCGGCATCCCGCTTTCAAGGTGGTTCACCCTGCCGCCGGAGGCATCTCTTTTTATACATTTTATTTTTACTGACGGAGCGTAGCGACTCCGCAACCAAGCACGAAGAACAAAGAACCAAGAACGTTTTTTGTTTTCCCCTTTGCCTTTCGCCTTTTTTCTACCTTTTATTCAGCTCAAGAAATGCTTCAAGGCGCCCCTTTTCCATCAACACCTGTCCACCAAGCTGGGCTCCGGTCTCCGGGATGGGGGGCACATGATCTCGTTCAACCATGGAGATGGCATCTGTCGGGCAGGTGGAGACACACAGGCCGCACCCGATGCATTTTTCCGGTTCAACCATGGCCACCTCCTCTTCCATAGTGATGGCTTTAACCACGCACCGCTCCTCGGCGCAGACCTCACAGCCCATGCACTCCGATTCATCCACGCTTGCGTTCCAGCGCCCTTTGGAAAACGGATAGGGGGCATCAAGCTTTGTCTGGCAGGTCAAAATGGTGCAGCAGCAGGCGCAGCAGTTGCAGAGGACGCTCAGGCGATCCTGGCTGTTGTTTGTGGTATGGACGAGCCCGGCTTCCTCGGATCGTTTCAGCACAACCAGCGCCTCTTCCCGGGTGATTTCCCGGGCATGCTTTCGGTCGATGAGAAACCGCGCCATGGCATCAAAAATCAGGCAGACATCGTTGGGCTTGTCGCAGGCATGCTCTCCCTGGGAAACCCGGCAGGCACACTCGGCCAGGGCAAAGGTATGGTTCTTCTCCATCATGGCCGAAACGATCTCATACGGCATAACTTCATTCTTACCAGCCACGGTCTCCTCAACGGCGACAACCCGCATAAGGGGAGTCGGGCTTGAAGAAAAATCCATGCCCTGGCTCTCCAGGTGATACCTCTCCCAGAGGACACCCAGCTTCTCGTGCATCTTCGTTCCGCCTCCGGACATAAAGGGAAACTCAAAGATCCCCGGAATGGTCGGAAGCAGGGCATACCCCATGGCCCCCTCTTTTTCCCTGCTGAAGATAATCCCTTTGTTTGCCATGCTCTCGCAAAGTTCCCGAGCCGATTCAACATACCTCCAGCACCCCCTTGCTTCATTGCTACTGGAATTTAAATCGAATATTTTCAGGCTATTACATATATACTTCGAGGTTTATAGAAGTGCTGTGATTAGCCCAAAAAGTTTGCCTAGACAAACACAATGTCTATATGTGATAGTGCCCATGGATATCGAATAATTTCAAACATGGGGGCCACTATTATGGATACCATCGATTTAGAAAAACTCCAGATCACAAGAGCGGGTCTACTTCCCATTGCCCGAGAATACACGAAGCGACTTATGATTCGTGAAACTGTCAACGAACTAGTCGACAGCCAGATGAACCTGGCCCCGGGTGATGCCATATGTGCCATGGTCATAGACGCATTCTCAGGCCGGACACCACTTTGCCGATTCACCGACGAAATCAATGAACAAGACAGCGAGATTCTTTTCGGCTTTCCTGTAAACCATGAAATGTTCAGTGAGACCAACCTCGGCCGGGCCATGGACAGGGTGTACGAAGCTGGCGCTCAGCGCCTGTTTACTGAAGTATCAATGAAAGCCTTGAGCACCTTTGATATTGACGCCAAGGCCTACCACTTCGACACAACGTCTGTATCGGTTTACGGAGACTATGAACTGCAGGATGAAGAACCCTCAAATGTTACGTATGGCCACAGCAAGGCAAAGCGCCCGGATCTGAAACAGTTCATGGTTTCTATGTGTTGTGTCGAGAGAAACATCCCCATTATTGGTCAAGTTGAAAATGGTAATGCCTCGGATAAAACCCTCAATAACAAGCTTCTCTCCAGCGCATCAGCCTACATGGCACGTCATGGGCTTGAAACAGGAGCATCTCTTCATATTGCCGACTCCGCATTTGTAACCGCCTTAAATCTTGAAAAAGCAAGAGACCTCAAAATCGACTTTCTAAGTCGTATGCCTGCCAACTTCAAGGAGTGCAAGCGCGTCATAGACGAAGCCGTTAAAAAAGAACTCTGGCAGGAGGTCGGCATCCTTGCAAACGATGAAGGAACCATCAAAAAGCCATCCGCCTATTACCGGGCTCAGGAGGGAATTGTTGATGTCGAAGGTCATTCGTATCGCGCCATAACCTACCACTCAAGTGCCTACGACAAGCGCAGGCAAAAAACCATCGAGAACCAGCTAAAAAAAGACCGAACAGCCCTTGAAAAAACAATCCATGACAGCTTGCTCCCAGCTTATAAATGCCGCGATGATGCAGAATCTGCACGTAAGCAAATGATAAAACTGGCATCAAAGAGCATGCACACCATAGAAACGGAGATCACCGAGACCCCTGTCTTTGAAAGAGGACGCCCAAAAAAGGGAGAGACCAGAGTCGCGAGGGCGTTCCGGTACGAGCTCAGCACAACGCTCCATGAAAACCCCGAAAAAACAAAGGATCTCCGGACACGTGCAGGGTGTTTTGTTCTCCTCACGAGCCTTAATGACAAAGGCCGATGGAGTCCCTCGGAACTGCTCAGGCTCTATAAAGAGCAGGATGGCATTGAGAAAAACTTTGGCTTTATCAAAGATCCAGCCATCATTAACGCCATCTTTCTGAAAAAGACCTCACGCATTGAAGTGTTAGGCCTTGTACTCTTACTCGCCCTCTTAATTTGGAGGCTCATTGAGCGTGATCTACGGCAACATATAAAAAAAACGAGCACTCCACTGCCTGGATGGAAGCCAAAGGGGACAACTCGGCCTACGACATTTATGATGAGCATCAAGTTCAAGCAGATTAACGTACTCACCATTGATGGGGTTAGACGGCTTGCCAGACCTCTAAAACCTGAACAGCTCAAATTCCTTGAGGCACTAAAACTGACACCGAATATCTTTACCATACCGTAGACCATCGACGACGAGGGCCTGAAAAAATAGCCCTGGCGATGCCGGCGGGGGTGCTGGATGTATGATTCAACGGAACGCCCGGCCTTTTCGGCGACCCTCTCAAGTGGTTGGGGGAGAAAGGTCAGGCAAACCGCCAGTTCGACCTCATCAGGAGTAAACAAGGTGCGCAGTATCTCGGTGAATGTCTCTGATTTCGGAGCCCCTGCCGGGTTTTTATGCAAGTTTTCCCGTAACGCCTCGTATGCATCCATTACTATGTCCCCTGAAATTTAAACAAATGGTTGGTCGGCAGAAAACAGCCACATAACCAATTCGTACACAAAGTAATTATTACACATGTGCATCATCCGGTCAACAAGACGAAGTCGAGTCCATCGGCACAGGAAGTGATGAGGCATTTATGCCTGCCGCCCCCATGACTCCCTTTTGTGCATGACATCGCACCTCAGGCCGTGTATAAACTTTCCTTTTGCAAACGCCAGAAGAAATATCGTTCCAACCCGCCCCCGACGGAACAAGACATGAATTGAGTTTTAACATTGGCCCCATTTCCAATATGCCAGTATCATGGGACATAGACCCAAATGAAAGCGGCCGGGGCTGGATCACAGGAATGGAAATGAACATTACATGCTCCCAATGCTCGAAGAACTATTGGATCAGCGACGACGTCGTCTACCAGATCTGCCATAAGAAATTGCTGTGCACCGACTGCGGAGAAGTCATTCCCATTGAATCCTGGATTCTTGATGAAGACGAGTTGCACGCCTTTTCTTCTGGCGATGCCCTTAAAAAAGATGTGGTCGAAAACCTGAAAAAGCTCTACCCCATGCCCCACGTCCTGCTCAAAGCGCGGACCCTCATCACCGGCAGGGATAACTTCAAAAGCCTTGAAAATCTGTTGAACACGGACCCGGCCCTTGCCGGAAGAGTCCTAAAAATCGCCAACTCCGCCTATTACGGCTTAAGCGGCAAGGTCTCCTCCATCCAAATGGCGGCAACGGTGCTCGGCAGCGACACCCTGCTTCAGATCATCACCCTGCTGGGCCACTCGAAAATGCTGGGACGCGACCTGCAAGGGTACAGCCAGGAAGCCGGCAACCTGTGGAAACACTCCCTCGCCGTTGCCATCTGCGCAAAACTCATCGAAGAGACCTTCAACCCGCGAAACGGGGAGGATGCCTTTCTGGCCGGGCTGATGCATGATGCAGGGAAAATAATCCTCGACAGCTATCTCCTGGAAAGACAGCCCCTGTTCAAACGATACAAAGAGCTGACCCGCGCGCCCATCACCGACGCCGAATCCCGAATCCTTGAGTTCACCCATGCCGACATCGGCTGCGAGCTCTGCCGGAAGTGGAACCTCCCGGACCCTCTGGCCACGGCCATCAAATACCACCACACCCCTGCCGAGTCCGGCGGAAACCGCCTTGCCTATATCCTCAACCTGGCCAACCACATGGCCAAAGAGATCACCCTTGGCCGGGAAGAACCGTCTGCCCTCCCTGATGAGGCCCTGGAGTTTCTCTCCGTCACGGAGATTGGCCTTACGGACCTGGCCCGGAAAGCGGCAGAAGCGTTCGAATACCTGGAAGAAGACACATATTAAGGGCGAAGGGCGAAGGGCGAAGGGCGAAGGGCGAAGGGCGAAGGGCGAAGGGCGAAGGGCGAAGGGCGAAGGGCGAAGGGCGAGAAAACACAAGTTATGGGGAAAAGAAAGGAAAAAGACTCCGGCGGCCCTGCCGGGGGCCAAACTTTTGAAAAGTTTGACAAACAGGCCAAAGGCCTGTGGTGTCACATTGTTCCACAGATCACAAGCACGCCAAGGAGAAGGGTCTCCCACCTGAAACCAAAGCGATTCCCCTGCTCAAAGGCTCTCCCCGATCCTCTCCCACCTGACGGTCTTGCCTTTGCCATCCCAAGACCAATAGATGTGCCTCACCTTGCCCCGAACCGTATCAAGGGAAACAAAGCCCCAGAACCTGCTGTCATGGCTGTTGTCGCGGTTGTCCCCCATAACAAACAGGGCCCCCGAAGGGACGGTCACCGGCCCGAAATTGTCTCTGGAGGTTACGTGCCCCGGCAGTGTCCGATCATCACCATGAATAACATACCCTTCGGCCTGCAACATACCGCTGAGATATAGCGCCTTGTCCCTGACTTCAACCTCATCGCCTTCGATACCGATAACCCGCTTGACGAAATCTTTGGACGGATCCTTCGGGTATTGGAAAACAACAATATCTCCACGCCGGGGCGTATTCTTTTTGTAACTCATCTTGCTGGTGAGAATACGATCGCCAACCAACAACGTCGGCTGCATGGAACGAGCCGGAATTTTATACGCCTGGATAACGTTCGATTTTAGGGTCATGCTCACGGCAGGCTGGATAATAAAACTGGCGAGGGCCCAACAGGCCAGATACACATACCACCTGTTGAAGCGTTTCAGGGTGTATCCATCCGAACTCGTTTTGGCGGACCGGATCGCATCGAGAAGGATATAAAGAAAAAAAAGCAACCACGAAGCAGCGGCCACACTCAACACAGCACAATTCATATAAAAGGCAAACACCACCATCCACACAGCGACCAGAAGGGTTTGCCCCAAATAAAGCAGAGCACCTTTTCCGGGCTTACCGGCATACACATGCCCCAACCCAACCACAACAACGGATAAAAGGCCTGCAAGCCAGGTTTTACGGGGCTTGGTTGTCATTTCATCGTCCATACACCACACTCCATGTTAATCCAACAATACCATTCACGAGCCCTGCCCCGCCGGCATGCCCTCGGACGTCTCAGGAAGAAGACGCGCCATTTTTTTTTGTATCGCTGAAGCCTGTTGAAAAAGCCTTATCGCCCGCCATGTTCATCACGACGCCCAGAGGCTCGCCCCGGCACGGTCTGGGAGTAACCCACCGGTCCATCAACAAATACGACCATCCCGAGCATGCCAGAAGAAAACCAACGTACCTAAAGCTCACCCATCGTAACTCAATTACCGGTAATGGCGCGGCTCAACCGCCGTCAATTATTTCTCTCAAAACCCTAAACTCAGATTCATATCTGCCGATGATATTCAGCGAGACAGGAACACGCGCAAGCAAAACCCGGCCCACCAATTCAACGACAGGCTACATGCCCTTGTGAGCTGGGTCATAGGACAATCTGCCATGGTGACGTATTCATCACCCGCATCTGTCACGGGAGGTGCGCCTCCTGTGATCACTGAAAATTGTCTGACCATTGCATTAAAAACTGTCCGGTGTGTTTGTTTTCAGATGAAGCACATCGGCATTGAAAACCATACGCAGGCCTGATTCAGAGCAGCATCGGGTAAAGCACTGCGATCCCCAAAGGAGAAAATGATGTTTCTTATTAAAACAATGTTAAAAATTCTTGTTGTGCTCCCCGCTATCGCCTACGGCACCTTTAAGGCCGCAAGCTTTATGACGGTATCCGCCACCGGCCACGTCAACTGGTGGATTTCAATTGGCGCCGCAGCCCTGGCGTCCCTTGCATACCTGATCTGGGACGGTAAGCAGGAAAAAAACAACTTTGAAAAGCACGCACGTACCCAAGGGATAAACCCCGAGTATACCGCATCCTATGGTGAGAACGGCATCGCCATTGACAACACCAACAAAAAGGTGTTTGCCGGAAGAATCAACAAAGGAAAAGTTTTTGACTACAGCGACATTTCAAGCATCGAGTGGGAAAACACCTCCGTGGGCAACCACTTGAAATACCTCATCCACATCAACACCACGGACTTTGATTTTCCCAAGCTCACCATTGGATTTGCCAATAATAAAGGCGTTCGAGAGGAAGCCTACGCCAAACTGCGCGCCGCGTTGAAAATCAGCTAAAGCCCTGCCGGGGGGCCAACCGTTTCCAACGGTTTGACAAACAGGCCTTAAAAGCAATGTTAAAGACCCAGGATTTGTTGATTTATCATGTACCGCCGGCCTGCCAATTCTGCAACAGGCTTTCTCTTCAGCCCGGTGGGGCTGAAGAGAAAGCCTGTTGCAAGCGGATCGTTTTCGGGGCTCATGTCAAAAAGCGAGCCGCCGGAGGGTTTATCCCGTCTTTTTCAGTCCTTGAAAAAAGTTGGCCACTGTGTGCTCCCCGTATTCAGGAGCCACCATGTCCATGGCCATGACATGCATAAAAAATTCCAAAGGCCCAAACCTGGCCTTGCTCAAGCAAAGCCGTGCCGTTGCCAGCACAAAGCGTCTTCCCCAGTCCGGCACATAGGTAATCCTGTGCGGCTTTCCGGCGGCATCAAAGGCAACCTGTGCTATCTCCTTTTGCGTTAGGGTCTCCGGTCCGCCCACATCCATTTCACCATCCCCCCTGCCCAGCGCCTCCACACACACCTTCGCAAGATCCGCCCCGTGAATCGGGTTGGACCTGTAGCGCCCATCCCCGAAAAGGTAAACGCGCCCCCGCGTTGCCATGGTGTAAAATTCCGTCATGTCTGAAAAGAACCCGTTGGGCCGGATGACGCAATAATCCACCCCTGATCCCTTCAGCGCATCAACAAACCTCTCTTTTGCCTCACAGATTTTCAGGTGTCGCAACCTCTCACCGTTCAGGACAGACACATACACAAACTTTTTCACCCCGGCCCGCACCGCCTCCTCGAGGAGGTTCAGGTTGGCGCGGTAGTCCACATCCATGTAGGTGAGCCCATCCCTCTGCCTGGTGATCCCCACAGAGGAAATAACAGCGTCCACCCCGTTGCCCCCCCCCTGAAGCGTGGTCTTGTCGGTTATTTCAGCGTAAACGATCTCATCGGCCTCAATGCCGGATGCCTCGAACCTGAGCACACTCCGGACCAAAACCCTCGTATGGTGCCTCTGCCGCTTAAGCTCCTGAGCAATGTACCCGCCCAGATATCCGGTTGCCCCTGCGATTAGAATGTTGACCATGGGTTGTCCTTATCCTCTTTACAATCAAAACCATAAAGAGCCTTCTATGATCATGCCTCCGGCGGGTCGCTTTTTGAAAAAAGCTCCGCAAAAACGTTCCGGTTACCGTCATCTTATCTATTAAACCAAAGACATATGGGTGCCAACACCAGCGAAGCTGGGCGACTAACCTTTAAAACCTGTTTGTCAAACCCAGCCCGTAAAATTGGCAAAAGTTTGGCCCCCGGCAGGGCCGCCTCTTACGGCAAGACAACCGAAGAGGTAAAATCCGGGTTGGGCAGGTCAAAACAGCTGCTCATGTTCTTTGCAAACCGAAACTGGAACGGGTGTGCCTCAATTTCAAGGCCTCTAAGCACACTTGCGGATTCCGTATCGCCAAGGGTCAGGTAGTCCTGATCCGGTGTGGCATTTTTTTTCAGCAAAAGCTGCATGTGCTTGATGACATTGAATGTGGCTTTGAAGTTGGTTTCACTTTGCAGAAAGTCATCTTCCAGGCGGGAGTAAAGGTTGGATGTCACGTCAAAGTCCGTTGGCTTGCCACCGGTGGGCACCTTCAGTTTAAAATAGGATTCACCGGACTCCTCTTTGGCGACAATCTCGCAGGTATCTTGATTTTCTGTGATATCGATATCCTGTGTGACTTTCGGGAGCCCCCAGATCTTGTTGCCCCGGATCTGATTTTCCTTTGAGGTCACCGGCATGCCGAAGACATAATACCCCAACTTTGAGAACATGTTGTCGGCTATCATCGGCAACAGCGGCACATTCACCATGGGGTCCACCATGACCGGGATGGTCATGGCGATTTCATTATACGGCGCCACGTTCATGACCTGTTTGTATTCGTAACAGGAAAAAGCCACCAGGGAGCGGTTTCGGGTCATTTTGACCGGCTTCACCTTTGGGCCGAGTGTTTTGACCACCAGCTCGCAGGCTTTCTCATAAGAACACAAAAAGATACCGATGGCACAAGTGACGTCGTTGTAAAATGTCGGGAACTGGTAATGTTTTGAGATGTCATCGGTGAGCTGAAGCGGCTGCGGGGCATGCCTTAAAGTAAACCTGTCGAAAAACTCATTTTGAAACCCATCATCATTATCCAGCAGTGTTTCATCAAAATCATACGTGGCTTTCATTGGTGTCCCCTTGGGCTAAGGATATACGAATATTTCAGTACCTATTCAGCTTGTGCCTCCGGCGGCCCTGCCGGGGGCTAAACTTTTAAAAAGTTGAACAAACAGGTCTTAAAAGGTCTCTTTGAACGACTTCAGTTTTAAAGGCGGATGTGATTTGACCCGGGAAACGAGAGGCAAAGCGCATCCGCAACCTGCTTTCAAGCTGGCATACCTTGCCGCCGGATGCTGTTTTCGGAACAGAATGGTTACAACATTCATATGGTAGATAGTATAGAGGAGCTGTGCCATGAAGGCGCCTTCGAAAGAAGGGTAAGACTCAAAAGCCGTTTCGACTACTCAAAATAACATTCTTGATTTAAGAGGTATTCGGGTTTGTGTCCTATGTCAAGACACGCTCCCTTTTCCATTTTTTTCGCTTGACCGACCGCCGGTCGGTCGGTATGCTTGGATTCAAATCATCATTCATGCGGAGGTTGACATGGCACGGGTTGTAAAAAAGGCTTCAGAAAGACGCAAAGAAATAATCACAGCAGCCAGGGAACATTTCCAGACACAGGATTTCAAAAAGATAACCATGCAAGACCTGATGGAGAAACTGAACATCGCAAAAGGTACCATTTATCATCACTTTGCATCCAAAGGCGAGATCCTGGAAGCCGTTGTGGAAGATATGGTTGATGAAGAACTGATTAGAAAGCAAACGTTGCTAAAGGAGCATCAAGATCTAAAGCCACTTGAAAAATTGATATGTCTTATAACCGAGAACAGCATGGCCCATGACAATGAGAAACTTCTCGAAAACCTTCATCATCCAGACAACTCAGCCATTCATACCAGGCAACTTGCTCGCTTTCTCTTAAAACTTGCTCCGCTTTACGCCTCAGTTATCTCCGAAGGGTGTGAAGAAGGGGTCTTCAGCACAAAGCATCCCCTCGAATGTGCAGAATTTCTTATCGCGGGAGTCCAATTTCTGACGGACACAGGTTTTTATCCCTGGGATGAAGAACAGCTCCATCGTCGAATGGAGGCTTTTCCTTTTTTGGTTGAAACGCTTTTGGGGGCACCGGCAGGTTCATTTAACTTCCTTAAACAAGGATAGGTCAATCATGAATATTGCAACGTATTCACACCCGCTTCGTTTTTACTTTTTATCCACGGTTATCTCTTGGCTCTTTTGGTTTGTTGCAGCCTACTTAAGCCATATCACGTCAAACAGTAACAGTTATGCTGTTTCAGGGGGATTGCTTGCATTGATGGGCTTGATAAGCCCTATGATAATAGCGTTTACTATGATGGGTTCCCATCCCAAATTACGTCATGATCTTTTCAAAAGAATGTTCAATTTTCGTGGCATAAAACCAGCTTACATGATTGTAACTTGTTTTATTATGCTCGGAAGCCTCCTTTTGGCACAGGCAATTTCGCTCCTTTTCGGGCACAGTATCGATCAGTTTTCTTTTGCAAATAAAACCACGTTCACATTTGTTCTTTTCCCCGCCTGGTTTCTTCTTTTTCTTGCGCCCTTGTTTGAAGAGTTGGCATGGCACTCGTATGGAACCGATTGCCTGCGTGCCCGCTTCAGTCTGTTCACCTCTTCCATAGTTTTTGGCGTTTTCTGGGTAATTTGGCACCTCCCCCTTGCCTTTATAAAAGATTATTACCATAGCAATGTTACGGAAACAGGGTGGATCTACTCGTTAAATTTTGCCCTCAGCTTATTTCCTTTTGTGATTTTAATGAACTGGCTCTATTACAAAACAGGCCGCAATATTCTGGTCCCCATATTATTCCATATTACAGCGGGCCTGTTTAACGAAATGTTTCTAACCCACCCGGATAGCAAGGTAATACAAACCGTATTACTGCTCGCGTTATCAATTTATCTGATTTGCAAAGACAGGCACTTTTTTTTCAATCGTGAATTTTCAGGATAAGAGCAAAGCGAAGAGACAAGGTAACGATTCAACTCAACATTACCTCCGGCGGATCTTCCGGGGTGCCAAATTTTTGACTGAATCCTGAAGCATAAAACCGATAATAACCCGGCATCTTAATATATGAGTCATCAGGTTGTGGAGATGACTGATTTATCAGGGTGGTAGTGCCCCTCGACAATCACGCATTTAACCGCCGGGTTAATATTTTAAGACATGAATAACAGGGAAATGACCATCAAATGAAACGACACATCTTACATGTGGGTGCATGTTTCATCTTCTTAATCGTCACATCACTGGCAGTTCACGCTCAAGAAGACAAAGGCTCAGAGCCCGGTTTCTCCGGTAGGTTGCAGGGTGGCGCATTTTTTATGCAGACCGACAGCCAGTTATCCACCGATGACACCAACCGTCAGATCGCCGATCTTGACGGGCCCGCTGATACCCACACTATAAGTTCCGGAATCGCAGCCGTTTACCTCCGCTACCAGTTTGACGACGAAACGGCAATTTATGCGGGTAACCCGCTGGAGGTCGGTGAAGGATTGGCTTTTGAGGCGGGTCTAAGCCGTACCATTGGTTTCGGCACACTGGATATCGCCCTGACCTACCTCCCGCTCGGAGAGGTGTGGAAAAATCCATACCAAACAATGGATGCACGTGAGAAAACCGATATAGATGTTTATGGGCTTCACGTCCAATTGCAGGAGGTCGCCGGAAGCCCATGGGAAATAAGCTACAAAATCGACCGGGTCAAGATCCAGGACGATGAAATCGGTGACCTTGAAGGCGATCTCAAACGCAGCGGTCAGACCCACGAACTGGGAGTCAAATATAATACCCCGCCCCAGAGTGGATTCAGCATCAGCCCTGAACTGAGCGGCACCTATGGAGACCTCAAAGGCCGTGCCAGTAGCTACCAGAAAGTGAAGTTGGGGGTATTGTTAAAACACGCCAGGCCACCATGGGTTCTTATCGGTCTTCTGTCCGGATTTCACACCCAGTATCAAACAAAACATCCTTTGTTTGACAAGACCCGCCAGGATTCAGGTGTCACGACGTTTGCTCAGGTGATGCGCCTGAATCTTTTCGGGGTAGAGCGTCTCTTCGCCAGCTTTGGGGCGGGCTATGTCTGGTCAGACGCCAACATTGATTTTTACGATAGCCGGACCACAATCGGTCTTGCCAGTGTGGGAATAAATTTTTAAAGGAAGGGGTCGTAAAGGAAGGGGTCGCGTCTTGACATGGGACAGGAACATCTTCTAATGCATGCCATTGCCTCCGGCGGCCCTGCCGGGGGCCAAATTTTTGAAAAGTTTGATAAACAGGTTTACTCAACTTGCGCGGGGTTCCTCCCGAATCACAGGCGGATGTAATTTGCCACGAGGAACGAGGGGCAAAACACATCCGCTACCCGCTTTCAAGGTGGCACACCTTGCCGCCGGAGGCATTATCTTTTATTTTTTCTCAGGCCCTTACCTTGTATTAGAAATGGTGTACATAACGCACGTTGTACCGATTGCCTTCCGTTCGGTTTTCAGCATCCGATTCGAAATAGGCGTTCACAAGAAGGTTATCATCCTTGCCCAGGTGAACCACGGCGCCGGGGCCGATGGCAAAGACCTTCTCGGCGGTCCCGTTGATACGGGTGCCATCATGTTCCGTATCTTCATACTGGTTGAGGTAATACCCATTCACCCCCAGGCGGAGCCGACCGGGGATCACCTCATAGGCTGAGGCAAAGTTGGCATGGAAGGCATCCCCGGCCCGGGTTTCACTCACGCCAACCAAGCCATCGTTGGGGTCGTCGTTTTTAAAGTTATGCAGGTAATGAAGCCTACCTGAAACAGTGAGCTTGGGTGTCACAAAGGCGGTAAAGGCCCAGTACGGGTTGAAGGTGTAGGTGTTTGAACCGGGGTTAAGCTCCTTGTCGGAGTCGTATTTTCCCGTGGGAAAGGTCATCTGAAGCTCCACCCGGTGCATGAACCGAGGCCCGTTGGCCCCCATGACGGGATCCCACTGGATAAAGGGCCCCACAAGAATATCCCCAAGCCCGCTGCCGTTGTCTTGAGGAAAGGGCGCATCCATGTCGTAAGCCATGTCCAACCCCACCACAGGAACCATGACGTTCAGCCCCCATTTGCCACCAAACAGCACAGGCTGATCCGACTGATAGATAAACTGAGACATGGAGACCCAGACATCGAGATCCTCACCGGCCCCGGTCGGCAACAACGCATCCCCCTTGGAATCTTTCAGTGAATCTGACTCGTAGTATTGTACATACTGAGAGTAGTAAAACCCCGGCCCCGATGGCGGCCCCCCATCGAGAAAACTGGTGAACCCCAGATTCACACTCGGCATGTCATACGCCATGGCGCCACCTACGGCGGCGAGCATCCCCGCGATCATCCCCACAAACCCTATGAACAGTTTACCTCTCACAACCCCTCCTCAATCCCTGAATAAGAATCACATACATTACAGATCGATAACCGCCCTTGAACCCACGTCCTGACAAAACGTTCCAGCAGTCTTGTTTCTATAAACAGAAACAAGATCGCTGGAACTTAGCAAGAGTTTCGCAAAACTGCAAGCCTGTTTTTCTCATTGCTCGTGCAATGATCAAAAAGACTCCAGGGGATGGGCTCTGATTTTCACATGGGGGAAGTAAAGGGGCGAAGGGCGAAATACAAGCAACAAACAATTAACACCGAGTTGCCTCCGGCGGCCCTGCCGGGGGACAACCTTTTGAAAAGGTTGCCAAACAGATGTTAAGAACGGTTTGCCTGCGTCACCAATGGTGGCACGTCTGATGTCACAAGCATGCCGCCTCCGTGTCCCCTACCCCACGGTGGCGCCGAGGGACATAGCCCGGATCTTTCACAAGTTGAGTGCACCCATATTCAAGGCATCAGAGCTGCAGATGTAGTGGTTTACCTCAAAGCTCTGATAACGCAGAAGATGGGTGCACTCGGCTCGCCCGAAGGGTGAGAAAAGCGAGCAGAAAACCGTGAATTACATGTTGTTGCTTTGATCCAACTCTTTTCTCATGAAATATCCGGGATGGAGGCGGCAAGACGATGATCAGGCGAGGTCGAAACGGTCAAGGTTCATCACCTTGTTCCACGCCGCCAGAAAGTCATTCAAAAACTTCTCCTGGGAGTCCGCACATCCGTAGACTTCCGCCAAAGCCCGGAGCTGGGAATTCGAACCGAAGGTGAGGTCAACGCGGGTGCCGGTCCACTTGAGTTCGCCGCTCTCGCGATCACGCCCTTCAAACACGTCTTCGTCTTCCGGCGTTGCCTTCCACGCCGTGCCCATATCGAGCAGGTTCACGAAGAAATCATTGGTAAGTGTCTCCGGTCGGCTGGTAAAAACGCCGTGCTGCGACTGCCCAAAGTTGGCATTCAAAACGCGCATGCCACCCACGAGAACCGTCATCTCCGGGGCGGTGAGCGTCAATAACTGCGCACGATCAAGAAGCAGTTCCTCGGCCGATACGGAGAACTTGACCTTCAGGTAGTTGCGGAATCCATCTGCGACCGGTTCGAGCACTGCAAAGGATGCCACATCGGTCTGGTCCTGCGACGCATCCGTACGCCCCGGCGTGAAGGGAACCTGCACGTCGTACCCCGCATTCTTCGCCGCTTTTTCGACGGCTGCGCACCCGCCCAGAACGATCAGATCGGCAAGGGAAACCATCTTTCCACCAGACTGGGCGCCGCCCCACTCCTTTTGGATCCCCTCAAGGGTCTGCAGCACAGCCTTCAACTGATCCGGTTGGTTGACCTCCCAGTCCTTCTGCGGGGCAAGGCGAATGCGCGACCCGTTCGCCCCCCCGCGCTTGTCGGAACCACGAAACGTGGACGCCGACGCCCAGGCAGTCGAGACCAATTGTGAAATGGACAGGCCCGATGCAAGAATTCTGGCCTTGAGGCCTGCAATGTCCGAAGCGTTGATCAGTTCATGATCGACTGCGGGAACCGGGTCTTGCCAGATCAATTCTTCGGCCGGGACCTCTGCGCCAAGGTAGCGCGAGCGAGGGCCCATGTCCCGGTGGGTCAGCTTGAACCACGCCCTGGCAAAGGCATCCGCGAAGGCCTCAGGGTTCTGCTGGTAGCGCCGTGCGATGGGCTCGTAGACCGGGTCGAACCGAAGGGAGAGGTCCGCTGTGGTCATCATCGGCCGGTGCTTCTTTGACGGGTCGTGCGCGTCCACGACCATGTCCTCTTCGGCCACGTCCCTGGCCAGCCACTGGTTGGCACCGGCCGGACTCTTGACCAGCTCCCATTCGTACTTGAACAGAACGTTGAGGTAGCCCATGTCCCATTGGGTCGGGTTCGGCTTCCAGGCGCCCTCAATGCCGCTGCCGATTGCATCGCCGCCTTTGCCGCTGCCAAAACGGCTCTTCCAGCCAAGGCCCTGTTCCTCAATGGGTGCGGCTTCGGGCTCAGGGCCCACCAGCGACGCATCTCCCGCGCCATGACACTTGCCGAAGGTGTGACCGCCAGCAACAAGCGCCACGGTCTCTTCGTCGTTCATCGCCATACGGGCAAAGGTTTCTCTAACGTCACGGCCCGACGCCACCGGGTCCGGGTTTCCGTTTGGTCCTTCGGGGTTCACGTAGATAAGGCCCATCTGCACAGCGGCGAGTGGGTCCTCTAAGTCCCGATCACCGGAGTAGCGATTGTCGCCAAGCCACTCGGTCTCAGCCCCCCAGTAAATGTCCTCTTCCGGCTCCCAGATGTCCTCACGCCCTCCACCGAAACCAAAGGTTTTGAACCCCATCGACTCAAGGGCGCAGTTGCCCGCGAGAATCAGGAGATCGGCCCATGAAACGTTCTTGCCATACTTCTGCTTGATCGGCCACAGAAGACGGCGCGCTTTGTCGAGGTTCACGTTGTCAGGCCAGCTGTTTACGGGTGCCAGGCGCTGATTACCGGACCCTGCCCCGCCGCGACCGTCGCCGGTGCGATAGGTGCCTGCGCTGTGCCATGCCATGCGCACGAAGAGCCCCCCGTAGTGCCCGTAATCAGCAGGCCACCACTCCTGCGAGTCTGTCATCAGTGCATAGAGATCCTTCTTCACAGCCATGAGGTCGAGGGCCTTGAAGGCCTCAGCGTAGTTAAACGCCTCACCCATGGGGTTGATCATGTGAGAATTCTGATGAAGCATCTTGAGATTCAACTGATTGGGCCACCAGAACCGATTCGAGGTACCTTTGCCCGCCGTGGGGCTGCCAGACTTACCCGTTACCGGGCACTTGCCGCCTTCGCTCATCTCTGTTCTCCTTTAAGGCTTGGGTTTACACAGCTACCAGATGATTATCAAACACGTGTGTTGCTTGAACACCTTTCAGGCTGACCTATCAATGCCACACATGGAAACGGAACCTCCCAACAGCCAAATGAAATGAGGAGATAACTTCGCCTTGGGCCTGGCCTTTTGAGATGCCTTGGGGACAAACCGGAAAAATCCCCCCGTAATCCTGTTGAGAATCAAAGGGGCATTGAGGGGGGAACACATCCTAAGAATGCAGCGTTTGCAAACAGGACAGCCGATGGGAAGTGACGCTGCTGACTGCCGTTCACCCGGATGGAATGAGCTTACGTTCACGCTGCGGAGCAACAAGGAGACACCCCCGCACGATAACACATTGCAATATCATAAGATATTTACGCGACATTGTAGCGATAATTCTATGGAAAATCAAAGCAATTAAGAGAGTGGCGATTGAGGTTTCAGTGCCCACACATACGTTATGCACATGCGTTAACACGAGAAAAGCAAAGGACCGGGCGTCCCCTCGACCCGCAAAAATGCAAATAAGGAAGGTAGGGATTTCACTAAAAATCGCCTGCAGCGGCCCTGCCGGGGGCCAACCTTTTAAAAAGGTTGCAAAACAGGTCTTTGTTTAAAAAAATTTGGGTCAATCTAAAACCTAAGGCAAATGTGATTTGGCCTGAGGAACAAAGGACAAAGCGCATTTGCAACCTGCTTTCAAGGTATTTTGCCTAATGTGGCTTCGCCACCCTTGCCGCCGGAGGCATTTTTGGGCCACTTTAACCATAGAAGGCATATCTGAAAAATCGAGGCAGGATGGGCAAAATGTGAAGCGTGACCATCAATACAAAGCCTTATCACCAAAGGCATGGTAGATGCCGCCCTTTGTTGCGTTTGCGATCACTTCCTCAAAGGCCCTGGCACCATCATCAGCCGTATGCACCGCATCCGGAGCCCCCTTCAACACGCGCAGGGCTCCGGCACAATGCACATTCACCTGATTCATCACCTCGGACGGATCGACCTCGGAGAAATGGACTCCTGCACTCCCGGCACCTGCGTTGTTGATCACCACGTCCACCCCGTTCATTAAAGAGAGGGCCAGGTACTTATCAATCCACACAAGACATCCACCCCGTCTACCCTGACCTTACCCCCTTAAATAATGTGGCATCCTGAGATTTTGGATGCATGACGAAATGTGCGTTGTGTGATACGATGTAGATCTTCATTTTATCATTTTTCTAAACCCGATCGGGTTGTAGAAACCTCTCCCTCTCTCGTTTATCGGTTAAGGTGACGGCATCATGGTGGACTCCCTGCCTGACAATCCGAAGGAACCCGAACACTCTTCCGATGGCCCCGCTCAAAGTATGGCCACTCGTGTCGTGAGACGTATTCCGATTCGAGGGGCACTCATCATTCCTTTCACCCTCATTATTGTTATGACGGTTGGCCTCACCGGGTATCTCTCGTTTAAAAACGGGCAACGGCAAGTCCACGAATTGGCCGGTCAACTCATGAATGAAATCTCAGGCCGAATCGAAGAGCAGCTTCACTCTCTGATGGAGCGACCTCATATCCTCAATCGGATTCACAGCAACACCATCCGAATGGAAGGACTTAATCCTGCCGATGTCCGGAGTCAGGAACGTCACTACTGGGCTCATGTTCAAGGGTTTCAAGACATAAGCCACACCTTTTTCGCCAACACGGCCGGTGATTTCATAGGATCGCGGGTCCTCTCCGATGGCTCGGTTGGCACCATGCTGGGGGATGCGTCCACGGAAGGAAACCGAAAGTATCACTACTACCGGACCGATGAGCTCGGGAACCCCACCGACTTGATGCTAACCCGCCCAAAAATAGACGTTCGCAAACGGCCCTGGTACCAGAAGGCCGTAGAGGATGGCGGGCCAACATGGAGCCCCATTTACACCGTCATCGACTCGAATGCACCGGCTATCACTGCAAGTCAGCCCATTTACGACAGGGACGGCGAGCTTGTGGGAGTTGTGGGGTCCAATTTAGTCATGTCGCATATCCGGCATTTTCTGGGGACTATGGTTGTGGGGAGGCACGGGGTGGTTTTTATCATGGATCGCTCGGGTCTTATGGTGGGATCCTCCACATCAGAGCCGGACACAACGCCGATGGCAGGAAAAACCATGCGTGTCGCAGCGGAAGACTCGTCAAATCCCGTCATTCGTCAGGCAGCCACCAATCTGAAACGCTTTTACCCGGATTTAAAGAGGATTCACACTCAGGAGACCCGAGTTTTCACCATAGACAATGCGCACCACTTTTTGCAGGTGGTCCCATTTACAGACAACCGGGGGCTTAACTGGCTGGTGGTGATTACCGTACCGGTAAACGATTTCATGGCTCGGATCAACGTCAACAATCGCGTTACCTTCGGCATTGTGCTGGTGGCGTTGTTCATGGCCATCATCACGGGGGTCGTGATGTCCCGCTGGATTCTTGCTCCGATCTCTCAGCTGAACCAAACCGCTGTGGCCATGGCCCAGGGGGAGTGGGATCAGGTGGTGAAGGTGAATCGTAAAGACGAGCTGGGGCAACTTGCGGAATCCTTTAACATCATGGTGAAACATATCACCTCTCTATTCCGAGATTTGAACCGGTCAGTCATTGGGCTTGAGCGGGAGGTGGATCACAGGAAACTGGTCGAGGGGGAGTTACGCGAAAACGAAGAACGGTATCGTCTCCTCTTTAACAGCGGTTCCGATGCACTTTTTGTGCACGTCCCCCGTGATGATGGCACCCCTGGCCTGATCATCGAGGCAAACGATGCGGCACGCGCCATGTATGGATATTCTCGCAAGGATTTTTATGAGATGACGGTTCACGATCTTGCCGACACGGAACCTGATCCGGCGGCCCAGGACAAGGTGCCATGGTTGCCCCACCAAGAGCAAAGCGTCTGCGAACAGACCCATAAACGGCACGACGGAAGCACCTTTCCCGTGGAGGTGACGGCACACCTCTTTGACTTTCATGGACGGCCAACCATACTCTCCATGGTTCGGGACATCACCGAGCGCAAAGAGATGGAGCTGGAACGGCGCAGCATGGCAGACCAGCTTCAGCAAGCCCAGAAGCTGGAATCCATTGGGACCCTGGCCGGAGGGATCGCCCATGATTTCAACAACATTCTCTCCTCCATCATCGGCTACACCGAATTGGCCGAGGAGATGGTTGAGGACGGTTCAGAGCTTAGCGAATACCTCCGTGAAGTGGATACGGCAGGCAAGCGGGCCAAGGAATTGGTGAAACAGATCCTTGCCTTTGCGCGCCTGTCCAACGAAGAGAACAAACCCATACGAGTGGACACCATCATCGAAGAGGTCCTCACTTTTATCCGCTCCTCCATTCCGTCCACCATCGAGATCACCCGTGATGTCAACAGCACCCGAAAGGTGATGGGCAATGCGACGCAGGTCTATCAAATTCTGATGAACCTCTGCACCAACGCAGCCCAGGCCATGGAAACGGAAGGGGGAAGCCTTGATGTGACCCTTAAAAATATCGTCATCGAAGGCTCCAGTATGACGGCCTCCCTTGGCCTTGATGGAGGGGAATATGTGATGATCCGGGTGTCGGACACAGGGCCAGGGATCCCCGAAGAGATTCAGGATACGATCTTCGACCCCTATTTCACCACCAAGGCCCCAGGGGAAGGAACCGGCATGGGCCTCTCCATGGTTCATGGGATTGTCAAAAGCTACGGTGGAAAGGTGAGCGTGGAGAGTTCCCTGGGCAACGGCGCTATCTTCTGTGTGTACCTGCCCGTTTGCATGGCAGAGGAAGCAGAGGAGCACCCCACCCCCAGTGGAGATGCGCCGTCGGGCCTTGAGCACATATTGCTGGTGGATGATGAAGCACCCATCACGAAGATGTTGCAGCATATGCTGGAACACCTGGGCTACACCGTCACCACACGGCACCACAGCATGGATGCGTTGGATCTGGTAAAATCAGACGCTGAAGCCTTTGATCTGGTCATCTCGGACATGACCATGCCGGTAATGACCGGGGACGAGCTCGCCCGTGAGCTTCTGAAAATCCGACCCAATCTGCCCATTATTGTCTGCACGGGGTACAGCAAAAAAATCTCCGAAGAGCCCTTCAAAAAAATCGGCATCAAGGCCGTTGCCTTTAAACCCATCATCAAAAAAGATCTGGCGTGGATCGTTCGCAAGGTGCTGGATGATGCGAAGACGGGGTAGACCAAAGGGCTGCCACCCAGCCCCCTTCTCTCAAACGATTTTACCTCCACTTGCTGTCGGTTTTTGCGTAGCGCACTATTTGGTAAACAGCTATCCCCCCGTCACAAAGCAGCCTCGCTATATCGGGAACACATTGAATCGGAATGTCCACTTCATAACCGTGGGCCAACTGGATAATGCCATGCGCTTTATCTTCACCCAAATACGCAGCAAGAATATTCAGAGCACGTTCATTGTACTCACCCACCTCAAAATATACCTTGTAAACATCCTCGGTATAATCTCGTGGTGTACCGATTTCCGACGTTTGGTAATGCACGCCCTTTTCATCCGTTGTCATATGATCAACATGCCCCTTGCTCATTAAACGCATAAATATCGGCCCATGTTCACCCCATCGGCAGGGCCTTGGTTAGGGCACTGCAAGTGCCGCACAGTTGCAGAGGTCATCACTTTCAAAAGCTGTCATCTCTCCGGCACTCAATCCAGGAACTGGAAACACGCGAACGGTTAATGGCTTGTTCAAGCGATATGCCATTGTGCCAGTATCCCTCATAAGGGCTGAAATTTTATTTACGGGGGTATCACCGGGAATTGGCACCGTGTCCAAGCCTATGCCACAAACCGAGCTGTAGGTTAAAAGCGAACGGATATCAAACTGTGAGTTTACCGTCCCCCTGGCAAGCCCTGTATCTTCCGTCAGTGCAAGCATGAGGCCTGAAAACCCCACGAGTTCGACACCTTTAACGGATTTAAACACCCGCGTTAACAAGGATGAGGCTTCAACGGTACCGGAAGAACCAAAGTACTCAACCCCCATC
This sequence comes from Desulfolunaceae bacterium, assembly GCA_942491485.1. Classification (GTDB taxonomy): domain Bacteria; phylum Desulfobacterota; class Desulfobacteria; order Desulfobacterales; family Desulfolunaceae; genus Desulfoluna. The sequence goes on along the minus strand of CALOAX010000017.1, from coordinate 263,225 downwards.
TCTTCATAGACATCGACCATGCTCGCACAATTTTTGGATGGTGCAGCTGAACTGTCAACGCCGGAGAAAATGAAGGAAGAATCGATCTTCGATTGGTCGATGATACCCTTAATGGCGGATACATGGTGCTGAAGCGCCTGACTCATCACCTCATAATAGCCCTTAAACATGGCATTATGGTTTTTATCTTCGTTGGATTGGTTGTAATGTTTAAGAACACTGACAAGTAAATCGGGCGTTTCCAGACCAATGACAAAACGGTTCCCACATTCGCCTCGGTGATAGCTCGCAGGAAAGTAAGGTATCAATGGATCACAGTTGAAATTCACCGTAAAATTGAAGTTACCCTCTCCCCTTGGGGTGAGTTTGCTTATCTGTACAACAGCCTCTGATGAGAGCTGAATCAGTTCATTGTCCAAAATACCAAACTCATCACTGTTGACATTCACACAGACGTTGCAAAGGTCCCCAAACTCTTTGACCAATTCAGGTAAGATCTCTATCTCACGCTTTGTTCTCGCTTCCCCGATAGCAAACCGCACTCGGACACCAGAGGTGTCTGAAGCGTTCAGCAGGTCGCTGAGATAAGCCAGATCACCTCTTGCCCCCTCTAAACTATCGGTTGTCAAATACTCGCCAAACGGATTGGTGACAATTCGAACCGATTGAACCGTGTACCCATGTTTTTGAAAATCGTGTGACAGATCCGCGCAAAACTGCGATGCTGTAAGGATCTCTTTTTCCCACGTCCTTTTATCCTGCCCCAAGGAAATGAAGGTGGTGATTGTTCTGACCCTGCACAGCGCTTTGTTTTTATAATTCATCTTTAATATGTCCAATTCAGAGAAGATTTACCCAAGTTAACCGAGGCCTTCGGCAGCCCCGGAGGCAAGCCAACCCTTTGCGGATTTTTATGAGCCGGGTTTGGCAAACAGGGTTTGAACCCGGCTACGATAGCATCGTCGAGGTTGGCATGCCAAGGGTACTTTAAAAGCATGGCCCCAATTCCCTGCTGCGGTCGCCTGTCGCTGGTTACTTATGGTCATAATGCAGGGAGGCCCAACTTAGCCCGGATATTTCACGAGTTTAGTACGCCTCTTTTCGTTGCTTTTCACTGGGGAATGAAGCCCAGCCTCTCATTTGTTGCCCAACCTCAAACGAACAGAGTTGCTGAGCGGTTCAACCGAACAATGAAGGAGCAGGCTATTTATGATCGAAACTTCGTCACCACCGAGGGTGCCCGCGAGGCTGTCAGAGATTTTGTCGAGAGATACAACAAACAATGGCTGATTGAAAAAAACAGTTTTAAATCACCCGGAGAGACCCGCCAATCCTGGAGTAAGGGCTTGTTGGCTGCTTAAGAAATATATGTGCCCGGGGAACCGGGGCCGCTACATCAATATTTCTGGTTTTTGCTTGGGAAGACCAACGCGTTAATGCACAAAAAACCTATCCCCTCAAAAGATAGCATCTAGTCATGCAGAGATGATGTGGGTCGGTGACCGTGCTTATCCCACTCATGATATTGACAAATGTGTATCGCTGACATTACTATAGGTGGAATGTACCCAAGTAACAGATCCATGCGAAATGAACCTGTTTTATGGGATTTCGCAGCCGGTCTTCTTGAAAAGAGAGAGTGTGAAAGCCGTAGAAAAGGTGTGCATCTCTTTTTTTCATTCCAGGTGGATCTCGAAGAAGATGTCACGGCGACGTGTTTGCCTTCGTGCATACGTCAAGGGACGCTTCGCCCTGATTGTCCCATCCGCATCCCGTCTTATCTGTTCGTGCAGTGACGAACGTTTAATGGTCTTCAAATGGAGATCGCCAATCCACTCCACTTATCTTTGGCGCAACCTTATATAAGAGGTGCCTATGAACCAGGTAACGGCCTTAAAGTATGGAGCAGTAGCGGCAGTTTGTATCGCCGTGGTGATGGGACTCTACCTGATCAAAGAGTCCGAGGCCACGTCGTATTTAACCGACGATGCCACTGCCTGCATCAATTGTCATGTCATGGAGAGCTATTATGCGACGTGGCAGCATAGCTCCCACGCTCAGCGTGCGGCATGCGTCGATTGCCACCTGCCGGTGGACAACTACATTGATAAGTACGCATCCAAAAGCCGGGATGGATTTAATCACACCGTTGCCTTTACGCTTAATACGTATGGGAAAAGGATGATGATCACCGATGACGGAGCGCGACGTGTTCAGGAGAACTGTATCCGGTGTCATGCCAGCTTTTCTAAAACGCTTATCGGCAATGTGGACCGGTATCACGCCTGGGACACAGAGGCCCTGGGCACACGGAAGTGCTGGGACTGCCATCGTTCGGTCCCGCACGGGCGGATTCGAAGCATTAACGGGACACCGGACAACTTGGGTACCCGATGGAACCATTAACGATTAATAGGGGGCAAGCATGAAACGGTATGTACTCATCATTGTGGTTGTGGTTATTGGTGTTGCCTTCATGGGCTACATGCTCGGGTCCATCGACACCAAAAAAGATGAAAAGGCGCTGCTCAACACCGCGCCGGTCATCAAGGAGAAAGGGATTGAGGCCCGCAGTGATGTCTGGGGCGAATCGTATCCGAATCAGTACGATACCTGGAAGATGACGTCCCAGAGCGCTAAGATCGAGGATATGCTTGAGAAGTATCCTCAGCTTGTTATTCTCTGGGCGGGTTACGGGTTTTCCAAGGATTACAACTCACCACGTGGACACGCCTTTGCCCTCCAGAGCAACCGGAACACCCTTCGGACCGGAGGGCCCACCGGCCCCGACAACGGTCCCATGCCCATGGCCTGCTGGGCCTGCAAGTCATCAGATGTTCCGCGATTGATGGCCAAAGAGGGCGAAAACGAGTTCTACACCGGAAAGTGGGCGCGGGCGGGCAGTGAGATCGTCAACCCCATTGGGTGCGCCGACTGCCACAACACCCAGACCAGCCAGCTCGAAATCTCAAGGCCCTACCTTACGCGAGCCCTTGAGGCCAGCGGTGTTGATCTCGATAAGATCACCTACCAGGAGATGCGCTCCTTAGCCTGTGCCCAGTGTCATGTGGAGTACTACTTCCGCCCCACCCCCTACACCAGCGAGGATGGGAAAAGCAAGACCGCTGCGGTCGTAACCCTCCCATGGGCCAAGGGGCTTACCGCCGAGGCCATGGAGGAGTACTACGATGAGTACGACTTCTCGGATTGGACCCACTCACTGAGCGATACGCCCCTGCTCAAGGCACAACACCCGGGATATGAGATGTTTGTCACCGGGATCCACTACAAAAGAGGCCTCTCCTGCGCCGACTGCCATCTTCCTTACACCCAAAAGGGGAGCATCAAGTTCTCCACCCACCACATCCAAAGCCCGCTGGACGATATCGCAAACTCCTGTCTCACCTGCCACCGCCAGAGCGAAGAGGAGTTTAGAAACATCGTCAAGGAGAAGCTGAAGCGCAAAGATCAGCTCCATGTCATCGCAATGAACAGCCTTGCCACAGCGCACCTGAACGCCAAGAAGGCCTGGGAGGTCGGTGCCACCGAAGAGGAGATGGAGCCGGTGCTCCAGATGATCCGGTCGGGCCAGTGGCTCTGGGACTTCTCCATCGCCAGCCACGGCTCCTTCTTCCATGCACCGGAAGAGACCCTGCGTCTGCTGGCCGTTGCCAACGAGAAGGCGCAGCAGGCCAACCTCATGCTGACAGGGGTCCTGGCGGCCCATAAAGTCCTGAACTATCAGGTCCCGGACTTCTCGACCAAGGAGAAGGCCCAGGCTTTGGCAGGGGTTGACCTGCCCATGCTGATCGAAGAGAAACTTGAGTTCAAGAATGGGCTCATGAAACTGTGGCTTGAAGAGGCCGTCCGCGAGGAGCGCCTCACCAACAAATTCCTCGACACGCTCCCCGACAACGCCTCCTATCCCCAGTAACCGATAACCTGCCCACCGGAAGGGAAGAGCACGAAGATGGAGCTCTTCCCTTCCGGACCGGCCATGCCTTCCACCGATTCCCCTGGCAAACCCCACTCAAGAACGACGTAAGCATACTTACCATGCAGACCATGAAGAGTCCTTCGGACTGACACGAAGAAAAACAATGGCCCTGATCCATAGAACTTGCGCCGAAGACGGGAAAATGTCCCATGTAAAGACGCGCCTCCTATTCCACAACAAATCTATTGGCTGCAAAAGAAGGCCATAGGCTGACCAATAAGGATATATTTTCAACCGCCTTATTTGTTTTCACGGAAATAGAGAAATAGGAGAAATAGTGAAATAGGGGACAGGCTCTTTATGCTTTGTGATCCCTCAAACAGCATAAAGAGTATCTCCCTTATGTATAAAATGAGTTGGATGTATTGAACTGGAAAAAACGGAAGCACACTCATGACATAGTAATGCAGACACTGGCAACTAAGGCCCACGTCACAACACGCCCCCAGGCATCCCCCCTGAATCATCGGAACAATCAACGTGGGGTTCAGGCATCCGTCAGTCGTTTCAAAGAATACATGCCCTCAATGCCCTTGACAGCCTTCGGAATTTTATCGCGCGATGTTTGAAGTCGATCCTTAAACGTGCCATAGGTCATTTCAACAAATGCCCGTGAACCGATAATCCCTGAATCCGTAAAGTACCGGGTTCTGTACCTGAACCGTCGCACTCGGTTCACCTCAAACGCTTCTGCGGTCTCTTCATCGAGAACTTTCTTTGTAATTTTCGCCTTGCCTCTCTTCTCGATGGCCCCGACGTGATAGAGAAATTCACGGTATTTTCGGAGTTGCGTGGCCGCATCCGCCACACCAAACTCAAGCATTCCCAAGTCCGATGAGAGAAACCCATCCTTGTTTCCCGTCTGGAGATGATACCCGATGGAGCACCAACGATAATCTTCAGGACGCTTCACGATCCCGGCACGCACCGCGTTGAGATCGATGTACGCAAGGCAATTGATCAGTGTGTTTCCCTGCTGAACGATCACGCTCTTGAAGCGCTCTCCCCAAAGAGTCCCTTTTCGCTTCTTTCGCTTGTTGTAAAAATGCGAAAAGCTCTGCTTGATGTCTTTGACATACGCAGACAGGCTGGAAAACCGTTCACGATAATCCCCTATACGACCTTCAGGACATTCCGCTTCCTCACCATAGAGAAGCTGAAACCGTCGCCGTACCTCATCATCACATACCATGGCCCCTGGGCTCACCTCCACCAGCAGGTGAAAATGATTTCCCATTATCGCAAACCCAAGCACCTCCACAGCATACACCGCTGAAAGCCTCTGGATGATGCGTACCAACTCGTCTTTCTCCACCTTTCCAAATGGAAGACCGTCCAATGCCGTCCGACTGATCACATGGTAAGCGGCTTTTTGCCCTGGATCCGTGACGACCATACGGGAAACTCGTGGCATGACACCCTCCTCCCTGGCCTTACAGAATCAAATAGTTTGGTTCGCTTACAAAGAATGGATTTCGATATGATTTAAAAGAGATAGCTTACGGAAAACTATCTCACAGAGGGACACGAAAAGTCCAGCATAAAGAGCCTGTCCCCTGTTTGCTGTTTCTATTACTGTCTCAGGCTCGGCCACCGGCACAGGTTTATCATAAAGAGCCTGTCCCCTGTTTGCTGTTTCTATTACTGTCTCAGGCTCGGCCACCGGCACAGGTTTATCAATCGGGACCGAAGAAATGCTCCTCTTTTCCTCTGTCGCCTGAACCTGACTAATCAAAGCCTCAAGTTGAGCCCCGTCCACCAAATCAAGGGGTTTTCCCGAAGCAAAATTCCGGGCCTCCTGGGTGTACGTACCGGAGGTAATCACAATGGCGCTGGCCGCATGCTCGGCCACCATGACGCCGTACATCTCCCGAACCACCTTGACGCCCACCTTCTGTGACCGCCACTGCTTGCACTGCACCAGATGAAGATGGCCGTTTCTCTTCAGCCGAACATCAATCCCTCCGTCCGCACCTCCGCCGGGGTTTTCAATCACAGAATACCCCTGCCTCCGATACGCCTCAGCCACCAACTCTTCGAATTCCTTCCAGCTCAGCGATCGAATGGTCTCAATGCCCTTTTGCTTTTCCAAAAGCTGCCGTTTTCGCCACGCGTTGAAAAATGAAATGGGAGCGGGAACAATAAGGACAAGAGCAAAAATATGCGCCATTGGCGACAAACCCTTGGCAAACCCCTCGGCAAACATATTGCCGGAGACAACCCCAGGCAAAACCCACTTCAGACCGACGTAAGCAACACCGGAAAACAGAACGCTGACCCACCAGGGGAGCTGAATCAACACGTTAAGGATGTTTTCGTTTTTTCGGGCCATGGAGAATCCTTTCTTATCAATTCGTAGACTGGCAAGAGAGCAAACAAACACGGTGGTACGATCAAGGCAGGAGAAGGCGGGTGCCATCTATGACAAAAGGCACCCTTAAAACAAAGAACAATCTTGCCACAGATTGACACGGATGCGGCTTGGCAGCTAAGGAGCGTACAAATAAATCCAATTTATCAAATTCATAGGCATGGCCCTTGAGCAGGGAAAATATCCTATGTATAGACGCGCCCCCTATTCAATCCACACACTCACCCCAAACTGAAATAGCTATCGTCTCAAGGCCTTAGCAACGATTTCCTCATTGAGCAGCCCATGCCGGAAAAGATTCACTGGAAATTCTTTTTTCTTTGATTCCTTAAAGTCCTCATAGATCTTCACAAAGCTGTCCGCTTTCAGCAGGGTCAGATTAAATTCATCAAATGGCTCACAGTCACTGACAAAGTCTTCGGAAAACTCTCCAGAAACAAGAATAGCCCCCTGAACGATAAAATTTTTCTTCTCATATTGATTGATGTAAGCACCGATTTGGCGAGTCACACCGGAAAAACTGCTATACTCCTTTTTTGACGCCTTGCATTCAACGATGAAAACCCGGTTATCTCCCAGGTCAATAATGAGGTCGGCCTTGTTTTTCTTGTTGTTCACGGCTTCTTTGATGCTGTCACTGACACTTAAGTTCAACCTTTCGAAGATAAGTCGGGTGGCAGTCTCAAACACCAATCCTATGTCATCTTTAATCTTTACCCCATTGCTTTTCAGGGTAAGCGCATCATTTTTTGCAATAGAAGTATAGTTCTCAACATACAAGTTGGGAGATTCGTGGTAGCTATTCACGATGGCGTTGACAATATTCTTCCCGCGGTAACTGATCTCCCGTTGTCCACAAAACTCTTTCAGCTCTTTGTCAGAAAAGAGATATAGGATGTCTTTAGGTTTAATGTTGTAATCAAGAAGTACTTCTCCTTTCAGTTCAATATTGTCCTGGAGCTCAAATTCACTGCGCACCCGCCCCAGTAAATCGGAAACGGTCTCAGACAGTTCAGTCACAAGCTTTTCGAAACCGTCACGAGAAATGCCGATGTTTGAGTCTTTGTCCACTCCTTTAAAATAGTCGATGATGTTGTCAATCTTGTCATCGACGGTACGGCCAAAAGATTCGAGGTGAATTTCAAGTTTGTTTTCGATCAGGTCATTAAGAATTTTCTTCTTGTCGTTCTCTTTCTGATCGTCATCAAAAATTTCAGTCCGTAAAATTTCCCGCAAGTCCACTCCGCACTTGATAATGGCTTCTATCTTGTCACTTCTCCCCGGCTTCTCTTCAACTCGTGGGCGTACCTTAATTCCATGATTCCTGATGATACGATTGATCATCTTGTCAGAGAATGCTTTTAAAATTCTGCGCGTATGCTTATTGGCCAGCTCAACGCTCTTTATGCTTCGTAATATTGACACCACCTCTTCGGGGAAGTAGAGGGTTGTTTCATTTTTTCGGTAAAAAGCAACCCCATTACCAACGGTATCACTGATCAACTCATCAATGCCGTCTCTGTCCGCCCGTAACGTTGAAAGTTTAACCACACAATAGTAAATCGAACGAGCCTCTTCGTTGGAAAGACCCAAGGCATTTTTTAATGCATCGAGCACCATGATCTCATCACGCGATATCTTTGCAACATCCCCACGCTCAAGATCGTTATTCAATGCTGCATCCACACAGGATCTATAGATAGTGTAATCTCGAAGGCGCGCCTTATCGATACGGTTGCTTTTGTCGCTCCCCGATAAAAGATCACTCATCTCTTGAACACCTTTTTCAATCCGGCAGATTTCCTTGCCCCAAAGGATCGCAAACCACTCCTTAGACATAATGCAATTGCCGTCTCGAATGGCAATATCCGCTATAATATCGAGCGCGACCTTGTCTCTCAACCGCCGAATCAGACGCCTTTCATACGCTTTATTAATCTCCGGTGTTAAAAAGGTCTTGGCAAAATGAACCCCGTCCATCCCCTTCTCCAACGGAGTATCCGTCTCAACCTCACCGACCTTTGAGATAATATTAGTCAGCATATTATAAAATTTGCTCTTCTCTGGCTGATTCATTCGGTTCAGTACTTTTTCAAGTTTCATATTATCTCCTGTAAATATAAGAATATAGGACACCCAAAAAATCAATATAGACTCACGTCATAGAAACTAACGAAGGACACTGAACACCGTAGGTGTTAAAACGACAAAATTTAAGCATACGAAAGCAATGCCTATGACGGAGAGGTGAGCCTTTTAGACTTATTTGTGATTATGGAAATACAAATTTGGATTCATCACCAAGGACAAATAATCAAAAAAAACAGATACTTTAAGAGACACAAACAATATACGTCAAATATATTCACCTCACCTTCCACTATCCACTATCAAGGTCAAACATATAAAACTGGCCTACCGCGGGAGATTTTTCCGCTTACCTCCCCCACACGAGTTCTTTCATCAAAGACGAAAAGGCCCATGCGACTCTTAACATACAATTTATTGGCTGCTTTTAGCCCAACAAAGCACAAAGAACTTCAATATTTCTTCATATTAAAAAGAAAGAAACACCAAAGTGATACGCCTCATTTCTCTTTTTGACAACATAAAACCAACAATGATAACTACTTAAAATGAAATCTACAGGACAGAAGGAACGGTGAGAGAACAAAGGGCAATAAATACGTTCTTCATGCTTCGTCCCAGACTCTTTCATCAAGGAGTCGCTTCGTTCTGGCAATGATAAAAAGCCCTGAATGCTTATAACTTAACAACCATGCCCTGTTTTTATCTGTGCCCATCCGTGCCATCTGTGGCTGAAACAGCTTTTTATTTTTGCCCTTCCAACCTGTTTATCGAACTTTTCAAAAGTTCGGCCCCCGGCAGGGCCGCCGGAGGCTTTTTCCTTACTCACCATTCACTATCCCCCCTTTCAATGCCATGAGCAACGCGATCCCTCGAACCAAGAACCAAGCACTAAGAACCAGGAACGCTTTTCCCCTACCACCCATGCCCTGCTTTCATCTGTGTCCATTCGTGCCATCTGTGGCCGAAACAGCTTTTTGACTTTTCCCTCCCAACCTGTTTATCGAACTTTTCAAAAGTTCGGCCCCCGGCAGGGCCGCCGGAGGCTTCCCCCTCTTGCCTCTTCCCCTATCGCCTGCTTTTTGCCCTTCCCCTTTTCCCATTGTATTCCTCCCCAATCTGTGATTGGTTAATCCGCTGTCGCGCATCAGGTCTCGTTCAAAACGCTCTGACAGACCGATGATGGTGGCATGTACAGTTCGTGATTTTATGCAAGGACCTCGGAATAATTAAATTATACACATCCATGTAACCTGCAACATAAGCATTACTACATTGAACGTTGAATGGAGCAGCATTGTGGAAACGGCCTGAAAAGGTTGTTGTGTCATTATTTCCGACCGAGGCCCTAACGTCCCCGCCCACGTGTACCGGGATGCATCATCCTTTCAGGTACAGTCTTAAAAGACTTGAAACACCGGACACACCAACGAGAGATTCTGGATTTAAATTATGAAAACAAAACATTATGTATTGCCCGTTCTGGTTGTATTTTTTTGTACCCTGATTGTTTTAGGGGTTTTCCCTGAAGAGGTATTGGCGAGGGCCGGAGGCGGTGGTGGCGGAAAGGGGGGCGGTATTTTGGGAATTATTTTAGCGCCTTTTTTCATGATTTATTCTGCCATTGTGACTCACTTTCTTGTGAAGAAGAATAAGAAGTGCAGGTCTCTTCTTGAGCAAATTGCAGGCATTGATTCATCGTGGGAGCTGGCCAACATCAAGGCACGGGTCGAGGTTTCCTTTTTCAAGGTTCAGGAAGCATGGATGAAGCGTGATCAGGAGATTGCCAAGGATTACGTGAGCGAGAGGCTGTACCAGAAGCACAAGGCCCAGACAGACCTGCTGATTGCGCAAAACCGAAAGAACATGCTGGAGAACATCAACCTTGACGAGACCAAGGTCGTTGAGGTTGTGGACTACAAGGATGATTCACGGGATCGCTTCTGGGTTCATATCAAAGGATCCATGGTGGACTACACCATCGATACAAACAGCGGAAGCGTGGTATCCGGGGACAAATCAGAGGCCGAAGCATTTGCCGAGCTGTGGAAGTACGTGCGTGGCCCCAAGGGGTGGGTGCTGGATGAAATTGATCAGAAAGTTCAGATTGGTGATTTAACGGGGTTTAAATCATTCAGCGAAGAACTTGAATAGTGAATGGTGAGTAGTAAGCAGTGAATAATAAGGGACAAAAAAGATGCCTCCGGCGGCAAGGTGAGCCACCTTGAAAGCGGATTGCCGCCGGGATGTGACCCTCGTTCCTCGGGCACATCCCGGCGGCATTTTTTTTCCTGATGGAGTGCAACGACACCTCGAACGAAGAACTAAGAACCACGCACGACGCACAGTTTTTATATATAAGGAGTTTCCATGCTGAGCAGCAAGATATTTCAGAATTTGACATTACCGGAAGACGCAAAAGAGTACCTTGAAAACCTGGATGACTATGACGATCCATACTTCGTGTGCGTGAAGGTGCTTAAAGAGAACGACCAGATGATGAAAGTCGTCAACGACACCCTCAACTCCTATGGTGAGGAGTTGTACGGCATCGAAGGGTTCCGTCTTGAGGAGGGATTGATTCTACTGAGCATTGATGCGGAAAAAGAGAACATCCAAGCCCTTTCCACTGACCTGAAAGACAACCTGACAACCCATGGGTTCCTGACCCACATCGCCGTGTTTCACCACAACAGCCTGGGTGAGGCCATGGAGACATTCAAGTGGTCGACACAGCTGTTGGAAGAGCTTCTTGAGGCATCCCCTGCTGAGTCCGCTGTCGGGATCAACGATTTTGCCGACAGGGGGAACTGGCCGGGGATTGAGAAATATATGAATCAATAAAAAACTGTTCTTGGTGCTTGGTTCCATTCATCGCTCCGCTCTGTTGGTGAGTGGTGAATAGAAAATAGTGAGTAGCAGTGGAGTCGCTGCGCTCCGGCAATGATAAAAAGCCAGGGCTGACAAACCATGTATACCTATGGTCTATCCCCATGCCCTATTTTCATCTGTGCCCATCCGTGCCATCTGTGGCTGAAACAGCTTTTTGATTTTGACCTTACCACGCCCTTTATATCTAATGGTCATGAGCAACGCGAATCCCTTGAACGAAGAACCAAGCACCAAGAACCAAGCACGCCTTTGCTTTTCATACTCTCCCCAACCTGTTTATCGAACTTTTCAAAAGTTCGGCCCCCGGCAGGGCCGCCGGAGGCTTTTTCCCTACTCACCATTCACCATTCACCATTCGCCTTAATACGCCAATTCCTCGAACGAAGAGCTCTTGTCATTTTTATGAAAAATGTGATAGTAGTTTTTCTTATTAAAAAACATATGATTAGGAAGATGTTATTAGTAAAAGTAAAATTATTATCTAAACATCAGGAGATTGGTTTATCATGTTGAAGAAAAGTTTAATGCTTGCTCTGACCCTGTTCATACTTGTGCCCAGCGCTTTTGCACAAACCGTTATCACTGTTGCCTCTGACGCCACATGGCCTCCGATGGAGTTTATCAACAAGGACAAAGCCATCACAGGATTCACTCCTGAGCTCATGGCTGCCATGGAAAAAGCAAGTGACATTAAATTTGACATCCGAAACACAGCCTGGGACGGCATTTTTGCAGGCCTTGCGGCCGGCAAGTATGACATGATTGCATCCTCTGTCTCCATTACGGACGCCCGCAAGAAGGCCATGGCTTTCAGCAACCCTTATTTTGAAGTCAAGCAGGGGGTTATCACCAAGAAGACCGCCAACATCAAATCCAAAGCCGATTTGAAAGGCAAGAAAGCCGGCGCCCAGATCGGTACCACAGGCTTTCTGGTGGCTCGAAAGATTGAAGGTGTCACCATGAAATCCTACGACGAAATCGGCCTTGCCGTGGAAGACTTGTACAACGGCCGGACCGATGCTGTTGTCTGTGATGACGCGGTTGCAGCGGACTACGCCCTGACAAACAAGCAGTACTCCAAGGACCTGACCCTTGCCTTCCTCTTGAAGTCCGACACCCCTGAGTATCTGGGTTTTGCGTTCAAAAAAGGCAAGTCCGACGAGAAGATGAAGCTGGTCAACGATGCCCTGCAAAAAGTAAAAGCGTCTGGTGAGTACGACCGAATTTTCAAGAAATGGTTCTAATGGAACACTAAGAATGAAAATCCTTGGCAGGGGCATGGTTTTGCCGGGGATTTTAGTTTTTATGGACCAGGCATAAGGTAAAATCCTTGGCAAGCCCTTCTGTTTTGCCGAGGATTTTATTTTTGTGGAATGCAGCCATACTGCCCGTAAAAACAGCCTCCGGCGGCAAGGTGTCCCACCCTGAAAGAAGATTCCATTGCCCCCGGCAGAACCGCTGAAAATACACGTTGAATGGTTACTGTGGAATAAGAAAAATCAGATCATACCTTTGAAGTATTGGAGTTCCAAAATGGCAGACAAGGGTCATCCCATTAACATAATAGTCGGCGACGGCGCCGCCATTCCTGTTCAAAAAGACAAGGGATTGGTCAATGCATGGTCCATATCCTTTGTTGGCGCCGTTGGATGTATGATTTATTTGTGCCTAAGCGACCCGGACATGTATTGGGAAGTTTTAAAGTTCTTACCAGACGGCATACTGGTCACCTTTAAGGTCACGATTGCTTCTATTTTATTGGCGTTGGTCATCGGCCTTTTCACAGGGCTCGGACGCATCTCAGAGAACAGAATAATCAATACCATTGCTTCAACCTATGTTGAGGTTGTGCGGGGTATTCCTTTATTGGTTCAGCTTTTTTACATTTATTATGCACTGGGGCGATTTGAGTTCCTGCAAATATCAGAGCTGCCATCTGCCATCATTGCCATGGGATTCTGTTATGGCGCGTACATGGGAGAGGTGTTCAGGGCCGGTATCATATCCATTGACAAAGGGCAGATGGAAGCGGCCCGATCTCTTGGATTCAACAAAACCCAGACCATGTTCATGGTTATTTTGCCCCAGGCCTGGAAAACCATTCTCCCGCCGGTGGGCAATGAATTTATCGCTCTTTTAAAGGACAGCTCCCTTGTTTCTATCCTGGCCGTTGCCGATATTTTGAGACGCGGGCGTGAGTTTGCAAGTGTGACCTTCAGTTACTTTGAAGCGTATACCATGGTTGCGCTGGTCTACCTTGTGATCACCCTTATTTTATCCAAAGCCGTAAGCAAAATGGAAGATAGGTTGAATTATTATGAACGCGACTAATGCCATTATTCAAATCAACGACGTCTATAAATATTTTGGCAACTTATGTGCATTGGATAATATCAGCCTTGATATTTCACCGGGTGAAAAAGTGGTTGTGATCGGTCCTTCCGGCTCGGGCAAATCAACCATGCTGCGGTCCATCAACCGCCTGGAGACAATAGACAGAGGGAGCATTGTCATTGACGGAAAAGACATCAATGACAAAACCAACGACATCAATGCCGTTCGCCAGGAACTTGGCATGGTCTTTCAAAGCTTCAACCTCTTTCCTCACAAGACGGTGCTGGGCAACCTGATGATGGCCCCCATGAAGCTCAAAAAGATGCCCAAGGAGGACGCTGAAAAGGTTGCCCTCGAGCTGTTGGACAAAGTCGGGATCCGGGAAAAGGCAAACGTATACCCCAAAATGCTCTCGGGTGGCCAGCAGCAGCGGGTGGCCATTGCCAGGGCCCTTGCCATGGACCCCAAGATCATGCTCTTTGACGAGCCCACCTCGGCCCTGGACCCGGAGATGATCGGCGAAGTATTGGATGTTATGACCAATCTTGCCAAAGAAGGGATGACCATGGTGTGTGTCACCCATGAGATGGGGTTTGCACGGGAGGTTGCCGATAAAGTGATCTTTATGGATAAAGGCAAGATCATTGAAACCGGTACCCCCGAGCACTTCTTCAACAACCCGGAGCACGACAGAACCAAATTGTTCCTTTCTCAGATACTGTAAGCCCGGCCCAAGGCCACTGATGGACCAATCGAACAAATAAAAAAGGGGGGTGTCAACGTTTCGTTGATGCGCCCCTTTTTCCGTTTATTCACCTTTAAAACAGACAAAAAGCGATGCCTCCGGCGGCAAGGTGTGCCACCTTGAAAGCTGGTTGCGGATGCGCTTTCCCCCTCGTTCCTCGGGTCAAATCACATCCGCCTTTCTCTTAAGAACTTCCAACTATCATTTTCAAAAAACCTGTTTATCGAACTTTTCAAAAATTCGGCCCCCGACAGGGCCGCCGGAGGCTTTTCCCCCTTCGTCACCGTCCCTATCACCTGCTTTTTGCCCTTTCACTACTCACCACTCACTATTCACCTTTCAATGCCATGAGCAACGCGAATTCATTTAACGAAGAACCAGGCACCAAGAACCAAGCACGCTTTTGCTTTTAATACCCCCCAACCTGTTTATCGAACTTTTCAAAAGTTCGGCCCCCGGCAGGGCCGCCGGAGGCATTTCGCCCTTTGCCACTTCCTCTATCGCCTATAACCTATAACCTGCCCTGCCCTTCTCCCCCCCCTTGATTTGAACCCGAACCTTTTCCACCTTTCTGTTCCCTCAACGCTCAAAAAAAAGCATTGAACTAAATATATCTCTACCTACCCCATACCGCCACAAAAACTCTAATATCATTGCTTTTTTCTAATTTTTATGGCCTAAAAATCAAAATAAACTTATTGTGTTCGATGGATTCTGTATGTTATTAAAAGCCTCCATGATATTTTGAGTTGAAAGTAAAATCCGGAATCTGTTCCCTTAAAAAGGGGCACAGAACCTCACAGGCATCAGGCATAACGCACTGAAAAGCAGACACATGTGAGCGCCCGGACCGTTTCAACGAAAGGCATGACATTATGACAAACACCTGACAACAGAAACCATTTCTGAATATTACGGGATGCGCTTGTTCCTCAGGAAACCACCCAGCCCCCACCCTTCCACTCACGCCCACACGCCGTGAGTATGGACCACCTTTACGGTGACTATCAGTCTTTGTATCAAAGGCCCTCATCATGGGCACGACCCCATGACCATGCTTAGCCGGGAGGGGCTGCAACGGATAGCCTTGCGCAGAAGGGCCAAAGCCTTCAGGTGCAACGGGCTGAGCGCGGTTACCCGCTTTTTTTCATTTTTTATTTGTAACGGTTCTGGTCAGTAAGCATTTCCGAGCTTGGCACACGGGTGGAACGATTTGTGTTTTCCACGAGTCATGAAACCGGTATCTCCCACAGAGACGGGCGCACAAGATCCCACATAGCGCGAACGTTTTGAACGCAGCAGTATCACGCGACACATTTCACGCATTCGCCACAGGGTTTCAAGCCCCCCCCCCCCCTTGCTGCCGGAAGCACACTTGAACAGTCCCCTTTTTTATAGGTTTTCACATGATCGAATATCGCAACGTCAGAAAAGTATACGGTAACGGAAAAGAGTCCGTCACGGCCGTCCGGGACATCAGCCTTCAGATAAAGCCGGGGGAAGTTGTTGTTTTCCTGGGTCCTTCGGGATGCGGCAAAACAACAATGCTCCGCATGACCAACAAGCTGGAAGAGATCTCCGGCGGGGACATCCTTGTGGACGGCAAGAGCATCCGGGAGCTGAACCCCGTGCAGCTCAGGCGAAGCATGGGCTACGTCATCCAGCAGATCGGCCTGTTCCCCAACAAGACCATCTATGAAAACATCGCCATGATTCCCCGGGTGTTGAAGTGGGAAAAGGCAAAAATCGACGAGCGCGTGGCGCACCTCCTCAAGCTGGTGAAGCTTGACCCGGAAACCTACAGTTCCCGTTACCCTGCCGAACTCTCCGGCGGCCAGCAGCAGCGCGTGGGCGTGGCCCGTGCCCTTGCCGCAGACCCCGACATCCTCCTGATGGATGAACCCTTCGGAGCCATCGACCCCATCAACCGGGACCAGATCCAGGACGAGTTCATGCGGCTGCAGGCCCGCCTGAAAAAGACCATCGTCTTTGTCTCCCACGACATTCACGAGGCCATCAAGATGGCGGACCGCATTGCTATCTTCAAGGACGGCAAGATCGTCCAGTTTGATACACCGGAGATGATCCTCACACAGCCCAAGAACAAGTTCGTCTCGGATTTTGTGGGAGCCGATCGTGCCCTGAAGGTTCTGGGCCTTATCCGCGCCCGTGATGCCATGAACACTTCCCCGAAAAACGTACTCCCCGCAGATATGAAGAGCCCCCAGGCCCTTGAATTTATGGTGGAGAACAACAAAAAGACCTGCATTGTCGTGGAAAACGGCAAGCCGGTGGGATACGTCACGCCCAAGCTGCTGAAGTTCGAGCAGGGCCCGGTGACCGATGTGGCCGAGCCGTTCCAGATTTTTGTGGAAGATGACGAACCGCTCCGGGAGGTCCTCTCCTCCATGCTGATGGACAGCATGGCCTTTTACTGTGTCGTCGATGACAACGGGGACTTCAAAGGGACCATCACCTACCTCAACATTCAAAATAAAATCCTGGAATTCTACGATGACGACAACAACGAGTAGGGGGCCAGTATGAATATTTACCGGTTTATCGAACAGAATATGGATCAGGCATTGACCTTAGGCCTGGAGCACCTTTACCTGGTGTTCCTCTCCCTTTTCATTGCCATGGTCACCGGCATTCCCACCGGGATTGCCATCACCAAGAACGAACGTCTCGCCAAAAAAGTACTTGAAGTGGCCAACGTGCTGATGACCGTTCCGTCCATCGCCCTCTTCGGCGTGATGCTCCCTGTGCTGGCGCCTTTCGGGATGGGCCTTGGGAAGGTTCCTGCGGTTGTGGCCCTGGTCCTCTACAGTGAGCTGCCCATCATCCGGAACACGTATATCGCCATCAAAAACGTGGACTCAAGCCTTGTGGATGCCGGAAAAGGCATGGGCCTGAGTCGCTGGCAGCTGTTGCGGGAGGTTGAAATCCCCATTGCGGTTCCCGTGATCCTGGCGGGCCTGCGCACCGCGGCCGTCATGAACATCGGCATCGCTGCCATCGCCGCTTATATCGGGGCTGGGGGCCTTGGGGTCTTTATCCAGCAAGGCATTTCCAGATCGTATGAGGAGATGATCATCACAGGCGCCCTGGGCGTCTCCATTCTTGCGATCCTGGTTGATACGGGCATGGCGCTCATTGAGCGTTGCCTGACCTCCAAGGGCCTTAAAATAGAGGCATAATCAGTCATGACGTTTGTAATTAAAATATACCGCTACGCACTTTTCGGACTGTTGTTTTTCTTCGGCATCAAGGCCCAGCAGATAGGGCTTGTGGAGTACCTCTCGGACCCCTTTGAGATGGAGTATGTTCTGGAGCTGGTC
Organism: Desulfolunaceae bacterium; assembly: GCA_942491485.1. Taxonomy (GTDB): domain Bacteria; phylum Desulfobacterota; class Desulfobacteria; order Desulfobacterales; family Desulfolunaceae; genus Desulfoluna. The sequence goes on along the minus strand of CALOAX010000017.1, from coordinate 245,457 downwards.
CGCCAGCATCTGCTTCTGGTGGGCAGCAGCATGCTCATGGCCACCGTCATCGGGCTTTCCGTAGGGGTCCTGTTAACACGTGACCGTGTGAAAAAATACACCACCAGCGTGATGTACGTGCTGAGCCTGGGGCAGACCATCCCGTCCCTTGCCGTCATCGCCATCTCCCTGAGCGTGCTCGGCATCGGAACCAAACCGGCCATTTTTGCCCTGACCATTTACTCCATCCTGCCCATTGCCCGAAACACCCTGGCAGGGATCCAGGCCGTGCCCGCCGGCATGACAGATGCCGCACGCGGCATCGGCCTCACCCCGTTCCAGATCCTGCTCTCCGTGGAGCTGCCCAACGCCGCTTCGGTGATCCTGACAGGCTTCCGGATTGCCCTGGTCATCAACGTGGGAAGCGCCCCCCTGGGCTTTCTCGTGGGGGCCGGCGGCCTGGGCGACCTCATCTTTACCGGTATCGACATGATGATGCCGGTAAAACTGCTGGCAGGCGCCATCCCAACCACCCTTCTGGCCCTCATTGGCGACTATGCCTGCGAGCTGCTGGGACTGGCACTGATCCCCAAAGGGCTCAGGATTCAAAATGGTAAATAGCTACAGAAAATTGCCTCCAGGTTCGCAAATGCTCCGGGGCTCGTTCCTCGCCCCTTCCACATGTGCTGACGGGCTACGCCCGTGGACAACCTTTACGGTCATTCAAACGACCCCGTGATGCCCGAAGGCTATTTTTTATAACTGAACAGAGACAATTATAATTTCAAATAAAACAGGAGAATATTATGCAAAAGTTTAAGCGCACAATACAGATGTTGTTCCTGGCCGTATGTTTCACCACAGCCGGTGCTTCGCAAGCCATGGCAGCCAAGGAAATTGTCGTTGGTGGCAAAAACTACACCGAGCAGTACCTCTTGACCGAGCTCTCCAAGCAGCTCCTGGAGAGCAAGGGATTTGCCGTCACCGTCAAAAATGGCGTGGGGTCATCCATTATCCGGCAGTCCCTTGAGACCGGCATGGTTGATCTCTACTTCGAATACACAGGCACGGCCTACACCGTCTACCACAAGGGATCAGACCCTGCGGTGATGAACGATTCCCAGAAAGCCTATGATTATGTCAAGGCCCAGGATGCCCCCAAAGGGCTTACCTGGCTGAACAAAGCCCCCCTGAACAACACCTTTACCCTGATGATGCGGAAAAATGAGGCGGAAGCGGAAAACATCCGCACCATCTCCGACCTTGGGGAGCGGTACAAGAAAAACAAAAAAGCCCATACCCTGGCGGTGGGAGCCGAGTTCTGGGAGCGCCCCGACGGCATCAAGAAGCTGATGAAAATCTACGGGTTCCGGATTTCCGCGGCCAGCATCAAAAAAATGGATGTCGGCATCACCTACCTTGCCCTGAAGAACAAGCAGGTGGACGTGGCCATGGGATACTCCACAGACGGTCGTATTGCCGCCTTTGACCTCGTCAACCTGGATGACGACAAGCACTTTTTCCCCGCCTACAACCCTGCCCCTGTCGTCCGTCAGGAGGTTCTGAAGAAATACCCCGAGATTGAAGCCCTTATGAGCTCCATGACGGAGAAGCTGACCTCGGCCGAGATGATGACCCTCAACGCCAAGGTGGATGTCGAGCACCAGAGTGTGTCCGACACGGCAACAGCATGGCTGAAAGCCAACAACCTGCTGTAGCGGTCCACGCGGTCACCGTAATAACAAAAAAGCCCTGTGCAACATACGTTGCGCGGGGCTTTTTGTTTAAATATGGCTAAAGGCTAAAGGCTAAAGGCTAAAGGCTAAAGGCTAAAGCATACATCCAGCACCCCCGCCGGCATCGCCGGGGCTATTTTTTCAGGCCCTCGTCGTCGATGGTCTACGGTATGGTATAGATATTCGGTGTCAGTTTTAGTGCCTCAAGGAATTTGAGCTGTTCAGGTTTTAGAGGTCTGGCAAGCCGTCTAACCCCATCAATGGTGAGTACGTTAATCTGCTTGAACTTGATGCTCATCATAAATGTCGTAGGCCGAGTTGTCCCCTTTGGCTTCCATCCAGGCAGTGGAGTGCTCGTTTTTTTTATATGTTGCCGTAGATCACGCTCAATGAGCCTCCAAATTAAGAGGGCGAGTAAGAGTACAAGGCCTAACACTTCAATGCGTGAGGTCTTTTTCAGAAAGATGGCGTTAATGATGGCTGGATCTTTGATAAAGCCAAAGTTTTTCTCAATGCCATCCTGCTCTTTATAGAGCCTGAGCAGTTCTGAGGGACTCCATCGGCCTTTGTCATTAAGGCTCGTGAGGAGAACAAAACACCCTGCACGTGTCCGGAGATCCTTTGTTTTTTCGGGGTTTTCATGGAGCGTTGTGCTGAGCTCGTACCGGAACGCCCTCGCGACTCTGGTCTCTCCCTTTTTTGGGCGTCCTCTTTCAAAGACAGGGGTCTCGGTGATCTCCGTTTCTATGGTGTGCATGCTCTTTGATGCCAGTTTTATCATTTGCTTACGTGCAGATTCTGCATCATCGCGGCATTTATAAGCTGGGAGCAAGCTGTCATGGATTGTTTTTTCAAGGGCTGTTCGGTCTTTTTTTAGCTGGTTCTCGATGGTTTTTTGCCTGCGCTTGTCGTAGGCACTTGAGTGGTAGGTTATGGCGCGATACGAATGACCTTCGACATCAACAATTCCCTCCTGAGCCCGGTAATAGGCGGATGGCTTTTTGATGGTTCCTTCATCGTTTGCAAGGATGCCGACCTCCTGCCAGATTTCTTTTTTAACGGCTTCGTCTATGACGCGCTTGCACTCCTTGAAGTTGGCAGGCATACGACTTAGAAAGTCGATTTTGAGGTCTCTTGCTTTTTCAAGATTTAAGGCGGTTACAAATGCGGAGTCGGCAATATGAAGAGATGCTCCTGTTTCAAGCCCATGACGTGCCATGTAGGCTGATGCGCGGGAGAGAAGCTTGTTATTGAGGGTTTTATCCGAGGCATTACCATTTTCAACTTGACCAATAATGGGGATGTTTCTCTCGACACAACACATAGAAACCATGAACTGTTTCAGATCCGGGCGCTTTGCCTTACTGTGGCCATACGTAACATTTGAGGGTTCTTCATCCTGCAGTTCATAGTCTCCGTAAACCGATACAGACGTTGTGTCGAAGTGGTAGGCCTTGGCGTCAATATCAAAGGTGCTCAAGGCTTTCATTGATACTTCAGTAAACAGGCGCTGAGCGCCAGCCTCGTACACCCTGTCCATGGCCCGGCCGAGGTTGGTCTCACTGAACATTTCATGGTTTACAGGAAAGCCGAAAAGAATCTCGCTGTCTTGTTCATTGATTTCGTCGGTGAATCGGCAAAGTGGTGTCCGGCCTGAGAATGCGTCTATGACCATGGCACATATGGCATCACCCGGGGCCAGGTTCATCTGGCTGTCGACTAGTTCGTTGACAGTTTCACGAATCATAAGTCGCTTCGTGTATTCTCGGGCAATGGGAAGTAGACCCGCTCTTGTGATCTGGAGTTTTTCTAAATCGATGGTATCCATAATAGTGGCCCCCATGTTTGAAATTATTCGATATCCATGGGCACTATCACATATAGACATTGTGTTTGTCTAGGCAAACTTTTTGGGCTAATCACAGCACTTCTATAAACCTCGAAGTATATATGTAATAACTTGAAAATATTAGACTTAAATTCCAGTAGCAATGAAGCAAGGGGGTGCTGGAGGTATGCTAAAGGCTAAAGGCTAAAGGCTAAAGGCGCGGTACCCCTGAGGGCCCTCAACAGCAAGAAAAACGTTCTTGGTGCTTGGTTCGTGGTTCTTCGTTCAAGGAGTCGCTTCGCTCTATTGGTGAGTCGTGAATAGAAAACAGTGGGTAGCGGTGGAGTCGTTCCTCTCCGGCAATGATAAAAAACCATGGAACGACGGATCATGAATACCAATGACCTATTCACCACGCCCTTTCTGTTCCACTGGTATCAGCACTTCAACCAGGTACTCCGACTCACTCGCCACGGCCAGGGAGTCAAGAAGCGCCCTCTCCACGGAGCCCCCTGTCGGCACATAATTCAGGGTCTCCAGATACCCTTTGAGTTTTTTCCGGGACTTCCAGAGGGTCTCATAAGGGCCCTTATGGTAAATGAACCCATAGTCCCCGGGCTCGATGCGATGCCCTGTCTCCCAGCTCACCTCAAAGGCAACCTGGGGAAAGGCCTCTTCCCCGCTGCTCTCATCCACCCAGAAGAAGAGCTCTATGGATTCGTCGACGGACAACGTCTTTTTCATGAGCCGCTTGATGGCAAGTTCCAGTTCATACACCCCCTGGGGTGCCTCCACCGACTCCACGATGATATGCCGCGCCTCCTCGTATCGAACCCCCATTTCAAAGGGAACAATCTCCTTTCGGGACTTCAGGGAGGCAATGATGGTCTCAAGGCGCTTCCGGGCCCTGTTGATCTCCCGGATCTTCTCAAGGATCATGGCCTCCTTCCCCTCCAGGATGCCGATGCGCTCCTCAACGGTCTCCTTGTCCAGGTAGGCCTTGATCTCCGAGAGCTTCATCCCCATCTGCTTGAGGCTGAGGATCACGTCCAGGTCCTCGAACTGCTCGAGGCTGTAGAGGCGGTAGCCCGTCTTTTCGTCCGTTTCGCCGGGCGAGAAAAGTCCGATCCTGTCGTAATGGATCAGGGCCTGCCTGGATATGTTGTGAAGCCGGGCCATCTCCCCGACCATAAATGTCACGTTCATGTCACCCTCCCGTCTTTCTTCTTGACCCTATAGCTACTATACAGCTTATTCCTTGCCAAGTCTTGAGACGAAGCCTCCGGCGGCCCTGCCGGGGGCCAAACTTTTAAAAAGTTTGATAAACAGGCCTTAAAAAACATTCTTGGGTGAATCTAAAACCCAGGCGAATGTGATTTGACCTGAAGAACGAGGGGCAAAGCGCATTTGCAACCTGCTTTCGAGGTGGCACACCTCGCCGCCGGAGGCATTTTTTTTCCGAACGTTGACCATAGAAGGCATACTTTACCCACGCACGTTAACCATAAAAGGCAAACAGAACAGCTCCATGAAACAAGATATGCACAGCGCCTGGTCCACCACGCGTTTTCTCTCCTACATCACGCCATCCGTCCTGTCGATCTTCACCATCTGCCTGTACATGGTTGTGGACGCCATCTTTATCTCCCGTTACGCCGGGACCCTCGCCATGGCAGCGGTGAATATCATTTTGCCGCTCTTCAGCCTCTGCTTCGGTGTCGGCATCATGATGGCGGCAGGGGCAAGCGCCCTGGTGGGAATCGAGATCGGGCAGAAAAAGACGGAGAAAGCCAGGCAGCACTTCACCCTGGGGTTTCTCTTCCTTCTCGCAGCAGGAACGGCCACCCTGGCTCTGATGTTCGGGGTGGGGGCAGAACAGATTGCCTTGCTGCTGGGGGCTTCGGACAAGCTCCTGCCCTATTGCATCAGCTACCTGCAGGTCTTTGCCGTCGGCATTTGCGTCATCATGCTGCAAATATACCTGGAATACTTCATCCGCGTGGACGGCAAGCCCGTATGGTCATTTTACCTCACCCTTGCAGGCGGCATGACCAACCTTATTCTGGACTACATCTTCATCGTAAAAATGGGCATGGGGATTCACGGGGCGGGCATTGCATCATCGGCCGGCATCTGTGTGGCATCGCTGGTGGGGATCTGCTACTTTCTCTTCCAGGCAGATACCCTTGGCTTCACCATACCCCGCATGGACTGGCGCTTTATAAAAGACGCCATCATCAACGGATCCTCCGAGATGGTCACCGAGTTCTCCTCCGGGGTCAAGACCCTCATCTTCAACCGGGTGGTCCTGGCCTATGCCGGGGAAGCCGGTGTGGCGGCCCTGACCATCCTCATCTACCTCTACTTCCTGTTCACCTCGTTTTATATCGGCTTGAGCATGGGCACCTCGCCGCTGATCAGCATCAACTATGGAAGCAGCAACACAGCCAAGCTCCGGGAACTGGTGGGCCACTCTGTCCGTGTCACGGCGGTGGCATCGGCTTGCACCTTTTTCTTCACCCTCTACTGGGGAGGGTCGCTCATCACCCTGTTTACCGCAGGAAGAGAAGATGTCACCGCCATCGCCCAGGCCGGCCTGCCGATCCTTGCCGTGGCTTTTCTCGTTACCGGCTTCAACATCATCAGTTCCGCCTATTTCACGGCCTTTAACAACGGCAAGATCTCTGCCCTCATCTCGCTGCTGCGCTCCTTCGCCTTTACCATCGGCCTTGTGGCCGTGCTGCCCCCCATCCTCGGTCTGAAGGGGGTCTGGTACGCCATCACCCTGGCCGAGCTCCTCACCCTGGGGGTGACCCTGATCTTTGCCGCAAAATACTGGGGACGCTACCTGGGAGGGGAAACCGCGCCGGTGGGTGGCTAAGGGCGTGGTATGAATCTCGTGATTAGTGAGCGGGAAACAGTAAGTATGAGCAGTGAATAGAACATAGTGAGTAGCGGTGGATCCTAAAAATCAGGTAATAGGCGATAGGTCATAGGCAATACAAAATCGTTCTTCGTGGGTCGCTCCGCTCCGGCCGTACGATTATAGAGGCTTAGCCTCCAGAACTGTCTTCCGAGGCAGGGCCTGGAAACGAAAAGAGCCGCACCGGAGTGCGGCGCTCCACTATCAGCATTTGCCTTTCACCCTTCTTTAGTAGCCATGAGCAACGCGAATCCCTCGAACGAAGAACCAAGCACTAAGAACCAGGCACGCTTTTGCTTTTCCCACTCCCAACCTGTTTATCGAACTTTTCAAACGTTCGGCCCCCGGCAGGGCCGCCGGAGGCAATACCATTCCCTACTCACTGTTCACCATTCACCAACCTGCTCTTTCTTGCCATTTATCCCTTCCTGCGGTACATCTCAATGCATGGAAAAACCGCTTCACATCCGCGATCTATTGGACATCCTCCACTTCCTTTCCCGGGACGAAGAGAGAGCTGAAACCGCCGGCCACGCTGTGGTGGACGAAGAGAACCGCCGCCTTGTTGCGGGCCTTGCCGAGGGCGATGCCCAAGGCAGGCTTGAATGCTGGCTCGGGGCTCGGCGTGACGCTGAAAACGACGCACGCCTTCCCGGAGAGCTGTTTGGATCAGCATCCACCCTGCTGACCTTCGTCCTGGCTGTCTTCGCCTTGACGACCGGCTATGGCGGGGTGTTCTCATTTCTGGCATACACCGGCAAGGAGCCGGTGAACGTGCTGGTCTTTTTTGTGTTATTTATTCTCATCCAGGGAATTCTTGCATTGGGCAGCGCCCTGCCCCTGGTATTCCGGATCAAGGCGCCGTCGAGCTTAAGCCCCTTTGGGGTGATGGTGGGGCATGGGCTTGGCAGGGGGATTGAAAAAGGGTTCAAACGCCTTTCTGCCGAAAGGCGCACGGAAGCGCTGGGGATCTGGCGACGTCTGAAAGGCGATTCCAGGGCCTTTGGCAGGACCCTTTTTTACCTTATTTTTTCGAGGGTACAGATCTTTGCCTCGCTATTTGCCGCAGGAGCCCTGGCAGCCTTTTTGACCCGGATTCTCTTTTTTGACACGGCCTTCGGATGGCAGACGACGCTAAACACGGCACCGGAGGTGGTTCACCGCCTGGCAGCCATGGTGGCGCTTCCCTGGTCGTGGGGGTTGCCCGAGGGCGTGGGCGTTCCCAGCCTGGAGGCGGTGGCGGGCAGCCGCATGGTATTAAAGGAAGGGATCGAGGGGCTTTCCGGTGCCCATCTGGCCTCCTGGTGGCCTTTCCTTGCCATGGGCCTTTTCGTCTATGGCCTGCTGCCCCGGTTTCTTCTGCTCATCGCCTCGAAGGTTGGCTTGAAAAAAGCCGTCCATGGCGAGATCATGGCGTGGCCCCAGGTCAAAATTCTGTTGGAGAGCTTTTCGGCCCCCGCCCTTGCAACCCAGGTAACCGAAGACCACCAGGCCGTTGAGGCCGAGGCGGAACTCACCAAGCGCAAAACCGTCACGCCCCGGGACAATGGCGTGCGTTTCGTCCCCGCCGATACGACCACGGTGCTGGTTCCCGAAGAGCTGGCCGAGATGGCTCCGGGACTTGCCGAGCACCTGAGCAAGGCCATGGCATCCCCTGCCATCCACCCTGTCTCCATGGAGACCTGCCCCAATCTCCCAGACTCCCATGGCCGTATCGTTCTGATCCAGGAAGCGTGGCAGGCCCCCATCCGGGAGACCCTGGACTGGATCACGGACCTTAAAAAAGCGATGCCCATTGAGGCACCCCTCACCATCCTCCTCACCGGAGAGATGACCGAAGGGTCCATGGAGCCGCCCGAAGAGGGGCATGTGCATATCTGGAGGAAAGTCGTGGCGGCTCTGGCGTTGCCTGGACTACGGATCGAAACATTGAGTACCAAATAATATCAGAGAAATAACACCCCACCCAGCAGATTTCTCAAGACCACTGGTATGAGAGGCTTTGTGTTTCAGGCAAAAACAATTTTTACCACGAAGGACACGAAGAGCACGAAGGCGGCTTCGCCGCTAAAATCATTTTTTTTGTTTTTCTTCGTGTCCTTCGTGCTCTTCGTGCTCTTCGTGGTTCATACACTTTTTGCACTTTCATGTATAGAGGGTAAAACTGTTGATACATTGCAAGTCATTACATCGGATCGGATTTTGTTTGCTCTTCATCGAGTACCTTCGTTCTATTGTAAAGTATCGACCTGCTCACTGCCTTCGTAATACTCATATCGCGGTAAACTGAAACGACTGTTTGTGTTCCATCACTTCAAACAAGCAGAGTGGTAAGTCACCATTAAAATCAAGAAGGACACAAGAAATGCAATTCGATGAACTGTCTGGTCAGGTAATCGGGTGCGCCCTTGAAGTCCACCGAAAACTGGGACCAGGTTTACTGGAATCTACCTACGAGCAATGCCTGGCCCATGAATTGAGTTTGAACAGCATTCAATTCAAACTACAACAGCCACTTCCCGTTGAGTACAAAGGCATCCGCCTTGACTGCGGATATCGACTCGACTTGCTTATTAATGACACGTTGATTGTCGAACTGAAAAGTGTAGAGCAGATCAAGGGAATTCACGAGGCACAGTTGCTGACTTACATGAAGCTTGCACAGGTGGAAGCCGGCCTATTGATCAATTTCAATGTAACCAGACTCAAAAACGGCATCAGGCGCTTCGTTCTCTGACCCCTTCGTGCTCTTCGTGTCCTTCGTGGTAAAAGAATAATGTTGTAAACCAAGACCCAGGAACCCATTTCATGACCGACCCCACCATTCCAGAATTTGCGATCCTCGGGCACCCCAACGAGGGGAAGTCGACGTTGGTGTCCACCCTCACCGAAGACGACTCCGTGCGGGTGAGCCCGTTCCCCGGGGAGACCACGGTCTGCCGTACCTACACGGTGACCTTGGATGAAAAACCTCTGATCCGTTTTATGGACACCCCTGGATTTCAGGCTCCCAGGAAGACCCTGGCATGGTTCCAGGCCTATGCGGGGCCGCCCGAAAAGATTCTGGAGGCCTTTCTTGCCGAGCACAAGGGCGAGAAAGCCTTTGCGGATGAGTGCGAGCTGCTTGGGCCTGTGGCTAAAGGGGCGGGCATTATCTATGTGGCCGACGGGTCGCGGCCGGTGCGACAAAACGACCTGGCAGAAATGGAGATTCTTCGCTTAACGGGCCTGCCCCGCATGGCGGTAATCAACTGCAAGGGGACCGAGGAGAAGCATCTGGCCACCTGGCGAGCGGAGTTCCGCAAGACCTTCAACGCGGTCAGGGTGTTCAACGCCCACACCGCCGCCATCAAGGATCGGCTCGATCTCCTGGCGGCCCTGATGACCGTGGACCCTGAATGGGAGCCTGCCCTTACCCACGTGGTAACGGCCTTGAACGACGAATGGGGCCACCGGCTTCAGCGAAGCGTGGAGGCCATGGTCGAGCTGCTGCAGTTTGCCCTCACCCACACGGTCTTCACCACCCTGCGGGACGAAGAGAAGAAAGCGGAAACGGAAAAGAAACTGGTGAACCGCTTTGAAGAGGACTTGAGAAAAAAAGAGCTGCAGACCAGGGAACGGATCAGGCGCACCTTCCGCCACAGCGTCTTTGATGTGGAGATGCCCGAGGGTTCAGTGCTTCAGCAGGATCTTTTCGACAAGCACACCTTCAAGCTCCTGGGCCTCACCCAAAAGCAGCTTGCCACGGCAGCCGCCACCTGCGGGGGTGCCGCCGGCGCCGTCATCGATCTTGCCGCCGCCGGCCACAGCTTAGGCCTCTTTACGGTGCTTGGATCCATCGGCGGAGCCGCCTCCGCCCTTCTGGGCGAACGACGCATCGCCAAGGCCACCATTTCAGGGGTCCCCCTGGGAGGCCAGGAACTCACCCTCGGTCCCTGCCGGAACCTTCAGGTGCTCTTTGTACTCCTGGACCGCATCCTCCTCTACTTCCGGCTCATCACCTCCCGCTCCCACGGCAAACGCGACGAAGCGGCCCTGGCCGTGGAAGAGGCGGCCCTCGAAGGCGGCGGCGTCTCCCGCCACCTCTCGGCCTCGGACAAGAAAGCGTTTCAAGAGCTCTTCAAAGCCGCCGGCAAGCAGGATTCAGCCGGAACCGAAGCAGCCCTTTCAGAGATCCGCGGGATCCTTTTTGCTCACATCAACAAATAAAAAACAGCCTTCCATGGTTAAAGTTCGGAAAAACATGCCTCCGGCGGCAAGGTGTGCAACCTTGAAATCAGGTTGCGTATGCGCTTTGCCCACCGTTCCTCGGGGCAAATCACATCCGCCTTTGATTGCAGTGTACGCTTTAAAATCATGGAAAAAGCCTGTTTATCAAACGTTGCAAAAGTTTGGCCCAAGTCAGGGCCGCCACCCTGTACCCCAAATTCGCGACGCTTCAACAGTGCACCCGGCCCAAAGAACAAGTACGTCCTTCATCTTCAGCAATCCCCTAACCCCTCTTTTTTCAGGCTTTTTTTCTTCTTGCCAATAAGGCAACAACCACCGATAATCTCTGCAGATCCTCTTTTTTTTCATGTGGTGCATTTTTTCCTTGTCAGCCTGAGTAAGTCAGTGTAATTCAGCACATCTTTTTTTTCCATCTGCAACGTAGAGTCATCGTAACCCCAATTCTTACATTCGGAGAACCGCCGGTGAAAATCGCCGTCATTTACAACAGGGAGTCACAGAAGGTCATCAACCTTTTTGGCGTCTCCAACCGGGAAAAGTACGGCCTCGCGGCCATTCAGCGCATTGTCACCGCCCTCAAAAAAGGCGGGCATCAGGTTGTGGCCCTGGAGGGCGACAAAGACCTCATCGACAATCTGGAAGAGTTCATGCCACGGGCCCTTAAAGGGGAGCGCCCCGGCATGGCCTTCAACCTCTCCTACGGCATCCAGGGGCAGGCCCGCTACACCCATGTTCCCGGTATCCTGGAGATGGTGGGGGTGCCCTACGTGGGCTCCGGCCCCCTGGCCCACTCCCTGGCCCTGGACAAGGTGGTGGCCAAGATGATTTTTGTGCAGAATGGGCTTCCCACACCCAAATTTGCCGTGCTCAAAGAGCCTGGCTTCTCCATGCCCGACCTCGACTTTCCCATCATCGTCAAGCCCAAGAACGAGGCCGTCTCCTTTGGAATCCGCATCGTCAACTCCGAGGAAGAACTTCGGGAAGCAGCCCAGGCCATCTTCGACGAGTTCGGACAGCACGTCCTGGCCGAAAGCTACATCGAAGGGCGGGAAATCAACGTAGGAATCCTTGGAAACGGAACCCAGGTCGAAGCCTTCCGTCCGGCAGAGCTCGTCTTTCCCGAGAAAGGGCCCCAAATCTACACCATGGAGGACAAAAAGCAGACATCCGGCAGAAAAATCGAAGTGGTCTGCCCGGCCAAAATCGATGAGGCCACGGAAAAAAAAGCCATTGACATCGCCAAGGGGGCTTTCGAGGCCCTGGGGTGCTACGACTGCGCCCGGGTGGACATCCGCATGGACGCCGAGGGAAATCTCTACATCCTTGAGGTTAACTCCCTGCCAAGCCTGGGTGAGCACGGCTCCTATGTGGCCGCTGCCGATGCCATGGGCATGAATTTCCCCAAACTGGTGAACCGCCTTGTGGAGGTGGCCGCATCCCGATACTTCGGCACCCCACACCCCCCACAGCTCGGCAAGCGTATCAAAGACCCGGCCGAAGGGGTCTTTGCCTACCTCACCGAGCGCCGGGACCAGATTGAAAAACGTGTGGAGTCCTGGACCGAAGTCTCGTCCCGTAGCGACGATGCCGTCGGCATCCGCGTGGCCGCAGATCGCTTGGATGAGACCCTCGCCGATATCGGCCTTCGCCAGGTCCGTGAATTCACCGACCACCGGGACGTCTGGACCTGGGAGGGTTCCAGGGGCATACAAGGCGGCACGGTCCTCATCACCCACCTGGATGTTCCGGTGAACACCAACTTAGGGGTGGAACGATTCCGGAGGGACCCCGAATGGCTTTACGGTGAGGGCATCGGCACCTCCAGAGCCCCTCTGGTGCAACTCGAATACACCCTGCGGGCCATCAAACACGTCCGCAAGCTCTCCAAGTCCCGCATCGGGGTGATCTGCTACACCGATGAAGGCCGGGACTGTGAAGAGAGCGCCGAGATCATCACCCGGGCCTGTGCCGGGGCCTCCCGCGCCCTCATCCTCAACCCGGGAAACACCGGAGACTGCGTGGTCCACGCACGGCGGGGCCAGAGGCGATACCGTCTCGTCGCGGAAGGGAAATCCATGCGCCTTGGAGAGTCCTCTCGCCACCCGGAGGTGATGCGCGTCCTCTACAAGAAGCTCGAAGCCGCCACGGCCCTCACCAACCGCAAGGGCCGCATCGGCGTCTCGGCGGTGGACATCAAAACAGAGGCCTTCCCCCGGCGCCTTCCCCACCGAGTCCAGGCCGTGCTTCAGGTCTCCTATCCCACCTTGGGGGATGCGGATACAACAGAGCGAAAGATGAAAGACCTCTTTAAGGGGTGCGGGATCAAATGGAGCCTGCTTCGCCTGTCGGACCGTCCGCCCATGGTCTCCGACCAGCTCAACACCGCCCTTTATAACGACGTAAAGATGACCGCGGATACCTGGGATATCCCTTTGGCCACGGACTCCTCCCTCTGGCCATCGGCAGCAGGACTCGTGGCCTCCCCCACGCCGGTTCTCTGCGGCATGGGACCGGTGGCACGAGGCCTTCACACCAGCCAGGAGTCCGTCTCACGCATCAGCCTGGTTCAGCGATCCCTGCTTCTGGCTCAATTTCTCCTCAACGCTGCGGAGTCCTCATGACAAAACAACATACCAGACAAATCCTCGATACAGACCTTATGGACCCCGGCGATAAACGCGTCCACAATCCCCAACGGGTAGGGTTCTCGCGAAAGGGGATGGTGGCGTCCCAACACCACCTGGCAAGCGCCGCCGGTCGCACCATCCTTGAGAACGGCGGCAATGCGGTGGATGCCGCCGTGGCCACAGCCTTTGCCTTAGGGGTTGTGGAACCTGCAGCATCGGGGCTCGGCGGGCAGACCATGCTCACCCTCCACATTCCGGAGACCAACCGCACCTTCTGCCTGGACGGGGGCACGCGAGCCCCCAACCGAACGCCCACAGGGGAGCTGGAGCGTTCCGAACAATTGCGCGGCCACCGCGCCACCACGGTGCCAAGCACCCCGGCGGTGCTGTTTCACGCCCTCAACCATTACGGCACCAAAAGCCTTGCCGAGGTGTTGGCCCCCTCCATCGAACTGGCGGAAAAAGGGTATCGCATCTCCCCCCTGCAGCACCACCTGACCCGGCGGGAGCTGAAACACATCAAGGCCCACAGCGGGGCTCCCTTTTTCCTCAAAGGGGGAAAAACCCCTTACGGCATCGGTGCGCTCTTTCAACAGCCGGTGCTCGGAGCGACCCTCAAACGCCTTGCCAAAGAGGGCATCGAAGATTTCTATCAAGGGAAAATCGCGCAGCTGATTCACGAAGACATGGAGGCCAACAATGGCCTCATTCGAGACGACGATCTGGCCCAGATCCCCTGGCCCGTGGAACGACAGCCCCTTTCCACGACCTTCGGGGATGCCGAGGTCTTTACCTTCGGACCTCCGGGAGCCGGACGCACCCTCATCGAAGCCCTGAACCTTCTGGAGCACTTTCCGGAACTGCCTGAGGCCATCGACACCCCCAAGGGTGTGCTGCTTCTGTCCCACATCATCCGAAAGGCCAACCTGGACCGTTCCGACCGCCCCGCCGACCCCACCCTCTTTGCCCAGGAGTTGGAGCTCGACGAGGACATCACCCACAAGGAGTATGCGGCACGGGCGGCCGGTCGGATCCACCGGCGCATCAAGTCCTCAGGGGAGACCACCCACCTCTCCACCATGGACGACAAGGGCAACGTGGTGGCCCTCACCCAGTCCATAGAGCGGGTCTACGGCTCCTTTGCCGCCTCGCCCAAACTGGGCTTCCTCTACAACAACTACATGAGTGCCTTTGAGTACCGGGACATCACCCACCCCTACTACCTTCGGCCAAACGCCGTGCCCTGGGCATCGGTGGTTCCAACCATCCTCCTGAAAAGGGGAAAGCCCTGGCTCTCCATCGGCTCTCCGGGGTCGGAACGCATCGTCTCAGCCGTGCTTCAGGTGCTCCTGCGCCTGCTCAGGGGAGATGCCCCCTACAACGCGGTGGAGGCCCCACGCATGCACGCCTCCATCGGCGGAAAAGTGTCCATGGAAGGGACCCGCATGAGAAACGATATCATCCCCATGCTCTCACGCCACGGATTTGACGTACAACTCAGGGACCCCTACTCCTTTTACCTCGGCTGTATCCAGATGGTGATGCAAACCGAAGACGGCTTTTTGGGCGTGGCCGACCCGAGACGGGACGGCTCGGCCGAGGGCCCATAAAAAAAACCTCCGGCGGCAAGGTGTGCCACCTTGAAAGCAGGTTGCGGATGCGTTTTACCCCCGCTTTTAAAAGGGAAATCATTCAAGAACCAGTTATCAAGACCTGTTTGTCAAACGTTTCAAAAACTTGGTTCCCGGAAGGGCCGCCGGAGGCAGCCAGATTCGTATAGCCCTATCAACGTTTCATTTTCTTCGTGGGCACGCGCGCAAGTCGAGCCCTGGGTCACGTCAGAAAGCAGCACGATGTTTCACACCATGCCTGAAACGGCAAACAATACCTGAGGTTCACCATGACAACCCTTCCCATCGCCCTCTCTCTGCCCCATGCAGGCCTTGACACCCCACCGGAGGTCCGCCACCTGTCCCTGCTTACCCTTGAGGACATCCAGAAGGACGGGGATGAAGGCTCCCGTGACATGGCCAAGGTGCTCAGGGCATTTATGGCTGACTTTTCTGAAGCCTCCGTGGCCCGGGCCTTTGTTGACCTGAATCGAGAAGAGAGCGACCTCTCACGAGACGGTGTCATCAAAACCCACACCTGCTGGGACACCCCCATATACACGAAACCTCTTCCCCCGGAGCTCATTCGCACGCTCATCGCAGACTATCACCGGCCCTACCATGCCCGGCTCAGCGAATTCTCCCGACAGCCCGCCCTCCGGCTGGCCCTTGATCTCCATACGATGGCGGAAAAAGCGCCGCCCATCGCAGCAGATGCCGGAACTAGACGCCCGCGCCTCTGCCTCGGAAATGCCCACCACAAGTCATCCCCTTGCGCTTGGATTGAGACACTGGCCGAACTGGCGGCTCGCCATGTTGACCCGGATGTGCAAATAAACACCCCCTTTGCAGGAGGGTGGATTACCCGAAGTCATGGGCGCGAAATGCCCTGGATCCAGGTGGAGGTGTCACGGGAGCCCTGGGTCTCCTGGGAGGAAAAGGGAGAGGCCATTCTGGAGCTGATGCAGCGATTTACCGAGGCCATTCACCTGTAACTGTCGGAAGTCATGATTCCTCGTTCTTCGCCATTCATTCAACGAATTTGCCTTTCTTTTGCCCTTTGCAAAATGAATGGCACGCTGTGACGTCTCTAACCAGAAACAAAAAACCCAAAACGCTCTTATGGCTTTTCTCTTGCTCTATCACCTATAGTCCATCACCTGCCATTGCCTCACCAGCCCCAGGCTGATAAAGTAAACCAATTATCAACCGCCTCTCCGAGGTCCATACTCTCCAGACAAGGCTCACCATGAAACGATCTGCCGCCATCCTCCTTGCCCTGTTTCTCATCTTCATCGCCTCGATAAGCAGTGCTGCGGATAAAGCCTGGTACATGGTGGATGAAATCCGTCTCAACACCATGCAGTCGTCAGTGGCAAAATGGGACATGGACCCGCCCACGCCCCAGGTGATCAACAGTCACCTGGCCAATCTTCAGGCCCTTATGGGCAATGCATCCCAGTGTGTGGATGCCACGGAAAAAGAGCTCGAACAGGTGAAAGAGAAGGCCGCGGTCCTGGGAGAACCCAAAGACTCAGAGGATATGGAACTTTCCAGGAGGCGAAATGCCCTGCATGCAGAACAGAAAAACCTGGAGCAGCGACTGGCCATCTGCCGCCTGCTGGACTTGGGCGCCCGGGATCTCCAGAAGCAGATCCTTGCCTGGAGGCAAAAAAACTTCACCATCGCCCTTCTCGCACAGAAACAGCCCTTCTGGGAGGCCGTGGTAGAACTGCCGGCACTGCTGGCCACCCCCGAAAATCTCATCAATTTAAAAACAACGACCCCTCCAGACACCAACCTCATGCTGCTGGCCGGTTTTTTTCCCCTCCTCTTTCTCATTCCCCTGGTCATCACCCTGGACCGGCGGATCAAGAGCTGGTCGACCGAGGACCCCGAGCTGAAACGGCACAAAGCGGCGCTCATGTTCACCCGCCGACTGCCCGTCATTGCCCTGCTCACATCCATGGCCTCCGGGTTTTACGCGGGAGGCATCATCCCCCTGGCCGCTCCGGTGGGAGCCCTGGCTGTGGCCCTGGCTTTAAGCCCTCTTGTAGAGAATTTCTTCTGCAAGGAACACCTGGGCGTCCCGGCCTCCTTTCCTTTGCGCCTTCTCATCACCCTGTCTCTCCTGTCGGAAGCCCTGATCTACGCAAAAATGTCCACCCTGGTTCCCCCGCCCCTGGCTATTTTCTGCCGAGGGGTGATCATGCTTCTACTGATGGGGGCCGCCGTGCGTGCCCTCTGGGCCCTCTCCCTCCACCCACGGATGTCCCTGGTTAAAAGTATCCGTTACCCCCTTTTCTTTTGCCTCGCCTTCGGGCCCGTGGCTGACTGGTTGGGCTATCACAACCTGGCAACCTTTGCCACTTACGGGATCATGGGAACCCTCACCGTTGGCCTGGCGGCCTGGGCGATTTTCCTGGGGATCCACAAGGGCCAGGAGCTGCTTGAACAGAGCCCGCCGGAACAAACGGCACTGAAGATGCGCCATTTTCTGGGGTACAAGCCCGAGGAACCGGTTAAATGGCTCAAACTGATCGGCCGCGTCCTCACACTGGTGCTGTTTACAGGGTACGTTCTTCTCTTCATGAGAATATGGGGGCTCACCGCCATTCACAACACAACCATTGGAACTCTGTTTCTTCAGGGATTTCGCATGGGCAGTGTCGTCATTGTCCCCGTAAAAATCATCCTGGCCGTTTTTCTTTTTTTCCTGATCCTGAACATCTCACGTTGGTTGAAGCGTCAGATGGAAGAGAAGTGGCTCATCCACACCACCCTCGACAAGGGGGCCAGGCAGTCCATCGTCACCCTGACAGGCTACGTTCTCACCGGTTTCGCCCTCTTTTACTCCCTGGGTATCGCGGGGCTGGAGTTCAAGAACCTCGCCATCATCTTTGGTGCCCTCTCCGTGGGTATCGGTTTCGGCCTCCAGAACATCGTCAACAACTTCGTCTCCGGTCTCATCCTTCTTTTTGAGCGGCCCGTAAGGCCTGGGGACTGGGTGGTGGTGGGTGAAACCGAAGGGTACGTCAAACGCGTGAACATCCGCTCCACACAAATCCAGACCTTTGACCGGGCCGATGTGCTGGTGCCGAACTCCGACCTCATCTCCAACCAGGTGACCAACTGGATGCTGGGCGACCCCTTCGGACGGGTCATCGTCGCGGTCGGCGTCGCCTACGGCACAAACACCCAGAAAGTCAAAGCAATCCTGCTGCAGATCGCTGAAGAGCACCCCATGGTTCTCACCAACGGACGCCTGGTGCCCAAACCCAAGGTCCTGTTCAAGGCCTTTGGCGACAGCTCCCTGGATTTTGAGCTGCGCTGTCATATCCGCGACGTCGATCACCGCATGGCGGTTCGCAGCGAGCTGCTCTTCGCCATTGACGACGCCTTCAGAAAAGAGAGCATTGAAATTCCCTTTCCCCAGCGGGTCATTCATCAGGCGCCCCCCCTGCCCCCTGAGCAACCCCGTGCGGCAGGTGACACCCCGCCTGAGGAGCCCCCACCCTTAGACGGCGACGTCCCCCCAGGCCCCAAAACCCACTGATATGCATTGAAAAATTGCAACACGCCGGCACCCTGTGATATCATAAACAACCTTCTGGCGTGAGCCGCCACCCCAACACGGCCACGCCCGGCAACACACGTCGGCATCACGGGCAAACAGCCCCGCCAGACAATCATCTAAAATACATGAATGTTACCCATTTAAAATTCGGGCACTGAGCGTTTCTTCGACAGCCTCCCTCTATTGTGTGAAACGACTGAATTCCGGGCACTTCATCGCGAGACACAGCCCCACGAGATGTTTTATGAGACACCGCCTTCCACTGAGGCATCGGACCAACCCGGTCCCGCGCAGCACCCGATGCCTTGCGCATAGACGCATCTGACCCGTGAATCGCCCGGGTTAAAACCCCCTCTCGGCTTCCCAGAGGCCCATATGTTCAAAGACCTCAAAATCATGCACCGCCTGAGTATCGGCTTCGGCACTCTCCTGATCCTCATGATCTGCCTCGGGAGTGTTGCGCTGCATCAGATGGGTCAGCTCTCCAGTCTCACGGGAAAAATGTACAACCACCCCTTCCAGGTAAGCAATAGGGTGCAACGGGTGGGGAACAACATCCTTCGGCTTCACGCCGCCATGAAGGATGTGACCCTGGCCCGAATCCCTCAAGAGGTCCAAGTGGCCATCCAGACCATGGAGATCCTGGAAGAAGAGATTGAAGCCGACTTCCAAACCATCGGCAGGCTCTACCTGGGTGATCCGGCCATGGTTGAAAAAGCAATATCAAGTTATCAACACTGGCTACTCATCCGGGATGAAATTGTCTCCCTGGTGGAACAAGGGGAATCCTGGCGTGCCGCAGAGATCACCAAAGGCAGGAGTGCCGGGCACATGGAAAACGTCGTCCAGCGAATCACCCTCCTCAACGAATTCGCCCAGTACAAAGCACAAGGCTATTTCAACCACACGCAAAAGGTCCGCCACCAGGCCTTTGTCCTCATGTACTGGGCCCTGGGCGTCGCCTTTTCCATCGGTCTCTTCTTCACCTGGATCTTTACCCGCTCCGTAGCCTCTCCGGTGCAGGAGATCGTGGAGGTCTCCAATGCCATCGCCAAGGGCGACCTTCACCGCCAGATCACCTATCACTCCGGCGACGAGATGGGACAGATGGCCGAAAGCCTGCGGCACATGCTCTCAGGGGTCATCGGAGAAGGCCAGTCCATCAAGCAGGGAATTCCCATCGTTTTGTGGACTGCCGACACAGACCTTAAGATGACCTATATCAACCGTGCTGCAGCCATTCTCACTGAGGGGTTCACCGATACCCCTGCCTGGGACCTCATCGGAAAATCCACGGTGGATGACGTGATGCAGGATGAAGATGGCCTTTGCGGCATCATGGCCCGCAAAAGCCTTCACTACGGCATACAGAGCGACATGGAGCTCTTTTTTAGGGCTCCGGGAGGCATACGGTGCCTGCGCTGTGTGACATCTCAGCTGAAAGGCCTGTCAGGCCACGTGGTGGGAGTGATGGGGGTGGGAATCGACATCACCCAGCGCATCAAGGCCGAAGAGAGGCTCACGGAAAGTGAAGCCCGCCTGGAGGAGGCCCAGCGTATTGCCCACCTTGGCCACTGGGAATGCGACCTGACCACAGGCCTTGCCACCTGGTCCCGGGAGCTCTACCGCATCCTCGGGCTGGAACCCATGGAAGGGTCCATCACCTACGATCTTTTAAAGCAGATCACCTCCCCCGAACATTTCCGGAGGATCCGCGACATCCTGAAAACCATCCAGAGTGAGGGGCGAACCGTCTTTGAAGAGCGCATCACCCTTCCAGACGGGCACACACGATGGGTGGTGGGCAAGGGGCTTCTGGCACGAAACGAAAAAGGCGAGCCCCTGTCGGCCTTTGGTACCATCCAGGACATCACCGAACAGAAATTGGCAGAAGAGGAGCGCAGGCTCCTTGAAAATGAACTGCGCCAATCCCAAAAGCTCCAGGCCATCGGCACCCTGGCCGGAGGCATTGCCCACGATTTCAACAACATTCTTGCGGCCATCCTGGGATTTTCCGAACTTCTCCAGGAAGAGATCCCTGAAGATGCCCCTCAACACCAATACGTGGGCGAGGTTCTGAAAGCGGCCCAACGGGCCCGGGACCTCGTCAAGCAGATCCTTAACTTCAGTCGCCAGGCAGACCAGACCCTCACCCCTGTTTTCCTTAGGCCCGTAATAAGCGAAGCGGTCAAGCTGCTTCGAGCCACCATCCCCAGCACGATTACCATCGACCTCAACCTGGGCGAGGGGGATGAAAACCCTGTCATGGCCGACCCAACACAGATCCACCAGATGGTGATGAACCTGGGCACCAACGCGGTACACGCCATGAAACAAAAAGGTCAGCGAATCATCATCTCCCTGAAACAGGCCCCCCTCCCTAAAAGTATCCAGAACCGCCAGCCGGATCTTCCCATGGGCGAATACCAGCGCTTTACCATCACGGACCAGGGATGTGGACTTCCCCCGGAAACCATGGAGCGGATCTTTGACCCATTCTTCACAACCAAAGGACCTGGAGAGGGTACAGGCATGGGACTCTCCGTAGTCCATGGCATTGTAACCTCCCTGAAGGGGGCCATTGAGGTGGAGAGCAAGGTGGATATAGGCACCCGGTTTTCCATTTACCTCCCCACCGTTGAAGCAGAGAGCCCCGTTATCTCAAACTCCCCGGAGGCTGCCCTGCCCGGAGGGATGGAACATCTCCTCCTTGTGGATGACGAGAGATCCCTCATCACATTCAGCATGAAGATCTTGGAACGGCTGGGGTATCGCATCACCGCATGCCATACCGGTGACGAAGCCCTGGATCTCTTCCGAAAAAACCCATACGTTTACCAGCTGGTCATCACCGACATGAACATGCCCAATCTGAGCGGGGCTCAACTGGCTAAGGAGATGCTGAAAATCCGACCGGATATCCCCATCATCCTTCTCACCGGCTACAGCGACCAGGTAGACGAAGCCCAGGCAAAAAAAATTGGCATCCAGCGCTATCTCCTCAAACCCCTGGACCGAAGCCAGCTTGCCTATGCAGTTCGGGATGCCATCGGACGGAAAAGCGTCAATGTCACCTGACAGCCCAAAGCACAGGGTTCCGAGGATCCCCCCCCTCTTTTCCATTTCCAACGCCACCTGTCATCCTCAAGAATGTTCGTTTTAGAATCTCATTCCCCGCTAAATTCCGCACAAAATCTTCGAAACCGAACTTTTTATGTTCGCTTATGAAAATTGTTCTTGCATTTTGTGACCCATATAGCCTATTGAATTAAGGGCGTTGAAGACGTTGTTCGATACTGAACACTCACCAGTACCCGCACAGCGTCCTCAACGCCCCTATCACTTGGTTCTGAAACGGGCCGCAGTATCCCTGACCGGAACCGCTAAAAACGATTCAACCGCTTCAGGAGGGCACCATGATCAAGATCGGCATCAACGGATTCGGACGCATCGGACGCTTGGTATTCAGGGCAGCAACCCAACGTGATGACATGGAGGTTGTGGCCATCAACGACCTCATCGACGTGGATTACATCGCCTACATGCTCAAATACGACTCCACCCACGGCCGGTTCGACGGCACCGTGGCTGTGGAGGGCGGCAACCTTGTGGTAAACGGCAAAACCATCCGCGTCACTGCAGAACGCAACCCCGAAGATCTTGCATGGGGTGCTGTGGGCGCCGAGTACGTCGTTGAGGCAACCGGCCTCTTCCTCACCGAAGAGACAGCCAAAGCCCACCTCACCGCCGGCGCAAAAAAAGTGGTTCTCTCCGCCCCCTCCAAAGACGCCACCCCCATGTTCGTCATGGGCGTCAACCACACCGACTACGCAGGCCAGACCATCGTCTCCAACGCCTCCTGCACCACCAACTGCCTGGCCCCCCTGGCACACGTCGTCCACAACGCGTTTGGCATCAAAGAAGGCCTCATGACCACCGTCCATGCCACCACGGCCACCCAGAAAACCGTAGACGGCCCCTCCGGCAAAGACTGGCGAGGCGGCCGAGGCGCAGGCCAGAACATCATCCCCAGCTCCACCGGTGCCGCAAAAGCCGTGGGCAAAGTTATCCCCGACTTAAACGGCAAACTCACCGGCATGGCCTTTCGCGTCCCCACCCCGGACGTCTCTGTGGTGGACCTCACCTGCCGCCTGGAAAAGCCCGCGACCTACGATGAGATCAAAAAAGTCCTCAAAGACGCCTCCGAAGGCGAGCTCAAAGGGATCCTCGGCTACACCGAAGACGCCGTGGTCTCCACAGACTTCGTCGGCGAGTCCTGCACCTCCGTCTTCGACGCGGACGCCGGCATCGCCCTGAACGACAACTTCGTCAAGCTCATCGCCTGGTACGACAACGAGTGGGGCTACTCCTGCAAGGTCCTCGACCTCCTCAAGCACATCGCAAATTAGCAAATGCTCCCAGCCCTCGTTCCTCGGGCTGATCACATTTGCAGACGGGCTACGCCCGTGGGGAAGAGCTGAAAGGCGCCTAGCCTCTTGAACAAGACATGCTCGTTTTATTCCGAGGAACAAGGTTGAATAACCCAATACTGACTCCACGGGCGAAGCCCGTAAGCGAATGCGAAGGGGCGAGGAACGAGCCCCGGAGCATTCGCGAACCAGGGGTCCAGGGGATTATCCCCTGGCTGCCGGAGGCAAAAAAAAGATGAACAAGCTTTTTATTGAAGAGATCGACTGTAAGGACAAGACGGTGATCGTGCGGGTGGACTTCAATGTTCCCGTCAAAGGCGGTGCCGTTGAAAACGACAAACGTCTGCGTGCGGCACTGCCCACCATTACCCACCTTGTCGACGAAGGGGCCAAAGTGATTCTCATGAGCCACCTCGGCCGACCCAAGGGCCAGCATGTTGAAGCCATGAGCCTGAAACCGGTGGCGGCACGGCTCGCGGAGCTTCTCGGAAAATCGGTTGCCTTCGCAGACAACTGCGTGGGCCCCAAAGCCAAAGAGGCCGTTGAGGCCCTTTCAAAAGGAGACGTTCTCCTCCTTGAAAACCTTCGTTTCCACAAGGCAGAGACCGACAACGACGAAGGGTTTGCCAAAGAGCTGGCGAGCTTTGCCGACCTCTACGTCAACGACGCATTCGGCACCGCACACCGCGCCCACGCCTCCACGGAAGGGATTACCCGACACATCGCCACCTGCGCCTGTGGCTACCTTATTAAGAAGGAACTCGACTTCCTGGGCAGCGCCCTCACCGAGCCGAAGCGCCCCTTCACCGCCATCATCGGAGGCGCCAAGATCTCCGGAAAAATCGATGTCATCAAGGCCCTCCTCCCCAAGGTGGACACCCTGATCATCGGCGGCGGCATGGCCTGCACCTTCCTCAAGGCCATGGGAAAAGAGATCGGAAACTCGCTGTGCGAAGAGGAGAAACTGCCCCTGGCCAAAGAGCTCCTGGAGCTCGGCAAAGGCAAGATCCTGCTTCCCACGGATTACCTGGTCACCGATCGCCTCGATTTTGACAACCGCACCATTGGGTATCAGGCGTTCGTCAGCGAAGATTCCATCGAAAAGGGCCAGATGGCCGTTGATATCGGCCCCAAATCCACAAAGCTTTTCGCCGACCGCATCGAAGTGTCAAAAACAGTGGTGTGGAACGGGCCCATGGGCGTTTTTGAAATCGACGCCTCAGCCAAAGGCACCTTTGCCGTGGCCGACGCCCTGGTAAAAGCCACCGAAAACGGCGGCACCACCATCGTCGGCGGTGGCGACTCCGCCGCCGCCATCGAAAAAGCAGGCCTGGCAGACAAGGTCTCCCACGTCTCCACCGGAGGCGGCGCCTCCCTGGAGTTCCTGGAAGGCAAAAAGCTGCCCGGCGTGGAAGCGCTGTCTTAAAAGACAGCCTCCGGCGCGAGGTGGGGGCACCTCGAAACCCTATGGCGAATGCGAGACGGTTATAATCATACGATGAACCTCGCGTCCGCATTCACGCAACGTGTGAAGACCTGCACAGTACGCCGCAAGTACTGACTATACATTTGCCTAACCACGGGCGCAGCCCGTAAGCAAATGTGACGTACCCGAGGTACGAGGGTGCGGAGCATTTGCGAACCAGGAGAGTGCTATGAAACGAGATCAAATGATTCGGCAACTGGAAGACCCGTCAAAGGTCTGGGACGTTATCATCATCGGCGGGGGCGCCACCGGCCTTGGGGCCGGCGTGGATGCCGCAACCAGGGGGTACGACACCCTGGTTCTTGAGCAGGGCGACTTTGCCGAGGCCACCTCCAGCCGCAGCACCAAGCTGGTTCACGGCGGGGTTCGCTACCTGCAGCAGGGCAACATCGCCCTGGTCATGGATGCCTTGAAAGAGCGGGGCATCATGCTGAAAAATGCGCCCCACCTTGTATACAACCAAGCCTTTATCGTGCCCGATTACCGGTGGTGGGAGCGCCCCTTCTACGGCATCGGCATGAAGCTGTACGACCTTCTTGCGGGAAAACTGGGCTTCGGCCCTTCCAAGCTCCTCTCCCGGGAAGAGACCCTGAAGCGCATCCCCACGCTGAAGACCGATGGCCTCAAAGGCGGCGTGGTGTACCACGACGGACAGTTTGACGACGCGCGCCTTGCCGTGACCCTGGCCCGAACCATGGAGAGCCTCGGCCAGTTTCCCATCAACCACATCAAGGTCACCGGCCTTTTAAAAGAGAGGGGAGGAATTGTAGAGGGCGTCACAGCCGTCGATCAGCTCACCGGCACCGAATACACGCTCAAGGCCAAATCCGTGGTCAACGCAGCGGGGATCTTTGTGGACTCCATCCGCGCCATGGACGATGTCAAGACCCGCAAGCTCATCGCCCCGAGCCAGGGCGTGCACCTCATCCTCGACAAGACCTTCGCACCCGGAGACACCGCCGTTATGGTCCCCCACACCGACGACGGACGGGTCATTTTCATGGTGCCATGGCACGATCGTGTCATCGTGGGTACCACGGACACCCCCATCAAGGACCCTGTCATGGAACCGAAAGCCCTGGACGAAGAGGTGGATTTCCTCCTCACCCACGCAGGCAGGTACCTCTCACGGGTCCCCTCCAAAGGGGATGTCTTAAGCGTCTTCACCGGCATCCGGCCCCTTATTTCAGGGGACGACGCCGACGGCAAGACCTCGTCCCTGTCACGGGACCACCACCTTACCATCTCCACCAACGGACTGATCACCATCGCCGGTGGCAAATGGACCACCTACCGGAAGATGGGGCAGGACACCATCGACAGGGCCGCCCAGATCGGCGGGCTTCCCCACCGGGATTCCCAGACCCGGGACCTCAAGCTCCACGGCTGGTGCGTGGGCAGCGACTTAAACGACCCCCTGCACGTCTACGGCAGCTACGCAGGCGAAGTCAAAGAGCTGGCCCAGGAGTTCCCGGAGCTCACCGGCCTTCTGCACCCCAGCCTGCCCTACACCGGCCTTGAAGTGGTGTGGGCCACCCGTAACGAATGGGCCTTCACCGTGGCCGATGTGCTCTCCCGCCGCACCCGGTCTCTTCTGCTCAACGCCGCCGCCAGCGTGGAAGTGGCCCCCAAGGTCGCAGCCGTTATGGCCAAAGAGCTGGGCAAAGACCAGGCATGGATTGATGAGCAGGTGGCCGATTACAAGGCACTGGCTGCCAACTACATGATTGGGTAAAGGAAAAAAAAGCAGGCTAAAGGCGAATGGCTGAGGGCGAAAGGAACATGAGAGACCACACTCGAGTGTTCGCCCTCACCATTGACCTATCTTCCCCTGCTTGAATAACAGCACCGTAACATTGCCCTGAAACACCTGTAACAAATCTCAGGCACCGTGAAGCGTATACAAGCGAAGACTCCCTGCAGCGAGAGATGCTGCACATGGCCCCGCAAGGAAAGGCCGGAGTGTTCACGAGCCAGGGCATTTGCATCGATATCGATACTGCCATCAACTTCAACCACGGGCGCAGCCCGTAAACGAATGCGATCACCACGAGGAACGAGGGGTGGGAGCATTCGTGAAATAAGGAATGATCATGCGCAGGACCAAGATTGTTTGCACCATCGGCCCCACCAGTGAATCCCCCGAGGTACTTCGACAACTCATTGAAAGCGGGATGAATGTCGCCAGACTGAACTTCTCCCACGGCAGCCACGACGAACACGTTCAAAAAATCCACACCATCCGAGAGCTCTCCAGGGAGATGGGCAAGCCCGTGGCCATTCTCCAGGACCTCTGCGGCCCCAAGATGCGCACCGGAAAGATCGAGGAGCCCGGCATCGACCTGGTCCCCGGCGCAGAACTGATCCTCACCTCCGAAGAGATCATGGGCAGCGGCAACCGCGTCTCCGTCTCCTACAAAGACCTTCCCGAAGAGGTAAAGACCGGCGACATTATCCTTCTGGCCGACGGCCTCATGGAACTCGTCGTGAAGGAGATCAAAGGCCAGGACATCACCTGCACCGTGGTCATCGGCGGCCTTCTCACCTCCAACAAAGGGATCAACCTGCCCACCAGCGTTCTGAAGATTCCTGCCCTCACCGAAAAGGATCGCGACGACCTCGCCTTTGGCCTTGCAAACGACGTGGACTTCGTGGCGCTCTCCTTTGTCAAGACCGTGGAAGACATCAATGATGTCAAGGGCCTTATTGCAGACGCAGGCAAGTCCACCCCCGTCATCGCCAAAATCGAAAAACACGAAGCCATCGCCAACATCGAGGGCATCATGAAGGCCACCGACGGCATCATGGTGGCCCGTGGCGACCTGGGCGTCGAGATTCCCCTGGAAGATGTCCCCGGCGTTCAGAAAATGCTCGTGGAAAAATCAGTGGCCGCAGGCAAGCCCGTCATCATCGCCACCCAGATGCTGCGTTCCATGGTGGACGCTCCCAGACCCACCCGCGCCGAGGCCACCGACGTTGCCAACGCCGTGCTGGACGGGGCCGACGCCGTTATGCTCTCCGAAGAGACCGCCAACGGCAACTTCCCTGTGGAGACCGTTCAGTACATGAGCCGCATCGCCGCCAAGGCCGAGGAGAACTACCCCCACAAGCAGTTCATGAAGAGCGTCTGCAAAGAGCGCACCTCCGACTCGGTCTCCTACGCCGCCTGCATCCTGGCTGAAAAGCTCAACACCGCCGCCATCGTTGCCCCCACCAAGTCGGGCTTTACCGCACGCCAGATCTCACGGTTCCGTCCCGACTCTCCCATCATCGCCCTCTCTCCGGACGAATCCGCCATGCGCAGGCTCTGCCTCTTCTGGGGCTGCCACCCCAGCCTGGTGAAGGATCCCGGCGGCACTGACGAGATGATCGACCAGGGCGCTTCCGCCGCCCTGGACACCGATTTCGTCTCCAAGGGCGACACCATCGTCATCACCGCGGGACATCCCACCTGGGTCCCCGGAACCACCAACATGGTGAAGGTGCGCGAAGCGTAGAAAAGAATGCCTCCGGCGGCCAGGGGATAATCCCCTGGACCCCAAGTTGCGAATGCTCCAACCCTCGTTCCTCGGGTTGTCACATTCGCTGACGGGCTGCGCCCGTGAAACCTTACAGCGTAGATCATTCCATATGAGTGATAGCCATATTGAAAGAGGGAAGGCTTACCTAGGTGCGCCGGAAGCAAACCAAATCGATTCCGTTAGACTTACGACACAAGGCCCACAGCTCTCTGGTCCTTGTGGCAACACCTGAACAGTCTCCAACGGTAAAAGCGGGCGTAACCCGCAGCGAACGCGGTTGCAATTGGAGCCGAGGAACGAGGCGACAAGTGCAACCGCAACCCTCTTTCGAGGTGTTTTTCGCTACAGTGGCTTCGCCACCCTCGCCTCCGGAGGCACGTTTTTTATGCATTTTATTTTCGATCACCAAGGAGAAACCCACATGACTCAGATTACAAACGTCATTGCACGTGAGATTTTGGATTCCCGAGGAAACCCCACTGTTGAGGTGGACATCACCCTTCATTGCGGCGCCACCGGCCGTGCGGCCGTTCCTTCCGGAGCCTCCACCGGCACCCGCGAAGCGCTGGAACTGCGCGACAAGGATGGGGCCCGCTACCTCGGCAAGGGGGTTCTCACGGCCATCGAACATGTGAACACCCTTATCGCGCCTGCTGTTATCGGCATGGATGCCGCGGATCAAGTAGCCCTGGACCAGGCACTCATCGAGCTGGACGGCACGGAGAACAAATCCAAGCTGGGCGCCAACGCCATCCTGGGTGTATCCATGGCAGCAGCCCGTGCGGCAGCCGAAGCTTACAGCCTTCCCCTCTACCGTTACCTGGGTGGCATGGCGGCCAGCGAGCTTCCCATGCCCATGATGAACATCATCAACGGCGGCTCCCACGCCACCAACAGCCTGGACATCCAGGAGTTCATGATCATCCCTGCCGGTGCGGAAACCCTGCCTGAGGCAGTCCGCATGGGCGCAGAGGTGTTCCACCACCTCAAGAGCCTCCTCAAGAAAAAAGGGCTGGCCACCGGCGTGGGTGACGAAGGGGGCTTTGCTCCGGACCTTGGGTCCAACGAAGAGGCCCTGGCCCTGATCATCACCGCTGTGGAATCCGCAGGGTATACCCCCGGAAAAGATGTGGTCCTGGCGCTGGATGCAGCCGCCAGTGAGTTCTACAAAGACGGAAAATACGTCCTCGAAGCCGAAGGCAAGGCCCTCTCCTCCGAAGAGATGGTGGCCTACTACGAGCACCTGGCCGCCACCTACCCCATCGTCTCCATCGAAGACGGACTGGCCGAAGAGGATTGGGACGGCTGGGCGCTGATGACAGAGCGCATGGGCGACAAGCTTCAAATTGTGGGGGACGACCTCTTCGTCACCAACCCCGCTATCCTGGCCAAGGGCATCGAGATGGGTGTGGCCAACTCCATCCTCATTAAGCTTAACCAGATCGGTACGGTAACCGAAACTCTGGCCGCCATTGAGATGGCCAAAGCCGCCGGATACAGCACCGTGATCTCCCATCGTTCCGGAGAGACCGCCGATACCTTCATCTCCGACCTTGCCGTGGGCATCAGCGGCGGTCAGATCAAGACCGGCTCCCTTTCCCGCAGCGATCGCGTGGCCAAGTACAACCAGCTCATCCGCATCGCCGAAGAGCTGGGTGCTTCAGCACGCCTCGCCCGTCCGGCGTTTACGCTTTAAGGCGAACGATCAAAAGCAGCCTCCGGCGGCCAGGGGATTTTAGCCTAAGTAACTTCACCATCCCTGAACCCCAGGCTTGCGAATGCTCTGAGCCTTCGTCCCTCAGGCTTAGGGCATTCGCTTATGGCCCGGCAGAGGCTTAAAAACCGACGTATTACCGGCCCCTTAAGGTGGCACCTCGGCCTTTACGAAACCGGGCACCCGGGGATCTGTGCATGTGTTCCAAAACCACCTGGAATGGATTTTAAGTATAACTTTCACCCGATCCGCTCCGTTGGCAATGCGACATGGCAACACGCGCTTATGAGACTGCATCCAAGGGGTTCGATGTACGCATGACCATTTTTTGGACTTAGGTGGAGTGCAACTCAGCCCCTGTTTACGGCTCACATTTCGCCATTTTTGACTGCTTTACAGTGTCACCCGAATCGGTGCGGATTCAGGTGGACACCACCCAACGGGTGTGCAGCAGGACCACAAAACGCCTGTTCCCCTGCTGCACACCCGCCCACAAAAAACAGCGATTGAGGACCTACAAAGCCTAAAAACCAGCATCACCAGAGGCTCTTATTTAGCCAGAATGATGCCCAAACGAGGTGTAACCAGGCCCCCCCACCGAACATTTGTGACGGCGTTCCATTCTTGACCTCACTGGTTCGGTATACGCCAGCATATCCCGAAGAAGTGACGCCTGTATGAGGGGTTCCCCTCAACATCTTCCCCCCTGGCATTCCCCTTTTCGAATATTCATTTTCGGTGCCAAACCTCTCCCCTCCCTTTTTCAACGAATGTTCGTTAGCGAACATTGTCATTCTCACTAATTTTCACCCCGAAAGCAGCCCCCAGGCACACCAATCCCAAATTAAAATCATCACAATTTCATTCACTTTTCTCATAAGACAAGGCTTTCAAACCCTTTATTTTAGAGAAACATAGGCACTTACGTCAACAACCCGCGAAACAGTGTTCCTTCAGCAGGCCCACGATATGGATTCTAAAATTTTCACTTTCGAATATTTTTGACTTGATTTATTTCGTTTCCGAATATAAATCTAAAAAACACTGTTTCTCGCCCAACGCTACGTTTGGCGAAAACCGATGAGCCCGGCAATGGAGGCGGGCCCTGTTCTTGACGTTCTAAGAATGATTTTGGAGGGAAGTATGTCTAGTTTTTTGGGAGAGCTGATTGGTACCATGATGTTGATCCTGTTCGGTGGCGGCGTTGTAGGAGGCGTTGTACTGAATAAATCCAAAGCTCAGGACTCAGGGTGGATCGTCATCACCATGGGTTGGGGCTTCGCTGTTGCCTTTGCCGTCTACATGGTGGGCAAATACTCCGGCGCACACATCAACCCCGCTGTCACCATCGGCCTGGCAAGTATCGGCCTCTTTCCCTGGGCTCAAGTGCCCATGTACATCGTCGCCCAGATGATCGGTGCCTTCATCGGCGCGACCCTGGTCTGGCTCCACTACCATCCCCACTGGGCGGAAACCGAAGACAAAGACGCCAAACTGGCTGTTTTCTCCACCGGCCCCGCCATCAAGAGCCCCCTTGCCAACCTCTTCAGTGAGGTTCTGGGTACCGCGATCCTCGTATTCGGTCTCCTTGGCATCGGCGCCAACAAGTTCTCCGAAGGCCTGAACCCCCTCATCGTGGGCTTCTTCATTGTCGCCATCGGCCTCTCCCTGGGCGGAACCACCGGTTACGCCATCAACCCTGCAAGGGACCTCGGCCCCCGTATCGCCCACTTCTTCCTGCCCATTGCAGGCAAGCGTGACTCCGATTGGAGCTACGCCTGGATCCCCGTTGTAGGACCCGTACTCGGTGGCGTTATCGGCGCATTCCTTTACAAGGGCCTCGTCATGTAAGAAAATAGGGGGCCGCCTCGGCCACCCGCAGAATCAAAGAGCGAACAAACACACAATGCAAGGCGACTCTGTCATCCCTTTACGATAAAAAATACCCCTGCAGCTGTCAGAGCTGCAGGGGCCACATGCAGGGAGTCGCCGGCCAAAACCCATCTTTAGGAGCTTAACAATGGAAAAAAAGTACATCCTCTCCATCGACCAGGGAACGACCAGCTCACGTGCCATCCTCTTCGACAAAGCAGGCGACATCAAACTGATCACTCAGAAAGAGTTTCGCCAGATCTTCCCCCAGTCCGGCTGGGTGGAGCATGACGCCCTTGAAATCTGGTCCTCGGTTCAATCCGTTGTGGCCGAAGCCCTTGCCAACAAAGACATCTCCGGTGACGACATCGCCGCCATCGGCATCACCAACCAGCGTGAGACCACCGTTGTTTGGGACAAGCACACCGGCAACCCCGTCTACAACGCCATTGTCTGGCAGTCCCGCCAGACCGCCGGCATCTGCGATGAGCTGAAATCCAAAGGGTTCAACGACACGGTCCGCGACAAGACAGGCCTCCTCATTGACGCATACTTCTCTGGAACCAAGGTCAAGTGGATCCTCGACAACGTGGAAGGTGCCCGTGAAAAAGCCGAGCGCGGCGACCTCCTCTTCGGCACCATCGACACCTGGCTCACCTGGAAGCTCACCGGCGGCAAGGCCCATGTCACCGACTACTCCAATGCCTCCAGAACCCTCATGTACAATATTTACGACCTCGCATGGGACGACGAACTCCTTGAGATGCTCACCGTTCCCGCCTCCATGCTTCCTGAAGTAAAACCCTCCTCCGAAGTGTACGGCACCACCGTCCCCAATGCGTTCTTCGGCTATGAGATTCCCATCTCCGGTATCGCCGGTGACCAGCAGGCGGCTCTCTTCGGTCAGGCCTGCTACGAAGCTGGAATGGCCAAGAACACCTATGGCACCGGATGCTTCATGCTGATGAACACCGGCGAAAAAGCGGTGAAGTCCGAAAACGGTCTTCTCACCACCATCGCCTGGGGTGTAAACGGCAAAGTGGAGTACGCCCTGGAAGGCAGTGTTTTCGTTGCCGGTTCCGCCATCCAGTGGCTCCGGGACGGCCTGCGCATGTTCGCCGATGCCAAAGACAGCGAAGCCTACGCCAAGCGCGTGGACTCCACCGATGGGGTCTATGTGGTCCCCGCCTTTGTTGGCCTCGGCACCCCTTACTGGGACAGCGAGGTGCGCGGAAGCATCTTCGGCCTCACCCGTGGCACCACAAAAGAGCACTTCGTACGTGCCACCATTGAGTCCATGGCCTACCAGACCAAGGATGTCCTCTCTGCCATGGAAGCCGATTCCGGCATCGCCATCAAGACCCTTCGTGTGGACGGCGGCGCCACCGGCAACGACTTCCTCCTCCAGTTCCAGAGCGATATCCTGGGAGCCGAGGTGGAGCGACCCGTCATCGTAGAAACCACCGCCCTGGGTGCGGCCTTCCTGGCTGGCCTCGCCGTCGGTTTCTGGAAAAACCGTGCCGAGATCGCCACCCAGTGGAACAAAGACAAGACCTTTGAAGTGGCCATGGACGACACCACCCGTGACAACCTGTACTCCGGTTGGCAGAAGGCTGTTAAAGCCTCCATGGCGTTCAAGTAGAATGCCCCTCCTCCGGTGCCCCCTTCCATGGGGTGCACCGGGGATCCCACAGGGCCAGAGCCCATCTCAACGGCCCTTGAGCACCAGATATTTGACGCCCGGACATGCGTGATAACCTGCCGTTCCACGGATATTCCAAATCGGTTATCCTCTTCACCCTCACCCTGATCTGACTTACGGATAAAACCGGCCACGCGCCGGGCGTCACCCCCTTGCCTGAACACAAGCACGTTAGAAGGAGTGTCATGAGAGTCCCCTTAATTGCCGGCAACTGGAAAATGCACAAAACATTGGATGAAGCCCTGAGCTTTGTCCGTTACCTCGCCGATAACCCTCCCGGAGAAGGCGTCGAAGCACTTATCTGTGCCCCCGCCCCCCTTCTTTACCCCCTGGCTGATGCCATGAAAGAGACCGCTGTTGCCCTGGGCGCCCAGAACATGCACCACGCCCAACATGGAGCCTTCACCGGCGAGATCTCCTCTGCCATGATCAAAGACACAGGCGCATCCTACGTCATCCTCGGACACTCGGAACGACGCCAGCTCTTTGGAGAGACAGACGCCTCCGTCAATTTAAAGGTGACCAAAGCCCTGGAAGCAGGAATTACCCCCATTCTTTGCTGCGGAGAGAGTCTTGAGGAGCGCGAAGAAGGTCGCACCGGAGAGGTGGTTAAAGGGCAGGTCATCAAAGGCCTTGAAGGAATTTCAGAGGTGGAGGTACCCCGTGTGGTCATCGCCTACGAGCCCATCTGGGCCATCGGCACCGGGAAAACAGCCAGCAACGGGGACGCCAATGAGGTGTGCGCTGAAATCAGGCACCTCATCAACGAGCTTTACAACGACGAGGCGGCAGCCACCCTCCGCATTCTCTATGGCGGAAGCGTCAAGCCCAGCACCATCAAAGGGCTCATGGCCGAGCCCGACATCGATGGAGCCCTGGTGGGAGGCGCAAGCCTGGAAGCAGACAGTTTCCTCGGCCTGACCCGGTTCTGATCAGGCTGTTGAGCAGGCCTCCGGCGGCAAGGTGTGCCACCTTGAAAGCTGGTTGCGGATGCGTTTTGCCCCTCGTTCCTCGGGTCAAACCACATCCGCCTTTAGTGCGGACATGATTTGAGGGGATGTCTCTAAGACCTGTTTGTTAAACCCACTCTTTCAGATCAGGCAAAAGTTTGGCCCCCGGCAGAGCCGCCGGAGGCGAAAGCTGAATAGTTACAAAAGCTCCGCAAAAAACGTTCCGACTACCACAGCTCTTGTCACCAGCCCCTCCGGGTCAAGAGCCGTGGTAAAGGCACATGTCCTGAATAAACAATGCAAGCCAATAAGAATTGATTTACAGCCTGTTTGTCAAACCCAGCTCATAAAATTGGGCAAAAGTTTGGCCCCCGGCAAGGCCGTCGGGTGCAAATAGGTGCTGACTCGGTACTTTTGGCAGGAGATGCACCCATGAACACACCGGTGACACTTGTCATTGTAGATGGCTGGGGCGATGGAAAACCCAGCCGAAGCAACGCCTTCCATCAGGCGAACACCCCCAACATGGATCGCTTCATGGCCGAAGGTGCCACCACCACCCTTGCCGCCAGCGGCGAAGATGTGGGCCTGCCCCCCGGCCAGATGGGGAACTCCGAAGTGGGCCACCTCAACATCGGATGCGGCCGCGTTGTCCGCCAGTCCCTCTCACGCATCACCCACGCCATTAATGAGGGAGACTTTTTCGAAAACCCTGCGTTGCTTGCGGCCGTGGAGCGGGCCAAGCAGCCCGGCGGTGCCCTTCATCTCATGGGCCTTCTCTCCGACGGCGGCGTGCACAGCCACATGGGCCACCTCAAGGGACTCCTGGACCTTGCCTCCCGACATAAGGTGGAGCAGGTCTTTGTCCACGCCATCTTAGATGGCAGGGACACCCCGCCCCAAAGCGCCCTCTCCTTCATCGAAGAGCTGGAACACACCATGCAGAGCATGCGCGTGGGAACCCTGGCCTCCATCAGCGGCCGATACTACACCATGGACCGGGACAACCGCTGGGAAAGAACCCGATACGCCTACGACACCCTCACCGGAAACGGCGACGCCATCACCAGCTCTGCGGCCCAGGCCGTTGAGGCCTCCTATGGCCGGGGTGCCACCGATGAATTCCTCGAACCCCTTCTCATCCGGGGCGCCGAAGGAACCATCCGAGATGGCGATGCCGTGATCTTTTTCAACTTCCGGCCGGACCGTGCCCGGCAGATCACCCGCGCCTTCGTGGATGAAGAGTTCACCCACTTCCCGCGAAAAAAGCTGGACCTCCACTTTGTCTGCATGACCCAATACGATGCAACCATTGAAGGCGCCTCCGTGGCCTTTGGCCCCACCATTCCTGAGAAGACCCTGGGAACAGTAATTTCAGAGGCCGGACGCAGCCAGCTGCGTATCGCCGAGACCGAAA
Organism: Desulfolunaceae bacterium; assembly: GCA_942491485.1. Lineage (GTDB taxonomy): Bacteria > Desulfobacterota > Desulfobacteria > Desulfobacterales > Desulfolunaceae > Desulfoluna. Next base: position 209,855 of record CALOAX010000017.1, on the reverse strand, counting down.
AATACGCCCACGTCACCTTCTTCTTCAACGGTGGTATCGAGGAACCCTCCCCCGGTGAAACGCGAATCCTCATCCCGTCCCCGCAGGTGGCCACCTACGACAAAAAGCCGGACATGTCGGCCGTGGAGCTCACCGACGCATTTCTGGCACATTTCGGCAAAACCCCGGATGACCTGACCGTGATGAACTTTGCCAACCCCGACATGGTGGGCCACACCGGCGACCTGCGTGCAGCCGTTAAAGCCGTCGAGACGGTGGACCTCTGCCTCGAACGAGTCGTGAAAGCCGCCACAGCAAACGGAGGGGTTGTCATCATCACCGCCGATCATGGCAACGCCGAGACCATGGTGGACCCCACCACCGGCACCCCCATGACAGCCCACACCACCAGCCCGGTCCCCTGCATCCTGTTGGGAACCGAAAATGCGTCTCTACGCGCCGACGGTCGCCTCTGCGACATCGCGCCCACGATCCTGTCTCTCCTGGGGATACCCCAACCCGAGGAGATGACCGGTCTAAGCCTGTTGGCTTGATCCTTAAGCCGGGGCGGACCCCACCGCCCCGGCTTTTCCAGGGGATAATCCCCTGGACCCCAGGTTTGCGAATGCTCGCTCCCTCGTTCCTCGGGGCTCACATTCGCCTACGGGCTGCGCCCGTGGGCTACGGCACTCGCTGATCCCCCCCCACACAAAACACAAAACACATAACACAAAAGCTTACACAGGTAGCGGTCCAAGCATCAATATTGAAGACCGATCCTGATCGATTCACCTCTATCGATTCTTCTGGCCGACACATCAACAGCCCACCATTTATAAACGTTCGTGATGGGCACGGCACTACCTTTGCCCATCCTACTGTATCGCTGTAATCCCGAGGGTGATGGTCGTGTTGGTGCCTGCAGTGGAGATTATGGTGCGGCACATGCCGCGACACTGCGTATCCCTTAGGAACCCTTGCCTGTGAATAAGAGGTTGATCAAGAAACACAAAAACCTGCACAGGTATCTGTACAGGCTTCAATAGTGAAGACAGGGAGCTTGACGGCATGGCCTTGCATCCGAGTTATTCCGGCTAAGGTCAACTGTCTCCATGATATCAAGGGATGTCGGCTTTCACCCATGGTTCGCCGGCCATTCGTTATGCAAAAAGTGCGGCGTTTTGTCGCTTAAGCCCCTTCTGAACATCAGGTTCCCTGCCAGCCAGGGAAGACAAAACCAAGGAAGTACCGTGATTCACGGGCGTAGCCCGTCAGCGAATGTGACGGGCCCGAGGAACGAGGGCAAAGGAGCATTCGCGAACCTGGGGTCAAGGGGCTCAGCCCCTTGCCGCCGGAGGCACGCTTTCGATGGCAAACGCCACCGCTTTGGCGGCATGGATGGCTGTGGTGTCGTAAAGAGGCACCGGCGTGTCCTGCTGATTCACCAGAATGGCAATCTCCGTGCAGCCAAGGATCACTGCTTCGGCGCCTTCTTCTTTCAGGGCATGGATGATCTCGAGAAAACGCGTCCGGGAGGCGTCCGTCACCTTGCCCAGGCAAAGTTCCGAAAAAATGGTGGTGTGGACATCTTCGCGGGCCTCTTCGTCGGGAATAAGAACGTCCAGGCCATAGCGGTCTTCAAGGCGGCCCCGATAAAAGTCCTCCTCCATGGTAAAGCGGGTTCCAAGGAGTCCCACACGGGAAATACCGTCTGCCACAAGGGCCTCGGCCGTGGCATCGGCGATGTGAAGCAGTGGAATCGAGAGCCGCGCTTCAATCTCCGGTGCAACCTTGTGCATGGTGTTGGTGCAGATCATCAGAAAATCCGCGCCCCCGGCCTCCACCGATGCGGCCGCATCCCCCAAAAGGGTTGCTGCTGTCCCCCAGTCTCCGATGGCCTGAAGCGTTTCCACCTCATCAAAGTCGACACTGTACAGGCTGATCTTAGCCGAATGAAAGCCGCCCAGCGCCTCCTTTACCCCTTCATTGATCGCCTTGTAATAATTGGCGGTCGATTCCCAGCTCATTCCGCCCAGCATTCCGATTGTTTTCATACCTCTCCTTCTTGAATTCGCCTTGTGTTGGTTGCGCATAGAAACCCGTACACAACAAAACAGAGGGACAGCGCCTGCTGAAATGCCAGAATTGGCTTCCCCTGAAGAATCATCAACGTCCCCATACTCCCATTCATCAGCATAAAGAACAGCCATCCGGAGTTTTTATTCTTAGCCAAAAAATAACTGCCCAATAAAAACCCGACCATCACCCCAATCTCTAACACTTGAGAGATGGAGTTCAGCCCTCCGTAATCATAAAGACTGTAACTGACGCCAAACACCATGAAAGCATACGTGGAAAAAGACGCCACAATATCAAACACTTTATTGGTCCCTGCACCGTTTTTGTAGACGTTGAGCAGACCGAGAAGCATTGCAGGAATCCCACCGGCTTCAATGGACGCAGCGATCCAGTTGTGCTTCATGATAAGAATGATCACCCAGGCCGGTACGCCAAGAATGTAAATCAACCACCCAGCCAACCGTAACTCTCGTTGTGTTTTTTCTGCCTTGCCTTCAGCAAGGGAAAAACAGATTTTATTTGTGAGGTAAAAAAGACCACCCCACAATTGCAAAACAAGATCCATGATGCCTCATTCTTTCTGGTGACGAAGGCCCCAGACACCCCAAAGACTCGTGTAACTATTCATCTGCCAAAAAGCTGCCTCCGGCGGCAAGGTGTGCCACCTTGAAACCAGATAACGGATGCGTTTTGCCCCTCGTCCCTCGGGGCAAATCACATCCGCCTTTGAAGCGATAATTTCCAAGGCTCATTTTTATCGAGCTGTTTATCAAACTTTTCAAAAGTTTGGCCCCCGGCAGGGCCGCCGGAGGCACAAGCTGAATAATTACAGACTCGTGCCGGGAACTCCCCTCACACCCCTTAAGCCACTTGCGTTTCAGTGCCCTCTTCAAACGCCTCGCATCCTTCTGGATTGCGAGGCGGCACGGCCTTCCTCTGCAGCAGCAACACGTTCCCCAAAAGAATCAGCGCCACTCCGCTGAATGCGGACGCGCTCCACTGATATCCTTCCCAGATGGTGGAGATCACCAGCGCCACCACGGGAAAGACCAGGGTGGCGTAAGCGGCCCGATCGGCTCCGATGCGTCCCACAAGGGAGAGATAACACCCGAAGGCCACGATGGAACCAAAGAGAGCCAGATAGAGAAGGGACCCCACATAGGCCCCGGTCATCTCAAAGGCAAAGGAGCGGCCCAGCACAGCGGAGAGGCCCAGCATGAGAAGCGCCCCGTACATCATCCCAAAAGCGTTGGTCTGCACCACGGGAAGCCCGTGCTTCTGGTTCCGGGCGGACAAAATATTACCGATGGAAGCAAGATACGTCGCCACAAAGCAGAGAAGAAGCCCCATGGCCCCGCTGTCCCCCAAATGAAAGGATGTCAGCTCCGGCCTGAAGACAAGCCCGATCCCCACAAGCCCCAAAGCGCCTCCCGCCACCACCTTCATGTCGATGGGCGTCTTGAGAAAAAGAGCGCCGTTGATAACGTTCATCACCATCACCGTGGAAAAGATCACCGCAGCCAGCCCGCTGGCGATATGCAGCTCCGCCAGATAAAACAGCCAGTAATTAAGGGCAAAAAGAAACACCCCCTGGGCCGCCATGGCCAGATGCTCCCCTGCCGTAAACCGCATGGAAAGCCCCCGCACCCGACACCAAATCATCAGCAGCACCGCAGCAAGGGAAAACCGGTACGCCACCGACACCATGGGGTCCACACTCCCCAACTGAAACGTAATCGCCAGCCAGGTAGAGCCCCAGATCAAAATCGTCATCACGTAAAACATCACATTTCGCATGGTATCTTGCCTTTCTTTCTTAAAAAAATGCCTCCGGCCAGGGGATTTTCAACCAAAGTGGCTTCGCCACCCCTGAACCCCAGGTTGCGAATGCTCCACCCCTCGTTCCTCAGGGTGTCACATTCGCTAACGGGCTTCGCCCGTGAATAACAGTATCGATGAATTCTCAGGTGTCGTCATTCCCGGCTGCAAAACGAAGAGACCGATGCATTATCATGCCGTAATCACAGATATTAATACGAGTCAAAGGAGTACCTAAAGAAACCTCCCGGCCATGCGACGCCTCGTAGGGTGCGTTCCACGCACCATTTATTCCGCAGGGTCACCGACAATTGACCTTCTGCATCGGTCATCAAGCAACCTCTACCGCAAACAACGAGCACCGGTGAGTTGGATGTATTATGGGGCCAAGGAAATCATCCCACGTCCGCTATTATTATTCCGGTAAAAGTCAATCTCTAATGGTGTCGGAATGCACATATGGATCCCCGGCCATCCGGCCCCTCGAAGGCCGACGTCTCATCTTAAAAACCAGACAGCTCATATGATCTCGCATGGCTGAAAGCCGGGGAAGACGGCATTAATAATCACCGCTGTGAACCCACGGGCGCAGCCCGTCAGCAAATGTGAAGAGCCCGAGGAACGAGGGTTCAGAGCATTTGCGAACCTGGAATCCAAGGGCTTTAGCCCTTGGCCGCCGGAGGCAGCCAGGTTAAAGATGCCTCCGGCGGCCCTGCCGGGGGCCAACCTTTTAAAAAGGTTGCCAAACAGGTCTTAAAAAAACCTTGGGTCAATCTAAAACCTAAGGCAAATGTGATTTGGCCTGAGGAACGAAGGACAAAGCGCATTTGCAACCTGCTTTCAAGGTGGCACACCTTGCCGCCGGAGGCATTTTTTTGGCCACTTTAACCATAGAAGGCATGGTTTTAAACCAACCCACATGCTGCCTCGCCCACAGCCTCTAAAGCCCACCGTGTCTCCGGGGTAAAGGGGGCGGCGTTGAGACGGAGGTAGTTGTGAAAGCTGTCTCCGGTGGAAAAGAGGCCGCCCGGGGCCACGGTGATGCCTTGGGTTTCAAGGGTGGTGTAGAGTTTCATGGAATCCACGGATTCGGGCATTTCCACCCAGAGGGTAAAGCCCCCTTTGGGACGGGTGACCCGGGTGCCTTCGGGGAAGGTGTCCCCCACCATTTCTCCCATGGCTGCCACGCGATCTGCGCAGGTGCGGCGGAGTCGTCGCAGGTGGTGTTCGTAGCCGCCGTTGGCCAGGAACTCTGCCACAGCCAATTGAGTGGGGGTGGCGGTGGCAAGGGTGGAGACCATCTTCAGCCGCTGCACCCGCTCCGCAAACCGCCCCGGGGCCATCCACCCGATGCGGTATCCCGGGGCCAGGGTTTTGGAAAAAGAGGAACAGAGAATCACCATGCCATTGTCATCATGGGCTTTGCACACCCCGGGCCGGATGCCGTCAAAGGCGATGTCTCCGTTGATATCGTCTTCCACGAGGGGCACCCGATACCTTTTTAAAAGGGCCACCAGGTCCCTCTTCTTCTCTTCGGAAAGGGAGACCCCAAGGGGATTGTTAAAATTGGTAACCTGAAGGCAGGCGCTTACCCGGTTTCGTGAAAGGGCGCGTTCCAAGGCGTCCAGATGGATGCCGTCCACGGGTGACGAGGGCACTTCAAGGACCTTCAGGCCCATGTCCCGAAACATCTGAAGAAAATTAAAATAGACAGGGGCACCGATGGCCACAGTATCACCGGGCCGGCAGAGAACTTTCATGGCAAGGGAGACGGCTTCCGAAGCACCGGAGGTAATGAGAATCTCATCCGGGGCAAGGGTCACCCCTGCCTTTAGCATGTGCCGTGCAATCTGCTGACGAAGTTTCGGAAGACCCATTCCCATGGCATAGCCGGTGCCATGGTCCTTTGCCCGGCGCATCTCGGCAGCCATGATCCTACCCAGTTTTTCAGACGGCAGGAGCCTGGGATCCGGGATGGCTGCCCCGAACTGAACCCGATCCGGGTCGTTGACATCCCGCATGATCCGAGACACCATCGCCCCTGCCTCCACGGCTGCGGCACCCAGCAGAGGCCGCCGGGCATCCGGTTCACTTGGAAGAGCGGGGAGCCTTGCGCAAACGTAGTAGCCGGACTGTGGGCGCGCTTCGATGACCCGCCGGTCTTCCAGCATGCCGTAGGCGGTCTTCACCGTGTTGACACTCACCTGAAGCCGAGTGCTCATGGCGCGAATGGAGGGGACCTTCTCTCCCGGCCTGAAGGTTCCGTCATCCACCATGTGGGAGAGGCGATGCGCCACCTCCTCGTACAGGGGCCGTCGCCCCTTCTCCGCTGTGCCGATAGTTTTCATGAAGACACCCTAACCCGATCCGGTGATGGCCAAAAGATACAGTTGGTTTCATTTTCAATGGACACAGTTTGCCACACAAGACAACCAAAGGACACAGATAAACATTGGGACTTGACCATCGGGCATCCTTGAACCATCGTAGGGGGAGAGAAGTCGAAAGGCCAATGGCTGAAGGCTAATGGAAAAAAAGCCTCCGGCGGCCAAGGGCTGAGCCCTTGGATCCCAGGTTCGCGAATGCTCTGATCCCTCGTTCCTCGGGCTCGTCACATTCGCTGACGGGCTGCGCCCGTGAATAACGGCTGGGGTTATTCCCCTCCTTCGTTTAGCCCGGAGGGCGCTTCGTGTTCTTCATGGTTTTTACACGTAAATCGCCACAGAGAAGCCACTCTATCGAAAATAGTGCTGGAATCGCTACGCACCAAAAGATACAAACAGCACCATAGTGTGGTGGGCAAAAAAACAGGATACCGGTAAATGCAGGGGGAAGCGGAAAACCATGAAAGAGCGCATATCCAACACGGCCTTTCGACTGATGGCCCTGATCTTCAAATTCAGGGACCTGTTCAGCGGGCGCACGACCATCCTGAATGAATTCGATATCATTGAAGGCATGCATGTGGTGGACTACGGCTGCGGCCCCGGATCGTACATTCCGCTGGCTTCCAGATTGGTGGGGAAAGAAGGACTGGTAACGGCAGTGGACGTGCACCCCCTTGCCATCGAGGCAATCAACGAAAAGGCCTTTCGCATGGGGCTCACCAATGTGATGGGCGTGCTCACCCGAAACTACGAGACGCCCCTGGACGACCATGTGGCAAACATCGTCTACGCCATGGACATGTTTCATATGGTGGCCAACCCCACCGCCATGCTCACGGATATTCGCCGCATCCTGGATACCGAAGGAACCCTGTACATCGACAAGGGGCACCAGTCATACGAGGCGGCCCGTCAAAAAATCCTCGACTCAAAGCAGTTTGCCATCCAGGAGGCCACGGACCGATATTTCAGATGCCGCCCGTACACATAGGTTCGCGAATGCTCCCGTCCCTCGTTCCTCGTGCCGATCCCATTCGCTGACGGGCTTCGCCCGTGATTTATGACAACGGCTTTACATCCAGCAGCGTCATCCCCTACTGCCGGTAAAACCGTGGCGTTCTGCGATACATAACCACAGGGTGAATGCTCCCGGAACATTTGGCCGCAACAAATCCCTTCACACCAAAATCCCCTTGCATATAACGACTCACCGGATTTATACAGGGCTGGACATACGTATCACTTATGAAGGGAGACAACAGCGATGGATGTGATTGTGGCCAACCTTGACCGGCCGAAAGAAAATACAGATTTCCTTACCTTGTTTGCCGAATACACCCACGGCATGCTCACCCCGGAGTACGGGGGCGACGGCAAGCTCCCCCAGGAACTTGCCGTTGAGATCAAAAAGCGCCCCAACATCGTTGTCTTCCTTGCTTACCAGGAGGGCAAGCCCGCCGGATTTGCCGTAACCATCGAAGCCTTCTCCACCTTCCGAGCCTTGCCCCTCTTGAACATCCATGACATCGGCGTGGCCGGGGCTTTCCGCAAGCAGGGCGTGGGCAAAGCGTTGATGAAAAGCATCCAGGAAGAAGCGATAAGGCGAAACTGCTGCAAGCTCTCCCTGGAAGTTCACGAACACAACACCAGCGCATTCAACCTCTACCAGGCCATGGGCTACTCCTCCCTCACCGGTGAGGGCACCTCCGAACGCACCCTTTTCATGGTAAAGCACCTGTAACTATTCAGTTCATGTCGCCTCCGGCGGCCCTGCCGGGGGCCAAACTTTTGAAAAGTTTGACAAACAGGTCTTGATTGGTTGTTCCGGAATATTCCGCGAATGCTCTCGCCCCGAGGAACGAGGGGTGAGAGCATTCGCAATATGGGCTCCAGGGGATCATCCCCTGGCCGCCGGAGGCAAAGCTGAATAGTTACCAAACATCTTTAGCTTAACCGACGCGTTGATTCATCCATGATATGTCAGGATTCAAAAGGAAGGTCAGGGGCACATGGACCCGCTTGCCCCAGGATGTGGCGGAGTGATCGTGGCCCTGCCAGACCAGGTTCATGCAGGTCTCATGTTCCCGGTAGCCTTTTTGCGTGAGGATCTGCTGCACGCGATGGTGGTAGGGAGGGTACTGGGCATCCAGGGCCTCGGTACTGATATCAAAATAGAATCGGTGGAGGGCCGGATCCGGCAGGGCTTCTTCCATGTAGGGGAGCATGGACCCTTCGTACAGGGGCCAGTGAGACGAGAGGCACCCCGCCCCTGAAAAGAGGTGCGGATGCTCGCACACCGCGTAGAGGGAGATGATCCCCCCCAGGCTGGAGCCCATGAGATACCGCCCCTCTCGGCGGGTGATCAGGGGGTATATTGATTCCATATGGGGAATCAGCTCTTCGATAAAAAAACGCAGGTAGCGATCCGAAGTGGGGGTTTTCCCTCTTTTCCGAATGGCCATCTGTTCTTCTGGTGAAGCGAATCGGTCCACCGGTTTTTTGGGCACGTATTCCCGCCAGCGATCGGAGCTATTCCAGATATTGGCGAGAATCACCGGAGGGATGGTCCCCTCTTCTATGAGCCCGGCCACCGTATCGCACAGCCCCCAACCCATCACGTTGCTCGCGGGCAGGCAGTTGTACTGGCCGTCCTGAAGATAGATAACGGGGTAACGCTCCCCGCCGCCCTTGACGTACCCCGGCGGCAACCACACGTCGATATGACGCGACTCCACGAACCGGGATTCAAATGTGTCGAGTCTCTCAAGCATCTTTCCACCACACCCTAACGGGAAATGTCACCTGAGGGCCACAAATACGCTCGCCCATGGATAACAGCTACGGTGTCAGGCCCGTCTTCATTATTATTTTACGGATGTATAAACTAAGAATAGAAAGGGGTAGCAGAAAGACAGGGCAAGGGCAAGACTCGATCAATAAAAACAGACAGTTTCCTCCACAAGAGTCACCCATAGAGGAAACTGTCATTCACGTACAGGCACGGGCTGTCAGAGAAAACAGCGCTTTTTTGCCGAAAGGCCACTTTCAGAGTATCAAACGTCACCCTCGCAAACACCACGGGCACAGCCCGTCAACAAATGCGATGGACGTGAGGAAGGAAAGTAGAAAGCACCTGTGCCCCGGTTTCAAGGGGATCAGCCCCTTGTTTTCACCTCTCGAACCACGAGGTTATCCACAACACGCACAACGCCCACAAGGCTGTCAGCCCTCCGGATCGCTTCATCACGTATTTTCAGACTCTCCACCACACCGGAGAGGGTCACCACGCCTTGGTTCACATCCACATCGATATTCAGGGAATAGATGTCTTTGGCGGCGATGAGTTCGGCCTTGACCTTGAAGCCCAGCATCTTGTCATCCACCGTCTGGCCGAAGCTGGACTCTCCGACCTGAAGCAGGTTTTTCACACTGCGGACGCCTTTGACCCCGCTTACGACCTTCTCGACATTGATGGAGACACCTTTGTTTGCCACAATCCCGGTTAGCGTCACCACCCCCTCCAGAGTATCCACGTCGATGGAGAGCACGGGGACATCGCGGGATTCCACAAGGGCGGAGTTCACCCGTGCCGTCAGTGTGGCATCATCCACCTGATTTCCGAAGGTTCGCTCATCCGATGCGCTTTTGTAGGCACCCGTGGCACCTGCCCCCACCACCATGGGCGCACACCCCGCACAAAAAAGAAGACAACAGACCGCAATCAACCGCAGCGTCATTCCACCAACCTCCCTGACCTGAATATGTCATAACAAGCCGACGCATTCCGATACGCTCCGGAAAAATGGAGGGCCGGATCCGTCGACAAATAGTTCAACCGTTGCGATTCCATACCATGGAGCGCAGCTCATGGACTGTGACCGCAGTCACCTTCCCATGTATGAGGGGAAAGCGGCAGCCCATGGAAGGTTGACGATATCGAATTTTTGCGGGAAGAACAAGCCGGTGGGTTCGAAGAAGCGTCACTCAAAACAGAGGCAGACGCGGTGGGTGCCCCCAGGGCACCCCTCTGGTTTCACGGCTTACCAATGGGTTGCGAAGCCTCTAAAAACAACGTATGAACCCGGCAACTAACCATACAAGCCAATGGTGAAAGAGATGTCATAAATTATCGGGGTGATACGGCGTCTCGACATGTATGCATTTAACCGCCCGGTTAATATCACCTGGCCGTCAATCGGCTGATGACATGGCTCAAAGTGGCGGTAAGCATAATGAGCAATGCCCCGTACGCCATGGCCAGGCCGATGTTGTACTCAAAAATCCCGTTTACCATGGCGATGGACACCGGCTTGTTGGACGCGGTGTAGAGAAAGGCTGAGATGGTGTACTCCCCGACGCTCCGGACAAAAACCAGGAGAAAGCCCGCAATCAGGCCAGGGGAGAGCATGGGGAGGATCACCCTGCCAAAGGTCTGGATGCGTGAGGCCCCAAGGCTTTTCGATGCCTCGATGTAAGTGTCGTTCAAGTTCTGAAACGACAGGTGGGTTGTCTTAACCATGATGGGCAGGGAACGGATAAAGTATCCAAGAGGCAACAGAATCCAGGTTCCCACCAGCACCTTGTTGAACGAAAACGGGGTGGGTACATTGGTGGCATTGATGATGTTGATGGCAATGGCGCTTGCCGGCATGGCCCAGGGTAGTATCACCAGAATGTCCACAAGCCCCCTCACTCGGGACCTTGTCTTCTCAATAAGATAAGACGAGGGAACCGCGATGATCAGGCACATCACAGATGCCGTGAGGGACATGACAACGCTATTGAGAAATGGTGCGAGGGTCCGCCGTTTCGTAAAAATGGCCACGTAATTTTCAAAAGAGAACTCCCGAGGATAGATGCTCACCATCCAGGAGCCTGATTTCACAAAGGAGAGCAGCACAATCGTAAAGACGGGAAGAAGAACCATAAACAGCAAAACAGAAAAGGCAACAATTATCACCCCTCGCAGTCCGCGATGCTCAACCCGGATGGGCTGAATGGGCACCCCTTTCACCGAGGCGTGAAACTGCTTTTTGTTTTCATACCGCCTGAGGACAACAAAGACAAGCAGGGAGATGGTCGTCAGAATCACCACCTGCGTGGCCGCCACATCCATGAAGTTGTTTGCCTTGGCCAGCAGAATCTGGGTTGTCAGGACCTTGTAGCTGCCGCCGATAATCATCGGGGCGGTAAAGGAGCCGATGCCGGTCATAAAGGTGACGGCACTGGCGGTAACCAACGCAGGGGTGAGGAAGGGCCAGATCACCGAGGTGAAGACCTTCACCCGTGAGGCCCCTAAATTGCGGGCGCTTTCAATGACAGAGGCATCGATATGCCTGATGGCGATGGAGACGCCGATGTAAAAGTAGACATACTGGGTGTAGGCATGGACAAACAGGATCCCCGGCAACCCGGAAAAGTCATAAGGAGCCCGATCCAGCCCCAACCCCCATTCAAGGGTTTTCGTCACCAACCCGCTCTCCCCGTAGAGTTGGACAAACGAAAAGACAATGATGATCCCAGGAAGCATCACCGGCAGCAGCAACAACTTGTCAACCACCCGCTTCCACGGGAACTCGAAATAATGGACGAAAAAGGCAAGAAGCGTCCCGACAAGGCCGCAGACCAAAACCGTCAAGCCCCCCAGTACGATAGAATTTGTCAGCGCGGTCAGTCCGCTTCGGGAGGCAAGCAGCGCCACATAGTGGGAAACGGAAAAAACACCCTGATCCGTGAAACTCACTGCCACGGTTTTAAGGGCCGGGTAAAGAATATACCCCACAAGAAACCACAGCAATGTCGCGACACCGGCCATGGAGACGACAGTTCGCCCGTTCACCTGAACACCACGCATCAGATACCTTTCAAGCTGAATGCCCTGAAGCGGGCATAAATCGGTCAAAACAATCGTTGCTTTTTCACCCTGATTGCTACCTGTCGAGAAGGGTGATCCCGCCCTCAGGGATCGACAGGAAAAGGTTATCCCCAGGATTGAGGCCGAGGCGATGTTCCATTGTGTTCAGGGAGATTGCCCGAAAAATGAGCCCCTTCACAGCCACGACATGCTCCACCCACGCCCCGTTCATCTGTGTCTCTTCCAGCGTTCCCTTGAATGTATTCGGACCTCCCGGATCTGTCATCGACAAGGAGATGTCCTGGGGCCGAACAGAAACAAATCGGCCCCGCTTGCATGGGGGGGGCAGGCGAAGGGCTATGCCGCTGGAGAGGTGAGCCATCCCATGTTCAACTGCGGCCTCAAAGAGGTTGGTGTCCCCAAGGAATCCCGCCACAAAAGCATTTGCCGGGTGGGAGTAGAGCTCCTGAGGCGTCCCCACCTGTTCACAGCGGCCCTTGTCAAAGACAGCGATGCGATCCGACAGGGTCAAGGCCTCGGTCTGGTCGTGGGTGACAAAAATGGTCGTGATGCCCAGGGTCTTCTGAAGCGACTTGATCTCCAGCCTCATTTTGTCTCGAAGCCGTGCGTCCAGGTTTGACAACGGCTCATCAAGCAAAAGCACCCGGGGCTCTGTGACCAGAGATCGCGCCAACGCCACCCTCTGCTGCTCTCCCCCGGACAACTCAGAAATGCCACGTTTTTCAAAGCCGCTCAGCCCCACCATCTCCATGTACCGGGCCACCGTCGACCGGACCTTTCTGCCCGGTCTTTTCTGGAGTTTCAGGCCATAGGCAATGTTTTCGTACACCGTCAAAAAGGGAAAGAGCGCATAGTTTTGAAACACCATGCCCACCCCCCGTTTCTCAGCCTCCAGATGGGTGATCTCCCTTTCCCCCAAATAAATCGAGCCCTTCTCCGGCTTCAGGAACCCGGCGATCAACCGTAAAATCGTCGTCTTGCCACACCCCGACGGCCCCAGAAACGTGAAAAATTCCCCCTCATCAATGGCCAGATCAATCCCGGAACACGCAACAGCCCCATCAAATTTCTTCTCCACACCCGTTAAAACGAGAGCCCCCATAAACGTCCTCCCACCACCTTAAAAACAAGTTCTCCAGGGTCAAAGGTGCATGACAAAAGCGAGCCTCCGGCGACAAGGTGGGGCCACCTTGAACGCAGGTTACGGGCGCGCTTTGCCCCTCGTTCCTCGGGTCAAATCACATTCGTCCTTAAAGCAGAAACCATACAAGGACAGCTTCGGGTTAAATCTATTTCTTATCCTTCCCGGAGTCCTTCACCTCTGAGTCCCATGTCTGCATCCACTGAGACTGTTTGGAAGAGAGTGCGCCCCAATCCACGTCCATGACTTTGAACTGGGTTTCGGCCATCCAGCCGGGAGAGTCGGCGATGGCATCGGGGTGAGTGGGAAGTCGGTTGAATTTGTTGGCAAGAAGGGCCTGGATCCTGGGACTTCCGGCAAACTCGACAAAGGCCCTACCGGCGTTGGGGTGTTTGCCGCCTTTGATAAGGGCGATGCCGTCTGTAATCACGGGGGATCCGCTTTGGGCATCAATGATTTCAAGGGGCATGTGGTTTTTGATTTTGTTGTCGATGACGGAGTTGAGCACGGCAAAGCTTACGGGGGCCTCTTTTCTGCCCACGGCCTGGAATTGGAGAGAACCGCTTCCGTAATACCGTTTGGTGTTTGCGTCCACCGCTTTCAGGTAATCCCAGCCGCTGTCCAGCTGCCCCTGTTTTTCAAACTGCTGCAAAAGAGAGGCATAGGTTGCCCGTGCCGAGGAAGAGAGGGCGTTTCGGAAAACAAGCTGACCCCTGTATTTCGGATCGGCAAGGTCGCTCCAATCCTTAGGAGCCTTTTCCCGGCTCATCATATCGCTGTTGTAAAACATCATCACCGGTGTTTGAATGGTGCCGAACCAGTACCCTTCCGCATCTTTGAAGAGCGGACTGATCGATCCCGCCCAGGAAGGAAAAAATGGGGCAAAGAGGCCTTCCACCTTTAATTCCAGATACACGGACGAGGGCGCCCCGTACATCACGTCGGACTGGGGGTTGACCTTTTCCGCCCGCACCCTGTCCGCAAGCTGCCCTTTCAGATTTATGAAATCGACCTTAACGCCGGTCTCCTTCTCGAACTCATCGGCAACCAGCTCCAACATGGATTCCCCATGCGTGGAATACACGACCACCTTCTTTTCCAGCGTCACCGCAGCGGCACCAGCCACCCCTGCAACCCCCAGTATGGCCAGCATCATAAAAAGCAAACAGCGCTTACACATCATATCTCCTACCCTCCTGAATTCAAAGCATGCCACCGGCAGCCAGCAACGTCAGCCAAAGAGGCTTCGTTACACCTGTCCCCCATCTATCCTCCGGGTGGCTGACACCCACCGGATGTGAGGAGAAATACTGCCGCCAATTAGTACCAATCAAGTTCAAGCCCAAAACTACAACCTCTAATAGGGATTTCACATGAGTGTCAAATTGGTTGTTCTTATCTGTCTTGAGATAGATATAGAGATATTGGATAACTGATCAAAAAAGAGGCGTGAAGAGTGGTGACACATGAATGACAGAATAGGCAGCCCCCCGCACTGACTGACAGCCCGCCCCCAATCAGGAAACCTTTATAGGGAACCTTTCTTTGTCGTATGTGAAGGGGGAAGGACAAGCCGGTGGGCATAAGAAAATGCGATACAATGTGATGGGAAATACCCATCACAAAGCCCATGTGAAGGGGTTGGTTTTAAACAAGTTAGGGCATGGGTCATGGACGCCCGTATCACTTCACGTCTGGTTCTTTCTGCTCCCGGGCCATTGCAGCTGCTTCGGCAGGGTAAAGTCGGACAAGGCAATCCGGGCAGATGCTGTGGCTGAAGTTGGCATCGGAATGGGCTCGTATATAGCTCTCAATCTGGTTCCAGTACCCTTTGTCATCCCGAATTTTTTTACACGACGAACAGATGGGCAGCATCCCACTCAATGTCCGGACCCGGGCAAGGGTATCCCGCAACTTGGCAATGAGCTCCTCCCTGTGCCGGGCATCGGCCAGGCGACGTGTCATGTCCATTCCTGTCCCGACAACATAGCAGGTCCCGTCGATCTCCATGCGGACCCCACTCAGGAGGTATGGCGTCTCCCGGCCATCCCGGCTCTGAAGAGAGGTCTCCACAAGGCCCTCTCCGTGCTCCACCACCTCTTTCAACTTGTCCATCATCATCCCACGATCCCGCTCCACGATGGGGGCGTAGGGGGGAAGCGATGCCATCTCTTCGGTGGTGTAACCGCAGACCCTCTCCATATTCCGGTTCCAACGCTTCAGGGAGCCGTCGGGCCCCAAAAGGTACATCACACCGGGCAGACTGCTGATCAGGGCATCAGAAAAAAGGCGCTCCCTCCGGACCGCATCTTCGGCCCGCTTTCTCTCGGTGATGGGCATCACCACCTCCAGGGCCGACTCCACCCGCCCCTGCTTATCATAAAGAGGCGTTGCGATGAGCTGAGACCAGATAACCTGACCATCGGCATCGTAGCCCATCTGCTCGTGGGTGGATATTTTAACGCCCTTATCAAACACCTCCCGTACGCCACAGCCGGAGCAGACCTCTTTTTTGCCGTTGTACGTCAGGTGACAGGGTTTCCCTGTTACATCACCGAAGAGGTCCACAAGCACACGATTTGCCCAAAGGGTTCGGTAGTCCCGTGAGATATGGGCGATACCGGCTCCAATGCTTCGCGTAAACCGTTCAAGGGTCGTTTTTTCAAAACGCAAAGCCTGCTCCGTGGTGCGCAGCGTTTCAAGCTCCGACTCCAATTCCCGGATCCTCGTCGCCATTGCCTCGGGGGACTGATCGGCGTTCTTTTCCACGGATTCTCCATACATAAACGGCAGTATTAAAAAGACCTCTCCATAAAAACGTGGAGAGATAAAAACATTAGAAGCACTGAAAAAGAAAAGGTCTGTCTTTAAGGGAGGGGTAAGGAGGGCAAAGTCTCGTCACGAAAAGGGGTGACTCATGTGGAGACACCGAAAGCGAACCAGGATTTTTCTGGTGCGGATTGCATAGATACCCTGCGTCAGGCAGTTGCCCTACTATACCAGAAAAATGCCCCTGACCGCACTGTTTTTTCAACCGGTCATCATCCTGGAATAACATATCATCCTCACAAAAAGTGGCAATCTCCCGCACTGTGGATAGGGGGTTAAACTGAACAAATCGCCCGCACATGGGATGTCCTGTTAAGTGAGGTTTCAGCCAGGCTCTTATTTGTCCTGTGCCAGATATGTTTGAATCACCCGATCATAGGTGCCATCATCTCTCATGGCCTTAAGCGTCGCATTGAACCGATCGAGAAACCTCTTTCTTTGGGACCGTTTCGCAAACACAAGGTACGTCTCATTCACGGCCACAGGCATTTCCAAGGCAACGATCCGGTCACGGTAGCCTTCCCGGTCAAGAATCAGGTCCCCCGCCAGTTCAAGGGCGATCACACCATCCAAGCGCCCATGAACCAGTTTGTAAAAGTTTTTCTTATCATTCGGCACCTCATGGACAGTCACCGTCCCTGCTTGCCGGGCTTGATCAAAGGCATCGCCATAACTCCACCCCAACAGCGAACCGATCATTTTCCCCTTTAAATCAGGCAATGTATTAAACGCAAACACATCATCCGTCCTGACGTAAAGCAACACGCGCTCTGTATACAGCGGGGCAGAATAGTCGTAGATTTTCTGACGTTCCGCCGTTTTGTAGATGCCCCCAATGCCCGCCTCACCAAGTTCCCCCATTTTCAGCGCACGTTTCCAGGGCAATGTCTTCACAGAAACGTCAACATTCATCCGCTTGAAAACCGCATTTAGAAGGGTTGGATAGATTCCATAAGCCTCACCAGCGTGCTGGAACATAAATGGGGGATTCCCCTGATCAACGGTCACCACAATTTCCTGGGCGCCATACGCGGATAAAGCAAACAGCAGTCCGGCGCATACCAGTACACCAAGACGTCTCATGGCCCTCATCGAATGTATCCTGCTGCAGCTCTGCTCCATCAATCCCTATCTCCTGGTTATTCATCGCCAAAGGTGAGGTTATGCTGCTCCATAACCCGAATAAAGGTGGTCCGTTTTGAGAGCTCCTTGAGTTGCCCGGCTCCCACGTAGGTGCAGGTGGAACGGAGCCCTCCCAGGATGTCCAGAATGGTATTGTCCACGGCCCCCCTGTAAGGAACCGTAACCGTTTTGCCTTCACAGGCCCGGTAGTCGGCAACGTGGCCGCTGTGCTTTTCCATGGCGGTTCTGGAACTCATGCCATAAAACTCCACCACTCTCTTGCCTTCCTTGTCGATGACCGTTCCTCCGGATTCATCGTGACCGGCCAGCATTCCTCCCAGCATGGTGAAATCTGAGCCTGCACCGAAGGCCTTGGCGATATCCCCGGCACTGGTGCATCCGCCATCGGCCACAATAAGACCTTTGAGGCCATGTGCTGCATCCGCGCACTCGATGATGGCGGAGAGTTGCGGGTATCCCACACCGGTTTTCACCCGGGTGGTGCACACGGAGCCGGGGCCTATGCCGACCTTGACGATATCAGCCCCCGAGAGGATCAGTTCTTCCACCATCTCCCCCGTGACCACGTTTCCGGCAGTAATGACCTTGTCCTGAAATAGCGCCCGCGCTCTCTGGACAAACTCCGTGAAATCTTCGGTGTATCCGTTGGCCACATCGATGCAGAGAAATTTAATCAGGGGTTGCGCATGAACGATCCGCTTCAAACGCTCCAGATCCGCACCCGAAGTGCCGGTGCTCACCATGACATGGTTGTAAATCGACTCATCTTTCCCCTTAAAGAAGCCCTTCAAATCCTCCGGTGTATAATACTTGTGAAGCGCCGTGATTGCGCCGTGCCCGGCAAGGGTTTCTGCCATGGCAAGGGTACCCACTGTATCCATATTGGCAGCAATAATAGGGATGCCTGACCAGGAGGTCTGGCTGTGCCTGAAAAGATAGGAGCGTTTCAGATCAACCTGAGACCGGCTTTTGAGCGTTGATCGTTTCGGCCTGATCAGGACATCTTTAAAACCCAGTTTTACTTCGTTGTCGATACGCATAAACGACCCTCATGCAATTCAAGTTATTGGGTGACGTCGGAATGCTGGTCTACAGAGATTATCTGGGTGTCGTAAAAAAACCGTTGCCTGGAGCATGTTCTGTCGCGTTGAGTGAACACGAACCCATGTTTTATTTTTGCAGACTGTGTTCCGGCGCTTGCCGGCGGGGCCTCTTTGCGTTGGCCCGGCCGGCCAGTTTCCGTGCCCGCTTAACACTCAGGAAGGAAGCATGAGGAGAGATAAAGATGAGGGATGAGGGGCAGAAGATACATCACAGTTTATCTGAAAAAAGAGCACCTGCCAATCACGACACGATACAACCTCAGACAACGCAATAAAGAACACGCCAGTGTTTTGTTTCTGATCCGGGCCATGGCCCAAAAAAAGGACGGAGGCAGGGTAACCATTCGGCTCAACTTTGCCTCCGGCGGCCCCGCCGGGGGGACAGGACCATAACCGAAATAAAATATACATACATTGGCGTGTGTCATTATTTTTGGCCGAACCCCAAGCTGCACCGTTACAAGAGAATTACAACCGGTGCCTTCTGGCGCACATGGATCTCCGGTGATTCGGTGTGCAGAGAATGCCAAGTTTACGACGCTTAAGCCCAGCGGCCATTCAAGTTACCCTATCAGAGGGGAAGACGGCCCCATGAAACACCGTGAGTCACGGGCGTAGCCCGTCAGTGAATGGGAAGATCCCGGGGAACGAGGGAGCAGAACATTCATAATACGCTTTCGAGGTGGCACACCTCGCCGCCGAAGGCACGTTTTTGGCCCGAATATGTCAGGAGACCCGGAGAAGCTCGTCCCATCGGGTGGTGTAGGAGGGGGATTTATGGTTGAAGCGGGTGCGCCACGTTTTGGGACCTGAGAGGCCGGAGGAGGCGTAACCCAGGGTACGTTTGCCCATGGTGCTGTTAACGGCATCCACGGCTTTCATGAGGCAGGAGGAACGGGTTCGGTCGACGGTATCAAAAAGAAGCTGCTGCTCCTGGCTTTCAAGGGTCAGTTCCCGCATGTGGATACCCAGTTTTTTAAAAGGGATGTCCTCTTTATAGATTTCACCAAAGGCCGAGAGGGCTCCCTTGATGAGCTCCGAGGCGTCGGACGTGGGGGTTGGAAACCGCACCGTCTTCGTATTGTAATAGAAGTTTTCCCGATGGAAGCGGTTGCTCATGGCATAGACCGCCATGATGCCCGCCCTCAGCCCCTCCTTGCGCAATTTTTCAGCGGCCCGCTCGGCGTAGGTAGAGAGGGCCTCGGTAAGGGCCTTTTGTTCCTCAATGCCCGAGGCGAAGGTACGGGAGACCCCCACCCCTTTTTTCACAGGTGGGTTCGCTTCCAGGGGGTAGCAGCTGGTCCCGGTAAGTTCGCTGAGGAGCCGGGTGCCGTTCACCCCCATCCGTTTTTGAACCATGGCCCGGTCGGCCCGGGTAAGGTCCAGGGCGGTGTTGATGCCCCGTACCTTGAGAAACTTTTCATAACGCCTGCCCACGCCCCAGACCTTGCCCACGTCGGTTGCGGCAAGGGCCCTCTCCCGCCACGCCGCATCGGTCACATCGCACACACCGCCAAGACAGGGGTGTTTCTTTGCCAGCCCCGCCGCCACCTTGGCAAGGGTCTTGGTGGGGCCCACCCCAACGGAGACAGGTATACCGGTGTTTCGTTTCACCGTCACCACCATCTTCCGGCACAGCTCCGGGACATCGGCCTTACGAAACGAGGTGAGGTCCAGAAAGGACTCGTCAATGGAGTAGACCTCGAGATCGGGTGCCATCTGCCCGAGGGTGGTGATCACCCGCCGGGACATGTCCCCGTAAAGGGCGTAGTTGGAGGAGTATACCGCCACGTTGTGGCGACGCAACTCTGCCTCCAGCGTAAAGACAGGGGCCCCCATGGCGATGCCCAGGTCCTTGGCCTCATTGGAGCGGGCCACGGCGCACCCGTCGTTGTTGGAAAGGACCACCACCGGCCGCCCCGCCAGGGACGGGTTGAACACCCGCTCACAGGAGACGTAAAAATTGTTGCAGTCCACAAGGGCAAAACGTGACATGGAAAAATCTCAAAAAAAGTTAAAAGCATGCCTCCGGCGGCGAGGTGGGGGCACCTCGAAACCCTATGGCGAATGCGAGACGGGTGTCGTTATTAGATGCACATAGCGTCCGCATTCGCACGATGTGTGACGCCACTCAACATGCCCCACAAGTGCTTGAGCTGCCGGTGTTCCAGAACCAACTCGTGAGTTGGCTTTCACCAAGACGACCCCGGCCATGGTCAGCATAGAACGTTACGGGGCGGATTACAAAACAACCTGAGCCGTCACCCACAGGCGAAAATCGGGAGAAGTCGGTAACTATTCAGATCAAAAATGCCTCCGGCGGCCCTGCTGGGAGCCAAACTTTTGCCAATTTTATGAGCGGAGTTTAACAAACAGGTCTTGAGAGCACTTTCGATTGCTTCGCCGATGTTGGTAAGCCATAGTTTGGGCTTAGCGAGTCTGTAGTTCCCTTTTCCCTCAGCCCCTGCGGGAAAAGGGAACTACAACCGGAACGTTTTTGCGAAGCTTTTTTCAAAAAGCGACCCGCCGGAGGCGTACTGAATAGTTAAAGAGTTCGTAACTTAAGGCCCAGGGGATCACCCCCTGGACCAAATCGACTCCAGGGCCTGCCGGATGGCATGAAAATCCTCCCACGCATGGAAAGGCAGTCCCTGGGCTTCCATATGTTCGGCCAGCTGCCGCCGGGCAAAGACCCGGTGGGCCTCTTTGGCCATGTTGTAGTCGGTAATACCGTCCCCGATGGCCACGGATTCATCAAAGGTATAGGCAGACATCACGTCCACCTTGGCCAGCAGCTCCCGTTCACCCGGATACTCGGAAAGGACCTTTAAAAAAGGACCTTTCGTATCCAAGTCCGGGGCGTACACAGCCGCCACCTTCTCGGCAAGGGGGCCCAGCTTTCTCAACACCAGCCCTTTCAGTCCGCCTGAGATCACCACAAAAGGGATCCCCCGTTCCGCCAGCCAGTCGATGAGGGCTTCGAGGCCGGGCCGCACGGGAACATCGTCGCAGTGGGTCAGCATGGCCGGGTACTGCTCCGAAGGGATGGTCTCCAGAATCTTCGTCAGCCCCTCCCGAAGGGAGATACTGCCGTCCATAACGCCTGGCAGATACGTCTCCACGGCCTCCGGGGCAAAGGTTCGGCATACACTCACAAAGCCGTCCCGCTCCGTGATGGTGCCATCAAAATCACAAAAAACTATACGCTGTGTCAAACCTGTTTCCTTTCATAAACTGGACAGCCTCCGGCGGCGAGGTGAGCCACCTCGAAAGCTGGTTGCGAATGCGTTTTCCCCTCGTTCCTCGGGGAAAATCACATTCGCCTTCGACTCGGGCTTCGCCCGACTCTAACAATATGGACATGATCTAATTATCATCAAATGTTGCTACGGAATGGGGTATGGTACCATGCCATACACCCAACGATGCTGGCGTTGAGTTGAGTACCGGCAAACCGGGTAGCAGAAGCCTCTGTAGCGAGAAAGCTCCTTGCCAGACAATGCCTCGGGGCAAAACAGAGCGCAGCGACGCCATAACCATCTGCCCCTGGCCCGCTTTTTATCATAGCGGATGCACCACGCTGGTCACCACACCCCACACCTCGAAGGCCATGCCATCCGTCACCTCCAGGGGGGCGTAGGCATCATTCTCCGGTTCCAAAAAAACACGCCCGCCACGACGCCTGAAGCGCTTGACAGTAATGTCCCCTTCCACCACGGCGATGACCACCTTTTTGTCCACCGGTTCCAGGGAGCGGTCCACAATCAAAAGGTCATCCGGGTGAATCCCCGCCCCGATCATGGAGTCTCCGGTCACCCGCACAAAAAAAGTGGCTGCAGGGTGCTTGACCAAATAGGTATTGAGGTCCAGAGACCCTTCCACATAGTCCTCGGCCGGCGAGGGAAACCCCGCCGCCACCTTGCTCATGAAAAGGGGCCGCTCGCATGCTGTGGCCGTATCGGCCTTATATATCTTCCTGATCTGGGTTACCATATTACCTTTAAAAGCATAGAACTGTTCGGTGTCGCCTCCGGCGGTAAGGTGTGCCACCTATGGCCCATGACCTCTCACCTACCCCCTGTCGCCCTGCTGCCCCTCTTCCTGCTCCAGTGTCAGCGCAGCCAGGATAAGCCCTGCAAAGGAGCCTGTCTTGGATTCAAACAGCCACCCCATGTGGGTACCACAACCCCGGCAGACGGCGAGTCGCCAGCGGTGCCCTGCAAACCAGGAGAACTCTGCCGAAGAGTCTGAAGAGAAGGCGCAACCGGGGGCAAAGGCGAAGCAGCCGATGTCGTAGAAGAGGCCGTGGGGATTGGCAAAGCCGTGGGTGTGGGAGCCGTTCACCTCCATACGCTCACTCTCCCTGGTAATGGGAAAGCTGCAGGTGGCACACACAAGCACCTCGCCGCCCCCGCTATGCTCCACAGCCTCTGTGGCCGTCCCTTTTTTCCGAGCCGGGGCCTTCGTTTTTCCAGGTCGATCGCCCCTCTTTTTGGGGCAATCTTTTGCATCAATCGGAAAAGAAACACCTGGTCCCGTCAACGGGGGCAATTCCATGGGCAGGGCTCTGGCATGCTCAGGCAGATGTGCAAACATCATGGCCGTCGGCTCCTTTCTAAAATTTAAAGAGAGAGGTGTCTGCAAGGTGGGAAGGCACCACATTGCCCGTCCCATGAAAGATCTTCTC
The DNA here is from genome assembly GCA_942491485.1 of Desulfolunaceae bacterium. Classification (GTDB taxonomy): domain Bacteria; phylum Desulfobacterota; class Desulfobacteria; order Desulfobacterales; family Desulfolunaceae; genus Desulfoluna. Next base: position 186,814 of record CALOAX010000017.1, on the reverse strand, counting down.
CACACGACCGGGATGGTTCTTCCGCCAGCTGGCCAGCATCTCTTTGACCTCCCGTCGTTTTTCGTTCTCACCGGCCCCACAGAGATCATTGGGGGCCACCTCGTACCCGGCGAGACGAAGGTAGCGGATGACGTCTGCTTCAGCCACAAAGGCCATGGGCCGAATCACCGTCAGGTCCCCTTTGCGGGTGGTTAGTTTCGGGGGCATCCCTTTCATCGTTCCACCGTAAAAAAGGTTCAGGAGCAGGGTCTCCACCATATCATCCATATGGTGGCCCAGGGCAAGATGGGAAAACCCGTTGTCCGCGGCATGGGCATAGAGGGCTCCCCGCCTCAACCGGGCGCAGAGGGAGCACATCTTTTTCCCGTCCGGACACTTCTCCTGAAGGGTGTGCCAGATGTCCTGACGAATGATGGTAAAGGGAAGGTCCACCTGTTCCATATGCCGGGGCAGGAGCGTCTCCGGAAATCCCGGGAACCCGTGGTCGAGGAAAACCACCTCCATCTCGAAACGCTCTTTGCACTGCCGCTGATAGGCAGCCATGAGATCCACCAGGGTAAGGGAGTCCTTGCCTCCGGAAAGGCAAAGCATAACGCGATCCCCTTCCCCCACCATCTGGTACTCACGGATGGCTTTGGTCACGCGCCAGGTGAGGTGCCGCTGGAGTTTCTCCCGTTGTTTCCGAAGCTTTGCCTCATCCATCGACAGCAACGGCCTCCTCAGCAGCCAACAGCGCCTCGTCCACTACAACAGGTCCCGTCTGATGGTTAACCGCCATCAGGCGCTCCCCATCCCGGAAGAGAACCACGCCTTCAAGGTACGCCACCTTTCCCCAGATTTCATGGGGCAGTTTCAAAGCAAACTCCTTGAGGGCAAAAATATTCCAGTCATGGGTCACCGCCGTGGTGAGACCAGAAGGGTGATCGACAAGGCGAGCCTCTGCAAACCGTAGCATCTCGGAAGCCGCACCTAAGGCCGGCCCAATGATGTCCTCAGGAAAAGCGCCGTCAACCCAGTGCCGGATAAACCCTGAAAGGTCATGTTCCAGAACGAGGGCAATGATGCGCTGAAAATCTTTGACATAAAAAGGGGAAAGCACCTCTTCAAGGGTGTTGAGCCGCTCCTCGCGGCATCCACTGCCCCGCTGCAGAAGGTAGGCGGTCTCGATACAGCGCCCGATGTAACTTGAACAGGGTGCCACAGGAATCTCGTTTCCCAGCGCCCGGCCAAGGGCCAATGCCGCGTGCTTCCCACCATCCGTCAACCCCATAAAAGGTTCCAGGCGGGGATCTGTGCTGTAATTACGTGCCGAATGGCGCATCAGCAACACCTGGTTCGTGACCCCCTCTTTTCGAAGTCGTTTAACCACATCGGCTGTTGCCTGCCCAAGAGCCTCGTCACCCATAGTTTCTCCATACAATGCGCGTTGTCATTACCGGCCCCCTCTTTCCGTTGCTGAAGCCTGGTTACCGGGTCCGTGTCCGATGGATCGCGTTCCCCCCAGAGCATATGAATTTTAGAGGCGGAAATCAATCGCCAAAGGGGAAGAGAAGCCGATACCGTATGATCCCTCCCGCCCATGTGACCTGCCCGGCATTCTCCCCGTTTTTCCCTTTGCCGCATCACCCAATGGCGCACCGTGTTGGACAAACCCCTTGACAGGTAACCCTCAAGCGATATAACCACACGGGTGCATGAGGAAATTTGGTGTTCTCCTCACATCCGGATGACATCGGTTCATTGCCGGTGTTTTCGATCCCGGAAGGTCTCCTTATAATGCAGGACCGGTGCTCATCGGGGGTTGCATTGTCAGGCCATTTCCCATAGGTTTCGTCCGCGGTTTTCCATGCACGCCCCTTGCGACTCAAAAACCGGCCCGTACGCACAAGGCTATTCCCTCGTAAAACCACGAGATACAGCCCACGCATGCGTTACGGGTAACGAACCGCAGGAAGGCAATTCCGCAGGATTCCCGGGTGTTCCGGTCTCTCATGTTTCATGAGAAGTCGATCTTTTGCACTCAATGCTTGACAAGGGTAACGTATCCGTATATCTAAAAAAACTTTGTGTAAGGACTCATCTCATTTTTGTCCGAAACATTCACACAAGTAAGGGGTATCGTCAGCGAAACCATGAATTGTATCGACGCAATCGAAGGGGCGGCCAAAAAAGTAATCTCCGACTTCCATGCCAAGCATGAAACCGGAGAGATGGATGACACGGAATTTGCCAGAAGCACCCGGATTCTCATTGACGGAACCGGTGAGTTTGTGGTGGATAACTGTGAAATCACACCCAATCCGGAGCTTTTGAGAACCGTTCTGTTCGAATTCGCCCGGGATTTATGGAAGAGCTCCCTTGGAGCCAAGGCGGAACACCGAGACACCTCCTCCGAAGACGAGGGGTACGACGACTATTATTTTGACTATATTTTCAGGCACGGCACTTACCCCGAATAGGGTGAACCCTTGCCTCAAATCATCATATGTATTATCGATGCCCACCCAACGGGCATTCAAAGTAGCACAAATTTCAGGAGTATGTTTGGTATGACACTTACAAAAAACGACATTGTGATGCGCGTCAGCGAAATGGGATTTTCAAAGCAGCGTTCTGTAGATATTGTTGAAAACCTGCTGGTCATCATGAAAGATACCCTTGCCGTGGGCGAGGATGTACTCATTTCCCGTTTCGGCAAATTCTGCATCAAAACCAAGGGCGAGCGCAAAGGACGCAACCCTGCCACCGGCGACGAAATGATCTTGAGAGACCGCAAGGTGGTGACCTTCAAGTGTTCCGGTAAACTCCGCGACAGAATCAACGGCGACGACTAAGTCCTCACCGCTTGACATACACAAATAAAAAAGGCGCTCCTGAAAAACAGGGCGCCTTTTTTTGCGTCAAATTTTTGGAACGGGTCAACCAGACGTTGCCTATAAGGGCCAGGGGAGTTGTACCAGGGTAGCGTCATCACCCCCAGCTTCCATTCTACATCGGCTTATAACTATTCGGCTCAACATGCTTATTTAAAAAACCTCTGCCGACAAGGAGTGCCCCCTTGAAAGCGAAGTCCGGATGGGCTTTGCCCCTGGTTCGTCGGGACACGTCACAGCCGCCTTTAATTCGCACACACCCAAGGGGCTTTAGGGCCTCGCTGTGAAATAATTATACAACGGCTGTTACCGGGCGTTTCCACAAGACTGTGTGGGCCAACGTTCAATTTTCAAAGCGCACGGTGCTGGTCATGCTGAGCGTGTATAATTAAATTTTGATGAGGCCCTTAGTTAAAACCTGTGTATCAAGCTTTCGGAAAACTTGCCCCCCGGCAGGGCAGCCGGAGGCACAAGCAAAATAGTTACATGTCCTTTTTATCTTCCACTCGCCTTCCGGCAAACTGCATGGCATGAAGCCGGGCATACTCCCCTCCCTTTGCAAGAAGGACGTCGTGCCTGCCCTCTTCCACTATCTCCCCTTTGGAGACAACCAGAATGCGATCGGCATGCTGAATGGTGGAGAGACGGTGGGCGATGACAAAGGTGGTTCGCCCCTTCATGAGGTTCTCCAGGGCGTCCTGCACCACCTTCTCCGCTTCGGTATCCAGGGCACTGGTGGCCTCGTCCAGAAGCAGGATGGGGGCATCCTTGAGCAGAGCCCGCGCAATGCAGAGGCGCTGTTTCTCTCCCCCGGAGAGGCGGCTTCCCAACTCCCCGATACGGGTATCAAACCCATCCGGCAGGCTCATGATGAACTTGTAAGCATAGGCCGCCTTGGAGGCCGCCACAATATCCTCCCAGGAGGCGTCGCTGTTACCGTAAGCGATATTGTCCCGAATGGACTCGTTAAAAAGAATGGCATCCTGGGTCACCATGGCAATATGACTGCGCAGGGACGCGATGGTGACGTCCCGGATATCGGTACCGTCTATGGAAATCCGCCCCTCCGTCACATCATAGAACCGGGGAATCAGGTTGATGAAGGTGGATTTGCCCCCCCCGCTCATCCCCACCAGGGCAATCACCTCGCCGGGCTCGGCGGTGAGACAGATATCTTTCAACACCGGATCTTCACCGTAGGAGAAGGTCATGTTCTCAAAGCTCACCCGATGGGCACTACAGGCCAGTTCCACTGCCCCGTCGCGATCCTTTATTTCCGGCTCCACCTCAATAATCTCAAATACCCGGTCCAGGGCCGCCATCCCTTCCTGGACAGTGTTGTTGAGCTTGCTGAGTTTTTTCAAGGGTTCATACAGAAGCATCACTGCGGTTAAAAACGAAATAAAATTACCGGTGGTGGAGTGCCCCTGTATCACACTATGGCCCCCGTACCAGACCACGGCGGCAATGCCGAAGCCGCCGCAGATATCCGTGACCGGAGATGACAGGGCCTTGGCCTTTACCTTCTTCATTTCAAACCGGAAAAGATCCCAAGATTTTTTGAAAAACCGCTGCTTTTCGTACTCTTCCCGCCCGAACGCCTTGATGATCTTGGCGCCTGCAAAGGTTTCGTGGAGAAAGGTGTTGAGTTCCCCCACTGACTCCTGGGTTCCCGTACTGACCTTGCGGACCCTGCGGCCCAGCTTCACAATAGGGTAGAAAGCCACCGGCACAACCACCAGCGCCACCACAGCCAGCTTCCAGTCCCGGTAGAGGATCACCCCTGTAAGTCCGGCGATGGTAAACACATGCTCAATGGCCGCGGTCACCGACGTGGAGACCATGGACTGAATAAGGGTCACGTCGTTGGTAATACGGCTCATGAGAACGCCGGTGCGCTCTTTCTGGAAAAAGGAGAGGGAGAGATCCTGGATGCTCCCGTAGAGTTCGTTGCGCAGGGAGGTGATAATGCTCTGCCCCACGTAGTTCATGAAGTACTCTTTGGCAAGGATCGCCACCCCGCGAACCAGGGAAACCCCCAGCACCACAATGGTCACAAGCTTGAGCATCCCGCCATTCTGAGCGATAAAAATATCGTCCAGAATGTTTTTGATGAGAAAGGCAAGGGTCGCCGTGGAACCTGAGATCAGGGCCATGCAGACCATGGCAATCGCCAGCTTCCCCCAGTGATTCCGGATAAGCCCCAGAATTTTCCGGTGCCGTTCTCGGGCTGTTATTTCCTGAAAAAATTTCATAGTGGTATTGTATTTTACCTTCTGCCCGCGTGCATCAGCAGGCTGCATGCCACCTTTTTTTTTTAAATAGGGTGCCATGGGTCAACAGACAGGCACACCCCGAAACATGCCCGGGGTGTGGTCGATGGTGGTTTCAGTCGGTTGAAAAAAAACGGTTATCCCGCCCCCAGTACCGGACAGGTATCCGGGGTGCCGTCCACCACCACAATGGTCATGCCATGTTCATCGGCATAGGCCACCATGGCGTCCCGGTCAAAAACAACGGCATGCCCCGCTTCCAGAACCAGCCCCGTAACCCCGGACTCTTTCATGGTCTGAAGGGTCGCAAGGCCAACGGCCGGCACGTCAAATCGCATGTCCTGGGTGGGCTTGCTCACCTTGATCAAGACCGCGTCCCCGGTGCCCAACCCCCCGCCACGGCGGATTGTGGCATCCGTGCCATCGATGGCCTCCACGGCCAGCACGGACCCGCCACCCATCACGAGACACTGCCCCACATCAAGACGACCGATCTCCTTGGCGATATGCCAACCGGTTCGCATGTCTTTGAGCTGAGCAGCATTGGGTTTTTTTCGGGTCCAGAGCCCGGCGCCTGCCAGGATTTCCGGAACGAGAAAGGTGGATGAACGAACGGTAAGCCCCTCCTTCTCGAGAAGTCGGGAAAACGCACTCAAAATGGTGTCATCATGGGTGTGCCGCATGCGGGCGAGGAAAGCAACTGCCTTGGTATCCGGACGAATATCCTTGAAGATATTCGTCTTGGTGACCCCGCCCACAAGAACCACCTCCTCCACACCGTTGTTGCGGAAAAAGCGGATCAGTTTTTTTACCTGACCGATGTGAAGCCACTCGGTCTTTTCGCACTGCTCTTCAACCTCGGCAACCGCTTCATTTTTTATCGCGGCGGCGTACACCACGTACCCCTTCTCTTTTGCTGCGCGCGAAAACAAAAGGGGAAACTGGCCATTGCCCGCAATAATCCCCACCTTCATGGCGTGATTCCTTTCCGGGACCGCGAGACCGTCCCGCCCAAAGCCCCTTGAGCAAGGCCTCACGGTTAGCGGGTAATGCCCCTGCTGGAACTCTGGATAAATTCGACAAAGGCCTCGACTTCCGGCACCTGGGTGACTTCAGCCCGAACCCGTTCCAGGGCTTCGTTCAGTGTCAGGCCTATGCGGAACAGAATACGGTATGTGCGCTTTAATTCGGTGATGGTCTCTTCCGAAAAGTTGCTTCGCCGCATGCCCACCTTGTTAAGGCCATGGAGTGTGGCGCGGTCACCGGCTGAGATCACGTAAGGGGGAATATCTTTCACCACCACGGACTTGCCGCCGATGTAAGCATGATCGCCCACACGGACAAACTGGTGAATGGCGGTGAATCCTCCAATGTTGGCAAAGTTCCCGAGTTCACAGTGACCAGCCAGGGTAGAGTTGTTGGCAAGGATCACCCGGCGACCGGTCTTGCAGTCGTGGGCCACATGGCAGTAAGCCATAAGAAAGTTTTCATCCCCGACCTCGGTGATGCCGCCCCCCACCCCGGTGCCCCGGTTGATGGTGACGAACTCACGGATCACGGTACCCCGCCCCACTTTCAGGTAGGTGACCTCCCCTTTGTACTTGAGGTCCTGGGGAGCCGCGCCCACAGACGCGTACTGAAAAATCCGGCAGTCCGGTCCGATACTGGTATGCTCATCAATCACCACATGGGAAGCGATGACTGTTCCCGAACCAATGGATGTGTTTCCCTTAACGATGGTGTAGGGACCGATGACGGCATCGGGGGCAATCTCCGCCGAAGGGTCAATAATGGCTGTCGGGTGTATATTTGTCATGGGTCGTCCTTATCTCCTGCGCACACGTGCTGTGCGGATGCTGTCATTGCTCTGCTCTGTTTCTGGCATATCCCGATAACGCTTTAAAATCAAAACATTACTTATCGGTTTCAAGTCGATCAACCCGCTTTTCCAGCTGGGTAACCGTGCGTTTCAACTCTGGAAGTTTGGGCATCAGGCTCATGAGCCTCAACCACAATTTGTGGGGCATGGCTGGGGTCCCTGACACCACCTCACTGTCACCCACCGATTTTACCACCCCTGCGGCAGGTCCCACAATGGTATTGTCACCAATGGTGAGGTGCCCCGAAATTCCGGCCTTGCCCGCAAGGATCACGTGATTGCCTACTTTGGAGCTTCCGGCAATCCCTACCTGGGCCACAAGAAGGGTGTCTTCACCCACTTCCACGTTGTGTGCCACATGAACGAGGTTGTCGGTTTTCACCCCTCGCCGGATCCAGGTTCGGCCATTGGTGGCCCGATCTATGGCGTTGAGGGCGCCGATCTCCACATCATCATCAATCTGAACAATTCCGGTATGGGGAATTTTCCGGTAGGTTGACCCCTCCGGGGCAAACCCGTATCCGTCGCTGCCAATCACCGATCCGGAGTTGACAATCACCCGATTCCCAATGAGGCAATCATGGCCAATGGTGACGTTGGCCTGAAGGGTCACGTCGTCCCCGAGGCTGACACCGTCCCCCACCACAACGCCGGGGGAAAGGCGGCATCCCGCACCAAGGGTCACACCGTCGCCAACCACCACACCGGGACCGATTTCCACCGGACCGCCAAAGGTGACGTTCTCACCGATGCAGGCGTGGGGGCTCACCTTATGGGCCACCGCCTTGGATGGAGAAAAAAGCTCCATGACCTGAATAAAGGAGACCTTGGGGTTTGCCACCACAATGAAGCTTTTGTCTTTACTGCCGGGGTCCTCAGGCACCAGCACCGTCCCGGCCCCCGTTTCGGAGAGTCGCTTCAGATAACTCGCATCCCCTGCAAAGACAATCTGGTCTTCCCCCGCGTCTTCAAATGGCGCAGGGGCCGAAACGAGTCGGGAGCCGTCACCGATGACGGTTCCTCCCACAACGTCGGCAATTTCTTGAACGGTACGCTTCATCTTACCTCTTTTCGTATGCCTCATCGTACAGACCAATGAGCCTGTCCGTCATGTCCATGGATACGGGGGCGTAGAGCACCTCTTTCTTCTCTACAATCAGGAGATAGCCCCCTTTGCGGCCGAGACGATCAATGATCCCGCTCAGCTCTTTTCTTATTTTTTCCGTCTGCCTGCGGTTGATATCCGCAAAAAGGCGACTGTACTTCTGATCAGCTGACTTGAACTCGCCGAGGAGCGTTTCCAACTCGTTGCGTTTTTCACTTACGTCACGGGTGGTGGAGGAGAGTTCCAGGCTCTCCACGGTGGCTTGCAAAGACGCAATTTGGCTCTTCAACCGCCCCAACTCCGCCATTCGCTCCGACTGTTTGGTCCGAAGCACTTCGGCGGCTTCACGGCCTGCACGGGACTCCTTGAGCACCCGCTGAAAATCCACCACACCGATTTTTGCCACATCGGCCCCGAGGGCGGTTCCCCACCACACAAGAAGGAGGGCTGCCACCACAAGACCTCTGATACCGCGTCCCATAAAATACTCCCGCCTTTTTAATAGGCCCTGCTCGCATCATAGCGCGAGCCCTGTTAACAAAGCCGACATCACATCGGCCTTAACCGGCACACGTTTTAAAACGCCGTCCCCATGGAGAATTCCCACCGGGCCCTGTCCTCGCCCTCCTGGGGATCCACGACATAGCCTCTTTCAAACCGAATGGGGCCGATGGGGGAGTACCACCTGAAACCAAAACCATAGGTTTGGCGGAAATCCGACGGATCGATGTTCTCTTTTGTTGCATAGACGTTGCCCGCATCGGTAAAGACAAGGGCCACAAGTCCCTCTACGCCAAACAGGGGCACGATAAGCTCGGCGTTAAGCTGCACGTACTTGTTGCCGCCGATCTCGTTGCCGTCCTCATCAGTCAGGTGAATATCCTGATACTCAAAGCCGCGAAGGGAGTTGATGCCGCCCAGGTAAAACTTTTTGTAGTCCGGCAGAAAGCCGTCGCTGTTTTCAACCACGAGCCCCCCTTCACCGTGGAGCATCCCGATCACCTTCCAGAAGACGGGGAAGAACCAGCTCGATTCGGCTGTGTACTTGGAGTAACTCATGTCACCACCAAGCGCACCGCCGGCGTGCTCCACACGGATCGTGTGATCAAATCCACGGGTTGTCTGGGCATTGTAGCGACGATCCCGGGTGTCGTAATTGATGCTGAAGCTGGTGCTGCTCAGAACGTTGAGACCTTCCATCTCGATAATACTGGAGGCAGCACCGGTCTGAATGTTGTCGATGGTGTTGCGCTCGTAGTTATACGAGACAAAGGCCCGTGTGTAGTCAAAGATGGGGTAACCCAGGGTGACGCCACCGCCCACGGTTTTTTTGTCGTAATAGGTGTACTCGTCGTCCCAGTTCTTCAACTCGTACTTGGAGTAGAGGGGGATGTCAAAAAGCCATGGTTCAACAAAGATCAGCGAATACTTGTTACCGGTGCCGCCGAACTGGGCCTTCAGGTCCAGGGACTGATCCCGACCGAAAAGGTTTCGCTTGGAGATGGAGGTGGTGCCGAACAGTTTGTCTTCACTGCTGTAGCCCATGCCGAAGGTAAAGGTACCGGTGGGTTTTTCCGTCACATCAATGGAAAGGTTCACTTTGTCCGGATCGGCCGTGTCGAGGGTATTGACCTTGATGTCGCCGAAGTACTCGAGGCGATAGAGGTTCCGGACACTCTCCTTGAGCTTGGCTCCCCGGTAAAGTTCCTGTTCGTAGATCTTGAGCTGTCGCCGGATGACTTTGTCCCGGGTTACGGAGTTGCCGGTGATGATGATCTTATCAAAATAGACCATATTCCCCTTGGTGACCCGGTAGGTCACATCGGCCACACCATCTTCCCGGTTGCGACGGATGTCGGGAACCACGGCTGCCCGGGCATACCCTTCGTCGCTGTAGATATCGGTAAGCAACACCACATCGTTCTGGACCTTCTCACGGTTGACGAACTCGTCACCCCCTACGCTAAGCCGGGCAAGCAGGGCCTCTTTGGTATCAAGGATATCGCCGTCAACGTCAACATTGCCCAGGGCGTAACGACTCCCTTCCTCGATCTTGACTGTGATGTAAATCCACTTTCCCTTGTACTCAACCTCGGGGTCCGCCATTCGGCAGTCAATGAAGCCGTTTCTCTGGTACTCTGCGTTGATCACCGCCATATCGACATTGAGGTCCGCCATCTCCAGAGTACCAGAAGATGTCAACCAGGAGAAGAACCCCTTCTTCTTGGTCTTGATCATCTTGCGGATTTTTTTATCGCTGAAAAAGTCATTGCCCTCAATGGCAATCTCTTTGATCCAGATTTTCTCCCCCTCCTCGATGGTAAACTCCAGGTCGGCCTGGTTGTTCTCCACATCGATGAGGCGGTAGTTCACTTTCGTTTTGTAGTAGTGTTTTTCGTTGTAGAGACTTTCGATCTGCTTGATGGAGGTGTTGAGGGCCCCGGTATTGAAAATCGCCCCTTTGGAAAGGGTGATGTTCTTTTTCACCTTCTCGTCATCAAACACATGGTTGCCCTTGACCTGGACATTTCGAATGGTGGGTTTTTCCTTGACGCGGAAAATCACCGTGGCCGTTCCGTCATCGTTGTGGTCTGCCACCACCTTGATGTCTTCAAAGTAACCCATGCGATAGATGGACTTCATGTCGCGCGTAAGGGCATCTTTCTGAAGCCGGTCCCCGGCTTTGGTCCGAACAATCCGAAGGACCGCGTCGGACTCGATGCGCCGGTTGCCCTCCACCTTCACATCGGAAATGGTTTCAAATCGAAAAATGCGGGACCCGACCTTCACGGCCATATCACCCACGGTGGAGATAAGGGTCTCCACCCCTTCGCCTTCGCTGGAGAGGGGCGTGCTGCTGCCGTTTCCTACGTCAAAAAGGGTCGCATCCAGGCGGTAGGTCTCGCCAGTCTGTGTCAGGCCCCCCCAGATAACATGATCAATATTAGCCGAAGCAGCCGCACTTGCAAGAAGGGCGGTGTCCACCGCACCCTTTTCGCCCACGGCCCCCATCAGGGAGCTTGCATCCACCATCTCTCCGCCGTCACGTTTCAGCTGACGTGAAAGGGTATCAGGGATCTGGTCGGAGAGGTACGAGAGATCCGTTTCAGAAACCACGTGAAAAGGAAGGACAGCAATCCGTTTTGCCGCCTCTTCAGCCTGTGCAGGAATGGCTCCGGCCATTACCACGATCGCGATCATCAGAGAAGAGAGAAGAGACCTGGTCAGTCGAGTCATTAATATATTTCCCTTGTTGTCATGTCCGTTCAACTACCTGCCCGCCTTCCAGGGTTACCTGGCGATCCATATAACCGGCCAGCTCCATGTTGTGGGTCACCACCACAACCGTCATCCCGGTTTCACAGTTCAACTCGTCGAGCAGCTCATGGATCTGACTGCTGTTTTTGCCGTCCAGATTGCCTGTCGGCTCATCAGCCAGAAGAATCGCGGGCCGTCCCACCACCGCTCGTGCAATGGCCACACGCTGTTGTTCCCCACCGGAAAGCTCTCCTGCCCGGTGGTGCAGTCGTCGAGAGAGGCCAACCCTGTCGAGGATCGCTTCGGCATCCTTTCGGACGCCCTCTCCCTTTTCCCCTCTGATAAACCGGGGCAACATCACATTTTCAAGTGCTGTAAACTCCGGTAATAAATGATGAAATTGAAACACAAACCCAATAGTCCGATTTCGAAACCCCGCCAGATGCCTGTCATCCGCCGCGAAGACGTCAACCCCATCACAGATGAGCCGCCCCGCATCGGGCCGATCCAGGGCCCCTACGATATGCAGCAGCGTTGATTTGCCGATGCCCGATGCTCCGGTAACGGCAATTCGCTCTCCGCCGACCATGGAAAAATAGACATCTTTTAAGACATCGAGCTCCACCCCGCCGGCACTGTAGGATTTGGAAATCCCCTCCAGAGAAAGCCTTGCCCCTCTCATGGCATCACCCATAACGTATCGCCTCCACCGTATTCTGCCTGGAAGCCTGCCACGCAGGGTAAAGGGTGGCCAGAAAACAGATGCAAAATGCCGAAAGGGAGATGACCAGAACATCCATGGCCTCCAGCCTCACCGGCAGTGTTGAGAATATATAGACCTTGGGAAGGTCGATGATTTTAAAGTTCTTCAAAACAAAACAGAGCACCACCCCGAGCATCACCCCAATGGAGGTACCCACCATGCCAATAATGGTTCCCTGATAGACGAAGATCCTCATGATGCTTCCGTCTTTGGCACCCATGGCTTTCAGGATGGCAATGTCACGTGTTTTTTCCATCACCATCATGATCAGGCTGCTGGCAATGTTAAACGCCGCCACCAGAACAATCAAAATAAGGATCACGAACATCGCTGCCTTTTCGAGTTTCAACGCGGAAAAGAGGCTCGCATTCATCTGCATCCAATCCCGGGCCCAGTAGATCGGCCCGATGCGTTCGAGAATCCCCTCGCGAATCAGGTCTGCTTCATACGGAGCGTCGGTCCAGACATCCATGCCTGTAACGTTGTCCCCGAGACGGAAGACAGACCTTGCGTCATCAATATGAATGTAGGCAAAGGCGCTGTCATACTCGTACATACCGGAATCGAAGAGACCGGCAACCCTGAACTGGCGCATGGAGGGAACATGGCCCATGGGTGAAATCATCCCTTTGGGTGAAATAAGGTAGATCATGTCACCCTCACCCACCCCCAGGTTCAGCGCCAATTCCTTTCCAAGCACGACCCCCGGAGCTGCAGGGCGCCCCCTTGAAGGGGCTTTGCGCTCAAGGCGTTTTTCAAGTCGTTCAGGCGGATACCCTTCGATCTGCGTCACGGGTGCCACAGGGTCCACCCCCCGAAGCACGGCCCCGGACACCCCATAGGCAGAGCGAAGCATCACCTGCCCGTAAACAAAGGGGGCCGTCACCTTCACGCCCTTTACCCCATCAATCACCCCCAAAAGCTGTTCAGGCGCATCAATGCCTCCGCCCCGTTTCATGACGGAGATGTGGGACTGAAAGCCGAGGATACGGGCCTTGAAGTCCTTCTCGGCACCGGTCATCACCGCAATCACGACAACGAGGGCCATCACGCCCACGGCCACACCGGCAACCGACAGCAAGGTTATTAGGGAAATGAAAGTTTGCCTGCGCTTGGCCTTAAGGTAGCGCAAGGCAATGAGGAATTCATACGACATGGAAAGGGGAAATCCGATTCGGCTCATTCAACCATCGTTTCACAGGGTATTAAACAAACCGCCGGGAAAGCATCTGCCCCACCGGCGGTATCATGTCACTACTTATCGATCCGTTTCATCAAGGGAAAGAGAATCACCTCACGGATGGAAGCGGAGTCGGTCAGCAGCATGGCAAGACGATCCATGCCGATGCCTTCACCGGCTGTGGGTGGCAGGCCGTACTCAAGGGCTTCGACGTAGTCCGTGTCCATGTTGTGGGCCTCTTCGTTCCCAGCCTCTTTGTCCGCCACCTGCTCCAGGAAGCGTTCTCGCTGGTCTTCGGGATCGTTGAGCTCGGAGAAGCCGTTGGCGATCTCACGCCCCGCGATGAAGAGTTCAAAACGGTCGGTGAGTTCAGGGTGGGTGTCGCTGCGACGGGACAGCGGGGAGACCTCCACCGGGTATCCGGTAATGAAGGTGGGCTGGATAAGGTTGGGCTCCACAAGCTCATCAAAAAGCTTGGTGATCACCTTGCCCATACGATCCGCCTTGGTGATGTGAATACCTTTCTCATCGGCAAACTTCAGGAGGGCCTCGTGGTCATCGAGAATGCCTCTATCGACCCCGCCAATTTCCACAAGGGAGTCCATCATGGGAATACGTTTCCACGCCGTGCCGAAGTCAATGGTGTTGCCCTGATATTCGATGACTGGAGATCCCGTCACCTGCTCGGCTACATAGGCAAACATCTCCTCGGTGAGGTCCATGAGGTCCTCGTAGTTGGCGTAGGCCTGGTAGAATTCGATCATGGTAAATTCAGGGTTGTGACGGGTGGAGACCCCTTCATTCCTGAAGTTACGGTTGATCTCGAACACACGCTCGAACCCACCCACAACGAGACGTTTCAAGTAGAGCTCCGGTGCGATACGCAGATAGAGTTCCATGTCCAATGCACGGTGGTGGGTGACAAAGGGGGTGGCCTCGGCGCCGCCGGCAATGGGCTGCATCATGGGTGTTTCCACCTCAAGGTAATCCCTCTTAAGGAGGAAATCACGCACGGCCTGGACCATGCGGCTTCGCCTGCGGAAGATCTCTTTTACGTCCTGATTCATGATCAGGTCAACATACCGCTGACGATAGCGTTTTTCCGGATCCTTCAACCCATGGAATTTTTCGGGCAGCGGGCGCACGGACTTGCACACCAGAGAAAGGGTGGTGGGCTGAAGGGTCCACTCACCGGTACGGGTCTTGAAGAGGGTGCCGGTCAAGCCGATAAAGTCCCCGATATCCATCTTTTTAAAGAGTTCGTAGGCTTCATCCCCTACCTTGTCCTTGGCGACAAAGGCCTGCATGAGGCCGCTACGGTCCCTGAAGCGGACAAAGGAAGATTTGCCCATGCGGTTGATGGCCATCATACGCCCCGCAACGGTAAAGACAGCCCCTTCAGGCCCGGTACTCTCCGGTTCGGCTTCGATGAATGCTTTGAGATCGGCGACGGTGTGGGTCACCCGCAGGTCATTGGGGTAAAGGTTGATCCCCCGTCCCCTTAGCTCTTCATTCTTGGCTTTTCTCTGTTCGACGACGTCCTGTGCGTTATCTTTGCTCATTCTCTGCTGCTCACTTTATGGATGGCTCCGTAAAAAAACAGTCCTTCCCCGGCATACCCGATGCCGAGGTTGCCCTTTCCATGCAAGGGAGAACCATTGAAAGCATTTTTTTTCTTACGGTCGCATCTTAATTGATATGTTCAGAAGCCCTGCTTCAATTATTCCATGTTTCGACACCACCTTAGTCAAGGAGTTGACCAATCCGACGGACAGTGCTCTTCCCTTAATCTGCGGTGTCTTCAAGGCATTTCTGGCCTGATTTTGACCAAATGCCCCTAACCTAACCAATTTCATTTGCCCCTGTCAACACCGGGCCGGAAGTTGATAAGGCTGCCGATGCCCTGCCGCCTGCGGGGAGCGAAAGAATAAACTCCGCCCCCTCACCGGGCCTGCTCTTCACACGAATTCCCCCGCCGCACTCTTCAAGCAACCTGTGTACGATGGATAGTCCGAGGCCCGTCCCATCCTTTTTGGTTGTAAAAAAGGGGTCAAAGATGTGTTTCGCGTCCCCTCTGTCAATGCCCGGGCCATCGTCTTTCACCCGGAGTACCACCCCTTTGTTGCGGTCCCCGCACCCCAAAAAAACAACCCGACCACCCTCATCAACAGCCTCCGTGGCATTGATAAGAAGGTTGAGAAGCACTTGCCTGAGATGCCCGGGATCCATACAAACGGCCACCCCATCGTCCACACGGACCTCAACCCGGGCATGATGCCCCCACCGGGGATCCTGGGCCAACAAAGCCACGGTCTCCTCCACAGCCCCCTGCAAAGCAACAGACTCCGGCTTGCCCACACCGGGCCGGGCAAAAAGCAGAAATTCCGTCACCAGCCCCGAAAGCCGGGCTGCCTCACGCACAGCGATCCCCATCAGTTTTTCATGGTGGGGCTCCCACCCCTTTTCTCCCTTAAGCATTTGAATGGAGCCTGAAAGGGATGCCAGTGGATTCTTGATTTCATGGGCCAAACCTGCGGCCATTTCACCAATGATGGCCATTTTCTCCACCCGTTTGACCTGCTCCTCCATAATGGCCAGATCCGCCCGGGCGCGCCTCTCCTGATCCGCGATATACCCACTCACAAGGGAGGTGGCCAGACAGGCAAGGAAAAGCACCGATGTCCGATAGAACACATTCTGCCAGGTCAGATCTTCGGCAAAAGGGGTCGCCTCGAACCCCGGTGGACTCAAAAGCCCATAAAACTGCAGATCAACCAGCAACCCAAAGGCGATGCATGCGATGGCAGCGGTGAGATACCCGCCTGTCCGCCCCAGAATGATGGTGCCGCAGATGATGACAATGGGATACAAAAAAAGAAAAGGGCTGTAGAGAAGGCCCGTCAGGTAGGCGATGGCGGAGACCGTGAGAACATCCCCGAAAATTTGAGCCCCACCAAAGGCCTCCTCATACTTAAACCATCGGAAGACCCCCAGGTACAACAGGTTCACCAAAAAAACAAACCCCGCCACCACATAAAGCGAGGTGAGGGGTTGAACAAAAAACGACAGATTTTCCCCGGCACGGTAAACCAGGGTCGCCGACAGGGTCAACAGAGCAAAGAGGGCCCGGCAGAGCATGAGCCACCTGAGTTTCCTCACATGGTCTGCCCCAACCCGAGCCCACCGTTCCCGGCGTACCGATGACCTGGTTTTATCACCGGTGCCGCGTTCAACCACCTTCGACATCAGCCCACAACACTGGCCAGCTTGAAGATGGGCAGATACATGGACACAACCAGCCCGCCGATGACCGTTCCCAAAAACACCAGCATAAAGGGCTCGATCATGGCAGTCAGGTTCTCCACCGCCTGATCCACTTCGTCGTCATAAAAGTCCGCAATCTTTTCAAGCATGGTATCCAGAGCACCCGTGGACTCCCCCACCGCGATCATGGAGCAGACCATGGAAGGAAAGATCCCGCTTTCAATGAGGGGGTCGGCCATGGTCCGGCCTTCTGAGATCCCCGCACGCACTTCGTAGATAGACTCTTCGATCACCACATTGCCCGCGGTCTTGGCCACAATATCCAGGGCATCAAGGATGGCAACACCGGAGTTCAGCATGGTTCCCATGGTCCGGGTAAATTTGGACACCGCCACCTTCCGGATCAGGATACCGAACACCGGCATCTTGAGATACGTCCGGTCCAGCACCTTCCGCCCCTTGGCTGTCTTCCCGAACTGCTTGTAGGCGATACTGGCAATGATGATTCCGCCGATGATATAGAGAATGTTGCCCCTGACAAAATCACTCATGTTGATAACGATCTGGGTCGGCAAGGGAAGGGCCGCATTAAAGTTCGAAAACATCTCGGTAAAGGTGGGAATAACAAAGACAAGGATGACCCCCACCACCACAACGGCAATAACCATGGTGACCACGGGATAGGTCATGGCGCCCTTCACCTGGCGCTTGAGCTTCATCATCTTTTCCATGTAATTGGAAAGGCGTCTCAAAATGATGTCGAGGATACCTCCGGCCTCACCTGCCGCCACCATGTTGACAAAAAGAGCATCAAAGAGCTTCGGGTGTTTTTTCAGGGCGGCCGCAAAGGTCTGCCCCCCTTCCACATCGCCCTTGATCTCCTTGATCACTTTCTTAAACGTGGGGTTCTCCTGCTGGTTCAACAAAATCTCGAGGCACTGGATAATGGGAAGCCCTGCATCGATCATGGTGGAAAACTGCCGGGCAAAAACAATGATGTCGTTTTCCTGCACCTTGGGCTGCAGAAAGGCGACGTTCTCCAGGATATCCTTGGGTTTCTTTTTGACCTTGCCGGGCGCAATGCGCATACGTGTGAGGTTAGAGCGCACCGCCTCTTCACTGGGCGCTTCCATTTCCCCTTTACGGGTTTCGTTCTTTCTGTTCTTCCCTTCCCAGAGATAAACAGGCATCGTCAACCTCCTACGAAAACTGGAGAGCGGGTTGGCATCATAATGCCCTGGCTGCGGGCATTGCGTAACGGTGAAGGGGCCTTATGCTTGAGCGGCCCAGACAGGACACATCGTATGTGTACACCCCTGTGCCGATGGTGGTGGGGGAGTTAAACGGCGGCAACGGGAACAGTCACTGTCCATACTATCGCAATCCCTGAAAAGAATAATTCAGGTAAATCATTTACGATTATGAATTCATTAAATGGTTTCGCCCATTTTTTCAATGAATTTTTAATTTATCGTCGCTTTACAAAGGCTTGTAAAACATTCCACGGGCCAGGCGTTCCCCTTGAATTCGACCCGATGCCACCAGCTCCTCAAGGGCCTCTTCGATTAAACCACCTGCGATACCAAGGCTTTCCCTAAGATCCTCGGCAGTACAGGGGCGTCGTCTCACCATCTCGAGAATACGCGATGAGGCATCCTCCTCCCCTCCTGTTGTCTCCACACGGCGGCGATACGCTCCAATCACCTCACCAGCACCGAGGGCCACTGTGACGGTTTCAAGGGTCTCCTTGTCTGCCGGGGTCACCCAGGACTCAGCACCCGGGCGATCCAGGGTGTTGACCTGAACCCGATCCGGACCGATTCGTTTCACCACCTCTGCAATACACCCCACCTCGGCATCGTGGTCGTTAACTCCGGGAACAACGAACACCTCGATCCACAAGTCTCCGCCGAATGCCTCCCGAAAGGCCACAAGGCCGTCCGCCATTGCAGCGGGGTCGAGGGAGGGGTGCGGACGGTTGAGGGTACTGAATACCCCCTTGTCGGCAGCATCAAAGGAGGCGATGACAAGATCCATTCGGGCTGCATCACGCCTCACATCCTCCCGGTCAAAGAGGGTGCCGTTGGTGAGAAGCACCACGCGTACCCCCGGACAACGCTTTTTGATGTGATCTGCAATTTTCCCAATATCCGAGTGCAGGGTGGGTTCTCCTGCCCCCGAGAATGTCACGGCATCCGGGGCCTCATGCTTTTCAAAATAGCGATCTATTTCTGCAATCACCGCATCGGTGGGTACCAGGGTGGATCGCTTCACCGTAAGCTTTGTTGTAGGACCACTTTCACAATACACACAGTCAAGGGAACAGGTTTTCGATGGCACCAGGTCCACCCCCAGGGAAAGGCCCAGGCGACGGGATGGTACAGGTCCAAAAAGATAGGCATACGATTCTTCAGTCATGGAGCGTCCTTATTACGGTATGGAGAAAGGCTGCGGGCGCATGGCAGCGGCCTTGACCTCTGGGGATCACTTGGTTATATCATGCTCATGGGGATCATGCCCCCGAAGCTAAACAGATTTTCCATGCCTTTTCAAGGCAACCGACGAACCGGCCTCGAAAGGGACACGCTGTTTCAGTCTTACAGTATACGCCAAAGCCGAGGTCCTTTAAAGGGACCTTTCATGCATCCCCGGGGAAAAGACACGAAAATGCATGATGCGTGACACGACATCCAACTGCCGCGCCCCGTGTCCAGAGTTTTTCTCCCGCCATAATTATCATTATATTAAGGGAAGACCGTGCCCGAGACCAATCAACCCAACACCGACGGCCTGACCGTCATCACCACCCACATCAACGCCGATTTTGACGGCATTTCGTCGGTGCTGGCTGCCCATAAACTCTACCCTGGCTCCGTGGTGGTCCTTCCCAATGCCGGCGAGAAGAAGAACCTGAAAAACTTTTTCATCAGCTCCCTCCTCTACCTCTTCAACATGAAACGAATCGCCGACATCACAGATAAAAGAGTGAGCCGTGTTGTGCTCGTTGACACGCGGGACCTCTCCAGGCTCGGTGAGGTGGCCCCGATCATTCAAGAGCAATCCCCCGAGATTCACATCTTCGATCACCACCCGGACCAGGCGGGTGACCTTACAGGCGAACTTGAAGTGATCCGACCTGTCGGCGCCACCGCCACCATCCTTGTCACCCTTATCCAGGAAAAAGGGATCCCTCTTTCAAAGGAAGAGGCCACCATTATTAGCCTCGGTATTTACGAGGACACCGGCTCTTTCACCTATGCCTCCACCACACCGGAAGATTTTCAGGCCACCGCCTACCTCGTCTCCAGGGGGGCCAACCTGGACATTGTCTCAAGCCTCATCGCAAAGGAGCTGGACCCGGCCCAGGTGGCCCTCATCAATGACATGCTGCATCGCAGTGAACGCCGCATGGTCAACGGTGTGGAGATCACCCTGGTTTCCCTGACCATGGAAGAGTACATCCCCGACATAGCCACCCTCGTCCAGAAAATGATGCGCATGGAGAACCTTGGGGTTCTTTTTGTCCTGGCCGGCATGGGAAACCGGATTCATGTGGTGGCCCGAAGCCGCCTGCCTGAGGTGGACTGCGGGGCCATACTGACCGAGTTGGGCGGCGGAGGCCACCCGTTTGCCGCCTCCACCGTGGTTCGCAACATGCCCCTGGCCCAGGTGGAGGAGAAACTCGGCGCCCTTCTCTCTGCCCTTGTGAAGCCCATCCGGACGGCACGCCACCTCATGAGCTCTCCGGCCATCACCATTGCCCCTCTCCTGCCCCTTTCCGAGGCGTCGCGCCTTCTCACGCGCTACAACATCAATGCCCTGGTCGTAACAGATTTTCACGATGACAGCGAAACACTCCGGGGCTACATCACCCGCCAGGTCATCGAACGGGCCCTGTCCCACAACCTGGGCAACCACCCTGTTCAGGAGTTTATGTCCTCCACCCTGGCCGTGGCGACCCCGGACACCGACTTCAACACCCTGGTGGACCAGATCATCGGAAACAAGCAACGGCTTCTCCCCATCCTTGAAAAAAACCGACTGATAGGGGTGGTGACCCGCACCGATCTTCTCAACCTGCTGGTGTACAGCAAGGAGCACGCCCGGCCAGCGGGGGACGAGGTCAGCCTGGAGCCCCACTACCCGAAGCAAAAGCCCGTCACCTCACTCATGAGGGAACGCCTCAGCCGGGATATCCTCGACCTTCTGAAAAAAATCGGTGAAGTGGCCGACTCCATGGGGTTCGGTGTCTACGTGGTGGGTGGATTTGTCCGGGACCTGCTTCTGCGCCGGCAAAACGATGATGTGGACATTGTCATCGAAGGGGAAGGCATCACCTTTGCCAAAGCTTTTGCCGAAATGATGGGAGCCCGCATCAACACCTACTCCAAATTCGGCACCTCGGTGATCATCTTTCCCGACGGGTTTAAGGTGGATGTGGCCACCGCCCGTATGGAGTATTACACCGCCCCTGCAGCCCTTCCCGAGGTGGAGACCAGCTCCATCAAACTCGACCTGTACCGCAGGGACTTCACCATCAACACCCTGGCCATCAAACTTGCCCCAGACGGATTCGGCACCCTCACCGACTTTTTCAACGCCCAGCGGGATATCAAGGAAAAGCGCATTCGCATCCTCCACAACTTGAGTTTCGTGGAGGACCCGACCCGTGTCTTCCGGGCCATCAAGTTTGAACAGCGCTTTGGGTTCACCATCGGCAAGGTGACCCATGAGATGATCAAAAATGCCATTCACTTAGACGTGTTCCGCGAGCTGGGGGGCCTTCGTGTCTTCAACGAATTTCGCCAGATCCTTGAGGAGGAGAACCCCATCCCGGCCATTTTCCGAATTTTCGACCTTGGCCTCATGAAGATCATCCACCCCGGCATTCTTAAACACAACGATCTCATCGACCAGCTTGACGAAGCAAAAAAAGTCCTGGCATGGCATGACCTCATGTACACAGATGAGCCCATCGAGCGGTGGGTCATCTACTTCCTCACCCTTCTGACCCAGTGCGACCGGGAAATCTCCGAAGAGGTGGCCAAACGCCTCATGCTTGCCCCAAAACACAAAAAGCTCATCACCGCTGAGAGGTTCCACGCCCGGAGTGCCTACACATGGCTCACCCACAGCCTGCCGGCCACAAACAGCGACCTGCACCGGAACCTCTCCCCGTTAAGGACCGAACTGCTTCTTTACATCATGGCGGTATCGGCCAACGAGGAGATCAAAAAGGCCATATCCCATTACATGAGCCAGCTGCGACACATCTCCCTTTCCATCATGGGTCGGGACTTAAAGGAGATGGGGCTCAAACCCGGCCCCCTGTACAGCCGGATCCTGGAAGAGACCCTCGCCGCCAAGCTCGATGGAGAGCTTGACGACAAAGACGATGAGCTGGCCTTTGCCGCCACCTACCTGCAGGAATGATCCCCTCGCCCGGATATTTCATGAAAAAACTGTCACACAGGCACAATTACCGATCATTACAAATAGTTACTGTTACAAATGTAGATATTTGAAAAATGAAAACCGTAACCCACGGTTTTCTGCTCGATTTTCTCACCCTTCGGGCGAGCCGAGTGCACCCATCTTCTGCGTTATCAGAGCATTGAGGTAAACCACTACATCTTCAGCTCTGATGCCTTGAATATGGGTGCACTCAACTCGTGAAATATCCGGGTTCGAACCGATTGCAGTTTGATCTTTCGCCTTTTTTACGGCATAGAAGAGGTGCCCATGCTTGGCTGAGCCGCAAAATACAATTGCGGCCTCCAGCCCCAGGCTGTGGGATACGAAGGCGCAGCAAACCATCCCTGACAAGGGATGCACCCAATTGACTGGATCTATCAAGGCCTCCGCACGCCAGCGAGGCCCCCAAGGATGAACGTGATGAAAGAGACCGTACTGACAGGGATACAAACCTCCGGAACCCCCCACCTCGGCAACTATGTGGGAGCCATCCGGCCCGCCATCGAAGCAAGCCGGAGAACCGATGTCCGCTCCTTCTATTTTCTGGCGGATTACCACTCCATCATCAACTCCCATGACCCTGCCAAACTCAGGCAGTCCAGCATGGAAGTGGCAGCCACATGGCTCGCCACGGGCCTGGATACAGACAACGCGACGTTTTACCGTCAGTCCGACATTCCGGAGATCCCCGAGCTTACCTGGATCCTCACCTGCATGACGGCCAAGGGCCTTATGAACCGAGCCCACTCGTACAAGGCAAAGGTCCAGGTGAACGAAGAGAACAACGCCAAGGACCCCGACAAAGGGATCACCATGGGCCTCTTCAGCTACCCCGTCCTCATGGCCGCGGATATCCTCATGTTCAAAGCCCACAAGATTCCCGTGGGAAAAGACCAGATTCAGCACATTGAAATGGCCCGGGACATTGCCGCCCGCTTTAACCACCACTACGGAGACCACTTTGTGCTCCCCGAAGCGCTGACCGATGATTCCGTTGCCGTCCTCTCCGGCCTGGACGGACGCAAGATGAGCAAGAGCTACAACAACACCATTCCCCTTTTTCTCCCCGAGAAAAAACTCCGCAAGCTCATCATGAAGATCAAGACCAACTCCCTGGAGCCGGGAGAGCCCAAGGATCCCAACGGCTGCACCCTCTTTGAAATTTTCAGGGCCTTTGCCGCTGCAGATGAAGTGGCCGATCTGAAAAAACGGTATGAGGCGGGCATCGCCTGGGGTGAAATGAAGCAGTTCCTCTTTGAATACCTGAATGAGACCCTCTCCCCATTTCGAGCCACTTACGACGAGCTGATGGCCGACCCGGCCACCATTGAAGCCGAACTCATCAAGGGGCGGGACCGTGCCCGGGAAGTCAGCGTTCCCTTTCTCGATGAGATCCGAAAAGCCGTGGGCTTTACCCCGCTAGGGTAATCCGCCAAAGGAGAAGTCGCCATGGCCCCACTCTTCGGTGCCCATTACGCCGTGAAACTCGATGTTTTCGAAGGCCCCATGGACCTGCTGGTTCACCTGGTCATCAAGAACGACATGGATATCCTTGATATCCCCATCGCCATCATCACGGAGCAGTACATGGCGTATCTGGAGGTACTCCAGGGCCTCGATATCGAGTTTGCCGGCGACTTTCTCCTCATGGCCTCCACCCTGACCCACATCAAGTCCCGAATGCTTCTTCCCCCTTCCGGGGATGACGAAGAGGAGGACCCGCGCATGGAAATCGCCCGGCCTCTGCTGGAATACCTGCGCATGAAGAGGGCTTCGGAGTGGCTGGGAGAACAGAATGTCCTGGGCACCACCACCTTCACGCACACGGAACCGACCCACCCCTCTTCCGACACACCCCGGGAAGATCGACCCATGGAGGCAGACCTCATGGACCTTGTCAACGCCTTCAAGGACCTCATCGCCGGGCACTACCGGGACCACACCGTCGACTTCTCCACGGAGAAACTCAGCGTCCGCGAGCGCATGGAGGTGGTTGCCGAGCGCCTCGCCCGAAAGAGCTCTATCCTCTTCACCGATCTGTTCCACCCCAGAGAGTCCAAGCCGGAGCTGGTGGTCACTTTTCTCGCCATCCTGGAAATGGCCAAGCAGGGCCGCCTGCGCATCATGCAGCATGTGCAAAGCGGAATCATCCGCGTTTTTTCACCCATGCCGGAGATGAGCCCCCATGCCCCTTCCCACCCTTAAACAGATCATCGAGGGTCTTCTCTTCTCCTCCCCTCACCCCCTGTCCGTGGAGAAACTGCGCCGCCTGGTTCCGGACACGGAAAAGGAGCGGGTGAAAGAGACCGTTCAGGAGCTTGTCTCGGAGTACGACACACGGGAAGGCGGTATCCAACTTGTCCGGATCGCCGGGGGCTACCAGTTCCGAACTGCGGCGCATCTGGCCCCGTGGACGGCGAAGCTTCATCAGGCGCCCTCACTGAAACTCTCCCGGGCTGCGTTAGAGACCCTTGCTGTCATCGCCTACCGGCAACCGGTGATCCGAAGCGAAGTGGAGTATTTAAGGGGGGTCGACTCAGGGGGCATTATCCGAACCCTCCTGGACATGAGGCTGATCCGCGTGGCCGGCCGAAAGGAGATCCCGGGCCGTCCCCTCATCTATGCAACGACCCGTCACTTCCTGGAGTTGTTCGGTCTCAACAGCGTGGAGGACCTGCCATCCCCCGAAGAGCTGGGTGCCCTTGATGCCCCCACGGCCCCGCCGGTGCTTCCCATTGATAAAGAGAAGCCTGTCGGCTGATCGTCCCGCCCCACAACGCTATCATCCGCACTAAAAAAACAGGCGACCTTTCAGTCACAGTGCTGCTGCGGCCTGCCGAGAGCCTGATTCCAAACTTTTCATTGACAGAACTTCGTCTGGCAACATAGTCTTTTAGTCCCCTCAGACGTTCATTCATTGGGAGTGCTTAAGCTCAACACGCCATAGTTGCGAGCAAAGGGACCCCTACAGATTAACCCTGAGCCACGTCACGGATGCCCTCCATGCACGGGGAGCTGAGAACCAGGGGCGAAAGCGTGGCACTTACTCTCATGATATTTGGATAAAAAAAGATATGAGACTATCCAGTAAAAGCAGATATGCCGTCAGAGTACTCCTTGAACTCGCCCGCCATAAAGATGGCGATCCCATTCAGGTAGGAGTTATTTCAAGGCTTCAGGACATTCCCGTCAAATTTCTGGAGCAAATTATTCGTGACCTCAAAAAAGACGGGTACATCACCAGTTTCCGTGGCCCCAAAGGGGGATACAAACTTTTGGCGGATCCCGAAGGCATCACCTTCGGGGAAATCGTTCGAAAATTCGAGGGAGAGACAGATCTCGTGGAGTGTGTCACAGATCCCGAAGGATGCAAGCTCTCCGACGAATGCCGCGTCCGTCACGTCTGGGTGGATGCCACGCGCAACCTCTACGAACTGCTGGACAGCATCACCATCTCC
Organism: Desulfolunaceae bacterium; assembly: GCA_942491485.1. Taxonomy (GTDB): domain Bacteria; phylum Desulfobacterota; class Desulfobacteria; order Desulfobacterales; family Desulfolunaceae; genus Desulfoluna. Next base: position 161,286 of record CALOAX010000017.1, on the reverse strand, counting down.
AGCCTCCTGGTGACATCAAACGGCAACCTCAATGATGCATGCGACACCTCTCACTTCAAGCGTGAAGAGTTTTATTAGGAGCCCGTTTCCATCAGACCATCCGGGAATGGCTCCCCTGCCTTTTCCACCCAATTGCATAGAAATAAAAAACCCGGCTTTTTGCCGGGTTTTTCTCTGGTTTCCTGACATGCCACTCATGGACACCACGTCACGACACCCCACCTTTGAATGCCCCCCTTACTGCCTTTTCTCCTCGGCGACCGTATAAAGGGTCTGGATTCTCCTCACCTCATCGAGAACCTCGAAAAAAATATCCACAAGCTCCGGGTCAAACTGTTTGCCCCTCGCCTCACGAATGTAATTGAGCACATCCTCCTCTTTCCACTTCTCCTTGTAGGCCCGCTTGGACGACAGGGCATCAAACACGTCTGCCAGCGCCACAATTCGTCCGAAAATAGGAATATCCTCACCATTTCGTGACGTGGGGTTCTGCCCCTCCAAGGGCTGCCCATTCATCATGTCCACGCATCCCGGATACCCATCGCCATCCCATCGCTCGTGGTGACAGAGGGCCACTTCGGCTGCAACCTGGTCATAGACCGACTCAAAGGGATGAAACAGGCTTGCCCCAATGAACGTGTGCCCCTTCATCTCCTCAAACTCCTCCGGATCGAGCTTGCCTGGTTTTTTCAGTATCTTGTCGGGGATCGCAATCTTCCCCACATCATGAAGCATCGAGGCCATACGAAACACATCCCGGTTGACATGGATCTCCTCTTCGGAAACCCCATGACGCCGTGCCCAATGTTCGTAAAGGGTAATGGAGTAACCCGCCACCCGATTGACATGGGCACCGGTCTCCAGAGGGTCGCGCATCGCAGACATCTGAACCAGGCGTAAAATAGCGGCCCGGGTGATCTGCGCACGCTCCAGTGCCACGGCAGCCAGGGCGGCAAAATGAAACATCACCTCTTCGTCATCCGAGCTGAACGGAATCGCCCTGCCCTCGTGGTCCTGGGCATTGATGACCTGAAGCACCCCGGTTGTCCCCCCCGTGGCCGTAATCAGGGGCAAGGTTAACATGGAAGAGGTCCGATAATCGGAGAGGCTGTCCACCTCCTGGTTGAATCGGTACGGCAACGACTCTGGCAGATCATACACGTCAGCGATGTTCAGAAATTCACCGCTCCCGGCCACATACCCGGCAATGCTGGAGTCATCCACAGGCATGGAAAACGTGGTATAGACCAACTTGCGCCCCGGAGGCAGACGGTTTTCCAGGGTACTGTTCTGTGTGTAGGAAAATTTAAGGCGATCGCCTTCACGAATGTAAATGGACCCCGCATCGGCACCAGAAAAATGGCGTGCCCGCTCAAGGATCCTCTCCATCAAAATATCCAGATCATGGACCTGGTTCAACTCGACCCCGAGCTTCATCAGGCTTTTCAGCATGTCCGTTTCGTTTCGCACGCCCCCTCCCTACGGTGCCATCACGACGCCGGTCTACTCCGCCCCGTTGATACGCCAGGGATCATAAAGCAACACGGCAACCCCGGCTGCAACCAACCGGTCATAACAACTGTCCCTTTAAAAAAAACTCTGACGACCAAAAACAGACCTGGCTGCCGGCAGCCCCACCCACATTATTTCAGTGGAAAAAGCCCCTGAGCCAGAGCCGGTGCACCCGCGGTTCATTCGCTTATTGCACACGAAGCGGGCTCTTGCTCTTCATACGAATGCACTCGCAAACCAGCTTTACAGCTGACCCACCCTACTGACGGGGCCCATTTAATCTCACAAGAGCTGACTTGTCATGTATGTCTGTAAAGATATCACATTTGCCCGGGCTATAAAACGGCGTTTAGAGACCATGCCGCAAGGACGCGATGAAAACGCAAAAAGCAAGGGGAGTGATGGACGAAAAGCAGGGTTACGATGAATTGTACACGGGTGAGCCATGGTGCCTCAAGTGCACTCCACCGCCCCTGAAGTCACCAGTTTTTTTTCCAGACTCAACCCATCACTCCCGGCTCATTGTTGCCGTCATAACCATCGGAAACCGGAGCGACTCGCCACAGTAACGACAAAGGCGGGTAGGAACTCGAGGGAGGCCTGGCAAGAAACCTTTATCATGCAACCGTACTGTTACCCGGCAATAAAACGTCTTAAATCCACACCCCCAAGAGTGCCGGCAGTTAAAACTTGTAGTTCTTGTTCTCCGGGTCGAAATCCTCATCGCTTAAGCCCACATTCAGCTTCAGGTCCCGGTATTGATAGACCTCGTAAAGCGTGTCATCCCAGTCGTAGTTCTCAATCTTTATCAGCAGCCCCGTTTCAACATCAAAGTAACTGACCGAGCGCCTGCAGTAATAGCTCGGAACCAGAAGCTCCTGCCCCCCTTTGATGTCATTGGGTGCCTTCACACCATCGTTGGCATGCAAAATCACATACATGTCCTGATTGTAAAGGGCGGCGATGTCCCAAAGTGTCTCGTCCTTTTGTACCGTATGGGTGACCCCGTTCAGCGTCTCAGGGAAAAACGCCTCCACCGTCACCACCTCACGCCCGTCAAGAATCATGGTTCCCCGATCGAAAACCTGAACGTCACCGCTTTTCAGGCCCTTTTCAAGGTCACGAAGCACCAGCTCTGTGGTGGCCCCAATCCCAGCATGAAAAATGGGGTGATGCTGTCCTTCCATGGCCATCTTCCCCTGTGGGTCGACGTTCACCGTAACCAGCCCCATAAACCCACCTTTATGGGCTTTCAGGCGGTCCTCATTCTGCCCTTTGACATACAGCGCCTCCTGCCCCTTGTTGACCTTCCCTATCCAGCACATATACACCCGGTCCGGGTTGGCGTATTTAAACAAGATCTGTTCTTCAGGTGCCAGCTTCCGTCCAAACCGTTCCTGCTTCACAAGCACAGCCGTATAATCCGAAAGCGACCGGCTCACCTCAAGGGAGCGTTTGGCATTTTCCAAAGGGTCTTTAACCTTTACATCCGCATTCAGTCCTGCCGCACAGAAGATGAGGGCCACCAGAAAACATGCCGCCCCACCCCACCTTGACCCGGTCCTTGCGTCTCTTTTCATCCCGACCTCCTTAGTGATTGTCTGTAAGCAACTCCACCCGTAGAAACATCTTGTTCACAACAAATAACATCATTCACACAAAATACACAACCATCCCCAGGCACATGAAAAAGAAGACGAGCAACGAAAGGCTATTCCGTGTCAGCTACCCGTATATTTCTCGAGACCGGGCTTTAAAGAGATCAGCCCTTGGACGCTGGAGTCATCGTGTTGGAACGGAGAAACAAAGGAATGGGGAGACCTGTTACACTATATAGGGATCACCATGCGGGTATCGGCTCGTCGATCACGGCTGCCAGAAAATCCGTAACCACGGCATTGACCTCTGTGGCATTGAACACAGGTGCCATATGGTCCCCTTGAACTGTCACAGGCTTCACCCGCTTCAGGTTGTCACAAAGGATACCGGATATCGTCGTGGTCAGCTCCGGGCTCTGCTGTCCTGTGGCCAGACACACCGGGCAATCAATCTGACGGTAATCCGAAAGGGACAGGGAGGTTTCCACGGTGGTGCGATAATCAAGAAGCATCTTTCCCACACCGCCTGCCAAGGCCCCCTGCGCCCCGGCCGGAAGCAGATCAAATGCGTTGCTTCCCGTCAGTTTGTTAAAGAACTCCCGTGCAGCCCCGACACCGTCCCCTTTTCCGTGCAGACCGATGATGGCGTCAATCAACACCTTGCCGTCGTGCTGAAGAGGGTGGTCCACCTCCTCCAGCAGATGGTTGCTCATGGGCTCAAAAAGAGTGAGACTTTTTACCTGGGAGGGATAACGAACCGCATAACAGAGGGCCACTGCCCCACCGTAGGAGTGCCCCACAAGATGACAGCCCCCCTCCTCCCCCAAATGCCCATGGACAAGGTCATGAATCCTCCGGGCCTCTACATCCATGGAGTGGTGGGCCGAATCTTCCGGGAAAGGTGCTTCCCCATACCCCGTCAGGTCCACGGCCACTGGCCGGTGGGTCGACTTCAATTCATCAAAAAGAAGGCGCCACTGGCGCCGGGTGTTCATGGATCCGTGCAGAAGCACCACCGGAGTTCCGGCCCCTGCAGCGTCGTGTGGGACAAAATGCGGCATCCATACCTCTCTTTAGTGAAAAATAACGGCCACGATTCAGGGCCACGATGCCTCCGGCGGCCCTGCCGGGGGCCAACCTTTTGAAAAGGTTGCCAAACAGATGTTATCTTTTGAAACCCATTGAATGCGAAGGTGAGTTGCCCCGAGGAACGAGGGGCAAAGCGCTTCCGCCACCTGGGGTCCAGGGGTGGCGAAGCTGAATAGTTACCGTCAGGAAAAAATTTTTTCATCGGCGGCAAAGGCTTCTTCGGCGTCGGTTTCACAGTCCCGGGTCAGCCCAGCCTTCTTTGCGGCCGTGTGCTCGTCGTACCACTCACTGGCGATAATGAGGGACATCACCTCGTTGGTGCCCGTCCAGATGGAGGCAAGCCGCAGGTCACGGACAATTTTCTCCACAGGGTAGATGTTGGTGTAGCCAATCCCCCCCATCACCTGCATCGACTTTTCCGCAACGGTCTGGCACGCTTCGGTAACGAACTTCTTGGACTCTGAGACCAGGCGGCGAATCCGGGCCGGATCGATCTTTTCATCCACGGCCCTGCAGGTGGTGTAGATCATGCTCTGACAGGCATCAAGAAGCATGGAGGCTTCGGCCACCTGAAAGCTTACCCCCTGGTACCGGTTGATGGTCTGACCGAAGGCCCTTCGCTTTGTGGTGTACGTGGTGGCCACCTCCAGGGCGGGACGCGCGGCACCGATGGTCATGGCGGCTGTTCCCAGGCGTTCGGGTATCATCATGGTATTGAAGACAGCAAAGGCGCCGTTAAGGCTACCCACGATGTTCTCTTTCGGGACCTTGACGTTGTCAAAGACGATGCGTGCGGCACCGCCGCCACGGCAGCCCATCAGCCCGTAAAGATACTCAACCTTCACCCCCGGCCCACGGTCCACGATAAAACAGGTGAGGGCCTTGTGAGGCTTGGCCTCTTCATCGGTTCGGGCGTAGACCAGAAAATAATCGGCACCTTCCCCACCCACAATGAACCGTTTCTGACCGCTGATAAGAAAATGGTCCCCTTTGTCCTCTGCCGTGGTGTTGGTGCCGAAAAAATCTGAGCCGCCGCGGGGTTCAGTGAGGCACTCAGCGGCAAAAATCTCACCTGCAAGGAGAGGTTTTACGTATTTTGCCTTCTGGGCATCGGTACCATGAAGAATAATGGCATCGCAGACCAGCTCCGCTCCCACCCCAAAGGTGCAGGCCATGATATACCCAAGAACGCCCACCTCCTCCATCACCATGGCCGTGGAGACCCAGTCCAGGCCCCGTCCGCCCCACTCCCTGGGATAACGGCAGCCCATCAGATTCCGGCGTCCCGCCTCCTGAAGGAACTCTTTGGGAAACTGCACCTTGTCATTGTCCATATCAAGAAGCAGCTGCCTCGGCACCGACTTGACAAATTCACGGACCTCATCCCTTAACGCCAGAGCATCGGGACTCAACAGATAATCATACATCATTCCCCCTTCGTAAGTTCTCTTTATGAGCGGTTTCAGGAACAGCCTCCGGCGGCAAGGTGGGCCACCTTGAAAGCTGGAAACCGCTGCGCTTTGCCCCTCGTTCCTCGGGTCAAAGCACAGCGGCCTTTATGTCTGATTGAAGATTTGTTTGTAACTATTCAGCTCAAAGTCGCCTCCGGCGGCCCTGCCGGGGGCCAAACTTTTGAAAAGTTTGACAAACAGGCTTTAAGATCGGTTTTCATTCATTCGAAGACGTTGGTTTTCCGACTGCATTCTATTTAACGAGTAAGCATCCCCTTTTGCCGCTCAGTCCCAACGGGGCTGAGCGACAAAAAGGGGATGCAATCGGAAAGTTTTTGCGGAGTTTTTTTCAAAAAGCGACCCGCCGGAGGCATAGCTGAATAGATACATTTGTTTTTTAATTCTATCGCCCTTCATTCCAAATGCCTGTCATGTCTTCAACTCCTGCAAACGCTGCTCCAGGGCCTCCTTCATGGACCGAATATCTTTCTCCATCAGGTCCAGCTCCAGCTTGCGTTCCTTCACTTCCTCGATCTTTCGCTCGGCATAGGCCAGGCTTTTCTCGATCTGCCCCACCTCGCTCACTTCAGTCGACGCAAGGCCAATGATCTCGGCTATCTCCTCCAGGGAACAGCCAAAACGTTTTCCGCGAAGAATCAATTTCAATCGCGCTCTGTCTTTGGAGGTATAAACCCTTTGGTTACCCGGTGTACGGGTGGGAGAAATAAGGCCCTTTTCTTCGTAGTAACGTATGGTTGAAGGGCTGAGTTCAAGGCTGGATGCCAGCTCGGATATAGTCAATGTCTTTTGTTCTGATCCCATTTTTACCTCTATTTAAAGTTAACTTTAACTTAGCGACCCAACCCGGCTATGTCAAGAGCGTTTGCCGGAACAAACACTGATCCATATCGAGTGATCCCTTTATTCGCAATTGCCCGCCCCACAGGCAAACCAGCCCTGCTCGCCGCTCTGGTTTCACATTTATGGGGATTGTGTCATAATGCCGGCATCAGATACATCAGAAGCTCTCTTCGCTTCCGATTCAACCCGCAGGCCCTACCCTGCCACAGGAGATATACATGAGCATCAACCGATTTATGGACGAAGTCATTACACGCGGAGCGGAGGCTGTATTGCCCCACAACCTCGAAGAGGAGTGGCTTGAACGCCTCTTTATTGCGGCCAAAGCCTTTCTCGCCATCGCCGTACGGGAAGAGGAGTGTGGAGAAGAGGAAGAGCCCTTCGGAGATGAAGACTCCATGATGCTTCTTACTGCCGTGACCGAGTTGACTCAGTCCCAGAAGAGCTATGTTCCGGATGAAGGCGACGAGCAGGTTGACGAAGGCCTCTTTTTTGAACACCTCTCCTGCTACGCCCTTTCCATCCTCTTTGAAGCCATTCGAAAAGAGAGCGAGTTCACCTTTGATTTGCCGACCATCGAAACCATCTTCGACCGGGAGCGTCTCTACGCCATTGAACAGAACACACCGGTCATCACCGAAATCCTGAATGAACTTGTGGTTGGCAAAGCCCCTGAGAAGTCCGAAGACGACTGATCCGGACAGTCCTGCCTCAATTACACAAAAAATGGGGACCAGGCTTAAAGCCAGGTCCCCATTTATTTTCTTCTCTTGGTCTCGGAACGGATCAGCTGCGTCCGCGGCGCCCCATTGCCTGGCACTCAGCCAGGTAGTTCTGCACGCGAATAAAGGGGGCATAACGGGCATCCAGCTCTTTGATGTGCCAGGGAAGCCACAGCTTAACGTACTTCAAGGCTTCATCGGCTACTTTTCCGGGGTCTTCGGAAAAAAGACGACGGAATGCCATTATTTTTTTGATGAACTTCTTGTGTTCCCGTTTGTGCTGGTTCAGTTCGGGGTACTGCTTGCCCACCAGAATTTTTTCCTCTTCATTGAAGTGCATCCTGGCGAATTCCATGATATCGGCAAGGGCTTCGCCAATGTTGTCGAAATCCTCTTCTTTTTTTCGTTTGACGGCATTGAGCTCTTCGAGCTTCATCGCAATTTCCATAAAGCGCTGATTGCGTTCGTCAATCAGTGGAATCTGTATCTTGAAGGAATCATCCCAAGCAAGTACTTCCATAGGGTCCCTGTCTCCTTTGCACCGATCAGTTTATGTGTATGATTTGGATCGGACGATCTGTCCTCAGCAGTGCCGCTGGGCCTGATACGGTATCATTCGTACGATTATTTTCAGACAATCTGGTTACTGTTTTGGATATATAGCATCGAAATCATGGGGGGGACAACCCATTTTCACAGGGCCGTTTCGAAGGGCCTCCCGGTACCCGTCTCCTCCTTTGGTTATCACCTCTTCCAGAAAGCAAATCTGCCAGCGAATCTGGTCGGTGTAGACGTTCCGATCTATCCCCCGGTACACCCGAAAGTGTGACCGAAAATGGTCCAGAACACTCTTGCCGGCACCATCCACCATCCCTTCAAGGGTCTGCCGACAAAAAGCAGGCGAGTTATCCAAAAGCGCCTTTTCCCCTATAAACATCTCTTTTTCAGAATCGTGAAGCTCTTCAGCAAGGAGCAGAATCTTTTCTCCGTAGCGCATATCCGCCATCTGGCCCGCCAAATCCGCTGCCTTTAAAAGGGCCCCAAGGTATCTCTGCTCTTCGGTTTCAAAATCGATAAGAAAGGAGTCTACCGCAAGCTCGGTACAGGCAATCAAAGAACGCACAAAGCTGCAGGCATGCTCATCCCAACCCCGCTGCCCGAGATAGCTTTCTATCATCGCCATGCCACGCGCCACATGCTCTACCGTAAGTTCAGCCCCCCGACGTTCAAGGTCATCTTTTTTTCGAATCAGTCCTGCGTCATGAAAAAGAGCCGCCATCAGACAAAGGAGTCCCTCGTTCTCCGATACACGGTGTCCGTCCAGCATCGCCCCGTGGAGAAGGCGAGCCATGGCCAGGGTAACCGTCATCACGTGGCTCAGGTTATGGTAGGGGGTATCACAGGGGTGGTAACCCGGCCACTCTCCGTTGTAGAGACGCACCACATCTCCCCAGGCCTCATCCAGCTGGGATTCATCCCCACCGGGCCAAACCAGGCGAAAGAGAGCACGCACCTCTTTGCGCACTGCCTCATGGGATTCCAAGGTGACCAGATCCGATGTCATGGTTGTTTCTCCCTTTTCTTCAACTCAATGCCTTTCACCTTTTCAAGGAGTCGCCTGGCATTCTCCCCCCCCTCCCGGGCTTTGACATGCCCGGGATTCAACTCAAGGCTTCTCTCCCACTCAGCAATGGCCCCGACAAGGTTCTCCTCAAGGAAAAGTTGAACCCCTGCCCGATAGTGCACTTCAGCCAGCCTGTTCATTCTTCTGGTAAGCTGTCGTTCCAGCTCGATGCGTCCGGGAAACCCCTTGTCCACCGTATTCAGGACATTTCGGGATGCCACAAGGGCCCCCTTTTTCGCAAGGAGGGCAGCCTCCTCCAGCAGGGTGGCGTTTTTTCCTGCCCGGGCCTCATCCCGAAGATGCTGCTGAATAGAGAGGATCTCCTCTATTCGAGGCTTTTCATTTTTAAAATAGGCATCCACCCGACGATACATGGCCAGTGCCTTCCGGTAAGCGCCCTGATGAAACAGCGCTTCGGCCAGGTTGTGGGCAGCCGTGTTCTTTAAAAACAGGGCTTCATTGTCACCGGGGGCATAACTGAGAATCTCTTCGGAGGCGGCCAGGAGTTCTTCCCAGGCTTCTGCCTTGTAATACTTACGTGCCCTGGAAATAGACCTGCTATAGCTGAACTGGGCCGCAACCAGGGATGCTTCCACACTGGGCAGCCAGTAAACCTGCCCCTTTTTGGCGTCACGGCCATAAAGCACCTCGATCAGCGGGGCCAACCGAACATTCTTGTAAGCCCGCCCCGCAATGGTGACAGCGGACTCTCCGCCATAAACCGTGTAGGGCATGACCAGGCCACGGGAAAGCGTGCCCCGAAGCCGCTCCTTGGCTTCGGAGTTGGAAGGTTCCATGCGCAACACCTTCAGGAGGTGTGTAATGGCCTGCCCCCCGTCCCCTTCGGCAAGGGCCTTTTCTGAGGCCAGCAGCTCTGCGTCAATACGTTCACGTCGAAGGGCATGAAGGGCCGTTACTTTCTCGGAAGACACCGCCGAGGCGGCCTCCCAATACCTTATGGCTGCAGTGGTATCCCCCCTCGCCTCAAGGGCCAGAGCCCTTGTCTGCAGAGCATCGGGAAAGGGCACCGGATCCGAGGGACGCTTAAGCCCCTGGCAAGCCCCCAGCAGAAGCAGAAAGCCGAACACCACAACATATCGCTTATGCCTCACCATGCCAGCTCCGCATGCCTGAAGGTATCAAGATATCGGCGTAAGGGGACCTCCGCGCCACGCGCCCCCACATCCATGCGCACCACACTGAGGTTGTCAGAAAAAAAAGGATTCCCCCCATCCCCCTGCCTGAAAATGCCTTTGATGCCCAGGGAGGTAAGTACCGAGGCCATGACGCTGTTTCCCTGGTTATCCGGATAAGCGGCAAACCTAAGGGGCGCCTTGGTGTGTCGAGCCAGAAGTGCATGGGAAGAGGTAATCGCCTCCTTCACCCTTCGGGCATACCCCACCAGGGACTCTTTGGCAGCAGGCGCCGACAATTTATCCTCAGTTGTCGGAATCAGCGAAGGTTCGAACCCTTCACCTGCAAGAAGTGTCACCTCTTCCCAGGTAAGCGCCCCTTCTGTTCCCACAAGAGCTGGGTCCACAAAAAGCAGCCCGGTAAGCCCGGGACGGGAAAGTTGAGGGACCAGGGCCCTGAACTCTTCAGCGTGATGCACCTCGAAGGCAAGGAGAACAGAGCGCTCCGGGATGGATCGCTCCATACGGATAAAGGAAAGAAAATCGTCGGGGGAGAGAACGTTGCAGCCAGATGTCTCAAGCTCCAGAAGGTCCGCCTGAACACGGACCAAACCGGGCCCGTCACCGGCCCCACCCACCCACCGATACGTAAGAACCGGCACCAGTTGATACCCGTCTGAGCGAATCCCCAGCTCGTAAGCAGGCTTTGCCGGCACAAGCAACGGGGTGTTTCTCGGGGTCAATTCAGAGGGATTCAAGGTCTCAATGGCCTTTAAGCCGGCCTCCCCTCCACCGAAAGACTCGGCCACCGACTCAAGGGTGTCCGTCGGGCCCGGCTGCACCACCACATACTCCCCGGCTGTCCGGTGCCAGGGGCGAGACACACAAGAGGCCCCGAATAAAAGAGCCACACACAGCAATAATGGCAAAAGCTGTTTCATGGCCTTATTTTCCATATTCACGAAGCCCTGTAACCCGGTAGACCTCCACCAGCCCGGAACGCCCCTTGATCTTTTGCGGAACCAGGGACTCCACCTCAAGCATGTCCCCATGGCGTTCCATCACGCTGCTCCCCACCACAATCTCGCCACCCTCGGCCAAAGCATTGATGTAGGCCGCGACATTGACCGTGTCCCCGATGACCGTGTACTCCATTTTCGCCTGAGACCCGATACTGCCTGCCACCACAACCCCGCTCTTGATGCTGATCCCCACACGTCCCAGAAGTGGGTTCCGCCCTGATTCCCCGGCCTGTTTAAAGGCTTTCTGCATCTCTACGGCGGCGCGGATGCAGCGCTCCATATGGTTTTCATAGTTGACGGGCACCCCAAAAACCGCCAGCACCGCATCACCGATAAATTTGTCCACGTAGCCACCGTGCTTGAGGATAATGGTGGTGGCGATTTCAAAATACTGGTTAAGCTCCTCCACCAGCACCTCCGGAGGGCGCGTCTCGGTATAGGCGGTAAACCCCCGAATGTCGGCAAAAAGCACCGTGGCCTGGTTCTTTCGCCCCTTAAGCCAGGTGGTCTCCGGGTTTCGCATGATAAGCTCCAGAACGTCAGACCCCACATACTTGCCGAAGGACTCCCGCATCATGGACTGCTTGAACAACTCCTTGCCCATGCGGTTAAAGGCGGTAGCCAGGCGGCCCAGTTCGTCATTTCGGCGGCTGTCCACCCTATGGCTGTAATTGCCCTTGGCAAACTCCTGGGTGGCCAGGACAAGGCCGGAAATCGGCTTGGAGAATCGCCGACCGAACAGCACCGCCACCACCAGCCCGATAAAACAGATGATCATCGTACTGATGACGAGAAAACTCCGTTCATCAAGGAAGAGCTGGTCAATAAAATCGATGGAGAGCCCCACATGGACCTCACCCAGCCGTTTTTCTTTAAAGATGATGGGCACACTCATGTTGAGAACAGGCCCCACGCCTCCGGCGTCGTGGGTAAAGTAGGTGACCTCACCGCGCGACTCCACAGCCCCCGTGGGCGGGTAGCGCACCATGGTCTTGCCGATTTGCGAGGAGTCGGTGTGGGCCTTGATGACCTCATTGTTGTCAACGATCAGGGCGTACAGATGACCGTCCACCCCTTCGGCGTTTTTGATCAAGGCATTTAAAGAGAGGATATTGTCTTCAAGGAGGGGAATTTTCGCGTTGCTGCCAAAGTAGCCGAGGCTCACCATGCCGAGCTTGACCGCATGGTTGTAAAGCTTCTCCTTCTGGCGTTCCAGAATTACATAACTCAAGAGCCCGACGGTAAGAAGCATCACCACGATCATGGTGATGGAAAGCTGAAGCCAGATGGGAACCCGGGGTGCGGGCACCTCCTCGTTCAAGGAGTCTCCTATGCGGCGAATCAGTCCCCGGATGTTATCGGACAGGGACGTCACATGGATGCGGTAATGCTCATTGACCGCCTGGACGATATCATCTTCCGTGGCGTACCCAAGCTCCACGATCACCTTGCCCAAAGGGACGGCCACGCCCCGCTGAAACAACTTGTCTCTCTGAACATCCAGGGCTGTATCCAGCTCTTTGCGGCTGACCACGTTGCGGGTGATCAACACCTCGCCAATGATCATATCATCGCGATTACGCCGGGTAAAAATACCGCAAGCCATCTTGCCCCATGAGCGGAGGGTCTTCAACATATGGTGGGCTCCATCGTCCATCTGAATTTAGATATAAAACGTAAAACATCGTCTACTGCTGCAAGGCCGTCATTGATTTATCATCCGATATTAGTACGATAACTCTTTGGGGTGCAAGGCTTAACCCATGAAGGCACCCTATTCTTAAAGGGGTGACAGAAAAGATAAAAAGAAAGATGAGGCATTATCATTCAATGCCATGGTGCCACCGACAGGCACGTCGGAGGCCACCGCCATGACGGACAGTAAAACAACAGCGTATCCCTTGAAACGACCAGCGAATGGCGTAACAACCGACGTACTCTTACCTTGCTTCCAGCATGGAGAGAAGCTTGCCATGAATGCCCTCAAAGCCTCCGTTGGACATCACCATCAACAGGTCTCCGGCACGCGCATTACGCTGAAAAAATGCGACAATGGCATCGGCATCAGGAAACAGGAGCGCCTCTTTGCCAGAGGCCGTCAGGGCAGCCACCAGCGTCTCGGATGAAAAGCGTTCCCCTTCAGGAACCTTCTCAGGGTTCGGTGGCATTCGGACACAAATCAGGTCTGCGGAAGCAAACGCATGGGCGTAGGCCTCCTGAAACACATCGCGCATGCTCGAATTGGTCCGGGGCTCAAAAATGGCCACCAACCTGTGATCTTTGTAGAAGGACCGAACCGCGGCAAGGGTACTGGCCACAGCCGTGGGATGATGGGCAAAATCGTCCATCACCACAACACCGTCCACCTCTCCGCGAATCTCCTGCCTTCGTTTCACCCCTTTAAATGTTGCAAGGGCCTCGGCCACCACCGTTGAATCCAGCCCCAATCGGTGACAGGCCGCAATGACGGAAACGGCATTTTCCACATTGTGCCCGCCGGGCATGGGAAGGGAGTACTCGCCAAAAATCCGGTCCCCGCAAAAAACGCGGAACCTTATCTCCGGCGCTGTGTCACTCAGAATCTCAGGACGCCAGAGGGGGGTTCCGGTAAAACCATAAGAGAACACATCACACGGCGCACTGGCTGTGACGTGGGTCACATTTGCTCCAGGCCCTGCCATCACCGCAGCCTCCGGCCGGTGCTTTTCCATAAACACGGAGAACGCCGACATCACATGGGCAAGGTCCCGAAAGATGTCGGCATGATCGAACTCCACACTGGTCAGAATCGTCACCTCGGGGTCGTAGTGCAGAAACTTGGGGCCCTTGTCGAAAAAGGCCGTGTCGTACTCGTCCCCTTCCACCACCAGAAAATCACCGTCCCCCACCTTGCAGTTGGAGGAAAAGTTATGCAGCACCCCACCGATCATAAAGCTGGGGTTGAGCCCCGCATGCTCCAGCACCCAGGCCATCATGGAGGAGGTGGTGGTCTTTCCATGGGTGCCGGACACCACCACCGTGCGCTTGCCCCGGCCAAAAAAACCGGCCACCGCCTGGGGAAACGAGCAGTAGGTCAACCCCCGCTCTCCCACAGCCATGGCCTCGGGGTTCTCCTTGCGCACGGCGTTGCCCACCACCACAAGGTCCGCATCCCCTAAGTGATCCGGCTTATACCCCTCGAACAGTGTGATACCGCTCTCCCTGAGCAGATCGCTCATGGGCGGGTAAATCCCCGCATCGGAACCGGTCACCTCCATGCCGGCTTCTTTCAACATCAAGGCCAAAGCCCCCATGCCGGTACCACACACCGCAATAAGGTGGACACGACGCACCCCTTCCGGGATACCATTCAACAACGGGTCAAGATAATGGGGAGGTGTCTGCTGCACGCGAGTTCCTTAATTTTGCCTGTTATAAAGCCTTTGCCTCCGGCGGCGAGGTGTGCCACCTCGAAAGCGGGTTGCGGTTGCACTTGTCGCCTCGTTCCTCGGCTCCAATTGCAACCGCCTTCGGCTCGGGCTTCGCCCGACTCATGGGCTGGAGGTTGCGCAGGGGGACCACAGGGGGCATGGGCTGTGAATACGTCGGATCAGACGGCTATAGTTAGATCCCGTTACAAAGGGGCCTCTCAAACACGAATGCAATGTGCTCTCTGAAACGAGGGACACATTGCACTTGCCATCAGCTGTCGACCCGTTTACGCCATCGCGCAGCCTTTGCAAGGGCTATTCCCTTGCAAAGGCTGCAACAACGAACATGGACCCACGGGCGCAGCCCGTCAGCGAATGTGATCGACCCGAGGAACGAGGGTCGGGATCATTCTCAAACCTGGGGTCCAGGGGGTTACCCCCTGGCCAATTCGGCCAGCACCTTTGTGGCGGCGGCAATGGTGGCGTCGATGTCTTCATCGGTATGGGCGGCAGAGACGAATCCTGCCTCGAACTGAGAGGGAGCGAGATAGACGCCCTCTTCGAGCATGCGTCGGTAGTAGGCACTGAAGAGATCGAGGTTGGAGGTTTTGGCGTCCTCAAAGTTGGCCACGTCCATGCCGGTGAAGTAGATCCCGAACATGGAGCCTGCGGTATCGGCGGTGTGGGGTATGCCCGCTTTCTCTGCGGCACCGGCAAGGCCCTTGACCAGTCGGGTGGTTTTTTCGGTGAGGGCCTCGTAAAAACCGGGCTCCCGGATCGCTTTCAGGGTCTCGATGCCCGCAGCCATGGCCAGGGGGTTACCCGAGAGAGTGCCGGCCTGATAAACCGGTCCGCAGGGAGAGATCTGCGCCATGATATCGGCACGACCGCCGTAGGCACCCACGGGGAGGCCCCCGCCGATGACTTTACCCATGGTGGTGAGGTCCGGGGTCACCCCGAACAGCTCCTGGGCGCCGCCCAGGGCCACGCGAAAACCGGTCATCACCTCGTCCAGAATAAGGAGCGCCCCATGCTTTTCGGTCTCTTCCCGAAGCACCTTGAGGAAGTCGTTCTTGGGCTTGATAAAGCCCATGTTGCCGGCAATGGGCTCCACGATGATGCAGGCGACTTTATCGCCCATCTCGGTCATCACCTCACGTACCTTGTCGATGTCGTTGTAGGGGATGGAGAGGGTGTGCTTGATGGTGTCATCGGGAACGCCGGGGCTGCCTGCGATATTAAAGGTCGCCACACCGGACCCTGCCGCGACGAGAAAGGAGTCTGCATGGCCGTGGTAACAGCCGTCGAACTTGATCACGATATCCCGGCCGGTGAAGCCACGGGCAAGGCGAATGGCGCTCATGGTGGCCTCGGTACCGGAGTTGACCATACGCACCACGTCAACGGATTTTACGGTGTCAATCACCAGCTCCGCCAGGTCAATCTCCAGCTCGGTGGGAGCGCCGAAACTGGTCCCTTTTTCAATGGCATCCCGCAAAACGGCATTCACCCGCTCAGGGGCGTGGCCCAGAATCATGGGGCCCCATGAGCCCACATAGTCGAGGTATCCGTTGCCGTCGGCATCATACACTTTGGCGCCTTTGGCACGTTCAATGAAAAGGGGGTCACATCCCACAGACTTGCAAGCCCTTACCGGACTGTTCACACCACCGGGAATCACGGCCTGTGCCCGGTCAAAAAGCGCTTTTGATTTTGTACCCATACGCGTTCGAAGCTCCTTGTGTTATGATGCGATGGCAAAATCGATGTGTTGATTTTTTTTCGGAGCCATCAATAAGTATCAAACAGGGGTTATATACCGGAAGCCCAAGGTTCCTTCAGGCTTCTTTTAAGACTATCTTGACTTACCATCAACGGCTTAAAATGCAACAGCCATTTTTAAGAAGTGGTGCAGTCAGAGTTTGAGATAACGAAAAGAGAGATCATGAGCCAGAACAAAGCAGCCAAAGCCTTCGCCAAAATGCTCACCTACACCCTGGGCGTGGACCCTTATGAGTTCGGCCTCATCCCCAACAGGGAGGGGTACGTTAAAATCAAGGAGTTCTTAAAGGCCGTCAACGAAGAAGAGGGGTGGCGACACATCCGGGAAGGCCATATCAAAGAGGTGCTTCTCACCATCACGCCCTGCCCCATTGAAATGGAAGAAAAAAAAATCCGCGCCGTGGACCGAAGCCGCCTCACCCTTCCCGAGTATGTGGGCGAAGTCCCCGGAGAGCTCTACACCGCCATCCGCCAGAGGGCCTGGCCCAGAGCCCATGCCAGGGGCCTTGACGCTCCTGACGATGCCCTGCTTCGACTCACAACGGAGAAAGGCTTTGCAAAACGCCTTGGAAAACGCATCGACGGAGACCCGGCAATCCTCACCGTCCATACCTCCCTGGCCGAAGACTACGGCATCGTCTTCCAGAAAGCCGCCGACCATCTCTACCTGGCCCACGAACTGCCGGCCAGAGCCCTCTCCGGGCCCGCCCTGCCCAAACCAGACGAACCAAAAAAGCAGGCCGCCAAAAAGAAGCCGAAAATCGTTCAGCCTCCCACACCGGGCAGCTTCTTTCCCGACTCCGACGACCTATCCACCACACCCGCCAAAGGCAAGAATGGCAAAAAGGACAAAGAGAGCTGGAAAGAGAACAAAAAACGATTTCGAAGGGATAAAGACCGTTTCAGCGAAGTGGAGTAGGGTCTCTGAAGTTAAAGTGCTTGGAAAAGCAAGCCTCCGGCGGCGAGGTGAGCCACCTCGAAAGCGGGTTGCCATCGCGCTTCGCCCCTCGTTCCTCGGGGCAAATCGCAATGGCGTTCGCTGCGGGCTGCGCCCGCCTCTAAAATTAGGAGTTGATACAAACAAAGTCTCAATGGGACCCGGTGGTATCGGATTTAACTTCCGCGTCTCCGGCGGCAAGGCGTACTACCTTGAAAGTGGGTTGCGAACACCACTCAGATGGCGACAGCAAAATTATTGGAGGTCTTTGTGACTGCATCAGAGCAACCTTCACCATGGGATAATTCTCTCTTTTCAGCCAACCACCCACGTTATTCTTTGAAACCCCAAAAGCTCACGGACTTGTACCGCACGGTGCAGAGCCTTGCACAGCACGCGAATGCGGACGCGAGGCACCCGGAGTAACGACACCCGACTCGCATTCGCCACAGGGTTTCGAGGTGCCCCCACCTCGCCGCCGGAGGCACGTCGATTTTCCCGCCTCAAAGCTTGTTTTCGGCCTGAAAAGCTTTCATCATTTTTCCGGTAGAGGCAAAAGGAGTGGACCGTTCGAAGCGTTCCAGCTTCAGAGCCCCGGCATCGCAGGCAAAGGTACAGACGCCGCAGCCGATGCATTTTTCCGGATCCACCACCGCTTTTTCTGCCGAGTCGTCCAGGGTAAGGGCGCCGAAGAAGCATCGCTCCAGGCACTGGCCGCACATGACACAATCGTCGTTTGCCTTGGGCACGAAGTTGGATGGAGAGATGGAATCGGGGTTCTCCCAGCGGGTCCGGCCCCTTACCTGGGAGCAGCAGCACTCGCAGCAGAGGCAGATGGTGGAGCTCCCCTTTTCGACGTTCTCTGTATGGGGGGCCAGCCCCAGGCGCGTCATGTCATCTACGTAGGCAATGGCCTGATCCTTGGTTACCCGTTTCCCAAGCCCAAGTCCCTCAAAGTGAAGGGCGGTAAAGCCGATCATGACGCAGCTGGCGATGGGGAACTTATCCTTGCACTCACGATCCCCCGCCTTTTCGGCACGCGTTCGGCAGGGACAGGGGACGAGGACGAAATCCTCGGTTTCAAAGCTCTGCACAAACAGGTGAGCCTCATCCGGTGTCATGATCTTTTCGCCGCAGCGGATGGACTCCTCCACCGGAATGGTTCGAAAAACAGGGCTTCCGGCCTCGCTGGATTCGTAGTATCGGGAGTAACCCTTATCGATGAAGAAATCACGATAGAGGGAGATGGAGGCCAGGTCGTCCTCTTTGAGGTCGGTGTAAAAATGGTGAAGGTTGAGGAGCACGGGAATGGGGGGGAGGCAGAACATGTTCCCCATGCCCACCAGGGCATTTTTCCTGTGGGCTGATGAGATTCGTCGTTCCACGTCCTCAACGGAGAGGCCGGTGATTTCCGCCACCTGTTCAAAGGTGACAAAGGCGGGAAGGACATCCAGGTGTTGGACCACCTCGGCTTCTTCAGCGGTGTACACAAGTTCCAGGTACGCAATGAACGAGGGGGTAAACCCACCCTCCACCCGGGGTACCCTCTGAGGGTTCCGGTTCATCCTCTCTGCAATGGTGGTGTATGCCTCATTTCCCATACCGCTCGCCTCCCTATCCCGAAAATTTCATGAGAAAACAACCAAGCCAAAACAAAAGCACGTTTTTACTGGTAGTTACTGTGACAAATTTAGATATTTTAAAAACACAACATGTCATTCACGGTTTCCTGCTCGCTTTTCTCACCCTTCGGGCGAGCCGAGTGCACCCACCTTCTGCGTTATCAGAGCTTTGAGGTAAACCACTACATCTGCAGCTCTGATGCCTTGAATATGGGTGCACTCAACTCGTGAAATATCCGGGCTATGTGTGAATGACTCGTTCCTGTAACGACGCAGACCAGAACAACGCCCGAAAGAATGCCTTCAAAGGTTCCATATCATAAACGAAAAATCAATACTTCACATGCGAAATAAAAAAATAACCACCCTTATCGGCAGAGGCCAGGCTGAATGGTTACCAAACAGAAACGGCTGTGATATATTTGCATCATCCGTGACGGATCGCGTGAAAAATCGCGACCCCCTCGTCCCTACGCAAATCCTGACCGACTGGAAGCTGCCATGAAGCGACTTACCCCATGCATCGTTCTGATTCTCCTCTTCATCACCGGCTGCGCCAACGGCCTTTTTTATCACCCCGACGACCGGCTTTACCAAACACCGGAGATTCCTTATGAAGAGGTGACATTCGAAAGCCTTGACGGCACGCGCCTTTCGGGCTGGTTTGTTCCGGCAACGGGGCAGAGCCCTGCGGGCACTGTCATCCACTTTCACGGCAACGCCGCCAACATCTCCAACCATTATGGTTTTGTCGACTGGCTTCCCGAGGCGGGCTTCAACCTCTTCACCTTCGACTACCGCGGTTACGGCGACTCCGAGGGACGACCCGGCCGCCGGGGTGTCTTTGAAGACTCCGTTGCCGCCCTTCGGTATGTGGCCTCACGAAACGACGTGGACCCTGACCGTCTCATTGCCTTCGGCCAGAGCCTGGGAGGCGCAAATGCCGTGGCTGCTGCTGCAGCCACCCCGGACGTCCCCTTAAAAGGTGTGGTGGTGGACAGCTCCTTTTACTCTTACCGATCCATTGCCCGCGATAAAATCGGACTCATCCCTGTTCTCGGGTGGTTCAAATGGCCCTTATCCTTCATGGCCGCCACCAACGGCCACAGCCCCGGCCCCGTCATCGGCACCCTCTCCCCCACACCGGTTCTCCTCATCCACGGCACGCATGACCGTGTCATTCCCTATGAGCAGGGCCATCGCCTGTATGACGCCGCCACCTCGCCGAAAGCCTTCTGGACAGTGGAGGGAGGTCACCACACGGATGCCCTTATCACCCATAAGGTCATCTACCGTACCAAGCTCGCACGCCATCTTCGCAAGCTCCTCAAAGAGCAGGAACAACTTGAATAAAAACTGTTTATTTAATACATTATCATCATATATCGCACGGCACGCTCCCAACGCATCGCAGCCCGTCTCATGTGTCCTTCCCCCGCTGCAACCGACTATTTGGTGATGCCGGCTTCGACCCTGCCCTGTGCGGCAGAAAAAAGAGAGACGGAAACCCTCCCGGCCAGAGACTGACCAGGCCCCTGAAATTGGTACTTTCTCTCTCGATACCAGACGCATCACATCTTTTTGCATCAAACACCCATCATTTTTTAGGAGCATTCACATGAAAAAATGGATTATTGCACTTGGATTTCTGTTGATTCTGTCCGGTACGTCTTACAGCGCAACGGTAGCGCAGGACTGCGGATGCGGGCTCGGAAAGGTTCTGATCGGAGAAAAGCAGGGCCTTGCCTGGAACCTTCTCGGCACCTTCCTCAACGGGATCAGTGGCAATCAGACCTTCGGCATGACCACCGGCACCCTCGAGTGCGGGGGTACCCAGAACCTGGTTGAAATCGGACAATTTGACATTTTTGTGGCAGACAACATGGACAACCTCGCAGTGGACATTGCCTCTGGTGGCGGCGAGTCCCTGGACGCCCTGGTGGAAATCGCCGGTGTCGACCCCATGCTGCGCTCCTCGCTTTCCGCCGAACTCCAGGGTAATTTTGATGCCATCTACCCTGACGCCCGGGTCACCCACACCCACGTCTCAAACACCATTCGAGATATCATGGCGGAGATCTGATACAACGCACGCGCGATATGTTGTGCCAATGCCTGCCCACCGGCAAAAAAAAGCCCGGTCCTTGCTGTCGCAAGGACCGGGCCCCAAAAGGGTGCCGCAAATTTTAAATAGGCAATCGTAACTATTCAGCTCAAAAAAACAGCCGCCGGAGGCTCAACAATCATCCCCTGCTGTCCAGGGCCTTACGCACCTGGGTGGCCAGTTCGCCCATACTCACCGGTTTTTTCACAATCCCCAAAACCCCAAGCCCTTCAGCAGCACGTTCCTGGGCAACATCTTTCAAACCGGTACAAAGAAGAACCGGCAGGGTATGCCCCATGTCACGAACCCTCGCCACCAACTGCATGCCCGTCATCTTCGGCATGGTCATGTCCGTAAGCATCAGGTGCACCGGTGACGAGGTTGTGGCAAAAAAATCCAGGGCTTCCTGCCCGCTTGCCGCCACAGACACCTTGTAACCAAGCCTTTCCAGCATCATCTGCTCCACCATGCTCACCTCCTCTTCGTCATCCACCACGAGAATATGCTCATGGCCAATGGGCAAAGGAGACTCTGCCGGTCGTTCTTCACGCCTTTCGGGACTCTCCAGACAGGGGAGGTTCACCGTAAAAACAGTGCCTGTGCCGGGAGTGCTCTCCACCCCGATATCCCCGCCATGGTTTTTCACAATACCATGAACCACCGCCAGCCCGAGTCCGGTCCCCTTCTCTTTGGGTTTGGTGGTGAAGTACGGATCAAAAATACACTCCATCACCGAGGGCTCGATACCACACCCCGAGTCCCTGACGGTCAGGGTGAGCCAGGGGCCCTCCCCTTGTGTTGTGTCCCTCCGGGTCTTCTCGCTGAGCGCCAGGGTCACACAGATCACCCCTCCCCGCCCTTCCATGGCATGGTAGGCATTGGTCACGAGGTTCATCACCACCTGGTGAATCTGGGTGGCATCCCCCATCACCGACAAGGTGTCTTCTGAAATTTCAGCCTTGAGGTCAATGGTGGAAGGCAGGCTGGCCCGAACCAGTTCCATCACCTCCGTGAGCACCGCAGGTACCGAAACAGGTTCAAAGACCTGGTCGCCCTTGCGGCTGAAGGCCAGAATCTGGTCCACCAGTTTTTTCGCCCGCAGGGAGCTGGCGTTGATTTTGCTCAAGTACCCGCCGTGGGTGCTCTCCGGTGCCGTCTCTTCCAGCATCATCTGGACATAGCCCATGATGGGAAAAAGGATATTGTTAAAGTCATGGGCAATCCCACCGGCCAGGGTACCGATGGCCTGCATCTTCTGGGAGCGGATCAGGCTGATCTCCATCTCCTTTTTCTCACGTTCACTCTCAAGGCGTTCCATTTCAGTGGCGATTCCCTTGGCCAGTATGGCCACCACTTCCTGGGTTCGCCTGGGAATGACAAACCGCTCCCTGGAGACGGCACACATAACCCCGATGATCTCTCCACCCCGGTTACGCAAGGGGTACCCCAGATACCCTTCTGCCCCGGCCTGAATGAGCATATCATTGCCCGGAAAATAATCCTGGACCCCTTCCGGGTAAATGCAGACCCCATCATTCATTGTCTGAAAACAAGGCGTACCCACGAGGTTATAGCTCATGGACTCCACCACACGGCCATCCTGAATCATGGCGAGGGTCTGAACCGTAGTGCCCTCCTTGAGTTCACTGATGACCGCCATATCACACCCAAGAAATGAACAGAGCTGACGGACTGCTCCGTCGAAAAAATCCTGCTCCACTCGCCCTGCCAGGGTCTCCACAAGGGCCTTCATGGCAGTGTCTTCATGCTTGGCATCCGTGATATCCGTTGCCATACCGGCAATCTTGAGATCGCTGCTGTCCGTGTCCTCGATACCGAATCCCCGGAACCGAATCCAGTGCACCCGACCTTTGGTGTCCCGCATCCGGAACTCAATGGCCTCCATGTTCTCTTGACCTGAGTGAATTCGAGCCAGGTAGGCGACAAAAGACTCAAGGTCTTCATCGTGCACAGCTTCCATCAGAAGCACAGGGCTGCGGCGTAATTGTGAGGTGGAGAGTCCGAGGATGGTCTCTACGGCTGGGCTGATCTCATAAATTTCATGGGTCTCCATGGACCCCACACAAAACACCTCTTCCATATGGTGGGTCAACTGCCGAAACCGCTGTTCACTTCGTGCCACCTGCTCGTCGGCACGGCGTCTGTGAAAGGCGATGACAGCCATGACACAGGTAAAAAGGCAAAACACACCCAGAATCACCATGGCAACATGGGTGTAGGCGCGATGCCTATCGATCTCCGGAGACGTGTTCTGAAAACGCTCCACCCCGCTTGGGATACGGGAAAGTGAAATCCCATTGGCCTTCATTACCAAGGGGTCCACAAGAAACCGATTGGGGCTTTCCCCCACCACAGGCATGCCATGGACCGGCCTTCCCTCCAGGATAGCTGCGACCATCTCCGCGGCAATCCGCCCCTGCTCAAAATGACTGACGAGCTTGCCCCCCAGGACGCCCTTTCCCATGCCGTGCTCCCAGAGGTGGTACAATGGGGCCCCCAGGTTGTCTGTCACCATCTTGAGCCCTGTAGAGAAAGAGACCCGACGACCGGTGCTGTCCACAAAGGCTGAAATCAGAAGCACTGCATCACTGCTGTCAAGGGTCTTCAGCGCCTCACCCAGTTCCTCAAAGGTAAGGGACTCCAGGGAGAGATTGGAAAATTGAATGGACTTGAATTGGCGTGATCCGGCATAAAACCAATCCAGACACCCCTGAGAACTGGTGGTGCCGTCGGATATGGCAATGATGCGCCGGACATCCGGCTGCAACCGGGTAACCAGGGTCAACGTCTCGGTAAGGGAGACTGATTCCACAACGCCGGTAACCATCGGGTTCTCGTTCTGTGAAAGGGCCAGTCTCCGGTTGTTCACCCCGAAAAAGACAATGGGAATGTTCTTGAACAGGTCCTCCTGGTGGGCCAGCACATAGTTCAAGGCGTTGTCATCGCCGGCCAGCACCAGGTCATAGGCGGGAAGGTGGGCAAGTTTGTTGGAGAGACTTTTGTGGAAAAGCTCTTTGGTCTCCGCAGAATCAAATCGCTTCGAGTCCATGAACTCCATATCGAGATGGGCGTTCCGGGAATCGAGCACGGACCGAAGGCCTTCCACCTGGTCAAAAAACGTGGGGAAGCCAGGGTGATACGAACTGAGAAACAGGATTTTCCTATTCTCGTGAGGCGGAACCTCAGCGCAGACCGCAGAAGCCTGGACCAGGAACAGCAGCACCACTGAAAAAACAGGGACTATCATTTTCTTAAAGCACTCACGCATATGGTAACACCCTCTCCGGCGACCCGGAGATTTCCTCAAAGTATCACCCCCTGTCAAGGGGCTCTCAGACCTGACTCCGTCCTGCGACGTCAATCCACCTTTCTTTGTTATCGTCACATCCCCACGGTTTCTTCATCTGCACTTGGTGCATCCGTAAAAAAATGAGGAGACCCTACTTCCGTCTCTTCTTTTTCTTTCGGCTCTTTTCAAAGAGTTCCTGCTCGGCGATGAGCTCTTCGGCCGTCAGTTCATTCGTAAACTGAAGGGTCTGGGTGTAATCACCCTTGCCGATGCGAAGCACCTCGATGTCCTTGCCGAGAAAGCCCTGGATCTCTTCCAGGCGCTCCTTCTCCTCTTTGCTGCAGAAGGAGAGCGCCACCCCTTTGTTGGTCCCCCGACCGGTACGGCCCACCCGGTGGACGTAGTTCTCCGCCACCTCGGGCAAATCGTAGTTGATCACCACGGTAACGTCCGGGATATCGATGCCCCGGGCACTGACATCGGTGGCGATGAGCATCCGGCAGGCCCCTTCTTTGAACGATTTCATGGCAACTAGCCGTTCGTTCTGGTCCTTCTCACCGTGAATGGAAAGGGCCTCGATGCCGACGCGCTCCATGGCCTTTGCCACGCGCTCTGCACGCACGCGGGTTCGCACGAAGACCACCATCTTGCTCTCGGGGTTCTCCCGGACGTACCGCTCCAGAAAAAAGCGTTTGTCGTCCATCTCCACAAACATCACCGCATGGGAGACATTTTTGGAGACCGGGTCTTCCGGGGAGAGCTGAATGCGGATAGCGGAACTCTTCACCTGGGAAAAAGCCAGTTTCTTGATTGTTTCATTGATGGTGGCGGAAAAAAAGAGGGTCTGGTGCTTGCGGGTCAGTTTTTTCTTTACGTACCGAATATCCTTGATAAACCCAAGGTCCAGCATCCGGTCGGCCTCGTCCAGTACCAGGGTGTCGATACGGTCCAGCCGGATATGCCCCTGGCTGATGAGGTCAAACATACGACCCGGTGTCGCCACCAGAATGTCGATGCCGTCCTGCAACTTTTTGATCTGGGCATCCTGTTCCACACCACCGAACAGGGCAAAGGTCTTCACCTTGGTGTGGTGGGAAAGTTTATCAAACACCTCACCGATCTGCGCCGCAAGCTCCCGTGTGGGCACCATAACAATGCAACGGATCCCGTAAGAACGCTTGCTGCTCTTTTTACGCTGAATTCCGTCAATAAGGGGAATGGCAAAGGCCGCGGTTTTTCCTGTGCCTGTCTGGGCGATGGCCAGAACGTCTTCTCCCTTCTGAATGGAGGGAATCGCCTTGAACTGAATGTCCGTGGGCCGTTTGAACCCAAGGTTGGCCAGGTTTTTCTTGAGGTCGTCGGATATATAATACTGATCGAATTTCATTCGGTTTCCTTCATTTTTTCATGGGCTAAAAAAGCAGGCTCCGGCCACAAGGTGGCATAGCCGCGAAACGGTTCCATGACCCGGCACCAAACACGAAAAACCACGAGCTCTTGCCCTTCGCGTTGCACCCTAAGCCATTTGCCTTTTTATGATTCGGTACATCCACTTACATGTGAATCGTCAAAATAGCAACACTCGATCCACCCAAACCTTTGAACGTATAATAAATATGACGTATACTGGGTGTCAAACCATCGACCCACAGCCCCCGCTGTGACCTGACCGGGCACCGCTGCTAAAACCTTACCAGATTCTGCACAGAGTGGACGCGACAAACAGCCTACGACGACAAGGTGAGGCTCCTTGGGAGCAGGAAGAGGTTGTGCGTTGCCCTCCGCTCTTCGGGTCACATCACATCCGCATTGAAACCAGAACGTGCTCAAGGGTGCTTTTTAAGACCTGTTTGTTAAACCCACGTTTTCAAATCAGGCAAAAGCGTGGCCCGGACAGGGCCAACGAAGGCACAAGCTCAACCGTCACCAGCCACATAATAAAGAATCCACGGAGGCCGACTATGTCAAACAGCGTGAATCCCGTTGGTTGGTTTGAAATCCCGGTCATGGACATCGACCGGGCCCAGGATTTTTACGAGTATGTCTTTGACATGGCCCTGGAGCGCCACACCCTCGGCGACAACGAAATGGCCTGGTTCCCCATGAACGAGCTGGCCGTGGGCGCTGCCGGAGCCCTTGTCATGGGGGACTGCTACATCCCCGCCCCCAACGGCATCGTGATCTACATATCGACACCGGACATCAGCGAGACCCTTGAACGTGTGGAGGAGAAAGGGGGCCACATCACCGAGCCCAAAAAGAGCATTGGCAAACACGGGTTTGTGGCCTTTTTCACCGACCTTGAAGGAAATCAGATCGGTGTCCATTCCCAAGGTCTGTAATCCCCCCCCACACACGCCTGAAAGGAGCCCCATGAAGACATGGCTGATAGGCTTCACCATCTTATGCCTTGTGGGATGTGCCACCACGCCCCCGGTGAAGCATCGAAGGACCGTCAAGTTAAAACGCCCATCCACTGTCACCCTGTCCGATACACCCCACGTGAAAGCAAAGCTGAACGCCCAGTACGCGGAATGGAAGGGCACGCGTTATAAAATGGGCGGAAACAGCAGGAGCGGCGTTGACTGCTCCGGCTTTGTCCACATCACCTACCGTGACAAACTCGGCATCACCATCCCCCGAAGCACCAAGCTCCTCGCAAAGACCGGCAAACCAGTGAAACGCAAAAACCTTCGCATCGGTGATCTCGTCTTCTTCAAAACCGGTTTCACGGTACGCCATGTGGGCATCTACATGGGAAACAACACCTTCCTCCACGCCTCCACCAGCAAGGGCGTCACCATCACCGACCTGGATGAGACCTACTGGAAAAAAAGATACTGGAAAGCCCGGCGAATAGAAAAATAAAAAGGGCCGGAAAAGAGGTCTCTTTTCCGGCCCTTGCCTTTCTATTTCGTACCTGCGTTCATGCCACCATTAAAAAATGGGCGCCAGCAGGCGAAACATGTCATTGATCAACGTGCACATCTCTTCTTCATATCGAGGGTCAACAGGGGCCTGACACAGTGTATCTTGTTGCCAGACGCTGTAAGCGTCCACGTAAGGCAAATGAGTCCCGTAGTGCGCGTTGATCACATCAACGCCAATGTCTGCCATGTAGGCATACGCTGCCGACGTCGGATGAATCCCATCAAGGGAGAACATGCCCCCAGTGGCAAATTCACCAGTCAGAACAACGCCACTTGAGCTGCCATCCGCCTTCCTCAACTCCCAGCCGGTTTCCATGCCTTCACGAATTTTGGACCAGGCATCAATCATGGGCCAGTTTTCAGCTTCACAGGTCGCCTGGATAATGCTGTTGATGGCCCGCGTCTGGGATTGAATAACGGCAATCTCGTCAGGTGTCAGCACGGGATCTCCAGGCCCGGTATAAGTAGAGAAAAACGGGACCTTGCTTCCTTCGGGAAATGCCAGCCCATGGGCCACCGTATGGAAAGGGTTGCCCGGGTCCTGAAGAAATGGCGTTTTTGTATTGTCCGGCAGGTTGATCACCAAAACGCCTCGAATCGATGGCGTATCTTTTATCCGCTGCACCAGCTCGTTCCATTTTTCTTCCCAATACGGGGTCGCTGTCGAGAAGCCTGTGTCCCCCATAATGGTGGAAAACATCACATCGTTGTTTCCGATCCAAACCGTCAGGAAAGTCGGCTCCCGCTCGAGGGCCTGGGTCACAGCGGACTTTGTAAAGACGGTATTGCCCCTTAGAACCGAAAAGGCAAAGGGACTGCCGGCCCCTATGAGATCGGCCAGAATGGACGTATCGCTGTTAAACACATTGAAGAGGTCGTAATCCAGGATCTGTGGAAGGGTTGCTCCGGTGATGGCAAAGTTATTCATCACCCCTTGGTTCAGGTAGTAGTCTGTTCTCATGTGCCCGACCATGGTGGTCAGGGGGGAGAAGTGCTGGTCCTTCACCCAGTCTTCCGGATTGGGGATACCGACCCCCGGATAAAACACCAGCGGCTGGTTGAACTCCGTTCCCATGGCGTTGGCCAGAAGATTGGGGTAACTGAATTGCTGCCGGCCTTCTTCGACGTTCAGACCCTGACACCCGTGTGTCAAGCTATCTCCGATGGACACATAGGTTTTAAAAAAAGCCTCCTCCTGCGCAGGCGTCATTTCATCACCCACCTCGTAATTATCCCAGGTTGTGTCGGGAGGCGGCGGTTGGGATCCCATTGAACAGGCTGCGGAAGCGAGGGCCAAAGAGACAAAAACGGACAAAGCTGCATAAACGAGTTTTTTCATGAGCATCCCCTTACTTTCTGTCCATCGTTAAAATTCTTCCACGAATCAAAGCAAAGCAATGTAACAGGTTCAAATTTTGAAGGTATGATGCCCATTCTTTTACGACAAAAAACACAACCACGCAAGACCCAACCTCACCAACACACCGTAATCACAGTGGTTTACCACTTGCGTTTCAGCCCTGCAAATTGAGTCCTCCCGGCTGAAGAGAAAGGACTCCCGTTGCTATTGAGCTTCGAAAACACTGCCTCCGGGCAGGTGAGGGCACCTGCCCCCCCCCATGGCGAATGGGCGACGCCGTTTGCTGCCGGGGTATTCGCGTGGGGGAATAAGATTGGACACGCCATTTCGGGGAGAGACCTGATTGAATCTTCAAAAAAAGTCGAATGGACCTTTGGGGCGGGATTGACTTCAGATGCCTTCATGACCCTGTTAACAGACATAGTTGTTCACGGGCGACGCCATGAAACAAAAATGCGAATGTGATCAATCTTAAGGAACGACGATCGATCACATTCGCAAATATTAGGGTCCTGGGGATAGCCCCCTGGCCGCCGGAGGCACGTTTATGCTCCGTCTTAGCCCGGATATTTCACGAGTTGAGTGCATCCATATTCAAGGCATCAGAGCTGCAGATGTAGTGGTTTACCTCAATGCTCTGATAACGCGGAAGATGGGTGCACTCGGCTCGCCCGAAGGGTGAGAAAAGCGAGCAGGGAACAGTGAATCACATTTTGTATTTTTGAAATATCTTAATTTCCCACAGTAACTATCAGTAATAACATGCTGTTGATTCGTTCTGATTGCTTTCTCATAAAATATTCGGGTTAGAGCCTGTCCATCACCGCCTGGGTGAAATCGGTGGTGCCGTGGGTACCGCCCAGGTCGCTTGTGGTGCGGTCGCCCTCTTCGATGACGGCTGAAACAGCCTTTCGAATGGCTTCGGCCTTGTCCTGCATGTCGAGGTACTCCAGCATCTGGATGGAGGCCAGAATCACAGACGTGGGGTTGGCCAGGTTCTTTCCGGCGATGTCCGGGGCACTTCCATGGACCGCTTCAAACAGAGCGGCGTCTTTGCCGATATTTGCTCCGGGGGCCATGCCGAGACCGCCCACAAGACCTGCGCAGAGGTCGGAGATGATGTCCCCGAAAAGGTTGGTGGTGACGATAACATCAAACTCTTCCGGGTTCATGACCAGCTTCATGCAGGTGGCATCGACTATCATCTCGGCGGTTTCAATGTCGGGATAATTCTTGCTCACTTCCCGGGCCACGTCCAGAAAGAGGCCGGAGGTGGATTTAAGGATGTTGGCCTTGTGAACGATGGTGACTTTCTTTCGGTTCTCTTTTCGTGCCAGCTCATAGGCGAAGGAGACAATGCGCTCGGCACCCTCACGGGTAACAAGGCTCATCGCTTCGGCGGTGCACCCATCTTCAGAGACCGTCTGGCCGAGGCCGGAGTACATCCCCTGGGTGTTCTCACGAACGGTAATGATATCGATGTTCTCGTAGCGCGCCTTGGTCCCCTTAAAAGAGATCACCGGCCGAAGGTTGGCGTAGAGATTGAACTTCTTGCGCAGGGTCACGTTGATGGAAGTGAACCCTTTGCCGATGGGTGTGGTGAGCGGGCCTTTGAGTGTAACCCCATTTTTTTCGATGAGGTCCAACGTTCGCTGGGGAAGAAGCTCGCCCTGGTTCTCCAGAGCGGTGAGACCTGCCTCTGCGAACTCGTACTCAAAATCGCATCCGGCTTTGTCGAGGATCTTAAGGGCTGAGTCGATAATATCGGGACCGATTCCATCCCCGGGGATGACGGTGATTGTTCGCTTTGTCATAATGATTCCTTTGTTTGTACACCCTTTATCGAGGGGATATAAGAGCTCACGTAATATGTAATTATACAGCCTGAGAGCAGTCTGGGGCGTGTTAACCGCCCTGTGCGTCACGCTGATCAGGGTCAACGAGGAGGCGGCCCATGGCATTTTCTGTATGATGATTGTTTGCCGAGCTGAGACCAGATTTGACGAGCCCCCTTTTACAGGAGTTAACCCTCGATCTCAAGCCCCGGGGAGAGAAAACACCCCAAGCTGGCAGGAAATAACCATGCCGATTCGTGCCACATCCTGTATACCATACACTCCATAGGCATGGGTTGAAATGTGAACAAAATTTATTTAACACGCAATTCGTTCAAATAAATTAAAACCCGAACCACAACCATTAAGCGTCATCACGCCACGTCTCCACCCCACCCCGTATACCCCCCATAACACCCCAATATTTTACCGCAATCCCCCTCCAACAACGCCTTACACCTGTATATTCTTTGCCATTCCATGCTTGTCGAAAGACGGATCTTATGCTACTCCTCATTTATTATATTTATAACAATTCCCCTTACCCGGGTCGAACACAGCATAACAGACAGTCCCTTATTATCGGTTTTACTCGTCTCACGTAATCTGAAAAACCGTACAAATATCCTGTTTTGATATGGATCGACCTGGAAAGCAGTAAGTCGTCCCTTACGAACCGCAGATGATAAATCCGAATGCCAGTCATGCATTTGCCATGCCCAGGAAGCACACAGAGGGATCAATACCTCTCACACGTGTTTCAAGGACGACGGTGACAGCTTGACAACATGATGGAACGGTAAAAACGCGGTATATCCGAAATCCTGCGGGGCGGCCGAATCGGGGAAACATTTTTTTTCATTGACCACAAATGGAACAGCGTTACCAGTCACTATCTTAATTTATATACGCAAACATTCACAAACTCATACAAAAGAGAGAATGCATGAAAAACAATAGCGCAATCTCCGGAAACAAGAGCGCAGGTTTTGCCCATATGCCGGCAAAACCGGGGCAGATTTTTTACCGAATCCCCTACCTGTTTCTTCAAAAGGCAAAAGATCGCGTTCAGGACGCATGGGAATCCGTGGCCCCGGTCATCGACACGCTGAAAAAAGAGACCAAGACCCAAGCCATCACAGAAGAGGAGTCCGCCTCCTTCACCTGTGACGACGGCTCCAGTGTCGAAATCAGCACCACGGTCTCCGATCTCTGGATCAAGACCGAAGCCGCAGACCTCACTCCCCCCTCCCCCATCCAGCAAATCGACACCCTCATCAAGGGGCTGACCAAACCTGCGTACAAGTATGTCTGCGACAAAAGCCGCGTCCTCGCCTTCCCCCTGGTCTCCGGGACCTGGGGCAACACCATCAAAGGGTTCATCGGTCTCGATGCCGGCTCCATCTCCATCAACATCGCCTTCGTTGACGAAGCCGGTGTGGTCTTTGAAACCGACTACACCCTCACCGAAGGGGACATCATCAACAACATCAAAAAGGCCTTTAACCGCCTTTCCAAAAAGCTCCCCGCCAACATCGACATCCTCGGTTCCGGCGTCACGGGCAGCGGCCACGAAATTTCTGCGGCCCTGCTGGGAGCCGATGTCTATGAAACGGAACTGGACGCCCACGCAGAAGCAACCCTTCACCTCCTTCCCGACACCCAGGTGATCTTTGATATCGGTGGACAGGACTCCAAGGTCATGTACATCGAAGACGGCGAGCTTGAGGAAGCGGGCATGAACAAAAAATGCGGTGCCGGTACCGGCTCCTTCCTTGACGCCCAGGCCGACCGACTCGGCATTCCCATCGAAAAATTCGGTGAGACGGGCCTGAAAGCCAAGAAGCCTTACAGCTTCTCCAGCATGTGTACGGTCTTTGTTGGCCGTGACCTCATCGCCGAGCAGGCCAAAGGCAACACCAAGGAGAACATCATCGCCGGCCTCCATCGATCGCTGGCCATGAACTTCTACTCCACCCTGGGCATCAACAAAAAGCACCTCAAGACCCCCATCGCCTTCCAGGGCGGCGTGGCCTCCAACACAGGGGTCATCAAATCCATGGAAGACCTGCTCTTTGAGGCCCGCGGCGAAAAGGTCGAACTGTTCATCCCCATGCACCACAAGGTCATGGGATCCATCGGCATGGCCCTCTTCGCCCGCGACGAGGTGGAAGACAGGGGCACATTCCGGGGCATTGAAACCATTCAGCAGATCACCTCACATTTCACCGAGTGCACCCGAGCCAACGAGCTGGGCTGCAACAAGGGCATGCTCTGCGACCTGGTACACCTATCCAGGGGCGAGGAGGTGGTCCAGACCCTCTACGCCTGCGAAGCCTATGAAAACACGCCTGTAGACGGTGCGGATGAGACATTGACAACAAAGGTCGGAGGTTAGCCCGTTGGAAAAATTAGGCTGGTTTTGCACGTACACTCCCATCGAGATACTTCATGCGGCGGGAGCCATTCCCGTGGGCATCAAGTCAGACTCCGGTGCCGAACATGAAGACGTGGTCCTTGGGGACTCCATCTGCTCCTATGTCCGTTCCTGCATGGGCGGCGCCCTCACAGGCGCCTACGACGCCCTGTCCGGGGTGGTCATCGCCCACTCCTGCGAGTGCATGAGACGCCTCTCGGACGGATGGCTCTACAGGAAAGATGAGATCAAACCCAAGATGCTCCACCTCCTGGACGTCCCTAAAATCGTCACAGACTCCAGCATCTCCTTTTTTGCCGGTGGCTTAAGACACATGAAGGACGACATAGAAGAGCACTTCGGCCCCATCTCCGATGACGCCTTAAGAGCCTCCATGGCAACCTTCAACAAAACACGCGAGCTCTTTAACACCATCGATGCCCTTCGAAGAGAAGAGGCCCCAGCCATCACCGGCGGGGAGATTGAAGACCTCATCGCCACATCCTGGGAGATGCCAAGGGAAGAGTTCAACACCCACCTTGAAAACTTCATCCAAAGCAAAGAGGGGCAGACCGGGGACAAAGACGCACCACGCATCATGGTTATCGGCGGTCCCGGCAACGGATCCCTGATCAAGACCATCGAGGGCACAGGCGGCCTGTCCGTTGTGGAGCACATGTGCACCGGGCTTCGCGCCTTTACCGGTGAACCTGAGTTCAACGAAGACCCCTATCAGGAGCTTGCGGCCCTTTACCTCAAAGGAACGCCCTGCCCCCGCATGCTTGGCGACAAAGCGAGGGAAGCCATCGAAGAGATTCAGGCCATGGTCAAAGAGTACAAGGTGGACGGGGTCCTCTACTACTCCATGAAATTCTGCGCCAACATGCAGATGCAGTGGGCCCTTCTCAAGAATGACATCCCCCTTGACGTGCCCATGAAGGTCCTCGAAGGTGACATCAGCTCCGAGATCAACGAGCGCGAAGTTCAATCATTTATCAAGAGACTCAAAAAGCGGAGAAAGAAAAACAGATGAATCCGATGAATAAAGAGGACATGATAAAAGAGAACACGGAGCAGCGTAAGGTCCAGGTTGAAAACCTGCTTCGCGTCAACGGCCTGGAAGGAATCAAGCCCGAAGACGCGGTAAAGATGGCCTTTCCCAAGGCGTTCGAGGATCTTTCGCCCTCAGCCAAACGCGGGTACCTCAATACCGAGCAGTTTTTTAACGCGTACAACTTCACCACCACCGGGGAGTTTGCCTACCAGCATGTGGCCTGGCGAAGCCTCTTTGTTCCCACAGAGATCATGTACGCCATGGGCCTTCTCCCCTTCACCACGGAGATGGTGGCCTCCCAGCTCGCCATGACAGGATCGGCCAGAGAGCGTATCGAAACAGCCGAGGCCCATAACTTCTCCGGAGACCTCTGCTCGTTTATGAAGGCGGTGGCAGGCGGCGTGATTGAAAACATCTTCCCCACGCCGGACATCCTCATCACCTCCACCCACCTCTGCGACCCCTCGGCAAAATACGCCGAACTGGCCTCGCACCACTACAAGCGCCCCGAGTTTATCCTGGACATCCCCTACGACCTGTACGACATGTCGGTTCGTGGCACGGAAAAGGACCTCAAACGCGTGGAAGAGGGCGTGGAGTACGTCTACCAGCAGCTCCATGAGATGATCGCCTTCGTCACCGAGCACACGGGACTCACCCTGGAAGACGAAAAGCTCCGTCAGGTCATTCAATGGACCAACGAAGCCCGAACCTGGCTCAATGAAGGCAACGATCTGGCCCTCCACGAGCGAACCACAGCAAAAAAAGGGGTGCGTGAACTCGACTACGCCGCCAACCTCATGCAGACCTGGGGAACCGAGCGCGCTGTGGATGTCTACAAATCCCGCTTCAAAGAGTACAAGGCAAGCATTGCGCCGAAGTCCGAGGGCACCGAGCCGCGGATCGTCTGGTTCCACCTGAGGCCCTATTTCAAGACCCCCCTGATGACCTACCTGGATGAGCGCATCGACCTCTCCGGTTCCCAGGTCAACTGGGCCTACTGGGAGCCCCTGGACCCTGCGGACCCCATCCGTGCCATCGCACGCCGGACCGCCCTTCACCCGGCGTTCTCTTCGGTGACCACCCGAACCACCATCGCCATTGATGAGATCCCGGACGACACCGACGGCATCATCGCTTACTACCCCAAGTCGTGCCGTCACTTCCACGGTGGCTCCATCATGGAGAACGAAACGTTCAAAAAAGCGGGCATCCCCATCCTCACCATCGACGGGGACTGCATCGATGACCGCGGCGAAGACTTTCCCATCGTCAAAACCCGCGTGGACCGCTTTTTGAAATCCATTAAGAAGAACCCGCGAAACACGAAAAAGTAAAAGCCGTGCCTCCGCCGGCAAGGTGGGGGCACCTTGAAACCCTGTGGCGAATGCGACAAGGGTGTTGAAGTGCAGCGTACATTATGTCCGCATTCGCGTTGTGTGCGCGGACATGCATCATGCGTGGCAAGCGCACGAGCTATGGGGACTCCGATTCAGTTCCAACGACTGGATTTGACCCGAATAAATCCGTCGTTCAGAAGGCGAAAGCCATAGCCCGTCACTGTCTCACACGCCCTCTTTCGCTTTCATGCCGAGGCATGAAAGCGAAAGGGGCTTTTTTTCTTCAAACCGTCTGGCCCGCCCCTGCGCAAACCCCAAGTCGCACCACAACCCTCCCCCCTCAATGAGAGTCAGCGCTATCAAAGATACGACACCGTATCACTCTCCGGCTCCGATAACTGGCATAGCCCGCAACAAACGCCATTGCATTTTGCTTTCGAGGTGGCTCACCTCGCTGCCGGAGGCAGCCAGCTTAAAGATGCCTCCGGCGGCCCTGCCGGGGGCCAAACTTTTGAAAAGTTTGATAAACAGGTTTTGAAAAACACCCTTGGATAAATCCAAAGCCCAAGGCGAATGTGATTTGCCCCGAGGAACGAGGGGTAAAGCGCATTTGCAACCTGCTTTCAAGGTGGCACACCTTGCCGCCGGAGGCAGGCTTTTGCCCTGAACTTTAACCATAAAAGGCAACGCGCTTAAAGTTACCTCCGGTGGCCATGTCGGGGGCCAAGCCTTTGAAACATTTGACGAACAGGTTTAGTCTTTGTCTTTAGATTTACACTAAAATAAAAAGCGAATGTGATTTGCCCCGAGGAACGAGGGGCGAAGCGCATTTGCAACCTGCTTTCAAGGTGGCACACCTTGCCGCCGGAGGCACACTTTGACCATAGAAGGCAAGCTATTTTGAATCATCCCCGAACTTGACATTTACCAAATCCGTCACATCTTGTGGTGAAACCGCATAACTGCGGTCGACTCTTATGCATTCAATGGAGAATTGCCCCATGGTTTTACGCCTTTTTCTTCTGTTCACCTTAGTTCCCGTCATTGAGCTCTGGCTCCTCATCAAGCTGGGCTCTGCCATGGGCCCCTTTGCCGCCATTGCCCTGGTCATCGGCACCGGCATCGCCGGCGCTTCCCTTGCCAAGATCCAGGGACTTCAGACCGTCCTCAAAATCCGGGAATGCATGGATCAGGGCATCATGCCGGCCGAAGAGCTCATCGACGCCCTCATGATCCTCATCGCAGGCATCGTTCTCGTCACACCGGGCCTTCTCACCGACTGCGCCGGCATCCTCCTCTTGATCCCCGCCTCCAGGAACCGCATCAAAGCCTGGGCCAGGACCGCTCTCAATCGACGCATCCAGGACGGCAGCATCCGCATCCATCGGAACTATTAACACATGGAAACCTGATTAGGAATGATCCGGGCCGTACAATCCTCCGGCCCAGATCATTCGCTGCAGGGATTCTAAACCCGTTTTCACGACACCCCGGTGAGGTGTCGTAGCCCCTTATCCCCTCCTGCGTTAAAAACAACCAAATCCCGCTTTCGAGGTGGCCCACCTCGACGCCGGAGGCTGTTTTTTTTTAACTGAACAGATTCGAAAAGCGTCCCCTAATTAACTGGAGGTGCTCATGAAACTCCGTCCCATGCATGCCATCGT
Organism: Desulfolunaceae bacterium; assembly: GCA_942491485.1. GTDB lineage: Bacteria > Desulfobacterota > Desulfobacteria > Desulfobacterales > Desulfolunaceae > Desulfoluna. The sequence continues at coordinate 124,510 of CALOAX010000017.1, read as the reverse complement.
CCTTGCCCTGGTCGCACTTCTTTTCACATCCGGATGCAAAACCCTTGACACCCAGGCCATGGAGCCTCCGCGTTACACCATCACAGGACCCGACGGTTCTGAGGTAAGCCAGGAATCGCTCTTTGACGAGGCGCTTCGGGCGGATATTGTGCTGGTGGGGGAAACCCATGACAACCCGGCGGCCCACCACCTTGAATACGCCCTGCTCAAGGGTCTCATTGAGCGTCGAACGACGAAGGGCAAACCGCCCCGGGTGGCCCTCTCGTTAGAAATGCTGGCCCGGGACCTGCAGCCTGTCACCGACGAATACCTGGCAGGGCTCATCACCGAGCTCCACTTCATGGCAGCCTCACGCCCCTGGGGCAACTACAGCCGTTCGTACCGAAAGATGATAAACCTCGCCAAAGAGAAGGGATCCCCGGTCATTGCGGCCAATGCCCCGAGGCGATACGTGAACCTTGTGGCCCGTGAAGGAAAAGAATCCCTCACTCGGCTCAGCCCCGAAGCGTTGAACTGGATCGCCCCCCTGCCCTACAAAGAGGCATCTCCTGCCTACCGGGCCAAGCTCAAAGCCCTGGAAGAGCGTTTCAAAGAAAACACCCCCAAAAAACGTGAGAAGGCAAGCCCCCATGGAGAGATGCCCGCCAAAAAGCCCTTCGGTATCAACCCAGATTCCCAGGCCCTCTGGGACGCCACCATGGCCTGGTCCATCGCCGAGGCCATGCAACAACGCCCCGAAACCCTCGTCATGCACATCACAGGTGCCTTTCACTGCGAAGGGGGCCTGGGCATCCCCGAGCACCTGGCCCTCTACGCCCCCAAGGCATCGGTTCTCATCATCACAATCAGGCCACCCCAGAAGGGAGAGCCCCTCCCACCCTTCCACTCCGACCTGCCGATTCGCGAATACACCGTTCAGACGGAGTAAGTGATTACCCTCAATGACCATAGCCGGACAAAAAGCCCAGCCTCCGGCGGCGAGGTGAGCCACCTCGAAAACTAGTTGCCCGTGCGCTTTGTCCCTCGTACCTCGGGCCAAAGCGTACGGGCGTTCAACGTGAGATGCGCCCCACCGATTGCCTATGACCTATCGCCCATTGCTTGTTTATAAACTCAGCGGTGCCTTCTCCCGTTATCAGGAATAATAAACTAAAAACAATAGTCTTGGCTGCCTCCGGCGGCAATGGCCGCCCCCATCCCCCCGAAGTACTGATTGTATGCGGTAACAAAAAAGCCCGTTCCCCCACGATGTATGGGAACGGGCTTTGTTTATTCAGATGAGTGCACGTTTCTTGGCATGCAGGAGCGCCGCATCAAAAATGCGTGGGCCCACTGCACCTGCAGGTGCCAGAGTTATTTCGTACTGGAATTCCGACCTGCAAGGTACTCGGTGGACCATGCGTTGAGGTCCTTTAATATGGGGCCAAGTTTTTTACCGATATCTGTAAGGGAATACTCCACAACCGGAGGGACTTCCGGATATATTTTTCTGTGGACGATCCCATGCTTTTCAAGGGCTCTTAGCTGTTGAGTCAGCATTTTCTGGGTTGCCGACGGCATGAGCTTTCTGAGCTCTCCGAATCGTTTGGTGCCTTCTGTCGAGAGTGTCCAGACGATAAGAGGAATCCACTTTCCGGATAGGACCTCAAAGGCGATCTCCACTTCATTGACATACGAACTGCAACTGACTTTATGGGTCCTGTCTTCAGGCATCACTCACCTCCAGCCTTCCATTTCTGCTCTGTCATCTATCGTATCACATTTTTTTTACGGTTTTACCTTCCACCACCTTGCCCGAAAGGCACCTTCCCGGCAACCCGCCACCACAAACATCCCCTGCCATAACACGAAATTGAACCAAAGCGGAAGATAGTTCCCTTTTGGGAACCACGCCACCAAATGCATACTGAAACACGGAAAAGTACCTACTTTACAGGTAATTCGAAAAAAGGTTTAGTGCCCCTCGCCGGACAAAAAACGTCCAGAGAATGCGTGATCGGAACACGCTGGCTTTACACTGATACGAACGTGTCACCCATAATAAAAAGGAACATCATGACAAAATTTATCGTCCCCAAAGAAATCTTCCACGGCTTAGGCACCCTTGAGAACCTGAAAGAGGTCAAAGGCAGCAAGGCTGTTATTGTTATTGGCGGCAACTCCGCTAAGAATAACGGGGTGTTGGAAAAAGCTCAAAACTTCTTAGCTGAAGCGAATATTAAATCCGCTGTTTTTGCTGGCGTAGAGGCAGATCCATCCATTGAAACCGTTTTGAAAGGTGCTGAGTTCTTCACCCGGGAGCAGCCTGACATTGTTATCGGCTTGGGTGGATGTTCTGCCATTGATGCGGCCAAGGCCATGTGGGTTTTTTATGAGTACCCAGAGTCAACGCTTGAAGAGCTGGCTGCCCCCTTCGCTGTGAAGCCCATGCGCAATAAGGCTATTTTCGTTGCCATCCCCTCAACAAGTGGTACTGGCACCGAAATCACGGGCCTTTCTGTGATTACAGACAGAGAAAAGGGGACAAAGTACCCCATCGTGTCCCACGAGCTGACCCCTGATGTGGCCATCATCGATGGTGAGCTGTGCGCCAGCATGCCCAAGCACGTGACCGCCAATACCGGTCTTGATGCCCTGAGCCATGGTGTTGAAGCGTATGTTTCCAATATCGCAGACCGTTACAACGACGCCCTGGCCAAAGGGTCCGTTGACCTGGTGTTCAAGACCCTTCTCACCGCCGTCGAAGAACCCGAAAACCTGGAAGCGCGCCAGGCCATGCACGATGCCTCTTGTATGGCTGGCATGGCCTTTACCAACGTATGGCTGGGTATTGTTCACTCCATGTCCCACCAGATCGGCGGCACCTTCGGCGTACCCCACGGTTGCGGCAATGCGATCCTGATGCCCAACGTCATTCGCTTCAACGCCAAGGTCACCGACAAGTATGAGGACCTGGCTGCTTTGTCCGGCAAATCAACCGCTGAAGAGTTTGCACAGGAAGTATCAAATCTGCGTGCATCTACAGGCGTTGCAGGCTCACTGAAAGAGTACGGCATTGATGAAAAAGAGTGGGACGCTAAGTTGGACACCCTGACTGAAAATGCCTTGAAGGACCCCTGCACCCTGTTCAACCCCAGAAAACCAACGTTTGACGAGATCAAAGCAATCTACCAGGCGTGTTATAACGGAACAGCGATCAACGTCTAAGCCCAACACTGACGCCACGTAATGCCATACCAGGGGGAGGGGAGATTCCCCCTCCCCTTTAGGTCTGGCGCAAAAATAAAACATACATAAAACAATGCCTCCGGCGGCAAGGTGAGCCACCTTGAACGCTGGTAGCCGCAGCGCTTTACCCCTCGTTCCTCAGGTTAAACCACAGCGGCATTATTATGGGATTTGTGCATTTAATTCTTGCGTAACCCCTTAAGCAGAATGTGCAGTATGGGGTCGGACCATGCAGAAAGCCTATCAAAAGCGAAACAAAGCTCAAAATAGTGTCATTATCATGCTTAAAACGTTGTTTTCAGGTTAAAAACATCACACTTAAAATAAACCGACCCTGAGCAGACCCGTGCTGGGGTAAAAGAATATCACCACGAATGATCATGCACAGACAAACCCCACAGCAGGTGCCCGGATTTTTCCCATGCCAAGGCAAAATCAAAGACAAAACCAAGGGGGCGTAGACCACCGCCAGCCTTTGGGATTGCCTGCGTATCTCCCCTGGTTTATAGTTTTGGTATAAACGACATAAATTCAACTTGACATTTGGTGTGGTGGGTATACCTTTGGCCTACGCTCGGATGATCCCCAAAGACCGCCAACCCCCGGTTGAAGCGCCTTTATTACGACCATCAGGGCTCAATGCATTCACCCTCCGCCGCAGTCAAGCAGTGGAGACTGACTCCTGGTGACCCCGGGCAGGGGCACCTGCTGAAACGATTTCGCCTTTCCGGCGCCACAACAGTGGAGATCCATCCGTTGACAACCCCGATCATTCAATCTTTGCTGGACACCGACCTGTATAAACTCACCATGATGCAGGGCGTTCTTCATCAGTTCCCTTGGGCGGAGGTGGAGTATGAGTTCCGCTGCCGGAATCTCGGTATCGACTTCGCACCAGTCCTTGAGGACGTGGACCGAGAGCTCGACCATATCTGTCGCCTTCGATTCTCCAATGACGAACTTGAATTTCTTGAAGGCCTGCGCTTCATCAAGCGTGACTTCATTGAGTTCCTCCGCCTTTTCCGTCTCAACCGCGAGTTCATTACCGCTGAAATGGAAGGCGAAGACTATGTCCTCAAGATCAAGGGCCCCTGGCTCCACACCATTCTTTATGAGGTACCGGTCTTAGCCATCATCAATGAGGTCTACTTTCGACACCACCATCCGGATGCAGACTTAGATGACGGCCTCAAACGGCTCCGCACCAAGATCGATCTGGTCAAAGAGGAAAACAAGAAGGGGCTTCAACTCAAATTCTCCGATTTCGGAACCCGCCGAAGGTATTCCAGAGACTGGCATGAAACCGTCATCAAAGAGCTGACAAGCGCCCTTCCCGACAACTTCATGGGCACCAGCAACGTCTACTACGCCTGGAAATACGACCTCACCCCCGTGGGAACCATGGCCCACGAATGGCTCATGGCCTGCCAGGCCCTGGGCCCGAGACTTGCCGACAGCCAGAAGTTCGCCCTGGAACACTGGGCCCAGGAGTACCGCGGAGACCTCGGGATCGCCCTCTCCGACGTGGCCGGGTTTGACGCCTTTTTAAAAGATTTTGACATGTACTTCGCCAAGCTCTTTGACGGATGCCGCCACGACAGCGGCGATCCCATCGAGTGGGGCGAAAAACTCATCGCCCATTACGAGAGCCTGCGCATCAACGCCCCTTCCAAGGTGGCGGTCTTCAGCGACGGCCTCAGTTTCCCCAGGGCCATTGAGATCGCCCGCCACTTCCAGGGCCGCCTCATCAACTACTTCGGCATCGGCACCAACCTCACCAATGACGTGGTGGGCGAGCCCCTTCAGATCGTCATAAAGATGACCCGCTGCCAGGGCACCCCCGTGGCAAAACTCTCCGACTCTCCGGGCAAGCAGATGTGTGACGACCAGGGATACCTCGATTACATGAAGCGGGTTTTTGGCAAGCGATAAGGCCAGGGGATGATCCCCTGGACCCCAGGTTGCGAATGCTCCTTTCCCCTCGTGCCTCGGGTCAAGTCACATTCGCATTGAGCTTTGCGCGGTTCAGACCGGGGATGTAACAGGGGTAACAGCAACCCCAAGAGCGTATGCATATATAAATGCAATTCCAGCTCTTAAGTTTCGTCAAAGCAACTCGACATGCTTATTGTGAATTTTAATGTTTCTGTTTGCTTCAGGCAAAAACATAAAAATGAGGAGACAAGCCATGAAACGTACCCTTTTGATTATCGACCCACAGAACTCATTCTGCGATCCCGCAGGAAAGTTGTTTGTAGAAGGGGCGAGCCGGGACATGGAACGACTCACCGATTTTGTCGAAATCAACGGAGACGCCTTTGAGCGTATCGTGGTGACTCTGGACTCCCACAACCGAATGCACATCGCCCATCCCGTCTGGTGGGTGGACACGGAGGGCAACCACCCGGAGCCCTTCACCACCCTGACCAGCGATGAGGTGGATGGCGGCACCTGGCGCGCCGCAAACCCTGAGGACCAGGCGTGGAGCACAGAATACATGGCTGCCTGCGGCACCCACGTCATCTGGCCGCCCCACTGCCTCATGGGCACCTGGGGCCATGCGGTGTACCACCCACTGGACACCATTTTAACCCGATGGGCAAACCGCCACACCGATCTCGTGATCATTCCCAAGGGCAACGCACGGTACACGGAGCATTTTTCCATCTTCCAGCCCAAGGTCAAACGGGAAGGCGATCCCGCGTCACAATTCGACCTGGCCCTCCTGAACGACCTGGACAGCTTTGACGAAATCTACGTCGCCGGAGAAGCTTCATCCCACTGCGTGGCAGACAGCATCCGGGACATGGTAACGGCAAGACCCTCCATGGCAAAACGGGTCATCCTCCTCACCGATGCCATGAGCCCCGTTGCCGGCTTTCACGATCTGGCCGATGCCTTTTTCAAGGACATGGCCCAGGCAGGAGTCCGAACCGCTGACACCACCATAGATCTCACATAGGAAAAGCAAGAAACGAGCATGAAACGTAAGGATGAAATCATCAGGCTGGGTATTGATGTTCATGGGGTGGCCGACACCTTTCCCGACTTTTTTTCCAAACTGAGTCGAGAACTGGTGAGCCAGGGCCATGAAGTCCACATCATCACGGGAACCGAGCACACCCGATCCCTGGAACACTACCTGAAAAACCAGCTGGGACTCTCCTGGACCCACCTCTTTTCCATGACCACCTATCACAAAAAAGAGGGCACCGAGGTCACCTACATCGACGGCAATCCCTACATGGACAACCGCCTCTGGAACCGTTCCAAGGGAGAGTACTGCCGGAGAAACAACATAGACCTGCACATCGACAACTCGGACATCTACGGCAAATACTTTTCCACACCCTATGCCCGGCTGATTGATGGGGTCCCCCATGATGAGGAACTCATCCCCCTTTCGGAAGGGGGCGAGTGGAACGCCACCAAGGCGAGCAGCGAACCCACCATATACAATGCAAAAACCACCTGCCCGCTGCCCACGGTCTCTGTGGAGATGGTCATTGCAGCCTTCTCCGGGAGCGAACTCAAAATCCTGCTACCCGAAAAGCCAGGCAAACCGGATTATCGTGTCCTTCCTTTTCTGCCCTTCACCCCTTCCGAAGGCGGTGCCCTGGAAGTGTGCGCCGTGCGGATCCTGGACACGATGACAGGGCTGCAGGATACCTGGATGGAGCAGCTGAAAACCTACGGCGAAGCGCGGCATCTCGTGACCAGCTACTTTTCGCTGGTGCCGGAAAAGGCCATGGCCCATCAAAAGGGAGCCTGGTTTTCATTCCGGGAGGTGATGAACGGAGACACACCTCACATCTCTCCCTTTCACCGGGAGGTGCTCACCGATTTCTACGAGCGGATCAAAGGGAAGATCTCTTACACCCCCATCGCCTTTGCCCTCCTTGAAGAGCGCTTCACCTGGACGGAGCTGCGGAGCATCTACGAGGCAGTCCTGGAAAAGGCCATTGACCCGGCCAACTTCCGCAAGATGATCCGGGCGCATTACACCATCAAGAGCCTGAAAGAGAAAAAGGTCAAAGCCACCGCGGGAAGGCCCCCCGAACTTCTCATGTTTCAGGGCACACGCGACGTCTACTAAGGGATTGATAGCTTTTTGGGGCCAAACAAGTTGGTAAAAATTTCAAAAAAACTTGGCCCCAAAAAACCACCCTGCGGGCGGCCAGATGGCTCCGATATCTGCGTTAATCAGGGCTTGAAGTAAAAAGCTACGACGACGCCCTGAGTTGCCTTGATCTCGAAGCCACCTGACCGTCAACCCAGTGCAACGGTGATTCCATGGGTCTCAGGCTCCAAACAAACTTGAAAAAGTTAAAAGAAAAACCTTGCCCCAAAACCCACCCTGCGGGCGGCCAGATGAATCCGATATCTGCGTTAATCAGGGCTTGAAGTAAAAAACTACGACCGCGCCCTGAGATGCCTTGGTCTCGAATCCATCTGACCGTCAACCCAGTGCAGCGGTGATTCCAGCGATCCCTTGTCTCCAGGGCCAAACAGCTTAGAAAAGAGAACCAAAAGCGTGGACCCAACACCAACCTTGAAGGCGACCAGACAAACCGGTTCAATGCTTTTTAAAAATCTATGAAAAAAATACTTTTTATATGCAGTCAAAATAAATTGCGGAGCCCAACAGCAGAAACCGTATTCTTCAATTACGAAGGATGGGAGGTTCGTTCTGCCGGCCTGAACAACGACGCTGAAATCCCCCTGGGTATCGATGATATTCTTTGGGCTGAATATATTTTTGTCATGGAACAGACCCATAGACATAAAATGAACAAAAAATTCCGCAAATATCTTAAAGATCAACGCGTTATTTGTTTGGGCATCCCTGACAACTATGAATATATGGATAAAGAGCTGGTAACGATTCTGAAAAGCCGCATCCCAAAGCTCGTCAAATAACAGGCTATTTGCGCAAGTATTTGCGGTGAAGGCCACACCAGAAGAAAATGGATTGCAAGCAAAAAGTAGTTCTACCATCAAGGCCATGACGAGCATGAAAGCGACTCCACCGCAAACAAACTTTTTTTTCTCCTGTTCTTCTTCATGTTCTTCATGGTTCATAGGTTTTTCGAGTTCCACCCACGACTGAGTGCAAAATACTCTGTCTTTTCCCCCACACGAACACAACAAATTGTTCCAGATCTCTTGGAGCCACCCGCTAATCCACCCAGAGCCCGGATATTCCCCATATCCCGTTGAAGTCGAATCAAACGTTCCATCAAAAAAAAAGAGGCCAGGCTCTGTCATCAAAACCTGACCCCTTTGTTTTCCATGGTGCGCCGCACTCCTGTGCTGCTTTTTTATGCCTCACGGGAGTGCGGCGCTCCGAAGTTTGCCGGTGCAAAGTATACCCCGACCCCGTCTGATGCGTGCCCACGATGAGCCCTAAGGTGCCCACAAACGCCACGCCATACACCCACCGAAAAACAAATCGCTCCCCTTCGTGCACGTCGTGGTTCATGCTTTTCAGCGACCACCCTCTTTTGACCACAGAAGACAAACCAATGCACAACCATATCAGGGGACCTGGATGAATATGAGATAAAAAAAAGAAATAAAAATGTTCAGATTGTTTTAAAGAGGGAAGTCATTCCCCAATGGGGATGATAAATAAGGAAGGGTATAAAGAATCCGTGCAGTCATACCTGCCGCGGCGTATCAGCGGATTGCGAAGCCGCCGGTAATCTGTATTGTCAGCGAGCCCATGGGACTACCTGCGTCGTGTACTCCCATGGGCTGCTATGCTTTTCATGCGTTCAAAGCACCTCGAAATTAATGTACTGTCTCGTAGTCGTAGGTTGCTTTGACTTTTTTAAGGTTCCTGAAATACTCTTTGGAACCCATACGAAGCTTATCACTGCTCCTGGCCCTGTACTCGGTGTTGGCTTTGATGAAGCATTTCTTGCATGCTGCCCGCAACCCGTCTTTCCCACCTTTCTGCCGATAATAGTCTGTTACCGGCTTCTCCACACCACACTTGGAACACAACTTTGTCATCGTCATTTCTCACCTCTTTCCTTCTACTTCCAGAACAATAACCCTAACCGAAAGAGGGATATTACTAAAACAGGATGTGGCTGTACAGATTTTTTTTAACTTCCGGTAAAATTTCCAATGCCAAATGACCAATATTAAGAAACACTTCCAAGATGCCATGTAGGATTTTGTCTCCTCACCTTCATATACCTACCCACCAACACAATGCTGAAAACCGTGTCCTTCAAGGGTTTCCATTGTCCAGTACCTTGAGCGCTCCTGATGAACACCCCTGATTGTCACTCCACTGTACCAAGCAACAAACCCTTTCAATTTTTTCAATTGAAAGGGTTTTGGATTACCACGAAGAGTATTTTATTTTATAAAATATTTTCTATCAAAGAGACCGGAGAAGTACTAACTCATCTTTCCAAATACTGTCATCAGGCGTCTCAAGAACCATAGGAATCTCTTCAAACCTGGGGTCGTTCATGATGTATCGAAACGCGTCAAGGCCCAGGTGCCCCTGCCCGATGGACGCATGCCGATCCACCCGTTTTCCCAGCTCTGGCTTGGAGTCGTTCAAGTGCATTCCCTTAAGGTATGAAAACCCCACCAGCGCTTCAAACCGCGCGAAGGTGGCATCACACGCCTCTGCCGTCCGAAGATCGTACCCGGCGGTAAACGTATGGCAGGTATCGAGACACACCCCCACCCGGCCCTTGTCCTCCACCAGGTCAATGATGTCCCTCAGGTGCTCAAAGCAATACCCCATGTTGGTGCCCTGCCCGGCCGTGTTCTCGATAACCGCGCAGACACCCTCCACCTCTTTGTGTGCCAGGTTGATGGACTCGGCGATGCGTTTGATACAGCCCGCCTCATCAATCTTCTTCAGATGGCTCCCGGGGTGAAAGTTGAGCCTGTCCAGCCCCAACTGCCGCACCCTGGCCATCTCATCGACAAACGCATCCCTCGATTTCCCAAGACCTTCCGCCTCCGGATGCCCGAGATTGATCAGGTAGCTGTCATGGGGCAAGATGTGCTCAGGCAGAAAACCATGGGCTTCGCAATTGGCTTTGAAAGCGGCAATGCTCTTTTCCGTCAAAGGCTTCGCCTTCCACTGCCGCTGATTCTTCGTAAATACCGCAAAAGCCGTGGCACCTATGGCCGCAGCATTCAAAGGCGCGTTCTCCACGCCCCCCGCCGCACTCACGTGCGCTCCGATTCGTTTCATATGTATATGCCTCCGGCGGCAAGGTGTGCCACCTTGAAAGCTGATTGCCGATGTGTTTTACCCCTCGAACCTCGGGGCAAAACGCATCGGCCTTCATTTTAATTTACGCCGACGCTGCAAATGACACGCCGACAGATTTCATTTTACGTTTCATGGACAAATCCCGGCGCGGATGTGCCGCTCCGAGACAAGCCCCATGGAAAAAAAGGCCTTACTACGAGAGCCATCGATACCTGCCAATGATGAAAACCACGAAGATCACGAAGCGCCCTTCGGGCTTCACGAAGTAAGGTTTATCACTTCAACAGTTCCCACGGGCGCAGCCCGTCAGCGAATGTGATTGACCTAACCCGGATATTTCACGGGTCGAGTGCACCCATATTCAAGGCATCAGAGCTACAGATGTAGTGGTTTACCTCAAGGCTCTGATAACGCAGAAGAGGGGTGCACTCGGCTCGCCCGAATGGGGGAGAAAATCGAGCAGAAAACTGTGAGTTACGTTTTGCATTTTTAAATATCTACGTTCTCCACAGCACCCATTCGTAATGATAAACAATTGCGTTCACCCGGCCGTTTTATCATGAAATATCCGGGCTAAGGAACGAAGGTCAAGAGCATTCGCGAACCTGGGGTCAAGGGGCTCAGCCCCTTGCCGCCGGAGGCACGCTTTTAGGCTTTCTTCCCCAGCTGCCCACAACCGGCCACAAGGTCGCGGCCTTTTGAGGCGCGGATACGTACGTAGGCGCCTTTGGCGATTAGCATGTCCCGGAAGCGCTCCACTGCTTCCTGGCAGGTGGAGGGAAAGGGAGCGCCGGGACCGGCGTTAAAGCCGATCAAGTTATAACAGACCGAAAGGGGAGACAGGGTCTCCACCAGGGCAAGGGCGTCTCCGGGGCCATCGTTCACCCCTTCGATGACGATATACTCAGCAAAGAGGGCTCCTTTTCGGGCAAAGGGGTAACGGGAAAGAATCTCGACCAGGCTCTTCAGGGGTGTTTTGCGGTTCACCGGCATCAGATGGGAACGGACTTCATCTGTGGCGCCGTTGATGGACACGGCGAGGTTCACGGCGGAGATATCAGATGCCGCCAGCTTTTCAATGCCTGTCGCGCTGCCCACGGTGGACACGGTAATTCGCCTCAAGGCAATATCAAAGCCCCTCTGGTCGCTCATGATGGCTATGGCGTCAGCCACGGCGTCAAAATTGTCCAGGGGTTCCCCCATGCCCATGAAGACGATGTTTCGAATGGGATAATTCAGCTTGTGGCGTGCCGCATAAAGCTGAGCCACGATCTCTTCCGGGGTGAGGTCCCGGACAAAGCCCATCTTGGCGGTGGTGCAGAAGAGACACCCCCTTTTGCACCCCACCTGGGATGAGACGCACAGGGTGTAGTGGTTCATCATGGGAAGCACCACGGACTCCACTTCATGGCCGTCGTGAAGGCGCAGGGTGAATTTCACCACGCCGTCGGCCTCTTTGACGGTGACCAGCTCAGGGTCCGGAAAGACGAGGCTATCCATGATGGCATCGGCAATACCGTCCCGATGCGGAAGGCGCGTCAAAGCGGAGGTGTCCACCGAGCCATTTCGAATGACCATGGTGTAGAGCTCAGCCGATGCATACCGATCCAGCCCCATGCGCCCCGCCATCTCTTTTCGAAAGCCCTCATAGCCCATAAAAAAGGGATTCACACCTGGCAGAGTTTTGTCACGACAAGCCTTGGTCATAGCCCTTCCAGTCCCTCACCACGCTTCACAAGGGCTTTCAGTTCATCTACGGAGTGTTCCAGGCTCCGGCAGGTGTGGGCCAGACGCTCCACAAAGGGATCCGACTCGCCCAGGGCCTGAACAGCCTCGGAAAAAGTCTGCTGAAAGCGTTCCTTTCTCTCCTCCACCCTATGCAATAAGGCCTTCCTGACGGCATGGCGCTTGCGCTCGCCATCGATAAGCTCCCCGAGCCTCTGGATGGAGAACTCCACCAAGGCGTCCCTCGGAGCGCCGAACTGCCTTGATACCATCTCCAGCGCATCAAGGGTCCGACGGCTGATGACGAACGTCTTCTGGACCCGATGGACCTCTTTCATGGCATCAGCGGACAACTCCCCGGCAATGGAGTTCAGCGTCTCCACGTCCTCCACCAGATGGTCAAAGAGGGATTTCTGCTTGATACCGAAGTGTTCGGCCACCACGGCCATGGACTCAATGGCCCGTGATGAGATTCGAAAGGTTGCCCGCACCGACTGCTTGCCCATGAGATCCCGCAAGGATGCTCCGCCCGGATTGGCCCCCATATTTAATGGATCGTTCTTTTTATTCATTATGACCTCCTCTGCTTTCTATATCAGAGATCTGCACATTCGTCATTCCCATTACCTTTATTTTAATACCAGATTTGGTAATGAAATAAAAATATCATATTTTTTTGTTGACACAAAACAGATCATGACTATTTTTGTTTCAGAGAAAACGAAACACAACTCCCAAAACACATATGGAGGTCCATCATGGAACTTGTAAGATTTAACCCCTTTGTAACCGCCCCCGCAGTCAACAACCGAATCAACCGTCTCTTCGATGACTTTTTTGCCGATGCCCCCCGCCTTGCAGCAAAAACCGCAAAGCTCTGGAGCCCCGAGGTGGACATCTATGAAAAAGAGGGCAAGGTCACGATTCAGGCAGATCTTCCCGGCATCGAGAAGAAGGACATCTCCATCAAGGTAGAGGACGGCATCCTCACCCTGAAGGGCGAGCGCAAAGCCGAAGAGAAGGAAGAGGGCAAAAACGTTTACAGAACCGAGAGATTCTCCGGCAGCTTTGAACGCGCCTTCCGTCTCCCCCCCAAAACCGATGTGGACAACATCGAAGCGGAATTCAAAAACGGCGTCCTTCACATCACGATCCCCAACGCCACCGAACCCGCAGGCAAGGAGATCAGCATTCATTAGGACAGGCAGAAAAACTGCCTCCGGCGGCGAGGTGGAGCCACCTCGAAAGCAGATTGCCATAGCGCTCCACCCCTCGTCCCTCGGGGCAGATCGCTATGGCATTTACTGCGACTTAAGACTTCGCAGGACCTGTCACAAAAACCGAAATCTGATTGCAAAGCCAACATCAAATAAATAAATCACGGCGTCATCCCCCACGCTCGACGCCACCCAAAAGCCATCTATCGCAGAACGCAAAAACCGGGCCTCCCAAAAGGGAAAGCCCGGTTTTTGTATGGACAGCCTCCGGCGGCAAGGTGTGCCACCTTGAAAGCAGATAGCAGATGCGTTTTCCCCTCGTTCCTCGGGTCAAACCACATCCGCCTTTGGTTCGAGTTGAGTCCTGCTTAAGTTGAGCAAACCTGTTTGCCAAACCCAGCACTTAGATCAGGCAAACGTTTGGCCCCGACAGGGCCGCCAGAGACACAAGCTGAATAGTTACCGGGATTTAAACAAAAGGTCTTCGATATGGAACAACCCTGTAAATAAATCTCATCCGGTGTCGCAACCCGCACATGGATCCCCGGTCACCCGGTGTTCGAAAGGCATCGAGGCCCACCCCCCTTATCATTTATTCAACAGAAATGGTTTAGCGAGCAGCCGGGGAAGACGACACAGAGCACGTTGCTCATCAACATCACGGACATAGTCATGAAACGAGAATGTGAACGTGATGGGCCTGGAGGCGAAGGCTGTAATCGTGCGGGGAGGTTTAAGTTAACGTGGCTTCACCGCCATTATCACCGGGGTAGCCCGATAAAAATCAAGCGGACATAAGACTCTTTCAAAACTGACGCCAGGGTAACACCACGAAGATCACGAAGCGCCCTTTGGGCTGTACGAAAAAATGCCCAATCCGTTTATCACGGGTGCAGCCATTAAGCGAAAATGCGAACGCTCTCGGCCTGAGGTACGAAGGCCGAGAGCATTCGCAACCAGCTTTCAAGGTGGCTCACCTTGCCCCCAGAGGCTTGTTTTTTGGTTTTTGCCCCTGCTCCCCTTTCCGCTTCTTGGGTTTCTTTGGCTTTTTCGGCTTCATCTGGCGGGTCAGGGGAACCTTAAAGGCCGGAACAAAATGAGGGTCAACCTCACGTGGCAGGGTCAGGCGGATCAGGCCCTCGATGGCTGCCAGCAGTTGAACCTCATCGGCGCTGACCAGGGAGACCCCCTCCCCTTGCAGGCCGGCACGACCTGTGCGACCGATACGGTGAATGTAATTCTCCGCTACCTTGGGCAGGTCGAAATTAATCACATGGGGCAGCTCACTGATATCGAGGCCGCGTGCGGCAACATCCGTGGCAACCAGAACCCGAACCTTGCTCGCTTTAAACTCTGCAAGAGCCTGGTTCCGCTGCCCCTGGCTTTTGTCCCCATGGATAGCCGCCGCAGAGACCCCGTCTTCACCCAGTGTTCGGACCAGACGATCAGCACCCTTTTTGGTTCGGGTAAAAACAAGCACCTGTTCCCAGGCGTTGGATCGAATCAGGTGGCTGAGAAGCTCCCCCTTCTTGCCCTTGTCTACCTCATAGGCCCACTGTTTCACGCTCTCCGCAGCAGAGTTTTGAGGATTCGTCTCTATCTGCACTGGATTTTCGAGAAAATCGCCGGCGAGAGCGCGGATCTCTCCCGAGAAGGTGGCCGAAAAAAGCAGGTTTTGCCGATTTTTCGGGAGCAGCGCCATGATTTTTTGAATATCCTTGATAAACCCCATGTCGAGCATCCGGTCCGCTTCATCAAGAACCAAAAACTCCACCTGCGAGAACTTCACCGCATTTTTATTAAACAGGTCGAGCAGCCGCCCCGGGGTCGCCACCAGCACATCAACGCCCCTTCGCATTTTCATCATCTGCGGGTTGATCTTCACCCCGCCGTAGACAACGCCCGAGGAAAGCGAAAGGTGCCTGCCATACTTGGCAACATCCACAGACACCTGCACGGCCAGCTCACGGGTCGGCGTCAGCACCAGGGCCCGAATGTGGTTCGCCCTCACCATGGGGCCAGTTGCAAGGCGCTGCAACACAGGAAGCGTATAACTGGCGGTCTTGCCCGTTCCGGTTTGCGCTGCGGCCATGACATCCCTGCCGGCAAGAACAGCGGGGATCGCTTCGGCCTGAATGGGAAAAGGAGCGGCATACCCCTCGTCATCGATGGCACGACACAAGGGAGCAAAGAGTCCAAGGGAAGAAAATGACATGGGGCTCGTTTCTCAAATAAAAGGGTTGATGGCCTCGGCAGCTGAGCATGGTTCAGCAGACCAAGGCAAAGGCATTGTCCATTTCGGACGCAACTATACCAGCCCCGACAGCAGACTCAACAGATATCGATAAGCATGCCTCCGGCAGGCAGGGGATGATCCCCTGCACCCCAGGATTGCGAATGCTCTGAGCTTTCGTACCTCAGGCTCATCACATTCGCTGACGGGCTGCGCCCGTGAAATTCCCAACGACAATTATATATACCGTCTTCCCCGGCAGGCGGAATAGAGGACGCAGCTGAGATGCTTTATCTTAAGGATACACGTCACCCGTTATACGACCGAATGACAGGGGATCCATGCATGGGAACCCACACAGAGAGACAACATTCGTAACGATTGATTTTTCACAGGAACAACTCAGGCAGGATGGAGGCGGAAAAGCCTCCTTAAAAGCGGGATGATACGACGTTACCAAGATCACACACAACCCACGTCATCTCTGATACCCGACATGGCGAACACAACCCAAACGGGCGGTTTAACCATCTCTATTTACCATTCACTAATCACTACTCACTAACCCACCACATCAAACCCCTCAAACCCATTGCCGTACTCTTCCTCTTTCACCTTCACCCCATCAACCCGTGCCATACGCGGGCCCGAATGGCACCACTGGGTAAACTCATCCACAGCAGCGAGTTCCCCTTCGGCCAGGGCTTCCACGGTGCCGTCGGGGACGTTCCGCACCCAACCGGTCACCCCGAGGCGCTTGGCTTCCGCCACCGTGTAATAGCGAAACGCCACTCCCTGCACCACACCACTGATCCGTAATCTCACACGCTTCATTCGAACCATGGATCCTCCGATAAAGGCTAAAGGCTAAAGGCTAAAGGCTAAAGGCTAAAGGCTAAAGGCTAAAGGCTAAAGGCTAAAACATTGTCGGTACAACGTGTCAACAGAATTAATTCTCTGATTTCACGTCCAGATCGGTCCTCCCCCAAATTCCACGGGCGCAGCCCGTCAGCGAATGTGATCAACCCGAGGAACGAGGGCTGGGAGCATTCGCGAATCCACTTTCGAGGTATTTTCGCTACAGTGGTTTCGTCACCAGAGGCATACTTTTGCCCTATTTATCAAAACCAATGGAGCAAAGCGACTCCTCGAACCAAGAACTAAGAACCAAGCACGAAGAACGTTTTCTACACGCCACCATGCTGGCGACATCAAAACTCTTGGTGATAGCGGAGAATGAGTGGCAGTCACATTCACTAATACGCCAGAATGGCCGCCGTCATGCGCACCACGGATATCAATCGATCCATGTCGTCACAGATACGCACGTCCCAGACGTGGTTGCGCCTGCCTATGTGAAAGGGGCGACAGGTGCCGTAGACGAAGCCGCCTTTGGCGCTTCGGATATGGCTGGCACTGATTTCGGTGCCCACCGCAGCGTGGGTAGCAAGGTCCACGCAGAGGGCGGAGGCGATGCTGGCCAGGGATTCTCCAAGGACGCACGTTGCCCCGCCGTGGAGAAGGCCCGCCGGCTGCTTGGTGCGTTCATCCACCGGCATCCGGCCCTTGAGCCAGTCGTCTCCGATGGCCACAATTTCAATTCCCAGGTGGTGGAGCATCTCCACCTCCACAACGGGTTTTACCTCCGCCAGTGTCACAGGTTGATACCAGATACGCATGCTCTCTCCCGGGTTCGATTCAGTATGATTGACTATCCACAGAGAAAAACAAACAGCCCTTCCTCCGGAGGCCCTGCCGGGGGCCAAACTTTTGAAAAGTTTGATAAACAGGTCTTAATACATCATTCCGGATTCACATCCAACGGAAGGTGATTGTGATTTGACCCGAGGAACGAGGGGCAAAGCGCATCCGCAACCTGCTTTCAGGGTGCTTTGCCTAATGTGGCTTCGCCACCCTTGCCCCCGAACGTTCCGAAACTCACGGGCGCAGCCCGTAAGCAAATGTGAAGTGCCGAAGGCCCGGAGCATTTGCAAGCCCGAAATCCCCTTGACACCGGCCTTTCGATTGGTCATAAATGGCTGTTGCGGCTTTTCATCATGAATCGGTTTCCCTTATTTTTCAACCATTAATGATGAGTTCACCCTCACCGCAGGATCAGGTTTTACAAAAGGACCAATCGAGCCCATGAGCCAGGATACAATTTACTCAAAAAAACTGCCCTCCGTGCCGCCCTTTGAATTCAACGAAAATGTGGCCGGGGTTTTTAACGATATGATTCACCGCTCCGTCCCCCTCTACCGGGAGACGGTCAAGCGCCAGGCACAGCTTGCCGTCCGCTTTTATAAGGAAGGCACGTCGATCATCGACCTCGGTTGCTCCAACGGCAACTTCGGCATGCGCCTGCTGAACGAGATGGGCAAACGCCCCCTTCGCATGGTGGCCGTGGACAACTCCGCACCCATGCTGGAGATCTACCAGGGCCTCCTGGACAACCACCCGGCAGGCGAACAGATCGAGCTGGTTCAGGCCAATATCCAGGACCTTGCCATGGAACCCGCATCCGTGGTGGTCCTGAACCTCACCCTGCAGTTTCTCCCCATGGCCGAACGGGATGCCCTTATCACCCGCATCCACGACGCCCTGGTCCCCGGCGGCATTCTTCTCATCACCGAAAAAGTGGTCCATAAAGAAGAGATCCTCTCGGATCTTCAGCAGGAGTTCTACTACCGATTCAAAGGGGAAAACGGCTACTCCAACCTGGAGATCAGCCAGAAACGGGACGCCCTTGAAAACGTGCTCGTCCCCGAGACCGTTGAGACCCATACGGCGCGCTTTAACGCCGCCGGTTTTACCAAGGTGGACATCTGGCAGAAGTGGTTCAACTTCACCAGCTTCATCTGCATGAAAGACGAGGAATAGAAAACCGATGGACGCGTTGTTGCATGACCTGAAGCGGTTGGGCCTGGACCCTGTGCGAGACGAACTCACCGCCCTCATTGAAGAGAAGCTGGCCCTGGTGGGCCGCGACTTTGGAAACGAAAAGAAATTTCGAGATCTTGTAAACGGTCTTCCCGACCTGCACGGGGCAGACATCGACATCGAAGGAAGACGGGTCAGCGTCCTTCCCCAGGCCGATCACGACCCTGCCGACATCGAAGCCCTTCTCAAGGGCCTGAAAGACTTAAGGCCCTGGCGCAAAGGCCCCTACGGCCTCTTCGGCATCGACATCGACACCGAGTGGAACTCCGACATCAAGTGGGATCGCCTCGCCCCCCACATCGCCTCCTTAGAAGGGCGTAAGGTCCTGGATATCGGCGCCAGCTCCGGCTACTACATGTTCCGCATGGCCGCAGACCAACCCGAGATGGTCCTGGGCATCGATCCCCAGATCCTCTTCTACTTCCAGTACCTGGCCCTCCAGAGGTACCTGCAGATTCCCGGCCTCTACTTCATCCCCGCCAAGATGGAAGAGATGCCCGTGTTTAAAAACTACTTTGACACGGTCTTCTGCATGGGGGTCATCTACCACCGCAAATCACCCGTCGACACCCTGAAAGAGATCCACGACTGCATGCGCCCCGGCGGCGAGCTGGTCATGGAGACCCTCATCATCGACGGAGAGTCGGAAACGGCCCTCTTCCCCGTGGATCGCTACGCCAAGATGAGGAACGTCTTCTTCATCCCCACGGTCCCCTGCCTCGCCAACTGGCTCGGCCGGGCCGGGTTTACCAACATCCGCTGCGTGGACGTCTCACCCACCACCTTAGACGAACAGCGCAAAACAGACTGGGTCACCACAGAATCCCTGGAGATGTTCCTGGATCCCGAAGACCCCACCAAAACCATCGAAGGCTACCCCGCCCCCTTACGGGCCGTGGTGCTGGCCGACGCGGGGTAAAAAGACAAATACATGCCTCCGGCGGCGAGGTGGGCCACCTCGAAAGCTGGTTGCCATCGCGTTTCGCCCCTCGTTCCTCGGGGCAAATCGCAATGGCGTTTGCAGGGATTGCGCCCGTCACGCTCACAACCCTGCGCCACAGTGGCGGTTATTAATAAGCCAAAGCACCCACAGCTCATGCCATTGCGACACACATTGCATACCGCCACACGTCGCGCGAATGCGGACGCGAGGTACACCGAATAACGACAACCGTCACGCATTCGCCACAGGGTTTCGAGGTGCCCCCACCTCGCCGCCGGAGGCATGTAGTTTGATTTTCTGAACGTGTAACAACAAAGGAGCCCCATGGCCACAGCAGAAAAACGGGAAGAGACCCTTAAGAGCATGTGCGAGAACCTGGCAGCCTTTGCCGTGGACCGGGAGGACCTCAAGCAGCTCCTCGCCACCCTCCCCGAAAACGAGGCCATCAAGCCGGTGACCGTGGAGTACGAGCTCCAGCTCCTCAAGATCATCAGCGCAGGCTGGGCCATCAGCGTCTACATGGACGGTAAAGACGGGAAGGACGTTCTGGCGGAGAGCTTCTGGCTCATTATCCGGGAGTTTTCCAAAAACATCTCCGAGACCCTGAACCTCACCACCGGCGTGGACGTGGACTACTTCGAGACCCTTAAAGAGCGTCTCAACACGTACCTTGCCGCCATGGAGAGCGCCGGATCCGGCGAGCCGGTTCAGGCCGTTGGGCCTGAGTTCGCACGTCTCTGCGGAACCCCTGACGATGCCTTTGTCACCCTTAACGGCGCGCGCCTCTTCCACCTCACCGCCACTGCCGTGCAGGAGTACATCGGCTCGGTGGAGATTGTGGCTGAGACAGATTAATTAGAACGTTCCTGGTGCTTGGTTCGTGGTTCTTGGTGCATGGAATTCGGCACCCTCATGGACTTTTGAACAACTACCGAAACGAAGCGATTCCATAACAAAGCACCAACAACAAAGAACGACGAACCAAGGTTTTTTCCCTGTGGCCTTTCGCCCTTAGCCATTCGCCTTTAGCCTTTTTACCCGAGGTATTATGTACGCCAGAGACTACGACCATCTCCTTGAATTGATCAAAGAAAACCCCGACGCCACCCCTTCCACCTTTCTTGGGGACAGCTCCTACGCCTCCTGGCTGTACGACCACAGCGACCTGCGTCGCCTGAAATCCGCCATGCAGGGAGACCCCGACCCCGAAGCCATGGAGCGCTGGGACCTCTCCGCCGGACTCTGGAGGGAACAGGTCGCCATGGCCCTTGCGGCCCTGACCAAAAAGCGTCAACGCGCAGGGAACACAGCTCCCTCAACCCGGTAAAACCCTTGACCGCCCCCAGCATGTTTGGCACAGTGCCCAAGCTCGCAAATGCTCCGAATCCTCGTTCCTCGGATACGTCACATTTGCTGACGGGCTGCGCCCGTGGTGTATCACGACCTCACCTGTGCCGGTTTTCACGGTTCTTGGGTTCATATAGCCACGGCACTGTTTATTCAGAAGAAAACACGTCATCCCGGCATAAACGTGATGACCACGAGCCATGCATTCATTCCTGCTAAGGCCCGTCCCCCAGTAAGATTAACCGTTCGTACCACACAGACGAAAGAGAGATAAGATGTCGGCAGTGAGTCAGAAAATCGGAGCCTATTTTGTCGCCATGGCGGCCATGATGTGGGGATTTGATGCGGTGGTACTTACCCCGCGCCTCTACAATCTGGACGTGGCCTATGTGGTCTTTATGCTCCACGCCCTTCCCTTTGCCGTCATGCAGCCCATCCTGTTCAAGGAGTACGCCTGGCTGAAAAAGATGCGGCCTGCCAACCTCACCTATCTCTTTCTCGTGGCCCTTTTCGGTGGTGCCCTGGGCACCCTGGCCATCGTAAAAGCTCTCTTTCTCGTGGAGTTCAAGCACCTCACCGTGGTGGCCCTGCTGCAGAAACTACAGCCCGTCTTTGCCATTCTCCTGGCCCGTGTTGTCTTAAAAGAGCGCTTGAGCAAACACTTTCTGCTCTGGAGCGTCGTGGCCATCGTCGGAGGATACTTTCTCACCTTTGAGTTCCATCCCCCGACCCTTGCCCATAGCGGCAAAATGCTGCCCGCTGCTCTCCTTGCGCTCCTGGCCGCCTTCTCCTTCGGAAGCGGTACCGTCTTCAGCAAGCAGATCCTGGGCGAACTGCCCTTCCAGACAGCCCTCTTTTTCCGCTACGGTTTCACCACGCTGATCATGCTGGGGGTTGTCCTCTCCACCGGTGCCCTCTCCCAGATCGCCGTCACCACCCAGACCAACTGGATGTTCTTCTGCATCATCGGCCTCACCACCGGCAGCGGTGCCATCCTCCTCTACTACTACGGCCTGCGACACATCTCAGCCGGAGTGGCCACCATCTGCGAGCTCCTCTTCCCCATCTCCAGCATCGTCTTCGACTACGTCTTCAACGGCAACATCCTCTCACCCGTTCAGTGGGTCAGCGCCGCCGTCATGCTCTTTGCCATCTACCGCATCGGTACAGCCCCCCCCGCAAGGTGAGCCACCTTGAAAGCGGATTGCAAATGCGCATCGGTTGTCATTAATTAAAATGACTCGCGTCCGCATTCGCGTGACGTTTGGCGTTATGCAATCTGCGTCACAAGTGCATAAGTTGTGGCAGTCTTACCGATAAGCCCAAGAAACAGCTTGTACATACAGCCATGGCCTGCCAACCGAACCAACCTACTGTAATCTGGTATCATTTAAGTCAATAGACACACCTGATGGCCGCGAAATATGGTCAATGTCGTATACAGTACGACACAGCCTCCACAACCTTTTGAAACTTGTGGTAACATGTGATCCAACCACCAGCACTGGTGGCGGGCGCAGCCCGCGGCGAACGCCATTGCGATTTGGCCCGAGGCACGAGGGACAAAGCGCAAGGGCAATCAGCTTTCGACCCGTCTACGCCTTCGAACCCCCTGTGGAATGGATGGCTCACACAACCCTGCAGACAGCGAGCGCAAGCGAACCGGATGCATCCTGGCGTCCAGGGGTGGCGAAGCCACTGTAGCGAAAAGTCCCCTGGCCGCCGGAGGCAAGGCCTTTACCCGGTTGCCCAGCCAACTCTCGAGTGGTATGAAACAGGGAACCATCAACGATACACCTGAAAGGATCCTCCATGACCCGGGACAGCTTGAAACAAGCCGTGTTCGATGCCATTGACGCGCAAAAAGAGACCATCATCGGAATTGGGGAGGCCCTTTACGCCAATCCGGAGCTGGGTTACCGGGAGGCGTTCGGCACGCAAAAGGTGGCGGAGATTTTCAGGGGTATTGGCTTTCATGTAGAAGAGAACATTGCCGTGACGGGTGTTCTGGCAACGCCCCCGGTCACCCAGTCTGGACCTGTTGTCTCTGTGCTGGGTGAGCTCGACGCCATCGTCTGCTCCGAGCACCCGGATGCCGATCCGAAGACCGGTGCGGTCCACGCCTGTGGGCATCACATCCAGATAGCGGCCATGGTGGGTGTGGCCCTGGGGCTTCATGCAGCAGACGCCTTTTCGCAGCTTGACGGATCCGTCAACTTCATGGCCGTGCCTGCCGAAGAGTTCGTGGAGATGGCCTTTCGATCGAGGCTTAAAGAGGAAGGAAAGATAACCTGGTTCGGCGGCAAGCAGGAGATGATTCAAAAGGGTCTTTTTGATGCCACCGACATCGCCATGATGGCCCACGCCCTGGATATCGGCCCCGGCCCTGCCACCGTCATCGGTGCCACGGGCAACGGCTTCATTGGCAAAGAGATCCGGTTCATCGGGAAAGAATCCCACGCGGGCGCCGCCCCCCACGAAGGGGTGAATGCCTTAAACGCCGCCATGCTCGCCATGAACAACATCCACGCCCAGCGGGAAACCTTCCGGGACGAAGACCGCATCCGCGTCCATCCCATTCTCACCAAAGGGGGAGACGCCGTAAACGTCGTCCCTGCCGATGTCCGCATGGAGAGCTTTGTACGCGGTGCTTCCATCCACGGCATGCGGGACGCCTCCAAAAAAGTGGACCGGGCCATCGCTGCTGGCGCCATGGCCGTGGGCGCCGATGTCACCATCGATAACATCCCCGGCTACCTGCCGCTACTCACCGTGCCCGAGCTCGACAATCTCTTCAAAGAGAATGCTCTGCCCTTCTGCGAACACCGCATCATCGAAGGCGCCGAGTTCGCAGGATCCTTTGACATGGGCGACCTCTCCCATCTCATCCCCTGCCTTCACCCCTTCACCGGCGGTGTCTCCGGCAACATCCATACCCGGGACTTCAAGGTCACCGACAAGGAGGCCGCCTACCTCTTTCCTGCCAAAGCCCTGGCCGCAACCCTCATCGACCTGCTCTGGGACGGCGCCGAAAAAGGAAAAGCCATTCTTGAGAGCTTCACCCCCAGCCTCACCAAAGAGCACTACCTCAGCTTGTTGAATGAAATTTCTGAAACCCGGAAAGTGGCTGGGAACGCTTTTTAAAAGAGAACAAATAGGACTTCGGGGTAAGAATGCCGAGCCCCGACTAACCGTGGTTCCGTTCTCCTCCTGGCTTTTTGGGTTTCCCCTCGGGTGACGACTCACCCGTGAACAACTGGATGCGAATAAGACACGTACTCTATTTTTTGAATACGGCCTCTCCAGTAGGGACTCGGCCCCTCAGGAAGCAGCCAGTTGACTTCGCCCTCCAATGGGATCATCATGCCGTGTCGCCATTGGTAATTCCAAAAACGGCCCTCCCATGGCGTAGCCACCTGTTCGCCGTCAATATCGCGATACCGGCCACCCGAATACACAGAAGAGATCAACCCCTGTTTGTCAAAGGTGAATACCAAGGCAACCTCAATACCTTCGTCGGTAATGGAAGCCCTGGCCTGACTGGCATTGATTGGTTCCCAGCGTACCCCCTGACTTGGCAAGAGTGCAGTGGGGTACCACGTGCACTCGGCAAAAAAACGCATCAATTCGCCTTGCGCCAGCTCTGGAGTGCTGGGTTGGTTCATCACGCTGAAGAGCCCCAGGATTTTGGCCGACAACGCACCTCTGCCCGCAACATAGGCATCACAAACAGAAACAACCATACCGGGGGCAATGCGAACACGTGCGTCCCACACAAAGCCGGGACGACGAGTGACAACGCACTGTTTTGAGTTAAAGGGAACCCATCCATCCTTCCCCCCTCCGGTATTAAAGGTCCCCGAATGGGTGATGTTAACGTGAGACACCAGCGGTTGCCCGTCCCTGAGAACCGAAGTAAAATATCTCTTCACCGGCTCAGGGAGGGCCTCCAGATCATCTTGGTCGTATTTTACCACCCTCGCCTGAACATGGGCCCTCTCCAACCTGAATCGCAGGGTGTTGACCCTTTTCATCCAGCCATAATACCCGTACAGAATCAACCCCAGCATAAAAAAAACGACCCCCACACATACAACTATCACCATGATAACCCTCACAATTCGAAACGGATTGACAGTCCCCTTGAAAACATCATGTTCTCGGCCACACTCATTTTCAGCGCAATCATGCGCTCAAAAAAGAATTCATTTTCGCCTTGACCGACCGACGTTCGGTCGGTATGTTGTATGACAAAAATTCAATCAAGGGAAGGCAATCATGGCACGAGTTGTAAAAAAGGCGGCCGAAAGGCGCAATGAAATCATTCAGGCGGCGAAGGAACAGTTCCAGACCCAAGAGTACAAAAAAATAACGATGCAGGGCCTGACGGAAAAGCTCAACATCGCAAAGGGGACATTGTACCACCACTTCGCATCCAAAGGGGAAATCCTGGAGGCAGTTGTCGAAGATATTGTCGATGAAGAATTGGTCCGGAAGCAGAACCTGATGAGCGACCATGACACCTTGCCCCCACTTCCAAAATTGATTCGCCTCATAACCGACAACAGCATGCCCCAAGAACATGAAATACTGCTGGAAAATCTCCATCACCCAGAGAATTCGGACATTCACACAAGGCAGCTTGCGCGCTTTATCCTGAAATTGGCACCCCTTTATGCCTCCGTCATATCTCAAGGGTGTCAAACAGGCGTCTTTACGACAAAAGCCCCCCTTGAGTGTGCAGAATTTATTATTTCAGGCGTTCAATTTCTCACCGACATCGGTTTTTACCCCTGGAGTGAAGAGCAGTTGCGTCGCCGGTCTGAAGCATTCCCGATGTTAATCGAAACACTTTTGGGGGCTCCGGCTGGGGCCTTCGACTTCCTGAACAAAGGATAAACAACCCATGAGTATCGCATCATATAGACGCCCGGCCCGATTTTACTTACTATCAACATTTATCCCCTGGGTTTTCTGGTTCATGGCAGCCTATTTAAGCCATAAGCACCCAAGCACTGGCCCGCAGGCTGTTTCAGCCGGGCTGCTTGCCCTTGTCGGCTTGATCAGCCCCATGCTCATCGCATTTTCAATGATGGGCTCCGACCCTGAATTGCGTCGGGACCTCTTAAAAAGGGCCTTTACGTTCAATGGGTTGAGCACACCCTATATTTTGACAGCATGTTTTCTCATGCTTGGCAGTATTCTTCTGGCGCAGTCCATCTCATTACTCTTCGGGCACAGCGCGGATCAGTTTTCGTTTGCGGACACCACCTCCTTCTCATTTGGCCTATTCCCCGCATGGTTTCTCCTGTTCCTTGCGCCAGTGTTTGAAGAGCTGGCGTGGCACACCTACGGAACGGATTGTTTGCGTGCCCGATTCAACCTGCTTACGACCTCTCTTATTTTCGGTGTTTTTTGGGTGGTCTGGCATATGCCCCTTGCCTTCATAAATGACTACTACCACAGCAATGTGGTTGTCACGGGGTGGATCTATTCGTTAAATTTCGCCATCAGCCTCTTCCCCTTTGTCATCCTGATGAACTGGCTCTATTTCAAAACAAACCGGAATATCCTTGTCCCCATAATATTTCACATCACAGCGGGGTTATTTAATGAATTATTCCAAACCCACCCCGACAGCAAAGTCATACAAACATTGCTTCTTCTTGTCCTGTCGCTGTATCTGATCCACAAGGAAAGGCACTTCTTTTTCGACCGTGCCGTTCCGGCACAAAAAAAGGGATAAAAAGTCACGTTGAACGAATTGAATTTTAAAGGCCGATGTGATTTGACCCGATAAACGAGGGGCAACGCGCATCCGCAACCTGATTTCAAGGTGCTTTTCACCACAGTGGCTTCGTCACCCTTGCCAACGGAGGCCGCTTTGGGGAAGTGAATCGTTACTATTTATTCGCAACAAAAATGAGGATTGAATGAAACGTTTACTGACCAAACCCGCCGCCTTGGCCCTGCTCATTTTTTTCACGCCACTTGCAATCCAGGCCCAGGAAAGACATGGCACGGACCGCGGACTTTCCTGCAGAATCCAGGGTGGTGCCGTGTATATTCAGACCAACAGCCAACTGTCGACCGAGAGCGCCAACGCCCAGACCTCAGATCTTGACGGTCCGGCTGAGACCCATGAGAAAACCACAGGGATCGCTTCGCTGTATATGAACTACCGGTTTGATGATGGCACCGCTTTATATTTCGGGAATCCCCTCGAAGTGGGCGAAGGCCTCTCATTGAAGGCTGGCGTGAGCCATCCCTTAGAGTTCTTGACACTGGATGTGGCATTGACCTACCTGCCTGTTGGAGAAGTATGGAAAAACCCATACCTAACCAATGGGGCACGCCAAAAAAGCGATATCGATGTCCATGGGATGGAGGTCCTAATAAAGGAGATCGCTGACAGCCCCTGGGAGGTATCATACAAACTCAATCGTGTGGATATCAAAAACGATGACATCGGCGCCCTGGAAGGGGACCTGGATCGTAGCGGCCAGACCCATGAAGTCGGGCTCAAATACACGATGACCTACCCAAGCAGACTAAGCATCAGGCCAGAACTAAGTTACACCTATGCCAATTTGAACGGGCCAGCCAATCGCTACGAGGGGCTCAAGTTGGGGGTCCTGTTGCAGCAGGCCAGCCCCCCCTGGATGTTTATCGGCGTTGTGTCCGGTTTTTACAATCAGTACGAAAAACAACACCCACTGTTTGGCAATAGACGCCAAGAGGAAGGGCTCACGACCTTTGCTCAGGTGATGCGCCTGAACCTTTTCGGATCAGAGAGACTTTTTGCCAGCGTCGGTGCCGGGTATGTCTGGTCTAACGCCAACATTGACTTCTTCGATAGCCAGACCCTCATCGGCCTCGCAAGTGCGGGGGTGAATTTTTAGATTGCTTCCCTTGTTTTTTTTCAGCCCTGAAGGATTTTGTTCACCGACACCTTCAGGGCAGGCACATCGACCGGACTCCCCGAGACAGCGTCTGAATGGAAAGAACCACACCAATCAAGAACTTGTAAAAAACGCATTGTTTATCAAAGCACTTTACTATTTAAATATAAAACAAGTCACCAAAATGAGGCTTTCACAAAAACAAACCCTACCATTTAAGGTTTTAAGAAAAAATGATCTGGCTCACCAACTTTAATTATCATCGTGGCATTTGCCACCCTAATTCACCCAAACTGTTTTATTTGCAACACATTTGTTTTTCCTAACAATGATATAAAATCAGATAAAAAAGCTTTAAGATTTCTTAACAGAATGTCGACAGGATGCTATGGTGCTTTCATACTAATTAAATTAACGCATTTTCTTGACTGGTTTTGTCATCATATTGCCACTCACCCCACCCGCATGATTCCATGCATGGAGGTGCAGTGGGTCTGTTTTTTATGGCCGAACAGCTATCAATGCCGACTGTTTCACATGTTTTTTTTCGCAGGCCCAGGCTGCAGATAGCTAATCTAAACTTTGTTTTATGAAACCCCTGTTTTTTTCATCACTTGACTGGCGACTCGAAACATAACCGGCTGATCACCAGGATGACGTCTTCCATAGGCTGGTTAATCAACCTCGGATTAAACAAAACAAACGGTAATTAACATATAAACACCATGAATAAAGTAAAAGGATTGGGCCATACGTGGTCAAAAGCCATCCCTTTTGCCTCCGCCTATACGCGGCGGTCTGGAATGCCAACCTGTGATCGTGTCTGTACTTCTTTGGAGTGTGTCTATGTTTGACTTGAGAACCTTTGCTTCCCCTGAGATTGTCTTTGGCTTAGGGGCGTTGAAACTCTCCGGGCAATACGCAAAAAAATTTGGGGCCCAAAAGGCTCTGGTTGTCAGTGACTGCCGAGTCATCAAAGCCGGATGGACCGAAAAAGTATGTGAGATGCTGGAACAAGAGGGCATTGCCACCACCCTGTTCTCTGAGATAAGTCCCCCGCCCCGGGACTCAGAAGTCATGGCCGGGGCAGAGCTTTACAAAAAAGAAACATGCGATGTCATTGTTGCCGTTGGTAGCGGTAACACCATGGACTGTGCAAAGACAATCGGCATTGTCAGCACCAACCACAGGAACGTGTTGGCCTTTGAGGGCATCAACAAGGTGGATGCTCCTGCCCCCCCTCTTATTTGCATACCCACGACGGCCGGATCCTCGTCCGACGTGTCACAATACGCCTTCATCACGGACAGCCAAAAACGGTCCACGGTCTCCATCATCGACAAAACCATCGTGCCGGACGTCACCCTTATTGACCCCGAAACCACGGTCACCATGGGTGCATATCTCACGGCTTGCACAGGCATGGATGCACTGGTTCATGCCATCGAGGCCTTTGTCTCTTCGGCGAGCTCCCCCTTAACCGACCTGCTCGCCCTGGAAGCCATTCGGTTGATCCATGGCAACCTCGTGAAAGCCACGGAAACCCCCAATGATCTGGAAGCCCGCAAAAAGTTAATGCTGGGAAGCCTGAAAGCCGGACTGGCTTTTTCCAACGCAGGCCTGGGAACCGTTCACGCCATGGCCCACAGCATTGGGGGCCCCCATCACCTGTCTCACGGAGAATGCAACGGCATCTTGCTGAATCATGTGATCGCCTATAACTACAACTCGGTGCCTGAGCGCTTCGACGCCATCGGAGAAGCCTTGGGGATCGACGACATCAAATCGAGGCCTAAGTGCCAGCGGCTCGATGCGATCCTCGCCCCCCTCACTGAACTGAAAGAGACATTGGGTATCAAAAAAACCTTTGGGGACCATGGCGTCCAGAAAGAAGATATCCCAGAGCTTTCCAGGAAAGCGCTCAACGATGCCTGCATGGTGACCAACCCCAAACAACCCACCCTGAGGGATTTGCAAGGACTCTATGAAGAATCGTTCTAAAATTGAATTAAACAACAAGCGCCTTTCAATCCAGGGCTTGGGACACCAGTCCATCCGCAAGAGCTACTACCCTGAACTCCAAAAAAAAATCCAAGAGCTCAAAGAGAACAACGCCCGGCTGGCCAAAGAGATTGAAGAGAAAAAAAAGTCCGAGAACGCCTTAAAAAAAAGCGAAGAGCTTTACCGGACCCTCGCGGACAACAGCGCCGACGGCATCGCCATCATCCAGAACCAGAAACTGGTCTATATCAACCCCGCATTCGAGGAAATCTTCGGGTACACGAAGCAGCAGCTACGTCGCATGAATCTTGTGGAGTTACTCCACTGCGATTACAGGCAACCCTTTTTGGATATGGTCCAACGCCTGAAACAGGGGTCCCAGACGGAAAATATTGACGTTCTCTGCATCCGGGGAGATAAGACAAACATATGGGTAAACGACCACAGCCGAGCCATCGCGTGGCAAGGTCAACCGGCTGTACTGGGGACCGTGCGAGACATTACCCAAAAAAAGGAAGTGGAAGCCCGTTCCATAGAGAGCATGGCCCGCCTGGAGAGTGAGAACCGCCTACTCAAATCCCAAGGCATGCCGCGACACGGGTTGGGCAGCCTCATCGGCAAAAGCAAACCCATGCAGACAGTCTACGAAAAAATCATCCTGTCGGCGGCGGCGGAAAACAGCGTAGTGATCTACGGAGAGTCCGGCACCGGCAAAGAGCTGGTTGCTCGAACCATTCACGACTTGAGCCCTCGACACAAAAAGCCCTTCATCCCGGTCAATTGCGGAGCCATTCCCGACAACCTGTTTGAAAGTGAATTTTTCGGGTATCAAAAAGGGGCTTTTTCTGGTGCCACCACACATAAAATAGGGTTGCTGGAAGCTGCTGAAGGGGGCACCCTCTTTCTGGACGAGATCGGTGAAATTCCTCTGCACCATCAGGTCAAACTGCTAAGGGCAATTGAGGGCGGGGGATTTACACCCGTTGGAAGCACCACCCCCAAAAAGGTCGATTTTCGCATCATCACCGCCACCAACAGAAATTTGAATCAACTGGTCGATAGCGGAACGATGCGAAAAGACTTTTTTTACCGAATCCATATTATCCCCATTCACATTCCCCCGCTCCGAGAGCGAATAGAGGATCTGGAATATCTTACCTCCCATTTTGTTCGAAAATTAAGCCCACCGGGTGAAATCAAGGCCATCCCACTCCAATTGCAACAATGGATTCGAGGGTACCACTGGCCCGGCAACATTCGCGAACTGGAAAACACCTTAGCCCAGTACCTGACCCTCAACACCATGCCCAGTACCAAAGAGAATCATGGGTTCACTGAGACCACCCCATGTTACCCAGGGCAAGCCCCATGTCTCGATGAAAGCAGCAACCTCACGGACTCTCTCAACCGGTACGAGAAACACCTCATAGATATGGCGCTGGAAAAAACGGACGGAAACAAATCCCGAGCGGCAAAAATGCTTGGAATCGAACGACGCTCTCTCCAAAGAAAAATCACCCGTCATCAATCCAACTGAGACGTGTCCCTCTGTCGCACCCTCCCTGCGACCCATTACCCCACCCGGCAATTAATTTAATACAAGCAGGTTACCCTCCCCCCTGCCTTTCAGTGGGCGCGACACAATGACGCACCATTCCTAACCGAACCATCAAAAAACAGTTGCCGACCACATAACAGGCTAAAAGACCACATAAAACACGCCAGCATCAAAAAACAGACACATTGGCACGTTTATTGATATGTCAAATCTCGCACAATTGCAGTGAGCAGGGTTCTATTCCACGAGCCACAACGGGAAAATAAACGCGCCATCAAAGGCATGCTGTTCCGAACCAGACAACGGGTTTCAGGTTCCATTCGAGTTGAAGGCGGGGATACCTGAAAAGGGCACATAGTTATGACAGCGCAAAGAATCCCGTTGTGACTCGGGGAAGCCCGCCCCCCCACACACAAAGTGGTGGGGGATGGTTTTGACGGATGTGGTCCCACCCCCAATAAGCGGGGTCTTATTCCAACGTATACCATTGATCCCCCCCCAAAAAAAACACGAAACCAAACCTCCATATTACCCCTACACCGTCAGCATTGGAGAGCCTGACAACACTATTGAGAAAGACGTCAAAATGCCAATGAGTCAAGAAGATGAACAGGAGTTTGGACATGATACGGAATGACGATGAAACACAACTGATGTACATCACGGATTCTCTGACAATTCTATCGGGTCTCGAGGGGAGACTTCTGACACTGGGGCAGACCGTTTCCCACATTGATCCAGGACTCCTGGACTCTTTTTTCCAGCCCATCACCACCATCCGAATGGGCGCAGCCTTCACGGGGCTCTCCGCCGTAAAGGATATGGCCCGTGAACTGGAACGCCTCCTTAACGAGTTGAGAACCGGGGAACTCCTCCCCTCTCCGACGGTGATGGAAACGATCCTCGGCGGATTTGAAACCACCCGAACCCTCTTCGAAGCGCCTGAACTGCTCACCGAAGAGAGGGTAACGCAACAAATCGCAACCCTTTCTGAATTGAAGTCGAAAGCAAACCAAACCGACCCCGCCCATGCCCGGAATACCCCATATGAACCGGAACAGGGCCCCACCACACATCAGGCCCAGGCCTTCCAAGAGGACAAAAGAAGGACCATGGGATCGTTGGAAGAGCTTTTAAGCGATTCCGACACCGGCACAAAGCCCCAAACCTCCATCCGGGTGGGGGTGAACCTCCTGGACACCCTGATGACCCTCGCCGGTGAACTCGTCCTGAGTCGAAACCAGCTGGTCCAGGGGGTAAGTGCCGGTAACGGACAGACCCTGGAAGCTGCCAGTCAACGCATCGACATGATCACCTCCGAACTTCAGGAGGCGATCATGCAAACCCGCATGCAGCCCATTGGGGGGCTCTTTACCACATTCAACCGCGTGATCCGTGATCTTGCCCGGGACTTGAACAAATCCATTCGCCTCTCCATTGATGGAAAAGAGGTGGAACTGGACAAAACCATCCTCGAAACAATTAGTGCCCCCCTCACCCATCTCGTCCGAAGCGCCGTGGAGCATGGAATCGAACCTCCGGAGGTCCGGAAAATGGCCGAAAAGAGTCCCGAAGGCCAGATCCGGGTGAGGGCGTTTCAAGAGGCCGATCAGGTGAATATCGAGATCTCTGACGATGGCAAGGGGTTCGACGGGGATTCCCTGATCCTTGCTGCCGTCAGCAAGGGACTCCTCACGGAGAAGCAGGCAGACGCCATGAACGACAGCGAGAAGAGGGCCCTCATCTTTCTTCCCGGCATCGCCACCACCAGCCAAGCCACCAAGCACCCCGTCAAAGGGGCGGGCATGGACCTCGTCAAGGCCACCCTGGACACACTGGGGGGGACCATCGACGTCGATTCGGAGCACGGCCGGGGAACCACCTTCCGGATCAGGCTTCCCCTCACCCTGGCCATCGTCCCCAGCCAGATCATCACGGCGGGCGATGAGCGGTTCGCCATCCCCCAGGTCAATCTGGACGAACTCATCCGGATACCGGCGGCCCAGGTCAAAGAGCGCATCGAGAAGGTGGGCCATGCGAACGTGCTCCGACTGCGGGGGAACCTCCTGCCTGTCCTCAGCCTTGCCAAACTCCTGGACATCGACCGTTATTACGTGGATCCCTCCGACGGACAGCGCCGTCTCGACCGACGAACCTCCATCGCGGACAGGCGCAGCACCCGCCGCCACTCCGAACAGTCTCAAAGCGATACAGCCCAGGCTGAAAACACTCACCAGAATCGGTCGGGCAGCGACCGAAGGGGTCGGGCCGAAAGTGCCCTGAACATTGCCGTGGTTTCTGCGGGGTCTTTCAAGTACGGGCTCGTGGTGGACAGGCTCCAGGACTCCGAGGAGATCGTGGTCAAGCCCCTGGGCCGCCACCTGAAGGGGTGCGAGGGGTGCTCCGGCGCCACCATCATGGGCGACGGCCGGGTCGCCTTGATCCTTGATGTGGCCAGCCTTGCCCGAATGGCAGGCCTCAACACCCAGGTGGACGCCGCGGATAGAACAGGCCACTCCGTGGCCGCCGGCAAATCGAAAGAAGACGAAACAAACCGCACGTCCCTCCTCCTGTTCCGAAACCTGGAGAGTGAGCAGTTTGCGGTTCCCTTGAGCTTTGTGGAACGCACAGAACGGGTCCCCTCTTCAGACATCGAAACCGTGGGAGGGAAGCGGGTTCTCCAATACCGAGGGGGCTCCCTCCCCCTTTACGAACTCTCAGATGCGGTGAGCGTTGCCCCGCTGCCGGATCGGGCAAAGCGGGAGGTGATCGTGTTCAAAACCGATAAACAGGAGATGGGGCTGTTGGTTTCCCCCCCGGTGGATAGCGTGGAGGTGGACCTTGTGCTGGACACCGACACCATCCAGCAGAAAGGCATCACGGGCTCCATCATTGTGGGGGGACACATCACCCCCATCGTGGATATCCAGGAGTTCGCAAATACCTGATGCAATGTGAAGTAAATCCACGTGAACGACACAGCGAGGTCTGCGGAGATGACCCAAAGCGAGAGGCAACACATATGAATCGCGAAAACAACGCCGAAGACAACCGATTGGAACTGGCCACCTTCCGGCTGGGCGATGCCCTGTGCGGCATCAACCTTGTGGCCATCCAGGAGATCAACAAACAAATCACCGTAACAAACGTTCCCCAGGCCGAAGCCTATGTGCATGGGGTCCTGAACCTCCGGGGGAGAATCGTCTCCGTCATCGACCTGGGCCGCAAAATCGGCCTTGCCCCCACGGAAAGAACACAGAGAACCCGGAATATCATCATCGAATCTAAGGGTGAGCATATTGGCCTGCTGGTGGACAGCATGGAGGACTTACTGACAACGGCCCCTGCGACCATGAAACCTGCCCCCGCGAACCTTGGGGGAATTCATGGAGGCTATATCACGGGTGTCTTTACAACCAAGAACGCTCTTATAGGCCTACTCGACATTGAGACCGTTCTGGCAAACTTTTATTAGGACCCCCCATCGTTACGGCCTGTTAAGGCCCTGTATTTTTGACGTTGAACCTCTAAAAAAAGAGAATGTCGTTATGAAAATCAGTCGTAAAATTGCATTGTTTTCCATCGTGATCGCATTGGTCCCCATCCTGATTGTGGGCGTTATGAGTTATACCAAGGGAATCAGGATGCTCACCGAAAAGCAGATCGTAATTGCCGAAGATTCAGTAGTCAGGGCCGAAGACCTGATTGAGAAAGAGATCGAGAAGGCAAAACTCGCCGTAACCACCCTTGCCGATACCATCGCATTACGAGGCATCGATGAAGCTTTTAAAAGTTTTCAATCCACGGTGTCGCTGTCTGACAGTTTCAGATGTGTCTATTTCGGCACCGAGGAAACTGGAAATTTACTCATCGCACCCTACTCACAAATGCCCGATGGGTACGACGCCAGGGTAAGGCCGTGGTATATGAGTTCCGGAACCAATGACATTACCCTCTCGGAACCCTACCTGGATGCAAGTTCAGGTGATATGGTCGTCGGTGTGACAAAAACGATCGTAAAAGACGGCAAAAAATTAGGCGTCTTGGCTTTGGACCTCGACTTCGGCGTCATGTCCCAGAGGATAACCAGCATTCAAATCGGCAAAACCGGTTATGCATTTGTTCTGCACCAGAATGGAACAACCCTGATTCACCCAAACAACGACATAATCGGAAAAAACCTCACGGACAAAATGACGTTCCTGAAACAAATCATCGATTTAAAAAACGGATTTCTCGAATACAACTACAATGGAGATAAATTCTCAGTGGTCCGCACCCTGGATGAATATGACTGGACCATCGGAGGCGGTACCAATTTTGCCGAGATCAAGGAACCCCTGAAAGCCCTACGAAATAACATTCTGACCACCTGCGCCGCCACCATGCTCATCGTCTCCCTGGGGATCTTCTGGATGACCCGAAGCATCACCGCCCCGCTAAACGATATCAACCTGAATTTGAGGGACATCGCCGAAGGAGAGGGAGACCTCACCCGAGAACTGAGTGTGATATCCAAAGACGAGGTGGGGGGTCTTGCCCTGTCGTTCAACACCTTCACCGGAAAACTTCGGGGCATGATCTCGGATATTGCCCTGCGATCCTTCGGCCTGGACAACTCTTCCAATGAGTTGCTGGCCATTTCAAAGGATATGTCCGAAGGGGCCTCCAAAATGAACGACAAGTCCCAAATGGTCCTTTCAGCAGCCGAAACCATGAGTGCAAACATGTCGTCCGTGGCCGCAGCTGCCGAGCAATCCTCAACCAATATCGGCATGGTCTCCGCTGCAACGGAAGAGATGACCTCCACCATTGGTGAAATCGCCCGGAACACGGAAAAAACACGGGGCACAAGCCGACAGGCCGTGACCCGGACCCAAAGGGCCTCTGAACGCATGGAGGGCCTGAGTCGGTTCGCCCAGGACATCGGGCGGGTCGTGGAGACCATCACGGAGATCTCGGATCAGACCAACCTGCTTGCCCTGAACGCGACCATCGAGGCAGCCCGGGCAGGTGACGCCGGCAAAGGCTTTGCCGTTGTGGCCGGGGAGATCAAGGAGCTGGCAAGGCAAACCGCCGAGGCCACCACGGAGATCAAGGAGAACATCACGAGCATTCAAGATGCCACCAAAGAGACCGTCACTGAAATCGAAGAGGTCAGCCTGGCCATCGGCGGCGTCAATGGGATGATTGATTCCATGGCGGCAGCCGTGGAGCAGCAGTCCGCCACCACAAAAGAGATCGCCACCAACATAGGGCAAGCTGCCTTAGGAATCCAGGAAATGACCGAGAACATCACTCGGGGCTCCAACGTGGCCATGGAAATCACCCATGAGATCGCAGAAGTCCATAGCGTCTCCAAGGAGATGGCCAACCACAGCTCTCAAATCGATGTCAGTTCAAAGGCGCTGAACGAGCTATCGGCCGCATTAAAAACCACCGTGGATCAGTTCAAAGTATAACAATTTCTCCGAGGGCATGGCTGTCATCAGAATGCCCTCCCTCCAAAAGAAGGCGTTGGTATCAGCCCAGCCGGAGTGCGACATTCTGCCGCACTCCGGCCTGCGACACACTGCCTCGGTGGATTTGCCCCATACGACAGAAGAGTTATGCCTTTCACGAATAAATGAAGCGACACTGTGACGCACCTCACTCGTACTCCTGCCTACTTCATCTATCGTCACCCCAAAACTCAACATCCTAAAATATTACAGAAAATATTCCAAACCGAAAACGACCACTCCCTTGGCACGGTTTTTGTTCTTATTTGAAAAGCGAACGCCTGAAGTGAACACAATTTCCCAATTCAAACACGTGCAAAAGGAACAGTTTTTATCCATGAAAAACCCTCAGGACAGTATCACATCAAAGGAAGACCTGATCTTAGACCAGTCAGACGCCCCCCTCGATGAGACGGCCAAGAATCTGAAACGAACCGGGACCATCGCCCAGGCTTCCATCACCCTTGCCAATACGACAGCCTCGGCTATGGATGATCTCGGGTATGCAGCCCGGAATATAAATCAAGTCATGGAAACCGTCACTCAACTAGCCGAACGGAGAAGCCTTATCACGCTTGACGACACCATCAAAGCGGCCCGAGCCGGTGAAACGGAAAATGGCTTTGCCGCGTTTGCCGATGAAATCAAGACACTTGCCAAGCAGACCACAGAGGCCACCTGGGAAATCAAGGAAAAAGTGACTCAGGTTCAGGCGTCTGCCATACAAAACATCACCCACATTGAAAACATAAGCGAGATCATCACCGACATCGTCAGTGTCATCCTTACCATCACAGCAGCGGTAGAAGAGCAGTCCAGCACCACCAAAGAGATCGCAACACATGCCGACATGGCATTCAGGGCCATTGAGAGCCTGAACGCCCGAGTCTTAGAGTCCAGCAAAGCGATCGATGAAATCGTCCGGCATGTATAGAGGACCAGCAAGCGTGAGGAGGGTGACGCCCACAAAAGCATCGAAACCGACGACAACACCCGGAAGCTGGATGACATCTCAACACAGCTCAAAGGCCTGTCCAATCAATTCAAGATATACGTAAAGCTATAGAGGAAGACAAAGGAGAGAAGATGTTCAGAAAGTTCGGCCTACGGGCAAAAATGCTCTTTGCCATATGCGGGGTGGTGCTGCTCTCATATGCTGTCACCATTTCTTATATTGCGCACAGCGCATCGCACATGGCGCGATCAGAAGCAGAGGAGAAGGCCCTTGAAATGGCCTCCAAGCATGGGTTGATGATCCAGGCGGATCTGGACAATGCCATGGACATTGTACGCGCAATGGCCCACGCCCTTGAAGGGGTAAAGATGAGCGGGCAGGTACCGGATCGTGGTCAGATAAACGCCATGCTGAAAAACCTGCTGAAAGAAACCCCCGACCTCATCGGCATGGCCTCCTGCTGGGAGCCCGATGCGCTGGATGGCCGCGATGCCGATTTCATGAATACCCAAGGCCATGATGAATCGGGTCGGTTCGCCCCTTACTGGAATCGTGGCAATGGAACCATTGAGGTGGAACCCCTGGTCAACTTCGATACCGATGCCTGGTACCAGATTCCCAAGAGAACAGGCAAGGAGATCATCACCGAGCCCTATGTCTACCCCGTAGGAGGGAAAGATGTCCTTATGACGACGGTGGTGGCACCCATCAAGGCAAACGGTACGTTCCTTGGTATTGTAACGGCTGATATTGCCCTGGATGCCTTCGGGAAAATGATGGCAGACGTTAAGCCGTTCAATTCCGGTTACGGCTACCTCCTTTCCAATGAAGGCTTCACGGTGTACCACCCCAATAAAGCAGTGATCGGCAAAAATGCCGCCGATGTGATCAAGGGAAAAGAAAGGGCCCCTTTTATAGATGCATTAAAAAAGGGGCAGACCTTTTCCATGGTTCGGCAGTCCGAAAACGGCGGTATGGACACATTCCAGATCCTGGTCCCCATCACCATCGGAAAAACCGACACCCCTTGGGCCATCGGAATCGTGGCCCCCCTGGACGAAATGTTGGCCGGGGCACAGTCATTGAGGAACACCAGTATCGTCATTGGCGTTGCCGGTTTTCTTCTGCTGGTGGGTGTTGTGTGGTTTGTGTCGATGGCCCTGGTGATTCGTCCCATCAATGGCGTTGTCGCTGGCCTTCGGGATATTGCCGAAGGGGAAGGAGACCTCACCCTTCGCCTTCCCGTCACCACATCCGACGAAATCGGTCAGCTTTCCAGCTGGTTCAACACGTTTATTGAAAAACTCCAACGAATCATCGGGGAGCTTGCGGGACAGGCCACCGGCATGGACGACTCTTCCCGTGCACTCCTTGGCGTGGCCGGCGATCTGGCGAGCCAGGCCGACAACACCTCCGAGCGATCCACCTCCGTTTCCGGAGCCGCTGAAGAGATGACAGCCAACATCAATGATGTGGCCGCCGCCATGGAACAGACCTCCGCCAACAGCGACATGGTGGCCACCGCCGCCGAGGAGATGACCGCCACCATCGGGGAGGTGGCCAAGCAATCCGAGACGGCCCGGAGCATCTCCGAAAAAGCCGTTCAGCAAGCCGACGGAGCATCACAGAAAATGATTCGGCTGGGAGAGGCCGCGGCTGCCATCGGATCTGTCACCGAAGCGATCAGCGAAATTTCGGAACAGACGAATTTATTGGCCCTAAACGCCACCATCGAAGCAGCACGGGCAGGAGAGGCAGGCAAAGGCTTTGCCGTGGTGGCAAACGAAATCAAGGCCCTGGCCAACCAGACCGCCGACGCGACCCAGGACATCAAAGAACGCGTGGGGGGCATCCAGCACGTCACAGGCGAAACGGTCTCCGATATTGAGGAGGTGACAAAGGTCATCACCGAGGTCAACACCATCGTGGCCACCATCGCCACCGCCGTGGAAGAGCAGTCCGTTGCCACCCGCGAAATTGCCACGAACATCGCCCAGGCCTCCCAAGGCATCGAGGACGTCAACGGCAGGATCGCCGAGGCCTCCACGGTGGTCACCGATATCGGCCGTGAAATTTCCGAGGTGAACACCAACGCCGGAGGGATTTCCGGCAGCAGCCGAGAGGTTCATGGCAACGCCGAAGAGCTCTCGGCCATGGCGGTTCAACTGAAACAGGTGGTGGAGACCTTCAAGATTGCATAAAAAAACGAGAGGTCGTGATTTGGCTGGCTTTTATTCATCCAGCGAATACCCCCCCACGATCTCTCGTTTTTATAGAACCGAAAGAGATGATCACCAATCACGATGGACGTTTAAAAAGCTCTCCTTGATTGGCTGATTAAGGTTGTTGCCAGACCCTATGTCCACAACAGCTGCCCACAACGCACAAAACGTCACGACACAACCAGGTTAAAAGGTCACCCGATGATTGACAACAAAGAGAACGTCCCCTTAGACCCCACAGAGTCATGGAGGTGTTCCGCGCCAAGACAAGAGAAGCAATGGGAGGATTCCTGGGCAGGATTATTCAGGCACCAGGATCTCTGCAACCTTCCTGTCACCAGCATTGCCCCTTACGTTAAAACAGACTTCGGAGACGCAACAAACGAGTTGCGAACACTCCTTGGTGTACTTGTCCTTCAGCAGGTGTTCGACCTGACGGATGAGGAGTCCGTCAACCACCTGGCGTCCTGCGCTGAGTGGCAGTATGCCCTGAACAGAGCCGTGAAACCGGGACAAACAAAAGAGATCACAACAAAGTGCCTCTGGAACATGCGCAGTGTGATCATTGAAAATAAACTTGAATCGACCGTGTTCAAGCCACTCTTTGGCACCATGGCCTCACAGCTCCAGACAAACAGAAAAAATAAACCGACAGAACTGGCCCATACAAAAGCTACCACCCGAAACTTAGGCAGGATCGCCCTTATTTCAGCAAGTATCGCAAGGTTTCTACTCACCCTTAAAAATCATCCAAGCGACTGTTTCAAGCGGGTTGCCAATCAACTTACCGCAACACACATCCCGAAAGGAAAGCAAGCCTTGAGTTCCATGGTAAGGCCATCGGAATCACGGAAAATTCTTGAGTCGGTCTGTGCGGATCTGTTCGAGGTGATTCACCTCTTCAAGTCGGAACCCCAAGTAGCTGGCATGCCCTGCTACCAGAAACTTGAATACGTCTTGAACGGACAGTGCAACATGAACACACCGGGCTCACCCCGCCTCGTTGACATCAAACCTGTATCAAACAACAACTCAAGCGTCCTTCACAAGCCGCCAGGCACCGATGAAGCACGCTTCGGCCACCCCATCCAAGAAGGTCAGCCCCCCGTCATGGAGAACTGGAATCAGGGCAACACACCACACGTATCAACGAACAGGAAGAGCCTATATACCCAGTACTATTTGTACAGAACCTCTCCCGGGGGGTTCAGATTACCCTTTTGAATGGCTTGAAACACATGTTTCAATCAAACCACTCAGAATTTTGGCCAAAGCCTGAAACAAAGGCTGTTGGCCTTCATTTTTTTTTACGAGACCACCAACCATGGACCCCTTAAAAATGAAACGCTATTCAAAAGGTATTCTTCTTCTTTTCATGCTGCTCACCCTTCTTCCAGAGGCCCCAGCATCAGCCAGACCGGATAACCCGTATTTGCTGCACCAGGCCCCGGCCAGCGAGGACCCAAAACGGGTACTGGTTCTCAACTCCTTCCACGAGGGCTACCACTGGACCGACCGGATCATGCAGGGCGTAAAGTCCGTCTTTGATGAAAAGGAGCATGTGGAGCTCGTCATCACGTACATGGATGCCAAGCGATGCTCGGACAAAGAGTACCTCCAACTTCTCCGCCAAAAATTTGCCTACAAGTACCGATTCGCAAAATTCGACGCCATCATCTCAACGGATGACCGCGCCCTCAACTTTCTCCTTGAACACCGTGACGCACTCTTCCCCAAGGTGCCCGTCATTTTCTGCGGAATCAACGACTTCAAGCCATCCCGCATCGAGGGGCGCGACGACTTTACCGGTGTCTATGAAAACTACGGAGTCGGTGAAACCATCAATCTCATGCTCAAGCTCCATCCCGGCACCCGGAAAATTGCCGTCATCTCCGATGCCACCTTGTCGGGGAGAGCCTTGAAGGGGCACGTGAAGCAGGAAGAGCCCTACTTTGCAAACCGGGTAGACATTGACTACCTCGACAACCTCAGCTTGCAGGAACTCATCGCAAGACTGGGCGATCTCCCCAAGGAGAGCCTGGTTCTGTGGGCCATGTACCTCCGAACCCCGGAAGGGAGCTATATTTCCAGCGAAGAGAGCATAAGGATCGTGACCGAATCCAGCGGCCTCCCGACCTACTGCATCTGGGACGTGGTGGGCCAGGGCGTGGTGGGGGGAAAGGTGACCAGCCCCCATTACCAAGGACGAACCGCTGCGGAAATGACAGCAAAGGCTTTAAGGGGAGACAGGGTCCGGGACCTGGCCGTAAGCGGCAGCCCCATGGCCTACATGTTTGATTACAATGCATTGAAGCACCACAACATCAAACACAGTGCCCTCCCCCTTGGCAGCACCATCATAAATCAGCCTTTTTGCCTCTATGAAAAACTCAAGGTTGCCCTCTGGGTAGTGCTGTTGTTTGCAACGCTTCTCATGGCGGTCATCGCCTCCCTCATTTTCACCCTTCAGAAGAACCGAAAGGCCGAAGCCGCTGTTCAGGAGAGTGAGGAGAGGTTCCGCCTCATGAGCCTGCGAACCGGACAGATGATCTACGATTACGATATTCCCAGCGGCCAGATCACCTGGGCAGGGGCCATTGAAGAGATCACGGGCTTCCCACCCGAGGAGTTCCAGCACATCAACCACGACCAGTGGAAAGCAATGATCCATGATGACGATCGGGACAGAATTCTTGGGCTTACCGCGAATGCCATGGCGAACGGAGCCAGCAGCACGAGTGGGGAATACCTGTTCAGACGCAAGGATGAGAGCTTCACCTACGTGAAAGCCAATGGCGCCTTTCTGAAGGACAAGGACGGCAGGTATTGCAGGATGCTTGGCAGCATCAAGGACATCTCCGATCTCAAGCAGGCTCAGCAGGAGCGGAGGAACCTGCAGAAGCAGTTGATCCATCTTCAGAAAATGGAGTCCATCGGGCACCTGGCCGGTGGCATTGCCCATGATTTCAGAAATATTCTGGTTCCGATTATCGGCATGGCTGAATTGCTGCTGCAGGATTTGCCCATCGGGTCCCTCCAGCACAACAATGCCCGGGAGATATTAAACGCAGGAACACGAGGCAGCGATCTCGTGAAACAAATCCTGGCCTTCAGCCGGAAAACAGACCACGAAATGAAGCCGGTGCAGATGCAAGAGATTCTCAGGGAGGCCCTTAAGCTGGGGCGATCGACCATTCCCACGAGTATAGAGATCACTGAAGACATTCAAGCATCATGCAGCCCCGTGTCGGCGGACCCCACGCAGATTCACCAGGTTGTCTTAAACCTGATCACCAACGCGTACCATGCGGTGGAGCTAACCTCCGGGAAGATACATGTCCAGCTCAAGGAAATAAGCTGGGATGCCAGCGGCTGTTCCGATAACGCACTTGAATCCGGTCGGTACGCCTTATTTTCCATATCCGATACAGGCTGTGGTATCCCTCCGGAGTGTCTTAATAAAATATTTGACCCGTATTTCACCACAAAAAGCAAAAACGGCAAGGGCAGTGGGCTCGGGCTTTCCGTGGTGCATGGCATCGTGAAGAACCACAAAGGCGATATCAAGGTCTACAGTGACACCGGAAAAGGAACCACATTCCATATCTATCTGCCCATAGCCAAAAAGCCGGTTCAGACCGATTTCCGTGGAAACCTGAAAACCATCCCCATCGGAGACGAGCACATCCTTCTGATAGATGACGACGACATTATCGTGGAGGTTGTCACTCAGGTGCTGGAACGCCTGGGGTATCGGGTCACGTCCTGCACAAGCAATATCGGGGTGGTGGAGGCATTCCAGATAAACCCGAACGGTTTTGACCTGGTCCTCACGGACCTGAACATGCCCAACATGACCGGCGTGCAACTGGCCCGGGAATTGATGGCGATCAGGCCCAATATTCCCATCATCATCTGGAGTGGGACAAACGAAACAACCAACGAGGAAGAGGCCACATACTCAGGAATAAAACGCCTTCTGACGAAACCGGTGGGTATGCCTGACCTGGCCAACACGGTACGAGACGTGCTGGATGAGTCCCAACGAGCCCAATAAGAGCTCTGCCTCGGAAGCAACGATCAG
Source organism: Desulfolunaceae bacterium (assembly GCA_942491485.1). Classification (GTDB taxonomy): domain Bacteria; phylum Desulfobacterota; class Desulfobacteria; order Desulfobacterales; family Desulfolunaceae; genus Desulfoluna. The sequence goes on along the minus strand of CALOAX010000017.1, from coordinate 80,402 downwards.
AAGCCCGGCCAAGAGCCTGGCAACTTTTTCTCACGTTATTTTTTAACACAACGCCCTGCTGGTGTGGGGCTTACCGGAATACAAAGGCGTCACATGGCAATAACTCTAACAAAACCACCCACGCCAGCCCCATGGCGACCTGTCTCCGCCCGGGCAAGGCGATACCAACGCCCCGGCATGGCCGATACCCGCCTTACACGCAGGCACCGAAACATCTGGACGTTCTGGCTGAGACCAACACTCCATGCCATGGTCTCAGGGTGCTGCTTGTTAGGCTGGACAACCGCATACGCAGAGCCTCCCCAAGTGGGGGGCCCTGCGCCCAACCCAGTAAAAATGATCGCCATGAGCCCAGCCGAAAAATCGTTTGTGGCCAATCACCAACCCCTGGTCTTCAGCGAGGTGAACTGGAAACCCCTCTCCATTGTGGACAGTGGCACCGAGTTTCAGGGGATCATCGCCGATTATTTAACCATCATCACCCGGCGCAGCGGCCTGACATTTTCTTTTCAACAGAGCGACACCTGGGCCGGGGTGCTCCAAAAGTACGCGGATAGAAAAATAGACGTGATTCCGGCCCTGGCCTCGGAGGATCTGGTGGGTCGCCCGATTCTTCTCACAGAACCCTTTATCTCCTTTCCCCTGGTTATCGTCACCCGGGAAGACATCCCCTTTATCCAAGAGACCTTTCAGCTGAACGGACAACTCGTGGCGGTGGGAAAGGGGCACACCAGTTACCACTTCCTCAACAGCACCTACCCGCAGATAACAACCGTTCAGGTGGACACGGTGAAAGAGGCGCTGATCAAGGTATCAAACGGGGAGGTGTTCGCCTTTGTGGGGCACCTGGCCGTGGCCATTGAAAACCTTCAGAGGCTGGGCATGACCAACCTGAAAATCGCCGGGGCCACGGAATTTGAGTTCGACCACAGAATAGGAATCACCCCTGAATCCTCTCCGGCTGTGACGATCATCAACAAGGTGCTGGCCTCCATGAGCGAAGAAGACCACCGGGCCATCTACCGCAAATGGCTGGACGTTCACTATGAGAAAGGCTTCGACTACGCGTCGCTTTGGAAACTCCTCACCGGATTTATCCTGATATCCGGCGCGGGGCTTATCTGGAGCTGGAAGCTGTCCCGGATAAACCGGAACCTGAGCCATGAAATGGAAGAGCGGCGTCAGGTGGAAGCTGCGCTTCGCGAAAGCAACAGACGGTTCAAGGACCTTGCCGACCTCCTGCCCCAACTGATTTATGAAGCCGACGCCAAGGGGACCATTACCTATACGAACAAATACGGGTTCCACATGTCCGGCTGCACGGAAAAAGACCTGGGCACCTTAAAACTCATGGACTTTCTCACCCCGGAAAGCCAAAGCAGAGCCCGCAACGATTTTTCGAAGGACTTCGCCGAAAAAAAAAGGACACCGCGGGAGTACGACTACGTCACCGCCAGCGGTGATATTATCCCGGTGATCAGCTATTCCACCGCCATCATTCAAAAGGGAACCTTTGCAGGCGTGCGGGGGATCATCATCGACATCAGCGAGCGAAAAGCGGTGGAGGATGGGGCCTGGGCCGCCAACCATGCCAAAAGCAATTTCCTGGCCCGAATGAGCCACGAAATCCGCACCCCCATGAACGCCGTCATTGGCCTGGCCAGCCTTGCCCTCAGAACAGAGCTCACCGGCAAACAACGGGACTACATCGGAAAAATAAAGTCCTCGGCCGATTCCCTGCTCGGCATCATCAACGATATCCTCGATTTTTCCAAGGTGGAAGCGGGCAAACTCTCCCTGGAAAGCATCGCCTTCAACCTCGATGAAGTCTTTGACTCCGTGGCCACCATGGTCGCTTTCAAAGCGGAAGAAAAAGGCCTGGAAATGGTCTTCTCCATTGCCCCGGATGTTCCCAGGCACCTGGTTGGGGACCCCTTGCGCCTGACTCAGGCCTTGGTCAACATCACCGGCAATGCGGTGAAGTTCACCACACACGGGGAGATCGTCATCGGTGTCACGGTCCGGGAAATGGCGGACTCCGAGGCCACCCTCTCTTTCTCCGTATCCGACACGGGAATGGGGCTCTCCGAAAAACAAATAGAGGCCCTGTTCCAGCCCTTTACCCAGGCGGACGAATCCACCACCCGCAAATTCGGCGGCACCGGCCTGGGCCTTTCCATATCGAACCACCTGGTGGGAATGATGGGCGGCGCCATTGAGATTGAAAGCGCCCCCGGCCAGGGGAGCAATTTTCATTTCACAGGACGGTTCTCCCTGTCCGACCCCCATCCCTCCCCTATTGAGGCAACCGTTCCCATGGGGCTCAGGGTACTGGTTGTGGACGACAACGAGACGGCCCGACGTGCTCTCTGCACCATGCTCGCATCCTTCGCCTTTGATGTCACAGCGGTGGAATCCGGTGAAGCGGCACTCCGCCGTCTTGAGGAATCAGCCGAGGGTGAGAGCCATTTCGACCTGATGGTGCTGGACATGAAGATGCCTGGTCTTGACGGCATCGGCACCCTTCACCAAATCAATCAGCGGTATGGCACATCAAAAAGGCCCGTCATCCTCCTGGTGACCCCCCACGATCAGGAAGAGCTGCATGAGGAGTCCCTGGAATCTCTTGTTAACGGGTTCATCTCCAAACCGGTCAACCCCTCGGTGCTTTTTGATGCCATCACCATGGTTTTCAACCGGGGGCCCCGTCAAAGGGATCAACAGCCCCTGGCTCCCCGGCAGGACCGCCTGGCGTCCATTGCCGGGGCCGTGGTGCTCGTGGCAGAAGACAACCCCATCAACCAGCTGGTGGCCAGGGAATTTCTGACCCTGGCCGGTCTCAACGTGGATACGGTGAAAAACGGCCTCGAGGCTTTGGCGGCCATGGCTGAAAAAGAGTACGACCTGGTCCTCATGGACATCCAGATGCCAAAGCTTGATGGCTTGGAAACCACACGGAGGCTCCGCAGCATGCCTGAATATGACCAGGTTCCCATCGTTGCCATGACCGCCCATGCCATTGCCGGAGACAGGGAGAAAAGCCTGGACGCAGGCATGAACGAGCACCTGACCAAACCCATCGACATGGATAAATTGATGGATGCCCTGATGCACTGGATCAAACCGGGATGCCGGCCTGTGCCGGAGCCCTGTGAGGAACCCGTCCCCCCTCAACCAGAGGATTCCCTGCCAAGCCTTACGACCATCAATCAAAATCAGGGAATCAAAAACGTCGGGGGCAACCGGACATTGTTCAAAAAACTTCTGATGGACGTTTACCACGACCACTGCGGAACCAAAGAAGAGATAGAACGGGAGATGCTGGAGATGGCCCGTCATGAACATAGAGGGGCCATAAGGGCCCTTCACACAATCAAGGGTGTGGCCGGCACCCTCGGTGCCACCGTGCTCCATGCGACCGCTGCAAACCTGGAACATCAATTCAGAAGAGGCGATGCGCAAAAAACGGCACGTGCCTTCAACGACTTCTCTCTGGCCTTTCAAGGGGTAATGACGGAGCTCCGCCCGCTTGCAATTAAAGGGGTCTCCCCAACCATGGCATCCCCCGAGGCGTTCTCAAGAACCAAGGCCCATGAACTCATAAGCCAACTTGCGACGGGACTGGAGGAAGGCAGCTGCGAGGTCGAAGACATGGTTCCCCGCATACGGGAAACCCTGACGCTTTTAGAAACCAAAGAGGCGGTGGAGACCATGATCGGCCAGATTCAAATGATCGAGTACGACAAGGCGTTAGAGACCCTTGAAGCGATTCAAGAAACCGTTGCCTGAGGCAGTCACAGGAGACCCAAGCATGAGTATAAAGCAGCGAATTTTGGTGGTGGACGACGAGCGGTTTAACCTGACCGTCCTTGCAGAGCTTCTGAAAGCGGATTACACGGTCATCCTGGCCAAAAACGGCGAGCAGGCCCTGGAACGAGCAGCCAAGCAGGCGCCCGACCTCATCCTCCTGGATATCATGATGCCCGAAATGGACGGCTACCAGGTGTTAAAAGCATTGAAAATGAACCCAGCCACCCGGGAGGTGCCGGTCATCTTCATCACAGGCTTAAAGGGAGAAGAGGATGAGGAGAAAGGGTTGCTTCTCGGAGCCGTGGATTATATTGCCAAACCCTTTCACCCGGCCATTGTTCTGGCCAGGGTGAAAATCCACCTCAAAATCATGAGGCAGCGCAAGCTGCTGGAACGCATCGCCCTCCTCGACGGATTGACGGAAATCCCCAATCACCGGAGTTTCGATGAACGGTTCACCCTGGAGTGGCAGCGAGCCATGCGCAACCAGGACCCTCTCTCTCTCGGGATTCTGGATGTGGACTATTTCAAGCAGTACAACGACACCTACGGCCACGGCAAAGGGGACAAAACATTGAAAGCCGTGGCCAAAACCATAACCAGAAAACTGAAGCGGCCTTCCGATTTTACTGCCCGTTACGGTGGCGAAGAGTTTGTTATCCTCATGCCGAGAACCGATGCACAAGGGGCGAGAAGCGTCGCAGAAACAATCTGCAAAGCCATTGAGGACGAGCAGATAGATCATTGCAGTTCAACCGTATCCCAATGGCTCACCGTGAGCATCGGCGGCGCCACCGTCGTTCCGTCTCAAAACCAGAGCAAAGGCCTCCTTTTCGAAACCGCGGATACCATGCTCTACACAGCCAAGGAAAATGGACGACGCCAGGCGGTATGGAATGATGGAGAGGTAAACTGCCATGTGGAGAGCCGAAGTTCATGCAAACAATGCCCTGCAAACCACCTCTGAAGGGCTTTGTTGCTTTCGGGGACGAATCAAACCGGTCCCCAATTACTGTGTTTGATTCACCAGAATCAATGCCCCGGTGTCAAAACCCAACGCAGAGGCCCTGTCGATGAACGCGGCCATGACATCATCAGAGACCTCGGGCGTCCGTGCCAAAAGCCAGAGATAGGACAAGTCAGGGCCTGAGACAAAGGCGTATTGATACCCCTCTTTGTCTATGTCAAAGACGACATACGATCCGTAAAACGGGCCAAAAAAGGAGACTTTCAGATAGCCCTCGTCGGGGCTGTTCACGAAATACGCTTTTCCGATTGCCTCACGCCACTCCTTGTCCTCAGGTGAGAACCCTCGATTTATAACCGCCACTCCGCCATCGCCCCGCAACGAGTAGTCCGCCGTCACCTTCTCAAGTCCCCGCTCAAAGGAGTGGTCCAATCGCGCAATTTCAAACCACCTCCCCAGATACTTATCCAGGTCAAAATCCTCCACCGGGGAGATGCCCTTGGGCATCCCAAGGCACCCACTCAGAATCAAGCAAGCCAGAACAAGCACTGTTTTTTGCATGGTATCTCCTTGTCGATCTACGCGTCATCAATGGTGATAACAATACCAAGTCACTTGAAGCGTGTGTACGGATGGTATCAGATATTGAAATCGTGTCGGGTGACGCAGGGCTGTTCAAGTCCATCGCCTTGTATTTAAAAGCCTCTCCGGCGTTCCAGAGCGCCGATTACCTGGAGGATTATTTCGACCTTGATTTTGAATCAGCGAACCCGCCATTGGACATTGACTACACGGGAAACTATACCTTTGTGCCCGATGATATGCTGCCGGTATCATTTGCCGATGAGCGCACCTGCCTGTTAAGGCTGGCCCGGTTCTACTTTGAACACGCCGGCACAATCCCCCGTCTCAAGCCAAACCTTGAGGGTGCGGCTCTCCCGATGCTGGAACTCAGTTCTGTCAATGTGAAAGAGGCCAGATTGTCTGAGTCTATTTTTATGGGTGGGGTTTTCAATGACTGCCACTTTGAGTCGGTCGCGATGCATGACGCAAACTTAAACGATTGCACATTCACCGGATGCCGATTTGACCGGGTTAATTTCAGTGAATGCCATCTGGAAGGGGCGAGCTATAAAGATTGCACGTTTGAAGGGGTGTCCCTGAGAGATACCTGCTTTGATAACGTCACGTTTCAGAATTGCAGGTTTATTGAGGTGGAACTGTGCGCCGTTGATTTTGGCGCTGCAGATATGGGTAGCTGCACCTTTGACAAATGCTGGATTTCACATGCCCGGATGAGCCAGGTTACAGGGCTTGCCCAAAAGCAATTGGACACCTTTTTCGGAGCGGATTCAACGATCCTGCCGACACACTTAAAACGCCCCCACTTCTGGCCAGGAAAAAGTGATATCACCACCTGGAGGCGCTGGATCAAAACCGGCGACGTCATCGAGTCAACGGCATCCATGGAGTATGAATAGATAATCTTCGCAACAAATCCAGACGAGACAGACGCCGACGACGCCACCTGCGTCATTGCATCCGCCGCCCGGCACTGATATCAGTCTGCCAAAAATCATAAGAAGCCTTGAACAAGGTTCAAGGCTTCTTTGCGGTGACTAAAAAGAGCCGATCCGTCGAAGGCAGACTGACGAATGAAGAATGGTTGTACCCCACCTCGCAATCAACGCGTTTTGTAGGGACATTTCCTGGATTCCTCAGCTTCTGCCGAGTACCAGCCGTCCTCCCATTCGATTTTCTGCCCGAGAAGATCGCAATCATCCTTTGATCCTCCAGGACCGTCCCCTTCAAAAGAGTGCCCGGCTGTGTTTGCATCATACCCTTCGTACCAACATCTGCATCGAGATGTGTCTTCTTTGACGGCCAAGGAAAACACAGGCAAGGCGACCAAAACGATAACAGTAACAATCACTTTCAGAATAGAACGTTTCATAAGACGATCCTCCGGGTGATGATTATAAGAAATTCGTCCGATAACCGATCAGCGCATCCCTCCGGCAGCCCGGATTCCGCTTATAGTTCATTCGCCCGCGGCCTTTTTATCCGAGCCATCCAACCCAATACAAATAAACAATAATTCAAGTATCATAACAGATAAAAACTTCTCATAACGACACCAACCGGTCAAGAATAATTCGCAATCCACCATCCATTTATGAATAGCCCAGCCACGGCCCCCGGATATGTAACGATCGTAATAAAACAACCCCACGTCGGATGATTCATCGGAAAACCACCTCCCCAGATACGTATCCAGATCAAAAGCCTCCACCGGAGAGATGCCCTTAAGCATCCCAAGGCACCCATTCACCGAGCGTTCCAGAGCTTCTGGGCCATGGTCTCCGAATCCGGCGCCGGTACAGATGCCGGTGTGATGCGGGGTTACTTGAGCCTCTATCTTTCGGGGGTATTGAAGACAAAAGCTGCCTCCGGCGGCAAGGTGAGTCACCTTGAAAGCAGGATGGGTAAAAGACCTTGCTTCTGACAGGATGAAAGAAACAAAATTCATCTCCGCCCACTGCCTCCAGATTGATGGTAGCTTCAAACCAAATGACAGGATAGAGTTCTACCACGAAGAGCACGAAGGCGGCTTCGCTGCAAAAGTGAGCTATCGCTCTTTTTTCTTCGTGATCTTCGTGGTTCCTAAGCCCCTTCTTGTGCCAGAACGCCAAAGGTTGCCATTCATCAAGGCCCATCTATTCGTTTACAATGAGCCTTAGGGCAAAGCCAATGCAAACCATGACCGACCTGTTATCTGCATTTATGGCCTTCTTTTTTGCCCGACACTCACTGCCCGGATCTCCCCCGGCCGCTGTGTATCACGCGATGTAAGAACAGCAGTAATCGGTGACCTCAATGACCTTCAAACCGAACTTGGCGTTGGCCGGAACCTGAAAGGACTCACCCGCTTTCACGGTTCGCCACCCTTCTTCCTGAGGCAGAGACACTTCGAGCTCTCCGGCCATAATCTCCATGAGCTCTTCTGCCTCCGTGCCGAACTCGTATTCTCCGGGAAGCATAATACCAAGAGTCTTTCGCGAACCATCCGGGAAGATAACGGCACGGCTGGTCACCTTTCCTTCAAAGTAAATGTTTGCTTTTTTAATGATTGTGACACTGTTGAACTCAGTCATAAGTCTCTCCTTGTCATGTAGTTGATCTAAGAACCAAAAATGGGGTGTCGCCTCAGACACAAGGGGAACCGGACATTCGGCGGCTCCCATTCATCATGCGGGCGAATTTTTTAAGCCATGTTGTAAAGGGATTAAGACTGCCAGTAAATACGAAGGATTTTTAGCATACGCGATTCCCCCCTGTCGATAAAGAACGACCGATGTGATGAGGAATCAGGAACTCAGGAGAGGCTCGGGTAATCCCCGAGCTTCTCCGGTCTATAGAAAGGGGATATCACAACCTGGAGTGCTGCATGGACACAAACAAAAGGGATGAGAGACGAACTCCCCACCACTATCCCCTATCACCTGTTTTCATGGCCTGCTTTTTGGCCAACCGCAACATCTCCCGACGAATCAACCCGCTGAAGGGGCGGATGACCGTCCAATACGGCAAAAACCACCGCCGACTCTTCGGCCCCATGCACTGCACACGGGTCTCGGTCCGAAGGCAAAGGCCCCCAACCCTCTCTTCCACAGTAAAATTCCAGGCCATCCGGCTCACCCCGTCACCCACATACCCCTGAAAATCTTCAAGGGTCTCCATGGGCACCGGCACCATCTTCGTGTTGCAGACCAACCCCATAACCAGTTCAAAACCCGATTCCTCGGCAAACACCCGAAACGGCCCGTCCTTCACCATGTCCTGAAGCGTCAACCCCACACGATCAATTCCGCGAAGCCCAAAAAGGATCCGCGTCAGCCACGACGCGCTGAAATCCAAATGCCGCACCGCCTCCCAAAGCACATCACGGCTGGTGTCGATGGTTGTTTCATGGATTTCCCGGACGGTCCAGTCGGGTAAAATGCGGTCCAATATCATGTGACCTCCATAAAAGCGTGCACCCGGCGGCCAGGTCCTCATACTTCATTCTTCAACAGCTTGTTATTAACCACGAAGAACACGAAGCGCCCTTCGGGCTACACGAAGAATGGAGACTATCCCAAGTCGTTATCCACGGGCGAAGCCCGTAAGCAAATGTGGAGGGGAGAAGCCCCGGAGCATTTGCGAACCTGGGGTGCAGGGGCTCAGCCCCTGCCCACCGGAAGCAAGGTGAATCGTAACCAAAAACATTAAAACGTCTTGCGGAACTTAAAGAACAGATACATCCCGCTCCAAAACCGTTTATCAATGACCTCTGCAATGCTCTCAGGGCTGAAGTCCTCAAGATCGAAGGCCCACTGAAACCGCTTCAGCACGTCAACGAGCCCTCTGTTGGCCCGCAGGACAACCTCCATCTGATCTGGTTCCCAGGGCTGCTCGGTTTTGGGTGTGGAGAAAATAAACCCGACGGTGTCACCATCGCGCCACACATCATCAATCGACCCATCGTAACCAAGCCGATAGAGCTCATCTTCAAACGCTTCTGCCATGGCCTCAGACTTGAAAATAATTTCAATGTTCTTAAGCACAAGGTCTTCGGGCCTTCCGAACACCCCGGGTTTGAAGCCTGTCAGCCACCAGTGCTTGCCACTGACCGCATACTCCTGGGTCTCGTCATTTTCCAGGGTGAAGGCAATATCCAGCTCCTCATCGGGGTTGGCACAGCGGTAGTGGGCGTCTCCATATATATTCAGCTCCGTTCCGACGTAAAACCCGATCTCTGCGCCGATGGACGAGTAGTACTGCCCCTTCCAGAGCTCAACCATGTACTTCTGGCCCTCGAACTCAAATCGAACCGGCTCCACATCAATGGCCATGCCAACGGGTGCCGCCAGTTTGTCATACAGGTTGTTGAACCCGAATTTCCGCTGAAGGGCATTGTGGCGGGTCATGTAGATATTCTGGTCGTAGTTGTACTCAAACCCTGCGATGTAAACGACACCGGACACCATGTTAAGGGCCCAGTTTGATCGCCCTGCACTTGAAACCCCAGGCAACAGAAGAGCCACCAGCATAATAAAACAAACCCACTTCGCGCGTTTCATCAGAAAACCCCCTCCCCCAATGTTAGAGCCGTAATGACCGTTTCAGTTTGCCTCCGGCGGGTCGCTTTTTGAAAAAAGCTCCGCAAAAACGTTCCGGTTTCATCCCCTTTTGCCGCTCAACCCCGTTGGGGCTGAGCGGCAAAAGGGGATGCCTGCTCGTTAAGCCGGCAACATTCGACAAACCAAACATTAACACATGCTAACATTGTTATTACTTCTAAACAAGAAACAGAACACCGGGTTTGCGAATACCTGTTCTTAGTCTCCGGAGGGGTGCTGGACACGAACCCAAAGAAATGCACCAGGGGGATTAAGGGTAGACTGTTCAGAAAAAAGAGAGGGGCGGGGTCAGGCAGGATGCCGCACCGGAGTGCGGCGTTCCAAACCATACAAAAGCGTTGCGAATTTCGTAGCTGTTCTGCCCAACAGGTTTGTTGAAAAAGGCCTCCGGCGGCTCTGCCGGGGCTAAACTTTTGCCTGATCTGAAAAAGTGGGCTGAACAAACAGAGCTGAAAAATTGCCCTTAAACAAATTCCGTTTTAAAGGCGGATGTGATTTGACCCGAGGAACGAGGGACAAAGCACATCCGCTACCTGCTTTCAAGGTGGCTCACCTTGCAGCCGGAGGCACAAACCAATTAGTAGTTATCGACAATCTCATTGAATGTTGCACTCGGGCGCATGAACGCTTCCGTCTTTGTTGTGTCGGGCCTGTAATACCCATCGAGGTCTACGGGGCTTCCCTGGGCGCTGATCAGCTCTGCATTGATGGCGTCTTCGTTTGCTGCCAATTTTTCAGCCACGACAGCAAACCGCTTGCTGAGTTCCGCATCCGCCGTTTGCTGTGCCAGGGCCTGTGCCCAGTAGAGGGCCAGGTAATAGTGGCTCCCCCGGGTGTCTCTCTCGTTTACTTTACGGGATGGGGACTTTTCATTCTCCAGAAAGGTGCCGATTCCCTGGTCCAGGGTGGTTGCGAACACGGTTGCTTTTTCATCACCATGGGTTGAGGCGATGTGCTCAAAGGAAGGCACAAGGGCGCAGAATTCACCCAGCGAATCCCAGCGGAGATGCCCTTCCTTCAGCACCTGCTCAACATGCTTGGGAGCGGACCCCCCTGCACCTGTTTCAAACAACCCGCCGCCCTTCATAAGGGGAACGATGGAGAGCATCTTGGCGCTGGTTCCAAGCTCAAGGATCGGGAAGAGGTCCGTGAGATAATCTCGCAAGACGTTTCCGGTCACAGAGATTGTGTCCTCCCCTTTTCTGATGCGTGCAAGGGAGTACGTCATGGCCGAAACCGGGTCCATGATCTGAATGTCCAGCCCGGTGGTGTCGTGATCTTTCAGGTACTCGTTTACTTTTGCGATGAGCTGGGCATCGTGTCCCCGGTTCTCATCAAGCCAGAAGATTGCCGGCGTTTTTGCTGTGGTTGCCCTGGAAACCGCCAGCTTGACCCAGTCCCTGATGGGCGCATCTTTGGTCTGGCACGATCGGAAGATATCGCCCTTTTCAACCGGCTGCTCCATCAGAACAGTTCCGGCTTCGTCAATGATGCGAACCATCCCGTCTCCGGGCGCTTCAAAGGTCTTGTCGTGGGAACCGTACTCCTCGGCTTTCTGGGCCATCAGGCCGACGTTGGACACGCTCCCCATGGTCGCCGGATCAAAGGCACCGTTCTTGTTGCAGTCGTTCACAACTTCCTGGTACATCGTCGCGTAGCACCTGTCCGGTACCATGGCGATGGTGTCATGAAGCTTGTCATCGGCTCCCCACATCCTGCCGCCATCACGGACAAACACGGGGATGGATGCATCGACAATCACATTGTTCGGCACATGCAGGTTGGTGATGCCCTTGCTTGAGTCCACCATGGCAAGCTGGCAGCCTGTCTCATAGACAGCCATGATATCGGCTTCGATTTCAGACCGTTTCTCTTCGGGCAGATCCTCTATTTTTGCATAGAGATCGCCAAGGCCGTTGTTCACATTGACGCCGAGGGGGGCAAGGGTCTCCTGATGCTTGTCGAAGACATCCTTATAGAATACAGAGACACAGTGGCCGAACATGATGGGGTCGGACACTTTCATCATGGTGGCTTTCAGATGCAGGGAGAGCAGCACGTCGTCTTTTTTGGCCAATGTGGCCTGCTCTGCATAAAAGGCTCGCAGAGCCCGCACGCTCATCACCGAGGAGTCAATCACTTCGCCAGCAAGCAGGGGCGTTTTCTCCTTCAGGACAGACACCTTTCCCTCAGGATCCACATATTCGATGCGCACGGTGCACGCTTTGTCCACCACCACCGATTTTTCACTGGAATAGAAATCGCCGTCTTCCATATGGGCAACCCGAGATCTGGACTCAGCCGGCCACTCTTTCATGAGCCTGTGGGGCTTCTTTGTTCCAAAGGCCTTTACAGAGGCTGCCGCACGTCTGTCGGAGTTTCCTTCCCTTAAAACCGGGTTCACCGCGCTGCCAAGCACTTTTGCATAACGGGCGTTAAGCTCTTTTTCCGCATCGGTCCGGGGCTCTTCAGGGTAATCCGGGATGTCGAACCCTTTGCCCTGCAACTCCTTGATGGCCGCTTTGAGCTGGGGAATGGAGGCGCTGATGTTGGGAAGCTTGATGATATTGGTCCCAGGCTCCTTGACAAGCCCGCCGAGCTCTTCCAGGTAGTCGGCGACCTTCTGGTCCTCCCTCAGGTTTTCGGGAAAGTTCGCAAGGATACGCCCTGCAAGGGAGATGTCCTTTTTATCAAACGTGATACCTGAACCCTTTGTAAATGACTGAAGTATGGGCAACAGAGAAAAGGTTGCCAGGGCGGGAGCCTCATCTATAACGGTGTAAATGATACGTTTGTTTGTCATCTTGTCCTCATTTCAAATCAGGTAAACCACAGGTTCGCAAATGCTCCGTACCTTCGTTCCTCAGGTACGTCACATGTGCTGACGGGCTGCGCCCGTGACCAGCGATAAAGTTATTCAACATTCTTCATGGAGCCCGGAGGGCGCTTCGTGACCTTCGTGGTGAAGAAGAGCACGCGACGAAGGATTAAATCGGATTGAATACCGGTTTGCGCTGCGCGTTAACCCATATTCTTCGGGTCAAATCCCAGCGGCATTTTCATGGGATTTTCTCGTTTGTTTTTGTCTCGGTGGCCGGTAACAACTCCGGGAGCCGATGGGCATAAAAGCTGCCGTTACGTCATGCATCAACGAAAACAGTCTTTTTCTACTACCTTAAGCGTCGATTCAAAGCAAGGGGAGCCTGCCTCTTGTTGTCTCTGCGATCATCCCCCTCACCACCTGCACCACACCCAAGACATCGTAGCTGAGCCCCTTTAAGGCAGCCCACACACCAGAGCAAAGCCCTCATTAAAACAGGGCATAATCACAGCACCACCGCTCGTGGTGTTTCTAAAATTCTGCAATGCTTCAGGCCATGGACGCCGTCGCCCCCAGATCTATTCAAGCAACAAAAAAACAGATGAAATGGGGCTTTGGTCAGGCAATGACATCCTCACCATGCGGCTGTTATCCTGATTTTTTATTGAGAAAACCATGGATGAAACGTAATATCCCCTCAAGATAAGAACTGTTGCGCTCTGTCATGGACGCTGCAAAAGAGTCATGAATATGGCGATCAGGCAAGGGAGGATATCTCACCATGAAATACGATCAAGACAAAGTTGACGAGGTCACGCTGGCGCTTCTCTACCTTGTGGTCTGTGAGAAACATGAGGAGTCCGGCACGGCCCGGGCCTGGAAAAGCTTTGATTGGGATACCATGAACAGACTCCACGAAAAGGGCTACATTGCAAACCCTGTGGGCAAGGCCAAATCTGTCATCCTGGGCGAAGAGGGGTACAAAAAAGCGAAAGAGCTCTTTGAGACACTCTTTGAACTGAATCAGAACTCAAATGATCACCAAAATGCCCCCGATTAATAAGAAATGGGAACTCAACACAGACCATGGCTAAAGTAAAAAAGAAGCTTACCCCGGCTCAAAAACGTGCACGAAAAGCATCAAAAGCCGAACGCCAGCGAAAGTATCAATGGGTGTTCATGAACGGCAAACAGGTGCGGATAAAACGACCACCCACCATCGATGGCATGAGTGTGGATGAATTCATCCGGCGAAATGCCGATCCGATATGGTTGCACCAAAATGAGATGTGGGAATACATCGAGGTCGAAGAGGGCGTGGTGTCAGAGCATGAAAAAGAGCGCTGCCATGACATCCCAACCGATGATGATGAAATCCCATTTTAATATATTAAGGATAGCCTTCGAGTGGTTTTAGCTGGCCCCTTCCCACGATGAAGATAAGCATTCAAAAAAAATTGTTTTGTTGCTAATATCGGTAAACCCTCGAACCCGAATGGAGACATATAATGAATAAAATCGATAAATTATTTATTGATAACATAAAAGACATTATGGAAAATGGCAGTGATGATTTCGATGGCAGCGTAAGACCTGTCTACAGCGATGGCACACCGTCACACACCAAGTTCATCACTCAAAATTTCGAAAAATACGATTTGTCCAAAGGGGAATTTCCGATCACGGCATTGAGAAATACCGCCTGGAAATCCGGGATAAAGGAGATTTTTTGGATTTATCAGGATCAGTCCAACGACTTGGACCTGTTAAGTGAAAAGTACAACATCAAATGGTGGGACGAATGGGAGGTCGATGGCTCCCGGACCATTGGCATCCGATACGGTGCCACAGTAAAAAAATATGACATGATGAGCAAACTGCTGGAGGGGATTAAAAGCCAACCCTACGGTCGCCGTCATATGATGAGCCTGTGGCAGGAGAGCGACTTTGTCGAATCGGCAGGCCTGAACCCATGTGCATTCATGACCATGTGGAGCGTGAGACGAGACCAGTCCGGCGACAGGTACCTGGACATGACCTTGGTTCAACGATCCAATGACTACCTTGTGGCAGGTCATATCAACAAGATTCAATATGTCGCCCTTATGATGATGGTGGCCAAACACTGCGATCTGAAAGCAGGGGTGTTTGCACACTACACGCACAATCTTCATATTTATGACCGACACTTTGACCAGGCCCATGAACTGATTAAACGGTTTGATGAGAATCCGAACATGCCCTTGCCTCAGCTGGTGTTAAACACCGACAAAACAGACTTCTTTGATTTTACGCTGGAAGATTTTGAACTCAATGATTACAACCCCATCAAACCACAGCTGAAATTTGAGCTCGGCATATAGCCCGAATAGGAGTCATGATGAAAGAAGTTCACATCATTGTAGCCATGGGAAAACAAAATGAAATCGGGCTGGACAATGACCTGTTATGCTATATCAAACCAGATTTACAGTACTTCAAACAAACCACAAAAAATCATATCATTATCATGGGCCGGAAAACCTTTTTTTCACTGCCCAACGGCCCCCTGCCCCACAGAGACAACATCGTGATCACCCGGAACAAAGCATTCTCCCACGAGGGCGTTTCCGTTGCCGGCAGCATCGAAGAGAGCCTGGAGGTCGCGAAATCTTTAGACCCGGCCAACGAGAAAAAAGTATTCGTTATCGGCGGGGCTTCGATCTATGAGCAGTTTTTACCCATTGCAGACAAACTCTATGTCACGCATATTTTCGAAGAGTTTGAAGCAGATGTCTATTTCCCGGTGATCGGCAAAGAGTGGGCATTGGAATCCATTGATGCGAAAAGAGAGAACATCGAGCACGCGCATCAGCATATGTTTGCTGTGTATACAAAAGCACTCGAATCTTGAACCATGCGGGATAGCCCGGGATAGAAGGGGTAAAACACCCAACGCCTGATAAAAAGAACGGACATTCATCGCCGCCCACCGTCGACAGATGGGCGGTCGATTCAAACCAAATGACAGAATGAATGTCTACCACGAAGGACACGAAGAGCACGAAGGCGGCTTCGCCGCAAATACAAGTGATCACGCTTTTGTTTTCCTTCGTGGTCATTAAGACCTTTTTTTGCCCCGAGCAATAAGGGTTATAGCGCTGTGGTAACCCGCTTTCAAGGTGGCTCACCTTGCCGCCGGAGGCATTTTTCAATGTCCGTAACGAAACAAGAAAGACAAAACCTGCCCATCGACGCATAGAAAACCCCACCTCCAGAAACAATACACCACGGCCCCACGTCTCCTCCACTCGGGAAATGGTAAGGCTTTCCTGGGACCAGATCGCATGGTATCAGGGCCTTTTACCAAGCAAAACGTACGGAAGCTGAGCCCTTCAATAGCTACCATTGCACCTAACCCGAATCTTTCATTAAAAAGCACAACATGTCATTCACGGTTTCCTGCTTAATTTCCTCACCCTTCGGGCGATCCGAATGCACCCATCTTCCGCGGTATCAGAGCATTGGGGAAAACAACTACATCTGCAGCTCTGATGCCTTGAATATGGGTGCACTCTACTCGTGAAATATACGGGCCAATACGACTCGACAAAAACGTGCCCTTACACTTTTTACTGTTTTAATCTCAGGCATTAATAGATAGTATTAATGCAAAATAGTGACGGCACCACCCAATCAGGGATGGCAAAAGACTAAACATACCATCAACAAGCCCCGCCACCTTAACTCATACAATCAGAGCGCTCCCCTTCAAGGGGACTCATATTGGCACGATACAAGGGACTGGATTTCCACATGGCGTCAAACATCAAAACCAAGGATATCCTGCATCAAATGGAACCGTACTCTCTGGAGGATTGGTAAGCTATGAAGGCTGGCACTGTAAGCATCTCTTTTCTGACGAAATATATCGCCGTGGCATCCTGCGTGTGGGCAATCACGTTTGTGCTGACCGCAGGAAACGTATCAGCTGCGGATATCATCGTAACAGATGCTGCAGGCTCACAGGCCCTTGATGAAAATCAGGCCCTCACGATTAAAAGCGGGGGGTCGGTAAGCAGCGATGCGCCAGGTGTCTATGCCATCACGGGCTTTGCTACCAATCAAGGCGGCAATGTCATTGTTGTGGAAAATAACGCCTCGGTCACGGCCTCTCACACGCCAAACAGTACTCAAACCATCCGATTATATGGAAACCTCACCGACAACACGAAAATCGGCCTTGCAGGTGGCGGGCCCTTAGCAAACGGCGCCTCCAACAGTCTCAATCTACAGGCCGGATCACTTGTGTCGACACAGGCAACCAACGGGGCGGTGGACGTTGGATCAAACAACCTGGTGACGGCTGCGGGCACCATTCAGACCACAAAATCGGGAAGCGACTGCTTCATTGTCAGGGGCAACAACAACGACATCACCGCCTCCGGTAATTTTTCCACAGTGATGAGCAACTCAGACGGCATCTGGGGAGGAGGCACCTCAAACAACCTTGTTCGCTTTTCAGGAGCCATCCACACAACCGGCGATACCGCTGACGGCATCGACTTCAGCGAAGGGGAAGAGAATGCACTGGTCGTCTCCGGTACCATCGCCACAACCGGCATGGAGGCAGACACCCTGGAGGTCGGATCAAACAGCATCCTCACCGTCTCCGGAACCCTTGCCGCCACAGGCGAAGCCTCCCACGGGATCTATGCCTATGGCCAGGGAAATGTCGCCCATATTTCGGGAGGCATCTCTGCCACCGGACTCAACGCCCATGCCATCAAGTCGGGAAAAGCTGGCTCGACAGGCGAGAGCAATGCCTACCATCTTCTCACCGGCGCAAGCCTGACTGGCGGTATCCACAACGGGGACTCCGACAACAACGCCACATCCCACCTCACCTTCGGGTATGCCACAGACAGCACGGGCCAAGCCATCCTGACGCAGGTTGACCCCGCTTTTGCCCTGACCCTGACAGACAGCATCACCTCAGATTCATCCGGCGGCTGGGACGGCTATGTTGCAGGCGGAACCACCGCCTTAAACGGCGACACCAATGCGTTTCGCACCCTCTATGTGGGTGGAGACGCCTTTGCGCCGGTCACTCTTTTTGCAGGTGAAGTAACCCAATCTGATATTAATAGAATCAACGGAGCCACGGCCACGCTGAACGTCTCCACAGCCATCACCACCAGTGGAGCCCTTTATGTGGGGACCGGCAGCGTGTATACCCTTTCAGGCACCCACACCCACAGCGGCGCAGCCCCAACCCTGTCCGGAACCCTCGCCCTTCAGGGCGGGGCCTTTCAATCAGACAACGGGATGGGCCCCTTAGGATCAAGCGCTGTGGTAAGCGGTTCAGGCACGATTGACCTCAACGGAACCACCTGGACAACCGGTGGCAATGGCGGCAGCATTCGTGCAGATGGGGCACTGGCCATCACCAATGGATCTCTTGTTGTCTCTGCAAATGACACGACAGCGGTAGGCATCGCACAGGATGCCAGTAAATCCAGCATGACGGTTGCCAACGCAGCTGATTTTACCGGGGCAACGGTTTCAGTTAATGCGGCTGGCGGGGCCCCGAACACCGATTACGTGTTGATAGAGGCCGGGGCATTGACCCTGGCCAATGAGGATGTGGCGCTTTTCGACAACTCGGGAATCTTAAATTTCAGCGTCGCCATCGACAGCACCACACTCACCGTCAGCACCGGTGGGACAGAGTTCGAAGCCATTGCAACGACCATGAGCCCGGTAAACATCCCCCTTGCGTCCATGCTTGACACCACCTACAGCAACCACCCGGCATCAATGGATGCTATGTATCAAGCATTTGCCCTCATCCCCACAACGTCTGGGGTAAGCCAGGCGATGACTCAGTTACAGCCACTGTACAACACCACGGCATTGATACATTCCGGCATCCAGCACACCAACATGGCCATGGCTTATCTCTTCGACACCTTTCGGATACCAGCCGACCCTGATCCCGCACTGGCGCTGTTGGCAGGCCCGCCCTCTGCCGTAAGCACGGAAAACGGCGTGGCACCAAAACCCGTTACCGGCTGGCGCTCCTTTGCCGGGCTGTATGGTGGGGTTGGGGACCAGGACGCGGAACAGAATCTTGCCGGTTACGACTATGACTGGAACGGCCTCCTGTGCGGAGGAGAGTACGCCCTATCCAGGGAGACACGCATCGGCCTTATGCTGGGATATGCCAAGGGAGAGAGTGATCTTGATGGAGAGAGCGGGAGCAGCGACGATAAGATGTACCGAGTCGGCCCCTACGCCAGCATCTCCAAAGACGCCCTTTTCTTTGACACCGTAGCGACCTTCGGCGTGCACCACGTGGATACATGGCGTGACGTCGGGTTTCTCAACACAAGGGTCACCGGCAATTACACCGCCCATGACTTCAGCTGGTTCAACCGCATCGGCTACGACCTGATCTCTGCAAGCGAGATGACACTCACCCCCAGCTACACCCTTACATACACAAGGCTCTCAGGGCACGACTACACCGAAGACGAGGACCCCTCAGGAGCACACATGATGGTGGACACCGACACCACCCATTCCCTCGTCCATGAAGCGAACCTGAAAGCAGGACGCCTCTGGCGCGTCAATGATCACATTGCCTTCCACCCCGAAGCCTGGTGCGGCTGGCAGTGGGAACAATTGGATCCCGAAGGGGAGATGACTGCGGCCTTTGCGACGATGCCTTCGAACCCTTGGACCCTGACGTCTTCGGCACCGGACGACAACAGGATACGCATCGGTGCATCGGCAACAATGCATATCGATGAACGCCACTCATTCGTCGCCCGCTATGACCGAATCTTTCGTGATGACGGGTACGATGCCTCTGTGAACGTAGGTCTCAACATTCAATTCTAACCCGAATAGTTCATGAGAAACCGACAAACAAATGCAACTCAACGTCGCCTCCGGCGGCCCTGCCGGGGGGGGGGGGGCAACCCCCTGAAAAGGTTGATAAACAGGTTTTGGCTATTGATTTCAGAGTTACCCTCAACTCAAAGGCGAATGTGATTTGCCCCGAGGAACGAGGGGCAAAGCGCATTTGCAACCTGCTTTCAAGGTGGCACACCTTGCCGCCGGAGGCTTGTTTCCTCCAGCACTTTAACCATAGAAGGCATCGCTTTTTGTGGCTTTAATGCCCCTGTTTCCACAGAGTCACCTTCCTGGCATCCAATCAGGGATCACCAAGTTATCGGCATGGATGTAGTGCGGCGAGCAGGGCTTGATATCAATGACGGGGCTGTTATTGACCGCCTCAAACCCTTTCACGTTAAGGGTGTTTCCATCCCGGGACAAAAGCCGGATCACCGAGATCAGAACCGGGTTGGGCCGCACCGGGCTGCAGGTGGCGAAGATCCCCTGCTTGGGAATCTCCCGGTTTCCCATGGGGTGGACCTGGGTCAGCGTTCGGTCTTCTGGCTTGATGAGATGGGGCCAGTAAACCACCACGATGTGCGAAAACGCCTCGACGCCGTGGAGCCTTTCACTCTGATCATCAAAGAGCTCAATGGCGCTCTCCAGCTCCTTGATCTTGTCATACTCCCCCCGGACATCGCCCCTGGACGGCTCCAACTCATCACTCTTTTTACCCACCTTCAAGCTCGGCAACTCCAATGAACTCACCACCCGGCCAATGGGTGTCAGAACCATGTCAGGCCAATTCATATTTTCCATTATCGTTGATCTCCTTTTGATCAAATTTATTCATGCCTCCGGCGGCCCTGCCGGGGGCCAAACTTTTGAAAAGTTTGACAAACAGGTTTTAAAACCTTTTGCCTCCTTTCCCTCAGTCCACAAGGGCTGAGGGAAAAGGGGGTTACAACCGTCACCGTAGCCACGGACGCAGCCCGTCAACGAATACGACGCTCCCGAGGAATGAGGGAACGGAGCATTCGCAACCTGGGGTGCAGGGGATCATCTCCTGCACCCCAAAAGCACGGAACGTAAAGCTGAAAATATGCGCGTTACAAAAACGTATCCTGCCCCGTCGATACTTGTGAGCCTTTACGCACAAACCGAAACCATGGGTGTCGGGCGAAGCCCGAGCCGAAGGGCCTTGCGCTTTGACCCGAGGTACGAGGGTCAAAGCGCAAGGCCAACCAGCTTTCGAGGTGGCTCACCTCGCCGCCGGAGGCTTGTTTTCCCGTGCTCTTTCACCATAGCAGGCAATCTTTTCACGCGGCGCGCGAATCCACCGGCACCACCAGGGGCAGTCCGTTGTGGTGGATAATCTCGACGTCCATGCCATAGACCTCGCTGATCATCGTTGGGGTGACCTCGTGGATGGGCCCGGTGGCGTGGAGACGGCCGTCTTTTAGAAAGAGGAACCGGTGGCCGTAGCGAAGGGCTGCATTGAGGTCGTGCATGGTGATGACGGCTGCCATGTGGTGGTCTTCCACGATGTGCCGGATCAGGCTCAGGATGCGCATCTCGTTTTTCAGGTCGAGGCTGGCGGTGGGTTCGTCCATCAAGAGGATATCGGTCTCCTGTGCCAGGGCCCGAGCGATGCAGACCTTCTGAAGCTCTCCCCCGCTCATGCGGGTCAGGGGTTTGAGGCTCAGGTCTTCAAGGCCGAGGTGGGTGATGACGGCATCGACCTTTTCGAGGTCTTCCGGCCTTGGGCGCATTCCCATATGGGGTTTTCGTCCCAGGAGAATGGCATCAAAGGCCGTGATGTGGGCTGTTTCGCTTTGCTGGGCCACGTAGGCGATGTGCCGGGCAATCTGGCGGGGCGCCATGCGGCCTGTGTCTCTCCCTTTGATCCGAACCTCACCCCTGGATGGGGCAAGGATTCGATTCAGGCATTTCAACAGCGTGGTCTTGCCCACGCCGTTGGGGCCAAGGATGACGGTGATCTCACCTGGCTTGGCGGCAAAACTGATCTCATCAAGGATCTCCTGAGATCCCCGTGCAAAGCACAACCTGTCGACGTCAAGGGCCATGGGTTACCTCCTCCTCAAGATGAGCCCGATGAACACCGGGGCTCCTAAAAACGCTGTAAAAATGGATACAGGAAGCACGTGGGGAAGCAACACCAATCGAGCCGCCATGTCCGACACCAGCAAAATCAGGGCCCCCGCTAAAATAGACGCGGGCAGCAGAAACCGGTGATCGTCTCCAATGATCTGGCGCACCATGTGGGGCGCCACAAGGCCGATGAACCCGATGATCCCCACAAACGAGATGATCACCGACGTCACCAAAGAGGCCGCCATCATGCCCGTAAGCCTCACCCTTGAAACGCGGACCCCAAGGCCATGGGCCGTCTCGTCCCCCACGTCCATGGCGTTGTAGTTTAAAGTGTTTATCAGGTGAAACCCCAGAAGCCCTGCGGTGACCACGGACAAAATGACCAAATCACTCCAGTCCGTGCGTGCCACGTCTCCAAACGTCCAGAAGACCATGGCTGCCAGCTGCACATCATCCGCAAAGAACTGAAGAAGCATGGTACCTGCGGTGAACAACGCCCCCAACGCCACCCCGGTAAGCACCATCACCTCAGGCGATGCCCCGCGCGTTCGGGCGATGAAGGTGATGAGACACGCCGTGCCCATGGCAAAAGCAAAGGCAGATGTAAGCGTAAGAACCGGGCTCGTAATAGAGACAGCATCCCCCAAAGCCGAACCCATGGTCCCCGAGCCAAGGACCATCACAGACAGAGCCGCACCAAAGGCCGCCGCATGGGAGATCCCAAGGGTAAACGGCGAGGCCAACGGGTTTCTCAACACCGACTGCATCACCGTCCCGGCCCCTGCAAGACCCGCCCCCGCCACCACAGCCGTAAGGGTCTGGGGCAAACGAATGCTGTAAACAATAAGCTCCAACCGCCTTGAAGGCGCGTTGTTCGTAAGAACCGCAAAAAGATCCGAAAAAGAAATGGAAACCGCCCCCACCGAAATGCTTGCCATCACCGCCAGAAACAGACCAATAATCAGACAGCAGAGAAACACCCGCTTGTGCCCCGTATACCGCCTGTAATCCGCCAACATCACACCACCTTCAAAATGCATAAAAGCTGCCTCCGGCGGCCAGGGGATGATCCCCTGGACCCCAGGTTGCGACTGACCTCACCCCTCGTTCCTCGGGGTGAGATCATTCGCGTAGATTTTTAAAGGTCCGAGTGCCCATGCGACTCATTATACACACTGAGTCTCATTGTGCCCTGCGCACTAACCGACAGCGTCCGTGTCGGGCGAAGCCCGAGTCGAACACCCTTGCGCTTTGGCCCGAGGAACGAGGGACAAAGCGCAAGGGTAACCAGCTTTCGAGGTGGCTCCACCTCGCCGCCGGAGGCATGCTTTTCAATTTCCTTCCCCTGCAAGGGGGACGGCCTTGAACGCCAGATTCCCGAAGGCTTCGTTCATGGGGCCGAAGACAGGGGCGGACACGAGAAAGGAGTAAATTTCATCGGCTTTTGTTGCGGGATCGATGCCTTCAAACTGGTCGGGGTAGAGGGTCTTACCGATGAACCAGGCATCGGCCAGAATGGAGCCCATGTTCTGGGTGTACCAGTTGTAGGGGAGGACGCCGTAGACTTGGCCGGTTTTCACTGCTGTGAGCTCCTGATAGATGGGGTCGGTCATCAGCTCGTGAAGGCCCCCCTGCCCTTTGCCCATCTGAAGGGTCGAGAGATCCAGAAAGAGGACCTCGGGGTCGCGGGTGAGGAGCTGCTCTTTGGAGAAGAGGCTGTGGCGAAGCTGGGGGCCGCCCGGGCCGGGGCAGGCGATGTTCTTTCCATGGACAAACTGAAACGGCGGGTACCAGGGCTCGGTGGAGGCAAAGCCGTGTGGCCCTCGAAAGGCGATGCCGCCCACAAAGCAGCTCCGCCGGTCTGCGGGTGCAATTCCTTTGGTTCGAGCATCCAGATCCGCGATCTCGTTTTCAAAAAAGGCGATGACCTCCCGCGCTCTTTCCTGGCGGCCCAACACCTCGGCCATGATGGTCAGGGCCTCAAAAAAGTCGCCCCGATTCCGATACAGATCCCCGAACTCCAAAGCCACCACGGGAATGCCTGTCTTGTTTTCCAGCATCACCGGATTCGTGCCCGTCCCTGGATAGGTCTTAAAAATCACCTGGGGCTGCGGGGAAAGCCCCAGAATTTTTTCCGGGTTGTCCCGCCCCCGAAACCCGCCAAAGATGGGAAGGTCTTTAAAGAAAGGGTTGGCAAGGGAGTAAGGACGGGAATTAAACCGGGTGCGACGCGCCTCGATATCATCCACAGCCACCACCAGATCCTGGGCCTGAAGATACGTCGCCAACCGAAGACACCCCGCACCGGAACAGATAAACCGCGTAACCTCCGATGAAAACCTGTGCTCCCGGCCCGAAGCATCCGCCACCTGAGTTGCAGCCTGAACCGGCCCCACCACCATCAAGAAAAGAACCAAAAAGCCAGCCAATCGACGCATGTAAAACCTCATCTCACCTCCAGAAAATAAAAAAAGCCACGGGGCCACATCTCCTCTATTAAGGATGATGATCAGGCCTTCGTGGCTTGAAGTCTCGTGGGTGTTGAAATGGTAAAACAAAGGGCTGGGCAAAAACAGAACAGACAAAAAGCGCCTCCGGCGGCAAGGTGAGCCACCTTGAAAGCGGGTTGCCGCAGCGCTTTAACCCTCGTTCCTCGGGTCAAATCACAGCGGCAGTTTTATAAAGGTTGTATATTTATTCTTTTGCTTGGGCCCTGAAGCGTCTGCCTTCTGGCAGATCAATTATCTATCAAGTAATCGGTTTAGTTTGTTTGTGTCAAGAAAAAACGAGGCCCCCGGCGGCAAGGTGGGCCACCTTGAAAGCTGATTGTGAATGCTCCAAGCACTCGTTCCTCGGGCACGTCACATTCGCTGAGGGGATGGGACCGTGGGTGAAAGGGACTTAAGCAGTAGGGTGTGGGTTAAGGGATCATTTTGTCAGATGTGTAGGTTTGACCCCTTCCCTCTAAAAACAAGCTTCTTTTTTTGATACCTTTTTTGCCTCATTAAGAGTCAATCTCACAGGTTTATTCTTTGAAATATATTCATTTAACAGACCCTCTTCAACAGTATTTTCACTGACAATATCCCAATAAGATTGGCCTGTTTCCAAGTGGCACCACAGGTGAGCTGTTAAAGAGCGTCTAAACCTAACATCTTTGATATCTCTTTCGCGCCCTATCTTTAAATCATCAGTTATAATATTCCCATCAGGATCAGTGGATTTCGGTCTCATTAACAATTCAAAGTTTGTTATAGCAATTCTTTTTGGAAATTGAGAGGCAGATATTTCAACAATCCCATTACCTTTCTGTTGGAAAAATCTAAACCCCCAATCATTTCTAGCACTAATCCCCTCGGACAATTTCGTAAACAACTTAACCACATATACCTCACCATCATCTACCATTATAGAAATTGGCTCACAGCCTTGCTCAAACACACCCAGATCAATAGTATTCTGCCTATATTTTACTTTTAATGAGTTCGTCGATTCAAGTTTTACTATTGCATATTCTGATTCACCGACCTCTATTTCATAGTACACTGTAGCACCAAACATTGAACATGATTGAAACAAAACCAATGCCATAATAGAAAATACCATGTACCGTCGCATTCAACTACGCCTCCTACCTGATACCATTTAACATTATGTCTAACAAACTTCTCCTGTTCATTTCTTGTGTTATTCCTACAGAAATGTTTCCTGATGTTTGATAATACCTGCGATATGGGGTCAGACCTACACATCTGACAGAATAAATTGTTCACACAATCTTAGCTTGTTCCGAATCCCCTTATCCTCTTTCACCAAAACATCAAACCGACGGCATACCTGCGAAACCGCAGATTCACCCAAGCCAAAGGGTTCCCCGATCGCTTTCAGTGTTGCCCCCGAATATCTTTTCATCAGATAAAGTTTCATCTTACGAGCTAGCTTATGATCATCAACATGGTCGTCAACAACACTCGAAATGCTCGCGAATGAAGGCCTGCTGTTTAGAGCACGGAGAGCAGGCAGCTCGCGATCACTGCGTCGCCCTTCAAGGTACTTCTTACTGCCCCCTGAATAAAAGATTCCGGCCCCAGAATGACGTCAGCCGATGCTTTTTCCAAAGGGCTCGGGTCATGCAGCCGGTTTTTATCCCCAACAAATTTCTCGTACTCTCTCTGGGCCTGCGCAACCCCAACTCGTTTGCCGAAATAACCATGAACGTAATCAGTTTCTAACCACTCAGGAGAAACCTCTTTTCCGACAAACGCCCTGTAACTTGACCAGGGATACTCAACTACCGACTCAACCATGGCAGCCCGGACTGGATTCAAATGAATATACCTCGACAACTCCAGAGCATAGTCGTCCTTATAAACGAGAAACGCTTTGTAGCGCCCCTGGAACAGGTGACCGAACCGTTTTCTTGTGACATTGAAATACGTGGTATAAGAACTGTTGAGATGCTTCATAATCTGCGGCAGATTGGCATTCGGGGTCTCGATTAGGAGATGATAATGGTTGGTCATCAGGCAATAAGCATGGATGATGGCTCCATAACGCTCATGGGCCTCACCGAGATACTCAAGGAACTTTTCCCGGTCCCGCTTGCTCTTGTAAATATTTTTTCGCTCATTCCCTCGCGATGTCACATGGTAAAACGCCCCGGGAAACTTAATCCGTAGAGGTCGTGCCATGGCCTGCCTTTGGTGTGGGGGATAAGTAGGTGGAGATTATTGCTTCAGGTCAATGAAAGTTACGCGCTTTCTTTTTGATGTTTTTTGTTTTTTGTCAAATGTGTAGGTCTGACCCCTTCTCATGACCGAGTCAGGGTTATGAAACGTTTTCAGGCGCAACTCGAATTGCTCATCAAGAAAACTTCCCACATGGCACCCCTTCAATATCCCGAACTTGCCATTAAAGAGTTCGGTTGCCACATCTTCCACATACGTCTCCCATGCAGTTAGAACCATGATCAATGTGGCCCGTTTCAACACCTCGGGAGCAGCTTCCACGTCAGATCTGTTCATGGAATCGAAACAACGCAAAAGAACTTCAGCATCATCAATGGCAATTTTAAAGTTTTGCTGTGCTTCAGACACACCCATCTCCTACTCAACAGATTGTTTGAATTTGATCAATGCATCATTCAAAGGATTCACAACTTCACCTGAAAATTTGTCCAATATTAAATCCATAGCGGCCTTGATAGATTCAGAGCTTTGGACATCATCAACAGCCTCAGAAAAATATTTTATATCCAGAAACTTGGAATATTTTGTCCCGTTGCCCTTGGATTTAGCATTAAAGCTGACCAGCTTCGAATCACAAAAAGAGTCTTCAATAGCCTCAATCAACGACAACCTTTGTTTATATTCCTTTAAAGGCCCAACCTCGGAAAACAACCTTAATGAACCCTTGCCCTCAGCTTTTTCAGTTAAATTGAACCAACAAATTATAGGATATTGAGACCACCAATTCTGACAACCACCCCAAGAATAGGTATCGTTTTCCGAGAATTTTCCGTTCTGGTCATGACTCACCCCGCCCATTGCTTTCATCCACAGTACAGGCAAAAAGCTAAAAGCTGACGTTGATTGGCCGAAATAGCAATACTTGGTACCGCTATAGTCAAATTCTCGCCCCCAACCTGGATCTTCTTCAGCGTCCAGGAGCTGCTGCACAGAGAACTGAAACTCCGTACTTGCGCCATGTTCCATTATAAAATCGATTACTTTTTTATTTTTCTGGTACACTTTCCTGGCAAGCGCCTGCATTTTCTTATCATCATCGTTCATACCGCATAGCTCTCCGAGAATCTCTGTATAGTATTCAATAAAACTGTAAACGCTGTCGGACAAGGTGTCTTGGTGGGATTTAAGGACAAGGCTCAAAAGAGGTAACACATCTCGATAATTCACCGGAAGATACTCATTATCATCCGGTTCTTCACCGGACAACGTCAAAAACAGACACACGATCTTGTATTTTTCAAAGCGCTTTTTAACCAGGTTTCTGTATTTTTCGAGTTGATTGCTGTGCTGAAATGAATCGACCTTATTCTCGATGACAAAAGCCCACCCCTTTTCAGGGCACTCGATAAAAATATCAATGTGATGCCATTCCACGTAAACATTGGCGTCGGAAAGATTGGCATTGGCTACTTCCAAAGCGGAAAGTTCATGCCCACTCCCCTTCAAAGCCTCGGCCAAAAAACGACGCAAAAACAGATCATTTAACCCATGATTTTCACGAGGATTTAACAGCCATGCCAATATCGACGAATGACGGATCTCCATACGTTCCATCTTCATAACCCGAATGGGATTAAACCTATTGAGGTGGGATTCGATCTCGTTCAAGTCTTCGTTGTTGACTATGAATTGTTCGATTTCATCTTTAGATGTGGTGTTGATTGGTGGCATAACAATTTTTCCGATTATCAATCATGTTGAAATGGAATAGAAAAGAAAGGCTCAAAGTTACTTATGTCCAATGTCAAGACCTGCCCCCTTTCCTCTGTGTAGCTAAAAACCATGAAAGCGGGTTGCGAATGTTCAGAGCCGTCGGAACTGGGAACGTCACATTCGATGAGGTGCTGGGCCCGTGGGTGACTGGAACTTAACAATTTGGGTATGGGAACATTTTGTCAGATGTGTAGGTTTGACCCCTTCTCACCACCTGCCCTCTATTATTAGTGAGTTATTGTCAAATCTGGTGTACGGGGTCTAAGCAGCATTCTCCGCTGACTGATTCGTCACTTTGACTCCGTCTTTGAATTTGATGTTGTTTACCACCAATGTCAGCAGACGAAAACCTTGGATTCGTCTCCATCGTTTCTGGGCTGACTCCAACAATTTAAAAACCATCGACAGTGTAGTCTCTCTTGATCCACAGTTTCGTGTTCGGTTCGTTCGCAACCGAACCGTAGCAAATGTCGATTCAATTGGGTTGGTTGTTCGTATGTGGACCCAGTGTTCCGCAGGAAAATCGTAAAATGCCAGAAGTTCCTTCCTGCTTTTCTTCAGGCATTTCATTGCGCTCGGATATTTGGGCTCAAATCGAAACAATGCCTCGTCGAATGCCTTTTGAGCGTCCTTACGAGTCTCTGCCATCCAAATTTCATGAAGGGCAGCTTTGATTTTTGGCTGAATGGTCTTCGGTACCTTGTTCAATACGTTGGCTGTCTTGTGCACCCAGCAGCGTTGATGTTTTGTGCCGGGATAGCATTTGGAAAGGGCCTTCCAGAATCCAAGAGCACCATCACCCACGGCCAACTTCGGGTCTTCGGTTAAACCACGAGAACGCAGGCCTGCGAGCAATTCATACCAACTGGCCTCCGACTCCCGAAAACCGTCTTCAACGGCCACCAGTTCTTTTATGCCATGCTCGGTGACGCCAACAATAACAAGAAGGCACAGGCGATTGTCCATCCGGACATTGCTGTAAACACCATCGGCCCACCAATATACGTACTTACTCTGACTCAGGTCTCGCCGGCACCAGCAGTGGTGTTCTTCAATCCACTGGCTTTTCAAACGACTAATGGTATTCGCGGATAATCCTTTCGCCTGTTCTCCCAGTAGCGCTGACAGAGCTTCCTGGCAGTCACCCGTAGAGATACCTTTCAGATAGAGCCACGGCAAAAGCTCTGTTATGCTGGCGGCCCGCTTGAGGTAAGGTGGCAGCAGGCCACTATTAAATTTGATACCTGAACCACTTCGATCACGCACTTTGGGTACGCGAACCTCAATGTCTCCAATACCGGTCTGAATTGTCCGATGGGGGAGGTAACCGTTCCTGACTACCGCCTTTCGCCCGTCATCCAGTCGTATGTTTGAACTCTTCTCAAGCATAGAGTGAAGTTCAGCCTCAACGGCTTCGGCTATGAGCTTCCTGGCACCTTGGCGGAGCATTTCTGTTAAGGGGTCAGTTACGTTTTCTTCTGGTTGTGAAACAGCTTTCAGGGTAGGTTGACTCATGGCGTATTTCCTCCTGTTGGTTGGATTCTTTGCGGGAATCAATCAACAGGATACGCCATTATCCCCATATGCTGTACACCAGAAATGACTATAGCTCATTATTAGTTACTCATGATCACCCTTAATTAGTTTAAGTAACATTTCTTTACTTTCAAAATATGTTTCTCTTTCCCATTCAACACTAACAAGATTAAGGTAAATTTTCTCATATTTAAGCCCATTATCTGAATCACCAAGCCCATAATAACAGTTAGCCAATGTTGCGTATGGCCACTTATTTTTTGATTTAAATGCTGCTTCTTCGCCAGACAAATATTCCAATAATTTTATAATATCCTGTCTTGTTTTTTTTGCTGAGATTTTATAAAAAGTTTTTTCTTCCGGGTCAGTTTCAATACTCGCAGCAAGGCTTAAACAAAGAGCGTAATTTTCACCGGTGTAGTAATCTCGACGAATCTTAAACCCTTTACCATAGTAATGCATTGCACGAACTAAGCACTCATGATCACCTGTTACATGCCACATACGCTTATATATCGCACCAGTGAGCCCTAACGTTTCTGGATCGTTTGTTTCTCCATCTGGCTCTAATTTTTCAATAATCCGAAGTGCGTCCGATAAAGAAATGATCTCTGTTGGTTTTTTTGATTTATACTTAGATAGAGCATGCTGCTGAGTGAAATAAGCTTCGTTAGGAGCTAAACTTTCAGCCTTTCCCCATAACGTAGCAGCTTCAACAAAATTAGAATTATCCATACAATGCTTGGCACGTTCGGATATGGTAAAGATATTCGATTCTCTTTTTGACAAATCGCCAATAATACGTTGATACTCTTCAATTGCCAATTTAGGGGGTTCAACATTCCTTATATAGTCATATAGAGGACTATCTATTGCTTTATTTTGAAGTACAGATGCAATCATATCACCCAAGGCTTCCTTACATCGATTAGCCTCATCTACGCCAATATCATCACCCAAGTGAGCATAGTGGAAGATGCGGGTGTGATCAAGGTCAAATGGAATGGAACCCTCTTGTTCTTTAATGATTATTGTCGAATAGGGTCTAACTGCATGTCGGATGCCCAATTCATATATTGCATTTGGATTATATGTTGATATGTCAGCAACAACTAAATCAGCGTGCATTAACAACGCGTACATACTCTTATCTATTAAGCCAGAGTCTTGAATTTCGTCAGCTCTAACACACTGGAATTTTGCGTTCTCTACTGCTGGCTTAATGATGTTTTTATATGTCTTATCAAGGTCCAACGTCTTACCTGTAGACAAGTCTGTTTTCTTCCCAAATCCCATAATAACAAAGCATAACTTTTGTTTTCTTGCCATTCGAGTTGCCTATATCCCTAATTACTAAAAAGACACTTAATCACCTAACACCGAAATCTGTAACCAATTGAAATTGGATATCACGATCCATTGCAATGGTGGGTGGTTTTGTAGTTCCTTAGTAATTATAACGCGCACTTCACCCAAAAGCCGACGAATAACGAAAGCCGCAATAAAAGAGATGAAGGCCGATAAAAATTTAAATTAAAAAATGCGACATTGTAGCGCACTCGTCGTGCAAAAGACTTTCTATTAATTGCCTTTCACAGTAATAGATTATTTTAATGTAATTATAACGATTTTTTTCTTTAGAAATAAACCTATAATTCTTTCAACCGATACAATCAGACGCCTAAAGCTCCCCAACTTTTATCGGCCATTCTTAATACCCTAAACTCTCATAAACAGTATCTTTGTAATGGTAGTTATTATTATTATTCATTGTATAATTTTCAATAGCATAAGCTACTATTTTCGGAGAGAAAGGTACAAAAATAGCACCAATATCTCGAATAATTGGTGGGCACGTATCTCTTACCATAGCTCTCGACCCATCTAAATTTACGCCGATAATAGTGCACCCCTTTTCAATTGCTACTTCAGCCTCCCAACGAACATATTTGTGCTTACTTTTGGAATCTTGCCCAATAAGCATTACATATTTCCCCGCCATATTTATTCGTTCTCTGCATTTTCTTTTTATATATTGCTCATTTTCTGAGTTGATTTCCCCATTCAATTGACAATCAGCAAAATTAAAATCGATGTGATTATTTGCCTTCCATGCAAGCATAAGCCTGTAATTATGAATATCCGTACTACTGAAACCTACAAATGCTCTTGGTAACCCCATTGAAGTCTCCCCGTGATAGTTCAAATTTTATGAAAAGTATAACCTACGCGTAGGGCCGTCAAAAAGAGGTGTACAGAATGTACGCATCTTTTTAGCATCCCCTGCAATGCGTAGTTATGAATTTAGGTGCTAATTATGGTTCTGATTCGTGCAGCCACATCTCCAGCAAGTTTCTGATAGCCCTCGCTATTTGGTAAATAATACACACATCTAAGATGGCGAAGATCGAAGGGGATATCATCATGCGACTGCGCAATCAAAATGACCTCCTTCCCTATAGAATGAGCAATACCTGCTTCATAGAAAACATTGGGATTCTTACCTGAACAATCACATATAACCACCATAGCACGGCTAATTAAGTTAACAACATCTTGTATAATTGCATCCTCTTCCCATATATCATCAGCCCTAACACATTTTAAATTTAGCTGAGCAGAAGCGTGTTGAAGTGCACTATAAACATGATTAAATTCATTCATAAATGGCATCATAACAGAAACAAGGTTACTCTCTTGCTTATTCAATGATTCTAAAGAGAATACTTTTGGGGTCATATCTCTGTATTGTTTGTTACGAAGGAGCAACTTGAAAAGATCAACTTCACACAAGTCCCAACACGTGTGAGACAGTCCAAAATTTCCAAGACAAAGCTCTGCAGAATATTTTTCTAAATCGCTGTTTGATATTGGAGAGACACTGTTATCAAATGCATATTGAATGGTAGTTTCTTTAATGCCACGAGTCACACCAGTAATATATGCAACATGAGCGAGTTGATCTCCTTTTCCGCCTGGCTCAGTTACTAATAATGCCGGAATTTTTGATATTTGGGAAATATCGAGACTCCCGTTGTTATAGAAAGAAATACCTGGAGGGTTGTTTGAATTAAAATAAATTCTACTATTCGCTATTGTGCCACCAGAAACTGGCCAACCAGAAGATGATATGAGTAAGTGAAACATGTTATTATTCTCAGGTCCTTTTCAATTGCATAATGCTGAAATCAGGGGCGCAGCTTTTGGGACTCCTGAATTTAATTGTTAAAGGACTATTTTGCATCCTCGATTGCACTACTGATTGCGGTAATTGTAAACGACATTGCCCATGAAGCACCTACGCTCAATATTTCTGAAGGCGATTTATAAGTACTTTTAATTTTTACGGAAACAATTTTCTTTTTTAATTCAACTGCTTTTTCAATCTCCCATTTAACCCAAGAACTTTTATGCGTTTTGTCACCGATTAGACACAGAAAGTATGTTGCACTTCCGATTTTTGCTGATATAGCACGTTTAATTGCGGCTGCATTAGTACTATCAATAGAGACATCTGCTGAATGATCATGAAAATTAAAATCGAACTTATTATTTGCATCCCACGCTTTAAGAAGATTTTTATACTCTTTGTCATTATCATAATCATAACTAATAAATACTTTTTTCTTAGACATCACTTTTGGCCTTTGTTTTTTCTTTAATGTATGAAATCCAATTAGAATTTTCTTTTGAAATTAAACTTTCAACAGATTTCACAAGTAGATTAAAAGCATCCCCATTATCGTATGGAGCTGTTTTTGTGAGATATAAATACTTATTATGCTTTAATGATTCGGACGTTGTGCGATATTGCAACCAATGTTCCTGGAACTTAAAGAGAGCGACTATACCTGATATTACAGCAATGACTACACCTAAACTTCCAACAACAATTCGCATATTTGGAGTTTGGTCTGTTATATAGCCCGTTAAAAAAGGAATTGATGCCGCAGATAAAATTTCTATAATTCGAAGCCCCTTAAACCATGTTTGATGCCTCGCACTTTTCGAGTCATACCATTCGATTTGATAATCTAATCTTTCTTCAAAATACTTTTTTTCATCCATATTTAATCCTCAGAAGAACGGGTCGCGTCTTGACAATGGCTTCCCTGGAATTTAAGCTGTACTAACACAGCCAACAATTCATCGGTGCGCACGGCCCACCCTAACTTATAACATCGGCTCAAACCAATCATGCATGGCGTTGGCGATTCCCCCCTTTAAATCTTAAGAAAAAGCAGCCCTCCAAAACCATACTTAATTCCGACACGGATCATACGCCCACGCAACCAACGATTCAATGAAAAATCTCAACGCATCATTCAATACTCACACATTTCACCCATGCGGTAACACTTGAAAACCATACAAATGTGTAATCAAACTGGCGGATGCAATACAACAAACGATGGGCACGCTTCGCGCTTTCCCCATCCTACGTTTCAACATGGACGTTCTCAGATATTGAGGTATGGTTTTGAGAAGAGAAGACAGTGCTCATGGAGACAGTACAACATTGAATCTTGAGAGAGATGGGGGCAGATAGGATGGGCAAAGGGTGTGCCGTGCCCATCAACTTGATAAAATGAACATATGGTGGTTAAGCGGCGACATGCCCCATAGAATGCCGCACCGGAGTGCGGCGCCCCAAATAAGACATGAGCACAGCGAATTCCTCGAACGAAGAACCAAGAACCACGCACCAAGAACGCTTTTGGCCCTCCCCCTGCTTTTCTTCATGCAGACCGAAGGTCGCCTTCATGCCCTTCATGGTTAAAGGGCAGGTCTTAGGCTATAGGAAATAGGTGATAGGAAGAACAACTCCAACCGCACGTACCGTGCCCATCAATACTGAAACAGCCGTGGACATGACAAAATAAACATGAGGTGGTTGAGCGGCGACGTGCCCTATACAATGCCGCACCCAAGTGCGGCACCCCAATCAGACATGAGCGCAGCGAATCCCTCGAACAAAGAACCAAGAACCACGCACCAAGAACGCTTTTGGCCCTCTTCATGCAGACCGAAGGTCGCCTTCATGCCCTTCATGGTTAAAGGACAGGTCATAGTCTATAAGAAATAGGTCATAGGAAGAACAACACCAACCGCGTACCCCTTAAAATGCCGCACCCAAGTGCGGCACCCCCAATCAGACATGAGCGAAGCGAATCCCTCAAACGAAGAACCAAGAACCACGCACCAAGAACGCCCTTATCCCTTATTCCTCCATCACATACCCCTCGAAATCTTTCTCCAGCAGAAACTTCGTGATCATATCGCTCACCGCATCCGCCGTATCCACCCGGTAGATCCCTCTCTCATCTTTCCCGGCTTTTTTTTTGGCATTGGCGACAATGGCCTGGAGGGTTTCCACGGTGATACTGACGTTCGCATTGACAAGTATTAAATCCTGATTGTCTGACATATCCATCTCTCTTTCTTTATAGCCGTTGCATTTCGGGTATTTCCAAGCAGCCAGACTGCGCGCCTGTTACTCTGTTTGCTTTGGAATGACTTCGACACGAAGCCCGTGACGATAAAACCATACGCCCATCCACGCTGCAGCTCAATGATTATCAGAGACACGCGAGTCACTCTCCAATAGCTTTTGCCCATAGGGGGCAAAACCAAAGGCCATGTGTACCTAATTTTTATTTAGGAAAAGCCTCCAGCGGCAAAGGGGGATGCAACAGGAGAGTTTTTGCGGAGCTTTTTTCAAAAAGCGACCCGCCGGAGGCATAGCTGAATCATTTCGGTCATGGCCCGTTCGAAAACCATCAGCCGGTCCAATTTTTCAAAGGCCTGGACCTAATATACGCCCTCATCACAACCGAATGCGGTATCTATAAAACATCCGCCAGAGCTGCTACTGCTGCTATCACTGCTACTGCTACTCCTCATAATGCTTCCCGGCCCAGAGGGATCGACGACAACTCCGTTGGCGACACCATCGGCATCACCATAACCGCCATCCTTAAGCTCAAGCACGACGGATTTACGATCATCACTGATGGAGGCGTAATCGCTGTAATCATGCCATCCATTGAGAGAGTCGTATTTATACCAAACCATATCATCGGGCAAAGGCTCCGAGAAATACATCGTTGCCGTTACAACATCGCCGGGTGTATCTGCCAATATCCGAAAGTTAAACAAACCCACAGGCAAATCAAGAGGCCTGCCTGTCTCATCATCAATGGTGTTGGCATCCACCTGGGCAAAAGATTCCACGGCATCCACCTGCGCGCCATGTTTCAACCCCACCTGCCCACTGCCAGCCTGCAATTCCAGGCAATGCATGTCACCCTGGGTAAGATCATCAACCGAGTCCTCATCCAGATCGAGGCCACTGTCTATGGGCACCTCCTGACTGTCCGGTATGCCATTGCCGTTCGCATCCGTGTATGGCGCAAGACTCGTTGTAAAGGATCGGGGAGGTGACCATGCCCATGCCACACCATCTGTATCGATATAGTGAACGCGCCAGTAATACGTGCTCTCTTCATCCAGCACCCCCTGGGGCACCGTGATCTGGGTTTTAAACGTCGGTGAGGTGATCTTCAACACATCCATCGTGAATTCGGCATCTTCGGCTATTTCCCAGCATGTCTGGTCATGATAAATTGCGAAATCCGGGCTCGCATAGCCAACGTCAAGGGTGGGAGTCAGCGGTCGCTCTGTTGCAAAATCATCCGGGGCCTCAAGTACCGCAATTCCCGGTCCGTCGGTTACGGCCAGGGGATCCGTTCCCTTGATAAATTCGTTTATGTTGCTGAGTCCGTCACCGTCTGAATCCATGGCGGCATCGTCAATGGCCGGATTCAATCCGTAGCGTGCTTCCCAGATGGAAGGCATGCCATCGTTGTCCCCATCGTCATTGTATCTCTGATCATCCGGGAAGGCATCAAGATGATCGGGGATACCGTCATTGTCTCTGTCTGAGGCTGTAAACACTGCCGTTACGACTGTATCCCCTGCCAAGTTTACAATGCAGTCCCCCGTACCAAAACAGCCTCCCCCGGACCACCCTGTAAACCGCGAATAGTCGTCCGCAGCGATAGCGGTGAGGGTAATGCTCGTTCCCACAAAAAAGTCCTGTGAACAGTCAGTACCGCAATCGATACCGGCGGGATTGCTGGTCACCGTCCCCCTGCCGACACCCACGTTTGCAACAGACAGCACATACGTGCCTTTTACATCTATGCTCACCGTACCAAGCAGAACATCCGTGCCCCCGCCCGGGCCTGTATTCCCGCCGTCATTACCAGTCAACGAGATTGTATCCACATCGTTTCCAAAAGCATCAGCAGCCCCGGTATACTGGATATTCTCAGCTGTATTTAAAAATGTGTCTATGGCTGCAGCGGTGCCATTAAGAATCACGGTACCAGTGCCTGACCCGGTCACACGAACATGATCGGTGCCGGTTGCAGAAAGGGTTCCGTTATCCGCTGATAAGGTCAGAGTGATGCTGTTTTCCCCAGAGTCCGGATCGGAAAACAGTGCCGATGATAAATCCAGATTACTCGCGGCTGCCTGCCTGACCGAAACGTCGGCAGGTAAATTTATGATGGACGGATCGCTATTGGGCGGTACGATTTCGATGTAGTCAATCATCAGGTTCCGGGTACTCCCCGCAATGCCGGACGCAGCCCCACCCGTAAACGCACCGTCGGCAAACTGTACCTGAAGATCAGAAATGCTGTCTTTGCTGCCATGACTGATGGCATGACCGGTCATGGTCAACGTGACTTGGGTTGAGTCGTTACGCACAAACTCTGCCGTCAAGCCGGAGGGCACGTTATTTGCCGTCACATGACCACCGGAAACCACATCCGGTGTAAAGGTATCACCTGACAGGGTCATTGTGATGCTGTTTGAGATTAAACCGTCAGACTCGCTTTCTTCTATGAATATTCGGGTATCGCAGACCAGTGTCTTTGGCGCTTCTGATATGCTGATAGCATCCAGAGCCATATCACTGCGATAACTGCTGCCCGTTGTACCGATGATCTGAATCGTGACAACCTGCCCGGCAAACGCCGACACGTCGGCATTTGCGGCCTGCCAACTGTTGCCCTGATCTCCGGTTCGAGAAAACAGGGTTGTCCAATGGGTCTGGTCCGCACTGGCGCGAATCAGAAGCGTTCCCATGGTTGAACCGTACATGTGGTAATAAAACGACAACATCGGTGCTGAAGCATCGCGCAGATCAAAGACACCTTCCAACAACGCGGATTTGTAAGGAGAATTATCGCTCGATGATTCGGTGTAAATATAAGTTGTACCGTCCTGGGCTGCAGAGGGGCCGGTACTGCTTGTAGGCGTACCGCCACTGTTCCGTGTCCAGTCCAAATGATCATTCACGGATTGTGTCCATACACCAAAATCGGTTTCAAACCCTTCACTGTAAGGGATATCTGTAAGCGCCGGCAACGCGGCAATGCTAAAGTCAGTAAGGCTCTCCCCTCCTATTGACGGGAAATCCACACTGGTTATGCGAATCCGATAATCGGTGCCGATGGCCTGAGCATCAGGAATGCGCCACTTGTAGAGACCATTATTTGACTGGCTTGATGCGATGATGCTGTCCAGCACGCCCCCCTTGTACAATTCAATCTTCACGTCCCCTGTCACCCAGCCATCCGTCAACCAGGTGATATTGTGGTTGTTGCCCTGCCATAAAATCACAGAGTCACGAGAATTCTGAACGTTAATGCGCCCGCTGACGTGCAGGGTCACATCGATTACCTGAGATGCCCCCCCGGCATTTGAATTGCTGACTGTAATCGCTGCCGAATAGGTGCCCTCTACCAAACGGGATGCGTCATAGGTTACCTGGATCTCATCTTCTTCAGCTGCTGCTGTGCCGGATGCCCTGTCCAGGGTAAGCCATGATGCCGATGCAGAAAGGGTGTAGTTAAGTGTTCCTGCGCCGCTGTTTGCGATACGGAACGAATCGGTCGCTGACATCCCAGCCAAAAGCGACGCGTCCAGTGCCTGGGTACTCGTGGCAATGGCGGCCGAAGCATTGACGACCAAGACCACATGAATTGTCTGTGACCTACCAGAATCAACGTCTGCAACTGTAATGACGCCTTCATACGTTCCATCAGCCAGCTGGTCCGTATGATACTCCAGTGTGATTGAATCCCCCTCTGTGGTGGCCGTTCCCGAAATAGCATCAAGACTCAGCCATGAAACATTTTTTGTTATGGTGTAACTCAAGGTTCCGTCCCCGCGGTTGAAAACCGTAAACGCCTGGGAAGGTGCATTGGTGCCGATGTCACACGATGGCGTGAAAGAAGATGCGGTGAGACCTATTTCCGGATCCGAGCGCAAGGGCCCCGATCCCACCACAAAGGTCATGGTACTCCCCTGTGGCCCCACGGAATGCACGTGCAAACCCGAATCAGTGGTACGCCCGGTTGCCGTGTTCCAAAATTTCAACGCCGGACTGGTTGTGTCGGAGGCCTCGCTGATATCGCCGCTGTGATAGGCGTCGTTGGAACCGGGGTCGGGGGCATCGTACCATGGTGTTAAATTGGAATTGGGATTCGCCTCAACAACCATGAGCTCGTAGGGGGTGCTGTAGTTAGTGCTTGGACTATCTGCGGAAAAAACAGATGAATACGTATTGGACCCCTTTTCACGAGCATGCCAGATCACCAGGCCATTGGTGGGGTTAACGGCTGAATCACTCCCGCCGTACCCCCCCTCATACCCGGTATTGGTGCGCATGGAAAGAATGAAGTATTCACTGGGTTCGGCCGGGTTTCTATACCGATAAAAGGTGTTTTTATCCACCTGCACGGCCCCCCGTTGGTGGTCGGCAGCGGTAATGTCCTTAACCGTTGCCCATCCGGCTTGAATCTTCAGATAGGCGTCCACGTTGACGGGATGAACCGTTCCACTGCTACACATCAAGCTGTAATTATTGATATCGGCGGCATTGCCATCATAAGCATACAGATCTGGAAACCCGCAGATCATGTGACCATTTTCGTGGCAGAACGTTCCGAGGGTCAGGCTGGACCCGAGATTGGTGATCTGGTACTGAAAACTTGTACTTACCCCTTCTCCGCTTAATCCGGCCCAGCTCGAACTCCATTTGTGCGGCCATAACCCCTCAGACCAGTTGTTCACCCGATCCCCGGCATAAAAAAGATTTACCCCGTCAAGGACACTGTCGTCATTGGCATCCACCTTATTAAAATCAAATCCCTTTGCCTTCAACTCCCCGAGACCCTCATTGACGAGTTCTTTGGCCCGGGTACCATAAGCGATGGAAGTATCGGTGTAGTACTCTCTATTATGAGCTGCGGTAAAATAAGCGGTGACCACGCAATTATACTGCAGCTTCCCATTTGACTGGATATTGTAATAGCCGTAAACGGACGTGGCATTGCCAAAGTCGGAATAGTTGGGGTCATTGGCATAATCATCTACGTCAGATTGGGTAATGGTAGCGTCACCTGGACGGTCGGGGAACTTGGCCAACAGAATCAGCCCCACCCGGGTACCGGTGGTCTTACTCGCCGGGGGTGAGGGTAAAATAGCATCCGGCGCAGCTTTCATGGCCTGAATCTCGGTTTCCAACCCCTCACTCCAGCGATCATACCCAAAATCTTGTGGACGCATCTGCAGACGAAGCGACGGGAGGAGGTTACCTTTGTCGTCGACACCAAATTTCGTGCGCGCGGCCTTACGCACCTGCTTCAGAACCTGTGGTGCCAACCGGACATTTTTTTTCAGATCAAGATTCCGGGGGAGTTTTTCGCCCGGCTTATGACCCGTTGAGATAAACGACGTAGCATCCGGTGAGAGTTCGGCATAACAGTAGAAACCGGTGAGAGGATCCTTGGTCAGTGTGTATCCATCCAGCGTCTCAATGTACGCATGGAATTCATCCCCATAAATGCGGACCTCAAAGGGCGTGTCGTCCGGCTGGACAAATGTAAAGATATCACCATGGTACGGACGCGCACCGACAAAGCTGGACGTCGTGATAAGCAATAAGAAAACAAGCAAAGACACGTTGCGACAGTTCATGAGACTACCTAACCAGAAGATTTATTGCGATATTGCGAGCACTTGTTCTCCGCTGCAAAACATATGTTTTTCGGTTCATCCGGATGAAGCGTAGCTGGGGTTATCAGCCCTGGATTAACAGCCAGACACCCAATTATTGCCTTTGCTTCGTTCAGACCTTCCCCTCAAGTATGATGCAATTTACTAAGTTTTTATCGTCACACTCCGACTATTTCTTTAGCAAGGCGGTGCAAATTAACCCTCGAATCACACCACATATAGTGACGTGTATAGGGACGACTTATCGCGTTAACCTTTCCCGTCACCGGGTGCACGTTTAAACAGAAGAAACGTGCATTGCGTCTCTCATTCGCCTGAGGTGGCCTGATATGTGACGCGCACATAGAACAACAAAAAAATGGGTGTAATGCGAGCCATGCATGGGGCGGGACATGTGTGACATGATTGAATGGATGGGGGGTATCGATGAAATAAATTACAGGGAGGGGGGCTTAGGCAGGCCGTAACGTTCCTGAAGAAGTTTCAAATCCTCTGTTGCAGTTTCAACAGAGAGGCAGCCCGTGGAGTATCCATGTCCCCGTGGGGTGTAGCAAGGCACATCGATATCTTGAAGGAATGGGTCGTGACGGGGCCTTTTGCCAGATGGCCAAGGTTTTCCATGCTGGAATAAAAGAGTTAGGCACAGGTATGATGGGCACGCGCCACGCCGTGCCCATCATTTGAAACAGATTGTTTACCCGTTCGCCACGACTTGCTTGATGGCCTTCATGTACGCATAGCCATCCCCGCTGTCGTGTGCTTGCCAGGGCAAAAAGTCAAAGGCCACCGCCTTTTTATCCCCTTTGATGTCGTCATAGACCGCAACCCCTTCATGCCAGATATCATCAAGCACCCCTCCTGAGGTAATAGACAAATCATCGGCAATGAATTGAAGCTCACCAACCGGTGAGTAGTCGCATTCCGAGGCAGCCTTGAAGGTGCTCTTTTCTTTTTCAAACCAGGAACTGACAGCCTTGAGCCACCCCACATCTTTGATAAGCTTGGCAAGGGCACTGAAAATCCATGCGCTATCATCATAGATATTGGTGCTCCACCAGGCATCCGATGGGGGCACGTAGGGAACCAAGTCCCATATATACTCATACCGAAAAACGCGATAGGGATAGCTGGCAGAGAACGTTTTGTCACCAGGCCGTGGCGCGGCATACGTATAAATGCCTGTGGGCTCGATCCCTATACTGGTTTGAGCGTGGAACAGGGCGGCCGCAATGGTTGCCATAGCCCCGCCCTTGCTGTGCCCGGTAATATACAGTTTTTTGTCCGGATATTTTTTGTGGAGCCCCATGACAGCCACTTCAATTTTCCCCCATATGCTGTTGACAGCGTCGTAAAACCCCTGGTGAACCTTCCCCTTGATTCCGAGAACCTCGATGGGTTTGATGGTCAGGATATCTTGTATCCAATCAAGCAGGGCCCCCAGAGGCTCATGGGCAAAATCCGACAGCGTCCCACGAAAAGCCAGGATGATGCCGGTGTCGTTGACCCCCAACAGGGCAGCGTTGATATCAGAGATCCCTCCTGTAATGGCAATGGGTGGTTCCGACCAGTTCATCTGGCCGTCGTACTCATTGTGCCGTTTGTAACTGGTCGACTCGATGCTTGACGTGCAATTGCAGGCGTTGATCAATTTTAATGACAGTGAATCCATAAAAGCCCCCGTTCATCATGTTTTGGGTGGTTAATAAAACAAGCTGGTATCACCAACAAAACACCGGTGCAGACAGTAAGATCCGCGCTGATAAGCAGTGAATCATACGCACCGGTATCTTTTTCCACGGATTTTAAGAGGAGATCCGCCCAGGAACGCATACTTGAAATGCAATTGCACAGAAAACCGGTCAGGGTCGTGGGGAGGGTTCATGCCGCTGTAGATCTTCGTGAGAATCGATCTCTTTTTAAGGACAACGTGCGTGGTAAAAGCGTGCCTCCGGCATGTACGCCGGAGGCAATACGCCCCGCTGTTACCCTGTTTTTAACATGCCGGGTAATAGCTTGGAGGGGCTCCGGTCATGCGGGCGATGTACCCCGGAAACCTGACCTCGCCCTGTTGCAGGATCTCCCGGGCTTTTTCTGGCTGGTTGAGCTCTGTGTAGACCACGGAGAGATCAAAAAATGAGTCCATGTGCTGGGGTGTCGCAACGCGCGTTGCCTTGAGGAGACTCACGATCCCCTCCTCGGAGCGGTTGAGCCGGTGGAGGCTGAGCCCCAGGCCTTTCAGAGCGTAAGGGTTCTCCGGTTGAGAGGTGAGCACCGCCTCATTGGCTTCTTTTGCCTGGGTAAAGTTGTTCAGGTTGTAGCTGACAAACCCGAAAAGCTCCAACGCCGCCACCCGTTGAGGATCGAGTTCCAGGATACGCTTCAGGGTGAGTGAGGCCAGCTGCCATTTCTGCTGGTTCACATACCCCCAGGCCGTCTCCATAAGCTGCGTCGCATCCGAGTACGTGGCCAGCTTTTTCGAGGTGGCGTCCATGGAGGTGTGGTAGACGCAGTATTGGTTTTCAGCGTGGATGGAGCCGTTGAGGGTAAGCCGGGTGTTG
Source organism: Desulfolunaceae bacterium (assembly GCA_942491485.1). Lineage (GTDB taxonomy): Bacteria > Desulfobacterota > Desulfobacteria > Desulfobacterales > Desulfolunaceae > Desulfoluna. Next base: position 36,975 of record CALOAX010000017.1, on the reverse strand, counting down.
GGGCATCCCCCAAGGCAGGTGTCTCCGTATGCGCACTCCCCGCACAGGCCGTCCAGATCTGCTTTTTTAAGTCCCCGAGACCAGCTGAACGCCTCTGGATCGTTCCAGATCTCCGGCAGGGATCTCTTTTTGATGTTCCCCTCAATCATGGAATCATCCCGAATGGAGGTGCACCCCAGGATATCCCCGTTGTGGAGGATGCCGAAGCTTCGTTTCCCGGCGTTGCACCCCTGCCAGAGAACCGCCGATGCGGAGTTCATGCTGATCTGGCGGACCACGCTCTCTTTTTCTGTGTAATAGCCCAGACAGTCTGCGGGGAAGACCTTGATACGCCCCTCCAGGGTTGTCTGGTGAGAGTAGTCGATGAGATACTCAATAACCGAAGGGTCCACGATGGACTCCCGGTCCTTGGCCATGTTCCCCATGGGCAGGCCGATCTGGATCTGCCAGAGATCCACCTTGTTTTCGAGGAGGATCTCCTTGATCTCATCGAGTTGGTGAAGGTTGTGTTTTGTGACGGTTGTGTTTGAGGCACTGACGTGATTGTGCCTGTTGAGCACCTGAAAAGCGCTGAGTACCTTGTCAAAAGCACCTTTTTTACGAATGGCGTCATGGGTCTCCCGATTCCCGTCCAGGGAGATGGAGATGGTCTCGACGCCATTGTCCTGGGCCTTCTTCACCATCTCGTCGTTCACCAGCCAACCGTTGGTGATGATGTTGGGTTTGATGCCGTTGCGTGTGAGACGCCCGGCAATCTCAGGCCAGTCGGTTCGGGTCAGGGGTTCTCCCCCCGAGAGGGTGATCCATTTAAGGCCCACGGTTTTCAGATCGTCACAGAGGGCAAGGGCCTCCTCGGTGGTTAACTCATCCGGGAGCGGCTCTGCACAGGATGAACCGCAATGGTCGCATCGCATGTTGCATCCCATGGTAATCTCCCAGACAGCGGTAACAGGCAAGTATTCCATAGACCATTCCTTTTCATGTGTCAGGTTGGAAAAGAGGAGCTGCTGCCACCTGAAAGGGAGGCGGCAGCAGCATGGGTTTGTTAGCAGCAGCATCCCGTGCCAGGGTTATAAGGGGCGGCATACGGGGGCATTGCAAAGGAGGCCTGAGCCATGGGGGCGGCGTACAGAGCCTGGACAGCCTGGGTCATGGGTGCTGCATACAGAGGCTGGGCCATCTGGTTGGCCTGGGCCATGGGGGCAGCATACAAAATAGTAAAGGGAGGCGTAGCCATCCTCGGGTCTGCAGGGGGGCAGACCGGCGATGCCGCATACTGGGCCTGCGCCATGGGGGCTGCGTAGAGCATGGAAACCGCGGCAGCCATCCTCGGGTCGGTGGGGCACAAGGGAAGTGGCGCGGCATACATGGGCATGGGTTGGGACATGGGAGCCGCATAGACGGGCTGGGCGCCAAAACTTGCCTGATTTATGGGGGCCGCGTAGATATTGGTCACAGGCGCCATGGTTGCCTGGGCCATGGGGGCCGCATAAAGAAGGTTAAACGGCGGTTGAGCTGCGGGGCCGCAGGGCTGCTGAAATGCCACAGATTGCGGGGCTGCCGCTGCCATGGGTGCGGCATAGACGATGACGGGCTGAGACGCATCACATGTGTTGGTCGGGGCGGCGTACTTCAAGACAGGAGAAGCCATGGGGGTGGCATACTTCAACACCATGGAGGGGCCGGAATCAGGGCTCACCGCATCCGCGCTGGTGAACCGTTGATGTTTCATCGCCTCTTCAATGTCATCAGCCGCCGTTTTTGAAGGGGTCTTGATCTCAATTTCGTAGGTCTCCGTCTGGGCCGGCTCATCAATACGCCATGGGGCAACAAGAATAAATTCCGCTTTGTACGTGCCCTCCTTCAGCGCCAGAAAATCAAAGGCATGGTTGGATGGTGCGCCGGGCATGGCAGAGGTTGGGGTGACGCACGAGGCGAACAGGGCGAGCCCGCCATCTAAGGATGAGAGATACCAGCCGTACCCTGTGGAGCCTACGTTGGATTGAAGAACAATCTGAATGGGTTGGCCAACAATGGCTGTGACGCTTTTTGCCTGGGACATAAGGGTTCTCCTTTGGTTTGAATGAATTACCTGACACCCGAGATCTCACGAAGGTTTGCCAGGGCGGAGCTCTCGGGATTTCCGGTGATTTCGGGGTAAAACTTCAGGATGGGCTCGGGTGTACAACTCTGGATCATGTTACCGGGGTATTGCGCCTGGGCCGCGTGGATATGCTTTGTCACCTCATGGATGTCAGACGGAGGCAGGGGAACCCCGCTTCTGAAGAGGTAGTTGTTGCCGAAAAAACCAAAATCATCGTAGAGCGCTTCATGCAGGGTTTCCCGCTTCCGTTGTGCGTCCCAGAGCCTGGAGCCCGGGATCTGGCAATACCACTGAATCAGAACCTTGACGTTGAACCGTTGATGCAGCCCCACAGCAAAATGGATGGTCTGCATCACCTCTTTTTTCGTCTCCCAGGGCAGGCCGATGATAAAGGAGAAATCAGCGCGATGGGCCATGCCGTGATCGTTCAGAAGAGACGCTGCCCGCGTTATGTTTTCTGTGGTGGTCCCTTTGCCGACTTTTTTCAGCCCCTCGTTGTAGCCGCATTCCGCCCCCACGAGAAACTGGTGGGCAAAAGGGAGGGCCGATGTGAGAAAGGCCTCGTCCAGCATGTCATTGGCGCGGGAGCTGAAGATAGCTTTAACGGGGAGCCTTCTCTCTTTAAATCCGTTAAATATTTCGATGGCCCGCTCTTTTTTTACGCTGAACTCATCGTCAATAATCTGGACAAGCCCCTGGGTGGTCAGGTGGAGGTAGCCCGTCAATGTTTCCACCCGGTTGATGAACTCACCGGCCGGAAGCCCCCGCCATGTTTTTCGGTAGGAGGTGGAGCAGAAGATGCAGTCAAAAGGGCAGCCCCTGGAGGATTCAATCCCCAGGCTGGGGTAGATGCCCGGATGGATGCAGGCATAGTCGGGCATGGGTTGTGATGCCATCTGCGCCTCTGTGAGCAGCGGTGCGGTGTCGGTACGGTGGATGCGCCCGTCAGCGGTTTTTACGGTAAGGTTGGGTATCTGCGTCAGGTCACCACCACGCTCAAGGGCATCGCAGAGCAGTGGAAACGCCACCTCCCCCTCCCCCCGGATGCAGTAACTGGCCGCTGTGGAGGTGAGGAGGTAGGTATCAAACATCGTGGCGTGGATCCCCCCAAGGACAATGGGAACCTGGGGGTGATACCTCCGAACCTCTGCAATGCATTGCCGGGCCGTGGGCCACGCAAGGGATGTGGTACCGATGCCCACAAGATGACTGGACATGATAATGGCCGCATGGTGGGAGAGCTCATTGCCACCCTGCGCGATAAGATCGATGATGATCACCTCATGGCCCCGTTGCCGCAGAAGCGTGGCAAGGAGGTAAATACCATAGGGCGGGCAGGTTTTGACCGCATCCATGGCGATGGGGGTCAGCGTCCCGTCTTGATAATCCATCAGTGGCGGTGCGATGAGAGATATCCTCATGGGGTGTCCTTGCAACATAGGTTGGTTGAGCCCCTGTGAAGCGTGAGGCTCGATTCTTGGTAAGGCTGACGATTCGACGCAGAAATAACGCATGCAAAAAGCAACGCCGACGGCGGCAAAGCGAGCCACCGTAAAAGCGTGTTGTCGCAGTTTAAACCACAGCAAATTACGGGATTTGTGTATTTAGCGCTTGCGTAAGCCCTTACCCCGACAGTGATGCGTTTGGGCCATGTGTCAGGGTCCATGGGTATGGCGACGTGCAACACTGAATGAGGGGTGTTGTGGTATCGCTCAGGCGTGCTGAGAAGGCGTGTAAAAGTTGATGCAGGATATCCGATATTAAACGATTAATCAATATCATTATGGGTATTTTTCGCGGATTTTTTCTCCGCGAAACAAACGGCGAAACACAAAAAAAGCAGAACCGATTCTGTTTCCTGGCATTGGACATTGTGGGCAGGTGAGTGCGTACCCATGCATCTGACAGGCCTGCATCGCGATGCGTATTCCCCAAGCCAAGAACCACGCACCACGCATGCTTTTAATTCCCCCATTTCAAACAACACGTCCACCGAATGTTGAATCTTTTGGTTGACCATATTACGATAACCGTATACGGTTATCGTAAAAAGGAGTTGATACCATGCCAGATAAAAACATGAAAGCGATCCAGCGAGAGATCCTGCTCAGCTTTTGGAAAATCCATATTCTTCATCATGCTGCCGAAGGGCCGGTGGTTGGCCAGTGGATGCTGAACGAACTGCGTCACCACGGGTACGAGGTCAGTCCGGGCACGCTCTATCCCATCCTACACAGAATGGAGAAGCTGGGCTGGCTCAGGAGCGAAACCGATGAATCAGGGGGGCCCAAGGCCAAGCGCTCATTCTTCGCCACGGACCTGGGCAGAGAGGTGCTGGCCATTGCCCTCAAACAGATGAACGAAATGAAAAACGAAACACAGACAAAAGACCAGGGGACATAGCGATGACACATACGGTTGCAACCGGAATCGTTTTGCGGAACCTGTTTCAAAAAGCGACCCGTCGGAGGCATACCTGATTTTTTTTTATTGGGAGGAGCTCACCATGAGCAACAAAACAGATACAGACAGAAGCCCAGTTGCGATCTTTCTTATTTTCCTGCGCCTGGGCCTGACATCCTTCGGAGGCCCCATCGCCCACCTGGGCTATTTCCGGGATGAGTTCGTCGCTCGAAGGAAATGGCTTTCTGAGCGCAGTTATGCGGACCTGGTGGCGTTATGCCAGTTTCTCCCCGGCCCCGCCAGCAGCCAGGTCGGTATCGCCCTGGGGCTGTCACGTGGCGGGTTTGCAGGTGCTCTGGGTGCCTGGGCAGGGTTCACCTTGCCTTCCGCCATTGCGTTGATGCTTTTTGCCATGGGGATCTCAACCTACGGAGAGGTCCTCCCGAGCGGTGCCCTTCACGGGTTGAAGATCGTGGCTGTGGCCGTGGTGGCGCAGGCCGTGTGGGGGATGGCCAAGTCCCTTTGTACGGACGCGTTGCGCGTAACGATCATGGCGGCAGCAACCTGGGCTGTTCTTCTCTTTCCAACAGCCCTCGGGCAGGTCTCCGTCATTGTCGTCTCGGCAATTGTTGGCATGCTGGTGTTCAGGACGGATCAAACATCTCACCATGATCCCCTGCCCCTGATGGTGCGGCGGCGCACAGGGCTGATCTTCCTTACCCTGTTTGTAGCCCTTCTCGTGGGGCTGCCGGTTGTGGCTGAGCTCATCCCCAGCCAGGGCCTGGCCCTTGTGGACTCATTTTACCGCGCGGGTTCTCTGGTGTTCGGCGGCGGCCATGTTGTGCTGCCACTGCTCCAGGCAGAGGTGGTCCCCTCTGGCTGGGTGAGCAACGAGGCGTTTCTCGCAGGGTATGGGGCCGCCCAGGCAGTCCCGGGACCTTTGTTCACGTTCTCCGCTTTCCTGGGCGGAGCCATGAACAGCGCCCCCACCGGAGTCCTCGGCGCAACCATCTGCCTGCTGGCCATATTCGCCCCGTCCTTCCTGCTGGTCGTCGCAGCGCTTCCTTTCTGGGAGGGGCTGTGTCGAAACGCCCGGATGCAGACGGCTCTGGCCGGCATCAACGCGGCTGTGGTGGGCCTGCTGATGGCAGCCCTGTACAACCCCGTGTGGACGAGCGCCATCTACAAGCCGCAGGACTTCGCCCTTGGCCTGGTCGCCTTCGTCGCCCTGATGTTCTGGAAGCTGCCGCCCTGGCTCGTCGTGTTGGGCACAGGTGCTGCCGGATGGATGGTGACTCTGTTCTGATGGTGACGCGACAACGCATCATTGCCTCCGGCGGCCAGGGGATATATCCCCTGGACCCCATGTTCGCGAATGCTCCGGGGCTCGTTCCTCACCCCTTCACATTCGCTTATGGGCTACGCCCGTGACCTGCAGTAACGGCCATTCAAACATCTTCACGAGGCCCGAAGGGCGCTTCATGGTCTTCGTGGTTTATTAAAAAGCATAGCCATAAAACCGCATGAAAGAACCCACAGATTTAAAGAGCGGTGCCGACTCTTCCGGCTCTCCCCTTGTGCTTCGGAAAGGACGTCCATGCCGGCATTGTTAGTCGGCATCGGGGATTTTATCTTTTCCCCGGATCTGGTTGTATTCCGCTTTCAGTGATTTAATCAGATGGTCGTTAATCCGGAGGAACGATTCCGAGGGCTCACCTGCTTCGAACTCGATATCCACATTGGCAAGTATCGGCTTTCTTTTGCCCCCAAAAAAAGTCCCGCCCCCGATACCACCCAAGTCAACCTCCAGCGGAGCGTGGCGTGTGGTCTTTTCCGGTTTGACCCGGAATCCAACCTTTTCTACTTTTTCCCCTTTCTCGTAATGCTCCTCGAACCCCTTCAGGTTGACCTTGAAGTTCATCTTCATACTTTTAATCTTGATGGCAGAAGGGGGGACCATGCCCATGAGAGGAACATCCATGGGCATGTAGTCATCATGGGCGGCATCCGGCAAATTGCTGGGCACCCAGATCCGTTGTGTGAGGCACCTGTAATCGTCGTCAAAATAGTTTTTCAGCTGCCGCATGTGTTGTTGTTCGGTGAGCTGCTGCGCTTTAAGAACGGCGTTATGAATGGCACGAAAAAGGTCATCTAAGGTCAGGGTTTTTGAAGGCATGTCACGTATCCTTGAGCCAGTGCGGCTTTCGCCTGAAGCCAACATGATAGGTTATTTTCTGCATGATGATCTGGTGCTCCCCCATTTGGTACACCCCCACAGAGACGTCTTTTCCGATAATACGGCCCTTGGGGTGTGAGTTGAGGCATTGATTAAGCTCCGCCATCTGCGCTTCCATGGCCTCCTCCGTGACGGGATGGTTGGGATTGATGTTACCCACGCTCACTCGCTTGACGTAGGTAACATCTCCCAGATCGTGAAATGAGTCTTGATAATTCAAGTCGATTCCAATCCTTTGAGTTACATCCAACCTTGTCCCAGAGAGCCCCCTGGGGTTGACCCATCTCTTGCAGAACGTCTTATGCGGGCTCTACCGGGGCATTATCTGGCAGAACCGGTGTCGCGGTTCCAGTGGGCTTACCGGTTGCCGGATCGATATCCAGGACGCCGTCTGCATTTGGTTTGTAAGATTGCACATCCAGAGGCTTGGCTGCTTCAGACATGATATCAAGAACTCGGGCCAGCCCTTCGGGAATCCCGAAATTCTTGGCCTTCACCTCCACATGATACTTGGCGGAATTGTCTGAAGAGCGGGTGTTCTCCTTATGACTGGCACAGGAACCACTGACATTAACCGTGGCAGAAAACGGCCCCCACCCCACCTTGGCCTTGGCACTGAATTGACCGGATGTGTCGCTGGAACTTTTGCTGGAGGTGGAGCTTTTTACCTCCATATCAAAGACAACATCCACGGTGTCCACCTGCAAGTTTGGAATAGGAACAATGGCCAGAAGCGGCACTTCCATCTTGACCTGCTCAATGGTTCGGGCACCGGAAATGGCGATGCCCGGGCGCTCAAATTTAAATAAAGCCGTCCTGGCTTTCCCTGCCTGCATGCCCTTGGAGGCATCACTGGGATCCACAGGTACCTGATCGAACCCCACTGTGTTGATGAACTCCGCAGTGGACTGCGCCATCATCACATTTGCCTTGACAGCGGCCTCCAATGGGCCACCGATCAATGAATCCATGGGAAGGCCTTTGAATTGATCGGACATGTTGACTAAATCGGCCATGATTCATCTCCTTTTTGATCCATAAATTTTGGTTAATGAATGAAACCAGTGTGCCATGTCACAAAAAAACAATCAGCCGATACACCTGAGGCAGATGACGCAGAAATCCAATCGTGGAAACCAACCAAGGCGTTAAAAAAAACTGTTTGTTTTTTGTATGAAACGAACCCAAATTTCGCGACGAGAAACGATACGACGAATTTTGTTCCAGGCATGGTGAGATTCAGGAGAGAAGGCTGCTACGTGATGTGGCGTGGCGTCGTGTGATAAAACTACACTCATTGAAATTTTCGATATAAAGGATAGAAGGGTTTTACGAATAATGCAATAAAAAATGGATTAAAATAAAATGATCAAAACCAACATAAAGGCCAAACAAAATCAACAACATGACAGTAACCTGTCAACACCAGGCGATACCGAAATAAGGGTGAGGAAGGGATAGGACACAGGCAAGATGGACAAAAGCAGTGGCATGCCCCATAAAATGCCGCACCGAGGTGCGGCACTCCAAATCAGACATAAGCGCAGCGATTTCCTTGAACGAAGGACCAAGAACCACGCACGAAGAACGCTTTTCCCCCTACTCCATAATCTTCTTCTCAAGCATAATCTTCAGAATCGTCCGATCCGTTTCGATCATGCCCTGGGTGCTCAAGGTGCCCATGTTGGCGATGGTCTTTTCAGGGGAGCCGCCGATGATGCCGTCGGTGTGCTGGACGTTGACGCCCTGGAGGGCGAAGAGGGCGGACTGCACGGCCGAGCTCGCGGCGGTGTTGAGTTTGAGGGCGCAGCCGGCTTTGGCGCCGTCGCAGATAACCCCTGCGAGGTCTTCGATGAGGTTGGTGATGGCGCCGGACATGTGATGGACGTCGCCCCCCATCATATAGACGATGCCGCTGGTGGCACCGGCCCCGGCGGCCACGGAGCAGCCGCAGACGGCGGAGAGCCGTCCGGTGTGGGCTTTCACGTAGGCGGTGACCATGTGGCTGAGGCCCACGGCTTTGAGGACGGTGTCGTGGTCGCACTCGATGAAGTCTTTGACGGCCCAAATGGGCAGGATGGCGGTGAGGCCGTGGTTTCCGCTGCCGGCAGAGCTCATGGCAGGGAGCTTGGCACCGCCCATGCGGGCGTCGGAGGCGGCTGCGGTGAGCATTTTGGCGGCCACGAGCATGTCCTTGTTCAGAATCTTCTGACGCACGAGCCTGTCAATGGCTTTTCCTATGCCGAGCCCCCCGCCGTGTTTCAGTCCGTGTTCGGCAAGACGCACGTTGACGTTGATGCCCTCTTCGAGGAACTCCATGTCTTCGGCGTCAAAGGCATCGGTAAGGTCGATGATTTCCGCCAGGGTGAGACTCTTGATCCAGGCTTCCATCTCGTCGTTACGAGAGGCCCCGCCTTCCCCCACGGGCTCGCAGAGAAGGGGGGAATCGGTGATCTCCACCCCATTTTTTGAAAGGGAGACGATGTGGTCGTGAAGGCCCTTGATGACCGACTCGGCAGTGTCCTCACCCGATACCACCTGGGTGCGAATATAAAGCCCCCGCTCCTCCATGATCTCGATGGTCACCTTTCCCGCTTTTAGCAGGGCCAGAGCCACTTTCACCGCCTCATCATCGATGGATGCCAGCACCTCAAGCCCCAGGGTAGGGTCGCCCCCCACGGCACCCAGAGCCGACGAGGTGTCGATCCCGGACAAACCTTCCCCCGCCGGAATGGCCACGGAAAAACCGTTTTTAAAGATGTTGCCGTCCACCCAGACGTTCAACGCATCAATGGGGCCTCCCTCCAGAAGGGAGGCAGCAGCCGCAGCCCCCAAAGCAATGGCGACGGGTTCGGTACACCCAAGGGCCGGGGCCACCTGGTGCTTCAATATCTCTTTTACGGTAAAATCTCTCATGTATGCCTTCTATAATTAAAGTGCGATAAAAAAGCTGCCTCCGGCGGCCAGGGGATGATCCCCTGGACCCCAGGTGGCATCCGGTTCGCTGGCGCTCACCGTCTGCGGAACGACGATAAAGCCACCCTTGCCACGGGGTAGCCGAAGGCGAAAACGGATCAAAAGCAGATTAATACATACTAAGCCACATACTTCGAAGAACCAAGTTACATTGCCGTCATTTAAACGGTACACTGTCTATCGCACCTGAACTCCAGTTTCTCAAAGTCTCATGATCTTCAGCCATGAAACCGGCATCTCCTACGAAAGCGGTTGCTTCACGTCACCCTTCGTGCGAATGCCCGACAACAATGGCAACACAACACTCTTCGCGCATTCGCCATAGGGTTTCAAGGTGCCCCCACCTTGCTGCCGGAGGCATCGTTCCCTGAAAGACAACACGTTATAGAACAGAACCTGCTTTGGCGTCAATTTCTGTAAGCAGCATGCGGATATGGCCTTTTTCTGCCTCGGCCATGGCGTAGAAGATCTCGGCGGCTTCGCCGTCCATGCTGGCAGCCAGGCCGCGGTACATTTCATAGGCGGCCATCTCAAAGCTCAGGGCCACTTCAAAGAGGGATTTCCAGCCCAGGTCGCCGCTTTCGAGTTGCTGGAACAGGGTGCTTACGCTCTCTCCCCCTTCGGCGAGGGCACCGGGGAGGGAGTTGACCAGGGCAATGCTGTCCGGGGCTTTGGGGTCGATGCGTTTGAGGCGGGTGTGGAGCAGGTTCATGTGAGAGATTTCAACGGCGGCCAGGCGCCTGACCAGGGCCACGGGACCGGTACCGTCCATCACTTTTTCCAGGCGCTGGTAGAACCGCCAGGCCCCTTTTTCTAAGTCCATGGCCGCCACCAGCATGCGGGGCAGGTCGTCATGGAGGTTCACCAGCCGGATTTTGGGCAGGCCATAGGCAAGGCGCCCCATCCAGGCGTCGATGCCGCCCATGAGATTGTAGACGTCCCCTTCGGGGTGAACCTTCCCTTCGAAGATCAACGCCGTTGCAAGGGACTTGGCTCCCCGGGCGCAGATAAACACCGTCTTGCGGTTGGGGTCCAGTTCGCCAACCCGCGCACTCAGTTCAAGCGCCGGGATGCAGATGGAGCCCGGCATGTGTTCTGCCTCGTACTCCTCTTTGTCCCGCACGTCCACGAGGGTGTACTCCCCTTCCCCGTGCTCTTTCAAAAACCCTTCCAGCTCTTCCGGCCATAACTGCTTCATCTTATCATCCTTGGTCTCCAGAGAACATCTACACAAAGCACCAATCGAAAAGAGAAAATTTACATTGTATTACCAGCATTTTCAATACACCCATCTAAAAAACAGCTTTTACAGCCAGGGAATGATCCCCTGGACCCCAGATTTGCAAATGCTCCGAGCCCTCGTTCCTCGGGCACGTCACATTCGCTGACGGGCTGCGCCCGTGGACAATGGCTGAGGTGACTCAAGCTCCTTCGTGTAGCCCGAAGGGTACTTCGTGGTTTTTCCTGAAGGTAAGAACATGAACGCAGGAGTGGAATTCTGAGTGGTCCGGGTACACAAGCATGGATCCCCGGTCACTCGGCTGTACGAATGTTGGCACGTGGTCTTGTGATGGCGCAACGCAATGAGCCCCTTGTATCTGAGAGCCGGGGAAGACGACAGATATGAGGTCGTCCTTGGAGTCAAGGCCTGAAGAATGCTGTAAAGGAGACACCCAAAAGACTTTTGCTTATTCTGGTGGGAGGGCACCACAATTTTTAAAGGCTCTGGCAAGCCGGAGTCGTGGGAGGCCCGTCAAAAAAAGCCGCGACGGAGCACGGCGCGCCCAGCAGGGCATCGGTCTTCCATCCGTTACCAAATCACTGGCGATGTTGGTTTTTGGTGAACCTCACCACCCTTTAAACCCTCAACGGTGTTGCTTTTCGGGCGCGCCGCGCTCCGCCGCGGCATTTACGCGATACCGTCGGAAGGGCAACACAGTTATTGGAAGGCTCTGGCTACCCGAAGGGTGAAGCCTGGGCAATACTATTTTTCGAGCGTTCTCCAGACTTCATGGAGTCGACGATTTTTATGAGCAGAGAGCTCCGAGATCAAGGCACCCGACTTGAAGGTCTTCCGCTTTTTCCGGTGGGATGGTGCGCATCGAGGCTCAACAACCGTCTGGGCCCCCACTGTTCGCCCGCAGGGTTAAAAAACGGCAAGGATTTTTAGTTTTTGGCCTTTTAACTTTTTTTGCCCGCTTTTTAATAAAAATCACGAAGTGATCCCATAGCCAGTGCCCCTCAAGAACAAGGCGCCCGATTTGAAAGTGTAGCTGTTTACTCCGATGAGAGGGTAACGCAATTTTGGGTATCGATAGATATCACTCGTCGCGGTCTCAGATGTTTTTATGAACAGAGAGCCCCGAGATCAAGGCACATCAGCTCGACGTAGTAGCTTGCTACATCGAGTGCTGATTAACGCAGATATCGGGGTTCTCTGCTCACCCGCAGGGTTAAAAACCGGGCAAAGTTATTGGCTTTTAGTTTTCACACTCTTTTTGCCCGGTTTTTAATAAAAATCACGAAGTGATCCCATAGCCAGAGCCTTTCAAGAACAAGGCGCCCGACTTGAAGGTGTAGCTGTTTACTCCAATGGGAGGGGAACGCAGTTATTGGAAGGCTCTGGCTACCCGAAGGGTGAAGCCTGGACAAAGAATTGTTTTTCTATTTTTTCAAAGATGTTTTGTCCAGGCTTCATGGGATCAGATGAATTGGGTCATGAGTTCATTGATAACTGCATCTACGTTCTCGGGTGTTATGGCATACTGCCGGCACGTCGCCTCCACCCGCTTCATGTGAGCCGAATCCTTCATCCCCCCGATCCCGTGAAACAGCCCCAATCGCCGCCCCACCTGGTAGTGCATCTTCTCCACCGGATCCATGTCAAGGAAGGTTCGGATCTTCCCGCACATCGCCTCTTTGTCGTCGGGGAAGCGCCCCTCCACATCCTGAAACAGGTTCAGGATATGATCGCTGGCAAGGGTGCTGGTGATCCCGTCCAAGGTTTCCAGAAAGAGCAGAATCTCCTCGGCGGCCTGCTCATCCGTGATCTTTTCAAAGCGCCCCTCCTTCCACTCCGTAAACAGCTCGGTGTGACCGGGAATGGCAAGGGTCCGAAGCCGGATGTAGTCGGGGTTAATCTGATTCAGGGCATCGGCAGTCTCCAGGGCGTGCTCACGGGAGAACTCTTTGCCGCCCAGGCCGGGCATGACGTACTCGGAAAGCTCCATGCCCGCGCGCTTCACCTTCTGCCCCGCCGTGATGTGCATCTCTTTGGTGGTGCCTTTTTTCACCGTCTTCAAGACATTGTCCGAGCCGGACTCCATGCCGATGTGAATTCGGTTCAGCCCTGCTGCGGCCATGCGGGCCAGATGCTCGTCGCTGATCCGGGCAATGGTGTGAGACCGGGCGTAGGAGGTGATGCGGTACTCCCAGGGAAAGGTCTTTCTCATATACTCAAGAACCTCGATCAGGTCCTCGGGTTTGAGGATAAGGCTGTTGGCGTCCTGAAGAAAGACCGACTGCATCTTCCCCCGGGTCCAGTTGACAGCAGCCTGGAACGCCTGCATGTCACCATCCGTGACCGTCTGCTGAATCACCTCGATGTCAGGTCGGGTGATGCGGCCGTTCTTCACCAGGACCTCGTGAAGAGGAAGCGCGTACCGGGCCACGGCATCGATGTCTTTCAGGACATCCTCCACCGGCCTCAGGGAAAAGGCCTCTCCCTTGTACACCGGGCAGAAGGTGCACCGGTTCCACGGGCAGTTGCGCGACACGCGGATCAAAAGGCTCATCGCCTCGCTGGGAGGCCGGATGGGCCCCTGCTCAAACCCCTCATACTCACAGTTATTCGCCATTATATCCTCACTTTTTGAATCCAGGGTCATCGTAGATATCTTAATGTAGACATCCATGGGCAAAAAGCAAGCCTCCGGCCGCCAGGGGACTTTTCCTTACAGTGGCTTCGCCACCCCCTGGACCCCATTATGCAAATGCTCCGAACCCTCGTTCCTCGGGTACATCACATTTGCTGACGGGCTGCGCCCGTGAACAACCCCTGAGGCTGTTTCACTTACTTCGTGCAGCCCGGAGGGCGCTTCGTGTTCTTCGTGGTTCAAACGTATCGGCAACCACGAATCACCTCACCCTCGCTCTGTGGATCCCATATTATGGAAATAAATATTAATTATTGCATAATGTGATATTCTATGTTTAAAAAGAATCAGTCTGAAAAATCCAACAGCAACACCAACCGATGATTTTTTGCACCCCGGACGCTAACGCCGTTCACATGGTGGACAGACAAATGGCGAAGCAACACACGACACAATTCAGCACACGGATTTTCAGACGCATGGTCTCAATGATTACACGCAATCCACAACAGGACACACCAAGACACTTTAATTATGGAGAGTCATTATGTCTGATTTGAAAGCCATCACCGACACCCTTATAAGCTGCGACATGGACACCCTTACGGACCTGGTCAAGACCGCCCTTGATGAAGGGGTTCCCGCCAGTGACATTCTGTCCCAGGGCCTCATCGGCGGCATGGCTGTCGTGGGCGAACGAATGGAGTCCGGCGAGATGTTCATCCCCGAAGTCCTGATGGCGGCCCACTGCATGGGAACAGCTGTGGAACTCCTCACGCCCCACCTGGCCGAAGGAGAAGCGACCTCAGCAGGCCGGGTGGTCATCGGCACCGTCAAAGGGGACCTACACGATATCGGGAAAAACCTGGTGGTGATGATGATGGAGAGCGTGGGGTTTGAAGTGACTGATCTCGGTGTGGACGTGGACGCAGACACCTTCCTCAAAGCCATTGAAGAGCACAAGCCCCAAATCGTGGGCCTCTCTGCCCTCCTGACCACCACCATGCCCATGATGCGCGACACAGTGGCAAAAATAGCCGAATGCGACCACAGAGATGCCCTGAAGATCATGGTGGGCGGCGCTCCCGTTGACCAGGCCTTTGCCGATGAAATAGGCGCAGACGCTTACGCCTCCGATGCCGGCTCCGCCAGCAAACTGGCCAAAGCGCTTGTGCACTAAGTGGAAAAGCATGCCTCCGGCGGCCAGGGGATGATCCCCAGGTTCGCGAATGCTACCGCCTCTCGTTCCTCGAGTCGACCGCATTCGCTGACGGGCTTCGCCCGTGAACAAACGCTGAGGCTGGCTCGTCTTCTAATGCCCAGGGTTTGACACATATATTTTCCTGAATGAACCCGTAAAATTTGTGTTTGAAGGCGGATGTGATTTGCCCCGAGGAACGAGGGGCAAAGCGAATCCGCAACCCGCTTTCAAGGTGGCCCACCTTGCCGCCGGAGGCATTTTTTGGAATGTAATAAGGAGACCCCCATGTTTACCGTAATCGGAGAACGCATCAACACCACCCTTAAAAAAGTCAAGGCGGCCACAGCCGACCGCGATGCCGCCTATATCCGGGATGATGTGCAAAAACAGGAGGCGGCCGGGGCCACCTACATAGATGTCAACGCCGGGGCTCGCATCGGCCATGAGGAAGAGGACATGACCTGGCTTCTGTCCGTGGTCAAAGAGGCCACCAGGCTCCCCCTGTGCCTCGACAGCCCCGATCCGGCCATTCTGGAGATGGCCTACGGCATGGTGGACCAGCCCCCGATGATCAACTCCATCAGCCTCGAGCAAGACCGGTTTGACCCGATGGTTCAGTTTCTCAAGGGAAAAGAGTGCCGCATCATTGCCCTGTGCATGGACGACAAAGGCATGCCCAAAGGCGTGGACGACATCTTTTCCAGGGCGACAACGCTGGTGAGTGAGCTGGAGGCCATTGGGTTCAAGCGCGACGACATCTTCATCGACCCGCTGATTCAACCCGTGAGCGTGGCGGCTGAGAACGGTACCATTGCCATGGATGCGGTGGAAAAGATCATGACAGAGCTCAAAGGGGTTCACACCACCGGCGGGCTCTCCAACATCTCGTATGGCCTTCCCCAACGCAAGATGGTCAACCGCATTTTCCTGGCAATGATGATGGCGCGGGGCTTTGATTCGGCCATCATGGACCCTCTGGACAAAGAGATCATGGCGGTTCTCAAAACAGCCACCACACTCCAGGGGCATGACAACTTCTGCATGAACTATCTCAAAGCAGTACGTACCGGCGACATCACCGCCTGATCGGCATTTGCCTCCCCAGGGTTGCTCCTCCGCTCCCGGGTATGCCGAATCATGCCATCGCCACAGAAGGGCCCACGCCATGCGTGCGGCCCTTCTCCTGTTTCAAGCCCATGCAAAGCCACGCTTTGACAAACCACAAGCCCCTGGCATATGATCGGCCTGACTGGCGTTGACGGGGGGATAGTCCGAATATTTCATGAGAAACCAACCAAGCCGAAACAATAATAGGTTATTACAGATAGTTAATGTGACAAATTAAGGCATTTCAAAACCACAAAGTGAAATTCACGGTTTCCTGCTCGCTTTTCTCACCCTTCGGGCGAGCCGAGTGCACCCATCTCCTGCGTTATCAGAGCATTGAGGTAAACAACTACATCTGCAGCTCTGATGCCTTGAATATGGATACACTCAACTCGTGAAATATCCGGGGTAAACAAGCGATGCCGTGATTTGAACCAGAAAAATGGGTACCCATGACGGAAACACAGACCAAGCCTCGCGCACTCAAGCTCATCTGGCCCCTTCTCCTTCTTATCGTGATTCTTGCAACGATTGCAGGTGGAGCGGCGTTTCACCTCAACCAATTTTACCGTTCGCCCCAGGGGGATCCGAACCTGACGATGGTCTACACCGTCAAACGTGGGCAGAGTTTCAACACCACGGCCAGCCAGCTGATGCAGGAAGGGCTCTGTTCATCGGAGACCAAGCTGCGCTTCATGGCAACCATTTACGGACTCGACAAAAAAATAAAAGCGGGGGAATACCTGCTTTCAGGGTCCATGACGCCCGAGGCGATCCTCTCGGTTATCACCAAAGGAAAGGTCTACCTCCACAAGCTCACCATCCCGGAGGGCTACACCATCAAGCAGATCGCCGTGGTGGTTGAGGACAGCGGCCTGGGAAAGGCCGAACGCTTCAGCAAAATCGCATTTTCCAAAGCGTTCCTGAAAAAAATGAACCTCCCCGAAGGAGCGCCGTCCCTGGAAGGATATCTCTTCCCGGAGACCTATCATTTTGAAAAGAGCGTGTCCGAAGAAGAGATATTAACGGCCATGGTCAAGCGGTTTAAGACCGTCTTCACCAAGGCCATCGTCGAGGACGGCAAGGCCCTGGGCCTTACCCCCAACGAAGTGGTGACCCTGGCCTCCATCATCGAAAAGGAGACCGGCGCCGCCTTTGAGCGCCCCATGATCTCTTCGGTCTTTCACAACCGACTCAAGAAACGGATGCGCCTTGAGACCGACCCCACGGTGATCTACGGCATGAAAGACTACAACGGGAACATCACCCGAAAAGACCTGAGGGAAAAAACACCCTACAACACCTACGTCATCAGAGGTCTTCCTCCGGGTCCCATCGCCAGCCCGGGGCTTGCGGCCCTCACCGCCGCTGTTCGGCCTGAGAGCACAGCCTACCTTTACTTCGTCTCCAAAAAAGACGGCACACACTACTTCTCCCGGACACTCAAGGAGCACTCAAAGGCTGTGCGGACGTATCAGTTGAGAAGGTGATAGGGGATAGGCTAAGGGCTAAGGGCTAAGGGCTAAGGGCTAAGGGAAAATAACGGAGGGCCGCAGATTGTCAACCGCCCCTTCCGTTTATTCTTTCCGCGCAGAAAAGGGTTTTGATTACAAGATCATGTACCATCCACGCCACGGGATAAATTACCCTCAAATTTAACAGTTATTCACGGGCGAAGCCCGTAAGCAAATGTGAAGGGGCGAAGCCCCGGAGCATTTGCGAACCCGCTTTCGAGGTGGCTCACCTCGTCGCCGGAGGCAGAGAGAGATATGAAAACGTTTTCAGAACTGACATTGGACGAGCAGGTGGGCCAGCGCCTCCTGGTGGGATTCGACGGCACGGAGCTCACCGATGACCTGAAATACCTCATTGACACCCTGAAGGTGGGCGGGGTGATTCTTTTTGCCCGGAACATCGAGTCTCCGGAACAGGTCAAAGAACTGGCCGATGACATTCAGGGGTATGCGGCCTCTTGCGGGCTTCCCCCGCTGTTCATGGCCGTGGACCAGGAAGGGGGCGTGGTGGCTCGGATGAAAGAGCCGCTCACGGTGTTCCCCGAAGGCGCCCCGGCTTTGGGGACGGTTGAGGCAGCACAGCACTTCGGCCGCACCACAGGCAGGGAGCTTTCCGGCGTCGGCTATAACATGGACATGGCCCCGGTGCTGGATGTGCAGCCCCAAGGATTTTCCGGCGTCATGGAAAAAAGGGTCTTTCCGGGCTCGCCAGAGGAGGTGGGCACGCTGGGTGTTCAGGTCATGGAGACCCTCGAAGCAGAAGGGGTTCTTTCCGTGGTGAAGCACTTTCCCGGTATCGGGCGCACCACCCTCGACTCCCACCTCACCCTGCCGGAGCTGGACACGCCCTTTGCCGAGCTGATGGAATCCGACCTTCTCCCCTTTGACGCAGCCTTTCAGGCGGGTGCCTCTGCCGTCATGCTCTCCCACATCAGGTACACCGATATCGACCGGGAATGGAACGCCAGCCTCTCTCCTGAGATCGTAAAAGGCCTCCTTCGGGGCCGCATGGGCTACAACGGCGTGGTCATGACCGACGACCTCGACATGAAGGCCATCACCTGCGACATGGAGACCGCCGCACGCCAGATCTTTATCTCAGACGTCGACATCGCCCTCATCTGCCATCGCAGCGACCGCTACGAAACCCTGGCAGAGACCCTCAAAGCCATGGCGGAAAAATTCCCCGGCTCCCACGCCATCTCCGTGGGTCGCATCTTGGCTTTAAAAGAAAAAATGTAACTGCCTCCGGCGGCAAGGTGTGCCACCTTGAAAGCAGGTTGCGAATGCTCTGAGCCCTCGTTCCTCGGGCTCTTCACATTCGCTGACGGGCTACGCCCGTGAATCACGGTATTTCATGGGTGTCGTGTCAGGACAACCTGAAGTGCAACCAGAGCTTCATCGCCGTAAATCCGGGACATTTGACAAGGCGAATGACCGGGAGCCATGTGTGTAAGTCGCAACAGACCCAAATAGCGAGATTCCCGAGCCACTGCGACCATCAATACCTTGGAATTCATAAAGAGGTGCGACCTCAACAACCAGCTCATGCTTTTTTCATAACTGATGGAGTGCAACGACTCCTCGAACCAAGCACGAAGAACGTTTTCCACAAGCCACGATGCTGGGGACATCAATGTTCTTGATGGTCGCTGAGAATAGATGGTAACCAGATTACGACATAGCACACGAAAGGACACTGTTTGATGGCAAGTCTTGCCTACCGCCTGACCAAGGGCTACCTCACCTGGATATCACCGGCCACGCCCCGAGCCGTCAGGCTGAGAAACGCCCTCTGTTTTCTCCTTCTCATCGCCTGGGCACCCTTTGGCTTTGCCGTCCTCTTTCTCTTCGACAGCCCCGGCTCGGAGTCCGACCCCTTTGCCTGGATCATGGCCGGTTTCGTCTGGCTCTACCCCCTCCTCTTTCTTCTCTCCCTGCCCCTCACCTGGCTGGCCCTGAAAAAAAAGGACCTCCCCCGTGCCGCCAAACGCGCCACCCTCCCCTTGTGGTACGCCAAAGCCATGGTCATGACAGGCGTGGGGTTCTACCTGGCTTTAAAGTAAGACAGACGGGCTCCGGCGGCCAGGAATGCCGACCATACACGGTAGTCCCAACAGACTGAAACAGGGATGTTTCAGGCCATCTGCGGCCATCTATGCGTTGCAATCCATGACGAGCCCCCTGTTCAGGCTCCCCCCCAAAAAAACCTTTTGCCAACGACAACATGGGACTCCCACCTCCTCTCCATGGCCCATCAGATCGCCCTTCTTAATCCGGGAATGGCGCGGGCTCTATTTCGCGAAAAATCAATTGCGAAATACTTTGACATCCTTTGCGACACCCATTAAATTATTCTCTTAATTGACCACACGTCTAAACATCGAACCACTCTTCTCGCCTTGACTGCAAGCGGCTGCCAACAGCCGTCTCTGCCGGCCCTCCATGTGGGCCCTGAACATTCGACACGTATACAGACCCAGTTATTCCGCCTTTTCAAACGAGACAAAAGACACCCTTGATGTTTCCATTCCCCCCCCCAAGAGGTGGGATGTCATTTTTACAAAACACAACACCCCGGTATCAACCAGGTCACCCCTGTGCGCCCATGCAGGAACCGCTCGGATTGATCCATGCATGGCGCACCTCAGCAAATCCCCATCCCCAAGGAGGTTTTCGTGAAAAAGCGTCGCCATTCCAAACCGGTTATTGCTGCCTGTGCTCTCTTTCTCGCCCTGGCAGCGCCCCCCTTGCACGCCTCAGACCTCAAATCAGGCGTTCACATCGGTGAAGACAACACCCAGTACCCCCTGGCCGTCTCGACGGATAAAAAGGCTCCGTTCCAGGGCCGCGTGGCCCCCCAGGTGCTCGCGGAGAGCAAGGCCCGGGATCATGTAAACGTAATCATTTTCCTGAAGAGCAAGGACTTAGGTGGTGTTTCGAAAGAGGCGGCCACGGCCTTTTCAAAGAAGATCGACACCCTTTCCGGGGAAATCCGCTTTATCCACAGAAAGTACAACCCGTCCGAGTCCCTTCCCCCCGGCAAGGAAAAAGCAGCGTACCAACAGATCAAGAATTCTGTGACAAGCCGGGACCGGGACCGCCTGGACAAATTGAACCTTCAACTCGACGAAAAACTGGATGCCATGCGGCGAAAGGTGGGGGCGTCTCTCAAGGAGGCCATCTCCGAAGATCAGGCCCGGTTTGTGGACCTCCTCACCACCCTTGGTGGAACCGTGGTGAGTCGAACCACCTCCATGAACACCGTCAGCGCCATCCTCCCTTCAGAGGCCCTTGACAAACTCGCCAGTGCCGATGGGGTTGTGGCCATCGAGTTGAACCGGAAGACTGAATACGAGCTTGATGTCAGCATCGACTCCTGCGGGTATGACGACTGGTGGAACATTCAGTTCGACGGGGGAGCGTACGACTTCGGCATCGTGGACTCCGGCGTGGAGGAGAGCCATCCCGCCTTCAGCGCAATCAACTTCTACAGCAAGCCGGGAAGCAGCGTCACCGGAGACCATGGCACCCATGTCACCGGCATCGTCGCCAGCAATGACACCACCTACCAGGGGGGCGCCTACGGCCTGGATGCCGTCATCTGGGCCAACTACGGCACAGGCAACTCAACGGCGGACCGTCAGGCCGGGACCATGGAAAACATGGACTGGCTCGCTGCCAGCGCCGGCCAGGGCCCGGAGGTCGTCAACCACAGCCTGGGGTACGGCACCGCCAGCGACACGGACTACTCCAACAGCGACGCGTTTTACGACTCCTACGTCAGCCAGTTCAATATCATGGTGACAAAGTCCGCGGGAAACTCAGGCTGGAACGACACCACCCCCACCATCACCCACCCCGCCCCTGCCTACAACATCATGGCCGTGGCCAACATGAACGACCTGAACACCCTCTCCCGGACCTCCGACGTCCGAAGCAGCACCTCAAGCGTGGGTCCCACCTTGAGCAGCCGCAAAAAGCCGGATATCTGCGCCCCCGGCACCAGCATTCTCAGCACAAACTCCGACCATGCGGACGAAGACGACTTTATCAGCAAATCCGGAACCAGCATGGCCGCCCCCCACGTGGCGGCGGCGGTCATCCTCCTGGAGGAGGCGGGAACCGCAATACGTAACTGAACGAAGTATACAGTTTTATGCCACGTATTGCTACGCCTCCCTCTCCCGAAGAGGGCTGCCCAGCGGCTGATTCGCTGGGTTGCTCCGAGGGACCCCCGGTGCATGGGGGTTAGCACCTGGATATCATCTACCGGATCAAACCCGAACCGCCGGGGAATGCGGTTTTTGCACAGCTCCAGGATGTTTTCCAGCACCTTCTCGGGATCTTCCTGCTCGATAAAATAGAAATCGCTGGCGGGATCCGCTGCCGGGCCGTCATTGACGGATGGGGTCCGGCCCTGATTGATTCGGTGGGCATTGACGATAATTTGACTGGTCTGGGCCTGCCGGAAAATTTTATCCAGGGTCACCACCGGAACCGCAGAAGATGCGATGATATCGGACAGAACATTCCCGGCGCCCACCGACGGCAGCTGATTGACATCTCCGACCAGAATAAGGGTCGCAAAGGGCGGAACCGCTTTTAGCAGGTGATACATCAGAAGGGTATCGATCATCGAGGCTTCATCGATCACCAGCACATCACAGTCAAGGGGTTTATCCTCGGTGCGTTGAAAACCGCCTTTCTTAAAACTGTATTCCAGCAGTCGATGAATGGTTCTGGCCTCAAAACCGGTGGCTTCCGTCATTCGCTTGGCCGCCCGGCCGGTGGGTGCCGCCAGCATGACGGCAGCCTTGAGCCTGGCAAAAATTTTCAATACCGCATTGATAATGGTGGTTTTACCGGTACCGGGACCGCCGGTGATCACCATCACTTTATTTTCAACGGCCCAGACGACAGCCTTTTTCTGATTTTCAGCCAGGGTAATGGACAGCAGGCCCTGCACCCAGTCGATGGCCCTGTCCGTATCAATGTCGCGGATGGACTTGGTCCCTGTGACCAGCGCTTTCAGTCGACGGGCAATACCGGTTTCGCATAAATGAAACCGGGCCAGATAAACCGCTTTGTGATTTTCCTTGAAGGTGTCAAGGGTCTCATTGATATCCTCGATCACAATTTTTTGATCCACGGCCAGATGGCCCAGGGCCTGAATGACCGGTTCGCGGTCGACACCAAGGATGTCACAGCTCTTTGAGATCAGCGGTTTGTAGGGGAAATAAACATGTCCCTCGACGGCCAGCTGGTTGAGGACGTATAGGATACCGGCCTCGACCCTCAATCTGGAATCATTTTCAAAACCCAGTTTGCCGGCAATCTGGTCGGCGGTTAGAAAAAAACCAATGCCGAAAATTCAAAATCGGTGCGCTTTAAAACCGATAGGGGGTTTTGCTTCACAACGGCGATGGACTGATTGCCGTACTGCTTGAAGATCTTGGCGGCAAAACCCGAGCTGACCCCATGGCTATGGAAAAAATAGCATCACATCCTGGATTTGACTCTTGAGCCAGCCCAGCCACTGGATGATCAGGGCAATGGCGTTTTGACCGATACCCGCCACTTCGGACAGCCACTGGATCTGGTTGTTTATGATATCCAGGGTCTTTTTGCCGAATTTCAACGAGGCGGTCGGCCATCACCGGCCCCAGGCCTTTGACCATGCCCGAGCCCAGGTATTTGCGAAGTAACGTATACAAGGTCGCCGGTACTTTGGTCCGATACGCGAGCACCTTAAATTGCTGGCCGAATCTGGGATGATTTGACCACTCGCCGCGCATGTCAAGGATCTCACCGGGCATGGGGGCCATCAGGGTTCCCACCACGGTCACCGGTTCGTGACGACCGGAAACTTTCACCCGGGCGATGGTAAAGCCGCTTTCTTCGTTGGTGAAGGTGATACGTTCGATTTGACCGCTGAAAGGGAGGTTGGCATGGTTATGTCAGAAGACTTAGAACAATAGAGGACAGAAGATGGAATCTGACGCTTAAGTTCAGATAAAGAATTCCTTAGTCCTCTGCCTTCCCTAAATCATTGACTTCTGTCACCTGTCACCTGTTACCTGAAACCTGTAACCAAAAAATAGCTGTAGTGGATTCTATTACATAACTTTAGCCGGCACGCCGCCTACCGCACGCGCTTAACAGCTATTTTTTTACCCACGGCACGCGCACATCCGACCGGGCGAACACGGTATATAGCACTTGATGTCAACAACTGGCGATCCGTCGATGGCATCAATGTCTTCTATCTTGATGATATGGCCGGTTATGGCATCTATCTTACAGCGTGTGAGGGCAATCAGGTTAGGCCGAGCCGGTGAGTGGGTGGCAAAGACACCGGTCAACGGATTGCCCGGATCTTTGCGGGGGTGAACCTGGAGGGTTTGACGCTTTTCAGGCGTGTCATTTTGGTCAAACCAGTAAAAAACGTGTATATGGGAAAAGCCCTCCAGCCCCAGCAG
Organism: Desulfolunaceae bacterium; assembly: GCA_942491485.1. Classification (GTDB taxonomy): domain Bacteria; phylum Desulfobacterota; class Desulfobacteria; order Desulfobacterales; family Desulfolunaceae; genus Desulfoluna. The sequence goes on along the minus strand of CALOAX010000017.1, from coordinate 13,077 downwards.
CCCGTCGGCATATTCATCAAAAACCTCAATCCGAACACCATCATCGGTTTTCCGGACCACACCAATAGGGTTGCTTGAATAGGACTGCAGCATAGATGATACCTCTACCAGGGTGCATCAGTTACAAAAAGACTTAACCACCCGCTGCGCTCTAGTCCTTTTGGAGCTCTGGAAGATCAGCGTAAAAATCCAGCGCCTCCGGATTGCCCAGAGCATCCCGGTTGAGCACCGGCTGGCCCTCGATGATGTTCTTGACTGCCAGCTCAACCTTTTTCATGTTGAGGGTATACGGCACGGCCGGGGTTGCCAGAATCTTCGCCGGGACATGCCGGGGCGAGGCATTGGTGCGAATGGTTTGTCTGATCCGGGCCTTTAATTCCTCGGTCAATTCGCAACCGGGGGCCAGTTTGACAAACAATATGACCCGCACATCGTTTTTCCAGTTCTGGCCGATCACCACACTGTCATCGATTTCGGCCAGCTGCTCCACCTGGCGGTAGATCTCGGCGGTCCCGATACGCACGCCGCCGGGATTCAGGGTGGCATCGGAGCGCCCCAGCATGACCACCCCGCCGTGGCCGGTGACGGTCACGAAATCACCGTGCCGCCATATGTTGGTATAGACGTCAAAATAGGCGCTATGGTATTTGCTGCCGTCCGGATCGTCCCAGAAATAGATCGGCATGGACGGAAACGGTTTGCAGCAAACCAGTTCTCCCTCTGTGTTGATCAGTTCCCGGCCGTCGTCGTCAAAGGCCCGCACATCCATGGCCAGGCCCCGGCACTGGAGTTCGCCGGCATACACCGGCCCCATGGGGTTTCCAAGGGCAAAGCAGCCGTTGAGGTCCGTACCGCCGGCAATGGAGGCCAGCTGCAGGTCCTATTTTAACCTCATCGTAGATGAACTCGAAGCCTTCTGCGGGCAAGGGCGAGCCTGTGGACAGCACTGCCTTCAGCGATGACAGATCATAATTTTTGCCGGGTTTGACGCCGGCATTGCTTGATCAGGGCGGCAATATAACCGGCACTGGTACCGAAAATGGTGATTTTTTCCTCCTGGGCCATCTCCCACAGGGCCCCGGGATCCGGGATGAAACGGGTTGCCGTCAAACAGCACCAGGGTGGCACCGACACTTAACGAACAGGTCAGCCAGTTCCACATCATCCAGCCGCAGGTGGTAAAGTAAAAAATGGTGTCTTCAGGGGTCAGATCGGTATGGAGCACCAGCTCTTTTTTCTGGTGCAACAGCACCCCGCCCACGCTCTGGACCATGCATTTGGGAAGTCCCGTGGTGCCAGATGAATACATGATGTAGAGGGGATGGTCAAAGGGCAGCTGTTCAAATTGGATTTCTTCTGGTTTTTCCGCCTTGAAGTCATCCATCAGAACGGCATTGGGCAGCATGCTGATATCCGGGGTTTCACTGACTATAGGGAACCACCACCATTTTTTCAATGGAGGGAAGTTCCTTGATAATGTCGGCAATTTTTTCCAGGCTGTCCAGGGGTTTGCCCTTGAAGAAATAGCCGTTCGCTGTGAAAAGAATCCGGGGCTGGGTCTGCCCAAAACGATCCAGCACCCCTTGATGCCGAAATCCGGAGAACAAGACGACCACATGGCTCCGAGACTGGTGGCCGCCAGCATGGCGATGATGGATTCCGGCATATTGGGCACAAAGCCCACCACCCTGTCGCCGGGTTTTATGCCTGCTGCTTAAGGATGCTGCCACCCGGGAGGTCTCATCGTAGAGCTGCCGAATAGGTAATTCTTCTGATTTTATCTTCGCCCTCTGAAAATCAGCGCCGTCTATCGTCTCGTACTGCGCAGAAGGTTTTCTGCAAAGTTGAGTTTGGCACCCTCAAACCATTTAGCCCCGGGCATTTTTCCGGGATCGTCAATGACCTGATCATAGGGTGTTGAAGCGATGATACCCGCAAAATCCCCACATGGTCTCCCAAAAATCTGAAATGTTATCAATCGACCATTGATAAAGGGGTCGTAAATTCGTTGAAGTCCTGATGGTATTTATCATTGACCACATGCATGAAACGGAACATATTGGTCTGCTTGATCTGTTCTCCGGAAGGTTTCTGCACAGTTAATAATAGTTTCGACATGATCAATCCCCTGTGCCGATAAAGATCTGCAGAGTTATTAAAATAAGGGTGACTTTTAATCCGGACTATCGTTTGGTTTTCGGCAAATGGATATCAAAGATGGGTAACAAAGAAACACCGGCCAATCCTGACTTAAGCCGCACAGACCGTCAAAGACCCTATTATTTTTCACTATTCCATTTAACCGCGAAACAAAAGCTTAATCGGTATTTACATTAACCATGAACCACTAATTTTCAAGAATTAACGGTATATAAAAATTTTATACTTGCAGGCATTGCGGATATTGGTGTATCACTAAACCCAACCAATTAACCATCAAGGAGATATAATATGAGAGTTGTTGACTTGAGATCCGATACCCTGACCCGACCGACTGACGCAATGTCCAGGGCTATGGCCGCAGCGGATGTCGGTGACGATGTCTTCGGGGAAGACCCCACCGTAAACAGACTGGAGGAAATGGCTGCCGATCGCATGGGAAAAGAGGCGGCGCTGTTCGTGGCCAGTGGGACCATGGGCAACCTGGTCAGCCTGCTGACCCATTGTGCCCGGGGAGAGGAAATCATTCTGGGAAGCTTTGCTCACACTTTCTACTTTGAACAGGGGGGGGCCGCGGCCGTGGGTGGCATCCATCCCCGGACCCTGCCCAACCAGCCCGATGGGACATTGACTGTATCGGATATTGAAGGCGCCGTTCGACCCGACAATGTTCATTTTCCTCGCACCCGGCTCATCGTGCTTGAAAACACGCATAATCTTTGCGGCGGTTATCCCCTGGATATGGATTACATGCAGGCGGTCGGCGATATCGCCCAGCGCCACAATTTGAAGATTCATGTGGACGGCGCCCGTTTTTTCAATGCGGCTGTGGCCCTGGATCTACCGCCTGACAAATTGGCTGCCAAGGCCGATTCGGTATCTTTTTGTTTGAGTAAGGGATTGGCAGCCCCGGTCGGTTCGGGGGTGTGTGGCCGCCGGGAGTTTATCGGCATAGCACGGCGGGCCCGCAAAGTTCTGGGGGGCGGCATGCGGCAGGCCGGCGTGCTGGCGGCCGCCGGGATCGTGGCCCTCACCGAAATGGTGGACCGCCTGGCGGATGACCACGCCAACGCCCGCAAACTGGCCGAAGGACTGGCCGAGATGCCCGGTATTGGCAATCGATCTAGGCCAAATAAAATCCAACATTGTTTTCTTCGAGCTGAACAGGCCAGACCTGACGGTGGCAGAGCTGGTACAGCGCCTGGATGACAACGGCGCCCGGATGCTGCCGGTGGGACCCGGCCGCATCCGGGCCGTCACCCATTATCATATTTCCCCCGATGATATCGATTATGTGCTGGGGGTGTTCGCGGAGGTTTTGAGGTAATCCAGGTCGCGGGTCTCCGGAAGTCGGCCCGCCCTGGCCTCCCCTCCGGCCTGTAAGCCTATGAAGCCTGCGGGCTGGAAGCGGGCTCGTGGATCCTACGCCTCGGAGAGCGCGACGGCTTCTATCATAGACACCCAACCGGAACGCCTGAGGAGTTGCCACATTTATAGACGGTCTTTATAAAACAGGTCTGGCCCGGGGAAGTTGGACCCGTCGTCGTCCGATAGGGCGGAACTTTGCCGCGGCTATAGATGCAGCCTCCGGCCCATAGGGGCCTGCGCCTACGCCCCGGCGGGAATGCGGAATGCGGAATCATTTGGAAGGCGGAAAATTAAGAATGGTATAGGGTGTAAGGTTTAAGGTACAGGGCGCCAACCATCGCAATACTATGGAATGACTATGGCACAGCCGATACGACTCAAACCCCCGTACATAAAAGTCAGATAACCTTTTTTAATTCCCCATTCCGCATTCCCAATTCCAAATTCAGATACCTCTGTCCTCTGACCTCTCTCATCTGACCTCTGTCATCCGTCTTCTGTCCTCTGAAATCTGAAACTTGACACCCGACACCTGAAACCTCAAACTTAGTTTATCGGGCCTGAAGAGATTAATGCTTATAACTCATTAGTGCTTAAAGCTTCGTTGGCCGGTGTACACCATGGTCACATCAGCCTCGTTGCAGGCTTCGATGGATTGATAGTCATTACCGGAGCCGCCCGGTTGGATCACCGCCGTGATCCCTTCCCGGATACCGACATCCACGCCATCGCGAAACGGAAAGAAGGCATCGCTGACCATGGCGGCCCCGATCAGCCCGCCCTTTTCCCTGGCCACGCGCTCATCGAATTCCGCTTTTTTATCGAGGTCCGTTAACTCATTATAGGGAATGCCCAGGCTCTCAAAGCAATATCGATCTGCCAGCTTGCGGTAGGCCTTGTCCCTTGCGATTTCGGCAACGCCGACCCTGTCCTGCTCACCGGTACCGATGCCCACCGTGGTCAGGTCTTTGACATAGATAACCGAGTTGGAAGTAATGCCGGATTCCACCAGCCAGCCAAAGAGCATATCCGCATATTCCGAGTCGGTGGGCGGCCGGTTAATTTTATAAACCTGGCCCTTATACTCGGTCTCTGCCAGTTTGAGGTCTTCCCGGCTGCGGCTGACGGGCACAAAGGACCATTGGGTGACGATGCCGCCATCGATCAGGCTTTTGAATTCCACGCATCGCTGACCCACAAAAGATTGCAGCCGTTCGATGTTGCTGATTTTAACCACCCTGAGATTTTTTTTCGTCGCAAATACATCCATAACTCCCGGTTCAAAATCCGGGGCCACGACAACTTCGGCGTACTGCTGAACAATCGCCTCGGCTGTGGCTTTGTCAACCGCCCGGTTTAATGCAATGCAGCCGCCGAAGGCCGCCACTCGATCCGCGATGTTGGCTTTCAGGTAGGCCTCCTCCAGGGTATCCGCCAGTGCCACCCCGCAGGGATTATTATGCTTTACAATAACCGCCCCCGGTTTATCGACAAAATAGCGCAAAATATTTAATGAATTATCCGCATCCGTGAGATTGGTTTTCCCCGGATGTTTGCCGGATTGCAGCAACTCAATATCGGAAGCCAGATACTGGCCCGGCTGAATGGTTTGGGTTTCCCCCAGAACCAGATTGCCGTTGACCATCCGGTAGAGCGCCGCTTCCTGACCGGGATTTTCACCATAGCGCAGACCTTTCTGGACGTTGTCGATGGTCCAGGTTACTTTCTCATAGAAAAGGGTCTGGCGGTTATTTTCGTCAACGAAACTGATCTCCATTTTCGGCGGGAATTGATCGTCCATGATGGTGCGGTACATTTTTTTAAGATCTTCGGCCATATCGGGTCTCCTTTCATATCGATAAGTCCAGGGGTTCATAGGTTCAGAGGTTCTGGGTTCAACGTTCAGGACTCAGTGTAATGTATGAGGTTGGAGGCTGGAGGTTGGAGGCTGAATCGCTGCGGTTCATGACTTGCCTCTAACCTCCAACCTCCAACCTCTAACAACCAAAGGTTCCGCATTTAACCTGGGAACCCGGAACCTATCATTTATAGCACCCTTCTACATCCGCCAGGGCATTGGCGCCCAGATAGTCGGCAATCGTACGGTCATAAACAGCGGTGTGGTCAAATGCTTTTTGAGCCAGACGGTAGCGCAGCCCGAGGGTCAGGGCGCCGTCATTTGATTCCAGTTCGGATATGATCATCCCGTAGTCGGAAGGATCCACAACCGAGGCCACCCGGATGAAGTTCTTGGCCGAGGCCCTGATCATGCAGGGTCCTCCGATGTCGATGTTGCCCCGGGCCTGCTCAACGGTCACTCCCGATTTGGCTATGGTTTCTTTGAACGGATACAGATTCACCACCACCATGTCGATGGGCACACTGCCGGTTCGCTTTAAATCGTCCTGGTGGGAATCATTATAGGTTTCCGTGAGGAGGCCGAGGTAAATTTTAAAATCCAGTGTTTTTACCAAACCGCCCTGGGTTTCAGGCTGACCCGTGTAATCGGATACCTGGGTCAGACGGGAGCCAGCTGAATCTCCCAGAATTTCCTGAATCCGGCCGTAGGTGCCGCCGGTGGAAAAAAACTTAATATCCGGATTAAGGGCCACAAGCTGCGGTATAAAGGTGTCCAGTCCACCTTTATCGGACACGCTTACCAGCACATGGCGAACGCTAACCAGACTGTCGATCCTGTCTACGATATTCATTGCCATAATGTTCACCTTTTTCCTTCGTTTTCTTCAATAAACCGTTTAAAGAATTCCTCCATAAAAACGGCAGACTCTGAGGGTATGATCCCAATTGTGGCTGCCCCTGGCGCCTTGAAAGTGTTTGTGGGCCATTTCCTTTACGGTATCGAGCATAAGGCTTTACTGGGAGCGTTTTCGACCAAATAACGAGTGTATTCAATCATTTAAGTTGCAGGATGGGTTCAAACATTCAATCGCCAATTGATGGGAGTGTTTTTTACATATACCAGTTCAGGCCGGAGATGCAATAGGCAAATTAAACCGATTTTCGATTGTCATTTTGCGGGTCGGGTGGTAAAATTTTTGAGAAAGGTTCAGCGTTCAGGGTTCAAAGGTTGGAAAATCGCGTCTGCCGAATCGCACGCTTTTAACCCTGAACCTATGAACTCAGAACCTCTAATCCAAAGGAAATTATTATGCGCCCCAAAAGATATTCGTTGCTGCTAGGCTTTTTTGCACTACTGCCCTGTCTTGTTTTTGCCGAATCCGATATAACGGGCTGGGGAGAGGCCAAATGGGGAATGTCCCATGACGAAGTCACAAAAATTTACGAATTGAATTCGTGGGAACCCGGCACAAATCCGACCTGCAAAATGAAACAAAAAATCAAGATTATGGGACGCGATTTTGGCGTGGCATTCTATTTTGATCAGCGTTCGGCCGCCGGGAAATTGTATCGGGTGGTATTGGCCCACTTTACTGAGGATGTTACCGATGTCCTCTGGCTGAAGTCTGTGAAAGACATGCTGGTTGATAAGTATGGAAATCCGGATACCTTTGAAATTCACGGCAAAATGAAGGCCAGCCAATGGGAAAAATCTGAAAACCGGCTCAAACTGACAACCGTAACCGGTACGAACGTTATGTGCGCCATTGAATACATTTCCCTGGGGATAGAAAGCAAAAAACTATAGAAGCCATCTCAGAAGGCCCACCTTTATGAAGAAAATTTGATGGGTCATCCAGCTATGCTGGGAAAGCCTTTTGTCCCAACCTCGGCTTGGGCCTTCGCTTTAAGTCCCGATCCGCCTGAGGCGGACCTGCGGGTTAAAACTCGGCCCCGCCTTGATCCTTCTCCGCCTGAGGCGGATTAAAACCAAAATCCTTTTTTTGAAATGGCTTCTAAGGCATTAAACTATTTATAGAAAATGCCGATATATCATTGTGAGGTTCAGGGGTTCGAAAGGTTTTGAGGGTGCAGCATCCTCTGAATCTTCGAGCTTTTAACCTCTGAACCCTGAACTCTGAACTTAGAACCCTACGATGACAGGTTGGCATACACTGTGAACCAGCAGAACTATATTCAAGTCCGGAATTCGCAGATCAATTTTTACAGAGCGGTACCCCTTTTCTATCAGACGGACACCGATTCCTACTGCCTGTACAAGCCGGCGGGAACCAGTCTTCCTGAAATGCGAATCAGCCAGCAGCGGCACCCCCGGCTCTATATCCAGGAAGAAGACAGGATCGTTGCCATTAAAGAGCTTCAAAAGGGGTTTAACAAAGAAATTGAAAAAAGCATTTCGACCGGAAATGCGGTGAGCGTCAAAGCATCCCTCTGTGATCTGGTTGAAGAAACCCTTGATGAACCCCGCAGCGGCACCCTCAAGGCGCTGCCCGAAACCGTTGATTCCCTGATTAGCGGATATTCCAGGCATCCCGAAATTTTAAAATCAATCGCATCGATTTCTTTCAAGGACTATACCACCGTAATTCATTCCGTAAACGTGATGGCCTTAACCCTGGGTTTCTGCTTTCATTCAAATTTTAAATTACATAAAACGCGACGGATAGGGTTAAGCGCCCTGCTGCATGACATCGGGAAAACCGAGGTCCCTGCGTCCATTTTAAAAGCCCCGCGGAAATTAACCGACCACGAATTTGCCATCATGAAAACCCATCCGACAATCGGCAACGTCATTATCCGGGAAAAAAATAAACTGGGCGGCGATGTTGCCCTGGGTGCATTGGAACACCATGAAAAAACTGGACGGCAGCGGCTACCCCAAGGGGACCCGAAGCATCTCCTATGTGGGCCAGCTTCTGGGAATTATCGATTGCTACGAAGCCCTGACCAACGAGGATCGGCCCTATCGACGCGCGCGAGAACCGCTGGAGACCTTAACATTTCTCAAAGAAGACGTGCAGGCCGGCAAATTCAACCGCGACAAATTCGAAAAATTCTGATACAGTCAGATATAGCAATTCAATCGCTTGATTCCGCTGAAGACAGTCTCGAAATTGTTCCCTTTAACCGCTTCTATAAATCTACCGTGGAAACGATAAATGATAGTCACGTTTAAGAAAATACTTGCCATCAGCTTCGGATTGTTTTTATCCACTGCCCTGATCGGCTGTCAGACCATACAATATTACGGCCAGGCCATTAACGGCCAGCATCGCATCCTCCAAAGCCGGCAACCGATTTCGGAAGTCACGGCGGATCCGAATTCATCGGATATTTTGCGCCGGCAGCTGACTTTCATAATGGATGTCAGAGCGTTTGCCGAAAACGAACTCCAACTGCCGGTGGCCAACAACTACCTCACCTATGTTGACATTAAAAGACGTTACGTTGCATGGAATGTGGTTGCAGCACCTGAATTTTCAATGGTGCCCAAGACATGGTGTTATCCCTTTGTGGGCTGTGCCGCATACCGGGGCTACTTTGCCAAAACCGATGCCAAACAATATGCTGCCGCTTTGAAAAAACAGGGCTATGATGTCCATGTGGGCGGGGTGACGGCCTACTCGACCCTGGGTTGGTTCGATGATCCGGTTCTGAGCACCTTTCTGCATCGATCCAAAGCCAGTGCAGCCGCGTTGCTGTTCCATGAACTCGCCCACCAGGTTCTTTATGCGCCCGATGATACAACCTTTAATGAGAGTTTTGCAACTTTTGTGGAGCAGGAAGGCCTGCGCCGCTGGCAGAAAGCCCCGGGCAACTCAGCAATTTACAGTGAATATTTAGACGATTACCGCCGTCAACAGCAATTTGTCAGGTTGGTTTATGAACATCGCCAAAAGCTGGAAATACTGTATCAAACAGATTTAACGCCGCTCCAGAAAAGAACAAAAAAGGCATCCATATTCACCGATATGCGCAACGAATTTAAACATTTGAAGACAATGGATACCGGCCTGGCGGCCTATGATGCCTGGATGAACCAGCCCCTGAACAATGCTAAAATCAGCGGCGTGGTGGCCTATCACGATTTTGTGCCGGCTTTCAGTGTCATCCTGGCGGATAACAAAGGGGACCTGGCTCAATTTTATAATACCTGTCGCCAGTTGGCCCGGGAAAAGCAAGATGAGCGACATCGTATTTTAGAAGATGCCATGCAACGGGTGCCGGAAACAGCCCGGACAGGGTTTCACGCATTCCAACTTGACAGATAAGCTCAATTTTTTTAATATGTTACAGTTATGTATGAAAAATTTTTCAGCTTCAGTGAAAAACCATTTAAACTGGTACCGAATCCAGCCTACCTGTTTCTGAGCAAGAGTCACGAAGAAGCGATGGCTCACCTCAATTACGCCCTGGCTCAGGGAGACGGCTTTGTGGAAATTACCGGCGAGGTCGGAACAGGTAAAACCACTTTATGCCGGGCATTTCTGGAAAACCTGGATGACAGTACCGTGGCGGCCTATATATTCAATCCCAGGCTGGGTCCCAAGCAGCTGATTAAAACCATCAACGATGAACTGGGGATACACTGTGAAACGGATAACACCAAAGATCTGATTGATAATCTGAATGCCTTTCTGATGCGTCAAAAAACCGAAGGTAAAAAGGTTATCCTTCTCATTGACGAAGCCCAGAATCTGAGCAGAAATATTTTGGAACAGTTGCGGCTGCTGTCGAACCTGGAAACCAGCAAAGAAAAACTGCTGCAGATTATTCTGGTCGGCCAGCCCGAGCTAAGTGATATCCTGGACTCCCATGAACTCCGACAACTCGGCCAGCGCATCACCCTGAGATACTATCTCACTCCCCTCAATTTCAAAGAGACCGTAGACTACATTAAATTCCGTATCAATATTGCCACCCGCAATGCCGGCATTAAATTCGATCGATCCGCTTTTGGCCATATCTATAGATATTCCGGCGGAATTCCGCGGGTCATCAACATCGCATGCGATCGGGCCCTGTTGACTGCTTTTGGACTGAGCCAGCATAAAATATCGGGCAGCATTGCCAGGGCATCAATCAAAGAATTAAAAAGTCGAGGGACCAAGAACAGGCATGACTTAATTTACGGCCACAAAGCGATCGCCTTATTTGGAATTCTGGCGCTGTTATTGGTGGCGGTAATTTTCCGCCAATCCATTATCAGGGAAATCGGGTCGTTTTTCAGCCAGGCACCCCCCCCAGGGCTGAATCATCCATTTCTGCTGAGCCGGATGACGGTAAGATCGCCTCGCTAGCCGGCGAGGAGGAAGCAGTTGCAACGGGTGTTGAGACGGAAGACCGCGAAATTGCCGGGCCGGCTCCACAGCCGACGCCTGATTCTGAACCGGAAGATGAGATCCCGGCGACGACTCAGCCGGCAACGCTGGATCTGATTGATTATCTGGCGACCATGGAGATTAAATCTTCACGCCCTGTTGCCCTGAAACAAGCGCTGGCATTATGGCAGACGCCGATTGATTTCAAGCCGTATCTCGACAGCCTCGATGATGATCAGGCCTTTTTCCGGCTGACGGCCAAACCAAGCGGCTTTTTTATCCATCGCCTGGAAACGAACATGGAACTTTTAAAACGCCTGAATCTACCCGTTATTTTAGAATGTTACCCTCCGGGCAGTGATGACCCCGGCTACCTGACATTGAGTAAAATTGACGGTGATAAACTGTATCTGGGCAGTGCCGTGGATAACCGGATGATAGAAACCGATATCAATGAAATCAATTTCACCTGGTCCGGCATCGCCTACCTGCCCTGGAAAAATTTTCTTTCAATCTGGGGCACGATTCCGACGCGGTCCAGCAAAGATTCAATCATCACCCTCAAACTGCTGTTACATGACCTGGGCTTCCAAAATGTCGAAATGAACGACACATACGATACCTGGACACGGAAGGCCGTCGAAGAACTGCAGGCCAAATACAGCATTCCGGTAGATGGGTATGTGGGGCCGCTGACTAAAATTATTCTCTATCGAGAAAAAAAAACGTTTGAGATGCCTTACTTGACCCGATAGCGGACCTGAACTGTAATCGGAAAAAGTCACGTGGTTCTGAAGGATTATTCCATTGAGCTCCATCCTCAAAGCTTTAAAAAGAATAGAAGGGCAGTCACCACCGTCCAAATCGTTTCCAGCGCTGCCGGATCCGGCTGGTGCGAAGCAGGCCGCCAATTCAAATGCCGGCAGGCGGTGGCGGCTGCGCAGGCTTATTACGGTGGTCCTGGTTCTGCTGGTAATGGTTGGTATAGCCATCATGGTTTTTCAAAGACGACAATTTTTGACCTCGAAAATATTTCCGGCCGGATCCCCGGCGGCCGGGCAGAAAAAAACCAATGCTGCGGCGGATAAATCAAAAATTTACAGGGCCAAAATACCTTCGACTACTGATAAACAGGCCCCCGGGAGACCCGAACCAACACGGCCGGCCAGGAAACAAACAAAAAAAGCCTGACGGCCAGACAAAAACCGCAAAATTTCAGACCCAATACCAGTACCCCGTCACCTGGCGCAACGGCCGGACAGCCCACATCCAAAACAAGGCCCGCCCCCCCGGCCCATCAGCTGCAAAACCGATCTACCGGTAAGACAATAGCCCAGGAGCAGCCAGCTCAACAAAAACTGACTCCTTCAAAAAAATCCATCGCCGGCAAACGAACAGCACCCCGTCAGCCTGCGGCCGCAGCCCCAAAAGCCGGAAAAGCCAAAACCTATGCCAGACTTAACGACTCCAAAATAAAGCTCCAGGCCCTGGCCTGGTCCAGCGATGCCGCCAGGCGAATGGCCGTGATCACATGGGCGTAATAATCACGAGGGAGAATCAATGGAGGGTTATCAGATCAACCAGATCCGCCAGGAGGATGTTGTTGTCAGTGACGGCAGGCAATCCTGGAGCCTGGAATTCGGATTAAAACAATAGGCCCTGATAGTATAATACTTTAGAATAGACGACCTTAACAATGCTAAAAAAACTTCATATTTCCACGCTGAGCCTGATTATCCTGTTCGTGGCGGTCATTTCCGGCAAAATTCTTTTTGAAATAGACCCTTTGCAGCCACTGGAATATAAAGTTTATGATTATTTGTTGGGCCTGCGACAGCGAAAAGCTGCCACCCAGGTCGTTGTTTTGGCCATCGATAACAAAAGTGTTCAATCCATCGGCGACTGGCCCTGGCCCCGCTCCTACATTGCAAACGCGGTCCGGCGGCTTACCGGTGACGGGGCCCACTCCATGGGCCTGTCACTGCGATACGCCTCTCGTGAACTGAATCCCGGGTTGAAGAAATTAGGAGTGTTCAGCAAGGCCTGCCCCCAAAACCCTCAAAAGCCCAGCAGAGTTTTTTAAAAGAAATATCCGGCAACCTGACCGAAGCATTGAAACGGCTGGACCATGATCAGCAGTTAATTTCGGCGGTTCGTGCCGCCCGCAGGGTCGTGTTGCCGCTGCACTTCAGCCTGGAGGCCCCCCCCGGCGATGCCCCACCACCGCTTTCGGCCTGGCTGGGATTGAATTCCCTGGCTCCCAGACCCTATGGGAAGGATCAACCGGGCGTGAATCCTGACAATTCGCGCTATCGAGGAATTTTAAAAGCCCGCAGCATAACTGCCC
>CALOAX010000016.1:0-13763 GCA_942491485.1 Desulfolunaceae bacterium | reverse complement strand
GCGTTTTTGAACCTCATCGGAGCCAAGGTCAGGATCGAGGCAGAGTTCGAGGAGAAGCTCGGGGCCTACCTGGCTCTTTACATTCTCTTTCTCTCCGGCATGGTGGGTATCGTCGCCACGGGTGACGCCTTCAACCTTTATGTGCTTCTGGAGATCGCCTCCCTCACCGGGTATGCCCTCATCGGCCTCGGAAAGGAGAGGGCCCCCCTGTCGAGCCTCAACTACCTCTTCATGGGGACCATCGGCGCCTCCTTCTACCTGCTGGGCATCGGCTACATTTACATCGCCACCGGCACCCTCAACATGGCCGATATCTCGAACATGATGCCGCAGCTCATGGGCTCAGGAACCCTCTTCCTGGCGCTTATCATCTGCATGACAGGCCTCTTTGTGAAGATGGCCCTCTTCCCCATGCACGGCTGGCTGCCCAATGCTTACAGCAACGCGCCCTCGGCATCCGCCGGGCTTATTGCACCGCTCACCACCAAGGTGATGGTCTACGCCATGGTGCGGGTCGGCCTCACGATCTTTACCCCGGAGTTCACCTTCTCCCGGGCCATCCTGTCGGAAACCATCGTCTGGCTGGCCGTGGGTGCCATTGTCGCTGGGTCCCTTCTGGCCCTGATGCAAAGGCGTCTCTCCCGCATGCTCACCTACGTTATCGTGGCTGAGGTGGGCTACATGGTGGGGGGCTTCTGGCTGGGCAACAAAACCGGCATCACCGGTGCCACCCTGCACATCATCAACGATGCGGCCATGACCCTCACCCTCTTCATGGCGGTAAGCACCATTACCTGGAAGCTGGGCAGCGACAAGTTCGAAGACCTGAAGGGGCTTTTCGGCAAGATGCCCTTCACCATGATCGGGTTCGTCCTGGCAGCGCTTGCCGTTATCGGCATCCCCCCCACCTGCGGATTTTTCAGCAAGTGGTACCTCATCACCGGCGGCATCGAAGCCGGACAGTGGGGCTTTGTGGTTGCCCTTCTCTTCAGCAGCCTGGTCAATGCGGTGCTCTTCTTCCGCATCTTTGAGATCGCCTTCTTTGAGCCCTTTGCGGAAGGCCACGGTCATCACGGCCACGGCCCCGCCATGAGCGAAGCCCCCGCCTCCATGGTGGCCCCGCTGATCATTGCGGCCCTTTCCCTCATCGTCCTGGGTCTCTACACCGGCGACATTGTCACGAAACTCATTCAGCTGGCCATACCGGCAGGGATTGCATAGATATGGAACTGCTTTATTCAGCCAAACCCCTTGCTGCGATTCTCGTCTCCTTTTTCGTGGTACCCATCATCTTCTCCGCCAGATCTGAGAACGTGCGGGAAGCCTGGACCTTTGTTGCAGCCCTTCTAAAATTCGCCATCGTGCTCTCCATGCTTCCCTTTATCTTAAAGGGAGGCCAAATCGCCTACACCGTGGCCGAAGTGCTGCCGGGCCTGGCCATCTCTTTCAAGGTGGACGCCTTCGGCATGCTCTTCGCCCTGGTCTCCTCCTCGTTGTGGATCGTCACCTCCATGTACTCCATCGGGTACATGCGAACCCTGAAAGAGCACGGGCAAACGCGCTACTACGCCTGTTTTGCCCTCTCCCTTTCAGCCACCCTGGGCGTAGCCTTTGCAGGCAACCTCCTGACCCTCTATCTCTTCTACGAGATGCTCTCCTTTGCCACCTACCCCCTGGTTTCCCACCACCAGGACAGGGAAGCAAGAAGCTCGGGACGGAAGTACCTCACTTACATTCTGGGTGCCTCCATCGCCCTGGTGTTGCCCGCCATGCTCATCATCTACTCCCAGACGGGCACCTTTGAATTTGCCCCCCAGGGATTCATGAACGGCGCCTTTTCCCAAAGCACCATGACCGTGCTGCTCCTTATGTTCGTCTTCGGCTTTGCCAAGGCGGGCGTCATGCCGTTTCACTCCTGGCTCCCCGCAGCCATGGTGGCCCCCACACCGGTCTCCGCCCTTCTCCACGCCGTGGCGGTGGTGAAGGTCGGGGTCTTCTGTGTGGCCCGGGTCATCACCGGGGTCTTCGGCACCAAGATGCTGGCATCCATGGGGCTGGGAACCATCGTCTGCTACATCGCCTCGTTCACCATCATCGTCTCGTCCATCATCGCCCTCTCCCAGGACGGCCTGAAACGGCGACTGGCATTCTCCACCATCGGCCAGCTCTCCTACATTATCTTGGGCATCGCCCTGCTCTCCCCCTCGGGCATGACCGGCGGCATGCTCCACATCGCCATGCACGCCTTCGGCAAGATCACCCTCTTCTTCTGTGCCGGGGCCATCTACGCAGCTTCGGGCATCAAGAACATCAGCCAGATGGTGGGCATCGGACGCCGCATGCCCTTTACCATGACCGCCTTTCTGCTGGGCTCCTTAAGCGTCATCGGCCTGCCCCCCTTAGGCGGGTTTATCAGCAAGTGGAACCTGGTCATCGGCACCCTGGAGTCCGGGCAGATCTTCTTTCTCTTTGTACTCCTGGCCAGTTCGCTCCTGAACGCCGCTTACTTTCTGCCCATCTGCTACAAGGCCTTCTTCTGCACCGACGAAGAGGCGATGTTTGAACGAAAAGTGAACGAAGTGCCCACCTGGTGCCTGGTTCCCCTCTGCATTACGGCTACCTGTTCCGTCATCTTCTTCTTCTACCCCCAGCCCTTTCTTCAGCTGGCGAAGATGACGGTGGCGACCATCATCGGCGCTCCCATGCCATAGGTTTAAGGTGAGATATGACGACAGACACAACACTCTTTAACAGCCCGAAAACCCTGAAAGCCCTGATTGTCATCTTCGGGATTTTTCTGGCCTGCCTCTTGGGGGCGGACCTTCTCATTCACCCCCATGCGTCGTTTACCGTGGACGGATGGCCCGAGTTCAACCCCATCTTCGGGTTTCTCTCCGGCCTGGTCCTTCCCGTCATTGCCCTGGGCCTCAATTTCCTGGTGAAAAACGGAAAAACGACAGGTAAACATTAGAGGAGACGTTCGATCCCATGACACTTCAATTTCCTTTTATAGATATGCCCCCGGCCCTCATCATGGTGGCCGGTGCCTTGGCCCTTCCCATCATGAAAGGGCGCTTACGGTCCATCTGGATGATGGCCCTGCCGCTTCTCGCACTGCTGACCCTTGTCTCGGTACCCAACGGCACCCACTGGACGGTTCCTTTTCTGGATTACCAGCTCGTCTTCGGACGGGTGGATGCCCTCTCCCGCGTCTTCGGCATCATCTTCTGCATCGCCGCCTTTGCAGGCAGTGTCTACGCCATGCACGAAGAGGACGCCCTGGCCCACACATCGGCCATGATCTATGCGGGAAGCGCCGTGGGCGTCACCTTCGCCGGCGACTTCTTCTCCCTCTACATCTTCTGGGAGTTCATGGCGGTGGCCTCCACCTTCCTGATCCTTGCGCGCCGAACGGAAAAATCACAGAAAGCGGCCTTCCGCTACATCATGATTCACATCCTGGGGGGCCTCTCCCTCATGGCGGGGATTGTCCTTCAGATCCACGAAACCGGCTCCATTGCGTTATCTGCCATCGAGCTGGCCTCCCCCGCCTCCTGGTTCATCTTTATCGGCGTGGCAGTGAACGCGGCAATCTACCCCATGCACGCATGGCTCAAGGACGCGTACCCGGAAGCCACAGTGACCGGGGCGGTGTTCTTGAGCTCCTTCACCACCAAAAGCGCCGTCTACCTCATGGCCCGAACCTTTGCGGGGACCGAGATCCTCATCCCCTTAGGGCTTGCCATGGCACTTATCCCCTTGTGCTATGCGGTCATTGAAAACGACATCAGACGGGTGCTGGCCTACAGCCTCATCAACCAGGTGGGCTTTATGATCGTGGGCATCGGCATCGGCACAGACCTGGCCTTAAACGGGGTGGCGGCCCATGCCGTCTGCCACATCCTCTACAAGTCCCTTCTCTTCATGAGCGCGGGCGCTGTGATCCAGCAGACCGGCAAACAGGACTTGAGCGATCTGGGTGGCCTCTTCCGAAGCATGCCCTGGACAGCCACCTTCTGCATCGTGGGGGGCCTGGCCATGTCCACCCCCTACTTCTGCGGATTTGTAAGCAAGTCCATGATCATTTCGGCAGCCGCCCACGAGCACCTCACCCTGGCCTGGTTCGCCCTTCAGTTCGCTGCTGTGGGAGTTTTTGCCTATGTGGGCATGCGGGTTCCCTTTCTGACGTTTTTTCATAAGGACTCCGGCCTGCGCCCCAAGGAAGCCCCCTGGAACATGCGCATCGCCATGGGCCTTACCGCCCTTGGCTGTGTGTTTGTCGGCACCAACCACGAGGTTCTCTACAACCTCCTCCCCCATGCCGCCGACTACGAGCCCTACACCTTTGCCCACGTGGTGAATCAGCTCCAGCTCCAGTTCTTCGGCACCCTCGCCTTTTTGATCCTCCTGGCCAAGGGACTTCTGCCCAGGTTGGAGAAGGTCTCTTTCCTCGACACGGACTGGTTCTATGCCGGGGCCGGACGGCTCTTCTATACGGTGGTCGACAAGGCCTTCAACGGCATCAACACGGCCTGTGATGCACTTTTTGTAAAAGGGTTCACAGGAAGTGTTAACCGGTTTGCCCAGAAGGCCCCGGAGTCCATTGCCGTGGCCCTGATGGCTCCCTTCAACCACCTGCTCGGCAATGGAAATGCCGGCCAGGCCGACCTTTCCGAACGGGTGAAGCAGGCCTTCCGAACAGGCACCGTCCCCACCGGGGTAGGCGCCTTTATCGCCGTGCTCTTTATTTTTATTCTCTATGCCGTCAGAGGGTAAACGGAATACCCGGAAAAAAAACCAACGGACGGCACGCTCAAGCGATGCCGTCCGCACAATAAGGAACGATTTCATGATCTCACGAGACGATCTCAGACAAGCCGTTATCTTCGAAGACCTTACGGACGATCTTCTGGACCTTGTTCTTACCGTTGTCACACCGAAAGCCGTCGAAGCAGGAGAGCAGGTTTTCAAGGAAGGGGAACCGGCAGGAACGTTCTACATGGTCCAAAGCGGAGCCGCTCTCATCGAGCAGGACATCTCAGATACCATGACGGTCACCGTGGCCAATCTCACCCCCGGCGAGTGCTTCGGCTACTCCTCCATCACGGACGAGCACATCTTCAGCTCCAGTGCCATCTGCACCGAAGCAAGTGAAATCATCGCCATCGACACCAAGGGGCTGTTTGCCCTCATGGAGAAGAACCACACCCTGGGCTACATCGTCCATTCAAGGTTGAACCGAATCATTGCCCAGAGACTCATCCGCCGAACCGAACAATTCCTGCGGGCCCTCTCCTCCCACCCGGAGATCCATGAACTGCAGGAATAGAGAGACCACACACCTCCGAAAAAAAAAAAAAAAAAAATGACGCCCCGAAGGACGCCTCAAATTGCTCGCCCCCTTGGTTTCACATCAAGGGGGCGAGCGCATTTAAACAAAAAATCTCAGTAACTATTCAGCTCCAAAAAAACGGGCTCCGGCGGCAAGGTGTGCCACCTTGAAAGCGGGTAACGGAGCGCCAACCGGCGTCATCTTGCAACCATGGGTCCCCGGTCACTCAATCTGCCGACACGACCATAAAACGCACCATAAAGGCTTACCTCACACGCAAGGCCACCCGGGACGACATTGTGAATCTGTCGTTACGCAACAATGAAACAGGTCTCTTCTCAAGAACGGTGGCACTGCCTTACCTTCCACGCGAATGCCTCGAAAGAGAGTGTATCACGACGACCACCATGCATTCGCCATAGGGGATGCTCAGCGGGCTGCACTCACTTTGTGTTTTAACAGGGTCACAAAATGCCCGCTCTTTTTTAAGTTCTTGAACTCAAGTACCTCGCCTGAACCAAGCTCCACCCTCACCACAAGTGATGATGAAAATCGATCCCGGCGAACGTCCAGCCTCGCCTCTCGAATCTCATGATAGGCTATGGTCTGACAGTTAAAGGGTTTCAATATTTTCATCCGCTGTGTGCCCAGCGTCACCCCCAATGTCTGAAACGGCAGAAGGAAAAGCAGAGGCAGCATCAGCGCAGTCGCAACGTACCCCGCCGACCCCGTCACGAGAATTCCAAAAATCAGGAGCAGGGCCCCGAGAACCACTGCAAAAAGGCAACTGGCCAAAAAAACAGGCGCAGCAAGGAATGCCTGGGGCTTGAACTCCCTCGTAATCGTTGTGGCCATACCGGCGCACAAGGCATTCATTAATCGAGAAAACTGAGGGGTGTCGTAAGGGACAGGGATGGGCGGTTGGTTGTCCACACAAAGTTCGACCTGACACCCGGACAGATTCCTGATGTGAGAGATCCGCTTCCACAACCCAAAGAGCTTTGTGCCCTTACCGTTTTTGTAAAGCACCCCCTCAGAGCCAATCTCGTAAGTGATGCTACCATGCTTATAAGACTCACAGTCAAAATGTCTTGTCATACGCCACGTGCCACCCTGAATAGAAAATGCACCCTTCAATCAACGTTTCAAGGTAACAAAATACTAAATTCCCGCCTTTTAGGCGAGGGTTTTGTCAACAAGAACTGGTTCCCCATGGGGCCTCGTCTCCTTATCACCACCGAGACTGGGTGGAGGAGATGCCCCCCTCCGGGTAGGCCTGCAACGCATGAGCCCAAAAAAGCACAACTGCGTGTAACAACACCGTTCATGCTTGCCTCCGGCAGCCTTGCTGGGGGCCAAACTTTTGCCTATTTTTATGAGACAGGTTTAACAAACGAATTTTGCGAGGTGATTTGCTCCTTTCTAAAGAGATTAACGCCCCGGCTATTCCAAATCATAAAGAACATGAATCGTCTTCTGCCATCCAGCCCCAACGGGGCTGGATGCCAGAAGACGATTCAACCGGAAAGTTTTCGGGGCTCATTTCAAAAAGCGACCTGCCGGAGGCAACGGGATAACTACAACCGCGTTCGAGATGCCTCACCTCGCCGACCGGAGGCTTGTCGGCAACGGACTACCTCAATATCAGGATGATCAGGGAAAGAGCGGGGGGGAAAAGAGTCAGAAGAATCTCCCGTTGGCCGGGACTGAAGGCCTTGCCATGGCGAAAGCCCATGGCAAGAAGAAAAAAGAGGGCCAGCACAGGAAGTGCGGGCAGAAAGAGATGCAGCAGCTGGGCTGAGGCACACGCTAGGAAAAGCCCCAACACGGCCAGGGGTATCCCTTTCACCCGATCGTCCAGTCCAAACTGCCGGACACCTGAGGAGAGAAAGACCACCATAAACCAGTCGGCAAGGCCAAATAGGGGAAAGAGCTCGAAGCTGCCGGGGGCTGCGAACTTCATCAGAAGCACTTCGGAGGCTGGGTAGATGCCTTCACGACCGGAGAGGTAGTAGTCGGCCACATCCCTTGCAATGAAGTGGGTGGGTCCCACCAGAAAGCTCACCACATCGGCACACACCATGACACTGACCAGGGGAAGGATCTCGTTGGGGTGTTTCAGAAATCTTGGAAGGTAACCTGCGGCCACCACCACAACCAAAATCTGCCCGCAGGTGGTCAGGGCCTCCCAGGCGGTGCGCCCCGGAACGCCCTGTCGAACCGCCAGATAACTTGACGCAACAAGGCCCGCTCCCAGGAGCAGGATCGCCCAGCGCTGCCACTGAGGCACAAAAGGGGTGGCAATGGCGCTCACGCCCTTTTCGGTGATAAGGGTAAGAAAAAAAAGATGCAAGGCAAGGACCATTGGTCCCATACCCGCCAGCCGCCCCACAGACGCCGGAAGGCTCCCCAGCAAGAAAACTCCCGCTGCACTCACCGCCAGCCAGAGCCCAACCACCCACAACGCCGCCATGATTCCGGATCGATTTCGCATAGTCATGCCGCTATTTAAGCACAAGCCAAAGGAAAAGCCAAAAGGCTTTGCCTCCGGCGGCCAGGGGATGATCCCCTGGACCCCATAAGGCGAATGCGAGACGCATATCACCATACGTCTTACCTCACGTACGCATTCGCGCGAAGGCCTACGTTCCGCATCGTGCAACACCAGTGCATGTGCGACCGGTGCTTCGATATCGCCCCAGGATGAATTCAGGTCAAGAGACAACAGGTGGCCACCTGGTTCTCTCTGTATCAAATGCCGGTGTGATTTGCCCTGAGGAACGAGGGGCAAAACGCATCGGCAACCAGCTTTCAAGGTTGCTCACCTTGCCGCCGGAGGCAAAAAAAAGCCTGCATCGATTTAGCGATGCAGGCTTTTGGCTGTTCATGGGTATCTTGCGATGCAGACCTATTCGGTCACTTTGGAGCCCCAGGTTTTAAGGCTGGCCATGCCGCCCTGAACGCTCACGGTGTTGGTGATGCCCATTTCGCGCAGGTTGACCTGGGCCTCGAAGGAGCGCACGCCGGTGTTGCAGATAAGGACCACCAGTTTGTCTTTGGGGACCTCGGCGAGGCGATTTTTGATCTCACCCTGGGGAATGCTGTTCCACTTGCCGGGGAACTTCTCGCAGAAGGGTGTGGAATCGGGACGCTCGCGGCAATCGATGAAGACGCAGTCGCCCTCGTCCCAGAGCCCTTCAAACGTCTCCAGGGGAACCAGGTTGACGAGCCCGTCAATGGCGTTGTCCGCGACGTTGGCCAGGGAGTTGACGATGTCCATGGCAGAGCTGAAGGGTGGGGAGTAAGCAAACTCCAGGTTGCTGATATCCAAAATGGTGGGCTTGTACTTCAGGGTGGCGGCCACGGCGTTGATACGCCCCACCATGGCGTCGCCGCTGCCGGCAAACCCCTGGATCCCCAGGACTCGCTTGGTGGACTTCTCCACTACCAGCTCCAGGAACATCAACTCTTTTTCCGGGTAGAAGTGGGCGCGGTCCAGCTGGCACATGGAGACGCTGATCGCGTCGAATCCGGCCTCTTCGGCAGCTTTCAGTGTCAGGCCGGTGCCTGCAAGGGACTTGTCGAAGAGTTTGACCACAAAGCTTCCCACCGGTGCTTCCGTGGTGGCGGAGCCTCCGGCCATGTTGGTGCCGATAACGCGGCCCTGGCGATTGGCAAGGGACCCCAGGGGCCAAATACCGGGCTTGCCACTGATGGCGTGCTTGAGTTCGATGCAATCACCGCCGGAGTAGATGTCCGGATCGGTGGTCTGGAGCTTATCGTTGACCGCGATCCCGCCGGTGGGGCCCACATCGAGACCGGCATCCCGGGCCAGCTCCGCGTTGGGCTGAATACCCACGGCCATGATGACGAGATCGGCTTCCAGGGTGCGCTGGTTCGTGACAACACGCTGTACCGCCCCTTCATCGCCCTCAAAACCTTTCACGGTTTCACCAAGGTAAAAATTCACCTCGTTCTCTTCCATGGAGCGCTGGGCCATGTAGGCCATCTGCTGCCCGACAAACCCGGGCATGATCTGATCGCCGATCTCCACGACAGAGGTCTCAATACCCCACATGTCGGCCAGGGCTTCGGCCATCTCCAGGCCGATAAACCCGGCACCGACGATGACAGCTTTTTCAACCTGACCGGCAGCAACCATCTTTTTGATGGCCATGGCGTCTTCCAGATTGCCCACAGCGTGGATACCGGAAAGCTCCTGGCCTGGAATCTTAAGATCCCGAGTGCGACTTCCCGCACCGATGACCAGTTTATCGTAAGGGTAGCTCTTCTCGACACCGTCCTTGCCCTTGGCCCAGACCACCTTGGCTTCACGATCGATTCGGGTCACCAGGGTACCGGTGACCACCTCTTCGTATCCTTTGATGGTCTTGAAGAACTCTTCGTTGCGAACCATGTGGTAAGCAGTACTCTGGAGAGCGGTATGATCCGCCACATCCCCGGACACATAATAAGGAATGCCACACCCACCGTAGGAGATGTACTCGTCTTTATCAATGAGGGTAACATGGGTTGTGGGATCGATGCGCTTCACTCTGCAGGCAGCCTTGGTCCCCAGGGCCACGCCGCCGATGACAACAACTCGTCTTGACATCTTCTTGTCTACCTTTTTGCTTGTGCTTTTCGCCACTGGGTCGGCGTCACTGGACACATCATGGGTCCTATGGCGTCGCACCCCACTCACTCGCCCGCGTGTTCCGAACTGAAAAAAAGCCTGGTTTCATGAGCAAACCAGGAACTTCGTCAGCCCGGACACCCCCATTTTGTAGTATCTTATCCTCTGAATTACAAGAAAAACAAAGAGGGAATTGTGGGCAACAAACACAGTACCCTTTGCGGGTCTTTTGATGGTCTTTTCAAGGCGAGCCGCACCCCCCAACCCCTTGCTTACAGGAGGTCCAAAGCAACTGTTCAGTTCAATGTCGCCTCCGGCGGCCAAATTTTTGAAAAGTTTGATAAACCGGCTTAATAAACGAGTATTGGCAGCACTTGAGGCAAAGGCGGATGTGATTTGGCCCGAGAAGCGAGGGGCAAAACGCATCCGCTATCCGCTTTCAAGGTGGCACACCTTGCCGACGGAGACAGTTTTTTGGGAGCTGAACAGTGACGATAAAAACAAAAAAACCGGTCATGGCTTGTAAGGCCATACCGGTTTCGGTCATTCAGAGCTCTGATCATTCCAGACACACATTACGTCCTCAGGTGGTGCTCATCTTTCTTCAGGAGGGCCGAGGCGTCTTCCAGTGTGGGGACATCATAAATAATCAACCCGATCTCATCAAAGATGTCATCCACCATCTCCTTGAGTGCTTTGGGCAGGCCATCGGAGATACGGATAATACGGGAGACATTCAATTGGGCCAGGGTACACGCCACCTTTCGGATATGAAACGCGTTCTTTCTGTCGCCGTTCTCCTGGATGCGACTGATATCCACAACGACATCACAGCCACTACGCAAGGAATCCAACACCGTAAGGATATGGTTTGAGAACTGCTTGGCACCCTTGTAATCAAACTCCCCTGCCATTTTAACGTACAGGCGGTTTTCAGCTGTAAAGCCCCTGATGGCCCACATGGCTGTGCGGGTACGCCCCACTTTGCTCTCGCCTTTTTTATCGCGTTCGAGCTCTTTGATGCGCCGCTTTGCCCAGCCGATCTCTTTTTCCCGTGCTTCAACCTCCTCAAGAAGCTGGAAGATATCTTCAAGGACCTCTTCTTCGCCCAGCCCTTCAAGACGTTTGCCCCTGTATTTCTCAGCAATCCCGGAAAGCCTGCTCTCCGTCACGGCCATGCGTACTCACCTCGCTTTAAAGCGTTCATATCTATTCTCTTGACTTTATTATCGGAATTACACTACTTTTTTTAAGCTTCTTTTGAGAATTTTTTAATAACCCTTCGTTAAAATTAGGTATATGCTGACATTTCAACAACTCCTAAATCGTGTCAAAGAAAACGAAATAACATCTCGTAAATTCAACAAAGTTGAAGCAAAGATCCTGACAATTCTTAATTTCAGGGACCTGTTCGAGACCCTTCTTTCGGAGATATCAAAACAATTCAGCATTCCTTACGTCTGGATTACCCTGATGGAGGGCAGTGACACCTCCAGGCTTCTCCTTAAAGCCTTTGGCTCTTCGGAACTTCTCCCCGAACGGGTAAACTTGACGACACGCTCTCAGTTCCAGGGACTTTTAGGGACCGGCACAACCCCCACGCTGGTGAACGAAGAGATCAGCGCCTACCGGTCTCTCATTCCGAAGAACAGCAGCTGGCTGATCCGCTCCATGTCCATCGCCCCCATCAGTTTGGACGGTGAGATCATTGGCAGCCTGAACCAGGGGGATGTTGCCGCCGACCGTTTCTCGCCCGATCTGGATCCCGTGCTTCTTGCACAGCTGGCTTTAAAATTTTCCCTGTGCCTCTCCAATGTCACAGCCCATGAACGACTCCGCCTTTTAGCTTTCAACGACCCGCTTACCGAGCTGCTCAACCGTCGTGCCATGGAGCACGCCCTGGAGCAGGAATTCAACCGGGCCAAACGATACAGCCGTGAACTCTCCATTGCCTTCCTTGACCTTGATAAATTCAAGTTTGTAAATGACCGCTTCGGCCACGATGCCGGCGACAGGGTCCTCATCCATGTGGCCAGAATACTCTCCCTTCACACACGAGAAAGTGACATCCTCTGCCGCTTTGCCGGGGATGAATTTGTTTTGGTGCTGCCGGAAACCACCACGGTCAAAGCGGAATCCATGATGCTTCGCATTCAGGAAGAGTTGGGTGCAACGCCCATCGTCATTGATGGATACACACATTACCAGCATGTCAGCTTCGGCATTGCCTCCCTGTCCATAGAAAATGCCCCAACCTACCCTGCCTTGTTAAAGTACGCCGACAAGGCTCTGTATCTCAACAAAAAACGAACGGCCTGATCGGGTTCTTTCTCCACTGCTCAGCCCCTATAAAAAAGCGACCTTCGGCGGCAAGGTGTCCCCATTGAAGGCGGGTTGCGGATGCGCTTTGCCCCGGTTCCTCGGGGCAAAACACACCCAACGGTGACTCGGGAACCGCCAGGCAACTTTATTTTCGAACCTGTTGATCAAATATTTCACAATGTTTGGCCCCACCAGGACTGTTACAAAAACAAGCTGAACCGTTACTTTCTCTCTAAAACCTGAAATAGGGAGGGTGCCGTTCCTTTTCAGTCAACAGGAACCATCTCTGCTTCTAGTTCTGGGCCCAAATCGAGGCGAGTATCCCTCGCCGACAAAAGCACAACCGACCCCAAAGCCCCCCTCAGTTATATCCCACTCAATATATACTCTTTTTCCATCTTCAAACGTCCACGAGCTTCAACCCACCTCACATGTTTACCCCGATTAACCCAGTTCTCACTTGACTAATATAAGCTCTGTTGCAAATCACTAATTAACTTAAGTTTAAATGGATGAGTAAACCACAGATTAAGAACCGTTAAACTCTCCAGACATTGTGCACCAATATACGGAAAGGCCCATTCACACATGTGTGTTCAAGGTTTAACGTCCCCGCAGACACCGTCCCTGTGCCTTCACCCCGGAGAGGTGTTCGACCGTCACACTATCTCACCCAGCAATCGGGAGAAAAAATGTCGTTAATTACAGACAATAAAGGGTTCACGCTTCTTGAACTGATGGTGGCCGTTGCTGTCATCACCATCGTATCAGGCCTTGCGATTCCTGAATTTACACGTTGGGTTGAGAAGCAACGATTGGCCGGTGACGCTCGTCATGTTTACGGTTTGTTTCAGGAAGCCCGAAGCCAAGCCATTCTTACCGGTAATTCGGTGGTGGTGAGTTTTACCACGGGAAAGGGGGAGAGCGGGACGTACCTCGCCTTCATCGATATGAACGGAAACGAATCCCAGGACAATGGGGAAGCCACCGTGGCTACCGGGCATGTCTCAAGCAACACGACAATTACCGCCTCTAGTTTTGACCCCAATGGTACGGGCAAGTTGACAGCCACCCACACATCCTTTAACGGCATGGGCCTTGTCACTGGCCGCAATGGAAGAGTGTCCCTTTCTGACAGCCAGAACCGAACAGCCACCATCACCCTCGGCCCTGCGGGCACAAGCTCCGTCTGCACAGGGAGTTAAGATGAAACAACCCATCAACAAATGCACAGCAGGATTCTCTCTCCTTGAACTGCTCATTGTCCTGGCCCTTACCGGCCTGGTCGCTGCGGCGGGCTATACCTTCTACACCTCCCAGTACAGAACCAAAATTCAACAGGACCGGGTGACCGGAATGCAGCAGAACCTGCGCTCGGCCATGGAAATCATGGCACGGGATATCCGCATGGCAGGTTACGATCCAACCGAAGAAGCGGGATCTGGTATCACAACCGCCACGGCCACACAACTC
>CALOAX010000015.1:0-64211 GCA_942491485.1 Desulfolunaceae bacterium | reverse complement strand
CTTCGTTTGTCGCGATCCGTGGCCCTTACATAGGGAAGATTGGGTCGGTCTGTCAATTGGAATTTTATCAATTGACAGACCCAGCCATTGCCGGATGTGCCGTTTTTGGCGAAATGTCCCGCTCTCTCAGCGTGTTGGGCCGGGTCTGGGCGCTCTCTCTTTTTTACGGCCGGGCCCCCCTTTTCCCATGGAAAGGTCTGTCCGGCGATCAGGCCAGGGATTGGGTGACCGAGGTCACCGCATCTTTGGCTTTGGACCCGATCTCTTCCATCTCCTCCGGGGTGAGGCAGAGCTCGTTGACCGAGTCCGGATTAATACGTCCGTGGGCGCCCGTGGGGTCAGGGCTTCCCATAACCCGCATGGCGATGACATCGGCCACATGGATGATGTGGGCCAGGGGGCTGTTGCCGTCACCCGGTGTGTGCTGAAGGCGGATCGCTTCGGTCTGCACCTTGGGAAGGTTCCACTTTCGGAAGAAGAGGCTGGCAACTTCGGTGTGAGTGAACCCGAAGAGCTCTTGTTCCACATCGCAGAAGGTGGCATTGCCGTTTTTAATGGCCTCATCAAAGACTGGCTTGAGCATGCCGATAAACGGGTCGAGCATGAGCAGGCCGGAGTCGTGGATCAACCCTGCGTTGAAGGCATCGTTGGCAAGGGTTGGTGCTTTCAGCTCGGCAATATGGCGAGATGCGTAGGCGCAGGCGAGGCTGTGTTCCCAGATATGCCGTGAGGAGAGTCGGTAGCCGGTGAGGTTCTTGCCCAGCATCTTGGAGGTGCTGACCACGGTGATCAGGTCTGAGATGGCCTGGCTCCCCATGATGGCTGCGGCCTGCTTTACGGTGGAGACAGGGACGCTGAGGCTGTAATACGCGGAGTTGGCAATTTTGAGGACGCGGGTTGCCAGGGCCTGATCGGTTTCTATGACCTCTCCGATTTCATTGAATCCGCTGGTTCCATCGTTCAAGACGGCAATGGCCCGACCCATGACTTCCGGCATGGGGGGGAGGGCCCTGGACTCTTTGACGATCTTTGTGAGCAGGGCTTCGCCTTTTATGGGAAGGGCGGATGGGGCCTCTTTCTTGGGTTTTTCAACCACAATGGGGGTCTTGCATCCCGGGCACGGTGTTTCGATTCGTCGCCCTTCAGGGATTTTTGCATCATCTACGTTATAGCTTTTGCCGCATCCGTTGCATGTGATTTTCATTGGTTTAGAGCACTCCAGACTGATCAAGACATGATGGCGACGTAAAAAGCCTGTTTCTCAGCTTTTTATGGCATCATCAAAAAACGTAACAATCGTTTTGTTGAACTCCTCCGCTGCTTCGATGGGGGAGAAGTGGCCGCATCCTTTAATGACTGCAAAGGAAGTGTTGTTTATCTTATCGTTCAAAAGGTGTCCGTACTTTAGTGGTGTGGAGATATCTTTTTCAGCCGCCATAATAAGGACCCGGCTTTGGATTTCGGAAAGACGGGGCATGACGTCAAACAGGTCACAGGCCTTGAGGTCGTTTATGGTTGGGGTGTTCTTTTTTTCAGTGGCAGCGTCAAGGGCTTTTTTAACCTCCGGGGTTCGGTGGGCGGTGGGGACGGCAAAGTGAAACAGGGATTGAAGGTAGGTGTCATAGTTGTTTTCCACGGCATCCAGAATCTCGGGCAGTACCTTCAGCCGAGCGCCTGTGTTCACAAGGATCGCCTCGGGAAATCGTTCCGGGTGCCCGAGAAGAAGGTCAAGCACAACGGCCCCTCCCATGCTGAGGCCACAGGGGATGACAGATGAGAGTTTTGTTGCGTCCATGAAATCGAGGATGGCCATGGCCATGTCTGAAACGGTGGGACGCAAGGGGCCATCACTTTGGTGATGGCCGGGGAGATCCAGAGCAAAGGTGTTGAAGTGCGGGGCAAGGCCGCTCACCTGTGCACTCCAAAAGTGGCTGTTTTGGCCGGCCCCATGGATAAAAAGAAGGTTTTTACGTTCCGGTTCAGGTTGCTCCTGTCCGGCAAGAAAGCCAAATCCCTCTACGCGTGATGTGATCATAATCCCTCCGATAACGTCTGTGCGCCCCATCATCGGCGCGTTTCAGAAATGCAGTGATGCCCTTAACTGTTCAGCGTAATGGTGCCCCCGTTGACCCGTCGGAGGCAGGCCGAATCATTGCTGAGGCTCAGGAGAGCCGTGCCTTCATCCAATCAATGATATCGGAATAAATTCTCTCTTTAATGGGCTCACCGAAGAGCTCGTGGCGGGCGCCGTCATACAGAATTGCTTCAGAGTCCCTGACGCCGGCCTCCACGTATCGGGCGGCAAGGGTGGAGGCGGAAACACCCATGGCAGCTACGGGGTCTTTTTTGCCTGCCAGGAAGAGAACGGGGAGGTCCGAAGGGGTCTTTTTGATGTGGGACCGTTTCCCGATGCGGGCAAGGGCGCCGTTGAGGTCCCTGAAAAAGGCCGCCGTGGAAACATAGCCGCACAGGGGATCGTTGATGTAACGGTCCACACTCTCGGGGGCGCTGCAGAGCCAGTCAAAGGGCGTCCGAGCCGGAAAGAAGCAGAGATTGTATGAACCGAAACTGAGGCGGTCCATGAGTCGGCTTGGGCTGCGGGGCCCGGAGACTTTTGCGTGGAGCCCGGCAATAAGTTTACCGAGTTCTGCCATAAAGGAGGGGAGGGTGGCCGTTCCACAGATGATGGCGCCTGCAAGGGGCTGCTTTGTCGCAGCGATGACGTCCCGCACCAGAAAGGAGCCCATGGAGTGGCCGAAGATGAACATCGGCAGGCCTGGGTGGTTTTCTGCGGCCTGGGAGACCAGGGCCTCTGTGTCGGAGACGGCAAGCTCCCATCCATTTTTGTCGCTGAAGTGGCCATATGTCCCGCCCTTTGGCACGCTTCGGCCGTGCCCCCTG
Organism: Desulfolunaceae bacterium; assembly: GCA_942491485.1. GTDB lineage: Bacteria > Desulfobacterota > Desulfobacteria > Desulfobacterales > Desulfolunaceae > Desulfoluna. The sequence goes on along the minus strand of CALOAX010000015.1, from coordinate 61,310 downwards.
TGGTCGTCCGCGTACACGCAAAACCCGTGTTCAGTGAGATGCTCGGCAAACTCGCGGTAGCGGCCCCCGTGTTCGGCCATGCCGTGTGCGATGATCACCACTGCCGTTGGGGATGACCCTTCGGGGCTCCAGTGGGTGAGAAAAAGAGAGTCGTCTTTGACGGAAAGCTGGGAGAAGGTCTCGATCATGGTGCCTCCTGAGGCGGAAAATGAGCAGGGTCAGGGATGGTTGAGGCATTGCTGAAAAGCAATTGAAGATCGTCATACCATGCGGGTGGGGTGGGGTAAAGGAGTAAAGGGCGGTTTTGCGTGTGAATACTGCGGGTTTTGATGGCGGGTTTGGAACCCGCCACCCGCGATTATTTATTTGGTGTTTTCAGCATGGATGACCATGGTCTCACCAAAATAGAATGGACACGGAAAAAAGAGTGTTGAGGATGTTAAGGTTGGCTCTCTTTTCTCTTAGCCCCTGCCGGGCTGAGAGAAAAGGAAACGGCAACCGAAAAGGTTTTGCGGAACTTTTTTCAAAAAGCGACCCGCCGGGGGCAGCTTCTACTTATCAGGCAGCAGCATGCCGAACAGCGGGGTGGTGGCAAGGGAGCAGAGCATGCCCAGGGTGCCGGCTTCAGGCGAGCTGGTGCCGGTGGCGTAGAGGCCGAGGCAGAGGGCAAGGGACGCAAGGGCAGAGGCCATGGCACCCCTGCCGTTGATGGCGCCGCCTTTGACGAAGAGTCCCCAGATGAAGGGACCCAGAAAGAGGGAGCCGATGGCGCCCCAGGAGATGCCGAGGATTGCCACGATGGTGGCGGGCCGCATCCAGGCCAGGATGACGGATATCAGAACGAAGAAGATGCTGGCCCCGCGCATGAACAGGGTGAGGCTGGCTTCGGAGGCTTCCTTATTTATAAAGCCCTGGTAGAGGTCCTTCACAAGGGAGGAGCTGGAGATGAGAACCAGGGCGGCCAGGGTGCTCATGGAGGCGGAGAGAACAAGCAACAGCATGAGTATGGACAGGGAGTCGGGGATGACGTTGGCCAGAAGCTCTGGCATCAGGGCGTCAAAAAGAGGTTTGCCGTTGCTAAAGGCCCCGGGGGTGTTGGCCGGGGTGAGGAAGATTCGTGCGGTGGCACCGGTGAAGTAGGCAATGCCGCCGATGAGAAGGGCAAAGAAGGTGGAGGCGACCATGCCCACCTTGATGGCGCGATCATCGCGGATGGCGTAAAATTTTTGCACCAGCTGAGGCATGCAGAACGGTGCGGCGCTGGTTAAAAAGACCAAGCAGAAGAGGGGCCAGACACCCGGGGGGCCCACCGGTGATGTGAGCTTCGGGTTCACAGCGGCAAGGGAGGCTGTGAGGTTGGAAAGCCCACCCCCTGCTTTAACGGTAAACCCGAGGAGGGTGAGTACCCCCGCGATCATGATCATGCCGAAAAGAACGTCCAGGGATGCCATGGCCCGGTATCCGCCCATACTCATGTAAAGGGCGGTGAAGCCGCCCATGAGGATAAGGGCCATGGTGTAAGGGAGCTGGAAGTTGGATTGAAACAGGTAGCTCAGCCCCATGAACACCGCGGAGGTGTACGGGATGAAAAAGACGAAGACGGCGCAGGAAGAGAGCAGTTTGAAGGCCGGGCTGTTGTAACGTGCCTCGAAAAACTCGGGCATGGTGTGAACGCCAAGCTCTTCGGTCATGCGCCGGATGCGGCTGCCCATCAGGAACCAGACCCCTAAAACACCAACAAAGGCGTTGCCAAGGGCTATCCAGAGGCCGGAATAGCCGAAACCCCAGCCGATTTTTCCGGCAAAGCCGATGAAGAGAACCGCAGAGAAGTAAGCGGTGGCGTAGGTGAAGGCGCTCATCCACGGGCCGATGGAACGCCCGCCAAGGAAGAAGTCCCCGAAGGAGCTGCTCTTCTTGAGGTTGATGATGCCGACAAAGGCGATGACGGCCGCGTAGACGGCGATAACAGCCACTTTGAATCCCATGGTCAATCTCCCGGAGTCCCTGGTAAAACACTAACAAATGCATGCAAACACGTTTGATTCGGTCCGGGGATCATATAGACTGCAGAACGTTTTGGCAACAGAGCCAGGGGACTTTTCCCTACAGTGGCTTCGCCACCCCCTGGACCCCGGGATCGCGAATGCTCTCGCCCCTCGTTCCTCGGGACGATCACATTCGCTTCAGGCTTCGCCTGGTCAAACGGGGATTCAAATTTGGGACGGGTGATTGAAAATGTTGAGTCGATTCATTGGACATATCGAGCTGGATATGTTTTCAGGCCTTAAGCCTTTATTACACCAAATCGCTCAACTCCCGCGACCTGCGTGCCGCGGCGAGCATGCCTTCCTGGATGCCCTCGGCCACGTTCTGGGCTTTCATCTCGTTGATGGCCGCTTCGGTGGTGCCTCCCGGGGACGTCACCTTGCGGCGGAGATCTGCGGGCTCTTCGCCGCTGTCCAGGAGCAGTTTGGCGGCTCCGTTGAGGGTGGCCAGGGCGAGGCGATTGGCTTCGCCGCTTTGAAATCCCATTTTCTCAGCTGTTTTGACCATGGCTTCAACGAAGTAGAAAAAGTAGGCGGGTCCGGACCCGGAGATGGCGGTGACGCCGTCCATCTGTTCTTCGGTGACACGCAGGACATCCCCCATGGAGGAGAGGAGGGTTTCGGCGAGGTCCATGTCGGAAGGGGCTGTGTGGGCGTTGCCACAAAGGCCGGACATACCGGCAAGGACCAGGGCCGGGGTGTTGGGCATGACGCGCATGATGGGAAGTCGCGCAGCGCTTGTCTCATCGAGCCCTTCATAAAGAACCTCTTCATAAAAAGAGAGGGGCAGCCCGGCGGCAATGGTGATGATCTGTTTGTGATGACCCGTGCGGTGCAGGCCCTTATCCCGAAGCTCTTCCAGGAGAGCTCTCATGCCCTGGGGCTTGACGGCCAGGACCACCGTGGACGCCGTTTCAAAGGTGTCCGCGGCTGATGTGGAGGTGTGGACGTTGTACTGGGTTTCGAGATAGGAGAGTCTGTCTTCCCGGATATCACAGAGGGTGAGCTGTCTGCTCTGCATCTTACCGGAGGAGATCAGGGCTCCCGCCATGGCTTCGGCCATGTTTCCTGCACCGATAAAACCGATGCGTACATCTGATGCACTCATGGAACTGCTCCTTGAGAGGGGTCTGTCTGAAGGGGGAATGGGAGAAAATCCCAAGAAAAAACCGGCGCTTCACAGATCGCGAGGATGTTATGGTACGCCGCGTTTTCGGACAAAATACCTTGACTTATCGCCGATATATAACATATTTTTATCAAGATATCTATTCTTGCTGAATCGGTCCCTTGTGGGGTGTTACCCTCTGTCTGAGGCTCTTTCGAAAGGTTTTTTTAACAGCGTATGTTTATTATAGCCAACTTTATCAAAGCGGTGGCCGTGGTTCTTGACATGGCCCTGACCCTTTACATGTTTGTCGTGATAGCCCGTGCCATCCTGTCCTGGGTCAGCCCAGACCCTTATAACCCCATTGTGCGCTTTATTCACAACGCCACGGAGCCGGTGCTTTACCGCGTTCGCTCAAAGATTCCTTACATGGGCGGGTTAGATCTCTCCCCCCTGATGGTGATTGCAGCGATTTATTTTTTAAGAATCTTTGTGGTGGATTCCCTTTATCACCTGGCACGCATGATGTAGTGAATCAATGTCCCTTCAGGGCCGTTTTCAAACGCCGGACCCCCTTTACGGTATGACGCGGATCTGAAACGATCAGGAGTGATTAGCCATGGCAAAGATCGATGCGTTTTTCAAGCTGATGCATGACCAGGGTGCGTCCGACCTGCACCTTGCGGCCGGCCAGCCCCCCGCCCTTCGAATCAACGGCGAAATAGAGCGGGTTAAATACAAGGTATTGGACAACAACACCTTGAAAGGGATGATCTATGAGATTGCCCCAGAAAGTAAAATCAAGGTGTTTGAAGAGACGGGTGATGTCGACTTTGGTTACGAGATTCCCGGGTTGGCCCGCTACAGGGCCAACTTTTTTATGCAGAGAAACGGCGTGGGAGCCGTCTTCAGGGAGATCCCAAGTCAGATCATGAGCGCCGAGCAGCTGGGGCTTCCAGCGGTCATATCCCGCCTTGCCACCCTCCCCAGGGGGCTGGTGCTTGTGACGGGGCCCACCGGCAGCGGTAAGTCCACGACGCTTGCGGCCATTCTCGATGTGGCCAACCGCATGCGTCAGGACCACATCATAACCATCGAAGACCCCATCGAATTTGTTCACCAGAGCAAGGGGTGCCTCATCAACCATCGGGAGGTGGGCAACCACACCAAAAGCTTCAGCGCTGCTTTGCGTGGGGCTCTTCGAGAAGATCCCGATATTATTCTCGTGGGCGAATTAAGGGACCTTGAGACCATCAGTCTTGCCATCGAGGCGGCCTCAACAGGTCACCTTGTTCTTGCCACCCTTCACACGTCCAGTGCTCCCAAGACCGTGGATCGCCTGGTGGAGGTGTTTCCCGCCAACCAGCAGGCCCAGGTGCGTTCAACCCTGTCCGACAGCATCCGTGCGGTGGTGGCCCAGACCCTGTTCAGGCGCACCGATCGAAAGGGGCGCTGCGTGGCCCTTGAGATCATGATTGCCACCCCGGCAGTGCGGAACCTGATTCGGGAGGGCAAGACCCATCAGATCCCATCGGCCATTCAGGTGGGGCAGAAGTATGGCATGCAACTGTTGGATGATTCCATCATGGAACTCTACAACAAGGGCATGATCAGCCCCGAAGAGGCCTACAGCAAGTCCTACGACAAGCAGAAGTTCCGGCCTCTCCTTTCAGGGTCGCCTGATGACTTCACGGATGCGTAAGTCGCTTCTGTGGAGATACAGTGGTTTTAACGTGCATCATTTTTGCAGGATCGGAAACAAAGGGGACCTTCATCAAGCCATGTTAGTGTGGCGCCTCGAATATGGTCGGGGTCACCTGGAGGTAAAGGGGAGGAGATGAGAAAACAAGAGATGGATTACATCCTTTCACGGATGCTCGATTCTCACAACAACGTATCAGACCTGAACCTCACCGTGGGGCGGCCCCTGCAGGTGGAGAGTTCCGGGAAATTGCTCAAGGTTGACCTGGATCCGGACATCAAGGAGCTCTCGCCTTTTCAGACGGAACAGATCGCCATGAACCTCATCGGCCAAGACCGGCGGCTGACAGAGATACTCATTCGGTCGGGTTCATGCGACTTGTCCTACAGCCTTCCGGGAAAGGCCCGTTTCAGGGTCAATATCTTTTCCCAGTCCGGCAATTACTCCATCGTCTTGAGGCGCCTAGAGACCACGGTTCCCTCCATCAAGGAGCTCAACCTTCCCAAGGCGTTTTATGAGATCCCCAAGCTCTTGAACGGCATCGTCTTTGTGACGGGCTCTACAGGAACGGGCAAGACCACGTCCCTTGCCGCCGTGCTGTCGGAGATCAACGCCACGCGGCCTGTTCATGTGATTACCCTTGAGGACCCCATCGAATACCAGCACGCCCACAAGATGGCCACCTTCAACCAGAGGGAGCTCGGCAGTGATTTCGAGAGCTTTGCCAGTGGCCTTCGAGCCGCACTGCGCCAGGCCCCCAAGGTGGTTCTTGTGGGGGAGATGCGAGACAAGGAGACGGTGGAGATTGGCTTAAGGGCAGCAGAAACAGGCCACCTTGTTCTCACCACCCTGCATACCAACAATGCCGGTGCCACCATCAACCGTATACTCGGAATGTTCGAAACCGATGAAGAGAAGCAGTTGCGACTCCGGCTTGCCGATTCGGTGCGCTGGATTATCTGCCAGCGCCTTCTTCCCAAGGTGGGAGGGGGCCGTGTGGCGGCTTTTGAAATGCTTGGGACCAGCCTCCGCGTGAAGGATCTCATCCTCAATGGGGAGTCCGACGGCAAGACCTACGATGACGTCATGGAGCAGGGCAAGCACTTCGGGATGTCGACCTTTGACAACTATATCGTCCAGCTTTACGAGCAGGGGCTCATCACCCAGGAAACCGCCATGGTTTACTCCAGTCACAAGGCTGTGGTGGGGCGTGGCATCGATTCCGTGAAGAGCGCCCGGGGTGAAAAAACCACCGACATCGACTCCCTTGAGATCGATCACGGGTACAAAGATAAAATGAAGTGAGGCGTTCCGGGAGGCGATCATGAACATCACGTGTGAAAAGTGCAGCGGCAAATTCAACTTTCCCGATGAGAAGGTGCCCGAAGACCGGACGTTGACCCTCAGCTGTCCCCGGTGCAGCAACAAGCTGTCCGTGGGCCCACGGGGGGGGGCCTCCATTGGGGCCGCCATGGGGTTTGAAGAGGACGATGACCGCAAGCCCGTCATCAGCTTTGATGAAAAAGAGACCGACAGCTACGACGACGATGAGCGTCCCTTTGATTTTATCGAGGAGGAGGGGCTCACCGCCATCGTGTGCATGGTGGATCCCGAACGGCGTGAGAAGGTGCGTATTGCCCTGGACTTGATGGAGTACAGCGTCACCCAGGCAATCGATACCCGGGATGCCTTGAAAAGCATGCGGTACCACAGCTACGATGTGGTGGTGGTGGACGATATGTTTGACACCAAAAACCCCGATGTGAACGGGGTGCTTATCTACTTGAACCGACAGCCCATGGTGACGAGGCGTCATATGACGGTCTTTTTGATGACCGACACCCATCGCACCCGTGACGAGATGGTGGCCTTTCACAAGAGCGTCAATATCATTGTAAACAATCGGGACATCGACAAGATTGACACCATTCTCGAAAAAACAGTGAGAGAAAATGCCCTTTTCTACCGCATTTACAATGAGTTCAAGAGGTGATGTATGCCGACGCGTAAGTCCGGAGCTCCCTATACCTGCGGGGACTACCGCCAGGAGATGGTGCTTTTGGCGCTGAAGAAGCGCCTTGCCGAAGGCTCCTTCACCCCTGAGGAGAAGCCGGTTATCGAAAAAGAGATTGCTGAATTGGAGAAGGAGATGGGCATGGCCTGACGGGCCCGGCCAGACGTCTCTCTGTAAAAAAAAAAGAAGCCGCCCCGGAAGATTCCGGGGCGGCTTTTGTTGTCTGGCCAGGTAACTGAAAAGAGCCTCCGGCGGGTGGAGCACCTGGAGACCTGGTGGCGAATGCGCTTGGGGTGTCGTAACTCAAGCCGTCACTCGTCCGCGTTTGCGCCAAGGGTGAAGGATTGCAACGTGCGGCGCAAGGGCGGGAACCGCCGGTCCTTCAATGCCAACTCAAAGGGTGAGGTTGACCAGGGCTATTCCGACGCGCCGCCTGAAAAATCGTTAAAAGCCAGCCTGTCAACCCCACAATCAGCCAAGGTAAGACAAAGGCCGTTACGATTTGACCCGAGGTACGAGGGGCAAAGGCAACCAGCTTTCAAGGTGGCTCACCTTGCCTTAGAGGCGTTCGCTGATGATCTGAAGCCCTTCAAGGGTCAGGTCGGGTTCCACCGACTCGATGGTGGAGGAGACGTGGCTGATAAGGGTGGCAAGCCCCCCGGTGGCGATGATTTTCGGCTCGCAGCCCATCTCTTTTTTGATGCGCCCCACCATGCCGTCCACGAGGCCTGCGTACCCGAAAATAATGCCGGCCTTCATGCTCTCGGCCGTATCGAGGCCAATGGCCCGTTCCGGCGGGGAGCAGATCTCCACACGGGGAAGTTTAGAGGCGTTGGCGAATAGGGCCTCGGAGGCGATCATGACCCCTGGGGCGATGGCGCCGCCCATGTACTCCCCTTTCTCTGAGATGATGTCAAAGGTCGTGGCCGTACCGAAGTCAATGGCGATGATTGCGCACTCGTATTTTGCATAGGCAGCGATGGCGTTGACGATGCGGTCGGCTCCGACTTCCGCCGGGTTTCGGTAGAGCACCGGCATCAGGCTTTTGGTGGTTTCAGCATCCACCCAGATGGGACTGAGACCGAGGTATTTGGTGCAGAAGGTCTGGAGAATCCCTTTGACGCGCGGAACCACGCTGGAGATGACGGTTTTTTTGATGGTTGTGGGGTCGATCTCCCGCTCTTTGAAGAGGCCGTTGACCAAGAGGTTGAACTCATCTTCTGTCATGTTCTTCTGGGAGCGTATCCGCCAGTCGTGAACAAGTGTTTTGCCTTCAAAAAGCCCCATCACCGTGTTGGTGTTTCCCACATCGATAACCAGTACCATAAATTCCTCATCTTGGCGGCCCTACGGCCTATTCGGGCGTGTACACCATTGCTTTTTCATGTGCGTCTCATGGTCGCAACAGCGAAGCGTCCCGTCTGCTGGGATTAATAAACGAGACATCCTAACCCATTTCATGGGGCTCGGCAACAGTTCTGCGAACAGGGACGGGGTGCTTAGGAGTTGGGGGGGATATTGACGGTGAAAAGCTCGGGGTCTGCTCCGATGAGGCTCACCCCTTCGGGCAGGGTGATTGCGGCGCGGCGGACAAAAACTCCGGCTTTAAGTTTTTGTGTGTCAATGACAGCGGTGACTCCGCCGGTCGCCTTGAGGGCCTCCACGAGGCGCGCTGGGCCGGTGACCTCAATGTTCACCGTATCAGGGGTTACGGATACTGAGCGAGGCTCCTCCGGACCGGTGGTTACGGGAACCCCCTTGAGGAGTATTGTGGATGGAATCTCTTCCACCTGAACCAGAACCGTAAACAGGTCAGGTGTCAGTGTGAGGGGGGCCTCACCGCTTTTCTCCGCAGGGATTTTAAGTTTCAGGGAGGCGGTGGCTCCGGTCAGGGTGATGGGGGTCGTTCGTATGAAATTGAGATTTTGGATCGCTTCTAACGGCCCGGATGCCACCGTCGTGGAGGGTTTGATTGTCACGCGGCCCAATCGGAATCCCTGGGCTGGCTCTCCTTCCAGGCGCACCTGCACCGGCAGTTCCCGCTTCACGGTTTCCACAAGGCGGATATGGAGCTCCGCCGGGATGATCTCCAGAATCTGAAGGGTGGTGGTGGAAGAAATACTTGGGACGATGGGGTAGACCCCGTCCGGATCCGGTGTGTCTGGCAGGGTGACCTGAAGCCTGAACAGGGTGGCGCGGGTGAGGTCCTCGGGCTGCCCTTCGATTCGGATTTTAGCCCGGGTGTGGGATTGCTCTTCGATGACGTAGCCATCCGGTACGCCAATGACCTCAATGGGGGTGACGAGGGTTCGTTGAACCCTCTGGAGCCTGTGAACCCCAAAGGAGAGCATGGCCGCAAGGGCAAGGAGAGCAAGGCCTCCCAGGACAAGTGTGGGCAGGCGTTTTTTTACCTTTTTTTCCTCAGGTGTCACCATTGACTCCAGGGTTGAGGGGCGTGGGGTTCCGGTTGGCAAGGGGCCAGCAAAAAGGGCGGGGTGTTGCCCCGCCCTTGGTTATCGTGCCGTTGCGATGTTGTCCGTGATGCGGACCGTTGTCGCGGTGGCTTTCACGTCATGGACACGGACAATGTGGGCACCGCCAAGAATGGAGGCTGAAACAGTGGCCTGGGTGCCGAGTTCGATCTCCTCCATGGGGACCTCCCGGCCGTTCTCCTCAAGGGTTTTTCGAATGAAGGATTTACGGGAGGTGCCCATGAGGATGGGGACCCCAAGCGCCTCGAAGTTTTTGAGGTGCTTGAGGATGGTGTAGTTGTGTCCCAGGGTTTTGCCGAAGCCGATGCCCGGATCCACGATGATTTTCTCCCGTGCGATACCCGCTGCCTCTGCACGGGCGATGGCCTCTGTTAAATAGGCTGAGATCTCCCCCACCGGGTCTTCGTAGGAGGGGTTGTTCTGCATGGTGCCGGGGGTTCCCTTCATGTGCATGAGAACCACGGGGACATCGTAGTCAGCCACCACCTTTGCCATGTCAGGGTCCCCCGTCAGGGCGGTGATGTCGTTGATGATGGCGGCACCGGCATCAAGGGCGCGCCTTGCCACCTCGGCTTTGACCGTATCCACGCTGATGGGGACATCAATATGCTTGACCAGCTCCTCCACCACGGGAACCACGCGCCGGATCTCTTCGGCAGCGGAAACCGGGGCCGCATTCGGGCGAGAGGATTCCCCGCCGATGTCAATAATATCGGCACCCTCTTCCACCATTTGTTTGGCTCGGTTGATTGCGTGTTGAAAATTGAAAAATTTACCGCCGTCGGAAAAGGAGTCCGGGGTCACGTTTAAGATACCCATGATGCAGGTGCGGTTACCGAGATTGAGTCGGTGGTTTTTCCAGACAATATCAAAGGTGGTCATGAATGTAAGGGATCCTTTCGCCCTGAAACGGGGTCGGGCAGGGATGTCACGGGGCGACAGGCGCCCCGTGACATGGGTGCTTCGGGCTATGCGTTGTCTGTATCGCCAGCGTCGTCCTTGGGCTCGGACTCCAAGATCACCTCTTCGGGCGTGTCGGAATCATCGCCGGTGTCGAGGGGGTTGGAGGTGAGGACGATGCCGGGGCGCATGGCGTAGATGAGGTCGTCCAGCTCCTTGCCCATGACGGTCTCCTTGTCCAGGAGAAGTTCGGAGAGGGCGTGGAGCACATCGAGGTTCTCGGTGAGAATCTCGTTCGCCTTGTTGTAGCTGTCCATGATGAAGCGGGTGACCTCATCATCGATGAGCCGGGCCGTGTGCTCGGAGTAGTCCTTGTGCTGGGATATTTCCCGTCCAAGGAAGATCTGGTCCTGGGAGTTGGAGTAGGAGAGGGGACCAAGTTTTTCACTCATGCCCCAGTCCCGAACCATCTTGTTGGCCATGCTGCTGGCCTGTTTGATGTCGTTGGAGGCACCGGTGCTGATGCGCTTGAAGATAATCTCTTCGGCCACGCGTCCGCCGTAGGCCACAGAGAGCTCGTTCAAGAGCTGGTCCTTGTACTTGAAATCCCGCTCTTCGGGGAGGAACCAGGTGACGCCGGCAGCTCTGCCTCTGGGGATGATGGTGACCTTGTTCACCGCATCGGTTCCGGGGAGGAATCGCGCCACGAGGGCATGGCCTGCTTCGTGGTAAGCGGTGGTCTTTTTGTCCTCATCCTTGATGACCTTGGATTTTCTTTCAAGGCCCATGTACACCTTGTCCTTGGCGTCTTCAAAATCCACCATGCGAAGCTTTTCCTGGTCGCGCTTTGCGGCCAGAAGGGCGGCTTCGTTGACCATGTTTTCAAGGTCCGCACCGGAAAATCCGGGGGTCCCTTTGGCCAGGTTCATGGCGTTGACGTCGTCGGCAAGGGGGGTTTTGCGCATGTGGACTTCCAGGATCTTCTTTCTGCCGTTGATGTCGGGCAGGTCCACCACCACCTGTCGGTCAAACCGACCGGGGCGAAGAAGGGCCGGGTCGAGGACATCGGGACGGTTGGTGGCAGAGATGAGGATAACCCCTTCGTTGCTTTCAAAACCATCCATTTCTACAAGGAGCTGGTTGAGGGTCTGCTCACGTTCGTCATGACCGCCGCCGAGACCGGCGCCGCGCTGACGTCCCACAGCGTCAATTTCGTCGATAAAAATGATGCATGGGGCATTTTTCTTGGCCTGGGCAAAGAGGTCTCGCACCCTGGAGGCACCTACACCCACGAACATCTCAACAAAGTCGGAGCCGCTGATGGTGAAGAAGGGGACCTCGGCTTCGCCCGCGACGGAACGTGCCAGAAGGGTCTTGCCGGTACCGGGAGGGCCCACCAGCAGAACACCTTTGGGGATACGGCCACCCAGTCGGGTGAATTTTTTTGGGTCGCGGAGGAAGTCCACCACCTCGGTGAGCTCTTCCTTGGCCTCCTCGACGCCAGCCACATCACGGAATGTGATACGCTGACGGTCTTCGGAGAGAAGTCGGGCCTTGCTCTTGCCGAAGCTCATGGCTTTGCCGCCGGCCCCACCCTGCATCTGCTTCATGAAGAAGATCCAGATTCCGATGAGGATGATCATGGGCAGCCAGGAGGCGATGATGGAGACGAGCCAATGCGCTTCTGCAGGTGGCTTGGCATCGATGATGACGCCTTTGTCCTTGAGTGTCGGGATCAGCTGGGGATCATCGGGGGAAAACACCTTGTATGAGGCGTTGTTGCTGTCCGTAACCAGGATATCCTTGTTTTGAATGGTAACTCGGGTGACATTCCCGCTTTCCACCTGAGAAATAAATTCAGAGTACGGTACAGTCTGGCCTCCGGGCTGGTTCTGGTTGAAGATATTGTACAGCATGACCATCATCAGGATGATGACCAGCCAGAGGGAGAGATTTTTATAGAATGGGTTCAAGTAATGAGTCCTCCATGATCTTTCGTCTTCGGTTCGTCCCTGAACTCAGCGCAGGGTTAAACCCATATTAATCATCATTGCAATTTAGGCAAGGCATAATCCGGAGCATTTGTGGGGTTTTCACCCTTTTTTATGTCTTCGGAGCACAATTTCAAGGGCCTGGCCCCCCGGGGGCGGCCCGGCAGCCGAGGTATCCAGCCTGCGCCCGGCAACCCACAGGATCTTTTCTTTTGATACAATCAGGGGGATTTCCGAGCGCTTTGGACCTTCGATGTTGCAGTCCGCAAGAAATCGTCCGAGCTTGCGGCCCCCGCTGCCCCCTTCGGGGCGGAAGCGATCTCCGGGGCGGGTATTTCGGATGGTTAAGGGGAATGTGACCGCTTCGGGTGCAAGAAAGACACGCAAGGCGTCGCGGCTGTCAACGGGGACTTCCGGTGCCTGGATCCATCGGAACACCAGTTGGTCCCCGGTTTCTGCAATCACTTGATTGGTTGGGGCCCCTGGGGTCGGGCTTTCCACATGGTACGAAAAAGGTGGTGTCTCCACGAGAAGGGGGGATCGTTTGTTGCGCAGGCTTTCCGTCTCAACAGTGAGGTGAACCCCGTCCCTTGTCAGGGTGCCGCGAAGCCCTTGGGAGAGGTCTACGGAACGGCCGTTGCCCCCCTGGTCCATAAGACCTTCAAGGCTATGGATGTGGGCAGTTGTGAGGGCCCGCGTGGAGCCGCACAGGGCCTCGGCGGCGCGTCTCAGGACGCGTTTTCGGGCGGCGGGGTGCAGGGTTGTGAGCTTTTCGGTGGAGAGTGTCAGGTGGTTTGGCTCTTCAGAAACGAGGCTGTCAGAGTAGTGTCCCTCGGTCATGTCGCTTACCCAGGCCTCTTCATCCCGCAGCAGAGCGGCGGTTCGGGCAAGGGTGTCGACGGTCGACGGGTTAAAGGACGCTTCCAGCATGGGGATGAGTGCGTGTCGAATCCGGTTTCGGGTGTAAGCGGTGTCACTGTTGGTGGCATCGATGACATGGCCGATGCCGTCTGCCTCGAGCCAGGCGGTGAGCTCTTCTCGGGAACAATCCATGAGGGGGCGGATGATCCCTTGCTTTGTCACCGGGTTCATGGCCCCAAGGCCCTTGAGACCCGATCCGCGAAGCAGGTTGAGCAGGAGCTGTTCGGCCATGTCTCCCTTGTGGTGCCCCACGGCAATGCGTCGTGCTCCGCAGGAGGATGCCACCTCGTGAAGGAATGCATGCCTGGCGTTCCGGGCAGTCTCCTCCAGGCCGGTTCCGGCACGCCTGGCCTGGGCTGGAACGTCCACGGCGGTTGTATAAAAAGGCAGGTTTAAGGCCGCAGCCACCTGTCTGGCAAAGTCCTGGTCCCGATCCGCCGCTTCTCCGCGGATGCCGTGGTTGAGGTGGGCCACCGAGAGGGAGAGGGCAAGGTCGGTGGCCAGCCGGTGGAGGATGTGCAGCAGGGCCATGGAGTCGGCTCCTCCGGAAAGGGCCACAAGGATATGGTCGCCCTGGTTGAGCATGGCGTGGCGCACAAGGGTGGCATGGACCTTTTTAATGAGCGTTGTCTGTGGGTGTCGGGTCATGAAGCCAGGGATGTTTCAGTTATGGGTTCGGGAAGCTTAAAAGGGTGTTTTGCCGGTGCCGCTGCACGCAAGGCCGGTTCGTTGTATGGTGCCGGATTATTTATGGCCGGATCATTACGAGGTTAGAATACCCCCCGGTCGGTGTCAACCAGGGATGAGGTCTGGTGTTGGGTTCGGGGCCGTGCTCGCCCATTACCGCTCGGTATTCAAGGCAATTTTGAACGTTGTGTCCGGGCACCTGCGCCATGTTCCCGCCCCCATGATTCCCCTTCCACTCATTTTTGGCAAAAAGGGGGTTGAAAAGGTCCTTCGTTCCACGTATATGTATGTCTCCTGGCCGTGTCTTGCCGACCGGCCGCCATGCAACAGCCCTGCTCGAACCGTGTCAGATCCGGAAGGAAGCAGCACTAAGGGATGTGGTCTGTGTCGTGGATCGATCCCGGTCGGCGGATGCGGTCAGGTTTTTTTTTGCCCATTTTTCCTAAGCACTCCTTACTTACGCCCCTCTGGCTCTTTTTTCCCCACTTTTTTACCCAAACCCCCCATTGACAACTGATCAATACGTATTATTTTTTTTTCGAATCGCATGAATCAAGCGATCTGTGAATGGTTTAGACAACAAGTCCGACTGTTTGTCCTTATGATATCCGGGGAAACACCCCGGTTCACCAGCGTGGCCCCGAAGCTTCATGTTCATAACGGTGATGAATCGGCTGCATGCGAGACCAGGTTGCCCTCCATAAAAAAGAGAGGTGACGGATCAAGTGACCCCGTTCAGGTGGTTCCATGCAGCGCGGCGGAGTTTTTCGGGTTCTATAGAATTCAGGAGTGAGCATTGGCCAAGAAGCGTCAGAATGATACAGAAGCAAAGGGCGTTGAGCCCGAAGTGGAAACCGTTTCGGAGCCTGAAGTGGAGCGCGCTTCAGAGGCGGAGGTGAAAACCGCTTCAGAGGCGGAAGACGCCGCGGAGGAGACCTCCGTGGAGGAAGACGCTGAAGAGGTTATCAAAAGCCCCGAAGAGTTGATGGAGGAGAAGGTGAAACAAGCGGAAGCGAAAGCCTCTGAAAATTATGATCGTCTGCTCCGGGCCACCGCTGAGTTTGATAATTACAAGAAACGTTCCGCCCGGGAATTTCAGGATGCGAAGAAGTATGCCAATGAGGCCTTTATCAAGCAGCTTCTTCCCGTCATCGACAACCTCGAAAGGGCTGTGGAGTCCACCGGGGGGAGCGGTGATGATGCCGGACAGGGCGTGATTGAAGGGGTCAAAATGACCCTGACCGAAATATTTAAAGTGTTCGATAAGTTTCACCTTAAGCCACTGGAGTCTGAAGGCAAGCCCTTTGATCCCAACTTTCACCAGGCGGTGGTTCAGGAAGAGACCAATCTGGTCCCTGAAAATACCGTGGTGAAAGAGATGCTGAAAGGGTACCTGCTCCATGACAGGCTCATTCGCCCGGCCATGGTGGTCGTCTCCAAGGCGGCTGCGGAAAGCGCAGGTGAAAACGAAAAGGCCGAGGCCGAATAGACGAAGTCCCGGGCCATACACATCAGAACAGTTATTAGAAAAGACTTATTTTGAAGCCTGCTCTCGGTTGCACAGGCATGGAGGAAAAAATGGGTAAAGTTATAGGTATCGATCTGGGCACAACAAACTCATGTGTCGCGATTATGGAAGGTGGAGACGCCACAGTTATCACCAACACAGAAGGGGGCCGTACCACTCCTTCCACCGTTGCCGTTTCTGAAAGCGGGGAGCGTCTCGTGGGCCAGATCGCCAAGCGTCAGGCCATCACCAACCCTGAAAATACCGTGTTCGGCGTGAAGCGCCTCGTGGGTCGCAAGTTCGACTCCAGCGAAGTACAGCGTGACGCAAAGATTCTCCCCTACGAGATCAAAAAAGCGGACAACGGCGACGTGCGCATCGATCTGCGCGGAAACCTGCACAGCCCTGCTGAGATCTCTTCCTTTATTCTTGCCAACATCAAGAAGACCGCTGAAGAGTACCTCGGTGAAGAGGTGGTTGACGCCGTCATCACTGTCCCCGCTTACTTCAACGACAGCCAGCGTCAGGCCACCAAGGACGCAGGCCGTATTGCCGGCCTTAACGTGCTTCGTATCATCAACGAGCCCACCGCAGCATCCCTTGCTTACGGCCTGGACAAGAAGAGCGAAGAGAAGATTGCTGTCTTCGACCTTGGCGGCGGTACCTTTGACGTCTCCATCCTCGAGATCGGCGACGGCGTTTTTGAGGTGAAGTCCACCAACGGCGACACCCACCTCGGCGGTGAGGACTTTGACCTTCGCGTCATCGATTTCCTGGCTGACGAGTTTAAAAAAGAGCAGGGCATCGACCTGCGTTCCGATAAAATGGCCCTTCAGCGCCTGAAAGAGGCTGCGGAAAAGGCGAAGATGGAACTCTCCTCTGCCATGGAGACCGACATCAACCTGCCTTTCATCACCGCCGACGCGTCCGGTCCCAAGCACCTGAACGTGAAGCTCTCCCGCGCCAAGCTGGAGTCCCTGGTTGCCGATCTTCTCGACAACCTCACCAAGCCTTGCGTCACCGCTATGAAGGATGCGGGTCTTTCAGCCGGCGACATTGACGAGGTAATCCTCGTGGGTGGCATGATTCGTATGCCAGCCGTTCAGGATCGCGTAAAAGAGATCTTCGGCAAAGACCCCCACAAGGGCGTAAACCCCGATGAAGTCGTGGCCCTCGGTGCGGCCATTCAGGGTGGCGTTCTTAAAGGGGACGTGGATGACGTTCTTCTTCTTGATGTGACCCCTCTCTCCCTCGGTATCGAGACCCTGGGCGGCGTCATGACCAAGCTCATTGAGAAGAACACCACCATCCCCACCCGTAAGAGCCAGGTCTTCTCCACAGCAGCTGACAACCAGCCTGCCGTATCCATCCACGTGCTCCAGGGTGAGCGCGAGATGGCTGAGACCAACAAGACCCTTGGCCGCTTCGACCTGTCGGACATTCCCCCCGCACCCCGCGGTGTGCCCCAGATTGAGGTGACCTTCGACATCGACTCCAACGGTATCGTCTCTGTCTCTGCAAAGGACAAGGCCACCAACAAAGAGCAGTCCATCAAGATCACCAGCGACAGCGGTCTGTCCGAAGAAGATATTCAGCAGATGGTCAAGGATGCCGAGCTTCATGCAGATGAAGACAAGCAGAAAAAGGCCCTTGTTGAAGCCAGAAACACTGCCGATGCCCTGATCTACCAGACAGAGAAAGCTGTCAAGGAAGTGGGCGAAGGCGCGGATGAGGCCACCAAGGCCAACGTTGCCGAGGTCATTGAAAAGCTGAAGAAGGCCATGGAAGGCGAGGACGCTGAAGAGATCACCAAGCTTACCGAAGAGCTGACCCAGGCGTCCCACAAGATCGCTGAAGCTGCCTACAAGAAGGCCGCTGAAGAAGGTCAGGGCGGTGCCGAAGGCGCAGCAGCCGGAGCCGCACCCGCCGACGACGACGTGGTCGACGCTGACTTCGAAGAAGTGAAAGAAGAGAAGTAAGACGAGATGTGAGCCTGACTGATCAGGCCCATTGACCGATAAAGAGAACCCCGCCTTTTTTATAAAAGGGCGGGGTTTTTTTGTTTGTGCCTTGCATAAGAAAAGGAAAATCGGGCGGTAAGGGCTCAGGCAAAAAATAAATCTTATTACAATCCATTCTCAGTTACCGCCAAGAGTATTGAGGTCCCCGTCATGGTGGCTTGTAGAAATCATTCTTGGTTCGAGGAGTCGCTGTGCTGCTTCAGTTATGAAAAAGACATGATCTGGCTGCTGAGGTCGCAACTCTTCATGCAGTCCAAAATCTTGATGGCCCCAGCGGGTCTGGAACCCCGCTATTTCAGTCCATTGCGATTAACGTATATGTTCGGAACATGGCTGCGAATAAGGGGTAATAAAAAAATAAATGCATAAGTTGGCCTGGTTCAATAATGGGCATTTTAGGGTGACTCTGGCCGGGGCAAGCCCCCGGCAAAAAAAGCCGCGACGGAGCACGGCGCGCCCAGGAGGGTGCCGTGGTGCCTCCACTCCACCTTAAAAAAGGTAACCCTGTTTTGATACCAGGCCCACACGTTTTATGAAAATGCCGCAGTGATTTGACCCGAGGAATCCGCCTACGCCCCTGTCTACGTAGTATCATTCAACTACGTAGACGGGCTATGGCGCGACACGCGAGGGTTAAAGTGCTGCGGCAACCTGCTTTCAAGGTGGCTCACCTTGCCGCCGGAGGCACGCTTTTTATTTTTTAGGGAGGGTTTCAAGGATGCGCTGGGCAACGCCATCGCAATTGTCTTTTGCTTTCATGCCCTGGAAATAGATTTGAGAAAGGGGAAAGGGCTGCCCTTCCACCACCAGTTCAATGCGGTATTTGGCTAATTTCCCGGTTCCCCGGTACCCGATTCTCACGTCCTCTATGGCAGAAAAAGAGAGCCGCCCCTCTTTTTTGTCCCCGAACAGTTTTTTTCGAGACCAGGACATCACCTTGTTGGTGCGGTCAAAGGTGAAACTCACCTCTTCGGCGAAGCTGTTGCCTGCAAATGCAGCCAGAGCTGCTATGAATATCCAGTGGAGGTAATGCTCGTAGGCAAGACCGACGCTGTGTATGAGAAAGCCGGTGCGGACCAAAGCAAAGGTTACGACCACTGCGGCAAGGAGGATGATGGTTGTGTTCTTCTCTTCTACCCGGAGGATTTTACTGTCGTCTTGCGTGATTTTCATCTGTTTTTTCTGCCTTAAGGATCGGGGAAAGCTGGCTCTATGGAAACACAGCCCCCTGGGTCCGTCCGTGGCCGGTTTCCCGGTCATATTCTATTTCAATCTCTCTGTACGTATCGAGGGTGCGCTCTCCCAGCGCATTTGCGGCAGCCTCCAGGGCCTCGCAGCTGCGTTCGGACGGCATGCTTCCGATGGCCCTTTCAATTTCCGCCGCAGCGGCAATGCCCAAGTCTTTATGGCCGTTTTCATGCAGCATGAGGTTTTTCATGTAGCGTTCCCACCGGCGTTTCAGGGCCGGTGGCGCCTCGTCTTTGTTGGCCCATTTGGGAAGTCGGTGGAGGACGTCCACCGAGGTCTCGACCCCTGTGATCTCGCAGGAGTGCACACCGGATTCCCAAGTGTACCTCCAGCGGGTGAACCATGTGGTCAGGGCGTCGTACTTCTTGCCGTCCCGCCACGTGACCCCGAAGAGAATCATTTGATCCCGCAACTCCTGGGCGGTGGTGCCGTAGATGTCGTAGGTCTCCGTTTTGACGGTGACCGTGGGCGCCGACCAGGCGGCTGAGATAAAAAAGAGCCAGGCGCAAAGGGTGTACAGCAGCAGTTTTTTCATGAAGACCTCACCATGGAGCTACCTCTGTTCGTCTTGGTTGACTCAATGCGATACCTCGGCACGTCTCCAGACGCTTTTTCGCGCATCGCCAGTTCCCGCACCGGTGATGGCCTGATAATCAAACCCCGGAAACCGTTTTTCAATCTCTTCCCAGAGCTGATGACAGCCATCTGCCTCCATGGGAATCGAGCACCCCTTGCCGTCCCCCACAAAAATAAGCCACATGTCGGGGATGAAGGGGCCCTCTGTGGTGGTGATGAGAACGATCTCGTGGATCTGCTCCCAGGGCACCGACTCCCGCTCCCGCCTGGGGTGCTCACAGGCCAGCTCCTGGGGTGTGATGATCACCTGAAAAGGTTCTATCTCCTCTTCTGGTTCCGTTATCTCTTCATCCGGGTTGTAAATCAACCGCAGAATCACGAGGACGATTGCTGTGCAGACAAAAAGAACAATGATGGCTGTTGGCATGGGGACCTCCCGCAGGGATGGGGTTCAACCGCTTAAGGAAGGGAGCTGCGTTCATGTTCTCATACGCGGGGCAAAAAGTACACATGGGGCCATGAGTGTTTTGCTATTTCAATTGAACCCCACAGTGAACACACTTCTCCGTATCCCAGAGGAGGGTGGTGATGGGGCCGGTAGTGGCAGCCTGTGGAAGCCTGCAATTCGGGCATCGTGAGAGCTCCCGAATGTCCATAAATCGGGAGTAGATAAAATACATCAGGTACAGAATATACGGGACAATGATGAAAAATGCCCTGCTTTCCAGGATGGGGGCCGTCAACATGAGTCCCATTCCAACAATGGCCCTTAGCAAGACACTCAAGCCGAGCTTTTTGCCCAGGCGCTCTCCTTTCAATCGATTTTCCTGAAAAGTCTGCACAACGGGGCGGGTGTTGCAGTGTTCCATAAACTGAGCATTCCTTTTTTGTAACCATTCAGCATGATTTTGCATCCGACGGCAAGGTGAGCCACCTTGAAAGCTGGTTTGCGAATGTGATTCGGGCGTTGCCATGCGATGCACTTGCAGCCGTATGCAGTGATACTGCATCCACAACGACTTTATCGGATAAAATTGGTCATGACATCCGTTGATGTATCCGGCGGTTTGACGTTATCTTTTGAGGCATTGATGGATTTAATGAGCCAGGCCATATTCTTCCCCAGGTTGGCCATGGTCTGCAACCCTTCTCCGTCCTTGAGCACTTCCCCTTTATCCATTCCGTACCCCATGTTCCAGTAGGTGGAGCCCACGGTGATCATCTCGGCGATTCCGAAATAGGCGTTGATGGAATGAAAGGTGGAAACAGCTCCGGCCCTTCTAACTGCCACCACGCCGGCACCAACTTTTCTTTTGAACATGTTGCCGTTGGCAATGGCCACCATTCCGGTCCGGTCCATGAAGCACTTGAGTTGCCCGCTTAAATCCGCAAAATAGACCGGTGAGCCCAGGATAATCCCGTCGGCTCCTTTCATCTCATCCAGCCAGGCATTGAGATCATCCTTTTTTTGAACACAGTGTCCGTCCATGTTTTCAAAACACTTCATGCAGGCGACGCACCCGGCTACCGACTTCGGCCCCAGGTTAATCAGTGTGGTTTCAATTCCTTCAGCCTCCAACTCATCAAGTACCTTTTGGATGAGGATCGATGTGTTGCCTTTTTTCCTGGCGCTTCCGTTAAATCCGATGACTTTCACTGGAATTCTCCTTTTTCAGTTTACGTGATTTATGGCTCGGCGCTTGGGGTCTACTTACGTAAGATTGCATGGGCATTAAGGTGGTGGTGATCTGGGCTTTTGAATGGCTTGGGACGGTGAATTGCTTGATTTCTATGCGTATTATAACGGCTTGGGACTCTGTAGGCAATGGCATCGTTTTTTGTGGTGAAGGCTCATGGTGACAGGTCTTTTTATTACGGGGGTAAATGCATAAGTGCTATGAATTGCCGACAAATAAAAATTGGATAATTGGCATATGTTATGTATAATTGAAAATAATGTAAAAATTATTGATTCCGCCGCAACATGAAGACCCACCAGCCATTTCCCTCTCTGAAACTCAGCGATTTTTACTCCGCAGTCAATTCACCTTGAGCCTTCCCCAGACGATTATGCAAACAAAAGGGGCATGAATTTATTATGGATGATCACAATGATAAGGATGATGTTCAGGATGCCATTGCCGAGTTTGCCAAAGATGAAGCGGAGCGTGACCGCAGGAAACAAGAGAAAAAACCGAAAAAAGATCGTCGACCGATTTATTATGCCATTATAGCTGTCTGCATCGTCATCATAGCCATTCAGATACCAAAAATCGTGTCTCTGTCAAAACAGGAACCCAAACCGAACCGTCTCGGTGCAACCCAGACCGATGAACTCACCGACGCATGCATCAACAACCTGTGGGCGATACTGCAGACGTTACAACTCAAAGAGACGGATATTTCGGAGTACTCCTGCCCCTTAAATAAAAAGCCTTATATTCTTACCAAAAATAAAGACGGGTATACGGTTGAATGCCCCAACGCAACACGTCACGGCTTCTCTCATGTGCGGATTACAACAAGCAAACCCATACCGGAGCTTATTCCATGAACAAACTCCGAAACAAAGCCGACGGGTTTACCCTGCTGGAAATCATGGTTGTCATTGCCATTGTCGGGGTGCTGAGTTCCATCGCCATCCCAGAGTACATGAACTATCGGGACAAGGTATATGCCGCCAACTGCCTGTTGCTACGGAAAAATATTGAGACCCTCACCCAGAGCCATTTTTTCGACAACAATGTGTTTACACCGGACTATATTAACTCAGAGGAGTGCCCGAGGGGCGGCGTGTATACCTGGGTCAGTGATTCCATTGAGGTACCGGACTATGGTCAGGTTCAATGCTCGCTGCACTACACCGCAGGGGGCACTCCGAATGAGTCTGACATTGCCACAGGGGATAACCTGACTCAAAATTTGAACTTTGAGCTGGTTGACAGGAACGTAAACAGCTGGGCGCCTGTTTCAACGGATAAGATACCGGGTTGGAACTCAAACACCGGGGCCATTGAGATATGGAAAGATGGGTTTCTGGGATACAAGTCCCCGACTGGCGGGTACATTGTCGAGCTCGACGGTGGCCGGGCGCACGATACCATTTCGCAGGAGGTGGCAACCGAGGCGGGAAGGGTTTACGAAGTCAAGGTCATGGCCCGGGCCAGGACAGCCAACTCATCGGACTTTTCCGTCGGGTGGGGAGGGCAACAGCAAGCGACATTTTCACCCTCCAAAAACGAGTGGAAAGAGTACACGGTAAGGGTTGTGGGGACAGGTGCCCCGATAAGTGTCTCCCTCTCCGAGGTTCCAGGACAGAGCAACGGCCTGGGCACCCTTGTGGACCGGGTGCAGGTGATTGCCACCGGGGAGTTTGAGTAGCAGACATGCTCTGATATTGAATGTTATTGATGAGCCTGGTGTAACTATCCAGCTCATTATTGCCTCCGGCGGCCCTGCCGGGGGCTAAACTTTTAAAAAGTTTAATAAACAGGCCTTAAAAATCCCCCCCCCCCCAAAAAAAAAAAAAATCATTTCCGCACTAAATGCGGATGTGATTTGCCCCGAGGAACGAGGGGCAAAGCGCATCCGCTACCTGCTTTCAAGGTGGCACACCTTGCCGCCGGAGGCTGTTTTTCGGAACTGAATAATTACCACGTTTTTATGATTCCGCGGACTCGATTTTTCTCTGGATAAGCCTGTTGACCCGGGCAACGAATCGCTCGTACTTCACCGGTTTTGTCAGGTAATCATCGGCTCCGACGCCCAGCACTTCAATTTCGGACTCCATATCCTCATTGGAGGTCAGCATGATAACCGGAATCATGCGGGTTGCCATTTCAGATTTCAGCTTTTTAATCAGGGTGAGGCCGTCCATTTCCGGCATGCTGTAATCCGTGACAATCAGGTCCGGCATTTCCTGATAGGCAATCTTCAGCGCTTCGATGCCATTTTGGGCCGTGATGGTGCGATAATCCTGGGTTTTTAGAAGGTGGGACATCATCTCACGTTCCATGCGGCTGTCATCGACAACCAGAACCGTGGGGTGGCGCACGCCCATGACCGTCGGCATCTGATCATAGTCATGCTGGGGTGCGGGCACGGGGGGGGAGGCCGGGGCTTCGGGTTGGACGGGAGCGGGTGTCTCATCATCGATGGATTCCGGTGAGGCCACACGGAACACCTCTTCAATGGTTGTCAGTCCCAGTCGGGCTTTGACCAGCCCGTCAAAGAAAAAGGGCTGGAATCCCTCTTTTGTGGCCTGCTTTTTTAGTGCCGAGGCGGAGACATCTTTTTTGATAAGGGGCTGTATCGAAGGGCTTATGCGAAGAATCTCGTATATCCCTACCCGGCCGGAATACCCTGAAAAGCGACAGGCATCGCACCCTTCGCCTTTGTAGTATTGGCCGTTGTGATCCGCTTCTTTTGTGGCGGGGATTTTTTTCAGGAGTTCCGGCGAGAGGGTGACCGGTTTTTTGCATTTTTCACAGATGCGCCGAACCAGTCGCTGTCCGATGCACGCGATGAGGGAGTCTGCCACAACAAAGGCATCGACACCTAAGTCGAGAAGCCGTGTCACAGCCGATGGTGAGTCGTTGGTATGCAAGGTAGACAAGACCAGGTGGCCTGTTTGTGCCGCCTGGCAGGCAATGGAAGCAGTCTCACCGTCCCTGATCTCTCCGAGCATGACAATGTCCGGGTCCTGCCTTAAAATGGACCTGAGTGCGGCTGCAAAGGTGATGCCTGCTTTGGGGTTGATCTGCCCCTGGTTGATTCCATCGATTTTGTACTCAACCGGATCCTCCACCGTAATGATATTGACTTCAGGAGAGTTGAGCCTGTTAAGACAGGCATACAGCGTTGTTGATTTTCCGCTGCCCGTTGGGCCGGTCACAAGGACAATTCCCTGGGGCTTGCTGATGGTGTTTTCAAGTTCCTGGTAGTGTTTTCCCTGAAGACCTAAGTCTTCAAAGGTCATTTTGGCCGATTCCGGGTTGAGGATTCGTATCGTTATTTTTTCTCCGTAGGATGTCGGAAAGGATGAGACGCGCAAGTCATAGGCAATCTGACCAAATTTAACCTGGGACCGACCGTCTTGTGGTTTGCGGCGTATGGAGATGTCCATTCCAGAAAACACCTTTATCCTCGAAATCAAGGCCGAATGGATGAGTTTGTCTGTTTTGAGGATCTCCCGCATGATGCCGTCGATTCGGTAGCGGATGACCACGGCTGCCTGCTGCGGTTCAATGTGAATATCGCTGGCCTTTAACTTGATGGCATCAGCAAGGATGCTGTTGGCGAACCTTACCACAGGCGGGTCTTCCGCTTTGCTGATGAGTTCCCGTTCAGCTCCTCCCCCCTCTTTCTCTTTTTCCTCGGTGGACTTGATCAACTCTATCGTTGCGTCATCGGCAAACGTGTTTTTTGTATCGATTCCCTTTTTGGGGTAATGGCTGGCAATGGCCTGCAGGACCTCGCTCTGGGGGGAAACGGCAATTCTTATGTGTTTTCGGGTAATAAACCGAAGGTCATCCAGGGCATAGAACTCCAACGGATTGGCCATGGCCACAACGAGTTCGTCATGAACCTCTTCAACCGGAATCAGCATGTAGTTTTCAGCCATTTCCGCCGGAACCATGGCAAGTACGTCCGGGGGGATGTTTTTATCGCCTAAGTGCAGGTAGGGTATGTTTAACTGTGTGGACAAAGCCTTGGCAATCTGAACCTCATCCACAATACCCATATCGATTAAAATCTGGCCCAGCCTTTTGTTTGTGTTTGTTTGCGAGCCTAAGGCTTTTTGTAACGACTGGTGATCGAGTATTCCGGCTTCGATGAGGAGGTCGCCCAGCTTTTTGCGTTTGGGAGCTGGAACGTTCGATTTGTTGTCAGGCTCATGTGTCATTGTTTCCCCCCTGTAAATCATGGTTGTCTATGTACTGGTGGGCGTCGGGTTTTTATGAAGGTGTTGATTTGGAAAGAGAAGCCGTGGGGTATGTCCGGGCTTTCGAATGACATTTTTTTCCGCAATACCAAGCCCAGGTTGGAAGGCTTGTTTCTATACCCACGTAAGCTATGCGATGACAGCAATGGATCACACAAGGGAATGGGGAGGGTTCAAAGGCTCAACAATGAATAGGGCGTGGGGCATTCCGGTTCTTTAAAGGCAGTGGCAGTCGGCTCGAAAAAATAGTGTAAAATACATTTTGTCATATGTGAAGGCAAAAGTACACACGAGAGACCTTGTTGTCTGGCCGTAATTCCTTGATTTATCAGCTTGATGAAGATTGCTCTTGTTTTGGGGCCCCGTGTCACAGGGTGCAGGGAAAAGGAGGCGGCAACAGGAACTGTTTTGCGGAGTTTTTTTGGAAGAGGCTTCTGCGCCGAACGTCACAGAAGCCTCTCCACACACCGGGTTTAACGAAGAACTATCTGGAAAATTGAGTTGAAGGGTGCCGTGTGAACGGTCCAGGTGATGAGGTAGTAGAACAGAAGGGCAGCCACCGCAAAATGCAGGGGGGCCACTTTTTTTCCGAGAAAAGAGATGGACATGGCGCTGGCCTTTTCCGGACAGACTCCTTTGTCGACACAGCTGTAGCAGCCCAGGCAGTCGTTGCCTTTGACGGTCTCTTTTTCCGAGATCTGGATCTGAACCGGGCAGACCTTATCGCACTTTCTGCAGGAGATGCAGGAAGAGGCATCTCGCTTGATGGTTGTGATGGGAAGCAGGCGGTTCATGATGTTGTACCCGGCTTTTTGGAAGCAGACGTACTTGCAGAAAAAACGGGGAAGCAAAAGAGGAACAAGGAGAATGAGGCCTTTTTTAGCTTGGATGTAGCCCCAGGTGAAGGCTGTGGACTTGTACATGACCATATGATCGCCCCAGAAGTAATCGACCCCTTTTGTGACGATGACAAAGACGAACCCTGCAAGGAAGAGATATTTGAGGTACCTCATGGGTTTGTCAATCTTCTCTGGAAGGCCTCTTTGAAGGCTTGGGAAAAGCTTGTTTCCGATCTTGCTGATGAAGTAGTCGGCGTTGCCGAAGGGGCAGATCCAGCCGCACCAGAAAGATCCGAAGATGGCAAACATCAACAGGACCGTCACCTCCATCTCAAATTCCAGCTCCGCGCCGAAAATGGTTTCAGGCACCCAGGCGATCCAGGGGAGAAAAAGGAGGACGGTCATCAGGCGAATAAAATCGCGCAGGTGAAGCAGGTTGACCCCGTTTCGGTTTTTTTTGTTTGATTTGGTGGTCATGTGTTTTTCCTTGTTGCAGTGGTGGTGTATGAGCCAACGGAAAAATAATAGTAACTATTCAGCTATGCCTCCGGCGGGTCGCTTTTTGAAAAAAGCTCCGCAAAAACTTTCCGGTTGTGGTTCCCTTTTCCCTTAGCCCCGCAGGGGCTAAGGGAAAAGGGAACCACAGACTCGTTAAGCCCAAACGGTATGGATTGCGGACATCGGTGATGCAATCGAAACTGCGCTGAAAACCTGTTTGTTAAATGTTTCAAAGGTTTGGCCCCCGGCAGGGCCGCCGGAGGCAACTTTCGCGAACCATCTCACACCGACGCGCGAAGGGTGAGATGATTCGCAACCTGGGGTGACGTGGTGTTGCCACCCCGGCCGCCGGAGAAAAATCAAAAGGTGATGCTGGTTTTCTTATGACTCGTGGCCTTCTTCATCTGAGTGATGAGACGAGACCGGGTAGACGTTTCCGTTCAAGGGGTCGATGAGAAGGGTTCGCCCGGTGCCTGCTTCATTTACCCGGATGTGATAGAGAACGGTTCCGTCCTCCTTTTTCAGCTTCGCGCTGACAACCTCCCCGCCCCCGGTTTTTTCAGCCTTCTCCACAGCCTGTTTAAGGGTCAGTTTCATGTCATCGGGAAGTTTTCGGTATTCAAGCCCCCCCATGAGCTCTTTGCTGCGTGAAATGATGTTGCCGTCCTTCGGGTCCACCTTGTACTCCATAACGCCCTCAGGTGTTAGTGCTTCGACCTCATAAACGAGGGGACCGTCTCCGAAGGAGAAAAAGGCGTCCATCTCTTCGAAGTGGATCTCAACCACACGCCCCTTTGAATCGGCGGCTACCTTGTCGATGACCTCCTGCAGGGAGACTTCCGCCCGCCCTCGAGCGATGGCAGCCTCCGTACCGCCGTGATGATCGTCGGCCAGTGCCGCGGAGCCCAGAAGGGCTAAGAAACCTGCTGTCATGATGGTGAATTTTTTATTCATGGGTACCTCCATTTGAGACGTGTTTGTGTTCGCTGGAGGCTATAATCGCAGAAGGGATCTTTCAGAACGCTTTCAGGAGGATTACAGTTTTGAAAGTAATAAATGCCTCCGGCGGCAAGGTGGGGGCACCTTGAAACCCGAAGGCGAATGCGACACGGGTGTTTTTATGCCGCGTAAAACGCCTCCGTATTCGCGTGATGGGTGACGCCACTCAATGTGTGTCACGAGTGCGTGAGCTGATGGAGGGTCGGGCCCAACTTATGGGGAGTCTTTCACCACGAAGGTTTCCCGATCAAATAACCAGAGATAGGGAACGAGGCAAAGGAGGGAGGTGGCACGCCGCACTCCTGTGCGGCAAGTGCGAATACCAACAGAAAAGCTGCACCGGAGTGCAGCACTCTATCGCCCCAGAATGAGCCTCAGCCGGTGTTGATTTGCAAGCATGGCTCCCCGGTCATCCGGTTCTGCACAGGCCGACGAGGCACCTTATTGATCAGCCAACCTATCGGGCCTCAGATGTTTGCCAGCCGGGGAAGACGGCATAAAAAACGTCGTTGGAAATACCACGGGCTAAGCCAGTCAGCGAATGTGACGGGCCCGAGGAACGAGGGCTCGGAGCATTCGCAACTTGGGGTGCAGGGGATCATCCCCTGCCCGCAGGAGGCAAGGTTTTCAGGCTTTTTTTTCGTTGGGAATGGAAACAATAAAGGCTGTGCCTTCATCGGGGCGGCTTTCGACCTCGATGGTGCCGTTGTGGGCGTTGACCACGGCTTTGACCAGAGAGAGTCCGAGGCCCAGCCCTTTTTGCGAGCGGCTTTTGTCGCTGCGGTAGAGCCGGTCGAAGATACGGGGCAGGTCATGGGCCGGGATGCCGATGCCGGTATCCTGGATGGTCAGGGCAAGGTGTGTGTCGCTTTGTGTGGCACGAATGGTGATGTGGCCGTTTTCAGGGGTGTACTTGACGGCATTGTCCACCAGGTTGCAGAGCACCTGCCTGAGGCGAGCGTAATCAGCGCTTATGCTGAGTTCTGACGGGGTTTGGATATCCACGGTGATGGTTTTCTCTTCGGCGGGGTAGAGGAAGAGGTCTTTTATTTCATCCATGAGATCGGCCAGGAGGAATTGGGAACAGGTGAGTCTCATGACGCCGGTTTCCGCTTCGGAGATATCCATGAGGGCTGTGAGCATGGTGGAGATACGTTCAGATTCTTCGGCGCAGTCCAGGAGAGCCTCGCGCAATTTTTCAGGATCATCCGACACCACACTGTTTTCGATGGCTGCGCGCATGCGCATGAGTGGGGTGCGCAGGTCGTGGGCCGCATTGTCCAGAGCCTCACGCATGCCGGTGATGAGTCTTTCGATCCGGTTCAGCATGTTGTTGAACTGCCCGGCCAGAATTTTGAGCTCGTTGTCCGTGCCCTGGATGGGGACGCGGGTGTCTATCCGGCCTGCCTGTACAGACTCCACAGCCTTCGACAGCTCCTTGATGGGGCGCAGGAAACGCTGGGCCAGAAAGGCACCGATGGCGATGCTGAGCAGGACCACCGGCCCCATGACATAAAGAAAAAGGTCCCGAAAATGTTCCAGGAACTCCTCTCGAGACTCTGCAGAATACCCCACCTGAAGCATGGTTCCGTCCTCGAGCCTGCGGCCAAGGATTTCCAACTCGTCCTCACGTGCCATGTCGCCGTCAACGGGGATGTATTTCATGGTTGAATGCGTGACCCAGGTGTCCTCTGAAAATGCAAGGTGTTCCGAGATGCTGGCTGGGTTCACGGCCCGCCATTCATAGGGGAGGGAGAGGTAGAGCAGGGCCTGGTCTGGGGCTTTCACCATGACAAAAAAACCGCCCGTAATGTGGGACAGCTGGTCGCGCTTCAGAGTGCTCAGCAGGTTATCGATGCCTTGGTTTCTGGCAATCACGAGGTATTTTTTGAGCATTTCGGTCACGATCTGTTGATCTTTTGATCGGACAGATGTGTTGACAATGGTAAATCCGGCTGAAAAAAGGATCAGCCAGCTGAGGATAAAGACCAGGGCATACCAGAAGGTGAGCCTGAAGCCTGTGTTGCGCCTGAGGTTGCTAAGACACCTTGAGGACATATCCGACACCTCGTAACGTATGCAGCAGCTTTGTTTCAAAGTGCTTGTCGATTTTCGCCCGCAGGCGACAGACCAGAACATCGACGGCGTTGGTCTGTGGGTCAAAATTGTACCCCCAGATATGTTCCAGGATGGCGGTTTTGGACACCGCTTTGCCGGCATTTTGCATCAGGAACTGCAGCAGGGAGAATTCCCGCGGTTGCAGCTCTATACTCTGATTGGCTCGGGTCACATCCCGGGTGAGCAGATTGAGAGTGAGGTCGGCCATGCTCAGGCTGGTGGGCTCGGTGGTGCCTCGGGAGCGCCGGATGAGAACCTGGACGCGGGTCAGCAACTCTGAAAAGGAGAAGGGCTTGACGAGGTAATCGTCCGCTCCGGTCTGCAACCCCTTGATGCGGTCATCCACTGTGTGCCGGGCGCTCAGGATGATTAAAGGCATGTTGATGCCGCTGCCGCGCATCTTTTCAATGATCTGAAGGCCGTCGATGCCCGGGAGCATGATGTCGAAGATACCGGCATCGTAGGTTTCGGTGAGGGCAAGGTGGAGGCCGTCGATGCCGTCGGCTGCGTGGTCCACGGTGAAGCCGTTCTCCTTTAAGCCTTTGGCGATAAACGTGGCGATCTTTTCATCGTCTTCGACAAGCAGTATGCGCATCCTTCAGGTATCCTGTTTGGCCTTTTTCATCCTTGGTTAGCTCGATGTATGTACAGCCTCTTCAGGCTGGTGGAATAGTTTGGGTGAAAATACCTTTTTCCGTTTCTTTTTCCAAGTCCGATAACAATTTGAAACAATTGGTCATGGCGTAAGGTGCTCAGGAGGTGCCTTTACCCGTTAAAAACCGTGCGAAGTCGAAATGGCATGTGCCAAGGCCTGGACAACTGAGGGGCGGGAACATTCGTTAACCGGGAAGGAGGCATTCCCTGTGAGATGGGAAATGAAAAGGCGCATAAAGTGTGATAGGAACTCTTTTCAATGTCACCAAGAACGGTTGTAAGGAGTGAAGAGAATGTCCACAGTTGAGAGCTCGGCCGTATGCCCCGCCATTGTTACCGAGATTTTGGGAGAGGGATCCCCTGTTGTTGTCCGTGAGGATGAGCAGGATTGGGTACCTTTGAAGCCTGTTTGTGAGGGGTTGGGCCTGAACTGGGCCGGAGAGCGCAGCCGGTTGAAGCATGACTCCAAATTTACATGCCGGTTCATGCGGCTGGACGGCACAGACGGCAGGGCCCGTGACTTTCTCTGCCTGCCCGCCTGTCAACTGGCTGGATGGCTCGTGTCCATCAATGCCGACCGAGTCCGTGACTCTGTTCGAGGGATGGTGACACAGTTTCAGCAGGAGAGCCTGGAGGCTCTTTCTGGGTATTGGCGTGGGGGGCAGAAGGAAGCTAAAGATGTGGGGCAGGTGGTGGAGAGGATGACTCTTTCCCGGGAACCGGATCATGAGCCCATTGAGCAACTTTTTGGGGCCACCGAAAAGGAAGCTCCGGACCAAAGCCCCATCCCTGCCGATACCGCAGACGCCGTGGAATCCCTCGAGAGCAAGGTGATGAGTGTGATTGAAAATGTGCTGGGGGAGATGAAGGGGCGAAGAGCGAATGGCTGAGTGGCATGGCGTGGTTTGAAAAGGCATGGGGACGAGGGATTCAGTAAGGTGTTGGGGGCAGCTTTGCCCACTGGATTCATAGATCCCGGGCAGAGCCCGGGAACAATGAACCGCCGCATGGGAGCACCGTGTATCAGGGCTGCAGGGCCGCTTATGCACGTGATGTGTCAGCGCGTGGGGCCATCTGTAACATGTTGGACTCTTCTTTTGTTAACCAGCATCGCGGATCAGACCCCAAATAATTTCCCGTGGCATGGGCCGCCCCACGGCAGCCACCGCATGCGAATTTATACCGGCAATCACCGCACTGCCCTGTGAGAAATGATCGTGAGTAGCGAAAGGTGTTCAGCTTTTCGTTTTCAAACCAGATCTCTTTTAATGGACGGTCTTGGATGCGGTCTACGACAACGGGGAAATAGGGACAGAACTGAACAACCCCCTGGGGGTTGATGTACATAAGGGAAAATGCCACTGAGCATCCCGTGACGGCAACCCCGCTAAAAAGTTCACCGTTGGACTCAATCTCACCCAGGCGCTCGGGGTTGACGAGCAGTTCGGGAAAGGGGTCGCTGAAGCCGACGGTAAGCCCCAGCTCCTTTCCCTTTTCCCAGACGAAACGGCTTACGTCCCTGTGTTCTTCCGGATCAGAGGGGGCGTCTTTTGCGTTTCCTACGGGGACGACATACCTGAAGTTGAATGTGGTGACTCCGTGTTCTTTGATCATGAGAAGGAGCCGTTCGACCTCCTCAACACCCTGACCAAAGTAGGTCATGCGAATGGCAAGGGGAACATTTCGTGCGGTGAGAAGATCAACGGCAGCCAGGGTTTTATCAAATGACCCCTTGCCTCGGATCGGGTCATGCACGTCCGCTGTCGAACCCTCCATGCTGATGTTGAATCCGTCCACATACCGGCATAACGGATCTACATTGTCTTTTGTTATTAAGGTGGCATTGGTCAGCAATTCAATGGACAGGCTGAGGTTGCGTTTGATGTGGTCAAGGATGGCAAATAAATCCTCTCTCATCAACGGTTCCCCGCCCGCCATAGCCAAGGCGGCATTCGGTGCCAACCGGTCCACCTGATTCAGCATATCTATGGCCTCGTCATATGAAAGATCCTTGTCGGTTCGATCCAGGTTACTGGCACGGCAATGACGGCAATTAAGGTTGCACGAAGAGGTGGTGTCCCATTGAATAATTTTTGGCGGATGACTCCAAATAGCATTCATGTCAGATCCTTTCATTGGTGTTTGTGTGGATTTAACAAATGAATTGAGCTGCCCCTGCACTTATGAACAATGAACGATTACATGTTTTTCATCAGATCGCATCCGCCACAGGGACCCTCTGCCTGATTTCTTGGCGGTGTGAGGACATCACACCCTCCGCAGGGCCCTTCAGCAGTTTTTTCCGGTACTTTAATGACAAGATCACAGCCACCACACGGCCCTTCGGCCGGCATTACAGGGATATTATGATTCTCCGCTGCCAGTATCATATTCTTTAATTCCGACAAATTCAGGGCTTCGGCATTTTCTACGATTTTCTTTGGCATCACATAGCCTCCCATTCATGAAATGGTTGCAGGTATGCGGGGCAGCTCAAAGGGTTTTTCGTAACGGTCCGATTTTCGTGGTTCGTGAGAAGGGGTGCTAATTTCACGTTGTTTCAGGCCAGGATTTTGGGTGCTTGCGATGAGAATAGATACAGAGGGTATGGGGGATTTGTTAACAAAAAGCAGCAGGTGCAGTGGTCTATGCTGGGTGTGATTGGCGTTGAGGGAGCGTGGCAGAAAGGGGAGAGAATTTTATATGCCTTGGGAAAGAATATATCCTGAAATCAATTAACTATCAATGCATTTTTAATAGCGAAAAAGCTGCTTGCATCAGAGCTAAGGGCAGAGGCCTTGGTTGGCTGCAGGCGAGGGGGCACGAATGACAGCCAAGGTTCACTCCTAATATAAAATCAGGCACACACCACAATGGTGTAATCGGAACATTTTTGCGGTGCTTTTTTAAAAAATTGACCCTCCGGAGGCAAAGCGCTTAACGTTACCTCCGGCGGCCCTGCCGTGGGCAAGTTTTTTGAAAAGTCAGATAAACAGCTCTTGGTGAGAGAACCTGATAAAGTGTTGCTAAGGCGGATGTGATTTTCCCCGAGGAACGAGGGGGAAAGCGCATCCGCAATCTGCTTTCAAGGTGGCACACCTTGCCGCCGGAGGCAGGTTTTTACCGAAGGCCACGGGCGAACTGTTTGGCCAGGGCGATGAGGGTGAGGACGGGCGGGATGCCGCCTGAGATGGGCATGACACTGTTGTCGCAGATGTAAAGATTTTCGATATCGGTTGATAGGTCGGTGCCCACCACCCGGCCGATGGCTGCGGTGCCTCCGGGGTGGCCGCCGATGCCCTTGGCAACGGTGATGGTGTCGGGGCGGACCCCGGCCCGGACCATCACCGATTTTGCGGCGGCAATGCCCTGGGCCATGAGGTGTTCGTCCCGGGGTGTGAATGCTTTGTGGAAGGAGCCGTCTTTTCGGATTTCCCCTGTGGGCTCGTCGCAGAGCTTGACGAACATGCCGGCCAGTTTGTTCATGCGGGCGCCCCGTGGCAAGGCGGAGATGTTTTTTGCGGCTACCTGAGCCACAAAGGCGTTGACGGCGCCGACGTTTCCGAAGACAAACTCTCCTTTTCGGGATTCATCGGCAAAGGTGTAGGTAATCTCCCGGAAGGTTCCCGGGCCTTCTTTCATCTCTCCCACGAGAACCGACATGGGGTCCGTGAAAAAATGGGTACCAGCGCCTTTGATGCCCGACCGGTGAAGGATCTCAGGGGTTCCCATGCCCCCGGCGGCCAGAACAACCCTGTCCGCCCTGATGGTGATGGCACCCTTTGCTGTTTCAGCCAGAACACCCTCCACACGACCTCGGGAATGAATGATGCCTCGCACATCGCACCCCGTTACAAGCTGGGTTCCATGGGCCACGGCTTCATCGACATACGATCGAGCCGTCCATTTGGCTGCTTTTTTGCACCCGAACAGACACTTGTCGCAGTGGGGGTCGCAAAGGGATGCATCGATGAACCTGGCCTGGGGTTTCATGGCATGGCCCATCTCCCCTGCGGCCTCAACAAGGCGACGGGTGCCCGGATGGTGCCGGTAAAAGCTCCCGGGTACCGGCCTGATGCCCAGCTCCTTCCTGGTTTCCAGGACCTCTGCTTCAAGATCAATCCCGAGGTCCTCCTTTAAAAATGCGGGTGGGTCATAGGCGTTGCCGGAGTAGATCATGGTGGATCCCCCGGGCGTGATGCCCCGCCTCACAAGAATTCCCTGCTTTGATCTGCGGATGTCGTACATGGCCGCATAGGCCAGAGGCGTCCCCACTGACCAGTCCCGGGCCTTTCCCTTCTCCAGAAGCACAACCTTCTTCCCACGCTTTGACAGCTCCCGCGCCACCGTTGCTCCCCCAGGTCCGGTACCAATGACCACTGTGTCCGTTTCCATGATTCGCATGATCGTGCCCTTATACTTAGATGAAAGAAAAAGCATGCCTCCGGCGGCCAGGGGATGATCCCCTGGACCCCATATTTGCGAATGCTCCCGACCTTCATTCCTCAGGTCGATCACATTCACTGACGGGCTGCGCCTGTGTCAAATACCCATGTCACTTTAGACGTAGTGGAAATCTCTCAAGATGCTATTTTAACAGGGGTAACGCCTTTGTCCCGAGGGCGAGGGGGAATTCGCAGGGGCAACCTGCGTTCGAGGTGCTTTTCTTACCCTTACTGCCGGAGTTATGCCGGTCAAAGTCAAGGCGATTCAGGAGTGCATTGATTCATGTTTTAATGAATAATGAAATCGGCATCTCCTGCAGGGGCAGTTGTACAGCGTAATCTTTTGTGCGAATGCCCCGAAAGCAATTGCATCACGACGACCTTCACGCATTCGCCATAGGGTTTCAAGGTGCCCCCACCTTGCCGCCGGAGGCACTTCTTTTTAATCATTCCCTCTCTTCAGCAGATGATCCACCAAGCGTTTGCCGAAGGAGATGATGGTGATGACGGTGGGGCGGTCGAGGGCTTCGGGGAAGACGCTGGCATCGCAGACATAGAGGTTTTTGATGTCGGTTTGGAGGTTGTTGTCCACGACGGTGCCGATGCCGCAGGTGCCGCTGGGGTGGGCTCCCCGTACCGGGCTTGCAACGATGGAGGAGGGGGCGCATCCGGATGCGGTGAGGATCTCTGTGGCAATGGTTTTTCCCATGGCAAGTTTCTCGAAGTCGGCCTCTGTCAGCTCTTTTGAGACGTTGCCGTTTTGGTCCACCCAGCCGCCGGGTTTGTCCTTTATCTTGATGAGGATCCCCACCATATTTTTGTACTGCCTTCCCTTTGCAAGGTGTTTGAGGCCTGCTTTGCCGAGGCTGATGTACGTCATGAGTTTTGGATCGATGAGGGTGCCCATGCGAAGGCCGTGGCTGTCGCAGAACTGCCAGGTATCGACACTGACAAGCGGATCCGTGCATGAGCCTTCAAAGGGGGATATGCCGTAGAGGAGAACCGTGGGGTCGATGACGCAGTGTTTTCCGGCACGGTCGATGCCTGCCTTTAAGAGGAGGCGTGGTGAGGGAATGCCGCCGGCAGCCAGGATGACCTGATCCGCATGGAATTCCTGAAAGCCCCTGCCGTGTATTTTTGTTCGGACGCCCGTGGTGCGTCCGTTTTCAACCAGAACCTCCGTGCATTCCGCCTGTGTTATGAGTTCTGCGCCGTGATCCACCGCATCGTGGATGTATTCCCGGGCGGTCCATTTGGCACCGCAGGCGCATCCCAACGAGGTGTCCGCTCCGCATCGGCAGCCCGTCTTGACCTTTGCAAGGTCAAACAGCTTGGGCGTCGGGTTCCAGTCGTAGCCGAGGCGGTTGGCGGTATCCATGATGTGCCTGGAGGCTTTGCCCAAGAGGGAGTCAGGAAGGGGCGCTACGTTGAGCTCGCTCCACGTCTGATCGGCATACTCTGCTAAATCGATGCCGTACCGATCCTTCAGCCATGGTGGTGGCATGGCCGCCGAGCCGGAATAGACCGTCGTCGCGCCGCCGGTGGAAGAAGCCATGAGCATCGCCACCCCCTCTCTGCTCTTAAAAAAGCCGGCCTTTTCCACGATGCTCAACGCTCCGGCATAGGTTCCGAGGTTTTGGTGGTCCTTTCCCTTTTCAAGAAGAAGCACCTCTTTTCCGGCCATGGCAAGGCCCCGGGCGACTGTCGCCCCGCCTGGGCCGGAACCCACCACAATGGCATCATAGGTGTGTTGCACGATGGAACCTCCTGTAAGGTGATCACAGTGGGGTTACAAAAGAAGCCTCCGGCGGCGAGGTGAGCCACCTCGAAAGCTGGTTTGAGAATGCTCCCAGCCCTCGTTCCTCGGGCAGATCACATTCTCTGACGGGCTCCGCCCGTGGATAATGGCGTAGGTTGAACACGCTGTATCGTCATCCCCATATGGAAGAACGTCGGGTATGGTGCAATGCAATGCCGAAGGCTGTTTTTTTAAGTCGACTTGGTTGTTTTTGAAGAAGAGTAAAAAAGATTGGAATGCAAAGACAGGCGATAAACATATTAACCCGGCAACAATATACCCAACACTGACCAATGTGGAGACGACTGCTTTCCAGACGTGAAATCGTCGCACGACAGTCATGCGTTTAACCGCCGGGTTGATATCAACGGATACCGACAGGAAATGGAGTTCAAAAGAAGGGTGGCGAAGAGTCGAAGAAGGAATGGTTTCAGGTATCGGTTGTTTTGTTAAAAAATATATTACGGGAGAGTGGGTAAGTATTCAAATTGTTTTTAAACATGTCTCTCAACCAAGGGACTTTTTTTAGGGGGAAGGCAGGAGGCTCAAGGGCGTTTGCCTTTGAATATTTCGTAGCAAGATCCATTCAGCTGCAAGTACCCCCATGGCCAGGTTAACAGGTATAAAGCATGAAGATCACGAAGCGCGCTTTGGGCTACACGAAGGAGGATTAAAAACCTCCGCCGCGAACCAGCTTTCAAGGTGGCCACCTTGCCGCCGGCGTTATTCCGGTAAAAGTCCACCGCAGATATAGCTCCAGGCTCTGTCGTTTCTCGACCATGGATCCCCGATCATTCGTTTCACCACCGATATCGTGAAACGAACCACCAAAGGAGGCTCCTGTCGCTTCGGATAACCCGAGCAGTCGGGGATGACGAAATCGAACCATGAGACCCGCCCGTCGCGCGAATGCCTCGAGAACGATCGAGTTACGACACCCTTCATGCATTCGCCATAGGGTTTCCAGGTGCCCTACCTGGCCGCTGGACGCTGCCCCTTAAGGTCTGTTTTACCCCGCCTGTTGCTCCATATTTTTCTCTTGGGTCTTGTCGGCATCAGCCGTGTGGTTTGCCAGCATCCCCAGCACCGTTGTGGCCATGGCAAGGGATGCGGTGCAGGCAAGGGTGACGCCTGTCCAGCCGTAGGACGTCCAGATAGGCCCGAGGACCATGGAGGAGAGACTGCCACCTCCAATGCAGACGAGGATGTAGAGGGATGAGGCGCTGCCGAGGGATTCCCTGGGCACGCATTGGCCGATGAGCAGAAAGATCAGGGGCTGGCAGCAATAGGCCCCTGCAAAGAGCAGGAGAAGGCCCAAGGTGATGACGGGGACGGACTGAAACCACCCCATGAGTTGAGAAGCGATAATGCAGAGAGCAAGGCCGGGGATGCTTACCTTGAAGGGGCCTGTTTTCTGGGAGAGGTTGCCGGCAAAGGGGGCGATGAGGGCGGTGATGCCGGCAAGGCTTATCCAGCCGACTTCTCCGGATGTAAAATGAAACGGCGGGGCCACGAGTCGGTAGGTGAGGAAGGTGACCATGCCGAGGAACCCGAAGAAGAGGAAAAATCCTGTTGCAAGAAGCGCCAGGGGCCTGGGGCTGGTGACGAGCTTGATGGAGCGCAGGTAGAGCTTGGCGATGCCCTTGGGCGATGTGGGCCTGGGGGCACTCTTTTCAACCATGAAAAGCATACCAAGGGCTGCGAGGGTGACGAGAAGGGCAGAGACCACCCTGAAGGCAAAGGGCCAGCCAAACTGTGCGGTGAGGACCCCCATGGCGACCCGACCCAGAACAATCCCGAGGGTTCCTGAGGCGACGATGGCGCCGACGTAGATTCCGAGTTTCTCCTTGGGGGCGAGCATGGTCATGTGGGGAAACATGGAGGCGGGAATCAGGGCGGCGCTGAATCCGGTGAGTCCCATGGCCGTGATAAAGAGTGGAAAGCGGGTTGTGGACGCGGCACAAAAAATCATCACTGACAGGGCGAGAAGGCCTGTGATGGCCATTTTCGGCGGGTTAAATCGGTCGGCAAGGGGGCCGATAAAAAAGAAAGCCGCCGAATAGCACAGAGAGGTCACGCTGAAGGCAAAACGGGCCCGTGAGATGTCGATGTGAAACGAGGTTGAAATCTCAAGAAAAATGGATTGGGTCATGAACACCGTGGCAACGGCCGTCATGACCATGAGGCAGGCGATGCCAGCCTTTAATTTTGCAGATCTCTCAGCTTCCGTCACTGGGATTCCTTTATAGCTATTCAGTTCCCACAAAGCTGCCTCCGGCGGCAAGGTGTGCCACCTTGAAAGCAAATTGCGGATGCGCTTTACCCCTCGTTCCTCGGGTTAAATCACATCCGCCTTTGAATCGAGAGTTTCCAAGACTCATTTTTATAGACCTGTTTATTAAACTTTTCAAAAGTTTGGCCTCCGGCAGGGCCGCCGAGGCAATGTTGAACTGAATCGTTACCCCTGCTTCAGGCACTCTTCAAAGGTTGCCAGAAAGCTCCGTAGGTCTTCCTCGTCGATGGTGAGGCTCGGGTCGAGCCGAAGGGTGCTGGTTCCCGGCCTGCGGCCCACCAGGAAGCCTTTTTGGCGCAGGTTTCGGTGAACATCTGTCGTGAGCTCTCCATCGGAATGGTCCACAAGGTCCATGGCTATCATAAGGCCTCTGGCTCGTATTTCCTTGATGCGGGACGTTCGCTCTTTGATGGTATTCAGCCCTTGAACCAGATATGTTGACAGCTCATCGCTCCGCTTGATGAGGTCGTCATCGTGGATGATACGGGCCACCTCGCGGGCGATGGCAGCCCCCAGCGGGTCGTTCTGGTGGGATTGGCTGTAGGCGATTGGGTTGCCTTTTATCATGTTCATCACACCCGGAGAGACGGCAGCCACGCTTACAGGGTACCCGTTTCCGATGCCCTTGCCCATGGCGATGATATCCGGGGTGATGTCATAGTGCTGGTAACCGAACCACTTGCCGGTGCGCCCGATGCCGGTGGTGACTTCATTGACAAGAACCAACCCGCCATTCTTTCGCACGGCTTCACCTAAGCATTCGATGAGTTTTTTCTGGGGAAAGCGTACAAAGCCCGAGGAGCTGCCCGGCTCAAAAAGAAAGCCTCCGATTTTTTCAAAAGGGATGTCACGCCACCTGTCACAGGCATTATCACAGGGCCCTTCATGGGGGCAATTCTCACACCTCTGCCAGTCAAAGGACAACCACGCATCAGCCTCCCTGCTGCATGCCGAGCCATAAGCTCCGAAGTAGGAGTCGGCCATGGTGATGAAGAGGGGGCGCTCCGAAAACTCTCTTGCAACCCGAACCCCGTACTCCACCGCCTCGCTCCCGGAGCAGAGAAAGGTACACCCGCCGCCCTCAAACCCTACCAGGGGAAGAATCTCTTCTGCTGCTTTCTCCACGACATCGCTGGAATAGCTGAACCCCGTGTGGGCCAATCGCCCTGCCTGCTCGGTCATCACGTCTAGAATCCTCGGGTGGGCGTGCCCCACAGATGTACACCATACACCCGATTCAAGGTCCACGTAACGTTTTCCCTTCTCATCATAAAGACTGCAGTTTTCCGCGCGAACAATGGGGTCCTGTAGCTTTTCGTGCCCCGGGTACCAGATAACATGGCTCATGAGGTGTGTCCTTGTGTGGGGTATGTGAAAAAAGCCTGCCTCCGGCGGCAAGGTGATGATCCCCTTGACCCCAGGTTTGCCAATACTTCGAGCCCTCGTGCCTCGGGCTCATCACATTCGCTGATGGGCTTCGCCCGTGGGAATGGCAGAGGTCGTTTGGTTATTTATCATGGTGGAACGAAGGTCGAAAAAGGTGGCGCTTAATGCCAGAAGCCCGAATTTGAAGGCGGGCAGGGTTAGCTTGCCTTTGGACGGGATAACTCACCCATTTAAAATCAAAAGATATCTTACCCTGAGTTTTGAGATGAGCAAAAGGTACAGTTGGCAAGATTTTGGGTGGGTACAGTTTTTCGTCTTGGCTTGTCGGTGGGGCACAGAAGGCCGGTGGGTCACGACTTAGTCTCTAATTTATCGGTACCATGACGCCGCTTTGCTCGTCGCATCATTACCATTGACAGAGCAAAGCGACGTCATATTCTTTTTTAGCTTTTCTTACGCATTCGCCATGCTCGATCTGACCAGCGTTGCGATATGCACCGCCTTTTTTCCCGCCTCGGTCTTTCGAGAGGTGTAGTTCATGTTGAAGATGCAGAAGGGGCAGGTGGAGACAAGGGTCTCTTCTGTGGCCGTGGAGAGGACTTTTCCTGCGATCTTCATGGAGAGGGGGGCGTCCAGGGATCGGACCCCGGAGCCGGATCCGCAGCAGAGGGCCTCGTCGCGGTTTTCAGGGAGTTCGGAGAGGGTCGCTCCGCATGCTTTCAGAAGCTCGCGGGGGATGTCGTACAGCCCGTATTTCCGACCCATTTTGCAGGCGTCGTGGATGGTGACGGACTGGGCTGACGGCGAAAGAGCGATGCGGCCGGTGTCGAGAAGGTCTTTAATCACCTCTGCGATGTGGAGCACCTTGATATCGAAGTCTTCCAAAAGCCGGGGGTAGTAGTGGGAAAAGGCCCGGTGGCAGCCAGCGCAGGGGACGATGATGCGCTTGATTCCGGCCTGCTTGAAGGTTTCCGCCATGTCGGTGAAGATGGCCTTGGCCTCCTCCCATTTTCCGGCGTTGTAGGGGTAGATGCCGCAGCAGTATTCGTCCCGCAGGAGTTTGACGTTTTCCCCCGCGGCCATGAGGATCTCCAGGGAGGCGGCGGCTGTGGCCTTGTCCATGTAAGAGGAGAGGCAGCCCATATAAAGGAGGGTGTCCCCTTCGGCCTCTTCGAATTTGACCTTCTCCTTGAGGTGGTCGGGGACCCAGTCCAGGCGTTCTTCGGCCGGTTTGCCTACGGCGTTTCGGTTCTTGAGCAGGCTCTTGATCATCTTCTCGTGCTTTTCCAAGGGGCCGAACCCTTTGTTTACCATCACCACCTTGCCGTCGGCGATGGTCTGCGAGATGGGGATCTCCTGGGGGCAGGTCCCATCACACCGTCCGCACTCCGTACAGTAGTAAAGGGCCTTTACCTCATCGGGAAGGGGGGCATACCCTTTGAGGGTGCGATTGATGATGGTGAGGCGATCCATTGGGTTCATGGAGGGGCCGTCAGCGGTGTCGGACGTGCAGCACGCCTCTAAGCAGGCCTCGCATTGGGTGCATTGGTCGGTGGATTTGAGAAGGGCAGGGGTGTCAATGAGATCGAAGACGGACATGGGGAAAACCTCCGGGAAGAATCAGTGGTAAATATACTGGTAATTTCTACGCCCGGAGGGATGAGAAATGCAACCAAAATATGGTTAAAGAAAGTATGGACTGGTGGGATGTCGGGGGGGGGAGGATAGCTTCCGGCGGGAAGGTGAGCCACCTTGAAAGCTGGATGCGAATGCGAGGAGGTTGTCGTTGTTTGGGCATCTCGGGTTCGCATTCGCGTGTAGTTTGAGATAAGGCAACGTATGCCACAATCCCATGTTTTGCGGTGGTACTGGTTTAACCCACAGGTTGACTTTTACCTGATTAACTCGGTTGCGTTTGTGGTGCTGTTGCTTGGGTTAAAAAAAAAACAGGCTTTTAGCTGCCCATCAGGTGCTTAGGGATGGTTACCGGATCTTTGTCGAGCCATTTCAAAGCAGAGGGCCAGTCACGAAAGACGGCCGTTTTAAAGGGGGTGGTGCCGTTGGACAGCTGCTCGTACATACGGCTTGGGGCGTAGATTCGGTCTGTTTTGGCAATGATGGCGTTTTTTTTATTTCGATTTCCAGAGAGAAGGGATTTTGAAGCCTGGATCATCTCCTGAGTGTCCTGGGTTGAAAAGGCTGTTTTCAATTCTGTGACGTCGGTGATGACATCATAGTCAGGAGAGTGGTCGGGGTCTTCCTGAATTTTACTGATAAACTCCAGACACTGGCTTACAGATGTTTCACCCCGGTTCCAGATTAAAATCAACTGGTGCTCAGGCAATATCCGGTAGTCAAACATGGTAACTCTCCCTTTGTGAAAAAAAAGAAATAGCAGGTGATGACGGGCTTTTTTATCAAGGCATCATACCACTATTTCTGATGGGTAAGCATTGATTTAATCCGTTTTGTTTATGGGGGTAAGAACGATTCTTTGTCTAAAAGAGGGGGCTCTCCGGTTCACCATGGGTAAATGGAAGAGAAAAGGTGGGGGCATCAGGTGTCGGTATCCATGCCCGGATCAACCCGCCTTCAGGTGTTCATCGATGGTTTCCGGGTCTTTGTTGAGCCACAGCAGGGCCGATTCCCAGTCACGAAAGACAGCCGTTTTAATGTGGGTGATGCCGTCTGAGAGTTGTTCGTACATGCGGCTTTGGGCGTATGTACGGTGGTTGTTGGCGACAATGGCGTTTTTGGTGGGCTTGTCTCCTCTGGAGAGTGTTTTGATACATTGAATGATGTCGAGGATTTCCTGCCCGGATAGGTTCGTTTTCAGGTCGGTTACATCGGAGATGGCATCGTAATCATGAGAGTGCTCGGGGTCTGCATGTATTTGTTTGATGCACTCAATACACTCGTTGACGGATGTCTCCTTCCGACCCCAAACAAGTATCAACCGGTGTTGTGGCACTATTAAATAATCAATCATGACCATTCCCTGATGCAGCATAAATCGACGGCATATGATCCAGATATATCATATGAACGCACAATGAATTTTCAGCGAGGGATCATCTTAGCATTAATAATGTTGAGATTGTGTTGATTTGTTACGAAAGCGAGGGCCTTTCAACCAGCTGTCACTTTTCTATCCGGAAGTACCGTCGTTTCAATGTGGTGGTGGGCTGGGATATCGAACTGATGCCAAAGCCTTTAGAATGAAGATATTTAAGTTCTTCGATTGTCTTTCAGGTGTTTAAGGATGGCTGGCGGGTCTTTCTGAAGCCATTCCAAGGCGGAGGTCCAGTCTCTGAAGACAGCGGTTTCGTATGGGGTGAATCCGTCGGCGAGCTGTTCGTACATGCGGCTGGTTCCGTAGGTACGGTCTGAAGGGGCGATGATGGCGTTTTTCTTGGGCCTTGTGCCCGGTTTGTAGGTCTTTGAATGATGAACCATCTGCCAGATATCCTGAGATGTGTAGTCCCGTTGGCAGTGCGTGACGTCTGTAATCACATCATAGTCGGGTGAATGGTCGGGGTCCTGCCGAACCTTGAAGGTGTACTCCATGCACTCGTCGATGGAGGTAATGCCACAGTGCCAATTGAGTATCAATTGGTGCTCGGGCAGTATCAGGTATTCAATCATGGCAATTGTCCTCGTTCGTTACACGGCACACTTTGCAAGGCCGACTGACGTGAACACTCCAACAGCCTCCGCACAAAAATGGCCAACCTATCACAGGGTTGAATGATGAGCGAATCGATTTCGTGTGAATACCTCTTCAGCTCAAAAAAAACAGCCTCCGGCAGCCCTTCCGGTGCCAAACTTTTGAGACGTCAGATAACCATGCCTTGCGTTCGATTTCAGTTTATTCCGAAGCGGTTGATAATTTCGCCGTCTTTTGCATAACGGCCATGCCTCCTGGTCAATCGAGGTCCTGGAGGGCTGTGGTGTGTGACGTGACGAGAGGGGGCATGCAGTGATGATATATTAACCCGGCAACTTAATATGCAAAACAGCAGGTAAAAGAGATGTCAACATTGCCGGGGTGATAGTGCCCCTCGACATCCATGCATTTAACCGCCGGGTTAATATCTGTCAGCCGGGAGACAGCATTATCGGTAAACATTCACAGGTTCCCCCGACAGCAAACGTAACGTACCCGAAGAACGAGGGGGCGAAGGATTTGCAATCTGCTTTCGAGGTGGCTCACCTCGCCGCCGGAGGCACAAGCTGAATAGTTACGTCTTTTTTTGTTCTACCAACCGGCTGGCGATCTCTTCGCCCAGG
The DNA here is from genome assembly GCA_942491485.1 of Desulfolunaceae bacterium. GTDB lineage: Bacteria > Desulfobacterota > Desulfobacteria > Desulfobacterales > Desulfolunaceae > Desulfoluna. The sequence continues at coordinate 16,834 of CALOAX010000015.1, read as the reverse complement.
AACACAATGGATTCGATGTCGAGGTGATCGGTGACGGTTTCATCGAACATGAGTTTGGCCTTGGCCTCGAACCCTTCCTCGACGTCGGCATCCCAGAAAAGGAGGATGACGGGGACCTTTGGAAAGGGGGTAAAGAGAAAGGCGATGTCGGCAGACCCGGCGTGTTCGACCTCGACAGTTCCCCCCAGATCCAGGGCCCGCTCTTTCAGGAGGAGGATGTTATCGGCAAAGGCTTCTGCAATGGGTATTTCAACACTGTCCACCATGTTTTTGATCTTAGAGGTGGTGTTGGGCAGCTCGATAAAGCCTTTCCAGCGTCCGGTGGGGTTTTTTGATCCCCCCTGGGCGAGGTGATTGAGGATGAAGACCTGCTCCCATCGGGTCAGCGGTTCGCCGTCACGGGTGGTGATGGTCAGGTTTTTTATGCGGAGGGTGTCGGTGAAGTAGGGGAGGCGGAAGACAGGGACGCCCTCTTCTGTTTCAAGGTCCCCACCGAGGCGAGGGGGAAAGCTCTCGGTGGCCATGTCCGCGGCACGCTGCCTGGCCCAGTTGAGGGCATCTTCGGCCATGTCCCGGCGTACCCATTTTCCTTTGGCGTACTGCTCCTTCAGTTCAACGGTGCAGCGCTCGACGGTGCCGGTGGAGAGGTAAGGGCATTCGGAGAGGGGGAGGGCTGCTGCGACAACCTGGCCCGCAAAGGCGAGGCAGGTGGGGTGACCGCACTCCCCGCAGTTGGTTTTCGGAAGAACATCACGGTAAAGATCCACAACGGAAAGAGCCATAGCGTACCTCCGATTTGCGGCTGAGCCGCAGCAGGTGGATAAAAAGATCGTAACTGCTCAGTATGCCTCCGGCGGGTCGCTTTTTGAAAAAAGCTCCGCAAAAACTTTTCGGTTGCAACAGCCTTTCTCTTCAGCCCCCGCAGGGGCTGAAGAGAAAGGCTGTTGCGAATTCAATAAGGCAAAAGCATACAGTGTGTTGAGGTAGATGGTATCGACGAAAAAGTTTTCAAAACCTGTTTGTCAAACCCAGCTTATAGAATTGGCAAAGGTTTGACCCCCGGCAGGGCCGCCGGAGGTGCTTTATGGCATTCGCCTATGGCTGTTCTTCCCACTGGATGCAGTCCACCGGGCAGTGTTTAATCACATCGTCCACCTCTTCCTGGGGATAGGTGTCAAGGGGTTCCACCTGGACGTAGCCGTTTTCGTTCATAGTGAAGACCTTGGGGCAGATGTCTGTGCACATTTCGCAGAGGATGCAGTCGGAGAGTTCGACAACGGGGACACGTTTCATGGGATCACCTCCACATGGGTAGCTATGGTGTTTCAGCCATATCTGTAAAGATATCACGGAATCGCAAAACGTTCAAAAGGGTCGGGGCCTGCGGTGGGGAAACCGCAGGCCCCTGGTTTGGGTGAGGATAGGATCAACGCACGTCGTTCGGCAGGTCGGTTTGGGAAACGGAAAAAGGAGTGGGGAACCGTTTCCCGGTCATTTCCATGTGACTCCGGCTGCCGAAAGTGTCTGAGGGTGCCCACGGATGGTGGACGGAAGCCCTCAGGCGGGTGGAGTGTTGGTTTGGGATTCTATCTGAGTTGTGACGGTATTGTCTCACTTCCATGCCGGCCAGAATGAGTCTGGTGGAAGGATCGGGGCGACACCTTTCGGGCGCCCCGGAGACAGACACTCACGGGTTTTCTATTCGCCGAAGTAGCGCTTCAGGAGGCCGGCAAAGGCCTGACCGTGGCGTGCTTCGTCTTTGCACATCTCGTGGACGGTGTCGTGGATGGCGTCGAGGTTGAGCTGCTTGGCGCGGGTGGCAAGGTCTTTCTTGCCCTGGCAGGCGCCGTGCTCTGCTTCAACACGCATCTTGAGGTTGGTTTTGGTGTCGCCTGTGACCACCTCGCCGAGGAGTTCGGCGAATTTGGCTGCGTGCTCGGCCTCTTCAAAGGCGATACGCTTGTAGGCTTCGGCCACCTCGGGGTAGCCTTCGCGGTCTGCCTGGCGGCTCATGGCGAGGTACATGCCGATCTCGGTGCATTCGCCGGTAAAGTTGGCGCGAAGACCTTCAACGATCTCTGCGTCCACACCTTCGGCCACGCCGATGACGTGCTCGTCTGCCCATGCGAGGGGGCCTTCCTGCTGTGCCTTGAACTTGGCTGCAGGGGCTGCGCACTGGGGACATTTTTCGGGGGCGTTCTCACCTTCATGGACATAACCGCAAACAGAGCATACGTACTTGGACATTTTTTATTTCTCCTTGGCAATTCGAGATCGAATCGTTCGTGTATTGAATTCAGATCGTATTGTTTAATTCGCTTCCTTGGGCGGCGCTCCGTAGCGTCGCGTTGTGCTTGGGGTATATTGCGAGGGGCGTGCCAAAGTGAAGAAAAAAAATAAAAACAAGGGTATTTTTTTTGTGGGTGTCTTTTTAACATGCTGAATAAACATAGATTGATTGGTTGCGGCTTGTTTGCTCGCCCAGTCCCCCTTTTCCCTGTCCCGTGGTCAGGTCCGGACACTCTCTCGTGACACGCTGATACGGCATGGTTTATGTCGATTTTATAAAAACTATCGAAAAGACTGAAAATATGGGTGTCTCGATATCAACTTGAGACAGGGGTGGTTCATGGGGACAGGAAACAGATCATGGGCAAGGAGGCATTCTCACCCAGGGGCCAGGGGTCTTTTTTCTCCAGAGGCTTTGCCGTCCTGCGGGTGGCGTTGTTCCGGTGGCGATCGATGGTCAACGTGGGTGTCTGCCGGTGTTGGCATGTACACATGGAGCCCCGGTCACCCGGCCTTGCGAATGGTGAGGTGCCATCTTAAAGACCAGGGAGCACACATGGACTCACATATCTCACAGCCGGGGAAGACGATACTGATTAGGTCGGTTTTTTAACCCATGGGCAAAGCTCTTTAGTTGCCCGCAGAAGTTGCAGGTGGGCGTAACCCGTAGTGGACGCCAGTGTGATTTGCTCCGAGGAGTGGTGAAAAGCGTGATGCAACTATCTTTCAAGGCACCAATAGAATCAAAGGCGGATGCGCTTCACACCGATGAACGAGGGGCGAAGCGCATCCGCAATCAGCTTTCAAGGTGGCACACCTTGCCGCCGGAGGCATGCTTTCAGGCTTTTTCTTGTTCATTCTGGTGTGAAATGTGCACAATGTGAGATAACTTTGTTTCTTGCGCTGTAATAATGATTAGCTTTTGGAGGACGCCCCATGGCCCTGATTCGACCTGTGCTGACGCTCTACGACAAACTGGAAACATGCTGGGAGGGGCCTTCGGGGCACCGCCTGGCCGGAACCCTTCTTGTGGGTACTTTCCTTGTGTCTCTGGTTCTTGTGGAGATTAACCGATTCGTGGGCCTTCCTGCGGCCATGGCCACCCTTGTTCCGAAAAACCACCTGGCCGCCATTGAGATTGCCCTGACCTTGCTTCTCGTCATCGAGGTGATGGGGCTTGTCTTCAGCATGGTCCACTCCGTCAGCACCTCAGTGGGGCGCCAGCTGGAGATCCTCTCCCTTATTTTATTAAGGAACGTTTTTAAAGAGATCTCCCACCATGATCCCCTCTCCTGGGAGACCCTTGAAGCGAGTATGGCTGGTATCAGCGCCGCCGTCACAGGGGCCCTTATCGTCTTCGGACTCCTTGCCCTCTACTATCGCATTAAAAGGATAGCGACCCTGGCTAAAGACGAAGAAGACCGTCAAAGCTTTATCGCCGCCAAAAAGTGCATCGCCTTGGCCCTCCTGGCAGCCTTTCACCTCATCGCGCTTAACAGCCTTTTCGTTTATGCCACCGGTGCGCACACCCCGCCAGCCTTTCAAACCATCTACACCCTGCTGGTCCTGAGCAATATCCTCATCGTCCTGCTCTCTTTGCGCCATGGGCACAACTACCATGTCGCTTTCCGAAACTCCGGCTTTGCCGTGGTCACCGTCCTTATCCTTGTCGCCCTTATCGCCCCTCCCGTCTGGAGCGCTGCCATTGGTATATTTGCTTCACTCTTCGCCCTGTCCACGCTCTGGCTCTTCGGGATGTTCAATGGCGCGGAGGATGAAAAAGTTGTGTCTCCTATGGGTAAAACCGAGTTAAAAAACGTGCCTCCGGCGGCGAGGGTGGCGAAGCCACTGTAGCGAAAATACCTCGAAAGTGGGTTGCGAATGCTCCCGACCTTCGTTCCTCAGGTCGATCACATTCGCTGACGGGCGGAGCCCGTGGTTCGCCAACATTGACTTTTTATGCTGTCTTCCCCGGCTGTCAGACATGTGGGGCCATATAGGAAGCCTGAGTTTTAAGATGGTACGTCGACCTTCGCAGGGCTGAATGGACTTTCATGATAAATGGTTGTGAAAAAGGGGTGTGCCGCACTCCCGTGCGGCATGGGCGAATGCGCAAAGGGCTTTTGGTGAATTGAAATGCGCCATGAGCCTGTGCTTGCTCACTCGGGCAACCCACAACGCCATGACGTACTCCAGCCAACGCGCAACGGGCCTTAGTCGTTCCGTACGGATCGACTAAGGCCCGTTGCATTATGGGGTGAAGGGGATCATCCCCTTCCCGCCGGAGGCAAGGCTTTTGGTCTCTTTCTGCTCTTATTCAAACAGCTTCAAGTACGCTTCGTAGCCCTCTTTTTTGAGTTCTTCTTTGGGTACGAACCTCAAGGATGCCGAGTTGATGCAGTAGCGAAGGCCTGTGGGGGGCGGGCCGTCGGTGAAGAGATGGCCTAAGTGGGAGTCGCTGTCTGCGCTTCGGACCTCCACGCGTTTCATGAAGAAGGAGTTGTCTTCCACCTCATTGATGCCGGCATCGGGGATGGTGCGCACGAAGCTTGGCCAGCCCGTACCGGACTTGAACTTGTCGGTGGAGCTGAAGAGGGGGGCTCCGCTGATGATGTCGACGTAGATCCCCTCTTTTTTGTTGTCCCAGTACTCATTTTCAAAGGGGCGTTCTGTGCCGTTTTCCCGGGTTACCTTGTACTGGAGGGGGGTGAGTTTTTGCCGCAGCTCCTCGTCCGTCCAGGCGGACTCTTTGATGGCCTTTCCGTCATCGGTCCAGTGCTGGTCCAGGAATCGGTCCCGTCCGGAACGGCTGCGGTAGTACTTATACCGGATGGGGTTGTTTTTGTAATAGTCCTGGTGGTATTCCTCGGCGGGGTAGAAGGTCCCGGCCCTTGTGATTTCGGTTACCACGGGCTTGCCGAAGAGCATGCGGTTTTCAAGGGTGGCCTTGGAGAGTGTGGCCGCTTTTTTTTGTGACTCGTCGTGGGTAAAGATGCCGGTGCGGTACTGGCTGCCCCGGTCCACGAACTGGCCCCCGCCGTCGGTGGGGTCCACCTGACGCCAGAAGACCTCCAGGAGCTCTTCGTAGGTGACTTTTGTCGGGTCGTAGGTGATCTCCACGGCTTCAGCGTGGCCGGTGGAGCCTGCGGAGACTTCCTTATAGGTCGGGTTCTCCTTGTGGCCGCCGATATAGCCGGAGACCACCGAGATCACGCCGTCGAGTTTTTCAAAGGGGTGTTCCATGCACCAGAAACAGCCCCCTGCAAAGGTTGCTTTTTGGGTTTCGTTTGCCATGGCGGAGGGTGCTCCTGTGATGAGAGTCCATGAAATTGCAAGGATGATGGCAAGGGTTTGAAAGGTATGGGGTCGGAGGTTCATAGGACACCTCTGTTGTTATTTGTTAGCCTCCGGCGGCCCTGCCGGGGGCCAAACTTTTGAAAAGTTTGACAAACAGGTTTTGGCGAAAAATCTCGCATGAACCGAAACCTCAGGCGAATGTGATTTGCCCCGAGGAACGAGGGGCAAAACGCATTCGCCACCTGCTTTCGAGGTGGCTCACCTCGCTGCCGGAGGCACGGTTTTTTGCTACTCCCCCGCGGTGTTCAGGGACCAGTCGTAGTCCATGAAAACGACGTCGACGGAATCTTTCTGGTTTTTCAGGGCTTGTTTGAGGGGGCCCGATGCGTATTTCAGGATATAGCCGGGGATGTCGCTCTCAAAATCATCTTTGTACCATTTGAAGATGCGGCTGACGACGAGGCGGTTGCCGTCGAGCCGGGTGTTGGCGTTGTCGTTGATAAAGGCGCGTGTGGCGCCGTCGAGCTGCGCGTCAAGGGTGTCTGCCCGGTAGGCTTCCGGCAGCAGGGGCGGGCAGCTTCTGGAGGCGCAGTTGATGGCAAAGTGGATCCGGGGATCCTTGAATTGTTTTCTTAAGATTTCGTGTTCGATCTCTCCCAGGGTGAGGGTCTTTCCTCCGATTTTAACGAACCGCTTCTTCCAGGGGGAGGAGAAGATGGAGCCCAGGTCTTTGATGGAATCCACATCCGGGTATTTGGTGAGGATGAGCTCCAGGGTCCAGGCGTTGTACATGTTGATCCAGAAGGCCATGGCCTCATTTCTGGAGAGTCCCTCGGTGGAGTAGTGTTGGGCCGGGGCGAGGTAGGCGTCAAGTGTGGCCTTATCGGCGGACAGGCCGTCGTAGTCGATGCCGCCTCCCCGCACGTGGGTCGCAAGGAGGTCGTTAAAGGGCGCGTGGTTGTAGCTTGCTGCCCGTGCGTTGGTGACCAGGGCCAGGAGCAGGCTTAAGATCACGGCAATCCAGAGGTGTCGCGGGCGTGCGGGAAGGGCTTTTACCTTGACCCGCAGCGGGCGGTTTATCGGGCGTCTGTTGTCGTCATGGGTGTTGTGTCTCATGATGCGCGTCTCCAGGCATGGATTTTACTCAGGACGTTGAGCACTTTTTCCGGTTTGTGGGCGTTCTTCCAGGTACCCGCCGTGCCTTTGACCATTTCGGCCAGGGTTGGGTAGATGTGAATGGTGCCCAGGATCTTGTTCAGACCAAGCTTGTGGCGCATGGCCAGCACGAACTCTGCGATGATGTCTCCTGCGTGGTGGCCCACGATGGTGGCCCCCAGGATGCGGTCGCTTCCCTTTGCGGTGATTACCTTGACGAATCCGTGGTCCTCGGAGTCGGCGATGGCGCGATCCACTTCGCCGATCTCATAGGTTGTCACGTCATGGGCGATTCTTTTCTCCTTGGCCTCGGTCTCGGAGATTCCCACTCGTGCCACTTCGGGGTCGGTGTAGGTGCACCAGGGAATGACGCTGTAGTCGGCCTTGAACCGCTTCAAAAATCCAAACAAGGCATTCACCGAGGCGAACCATGCCTGGTGGGAGGCGGTGTGGGTGAACTGGTAGGGCCCGGCCACGTCTCCTGCACAGAAGATGTTGGGGACGGTGGTGGCCAGGAAGGGGTCGGTCTCGATGGTGCCCCTCGGCGCGAGGCCTATGCCCAGCTTTTCCATACCGAATCCTTCGGTGTTGGGCTTTCTGCCCACGGCCACGAGGATTTCGTCAAAGGGGACCTTCACTTCCCGGTTGCCTGCGGCACAGAGAAGCACCTTCTCTCCATCCTCCACGCGGATTTCCGTGGCAGCATGGCTGGTGAGCACCCGGATGCCCTCCTTCTCGAATTTTCGGGTGACCATCTCCGCCACCTCGGGGTCTTCCCGGATCATCAGCTTGGGGGCCATCTCCACCTGGGTGACCTCGGCTCCGAAGCGGGCAAAGCACTGGGCCAGCTCGCAGCCGATGGGCCCGCCGCCAAGCACAACCAGGCGCTTGGGCAATTCCGTCAAGTTCCACACGGTGTCACTGGTCAGGGGGGTGATGAGGTCCATTCCTTTGATGGGGGGCACAAAGGGACGCGCGCCGGTGGCGATGATGATGCTCCTGGTGGTGAGCACCCGGCCATCCACCTTCACCTCAAAAGGAGAGAGGATCTCCGCTTCGCCTTTGATGCACTCCACGCCGAGCTTTGTGTAACGTTCCACTGAATCGTGGGGCTCTATTTTGCCGATGACGGTGTGGACACGTTTCATGACATCTGCAAAATCAAAGGTGAAGTTTCCGCTTTTGAACCCGAACTCCTCGGCGCGCTTTGCGTAGGCGAGCATCTTGGAGGACCTGATGAGGGCCTTGCTGGGGACGCAGCCGGTGTTGAGGCAGTCCCCGCCCATCTTGTCCCGTTCGATGAGGGCTACTTTGGCTTTCACGGCTGCCGCGATGTAGGCGGATACAAGCCCAGCCGAACCCGCGCCGATGACCACAAGGTTGTAGTCAAAGCTCTTGGGTTTTGCGTAATCTTTGAAGACCCGCCTGGCCTTGACGGCATCGGTGATCTTGCGCGCCGCCAGGGGAAAGATGCCCAGCAGGACAAAGGAGAAGAGCAGCGCCGGTGAAAGAATCCCCGAAAGGGCCTCGATGCGGGCGAGCTGGGTACCGGCGTTGACGTAGACCATGGTGCCGGCCAGCATGCCCAGCTGGCTCACCCAGTAAAAGGTGAGGGTTCGGATGGGGGTGAGTCCCATGACGAGGTTGATGACGAAAAATGGGAAAATCGGCACAAGGCGCAGTGTGAAAAGGTAGAACGCCCCGTCTTTTTCAATCCCTTCGTTGATGGCTTCCAGGCGGTCTCCGAATTTATTCTGGACCATGTCCCTCAAGATGAATCGGGAGACGAGAAATGCCAGGGTCGCCCCGATGGTGCTGGCAAATGAGACCACGATAAAGCCGGTGAAGAACCCGAAAAGAGCCCCGCCCGCAAGGGTCATCACCGCCGCTCCCGGAAGGGAGAGAGCCGCCACCGTCACATAAATGAGGAAGTAGAGGGCGATGGTTGAAAACGCATGATCGGCATAGAAGGCCCCGAACTCAGCCTGTTTCTCCTTCAGGGCAGATAAGGTAAGCAGCTCCTGGAGGTCGAAGGCAAAGAAGAGCACGACCAGTATGGCCACGATCAGAAGGACGGCAACTTTCATGGTTCGGTTCATGCGATGGGGCTCCTTAAATAGTATTGATCTCCCGGAAGGGCCTTCCGAAAGAGACATCCTTGAAAGAGAAAAGCAAAGGCAATGCCAGAAGGGGAGATTTGGCAGTTTTTTTATGTTGAACAGGTGCTGATGTGTTGTCTATAATCCTGAAATGCCGAAGTATAAATCGTTTTTGTGCTGCGCGCCAGTGCGTAGGGTAACCCGTCAGTGACCGGATGATGGGACGTGTGTTCGGGTATGCTTGAGACAGTGTCGTGAGACGTTGTTGTGATGATTTTTCACGTCGTGGGCATCATACCCATACCAGAACTTACAGTATCACAACCATACAGCAAGTGTGAATGGAGGGGCCATGAAGCTTTACCGCCACCTGTCGGAGACGTTTTCCGAGCATGCCGCCATTTACTGGACGGGCCTGTCCGGGCCTCGCTGTTAAATAATAATACAATGACCGTTACCGGGCGTTTCCACAATGCTGTGCGGTCCAACGTTTATTTTTTACACGTGAGGATCCGGCCATACAGAACGTGTATCACTAAATGTTGGCAAGGCCCTTCCACCTCAAGACCCTCTTGGTTGTGGCCAATATTTCGTTGTTTTTCGCAACCCGTCTCGTCATTGATGAAGGGTACTACTACACCTTCTATTCATTGATCTGCCTGATCGTGGTGGCGGTCGGGATTCTCTTTCCCCTGGGCCTTGTGACCCGACTCTGGTACTACCTGATCTTTCTTTTCTTTGAGTGCATCGCCGTCTGGTTTATTGTGGTGAGTGTCTGGTATTGGGTGAGGGTGAACAGGTAGGGCAGGCGATAGGGGACAGGTAATAGGACCTGGCGTCGCTGCGCTCCGGCAGGTTAAGAGAAGGCGAAATGCGGAAAAACCGGTTATAGGGCACAGCCTGGCCTCGCCGCTGAATAGAGACTATTCGACAGCCAGTGGTGAATAGTCGGTAGTGAATAGAGAGTAGAAGCGGAGCCTTGTAACAAGGGAAAGAAATGTCGACCTCAGTCAGATCCCACACATGGATCCCCGGTCACCCTGCTAAATTAAGTGTGATGCGTGATCTGAAGGTAACGTAACACAATTGGTTTCACGTATCTCACAGCCAGGGAAGACGACACAGGTGAGGTCGCTCTTGAAGCCCCTTTATCGATTGCACCCCGTCAGCGAATGTGACGCACCCGAGGAACGAGGGGGCGGAGCATTCGCAACCCGCTTTCAAGGTGGCACACCTTGCCGCCGGAGGCACGTTTTTGCTCCGAACTTTAACCATAGAAGGCAATGATTAGACAAGATGGATACGATAAAAATATGACGAACGAGACGATGACATTGCCTCTGGGCAAAGACGCCCGCTTTGGAGAATCCATAGATGCCATGCGGGCAAAGCTGCTGGATCTGGGCATCGGGGTGGAGGAGCGTGCCTGGCTTCATCCGGTGGCCGGGGCGTGGTCGGTGAACCTGCGCCTTGAGGCGTGCCCGAACCTGTACACCAACGGCAAGGGGGGCTCGGAAGGGGCCGCGCTTGCCAGTGCGTACGGGGAACTGTTTGAGCGATTGAGCACGGGGTACCTTCTGTCGGATCTTTACCTGCCTGAGTCCCCATTGAATGGCGGCTTTTATCATGGGCCCGGCGAGGTGTGGCTGGAGCCCGGGATGGATTCCCTTCGAAGAGAGGCTCTCTCCACGTCTCTGTGGGATCATTTTGATCCGGACGAAGAGCTTGAAGCGCGTCATTTCATGGATTTTAACACCGGCGGTGCCGAAGGGGTGTGCTGTCTCCCCTTTGATCGGGAGGGGGGCGATCAGGTCCTGTTTCCCGTGGCGATCCTTGAAAACCTGTATGTCTCCAACGGCATGGCGGCAGGGAACACCTTTCTGGAAGCCAAGGTCCAGGCTCTCTCCGAGGTGGTGGAGCGTTATGTGAAAAGCCGCATCATCGCAGATGGCATTGCCCTGCCCGACATCCCGCCATCCGTGCTGGACCGGTACCCGGTGGTAAAATCGGCCCTGGCCGAGCTTGCGTCCCGGGGCCTGGTGATCTACGCCAAAGACGCATCCCTGGGCGGCCTTTGGCCCGTGGTCTGCATCGTGGCGGCCAACCCGGAAGACGGCGGCGTCTTTGCCGCCTTCGGTGCCCACCCCATGTTCGGGGTGGCCCTGGAACGCACCTTTACCGAAATGCTCCAGGGACGAAAAGAGCTCAAAGGGTTTCCTGCCCCCAGTTTTGATGACGAGCTGGTGGCCTCCCCCACCAATATAGAAGAGCACTTTGTGGATTCGGCCGGCGTCCTTCACTGGGACTTTTTTAAAGACACCCCGGACTATCCCTTCACCCCCTGGGGGCTCGGGGAAGAGAAGGACTGCGGCAGGGGAGGCGAGTACGATACCCTGGTGGCCCGGATTCATAACGAAGGGTTTCAGATCTACAGCTGGGTGACGGACCACCTTGGCATGCCCTGCTGCCGCATGGTGGTGCCGGGGATGTCGGAGATCTACCCCGTGGAGGATCTTCTCTGGGAGAACCGCAGCAGGCAGGCCGAAGTGCGGCACAGCCTTCTTAAGCTTGGCACCCTGACGCCGGAAGAGGCGGAACACCTCGCCGATCTCCTTGAGGAGGGCGGCTGGGGCCCCGAAGCTTCCCTATGCGAACTTGTGGGCGTGGAAGTGACACCCGGTTGCGCCTGGGCCGATGGAAAGGTGGCGGAGATGATTACCCTTGTGCGGCTCCACAGTGGCGACCGGGAAGGCACGTCACGCTGGAGCGCCATGGCGTCCCAGATGGATATCCCCGCCAAACGGCGCCTCTTCTACCGATGCCTGGAAGCCCGCCTCGAAGCCGACACGAGAGAGTCGTCCCTGCCGGAACTGAGCCGCATCTTCGGCCTCGAAGCAGAGCGTCTCACCGCCCTGGCCCTCTCGGGAGACACCCCTTTTCCCTTCTTCGAAGAGCCCCTTGCCTCCTTTCTGGACAAAGGCCCCCACAGCCATATCACCCGCTGCGTGCGTGCCTTGAGAAAAGGTAGGGCGTAGGGCTAAGGCATGCCTCAAAAGCATGCCTCCGGCGGGCAGGGGATGATCCCCTGCACCCCAGGTTGCCGTTGTGCTTTGCCCTCGTTCCTCGGGCAAAGCACAACGGCGTTGGGTGTGGGGCAACCCAATATTTATCTCGATTTTCGGGACGTCCTATGTCTGTTTTTATGAATTGTTGGAGCGCAGAGACTCTTCCACCTATGTTCAATAACCCATGGGCTATGACCTTTCTCCCTTGCCTTCAGACATTCGCCTTTCGCCCTTAGCCCGTTTTTTTACCTGCCGGAGCACAGCGACTCCTTAACCAAGCACTAAGAACCAAGCACCAAGAACGTATCTTGACGGTTTTTACCTTGCCCTGTGTATCGGCCCACCTGATACACAGGTGTATCGGTTTGGCTGCATGAGAAGCACTTTGTAGATCGTTTGTGTTTGTGGTAACTGCCTGTAATTGCGATTTGTTGTTTGTTTATGTGCTGGCTGGCACGGCTTTTGTAATATGTTATGGGCAAGGGCGGAAGGTTGCGCCCTTTACGAACAGGATGCCTGAGCAGAAGTCAGAATTCCGATGCCCGGGGGCTACCGGGAGGAGAGAAACAAAGGCTTCGACCCGGATGGGCACGAAATGAGAGCGACTACACAGGAGGCGCCGAATGAAAAGATTGGAAGATTTGAAAAACGACCTGCCTTTGATCAATACAGTGGACTGGAACCTCAACCCCGCAGTGGCTGTGGGACGACACCTGGAGTGGGGTGCCGGATGGTACTGCGACGAGCAGAGAGGCCGGGGCAGCGAAGATGAATCCACCTACTTTGCCATCAACACCTGGGGGGAGTACCCCGTGATCACCCTGGTCCACCGCAAGGGTTTTGATATGGAGGAGCTGGCATCCTTCCGCATGCCTGCAAAGCTGGAACAGACCTTTTTGAGGTCCATCAACAATCATCGAGGCATTTATGAGCTGGATCCGAACATCAAGACCTGGCTCAAGGGGCAGCTTAATGCTCTCTGATGACGGGGCCTGTGGGTTGGGGGCTCAGGTTGAAGCTGTATTGAGACTGTATGAAAAATTAGCGATCTGGTAAGGTGGGGCGTCGAGGCTTATGGGAAGCCTCGAAAGCCCCATCTTTTTTGCTGTTGGTCCCGGCATCCGGGGTATGGATGGGACCTGTGCATTCTTTTAAAATTACTCGTACATGGGAAGCAAAGGTTATGGCCAAAGAGGTGATCATTGTCGGTGGAGGGTTTGCCGGTCTCAAGGCAGCCAAGGTTCTGGGAAACAAAGAGGGGGTTCATGTCACGCTCATTGACAAAGCCAACCACCATCTTTTTCAACCCCTCTTGTACCAGGTGGCCACAGCGGGGCTCAGTCAGTCCGATATCGCCATGCCGATTCGCAGCATTTTATCGGAGTTCCAGAACATCAAGGTGCTTCAGGGTGAGGTGACCGGCATTGATTTCGATTCCGAAACCGTGACCACTGATTTTGGCTCCCTCTCTTATGACCACCTGGTTCTTGCCTGCGGTGTCCGGCACTGCTACTACGGCAATGAGCAGTGGGAAAAGCACGCGCCGGGCCTGAAAACCCTGGAACAGGCCACGGAGATTCGAAGGCGTATTCTAAGCGCCTTTGAGGTGGCGGAACGGGCCGAAGATGAGGCCGTCCGAAGGCGTGCCCTCACCTTTGTTGTGGTTGGGGGCGGTCCCACCGGCGTGGAGCTGGCCGGGGCCATCGGTGAGATGACCCGCTACACCCTTGGCCGGGACTTCCGCAACATCGATCCCAAGCTGACCCGCATCATCCTTGTGGAGGCAGGGGATCGTATCCTGAACTCTTTTCCCAAGAAGCAGAGCAGCCGTGCCACCCGTGACCTTGAAAACTTAGGGGTGCAGGTGTGGACCAAGAGCCCCGTCAGCGAGATCCATGAAACAAGCATCGAGGTGGGCACTGAAAAGATAGAAACCATGACGGTGCTCTGGGCCGCAGGCATTATCGCCACGGATATCAACAAAGACTTAGGGGTCCAGACGGGCGTCCAGGGTCGTATTGTGGTGGACTCCTGCCTGAATATTCCCGGCCATGCCAATGTTTTTGTGGCCGGAGACCAGGCCGCTTACACCGATCCCATGGGGAAAGTTCTCCCCTGCCTCTCACCGGTGGCCATCCAGCAGGGACAGTCCATTTCCGAAAACATTCTTCGGGATCTCGAAGGGGAGTCTCGCGAGCCCTTTGATTATGTCGACAAGGGGCAGATGGCCACCATCGGCCGCAGTCGGGCCATTGTGGACATGGGGTTCTTCAGGCTGCAGGGGTTCATCGCCTGGCTCACCTGGCTTCTGGTGCACATCTACTTCATCAGCGGTTTCAATAACCGCCTCTCCATTTTCCTGAAGTGGTGCCTGTCCTACCTCACCAACAAGAAGGGCGCGCGGATTATTTCTGGCGCAACCTGGCGATTTTTTGATACATTACCCGAGACTGATCTGGAAGACAAAACTCCCGATGCCCATGACGTTAAGGAGGTTGAAACCTCCTGATACGAACCCGGCGGTTTCAGGGCTCTGCCTGTGACCGCCTTATCCCGGTTACTTTACGAGTCTGCTGGAGGGTCCATGAGTGAGAATTGCGTTGTTGATGTAACTGCCGAGTCATTTAAAAAGTACATGAATGAACACCCGGATGGCGAGTACCTCCTCGTCGACGTCCGGGAACCCCAGGAGTACGAGCAGGCCCACATCCCCGGTGCCCAGCTTCTTCCCTTAGGGCAGCTTGAATCCCGCCTTGAAGCACTTCCCAAACATCGTGATATTATCTTTTCCTGCAGAAGCGGGGCCAGATCCCGGGTCGCAGCCCATATGGCCGCCGAGAAGATGCCGGACCACGGAAGCCTCTACAACCTCGACGGGGGCATCCTCGCCTGGCAGGGCCATACCGTTAAAGACTTTCCCAAAATCAAGCTGCTGGTGCTTGAGGAAGGGATGCAGCAGACCCTCATGGCCGCCATGGATCTTGAAAAGGGGGCCTGGAATATTTACCGCTATATCCAGGAAGAGTATTCCGGGACCGCCCTGTCTCAGACCATTGAGTATCTCTCCATGGCTGAAATGGCCCATGCCGAGGCCCTTTATGATGTGTGGGAGAAAGGGGAGACAAACCCGCCGCAGTTTGAGGATCTGTTTGCGGGGTTGAAAGGCGAGATCCTCGAAGGCGGGATGTCTCTTACCGAAGCGGTACTTCGCCTTGAGAGTACCATGATTCCCGTGAATCTGGCTGTTTACGAGCTGGCCCTTGATATCGAGTTCACCGCCTACGACCTCTACCGTTACGCCGGGGAAACCACCGACGACCCTGCCTTGAAAAAGCTCTTCTTCGACATCGGTGAGGGGGAGAAAAAGCATATGGCCTCCGTTGTCGAGGCTCTCAACACCTCCTTTGCATGACCTGTTGTCTCACGATAGAGAATCTTGACACATCCATTTGATACACTTCCTGCGCCTTTATTGTCTCAAGGGGCTGTCCGCACAGGGCAGCTCCGGGGACCATATACGAATTCACTTGAAAACGTTTCGTAAAATCAGGTAATTGCCTCTTTTGTCTTCGTTGTTGTGAAACGTGGCATGCTTATTGAATTACTTCCTCAACAACAGTTTGAGGCAAGCATGATGCTTTTTAAAAAGTCATCCTTAAAATCATATCCATCACACACACACCGGACGCGAAACCAGAAGCTGTAGCCGGAGACACAAAAAGGAGACCATCACCATGATCAGACGCAACCAGATGTACAAATGCGAGCACTGTGGAAATATCGTTGAAGTGGTTCAGGGCGGAGGCCCCAAGGTGAGATGCTGCGGACAGGCCATGACCTTTTTGGAAGAGAACTCTCAGGATGCGGCACAGGAGAAACACGTGCCGGTGGTGGAAGAGGTGGAAGGGGGGATCCTCGTCAAAGTGGGCGAGGTGGCGCACCCCATGACCGATGAGCACTGGATCCCCTGGATCGAAGTGATCCAGGGCGAAACCACCCTGCGAAAATACCTCCTGCCCGGAGAGACACCCGAAGCTTTTTTCGCAGGGGTTACAGGACCCGTTGTCGCCAGGGCCTACTGCAACCTGCACGGCAACTGGAAGAGAGGATAGATCATGTTAAAACCCGAAGTGGAAGACGCATTGAACCTCCAGCTCAACCGTGAGACATACTCCGCCTACCTGTACTTTTCCATGGCGGCATGGCTGAACGGCCGGAACCTCACCGGTTTCGGCCACTGGATGTACGCCCAGGGCGTGGAAGAACTGACCCACACCCAGAAGTTTTACGACTACATTCAGCAGCGGGGCGGCACCGTGCGCCTCGAGGCGATTGCCGGCCCCAAGGTGGAGTGGGATTCCCCCTTGAACATTTTCGAAGAGACCCTGGATCATGAAGTCTCCGTGACCGAATCCATCAATGGCCTCGTCACCACAGCCAGGGGTGCTTCAGATCACGCCACCGAAATCTTTCTCCAGTGGTTTGTCACCGAACAGGTGGAGGAAGAGGACAGCGTGCAACAGGTCATCCATCGCCTCCGACTGGTTGGCGACAACCCCTCGGCCCTCATCATGATGGACAGCGAGATGGGGAAGCGGGCCGTGCCGGCACCTGCAGCGCCTGCTGAATAGCGAGGTGGGGGCACCTCGAAACCCAATGGCGAATGCTCGACGGGTGATATTTTTTACAAACCTTCGTATCCGCATTCGCACAACGTGAGAGGGGCTGCACCGTGTGACACAAGTGCGAGAGAGGTCTCGATGTTTAGGTGGCGAGGCCTCTGTCGCGATAATTCCTCGAAAGCTTGTTGCCTCTGCATTTGCCCCGATGTTGGGGACAAGCGCAGCGGCTTTTTTCGTATTGGGCAAAACAGGTAACAGACAGAGCAAAACAGGAGATAGGTCAAAGGCAATAGGTCGATGAGTCATG
>CALOAX010000014.1:0-14313 GCA_942491485.1 Desulfolunaceae bacterium | reverse complement strand
TTCAGCCATTCGTTGCCAGGGGCAAGGCCTGTAAAAACCGGTGACCGGACATCGCAGCGGGGCAGATAGCCCTAAGGGTCCGGAAGAAAAAGAGCGACCGAAGTAAAAGATGGCCCGGGGCATTGCCCGGGCCATCCCAGCCATAAAGCCCCGTATCAATACCCGGTTACTCTCCTGCCCACAGTGCCCAGCCCCACAGCCGGCATGTCCATCCCCGACCCGCCTGTCCGATTATCATTGATTCTCCTCGCCAAAACCCTTAATTTTTAAGATTATCACACACGCACAGGAAGCTGCTTTTCCTCGGCAACACTTTACGGTGAATCCATGATCAATGCGACCTGCCCAAATTGCACGCATGTACACTCGGTTCCGGCAAGCCTCGCGGGAAGAGACACCGTATGCATCCAGTGCGCAAGCAGCTTCACCATCTTAAAAAAAGCCGACCGTTCCAAGCACTCCCCCTTAGCGCGCATCGTCCTTGAAAAGGGGCTGGTCACCAAATCGGAGCTCTCCTACGCCCTCAAGGTCCAGTCCATGGCGCAGCTGCTGGGAAAAAACCACTCCCTGGACAGCATCCTCTACCGCCTTGGCTTCATCTCCCTGCACACCCTGCACCACCTGTTTGCGGCAACCGTGCGATTCCTGGACAAAGAGTTCGGGGAGATCGCCGTAAAAAAAGGGATGATCACTCCCCAGTCCCTGGAAAAGGCCCTGGCCATCCAGGCTGAGGAGTTCACAAAGGCCCGCCTTCTTCAGGTGGGAACCATTCTCCTCGATCAGGGCCATCTCACGGAGGCGGACTACAAACTGCTCATGTTCGGGTACCAGGAGAGGGCGGAATTTCAGGACACCACCCAGTACCCGACCCGGCATGACGACCCGGAAAGCCCGGACCAGCAGCCCCACCTTTTGGGAATGATCGCCCGGGAGGAGCAGCTGGTGGACTCGGCACTGCTGGAGACCATCTTAAAGGAGATGGACCGGGAGGACTCCCAGGAAAAAACAAGCCTCGACACCATCCTCCTGGAACGCAACCTCATCAGCCCCGAGAAACTAAAGGATCTGGTGGCTGAGACCGAAAGAATCCTTGACCGCAAGTTTATTGCCATCGCCCTGAAAAAAGGCCTGGTCACGGAAAACCAGATCCACCATGCCATGGAGGTCCAGGAGAAAGAGCGCAAAAAAATGCAGGTTCGGTTGGTCAGCGACATCCTCGTGGAGAAGGGGTTGCTGAGCCTGGACCAGTGCAATGAGATTTACCGATACCAGAAGCGAGCCCCAAAAGAGGCTGCCGACAACCTCCCTCCCCCGAAAACAAGGCGGTTGAAGCGCCACCTCTACAAACAGCTCAAGAGCGGGGTCGAATTCGGAAAGATGGCGGTGAAAAACGGCTACATCTCCGATGCCCAGCTCCTTGAGGCGCTAAAAGCCCTCAAGGACGCACTCAATGCGGGGAGAAAAACCTCCATTGAAGAGATTCTCGTGATAAGAAAGCTTATCCGGCCGGATATCATCTCCATGCTTCGAATGGTCAAATCGGTGACCGAGATGGGGGAGAAGGACAAAGAGTTTGGTGAAATCGCCATTCACATGGGATGGGTCGAGGAAGAGGAGGTCAAGGCGGCCTTCGAACAACAGATCCAGGAGTTTTCCAGCACCCGGCAAATCAGGAGCATCTCGGAAATCCTTGTCCTTAAAAATCAACTAACCGCCAACGATGTTGAAAAGGTACGCGCACGCATGACAGGTGACGAAGAGCCATCTTACCCCGCAGCAGAGGTTTACGATCAAAGCACCGACCCTGTCCCCGCCCCCCCGAAGCCGGACATTCACATCGCCGATGATGGGTTGTCGGCATGGATTACCCTCCCCGACGAGATGAAGGGGCGCATGGCGTACAGCGACTTGCAGTCCCTTGCCGAGGATGCCGGTATCGCTTACGGCCTTGTGGACGAGTCCCGGTTCATGGCCCTTTTGAGTGCCCCCGGAGACGACACCGGAACCGTTGTCATTGCCCTGGGTGTCCCCCCCCTCCCCGGCCAGGACGCCACCATCCAATACCACTTCAAAACCGATTACCTGAACGCCGGGCGCGTGTCTGACGATGGGCGCATCGACTTCAAGACGCGCGGGGATATCCCCTTTGTTGAGGCCGGAAGCCTTCTGGCAGAGCTTATCCCTGCAGTTCCGGAGATACCGGGCGTCGATGTGCGGGGAGAAACCCTCGAAGCACCGGCACCGGAACACCTTGCCCTCGCCGCCGGAACAGGGGCGACCCTGTCAACCGACGGGCAGTCCGTCCACGCAGACACGGACGGATCCCCCCACGCGGGGGTTGACGGCATCATCTCGGTGTTTCAGGAGTACCGCGTGGAAGGCGATGTCGGGCTTCGGACTGGCCATATCACCTT
Source organism: Desulfolunaceae bacterium (assembly GCA_942491485.1). Lineage (GTDB taxonomy): Bacteria > Desulfobacterota > Desulfobacteria > Desulfobacterales > Desulfolunaceae > Desulfoluna. Next base: position 11,899 of record CALOAX010000014.1, on the reverse strand, counting down.
TCACGGCAATGTCGTCATCACGGGAACGGTTCGGGAAGGATTTCGCGTAAAGGGGGCCCATGTCACGGCAGCCTCGGTCAAAGGGGCAGACATTGTGGCATCTGCAGGTGTGCTGATCACCGAAGGAATCATCGACTCACGCATCAACGCCGGTGGCAGCATCCAGGCCCGATACATATCCAACTCAAAGGTCGACTCCTTCGGCGATGTGGTGGTCATGGGTGAGATACTGGAGTCCAGAATCCGTGCAAGCGGCCTGTGCTTGAACCGCAGCGGGGATATCATCTCGTCTGTGATTGTGGGCCGCAAAGGGCTCCTCGCAAGGAACGTGGGCACGGATGTCTCCAGGCCCTGCATGCTTAAGGTGGGGGTGGATGAACACTCCAACGCTGTGCTGACCGCCCTGGCGGAAAAACGATCAAGGGCAGAGAAACGTTACGCCAGAGCTGTGGAGACTCAAAAAAGGAAAGAAGAAGAGCTCATGGCCCTTCAGGGCAGAACCGCCGCCCTCGTAAGCCGGCAGGAAAACCTGATGAGGGAAGAGACCGAGCTCTCCACGTTCCCCATAAGAAACCGTGATGAATACATCCTGCAACGCGACAGCATTCGTCGGCAGTTAAGCACCCTTGATGCAAAGGTAAAAAACTGCTTTGACAAAGACGACGCCTTAAGTGATGAAATCGCTCAATTGAAACAAAGAATTGAGCCCCTTCGCGACGCATTGAAGATGTGCAGGGTGCGACACCAGTCCATGAGCTCATGGGCCCGCGCCCAGGAGAACATCCCGGAAGTCTCGGCCTCGGGCACCCTCACGGAAGGGACCGTCATCATTGGCCCCAACGCAAAGCGGGTGCTGTCAAAAGACATCCACCGGGCAAAACTCAAGGAACATGCCCTGGAGAACGGGACGTACGTCTTTGAGTAGAAAGAAAGAAGCCTCCGGCGGCAAGGTGGCGCCACCTTGAGAGCGGGTAGGGTGAAAGAAACAAAATGCATCTCTGCCCACAGTCTCCAGATTGACGGTAGCGTCAAACCGAGTGACAGAATAGATTTCTACCACGAAGGACACGAAGAGCACGAAGAGCACGAAGAGCACGAAGGCGGCTTCGCCGCAAAAGCGAGCTATCACTCTTTTATTTTTCTTCGTGTCCTTCGTGATCTTCGTGGTTCATAAGGCCTTCTATTACGACGACGCCAAATGTTGCCATTCATTATGGTGGATACCTTCGGTTACTGAGAGTCGTTCACACGGCAAAGCCTGTGAACTCTGACCTTGGCCAGAGGCCAAGGTTTGCCATGCTGGAATAAAAACCACGGAGGCCACGAAGCGCCCTTCGGGCTGCACGAAAAAGGTGTATAAACCTCAGCAGTATTTCACGGGCACAGCCCGTCAGCGAAAGTGACATCCCGAGGTACGAGGGTTGGAGCATTCGCGACCCTACGGCCAATTCTTCTCTTTGAGCATGGACTCCATCTTGAACTTCCACCAGCGGTGAGCGCCCCAGTCTCCGTACTGTGTTTCCAGAAACGATGGCACATCCTCCACGCCGTGGACACTTTTCATGTAGGAGCGCACCACGGAGTCCACGGGGATCTCCCCGTAAAAGCCCATGAGGGTCATAAGGTGAATCCTCGCGTACTCTCCAAACCCCTTTAGCGCGGTGATCTTTCGGGTTGCCTCGGCATGGGTCAAGTCTCCGTTTATCAGGGCCGCCTCAAGTTCGGAATGATCCGCGAAATAGTGCGCCAGGGCTTTCAGGTAAGGTGCCCTGTACCCTGCGGAGATAAGGCCTTTCAGATCATCGGCGCTGAACCGGTTGACCTCTGCTGGGGATGGAAAGGGAAACCGGCCGGAGGGAGCCGGGGCGGTGAAGGCTTCCGAGCAGATCTTCTCTGCCATCTTTCGGGTCAGGGCCCAGGAGCAGTTGGTGGTAAAAAGGGTCTTGGCAGCATTTTCCCAGGCCGTGGGCGCGATGAGAATCCGGCCGACACCTGACGTCACGAGACTTAGATAATCATCAGAGGTTGCCGCAGCCAGCCGCCGGATAACCGCAGTGTCCCGCTTCAAGGCCAACATGGTGGCAAGGGCCCGCTCCACCGCCTCAAGCTCATCTGCGTCCAGGGCCTCAGCGCTTGTCACCTCTGCCGAAAGCGTTGCCCCCTCCTGGGTCACCCGAAGGTCCACGGGTTGTGTTCCGGTATGGAACACATAGTCCAGCGCCTGGGCCCCTCCATCCCAGAAAAAAGGCCGAAGCTGACGCCAGCCGTGGGTCAGGCAAAGGGTTTTGAGGGAGTACTCTTCCGGGCAGCTGAATTTCAGGGTCTTTCTATTCATGGGTCTCCGAACTGAGGGTGGCAAGGGTTATGGTTATGGTTATGGCCTGAATATAACAATGGAGTGACTTTTTGTGAGCCGTGCAAGATCAACGATAGTTTATTTTACCCACCCCTTGGCCAAACATATACAGACAGATGGACCATGAAGAGCATGAAGGACTTGAAGAAAAGCAAAAAAACGGGGGAACTATTCAACCCGGAAAAGCAGGTAGCGGATGCGATAGTTTCCAGGAATCATGTTTAAAAACCTGTGTATCCAACGTTTCAAAAACTTGGCCGCCGGAAGAGCCACCAGAGGCACAAGCTGAACAGTTCCGAAAAATGCAACATGTCTGCGGCGGAGCCGCCTTCAGGCTCTTCATGTCCTTCATGGTTATGCTACTTTTTCTCTGTGAAACAAACCTGAGGCGAGCGGATTGCGAGATCAAGCCCACACATTCTATGTCACTTTTTTACGTTGTGCCAAGGGCCACAACGGCAATTGCGCTGCATAAAAGCAGACAATCCATTCAGGCGCAAGCCCGGCCGTCTAATTATGCCCCACCACCATGACCCCACGATTGATTTGCCCTGCAAACTATGTTTGTATACACCGAGTCACCACCCGCGCCCTTCTGTACCAAATATTGCAAGAAACACGATCTCCTCACCCAGTGTCATGGAGACCCGGTCGTCATCAAAGGCAGCCGCCAAAGAACGCGAAGATGACGAAGGCATATCAGCTCACCCAGCCCCCGGCATGTGGGGTACGTCAGGCACCGTGAGCCTGTATGCCTGGCCCCTGTTCAAGAACCCGGCAGAAACATTCAGGCCGGCACAACGTTCCACGGAGGATTACTGTTATGGGTCAGAAACATTCACTTCACACCTACGTCCACCGCACGCTTGTTTACCGCCTGATCGTCATCGGTTTGTCTCTGTCACTTTTTATCGGCATGGCGGTTCTGTATATCGAGCGAGACCGGGTAAGCGTGGAGGCCATTGAAGTGGCCGTGGAACGGCTCTCCCTTTTCTCCCAGCGCTACGACTCCCTTCTCGCCGACCCGGACAACCTGGATTCCGAACAAATTATTCAGGCCGCCCGAGAGTTCAGGACGCCTCCCAGTCAACACCGTCCGGGCTCGTTCGTTGTCGTGGGGCTCTATGACATTCAAGGAAAACTGATCACCGGGATTTTCCACGACCAGAAAAAGAATGCCGCCGCCATAAAAAAGAAACAGCTGGCAATGGAGGTCCGAGTCCCCAATGGAGACAACGAGTGGTATAAGATTGTTCGAATCTCCGGCCGCCCCTACCTCAGAACATCCCTGCCCCTGGTCAACAGCAGCCAACAAACCGTCGGAGTCATCAGCGGTTTTTATGAGTTCTCCCCGGAAACGATCAAGGCATTCCGAGCGCGCGGGCTGCGCGCCATGATCACCTCCATGCTTATTGTCCTTCTGACCACAGCGATCATCTACCCTGTCACCCTGCGCCTGGCCCGGCGCATTACCCGATTTTCCGTCCAGCTCTTAGAGGCCAACCTCGACACCCTTGAAACCCTGGGAAGCGCCATCGCCCAACGCGACAGCGACACGAATGCCCACAACTACCGGGTCAGCATTTATGCCACCCGCATCGGCGAAGAGGTGGGCCTGCCGGCACAGACCATGCGCACCCTCATCAAGGGCTCTTTTCTCCATGATGTGGGGAAAATCGGCATTCCGGATGACATCCTCCTGAAGCCGGGCAAACTCGATGACAATGAGTTTGAGATCATGAAGACCCACGTTCAGCATGGGTGCGACATCATCCAGCGATCAGAATGGCTGAGCGATGCCCTGGAGGTGATCCAGTCCCACCATGAAAAAGTGACAGGGGCAGGCTACCCCGAGGGGCTCACCGGAGGCGGCATCCCGGTTACAGCGCGGATCTTTGCCATTGCCGATGTCTTTGACGCGTTGACCTCGAAGCGGCCGTACAAAGAGCCGTGGTCCTTTGAGGAAGCAATGAACATCCTTGAAGAGGGACGAGGCACCCACTTTGATTCCCATCTTCTTGATACCTTCCAGCGGATTGCCCGGCCCCTGTATGACCAGTTCGGGGGAAAAGAGGAGGTCTTTCGAGACGAACTCAGCGCCATCATCACAACGTACTTTCACGAAGGGATGGACAGCCTGGACTATTAGGCCTCGGCCAAAAAACAATCTGATTACAATCCATTCTCAGCTACCATCCAGAACATTGACGTCCCCGGCATCGTGGCTTGTGGAAAACGTTCTTCGTGCTTGGTTCTTAGTTCTTGGTTCGAGGAGTCATTGCACTCCATCAGTTATGAAAAAAACATGAGCTGGTTGTTGAGATCGCACCTCTTCGTGAATTCCAAGGCCTTGATGGTCGCAGTGGTTCTGGAATCTCGCTATTTCTGTCTGTTGCGACCATCGTACACACATAAAACGCCAATGCATGTATATTTGTAACGATTCAGCTTGTGCCTCCGGCGGCCCTGGTGGGGACCAAACTTTTGCCGATCTGAAAGAGTGGGTTTAACAAACAGGTCTATAAAAATGGGCCTTGGAAACTATCACGTCAAAGGCGGGTGTGATTTGACCCGAGGGACGAGGGGCAAAACGCACCCGCTATCTGCTTTCAAGGTGGCACACCTTGCCGCCGGAGGCTGATTTTTCAGGCTGAAAAAAGACGAAATAAGGACGCAGCATGACCAGAGAAACAAACGAGACAGCGTATTGCGGCATCTATTGCCCGGACTGCATCCGATACAAAAACGGGTACAGCGGCCATGCCCGGCAACTGAAGGCCGAGCTGGAACGTGTCGAGTTCCGGAAGTACGCAGACACCAAAAGCCCTTTTGGTGCAGAATTTGATCAGTACACCGCCTTCCATGAAACCCTCACAGCCCTTGCCGATATCCAGTGCGAGAACCCCTGCCGCGTGGGAGGGGGTTGCTCCGGAACACCCTGCAGCATCATGGAGTGCTGCCTGTCCAAAGGGTTTCAAGGGTGCTGGGAGTGTGGCGAGGTGGAGGGCTGCGATAAATTCGGGATTCTCACGCCCCGCTGCGGCGACATGCCCAAACGCAACATCGCCACCATTCGAGAACACGGCATGGCATACTGGAAAGAGATGAGGGCGCCTTTTTATATCTGGCAGAAATAAGGGACTTAGTCATCGTTGATGACCATTTAAACCTGACAGTAACCGGATGTTCGATCAAAAGAAATATTACCACGAAGGACACGAAGAGCACGAAGGCGGCTTCGCCGCTAAAACTGTTTTAATTGGTAACTATTCAGCTATCCTTTTTTTTCTTTATAGCTTCGGTCTGATAGCACCCCACGCTTTTCGTCTTCCCCGCGCAGGCGGGGATCCATGGTGGTTGTGAGAAGGCGTATGCGTTATTAACCCGGCAACTTAATATATGAATCATCAGGCTGTGGAGATAACTGATTTAGCAGGGTGATAGTGCTCCTCGACAGTCACGCATTTAACCGCCGGGTTAATATGTCTTATTATGGTGACGTGACCCGAGCATGGATCCCCGGTCACCCGGTTATTCCTGCGTTGCAGGGTATTTCAGGTTGTGGTCAGGCCGTATGCAACGACTCCCCGGAGAGCCGGGGAAGACGATTTCATGGAGTATGACGGCCTTTTTGATACGCACCTATTTCTGGCTTTTTGGGCCCGGCCGGTTTGACGGTACCCTGCGCTTTTCGTCTTTCCCGCGCAGGCGGGAATCCATGTATAAAGAGCCGTATCGTCCTATTTTTTTTTTACAATGAAGTACCGGGTGGATGCGTAGGGTGCACCGTCTGGCGCATCGTAAACCGAAAAAACCGCATTTTGAAATAAGACTCGTGGTCATCGTTAACTTGCGAGGCCGATGGTACTCTCTACGGTAGAAGGTGCGGGGGCCGCACCCTACACGATGATGATAAGACGTGACGTGTTGGCATTTGAATCTTTCTGAAATTGCCTCGAACGACCTGGCGAAGGCAAGCTGAATAGTTACTTTTATTGTTTTTCTTCGTGTCCTTCATGCTCTTCGTGGTGCATGGGAATTTTTAGTTTTTTGGTTGAGAACAGTTACGAACCACCGACACAAACAAAGGTTAAAATGTATGACTGACATATTTCCAGAAGCCATCCGAAACCTGCCTGAAGCAGACATCCCCCTTGATGGCATCACCGCTTACCTGTCCCAGTCAGACACGCACCAGATTCTGTTCATGCAGTTTGAAAAAGATGTCGAGTTGCCGGAGCATGCCCATGAGGCACAGATGGGAATCGTACTGGAAGGGAAAATTGAACTGATCATTGGTGGTGAGGCGCAATCCTTCACCAAGGGAGACCGGTATTACATCCCCGAAGGCGTTCCCCACTCCGGAAAAATCCATGCCGGCTATGCGGACATGACCTTTTTTAATGAGCCAGGCCGCTACGCAACAAAGCCAAAACTGACCAAGCCATGACCTGGGTTGTGGTTTCAGATATCTTCGGCAGGACCCCTGCCCTTGAAACGCTTTGCCGTGAGTTGCCGGATAAGGCCGAGATCGTCGACCCCTACGGCGGTCGTTTCATGGACTTTGAAAACGAAGCCGATGCTTATGCCTGCTTCATGGCAACCGTGGGGATGAAGGCCTACGCATCCATCCTCACCCGCTGGCTCTCTCGGTACGCATCCGATGTAACCCTTCTGGGCTTCAGCGTGGGGGCATCGGCCATCTGGCAGCTGTCCGGCAACCCGCTGCCAGCCTCCGTTGATCGTGCCGTCTGCTTCTACGGCTCCCAGATTCGCCACAGCACAGACATCGACCCCCGATTCCCCATCGACATCATCCTCCCAGAACACGAAGAGCATTTCTCCGTCAGAGACCTCTCGGAGACGCTGTCACGCAAGCCCAAGGTAACGATCCACCAGTCAGCGTACCGGCATGGGTTTATGAACCCACACTCCACCAACTTCGATTCAGGTGGGTACACCCGGTACCTGGGGTGGCTGGCCAAGTTACAGTGAGCATTCGGCACCAACGGATCACTAAATAAACTCCGGGCTCAACAGCCCGGAGCTTAAAAAGGCACACCAATACGATTAGAATTTCATTTCATAACCGACCTTGTAGGTGCGTTCCAGGTCGTAATATTCGTAATTGTAGGACTTTTCTTCCCGCATTTCACCATAGGTGACGACGGTCTCGTCAAACATGTTGTCCACGCCAAAGGTGATGTACCCTTTGTAGAATTTCACCTTTCCGGCAAAGTTCACGGGGTTGTAACTGGCAAGGTTCCGGTCACGCTCTCTCAAAATTTCGCAGTTCAGGTTGAGGATCACAGGCTCCGTGATGTAGGCTGCTCCCACCGAAGCCTGGAGTTTGGGCGCTGCCTGGTACTCTTCACCATCGGTGTCTTCGGCTGTGGCGTCTGCCCAGTAACCGGCGATGTCAAAGGAGACGGCTTCGAGAAGAGAATCCCGGTTTACAAAGGGATAAAAAGAGGTTTCCCACTCCACCCCTTTGGATTCGTAATCGCCCGCGTTGATTTTCGTGGTGACCTTGTTGACGGTCATGGTTTCAATTTTGTCTTCATAGGTCATGAAGAAGCCGGCGAGACGCACTTTCATGTAGTCGTTGTCGTATTTGACCCCGCCCTCATAGGTCCATCCGCTCTCCGGATCGAGGTCCGGGTTGCCGGTCAGGGCATCGCCTTTGTAATAGAGATCATTGAAGGTGGGGGCCCTGAAGGCCTTGCCGGCATTGGCAAAAAGGTTCAGCCCGGACGCTACGCGGTAGTTGAGCCCGGCGGTGGGCAGGAAGATATCATAATCCTTGTTATCGCAATCGCCATCGATAAACTGCTCCCGAAAGCCCACCACGGTTGTCAGGGAATCAAAGAACGTCTTTTTCGCCTGCATGTAAACCGAATAGTCATCCCGGTGGTGCTTGCCGTACTTGTTGTTGTAATCGGCTCCCCGGTAGATATAGTCCGCGCCCGTGGTGAGCTCAACGCCTGCCAGGTTCAGCCTGTGGTCGCCCTGGACCCCATAGTTGAAATTTTTGTTCCGGTCTTCCTGGACAGGGTCTTTGGTGTACTCATCCCGCTCCATCAGGTCGTGATACCCGAAGGCCTTCAACTTGTAATTCGCCTTTTCCAGGCGGAGGTCGGCAAAGTGCTTGGAGTGATCCTGGTCGGTGCCCTTCACAAGCTCCCCGGTATCCAGAATATTTCGGTACCCCGTACTGCTGAAACTTCCCAGATAATCCACATAGAGCCCTTCGGCGAGGGTGGCGTTCATGCTCAAGCCGACATTGTCCACGGCATCCCTTGCATAAATGCAGTTTTTCTCGGGCTTACTCGAATAGGTTTTGTGGGAGATCTTGTCCAACTCGTCCAGGTGGGTATAGGTCACACCCAGGTTGATTCTCGGGTCACTCACGGCGGCACTCATGGAGCGGTATCCATGGGAACCCGCTTCTACGGACACGGACGTCTGGTTGCCCGACGTGTTCTTTCGGGTGATGATGTTGACAACACCGGCCATGGCATCGGCACCGTAGAGGGTTGAAGCCGCCCCCTTCATCACCTCAACCCGCTCGATCTGCTCCAGGGGAATCATATCCAGGTCATAGGCCTGACCGGCTGCGCCCTGAACCGGGGAACCGTTAACCAGAACAAGGACCCCTTTTTTAATGCCCCTGGCGGTGATTTCACTGTTCATGCCGCCATGGGAGACGCCCAAAGGACCAAAGGATTTATAAGCGAACCCCCCTTTTCGTCTCAGGGCCTCAACCAGGTTTGGAGCCCCGGTCTCTTGCAGCTCTTCTGAAGAGTACATGGTGACAAACCGGGAACTCTCCTTCTCGCCGGTGGGAAACCGCTCTGCGGTCACAACGACTTCACCCAGCGATGTGTTCGATGTCTCCTCAGCCAGCACAACCCCGGTGGAACTTAACACGACAGCCACAACACCCAAACATGTCAGGTGCTTAAAATAACGTTTCAACATACCTTGATCCTCATATCCCCTATCGAGTAAATCAACAATGCATGGGGAAAGAGATGATCATCCATCAAACCGCCCCCCCACACTCATCCGGGAAACCAGCCTTATGACCTGTCTCCCAACCGTTGTGGCCTTGATCCTGAACACAAAGGGCACGCGTGCCATTCATGCGTTTCCGTGTGGGCCTTTTATCCTGCTGAACATGCAGAAAATAAAAAACCCACACAGATCAAAGCCTGTGTGGGATACCGTTTTTATTCCACAATACTATTCTTCACCCTTTCGCCACGAGTAAAAAATCAACCATAATTCAGGTAAGTCTTCTGACTCCCGGATCGACCTACTTGCCGCGCCTTCCCGTTAACTCGTAACAGTGGCATGATTGCAGCGTTCGTCCCCGGTCACAGCGGCGGGCCCGTTCCTGATTCTCACAGGATTCCTTGTTATGCTGGTGATTAAGCAGCACCTGAACTTTTTATGTCGTCAAAAGTGGCATAAAGCCGCCACTTTTAAAATAATGAAAAAAGCACTATCCCAACTGCAGGTGGATGTCAAAGAAAAAAGTGAGCACTATGAAGGAATAACAATGAACACTGAGAAGGAATATAAATGAGCACCACCTACGCTGGGTTGACCTTTCTACGGACAAATCGATTGATTTCTACACTGAATGTGGGAGTGTTTATTCCGTGTTCCTTTTAGAGTCATCAGTAGCAAACCAAGCCCATAAACCCGGATATTTCATGAGACAGCAATTGGAACAAGGCAACAGCCTTTCTTACAGACTTTTGCATATTTGAAACAGCCGTGCGCTTTTCAATAACAAGCTGTGGCTAAGGCTCATTTCGTTGCCTTGATCGTTTTCACATGATTACCCGGGCTATTCCGCCACCGGCCCCAAGGTGTCCTCAATGAGGATTTCAATGGCATCGCTCGGGCAGACCGTCCAGCAATCCCCGCAGACATCGCATTTGGATGGATCGATCACGAACAGATCCTCATCCTGGGTGATGGCCTTGAATGAGCACGCGTCCATGCAAGCGCCGCAGCCGATGCACTCCTGTGTAATACGCATGCCCTGGAAAGGAACCCGTTCCCCGCCAAAGCAGAAGCGGGACCGAAGCAGTTTATGATCCCGATGCTCCATTTCAAAATCAAAGTCAAACACCTCCCCCCAGGCCCGGTGAAGACAAAAGGTCGTCATGGCCGGGTACGTTTCAATATCCTTGACTCCCAGCGCAAACATCTCATGTTCAGCAGCCTTGGCCTTGAGCGCCTCAAATGAAATTTCTTTGATGTCACCGGTGGCACGGATGGTGTACCCAGGCTGAAAGTAAGGCATCCCCTCATCATTATGGCTGACCTGGGTTGTGGGGTACATGCCGCAGATGGAGACTTTCTCTGTCTCCTTCAGCTGTTTGTAGAAGGCCTTGGTGACCATGGTCCTGAAATAGAGGCCCTCGTCATCGTAAGCAAACAGGTGGGCGATTCGCGTCTGGGGGGTCCCCTTGTCAACCGTGGCAAAGACAAGGCTGCCAATCTGATCAAACTTTTTATAGATATCGGAAAGTTTCATTACTACCTCTCACATTTTACGTTTTATAAATATATCCGGTCATAGGCCATCTGCGCGAAAAGTACGGAACACGATGATAACAGGCCCGCACTTTCAGCGTCAGATGACATGATTTATCAAACGGGTTTTTGATTGTTAGAACTTGCCATTGTCGTTTTTCCACTCGGCCCTTGGCGGAATGGTCTCAATGGTGTCCCAATGTTCCACAATCCGTCCCCCTTCAATTCTAAACAGATCGTAAAATGCCACATGGTTTCCAAGAAACTGCCCTTCAGAGACGGAAAGGACAAAATTGCCCTCTCCCAATATCATATGATTTTCCGTATACCTCACGGGCATGCCGGCATTTGCCATCTCTTTCAGCGCGTTGCCCAGTGCTCCCAGGCCGTCTCCCACGGCAGGGTTATGCTGACGGAAGTCTTCAGTGGAAACATACTCGGTAATTTTACCGGGATTTTTCCCCTTAAGAACATCCTCTACAAACCCCTTTACCAGCACTTTGTTTTCATCTGTCTTATCGAGATCGATAACCTCTGTGGGCCCGTCAACCTGACTCCTGCCGGACGCCGTCTCCAGAACAATGTCCTGCAGGTTGTCCCAGTGCTCGACCATTTTTCCATTTTCGAACCTGAAGACATCAAACCCGATTTTCGGGCCGAAAAAGTTGTATTTGGTATGTGCGACCACATAATCGCCATCCTGAAAAGCGCGTGCCACGGTTGCTTTGGCACTCCCCTCGGGCAATTGTTTCATCACGGCCCCAAAACCTTCCAGGCCATCAGCGACCATCAGGTTGTGCTGAATGTATGTATCCGGATTGATATAACCTATCGGTGTTGGATCTCCCGATTCGATGCTCGTCAGCAGCGCAACGACTTTTTCTTTGTTGGTTAAATCCGCTTTTGTCCCTGTCTCTTTTTTTGACTGGAATGACGTGCAGGCGGTCACCAAAAAAATGAGCGCAAAAAAAGGGCCCAGTGTTTCATTTT
>CALOAX010000013.1:0-683515 GCA_942491485.1 Desulfolunaceae bacterium | reverse complement strand
CTTTGACGACAATCTCACTTGGCCACCCATGCTCTACTCTCAACAAGTCATCAGGGGTCACCAACGGATCTCCTGATGCCTTACTGCACTTTAGGAGGGGCTTGAAGCGACATGTTAAACGAATGTTCGTTTATTAATGTTTGTGTCGACAACTTATTGAAGTTTATTTTCAATAACTTACTGCGCACACCCCAACCAACACACCGGGATGGTCCCCATAGACCCGCCAACGTGCACTGCAAAAAACGGAGGAAGACAACGGTTCAAAAAACTGCAGGGCCGCACGCCACGAAAAGAATCACCCGAGCCCGCAACGAAGCCTGACAGGCCTTCAGACGCCACGGCTCACCTTGACACAGACATACCAATACCGTATTATTTTAACTGATAATTCTTACGTCACCCAACCCGAAGCCTGTGCCTGATCCCCTGGACAAAGCCTGACACACAGCACGTTCCACCCTCCGGGTCCCCATCCTTAATTTATCTGGCATCCCAAGGAACTGAACCACCGGGTTCATGACTCCAGGAGCACCCATGGCTTCATCCGTGCAACGCACATATGGCCCCATGATTTTCTTGATCCTTCTCTGGGGTGCATCTCTTGCCATGCCTTCCTTCGCCTCAGGGGCCTCCATTCCAAAACATGTCCTCCTCCTGAACTCTTACCACCAGGGTCTTTCCTGGACTGACGGCATCACCGGCGCGGTGATCCAGGAATTCCAAGACCAGAATGTCGAAATTCATGTGGAGTACCTGGACAGCAAGCGCTCGTCCCTGGCCAAGGTCGTCGCCCCGGTAACGGATTATCTCGTCAAAAAGTACGCAACCACCCCGCCGGATGTCATCATCTGTTCGGACAACAACGCCCTCGATTTTCTCCGGCAATATGGCTCCCTCATTTTTCCCGGAGTCCCCGTGGTTTTCTGCGGAATCAATGATTTTCAACCCACCATGCTCAAAGGATTCGACGAGAACATCACCGGCGTCGTGGAAAGCACCGACCCCTTGGGCACAGCTCAGCTGGCCCTTTCTCTTCTTCCTGAAACCAGGCGACTTGTCATCATCACAGGGATCACGGCCACAGGCCAGGCCATGAAACGTCAGGCAGAAAAAGCCCTGGCCGGTTTACCAGACAAGGTCGAAAAACTCTGGTGGGACAGCCTCTCCCGTGATGAGCTCTCCCACCGCCTGAAACGGTTGAAGCGAGGGGATGTGGTCCTTCTCATCCTTTACAACCGGGACGGAACCGGGGAGTATTTCTCCTTTGAAGAGAGCGCTGCCTTCATCACGGTTGATGCCCGTGTACCCGTCTTCGGCCTCTGGGACTTCTATCTGGGAACCGGTGTGGTGGGGGGCCGCATGGCCAGCTCCAGAGACCAGGGCAGAAGCGCCGCATATCTCGCCGGCAGAATCCTTAAAGGGAAAAAAGCGAACCAGCTTCGGGTAATTGATACAAGCCCCAATGTCTACATGTTCAACGACGATGCGTTAAGAAAATTCAAAATCGACAGGGAAAAACTCCCTTCCGGAAGCGTCGTGCTGGGAGTGCCCCAGGGCGATCTCCGCCAGCCCTTCTACTACATCAACACCATCATTATCTTTCTTTTTTCCATCGCGCTTCTATACATTGCGGTGATCTCAAGCCGTCTCTTCCGTAAAAAAGCCCCCCTGCCTCAGTTCTCAAAGCAACTTTCCCAAATCGTCATTGCCGTTCCCGCCATGGCCCTGATCCTTGCCACCCTCCTCTGGGCAGGCCACGACTATCTCCAGTTCAGAGAGAACAACCGCACCCTCACCCGGAAGTTGAAGGAGGAGCTGCGCCGAACCATTGTCTACCAGGTCAACCGGGCCATGGAAGCCATTGCGTTTCAAAGAGAGACCGAACGAATCCGGCTGCGTCGAGACCTGAAATCCAGAACGGAAGAGGCCCTCGGCATTGTGACCCACATGTACAACACCCACCGCAACCGGCCCTATGAGGAGATCGAAGAATTGATTCACGATGCCCTCTACGCCATGCGATGGAACAACGAACGGGGTTATTACTTTGTGATAGACCTGAAGGGCCGCATGGTGGTCCACCCTCTGCTGCCGGGCCTTGAAGGGCAAAACGTGCTCCATCTGACAGATGAAGACGGGGTCTTCCTGATTCAACAATTCCTCGAAGCCATCAAGGGCAAAGAGGAGGGCTTCAGTCACTACAAATGGGCCAAAACATCCAACGCCCAATATCAAAGCCCGAAACTCTCACACCTTCGACTCTTTAAACCCATGGGACTTGTCATCGGAACCGGCGAATACTTAGATGACATAAAGGGCGATACCCAGAAACTGGCCCGTCAGCAACTCGAGGGCATCACATACGCCGACGGAGAAGGATACATCTTCGTCAAAAGCTATGATGGCGTCGAGCTGGTCAACCGAACCCAACCCAGCCTCATTGGAGAAAACCTCTGGGAGCAGACCGATCCCTTCGGTATGAAAGTCATCCCGGAACTCATCGCCGCCGCCAAACGTCCGGATGGAGGGTTCGTAACCTATGCCTGGAACAAACCTTCGGAGGGCAGGGTCGTAGAAAAGCTCTCCTATGTCCGTGGGGTGGACGACTGGCAATGGGCCGTGGGGTCCGGCCTCTACCTGGATGACCTCGAACATGCTGTCACCGTTGCCAAGCGAGAGATGGTCACCAACTTCTCGGCCCGCCTCGGGCTGATGCTGGCCGCCATGGGGGGCTTGGGACTCTTCTGCACCTGGCTTGGACGCCGGTACTCTGCACGGCTGGCCACCCAATTCCAAACATTCCAGGAAGACTTCATCACCTCCGAAGGCAATCCCATGGACGTGACCGTCTACGTTCACGCCGAATTCCGGGACCTGGCCATAGGTATCAATGAAGTTCAAGAAGAGAGAAAGCGGGTCTCCATGGCCCTGATAAAACAGCAATCCCTTATGGAAGCCATCTTTGCATCCACCGCCGATCTGTTAATGCTCAAGGACAAAGGCGGCGTCTATCGCATGGTCAACGACGCCTGCACTGCGTTCATGAAGCTGGATCGCCCTACCATAGAAGGACGCACCGACCGGGAGCTGTTCCCCCCCAAGCAGGCCGAACTCTTCTCCCGGGGGGACCAGGAGGTGCTGGAAGGTGGGCGCCCCATTACCGACGAGTGGGCCCTGGACAAAGGGGGCACCCTTAAAAACCTCCTCATCTCAAAAACGGCTGTGCTGGAAGGAAGTGGCAGAATCACCGGGGTTCTCTGCTCTGCAAGGGACATCACCAGCTTTCGCCTGGCCCAGGAAGAGTTGAAGCAAAGCGAGGAGCGGTTCCGCCGACTTTTTCAAGACACCTCCGATGCGGTCTTTCTCATTGAAGGAAATCGATTCATGGACTGCAACCAGGCGGCCCTGGACATGCTGCGTATCTCCTCCATCGACGAGGTGGTGGGCACTCACCCATCGCGGTTCTCCCCCCTCCTGCAACCCGATGGCACCCCTTCCGCCCCTGTCATCGACTCACTCATCGCCAAAGCCTTTGGAGAGGGGGCCAACGCCTTTGAGTGGGTCCACCAGAGGGCCGATGGAGAGTCCTTCTGGGCAGAGGTCTCCCTTACCCCCATTGTCGTTCAGGACCGACAGGTCCTGCACTGTGTCCTGCGCGACGTCACCCAACGCAAACAGATGGAGAAACAGCTTCGGGACGCCTTGGAACAGGCCAAAGAAGCCAGTCATGCCAAGAGTACGTTCCTGGCCAACATGAGCCATGAAATCCGCACCCCCATGAACGGGGTCATCGGCATGACCGGCCTGCTGCTGGACACCCAGCTCACCGACGAACAGCGGCAATATGCGGAAACGGTACAGAACTCCGGGGAGTCCCTTCTTGCCCTCATCAACGACATCCTCGATTTCTCGAAAATTGAGGCAGGCAAGCTGGACCTGGACATCCTCAACTTCGACCTTCGCGCCATGCTCGATGATTTTTCGGGGCTGATGGCTGTCAGGGCCGAAGAAAAAAACCTGGAGCTCATCTGTGCCCCGGCACCGGAGGTCCCCTGCTACCTGAAGGGAGACCCCGGTCGCCTGAAGCAGATCCTCATCAACCTTACGGGGAACGCCATCAAATTCACGGAAAAGGGAGAGGTGTCAATCCATGTGGACACCCTTGAAGACACGGGGAAAAAAGTGCTCCTCAAGTTTTCTGTCAAAGATACGGGCATCGGTATTCCAGAAAAGAAGCAGCCCCTCATTTTCCAGAGTTTCCAGCAGCTTGATGCGTCTACCACACGCCAGTTCGGAGGCACAGGCCTTGGACTGGCCATCTCAAAGCAGCTGGTGGAACTCATGGGGGGACACATCGGCGTGGTCAGCCGGAAATCGAAAGGATCCAATTTCTGGTTCACTGTCAACTTAGACAAGCAGCAGACCCATCCCCCTCCCCTTCGCCTTGCAGCCCTGGAGGGCCTTCGCATGCTTATTGTAGACGACAACCAAACCAACCGACGACTGCTCCTCTCCCAGCTCAACGCCTGGGGCATTCGATCCGATGCCGCCGACTCTGGTGCAGCTGGCCTGGACTACCTCGAACGTGCCAGAAAAGGTGGGGACCCCTACGGCCTTGCCATCCTCGATATGCAGATGCCTGAAATGGATGGAGAGACCCTTGGGCGGACCATCCGTGCCAACCCCGATCACCAGGACACCCTGCTCATCATGATGACCTCCATGGCCCGTCGCGGAGATGCCAAACTCTTTCAAAAGATCGGTTTTTCAGGCTACCTTATCAAACCCGTCAAACAAAAAGACCTCTACGACACCCTCGCCGCCGTGGTTGGGAAGGGGACCTCTGACACAGGGGAGGCCCCCATCGTCACCCGCCACATGGTCAGGGAAAACCGACTTCGCAAAGGGCGCATCCTCCTGGCCGAAGACAACCCCACCAACCAGAAACTCGCCGTCCTCCTCCTGCGCAAAATGGGGCTCCACGCCGATGCCGTGGCCAACGGAAAGGAAGCCGTCGAAGCCCTTTCCAAAACCCCGTACGACCTTGTCCTCATGGATGTTCAGATGCCGGAGATGGACGGCTATGAAGCCACGCAACAGATTCGCTCTGAAGGCTCTCCTGTTCTTAACCATGCCATTCCCGTCATCGCCATGACCGCCTTTGCCATGAAAGGAGACCGCGAATCCTGCCTGGAAGCCGGCATGGACGACTACCTCAGCAAACCCATTCGAATAGATGACCTCACCCACATTCTTGACCAATGGCTCCCCAGCACAAAAGAGACGCCCTGAGGCGCCTGAAAAAACTGCCTCCGGCGGCAGGGTGTGCCACCTTGAAAGCAGGTTGCGAATGTGCGTTGCCCCTCGTTCCTCGGATCAACGCACATCCGCCTTTGATTCAAGGGCTGCTAATGACCATTTTTTAAAACCTGTTTATCAAACTTTTCAAAAGTTTGGCCCCCGGCAGGGCCGCCGGAGGCACTTTTAAACTGAATCGTTACCCATTTTTTCATCAATCGCCATAACTCACTGCAACATAGTAAAATATTTACCCCTTGACTTCCTCGCAGAACATTGGTTATTCATACAACACGCCGTTCAGTACCATAACCCCGTGCACGCCCTTTGTTCCCCGCCACCACACCGAGCAGGCGGCGCCACGCTTCGGAACCCAAACCCATGGTTTTTGTCATCACATCAACCGCCCTTGCCGGTGTCATTCTGGCCATCAACGCCCAGCCCCATAACAGACGCCCGCACCGAAGGGATCGCGCCAAAGGCAAGCGCTGCATCCATCTGTTTTAAGTCGTTTCGCCTTAAGGCCCACGCCCCGCCCCCTTGCTCTCCCCTCTGCGCCTTATTCCCCATTTTTTCTGTTGATCCCGCATACACATTGTCGTATCGTCTTGGCATGTTAACCGGCCCCTTTCCTCAATGAAGGGGCCTTTTCTGTCTGCGGCGGACCGAGGCACCTCCCTATAGAGGGCTCCCGATCAGCCCCTCGTTTCGAACCCCCATCCGTTCTCACGGAGTGTACATATGATGTTATCTGAACAGCAGGCAGCCGCCGTGGAACACCTCGGCTCCCCCGCCCTGGTTGTGGCCGGCGCAGGCTCCGGCAAAACCCGTACCCTCACCGCCCGATTTGCGCGGCTGATGGAACGTGGCATAGACTCCAGGCGTATCCTGGCCATCACCTTCACCAACAAGGCCGCCGGAGAGATGAAAACCCGCCTCATGGAGATGACCGGGCTTCACGACACCGATTTTCCCTGGGTCCGCACCTACCACAGTGCCTGCTACATGATCCTGAAAAAGCACTGCACCAAGCTGGGCTACCGCATGCCCCTGGAGATCTTCAGCAGCTACCACCAGCAAAAGACCATCAAGGAGATTGCCCTCTCCCAGAACATCGATAAAAAACATGCCCCGGCCATCCTCTCGGAGATCTCCCGGGCCAAGAACTCAGGGAACGTCAACAAATACTTCGATGCCATGCCCCTGATTATGCGCAGCCGGACCGAGGGAATCTACCGGGATTACGAGCGCATCCTGCGAGAGAAAAACGCCCTGGACTTCGACAACATCCTCTGCCTCACCCGCGACCTGCTCAGGGACTACCCCGAGATCCAGGCCGAGTACCGGGAAAAATTCCAGCACATCCTCGTGGACGAATACCAGGACACCAACAACCTTCAAGAGGAGATCACCCGCCTGCTCCTGGGTCATGAAAACCTCTTCTGCGTCGGCGACGACTGGCAGGCTGTCTACGGCTTCCGAGGCAGCAACGTCAGTCACTTCCTCTCCTTCCCCGAGAAGTACCCCAACGCCCAAATCTTCCGGCTGGAGCAGAACTACCGTTCTGCAGACGAAATCGTCCAGCTGGCCAACGGCATCATCGGCTTTAACGAAAGCCGCATGGACAAACGCTGCTTCTCTGAAAAAAAAGGGGCCGTCATCGAGCCCCGCACCTTCTTCAATGAATTTGAGGAGGCCGAGTGGGTGGCCCGGAAGATCAGAAATGAGTTCAGAAGCGGCGTGGACTACGAGGACATGGTGGTGATGTACCGTACGAAAGCCTTGTCTCTCTGGTTTGAGAAAGCCCTGAGGCAGCTTCAGATCCCCTATCAGATGGTGGGCTCCAAAGGCTTCTTCGAGAGAAAAGAGATCCTGGACTTAAACTGCTACCTCCTTGCCGCAGCGTTCCCCAGCGATGACGTCGCCTTCGAGCGCATCGTCAACACCCCCAAGCGTGGAATCGGCCCCTCCATGATCAGCAAAATCGCCCAGGCACGGGTGGGCATCATGGGCTTTCAGGAATCGGCCCGATCCATGGTCAAGGGTCGCGTCCTCTCCAAAAAGGTCCACGAAGGCCTCACCGACATCTTCGACATTCTCGATACCATCAAGGAGATGTCACCGGACATGGCGATCCAGGAAGTGCTCAACCGCACCGGCTACCTCGATCACCTCCAGAGCTACTGCAAAACCCGCGATGAGTTCGACACCCGAAAGGATCAGATTGACGAGCTGATCCACACCGCCTCCC
The DNA here is from genome assembly GCA_942491485.1 of Desulfolunaceae bacterium. Classification (GTDB taxonomy): domain Bacteria; phylum Desulfobacterota; class Desulfobacteria; order Desulfobacterales; family Desulfolunaceae; genus Desulfoluna. Next base: position 675,963 of record CALOAX010000013.1, on the reverse strand, counting down.
TGAAAGAGACCATCCACGACTACCTGGAGGACGTAAACCTCGTCCGGGAAGACAAGGACGACGATGACGGCGGCGGCAAAGGGGTTCACCTCTCCACCGTCCACGCCAGCAAGGGCCTTGAGTATCAGATGGCCTTCATCGTGGGACTGGAAGAACAACTCTTCCCACACTGGCGTTCCATGGAGAGCGAACGCGAGCTGGAAGAGGAGCGCCGTCTCATGTACGTGGCCGTGACCCGAGCAGAGACTCACCTCTATGTCACCTCAGCCTCCTCACGGCGAAAAAAACGCGCAAAAAAAAGCCGCTTCTTCTATGAGCTCGACGACGCCATGGATGAGTTAGGGCTATAGGAAGTCCCTCCGCAAGCTGAACAGCCCCAATAAAAATGCCTCCGGCGGCCCTGCCGGGGGCTAAACTTTTAAAAAGTTTAACAAACAGGTCTTAAAAGAACGCCATACATCATTTCCGCACCAAAAGCGCATCCGCAACCTGCTTTCACGTTATTTTGGCTCCTGTGGCTTCGCCACCCTTGTCGCCGGAGGATCGCTTTGACCGTACAGGCATCTTTTTCTACTCTCTTATTTTCGCGCCACCCCTAACCCGGATAGTTCACGAGTTGAGTGCATCGATAGTCAAGGCATCAGGGCTGAAGATGTCGTGGTTTACCTCTATGCTCTATTAATGCAGAAGATGGGTGCATTCGGCTTGCCCGAAGGGTGAGAAAAGAGCGCAGGAAACCTGCAAATGCCATGTTTTTATTTACACCCGAGTGTTTTCTCATGAAATATCCGGGCTAAGGAGCTTCACGAAAATAAATAGCAATTCTTTTTAGGCGTTTTCTGTTATATTACCGGGATGAAAGCATTACCACATGAATCAATAAAAAACAGATATGAAAAGATAGCGTCCGAGCTAACCGAAAAAAGTCGTAGGTGCTGGGCGGCTGTAGAAGCTTTAGAGCTTGGGTACGGAGGTGTCGCGGCCGTATCTCGTGCAACGGGACTTACACCACGGACAATCTGTCATGGTATTGAAGAACTCTCTCATAAAACTCAGGATAGTACGGGTAGACAGCGTAAGCCCGGTGGTGGCCGTAAGTCGCTCACTGAAAAACAACCAGGACTGCTTGACGCTTTAGAAAAGCTTGTTGAGCCGTATACCAGCGGTGACCCAATGAAACCGCTAAGATGGACTTGTAAAAGCACAACCAATCTATCTGATGAGCTAAAAAAACAAGGGTTTTTCATTTCACCTACAACCGTAGGTGGACTGCTCAAAAAGTTAGGTTATAGCCTACAGAGCAACCGAAAACGATTCGAAGGCAGGCAGAATCCAGATAGAAATTTGCAGTTTGAGTATATTGCAGCAGCAGTGGAAGAATTCCAAAGTCGGGGCTGCCCCGCAATCTCTGTAGATGCAAAGAAAAAGGAGCTGGTAGGGAATTTTGCAAATTCTGGACGCGAGTGGCATAAAACAAATCATCCGTTGGAAGTAGAAGCGTATGATTTTATAGATAAAGAGCTTGGAAAAGTAACGCCCTACGGAGCTTACGATATTACCCATAATTTGGGATGGGTTAATGTGGGGACCGATAATGATACGGCACAGTTTGCCGTCAGAAGTATTCAGCGCTGGTGGGAGGAATTGGGGGAACGACTGTATCCCGGTGCCGAAGAAATACTGATCATGGCAGACGGAGGCGGTAGTAACGGCTGGCGCAACCGTCTGTGGAAAAAATCCCTTCAGGAATGGGCGGATAAAGAAGGGTTGTCTATTATGGTTTGCCACTTCCCTCCTGGGACAAGCAAGTGGAATAAAATTGAACACAGAATGTTTTGTCATATAACGCGGAACTGGAGAGGGATGCCACTCGTAAGCCACGAAGTTATAATTAAATTGATTGGCTCTACAACAACGAAAGAAGGGTTAAAAATAGGTGCCAGCCTGGACGCCGACATATACCCAAAAGGTTTAAAGGTGACAGATGCTGAAATGGATGCACTGTCAATAGAACAAGCTGACTTCCACGGAGAATGGAATTACCTGCTCACCCCCAGAAGTTGAGTCTCTTATTTCTGAGAGACTCCTAAGCATCACTTCTTGCCGGCACCTTGTTCCGGACACCCATTCCCCACGGATCACACCATGCATCATCACTGCTGGCGATAGTTACTCCACAGGCATCAACGCACGTTCCCCCACCCTGCCAAAATATCCTGTTCAGCACAGGTCCATCCTGTTTCCTTGCTAAACAATTTTCTTGACACACGTATGGCAAGCAAATACCTTTGTGTACGAACAATCATATTCTCACTTTTAGTCACTGAGTACTTTTATAATGCTATGATTTTTCAGTCTTAAAAACCAGAAAAATACAAACCCAATATTACGAAGAAATATTGGTGTTGTATAAGATACAATAAAAATGTGTGCCTGATTTAAACTATGCCCCGAAGAGCAAGAAATAAGAACTCCGGGATATAGTCAAGAAAACGAAACCATTCGTTCACAAAGCGACTTAACCCATGCCACACACTTTAATCGGCTGAATACCATGATAAAAACTTACGAAGACTGCATCTGTTTCCTCTTTGCCAAAGCCAACCAGAAAGCCCAGGCGCTTCTGAAACAAACTCTCAAGCCATACGGTCTCACGGCGGTCCAGATCCTTATCCTTGAAGCGCTGTGGGAAGACGAAGGCCTGACAGCCGGAGAGCTTGGCAAACGCCTGGTCCTTGATAACGCCACGCTCTCCGGGGTCCTCGATCGGCTGGCAGCCTCCGGGTGGCTCACAAAAGAGACAGACGCCTCAGACAAACGGGCCTTAAAGATCTTTCTCTCACCCAAGGCCAGACAGCATAAGGGCGACCTCTTTCAAATCCGGGAGAACGTCAACAACAACATGTTGAACAGCCTCTCCATAGAAGAGCAGCTCCTGTTCAAACGACTTTTAAAGGAGATGAGATAGGGACACCAAGCCATCCCGGCAAGCAGCTTCGAGGGGGGGGGGGTGAATCCGGCAAACTGGAGAGAGGCCTGCCCTTTTCGTGCGTGCCACACATGGATGCATCCAACCCGCACACAACAACAACGCGGACGCGAGAGGCTTTGCTGCTACACGCTTTTATAAGGCTTCAGAAGCTTAATCATATTCTACCACTGAAGAAGGAAAGGAATTGCAATGGATTTTAACTTATCGCCACTGAACAAACTGGTCATCAAAACGGCAAAGGCGTTCTGTGAACGCGAGATCCCCAAGATTGACGCCTACATGCAAGAGCATAAGGACTATCCCCCGAACCTTCAGGAGATCTTTGCAAAGCACAAAATGCTGGGCATGGACGTTCCCAAGGAACACGGTGGTATCGGCGCCGACAACTTCAACCTGATCCTCGTTGCCGAAGAAGTGGGTAAAACCGCCACCACCTGCATGCTCCCCTTTTTCATGAACAACTCTGTTGCAGAGACCATCTGCCACTGGGGCACCGATGAGGTGATCAAGAAGTTCGTTCCCCCCTTGTGCGACGGATCGGCATGGGCATCCATGGCCTTTACCGAGCCCAACACCGGCTCCGACCCCCGCGCCCTGACCCTCACGGCTGAACCCGATGGCGACGATTTCATCTTAAACGGCACCAAGCGGTTCATCAGCATGGCCAACAAGCCCGGCTACGGAATCTTCTTCGCCAAAGACCTCTCCATGAAAGGCAAGCCCTTCGACACCACCGCCTTCGTCGTGGACAAAATGACCCCCGGCATCACCTTCTCCGGCCACTACGAGCTCATGGGCCTCGACGGAGCGGATACCTGTGACGTCTTCTTCAAAGATGTCCGTGTTCCCAAAGCAAACATCCTCGGCAAGCAGGGCAAAGGCTTCCCCATCCTTCTCAGGTGGATCGCAGGAGAGCGCGTTCAGCAATGCGCAGCAACCATCGGTGGCGGCCAGGCGGCCCTGGACGAGTCGATCAAATACGGAAACCAGCGCGTCGTTGGGGGCTTCCCCATGGGCTACATGCAGGGTTTCTCCTGGATGCTGGCCGAGATGAAAACCAAAGTCGAGGCGTCCCGCCTCATGTGCTACAAGACCGTGAAACTCCAAGACGAGAAAGTCAAAGGCTTCGAAGCCGCCTCTTCCGAGCTCAAGGTCTTCACCGTGCCCATGATCCAGGAGGTCTGCCGCCAGGCGGTTCAGTTCCACGGCTCCTACGGGTACTCCAAAGAGTACAAAGTGGAAAAACTCTTCCGAAACGCCATGCACGCAGGCGTTGTGGCATCGAGCCTTGAAATCAACAAGACCATCGCCGGCATGACCATTCTAACGCAAAAATAAACGGCCTGGCACCTGATGTGACGCCTGAAAAAGCCACCGCACTTTTTTGCTATCCACCGCATGCGGCATGCCGACTTTTATTAAGAAGAGGATTGTAAGATGAAAATCATTGTATGTATCAAGCAGGTCCCCGATGTCACCGAAGTGAAGTGGGACGAAAACGGCTCCCTAATCCGAACCGGTCTTCCCAGCATCATCAACCCCAACGATCAAAACGCCATTGAGGCGGCCCTGGTTCTTAAAGAAGAGAAAGGCGCCGAAGTCACCGTCATCTCCATGGGCCCCCCCCAGGTAGAAGAGGCTCTTCGTGAAGCCCTGGCCATGGGGTGCGACAACGCGGTGCTTCTCACCGACCGTAAATTCGGCGGTGCAGACTGCTGGGCAACGGCCTACACCCTGGGTCTTGCCGTGAAAAAACTCGGTGGGTGTGACCTGATCTTCTGTGGCGTGGAAGCCATGGACGGAAACACCGCCCAGGTGGGCCCGGAGATTGCGGATTTCCTTGACCTCCCCTTGCTCTCCTACGCAGAAGACATCAAGGTCGGTGACGGCACCGTCACCATCCACCAGAACCTGGGGGATGTCACACGCGTCATTGAAGGGCCCATGCCCGCCCTGGTCACCTGCGAAAAAGAGCTCAACGAGCCGCGCATTCCCCGCATGGACCTGGTGTTCAGCTGCTTTGACAAAGAGATCATGGTCATGGGAATCGACGACCTTGAAGGGGAGCTTGCCAACTTCGGCCTCAAAGGCTCTCCCACACGCCTGCGCAAGGTGTTCTCGCCCAAACGCGCCAAGGCCCAGGTGGAGTTCCTCGAGGGAACCCCCAAGGAGTCCTCACAGAAGCTGGTTGAAAAACTTCAAGAAATCAACGCTATTTAAGGATACCGTCATGACTTCAACAAAAGATATCAGTGCACATAAAGGCGTATGGGTTTTTATCGAACAGTTTGAAGGCAAGCTGACCCAGTCCACGCTCTCCCTCGAAATCCTGGGCGAAGCCAGAAAACTTGCCGACAAACTGGAGACAGAGCTCACCGCCGTACTTCTTGGAGAAAACCTCGCAGATACGGCAGCCGAGCTCATCCAATACGGTGCGGACAAGGTCCTCGTGGGGGATGCCCCGGTCCTTGCCAACTACCGGACCGAGCTTTACACAGACATCATCTGCAAGGAAGCCGAAGAGAGAAAGCCCGACATCCTCCTCGTGGGAGCCTCTGCCACCGGACGAGACCTGGCCCCCCGTATCTCCTTCAGGCTCCACACAGGGTGTACTGCAGACTGCACCGAGCTGGACATCGACGACGACAAGAAAATTCTCGTCTCCACACGTCCCGCCTTTGGCGGCAACGTCATGGCCACCATCCTCTGCCCCGACCACCGGCCCCAGATGTCCACGGTTCGCGAGGGCGTCATGGATGTCCCCGTTAAAGATGCCTCCCGAACAGGAGAGATCATCATCCTTGATATCACCGCCAAAGAGGAAGACGCCCGCGTCAAGATTCTTGAGGTGAAAAAGCACGAGGCCGCCTCCGTCAACATCCAGGAAGCGATCCGAGTCGTCTCCGCCGGCATGGGTGCCTGCACCGGAGAGTGCTTTGACAGCCTCAAAACCCTGGCAAAAGAGCTGAACGCCGAGATCGGCGGTACCCGCCCCGTGTTCGAGTCGGGCCGCATCCCCCACGAAGTCCAGATCGGCCAGACCGGAAAAACCGTTCGGCCTGAGCTCTACCTTGCCGTGGGGATCTCCGGCACCGTTCAGCACACCACCGGCATGTCAAACTCCAAGACAGTCGTGGCCATCAACAAAGACCCCAATGCCGAGATCTTCAAATTCGCCCACTACGGCATCGTGGGTGACGCCAAAGCAGTGGTCCCCGAGCTCATCGATCAGCTCAAGGCCGCCAAGGGATAATGGGTGGCGAATGCTCCCCCCTCGTACCTCGGGGGTGCACATTCGCTGACGGGCTTCGCCCGTGGTAAATCCCAACGTAAACGCCATCACGCTTTGCCCTGAGGAACGAAGGGTAAAGCGTGATGGTAACCAGCTTTCAAGGTGGCTCACCTTGCCGCCGGAGGCTGCTTTTTTGGAGCTGAATAGTTACTACTGGTCTTCGTCTTTATCCAGGGCGTACCAGTCGATCTTTCGGGTGATAAACATCACCAGGGTCAGGACGATGAGCAGGCCGATGCTGCCCATGATCAAGGCATAGTCTTCGAGTTGCAGAACGATATACAGATAGCTGTACAAAACGACCAGGATACCGAAAACGGTAAAGGAGAATCGGTTGTTTCGCAGAATCCCCCTGGAGTAGCCCGTGATGAGGATGGTGATGGCGGTTGCCGAGGCAATATAGGCGAGATCAAAATTCACATGCTCGGAGATGGAGAGAAGGAGCACGTAGAAGAGAAGAGTGGCGAGGCCGATAAGGGTATACTGAATGGGATGGACGCGTCGCTTGTTGATAATCTCCGAGAAGAAAAAGGCTGAGAAAGTAAACACGATAAACATCAGCGCATACTTGGCGATGCGAATCGATTTCTGGTAGACATCCGCCGTAATCAAAAGCCTCAGCCCAAAAGACGAGTCAGTGACGTTGTACTGATTCCCCGCCCAGAATTGCGGAAAATTCCGGTTTAGATGAAGCACCGTCCAGTCGGCAGAAAAGCCCTGGTCTGTCACCTCACGGGTGGTGGGAAGAAACGCGCCGTTGAAACTCGGCGACGGCCAGCTGGATGTCAATTTCACGCGGGTGGTCTCACCCACCGGAATAAAATGAACCTCTTCACTGCCATTGAGATTAAGCCCCAGAGAAAAGTCATAAGAGGTTTGCGACGGGGAAAGAGGGATCGCGCACTGCACACCCGAGGCCGCGATGTCCACACTCTTCAACCCGGGGCTGGCCTTGTACTCCGCGCCATCAAATTTAATGGCAATCTTGTCTTGAATCCCCCTCATGTCGGTAATGCCCACAGAAAAGACCGCCTTCTCCCAGAGTACGTGATCCGAAGCAATGCTGGTGTGGACCAGAGCCGGTAACGTGAAGGTTCCGCTAAGCGTCATGCGGGTGTTGTATAAAACCGCCTCGTAAAGGCTTCGATACCTGACCTGCGTGTCAACCTGGCCCTGTATGTCTACATGTTCAGGCAGAATATGGAGATAACGAAGGGTGTACTTCAGCGCATCTTTTTCATCCCGGTAGAATGATTTGTAAGGGACCGTAAAAAAAGGGCCGGTGATCGTCTGGCTGTTGCCCCACTTCGCGTTGATCTCCTGGACCACATCATCCCGTCGGTACTCCCGTTCCCTCATCAATGAGGAAATCATGGACATGGGAATCAACAGAAGAAGAACCAGCACACCGATGGAGATCACCTTCACCGTCGCAGAGTGTCGAATAAACTCACCGGTCTTCTTGAACGTCTCTTGCTTTTTCATAGCATCTCCTGAAAAACGTGCAATCTATACAGCCTCCGGCGGCCAGGGGATGATCCCCTGGACCCCAGGTTGCGAAAGCTCTCACCCCTCGTTCCTCGGGGTGAGAGCTTTCGCGGAGATTTTCATGAAATCTATCAAAACCTGTTTGTCAAACCCAGCCCATAAAATTGGCAAAATTTGACCCCGACAGGGCTGACACAGACGACTTTGAACGTTGTAGGTCTGGCGGCAAAGGGATTTAGCTATGGTGGATCCCCCCCAGGCCGCGAGTGCTCCCATCCCTCATTCCTCAGGCTGCGCCCGTAATCTATTGCATGGACACCCCATCTGGATCGCCTTCCCCCATGCCGAATATGTAAACTCCACACCTCACGCACTTGTGATGAAAGATGAGAGATCTCACACATCACGCGAATGCGAACGCGAGTTGTCCTGCATAACGATCTCCGTCTCGCATTCGCCATAGGGTTTCGAGGTGCCCCCACCTCGCCGCCGGAGGCATCGCCTTTTTATTCATCTTCTAAGGTTTGGGGCGATATTTCAGCTGCATGCCCCTTAGGAAATTGCGCAGGATCTGGTCTTTGCACTCGCGGTAGTGTTTGTGGCCGGGCTTGCGGAAAAAGGCGCTCAGCTCGTGTTTGCTCATGGAAAACTCAGCTAAACTCATCAGCTCCAGGACATCTTCCGCTGTAAAATTCAGGGCGATTTTCAATTTCTTGAAAATGATGTTGTTGGTCAGGCGTTTTTCCGGCTCAGGCTGTGGGCCCTCTTTCTTGCCCCGTTTTTCGATGATCAACCCGTTCAGGAAGATCGCCAGCTCTGTATCGCGGCACTCTTTGTATGCAGGATCGTCATCTTTTTTAAGCCAATCACTGATCTGCTCCCGTGTTACCTCATGATCTGTCAGCCCGAAAAGGGCCACCATTTTTGAATCACTGAAATCAAAGGTGTAGCGGATACGCCGCATAATATCGTTATTGTCCATGGGATTGTCCTTATTTTAAATATGGTGAGGATTTCTATGGTTGAAGGGTCCCGGATTCCATATCAGCTTTTTAAACTATCCGAACTGAATTTCTAATTTTTCTTTACACCCCACCCCGATCTGCATTAGTCATGCCGAGTTGTTTCCGTTCTCCGCAGAAGACAACAGGACAAGCCAGCTGCTGAAGTCAGATATCTCACGCACTCGCAAGCCGCTTTCAAGGTATTTTTACCTAAATGGCTTCGCCACCCTTGCCGCCGGAGGCATCGCTTTTTGTATGTTTTATTATTGCCCTGGCCCTCACCGGTTGTGTCAACCACCAGCATCGGCAAACGTCCTTGAGATTTGGCCTGAGGAACGAATGACAAATCGCAAGGGCTATCAGCTTTCAAGGTGGCTCACCTTGCCGCCGGAGGCACGCTTTTTTCGTAGTCAATGGACCCACGTTTTAAAAGAAAAGATATTGAAATGAGATTGTTTTGCACCAACCGTAACACGATAAAATGTCTGGCAAATGTAGTTTTTGTTTTTTTACTTATCGCAGGAACAGCGGCATCGGGAAGCGGCGATCAGGGCAGACCAGCCGGCACCATCGCCATCGCAAACTTCAACATTCAGGTGTTTGGGATCTCCAAGGCCGGGAAGCCTGCCGTCATGGAAACCCTGGGGCATACCATCACACGCTTCGACATTGTCGCCATCCAGGAGGTCCGGGACAAGTCGGGGGCAGCGATCAAGGCCCTTGAAAAAAAGGTCGATGACCTTGGCCGTGACTACGCGGTTGCTCTCGGACCGCGCCTGGGGCGCACATCGTCCAAAGAGCAGTATGCGTACATGTACCGCTCCGACACACTGGATTTTATCACATCATACACCTTCGATGACAGCGCTGAAGACCTCTTCCACAGAGAGCCTTTCATCGCACAATTCAAGGCAAAGGATGGTGATTTCAGCGTTGTCCTCATCACCATCCACACCGACCCGGATGAAGCCACATCGGAGATCAACGCCCTGCCAGCCGTCATGGCCGATGCCCGAACGCACTTTCCCGATGAGTCCCACTTTCTCATCCTCGGGGACTTGAACGCCGACTGCTCGTATTACGACGAAGAAGAGACCTCGTCCGAGCTCAGAAGCAGTGACTACCAGTGGCTCATCACAAACGCCATGGACACGAACCTCGCCCGCTCGCAGTGCACCTACGACCGCATCATCATGACGTCTGAAACAGCCCCTTACGCCACGGGCCATGCCAACGTCTTCCGGTTTGACTCGGAGTTCGACCTGTCAGCAAAACAGGCCAAAGCCGTCTCCGACCACTACCCGGTGTATGCCGTCTTTGCCACCTCACCTTCCGAAGGCAAAAACCCAGGCGACTCCGGCTGCTACATTCAGTCCACATCCTGCCCCAGGGATTAACCCCAGGTTGCGAATGCTCCTTTGCCCTCGTTCCTCGGGCACGTCACACTCGCTATGCCTCCGGCGGGTCGCTTTTTGAAAAAAGCTCCGCAAAAACTTTCCGGTTGCCGCCCTAAAACCTGTTTATCAAACTTTTCAAGAGTTTGGCCCCCGGCAGGGCCGCCGGAGGCGACTTTGAACGTAATATTAACCCGGCAATTAAATACACTAATCATGCAGCATAAGCAATTTTGGGGTGCCGGAAGTATTTTTTGACTCTTCCCGCCACCTTTTGAAGCATTCTCAAATGCGATATTGCCTTGTTCTTCAATTGCGTTTTTGTTCTTGCTGGGGTCTTGCTATGAACACCCGCTTTTAAATCGCAGTTAAGATACTCATCTGGGTTCAGTTCTGGTGAATAGGAAGGGAGGTAAAACACCTCAATTTCAGCTTCATGATCGGCCAACCACGCTTTCACGATTCGGCTGTGGTGTACCTTTAGATTATCAAGAATCAGAAAAATCTTCTGGGATGCCCCTTTTATAAGACGCTTCATGAATTGGAGCAGAGTTTGAGAATTCATTTTTCCATCGTAAATCATGAAACGGACTTTCCCCTGATTTGTTACAGTCGATATCAGGTTCACTCGTTCACATCTCGGATGCAATTTAATTGATGGTGTTTCCCCACATGGAGCGTAGCTACGTCCATGATAGCTATCATTACAAAGGCCTGTTTCGTCGCCCCAGTGTATTTCAGCTTTTTCTTTCTTGGCCCTTTTGGCAATTGATGGATACACGTTGCTTAACCAATCATCCACAGCTTTGGGGTTTTGTTTATATGCCTTTCGAAGCGGTCTCTGCGGCGTAAAGTTCCATCGCATAAGATATTCACCAACCGTGCGGATTGGCATTTTGATTGAAAACAACTCATTAATGAGTTGCTGGACAGCTATGCGTGTCCAGAGGGCAAATGGGAGCTTTAATTGATCAGGATACTTGTCAATGAGGTGCTTTTGAATTTCGACTTCCTGAAGCGGAGTCAATGTTTTGCATGTGCCTGTGCGTCGCCCCCTTTTTTTGATCTTTAAGGCTTCGATTCCGCCCTTCTGGTAAGCCTTATACCAAGTACATATTGTCGTGGGGTGCACATTCACTATTTCAGCAATCTCATCGTATTTTTTGCCTGATTCTTTGAGCCGAACTGCTAACTCACGCAGCTCTTGCTGGGCCTCTGTGCTAAGTTTTCTTGCGTCTCGTTTAGTCATGACTGCCACTATAGCACATTAATCAATAAAGCTTGACTATTTAATTGCCGGGTTAATAGTTAAAAAGTTGCGTAACTATTCAACCTTACCAGCCGGCGCCACCTTCACCTCGCGCCCGTCCACGGCAAACCTGACGTTGGTCTTATCCATAACGATCTTCACCTTTTTAAAGCCATCCAGCGCCACCACGCTCTCATTCCATGTCAGCTGATGGTCACTGATCACGATCCGGTGGGTGTCACCGTCTATGGTGGCCGTCACACGGCAGGTGCCGTCTTTTGCGTAGCTCAGGGCGGACACCTCGTCCCCGGTAAAGGTGTAGCCAACGGTCTTTCCGTTGAATGACGTGGAGCCTGAGGAGACAGCAGACCCTAAAGCCTGCCCTGTGAACATCAGAGTAAGTATAAACATAAGAAGAACGCGTACTGCGGTCATAAAAAACCTCCAAAAATCACCGTTCACTGAGCATAAAGACCAAACAACCTGAGGGACACTTTATGACATTTTCCGTAACGCGAGTATGATGTACATTACACCCACCGAAAAAGCGAACCTGAACATTGAGATTGCGCTTGCCTACCCAACACGATAAAATAATAAAAAACCAGACCGTTGACCCCATAGAACCTTCAGAGCCATCACCACCCTTTTCAAGCAAAGCCGTACACACTGCAAGGCATTGAGTGACTCAACGTTTCTCCACCACGGGAGCCCCACTTCTGCGTTATCCATCCCGTCTTTACAGACCTCGCGTCATCACGACGTGTACACCCCGGTAACGGGCGCACACCCCGCCTGCCCCATGGGAGGACATATGGAAACGACATCACGATGGAAGAGCCAACGCGGTTTTACGCTCATCGAACTGATGACGGTCATCGCCATCATCGGCATCCTGGCCACGATCGCTGTTCCAAATTATCGCCAGTACATTCTAAAGGCCGAAGCAGTGGAACTGGTGGGAAAAATCGACATGATCAAAACCGCCCTGACGGTGACCTACGCCGAAAATGATGCCTACCCGGTTTTCAAAAGGGCTGCGGCTGGCCAAGCCCCGCAAAGCCTGAAAAGCCTCCTGACTGACGAGGTGTTCACGGGCCCAGATACCATCAAGCTTCGACTCAAATCCGGAGCTCCAAGTGTCTGGCGATGGCAGCGGGGGGTCTACGAAGAAAACGAGCCCTACCTGCTGATCTGGTCTGCCCAATGGGGCGAAGCCGACAACCTCCTGATCGCTCTCCAGCATATTGTGGGACCGGACAAATTTAAATTCTATTTGGGCCACAGCTGGGCACGAATAAAACTTATGTAACCATGAGGAAAGAAACATGGCCGATCTGAAAAATACAAACGATGACCATCAAGAAAAAATCAACAAGTCAAAATCCATCGATGAACTTGTAGAAGCCGCCCAGGATCAGGCGATAAAGACACATCATGCAAAGCTGGCCCATGGGGCTGCCCCCAAAGGAGCTGGCCTGTCAGCCTGGGTCCTTGCGGTATCCGCCTTCATCTTTTTCGTATCCTTCATCCTGCACTATGAGCAAATGTTCCATCCATTCAACCGTCCCGATAACCAGCAGATCGAGCACGCCACCCGGCTGGAGATAATCACCGCGGCCGATTACCTCGACACGTGGCGCAATGAGGAGGAGGGCCTGCCCCTTGAACTCCCGGACGCCATTGACTCGAAAGAATTCATCGAATACGGCACTGAAGGGATCAAATACACACTCTCAATAACCATCAATGGAAAAGTATTGCACTATGTGGAAGGTGAGGACAAAGCCGCGTTTCTCAAAGCCGCCCTGACAGATTAGCGCATCTGAGGGGCTGATGCGGTCCATCCAAACCTGCTCTCTTCGCTCTCGACAGAATGGATTCCAGCGGCATTTTATAAAACCCAACTCATAAAAAGAGCAACAATTTGGCCGTCGACGTTAGTGGGTTTCTCCGGTTTCGGCAGAAACCACGAAGAAGGGTTAAAAACCACAGCGGTTGTTCACAGGCACAGCCCGTCAGCGAATATGACACCCCAGGGATGAGAGGTAGGGCATTCGCGAACCTGGGGTCAGATGGGATTATCCCTGGCCGCAGGAGGCAACATCTGGCTGAACAGGTTACATTTTACTAACATTCGCTTCTAAAGCAGGGCCAACCCATGATCTCCATCAGCCACCCAAAGGCCGCTGAAATTCTTGAATTAGCGTTCTCTTTAAGCCAGGCCACCGATATCGATCGCCTCCTCACCGAACTTGCCGAAAAGATCACCTCACTTTTCCATGCGGAAAAGGTACGCCTCTTTGCCTACAACGCAAAGACCAACGAGCTGCACACAAAATTCAAGTTCCACGACGTCTACACGGGCCTTCGATTCCCCGTGTCCAACGACACCCTCGCAGGATACACCGCACAGAACAAACAGGTGGTGAGTGTCAGTGATGTGAGGGATCCCCTCGAAATCGCCAACTACCCCGGCATGACCTACGACTCCCGCTATGAGGAGAAGACAGGGGTTGAAGTGCGCTCCATCCTTTCGGTTCCCCTTTTGCTTAAAGAAAAAGAACTCATCGGCATCATTCAACTCATCAACACCAGAGACGGCTCCTACCGTTCGCCCAAGGTGGCCAATTTCCTGAGCCACTTAGGAAAGATAGTCTCTGCGGTCCTCTTTCACCACGGCACCCCCCAACGCCTTGCCGGAAAATTCGATCTGCTCCTGGAAAAAGGGAGCATCAGCCCGGATGAACTGAATCAGGCGACCCGCACTGCACGCGAGCACGCAGGAGAGCCCTTAAAGGGCGATGTGGTAAGCATCCTGCTGGATTCGTTCCACGTGCCTGAAGACAAAATGGCCGCAGCCCTCTCCCGGTATTACCTCACCGACTTTCTCGCTTTTTCCGAAACCAGGCTTCTCTCGCCAAAACTTCTGACAGGGTTCAACCCGACCTATTGTCGAAATAACTTTGCCATCCCCGTTGCAATGGATGGGGAAACCCTCTCCATCCTCACCGATGACCCGCTCAACTATGACGTCATCAATGAAATCAAAACAACGATGCTGGCCAAAGAACTCAAATTGTACGTGGGGTTCAGGCGGGATATTTTAAAATACATCGACGGGGGCCTGGGACTGTCGGAGCCCCATGGGGACGTCGCCACCCTCCTTGCCATAACCCCCTCAGAACCAACGGAAGAGGAAGGGGATGATGAATTTGAAGACATCCTCAATGAGAACGCACCCCTTGTTATTCAGGTGGTCAACAAGATGATCCTGGATGCATGCGAAAAATCCGCATCCGATATCCACATCGAACCGGGCATCGGAAAAGAACAAACCACCGTCCGGTTCAGGTCCGATGGGGCCTGCTTTGCCTACACCGACATTGCCCCCACCCTGTCCCAATCCGTTCTCAATCGCATCAAACTGCTGGCAGGCCTGAAGCTGGACGAACACCGGCTCCCCCAGTCCGGAAAAATACGATTGAAAAACGGTCATGAGATCATTGAATTAAGGGTAGAGATCACACCGACGGTGGGAGGAAAGGAAGACGCCGTCCTCCGGCTTCTCTCCGGTGGAGGCTTCTTATCACTGGATGACCTTGATTTCTCGGATGCCAATCGCGCTGAGCTGCTCGGCATCATCCGCAGGCCCTATGGAATCTTTCTGGCCGTGGGGCCCACCGGCTCTGGGAAAACCACGACCCTCCACGCCCTGATTCACCTTTTAAACGCCCCGGAAAAGAAAATATGGACCGTGGAAGACCCCGTGGAAATCACCCAGAAAGGCCTTCGCCAGGTCCAGGTAAACCGCAGCATCAAAGCCGATCCGTTAGACTTTGCACGGGCCATGCGCTCCCTGCTGCGCGCAGACCCCGATATCATCATGATTGGTGAAATGCGTGACCTGGAGACCGCCAAAATCGCCGTTGAAGCCTCCCTCACCGGCCACCTGGTCCTGAGCACCCTGCACACCAACTCCGCAGCAGAAACCGTCACCCGCTTAACGGAAATGGGCATCGGCGCCATGAATGTCGCTGACAGCCTCCTTGGGGTCCTGGCCCAGCGCCTCGTGCGCCTTCTTTGCGACCACTGCAAAGAAGCCTACACCCCCGATCCCCATGAAATCGACATATTGCTTCAGGAATATGGCGCAGAGCACGCCAAAGAACTCGGCCTTACTGAAAATGAAGACCTGACCCTCTACAAACCCGCCGGCTGCGACCACTGCAACAACATCGGATACCGTGGAAGAGCCGGCATTCACGAACTCCTCATCGCCACCCCCGCCATAAAAAAACTGATCCACTCACAAAGCACCGCAGAGGCCATAAAAGAAAGGGCCCTCGCCGAAGGAACGAGGACCCTTAAAATGGACGGCATCAGGAAAGTCCTGGCAGGAAAAACAACCCTTGAAGAGGTCAAGAGCGTCTGTATTGAGTAAATATGTGCCTCCGGCGCAAGGTGAGCCACCTTGAAAGCTGGTTGCACGGATCGGATATGTTCCTTTCCTCGTGCAGGCCGAATTCTCTCACCCTTCGTCCCTCAGAGTTACCGCATTTGCCTTATGGGGAGCAGAGGACTATCCCCTCTGCCCGCCTAACCCGGATATTGCATGAGAAATCAATCAACCGTCAATTTCAAACAAATGCCGATGTGACTTGCCCCGAGGAACGAGAGGCAAAGCGCTGCGGCCACCCGCTTTCAAGGTGGCACACCTTGCCGCCGGAGGCATTGCTTTACTCCATATATGCCTTCATCCAATCCCAAACCTGATCAAAGATTTCCCCGCGGTTTACCTCGTTAAAATTCTCATGGTAGTTTTCGGCATAGGTAACAACCGTCGCCAGACCTTTGGGGACCTCTGCCATGGCACGTTCGGCAGTTTCCGGCACCGCCAGTTTGTCCTGCCCCGCAATGACGCAGTAAATCGGGAATTGGGCCCAGTGCTTCATGTTCTTGAGAACCCATGCCTGTGTTTTCTCGGACTCTACGCCCAGCTTTGCCGAGGCCCTCGTTCCCCTGAGGCCCATCTTCTCATCTGAATAATGCCGCGCTGTAATCGCCTCATCATGGGTCAAAAAGTCGGTGACAGGCTCAGGAGCAATGGAGAATGTCGGAGACACAGCGGCTATGACTTTGGACAGATAACGGAGGACCGTTGGAACCACCACCCGGTTTTCGAGCCACGGAGACGACAGAACATAGCCCTTGATATCCGAACCCTTGCCGATGGACAGCCCGTAATAAAGGGAGATCAGGGCACCGTTGGAGTGAGAGATGATAAATACCGGAATGCCGGGGTGCCGCTCCTTCACCCACCCGTAAAATCCATGGACATCCCGTGCATAGTCGTCATACGAGTTGATGTGAAAAAAGTTTTTCCCATCATCGTTGTACTCAGGGTAAGCCCCGTGCCACCTCAAATCCAATGCATACAACGCAACACCCTTCTCATTAAAATAGTGCGCCGAGGTTACCCAGTCCCCCCCATGCGCCATGCCACCATGGATGCCAATAAAGATGGCCTTGGTGCCTTGATCCGGCAACCAGATGCGCGCAAGCAGCTTTGTCTTTTCATCAGCCTGAAAGACTTCACACGTTGTTTCGCCATAATCCATGTTTTTTCCTTTATCTGACGCCTGTGATCAAAGAGGGTTAAAAAAACTGCCTCCGGCGGCAAGGTGAGCCACCTTGAAAGCTGGTTGCCGTCGCGCTTTGCCTCTCGTTCCTCGAGTCAAAACACAACGGCGTTACGTCCAAAATTGTACATGTTTTTCAGCAGCCTTAGCGTCCATAACCTAAGATCACACATTGCCCTTTTCAGACCGAATGGCCGGGGATCTATGTGTGTGATACGAAACCGTCAGAGGTCAGGTATTACGATTTGCATTCAACGCTATGCGGACCGCCGCCCCTCAGAAACAATCTCTTTTAAGCTCCTCGCCCACTCAGAAACAGCAGCTGGGTTCAGGAAATCCCCAATTTGCTCTTTTTTTGTAAACAGGAGAATCACCCGCATAAAAAGACGACTGAAAAACCCCAGGCTCTTCATCTCCAAGCGACCTTTAAAGAAACCAACGGAGACCGGGGTAAGAGAGTTTTTCAGAAGGGTGTCGATGTACTGGGTATCACTGTGGGTCTTGTCCATCATGTTCATCTTGCTGATGGGCTTGGGCGCTGCATCAAAAGAAGGGTCCATGAAAACGGGAAAGTCAAAGCCAGGGCTTTCCGTATCCCGGATGAGGTAAAGGCAGGTAAGAAAACAGATCACCTTTTTGTTGCGCAGGGTTTCCATGTTTTGGGCGATAAATTTTCGGATATTTGCATTGACGTTTTTAAATCGCATCGGGCTTCCGATGATAACAACGTCGTAAGCACTCAGCCCACCGACATCCCGAAACAAGGTCAAATCCACCTGCACACCCTCAATGGCTTTCAACTCGTTATAAACGATGGAGGCCGCCTCCTGAGTTGCATTGGACACCGTGTCGTACGCTATCAATACGTTTCTCATGTCACCAGCCTGTGGGTTGGGGTGTTCTTGACAAAGCCTCCGGCGGCAAGGTGTGCCACCTTGAAAGCTGGTTGCGGATGCGCTTTGCCCCTCGTTCCTCGGGGCAAATCACATCCGCCTTTAAAACAAAATCCGTATCAGAACAATTGTTAAGACCAGTTTGTCAAACTTTTCAAAAGTTTGGCTCCCGGCAGGGCCGCCGGAGGCATGATTTTAACAAGAAAGCTATATCCACTTCAGAACGCTGCCAAAAATGGTCAGCATGGCGGCATTGAGCAGAAACAGGGAGAGGATGACCCGTCTCTGGATTGCGGGCTGTGCGTCGTGGCACCAGGCCGAAACAGCAAAAAACGGAATGTAGACTGTGATGAAAACCGGAAAAGCGCCCCACCAGGGGTACACCCAGGCAAAGGCCGGGGTTTTCACGAGGAATATCTCAAAAATGGAATAAAAGGCAGCGTTCGCAACAACATACAAAATCCTGTTATTTATGCCAAACACTTTTAACTTGGGGTCGTCCGGGAGGAGCTTGCTGAGGGCCAGGCCCGAGACCATGAACATCAGGCTCAGTTCGGCTCCGACCCCGATGAGCAAAAGAAAGGAAGTCCCCGAAGGCACCGTCCAGAGGGCATGGCCGCTGAAGTGCTGAATCAGCCCGTTCACTATTTCCACAAACCAGTGAACCATGTAGTAGGAAAAACCGGCGGCAACGACTTTCCAGTTTCCATTTCGTATCTCCGTGAAGTAGACATAGGCCACAAACGCAAGCCCCATCATGATGTACCACTGGAAATTCTCCCCACTCCGCAAAATAGACAACGCCTGATCCGTCACTTCAGGGTGATTCATTGATGCCTCCTGTGGCTGAGTACAAGCTGAATAAATGGATAATACATCCAGCTATTCAATAAACACTTGATGAGTCAAGGATTATTTCCACAGAGACGCCAGATAGTAATCTATGAATTGGTTTGAACGGAATAAAAGATATTATCGGTGGGATAGGCCAGTCAGGGCATCGCCTACGGCAACGAGAACAACAGTTGTACAATGCCATCGGAGGTAAGGATTTCAACGGAACGATTTAGTCACCGCAAGGGTGACGAAAGAAGATGTGCGACCTCAATTTTTAATCACGGGCGCAGCCCGTCAGTGAATGTGATCACCCCGAGGAACGAGGGGTGGGAGCATTCACGAACCTGGGGCCATGCGCATGGCTTCTTCGGAGAGGTGTTTAATCACTGCGGGACCGAGAAGATCGGGATCTCGTTTGCCTTGAGCCTTGGCACGGAAACGCTCAACAGCCTCTTTGTCGGCGAGGGGGAATATTTCGCTGATCCACCGAATGGCGCTGTCCCCAAGGCTGTAGACCACCGCCGGTCCGAAGGCCTCCCCGCCGCCCCGGGCCCTTGAGAGGCGGCCCCGGATGTGGTGGTGTTCAATCCGAAGTTCTGCGGGTTCGGGGGCAAGGTCCAGGAGTTCGGCAAAGAGGCTCAGGCATTCCAGCACGGTATCGTCATCCTTCCACTCAACCCCTCCGCGTCCTTCATACTCCAGCTGCTTGATGTCCTCTTCAGTAAAGGAGAGATCCAGGCGGGAGAGCCCCTCCTGATACACGGTCTCCACCGAGGTCTCCTTCCGGCTGATCACCACGTCCGAATCGTTCAATATCCGCATGGCATTCCTGATGCTGATCATCTCCTTGACCGTCGGCTCTTTTCTCATAACCACGTCATCCACGGTGCTGTCGTAAAGAGGAAGATCGTTGTCCAGGACAAGAATGGTCTGCTTGTCCCCATCGGATGTGCCTTCCGGAAGATACAGCTCAAGCCCCCTCCTGCTCAGGGTTCTGGACCCCGCGGCAGCCAGCAACTCCCGCATCGCTTTTTTGTCGACCTTGCTGCCGCCCCCGACAGGCCCAAGGGTAGCAAGAACCCGCAGCTTCATCCGGTCCAGTGAGATTTTTTTAAGGAGATTCTCTTTAAATGACATGGCTGATCCTGTTAAATGCCTCCGGCGGCCCTGCCGGAGGCCAAACTTTTGAAAAGTTTGACAAACAAGTTTTAAGTTTAAAGTGGCTAACGGTGGTTGTCAATGAAGTTGTCGCCTCAGGATTAAGCGGCTATTGCAGTTTTGTTGCCCAGCGGTAAGGTCTTTTTATCAGGGTTCAACCAAACCTCAGTGGGCAGTGTCCAATCTCTTGTTTTCCGGTTTCCCCAGCGCTCTGGATGTCGAGCTTTAGCTTGCCGCATCTTTAAACTCCTGGCCTCAAGAATGGCGTTAGCAACACCCAAATGCCTCTGAGCAGGTGTCACAAATTTAAGGCTGCTGTGCTTGTGCTTGTAGTTGTACCAACACACAAAACTGTTCGCCCAGCTTCGTGCATGTATAAGTGTTTTGAACGTCTTTGAGGGGTAGTCAGGACGGTATTTCATAGTCCTGAACAGGGACTCTGAATAGGGGTTGTCATCACTAACCCGAGGCCTGCTGAAGGAGGGAATTACTCCAAGCCGTTGCAAGGTCGCAAGCATAGTGGCCCCTTTCATAGGGCTCCCGTTGTCCGAGTGGAGGATCAGTGGCGTATCTTGGTTGTATATTCCATGCTTCAAACATGCTTTTTGTATCATTTCAGCAGCATGATCTGCTGATTCAGTACCATGGATTTCCCAGGAGACAATCATACGGCTGAAGATGTCTTCCACCATGTACAGATAAAAATGTTGTCCTCTGATGGGCGTCGGCAAATAGGTGATATCCCAGCTCCAAACTTGATTTGGGGCTGTTGCAGCATACGAGGTGGGCTTCCGCTTCGGAGCGGATACAGCGCGCCCTCGCCGGACAAGTTGCCCAGCTTTACGCAAGACCCTGTAAAAAGTGGATACTGAAGCAATGTAGGTTCCTTCATCCAGAAGAGTTGGGACAATCTGGCTTGGAGGCATACTTTGAAACCGTTTTTGGTTAGAAACTGTAAGAATTTCGAGCTGCTCTTTTTCCGTCATCATGTTTGCCGGAGACGGCCTGAGCGCATGCTTTCTCTTGTCTCTCTGGAGAGAGCCGGAAGGTTGATTCCACCGTTGAATAGTTCTCGGTGAGACTCCAAGTTCTTGACATGCCTTGGATAATCGAGCCCCTGCATGGACAGCTTCTTGGATGACGCGAACTGCTTCAATGCGATCTGAGAGTGTAATCAGTCGTCCTCGGGATCCCCCCAGATCGCCTGGGCCTTTTTTCTCAGCACCAGCAAAGCCGCTGTTTCAGCCAGGGCCTTGTCCTTGCGTTTCAG
This sequence comes from Desulfolunaceae bacterium, assembly GCA_942491485.1. Lineage (GTDB taxonomy): Bacteria > Desulfobacterota > Desulfobacteria > Desulfobacterales > Desulfolunaceae > Desulfoluna. The sequence goes on along the minus strand of CALOAX010000013.1, from coordinate 654,744 downwards.
TTCCTTGGTTAAGTTTTTGATTGCTTTCTTGTCCCGTTTTCGGTCTTCAGAAAGAGCTTTCCGATGGTCGACTGATGATGAATTAGCCTTTAAACAGGCAGTCTTCCATTCGGTAACTTGTTCCGGGTAAAGGCCTTTTTTACGACAATACTCCGATAGTTCGGATTCATTCAGTGTGGCTGTTTCCAATACAACTGCAAATTTCTCTTCCGAACTCCATTTGTCCGGTTTATTGCTTGTTCCCGGCACAATTACTCCTTTGGATAGGGCCCGTTTCCGCCATGTATACAACGTGCTGTCTGTAATTCCTGTCTCTTCGGCCAGTCTCCGGACAGGCATGCTTGAAGGGGGCATCATCTTTTGAATCATGGACGACTTTAGTTCGTCTGAATAATAATGGCTCAACTGGTTCTCTCACAATCGCCCCGCACTCTAATTGATTTTTTCAAACGAGGCGACAACTATCCTGACACAGGGGGCTAACTTCAATGCTTACGCCACCGTCCCCATAACGCTTTGAGTCTTACAGCAACACCTGCAGCATCTCCAGCAAAGGTGACGGGCGCAGCCCACGGCGAACGCCCTTGCGCTTTGCTCCTCGTCCCTCGGAGTAAAGCGCAAGGGCAATCAGGTTTGCAGGTGCCTCCACCTGCCCGCCGGAGGCACGCTTTTCCTGCCCATCTCAAAACCGCCACACCAACCGAGCCTGCATGCCATCCGGTTCGGGCAGAACCTGCATCACAAAGGGCGGCCCGTCTTTGTACAGAAAAGCATCATGGAAAAAGGCGGTCCAGAAGTGGCCCACGGCCCACCCTGCGAGGACGTCGGATGGGTAGTGTCCTTGGGCTTCCACGCGGCTCCAGGCCGAGACAGCGCCCAGGGAGTACAACCCGGTCTTCATGGTCACCCGGGCTGTGCCGGGCAGGTTCATGGCCTCCAGGTTTCGGGTCGCAAGGGTCACGTCAGCTGCCGACCGCCGTGCATGGCTCGAAGGAAAGCTCTGGTCGTCGCCCCCGCTCGGCCGGGTCCGGCCCGTGGCATCCTTGAGCTTGTCCACGGAGATCTCGGCCACGCCGAACCCCGCGAACTCCACCATCCCGCCCCTCAACTTGTTCCAACCCCACTCTCCAAGCTCATCCCCACTCGGGGTTGCCGCCAGGCTCGCGTAAAACATCATGTCGAGGCTCTTGCCCGTCCAGTCCACGGCGTCCTGAGCGTTCTCCGGCGATCCAAAGATCGGCGCATGGTCCACCGCCCAATCCGAAATCCGCTCATCCGCGTCCTCGACCTGAAGGAGCCCCGCCACCACCAACGGCCCCCACGTCTGCGGATCAAGGGCCGTCTCCACCGCCACCTTCCCCACTCGGCCCCACCCCGGTCGCCACGTGGCATCCTCTCCCCACTTCCGGCCGTTGGCCATGGTGCCGCAGCCAGAGGCCAGCAAGAGCAACAACAACGCTATGAATGGCGAAAGCTTCTGCATCAGGCGGGGTCCTTGTTGGCAAGGGACATGAAAAGCATGCCTCCGGCGGCCAGGGGATGATCCCCTGGACCCCAGGTTGCAACCGGATCGCTGGCGCTCACCGGCTGCGATGAAGAACCACGTGAGCCACACATGCAACGACTGACGAATCGAAAACGGATTGACAAAGGGCTTTATTTTAACAACCGCCTTCGAAAGGACAGTGGCTGAGAGAAGGTGGAGTGGGGAATTCGCTGATATGGTGTTAATTTTATCATGAAATACAATAAAATGTCGGACAAAAAACCGGTTAGAGGGAGTGTTCAGCTCGCCTCCGGGTCGCTTTTTGAAAAAAGCTCCGCAAAAACATTCCGATTGCTCTATCTTGATCGTTTTCTCATGAAATATCCGGGCTAACACGTCCCTAACACTCAGCCAGTACGATCAACGCACAGGTATCTTTATCTTCGTCATGTTATAATAACGATAGGTTTAAGACACAATCACCATTACAATAATTTAAATGATGTTTCATCATACCTGTGCTATTCAAATTGTACTATTTATTTAAATTTAGGTATCTGCCTCGTCAACCTACGCACAAGGAGAGTTATCGCAATGAGAAAAGCTTGTTTCAAGACCTTTGCAGCTGCCATGATCCTTACGCTTTGTTCTGGATTTGCCAATGCCGAAGAGTTCAAACTCCTCACATGGAAAGGGTACGCTCCCGACGCCCTTGTGGAAAAGTTTGAAAAGGAGACTGGGTACACCGTAAAAGTCACCTATTCGAACAACGAAGAGATGATCGCCAAGCTCCGCGCCACCCGCGGTGCCGGCTTTGACCTGGCTCAGCCCAGCCAGGACCGTATCTCCTCTGTCCAGGCCAAGTACAAGATCTATCAGGCCATCGATTACAGCCGCCTCAAGATCGAGCAGTTTGTCCCCTCCATGCTGGATGCCGTAAAGAAGAACACCCTTGTTAAGGGCGGCTCCCACGCGGTGCCCTTCTGCTGGGGCACATCCGGCCTCGTGGTAAACAAAAAAATGGCCCCGGACGTCAAAGGGTACTCAGACCTCTTCAACCCCAAGTATGAAGGCCGCATCAGCTACCGTGTGAAGCGACCCACCCTCATCGCCACCGCCTTTGCCATGGGCGACAACCCCTTTGAAAAATACAACGACCCCAAGGCCTACAAAGTGCTCATGGATAACGTGGGCCAGAAGCTGATGGACGGGAAAGGCCTCGTAAAGAACTACTGGGCCAACGGTGACGCCCTCCTCGAGTCCATGCGCGCCGGCGAAGTCTGGGTGGCCATGGCCTGGGACAACGGCGGATTCAAGCTCCACGCTGAAAACTCCGACATCGATTTTCTCGCCCCCGAAGAGGGCGCCCTGGGCTGGATCGACACCTACGCCATCCCCGCCAAGGCCAAGAATGTTGACGCCGCCTACGCCTGGATCAACTTCATGATGCGCCCCGAAAATGCGGCTGCCTTCACCAACGAGGCCCTCTACCCCACTGCCGCAATGAATGTCAGCCCCCTGCTCGACAAGAACATCGCCGATAACATGGCGCGCTGCTTCCCCCAGTCTGCCGTGGACAACATCAAGTGGTATCCCCCCGTCCCCGCAAAACTGGAAGCGTTTGAAGGCAAGACCCTCGACAAGGTCAAAGCGTCCAAATAAAGCCATAGCGAGGCGCAAGACCCTACCTGTGCCTCCGGCGGCCCTGCCGGAGGCCAAACTTTTGCCAGTTTTAATAAAGACGGGTTTGACAAACAGGTTTTAAGAGCAATTCACCTGCAGCACCAATATTGGCAAGCCATATGGTCCTGGTTAACGGGTATGCCGCCACCTTTTCTTTAAGCCCCTGCGGGGCTAAGAGAAAAGGTGGCGGCATCGTTTGCTCTTCTTCAAACGTTTTTTTAACAACGAAGAAGGGAAGGTAACCAAAGCGTTCTTCACGGGCAGGGCCCGTCAGCAAATGTGGAGGGGCGGAGCCCCGGAGTATTTGCGAACCTGGGTTCCAAGGGCTCAGCCCTTGGCCGCCGGAGGCATGCTTTTTTAAATGATAGTCACGGGCATCGCCCGACAGCGACTGTGATGCGTCTTTACGCGTCACGGCACAACGCAGACGTACAGCTGGAGAGAGTTATGCAGACAGACCTGGCCGTTCAAGAGGTCATCAAACGATTCGGAGATTTCACCGCCGTCGACAACGTCTCCTTTGATGTAAAACAGGGAGAGTTCTTCTCCATCCTGGGACCCTCCGGGTGCGGGAAGACCACCCTGCTTCGCATGATCGCAGGATTCAACAACCCCGATTCCGGGGGCCTTTCAATCCGGGGCAAGAGCATGTTGGGGCTCCCTCCCAACAAACGCCCGGTGAATCTTGTGTTCCAGCACCTGGCCCTTTTCCCCATGATGAACGTGGCCGAGAACATCGCCTTTGGCCTGAAGCGCCGGAAAGAAAAGCCCGCAGCCATCAAGCGCAAGGTAGAGGACGTGCTGGAGCGGGTCCACCTGCCCGGGTACGGAGACAAGCGTGTCGACCAACTCTCCGGGGGCCAGAGACAGCGCATTGCCATCGCCCGCTGCCTGATTCTGGAACCCACCCTGCTGCTCCTGGACGAACCCCTTGGGGCTCTGGACTTAAAGCTTCGCGAGCAGATGAAGGTGGAGCTGAAAACCCTCCAGTCCGAAGTGGGAACCACCTTTATCTACATCACACACGACCAGTCCGAAGCGCTGGTGATGTCCGACAACGTGGCGGTGATGAACCAGGGCAGGTTCGAGCAGATCGGCACGCCCCAGGACCTCTACCACCGCCCCGCCACCCCGTTTGTGGCCGGATTCGTGGGGGATAACAACCGCTGGTCCGGTCGCCTCAGCGATTCCAATGGCACCCAAGGCACCATCACCACCGATGAGGGCCCCGTCTTTCAATCCAAGACCATGGGCGAATACAGCAACGGCACGTCCGTGGACCTGTTCCTGCGCCCTGAAGCCATGCTGATCCAGCCTGACGCCTCTTTGTCCCACCTCAACCGGTTCAAAGCAGACGTGAAGGCCGTGCTTTTCGACGGAGCCAACAGCAGGCTGCTCACCAACCCTGCGGGCTCATCGCGGGAGATCCTCGTGGCCCTGCCCCAGAACGGTCAGTTCGACCACATCAAATCCGGAGACACCATCGACATCGGCTGGGATGAGGGCTCCGGCATCTGCTTCGCCCGAGAGGAGGCGTGATGTCCACAAAAGCCAATATCCGGTGGACGCTCTGGTTCTTTTTAACCCCGGTGGTTCTCTGGCTCTTTCTTCTCATCGTGCTGCCCCACCTGGACCTTCTCTACATGTCCTTCCGGGCTGAAAACGACTGGGGCGACATGACCTGGAGCCTTGCCAACTACAAAGAGTTCTTCACAGAGCCCATCTACTGGAACACCTTTCTCCGGACGGCCCTGTTTGCCATCCTGGTCACCGCCATCACCTTTGTGATCGCCATGCCCGTGGCCTTCTACATCACCAAGGTCGCCAAACCCAACCAATCCGCCTTTCTCATGACCCTTCTGCTCATGCCCTTCTGGGTGAGTGAGCTCGTCAGGGTCTACGGATGGATGATTCTTCTCAGGGAGAGCGGGGTGATCAACCACTTCCTCATGAAAACCGGGCTCATCAAGGTGCCCATCGAGATGCTTTACAACGACGTCACCATGGTCATGGGCCTGGTCTACACCTCCATGCTCTTTATGGTGATCCCCATCATCTCGGTGCTGGACAGCCTGGACAACAGCCTCATCGAGGCGGCCTACGATCTCGGCGGGAACATGTGGTCCATCTTGCGAAAGATCATCATCCCCCACTGCATCCCCGGCATCATGTCCGGTGCCATCGTGGTCTTTATGCTCACCCTGGGGAACTACCTCACCCCCAACCTCATGGGGGGGAAAAACTCCCTCTGGTTTACCGAGCAGATCTACAACCAGTTCATCGCCAGCTTCAACTGGAACATGGGCGCAGCCTTCGGTTTTCTCCTGCTGCTCCTCTCCTCCCTGATCATCTGGCTCGGGCTGACACTGACCAACCAGAAACTGAGCAAGGTGGTCCAATGATCCGATCTCTTCCCCGAAGCAATGCCTATAACTGGGGCTTCAACCTCTATATTGTTCTCTATTTCGTCTTTCTCTTTGCCCCGCTGGTGGTCACCTGCGTTCTCGCCTTCAACGACTCCCAGTTCCCCTCCCTTCCCTGGAAAGGGTTTACCGTGGAGTGGTTCACCGCAGACCTCCCGGGCCGCGTGGGCATCTTCAACGACTCCCACAACCTCGATGCCATCTGGGTGAGCGCAAAAACCGCCTTCTTCGTCTCCATCCTCTCCACCGTGGTGGGCACCTGCGCCGCCTTTCTCTTCGAACAGGAAGAGTTCCCCTTCAAAGGCGCACTCTACTTCCTCATGCTGGCCCCCCTCGTGGTCCCCGGCGTCATCCTCGGCATCTCCATCCTCCTCGCCGCCACCAGCGCCGGGGCTTTCGTGGACAACACCCTTGGCGTCGACATCCCGATCCTGAGGCCCAGCTTCTGGCTCGTGGTGTGCGGACAGTTCGCCTTTATCACCACCTTCGTCTCCCTGGTGGTCTCCGCCAGACTCAAGAAATTCGACCCCAGCTTAGAAGAGGCCGCCCTCAACCTGGGCGCCAGCCGAATCGAAGTCATCTGGCACATCACCCTGAAATTCCTGAGACCCGCCATCTTCGGGGCCGGGGCCGTGGCCTTTCTCATGTCCTTCGAGAACTTCAACACCACCCTCTTTCTCGTGGGCTCAGAAACCACCCTCCCCATCAACCTCTACCTGCAAGTACGAGACGGCTCCACCCCCGTCATCAACGCCATCTCTTTTCTGCTCATCGTGGGAACTTCCCTGATGGCCGTGGCAAATCTCTACTTTGGGAAAAAGGAAGAGCTACAGTAAGAGCTGCCTCCGGCGGCCAGGGGATGATCCCCTGGACCCCAGGTTGCGACAGGCCTCATCCCTCGTTCCTCGGGCCGAGGTCTGTCACGAAGGCAGTTTTTAAACGTTCAAGACGACCGAACAAACGCCATAAAAAAAGGCATCAACCATATAACCGGTTGATGCCTTTTTCTTCTTTGGAACACTATCCACTCATTCATGCTTTACATATTTACTGTAGATTCAGACCAAATGGCAGGATGAATGTATAAGGCTGCTTCGCCGAAAGAAGCGCCTTGCCTCTCCTTTTGTATTCTTCGTCAATCCTGAGAGCCTTCTTTCGAAATATCCCCAAACGAAGCCGACTGTCTTCATACCCAACGGGCCTGATACGCAACAGCCTCCCTTCTCCGCCCCCCGTGGGGCGAAGAAGAGAGGCTGTTTCAACCGGAAAGTTTTTGCGGAGCTTTTTTCAAAAAGCGACCCGCCGGAGGCAATCTTATTTGCCACCAAATGCCCCGTGCCGTCCCTTGCCCTCGACAAACTCCCGGGCACCTTTCAGGGCGTTTTCGTTGTCAAAGACCTCTGCGGCGTTTGAAAGTTCATGTTCCAGGGCTTCGTCCATGCCCATGGTAAACTGGCTGATGGCGTTGTGCCTGTCGCACCTCATGCCCTCGGCGGGAAACCCGGCGATCTCTTCGGCAAGCTTTTCAGCTTCTTCCCGCACCGTCCCGTCTTCGACGATTCGCGTCACCAAGCCATAAGAGAGCGCTTCATCAGCTGCCACCGCACGGCCGGTGAGGATCATGTCCATGGCCCGTCCGTGACCGATAATCCGAGGCAGGCGAACGCTGCTCCCGTTGCACAGGGGCAACCCCCACCGTCTGTTAAAGAATCCGAAAATCGAGCCCTCCTCTGCAATCCGGATGTCACAAAACAGCGCCAGCTCAAGCCCCCCTGCCACCGCATACCCCGAGATAGCCGCGATCACAGGCTTTGAAAGGGACAGACGCGAAATACCCAACGGCCCGTCGCCCTTCTCCCTGATGGGGTTGGCCCCTTCAGCCACCATGGCCGACAGATCGCCCCCCGCACAAAAATGCCCGCCGCTGCCGCACAGCACCGCCACATGACATTCCGGGTCAGCCTCAAAGGCCTGAAAAGCCGCCGACAGCATCTCGGCAGCCTCGCTGTCGATGGCGTTGCGGACCTCAGGGCGAGCAATAATAATCGTAACGATTCGTCCTTTTTTCTCTGTTCGAATGGGACTGAAGGGGGAGGTTTTTTCTGACTTCATAAGTGCGCCTTATCTGGTGGTCATCAAGAAATGAAAAACAAAAAATCTGCCTCCGGCGGCAAGGTGGGCCACCTTGAGAGCGGGTTGGGTAGGGGACTACCGTATAACAAAAAATAGAATTTGACACAGATAAACAGAAAGGGCGTAGATGGGACTACGCCGATGAAAATTGCACCTGATAAGTACAATATATTCATGGTAATAAGGGTATGATACGGGACCTCTTTAGCACAAAAAAGGCCTGTTCCTTTGTAGTTTTCAGTACAAAAGGGAATAAAACACTTATACTTCGTTCTCAAGATATATCATCAACTCGTTATCCTCGAGAACGCTTGCGTAAAAAATATGCGGCCAGGAATTTATAGATTTTAAAGACTCGTTAAACTTAAATGTTTCTAAATTCGTTTGAATGTTTTGCCCACTTTCTTTCATGAAACGAACAAGCTTCAACAAACGAAAATACTGATCCCTAAAATAACGATAATATCGCTTAACAATATCTAATTCTGTCAAGTGATAATTGACCAATTTCGATTGAGCTGGTGTAAGGTCACAATGAGCTACTACCTCTATCATCTCTGGTGACCTATAGGGCTTGCCAATCTTTAAAGACAACACCGGAGATGAAACGAATTCATCAAAATATGGGTGAAGGAACAAACGTTCATTCATTTCGTTAACAGTTTTTGTACCTTTTTTTCCCTGGCATATATCGCACATAGGAGAAAGGTTTATCGGTGTAATAGAAAATTCAGGATATGCTTCTTTAGGTAAATAATGATCAAGAGTGTTTGGCGTTCCATCTTCACCGCAAGCTGGACAAATTTGTAACTCTCGAGAACGGAGACTATCAAGAATTGGTTTTTGAACTGATTGTTCTTGAGGATGCTTATACAAATTTTGAAATTTTTGTTTATGACTTGTTACATATGGCCATGGCTGTATTTTTCGAGGACTACCATTTTCATCTATATATTCTTGGACTCGAGCTTTCCACTCCTCACGGATAGACTCAAAATAGTCAGAATTTATGCCATTTACACGTTCCTCTACAATATCATCAACTAAGGTAACACAGTCCACCTTGGGTGATGGTAAATACATCACCATAATTCATTCTCCATAGCTTTAATTTGAACAATCAACTCTTCATTTATATCTTCCCCCAAGCCAATGATTAACTCTTCAGCTGAACCATACTTTTCAAGTTGATCCAGCAACCAAGATTCATAGGGCTTAGAAACGGACTTATCCCCAAAAACATAAGATGTAATACGCTGTACATCACCACCAAAAGTTTCAAATGGCGGATTTTTAACCACTATACCTTCTTTTGTTTTTTCAAAAACGTGGACACATTTACGAGGGACCTCTCGTACTGTCACAATCGAGTGGGTAGCTATTAATGCTTTAGAAGCATAGTTTGATAGTATTGACTTTAGCATTCCAATAAATGAAATTTCTAAGTTTGGATGAAGAAATAGCTCAGGTTCATCTATTAAAATCAGACTATTACGCTTAATAGCTCCTAAAATATTGATTACAATATAAGAAAACAATCTTTGCCCAGAACTAAGTTGGACTGGTTTACCATCTTTTAAAAAAATAACCCCTGAACGATCTTGGATATATTTCTTAATAGAAGCCACTTTTAGTAGCCTTACACCATCTATAGAAATTGGGATATAACGTTCTAAGAGGTCCTCACCCTCTTTCTCTACAACGTGATCAATATAAATTGGCTGAGACCAAAAATCATCATTATACAACTCATCAACTGGTACTTCAGGACTCACTACTACGGCTGCTACATCAAAATCTATAGCTTGCTTAAGAACACTTTCCATTGTTTGTATTTTTTTCGACCAATAGGATATTGCATCATACCTCTTGTCATCCTCTAAGCACGCCAGTAAAGATAGAGCGGCATTAGTTTTTGGGTACTCACGAGATAATGTTATTCTACTTGATCCACGCTTACTCATTGTAAGTGTTTTCAATCTACCCCTAAGGCCAAAATACCTATATACGCTGTGATCTCGAAGCTTTTTATCTTCATTTGTATCCACAGGGAATAATTCAAATGGGCTATACGAAACAACAACGATTTGATTTAAGTTCGGAGATTTAACGAACCCTACATTTTCTGACCGACCGGTCCCATCATCCAACCAGTCTTCAACAATCTTGTGCAATAATTGTGACTTCCCAACGCCATTAGGACCAACAACTACATTTATGTCATAAGGCAATGGGTTATCGGAATCAAATTTCAATGATAACAAAGACAAATCACCGACTATATTTTTAAACTTAAAAGCCTGATTCCCAATAGTAATACTTTTTTTATCAAATAATTTCCAACCATCCAAAAAAGCCTTAATTGAACCTCTTTCCCGCTGCAAGGACTTCCGAAAGCCTTCACTTATAGTTAAACTTAAAGCTTCTCTATCCTCTTTTATAACAGATAAATAACTTGCATCTCTCAAAACTTCAGCTACTTCAATTGCATTTTCAAGATCTATATGCCCCTCTATCTGTTCGTAGAATTCTAAACCAGAAGGGTTAGAGATATAATTAGTATCAGGTATAGGTAAAACACCATTCCAACCATTCTCTATTAAACCATCAAGGTATTTATATGAAGTATATACATTTTCAAAAAGTATTTGAACGACACCCAACTCTACTTCACGACCATTAACCTGACATTGAGTCGGAAATGTTGTTTTATAAGAATAATCATCCCATCCATCAAAGAGAAGGAGAATCACATCTTCCCCTGTTTTAAGAATAGCCTTAGCCCTTGCCCTGTTTTGACCTACATATACTATTTTCATTTTCCACGCCCTCACTGCCATCCAGATAGCAAGAAGATTTGTTGTTTTGTGACCCCACCTATCGTATCAGAGCAGTATAATAACAAATATTAGCTACTCAACAATTCTTATATATTTTCATTACACAAACACTAACAACGTATCTTTACGATCCTTAGCTCTCGCTTTTATCTACTCTTCAAAGCTCCTTGCAGCAAGTTTTAAATATAGAGCCGCGATAGCCATAGGTCACAACTCTGATGAGGCTTTTGCTCAAAAAATTACGCAAGACTAAATTAACCCCCACGATCTCATGGTTAACGTGAAAAAAAATGTAAAAAAGAGCGCATCTTCACATTCAATACCAATTTTATCCCGATTATAACTGATTTGCCCCACTCCCCTCAATGTACAAGCAAAACGTACCCAAGCCTTAAAACGGAAGTCCTTCATCACGTCCAACACCGTACACTTTAGCGCCCCCCTCTGACCTGATCAGCTGAGCATTTAAAACCGAGATAATAAGTATGTATATTTTCAAAAATACAAAATCACTCGACAGAATATCAGCCTTATGAAAGCTTATCTCTCAGGGTGAAAATGATGCATATGAAAAGGGGTCGCGTCTTGACATTTGACATGACCATGACCGATTAATCCATTCCCCTCAATGTATATGCAACACGCTCTCAAGCCTTAAAACGAAAGACCTTCTTCACGCCAACACCTTGGCGCTCTGTTACGCCCCCCTCTTATCTGATATGATGCAGTTTTAAACCGGAGATAATAAACATGAATATCGTCAAAAAAACAGAATCACTCAACAGAGTATCAGCCTTATTAAAGCTGATCTCCCAAGGCGAAAACGATGTGCGTCGTGGAGAAACGAGGCCACAGGAAGACGTGTTCAAAGAAATAGAAAATTCACTTACAGCAAACAAGCAGAAGTAGTACAGACATTACGACCCTGTGATCATACGCCAGCGCCTTAAACCCCTCCCTCCTTCATGCAGCCCGCAGGGCTCTTCATGCCCTTCATGGTCCAATCCCTTTTTGTGATGGGCACGCTCCGCTTTGCCCATCCTACCTGTCCCGGAACTGTCTCGGGTGATCGCTTTCCTCTTTGGGCATGAACCAAGAATCCAAACCGTAGAGCGTTTTCGACCTATCACCTATAATCTATGACCTCCTCCCTCTCTCCTTCGTGGTTCCATTTTTCAATCTCCAGACTCAACAACAAATCGTAACCTCTCCACTCACCCACCCTTGCCAATCCCCCTCCCCATTTGAAATCTAAATGAATTTGTGATTTAACCCGGGTACTTGAAAAATCAGACCGATGATGAAATTGCACATGCTTCGCATAGACGCTGGCGCGCCGTGCCCCGAGGAACGAGGGGCACGGCGCGTCAGCAATCAGCTTTCAAGGTGGCTCACCTTGCCGCCGGAGGCATGTTTTTAGAAGCTGTTATGGGGGATGGTACTAAAATGTCACAGGTAAGTTTGTTTCGAAGGTTTATCAACCGGTATTTGATTGACGGCTTGAGCGGTATGGCTCTTGGCCTGTTCTCGACCCTTATTGTGGGGCTTATCATCAAACAGATCGGGGCGGGGATTGGTGGCTCCATTGGCGCCATGCTGCTTCAGATCGGCAGCATCGCTCTGGTGACGACAGGGGCGGGCATTGGTGTGGGGGTGGCTCACAAGCTTAAAGCCCCCAACCTCATTATTTACGCATCGGCGGTCACGGGAATGTTCGGGGCGTATGCAGGGAAGATTCTTGGGGGGAGCGTCCTTGTGGGGCGTGCGGTGCATCTGGCCGGGCCGGGTGAGCCTCTGGGCGCATTTATAGCGACCCTGGTGGGAATTGAGATGGGACGACGTGTCTTCGGCAGGACACGCCTCGATATCGTCATCACGCCCATGGTCACCCTTGTGAGCGGCGGGCTCATCGCCCTTCTCATCGGGCCGCCCATCGGAAAATTCATGGCCTACCTGGGGGACATCATCCTCTTTGCCACGGAGCAGAGGCCCTTTGTCATGGGCGTCATCATCTCCGTCTGTATGGGGATCTTCCTCACCCTGCCCATCAGCTCGGCGGCCATCTCCATTATCCTCGGCCTCAAAGGCCTCGCCGCAGGGGCTGCCACCGCCGGGTGCGCAGCGCAAATGGTGGGGTTTGCCGTGGCCAGCTACCGGGAAAACAAGATCAACGGCCTCTTTGCCCAGGGCCTGGGCACCTCCATGCTCCAGATGCCGAACATCGTAAAGAACCCACGAATCTGGATCCCGGCCATCGTGGCGAGTGCCATCACAGGCCCCATCGCCACCGTCCTCTTTGCCATGGAGAACAACCCCAGCGGCGGCGGCATGGGAACCTCCGGCCTCGTGGGCCAGATCATGACCTGGAACACCATGATCGGCTCCCAAAGCCCCGTGATTCTCTGTATCAAAATCGCCCTCACCCACTTCATCTTCCCCGCAGCCATCGCCTTCGGCGTCTCCGAATTCCTCCGCCGCATCGGCTGGATCAAGGCTGGCGACATGAAGCTGGAAGCTTAAGAAAAAATGCCTCCGGCGGCGAGGTGGGCCACCTCGAAAGCGGGTTGGCCTTGCGCTTTGTCCCTCGTACCTCGGGCCAAAGCGCAAGGCCGTTCGGCGCGGGCTACGCCCGCCTCAAATGCTGGAGGTTGACGCAACCGGTGTCACAAGCTTCCAACGATACAGATACTGTGACCATACTCAAACCGTATCAGCTTTAACGGCCGTGCCTATAGCGCCGGTTCAACAGGTACCTGTTTTACCAGCAGCATGGGACGACGATACAAATAAGCTTGTCTGTGACACCATAGGCGAAGCCCTGAAGCAAAAAAGCGAATACAACGAGCCAGAGGAACGAAGGCTCGTTGTATCCGCAATCAGCTTTCAAGGTGGCTCACCTTGACCCCGGAGTTATCCCGCACAAAGTCAAGCCGGTTTCGAGTGGCCACTGGGCTGTTTTTTAGAAAAATGAAGCAGGCCTCTTTTCCGAAACGTGTTGCCCCATGTCACCCTCCACGCGAATGCCCCGAAATCGATTGAAGCATGACTCCCTTTATGCATTCGCCACAGGGTTTCCAGGTGCCCCCACCTGGCCGCCGGAGTTATTCTGCTCAAAGTCAAGCCGGTTTCGAGTGTCCACGGGGCTGTTTTTTAGAAAAATGAAACAGGCCTCTTTTCCGAAACGGGTTGCCCCATGTCACCCTCCACGCGAATGCCCCGAAACAGATGGAAGCATGACTCCCTGTATGCATTCGCCACAGGGTTTCCAGGTGCCCCCACCTGGCCGCCGGAGTTATTCTGCTCAAAGTCAAGCCGGTTTCGAGTGTCCACGTGGCTGTTTTTTAGAAAAATGAAACAGGCCTCTTTCCGAAACGGGCTGCCCCATGTCACCCTCCACGCGAATGCTCCGGAACAGATTGAAGCATGACTCCCTGTATGCATTCGCCATAGGGTTTCCAGGTGCCCCACCTATACGCCGGAGTTATTCCGCTCAAAGTCAAGCCGGTTTCGAGTGTCCACGTGGCTGTTTTTTAGAAAAATGAAACAGGCCTCTTTCCGAAACGGGCTGCCCCATGTCACCCTCCACGCGAATGCCCCGAAATAGATTGAAGCATGACTCCCTTTATGCATTCGCCATAGGGTTTCCAGGTGCCCCCACCTGGCCGCCGGAGGCAGCCAGGTTAAAGATGCCTCCGGCGGCCCTGCCGGGGGCCAACCTTTTAAAAAGGTTGCCAAACAGCTCTTTAAAAAAAACTTGGGTCAATCTAAAACCTAAGGCAAATGTGATTTGGCCTGAGGAACGAAGGACAAAGCGCATTTGCAACCTGCTTTCAAGGTGGCACACCTTGCCGCCGGAGGCATTTTTTTGGCCACTTTAACCATAGAAGGCACGTGCTGTTAGAATTTGACGCGCAGGCCGGTCATGAGGGCGTGGATATCCTCATAGTCGGATTCAAGGCTGTAGTAGCGGTATCCGGCGTAGAGTTCTGTGCCGAAGTTTTCCAGATCGTGAACCATCTGTGCCCCGAAGACATCGCCTTTACCGTACTGGTGAGAAACGCCGCCACTTTCGGTCAGGTTGTCATCGTACTGGCCAAAGTCGATGGCAAACCGGGTCTCGCCGGAGAAGAAGATCTCATCCCTGTAGCCAAGCTTGATGTAATAGAACGATCCGTCATCGCTGCTGTCCTGTTTGTACTCCTGCATCCCACTGGCGAGGGCCACGTTGAAGCCGGAGTCAAAAAGCATGGCGACGGAGCCGTCGTACTGAGAGTCCACCGTATCGGACGCACCTCGGGGTTTGGCGTATGCCACGGCTCCCACGACCTTGATGTCCGAGAGCTTGCCGTCGTACCTCAGCGCCACATCGCCCCCGCCATCCGCCACCCAGGAACCGGAGACCATGGCCCCTGAAAAGGCCGGGGAGTCGTACCTGACCCTCACATCGCGGCCCAGTCCGTCCATGCTGTTAAAGACCTCGCTGATGCTTATGCCGGAGAGGCTCTTCGTGCTTTTGTCTACAAATTGCAACCCGCCCGCAAAATCACTCACGGAAGAGTCCCCGGCCAGGGACGATCCGGAGAGATCGATGTTGGTGGTATCGTCAGACGCCGTGGACCCATGGCCCATGGACAGGGTACCGCAGCCTTTGTGCCTGGCATAGAGATCCACATGTCGTCGGGTAAAGGTGGAATCGCCATTGTCCCGGGGGCTGTCCTGGCTCACGGCATCGCTTGGGTTGACGTTAAGCCCCGCCTCGAGAAGGGTCCCGAAGGTGAGGTCCTTGGAGGCATGGATGGTGCCCTTGATGCCGAACCGAGACTGGGAGGCTGCGTTATCAACCTGATAGACATCGGAGCCCTCTCCATCGTCGGCTGCAAGGATGGCGCGGTTGATATGTCCGTACAATGTCACGGAGGATTTCTTGTTGCCTTTAAGCACAAACGGCCCGCGTACAGGAACGCCTGGCCCCTCCTCTTTTTCAGCACTCATCATCTCAAGCTTGGCTTTCATCTCTTCCAGGGTCTTGGCCTGGGCATCAATCTGCTCCTGCTGCTGCCGGGTGATCTCCTTCATTTCGCTGATCTCTTCCTCCTGATCGGCAAACACCGGTCCGGACGCGACACACAAGGCAACCATTCCAAGAATAAACCAGTAACAGTACGTCAGCGATCTGCTCTTCATGACATCCCCTTTCCCATAAGGTTATAGGTCGCAAGGTGAGCCACCTTGAAAGCGGGTTGCGAATGCTCCCGGCCTTCGTTCCTCAGGCCGATCACATTCGCTGACGGGCTACGCCCGTGAACAAATGCAGAGGTGGCTTAAGCTCCTTCGTGTAGCCCGAAGGGAACTTCGTGTTCTTCGTGGTTTTACGTGTAAATTTAACTATAAATGTCGCCAAAATTCTAATTGGCCACACGGATACGTGGGCTGGCCCTTGCCAGTCGTGGCGTCATGGCGATCGCCTCTCAGGTCTTTCACCATACTCAGGAGGAGTTCAAGGTTGGATTTACTCGTAAATAAGAGATGTTACAAGTCAACAAACCATCTCACACACGAAATAAAAGGTCAAGAGCCTATCGCAGCTATCCGTCTGTTCTTATTGTTCTTTATAACGTACACCCTGTGTTTTATCGCTGACAGCACGCTCTGATAAAGGGGGCCACTCAGGTTGCTTTCTCCCATCCTGGGCATTGAATTATCTCGCATTGTGTGAGAAAAGAAGAATCTTTTCAGATGGTTCGCCATCATTGCTTGTTTTATCAAGTGCGATATCAAGGGGATAGACTCAAGGATCTGGCTTCTTACACTCACGCCTCCGTGGTCAGATGCTTTTTTATAAAATTGAGGGGGCAAAAGGTCGATCAACATTATGGCTTATTCAGAATACAAGGTAATCACAGTTGTGGAAGGTGGCTTGGGGACCATTTTTTTAGGGGCGTCCGGAATTCCTACAAAAAAAATGGAGACAAGCCTGAACAAGGAGGCGGCGGCAGGCTGGAATATGGTCTTTCAGCTCATCGAGCAGAAGCGCTTTTTGCTGTTCTGGAAGCGGGAAGCGATCATCATCACCCTGGGCAGATAAAGCAAAAAAAGCCTCCGGCGGCAAGATGTGCCATCTTGAGAGCAGGTTGCAAATGCGCTTTGCCCTTCGTTCCTCAGGCCAAATCACATTTGCCTTAGGTTTTAGATTGACCCAAGATTTTGTTTTAAAAGGACCTGTTTGGCAACTTTTTTAAAAGGTTGGCTCCCTGCAAGGCCGCCGGAGGCATCTTTAACCTGGTTGCCGGCGGCAAGGGTGACGGGCCTCGGTCGGAAATAATTATACACCGACCTTTTCCGGCCGCTTCCACAATGCTGCTTTATTCAACGTTCCATAGAGTCGTGCTTATGGTACTGATTGATCGGTGTGGGTAATTTAATTTCTCCGAGGCCCTAAGCGAAAAACCTTGAAGACGATATTACGAGTGCTCACGCCCCTCATGACTTCTGGCTGCTGACCAGGCAAACCGCTTTCACATCGAGAGAATAAGGCATGATATCAAAAGAGACCGTTCAAGCAAAAGAGGAGAGCATTCGGGAGCTGGTGAGTACGCTCCCGAACGAGATACGCGCGACGTTCTACGCAGAGACCGAAAAAGCCCTCAAAGACCCGGACACCTATGCCACGTTGAATTACATCTTCATCGCGGGTCTGCACCATTTTTATCTGGGGAAATGGGTGTTGGGAATTATCAACACCGCTGTGTTCTGGGGCGGCATCGCCCTGCTATTCACCGGCCACGTCTGGTGGGGAACTGCAGCCATCGCTGCCATCACCCTATTTGAATTTTACGAGCTCTTCAGGTCCCAGATTATTGTGTACGATTACAACAACCGGGTCATGGAGCGGATATACAAAGGGTTGGTCAAGCCCTAATCAGGCGGCAGCCAAATTAAAGAAGCCTCCGGCGACCCTGCCGGGGTCCAAACTCTTGCCTGATCTAAAAAAGCGAATGTGACAATCAGGTATTCACCTTAAAGACGCCCAAAAGTGCGAATTGACATCAAAACGTCATGCCGTTATGGTGATTTAGATGCACAGGGAGGTAACCCCATGACAACAGACGTAAAAAGAGCCACCATTTATATGGACCCAGCGCTTCATAAAGCATTGAAGCTGAAATCCATTGAAACATCCAAATCAATTTCAGAGCTTGTAAATCAAGCCATCAAAGAGTCCTTATCTGAGGACGCCGATGATATCGCGGCCTATCAAGACAGAATTGAAGAGCCCTTAATCAGCCATTCCGACATGGTCAGAAGGCTTAAGGATGACGGAATCCTATAAAATATTCTTCAAACGCTCCGTTCAAAAAGACCTTGCAAAACTCCCCCCTCAAGACCTCCAAAAAATCTTACTGCGCGTCGAAGCCCTCGCAACATGCCCCCGGCCCCCTGATATCATAAAATTGTCCGGCCATGATCTCTACCGAATCAGGCAAGGACGATACCGCATTGTCTATTCAATTGAGGATGGCATCCTTCAAGTTTGGGTCATCAAGATTGCTCACAGAAAAGACGTCTATCGTCTGTAAGCTCCTCGCTTAAGACATATCCCCCATCCTACAATCCCAATTTTTTATTCCCAAAGCCGCTTATCATGGGCTGTCACAACCTGCTTTCGAGGTGGGTCATCTCGCCGCCAGAGGCACTACGCAAAGGCAATGTCCTCAGAGGAAAGGGCGTTGATGGTCACCCCGAAACTCTTCATGGCAGGCAGCGTTGCGTTGTGGTGTGCCTGAATGGTTTTTCCATCGGCATGGGGTTTGTCGTGGGTGGTGTGGGCATCGGCGGCCACGGTGACATGATAGCCAAGGCCCGCGGCGCGCCGTGTGGTGGTATCCACGCAGAACTCGGTGGCGTATCCGCTGACGACAAGGTGGGTCACCTCAAGCTTTTTGAGGAGCTCTTCAAGGCGGGTTTTCAAAAAGGAGTCCGGGGTGGTTTTTCGGATGCGGTGATCGCCGGGTTCCACCAGCAGCCTTGCGTCCAGCTCCCAGCCCGGGGAGTCATGGTCAAGGCCAGCGCCCGGAGCGGTCTCGTGCTGAATATAAATCACCGGGGAGCCCTCATTCCGGGCCCGTATCGCAAGGTCGTTGATGCGGGAGATCACAAGATCGGTATCGAAGGGAGGGGGGTCAAAGAGCCCTTTCTGGACATCGATCACCAAAAGCGCAGATTTCATCAAGCACTCCTTTTGCTCATCAGAAGATCAATCTCAACGTGTAACCTACTTTTTATCCAATATTCCCAAATACCATTTACTCCAAGGATCCGTAAAGGGCAGGAGTAAATAACAGCACAATTATACAGCCTCCGGCGGCAAGGTGTGCCACCTTGAAAGCTGATTGTCAAACCCAGCATAGAAAAAGTGGCACCCGGTTAGCCCCCGGCAGGGCAGCCGAAGGCACAGGCTGAATGACACCACCCACCGAGGTCCCCCTTGGTGCGGATCATCTGAGAATCCCCCCTCCTGCTCTCCTCCCCCGAACATCTTTGATAATTCAAACGCTTCGGTGTATAACTTCCGATCAACCATAAACATAGTTTAACCCAGAGAGAGGGATCGGTCCCCTTTGCAGGCCATTCCCAGACAGAACCTGGAATTAAAAAACATATACCAAGCCCTGATGCCGGACGCAGCCTAAGCACAGGCGGTTGCAATTGATGCCGAGGAACGAGGCGTCAAGTGCAACCGCAACCTGGGGTGCAGGGGATCATCCCCTGCCCGCCGGAGGCGATTTTTACCCTTAGCCCTTACCTGGAGAGACCATGAACATACATCAGATTCGGTTGGCGAAGATGGCCACCTTTGCATACATCATTGAGGACCCGGAGACCAAACGTTGTGTGTTGGTGGATCCGGCTTTTGAGGTGAAGCGGATATTGCGGGAAGTTGAGATTCTGGGGCTCACGGTGGTGGGCTTGATCAACACGCATTGCCACAGCGACCACACGGCGGGAAACCAGGAGGTGGTGGAGGCAACGGGAGCCCCGGTGATGATTCACCGGGAAGATGCCAAGGCGCTTTCGGGTTTGGGAAACCGGGCCCTGACCAAGGTGATGGGGGGCAAGCGCTCGCCAAAGCCCTCTCGGCTGTTAAAAGACGGCTCCATCATCGAGGTGGGGAAGGTCTCCATCAAGGTGCTTCATACGCCGGGACACACGAAGGGCGGGATCTGTCTGTACATGCCGGGTCATGTAATCACTGGAGACACCTTGTTTGTGGGGGCCGTGGGCAGAACGGATCTTCCGGGTGGAAGCCTGAAGGTATTGAAACGATCTGTGCGAGAGAAGATCTTTACGCTCCCCAAAGAGACCGTGGTGTGGCCGGGGCACGATTACGGCAAGAAGCCAACGTCCACTGTGGGGTACGAAAAACAACACAACCCGTATATCTGAAAGGGCTAAGGGCGGGTAAAAAATATGAACCCTGGTAGTTCGCGAATTAAAGGCGGATGTGATTTGTCCCCAGGAACGAGGGGCAAAGCGCATCTGCTATCTGCTTTCAAGGTGGCACACCTTGCCGCCGGAGGCGTCTTTTCAACAATCCTGTTAAGCTGAACAGTTACGAAAAAAACTCGCCAGCCATCCGGTGCCCCCTCGAATCGTCCCGTTGTCACCCTTGCCCGAGCCCAAGCGTTGCTGATCTGAATTGGCGGGTTCGAATAACAGGCCTTGTTTGGTTTTTCGGAAGCCCCCATCCTCTATGGCCTGTCACCTGCCCTGATTTTTTCTCCAAAAACGCGAAACCCCCGGGGCACCATTGCCTCGGGGGTTTCACACCACTACAAATAGGAGAATTAAGATGAAGATTTTTTTTCTGTTGGGTACTTCAATCTCCTTAAGGTTTTGGGGGGTGCTTGGGGCACCCCCCAGCCCTAAGGAGTAGGAGGATGAAGTATATATATAAACACCGTCTTGACGGTCCGGGCCACCGGTCCGCGATGAGGAGAGTCGTATAAAAGAGCTTCCGAAGGACCCGGCTAAAGGGATTTCCAAAAAGGGGAAATGGCGTTTTCGGTTGTTTTGCGTTTTGTTGGTTTAGCCGGGCCTTCGAGAGGCTTGGTGAGGTATATTGCAACCGGCGTGCCAAAACAAAACCCAACACCCCGCAGAAAACCTAAACCCCTTTAAAATAACAATATAAAAACCCGCGTTCCGTTACAACCACCGCCCCATCCCTCACGCCCCTCGTCCCCACCATTCCCACAATGGATACCTTTTAGCCAGGTGACACCTTTTTAATCACCACCCCTGGTTACCTTTCGCACCTCTGAAGACTTGCAACCAGCCATTCCCAAATCAATTGCCGCTCCAGCCGTGAAATCCCGCATTATCCCTACGGGCCTGCATTATCAGGCGACTCACCTGGAGTGCCCTGCGCCTTGAAAGGCTATTTCCCCCCGAATAAATGGGCTTGGCTTGTTCTGGCATCGCTTTTGCTCTTTCACATCCCCCACTGTCATGAGCCATACACGTCACGACCCCACGTGCCCAACCGGGTGCTTAACCAAGCCACGGGCTGTCCCTACTATACGACCCCACCTTCTCAAAAACGGGTCCGGGCGCACCGTGCCCCATAACAATATGGAGATTCAAGGTTTACTTATCCCTATCATCAACAATTGATCATAAGGATCCTGCCACCACTTGGGTCACCCCTACCGCAAAGGAGCAGATACCCCATGACAAAAAAAGCCTCGATACTGGTAGTTGACGATGACACATCACACCGAACCATGCTTGCCACACTCCTCTCAAGGTGGGACTACACCATATTTGAAGCCAACGACGGAGAGCCGGCCATCGAGATGGTGAAGGAGCAATGCTTTGACCTCATTCTCATGGACATCCGTATGCTTAAGGTGTCAGGGCTGGAAGCGATGGAGGCGATCAAACAGATCAACCCGACAATTCCCATCGTCATCATGACGGCCTACGCCTCCATCGACACCGCGGTGGGTGCCTTGAAAAACGGGGCATACGACTACCTCACCAAGCCCATCGACTTTGACAAGCTCCGCCTCACCATGGAGCGGGCCACGGAGTATCTGCGCCTTGAGGAAGAGAGCCAAACATTGCGGTTCTCCCTGAAAGAGCAGTTCGATCGCAGGAATATCATCGCCCGAAGCGCCGTGATGGCTCAACTTTTGGACACAGTGGCCCAGGTGGCCACCTCTGATGCCACGGTCCTTATCTCCGGAGAACCGGGCACGGGCAAGAAGCTCATCGCAAGGGCAACCCATGACAACAGCTCACGTGCACAAGGCCCCTTTGTAACAATCAACTGTGCAAGCGTTCCCCAGGGGATGCTGGAAACGGAGCTCTTCGGTCATGGGCAAGGGGCCTTTCCAGGCATACGAAGACGCAAGGAGAGCAAATTCACCCAGGCTCACGGTGGCAGCATCTTTATAGAAGATGTCTCGGAAATTCCCCTGCCTCTTCAGGCCAAACTCCTGCGTATTCTTCAGGAGCGCGAAGCCACCCACGTGGAGAGTGGTGAGGTGGTCCCCATTGACGTGCGCGTTATCACCGCCACAAACAAAAACCTGGCAGAGCTTGTGCGGAATGGGACGTTTCGTGAAGACCTTTACTACCGGCTCAGCGTTGTGAACCTTTACCTCCCGTCGCTTCACGAACGGCGTGAGGACATTCCATCCATCGCCGAGCACTACCTGAAACGCCAGGCAACCAAAACCCGTAAAGAGATAACCGGGTTCACCCCGGAGGCCATGGAGATGATGGTGCGCTATCGATGGCCGGGCAACGTCCGCGAGCTCATCACCACGGTAGAGCAAGGCGTGGCTCTCTGCGAGGGCCAACATATAGGAACGGATGCCCTTCGCATCCTCGAAAAAAGGCGAAGCGATCCCTTTAAAACCGCAGGAGGATTTCCAGAAGGAGAAAGCCCCTTTGAACAAAAGGAGGGTGAGGCGGATCTCTTTAGGCTGGAGGCCACATCCGGGAACGTAAACGCCCGACCGGGCCAACACGGTGTCAGCCGAAAGGTCCTGCATAAAAAGCTGAGGAAATACGGCATCACGCCCTGATTGCCAGGGGTGCATTGCACCCAACACAAAAACCCCGCAGCGGATTGTCCGTTGCGGGGTTTTTAAATAAAACAGACAAAAAGCGATGCCTCCGGCGGCAAGGTGAGCCACCTTGAAAGCTGGTTGCCGCAGCGCTTTACCCCTCGTTCCTCGGGTCAAATCACAGCGGCATTTTTATGAAGATTGTACATTTATTTTTTGCGTGAGCCCTAATAAGGGCTAAGGGCTGGTTACCCGACGGGCTGAACGTGTCAACTTTTTCCTGTTGGATATCAGGCGACTTTCGTCATTCAACTTCCGGAAAACAAACCATGAAGCGCCCTTCGGGCTGCAGGTAGGCCACGGTGTAATGAGGTTGCCAGGTGAAAATCAACCGTTGGAATTGTACCGGAGCCACCATGTCCCATGCAGCTGCCGCGCATGATGCACCCCCTTGCACACAGCGCGAATACGGACGCAACTGAGCTCGAGTTACGGCACACGCATCGCATTCGCAAGCCAGCTTTCGAGGAGCCGAAGGCTCGCCATTCAGCCCAAAAAACGAAACCCCCGAGGCACCGTTGCCTCGGGGGTTTCACACCACTACAATTAGGAGAATAAAGATGAAGAATTTTTGTCCTGAAAATTTCCGTCAGGTCTTTTTCAGTTGGAGGTACTTCAGTCTCTGCAGGTTATAGGGGGTGCTTGGGGCACCCCCCTCAACCTTACGGAGATAGGAGGATGAAGTATATATGTAAACACCGTCTTGACGGTCCGGGCCACCGGTCCGCGATGAGGAGAGTCTTCTAAAAAGAGCTTCCGAAGGTCCCGGCTTAAAGGGATTTCCAAAAAAAGGGGGAAAAGAGGCTTTTTCTGTTGTTTTGCGTTTTGTTGGTTAAGCCGGGCCTTCGAGAGGCTTGGTGAGGTATAATGCAATCGACGTGCCAAAACAAGATATATTTTCAACTAAAAACATAACAACTTGTTATTATGACATTATAAACGACATTTTTTATTTCCAACGCCAAGACACTCCGACCCCAGGGTGCCACCACCCTGCCCACAGTGGATACTTTTGAACCATGTGGTTACCAACACCCTACACCCATATGGTTACTTTTTAACCACGAGAATCTTTTGTTCCCACAGGTGACTCATCAATACCCACCGACGCCCATGGTCAGCCCCCTGACTCTGTGCCCCATGCCCTGCGGCCACCCCTTCTGTTTAGTCTGAATTCAAGCATGTTGCGGCAGGAAACCACCCCTTTCTCACTCACACAAACTCAGCACCTCCCTGCCCCTTTATGATTGGAGAGGCAGTGCACAAACTGGCACCGGTCTTGCAAAATCAAACCATAAAGAACCGAGCACAAAACCGACAGACACCCGTGCATCCCACCAGATGCCGAATAACACCGTGGAAGGCCACGGTGGATAGATTGGTAACACAAGCATTAAAGGGGAAGGCACTGCCCTCCCCCTGGTCATCCCAACCAAAGCGGAGCAGACAGACCATGACAAAAAACTTCTCAATTCTGGTTGTTGACGACGACACCTCGCATCGACTCATGCTGACCACCCTCCTTTCCGGGTGGGGCTACACCATATTTGAAGCCAATGACGGCGAACCGGCCATCGAAATGGTCAAAGAACGCTTCTTCGACCTCATCCTGATGGATATCCGCATGCTCAAGGTCTCGGGCCTTGAGGCCATGGAGGCGATCAAAGCGATCAACCCGGATATCCCCATCGTTATCATGACGGCCTACGCCTCCATCAGCACCGCCATGGGGGCCCTTAAAAACGGAGCCTACGACTACATCACCAAACCCATTGATTTCGAAAAGCTCCGTCAAACCATCGAAAAAGCCGCAGAGCTGCAACGCCTTAAAAAAGAGGCCCAGTCCCAACACCACTCCCTGAAGGAGCCCCTGGATCATCGGCACATCATCACCCGAAGTACCGTGCCCCCCCGGCGCCTCTACACCGTGGTCTAATCAACTCTCCTCCCCAACACGACAAAACCCCGCATCGGAAAACCGTTGCGGGGTTTTGTTTTGGCAGACTATGGACGGGCAAAGAAAAAACAAGCCTCCGGCGGCGAGGGTGGCAAAGCCACTTTGGCAAAAACACCTCGAAAGAGGGTTGCCATCGCTTTTCGCCCCTCGTTCCTCGGGGCAAATCGCAATGGCGTTTGCCGCAGACCATCACAGGGCCAGGCGGGCTATTGTGATGGTTTACCTACGGAGATATTTTATACCGCCCTCCCCGGCTGCCAATTATTTAAAAGCTCTTGGGCTGCCTGACCTTTAAGGTGGTTCGTCGACCTTAATCGCGATGGATGACCGGGGATCCATGAGTGTATTCCACCACCACCAGATCAAAAGAACTCCCGCGGCAAGAATTTCTCATTTATCCCCACCCGCTTTCCTCATAACGATTCCGCACATAGTCGTCACCACCTAACCCTTATAGCCTACCCCCTATTGCCTGTTTTTTTTGTGACTATTCAGCTTGTACCTCCGGCAGCCCGCCCGAGGGCCAACCACTTGTAAAACTTAATAAACAGACACTTAAAAAGGACCCATAGCAACTCTCAATTCAAAGGCGGATGTGATTTGACCCGAGGAACGAGGGGCAAAGCGCATCTGCAACCTGCTTTCAAGGTGGCACACCTTGCCGCCGGAGGCTGCTTTTTCGGCCTGAGTAGTTACGTTTGTTCCAAAAAAACAAAACCCCCGAGGCACCGTTGCCCCGGGGGTTTCACACCACTGCAATAAGGAGAATAAAGAGGAAGGTTTGTTCTGTTGGGTGGTTCAATCCTCTTAAGGGTATGGAGGGTGCCTGGGCACCCTCAAGCCCTAAGGAGTCGGAGGATGAAATATATATGTAAACACCGTCTTGACGGCCCGGACCACCGGGCCGCGGTGAGAAGATTCGTGGCAGGCCCCTTGGCGAGGTTTTTCGCCCAGGCCTCCTGGCGAGGCTTTTACTTGATAAAGCGAACCAGGGCGTACCCCTGTCCCCTTCGGATGATCAGGATGTTCACCTGATCGCCTTCCTTCAACTCATCAATGGCTTCGAAGTATTGGTCTTCGGTCTTGACGGGCTTGTGATTGATCTCTTTGATGATATCACCGTGGACCAGTCCGGCCTCGCTCCCCTTGCTGCGGGGCTTGACACCGGTAATAAGAACGCCGTTGATATCCCCCAAGTTGTAGCGCTTGGCAAGCTCGGGGGTGATGGAGGCGATATCGATGCCAAGGTCTGCGTCGCCGCTGCCCATGCCCTTGGCTCCGGCTGTTCTGCGATCTTCACGCTTCCCAACCTTGACCTTGACGGTTTTCTCTTTGTCACCTCGAAGCAGGGTCACCTTAACCTTGTCGCCCACCTTCTGGGAGGCGATGATGCCGGTCAGGTCCCGAACCGACTCGACCTTTTTGCCGTCGATGGCGATGATGATGTCCTTGGGCTTGATACCGGCCTTGTCTGCAGGGTCGCCTTTGAAGGCATCCATGATGAGAACCCCTTTGCCGCTCTGCAATCCGTAGTACTCCGCAACCTCTCCTTCAATCTCCTGAATAGAGACCCCGAGCCAGCCGCGGGTAACGTTGCCGTCCTCTTTCAGCTGGGCGATGATGCCGGAGGCAAGCTTCACGGGGATTGCAAACCCGAGGCCCTGACCACCCTGAACGATGGCGGTGTTGATGCCGATCACCTGACCCTCAAGGTTCAGAAGGGGCCCCCCGCTGTTACCAGGGTTGATGGAGGTGTCTGTCTGAAGGTAGTCGTCGTAAGGGCCGCTGCCGAGGACCCGTCCCTTGGCACTGACAATGCCTGTGGTAACGGTGTGGCCAAGGCCGAAGGGGTTGCCGATGGCCATGACCCACTGCCCGACCTTCACCTCTTTGGAGTCACCCAGTTCGAGGGCGGGAAGGTCCTCTTTGGGATCAATTTTGATAAGGGCCAAATCGGTGCTTGGGTCTCTCCCCACAATGGTGGCCTCATACTCCTGACCATCTTTGAGGATCACCTTGATTTCATCGGTATTTTCTACCACATGATTGTTGGTGACGATGAACCCCTTGGCGTCAACAATAAACCCGGTGCCCAGGCTGCGCTGCTTGAACTCACGCTGACGCTGATCCCCGAAAAATCGCTCGAAAAATTCATTCATGGGGTCGTTCGGGTTGGGGGCCTGAAAATGCCGGGAAACCCGGCCACCGCCATTGACGGTCTTTTCGGTTCGGATGTTCACCACCGAAGGAGATGCTTTTTCCGCCAGGGACGAAAAGTCGGCGGGGATCATCTTCACGGCTTCCGCCCGGACGGGAACGGCCGTAAAAAGAAGGGCGATGGAGAGCATCATCAGGGCAAAAAAACGTGGGGAGTGGGTTTCTCGCTCAAGGGCAATTTCTCGTGCTTGTGCCATGTATTAGTAGCTCCGTTTTTAAGCGTTATTGTCTCAGGTGAAAGAGCTTCCGAAGGACCCGGCTCAAAGGGATTTTTGAAAAAGGGGGAAAAGAGGATTTTTTCGGTTGTTATGCGTTTTGTTGGTTGAGCCGGGCCTTCGTGAGGCTGGTAGAGGGGTAGTGCAACCGACGTGCCAACGTCTGAAAATCAGCCACACGACCGCCCATAACCCACCGTCATTATATAGAAAGATAAACAGGATTCAAGATTCTTCAATACCCCTCCCTTATTTTTCTGTTGCAGCCCCGGCCATCATGGTGGATACTTTTTAGCCACGTGGGTACCCACACCCCATGGGGCTATGGGTATTTTTTAGCCATGCGGTCCTTTTATCACCACGACAGGCCACCCTTTGACGGCAGAAACGCACCGCCCGGGACGCCCTGTCTCAGCATACGCCCATGCCATGCAACCCGGCTTTGTCCTTTATATTGAGCCACTTGCGACGCAGCCAGCAAAGCCAAGCCAGGTAAAAAGCTGCTCAAAACGTCGAACCCGGTGCCCGCAAAAAAGGATCCGCACACTCTGGCACTGGTTTTGCTACTTTAAAACCACTGGCCTTTGCCATGAAACGAACGACCCCTCACGCACCCGCCGATACCTGGCGACATGCTTCCGGGTGCGTTGAAACCAACAATAAAGAGAGCCTGTATGCCATCGGAACGGAAATTCTGGTCGGAAGTTCCCCCCTGGATCTTTATCGGAGCGGTTGTGGTGCTTCTGCCCATATCCTCCTGGGTCACCTTCGACAAAATCAAACGCCAACGGGAAAACAGTATCCAAATCCTCATAGAAAAAGGAGCCGCCCTCATCCGCTCCTTCGAGGCGAGCACCCGTACCGGCTTTATGGCCGACAACTTCCGGGAGACCAGAAAACTCCAGAAGCTCCTCTTTGAAACGGCGCGCCAGCCAGATATCTCGTACATTCTCGTGGCCCAGGAAGACGGGCGTATCATCGCCCACAACAAGGAGTCCCTGGCGGGCAAGCGGCTGAACCTCACCTACCAGGGGGAAGACCTGGACTTACGGCGGATTTCCGGTTCCGGCCGCCTCTTCTGGCAGATTGTCCCCGAAGAGAACGGCAAACAGACCCTGGTGATTTTCCGACGGTTCACCCAGGAGGCCTCCAGCCTGCTCCGAATGCAGATCTCGAAATACGACCATCAGCAACTTCCGGACGCGGTCCTGAAACTGGAAAAAGCCCCCGAGCGCATCATCTTTGTGGGGCTGGACATGAGCTCTGTCGAAAAAGCGGGAAAAATCGAAATGCAGGACTCCCTTATTTCAGGGGTTGTGCTGCTGCTGTCGGGATTCGGCGGGGTTATTCTCCTCTTTATGATCCAGGCCTATCAGTCCACGCGGAGCTCACTCTCCCGGATAAAAGCTTTTTCAGACACCATCGTCGAGAACCTGCCCATCGGCCTCATGGCCTTTGACAGCTCGTTTCGGATTCTCTCCTTCAACCACGTGGCCAACTCGGTGATGCAGCTGCCCGACAACAGCACGGGCAAAGAGGCCCGGGCCCTGCTGCCGGAAGAGCTCACCTCCCGCATTCAGGAGCTGAACTACGGCATCGGCGTGGTGGAAGACCTCATCGAGTGCACCACCCCCGGTGGCGATACCCTGCCCCTTGAGGTGAGCGCCGCCCCCTTGAAAAATGAGGAGAATGAGGTCACCGGCTACATCTGCCTCTTCAAGGACCTGACCGAAGTCCACAGCCTCAAGCGCGAGGTGGAACGCACCCGCCGCCTGGCATCGGTGGGCAAGCTCGCTGCCGGCGTGGCCCACGAGATCCGCAACCCCTTAAGCTCCATCAAAGGGTTTGCCACCTATTTTAGTGAGCGATACAAGGACAACCCCAACGACCTGAACATCGCCCAGATCATGATCAAAGAGGTGGACCGTCTCAACCGCGTGGTGGGGCAGCTCCTCGAGTTTGCAAGGCCTGTCAGCCTTACCCCCAAGCGAGTCCCCCTGGGTACCTTTGTTGACAGCTGCGTGAAGCTGGTCAGCATGCGGGCCAGAGAAAAAGGCATCACCATCGCCACCTCCTTTGAAGAAGCCCCTGAGTCGGTGTTCCTCGACCCGGATAAGATCAGCCAGGTGCTGCTGAACCTCTTCCTGAACGCCATCGAGGCAACGGAATCTGGCGGCACCATCAACGTACTCGTCACACGACCCTTGGGCTCGGCGAACCTCGTTATCTCGGTAACGGACACCGGCTGCGGCATCTCCGAAGAGAACCGTGCCCACATTTTTGACCCTTACTTTACGACCAAATCCTCTGGAACCGGGCTGGGGCTGGCCATCAGTCACAACATCGTGGAATCCCACGGTGGAGAAATCCGAATCAAGAGCATCGAGGGTGAAGGAACCGCCATCACCCTGGTCATCCCAACCAAAGCGGAGCAGACAGACCATGACAAAAAACTTCTCGATTCTGGTTGTTGACGACGACACCTCGCATCGAACCATGCTGGCCACCCTCCTCACCGGGTGGGGCTACACCATATTTGAAGCAAACGACGGCGAGCCGGCCATCGAGATGGTCAAGGAACGCTACTTCGACCTCATCCTGATGGATATCCGCATGCTCAAGGTCTCGGGCCTGGAGGCGATGGAGGTGATCAAACAGATCAACCCGGCCATTCCCATCATCATCATGACGGCCTACTCCTCCATCGAAACGGCGGTGGGTGCACTCAAAACCGGGGCGTACGACTACCTCACCAAGCCCATTGACTTCGACAAGCTCCGCCTCACCATCGAGCGGGCCACGGAACGACTGCTTCTGAAGGAAGAGAACCAGCGATTGCGACTCTCCCTGAAAGACCAGTTCGACCGCCAGAACATCATCGCCCGCAGCAACGTGATGACCCAGCTCCTCGACACCGTGGCCCAGGTGGCCACCTCCGAGGCCACCGTCCTCATCACCGGCGAATCCGGGACGGGCAAGGAGCTTATCGCAGGGGCCACCCACTACAACAGCGCCAGGCGTGACGGCCCCTTTGTGAAAATCAACTGCGCGGCCATCACCGAAAGCCTCCTGGAATCCGAGCTCTTCGGCCACGAAAAAGGGGCCTTTACCGGCGCCCAGAGACGCAAAGAGGGCAAATTCGTCCAGGCCCACGGCGGCAGTATTTTTCTCGACGAGGTCTCGGAGATGCCCCTCTCCATGCAGGTCAAACTCTTAAGGGTGCTCCAGGAGCGGGAAATTACGCGGGTGGGGGGCGAAGATGTCCTTCCCATCGACGTCCGCGTCATCACCGCCACCAACAAAAACCTCGCGGACCTCGTGCGGGAAGGCAAATTCAGGGAAGACCTCTACTACCGACTCAACGTGGTGGACCTCTACCTCCCCGCCCTTCGGGAACGGCGAGATGATATTCCGCCCATTGCCCAACACTACCTGCAGAGCCTGGCAACCAAAAACCGGAAAGAGATCATCGGGTTCACCCCGGAAGCCATGGACATGCTGGTGCGCTACCGCTGGCCCGGCAACGTCCGGGAACTCATCAACACCGTGGAACGCGGCGTGGTCCTCTGCCAGAGCCAGCACGTGGGCATCGACTCCCTTCGACTCATGGAAGAGGAGCAGATGGACCCCGTGCAACAGACCGGCGGCGGCTTTTCCGGAGAAGTCCGCCCCCTGGAAGAGGTGGAAAAAGAGGCGATCCTCTTTACCCTGGAAGCCACCGGCAACAACAAAAGCGAAACCGCACGGCAGCTCGGCATCACCCGAAAAACCCTGCACAAAAAGCTGAAAACCTACGGGGTAATGCCCTGACGAGGTGAGCCACCTCGAAAGCGGATTGCAAATGCTCCCGCCCCTCGTTCCTCGGGGCGATCACATTTGCTGACGGGCTGCGCCCGTGAGCCATAACTGCTATAGAATATCCCACAAACAAAAACGGCCCGTGATTCCTGCGAATCACGGGCCGTTTCTTTTCAAAAATACATATTACGGCCATCTCAAACAACTCAGATACAGCTGAAACACCTTCAGCACACGCATGCATGACAAACGATGAGCGGCTTCGCCGGAGTTATTCCGGTAAAAGCCAAACTTAAGTGGTGTCGGAATGCACACATGAATCCCCGGTCATCCGGCCCCTCGAAGACCGATACGTCATCTTAAAGTCCAGGCAATTCATATGGTCTCTCAAAACTGACAGCCGGGGAAGACGGCATACTAATCGCCGCTGTAAACCCATGGGCGAAGCCCGTCAGCAAATGTGAAGAGCCCGAGGAACGAGGGCTTGGAACATTTGCCATAGGGTTTCAAGGTGCCCCCACCTTGCCGCCGGAGGCTGATTTTGACTATCTGGACTTCCAGTCAAATACCTGGATGTTTTCCGCTTTGAATTTATCGGCGCCCTGTTCGATGGCGTCGAATTCGAGGATCGCCCCTTCGCGTTTGTAGCGCATGAGCTGATCGCTGGGGATTTTGGGGTCGAAGTCGTTGACGTGGCAGAAGACATTGCTCTGGACGTCGCCCACGCCGAGGCCGGTGCGCATATTAAGAAAACCGTATTCGCGGCCTTCTTTCACCGAGTAGATCACGCCGCGCTGCCTGAGCTTGTTGTCAAAGCGGCTGGGCATGAGGCCCGGGACGAGGAAACCGGAGAAGTAGTTGTCCACTTCCCGGCGAAGTTCGGAGCTTGTGTTGTCAAAGGAGAGCAGGTCCACTCGCTTGCCACGGTTCTGGAGGGCTCGCACCAAACGCAGGAAGTCGCCGTCACCGGTTCCTAAGAGCACGTAATCCAGGTTTTCCGACTGAAGAAGGGCATCCACGGCCAGGTCGAGGTCGGCGTTGGCCTTGACCACGGTATCGCCGTCGTCGTTAAAGTAACGCTTCACGGGTTTCAAGATGAGATGAAATCCGGCACGACGCATGGCGTTGCGAAATTCCTCGCTCCGCATGCGGTATTCGTGGTCGAACTCTTCGCGATCAAAATCTGCGGCAAGGTAAGCGTTTGCACGAACAATGGTGGTATCCTGGGCGGCGACCAAATCGCGAATGACACTGTAACGCATGCCCCACCCACCATTGAAGCTGAGGTTGTCCACATCCAAAAAAATTCCGGCTTTAAGCATAATAAATCAATCTCCAAGTCTTGCGCCCACCGTTAGCGTCACCAAAACATGCGACGTCTTAAGCGAACCACATTACACAAAAGAAAAAGTGGCCTCACGCTCAGCAAAAAATCACGCAATCCAGGGAAATCTAAAGACACCTCACCCCTGAAAAACCCAACAATTTCTGCAAGGCCAGCATACGTAAACTGCGATACCACAGCACACGCCCGGAAAAACCACCGGGTACACTCTCAATTTTCATTTAGGAATTACTTGAACATCTTTACCATACATTTACATTTGTCACAAAGGGTGAACGTATTTTGGTTGTTTCGTACAAAAACAGGAATTGGTCCCCACCGGCCTTTATCTGACGCAATCCCATTGCCTTTACCCCACCAAGTAAAACCAAAAGGTCACTATTCAGCTATGCCTCCGGCGCATCACTTTTTGAAATGAATCCCGAAAGCTGTCCGATTGTAACTCGTTAAACCCAAACGGTATGAATTGCGGACATCGGTGATGCAATCGTAACTGCATTCAAAACCTGTTTATCAAACTTTTCAAAAGTTTGCCCCCCGGCAGGGCCGCCGGAGGCATGCGCTTATTGGCCATAAAAAAAGGCATGTTCCCGGAAACCACCCTGAGCGACATGCCTTTGCGATATTCACCTCTTTCCCAAGGGTCAGGCCAGCATCCCCCCGTCCACGACCAGGGAACTTCCCGTCACATACGATGCCGCGTCCGAGACAAGGTAAAGAACCGCCCCGGACATCTCAGACGGATCGGCGATGCGCCCTGCTGGGATCTGCTGGGTCACGTGGTTCATCACGCCTTCATCTGCCGTGATTGCCGAAGCAAACTTGGTATCGGTGAGCCCGGGAAGCAGGGCGTTCACGCGGATCTTGTCCCCTGCCAGCTCCTTGGCAAAGGCCTGGGTCATGGAGATAAGCGCTGCCTTGGTCACCGAATAGATCCCCTGAAAAAGTGCGGGCCGAACACCATTGACGGAAGCGACATTCACGATGGCCCCACCGCCGCCCTCCTTCATCAGCCTGACCCCATGCTTGATCATAAAGAAGGGCCCTTTAAGGTTCACGTCGTTGATCTTGTCCCAGGCCCACTCCTCCGCATCCACCATGGGCCCGAAATAAGGGTTGGCCGCCGCGTTGTTCACCAGGATATCAAGCCTCCCGCAGATCCGTGTCACCTCTCCCATCAGATGGTCGATCTGAGCCAGGTCGCCGGTGTTGCAGGCCACGGCATGGGCCTTGCCCCCCGCCTCTTCAATCGTTGCCTTCACCGTCTCAAGCCCCTCGATCTTCCGGCTCACCAGCACCACCTCAGCCCCGGCCTCGGCCAACACCTTGGCAATACACTCACCGATGCCCCGGCTCGCGCCGGTCACAAGGGCAACCTTTCCCTCAAGCGAAACAGATACAGCCATACAGACCTCCTTTAATGGGTGCCTCCGGCGGCAAGGTGTGCCACCTTGAAAGCAGGTTGCAGATGCGCTTTGCCCCTCGTTTCTCGGGTCAAATCACATCCGCCTTTCGTGCGTAATTCATATAGGGTGCTCTTTTAAGACCTGTTTGTTAAACCCACTCTTTCAGATCAGACAAAAGTTTGGCCCCGGCAGGGCCGCCGGAGGCAGACTTTTTGACTCTTCATTGTACCAATCAGAGGTGCGACGCCTCTATCACTGAGAGAGCAGCCCGTTCGAGGATCTGGACGCCGAAGATCAGCATGGCGAAGCGTTTGTCTTTGGTGAGGCCTTTGTGGTAGCGCTGGTAGATCTGCTGGGCGATAACGGCGAGGCGAAAAAGGCCGAAGCAGTGGTAGTAATCAAAGCCGGAGACGTCCACGCCTGTGAGCCTGCCGTAGCGTGCCACCAGTTCGGCCCGGGTAAGTGCCCCGTCCATGTCGGTGGGCATGAGACGCATCATCTGGAACTCTTCGGGGTCGTTCTTCTCCACCCAATAGGCCAGGGAGTTGCCCAGGTCCATGAGGGGGTCTCCGTAGGTGGCCATCTCCCAGTCGAGGACCCCGATGATCTCCATGGGGTTGGTTTCCAACAGAACTATATTATCGAACTTATAGTCGTTATGGACAATCGCGGGGCGAGGGGTATCAGCGGGCATTTTCTCCACCAGCCAGCTCATCACCTTTTCAAAATCAGGGGCATCGTCGGTTCGGGCGTTGCGGTAGCGCTTGCTCCACCCTTCCACCTGCCGCTTGACGTAGCCTTCGGGCTTGCCGATAAACCCAAGGCCGGCTTCTTCCACATCAATGCTGTGGAGGGCCACCTGGACGTCCAGCAGCTTTTCGCAGAGGCTTTTCGCTTCATCAGGTGTGTAGGAAAGATCCACCGGAAGATCCTTGCGAAGGATGATCCCCTCCATGCGCTCCATCACGTAAAAGGGACACCCCATCACCTCGGGGTCTTCCGTAAAATAGAGGGGCTCGGGGCAATAGGGGAAATGGGGTCTTAAGGCGCTCAGGATGCGGTACTCGCGCCCCATGTCGTGGGCACTCTTGATATTTGCTCCAAAGGGAGGCCGCCGAAGCACCATCTCCTTGTCCCCCACGCGGACAAGATAGGTCAGGTTGGAAAACCCGCTGGGAAACTGAGTCAGGGTCATGGGACCGGAAAGCCCCGGAATGTTGGCCGTCAGGCAGTCGTAGATCTTGCCCTCATCCAGGCCCTCTCCTTCACGAATCTCTTGCGCCGTATCCTTCATGCCCTCTCCTTCACGAATCTCTTGCGCCGTATCCTTCATGCCCTCTCCTTATCTCAGCAGAGTTAGACCAACAAAAAGTTCAAATCGACAAAAAGCGTGCCTCCGGCGGCAAGGTGAGCCACCTTGGAAGCTGAAGGCGAATGCGCCACGATTTTCGCAACGTCAAGGTGCTCGTATCCGCATTCGCGTAATGTGTAAAGCCATTAACCATGCGCCACAAGGGCTCGAGCTACCGGTACTCCAGAGCCAACCCAATCGTAACTCACGGGCATAAACCATGATGATCACGAAGCGCCCTTCGGGCTACACGAAGAACGTCGAACAACCACCTTTGTTATCACGGGCGAAGCCCGTCAGCGAATGTGATCGACCTGAGGAACGAAGGTCGGGAGCATTCGCAAACCTGGGGTCCAGGGGATCATCCCCTGGCCGCCGGAGGCACGCTTTTAGCTCCCTTCAAGGGCAAGGCGCGCAAATGCCATGTCCACCACGGCATCGGCGTACTGCTCCACGGTTGTGCCCCTTTTTTTGAACTTCCACCGTTTCAGGTACCAGTCCTGCTGCATGGCTTTGATGAGTCCGGCCATGAGTTCGGCATCGCACGGAGCAAAGGCTTTCTGGTCGATGCCCTCTTCGATCAAATCGGAGAGAGCTTTTTCGGTTGCCGCCTCCATGGCGATGGCCCGGCTGACATCCTCCTTGCCCAGGTGCCTGGACTCCATAAAGGAGAAAAAAAACCAGGGACGCGCCACCTCACTCAGGTAGATATGGGCCCGAATCAGGGCGTCGAGTTTCTCAAAGGGAGCGGTGAGATCCGTTAAACTCTCCGCCAGAAAGCGCTCCAGCATTCGACGCCCCTGCCCCTGAATCAGGGCCAATAGCTCCTCTTTCCCTTTGATGTACCCGTACAACCCTCCCATGGAGAGCCCGCTCTCGTCACAGAGATCCCGCATGCTCATGGCCTGGAACCCCTTCTCCATGGAGATGGAAAAGACAGCGTCGATAATCCGCTCCAGGTTCTTTACCGCCGTCTTCTCCTTTTTCACCCGGATCGACTCGGCGTTCTCCCGAAACAGCTCCCGCGTCATCTCCTCCCTGGAGACATCAAATCTTTTTTTAAATGCGTCAAAACTCTTGTCTGTCACGTCTGTTGCTTACCTTTCCTTCTGCTAAAAGCCTGCCTCCGGCGGCCAGGGGATGATCCCCTGGACCCCAGCTATTGAGCACACTCACCCCTCGTACCTCGGGGTGAGTGTGCTCACTAAGATGTTTCAACAAGCCAATCAAGACTCAATTATTAAACGTTTTTCTAACGTCTGCTTACAATAGGTCCACCGATGCACCCAGGTTAAAACAGAATCTTTTGGAATCATCCCACCGTACCCAAAGCCTCCCGGAGCGTATGCCAATGTCTGAATAACCACCTGCTTTAATGGCGGGCGCAGCCCTTGGCGAACGCCATTGCGATTTGCCCTGAGGAACGAAGGGAAAAGCGCAATGGCAATCAGCTTTCGAGGTGGCTCACCTCGCCGCCGGAGGCACGCTCTTCCTACCTCACCTCTTTCCCTTCATAGCTGCGCAGGATGCGTTTGGCCAGGGAGGTCTTGTGGACCTCGTCGGCGCCGTCGTAGATACGGGCGGCACGTTCGTGGCGGTAGAAGTAGGCCAGGATGGTGTCGTCGGTCATGCCTAAGCCGCCGTGGACCTGCAGGGCTCTGTCGACGATTCGGTTCATGGTGTTGGCCACCACGAACTTGATCATGCTGATGCTGTCCCGGGCTTTGGATGCCCCCACGTTATCGATTTGCCAGGCGGCGTGGAGGGTCATGAGGCGTGCGGCCTCCATCTCAGCTGCGGATTCGGCAATCCAGCCCTGAACGATCTGCCTTGTGGCCAGGGTTTTTCCATTGGGGGCGATGACCCGCTCGTTGGCCCGTTTGCACATGAGGTCAAAGGCACGTTGGCAGATTCCGAGCCAGCGCATGCAGTGATGGATACGGCCCGGGCCGAGGCGTTCCTGGGCAATAACAAAGCCGTGGCCCTCGGTTCCAAGGAGGTTTGCCTGGGGCACCCGGCACGACTGGTAGAGAATCTCTGCGTGGCTGGCGTATCCGCTGCCTTCGTGGCCCATGACCGGAATATTACGCACGATATTAAAGCCGGGGGTGTCATTGGGCACGATGATCATGCTGGCCTGGAGGTAGGGTTGAGCGTCCGGGTTGGTGACTGCCATGACGATGGCAAAATCGGCACCATCGGCGCTGGTGGTGTACCATTTATGACCGTTGATGACATAATCATCGCCATCTTTTACTGCCGTGGTCTCCAGCATCACCGGGTTCGATCCGGGCATGTCCACCTCAGTCATGGAAAAGCAGCTGCGGATTTTACCTGCAACCAGTGGGGTCAGGTACCGCTCCTTCTGTTCATCGGTGCCGAACATGTGAAGGATCTCCACATTGCCCGCATCCGGCGCCTGGCACCAGAAGACAAAATGGCCCAAAGGAGAGCGCCCTAAGGCCTCGGAGACAAGTCCGTGTTCCAATAGTGACAACCCCATGCCTCCGCATTCTGTGGGGAAGTTGGGCGCCCAGAGCCCCATCTTTTTTACCATCTCCTGCTTCTCACGGATCTTCGGCAGCATCTCATCAAAATCATGGACGAGATACTCCGGCTCCATGGGGATCAACTCCCGATCCACAAACTCGTTGATCATCGCTACGATGGTCTCAATACGCTCCGATACCCCAAAATCCATGATGCTCTCCTCTTGAAAAGTCAAAGCTGAAACGAAAAGATAAAAAGCAAGCCTCCGGCGGCAAGGTGAGCCACCTTGAAAGCGAATTGCGAATGCTCCCGGCCTTCGTTCCTCAGACCGGTCACATTCGCTGACGGGCTTCGCCCGTGAACAACGGTAGAGGCTGCGCAACCTCCTTCGTGTAGACCGAAGGGCGCTTCGTGATCTTCATGGTTTATGCCCGATAATCGATTCAATAAGGCGTCTGATACCTGACTGATTTTTACCGGAAGAATTCCTTTGAAAGTAAACCCGAGAGTTGGAACTGGAGCCCCAACAGACCAAGTGCTTGCAGCTCATGATGAACCATGTCACACACAACGCGAATGCGGACGCAATAGGCGTTGCATAGCGGCACCCATATCGCATTCGCCACCAGGTTTCCAGGTGCCTCCACCTGGCCGCCGGAGGCATAGTTTTGCACCTGCCATTCATACCTCTTAACTATTCACGACTCACCACTCACGATTCACTACCTATACGTCACCCACTCTCTCCCCTTGGATGCCAGGTGCGCGGTGACGTTGGCATCCATAAGGCTCAAACGATCCTTGCCTGCATGCAGGGTGGAGTAGGAACCATTCCTGATGAACCACGAAAGATGCATGGCTTCGTGGGGCGACATGTTCAAAGCCAGCCCGAGGGCCATGGCGATGGCGCCTCCTGATGAAAACACGGCGGCGGTCTCATGATGCGCGAGGCTGGCGGCAAGGTGTTTTACCCCGGCACGGACCCGGCCGGCAAAATCGGAAAAGGATTCCACCTCGTCTGGCAACGGCATGCCTGCCATCCAAAGAGAGACCACTTTTTCAAAGAAAGGCTGAAAGGTGCGGTTGGATAAATTTGAGTCAAGGGCCTCCACCAAAGCCGGGTCACTCTTATCGATGAGGGGTCGGGCGGCGGTGATGATTCCCATGTGATCGTATTCGTTAAAAGCAGCGTGCTGATGGATGGTTTGGGGACATTTCATTTCGGCAAGAGCCAGGCTTGCGGTATCTTGTTGGCGAACCATCTCGCCGGAGACCACCCGATCAAACAAAACCCCACATGATTGAAAGTGGGCCCCAAGTGCTTTGGCCTGGCCTTTGCCGACATCGCTCAAGCTGTCGTAACAGCTGCTGCCGAAGGCTGCCTGTCCGTGGCGTATGAGAATGATTCTGGCCATCTCGATCACGTCCTTGCCTTGGGTGGGGTGACCGGCGGCGGATGCAGGAGGGTGAGAAGGAGAGGCCCGCCGCCGATCACGTGTCGAATATCCGGTTAATCCGGATATTTCACATCGCTACTTGTCTGTATCCTAAGAGCGATTTCATGACCCTGTCAAGAAAAAAGAGCGAGCGTTCGCTTTTTTCTTGATTCGCACCAACACACCAGCTACATTGGAAATACGACCACACGAACCAAGGATGGAGCCATGCACATTGCTGTTCTGATCAAACAGGTCCACGCCCTCGGCATCACCCGGCACCAATCGGACGAAGAGGAGAATCCGACGGATTTTCGTATCAACCGCCTGGATGAACACGCCCTCGAAGAGGCCCTGCGCATCAAAGAGTCCTACCCGGGGGTCACCCTTACCCTCATTTCCGTCGGACCTCACCGCGTCACCGAAGCTCTCAGGCGCGGACTGGGCATGGGCGCCGATGACGCCTTTCATATAAACACGGATTTCGAGCCCCTCTCCGCCACCGAAACCGCAGCGGCCCTCTGTCCTTGCCTTAAGGAACTCAACCCCGACCTCATCCTCTGCGGTGCCATGAGCGAAGACCTCATGCAGGGCATGACCGGACCGGCCCTGGCCACCATGATGAACATCCCCTTCACCACCCAGGTGATCAAGGAGCTCCGTATCACACCGAACACCCACACCCTTGACGCCACCC
The DNA here is from genome assembly GCA_942491485.1 of Desulfolunaceae bacterium. GTDB lineage: Bacteria > Desulfobacterota > Desulfobacteria > Desulfobacterales > Desulfolunaceae > Desulfoluna. The sequence continues at coordinate 615,130 of CALOAX010000013.1, read as the reverse complement.
GAGATGCCGGCGGTGGAGGGCAACAGCTCCTGCGCATCCCCATGCCCTGCCTCATCTCCATCCAGCAGGGATTCAACACGCCGCGCTACCCCAATATCTCCCACATGCTTAAAGCACGAGGTCTTCCCATCGAATCCCGGGATGCCCCACCCATGACCGAATCCCTCGCTACACGGATTACCGGAACCTCTCCTCCCACCCAGCGCGGCAGAGGCATCCGAATCAACGGCACACCTGATGAGCAAGCCACCCAGTTCGTGGCTTACCTTAGGGAACGTCAGCTGTTGCCTCCGGCGGCGAGGTGAGCCACCTCGAAAGCGGGTTGCGAATGCTCCGAGCCTTCGTCCCTCAGGCGCGTCACATTCGCTGACGGGCTACGCCCGTAAAAAACCAGCTTTTGCAGTACATCCATCTTCGTGCAGCCCGAAGGGTGCTTCGTGAACTTCGTGGTTAATCCCTATGATATATAACCTATGATTTGTTTTTGAAGGATATCCCCATGATTGCCCTGATGATCGAAATGACAGGCCATACCATTCCGGCGGTTGCCATGGAACTCATGGCCCTGGCTCTGCGTCTGACCAAACAGCAACCGGCCGAAATTCTGGCACTGGTGTACGGAAAAGAAGCCGAGGAAGGAGCCCGGCGGTTTGCAAGGGAATCAGGGGTGGATACTCTGGGACTGGTGTGGGAAAACGATGAGCGCCCAGGCCTGGAAACTGGGGCAGCCCTGGGAGAGGCTCTTAAAGAGCGGGGAATCCGAACCCTTTTGCTTCCCCACACCCCGTCGGCCATGGAGATCGCCCCGGTTCTTGCCGTGGCCTTGGAACTTCCCCTGGTGGCCGGAGTGGTGGGGTTTGATGATGAGAAAGGTGAGTTTTATCGATCTGCCGGCGGGGGAAAAACACGCCTGCATGTCGCAGCGCCAAAAGGTGCGGTGGTCACCATCCAACCCGGAGTCTTTGGCGCTGCCCTAAAAGCCGAGCGGCCCGGCTCTGTCACACTGGAAACACCCTCATTCCCGAACTGCCCCATCCAGATCCTCTCCACCCGGAAAGAGGACGTCGGCACCTCAAACCTTTCCGGTGCCCGCGTGGTGGTCTCTGTGGGACGGGGAATTGAAGCCAAAGAGAACCTACCCCTTTTCACCCGGCTTGCCGAAGCCATTCCCGGTGCTGCCAAAGGGTGCTCCCGCCCCCTTGTGGACATGGGCTGGATGCCCTACCCCTGCCAGGTGGGGATCACAGGCGCCTCGGTCTCCGCAGACCTCTACATCGCCCTCGGCATCTCAGGTTCCAGCCAACACCTCGCCGGTATCCCCCAGAACACCACCGTGATCTCCGTAGGGAGCGATCCCAACGCCGCCATCCACGCCGTCAGCGACCTCATTATCGAAGCTGACCTCCTCCCATTTATGGAGGCTACCCTGGCGCTGTTAGAAAGCATGCCTCCGGCGGCGAGGTGAGCCACCTCGAAAGCAGGTTGCCAATGCGCTTTGCCCCTCGTTCCTCGGGGCAAAGCGCAATGGCATTCACTACAGGCTGCGCCCCCCTCCAAAGCTGGAGACGACACGAACGAAAAATCAGTTCATTCGAAACATAGATTTTAGGAAACCACTCCCTATCCGTCGAATTGTTCCGATGAAAGCCAACCTTCGAGATGGGAGAGGGGCAGCCGCTGACCATGCGCTTGTGACACATTTTGCATACCCTCAAACCACACGCGAATGCGGACGCAAAGAATCCTGAGTAACGACACCCGTAGCGCATTCGCATTCAGCATTCAGCTTTCAAGGTGGCTCACCTTGCCGCCGGAGGCTCTCTTTTTTCATTCAAACAAAAAAAGGGGTACCGCCCATTGGCCGGTACCCCTTTATTATTTACTCACATATGGAACGTGGGATCAGGCTTCGGTTTCAGCCGTCTCCTTTTTCTCTTCTTTGGCTGCCTTGACTGCGTCTTCGGCCTTCTCTTCGGCTTCGCGGACCATTTCGGGATCCTTGCCGGTGAGGGCTTTGATGGGAGCACCGTAACCGGGCTCGATAACCCCGGGCTTACAGGTCACCTGGAGGCAGGGAGCGTCTTCGCAGAACTGACACTTGTCGTAGTCAATCTCGCAGAGGTTGTCCACCACCTTCATGGCATCGTGGGGGCATGCCTTCACGCAGAGACGGCAACCGATACATCCCACGTTGCAGACCTTCTTGGTCTGTCCGCCCTTCTGGCGGTTCTGGCAGCGAATCACGCTGACCGCCAGATCGGGAACAATGGTCATGATATTTCGAGGGCAGGCAGTGACGCAGAGACCGCATCCCACGCATTTATCCTCGATCACCTCGGGCACGTTCAAATCGCCCATGACGATGGCGCCGAAGGGGCAGGCACGCTCGCAGTTCCCAAGGCCAAGGCAACCGAACTCGCAGCCCTTTTCCCCGGCAAAGAGGTTGGAAGCAGCCACACAGTCATTGAGGCCCTGATAAATATATTTGGTGGTGCAGTTGGTTTCGGGACACCCTTTGCAGCGTGCCACAGCCTTCACAGGCTTGATTTCCGCTGCTTTCTTTCCGGTGAGGGCCGCAATTTTCTGGGCACACTCGTTGCCACCCGGCGTACAGAGGTCTGCACGTACATCCGGGTTTTCAACCACGGCTTCAGCGTACTGACCGCATCCGGCATAGCCGCAGTTGGCACAGTTACCGGCGGGAAGAATGTCATTTACCTCATCAATGAGAGGATTGGTCTCAACAGCAAGTTTTTTGTCGGCAAGGGCAAGCAGGAGGCCGATGGCAGCTCCCAGCCCGCAAAGTACCAGTAAAGGAATCACAATGGTCATAACTACCCCATTAAAGGATATTTGGTGTTGGTTCCGACAACCCCCCCGGGTTGCCTTGAATCACCCGCCGCACAGTCTTGATAAGCTTGTTAAAAGTCAATGCGACGACGGGTCGTCCTGACAACGTCAACGTGAAAAGACGACGCCACTTTACAGGTGGTTTTACAAAATGTAAATACCTGACTTTTTACAAAGATACCATTTTTATATCCAACGCCGCACCCAAGCCCCTCTCCCCTGATGACCCGAGATTTGCTCCAGTGTACCGCCCGACCTGCTTCTTCGGCAGTCGATCCTGCTCTTCTATCATTCATGGCGCCCATACGAGCGCTGCATGTCAAATCTTCCCTGTTCTTTACAAAAATTATGCCACTTTTTCAAACCCATCTTTATTTTTCTGGTCCCACCCCGACACCGGAGGGGACTCCCATGCATTTCCCTCTCAACTGAACAAGAGCCGTTCCAGAAATCCGTACATTCCAATCCGCCTTTTCCGATATTCCGGACATTTTAGCACCACCCCCAGGCTTATAATATCCGAATTCACTGGAAATATGCGGTTCTTCATTTCTGGCACAGATGTTGTATATTCCTATCGTCGCCTGTTTTGGCAAGAGACCCGTATCGTCCTGGCCCTTTGTAGAGAACCGAAAACCATCCCCCCGTTTTTCATTCTCTATACCAGATTGGCTGCTTTTGACGATGCGGGTCTTTTTTTTTCACCTGTGGATTCCGACACCTCCAGCAATGCCCTTCAAGCTGATTTCACCCCTCTTCTCCGGAAAACACGGGCTCATCCGGCGCTATCCCGGAGAACGCATCGGAGCTTTGATTTTTGCACAGGCATCCTATATGGTAGGAGCCCTGTCACCCAAAAGATCCCAAACACCCAAGGAAACACCATGAGACAAGAAGAAGGCATCGTTATCAAAACAGCATCCCACGACCGCGCATGGGTGGAGACCATTCGCACATCCGCATGCGAGGGGTGTGCTTCCAAGGGCTCCTGCCACGCCTCAGGAAAAGCCATGGAGGTCTGCGCCATCAACGATGCCGGAGCCAAAATTGGCGACCGTGTGGTGGTGTCCATCGGCACGGGCACGCTGCTCAAGATGTCTCTTCTGGCTTACATCTTTCCTGTGTTCGCCCTGATGACAGGAGCTGGTATCTGCAACGTCCTGGCCCCCTCCCTGGGAGTCAACGCCTCCCTGGCCGCGGCTATCGGGGGCTTTGGGTCCCTGGCCGTCGCCTTTGTCGTCATTCGTTTATTCGAAGGACGGATTGCCCAGGGCGAAACCTACACCCCCCGCATCACCCGGGTTCTCCCCGGCTCAACGCTCACCTGACAGGAGGGGCTCCTCCCTCCCCTGATGTTCCCTATGGGCAACACCAACAAGGGCTTTTCCTCCTCTGACGCCCGAAGACAGTCCTGAAAATGAGACCTTTCTTGTCCGTAATTAGGGAGTCAACAGGCCGTCAGACGGAGCTTTTCGTTTGACTGAATAAAAAATCCCCCCATCTTCCCCACATCCATCGCTACACAAAAAGAAGGTTTTCTGGTACAGTTCTTGCGACTATTGGGCCGGTATTTTGTAGCCTGGCTGCAGGGCGCACCCGTATTCTTACTTTATTCAAAGGGTTCCCCCAAAACGGCCAAAAAACTGTGATTCCTTGAACACCTGAAGCGACGCGGGACGGCAACCTCATTATTTTTTTAGGTAAGCCGGTAATGTCATCAGCACATGAAGGGGTGTGCTTACGCTCCATGCTGCTTTGAGGAACGCACACAATAATTAAACAACCCAGGGTCTTTTTGGAGATATTGACGCGAAACCGGTCGGCACGACAGGGGGTTTTGCTCATGGGCACACCGAAGCACCGGCCCGCCCATGGCCCGACGATTGACGGGCCCACACTTTCCAGCGAAGACCTGCAAGGAAGAGAGAGGAAGTTGACTTAGGATGCGCCCAGACAACGAGAGGAAACTGGCCGTAATACTGGGATTGGTTCTGCTGGCGGCAGCTGCACTTTGTTACACGGTGCTGAAGCCCGAAATGCCTGAAGAACCGGTTCGTATGCTCTTTAAGGGAAGTGCAGGTGATGTACTTTTTACCCACCAGATCCATACCGCAGATTACGATCTGGACTGCGCTTCGTGTCACCACAACCTGGATGACGGCGATGAAGAGTACAATTGCAGCGAATGCCACGAACCCGGCGCGTCGGAAGACGACGATTTGATGGGTCGAACTGACGCCATGCACGCCCAGTGTATCGGTTGCCATGAGGAGATGGGAGCTGGCCCCGTCGAGTGTGCGACATGCCATGCCACCCCCAAGTAAAAGGCCAATTCGCCATTTGATGATGCCAACATAAGCCCCATGCATCCAGGGCGCTTACATGCGCCCATGTCCGGAAACGTTGAGAGTTTCCCGCAACGATGCAGAGCATTTCAGGACCTCCCATGAGGCCCGAGCCTTAACGGGGCAATTCATCAGAAAAAACACCATCACAAGATAGGGACTGAGAATACTAAAATGATACGACGATCGTTTTTCGGCTACCTGGCGGCAAAACTGCCCTACGAGACGGTCCAGGGCGGATTACCCGACCCTGTGGACACCGGTCTCCCCGGGGAAGTCACCCTCCAGATTCAGGTGGCTGCCGACCAGAAAAGCCTCGTGGATAAAAAGAAAACCGTCCTCAAAAAAGGGGTGGAGGTTCAGCGTGGAGCCGTCTACGGGCTTTTTGACGAAGAGAAGAAAGAGCTCGCAGCGCCTGTTTCCGGAACAGTCACCAGTGTGGAGACCCGCACGGGAAACTACGGACGCCACTTCGCCCTGATCAACATCGAGACGAGCGAAGAGGGGGAAGCCTCCTCCACCATTGCAGACGCCCTGAGCGCAGCCCCCAAAGGAGCAGAGAGCCTCTCTTTTCTCTCCCTGCTTCCCGGGCAGCCTCCCTTCAACAGGCTGGCTGAAGACGGCATCCACACCGTCATCTTAAGCGCACTGGAGAAGGACCTCGTCACCAACGTCAACCAGTATGCCCTGCAGGCACGCAAAGCGGACTTCAAACGCGGTGCGGACTTCATCAAAGAACTGACGCCCAAGGCCCGCGTGGTCCTGGCCCTTCCCCAGTACCTTGAAGCCGAAGCCAAAGAGACCGGCTGCGAGACCGTGGGGGTGAAGAACCTCTACCCCAACGGCAACCCCACTCTTCTGGCGGGTCGCATTGCCGGAAAGCCCGTTCCTGCCGGCAAGAGCCTTGAAGAGGCCGGATTCCTCCTCTTCAGCGCCGAGTCGGTGGCTGCTGCCGGAAAAGCCCTGCGCACCCGCAGCCTTCCCCAGGAAAAGCTCGTCACCCTCACCCTCAAGAACAAAGAGACCAAGCTGGTGAGTGCCCGTATCGGCACCCCCCTTGCCAAGATCTTTGAGGCCGTGGGAGAAGAGCTGGTTGAAAGGGACCACCTTATCATGGGCGGCCCCCTCACCGGCACCTCAGTCTACACACCGAACTTTCCCGTGGGACCGGACACCGACGCCATCATCTGCCACGGACCGGAAAACATGCCGCGCCTCACCGACACCTACTGCATCAACTGCGGCAAGTGTGTTCGTGTCTGCCCGGCCAACATGCCGGTAAACCTTCTCATTCGCGTGCTCGAAAACGGTCTCTACGAAGAGGCGGTGGAAAAGTACGATCTCGACGCCTGCGTGGAATGCGGCCTCTGCAGCTTCATCTGTGTGGCCAAGATGCCTCTGTTCCAGCAGATCATGCTGGCGCGGCACACCCTTGCCGAGAGTCAGAAAAGTGCCGAAAAGGGAGGTTCCAATGACTGATTCCACGAAACTGATTGTATCCCACGCCCCCTTCTACAGAGACGCCTGTACCGTCATGAAGCGCAGCTACCTCATCATGGCAGCCGCCCTTGTGGCTGTGATTCCGGGCCTCTTCATATTTGGAGCCCCTGCGGTGGGCGTTTGCGCCCTGGCCGTCTCCTCGGCCATCTTCTGGGAGCTTCTCGCCAACACACTGATGAAACAGCAGCCCACCGTCGGCGACGGAAACGCAGCCATGATCGGCCTCATCTTCGCCATGCTGCTCCCCGCCACCGCTCCCTGGTGGATGGTTCTTACCGGCACCTTCGTGGCCGTCATCATGAGCAAGACCGTCTTCGGCGGCATCGGCGGCAACGCCTTCTGCCCGCCAGCCCTTGCGGCTGCAGTACTGACGGTCTCCTGGCCCCACCTCATGAACTTCAACGGCATGCTCGTGGATTACGACATGGCCTGGTCCATGGTGGATCCTCTCATCAACGTGAAGTTCTTCGGTGCGGAGATGGCCGACTTCTACGCACCTGCAGAGCTCCTCGTTGGCCACCAGGCCGGCGGCATCGGCGCCGTGTGCGGTGCAGGGCTGATCATCGGCGGTATCTTCCTCATCATCCGCGGCATCAACCGATGGGAGATCTGTCTCTCCTTTCTCGTGGGTGTCGTTGCCACAGCCTTCCTCTTCAACATGAGCAATCCGGATCTCTACGCGGGCCCCGTCTTCCACCTGCTCACCGGCTACACGCTGGTGGCGGCCTTTTTTCTGGCCACGGAAGATGCCTCGTCACCGGTAAACCCCATCCCCATGCTGATCTACGGATTCGGGGGCGGCGTGCTTACCGTGCTGATCCGCAACAAAGGCGCCTGGGTGGATGGAGCCCTCTTTGCCGTGCTTCTCATGAACCTGGCAAACCCCATCCTCGACTTGATCCGACCGAAAGCTTTGGGAAAGGTGTAACATGAACGATATGTTTAAGATGGTACTGGTTCTTGCCGTCCTGTGCTCCGCCTCCGGAGGTATCCTGGCCGGCGTACGGAGCCTGACGATGGACCGCATCGAGTACCAGCAACTCAAATTTGAAAAAGAGCCGGTGATTCGCAGCATCTTCGCGGATGCGGACAACGATCCCATGACCGATCGCTTCAAGCTTACGGATGGTGACACCCAGCGCACCATCTTCCCCGGAAAAGTGGGGGATCAGAACATTGTGGCCCTGGAAGCCCTCGGCAAGGGTGGTTTCTCGGGCGATGTGGGCCTTCTGGTGGCCTTTGACATCGACTCCGACACCATCGTGGGAAGCGGCGTCACCACCCACTCCGAAACACCCGGTTTTGGATCCAAGGCCAAAGAGGACCCCTCCTTTGTGGCCCAGTTCGAAGGCCGGGATGTCTCCTCAGCAGCTTCCGTTAAAAATGACGGAGGCGACATCGACGCCATCTCCGGCGCCACCATCACCAGCCGCGCCGTCTGCGTGGGGCTCAATGAGGCGTCCGCCATTTATCAGCGCCTCAAGCCTGAGCTGAAAAAGAGCATGGATAACCTCGCATCCAAAGGAGGGAGCAACTGATGGCCAAGTCATTAACCCAGGAGTTTGTGAAGGGTCTCTGGGAAGAGCTCCCTCCCTTCCGGCTGGTGCTGGGCCTCTGCCCGGTCCTCGCCGTCACAACCACAGCCAAAAACGGCATCGGCATGGGCATCGCCACCACCTTCGTGCTGCTCTGCTCCAACATGCTGATCTCCCTGCTGCGTAACATCATCCCGCAGAAGATCCGTATCGCCTGTTTCATCACCATCATCGCCACCTTCGTCACCGTGGTGGAGTTCCTGATGAAGGCGTATACCTATCCCCTCTACCTGACGCTGGGTATCTTCATCCCGCTGATCGTAGTGAACTGCATCGTCCTGGGACGAGCCGAAGCCTTTGCCTGTAAGAATGGCGTTGCCCACTCCCTGGCCGACGGCCTGGGCATCGGGCTGGGCTTCACCCTCTCTCTGGGTGTGCTGGGATCTTTCCGTGAGGTACTCGGGGCCGGCACGTTTTTCGGCCACAGCGTCTTCGGCGCTGCGTTTCAGCCCTTCACCTTCATGGTTGAGGCACCGGGCGCGTTTATCGGCCTGGGCATTCTCCTCTGCCTCATGAACATCGTCTCGTCGAAATAGAAGGAGCCCAACCCATGACCGAATATATCATGCTGGCCATCAGCTGCATCTTCGTCAACAACATCATGCTCGCCCAGAACCTGGGCGCCTGCCCCTTCCTGGGCACCTCCAAGAGCATGGACACCGCCGTGGGCATGAGCATGGCCGTCATCTTCGTTCTCGTGATGGCGGGCATCACCACCTGGACCGTGGAAGCGGCCATTTTGAAGCCCCTGGACCTGCAGTTCCTGAGGACCGTGGCCTTCATCCTGATCATTGCCTCACTGGTTCAATTTGTGGAGATGTTCCTCAAAAAAAGCATGCCCTCCCTCTACGCCGGGCTGGGCATCTTTCTCCCCTTGATCACCACCAACTGTGCGGTGATGGGGGCGTGTCTCATCAACATCAACAAAGAGTACAGCTTCATGCAGGCCCTCGTCTCATCCTTCTGCTACGCAGTCGGCTTCGGCCTCGCCCTCGTCCTCTTTGCAGGCGTCAGGGAGCGCGTCATCATGGCTCGTGTCCCCAAACCCCTCCAGGACACCTCCATCGGCCTCATCACCGCTGGTTTTGTCGCCCTGGCCTTCTTTGGCTTCAAGGGCATGGGGTAACACCGGAGGCTGCACCTCAGGCGTAATGTGTAAAAAGCAAAAGGGCGGGTTCCCGATTACGGAACCCGCCCTTTTTTTATTCGTCACAATCCAGCTTGGCCTCCGGCGGCAAGGTGTGCCACCTTGAAAGCGGGTTGCAAATGCGCTCTCCCTTCGTTCCTCAGGGTGATTGCATTCGCTGACAGTCGTGGCCCGTAGCAAAGCGTCCGCCACTTCAGTCTATGCACAAAACCTGTGTGGCATCCCCCGCTCTTTTAGATCAGGCAAATGTATGGTCCCCAAGTCAACCCGTACGCTTACACCAGCCACCCGGCGACCCAAACACTCGTGACGCATGGTGAATAACGCCACACGCCTTGCCGCCGGAGGCTCTCTTTCTTGTCCTGAGGTTCAGCGTCCACAGTTACCTCTTTTTGTACAACCTTAAACTGTTGGAAACCACCGTAATGCTGGAAAAGCTCATGGCGGCGGCTGCGGCGATGGGGTGCAGTTCGCGCAGCATCATGGGCAGTCCCGAAAAGCCATGGTACACCCCTGCGGCCACAGGGATGAGGGCCATGTTGTAGAAAAAGGCCCAGAAGAGGTTCTGACGGATGGTGCGCATGGTGGCCCGCCCGATGCCAATGGCCAGGGGGACTCCGGCAAGGCTGCCCGAGGCAAGCACCACATCGGCGGTCTCCATGGCCACATCGGTGCCGGTGCCGATGGCGATGCCCACATCTGCTGATGCCAGGGCCGGGGCGTCGTTGATGCCGTCGCCCACCATGGCAATGGATTTTCCCTCTGCCTGAAGGGAGGCCACGGTATCGTTTTTCTCGTGGGGCAGCACATCGGCCACCACCCGATCGATACCGGCTGCCCCGGCCATGACCTTGGCACTGGCGGCGTTGTCGCCGGTAAGCATGGTCACGGTAAGCCCCATCTTGTGCAGGGTGGAAACGGCTTTCTCCGAGTCCGGCTTCAAGGTGTCGGTGACAGCCAGAAAACCGAGAATTTTTCCATCCGACTCCACAGCCACTGTGGTGTTGCCCCCTGCTTCCAGGGACTCCAGCACTTCGTCGCCATGCTCAAAATCGATGCCGAGGGATTTCAACCAGAGGGGCTTGCCCACACGGATGCGGTCACCCTCCACAACCCCTTCCACCCCCTTGCCGCCGTGGGATCGAAACTCCGTGGCCTGGCTGGTGATGTTGCCCACGTTCGTGGCAAACTCCACCACGGCACGCCCCACGGGGTGCTCGGAGCCCTCCTCCACGGCTGCGGCCAGACGCACCAACCGGGATTCCGTCTCACCATTCATGGGCACCACATGGGCCACGCGGGGTTTGCCCTCGGTGAGGGTACCCGTCTTGTCAAGCACCACGGAGTCCAGCTTCGAGCACTTCTCCAGGGCTTCGCTGTTCTTAAAGAGGATCCCTTTTTCCGCCCCTTTGCCGGTCCCAGCCATGACGGCCGTGGGGGTAGCCAGTCCCAATGCACAGGGACAGGCGATGACCAGCACAGCCACCATGCGGATCATGGCGGCAGAAAAATCGCCGGTAAGAACAAACCAGGCACCAAATGTGACCAACGCGATAAGAATGACCGCCGGGACAAACACCGCCGCGACCTTATCGGCCAGCTGTTGCATGGGAGCCTTGGAGCCCTGGGCCTCTTTTACCAGGGCAATGATGCGGGAAAGGGCTGTGTCCCGCCCCACCTTCACGGCGGTCATATAAAAGGCCCCGTCAATATTCAGGGTCCCTCCGGTGACCGCATCCCCTTCACCTTTATCCACAGGGAGATACTCGCCTGTCAGCATGGACTCGTCCACGGTGGCCCCCCCTGAAACGATGACCCCATCTACGGCAATGGAGGCTCCGGGTTTTACGGCAAGGGTATCCCCCGCTTTCACCTGGGTGAGGGGAACCTCCGTTTCGATGCCATTCTCTACTAAAATGGCCGTGTCAGGCCGCAGTGCCATGAGATTTCGAATGGCCCCGCCAGTTCGTTTCTTGGTCTGGGCCTCCAGCATCTTGCCCAGCTTGATCAGGGTGATAATTAACGCAGATGTTTCAAAGTAGACGTGGTCTCCGGCTGCCGGTACCAGAAGCACGGCAATGGAATACACATAGGCAACGGAAGACCCCAAAGCCACCAGCACATCCATGTTGGCACTTCCGTTCTTAAGGCTGGCCCAGCCCCCTTTGTAATAGTCCATGCCCGTGTAAAACTGAACCGGAGTGGCCAGCAGAAAGAAAAACCAGTTCACCCAGACCGCGTGGCTCCAGCCACCAAGAAGTGAAAAATCCCTTCCCATACTCATGAGAAACAAGGGCAGGGAGAGCGTAAGCCCCACCAGGAATTTCTTCTTTTGATCTTCATGGTAGGCAGCTTCCGCAGCCGAGCCGGTGTCTCCCAGCCCCTCTTCCACGACCGAGGCCGAAAATCCAGCCCCCTCGATGGCCGACACCATGGCCGCAGGATCCGTCACATCAGGAAGATAGGTCACCTGGGCTGTTTCCGTGGCAAAATTCACCGCAGCCGTGACCACACCACCCACGGTTCCGTTCAAGGTCCGCTCGATATTGGCCGCACAGTTCACGCAACTCATACCGGAAAGGGAAAGCTCAACACGGGCCGTGGGCGTCTGAAAACCGGCGTTTTCGATGGCTGCCACCAGGGTTCCGGCAGTGACCCCGTCGTCACAGGCCACCGACACCTCTTCGGCCGCAAAATTCACGGAGGCCTCATTCACCCCCTCCACTGCCGACAATGCCCGTTCCACACCCTGCGCACAGTTCACACAGTGCATGCCGGTTACCGGAAGAATCATTTTGGTACTGCCCATCTATATATTCCTTTATCGAAACTATTCAGCTCAAGATTGCCTCCGGCGGCCAGGTGGAGGCACCTGGAAACCTGGTTGCGAATGCTTCCGGCCTTCGTTCCTCAGGCCGATCACATTCGCCGACGGGCTTCGCCCGTGAACAACGACTGAGATGGCTCAACCACCTTCGTGCAACCCGAAGAGCGCTTCGTGTTCTTCGGGGTTCTATACGTAAAACGAGCCATGATTGCCGCCAAAACCCCCTTTAACTCCGGCCGACAGGGGATTTTTACCAACGTGGCTTCGCCACCCTCGCCGCCGGAGGGACACTTTTCATAAGGCACCCTTAATGAGCCCGCACTGCATGTCAGGCCACACAATTCGTCTTGCCAAACATTTTTTGTAGGATGTAATTTCGGACCCGTCAACAGAAAAAAGGCTTACTTGCGCAACATCCGGGCCCAGCGCCAGACATTGAAGAAGCCAGCCAGGGCGGAGGCCACATAGGTGAGTGCGCAGGCCGTAAGAATTTTGCGTGCTGCCGGAAGGTCCTCTTCGGGGATATAGGGACCGGACATCAACAGAGGAAGGGCCCTGTTGAAGCTGGCATCCAGCTCCACAGGCAGTGTGATGAGGTGCACGAGAAGAGGCATGATAAGAATCACCCCGGCACCGACCAGCATAAAGGCCCCCATGACCGGCGCCCTTAAGACCACCCCCATCAGAGGAAAGATGATAAAGACAAGGTACCCGGCCCGCTCCACGGCCTCTGAAAGCTTGATGAGCCGACCTCGGGCGGAAAGGGGAGGGTACGCTTTGGCGTCCTGGAGGGCATGGGCCACCTCATGGCTTGCCACAACCACAGCGGAAAGGGACCGGCGGTTGGCAAAACTCGGGCCGAGGCCCAGGCGCTTTTCAGCCGGATCGTAGTGATCACCGGAGAGTGAGACGTCCACCTGCACACCCCGAAGGTTCAGCTTTCCGACAAGCATACGGGCAAACTCAAGCCCGGTGCCGGAAAAGTACTCCTTCTCATTGTAGCGTGCAAGGGTATGCCGTGCCCACAACTGGGGTCCATAGAGTATCGAGAGAATCAGCAGCGCAATCACGAGCAGGTGCATGGGGTCCCCCTGAATCAGTGTGCCCCTGCCCGAAACGTTTCAGGGGCTGTGGCACATCAAACCGTCAGTGTCCCTCCTTGGAGAGAGCGGTATCGCACATCGGTGGGAAGGGGGCATTTGTTGCCCTCGTCATCGAGCCTGACAAAGGTGATGGTGGTGGAAAACACATGTTTCTCATCGAGGGCTCCCGGCTCATCCGAAAAGACCTCCACCCCATAGCGTACAGAGGAGCCACCCTTTTTCACGGGCTCAATCTGAAACCTTAAAATAGCCCCGTTGCCCACTCGGTGTTTGAACACAATCTCATCCATGCCGATGGTAACCAGGGTGCAACCGGGAAAGTCCCGGGAGGCCACAAGCCAGGCATATTCATCGATCCATTTCAGCATGGCCCCTCCAAAAAGGTAGCCGTGGTGGTTGAGGTGTTCGGGGCGAACGATGGCATAAGTATCCATGGGCGGTCTTCTCCGGCGTCTGGCGTAAAAACAGATGATACAGCTTGCAATGAGTAAGCACAGTGAGGGTACCCTTGGGTATCAGGGCGTTTCATCCACGTCATTTCAGTAGAAATACCCACTAACTTTACTCTACACAGGCTCTTCAGGTGTTTCAATCCTCATTTTCACGAAGCTTTAAGCCCGCCCCCAATCTGTGGTATACTCTTTCATCTATTCCAAGCCATAACGACCACTGCCTGCCCGGGCCATTGATTCAAGAGCCGCACAGACTGCACAACACCTCCTTCAGCTGAGAACGCCTGAAACCTTCGAGAGCCCCTTCGGGCATGGGACCACCCCATCTTTTCCAGCCGTTCAAAGGAACCCTGCCATGAGCCTTCGCCTGAGAATTGCTTTATGCCTTGTTCTTTTCACCCTGCTCCTGATGGCAGGGTATCTTCTGTGGGGTCGCCCGGTATATCCCTACTTCGGCCTCTTTTTATTCGCAGCCGCCGCCATCCTGATGCTTGTCCTTCTCTTTTTTTCAGACCATTGGGTAACACGCCCTCTCCAGCACCTGACCCAGGCAGCCCGTCAAATAGCCAATGGTGAATTCGGTATCCCCCTGCCCCAGAAAACGGGGGATGAAATCGGCCAGCTCACCAAAGCCTTCGAAGCCATGCAGACCCGCCTCACCCTGCGGGAAAAAAGGTTGATAGAAAACGAAGTACGCCTCTCCGCCATCATAAATAACTCCGTGGAGGCCCTCGTCACCATTGACATCACCGGCACGCTGCGCTCCTTCAACAAGGCGGCGGAACGTATCTTCGGGTACACGGCTGACGAGGTCCTCGGAGAAAACATTCGCATCCTCATGCCCATGCCCTACCGGGCAGAACATGACACGTACATCCAACGTTATCTCAAGACAGGTGTGAAAAAAGTCATCGGCAATGGGCGGGAGGTTAAGGGAAAAAGAAAGAGCGGTGAGCTCTTCCCCATATGGATCACCGTTTCTGAAGTGAAGATCAACGAAGGCCTTCTCTTTGTGGGCTCTGTTATGGACATTACCCAGCAGAAGCTGGCTGATGCCGAGCTTGCAACACACCGGGACAACCTTCGCAACATGATCCACGAGCGCACAAAGGACCTGAAGGTCGCCATGGAAAAAGCCGAAGCCGCCAACCAGGCAAAATCCAACTTCATCTCAAACATGAGCCACGAAATTCGAACCCCCATGAACGCCATGCTGGGCTTCCTCGCCCTGGCCCTGGAGAACAACAACCTGACCCAAGAGCTTCGAGGCCACCTGGAAATTGCCCACCGCTCCTCCTGGAGTCTCCTCGGGCTCCTCGATGACATTCTGGACATTTCCAAACTCGAAGAGGGCCGTATGGCATTGGAGTTGATCCCCTTTAACCTTGCCAGACTCTTGCGTGAAATCACCAGCACCATGGAAATCGCCGCACGGGAAAAGGGACTCTCCCTCACGCTCTCCATGGGATCCCCTTTTCCCGCCTGCTGTTCTGGTGACCCCATGCGCATTCGGCAGGTCCTCTTCAACCTTCTCTCAAACGCTGTCAAATTCACCCATAAAGGGGGGGTGACCGTTCACGCAGAGCCCCTTAAGGACAACGAGATCCACTTTTTTATCAAAGACACGGGCATCGGCATGTCAAAGGACCAGCTGAAACACATCTTTGAACCCTTCGCCCAGGCAGACGACTCGTCCACACGCAGGTACGGCGGAACCGGCTTGGGAACCTCCATCTCAAAGCAGCTCGTGGAGCTCATGGGGGGCACGATCTGGGTGGAAAGCGATATGGACAAGGGCAGCACCTTTCACTTCACCCTCACACTGCCTGAAGCCGAAGCGACCATAGGGCCGAAACAGCCTGCGACTTTGAAGGAAAGTCTCTCCACCAGCCCACCCAAGGAGCTTTCCATTCTTGTGGCCGAGGATATCGCAGAAAACGCCAAACTCATCTTGATCCGCCTCAAGCAGCAAGGTCACAGGACCACGGCAGCAATCAATGGCAAAGAGGTCTTGCAAGCCCTTGCCAATGATTCCTTTGACCTTATTCTCATGGACGTCCACATGCCCGAAATGGATGGGCTTGAAGCCACCCGCTGTATCCGAAGTGGAAGTGCAGGGGCTGCCTGTCAGCACATACCCATTATCGGCCTGACGGCCAGTGCCGGCCAGAAGGATGTCCAGGAGTGCCTTGATGCCGGCATGAATGAGGTGGTAACCAAGCCCATCGATTTCAAACTCCTCTACGCAACCATGAGCGCCGCCCACCCCTTAAGTGGCCCCACTGAGTTGCTCAGCCCCGAGGCAGCCCCCCTCCCAATCACTGACTGGCCACACATACACGGGGTGGATACCCAAAAAGCCATGGAAACATGGCAGGACAGGGCCCTTTACCTCCAGGCCCTCTCCTCCTTTGTCAATAAATTCATGACAGCCCCCCATGACATGCTTCAAGCCCTTGAAACCAGGAGCGCAGACTCTCTTGGCGAGCAGGTGCATGCCATCAAAGGGGCATCAGCCAATCTCTGCATGACAGAGGTCCACAAAGCCTGCGAAGCGCTCACCCCTCTGCTGGGCACTGGAAAAACAGAGGAAATCCGATCTTTGGTTGCAACCCTCGACTCCGCCTTCCGTAGCCTTTCCAAGGACCTTCCCTCTGCACCCGAGGAACCCCTGCCCTCATCTCTGCCACCAGTCGGTATCTCAAGCGAAGAGGCCCGGGCCTGGTTTCAAGAGCTGCTAAGTGGCCTGGCATCGGACAATCCTGACCGGGTGGAACCCCTGCTTGCCCCCGCAACTGCCTGTATATCAAGGTCACACCTCAAGGAGATTCAAACCAACGTGGATGCTTTTAACTTTAGGGGGGCTGAAGATGCGGCACGAAAAGCGGCCCATGAGATGGGAATCAACCTGAAGGGGGGCGCCGATGGTACAGAGACATAAAATCCTTGCTGTGGATGATGAGCCCAGCAACCTCCAGATCATCCGGCTTCTTTTAAAGGAGACCTATGACCTGGCGTTTGCCACAAGCGGTGAGGAGGGACTTCATGCCGCATACAAACACCAGCCGGACCTCCTGCTTCTTGATGTGATGATGCCGGGATTAAACGGGCACGACCTGTGCCGCACCCTGAAGGACGATCCCCGCACAAGAAGTATTCCCATCATTTTTGTCACGGCCATGGGAGATGTGGAAGATGAGCAAAAAGGCCTTCTCCTGGGTGCCGTGGACTACATCACCAAGCCCATCAGCCCACCTATATTGAAAGCTCGGGTTGCCACACACCTGGCCCTGTATGACCATAACCGGAGCCTTGAGAATGCCGTTGCACAACGAACCAAAGAACTTCACACCAGCCGACTCAAAGTCATTCAACGTCTTGGCCGTGCCTCGGAGTACAAGGATGACGAAACCGGCGCCCACATCATCCGCATGAGCCACTACTCCCGCATGACAGCACTCTCCGCGGGTATCTCCCAGGAAGAGGCCGAGCGACTCTTCAACGCCGCTCCCATGCACGATGTTGGAAAAATCGGTATTCCCGACAAAATTCTCCAGAAAAAAGGCCCTCTCAACGACGAGGAGTGGGCCTTGATGAAACGCCACCCCGAAATTGGTGCTGAAATCATCGGTGAGGATGACTCCGAGCTTTTGAAAGATGCGCGCATCATAGCCTTGAGCCACCATGAGAAATGGGACGGCTCCGGCTACCCCAACGGACTTGCGGGCGAAGAGATCCCTTACAAAGGACGCATTGTGGCCCTGGCAGATGTGTTTGACGCCCTGACCTGCAAACGGCCTTACAAAGAGGCCTGGCCCATGAACAGGGCCATGGATCTTATCACTGAAGAGGCGGGCTCTCACTTTGACCCGGTACTGGTAAAAGCCTTCATCAAAATCGAAAAGCATCTCAAGTGGGTTCTGGACAAATGGGGGGATAAAACATGAGGCCTGCTTCTGAAGGCCTCCAATAAAAGAGACGCACACCAGTGCAGCTATGCCTCCGGCGGTTCGATTTTTGAAATGAGCCCCGAAAACGTTCCGGTAAACCGGTTAAACCAGAACCGTATGGATAGCCACCATCAGCAGAGCAAACGGACAGACTTCCAGACCTGTTTATCCAACGTGCCAAAAGCTTGGCTCCCGGCAGGGCCTCCGGACGCAACGTTGAGCTGAGTATTTACACATGCGTCTTAAATAAAACCAGCCAGCCTCAACAGGAGAGCGGTCGTGGATAAATGGACCATCTTAGTCGTGGATGACGAGCCCATCAACCGGGAGGTCATCAAGCATATCCTTAAAGCGGACTACAACCTTATTTTCGCCGAAAACGGCTTCAAAGCACTGGCCCTCGCCTCAAGCCAGCTCCCCGCACTCATCCTTCTTGATGTAATGATGCCGGAGATGAACGGATACCAAGCCTGCCGTACCCTGAAAAAGGACCCGCGGACCCGAAGCATACCCGTCATCTTCGTCACCGCCATGACCGAAATGGAAGATGAGAAAATGGGCCTTGAAATCGGAGCTGCGGATTACATCACCAAACCCATCAGCCCCCCCATTCTCAAAGCCCGCATCGCCACCCACCTTGCCCTCTACAACCAGAACAGAACACTCGATGCCAAGGTCAAGGCTCGAACCATCGAACTCAACGATACCCGGCTGGAAATTATCCAGCGGCTTGGAAGGGCCTCGGAATACAAAGACGACGAAACGGGACTCCATATTTTGCGCATGAGCCACTACGCCCGCCTGTTGGGCGAGGCCATCGGGCTCCCTGATCTTGAAGTGGATCGCCTCTACAATGCATCACCCATGCATGACATCGGAAAAATTGGCATCCCCGACAATATTCTTCAAAAGCCATCTGCTCTCACTGAAGAGGAGTGGACGATCATGAAGCGCCACCCCAAAATCGGTGCTGAAATTATCGGCGACAATCCGTCCCCCCTTCTCCAGATGGCACGATCCATTGCCCTCACCCACCACGAGCGCTGGGACGGGAGTGGCTACCCGCGACGCCTGAAAAATGAAGAGATCCCCATCGAAGGCCGCATCGTAGCGGTGGCTGACGTCTTTGATGCCCTGACATCCAAACGGCCCTACAAGGAAGCATGGCCCGTCAACAAGGCATTGGAGTACCTCCAGAAAGAAGCCGGTAGTCTCTTTGAATCCCACCTGATAACCCGGTTCTTGAGCATCATAGACAGCGTTATCGCAGTTAAAGATCGCCTTGCGGACCATCCCGCCCCATTTGGCCCCACAACACCCGGCAAGAACGCACCAAAACGCCCCTCAAAGACACCCAATCCCGGCATACAGACCCCAAAACCCTGACACAGAAAGCATACACGGCTAATTGTTCATAACTTTTCCGCCATTTGAACCGGGCACAATGTATCCATACATAACAGACCGAGAGGTCTTAACGAACGATTCGGATTTCGGCGTTGCCATGGCTTGAGTTTTTGAACTCATTCTTGACATTAAATGAACGATCATTTATCAAAGCAATATGAGACCTAAAGACGAAAACAAACGAGAGGCCATTCTCAATTCCGCCATGGTGCTCATCAACACCTATGGCCTGGCCCACACCTCCATGTCCAAGATCGCCAGGGAAGCAGGCGTGTCCCCGGCCACCATCTATATCTATTTTCAGAACAAGGACCACCTCCTCACCTCCCTTTATGTGGAAGTCAAACGGGAGATGAGCCATGCCATCCTTGACAGCCTCGACGATGACCTGGAAATCCGGGATGCCTTTCGCCTGATGTGGGAAAACTTATACGCATACTACCTCGCCTACCCGGACCACTTTGTTTTCGCCGAGCAGTTCTGCAACGCCCCCATCGTGGACTCCGTTCAGCAGGAAGAGATGGAAGGATTCTTTGACTCCTTCACACGCCTCATCGAACGCGGACAGGAAAGCGGGGTTCTTAAAGACGTTCCCATGGACCTCCTTGCAGCCTTCGCCTTCCACCCCCTCACCCAGCTGGCGAAGCAGCACGTCAAAGACGGCATTGCCATGGACGATGAGGGCCTGGAAGCCGCCTTCTCCTGCGCCTGGGATGCGGTGGCCAAGGGCTGAAAAGCGCCTCCGGCGGCCATGCCGGGGGCCAAACCCTTGAAACATCTGACAAACAGGCCTTAAAGTCATTTTTTTTGTTGATTTAGCCTGTGTCACCGACCTCCCAACTCTACAACCGAAAAGTTTTCGGGGCTCATTTCAAAAAGCGATTCTCCGGAGACTTACTGACCAGTTACAGTTTGACAAACAAGCCTAAACTGCGAGCCACCATTCACATTCCCAATGGCACCAGGCTTGACGATATCGGTTGCGTCAACTCAGGATTGTTCCACTCGCATAATTCGCAACCGACTGAGGTCCCCAAGAGGAACATGGAGTGACTATGATTCTCCCGAGGCTCGGAAGGCTGAACCTCCCTCCGAACTCAGACACCTGAGGATACCAAATCGATGCGTTGATAATCTCTGCATTTTTTCATAAACGAATGTTCACTTAATAAATGAGATGACGAAAACTATTTCTACAGGCTTCTGTAGCCACACCATTTCAGGCCATGAAGTAGGGGTGACTGAGGATACATTGAGGCGATTTGAGTTTTCTTCCAAGTTAATTAACCGATCATTCATTTAATTAAGATATTGACCTCTTTTATGACGATAGGGTCTATCAAAAAAATCCATGTCAAGAGTCTCCCCCAAAGAAAGGCCGTCTTAAGATTAGGGATATCCTACAACGTAAATGCAATATTCCATATATTCCAGAATAATATACCGTAGTATAGGGACAATGGCCCTCGTCATCCCTTTAAAACATGGCCTGAGTATCCAGAGACCATTTTTTCAGAAAACCTCGTTAAACGATCATTCATTCATGATATGATTTCCTAATACGAATGACGACAAATGAAAAACGGAAACCACAATTTCTTCCTGAACACAACCAGAAGGCTGAAAGGACATTTCGATAAAAACACACCTATAGTTTTCTTCATCTTTAAACAAACGGACATTCATTCATTCTAAAAGATGACAAAATCATGAAGCTGTTGACATCAGCAAGCGTTTCCAGGCTAATCCCTGCGCTTTTACCTGGCCCTCGTGTTGACGCTTTTGCTTCTTTTATCCGAATGCACCCAGCCCCCCTTTAGCCACCTGGCTTGGACACGCCACAGCTCATATTCAAATCGAAGGCCAAAGGGTTCTCGCCGATCCGGTCTTTGCGAAGCGCGTCTCCCACAACCACTACGACCACCTTGATAAAAGGACCATACAAGCAGCAATCCACCGGCAGACACGAAGGTTTCTCGTCCCGCTGGGGGTTGGGCCTTTGCTGAAACGATGGGGCATCAATGAAGAGAAGATTGCCGAAATGGACTGGTGGGGCAAAAGTCTAAAAAGTGCCGCCGGCGTCCCTGCCGGGGGCCACACTTTTGAAAAGTTGGATAACCAGGTTTCGAGGAGGGAAGACGTTGATCCGGTGTGACTGCATGATAAATGAATTGAGCAACCTCACCATTATTCACGGGCGAAACCCGTCGGCAAATGTGACGAACCTGTGGAACGAAGGTACGGAGCATTTGCAAACCTGGGGTCCAGGGGGTCATCCCCTGGCCGCCGGAGGCACGTTTTTTTCATCAAAAAGAAAAGACCGTTGTGGGCAGGTGTTGCTTGGCAGCAGTGATGGAGGTGTTGCTGCCATTCAGAACGCTGTAGGCAGCTTCGAGGGCGAGGTCCGGGGTGTTATTCTCTTCACTCAGGTGGGCGAGAACAAGGTGCTTAAGGCGGCTCCTGTCGAGGTCATCGAGAAGGGTGGCGGCCTCTTCGTTGGAGAGATGGCCCACCCGGCTTCGTACGCGCTGTTTCAGGGGCCAGGGGTAGTTGGGGTTGGCATAGAGAAGGTCCGGGTCGTGGTTGGACTCCATCACCAGGGCATCGCAGCCTGACAGGTGCTCTTTGACGAGATGCCCGGCAATTCCAAGATCGGTGGCCACGCCAAGAACGGACCCGCCGGTGGTAACGCGAAATCCCGAGGCGTCGGCGGCATCGTGGGAGATGGAAAAAGGGTGAATTTCCATGGAGCCGACGGTAAAACGAGTGCCGCACACCATGATCTGAACATCCATGTTCTTGGTTTTCCCGAGCTTTTTTGTGGAGCCCTCAAAGGTCGCCTCAGTGATGAACAGAGGGATTCCGAACCTTCGGCACACAATGCCGGCACCGCTCACATGGTCCGTGTGCTCATGGGAGACCACCACCGCAGAAAGGGACGTCGGGTCCAGCTCCCGATCCGCCATGCGCCGCTCAAGCTCCCTTCCGGAAAGCCCGCAGTCAAACAGCACAGCTGTATCCCCACCCTTCACATAAAGGGCGTTCCCTTTGCTCCCGCTGGCAAGTTGACAAAAACAATTCTCTGACATCACATTCTCATCCATGGTTATAAAACTCTTTGCCTCCGACGGCGAGGGTGGCGAAGCCACTGTAGCGAAAAACACCTCGAAAGCGGGTTGCGAATGCTCCCACCCCTCGTTCCTCGGGGTGATCACATTCGCTGACGGGGTTCACCCGTGGACAACGACCTCAGCTGAAGGTTTTCATCGAAAGACCTGAAGCTTTGGGTCTTGCGACATTCAAGGCAACACCCCAAACTCGACGCGAATGCGCATGCGACACCTCATGAAGTTCCGTACCCCGTATCGCATTCGCCATCAGGTTTCGAGGTGCCCCCACCTCGCCGCCGGAGGCAGGCTCTTCCCTACACGCCGGTGTGGCCGAAGCCGCCTTCGCCGCGTTCGGTGGTTTCGAGTTCATCCACCACGGTGATCTGGGCCTGCCAGACGCGGGTGATGATCATCTGGGCAATGCGTTCGTTGCGATTGACGGTAAAGGGGGTGGGGCCAAAATTGATAAGGGCAACCTTGACCTCGCCTCGGTAGTCGCTGTCGATGGTACCGGGGGCATTGACAATGCCGATGCCGTGTTTAACAGCCAGGCCGCTCCGGGGCCGGATCTGGGCTTCAAAGCCTTTGGGCAGGGCCATGGAAAAGCCGGTGGGCACCAAAACAACACCACCGGGAGCAATGGTCATGGGCTCATCGTTTGCAGCGTGAATATCCATGCCAGCGGCCTCTTCGGTCATGTATTTTGGCAAAGGCACATCACTGTTATTCTGGGGGTCAAGGCGCTTGAAGGCCACCCGGGGACTGTCGATCATGTAAGCTCCAGGATTGGTTTCTTTGGGTCAAAAAGCTTCCGGCGGCAAGGTGAGCCACCTTGAGAGCTGGTTTGCGAATGCGAGACGGGTGCTGCCCTATGGGCCCTGCAGCGTCCGCATTCGCGGGACGTTTAAGGTGATACGTCTGCGCCATAAGCGCAAAGATTTGCCTCTGAATAACTCCGGCGGTAAACGCTCAAAAAGGAGAAGAACCGAGGCTGAAAAATATATACCGTAGCAGCCAGAGACAAAAAAAGGTACCCCCATAAGGGAGGTACCTTTTTTCAAATCAAACGGTCCAATCGGCGAATGGGTCTTGCCAATCAGATGCCGAAAACATTTCGAATCTTATCTTCGGACGGATCAGGACCAAGAACGCCCACGGCAGGCTTTTGTGTAAAGGCCATTTCAGCGACCTTTCGAACCTCTTCCGTGGTGACGGCTTCAATCTTCTCCACCACCTCATCCATGGGGATCTGACGTCCGAAGTGAAACTCGCTTGAGGCAAGACGCGCCATCTGGCTGTCCACGCTCTCGGAGGCGAGGAGGATGTTTCCCTTGGTAAAGGCTTTGGCCTCGGCAAGGGTCTCTTCGTCCACGCCATGATCGCAGAGACGTTCCAGTTCGCCTTTGGTCACCTCAAGGCACTCCTCCACCTTATCGGGTGTTACCCCGGCGTAGAGACCGACCATGCCGGTGTCCACGTAAGATGCGTTAAAGGAGTAAACGTTGTAGGCGAGGCCTCGTTTTTCCCTGATCTCCTGGAAAAGGCGCGAACTCATGTTGCCGCCCAGGATGGTGTTCATCAAAGAAGAGGCAAACCGCATCTCGTGGGTCACGGGAAGACCGGGCCAGGCAAGGCTGACATGGGTCTGCTCGATGTCTCGCGAGAGGGCTTTCACGCCTGAAGAAGGGGTAGGTACGTCTCGTTTCGGAAAGCCGTCACGAGCCTTGATCCCTTCAAAGGCCGGAGCCAGAAGAGAGAGGATCTCATCGTGATCGACATGCCCCGCACAGGAGATGAGGATACGGTCGGGCTGATAAAGGTGGGAAAAAAACCGCACCAGATCGTCCCTGCCATAGCCCTGAATCTGTTCACGCGTACCGAGAATAGACCGTCCCAGGGCATGATCACCCCAGAATCGCTCTTCCAGCAGCGTGTGGATATAATCCTCGGGGTTGTCTTCCACCATGCCGATTTCTGAGAGAATCACAGGCCTTTCGTTCTCCACCTCGTCTTCTGAAAAGGTGGAGTTCAAAAAGATGTCACTCAACAGGTCGGCCATGGTACCGAGATGCTCATCCATAACACGGGCGTGATAGCACGTGTTCTCCATGGAGGTGAAGGCGTTTGTCTGACCACCAATGGCATCAAATGCCTTGGCGATGTCATAGGACGAACGCTTCTCAGTCCCCTTGAAGAGCATGTGCTCAATGAAGTGGGAGAGCCCCCCTTCCATCACGGCCTCGTCACGGGCGCCTGCGTCTACCCAGACGCCCATGGAGACAGATCGAACATGGTCGATCCGTCTCGAAACGATGCGTACACCATTTTTGAGTGTGGTCTTATCGACGGCCCCTGTCATTGCCCCCTCGACCACCACCTCTGCCACCACGTGGGCGGTCATCTCGTCGTCCGCCACGGTCATCACGTCGGCCGCCACGGTCATCACGTCGGTCTTCACGGGGAGCCCGTACTTCGACACCTTCGGGAACAGGCTGGGTGGCTTTGTGGCTCAGGCGAATCTTGCCGTCACGGGTCACTTCAAGGACGCGGACTTTCAGGGTGTCGCCTTCGTTGACAATATCAGTGACACGGTTCACACGGGTGTGAGCCAGCTCGGAGATGTGTACGAGGCCGTCCACACCGGGACGGATGGTGACGAAGGCGCCAAAGTCGGCGATCTTTGCAACCTTGCCGTCGTACTCTTCACCGGGCTCGGGATCGGTGCCGATGTCGTTGACGATCTGTACCGCTGCGGCTGCGTCTTCGGCATTGACGGCGGTGATTTTCACGGTGCCGTCATCGGAGACTTCCAGGCGGGTGTTGGTGTCAGCCTGAATCTGACGGATGTTTTTGCCGCCAGGGCCGATGATGTCACGAATCTTGTCGGGGTTGATCTTGACCACGTGCACCTTGGGTGCGTGAACAGAGATCTCAGCCCGGGGAGTGTCGATGGCATCAAGCATCCTGTCAAGGATGTGGAGACGACCTTTTCGGGCCTGCTCCAGGGCTTCGATCATGATCTCTTTGGGGAGCTCATTGATCTTGATATCCATCTGGAGGGCAGTGATGCCTTCCTCGGTACCGGCCACTTTGAAGTCCATGTCGCCGGTGTGGTCTTCATCGCCGAGGATGTCGGAGAGGATGGCCACTTTGTCGCCCTCTTTAACGAGGCCCATGGCGATACCGGATACGGGGGTGGAGATGGGCACACCGCCGTCCATAAGAGCCAGGGTACAAGAGCAGACGGTGCCCATGGAGGAGCTGCCGTTGGACTCGGTAACCTCGGAGACGAGGCGAACGGTGTACTCGAAATCTTCTTTTGCAGGAAGAATCGGCTCAATGGCGCGGAACGCCAGGGCACCGTGACCAATTTCACGACGGCTGGGAGCTCCAACACGCTTGCACTCACCCACAGAGTAGGGAGGGAAGTTGTAGTGGAGCATGAAGGGCTTGGTGGTGTCCCCGGAGAGGGTCTCCACACGCTGCTCGTCCATGCCGGAGCCCAGGGTGAGGATACCCATAACCTGGGTCTCGCCACGTGTAAACAGGGCGCTGCCGTGGGGACGGTCCAGGATGCTGACGTCGCAGGTGATGTCACGGATCTCGTCGAAGGCACGACCGTCGATGCGGTGTCCGTCTTCAAGGATGATGGCACGGGCCACCTTCTTGCTGAGCTTGCCGAACATCTCAGAGATTTCGCCTTTGCGCTCAGCCTGCTCTTCGGAAAGGCCGTCAACCAGCTCTTTCTTAACGGCAGACACAGCGGCTTTACGCTCCATCTTGTCTTTGACCTGAAGGGCTTCCTTAACCTTGGCGGCAGCCTGACCTTCAACAAATGCGTAGAGCTCTTCGTCCATGACGGGGGCTTCCACAACCCGCTTTTCACGACCGACGGCCTCGCGCATCTTCTCCTGCATCTCGATGAGGGGCTGGAGAGCGTTGTGCCCGGCTTCGAGGGCCTCAATCATGTCGGCTTCAGAAACCACCTTGGCCCCTGCTTCCACCATGGTGACACCGGTCTTGGAACCGGCCAGCACGATGTTGATGTCGCACTCGGCAATCTCGCTGATGGTGGGGTTGATGATAAACTCGCCATCAACACGTGCCACACGCACAGCGGCGATGGGGCCGGCAAAGGGAAGCTCGGAGATGTGCAGAGCCGCGAAGGTGGCGATCATGGCCAGAACGTCGGGCTCGTTCTCCTTATCCATGCTCATTACGGTGGCGATGACCTGGGTCTCGCAGCCGTATCCGTCAGCAAAGAGGGGACGGATGGGGCGGTCGATGAGACGGCATGTGAGAATCTCTTTCTCACTGGGACGTCCCTGCTCACGCCTGAAATAGTTACCGGGAATACGTCCGGCGGCGTAGATCTTCTCCTGGTATTCCACGGAGAGGGGAAGGAAGTCGATTCCCTCCTTATTTTTATCGGCACCTACAACGGTGACCAGAACACTGGTTTCGCCCATCTGCGCAATCACGGCCCCGCAGGCCTGCTTGGCGATTTTGCCGGTTTTCAGGGTCAGTGTCTTTCCATTCAGCTCGGTTTCAAAGCTGTATTCTTGCATCTAATGCTCCTTGGTTAGGTGAAACCGCTGCGTTATCTTAAGAGACCCGTATCGAACGTCCTCATAAATAACGGCACGCGTGAGCCATCCACCCATGACAATAGGGGGTCGATACCTCAAGTGTGCTGATTTAAAAGGAGTTCGGAACAGGATTGCCTCGTGTGCGGCGGTCATGGGTATGGGAAAGCGGAAGACACCGGAACGGTTTCCGGTGCCCTCCGCAAAAAGCCATCTATCGCTTGAGACCGAGTCGGCTGATCAGATCACGGTAGCGAGTGATGTTCTTCTTCTTGAGGTAGTTCAGAAGACGACGACGTCGACCAACAAGAATCAGAAGACCACGACGTGAGTGGTGATCTTTCTTGTGTACCTTCACGTGCTCGGTCAGGTAAACGATTCGGTCGGTCAGAAGCGCTACCTGCACTTCGGGTGATCCGGTGTCGGATTCGTGTGTCTTGTACTCTTCGATGGTTCCCAGCTTTTGTTCGGTCGTAAATACCATGGTGTTGCCTCCTGTCTGGACGTGCACCTTCAGGGAGGGATTCTCTCCACTCCGTCATGCGTGGTCGCCCTTGTTAATTAAATTGGAATAATGAAAACCGACAGACCGTTTGGCAAACGAATCCACCAGCCCCGCCCGGCCTTATCCGATCCGATATTCCATTCAGACCGGCTGCATCATCGGGTGGTTGGGTCAATCTATTGCACACAAACAGTCCTCAAAGAGGAACCTCTTGCGCACAAATAACGAATAATTATACCTCTATGCGTTAAAAACACAACAATATTTGTGATGCTCGCCATTTTTTGCCGACTCCACCATGGCAATCAGGCGGCCTTCGGCGTCGAGGACCCGGCAAAATTCCGCCCCTGCCTCTTCACCACAGGGGCGCCAGGCAAGTTGGTTCCCATTCATTACCCCCATTCTCTCCGCCTCATCCACCACAAAGGCAGGCAGATGAGAGAGGGCATCGGACATGGCAATCATGGGCAGGTCCTCAAAGGCCATGGCTTCGGCCTCATCAAGGGAAAGTGCCTCGTCCACGTGAAACCCCGTGGTCTCTATTCGTCGAAGGGAGGTGAGGTGCCCCACGGTCCCCAGGGATTCGGCCATATCACGGGCAAGGCTCCGGATGTAGGTTCCCTTGGAGCAGCTGACGTCAAAATCGATATGGGGAAACGAGAATGAGGTGAGGCTGTTTTTGTGCAGGGTTACAGGACGTGGGGGTTTTTCCACTGCCTGACCTTTTCGGGCCAGCTTGTAGAGAGGCACCCCGTTGTGCTTGAGGGCAGAATAGATGGGGGGGACCTGCATAAGGTCACCGGTAAACGCCTCCAGCACCCCGCTGATCTCCGCATCCCCAAGCCGCTCTTCAAGCCCGGCCATGGTCGCCGCAGATTCGGTGCTGAGCACCTCGCCTTCTGGATCCAGGGTATCGGTAAGGGTGCCAAGGGTCAGGCGTGCTGAGTACTGCTTGTCGGCGTCGAGAAAAAAGCGTGAGAGCCGTGTGGCAGCCCCGATGGTGATCACCATGAGACCGGTGGCAAACGGGTCCAGTGTGCCTGCATGGCCGACTTTCTTAAAACGAAACTGCTTCTTGATGCGGTAGACAACCGATGCCGACGAAATTCCCGCAGGCTTATCGATCAGTAAAATTCCGTCTTTCATGTATCCCCTATAAT
This sequence comes from Desulfolunaceae bacterium, assembly GCA_942491485.1. Lineage (GTDB taxonomy): Bacteria > Desulfobacterota > Desulfobacteria > Desulfobacterales > Desulfolunaceae > Desulfoluna. Next base: position 586,593 of record CALOAX010000013.1, on the reverse strand, counting down.
GACTCGGAAATCCGAAACACTTCTTCTTTGATTTCGGTAAGACCGGAACGGGCAGTAAAGGCAGCGGCGCCAGGGTGTCCCCCACCACCATAGGCGAGGGCAATGTTCCCAACGTCCACAGGGCCGTTGGATCGCAAGCTGACATGGTAATGGGTGCCGTAATTGACCCCCGGCATACGCCGGGACTCCTGAATAAGCACGGCCACCTGCACATCCTCGATATGCTTGGCATAGTTGACCAGACCGTTGATGTCATCCACCAGCGTATCGGTCTCCCGCAGCATGTCCTGGGTCAGGTACATGACGGAGAGCTTCCCGTTCCTTGAGATCTGGATGGTTTCCAGAACCATATTGAGCAGCTTTAAACGCCCGAGGGAGTAAGTCGCGAAAAGATTCTGGGCCACTTTGTAGGCATCCACCCCTTTTTCCACCATGCGTCCGCAAATGTAGTAGGATTCCGGATTGGTATTCTGAAAAAGGAAGGAGCCGGTATCGGTAAAGATGGCGGTATAGATGGCGTATGCCATGGGCTCATCGATCTCGATGCCCAACTCGCCAAAAAGCCGGTAGAGAATCTCCCCGGTGGAGGAGGCATTGCTGTCCACCAGCTGATGTGTGCCGAATCCGGTGTTGGTGATATGGTGATCGATGTTGATCAGGGTTGGAATCTGGCCAATTTTCCCGGCCACATCCCCCAGACGGGAGAGGTCGCTGCAATCCAGGGCCACAACCGCATCATAACTGGAGAGGTCTCCAGGCTCAGAGACGATCTCTTCAATCCCGGGAAGAAAACGGAAAATGGCGGGAATGGGCCCTTCGTTGCAGAGCCACACTTTTTTGCCCATTTTAGACAGGCCGCGCCCCATGGCGAGAAGAGACCCGATGGCATCGCCGTCGGGCCTTACATGGGTCAAAAGAAGCAGGTTACTGCTCTCTTTGAGAGATTCCAGAATCATATATCTGATGGCCTCGTAAAGCTCTGAAGGATCCGTCGAAAAATTACGACTCCGTATCTTCGGGCGTTTCGGAGTCACCATCCACGTTGAGGGATTTAAGGACTTCGTTGATGTGCGAACCGTAGTCGAGGGATTCGTCATAAAGAAAGGTCAGGGCCGGCATGAACTTCAGCCCCAGTTTTGCGGCCAGAGACTTCTTCAGAAAACCCGAAGCACTCTTGAAGCCTGCAAGGGCCTCGTACTTGGCTTTTTTCCCCCCGGACACACAGAAGAAAATCTGTGCATGACGCAGGTCATCGGTGAGTTTGACACCGGTGATGGTGGCCATCTCAAGGCGAGGATCGCTCACCTTTTTGTGGAGCAACTCGGAGAGATTGGACTGAATTTTAACGCTGACCCGTTCAGCACGAGAAAACGGCTTCATACTTTGGATGTATCCTTTGGTGTCGACATCTGCAAAAACGCTGAATGCCCCGTCATGGGTAACCGGTGAAGGGTTATGGCGAGGCATTTCAGCAAGCGGTTCTTACAAAAATATCTAAAAAAGGCCGGCCCGGAGGCCGGCCATCATATCTAATCGAGGCTGGGCTTGATCTCTTCAAGGTAGTAGCAGTCGATGGTGTCACCGAGCTTGACATCATTGTAGTTCTCAATGCCGATACCACACTCGTAACCCTGGGCCACCTCTTTGGCGTCATCTTTGAAACGCCTGAGGGATGCAAGGTTGCCGTCGTAGACAATAACGCCTTCCCTGAGGAGACGAACCTTGTTGCCACGAACGATCTTGCCTTCGGTGACGTAACAACCGGCCACGGTACCCTTCTTGGGAATAACGAAGGTGTCACGTACTTCGGCACGTCCAAGGATCTTCTCTTCGAAGGTGGACTCCATCAGGCCTACCATGGCATCCTTCAGATCCTTGATGGCATCGTAGATGATGTCATAGAAGCGCATGTCCACGCTCTCTTCCTTGGCCATGTTCTGGACCTTGGTGGCGGGACGTACGTTGAAGCCGAGGATGATGGCATTGGAAACCGCTGCCAGGGAGACGTCGGACTCAGTCACGGTACCGGTGGCAGCATGGATCACGTTGATCTTCACTTCACTGGTGGTGAGTTTGCCCAGGGACTCGCGGAGCGCTTCAATGGAGCCGTGAACATCCGCCTTGATGATAAGGTTGAGGTCTTTGACCTCGCCCTCTTCCATCTGCTCAAAGAGACGATCCAGGGTAACCCGGCTGTTCTTAGCGAGTTCGCGGGCCCTTGCCTTCTGAAGGCGGTGGCCACTGACCTGCCGTGCATCTTTCTCGTCCTTAACCGCCACCATCTCGTCGCCCGCTTCGGGGACACCGGTGAGGCCGATGATCTCAACGGGCATGGAGGGACCGGCTTCGGTCACCTGCTCACCCTTGTCGTTGAACATCGCACGAATCTTGCCGTGATACATGCCACAGACCACAGACTGGCCGGATTTTACCGTGCCTTCCTGGATCAGGACGGTGGCAAGGGGACCGCGGCCGATATCGAGCTTGGCCTCCACCACGTGGCCAATGGCCAGGCGGTCGGGGTTGGCGACAAGTTCAAGGACTTCCGCCTGGAGGAGAACCATCTCCAACAGATCGGTAATACCGACATGGCTCTTGGCAGAGACATTGACAAACATGGTGTCGCCGCCCCAGTCTTCGGCAAGAACGCCATGCTCGGAGAGCTCACGCTTCACACGATCCGGGTCGGCATCGGGCTTGTCAATTTTGTTCACGGCCACAATGATCGGAACGTCAGCTGCTTTGGCGTGGTTCAGTGCTTCAACCGTCTGGGGCATAACGCCGTCATCGGCTGCAACCACCAGAATAACGATGTCGGTCACCTTGGCACCGCGGGAACGCATGGCGGTAAACGCCTCGTGGCCGGGTGTGTCAAGGAACGCAATGGCACCGTTTTCGGTTTCAACATGGTAGGCACCGATGTGCTGGGTGATACCACCTGCCTCACCGGAGGTGACAGAGGTCTTTCGGATCACGTCAAGCAGAGAGGTCTTACCGTGGTCGACGTGGCCCATGATGGTCACAACAGGGGACCGGGTCACTCGCAATGAGGGATCCTCATCCACGACGGAGGTGCTCAAGATGGTCTCTTCTTCGAACGCAGCACGCTCCACTTCAAAACCGAATTCAGTCGCCACAAGCTCAGCCGTATCGTAATCGATGGTCTGGTTCACGGTGGCCATGACGCCCATGCCCATAAGCTTGATGATCATGTCGTTGGCTTTGATGCCCATGCGCTTTGCCAGTTCGGCAAGCACGATGGTGTCATCCACCTTGATGCGGCGCTTGATGGCCTTGGGAACGGTGATCTGAGTTTTCTGGCCCACGGGCTGCTGGCGGCCTTTGCCCCCCTTGCGCCCTTTGCGTCCGCGACCTTCTGAGTAAAGAGCCTTGCCCTCTACTACGGTCTTCTTGCGACCCTTTCTGCGGGATCCGGCATCATCACCACCCTCGCCTCCGCGACCTCGTCGGCCCTTCTTGGCGCGCGCGTCGACAGCCGTTTCACCTCCGGCGGGAGCCGGGGCCGGAGCACCAGGCCCAGCGTTGTAACGCCCTGTGTGTGAGGGCATCTGGGAAGATGGTGCGGAAGTACGGGCATGGCCGTTGCCACGCTGGGCAGGGGCCTCCTTCTCCTTGAGGAAATCGGGTTTGATACCGGGCTCAGGGAGTTTGATGATCTTGGCGGCAGTGAACTTCTTCACTTTCTTCCGTTTCTTTTTGGGCTCGTCCTTCTCTGTCGCAGAAGTTTCCGCCTCTTCACCTTGTTCTGTCTTGCTTGTCTCTCCAACTTCAGGAGCTGGAGTTACTTCTTTTTCAGCGACTTTATCAGCCACCGGTGCCACCTCTTGGGCGGGTTCGGCCTTCATTTCTGCGACACTCTCCTCTTCTATCTTTACCTCGGCCACCGGCTCTTCCGGGGCTTCGACAACAGGAGCAGGCGTCGCTTCTACGGGCTCAGGGGCAACCTCGGGCTCAGAGGGCTCTTCCTGGGAAGGCTCCTCCACCACGGGTCGCTTGATGACGCGGGCCGGCTCACTTTTTTTGGCTTTCTTGGGTTTGACGGACTCAGGGGCCGCCTCTGCTTCGGGGGCCTCTTCTTCCGCCTTGACCACAGGCTTTTCCGCCTCTACCGCCTCGTCAACAGGGGGAGTGGTCTCGGGGGCAGCTTCTTCAACGGTTTCTGGCTGAGGAGGCTCGACCTCGGGACGTTCCTCCTCTTTTTCTGCCACTTCTGCGGTTACAGCGTCCGAGGCCTCTTCGGTCTCTTCGCTCTCCTCATCGTGACTGCGCTTGCGTCGCCTGATGACGGTTTTACGAACGCGCTTGTCACGAGTCTCCGGATCTTTGTCGCCAAAGAGATTCTTGCGAATCAATTCGACGGTCTCATCCTCCAGAGAACTCATGTGACTTCCAACCTCAATGCCCATTGCCTCAATCTTATTGAGCAACGCGCGGTTGGTCATATTCAGGCTTTTGGCAAGTTCATAGACTCTGATTTTTGCCATTCACTCCCCCTAATATATTCTGCAATATATTCTGCAACAACTCCCTGTTCACACGACTTACCGAAAAAAGAACCCCTTTAAGTGACGCCCGCCCGGGTATATAGGCTTATGCGTCGGGATTCGATTCGGGATCTGATTCCTGCTCCGGGCTGTCGGCTTCCTCGTCGGCCTCATCGGCCTCCAAGGGTTCCGGCTCGGATTCCACTGACACATCTTCATCAGTGATGTCACTTGCGGCCTCTTCATCTGCCGCCGGCTCGTCTTCTTCGGTACTTGACACCGCAGGCTCAGGATTTCTAGCGGAATCGAGGACCAGGGTTGCCCGCTCCTCGTCGAAGCCATCGATCTCAAGGAGATCGTCCATGGAGGCCTCAGCCACATCTTCTAAGGTATAGTAGCCACTGGAATGAAGCGCCTCGGCTTGAGCTGCCCCAACTCCGGGAATGCTCATCAGGGCGTTGAACTCGTCCTTAAGGGACCGGCTGTGCTCTTCTTCGCTCACCACATCCAGCTGCCATCCGGTGAGGATGGATGCAAGGCGAACGTTCTGGCCCTTTTTGCCGATGGCCACAGAGAGATAGTCCACAGGGACAATCACTTCCATGGTCATGGTGTCTTCATCAATGATCACCTTGGCGATCTCTGCGGGTGCAAGAGCATTGCAGACATAACGGGCAGAATCGGGATGCCAGGGGATAATGTCGATCTTCTCCCCTTTAAGCTCCTGAACCACGTTCTGAACGCGGCTGCCTTTCATGCCCACACAAGCGCCCACGGGATCGATATCGGAATCGATGGAGCTGACGGAGATCTTGGCACGAACACCAGACTCCCGGGCCGCTCCATTGATCTTGACCACGCCTTCCATAATTTCGGGCACCTCGGTCTTGAAAAGAGAGATGAGAAATTCCGAACTGGCTCGGGTCAGGATAACCTGGGGTCCGCGGGACTCCAGAAGGACGTCTTTGATCAGGGCACGTACGCGGTCCCCCCGGCGAAATGCCTCCCGGGGAATCTGATCTCGGACGGGCAATACGGCTTCGGTGTTGCCGAGGTTGACAATGAGATCCCCTCGATCCACACGCTGAACAATGCCGTTGATGATCTCGCCTTTGCGGTCAATAAAGCTTTCATAAATCGCTTCGCGCTCGGCATCCTTCATTTTCTGAATGATCACCTGCTTGGCCGACTGAGCGGCAATGCGACCAAAGGTGGAGGTGTCGACTTTCAGACCGAGACTGTCGCCGTACTCGCAATCGCTGTCCAGCTTTCGTCCCTCTTCAATGGTGATCTCCACATCAGGATCCACCACATCTTCCACCACCTCTTTAAACTGGAACACCTCAATCTCACCGGATTCTTCATTGTACTGAACCTCGATGTCGGCGTTCTTGCCCAGCTTCTTGCGGGCTGCGGAGGCAAGGGCCTCTTCCAGCGTCTTGATCAGCACATTGAAATCGATTCCCTTGTCTTTGCTGACCTGCTCAACAACCCGTTTGATCTCTGAAATTTGCATCAGCTCTCTCCAATATTTCCGACAAGTCTGGCACGTTTGATGTTCTCAAGGGCAATCTCGTGCGTTGTTCCATCCACGTCCATGCATACGATCTCACCGGGAGCGAGCCCGAGGAGTGTGCCTTTGAAACGGCTTCTCCCGTCAATGGGAGAAAGCGTGGAGATCGTGGCCTTCTGGCCTTTAAAGCGCTCGAAATCTGCAGGCTTTGAGATGGGGCGATCTATACCCGGTGACGAGACCTCGAGACGGTACTCACCACGGATCTGCAGGGAGACGTCCATCAGGTCACCCAGCTGCCGGCTCACACCGGTGCAGTCACCCAGGTTCACTCCGCCCTCTTTATCTATATAGAGGCGCAGAATGCAATGACCAAGCTCTGTCACCGACTCCATATGGACCAGTTCCAGGCCTTCACCCTCACACAACTCCTCGGCGAGACGCTTCGCTTCAGCGAGCAGCCTGCCGGTGATGGCCGAGCGTGGGCGGCTTTCAGTTTTTCGAAATTTCTTTTTTTTGGAGCTGGTGCTCATACTGTCTATCCATTGATTCCACTGTAACACAGCGCGAAAAAAAACAAAAAAACGGGCATTTTGCCCGTCCCCGAATGCAACACACCTTCATGTCGCGGCGATGCGTTTTAAGGCAGTCGCCTTTGCCGAATGTCCTTACGAAAAGAGCTCACTCAGCAAATGCCCCGGAACCGGGACTGTTTCGAGGGGCGCACGATTGAAAAAGTCGGCAAGAGCAGGTCTTGCGCACCCGGCATGGTCAACGTATGCACCCATTTCGGGCGTTGCGCGCAGCTCCCTCAAAATTCCAGCATAATGTATTAAGATAAAAAAAGTGTATTGTCAATACATTAATCATAACAACGGCGCGCACCGCCACAGGCCAGCCTAAACCATGGCCCGAATCTGTCTCAATTCATCCACAATCCCCTTGAGGACATCACGCGTGCTCATCTGGGGCTCTTCCTTCTCTTTCCCCTTGCCGCCTATCATTTTTTTAGCGCCTTCAATGGTATAGCGCTCGTCATGAAGCAGCCGCTTGATTTCAAATATCACATCGATATCTTTCCTGCGATACATGCGCTGACCGGATTCCGTTCGCTTGGGCCTGATGGCGGAAAACTCACCCTCCCAAAAACGCAGAACATGGGATTCCAAGCCGGTCAGACTGCTCACCTCACTGATTTTAAAATACTTTTTCCGAGGAACAACGCCCATACACTCCCCCCTCATCTCTGTCCAGGCCGATAGAACGTCTCTGTTAAGATAAACCGCACCAGCTGCCCTTTGCCTTCCCACTGCATTCACCAAAAAAAAGGGGCGCCAGAGGCGCCCCTTTTCAATCTGATTACAGCGCTTCCCGTAAAACCACCGGAACCTGTCCCTCCCCTTAGGGAAGCACAGCGTCGAAACGCGTCATAAGCATCTCCATAATACGGGTATGTATTTTGTTGACTGCTTTGTCTTTCAAGGTCTTATCCGCTGAGCGGTAGATCACCCTGAAGGTCAGACTCTGCTTACCTTCTGGAATGTTCTCTCCGGCGTAACGGTCCAGAAGCCAGGAGCGCTCGATAAGAGCCTCCTTCTCATCAGCAATGGCAGCCACCGCATCCCCTGCCCGCACAGATGCATCACAGATGATGGTCACATCCCGAGCCACGGAAGGAAATTTCGGAATGACAAGCGCCTGCCGGTCACCGGAAATAAGGTTTGCAAGGGGCTTCATGGCCATCTCAAACACAAAGACGTCCTGCTTGAGCTCAAAGCCTTTCAACACCTCACCGTGAACCTTTCCGACCAGGCCGATCACCTCACCGCCAAGGACAACCTCAGCCGTGTAACCGGGACGCGTATAGCTGCAGGCATCCGCATCCATGGGGCGGAAAACAACCCCTGGAACATGAAGGACATCAAAAAGCCCCTCCAGCGCACCCTTCAGGTCAAAGAAGTCACACGCGTCCTCCTTGCCGAACCAGGACGCATCACACCGGTTCCCGGTCATGAGACCAGCCACCATTTCAGGCTCCTCGGGAAGGGCTTCGCCCTCTCCGGCGATAAAGGTGGCGCCCGCTTCAAAGAGCGAGAGACTGCGCTCCTGAACACTGATATTACGCGCAGCATCCGCCAGAAGACCTGGAATCAGAGAAGTCCTCATCACCTTCTGGTCTTCGGAGATGGGGTTCAGGATATGGACCAGGCGCCTTCGGGGGTCCCCTTCGGGGAGACGAAGACGATCCACAGCATCTTCTCGAATAAAGCTGTAGTTCACAGCCTCATTGAAACCGAGCCCCACAAAGGCACTGCGCACGGCCTGACGGGCAGCAAAGGCCTGGGGATAGCTCTCGTCGGCAGCCACCACCTTGGCGTAGGAGGTCTCGATGTTGTTGTATCCCCAAATACGGGCAATCTCTTCAGAGATGTCCTCGGGCCGTTCCACATCCACGCGGAACGAGGGAGGCACGACATCAAGGGTGTTGTCATCTGTCACAGTGACGGAAAACTCTACACGAACAAGGAGCTCCATCATTTCTGTTGCTGAAAGGGAGGTGCCGAGTCGGTTGTTCAGCGCCTCGACATTCACCCGAATGGTTCGGGGCGTATAGGGAACGGGGTTCTCGTCAATAAGCCCCTCAACCAGTGTCCCACCACCAAGTTCTGCAATAAGAGCCGTGGCACGGTTCAGGGCGAACAACACCCCTTCCGGGTCGCTTCCACGCTCAAAGCGATGGGATGCATCGGAGTGAATCCCTGTCAGCTTGGATGTCTTGCGAACAGATGTGGGGTTAAAGCAGGCGCTTTCGAGGAGCACGCGCGTTGTCCCCTCCTCAATTTCCGAGTTCTCTCCGCCCATGACACCCGCGATGGCAACGGACTTCTCGCCGTCACAAATCATAAGCATCTCGGAATTCAGTGTGTGTTCGTTGCCGTCAAGGGTGGTGAACGTCTCCCCTTCCGCAGCACGCTTCACCACAATGCGGTTTTCCGCAAGATGATCGAAATCAAAGGCGTGCAGAGGTTGGCCGGTCTCCATCATCACAAAGTTGGTGATATCCACAATGTTGTTGATGGGGGAGAGCCCCACAGAGAGAAGGCGTCGCTGGAGCCAGGCCGGAGAAGGCCCTACCTTGACATCAACGACAAGGCGTGCGGCGTAACGCCAGCAGAGGTCTTCGTCTTCGATGGTGACGGAGGTATGATCAGAAATGCCGCCCAGGGACGCGCCTGCCTCGGGAAGCACCACTTCCGGGCAGACCGGTTTTACCGGCGGTTCCTGAAACGAGCCTGCCTCACGCGCCACTCCCAACACACTTAAGCAATCGGGTCGGTTGGGGGTCAGATCGATCTCCACCATGGAATCGTGGAGGGAGAGGGCCTCTTTCACAGGCATCCCAGGGATAAGATCCGAGCCAAGCTCCATCAGACCGGACGCATCGGTGTCGAGCTGAAGCTCCTTGGCACTGCAGAGCATGCCGCCGGATTTTTCACCGCGGATCTTGCCCTTCTTGATCTTGATATCACCGGGAAGCACCGCACCGGGAAGGGCGCAGGGCACCACAAGACCCTCGGCCGCATTGGGCGCACCGCAGACGATACCCACGGTCTCCTCAGCCCCGACATCAACCTGGCACAAGCGCAGCTTGTCGGCGTTGGGGTGAGGTTTTGCTTCCACAATCCGTCCCACAACCACGCCATCCAGGGAGTCGTAGAGGGGGGTAACGGAATCGACCTCCAGGCCAGCCATGGTAAGCCCGTCTGTGAGGCCTTCAATCCCCATATCCAGGGAGACGTATTCGTTTAACCAGCTTAGACTGAATTTCATCTTAGAATTGCCTCAGGAACCTGATGTCGTTTTCAAAGTATTTCCGGATATCATCCACACCGTATTTCAGCATGGTGATGCGCTCCACGCCCATGCCGAAGGCGAATCCGCTGACCTTATCCGTATCGTACCCAACGTTTTCCAGAACCGCAGGGTGCACCATGCCGGAGCCTAGAATTTCGAGCCAGCCGGTATGGGAACAGACGCGACAGCCTTTGCCGCGACAGATAACACACTGAATGTCCACTTCGGCACTGGGCTCGGTAAAGGGGAAGAAGCTGGGGCGGAATCGCAGGGAAATACCGGGATCAAAAATCTGGTGAATAAAGGAGGTCAACACCCCCTTCAAATCTCCGAAGGAGACCTTTTCATCCACATAGAGCCCTTCCACCTGGTGGAACATGGCCGTGTGGGTCAGGTCGGAGTCACACCGGTACACCTTGCCCGGAGCGATAATACGCACAGGGGGCTCGCTCTTTTCCATGACACGAGGCTGGGTGGGGGAGGTGTGGGTCCTCAGAACCGTTTCCGGATTGATATAGAAGGTGTCCTGCATGTCCCGGGCGGGGTGATGCTTGGGAATGTTGAGGGCTTCGAAGTTGTAGTAGTCGCTCTCGACCTCAGGCCCCTCAACGACAGAGAACCCGAGGCGGGTAAAGATCTCGCAGATCTCTGTGGTGATGCGGGTGATGGGATGAAAGGAGCCGGTGCCCACCTGACGGCCGGGAAGGGTCACGTCAATACCCGGGTCGGATGCCTCAGCCTCGGCCGCAAGGACGGCAAGACGATGTGTTATCGCCTCATCAATGCCTCGCTTCACCTCGTTGGCTCGCTTGCCCGCAAGGGGTTTCTCCTCGTCTGGGAGGGAGGAGATATTCTTGAGGTACTGAGTCACAAAACCCTTTCGACCCATATAACGGGTGGAAAGGGCTTCCACGCTTTTCTTATCGGAGGCCACCTCGATATCGGCAAGGGCCTCGCTGTAGATCTGTTCGATATTGTTTTCCACGGTCGCGCAACATGTCCCGTTTGGATGGCCTCAACCTGGGAGGGTCGGGACCTGTTAAAAAAACGAGGTAAGGCGGTCTTGCGTTTATAAGCAAGACCGCCTTACCCCGAAAAGTCCCATCCGATAGAGCGGGTCGACATGTAAGGCACCAAGGCCGTCAATGCGCGACCCGATTGTGGCAGGGGGGGAATCGATCTACTGGAGCTGCTGAGATGCTCGCTCTGCGATCACTGCGAATGCCGCAGGGTCGGAGATGGCCAGTTCAGCCAGAACCTTTCGGTCGAGATCGATATTGGCCAGCTTAAGGCCGTGAATGAACTTGCTGTAGGAAAGGTCGTTCATTCGAGCGCCTGCGTTGATTCGGGCGATCCAGAGCTGACGGAAATCACGTTTCTTCTGCTTACGGTCACGGTAAGCGTACATCAGCGCCTTGTCTACGGAGTCAGCCGCGGTACGAAAAAGTTTGCTGCGACCGCCACGAAAACCTTTGGCCAGCTTCAGAACCTTCTTCCTGCGCTGTCTCGCTTTGTATCCTCTTTTAATTCTCATCTATCTATCTCCTTAAATCTCGTCACACCCGATACATGCGGGGGACGACCGCCGTTTTTTTTATAGTGTGATGGTGCCGGATGAACATCCGGGCCCCCTGAGTATCAGGTTGCCCTTTCCGTTCAAGTACCCCTCCGACACAAAGAACTTTGTGCCGGTGAAATCGCCCCATTGATTCGCGCACCATCGTGCTGCATGGATCCCAAGGGTGGGGTGGTCAGTCCCTCATACGGCTTAGCCGTAGGGGAGCATCCTTTTCACGGCCTTCACGTTGGTTGCATCAAGTACCTGGGCAAGCCTGAGAGACCTTTTACGCTTGGTGGTCTTCTTGGTCAGGATATGGCTGCTGTTGGACTTGTTGAATTTGATTTTGCCGGAACCGGTCATTTTAAAGCGCTTTGCAGCGGCTCTGCTTGTTTTGATTTTGGGCATGGTAAAAACCTCTTTTCATTCCAATGGAACGACGAGCGATGAAGCCTTTCGTCCATAAATATGCAGGCGCACCGCTGGTATACGGATGCGGTCTGCGCCGATTACACACCACGTTGACACACCCCGACCCAGGAAACGGGGATCCCGGGTCAGAAGGATCACTTGGGGGCGAGGATGATGAACATGGTACGCCCTTCAAACTTGGGCATCTGCTCTACCGTCGCTACGTCTGCAGTTTCTTCGGCAACACGGGCAAGCAACTCACGTCCCAGAGCGGAGAGGGTAATTTCACGCCCGCGGAACATGCACGTCACCTTAACCTTGTGCTTCTTGCCGATAAACTTTTTGATGTGACCGACCTTGGTCTCCAGGTCATGGTCACCTGTTTTGGGCCGGACCTTGATCTCCTTCATCTGGAAGGAGCTCTGCTTCTTCTTCGCCTCCTGCCGCTTTTTGGTCTCTTCATATTTGAAACGACCAAAATCCATAATTTTGCAAACAGGGGGAGTGGAGTTCGGTGCCACCTCAACAAGGTCAAGCCCACTGTCACCGGCTGTGGCCAGTGCTTTATGAAGGGGAAGTACGCCCAGCTGGGTTCCATCGGAACCGATGACGCGCACCTCTCGTGCTCTGATCTTGTTGTTGACGTTGATTCTGCTGCGGTTAGCTATGTTCTCCTCCTCGTGGTCTACTGTTTCAAGCTATCTTTCCGCAATCACAGTCAATTTTGCGGATAATGTATCATTAACAAACGTTCTATTTATAGAAGATTTGGCACAAATGCAAGAAAAAAAGTGACTTGTTCCGGGTTGTTAATCGAATATTTTACCCCGGTTTCCGCCCTTGAGAACCCACACGATTGCCCTTCACCCGCACAATCGCACACACAATGGCGACGGTTCATTTCCAATGAAGAGACAACAGGTTGCCAGTCCAGACACCGACACCCGCAAGATAAACACCCAATGCCCTGCGAATAACGAGGGTCAAGCCCCCAAACTCGCCCGATGGTACCCTTTACGCGGCCAAAAGAAAAAAAAAGGGGAAACGCCACCCGGGGTGCTCGCCCCAAAAAGTGCCGACATACACGGCCTTAAACCACCTCGAGGGTGTATCGTTCCAGAAAACTGTCCTTCCAGTACCCGTTGTGCGGGTTGGAAAAAAACCTTTTAAAAAGAGCCAGACTCTCCCCGCGGAGCACCCGGCCCTTCACCTCAACACCCGAGTCCCGATACAGGGGCCCGACACTTCCAAGATCGCAGGAAGCCCCCCCACCCATGGCATCTTCATACGCCCACACAACGCGGGACACGCCACTGAGCAGAATCGCCCCAAAACACATGAGGCAAGGCTCCATCGTGCAGTACAGCGTTGAAGGGACCCCCTTGGAGAGCCCCCCTGATTCCATCAAGCGCCTCAATGCCGTCACCTCGGCGTGATCCAACTCGTTTCCGGGCCCTTCAGCCGTTCCGCTTCGGCGGCCGGTGGCAACCACACGCCCCTCTGCCACAACAATACACCCCACTGGAAAGTCCCCCCCATCAAGGGCAGCTTCCGCCTCCTTCAGGGCAACCCCCATCCAGCGGACATCGTCATTATCACACACTGTCACTCCTCACTCCCTGATTTGCAAATCGACGTATCACAGGGGCAGCTGCCGTCCACTTCGTAAGCGTAAAGAAGGCGACCCGCCATCTCCCGACGAGCCTCGGAGACCGGATCCCGTTTTGTTTCCGCTAAAATCACCTCAAGCTCACGGTGACTTGGAATTCCTTCAAACCCACGCCCCATCACTTCAGCCGTTCCACCACTCAACACATCGGCGTCTTCACCATTGGTCACCACGGCAACAGGAATCGCGTGGGGTGCCAGAAGAAGGCACAGGGCCTGGGCAGAGCGATGCCGGGTTACGATGGAGCCGGGGCCGTACCGAACCACCATGGCGGCATATCCACCGATGGAGACGATAAAATCAACAGGAAACCGGGCTTTTTTCCCTCCTGCCGCAACATCGACCATGCGAGAGGCTTCCACCTCCTCAGCAGCAAACCCGCATACATCCAAAAGATGCGCCACGATCTTCTGACGGTACCGCTCATCATGGGTATCGGCAATTGTCCGGCCCGTCAGACGATCGGTGAGTGTTCCCAGAATCAAGTGGTGCCCTTCCGTCATGCATGCCTCCTTGGCTACGCCCTGTTGCCCGCATTCTAACCGATCAACCAAGCCGACACAAGGACCTGTCCGCCTTAAGAATCCCCCTCGCCCATTGAATTCCCCCTCCAACCTGTTGTATAACACATCTTTTTATTTTGGTACGGTGCCCACAACGTCGGTCACCTGCCAGGAACGATGGCAAGAAGGCCCACCAGAAAATTTTATTTTTTCCTGGCGCTTCCATGTGCCATCAGGGAGAGTTGCTGAAGCAAGGGACAAGGCCGTCATGACATCACGTGAAGAATTCGAAAAAAGGGAAGAGAGCTTTATCTCGCCATACGGACTGCCCAGTTCGCAATCCAGAGGCCGCGTGCGAGAGGAAGAACCCTGCCCCATCCGAAGCGATTTTCAGCGCGACCGAGAGAGGATCGTCTACTGCAACGCCTTCAGGCGTTTGAAGCACAAAACCCAGGTTTTTCTCTCCCCCTTGGGCGAACACTACCGAACCCGCCTGACCCACACCCTTGAAGTGGCCCAGCTGGCACGCACAGTGGCCCGCGCCATGCGCCTCAACGAAGACCTGACCGAAGCCATCGCCCTGGGGCACGACCTCGGCCACACACCCTTTGGCCACAGCGGCGAAACCGTCCTGAAAGAGATCTATTCCGGAAATTTTTCCCACCCCATCCAGAGCCTTCGCGTCATCGATGTCCTTGAAAAAAACGGCGAGGGCCTGAACCTTACCCATGAAGTTCGAGACGGCATCCTCAAACACTCCAAGGGGTACGGGAACATCATCCCGGAAAACAGCAAAGAAAAGGCCTGCACGGTTGAAGGCCAGGTGGTACGTGTAGCCGATATCATGGCCTACCTCAACCACGACCTGGACGATGCCATTCGAAGCGGGGTCATCTGCGAAGGGCAAATTCCCGAGCGATGCGTAAGCGTCCTCGGAACGTCCCATCCGGATCGGGCAACCACCATGCTTCGAGACCTCATCTACGCCTCGCACCCGGAAAGTGGCGAGATGAAATTGCAGATCACCGACGAAGTCCATCGGGCCATGGACGAGCTGCGCAACTTTCTCTACCACAACGTCTACCGGTCCCCCCGGGTGCATAACGAATTCATAAAATCAAAAAAAATCCTGAGGGAACTCTACACCTTCTTTCTCGAAGACGAACACGAGACCATCTTCCTAAGCGAACTCGATGCCCTCGAGATGCCGGAACGCAAAAAAGGCCGATCCAAAGAGCGATCCGTGTGCGACTTCATTGCCAGCATCACCGACCGCTACGCCCTGGAACTCTACGAGCGCCTCTTCTTGCCATTGTCCCTTGTGTAGTGCGGAATGAAGCCTCCGGCGGCAAGGTGTACCACCTTGAAAGCAGGTTGCAGATGCTCTTTGCCACCCTTTCAGATCAGGCAAAGGTTTGCCCCCACCGGCAGGGCCGCCGGGCATTATTAATGCCGGATAGTTACACAACAACAACCACAGGGCAGCCACCCACGGCATGGCCCTTTCATGGAATACAAAGGCAAAAGCCCATGAGTATGTCCCGACCCCTTATCAACATCGACAACCTCCAGTGGGCGGCCCAGGCTGCGCGCCTCTTTGAAAAAATGGACAGCGCCTACGCGGCTGTTTCCGATTCCTCGGGTTTCGAGTGCACCGGTTGCGAAGAGAACTGCTGCCTCTCCCTGTTCTACCATCACACCCTGCTGGAGCTTTTTTACCTCAAAGAGGGGCTGAAAATGCTGGACCAGGAAACCCTCGCCAGCGTGACCTTTAAAGCCCAGGAGGCTGCCCCCCTCCTCCACAAAAGGGCAGCAGGCGAAAGCGATGAAAAGGTCCCCTGTCCCCTCATGGACGAAGGCCGATGCACCCTCTACGCCCACCGCCCCATGGTCTGTCGCCTCCACGGGATAGCTCACATCCTGGAGCGGCCCGACGGAACAGTCCTCGACGGCCCCGGCTGCGCCCTCTACGAGCAAACAGCCGAAGGGAGCATGCCACTGAACCGCACGCCCCTCTACAAAGAGATGGCCACCCTTGAACGGGCCCTGAGACAGGAGACCGGTTTTACGGATCGCCTGAAGTTGACCATCGCCGAGATGATTCTGCTGTAGTGCGATTGCCTCCGGCGGCCCTGCCGGGGGCCAAACTTTTACAAAAGTTTGACAAACAGGTTTTTAGTATGATTTCGATTGCTTCATCGGCTCTGGCATGCCACAGACGCTTGGTCAAAAGAGCATCAAGGACACCGTCGGACCAGAGGAAGGCACTCGAAAACCCAAACCGCTAATCACGGGCGCAGCCCGTCAGCGAATGCGAAGGGGCGAGGAACGAGCTCCAGAGCATTCGCAAACCTGGGGTCCAGGGGTGGCAAGGCCACTTTGGCAAAAAATCCCCTGGCCGCCGGAGGCCATAAGACCATGAAACACTTTGACACCGACACCCTGGATGGCCTTGAGGGCCATATCAAAGAGGGCGAGACCTTTCGGTTCCGCTGCCATGACGGCCTTGCCTGCTTCAACCGCTGCTGCCGAAACCTGAACCTTTTCCTCAGCCCCTACGATGTGCTGCGCCTGAAGCAGGGCCTCGGCATCAACGCAGGTGAGTTCATCGACCGATACACCGACGCCGTCTTGCGGGACGGGAAACACTTTCCCGAACTCCTGCTTCGCATGAATGACGACGCAGAGGCCACATGCAGCTTCCTCTCCGAGGCAGGCTGCACCGCCTACGAATTTCGCCCCGACACCTGTCGCACCTTTCCGGCCGAGCATGGCATCTACTACGATGACACTGGCAAAAAGAAGCGTGTCCTCTTCCTGCGCCCCCCCACGTTCTGCGAGGGCATCCATGAAGAGAGAGAGCTCACCATGGAGTCCTGGCAAAAAGACCAGAACGCCGAAAAACACAACGCCATGAACGAGCTGTGGGGCGAGGTGGAGACTCTTTTCACCAACAACCCCTGGGGCGCCGAAGGCCCCAACGGCCAGCGTGGAAAAATGGCGTTCATGGCTGCCTACAATGTGGACGCCTTCCGAAGTTTTCTTTTTGAGAGCAGCTTCCTGAAACGCTGCAAAATCAAATCCGACCTCAAAATAAAACTCAAACGGGACGACGTCGCCGTCATGAAATTCGGCTTCGAATGGATCAAGCTCTTCCTCTACGGCATCCCCTCAAAAATGATGAAGATGAAAAATTAAGCCTCCGGCGGCGAGGTGAGCCACCTCGAAAGCGGGTTGCCATCGCGCTTCGTCCCTCGTTCCTCGGGGCAAATCGCAATGGCGATGAGCGAAGAGTCCTGGCGCTTCGAACGCTGCGGGCGTTTCATACGAAATGTGCAAACAAAACGGGCGAGGATCGATTCCGCTGGGATCGATCCTCGCCCGTTTTGTTTGTTATAATGCTCGTAGCTATTCCGCTATGCCTTCTATGGCAAAAGTGCGCCTCCGGCGGCAAGGGTGGCGAAGCCACTATAGGAAAAACACCTTGAAAGCAGATTGCGAATGCACTTCGCCCCCGGCTCCTCGGGGCAAATCACATTCACTTTTGATTGTAGTGTAAACCTCACGATAGATATTAAACCTGTTTTTGAGCTGAACAGATACTAAAGGCCTTGTTCACGGGCGTAGCCCGTCAGCGAGTGCAACGAGCCCGAGGAACGAGGGCTCGGAGCATTCGCAATCCTGGGGTCCAGGGGATCATCCCCTGGCCGCCGGAGGCAGGCTTTTTTATAGCTTTTCCACCCCTTCAGGCATGGGCCAGATGGGGTCACCGCCGAGGACGTAGCCGCCGTCGAGACGCATGACAGAACCGGTCATAAAGGGGGCGTCAAAGACAAGGAAGTTGATGGCCTTTACGACATCTTCGGGGGTACCGGTTCTGGCGAGGAGGGTGTGGTTGATGATGCCCTCTTTGACCTCTTCGGGGTGCATGCCCCAGCCTCGTGTGTCCTTGCCGTGGCGGGTGTCCATGATGCCGAGCATGAGCTCGTTGACCCGGACATCAGGTGCGCCCAGGCGAGCCCAGGTCTCGGTGAGAAGGGAAATACCCCGGTTCAGGGCGGAATAGCCTTCGTTGAAGATATAACTGGCAGGGCCGCTTCGGCCCACGATCCCGGAGATGGAGGAGAGGTTCACCACACATCCGTCCGGGGAGTTTTTCAAGTGGGGCAGGGCGTGTTCAAACACCCAGCGCTTGGCCGTCAAGGTAGTTGCCACCTCGAGCTCCCACTGATTTTTTGTGTACCCGCCGTGAACCACGGGCATGCCGCCGCGCTCGATGTTGTTGATGAGAATATCAAGACGCCCGAATCGCTCGATTACCCTATCAATAAGACCGGGGATTGACTCGGTATCTGTCAAATCCACCCGGACAACCTCATGATCCGCCCCAGCGGACGCAAAGGCCGCCTTCATCTCAGGGAGACTCTCCTCCCAGTCATGCCAGGTAAGCACCGTCCGAATGCCCCGCCTGGCAAGCGAAAGACCGACCTCACGACCAATCCCCTTCACCGCCCCCAACACCAACGCCACACGTTCTTCTGCCGACATCTATACTTGCCTCCGACGGGTCGCTTTTTGAAAAAAGCTCCGCAAAAACTTTCCGGTTGCCGCATCCTTTTCTCTCAGGCCCCGCAGGGAGTGAGAGAAAAGGATGCGGCATACCCATTAAACCAGAACCATATGGTCTGAACATCCATGAATATGGCGAACAGCTATTAAGGCCTGTTTGTCAAACTTTTTAAAAGTTTGGCCCCCGGCAGGGCCGCCGGAGGCAATGCTTTCATCACGCCTGGCGCGCTCCAAAGAGGCGCTCGCGGATCCATGCCATGGCGGCATCAAGGAGGGCGTCGTCATCATTAATAACAGCGTCTTTAATAACAGCGTCTTTGTTCTCGACTTCGATGGTACCGCCTTCGACTTTGGCCCGGAAGCCGTCAAGGTCGTAGCAGGCCAGCTGGAAATCTGTGCGGTCATCCCCTTCAAGGCGTCCTGGCATGACCTGCTGCTTGAGGCTGATGAGTTCAATCATGCGATCGTTTCTCTCATTGTAGGGGGCCAGGCCCTGGTTTTCCACCCACGCTTTCACGGTGCGGAGTTCTCCGCCCTGGAAGCCTTCACAGATGGGATCTTCAATGACAGCAAAGTACTCGGTAAGGGAGCCGTCTTCACGCGAGCGGGATAGAGCCCGAGCCAAGGGAAAAATACGACAGGAGGCGGGGCGGTCGTCATAGACGGCACAGCCCTTCTCCGTCACGAAAGGGCAGGCGTGGTTGTTTTTAGAAAGGGTCTTAAAGGAGACCACGGGAAGCCCGGTGGTGTCTCCGCAGTATATATACGTATAGGTCTCCAGAAACTCACCGGTGGAGATCTTGAGAGCCCTGCTCAATCGGAGGATGTCATAGGGGTAGAGGAACTGATTGACATCGCAGCAGCACTGGTTGAAGCACCCTTTTTCAGGGCCGCATGAGAACGTAAAAGATTCATTGATTCCAATGTATTGTGGTTCACCGCTCATAATACCTCCATCTGTAATCTTGCCTGCAAAAAAAACGGGGTCTATCAAGGACAGTGTGCACCTCGTCCCGGTGCCATAAACCGAAAAACGGATACCAGACAGTCCCCGGTTTATTGCAGGCCGAAAGCCCCGGATAACGGGGCATTATGATCCAATTCCCGCCATATGGTCGCCCAGGCCATGGGCAATGTCAAGGAGCGTCTATCCGGGCCTCTCCCCTTATGTACCCCCTTGAGCCAGGGGATCCAACCACCGCCGATTAACGGTACCAAACACTGAACGGCAATTCACTGATCGAAATCTTCAATAATATTGATTTACTAGAACATCGTTCACACCAACTTATGATAAATTCCTTTTAACAAAGGTGCCAAAACACGCCAAAAAGCTCGCTAAACTGCAGCTTATTAAAGATGTTACCTACGGGCCTCGACCCCCTTGAGGTTACATCTCTTGCCATTGAAATTACAACAGATACCTATATCTGGTATGAACCAACACTCATATTTCAAGATATGCCCATACCCCAAAAACCCAGTAGGTCCCTCATTTTTTAGGGGATTTTCACTTTCAAAATATTGTTGACAAGGCCAGGGGCCGGTGATACTTTGCAGCTTAATTAATATTATGGGAAGTAGGATTGATAGAAAATATCACCTATTATAATAAAGCAATTCGAGAAAAACATTATGTACCTGCAGAGAGGACGAACTCTGCGGATAGATAATTTTTTATTTATCGTAGCCAGAAGTTGTAACGCTTCAGGCCACAGATGTCAGTGGTGATGTATCCACTCTGGATCATCGCCAAAAGTTAACGAGGCATTGAACAGGTGATCAATGCCCAATCAGGGAGGTATAGCAAATGCCAAGCTATGTAATCACTGAAAAATGTGACGGTTGCAAGGGCGGGGAGAAGACAGCATGTATGTACATCTGCCCCAACGACCTGATGGTTCTGGACCCCACCGCCATGAAGGCGTACAACCAGGAGCCTGATCAGTGCTGGGAATGTTTTTCCTGCGTAAAAATCTGCCCCTCACAGGCAATTGAAGTTCGTGGTTACTCCGACTTCGTGCCCATGGGATCCAGCATCATGCCCATGATGGGCACCGAGGACATCATGTGGACCTGTAAGTTCCGCAACGGCGTCGTCAAGCGTTTCAAGTTCCCCATCCGAACCACCTCCGAAGGTTCCGCCAATGCCTATGAAGGTTCCAAAGGCAAAGACCTCAGCTCCAACCTGCTCTTCACCGAGGAAGCAGACGGCAAGACCCTTGCACAGCCCATCGAGCTTGCATAGGTTTTTGGTCAACATTTAGGCGTATCTGAAATTACGAAACAAAAAATTTCTTTTTAGGAGGAAATATCAATGGCATTACCTAACAAGCCTTTGGGAGAACTGAAAGCTGTTCGCGACCCTGAAGTCGTCGAAATGGAAGTTGACATCCTCATCGTTGGTGGCGGTATGGCTGCCTGCGGTACCGCTTTCGAAGTAAAGAAGTGGGCCAGCGATGACACCAAGATTCTTCTCGTTGACAAGGCGTCCATGGAGCGTTCCGGTGCTGTAGCCCAGGGCCTCTCCGCAATCAACGCCTACATCGGTGAGAACACTTGCGATGATTACACCCGCATGGTTCGTAACGACCTCATGGGCCTCATCCGTGAAGACCTCTCCTTTGACGTAGGCCGTCACGTTGACGACTCCGTTCACCTCTTCGAAGAGTGGGGCCTTCCCATGTGGAAGAAGTCCGCTGACGGAAAGTCCATGGACGGAAAGAAAGGCCTCAAGATGGGCCTTCTTAAGGATGGCGCCACGCCCGTACGTACCGGCAAGTGGCAGATCATGATCAACGGTGAATCCTACAAGCGTATCGTTGCTGAAGCCGCCAAAAAGGCCCTCGGTGACGAGAACATCCTTGAGCGCGTTTTCATCGTTGAGCTCCTCAACGACAAGAACGATCCCAAGAAGATCGCTGGTGCCGTTGGTTTCTCCACACGTGAGAACAAGGTCTACATCATCAAGTCCAAGACCATGATGGTTGCCTGTGGTGGCGCGGTTAACATCTACCAGCCCCGTTCAATCGGTGAAGGCAAGGGTCGTGCATGGTACCCCGTATGGAACGCAGGTTCCACTTACACCATGTGCCTCCGTGCTGGCGCTGAGCTCTCCATGATGGAAAACCGTTTCACCCCCGCCCGTTTCAAAGATGGTTACGGTCCTGTTGGTGCATGGTTCCTCCTCTTCAAGGCTCACCTCGAGAACGGCATCGGCGAAAACTACGCCGCTACCGATCGTTCCAAAGAGGAGCTTGCAAACTTCGCTCCTTATGGTACCGCAGCGATTACACCTACCTGTCTGCGTAACCACCTCATGCTCTTCGAGATGAAAGCCGGTCGCGGTCCCATCATCATGAAGACCACCAATGCTCTCCAGAAGCTCGGCGAGACCATGGACAAGAAAGAGCTCAAGCACCTCGAGTCCGAGGCGTGGGAAGACTTCCTTGACATGACTTGTGGTCAGGCAAACCTCTGGTGCGCCACCAACACAGAGCCCGAGAAAAAAGACTCCGAGATCATGCCCACCGAACCCTACCTCCTCGGTTCGCACTCCGGTTGTTGCGGTCTCTGGTGCTCTGGTCCCAATGAGGACTGGGTTCCCGAGTCATACAAG
The DNA here is from genome assembly GCA_942491485.1 of Desulfolunaceae bacterium. GTDB lineage: Bacteria > Desulfobacterota > Desulfobacteria > Desulfobacterales > Desulfolunaceae > Desulfoluna. Next base: position 564,391 of record CALOAX010000013.1, on the reverse strand, counting down.
TGGGGCGTTGGCGACAAGGTCTACAACCGTATGACCACAGTCCCCGGCCTCTTCACCGCTGGCGACGGCGTTGGCTGCTCCGGTCACAAGTTCTCCTCCGGTTCTCACTACGAAGGCCGTATTGCTGCCAAGGGCATGGTTCAGTACATCACTGACAACCCCTTCAAGCCCGAGCTCGCCGAGACCAAAGAAGAGCTCGTTGACCTCGTGTGGAAGCCCGTTCGAGTTTACCTCGACAACTGCGAGTACACCACTGCTGCAGACATTAACCCCAACTACTGCAAGCCCGATGGCATGGCTCTTCGTCTTATGAAGGCCACCAACGAGTACGGCGGTGGTACTGCAACTTACTACCAGACCAGCTCCAAGGCCCTCGATATCCTCATCGACGACCTGCTGCACATGATGCACGAAGACTGCGAGAAGCTTGCCGCTGGCGACCTTCACGAACTCATGCGCTGCTGGGAGATCTACCACCGTATCTACACAGTAGAAGCCCACGTTCGTCACATCCGTTTCCGTAAGGAAACCCGTTTCCCTGGATTCTACTACCAGGCTGACCACCCCGGTCAGGACGACGAGAATTGGTTCTGCTTTGTTAACTCTACCTACGACCGTAAGACGAATGAGTGGTCATTGAAAAAAGAGCCTTACCACAGAATTATCCCCATGAAGTAATTCTAAGGGAACTGTGATGAAGTAGCTTAATTAAGCCTCCAGATGTCCCTTGCGATGTCTGGAGGCTTTTTTTAATGCTTATGACTCTTTCACGGGGCAGAAAAGTTTTTTGGTCGTAAACATTTTTTCCTAAGCCGAAATGTTGTGTCCAGATTTTTGCGGGCTTCGGCATCCACGCAGAAGCCCGACGGAATGTGGACACGCAATACAAGGCGACAAAGGAGAGATGCAAGCGGCGCCATCTTGAGCGAGTCCTGCAAAAAGAGTTGAAAAATACACGGTTTACGACAGTTTATAAACATTTATGCATGGAGGGATAGCATGACAATCGATAAAGCAGCCCCTGCTAGTGCAAGCATTCTGGTCGTTGGCGGTGGGATCAGCGGACTGACCACCACCCTCGAAGCCGCGGAAACCGGCCACGAGGTCATCCTGGTTGAAAAGAATGCCTATCTTGGCGGACGTGTTCTCCAACTGAATCAGTACTTTCCTAAACTCTGTCCTCCCACCTGCGGCCTTGAGATCAACTTCCGCAGAATCAAGGACAACCCTGCCATTCATGTGCAGACCATGACAGAAGTGGTTAAGGTCGAAGGCGCCCCCGGTAACTACGAGGTGACCCTGAAGACCCGCCCCCGCTTTGTCAACAACAACTGCACCGGTTGCGGCGCCTGCGGCGAGGCCTGTGAAGGCGAGATCGAGAACGAGCTCAACTTCGGCATGGACCGCACCAAGGCGGCTTACCTGCCGCACCCCATGGCCTTCCCCGCCAAGTACGTCATCAGCGAGTACATCAGCGCCGACGACAAGAAGAAGTGCGAAGAGGCGTGCAAGTATGCAGCCATCGACTTCTCCATGACCGAGACCACCACCACCGTGAAGGTCGCCTCGGTTGTCTGGGCCACCGGCTGGAAGCCCTACGATGCCACCCGCATCGACAACCTCGGCTTCGGGCGTCACCAGAACATCATCACCAACATGATGCTTGAGCGCATGGCCTCTTCCACCGGCCCCACCGAAGGCAAGATCGTTCGTCCCTCGGACAACGCCGCTCCCAAGAGCGTCGCCTTTGTGCAGTGTGCGGGTTCCAGGGATGAGAACCACCTTCCCTACTGCTCTTACATCTGCTGCATGGCTTCCCTGAAGCACGCCACCTACCTGCGCGCTCAGTACCCCGATGCAGAGATCACCATCTACTACATCGACCTCCGTGCTCCCGGTCAGCGCTACGAAAAATTCTACAACAAGCTCAAAGAAGACGAGAAGGTCTTCTTCGTTAAGGGCAAGGTTGCAGAGGTTTCCGAAGCCGACAACGGCAGCGTGACCGTGGTTGCTGAAAACGCCGTATCCGGTGAAAAAGTGCGCCAGACTGCCGACCTCGTGGTGCTTGCCACCGGCATGGAGCCCAGCCTCGCTTCTGAGAAGCCCCAGGCAGATCTCACCTTCAACGACAGCGGTTTTATCAAAAACGACTTTGATAAAGGCGGCATGTTCGGGTGCGGTTGCGCCAACAAGCCTGCCGACGTTGTGTCTTCCAACCAGAATGCTACAGGTATGGCCCTGAAAGCGATTCAAACCGTAGTAGGGAGGTAAATAACCATGGCTAAAAAATATGGTGTATATATCTGTACAGGTTGTGGAATCGGCGATGTCCTCGATATCGACAACCTGGCTGAGGTGGCTGAAGAGCTGGGCCACACCGTCAAGCGTCATGAGTGCCTCTGCGGCGACGCCGGCGTTTCTCTGCTTAACGGGGATGTGGCTGACGGCGTAAACACCCTCTCCATTCTTGGCTGCTCCCGCCGGGTTAACTACGACATCTTCAAATGGGACAACTGCCTGGTGGACCGCGCCAGCATTCGTGAGCAGGTGGTCTGGACCATGAGCCGCGAGAAGTACCCCGCCAAAGGTCCCGAGGATGACGACTACTTTGTGGACAACATCCAGCTGGCTGCCAACGACTACATGCGTATGAGCTTGGCACGCCTGGACAAAATCGAACTTCCCGAGCCCTTCAAGCTTGAGAATCAGAGCAACAAGATCCTCATCATCGGCGGCGGCATCACCGGCATGAACGCGGCCATCGACGCCGCCAAAACCGGTGCTGATGTCACCATCGTTGAAAAAGAGACCAAGCTCGGCGGCTGGGCTGCCAAAATGCGAAAGCAGATGCCCCAGGGCGAGCCCTATACCGAGCTGCTGCCCCCCGCGGCTGCAGACACCATCGCCAAGCTCGGCACCTTCTCCAACATCACTGTAAAGACCGGCACCGTCGTTGCCCGTATCGCCGGACAGCCCGGTGACTTCACCGTGACCCTGAAGTCGCCCGGCGAGAAGATCCCCTTTGACGTGCCCTTCCCCCTTCCCGCAGAGATGAAGGTGGACGAGGCCGGCAATGAGCTGGACGCCGACGCCCTGGCCGCCAAGTACAAAGAGTACAACGAAGGCCGGGAAGACATCCTCACCCTGGACCCCAACGGCGAGCGATTCGGCGCCGTGGTTCTGGCTGCCGGATGGCGCCCTGCGGAGCTGACCGCCGAAGCGTACCCCCACCTCTCCATCGGCGACCCCGACGTGATCACCAACGCCCAGTTCGAAGAGATGGCAGCTGCCGGTAAAGTTGTTCGTCCTTCCGACGGCAAAGAAGCCAAGAACGTGGTCTTCATCCAGAGCCCCGGCGCTGGCAGCGACCGCGACTTCGAGTATGCCGGGTCCGTGACCAGCCTCGTGGCTCTCAAGCAGGCCAAGTATGTCCGTGAAGATTACGAAGATGGCAAAGCATACATCTTCTATCAGCACATGCGTACCCCCGGTCTCACCGAAGAGTTCTACAAGAGCATGCAGCAGGACAACGGCGTGTTCATGACCAAGGGCGATGTGGCCTCCGTCACCAAGGACGCCAAGGGATTCACCGTTGAAGCCAACGGCACCCTCCTGGGCGACAACCTCAAGGTGAAGGCTGACCTCGTGGTTCTGGCCGCCGGCATGGTTCCCGCAACTGTAGACGATGCCATCATCAACCTCGCCTACCGTCAGGGGCCCGGTTTCCGTGACAACGACATCTTCGACGGGTACGCAGACTCCAACTTCATCTGCTTTCCCTACGAGACACAGCGTACCGGCATCTACGCCGCAGGCGCCATCCGTCGTGCCCTGACCATGGAAGAGTCCATTGAAGACGCCACCGGTGCTGCCTTGAAGGCAATCCAGTGCCTCGAGTCCGTCAACCGAGGCGTGGCTGTACACCCCCGAAGCGGCGACATGACCTTCCCGGACTTCTTCTTCCAGCGCTGCACCCAGTGTAAGCGTTGTACCGAAGAGTGCCCCTTCGGCGCCCTGGACGATGACGAGCGCGGCACTCCGAAGCCCAACCCCACCCGCTGCCGCCGTTGCGGTACCTGTATGGGTGCCTGCCCCGAGCGTATCATCGGGTTTGCAGACTACAACGTCGACTCCGTCGGTTCTCAGGTGAAGTCCATCTGGGTGCCCTCAGAGGACGATTACTATGAGCCCCCCATGCGTATTCTGGGCCTCATCTGTGAGAACGACGCCCTGCCGGCCCTTGATATGGCCGCCATGAAAAAGCTCGGCGTCAACGCCGAGATCCGCTTCGTTCCCGTACGCTGCCTGGGTTCCGTCAACGTGGTCTGGATCAAGGACGCACTCTCCCAGGGTATGGACGGTGTCTTCCTCCTCGGCTGTAAGCACGGCGACGACTACCAGTGCCACTTCGTGAAAGGCTCCGAGCTTGCCGATATTCGTATGAAGAAGATCGGTGACGCTCTCGCTTCCCTCGCCCTTGAGGAAGAGCGTGTGGCGCAGTTCGAGGTTGCCATTGACGAAGCCGACAAACTGCCCGAAATCGTCAACACCTTTGTTGACCAGGTGGTTGCCCTGGGCCCGAACCCCTTCAAGGGATTCTAAGACCCGGCACTGTTGATGCAATGATTGGGGCCTTCCACCCTTATTCGGAGGCAGGCCCCTTCACGCAAGTTTTTAACGTAGAAAACGATGAGGAGGAATTCTCATGTCCGATAATACCCTTGTGAATCCCAACCTGGAGTTCATTGATGAAGTGGTGGGACTCGGCGGTGACTCTCTGAAAAAGTGTTTTCAGTGCGCCACCTGCGCCGTTGCATGCCCCATTGCTCCCGAAAATTCACCTTTCCCCAGAAAAGAGATGATTGCGGCCTCATGGGGCCTCAAGGATCGCCTGGTGGGAAGCGCCGATATCTGGCTCTGCCACGAGTGCGGCGATTGCTCTACTTTGTGCCCCCGTGGCGCAGCCCCCGGTGATGTGCTCTCTGCCGTGCGTTCTTATGCCATCAAAGAGTACGCCCAGCCGAAAGTCCTGGCCGACATGGTCACCGACAAGAGCAAGCTCCCTCTCCTTACTGCCATTCCCGCAGTATGGTTCGCCCTCATGGCCATCATCACCATGTTCTTCGGCGGCACCATGGAGAAGATCTTCGGCTTCGTAGGCGTCCACTGGGTGCATCACACCGATGCAGCCATCGCCCAGGCACGGTTCATCTCTTCCTGGCTGGTGGACTTCACCTTTGTGCCCCTTGCAACCGCAGTGGTCGTGATTTTCTTCCTCAGCCTCAAGCGCATGATCAACGACATGCATGAGAATGCCCTGGCCGAGGGAAAAACCGACAAGCAGGACCTTGACATCAAGGAATTCCTCAAGACCATCCCTGCTGTTCTGCCCAAGATCCTGAAGCACAAGCAGTTCAACGAGTGCGGCGAAAACAAAGCCCGTGGCACCGCCCACATGATGGTCCTCTACGGATTCGTCGGCTGTTTTATCGCCACCACCATCGGCTTCTTCCTCCTCTATGTGGTTGGAAGCGCCGGTCCCTACTCCCAGCTCAACCCCCTCAAGTGGTTTGGTAACTTAGGTGGTATCCTCATCGTTCTGGGCGCTGCCCTGATGATCAAGGACCGCCTCGGCAAAGACAAGACAAGTGCCTACAAAGACTGGTACCTCCTCGGCCTCGTTATCGGCCTTGGCGCCACCGGTCTCCTTACCCAGATGGCTCGCCTTGCCGGCAGCACATTCGGCACCTACCTTATCTACTACATCCACCTGATCATGGTCTTCCACCTCTTTGCGTACCTGCCCTTCTCCAAGATGGCGCACTTTGTGTACCGCATTGTGGGCATGACCTACGCGGAGTATGCAAACCGCCAGTAAGTGGCTAACGCCACATCGTGATTAAAAAAGGGGCTCCGCGCAACGCGCGGAGCCCCTTTTTTTTTGGGGGATGCAACATAACTGGTTAGCTTCCAAAAAGAAGCCTCCGGCGGCAAGGTGTGCCACCTTGAAAGCAGATTGCGGATGCGCTTTGCCCCTCGTTCCTCGGGTCAAATCACATCCGCCTTTAGTGCGGGAATGATTTAAGGCGTGCTTTTAAGACCTGTTTGTTAAACTTTTTGAAAGTTTAGCCCCCGGCAGGGCCGCCGGAGGCTTACGAATATATAAAAGTCTACCTCAAGGCTGTTTGGCCTGCTTAGGGGCTCGAAAAAATAAAATTATACACATCAATGTAACAAGCAGCATAAGCACGACTAGATGGAACGTTGAATAAAGCAGCATTGTGGAAACGGCCTGACAATGTTTTTGTATAATTATTTCTAACCGAGGCCCTTACTCAATTCCTCATCTGCCCTGGCAGGCACTTTACTGCCCCCTTCAGCATCCCCTCCAAATTAACGCCCTACGATGCGTTCACAACTCCCGGCCATGTGGGGCATACCTGAATAGAGATTCAGTTTAATTTCGCCATATCCACGCCCTGAAAAACGGAAATGGATGCGCAATGGCAACCCGCTTTCGAGATATTTTTTGCCCAAGAGCTACGCCACCCTCGCCAACGGAGACAGACTTTTTGCCATTCATGTGTTTCCCCCAAACGCAAAAAGGGCGGTGCATTGCTGCACCGCCCTTCTCAATCGAACTGTATCACCCCATTAAGGAGTGAAGGCCCATGCTATTTGCCGAGAGCGGCAGCGTGGGTCTTGATCTCAACTTTTTCGGTCAGACCGGCATAGTAGGCGCGGAGAAGAACGAGAACTTCTTCACGACCAAAGTGATCGGGAATCTCGGTACCTTCGGAGAGGCCTTTACGGAGCATGGTGCCGGAAAGGATAACGCGGTCTTCTTTGCCGTGGGGGCATGTACGGAGTGAAGCCATGCCGTCGCACTTCTTGCAGTAGAAGGTCCAGTCGATCTTCAGGGGCTCGCAGAGGAGACGCTTGCCTGCATCTTCGGGCTGGGGAATCTTGTCGAACAGATCCTGAGCTTCGAACATGCCGTAGAAGTCGCCAACACCAGCGTGGTCACGACCGATGATCATCTTGGAGACGCCGTAGTTCTGACGGAAGGTCGCGTGGAGGAGGCCTTCACGGGGACCGGCATAACGCATATCCAAGGGGTAACCACCCTGGAGAACGTTCTCTTTTACGAAGTAGTTGTCAACGAGGGTGTCGATGCACTTTACGCGTACTTCTGCAGGAATGTCGCCGGGCTTGAGGTTACCAACGAGGGAGTGAATGAACACGCCGTCGCATACTTCAGCGGCAAGCTTTGCAAGGTACTCGTGTGAACGGTGCATGGGGTTACGAAGCTGAAGGGCAGCAACGGTGCTCCAGCCACGCTCGTCAAAAATTGCGCGAGACTCTGCGGGAGTCAGGTAAACACCTTTGTACTTCTCGGGGTATTCGCCTTCGGAGAGAACCTTAACGGGACCGGCAAGGTTGAACTCTTTCTGACCCATAACCATCTGAACACCTGGATGATCGTCTTCAGCGATTTTCCAGAACTCTTCAGCAGTGGGGGTGCCTTCGCCCATGAAGATCTTCTCGCACTCGTAGCGCTTGTCGGCTTCGGTCATCTCAAACTTCTCAGTGACCTTCATGGTGGCCATGATCTCGCCTTCAGCGGTCACGAGGGCAATTTCCTCGCCTTCGGTGATTGCACCGGCATCTTCTTTGGATGCTTCAAGGGTCACGGGAATGGGCCAGAAGGTACCGTCAGCCAGAAGGAAGTCATCACAAACGCCTTTCCAGTCGGCCTTGGTCATGAAACCTGTAAGGGGGCTGAAACCACCGATACCCATCATGATGAGGTCGCCTTCAGCACGGGGGGTGATGGTGATCTTTTTGAGCCCTTCGGCTTTTTTCAGTTCAGCTTCTTTCTCAGCACCTTCGAGGAGGCAGATGGTGAGGCCTTTTCCGCCGTGGGGAGCAACTAAGTTTGACATGTGCACGTCTCCTTTCATTAGAAAAAAATGACTTGGAATATAATTGAATAAATGTGCTTCACATTTACTTCATGTGCGAGGCTATTATTAAAGTAGATGAATAGAAAACAAGGCCACATTTGTCAAGTTTAATTTAGGACGTTCATCAACACAGATGATCATTTTCATTGAGTCTACCTGATGGTGTCGCAACATTTAACAATGTTGCTTTGATCAAGCTCCGTATATAGTAGATTTCTTGACAATATCCAACCACGGGTAGTGGACGAAAATCGCTACGCCTCCCCAAATAAAAAATGGCGACTTTCTAAAAAAGAAAGCCGCCATCAATATGTCAATTACCCAAACCCTGTTCGAAAAAGCCCTTCGCCCGAATCGATTACTTCAGGGGAGACAAGGCAAAATAGGACCGGGACTTACCAGACAAACCGCCCTTTGAACTCAGCACAGAGCAAAAAACCTCCTCGGTGCCGTCGCCGTCAATGTCTACAATGGAAAAATCTGAAAGAAATCCTTTGAAAGAGAGCGTTGATGCAACAGGGGCCAGGTCATATCCGTTCCAGCCAACCACAACCACTTTCCCGCTTTTGTATCGCCTCAACCCTTGAAACAAAGAGCCTAGGGAATTATCCGTCTGCAGTAGCCCAACCCCTTTCACAGACTTGCCATTAACGGCCTGAACCCTGGAAACAAGGTAACGTCGTTCTTCCCTCTGCTTTGAGCCCTCAACTTTGGAGAGATAAAAAAGGGAACCGCCATAATTGTCGTCACTGCGATACACGCTTGTTTTTGAATCACTCCAGAGCGAAATACGCCCATACTCGGAGAGCAGGACAAACCCTTCCTCTCCTTTTACGGTGGGAACCTTGTCCCAACTCATGACCTTGAAGGCCTCATCCATCTCAAGGGGCATGCCAGACACAAGGCCTCCCTCCCCCAAGGACACCTGAAACATGCTACCCCAATAATCGATGCCATCAATTTTCTGGCCAATGCATGACCGGGTGCCATCAGAAAGGGTCACCACAGCTGTAAGGAAGCGAGCCTCCTTTCCAACCGGAACGAGGGTGGTTCCATTGTGGCGATACACAAGAGCGAGGGGAGTCTGACTTGCTGCGTGGATGGCTGACAAAATGACCTCCTGCCTGCCGTCCCCATCAAAATCCAACACATCAAGGCGAACTGGCTTCATGTACTCGGGAACGGCAACACGGGACGTTTCCGTGATCGCATTTTTTGAAACGGCCAGAACCTGAAGCGTACTTCTGGATACCGCCACGGCCTCCATCACACCATCACCGGTGAAGTCGCCCACAGCCACGCTCTGAACCCTCAAGGGAAACACCTCGCTCCGCAAGGACTCATCCGAGGTTGCTTGAGTTATCTTTGGTGCCACGTCCTTATTAATAGGGGTTGCCACAGGGGCTTCGTCTTTCATCCCCACAACACCGGCCACCTCATCGGCCATCTGCTGAACATAGCCAATCAGCTCAGACTCAGAGCCCGCTTTTGAATAATGAAACCCTTTTTGCTCAATGGCAGCGCTGAGGTTTGCGGTGCCCCCAAAAAGAGTCACGCTGATGGCAAGGGTCGCGCTGTCACAATTGCCCAGCACAGACACACCGGCCTCTGCAAGACGGTTTTCTACCATCTGAGCCACACCGGTTTGAAGGTAACGGCTCTCTTCTGGACCGTTATAAGATACTTTCTCGATGGAGAGGCAGGCCTCACCCGCCATTGCCGTACTGGAAACCAAAAACACCAGAGCCATCAACAAGCCGACAACCCGAATCTTCATTTGAAACATGTCAGATATCCTCTTACGGTTTGGGGGCACCCCCCAGACCAGACAAGTAAAGGTAAGCGTTTCGAAACGTTGTGTAACACCAAGCAATTTTATAAACTTAAGAAGCCTATCACCATATCCCCTTGGGGTGAAGTTTTTTCTAATTCACGGAACAATGTTACATATCCCCCTGTTTTTATGACTGTTCATCGCCCAACAAAACCCAGAAATATCATAAAATTTTATTGACATTCCCCATGAAATTTTTTAGTAGTCTATCCTTGTATAAGGTAACATCACTGAAATGTTACTTTTGCCGTCCGTTCGCAGTTTTTTGTCACACACGGAAACTTAATGTTTTGTTAATAGTTGCCGAATAGTTATGTGACACGTTTCTGCAACACCGGAAACATGGTCAAAGCCGGCAATGTTACGCATGCTGCCTTACGACCGGTCTGACGCGCCTTCAGAGACCAGTCAAAAGCGTTATGCCTACGCGCCGGGGGACTATCTGAAACCAGAACTATAGGAGATTTATTAATGTTCAAGAAAGTGTTCGCTGCAATGCTCGCCGGCCTTTTCATTTCCGCTCCTGCTTTCGCAGAAGTGAAAATGAGCGGTTCTTACTTCATCAAGGGCAACAACATTTCACCCCTGTCTGGAGCTGATTCTTACGGTTACTACGAGTCTGACCTCGAAATTAAAACCCAGATCATCGTTGATGAAAACACGTCTGTTGACATCACCGCTGAAGCCTTCGACACCAGCTGGGTAGATTCCGCCCACATTGCTGGTGGTGAGGCCAACGATGACGGCCAGAACTACTTCGAAGTTTCCAAGGCGGCCCTGACCCACAAGTTTGTCACCAACACCACCCTCTCTGGCGGTATTGCTGCCAACCTCGACACCTGGGGCACCTGCTTCGGTGACAACTCCGAGCGTATGTACTTCATCCAGGCCGACCAGGCTCTCCCCTTCGGTACCCTGACCTTCAAAACTGAAAAAATCGCTGAAGGCGACAAAACCGATGATGACGCTGATGTTGATGGCTACCTCCTCGGCCTGACCATGACAGCTGGCGACCTGACCATTCAGCCCGCCCTGTACTACATGGACGTTCAGTCTGCCTGGAGCGATGACTACGGCAACATTAACCTCCCCGCTGACTCAACCGTTACCAAAGCCATGGTTGCTGTAACCGGTAAGGTTGGCGCCATCTCCCTCGAGTCTGAGCTTGGCTTCACCTCTTACGATGACGACACCAACGCTTACGACGGTTCCGTATTCGGCCTCTGGGCTGATGCTGGTACCACCATTGCTGACTTTGGTGTAAACTTCGGTATCCTCTATGCAGGTACTGATGACGGCGTTGGTTTCTACGTAGGCGACGAGCTTTGCCCCATGGAAGTCCTCGGTGATGACGTTCTCATCGACGGCGCTACCCTTGCTCGCGTAAAGGTTGCCAAGGGCATCACTGAGACTATCTCTGTAGACGCCTCCCTCGCTTATGCTTTCACCAACTACGACGATGCTTACAAGTCCGCAGCTGCTTTCGACAAAGGCTACGAACTTGACCTCAATGCTTACTACAAAGCATCTGATGCCGTAACCCTCTCTGCTGGCGTTGCCGTTCTTGATGGTGATGACAACACTGAGAAGTCTTTCGAAGACACTGGTTACTGGTCTTACGCAAAGGTCAACGTTGCTTTCTAATTTGAAAAGCTGACGTTTTCTTAGCTGATTAAAAAAGGCCCGCCAATTTGGTGGGCCTTTTTTTATTCATCCCCCTCAACCCAGTCCTCAGATAATCTCCCCTGATATTTTCGAAAAACACGAGTTCCGACCCCACCCCAGAACCATGATATATACCGTTACAGGTTATTGAACCTGTTGTAATCTATCGTATCAATTTATCTCTTCCATTTGCACGGCCGAAAACACCTCGCCCTCCAACATCGGTGCGCAAGCGCACTCTACGTGTGTTACGACTGATCCATACATATCCGTGGCACCTATAAATTCACACAATAGGCCAGAGACAAAAACACAACTCCCACCGAAGCACCGGGATATGTCGGGTGCGTTCCACGCCTCAAGTCGAGAGCGTACAAAGTCCCCTACCCTGAATGTACATCAGTCAAAGTGTCGCCGTAGAAATATCAAAACCCGATGGAACATTACGACCCGTAGGGTGCATTTCATGCACCAAAACCGACCACCCCCCCTCCTTGTAACTATGGTTAAGCAGAGGCGATTGGCATGTGACACCTGCCCCCGAAGGATAAGGCAAAAATCAAAATCATCGCCAACCAACCATGGTGCACAGAGTGCACCCTACGGGGGTGGTGCATCCCCCTACGCCTTCGGAAAACCCGCTTTTGATCTTAAAAAACACCGACGGAAGAAACAAAGCCCGTCAGGACGTCACGACCTGTAGCACAAGCGAAGGATACAAAAAGCCAACCCTACCGAAACACACCGAATGCTCTGAATCAGGGGTGATAACCACGAAGCTCACGAAGCGCCCTTCGGGCTTCACGAAGGCAGCCTACGCATAAAATCAAATACCCTGCCATACGCCTACCCACTGGCTGAGAAAATACAGATTCGCCCCTTACCGTCAGGATTATTCAGATGAAATCCCCGTCATGTATTGAAACTGGTGCATCCAGTATCTACCTGCGGCGCCCATCCAACGGGTACTGTTTGTCGAACAGTCGGGGAAGACGACGCAGGCAAGGGGGTTGTAGCACCACGGACGAAGTCCATCAGCGAATGCGGTAGACTCGAGGAACGAGAGGCGAGAGCATTCGCATTATGGGGTGCAGGGGATCATCCCCTGCCCGCCGGAGGCAAAAAAAAAGCCCCCGCTCTCGTTCGAAAGCAGGGGCTTAGATTTTTACAGACGTAATGGAAGGCGGCCGTTTAGCCTTTCAACTTTTCGTTTAACAGCTGATTCACCACCTTGGGGTTGCCTTTGCCTTTGGTGGCTTTCATCACCCGACCCACAAAGAAGCCCATGAGCTTGGTCTTGCCGCCGCGGAAGGCTTCCACCTCATTGGGGTTATCGGCGAGAATCTGGTCCACGATGCCTTCGATCTCGGAGCTGTCGGAGACCTGGGCGAGGCCTTTTTCTTCCACAATAACGCTGGCCTCTTTACCGGTTGATGCCATCTCTTCAAAGACCGTCTTGGCCATAGTACCGCTGATAACGTCCTTGCTCACCAGGGTAAGAAGCCCTGCGAGCATTTCAGCGGTGACAGGCACATCAGAGAGTTCCATCCCTTCGGTGTTTACCAGGGCCAAAACCGAACCCATAACCCAGTTGGCAACCTGCTTGGGCTGTGCACCATCAAGCTTGGCCAAACAAGTGTCATAATATGTTGCCAGCTCGATGGTTGAGGTCAAAACCTCAGCATCGGCCACAGGCAGGCCCAACTCATCCACATAGCGCTTCTTCATGGCATCGGGCAGCTCGGGAAGGCTTGCTGCAATCTCGTCGTACCAGGCATCGTCGATGACCACGGGAAGGAGGTCGGGATCGGGGAAGTAGCGGTAATCGTGGGCGTCTTCCTTGCTGCGCATGGAGGTGGAGACCTCTTTGTCGGCGTTCCAGAGCCTCGTCTCCTGGATCACCTCGCCGCCCCCTTCGAGGATATCGGCCTGTCGGCTGATCTCGTAACGGATGGCACGCTCGATGTTTCGGAACGAGTTCAGGTTTTTCATCTCGGTACGGGTACCGAACTCCTCCTGGCCCTTGGGGCGCAGGGAGACGTTGGCGTCACAGCGCAGGCTACCCTCTTCCATGTTGCCGTCACACACGCCGATGTGACGCACCAGCTGGTGCATCTTACGAACCAGAGCACCCGCCTCTTCAGCAGAGCGCATGTCGGGCTCTGAGACGATCTCGATGAGGGGTACCCCTGCCCGGTTGAGGTTCACAAGGCTGATGGGACGCATGGGGTCGTGATTCAACTTGCCTGCGTCGTTTTCCATGTGGATCCGGGTGATACCGATACGCTTGGTGGATCCGTCGGATAGGTCGATGTCCAGGTGACCGTGCTCGGCAATGGGCAGAGCGAACTGGGTGATCTGATAGCCCAGGGGGAGGTCCGGATAAAAATAGTTCTTCCGGGCAAACCGGTTCACACGGTTGATGGTACAGTTGGTAGCCACCCCGGCCCTGGCCGCATAGGCCACCGCTGTTTTGTTCAGCACCGGAAGCACACCGGGCATTCCGGTGCAGACCGGGCAGGTCTGGCTGTTGGGCTCCGCCCCGAAGGCGGTGGAACACCCACAAAATATCTTGGTCTTCGTTTTCAGCTGGGCATGTATTTCAAGGCCGATGACTACTTCAAATTCCATATCTGACTCCACTGCAGGGACGATATCATCATAAAGAACCGGCCCCTCACAAAAAGAGGCCGGTGAATATTAAAAGGAGTGATTATAATGGATTTAAGGTTTCATGACAAACCCTTATTAACCCGCGTGGGACTTTTCGTCGTGGAAAAGAATGCCTCCGGCGGCAAGGTGTGCCACCTTGAAAGCTGGCTTGCGAATGCTCCGAGCCTTCGTTCCTCAGGCTCATCACATTCGCTGATGGGCTGCGCCCATGACCTGGAGTTGAGATAATATTGCCTCCGGCGTCCCTGCCGGGGCCAAACTTTTGAAAAGTTAAATAAACAGGTCTTAAAAGCTAATCACCTGCGCCACCGATATTGAAAACCATATGGTCCTGCTTAAAAGAGTATGCCACTTCCTTTTCTCTCAGCCCGCAGGGGCTGAGAGAAAAGGAAGTGGCAACCGAAAAGTTTTTGCGGAGCTTTTTTCAAAAAGCGACCCGCCGGAGGCACAGCTGAATAGTTACAAAAAAATCAACGCAACACACCCTGTAGGTTAAAGCCACCTCCAGCTGTCAGACTATTCCTGCCCTGCTGTGGATATTGATTTTGACAAACCCCGGACACCATATTATAAATACGGGTTTTCAAACTGTTTTGATGCCATTTCATTTCCAATATTGGCGTTCTGTAGCGCACCATGAGCATCACGGCAGGAGCTGACGAACCATACCGGGCCAAGACTTTTCGCGTCACCTTGACCGCACCCGGTACACCAAACAGATGCAATATGGGCGTTATGAACTATTTTCTCAGTGTTATTGGAATGGTGATGATCATTGAGGGGCTCCCCTGGTTCGGATTTCCGGGCAGAGCACGCAAGATCCTTCTGACCCTGGCCTCCCAGCCGGAAAAACACCTGAGGGGCATGGGACTGCTGATGATGCTCGGAGGCCTTGCCCTCGTCTATCTGGCGAACCTTTAGATCATTTTTAACTATTCAACTATGCCTCCGGCGAGTCGCTTTTTGAAATGAGCCCCGAAAACTTTTCGGTTACGACAGCCTTTCTCTTCAGCCCCTGCAGGGGCTGAAAAGAAAGGCTGTTGTGAATTCAATAAGTCGAAAGCATAAAGCGTGCTGAGAGAGATGGTATCAGCGAAATAGTTTTCAAAACCTGTTTGTCAAACTTTTCAAAAGTTTGGCCCCCGGCAGGGCCGCCGGAGGCAACTTCGAGCTGAAGTGTTACCCCTAATTTTTTTTTACGGAGCCACCCGAAATAACGATGTACCAACTCAGTGATTACCGATTTGACCTTCCGGAAGAGCTCATTGCGCGCCACCCGGAAAAAGAGCGCACCGATTCGCGGCTTCTGCACTTAGAGCGCGGCACCGGCGAGTACCACCACCGCAACTTTGCCGACCTGGCGAGTCTCCTGAACGAAGGAGACCTTCTGGTGGTCAACAACACCAGCGTCATCCCCGCTCGGCTCATCGGCCACAAAGAGAGCGGCGGGAAGGTGGAGGTCCTGATCCTGGACTACCGGGAAGGGATGATGGCAAAGACGAATTCAGGGGATTTCTCCTGCCGATGCCTGCTCAAAGCCTCCAAACGCGTAAAACCAAACACCCCGATTCACTTCGGTGAAGGGCTCTCAGCTGTGGTGGAGAGCTTTGACAAGGGGGTCTATCACCTCCGGTTCTTAAGCGACGGCGACTTCGACGCGCAACTCGAAGCCCACGGCAAAATGCCCCTGCCCCCCTACATCAAACGGGACGCCGATGCCTTTGACAAAAAGACCTACCAGACGGTCTACGCCAAAAACCGAGGTGCTGTTGCCGCCCCCACTGCCGGACTCCACTTTACCGAAGCGTTCATGACGGCCATCAAAGCCAAGGGCGTAGAGATTGCCGAACTCACACTCCATGTGGGCTACGGAACCTTTGAACCGGTACGGGTGGACGATATCCGGGAACACGCCATCCACACCGAATGGTACGAGGTCCCTCAAGAAACCGCCGTCGCCATCAACAAGGCCAAAGCCGAAGGACGCCGCGTCGTCGCCGTGGGCACCACCTCGGTCCGCACCCTGGAGTTTGCCACCACCGAGGACGGCACCATTCACCCAGGTGCCGGTGCCTGCAACATCTTCATCTACCCAGGCTATAAGTTCAAATGCGTGGACGCCATGGTCACCAACTTCCACACCCCGGAGTCGACCCTTCTCATGCTCGTCTCCGCCTTTGCAGGAAGAGACACCATCTTTGGCGCCTACGAAGAAGCCATCAAACACCGCTACCGCTTCTTCAGCTACGGCGATGCGATGTTTATAGCTTAAACGCAAGGCCAGAAAAGCAAGCCTCCGGCGGCGAGGTGAGCCACCTCGAAAGCTGATTGCCCTTGCGCTTCGCCCTTCGTTCCTCAGGGCAAATCGCAAGGTCGCCCACTATCAAGGCTGGTAGCGAGCCAGGCATTACCACAAACTCTGCAAGGCCGGGGATACGGTGTCGTATCTCCTCCGGCTTCTAATATGCCTGAAAATAAACCCAAGGACGTTTCAAAAGCTCTTGGTTCACGACGTTATATTGCATATACCCATTCCCCCGCTGTAAAAACGGGCGCAGCCCGTCAGCGAATGAGACTACCCGAGGAACGAGGGTTGGAGCATTCGCAAACCTGGGGTCAAGGGGCTCAGCCCCTTGCTGCCGGAGGCTGCTTTTAATAATTTTAAGGGAAAAAATGAGACTTACATATACGAAAGAGGCCCAGTCGACGGAGTGTCGGGCGCGGGCGGCAACGATAAAAACACGTCGGGGGGAGATCAAGACCCCTATTTTCATGCCGGTGGGCACGGTAGGGTCTGTGAAGGCCGTTTCGGTGGAGGACCTTGAGGAGGCGGGAGCGCAGATCATTCTGGGCAACACCTACCATTTGTATCTTCGCCCGGGCACGGAGGTGCTGGATGTGTTTGGGGGGCTTCATGATTTCATGAAGTGGAAAGGGCCCATCTTAACGGACAGCGGTGGTTTTCAGTTTTTCTCCCTGGCCAAGCTCACCAAGCGAACCGAGCAAGGGGTATCATTTCAGTCCCACATTGACGGCTCCCGGCATGTCTTCACCCCGGAAAAATCCATTGAAGTTCAGAACCACATCGACTCGGACATCATGATGTGCCTGGACGAGTGCACGCCGTACCCCTCGGATTTTAAGGCCACCAAAGAGTCCATGGAGCTCACCACCCGCTGGGCCCAGCGCTGCTTTGATTTCTGGCAGCAGGAGACCGACCTTCGAAACAACGCCTTCGGCATCGTTCAGGGGGGAATGTACAAGGACCTTCGTTCCGCCTCGGTGGAGCAGATCTGCGACATCGATTTCCCCGGATACTCCATCGGCGGCCTTTCTGTGGGCGAACCCAAGGAGCTGATGATGGAGATGGGCGAGCACACCCTGGCCCTGATGCCGGAAGAGAAGCCCCGGTACATCATGGGAGTGGGCACCCCATCGGACATCGTGGAGCTCGTCTCCATGGGAGCCGACATGTTCGACTGCGTCATGCCCAGCCGAAATGCCAGAAACGGAAAGCTCTTCACCTCCGAAGGAGCCGTTAACATCGCCAACGCGCGGTACCAGAAGGACGAAAAACCCCTGGACCCTGCCTGCACCTGCTACACCTGCCGAAACTACTCAAGGGCTTACTTAAGGCACCTCTTTAAATCCAAAGAGCTTCTGGGCTCCCGTCTCAACACCATCCACAACATTCACTACTACATGAACCTTGTGGGTGAAATTCGGCAGGCCATCCTTGATGACCGCTTCATGGAGTGGCGCAGAGGCTTCTACGCTGCCATGGAAGGCGGAATCCAGTAGCGAGGTGTGCCACCTCGAAAGCGGGTTTGCGAATGCTCCCGGCCTTCGTTCCTCAGGCCCATCACATTCGCTGACGGGCTGCGCTGTGTAAAGCGCCAAAGATAGCCAAGCGCCCTTCATGCATCACGGAGGGCGCTTTGTGTTCTTCGCGGTTTTTACCAGGCATAGGATGCGCTTGCGTACCCTGCCACCGAAAACAAGAAGCGCTGTAATGTGTACCATAGGGTGTCGGCAAAAAAATAAATTCTCAAAAGAATTATTCAGCTCTTGTTTGCAAAATTGCCACAGGCACTATCTCTGTGAAAGTCACCCACAACCGGTGACGGTATGCACACATGGCTCCCCGGTCACTCGAATTCAAAAAGTGTCAAGTACCCACCTTCGACGCCGTCCTGCAGCAACGGTTTGTCGAGTAGCCGGGGAAGACGATACTGATGGGGTCATTGGTAACACCACGGGCGAAGCCCATCAGAGAATAAGACGAACCTGAGGTATAGGAGATCATCCCCCGGCCGCCTCCCAGAAGGCCAATTTTGGAGCGCCGCACTCCCGTGCGGCATCCTCCTCACCCATAATTCGCCCCTGCCACCCCATTTTTTCCCTTCCCCTTTCCACCCCATTAATAAATTTCTTTGATTTCTTTCCACATCATGTGAAATAAAAGTGTTTCAGCCGATCCCATCAAACCCCATTCGGTTTGCTGCAACCATGTCGGTTCTCAAATAAAAATTGTTGCCACGAATCATACGACTGCCGACATCCTGATTTTTTTCTTCGTGTCCTTCGTGCTCTTCGTGGTTCATAAGAATTATTTCAATTCACCCACACAAACCCCACGGACCGGAGGTTTCCATGACCATTTCGACCAAGATCAAAGGTGCCATCGAAAAATCATCATTCATCCGCAAGATGTTTGAAGAGGGAGCTCGCCTCAAGGCAGAGCACGGAGCGGACAACGTGTACGACTTCAGCCTTGGAAACCCCTACCTTGCTCCCCCGGCCGAGTTTAAAGAGACCCTTATCAAGGTTGCGGAGTCTTCGGGCGAAGGGGTCCACTCCTACATGCCCAACACCGGCTACCCCTTTGTGCGTAAGGCCGTGGCAGGTTTTGTCTCCCAGCAGCAGGAAGTGACCCTGGATGAGAACGACATCGTCATGACCTGCGGAGCGGCCGGCGCTCTCAACGTGGTCCTTAAGACCCTCATGGATCCGGGTGACGAGGTGATCTGCCCGGCGCCTTACTTCGTGGAGTACAACTTCTACGCCGACAACCACGGCGGGGTGGTACGAACCGTCAAGACCAATGCGGACTTCACACTCGACCTTGGCGCCATTGAAGAGGTGATCTCCGAAAAAACCAAAGCCGTCCTTATCAACACCCCCAACAACCCCACGGGTCAGGTGTATGACAAGGCAAGCCTCGATGCCCTGGGTGAGATGCTCAAGAAAAAGAGCGGTGAGGTCGGCCACCCCATCGTGCTGATTTCCGATGAGCCCTACCGAAAGATCACCTACAACGGCATCGATGTACCCTCCATCATGACCAGCTATCAGAACAGCGTGGTGGTGACCTCCTACTCCAAGGACATCTCCATTCCCGGTGAGCGCATCGGGTATATCGCCATCCACCCCGATTTCGAGGGAAAAGGCGTTTTCCTGGGCGGACTGGCTCTGTGCAACCGCATTCTGGGCTATGTCAACGCTCCGGCCATCATGCAGCGCGTGGTTGCCGAAATCCAAGGGGTCAATGTGGACATGACGCCGTATGAGAAAAACCGCCAGCTGCTCGTGGATGGCCTCACCGAAGCCGGCTACGAATTTACCGCCCCCAAAGGCGCGTTCTACCTCTTCCCCAAGGCCCCCATTGAAGACGATGTCGCCTTCGTCAGCGAACTCCAGAAGGAACTTATCCTTGTGGTCCCTGGAAGCGGCTTTGCCGGACCAGGCCATTTCCGTATCTCTTTTTGTGTTGATGAGAAAACCATCAGGGGTGCTCTTCCCGGATTTAAAAAGGTGATGGAGAAATACACATAGGGTAGGTTTCACGTTTGAAATCGGGCCATTCAAGACGTAAAGCCACCCTTACGCGACATCTGCCCGATGGCATTCCAGTGATTATCGAGCGGAAAGATGTTTACTCTCACATCTTTCCGCTTTTGTTATGATACGCAGTAAGCACAAACAGAATCCCACCAACGATATTTACTCACAATTACCAGCAGATGCGCATTACTTCATATTTCACCACCCCACTTTCCAAGAGCAGAAACCTTCCCCTACAGCATTCATGAATTCCACAGTTTTAGACCCTCTCGACCCCAGTGCCCCGGGTTATTTGACGGATATCGTGCTACAATAGCTCAATATTTTTTACTTGACATTATCTTGCAAATATACAAGATTATTCGATTCTAGTAATATATTTACAAGTGCCTTTACGGCCGTAGCCTCGATATAAACGATACATTCAGCCTACGCCTGACGATAAAAAAGGAAAGGGCGTCCTCTTTGAGAAGGTGATGATTTTCACCATACCGGGAGTACTGCCTCTTGGGATTCGTGGCCCCTTGCGTACCCTGTAAGGGAAAACGACCAGCCTTAACGATATAGAAGATTGATGCGCGAGTGCCCCCTGCCCGAGGGATACGGGCAGGGACCATTTGGCATATTTTGATGCCCTGGCAACAGGGCATCACCATGAAGAAGATGCTTTCGACCCGGCGCGGCCTTGGCCGTTCATGGGATGTATCGACCGCACCGTCGACCCCATGGGTTCACCGTGAAGATCGAGCGTGAAGCGCCGAAGACGGAAGACATCGATTATTATTGTGGAGGGGATAGACTATGATTGTTGAAGGTCTGGGATTGATGGTTGCGGGAATGGGGGTGGTCTTTGCTTTTTTGACCCTTCTTGTCTACGCGATGAAAATCTCGGCAAAGGTACTAGAGCGATTTGCCGATGCCGAAGTGAAGAGTGGACCTTTGGGGACAACAAAAACAGCGGTTATTCAGCAGGCTGGAGATGAGCTCGCTGAGATCGCGGTGGCCATTGCGGCTGTAAAAGCCTGCGCACGCAGCTAACGAAAGGGATAGAAGATTATGGCTAAGAAATTAGTGCGGTTCATGAACACAGCGTTTCGTGATGGTTTTCAGTCAGTTTACGGAGCGCGAGTTTTTACTGACGATTTTATTCCCGCCGTTGAAGCAGCAGCTGCGGCAGGATGTAACTACTTTGAAGCAGGCGGCGGCGCCCGGTTTCAGGCACTCTACTTCTACAGCAACGAGTGTGCCTTTGACATGATGGACCGTTTCCGTGCGGCAGCCGGTCCCGATGCGGACCTGCAGACCCTGGCCCGAGGCATCAACGTCGTGGCCCTGGACTCTCAGCCCAAGGACGTCATCAAGCTTCATGCCGAAATGTTCAAAAAACACGGCATCTCCACCATCCGTAACTTTGATGCCTTGAACGACGTCAACAACCTCATCTACAGCGGTCAGTGCATCGCCGAAGCCGGTCTCAACCACCAGGTGGTCATCTCCATGATGGCCCTGCCTCCCGGCTGCACCGGTGCCCATGATGCAGACTTCTACGTCGACATGCTCAAGCAGATCATGGACGCGGACATTCCGTACCACTCCATCTGCTTTAAGGACGCATCCGGAACCAGCTTCCCGGCCACCGTCTACGACACCATCAAGCGGGCCAAGGAGATCCTTCCTGCGGACATCCCCGTACAGTTCCACACCCATGACACCGCCGGTATCGGCGTTATCGGGTACAAAGCAGCCCTGGACGCGGGCGTGGACGTCATCGACCTCTCCATGGCTCCCTGCTCCGGCGGTACCTGCCAGCCTGACATCATGACCATGTGGCACGCCCTGCGCGGCACCGAGTACGAACTCGACGTGGACATCGACAAGATCCGCGAAGCCGAAGAGGTCTTCAAGGAGTGCATGAAAGACTACTTCCTGCCCCCCGAAGCCAAAGCGGTTGAGCCCATCATCCCCTGGTCTCCCATGCCCGGTGGCGCCCTGACGGCTAACTCCCAGATGATGCGTGACAACAACATCATGGACCGCTTCCCCGAAGTGATCGAAGCCATGGACGAAGTGGTTCGTCGCGGTGGTTTCGGCACCTCCGTTACCCCCGTGAGCCAGTTCTACTTCCAGCAGGCCTTCAACAACGTCATGATGGGCAAATGGAATAAGATCGCTGAGGGCTACGGCAAGATGGTCCTCGGCTACTTCGGCAAGACCCCCGTTGCCCCCGATGCGGAAATCGTCAAGATCGCTTCCGAGCAGCTGGGCCTTGAGCCCACCACCCGAAGCCCCCTTGAGATCAACGAAGAAGATCCCACCAAGGGCCTTGCACCTGCGAAGAAGAAACTCGAAGAGAATGGCCTTCCCACCACCGATGAGAACATCTTCATCACAGCATCCTGCGGTGACAAGGGCATCAACTACCTCCTCGGCAAAGCCACCATCGGCGTCCGCAAGAACGCTCCCGAAGCCAAGGCCGAGACCAAAGAAGCGCCTGAAGGCTACACCGTCAGCGTCGGTGGCAACACCTACGCCGTCAAGATCGACGGCAATACCGCCGTGGTCAACGGAAAAGCATACAACATCAACGTCGCCGAAGGCCTTGCTGCTGCCCCTGCAGCCGCTGTGGCTGCAGCACCCGGCGCAACCGAAGCCGTCAAGGCTCAGATGCCCGGTGCCGTGGTTCGCATCGTTGCAGGCAAAGGCACTCAGGTAAAAGCCGGCGACACCCTGCTCGTTCAGGAAGCCATGAAGATGGAAGTTGAAGTGAAATCCCCCGTGGACGGTACCGTTGCCGACATCCTCGTCGCCACCGGCGACCAGGTGAACGCAGACCAGGTCCTTGTCCAGGTTCAAACCGCTGGTGCCCCCGTTGCAGCTCCTGCTGCGGCTCCCGCACCTGCAGCTGCAGCTGCTGCCGCAGCCCCCGCTCCCGCCGCAGCTGGCGGAGAAGAGGTCAAGGCACAGATGCCCGGCGCCGTCATCAAAGTCCTGGTTGCCAGTGGCTCTGCCGTCAAGGCTGGAGATACACTGCTCGTTCAGGAGGCCATGAAGATGGAAGTGGAGGTGAAATCCCCCGTGGACGGCACCGTTGCCAGCGTGGCTGTTGCCGCTGGCGATCAGGTGGCATCCGGCCAGAGTCTGGTCACCATCGCCTAAGGGTAATTCACAACGACTGAACGAACAGGATAGAACCATGACTCGAACTCTGAGATTGACAAAAAAACGATTCGTCAGACCCCTGGCAATTGTGGCAGCCCTTGTTGCACTCTGCCTCTTCACCGGGGTCTCCATGGCCAGTGCCGCTAGCGCACCGGCCCCGGCGCCCGCCTCGGATGCATCCATGGGAAAGGTGGAGAAGCTCTGGAAAAGCACAGGCCTCAACGCCTTTGTCGAAGGTGCCAAAGGGATCTTTGCTGAAAAAACGAGTGATGATCACCAGCTCATTCCCCTGGGAATCGGGCAGCTCATCATGATCGTTGTCGGCTGCATCCTTATCTGGCTGGCCATTAAAAAGGGCTTTGAGCCCCTTCTCCTGATCCCCATCGGATTCGGCGGCATCCTTGCCAACGTTCCCGTGGCGGCCATTGCCGGGCCCGAGGGTTTCCTCGGACTCATCTATGCCTTCGGGATCAAGACCGGCCTCTTCCCCTTGCTGATCTTTATGGGCGTTGGCGCCATGACGGACTTCGGTCCCCTCATCGCCAACCCCAAAACAGCTCTGCTCGGGGCAGCAGCCCAGTTTGGCATCTTCACCACCCTCATCGGTGCACTGGTGCTGACGCAATTTGTTCCCGGCATCGACTTTTCCATGCAGGACGCCGCTGCCATCGGTATTATCGGAGGCGCGGACGGCCCCACGGCCATCTTCCTGGCGGGGCGGCTAGCGCCGGACCTGCTGGGTGCCATCGCCGTTGCGGCCTACTCCTACATGGCCCTGGTGCCCATTATTCAGCCCCCCATCATGAGAGCCCTCACCTCCAAGGAGGAGCGGGGCATTGAGATGAAACAGCTGCGCCACGTCAACAAAGTGGAGAAGATTGTCTTCCCTCTGATGGTCCTCGGTATCTGCATCATGCTGCTGCCGGATGCCACCCCCCTCATCGGGATGCTGATGTTCGGCAACCTGCTCAAGGAGTGTGGCGTTGTAGAGCGTCTTTCCAAGACGGCTGCCAATGAACTCATCAACATCGTCACCATCTTGCTGGGCCTCTCCGTTGGCTCCAAGCTGGCTGCCGATAAGTTCCTTCAGCTTGAAACCATCGGTATTCTCATGCTCGGTCTCGTGGCCTTTGCCATCGGCACCGGAACAGGGGTCCTGCTGGCCAAGCTGATGAACCGCATGAGCTCCGAAAAAATCAACCCCCTCATCGGCGCCGCAGGCGTGTCTGCCGTTCCCATGGCAGCCCGCGTGGTCAACGGTGTGGGTATTGAAGAGAACCCCCACAACTTCCTGCTGATGCACGCCATGGGCCCCAACGTTGCCGGCGTTATCGGCTCCGCGGTTGCAGCTGGTGTTCTCCTCGCCCTCTGCGGATAAACAGACGCTCTGTGACTTAAACAGATCGCCTGACCCAGGATAAAAAACAAAAGGCCCCGCTCACGTTGAGCGGGGCCTTTTTGTTTTTCCAGGAGATGCCGGTTTGCAAATGCTCAGAACCCTCGTACCTCAGGCTCATCACATGTGTTGACGGGCTTCGCCTGTGGGATTACAACCGACCCCATTGGTGCCCATTCGCTAAGCGGTTCAACAAACCACTCATGTTAATGGCAGGACAAAAAAACATACAAAAAGCGATGCCTCCGGCGGCAAGGTGAGCCACCTTGAAAGCGGGTTGCCACAGCGCTTTAGCCCTCGTTCCTCGGGTTAAATCACTGCGGCATTTTTGCAATCAGGTGCTGAATCGTTTCCAACCAAGCGGATTCTGCCATCTGGTTCATCAGGGCTGCAAACAGCAAATAACCCACGATGTCGATAAGTTCTGACCCGCCTTGCCTTGACACCCACAAAAAAAACGTGATAAAAAAGTGACTGAGCGCTCGTTCAGCTTCCTCTTCTCTCCCGCGATCCCGCACCTCACGCTCAGTTACAACCCATGACCGTAACGTCCCGGGTGATTCAAATAAATGCAACTCGTACATCACCTGTGAATTCAGAATTATCACCGCCGGTCCTGCGTGGCGATATGATTGAGTCGTTGGCAACACAAATCGTCGCCATTTATTCTGTTGTTTAGGTGATATACGCTAAAAAGCCACTCTC
Source organism: Desulfolunaceae bacterium (assembly GCA_942491485.1). Lineage (GTDB taxonomy): Bacteria > Desulfobacterota > Desulfobacteria > Desulfobacterales > Desulfolunaceae > Desulfoluna. The sequence goes on along the minus strand of CALOAX010000013.1, from coordinate 539,148 downwards.
AGAGTTGAGGCCGTAGTACCCTCAAGCCTTCACCGTTGTGGCACACGTTGCATAACGCCTCACGCAACGCAAATGCAAACTCAAGATAAACCGAACATCGACACGCCTTGCGCATTCGCAACCCGCTTTCAAGGTGGCACACCTTGCCGCCGGAGGCTTAAATGTGACTCGGGCATTTAACAGATCTGGCTTTCGTGATAATAATGTTCACCCAAAATAGCACCCGTATGTAGGACTCATCATTTATTATCGACAGGGAACCCGAAGGAGACCGCATGAATCGCGTCCAGAAGAAGCTGCACGACCTGAAAGAGAAAGACGCAAAAGTGCTGGCCATGGGTGGGACCACGGCCGTTGAAAAGCACAAGGCAAAGGGCAAACTTACCGCCAGGCAGCGCCTTGATCGCCTCTTTGACCGGGACTCCTTCCGGGAAATTGACCGCTTTGTCAGCCACCGAAGCACGAACTTCGGCATGGAGAAGGTAGATATCCCGGCCGATGGCGTCATCACAGGCCACGGATTGGTAAATGGTCGCCCTGTCTTCGCCTATGCCCAGGACTTTACCTCAAGGGCAGGAAGCCTTGGCGAGATGCACGCCAAAAAAATCTGCAAGGTGATGGACATGGCCATGAAGGCCGGGGTTCCCATCATCGGCATGAACGATTCGGGCGGCGCCCGGATCCAGGAGGGCGTCGATGCCCTGGCCGGGTACGGTGAGATCTTCTTTCGAAACGCCGGCGCCTCAGGGGTTATCCCCCAGATCTCGGCCATCATGGGCGCCACGGCAGGCGGGGCGGTCTACTCCCCGGCCATGACCGACTTCGTCTTCATGGTCAAAAAAACCAGCCACATGTTCATCACCGGACCTGACGTCATCAAGTCTGTCACCGGTGAAGAGGTGGGCTTCGACAGCCTTGGCGGGGCCGTCACCCACTGCACAAAGAGCGGTGTGGCCCACTTCGCCTGCGAGGACGATGACGACTGCATCGCCCGCATAAAAACACTGCTCTCCTACCTTCCCGCCAACAACATGGAAGATCCGCCCATGGAGCCGGCAGAGGACCCGATCCATCGCCTCTGCCCGGAACTCGACAGCCTGATACCGGACAACCCCGTCAAACCCTACGACATGTTTGACCTGATTCGGTCCATTGCCGATAACGGGACCTTTTTCGAGCCCCACAGCCTTTTTGCCCCCAACATCATCACCTGCTTCATCCGCATGGGAGGCCGAACCGTGGGCGTCATCGCAAACCAGCCCAAGGTCCTGGCCGGCTGCCTTGACATCGACACCTCGGACAAAGCCAGCCGCTTTATCAGGTGCTGCGATGCCTTCAACATCCCCCTGTTGACCATCGCCGATGTCCCCGGCTTTCTCCCGGGCACCCAGCAGGAGTGGGGAGGCATCATCCGTCACGGCGCCAAACTCCTCTGGAGCTACTCCGAAGCCACCGTGCCCAAGCTCCTTCTCATCACCAAAAAAGACTACGGCGGTGCCTACCTCGCCATGAGCTCCCGCCACCTCGGTGCCGACATGGCCTTTGCCTGGCCCACCGCAGAAATCGCTGTCATGGGAGCCCAAGGGGCAGCCAACGTCATCCACCGCAAAGAGATCCAGAACGCGGACAACCCCGATGCCATGCGCCAAGAGAAAATCGACGAATACAACGACCTCTTCCTCACCCCCTACATCGCCGCCGCAAGGGGCTACGTCGACGCCGTCATCGTGCCCTCCGAAACCCGGGGCCACCTCATCGATGCCCTGAACATCATGTGCTCCAAACGGGAGACCCGTCCCGCTAAAAAACACGGGAACATTCCGTTGTAGGGAAAAACCTGCCTCCGGCGGCCAGGGGATGATCCCCTGGACCCCATATGGCGAATATTCCCAGCCCTCGTTCCTCGGGCTTGTCACATTCGCTGACGGGCTACGCCCGTGAGCAGAGCAAAGATGACGCCACCTTCTATGTGGTTTTACTCAAAAAGCGGTTCATAAAAGCACTTGAAGTGCTGATTGACCTTTGCCGGGATAATTCCAATGGAACCGGTGGCAAAGCCATCGCAAGGGGGAACAATTATGAAACACATGTCCTTCATAAAAGCCCTTCTAAGACACCTGAAAAAAGAGGGACCCCAGGCGACACCAGCCCCCTCCCCCTCATTCCACCCGTCGGCCTGGGCTGCAGCTGGCAGGACTGAACAGATGCGAAACCGTCATGCGGTTCAGAACAAGGCCTTAAATCGTCCCCTTCAGAAATGAAAAGCGATTCTAAGTAAACCTTTGCCCGCCATCCCACCCCTCTCACCTCGGGGATTTTCCGATTCCATTTAGGCAACTTGCCCACGCCCATAATTAGCAACCGCCTGCTTAGTCGCACCAGCTTTAACCACGGGCGCAGCCCGTTAGTGAATGTGATCGACCCGAGGAACGAGGGGCGGGAGCATTCGCAACCTGGGGTCCAGGGGCTCAGCCCCTGGCCGCCGGAGGCACGCTTTTTCTTCCTGAAAATCCTGTGATATAATAGTTGGAATAAAAACCAGTCAGGAGGCGGGATCATGGGTGTAAGAAAGAGAGCGGCCCTTCGCGGGCAATGGTATCCGGAGAGTATGGAGGCCTGCCTCAAAGAGGTGGAGGGGTATCAAAAGGAAGGGTGGATGCGCCGGGCCGAGGGCGAACACTACCGGGCAGGGATCGTCCCCCATGCGGGATGGTTTTTTTCAGGCAGCATCGCCTGTCGGGTCATCGAAACCCTGGCAAAAGGAGACAAGCCAGACCTGGTGGTTCTTTTCGGCCATCATCTGAGACCGTCCGACCCCACCGCCGTCATGACTGAAGGGACCCTTGAAACCCCCTTCGGGGACCTGACCGTCAATGCGAATTTTGCCGAGGCCGTTTCCAAAGCCCCGTTCATTCGACAAGAAATGGGCCCCTTCATGGCCCCGGAAAACACCCTGGAGCTTCAGCTCCCCTTTGTCCGGTACTACTTCGGCGCTGTCCCCGTCTGCCTCATGGGGGTCGCCCCTAACAAACATGCCGAGTCAACCGGACAGATAGTGGTCGAGACAGCAAGGGAGATGGGCCTCACCATAAAAGTTATCGGTTCCACCGATCTTACTCACTACGGCCCCAACTTCGGGTTCACCCCCGAGGGCAAAGGCGAAGCCGCACGTACCTGGGTTGATGAGTCAAACGACCGGGAAGCCATCAACAAAATGATTGCCCTGGACGCCCCCTACTTCACCCAAGAAGCCCTAAAGCGACACAACGCATGCTGTTCAGGCGCCGTCACCGCCACCCTGGCCGCCGCCCACGCCCTCGGCATCACGAAGGGCGTAGAGATCGCCCACACCACCAGCTACGACAAAAGCCCTTCGGACAGCTTTGTGGGCTACACCGGGGTGATTTTCTGAAAACGTGCCTTCGGCGGCCAGGGGATGATCCCCTGGATCCCCCATATGGCATCCAGCTCGCCTCGGGCTTGCTGGATGCACTTCGGACACATTGAGATGGGGGCCGCCAGCGTCACTGCAGCTGACGCCCCCCAAAGAGTCTGTTCAGCTTTCCGCTAAAAAAGCCTCATGAAACAGAACCGTTCCTTGTGGGATGGTTGCGTTAAATGGCAATGCCAGGAAAAACTCCTGAGGAACGCCCTCATAGACTAAGCCCGTAACATGTCTGAATTCAAACCGCCGGTAGTAGTTCGGATCACCCACAAGCGCGCAGCCCTCCCCTCCCATCTGCTTCAACAGGGACAGCCCCTGCCTGATAAGCGATGAGCCAATGCCCTGATTCTGAAGCCCGGGCAGCACAGAAACCGGCCCCAGGCCGTACCAGCCCTTTGCACCGTCTGAGATGGTGACAGGTGAAAACGCCACATGGCCCACAACGTCCCCGTCTATCTCGGCCACCAGTGACAGGGAGAGAGCGCCAGCCTCGCGCAATGCATGAATGATGCAATGTTCGGTCTGGTTACTGATTTTAAGATTCATGAAGGCCGCCACGGTAACATGGGTGATGGCCACGATATCAGATGCCGTCTCGTTTCGTATGATCATGTAGCACTCCGTAAGAAGAAAAATGGAGGAAACCCTTCAGCTGAAACTTGCCTTCACCGGTTCCGCCGGAGGCATCGCTGCAACCTCATTATTTCAATACAATCGATTGATTTTCAGACGTGGGTATCGTTGCCGGGTCGGCAGGGCACACCGATGGTGCAGGGAATGAACAGACTGTAAGGCATCAGAGGGAATAAGGCCCCGTCGTTCAGAAGAGCACGGACAGGCGGGTGCCGAACCGGGTATCAGATCTGTCTCATTCGCTACCGGGCGGCAACGATTAAAACAAGCTCCATGCATGATGTGATCATAAAAAACAGAACTCCTTTCCGGCCGGACCGGCCTGATGGTATCATTTAAAAAAAATGATTACGCCCGCGGGCTTTGAATGTCAAGGTATGTGGTGTGCGTACAGAGAGATGACCTACCACGACACAGTGCCACAAGCTTCGCACATTGGCCACAATGTATTGAATAAACCGCACCATGCAAAGGTGACACACCATGAACATTCCGAGATACTGGGCCAAAGGCCTCACACGTCATGACGTACGCATGCGCTCCCCCTTCACCGATAAGCAAATGGGGCCTCTGTCATGCTGGGGGTGGTCGGACACCAGCGTAAAGGAAGCAAGGGAGAGGGGCAGCAAACGGGCAGACGCCGTTGCCGAGATGATACTGAAAGGGAACCGTCCTGATCATTATCTGTATGGCGATCGCCCCATGCGTGAAGAGATTGTCGATGAGTGGAAAAGGGGCAATAAAACCACCTACGCTGCCGTTACCCTCAATGCATACGGATGCCAGGTCCTCAACACAGCAAGCACCATGTTCATTGATGTCGACCTCCCGATGGCTTCCGGCTGGGAGCTGTTCAAACACAGGGTAAGTGGGTTGTTTGGAAAAAACGGCCCCTCCCCACAGGAACGAAACGAAGCGGACGCCTTAGCCAAAGTGCAATCCATGGTCAAGGCTGACAACCGATTCGGGATTCGAGCTTACAGGACCCGTGCAGGCCTTCGGTACCTGATCACGCACAGCCACGCAGACCCCACGTCTGAGATCACCTTCAACATCATGGAGGTTCTGGGAGCCGATCCCCTCTACATCCGCCTCTGCAAAGTGCAGGAGTGCTTTCGTGCACGGCTCACGCCCAAGCCCTGGCGCTGTGGCTCGCATGCGCTCCCCGTCGGGTTCCCCTGGAAGGATGACAAGGAAGAACAAAAAGCCCGCGCATGGATCGATGCCTACACAAACAAAGCCAAAGGGTTCGCCACCTGCTCACTCATCAACCACTACGGGTCCACCACGATGGATGAAGAGATCTCCCGCATCGTCTCCTTCCACGATACCTTTACCAAAGCCCTGTCCGGCCTTGACCTTGCCTGAGAGTGCAAACAAAACGACAGCCTTCTATGGTTAAAGTGGCCCAAAAAATGCCTCCGGCGGCAAGGTGTCCCACCTTGAAAGCAGGTTGCAAATGCGCTTTGTCCTTCATTCCTCAGGCCAAATCACATTTGCTTTAGGTTTTAGGTTGACCCAAGATTTTTTTTAAAAGACCTGTTTGGCAACCTTTTTAAAAGGTTGGCCTCCGGCCGGGCCGCCGGAGGCATCTTTAACCTGGCTGCCTCCGGCGGCGAGGTGAGCCATCTCGAAAGCAGATTTTTACCGATAGTTCGGCCTCCCGTCTTCCCCTGCTGCCAGGTACATCATCACCCTATGGACGCCTATCGTCGATTCACACACGACAGCCCTCAAGGACCTCGTATGCTTCTGGTTTAACGAGCATGCCGCTCCCTTTAAAACCTGATGGTCAACCACGGCCCATACAATAAGGCAACAAAAACTAAATTCACTTTACTTCTTTATTGTTGCCAGTTGTCCGTTTTTTACTGTATTCCCTGTTTACTGTAATTACAGGAACATTTTACGCAGATCTGTTTTAAAAGGGGTTGGTTGTCAATGGTCAAGAGGGTAAAGCAATCTATTGGTGTTGTAATGTTCTTAATCATAGGGTGCCAGTCCTTGCTGCTGTGTTTACCTGATGGTAACGGGAAAACTCTCTTCTCCCTTACGACCATCGGCCTCACTCTGATCCTCGCCGGGCTGCTTTTTCTCTGGTTTAAATACCAGGAACTGGAGACACGAAAGCCAAGCAAAGCCAGTCAAGATGCCGTGGAGGAGGCCCCAAACCTGTCGCCGGTGTTCAGGAAAGTTGTTGAAAACATGCCCGTCATGTTTGATGCAGTGGATGAAAACGGGGTGGTCCTTTTCTGGAACAAGGAGTGCGAACGGGTTACCGGCTACACCAGTGACGAAATTGTCGGCAATCCCAATGCACTGGAGCTCTTCTACCCTGACCCGGTCCAGCGCGCCAAAAACGTTGAAGAATTCCTCGAGTTCAACGGCAGTTATCGTGACTGGGAGGTCGACCTTTTATGCAAAAACGGTGAAACACGTTCTCTTTCCTGGTCAAACACCAGCGCCAATGCCCCCATTCCGGGCTGGTTCACCTGGGGTATCGGAGTAGATGTCACCCAACGCAAAAAAGCTGAACAGCAGCTAACAGAGCTTGCAACCCGAGACGAATTGACTGGGCTCATCAACCGCCGCAAAATACTCGAAATCCTCACGAGCGAAATGGATCGTGCCGCACGCTACAACGCCCCCCTGACCCTGTGCATCGTGGACATCGATCATTTCAAGGAGGTGAACGATACCCATGGTCACAATGCCGGAGATATCGTGCTGAAGCGCCTCGCCGATACCATCAGGGAAAAAGTCCGAATAACCGACAGTGTGGGGCGTTACGGAGGGGAAGAGTTCTGCATCATTCTCCCCCATACCACGACATCCCAATCCCGGTGTATCTTAGAGCGCATTCGCCAAACCATCTCATCCATGACCTTTATGCTGGATGCAGGCACCGAGATCAGCCTTTCCATAAGCCTTGGCCAAGCCCAGTATCAGCCTGAGATCAAAGAAATTCGTGAATTGATCAACCTGGCAGACACCGCCCTTTACCGGGCCAAGCAGTCAGGAAGAAACAGGCTCTGCACCTCGGCTCCGATCCTGTAGGAGCACCAGCGTCTCGATTCCAGGTAACCCCACAGATATTTCATCTGAAACAGGCCCCCAAGGGTGTTGGGTCTCCTCTAAAAAAAAATCAAGGCGCCAATGCGTCCCACCATGAAACTTAGTTACGGTAAAAACACGTAGGCTGGGGTCTGCCCGGAAACAAAAAAAGGCCCCTTCGATATAAATCGAAGGGGCCTTTCAAAATAGGTGGCTGGGATGCAGGGACTCGAACCCCGATAGACGGAATCAGAATCCGTAGTCTTGCCATTGGACGACATCCCAGCAGACAACTCAATCGGTTGCGAGAGGTGTTATAGGCCAGTGGCCCATGGGAGTCAAGAAAAAAAAGGAGGCTTTAATCACCTTTTTTCAAGCCCGGACATAACCCCCCTTAACCGATAAAAATTTCACACAAGCACCGAAACGAATGCCACAGCACTTTGCCCCGAGGAACGAGGGGCAAAGTGCTGTGGCCACCTGGGGTCCAGGGGGTCACCCCCTGGCCGCCGGAGGCTTGCCCTGCCCCTACCCGAGGTTGCGTATGTGCTCCACGGCAGCATCGATACGCTTCAGGGTCTCTTCCTTGCCGAGAACCTCGAGCATGTCATACATATCGGGGCTGGCCCCGGTACCGGAGACGGCCAGGCGCATGGGCATGGCTACCTTGCCGAAGCCGACTTCAAGTTTTTCCACAACTGCCTTGAAGGTTGCCTCAAGAGGCTCTTTGGAAAACTCGACCTCGGAAAGGGCCTCCTTCATGGCCAGGAGGACATCCACGGCCTCGGGCTTGAAGGCTTTCTTGGCCATCTTGGCGTCGTACTCTTTCACGCCATCGAAGAAGAATCGGGCGTTCTCGGCCATATCCACCAGGGTGCGGCTTCTGGGGGCGAGGGTCTTTACGGCCTTCTCGAGCTGCGCCCGGTCTGCCGCGACAATCCCCGCCTTCTCAAGGAAAGGCAGAAGGGCGTCGGTAACCTCCTCGGTGGGCTTGGCCTGAATGTGCTCATGGTTGATGGCCATAAGCTTGTCCTGATCAAAGACACCGGGAGACCGTCCGATGTTGTCCGGGGTGAACTTTTCGATGAGGTCTTCACGGGTGAAGAACTCCTGGTCACCAAAGGACCAGCCCAGGCGAGCCAGGTAGTTGATCATGGCATCGGGGAGAATGCCCATGTCCCGGTACTCGGTGACACTGGTGGCGCCATGGCGCTTGCTCAGACGAGCCTTGTCCGCGCCCAGCACCATGGGAACGTGCCCATAAGTCGGCACCTCTTCACCCATGGCCTGAACAATCAGAACCTGCTTGGGGGTGTTGTTGACGTGGTCATCCCCCCTCAAGATGGTGTTCACCTTCATGGTCAGATCGTCCACAGCCACAGCAAGGTTGTAGGTGGGGGATCCGTCCCCGCGCTGGATGATAAAATCATCAAGCTCCGCATTGGGGATGGAGATGCGCCCTTTCACCATGTCTTCAAAGGCAGTGGCTCCGGCCAGGGGCACCTTGAAGCGCACCACGGCGCCTTCGCTGTGGCCGAGGTTTCTCTCGCGGCACTTGCCGTTGTACTTGGGCTTCTCGCCTTTGGCCCGTGCGGTCTCCCGCATCTCATCGATCTCTTCGGGTGTACAGGTACACCAGTAAGCATGCCCGTCAGCAAGAAGTTTATCGATCACCTCTTTATAAAGGTCAAAGCGCTTTGTCTGGTAAAAGGGGCCCTGGTCCCAATCGATCCCCAGCCACTCCAGGCCATCGAAGATGGCCTGAACGGACTCTTCGGTGGAACGCTCCAGATCGGTATCTTCGATGCGGAGGATGAAGGTCCCGCCGGTTTTTCGTGCGTAGAGCCAGTTAAACAGAGCGGTTCGAGCTCCGCCTACGTGAAGGTAGCCCGTGGGGCTCGGAGGGAACCGTGTTATGATCTCACCCATAGCATCTCCTGTGGTATATAATAGATGGTGATTATTTATGATGACGTCCAAGAACCAACCGCAGAGGGCCCTAACAGTGCCAGCCCCTTAACATATATCACTCCGGGTTTGACAAACAGCCATACCTGGTGTTCGATACACCATATGTATCGGGTTCATCACCGCACACGAAAAGGAAATGGCCAGGCGGGATCGCCCCAGTTTATTCCTTTATCTTTTTCCAGTGGCGACACCGGATCGGTGCAAAGAGCGACCCATGGCGGCACCGGCAACAGTCGGCAACTTTTTTTTACCGCGTATCCTTCGCCCCGACAGAAAAAAAACGTTGTGGATCGATAGGGATCTGCGGTATCTACGGCTCATGGCCAATTACCACAGTTGGTTTTCCAGCACAAGGGCCCAAAATCTAAGCACGTGAATATTCTTGACAATCACCTTTAAATAAAATAAATAAGGGCGGTTAAGACTGTTCCGTTATTATACATAATTTTACAAAGAAATAAATGAGTTAGGAGATAACCATGGCAGTACCAAAGCGTAAGACCTCCAAGTCCGTAGCGAGAAAACGTCGCACCCATTACAAAACTGACGCGCCCAATGTCTCTGTCTGCCCCGAGTGTGGTGAGCCCAAGATGATGCACCAGGCATGCCCCGACTGCGGCAGCTACAAGGGCCGCAGCGTTCTGGCCAAAGACGAAGAGTAACGATCAAACGATGTGTCGAAGCCGAGCGTTCTTTCCGCACATAAGGCGACACCTTTATTCCCTGGAGTGTAGGGTCTATGCCTGACACCAATGCACGCTGCATCGTCGTCACCGGAGGTTCCCGGGGCATTGGCCGAGAGGTCTGCCTCGAATTTGCCGGTCCCGACACCCGCATCTATTTTAATTATGCGTCGTCCGAAGAGGCGGCAAGGACAACAGAAGCCCTTGTCGCCGAAAAGGGCGGAACGGCCGTCGGAATCCGTGTGGACGTCACCTCCGAATCGGAGGTTTCCGCCTTTATTAAAAAGGTGGTGGACGACACAGGGCGCATCGATGTGCTGGTCAACAATGCGGGAGTCACGCGGGATGGACTTCTCGTCCGCATGAAAGAGGCCGATTGGGATACGGTGTGCGACACCAATCTCAAAGGGGCCTTTTTCTGCTTGAAAGCCGCTGCACGCCCGATGATGAAGCAGCGATATGGCCGCATCATCAACATCACCTCCCTTGTGGGGGTAACGGGCAATGCCGGACAGGCCAACTACTGCGCTTCCAAGGCGGGGCTCATCGGCCTCACCCGTTCGGCAGCCCGTGAGTTGGCGTCCAGGCAGATCACGGTGAATGCCGTGGCACCGGGTTTCATCGACACCGACATGACCGCCACCCTTTCGGAGGAGGCCATCGGGTCCATTATCGACCAGATTCCCATGCAACGTACCGGCACGCCTTCCGAGGTCGCCGGTGTTGTGGCATTTCTCGCATCTGACAAGGCCGCCTACATGACCGGGCAGGTCCTTCACGTAAGCGGCGGCATGTTTACATCATAAGAAACAAGAGGTAACGATGTCTGTAGAAGATAAAATCAAAAAAGTAGTCTCTGAAAAGCTGAAAGTTGAAGCCGGTGACGTTGTTCCTGACGCGCACTTCGTCAACGACCTCGGAGCCGACTCCCTGGATCTCGTAGAGCTGATCATGTCCATGGAAGAGGTATTCGATATCGAGATCTCCGACGATGAGGCTGAAAAGCTCGTCCGCGTGAAAGACGCCATCGAGTACATCGAAGCACGCATGTAATGTGTCGGCCGCAAGGCCGGCTTGCGATCCCCCTTCGGGGAGAGAGACAAGAAGACCATGACGATCAGGTTGACAGGGTGGGCCTTTCCCACCCTTCCTTGTATTTAAAGGACGATGAGAGCATGAGCGAAGACAAGACCCCGTATGAGTCCCCGGTGATCATCGGCTGCGACCACGCTGCCTACCCCATGAAAGAGGCCATAAAAGGCTTTCTCGAAGGGAAAGGGGTGGAGGTTATCGATGCCGGATGCCACGGACTGGACTCCGTCAACTATCCTGATTTTGCGAAGGAAGTGGCCGGCAGCGTCTCCAACGGGACCTACAAAAAAGGCATCCTTCTCTGCGGTACCGGCCTCGGCATGTCCATGGCCGCCAACCGTTTCAAGGGTGTACGAGCGGCCCTCGTGAGTGACGGTTTTTCCGCACGCATGAGCCGCATGCACAACGACAGCAACATCCTGGTGCTGGGCGCCCGCGTCATTGGCGAGTCCCTGGCCCTGGACTTGGTTCAGACATGGATGGAGACCCCGTTTGAGGGTGGCCGCCACCTGGACCGAATTCAGATGTTCGAATCATTTGAGTAATCGCATCAACGCCTCCTGACCCGCCCCTGTTCTGCACCGCCACAGCAGTTGCGGCACAGCACCTCACGCGGGGCATGGATGCAGATGTAATGCAAGGCGCCGGTAGGTTCCCAGACGGGAGGCTGCCCGGCAACACCGCTTTTTCTATGGGGAGCGACCTCTAAGGACAAGGCCCTGCATGTGCAGAGCCTTTTACTTTCAGATCGTAAGCGGTGAGCCTGATAGCTGTGACCCGCGTCGAAATTGACCTCCGTTCTTTGAAGGGACAATCTGGATAATCCGGCATAAAGCCCGGCCTCGCTGCCGACCATCGACAACACCCGATGACCGTCGACAGCTGTCAAAGCCCTGAGGCTCATGCTCCGGTGTCCCGATCCATTCGACGTGGTGTCCTTCACCAACCGAAAACACGGCCAAAAAGGCCGATCACACGGCTGAAGAGGAAGCGACGGTGAACCTGAAGTGTATCAGAGATGTGGATCCGGATATTGCCCTGGCCATTGAGAACGAAATCTCAAGGCAGCAGAACAACTTAGAACTTATCGCATCGGAAAACGCCGTCAGCGCGCCGGTCATGGAAGCCATGGGCTCCCCCTTGACCAACAAATACGCCGAGGGCTACCCCGGCAAGCGCTACTACGGCGGATGCGGTCACGTGGACACCGCGGAGACCATCGCCATTGAGCGCGCCAAGGAACTCTTCGGTGCATCCTACGCCAACGTCCAGCCCCACTCCGGATCCCAGGCCAACATGGCAGCCCTTTTCGGCCTGCTTGAGCCCGGCGATACCGTTATGGGCATGGACCTCGCCCACGGCGGCCACCTCACCCACGGCAGCGCCGCCAACTTTTCCGGCAAGCTGTTCAATTTTGTCCACTACGGCGTGGAAAAAGAGACCGGCATGATCGATCTGGATCGTGTGGAGTCCATGGCGCGTGAGTGCAAGCCCAAACTGATTGTTGTGGGTGCCAGCGCCTACCCCCGTACCCTGGACTTTGAGGCCTATGCCGGCATTGCCCAGCGTACCGGTGCCTCCCTGATGGTGGACATGGCACACATTGCCGGCCTTGTGGCAGGCGGCGTGCACCCCAACCCCGTCCCCTATGCGGACGTGGTCACCTCCACCACCCACAAGACCCTCCGAGGCCCCCGAGGAGGACTGATCCTCTCCGGCAAAGACCTCACCGGCGTTATGAACAAGCAGATCTTCCCCGGTATCCAGGGCGGCCCGCTGATGCACGTCATCGCAGCCAAAGCCATTGCCTTCAAGGAAGCGGCGTCAGACGAGTTCAAGGTCTACCAGGCCCAGATCGTCAAAAACGCTGCAGCCCTTGCCGATGAGCTCATGGCATCAGGGTTTGACCTTGTCTCCGGCGGCACCGACAACCACCTCATGCTTCTTGACCTCACCCGCATGAACATCACGGGCAAAGAGGCCGAAGAGGCCCTCGATCGCGCTGGCATCACCGCCAACAAGAACGTGGTCCCCTTCGACACCCGCAGCCCCTTCGTCACCAGCGGCGTTCGCATCGGTACCCCGGTGCTTACCACCCGCGGCATGAAGGAAGCAGAGATGAAGCTGGTGGCCGGGTTCATGACCGAAGCCCTGAAAAACCGAGACAACCAGTCCGCCATCGAAAAGATCCGAAATGAGGTGAAGGCGCTTTGCAATGCCTTCCCCCTCTTTTCATCCTAAGGGTATCGTTACCCCTATTGTTACATGGCCATGGGCCCCGCACACCGGGGCCCATGACTGCCAAGGAGCCGACCACATGGAAACAGAACGCCAGCGCCCTTCATGGACCCAGTACTTCATGGACATCACCGAACTGGTGGCCAAGCGCTCCACCTGTACCCGACGTGCGGTGGGTGCGGTCCTGGTCAAGGACAAACGCGTTCTGGCCACGGGCTACAACGGTGCCCCCAGCGGGATTCGCCACTGTGCCGAGACCGGCTGCCTGAGAGAGCAGCGGGGCGTCCCCTCCGGAGAGCGCCATGAGCTCTGCCGCGGGGCTCACGCCGAACAGAACGCCATTGTTCAAGCCGCCCAGTACGGGGTGCCCATCAACGGGGCCACCCTCTTCTGCACCAACCTCCCCTGCTCCATCTGCGCCAAGCTGCTCATCAACGCCGGCGTAAAGAAGATCTATTACAAGTCGGGTTATGCAGATGAGATCTCCGAAGAGATGCTCAGCGAAGCGAACATTGAAGTGATTCAGGTCCCCTGAACCGGAGTTTCGAGCTTACAGACCACTGTGACAAGGAGAACGCCATGAAATGCCCCTACTGTGCTGAAGATAACACGAAAGTCGTAGATTCCCGGGACACAAAGGACAAAAACGAAATCCGGAGACGTCGCGAATGTCTCGCATGCGGCAGGCGCTTCACCACCTATGAGCACGTGGAAAAACTCCCTGTCATGATCGTAAAAAAAGACGGACGAAGGGAAGAGTTCAACCGGGCAAAGGTGGCCTCCGGCCTCTACCGGGCCTGTGAAAAGCTCGACATCAGCGTCGTCGACATCGACGCCTACCTGGACGAGCTGGAGCGTGACCTGAGGGAGACCGGGGAGAAGGAGATTCCCTCCCAGAAGATCGGCGAGAAGGTCATGAACTGGCTCCACGGCAAAAACGACATCGCCTATGTCCGCTTTGCCTCGGTCTACCGGGAGTTCAAGGACGTCAACGACTTCGTATCCGAACTCAAAGGGCTCCTGACAAAAGAGGCATAGTAATAAAGAGTGCCTCCGGCGGCCAGGGGATGATCCCCTGGACCCCATGATGCAAATGCTCCGAACCCTCGTTCCTCGGGTACGTCACATTTGCTGACGGGCTTCGCCCGTAAACATCGCTTGAGGTAATTCAATTTACTACGCTGATCCAAAACAGATCAAAATCTGATTATCAAACCCAGCTCATAAAATGGGCAAAAGTTTGGCCCCCGGCAGGGCCGCCGGAGGCATTATAATAAGGGGGGAGCCATGGAGGCTCATGAGTACATGGAGATGGCCCTGGCCTTAGCGGCACGGGGCATCGGCTGGACCTCCCCCAACCCCGCTGTCGGGGCTGTGGTGGTCAAAAATGGACGGGTTGTGGGACGCGGCTGGCACAAAGCCTGCGGCGGCCCCCATGCGGAGGTCTTTGCCCTGGATGAGGCGGGAGATGAGGCCAAAGGGGCTGACATCTATGTCACCCTGGAGCCCTGCAATCACACCGGCAAAACCCCGCCCTGCACGGAAAAGATTTTAAAGGCCGGCATCAAGCGGGTCTTTATTGCCATGGAAGATCCCAACCCTGTGGCCTCGGGCGGCATTGCCCGACTTGAAAGCCATGGGATCGAGGTCACCAGTGGCATCCTGAGAGAGAAGGCGGAAGGCCTGAACGAAGGGTTCATCAAGCACGTCAAGACGGGCCGCCCCTTTGTCATCGCCAAGAGCGCCTCCACCCTGGACGGCCGGACCGCAGCATCCACCGGCCACTCCCAATGGATCACCGGAGAGAAATCAAGACGTCACGTGCACGAGCTGAGACACGCCGTGGACGCCATTCTCGTTGGCATCGGCACGGTAAACGCCGATGACCCGTCCCTCACCTGCCGCCTGGATTCCGGCGGAAAAGATCCCATCCGCATCGTCCTTGACAGCCGCCTCTCCATTGATGAGAAGGCGAGGGTGTTGCAGCTCAAATCCGATTCTGATACAATAGTTGTTTGCGGTGAGATCCCCGCCGAGCCTTGCGAAACCGCCCGAAAAAAGGAGCGATTGGAGGCAAGCGGCGCACGCGTCCTTGAGGTTCCCTTAAAGGACAACCGTATCGATCTCGACGCACTCATGGCAATTCTGGGAAAAGAGAAGATCCAGAGCCTCCTCATCGAAGGAGGAGCCGGGATTCTCAAATCCGCTTTGGAGGCAAAGATCGTGGACAAGTTCCGCATCTACATCGCCCCCAAGCTCCTCACCGGAGACGACGGATATCCCATCACGGCAGGAAAGGGCCCCCTCTCCATGGATGAGGCGCTCACCCTTTCCCGGGTTGCCGTTCGACACTTTGACAATGACGTAATGATTGAGGGCTACCTGTAGGAGTTCCGCCAGTCTCCCTTTGGGGAGTGCCGGCTGAGCCCGCCACAGGAAATGCTTCTTGCAAGGGTAATGACGTATGTTCACCGGTATTATTGAAGGATTCGGCACCATTCGGGACATTCGACCCACAGGCCAGGGATCCCGGTTTGCCATCGAGGCTGACTTTCCCCTCGACCGCGTCAAAATCGGCGACAGCATCGCTGTGAACGGTGCCTGCCTGACCGCTGTGGTTCTCGACGGCCGCCGGTTTGAGGTGGATGTCGCCCCAGAAACCATCCGCCGCACCGCTTTTTCCACCATCCACACCGGCTCCCGAGTCAACCTCGAGCGGGCATTGCGCCTCTCCGATCGACTGGACGGCCATATCGTCTCCGGCCATGTGGACGGCATCGGCACCATTGTCAGCAAAGAACGCCAGGCCAACGCCGTCATCGTCACCATCGCCGTGGAAAAGCATCTTTCCCGCTACATGATCGAAAAAGGGTCCGTTGCCGTGGACGGCATCAGCCTTACCATCAACGAGATCACCGACACCACCATCACCTTGAGCATCATTCCCCACACCGCTGATATCACCAGCATCGGCTTCAAGCAGGCAGGCTCCATTGTCAACATCGAAACCGACCTCGTGGGGAAATACATCGAAAAATTTCTCATGACCCCCAAGCCCGAGAAAGAGGTAAAATCATCCTCACTCGACATGGCTTTTCTGGCCGAAAAGGGGTTTCTTTAGGACTGGGAAGAAGGGGACCAATTCATGGTCCCCATGATATAGAGTGTAAGAGGAGTGTGATATGCCCGTAATTTCTATCGAACAAGCCATTGAAGATATTCGCGCCGGCCGCATGGTTATCCTTGTGGATGACGAAGACCGTGAAAATGAGGGAGACCTGACCATGGCCGCAGAGGCGGTCACACCCGAGGCCATCAACTTCATGGCCAAGTACGGTCGGGGCCTCATCTGCCTGCCCATGTCCACCGATATGTGCAACCACCTCGACCTGCCCATGATGGTGGACGACAACACCAGCCAGTTCGGCACCGGGTTCACCGTCTCCATCGAAGCAAAAAAAGGGGTAACCACCGGCATCTCCGCCGCTGACCGCGCCACCACCATCCTCACCGCGGTGGCCGACGAGACAACCGCGGCCGATATCGCCCGCCCCGGACACATTTTCCCCCTTCGTGCACGGGACGGTGGTGTCATGGTCCGCGTGGGCCAGACCGAAGGCTCCGTTGACCTCTCCCGCTTAGCCGGCCTGAAACCAGCCGCCGTCATTTGCGAGATCATGGACGACGACGGCACCATGGCCCGCATGCCTTCTCTGGAGAAGTTCAGCGAAGAGCACGGCATCGGTATCTGCACCGTGGCTGCCCTCGTCGAGTACCGCATGAAAAAAGAGTCCTTCGTTCGCAGGGCCGCGGAAACAATCATTCCCACCGGTTTCGGCGGGGACTTCCGCATCATTGCCTACGAAAACGACCTGGACAACCTGACCCACATCGCCATGGTCAAAGGGGAGATCAACCCCGACGAGCCCGTCCTCGTCCGCGTGCACTCCGAGTGCATGACAGGCGACATCTTCGGCTCCATGAAGTGCGACTGCGGCGACCAGCTTCAGCGTGCCATGGCCCGCATGAACGATGAAGGCTCCGGGGTCATCCTCTACCTGCGCCAGGAAGGTCGCGGCATCGGCCTGGTCAACAAACTGAAAGCTTACGAGCTTCAGCGCCAGGGTTACGACACCGTGGAAGCCAACGAAGCCCTCGGCTTTGACGCCGACTTAAGGGACTACGGCATCGGTGCCCAGATGCTGGCCGATATCGGTGTTCGTAAGATGCGCCTCATGACCAACAACCCCAAGAAGATGGTCGGCCTTCAGGGCTATGGCCTCTCCGTGGTGGAGCAGGTGCCCATCGAAGTACACACCAACGTCTACAATCAGGGTTACCTGGAGTGTAAAAAGCTCAAAATGGGACATACCCTGAAAATGGAACCGAAAAAGGACTCCCACAACATGTAGGTGACGGGACCTTGCACACGAGAAATTCGGAAGCGGCCCCACATAGGGTCGCTTCCGTTCTAACATTTTTGACAGACACCAACGAAAGGGAATCATAATGCCCAATATAATTCAGTCCAGCATGATTTCAGATGGCCTTAAAGTGGCCATCGTCGTAAGCCGTTTCAACGACTTCATCACCGAACGCCTTGTGGGCGGTGCTGTGGACGCGCTGACCCGCAGCGGCACAAATGACTCTGATATCGACATCATCAAAGTCCCCGGAGCCTTTGAAATCCCCCTCCTGGCCCAGAAGGCCGTTGCCACTGGCAAGTACGATGCCGTCATCTGCCTTGGCGCTGTTATCCGCGGAGCCACCCCCCACTTCGACTACGTATGTGCCGAAGTGACCAAAGGTGTGGCCCACGTCAGCATGGAAGCGTCCATTCCCGTTATCTTCGGGGTTGTGACCACCGACACCATCGAGCAGGCCATTGAACGGGCCGGCACCAAAGCAGGCAACAAAGGTTTTGACTGCGCTCTGGCTGCCATCGAGATGGCCAACCTCATGACCGTCATGGATGAAGGACAGAAGTAAATGGGAGTAAGACGAGGCGCACGGGAGCTTGCATTGCAAGCCCTCTTTTTTACGGACATGCAGACCGATGACCGCCATGACGCGGTAGAACTCTTTCGCAGCCACTTCATTACCGATGAGGCACACCTTGCCTTTTTCGATGCGCTGACAGAAGGGGTCCTGGCCCACATGGAGGCCATTGATGCGGCCATCTCCAGTCACTCCAAGAACTGGAAGGTGTACCGGATGTCCGCTGTGGATCGAAACGCCATGCGCGTGGGGGCTTTTGAAATCCTGTTCCTTGAGGACGTGCCGGACAAGGTGGCCATCAACGAGGCCATTGAAATCGGGAAACGGTTCGGAACCGGAGAGTCGGGGGCCTTTATCAACGGCATCCTGGATGCCGTGTCCGCAGACAAAAGCTGAAAAACTGATGACGCCGGGGGGCCCGTCAGGCACCTCCGACGCATCCCCGGTCTCTTCGTCACCCAAGTGGAAGCCACACCCCGGTCCGATACAACCGGCCCAGAGCCCGGCTCTGATGCCATACAAACCAGCCGGACCAACCACCCATCCTCTCTCTCTTGAGGACCAAGGAGGACCCGACCTTGCTGATCAAAGACCTTGTTGTGGGCCCCATCGGAGCCAACTGCATCATTCTCGGATGTGAAGCCACCCGCCAGGCAGCTGTCATCGATCCCGGTGACGACGCCGATCGCATTCTGAAGGCCCTGGCCGACGAAAAACTTACCGTCACAGCGATCATCAACACCCACGGCCACTTCGACCACGTGGGCGCCAACAAACGCCTCAAAGAGGCCACAGGCGCTGAGCTCATGATCCACGAGGCCGACGCCTCCATGCTTCAGGAGCTTTCCCTAACAGCCATGGCATTCGGGCTGAGGGCAGAGAACTCGCCACCTGCGGACCGACTCCTGGCCGACGGAGACACCATCACCTTCGGGGAGAAGACCCTGGCTGTCCTGCACACCCCCGGTCACACCCCCGGCGGCGTCACCTTTTACTGCAAAGAAGAGAAGACCGCCTTTGCAGGTGACACCCTCTTCTACGGGTCCATCGGACGAACCGACCTTCCAGGCGGCAACTACGGCACCCTCATCTCCAGCATAAAAACCAAGCTGTTTGCCCTGCCCGATGATACTGTCGTTTACACCGGCCACGGCCCCAAAACCACCATCGGAACCGAAAAGCAGTACAACCCTTTCCTTAAGTAAGGTTAAAAGGGACCCCTTGAATATCAAACGGGCCGTGTGCAATTCTGTTTAAGAATCGCACACGGCCCGTTTTTGTTTCATCAAATCATCGCGTGGTTACACGCCCTCCGCAAGCACCGAGCCGGGTCCGGCCAGCGGTCGGAAGCTTTTCTTGGATGCCTGGCAAAAGGGACAGGCCCAGTCATCGGGCAGATCCTTGAACGTAATACCGGGCGGGGTGTTGGTTTTCGGTTCTCCTTTATCGGGATCATAAACATACCCACAATTGTGAACCTGACATTGGTACATGTCTTTTGGCTGAGCCATAAGGGACACCTCCTGAATGGATGAATATAAGTCCATGAAGCGTGTTGGGTGGGACACCAGCGGTGCGAAAAGATAAGAACAATTTAGCTATAATATCAAGGTTTTCACATTATGCCAATTGGTTTGTATCACCCCCTGCCTGAGGGCAGAGGCATGCCATATCCAAGCAAGTGATGTAACTTTTCAGATTGTCACCGGGCAGGACTCTTCGGGCTGCCGTGCTCCGTCGCGGCATTTGCGCGATATCCGTCAAGACTCAACACTCGTTGGGTTTCGAGATCGTGGGAGTGGTTCATGGTTTATAAGTGCATGATCCGAGCGATGGCGTGTTCCCGGTAAAAAGAGCCGCGGCGGAGCACGGCGCGCCCAGACACGGTTACCCTAACGGGGGCATAGGTTCAACGGTGACAACTCAACATGAAATACGTGAAGAATACCACCATTCCGGCCTCTCCCGCGAGGGCGGGGCGGGGCGGGAATTCATGCTGGAAGAGCTGAATAGTTGCGCCCTTTGTATCTATTCAGCTATGCCACCGGCGGATCCCTTTTTGCAATGAGCTCCAAAAACTTTCCGGTTGTATCTCCTTTTGCCGCTCAGCCCCGTTGGAGCTGAGCGGCAAAAGGAGATGCTTGCTCGTTAAATCGAAACCAATCGGAAAACCAACGCCTTCGAATGAATCAAAATCGACCTTAAAAACCTGTTTATCTAACTTTTCAAAAGTTTGGCCCCCGGCAGGACCGCCGGAGGCATTTTTCACCTGAATAGTTACCGCCCTTTTTTAAAAGGCCCCCAGCTGACAGGTCCTGATCTTGACCCCCATTTTTTCACACGCCCCGGCCAGAAGGGATCGTGAGAGTCCTTCGTCCTTGGCCCTGGTGAAAATCTCCGCACAGGTGATGTGTCCCCGGGCCTCCGCACTGCGCGTGATCCAGGCTGCCACATCCGGTGATATGTCATCAGGAATATGGATCCGCTTCTGCTTGCCGGGGCCGTACCCGAAGAGCCCAAGCTGACAGGTTTCAATACGGGTTCCCATCTCATCGAGGAGATTGCCGGCTTCCGCCGGGGTGATACCACTACGGGAGGCCGCAGAAAGAGCTGCGGCACAGCTGATCCGCCCCTCCTTGGAAGCGGCCTCCAGGGCCCTTTTTTGTCCTTCTTTATCCAATCCCATGCCATCGCCTCCTCATGCTCTGATCTTTGGTCGGAGTATCAGCTTCAAGCCCCCATGATTCGGGGGTTTTGCGTGCCTCATTTCCCTTGCCATGGGCCGGGCTGTTCTGATACTCTTTTCTAACATTTATTTACTCATGATGGCCCCAGCCAAAAGCCGGAACGTCCCGCTCATTTTGACCTCCCGGTGTTGTCAACACACCGGTGATTTGCGCCGTGCTTCAGGGTATCTGACGCACGCTACGTCATGGTTCTCGGGACGTTTCTATGTTTTTGACGGACCGTTGCGATTTTGAACGTTTTAAAAACGCATCGTGATAGGGATTGGACAACCATCTGGTTCACTCCGCCCCCATCTGATACAATACCAGCTGGAAGGTGCTTTCGAAAGCCCCATGGTGAGACACCGGGATGAACACCCCCGGACTCGCATGATATCCGATCCTCCGACACCCACATGCCGTTGGCCCGGTACCGGCCCCTCCCAGCGGAAGAGACAGTCCCATGCCTTTGGTTCAGACACGAAGAGAGACGCGCACGCTCCACGTCGGGGACGTGGCTGTGGGCGGCGACGCACCCGTTTCGGTGCAGTCCATGACCAACACCCGGACCGAAGATGTTGCGGCCACGGTTGCTCAGATTCACCGCCTTGAAGAGGTGGGGTGTGAAATCATCCGGGTGGCGGTACCCGGTATGGAAGCAGCCGAAGCCATTGCATCCATCAAAAAACAGACCTCCATTCCGTTGGTGGCAGACATTCACTTCGATCACCGCCTGGCCATTGCCGCCGCAGAACACGGGGCCGATGCCTTGCGGATCAACCCGGGCAACATCGGCAGCCGGGACAAGGTGGTAAAGGTTGTGTCGTGTGCACGGGAGCGCGGCCTGCCCATCCGCATCGGGGTCAACGCCGGGTCCCTCTCGCAGGAAATCCTGGACCGCTTTGACGGGGTGACCCCCGAAGCCATGGTGGCCAGTGCCCTTGAGAATATCCGCATCCTGGAAGGGCTGGACTTTTTCGACATCAAGATTTCCCTCAAGGCGTCGGATGTCACCCGCACGGTGGAGGCCTACCGCCTCCTCTCAAGCAAGGTGGACTACCCCTTGCACGTGGGGGTCACCGAGGCAGGCTCCCTGTTTCCCGGAGTCGTAAAATCCTCCCTGGGCATCGGCATGCTCCTTTCCGAAGGCATTGGCGACACCATCCGGGTCTCCCTTACACGAGACCCAGTGGAAGAGATCCGCGTGGGCCAGGAGATCTTAAAATCCCTGGAGCTCAGGCGCTTCGGTCCGGAGGTTGTCTCCTGCCCCACCTGCGGTCGCTGCAACATCGACCTCTTCTCCATCTCCGAAAAGGTGGAAGAGGCCCTTCTGGGACGCAAGACACCGGTGAAGATCGCCATCATGGGCTGCGTGGTCAACGGTCCCGGTGAAGCCCGCGAGGCCGACATCGGCATTGCCGGTGGCAACGGCATCGGCATTTTGTTTGAAAAAGGGAGAGTGGTCAAAAAATTTCCCGAAGAGCAACTGGTGGAGGTGCTTCTTGCCGCCATCGACGCGTTTGAGAAAAAGCAGCAGGCGTAAATGCCTCCGGCGGCCCTGCCGGGGGCCAAACTTTTGAAAAGTTTGACAAACAGGTTTTTAAATCAGTTCTTATAACTCAATCTTTATCGCCTGAACGATTCTGCAACAGCCTTTGCTATCAGCCCTCTTTGGGGCTGATAGCAAAGGCTGTTGCAACCGGAAAGTTTTTGCGGAGCTTTTTTCAAAAAGCGACCCGCCGGAGGCGAACTGAATAGTTACAAAAAATTTAACATAACCAATCACGGCCTGCAGAGAGCTGGCCACGACGATACGAGCGAGGACGACAATGGCAAAAAAGGTGCAGACAGCTATCACCCCCACACGAACCGAAGACTACCCCCAGTGGTACCAGCAGGTGGTCAAGGCCTCTGACATGGCCGAAGGCTCCCCCGTGCGTGGTTGCATGGTGATCAAGCCCTGGGGCTACGCCCTCTGGGAGAACATCCAGAAATCCATGGACGCCATGTTCAAGGATACCGGGGTAAAAAACGCCTACTTCCCCCTCTTCATCCCTTTGAGCTTCCTTGAAAAAGAGGCGGAGCATGTGGAGGGTTTTGCCAAGGAGTGCGCCGTGGTAACCCACCACCGCCTCGAGGAGGGCCCCGAAGGCGGCCTGGTGCCCGCCGGAAAGCTCACAGAGCCCCTTATTGTGCGCCCCACCTCCGAGACCATCATCGGAGACTCCTTCTCCAAGTGGATCAACAGCTACCGGGATCTTCCCGTCCTCATCAACCAGTGGGCCAACGTGGTACGCTGGGAGATGCGCACCCGGACCTTCCTGAGAACCAGCGAGTTTCTCTGGCAGGAGGGGCACACCGCCCACGCCACCTCAGAAGAAGCCGTGGCGCGCACCGAGCAGATGCTTGAGGTGTACGCAAACTTTGCCGAAGAGTACCTCGCCATGCCGGTGATCCGTGGTACCAAGTCCGAATCCGAACGATTCCCCGGTGCGGTGGACACCCTCTGCATCGAAGCGATGATGCAGGACAGAAAAGCCCTTCAGGCCGGTACCTCACACTTCCTCGGCCAGAACTTCGCCAAGGGCTCCGGCATCACCTTCCAGAGCGCCGAAGAGAAAGAAGAGTACGCCTGGACCACCTCCTGGGGCACCTCCACCCGCCTCATCGGCGGCATGATCATGACCCACGGCGATGACGACGGCGTCATCATGCCCCCAAGGGTTGCTCCCGCCCACGTGGTACTCATTCCCATCTACCGCAAGGAGAATGAAAAAGAAGAGGTCCTCGCCTACACCCGAAACCTCGCCAAAGAGCTCTCCCAGGTGACATACCACGGACGCAACATCGTGGTGGAAGTGGACGAACGGGATATCGGCGGCACCCGTGGTTGGGACTGGATTAAAAAAGGCATCCCTGTCCGCGCCGAGATCGGTCCCCGTGACATGAAAGAGGACTCCGTCTTCATGGCAAGGCGCGACCTCTCTCCCAAAGAGAAGCGCGGCGTCAAGCGTGAAGAGCTTCTCGCCACCCTTCCCGAAATCCTCGACGAGATCCAGAAGACCCTCTACGACAGGGCCGTGGCTTACCGTGAGGAGCACACAAAGTGCATCGACGGGAAAGATGAGTTCTACGCCTGGTTCACCCCCGAAAGCACAGAGAAGCCCGAAATTCATGCCGGCTTCGCCCTCTCCCACTGGTGCGGTGACGGTGCCTGTGAGGAGGAGATCAAAAACGACCTCAAGGTCACCATTCGCTGCATCCCCTTTGAAGGGGAAGAAGAGGAAGGCACCTGTATCTGCTGTGGCAAACCCAGCAAAAAACGCGTGATCTTCGCCAAGGCATACTAAAATAAAAAGAGCCGTCACATGGTGTGACGGCTCTTGTTTTTTGGTAACGATTCAGCTCAAAGTTGCCTCCGGCGGCAAGGTGAGCCACCTTGAAAGCTAATGGCCGCAGCGCTTTAACCCTCGTTCCTCGGTTCAAATCTCAGCGGCGTTTCTGTAAAGCGTGTGCATGTATTTTTTTTTGCGAGCCCTTAACTGAAAAGCAGATTGCAAAAGTTGAGGTTACACCCAGCGTGGCTTAAAACCTTAAGCACCTGAAGCTCACGACTTGCGACACACCATGAGAAACTACGCACTCTACGCAAATGCGGACGCGAGAACCCCAGAGAAGCGCCACTCGTATCGCATTCGCCATATGGGGTGCAGGGGATCATCCCCTGCCCGCCGGAGGCAAAACTGAATCGTTACATTCCACCGAAACCCCTTATAAACGGCCTGTTCCGGCCATGTGGTGAGGCTGCAGTACAACAATGATCCGTATTAACGATATTCTGGACAGAATTATTGAGATCCACCCCGATGCCGACCTGGACATTGTGGAAAAAGCGTACATCTTTTCCGCACGCGTCCACGATGGCCAGACACGCCTGTCCGGAGAACCCTACCTCACCCACCCTCTGGAAGTGGCCTACATCCTCGCCGACATGAAGCTCGACGTGGAGAGCGTTGCCGCTGCCCTGCTCCACGATGTCATCGAGGACACCCACGCCACTGAAGAAGAGATTGCCCAGTACTTTGGAACCGGCGTCTGTCACATCGTTGCCGGGGTGACCAAACTCAGCAAGCTCAGCTTTGCCTCGTCCCAGGAGCGACAGGCCGAAAGCATCCGCAAGATGATCCTGGCCATGGCCAACGACATCCGCGTGATCCTTATCAAGCTGGCTGACCGCCTCCACAACATGCGCACCTTAAAGTTCCACAAGAAAGAGGAGAAAAAGCGCCTCATCGCCAAAGAGACCATGGATCTCTACATTCCCATCGCCTCACGGCTGGGTATCTACTGGCTCAAACAGGAACTCGAAGACATCGCCTTTGAAACCCTCCTGCCCGATGAGTACAAGAAAATTCAGGGCCAGGTAAAGGACGACCAGGTCGAACGGGAAGAGATGGTCACAACCACCCGGAAAAAGATCCGGGAACTCATGGATGCAGCCGATATTCCCTGCCAGGTGATGGGCCGGTACAAGCAATTCTACAGCATCTACCACAAGATGATCTCCCAGCAGCTCTCCTTCGAAGAGATCTACGACATCGTGGCCTTCCGCATCATTGTGGACACCATCCCTCAGTGTTACACGGCCCTGGGGATCATCCACAGCTTCTGGAGCCCCATCGCCGGCAAATTCAAGGACTACATCGGCGTGCCCAAGCCCAACATGTACCAGTCCCTTCACACCACAGTGGTGGGGCCGGGGGGCCGACGCATCGAGGTGCAGATCCGGACCAAGGAGATGGACAAGGTCGCCAAGTCAGGAATCGCCGCCCACTGGTCCTACAAAGAGGGCAAGGTGGCGGACGAAAAGCTGGGAGAGGCCTACGCCTGGGTCCAGGACCTTGTGGACAACCAGGAGAACGTCAAGAACCCCGGTGAATTCATGGAGAACGTCCGCATCGACCTCTTCCAGGACGAGGTGTACGTCTTCAGCCCCAAAGGGGACATAAAAACCCTGCCCAAAGGCGCCACCCCCGTGGACTTTGCCTACGCCATCCACACCGAGGTTGGCAACCAGTGCACCGGAGCCAAAGTCAACGGCCGGCTGGTCTCTTTGACCTACGAACTCCAGACCGGCGATGCCGTCGAGGTCATCATCACCAAAGGACACACCCCCAGCAAGGACTGGATCGGGTTTGTAAAAACCGTCAAAGCCCGCTCCCGCATCCGCCACTTCATCCGTTCCGAAGAGAAAGAGCACAGCGTGGCACTTGGCAAAGATCTCCTGGAAAAAGCGTTCCGAAAGCACAGCCTCAACTTTAACAAGCTTTCAGCCACCCCAGAAATGGAAGAGGCCTCCAACGCCTTCGGTTACAAAGGGGTGACCTCCCTTATCGAAAACGTCGGTTACGGCAAAGTCACACCCCGCCAGGTGCTCAACCGGTTCCTTCCCCAGCAGCCCAAACAATCCAAGGCCGAGCCTTCCCTCTTCGACCGCCTCATGGGGCGTTCAAAGCGAAAGAAGGGCGACGGCGATGCCATCATCGTCAAGGGGATCGACAACATCCTCATTCGCGTTGGCAAATGCTGCAACCCCGTCCCCGGTGATGAGATCAGCGGCTACGTCACCCAGGGCCAGGGTGTCACCATCCATCGAAGCAACTGCATCAACGCCCTGACCATGAGCCCGGAACGTTGCGTGGACGTAGCCTGGGCCAGCGAAACCCAGGAGAGACTTCCCGTCAGCATCCTCGTTCGCTCCCAGGACCAGGTGGGCCTGCTGGCCAAGATCACCTCCGCCATCAGCGACAGCGATGCCAACATCATCGACCTCGTCATGAGCCGCCAGGAGCAGGGCGGGTATGAATGCACCTTTACACTCAACGTCATCCACACCGATCAGATCAAAAAGGTGATCCAAAACATCAAGCGCATCCGCTCGGTAAAAGAGGTGAAACGTATCGGTGATTGATACAAACGGGATCCTTCGGTAATGAGGACAGATGACAGAACGTCTGAATCCCCCTCTGCCCCTTTAAAAACCTGTCGGTCAAACGTTTCAAACGTTTGGCCCCCGGCAGGGCCGCCGGAGACAATATAGATCTGAATAATTCCAAAAAAAAACGCCTTCGGTGCTCACCGAAGGCGTTTTTTCATTTCAACAACAGTTGTCGTACACGAATCAGACGACCTCAATCCCCACGTTTTCCATCAGGGTAAGGCCATATTCAATGGATACGGCGTAACTGATCTGGGTATCGTAACCAGGGTGCCTGTTGCCCCGGGCAAAGTCTCCCCCGTCTTCCACGGGCGAAAACCTCCCTATAATGACGCCGATGACTCGACCGTCATCAGCGTTGACCAGCGGGCCACCGGCTGTTCCGTCCAAAACCATGGTGTCAAACAGAAGCAACCGGGTTCCATTTTTGGAACGGACTTTGGAACTCAATATGGCACTCTGGGCCATCAGGTTGTGCATCTCATCATGGCCGAAGGGGAACCCCAGGCTGAGGAGACTGGTTCCAATGCTAAGGTTCTCGGTGGTGCCCCCGAGATGATCCGGGGTCTTGATCCTCAGGTTGCGATCAATCTCCAGCAAGGCGACATTGTGAATCTTGTCCACGTCAGCCACGGAAACACTCATGGCCGAAACCTGATCAAGGCTGATGGGGACAAAATCGTCCGGATTGCTGGTGGAAACCACCATAAGCCCGGTGGGATCCTCCTCCAGGAGATGGGCCGCCGTTAAAAGGTAGCCGTCGTCGTGCATCAGAAAAGCCGTGCCCAAAAAGACCACAGCATTCTCGCGCTTGCGCACCAGCATCATGCACCCACCTGCAAATTTCAAACTGACATCCTGTAACATCACTCTTCCTCCTTTGCAGATCAGGCGCTTTTCTTCCGACCAAAGATAACCTGAGGCGCTTCGGCCCCTTCAATCTCGAACAGGTCACCCTTTTTCTTCCCGGTTTTCACGGTGAAGGTCTGGGCCCCTGCATACTCATTCAGCCCTTTTTTCAGACTGACGCACATGACAATAAGGACAATGGCAAAGGGAAGCCCCGTTGCTATCACCGCGGATTGAAGGGCTGCCAGGCCGCCGCAGAGAAGCAGGGTCGCTGCAACCACTCCCTCCAGAATCGCCCAGAAAAGCCGTTGGGGAATGGGGGGATCCGGGTTGCCGCCGGCGGTGATGATATCAATCACCATGGATCCGGAGTCCGAAGAGGTCACGAAAAAGGAGACCACAACCAGGACGCCCAAAAGGGATGAGACCGACGAAAGGGGAAAGTGCTCCAAGAAAACAAACAGGGAGACGGCCACGTTATCCGCAACCGCCTTGGCAAGATCGCCAGCCCCAAACATCTCGATAAACAGGGCGGAATTGCCAAATACCGTCAGCCAGATAAAGGTGACGAATGCCGGCACACACAGAACCCCCATGAGAAACTCACGGATGGTGCGACCCCTTGAAACACGGGCAATGAACATCCCGACAAAGGGAGACCAGGCGATCCACCAGCCCCAGTAAAAGACGGTCCAGCCGTTCTGCCAGCTTGTGTTCTCGAAGGTTTCACTCCACGTTGCAAGGGAGGGGAACGACTGAATATAAGAGCCGATGTTTTCCAGAAGACCGTTAAAGATAAAGAGTGTGGGTCCACAGACCATCACGAAGATCAACAGGCCGCTTGCCAACCAGATATTGAGTTCGGAAAGACGCCGGATACCCGAATCCAGACCCTTAACAACGGACATGGTGGCAATGGAGGTGATACCGGCGATGAGACCCAACTGAACCATGGCACTCTGCTCCCATCCGAACAGATGGGACAGCCCCGCATTCACCTGCTGAACACCCAACCCCAGTGATGTGGCGACGCCAAAGAGCGTGGCTACCGTGGCCAGGATATCAATGGTGTTCCCCCAGAACCCGTGAATACGTTCCCCCAAAAGAGGGTAAAACACCGCGCGAATAGACAGGGGCAGCCCTTTGTTAAAACTGAAGAACGCCAGTGAGAGCCCCACAATGGAGTACACGGCCCAGGGGTGAAATCCCCAGTGCAGAAAGGTGATGGCCATGGCCGTTCGCGCAGCTTCCGTGGAATTGGCGGTGGGGAAGGGGCTGGATCCGAAGTGGTACATGGGCTCGGCAACCCCGTAGAATAGAAGCCCGATTCCCATGCCGGCTGAAAAGAGCATGGCAAACCAGCTGAGAGTGCTGAAATCAGGCTCGGCGTCTTCACCTCCCAGACGTATATCACCGTACCGGCTGAACATCAGGTAGAGAGTAAAGGCCAAAATGATGTTCATGGTCCAGACGAAAAACCACCCTGCGTTGGTGGAGAAGGTCGTCAGAAGGACACCAAAAAAGTCGCCCATGCTTTTATGGAAAAATACGGCGAGGAGAACAAACCCGATAATGATGCCCGCAGAAGTAAAAAACACCTGGGGATGGACATCAAAAGAAGACGACTTGGACTCGCCAGGTGTCTCCATTTGAGATAAATCACTGTCTGTCATAAAAAAACTCCAATGAGTGTTACAAAAAACTCGAAGGTACAAACAAAGCCCCTTGAGCCCTGTCAAGGGCCAGGAAACCTCAGCACACCCATGGCACCCCGGAAGCACACCCCAGCCAACCATGGCATATTCCGCCTGATTGGCTCGGGTGATCCTGCCGGATAACAGCAGCGTGGGGATCCATGCAAAAAACCAGGTTCACCGTCATCGTACGTTGATGATCAAGGGCGAGCACACTGGATTTTTCGCATAGCCACCTCACGTCACCGCCGGGGGCATCATGAATTCAAGGGGCTCTTGAACAATGAAGGGTGGAAAGACCGTCCCACCCCCTTTTCACTAGTTCCTGTATACCTTCGGAATAACCGATTAGATTTCAAAAAAACGCAGAGTCTCCCAAGCGATGGGTGGCTCTGCATGGTTTCAAAACCCGTGGAATCGCACGCATAAATGACTCCCACAATACCCCCGACAGCCAGACAAAGCTGCAACTTGAGGCAAAGAGAGCACAATACGACAACTGACTATTATTAAAGGAAAAATAAAAGGCGCTTTACTCACTTGAAAGCACATTAAAATCAGTCAACACGCGAAGCACCGTTACGCTAACATAAATAGATCCGCTTTAAAACCCTTGAAATAACGAAACTAATATTCGGTCTCTCCGGCAACCATCCCGCCGCAAATCCGAACTTGCGATCAAAAAACTCAAAATAACAGCTTAATTTAGAAGGATTATTTTTTCCTAAATTAAACATTTATACCTTCTCTTTTTCCTCAAGTTCAGAGGACATTCCACACGTCCACGCAATGAAACCTGACGAATCTTCAATGTTCCCTGCAACGTACCATCCCCTTTTGCCCATCGAAAAAACTCTTCCTTGACATTTCCTATGAATTAGATTTTTATTCTGAATATCATTCAATTTTGGAATTGCGTTTCACCCAAGCTTCCCTTCCGGCCCTGCCTTATTGCCGGAATTTTCCCAACCCACCGCTGGAGGCCCCATGGAATTCGCGTTTACCAAAGAGCAACTGATGTTTAAAAAAGAGGTGATCCGGTTCGCCCGAAAAGAGATCGTTCCCCGTGTGGAAGAGAACGATCTCAACCACACCTTTGATTTCGAAGCCTTCCGAAAAATGGGAGAATTCGGCATCCTTGGCCTCCACTTCCCGGAAGAGTACGGGGGCGGCGGTGCAGATGTGGTCACCACTGTCCTTGCCGGAGAGGCCCTGGGTGAAGCGGGCGTTGACGGCGGGCTCGCCCTCTCCTACGGAGCCCACTCCTTCCTCTGCGCAGACACCCTCTTCTGCCACGGCACCGACGCCCAGAAGGCAACATACCTGCCCTCCCTCATCAGTGGCGAAAAGATCGGCTGCATGGGCCTCACCGAACCGGACGCCGGTTCCGACGTCGCCTCCATGAAAACCACCGCCATCAAAAAGAGAGACACCTACGTCCTGAACGGCAGCAAAACCTTCATCACCAACGGCCCCATCGCCGACGTGGCCCTCATCTACGCAAAAACAGATCCATCAAAAGCCCATGACGGCATATCCGCCTTCATCGTGGAAAAAGGCACCCCCGGATTCGAATCAGGCGCCCCCATGCACAAACTGGGTTGCCGCAGCTCCCAAACCTCGGAACTCTTCTTCTCCAACTGCGAAATCCCGGCTGAAAATCTCGTGGGCGCCGAAGGCCTCGGCTTTCTCATGGCCATGCAGACCGTGGAGTGGGACCGCAGCGCCCTTCTCTCCCCCATGGTCGGCGCCATGAACCATGCCCTGACCAAGTCGGTGACCTACGCAAAAGGACGGGAGCAGTTCGGGCGTCCCATCGGGAAGTTCTACGCCACCAAAGAGAAGCTCGCCTCCATGAAGATCTTTGCCGAAGCGGCCCGGCTCCTCGTGTACCGCATCGCCTGGTGCAAAGGCCAGGGCAAGCCCCTTAACCACCTGGAGGCAGCCGTGGCCAAACTCTTTGTGGGGGATTGGCTCCTGGGCCCCAGCAACGATGCGGTCCTTCTCCACGGCGGCTATGGCTACTGCCACGAATACGGCATGGAGCGTATTTTCAGGGATGGCCGCCTGGCCCCCATCGGCGGCGGCACATCCGATATTCAGAAAATGATCATCTCTAAAATGATATAGGGGGATCGACCATGAACTTCGACCACACCCAGGAAGAGCTCGACCTGTTCCAATCCCTGGAAAACACCCTTAGCAACAACGAGGAGGTGCGACCCGGACACCTCATTGCCCTCCTCTCCTCCTCCAGCTACCCCACCCTGGGGTCCAATGGCCTTTCAAGCGCCCTGCCCGGAGCCCAGGAACGACTGGCCCAAAGAAGACCGGACGCTTACCGCACCATGGAGTACGGCCTGCGCATCGCTGCCCCGGCCATCACCCGATTCGGGCCCAAAGCGTGGCTGGCCCAGTGGGTGAGCCCCATTCAACAAGGCAAGACACTTGCCACCGCAGCCCTTGATTCTGCCCAGGGCGAACCGGATCTCACAGGCAAACCCCACGAGTCCGGCTATCTCATCGCCGGCACCAAAGCGGGAATCCCCGGCGCCGATACCGCAGACATCATCCTCGCCTCCGGAACCATCGAGAAAATCCCTGCCCTCTTTCTCATTGAAAGAGACACCGCTGATATCACCATCACACAGGGAGCCACCGGTCTCTTCACCCTGACTGCAAGCGCTGCCTTTCTTCCCGCCTCCCATGTGGCGATTCTGAAGCCCAAAGCCCCCCTGGCCCCCTTCCTCCAGCTCCTCAAAAACAGGGTCCAGATTAACGAAGCCACCGGCCACGCCGCCGCCGTCTTCGAACAAGCCAAAAAAGCCGCCAAAACCAGGCCCGAAGGGGGAAAGCCCCCCATCGCCCGCCAGGAGATCGGCTTCAAACTGGCCACCATGTACACCCTGCTCCAAACCAGCCGCCTCATGGCCGCCAACGCCTCATCCCTCGTGGATGCAGGTGAAAACGACGCCGCCATGGCATCACACTGTGCACGGGTCTTCTGCAGCGATGCCGCCTGCGAGATCGTCGCCTCAGCCCTCGACGTCATGGGCGACCAGGGCTTTGAAAAAGACGGCCCCGCCCAACGCCTTGCCACCATCCAGGCCCTGCGCGTGGAAGGCACCTCCGTGGGCCAGACCAAAGAGGCCATCGGCGACATGCTGCTGAAATACTAAAAACAGCCTCCGGCGGCGAGGTGAGCCACCTCGAAAGCTTATTGCCATTGCGCTTCGCCCCTCGTTCCTCGGGGCAAAGCGCAATGGCCTTAAAGGCATGGAGGGCCAACGCTGTTAATACCTGTTAAGTATTCCTACGGAGTCACACGCAGGGCTAAAAACCTTGCACCCATGATGCTGCTCTCTACCACGGGCGCAGCCCGTAAGCGAATGTGACGTACCCGAGGAACGAGGGTTCGAAGCATTCGCGAACCAGGAGGATTTATGGCTGTTATCAAGTCCACGGTTGATACGAAGTCTGACGCATACCGAAAAAATTTTGAAACCATGAGTGAGCGGGTGGGACTGCTGAAGGAGCGACTCAGTGAGGCTCGGGAGACTCGGTCCGAGAAGGCGAAATCCCGGCTGGCCGATCAGAACAAGCTGTCCGTAAGGGAGCGCCTGGACCAGCTTCTCGATCGCAACACCCCTTTTCTGGAATTGGGGGCCCTGGCAGCCTACGGGCAGTATGACGGCAAGGTTCACGGGGCTGGCAGCGTCATGGGCATCGGGGTGATCCATGGCCGGGAGGTGATGGTCCACGCCAACGACCCCACCATCAAAGGAGGCACCGTCTACCCCATGGGGGTCAAGAAGACCCTGAGGTGTCAATCCATCGCCATGGAGAACCGCCTGCCCACCGTCTACCTCATCGACTCGGGCGGGGCGTTTCTCCCCTTGCAGTCAGAAGTCTTTCCCGACATCGACGACGGGGGCCGTGTCTTCTACAACCAGGCCATCATGTCAAAAATGGGCATCCCACAGATCACGTCCGTCATGGGCCTCTGCACCGCCGGAGCCGCCTACATTCCGGCCATGAGTGACGAGGTGATCCACGTCAAGGGAACCGGGGCCATCTTCCTGGGCGGCCCGCCCCTGGTAAAAGCCGCCACCGGCGAGGTGGTCTCCGCCGAAGAGCTGGGCGGTGCCGACCTCCATTGCCGGGAATCCGGAGTCTCCGACTACCAGGCGGAAAACGACGCCCAGGCTCTTTCCATGGTCCGTGAATCGGTGCGGCAGCTCCCCAGAACCGAAAAACACCCCCTTGCCATGGAGACGCCCAAAGAGCCTCTTTACGACCCCGAAGAGATCTACGGCATCACCAGCCACGCCCTGAAAATCCCTTACGACGTCCGGGAGATCATCGCACGCCTCGTGGACGGCAGCGACTTCCACGAGTTCAAACCCCTCTACGGCCCCACCCTGGTCTGTGGCTTTGCCCACATCCACGGCTACCCCGTGGGTATCCTCGGCAACAACGGCATCTTGTTTTCAGAAAGCGCCCTCAAAGCCACCCAGTTTATCCAGCTCTGCGACAAACGCGGCATCCCCCTTGTCTTCCTGCAAAACATCAACGGCTACATCATCGGCAAAGCCTACGAGGCCCAGGGCATCACCAAAGACGGCCACAAAATGGTCAACGCCGTGGCCACCGCCACCGTCCCCAAATTCACCGTCATGGTGGGGGCCTCCTTCGGTGCCGGAAACTACGGCATGTGCGGCAGAGCATACAGCCCCCGCCTCCTCTGGAGCTGGCCCAGCCACGAGATCGGCGTCATGGGCGGCGAACAGGCCTCAGACGTCCTCGTCACCGTCAAAAACGACCAGCTCGCCCGGGAAGGCCAGCCCCCCTTAACCGACGAGATGGTCGACCAGATCAAGGTCCCGGTCATGGAAGCCGCAAGCAAAGAGGGAGACGCCTACTACAGCACCTCCCACCTCTGGGACGACGGCATCATCGACCCCAAAGACACCCGAACCGTCCTGGCCCTCTCCATCTCCGCTGCCCTCAACGCCCCCTTGCGCGACGACAAAGAGGGGTACGGGGTCTTCAGGATGTAAAGGGTTTAGGGGAAAATGCCTCCGGCGGCCAGGGGCTTTTAGCCAAAGTGGCCTTGCCACCCCTGGACCCCAGGATTGCGAATGCTCCCGACCCTCGTTCCTCGGGTCGATCACATTCGCTGACGGGCTTCGCACGTGAACAACGACAGCGGTCAACGTGCCGTATCGACACCCTGATGATACTTGTGACTGAATATAAATTTACCCACAGCTCAGGAGGCGGGCACAGCCCGCGATGGTAAATAGCATTCGCTGGTGACTCACATCACCAGTGAATGCCAACTCCTGGCCTGAAATCAGAACCACCCACTACGCATGCACTTGTCTTACCCATGGCATGCCACCACACGTCGCGCGAATGCGAACGCTTGGTGCTCCGAGTAACGACACCCAAAGCGCATTCGCCTTATGGGGTGCAGGGGATCATCCCCTGCCTGCCGGAGGCAAAAAAAATGACCCAGACCATTGATAAGATACTGATCGCCAATCGAGGGGAGATAGCTGTTCGAATAATGCGCACCTGTCGGGAGATGGGGATCGGCACGGTGGCGGTGTATTCGGAGGTGGACCGCAAGGCCGCCCATGTGTTGATGGCTGATGAGGCGGTGTGTATCGGGCCTGCGGAGGCACGTTTAAGTTATCTCAACATGGATGCCATTGTTGAGGCGGCTCGAAAGACGGGAGCCGGAGCGATTCATCCGGGGTACGGCTTCCTGGCGGAAAACGCGGACTTTGCGGAAAGATGTGAGGCCGAGGAGCTGATATTTATCGGGCCGGGGGCGGATGTCATTCGTCTGTTGGGGGACAAGAGGGCTGCGCGGAAACGGCTTTCGGAAGAAGGTCTTCCCATCATTCCCGGAACGTTGGGCGGCGAGGCCACCCTTAAGGAGCTTGAAGATGCAACCCTGGCCATGGGGTTCCCCGTGGTGGTGAAGGCAGCTGCCGGCGGCGGGGGCAAGGGGATGCGCACGGTGTCGAGGCCGGCAGAGCTGGAGGCGGCATTGGCAGCGGCAGCGGGTGAAGCGCTGGCTGCCTTTGGAAGTGAGGACGTCTATATCGAAAAATACCTGGAAGCCCCCCGTCACATTGAGGTGCAGGTGCTGGCCGACACCAACGGCAACGTCATTCACCTGATCGAACGGGAGTGCTCGGCCCAAAGGCGCCACCAGAAAATTGTGGAAGAGTGCCCCTCCCCTGTGGTGGATGAGGTGCTGAGAAAGAAGATGGGCGATGCAGCTGTGATGGCCGCAAAGGCCGTGGGCTACACCAACGCAGGGACCTTTGAGTTCCTGGTGGACCGTGAGATGAATTTTTATTTTCTGGAGGTCAACACCCGCCTCCAGGTGGAGCATCCTGTCACGGAACTGGTCACCGGCATCGACCTTGTCCGGGAACAGATCCGCATCGCGGCTGGGGAGCCCTTAAACAGATCCCAATCCGACATCGTCCCCAGGGGCCATGCTATGGAGTGCCGCATCTACGCCGAAGACCCGGCCAACGGCTTCATGCCCTCACCCGGCACCATTGCCA
Source organism: Desulfolunaceae bacterium (assembly GCA_942491485.1). Taxonomy (GTDB): domain Bacteria; phylum Desulfobacterota; class Desulfobacteria; order Desulfobacterales; family Desulfolunaceae; genus Desulfoluna. Next base: position 503,177 of record CALOAX010000013.1, on the reverse strand, counting down.
CCCTGGTGGAACCCTCAGGCCCCGGGATTCGTGTGGACAGCGGGGTCTACGAAGGATGGACCGTCCCCATGGAATACGACCCCATCCTCTCGAAGCTCATCACCTACGGAGCAGACCGAAAAGCCGCCACCCAACGAATGATCCAGGCCTTAAAACAGACCGTCATCACAGGTATCTGCAGCCCCGTGCCCTTCCTCACCGAACTTCTGGAATCAGACACCTTCCGGAAAGGCGAGGTCACCACCGACACCATCGACAAAGAACTCTCAGGCTGGAAACCGACAGCCCCCATAAACGAGGCCCTGCTCGCCTACGTGGCCCACGACCTCTTCGGACAGAAAGCCACACCGCCGACAGGCCTCTCCGAGCAGCCATCCCCCTGGACCCAGCTGGGGGCATTTCGAATATAGGAGAAAGTGCTGCCTCCGGCGGCCAAGGGCTGAGCCCTTGGAACCCAGGTTCGCAAATGCTCCGAACCCTCGTTCCTCGGGTACGTCACATCTGCTGACGGGCTGCGCCCGTGAATAACCGAAGAGGTTATCCAAGCTCCTTCATGCAGCCCGAAGGGCACTTCATGATCTTCATGGTCGTTTATAAAAGGTTTAACCATGATGCCAGCTCAATTCGGGTTGACTTTGACCGGAATAACTCTGGCGGCAAGGGTGGCGAAGCCACTTAGGCAAAAACACCTCGAAAGCAGGTTGCCATCGCAATCATGTGTCGGCTTGGATTTTCGGGCGCGCCGTGCTCCGCCACGGCAATGATGGGAAACCAATTGAGACATGTAACTCGTTGGGATGAGAGTATATGGGCATGGCATGCTTTGGATGTTGAGGCGGTTCATACCGGGGCCAACCCCCGACAAAAAAAGCCGCGACGGAGCACGGCGCGCCCAGAAAGAGTGCAATGGCACCAGCACTTGTGTGCTCGTCACCACATCGTCTTGACTCACACCGCCAAGATCAACCTCTTCGATAACGGTTTGCGATTCTACAAACAAGAACGCTTTGTTCTTAAGCACCTTTCTTTAATTGCAACACGGAGGAGACCATGGACTACCGATGCAAAACAGGAGAGACGGAAACCACCCTCATCTGCGCCACGGATAAAGAGGGCTTCTCTACCGAAATTTCCGGAACCTCCTACACCGTCTCGGCAACCCCGGTGGATGACAAACAGCTCCAACTGTTTATCAATGGCAAGAGCCTCCTTGCCCACGTGGAGGAGATCGAAGGCGGAAAGCGCGTGACCATAGGCGGAGTCCCTGTGGAGGTCCTCGACGCCGACCGGATCCCCGACACCATCAGCGCCCAAGACGACATGCCCAGCGACGTCACCCCGCCCATGCCATCGGTGGTGGTGGCCGTCCTCGTCTCCCCCGGAGACCTGGTGGACAAAGGAACCCCCCTTGTCACCGTCTCCGCCATGAAAATGGAGACCACCCTTTCCGCTCCCTTTGACGCAAAAATCTCAGCCATAAACACCGCCCCTGGAGACCAGGTAATGCCCGGCGAAATCCTTGTGGCCTTAGAGCCCATCGAGCCTGATGAAGAGAAGACAGGAACCGACGGATAAAAAAACGTGCCTCCGGCGGCCAGGTGGAGGCACCTGGAAACCTGGTAGCGAATGCGCTGCGGGTGTCGTGATTCTGACCACCCTGCGTCCGCATTCGCGCCAAGTTTATGGCCTGCTTCGGGCTTTACAAGTGCTTAAGCAGTGAAATCCTCGGTTCCAATTCCACTTCAAGGGCAAAACCCACAAAGCGTCCTTCTATCTTCACGAAGAAGGTTTTGCCATCTCTGCCGTTGTTACGGGCGTAGCACGTCAGCGAATGTGATCGGCCCGAGGAACGAGGGTCGAGAGCATTCGAAACCCGCTTTCGAGGTGGCACACCTCGCCGCCGGAGGCGCGCTTTTAAATATCAAGGAGGCTGTCATGACAGACGCACCCCATCTGCTTTACCAGGTCACGGATGCCGTGGCCCGTATTGCAATCAACCGCGAGGCCCAGAGAAACGCCTTGAGCCCGGAGGCGATCCGCCTGTTCCACGAGCACCTGGATGATGCCGAGAGCGATACGTCAGTGAGGTGTGTTTTACTCAGGGGGGCTGGCACGCGTGCCTTCTGCACCGGAGCGGACCTGGGCTCGGCCATCAAAGCCGACGGGGACGCCCTGCCCACCGCGCGTTCCTACGCCCGGCTTCTTCACCGAATTTACACCTTCCCCAAGCCCACGGTTGCCATGGTTCAAGGGTATTGCCTGGCAGGGGGCATGGGGCTGATGCTTGCCTGTGACATGGTCCTGGCTGATGAAAAAAGCCGTTTCGGCACCCCCGAGGTCAATGTGGGCCTCTTTCCCATGATGATCGGCGCGCTGATCTTCCGGAACGTTCCCCGGAAACAAGCCATGGAGATGATCCTCACCGGCCGAATGATCGAGGCGCAGGAGGCGCTTTCCATGGGCCTTGTGACCGCTGTCCACCCCACAGAAGCCCTTCCCGGAGAAACCATGGCACTTCTCTCCCTCCTTGCCGGCAAGAGCCCCATCGGATTGCGCCTGGGCAAGGAGGCCTTTGCCGCCGTTGAAAATTTCCCATTCGACACAGCCGTAGATAGCCTCGCCGAAGCCCTCACCCGCGTCATCAACACACAAGACGCCGCTGAAGGGCTCAAAGCATTCATGGAAAAAAGGGCACCCGAATTTACGGGGACATAGGGTCGCGAATGCTCCCGCCCCTCGTTCCTCGGGCCGATCACATTCGCTGACGGGCTACGCCCGTGGCAAAAGCAATGCAGTTTGAGCTACGAAGCCGTATCCACAACATCTAAAATGCTTGTAAAACAATCTATATAGTCTCCAGCATTGGAGGCGGGCGAAGCCCGAGGCGAACGCCGAAGCGCTTTGGCCCGAGGAACGAGGGACAAAGCGCTTCGGCAATCAGCTTTCGAGGTGGCTCACCTCGCCGCCGGAGGCAAGGTTGTTTGCCTTTCCACCGCACACCTTCACACACACCAGGAGAGACCATGCCACACGAACATGCCAGTGACAGATTGATCATCGCCAACTGCAGCGGGTTTTTCGGGGATCGTTTTTCGGCCATGAAGGAGATGGTGGAGGGGGGTGAGATCCATGTGCTCACCGGGGATTACCTGGCGGAGCTGACCATGGCCATTCTCTTTAAGTCAAAGCGCAAGGATCCGTCCTTGGGGTATGCGGGGACCTTTTTAAAGCAGATGGAACAGGTCATGGGAACCTGCCTTGAGAAAGGGATTCGTGTGGTGGCAAACGCGGGAGGGTTGAACCCGAAGGGGCTTGCAGCAGCCCTTGAGACGCTGGCGGGTGAGTTGGGTCTTTCGCCGTCCATTGCCTGCATAGAAGGGGACGACCTCATGCCGCACTTAGCTGAGCTTCAAAGTCGCGGGGAGACGTTTACCCATCTGGATCGGGGGACGCCCCTTGCCGAAGGCGGGGTCTTTCCCATCACGGCGAACGCGTATCTGGGCGGTTGGGGCATTTGTGAAGCCCTTGGCAAGGGAGCGGACATTGTCGTCGGAGGGCGGTTGGCTGACGCAGCTCTGGTCTCGGGGCCCAGTGCCTGGCATTTCGGCTGGAAGCGGGATGACTGGGATGCCCTTGCAGGGGCGGTGGCTGCCGGGCATGTGATTGAGTGCGGCACCCAAGCCACAGGGGGCAACTACTCCCATTTTGAAGAGGTCCCCTCCTGGGAAAAGGTGGGGTTTCCCCTTGCCATCATGGAAGCGGACGGCTCAGCCACCATCACCAAACATAACGGTACGGGAGGGCTGGTTTCCGTGGGAACCGTGACGGCCCAGCTTCTTTATGAGATCGATTCCCCGGCCTACCTGAGCCCGGACGTCACCGCCCGCTTCGACACCCTTACCATTAAAGAAGACGGAAAAGACCGGGTCCGAATCTCCGGCTGCAAGGGAGCGCCTCCACCATTCACGGCAAAGGTGTGCATCAACACCATCGGGGGCTACCGGAACACCGTCTCCGTACTTCTCACCGGCCTTGACCTGGAAACGAAGGCGCACATTGTGGAAGAGATGCTTTTTGGCAGCCTTGGCGGACGGGATGCCTTCGCTTCAGTGGAGACCCAACTTCTTCGCTCCGGCCACCCATCTCCCCAACGCATGGAAGAAGCCATGAACCTTCTTCGGATCACGGTGCGGGACCCCAATGAAAAAAAAGTGGGACGCGCTTTCACTGCCAAGGTAGTGGAGCTTGCCCTCTCCTCCATTCCCGGCTTCAACCTCACCGCCCCACCGGCACCGGCCGTTCCTGATATCATCCATTGGCCGACCCTGGTGGACAAAACAAACCTTTGTGAAGTGGTTCACATGGGCGATCAGACCCTGCTCATGGATCCCATCGAAGGAAACGGTGCCGGCCCTCTGGCACCGGACGCCATCTCGTCACTCCCACCTGAAATAGAAAACTCCGTCTCCCTTCCCTTTGGCCATCTCTTTGCCACTCGCTCCGGCGACAAAGGCGGCAACGCCAACCTCGGCGTCTGGGCAAAAAACCAGGAAGCCTTCACCTTCCTGAAGGATAACCTGACTCCGGAGCGCCTCAAGGAACTCCTCCCCGACCTCGCCCCCTACACCATCGACCGCTGGACGCTCCCTAACCTCAACGCGGTTAACTTCTATATCCGGGGACTCTTGGGCGATGGCGTCGCCGCCTCCTCCCGCATCGACGCCCAGGCCAAAACCCTCGGCGAATACCTCCGGTGCAAAATGATCGAGGTGCCGGTGTCGCTTGCAACATCAAAGGGCAAAAAAAGCCTGTCTCCGGCGGCCAGGGGATGATCCCCTGGACCCCAGGTTGCATCCGGCTCGCTAACGCTCACCGGCTGCGAGGGGGGGGGGCAAGTTGCTATTACACTACGAACTACGTCCGACTCAAATGCTGTTGGTTGATACAAATGGTTCTTCGAAGCTGTGTTGCATTGGTAGGGTACGCCGTGCACACCGATTTCCACCTGAAACAACGAAACCGTGCTCTTCTCAGATGTCCCATTTCAGACAACTATTTCGGGAAAGAAGGCCGGTGGTTCAAGTTACGCCAGAAGGTGCGAGAGCCTCACCCTACGGGGCTATCGTCTTCCCTGGTTGCGTATCGGTGAAAGCCCATGTGTTGCTTTTATTAAAATATCACGCCCCCCTGATACTGCCGAATAACCGGGGAGCCATAATATATTCCAAAACCATCTGGGATTCATGTTTACTTGGCGCGTGGTTCAATTCGCCGTTGCCACCTTCGTGGTATTGCCCGAACATCAAGCGATGAGGATACCAGATTCCGCTTTTAAGGTGCGTTGTCACCTTTTTAATGAAATATGAAGGCCCTTTTGATATTCAAGGTTGATCAAACGAAATCAACACGGCAGCCTTTGGAGACGCCCATGCAGGAAAGCTCGCAAACCACCCTCGAAAAACCCTCCACGACACGACGCAAACGGGAAAAAGCCCACCGGGAGCGCACCATTCTGGATGCGGCCCTCACACTCTTTGTGGAAAAGGGCTTTCACCAGACCAGCGCCAATGAAATTGCCAACGCCGCAGAAGTCTCCGTGGGAACCGTCTACTTCTACTTCAAAAACAAAGAGGCCCTGCTCATCCGTCTCACCGAGGACATCTCCTACGAGCTGCGCAAACTTGTGGGTTCAGAATTCAGTCAGTCCGACGGCTCACTGAAAGGGTTCAAGCGAGCCGGAATCTCCTTTTTCAAAGATTTTTGCATCCCCCATCCGGAAAAGGTGACCCTCCTCTTTCGGGAGGCGGTGGGCCACAGCACCGAGGTTGAAGAGGCCCGCAAAAAAGGGTTCACCCAGCTTACCGAAGATGTCCGCAAAGCCATCCTTTTCATGGCTGACAACATGAATCGCCCCTTGACCACCCCGGAATCCGCAGAAGTGCTGGCCGTCAGCATTGTCGGCATATACGAACGGGTGGCCTACAACTATCTCTTCTGGAAAAACGACGGAACAGACATTCTCAAGGTGGGCGATGACGCTGTGACATTTCTCATGGCAGGGGTGGAGAGGTTTCTCAAGCCTTAGCTCATAGATGGAGTTATTCCGGGAAGCGACAGACCTATTTCAGACATTTTCATGATCTGGCTCGGGCATTAACCACGAAGATCACGAAGCGCCCTTCGGGCTGCACGAAGAAGGTTTAAAAACCGAATCTGTTGTTCACGGGCGCAGCCCGTCAGCGAATGTGACATCCCGAGGAACGAGGGTTGGAGCATTCGCAACCTGCTTTCAAGGTGGCTCACCTTGCCGCCGGAGGCACAAGCTGAATAATCCGGGTCAAGGTATTTCAGCCCGCTGGGCCAACTCTTCATGAAGCCAGCCAGGGATGGGGGCTTTAAAGTAGGCTTCCACCACAGCATGTCCAATCTCGTGGCGTAAAATATTCAGCTCGCACTCTCGGGGAATCACAATCAGGTTTTCCCGGGATGAATAAAAGGCGGGTGCCTGGGTTGGCTCGCCGTAAATCCGGGCATACTCTTCTGCAACGGACGCTCTGTCCGGAACAATCAGCACACGGTATTTGGTGTTGGCTGGAAACAGCTGAAGCGTTTTTGAGACCTCACGTTCCACCATCACTGTGTTCACTCTCCATTCCGAAGAAGAAGCACAGCCCATCAAGGTCATCGCACACATAAAAATCATCAGGTATTTCATAACCGACTCCTGTCTTTTAAAGGAACATGGTGCATCAGGTCTTAAACGTGCGCCTGGAAGAGAGAGTCGGATGCAAGGACCGATGGTTTAGACCTTGGTGCGCCTTCCGTGTGACCTGGGGGGTTGCTTATTAGGTTTTGCACCTTCTGTTCCACTGTTGGTAAAAAACAGGACTATATTTTCTTGAGATGATTGAGGGACAAGGAAAACACCGAAATACCACTAAAAACAGTTACATCAAAGGAGTCTGAACGATTTGCCGGTTCGCAATGGAAGGTGTACTGTTCATAGACATTGAATTTCTGGCGGCCACTATCGTGGATGAATACCTGATATTCACTAAGGTGAATCACAGGGCTGTTCAGAATATTGAACGAAAAAACAGAGTGGTCCCATACTCTCTTACTCCGATTCATATGAAAAACCCTCCACCGAAGGTTGATCCACGCACAGACCCGCAAGCAGCCTACGGCCTCTCCTTTTTATAAGCAGGGCCTGAAAGAATAAGCCTTCGGCTCAACGCAAAAAGCCGTGATCAATCCGTTAAGGATCAATCACGGCCCTTTGTATCCTGAGAACAACATCTATTCCGTTGTTTTGTTACACCTCGTAATCCACCACAACACGATCGGAGATAACCGAAAGGATGTACTTCACCACCTCCTGGTGGTCGGGATGGGCGGCGTAGGTGCCAAGGTCATCAACGCTATTGTGGGTGGTGGTGAGCACCACGTCAAAGGCGGCATCCGTGGGGTTGAAGTTGAGACCCACTTCGGCGGTTTCGAGCTCGGCAATCATCGGAGGAAGCGCCTCGAGCCGGGCCTTAATTTTATTCATCGCATCGGTTTTTTCATCCGCGCTGAGCTCTTTTTTCAAACGAAACGCGACGATATGCTTGATCATCTGACTCTCCTTCATTGGCATTCCGGAGCCTCTGTGCCCCGGATGCATGACTGGCCGGTTCCTGTCTCAGGCGATTCCGACCAAGGGTCTATGGTCTTCCCCCCAATCTGCTGACAGATCACTGTGTTTATGGTTACGGATTGTACCAGCCACCCGGCTGGCTGTCAGCTCATTTTCATGCCCACCACTCCTTCAGCAATCAACTTTTCCAGCTTGCCACTCAAACCACGCCAATTTTCTGAGCATGTGCAACACTCACAGCGCCACCCTTCCCAGCCGAACATGTTTGACTGCACATCCTATGCTAATCTATAGGTAGATATGAGCACAAAATAACTACAACATATTTATGAATAATTACAAAAGTCGAAACACTAAAATTCACGTTTAGTTCCTGAATATCCAGTTAGGAATCACTCAAGTCTCCTAGTTAGCTTAGGTTTATCAAGCTGCCGGCCCGCCCTCCCTGTTCCCTCTGAGACCACACGCCTATCCTTGCATTGACGGTCATCTCTGCCCGTAAGATAAAATCCGGACAATGGCATCGCAGGCTTCGAAAATTAATATTTTTTCAGTTAAAAATAGTTAATTATACCCAAATTCAAGGGCTGCAAAAATAGACAAAAAATTTGACATTCAAGGATGAAATATGCAACTGAAAGTTCATCTTTTTCTACAAACACTGGAGGTTTTTTAATGAATCGCAAATTCTCGTATAGTAGTTTGGCCAAAGGTGGCCTCATTGCTCTGCTGGCTTGCCTGATCGCAGCACCCGGCGCCATGGCCCGCACATCAAAACACCCGGATACCCTCGTGGTTGCCACCACTTACGATGCCAAGACCCTCGACCCATACATGACCAACGACGTGGCGTCCTCCAACGCCATGCGTCAGATCTATGAAACCCTCGTCACCATCGATGCGAAGGGCGACGTCGTCCCCTCCCTGGCCGAGAAAATCGACCGTATCGACGGCAAGACCTACCGCTTTACCCTGAAAAAAGGTGTCAAGTTCCACAACGGTGAGACCCTCACCTCCGACGATGCCCTCTACAGCCTCAAGCGTGCCTTTGAAAAAGGGGCGTCGGTTCGCCACATCATGGGCGTCATCGACCCCGCAGGGTTCAAAAAAATCGACGACCTCACCTTTGAAGTCAAAACCAAAGACGCCATGAGCTCCTTCCTGGCTGCCCTCACCCACTTCGGCGGCGGGGTTATCATCAACCAGAAGGCTGTGGAAGCAGCTGGCGATGACTACGGCTTCAAGCCCGTGGGCACCGGCCCCTACAAACTCGCCGACTGGAAAAAAGGCGACCGCATGGAGCTGGTTCGCTTCGAAGGCTACCACGGCAAGAAGCCCGAGTTCCCCAAAATGGTCCTTCGTGTCATCCCCGAAGCCTCCAACCGCACCATCGAACTGGAGAGCGGCGATGTCGACATCGCCTTTGAAATCTCCTCCCTCGACGTCTCCCGCGTAAAGGCCAACAAAAACCTGGAGCTCCAGACCCTGGTGGACAACTCCACCACATACCTGGGCTTCAACTGCAGCAAGGCACCCTACGACAACGAAAAGCTTCGCCAGGCCATTACCCTTGCCATCAACGTTCCTGCAAGCGTGAAAGCCGTTTTCCGTGGCAACGCCTACCCTGCCTTCGGCCCCATCGCCCCCAACGTCAAGTACGCCAACACCGACCTTGAAGTCACCAAGGCAAACCTCGCCAAAGCGAAGAAACTCCTCGCCGAAGCAGGCTACCCTGATGGCCTCACCACCACCCTCTGGACCAACTCCAAGAAGGTCCGCGTGGACATGGCCACCATCATCCAGGCCCAGCTCAAAAAGATCGGCGTCACCGTTAAAATCCAGGTTCTCGAGTGGGGCGCCTACCTCCAGGGCCTCAAGAACAACGAGCACCAGCTCTTCATCGTGGGTTGGACCTGCCAGACCCCCGACCCCGACATGGCTGTCTACCCCACCTTCCACTCCTCGCAGATCGGCGGAAACAACTTCGCTGCCTTCGGCGACCCCGAGGTGGACGCTCTCCTCGACAAAGCCCGCATCACCCCCGACGGCGCCGAGCGAAAGGCCATGTACTTCGAAATTCAGGATAAGCTTCGTGAAAAAGCTCCCTGGGTCTTCATCGCCAACAAAAAATTCGCCTTCGGCGTCCAGAACTACCTGGAAGGCTTCGTCCCCAGCCCCTACGGCTTCCACGCCCTCTATGACGTGAAAATGAAGAAGTAGAACCGCTGGAAAAGCTTTGCCTCCGGCGGCGAGGTGAGCCACCTCGAAAGCTGGTTGCCGCAGCGCTTTGTTCCTCGTTCCTCGGAACAAAGCGCTGTGGCATTTAAGGCGACGTAAATATCAGGTCACCACAAGCCCCTGAAGACTGAGGATACGAAGGTGGAACTTAAGCGGTGTGGATTTACCCCGGTTGGATGTTTTATCAAGCAACCGACTTATGATGGTCACGACACAGTTTAATTTACGTCACCGTACCCAGAGCCCTTCAAAACTTGTGACACCTTTGGCACCATCTCCACCCCTGGAGTCGGGCGAAGCCCGAGCCGAAGGCGAATGCGCTTTGACCTGAGGAACGAAGGGCAAAGCGCATTCGCAATATGCTTTCGAGGTGGCCCACCTCGCCGCCGGAGGCAGCTTCTTGGCCCTTCCCCGGCCTGTAGCGTTGCCTTGCCGGCATCATTTATCAAAATTCTCGCTGTAAGGAGGTCGAATTGCTCGGCTATATTCTGAGACGGTGCGCCATGTTGATCCCTGTGATTTTCGGCGTTGTCTTCATTGTTTTTGTCATGATGTACGTCACGCCCGGCGATCCGGCCCGTATGGTCCTGGGAGAGCAGGCGCCCCAGGTGGATGTGGACAACCTTCGGGCGGAAATGGGTCTTGATGACCCATTTCTCCTTCAGTTCGGACGCTATGTTTACAACGCCGTGGTTCACGCGGACATCGGCCGCTCCTACATCACCAAACGCCCTGTGTGGAATGAGCTGATGACGGCCTTTCCCATCACCCTGAAGCTCTCTGCCCTGGCCATGGGCATCGCCCTTCTGGTGGGGATTCCCTGCGGCATTGTCACGGCGGTGAGGCAGTACTCGATCTTCGACAACATCGTCACGCTCTTTGCGCTCATCGGCATCTCCATGCCGGTCTTCTGGCTGGGCCTTCTCCTCATTCTTCTCTTTACGGTGAAGCTTGCCTGGCTTCCCCCGTCCGGCTTTGACTCCATCCAGGCCATGATCATGCCCGCCGTGACCTTAGGCCTTCAGAGCGTTGCCATCATCACCCGCATGACCCGTTCGAGCATGCTGGAGGTGGTCCGTCAGGACTACATCCGCACGGCCCGATCCAAGGGGCAAAAAGAAAGCGTGGTCATTCGGAAGCACGCCCTTCCCAACGCCCTGGTTCCCGTGGTCACCATCGCCGGCATTCAGTTCGGCATTCTTCTGGGCGGCGCGGTGCTCACCGAGATCATCTTCTCCATTCCGGGGCTGGGACGCCTCATGGTGAGTTCCATTGAGATGAGGGATTACCCCATGGTTCAAGGCGGCGTGCTTTTCATCGCCCTGGCCTTCTGCCTGGTAAACCTCGGCGTGGACCTTCTCTACGCCTGGCTCGACCCTCGCATCAAATCCCAGTACACATAAGGAGCCGTCGTGCAGACCAAAAAGAACTCTCTCTGGGGCCAGGTTTTTGCCCGTCTGAAAAAAAACCGCATGGCCATGATGGGCCTCTGTATCTTGCTGGCACTCTTGCTCACCGCCCTTCTGGCGGATGTCATCGCCCCCTTCCCCTTTGACGAACAGGACCTCTTCGCCACCCTGGAAGGCCCGTCCAAGCTTCACTGGTTCGGCACCGACGAGTTCGGCAGGGACATCCTGAGCCGCATCATCCACGGCAGCCGCATCTCTCTTCAGGTGGGCTTCGTGGCCGTGGGCTTCTCCGTCGTGGCAGGCGGCTTCATCGGCGCCGTGGCCGGATACTACGGAGGCCGCACCGACAACATCCTCATGCGTTTAATGGATATCCTGCTCTCCATCCCCCAGCTGCTGCTGGCCATCTCGGTTGCCGCCTCCCTGGGACCCGGCCTGTTGAACCTCATGCTGGCCGTGGGCATCGCCGCCATCCCGCAGTACGCCCGCCTCGTCCGCGCCTCGGTCCTCTCCATCCGGGACCAGGAATATGTCGAAGCCGCCGTCTCCGTGGGATCAAGCGACCTGAGGATTATCTTCAAACACATCCTGCCCAACTGCATGGCCCCCATCATCGTGCAGGCCACCCTGGGCGTCGCCTTTGCCATCCTCATCGCCGCGGGCCTAAGCTTCATCGGCTTAGGCCTCGAGCCCCCCACTCCAGAGTGGGGCGCCATGCTCTCAGGCGGAAGGGAATTCATCCGGGACTACCCCTACATGACCATCTTCCCCGGCCTTGCCATCATGATCACCATCCTGGGACTCAACTTCCTGGGCGACGGCCTGAGAGATGCTTTGGACCCGAAACTGAGAAACTAAGGGGCAGGTAAAACAAGCCTCCGGCGGCAAGGGGCTGAGCCCCTTGACCCCAGGTTCGCTAATGCTCCCAGCCCTCGTACCTCGGGCTGATCACATTCGCTGACGGGCTACGCCCGTGAACAACTGCTGACGTGGTTTAACCGTCACCACAACCTTATGAAGCTTGTGTCACCATATGAAAAGCCCCCAGCGATGGAGGCGGGCGCAGCCCGCGGCGAATGCGTTTGCAATTGGAGCCGAGGAACGAGGCGACAAGTGCAAACGCAACCAACTTTCGAACCGCTTACGCCATCCGGCCCCACGTGACAGGGGGGCCCAACAAAACGCAGACGGTGAGCGCCAGCGAACCGGATGCCACCTGGGGTCCAGGGGATCATCCCCTGGCCGCCGGAGGCATGCTTGTTAAAACCAGCTCTAACCGGAGTTACATATATGTCCAACACACCTTTGTTATCCATCCGAGACCTGAGTGTCCGGTACACAACAGACAACGGGGCCGTCGAGGCGGTTTCCGGCCTGAACCTTTCCATCGACAGGGGGGAGACCCTTGGTTTGGTGGGGGAGACCGGAGCCGGCAAGACAACCATGGCCCTTTCGCTCATGCAGCTCATTGCTGACCCTCCCGGACGTATTACCGGCGGGGAGATCCTCTTTGAGGGCAAGGACCTCAACAAGGCCACCGAAGCGCAGATGCGCAAGGTCCGGGGCGGCAAGATCGCCATGATCTTTCAGGACCCCATGACCTCTTTGAACCCCATCATGCCCGTGGACGAGCAGGTGGCGGAGATGATCGCCCTGCACAGCAAGGTCTCCCAGGAGGAGGCCTTGAAGGAGGCTCTCATCATGCTGGAAACCGTGGGCATCCAGCCTGACCGCGCCGGTGAGTATCCCCACCAGTTCAGCGGGGGCATGAAGCAGCGGGTCATCATTGCTATTGCTCTTGCCTGCAACCCGGCTCTTCTCATTGCCGACGAGCCCACCACCGCTCTGGACGTAACCATCCAGGCCCAGGTGCTGGAGCTGATGAAGGCCCTGAAAAAGAAATTCGACACCGCCATGATCATGATCACCCATGACCTTGGCATTGTGGCAGAGACCTGTGACCGGGTGGCCATCATGTATGCGGGACGCATCGTGGAGGAGGCGACCACCGAGCTGCTCTACGCCACCCCCAGGCACCCCTACACGAAGGGCCTGTTCGCCTCCATTCCCAACGTGGAAGAAGAAAGGGAGAGCCTCGCCGTCATCCCCGGCCTGCCCCCGGACCCGACAGATATGCCCAAAGGGTGCCCTTTTCACCCCCGGTGCGACAAGGCCATCGACCGCTGCAGCAAGGAAGTCCCGCAGCCCATGACCCTTGAAAACGGCCACATGGTGGCCTGCTTTCTGGAAGGAGGTGCGTCATGACAGCGCCGTTTATCCAGGTTCAAAACCTGAAGAAATACTTTGATACCAAGAAAGGCCCCCTGCACGCCGTGGATGATGTCACCTTCGACATCAAAAAAGGGGAGACCCTTGGGCTGGTGGGTGAATCCGGGTGTGGCAAATCCACCACGGGCAGGGCCGTCATCCGGCTTCTGGAACCCTCGTCAGGAAAGGTCATCTTCAACGGAAGCGACATCCTGCCCCTGCCGAAAAAAGAGATGAAGGCCATGCGTTCCAAAATGCAGATGGTCTTTCAGGATCCCTACTCCAGCCTGAACCCCCGCCTCTCCGTGGCAGACCTCATCTCCGAGCCCCTGGACGTTAAAGGGATCGGCACCAGCGATGACCGCGCCAAGCGCGTGCGGGAACTCATGGACATCGTGGGCCTCGGCTCCCGGCTGGCCAACAGCTACCCCCATGAGCTCGACGGCGGCAGACGCCAGCGCGTCGGCATCGCCCGCGCCCTGGCCCTGAACCCCGAGTTCCTCGTCCTTGACGAGCCGGTCTCAGCCCTCGACGTCTGCATCCAGGCCCAGGTCCTCAACCTTCTGGACAACCTCCAGAAAGAGATGGGCCTCACCTATCTCTTCATCTCCCACGACCTCTCCGTGGTCCATCACGTCTCCGATCGGATTGCCGTGATGTACCTGGGTCGCATTGTGGAAATGGCCGACTACAAGACCATCTTTAAATCACCGGTCCACGCCTACACCAAGGCGCTCCTCTCGGCCATCACCATCCCCGTTCCAAACCTCGACCGGAAACGCATCATCCTCGAAGGCGACGTTCCAAGCCCCATCAACCCGCCCCCCGGATGCCGCTTCGCCGGCCGATGCTACTACGAGAAGATCGGAGCCTGCACCAGCGAGACCCCGGCCCTCAAAGAAGTCGCCCCCGGACACTTCGTCGCCTGCCACCTGGCAGAAGCCGTCATGGCAAACGAACTGCCGAGTGCAGCACAAGCAGGATAAAAAGGCAGGTGCCTCCGGCGGCGAGGTGGGCCACCTCGAAAGCGGGTTGCCATTGCGCTTCGCCCCTCGTTCCTCGGGGCAAATCGCAATGGCATTTGCCGCGGGCTGCGCCCGCCTCCAAGGCAGAGGATATTCCAGAATTTGGCACAAGCTTCGAAGGGCTGTGGATACAATGATATACCTCCAGCGGTGAAGCAGCTGCACTTAGCACCCACACTCTCTTCGCTCATCGTCTTCCCCGGCTGTTCGAAAAAAGGAGTGACACTGATTCGCTTTACCATACGAACACGCACCACCTTTCGTATAACCGAGTGACCGGGGAGCCATGCTGAAAGAGAAACACAGCTTGGTAAACCGTCAGAACATATGGAGCGCCGCACTCCGGTGCGGCACAAAGCAATGTAAAACGAAGAGCCGCACAAGAGTGCGGCGCTCCAACGAACGTTGTCTTTGCACAAGGGAGCCACTTTTTTTAAACTTAAAGCGACAGTTTGCCTTCACCGCATCCACAACGCCAAAATACATGCGACAACGTTCGCAATACCCTTAGCCTGATAGTCGGGCGAAGCCCGAGGCGAACGCCGTTGCGATTTGCCCCGAGGAACGAGGGACAAAGCGCAACGGCTTAAAAATTTCGACCCGCTCCACCTTCCCAGTCTGCCGTGACAAGACTCTCATGCCACCCCCTCGCAGACGGTGAGCGCCAGCGAGCCGGATGCAACCAGCTTTCGAGGTGGCTCACCTCGCCACCGGAGGCACGTTTTTCGCCCTTTGTCCCTTTCCCCCAACCCAACCAACAACAGGAGATACCATGACTGATAGTCGCATAAAGAAACTTGAAGAACGATTTGTCCGATACTGCAAGGTGGACACGCAGAGTGACGCCTCATCCACGGCGGTTCCCAGCACGGCGTGCCAGCTTGATCTGTCACGGATGATGGTGGAGGAGTTGAAGGGTGTGGGTATTGAGGATGCCTGGCTCACGGATTACGGGGTGGTGTTTGGAACGCTTCCCGGCAACGTGACGGACCGAAAGGTGCCCACCATCGCCTTTGTGGCCCATGTGGACACAGCGCCATCGTTTCATGCCGAGGGTGTAAAGCCCATTGTGCATCATGGGTGGGACGGAAAGACCATTGTGCTTCCTGACGATCCTGCGGTGGTGATCGATCCTGCGGAGAACCCGCACCTGAAGGGCAAAGAGGGAGAAGACATTGTCACGGCCAGCGGCACGACGCTTTTGGGAGCCGATGACAAGGCGGGGGTCGCCATCATCATGGGGCTCATTGATTACCTGAAAGCCCACCCTGAGATTCCCCGGGGCGATGTCCGCATCTGCTTTACCCCCGACGAAGAGATCGGCAAGGGTGTGAGCGATGCCTTGATGGCCGACATCAACGCCGACTTTGCCTACACCCTGGACGGTGAAAACCCCGGTGACATCGTGGCCGAGACCTTCTCCGCAGACAAAGCCACCATCAACATCAAGGGTGTCTCCATCCACACCTGCTGCGCCAAGGACCGCCTGGTCAACGCCCTCTACCTCGCCTCCAAGATCATCGAACTCCTGCCCAAGCATCGCCTGAGCCCCGAGTCCACCGAAGGCCGAGAAGGGTTTATCTTTGTGGAGAGCATCAGCGGCAACGCCGCCGAGGTGAACCTGAACCTCAACCTCCGAGACTTCGAGATGGAAGGCCTGAAAGACCAGGCAAAACTTCTCCAGGAGACCTGCGACCTCGTGGCCAAGACCGAGCCCCGCGCCCGCATCACCTGCACCGTTCGCCCCGAGTACCGCAACATGCGCTACTGGCTCGAAAACGACATGCGCCCCGTAGAAATCGCCCAGAAAGCCTACGTCGATGAAAACCTGCCCCCCAACATGCTCCCCTTCCGGGGCGGCACCGACGGCTCCATCATGACCGAAAAAGGGATCCCCACCCCCAACATCTTCTGCGGCATGCAGAACCCCCACGGCCCCATGGAGTGGGTCAGCCTCCAGGACATGGACAAGGCGCTGCTGATCTGTGCTCGCGTTGTGGGGTATTGGGCGGAGTAGGGGACGGACTGAAAAGCAAAAGGGCTTGCCTCCGGCTGCCCTGCAGGGGGCCAAACTTTTGAAAAGTTTGACAAACAGGTCTTGTGCACAGTTTCGATTTCTTCACCGATGTTGGCAAGCCCTATAGTTCGGGCTTAACGACTCTGTGGTTCCCTTTTCCCATAGCCCCGCATGGGGTAAAGGAAAAGGGAACCACACCGAAAAGTTTTTGCGGAACTTTTATCAAAAAGCGAACCGCCGAAGGCGTCTGATTACAACGGTAACTACCCATGGCTCAGACCAACACCTGGGGATTTCGCCTTTCGTGAATCATCAGGCGTCTCTTCTCCCCTGGTGATTCCAATCCTCACCCCATCAAGGCACAACCACCGCAGCCCCGAGCACCTCGGCCTTTTTTATAGGCAAATACCCTTTTCCCTGAAGTTCAAGAATAAGAGAATTCACGTAGTTCTTGCGAATCTCTTTTCCTGCTGATGGAATATTCTTGAAGAGCCCCACGGGAAGAAGGGGCAGCCACCAGACGCGGGTAACCGCTTCACGGGCGAAGAAGGAGTCCTTCTTTACACCGTGTTCATAGAGGGTGGCCACCAGCTCAGTGTCGTGGGAGTACCAGACGGGAATCAGGAACAGGGTGAACCCCGCCAGGAACGAAGAGGTGTTTTCGTTGGCGCTGGGGTTCATGGTCACATCGAACTGGAGATGAAAATCACCGGGCTCCCTCACCTCTCTGACGGAGTTGAAATACCCGCTGTCCAAGAAATGCTGACGGAGGCCCCGGCTGACATCGGACTCCGTGGTCGTCCACTCCGAACCGCTCATGGACACCCCGTGCATGCTGACGGAGGCGGTGCCCGGCATGAGGTTGTGCACATCCACGCTGTAGGTCAGGTCCCCTTTGGCCTGAACCGGCAACGAGACCGGCTCAAGGTCCGTCACGGGAATGTCGTGCTTAACAACCGTTGCACATCCGCTGCACAAAAGAACACCCAGGGCCATCACCAGGCCCGCAATCGTATGTTTCATACCTCTTCTATCCCTTTTCCTGCCGCTCCGCCTGTCACGTGCGGCACGCCAACTGATGTTTCAATACGTGATTGACTGCTTTCTATAATGAAAGAGCACCCCGATAAGAACCGGGTGCCCTTGGCCGACCTGAATCCTTCCATATATCTGATACATCATCACAACCGAATAACGAGCCAATAGAACGTAAGCTGTTATCCCGCAGCGTGCATTTTATACACGATTCGTGGGTAAATGATGAGCGTCATTATGCGTACAAATTCGTGGGTCCTGACTTTTTCATGTTGGTGCGTGGAACGCACCCTACATATCACGGTGCTTCCAATGATGATGGCTTCTTTCAACTGTTTCTGGATTTGGGCCGACCTTCATTTGTAACCATGTTGATCCGCTTTCACAGCCTTAAAAAGAGACTCATCTGTGAGAGGTTTAAAGACATCGTCCTGCATCAAGGTTAAACAATCATATATTTTTTTTTTCATCATTGCTGAATGTGACAAGAAGGCGCTTATACGCCATGGCTTCGACTTTTTGTATTTTGGGGTAACGGTCCATATGAACTCCATGGTCATTTCAAATATTAAACCACGAAGAACACGAAGCGCCCTTCGGGCTACACGAAGGAATATTTAACAGCGCTTGTTGTTAAACGCGGGCGCAGCCCGCCAGCGAATGCCCCCTGTGTCAGGATAGTTGTCGCCTCGTTTGAAAAAATCAATTAGAGTGCGGGGCGATTGTGAGAGAACCAGTTGAGCCATTATTATTCAGACGAACTAAAGTCGTCCATGATTCAAAAGATGATGCCCCCTTCAAGCATGCCTGTCCGGAGACTGGCCGAAGAGACAGGAATTACAGACAGAACGTTGTATACATGGCGGAAACGGGCCCTATCCAAAGGAGTAATTGTGCCGGGAACAGGCAATAAACCGGACAAATGGAGTTCGGAAGAGAAATTTGCAGTTGTATTGGAAACAGCCACACTGAATGAATCCGAACTATCGGAGTATTGTCGAAAAAAAGGCCTTTACCCTGAACAAGTTACCGAATGGAAGACGGCCTGTTTAAAGGCTAATTCATCACCAGTCGACCATCGGAAAGCTCTTTCTGAAGACCGAAAGCGGGACAAGAAAGCAATCAAAAGCTTAACCAAGGAACTGAAACGTAAGGACAAGGCCCTGGCTGAAACAGCGGCTTTGCTGGTGCTGAGAAAAAAGGCCCAGGCGATCTGGGGGGATCCCGAGGACGACTGATTACACTCCCAGATCGCATTGAAGCAGTTCGCGTCATCCAAGAAGCCGTCGATGCAGGGGCTCGATTATCCAAGGCATGTCAAGAGCTTGGGGTCTCATCGAGAACTATTCAACGGTGGAATCAACCTTCCGGTTCTCTTCAGAAAGACAAGAGAAAGGATGCACTCAGGCCGTCACCGGCAAACATGATGACGAAAAAAGAACAGCTCGAAATTCTTGCAGTTTCTAACCAAAAACGGTTCCAAAGTATGCCTCCAAGCCAGATTGTCCCAACTCTTCTGGATGAAGGAACCTACATTGCTTCAGTATCCACTTTTTACAGGGTCTTGCGTAAAGCTGGGCAACTTGCCCGGCGAGGGCGTGCTGTATCGGCTCCAAAGCGAAAGCCCACCTCGTATGCTGCAACAGGCCCAAATCAGGTTTGGAGCTGGGATATTACCTATTTGCCCACGCCCATCAGAGGACAACACTTTTATCTGTACATGGTGGAGGACATCTTCAGCCGTATGATTGTCTCCTGGGAAATCCATGGTACTGAATCAGCAGACCATGCTGCTGAAATGATGCGAAAAGCATGTTTGAAGCATGGAATATACAACCAAGATACGCCACTGATCCTTCACTCGGATAACGGCAGCCCTATGAAAGGGGCCACTATGCTTGCGACCTTGCAACGGCTTGGAGTGGTTCCCTCCTTCAGCAGGCCTCGGGTCAGTGATGACAACCCCTATTCAGAGTCCTTGTTCAGGACTATGAAATACCGTCCTGACTACCCCTCAAAGCCGTTCAAAACACTTATAGATGCACGAAGCTGGGCGAACAGTTTTGTGTATTGGTACAACTACAAGCACAAGCATAGCAGCCTTAAATTTGTTACACCTGTTCAGAGGCATTTGGGTGTTGCTGATGCTATTCTTGAGGCCAGGAGTATAAAGATGTGGCAAGCCAAAGCTCGCCATCCAGAGCGCTGGGGAAGCCGGAAAACACGGGATTGGACACTGCCCACTGAGGTTTGGTTGAACCCTGATAAAAAGACCTTACCGTTGGGTAACAAAACTGCATTAGCTGCTTAATCGCTGAGGCGACAACTTCATTGACAACCACCGAATGTGGAGGAGCGAAGCTCCGGAGCATTCGCAACCCGCTTTCGAGGTGGCACACCTCGCCGCCGGAGGCAGCCCTTCCCTACCCCCTATGATCTATCCCCCATCACCCGCTTTATTCTTCTTCCCCGTCCAATCTCTCCTGCCACTCCACCACGTATTTTTTCACGGTGCGTCGGTCGAGACTGGTCCTTCTGGCCACCTCTTCGAATTTTCCGTATTTCTGGTAGAGCATGTGGCAGTAGGCGGTGATGAGTTCATGGGCGGAGAGTTCGCCCCGTGAGAGGTCTCCGAAGCCTTCGGGGACCTGGGAGGTACCTCGGCTGGTCTGGACCTCGTCGCCATGGTAGCTGCGGTTGAGCATTACCCGCCTGACGCACTGCTCGAGTTCCCGGACATTTCCTGGCCAGGGGTAGTCTTTGGGCAGGTTGGTGTCGATGACGTCCAGGACCATATCGGTAAGTTCATCGGAGCGTTTTCCCACCATGCGGACCACAAGGAGCTGCACGAGGTCCACCAGCTCTTTTTTGTCCTCTTCGATACGCTGGCGCAAGGGGGGCACGGTGATGACATCGGAGCAAAGACGGTAATAGAAGTCGTCCCGGAAGTTGCCTTCGGTACGGAGCCGTTCCACGGGTTTGTTGGTGGCGGCGATGACCCGGCCTTTGAAGCGGTACTCATTGTGGCTGCCCACGGGGGAGAAGACGCGTTCCTGCAGGACCTGAAGAAGTTTGATCTGTACAGGAATGGATACCTCCCCGATTTCATCGAGGAAAATGGACCCCCAGGGACTGCACCTTGAAAAAACCCCTTGATAGTCGTCAATAGCACCTGTAAAGGAACCTTTCCGATGACCGAAGAGCTCGCTCTCGATGAGGGATTCGGGGAAGCGGGAGAGGTTGATGGCCAGAAAGGAGCGGGTAAAGCTCTCCTTGAAACATCCCTTCTTCCGATCGTAGGGAATATAGCCGGAGCGTCCGATGGCAGCTGCGGCCGAGCCTTTCCCGGTGCCGGTCTCCCCCAGGATCAGGGTGGAAAAATCTTCCATCCGGTTCCACAGGATTCGGCTGTAAAGGTTCATGTCGTGGGTAAAGACGTTGTTCCAGAGCCGGTAGCGAAGCGCAATCATGGAGGCGCTGGGGCCCACGAGTGAGTGGTGTATAAAATGGTAGGCGCGGCGAAGCTGGTAGCATCCCTCCACGGTCCGGATCGCCTCTTCGCGCTCCATGCCCATGGTTTCAAGCCCGCTGATGGCCTCTTTGAGAAAGCTGGCGCGGATCTGATGCTCTCCGGCGCGTGCCTGGGCCTTGATGAGGCGGTCGAACTCTTTTCGGTACCGGTAAAAAAAGATAAAGGTGATGACGCCTGAGACGAGTTTGTGATCGTCTCCTTTATATATCCTGAGGTCGAGGCGCCCCTCTTTTTCCATGCGAACGGCATCCACCTCCACCCGTTTCACCGCAGCTTCAACGGCACGTGAGGGAGCAGTGGATTCGGGCACCCCGGCGATTTTGCGATCAAGGGTGACCCGCTCTTCTCCGAAGGGGTTTACCCGCGGAGCCCGTGCCACCAGAGTATAGAATTCGCGTTCCTCCGGGGTGAGTTCTCCAACTCTCGTACTTCGTTTGAGCATCACTGGCTTGTTCCTTTCCCCATCTGTTCCTTTCATGCACACCAAGTGCACCGGGTGTCGTCTTTTTACCATAACACCCTCTCAAGGTGCGCAGCAAGCATACACACCAAAGGTTGGCAGATCAAGCGCTTACACCATCGCAAGATATCTGGCATGCGTATTGCATAAATCTGGAACTCGAAATTTATGAATGCTATTCATTTTTTTCTGCATACGGGCGGCTCATGAGACGCCGCCCCTCCTCGGGACCCGCGAAATGGCCCTGTTATTCCATCACTTTATTATGCAGAAGATGACACAACCCTGAACCCGGCGCGGCAAAAAATGCCCCCCTGGTTCAGGAGATAATCAGGAGTATTTGAATGATCAAACGAGTCTTAGGATCCAGACTGCCGGCACTGGCTTACAACCCCACAGGCGCTTTCGATATCGGCTATTTCCGCGCGCTCTCCAGGGCCGGCGTGCTTCCTGTATTCGACGCCGAGATGATCGACGAAAAAACCGCCATTGAGAACATAAAAGCCATCTCAAAAGAGGGTTTCCCCTTTGGCGTCAGGCTCCGCACCTCCATGGGCGGCCTGATCCACTTCCTTGAAACAAGCCACATCCCAACCCTGGACCTTGTGGTCGTGGCCGCTGCGGCCCCCGAGCACTTCAAGGCGATCTCCAAGAACGCCCTGGGCTGCAAGATCGTGGTGGAAGCCGTCAACCTCGGCACCACCTTTCCCCTTGCCGACGGCAAGCCCGACGCCGTGGTTGTCCGCGGTGCGGAAGCTGGCGGATGCATCTCACGTTACACCGCGTTTATCCTGCTTCAATGGTACCTTGAAAAGAGCGATTTTCCGGTTTTTGTCCACGGCGGTGTCGGTTTCCACACCGCCGCTGGTATGTTCGGCGCCGGCGCCTCAGGCGTCGTCCTCGACTCTCAGCTCTACCTCACCGATGAAGCCCCCGTGGCCCCCGCATTCCGCGAGCAGTTCAAAAAGGTGGAGGAGTTCGACTCCATCTCCATCGGACGCACCCTGCCTTTCCGTGTCCGTTTCTTCTCCAAGCTCGCCACCAAGGTGGTCAAAGAGCTCGGCGAAATGGAGAGCGCCCTTCTCAATCAGGCCGATGAGGCCGAGGTGCTGCGCCGCGAGATCGAAAAGCGTTACACCCCCGTAAACACCGAAGGGGTCAACCCCGTCCAGAGCCTTTTCTACATGGGCCAGGACGGTGTCTTTGCCAAGCACTTCGTCTCCGAATCAACGGACGTGGCATCAGTCATTGACCGTTTCTTCACCCGCGTGGGCGAGCTGACGGCCCTTGTGGATGCCCACGATCCCTTGAAAGAGAACTCTCCTTTCGCCAAGGAGCTCGGCACCCGCTACCCCATCATGCAGGGCCCCATGGCCAACATCAGCGACAACGCTGATTTTGCAGAGACCGTGTACCGTGAAGGCGGCCTCCCCTACTTTGCCATGGGCAGCCTCCCCGCCGACCTGGCCGAAAAAATCATCGAAGAAGGGTCCCGCAAGGTGCCCCGGTTCGGTGCGGGCCTCATCGGTATCGAAGCGCTGAACGGCGCTGTGGTTAAACACATCGAAACGGTGAAAAAATACAAGGTCCCCTTTGCTCTCTTTGCCGGCGGTATCCCCGCCCAGGCCATCGAGCTGGAAGCGGCGGGCACCAAGACCTTCCTCCACACCCCGGCTTCCGGGATGCTGAAAAACGCCATCGCCTCCGGGTGCTCACGCTTTATCTTCGAGGGCACCGAAGCAGGCGGCCACGTGGGACGCTTAAGCAGCATGGTCCTCTGGGAAATGGGCATCACCCACCTCCTGAAGCAGTCAGACGAAAAGCTGGCAAGTCAGACAGCCGTCTTTGCCGGCGGCATGGCCACCGAAACGGGCTCCTGGTTCGTTTCTACCATGACCTCGGTGCTGGCCGCCAAGGGCGTAAAGGTAGGCATCCAGCTGGGTACCCCCTACCTTTTCACCGATGAGATCGTTGAAACCGGCGCCCTCATGAAAAAGTATCAGGATGTGGCTCGGGAGGAGATCTCCACCCTGCGCATCGGCACCACCGTGGGCCTTGCCTGCCGCACCATCAAAACCCCCTTCTCCATGGAGATCGTTGCCAACGAGCACCAGCGGATCATGGAAAAGGTACCCTTGGGGGATCGAAAGCGTGCCTTTGAAAAAGACAACATCGGCTCTCTTCTTATCGCGGCCAAGGGTTTCTCCCCCGACTTCGACAAGCTCAAGAAGGGTGAAGGGCTCTCCTTCATCAAGTACAACGACAGCGAAGCCTTTAACAAAGGCAACTACTCCGTGGGCAACAGCCTCGCCTTCTTCAAGGAGACCACCACGGTAAAAGCTGTCCACGACAAGCAAATGCAGAGCAAGGAAGGCCTCACCGCCAACCTGAACGAGCTGGAGGTGCTGACCACCAAAGGCGCCATGATGAACGACGAGATCGCCATCATCGGCATGGGATGTGTCTACCCCGACGCCCTGAACCTCGATACCTTCTGGCAGAACATCATCACCAAGCACTACTCCATCAAAGAGGTGGACCCCAAGCGCGTTGATACATCCCTCTTCTTTGATGAAGACCGCAAGGCCGTGGACAAGACCTACACCAAGCTTGCCGCCACCGTGGACTCCTTTGACTTCGATCCGTCCGCCTACGGTCAGGACCCCGTTGCCGGCAAGCAGATCTCCCGCAGCCAGCAGATGGCCCTTGTGGCCACCTTTGAGGCCCTGGAGATGTCGGGTTACCCCCAGGGCAAGGGACTCCCCCTCGCCTCCACCGCGGTGATCATGGGCAGCTGCCTGGGCAACGAGACCAGCCACCACCTGAACTTCAAGTACTATTACCCCGAGCTTCGCTGGCACCTGGAGCAGACCGAAGCCTTCAAAACCCTCTCCGAGGATGAAAAGGCGAAAGTCCTTGCCCACCTCAAGGATGAGATGGCCGGGGAGTACCGAAACGAGTCCCCGGACTGCGCCACCCTGAACATCGAAGCCTCCCGCGTGGCAGCCGCCGTGGGCACCCTCGGCGCCAACTACGTGGTGGACGCTGCCTGCGCCACCAGCTTCGCCGCCCTGGACTGCGCCATCAAAGAGCTCCTCTCCGGCAGCCACGACGCGGTGATCACCGGCGGCCTCAACACCAGCATCAACCCCGAAACCTTCATCGGCTTCTCCAAGATGGGCGCCCTCTCCGCCAAAGGCTCTTTCCCCTTCAGCGACAAGTCCGACGGATTTGTTCTGGGCGAAGGCGCAGGGGTCCTGGTTCTCAAGCGTGCAAAGGACGCCATGCGTGACGGGGACACCATCCTCGGCATCGTCAAGGCCGTGGGCGGGAGCTCCGACGGCAAGGGCAAGGCCATCGCCGCACCCAACCCCGACGGTCAGGAGTACGCCCTCAGGCGATGCTTCGAGCAGGCAAGGGGTATCACCCCTGACGACGTGGACTTCATCGAAGCCCACGGCACCTCCACCATTCTGGGTGACTTCACGGAAGTGAACACCTTAAAGCGGGTCTACGACAACGGCAGAGCCAAAGGCCTCACCTCGGTGAAGTCCCAGATCGGCCACCTCCTCGGCGGTGCCGGTGCAGCCGGCCTCATCAAGGTGCTGCTGGCCATGAAGCACGCCACCCTGCCCCCCAACGGACAGGTGGACACGGCAGCGCCCAAGCACGAGATTGACGAATCAAAGCTCTACATCATCGGCGATGCCAAGCCCTGGACCACCGACGCCGGCAAGCCCAAACGCGCGGCGGTCTCCTCCTATGGTTTCGGCGGCATCAACTACCACGCCGTGGTGGAAGAGTTCACCCCGGCCTACGAGGCCCCGGCCCGTTCCATTTTCGGCGACACCGCCTGGGACTTCAACGACGACCGCATTGTCATCAGCGGCATGGGCACCGTCCTTCCCGGCGGCCTCTCCACAGACGAGTTCTGGGAGACCCTGGTCTCCGGTAAAAAGATGCTCACCGAGCTTCCGGAGGATCGCCTTCACCTCGACTACTACGCGAATGAAGACAACGACTTCAGCCTGCCCCGCATCAAGGCAGGGGTCATTCCCGACTACAGCTTCAACAACCTGAAGTATCGTATCCCGCCCAAGACGGCCAAGTCCATTGACAAGGGCCAGTTCTTCGCCCTGGACGCAGCCACCCAGGCCATCGATGAAGCCTGCGGGGGCGACCGTGATAAAATGTTCGGGAAAGCCAACAAAACAGCCGTGATCATGGGCAGCATCAGCGGTGAGAAGCACGTGGAGAACATCATCCGCACACGCTCCCCGCTCCTGGCCCGCATCATCTCCCAGACCCCCGGTGTGGACGCCGCCAAAGCGGCCGCCGCGGGTTCCGCTCTCATGGAGAGCGTTCGCGGCCGGTTCATGGAGAACAACGAAGACACCACCCCGGGTCTTCTTACCAATATCATCACCGGCCGTATCGCCAACTTCTTCGGAGCCAACGGCGCCAACTTTGTTGTGGATGCCGCCTGTGCATCTTCCGGCATTGCCGCCGACCTTTCGGTGAAGGGTCTGCGCTCCGGTGATTTTGACATGGTGGTTGCCGGCGGTGTGGACGCGAGTTTCTACCCTGCCATCATGATGGTCTTCAAACGCCTGGGAGTTCTCACCGACAGCGAGGCCCTCATCTTCGACAAGCGCGCCAAGGGCTACCATCTGGGCGAAGGGGCGGCAGCCCTGGTGCTCACCACGTACAAGAAGGCCAAAGAGCTTGAGATGCCCGTCTTCGCGGAGCTCTCCTCCATCGGGTTCCGGTCCAACCCGGCCCGAAACCTCTACGCGCCTTCCGAGGCCCTCTTTAAAGAGATCACCGCCCGCCGCTACGAACGAAGCGACGTGGTGAAAGAGGAGGTGGCCCATGTGGACGTCTTCGGTTTCGGCAACCTGATGCTCGACCAGGTCGAGATGCAGGCCGCCTCCCGAAGCTATGACCACAAACTGCGCTTCGGCAACATCAAGCCCGAAATCGGTTACTACAAAGGTGCCAACCCCGCCATCGCCATGGTGAAACTGGCCCTGATGGCCAAGCACGGAAAGCTTCTGCCCCACCGAAGCCACTCCTCCGAGCACTCCATTGCCGCAGACCGCTTCAACCTTGTCCCCGGCCTGGACATGGCCGATGCTCCCAAGGGGCGCCGCCTGAGCCTGGGGGCCAACATTTTCGGATTCGGTGCCAACCACGGCCATGCCGTCATCAGCACCCTGCCCCTCTGGATGACGAATGCGGAAACCTCCTTCTCCGAAGAGACGGCTCCGGAAGTCACGGCTGCTGCCATGCCCCACGGCGAGGTGCACAAAGGTGAAACCTGCGCCCTCCTCTGCGGCCAGGGATCCCAGTACCCCAAGATGATGCAGCCCATCTACGAGAGCAACACCTACGTCAAAGCCATGTTTGATAAGGCCGACGCCCTCTTCCGCCAGGAGCGGGGTGCCTCCCTTCTCGAGGTGATGTTTGCGGACAACGACCCGAGGATCAACTCCACCGACTTCACCCAGCCGGCGGTTTTCCTCTCAACGGCAGCGGTCTTCGACCTCCTGAAAGAGGCGGGCTTTTCCACCGACTACCACATCGGCCACAGCGTGGGCGAGTACTCGGCCCTCTACACCAGCGGCATCCTCTCCTTTGACGACGCCTTCCGCCTGGTGATGAAGCGCTCCGAGCTGATGAAGAAAGCCGACCAGAACACCCCCGGCCGCATCCTCGTGCTCTTCAAGAACGCCGAGGAAGCCGCCGAGCTCATAGGCGAGTCCGGCATCGGGGACATCTACGTCACCAACAAGAACAGCACAAAGCAGACGGCGGTATCCGGCCTTTCCGGCGCCATCGACCGCTTCTGTGAGTTCCTGACCAAAAAGGGCGCCATGTTCCGCAAGCTGCCTTTGACCGGGGCCTTTCATACCCCCATCCTCAAAAGCGCGGCGGACGAGCTGGCCCGATTCATCGAAGGCATCGCCTTCAACCGGGAAGGGTTTTCAAAGGTCGTGTCAAACGTCACCGGCCTGCCCTACCCCGACGACGAGGCTGCGGTGAAGCGCCTCCTCATCAACCAGATCATCTCACCCGTAGAGTTTATAAAATCAGTAGAGACGGTCCACGCTGCCGGCGTTCACACCTTCTTTGAGGTGGGGACCGGCAAGATCCTGACCGGACTTTTAAAATACATCCTGCCCGAGGGCTTTACCGCCCACCTCTCCGTGGATAAAGGAAAAGGCGAGGCGGACTCCCTGGCGGCACTTATCGAGACCATCAAACCGACCATGACTGAGACTGTGACCAACGACACCCCGGCCCAAGAGGCACCCAAGGTAACGGTAACGCAGACACCCGCGGCCGTGCCCGTGGCATCTGAAGCCGTGGAGGCTGAGACAGCCTTCTCCGGCGACCACGACGAGTTCAACTCATTCCTGAAAGAGAACTCCGACAGTTTAAAATCCCTCATCGAGAAAGAGTACATCAAATCACGCCGCGAGAAGCGCCTGCGTGAGATTGAAAACTTCGGGTTCTACACCGGCCCCGTCTCCATCGCCGGTGTGTCCATCGGCCTTCCCGGCTCTTCCGGCAAGGTCTTTGATGAGGCCAACTTCGACAAGATCCTCGCCGGCCACAACTGCATCGAGAACCTCACCGAAGCCGAACGCGGGTTCATGCTCGACAAGAACATCGTGCGCATCCACAAGACCCCCGAAGGCAACGCCCGCATGATGGCCATCAGCTCTCCCGAAGAGGTGATTCAGCTGGCCGGCAAGCTGGGGTACTTCCACCACAGCGACTTCGGCATCAAGTACAACTACGATGTCAGCATCAACTTAGGGATTGCAGCCGGCATCAACGCCCTGCGCGATGCAGGGGTACCCCTGGTACGCAGCTGGACCACCGGTCCCAGCGGCAAGCGTATCACCAACGGGTTTGCCCTGCCCGAAGAGATGCAGGAGAGCACCGGCGTCATCATGACCTCCCTCTTCCAGGGATGGGAGACCCTTCTCACCGAGGTGGAAAACTACTGCCGCGACAAATTCTCCGTGAAGCCCTTCAAGGAGATGGAGCAGATGTACTACTATCTCATGGAGAAGGTGAAAGACACCGAGCTGAAAGGGCGCCTCACCGACTGGTTCTTTAACCTTAAAAAAGAGCAGCCGGAGACCCCCTATGAGTTCAACCGCGAGCTTATCATCAACGCCATTGCCCTGGGTTCCGCCCACTTTGCCCAGATGATCAAGGCCAAAGGACCCAACCTGCTCCTCTCCGGTGCCTGCGCCTCCACCACCCAGGCCTGCGCCACGGCAGAAGACTGGATCCGCGCCGGACGCTGCGAGCGTGTCATCATCATCGGCGGGGAAGCGGCCACCAGCAAGGCCCAGGTGCCCTGGATCGCATCCAGCTTCCTCTCCATGGGAGCCGCCAGCATCAAGAGCACCGTGGCCGAAGCGGCCAAGCCCTTTGACACCAACCGGAACGGAACCATTCTGGGTGCCGGTGCCGTCTCCCTTATTGTGGAGCGAAAAGACACCATCAACGAAAGGGGCCTCAACGGCCAGGCTGAGATCCTCGGATCCTACCTGGGCAACAGTGCCTTCCACTCCACCCGCATCGATCAGGATCACCTGGCTCGTGAGATGAGCCGTTTTGTCAAGCGAGTGGAAACCCGACACGACCTTGAGCGTGCCGTATACGCGCCCAAAACGATCTTCATGTCCCATGAGACCTACACCCCGGCACGGGGCGGCAGCGCCGATGCCGAGATCAAAGCCCTCAGAAGCGCCTTTGGCGATGAGGCCCCCAAGGTGACCATCACCAACACCAAGGGCTTCACCGGTCACACCCTGGGTGCGGCCATCGAAGACGCCGTGATGGTCAAGGCCCTGGCCAAGAACCAGGCGCCCCCCATCGCGAACCTCACCGACCTGGCCGAAGAGTTCAGCGACCTCACCTTCTCCCGCGGGGAAGAGAGGGACCTGGACTACGGCATCCACTTTGCCGCCGGATTCGGGTCACATTTCGCCTTCCTCTTCATTAAGCACTCTGCCGAGAGAAGCCGGGACGACAACAGCGATTACTTCAACTGGCTCAAGCGCATCTCCGGCGAGGACTACCCCGTCTTAGAGGTGGTGGACCACACCTTGCGTATTCAGTCCGACACCACCCCCAAGGGCCGGAAAACCATCGAAGCCCCTGTCAACGTAAAGGCCCAGGCGGCACCGGCTGAAAAGGCTGCACCCGCCCCTGCGGCCCAGACGGCGGCAAAAGTACAGGAGACCGCTCCTGCGGCCTCTGCCGATGCCACCGGCGCCATCAAGGCGGTCATCGCCGAAGAGACCGGATACACCACGGACATGCTGGAAGACGATCTTGACCTTGAGGCCGACCTCGGCATCGACACCGTTAAGCAGGTTGAGGTCTTCGGAAAGATCTCCGCTGAGTTCGGACTCGACGTCCCTGAAAATCTCCAACTGAGGGACCTCAACACCATCGCCAAGCTGGCCGGGTACATTGCGGCACAGGGTGGGGGCGTAGCGCCCGCCATGGCAAGCGCGGCAACACCTGAAGCCACTCCGGTTGCTTCTGCCGCTAACGCATCTGGTGCCATTGCCACGGTGAAGAACATCATCGCCGAAGAGACCGGCTACACCACGGACATGCTTGAAGACGACCTCGACCTCGAGGCCGACCTCGGCATCGACACCGTCAAGCAGGTGGAGGTCTTCGGCAAGATCTCCGCTGAGTTCGGGCTGGATGTGCCTGAGAACCTCCAGCTCCGCGACCTCAACACCATCGCCAAGCTTGCCGGGTACATCACCCAGCAGGGAGCCGGCATGGTAAGCGCGGCAACGGCTGAGGCCACTCCGGTTGCTTCTGCCCCGGATGCATCTGGCGCCATTGATACAGTAAAGAACATCATTGCCGAAGAGACCGGATACACCACGGACATGCTCGAAGAAGACCTCGACCTTGAGGCCGACCTCGGCATCGACACCGTCAAGCAGGTGGAAGTCTTCGGAAAGATCTCCGCTGAATTCGGACTCGACGTTCCGGAAGACCTTCAGCTGAGGGACCTCAACACCATCGCCAAGCTGGCAGGGTATATTTCAGCACAGGGTGGGGGCGTAGCGATTGAAGCGGCACCCGCTCCTGCAGCTGCGGCTCCGGCCTCCGGATCCGCTGTAGCTACCGTCCAGGCCATCATCGCCGAAGAGACCGGGTACACGGTTGACATGCTCGATGAAGACCTTGACCTCGAAGCCGACCTCGGCATCGACACCGTTAAGCAGGTGGAGGTCTTCGGAAAGATCTCCGCTGAATTCGGACTCGATGTTCCGGAAGACCTGCAGCTGAGAGACCTGAACACCATCGCCAAGCTGGCCGGGTACATTGCCGGCCAAGGTGGGGGCGCAGCGGTTGAAGCGGCACCCGCCCCTGCGGCAACTCCCGTAGCAGAAGCGGCTCCGGCTACCGGATCAACAGTTGCTACCGTCCAGGCCATCATCGCCGAGGAGACCGGGTACACGGTTGACATGCTCGACGAAGACCTGGACCTCGAAGCCGACCTCGGCATCGACACCGTCAAGCAGGTGGAGGTCTTTGGTAAGATCTCTGCTGAGTTCGGACTCGATGTTCCGGAAGACCTGCAACTGAGAGACCTGAACACCATCGCCAAGCTGGCCGGTTATATTTCAGCACAAGGTGGTGGCGCAGCGGTTGAAGCGGCATCTGCCCCTGCGGCAGCGTCCGTAGCAGAAGCGGCTCCGGCTACCGGATCAGCAGTTGCGACCGTCCAGGCCATCATCGCCGAAGAGACCGGGTACACGGTTGACATGCTCGACGAAGACCTCGACCTCGAAGCCGACCTCGGCATCGACACCGTCAAGCAGGTGGAGGTCTTCGGCAAGATCTCCGCTGAGTTTGGGCTCGATGTTCCGGAAGACCTGCAGCTGAGAGACTTGAACACCATCGCCAAGCTGGCAGGATACATCGCAGGCCAGGGCGGGGGCGTAGCGCCTGCTACGGAAACGACCGAACAGGTTGCCGAAACGGCACAGCCTGCGGCCGAAGGCCCATCAGATGCGGCCGTTGCCACCGCCATCAAGGGCATCATTGCCGATGAAACCGGGTACACGGTGGACATGCTCGATGATGGCCTGGACCTCGAAGCCGATCTTGGCATCGACACCGTCAAGCAGGTGGAGGTCTTCGGTAAGATCTCCGCTCACTTCGGTCTCGACGTACCGGAAGATCTGCAGTTGAGGGACCTCAACTCCATTGAAAAGCTATCTGCCTATGTGGCTGACAAGGCGGGCATTGCCGCTCCTGCTGCTTCTGCAGCGCCTGCGGCACCTTCCGCCACCCGACCGGATGTGGCTGCAACCACGGACATTGCCATCCCCGCCTTTGAAGAGGGGGGCGTCAACCGTTACGCCATCCGCGTCAAGCAACTGGGAGATCGTTCCGGGGTTCATATGGACCTGAATAAGAAAACCCTCCTTGTCACTGCCGATCGCCACGGTTTTTCCGAGCAGGTGAAACTGGTTGTGGAAGCAAGGGGTGGCCGCGTCATCACCCTGGGGGCAAATGGCTGCACCTACACCTGCGACCTGGCCGACCATACGAAGCTGGTGAGCACCCTTTCCGAAATGAAGAAAAAGGAACCCTCCATCGACGGCGTCCTGCATCTGGAGGCCATGAACGGGTACCTGGAAAACTGCCCCAACGGCGTTGCCTCAGACGCGGAAGCGTCCATCAAGGGATTTTTCCTCACCCTTCGGGAACTGAAAGAGTCCCTGGACCGCGAAGGCACCCTCATCGGCGCCCTCTCCGTCGGTTCCGTGGTCTTCCCCTACGGCGCTTCCGGCGGGGCATCAAGCAACCCTGCCTTTGCGGGTATTTCCGGAATGTTGAAAACGGTCAACAAAGAATTTGACAAGACCCTTGTCCGTGTGATTGACATGGCCCCCGGGATCACCGCTGGCGATGCCCGCATGGCAGCCGCCGCCTTCATGGGCGAGCTGACCAACGGCAGCCGACGTGTGGAGACAGGGCTTGAAAGCGGAAGACGCCTGGGACTGAGGCTTGTGGCCGAATCATCTGCCAAGGCAACCCCGCTGATGAAAACCGGCGACACCCTTGTGGTCACCGGCGGAGCACGGGGCATCACCTACGACATCCTTAAAGACGTCGTGGCCCACGCCCCCTGCAACCTTGTGATCTTAGGGCGCAGCGACATCGAAGGTCTTTCTCCCGCATTTGCCACCGGTGACATCACCGAAGGCTCGGTGATGGCCCAGCTTCGCACCGAGATGAAAGGGGCCAAACCCCTGGAGCTCAAGCGAGCGGCAGCCAAGATCGTCAAGATCCGTGAAACCCGGGACAACCTCGATACCCTGAGGGAGGCGGCTCAAAGTGTCGTCTACCACGCTGTGGATGTGGCGGACACGCAAGCCGTTACAAGCGCCATGGCAAACTACGCCACCATCGACGGCGTCATCCATGCTGCCGGCCTCGAAGAGAGCGCCATGATCGAGAAGAAAGAACTCTCCTCCTTCAACCGCGTCTTCGACACCAAGATCAAAGGGGCAGAAAACCTCATGTCCGGTCTTGGAGCAAAGACACCGCGCTTCTTCATTACCTTCTCCTCGGTCACCGCGCGCTTCGGCAACGAGGCCCAGGTGGACTACACCTGTGCCAACGACATGCTCGGACGCATGGTGCAACGCTTTGGAGCGGAAAAAGGGTGCATCGCAAAGATCATGGACTGGACAGCCTGGAGCGGAAGCGGCATGGCCACCAACGAGACGGTGAAAAAGGTCCTCGAATCCCGGGGCCTCACCTTCCTGCCCCTGAACCGAGGCGTGGCCCTCTTCATGGCAGAGCTCGCCGGTACCGAAAGCGGTGAAAGCCTCTTTACCGGGCCCGACATCGCCTTTGACCGCGACTTCATGTTCGAAGAAGTGGACGCCGCCGACTTCGATCGGCAGACCCCCTTCATCGATGACGTCAAAGCGAAGAGCGATGAGAAGATGGTCTTCACCCGAACCCTGGACCTTGCACGGGACCTCTTCCTCATGGACCACAGCATGAAGGATGTGCCCATCTTCCTGGGAGCCACGGGCATCGAGACCATGGCCGAGGCAGCGTCGCACCTCCTGGGGAAAAACGATGCACGGCTGGAGAGCGTAACGGGTTTTTCCATCCCATACGGTATCAAGATTCTCAAGGAACGCCCCAAGGCGCTGGACATTGAAACGGAGAAGAGCAGCAAGGGAGATAACGCCCTGGACTGCCGCATCACCTCCACCTTCAAAAAAGGCAAAATCACCGGGAAAACCACCCTCCACTACGAAGGGACCTTCCACTTCACCGAAAAGCCCGTGGAGGATCGGTTCTACGACCTTCCCGAGTTTACCAAGGTGAAGCTCGACGGCAGCGTGGACGATATCGTCTACCACCCGGAACGCCTCTTTATGGATGGCTCGTTCCGAACCATCCGGGACATCACCTCCTTTGACGGAGAGACCCTGATCACCAAGGTCATCCACAATGGTGAGCGTGAGTTCTTCAAAGGGGAAACCCGTCCGGAGTTCTTCACCGATGTCATCATGGTGGATGCCATGTTCCAGACCGGCGGACTCTTCGAGTTCTTCACCACCAGCGAGCTGGTCCTGCCCTACGGCCTTGAGAAGTTCGAGTTCGTAAGGCCCGTTGAGCGAGGCAGAGAATACTACTGCATCACCCAGCGCGTCGCCTCGGACGATCGCACCAACACCTACCGTATGGTGCTCACCGACATGGATGGCCGGATCTACCTCGACCTGACCAACTTCCGCATGGTGAAACTCGCAAGGCTCGACGATAAGCACAAAATCAGCGGCAAAGTCACCGCCGCCTGATAAATAACGACAAATCCCTTCGGGCCAGCCCACCGGCCCGAAGGTCTGTTATACCGAACCGCCCTCTTCAAACCGGAGAGGGCGGTTCCTTTGTTTTGGAAAACCAGGTTCGCGAATGCTCCCAGCCCTCGTTCCTCGGGCTGATCACATTCGCTGACGGGCTTCGCCCGTAAAAGCCCGGAAGCAAACTTTTTATGCCGTCTTCCCGGCTGCCGAATTACTGGAGGACCGTTTTCATAGGTGACCAAAGGCTGACACGTCACCCTCGAATAACCGAGTGACCGGGGATCCATGTGTGTGCCCCGTATTGTTCAATACTTGCCTATGTGACTGACTGTCATCCAAACTACCCGCAGCCAACGGGTAGCTCCAGCCCCGTAGGGTGTGCTTGCGCACCATTTTTTTGAAGGACCGACGGTATTCGGGCTCCCATCACGGCAGGCAAACGCCATTGCGATTTACCCCGAGGAACGAGGGGTGAAGCGCAATGGCTATCAGCTTTCAAGGTGGCTCACCTTGCCGCCGGAGGCATGGTTTTTTGTACGATTATTTTTCTGCGGACATCCAAGATATTGGCACGCGTTATGCTTACATTTACCAACAGTCTCTCAGACGTCATGAACCTCACAGGTAAAAACCCTTGCCATTCGACATAATAAGTTGTTGATACAAGACGTTACCTGCAAACCATGCTCACTGTGAGCTTTTTACCCTTGGATTTTTAGCAGCAACACCCGATGCACAGCATGCGGCTTCATATGCATGATGGGCTTCGGGACCAACTCTTTCGGAGATTAACCGATGCAGATTGCGACACTTATTGAACAGGTTTCTGCACATAACGGCTGGAACATGGCCCTGGCAGGAATGACCATCGTCTTTTCATGCCTTGTCATCCTTGCGCTGACGATCTCCCGTATCCACAAGATCCTCGACCTTCTGGACAACCGGGACAAACTGCGCCTGAAAATGCGTGAATTCTTCGTGGGACGTGAAAAAGAGAAGCAGGTCGCTTCCCTTCTCACCCCCGCTCTGGAAATTGAAGCGGCACGCTACAGGCGCCTCACCCCATTTCTGGGAGAGACGTTCAGCCTCAAGAAGCTCATTCGTTTCGCCGAAAGCCGTGGCATGACCAACCCCCCACCGGAAAAAACAATCCGCCAGCTCATGGAAGTGGGTCTGATCAAAAAAGACCTGCGAAACCGTTTCACCTGGGACGACTCCGTGGCCAAGTAACCTGGGCCACCCCGGGCTGACGCCCGCACCGCCCGAGACATGAACCGCAAGGCAAATTTTTCCGCACTGCGTTACGATTTGCTTTTTATAGGGATGATCATGTGCCCTAGGGCCCGGCAACAGTCAGGTCTGCAGCGCACTGAATCATAAGAATTAGAAGACTATGGAAGATCTGTTTTTACAATTTTTAAGCAACACCGGTTTTGCCCTGGTGGACTACCGCCAGGTTATCATGCTCTGCGTGGGAACCCTCTTTATCTATCTCGGCATCGCAAAGCACTACGAGCCGCTGCTCCTCGTGCCCATCGGCTTCGGCATTCTCATGGGCAACATGCCCGTCATGCATGGGATGGGGCTCAGTATTTACGAAGAGGGCAGTGTTCTGAGCTACCTCTACTACGGGGTAACCAAAGGGATCTATCCGCCCCTGATTTTCATGGGTATCGGTGCCATGACGGACTTTTCGACCATGCTGGCCCGGCCCTCCCTCATGCTGCTGGGAGCCGCCGCCCAGGCGGGCATCTTCATCACCTTCTTAGGTGCCCTCATGCTCGGATTCAGCCCCGGTGAAGCCGCCTCCATCGGCATCATCGGGGGTGCGGATGGCCCCACGGCCATCTTCCTCACCTCCAAGCTGGCCCCCAAGCTCATCGGTCCCATCGCCATCGCGGCATACTCCTACATGGCCCTGGTTCCTGTGATCCAGCCCCCCATCATGAAGCTCTTCACCACGAAGAAAGAGCGCCTCATCAAGATGCGGGAGCCCCGAAAGGTCTCCAAAAAAGAGCGTATTATCTTTCCCATCATCGGCCTGATCCTGAGCTGCCTGCTGGCCCCTGCGGCCCTGCCCCTTTTGGGAATGCTCTTCCTCGGGAACCTTCTCAAAGAGGCCACCGTCACCGAGCGTCTGGCCGACGCGGCCCGTAACACCGTCATCGACACAGTGACCATCCTTCTCGGCGTTACCGTGGGTGCAAGCACACAAGGGGACATCTTCCTCACCAAGGAATCCATCGGAATCTTTGTGCTGGGAGCTCTCTCCTTTGCCGTGGCCACCGCCTGCGGGCTTGTCTTTGCCAAAGGCATGAACCTCTTTCTTAAAGAGAAGATCAACCCCCTCATCGGCGCCGCCGGCGTGTCGGCCGTGCCCGACTCCGCCCGCGTGGTCCACACCGTGGCACAGCAGGAGGACCCCACGAACTATCTCCTCATGCACGCCATGGCCCCCAACATCTCAGGGGTCATCGGCTCCGCCAT
Organism: Desulfolunaceae bacterium; assembly: GCA_942491485.1. Classification (GTDB taxonomy): domain Bacteria; phylum Desulfobacterota; class Desulfobacteria; order Desulfobacterales; family Desulfolunaceae; genus Desulfoluna. The sequence continues at coordinate 466,168 of CALOAX010000013.1, read as the reverse complement.
CGGTGCAGGGGTTCTCTGGAGTTTTCTCACATAAAAAAACAAAGCCTCCGGCGGGCAGGGGACTTTTTACCAAAGTGGCTTTGCCACCCCTGCACCCCAGGTTGCCACTGTGATTTTCCCCTCGTACCTCGGGGCAAGTCACAGCGGCCTGAGCCTGACGACTCATCCGACCATCTTCACATGATCTCAGGCGGCTCAACAATTCAGGGATAGCCCAGAAGCGCTTCACCTACACAAATTTTATTAAGCGCCCGGCAGCCCGAACACCAAGGAGCGGAAAACGTTCAATCATGAAAAAAGTCAGCGATAAGATCCTCGATCTGAAACAGCGAAAGCACCTCATCATGCAGATGGGGGGAAAAAAAGCGGTGGATGCGCACAAAGCCAAGGGCAAGTTTACCGCCCGGGAGCGTCTCGACCTCTTTTTCGACCGCAACACCTTCCGTGAGGTGGACATGTTCGCCACCCACCGTTGCACCAATTACGGCATGGAAGATGTGGAGATCGCCAGCGACGGCGTGGTCTGCGGCTACGGATTGGTGGACGGGCGACCCGTCTACGCCTATGCCCAGGACTTCACCTCCAGGGCGGGCAGCCTTGGTGAAGTCCAGGCCAGAAAGATCTGCAAGGTGATGGACATGGCCATGAAGTCCGGGGTGCCCATCATCGGCATGAACGACTCCGGCGGTGCCCGAATTCAGGAGGGCATCGACGCCCTGGCCGGTTTCGGTGAGATCTTCTTCCGGAACTCCGCCGCCTCAGGCGTGATTCCTCAGATCTCCGCCATCATGGGTCCTTCTGCCGGTGGTGCCGTCTACTCTCCGGCCATGACCGACTTCATCTTCATGGTGAAAAAGACCAGCCACATGTTTATCACCGGTCCCGACGTCATCAAGTCGGTCACCGGCGAGACCGTGGACTTCGAATCCCTGGGCGGCGCCGAAACCCACAGCACCAAAAGCGGTGTGTGCCACTTTGCCTGCGACGACGAGGCCGAGGCCATCAGCGACATCCGAAAGCTCCTCTCCTACCTGCCCGCCAACAACATGGAAGATCCCCCTGTTGTCAAAGGCGAAGACTCCGGACGCAGGTACGTCCCAGAGCTAGACACCATCATTCCCGACTCACCGTCCGCACCCTACGACATGAGAACGGTGATCCGTCACCTGGTGGACGATGGCTCTATCTTCGAGCCCCACAAGGCCTTTGCCCCCAACATCATCACCTGCTTTGCACGCCTGGGCGGTCGAAGCATCGGCATCATCGCCAGCCAGCCCAATGTTCTGGCCGGCTGCCTGGATATCAATGCCTCGGACAAAGCGGCCCGGTTTATCCGGTTCTGCGATGCCTTCAACATCCCCATCCTCACCATTGCCGACGTCCCCGGTTTCCTTCCGGGCACCCAGCAGGAGTGGGGGGGCATCATCCGCCACGGTGCCAAGATGCTCTGGAGCTACGCCGAAGCCACCGTGCCCAAGCTGCTGCTCATCACCCGGAAAGATTACGGCGGGGCCTACATCGCCATGAGCTCCAAGCACCTGGGTACGGATTTTGCCTTTGCATGGCCCTCAGCGGAAATCGCCGTCATGGGTGCCGAAGGCGCGGCCAACATCATCCATCGCCGTGAGATCAAAGAGGCCCTGGACCCGGACGAAAAGCGTCAGGAGAAGGTGGAGGAGTACCAGGAACTCTTCTCCAACCCCTACGTGGCAGCCGAGCGCGGTTATGTGGACTCTGTGATTGTTCCTTCCGAGAGCCGCGTGCGCCTCATGGAAGCCCTGGAGATGAGCGCCACCAAACGCGAGATGCGGCCGGCCAAAAAGCACGGCAACATCCCCCTTTAAGGAGCGTCCATGGACAGCGAATCAACACGCAAACTCGAACTCAGGAAAAAAGCGGCCCTAAGCGCCGTCCTCGCCCTTCTGGCCTCCGAACAGGGAGCAGAACCCGAACCCGAGATGGTGGAACGCCCCAACGCCTGGGGCCTCCAGGGGCGCGGACAGACCATGAGCCTTAGAAACCTCATGCAATTGAGATCCTTAGGACGACGATAACACCACTTTTTGCCAAAGCGGTTTCAGGGCGGCACACATTTCAGTCAACACGGGCGTAGCCCGTCCGCGAATGTGAGCACCCCGAGGAACGAGGGGTGAGAGCATTCGCAACCCCGGGGTCCAGGGGGTTCCCCCCTGGCCGGAGGCAACTACAGGAGTAAAAACAGACAATGAGCCAGTCAACCATCCGAATATATGATACCTCGTTTACTGCCGGACAGGAGAGCCTCCTCTCCGGCCTGATGCGCACCTCTGAAATGGAGCGCATGGCACCCTTTCTCAACCGTGCCGGACTCTACGCCGTAGAGGCCACCCGCGGGTTCTCTTTCAAGAGCACCCTGGCCCAGCTTAACGAGAACCCCTTCGGCCGCATTCGTGCCATCAAGCGCGCCATGCCCGACACCCCTGTGGCCATGACCCTCTCGGCCCTTCACATGGCCGGACGTTCACCCGCGCCCCTGGACCTGATGCGTGCTTATTTGAGCTGCGCCGCCGACGCCGGTGTCTCCATTTTCCGCATCTTCGACCCCTTAAACGACCTGAGAAACCTCACGGCCCCCTTAGAGACCGTCAAGGGCCTCGGAGCCACCGCTGTGGTCTCCATCCTCATCCCCACCTCAGGAAAGCGGACGCCCTTTGACAACATCGCCCAGACCGCGGCACGCATCCAGGAGATCGGCGCCGACGCCGTCTGCCTCATGGACACCGAAGGCTTCCTCTGCCCGGACAGCGCTCGCAAGCTCGTGGCCCGTGTGACGGAAGCGGTATCCATTCCCGTGCATCTCTCCCTTGCCAACACCGCCATGTGTGGCACGGCAGCGGCCCATGCCGCCTTTGATGCCGGTGCAGCGGTTGTGGAAGCTGCCCTTTCACCCTTTGCCGACGGTGGCGTCACCATCCCTGCCGAGGGCCTGATCAACTCCCTCAACATGACCCAGGAAGGCGCGCTGGACCCCTTGTGTGAAGCCGCTGCCCACTTTGAGGAAGAGATCCGCCCCAGGCACCTGAGCACCCTCATGAAGCGCTCCAACCTTCATCTTCGGAGCCTGGCCCTGAAATACCGAATCCCCGTCACCACCCTTCGCGTGACGATGACCCAGCTGGCCGAGATCGACAAGTCCGACCTGCTGGAAAAAGTGGTGGCTGAAATTCTGACGGTTCGAAATGACCTCGGTGAAATTTCCCTGAAGTTCCCCCTGGATGAGATGATCGTCACCCAATCCATCAACAACGTTGTCTTCGACAATGTAGAGGCCCGATACTCCATCGCCACCTCCGCACTGAAAGATCACTGCTTCGGCATGAACGGGCGTACCGCCTCAGCCATTGATAAAGCGATCTTGAAAACAGTCCTTGAAGGCTACCCCCGAGGCGAGGAACCCACCACCTCCTTTCCCCCGGAGCTCTTGCCTCCGGCCTTAAAAGGAGACGAGAAGCGAGACCCCATCGCCAACGGCCTGGAAGATGAGGTGATCATTGCCCTCTTCCCCCTTGAAGGGAAACGCCACCTCGAATGGCAGAAAGGGGTCAAGCGCGTGCCCGCAAAGGCACAGTTCCTCTCTCTTCAGGAAGCCCTGGAACGCTCAGCCATCGCGGAAAAAGTCCTGGACGGAGACATGGATGCCCTCACCAATACGGCAGACACTCCCGACCAGAGCCCCTATGCCCGTACCTTCAACGTCTTTGTGGGCGGTGATCACTTTGAAGTGGCCGTGGATGAAGTGGGTGGCCCAACCATCCTCCACCATGCCCCTGTTGCTGCGCCTGCGGCACCGGCACCTTCTGTGCCCGCTCCGGTTCAGCCCGCAGCTCCCGCTCCTGCAGCAGCACCGGCACAAGCGGCTCCGGCCCCCAAGCCTGCCACACCGAAACCAGCTGCCGCCCCTGCTGGCGAAGGCGCCAGCCTCACCGCTCCCATGCCCGGCGTTGTTCTCCGCTACGAGAAAAAAGCCGGCGACAAAGTGGAAAAGGGTGACGTAATTGTGGTCCTTGAAGCCATGAAAATGGAAAACGTCCTCTCTGCCCCCGCTTCCGGCGTCATCGGTGACCTCCCCTGCCGCGAAGGAGACACCGTCTCCACCGGCGATGTTCTCTGTGTTATCGAGTAACCGACACCGCCAGTTTTAGATTAATAAAGCCCCCTGTCCGAAAAGGTCAGGGGGCTTTTTTTTGGACGTTAAAAAATCAAGCCTCCGGCGGCAAGGTGTGCCACCTTGAAAGCGGGTTGCGAATGTTCTGAGCCCTCGTTCCTCGAGCTCTTCACATTCGCTGACGGGCTACACCCGTGAATCTCGGTATTTCATGGATTTCGTCTTCCCCGGCTGTCAGGGCAACCTGAAGTACAGATGGGGCTGAATCGTCGTAAATCCGGCACTCTTAGCACGGCGAATGACCGGGGATCCATGTGTGCGATCCGACATCGTTGGCTTGCATGTCTGCGTTTTATCGCCATTCCCGTGCGACTTTTTCACATCTGATCACCATCCTTATTCGGCCATAATTGATTAAACATTTGTCAGGTCCTGGCGCAGCACGTCTCCTGGACGGGGACTACGGTTGGCCCCGGTAGGATGGGCAAAGCGCGAAGCGTGCCCATCATTGGTCGATTCATTTCTATCGATCATATTGGCCGAAACATCGGCACCTCGGCATCCTCTTCCGCCATCGGACGTTATCCGTGCCCATCCTACAGCGCCGCCTTAATCCCATGAGTGTTAATAAAACGACGCGACTCCCATCCGTTACTTTTCGGCCTTATTTATTTTACCGAACGTAAATTTTAACCCCTTGATCTCACACAACATTCACCATTCATTTTAATCCTTTTCCCATACATGCCTGGCACGGGATGCACAGAAAACAGAAAAACCCCCAAAAGGGGTTTTTTGACATCCTGCTGATATTAAAGGATATCGCGGTTTTTCTCGTCCCATGGCACGCCTTTTGATTCTAACACACCATGAAGACAGTGATTTAGACCTCAAAACAGACTATACGTGCACCCGGTTTCCCCATTGCGGGTTTTCTGAAAAACAGTCCATCAGGCGCGTTGGACCCAAACAGTAACCTCGAAATCAAACCATTTGGAAACCGACAGGCACACCAACGAAAGGAGATCATCCATGTACGATATCGAAATCGGAAAAACGGACCTGTCAGTATTAAAAAAATACCTCAAAGATGTGAAAAAACGTACTGCCATGACCAACCACAGGAAATCCCTGGGCAAGGTCAAGCGTCAGCTTGAATCCATTTTCACGGCCAAGAACAAAAAACGCCCCGCCATTCCCTGGGGCTACTAATCCCCCCCCTGCCCGAATCCGTTGCCTGTTTGACGGCACATCAGCCGTTCGGAACGTATTCGGGCATTTTTATGCCCAACGCACAAAAAAAGCCTCCGGCGGCCCTGCCGGGAGCCAAACTTTTACCTGATCTGAAAGGGTGGGTTTGACAAACAGGACTTAAGGGCTATTTCCTGCTTCCCCGGTGGAATAACCCCTTATGATTCTGGATTAACGAGCATGATGCGCCGTTCTCTACCAGCGCACAGGGGCTGTGAGAAAAGGACGCAGCAACCAAAAAATTTTCGGGGCTCATTTCAAAAAACGACCCGCCAGAGGCATAGCTGAATAATTACCCTTTATTCTTAAAATTACCGTTGCGATTTGACCCGAGGAACGAGGGTCAAATCGCAACGGTAAACCGCTTTCGAGGTGGCTCACCTCGCCGCCGGAGGCATCGCTTTTTTACCTTTATCTTTTTCTACAAATCTTGAATCTTATTCACTCGGCAACACCGCATGGAGGATTTCAAAGTGATCGAAGGGTGGCATGATGCAGGCGCCGGAGAAATGCTTTCGGGCGGTATCAAGAAGCTCGCGGGTGAGGCGGATGCCTTCCGCGGTGGGATTTTCTGCATTGGCCATGGCGGTTCGAACCGCATCGGGGACCTCGATACCTGACACCTTGTGGTGAAGGAAAGCGGCATGCCGAAAGGTGCGTAATGGAAGAATCCCCAGAACAGCCGGAATGCCAAGATGTTGTACGGCCTCGGCGATGATTTCCGCATCTCTGGTGGTGTAGACAGGCTGGGTAACCACGAACTGAGCCCCTGCATCGACCTTTTCCCTCAGACGCTTTAAGGCAATCCCAAGGCGAAGCTCATCCGTGAAGGGGTTCATCACGACGCCGGTATGAAGACCTGCATCCCGGGCCATGGAGATCAAATTCGGCAGGGAGAGGTCCCGAACCGAACTGGTGATCTCTTTTTCGGCAAGGGGGACAAAGTCTCCCGTCATGGCCAGCACAGTCTTGATTCCAAGGGCTTTCGCCCCCCAGAGGATCCCCTGGAGGCTGAGGCGGTTGTGGTCCCGCGTGGTGACATGAAGGGTGGCCGGCCTCTTCAGCTCATCCTGAAGAATCCGACACAAAGACAAAGCATCCATCCGCGGCTTGGCCACCGGGTTGGTTGCCACACTGAACCCTGTAAATGAAAGATCGTTGATTCCTTCAAGGGTTTTCATGAGGGGAGCGGCATTGGCACCGGCCGGGGGCACCACTTCCACCATAACGTCAAACCTGTCGTCCGTCATTTCATCTCTCCGTATTCCTCAGATCCATCTCTCTATCTCAAACATGCCATTCTCGGCTTCCTGCTCACTTTTCTCTTGAAATATCCGGACCATGAGGCTGCAAACCCTCTCCGGTAAAAACCAAGCCTCCGGCCCTTGAAAGCGAATTTCGCCTGCTCTCAACCTGAGAAAGGAGGGCTGAGAGCAGGCGTGAACTTAGAACCAGTGTGGCCACTCAGGCCAGCCAATCTCTTCGGCGCAGGTGGGGTTTCGGGAAAAATCTTTGAGAAGTTCCCATGTTTCTACCACATCCCGAAGAGAGCCCCCCAAGGGCTTCCGGCTTATAATTCCTGAGTTCATTGGCTCTTGTTTCTGCTTCTCTTGTGTCATGGCAGGCCTCCTTAGCGAAAATCACTGCGCATCTTTTTTTTGTCGAGTTTCCCCACGCTGGTTTTGGGAATATCGTCCACAATTTCAAAGGCGTCCGGCACACCATAGCTGGGGATATCCCCTTTCTCGGCAGCATCTTTCAGATATCCTCGTAAGTCTTCGGCCCCGACGCTTCCCACGTACTCAGGTTTCAGGTGTACGATCATCACGGGCCGCTCTCCCCACTTCTCATGGGGCACGCCTATGGCCGCAGACTCCAGCACCGCCTCATGCCGGCTCAGGATGTTTTCAAGGTCCAGTGAGGATATCCACTCGCCACCGGTCTTGATGACATCCTTCATCCGGTCCGTCACCTGCAGGTACCCGTCCTCATCGATCACCCCCACATCCCCGCTGTAGAGCCATCCGTCCCGCCACAACTCGGCGCTGCGCTCTTCATCGGCAACATACCCCTGGGTAAGCCAGGGGGCCCGAAAAACCACCTCGCCGGTGGACACCCCGTCGTGGGGCAGGAATCGCCCGACTTCGTCCACCACCTCCACCTCGGCAAGGGGAACCGGTCGGCCCGTCTTCACAACGGTCTCCATGAGGACATCTCGGTCCAGGCTCTCCCAGTCGGGCCCAGGCATGCCCAGGCTTATAATGGGGCAGGATTCGGACATACCGTAACCCGTGTAGACTGTAATCCCCATATCCCAGGCCGACTCCGCCAGTCCCCGGGGAAGTCTCGCCCCACCGATGACCACCTTCCATTTGGACAGGTCAAAAGCCTTCACCGCAGGGTTGGCGGTGATCATCTGAAGAATGGTGGGCACGCAGTGGGAAAAGGTCACCCCCTCGCCCACAATGAGCTTTAAGAGCATTTCCGGCTCGTACCTGCCGGGGTACACCTGCTTCACCCCCAGAAGGGTGGCAAGGTAAGGCATGCCCCAGGCGTGGACATGGAACATGGGCGTCAGGGGCATGTAGACATCCCCGGAGCGGAAACGGCCCACGGAATCGTAAGCCCCCACTGCGGCTGCACCGGCAAGGGTATGAAGCACCAGCTGGCGATGGGTAAAATACACCCCCTTGGGATTGCCCGTGGTGCCTGTGGTGTAGAAGGTGGTGGCCACGGTGTTCTCGTCCAGGTCCGGAAACTCATACCCGGGGTCCCCTGTCTCCAGAAGTCGCTCGTAATGGCCTGCGATGGGAAAAGAGAGCGTAAGGCTGTTGCCCTTCTCCTTCATCACCACCACTTTTTCCACCGTCTCCAGGCGATCCCGCATCTTCTCCAGCAGGGGAAGAAAATCGGTGTTCACCACCAACACACGGGCGTTTGCATGGTTAAGCGTGTAGACGATCTGCTCCACCGAAAGACGCCAGTTCACCATCTGCAGTACCGCCCCCATCATGGGGATGCCAAAGAAGCATTCGAGGAACCGATGGCTGTCGTAATCCATCACAGCCACCACATCGCCCTGTCTCACCCCAAGCCCTTCAAGCATGGATCCCAGACGGCCGATTCGCTGCCGAAGGTCCCGATACGTAAACCGAAGCTGGTCGCGATAAATAATTTCCTGATCCGGAGAGTAAACAAGGGGCGTGTTGAGAAGTTTCTTGATGATGAGGGGGTAGTCATACGCTTCGCCGGGCTGATAGACCATGGATGATCCTCCTGTGCCTGGGGGTTGCATACTTCTGTTACGTGAGGTGGGGTTAGAGAACTCGAATTGCGTTGGAATTGAATATCTTAATCATAGGCAAAGAACTTCATACCTGTCAACAAGGATAGACATGCAGGACATCACATAAATGGCTTGAGGTGCGAAAGCAGGGGGTGGAATAAAATCGGCCTCCGGCGGCGAGGTGGGGGCACCTCGAAACCCTGTGGCGAATGCATGAAGGTCGCCGTGGTGCAAACGCTTTTGGGGCATTCGCGCGGAGGGTGAGGCATTGCGACCATTCTTGAGAAGAAGCCAGTTTCATTTGTAGCAAAACGACATCTCTCCGATATCGTTTTCCCCGGCTATCCGCGTTGCCGGAAGCTTCAGGTGAGTCATTATGGTACGTTTCATTGTCGTGTTGGCGGATCGAGTGACCGGAGAAAACGATACCGAGAAATCACCGATCCCCCCACGGGCGTAGCCCGTCAGCGAATGTGGACGACTCGAGGAACGAGAGGCGGAAGCATTCGCGAACCTGGGGTGCAGGGGATCATCCCCTGCCCGCCGGAGGCTTGCTTTTTCCCGATCTTTACCCCAGAGAGCAGATCCCCGCAGGGGAGTCGAACTGGTCCATGGGCTGCCAGATGGTGCGCATCCTCATGAGCTCGCCCTCTCCGTCTTTGCCGGAGATGCGATGGAGGTAGGCTTTATCGAAGGTTTCGTCTGTCTGGGCTTCGGAGAGGACGGCCCTGCCCCGGGCAATTTCCCGGACAAAGCGTACCTCAAGCTCCGTGGGGAGATGTCGGCTCAGGAAAGACTCCGGAAGGGCTTCCAGGGCCCAGCCGATGTAGATGGAGTTGTTGACGTGGCGGTTGAAATCGAGGTCTGAGATCCGCACCCGGAAGTCGGTTGTGTACCGGGGCTCTTTAACGGGGAGGATGCGTTCGAAGCTGTCGGGAATAAGGCCCATATCCTCTCGCTGCTCCTCGTTGAGGCAACGGCTCAGCCGCGTTGGTTTACGGGTGTTGAAATCCATGATCACCCAGGCGCTGTTGCCGGTGATGATGGTCTCTCCGCAGGCGTCCGTCACCCTGAACTCCCGAAGGTCGTAGAGGTCATTCAGGGGGGCCCGCCAGGAGGTGAGGGTCACATCTTCATTCCAGATCGGGTAACGGCTGACCCGCACCTGATACTTGAGGAGAACCCAGGTAAAGTTTCGAACAAGGAGGTCTGCCGCGCTCATGCCCAACTGAGCGGCATGCTCGCAGCCTGCGTCCTGAAACCAGTCAAAGATGCTCTGCACTTTCAAAAGAGCCCAGGGATCCACTTCAGAGAGTCGCACTTTGAGTTTTCGTGTAAAGAGATCGGTCATGGTGTGTGAGGTGTCCATAGTGAGGCGTACTGGGTAAATATCAATGATTGTTCGTAACCATTCGGTCCCGGTTTAAGGACGATACCGCCGTAGACATAGCTGAATAGTGACGATTGTACACAGGCAGCCTCCCAGGGGAGGGCCCGACGGAAACGACGACCAGCATGATGAACGTGCCGTTGCTCTTCGCGTCCGGCAACCAGCATACCCCATCTTCATGAAGAATCAACAATCTGTGTATGATAAAGGTACAAAAAAACGTGTTCCTAAAAAACTCCCGACGGAATGCCCGCCGGGAGTTTATTGCTCTTTGATTTGTATGACGCCGGTTTTAATTGACGACGGTCACCACAACGGAGTCACTTACCGTTTCATCCAGATCAGAAACCGACAGATTCATGATGAAGGTCCCCTCACGGGCAAAGGTCACCTCGGTGGAAAGGCTGTTCGGTGAGTGAATGGTTACCTTCCCCCGGCCCTTGCCTTTGGTCCAGTTGATTGCTCTCAGGGTGTCTTCCCCTGTCACCACACCGGTCAGGGTCACGGTACCGCCGGACGACAGAGAGACCGACGTGTCTGAACCGGCATCCACGGCAAGTGGCCCACCGCCTGTACCGGGTTCGTTCACCGTGACAATCATGTCATCAAACCCCTGGAGTTCGCCATCATGCGCTGTCAGACGCACGGTGTAAGTTCCCGCCTGGGCAAACCTCATCAGCGTATCTTTGGCATCATCCGGGTTAAAAGACATTCCGGCAGGTCCTTCCACCATGCTCCAGAGATAGGTTGGGGGGGCATTCAACAAACCGTCATCCACAACGCTTGCAATCAGATTAAGCCCATCCCCCAAAATGATGACCTGATCCGCGCCTATATTCACTTGCGGTGCAGTGTTACTGACCTCCCCAGATCCAAGGGCATCGTTCAAAGCTTGAAAGGCGTTCACCAACCCCGCACCAAACAGATCTGAATGCCCCACCTCTGTGGCACTATCCAGAAGAATGGTCTCCACTTGCTCAGCCGTCAAATTCGGACGTGCGCCACGAACCAAGGCGGCCACCCCGGCCACATGGGGAGACGCCATGGACGTGCCCTGGAAGAAATAATACCCTTCGTTCTTTCGGGAGAAGGTGTTCTGAAGCACCATGTCCACGTACCCGTCCCCGTTGTTGTCTGCGCTGTCACCGCCCGGAGCGGCGATGTCAATTTTTGAGCCTTTGGCGGCCGACCCATAATTGGAGTACCCGGCCAGGGCACCACCAAACGTGGTGGCACTCACCGAGAGACAGCTAGGATACGCCGCAGGGTAGGACGGCTCATCGGTTGCATCGTTTCCCGCAGCGACGACGATCACGACATCACGGGCCGCCGCATACTCGCACGCCTCCCGCAGTACATTGAGATCTGCAGAGCCCCCAAGGCTCATGTTGATGACATGGGCGCCGTTATCCGCAGCAAAAACGATCCCGTCGGCAATGGCCGTGTAACTGCCGGACCCGCGCCTGTCCAAAACCTTCACCGGCATGATGGCCGCCTTGTAAGCCACCCCCGTCACCCCAACCCCGTTGTCCGTAGACTGGGCAATGGTCCCGGCCACGTGGGATCCGTGGTTGTTGTCATCATTGGGGTCATTGTCCCCATTGATAAAGTCGTAACCCGGCACGAACAGGGTCTGGTTGAAGTCCTCCAAATTCTGGCGAACCCCGGAGTCCAGCACGGCCACCACGGCCCCTGCTCCGGGGTTGGGAACCAAGCCCCAGGCCAAATCCGCATCAATGCGGGTCATGTGCCACTGGTAGCTGAATAAGGGATCGTTCACGGCCTCTCCCGCCGAAGCATAGGCGTAGGCGTTTCGCTCGGCGTAGACAACCTCCCCTTCCCGCTTCAGCTTCTCGAGCACTGCGTCAGGCACGGCATGGGATACCACCGTAAAGTGGCCGGACTTGTGGCTCTCCCGTTTATGGGTCAGACCGAACCTTCGCATGATATCGCCCTTGGTGCCCGCCGAAATTCCGGGAACAAACTTCACAACGATCTCTCCAGGCACGTGAAGAGGCTTTCCTTTAAGCGTATTGACTGCAAATGCCTGGGACCCGAGAATCACCATCGTAGCCAGCATTATAATCCATGTTCTCCACAACATAATCACACCCCATGGGTTTTGATGTTTATTTCAGGCAGGCAAGGGGAACATCGTGGGGAGATACACACGGAAAGAGAGGCCGAAAGGCTCGGGGAAAAACGAGGCAACGTACTGATGGAGAGGAACCGACGAACAACACGCCGGAGATATATCATTATGATACGGATCGGTTCTGCCGGACACCTGATCCGTAGAGATGATAAAACACTCTTTTATTTGATTATTTAATTATAGCACGTAGCTCCCATCCCGAGAAGAAAAATACACGACACCGGCATCTCCCGAGCCCCTCGGGAGCCTTGGAAAAGGCACCGTATTTACGACACAACCATCCCCCTGATTCTCCCTTGACTTCCCCTGGTGATGGCGTTAATTTGGCGGCGTCGTCTTGCTGGCCATTTATTAATATTTATATTATTGATAAATATTTTTGATGCGAACACACCGTCACGGCATCAGCTGCAGCAAGCCCATTCACAGGTTGTGATCCTTTGATTGGCCACGACAGCCGCAGTGCCAAAGCACTTCCGGTGCCGCCTCCTTGCCGCCTTGCCTTTTCCGGGCAATCCGACAGACCAATCAACCGATATGCACATTTTTTAAGATGTCCTCGCAAGGCGAGCCCCACTTACGTGGTAACCCCTCGTTTTGCTTTGCCATCAATACATGACCCGTAGCAGACGGGGCTGGTGAATACCGCCCATTCGACGATGGACAGGTGTTTCCTCTTTCCGTTTTTCGGAATTCCCGCTGCGACTCAACGGCTGTTCCCATTGAGAATACGGGCACTTGTCATCATCAAGGAGTTGTCAGATGTTTTCGCATTTTGTTCCGGAATCGGTGCGTGCCGTCAAGGAGGGGATCTCCAGACAGACCCTCATCAATGATGTCATGGCCGGTGTCATTGTGGGCATTGTGGCCCTGCCCCTGGCCATCGCCTTTGCCATCGCCTCAGGCGTCAAACCCGAACAGGGAATCTACACGGCGGTTGTTGCAGGGTTTATCATCTCCTGCTTCGGAGGAAGCCGGGTTCAGATCGGCGGGCCCACCGGGGCCTTCATCATCGTGGTCTTCGACATCGTCGCCCGCTACGGCTATGACGGGCTGGCCATCGCCACCATCATGGCTGGGTTTATGCTGCTGGTCATGGGATTCTCCCGGCTCGGGGCCGCCATCCGTTTCATTCCCTACCCCATGACCGTGGGCTTCACCAGCGGCATCGCCCTCATCATCTTCACCACCCAGATTCCCGACTTCTTCGGCCTCTCCCTGGAAAAAACCTCCGGGGAGTTCATCGGGAAGCTCGCCATCTACGCAGAAGGCATGGACACATTGAACCTCCAGGCCCTTGCCATAGGGGCCGTCACACTGGCGATCCTCCTCTTCTGGCCAAAGGTAACCCGCAAGATACCGGGTTCCGTGGTGGCCATCCTTGCCACCACCCTTCTCGCCGCTCTCCTCGGCCTGGACGTGGAGACCATCGGAAGCCGGTTCGGCAGTGTCCCCACGAGCCTGCCCTCACCGTCCATCCCGAAGATCGATCTCGAAACCCTGAAACAGCTCAGCTCACCCGCCTTTACCATCGCCATGCTCGCCGCCATCGAGTCTCTCCTCTCCGCTGTGGTGGCCGACGGCATGATCGGCAAACGCCACAACGCCAACATGGAGCTTGTGGCCCAGGGCCTTGCCAACATCGTTGCCCCCATTTTCGGAGGAATCCCCGCCACCGGCGCCATTGCCCGTACCGCCACCAACGTCAAAAGCGGCGGCACCACCCCCATTGCCGGGATTGTCCACGCCGCCACCCTCCTTCTTATCCTCCTCTTCTTCGGAAAGTGGGCGGTGCTCATCCCCATGGCCACCCTCTCTGCCATCCTCATGATGGTGGCCTACCACATGAGCGAATGGCGGTTCTTCGTGAAACTCTTGAAAAGCCCGCCAGCCGACGTTGCCGTCATGCTCGTCACCTTTGCTCTCACCGTCTTCGTGGACCTCACCGTGGCCATCGAAGTGGGTGTGGTCCTGGCTGCTCTGCTCTTCATGAACCGCATGGCCAACCTTACCAAAATCAGGCGCAGCACCTTTGACCTCGAAAACGACCCCCACGCCCTCTCCTGCCGCCTGGTACCCAAAGGCGTTGAAGTCTTCGAGATCAACGGCCCCTTCTTCTTCGGCGCTGCCAACCGCTTCAAAGACGCCCTGAGGCGAGTCGGCTCCAGGCCCAAAGTGCTCATCCTGCGCTGCCGTCATATCCTCATGATCGACGCCACAGCCCTGCGCGCCCTGGAAGAGCTCGTCGAAGAGACCCAACGGGAAAAAACCCAGCTCATCCTCTCCGGCGTCCACGCCCAACCCCTCATCAGCCTCGAACAATCGGGCCTCTACTACCGCATCGGCGAAGACAACATCTACACCAATATCGACGACGCCCTGAACGGCGCCCGCCGCCACCTCAACCTGAAAGAGATCCCCCGACCCGTCCCCTTTGTTCCAACGGTCAGCCGGGAGGCTGTTTAAAAACTTGCCTCCGGCGGCGAGGTGAGCCACCTCGAAAGCTGGTTGCCGATGCGCTTTGCCCCTCGTTCCTCGGGTCAAATCGCATCGGCCTTCGGCTCGGGCTGCGCCCGACTCAAACGGAGTGGGGTCCACAGGTGTCGTCGGACAACTCGAGTCATTGATAATAAGCCCCAAAGAAATAAAGTCCTTCATTGGGTAAAAACATCATACAAACACAAATGGGGTGGCGAGAGAGTGAACAACCTCTTTCGCCACCCCATTTGTATTATTTAAGGGCTGAACAATTCCCCTGACGCCTTCGTTTCACTGTTAAGCCACAGGAATTAAGGCCGATGCGTTGGTGCGTGAAACGCACCCTACAGGCCTCGGTGCCTCGCCGGATCACGAATTGCCCGACCTTCTTTGGTTATCAAAAAAGGTAACTCACCAGAGTCGTCATATCCATGGCCATCCAAATCACCACCTTAGCCCCGATATTTCATGAGTGAACCCAAAAGATAAACGCGTACTTGTAAGCGAATGTAACACCCCGAGGAACGAGGGGTGGAGCATTCGCAAACCAGGGGTCAAGGGGGTTACCCCCTTGCCGCCGGAGGCTGGCTTTTCCGCCCTTCCCCTACATGCTTTTCCCGCAGATGTCGTGGGCGGCGATGCGGCCCATGAGGACGCAGCCGCCTAAGAAGGTGCCTTCGAGGGAGCCTTTTCCGTGGATGCCGCCTCCGCCGAAGCCTGCGGTTTCACCGGCGGCATAGAGGCCGCTGATGGGTTCGCCGGCGTCGTTCAGGACCCGGCAGGCGAGGTCGGTCTGAATGCCGCCGAGACTTTTGCGGCTGAGGATGAATTCCCGAACGGCGATTAAGGGCCTGGCTTTGGGGTCGTCGATTTTCTGGAATTTGCAGGTGCGGATGCGGTCGCCCCGGTAGGTGCGGAAGTTACAGATGCGACGAAGCTGGTCATCGTTAAAGAAGGCGGGGCCGCGATCGATCTGGTCGTCGTAGGCACGGACGGCCTCTTTGAGTTTTTCGCCGTCCACGGTGTAGGGGTTGCCCATGTCGTTCATTTTATCAACCATCTCGTCCATGGAGTTGGCAGTGATGAAATCTTTGGACTCACCGATGAGGCGGTTCACCAGTTCGGTGTTGCCGAGGAGGACCTCCTTGACGAGGCGCACCTTGTTTTTGTGGCGAAAGGCTTTCATGTGCTCGCTGCCGGAGATGGCCAGCTCTTTGATGGCGATTTTCCAGTTCATGAGCTGGAAGGAGTACTGTCCCGGCTGCTGGCAGATCTTTTTTACGAGATAACGGGTGTCTGTGTAGCCCATGAGGGGCACCGGGTCCATGATGCGTTCGCCCAGGGCGTTGAACCAGAGGGCAGAGCGAGGCGGCACGAGGCTTAAGCCTTTGTTGGGCATATCGGCGTTGGGATAGTCCACGCCTGCTGCGTAGTGCCACTGTTTATCAAGGTGAGTGATATTGGCGCCGACGGCTTCAGCCGCGTCATGAATCAGGCCGTCGGCATAGCGATGGGAGCCGTTCAGAATCTTTTCAGGGGGGGAGCCCCACCCTTTGTACCAGTTGTCCCGCACTTTGGTGAGATCGCCGCCGCACATCCCGCCGGCAGCCAGGATCACGGCTTCGCCATCGGCAGAGAAGGCTTCGCCGCCCTCTTGCATGGTCCCACTGACGCCGGTGATGTTTCCGGCGGTGTGATCGAGTCTCTCTACTTTGCAGCCAAAGCGAAGTTCCAGGTTGGCCCGTTTGGGGTGGGCGTTCAAGTAGTTTTCGATGCCTTCGATGATGCCGAAGCCCGTGCCCCAGGCGATGTGCCAGCGGGGAACGGAGTTGCCGGGTTTAAAGAGGCCCCGCTCCGGCCAGTTCACCACGGGAAGGAAGGTGACGTTTCGGTCTTTAAGGAAGTCGTGGATGATATCCTTGGATCGATGGACGTAGAGTTCGGCCCATTTCCTGGGCCAATGGTCTTCATCACCGAAACCGGCGCAGCTCAGCCAGTCCGAGAGGGCCAGTTCAGGGGTATCCTTGATCCCGTTCTTGTGCTGCAGGGGGGTGTCCACCATCATCACCCCGCCAAAGGACTCTTTGGCCAGCCCACCGAATCGCTCCGGCACATCGCGGTCCAGGATCAGGACCTTGCGCCCAAGGTCAAGCAGTTCACAGGCCGCCGTCATGCCCGCCAGGCCACCGCCTACAATCACCACATCCGCTTCAAAACGTTGCTGCCCCATCTCTCGCCCCCTTTCCGATTCGGTTGTTAAGGACACAAAAACAGACCAATCAGTCTACTTTTGGATATTCACAGCTTGCGCATGCAATGTCAAGGAGTTACCCATCACTCAAGAACATTGTTTGCGAACAAAATCTTCAAAGTGGGACCTTAATCTTGCCTCCGGCGGCAAGGGGCTGAGCCCCTTAACCCCAGGTTTGCGAATGCTCCCGACCCTCGTTCCTCGGGTCGATCACATCCGCGACCAGCTTTCAAGGTGGCACACCGTGCCTCCTGAGGCTTTTTTTACGGCAAGGAAGAGATCGAGCTTCGAATCATCTCGGCCCAGGCCTTTCTCAGGTGGCGGAAATGGTCCGGGCGATTCAGGGAGAGGGACTGGAGGGCCATGCCCCGCATGAGGTAGAGGGAGAGGTCCAGAAGGTCTTTTGCCCGGGCGTAGGTGGCTGTCTCGGGAAACCGTGAGCGCCAGATGGCGTCGAGATCGTCAAAAAACCCCTCGATGACAGGTGTCAGGCGGGTTAAAAGTTCTGGATCGGTGCGGCAGGCGACGTTGAACTCCACCCAGACATCCCTGTAGGGCCCCTGGTAGAAGCGGCTCCAGACATCTTCCATCAATGCTTCCACATCCAGGTTTTCGGAAAAAAGAAGCTCCCCCACCCCATGGGCTTCGGAAAGAGCTGTGGCAAGAAGTGTTTCCGCGCTGTCGGCCACCATGGCCCGTTTGTTCTCGTAGTGATGGCTCCAGGAGCCACGGGAGACCCCGGCCCGTTCGAGGATCCTTGACAGGCTGGCCCCTGCATACCCGAAATCCTGAAGGCAGGACAAGGTAGCGTCCACCAGTTTTTTACGCGTCTTTCGACTTCTTTCCTGCTGTGTGCTCATGGGTTCGGCCTTCTCGTGGGGATCACATTGCCCTTTCCAAGGGTTGTGTGATAAGTAGCTCGAAGAGACTGCGGTTGTTTCACGTGAAGCATCCGAAAACAGGCCGCACCTTCAAACCGCGGTAAACACATTTTTTAATTAAAAAATCTTTACATAGATACAGGAATCACACGTCATGGGCAACAAGAAGACCAAGAAGAGTCAAGTGGATCCGGAGCGCCAGATGGCCCTGGACGCCCTTCCCCCCAACGTTCGAGCCACCCTCACAGAAGAGGATGTGGAGATTTTTCTCAACGCCGAGGTCTGGCCGGAAGAGCTGTGCGAAAAACTGAGCGAGTTCCTCAGCCCGGAATAACTCGGGATCTCGAGAACACGTGTTCGTAACACCTCGAAGTAACCCCGCTTCGTTTCAGTCCCGGTATGCAGCAGCGATGCGTTTCGCGATCGGGGGACCCCTTCACCGCAATGGAGCCAGCATGACGTTGTCAGGAAAACGACAGGACCTTCTTTCGGCACTGCGATCCCGTACCGGCCAATGGGTCTCGGGAGAAGAACTCAGTGGCGGGCTCGGCATCAGCCGGGCTGCCATCTCGAAGCACATCGCTGCCATCAAGGCGTTGGGGTACGCCATTACGTCGGCTCCGGGCAAGGGCTATCTCCTCACCGAAGCCCCTGACCTTCTCCTGCCGGAAGAGATTGTCTTCGGCCTTGACACCAACACCATCGGCAAGGTCGGCATCGTCCACCACCACCTCACGGACTCCACCAACACCCAGGCAAGAGAGTTGGCCCGTGAGGGGGCTCCCGAAGGAACACTGGTGGTGGCTGAAGCACAAAGTGCCGGCAGAGGACGAAAAGGGAGATCCTGGCTGGCGAGTTCCGGTGAAGGGCTTCTCTTCTCCCTGATCCTCCGACCCGACATGGAACCCTCCCGCGCCGCCCTCATCACCCTTATGACAGCGGTCTCCGTTGCCGAAGCGTTGATTCAGGAAACCGGTATCAACGCCCGCATCAAATGGCCCAACGACATCCTGGTGGGGAGAAAAAAGCTCGCAGGGATCCTCACCGAAATGAGCATGGAGTTGGATGCCGTGGACTATGTGATCGTGGGGCTTGGCCTTAACATCAACACCCCGGCTGATGCGTTCCATGATGACATTCAAGAGATCGCCACGTCGGTTCTGGCCGAAGCAGCGTCCCCTTTTTCCAGGATTTCCCTGCTGCGTGCCATTCTTTCCCGTTTTGAAGCTCACTACACCACCCTGTCCACACAGGGCCCAGAGTCCATTCTCACCCGGTGGAAATCTCTCTCCGACATTGTTGGCCGCAGGGTTTGCGTCTCCATGATGCGAGAGGATGTGGAAGGCCGGGTGCTCGACATTGACCCGGACGGCGTGCTTCTGGTCGAAAACGAGGCGGGCGAGTCCCTTCGTATTCTTTCCGGAGACGTCACCTACCTTGATGAAACTGCGGGCTAGCCCACCCCTCGTGTGAATAGAGACACTGTTCAACCTCTTGCCCGGGCCTCTGCCTGCGTGCACCCATTCTAATTGTGAAATATCAGTTCACAATTCAGCTAAAATCACCTGACAATTCAATACGTCATAGAAAAGCGTCCGGTTTTGCAGACATTTTTTGCTTTGACAAGAGACGCACGGATACTTTACCTTCGATCAATTGTAGGAATAATCGGGTTGGATCGTCATTTATTTCATGGATTTCAGACATTATAATTATTTGTCATCGATTTGTTATCGGACTGTCATCCGCATCAATGATGAGCATAGTAAGTAATCATAGTGCCTTATTGCATACTGAAAGTATTGCACATAAGTGCTCATCATCAAGAAAACAACTCCTTCCCGAGCAAATATATGAGATCACATAATATTTAGTATAAAGAGATCTTTAATTCGAAGGAGGAGCTCACATGTGGCAGTCACTCAGCACAGGGAAAAAAATCTGGTGCAGCCTGTTGATCCTGATGGCAGGCTATGCAATTACGACTGGCGTCGGTCTTATCGGCGGTTTCTCCATGCGCGGAGAGCTGGCACAGGTCTCCGACTCGATGTTCCCTGCGGCCATGGAATCCCGAAGTGCCCTCTCCAAATTTAAAGGTCAGGTCAAGCTCTACGATGACGCCGTCATGACAGGGGACACAGACATCCTGGAAGAAGCGGGCAACCTGAGCACCGAAGTCATCACCAGCCTCAGCACCATGATCACGCTTGATCCCACATCGGCTGACACAACCAAACCCCTTATCACGCGCATTCAAGCCTTCACGGACAAGGCACTGGGCGTTTACACCCGCATTGCCGAAGACATGGACGGCACCGACACCGATGCCATTCAGCAGGCCAAGCTCCTGTCTGATGAGACCTCCGCACTCACCGAAGCCCTCTCGGGCCTCTCAAAAACCCGCTCCGAGGCCCTCCAGACCCGACTCCATGACCTGGGCAGTGAAACCGGCCGCCAGCAGATGATGAACCTTGCTCTGTTCGTTGTTGTGGTGGTTGCCACCATCCTGTTCAACCTTATCATCATCCGCCGCTTCATCACCGGCCCCCTCTCCGACACAGTGGACATGGTCAAGGACATTGCCCAGGGCGAAGGGGACCTCACCAAGCGCCTCCGGGTCCACAGCAAGGACGATGTGGGCCAACTGGCCATCTGGCTCAACAAGTTCATTGAGAACCTCCAGGAGATGATCTCCAATATTTCCGAAAACGCCACCACCCTCAACGGCTCAGCCGAAGAGCTCACCCGTCTCTCCGGTAACCTTAAAGAAGGCGCCCATGGCGTGAAGACCAAGTCAGATACCGTCTCCACCGCATCGGACCAGATGAAGGCAAACATGGACTCTGTGGCAGCCGCCATGGAGCAGGCCTCCACCAGCACCTCTGCCGTGGCCGAGTCCACCGAAGAGATGACCGAGACCATCCGAACCATCGCCGAGAGCTCCGACAAGGCTCGCGAAATCACCCGTGAGGCCGTCACTCAGTCCCGAACAGCCACCGAACGCGTCGGGGAACTTGGGCAACAGGCAGAGGCCATTGGCAAGGTGACCGAAACCATCACCGAAATCTCAGAGCAGACCAACCTGCTCGCCCTCAACGCCACCATCGAAGCGGCCCGCGCCGGAGAGTACGGCAAAGGCTTTGCCGTGGTTGCCGCAGAGATCAAAGACCTCGCCCGCCAGACCGCCGATGCCACCCGTGATATCCGCGATACCATCGAGAACATTCAAACTTCCACCCAGGCCACCATCGGGGACATCGAAGGGATCTCCGGCGTCATCGACAGAACAAGCGATATCGTCTCTGAAATTGCCTCCTCCGTTGACTCCCAGGCCCAGACCACCCGTGGCATCGCCGACAACGTCACCCAGATCTCCAGCGGGCTTACCGAGATCAACGAAAACGTCGCTGCCACCTCGAACCTCTCCAACACCATCGCAGGGGACATCGGGGATGTGAACCTGGCGGCAGGTGACATGACCGAAAGCTGCGACCGCTCCGACGAAGGCGTCTCCAGTATCCTGGCCATGAGCGGAAACCTCACCACCATGGTGGGCCGATTTAAAATCTAACCAGGATCGCGAATGCTCCGGGCCTTCGTTCCTCAGTCCGCCGCATTCGCTGACGGGCTACGCCCGTGGGGTATAACGGTACGCAATCCTGGACCACCCTGAAAATCATTCAAAAAAAACCTCCGGCAGGCCCATACTGTCGGAGGTTTTTTATTCATCATAGGGTTTCCAGGTACCCCCACCTGGCCGCCGCAGGCACACGCCAACGTAGGTACCAAATCACAGTTTTTTCAGCAGCCGCCCTTTCTGATCTTATTCCGCTATAAGTTTGACATGTTAATTTGATGCGCATAAAATATACGCATCAATCACACACACGTTAAGGGTGATCTCATGACAACCAAAAGTGTAACCCCATCTGCAAAAAAGGCGACCAATGTGAGCCTCAACAGAGAGTTGCTGAAAAAAGCTCGCGAGCTTGACATCAATCTGTCTGCAACCCTTGAAGAGGCACTGCATGAACGTATTGCTGAGAAAGAGCGGGCCACCTGGAAAGAAAAGAACCGAAAGGCTGTCGAAGCCTACAATGATGATATCAAAGAACTCGGTCTGTTCAGCACGCACGCGAGGAACTTCTGATGGCCCAATTTTCGGTTTATTTGAATATCAACCCCAACAGTTGTGATGCCTACCCCTATCTCATGGATGTGCAAAACGACCTTCTCGATACCTTGGGTACACGGGTGGTAATCCCCATTGCCCGTCATTCAAGACTCATCAACACCCCCATCGAAAGGTTGACCCCAATTCTTCCTATTGAAGAAGCCCCCCATGTTCTTTTAACCCCCCAACTTGCCGCAATACCCGCTACCGAACTGGGAGACTTTGTCGTCGACCTCAGTGAGCTCAGAACCTCCATTATCGGCTCTCTGGATTTTCTCTTTACAGGGTATTGAAGGTAGCGCTTCAGTCTTGCAGACCTGCAATGGTCATCACGTGAATAAAGAAACTCTGGGAACGAGACTGAAACCTATAACTGCTGACCACGGGCGCAGCCCGTAAGCAAATGCGACGTGCCCGAGGGACGAGGGCAAAGGACCATTTGCGAACCTGAGGATCCATGAAAATCATCCACACCTCCGACTGGCATCTGGGCCAGCGTTTTTTCGACAGGGATCGCTTTGACGAGCACGAGGCGTTTCTTGGTTTTCTCCTTGAGACCATTGAAATGCATGCCGTGGATCTCTTGATCGTGGCAGGCGACATTTTCGATACGGCCAACCCGCCCCGGGAGGCGGAGCGGATCTACTATCAGTTCCTGACAAAGCTCTCGGCCATGGGGGGGTGCTCTGCCATCATTGTCGGGGGAAACCATGACTCGGCCCCCCACATAGATGCACCGGCAACGGTCCTTGAGGCGCTTCGGGTTCATGTGGTGGGCTCACTGCCGGAAGAGATAGAGGATGCTCTCTTTTATATGCCGTCCTTACGGGATGAGAACGATCCCGGAGTGTGGGTGGCGGCAGTGCCATACCTAAGAGACCGGGATGTGAGAAAGGCGGTGGCGGGGGAGAGTTTTGATGAGCTCTCGGCGAGAACCCGAGCCGGGATTCAGAGCACCTATACAAACGTAGCAGACGTGGTGAAAGAGAAAAGCGGAGGCACGCCTGTCATTGGAACCGGTCACCTGACGGCCCTTGGCTCTTCGGTGTCAGAATCATCGGAGTCTGAACGCACCATCCATATCGGGAACCTGGGCAGCATATCCGGCGGGGATTTTTCCGACACCTTTCACTACGTTGCCCTGGGCCACATCCACACACCCCAGGCCGTAGGGGGGAATGAAAACATCCGGTATTGCGGGAGCCCCATTCCCTTAAGCTTTGGCGAGCGAAACCAAAAGAAAGAGCTGAGGCTGCTCACCACCTCAGAAAAAGGGGTCTCCCATGAGGCCATCGAGGTGCCGGCGTTCAGGCACCTCGAGCGCCTGACAGGAAGTCCGGAAGAGCTTGAGGCGCAGATCAAATCCATGGTGGTAACTCAAGAGGCAAAAACCCCTTGGGTTGAGCTGGTGATAGAGGGAAGCTTTTCGTCCACCACCTTGAGTGATGAGTTAAGGGCCCTTGCCGCGGAACATGGCGCGGAAGTTCTGAAGGTTGGCGTGAACGGAGGACGGCGCGAATCCACGGGCATGGAAAACACGCACGTTTCCATCAGTGAGATGAAGCCCCAGGAGGTTTTTGCAAGGCGCCTGGAAGAGACCGGGGATGATGTGGACAAAGAGGAGCTCACCCAGTGCTTCATGAACCTCCTTGAAAAAGCTGAAGAGGGAGAAGGCGCATGAAAATTATCGACCTGACTTTTCAGAACCTCAACTCCATCGCTGGGGATCCCGTCCATATCAACTTTGGAAGCGGCTCCCTGGCCGAGGCCGGGATCTTTGCCATCACAGGCCCCACAGGGGCCGGTAAAACAACCATCCTCGATGCCATCACCCTGGCACTCTTCGGCAAAGCAGCCCGCTACGATGAGCACAAGCGGGCCGTGCCCGAGAACATGATGAGCCGGGGCACCGGCCACTGTTTCTCAGAGGTACGATTTTCGGCGGGAGACGGAACATACACCGCACGCTGGGACCTTCAACGGGCACGAAAAAAGGCAGACGGCAAAGTCCAGGCCCCCAAACGCCAGCTGGCAGATGCTGCAGGCACCATCCTTGAGACCAAGCTCAAGGCCGTGGATGAGCTGGTCACCGAGGTCACCGGCATGGATTACCCCCGATTCTTGAGGTCGGTGCTTCTGGCCCAGGGACGCTTCCGGGAATTCCTGGACGCCGGAGAAAAAGAACGGGGTGATCTTCTGGAGCGCATCACCGGTACCGAGATCTATTCTCAGCTGAGCAAGCTCGCCTACGATGCAGCCAAAGAGAAGGAAGAGGCCCTTGCAGACGCCCGGCGGGCCGTTGCGATGCTGACGCTGCTCACCGAAGAGGAGAAGGCTGGGTTCACGTCTGAACAGACGCGCCTTGCATCCGAGCAGGAGACCTTTCTAAAGGCCCTCGCCGACCTTACGAAACGACTTGGCGTCCACGAACAGTGGAAGGTAAAAAATGCTGACAAAACGCGGCTTAAAGCAGAGACCGAGGACGTTGCCAAAGCAGGGGAGACCCTTACACCGGACCAGGTGCGGCTGACCCGTCACGAAAAGGCAGCCCCACTGGAGAGTGACCTGAGGCTTTGGGAGTCGGTTTGCACAGCCGTCAAAGACCTGGAAGCTGATGAGGTTCAACTCAAAAAGAGGTTGAGCGAATCCGAGAGGACAGCGGCAGAGGCATTGCAGCAGGCCCAGGTGTCGTGCTCCCTGCAGCTGAAAACAAATGAGGTCCGTATTGGCAAAGGCACCGGTAAAAAGGAAAACCTTGAGACCTCCATCGCCAAAATCAATACTTGGAAGGCCGATCACGCTGCCGATGAACGGCTGGAGGCAGCGCTGCCGGGGGTCAGATCCCAGCTGGGTGGCGCCGACCGAATGGCCCAGGAGGTGAAAGCCGCCATCAAGGCCGAAGAGCTGACTCGCACAGGAATTGCAGGGCAACAGGAGGCATTGAAGCGGGCAACAGAGGAGCTTACCGCGGCCGAGGCATCGCGTGCCAAGGCAGAGAGCGCTGTGAAGGTCCTTGAAAAAGAGATGACCGCTCACCCACCTGCCGCCGAGCTTTCCCGCCAGCAAGAGGCCCTTGAGGCCCGCCAGAGGGGCGTGGCCGAGCTGATGCTGATTAGCACGGATCATGCCGCAGCGCTCATGGCCGCCACAGCCCTTGGAACTGAGCGGAAAGAGAAAGAAAACGCCAAAACAGCCCTTGCGAAAGAGGCGGTTGGCACAGCGGCCTCCCTCGAAGTCGCCAGAAAAGCCCTCACCGACAAAGAGACCATCCATCAGCAGGCCGTGGCCATCGAAAACCTGGTGGATAAGCGCGCCCATTTGGTGGAGGGTGAACCATGCCCTTTGTGCGGAGCCCTTGAACACCCCTACACCGCTGGGGCAGGCATGCCTCGGTGCCGCGAGACCGAAGCCGAAAGAGACCAGGCAAAAAAGCGTGTCTTGAAATATGAGTCAGACGAGAAAAACCTGGCAAAACGCATAGCCAACGAGGACTCGGCTTTAAGCGGCATCTCAGCCAGCCTAAAGATGAAAACAGCCGAAGTAGAAAGCCTTGATCGGCGCTACGCCGCCCTTTTGACGCGTGTGGAGATTGGCGTCCCCATCGGAGACACAGCAAGGCTTAAGGCCCTTGAAGCAGAGATCGGGGCGCAGTTGAAAACGCTGTGCGACAGATTGAAGGCTGTGGAGGCTTTGGAAAAAAGCCGTACGGCTGCTGAAAAGGCGTTGCTGGAAGCCCGGGGAAACACCGCTGCCAAAAAGGCAAAAGCCCATCAACTGGACCAGACCCTGAATCAACTAAACGCCCAGCTTAAAGGGCAGTCCGCTTATAGGAAGACCCTCGAAACAGATTTTGCAAAAGCTCTTGATGCCTCATTCAAAGGACTCTCGGCATGGGGAGTCGCAACGTCGGGCACACCTGACTTGGCGTCCATCACAAAGGCCGTCTCCGCCCTTGAATCCCGTGCTACTGCCTGGGCAGAAAAGGCCGCAGCCCTTTTAGGAGACACGGCCGAACTGGCAAAGGTCAACGCTGGCATCGAGACCCTGACGTTGCAGATGGATCAGCTCCGCGAGGAAGCAGTGCAGTGGCAGGAAAAAGGGGGCCCCTTTGAAGCACTCATGGAAATGCCTGCCCCAGAGGCGCCCAACCTCCTCGACACAACGGCACGGCGGGAGCTGTGCGAAAAAGCCTTGGCCCAGGTGGCCCGCATGACCACCCAGGTTACGGCCACCAAAGAGCAACTTCAAACCAGGCGATCCGAAGAGCAGGTGCGGCAGAAAACCCTGCATCAGGCCCTGAGTCAATCGGGATTTCAAGACATAAACGAGCTTATGGGAGCGCTCCTGACCCCAGAAATACGAACCGATATCACCTCACGGATCGAGGCACACAAAGACCGTAAGGCAAGACTCTCCGCGTTGTTAAAAGAGAATGAAGAGGCCCTTGAAGATCTTGCCCTGAAGCAGCCCCCCACCGAAGAAGAGGCCCTCGAACTCGCCCAGGAAAAGGAAAGCAAAGAGCGAGACCGTGATGAGCTCTTGAAGCAGGTTGGGGAAATTGCTCAAAAGCTGAAGGCCGATGCCACCGCACGCCTGCAACAGGCAAAACATATTGAGCAGATTGCCGTCCTGGAAAAAGAGGCTCGGCCATGGCTTCTCCTGAAGGATCTTATCGGCTCCGCAGACGGCACCAAGTTCTCCAGGTTTGCTCAAGGGCTTACCCTGGGCCAGCTTGTGGCCCTTGCCAACCGTCACCTTCACACCTTGAATCCCCGCTACGAAATCAGACGCATTCCCACCGAAGACTTGGGACTCGAGATCGTCGACCGCTACCAGGCCAATGCCGTCCGCCCCACCAAAAGCCTCTCCGGCGGAGAGTCGTTTCTGGTGAGCCTCGCCCTTGCCCTGGGCCTCTCGGAAATGGCCGGCCAGAAAACCCGCATCGAAAGCCTCTTTATCGACGAAGGCTTCGGCAGCCTTGACTCCGACACCCTCGACACCGCCCTCGCAGCCCTGGAAAACCTGCGCCTTGAAAACCGCACCATCGGCGTCATCTCACATGTCGAACTCCTCAAAAACAGAATCGGCGCCCAGATCGAGGTGACCCGAAATGCCGACGGACATGCGACTCTGACTGTGGTGGACGGGTAGGAAAAAGGAAAGGACAAAAACATGCCTCCGGCGGCCCTGCCGGGGGCCAAACTTTTGAAAAGTTTGACAAACAGGTTTTGAAAGCCGTTTTGGTTGCGTCGCCGGAGCCATAGCTGAATAGTGACAAACAATTTCATCGTTCAATCGTCGGTCGACTTGACGAGCCTACTCATACCTCCTGAGGCCAACACTCTGAAAAGTTCAGATACACATAGCTTGGCGAGCAAGAACGGGTCGACCTGAAATGAAAGGCGGATGTGATTTGCCCCGAGGAACGAGGAGCAAAGCGCATCCGCAACAAGCTTTCAAGGTGGCACACCTTGCCGCCGGAGGCTTCTTTTGGTGCGTACCCCTTGAATATTGCGCTCCCGCCGACTATGTATTCAATTGATGAATGGCTTATAGCGAATCCGTTTCAACTCACCGATAACCACGGGCGAAGCCCGTCAGCGAATGTAAAAACCCGAGGTACGAGGGTTAGAGCATTCGCGAATCTGGGGATCATCCCCTGGCCGCCGGAGGCAAACCATGGCTGAGACCCTTTGCGGAGAGATTGTCCGCACCACATTTACGAGTGAAGAGACGGGGTTTACCATTGCCAAGGTGCGGGTAAAGGGCCAGGGTGAAGTCACTGTCGTGGGGCCACTCATGGGGCCTCCGGACGGCACCTTTATCGAGGCCTTGGGGCGGTTTGAGAGCCATTCGCAGTATGGGTTGCAGTTCAAGGTCGAAAAGTTTTCCAGTGCGCTTCCGGTGACATCCGAGGGCATCAAGCGGTATCTTTCCTCAAAGGCGATTCACGGGATCGGGCCAAAGATGGCGGAACGGCTTGTGGGGGTGTTCGGAAACAAGACCCTGGAGGTGATCGACAAGCAGCCGGAGCGGCTTTTAGATGTAGAGGGGATTGGCAAAAAAAAGGCGGAACAGATCCTCACTGGCTGGGAAGAGCAGATGGATGTGCGCCAGGTGATGGTGTTTCTTCACTCCCATGGGGTGGGCAACGCCTTTGCGAGTCGTATTGTAAAGGCCTTTGGAAAGAAGGCGGTGCAGGTGGTGACGAGAAATCCGTATGCCCTGGCCACAGAGGTGGCGGGGATCGGATTTCTGACGGCAGACCGCATCGCCAGATCCACAGGGTTTGCGCAAGACGCGCCTCAGCGGGTCCACGCCGGGCTTCTCTACGCCCTCTCCCAGGCCACCGATGAGGGGCACCTATTCCTGCCCATCGAACAACTTGTGCAGAAATCAGTCGAACTGTTGCAGCTTTCCCACGAACCCATCCGCGAGGGCATCGCCTTTCTCGTCCAGAATGAGAAGGTCATCACCAAGACCGTGGACGCCCCCCACATCATCGAGGCGGTCTACCTTCCCTGGCTGTTTCATTCGGAGCGCGGCATTGCCGTCACCCTCTCAAAGATAGCGGCAGGGGCAAAGTTCCCTCTCTTTGACAATGCCCAAAGCGACGTGGCCGCCATGGAGAAACGCCTCTCCATCACCCTGGCACCCATGCAGCGTCAGGCGGTGGAACGCGCCCTCACCTCCAAGGCCATGGTGATTACCGGCGGCCCCGGCACGGGCAAGACCACCATCATCAAAGCCATCCTGAAAATCTACCACCAGGCTGGTGCCCGCATACTCCTGGCCGCCCCCACGGGAAGAGCCGCCAAGCGGATGACCGAATCCACCGGTTTCCCCGCCAAGACCATCCACCGTTTGCTCGAGTTCAGTTTCCAGAAAGGGGGCTTCCAGCGAAACCGGGAGAATCCCCTTTCCTGCGACGTTCTTGTGGTGGATGAAGCATCCATGATCGACGTGCCCCTGATGTTCAACCTCTTAAAGGCCGTCCCGGACACCGCCACCCTCATCCTCGTGGGGGACGTCCACCAGCTCCCACCCGTGGGACCCGGCAACGTCCTGCGCGATGTCATCGCCTCCAAGCGCATCCCCGTCACCACCTTGACGGAAATTTTCCGGCAGGCGGAAAAGAGCCTTATCGTGGTCAACGCCCACCGCATCAACCAGGGGGAACGCCCCTTTTCCGGCTCCAAAGAGCCCGGGGGTGATTTTTTCATCATCGAGCGAAACGACCCCGAAGCGGTGGCCAGCACCATCGTGGAGCTGGTCGCACGCCGCATCCCAAGACGCTTCAATCTGAACCCCATGGAGGATATTCAGCTCCTCACCCCCATGCACAAAGGTTCCCTCGGCGGTGAGCGCCTGAACCAGCTCCTTCAAGACACCCTCAACCCCAAACCCACGGGGGCACCAGAGGAGACCGGCTTTAAGTTCCGCTTCGGTGACAAGGTCATGCAGCTCAAAAACAACTACGACAAAGACGTCTTCAACGGAGACATCGGACGCATCGTCGCCGCCGACCCGGCAGCAAAACGCGTCATCGCCCGATTTGAAGAAAATGACGTCACCTACGAAGCCGCGGAACTCGACGAACTCACCCTGGCCTACGCCGTCTCCATCCACAAATCCCAGGGGTCCGAATACCCCGCCGTGGTGATCCCCGTCTCCACCCAGCACCAGATCATGCTCCAACGAAACCTCATCTACACCGGCATCACCCGCGGCAAAGAACTCGTCGTCCTCGTGGGATCATACAAGGCCCTGGCCATTGCCGTGAAAAACAACAAAACAATCCAGCGATTCACCCGGCTGACGGACCTGTTGCAGCTGGGTGGGTAAAAGCCTGCCTCCGGCGGCCAGGGGATAATCCCCTGGACCCCAGGTTGCATTCGGTTCGCTGACGCTCACCGTCTGCGTTTATTATGAGCCCCCTGTCACGGGATAGCTCCCAATGAAGGTAGATAGAAAGGTGATTGCCCTTGAGCGTTCCCCATCGCGGCGCACCGTAGCCACCTTCGTACTTGAAGTGATACGGCATATAGCCGGGCGAAGGCATATTCCTCGATTCACTTTTTCACAGTTGGCATCGTGTGGCGTCAATGTGATCCCCCCTTACGAGGAGCAGTATTCAAAAGAGAAATATTTCATGTGTGTACATTGTTATCGAATTGAGTAAAGCTATCTGATAAAGAAATAACTAAAGATTGTGAACAATGTGTTGAATCCTTGGCAGAAACGACTGATCTATTTCCCCATATTTTATTTTCAGGTTTAAAGGAGAGATGATGGCTGAACCTCTATTTCACGTTACGGATTATTCATCCGGGTACAAAGTAGTGGAAATTGAAATTCCCAAGAGCATTACAACCCGGATGGAATTTGCACAGGCACTTCACTCTATAGAAAAAGATCTTCCTGGAAATCGTCCGGTTCTCTTTACGGGGAGAGCTCCTGTCTGGGGATATGCCATGCTTGTCCACTCAGCGCATCCATCTCCTGCTGTCGGGGTTTATGAGCCTCGTGAGCAGGGATTTGTGATTGTTGCTTCCCATAATCCTTCATACGCTGCAGGCCAGCTGATCGCAGATTCTGACGTTTACAGGGAGGAGTGATGAGTGATTTACTTCGAAAGCAGTACATCGGCGGTGTCATAAGCATTGGCGGACCGCCACATTCAGGGAAGTCTGTTTTTGTATCCGAGCTTTTCAGAAAACTCGGGGCCCTTTTTTCCAAGGATGTTTTTCTTGAACGCGCATGCCCAGACGGGGAGGGACAGTGGAGTTCAGAATCGGATGCAAAGCATGTGCAGCTCATCAGAAGAAAACAGGCCTTCAGTGACGAGTTTGTGAAAGCAAAATGCAACAGTATTGAAAGGCTCGGGTCCCATTTTCGAATCACATTGGTAGACCTTGGGGGGAAAATTGCCCCGGACACCCATCAGCTTATGACACGATCGACCCATTGCATTCTACTCGGCCGGTCCGATGATGACCTTGACCCATGGGCCGATGCCGCGGAGACTTCTGGGTGCCGTGTTCTGGCACGGCTTCACTCCCGCCATATTCATGATGAGGATGGGAATTTAAGTCAAACCGCGCGATCAGACCTTCAAATGGAGCATCAGCCATGGGGAGGGGTTCTTGTCAATCTCGATCGGGATGCCTCAACCACCCCATATTCACAAGCCCTTGATCAGCTTGTGGATGCTCTGGCAGATGAGTTCTTGTGCGAAAGAGCCTGAAACTCATGACTGACGAGTGAAGAAGATTTACTGCCGCCCCTTGCATACCCCACACCATAAACGCACAACCTGTCCCGTGATGGTCAACACCTCATGGGACAAGTTGATTGCGGTATGGTCCGTGCCCCCCAGATAATTCCCTCCTGCAACTCGTAAATACCACCACATCCCAGAATATTCGAATACCGATCTGCAGCAGCCGAATGGCTGCGATATTTGCAACTATTCAGCCTGAAGAAGCCTCCGACAGCCCTGCCGGGGCCAAACTTTTGAAAAGTTTGATAAACAGGTTTCAAATAAATTCCATGGCCTCAGCAATGCAATGGGTAAGTTTTTGCGGAGCTTTTTTAATAAAGCGACTCGCCGGAGGCCCTGCTGAATTTTATTGAGAATTGAAGCGCGTTGTCCCTGCCGCCAGTCAGAAGATGCAGAACCAGCAGCTCAAGAAAAGGGAAAAAGATGGGTTGCAGATAAAGACGGCTTGCCCCGTAGTTCTGCCCAGGGGGATGAAGCATGATCTGACGCCTTTGAGGCACAGCCTCTTTCCTTTTCTGAAGTCAATGCACGGGTGAGGCATGGGGGGACCGATAAACAATAGCAGGTATTTTAGGGCATCCCCTCGTGCATGACAGCGGGGGTTGAAATTAAGCCGGATGCGTCACGGCAGATCGGGTACAGCGAGCTTGCCGCGCACATGGAAAAGCCCCATTCCGCAATTCTTGCGGAATGGGGCTTTTTGTTTGCGGGCTCGAGGGGCAACCTTCCAGACAAATAAGATCTTCAAGGCAAAGAACGCAGAGGGCAAATAGTCTTAATCCCCTCGAAAGCGGGGCAACCTTTCAGACTAAAAAATGAATAAAACTACTAAGTCTGCCATCGTCCGTCTTAATCCCCTCGAAAGCGGGGCAACCTTTCAGACAGCACCCCATTTTGAGCCCTGATTGGCGTACCTCTCAGAGGCCAAAATGGATAACCCCCCAAAATTGACTACATCTTTACCTACACCGAGCCGTTTGTCAAGTCGCAGAAACAGATTGTATCCCTTTAATGTCAAGCACATACATCAACCGGATAATCTATGCCCATTTTTGAGTGGAAGAGAAAAACAAGGAAGACCCCTGAAAATGGGCGGCCTCCAAAAAGGTGATGGATTTCATGGCGTTTGTTTATGAATAACTCTCACCTCGTTAATATGCTTATTTTACATGTTTTTGTCGCGTCTAAAGTGGTTAACAGCTTAATCTGGGATTGTTTGTATAAATTGATGAAAAAGAAAGGCGGCAGGCTTGGAACTACTGTCAGGCAGGAACGTAGATTTTTAAGAAAAAAAGAGGATTCTCTCCGAATGAAGAAAAGAAATATTTCTTCTCTTTTCAAGAGTTGATTGGTTGGCTATCATCTCTTTCCAGAAGTAATGAGAAGTCTTGTTGTTGATTTCTCTTTTGAGTATGTTGTGAAGGAGTCATGACCAAGGGGAGGTGGGTGATGCAGGTGGAAACGTATTGGTTTCGTGTGGGGTGGGTAAGGGACGGTCTTCTTCCCGATTTCAAGGGGGCCGCCCTTCGAGGCGCCATGGGGTACGCCTTAAGGGGCACAACATGCCGGACCCTTGAAAAACCTTGCCGGGAGTGCATGGTAAACACCGTCTGCGTCTATTCGCGCCTCTTTGAAGAGAAGAGCTGGGGTCGTCCAAAGAGCCTTCGCATGAGCGCGCCGCCTCACCCCATGGTCCTTCTGGCGCCGGAAGATGAGGGGCGGTTTTATCCCAAAGGCACCGAGATGGTTTTCGGTCTTCGATTTTTTGGCGACTATAGGCGTGATCTGCCTTATGCGGCCCTTGCGGTCAAGCGCATGGGCCGACAGGGGGTTGGCCAGAGAATTGACAGCCGGCGTGGTGAGTTTCACCTTCTCTCCATTACTCATAATGGGGAGGATCTCTGGGAGCCTGAGACTGAGCGTGTGTTGCTTCCAACCCAGATATCCGAGTTGACGATCCCTGAGGCACCGGAGGGCATGGGGAAAAAAGAGACGGTCTGTGTCGATTTTCAGACGCCCATGCGGGTGAAGGTGGAAGGGGCTCTGCCGAAAACCCTCTCCTTTCAGGGGTTGATCTCCCATGTGGTTCGCCGTGTTCACGGAGTCTTTGAAACCTACGGGGAGGGCGAGCCGAAATGGGACTACCCGGCGCTGATTCACCGGGCAGGCGAGGTTGTTGTTGTTAGGCAGGATCTGGCGTGGATGGAACTTGAGAGGTGGTCGACCCGGCAACGGCGGATGGTGCCCATGGGAGGATTGAAAGGAAGTGTGGTTTACTCAGGAGACCTCAAGCCGTTCTACCCGCTTCTCAAGCTTGGGGAGTCACTCCATGTGGGAAAAAATACCATGTTCGGCCTGGGACGAATGCAGGTGACGTGGCCTGATATTGAAGGCGAAAACGCAACCGGTAGCTGAAAGGATGGGGAATGCGAAAACTTCTTTTGGATGACTTGCCTGAGCGACGCAGAGAAGAAACACCTGACAAGCGGCGCATTGAAGAGACGTTTGAATTTGAACTGATCACCCCCATGGTGGGAGGGGACAGTGAGAGCTGGCAGCTGAATGAGGACGCACCTGTTCGAACTCAATCCGTGAAGGGCCACCTACGCTTTTGGTGGCGAACGATGCAGTCGGAAAAAGACCCTGTAAAACTTCTTACTAAAGAAAATAAAATCTGGGGCGGTAAGGTCAAAGATAACAAAGGCAAAGATGTCTTTTACAAATCAAAGATTTCGATATCCGTTCTGAAACAACGGGATAAGGGTGGTGGAAAGCCATTGCTTGTCAAGCATGTCGAAGAAAACAGTGATATCCCAAAATATTTGGCATTCCCATTTAATAATAAAGCCATTAAATACGCCAAGCCCGGCTTGCAGTTTACTCTATTCATATCTTATCCCAAAGATTTTGAAGATACCGTGATGAATACGCTAAAACTATGGACGTTTTTTGGTGGCGTTGGGGCACGGACTCGAAAAGGGTGTGGATCCCTTTATTGCGAAGAGATTCTCAAAGAGTTTGACGAAATAGATATGATCCAACGATTTATGGATAAACTCCATTGTGATGGAGCTGAAAAAGCCTACCCCACATTGGGAAAGGGAAAGATATGGTATCGCCAATTTTATGCTGCTCCAGTGGAGGGGTGGGGATCTTTGATTGAGCAGTACGCTTGTTTCAGGCAAGATCGAAGAGCCCCTATAATTGGGAAAAAAACACCGGGTCGTTCATATTGGCCTGAGCCCGACGCAATTCGAAAACTTGCAGATACCTATTCAGCGCGCCATGAGAAGATTCTTAGTAAAGATCTATGGTTCCCTCGTGCATCTTTAGGATTGCCGATAAAGTTTCGATTTAAATTAGATGGAAAGGGCCATCCTAATGAGGGGCCTAAGAATCGTGATCCGCGAGAGAGGATGCTTCTGCCAGCTTATGAATATTACGATAGAACTACGAAGCGAAAAAAAACAAAATATTTAGGACGGCTTAGTTCTCCAATTGTATTAAAAATTGTGAGACTTCCCGGGAAGAAGGAAAAATTATTTCAAGTTGGCCTACTTTTGCACTCTAAACTTCCAGAAAAATTAATATTGAAAACCACAGATAGTAGAGTCCGCCAAAAACCTGATGACCTTGAAGGTAAGTACATGCCTCAGTCTAATGGTGTACTTCGACGATATAAAAATCGAATGAAACCAGTAAGGGTTATTTCTGAATTTTACGAAGCAGTATTCATTTATCTATTTGGAGAGGGGCATGAATAAAACTCTTTTATTGATTTCCATTGGCCCTGTACAAGACTTTATTGCCTCTGCCCGTAAACTCCGGGACCTCTGGTTCGGTTCCTGGTTCCTGTCAGAGCTTTCCAAATGTATAGCAGGTGCGCTTCTTGATGATGGGGCTGAATTGATTTTTCCTGCAGTCAAAAAAGAGACCAACTCGGAATTGATGCCGGGGTCTGTGCTCAACGTGGCCAACAAGATTCTTGCGGTGGTTGACTCTTCGAAAGCGTCCCAGCTGTCCCAGAAAGCAAAAACGGCCTGGGACAATAAGATGAAAGACGTTGCCGATGCAGCCATGAAAGAGAGTGTGAAGTCCGGTATTGAGATTGATGAAGATATATTTAAAGCGCAGCTCTC
The DNA here is from genome assembly GCA_942491485.1 of Desulfolunaceae bacterium. Classification (GTDB taxonomy): domain Bacteria; phylum Desulfobacterota; class Desulfobacteria; order Desulfobacterales; family Desulfolunaceae; genus Desulfoluna. The sequence continues at coordinate 430,736 of CALOAX010000013.1, read as the reverse complement.
TGATTACGGCGAATTTTTCTCTGTCTGGGCAGCGATTGATGCATGCGGAAGTTACGCCAACGCCAGGCGCCGTGTGGAGAGCCTTTTGGCGGCTCGTAAAAACCTGCGTGAGTTTGCAGCCCCCAGCTGGCGTGGCGAAGGACTCATGAAAAACAGCCTGGATGGTGCCCGGGAGTCCGTTCTGAAGCAAGGGAAAAAAAAGAGTAAACCCTATGGTACAGACCAGACAAACGCTTCAGATATGAAGGGTCTTATAAAACCGGGCGAGCTTCTGGATGCCATGGGATGCATCAAGCGATTGGCGCCCCTTCATGGCGAAAAACAGACATTCCTTGATCTGTCAGATATGGCGCTTCGCCCTTGGCTGGTGGGCATAACTAAAGATGACAGTACAAAACTGGCATACGAAGCGTTTGTAAGCAAGGTGCGTCGACATGTCTCTGGGTTCAAATCGCGTCGGTTCCCCACGGATTTTGCCCCCGGGCTCTATGAAGGTGTCTCATCCCACCTGCTCTTTTTGAACAAAGAGCTTCTGGCCGAGGAGCTTGAACCTGGCGCAAACATGGAGAAGATCTGGCGCCTGCGCCAAGATATGGCAGCATTGACCCCACCAATTCAAAGTCCCTATGCAGCTGTTATCGTCGGCGATGGGGACCATATGGGCACCTTGATTGATGCCATCAAGACACAGGAAGGCCATGAACAATTTGCGGTAAAGTTGAGTGAATTCGCCAGCAAAGCAGGAGAAACCGTGGCGTTCCATGGCGGTGGGTTGATCTACTCAGGTGGTGACGATGTGATGGCCTACCTTCCTCTGGATACCGTACTATCATGTTGCGAAGCGCTTCGATGTCGGTTTAATGCGTTGATGGCACCGGTTCATGAGGGCTTGTGTTTAGGGGAGACGGCCCCCAAACCCACATTCAGCATCGGGGTGGCTCTGGTCCACCACAAGGCCCCCTTGGACGGTGTGTTGGCGCTGGCTAGAAAGGCAGAGCGCCAAGCCAAAGAGGAGGGAGGCCGCAATGCTCTTGCCATCATTCGAAGCAAGCGCTCCGGAGCCGATGTTTCTGTGTGTGGAAAGTTTGATGCGGAAGGTGAACTTCCCGGCATCACGGAAAGGCTTAAACGGATCGTTAAACTGTTTCGCGGAAGCGACGCACCGCTTCCCTCCCGTCTGGGGTATCAGCTCAGGGACGCTTCGCGCTTAGGCAACGATGTGTTGGCCTATGAGGTAAAGGAAGAAAGCATCAAAGCAGGCAATGCGATGTCTGTGCTCGTAAAACAAATTTTCACTCGTAAAAATCAAGAGAACCAGGGGGGTGAAGGGGAACCAGTGGCGCTTCTATGTGGACGCAAAAGCCTGCGGCAGCTCTCCGACGAACTGGTGGTCGGACATCAACTGGCTGAGGCGAAGCTGCTTGCCAAAGAGGAGGAGAGGAGATGACCCGTTACCTGATACAAAGCGATGACCTGTTGATTTTCAGGGATGGGCGCCCCTTTGGCGATTTCGATCGATTTGGGGGGACCTGTCTCAGCTGGCCCCTCCCCCAGACCCTTGCCGGGATGTGTCGGACCGCCATTGGGCATCAGCGAGGCGTGCAGAACAAATCGGACTATTTCTCGAATCCTCAAAATGCCGAAGCCGTGAAGCAGATTGGCATTGAATTCATTGAAACCTGTCTCACAACCGATTCCGGCACAGAGGCTCTTCTTCCCACACCGGCGGATCTTCTCTTTATTAAAGAGGCCGAAGAGGTGCGCTTGCTGCCCCTGGCGTACACCCCTCTGAAACCGGGTGAGGGGTCCGATATCGGCTGGGAAGAGTGGCTCTACCCCATGGTGGAAGCCAAAAGCAAACCCACCACGCCTCCCCGGTATTTGAGAAAGGAGAGTGCGGCCCAATACCTGAACGGTGGGATTATGCCTGAAGGGCAGGCTGTGGACTTTTTTCAGGATGTGGTGTCAGGCCCCGTTGAGGATGTCCGGATTCATACGGCCATCAACCCTGCCACTGGAGCGGCGAGTGAAGGGCAGCTTTATGCGGAGGCCGGGTTCCATCTCTCTGCGGTATCGGAGGGTACTGTCGATAAGGGCAATGGTGGCGACCTGGGTGGATACGGCTCGGCCAGACAGGGGGAGCTGGGCATTCATTTTTCCCTCTGCGGACTTGAAGACGAAGAATCCCTTCCAGGGTGGGCGTACTTAGGGGGGGAACGACGCCGAGTCTCTATTGAAAGGAATGTTCGACTCCAGGGCCTTGAATGTCCCGACTTTTCCGGAGAATCGTTTGTAAAGCTGGTGCTCACAACACCCGGTGACTTCGGGGGCTGGGTTCCCTCGTGGCTGCACCCTGGGGAGATGGACCGGGAACCGGGCTGGAGAAAAGAACCCTTAAGCGAAGTTGAGGTCAAGCTTCGCTCTGCGGTGGTGCAGGGGTGGGAGCCTGTGAGCGGTTGGGATTATGCTAAGCGTGGCCCAAAGGCGTTTCGAAAATTGGTCCGCCCCGGATCGGTCTATCTACTTGAGGTGAAGAAAGGGCACAAGGCCGAGGACTTGGCCAAGGCCCTCTGGGGGAAGTCCATCTGCGACGATAAAAGCTCGGCACGGGACGGTTACGGTCAGGTGGTTTTTGCAATAGCACGGGTTGGAAATGGCAAAAAGGAGACAAGATGAGAAATCTATTTGGTGTGATCCGGACAATCTCTCCCCTGCACTGCGGTGTGGGCACGGGCATGAACGATATCGACCTCCCCGTGGCCCGAAACAAGGTAAGCGGGCATCCTCTGATTCCCGCAAGCTCCCTCAAGGGGGTGATGAAGGATGCGCTCTACGGAGATGGAAAATCGAAGGACATGAAAGCGCTCTTCGGTTCCCATCGGCCTGATAAAAAGGAGGGGTTGTTCGCCTCGGCCATTTCCATCGGAGACGGGACCCTTGTGGCGCTACCCGTGCGCTCCTACAGCGGCACTTTCGCGTATCTGGCTTCCCCGTATACCCTGGAACAGTTCCGCAAAGGGCTCTCCCGAGTGAGACTGGCAAAGGGGTGCCCGCCGGTGCCAACCCACCTTGGAATGACCACGGACAAAAAGACATACAACGTGATGGTGGCACAAGATTCTCTTTTGCGGGTGAAGCTCTCCGGAGGAGATGCCGGGGAGACGGTCCTGCTGGAAGAGCTGGACCTTGCCGTGAAACAGGATGACGCGGATGCCTGGGCCGAGTTTCTCGCCGAATATTACTGCAACAGCGCCGATGAGAAAGAGCTCTTCAAAAAGCGCTTTGCCATCGCCGGTGACAACGTCCTCAATTTTTTCTGCGAAACCTCCCTGCCGGTGGATGCTCATATTCGCATCAACGACAAAACAGGCACCGTTGAAAAACAGGCACTCTGGTACGAGGAGACGGTTCCTCCAGAGGCTCTCTTTTTCTCTCTGATCGGTGTGGATCACTCCTTGATGCCTGAAAATGACAGCAAGGCAGATCAGCTGACAGAAATTCTTCTGGCTGCGGCAACGCCGGAACTCTACCTGCAGGTAGGAGGCAAGAGCACCACGGGGAAGGGGATGATCTCTCTTCAATTGAAAAAGGAGGGAGACGATGCTTAAGAGCCAGCAGTATTCAACCTATGTCTTCGATCAGATCAGCACCATCGACCGACTTGATTCTGCAGAGGCGGTCAGCTACCGATCCCTGTGCAAAGGAGCCGGGGGGCTTTTCCGAACCGTGGGGCTTGTGCAGTTCATGACCTACATCAAGGCCAAGGGGGATAAACAGAAGCACTACACATTGCTTTTCGAACATCTTTGCACAGAGCTCTGTAAAATCGATCTATTCGATCCGGAGAGCCAGGATCTCCTGACGGAGATTCGCTCCATGGACCTTCAGCGTTACATGCACACCTCCCGCGTGGTTCTGGGACTCTTGGAGTGGCACAAGAGGCTCTCGGAGATCATGGTTACGAAGGAGGAGACATCCTCATGACTCACCACAGGGGAAATGGTCAGCCGGATGTACCTGCCGTTCGCGGGGCCATAAGCGCGTTTGCCGAAAAAGGGAATAAACATTGCCAGAATCTCGGGCTGTTTGTCGACAGGCTTAACCCGAAAATCGATCCCAACAACCACAAGGTCAAAGATGAAAGACTGAAACAGATCACCGGCTTCACCCCTGCCCTTGAGGGGTATGGGGACGCATTGACGCGGATCGAAAAAGCCGTCCGTGCCTCCGGTCCATGCGAGGTATTTGAGATCAAGGCCACATCCCGCCTTCTCATGGGCACAGGCAACGCGTCGGTGTTCGAGTTCGGCTGTCAGCTCAATCAGCCCTGGGGGGTGCCCTGCATTCCGGGTTCCAGCCTGAAAGGCCTGCTCTCTTCCTGGCTCTCCAGGGAGTATGGGGGCCCCTGGAAACGAGGGGCAGGTGTGGAGAAATCCGATGCTCAGGTGGAACTGTTTGGAGGAAAGCGGGAAAACGCATCAGACGATGCTCACTATTCCGGTAGCATTGTGTTTCACGACGCCTGGCTGATCCCTTCGGTTTGCCCTGACAACAAAAGCATGACGTGGTTCGAGGGAGAGATCGTAAACCCTCACTACCCAGGCTATTACAGCGGCACAGGGATGCCCACAGGCATGGAGAACCCCACCCCGGCCAAGATGGCGGCCATCAAGCCGGGCACCTCGTTTCGCGTGATGGTTCAAGGCCCAGAGCAATACCTTGGTGTGGTCAGGGAAGAGATGCTCAAGGCCCTTGCCAATGAGGGAATCGGGGGGAAAACCACGCTGGGGTATGGCCGGTTTGCATTGGGTGACAGGCGAACATAACGTCTCTCCGGTGACGGCCGGTTCAAACAATTGAAGTGGTTCGGATCGCAGTGAAAACAGCAGACGCGTTTCTGGTGTGACGCCAATACATGGTTGAAAATAGGGGGGAGAGTTATGGAGTGGTTTGCCTCGGGCATTGATTTTTACAGTCGCTTTGTGGGGCCGATTCTCGGCCTGATTTTAAGTGTGCCGGTGGTCTGGACCTGGGTTGTGGTGGCCTTTGGCAAACGGAGGCGATACAAAAAGTGGTCAGAAGCCCACAGGCGGGACATCGGCTCCCGCCCGGTGATCTTGGGGGTGGATGCGCTGCCAACCCAAAACATGAAGGCTGCTGTGCTCTGTTTTCTGGAAGATGATCAGAGGCTTAATGTGATTCCGGAAGAGCGCAGGTTCTGGGTTGTTCGAAAGAAAAACCTGTCCCCGGAAAACATGTATGAATACCGGATGAGCATTCGGGATAAAATCGATGAAATCGCAGACACCGGGGCCGACACCATCCATCTGTTTTATGCCGGCCCTGTGGTGGGGATGGGAATCATCGGGGCAGAGCTCTCCAATTCCTGCCGGGTCCTTGTCTATCATCATGAAAAAGGGAAAAAGGAGCGATATGTCAACATGGGGCCCCTTGACGCCCGCGAAGTGATGGGGAGCTGACAAGGGCAACCCGTCGGGCCACGCATAACAAACGGAGGCAGCGATGAAGGGCAGAGGAGACACAATGGACAAGACACTCCGGAAACGGGATATCCTGCTGGCTGTCTGCGGCATGAGTCCGGCCGTAATTACGGAAACAATCTGGGCTCTCAAGCAAGAGGGCGTGGTTCTGGATGAAATTCATGTGATCACAACAGCTCCAGGTAGAGAGCCTCTGCGCAGCCTTCTGGCTCGAAATCCCGACGGGCCGTTTTACCGTCTTTGCGGGGATCTGGAATATGAGGACCATCCGGTTCGATTCGATGACTCCACCATTCACCTGCTTAAAAACAGCAATGGTGAGCCGGAAGATGACCTGATGGATAGTGACAGCCACCGCCGCATGGTGACACTCTGCATCAAACTCGCCTGGGAATTTACCGCCTCTTCTGAAAACCGTGTTTATTTCTCCATAGCCGGCGGTCGGAAAACCATGAGCTCTGCCCTCTCTCTGGCTGCGCAGCTCACGGCGCGAAAAGGGGATCAACTTCTGCATGTCCTTGTTGAGCCACCGTACGACAGGGCGTCAAATTTCTTTTACCCTGGAAGCACACCAAATCCGGTGACTGTAAGAAACGAAGGGAAGGTTTCTTACATGGACAGCCATGACGTGGATGTGACCCTCGTAAAACTTCCCGTCATGAGGTTTCGGGATCTATTGAGCGAGGATGATACGCAGCGGATTTTAAAAAACCCGGATGCACTCATGGACCTCCCCCCTTCACTCACCTTTGATGTTGATTGCAGGCTTAGGGTTGTTCGATATGGAAAAAGGGAGACCAAGCCTATTCCGGCGGTTTGGTTTGCCCTTTTTCTTTTTTTGGTGGAGGCGAAACGAAAAGGCTGGGGCGTCAACGGGTTTTTAACAAAAGGTTATATTGTAGATAGCCAGCAGAGGATAGACGAGATGTATGCAAAGATAACCGGAGGGAAAGGGAGTGCTAAATTGTCTGGTATCGATGATAATTTTGGCTCATACTTCTCAAAATTAAAACAAAGGATAAACCCTGTCTTCAGCCCCAGAAAGCATCCCATCGTAGACAACCCCAAAAGACAAGGCGAAGACCCCCGGTTCGGTGTGAACCTTGAACCGGAAGAAGTGCGCATCCTCGATGCGTAGTGTATTTGTTTTGGCGATGCCAATTAACGTAAAGCATCCCTTGGCGATTTCCTTCTGCTTTTGTTTTTTCCTCTCGGAAACCGATATAACCACGGCGTCGGTTTCCATGTGAAGAATTAGAGATAAGGTTGGCCATGCGCTGCCCGGTGATCATGCAAGTGCGAATGGTGGCCATGGAGCCCGCCTTAGAGTGGGGAATTGATCAGCGTTCCTCTGTGCCAAGGGAGTTGGTTTTAAGCCCAGTTTAAGTCGTGAACAGGTGTGCCGGAAACATTGCTCAACTCACACCTATAACAATAGGTAATTATTCGATTCTTTCAGGCATGAGAAAAATAGTGTCAAACCGGTCTGACATTCGTTTTTTTTTCGAATAGCCCCAAACAAAGGCCAACTCCCTTGTTTTTTTCTCTACCCCCCAAAACAGACCTAGATTATCCGATTCACGCCTCGCATTGATTTTCAGAGGTATAGAAGCTTTTTTGTAACTTGACAAACACCGGTATGTAGATAAAATTGTAGTCAATTTCGGGAGATTATCCATTTTGGCCTCTGAGAGGTGCGCCAATCAAGGCTCAAAATGGGGTGCTGCCTGAAAGGTTGCCCCGCTTTCGAGGGGATTAAGACCCTTTCCCACCGCAAGGGCAGAAAATGTATTTAAAGCCTGAAAGGTTGCCCCGCTTTCGAGGGGATTAAGACATCGATTTCTTTAGCTTATCCTAAGCTTTCTTAAGTCTGAAAGGTTGCCCCGCTTTCGAGGGGATTAAGACTTCATACGTCTACCCTCCCTCAAAACCATATCTATGTCTGAAAGGTTGCCCCGCTTTCGAGGGGATTAAGACTTCAAAAGGGGCTTTGACCCCGAAAGGAACACATCGTCTGAAAGGTTGCCCCGCTTTCGAGGGGATTAAGACAGATTCTATCAAGGGGTTAATAGGAATGGTTTGTTTTCGTCTGAAAGGTTGCCCCGCTTTCGAGGGGATTAAGACTTTTGAACTCCACCTTAGTGGGACTCATTCCTAAAGTCTGAAAGGTTGCCCCGCTTTCGAGGGGATTAAGACCTGATTTCCATAATTAACCCCTTCCCAAGTTTTAATGTCTGAAAGGTTGCCCCGCTTTCGAGGGGATGGTTTACAGGTGTGATAGGGACCGGAGGTTATAGAGCAGACTGCCATGACCGGCAGATGCTCCACCCCGGTTATCTTTTTCCATGCAACCATTCTCGGAGGCGATATGGACTTTTCCCTGGGAGAGTTAAGGCGGGCTTTTGAACACGTAAAAGCCAATCATGGCTGCGCAGGTGTGGATGGCGTGACCCTTCACCGATTTGGATCTCGAATCGATTTGAACCTCAGAATTCTTCAGGACCAGCTTGACCGGTCTGTCTACAGGCCCCTTCCTCTGGTCAAAGTTCTCATTCCTAAAAAAAATGGCGAAAAACGAACCCTCTGCATTCCCACGGTGGTAGACCGTATTGCCCAGACAGCAGTCCTTGGCCGCATTGAGCCGGTACTGGAAGCCGAGTTTGAAGAGATCAGCTACGCCTATCGAAAAGGCCGGGGCGTTCGCCAGGCCGTCATGAAGATCAAGGAGCTCAGGGAAGAGGGGTATCGGTATGTGGCCGACGCCGATATTGACGATTTTTTCAGCTCGGTGGATCACGATCGCCTGCTGGTTCGACTGGAAGAGGCAATTGGTGACGATGCCATCATCGACCTGGTTCGGCTGTGGCTGAAATCAGAAGTGTGGGACGGAAAAGTATTGAGGCATCTTGAAAAAGGGTTGCCACAGGGCTCACCCATCTCTCCCATTTTATCGAATCTTTTCCTCGATGAACTCGATGAGAAGGTGGAGAAGATGGGCTTCAAGTACGTCCGCTACGCTGACGATTTTATCATTTTCGCCCGGGATGCCGCAGAAGCCATGGAGGGTCTTGAGATCTCAGAACAAATCCTTGACGGGCTCTCGCTGGAACTTGATGACAAGGAGGTGACAAGCTTTGAAAGGGGATTTTCGTATCTGGGGGTTGTGTTTCTGAACGATCTGATTCTCAAACCCTTTGATGCCCCGAAGAAGAAACGGGGCGTGGTGGCGTTTCCGGCACCCATGGACATGGGTGCCTACTTTGCATCTCGAGACAGAGAGAGGCCGCATGACAACCCTTTACATCACCGAGCAAAACTCCATTCTTAGGAAAACCGGGGAGCGGTTGATTCTGCAGAAAGATGAGACGGTTCTTCTGGATATTCAATGCCACAGGGTCGATGCAGTCCTGCTGTTCGGCAACGTTCAATTCACCACCCAGGCAGTCCATCAACTCTTTGAACATGGCATTGAGATGGCTCTGTTCACCAGGTCCGGTAATCCCGTGGGCCATATTGCGTCGCCCATGACCAAAAACATCACCCTTCGTCTGGCCCAATTTCGAAAGTACGATGACAACGATTTTCGTCTGGAGATCTCAAAGACAATTTTAGAAGGAAAGTTGAGGAACTCCAGGGCCCTGATTCGAACCCAGATGAAAAACAAGCCGGGTCAGGACTTTTCCGAGGAAACAGAGGCGTTGAGTCGTGCTCTAAAACGTGTCAGCCGGGCCGAAACGCTATCCGAACTCTTCGGTATCGAAGGGGATGCCGCATCTCACTACTTCCAAGCCTTGGGGCAGATGGTCCTCCCTGATTTTCAGTTTGCCTCCCGAAGCCGGCGCCCACCGCAGGATCCGGCCAATGCCTTACTATCTTTAACCTACACCATGATTTTTAACGGTATCGTCTCGATTCTGGATGGGTTGGGCTTCGACCCCTACCTCGGCTTCTTTCATCACCCTCAATATGGACGGGCATCCCTTGCAGCAGACTTGATGGAAGAGTTCAGGGCACCTGCCGGAGATCGGCTTGTCTTAAACCTGATCAACCGAAAGGTTCTTAAAATTGGAGATTTTTATCAAAAAGAGAATGGGGCGTACTATCTGAGACGTGAACCCATGAAGACCTATTTTGAACGCCTGGAATCCCATTTGACTACCGAGTTTGTGGTTAACGGGACAACGCGGACGTTTCGAAAAGCCTTTCGGCATCAGGCCGAGAAGATGGCTCGCACCATGCTGGATAAAGACGGGTACACCCCGTTTTTGATGTGAGGGGTCGAAAACGATGCGATACCTGGTCACATACGATATTATCGATAACAAAAGGCGTACAAAACTGGCTAAATCGCTCAAGGATTTCGGCGACAGGGTCCAGTACAGCGTTTTCGAGTGCCTTCTGGATTCGGTGCTGTATGAGGCTATGGTCTCCCGCATCAAAAAAATCATCAACGAAGATGAGGACGGCGTTCGAATCTACCCCATCTGCAGAAGATGTGAAGACGGGTGCCGTATTATTGGCCTTGGTAAAATGATTGAAACACGGGAAGCTATTGTATTTTAGCTGCTATATATAGGGAAAGAAATGGTGGTCTGTCAGTGTCTGAGAATGTAGATTTTTTGTCACTATTCATTCCGAAAAGCTGCCTCCGGCGGCAAGGTGTGCCACCTTGAAAGCAGGTAGCGGATGCTCTTTGCCCCTCGTTCCTCGGGTCAAATCACATCCGCCTTTAATACGGAATTCGTTCAAGGACTATTTGTAAGACCTGTTTGTTAAACCCACAGTAGATAGGGCAAAGTTTAGCCCCCGGCAGGGCCGCCGGAGGCACAAGCTGAAGAGTTACGAGCGTTTTTTAAAACCTGTTGATCAAACGCTTCAAACGCTTGATGTCTGCCGGACACAGTGCAGAGGAATCAAAAACACATGAACACACTCTTTTTCACCCTCTTCCGCCACATGCTCCGAAGTCTTCTGAGGCTTCGGGTTCTCTACTTAAAAATCCTTCGCCGCGGCCCCCATGGGGAACCGGCGCGGCACCTCTCACATGCAGAGCTCGACACGATAAAAGCTGGAGATCCCCGCTTCAAAAGGCTTGTTGAAAACCGGGCATCCCAGGAGACGGAGTCCTCCTGTTCTGCGGCGTCTGTTGCCTGCGTCATCAACGCCATGGGCAAAAACGAAAAACCTCGGGTGAATAATCAGATGGACCTGCTGGAGACAATCCGGGCAGGCAGATGGAAGGAACGGCTTTCGCCGGAAGGGTGGCAGGGACGCCGGGGACTGCCTCTGGATGTTCTGGGAGACGTGGTACCAGCGGCCCTTCGCTACCATGAGATCGAGGCCGAGGTGGAGGTGCACCCCTTTTACCTTAAAGAGGAAGAGGCCGACCGCATCCAGCGGGCCAGGGAGATTTTGGACCGGTTTGCAAGCGAACCCGATACCTCCCTCATCGCCCATTTCGATCAGGGATCCTTTCTCCCGGTGCTCACCATCCCCCACATCTCCCCCGTGGGCCGGTGGAACCCGGAGACTGAAACAGTCATCATGCTGGATGTGGACCCCGATCAGCCCATTCCCTATGAAATCTCACTCTCCCGCTTTGCTGACGGCATCGCCAGCGACTACGGCGGCCTCCTGCGCCCTTACGGCTACAGCCACGGCGGCCTGGTGGTGATAAAAGCGGCCTCCGGCGGCGAGGTGAGCCACCTCGAAAGCTGGTTCGCGAATGCTCCCAGCCCTCGTTCCTCGGGCTGATCACATTCGCTGACGGGCTGCGCCCGTGGTGTATGGCAACGATGGGATATACTGCCTCGTCTTCCCCGGCTACTTGATAAACCGTTGCAGCCGGACAGAGGCCTCTGCGACTGATATCGGCCCGAGGAGCGAGGGGCAAAATCAGTCGCAACCTGGGGTCCAGGGGATCATCCCCTGGCCGCCGGAGGCTCTTGGCTTTTCACCTGCCGGATAGCCTTTACTTGTCTCAAACTAGCAAGTTGTGGTAAAGGGTATTTGCATCTGCTTTTCAAGGGCCTTAGGTAGAAACAGTGGGTGCCGAACCGGTCCGGGATCAAAGATTCACGTCATTTCTACCGGATCACCACCACCCATGAGGAAACACGGATGAAACCGATTCTCTCCGTCACGCTCATCGCCCTGGCCGCCATCGTCTCCATCCTCGCCTGGTATGGCCTGTTTGCAAAAATCATCATCTCTGATCAGTCCATCCCCTCTTTCAGTTTTGTCTATCAGAAACACGTCGGCAACTACCGCCAGAGCGGTCGCATCATGAATGATATCTACTGGAGGCTTAAAAAGGAGGGTGTTTCTACCACGAAGGGGGTGGGACTCTATTATGACAACCCCAGGAAGGTCGATGTGGAACATCTGCGCTCTATAGCCGGCTGTATCCTGCCTGAAGAACACGAAGCCGCCCGGGAAAAGCTCAAGAAATCGTATCTGGTGGCCACATTGCCGGAGGCGACGGTTCCCGTGATCCGCTTTCCCTATAAAGGAAAGCTCTCCATCGTTTTGGGGACCCTGAAGGTCTACCCTAGGGTCAACGCCTGGTTCAAAGCCCACCCCGAACACCTGGGCCCAATCATGGAAATCTACGACCTGCCGAAAGGAGAGATCCTGTACGTCCTCTCCCAACCCGTCGGCATCGAGGCGATAGACGCCCTCTGGTATGCTGAGCACCCTTAACAACAGGAACATTGCCTTCTATGGTTAAATGAGGCCAAAAAAATGCCTCCGGCGGCAAGGTGTGCCACCTTGAAAGCAGGTTGCAAATGTGTTTTGTCCTTCGTTCCTCAGGCCAAATCACATTTGCCTTAGGTTTTTTTAAAAAAAGACCTGTTTGGCAACCTTTTTAAAAGGTTGGCCCCCGACAGGGCCGCCGGAGGCAAAAGCTGAATAGTTACCCCATAAAACAAAAAAAAGGGATCCAGTAAACTGGATCCCTCTTATATGCGTGGTAGGCACGATCAGACTTGAACTGATGACTTCTACCGTGTCGGGGTAGCGCTCTACCAACTGAGCTACGCGCCTATAGGTGTTTCGTTTAAAAACAAAATACATTTAGCAGCGATGTGCCTGGGTGTCAAGGAGAAAAAACGCCAGAGAGCCTGCAAAATGGTCGTTTCTTACGCAACGTTCCCTAACCCCCAATGGCCACAGGCAGATACTGCCCTACTGCATAAACGTGTTTTTCCCTCCGGCCACCATATCCACCTTGATGTGATCCCGTGAGACCTCGGAAATGGTGATGGAAAACCCTTTGTAGTTCCGGGACAGAAGCTTTTCAGCGAGCTTTTTCCCCTCCCCTGTGAAGTTCACCACCATCACGGCTCGCTCCACGCGTCGCTCACGCGGCCTTACGGAAACAACCCCGCTGAGCCCCTCCATCTCCCGGGAGAGCTGGGTAAAGTTCTCAAAGAAGTTCGTCCCCTCCACCACCACCTCGATCATGGTGCTGCGGCTCTTCTTCTCCTTCATGGCGCCAATGATGATGGAGGAGAGATCCCGTCCGGCTTCAAGTGACGCTTCGGTCATGGCTCGGTTGCTGACTTCTGCGGGGTCGGTTCCCACGGCAATACTTGCCTTATGGGTTCGCCCGATGGGACGGCCTGTGCTGACGAGGATGCCTTCCAGTTCAATGGATGCACGGAAAGAGCGATCCTCACCCATGACGTTGCCCGACGCGTCGGTCCAGGCCCGTCCGGTCACCACCACATCGGCGCCAAAGGCACCGCCGATACGCTGCGCCTCTTCACGGCTGATCAAGCCGTCTGAACCAAGGGGTGACGCGTCTTCGATAATGGCCCGGTGGGGAAGCACCTCAAACCCGCGCTTGGCCATGGCACCTGAAATGGCATCATCAGAGACCGTTGCAATAAAGGACATGCCCGGGCCCCACCAGTAATCGAACGCCGGGGTTTCCGGAAGTCGCTCGGAAATAAGAAAGAGGAGCTTCGGTTTATCGCTTCCCTCAAGGACGATGCCGGCAGAGGTCAGCCGCTCTGCCAGGCGATCCATGGCCACGGAGGCCTCTACGGCCACATGGTAATGGTCTCCGTAGCGCCTTTCAGCCACCACTTTGTAGCCGTCAATATAGTTCTCAGGCGGATCGGAAAGAATTTCCGTCACCGTGTCAAAGTTTACGGCAATGGCGTCCAGGGAGAGGGTGTCAAACAACGCCTCTTCCACGGAGGTGTACAGCCCATTTTTCACCGCCTTGTCCTTGGCGGCTGGAATGTTGCTGCGCGAGATGAGTCCCTTGCCCAGGGAGAGAAACACCTTGAGAGAGGTCCCCTCTTCTGCACACAAGGCACCGGGAAGCGCCAAAGAAACCGCCAGAAGCATCATCACTATCCATGAGAAAGTCCGGTTCCGCATTGCTCAATCCATCCTCTATGATTTTCGTTCCAGGCTGTACTCGGCCACAAGAAGCAGCAACTCTTTTTCGCGACTGTCGGGAAGCTCTGCAAGGGCTGCCTCAGCCTTGGCCACGTGATCCCGGGCGCAGCGTTCTGTATACCCGATGCCGTCAAGCTTTTGCAGCATGCCCACCAGCTCCGCAAAGGCATCGGCGGTAAAAGCAGGGTCACCCATGATGGCTTCCATCCGCTCCTTCTCGCCGTCCACGGCCTGTGAAAGGGCATAAATAACGGGCAGGGTCAGCTTGCCTTCCCTTAAATCCGCCCCCGGCTCTTTGCCAAGGGAGGCCAGGTCCGCGGTATAGTCCAGGAGGTCATCGGCCATCTGGAATGCCATTCCGATATGCCATCCATAGCGTCCCATGGCATCCACAACCTCATCAGGCTGACCGGCCAGATGGGCACCGGTGACACAGGCCCCCTTGAGAAGCACGGCCGTTTTTCGCTCGATGACATCCATGTATTCGGTTTCGGTGAGATCCATGCGCCCTTTGTTGTAAAGCTGCTGGATCTCGCCCTGGCTCATGGCCTCGGTGATGCCGCAAATCTCGTCGATGATGGCAAAGTTGCGAGTCTCTGCGGTGAGAGACAGGCATCTGGCGAGAATAAAATCCCCGGTGAGTACGGCCTCGGGAGCTCCGTACACCTCATGGGCGGCGGGCTTGCCACGTCGCATCACCGCCTCATCCACCAGGTCGTCGTGGATCAGGGTGGCGGCGTGGAGGTACTCAAAGAGCACCGCGTAGCGGGCGAGGTCCTGCCTGTCCGATCCGCAGGCCCGAGCGGCCAGTATCATCAACAAGGGGCGAAGGCGTTTCCCCCCGGAAAAAAGGAGATGGCCTGCCACTTCCCCGGCAAGCTTGGCCCAGGGGTTCAGGTTCTCTTCCAGTGCGGTTTCGATGGCGCCGAGCTCGCCTGCCACTTCACCAAGAATTTTCGCCTTCAGGTCACTCATACAACTTCTCCTGACAGATCGTAGACAATGGCGTCCGTGATACGGACGTCGACAAAAGAGCCGATGGTCAGCCCCTCGCCGTAGACAAAGGTCACCCCATCCACCTCCGGGGCCTGAAAAAAGGTCCGGCCGATGAAAGAGCCCTCTTCGGGGTTCTCTTCGATGAGCACCTTGTAGACGTCACCCACACGGTCCATATTTCGCGTGGCGGAGATCTCCTCCTGGGCGGCCATGATCATGTCCTGGCGCTTCTGGGCAGTCTCCTCGTCCACGTGACCAGGCAGCTTGTGTGAGGCCTGCTCTTCGGAGTCGGAATAGGTAAAGACACCCAGGTGGTCAAACTCCACCTCGGTGATAAAATCAAGAAGGTCCTGAAAATGCTCCTCGGTCTCGCCGGGGAAGCCCACAATCACCGTGGTGCGAAGGGCCACACCGGGAACCTCCTCACGAAGACGGGAAAAGAGGGTCCGTAAATCCTCCTGGGTGTAGTGGCGGCCCATCTTTTTGATGATGGCATCCGATGCATGCTGAATCGGAATATCATAGTAGGCGCAGATATTCTCTTTTTCTGCCGTCAGCTTGATGGTGGCATCGTCCAGGGTATCGGGAAACGCATAAAGAAAACGAATCCACTTGCCGGGAGCCTGGTTGGAAAGGGTTTCCAGCACTTCGGCAAGTTTGCCGGGCTGTCCCAGGTCCTCTCCGTAATCGGTGGTACTCTCCGCCACAAGGTTCAGCTCCTGAACCCCACCGTCCAGAAGGCGCTGAGCCTCGGCGGTGATATCCTCAATGGACCGGCTACGGTATTTCCCTCGAAGCGACGGAATGATGCAATAGGTGCAGTGCCTGCTGCAGCCTTCGGCAATTTTCAGGTACGCAAGGGGCCCTGTGGTGGTGATCCGTGGGGAGTGGGTCCGGGCAGGGGAAACGCTGTTGGGATCTGGAAGCACGCAGGTGGCCTTTCCAATGCGTCCGTCCACGGCCATGAGCTTATTGATCTCATCGGCGATGCGTTCGTACCCACCGGTGCCGATAAACAGGTCCACCTCGGGAAGTTCCGGGGCGGCCTCCTCTCGAAAGCGCTCGGGAAGACAACCGGCAACCACAAGATAACGGCAGCTCCCGTTGATCTTGTACTCCGACATGTCCAGAATCGTATCTATAGACTCGTCCACGGCGGACGTAATAAAGCTGCAGGTGTTGACAATAATGACATCTGCAGCTTCCGGTGAATCAATGATGTTGCAACTGGCCTCGATGAGGTGGCCCAACATCACTTCGCTGTCGACGAGGTTGCGGGCGCAACCGAGGCTGACCAGGTATATGTTCATGGGGTGTAAAAAAACTCCTGAGGCAACGGCCCAAAACGCACCTGGACCTCCGGTCCTGCCCCTCGTAAAATGAGGGGCAGGACCGGCAATGCCAGTGAACGGGGCGGCTGAAGCGCCGTATGGGCTACTTGCCTGTAAAAACCGGTTTTCGTTTTTCCGCAAAAGCGGTAAAGGCTTCAATCAAATCGTGTGACGGAATAATGTTGGAGCTGATGGAGGCCACGTACTTGAGTCCCTCGTTCACGGACCCTTCGATGCTGTGATTCAGCACGTCTTTGGAGGCCTGAACCGCGATGGGCGGGTTGGCCGCAATGACGTCTGCCATGGCCTGGGCCCCTTCGAACAGGGCGTCGGCATCGTCAAACACCTCGCTTACCAGGTTGACACCCAAGGCACGCTGAGAGTCGATGGTCTTGGCCGTGTAGGCCATCTCCCGGGTAACTCCCTGACCGACGATGAGGGGCAGGCGCTGGAGCACACCCACATCAGCTACAAAACCAACGGCTGCCTCCTTGAGGCAGAACGTGGCATCCTGTGAACAAAGACGGATGTCACAAGCGGTGACAAAGTCCAGGCCGGCACCAATGCACGCTCCGTGAACGGCTGCGATGACGGGTTTGCGGCACTTCTCCATGGCGCTCATGGTCTCCTGAAGGGGATAGATCTTCTTCAGAAGCTTCCACTTCAAGCCGCCTTTCTGCTCGTTTTCCATGAGCTCAGGCATGGCACCCACCATTCCGATCAGGTCGATACCGGCACAAAAGGTACTCCCTTTGCCGGCCACAACGATGACCCTTACTTCAGGGTCTTCGTCCAGCTCCTTGAAAACGCCAGGGGAGTCCATCCAGGCATCCGGGTTCATGGCGTTCATCTTGTCCGCACGGTTAAACCAAACCCAGGCCACATGCCCTTTCTTTTCCACCAGATAATACTTGCTCTCACTCATCTTCGTTACTCCTTCTTTCCGTTACACCAGAACGTTCATATCTATATAAACCAGAGTCGTATCAGCTCAATTGCAGACGAAGGTCGAAGGTATCCGGGCACTATAGTACACTATCTAACCAAGATCAATCGGCATCCACCTTCCCGAACACTGATGAATATGGTAGGGTATCCCCCCTGTTTGACAACCGGGATCGCGAATGCTCCCACCCTCGTGCCTCGGGGTGATCACATTCGCTGACGGGCTGCGCCCGTGGATGGGCAGGCATTAGATAAGGGTGTTGTTGCGTACTCTCATTCAGGAGAGGCTGTTTGACATGGGCCGGAATAATTGCGCCACACCTTTAAAAGCAACGGTATCTATTTAGCCAATTTTCAAAATCTGAGCCCTACGAAGCGGCTGAAATCACGAAACCGTCTCCACAGCCCTTCGGGGCTTGCGACTACAGATGCAAAAACCTCCAGCATTGAAGGCGTTCGCCGCGGGCTGCGCCCTGAGGAACGAAGGGCAAATCGTATGGGCAACCAGCTTTCGGCCCGTATAAACTTTCAGCTGAACCGGGTCAAAAGCATCGTCCTGCACTTACCTGCACGCGGTGAGCGCCAGCGAACCGAGTGCCTTATGGGGTCCAGGGGATCATCCCCTGGCCGCCGGAGGCACGCTTTTAAACCAGTCTTAACCAGGAACACGGCAACAAAACCATGACCACCGTACGAGACATGATAAACACCCCCATCACCATCGGGGGCAAAGAGATCCCCAACCGCCTTTTCCTGGCCCCCTTAGCCGGCCTCGGCCATGTGGCCATGCGGCAGATCATCGACGAGTTCGGAAGCTGCGGCCTACTCTTTTCGGAGATGTGCAGCGCCAAAGCGGTCCCCCAGGAGAACCGGGAGATCTCCCCCATGTTCAGGTGGCGGGATGAAGAGGCAAGCCGGCTCGTCATGCAGATCTTCGGGGCCACGCCCCTTGAGATGGCCCTGGCTGCAGAACGCATCGAAAGCGAAGGCCTCTTCGGAGTGGACATCAACTTTGGCTGCTCCGTCTCCGGCATCTGCAAAAAAGAGAGCGGCGCCGCCGTCCTCAAAGATCCCGACCGTGCGGAATCCATCGTTCGGGAGGTCCGCAAGGCGGTGAACATCCCCCTCTTCGTCAAGTACCGCACCGGCTGGAAGGATGACCCCGTCTTTGCCGCCGAGATGGGCAAGCGCTTTGAAGATGCCGGGGCCGATGCCCTGGTCTTTCACCCGAGGGTCTCCCCGGACCGCCGCAGCCGCCCACCGAAGTGGCACCATATAACAGCCGTAAAAGAGGCCGTCACCATCCCCGTCTTCGGCAACGGCAATGTCTTCACCCCATCGGACCTTACCCGCATGGTGGAGACAACCTCCTGTGACGGTGTTTCCCTGGGCCGCATTGCCATTGCCCGGCCCTTTGTCTTTGCCGAAATGCTCGAAGGCAAAACCTTCGGCCCCAACATTTACCCCCAGGTGGCTCTGCGGTTCCTCGACCTCGTGGAAGAGGCCTTCTCTGAAGGCTACGCCGTGCGCCTCTACAAAAAGTTCGCCCTCTACTTTGCCGCCAACTTCAAGTTCGGCCACCCCGTGTTCAAGCAGCTGGCCTACGCCGACACCCTTGACGGCCTCCGGGAAAACATTCACGCCACCTTTGCGTCCCCCCTGGAACTCTCCTCCACACCCAATCTCAATCTTTTTACGGGCTAGAGGGCTTGCCTCCGGCGGCCCTGCCGGGGGCCAAACTTTTGAAAAGTTTGACAAACAGGTTTTAAAATGATTCAGGCAACGCCCATTGCCTTCGGCAACCCATATATTTTCGGATTGTTAAGTATGCAACAGCCTTTCTTTTCCGCCCGGAGGGCGGGAAAGAAAGGCTGTTGCAACCGAAAAGTTTTTGCGGAGCTTTTTTCAAAAAGCGACCCGCCGGAGGCAGGGTTTTAGTTCAATTTATTTTGTATCCGTTTCTAAGTGGCTTCGCCACCCCAGGTTCGCGAATACTCCGAGCCCTCGTCCCTCGGGCCCGTCACATTCGCTGACGGGCTTCGCCCGTGATGTATGGCAAAGTGGCTGGTACTCAATACACGAAAGCCCGGCAACAAAAATTACCATGGTCTTTGCGTGAAAAACCCAGTGTCACTCCTCAGCTCCTAAATAAAACCGAATCAAAGGCGAATGTGATTTGCCCCGAGGAACGAGGGGCAAAACGCATTCGCAACCTGGGGTCCAGGGGATCATCCCCTGGCCGCCGGAGGATTGCTTTTAAACGAAGGTAGACCATAGCGGGTAAAATGGAGCTGAACGGTTAGAGCCCAGAAAATCTTTCAGCTCCACCAGAATTGATCCGATAGGTTAACTATTCGTCGAAAAGCAGAAATCAAAGACCCCATGGAAATTGTGTGGAGCCTCCTCAGCCATGTTGCGTGAAATATACGTTGACCTGAACAATATTTTTCTCTCGCTTTCGGATGCCATCGACCTGGCCAATCCGGAGATCGCCTGTCACCAGATGCGCTGCGCCTACATGGTGTGGCAGATGGCAAAAGAAGCCGGGCTGCCCCGGGAACGGGTCAAACGACTCTACATGGCAGCGCTCCTTCACGACATCGGCGCCCTCACCCCCAAGGACAAGACCCGGCTCCACACCTTCGAAGAGACGGATATCCTGGCCCACTGCCTTCGCGGAGAGGTCCTCTTTCAATCCGTGCCCCTGCTTGCCCCGGCAGCCCCCATCGTCCGCCACCACCACCGGGACTGGTGTGACTGCGATGGATCCATCGACGATCCGGACGTCCTCGACGCCCAGATTCTCCTGCTGGCCGATTGGGTGGAAAGGCTGGTCCGGCGGGACTGCTTTATCCTCAGCCAGATGGAGAGCATCACCGCCCGCATCCGCTCCATGGAAAAAACCATCTTCCACCCCGATGTGGTGGAGCTCTTCGTCCGTGCTTCGGACCGGGAAGAGTTCTGGCTCGATGTCGCCTCACCCCGGCTTTACGGGCTTCTCCTCCGGGAAGGCCCTTTACGCTCCATCGAGATCCCCTTTGAGGACATCGCCTCCATTGCCGGTGCCATGCAAAAGATCATCGACTTCAGGTCCCCCTTCACCGCCACTCATTCTGCGGGTGTGGCCGAATGTGCTGCCCTTCTCACCGGTCACTTCGGCTACATGGAGACAGAGGTCAAGCTCATGCATCTGGCCGGGCATGTCCATGACCTGGGCAAACTGATCATCCCCAACGCCATCCTCGAAAAACAGGGCAAGCTCACCCGTGAGGAGTTTCAGGTGGTGAAGCAACACACCTACTTCACCTACGAGGTCCTCCTCTCCATCGACCGCCTCGAACGCGTGGCCGAATGGGCTGCCTTCCACCACGAAAAGCTCGACGGCACCGGATACCCTTTCCGAGTCGGTGCCGAAAAGATCAACACCGGTTCCCGCATCATGGCCGTGGCCGATATCTTCACCGCCCTCACCGAAGATCGCCCCTACCGACCCGGCATGCCCTTAGACAAAGCCCTGGCCATCCTTACCGAACAGGCGGACAGCGGGAAGATCGAACCCCGTGTGGTCACCCTCCTCGGCGACCACGCCAAAGAGATCTCCCAACAGGTCAAAGAAGCCCAGCTCGAGTCCATGCGCTTCTACACCAAGCACTTTACCGACGCTGTCCTTGCCGAACACAAAGTGGCTTAGTCTCTCCATTAAACCATGCCCCCCGTTGCCGCCTGACACTGGCGTAGCCCGTCAGCGACTGTGATCGGCCGCCGGGAGCATTCGCAACCCGCTCTCAAGGTGGCACAGCTTGTGTGCCGGAGGCCTGCTTTTCTACATCTCGTCTCAAAAACAAAAAACCCCCGTCTTTATGAAAAAGGCGGGGGTTTTTCTGTCGGCCCTTCACTGTCCATATATCTGTGGGCTATGCTTTAAAATCCTCTTTGCGAAGCCCCAGCCGTTTCATCTTATCATAGAGTCCCCTCGGATGAATGCCTGCAATTATAGCAGCTTCCCCGATCCGTCCACGTGTTTTGGTTAAAACCATCTTAAGATAAAGATACTCAATATGATCAAGAATCTCTTTCTGTACTTCAGGCAGAGTTTTACCTGTCCAGGTGGCTGGCACATCATTATCCGGATGAAACATGTCACTTGGCGTCGAAAAGCTGCCTCGAAGTGTATTGGGAAGATCTTGAATCGTTATCTTTTTGTTTTTAGATAGAAGAATCGCCCGTTCAATCACATTCATCAATTCCCTGATATTTCCGGGCCAATCGTACTTACAAAGGGCATTCATGGCTGAGTTTGAAATTCCTGTGATGTCTCGTCCAATTTTCATTTTATGCATATTGATATAATGATTTGCGATGGCAGGGATATCTTCGCGCCTTCGCCGTAATGGTGGAATGGTGAGTAAAACCACGCTTAACCGATAGTACAAATCCTGCCTAAAGGTATTCTCAGCGACCTCTTTTTCCAGGTCACGATTTGTGGATGCAATGACGCGAACATCGACCCATACAGGGTTCTCCCCTCCAACAGGCGTAAACTCATGATCCTGAAGTACACGAAGCATTTTCGCCTGGAGGTGCAGGGGCATTTCACCAATCTCATCGAGGAAGATGGTTCCTCCATGTGCCATTTCAAACGCCCCCCTTCGCGAGCGGACAGCACCTGTGAATGCGCCCTGATCATGTCCAAAAAGTTCGCTTTCAAGAAGCTGATCCGGAAGTGCAGCAGCATTGATCGCTATAAATGGTCCTCCAGAACGGGGACTCTCAGAATGAATGGCTTTTGCTAGATGTTCTTTCCCTACCCCTGTCTCCCCCAAAATCAACAATGGCGTGTCACTTGGGATGACTTGGCGAACCTCATCGATAAAAAGCTGCATCTCTTCGCTGCTCGAAACAAAATCACTGATCTTAGGTTTCACTCGGCCCCTTCGATCAAAGCGGTCCAACAAATCTAACTGCTTTCGTGATTCAAGGGTACTCTCAATGGCCTCTGTAAGATTGTCATCTATAAGGCCTGAATACAAAACAAGATCAGCACCAGAAGCCACCAGTTGCGCATGTTTTTCCGATGAGTCGCTATCATGCAGGATGATGGTTGTCGGTTTTTCAGGAAGACTGTTAAGCATAGAGATTCCAGACTCTATGGGGCGCGGAATCAGTGATTCACTCACCACAAAAACATCTCCGCAACAGCGAACCAACTTCTGCCAAGGAGCTTTCTGCAGGCCATAGCTCTTCAGTTGAATGTCAGGTTTTGATAATTTCTTTGCAAGTTGATCTTGCAAGGCCTTATTTTTTACGGCCAGAACCAAGCGTAACTGCATATGCACTCCATTCCAATATGAAATCTGCCAGCGCAAGCTGTCCCCCCACAGTTCCGCAGGAAGCACATTCATGACAAATCAGACAAACAGGGATTCAGACATGTCGTCGCCCCCTCCCATGCGGGCCCTCCACTGAGCCCCATAAGAACCAAGAACAATCCCCCCACTGAAACGAGAAAACCCTTCCAAGAGAGCAATAATCGGTAAAATAATACCGATAGCCAAACCTAAAAATCTTCCCCCCTCACTATCCCACTTTTTACACATCAAATTAGACCCAACTATACAAATAGAGGCTTTGTTATAAGACCTGAAAGCGCAGCCCATGAGTATAATCGGTATTATTATGCCGTTCAAAGCCAACAGCAGCAATAAAATACCGAAAATAAGCTGTGAGGCGTGTTCTGTATTTTACAGCGCCATTCTCATGGTGCTTGAAATACAGGCAAATAGTCACAACGCTCTTACCTGGTATGAAATATGCTTAGCTTGGGATTCTTGCAATGTAACGCAAGAATCCGACGAGCCACATGACCACAGATAAGGACAGTATTAAAATGGGAAAAAATACCTTTGACAATGAAGATGATCGTCTGAGTTCACGACAAAAGAAATCCAAGTTCAAACTGCATTACGATGACGATGCCTTCGATGAAGACCGCCATAAAGCAATACGACAGCGAAAAAATAAAGCAAAACGCACAAACAAAAACCCCATGAAAAATAATTTTGACATGAATTATGATGCCTGAAAAAGGAGCCGCTATGATCCTATCCTGCAATGACCTTGGTTGACCACTCCAGTGTATTTTCAAACACATAATCCACAAGTGAGCCCAATTCGAGACTCGTGCAGATATGTTCCCCCCCTGATTTACCCTGCAAGATATAGCTCTATTCAAATACAAGAAAACAACTCATGACAAACAAAAACCCTCGTAATTGGCAACATGACGCATACGACACTTTATCGATTCAGGAGTACGAAATGAATGCTGACCACATAGAATATTTCAGGTCGGTTTTAAACGAAGAGCTCGATCAGTTGCTGACCAAGGCAGAGCTGACAATCGCCATGCTTACCAAGCCACACGAAAACGAAGTAGACCTAATAGACAAGGCTTCAAGCCAAGCGAACCAGGCTTTCAACCTCAGAATAAGGGACAGAGAAAGCATTCTCATAAACAAAATAAAAGAGTCTCTGGTAAAAATCGACAACAATGAATTTGGAATATGTGAGGCATGTGGAGAGGACATTTCTTGGGGACGTTTGATGGCAAGACCCATGGCCACCAAATGCATTAAATGCAAAGAGAATGAAGAAAAAGAGGAGTTCAGAAAGGGTCACTGATTTAGGCTCACTCTGAATAATGGCAGGTAAGCCCAATCATGCATAGGACTACGAAATTGAACAGGGTATAACACATTTTTTCCCATGGCCGAAAAGGGTGGCCCCCGTTGCAAGGGGCTGCCCTTTGTCCATTATGTCCCTTCGATCGTTGTCCACTCTATGGCTTCATGGCGATCCCTATGCCCCCACCGCCCCTCGACTGATCATCCCCATGGTGTCATACACAAGACGAGCTGCGGTGAAATCAGGAAAATGGAGGCCGCTAATGGGGGCCAACTCCACCACATCAAAGCCAACAACCCTGCGCCCCACAACCGCCTTTTCAATGATCTCCTGGCACTGATACCAGGAGAGCCCACCGGGTTCTGGAGTCCCTGTGGCAGGCATAACAGATGGGTCGAGGCCGTCCACGTCGATGGTAAGCCAGATGCATTCTGGAAAACCATGGGGCAGCATG
This sequence comes from Desulfolunaceae bacterium, assembly GCA_942491485.1. Lineage (GTDB taxonomy): Bacteria > Desulfobacterota > Desulfobacteria > Desulfobacterales > Desulfolunaceae > Desulfoluna. The sequence goes on along the minus strand of CALOAX010000013.1, from coordinate 406,410 downwards.
ACCTTGGGAATTCCGTGCTTCGCTATGCTTCTTGCGTCCAGATGATGCACCGGCTGACTCTTCCGAAATGCCACCTCGGGAAGCGACAGGCTCCGGATCCCCGCTTGAAAAACCGTATGCCCCATGTCGCATGCCCGTTTCATCACGCAGGCATGACTGTAAGGGGTCCCCTCATATGTCTCCCGCAAATCGGCATGGGCATCAATCTGCACGACACCGATCTCCCCAAACATTTTTTTGCAGGCAGCAAGAGCTCCCACCGTCACGGTGTGCTCTCCCCCAAGGAGCACTGGCATCTTTCCCATGGCAAAAGAACGGGACACCGCCTCTTCGATACGCCCGATGACCTCTCCTAAGGTGCCGTCCGTTGCCAGAGGCGGTGATGTCCAGAGACCATGTTCGCTTGGATTGGAGACCCCGTCATACACCTCCAACTGACTCGATGCCCTCAAGATTGCCGAAGGCCCCTCCCCTGTGCCCCCGCCATAACTCACCGTCTGCTCCAACGGCACCGGGATCACATGAAACAACGCCTCCTCAGGTGCAATCTCGTCCAACTCCTCTTCAAGAAATCGAGGGTATTTTTCCTGCATGGTTTCACTCCATAATAAAATGTATTCCCTGTGGCGAGGTGTGCCACCGCGAGAGCAAGGATTCATCCCCTGCCCGCAGGATGCCTGTGTTCTTAAGCCAACCGGAATGCGAAATCTTCGTAGCCGAATGTGCGTTCCAGGTGGAGACTGCCCTCGGTGTCCACGCGGTAGATGGAGGGCAGACCGATACCGTTGAAGGTGTTGGTTTTCACCATGGAGTAGATGGCCATGTCGGTGAAGATGAGGCGACTGCCCACGGCCAGGGGCTCATCGAAGCTGTATTCCCCGATGATGTCCCCGGCAAGGCAGGTGAGGCCGCCCAGTCGGTAGGTGTGCCCCTTCTCGCCTTTTTTCCCGCTGCCGATGATATGGGGCCGGTAAGGCATCTCCAGGACATCGGGCATGTGGCAGGAGGCGGAGGTGTCGAGAATGGCCGTGGCCATGTCCGACGCGGAGGTTACGTCCAGCACCTCGGCCACAAGAAAACCGGTGTTGAGGGCAATGGCCTCTCCGGGCTCCAGGTAGATGGTGAGGTGGGGGTGCCGTGCCTGAAAGGCGTTGATGAGCCGGATGAGAAGCTCGACGTCGTAGTCTTCCCGGCTGATGTGATGGCCGCCGCCGAAGTTCACCCATGTCAGCTTCGGGAAAAACTCCCCGAATTTTTCCTCAAAGGCCACGAGCACCGGCTCCAGCTCGGTGCTGTCCTGCTCACAGAGGGCATGGAAGTGAAGGCCGTCAATCCCGTCAAGCAGGTCTTCCCGGAAGGAATCCCTTCGGACACCCAGGCGCGAGCCGGGGCTGCAGGGGTCGTAGATGGGGGTGGCCCCCATGCTCTTTTCCGGGTTGACCCGGATGCCGCAGCTCACCTGTCTCGGGTACGCGGCCACCTGATCCTTGAACCGTTCCCACAAGGAGAACGAGTTAAAGACGAGGTGGTCGCACATATCGCAGAAGGTCTCCACATCCTTTTTACTGAAGGCGGCGGCAAAGGCATGAACTTCACCGCCGAAGCGCTCGTGGCCCAGCATGGCCTCATTCACGGAGCTGGCACAGGTGCCATCCAGCACCTCCCGGATCAAAGGGAAGGTGCTGGACATGGAAAACCCTTTCAGGGCAAGCAGGATACGGCAACCGGTCTCCTGCTTAACCCGCGCAAGCACCTCAAGGTTTCTGGCGATGAGCCGCTCGTCCACCACAAAACTCGGGGTGGAGACGGCCGAGACCTCAAAATCGATCACGACACCACTTCCTTCCAGGGGAGTCCGTGACGGTTGAGTGCATCCATGAAAGGATCGGGGTCGAACTGCTCCATGTGCTTGACACCGGCTTCCATCCACGTGCCGGTGAGCATCATCATGGCACCGATCATGGCGGGCACGCCGGTGGTGTAGCTCACGGCCTGGGAGCCCACCTCTTCGTAGCACGCTTCATGGTCGCAGATGTTATAGACGTAGACGGTCTTCTCTTTGCCGTCTTTCACCCCTTTCATGAGGCAACCGATGCAGGTGCGGCCCTTGGTGAGGGGCCCCAGGCTTCCCGGGTCGGGGAGAACAGCCTTGAGGAACTGGATGGGGGCGATCTTCTGACCGTTGTAGTCGATCTCGTCGATGCGGGTCATGCCGATGTTCTCCAGCACCTTCAGGTGGGTGAGGTACTGATCGGAGAAGGTCATCCAGAACCGGGCGCGCTTGAGCCCCTTGAGATGCAGCACCAGGGATTCCAGTTCCTCGTGGTAGAGGAGGAAGCACTTTTTGGGACCGATGCCTTCGGGAAAATCGTAGGTCATGGACCAGGAGAGGGGGTCGGTCTCCACCCACTCGCCACGCTCCCAGTAACGGCCGCGCTGGGTGATCTCCCGGATGTTGATCTCCGGGTTGAAGTTCGTGGCGAAGGCTTGGCCGTGGTCGCCCGCGTTGCAGTCGATGATGTCCAGCTCGTGGATCTCGTCGAAGTGGTGCTTGGCCGCGTGGGCGCAGAAGACGTTGGTGACACCGGGGTCAAACCCGCTGCCCATAAGGGCCATGAGCCCCTTCTCCTTGAAGCGGTCCTGATAAGCCCACTGCCACTTGTACTCGAACTTCGCCTCATCGAGGGGCTCGTAGTTAGCGGTGTCCATGTAGTGCACCCCGGTCTCCAGGCAGGCATCCATGATGTGCAAGTCCTGGTAGGGCAGGGCCACGTTGAGGACAAGATCGGGCTTGAATGCGTTGATGAGGGCCACAGTCTCGGCCACGTTGTCCGCATCGAGTTTCGCTGTCTGTATGGGACGGGGAAGCTGGGCAGCGATTTTATCGCACTTTTCCTTGGTGCGGCTTGCCAGCATGATCTCAGTGAACACTTCGGGAACCTGGGCGCACTTATGGGCAACCACCTGGCCGACGCCGCCGGCTCCGACAATCAGTACACGGCTCATGGTGTTTCTCCTTATTTTTGAGGAATAAAATCGATTAAATAAAAAAGCATTGCCTTCGGCGGGTCGCTTTTTGAAAAAAGCTCCGCAAACACGTTCCGGTCGCTTTCCCTTTGTCGCAGCCACCCTACGGGCGCAGCCGGTAAGCGGATGTGCAGGGCCGAAGCCCCGGAGCGTTTGCGAACCTGGGGTCCTGGGGCTCAGCTCCTGGCCGCCGGAGACATTTTTTATCGTTCGAAGTATGTGTAGCCTTGCAAACCATTCTCGTAGGCCTGCATGATCCGGTAGCGCTCTTCCACCGTGATCTGGCCGTTTCGAATGGCCGATTCGGCGGTCCTTCGGAAGCGGTTGACCATAGAACGCGGGGTGTACTCGACGTACCCGAGGACATCGGCCACGGAGTCTCCGGAGACCTCCTTCACGTAATCCACGGTGCCGTCCTCCTGCATGCGGATGCTCACCACGTTGGTGTCTCCGAAGAGGTTGTGGAGGTCGCCCAGGGTCTCCTGGTAGGCCCCCACAAGAAAGACACCGAGGTAATACTCCTCGTTCGCTTTCAATTCATGGAGGGGCAGGGTGTTTTTCACCCCGTGCGGATCGATGAACCGGTCGAGTTTGCCGTCGCAATCGCAGGTGATGTCCGCAATCACCCCATGCCGTGTGGGCATCTCATTGAGCCGGTGCATGGGCATGGTGGGGAAGAGATGACCGATGGCCCAGGCATCCGGCAGGCTCTGGAACACGCTGAAGTTGGCGTAGTAGATGTCGGCCAGGGCCTCTTCGATCCCTTCCAGCTCCTTGGGGATACGCTTTAAGTGCTTCACCTTCCGGGCAATGGTGTGGATGATGTGCCAGAAGATGTTCTCACCCATGGACCGTTCCCTGAGATTGATCTCCCCGTGCTTGAAGCGCTGGCGCACCTCATCCCGGTAGTAGATGGCGTCGTTGAAACACTCCTGCAGGTTTTTCAAGGTCAGCCCCTGAAGCACCTCCAGAAGGTTCACGATGACCTCAGGGGTCTCATCGGTCACGTCGTCGAGGAAGGGACTCGGCTCCAGCCGGCCCACATCGAGAATATTGAAAAGAAGCATGGAGTAGTAGGCCACAGTGGCCCGCCCCGACTCCGTCACGATGGTGGGGTGGGAGAGCTGTTCGTCATCCATCACCCCCATGACCGTCTCAATGATGTCGGCGCAATACTCATCAATGCTGTAGTTGCGAGAGCTGGCAAAGTTGGTGTGGGAGCCATCATAATCCACGGCCAATCCGCCCCCTAAGTCGAGGTACCCCATGGCCGCCCCCTCTTCGGAAAGGCCGGCGTAGATGCGGCACGCCTCCATCACGGCATTACGGATATCGCGAATGTTGGGGATCTGAGAGCCGAGGTGGTAGTGAAGCAGCTTCAGGCAATCCAGCATCTCTGCCTCTTTAAGGCGATCCACAAGCGCCACCACCTGAGTGGAGTTGAGGCCGAAGATACTGCGATCCCCACCGGACTCGGTCCAATGCCCTCCGGCCCGGCTGGCCAGCTTGATTCGTACCCCTAAATTTGGGCGAGTCTGTAGCGCCTCGGCACGGCGCAGAATAAGCTCAAGCTCTTCGGGCATCTCCACCACGAGAAAGCAGTTAAGCCCCATCTTGGTGGCCCACAGGGCAAGGTCGACAAACTCCTCGTCCTTGTATCCGTTGCAGATCAGACAGGCTTCAGGATCGGTCAGGAAAGAGAGGGCCGCAATGAGCTCCGCCTTGGATCCCGCCTCCAGCCCGTGATGGTATTGTCGACCGAATTCGGTCACCTCTTCCACCACCTCTTTTTGCTGGTTCACCTTGATGGGGTAGACACCCCGAAAAGCACCCTGATACTGAAATGTGTTAATGGCCTTTTGAAAGCTCGTGTGAAGGTGAGCAATCTGGGAATCAAGAATATTCTCAATGCGCAGAAGCACAGGCATCTCACGGCCACGTGCGCGTATACCTGAGATAACGTCCAGAACACGAATCTTCTTTTCCGGCGTTCTCGGGTCAGGAATAACCTCCACCTGCCCGTCATCGGAGATGTCAAAATACCCACTTCCCCAACTTCGAATACCGTAAAGATCGGCGGAATCCTCGATAGTCCAACGCTCAAGCTTGTCTTTATCAAACAATGGCGAATCCTCTATTTTCTCGATTTCACAGAAGGCCGTGAAAATCTGCTCACGCACCACTCAACATGGCAAAACCCAACGATGGAAAAGCAAGCGCAAATAACATTTAACCATTAAAACCGCAACAAATAAATTAGATTTCACGACTAAAACCATATAGACATCTTCATTTAAGACAATGTCCAAGGCACAATCCGAATCAGGTTCACCTACGCGATACCCCACTCACTCTCTGTGGGCGCCTTCATCTCTTGGATTTCTCAGCTGCGACCCTGAGCTTCAAAGGAGTTTCTCCCTGGGCAAACTATCTCTTCACCGTTTATATCAAATAGGGATGCGGACTTGCCGATGAAACCAAAAACCCCCCGCCCTTAAAATTAAGGACGAGGGGTTTTCTTTCGGCCAGCAGGGGCCGGTGGTGAGGCAGGTAGGTATAAGCGACAGCCTGAGAGGAAGGCCGCAGCAATTTGACCCGAGGAACGAGGGGCGAAGCGCAACGGCTACCTGGGGTCCAGGGGTTTTTAGCCTAAGTGGGGCTTCACCACCCTGGACGCCGGAGGCTGTTCTGTTTGTCTTAGAGGGCGTCTGCGTAGAGCTCGATGACGTGCTTTACGGCCACGTTGTCGCCGCCCTGGGAGAGCATGTCGGTCATCTGCATCATGCAGGCCGGGCACCCGGTGGCCACCACGTCGGCGCCGGTGGCGAGGATGTTCTCCCGCTTGCGGCCACCGATGCGTGTGGAGGTATCGTAGTGAATGAGGTTGAAGCTGCCGCCGTTGCCGCAGCAGTAGTCGGCCTCGTTCATCTCCGCATACTCATAGCCGGGAAGCCCTTTCAGGATGGTTCTGGGCTCGGCGGCCACGCCGATGGATTTTTTCAGGTGGCAGGGGTCGTGCCAGGTGACGGTCTTCTTGGCGCCTACCACAGCCTGGGCAGAGAGGTCCACGCCGAACTGCTTGACGAGGAACTCGCTGATGTCCATGGTGCGGTCGGCAATGCGCTTGGCCTTTTTCTCGGCATCAGGGGAGATCTTGGCCGCCATTTTGGGCCAGAGCTTCTTGATGGTGGAGGTACAGGTGGCGCATGGGGTGACCAGCACGTCGTAGTTGCCCTTGGAGAAGGGTTTCAGGTTGTGCTTGAGGAGCTTCAAGAAGCTCTCCTCATCACCGGATGCCAGGGTGGGGATACCGCAGCAGCCCTGGTTCTTGGGAAGATAAATCCCGCAGCCGTGATATTCCAAGGCTTTTATCACGGCTTTGCCCACCTGTGGAAGCATCTTGTCCACCACGCAGCCGGGGTAAAAGGCCACGCGAATGCCCGCGGTGCCTTTTCCGGTGTCCATGCCCGAGTGGTCCTTGTGCAGGGGCCGTTTGGCCAGGGGCATGAAGTGTCGGTCCCCGATCAGGGGGGACATGATCTTCGAGCAGGATGTCCCGAAGAAGGAGTTGGCTTCGCTGGTCGCCACCCACTGGAACTTCGATCCCAGGGAGAGAAGCCCCGTAAAAAGTCTCGGGTGAACCAGGGTGCCACGGAAGATCGCCTTCTTGACGGGAGAGAGCCCCATGTAGGAGGTCAGAACAGCACGGGCCTTGATAAAGATGTCGGTAATCTGGACCCCGCTGGGGCACCCCGCTTCGCAGGAGCCGCAAAGGAGGCACTTTTCAAGGCGATCCTTCACATCTTTGGGGCTGTCGATCATCCGTTTGGCGAGGCTGTCGATGAGGGCCAGTTTGCCCCTGGCCACGTCGCCTTCCAGCATGGAGTCTTGGAAAACCGGACAGACGGCCTGGCACATCCCGCAACGCATGCAGTTGACCAGGAGGTCGTCCAGTTCTGAAAGGGTGGTCCGAAGATTGGCTATATCGTTCATGCGCTAGTCTCCTATCACCTTGCCGGGGTTAAGGATGCCCTTGGGATCCACCGCTTTTTTGATCTTGTGCAGGTACGACATGGACTTTTCACCCACCTCGCGTGCCATGTAACCCGCTTTGGCGATGCCGATTCCGTGCTCTCCGGAAAGGGTTCCGCCCAGCTTCAAGGCCACGTCAAAGATATCTTCAATGGCCGCTTCCACCTTATGCCACTCTTTCTCATTTCGTCGGTCGCACAAGATGGTGGGGTGAAGGTTTCCGTCGCCGGCATGGCCAAAGGTACCGATGGAGAGGTCGTACTTCTCTGCCACGATATCAAGGCCACGGACCATGTCCGGAATCTTGCTTCGGGGAACGGTCGCATCTTCAAGAACCAGGGTGGGCTTGAGCTTGGCCAGGGCTGAAAGGGCTGCACGACGGGCTTCCCACACCTTGTTCTTCTCTTCTTCATCCTTGGCCACCTGAATACGGGCGGCGTTGTGCTTCTTACAGATCTCCTCCACCTTGGCAGCGTCTTCCGCCACTTCCCCGGCGTGCCCGTCCACTTCAATCAGGAGGAGCGCCTTGGCTTCAGTGGGGAGCCCGGCCTTGGCGTAGTCTTCCACGGCACGGATGGTGAAGTTGTCCATGAACTCAAGGGTACAGGGAACGATCTTGGCAGCGATGATAGCGGCCACGGTTTCGGTCGCGTCGGCCACGCTGTCGTAGACGGCCATCATCGACTTGGAGGCACTGGGGGGAGGAACGAGCTTCAGGGTGATCTCGTTAAAGACACCCAGGCACCCTTCGGATGCGACCATGAGTCCGCCGACGTTAAAGCCGGTGACGCACTTGACCGTCTTGGACCCGGTCTTGATCAGGTTGCCTTCAGCATCGAAGAAGTCCATGCCCATGAGGTAGTCTTTGGTGACGCCATATTTGAGCCCGCGAAGGCCGCCTGCGTTTTCCGCCACGTTGCCGGCGATGGTGGAGACCTTCTGGCTGCCGGGGTCCGGGGGATAGAAAAGTCCCTTTGCGGCAACAGCAGCGGCAAAGTCCGCTGTCACGACACCGGGCTGCACAATGGCGTACATGTCCGCTTCGTTGATCTCAATGATCTTGTTCATGGCGTTGGTGAGAATCACCACGCCGTTTTTGTAGGGGATGGTCCCGCCGGAGAGGTTGGTGCCGGCACCGCGCACGGTGGCGGGGATGCCATTTTCACCGCAGAGGCGGATGACATCGCCCAGCTGCTCACTGGACTCGGGCCGAAGAACCAGCGCAGGCATGACAGGGTCAAGGACGGCGGCATCGTATGCGTAGTTCATGCGGCTGACTTCGTCACTCATGACGTTTTTGTCGCCCAAAAGGATCTCAAACTCTTTTTTCAAATTCTCAGAAATCATATAGCCCCCTCCCACAGGTTCGTTATGTTTCTTTAGTAAAAATAATGGCCCCTAAAAAACGCCCTCCAGGCAACGGGTGCCTTGGTTCAATTCGCCTCGGTTGAATCACGCGATGGTGGTTCAAAGCGCTGCAAACAGCGAGCTTTAAAGGAACGCATCGGGCATGTCAGAACAGGATAAAGAAAGGGGGGCCCCTGCCGAACCAAGCCTGGTAGGGGTCCCCCCTGTTTTGAACAATCTATTTTTATGATGGCGGGTAAAAAGGCGAGCAACCCATCTCTTTCACCGTTGGCACCGCCGTTCACTGAAACCGCGTTATGTCATGGTGTTTGTTGCGAGGCGCCTTGAGCGCTGGCCTTTTACAAGCGCATCATCATAGTCTGCGCGACCGGCTTAGAAAACACCGGGGAACAGGACATAGCAGAAGAGGGTACCGATGGTACCTGCCATGATGCCGTAGAGGATCAGCGGAATCATGGTACGTCGGATGATGGTGCCTTCCATGCCCACCAGACCTACGGTGGCGGAAACCGCAACCACGTTGTGGACACAGATCATGTTACCCATGGCGCCACCGACACCCTGAAGGGCAACAACGATCTCACGGCTGGCACCGATGGTGGTGGCCAGGCCATACTGGAAATCGGCAAAGAGAAGGTCGGAAACGGTACAGGAACCGGTGATGAAGGAACCCAGAGCACCGACATAGGATGCAAACATGGGCCATGTCTTACCGGTAATGGACGCCACAGCCTCTGCCATGGTCAAAGGCAGCGAGCTGTAGCCCATGACGTTGTGACCGGACTGCTTCATGATCTCAACCATGGCCACAGCAAAGAGCATGGCGATGGTGGGGTTCTTCATACGGATGAAGCTCTCTTTCCATGCACCGATTGCTTTGTCCGCAGGAATCTTGTGGAGACCGATGGTGATGAGGGCCACCAGCATGAAGGGAATGGTACCGGGCAGGTAAAGGAGCTTGGTTGCGAAGTTGACGCTTTCATACCCCAGGATATGGGGAAAACTGATCACCCAGGAGGTCACCCACCCTTTAAAGGGCAGGGAACTTAAACGGGTAAGCACCAGAATCACGGCAATAAGAACATAGGGCATCCAGGCCATGAGCTGGCTCATGCGGGGCTTGAGATCCGTTTTACCGGGCTCGATTTCGCCGACCCAATCCTTATCCCAGGAGGCACGCTCGCCGAAATCCCAGATCTCCTCAGGCATGAAGAGCCCTTTTTTAGCAGCAGTAACAACGATGCCAAGGCTTACGAGGCCACCGATAAGAGAAGGGAATTCAACGCCGAACAAGAAGGCGGTGGAAAGGTAGACCACGTCAAAGGTAACGGCGGTGAAGAGGGCAAATTTCCAAGCACCCAGGCCTTCACTCCATTTCTTGTTCTTGCCAAAAAAGCGGGTCAGAAAGCAGATGACGAAGACAAGAAGGAAGCAGGCGATGATGGCATGGGTCACGGCGGCCCACTGGCCCACGTGCTTGAGGAACTCATCGAAGGTGGCGAAACCGGTCTCGACGCTACCGTCAGCCAGAGCAGCCTCAATGGGGCTCCGCAGGGTTTTAAAACCGAACCAGACAGGGGTACCGACGGCACCAAAGGTCACGGGAACAGAGTTAAAAATCAGACACACACACACCGCCGCCAAGGCGGGGAAACCCAGTCCCAGCAGCAAAGGGGCCGCGATGGCTGCCGGCGTGCCGAAACCTGCAGCGCCTTCGATAAAGGCACCAAAAGTAAAGGCGATGATGATGGTCTGGATTCGACGGTCCCGGGAGATTCCCAGAAAACCGTAACTGATCGTCTCCATGGCCCCACTCACCTGCATGGTATACAGGATGATGATGGCCCCGAAGACGATAATCAAGACGTTAACGGCACTTCCGAAACCCGCGAGGGTCGAGGCCGCAACGAAGCCAACCGGCATCTTCCAGATGGCCATGGCGATGACGGCGCAGACGGCCCAGGCTAAAGGCATCGCCTTGGTGGCAGGCCATTTCATACCAACCATAAAGATCAGTACGATAGCAATGGGAATAAAGGCAATGAGTGCTAATACTCCTAACGACATATCAAATCCCCCTAACTTTAGATTTGAGTGCGGTGAGCCCCGGATAAACAGGGCATGTTTGATGTCTGTATTCTCTCTCCTACAATACGGAGTGAACCCGATCCGTAAGAAATGAATGCAGATAGAACCACAAAACGCTTTCATGGGAGGTTACAATTTCCGTGCCTGATCTCTCTCCTTTTTTGTATTCGTATTATCCACGCACTGTTAAGCTCGATCGAAAGTAAAATATCGTACCGTGCGTGTAACACCGTTCCCCCTCAAAACGCCCCGCCCTTTCCCAAAAAACAAACCGGTCTGACCAATTTGCTGCGGTTCCCGACATTTCCCGGTTCGGTAAAAAGGACTCCCGGGCGACAACGGCACCATTTGCGGAGAACACAAGAGCCCCCCGATCTTTTTTTGGCCCCCTGCCTCCGGAATCGGCTTAACCCTCTCAAACCTGAGGGTTTAAAGCCTAAACAGGTCGCAGGCCGGAGTGAACCCGGGGGGGCCTGAGCCACCGGTTGCCAGGGGCCATAAGGCCAGGTCCTTTTTAAAAGACTTCTTTACCGAAAGGAGAACCCGCCCCTTCCCGCCCCTTTCGGGGTGGTGTAAGGTGAGAGGGAACCTCTCGTATTGACATGGGGGGTACCAAGACCTTTTTGAGGTTTGTTGCCTGACGTAAACGGATCGGAACCAACAAAGGGCAGCTGAAGTTACGGAAAAATCGGATTCGGACGCACCCGATATCTGGCATGAATCTTGATAGGTTTGATAAGAAGGGGGAAGAGTTTGAAGACAAGGGTCGATGGAGTCGGCATCTTAAGAATCCACCACCTATTGAAGCTCTGATCTGTTTTTTTATAATACCCTGATTCGTTGGAAAAAGATTCACTTTTTTAAGGAGACCCACAGCATGCTCTCCAACATTGGGACCACCTCGGAAGGAAGGTGCAGATCATGACTCGCGCGATTTTTTTCTGGGTTGCTGTTGCCCTTTTGGCCATCACCACACCGGCCATGGCTGGAAAAACCAACGTCCTGATGCTGAACTCCTATGAAAACGGGTACGCGTGGTCCGACAACACCCTTGCGGGTATCCGCGCCGTCTTCAAAGAGAGTGGTGTACCCATCGAACTCCAGGTCGAGTACATGGACTCCAAAAGGTATCGGGGGGACGCCGTCGAAGAGACCCTCCTTGCCCTGTACCGTCACAAGCTCACCTTTTTTCACCCCGACATCATCATCGTCTCGGACAACAACGCCTTCCGGTTTGCCGTCACCCACCGGGAGACCCTTTTTCCAGACGTTCCCATCGTCTTCTGCGGGGTCAACGACTACACCCCGGAACAACTCCAGGGCCAGACAAAGATCACCGGCGTGGCCGAGTCCGTAGATATTTCCGGAAACATCAACATTGCATTAAGGCTGCACCCCACCCGAAACCGCATTGTCGTGATCACCGACTCCTCTGCCACGGGGGTGGCTGTGAGCAGTGAGATTCGAAAGATCTACCCCGACAGAGGCCGCCAGCTTCGCATTGAGTTCATCAACATGGCCAACCGGGAGAACCTCTTTCAAACAGTACGGGAGGCCACCCCGGACACCATCTTCTTTTTCATTCCCCAATACAGCATCGGGGACGGCACCTTTTACGGAACCGCCGACATCGTCCCCGACCTGGAGAAGAACACCCGCGCCCCCATTTACAGCTTCTGGAAATTCCTGGTGGGCAACGGAACCGTGGGCGGACGACTGGCAAGCGGGCGCCTGCACGGAGAAACCGCGGCAAAGATGGCCCTCGAAATTTTGGGCGGAACCCCTGTTTCCGAACTTCCCGTCTCCTACGACGCGCAATACAGCTGGATCTTTGACTACAACCAGCTGAAGAAATTTAACATCCCGCTGTCCGCCCTGCCGGAAGAGGCCGAAGTGCTTCACATGCCCCAGCCCTTTTACAAGCTCAACCGTGAGCTGTTCTGGGTTCTGGTCATCAGTTTTGCGACCCTCTCCGTGGTGCTGATCTTCCTGGTCATGAACATCATCATGCGAAAGCGTGTGGAGGAGAATTTAAAGGACCAGCTCTCCTTTCTGGAAATCTTCATGGAGACGGTGCCCATCCCCATCTACTTCAAGGACATGAACGGCCACTACCAGGGGATCAACAGAGAGTTTGAGCGCTGGTTCGGTGTCTCTCGAAACGAGATCATCGGCCACACCGACGCCCTCTTCTACCCCGGAGGAGAGCCCCCCCTCTCCGACGAAAGCGACAGCCACTTAACGGCCGAGACCGGCATCCGGGTCTACCAGTCCCAGATCTACAAGCATGGAAGCGAACCCCACCACGTCATCCTGCACAAGGCCACCTACCGAAACGCCAAAAACGAAATCAGCGGCCTGGTGGGAGCCATTCTCGACATCAACGACATGAAAAGGGCGCAGTCGGACCTTCAGAAAGCCGAAGAGCGCTACCGCAGTATCTTTGAAAACGCCACAAAGGGTATCTTCCTCTCAGACCTCTCCGGGCGGCTCCTCAACATCAACAACGCCTTTGCCCAGATGCTGGGTTACTCTGGCCGCCAGGAAGCCCTGACCCATATTGAAACCATCGAAAAACACTACGCCTCGTCAGAGACCAAAGAGCGGCTTCAAAAGATGGTTCAGGACGGCAAGGATGTGGCTGGCCTGGAGATCGAGTTCTACAACACCAAGGGAGAGAAGCGGTGGGCCTCCCTCAACGCCAGCCTTGTTAAAAACAAGCGCGGCGAGGTGGAGCACGTGGAGGGCATCGGCGAGGACATCACCCAGAGAAAGCTGGCGGAATTTGCCATGGAGGAGTCCAAAAACAAGCTCCAGATCGTCCTGGACAACATCCCCCAGCTTGTCTACTGGCAGGACCAGCCCCTTACCTATGTGGGGGGAAACCGCTCATTCAAGGTCTTCTACGATCTCGACCCGACAAAAGAGGTCAACGTCACCTACACCGACATCATGGCTGAGCCCGAAGACATCCGGACCTCCTGCGAAATTGACCGCTCCGTTATGCAGTTCGGAAAACCACGCTACCGGATTCGGCGCAACATCAAGAAACTCAACGGCAAGGAAGTGTGCCTGGAGATCAGCAAGATCCCCCTCACCGACGAGTACGGAAACGTCACGGGTATTTTGGGGACTGCCGAGGACATCACCAAAAAGGTGAACCTGGAAAAGCAGCTTGTCCAGGCACAGAAGATGGAAGCACTGGGCACCCTTTCCGGGGGCATTGCCCATGATTTCAACAACATTCTCACCTCCATCATCAACTCCACGGAGCTGGCCCTGGAGGACATCGACCCCGAGACCATTGCAGCTGAAGACCTTCGGCGGGTGCTCAAGGCAAGCTCCCGGGGCAGTGAGCTGGTGAACCGCATCCTGGCCTTCAGCCGCCCCTCACGGGAAGAGTTTCAGATCGTAAACGTCACCGATGTCGTGGGTGAAGCCCTCTCCCTCTTCCGCTCCACCATCACAAGCAACGTGGAGCTCAACGAGGTGAAGAAGTGCTCCGAGTGCATCTGCCTGGCCGATCCCACCCAGCTGCACCAGATCTTCATGAACCTCTGCACCAACTCCTTCCACGCCATGAAGAGCGGAGGCGGCACCATCACCGTCTCTGTGGCGCCCGCAGACGTGGACGATCACCAGGCATCCCTTCTCAGCATCCAGCCCGGAGAGTACTGCCGCATCACCGTATCCGACAACGGCCCCGGCATTCCCCCCGAGCTGGCCGACAAAATCTTCGACCCCTTTTTCACCACCAAAGAGAAGGGGGTGGGAACGGGCCTTGGACTTGCGGTGGTACATGGTATACTCAAAGGGCATCGGGGCGGTATCCATGTGAGCAGTCTGCCCGGCGTCGAAACCACCTTCGACATCTACCTTCCCCGGGCCGAAAAACCCGACGCTGAATCCACAAAGCTCCCTGCGTCACCAGCCTCCGGCAAAGGAACCATTCTTTTTGTTGAAGACGACGAAGAGCAGCGTCAGACAGTCCCAAGGGTTCTGGAGCGCCTGGGGTACGTGGTCCTGGTGGCTGAAGACGCCGCCGAGGCCATCGCCACCTTCACCGCCGGGGCCGGATCCATCGATCTCGTGATTACCGACTTTGATATGCCCGGAGACAACGGGTTTGTTCTGGCCGCAAAGCTCTGCGACATTGCGCCGGAGTGCCCGGTTATTATCGTCTCAGGCCGCCAGAAGAGCCTTTCCATGGATCGAAGCCAAAACGTCCGGAACGTTCTCATCAAGCCGTACAACCGACAAAGCCTGTCGGCAACCATCAACACCGTCCTGCACCAGGATTCCAAGGAGACCCCATGACCACCATTCTCATCATCGACGACGACATCGAGTTCTGTGAAACCATGGAAAGCCTGGTGCGGCGCATGGACCACCGTTGCGTCACCGCCCACACCCTGAAGGAGGGCACGGACTACCTGGAAGGCCACGGGGTGGATGTGGTGTTCCTCGACGTGCGCCTGCCCGACGGCAACGGGCTCACCGCCCTTCCTGCCATCAAAAAGTCCTCGTCCGAACCCGAAGTGATCATCCTCACCGGCCAGGGAGACCCGGACGGTGCCGAACTTGCTATTCAGGGCGGGGTCTGGGACTACCTCGTCAAACCCACCTCCATCAAACAGACCCGGCTCAGCCTCTCCCGGGCCTTGAAGTACCGGGAGGAGAAACGGGCAGAAACCCCGGTGGCCCTGAACCTCGACAACATCATCGGCAGCAGTCCCGCCATGCGTAAATGCTTTGACCTGGTGGCCAAGGCGGCTGTCTCCAACTCCCAGGTGCTCATCACCGGTGAAACCGGAACGGGCAAGGAACTGTTTGCCCGAACCATCCATGAAAACAGCCCACGGGCGGGAAACAACTTTGTCATCGTGGATTGTGCGTCCCTTACCGAGACCCTCCTTGAAAGCACCCTCTTCGGCCACAAGAAGGGGGCCTTTACCGGAGCGGATGCCGACCGCACAGGCCTGGTAAAGGTGGCCGACGGCGGCACCCTTTTTCTGGACGAGGTGGGGGACATGCCCCTGTCCATTCAGCGCTCCTTTTTAAGGGTGCTCCAGGAAAAACGATTCCGACCGGTGGGACAAACCCAGGAGGTGACCAGCAACTTCCGCCTCATCGCCGCCACCAACCGAAACCTGGAGGAGATGGTGGAAACCGGAGAATTCCGGCGAGACCTCCTCTTCCGCCTCTGGGCCATCCACCTGGAACTGCCCCCTTTACGAAAGCGCAAAGGGGACATCAAGCGCCTGGCCATGTTCTTCATCGACCACCTCTGTGAAGAGTACGGGGTCCCCAACAAAGGGTTTGACTCCGACTTCTTCGAGACGCTCTCCGCCTATGGCTGGCCGGGAAACATCCGGGAACTCTTCAACGTCCTGGAAATGGCCTTTATCACCTCGGGCCGTACCAGCACCATCTACGCCATGGACCTTCCCAGCAACATCCGCATCAAAGTGGCCAAGGCCTCCCTCAGCCGTGACTCGGCTGGCTCCGTAGCCCCCCAGGTGGATGCCGGGGATACAAACCCCCAGGTCACACGGATCCTGGCCGAAACCGCTGTGGAGGTGAAGCGCCATTTCACGACGAAAATTCCGGAAATCAAGGAGTTCAAGGGAATCATGGAGGAACAGTACCTGCGGGAACTCATCCGCCACACCGGGGGCAACGCCAAGAAAATCATGCAAATCTCCGGGCTCTCCAAGTCCCATTTTTACACCCTATTGAAAAAGAAAGAGATCTCCATCTCCTCGGAGTAGCGCCTCGCTGTAATGATTCAGCTCAACATGGCCTATGATTGAAAGGACCCCTTCTCACGTTAAGCAAACCTGTGTGTCAAACGTTTCGAAAGCTTGGCCCGCAGCTCCAACCGTGCACGGGCGATGACCGCTGTTTATCCTGCGGACAGAGTTCTGAATTTCGGACTTTTGGTCCTCTTTTTCATAAGAATTTGCGAAAAAGGCCATGTGTATCCTGCCTCATTTGTATCGCTGTAGTTCCAACACCTTGTTAATCGGTCTTTTACATTTTTCTATTGTGCATGGCACAGAACTTGTATATTTTAACAAGCAACCTGTTAGATTCTCTTTCTCCTGCTGGGTTTAACAGTGTTACACAAAAATACTCCAAAACTGCGTCGATATAAGGGCCCCCGGCGGGGGGCCCTTGTATCAATCTCCTCTTCAGTCCAGAAGATCGGACACGAAACACCTCTTCAGCCGTGCATCAGCACCGACGTCCATGCGTTTGCAGTTCCTGAGACGCTGTCGATCCCTAAACATCACCCGATTATTCACGGCTGGAAAAACAGGCACAACCGACGATGAGGGCCCCAACAACCCAACCCGTCGAAACACATATTGCTGTAAATATAGAACACTATCTTCCGTGGGTTCCCTTCAGCCGGGGAACCAAAAACCCGGTATCACCGTTTGACCCTGCATTTGGAGTCCAACCGTCGATGCCGGGTTTTTATATTTCGATGCCAGGAGAGAAATGGGGGGAAAGCCTCTCTTTCACTGCGTCATCGCACCACCACAGACACACACGGATGGCGCCAGAAACGGCCACCGTTTATGACACAGGAGGAACCATGCTCAAGCACATTGTCATGCTCAAACTTAAAGAAGAGGCCAAAGGGGCCAGCGCCGCAGAAAACGCCGAGAAGCTGAAAATAATGCTCGACGCCCTGGTGGGAAAAATTGATGAGATTCAAGCCTTTGAAGTGGGCATCAACATCTTCTCAAACAGCCAGACCGCTCACCTCTCCCTCTACTCGGAGTTTGAAAACGAAGATGCCCTCAACCGCTACTCCAACAATCCTGAGCACCAGAGGGTCGTGGCGTTCATTCAGCAGGTGATGGAAGAACGGCGCGTTGTGGACTACCACGTCTGATCCCCTCCTCCCTTCTCGTCTTTGCACGGGGAGACTGGTGTCCTATAAATCAGACTCCCCGCCCTCATCCGCTCCAACCACCTGATTCCCCCTTTTTTTTTATAGCAGATGCACACAGCGAAAAGAGCTGTTCCCCAAGGGTTCACGGCATATCCGAACCCAACCCATGTTGCATTGCAACATTTTTATTCTTGACATAAACCACCACTGCCTTACATTGTTTATCAGAACAATACAAAGTGGTTATATCGTAGATAACGTCAAGATACACATCCCAACAACCCCCTTAACTTCGGAGGTGCAGCATGCAAGACGCCAGCAACTTTATCCGCAAAGCGTATGAATTTAACAAGAACGGTTTTGAAAATGCTTACAACGCCGTGGGTTCCCTTCACCAGCAAGCCGAAGAGGTCACCATTCGCATGATCAGCGAAAATCCTCTCTTCCCCGAGCCGGCTAAAAAAATGGTCAAAAGCGGTTTCGACGCCTGCAAGCAGGGCCGAGACTCTTTCAAGGGCCAGGTAGACAAAAGCCAGAAGGCCTTTGAGGAGCTGCTCACCGCAGTCAACCTTTGATGGTTTTTTCACCGGAGGGCACACTGCCCTCCGGTTATCCGCCCCCTCTTTGTTCATAAAGCCCACCGGCCCCATCCATACGGATCACACTGCCAAGCACGCGGAGGTCTCCCATGGCAACAGAGCCCCTTCTTGACGAACTGCCCGCCATCCTCACCAAGCTGACAGAAAAACAGCGAGCCATCTGGTCCAGCACACTCTCTGCCCCCCTGTCTGATAAAACACTCGCCAACGACACCAACTTGATCCAGGACGCACTTGAGGTCATGTGGCATTCGGCGGCCTCTCCCCAGGCTGGTGTCTCCGCCTGGCTGCGATGGACTCAGAAAGTCGTGCCCCACGCCTTTTCGCTTCCTTCGGAGGCCGATTCATCCGACACACCCCACAAAGCCTGGCTCCGTTACCTGCAGGGATTCCACAACCTAAGCAATGAGGCCGTCACGGAGATGGTTGCCGGGCTCGATGGAGTGGAAGAGCAGCGAAAAAACCGGTTTCTTTTCTATTTCAACCAGTGGATGGAGGCCTTCTCCCCAACCAACAACCTCATCACCAACCCGGAGCTCCTCGCCTACACCCTTGAGAATCTGGGGGGGAACCTCTTCAAAGGGTTTGACAACCTGTTGAACGACATCAGCTGCGCGAATGGTGAACTCTCCATCAGCATGACCGACCCCCACGCCTTTGAGGTGGGAAAAAACCTCGCCACAACCCCCGGGACCGTTGTGCTCAGAAATGACGTGATGGAACTGATTCAGTACGCCCCGACGACAAAAAGCGTCTACAAACGGCCCATGCTTCTCGCCCCACCCTGGATCAACAAATATTACATCCTGGACCTCACGGAAAAAATGTCGTTGGTCAAGTGGCTCGTGGATCAGGGGTATACCGTCTTTCTTATCTCCTGGATCAATCCGGACGGGTCTCAAACCGCTGGCAGCTTTACCGATTACATGAAGCTCGGGATCCTTGCCGCCTTGGACGCCATCGAGACCATTACCGGGGAGAAGAAACCCCATGCCGCAGGGTACTGCACAGGGGGGACCCTCCTTGCCACGACCCTTGCCTGGCTGGCTGCCGGGGGAGAAGAGGAGCGGGTCTCCTCAGCCACCTTCATGGCAACCCTCATCGACTTTACCGAACCCGGTGACCTGGGTATCTTCATCGACCCGGAGCAGGTGGATGCCCTGACCACCGAAACCCGGGAAATGGGCTACCTCGACGGGAAGAAACTGGCGCGTACCTTTAATATGCTTCGCCCCAACGATCTCATCTGGAGCTACGTGGTGAAGAACTATCTCAAAGGGGAAGACCCCATCCCCTTCAACATCCTTTACTGGAACTCGGACTCAGCCAACATCCCGGGGGAGATGTACAGCTGGTACCTGAAGAACACCTACCTTGAGAACCAACTGGCCACACCCTGCGGAGCCACCCTGGAAGGCCGCCCCATTGACATGGGCAGCATCAAAACGCCGTGTTACTTCCTTGCCACCGAAGAAGACCACATTGTTCTTTGGAAAGGAGCTTACAAAGGAGCTCGCCTCATGGGCGGGCCTGTGCGCTTTGTCCTTGCCGAGTCCGGTCATGTGGCGGGGGTGGTGAATCCACCCCACAAAAAAAAGTACGGCCACCGAACCTCGGGGCTCCTGCCTGACACCCCGGATGAGTGGCTCCAAACCGCCACTCTCCGCGAGGAGTCATGGTGGCTCGACTGGGTCAAGTGGCTCAAGCCCAAGTCAGGCAAAAAAGTACCGGGTCGCCCAACGGAAGATGCGCCCACCGCCTTCGGCCCAGCCCCCGGCACCTACGTCAAACGGCGACTGGAGCCCAAGAAAAGGTGCCGTGAAAACTGCAGCTGCCAGAAAGGGGCCGGGGAGTTTCCCATGGTAAAACCGGGCCACTGAAAAAACCCTGCCTCCGGCGGCGAGGTGAGCCACCTCGAAAGCGGGTTGCGAATGTGATCACCCCTCGTTCCTCGGGGTGATCACATTCGCTGAGGAGTTTCGCCCGTAGGATTTCCCAATGGCGATTTTTTATGCCGTCTTCCCCGGCTGCTCGATATGTGGGGGCTGATGTGTGACTTTATCCTGACATGACATGACATATCATCCACCGCAGATCCGGATGACCGAGGATCCATGTATGCATTACGACGCCACCTGAGGTTTACTTTCACCGGAATAACTCCGGCGGCGAGGTGTACCTCACGTTCATCGGGTCAAATCCCCCCCTTTTAAATCAGGCTCCATACTGAAGACTTTTCTCAAGACCTGTTGTAACTATTCAGCTCAACAATGCCTCCAGCGGCCCTGCCGGGGGCCAAACTTTTAAAAAGTTTGACAAACAGGTCTTGACGTTAATTTTAATGGCTCAAGCTTTGTTGATTTATCATGTGCTGCCGATCTGCCAATTCTACAACAGCCTTTCTCTTCAGCCCCCGCAGGGGCTGAAGAGAAAGGCTGTTGCAACCGGAAAGTTTTTGCGGAGCTTTTTTCAAAAAGCGACCCGCCGGAGGCACGGCTGAATAGTTACCCTTTTTTTTAAAACCGCGAATGATCTTGTCCCGAGGAACGAGGGTCAAGATCGTTCGCAACCCGCTTTCAAGGTGGCACACCTTGCCGCCGGAGGCCTGCTTTTATGCTCCCCCAAAAACAAAAAAGCCGCCTTCCCAAGAGTTGGGAAGGCGGCTTTTTTTATTCAGAGCGCATCAGGTGATGCGTCTTATGTTACTTCTCTTCGGTACCACGAGCGGCGAGATGCGTGTACAGGTCGTACTTTTCCATCATCTCTTTTTCGATCTGGATACGAAGTTTCTTGGACTCTTCAGGGAAGCTCTTCTCCAGGGCTGCGTAGCGGTTTTCGCCACCCAGGAACTCCTGCATGGTGCCGTTGGGCGCCTTGGACTCGAGGATGAAGGGGTTCTTGCCTTCCTCTTTGAGGAGGGGGTTGAACCTGTAGAGGGGCCAGTAGCCACACTCAACAGCCAGCTTGGCTTCTTCCTGGGTTTTGCCCATGCCTTTCTTGATGCCGTGGTTGATGCACGGCGCGTAAGCGATCACGATGGAAGGACCGGGGTACGCTTCTGCTTCGAGAAGGGCTTTCAGGGTCTGCTGCTTGTTGGCACCCATGGAGATGTAAGCCACGTAAACGTAGCCGTAGCTCATGGCGATGGCGCCGAGGTCTTTCTTAGCAACCTTCTTGCCGGAAGCGGCAAACTTGGCGATGGAACCGGAGGGAGTCGCCTTGGAGCACTGGCCACCGGTGTTGGAGTAAACCTCGGTATCCATAACGAAGATGTTGATGTCTTCGCCGGAAGCGATAACGTGGTCCACACCACCGAAACCGATGTCGTATGCCCAACCGTCACCACCGAATACCCAGAAGGACTTCTTGGTGAAGAGGTCCGCCTGAGCGGCAATGTCATCGATAAGTTCGTTATCGAGGGGCTCAACAACGAGAAGGGCTTCCATGGTCTGACCGGCTTCCTTGGAAGCTTCGGCGTCGTTCATGTTCTCAACCCACTCGCCCATGGCGGTCTTGAGCTCTTCAGAGATCTCAAGCTTCATGGCTTCGAGGACCTGGTTCTTCAGGGCGTCGCGGCGATGGACGATGGCCACCTGCTTGCCGTAACCGAACTCAGCCGCGTCCTCAAAGAGGGAGTTACCCCAAGTGGGACCGAAACCGTCTTTGTTCACACAATAAGGTGAAGAGGGAGCGGAAGCAGCCCAGATGGAAGAACAACCGGTGGCGTTGGCAATGTACATGCGATCGCCGAAGAGCTGGGTGATGAGCTTGACGTAGGGAGTCTCACCACAACCGGCGCACGCACCGGAGAACTCGAGGAGAGGCTTCTGCAGCTGGCTGCCCTTAACGCTGGTCTTGGGCATGACATCGTCCTTGAACTCAACAGACAGAGAGAACTCGTGGTTGGGAACCTCCACCGCAGTCTGGGTGGTGAGGGGCTTCATCACGAGGGCCGGAGTCTTGGCAGGGCAGATGTCGGCGCAGTTACCGCAACCGAGGCAGTCAAGGGTGTTGACCTGCATGCGGAACTTGAACTTCTCTTTGAGCTCTTTACCGATGGCGGGAATGGTTCCGAAGGTTTCAGGAGCGCCTTCCAGCTCTTCATCGGTGGCGTAAACCGGAATGATGGTCGCGTGGGGGCAGACGTAAGAGCACTGGTTACACTGAATACAGTTCTCAGCGATCCACTCGGGCACCTCGATGGCAACACCACGCTTCTCGTACTGGCTGGTGGCCACGGGGAAAACACCGTCGGCTTCGAAGGCGCTGACGGGAAGGTCATCACCTTTCTGAGCGAGGATGGGCTTCATCACGTCGGCTACGAATTCAGGCACATCTTCTGCGGCCTTCTTCTCGAGCTCGGCCTCAGCCCACTCTTCGGGCACGGGCACTTCGATGAGGTTGTCCATGGCTTTGTCCACGGCCTCAACGTTCATGTTGACGATGTGATCGCCCTTCTTGCCGTAGGTCTTCTGGATGTCGGCCTTGAGGTAAGCGATGGCCTCGTCGATGGGAAGCACGTTGGCCAGCTTGAAGAACGCAGTCTGCATAACCATGTTGATGCGGTTGCCAAGGCCTACTTCAGAGGCAATCTTCACAGCATCGATGGTGTAGAATTTAATCTGCTTTCGAGCCAGGCTGCGCTTAAGGCTGCCGGGGAGACGGGTGGCCATCTCATCTGCGGCCCAGGATGAGTTGAGAACAAATGTTCCGCCCTCTTTGATACCGTCCACCACATCATAAAGGGAGACGTAAGCGGGGACGTGGCAACCCACGTAGTCAGGGGCAGTCACAAGGTAGGTGGAGCGAATGGGGCTGTCACCGAAACGAAGGTGAGAAACCGTCACGCCGCCAGACTTCTTGGAGTCGTAAGAGAAGTAGCCCTGGGCATACTTTTCGGTGTTGTCACCGATGATCTTAATGGCACTCTTGTTGGCGCCAACAGTCCCGTCTGAGCCGAGACCCCAGAATTTGGCCTGAACGGTGCCTTCGGTTTCGGGGTGAATCTCGTCAACAACATCCAGAGAGGTGTAAGAGACGTCGTCCTTGATACCTACGGTGAAGTGGTTCTTGGGAGCGGTGGCCTTCATGTTGTCGAAGACAGCCTTCACCATAGAAGGGGTGAACTCCTTGGAACCGAGGCCGTAACGACCGGCGGTGATCTGGGGAGTCAGAACGTTGCTCTCCATGAAGGTGGTGCAAACGTCAAGGTAGAGGGGATCGCCGATGGCGCCGGGCTCTTTGGTACGGTCCAGAACGGTGATGCGATCGCAGGTGGCGGGCAGCACGTTGAGGAACGCTTCGGTGACGAAGGGTCGGTAGAGGCGAACCTTAACCAGACCAACACGCTCGCCCTGCTCCATCAGGTGGCAGATGCTCTCTTCGATGGTCTCACAGGCAGAACCCATGGCCACGATGACGCGCTCGGCTTCGGGGTGTCCAACGTAGTCGAAGGGGCGGTAACGACGACCGGTGGCCTCGTACACCTTGTCCATGTACTCCACAACAGTGGCGGGAATCGCTTCGTAGTAGAGGTTGGCCGCTTCACGACCCTGGAAGTAGATGTCGGGGTTCTGGGCGGTACCACGCACTTCAGGGTGCTCGGGGTTCATGGCGTTGGCCTTGAACTCATTGACGGCGTCCATGTTCACCATCTCTTTAATGGCATCGTACTCCAGCACGTCAATTTTCTGAATTTCGTGGGAGGTACGGAAGCCATCGAAGAAGTGGAGGAAGGGCACGCGGCCTTCGATGGTGGCCAGGTGGGCTACCAGGGCCATGTCGTGGGCTTCCTGAACAGAGTTGGAGCAGAGCATGGCAAAACCGGTCTGACGGGTGGCCATGACATCCTGATGGTCGCCGAAGATGGAGAGGGCGTGTGCGGCGATGGCACGGGCGGTAACATGGAAGACGCAGGGGAGAAGCTCACCGGCGATCTTGTACATGTTGGGGATCATCAGGAGAAGGCCCTGGGAAGCGGTGAAGGTGCTGGTCAGGGCACCGGCAGCAATGGCACCGTGAACGGCACCGGCAGCGCCAGCTTCAGACTGCATCTCCTTCATGGTGAGAGTCTCACCAAATACGTTCTTCTTGCCTTCAGCAGCCCACACATCGGAAATTTCACCGATGGGGGTGGAGGGGGTGATCGGATAGATGGCCGCCACGTCACTTAAGGCATAGGCAACGTGCGCCGCTGCCGTGTTACCGTCAATCGTCTTTTTAAACTGTTTAATCGGATTCACAAGAAGACTCCCTTGTCTTTGTTTGTTCTCATGCTGCACCGTCACCCAACAGGGGACGGACGGATGCACTGCTTCATTATCAAAAACCCCACCCGTGTAACGCGAAATGAGGTGTGTTGCCTGAATCGACGCCGTCAAATGGCACGGGATGCGGGGCGATGAATGCCTGCGCAACCCAAGCCCGGCGCAAATAAACCGTTGCAATAACAGCTGATTGGCGAAATAGAGCTTTATGAGAAGTCGAAAACCACCCCCACGAAGTGGAATCTTTATACAAGGAAAGAAGGTGAAAAATGTTCTGGTGTTTAGGATTTTCAATCCGCAGGAGCGGTTTTCGACAACCCGGGAAACATACAAAAGTCGTGCCAAAATTTCAAGCAAACAAAGCTTACCTGCAGAAGTCCCGTGATCAAACACAAAAAAAGGCGGGTTAGGAGAAGAAAATATAGGTCATTATGAGGCGGTGTTAGCCCGGTACGAAGGTATATCTTGTGCCCGGCATAAAATGAGTGCCACCATGAGGTATGTACCGATTCATTCGACCATGGGCCCGAATTGGTCACGTTAAGGGGGGCTGTTAGTCACGCTGAACATCCGTTAGCGCGATACCCTTCGGTGCGCATCATGGACACCACCCTGAAAGTTGTGCACCCTGTGAACGAACAATCACCGAATGATCCACAGCCTTCTGGAACACGGGGCTTTCAGTGTTGAGGCCCCACCCACCGGGCTGCAAGCCGATCCCACGGAAACGATCCCCATGTATAACCAATATGTTAATGATACATCCTCTATTTTTAACACCTTTCCGCCCGTGGGAAAAGTCCCATTTTGCGAACTTGCTGTATGAAAAAAAGGAGACGAGGGGAAAGGACGGCTGAGACAAGAAAAAACGGCCCCATATAATGACGGCATAACACCCGCAAACAGGTCTGAAAGCTGTCCTTGTTTCATGTCTGCTTTAAGGGCGGATGTCATTTGACCCGAAAAATAAGGGGCAAAGCGCTGCTGCTACCAGCTTTCGAGGTGCCGGAGGCTGCATTTGGGAAGCGGAATCGTTACAAGGCGGGCTCCTTGTCTGATCCGGAGATGGATAAAAAAACCCGCCCCGATGACACCATATTCCTGTGGGAGGGGGCTATGGGATCAACACCGGGGCGGGTTGAGAACAGGTCACAGGTCATAGGCAAGAGCAGAGACCTGTTTGTTCAACTGTTTGAAAGTTGTCCCCCGGCTGGTCCGCCGGGGGAACAATCAGGACAGCACCTATTTTTTTTCTTCCAACAGCACCTCGGCCATGTGTTTCACGGTGAGGTTCATGCCGCGCTGTTCGGCGCCACCGCGGAGCTGAAGCACGCAACCGGGGCAATCGGTGACCAGGGTGGTGGCACCGGTGGCTTCGGCGTTGTCCAGCTTGTGGGCCAGCATGTTCTTGGAGATCATGGGGAAATCCACCGAGAAGGAGCCGGAGAAGCCGCAGCAGACCTGGCATTCGTTGGACTCTTTGTAGTTCACGCCCGCCTTCTCAAGAAGGGCCATGGGAGCCTCGGTCACTTCCAGCCCACGCACCAGATGGCAGGGGTAGTGATACGTCACCTTGCGGCCCAGATTCATGAAGTCCTCGTCCTTGACCTTCACCACATCGTTCATAAAGGAGCTGAAGTCGATGAGCTTATCGGAAAAGGCCTGCACATTTTTGGGCACCTCGCCGTTTTTGGTGAGAAGCTTCGGAAAGTTCTCCTTGATGTGGGAGCCGCAGGAGGCGCACAGGGTGACGATGTAGTCGTAATTGCCGGCACTGAACGCCTTCACGTTCTGTCCGGCGATGTCCTTGGCTGTGTCCATCTGGGCCATCATCATGGTGGGAAGGCCGCAGCAGCTCTGGTCCATGGGGTAATCCACGGCGATGTTGAACTTCTCGCAGAGTTTGGCAAAGGCCTTGCCCTGCTCAGGGTAGATGAAGTCCGTGGCGCACCCGCCGAAGAGGGCCACCTTGAGCTTGGGGTTCTTGACCTTCGGCTTCACCTGTTTCCAGTCGTCACGCAGGGAACGATCAGCAATGGCCGGGAGTCGACGGAAGTTGTGATCCCCCATGAGGAAATTGGGCAGATGCCGGACATAGGGCCCGTCGGTGGCCGGTCCCTGCATCTTTGAGGCAGCCTTCATGGTTGTGTGAAACAGGCGCCGGTTTTTCAAGAGAAGGGAGGTCAACCGCGTCTTCAAGGGCTTGCCGCCATCCTCTTCCTGGACCTGTGCGTAGACGTTCTTGATCAGGTAGGGCAAGTCGATCTTTGAGGGGCAGACACCCTTGCAGGACTGGCAGTTGAGGCAGCACTTGACGATGCCCCGGGCCTTCTCCTTGCCGTGGAAAAAGGTGGTAAGAATCAAACCGATGGCACCGATGTACACGTGGCCGAAGGTGTGCCCGCCCACCATGCGGTAGATTGGGCAGACGTTGGCGCAGGCACCGCAACGGATGCAGCGAAGCGCCTCCGCAAAGATGGGATCTTTGGCCAGTTCCAGGCGACCGTTGTCCAGGAAGATGATGTGCTGGATCTTCTTGCCTTCAGGACCGGGGGCGCACTCGTTGGTGCCCTTGATCCAGGTGACGTAGGAGGTGAGGGCCTGTCCTGTGGCGTTTCGGGGAAGAATCTTCAGGATCTTCATGGCGGCGCTGACATCCGGGACCAACTTGTCGAATCCCATGAGCGCCACATGCACCTTGGGCAGGGTGGTGGTGAGCCGGGCGTTGCCTTCGTTGGTGACGAGGCCGATGGCACCGGAATCGGCGATGGCAAAGTTGCCACCGGAGACCCCCATGTCCGCACCGATAAACTTGGGTCGCAGCTCTTTACGAGCCACCTTCACGAGGCCTTCGATGTCCTCGGGGTCCTGCTTTTTGGCGGTGACGTCGGAGAAGAGTTCGCCGACCTGGTACCGTGACAGGTGGATGGCGGGCATGACCATGTGGGAAGGCCCTTCATGGCGCATCTGAATGATCCACTCACCAAGGTCGGTCTCCACAACTTCGTACCCGTCTTTTTCCAAATGATCGTTCAAAAAGGTCTCTTCAGCGGTCATGGACTTGGACTTGACGATGCTCTTGACGCCGTTCTCTTTGGCGATCTGAGCAATGATGCGGTTGGCTTCCTCGCCGTCCCTGGCCACATGGATGATGGTGCCTGCGGCTTCGGCGTTCTTTTTGAATTCGTCAAAGAGCTCGGGGAGGTTGGGAATGCCCGCGTCCTTCATGCAGGCAATGTCGCCGCGCATGCCTTCCAGGTCCATGCCGGAAAAGGCATTGGCCCGGGACTGACGGTACGCCACGGAGAAGTTGGTGAGGGTCTTTCGCATGAAGTCCTTTTCCAGGGACTCCTTGATCTGCTTTTTAAAGGCCTTGTCGGTTTCAGGGGTATGGATCATTTCTCACCTCCTTCAAAATTTTCAGCCAGTAAAATGTGCAGTCTTTCAGGGCCGTGGACCCCGATGGTGAGGATGCGCTCGATGTCGGCGGTCCGGCTGGGCCCGGTGATAAAGGCGACATACCCCGCGCCTTTCTTAAAATGGTCGGTCATATACCCTTCAAGGGAATCCATGGAAGGAACGACATTCTCAGTGGGAAGCACGGCAACGTGGGTCTCACTGAGCATGGTGGCGATCCGGAGTTCCTCGGAGTCGGAGTTGAGCACCAGGGTTCCGGTGTCGGCAATACCGCGGTCGGCCCAGGTAAAGGCCGTATGAATGTTTGTCATCTGATTGCGCAGAGGGGAGTCAAGAAGGGTGATCCCCTTCTCCCCACATGCCTTGCCCAGTGCCTCCCGTGCTGCCTCATCCATGCCGGGGGCTGCGATGGTGGTGCCGCCCTCTTCCACTGTCAGGTTGACAGCGTATGCAATGGCCTCTTCAAGGGTGGAAGCCTGTGACACAACCGCTGCCACCTTTTCCGCGCCCTCTTTCATGGATTGAAGAATCTCGCCCTGACTCACTTCGCCTCCTTCTTTATTGAACGATGGCATCGCATCAGGCCGCTTCGGCCCTGTTTACGTACCCACCGTCATAACCGCCATGGAAAGAACGTCGGCCTCTCGGGCCTTTCTGAGAACAGACTTAGGTGCCTGATGCACAAGACCGTCATAAAAACAGCGTTCGTTTCCAAGGCATCTTCATTGATGGCATGGCAACCGCCTGAAGCATCCACCCTCCCCCCGAGTCGACACGAATACTTCGTTTCTGGCCCTCTGATGTGGCCTGGCGTTGCCAACGAATCGTCATTGGTTCTACCAAGAATTGGTAGTACCAATATGAATCACACACCTCTGTTGTGTCAAGGAAAAATAGGGATCTTTCAAAGAATACAATTCCATACCCTTAAAAAATCGCCCTGTTTTGCTTTGATTCCTGAGCCTGAATTTGATAAAACCTACAGTGAATAAACACGAAAGGTCCAATGTCTCGCATATGAGAGTGGGCATTTGAACATGGTACAACCATTGGCGTGACATAGGTTGTGTGTCGTCCACCTGCCAGCGAATACGGATGCAAGGCAACCCGCTTTCAAGGTGGTTTTTTACTTAAGTGGCATTGCCACCCTTGCCGCCGGAGGCTTGCTTTCACTGAAGTCAATTTTGATTATAAAATGCATGTTTTTTACCCCAACAAAAGGACCCAACCCCATGAACAGCCACCTGGCACCCATCAAGCCCAAGCGCGTCGCCGACCAGGTTTTCGAGCAGATCCGTGAACTCATTTTTCGAGGGGAGCTGAAGCCGGGAGACAAGATCATGCCCGAAAGGGAGCTCATGAAAGAGCTGGGGGTAAGCCGGAATTCCGTGCGGGAAGCCTTAAACAAACTCGTGGCCATGGGCCTTGTGGATCAGCGGCAGGGCCAGGGGACCTTCGTCCGGGAGTTAGGATCCGTGCGGGACAACCCCATCATGGACCTCATGTCCTCCCACAACGCCACCATCACCGACCTCCTTGAGGTGAGGATGGGGCTCGAATGCAACGGCGCCGCCCTGGCCGCTGAAAAAGCCACCCTTGAAGACATCCGCACCATGGAAAAAAGCATCGCCACCATGGAACAGGCCATCTGCGAGGGCCGCGTGGGCACCGACGAAGACGCCCACTTCCACATGGCCATCGCCCACGCCACCCGAAACCCCCTGCAGGTCCACATGATGAAGTTCTTCTACGACTTCATCTTCTACGGCATCAACGAAAGCCTCAAACGCTTCTTTGACATGCCCACCCGAACCGAAGTGATCCTCTCCCAGCACAGGCAAATCCTCTCCGCCATCGAACAGCGAAAAAGTGGGGACGCATACGCCGCCATGGCCGAACACATCCGCTATATCAAAGATTTTTTTGAAAACACAAGGGAAGGAAACATGCCGGCGATGAAGTAGGGGAAGGTGCCTCCGGCGGCAAGGTGTGCCACCTTGAAAGCGGGTTGCGAATGCTCCGCCCCCTCGTTCCTCGGTCACGTCACATTCGCTTGCGGGCTGCGCCCATGAAAAACACGGTTCATCCGACTAAAGCGTACCTGGCCTCATGCAGGGCATAGATCTTCAATTTGAAGAATTCTTTATCTCTGAAGCCATATGCTTTTCGCTGGAGTGTTTTAATCTTATTATTTGTGCCTTCTAATGGGCCAGTTGATATCGGATGTTTATACCAATTCAATAGTCCAAAAATATGGCCTTTCAGAATCTTGACTTCGATGGTTACTTAAGACCTGTTTATGAAACTTTTCGAAAGTTTGGCCCCCGGCAAGGCAGCCGGAGGCACGCTTTTACCCCGCGCACTCCCGTTTGAACATCAACTCCACACCGGGGCAACCGGTCATGAATCCGTGTTTTTTGGTGGCGGGGTACTCCCTGCAGATGGAAGGCTTGAGTTCGTGGATGGTGCAGGCGTGTTTGCCATTGTTGCTGGCAAGAAAGGGGCAGGGTTCCTGGGGCTCCCCGGTGTCGGGGTTGACCCAGATGATGTACCCGCCATCCTCTTTGTCTTTGCCGACCCAGGTGAGGATGTCGTGGCGGCCGGCTTTTTTCCACATGGCGATGTCATCGGATGTCAGGGACCGGCTGTAATCGAGCTCAGTGCAGCACTGACCGCAGTGAAGGCAGGTAAACCCATGGAGCTCTGTGGTAAGGCTAACACCGACTTCGCCATCATGGTCCTTTACCTTTCGAACCCCTGACCAGAACATGATGGAGAGAGCCCCACAGAATACCTCTTCGGTGACTGTGGGGCTGTTAAGCAACTCCCGGACCAGTGAGATGACGTCGTAAACCCGATGTTCTCCGCCCTCGATCACCTCCTTGAAGCGATCCGGCCAACCACCTCCTGCGAGCTCGGCAATCTCTTCAAGGGTGTCCTCCTGGACACCGTAATGCTCCAAGTCCAGGTACATGGCGTCCTTGGCTTCTTCCGTGGTCAAAAAGATCTCGGCGTCCATCCTCTCCCCCCTTCGTTCGGAAAACAATCCGCATCGCATCAAGCGGCAAGGTGGACCGCACCTGAAAAACAAACCGATGCGGCAGGGCAGAAACAATTATATGAACATTGAATCACCGCCCTCCGAGCATGTCAAACAAATTCACCATCGCTATCATTGGTTAATGTTTTTATTTAATTGAAAAATATTTTAAGCCACCTGGCTATTCAACGCGCCCTGACTCCACAGGTATACAGCATGGATTCCAATCAGCCGTGCGACATCTGGATGGTTTCAACCAGTGAAGGGGAAGCGACGTCTTCTTAGAGCCCCCCGCGCACCCACAGACGCAGCCTTAAAGGATAAACATATGTTATAACTTTGTTTTTTCAGGACAACTTTGACTGTTCTTGAATCGATTTTCGGGGAAGTGATAAAGTGAGTCTAACGAGAAAGGGAAATATGATTTACCGCCGAACCTCAACACCATCTATGTAACCTTGGGCAGCAAAATAGCCCGAAAGGTTAACGTTTAAAAAAGGGAGTTCCGGTGGTATGCCGGGGAGTCCAAACGTTCCCCAGGGGTGGCCTCAAGGCAGGGCCACCCTTTTTTTATGCATGCCGTCATCTTAAGAGCCCCTGCCTGCCCCAACTCTCCACCACAAATCTAAAACAACACGTCATACCTGGGTTTCATATGATTTCATGATGAAGCAACGCAATACTGCACTTATTCCCTGACAACCGGTGATGAGGTTGTGTTAGCCGGTTCCCCGCTGCACATACCAGTGAACAATATTCTCAATTGAAGGGTTCAGGCACTTGTGACGCATAGGGTAGGCCATCACCCTCCGCGCGAATGCGTACGCGAGAGAATATGCAGCTGGACCCCAGCGTCGCATTCGCAAACCTGGGGTCCAGGGGCTCAGCCCCTGGCCGCCGGAGGCACGCTCTCAATGCCCCCTTCTACGGAACCGATGGTTTCAGAACAAGAAAATAGAGGGAACCCGGCTGTTTCATATGGCCCGCCGTCATTTCGGCTTCACCTCCGTGGCCGGTAAACAGATCCACCCGCCCCGGCCCCTTAATGGCCCCACCGGTATCCTGGTTCATGACAAAGCGTCCGAACGGTTTCCAGGCCGTCACTTCTCCGTCCGTTATCTCCGACGGCTTTTCCGTTGTGATAAAGGCAACGCCGCAGGCCGGAAAAATACGTTTCTGGGTGGCAATAGAGCGTTGCGAGGTCACGGGCACGTTGTAGCAGCCGATGGGCCCTTTGGCCTCCTCTTTGAAAAAGACCATGCTCGGGTTGTAATTGAAAACTTCCTGCCGCCGATCCGGGTTCTCCTCAAGCCACCGCCGGATGGACTGCATGGAAACCTCCTCTTTTGTCAGCTCCCCTTTTCGAATCAGGTACCTGCCGATACTTCGGTAAGGATGCCCGTTTTTGGTCTGGTAGTGGACCCTCATCTCGCTGCCGTCGTCCATGTTGATCACGCCTGAGCCTTGAATCTCCAGAAAAAACAGATCCACAGCGTTGTCCACCCAGGCAAGGGGCTCGGTTCGATCCAGAAGGGCGCTACCGTCTCCCACTTCATTGCGTGCATAGTAGGGCACCACTTTCCTGGACGTGGTCACACGGCCGATGAGGTGCCTTTTCCCCTGGACCTTCACCCCGGGAAACTTGGAAATGTCGATGGTCACAAGATCATCGGGCCTCGTGAGCACAGGGTAACGGTACCGGTCCGTCCGTTCGGTGTGGCCGAAAAGTTCCGCTTCGTAGTAACCCGTAAAGAGCACGGAGCCTTCGCCATCCTGACCGGAGGATCGGTAGACATGGTAATTTTTGCGAATAAACCGGGAGAGGGTCTCAGGAGACGGATCCTCCTGAATGGCATAGAGAAGGGCCACTGCCGAACGGACCATGGTGCGAAGGCTGTACCTGTCTTCACCAAAAGCAAAGGTCCGCGACTCCGGCATGCGGCTGTAATAGGCGAGGCTCTGAATCAATGCCTCTTCAAGGCCTTGAAAGTCCATATCGTCGATAAAATCAGGGTACCCTTCTTCCCCCGGAGCCACCTGAACCAGAGAAGGCAATGCCTCTCCTGGGCCTTTTTTAAGGCCCGCACACCCCACGGAGAACAACAGCCCCAAAAGAATCAGGGCTATGAATTGCACGCTTGATACCGATCTATTCCGACGTCCCATCATCCCGCCTCCACGCGCCTCGGAACCGTTTCCACAGGCTCCGGTGATTCAATGGTGGCCGACTCCTTCTCCCGGACCCCCAACTCTTCAAATCGACGCGCAGACACAAAGAGACGCCTTTCAAAGGAACCGGCAAGCTGGTTGTAGGTGGAGGTCACCTTGCCGATGTCTCCCCCCAGCTTGTTGAGATGGGAGGCAAAGGTCAGCATGCGGCTGTAGAGTTCTTTGCCCAGCTCCCGGATCTCATGCACGCTTTCGGCCGCCTGCTCCTGACGCCACCCGTATGCCACGGCTTTCAGAAGGGAGATCAGGGTTGTCGGTGTCGCCAGAACCACCCCTTTTTCAATGCCCTCTTCAATGAGTTCGGGCCGCTTGGAAAGGGCTGCGGAAAAGAAACTTTCTCCGGGGATAAAGAGCACCACGAACTCCGGTGCCGGCTTCAGCCCTGCCCAGTACGCTTTCCCGGCAAGGGTCTGTACATGGTGCTGAAGGTGGCGAGCATGCTCCGTCAGATGACGTGCCTTCTCCTCTTCCGTCGTAGACTCCATGGCACGTAAATAAGCGGCCAGGGGCACCTTGGAGTCCACGGCAATACGCCTGCCCCCGGGAAGCTGGACGACCATATCGGGACGCAGGCGACTGCCCTCGCCCTTCATGTTCACCTGCTCATAAAAATCGCAACGATCCACCATACCGGAGAGCTCCGCGACCCGCTTCAGGGTAATCTCTCCCCATCGACCCCGTACGTTGGGCACGGCAAGAGCACCGGTAAGTTTGGTGGTCTCCTTCTGGAGCACGGCATGGGTTCGGGCCAGGGTCTCCACCTGCTCGGTGAGGGTTCCGTACGCCTTTTCCCGCTGCATCTCCATCTGGCGGACCTTTTCATCGTAAGACTTCATGGCCTCTGTCACCGGGGCCACGATCTCCTTGACCGCATCGCCACGCCGTTCAAAATCCCGCTTGGCCTCACCGATCACTGCCTCAAGGGTCTCTTTGGAAAGCTGGGCAAAGGTTTTCGAGTTTTCCGACAGAGCATCTGCAGAAAGGGCCTTCAGCATCTCTCGAAGCTCCTCTTTCTGGCCGGAAAGAAGCGCTATCTTCTCCGCAGTGGATTCCCGCTCCTTCTCCAGGTCTGCCTCCAGGCGAGCCAGCCGAGCCCTGAGCCCAATCTCCACCTCCCCTTTCTGATGGAGGGCAGCATCTCTCTTCTCAATGCCCTCTTCAAGAGAGTTGAGATTGGCAAGGCGTCCCCTGGCTTCGGCGGCTTCATCGGCAAGGGCAAGCACCCGCTCTTCCTGATCCTCACGGGCCGCCACAGCCTCCTTCAGAGAGCGCTTGACGCTTCGAAGCCTCAGCGACGAAAGCCCCCATGCAGCTATGGCTCCAGTAACGAGCCCTGCTCCCAGAAGTGGCTGACTTAAGGCGTCCAAAACCCCCATAGGCTCCATTTACGCCCCTTCCCTTCGGTACTCTCCGGATTTACCGCCACTCTTGGCCATCAGCCGCATGCCCTCAATGGTCATGTCCTTGTCGTAGGCCTTGCACATGTCGTAGATGGTAAGCGCCGCCACAGACACCGCATGAAGGGCTTCCATCTCCACACCGGTCTCCCCCTTGACCCGCACCTCGGCTTCGATCCGAAAGGCCGATACTTCAGGCTCAGGGTAAAAATCAATCCGTGCTCCGGTGATAAACAGAGGGTGGCACATGGGAATGGCCTCACTGGTCCTCTTGGCTGCCATCACCCCTGCGATACGTGCGGTCTCAAGGACGTTGCCCTTTTTCACCCGGGTGTCCGTAATGCGGGCAAAGGTGTCGCTGTTCATCACGATGCGCCCTTCGGCCACTGCCCGTCTGTCCGTTTGAGCCTTATCCGTCACGTCCACCATGCGAACCGCGCCGTCTTCATCTATGTGCGTAAACTCTTTCATTTATTTGCCTCCGGCGGCCAGGGGATGATCCCCTGGACCCCATATTCGCGAATGCTCCCGACTCTCGTTCCTCGAGTCGATCACATTCGCTGACGGGCTGCGCCCGTGGTCTGTGTTGCCACTGAAGAAATCATCGAAATTATAAACGGAACCCAATTATTGAAGCGCATACGTCTTCGTGTACCCCGAAGGGTGCTTCGTGGTTATGTTCCACCATCAATCCGCAGCTACAAAATGCTCCGTCTTGGAGGTCACCTCGGCCTTTACAGCGTTCAAAAGCCCCTCAAGGGTTTCCAGCACGTTCTCGCGAATGTCGCCCGCCACCACAATGCCCATGACATCATCGCCCACGGTCAGGGCCTTTTCCTCTTCGATGGCGATGAGGATCTCCACAATGCCGTCGCGGCTCCGGTATTCGGCCATGAGCTCTTCCAGACGGGCATGATTCACATGAACCGTCAGGCCTGTTACCGGGCGCCCGTCTCTGGAACTTTCCCGAACCACACCGTTATGGGCCAACACCATCCCTGCCTTGCCGAACTCGGGGTGGGCCTTTATCTCACGTATCATCTCATCTATTCGAATCATCGTTTTAGTCCTTTATATATAATGCCTCCGGCGGCAAGGTGGGCCACCTTGAAAGCGGGTTTGCGAATGCGACTCGGGTGTCAACCATCATACGCGATTGCGTCCGCATTCGCGCAATGTTTAAGGGCCTGTGAACTCAAGTACTCCAGTTCAAACCCGGATATTCACCGAACGTTCCCTAAGTAAGCGCCACGCACGAACGACAATGCTTCAGGTTACATCAACTTAAAACGCAACTGGTGAGCGTCAGCGAGCCTGGTGCCACCGGGTTTCCAGGTGCCCCCACCTGGCCGCCGGAGGCACTTTTTAGACATCCCCACCCTGTGCGAGCATGGTTAGGGCCCATTGGTAGTCTTCCGGGGTGTTGATGTTGAAGAAGGTGCGCAGGTCGGGATCGATGCGGCGGATATTGGCTTCGGGGACTTTTCGGGTTCGTTTGTTGCGAAACAGGCTCTGAATTTTGTAACGTCCTTCGGCCAGGCGAGTTTCCGCCAGCTTGAGGTTTTCCCGAGAGTAGGCGGCGCACAGGGGTTCCAGGCCTTTTTCCGTTTCCGGCACCACGATGGTTGCGCCTTCGGTACGGTGAGAGAGAACCAGCGCCACCATCTCACGGGAGAGAAAAGGGTTGTCACAAGGGGCCACAAAAATCCAGGGGGTGTCGGCGTGGAACAGGGCTGAATGGATACCGGCCAGTGAGCACCGTTCCGGGAAGATGTCCGACACGATTTTCACATCAAGGTCCAGAAGGTCCTGGGGGGTGTTTGAAACCACCAGCACCTTTCCGAACATATCGTCAAAAAGCGCCATGGTGCGCTCGATCACGCTGACGCCTCCCACATCGAGAAGGGCCTTATTTGTTCCATTCATCCGGGAGTTTAATCCACCCGCCAGAATCACACCGGTGCAATCAGAAATCCTCATCCGCATCCTAGCTCCCTCGTAGGTTTATGAGGGGAGTCTGTCAAAAATAATACGCAAAATCAAGGCATTTCAAAGGGGCTCACGCCATGGCGTTTCAACTGATTCTCACCACATTTGCCTTGATAAATCACTCTTCAATAAGCTAAAAATACAGTAACTATTCAGCTGGTGTCTCCGGCGGCCCTGCCGGGGGCCAAACTTTTGAAAAGTTTGACAAACAGGTCTTAATATATAAGCCTTGGAAACTCTCGCTTCAAAGGCGGATGTGATTTGAGCCGAGGAACGAGGGGCAAAGCGCATCCGCAACCTGCTTTCAAGGTGGCACACCTTGCCGCCGGAGGCTGCTTTTTAGGAGCTGAATAGTTACAAATACATTATAATAAACGGCGCAGTCGTCAAAGGCCGCCTGCCCCCATCGAAGAGCGGGTCGAAAACAGCCCACCGCATTTTTGACAGCATGCCGATGGTATCGTCAACCCCTTGCATGCCCTTATGTGAACAGCCTTTCCCCACACAAGCCGGACGGCCCACAGGTAAGGTACCGAAAAGACGTTCCACCACAGGCATCAACCCATTGGAAACCCTGCTATGACCACCGCCACAGTTCTTCTTGACGGCAAAGACATCCAGCGCGCCATCACCCGCATGGCCCACGAGATCATCGAAAATTATCGCGGGGCCGAAGGGCTTGCCCTGATCGGTATCCAGACCCGGGGAGTCTTTATCGCCCGACGCCTCCGCAGCGAGATCGCGAAAATTGAAGGGATCGACAAAGAGAGCATCCCCTGCGGCGAGATGGACATCAACCTCTATCGGGACGACTGGACACGCATCAGCCACCAGCCGGTGGTAAAGCCCACCGAGATCCCCTTCGAGGTCAACGACCGAAACATCCTTCTGGTGGATGACGTCCTCTACACGGGCCGCACCATCCGCGCCGCCATGGATGCCCTCATGGACTTCGGGCGCCCCGCGCGTATCGGTCTGGCTGTCCTTGTGGACCGCGGCCACCGCGAATTCCCCATACAGCCCGACTACACGGGCAAAAAAGTGGAAAGCGAATACAACCAGCAAGTTAACGTTCTGCTCAGCGAATACGATGATTCTGATCAGATAACCCTTGAGTGAGAGGTGAACATGGGAACCAAAGAACACAGAATTGAGAGCAAAAATAAACTGAGTGTGGCTGTCGTCTCCGTCTCCTCCACCCGGACCCTTGAAACAGACGAAAGCGGCGCATGGATAGAAAAGCATGCAAAAAAAGAGGGCTTTGACCTGGTGGCCCGCCTTCTGATCAAAGACTCTGAAGAAGAGGTCAGAAAAGCGGTTCGGGACATCATCCGGGACCACAACGCCGACGGCATCATCATCACCGGCGGCACCGGCATTGACAGCAGCGACGTCACCGTGGAAGCAGTCAAGCCCATGTTCCGAAAGGAACTCGCCGCCTTCGGGCCTATCTTCGCTCAACTGAGCTTTGAAGAGATCGACTCGGCGGCCATCCTCTCCCGCTCCACCGCAGGCATCGTCTTCAACACCGTGATTTTTGCCATCCCGGGAAGCCTCGCCGCCTGCAAACTCGCCTGCAACAGCCTTATCTTTCCCGAACTCGGCCACGTGTCCAAACACGCCAGGGGATAACCAGGGGATGATCCCCTGGACCCCAGATGGCAAACCAAACGAGGCGCTCCTTAAGGAGCGCCTCGTTTGGTTTGCGTCAGCATTTTATCACCATGCACTCGGGGTTGTCACTATCCACAGGCAACGCGTCCTTTATCAACCCCCGCATCACCCTTGATTACCACGCCCACAACCTCCCCCTCGGCTTAAACCAAATACAACCGGACTCTCAGTTAACCAATTGTTCCAAACGTTACCTGAACTCAAGCGCTGAATGTATCCCTATGCCCTGAGTACTCAGGCATGTATCCACGGTCGTGTAACCAAACAATGAATTCTGGGACACTTAAGGTAATACAGCTCAACAGGCCTCTCGTCTCAAACTGCCGGGGATAACACCACAAAAGTCGCCATTGAAAAACCACGGGCGAAGCCCGTCAGCAAATGTAATCAGCTCAAGGAACGAGAGCCGAGAGCATTCGCCATATGGGGTGCAGGGGATCATCCCCTGCCCGCCGGTTTCTGGTAATCTGGTGTAAAGCGAACGGCCAGGCTTCGAATGATGCCGAGGCTCAGGAGGAGCAGAGCAAACCCCATGAGCACTTCCCAGGACGTGCCTTTCTTCTCTTCTCGATAAAGGGTGATCATCACCTCGCGGACCACAAAGAGGATGGCCGGATCCATCATGGTGTGAAGTCGGATGCGCTTTGTGCTGAAAAACTCCACAAAGCCCCTGAACAGTTCCAGCATGACAAGAAAAGAGAGCACCTCGGCCACAACGAAGGTGAAGCCGTCTCCATCGAGGATATGAACCAGGTGCCTGGCATCCATCAGCGTTTTCCCAAGGCCTGCGGCCAGCACCACGATGATGTACACAATCATGATATTGACCATCACCTCCTGGGTGACGAAAAAAACCTTTCTGGGGTGAACGTTCTCCAGCACCCGGCTGGCACGTCTCGGCTCTTCCCTCTTCTCACTGTGTTCCCACACGGGATCGTCTATTTTTTCCATGCCGAAAACATCCCCCATCTTTATGTGGGGCATGTCAGCATCTTGTGAGAATCCTGCACAGCCTCTATCCCGCTGAAACCACGAAACTCTCACACCCCCCTAACCAAAACCTAACACAGACCCCCTATTTTCTCCTTGAATGAGTTGAGGCTCCTTAAAGCCTTGGTTTTCGGCTAAGCGAAAAGCAAGCCATCCGTCCGTTGCAACTGGACAAAAAAGATATCATCCAAACCTCCACAGGAGACACACCATGAAAAAGAGTATCTGGTTCACCGTCCTTCTCACCGCCCTCTTTCTTGCGGCTTCCGTGACCATGGCATCGGCAGAAAGGCTCGTCATCAAAGGATCCACCACAGTTCTTCCCATCGCCCAGAAAATTTCCGAAGCCTACATGGCAGCCAACCCCGGGGTGAAAATTTCTCTTTCCGGCGGCGGATCCGGTAACGGCATTAAATCGGTCGTTGACCAGACCTCCGATATCGGCAACTCCTCACGCTTCATCAAGGGCAAAGAGGTGAAACTGGCCGTTGGAAAAGGCGTGCTTCCCGTACCCCACCGCATCGCCCTGGACTGCATCGTCCCTGTGGCTCACCCCGGCAACCCCGTCACCAACCTCACCCTGGATCAGCTCAAGCAAATCTACCTCGGGAAGGTGACCAACTGGAAAGAGGTGGGCGGCAGCGACATTAAGATCGTGGTAATCTCCCGCGACAGCTCCTCCGGAACCTTTGACGCCTGGAAAAGCCTGGTGATGAAAAAAGAGCGCGTCACCCCCCGCGCCCTGACCCAACCCTCCAACGGCGGTCTCGTTACCCAGGTTGCCACCACCAAAGGCGCCATCGCCTACATTGCCCTCGGGTACCTGAACGACGAAGTAAAAGCCATTCATGTCAACGGGGTCAAAGGGTCAGCTGAAACCACCCTCAACGGCCGCTACCCCATCAGCCGTCCCCTCTTCATGTTCACCAACGGATGGCCCAAGGGAGAGACCCTCTCATTTATCAACTTTATCCTCTCCCAAAAAGGCCAGGGCCTGGTGGAGGAAGCGGGAAGTATTCCCCTTTATTAACGGATGATAATCAACAGGCCTCCGGCGGTCCTGCCGGGGGCCAAACCTTTGAACAGTTTGACAAACAGGTCTCTATAAATATGCCATAAAAACTCTTGATTCAGAGGCGGATGTGATTTGACCCGAGGAACGAGGGGCAAAGCGCATCCGCAACCTGCTTTCAAGGTGGCACACCTTGCCGCCGGAGGCTGCTTTTTAGGAGCTGAATAGTTACCTTTTTTATTTTCAGGATACACTCACATGACACACCCAGAAGCTACAGAGATCACGCCCAAGGTGGATCTACCTGGCTGGCCAGACACAAAGACCGGCCAAAAAAAAGACACCCTGACGGGACGACGAACCGCCATTGGCGAGTGGTTGGCCGAGTCTTCTCTGTTCACCATCTCCCTCATCTCCATTCTGGCTCTGGGGCTCATCATGTTGTTTCTTCTTATGGAAGGATCCCCCACCTTCTCTTTTGTCTCCATTCGCGATTTTGTTCTGGGACACTTCTGGTATCCAACGGATGAGCCCCCGGACTTTGGAATCCTTCCCCTGATCACGGGCTCTGTTTCCGTCACCCTGATCTCCTCCCTCATCGCGGTGCCGTCAGGGGTGATGACGGCCATTTATCTCTCGGAGATCGCGCCCCCCAGGGTCGCCGAAATTCTGAAGCCAGCCATTGAGCTTCTTGCCTCCCTGCCTTCGGTGGTCATCGGTTTCTTTGGCATGGTGGCTGTGGCACCGGTGATGCAAGAGGTATTCAACATCCCCACAGGACTCAACCTCTTTACCGCCTCCATCATG
The DNA here is from genome assembly GCA_942491485.1 of Desulfolunaceae bacterium. Classification (GTDB taxonomy): domain Bacteria; phylum Desulfobacterota; class Desulfobacteria; order Desulfobacterales; family Desulfolunaceae; genus Desulfoluna. The sequence continues at coordinate 365,568 of CALOAX010000013.1, read as the reverse complement.
CTCGCTTTTATGTCCATCCCCACCATCTGCACCATTTCAGAAGATGCGTTGAGGAGCGTCCCCATCACCTATCGGGAAGCGTCTCTGGCCCTGGGGGCCACGCCCTTTGAAACCATCTCCAAAGTCACGGTGCCCGCGGCCCTTTCCGGCATCACCACGGCCATCATCCTCGGCATGTCCCGGGCCATCGGCGAGACCATGGTGGTGCTCATGGTGGCCGGCGGTGCGGCCATGATCCCCGAATCGATCTTTGACCCCATCCGACCCATGCCGGCGAGCATCGCAGCGGAGATGGGTGAAGCCCCCTTCCGGGGCGATCATTACCACGCACTTTTTGCCACAGGGATCACCCTTTTTCTTTTCACCATTCTCTTTAACGTTCTGGCGATGTCCGCATCGCGCAGATTCCGGCTCAAGGGATAGCCACCATGACCTTCTCCTTACCCAAAAACATTGTGTCCGGAAAACGCGGCACGGCCCAAAAGATCTGGTTCACCCTCTTTCGGCTTGCGGCAGGCATCAACGTTCTGGCTCTGTTTGCTGTCATCGCTTTCATCATCAGCCGAGGGATCTCCGCCATCAGTTGGGAGTTCCTCTCCGAAATGCCGAGAAATTCCATGACTGAAGGGGGGATCCTTCCCTGCATCATCGGAACCATCTGTCTGGCCCTGGGAGCCCTGTCTGTCGCCTTCCCCGTGGGGGTGGGCACCGCCATCTATCTCAATGAATACGCCTCGCAGGGAAAGGTCGTGGGGGTCATCCGCTTTGCCATCGCAAACCTTGCCGGCGTCCCTTCGGTGGTCTTCGGGCTGTTCGGCCTCGCCTTCTTCTGCACGGTCCTGAACCTTGGGGTGAGCCTCGTCTCTGGAGCCTTGACCCTTGGGATCATGAGCCTGCCCGTCATCATCGGTGCCTCAGAAGAGGCCTTAAAAGCCGTCCCGAACACCTACCGCGAGGCGTCCCTCGGGCTGGGGGCTTCCAAATGGCAAACCATCTGCCGCGTGGTGGTGCCCTCGGCCCTGCCCGGTATCCTCACCGGGTCGATCCTCGCCCTGGGACGAGCCGCCGGGGAGACCGCCCCCATCATGTTCACCGGTGCCGTCTTTTTCACCCCGGATCTCCCCTCTTCGGTGTTTGATGAGGTGATGGCCCTGCCCTACCACATCTATGTCCTGGCAACGGCAGGCACCCACATCGGAGAGACCCGGCACCTGCAGTACGGCACAGCCCTGGTGCTCATCGCCCTGGTGCTTGGCATGAACCTGTTCGCCATCATCATCCGTTCGCGCCTTCGCAACCGGAGTCGCGTGTAAATAACAAAAAGCGTGCCTCCGGCGGCCCTGCCGGGGGCCAAACTTTTGAAAAGTTTGACAAACAGGTCTTCTGATCGACCGATTTTCAAACCATATGCTTCTGGTTTAACACGTATGCCGCTTCCTTTTCTCTCAGCCCCTGCGGGCTGAGAGAAAAGGAAGCGGCAACCGGAAAGTTTGCGGGAGCCATTTTCAAAAAGCAACCCGCCGGAGGCATAGCTGTATAGTTACGAAGTATTACCCAATTTACAAGAGGGCCCACATGACCCAAAAAAACGAAAATACCTGCGCTTCCATTCTCCAAACCCGGGACCTGAGCCTCTTCTACGGAGACTTTCAGGCCCTTCACGAAATATCTCTTCCCTTTGCAGAGCGCCAGGTGACGGCCCTCATCGGTCCGTCCGGCTGTGGAAAGAGCTCCTTTCTTCGCTGCCTGAACCGGATGAATGACCTCACGGCAGGAACCCGCAGCGAAGGGGAGGTACTGTTTGAAGGCAAGAACATCCTGGAAAAGAAGATCGACGTGGTCTCCCTGAGGCGCCACATCGGCATGGTCTTTCAAAAACCCAACCCCTTCCCCAAAAGCATCTATGACAACGTGGCTTACGGGTTGGTGGTCAACGGCATCAAAAACAGGTCCGTTGTGGCGGCCCGTGTCGAAAAAAGCCTCAAGCAGGCGGCCCTCTGGGAAGAGGTGAAGGACCGCCTCAACAAGCCCGCCCTGGGTCTCTCCGGTGGTCAGCAACAGCGCCTCTGCATTGCACGGGCCCTTGCCGTGGAGCCCGAGATCCTTCTCATGGACGAACCGGCCTCTGCCCTGGACCCCATCGCCACCCAGAAAATCGAAGAGCTGATCCTGGAGTTGAAGGAGCGCTACACCATCATCATCGTCACCCACAACATGCAGCAGGCCGCCCGCGTCTCCGACACCACGGCCTTCTTCTACATGGGCAAACTGGTGGAGGTGGGCGACACCAACACCCTGTTTACGAACCCGGTGATAAAAGAGACCGAAGATTATATCACCGGACGATTCGGGTAAGGAGATGCCTCCGGCGGCCCTGCCGGGGGCCAACCCATCGAAAAGTTTGACAAACAGGTCTTGATACATAATTCCGGATTCTCATCCAAAACAAAGGCGGATGTGATTTGACCCGACGAACGAGGGGCAAAGCACTTTCGCAACCAGCTTTCAAGGTGGCACACCTTGCCGCCGGAGGCACTTTTCACCCCCTAAAACCACCCGCTATAAATCGGGTGAGGAGAGACCACCATGACCATTCACCTGCAACGTGAACTCGAAAAAATCCGACGCATGCTCCTTTCCCTGGGGGCTCTCACCGAAGACCGCTTCAGGCTCGCCATTCGCGCTCTGAACACCCTGGATGTGGCGCTGGCTCAGGAGATCATCGAAAAAGACCAGGAGATCGATTTCAAAGAGGTGCAAATCGAAGAGGAGTGCCTCAAGGTCCTAGCCCTTCATCAGCCGGTTGCCGGTGACCTAAGGTCCCTGGTGGTGGTGATCAAGATCAACAACGATCTTGAGCGCATCGCCGATGAGGCCGCAAACATCGCTTCCTGCGTCAAGATCCTCGCCAAAAAAGCCGGCACCGGTTTCACTTGCGACTACACCTCCATGGCAGAGAAGACGGGCCTCATGCTGAAGATGAGCCTTGATGCCTTTGTGCACCAGGACGACGAAATGGCAGAAAAAGTACGCCTGATGGATAAAGAGGTGGACACACTCTACAACAGCGCCTACGACCAGATCAAAAAAGCCATCGCCGAAGCGCCGGACCAGGCCGGCTACCTCATCAACCTCTTTCTCGTCTCCCGCCACCTGGAGCGAATGGCCGATCACGCCACCAACATCGCTGAAGAGGTGATCTACATGCGCCGAGGAGAAATTATCCGGCATACCGAAGCACTTGATTAAGACCACTCAGGGGATGCTTAGGGCCTCGGTCGGAAATAATTTATGCAACAACCTTTTCCGGCCGTTTCCACAGTGCTGCTCTTTTCATCGTGCCATATAGTACTGCGTATGTTGCCGGTTACATCGACGTGTATATTTTTATTGTCTCGAGGCCCTTATTTTAATGTGTCCCTATACCTCTCTTTCCTCTGCTCCTTAGGAAACTCAGGGTGAAATCTTCTTGACTTTTTGCCCTCGATATCTGATGTTTTCTAATTGAAAACATTGGCTTGCCATGTAAACGGTATTCCTAAAGTGCACCTGCCCCCGCCTATCATTCATCTCTTCGGGCAGATCGTCATAAAAAGCACTTACGTGAGAGATTCCAACTCCGGCCCATCCCCCCAAAAAGGGCCCGACAATAAAAGACAGCCATGGTCCGAATCGACAACCCACGGGTCGCCCTTTCTCTGACCCTCTTAATGGTAATCGCCTTAGTCCTTCCCTTTGTGGGACTGATGGGAGAGGCTCCTCTTGCCACAGATGATCCGGTAATTGCGGCTGTAGCCCTTGATATGGCAGGTGATCCAACCCTTTCGATCCGCCTTCCCAATGAATATCTCACGGACATCCCCCCTTTATACCCGGTAACGGCAGCCATGGTGGCCCACGCCACCAGCCCCATCATCGGCGATATTGCTGCCCTTAGACTCACCTCGGCCCTTTTCGGCATGGGAACCCTGGTGCTCTTCTATTTTTTTGCATCACGCTATGGAGACAAGTACTTTTCCCTGCTATCAGTGGCTCTTTTGGCCACCATGCCCGGGTTTGCCTTTGGTTCGGGTTGCATCGCAAGCGATCCCGCCCTTGGGTTCTTCCTCATGGCCTCGGTCCTCGCCACATCCCGCGCTTTTTTTGACGGCTCCCCCCACTGGCTTCTGACCGGAGGAGTCGTAACTGCCGGAGCCTTTCTTACCAGCGCATGGGACGGGGCCTTTCTCTCCGGATTTATCTGGGCCGCCGGACTCACCTGGTTCCTCGCAACACAGAGGCCCGACCTCTCCACGGGGTTCCGGTACCTCTTTTTCCAACTCTCCGCTTTCCTGGCCATCATCGTCCTCTCGGGCGCAGGCATCGCATTCCAATTCATCGGAAACCCAGACATGCCCTGGAATGAAGGCTTCTGGATCCCCTTCAGTGCCGCCCCGACCTCCCCTGGCATGCCGGATATGATGGTTCGCCTCCTTGTGCTCACCTGGCCATGGACACCCCTGTTTTGCCTCTACATGGGCCTGAGCATCGCTCGAACCCTTCGCAATGGCACCATCCCGGCAACGCCCATATTCCTTGCTGTCTGGGTTTTTTCAGCGCTTATCACCATGCTGTCCGGCGGAACGGGAATCACGCCGATCCTCCCCCCACTGGCCCTCATGTCCGCCTTCGCCTTTCGCGGCAAGCTGCCGGAGTGGGTCCGGCACTACGCCACCCTCTGGTCGTCGGTGGTCCTTGCAAGCCTCTTGATTCTTGCTCTCTCACCGGTCTTAAGCCCCCTTGCCGGCAAAACAGGCAATGAGGTCCTGCTGCGACTTCTCGGGTACGGGCCCCACACGCTCATTGCCGCTGTCGGTTTTCTCCTGGCTGCCTTCACCTACCTGGTAAAAACCCTTCCCCTCACACGGACGGGTCGCCTGCTCACCATCACGGCGATTCTCTGGGCCGCCCTGTCGAGCGGGCCCTTCTCAGCGGTTGCCGTGGAACAGGGGGTGGAGGTCCAACCCCTCATCACCGCCCTTAAAACCCACCCGCACAAGGGAACGGCCACCTTTGGCGTCACCCGGCAGCTTCGGGCGTCCCTCTGCTTTTACGGACAACTCGACCTCCCTCCCCTGAACAACCTCGAACGATGCTACGACATCCTTAAAGGGGGGGACCCTGAGTATGATACCCTTCTCATACAGTCCGACAGCAGTGGTCACCTCCCCGACGGGCTCTCCCTGCTCCCCGTTACCCTGGTAACAGAGCTTCCCTTAAGCCAGGGCGGCAGCCTTCTCTGGGTGAAAGGCCGTTAGCCAGGGGACGATCCCCTGTCCCCCATATGGCCCCAATTGCCTTCCCCCAGAGCCAAACCTTTTCCCTTTTTATGAGCTGTTTGACGTAACTATTCAGCTATGCCTTCTATGGTCAAAGAGACTCCAAAGAACTGGCCTCCGGCAGCAAGGGGCTGAGCCCCTTGACCCCAGATTACAGAATCAATTTGAACCTCGTTCCTCGGCTCCAATTGATTCTGCCAGTTCAAAGAAACGTGGAGTCACAGTCAAATAAAAATCAAACTTGTCGATTACAGTTTAAATTCGATAAAGCACTTATCTTGTTTGGGAGAAGGACCTTGCCTTGGCTCTTGAAGTCGTGCCGGAGTTTCTTCCTCTAACCAGACTAAAATCCTGGAATAACTTGACCCGCTTGAGGCCGCATAGTTAGAAGGCTGATGATATCTGGTTACCCATTGATATTTAAATGTTTGGAGCAGGTAGTGCAGAAATTTTATTTAGGTTGTGATGTCAGCAAAGGTTACTCAGATTTTGTCATCATCGATGATCAAATGAACTGTGTGGAAGAGAATTTCCAATTAGACGATACAGCCATAGGTCACGCGGAGCTTAGTGAACGTATATCCACTTTCTTTGAAAAACATCCTTCGGCCACATTGTATGCCGCCGTGGAAAGCACTGGTGGCTATGAAGATAACTGGTATGCCTTTCTCTTGAGGCAGCAGGGAAAGTTCAACTTGCACGCTGCCAGGGTGAACCCCAATGGAATCGCCCATGACAATAAAGCCGGAATGATTCGAAACCTGACAGATAAGATCAGTGCTCGGAGTGTGGCTGAATATCAAATCCGTCATCCAGATAAAATCCCATATGGCAAGAGAGATCCGAACAAAAGTCTGAAGAAAATGTGGGGTCGATACAGGAGTTTAAAAAAGCAGATGGGGGTCCTTCTCAATGAACTTGAGTCGCTTCTCTACAGCGCAAACCCCGAGTTGTTGCCATATTATCGATCACGAATGCCACAATGGCTGATGCTGCTTTTACTGAAATACCCAACAGCCAAGATGCTTGCTCGGGCCAGGGTAACGACTGTCGCATCAATCCCATTCTTAAAGAAGCCCCTTGCATCGGTACTCGTTAAAAATGCTAAGGCCAGTACAGCGGAAGATTCTGATGATTTAACAGCATTTTTGGTCACTTCCACTGTCTCCCAAATTGCTTCTCTGGCGAAACAGATCACTATATTTGAGCAGCGTTTTGAAAAAGAGTGTGATTGGCCCGAGGTGCAGTTGCTGATGAGTATCAATGGAGTTGGGCGTATGACAGCCATCGTGTTGATGCTTTACATAGAGGACATTACGCGGTTTAAGTCCGCTAAAAAACTGGCTTCTTTTTTGGGCGTTCACCCCGAGCTTAAGCTCAGCGGGGACGGCTCAAAAAAGGGTAGCTATAAAATGAGCAAGAAAGGCCAAAAAGCCCCAAGGGCAATGCTTTACATGTCTGTTCTTGCAGGGTTGTCGAAGGGGAGCCGCAATGATGTCATAAAGCGTATATACGATGAAAAGAGAGCTTCCGGCATGGTTGCAAAAGCAGCCATTGGGGTGTGCATTCATAAGCTTGTCAGGTTGGCCTATGGCGTCCTGGCGTCCAGCAAACCTTTCGATCCGGCTATTGATGACAAGAATCGTGAGAAGAGCAAACCAGCTGAAAAACCGGTACCCTTGAGCAAGGATAGGCGGTATCAGGGGTTTGATACGGCGGCCCCTGTCTCAAGGCGCCAGAACAAAAAAAGAATGGAGCAGATCAAGTCCCAAGACAGCTATGCTGTCGAGTGCGGGATCAAAGATCATGCTCCAAGGGCTCTACAATAACAAAGGCCCTTCCTGATGTATAGGTTGATGTGGTGCTTTACCGAATTTTCAAAGAGCAAATCGACTTGACTTTGACCGGAATAACTCCGGCGGCAAGGGTGGCGAAGCCACACTATGCAAAAAACCTTGAAAGCAGGTTGCGAATGTGCTTTGCCCCCCTCGTTCCTCGGGTCAAATCACATCCGCCCTTCCTTCGATGTGAATCCGAAATTATGTGTTAAGACCTGTTTATCAAACTTTTCAAAAGTTTGGCCCCCGGCAGGGCCGCCGGAGGCTTCTTTTTAATTCAACGGATTCTGTATGCCTTTCCAAGCTGATGGGTTGCCCATCAGCTCCCCAAACAAAAAACCCGACACCCAATGCCTTTAAAAGACACTCGGTATCGGGTTCATTTTTGTCACGACACGCTAACACCTCAGGTGACGCCCACGTCCGTAAGTCTTGGCTGATTAGCCTTTGAGCACCAGCGTGAAGGTGGATCCTTTGTCCGGTGTGCTCTCTATATGGACGTCCCCCTGGAGAAGGTGCATCACGTGCTTTACAATGGCAAGGCCAAGGCCTGTCCCCCCCAGTTTTCGGCTCCGTGCGCTGTCCACACGGTAGAATCGTTCAAAAAGCCGGGGTATGTGCTCGGCCGGAATCCCGCACCCCTGGTCCGAAACCCGGATCTCCACGCGGTCTGACACTTTCTCCACAACAAGGGTGACCGTGCTCTGTTCAGGGCTGTATTTGATGGCGTTGTCCAGAAGGTTCACAACCGCCCGCTCCAGCAGCATGGGGTCAAAAAAGGCCTGAACGTCCGTATCCCCGGAAACATCGATGATTACATCACGCGCTGCGGCATTTCCGGATATAAGAAGGAGGCTTGAGTCCAGCACGGCACCAACGGAAGCTGGGTTCAACGGGAGGCTCCCAAGTTGCTGCTGTTCGATACGGGAGAGCTCCAACAGGTCTTCGATGAGCTGCGTCATGCGATCGACGTTCTTTTCAATAATGGTGTAAAAACGCCCGTGGTTTTCAGGAAGATCCTCCTTTTCGAGAAGAATCGTCTCCACGGCCCCCTTGATACAGGTAAGGGGGGTGCGCATTTCGTGGGAAGCGTTGGCCGCAAAATCACGCCGCATGTTCTCCAGCCGCCGCATTCTGGTGACATCGTTAAAGACGATCAGGGTCCCGAGACGAGTCTCCCCCACCCCGCGCAGGGGAGTACTCCGGGTATGAAGCAAGGTTTCCCGGTCATCCCAGAGCTTGATATCCTCGTCCATGGCATCCGACATACCTGCGGCCTTCTCAACAAAGCGGATAAAAGCAATGTTTCGAATCGCCTCCGATACCCCGTAGCCGACGGCTTCTCCCGGCACCAATCCGAAAATGCCATGGGCAGCGGCGTTCATGCTGATGATAGAAAACCTCTCATCCACGGCCATCACCCCTTCCTCCATACTTGTCAGCACTGCCTCCATCTCATTTCTCTGACGGGTGGTGGTCTTGATCCGTTCATCAAGCTGTTCGGCCATAAGATTCATGGATTCGGCCAAGCCCCCAATCTCATGGGAGTCGGGCACATAAAGCTTGTGGCTGAAATCGCCTTCGGCAAAAAGGCTTGCGCTTCTCTGCATGTCAGAAATAGGGCGGGTGATTTTCCGAGAAACCATCAGGCTGATAAAGGCTGCCACCAATGCCGTGAAAAGACCCCAGAGAACGATGCGATGTCGCACCGAGCGGGCCTCTTCTTCCAGGGCCGTCATGGGCAATGCCGTACGGACGACACCAGACACCACATGCTCACGCTCAATGGGAACCGCCACATACATCATGTTGGTGGCAAGGGTTGAGCTGTGTCGGATGGAGGATCCGGTCCTTCCCTTCAAGGCCTCCACCACCTCCGGGCGCGAGCCATGGTTCTCCATAATCCGGGGGTCTTTTGTGGAATCGCCCAGAACACGTCCTTCCCCATCGATGACAGAGACCCGGCTCCCAGCGCTCTCTGCCGAAGCTTTGCAATAGGCATCCACCTCATCAAACCGTCCCTCTTCCATGAGAGGGGCCACCCGAAGGCGCATAACACCCGCCAACGACTCCAAGTCCTCAAGGGTCTGATGATGGTAAAAGGATGTCATGGAGGCCAGGGCAAAAAGGCTCACCGCAGTCAGAGCGACGACGATAATACCCACATAGGAGGGGAAAAGCTGCCAGAAGAGTCGTTTACGTCGTATCATATCATTCGTGCCTCCGGCGGCAAGGTGAGCCACCTTGAAAGCTGGTTTCCTCAGCGCTTTACCCCTCGTTCCTCGGGGCAAATTACTGCGGCTTTTTTGTCGGCTTTCATCATTTCTTAATTACGTGAGCCCTGTGGGCCAGGGGTTTGCCATATTCTGAAAGGACATGTGCCCCTAATTGTAAGAACAGATGCCAGAGGCCTCTTGTGTGCCACCAATATTTCAAAGCATATGGTTCTGGTTTAACGAGTATGCCGTTTCCTTTTCTCTCAGCCCCTGCGGGGCTGAGAGAAAAGGAAACGGCAACCGGAACGTTTTTGCGGAGCTTTTTTCAAAAAGCGACCCGCCGGAGGCATGGTTTCGTGCACACATCTTGTTGTGCGCTTTCCTAAACTTAGAAATAACGCAAAAGTCACACATCTTTAAACCGGTAACCGATGCCCCGAACCGTTTCAACATAGTTGCTGCAGGCGCCCAATTTCTTGCGCAGGCCTGCGACAATCACATCCACGCTCCGGTCGGTCACCGCATAGTTGTCCCCACGGACACCGTCCACAATCTGTGAGCGGGTAAAGACCCAACCAGGTCGCCGGGCCAACAGAAGAAGGAGGGAAAACTCCGAGAATGTAAGTTCCACGGGTTCTCCACTTACCTTCACCTGCACCATGCCGGGCCGGATCTCAATATCCCCCAGCACCAGGGCATCATCGTTGGCGGCCTTGCCCCTGCTGTTGTCGGAACGCCTTCGAACGGCACGGATCCGTGCCAATAGTTCCCGGGGACTGAAGGGTTTGGGAACATAGTCGTCGGCGCCAAGCTCAAGACCGGTGACGATATCTGCCTCTTCCCCTTTGGCTGATAGCATAAGGATGGGAATGGCTGCGGTTTCCGGACTCCCTTTAAGGGTCCGTGTCACCTCCAGTCCATCGATTCCAGGCAGCATGAGGTCGAGGACAATCAAGTCGATATCATCCCTTCTGGCAATATCAACCGCGCTCTCTCCGCTGTCTGCGCAGGTCACCTGATGCCCTTCACGCTCAAGGTTGTATTTAACCAGTTCCCGAATATCTTCTTCATCATCCACTACCAGTATATGAGCTTTGGATTTCATGACTCTCTCCATGGAATTGCGGTGGCGTTGACGCCTAGCGTCCCATCCGGACGTGATGTTGGTTTTATGACAGATGTGTTAGCGTTTTGTTAGGCACGTGTGTCCATTGTATAATTCCCTCTTTTTTTACCGCCTCTTGCCACTCTTTTCACCCTTTTTCATAACTATTCCGCTTATTGTTGCTCCGGTGGCCCTGCCGGGGGCTAAACTTTTAAAAAGTTTAACAAACAGGTCTGACCATACATCCAGCACCCCCGCCGGCATCGCCAGGGCTATTTTTTCAGGCCCTCGTCGTCGATGGTCTACGGTATGGTAAAGATATTCGGTGTCAGTTTTAGTGCCTCAAGGAATTTGAGCTGTTCAGGTTTTAGAGGTCTGGCAAGCCGTCTAACCCCATCAATGGTGAGTACGTTAATCTGCTTGAACTTGATGCTCATCATAAATGTCGTAGGCCGAGTTGTCCCCTTTGGCTTCCATCCAGGCAGTGGAGTGCTCGTTTTTTTTATATGTTGCCGTAGATCACGCTCAATGAGCCTCCAAATTAAGAGGGCGAGTAAGAGTACAAGGCCTAACACTTCAATGCGTGAGGTCTTTTTCAGAAAGATGGCGTTAATGATGGCTGGATCTTTGATAAAGCCAAAGTTTTTCTCAATGCCATCCTGCTCTTTATAGAGCCTGAGCAGTTCCGAGGGACTCCATCGGCCTTTGTCATTAAGGCTCGTGAGGAGAACAAAACACCCTGCACGTGTCCGGAGATCCTTTGTTTTTTCGGGGTTTTCATGGAGCGTTGTGCTGAGCTCGTACCGGAACGCCCTCGCGACTCTGGTCTCTCCCTTTTTTGGGCGTCCTCTTTCAAAGACAGGGGTCTCGGTGATCTCCGTTTCTATGGTGTGCATGCTCTTTGATGCCAGTTTTATCATTTGCTTACGTGCAGATTCTGCATCATCGCGGCATTTATAAGCTGGGAGCAAGCTGTCATGGATTGTTTTTTCAAGGGCTGTTCGGTCTTTTTTTAGCTGGTTCTCGATGGTTTTTTGCCTGCGCTTGTCGTAGGCACTTGAGTGGTAGGTTATGGCGCGATACGAATGACCTTCGACATCAACAATTCCCTCCTGAGCCCGGTAATAGGCGGATGGCTTTTTGATGGTTCCTTCATCGTTTGCAAGGATGCCGACCTCCTGCCAGAGTTCTTTTTTAACGGCTTCGTCTATGACGCGCTTGCACTCCTTGAAGTTGGCAGGCATACGACTTAGAAAGTCGATTTTGAGGTCTCTTGCTTTTTCAAGATTTAAGGCGGTTACAAATGCGGAGTCGGCAATATGAAGAGATGCTCCTGTTTCAAGCCCATGACGTGCCATGTAGGCTGATGCGCTGGAGAGAAGCTTGTTATTGAGGGTTTTATCCGAGGCATTACCATTTTCAACTTGACCAATAATGGGGATGTTTCTCTCGACACAACACATAGAAACCATGAACTGTTTCAGATCCGGGCGCTTTGCCTTGCTGTGGCCATACGTAACATTTGAGGGTTCTTCATCCTGCAGTTCATAGTCTCCGTAAACCGATACAGACGTTGTGTCGAAGTGGTAGGCCTTGGCGTCAATATCAAAGGTGCTCAAGGCTTTCATTGATACTTCAGTAAACAGGCGCTGAGCGCCAGCTTCGTACACCCTGTCCATGGCCCGGCCGAGGTTGGTCTCACTGAACATTTCATGGTTTACAGGAAAGCCGAAAAGAATCTCGCTGTCTTGTTCATTGATTTCGTCGGTGAATCGGCAAAGTGGTGTCCGGCCTGAGAATGCGTCTATGACCATGGCACATATGGCATCACCCGGGGCCAGGTTCATCTGGCTGTCGACTAGTTCGTTGACAGTTTCACGAATCATAAGTCGCTTCGTGTATTCTCGGGCAATGGGAAGTAGACCCGCTCTTGTGATCTGGAGTTTTTCTAAATCGATGGTATCCATAATAGTGGCCCCCATGTTTGAAATTATTCGATATCCATGGGCACTATCACATATAGACATTGTGTTTGTCTAGGCAAACTTTTTGGGCTAATCACAGCACTTCTATAAACCTCAAAGTATATATGTAATAGCCTGAAAATATTCGATTTAAATTCCAGTAGCAATGAAGCAAGGGGGTGCTGGAGGTATGTCTGACCTTGATCCTCGTTTCGACAATCTGCGTGTTCGCATCACCACCTGACCACTCTTGATCCCTGGAGCGCCGCACTCCGGTACGGCATTGGCTAACGACGAACTAAAAAGCCGCACAGGAGTGCGGCACTCCGTTTTGGTCTGCCTTTCTCGGTTTTTTTAAGGTCACGGCCCAAACGATGATCAAGGCCACAAGCCTTAAAGGATAAATCATGATAAAATTTCAACTTAAAGGCGGATGTGATTTGACCCGAGGAACGAGGGGCAAAACGCATCTGCAAGCTGCTTTCAAGGTGGCACACCTTGCCGCCGGAGGCAGATTGAATCTGCTGTCAGGGGAAATGCCCGCACAAAAAAAGGCGAGGTTCACAGTGAACCTCGCCTTTAAACAGGTGGCCTAAAAAACTCATATGGACTTCTGATGCACATCCTGACCTTGCCGTGTCACCCCGGAATGTGCCGTCAAGAATTGACGCAGGCCTACCTTTAATCCTCTGCCCTTCTCCGCAGAGCCCCTGAAAAATTATCCTTCTTCGGAAAATCCCCGGGGAAAAATGTATCGTGATATCCGGTTCAAAAACCCAACCCGTCGATCACCAAGGCGCCGTCGGAAAAGACCTTTGCCCTCAAATGATCCCCGGCTGCGCCGCTCGTCACCACGACGGCGCCATTTGGGATAGATATCGAAATGAAATCGGCTGTTGTAACTCTTTCTCCTGTCCTGGGTTTCTGCCATGAGTCACCCCCTTTGCCGTCTTGGCGTGCTTTCACGCTTGGCCCTTGCCACAGGAGCTGCCCCATCGCCCCATACGGAACCATCCAAAACGGCGCTCGTTGGAACGTCGCCGTTCCACAATACATCGATTTTCCGAAACACTCTCTTCAGCACTGTGGAGCATTCCATATCCCTTCCGACGCTCAAAGGGCTCCCGTCGGTCCAAACCGAAACGGCGCTCCAATGTCGCCATGAGGGAGACGTCTTCCGGATCAATATGAATTATGGTGCACATACTACCTCCCGGCGCAAGCCGGTAATCGGTCACGGTCGAGTACGAGAAGAGGAGCCAGAAGAAGGGAGGGGGAAAAACGAAAAAGGGGTCATGTCAAAAGAAACAAATGTTGGGAAAGGCCCGGCCGCCACTACCCTTCTTTGCCGCAGAAAACACCCCGGCAAAGCTGCCAACGCCAATATGTTGATTCTTCTATACTATACACTCCTTGCCATGAAGGATCAAGGCGGGACAAGGGGAATCGCATCATAACTATTCAGTTCCTCTTGCCTTCTGCTGCAACCGAATTAAAGACGCCTCCGGTGGCCCGGCCTGGAACCAAATTTTTGCCTTATCTCATTGTGGGGTTTGATAGACAGGTCTTGACTGTTTTTTTACGAAACCTCCGCGAATGCTCTCGGCCCGAGGAACGAGGGGCGGGAGTATTCGCAACCAGCTTTCAAGGTGGCACACCTTGCCGCCGGAGGCTTGTTTTTTCATTCATCGCATCACGCGACAATCTCTTCAAGAAAGTCCACCGTTGCGGCCACCACCTCGTCCCGCTTTTCATGGTGGGGTACATGATGGCACGCATCCACTTTCAGGGAGACGGATCCCGGAATGGACTGGCAGATCGCCTCGACCTGGCCCCAAGAACCATACTGGTCCGCATCCCCCTGGATCACCAGGGTAGGAGCGGTCACCGCCTGGATTGTATCGGTGATGTCCCAATTGCGGTGATCGGAAGAGAGCCAGGTATCGGCCCAGCGCCTGAAGGCTTTCTCCGTGTTGGGTCCATGGTACCTGGCCAACTTCTCCTGAAAGAGCCCTTTCTCAAAGGAAGAATCGGCATCTGCGATCCCTTGGATCGTGAGGTCATCCACATAGACATGACAGGCCTCAACCAGGATGCCGGTCGTTCGCTCGGGAAACAGCGCGCCGAACAAAAGGGCGATGGTCCCGCCATCACTGTGCCCGAAAAAATGCGTCTGCTCGAGGCCCAAGGTGTCCAGCACGGCCGGAAGCATTGTTTCCGCTTCGTAGTGAGGGTAGTGTGAATTAGCCTCCCACCGGGTCAAAGGAGAGGATTTTCCGTACCCCCAACGATCCCAGGCCCAAACCGTTCTGCCCGTAGCCTGACTCAGCACTTCCGGGAAATCATGCCACATCCCCACACAACCCAGGCCTTCATGGAGAAGCACAAGGGGAGTGGCGGAAGGGTCTTTGCCCTCAACACAAATGGTGTAGAGCTCCTGGCCCAAAACGGAGAGTACCTGTTCCTCACGCATGGCCCCTGCCCTTCAAATGCGCTGTAAGGGCCACCAGCGCCATGGTCACGGCAGGCACCATGTAGTCGGCTCGGGTGACGGCTCCGTCCGAGAGGATCCCGATGAGGCCTTCGGAATAGCCGATGCGCGTATTCTCAGAAAGCCCGGCACGATGCACGGCCTCATCCAGCTCACAGCTCTCCTCTATCACCATGTTGCAGACGGTCGATGGGAGCTCAAAAGCCGGCCCCACCCCCCGATAAAAATGCTCACCATCATAAATCACACAAGCCGTGAGGTTCATGTAACCTGTGGCCGTACCCTGAACCGGCACCAGACCGGACTCCAGTCCGACCCCGTACCCAGTGCCGTTACGGGCTCCCATGGCTCGGTTGTCGGCCCCTTTAAGGGTCTCTTCGTACCCCACCGGCTGATCCGATACCCCCGACGGTGAAGCAAAGGGCTCAAAGGTGACCCCATCAAATGCCGGGAACCCTGCAAAGGCACGCTTTACCGCATCAAGTTTGTTGGGGTTGCCTGAGCCCACCGCCACCACCACCAACGCATCGTCTCCTGACATCACGCGCAATCCTTTTCCAGAAATCCAATAATATCCAAAACCGTTCGATTCACAGGAACCGCTACGCCGTGCAACTCACCAAGGCGAACCACCTCTCCGGTGAGAGCATCAATTTCAGTCTTTTTGCCCGCCTTCAGGTCCTGAAGGGTCGAGGAGACATGGTGAGCGGCTGTGGGAATAAGTTCCCCGGTGAGAACCTTGAAGTAGTCCTCCGGGGTATCCCACCAGGTTCGGTACCCGGCGGCCTCCATGACGGCAAAAATCTCGTCCACCACCGATCGAACCAAGCGAAGGCCTTCTGGGTGCTCGGAGAGTTTGCCGTAGGGCACACCGAAGATGGCACCGAGAGAGTTGAGAGAGCCGTTAAAGAGCATCTTGGCCCAGATGTCCCGCCCCACATCGTCAGAAGCGCTGCAGGAGAGCCCTCCCTTGGTGAGGGCCTCCGCCAGGGGATCCAGCTCGCCCTTCATGGGAAGCTCCAGGTGCCCCATGGAGATGGGGGCCACATGCACCGTGATGTGACTCGTGTTGGGAAACGGACGGGCAAACCCTGTGATGACCCTGGCGTTGTACACCTTTTTTGCGTCCACAAACTCGGCAAACCGCTCCCGGTTTCCCCAGCCGTTCTGACAGAGCACCACACAGGAATCGGGCCCAATCAGTCCGGGCACCTGCGAAAGCTCTTCTCCAGCCTGTGCCGTCGCACTGGACTTGGTGCAGACAAGAACATAATCGTACGGACCGTTTTCGTGAAACACCTCAGAAGAGACCCCGGCCCGGACATTCCGGTACACCGACTCCCCCAAGATCCCCATGCGCTTGAGTCCCTCTCTCTCCAGGGCCTCCACACCGACCTGTCGGGTCACAATATCAGGGGTCACCCCTGCCTCAGCCAAACACGACGCGAGCCCCAACCCGACAGCGCCACCCCCAAACACCAACACCCTCATCTTTCGAATCCTTTCTTAGCCTCCGGCGGCCCTGCCGGGGGCCAAACTTTTGAAAAGTTTGACAAACAGGTCTTGGCTGCAAAGAGCCAAAACGTATGCGCTTGTGGCGTAAGGTGCATCTTCTTAACCTAAGCGCGAATGCGTACGCGAGACACTCAAAGCGACCGAACTCGTATCGCATTCGCCACCTGCTTTCGAGGTGGCTCACCTCGCTGCCGGAGGCGCGCTTTAATTCTGGCGCAGTTTCAGCCAGAGGATGGTCGCCTTCTCGTCGCCTTTGTTTTTCCAACGGGAGGGGCTGCGCTCCACCAGGTGAATCAGGGAGCCCTTCACGGCCTCCAGGTCCCGGCTGCCGCTTTGGAAAAGCACGCTGCCCTCGATGACAAAGCCCACCTCTTCGCATTTCTCGTCAAAAAAGTGCTGCTTGATGACGCGTCCCGGTTCGATCTCGAGGAGCCACACTTCAAAACCGGTCTCCCCCCCTGAAGGGATCAGCTGACGGGCAAAGGCGCCTTTGCCGGTGATGCCGGGAATGTTGATGTCCTGCCACTGGGACGGCTCGTAGACCGGTGTGGCGTCTCCGGCAAAGGTGTCGGAGAAGAAGGAGCCGGTTTCCACAGCAAGAAGCTCCGCCATGCGAAACAGCGCGGGAAGAGAGGGGTAGATCTGACCGTTTTCGATCTGACTGATGGTGCTGGGGGTCACCCCCACCTGCCGGGCCAGGCCCGTCTGGGAGAGCCCTGCCGAGGTTCGGAAGTGTTTCAGCCGGCTCCCGATATCAATGCGACCCCACCCCTTCTGATCGCCGGAACCGAACACCACCTCGCCATCCCTCACCCAGTAGCCCTGGGGTTTGTTCAAAGGGCCGTGTTCACGACCTTCGGCTTTAATGAGGTTGAAGAAAAATTTTCCGCGTTTCACAGAGAGCTCGACAACCACTTGGGCAATCTGGGCGATGCCGGCCTTGAGACGATCGCTGTGGGCCCGGTGCTCGATGAGCCAATAGGCGATGGTGCTGAGTTCGTAGAGTTTCGGGCAGGTGCGTGTGTAAAACTTAAGGACCCGCTCTTCGTCCCCCCAGAGGTCCTGCATACCGGTAATGGACTCAAAGATAAACCGTGTGTCCACGCCGTTGCCGGAAAGGGAGCTCTCCAACGCCAGGGACAGGGCCTCAGGGTCCGACGGGTTCTCCACCAGGGTCACGTTGGGGTTTTTATCGCTTGAGCTGTAATACTTGAGAAACAGTTCACTGCCCCCCCCTTTGCCATGGGTAAAGCAGTCAAGGATGGTGAGACCGGGTGCATCGGCCAGGGCCCCCAATTTTTTCAAGAGGTTGTTGGGAGACCGGTCAAAACTGACGTAAATAACCGGTTTGTCTTCCCGGGCTGAAGCCTCCATGAGCTTCAGGCAGTAGTCGGAAGCCAGACTTCCGGAGTCGTCGTGCCAGATAACGTTATCACCGATCCGAAGTCCGTCGAGGATCTCATCCACTTTGCCGATACCGGTTCCCGCCTTTTGGTGCATCTTCACGTCCTCAAAGATTGATGAGATCGAAAAAAGCCGGATACAGACGACATGCTGACTTTTTTAACCCATCCTGGTTATGTGTGGTTCATAAGGGCCGCCACTCTCAGGCGGTACCGGGTCACACCACACCAATTCCCTGCCCCGGCAAAACATGCCCCCCATAATAACAAAGCCCGGAAGAGGATGCGAGGCAACTCTTCCGGGCTTGTATATAGCACTGATCAGGGATGAAATCCCTTACAACGTAACATCACCTATCCGATGAAAGCGTCTTCAGGCATTTCCATGATGGAGCCAGAGAGGGCCTTCACGGAGTCCATCTTGCCGAGGCCGATGGGCAGCATGTGCTCGATGAAGAACTTGGCGGTCACAACCTGACCTGTGTAGAATGCCTTGTCCTTCTTCTTGGCCTTTTCAATCTTGGGCTGAGCAACAGCAGCTCTCCAGAGGTGCATCCAACCCATGATGAGGTCACCGCAGCACTCCTGGAAGAGGGTCGCGGAACCGAAAGCATCAAGGATCTTCTCGCTCATGGCGGCACCACCGATGGCCATGGCGCACTCGCCGACCTTGTTCAGAGCAGCTTCAACCTTGGCAGCCATGTCTTCGAGACCGGCTTCCTTGGCCAGAGCGATGGTGGCCTGAATCTCACCCATCAGGTCCATCATGGGCTTGCCCTTCTTCATGCCGAGCTTACGGCCGAGGAGGTCCATGCCCTGAACACCGTTGGTGCCTTCGTAGATTGCAGTGATCTTGCAGTCACGGAGAAGCTGAGCCTGGGGATACTCTTCGATGAAACCGTAACCACCGTAAACCTGGATACCGAGGGAGCAAACTTCGAAGCCCTTGTCGGTGCCGTAGCTCTTTGCAACGGGGGTGATGATTTCGATGAGGCCGTTGTACTTGTCCACGACGGCTTCGTCTTCAGAGGTGCTGACCATGTCAAAGCAGAAGCCCATGTAGTAGAGCAGGGCGCGCATGCCTTCAACATAAGACTTCATGATGAGCAGGTTGCGACGAACGTCGGGGTGCTGGATGATGGGCACACTCTTAGGCTCGGCTTCCAGCATGGAGAGCAGGTTGGGGCTCTGAATACGCTCTTTGGCGTAGTTCACGGCGTTCATGTAAGAGGTGGTTGCAAAGCCGTGACCCTGGAGGGCCACACCCTGACGGGCTTCGTTCATCATGAGGAACATGGCTTTCATGCCCTTGTTCTTCTCACCGATGAGGGTACCGCGACACTTGCCTTTGGAACCGAAGGCAATGGAGCAGGTGGCGTTGCCGTGGATGCCCATCTTGTGTTCAACACCGGTAATGACAACGTCGTTGTCCTCACCGAAGCTGCCGTCATCTTCTACCCAGAGCTTGGGAACGATGAAGAGGGAGATACCACGGGTACCGGCAGGAGAACCTTCGATACGGGCCAGAACGGGGTGGATAACGTTGGGAACGAGGTCGGAGTCACCGCCGGAGATGAAGATCTTGTTACCCACGATGTTGTAAGTGCCGTCATCGTTGGGGGTAGCAATGGACTCCAGGGCGCCTACGTCGGTACCTGCGTTGGCTTCTGTGAGACACATGGTGCCGCCCCACTCGCCGGTGTAGAGCTTCTTGAGGAAGAGCTCCTTCTGCTTGTCGGAACCCAGGGAAGCGATGATGTTACCGCAGCCGTGAGTCAGGCCGGGGTACATGAGGAATGCGCAGTTGGCGCCGGTGAAGAGCTCGCCACAGGCAAGGGAGACGGAGTGGGGGAGACCCTGGCCGCCTACTTCGGGGTCGTCAGCCATGGCAACCCACTCGTTCTCACAGAAGAGCTTGTAGGGCTTGTGGAAGGAAGGGGGTGCCTTCACCTGACCGTTTTCGAGTACCACGCCCTCTTCGTCACCGGTCTTCTGGGTGGGAAGAATTTCGTTTACGGCGAACTTACGTGCTTCAGAAAGAACCATGTCGATGGTTTTCTTGTTGAAATCGCCATACTTCTCTGTTTCTGAAAGCTGAGCAACGTTCAGCACTTCGTGCAGAACAAAATCCTGGTCCCTGCGGTCTGCAATTTGTTGAGCCATAACTAAATCTCTCCTTATATTAAGACATTTGTAAGATTATTTAAGGCGTTTTGAAGGCCTTGTCAGCTCTGAAATCTATTGCGATTCCACTCCACTACAACCACTTCCACTGAATCATTATTACGCAAAGCAGAACTATGTTTATTTCCCTCGAAAGAAACCTCTCGGAAAACTCCCACCCCACGCCCATTCCAGTTTCACCGACCATCCATGGCCATTGAATTCCAATGTTATCGGGCGAGTACGAGGCCGCCGATATCAAATCGACGGGCGGAAAAGCCTCAATTTTCTACGTTTGCACGGCATTATTCCAAATTTTTACCTGCCGGTCAATAAATATCCCGCAGACGCCCTCACTCGGAAACGCAGAACCCGTTGGTAAGCAGCTCAAAAGCCCGGTTCAACCACGCCTCGATATCATAGGTTTCCCTATTTTCAGAAACCCAGGGCCAGATGGAGGAGAAAATAACCCCGTAAAACAAGGAGGCGAGGTCATCGGCCGGATAAGGCCTGAACTCCCCTTTTTCGACACCCTCCTGGAAAATCTCGGTATAGGTCTCAACCATACGCTCGTGCATGTGGTTGATGTCGGCGCTGAGTTCCGGGGAGAGAATCATATCGATACTGCTTCGAAGGGAGATGTACACCCGAACGAACTCTTTATTATCTCTCAGGAAACGGGCATTGACCATGAGACAGCCGTACGCCCTCTCTTTGGGAGCAAGGTCTTTTCGGGCGGCCGCTTCGGCAATCAGTCTCCCTAAACGGATGCCCCGGTCCATGACCATGTCGTGGAAGACTTGCTCCTTGCCGCTGAAAAACTTGTAAATGGTCCCCAGAGGATACTCCGACTTCTGACTGATCTGGGCCATGGTGGTTCCATAGTAGCCCCGCTCCGCAAAAACAGAGAGAGCCGCTGAAAGAATCTCTTCCCGACGCCTTTTGTACTCCCGTTCCTTTCTGCTCAGTCCCGAATCCGTCACGCCTCCTCCAAGTTAGTGAAATAAATTTTTATATTATTATGACTTATAATTCTGTCAAGTTGTTTCTCCAGGAATCCACAGAAAACCCAACAGGGCCAAAAAGGGACGACGCCCTCTCCCCTTTGGCCCAATCTACATGATATTGTGCGGGTTTTGTTCTTTCGCCCAACACCTTGGGTAAACCTCCTCGTTGTGAGAAACGTTACGGAGTAATCTCTTCCTTGAGAAGACAGCAGGCAACACGCCAGGCCGGGGTCCCATTTTCTTTGTATACAATGTTTCCGGGCTGAATGATCCGGTTCATCACACACCCTTCGGCGATGGCGAGCTCAAACAGATCGGTCTCGTTGATCCGGGGAGCCGCCTTGAGGGCACCCTCTTCGATGGTCATGGCATGAACGGGGAAGTCCTCGCACAGAGGGCACCGATACACCCGGCCGTTGGGAAACAGAAACAGGTTGTCGGCCACGTGCCCGGCGCACTCAAAGGCTTCCCCTTCATCAAGGAACACCTTGGGCCAGGTCACTTTGATACCGCGTCGCGCAGCCTCTTCGGCCACCTTGGGCACCACCTCCACCCAATTGTCACGGGTGACACGCATGAGACCATCTTCTTCGGCTTCCTCTTTGGCCGAGTTGCCACGGATTCCGAGCACCTGAATAAAGAAATGGTTGACCCCGAGTCGCTCAAGGAGGTCCGGCATCTGGTCCAGCTCGTGGAGGTTGGCCCCACTCACCGTGTAAATAAGGCTGGTGGAAAACCCTTTGGCAACACTCTGCTTGATCCCTGCCACACACATCTCCCAAGACCCTACCCCCCGAATGGGGTCGTTGGTCTCGGCCGTGGCGCCATCAAGGCTGAAGGAGAGGGCATCGACCTCCTCAGGGGTAACTTTTTCCAGAATATCATGGAAGAGGTAACCGTTGGTGTCGATGGTGATGGAGGCATACCCCAGGGCCCTGGCCTTCTTGACGGCGCGGGCGAGTTCCGGGTGCATGGTCGGTTCCCCGCCGAGAAAAATAATGTTGGATTTCTTGGAACGTGAGGCAAACAGGGCGAGCCACTCTTCGATGGTCTCGATGGGCAGGGTGTTGCTTCCGTGTTGGGGGGGATTGATGTAGCAATGGCGGCAGGAGAGGTTGCATGCCGTCAGGATATGAAAAAACAGGTTGGTTGCGTCCTTGGTAAAGGAGACGGTCTTTCTCATGGTTTGTCCTTCTTATTCGGATCTTCAGACTGGGGCTTAAATTCCCCCCGACAATCTGCCGATCCGAACACGGACAAAAAACCGCGACATCAAATGGGATGGCTGTGAGGCGGTGCAAGAAAGCCTCAGGCTGGCATCACTGCTGCGAGCCCTCTATATGGCGCCTGATGATGACATTCATCTTCTCTTCTCTGATGCGCTGAAGATCCTGTTTGGTCTTGATCAATTCTTCGTTGGTGGCCCGAAGGCGGATGGACATGTATTCGGCAAAGATGCGGTAGAGAAGCAGAAGAAAGTCGAGGCGCTCGTCGTGATCGGACCCGTCTCCCTCCAGTTTTTCCCCGGCGGTGGTGTTGACCGCTATGCAGGTCGTGCGGCCGACGGCTGTTACCGTGGCCGAGCGCTTCAGGGAGTCGATGATACGCATCTCCCCGAAAAGTTCGCCGATTTTGGTCAGGCGGGTGATCTCCACATCTTCTTTGGACACCCGGACGGAACCGGCCAGCAGAAAATAGAGCCAGGGATCACGATCCCCTTCTTTGATGATCTTCTCACCGTCTTCATACTCTCGGATTTTACTCAACTTTAAAAGTTTTCCAAGGTAACGGGTTTCGAAATTCTTCAAAGCGGGAATGCTCATGAGTTTCTGGATATTCTGAATGTTATCCTTGAGATACCGCGTCTCGATCATGAAGCCTCATGCCCCCTTTCAAATTAGATCCACTGTGGTTCCACCGGCAGTGCCGGTCCATTTTCCAAATTAATCCCTGTTTACATATTATTCAATAAAAATTGTTAAAAAGAGAATTTTTTGAAGGTCATGAAAGGCGCTGCAGAAGCAGCGCCTTTCACTATTTATACATGGTAATCCTGAACCGCCTTCACGGTACAACTCTCTTCTTTCAAACGAGCAATGGCACGGGCAACGGCCATGGCTCCGGTAAGGGTTGTGGCAAAGGGTACCTTAAACTTCAAGGCCGCCCTTCGGATCTTGTAGCCATCGTGGGTGGTTTCGCTGGTGCCGGACGGGGTGTTGATCACCAACTGAACTTCATTGTTTTTGATGGCGTCCACAACATGGGGCCGGCCCACAGAGACCTTGTTCACCCTCACGTTGGCAATGCCATTTTTCCTCAGAAAATCTGAGGTGCCACTGGTGGCCATGATGGTGAATCCCAGGGCTTTAAACAGAGAGGCCGTGGGCAACATCGTCCCTTTGTCCCCCTCCTTGACACTGATAAAGACGGTGCCTTCCGTGGGCAGGTCGTCACCGGCGCCGATCTGGGCCTTGGCGTAGGCCATGCCAAAATCATCGTCGATCCCCATCACCTCACCCGTGGACTTCATCTCGGGCCCCAGCAGCGTGTCCACATGAGGGAACCGGTCAAAGGGCATCACCGCCTCTTTCACGGAGATATGGCTGGGCACAAACTCGGTCTCAAGCCCCACCTCAGAGAGGGATTTGCCCAGCATCACCTTGGTGGCAAGTTTGGCAAACTGAATCCCTGTGGCCTTGCTCACAAAGGGAACCGTCCTGGAGGCACGGGGGTTCACCTCAATGATATAGAGCTTGCTGTCCTTGATGGCATACTGCACGTTCATCAAGCCCACCACGCCAAGTTCTTTGGCCATGGCGCGGGTGGCGTCATGGATCTCTTTAAGGAGACGGTTTTCAATACTCATGGGCGGAAGCACGCAGGCCGAATCACCGGAGTGAATCCCCGCCTCTTCAATATGCTGCATCACGCCGGCAATGATGGTCTTTTCCCCATCGGAGATGGCATCCACATCAAGCTCCACGGCATCTTCCAGGAACTTGTCGATGAGCACAGGGTGTCCCGGAGAGACCTCCATGGCCTCACGGATGAACCCTTCAAGGTCCCCCTCGGAGTAAACCACGCGCATGGCTCTTCCCCCAAGAACGTAGGAGGGACGCACCATGACAGGGTAGCCGATGCGACGGGCCTCAACCAGGGCCTCCTCGTAGTTCATGGCGATGCCGTTCTCTGGCTGAACCAGATTCAGCTTTTTGAGCATGGCCTGGAACTCATCGCGGTCTTCAGCCCGGTGGATGCTCTCGGGCTGGGTGCCAATGATAGGCACGCCGGCCTCTTTCAGCCCCAGGGCGAGGTTCAAGGGTGTCTGGCCCCCGAACTGCACGATGACCCCGTAAGGTTTCTCCTTCTCCACAATGTGGAGCACGTCCTCTTTGGTGAGGGGCTCAAAGTAGAGCTTGTCCGAGGTGTCGTAGTCGGTGCTCACTGTTTCGGGGTTGGAGTTGACCATGATGGACTCCACACCCTCGTCACGCAACGCAAAGGAGGCGTGGACACAGCAGTAGTCGAACTCAATCCCCTGGCCGATGCGGTTGGGCCCGCCACCCAGGATCATCACCTTCTTCCTGTCGGAGACCCGTGCCTCACACTCCTCTTCATAGGTGGAGTAGTAGTAAGGGGTTGCCGCTTCAAACTCGGCGGCACAGGTGTCCACCAGCTTGTAGACAGGCCTGATGCCCAGCTCGTAGCGCCTGCTCCTCACCCACTCCTCATCGGTGCCGGTGAGCACGCCGATCTGGACATCGGAAAAGCCGTTGGACTTGGCTCTCTTCAGGAGATCCGCGTCAATCTCTTTTCCAGCTGCCTTCACCACCTCTTCCATGTCACAAATGCGCTTGATCTGATGCAGGAACCAGGGGTCGACCTTGGTCATGCCGAACACCTCTTCAAGGGAGATCCCAGCCTTCATGGCCTGACGCAGGTAAAAGAGCCGCTTGGAGTTGGGAGTCACCAGGTGGTGCTCGATGTCGGTCCTGGAGAGATCCTCCACCTCGCGCCCATCGCTGCCGAGTCCGAACCGACCGATTTCAAGGGACCGAATCGCCTTTTGAAGGGCTTCGGTAAAGGTTCGCCCGATGCTCATGGTCTCGCCCACCGACTTCATGGCGGTGGTGAGGTAGTCCTCGGTTTCGGGGAACTTCTCAAAAGTCCAGCGCGGAATCTTGACGACGCAGTAGTCGAGGGTGGGCTCGAAGGCGGCAAGGGTTTCGCCGGTGATGTCATTCTGGAGCTCATCCAGGGTGTACCCCACGGCGAGTTTGGCCGCGATCTTTGCAATGGGGTAGCCTGTGGCCTTGGAGGCCAGGGCAGAGCTTCGGGAGACCCTGGGGTTCATCTCCACGACAATGATCTCGCCATCTGCAGGGTTGATGGCAAACTGAACGTTGGAGCCGCCGGTGTCCACGCCGATTTCTCGCAGGATGGCGATGGAGGCGTCACGCAGCTTCTGGTACTCCTTGTCGGAAAGGGTCTGGGCCGGGGCCACCGTGATGGAGTCGCCGGTGTGAACCCCCATGGGGTCCAGGTTTTCGATGGAGCAGATGATCACGACGTTGTCCGCCTTGTCGCGCACCACCTCCAGCTCGTACTCTTTCCAACCGAGAACCGACTGCTCCAGCATCACCTGGGTGTTGAGGCTCGCCTCGAGGCCCGCCTTGCAGAAGCCCTCCAGCTCCTCGGGGTTGTATGCCACGCCGCCGCCCGTGCCGCCCAGGGTGAAACTCGGGCGAACGATGATGGGAAACCCGATCTCTTCGGAGACCTGTCTCACCTCGTCGAGGTTGGTGGCAAACCCGCTCTTGGGAATGTTGAGGCCGATCTTGTTCATGGCGTTCCTGAACAGTTCACGGTCTTCCGCTTTTTTAATGGTGGCAACGTTCGCGCCGATCATCTCCACGCCGTACTTCTCGAGGACCCCCATCTCGGCCACACCAATGGCGGTGTTGAGGCCGGTCTGTCCGCCCAGGGTGGGCAGGATGGCACAGGGACGCTCTTTTTCGATGATCTTGGCCACCGTCTCCGGGGTCACCGGCTCAATGTAAGTCCGGTCGGCTGTCTCCGGGTCGGTCATGATGGTGGCGGGGTTGGAGTTTACCAGCACCACCTCGTACCCCTCTTCCCGAAGCGCCTTGCACGCCTGGGTTCCGGAGTAGTCAAATTCGCACGCCTGGCTGATGATGATGGGCCCGGCGCCTACGATCAATATTTTCTTTATATCGGTGCGTTTTGGCATGATCCCTCGCCTTCCTTTTTCAATCGGTTGATTGTGCCCCCGGCGGCCCTGCCGGGGGCCAAACTTTTGAAAGTTTGACAAACAGGTCTTGATAACTTTTTTGCCCTTTGCAAATGCCATCGCATCTATGAGGACATAATAAGTTGCCTTCCCTTAAAGTCTGATAAAACACGGTGGATGACTCCACACGTAGCGCGAATGCGGATGCGAGTTGGCCCAATGCGCATTCGCAACCCTTTGGCCCAGGGGATGATCCCCTGGACGTTCGGGCAAAAAAAAACAGGGCAACAAATGCCCTGTTCTTAACTATCGAAACGATCCATCATGGATACGAACTCATCAAAAAGGTACTGGGCATCGTTGGGCCCCGGAGAGGCCTCCGGGTGATATTGAACACTGAGCACGGGATGGACCCGGTGCCGAAGTCCTTCAACGGTCCGATCGTTCAGGTTGATGTGAGAGACATCCACATCCGCATTGGCCAGGCTGTCCATATCCGAGGCAAAGCCGTGGTTCTGGCTGGTGATTTCCACCTTCTCAGTGGCGGTGTTCTGCACAGGCTGGTTGCCGCCTCGGTGGCCGAACTTCAACTTGTAGGTCTTGCCGCCCAAGGCAATACTCATGATCTGGTGCCCGAGACAGATACCGAAGATGGGACGGAACCCGATAAGGGATTTCACGGTTTCCACGGCATAGAGAACGGGTTCGGGGTCGCCGGGGCCGTTGGAGAGGAATACGCCATCTGGGTTCATGGCCTTCAGCACATCTGCAGGGGTTGTGGCTGGCACAACAATCACCTCGCATCCCGAGGCTTCAAGCAGACGGATAATGTTGAACTTGATGCCGAAGTCCAGAGCCACCACTGATTTTTTTTCACCCCGTGCAGCAAAGAGATCCGCGCCCAAGTCTTCATTAATATAGACCGGGGTGTCTTTCACCAGGCGGTAGGCTTTTTCCGTGGTGACTTGGCTCGCCAGGTCACACCCTTCCATGGAGGGGAGGGCTTTCGCTTTTTCAACCAAGGCCTCTGGGTTCGCAACGTCGGTTGAGATGATGCCGCGCATGGCACCTTTGGTTCGCAGGTGAAGGGTGAGGGCACGGGTGTCGAGCTCATCAATCCCCACGACATCTGAGGCCTTGAGATAGTCGGCCAGGCTCATATCGGCCTGCCAGTTGCTGTAGTCGTCCTGATACTCCCGGACGATGAGGGCTGAAGCCTGAATACGTGATGACTCCACATCCCCACGGTTCACGCCATAGTTTCCGATGAGGGGGTAGGTCATGGTGACCATCTGGCCTCGGTAGGAGGGGTCCGTGAGAATTTCCTGGTACCCCGTCATGCTGGTGTTGAAGACTACCTCTCCACCCACCTCGCCGGGACCGGTAAAACTGCGGCACGAAAAAATTCGTCCGTCTTCGAGGGCAAGCAGTGCTTTCATGAAAGGTGGTTCCTTATTTGACAGGCCTTACTGTAAGGAGCGCCGAATGACGCGCCGTCAGGACCTATCCATAATGCTTGGATCATGGTGAGATGGACCCAGGGATCCATCATCATTACGGGCCCTTGAAAGAGGGTACACCTCTTCCGGAGTCCGCGCGCAACTATCCCGCTTCTTACACTGCAGTAAAAAGCGGGATAGCAATTAACCAATAAAAACGTATCAGCTGTTTTGTCGTATGAAGAAAAGGTGTCTGTTCAGGACCATAAACCGCGTTTGGAACCGGTCCATGGTCCGTAACAATGCCCTTTATCCCATAGAGGTGTTGGTGATGAGGGTCCAGACCCCGCACGGACAGGCATCGGCGCAAAAACCGCAGCCAATACAGCGATCCGTCTTCACCACATACTCAAAAGGCGAGGTCAGGTTGCCCGTCTCGCGCCTTTCGATCGCCTCTTTGGGGCACAAGGTAACACAAACACCACAGTCTCTGCAACTCCCACATGACGAACACTCGCTGCCGCACTTCTGAAGGTCTTCAAAGACAGAGAGCCTGGGGTCGAAATATTCCAGGGTCATGCGCTCTTTGGCGATTACGTCACGGAGCTCCCGTCCTGCAGGACGTTTGCCTTTGCTGATGGCGTCAATGGTCTCCGAGGTTCTTCGACCGGCACCAATGGCATCGGTGATGAGACCGAGGCCGGTGATGTCACCAATGGCAAAGATCGACGGATCGGAAGTCTGGCCGTTGTCATCAACAGAGACATATCCGTTTTTACCGATGGTCACGCTCCGGGGAAGAAAGTCCGCGTCGGCCACATCCCCGATGGAAAGGATCACCGTGTCCGCAGGCAAGAGCTCCCCATCTTCAAGAAGCACCCCTTTTTCCGTGATCTCCCGGGTAAAACAGGGCCACTTGAACTTGGCACCCGCCTCCTCGGCAGCCTCCCGCTCTTCACCGAAGGAGGCTGGCTCCTGGATGTCGATGAGGGTTACGTCTTCCGCGCCGCATCGCACCGCCTCGGTGGCAGCATCACAGGCCGAGTTACCGGCACCGATGATCACCACTGTTTTTCCGGGCTTGGCAGTCTCTGCCTTGGCTTCGGCCAGAAAGGCGTTGCCAGTGACGAGGCGCTCCTTGCCGGGAATATTGAGCATGCGTGGCTTCTGGGCGCCGGCAGCCACGACGATGAAATCGTGGTCTCCCTTCATCCGGTCAAGCTCAACGCTGGTGAGGGGCTGTTGGAGGTGAACATGGGTCAGAATTTCACTGATTCGCGAAAGTTCAGCATCCAGTACCTCTTTTGGAATCCGGCTTTCCGGGATCACCGAGGCAATCTTACCGCCGAGGGTGGGGGCGGTGTCATAGACCACGGGGTCGTGACCCGCCATCCTCAGCTGCCAGGCAACGGAGATACCGGAGGGACCGCCACCGATAACCGCCACCTTGCGCCCTGAAACCTCAGGCACCTGGGGCACCTGGGCTGCAATGCTCGCCTTGCCCAGTTGCTTGATATCAATGGAGGGCATGAAGGCCGACTGCTTGGTACAGGCAGCCATACAGGGGTTGGGACAGAGATACCCGCAGACCGTGGCTGGAAAGGGCGTGTAGTGAAGGGCCAATTCCACGGCCTCATCAACAAGCCCGTTTCGCACAAGGCCCCACCGGTCCTGGACAGGAATACCTGACGGGCAGGCCCCCTGGCAGGGCGATACATACTTCTGGTTTTCCCACACCGGCACAAAGCGCCTCAGCTCTCCCGTGGTAATGACGGGGATATGGCTCATGTCGAGATCGGAGAGATCGCCGATCAGACCGCCTTCTCCCAACTCAGCGTCCCACACCTCTTTGTGGAATGAGGACATGGAACGGGCGGAGCCACCCATCTTCTCCTGGGGGGTACGGGCCACGATCAGCTGCCAGTCGTCGCGACGTGCCAGCTTGGTGTAGACCTCGTCCCTGCCGATGCGCTTCAAAAAGGCTTTCAGGTTTTCCGAGAGCCACTCCCACTCCTCATCGGAGATGGGAGCCATACGGGCATCCCCCTGGCTGTACCCCTTGATGGGTCCCCTGAAGAAAACCCGGCCCCCCACCATCCCCACCAGGGGACGATAGCCAAGGACGTTCTCTTCGTTCTGGGGCTCACAGCCACAGACGATGGCGGTGCCTCCGGCCATGAACTCGCCGAAGTAGTCGCCGGCCGACCCCAATATCCAGAGTTCCGGCGGCTCAAAGCGCGGGTTCTCCTTGGTCATGGTCATGCCTCGGGCACCGATGTTTCCGGAAACCGACACACGACCCTGGGCCATGGCGTTGCACGCACCGTTGGAGGCGTTGCCGTGAACAATAATTTCAGCGCCGGCGTTCAGCCAGCCGATATCATCGGATGCCGCGCCCATGATTTCGATGGTGGTGTTGGGAAAGCCCATGGACCCGGTCCGCTGGCCGCAGGTCCCGTTGATTGTCACATAGACCTTTTCATCACCGGCACCGTGCAGGCGTCCTGCGATGCCGTGCTGCCCCAGAGCGTCCACTTCTATATGACGGTACCCTTTGGCCACCGCCTTTTGAATCTTCTCCTCCAAAAGGCGCGAAGGGATTCGGGTTCCCTCTTCCTTTCCATGGATGGTTATTTTCGTCTTGCTCTTCATTTTGCTACACCATGTATTTGATGTCGAGACGTTCAGCCGCGTCGCGGTCGTCGATTCCCAGGGCATCGGACATACCGATGGGCAGGGAGGTGGATCGGCCAAGGGGTGCTATGATCTTTTTGAGTTCGGTATCAAAAGAGACATACATGTCCACCACACGCTGGGCCACATGCTCGGGATCCAGGCGACGATAAAGCCGCGGGTCCTGAGAGGTGATGCCCTTGGGACAGATCCCCAGGTTGCACACGTTGCACCGGTCGGACTCGGAGCCGACACATCCGGCAGCCGCCTGCATGACGTACTTTCCGGTCTGGACCATGCTGGCCCCCAGCATGATGAGGGAGGCCGCATTGGCCGCAAGGTTGCCGTTTTTACCGATGCCGCCGCCTGCCGCCAGGGGCAGTTCGTTCTCCATGCCGATCTCCACCAGGGTCTTGTAGCAGTCCCTGAGGCTGGAGGCGATGGGGTGCCCCATGTGGTTCATGGAGACGTTGTAGGCTGCCCCGGTTCCCCCGTCTTCCCCGTCAATGGCAAGACATGCCGCATACGGGTTCCTTGTGAGGTTGTTGAGCACCGCAAGGGAGGTGGAGGATGCCGAAATTTTCGGGTACACCGGCACGCGGAAGCCCCAGGCCATGGACATGGACTGAATCATCTTGGCCACGGACTCCTCAATGGAGTACTGGGTCTGATGGGTGGGCGGGCTTGGCAGGCTGACCCCCGTGGGGACGCCACGGATGGCTGCAATCAGCTTGTTCACCTTGTGCCACATGAGAAGGCCGCCGTCACCGGGCTTGGCACCCTGGCCGTACTTGATCTCGATGGCGCAGGGATCCACCTTCATCTCAGGAATGGCGTGGATGATCTCATCCCAGCCGAAGTACCCTGAGGCCACCTGAAGAATGGTGTATTTCAGGAATTCGGATCGTA
Source organism: Desulfolunaceae bacterium (assembly GCA_942491485.1). Taxonomy (GTDB): domain Bacteria; phylum Desulfobacterota; class Desulfobacteria; order Desulfobacterales; family Desulfolunaceae; genus Desulfoluna. Next base: position 334,276 of record CALOAX010000013.1, on the reverse strand, counting down.
GGAGACGCGGAGGGCATCCGCCCTCACCGGTACAGATGCGCACGGGCATGCCCATCTCTTCGTTGAGGTAGGTCACCCCCATCTGAAGCCCTTCCCACATGGTGGGGGAAAGAGCACCGAAGCTCATGCCGCCGATAACCAGGGGATAGATCTCCCGGACCGGGGGAACCCACTCACCGGAAAGGTGGCGCTGAATCTGCTCTTTGGGGGGGAGCACCCGCCCAAGGAGGGTCTTGATCTCAAACTCGTGTCGGCCGGCATCCAGGGCCGGGTCGGTGAGCATGGAGATACGGGTAAACTTAATGCGGTCCAGAATCCCCTGCCCTTCCGCTTTACGCCGCCCGCCTCTTTTCAGGGGCTGGCCGCCCTGATCGGTATGGTAGCGCTGCTTGTCCGCCTCATCGTTCCTTCGCGGAATGATGGCATCGTTGGGACAGACCTGGGAGCACATGGCGCACCCGATACAGGCGTGCTTGGGCTCAGTCTTCTGCCGGACGCCATAGAAGATGGAGAACCGGTTTTCCGCCTTGCCGGTGAGGCCCATTGAGACATCGACGTCCCGCTTGCGGAACACACCCAGCTCAATGGCTTTTACCGGGCAGACGGCCGTGCACTGACCGCAAAGGGTGCAGGTATCTTTGTTCCAGTCGATCTGCCAGTGCAGATCCTTGATGCTTAATGAGGAAGGTGTAATCTTTCCGTTTGCCGACATATCTGAACCTCCTGACGATCGGGACCCACAATGGCCGTGTCGAGATACATGGGTTGAAAATCTTTGGACTTGTCACGGTCGGGAATGGCGGAATCAAGGCCACAAATCTCCGAAGAGTAGGCAAAGATTCCGGGTCGTCCCCCGATAACCCCGGGGCGAAGCTTCTTTCGGTCCTGAACCATAAACAGGCTGTGGTCCGGAAGGCTGCCGATCACGCAGTTGGGGCCATCAATGATAAGGCGTCTGCAGGAGTGTTTCAGCTGGGTCAGCAGATCCGCGTTGGCATGGGAAGCGAGGGCCTCTCCTGCCAGGGGCGTGATGATGTGCTTGTAAAATTCCAGCCCCAACCCCAACTCCTTTTGCATGTAGTGCAAAATATGGGTAAACACCTCGGAATCGGAGTTGAACCCCATGTAGCCCTCAAAATCACGCTTCTGCAAAAATTCCCGGATGGGAATAAAGGCGGTGTTCTCCCCGTTGGTCATGGTGGAGAATCCCTGAACGAAGAAGGGGTGACAGGCGTAGAGGTTAATGGCGTAGTTGGTGTTCTGGCGCCCCTGGGCCATGATGATACGGGCCTGGATATCGTTGGCGTCCAGTTTCAGGTAACGGCCCACAGTGAGGGGGTCGCCGATCTCTTTGATCATGATCACATCGGGCCAGAAAGAGAAGACGATCATGTCGTTTTTCTCTTCGCCCATGGCGCGGAGTTCCAGACGGATTTTTGTAAGTTCCGTCTGCTTCCTCTCCCAGCTCCACTCCTCCCACTCCTCGGGGTATTCGTACGCACGAATCAGGTAAACGTCCCGTTTGGGAACGCCGGCTGGCGGGGTTTTGTCGAGTTTAAAAGAGATCTTGTATTTGGTGATGAACCCCTTTTCCATCATCTTGACGTCAAGGCGACGGAGCCCGGCCTCGGTAAAAATACCCGAGAGGATGGGTGCATCCTTCATGGTTTCAAACGGCCCTCCGAGATCCCTTAAAAAGAGACCGACCCCGGAGCCGTCATGGCCTTCCCGCATCACATCCAGGGCCTCAAGGGCCACCATGGGTGAAACGGGGTCTTCGCTGGTGATTGCAAACAAACGACACATCTTTGCTTCTCCTTACACGGGTGCGAATCCATATCCCACACGAGAACAGACCCCCCCACGCCATCCCATAAAAGCGTGAAACGATCTGGGTTTTTTTCCAACAACCACCCCTGGCCGAGCTCATTGGCTTCCCATAGCCATGCAATACCGCGAAGGCACCACTCCCTGTGAGACGGGCAAAAGCCGGTCCTTCGGAAGACACCGTCGGGTGGTATGCATGAGGTGAGCCAGGTAAATGGTTTCGTACACGCCCTGTTTGGGGCCCATGCAAAACCGTCCATCGTGGGTGGTAAATCGGTATTATTACCGAAGGTGAGCAAGAAAAGCAATAATTTAAGTTTATTACAGAGATATATCAGATATCAGATATGAAATACTGGAACCCAACGATCGCCTTCAAGATGTCTCTGCGACAACGGCGAACGGTGAAACTGCGGGATCTTCCGATTTATTTACAGGGATTCTGAAAAAAACGCATTCGTAACAGTTAAAGTGACGATTTTCCACTGATATTAAAAATATCAGATCACCTCCCCACGCATCCCAAAGGGAGGCTTCATAACGTCAAAAGGTGGCCGGCGCAGACCAAGGGCCCCTTGATAAATGTCCCCTTCTGCCCCCCTACGCGGCCTCTATCTAAGGGAGGGGCTCACATGAATCCTGCCTGTGACGATTCCGTTTCCCATCCCCCATCCGTGTAGAGACCTCTCGGGTCACCGTCAGGTGCAACAAGAGACCTCCGGTGGGTCGATTGTTTAAAAAAGCGACCCAATAACGTTTCGACAGGGCCCAAGGGGACCCCATCCTTCGGCAACAAAAAAACCGGGATGCATACGCATGCATCCCGGTTCCTGATTACGACAACGTTAATGTACGACCTGGTGGTCGACTCGCTGCTTAAGCGGAGAGTTTCTCCACGGCGATATTGAGCATGCGTCGCACCGGCTCGGCGGCACCCCAGAGAAGCTGGTCGCCCACGGTGAAAAGGTTGATGTAACCGGGGCCGAGGTTGAGTTTCCGGATCCGTCCCACAGGCACGGTAAGGGTGCCGGTAACAGCCGTGGGGGTAAGGTCCTTCAATGTCTCTTCCTTGGTATTGGGAACCACCTTCACCCAGTCGTTGGCCGAGGCGATAAGGCGCTCGACTTCGGCAACATCAAGGTCGTCCTTGAGCTTGACGGTGATGGCCTGGCTGTGGCAACGCATGGTGCCGATGCGCACGCACGTGCCATCGATGGGAATCGGGGTTTCGTTTTCGAGGATCTTGTTTGTTTCGGACACCCCTTTCCACTCTTCACGGGTCTGACCGTTCTCCATGGGAACATCGATCCAGGGAATGAGGCTGCCGGCCAGGGGGGCCCCAAAGTTGTCCGCAGGAAAGGCATCTCCCCTCATGGTCTCCACAACAGCGGTGTCCACGGCAGCGACGGGGCCATCCAGAATGGGTTGTGCCGCATCGTTGATGGCGCCCATCTGAGAGACCAGCTCTTTCATGTTTTTGGCACCGGCACCAGACGCCGCCTGATAGGTCATGGAGGTGATCCACTCCACCTGGCCGGCGTCAAAGAGTCCCCCCAACGCCATAAGCATCAGGCTGACGGTGCAGTTGCCCCCGATGAAATCACGAATCCCCGCATCGAAGCCCTTGTCGATGACATGTCGGTTCACGGGGTCAAGGACGATGATGCTCGTATCGGCCATGCGAAGAGCTGAAGCCGCATCGATCCAGACGCCCTTCCACCCTGCGTCACGAAGCTTGGGGTGCACTTTTTTGGTGTAGTCGCTGCCCTGGCAGGTCACGACGATATCCATGCCTTGCAGGATATCAATGTCAAAGCCGTCCTGAAGAACCGGAATCTCTTTTCCAATATCCGGTCCCGCCTGGCCCGCCTGACTGGTGGTGAAAAAGACGGGATCAATGCCTTTGAAATCTTGTTCTTTCCGCATCCTCTCCATAAGAACCGATCCGACCATTCCTCTCCAACCGACAATACCTACCTTCACCATGGTTTTCCTGCTCCTCTTTTTTGAAAGCTCCGTCATAATATCAATCTGTTGTTTTATCCCGCACCATCTATGTAGTGACCGCATCCTCTCAAGGCCAGGTTCTGTCAATGTTTTGTCAATCGATACCCTGGATGGCGTTGAGAAGTTTCGGGGCCAGGGGAGACCCCGCGTTGTACAGAGTCCGGTACACTTCAAGGGCTTTCTCGATCTGCGCCGTTCCGTCGTAGGCCATCCCCAGACGATAGGTGGTGGTGAGGTCATCGGGCAAAAGCTTCGATGCCTGCATAAAGGCCGAGAGGGCACCAAACTGGTCCCCGGTCTCCTCCTGAAGATTCCCTAAACGAAAAAAAATGTCCCAGCTTTCGGGGTGACGCTTTGCCCCTTTCTTGAGCACCGAAACCGCCTTGGACTTCTTATTCAACTCAAGGTAACAGTCGCTGAGAAGCAGGGTCGCACTCTCATCGGTCTCCTCCTCCTCCTTCAGAGACTTCTTCAACACCTTCGACGCTTTTTTGTACTCATCCTGACCATACAGATCCTTGCCTTCGTTGAAGAGGGGACCGGCATAAAGGGTTGTCGCCCACACGATTGCCAAGGCAGCATACAACCCTGCCCTGCTCCACATGCGAAAACCATGCGTGTTCATCAGGAACTCTCCTTATCACTTTAGGTGGTTTCGAAAATGTCTACGTCTTTTCATCAGGTGGCGGGTTAAAAAAGTCATCAAGTCCTATAGATAACCACAGAACCATCGACAACGGCAAGAGATTGTTGAGTCAGCGGTTACTCCCCGCGAACTAAACCCCATCTGCCTTGGCCACCATCACAAGCCAGGACTCTTCGGCATGGCTCTCAAGGAGGGTAAACCCCGTTTCAGAAAGCCGTTGCTCAACCATGGGCCCCTTCTCCACCAGAATCCCTGAGAGAATCACCAGGGAATCCCTGTGAACTACCTTGTGTATGTCCCCCAGAAGCGCCACCACCACCTCAGCCAGAATGTTAGCCACCACAAGATCGTAGGCTTTTCCTGTCTGGGAGATCAAGTCGGCACATTCAACGGCAAACGTGGCCGGCACCTGGTTCAGGGCGAGGTTCTCACCGGCCGTGTCCACGGCCACCGGATCGTTGTCCACCCCCAACCCCTCTTTCGCTCCGGAGAGGGCTGCCGCCACCAGAAGAATTCCGGAGCCGGTTCCCACGTCGAGCACCGTGGTCCCCTCTGTCGTATGCTTTTCGATCATCTCAACGCACAAACGGGTGGTGGGGTGGGTCCCGGTGCCGAAGGCCATGCCGGGATCAATAGCGATCACCTTTTCGCCCTCCACCGGGATATACTCCTCCCAGGTCGGTTTCACCACGAAGGTCTCGGTCAGGTGTACCGGTTTGAAGTTGGCCTTCCAGGATTCATTCCAATCCGTGTCGGGTATCATGGCTGTGGTGACCTTGCACACAATCCCTGACCTGCTGCTTAAGTCCACGAGGTGCTCTTCAAGGGACTTCAGGACCCCCTCTTCCTTTCCATCCACGTCAACGTACCCGGTGACGGCATAATCGGTGTCCTGCTTGTAGCCTCCCGGATCCCATCCTTCCACGGGTTCTACATCGGGAAGGGTCACGGAGACCGACCCGATGCCCACTGCGGAAAAAGCATCGGCCAGAAGTTCGTCGGCCGGAAGGTCCTCTTTGGCTTCATAGGTTACGCGTATTTCGAGCCATGCCATGGCACTTATCTCCTCTTTTTCCGACCGGTCCCCTTTTTCGGGGCCTGCCGCTTGATGTTCCGTCCTCCGGGACGCTCTGCGTACATCTCCCTGGATGGGTTGAAGTAGCCGTGCTTCAGCTTGGGAAAGCGTTTTTCCAATCGAAGAATCATGCGCCGGACCCCCATGGGCATCCCGATGGGTCCGGCTGCCTCCATGGCTTCATAATACCGCAACGGATCAAAATTGATGTTACGCCACTGGATAAGATCCACATCGCAGGCCTCGATAAAGTCGCTCAACGCCTCCACCTCTTCCTCACAATCGGTGATACCCGGTGCGTTGAGGTAGTTGATCGCTTTGTAGGCTCCGTGCTTTCGGGCCACCTGAAAGCTTTCGACCACGTCCTCATACCGGTACCCGTTGGGCCTGAAGTAGCTGGTGTAGATATCCTTCCGGACGCTGTTCATGCTGACCCGTATCGAATCAAGGCCGGCCGCAAAAAGACGGTCCAGCACCAACGGAAGGCTGCCGTTGGTGTTCATGTTGATGGTCCCGTCCGCCGTCTTGGATCGAATCAAAGCAATGGCCGGCTCAATAACCTCAGCCGCCAGCAACGGGTCACCCTCGCACCCCTGCCCGAAACTCACAACGCCGTCCGGGACCCTCTCGATATGGGTCAGGGCCACCTCACTGATCTCATCGGGGCTGGGTGTAAAGTCAATACGGTCCTGACATGAGGAGAGGGAGGGCCCGCTCTGGTGGGAGATACACCCCAAACAGCGGGCGTTGCACTGGCGTGAAGTGGGCAGCGGGGCTTCACACCGACCGATATACAGGTTCTTTGCAGCAGGGCAACCGTAAGACAGGGCGCAGCGCTCCAAGTGCCTGAAAAGGCGGTTTTCGGGAAACCGCCCGCGCATCTCATCCACGCCCTCTTGAACTTTGGGTATGGGCATGAGGCGAAGGTGTTGCCGATCCTCTTCATCCACCCTCAGGCAGGCCGTTCGAAAACCTTCGTCATACCACCCGACGGCACAATAAGAAAAAAGAGGCAACGGCCCTGCGTCCTCCTCTTCAACGGCCGCGACCTGGGCGGTATTCACATAGCCCGGAGAGTTAAAGGCCGCCACCGGGTAGATGCGCTCTTCGGGATTGTATGGGTTGTGGGATAAGGTCTCCACGGCATCGATTTCCATGTTCCAGACCAGAACATAGCGCTCGGGGAGGCGCATCAGCTCGCCCCCGTCCGGCATAAACAGCGTCTCACCCACGGTGAGGGGCATCAACACCTCACCGCATCGCCCCACCGCCCCATAGCCTTCGAGATCGAAGATCTCTCCTTTTTCGTTGGCCACCAGGGCGGTCACCAGTCTCTCTTTTCCATGATCTCTTACCACTGGAATTGTTTCCCGTTATTTATTATATTTAAAAGGATTTATCAAAAATATTGCCTAAATGGGCTTCTTGCCTGTATATAAGGTACATCCTAAAGCGGGATGTCCTGTTTGTAACATAAAGCACCAGGGCGTCAAACCGTCTTTTTTTCACGGGATGACTGCTCTGATAGACCCGTTCGACCGATTGTGGTGCCGGCAGGCCGCACCCGCACCCCTCGATCGACCCGGGATGAGATGGGACTCATCAGGATCAGAGCCACTTAAAACGATCAGGGCACGACTCCCCGAGCCACACGCACCCCAACTTCACGCACCGTGGCCCATGGTCTCAATCACCAATCACATGCAACATAACTGAAACGATTTGGGAAGAAATTCGATTGATACGAAACCTATTTAAACGCATAGCGGAATTTGTCACAGGATCGAGCAAGGACGACGAATCGGCAGCCATACCGTTCGCAGAGCTCTCACGTAAAAAAGCAGAAGAACAGGCCAGAAAAGAGCGAGCTGAGCGGCGACGCCGCCCCAGGGACAAAAAGAGCCCCGATGCCCAGACTGGAGAGAGAAAGCCCCAGCGAGGTGATGCCAGACAACGTGGCAAGGGAAAACCCTCAAAGCAATCCCCTGCCAGGAAACCAGCCGGTGATGAGAAGCCCCAGCGCGATAAGGCGCCAGCACGAAATGGCCGTCCGGTAAGAGAGCAGCGACAGCCTAAAGCTCAGCGGCCGGCACGCGAAACAGCCCCCCGTAAAGAGGCTCCCCAGAAAACTCCCGCTCCCAAGCAGCCCCGCAAACCCGCCTGGAGCCTGTCCGACTTTCAGGTCCCTGAGAAAGAGGGAGAGGTTCGATTTCACGATCTGGATCTTCCCATCAAGCTGATGCAAGGCATTGCCGAACTCGGGTTTCAGTACGCCACCCCCATTCAAGCCGGAGCCCTGCCCGAAACCCTGAAGGGCAACGATGCCATCGGCAAGGCCCAGACCGGTACCGGAAAGAGTGCAGCCTTTCTCATCACCATTATCAACCACCTGGCGAAGAAGCCGATGCGTGGAGGCCCCGAACGAGGCTTTCCCCGTGCTCTGATTCTCGCCCCCACCCGTGAACTTGCCCTTCAGATTGAAAAAGACGCTTTGGCTCTCTGCAAGTTCACACCGTACAAAATCGTCTCTCTCTTCGGTGGCACCGGCTACGAGAAACAGAAGAAAGGTGTTGCCGGATCCGTCGACATCATCGTGGCCACCCCGGGACGCCTCATCGATTTTAAAAATCAGAAACTCGTGGATCTCTCCCGGGTGGAGATTCTGGTCATCGACGAAGCAGACCGCATGCTGGACATGGGATTTATTCCCGATATCCGCAAAATTGTCTACGCCACCCCCCACAAGGATCAGAGGCAGACCCTCTTTTTCAGTGCCACCTACACCAGTGATGTGATGCGTCTTGCCGATCAGTGGACAAGGGAGCCATTCAACGTAGAAATTGAACCGGACACCATTGAGTCCGCGTCCATAGACCAGAAGATCTTTCTTGTCACCACCGACGAGAAATTCCCTCTTCTCTACAACCTCATCACCACCAAGAAACTCACGAAGGTTCTCGTCTTCACCAACCGACGAGACCAGGCTCGACGTCTCTGCGAAAAGCTCACACGTTACAAGGTGAGTGCGGACCTCCTCTCCGGTGAAGTGGCCCAAAACAAACGGATCCGAGCCCTGGAAGATTTCCGATCCGGTAAGGTTCAGATTCTTGTGGCCACCGATGTTGCCGCCCGCGGCCTTCACATCGACGAAATCAGCCACGTCATCAACTACAACCTGCCCCAGGATGCTGAGCACTATGTGCACCGCATCGGGCGCACCGGCCGCGCCGGAGCCACCGGAACCTCGGTCAGCTTCGCCTGTGAGGATGACTCCTATTACATTCCTGCCATTGAAGAGCTCCTGGGCCACAAACTCGATTGTGAATACCCCGAAAACGAGCTCCTTCAGGAAGTCATGCCACCTGCCCGGAATCAGCGCCAGACCAAACCCCAGAAGTCATCGTCACCCTGGCACGATGAGCAGCCTTCAGAAGGCGAGGCAGAAGATTCGCCAATGCCTGCAGAAGCACCTGAGGATGAGGCTCCTGTGGAGACTGAGCAGGAGGCCACCGTCACCGAGGATAAAACCGATGACGCTGCTTCCCGGAATCGAAACCCCAGACGACAGCGTCCCCCTCGAAACACTCGAAAAGCCTCACCCAAGGAAGCTCCCATGCCAGTATCCCCCTGGTATGAAGATCAACCCCTTGAGGACAGCACACTGGAGACTCCGGTTGCTGATAAGGCTATAGAGGACGAAGCCCCCGTGGAGACAGTCCAGAAAGACAGTGACAGCGAAGAAAAAGCCCAAAAAGCTCCTTCGCGCGGTCGTCAACCGCGGAGGCAACGCCCTCCCCGAAATACCCGAAAAACCTCTCCCAAGGAAGCCCCCATGCCATTGTCACCCTGGCACGATGAGCAACCCGCAGAAGAGGTGGCTGAGGCTGCCCCGGCACCTGTTAAGCCTGAGGAAACAGAACCCAAAGAGACTGCGGCACCCCATGGGGCCCAGACCAAAGAGAAAGCCGAGACCGCGTCTTCACGAGAACGGCAACCCAAAGGGCAACGCCCCGTCCGAAACACGCGAAGGCCCAACGCCCCGAAGTATCGGAAGCGCCCTGGAAACAGATACAGCAAGAGCACTCGCTCTGACAAATAGGGTTACCCTGTAAGACCAAGCGCCGCCTTAAAAAGCGGCGCTTTTTTTTTAATTTTTTTGATTCTGTTCGGTTTCAAGTCGCCTCCGACGGCCCTGCTGGGGCCACATATTTGACAAACAGGTGTTGAGATCATTTTCAATTTATTCGAAGACGCTGATGTATCATCTGTACTCGCCTCAACGAGCATGCGCCTGCCCTGGTATCGCTTGGCCCCAACGGGCCAGTACAGCCAAAAAGGGAGGCAACCGGAACGGTGTTGCGACGTTTTTGTTTAATGCACACACCGGAGGCACCACCGGTGACATCCTGTTTTTATTTTTCTCCCCATGACTCGCACGGGTTTTGGGGTATAGTGGGGGCAGATGACCAATTTAGACGTCACCGTTTCAGGGTGGCAAACCCTATGCGTTGTTATCCCCATGTTGATTTTATCCCTTTCCGAGGAGTGACCATGAACGACCACGTTAAGCTGCTTCTCTTTGATATCGGCGGCGTGTTTATTCAGCTGTCTGGCGTTGATCAGATGCTTGAGTGGACCAAGGGACTTCACACAGAGCAAGAGCTCTGGAACCTCTGGCTTCGCTCTCAGTCCGTAAAAGAGTTCGAGACAGGTCGCATCACTCCCACTACGTTTGCGGATACCTTTATCCGTGAGTTTTCTCTTCCCGTGGATGCTCCGACCTTTCTTGCCGCGTTCACCAGTTGGACGACACGCCCCTATCCTGGATTTGACGAGTTGATGAAAGGGATCCATGGACGATACCTGACAGCGTCACTCTCCAATACCAACGAGCTGCACTGGCATAATCTCTGCGATAATTTAGGGATTGACCGCCTCTTTCATTACAACTTTCCCTCCCACCATCTCGGGTGCATGAAACCCGACAGTGCTTCGTTTTCCCATGTGCTGAAGACACTCGGTGTCGCCCCAGACGAAACGCTTTTCTTTGACGACACCCCTGTAAATATCGACGCTGCTCGTTCCCTTGGCATCGACGCCCACCTCGTTTGCGGGGTGAACCACCTGAAACAAACCCTTACGGAGCTTGATATTCTGTGACACCTCAACAACGCCAGGAACTGAAACAGCTGCTTACATCCGAACTTGCAACCCTGAAAGAGGAACTCGCCGCCACTGAGGGTGAGACCAAACCCGCGGTGACGCCTGACAGTGCCATAGGACGGATATCCCGTGTTGAGGCCATGCAGTCCCGTCACATAGGGGAAGCGTCAGCTCGCGCACGCAAAGCTCGTATACGCCGACTGGAGCAAGCCCTCGAGATGGTGGAGGACGATGAGTACGGCTATTGTGTGGCGTGCGAGGAACCCATTCCCATGGCCCGTCTGAAATTAATCCCTGAAGCCACCCATTGCGTGGCCTGCGCCTCATCGTTTGAGCCGTGAACCTGCTCCGGGGACCAATTTTTTGAAACGTTGGGCCAACTGGTTTTTCAGGATCTGATCATTCATACATCAATGGCGGGTACGATGTAGCATCCCACAAACCCGATGCTGATGATTTACACACTACCCTCTCCACAACGAGACGACCCACATGCGATCCCAAGAGTGTCCCAATGGCATTGTTTCACGTGGAACACAGTTTTTCTGATAAAAACAACCCACCCCCCGTAAAAACCTCAAAAAAGCCCCATATAAACCCAACAATTACGGTATTATAAAAAGAAAACCCCCAAAATCGAACGATCTTGGGGGTTTTTATATCACAACCTGAATACTTCATTTTTTTTAAATTTTTTAAATTTATCCAGCTTTAATGCTACATTGACTTTTTAAAGGACAATCCCACCCATCCTTTGCTCTTTTTTTGAGATATCAGGTGAAAATTCTGCCCATAGACAGAAAAAACCCTCTCCTCCTCCCCCTCTTTGATCCCTGACAAAATCAGAGTCGCCGATGGATCGGTCCACCTGTTTATCTCATCCTGAAGAGAGACCAGGGTCGGGTACCGCAGGTTGGCCATCACCAACTGGTAACGTTCAGACGCCAAAAAGGCATCGGCATGGTGAAGTTCAACCCGAGAAATGCATTCATTCAAACGTGTGTTTTCTCGGGCATCATGAAGGGCGATGGGATCAATTTCAGTGGCATCGACATGGGCAACCCCTAACTTGACCGCCAGAAGGGAAAGAACACCGGTTCCCGTTCCAAGATCAAGGGCCCTGTTGCATCCCCCAAAAGTACCGGAGGAAGCCATCATCAACTCAGCACACAGCCGTGTCGTGGGATGGGTCCCGTTGCCAAAACTGATCCCCTCTTTCATGGTGATGCAGTGGGCTTTTTCGGGATGGGAAGGAAGGTGGGGCGGGCACAAGACCACGCCTGGTGCAAGATCATAATAGCGATTTAACGATGGAACCACCACGGTACGCCCCAACACCTGCCTGTAGGTAAGCTGGTTCTCTGCCACACTGAGAGTCAGGCATGCCTTGGCGTCACGTCGTGTCACCCCGTGCTCTCGGGTAAGTTCAGAGATAATTTCGGTGGGGGTAAGGGAACGGGTGCTCCCATGGACTGTGTCCAGTAAAAATGCTTGAACGGATGATGAACCCATGGACTACCTTTTGTGAAGACAGGAACGTTAAAAAAAGCCTCTGCGGCAAGGTGTGCCACCTATAAAGCAGGGTGCGGATGGGCCATGGCCCTCGTTCCCTGAGTCAGATCACATCCGCCTTTCGTGCGGAACTGATGCAGGGCGTTCTTTCAGAACCTGTATGTTAAACCCACGCTTTCAGATCAGACAAAAGCTTAGCCCCCGGCAGGGCTGCCGGAGGCTCTATTCAACAACTAACCAAAGCTAAGGGTTTTCCCTTCTTTCTTCAGCAGCTCATTGTACCAGTGAACAAATTCAAAGGCTGCACGCGCCTTGTCTGTGTTGTTCATGATGCCCATGGCCATTTCCATGACGGTCTGGCTGTACTGATTTGACGGATCTTCCGGTCCGGCATCTGCCAGGAACTCACGGATCAATTGATCCACGGTGCGTTCAGAACCATCCACACGAATATCAAGGGGGTCTTTGGGGTCACCAAAGGGGTTCCACTCATCATACCCCTGCTTCATGATCCACTTCTGCCCACGCTTGCCCATGGCATCGAAGATCGCCTTCTTCTTGGCCTCCACCTCGTCATCGGTAAACTCGTTGTGGGTCATTCCTACAGTGCTCATGATGTCACCTCGATTCCAAGATACTCTTCGTTGTAATCGGTAATAAGGGCCATGGAAAGGGGAACCAGAACACGTCCCATCTTGGTGTACTTGGAATTCAACTCTCGGACCAGGTCACCTGAGATGGCGTAAAGACGGTTGTACACAAGATCCATATTCAAGGTGGGGTAGGCCTTGCCCTCATCAAATCCAGAAAGCCCACACGTATGCCCCTGACCACCAGCTGACGTGGGAATCCCGTAAACTCGGCAGGCGATGGGACGGTAGTCGTACATCTGGCATTTGCCATCCTCACCTAAAAGCGGGCACCTGACGCGCATCTTGGAGACAGCCTCGATGATCGCCGTGTCGGATTCACCGGCTTCGTGTCGCTTGTAGGCCTCTTTCTTCATCTTGGCCAGGGCGCGGTCTGTTTTGTTCGCATACTCGGTGATCTCAAAGCGGGCCTTCCCGGCAAACACCTCATCAAACTTGCTCTTGATATAGAGCGCTTCCACAAAGGTAAGATCAAACAGAGCATGGCAGCAATCGTCACAGGCGGGCTTGCATTTGACCTCTTCGGTAAACTCAGTGCTCACCTTGTTGAATACCTGACCGACCTGATCCACCAATGCTTCGTAGCGGGAAAATGCGTTAGTTAAATCCATGTGCCTCTCCATCTATGTCGTCACCCTTCCTGTCAACAGCTTCCCACGACCGCCTTCGAGCATACGATACTATGCCTTCTGCGGAATGAGCTCTTCGTTTTCTCGGGTGATGATTGTTTCACGTGAAACAGCCCTGCTCCGATTCTTGGAGCCGTGCCTATTTGCCGATACAGAAATTACTGAATATCTCGTCCAGGATATCCACACGAACCTCTTCGCCCAATATCTCACCCATAAGATCCATGGCCGAACGAATGTCGATGGCAATGGCATCAAAGGAGAGCTGAGAGTCTATACCCTCTACAGCATTTTCCACATTATTTAAAGCCTTTCTTACCAGTTCGACCTGCCTTCGGTTGGGAACAAGGGCACTGCGATCCTCAGGAAGGCTGTCAAGGATGCGAGCCACCACCTTCTCTTTTACAGCATCGATTCCCTCCCCTGTTTTCACAGAGACCGACAGACACTCAATGCCCTCCCCTTCAAGGACCCCGAGGACACCCCGAGGGGGTAAATCGGCTTTGTTGACAAGCACGATGCATTGACGGGAATCGTTGTAGCTGCGGATCTGTGTCAGTACCTCTGACGGGAGCCCCTCGGAGCCATCCACCAGGTACAACACCAGGTCGGAGGCTTCAATACGGGTCAAGGTGCGCTCGATGCCGATCTTCTCCACCGGATCATCCGTGACTCGAATGCCGGCCGTATCCGTAACATGAAAGGCAATGCCGTCAATATGGATAAACTCCTCGATGAGATCCCGTGTGGTCCCCGGTACAGAGGTTACGATGGCACGTTCCTCACCGGAGAGATAATTCATAAGGCTGGATTTGCCAGAGTTCGGGGGGCCGGCAATAACGACCCGTATGCCATTACGGAAAATGTCCGAGTCATCGAAGTTCTGAATGAAAGCGGTAAGGGTCTCTGTCATCTCCCCTGCCAACTTCCCGCGAATCATATCGGCCTGAATGGATTCATCCACATCATCGGGAAAATCAAGAATCGCCTCAAGGGTAACGGAGATCTCCTTCAGCGTGTCCCGCAGACCTGCAATGCGCTCCCCCAACTCTCCCTTGACCATGGAAATGGCCATTTCATGAGAGGTGGTGGTGCGTGCGTTGATGAGGTCAATGACCGCTTCAGCCTGGGACAAGTTGATACGCCCGTTCAGATAAGCCCGTTTGGTAAACTCCCCCGGGTCAGCAAGACGTGCCCCCGCCGCCAGGAGAAGGTCAAGGATCTGACGCATCACCACCGGGCTGGCGTGGGACTGAATCTCCACACAATCTTCGGCGGTGTACGACTTCGGCCCCTTCATGTAAAAGAGGATCACCTCATCGAGAGCCTCCTCATTCTCACCCACGAATGTGCCGTAATAGACACGGTGACTCTTGGGCTCCCTGACGCCTGAAACAGGACGAAAGAAAGACATGGCGATCTCTACCGCTTTTTCTCCGGAGACCCGAATGATACCGATGCCTCCACGCCCTACCGGCGTGGCAATGGCTGCGATGGTGTCAAAATCCAAATAGCTCATAGCTCTTTTCTGCTGTCATGTATGTCGTTAATAATGAGCACCGGTGGCGATTCAACCATGCCTCCGGCGGGTCGCTTTTTGAAAAAAGCGCCGCAAAAACTTTCCGGTTGCCGCCTCCTCTTCTCTCAGCCCCATAGGGGCAGAGAGAAGAGGAGGCGGCATACTCAGTAAACCAGAGTCAATGATTTGCCATGATCGGTTATGTTGAGCAGAATAGTTACAAAATAGGGCAAAATATTAAAAATTCAACCCATACTTAGGGAAGGCTACCGAATCATAGGCGGCGTATGTGCTTTGGCCCGAGGAACGAGGGACGAAGCACTTACGCAACCTGCTTTCAAGGTGGCACACCTTGCCGCCGGAGGCATTTTTTGAAGCACTGTCGTCCCTTTATTTTAAAAATTTGTTTTCTAACCAAAATACCACGTCCCCCATGGCTCAGCCATAAAAAAAGCCTGCTGGCCACAAGGGTGGCCGAACAGGCTTAAAAAGAACAGCAATAAAAACTTAATTATCTGTTTTTATTGCGCATTTTTTTATTTCTTTTGGGGAAGATCACCAGGCGACGGTAATACCCCTCGCCCATGGACTGGGTCCGGACTCCGCGATCATCCTTTAATGTCAGGTGGATGATGCGACGGTCGTGGGAGGACATGTGTCCAATGGTGTGAGGTTTACCGGTCTTCTTGACCTTCTCGGCCATACGCTGAGCATGCTGGCGCAGTTTTTCTTTGCGCAGCTCCAGGTAGCCTTCAATATCCACCTGAACCCGTACACGATCCACACTGTGCTTGTTGATGATCTTGTCCAGGAGGTACTGGATCGCCTCGAGGGTCTGGCCTTTTTTCCCGATCATCACAGCGGCGTTGCCGCCTGTGACGTTGTACGTGAGGATGTCCCCTTCCACCTTGTAGGCGATTTGGGACTCTTCAGAGATAAAGGTGGCAATCTCCTTTAAGATCTCGACACCTGCATCCGCTGCGGTCATGCCTTTGAAAAACCCATCCTCAAAGGTGCGCTCGGTGTACTCATAAGTACGATCCTCCCCTTGCGGGGCTTCAGCCTCAAAGGAGGCCTTCTGTTCAGGCTCAGCCACACCAAAAGCCTCATCCACAAGACTTTTGGCTACCCTTCCCTGCTTGGCCCCTTTTTTTCTGGGAACAACAGAGATCTTGGCTTTTTTAGCCCCAAAGAGGCCAAACAGACCCTGGCTCCCTTTGGACACAACGCTGTAATCAAGCTCTTCTCTTGGGATATCGAGTTCTTTTAAGGCAGCGTCAATGGCTTTCTCTACAGTTCTGCCTTCAAATTCCCTAAGCGAATTCATACACTCCTCCAGAGATTACGAAAGTTTCTTGGTGATATAATACTGCTGAGAAATCGAAAGGACGTTGTTAACAAGCCAGTACAATACCAGGCCCGAAGAAAAGTTGACGAAGATAACCGTCATCACGAGGGGCATCATCATCATCATTTTGGCCTGAGTGGGATCACCGGTGGCCGGAGACATCTTCTGCTGAAGGAACATGGTCGCCCCCATCAGAAGTGTCAGCACGGGAATACCAGCGGGGGGGGTCATCATGGGAATGGTGAACCCGAAGTGAAAAAGGCGATCCGGAGCCGAGAGGTCGGTGATCCAACCAAAAAACGGTGCATGGCGGAGTTCCACCGCGGAGTAGAGCATGCGGTAGAGTGCAAAGAAAATGGGCATCTGCACAACCAGGGGGAGGCAGCCACTCATGGGATTCACCTTGTAGGTTTTGTAGAGCCCCATGACTTCCTGGTTCATGCGCTGCTTGTCGTCCGCATATTTTTCACGGATCTTGGCCATGATGGGCTGGAGCTTTTTCATCTCGTGCATGGAGGTGTAGCTCTTGTTGCCCAGGGGCCAGAAAACCAGCTTGATCAGGATGGTAAGAATGATGATGGCGATACCGTAGTTAGCCACCACGTTGTCGTGGATAAAGTTCATCAGGCCGAGACAGGGCTTGGCAATGATGTCAAACCAGCCGAAGTTCACAGCCTCGTGGATGGATAAATCGAGCTTTTTCAGCATGCGGTAGCTTTTGGGAGCTGCCAGAATATCAACGGTGAAACTCTTCTCTGTCCCGGGTTGAATCACCCCTGTGGGAAGATTCATTTCG
Source organism: Desulfolunaceae bacterium (assembly GCA_942491485.1). Classification (GTDB taxonomy): domain Bacteria; phylum Desulfobacterota; class Desulfobacteria; order Desulfobacterales; family Desulfolunaceae; genus Desulfoluna. The sequence continues at coordinate 317,104 of CALOAX010000013.1, read as the reverse complement.
GCAGTGATCACACCCTTGTTGTCTTCGAGGAACATGGATGACCCGGTCGCCTCTTCGGGAATCACAGCTGTCATGAAGTAGCGGCTCTGCTGGGCCACCCACTCCACTGAGCCTGAGTAAAGGCTCTTGTCCTTGATCTTCTTGACCTTGACGTTCTCAAGGCTTCCGTCAATGAACCCGCTGGGGCCCTCAAAGCCGTATGCCCGCCCATCAGCTACCGTGGATACGACCCCAAAAGAGAGGGCATCATCCAAGGCAAGCTGGCTTCCGTTGCGCACGGTGACATCAGAGACGACGGCGTACGAGTCTGCGGTAAAATTAAAGGTACGAACCACCTCCACACCGGATGGGCTGACCCACCTGAAGGAGAGTGAGGCGCCGTTGTCACCGACCATGACGTTCTCTTTGTCGGCTTCAAAAAGGGCATTTTTAACACCCACCACGCTGTTTTTGTTGAATGCGAGGGTGAAGGTGCGATCCACCTCTTCAGGTACGACGTTCTTGTACGCGTCCCCGTCCAGGCTCTCTTTGTATTTTTTCAGTTCGAATCGTTTGACAGCAGCGCCGCGGTTGGTGAATTCGATGCGGTAAAGGGGAGAGTCCACCACGGTGATGCTTTCAGCCACCACCTCCACGGGTTTGATATCCACAGCAGGGGTCGCCGTATCACCTGTGGGGGCTACGGCTTGTTCCACCTGTTGTTCCACAGGAACCTCAGTGGGCTTCTGGGGGGGGAAGAGAAAATTCCATCCTGCAAACACAATGATGGAAAGAATGATTGCTGCAAAGAGTCTGACCTGTTCCATACGTTCTCCGTTGTTCATCTAATAAAAGATGGTGCCTTGTTCTTGTGCCAATGGTCCGTCCCTACCCCAAGGAAATGGTGCAACGACCCCTGGTCGATTGCCGGGCTCTGGAATCTTCTGGACGGTTTTTTCTTATGGTTCCGCAGACGCTCAGATACAGCACGGGTGTAACGTTCATACGCAAGCGTCCTTACGTGCTCATCTTTAAGTTTGCGGAATCGACTAACGGGTGGGTGGGTGCTGAAACTCTGATGAAGGGGGTTATGGAACCGGATCGAATCCTCCGGGGTGAAACGGATGGCATTTGAGAATGCGTTTCACCGTCAGAAAAGATCCTTTAAAGATTCCATACCGTTCATAGGCCTCAATGGCGTATGCCGAACATGTGGGATAAAAACGGCAGCTTGGACCTGTAAAAGGAGAGACCAAATACTGATAGGCCTTTATCAATACGATAAAGACCTTCTTAAGACTCAGTACTTGCTTTAATTTTTTGAAAAATATGCTCAAGGGATAAAAAGGTCTCATTATTGCTCAGTTGAGCCACTGTGCGCTTGGCAATAAGTTGGATATCCCGATTCTCAAAAAACTGTCGACCGTTTTTCCGAAAATACTCGCGTACGATCCGTTTGATGCGGTTACGCGTAACAGCACCCCCAACCTTTTTAGATACGGTAATGCCTATGCGGGATGTCGTAAGCTCATTTTCCAGGATATTGGCAACGAAATGACGGTTATGTACGGTTGCCCCTTTTCGATAGAGTTCCTGGAACTGACTTCTTTTGAGAATCCGATGCTCTTTTGTAAAGGCGTTTGCTCGCAATAAACATTATCCCTGCATCATGCATGATGTCTTCATACTCTCCGTTGTGCCTCGTTCCGGCATATCGTTTTGCGTCCGTGATCGGATCGCCAATCTCCCAAACGAGGCCCTCGGAGCTACCCTTTAACGAAGGCATCATAAAAAACAAGAGCACATTAGGCGGTAAGGCGTTTTCTGCCCTTCGCACGACGGCGCTTTACAATACGACGCCCACCGGGGGTGGACATGCGGTTCAGGAATCCGTGCTTTCTGGATCGTTTCAGGTTGCTTGGCTGAAAAGTTCTTTTCATATGTGAGTGCCCCTATTTTACGTTTGATATCACACTTTTGTGACGGTACATTAAAACCCGGTTAATTAATCATAAAATGCGTCAGGTGTCAACAGCCATATTTTACTTGAATTTTTCGGTGAGTTCAAACTCTTCTCGATGAAAACGACGGATGGGATAGATCTCGATTTTCTTTCCCAGCCTGTATTCAATGGCGCTGATGGTGTTGACCTCTTCTCTGTGCAGGTAATCCGCCATCTCTTCGCCGACCTTGAGGGTAAAAATATCCCCCATCATGTCCCGAGCGTGACGATGGATCTCCCTGTAAATTTTCTGGGCGATGGAGCTGCGTGAGATGGTGTACCCATCCCCGTAACAGATGGGACACTCCTCACAGAGCATCCGCGTCAACGACTTTCTCACCCGTTTGCGCGTCATCTGCACCAGTCCGATCTCGCTCATGGGCAGAATATTGGTGCGGCACTTGTCCTCCCTGAAGGCCTCCTTCAACGTCTCAAAGACCTTATCCCTGTTTTCCACATTCTCCATGTCGATAAAATCAAGGATAATAATGCCACCGATATTGCGAAGGCGCACCTGCACGGCAATCTCACGGATCGCCTCCAGGTTGGTCTTGAAGATGGTCTCTTCAAAGTTGTGCTTGCCCACGTACCTGCCGGTGTTGACATCAATGGAGGTGAGGGCCTCGGTCTGTTCCACAACAATATACCCACCACTCTTGAGCCACACCTTCTTCTTCAGGGCCCGGGAAATATCCCCTTCCAGGTTGAAGGTCTCGAAGATGGGTTCGGGTCGGTCATAGTACTCAACCTTCACCTTGAGCTCGGGCATGATTTTTCGGATGAAGTTGTTCACCGAATCGTAGCCGAACTTGTTGTCGATGGTGAGCCTGTCGGCCTCGTGGGTCAAAAGATCCCGGATGGCGCGAAAGGTCACCGTCAAGTCCCGGTGGAGCCTGTAGGGTGCCGAGAAACTTCGGTACCGCTTTTTGATGTTCTCCCAGGAGTTCACCAGCAGTTCCATCTCCCGGTTAAGCTGTTCTGCGGCGAGCCCCTCCCCTGCGGTTCGGAAAATATAACCGTAAGGGACATCCCGCTTGTCACTGATAAGATCCCGCAAACGGGTCCGCTCATCCTCGCAGGCGATTCGCTTGGAGATCCCGATGTGGTCCACGTTGGGCATCAGCACCAGGTAACGACCGGGAAGGGAGATGTAGGTGGTGATACGAGCCCCTTTGGTTCCGATGGGCGACTTCACCACCTGAACCATGAGCTCCTGGCCTTCGCGCAGGAGCTCTTCAATGGGAATCTGGCGACCGGTGTTGTCCGGCGCAAACTCCTTGTTCCCGTTTTCACTTATGGGGGGCTCGTTTTCCCCGATGTTCTGCTTCTTCTGGACGTCGTCCACATAGATGAAGGCCGCCTGGTTGAGACCGATATCCACAAAGGCCGCCTGCATCCCGGGTAGTACCCGTTGCACACGCCCTTTATAAATATTGCCGTTAATATTGGTGTCATCGCCCCGCTCCACAAAGAGCTCGGCGATATTCCCATCTTCCAGGAGCGCCACTCGGGTCTCCTGCTCCGTTACGTTAACAACCAGTTCCTTAAACATGTATAGTGACCACGATTCAGTTATCGGTTAACAGGCTTCGTCAATCCGGCAGAGTTTTAACAGCCCCAAGTGAGCAGAGACATCATCGGTAAGGGAGAATATATGCTTAACCGCAAGATCAGGACGGATGACCACCCCATCGATTCCTTTGAGATCGATGGTCAGCAGGGAGGGAGTGAGAATCTCCACACCCTTTACGAATTGCTTCAGATCGTACTCCTTTTTATTTCCTTTTTTGCCTTTTTTTTCAATTATAAAATTATTTAATTCCATAAATTTACTTAATTGATCGACATCAAAAAGGCCGGAAGGCTCAGTGACCTGGTACCTGAAAGCTTCGTCTTTCGGCCCTTTGGTTTTCACAAAGAGCTGAACATCGCGAATCTCTATTCCTTCAATAAGATTTTGATTGAGCTTATCTTTTATCTCATCTGCAGACGCATCCGAAATCACCGAGACCACAAACCGCTCCTCCATACTCTCCATCCCCAAAGGCATGGGATCTGAAAAAATGAGCTTGGGACGGGGGTGATAGCCTTGGGACTGCTCGATGATCAGACCTGCGCGTCGGAACACCTTCATGATGATGTTCACCAGTTCCAGATGGCCGAAAAAGCGGGCGTTGCCCATCTTGGTAAAGGTCATGGTGTACTTGACAGGGGGCATCTCAGGCAAGGCAGGGGGCGGCTTCACCTCGCATCTCTCCGCTTCCGGCAGGCAGATGACAGGCTGGATGGTCTCAAAATCACAGATACCGCATCCCGAGCAATCGCCATAACGACAATCTGTGGTCACCTGTGCGGCTAAGGCTCGCTTTCGCTCGCTGACGAGGTACTCTTTGGTGACGCCGGAATCAATATGATCCCAGGGCAGATCTTCATCCATGCTGCGTTCACGCTGACAGAGAAATTCCCAGTCCAGCCCCTCTTCTTCCACGGCCTCCTTCCAGAGCCCGAGGTTCATGTGCTCGCTCCAGCCATCCAGGCGACACCCCTTCTTCCACGCCCTGATCAGCAAAGAAGAAAGTCGACGGTCGCCTCGCGACCAGATCCCTTCGAGCCAGCTGATATCGGTGCTTCCCCATTTCAAGGTCACACCGCGCATACGCAGCTGCTCCTTGAGCCAGCAAATCTTTTCCCAGGCATCTTCCCGGGTGATCTGCCCATCCCATTGAAAGACGGAGTGGGGTTTGGGAATAAAGGTCGAGACACTGACATTGATGGCAGTGCGTTTGTTCCGGGAGAGACCGCGAAGCTTTTTCACCAGCTCCACGATCCCTTCGAGGTCCTCTTGGGTCTCTGTGGGCAGGCCGATCATAAAGTAGAGCTTGATGGTGGTCCAGCCCAGTTCAAAGGCACTTTGGACCGTTCCCACAATATCCTCTTCGGTGATGCCTTTGTTGATAACATCCCGAAGTCGCTGGGTGCCCGCTTCTGGAGCAATGGTAAATCCCGTCTTGCGGACGTTCTTGATGATATCCATGAGCTCTGCGTTGAGGCGACCTGCACGGATGGACGGCAAAGATACGGCCACCTTCTCTCCGTCGGCGCAACACCCGGAGGTGATGCCCTTCATGAGGTCGGCCAGCTGCTCATAATCCCCGGTGCTCAAGGAGAGCAGGGATATATCGTTGTAGCCCGTGGTGATGAGGGACTCTTTGCTGATGGCAAGAAGGTCATCCACGCTTCGTTCACGAACCGGTCGGTAGATCATGCTTGCCTGGCAAAACCTGCATCCCCTCGTGCAGCCGCGGGAAATTTCAAGGCGGAGCCGGTCGTGGACGGGCTTTCCAAAGGGAAGCACCGGTTTCTCAGGAAACGAGTCCTGGGAGAGTTCGGAGATGATGGCACGCTTGACACGCGGCTTATCCGGGTTTTTTGACGTCACCACAGGCAGGGACACCTCACCCTCGGACAGGGGCTCGTAGCTGACCTCAAAGTGAGAGGGCACATACACCCCGTCGAGCGTTGCCACCTCCGCGAAAAGAGCCTCGCGATCCGCACCGCTTTTGCGCCATGCGATGATGGCGTCGGCCACCTCCACCAGCGCCTCTTCGCCATCACCGATGATGATGATATCAAACAAGTCGGCCACGGGCTCCGGGTTGAAGGCACAAGGGCCGCCGGCAATCACCAGGGGATGAGAGGCGTCCCGGTCCTTGGCAAGGAAGGGAATATTCGCAAGATCCAGCATGGTCAGAATGCTGGTGTAGTTCAACTCATAAAGAAGGCTGAACCCCACCACATGAAAATCGGACAGGGAAGTGCGGGTCTCCAGGGAGAAGAGGGGCTGATCCCGCTCTTTCAGAAGCGCCTCCATATCCGGAGCCGGCGCAAAGACACGCTCGGCGTAGATGTTCTCACGCTTGTTGAGAAGCGCGTAGAGAATCTGCATACCAAAGTGGGAGGTGCCGATGTCGTACAGATCGGGATAAGCCAGCACCATATGAAGATCCATATCGGCCGGATTTTTCACAACACGGTTCACCTCGGTTCCCAGATAACGGCTCGGCTGGGCTACCTCGGCGAGGATACCTTGAATTGTCGTATTTTCCATGATACTATATTTTATAAACCTTTGAAATTTTAAGGGTTTTCTATATTTATCAATACCGTAAACATTACATATTAGTACACATTGTGATAAAATGCCAAAGTTAAATCCCCCCGTCCCCGAGCCGTCCTTTTAACTCTCTCTCTATTTTTTGTTATTGTTCGTAAGGCGGTGATCCGCTTTTAAAAACGTCTTGCATTCTATGGTAAAAGCATGCCTCCGGCGGGTCGCTTTTTGAAAAAAGCTCCGCAAAAACTTTCCGGTTGTGGTTCCCTTTTCCATTAGCCCCTGCAGGGCTAATGGAAAAGGGAACCACAGACTCGTTGAGCCCAAACTATATGGCTTGCCAACATCAGCGATGCAATCGAAATTGTGCTCAAGACCTGTTTGTCAAACTTTTCAAAAGTTTGGCCCCCGGCAGGGCCGGCGGAGGCATTTTTAAGTCGCAATCCGGTCTTTCTTGTTGTCCAGATGGGCCGAGAAGATTACATTAGCCAGGGACCCCGCCGGCGTAAGCCGACAGGGGATGCCATACACGAACCATTCAATCCAACAGGTGTGACATGAAACGAACGAAAATTAAGGAACTCCTGGCAAGAAGTGCCCCCCTTGAAAAGGTCCTTGTAAAAGGCTGGGTCCGAACGAAACGCGACAGCAAAGAGTTCTCTTTTATTGAAGTCAACGACGGCTCCTGCCTCGCCTCCATTCAAGTGATTGTGGATGCGGGCACCCCCGGTTCTGACACCCTGCCCAACATCGCCACCGGTGCGGCCATCTCTGTGACCGGCGAACTCGTGACCTCACCGGGGAAAGGCCAGGCCTTTGAAATCCGGTCCCATGAACTTGAACTTGTGGGTGTCGCACCGGAGTCCTATCCATTACAGAAAAAGCGCCACAGTGATGAGTTTTTGCGCACCATCGCCCACTTGCGTCCCCGGACCAACAAGTATGGTGCGATCATGCGCATCCGGTCCAAGACAAGCCACCTGGTTCACCAATTTTTCGAAGAGCAGGGGTTCTTTCTCATCCACACCCCCGTTATCACAGGGTCCGACTGTGAAGGCGCAGGTGAGATGTTCCGCCTTACCACGGTCAAAGGGACCACCCCGGCCTCGGAAGACTTCTTCGGTCAGGAGACCAACCTCACCGTCTCCGGGCAGCTCTCTGCCGAGATGATGGCCCTGGCCTTAGGGGACGTCTACACCTTTGGTCCCACCTTTCGGGCGGAGAACTCCAACACCAGCCGTCATGCAGCAGAATTCTGGATGCTGGAGCCGGAGATGGCCTTCTGCGACCTTGACGGCAACATGGACATCACCGAAGCCCTGGTGAAGTATGTGGTGAGTGGGGTTCTTGAAAACTGCTCTGAAGACATCGCCCTGTTTGCAAACTTTGTGGACAAGACCCTCATGAAGACCCTCACCTCCCTTCGGGATGACACCTACGTCCGCCTTGCCTACCGGGATGCCATTGAGATTCTCCAAAGCGCCAAAAAAGACTTTGAATACCCCGTTGCCTTCGGCACAGACCTTCAGTCGGAGCACGAGCGCTACCTTGCCGAAGAGCATTTCAAAAAGCCGGTCTTTCTCTACAACTACCCAAAAGGGATCAAGCCTTTTTACATGCGGGTCAATGACGACGGCGAGACCGTGGCGGCCATGGACCTTCTGGTCCCCAGAATCGGTGAGCTCGTGGGCGGCAGCCAGAGAGAAGAGAGGGAGGACAAACTCCTGGAACGCATGAAGGAGCTGGACCTCCCCGAAGAGGACTACTGGTGGTACCTAGACTCCAGGCGGTTCGGGTCCGTGCCCCACAGCGGTTTTGGCTTAGGCTTTGAGAGGCTCCTCATGCTCCTCACCGGCATCACCAACATCCGGGACGTCATCGCCTTCCCCAGGACCCCGGGAAGCATCGAGTTTTAACCAGGGAACTTTTCGCTACAGTGGCTTTGCCACCCCCTGGACCCCAGGTTTGCAAATGCCCTACCCCTCGTTCCTCGGGTTGTCACATTTGCTTACGGGCTTCGCCCGTGAACAATCGCTGACTGTTACTCTATTGCATCGGTAAACCCATCAGTTCCACTGAATCACAACGGGCGAAGCCCGTAAGCGAATGCGAAGGGGCGAGGAACGAGCCCCAGAGCATTCGCGAACCAAGGAGACTTATGGAAGCCAGGAAACGGATCGCCCTTGTGGCCCACGACGAGATGAAACCCAAGATGATTGCCTGGGCCACTGCCCACAAAGAGGTTCTTAAAAAACATGAGCTTTACGGCACCGGTACCACCGGCGGGCTGATGGCATCCAAGGTGGGCCTTGAGGTCACCTGTCTGAAAAGCGGCCCCCTGGGAGGGGATCTGGAGCTGGGCAACCTCATCGTCAACGACGGGCTTGATATGCTCATCTTCTTCTGGGACCCCATGACCGCTCAGCCCCATGATGTGGACGTAAAAGCGCTCCTGAGAATATCTGCCGTTCACAACATCCCCATTGCCTGCAACCAGGCCTCGGCTGATTTTTTCATCACGAGCAGCCTGTTTAACGAGCAGTACGCTGCGGACCTGCCGGACTACAATGCCCACATCAACCGCATTGTTGAGAACGAATCGTAAGCCCTCAGTGCTTATGCAAAACAAAGCCTCCGGCGGCCCTGCCGGGAGCTATAGTCATTTCTGGTGTACAGCATATGGGGATAATGGCGTATCCTGTTGATTGATTCCCGCAAAGAATCCAACCAACAGGAGGAAATACGCCATGAGTCAACCTACCCTGAAAGCTGTTTCACAACCAGAAGAAAACGTAACTGACCCCTTAACAGAAATGCTCCGCCAAGGTGCCAGGAAGCTCATAGCCGAAGCCGTTGAGGCTGAACTTCACTCTATGCTTGAGAAGAGTTCAAACATACGACTGGATGACGGGCGAAAGGCGGTAGTCAGGAACGGTTACCTCCCCCATCGGACAATTCAGACCGGTATTGGAGACATTGAGGTTCGCGTACCCAAAGTGCGTGATCGAAGTGGTTCAGGTATCAAATTTAATAGTGGCCTGCTGCCACCTTACCTCAAGCGGGCCGCCAGCATAACAGAGCTTTTGCCGTGGCTCTATCTGAAAGGTATCTCTACGGGTGACAGCCAGGAAGCTCTGTCAGCGCTACTGGGAGAACAGGCGAAAGGATTATCCGCGAATACCATTAGTCGTTTGAAAAGCCAGTGGATTGAAGAACACCACTGCTGGTGCCGGCGAGACCTGAGTCAGAGTAAGTACGTATATTGGTGGGCCGATGGTGTTTACAGCAATGTCCGGATGGACAATCGCCTGTGCCTTCTTGTTATTGTTGGCGTCACCGAGCATGGCATAAAAGAACTGGTGGCCGTTGAAGACGGTTTTCGGGAGTCGGAGGCCAGTTGGTATGAATTGCTCGCAGGCCTGCGTTCTCGTGGTTTAACCGAAGACCCGAAGTTGGCCGTGGGTGATGGTGCTCTTGGATTCTGGAAGGCCCTTTCCAAATGCTATCCCGGCACAAAACATCAACGCTGCTGGGTGCACAAGACAGCCAACGTATTGAACAAGGTACCGAAGACCATTCAGCCAAAAATCAAAGCTGCCCTTCATGAAATTTGGATGGCAGAGACTCGTAAGGACGCTCAAAAGGCATTCGACGAGGCATTGTTTCGATTTGAGCCCAAATATCCGAGCGCAATGAAATGCCTGAAGAAAAGCAGGAAGGAACTTCTGGCATTTTACGATTTTCCTGCGGAACACTGGGTCCACATACGAACAACCAACCCAATTGAATCGACATTTGCTACGGTTCGGTTGCGAACGAACCGAACACGAAACTGTGGATCAAGAGAGACTACACTGTCGATGGTTTTTAAATTGTTGGAGTCAGCCCAGAAACGATGGAGACGAATCCAAGGTTTTCGTCTGCTGACATTGGTGGTAAACAACATCAAATTCAAAGACGGAGTCAAAGTGACGAATCAGTCAGCGGAGAATGCTGCTTAGACCCCGTACACCAGATTTGACAATAACTCCCCTGCCGGGGGCTAAACTTTTAAAAAGTTTAACAAACAGGTCTTAAAAGAACGACCTCAATCATTCCCACACTAAAGGCGGATGTAATTTAACCCGAGGAACGAGGGCTAAAGCGCATCCGTAACCTGCTTTCAAGGTGGCACATCTTGCCACCGGAGGCTGTTTTTAGGAACTGAATTAGGCAACTATCCAGCTCAAATTCGTCTCCATCGGCCCTGCAGGGGGCCTAACTTTTTAAAAGTTTGACAAACAGGTCGTAAAAGAAATCCCTCAATTATTCCCGCACTAAAGGCGTATGTGATTTGCCCCGAGGAACGAGGGGCAAAGCGCATACGCAACCTGCTTTCAATGTGGCGCACCTTGCCACCGGAGGCTGTTTTTAGGAACTGAATTAGGCAACTATCCAGCTCAAATTCGTCTCCATCGGCCCTGCAGGGGGCCTAACTTTTTAAAAGTTTGACAAACAGGTCGTAAAAGAAATCCCTCAATTATTCCCGCACTAAAGGCGGATGTGATTTGCCCCGAGGAACGAGGGGCAAAGCGCATACGCAACCTGCTTTCAAGGTGGCACACCTTGCCGCCGGAGGCACGTTTTTCAACAGATCCTGAAAATTAATTTTTAGGAAGAAGGGGTTCGAAGGAGTTTTCGAACTTCGTCGGAAAGATGGGAGAGGCTGAACGGTTTTTTAATAAAACCGCTGCAGGGCTCTTTCAGGAAGGTTTCCACCCGCGCGTCTTTTCGGTACCCGCTCGAGATGAGGACTTTCACGTCGGGGTCGATCTCTTTGAGAAGGTGGTAGGTGTCGATGCCGTCGATGCCCGGCATGATGAGATCCAGGATCACGAGGTCGATTCTCCCCTTCTCCTGTTTGTACATTTCAACGGCGCTCACCCCGTTGTCTGCAGTGACGACATCCAGGCCAATCTTGGCCAGCATCTGCCCCCCCACATCGAGGATCAACTCTTCATCGTCCACGAGAAGAACCCTGTATTTTTCCTGGGAGGCCTGCCGGTAAATATCCATACCACGGCGTGCGGTGCTGCGGGGGGCCGACGCGTCCCTCTCCTCTGCGGCATAAGCCAGGGAGATGGACTTGCTTTCAGCCTCCACATTTTTCTCCACGTAATCGAGGAGTTTTTCCGTGAGGCGCGTGCCACTTTTAATGTAGCGCTCCATGTTTTTCAAGCGATCATAGGTGGGGTCATCGCGCTCTGTGTCGTGGAGCATGATGGAGATGTTTCCCTGAATCACCATCATGAGATTGTTGAACTCATGGGCCACACGTCCCAGGATGCGGTTGCGCTCTTTTTTCACCTCTTTGATGCGCAGTGCATCCAGCTCCGATTCCAGGGCGGCGATCTTCTTTTCGAGCTCTCGGTATGTGGGGGTCTCAACCATGTTTGGAGTCTTTGTAAAAAGTCAATGTCATGCCCTCCCCCGACCGGGAAAGGACCTCCAGAGTTTTTTACGGGGCCGTCAACCAACAAAAAAGCACCGACGCCATCTTTCGTTTTTAGCGATCAATATCCGTCGGTGCTTGTGTCTCTATGGCCCCTTTTGCCTGAAAACATCCGCCGTTAAAAAATCAGAAACAAAGCCTTCACTTTACTCGCTGACCTCTTGCTCGGACTGCCTTCATACTTAAATATCCAGAGAGGTAACCTCCAGGGCATTTTTCTGGATAAAGGCACGCCTCGGCTCCACCTCTTCTCCCATAAGCAGCGCGAAGATATCATCGGCATTTTCCGCGTCGTCAATGGTCACCTGGAGCAGGGTACGCCGATCGGGATCCATGGTGGTCTCCCAAAGCTGATCCGGGTTCATCTCCCCGAGACCTTTGTAGCGCTGAATATTGATCCCTTTTTTACCATCGCTCATCACGGCGTCAAAGAGGTCGAAGATATCTGTGGCGGTGTGCACCGCCTCCCCACTCTCTTTGTTGGCAACGGTAATATCACCGGTCATGATTCCCTGAAGTCTCTCCAGGCTTGTCATGGCTGCCATGTACTCTGCCGAGTAGAAAAGAACCCGCCCCACTTCCATGGTGCCGCCAAGGTCAAGGGTCACCTCATCGTCCCCTTTGCGTTTTTTATCCACATAGAAACGATAGCGCTCCCTTTCGGGGTTGTAAGCGAGTTCACCGGCCTCAAAGCCTTTGGAGACGATGCGTTGACGGAACGCTTCCATTCTCGCCTCATCGGTGAGGTACGCCTTGTCAATCATCCCCTCTTTGAGAATTTCCATCACAAGGAGGCGATCGTAGCCCCGGCGTTCGATGGTTCCCATGGCATGGGCAAAGGAGGAGAGATCTGTCAGGAGAGCCATCAGCTCCTCACCTTCGATAACAGCCCCATCCACGGTAAGGGTTCGGTTATCGCAGATCCGCTTGAAAATAAAGTCCCGGTATCCGGGCTCATCCTTCAGGTACACGCTGCTCTTGCCTTTGCCCACCTTGTAGAGGGGGGGCTGGGCAATATAGAGGTAGCCCCGCTCGATAAGGGCCCGCATCTGCCGGTAGAAAAACGTGAGGAGCAAGGTACGGATGTGAGATCCATCCACGTCGGCGTCGGTCATGATAACGACTTTGTGGTACTTGATCTTCTCGATGTCGTACTCTTCGCTGCCCACCCCGGTGCCGAGCACGGTGATGATATTCTTGATCTCATCGCTTCGAAGGATCTTGTCAAAGCGTGCCTTCTCCACGTTCAGGATCTTTCCCTTCAGGGGAAGAATGGCCTGGGAACGCCTGTCTCTGCCCATCTTGGCAGAGCCCCCTGCGGAGTCGCCCTCCACAAGGAAGAGCTCACGGAACTGTGGGTCTGAATACTGGCACTCAGCCAATTTGCCGGGCAGGGTGGAGTCCACCAGGGCCCCTTTGCTTCGGGCCAGATCCCTTGCGCGCTTGGCTGCATCCCGAGCTCGGGCCGCATCAACGGCTTTGGAGATGAGTTTTTTGGCCACCCCGGGGTTTTCCTGGAGAAAATCGGCAAACTTCTCGTTTACCAGGGACTCCACAATGCCCTTGACCTCGCTGTTGCCCAGCTTGGTTTTGGTCTGGCCTTCAAACTGCGGTTCGGGAACCTTGACACTGATGATGGCGGTGAGGCCTTCACGTGTGTCGTCACCGGAGATCTTGCCCTGCATGTTTTTGGGCACGTTGTCGCTGGTGGCGTACGTGTTCACCGTTCGGGTGAGGGCGCCCTTGAAGCCGGAGAGGTGAAAGCCCCCCTCGTGGGTGTTGATGTTGTTGGCAAAGGAGTACATCTTCTCGTTGAAGGTGTCGTTGTATTGAATCGCCACCTCCACCTGGATCCCGTCCCGTTCCCCGTCAAAATAGATGGGTTCGTGCAAGGGGGTATTGGATCGGTTCAGGTATTCAACAAAACTTCTGAGCCCCCCCTCGTAGTGGAAGGCCTTCTTTTCATCGGTTCGCTCATCTTCGATGGTGATGCTGATGCCGCTGTTGAGAAAGGCCAACTCGCGAAGCCGCTTGGTGAGAATGTCGAAATTGAAGTTATCGTCATTCATCACCTCGGTGTCGGCTTTGAAGTGAACGCGTGTTCCCCTCTTTTCCGTTTCACCCACCTCGGTAAGTTCGCTTGTTTTGTCCCCCTTGGCAAAGGTCATCTGATAAACCTTACCGTTCTGGTAGATCTCCAGATTCAGGAAAATGGAGAGCGCGTTGACCACCGAGATCCCCACCCCGTGAAGACCGCCCGACACCTTGTAGGACTGGTCGTCAAACTTGCCACCGGCGTGAAGTTTGGTGAGAACAACTTCAGCCGCGCTCATGTTCTCGGTCTCGTGCATGCCCGTGGGAATTCCACGCCCGTTGTCTTCGATGCTGATGGAGTTGTCGGGGTGGATGACAATGGTCACGGTATCGCAATGGCCTGCCATGGCCTCGTCGATACTGTTGTCCACCACCTCGTATACCAGGTGGTGAAGCCCCTGGATATCCACGTTGCCGATATACATGGACGGTCTTTTCCGGACTGCTTCGAGCCCTTTCAAAACCGTGATGCTGTCCTGATCGTAACTTTTGGTCTGTTCTTCTGTCATGCGTCTCTATGGCCCTTGACCCAAATCGATGTTGATCACTCCGCCCTGCCTTGTTGCCGCAACGCGTAAATGATCAAATTTTCATGGGCATGATAATGCTTAAAAAGCGCTTTTCATCCACACCTTCCACAAGGCAGGGGTGGTGGTTGTCCCGAAGGTTCACCAGAATACGCTCATCGTTTATCACATTCAATGTGTCGATCAAATACTTGGGGTTGAAGGCCACTTCGACCTCATCCCGCGCAAACGCGATGGCCATGTCCTCTTTGGACTCCCCGAGATCCGGGTTGGTGGCGGTCACCTCAAGGCGATTATCGGCAAAGTTGAAAATAACACTGTTGTAATTGTCCGAGGAGAGAATGGACATACGCTTGAGCATCATGGCAAAGAGTTTTCGATCCATCTCGATGTCATAGGCATCGTCTTTTTCGATCACCTGCTCATACTCGGGGAAATCTCCCTCCAGAAGGCCGATGATAACGGTCTCTTTCTCCATTTTGAAGATGAGGTAGTTGTCCTTGACGCCCACCTCGACAAACTCTTCCTTGTCGAGAATTTTTGCTGCCTCCATCAGCCCCTTTTTGGGGACAATGACACTTTCACCGGGAACGAAGTTCGACTCCTGATCAATCTCGATATCCACTTTGCACAGGCGTCTGCCATCGGTGGAGACCATGCGCATCAGGTTGGTGCCATTTTTTTGGATGCGTTCGAAACAGACACCGGTGATGTGGGCCCGCTTCTCATCGGAGGGAGCCTGGATCATGATGGTTTTTTCGATCATCTCCCGAACGCTGCCTGTGGCGACACGGGTAAACACAACCTCATCCACTTTGGGCACATCGGGAAAATCGTCGGGGCTCATGCCCACGATGTGGAAAACAATGTTGTTATTTTTGATTTCGATCCACTGGCGTTCGATCTCTTCAATGTGAACCTCATCGCCGGGAAAGTTCTGGACAATCTCAAACAGCTTTTTGGCGTTGATGGTGATTGCGCCGTCCCGTTCCACATCCGCCGGATAGTGCCCTTCAAATCCTGTCTCCAGGTCCGTGGCCACAAAGGAAATGCCGTCGCCTTCCCCTTTGATCAGAACATTGGCTGTGATCGCCAGGTTGCTTTTACGTCCTGTGATGCCCTGCACCCGCCCAAGAATGGTGGAGATATCCTTTTTGGCTATTTTGAATTTCATAGGTTTTCCATGTTCAGTGACGCCTGAATCCAAAGGTTCGATGGTTGGCGTAAAGAGTGCTTACGCACCCGTCTACAGCCCGGGATGTGTGATTTTCCATGGGTTGTGGTTGGATCAGGCCATTCAATCAAGCGTTGGATTCAGGATACGGTTTGTGAATGAAGGGGTACAGACCTGATCACCCCCTATGTCATAGTAAGATATACCGAAATTATCAATATAAAAAAAAGTGATTTACCCCTTTTTTACGCATCTTTTGAGCGATTTTTTTTCTTCCTGTGGAAAGTGGTTTAACTTCTTAAAAATTCTTCCCGTTTATAAAGCGTAAGCAACGATGTTTTTTCTGTGGCTGTGGTGAATGAGGCCTTTGGGGTTGTTTTGCAGGGTGGGTTCTGTTGTTGGTGTAGTCTCTTTTTTTATTTTTTATAATTTAAAAGATCATAATAATAAGCGTTGTTGATAAGTGGAATAAGTGAGGTATGGTATTGATATTAAACGGCAATAAATATGTTAAAAAGTGGCATCTGATGGTTTATATCGATGTTGATAACGTGGGTGTTTTTGACAGGGTTTGAGTTTTTGTTGAAAACCGCCTGGGTTTTGAACAATGTGTGATCGGGTTGTCGACAACAAAAAAGGGGTACGGCAAGCCGCACCCCTTGGGTGATCCATGGAAACCCCCTGAAAAGACAGGGGGTTATTGTTATGCACAAGTTATGAACAATAAGAAAAATGATTATCTTATCAAGCGGTTAGCCAGCGCTTCATGGCTGGAACCGTCTCCTTTGACCAGGTTTCAGAGATGCGCAGGCGCACGAAGTTTCGAAAGAGGGTCCCCACCAGGTTCACCACTTCAGAGGCCAGGAACAGCTTGTCGATGACGGCCCCTTCGGTTTCATCCTTGGATTCTACAGGGGGCGTTTCCGGTGTTTTAAGGGCGGTGATGTTGAAGTTCTCTCCTTTGAGGGTGAAGGTCCAGCCAAGGTCCGCTTTTTTGTATTCCAGGGATATTTCGGTGACCAGGGCCCCTTTGCGGATGGCAACAATCCCCTCACTTAAATCGGCGTTGTCTCCCTTGATGGTGACGCTCTCCACGGTACTTTCTTCCCGGATCACCTCCAGCACAATGCGGTTTCCCACCGCCATCAGCACCGGAACCCCTTCGGCATCCAACAGGCTTTTGGGTTCGTTTTCAAGGCTGTACCAGAGCCAGGTCAGGAACTCCTGGCCGAGAAATTTGTACTTGTTGTATAAAACGGCAATATCGAGCATGGGCTACTCCGTGAAGTCTTCGGGGCTGAGGTTGGAGAGACGGTCCCTGTCCGAATCGGAGAGGGAGAGGGTCAGGTCGGCCTGGGTGTACGGGAACAAACGGATCAATTTGAGCCCTGAAAAGCTTTTGTTGAAAAGTGTTTCAAACTCTTCATTGGCGGCCTTCTGGGTGGAGAAGAGCCATACTTCCTGCTCCTCATACTGCCACACCACATCAAAGACGTTGGGGACGGGCGGGATGCGAATGGTGAGGACGTTGATGACGTGCTCTTTGATTTCGCTCTTCTCATTTTTTGAGAGAAATTCCCGATCGCTTTCGGCCAGGCGTTTTGCCGAGGCGATGGCCACCTGCTGCTTGACCACCTTTGTGGGGATCGATTTTTTATCGATACGCAACCCAAAGGCATAGTGGGTTCCGATTTGAAAGCTGGCATCGTCAAAATCGGGGGTGAAGGGGGCTTCAAATGAGGTCCATCCCACCGCCATGTCCTGGGCTTCGTTGTCGATATCGGTGATGATCTGTTTTTTTAGACCTTTACGTACCTGTTCGGTGGGATTCTCCGAGAAGCTTCCCTCCACCCGGTATCGGGTAATGGTCTGTGTGGCTGATAACAATCCCATATAATCATCCTTCGTGGTGTCGGTTGGTTTTGTTGGAAAACCGGCATGGCTCGCCTTGCAATGGTTTTTTTACTGGCAATGCTGTGAGCGCCGGGTTTGTGACGGGTGTGGGACCGAAGGGTCATTCTCCGGTCGGTCTGACGAAAGATTTATACCGTGAATAAAGGGGGCAAACAAGCCAATTTTCTGTTGATTTTTTTGTGTTTAGCCCTCTATATCTCTTGCGTTGATGATTTGTTTGCCACCATACCGCCCGGGACATGGGGATCGGGGCTTCCTGTTGTTCGTTAACCGGGCCGGTACGGTGTGGCCGGGTGCTTTGTGCTTAAAATGGAGTTTAAAGATGACGGAAAACTGTGTAAAATCAATACAACTTGAAAACGGCCTTACCTTGACGATTGAAGACATCTCCCGGCGTATAAGTGATGATGCCTTTGTGGTGAAGGCCCAGGTCTCCATAGAGTTTATGTTAACGGAGGAGGATGCCGAATCCGTTGGGCTCTCCCTTGCAGAATTGACCAAGGCTCTCGGCTCAGAGGTGGGACGGTTTGAGAAACTGCTGGAGCGGAACTTTATTCATGAGTCCAAAAGAGAGGCGGTGTATGAGGAGCTCACGGCATCGTACCTGAGGACAAACCGGGCCTATCTGTCCCATGCCGATTTAACAAGAGGGGTAATTAAAAGGCGTCTTGTTGAAAAGCGGGGCAGGTATTGGAACCACGGTATTTGATCGATTTTATTTGATATTATGGTGGCTTTCTGACGTTGATGATGGCGTGGTCAACAGAGTTTTCAACAATCCATCATGGGTGGGGTGTTCATGATACGAAGGGGATGGATGATTTTTCTGGTTCTGATGGTGTGGGTGCCGGCAAGTGCGGACATCTACATGTACAAGGACGCCTCGGGACAGATCCACTTCACCGATTCACCCAATGCCCACCATATAGATATTATGGGCGCCCGCCCCTTAGAGAAACCCAAAATGGCGTCATCGGAAAGGGTCTGGAGTTCCACCGCCTACGACACATTGATTGTAAAGGCGGCAGAGAGGTACAACGTTCCCTTTGCCCTGGTCAAGGCGGTGATTCATGCCGAATCAGGGTTTAACCCGAGGGCCCTTTCTGCCAAAGGTGCCAAGGGCCTCATGCAGTTGATGCCGGTGAACATCATCTTTTATAAGATCAAAGACCCCTATGACCCCCAGGAGAATATCATGGGGGGCTGTGCCTATCTCAAACACCTGCTTACCGATTTTCAGGGCAACACAAAAATGGCCCTGGCGGCGTACAACGCAGGTCCCACCAAAGTGAAACACCACAACGGGGTTCCTCCCATTGCCGAGACCCAGGCGTATGTGGCCAAGGTTGAGCGGTTTAATAAATATTACAGTGTCAATTAACGCGAAGAAATCGTGGGAGCTTATCTCTCCTCATCCTTTAAGAGATCCTTGAGGTAGGCCATGAGGCGGCCATTGATATCCGGGTTCTCCAGGGCATAGGCGATATTGGCCATCTGGAAACCTGCCTTGTCGCCACAATCAAAGCGCGTGCCCTCAAAGAGGTATCCGTAGATCTCCTGGGTGGCCAGGAGCTTTTCCATGGCATCGGTGATCTGAATTTCACCGCCCGCACCGAACTCTTTCTTTTCAAGCAGTTCAAAAATTTCCGGGGTAAGGATGTAGCGTCCGATGATGGCCTGGTTCGATGGGGCCGCTGACGGCTCGGGTTTTTCCACGAGACCCCGGATCCGTATCATCTTCTCCCCTTCCCTCTCCCCGTCCACAATGCCGTATTTGTCGGTCTGGCTGGGCTCCACCTCCATGACGGCAACCATTGAGGATTGCGTGGCCTCAAAGGCATTCACCATCTGGGAGAGAACCGGTGTGTCCGCTTTTACCAGGTCGTCGGCGAGAAGGACGGCAAAGGGTTCATTCCCCACGACATCACGGGCGCACCAGATGGCGTGACCCAGCCCCAACGGTTTGTTCTGACGTGTGTAGACGATGGTGCCGGTCTCGGGGACAAGGGCCTCCATGATCTTTAACGTCTCCTCTTTTCCCCTCCCCTCTAAAATGGATTCCAATTCATGGGAGTGGTCAAAATGGTCTTCCAAAGCCTCTTTGCCCCTTCCGGTGACAAAGATGATCTGTTCTATGCCGGCGGCCAGGGCCTCTTCCACGGCGTATTGAATAAGCGGTTTGTCCACAACAGGGAGCATCTCTTTGGGAAGGGCTTTGGTGGCAGGAAGAAATCGGGTGCCGAGGCCGGCGACGGGAAACACAGCTTTTTTTATTTTCATAGAGGTCAGGTCCTGATTGATTCCGTGGAAAGTTCTCAGCTTGCGCTGATCTGTGGGTGTGCTCGCGCCACTGTTTTTGTTGTGATATACGGCGAATTGCGTATGAAATCAAGGGGCTCAAGTAAATTTTCATTGTAAAACCAGAGTAAAATTATTATGTTACTCATTTTTAATGGGCTCGTAAAAAGGGAAACACGCCATGCGGGCACACCGCCAAAGGGTTGCGGTGGTGCGGGGTGGTTTCACAAGACGACTTTTTACGAACGCATCTTGGTTGAGAATACAAACACAGTTGGGATGTGTTTAACCATAGAAGGATTGAGGAGAGACCGACATGAGTGAATCCGAAAACAAGGCAGACATCGTACCGATTCGTATGGGACGCAACACCGGTTTTCAGTTTGAATGCCATAAGGATGTCAGCTGTTTCACCAAATGCTGCCGGGGTATTGATATCATTCTGACGCCCTACGACATCATTCGCCTGAAAAAAAAGCTTGAGCTCTCTTCCGAAGAGTTCCTGGCTATCTACACCGAGCCCCACCTTTTTGAAAAAACAGATCTTCCGGTGGTGACCCTCAAGCTTCTGGATGATGAGATCCGTTCTTGCCCCTTTGTGCGGGATGAAGGGTGCCTCGTGTATGACGACCGCCCCACCACGTGTCGCTACTACCCCCTGGGGGTCGGCAACCTGAGCCATGGGGAAGAGGGGGGGGATGATGACAAGGATTTCTTCTTCTTTGTCAACGAGCCTCACTGCAAGGGATTTGAAGAGAAGAAAGAGTGGACCGTAGAGTCCTGGAGAGCGGATCAGGGTGTGGACATCCACGATGAGATCAACGCCGGATGGACAGACCTGATTGTTCGAAAGCGCAGCTTTCCTCCCAATGTTCAGTGGACACCCAAGGCCAAAGAGATGTTCTTTATGGCCTGTTACAACATGGACGCCTTCAAGCGGTTTGTCTTTGAGAGTCCCTTCCTCACCAAATTCGATGTGGACGAGGCGCGGTTGGAGAAGATGAAGACCGATGAATTGGCCCTGCTTGAATTCGGTTTTCTCTGGTTGCGGGATGTTTTCTTTTTAAAGGAAGATGAAAACAAGCTCTTTAAGCCAAAGAGTTGAGTGTTGAACGGTCAGAAATAGCTGAAAGGTGTGTTTTTGACCGTTGAAAAAAGCCAATTGTTCATAACTTTCGGGTGAAAAAAGGCCCGTAGGTCTCAATTGTTAATAAAAAAGGCCGGCCCCTATATTGGGCCGGCCTTTTTTTGTTCGTTCATTGTGCCTGGTCAGACGATCTAATAGGTTTCGCTGTAGACAAGGCTTTCAATGAGGGCGTCATCCTTGAGGCGGGCGTTGATGTCCACGCCGAAGAACGCTTCAACCGGAGCCAACAGCTCGGGGTTGTTGGCCATCACCTCGGTGAGATAAGCCACCACCACGGCAACACCCTTGCGGGTCATCTTACCCAGGGGCTTGCGGCAGTTGCCGGCGGGCATCCCCAAGATCTGCATGGCTGTTTTGACGGCCAGGGGGTTTCGTGCAATGCACTTCACCTCACCAAAGGGCGTCTCTTCCATGGTGACCACGCTGGTGAGTTTGAAAAGCGGTTTCAGCGCAGAGTGCAGGGTCTCGGCCTCCTCCATTTTTCCTTCGGCAACCAGCTCCACAAGTCGTGTGGTGGGGCCGGGAACGATGTTGGACGCCACGGAGATGACCCCCGAGGCAGCGATGTCCGCATCGGTCATCATGTTCACCAGAAGGGCGTCGTCCCCAGAGAAGATGTCGAAATCCGGACCGCAGACTTCGCGGGTGCGCTTCATGTTGTCGATGTTTCCGGTGGCCTCTTTTACGGCTGTGACGTTGGGGCACTCCTGTTTTAACAGGGCGATGTCTTCGGGAAGCATCTGGGTGCCGGTGCGACCGGGAATGATGTAGGGGATCACCGTGATCTCCGGAAAGGTCTTGGCCACAGGGGCGATGTACTCTTTTCGGATTTCAAGGGAGCTTGGGCCATTGTAGTAAGGGTCCACGAGGAGCACTGCATCCACGCCGGCTTCGACGGCATGTCGTGTGGCGGAGAGTGCTTCGTTTGTGTTGTTGCTCCCGGTGCCCGCGATGCAGAAGCATTTACCCTTGGTCTGTTTGGAAATATTCTCGATGAGGCTGTTGTGTTCGTCCCAGGCGAGGGTGGGGCTTTCGCCGGTGGTTCCGACAGCCAGGATTCCTGTGACGTTGTTTTCAATTTGAAAACGGCACAGTTTGTCCAGGCCCTCGTAGTCCACGAGATCATTTCTAAACGGGGTGACCAGTGCTGTGTAGCAGCCTTTTTTCATTGTCTTACCTCTGGCTTCGCAAATGTGACTGTAAGGAGTTTTTTTTGGTACAAACCTTGGAAAAATATAAAAAAAAACACGGGTGTGTCAATACCAAAGGCACGTTGGCCTGAGGGGCCCTAACAGGTTTGGTTGCTTTGGGATGCCGGCCGGAACCCCTTTTGCGTGAAAACCAAAGGGGGTTCCGATTTGATTTGACAACAATGGGGCGGCAGTATAGTTTGTGAATTTATTAAAAAAAAGGAAACCAAAAGGAGTCGCGTTCCTTATATATTAGGGACGGTGTTCCTTTTTCAGGCAGTGACATAAAAAAAATACCTGACGATCGGAAGATGAGTTCCCCATACCGGACTTTATCTTTGGATTGTCTTGGGTACCAACGAAGAGGGATCATGCAAAAGCCGAAGAACGCGCAAGAACATATTGCACAGCTTAGGGAAGCCATTGCCGGAAATCCCGACTGCGGTAACAGCCACTACAACTTGGCTGTGGCCCTGATGGGGTTGAAAAAATATGACGAGGCGGAAGCCTGTCTCAATGACGCGGTGGGATCCAGCCCCACACTGGCCGAAGGGTATGTGATGCTTGGCAGCATCGCCCTGCAGCGTGAAGATGTGGAAGGGTGTCTCTACTACAACGAGTTGGCCACCAAGTCCCGGGCTGGTTTCGCCGTTGGTTACGGCAACATCGGCTTTATTGAATTGCAGCGGGGCAACGTGGATGTGGCCATTAAAAACCTGCAGAAGGCCATTGTTCATAACTCCAAGTTTGTCCAGGCGTACACCACACTTGCCAACGCGTACCTTATGAAAGGGTTGGTGGATGAGAGCATCAAGACAAGCCTGAAAGCCCTTGAGGTTCAGCCCGATTTCCCCATTCCCCACAACAACCTGGGGATCGCCTACCTGGAGAAGGAAGAGTACGCAAAAGCCATTGAGCATTTTGATAAAGCCCAGGCCATGGGTTACGAGGTTCCGGAAGCGCTTTTAAAAGAGGTGGAGCCTCACAGGGCATAAGTTCCCGAAACGTATAAGCCCCCTGCAGACACTGCAGGGGGCTTTTTTTTTGAGCGCTTTTGAGCCGGTTTGCTATGCCTCCGGCGGCAAGGTGTGCCACTTTGAAAGCGGGTTGCGGATGCGCTTTGCCCCTCATTTCTTGGGTCAAACCACATCCGCCTTTGGTGCGGAAATGATTTTTTTTTGGGGGGGGCTCTAAGACCTGTTTGTTGAACTTATTAAAAGGTTAGCCCCCGGCAGGGCCGCCGGAGGCACAAGCTGGATAGTTACAAATTTTATACCAAACTTGTTAAACGTTTGGCCCCCGGCAAGCCTGCCGGAGGCTTTATTAACTGAAAGAGACAGACCATGAATATTACCTGGAGCCTCCCGGGCCATAGCGGTGGCGGAACGATTGATCAAGATGTATTAGAGACCCCCCTTCCTGCAGACAGGGATTATGACGAGGCGGGGCTCTGTTACGGGCACTATGTCCGTGCTGTTGAGTCTGTTCTTGAAAAGGACGGTGGCCAGGTGGTGACAGGGTTGATGCACACCCTTTACGCTGAGAACCCGCCTGAGTTGCTCTCTATCCATGTGGCGATCCTGAAGCATGGGCACTTTTACCATCCGGCCTGCATGACACTTCACACCAGTGCCGGAGCGCACCCGTTTGTGATCAACCTGGCGGTGACCCCCGAAGGAGGGGCGTGTGCCGATCGGGAGTTTGCCCTTCTCGGAAAACTGGCAAAAAAAAGCGAGGCCCTTCCCCGGGTGCAGTCCCTGGAAAGCGTGATGGTGGACGGCCACAACGTGGTTCTCTTTTTTGGGGAGTGGTTTGAAGGGTTCCATGAGTTTCATCAGACGATGGGGACTGATGGGAATCAGGTGGTGGTGTGGGCAGGCCAGGATCACCACCTTGTTTCAAAGGGGGTGGAAACCTCTATCTACCGGCAGGCTGCTGAAATTCTGACCCGCCTTTACAACCCCCTCACCTTTGAGTTGGTGCAGCCCTGGCATCATGCTGCCGGAGATTTTGTGGTCAACATCGAATCGAAGCTGCCGGAGGTGAAGCTCATTACGGTGCGGCAGTACACCCCCATGGTCAATGTGGAAGAGGTGGAGGCTGAAGACCTGCTGGAGGGGGCCCTCTATTTTCTGATGATGCTCTCCATTCGAAACCGACTGGATCGCTATGACGGCATCGGGGAGGTGGCCTGGGTGGGGGATCATGGGGTCGCTGCGACCGTTGACGGGTTCTTTGACGGGTTGGCCGATCAAAATGATGTCGGCGGTCTGGAGGGGCCGTTTGGTGTGTGGGTAGAGAAGTACCTGGCCGCACACACCATTGATGATTTTCAGGAGACAGCCCTTGCGTTGATGTCGTCATTCAACCCCCGTGCATCGGAGATGGGGGTGCTCAAAGAGCACCTTGCGGTACATGTGACAGGTTTTTATCGCGTGATTAAGGGTCGAAATGAGAATTAGAAGGTAAAATTTTTCTGATTCATTTGTTCATTAAAATTGAATAAAGCTAGTCATATTTCGACTCTCGATATCATGAATGGTCCATTTTTTTGAATCAGAAACAAAAAAAATATAATTTATAATCAACAGCATATATTTGGATCGGAAATTTTTGTATGACCTATATCTTTCATGCAGAGGCGGGAGAAGCAGAGGTGAAACATGTTATCCGCAGGCTTCTTTCGTTTTTAAATCGATTTTGTGATCACATGTTGGATATCAATAATTCCCAACATGTTAACAGGGTAACGGTCATATCAAATATTGATTGTTGAAAAGGGATGCGATCGAGAGCTTCATGGAATGTAAAGCCTTAATAACCACGGGAAAAAGCTTTTTCATTGACAAGAAAAGGCAATAACTTTATACCATGGAGTTTGATAATAGGGTCATTGTAATTTTTCCGATAGAAATTGCATAGACAATAGCAGCTGGGACATTTGTTTTGGCTGTTATTTTATGTGGTTTAAGGTTTGAGTGACTTGGCAGCCAGATTCAGGTTGATAAGAATTTGATTTTGTCTTGTTGAGTTAAAATTATTTATTCAATGGAGGTAAGCCAATGGCAAAGCATGAAACCCCTTTGTTGGACGAGCTGGAATCCGGGCCGTGGCCAAGCTTTGTGTCCGACATCAAGCAGGAAGCTGAAGTCAGGGCAAAGAACGAAAAAGGAATCGACTTCCAGATTCCTGCGGATGCTTGCGACGATCTTCTCGGTCTTCTGGAGCTCTCTTTCAAAGATGGAACCACTCACTGGAAGCATGGCGGTATCGTCGGTGTTTTCGGTTACGGCGGTGGCATCATCGGTCGTTACAGCGACAAGCCCAAAGACTTCCCCGGCTGTTCATCTTTCCACACCGTTCGTGTGGCTCAGCCCGGTGCGAAGTACTACACCACTGAGTTTCTGCGTCAGCTCATGGACCTCTGGCAGCTTCGTGGTTCCGGTCTCACCAACATGCACGGCTCTACCGGTGACATCGTTCTTCTCGGTACCACCACTCCGCAGCTGGAAGAGATCTTCTACACCCTGACCCATGATATGGATCAGGACCTCGGCGGTTCCGGGTCCAACCTGCGAACCCCCGCTGACTGTATCGGTCAGTCCCGTTGTGAGTACGCCTGCTACGACACTCAGGAGCTCTGCTACTTCCTGACCATGATGTACCAGGACGAACTGCACCGTCCCGCTTTCCCCTACAAGTTCAAGTTCAAGTTTGACGGTTGCCCCAACGGTTGCGTGGCCTCTATGGCCCGTTCCGACCTCTCCTTCATCGGAACCTGGAAAGACCAGATTCAGGTGGACCAGGCTGAAGTTGCCAAGTACGTTGACGGAACCAACCCCGCCAACGCCGGTGCACACAGCGGTCGTGACTGGGGTGCCTTCGACATCCAGGCTGAAGTTGTTGACCTTTGCCCCACCGACTGCATGGCTTATGTAGACGGCGAGCTCAAGATCTACGACAAAGAGTGTACCCGTTGCATGCACTGCATCAACGTTATGCCCAAGGCCCTCAAAATCGGCAAGCAGCGTGGTGTTTCCATGCTCGCCGGTGCCAAGGCCCCCATCGTGGACGGCGCTCAGATGGGTACCCTCGTGGTTCCCTTCCTCGAGATTGACCAGACCATGAACAAGCAGCTTGCTGATTTCGACACTGAAGAAGAGTGGATGGAGTACCTCGAAGAGAAGTACGAAGCCCTCACCGAAGTGATCGAGGCTGTTTGGGATTACTGGATGGAAGAAGGCAAAAACCGTGAGCGTCTCGGCGAGCTGATGATCCGTCAGGGTCTCCAGAAATTCCTCGAGAAGATCGGCCAGGAGCCCCTGCCCGTACACGTCGATCACCCGCGTACCAACCCCTACATCTTCTGGAAAGAAGACGAAGTAGAAGGTGGCTGGGACCGTGACATCAACGAATACAGAAAGCATCACGCACGCTAGGAGGGATATACCATGGCTTTTATTTCATCAGGATACGATCCCGAAAAACCGATGGAAGGTCGTATTACGGACATTGGCCCGAAGCACTACGACCAGTTCTATCCCGAAGTTATCAAGAAGAACAAAGGCAAGTGGAGCCACCACGAGATCCTCGAGCCCGGCATTCTTGTTCATGTAGCTGAGAACGGCGACGAGGTGTTTACGGTTCGTTGCGGCGGTGCACGTCTCATGAGTGCCACCCACATCCAGGAGATCTGCGACATTGCCGACAAGCACTGCGACGGCAAGCTGCGTTTCACCACCCGTAACAACATCGAGTTCATGGTTGACTCCAAGGACAAGGTAGACGCCCTCAAGGCTGATCTTGCCCAGCGCAAGTTCCCCGGTGGTTCTTACAAGTTCCCCATCGGCGGCACCGGTGCCGGTATCTCCAACATCGTCCACACCCAGGGTTGGATTCACTGCCACACCCCCGCCACCGATGCCTCCGGCACCGTTAAGGCGACCATGGACCAGGTTTTCTCTGACTTCCAGGACCACAGACTGCCCGCCAAGCTCAAGATCTCCATGGCTTGCTGTCTGAACATGTGCGGCGCGGTTCACTGCTCCGACATCGCCATCCTCGGTTACCACAGAAAGCCCCCAATCTTGGACCACGAGTACCTTGATAAGGTATGTGAGGTTCCCCTGGCTGTTGCTTCCTGCCCCACCGCGGCTATCAAGCCCGCCAAGGTAGAGCTCGCCAACGGTGAGACCGTTCAGTCTGTGGCTGTTAAGGACGAGCGTTGCATGTACTGTGGTAACTGCTACACCATGTGCCCCTCCATGCCCCTTTCTGATAAAGAAGGTGACGGCATCGTTCTGATGGCTGGTGGTAAGGTTTCCAACCGTATCAGCGCACCCAAGTTCTCCAAGGTTGTTGTGGCATTCCTGCCCAACGAAACCCCCAGATGGCCTTCCATGACCAACGCCATCAACAAGATGATCGAAGAGTACGCCAAAGGCGCCCGTAAGTACGAGCGTTTCGGTGACTGGACTGATCGTATTGGTTGGGAGCGATTCTTTGATGTGTGTGAGCTTGACTTTACCCACCACCTCATCGACGACTTCCGTGACGCGGCATACCAGTCATGGCGTCAGACCACTCAGTTCAAGTTCTAAGATCAACTGAGTATTCATCCATTTCGTATGGAAATGGATAATCCGCAGGGGCCCTTTCACGAGGGCTCCTGCTATATATTCGGAGGTACCCAATGGCATTAGATAAAGATGCAGCCAAAGAGGTCATCGTCGAGAAGCTGACCAAGAAATCCAAGACCAAGTCCAAGTTCTACTTGAAGGATTTCTATGCGTTTTTTCCCGAGGAGAAGCCCCGCGCAGTAAAGAACATCGTAAACGCTCTCGTTAAAGACGAGGTTCTCGAGTACTGGTCCAGTGGTTCCACCACCATGATCGGTCTCAAGGGTATGGGCAAGCAGGCCGGCGCAGAAGGCGAAGAATAATCGTCTTTTGTAGCTGAAGAGCTTTTCCAGCGTTATTTGTCTAAGACTCCCAAGTGCAGTGATTGATGAGATCTGAAAGAATCAGCAGTATCCCCGGAATTTTCATCTCCGCCCTCCGCGGCGGATCAGGGAAAACCATTCTATCCATCGGTATCACCGCTGCATTGAGGAGTCTTGGCAAACGCGTGGCTCCCTTTAAGAAGGGGCCCGATTATATCGATGCCGGCTGGCTCTCCCTGGCTGCCGGAAACCCCTGTTACAACCTCGATACCTACCTTATTGATCACGACACCGTGGTCAACTCCTACCTTACCAATACGTCAAAACTGGGTGCGGACATTGCCATCGTGGAGGGCAACCGCGGTCTTTTTGACGGCATTGATATCGACGGCAAAACCAGCACCGCAGAAACCGCCAAGCTCCTTCAGGCTCCTGTGATCCTCGTTCTGGACTGCACAAAGAGCACACGCACCATGGCGGCGGCTGTTTTGGGGTGCCTTCACTTCGATCCGGAGCTCACCATTGGCGGCGTGATTTTAAACCGCATTGCCGGGCCAAGGCACAAAAACAACCTCATCAACAACATCGAGCACCACACCGGCGTCCCCGTGATCGGTGCTGTTCCCAAGTTGAGGAGCCATGACTTTCCCGAGCGGCATATGGGCCTGGTTCCCACACCGGAACACGATTGGGCCTATGAGTCTGTGGGCAATGCCGAGAGGATTGTCCGGGACAACGTGGACGTGTCCCGCATCATCACTCTTTCCGAAACGGCCACGCCATTTGAGCGTTCCTGTCTGGTCCCCGAAGACCTTGGAGAGGTGAGTGAGGCGAGCCCGGTGATCGGCGTGATTCGGGATGCCTCATTTCAGTTCTACTATCCGGAGAATATCGAAGCCCTGGAAGCCGAAGGCGCACGTGTGGTGGAGATCAGTCCCTTGCGGGACACCGAGCTTCCCGAGGTGCTGGATGGCCTTTATATTGGGGGTGGTTTTCCGGAAACCCATGCAAGGGAGCTGGGAGAGAATGTTGCCTTCCGCGAGAGCATTCTTGCCAAGGTCAAGGAAGGGATGCCCCTTTACGCCGAATGCGGCGGGTTGATCTATATGGGAGAAGAGCTGGAGGTCGATGGCACAAGCTACCCCATGACGGGCCTGTTTCCCCTCTCTTTTTCAGTCTCTCAAAAACCCCAGGGCCACGGATATGTGGTGGCCGAGGTGACGGGGGAAAATCCCTTTTACGAGCTGGGAACCGAGATCAAAGGCCACGAGTTCCGCTACTCCAAAATCACCCGTTGGGACCGAGAAGAGAACGACACCGCCTTTACCATGGCCCGGGGCACCGGCATGGCCGATACCTTCGACGGCATCACAAAATACAACGCCCTGGCCACCTACACCCACATCCACGCCCTGGGAACCCCTTCCTGGGCACCCTCCTTTGTTTCCAAAGCCCTTCAATACAAAAAGCGATAGAAACCTGCCTCCGGCAGCCAGGGGATGATCCCCAGGTATGCGAATGCGACTTGGGTGTCGTTATTTGAATTGTCTCGCGTCCGCATTCGCATGGTGTGTGATGGTCTGCATCATGTGTGGCAAGAGCAAGAGGCAATGGGGGTGATGTTAAACCCAATTATCTGTTATGCCAGTTCATGTTTGCGCTTTGACGTGTACCATCATTCGGCCAACGCCACATATTTCACCACTACGAGAGTTACGTACACGGGTTGTCTGTGCGTGATGGTGTGTACTATGCCTTGTGGGTTTGCAACTATTTACGAAACTATTCAGCCCTGCCTCCGGCAGCAAGGTGGGGGCACCTTGAAACCCTATGGCGAATGCGTTTACGGTACGGTAATGCAGCCATTTTCGACGCATTCGCGCGGAGGGTGAGACAATGCAATCGCTCTTGAAAATAGGGCAGTTTCATTTTTTTTTGCGTAACGACGTATCCCCGCTTTCGTCTTCCCCGGCTGCCAGGGTAATCGGAAGCTTCAGGTAAACCATTATGGTATGTTTCATGGTCGTGCTGGCGAATCGAGTGACCGGGGATCCATGGTTGCAAGATGACACCGGTTGAAGCTCTTTTTGGCGGTTGGCTTTTACCGGACTAACTCCGGCGGGTCGCTTTTTGAAATGAGCCCCGAAAACTTTCCGGTTGCCGCTTCCTTAAACCAGAAGTATATGGTTTGCAACATCGGTAGATCAGATGATTAGCCTTTAAGACCTGTTTATCGAACTTTTTAAAAGTTTGGCCCCCGGCAGGGCCGCCGGAGGCATCTTTTCATACCCGAGCGGACTATGTTTTTTCAGGTAAGATGAGACAATGGCGTGGGGGAAAGAAAAGCGGGGAACCCTTTAAAGAAAGGGTCCCCTTGGGGCTGACTTTTTAGACGTCAATCTGCTTGAAAACATCGCCCACCATACGAGGGCTCCAGAGCCCGCGTCCGGAACGTGTGGGTACCTTCTCTTTTAAGAAGATTGTGGCGATGCGGGTCTGGGTGACCCCCTCTTTTTTCAAGGTGGCCATCACCTCCATCAGCCGGTCCTTGTAGGCTCCCTTGTCGCTGGCATCCATGGAAGCCAGTTCCCGGGCAACGGCATCGAGATCGGTTTCCACGGCTGCCTTGGGCTCCGGTGGGGCAGAGGCGGGTGCCACGTTTCCGGCAGGGGCCTTCTTTTCTTCCACTGCGGGCTTTACCGCGGGGGCAGGGCGTACTTCAGCCGTTTTTGGGGGCGCAGGTTGCGCCACCGGGGTGGCGGGCTGAGACGGCGCCTGGTTGCCCTGCATGGCGGATGAGCGCTTTTTCTTCTGCTTGAGAAGCCACTGAGTGACCTGCTTGGGTTTTCGGGTGGTAACCGCCTTGAGCTTCATCTCCTTGCGGTACATTTCTGCATCCATCACGAGAATGGCGTGGGGTTCTGTCAGAACCGTGCCGGGAATATCGGCGCTCTCCACCGCCCATCCGTCGCTCTCCAACCAGTAATGCGTCTGTCCCTTCATGGGGCCTTTGCCGATGACCCCCTTGATCCAGACCCACCCTTTGTCGCTGCGGTTCTGAATAAGGCCACTCATGAGAGCCACACTGCGGTTCTGACTCTTGTCGTCGATATGGTAGAGATTTTCGGCCATGATGGACTGGACGGCCAGTTCCATGCGTTCGGACTCCATGAGTTCTCCCAGAAGGGAGAGGGGCTTGCACGCTCTTTTTGACTTACCGGGTTTGAAAAGAACCCTGATCTTTACATCCTTCTTCAAAGGTCTCACTTCCTATCATAGCTTGCTGTGCGGTTGTTGCGAGGGCTTTACGGATAAAGCCGCGCAGAAGGAAATCATTTGTGGCGGGATTACGGGTGAGAACTTTCTCACGCTACCGAAAGAAAAATGCTTTCACTTCAAGATGATGGGTTTGAGGCATCCATACCATAAATTCCCGCAGGAGACAAAAAAAATGGGGGGCAACTGCCCCCCATTATCCAAAAATACCTCTTCTTGGCAATTTTAGACCTTGAAACGACCCACCAGAGACGCCATTTCATCGGATAGATGAGACAGACTTTCTGAGTCTTTCTGAACCCTGGCGCTGTTTTCGGTGAGAAAGTGAGCTTTCTGATTCACTTCCTCAATGTCGAGGGCGATGCTGTGCGTTTCGTCGCTGCTCTGGCTGATGGTCCGGGAGACATCCTCAATACCCGTGGACGTCTGGGCCACGTTGTCTGCAATCTCTCGGGTGGTGACCGACTGCTCCTCCACAGAGGCGGCAATACCGGAGACAATGTCGTTCACATTGGAGATGATGGTGTCGATCTCCGCAATATCGGTGCTGGCAGTGTCTGTGGAGGTCTGGATGCCACGGATGCGCTCGGTAATTTCCCCGGTGGCCTCGGCCGTTTGCCGTGCCAGTTCCTTGATCTCTCCGGCCACCACCGCAAATCCTTTGCCGGCTTCTCCGGCGCGGGCTGCTTCGATGGTTGCGTTGAGTGCCAGAAGGTTTGTCTGGTCGGATATTTCAGAAATGGTCTCGGTCACCACACCGATACCCCGGGCTGCTGCAGCCAGTTCCTCCACCCGCTTTGCCACACCGCTTGCCCTGGATGCGGCCTGGGTCGAGATCTCCCGGGCACGGCCGGAGTTATCGGCAATTTCGGAGATGGTGGCAGTCATCTCTTCAGCGGCTGAAGCGATCATGCCCGCTCCTGCCGAAGACTGGCTCATGGCGGCGGAAACTTCGCTCATATGTGTGTTGAGTTCGCCGGTGGAGGATGAGACTGAAACGGCTTTTTCACTCATCTCCCCGGAAGCGTCATTCATTTTCAGGGTAATGCCGGAAAGGTCGGTGGTGGACGCATCGAGTATCTCTGTTTTTTCGGCGATCTCTTTGATGAGATCCTGGAGTTTCCCCACAAAGGTGTTAAACCATTCAGCCAACTCTCCGATTTCATCCTGTGACTGAATGCGAAGTCGCATGGTGAGGTCCCCCTCCCCTTCGGAGATGTCCTTCATGCGCCCTGCTATGTTGTTGA
Source organism: Desulfolunaceae bacterium (assembly GCA_942491485.1). Classification (GTDB taxonomy): domain Bacteria; phylum Desulfobacterota; class Desulfobacteria; order Desulfobacterales; family Desulfolunaceae; genus Desulfoluna. The sequence continues at coordinate 284,713 of CALOAX010000013.1, read as the reverse complement.
TGCGCTTGACAACCATGGTCTGGGTGAGGGTGCGTACCACCAGCCAGATGATAACCATGGTAAGGCCGGCAATGAGGATGAGTCGGTTACGAAGGGTGACGGCCGCCGAGAACACTTCAGAAGAGGGGGCACTGATGACGGTGATCCACCCCAGCTCCTTCTCCTGTTTGAATACGGAGATCTTTTGATCTCCCTTGAAGTCATAGACCATCAGGCCGTTTTTCTGGTTTAAGATCTCCTTGCTGAAATCAAACATGTGGCCGTTGAGCTTCAGGATTTTCGTCTTGTCAGGATAGGCTATGACCGGCCCTTCATTTTCCATGACAAAGGCGTAACCCGTCTCTCCCACCTTGATGGGATCGATGAACAGGTCGGTTACGGCGTTCATTTTGACCACAAGGCTCAAGATACAGACCAGGGACTCCTCATGAAAAATTGGAATGGACTCCACATAGATGGGGGCTCCTGTCACCTTGCTTAGTATGACTTTTGACGTCACGGGTGATCCGTTTAACGCCTTTTTGAAGTAGGGACGGTCAGCAATATTGACCACCCCCTCAACCCCGTCCACTGCCGAGGCCATGATGTTCCCGTCAGGCAGGGAGATGAGGATGTTTTCAATGCTTGGGAAGGTTGAGAGGATGCGGTCAAATTTGTCATGAACGGCTTGATACTGGAAGCGGTCTCCGTTGGCGGCAAATTGTCCGTACAAGGGATCTTTGGCCCAGTACCGGAGAAGGTCACGGTTGTCCCGAATGAATTTTGACAGAACCTCTGAAGTAGAGTCCGTCAGGGTGTTGAGCTGGCTGTAAGCACTCTTTTGAAGGGCGCTTTTAGAGCTGACATATCCCAGTGTGGTTATGGCAAGCAGGCCGGCCAGAATGATACCCAGTACCGGAAAAAGGAACTTTACTTTTAATTTCATCTCTTTGTCTCCCGACTAACATTATAAAAATACAGGTGAAATGGCTTTGCGGCACGCCACCATTTTTACACACGGTAAGAATGCATAATATATGTTAAACGGCATGAAACCCTGTTTACTTAAGCAGTAAATTAATGGTTTACATGAAATTGTTTGATTAGAAATTGAGCTCAGGTGTTATGTTTCATAATTTTAGGGTGTTGCGGTGTTTTATTGGTTGGGTTTGTGGGGGGGGCGTAAGTAGAATTGTGAGGGACCCTCTTCCCCCCCCTCACGGGTCCACAAAAAGGGGGGGCGGACGTGTCCTTCTTTCTTACAGGGTAGAAAGTGGCCTTGTTATGGGGAGGGGATAGTCCGGGGATGGTCTGTTAATTGGTTTTGCTCCAGGGGTAAGGCGCTTGACTCCTTACCCGGGATATTTCATGAGAAAAATAATTAGATCAAACTGAAAAATAGTTATTACGGATAGTTATAGTGAAATATCCGGGGTAGGCATTACCTTGACGTGTTGGTCAGGGTGACGCCGGTGATGACAAAAAGAGCCCCTGCACAGGTGGAGAGCCCCACGTGTTCCCCAAGGGTCAGCCACGCGAGCAGGATGGCGGAGACAGGAACGATGTTGATAAAGATGCCGGCCCGTGTGGGACCGAGGGCCAGGATGCCTTCGTAGTACCAGAAGAACCCCAGGACCGTTCCGAAAAACCCCATGTAAAACAGGCTGACCAGGTGCAAGGGGGTAAAGGTTGTCTCAAAGAGACCGTGGCCCACAGCAAAGGGGAAGAGAAAAAGGGCCCCGATGATGGAGGAGTAGCAGACCGACGCCGAAGGAGACATGTGCCGCATCACCCCTTTTCCGATCAGGGAGTAACAGATCCAGCTTGCCACACAGACGAAAATGGAGAGCTCTCCGGGTCCGAGATTCAGATCCATCAATTGGGTCACATGGCCGTTCGTGATCACCACCATGGCGCCTGTAACCGAGAGGAGAACCCCGCACAGGGCTTTCTTGGAGAGCCTCTCCTTGAACAGCAGGGCGGCAAACAAGGTGATGAAGACCGGGTTGTTGGCGATGATCAGGGAGGCCCGGGCCGCCGGGATATGGGCGAGCCCCTTGAAGAAGAAGATATTGTAGAAAAAGACCCCCGTGAGGCCCAGCAAAGTGACCGGCAGGAACTGAGACCTTGGAATGGCCGGGAGTTTTCCCTCTTTACGGATGGTGAGGAGCACCAGAAACAGGGAGGCGATGAAAAATCTCAGAAAAGCGGCGACATAAGGGGAGACCCCTTCGGCGAGAATTCGGCCGGTGATGAAGGTGCCGCCCCAGATGATCATGGTGGCGATGAGCTTGAGGTATATAGCCATGGGGTGCCTGTGTGAAGTGAAGAGTCATGTCTGCTGAGGGCAGGCAGCGCAACGTCACACATACACCAACCGCAACAGGGTCGCCATAAAAAACGAGGTGTGCTACCTCGAAAGCTGGTTGCGAATGCGCTTCGCCCCTCGTTCCTCGGAGCAAATCACATTCGTCGTTGATTCCATGTTGAACTGGAATCATGTGTAAAACCCTGTTTGTCAAACTGTTCAAACGTGTGGCCCCCGGCAGGGCCGCCGGAGGCATATAAAAAAAGGCGCTTTCCTTCATAAGGAAAGCGCCTTTCATACGATCGTCTCTTTTCAGAAGATCAGCTTACTTGATCTTGCCACCGGGGTGGCACTTGTTGCAGCTGGTGGGAGCGGGTCCCTTCTTCTCGGCGGGGTTCTTCTTTTTGAAATCTTTGTTGAAGTCCTTGTGGCAACTGATGCAGTTGTCATGGAGGGCTTCGGCGTGGTACTGGCGCTTTTCGGCGCCTTTGAGCTTCTTTTCACCCTTTTTGACCTTGGGGGCCTTGCCGGGGATTTTGTGGCACTCGATGCAGCGCTGAACGTCGTCGCCCATTGTCAGTTCCAGGGCTTTGCCATCGGCATCGTGGTGGCACTCGCCGCAGCTGATGTTGTAGTCTTCAGCGTGCTTTTTGTGAGTAAACGGTGCCGGGTTGTACGTGTGTTCGGTGTACTCTTTGGTCTTCATGTCGAATGTATCTTCAACGGTGGTTCCGGCCCAGAGAAGACTAACTGCTGCAAGAGAAACAACCAAAGCAGCCAGCAGAGTTGTAATTCGGGTCTTATTCATTTTTTTCCTTTCCTCGCCCAATCGATGACGGAGCCATTGCGGGCCAACCTCTGTTTGGCTGGCTTCGGAACGGCCGTCCCGGTTTCAATAGTGATTCCCCTAAAATCACCACACATGGAAATGTAAACGGGGCTGATCTTATCAAGGGGAACATTCAATGTCAATTGCTACTCACGGGATTTAAACGCTGTAAACCCTATGTTAACATTATGTTTATGGGTGGTTAACGAATGCGTTCTTTCTTGGGATCTGGCCGTGGGACCGGGGAGGGAACAGGGATGTGTCGGGGATCCTTAACGTCGGACTCAAAGAAGCGATCGGCTTGGTACATCATGGTGTTGAGGCGCTCATCAAGCAGCTGACGGGCCTCTTCACAGGTCTCCCTGGAGGCGTCTTCCGGTACATGGATCGGTTCTGCGTACATGAGGGCAATACGTGAGAAGGGTTTGGGGATGATGGTACGGTCCCAGCTTCTCAAGGTCCAGTAGTTGTCGCAGCTCCACATACCGGCCTGGATGGGCCGGCCGGATTTCTGTGCCAGGGCGACGATACCAATTTTAGAAATGTAGGCAGGTCCCGTGGGGGCGTCGCAGGCCAGGGCGGCAGGGTGTCCTTTACGAACGTAGGGGACCATTTCAAGGAGGGCTTCGCGGCCTCTCTTTTTGGATGAACCCCGAACGGAGATCCAGCCGAAGGCGGTCACATACCGAGAGGCCAGTTCGCCGTCCCGGCTCATGCTGGCCATGACCACCACCTCTTTAAATCGGTAGTACCAGATGTAGGGAATCAGGCGTTGATGCCAGGTGACGTAGAGGACGTTGCCGTCGGTTCGCCCCCGTTTGTGGTCGGCTCCCGTATCCTTTCCGAAGATCTCAAAGCGGCAGGTGGCAAAAATCAGGGAAAAAGCAATACGTGAAATAATGCCAACCAGAAGGGACAGGGACGTGCTGAGCTGTTTCAAAGATAGTCTCCGTATTCAAATCTTTGGGATGGGGGCTGTCTCCTGGATTCAGTCATCGTCATCGAAGGCCCCATGGATTGTTTAGGGTGATCCGGTGTACGACGAAAACTGAGATACACCGGCGGTTATTTTAACGCCACGGCAAGGATTGATCAATTGAAAAAGGCCGCCGACCGGAGAGGTGACGTGGGGTGATAATAGTTTGATAATCAAATAATTTGATATTCAAACTATGTTGTGGCATAAGAGCCGACATCATCACTTTTGCAAAAGCTGACCATCAGCTATGTTTTTTATCTCACCTGGTTCAGGTACGGAGTGTTTCTTATGCCTTTTGATTCAATTTTTCTTGTGGCCCTTCAAAGTTGTGCCCTTCTAGGCATTGTTCATGGCATCAATCCTTGTGGTCATTCCTGGTTGGTTCTGGCTCCCTTTGTGGTGGGAGAAAAAAAAGGGACCCGTGTGACAGTGCTTACCCTTGCTTTTGTGGGTGGAACCACCACGGCCTGCCTTGCCCTGGGAGCGACCCTGGGAGGGGTCTCTACGATGATTCCCGCCTCCTGGTTGACGGTTGTGGATACGGCAACGGCTCTAATCATCGTGGGGATCGGGGCCGTGCTTGTGATAAAGCCCGCGTTGCTTCATCACCACGATCATCATCACAGCCACGACGATTGTGGTTGTGGCTCCCATGACCATGGGGCTTCCGCGCGCAACGGGTGGCTTGGCAGGAAAACAGCCGGAGCCCTTTTTGCCATCGGGTTTGTCAACATGATTGTCCCGTGTCCCACCGTGGCAGTGATGTATAAATACGCCCTTGAGTCGGGGAGCCATATAAAATCCATTGCAGTTTTCTTCATATATGCTATTGCAACGGGTGTCGCCGTGGGTGCCGTTATCTTTTGTATATACAGGGTAAATCGGTTGGTTACGTCCCTTGGCGGAGAACATGTGGAGAGAATTACCATGCGTGTGGCCGGGCTGATTACCCTCTTTTTCGGTCTCTATTCACTTTTCGCATCGCATTAGGGGACGGGCTGTATTGGGCTTGGACCTTGTCTTGGGTGATTGCGCAGCAACACGTGGCCGTATCGTCGGCTATATACCCCTTTGAGGAGTCGCCGGTGAAGGTCAGAGAGCTTGCCCGTCAGATTGTTGAGTTTTACGAGAAGATCTCCTCCTGGGAAAACTCGGTGGTCAAGGGGAGTGGGCTTACCCCATCTCAGATGCATACCATCGAGATCGTTGGGCATGAGGGGCGTCTCCGCATGAGGGAGCTCGCCGAAAAAAAAGGGGTCACCACGGGCACGGTGACGGTGACGGTGGACCGCCTGGAAAAGGAGGGGTACCTCCGGCGGGAAGCCAATGAGAAGGATCGCCGGTCCTATGTGATTGTCCTGACGGACAAAGGGGAGGCGTTGTTCCGGCGCCACCATGAGTTTCATGTGGGCCTCACCGAAGAGATGGCAACAATCCTGTCTGAAGAGGAGATGGCTCTTTTTTCAAGGATATTATCAAAGGTCAACGGAGTATTTTAAGCATGGATCATCACGAGCAGAATTTTCTGGAACACCATTCCGACGAGTTTATTGAAATGGCCTACAGCTACGAGAGGTTGGAACGGGTGGAAAATCCGGATGGCTACGGCAAGCGAGTGGGGGATTGCGGGGACACGGTGGAGATCTTCTTGACCATCGACGGCGAGACCATCAAGCACGTCTCCATTCAGATTGACGGCTGCCTCAACACCGTCGCATGTGCCAACACCGTGGCCACCATGACCGAAGGGAAAACCGTGGAAGAGGCCTGGGACGTGACGCCTGAGAAGGTGGCCGCCTACCTCAAAACCCTGGAAGAGGATCACTTTCACTGCGCAGAACTCTCTGTCGGGGCTTTTTTTCTGGCTCTGAACGATCACCGGCAGAAAACCCGCAACGGCTGGAAAAAGACCTACAGCCGCTGATTGCCAAAGGACGTTGTGGGGCGTGAAGGGGCTTTGTACACGTCACAGCCCCCTCAAGCGTCCCTCCACAGCATGATGAGAGTCAGTCGAGACGTTTTCCAATCCAATGGTGCAGGCAAAAGAGCATGCACGAGGTGTGGCGAGGCCATGATGACAACCACCACAGACAAGCGTATATTTTTTCTCATCAACCGAAGCCGTCATGTGCTGCTGAAGTGGGCCGATGCATTGTTGATGGAGAAGCTGTCCGTTACGTCTGCCCAGCTGGTGGCTCTTTTTCTCTTACAGAAAGAGGATGGCTGTCTTCTTAAAGAGCTGAGCAGAGGCCTTGGGCTCAACAACTCGGCCATCACCGGCCTGGTGACCCGCATGGAAAAGGCGGGGCTCATCGAGAAGCGAAGTTGTGATCAGGACGGCCGCGCCTCACGTGTGTACATTTCCCCCAAAGGCGTCGATACCGCATCCGCAGCCCTTCCTATCATCGATCACTTCAACTCACTGGCTGCTGAAGGGTTCACCGACGAGGAGATGGAAACCGTCTATCGCTTTCTGGGATCCATCATCGACAAGGTCTCCCACGCCAGCTCCGACCTCCCGTAACAGGTTCCATGACGCCATGGTTCCAGCCTGTTCATAGTCCCCTACCCGTTGATGTCTTCCGAAATAACATATTGATTTACCTATAATAAGGTAGTAATTGTAGTGGTGTGCATGTGTTGTTTTGTTTAAACATACGACACACAAAGAAGTACCTGTTTGTGAAGGGCCAAATCGTCACTCGTCAAGCCATAATCCAACCATGTGGGGGCTCGCGGTATGCACGGGGCCTCCGAAAGGAAAGGGAGCAGGTATGGGAAACGAACGCGATATTGTGGAGGACAAGGGGGCCAGCAAATTTTCAGATCTCTGGACAAAAGAAGATTACTGGGCCATTTGGCTGGGGTTCTTCGTGTTGATCTTGGGGATGCTTATCTTTTTTCCCAAGGCCACCGGAGAGGTAAAGCAGTCAATAGGCAAAGCCAACACCACCCTTGAAATGGAGTCGGACCGGGCTCCGTTCAAAACCATAGCCTGGTACAAAGCGCTGGATGCCAAAAAGAAACTGAAAGCCTCTTCATCCCCCGAGGGCAAATGGATTAGTAAGGTCTCCTCCAAGCCAAAAGGGTGGAAAGTAAATCCGTTGGACGCCTTTGTGATGTCGGATGCCACCGCCAAAGCCAAGGCTGACAAGGCCATGGCGAAATACACCAAGGCTGCGGCCTCTGAAAAGGCCGCGATGGCAACCGCAGTAGCGACAGAAAATGCGGCCTCACTTGCCGGGTTTGCCGACGTGGCGAAAAACGATGTGGCTGTAAAAGACATCGATGCCTGGCGGGCAGCCAAGGCCAACGCATCCAAAGCCAAAAAGAAGACCAAAGCATCCGGGTACAACCAGCTTCCATGGCTTGGCCTGTTCATGGTGTTGTTGATTATTTTCTTTGGTGTTGGGTACTCGGTGATGGGGGGCAGCTTCGGAAAATTTGCCGCAGGCTTTGTGGTGGTGTTTATCGTGGCGACCCTGGCCTATGTGGCTGCCGGCAACGGCACCATGAAGCAGTATGGCATCGGCTACGCTGCCTGGGCCATTGTCTTTGGTCTTATCATCAGCAACACCATCGGCACCCCCGAATGGGTGAAACCAGCCGTCCAGACCGAATACTACATCAAAACCGGCCTCGTCCTTCTCGGTGCCGAAATTCTCTTCGGCAAGATTCTCTCCATCGGCATCCCCGGTATCTTCGTGGCCTGGGTGGTGACCCCCATTGTTCTCGTGACCACCTATCTTTTCGGGCAGAAGGTTCTCAAAATGCCCTCCAAGACCCTCAACATGACCATTTCAGCTGACATGAGCGTCTGCGGTGTCTCTGCCGCCATCGCAACAGCAGCTGCCTGTAAGGCCAAGAAAGAGGAGCTCACCCTGGCCGTGGGACTCTCCCTGGTCTTTACCTCCGTGATGATGGTGGTGATGCCCATTGTCATCAAGGCCGCAGGCATACCCCATGTTCTGGGCGGTGCCTGGATGGGTGGAACCATCGACGCCACCGGTGCCGTGGCCGCAGCCGGTGCGTTTCTTTCTGAGCGGGCCCTTTATGTGGCCGCCACCATCAAGATGATTCAAAACGTGCTCATCGGCGTCATTGCCTTCTGCGTGGCCCTTTACTGGGTCACCAAGGTGGAGGCAGCCGAGGGCAATCATGTGGGGCTCATTGAAATCTGGCACCGGTTTCCCAAGTTTGTCATCGGGTTTATCATCGCCTCCATTGTCTTTTCCGCCATCTACCAGGCGGTTGGAAAAGATGTGGCCTATGTGGTCATCGACCAGGGGGCCATCCGGGGGCTCTCTAAGATTTTACGCGGTTGGTTCTTCTGCCTGGCGTTTACCAGCATCGGCCTGGCCACCAACTTTCGTGAACTGAAAGAGTACTTCAAGGGTGGAAAGCCCTTTATTCTCTATGTGTGCGGACAGAGCCTCAACCTGCTTCTCACCTTGACCATGGCCTACATCATGTTCTATCTGGTCTTCCCCGATATCACGGCGAAGATTTAAAAAAGAGCCTCCGGCGGCCAGGGGATGATCCCCTGGACCCCAGGTTGCGAATGATCTCACCCCTCGTTCCTCGGGGCGAGATCATTCGCAGGGTATATCAATTTCTCGACGTATGATTGCCTTTACCGGGGGGATGCTTTCAGATCACGAGATGAAAACATGACCGCAACCGACACGTGTTTTGTGGAGCCAATTTGATTAACACAAGCCTCAAAGAAGGGCATGTTGCGGCTGATTATCAATTATGGAGGGGTGCATGGACGAGACAAGTGGGTTGAACAAAGGAATCCGGTTTATTCTGTGTCTGGGAGCTGTGGCCGCCGTGATCTGGGGTACCGGGCCGCTATTAAACGACTGGAGCGTTGTAAAGCCTCTGATTACTTTTATTGAAGAACGGGATATCGACGCCGGGGCGTACTACTACACGGACATTGAAGAGTTTGCCGAAGCGGGGCTTACCATGGACAACACCATGGATTACTGTGTGAAGCGTTAATAAGGGCGTGTTGTCTGCTTATAATGGTGTATAAACGGGGTTATTGTCTTTAAAGGTGTGCTTATTTCGGTGGTGGGGTGGGTGATATGGGTTGTTGTGTCGGCGTGTGGCGGGTAATTGTTGTGTTGGGCTGTCTGTGTGGCCCTATTGTTGAAAACTATTGAGGCAAAAGCAGGGAGAACCTCTGGATTGTTCATAACTTTTTGGGTGTATCGGTCCACTCTCGGTCTCCATTGTCCCTTTTTCCACATTGTCTTATGATGGCTCCGTACGCCACTCACTGGTTTGATGACGCCTCTGTTGCCAAAAATGACTTGTGGGTGTTGTTGGACCCTATAGGCGAGGGGGAAAATGCATCCGTTGCCGGCTTTCAAGGTGGCTTTGCCGCCGGAAGCTGCTTTTTCGGGCTGAATAGTGACAATTTTTGTAACTATTCAGCTATGCCTCCGGCGGGTCGCTTTTTGAAAAAAGCTCCGCAAAAACTTTCCGGTTGCAACCCCTTTTGCTCGTTAGGTCGAATACAGTCGGTAAATCAATACCTGCGAATGAGCCGATATCAGCCTCAAAACCTGTTTGTCAAAACTTTTCAAAAGTTTGGCCCCCGGCAGGGCCGCCGGAGGCAATATTGAGCTGAATAGTCACCAATTTTTTTATTATAGAAGGCATCTTTTCCAGGTATGACATTCCCCCTTTTTACAGAGTGGTATCTCTGGCTCTTTGTGATTCTGACGCCGGTGTTGGTTGTTGTTGTCGTTCGGGCCCTTCGCGTGGTGACCTGGGCTTTTTCCCTGACCCGTGAAATTCGTGATTTAAAGACAAGGGCCAAGGCAGCCCCTGATGAGGAAGCCGCAGCCATTTTAGAGGTGGTCTCCCGTTGTGAGTCCATCTTACACTCCCCTTATCCGGATTTACCAACCCTTGAGGGGCTTCACGACTACCTGACCTCGGTGGCCATGGCCTTCCACCCCGAATCGACGCGGCCGGAACTGAAGGTCTCCATCGGCCATCTCATCCGGACCCTGAATCGATCCATCGATCGGTTTGAAAAGGTCCTGGAGAGACCGGGTGTGAAGCGCCTTCGAAGGGTCCGCATTGCCACCGTTAAGACAAACGCCCGGCGTTTTCAAAGGATCTCAGCCTTTCCTCCGGTGCGCTGGTACCTCCGATTCAGGAAATGGATCTCCGGTATGAATGTGCTCCGTCTTCTTCTGATACCCGATCCGGTCTCGTGGCTCATCTATCTCTCAAGCAATCTCTCCATCATGGTCCTGGGTAAATGCCTTTTGGTGGACCTTCAACTCTTTGTGGGCCGCACCGCCCTGGAGCTCTATGGGGCAGCGCTGGTGGAAGATGATGCCATGGCAGAGGAAGAAAATGTCCAGTCTGTTGAGGAAGCCCTTGAAGAGCTGGAGGGCTTGGATGCTGCGCCCCCTGCGTCCATGGATCCCGCCCTTGCCCCGCTCCGAAAGCGCATCACAGGTCTTTCCGCTTTTCTGCACGCCACACCAGACTTGAAGACCTTTCGAGACACGGTGGTGGAGTCCGCTGAGATCATCGCCCAAGGCCATTTCCCTGAAGCCGAAAACCCTCTGGACGAAACCCGCATCGGCCCCATCCTGGAGCGCACCCGCCACCTTCTGGCCGATATCGGCAAAGGCGAAGAGATCCCCGTGGCAGGGCGCCTTTACCGGGTTCGCCTGGATACCCTGGAATCCGCCCGCCGTTTTGCAGATGAAACCATTCCCAACCGCGTGAAAGACGCCCTTGCCAAAGGCAAGAAAGCCTACAGTTGGCTCAAATGGCCACTTGTTGCCTATCGCATCACCGCCAAAGGCGGTCTTTTTAAAGTGGCTGCAGGCCTTGGCTGGCGCACCGCTGGAAAAGGCATCACCCTTTTCCTCTATGGCCGCCTCTACGATCGTTCCATGGAAGAGGTGGACGGGGTCTGCAAACGGTCGAAAGAGATGGGAAGAGGGAGGTAGGAAAAAACCGCTGCCTTCGGCGGTAAGGGGGGGCGCCTTGTGTGAGCCGTCAGCACCTTTTTTATAATTAAGTCTTTATTCGTACTGTTGTTTTATCCTGTCATAGGTCCCGTCTTTTTTCATCTCATCCAACGCCGATTGCAAGGCTTTGATGATGTGATCGGGAGTGCCGACATTCAACGCAAGGTAGTAATCGTATCTGTTTTCAAGTTTTAGGAGTCTCTCAAGGTCACTGAAACGTTTTCCCTGTTTTTTCATATGATATGCGGCTGAAAGTTCGAGGGCCGGCAGAATATGGAATCGGTGAACAATCAGTTTTTTGAAGTTCTGCCCGTCACTTGAGCAGAGGTCGACCGTGAATCCGAGTCTCAGCAGTTGTTTTTCTGTGGCGCCTGAATCGGGGCTCTTCAATGTTTGATGTGGTTCCATCGTTCATTCACTGGATAGTATCCAGTGATATTAGCTTCTATAAAATATACAGGATATTGACGGGGGATGCCAAGGGTGTCTGTGTGTGGCAACGTCTCCATTGAGTTGAAATGCTCAAGGAGACCGGGGCCTGTCTTTGTCATGAACGCTTATCCATGGAGGGATTCATGAAAATTGTTTATTTCCACTGGTTTTACAGAAAGATGATTGACAGGTTGGTCGTGAAAACTCTCAAGGGGAGGGCCCGCGACAGACGCGATTTTGGAAAAGGGCGTCTGACCCGGGCGGAGTTGAAAACGGTAACGAAGGCATGCTGGAAGGAGTACGCGGTGTTGGCGGAGAACCCACCTGTCTTTGTGTCTCAGGGCGGGAGAGCCATGGCATATAAATGCGTCTATATTCAGTCCCTTTACAGAACCATTCAAAAGGCAGTCCCCCATGAGCCCTACGCAGGGGAGCTTGTGGCGGATTTTTGCTGGAAGTTCTATGAACAGAGCGCAGGTCTTCCCCGGGCGTTGGCATTTGTCCTGTATCGCTCTCCCCTCTCCCGCCTTCGCTTTGTTGTGAGGGTGGCCCTTCGATTTGCGTTTACTTCACCCGATTTTGCGTGGACCCTGACCCCGCTTACCAACGGCTACCAGGTGGACTTTCATCGCTGTCAGGCCTGGGAGTTCATGAAGACCCTCGAAGGCGATGAACTCACTTTTTTTAAACATTGCTGGTGCAACCAGGACAGGCCTTTAAATGAAATCCTCGTGAAAGGCGGAGTGTTTCAACGGACACACTGCCTTGCCGAAGGCGATGGGGTGTGTGACATGAAGTGGACGACAGGGGAAGCAATAGGCCGAAAGTAACTATTCAGATCAAAAATGCCTCCGGCGGCCCTGCCGGGAGCCAATTTTTTGAAAAGTTTGACAAACAGGTCTTGATCGCAGTTTCGATTGCTTCGTCGATGTTGGCAAGCCATATAGTTTGGGCTTAACGAGTCTGTAGTTTGCTTTTATCTCAGCCCTGCAGGGGCTAAGGGACCTAGAACCGGAACGTTTTTGCGGAGCTTTTTTTAAAAAGCGAGCATGAATCGTACCATAACGGTTTTACCTGAGGCTTCAGGCCACGCGGGCAGTCGGGGAAGACGAATACGGGGAGACTTTGTTACGTAAAAATGAAACAGCCCTCTTCTCAAAGGCGGTAGCCGTGCCTCACCCGCCGCACGAATGCCCCGAAAATGCGTGCATTTCTGGGGCTTTTGCGCATTCGTTATAGGATTTCAAGGTGCCCCACCTTGCCGCCGGAGGCTTTTATTGAGTCGCTATTGTTTATCGCTTTACCGGCACACCGGTGTGGAGATGTTGTGTTTTCGGGCAAAGTTGGGAAAGCCATAGACCGTCTTTCCCATGTACTCCATCTCAACGGCCTCTGCCGGGCAGGTGTTGATGCAGCCCAGGCAAAAGAGGCATCGCTTGCTCTCAACGGTACCGGCGTCGGGGTTTATGGCACCGGTGGGGCAGGTCGCAACGCAGGTGCCGCAATGAATGCATGTTTCAGTGTTCACCTCATGACGGTCAACCAAAAGCTTCGCACCCCAGATGGATGGGCCCCCTTTCAGGATATCCAGCGCAAAAAATTCTTTATCAATCACTACGGATTGCCCGGACAGCGCCTGTTTGGAGACCTTGTGTGCATAGCCTCGAATGGCATCGCAGGAGGCTTGATTCGGAAGGTGTGTGTAGTTAAGGGTGCGTGCTTCCCGCCCTGTGGACCAGGTGATGGCGTACATGGAGATGTTGCCGAAGGCTTCAACCCCTATGGGGATGCCGCCTTTTTCAATCATGCGCTCCAGAACCCTGCAGGCCGTGTTGTGCTGGTTGTGACCGACCCCTCCAAAGGTGACGTACGAGGCCACAGGCGTCCCATTGAGCTGTGGCAGGTTATCCAGCCATGCCTTGAAATTCTGGGGAACATCGAAGTAGTGGACCGGGGTTCCGGCAACGATGAGGTCGTATTTCTGAAACGTGGTCGTGTCCGTGTTGCGATAGTCCTGGGCATCCACCTGCACCCCCATATTTTCAAGGGTCTCAGCAATCAACATCCCCGCCCTTTTTGTGTTGCCCGTCTGGCTGTTCCAGACCACAAGGGCTTTTCCCAGTTTATTGGGAGGCTCGAAGGGCTGGGGGGTGTTTCCGGCACACCCCGTGAGGGGCAGGCTCATTGCCAGCATGGAGAGCGACCCCTTGATCAGAAAGGCTCTGCGTGTTTCCATCGTGTAATTCCTTGTCCCCCGTGGTGTGACCGACATTCAATTGCGTTGTGGGAAGATATATTAGGTCGAAACGTGCCTGATTTTCAAGGGATTGTGAGAACATATCAAGAAACGTCAAGTGTTGGAGGCGGGCGCAGCCCGCGCCGAATGCCAGTGCGATTTGCCCCGAGGAACAAGGGGCGAAGCGCACTGGCAACCTGCTTTCGAGGTGGCTCACCTCGCCGCCGGAGGCATGCTTTATTCATGTATACCGCAGTGCCTCCACCGGCGTGATGCGGGCCGCTTTGCTGGCTGGGTAGAGGCTGACGGCAACGCCGAGGGTCAGGATGACAGCGTTGGCGGTGAGGATGTCCCGGCTTTTCAGCATGGGGGTGATGATGCGGGGCATGCCCCACATATCGGTGCCGGCGGAGAGGGCCGAGAGGTCGATGCCGTGGATGGCGATGAGGGAGACGGTGGCGACGCCGATAAGGTTTCCGATGGCAAGGCCCAGGAGTAGAAGAAAGAGGGACTCGAGGATGACGCCTCGGATGATGCCGGCGGGTTTCATGCCGAGGGCCCTGATAAGCCCGAACTCGCGGATGCGTTCGAAAATGGCCATAAGGGTGGTGTTCACGATACCGAAGCCCATGGCGATAAAGACGACGCCGTACCATATATAGATAAAGGAGTCGGTGAGCTTCAGGTAGGCGGAGAGCATGGGGAGGCGCTGCTGCCAGGTGGTGATGGCGATGCTGTCATCGTTTATGAGGGCCGTGAGGGTTTCAGCCACCGCGGTTTCTTCTCCGATATCGGGCAGCAAGATGGATATTTCCGAGAGCTTTTCTCTTAAACCCAGCATGTTCTGAGCTGCGGCGAGTGGGACAAAGAGGTAGGTTTTTTCGGTGCTCTCCATGTCACTGTCAAAAACGCCTGCAATGCGAAAGGCTTTGGAGGCGATCTCCCCCTGGGCATCCTGGCTCATGAGGATAAGCTTGTGACCGAGCCGTGCGTCGTACTTTTTAAGGAGGGCACGCCCGACGATCACCTTACCGCGGTCTGAGTCGGTTAACGCTCGCCCCTCGGTAATGGCGCCGCCGATAAAAGAGATGGCCGGTTCGCGCGTGGGGTCAATGCCCACAAGGGTGACGCCTCCGGAGTGACGGGCATTGGCCGCCACGGCGCCTACTTTGATGCGCCCGGTCCATTTGCTTTCGGAAGGGAGGTGCGAGTTCAGGGCCTGACTGTCGAGGAGACGCTCCGCCATGGAGTGATCCACCACAGGGTCGTCCACATACTCTGCGTTTTGAATCTGGATATGGCCGGTGAGGGTCTTGATGCCGTTGTTCAGCATCTCTGCTTCCATGCCTCGGGTGAGCGCGCTTAAAAGAATAATGCTCCAGATCCCGATGACAACAGCCGTAAGGATCACAAGGGTCCGTCTCGGGTTGCGCCAGATATTGCGCCATGCAAGTTCACTTTCCATGATGACCTCACACTAAAGAGATGGAATGACAGTTTGCCTCCGGCGGCAAGGTGGGGGCACCTTGAAGCCCTATGGCGAATGCATGAAGGTCGCGGTAATGCAGCCATTTTCGACGCATTCGCGCGGAGGGTGAGGCAATGCAACCGTTATTGAAAATAAGGCAGTTTCATTTATTGCGTAACAACGTCTCCCCGTTTTCGTCTTCCCCGGCTGCCAGAGTGGTCGGAAGCTTCAGATAAACCATTATGGTATGTTTCATGGTCGTGCTGGCGAATCGAGTGACCGGGGATCCATGGTTGCAAGATGACATCGGTTGAAGCTCTTTTTGGCGGTTGACTTTTACCGGAATAACTCAGGCGGCCCTGCCAGGGCCAAACTTTTATCTGATCTGAAAGAGTGGGTTTGACAAATAGATTTTGAGCGTAGTGTCGATTGCCTCGCCGACATCCGCAATCTGCTTTCAAGGTGGCACACCTTGCCGCCGGAGGCGTTGGTTGAAAGGAGATGCGGTGAAATAATCGGGGGGGATGACACAACACATACGCCTTACACATGGTGCATCGCCTCCACAGGTTTCATCTGCCTTATTTTAAGGGCGGGAAAGAGAGCGGAAAACAGGGTGATGACCAGCACGGCCGAGGGACCGATCGTGGCAGAGAGGAGGGAGAGCTTCGGGTAGAGGCGTCCGGTGATGCCGTACGCCTTCATGATCTCGTCTCCGCCGGGAATCAGGATCCCGTGGCTTTCAAACCAGAGGGTAAGGGCCGCTCCAAAGGCGATGCCCAGGGCAAGGCCTGTGGCCGTCATAAAAAAGGATTCGGTTAAGACCAACCGCATCAGGCGACCCGGTGTGGTGCCGATGGCCATCATCACCCCGAACTCCCGGGTGCGCTCGAAAATGGCCATGACAAAGGTGTTTAAGATGCTGAAGGCCACCACAATGACAAGGATCAGGTACATGATGATCCCGCTCACCAGGTCCATCTGAATGCTTTGAAGAAGACCGGGGACCAGGTCCATCCAGTCCAGGGCCACAGGAGGAGGGCCGTCAAAGGGCATGGACGCCAACTTGGCGCTCAGCTCTCTCTTCAAGGGCTCTACATCTGAAAGGCTTCGGGCGCGAATGGCCACCTCGTGAACGTCTTGCCCCATGGAAAAGACATCCTGAAACAAGGAAAGTGGCAAAAGCACCACGTTGCGATCGTACTCGTCAAGGCCCGAGCCGAAGATGCCGCCTACCGTTACCACCGTGGCAGCCACCGATCCGTCTCTCCCCTGCCCCAACAGGGTTAACTCGTCCCCCACCCCCACCTTGAGGTTTCGGGCAAGGATCTCTCCCACCAGGGCGTGGTCGTCCCCTCCTGAAAGATAGCTCCCCTGTCGAATGATCGCAGCCAAGGTCGACACCCCCTTCTCACGCATTGGGTCCACCCCCGTCACCATGCACCCATAGGTCCGGCTGCCACTGGTGACCAAGGCAAACCCGTTGGCCCGAGGCGCCACCGCCTCAATGCGTGGATCCCCATCAAACAGGGTCTTTTCCATGGCATCGTCCCAGGTAAACGCCAGACGAACCTCCCGGTCCTCCAAGTACCCCGCGGCCTGTACCTGCAAATGCCCCGTGCGGAGCGACACCGAGGTGTTGATCATCGTCTCGTAGGTCCCGAACTGAAACGAGAGCATGAACACCAACAGAAGCGCTGCAAACGCAATGGCCGAGACCGTGAGTACCGTCCGCCTCGGGTTCCGCCAGATGTTCCGCCATGCCAGTGTGATGTCGTTGTTCATTTTTGCCTCGTCGGATATCGGGTACGCTAAAGCGGAGGGGCTAAAAGCGAAAGGCCTGCCGGCGGCGAGGTGGGCCACCTCGAAAGCGGGTTGCCATGGCGCTTTGCCCCTCGTTCCTCGGGTCAAATCGCCATGGCCTTCGGCTCGGGCTGCGCCCGACTCCAGTGCTGAGGGGGGTGCAAGCTTTGCTACAAGTCCCACAGGCTGTGGATATTGTGATGCTCTCCTATGAGGTGAAATTGGAGCCCTGGCAGCTCATGTACTTGTGATGCAAGGTGCATATCCTCACACACCGCGCGAATGCGGAAGCGAGATAAGTTGAGTTACGGCACCCGCAGCGCATTCGCCATATGGGGTCCAGGGGATCATCCCCTGGCTGCCGGAGGCAAGGCTTTTCAGTGTTACCTGCCCGACTTTACCAGGTTGGCGCGGGTGAAGGTTTTGTCGCTGAGCTCGGTGGTGAATGTCAGGCTTTCGTAGACCATGAGGGTGTAGTTTTCCGGGGTCTCGGTTTTGGCCATGTTCCAGGTCATGGGAAAGAGTTTGCCATCCACGGGCCGGATATCGGAGGCGGTCATCTCTTTGACAGGTTCCAGGTCTTCATCGAAGAAGGTCTCTTTCAGGAGGATGTGGTCTTCTCGAATCTCCATGGTGATCATGCCCCAGATCACGGGGGCGTCGGGTTTCGGCATGGACTTTATGGTGTGGACGGTGTGGCCGTTTACCGTGGCGCTCCCTTCGAGGGTGTGGGTGTAGTCGTGGATGAGGCTGTCGGTCTTGGCAAGGTCGTTGTTGGAGAAATCCGATCCCTGCCAGCTCTGGCTCATCATGGAGGGGGGGAGTTTGATGACCTTGTTGACCTTCGGGTTGTAGATCCACATGCCTCGCCCTTTTTTAAGGGTGCCGTTGCCTTTGTCTTTGGCCGGGGCCTTGATGACAAAGAGGCTTTCGGATTCTCCTTTGGTCCATGCGTCGATGGCGACGGTGCGCTCCCAGGTGGGGCGGTGGATGGTCATGGTAAGCTTGGCGATGGAGGCATCCCCGCGCCAGTAATCAAAGGCGGCTCGCACGATGGCGTCGGCCGATTCCGCGGCGCTAAACGCGGGCACAACAAGAAAAATGAGTGAGAGCAGCCCTGCAAGGCGTCTCGGGTGGGAGAGCCGGAGGGGGGGCTTTTTTGACTCAGGCTTGGCGTCGGCTTCTTTCTGAAAGGTGCGGTGTGGACAAAACAGCTTCATCACAGGACTCCTGGGGTGGTGTGTCTGTGGCATCAGGTCGCGCGAAGATGGCCTGCAACCATGGGGGCATGTTTCTTTATTTTTTGCACAGCGGTGACTGGATTTCAATGGATAATCATGGGTTGGAGGGCTGGGGTGTGGTGAATGGCGAAGAGAATAGAGACTGGCGATACACCAGAATTCCGGCCGCTCACGCACTTTTGGCGCAAGGTGCCCACCCTTACACGTCAGGCGAATGCGGAAGTGAGGCTCTTGGCGTTACGAGAGCCGGTGTGCATTCGCAATCAGCTTTCAAGGTGGCACACCTTGCCGCCGGAGGCTTGATTTTTCCAAGCACGTTAACCTTAGAAGGCAATGTCGTTTGTTTATCAGATGAAATTATCCCCAGGCCGTGAGGCCTTGGCATCAAATCCTTCGAGGCTCACGGGCAGGGAGTAGAACTCCACCCTGAGTTTCACGGGACCGGTGAGGGCGACGTGGTGGTAGCGCTCGGGGAAGATGACCACGGGGTGACCGGGGTCGCAGTCGATGGGGTTGGTTGCATCGTCTTCCCAGACGAACTGGCAGGCGCCCTCTTCCACGACGAGGAGGCCGCATTTGCCTTTGGGGGCCATGTGGTTTGCGAGGATACCCGGTGCGATGGTGTGCTCGTCCATGGTTGGGGTGGCGCCGGCGAGTTCAGCCCCTTGGGGCAGTTGGGCGTTCTGGAAATTCATGGGGCCTCCTTTGAAAGGGTGGGGCCGGAAAGCGGGGGACTTGCTTTCGGCTGTTATGTCACAAGGTAAGCACCCCTGGGCGATGCGCGAGGGGGGCGGTGATTTTTATGGGAAAAAAGTAATGACTCAGTAAGCCTTCTGTGGTTTGAGTGCATAAAAAAAATAAGCCTCAGTGACGATTTTCATGAAATCAATCAACACCTGTTTGTCAAATCCAGCGAATAAAAATGGGCAAAAGTTTGGCCCCCGGCAGGGCCACCAAAGGCGACGTTGAGCTCAATCGTATCGAAAAAGGAGAAAACCATCCCCTGAACCCCTATAACCTTTGATCTGCTATAACTTCGGGGCTCAGTCGTATCTCACTGTTTTATCGCTGTTTTGTTTTGTTGTAAGCCATTGAGGCTCACTGACGTTATATCCCTTCAGGGGCCACATGACGTGGCCTGTGAGAGTGAAATCATATGGTATATCAGGATGTTCTGTGATAGTTCCCGTCGTTGGCATCGTCTGTGCTCTTGTTCTCCGTAATCAAATAAATTTGAATTGTGTTTAAATAAAATTCATCACAAAATCGGGGAATATAAATGAAACAGAATGACAGCGGAAAAAAAACGGGATTGTTTGGTTGGTATTTTAACACGAACCTCTTGGTGCGTATTTTGATTGGTCTGGTGGCCGGTGCGGTGGCCGGGCTTGTCTTCGGGCCCAAGATTGCCTGTGTTGCACCCCTCGGTACAGCCTTTGTCCGACTCCTGAAGATGATCGTTATGCCTGTGGTGATCTTTACCCTGGTGGTGGGTGCCGCCAGCGTTCATCCTTCTCGCCTGGGGCGTATCGGTGTAAAGGCCCTTGTGCTTTACCTGTTGACCTCAGCCTTTGCTGTGGCCATCGGCCTTGTCTTTGCCAACCTTTTCAACCCCGGAGCGGGCATGGAACTGGTCGGGATTGCCGGAGCCAAAGGAAAGTCGATTACCCCTCCTTCCATGGTGGACACCCTTCTCAACATAATTCCCACCAACCCCTTTGGGGCCATCACCTCCGGAAAGATGCTGCCCACCATTTTCTTTGCCATCTTTTTCGGCATCGGTCTGTCTCACCTGCGTGAAAGCACCGAAGAACGCATTCAAAACGCGGCTCAGACGGTTTTCTCCTTTTTTGAGGGGGGTGCCGAGGTCATGTACAAGGTTGTGGGCTGGATTCTCGAAGTCGCTCCCATCGGTGTGTTTGCCCTGATCGCCGTGGTCTTCGGCAAGCAGGGAGCCCAGGCATTCGGGCCTCTGGCCTTGGTGACCCTGACTGTCTACGCCTCTTTTATCTGTCACGCTGTGTTCGTCTACGGCGGCCTGCTTACCATTTACGGCATCAATTTTTTCGAGTTTCTTTCACGGGCCCGCGCAGCCATTGTTACCTCCTTCGTGACACGAAGCAGTGGCGGTACCCTCCCCGTTTCCATGGAAGTTGCTGAAAAGAACCTGGGCATTTCAAGGGGCGTATACTCCTTTTCCCTTCCCCTGGGTGCCACCCTTAACATGGACGGTGCGGCTATTTACCAGGGCGTCTGCGCCATCTTTGTGAGCCTTGCCATCGGCGCTCCCCTTGCCCTTGACATGCAGCTGACCGTCATCGCAACCGCCGTTCTCATCTCCATCGGATCTGCCGGCGTTCCCGGTGCCGGCGCCATCATGCTGCTGATGGTCCTGGAATCCGTTGGCCTGAAAGTGGAGCCTGGCTCTGCTGTTGCCGCTGCTTATGCCATGATTTTCGGTATCGACGCGCTTCTGGACATGGGCCGTACAGCCTTGAACGTCACCGGCGACCTTGCCGTGACCTGTGCCGTTGCGAAGTCCGAAGGCGAGCTGGACCAGGATATTTGGGCCAACGGTGCCGGTACTGTTGTCGAAATCTAACAGAACTGGGGCATGGCGTCGGGCAACCGTCCATACCCCTGAGTGACCATTACGGGCCGGAAGGTTTTTCTCACATGGGGGAGATTTTTCGGCCCGTTTTTGTAATGACTCAGATCAAAAATGCCTCCGGCGGCAAGGTGTGCCACCTTGAAAGCAGGTTGCGGATGCGTTTTGCCCCTCGTTCCTCGGGTCAAACCATATCCGCATTTAATGCAGACATGGTTTGGGAGGATTTTTTTACGACCTGTTTGTTAAACCCACTCTTTCAAATCGGGCAAAAGTTTAGCCCCCGGCAGGGCCGCCGGAGGCATTTTATTGGCCACTTTAACCATAGAAGGCTTGTTTTTCCGAACTTTCTACAAGCATTAGGAGCTTCCTTTATCACCCCATGTTGACAGAACGGGCCGCCGGGGTCATAACCATGGAAGATATGGATTGTTTTGATTGGTAGGGGAACGAATCGGTTATGATAAAATGTGTTTTTGACATTGATGGCGCTGGACGTGCCGGCATGCCTAAGCCGGGGTGCCGGACTCTTCAATGTGTTGTGTTTTTGGCTGCTCTCTTACTCTCCTCTCTTCTTATTTCTTTCCCCTCATTTGCTCTCACCCCTGTTGAGTCCAGTAAAACCTATATCGTGGGTGGGGATTACTATTACCCCCCTTATGAATTTCTGGACGAGGAGGGGAACCCCACGGGGTACAATGTGGAGCTGACACGCGCCATTGCCGAGGTGATGGGGCTCAATATTGAGATCCGTCTCGGCAACTGGAGCGAGATGCGCACCGCCCTTGAAACAGGGGAAATCGACGTTCTGCCGGGGACGGTTTTAACAAAAGAGCGGAAAGCCTATTTCGATTTTGTTCCCCACGCCATCATCCATCAGTCCATTTTTTACCGGAAAGGCTCACCCCGCGCAAAGAACATCGATGACCTGGAGGGGTTCGAGGTGATCGTGCAGGAGGCCGGCTCCATGCATGACAACCTTGTCAAGCATGGGGGGATCACGGTTATTCTCACGGACACCCATGCCAATGCCTTAAGGCTGCTGGCCTCCGGCAAGCACGATTATGCCGTCGTGGCCAACCTGCCGGGGCTCTACCTGGGCCGGAAACACCGCCTCTCCAACATCGTGACCTCGGGCAAGACGGCGGTGAGCTTTAAGTATGGCTACGCTGTAAAAAAGGGGGATGACGAGCTTCAGGCACGGCTCAACGAGGGGCTCTCCATCTTAGAGAATACCGGTCGTTATCAGGAGATCTATGACAAGTGGCTGGGGGTGCTGGAACCGAGGACCCTTTCGCTTACAAGCATGGTAAAGCTCAGCATGGTGGTGGTCATCCCTCTTTTTCTGATGATGGGTGGGATTCTGGTGTGGAACCGGACGTTGAAACGGGAGGTGGAACACCGCACCCGGGAGATCCAGATGCAGGAGCAGCAATTGATTCAGGCGGACAAGATGGCCTCCCTGGGGATTCTGGTCTCCGGTGTCGCCCATGAGATCAACAACCCCAACAGCCTGGTGCTGCTGAACACCCCGGTGATCATAGACTCTTTTGAAGACCTGTGGCCGATTCTTGAAGGCTATTACCGACAGCACGGCGAGTTTACGGTGGGCGGACTCGAATACACCCGGATGCGGGAGGAGATCCCCCTCATGCTTACCGAGATGCATGCCGGTGGCAAGCGGATCAAAGACATTGTGGAGGACCTGAAGGATTTCGCCCGGAGCGACAACTCCCGGCAGATGGAGTCCGTGGATTTAAACGAGGTGGTTCGGGCCGCCACACGGCTTGTGGACAACTCCATCAAAAAGGCCACCCACTGCTTTACGGTGTCCTGTTCCGATTCGTTGAAACAGGTGGTCGGAAACTCTCAGCGCATCGAACAGGTGGTGGTGAATCTCATTTTGAATGCCTGTCAGGCCCTGGAAACACCGGATCAGTGCATTGGTCTGAGGACCTTCACCCGGCCGGATCGCAAGTATGTGGTGCTGGAGGTGCACGATGAGGGCGC
The DNA here is from genome assembly GCA_942491485.1 of Desulfolunaceae bacterium. Classification (GTDB taxonomy): domain Bacteria; phylum Desulfobacterota; class Desulfobacteria; order Desulfobacterales; family Desulfolunaceae; genus Desulfoluna. Next base: position 261,810 of record CALOAX010000013.1, on the reverse strand, counting down.
AGGCATCGACCCCGAGCACCTGTCGCACCTAACCGACCCCTTTTTTACCACCAAACGGGACTCCGGCGGCACCGGGCTTGGCCTCTCTGTTTCTGCAAATATTGTCAAGGAGCACGGCGGAATTCTGGAATTTCACTCGGAACCCGGAGTCGGCACCATCGTATCGCTGGCATTGCCCGTACGGAAAAGCAGGGGCTGAGCCCCTGCACCCCGGGTTCGCAAATGCTCCGGGGCTTCGCCCCTTTGTATTTGCAGACGGGCTTCGCCCGTGGATAACGGTTTTGGTTATTCATCCTTTTTGGTTGTTTAAAGAGGAATCATGACGTCGCCTTAGGATTGTTGATTTAGGTTTTCATGAATAATGAGAAAGGTATCTTTTGCGGAGGCGGTTGCCCCACCTTGCCGCCGGAGGTAGCCAGGTTAAAGATGCCTCCGGCGGCCCTGCCGGGGGCCAACCTTTTAAAAAGGTTGCCAAACAGGTCTTAAAAAAAACTTGGGTCAATCTAAAACCTAAGGCAAATGTGATTTGGCCTGAGGAACGAAGGACAAAGCGCATTTGCAACCTGCTTTCAAGGTGGCACACCTTGCCGCCGGAGGCATTTTTTTGGCCACTTTAACCATAGAAGGCAAGTTGAATAGCCCAAGGAAAAGGAACGTTTCGTGAACCATCGAAAACTCTTATACCCCTCGTTCAAGGTTCTCATCGTCGACGATGAAGAGCCCTTTATTCGAAGCCTCTCCATCGCTCTGGAGCGGTCTGCCGGCATCAACAACATCCGGAAGTGTCAGGAGAGCCGGGACGTGATGGGGATCCTGTCCGAAGGCGGTTTTGGCCTTGTGCTTCTGGATTTGAATATGCCTTATCTGTCCGGGGACAAGCTCCTGGAGCAGATCACCTCTGAGTACCCCGAGGTGGTGGTGATCATCATCAGCGGCATCAACCAGATTGAGCCCGCTGTCCGGTGCATGAAGCTGGGGGCGTACGACTATTTCGTCAAGACCAACGAAGAAGACCGCCTGGTTCGCGGGGTCAACCGTGCCATTCAGATGGTGGAGATGGCCAAGGAGCACAAGGAGATTCGAAGCCGGCTCCTTCATGACCGCCTGGAAAATCCCGATGCCTTTGAACACATCCTTACCTGTGACAAGTCCATGCGGGCTGTTTTTCAATACCTTGAATCGGTGGCCAAAAGTTCCATGCCCATCCTCATCACCGGTGAGAGCGGCGTTGGCAAAGAGCTGTTCGCCCACACCGCCCATCGTCTCAGTGGGGTGGAGGGGCCCCTTGTCTCCATCAATGTGGCGGGTTTGGATGACAATGTCTTTTCCGATACCCTGTTCGGCCATGCCCCCGGTGCGTTTACCAGTGCCCATGAGGTGCGGAAAGGGATGATCGAGCAGGCGGCACATGGCACCCTTTTTCTGGATGAAATTGGCGATTTAAGTATTATCTCCCAGGTGAAATTGCTTCGGTTGATTCAAAATGGCGAATATTACCCCCTGGGAAGCGACCGGCCCAAACGTATGAATTCGCGCATTGTGGTGGCAACCAACCAGGACCTCGATAAAAAGCAGGCCGCAGGAGAGTTTCGAAAGGATCTCTATTACCGCCTCTGTGCACACCACGTGCACATCCCCCCATTGCGGGGGCGGCGCGATGACATTCCCTTGCTTCTCAATCATTTCCTTGGGGAAGCGGCGGTTGCCCTGAACAAGAAACGACCGACCTACCCCCGGGAATTGGAAACCCTTTTATCCAACTACCCTTTTCCCGGCAACGTTCGGGAGCTGCAGGCCATGGTCTACGATGCCGTGAGTACCCACAAAGCGAAGATGCTCTCCCTTCACTCTTTTAAACGGAAAATCGGGGCCATGACACTTGACCCCAGTGGACACGAAGCAGCATGCGATCATCAGGATGATAGCGTGTTTGTTTCTTCCAAATCCCTCCCATCCATCCATGATGTGGCCGATCTCCTCGTCAGCGAAGCCATGAAGCGCGCCGATGGCAACCAGTCCATTGCCTGCCGACTGATCGGGATCTCCCAGCCCGCCTTGAGCAAACGGCTTAAAAAACAGAAACAGGGTGAGTAACAAGGGGCTGAGCCCCTTGATCCCAGGTTCGCGAATGCTCCACCCCTCATTCCTTGGGGGGGGGGCACATTTGCTGACGGGCTGCGCCCGTGACAACGGTTTAGGTTTGAACCCTTCTTTGTGCAGTCCGAAGGGCGCTTCGTGACCTTCGTGGTACATGCCCGAACCGATCATGAAGGCGTCTGAATTTCGTTTGGTTTTGCCAAGAGTAACTCCGGTGAGAAAGGGTGCAAAAGACACCCCTGCTTACCGATGTTAGCGCTTATGTTAAAAGTTACGAAATAGTGATTTTGACTTACAATGAGACAATATTGCAATTAAAGACCTGTTAATATAACAAATATGTAATTAATATATCTCAATATTTATGTTTGATTACGTGTAACGATCTTAAGTTATGGCGGAAAATTTATATCTCCCACGAGTGGCACGGATGTTGATAGGTGTTATGCCAACTGTTGAAAAGACACACTTTGACGCGCAACCAGTGAACTTCAGGCGGGGATAGGAAATGACGAGAGGAACTCGAACAGCGATGATGACGGCAGCAGCACTTCTGATGATGAAGGGCTCTGCCTTTGCCCTGACCGGGGATGGGGTGGACACGGGAAGTACCAGTTGGATGCTGATCTCCACGGCCCTGGTGCTTTTGATGGTGCCTGGTCTCGCCATGTTCTACGGCGGCTTGGTGCGGACCAAGAACGTGCTCTCCACCATGATGCACACCTTTGTGGCCCTGGCTGTTATCGGGGTGCTCTGGGTGGTCTGCGGCTACAGCCTCACCTTCGGGAAAAGCATTCTGGGGGGCTTTTGGGGATGGAACCCCGATTTTTTTCTGCTCTCCGGCATCGACTCCACCATCACCGACGGCATCCCCGAGTACATCATTGCCATGTTCCAGGGGAAGTTTGCCATCATCACGCCGGCCCTCATCAGCGGTGCCATCGCAGAGCGGGTCTGGTTCCGAGGGTATATCGCCTTTATCGCCCTCTGGTTTCTCTTTGTCTATGCCCCTTTGTGCCACTGGATCTGGGCGCCCGACGGCTGGCTCTTCAACCACGGCGCCGCAGGGGTCATCGATCTTGCCGGTGGTCTTGTGATTCACGTCTCCGCAGGGATCAGCGCCCTGGTGGCCGCCATATACCTGGGGCCCCGCAAGGGCTTTCCCAAGACGGCGTTTCACCCCAACAACCTTGTCATGACCATGATGGGGGCTGGCCTTCTCTGGGTGGGATGGTTCGGGTTCAACGCCGGGTCCACCCTGGGCAGCGGCCTTGATACGGCCAGGGCACTTGCCATGACCCAGATTTCCGCAGCCTCAGGGGCCCTCACCTGGCTGGTCATCGAAGCGTGGATCTACAAGAAGGCCACCGCCCTTGGCTTTGTCTCTGGCATCCTGGCTGGCCTTGTGGTCATTACCCCGGCCGCCGGTGTGGTTCTCCCCGGCGGTGCCCTTATTCTTGGCGCCCTCTCCTCCTGCCTCTGTTACTGGGTGCTGACCCTGAAAACAAAACTCGGCTACGACGACTCCCTCGACTGCTTCGGCATCCATGGCGTGGGCAGCGGGCTCGGCGTTCTCATGCTCTCCTTTTTTATCCGGGACAGCTGGATGGCCGATGCTTCCGCAGCCGCCGGGAAACCCTGGACTGCTTTTGATCAGCTCTTCGTCCAGCTTACCGGCATGGGCGCCACCATTGCCCTGGCCGCCAGTATAACCCTGGTCCTTTGTGTCGCCATTGAGAAGACCATCGGCTTCCGTATCGACGAAGAGTCCGAAATGATCGGCCTCGACCAAACCCTCCACGGCGAAACCGGCTACGGCCTGACAAAAGGATAATAGAGCGCTTGCCTCCGGTGGCTAGGTGGGGGCACCTGGAAACCCGGTGGTGAATGCGATACGTGTTTAGGTTTGCAGTATCTGACATTATTGTAAGGCTGTTTATAATCTACAGTCTGTGAAAAAATCTCCCAAAACAGAGCGGGCCGTGATGGATCAGTTGATGATCCCCACGGCCCGTTTTGTTTTTAGTTTAGATGCGTCCGGACTGGTTAAATTACAGGTGTGGGCCACGATGATGCACCACACACAACGCGAAAGCGTTTGAATCACATCGGTCATTATTCACGGGCGAAGCCCGTCAACAAATGTGAGGGGCCCGAGGAACGAGGGCTCGCAGCATTTGCATACCTGCTTTCGAGGTGGCACACCTCGTTAAAATGCGCTGATGAGCATGCGGGTGGCCACCACGTAAAGAAGAAGGGCGAAGATGCGTTTGAGTTTGTCCACGGGGAGGCTGTGGGTCAGTTTGGCTCCCAGGGGGGCGGTGAGAACGCTCAGGCTGATGATGCCCAAAAGGGCTGGGAGGTGGACATAGCCCAGGGCAAAGTCCGGCAGATTTTCAGTACCCAGTCCGTTGAGGACGTAGCCGAAGCCCCCGGCCAGGGCAATGGGCAGGCCGATGGCCGACGAGGTACCGATGGCGTGGCGGATGGAGATATTGCACCAGGTGAGGAAGGGGACCGAGAGCGTACCGCCGCCGATGCCCACAAGGCTGGAAAAACAACCGATGACGCCGCCGGCACCGAAGATGCCTGCTGTACCGGGAATCTCCCTTGCGGCTGCGGGTTTTTTACCCAGGATCATCTGGGTGGCCACATAGTAGAGAAAGACGACAAAGATTCCTTTCAGGACCTGGGTGGGCAGGAGGGAGGCCACCCAGGAGCCGGAGAACGTCCCCACAATGATCCCCGGGGTGATGCCCTTGAAGACGTCCCAGCGTACGGCCTTGTGCTTGTGGTGGGCCGACAGGCTGGAGATGGAGGTGAAGATGATGCTGGCAAGGGAGGTGCCCAGGGCCAGGTGCATGGTGAGGTCGGCCGGGATCTGCTGCAGGGTGAAGCTGAAGACCAGCATGGGGACAATCACCAGGCCGCCCCCGATTCCAAGAAGTCCTGCCAGGATGCCTGCAATGGCGCCCACGGCCGCGTAGAGCAAAAACGATGTCAGCATGTCTTGATGTGGTCCTTTTTTTAGATTGAAGAGCGCCTCCGGCGGCCCTGCCGGGGGCCGAACTTTTGAAAAGTTCGACAAACAGGTTTTGACTGTTGATTTCGTCGCCACCAACGGAGCGTTTGAAGAGCAGGGCCCACAGCTTAAGCCCTTGTGGCGCACTGTGCATCATGCCGAACATGGTGCGAATGCGGACGCGAGTACCTTAAAGTAACGACACCCGATGCGCATTCGCATACCTGGGGTCCAGGGGGGCATCCCCTGGGTTCTATTCCTGCTCTTCTTTATTCCCGAACACGGCGCTTTCCACGGTTTCAAGGTGGCGGCGCATGGCATTTTCGGCAGAGATGCTGTCCCCCCGCTCCAGGGCGTCGATGACGGCCACGTGGCTTTCCACGGAAGCGCGGCTTCGCTCTGCGGTCTGGAGGGCCTGGGTGCGGGATTCGGTGAGGATGGCGGTGAGGTTTTTCACCACGCTCAAGAGGATCCCGTTCCCTGAGGCTTCGGCAAGACAGAGATGGAACTCCTGATCGATGTCCTCGGTGGTCTCTCCGGCCAGGGCTCTTTTTTCCTGTTCATACACCAGGAGTTTCAGACGCACGAGTTGCTCTTCGGTGATGTGCAGGGCGGCTCTGGCGGCGAGTTGTGGCTCAATGATCTGGCGGACATCAAAGATCTCGGCAAGCCGTTCCGTCTTTAAGGGGACCACACGGGCGAGGCGATCCGAGAGGGCCGATTCGTCGGGCTCTGACACAAAGGTCCCGGCTCCGCGTCGCGTCTCCACGATCTGTTGTTCGGCAAGGGTGTGGATGGCCTCCCGGATGCAGCTCCGGGAGACGGCAAAGTGTTCGGTGAGGGTTCGCTCAGGGGGGAGCCGTGTGCCAGGGGGCCACTCCCCTTTATGAATGCGTGTTGCTATTTTGCGGGCAACCGTCTCAAAGAGGCGTTCCCCGTGGTCTGTTTTGGTCATACCAATTCTCCGGCTTGTTGTTTTTTGGTAAGACCAATACCATGTTGTGTGGTCCAATACAAACAAAAAAGCGAACGGCCCGGTGTCCCGTTGCACATGTCGTCCCGGAGACTCTGCAGGGGGGCAAGCTGATGAAAACTTTAAAAAAACAGGATTGGTGTCAATGTTGGCGGCACAGTAGCTTTGGGCAATGGCTACCCACGTCGATGAGGGGGAGCATCCGTGCATCTTGCGGCGTGTGCCAGGTGGCGCTGAACAGGGACCCGACATGGGGCAAGTGACGGGTTGGGGGCGGGTGCTTATGAAAAGTTATGAACAATGGGGGTTGTTTTATGGCCATTGATGCTTTTTTGCAGGGTCAGGGGTGTTGTTTGAGTGAAAAAAAGGTCGTTTTGGGTGGTGCCGGATGGTTTGTGGGTTGTTTTGCCATAGGCTTTGGCTGAATGCTCGCTTTGTTTCGGGCTGTGGGGCTCGGTATGGCATTTTATGTGGGGGGATGGTTTTCTCATGCGTTTCTGGCGCAGGCTTGTGCCACCTGTTCAAAGTGAGGTGGCAATGGAGACGATGGAACGGCGGGGTACCCCTTTCGCTATTCCATGCGCCCACTCTGCCACTGCGTTTGTTACTCACCCCCATTGGGGAAATCGGAGAGGTCAAGGTCCGGGTAAAGACGCCGTGCACAGTCGTTGCAGATGCCGTGGGTGAAGTCGAGGTCGGCGTGGGTTCTCAGGTAGCTCTCGATCTGGTGCCAGTAGCCCTTGTCATCGCGCACTTTTTTGCAGGAGGCGCAGATGGGAAGCAGCCCTCGAAGGGTTTTGACATGGGCGAGGGCCTTTTGAAGGTCATCGATGAGCTTTGCCTGCTTCCGAATCATTTGGCGGACCTGGACATGGGTGCGGACACGGGAGAGGACCTCTTCCCTTCTGAAGGGTTTGGGGATGTAATCCTGGCCGCCGCACTGAAACCCTTCAACAATGGCCGTGGTTTCGTTTTTTGCCGTGACAAAGACCACGGGAATATCGGCCGTCAGGGGGTCGCGTTTAAGCTGGGTGCAGGTTTCAAAACCGTCCATACCGGGTGGCATCATCACATCCAGAAGAATCAGGTCGGGCAGGAAGTACTGTGTGACCTCAATGGCCTTTGCGCCGCTGGTGGCAAAGGCCAGGGTGTACCCTTCCGGCTCCAGGATCTTCATGATGAGATCGATGTTTTCCGGCTTGTCATCCACGATGAGGATTTTTGCGGCGTCATGGGGTTTTTCTTCAGGACTCTCCATGGATTTCTCCTTTTGGGGTGTTGGTCATCAGCTTGATGATGCCATCCATGTCGTATTTACGCAACCGGTGAGCCATGGCGGTACCCAGCTTTTCATGGCGGTCTCCCATGGAATTGAGTTTTTCTATGATCTGTTTGAGTTCACTGACCTGTCCGAACTGGGCGGCCTCCTGGATTTGTGTTCGCATGCCCTCAGGCAGAGGGATGGCGAAGGGCGTCTCGTCAATAGCGGGACCCGTGGCGGGGGGTGGGGGCTGGACGGCTTTGAACTGACGTGGGAATCGTTTTTCAACCACTGCTGCAATGGCTTCGATACGAAGCGGCTTGGCGATGCAGTGGTCGATTCCCTTTTCGCGAGATATCTGGTCGTGAAGGTCAAAGACATCGGCAGAGACCAGCACCGTTGGGATGGCGTCAAGGGTGGTGCGGCGCCTGAAATCCCGGGCCAGGGCAAGGCCGTCCATCATGGGCATGTGGTAGTCCACAAAAAGAATGTCCACAGGCTGAGATTCCAGTTGCTCCAGGGCATCTCGCCCGTTATCCGCACTGGTGACGGAGAAGCCCCATCCGGTAAGAATGCTGGAGAGCATTTCGCGGCTGTTGCGGTCGTCGTCCACCACCATGGCATGAATGCTCTGGGCTTTGGACAGTTGCCTGATGGCCGGGGCCGGGTCGTCGGGGAAGACGCTTTCTACGGGGACCTGGGGGAGGCGTATGGAAAAATGGAAGCGGCACCCAACCCCTTCATTGGAGGCAAGCTCCAGGCGGCCCCCCATAAGCTGGACATAGCTGTTGGAGATGGAGAGCCCCAGGCCGGTGCCATCTTCACGGGCGTCGTTGTGGACTTGCCGAAATGGCTGAAAAATCATCTGTTGCAGGTCCTCGGGGATGCCGGGCCCAGTATCCTGCACCTCAAGGTGGAAGAGGTCGGGGGCGGTCTCCTTCACCCTCAGGCTTACCCTGCCGGTGTCGGTGAATTTAACGGCATTGCTTAAGAGGTTGATGAGCACCTGACGGAGTTTCCCCTGGTCGCCTTCAACGGGGATGGCGGTACGATCTTTAGGGCCAATCACCTCCCAGGTGAGTTTTTTCTCTTTGCAGCGCAGGGCAAAGAGGGTGTCCAGGCTGGAGAGGAGGGCGGCCAGATCAAAGGGGGCGACGCGGAGGTCCACCTTGCCCGCTTCGATTTTGGAAAAATCGAGGATTTCATTGATGACCTCCAGGAGGTGGCTTCCGCTTTTTTCAATGGTGTTCACGGCATGGATGGTGTCTGGGTCCCCCAGCTGTTTCTGTTGGAGGATCTGGGCATATCCGAGGATGGCGTTCATGGGGGTTCGGATTTCATGGCTCATGTTGGCCACGAAGATGCTTTTGTACTGATTGGCGATCTCCGCCTCTTCTTTGGCTTTTTTCAGGGCCTCTTTCACTTTTTCCCTCTCCGTGATCTCGATTTGAAGCAGGCGGTTGGCCCCTTCCAGCTCGCTGGTTCGTTCCTTTACCTCGTTTTCCAAATTGCTGTAGAGGTGCTGCAGGTTGCTGCTCATGCGGTTGAAGGCGTGGAAGAGGTCCCCGATTTCGTCCCTGCGGGTGTCGAGGTCGGGTTTTACGAATTCTCCCCTGGAGAGGGACTGAGCCATGCTGGAGAGGGTGACCACAGGGGTGATGATGCTTCGGGCCAGGAACAGGTGAAGGCTGGCGGCCACCAGTATCACAATAAGAAGGCTGCCCACGGCCAGGGTGAGCGCGTCCATTCGAAGTTTTGATTTCACGGAGTCGGTGAAGATTCCGATCTCCACTTCGCCCAGGAGGGTACCTGAGTCAGAGGTGATTTTCCGGGCAGCGACCAGGATGTTGTCGCCGGTCTGGCGCTGTTTTTTTTTTATGTTTTTCCCCCGGATGGTGGTTTCGACGTTGGTGAGGGAGTTTCCGTTGGCGTCATAGATTTCACAAAATGCGACCTGGGGGAACTGCCCCACGCTTAAGGCCACCTCCTCTAGGATGAAGTAGCTGTATTTTTCCAGGGGGTGAACGCTGAATTTGGCCACAAGGGACGTAAGGCGTTCGGCCTGCTGGGTGAGGGCCCCCATGAGTTGGTGACGCTGTTTCTCCAAAATGAGGACACCCGACAGGACAAGGGTGGCCAGCAGGATCAGAAGAATACCTGTGGTGATCTTTCTCTGGAGTGTCCAGGCAATCCTCATGGTGTTCCTTTGGATGGTTGGGCGATGGACGGGAATCGGATTTCACCGGCGATGATCTTAAGTCGCACTTCGGCAAGGCGATTGAGAATTTCCTGGGGAATCAGTTCCCGTGTGTAGGTCATGGGGGAGAGTCCCACGCCCTCTTCGAGGAGGCCGTAATAGCGGACCCCTGGTTTAAACCGGCCCATGGCGATTTTTGCCACCTCCTTGTATGTGGCGGTGTCCAGGCGCTTCATCATGCTGGTGAGCACATGGCCCACGGCGAGATGGTCCTGATCGGAGTCCACGCCGATGACAAAGCGATTGGCACCCCGGGCTGCCTGAATAATGCCGTTGCCGGTGAGGCCGGCCACGGAAAAAATGGTGTTTGCCCCGCGGTCATACATCTCTGTTGCCACGGCATGCCCTTGTGCCGGGCTGTTAAACCCGCTTAAGTCCGGGGCCTCGGAGATGTAAGCCACATCGATGGGAATTCCCGGAGACGCGTAGCGGACCCCGGCCTGGAACCCGATGAAAAATGGCTTCAGCACAGGGATGTCCACGGCGCCAATAAAACCCAGTTTTCGGGTGTCCGGCATGGAGGCGGCCAGGACTCCGGCGAGGAAGGCGCCCTCCTCGACGGCAAAGACCGTGGAAACCACGTTGGCATGATCGCCTATCGGTACGTCGTGCATGATAAAATAGATGTTCGGGTAGCGTTTGGCGTACGTTTCCACAAGATTCTGGAACTCAAAGCCGTTGGCCACGATTACCTGAACACGCCGGAAAATGAGGCGTTGCATCGCTTTTTCGGCGGCAGACTCTGTTTTTTCCATGTCTTCGACGACAACGTCGATGCCCAGCTCCTGTTTTGCCTTGATAAGCCCTGCGTAGGTCATGTCGTTGAAGGACTGGTCCCCGATCCCTGATTGCCCGACCAGAAACCCCACGGTGAGGGGGTCAGCAGCCGCCGAGCCGCAAGGGAGAAGGAGCAGTAGCAGTGCGAAGATGATTTTTTTCATGGGGACACCTCCCGGCAGTGGCTTACGGTAAGTTCTCCGGTAATGATTTTTGACTCCACGCGTTTCAGTTGCTGGTGGACCGCATCGGGGATTAACTCCCGGGTATACCGCATGGGGCTGAGGCTCACACCACCATTTGCGAGGTTGTATTCGCTCTCTCCTGGTTGGAACCGGTGGTTCAGTATTTTTTCCACTTCCATGAAGGAGGCCCGGTCCAGACGCTTTACCATGCTGGTGAGGATAAGGCCCCGGGCCATGTGGTCCTGGTCGGCATCCACGCCGATGACGTAGCGGTTGTGGGTGCGGGCGGCTTGAATGATGCCATTTCCTGAAAGGCCGGCCACGGCAAAGATGATGTCGGCGTCTTGGTCGTACAGGGTGGAGGCAATGGCATATCCGGCATTCGGGTTGCTGAAGCCCTTGTAGTTCCCGGCTTTGGCGATAAACCTGCTGATGACCCTTGCCTTTGGATTTGCATAACGAACCCCTTCGGTGAACCCCTGGCGGAAGGAGTGGATGGCACACATTTCAACGCCGCCAATAAAGCCGATGCGCTGGGAGTGGGTCATGGAGCCGGCCAGCACCCCTGCCAGAAAAGCGCCCTCGTGGTTGGCAAAGGTGGTGGAGACGATGTTGTCGTACCCGGTGACAAGGTAATCATTGATGATGAAGTAGATCTCCGGCTTTTCGGCAGCGGTTTTTTTGATGACAGGCAGAAGGCCCGCGCCATTGCAGACCACCACTTTGGTACCGGAGGCGAGGAGGCGATCAAGGGCGGCTTGCCGGGAGGTGTCGTTCTCTTGTGCTTCCGAAAAGAAGAGGCGAATGCCGTATTTTTCACGTGCTTTGGCCAGTCCCAGCCAGGTCATGTCGTTGTAGGACTGATCTCCCAGCCCTCCGCCACCGGCAAGGAAGCCCACGGTCAGGGGTTCTGCCCGGCAGGTTCCCGCCAGAAAAAGCGCAAAGATACAGCAGGCTGCCGCACGTTTCAGGTGTTTCAGTGGCTGTGGTGAAAAGCCCATGTCGCTGCCTTTTCCAATGGTTTGAAGGGCATTGGCGTGTAAACCCACCCATGGGCGGTGCGATGCATGGGGGGGCGATATATCATGAAATGGTTTGGTATTCTTAAAAAATTAACACACCGCCCTGTAAAGATCAATTTTTCCAGGGTAATCGAGATTTTGTGTGGGATTTTGGCCGTTTTTTAACGGGGGTTCCGTGGGAGGACCAGACAGCCCCATGTGTGTCGTTTTAGCGAAAGGTTTTTCTTGGGGGAGATTACGACATGTGTGGAAAGTTATCAACAATTGGTGGGGTCTTGCGGAGTACTGGTGGATTTTGTTTCGGTTTTGTCTGTTTTATGTTGCTGGGGGTGGGGGGGTTGGTTCTTTTTTGGTGTGTTGATGGGAGATTCGTTGGGGGTTGTCTTTATTTGTGAGGTGTTTGCCGTGTTTTGTTTGGGGTGTTGGTGTTTTTTTTAAGGGTATGCCTTCCCATGGAAGGCGGCTTTTGGCGTGGGTTTAGCGGTAGGGCAGGCTGGATCCTTGTGTGGCTTCCCACATCTGGTGTGGTATAAACGGCCCATGAATATGAACATGAACCTTACAGCAGTGGATTATCATATTGCCCAGGACGCCTGGCTCCGCGACATCAACCTGCACCTTTCCATGGGGGAGGTGTGGGCAGTGATCGGTCCCAATGGCTCGGGCAAGTCGGCCTTGGGGAAACTTCTGGCCGGCAAGGCGCTTCCTACCAGCGGATGTGTGAGCGGCCTTCCCATGGCCGTTGGGCATATCTCCTTTGAAGACCACCTGGCCGCCATAGAACGGGAAATCCGAGAGGACGACACCGACTTTATGGACCGCATCGATCCGGGCCGCTCCGCCCTGGGGTTTATCATGGAGGGGGGCAGGGACGAGCCGAAGGCTCGCCTGCTCGGGGAGTCCTTTGGGTTGGCCCCACTCTTTGACCGGGGGTTGCGCTTCCTCTCCACCGGGGAGATTCGAAAATCCCTGATCTGCCGTGCGTTGATGGCCGACCCTGCCCTTCTTGTCCTGGACGATCCCTTCTGTGGTCTCGACAAAGGGGCGGCGGCGTCCCTGGGTGAGCGGATCCATGCCCTCTCCCGGGCAGGGGTGACACCGGTGATGATTCTCGGGCGCACGGGGGAGTTGCCCCCGTTTGTCACCCATGTGGCAGAAATGGAAGAGGGGCGTCTCGTATGCTCCGGCCCCCGGGATGAGTGGGCGGCAAGACGCAAGGACTTGAAAGCCAGGAGCCGTTCCCTTGCGGAACTTCCCGATGCGTGTTTCCTGGAAGATGAAAAGGCCCCAGCAGCTCTTTCAGGTGAGGCGCTTGTCCGGTTTCAAGATGTGTCCGTGGCCTACAATGGAAGGCCCGTGGTGACGGGGATTACCTTTACCATCCGACGTGGGGACCATTACATGATCACCGGGCCCAATGGGTCGGGCAAGTCCACCCTGCTCTCCATGATCAACGGGGACAACCCCAAGGCCTATGGACACGATATTTTTCTCTTCGGGCAGAAACGGGGCACCGGTGAGAGCATTTGGGACATCAAAAAGCGGATCGGTTACCTCTCCGCAGAATTTCAGATCGGGTACCGAGCCGCTGCCACACCCTTTTCCACCATTCTTTCCGGTCTCTCCGACTCCATCGGCACCTACCGAAAGTTCTCCACCATGGAAAAAGGGGCCGCCCTCGCCTGGCTTGAGATACTCGGCATGGCAGCCCAAAAGGATCGCCCTTTTCGCAGTCTCTCCTCAGGGGAGCAGCGCATGGTCCTCATCGCCCGGGCCATGATCAAGACCCCATCCCTTCTCATCCTCGACGAGCCCTGCCAGGGCTTGGACGATGCCAACAGCCGGTTTGTCCTCGACCTCGCCGACAAGGTGGGGCACAGCGGCAAAACCACCCTTATCTACGTTACCCATACCCAGGCCGACACCCTCTCCTGCATCACCCACCACATGACCCTGACCCCCAACCGGGAGACCGGAAGCAGGGCACGGGTAGAAAACCTTTAAAAGCAGCCTCCGGCGGGCAGGGGATGATCCCCTGCACCCCAGGTTCGCGAATGCTCACACCCCTCGTTCCTCGGGGTGATCACATTCGCTGACGGGCTGCGCCCGTGGTTTATGCTTGGTGGGTGGGCTTTTTTGAAAGGGAGGTCGTTATTGATGGGACGTCATTCTTGGCGTTGGCGGGATATCGCTTAAATCCGCCCCATCGGAAGAGTGCTATCGTAACCAGAGTTTTTCAAAGCTTGTGACAGCATTTGAACAATCACCAGCCGTAGCTCGCGGCGAATGCCCTTGCGAATTGCCCCTCGTTCCTCGGGGCAATTCGCAAGGCAACCCGCTTTCGAGGTGTTTTTGCCTAATGTGGCTTCGCCACCCTCGCCGCCGGAGGCATCGCTTTTTAGTTTTCAACAAAGGTGTCGTCAAGGCAGGTTTTCAGGGTGGCGATGAGTTGATGCACCTCGGACTCTTCGTAGGGGGTGCCGCCGGGGGCGCCCCAGACGGGGTTGGGCCAGCAGAAGTCGGTGGTGGAGCGTCCCACCACGTGGATGTGCATCTGGGAGACGACGTTGCCGATGGCGGCGACGTTGAGTTTTTCCGCGCCAAGGGTCTCTTTGATGATGCGGGAGAGAGCATCCACGGCGTTGGCCAGGGCGTTTTGGAGGGGCGGCTCCAGTTCAAAGAGTTCGGTGGCGGATGTCTCCGGCACGAGAATGAACCAGGGAACCTGGCTGTTGTTCATCAGGAGCAGGCGAAGGCCATGGAGGGTGCCAAGGGGCCAACAGTCATTTTCAAGGCGTGGGTCGAGGGTGAATTCGGTCATGGGGTGTCCGTCGTTAAGGGGTCAAATCTTCTGTGGTTTTATTGCATCAGGTCCCGCACGGGCAGAACTCGGCAGCCGGTGGTGTCACCCGATTGATGGCCAAAGGCCGAACCGTATTGAAAGTTGAAGACAACGGGTTGGTTCGTCGCTTTTCGGATGGCCCAGATCCAGCCACAGCTCAGCTCGATCTCCGGGATGACAGAAACCGCTTTGCCGCAGTCATTGGGGGTCGGGGTGAGGCTTTTTCCGGCCCGGTAGAGGCTCTTCAGTTCGGAGACGTAAGGAAGCCGCCAGTTGTCGTATTGGGTGGCGATGGTGTAACCGAAGGCAAACCGGGCGAACTTGTCGGCATCGGCAAAATCAATATCGGTCTGGTTGTCGTTTCGTGCCCACATCAACATCTGGTCGGTGTCGGTGACGGTGCCGTCGTCATGGGCCATGAACCGGCCTTCTGCGAGCAGAGGCGGGGTGAAAAGAAGAAGGGCACACGCGCTGAGTAAGAGTGTTCGAAACAGGGAAACCATACCGTCAGACTACCTCCTTGGGGTTCCGGGGCGACGTGTGCAGCCCTGGGTGAATCACCGGTGCCACGCTCCTGGGGCGTTCTTGGGGGGGAGGAAAAACGGGCCGGCAAGCTATGTCGAGGGCAAATGGTAAAACACTCGGGCAAAACTCGTCAATCCCCTTGTTTTAATAAGGGAGGAGTAAAGATTGTCAGCGGGTGTCCGAAAAGAAGTAAGAGGTCTCTGGTTATTGTTCTGATTATTCCTCTATTGAGTGGTTCTGTAACGAAGCAGCGCGGGAGAGAGATGATGATACGATCTGGGTGGGTCCGGTTTCAGTGGGGGGTGCTTGTAGTTGGGGTGATGTTTTTTATGTCCTGCATGGTTCAGCGTGAGCCGGTGGAGAGGCGGGCTCTCTATGCAAACCCAACCGAAGCTTACGGCCACACGGCGCCAAGGGAGCCCCACGCCTATCTCTCTCAGTTTGGTGATGTCCCCATTCCCGGAGAGCTCTATGAGGTTTCAGAGTACACCACCGTGATGGAGGCTCGAGGTGCAAAGACGGGCTTTATCGTTTACTCGGGACGTGTCCTCAAGACATCGGTGGAAATTTTTTTCAGGGGAGAGCTCAAGAAAAAGGGGTGGGAGTTGGTGACGGCCTTTGCTTCACAGCCGTCAACGGTGCTTCTTTTTAACAAGAAAACCCGATGGTGCGTGATCATTCTCGACGAGCGGGGACCCGCCACCGATGTCCGCATCGGGGTCTCCCAGGATCTCGGACTTGCAAAGAGGCTTCTGGGGCATTGATTGTATGGGGCTGCTCCGACACCACCACGGCATCAGGTCAAGGGAGCCGGAGCTGAACGTTATCGGTAGTCTTTGTACTGGATGCCGTATTTCTGGGCCTTGTAGGAAAATTTTCTCACGGTGGTGCCCAGCATCTCCGCAGAGGAGGTGATGTTGCCCCGGGTGTTTTTCAAGGCATCAATGATCATCTCCCGTTCCAGATTGGCTGTGGCCTCCTCCAGGGTTTTGGCCGGAAGGGTTCCGGACTCAGAGCCTGTCTGAAGGGTGGGGGGGAGATGGTAGCCGTGAATCACCCCTTCGTTGCAGAGGAGAACCGCCCGCTCGATGCAGTTTTCCAGCTCACGGACGTTGCCGGGCCAGTGGTAGCTCATCAGCATGTCGATGCCCGGCGTGGAGATCCGGCGGATCTCTTTGTCGTTTTCTTTGGCGTATTTTTCCACGAAATGGTCGGCGAGGAGGAGGATGTCGGTTTTTCGCTCTTTTAACGGGGGCAAAAAGATGGGGAAGACGTTGAGCCGGTAATAGAGGTCTCCGCGGAAGCTTCCCTCCTCCACAGCCCGCTCCAGGTTGTTGTTGGTGGCGGCAACGATCCGCACATCGCTTTTGATGGTGCGGTGTCCCCCCACCCGTTCAAATTCTCTCTCCTGAAGGGCCCGAAGCAACTTCACCTGAACATCCAGGCTGATGGAGCCAATCTCATCCAAAAAGAGGGTGCCCTTGTGGGCCAGCTCAAACTTTCCCTGCTTCTGGTTTACAGCACCGGTAAAGGCCCCCTTTTCATGACCGAAAAGTTCGCTTTCAATGAGGCTCTCCGGAAGGGCTGCGCAGTTGACCTTGATGAAGGGGTGCTTGGCCCGGTTGGAGTTGTAGTGAATGGAGTTGGCCACCAGCTCTTTTCCCGTGCCGCTCTGGCCCCTAACCAGAACCGTTGCGTTGCTTTTGCACACCTGGGAGATCATCTGGTACACTTCCCGCATTTTGTTGGAGTTGCCGATGATGTTGGTGAAGCTGTATTTGTTCTCCAACTCGGTGCGCAGGCGGGTGTTCTCCTCTTTGAGCTTCTCTTTCTCCCGGTTGATCTTCTCCAGGTTGATGACGTGGGTGGCGATCATGGTGGCCACCACCGAGAGGGTCTCGGTCCCTTGCGAGAGGGGGAACTCCTCTTCAAAAGGGCGGTCCACACTCAAGGCACCGATGACGGTTTTGCCTTTTTTGACCGGGACACAAAAGAAGGAGTACTCAGACCCGTTGTGCTTGCGGGAGGCGGTGCGATCGAGGAAAAGAGGCTCTTCACTGATTTTGGGGATAGAGACAGGCTCGCCTTTTTCAAAGACACTCCCGGTGATCCCTTCGCCAGGTTTGTACTTGCCTTTTCGCATGGCGGTCTTGGAGAGGCCGTGGGCCACTTCAATACTGATTTCGTTTCGCCGTTGGTTTAAAAGCGTGATGGTGCCCCGCTCCATATCCATCCCCTCTTCGAGGATGTTCAGCACATTGTACAGGGCATTTTTGAGGTCGCGGTGCTCGTGAAGGGCTTTGCTTATTTCGAAGAAGAGTCTGGTTTCATTCAGGCGTTTCATGCCGTCTCCCAAAGGCTCTGAAATGGCACCGAAACCCTGGATGAACCTGAGCATGCATTAGGCAGGGGTTCCGGGCGGCAGGCAAACCTGCCGGCGGGGGTGATGGTCAGCATCAGGCGAGTCTTTCTCCCCCATGCCACCATGGGTCAGTGATAAGGAAAAACGGGGGTGAAAGCAACAAATTTGTAATATTTTGGTTCGAAAATCGGACACGCATTTTTTCCGAGAAATCCCCCTTGGGTTGGGCAGGGTGTGGGATGCCAGAATTGCAAGTAATTCTGGCTAATTCAGTGGGGACTCAGCCATGGGCCTGATCCGAGCACCGGGCATTGGGGGCCGCAGTCTGAGTGGGGGGCGGGTTTACCGGGAAATGGAAAGCTGTGATGCGGGGAATTTGGTTCCCTTTTGATTTTCACGGTAAGCCATCTGATATATTATATATCACAGCCCAGGCTCACATCACTCCTCCTCTCCGTTGAAAAGATGAAGGGCTGGTGTTAGGTTTATCTCACGTGGAATTCGGGCTGGGTTTCCCTTTGCGATAGCGGGAAACGTCTAACAACGACACCCGGTGCGCATTGGCAATGGCTTGGTTCACCTGTCACTTAAATTTGGTATCGCCATGATTCTTCATCTCGATATGGATGCTTTTTTCGCCTCTGTGGAGTTGCTGGACAACCCGGCACTCCGGGGCAAGCCCGTGGTGGTCTCGGGCCACTCCGCACGGTCGGTGGTCTCCACCGCCTGTTATGAGGCCCGGCGCTACGGGATCCATTCGGCCATGCCCCTGTTTCAGGCGTTAAAGCTCTGCCCCCATCTCCAGGTGGTGGCGGGAAACAGGCGGCGCTACAAAGAGATGTCGGCCCGCGTCTTTGCCATCTGCCGGGAATACACCCCTTTGGTGGAGCAGGTCTCCATCGATGAGGGCTACCTTGATGTCACCGGGTGTGAGCGCATGTTCGGCCCTCCGGAAGCTATCGCCCAGACCCTTCGGGAGCGTGTGGCAAGGGAGACGGGCCTCACCTGCAGTGTCGGGGTGGCTCCGCTCAAATTCGTGGCCAAAGTCGCCTCGGACATTAACAAACCCAACGGGGTTTATGTGGTCTCCCTTAAGAACCTGGATGCCTTTCTTGCGGCCCTCCCCGTCAAAAAAGTTCCGGGTGCGGGCAAGCGCACCGTTGCGCTTCTTGAAGGGTTGGGGATCCGAACCCTGGGGGATGTGAGGCGTTACCCTGAATCCGCCCTCATTCAAAAGATGGGCCAGGCAGGGGAGCGGCTCTACGGCCTGGCTTGGGGGGAGGATGACCGAACCGTCTCCGCAGAGTCCGTTGAAGTGAAAAGCATCAGCTCCGAGTCCACCCTCGAAAAAGACACCACCGACCCCTCTTTCGTCCACACCCGCCTTCTGGCTCAGGCGGATGAGGTGGCACGGGAGATGAGGCGCAAAGGCTTTTTTGCCAAGCGGGTGACCATCAAGCTGACCTTTGCGGACTTCAGGCGCATCACCCGGCAAACCACCCTGGATCGGCCCACCCAGCTGTCCGGCCGCATCTACGAAGAGGCGGCAACACTGTTCGATACCGAATGGAAGGGCCAGCGGATTCGCCTCGTGGGGCTGGGGTGTTCCCAGCTGACCCATGATGAGGCCTCCGCCCCTAGCCAACTGGATCTCTTTGGCCAGGTGGAGGCGCGTGAGACCCACGACGACGGCTGGGGCAAGGTGGAGAAAAGCGTTGATTCCATCCGGGAGAAGTTCGGAAAACACGCTGTCACCCGTGCCCGGTTGACGTAAAAAGGCTGCCTCCGGCGGCCCTGCCGGGGGCCAAATTTTTGAAAAGTTTGATAAACAGGTTTTGAACCAAGGCTGGATTTATGAAACGCAAGCGTAGCTTTACTGCCAATCGTCCCCGCACAGCTCTGGGGGGTGGGCTTCTCTTCCTGATCACTTGTTGCCTTATCGCAGGGGGCCTTCTTGTCCTCTTTTTTTCTGGTGCGGCATGGGCTCTTTTCGGGATCGCTTTTTTCCTGGCCCTGCTGTTATTGGGCATGATCATTCCGCGCGCAAGCGGGCCAGCCTCCGCTGATCAGCCTGAAGAGCCCATGGAACCCTCGCGGTTGGAGGCTCTCATCTCTTTGTTCTCCTCCCTTGAAAATCGCACGACAACACAGAGGTCCGAAGAGTCCAGTCACCTGGTGGAGCAGACGGAAGAGGAGTATCAGAAAGAGCAGTCCGAGTGGCTGGCAAAGGTGAAGCGCAAACAAGGGGATAAAAAGGAGAAGCCTCCGACGGGCCGGGATTAACAGCTTTCGAGGTGGCACACCTCGTAAAAACAAAAAGGGCGCATCGAAAATCGATGCGCCCTTTTTTATTTCGTCAGAGAGCGGGTCAGCCCCGCAAATCTCTTAGAGATCGCCGATGGCTTCGGTGAGCTCGGGGAGGAACTCAAGGATGTCAGCAACGATACCTACGTTCGCCACCTGGAAGATGGGAGCGTTTTCGTTCTTGTTGATGGCAACAACCAGGCCACCTTTGATGCCGCCCATGTGCTGGAAGGAACCGCTGATGCCGCAAGCAAGGTAAACCTTGGGCTTGACGGTGCAACCGGAGGTACCAACCTGACGTGAAGGCTCGAGCCACTTGGCGTCAACGATGGGGCGGGAGCAGGAAACTTCTGCACCGGCACCGAGGGCTTCGGCCAGCTCGTGAGCGATCTCGATGTTGTCTTCGTCTTCGATACCGCGACCGATGGAGACGAGGAGGTCTGCCTTGGTGATGTCTACGTCGCCAGCCTCGGGCTCAACGATTTCGATGAAGGTACGCTTTGCAGCGACATCACCGGCAGCAGCAGCTTCTACACTGCCGCCTGCAGACTTGGACTCGTCAGCAGCGAAGGTGCCGGGACGCAGGGTCACGACAGCGCCGCCAGCGGCGTCCACGTCAACGTGGGTGTTGACTTCGCCACCGAACTCCTGGCGTACGGTCTTGAGGGTGGCGCCGTCAGCTTCGAGGCCCACAACGTCAGAGACGTAAGCAGCGTCCATCTTGATGGAGAGGCCGGGGGCGCAGTCCATGGCGAAGGTGTTGTTGGCGAAAAGCACAACAGACCCAGCGGGGATGACGTTAACCAGGGCCTTGCGAACCACCTCAGCGTTGGGGTAGGCAAGAGCGGCGTCGTCAATCTTGATAACCTTGGGGAAGATCTTGGCGGCTTCGTCAGCCACGGCGTCGATGCCGGAACCGGTGACAACGGCAGTTACGTCGTCGCCAATGGCCTTTGCAGCAACAACCAGTTCCATAGCGGAATCATCAAGAGCACCATCGTTATGTACCAAATATGCAAATACCTGTGCCATTACGCCAGCCCTCCATTCGCCTTAAGGATTTCGATGAGTTTTTCGATGATCTCTTCGTCGCTGCCCTCAAGCATTTCAGCGCCATCGCCAGACTCGGGAACGAAGTAGTCGACCTTCTTCACTTTGGCACCGGCTTCGCCAACGGCTGCGGCGTCAACACCCAGGTCAGCTGCGCTGAACTCGGGAATCTCAACACCGGAGACCTGACGGATACCACGGATACCCACGTAACGGGGCTCGTTGATACCGGTCTGGATGGAGAGAACACAAGGCATTTCAATCTCGTTCATCTCCTGGTTGCCACCCTCGATCTCACGACCAACGGTCAGCTTGCCTTCGCCTACTTCAACCTTGTTGACAAGGGAAGCGTAGGGGTAGTCGAGCATGGCTGCGAGCATACCGCCGACAGCGCCAGCGCCTTCGTCAGCCTGGGCACCGGTCAGTACGAGGTCGTAGCTGCCCTTGGCAACGCATCCTTTGAGGATGGTGGCAACGCCCTTGCAGTCAGAGCCTTCGAAGGCGTCGTCGGTCAGGAGAATGCCTTTGGCAGCGCCCATGGCCATTTCACGACGGAGAACTTCGTCAGACTCATCATCGCCAACAGTCACAACGGTAACGGTGCCGCCAACGTTGTCAACAATCTGAATGGCTTCTTCCACTGCGTAGTTGTCCCACTCGTTTACGGAGAAAACCAGATCGTCACGCTCGATGTCGTTGCCTTCGGCGTTCATTTCGATCTCGTTTTCAGCCGAGTCGGGAACTCTTTTGACACATACTAAGATTTCCATGTTATTCCTCCCAAAAAGTTAATATACACCCGAATCTTGTTAATCTCTTATCTGTTACGCTTAAGGAGCCATCGGCCCCCGAAGCGGAATAGAGGCACAAATCACAGGAATATACATGGGGCTGCACATGCAGCCCCATTTTGGTTGACTACTTTTCCATGTGCTGATCGATGAGCTCGGTGAGCTCAATGGCTTCCAACTGGTCGTCAAGGCCGGCGACCTTGATGGCGTCTTCCATGTTGACCATACAGAAGGGGCAGGCGCAGACGATGACGTTGGCACCGGCTTCGTGGGCCATCTGAACCCTCAAGACAGCCATGCGTTCTTCTTCATGGGGCTCGTAGAAGAGCATGAGACCGCCGCCGCTGCAGCAGAGGGAACGGTCACGGTTTTTCTCCATCTCCACCATCTGAATACCGGGGATGGCGGCCATGGCGCTCCTGGGATCATCGTAGATGCCGTTGTGGCGACCGAGGTAGCAGGGGTCATGGTAGGTGTAGACCTTGGAGCTGTCCTCGATGGCCTTGAGCTTGATGGTGCCGTCGTTGACTTTTTTGACGATTACCTCGGAGATGTGCTCCACGGGGAGGTCCAGCTCGGGGTAGTCGTTTTTAAGCGCGTTGTAGGCGTGGGGGTCGGAGGCGATGATCTTCTTGGCGCCCGACTCTTTGATCGCTTCAACGTTCTGCTCTTTCAGCTGCTGGAAGAGCATCTCCTCACCGAAACGAACCACCTCGTTGCCGCTGTCCTTCTCCTGCTTGCCGATGATGAAGAAGTCCTCTTCGGCGGCGTCCAGGATCTTGGCGGTGCACTTGGCAATGTTGACCATGCGGTCGTCGTAGCTGGTGATGGAGTCGACAAAGTAGAGGTTGTCTGCTGTGTCGCCGTTGTCCATGATCTTGACGTCACACTCGGCGGCGAACTCTTTGTCCTTGGCCCAGTCTGCACGTTTTTTCTCCACCTTGCCCCAGGGGTTGCCACGCTTGCCGAGGGCCTTCATGGGCTTCTGGAGGGTCTGGGGAACTTCGCCTTCGTCCACGAGGCCGCGGCGGAGGTCGACAATCTTGTCGATGTATTCGATGCCCAGGGGACACTCCTGCTCACAGGCACCACAGGTGGTGCAGGACCAGATTTCGTCGGCGGTGTAGATGGACCCTACCAGGGGCTCGCTTTTGAGCATATCCCCTTTTAAAGGGTAGTTCTTGAACATGAGGTCCCTGGCCTTGATGGTGATAAAGCGCGGGGAGAGGGGACGCTTCACGAGGTTTGCGGGGCACTGA
Source organism: Desulfolunaceae bacterium (assembly GCA_942491485.1). Lineage (GTDB taxonomy): Bacteria > Desulfobacterota > Desulfobacteria > Desulfobacterales > Desulfolunaceae > Desulfoluna. The sequence goes on along the minus strand of CALOAX010000013.1, from coordinate 239,083 downwards.
TCGGAACAGCGACCGCAGTCGGCACAGGAGTAGAAGTCCAGCATGTGCTTCCAGGTGAAGTCTTCGATCTTCTTGACACCAAAGGATTCCAGGTCGTCGAGGCCTTCGGCGGTGATGCCGTAAACCACGGGCTTGATGTTGCCACGCTGCACACGCATGAAGAGAACGTTGAACAGTGAGGTGATGACGTGGAAGTGCTTGCCCAGGGGCAGGAAGCAGAGGAAGAAGAAGAAGAGGGTGTTGTGGGCGTAGTAAGCAGCCACATGCAGAACCTGCAGGACGCCGTGGGATGCGCCACTCAACATGTGAGAGAAGGCCCAGGCCAGGGTCAGGGGAGCCATGAAGGCGTCGTGACCGGCGGCGACCAGGGCAGCCTCAAAGAGGCTCTCGGTGACCATGAGGCCCATGATGATGCAGCAGACGAAGACCGCTTCACCGGTGTGGTCATGGCCGTACTTCTCGGGAACAGCGTACCGGGCGGGGCGGAACACGCCCCTGCGGATGGCTGCCACGAGACAGGCAAAGAACACCATGGTGGCTGCGTAGTCTTTAACCACGTTGTAGACGGCGCCGATGGGCTGCTCAGGACCGAAACCGGGAAGAGCAAAGTCCTGGAACATTCCGATGACCACAAGGGAGCAGGTACGCAGCCCGAGGGTCAGGAAACCGAAGAAGATCATGATGTGGAGCACGCCGGCAAACATGTATCGGGGCTGCTTGATCTGAGCAAGCCAGACGGTGAGCACGTTGTAGATTCGTGCTGGTATGTCTGCAAATCGGCTGTTGTCGGGGGCCGCCTTAACGAGGGGTGCCAGACGTTTGGCGATAATGTAGGAAAAAATTCCCACACCGACAACCACATAGAGAAACGAAATCAGCCATCCCGGGATAAATCCCAAAATCATTGAATGGGCAGGTGAAATAAGATGTTCCATACTTAGCTTTCCCTCTCTCCCTTAGTTGAAATGATACAATATCCTCAAACAGCGCGTAGTAATCGCGCCATTTTACTCCAAAATTAAAATGAATAGCCCTTCAAATGTAAATTACAAACCAAGTTCCGTCAAGTAAAAAAGCTTTAATCCTTTTTAATAAGGAGCTTTCTCGGAAGTTCGGGTCGATCGCTCTCAAGCCCTCGTGTTAGGGGCTCTTACCCACTTTTAGACGTAGGAGAGTGAGGCAATTGTTCCCTCCTTCCGGGTCATGGCGAGGCAAACGCCACGGGTTCCCGGTTGAATCGGGACGAGGTTTTCAGGAAAAGCCCACGGGCTCTGGGCCTTGCCCTCAGAAAGGGATATTCATTGATGCCGCGGGCTTGTGGCGCGGTCTTTCCGGGGTGAAACAAGAAAGGGCCGGCAACACGGCCGACCCCCTCTTTTCTTAACCATCCGCCCCGTTTGTCGTGCCGGGAGTCCTTATCAGCAGATGAAGGACTCTTCAGGGATGTCCACAATGGCGCTGTTGGTGGCTTTGATCATCTCCATCTTGCCGAGGGAGACGGGGAGCACGCAACCGGTGAAGAAGTCGAGGCTCTTGATCTGGCCTTCGTAGAAGGGGAGATCCTTCTTCTTGGCTTTCTCGAGGCCCTTGGCAGCCGCAGTGCCGCGCCACAGGAGCATCCACGCCATGACCACATCGCCGGTCACCTCAAGGAAGGGGTGGGCGTAGGAGAAGGCCGTGAGGACCTTTTCGCTCATGGCGGTTTTGCCCATGTGCATGGCCAGTTCGCCGAGCTTCATCAGGGCCCCTTCCACTTTCTCAGCAAAGGGGACCAGAGCGGGAATCTCTTTGGCTTCGGCCACGGTCTTGCTGATCTCACCCATGAGGTCCATGAAGACCTTGCCCTTCTTCATGCCGAGCTTGCGGCCGACAAGGTCCATGGCCTGGATGCCGTTGGTGCCTTCATAGATCATGGTGATGCGGCAGTCTCTCATGAGCTGTGCCACGGGGAACTCTTCGATGAAGCCGTACCCGCCGTATACCTGGACAGCGTGGTTGCACATCTCAAAGGCGCGGTCGGTGACGTAGCCCTTGGCCACCGGGGTGAGGATTTCGATGAGACCGGCGTACTTCGCTTTGGTCTCGTCATCTTCGGCCACGTGGGCGTTGTCCTGGCAGAGCCCCATGTAGTAGAGGGTGCTTCGCATGGCCTCCACATAGGCCTTCATGGTGAGGAGCTGGCGCTTCACGTCGGGGTGCTGGATGATGGGAACGCCGCCATCCTTGGGTTTCACGAGGTTGGCACCCTGAACGCGGCCCTTGGCGTAATCCACGGCGTACATGTATGCGGCCGAGGCGCAGGCAAAGCCCTGCATGCCCACGAGGAGGCGCGCTTCGTTCATCATGAGGAACATGTGGCCCATGCCCTTGTTCTCTTCGCCGAGGAGGGTGCCGATGCACTCGCCTTTGCCACCGAGGGTGAGGGAACAGGTGCAGTTGCCGTGGATGCCCATCTTGTGTTCGATGCCGGTGCAGACCACGTCGTTGAAGGCGCCCAGGCTGCCGTCTTCGTTGACGAGGTACTTGGGCACGAGGAAGAGGCTGATGCCGCGGGTGCCCTCGGGGGCCCCTTCGATGCGGGCGAGGACGGGGTGGATGATGTTGTCCACCATCTCGTGCTCACCGCCGGAGATGAAGATCTTGGAGCCGCTGATGGAGTAGGTGCCGTCGGCGTTTTTCTTGGCCACGGTCTCCAGGGCGCCCACGTCGGATCCGGCGCAGGGTTCGGTGAGGAGCATGGTCCCGCCCCACTCACCGGAGTAGAGTTTTTTCAGGTAGACGTTTTTCTGGTCGGGGGTGCCGAAGGACTCCACGAGCTTGCCCGCACCGTGGGTGAGACCGGCGTACATCATGAAGGGGTAGTTGGCGCCGTTGAAGTATTCGGCGGCGGCCTGGCCCACCACGTGGGGCATGCCCTGTCCGCCCCAGTTGGGGTCTTCGGTCATGGCCAGCCACTCGCCCTCGTTGAAGAGGTCGTAGGCCCGTTTGAAGGAGTCGGGGACGGTGACCTTGCCGGCGTCAAAGGTACAGCCCTGCTCGTCGCCTTCCTTACAGATGGGGAGCAGCTCTTTCACTGCCAGGTTCCGGGCTTCGTTGACGATCATGTCCACGGTCTTCTTGTTGAACTCCGCGAAACGATCGTTTTTGCTTAAGTTGCCCACCTCGAACTGTTCGTGCAGGACAAATTCCACGTCCCTGCGCTCTGAAATGACTTGAGCCATGATTTACCTCTCTCCTAAACCTATGTTGTTAAAGGTTCGGCCGGGGTGGCCGTTCCGTTACTTGCACTCTTATTGGGAGGCCCTTGCCTGGGGGTTGCCGATGCCGCGCATGTACAGATCCACCAGGGGGTCGGCCATGGAGGCCAGGTCGTAGCGTCCTCCGGCGAGCACCCAGGTGTTGATCACCTCCTCCACGGCGCCCAGGATGAACCGCTTGACAAGCCCCAAGTAGAGGTCTTTGCGCATGCACCCCTCTTCCTGCCCCTTCTCCACGATCTCCCCGATGAGGTTCCGGTACTGCTTGGAGATCTGGTTGATCTGTTCGGTGAGGGCGTCGGATTTTCGGACCTGGCGGGACTCTGCCTGGAAGACCACGGCCAGCCCCTTGTCCTGCTGAAAGGCCTCCAGCTGGTTCCGGATCAGGCTGCGAAGTTTCTCCTCGGAGTGGTCGCAATGGGCCACGGCGTCGTAGAACTGGTCGAAAATCTGTTTGGCCCGAAAGGAGAAGATCTGAAGAAGGATGTCTTCTTTATTTTTAAAGTAGAGGTAGATGGTGCCGTCGGCGACACCGGCTTCCCGTGCGATCTGCGCCACGGTGGTCTGGTAGTACCCCTGCTTGGCAAAGACGGTGATGGCCGCTTCAATGATAAGATGGTATTTGTCTGATTTCATACGGTTCCGGTCGATGCACCTGGGAATTTAAGGGGTTTTGTCGGCCCCTGGTGATTATGAATGAATACCCATTCAATACTACGAGAATCCAAATTATTTTGTCAAGATAATTTCTTAACACGCCTGTGTCTCTCTTGTTATATCAGAGTGATAGGAATCGATAGTATTACATGAAGCGGCATGAAAATTGCTATTCCTTGCCCGTTTGGAAAGGGAACAGAAGGGCGCGGGTCAAGGCTTGGGATGAGCCTCACTGGGGAGGCAAGCGGTAACACCGGGGCCGCGTCACTGGAATAATTGCCGGAAGCCGGGTATAACCTCAGTGGGTAAAACCGGGCATCGCCATGCGGTGTTCATGTTTTTGCAGGGCGCCCTCGAATGGGGCGTGTTGACTATGCCAGCGGGCAATCCGCAGCCTTTCGGCAGGGCACAGACGCCCATCACCATAAAACCGGAGAGACGAGGATGAAACAGTTTGCGGTCATCGGCATTGGAAGTTACGGGTGGTACCTGGCCTGTCACCTGTATGAGAAGGGCCATGATGTGCTTGCCATTGATGTGGACGAGGGCCTGATTCAAAAGATCAAAAGCCACGTGACCCGGGCTGTGGTGGCCGACACCACCGACCCTGATGCCCTCGCCGGCCTGGGCCTGGCCGACATGGACCGGGTGGTGGTCTGCATCGGTTCGATTTTAAGCAACTCTATCCTGACGGTGTTGAACCTCCAGGAACTCGGGGTCCCCTCCCTCATGGCCAAGTCCATCAGCGAGGCCCATGCACGGATCCTCCACAAGATCGGGGTGGACGAGGTCTTTTTTCCCGAAAAGGACCTGGCCATCTCCATGGCCGAAAAGCTCCACACCCCGGACATGCTCGATTACCTGCCCTTTATCGAAGGCTACGGCATCGTTCAGATGGCCGTTCCCTCCTCCTTTACCGGCAAGCAGCTCAAAGAGCTCAACCTCATCAACCGCTTTGGCGTGCAGGTGGTGGCCATCAAGGAGTTTGTCCCGGAGAAGATGCACATGATCCCCACCGCTGATTTTGTGCTCAAGGAGAGCGACATGATGGTGCTCTTGGGGCCGGACAAAAGCATCGATAAAATTCGGAAGGTGTCATAAGGACAGGTTATAGGTGATAGGCCATAGGACATCGGTATGTTCACAGGTGAAGCCCCGGAGCATTTGCGAACCTGTGTTCCAAGGGGTGGCGAGGCCAGGCAAAGCTTAAGGCCCCTGGCCGCCAGGGGCTTAGTTTCGAGCCTGCGTTGAGCATTTAAGGTACGACAGTGAACGCTGAAAAAGGTCACGTTACGCTAACGTATCCTCTCTCACCAAACCTTGTGAGTCTGTCCGTACACACCGCAAGGGCAATATGCTTTCGAGGGCCCAGTGGGCTGTTTTTTGAAAAATGAAACAGGCCTCTTTCCGAAACAGTTTGCCCTATGTCACCCTCCATGCGAATGCCCCGAAATCGATTGAGGCATGACCCCCTTTATGCATCCGCCATAGGGTTTCCAGGTGCCCCCACCTGGCTGCCGGAGGCACGCTTTGGGTTTTCTGATGTCCCTTTGTGGTTTGCCCAACGTTGCCATTAAAAGGCTAGCCTTTGGACATGGAATTTTCCAACCGACGAGAGAGGCGGGAGACGGCGTGGATCAGAAGGAAGTAGACCATGCCCACCACCAGGTAGACCTCAAAGGCCCGGAAGGTTCGGGTGTAGACAAGCTGGCTGGCCCGGGTGAGTTCGGTGATGGCCAGCACCGACACCAGGGAGGATTCTTTGAGGATGGCGGAGAAGGCGTTGACCAGGGGTGGGGTGGCCACACGGATGGCCTGGGGAAGCACCACGAAGCGAAGGGCCTGAAGCCTGGAGAGGCCAGAGGCCACAGCCGCTTCACTCTGCCCTGAAGGGATCGCCATGAGGGCTCCCCGGATAATTTCTGAGATATAGGCCCCGCCGTTGAGACCCAGCCCCAGGATGCCCGCTGCTGTATTGGAAAAGGTGATCCCCACCGAGGGCAGGCCGTAGTAGATGAAGAAGAGCTGGATGAGAAGGGGGGTGCCACGAAACACCTCCACGTAGGGAGAGAGGATCGCTTTAAAAAGCAGGCTCTCCGAGCGAAGAACCCCCACTGCAATCCCCATGGCCAGGGCCAGGAAAAAAGAGGCCGCCGACAGGCCCACGGTCACCGTGAGTCCCTCCATTAACAACGGAAACGCCTGCTGCAGCACCCCGAACTGAAATCCATCCATGTTGTGTCCTTAAAACAAGGTGAGCCACCCTGAAAGCCGGTTGCCGCTGCGCTTTGACCCTCGTTCCTCGGGTCAAAGCGCAGCGGCATTTTTATGAAACGTGAGCATTGGTTGTTTGCCAGAGCCTTTAGGCATTGGTACTGAAGCACGGGAAGCAGAAGGCTCTTGTGATACACGTTGAATAATCTCACACACCGCGCGAATGCGGACGCGAGGTGATCGCAACAGGGACACACGCTGCGCATTCGCCATAGGGTTTCGAGGTGCCCTCACCTCGCGCCGGAGGCGTGGATTTTTGCTCGTCTTTTACAGAGCCAGCCAGCGATCATGGATGGTTTGGTACTCTCCGCTTTTCTGAAGCCGTGACAGGGCCGCGTTCACCTCAGCGGTCAGGGCATCGGCACCCTTTTTCATCACCGCCACAATTTCTGCTTCAGCCAGGGGGGAGCCCACCACCTTGTAGGCGGGGTCCACCTTGTTCTGGCGGATGGCGTACGTATAGCCCACCAGCACGGCATCGATGCGGCCGAACTTGACGTCGGCAAAGGCTTCGGGGTTGTAGTTGTAGCGTTTGATCTCCTTGAAGCGTCCCTTCATGCTGTCGGCCAGCTGCTCGCTTCCGGAGCCGATCTGAACCCCCACCACCTTGCCGGTCAGGTCCTCCAGGCCAGAGATGGCGGTGTTCCCTTTTTTCACCACAATGACATCGGCCAGGCGGTAGTAGACATCGCTGAAGTTGGCGTTGGCCCCCCGGGCTTCGGATTTGGACATGCAGGTGAGAAGCATGTCGAAGTCGCCTTTGCCGAGTCCACCTATGAGACCCTGCCACTCGGCATCCACAAATCTCACCGAGACACCCATCTCAGCAGCCAGGGCGTTGGCAAGATCCACATCAAACCCTTCAAAGGCTCCGGTGGTCAGGTTTTTGGATTCAAAAGGCGGGTACTGGGCACAAAAACCCACCACCAGCTCACGTCGGGCGGTTACGTTTTCCCAGGATCCGTCTGACGCCAGGGCGTTACCGCCCCAGGTCAACATAAGCAAGAGGACAGCGATGATTCGATTCATGGGTTTCTCCTTTGGGTGCGTGGGTAGTCACTAATCGGCTGGAGCCTCCGGCGGCCCCACCGGGGGGTAAACTTTTAAAAAACGTCAGAAACAGGGGTTACAAATCGCTCTTTCAGTCTTCGTCAAGCTCCTTCACCGCCTCAAAGGCCGGGACGATACCGGCGTCAGCCATCATGGCGCGGAGTTCTTCAAAAAAGACCCCCATGCCGTCCACCATGGCAAGGTTGGTTACCTGGGCCGACAGGTCGGTGTTTGAGGCGATTTCGCCCCCGGTGTACCCTGTGCAGGTGGTGGTGACGCCACAGTTGGGGCTCCCGTCCATGCCAATGACCCGGGCAATGACGCATCCGTCTTCCACAAGGAGCCGGAGCTGGTCAAGCACGGGGGAGAGGAGGCCACGGCAGTGGGCGCGGAAAGCGGGGACATCGTACTGTTCTTTGGTCATGCCCCATCGCTTCATGCCCAGGTAGGTGAGTTCCGGGCAGGGGAGCTGGACAAGCCCCTCTCCGTTTTCAAGGCAGGGGCCTACAACCTCACGGTAGGCACCTTCGGTTCGGGCAAGCGGGTGTATTTTGGCGTTGGCGTTTAAAATGCAGTGGCACACCACCACCACGCGGTGACTTCGGTGCATGGGGCTCCTTGGGGGAGAGGGTTGAGGAGAGGGCGTTTGCCCTTTTCCCGGTTCGTGGGCAGATCAACGCCGCTTTCAGGTCGGGTTGCAGAAAACCTGAACCACGCTGGCAATGTCAAATTGTTTGAATAGATATTGTCGTAGGGTGGGATAGCTATTTTCTATTTATCGGGGTGTCACCCCATGCCTCTGGCAGGGGCGTTTGAGGGGTAACCCCTCTGTCTCGTTGCAATTCCTCTCGGGTGTGATAAACTGACATCGTATTTTGTCGCGGATTTCCACTCCCCTTCGTGTCCCCCTTTCGCCCTGGCAGCTGTTCCGCTTTTTTCCTTTGTGGCGGCTTCTTTTTCACCTCGCATCGTCCGAATCCGTTCCCGCCGGGTGATCTTCACGTCACCCCGCCCACGTCGACCCCCATTCCTGGAGGCAGATCATGACCGAGGTTCCCCGAATCTCCCCCGGAGAGATGCGAGGCAAGCTGCTTCAGAAGAAAGCGTTGCTTGTCTGCGCGTATGAGACTGATGAAAAATTCAAGCAGGTGCAGCTGAACGGGGCCATTTCCCTGTCCCAGTTTGAAAAACGCCTGCCCATGCTTCCCAAGGCTTCAGAGATTGTTTTTTATTGCGCCTGAACTGACGAGCACAGTGCCGCAGGTCTTGCGGCCAAATTGATTGAAGGGGGGTTCCCCAATGCCAAGGCCCTCAAGGGCGGGGTGGATGGGTGGAAGGAGGCGGGCTTTTCGGTGCTGTCGTCCTGACGTTGTCCATGGTGTGATCTTGGGGGGGGCTCTGAGCGGTGCTTGGTGTTCTCTTCGTAGCCTTGGGTGCCCCGGTGATTCGCCTTCCCAAAGGGTTTGCCTGGTCGGTCTTTACCGATGAGGTGCCCTATCCCCAGGCACCGGCCCTTGCCTTTGTGCCGCCCGCCCAGCCCCTCGGCCCCCATGTGGCATCCCTGGGCATGCGCTTCTATACCGACACCCAGTTCCCCCGCCCCTACCGGAATCAGATCTTTATCTGCGAATACGGCTCCTGGAACTGATCCGAAAAGATCGGCTACCGCCTGACCCTCGTCCGACTTGAGGGCAACACCCTCAACGTTGAGGAGTCCGTATTGCATTCATAGTCACACAGAACTTGTTGCAATGCTCAAGCAGCCACCAGTCTTCATGGTTTTGTTAACAGGCATAAACCACGAAGTTCACGAAACGCCCTTCGGGCTACACGAAGGGGGGAAGAATCTCAGCCGTAGTTCACGGGCGAAGCCCGTCAGCGAATGTGATCGACCTGAGGAACGAAGGTCGGGAGCATTCGCGAACCTGGGGTCAAGGGGCTCAGCCCCTTGCCGCCGGAGGCACGCTTTTTAAGCTTCAACGAGCTTCATGGTGCGCCAGGGGCCGCGGGCGTAGCGCAGGACGGTGGCGATGCAGAGGCTGGCGATATAGAGGGTGGGGCAGCACCAGGCGAAGGTGAGTCCCAAGCCCAGAAAAAGGACGCCGACGGTTGCGGGAAGGATCATGAGAAACAGGCCGCAGCACAGGGTGGCCCACATGATGTATCGGGTATCACCAGCGCCTGAGAGGGCCCCTGAGTGGACAAACCCCACGGTATCAAAGAAGAGGTAGAAGACCACGAACCGGAGGCAGACGACCCCTGCTTCGCGAACAGGCGCAAAGTCGGCCGGATTGCCGGCGTTGGGGGCAAAGAGGTTGATGAGGGGCTCCGGGGCAAAGAGGAACAGGGCGCACAGGGGAATCACGTAGACGAGGGCAAGGTGGAGTGACGCACCGGTGACGGACTCTGCCCTGGGGACCTGGTTTTCCCCCAGGTGGTTGCCCACGAGGACGCTGGTTCCGCTTGAGAAGGCGTAGAGGGGCATAAAGGCCAGGGAGTTGATGGACAATGCGATGTTGGAGGCGGCCAGGGCGGTTTCACCGAGTCGGCCCACCAGAAAAACAAAAAACGTAAAGGCAAAGATGTCGAGAAAGAGGTGCATGCCGCCGGGAAGGCCGTATGTCAGGAGTTTTTTGAACATTTCCGGTACCGGAGCCCAGCGGGTGAGTCCCATCCTTTGGTGATCTTCACCGGTGACCATCAATCCAGCAAAGAGAAAAAAGATGAGGGCAGAGGCGCTGACGGTGGCGATGCCAGCCCCAAAGATTCCAAGCTCCGGGAAGGGGCCGATGCCGTTGATTAAGGCATAGTCCAGGGGGATGTTCACCACCATGCCGAGAAGGTTGACTACCATGACGGGCCGGGTGCGGCCCATGCCCGAGAAGTAGCCGGAGAAGGCAGAACTTCCGATGCTGAAGAAGGCGCCCAGGCAGAGGGTGCGGAAATAGATGCGTTCAAAGGCGGCGATGGCCTCCCCGTGGCCCGCAAGATCAAAGAGGGGCCGGGCCAGAAGGGAGAAGCCGGCCATGATCAGGGCACCGATCAGGCTGAGCCAGAGCCCCTGCCAGAGGCAGCTTCCGATGCGGTCCTCCATCTTGGCGCCGCGGTATTGGGAGATAAAGACACTCACGTAGCCGACGGTGCCGAGAAACAGGGAGAGGGGAAGAAAGTAGGCGATGCCCGCAGGGGTGGCCGCGGCCACTTCCGTCACCGAGTGATTCCCCACAAAGATACGGTCGGTGAACTCCATGACCGTGGTGGAGGCCATGCCCGCGACCAGGGGTAGGCTGATGTTCAGAACTTGGCGGTAGTCGCTGGTGTGGGCTGTGGGGCCTTTTAAGATACCTTTCAATGGAAAACCTCTGAATAGGACGTTGGCGACAGCATGTTGATCTGTGCACCGAAGGTGAATCAATGGGTGAGCACGCCTTCAGGCGTCCGGGGCCATGGGGGTTCGGTTGCCGCTAGGGACAGCACGGTGCACCGCAAATTGCTTTGAGTGCGAAGACATTGGCGGGTGCTATCGGCGCGTGGCGTGACCTGTCGATGGGTAGAGGGGGAGGTGTTTCAGGGTCATGATCGTATGCTCCGGTGGTATGCCCGTATAAAGACGCGGTTGACGTGCGATTTCCTTTGAATAGACACTTCTATGAATGAAGTCAACGCTTATCGTTCGGGTGGGATGCCGGGTGGATGCGGGGGGGAACAAAAAGGGAAGGGTGGCGAAAAAAGGCGAGCTGCTCTCAGGTTGGCCATAAAAAACCGGCGTGCACACATTTTAAGGTGCACGCCGGTTTTGTCGTTAAGGGAAGGGTTCCCTGACAGCCGGGGAAGACGAAGCCCATGAAATACCGCAATCCGTTTTCAAGGTAGAATACCTTGTCGCTGGGATTATTCCGTTTAACGTCACGTCGGTTTCGAGTGCCCATTTGGCAGTTTTTTGAAACTGAAACAGGCATCTTTCAGAAACGGGTTGCCCTATGTCACCCTCCACGCCAATGCCCCGAAATCGATTGAGGCATGACCTCCTTTATGCATTCGCCATAGGGTTTCCAGGTGCCCCCACCTGGCCGCCGGAGGCATGTTTGACCTGAATCGTTCGACGTTACCTGAGAATGCCCGACTCCACGCGGTTGACGTTGTCGGTGCCGGTGAGGACCATGGCCTGGACCAGCTGGGTGTGGAGGGTCTCGATGTAGGTCTCCACCCCTTGCTGCAGGCCGCCCACGGCGGCAATGGAGAAGGGGCGTCCGATCATCACCCCGTGTGCGCCCAGGGCCAGCATTTTCAAGATGTCGCCCCCGCTTCGGATGCCGCCGTCCACCAGAATGGTCATCTCTCCGCCGACGGCTTCGGCGATCTCGGGGAGCACCTCGGCGGTGCCGGGGGTGGAGTCCAGCACCCTGCCGCCGTGGTTGGAGACCACAATGGCGTCGGCTCCGGCCTCTTTGGCGCAAAGGGCATCATGGACGGTCATCACCCCTTTGAGGATGAATTTCATGGAGGTGCTTTTGATGACCTTGGAGAGGTCCTCAACGGTCATGGGGGTGACGGGGCGTCCCATCTTGGCCAGGGTGATGAGGCCCGCGGCATCGATATCCACACCAAAAATGGAGGACCCGGTGGCTTCGGCTTTCTCCAGCTTTTCGAAGAACTCTTTCTCTTCCCATGGCTTGATAAAGCCAATGCCGTGGCCCCCGGCTTTTTTGATGGCGGCATAGCCCGCTTCGTGAATGACGGGGGGCACCCCGTCTCCGGTACAGCCGATGAGCCCTTTGGCCTTGCATCCGCTGACAATGGCGTCGATGTAGTCCTCTTCGGACACCCCGCCGCCCATGTTAAAGGAAACGCCACCGATGGGAGCGGCCATGAGGGGCATGGCAAGGGAGAGGCCGAGGAGCTCGGTTTCGGTGACGGGCTCTTTGACGTTGTGGACGAGCTTCATGTTGAAGCGCATCGCATCAAGGGCCTCCATGTTGGCGGTAAAAGCCGATCCGGTTCCCAGGCCGCCCATGCCGGGGACCTCTCCGGCACATGCCTTGCCGTTGCAGACGGGGCAGACCCGGCAGTAACCCTTCATTTTCTCTTTGGCAGATTTTCTGATCTCTTGCATTGTGTGCTCCCTCTCTTAAAGAGACGTTCCCTATAACTGGTTTTTTTTGGTCGTACCAATTTGTTCAAAAATAACTTTTGGTATGACCAATACCATCTTGTGAAACCCAGTTCAACTCCAAAAACAGAAACAAGAGGTGCTCTGATCCGGCACTCTGTTGTCGTCACTATTCAGCATTTCTCCGGCGGGTCGCTTTTTGAAAAAACTCCGCAAAAACCATCCGGCAAGCGCATGAAAACCGAGGGATCTATTTTATCCATGTCGATGGAATGGTCAAAAGCCCTTAATGCCTGTGTGGCCAACGTTTCAAAAGGTGGACCGGCAGGGACGCCGGAGCGATATTGAGCACAATGGTTTAATCATGGGGCAGGCTTCAGGGCTTCTGTGGGGGTGGGGCATCGATCCTTGGCGAGGGTCCGAGACACTGAAAGGGGGCCGTGCGCCTGCGGCCCCCCTTCAGCCCTCAGGGTGCTGCTGCTCCGGGTATAAAATCGGCGGGCCGGGCCGTTACCAGGGTAATGGCCTTTTCGGGACAGGCTGAGGCGCAGAGGCCGCAACCCATACAAAAGTCGGTGTTTACGAGGGCCGTTTCATCATCAAGGGTGATGGCAAGGAAGGGGCACCTCTCGATGCAGCTTTGACAGGAGGTGCAGGCCTTTCTGTCGATGCGGGCGGAAAAACGGCTGGGGTCGGCGAGCTTGAGTCGCTCTTTGATGATGAGGGGAAGCACCTGGCAACAGCAGGTGCAGCAGTTGCAGATGAAATGCCCGGCGTGGGCCTTGTTCATGGTTACCTGCACGAGGCCGGCTTCCCGGCACTGGGCGAGGGTCTCAAGGGCCTCGATCTTTGAGAGCTGTCGGCCTGTTCCCCGGTCCAGGGTGTAGCGGGCGGCGTTGTCCACCTGGATGCAGACCTCCAGGGGGGTGTCGCATTTTTGAGCGATAACCCGGCAGGTGCAGGGGGTGACGGCCAGGACCTCCGCTCCTTCAATGATGGCCCGGGCACTGTCCACATCCAAAATGGACTGGGAACCGGTCTCCACGGCCTCTTCCACGGCGATGACCCGTGTGAAGGGCTTGGGGATGAACTGATCGGCAAGGCGGGCAAAGGTGGGCCACTCCTCTTCCATGAAGCGTTGCCAGAGGGTGTGGAAGCGTTTCGGTGCTTCCGGCCAGAGGATGGTGCCGTCGTGGAACTGCACCATGTCACGGCACATCTTGAAGGCCACGGTCTCGTTGCGGAAGGATTTGAAGGCGAGCCCTTTTCGGTAGAGGGTCTGGCAAAGAGAGGTTGTTTCATCCACGGACCAGGCGAGGCGTTCGGCGAGGGCTTCCGGGGTGCCGGGCATGGAGAGGAGCAGGGTTGCCTCCCGATCATCGGCAATCATGGCGAAGAGCTGCGGAATAAGGGCGGAGCCTGTGAGCAGTAGCTTGTCGGTGAGTTGCTGATAAGGGTCGGGTGTCATGGCAGTCTCCGCGTCGTTCATTTCGTGAGGCCGGTGATGGGCCTCGAAGGGTGAAACGTATCGCTGGTACCGTCGGCGAACATTGTTATAGCATGCCCTTGGGAAAAAGCAACCCCGATTCACGCCGCCTCATCGATAAAGGAAATGATCGGGGTATGTTACTGCCATTGTGCTGCTCTTTGCATCAACCGTTGTGGGCCAGGGTCTTCTCCCTGAGCCAGGCGACCCAGGCCTCGATGCCTTCGCCGGTGCGGGCAGAGATTTCAAAGATGGGGCATGTGGGGTTGACCTTGCGGACCCCCTCTTCAAACCGGGCACGGTCAAAATCGAACAGCTCGCAGGCATCGATTTTGTTGATGAGGACCACATCGCAGACGGAGAACATCAGGGGGTACTTGAGGGGCTTGTCATCCCCTTCCGGCACCGACAGGATCATGGCGTTGATGGCCGAGCCCGTGTCGAACTCCGCGGGGCAGACGAGGTTGCCCACGTTTTCAAGGATGATGAGATCATAGGCTTCGGACCCGATGGCGGAAAGGCCGTCCCCCACCATGGTGGCATCCAGGTGGCAGAACCCCCCGGTGCGCATCTGAATGGCGGTGATGCCGGTTGCGGCCACCTTCTCGGCATCCACCATGGAGTCGATGTCCGCCTCCAAGACGCCAATCTTGAGGCTCTCCCTGAGCCGTTCGGTGGTCTGGATCACCGTGGTGGTCTTTCCCGCCCCCGGGGACGCCATGAGGTTCACCAGGAAGGTTTTCTCTTCCTTTAAGCGGGCTCGAAGCGCTTCGGCCACCTTCTCGTTATCATCCAACACATTCTCTTTGACCTCGATGAGCCTGACGCTGTCGCCCATTGTGCCTCCTGTTTCGTGTGGTCCTGGCTCGCAGAACCCTGTCGGTCGCTACTGAGCGACCATGTTTTTGACATAATACTCTTTGCCGGAGAGAATCTCGCCCCCCTGCCCGCCGCAATGGGTGCAGGAGCCGAAATTGTCCGTTCCGGGCTCCGTGGTGAACTCTTTTTTACACGCGGCACAGCGCATCACCACATCCCCCCACTCAATCTCAAGCTTTGCCCCGTCGGCCACGGTGCCCTTGGTGAGGTAGTCGAAGTAGTGCTGCATCCATTTTTCTTCCAGGTCGCTGAGCTTGCCCACCTGAAGCTGGATGGCCACCACCTTACTCACGTTGTTCATGACCGCGTGCTTCATCACGACCTTTAAGATGCCGTTCATCACCGGCAGTTCATGCATGGGATACTCCTAATTGTTAAAAAGCAAGCCTCCGGCGGCGAGGTGAGCCACCTCGAAAGCGGGTTGCCATCGCGCTTCGCCCCTCGTTCCTCGGGGCAAATCGCAATGGCGTTCGCTGCGGGCTGCGCCCGTCTCCACAGCTGGTGGTTTACTCATATGTTGCCACAAGCTTAAAAGCTTTGTGTAGAGGGCGTCGTCCCCTGAGTAGAGTTGGCGTTGATTTGAATGCCTATGCCCAAGGTTGTTATGGCGAAAAACCCCGCTTACCTCACTGAAAAGAAGGACAATAATGCGTGTTGGTAGCCATCTTTTGCCACGGGCGCAGCCCGTCAGAGAATGTGATCGGCCTGAGGAACGAAGGCCGGGAGCATTCGCGACCCAGGGGTGCAGGGGATCATCCCCTGCCCGCCGGAGGCACGCTTTTAGACCCAGGCCACCTGGGGCTCGTTGCGGGTTGGCATGCGGTGGTATTTGAATTTCGGGTGTCCCACCATCATGGCGCCGAAGTTGCCTTCGTTTTCATCGAGGCCCAGGGCTTTCTGCAAGGGGGGCCAGAAGATGGCGGCGGCGTTGAAGAAGCCGTTCCAGCAGCCCCCGAGGCCCTGGGAGGGGAGCATGAGCTCCAGGTAGGTCATGGCGATGGTGCATGCGGCCTGGCCCGTGGGGTTTCTCTTGTCGGCGTTGACGAGGACCAGGTGGGGGGCATTGCGGTTGATGGTGTCCATGCCGAAATCCCAGCCGGCCACCACGAGCTCAAGGTGGAGCTTCTTGGCGGGGCCGGGCTGTTCCTTGATCATCCAGCGCATCCAGTCGATGACGTGGCCGCAGAGCTCTTTCACCTTGTCGGTGTCGTAGATCACCTGCCAGCGCACCGGCTGGAAGTTGTGGCCGGAGGGGGCGTGGCTTGCCACCCGAATCGCCTCTTCGATGAGGGATTTTTCCACCGGTGCTTTTTTGTAGTTCCGAATGGAGCGGCGGCTCCTTAAGAAGTGCTCGGCCTGGGCAGGGGAGAGGGCCCAATCGGCCTTCATCTCCAGGCAATCCGACGGAGAGAGCGAGGCAAGGGTGAGGGC
The DNA here is from genome assembly GCA_942491485.1 of Desulfolunaceae bacterium. Classification (GTDB taxonomy): domain Bacteria; phylum Desulfobacterota; class Desulfobacteria; order Desulfobacterales; family Desulfolunaceae; genus Desulfoluna. The sequence goes on along the minus strand of CALOAX010000013.1, from coordinate 222,939 downwards.
CTCTTTGGGGCAGACCGCCACGCAGTGCCCGCAGTTGATGCACATCTTCTCCGCCCCTTTGGCGGGAGTGGGGGTGCCCTCAACCATCTGAATGATCATCATGGGGCACTCCGCTGCGCAGATGCCGTCTCCGTTACACAACGCCTGATCCACCGTAAACAATGCCATGCTCTCTCTCCTTATGTGATTTTAGCCTCCGGCGGGCAGGGGATGATTCCCTGCACCCCTGGTTCGCCAATGCTCCCGCCCCGCGTTCCTCGGGGCAATCATATTCGCTGACGGGCTGCGCCCGTGGATTTAAGATGCGTTACTTTAAGACGACAACGACACGAACCGTTGCATCATTGGTGCCGGATAGTCCGTGGGGCCCCTTCATGTCTTTTCATCAACCCCGCTTCCGAGGTGGCTCACCTCGTCGCCGGAGGTTATGCGTTTTGTTCCCCCCGGACCTGCAGGGTGAGAGCCTCTGTGGGGCACTGGGGGGTGCAGAGGCCGCAGCCGATGCAGCGCTCTGGTGCGTAGTGCAGGGTTTTCCCCTCCAGGGTGAGCGCCTCCGTGGGGCAGCGGGGGACGCACCGACCGCAGCCGATGCAGAACTCTTCCACGAAGCGGGCCTCTCGCCCTTTGAACAGGGCCTTGAGGCGCTTTAGTTCAGCGTCCCTTTCCGGTGGGGGAGCCTCAGACCCCAGGCTGTCCAGCCGGGCCCTTAAGGTCTCGTACAGCGCGTTATCGGGGGGATCCGTTGCCATGGCCATCCTTGTTGGGACTTGGGTCAAATTACTTTGTATGCACTGTAACAGAAACCACATCCCTTGGCGTTGAGCAACCTTTTTCATGGCAGGCGTGGTGGCCATGGGGCGGGTTTAACCCATTGAAGATGCGCTTGTAAGGGCGCGCATGCTTTGTGGATGCGTTGGAGGCAGGGCGCGGTCGTGCCATTTGAAGCGAGTATGCCAAGCCTGGTGGGCGGGTGCTCGTGTGAAGGGGGGGCATGTTGCTTTCCATGGAATTGGTTCGCAGGCAAACGGTTTTGTGCATGCATGGGGGGGGACACGGGTGTGTCCGGCAGCCCTGTTGAAGGGCAACGCGCATTGCCGGAGGTTTGTGGGGCTCATCAGGTTGGGGCCAAACTTTTGAAAAGTTTGAGAAACAGATCTTGGCCGATTTTATGAAAATCACCGCGAATGATCTCACCCCAAGGAACGAGGGGTGAGATTAGTCGCAACCTGGGGTCCAGGGGATTATCCCCTGGCCGCCGGAGGCTGTTTTTCAGGCCCTCACACCATGGCGATCATTTTTTCCACGGCGGAGAGCGCCGGAGCGCGAATCTCCTCGGGTACCTTCACCTCGCCATTGAAGGTTTCGAGGCAGGCGACGATGTCGTCTAAGCGGATGCGTTTCATGTCGGCGCAGGCCATATCGAGGGAGGCCGGGATAAAGGTCTTCTCCGGGTTCTGCTGGGAGAGGGGGTAGAGGATGCCCACTTCCGTGCCGATGATAAAGGTGTCAGCAGAAGACTCTTTGACATAACGGAGCATGCCGGAGGTGGATTCCACCACGTCGGCCACTTCAAGCACTTCCGGGGGGCACTCGGGGTGGGCCAGGAAGATGGCGCCGGGGTGCTTGGCCTTGACGGCCAGGGCTGCCTCGGCGGTGAGGGTGTTGTGGAAGGGGCAGTAGCCCTCCCAGAGGTGGACCTTCTTGTCGGTTTTGGATGCGGCGTACTGGGCGAGGTTGCGGTCCGGGGTCATGAGGACCTCGTCGGCCTCAAGGCTGTTCACCACCTTTACGACGTTGGCGCTGGTGCAGCAGACATCGGAGAGGGCCTTGACCGCGGCCGATGAGTTGACGTAGGTGACCACGGGCACACCGGGGAGTTCTGCTTTGCGGGCGGCGAGGCTGCTTTCGGTGACCATGTCCGCCATGGGACATCCGGCTTCCGTTACGGGCAGGAGCACGGTTTTTTCCGGGGAGAGAATGGAGGCGGTTTCCGCCATGAAGTGGACCCCGCAAAAGACGATCACCTCGGCATCGGTGGCCGCGGCCTTGATGCTGAGTTCCAGGGAGTCGCCGCAGAGGTCGGCCACGTCCTGAACTTCAGGCAGCACGTAGTTGTGGGCGAGAAGGATGGCGTTTTTCTCTTTGAGCAGGCGTTTGATTTTCTCTTTTGTAGCTTCCATGAACACACTCCTTGCGTTTTAGCTCAGATGACGTGTGGTCTCCTTAGAGTTCGGCTCATAAGGGGAGACGGCAGCATCTGTTTTTTTCTGGTGCACATTACTCAAGGGGAGAAACCAACGCCCCTTCGGGAATTTCAAAGACAAACCGTGAGAGTTCCGGTTTTGTTCGTACGAACCCGCTGAAGGTGAGGGTGGTCTCTTCGCCGGTTTTTGCCGTGGAGACCACGCGGGTGATGTCAAAGGTGGACGCATCGATGGAGAGTTCCACGCGGGCAAGGGCGTCCTCGGGGTTGTTTGGGGTCAGGCCGAGGCGGTAGGCCCCGTCCGCCAACACCGGGGCCTCGGTGATGAACCGTTCGGCCACTGTGGTGACATCGGCCAGAAAGCGGGCTCCCCCGCCTTTGCCGAAGAAGGCATCGGCGGACCCGGTCCAGACCTGCCCGTCATCGACGCTGTGGATCCAGAGGGTTTCGCCATCGGTGATGTAGTGGAGGCGATCCGGGGTTTCGTACTCCCAGCGGACCCGGTTTGGTTTTCGAAACCAGACCTGCCCTTCGGCGGTCTCCACGATGCCGATGGCCTGTAAGGGGGACTCCTGAAAAAACCGGGCTGAAAAGCCTTCGGCTCCCAGGCGGGTCTCGACCTTTTTCAGCAGGGCGTGGGCATCAAGGCCCGGGCTCTCCCCCCAGGCCGTCGCAGAACAGGCCAGGAAGAACAGGAGAAACAGAAGAGAAAGAGCGGATCTTTGGCGGCTCTGGGTCACAACACCCTCCATGTCGGTTTTGTTAAGGGATTTTTTCAGATACAGGCCATCCCTTACTCAATTTTTTCAACCATCGCAAGGACTTTTGCCGTGTTACAATCTGTGGTTTGAACTCCGGTAAGGGGTGTGCTATCAATCTATAAACGATGCCTGAGAAAGTACGCTTGGCGCCATCCCCCCTGCCGGCGGAGGACTTTTTTGACAGGTCATCCCATCAGCCCACCCTAAAGATTACGGAATCACCGATTCATGATAGGATTTTTCAACGTTTCAGACCTTCAGACCGTCCTTGCCCTTGCCGAGACCTTCCCTGCCACCGAGGTGGAGGAGGTTCCCCTTTCTGCCGCGTTGAATCGCATTCTTGCCGAAGATGTCTCCTCGGATATTGACATTCCCGGTTTTGACCGGGCCACCATGGACGGGTACGCCGTTCGCGGGGCCGATACCTTTGGCGCCTCTGACGCCGCCCCGGCCTGGCTTCGCGTCGCGGGTTCCGTGGGCATGGGGGAAGAGCCCGACTTTGCCCTGACTCAAGGGGAGGCGGCAGCCATCTCCACCGGGGGCATGCTTCCCCAAGGGGCCGATGCCGTGGTGATGGTGGAGCACACCGACCGGGTGGACGAGGAGACCATTGAGATCTACCGGAGCGTGGCCCCGGGCCACCACCTGATCACCCGCGGTGAAGATTTTGCCAAGGGCCGGGTGATTCTTGCTGCGGGCACCCCAGTGGGGGCGGCCGAAACCGGGCTGCTTGCCGCATCGGGACGCCAGACGGTGTCTGTCTACAAGCGACCTGTGGTGGGCATCATCTCCACCGGGGACGAGGTGGTTCCGGTGACGGAAACACCGAAAATGGCCGAGATCCGGGACGTGAACACCCACACCCTGTCAGCCATGGTGGCCGAGGCGGGGGGCGTGGCCCTTCCCCTGGGCATCGCAGGCGACGGGGAGGGGGACCTGGAACCGCTTCTTGCAGAGGCCCTGGGCTCCTGCGATACGGTGTTGATTTCCGGGGGCAGTTCCGTGGGCATGCGGGACCGGACCCTCACCGCCATGGAGGGGCTGGAAGGGAGCGAGGTGCTGGTGCACGGCATTGCCATCAGTCCCGGAAAACCGACCATTCTGGCTCGTGTCGGCGGCAAGCCGGTGTGGGGCCTGCCCGGCCATGTGGCCTCGGCCATGGTGGTCTTTGAGGTGGTGGTGCGCCCCTTTCTTCTTGGGGCTTCGGGGACCCAGGTGACGGCCCGCCCCCAGGTGACGGCCCGACTCTCCCGCAACATCGCCTCCGCCCAGGGGCGAACCGACTTTGTCCGCACCCGTCTCATTCCCGAAGGGGAGGGTTACATCGCCGAGCCCCTGCCCGGCAAATCGGGACTGATCCACACCATGGTGCACGCCGACGGGCTCATCCGCATTGAAAAAGACACCGAGGGACTCTACAGCGACAGCCAGGTTACGGTGCGGCTGTTGCCATAACAAAAGCATGCCTTCTATGGCTAAAGTGGCCAAAAAAAATGCCTCCGGCGGCAAGGTGTGCCACCTTGAAAGCTGGTTGCAAATGCGCTTTGTCCTTCGTTCCTCAGGCCAAATCACATTTGCTTTAGGCTTTAGGTTGACCCAAGTTTTTTTTAAAAGACCTGTTTGGCACCCTTTTTAAAAGGTTGGCCCCCGGCAGGGCCGCCGGAGGCAAGCAAAATAGACCCACGACATTCCCATATTGAATAAAGGGCAGACCCATGAGCAGAAATGTATACCTTGACATGATTTCCCTTGAAGAGGCCCAAGGCAGGCTTGAGGCGCGCTTCGGTTCCCGCCGGATTCCCGGAGAGAAGGTTTCCTCGGCGCTGGCCGCCGGAAGGGTTCTGGCCGAGCCGGTCTTTGCCCGGGCCTCCTCCCCCGGCTACCATGCCTCCGCCATGGACGGGATTGCCGTGTTGGCAGAGACCACCTACGGCGCCTCGGAAGGGCGTCCCAAGACCCTGATCAAGGGCGAGACAGCCTTTCCCGTCAACACGGGGCATCGCCTGCCCGACGGGTGCGATGCGGTGATCATGATCGAAGCGGTGAATGCCGTCTCCGACACCGAGATGGTCATCGAGAGCCCTGCCTACCCTTTTCAGCATGTCCGGAAAATGGGGGAGGACATCGTTGCCACGGAGCTTCTTTTCCCCACGGGGCACCAGCTGACCCCTTACTGCGTGGGCGCCCTTGTGGCCGCCGGTATGTTTGAGGTGGCGGTGTATGGGGTGCCCCGGGTGCTGGTTATTCCCACCGGCTCTGAACTGGTACCGCTCTCGGACGCGGAGACGGCCCAGCCTGAACCGGGGCGCATCTTTGAATCCAACTCTCACATGCTCGGCGCCATGGTGGAAAAAGAGGGCGGCATTGCCGTGAAAAACCCTATTATCCGCGATGAGCCCGAGGTGATTAAGGCTCGGGTTCGGGAAGCGGCAGCCGAAGGGTTTGACGCCATTCTCATTATAGGGGGCTCTTCGGCCGGTTCCGAGGATTACGCCAGGAAGGTGGTGACCGAGTGCGGTTCCCTGCTCTTTCACGGGGTGACCATCATGCCCGGAAAGCCGGTGCTGGTGGGCGAGGTGATCGAGGTGCCGGTGTTCGGCATGCCGGGGTACCCGGTGTCGGCCATTGTCGCCTTTGAGCAGTGTCTCTCCCCTCTTCTTGCCTCCCTTTCTGGGCGAAGCTTCGAACCCAAGGCCACCCTTGCCGTGACGCCGTCTCGCAAAGTCGCCTCCAAGCTGGGGGTGGAGGAGTTCCTGCGGGTGAAGCTGGGGCAGGTGGGGGAGACCATCATTGCCACCCCCATCGCCGGGGGGGCCGGAACCTTGACCAGCATCACGGAAGCCGACGGCATCATCCGCATTCCCACCCACGTGGAGGGGCTCTCCGCCGGAACCGAGGTCCCCTGTGAGTTGCTGCGCCCTGCTTCGGCCATTGGGCGCACCCTGGTGGCCGTGGGGAGTCACGACAACACCCTGGACCTTATCTCCGATGAGATCCGGCGACGCTCAGGCAAGGCTCGCCTCTCCTCCAGCCATGTGGGAAGCATGGGGGGGATCATGGCCCTCAAGCGCCGGGTGTGCCACCTGGCGGGCATCCATCTCCTCGACCCGTCCGACGGCAGCTACAACCTCTCCTATATCGAAAAGTACCTTCCGGGCCGCTCCCTCACCCTGGTGAACCTCGTCACCCGCCAGCAGGGCCTCATGGTGGCCAAGGGGAACCCCAAAGGGATCACCGGCATCGAGTGCCTCACCCGGGAAGGGGTCACCTTTGTCAACCGGCAGGCCGGTTCCGGTACCCGGATTCTCCTGGACTACCGCCTTAAGGCGTTGGGAATCGACGACAAATCAATTGACGGGTACACCCGGGATGAGTATACACACATGTCAGTGGCCGTGGCCGTTCTCTCCGGAACCGCCGATGCCGGCCTTGGCATCCATGCCGCTGCCCGGGCCCTGGACCTTGACTTCATTCCTGTGGTCACCGAACAGTATGACCTGCTCATCGACAACGATTTCGCAGATACCCCCATGGTGGAGGAATTCCTCGCCACCATTCGATCCCAACGATTTAAAGAGCGCGTCCTGGCCCTCGGGGGCTACAGCACGGAAACCACCGGCGAGGTTGTCGCAACCTTTTAACAGGCGCCCGATGGCGCAGCGCGTTAACTATTCAGCTCCCAATAAGCTGCCTCCGGCGGCAAGGGTGGCGAAGCCACATTAGGCAAAAAACCTTGAAAGCAGGTTGCGGATGCGCTTTGCCCCTCGTTCCTCGGGCCAAAGCACATCCGCCTTTAAAAAGGAATTCATTCAAGGATAAGTTTTAAGGCCTGTTTGTTAAACCAACTCTTTCAGATCAGACAAAAGTTTAGCCCCCGTCAGGGCCGCCGGAGGCACACGCTGAATCGTTACGATTTTTTTACCGCGTCCCTGAGCGTAGGGGACCTCACAGCAAAGGCAGGGTTTTGGGACTTTTTCATTCGATTTTCTTGGGCTTTATTCAGGGTCTTACCGAGTTTTTACCGGTGAGCAGTTCCGGGCACCTGGTGCTCTTTCAGCGATTTTTCGGCCTTCATGAGCCGGAGCTCTTTTTTGACATCTGCCTGCACGTGGGGACGCTGGGTGCGGTGTGCCTCTTTTTTCGCCGGGATATCGTGGCCCTCGTCAAGGCCATGCTCGCCCTGGTCGTAAGCGGCGGGAAGGTGAACTCCCTGTCGGTCGAGGTGCAGGAAGAGCTCACCATGGTGGGGATGATCCTTGCGGGGAGCGTCCCCACGGCCATTATAGGGGTGGTGATCAAGGGGTTTTCCGAGACGGTGTTCTCCTCCCTTGCCCTGGTGGGGGCCATGCTCTGCGTCACCGCCGGCCTCCTCGTGGCCACCGCGCTGGTGCCCCAGGACCGGGACCAGAAGATCACCCTGCCGAAAGCCCTTTTTATCGGGTTGATTCAGGGCATGGCTGTCTTTCCGGGGCTCTCCAGGTCCGGGTCCACCATTGCCCTCGCCCTTTTTTTCGGGGTCAGCCGGGAGCGGGCCGCACGGTTTTCGTTTCTGCTCTCTATTCCGGCCATCGTGGGGGCCAGTCTCCTGGCCATCCTCGATTTGTCGAAGGAGACCCTTCCCTCCTGGGGACTCATTGCTGCCGGGACCGCTGTTTCAGCCGTGACAGGCTACCTGGCCCTACGTTTCCTTGTCTATATCGTGGGGCGGGGCAAACTTCATTTTTTTGCCCCCTATTGCCTCATTCTGGGCCTTGCTGCCCTGGTGGCCGGATGGTGATCCGGCAGGTGTATAATTCGATTTCAACCAACGCATTTTTTCGTGAGGAGTGACCATGAACCCGACCATTTTCAGAGAATACGATATCCGCGGTGTGGCCGGAGAGGATTTTACCGAGACCGATGCCTGCCTCATTGGCAAGGCCGTGGGGAGCTATCTCAGGCGCAAGGGGAAAACCCGCATCGCCGTGGGCAAGGATTGCCGGACCACATCCGATCTCTACACCGAGCGCCTCATCGAAGGGCTGCTCTCCACCGGGTGTGACGTGACGGAGCTGGGGTATTGTGCCACCCCCCTTCTTTATTTTTCCATTCATCACTTGAAGCTGGAAGGGGGGGTGATGGTCACGGCCAGCCACAACCCACCTGAGTACAACGGCTTTAAAATGTGCTGTGGCACCGACTCCATCCACGGGTCGGACATCAAGGGCCTGTACGAGATGATTGAGGCCGGTGCCTTTGAAGAGGGGGCGGGGAGCCGCTGTGAAACCGATATCCTGACCCCTTACCTTGACTACATGAGTGAGACCGTGTCCCTTTCACGGCCCCTGAAGGTGGGGGTCGATGCGGGCAACGGGTCTGCAGGCCCCATTGTTCTGCCTTTGCTGGAGCGCTTTGATCTCACGGTACACCCCCTCTACTGCGAGATGGACGGCACCTTTCCCAACCACGAGGCAGACCCCACGGTTCTTGCAAACATGGAGGACCTGGTGGCCCTGGTTCGTGAGAAAAAGCTCGATCTGGGCATCGGGTACGACGGGGACGGCGATCGCATCGGGGTGGTGGATGAGACGGGCACCATCATCTACGGAGACCAGCTCATGGTGATCTTTGCCCGTGAGATTCTCTCCCGCAAGCCCGGAGCCACCTTCATCTCCGAGGTCAAGTGCTCCCAGGTGATGTACGACGACATCAACGGCCGCGGCGGCAACGCTATCATGTGGAAAACCGGGCACTCCCTCATCAAGGAGAAGATGAAGGAGACAAAGGCCGAGTTGGCAGGGGAGATGAGCGGACATATCTTCTTTGCCGATCGTTACTTCGGCTATGACGATGCCTTGTATGCCACCCTGCGCCTCCTGGAGATTGTGGCCGATGAAGGAAAACCCCTGTCATCCCTGCTGGCCGACCTGCCGGTGACCTTCAACACCCCGGAGATCCGTGTGGAGTGTCCGGATACGGTGAAGTTTGCCATCGCAGGAAAGCTCAAGGAGCGCTTTGTCGCGACCCACACCGTCATTGATGTGGACGGGGCTCGCGTCCTCTACGATGACGGCTGGGGGCTTGTTCGGGCGTCCAACACCCAGCCTGCCCTGGTGCTTCGCTTTGAGGCCTTGAGTGAAGAGAGCCTTGCTGCCATTCGCTCCGAGATTGAAGGGGCCCTTGAGGAGATAATCGCCGCCTCCTGATCCTTGTTTGACTCCCCTGTCTGCTCACCGCAGCCCGGGGAAAGTAGAATTCAGAGGGGATCCGATGCTTTACTCTTTGAGGGTCGGATCCTCACTTTCCTCTCTTTTCGCGAAAAAGAACGATTATTTCGCCAATCCTCTGAGCCACAACATATAATAAAAACAGAGAATCTTACCTCTATATGCTGTGCTTTTGCGTCACGTATTGCTACAGGGTAATGATCTTTTGATATTTTTTCCTTGATTAATCCCGTTAACCCATGTAAAAAACAGACTAAAGTACCTTGAAGAGGAATACCCGGACTCGCACGAAGAGATGAACACCGTTTTGCATTCCCCCTTATGTACCAGGTGCTCTTTTCCGGCACCCCTGCTTGACACGAACCACGCGACTTCGGAGCAAAATTTCACAAGACCCGACCATCGGCCCTCGCGCTGAGACCCTTCGGGTTGCTGCCACGCAGCGCCTCTTTTCAAGATATATCCACTAACCACTTCCAAACCATTCGACACCGCATACACTTTCCCTTTGCCGATATTGCGGCGGACTGCTTTGTGCACGGGTCCCCTTTACAATTCGGCAGGCGGAAGAGATAAAAAAGCGTCTTTGGGGTTCTGGCCGAAGGCGTCGTGAGTCAAACCATAACAAGGAGGAAGGTGTTTTGGCAGAAGGAACAGTAAAATGGTTTAGTGACAAGAAGGGGTACGGATTCATTGAGCGGGATGACGGATCCGATGTGTTTGTTCATCACAGTTCCATTGATATGCCGGGGTTCCGAACCCTGTCTGAAGGTGAAAAGGTATCCTTCGAACTTGAAGAGAGCGACAGAGGGTGTGCCGCAAAGAGCGTCATGCGCCTGTAGCACTTGCCAGCATACGTCGTAAGATAATGAAAGGGGCCTGCACCGCGAAAGCGCGGTGCAGGCCCCTTTTTTTGTGTGATCGGCGGTGAGGGGGGGCTGGCTGGGTTACCGCTTGAAGGCCCTCTCCAGGCTGCCTGTGCTCCAGCGGATCCACGTGGGGCGACCGTGGGGGCAGAAAGACGGGTCGTCGCAGGCATCCATCTCGGCGAGCAGGCGGGCGATCTCTTTGGGGGAGAGGACCTGGCCCGCACGAATGGCACAGTGGCAGGCCATGAGGATCAGGCACTCGTCCAGGGCTCGTTCCAGGGTGTCCTTTTGTCCCATGCGGACCATTTTCTCGGCCACCTCGCTCACCAGCCTGGCCATGCCGTCGGTGGCCATCATGGACGGCACGGACTTGATGACAAAGGTGGTGCCGCCAAAGGGCTCCACCTCCAGGCCGAACCGCACGAGCTCGCCCAGGATATCCCCAATGGCGTCGGCCTCACGGTAGCCCAGCTCCACGGTTTCGGGAACGAGGAGTCGCTGGGAGAGAGCGGTGCCTCCGCCCTTCAATTTTTCAAAGACCACCCGTTCGTGGGCGGCGTGTTGGTCGATGACAATGAGGCCGTCACCGGCATCGCAGAGGATGTAGGTACCGGCGTGCTGGCCGATGACGCGAAGGGAGGCAAATTTTCCCAAGCTTCGGGGGGCCTGGGCAGGGGCCTCGTCCAGGGCCTCGTCCAGGGCCTCGTCCAGGGCCTCGTCCAGGGCCTCGTCCAGGGCCTCGTCACAGGAGGTTTCCGCTGCCTCCTCCACCGGAGCGACCGACAGGGGCACGTCTTCCCATGCGTCGGGAAGAACAGGGGTGACGGGTTCCTGCCACTCCCGGCTGGGGAGGGGAACAGGGATTGCATCCGTCACGGTGACAGGGGTGTCCTCCTCAAAAAGGGCCGTCGGTTCGGCAATGCGGGTCTCCAGGCCCTCCATGCGGGGCGGCAGGGGGGCGGCGTGGGAGAACGCGGGGGTGAGGCTCCGGGGCTGACCGCCGCCAAAACGGCGGGAGGCAGCTTCCGCTGCATTCAAGGCCTCACGGACCCCGTCTTCCACGGCACTCCCCACGGAGGAGGCGTCCCGAAAGCGCACCTCGTTTTTGGCCGGGTGGACGTTGACATCCACCCAGTCGCAGGGAAGGGAGATGGTGAGCATGCCCAGGGGAAAGCGTCCCTTCATGAGGCGGGGGCGGTATCCGGCGAGGAGTGAGTTTAAGATCACCCGGTCTTTTACCGGCCGGCCGTTGACGTACAGAAAGATCTTCTGGGTGGTGCTCCGGGTGACCTCCGGGGAGGTGACAAAGCCGCTGACGGTGAGTTCTCCGCGGGTGATGGAGACGGGGTGCAGGTGGCCGCGGACATCCCGGCTGAGGACCTCTTCCACCCTCTGGCGAAGGTCTGTCGTGGCCGGCCAGCTTTTCACCACTTTGCCGTTGTGGGTGAGGCGGAAGCGGACACCGGGCCAGGCCAGGGCGATGGCGGACACCGTGTCGGCAATGTGCCCCATCTCGGTGCCTTCCCCCTTTAAGAACTTGCGGCGGGCGGGGGTGTTGAAGAAGAGGTGGTTCACGGAGATGAGGGTCCCCGTGGGGGCCCCTGTTTCCGTCACGTTTGTCACCTTTCCCCCGGCCATCTCCACCGTGCAGCCGATGTCCAGGTGGTCCGCGCGGGTGGTGAGGGTGAATTTGGAGACGGAGGCGATGCTGGGCAGGGCCTCTCCACGGAAGCCCAGGGTGGTGATGTTGAAGAGGTCGTCGTCGGTGTAGATTTTGCTCGTGGCATACCGCTCGATGGCGAGCATGGCGTCGTCGGCGGCCATGCCGCAGCCGTCATCGGCCACGCGGATGAGGCGCCGTCCCCCTTTCTCGATGTCGATGGTGATGGATCGGCTCTTGGCATCCAGGGCGTTTTCCACCAGCTCCTTTACCACCGAGGCGGGGCGTTCCACCACTTCTCCGGCGGCAATTTTGTTGGAGAGAATATCAGGGAGTATGCGAACCTTGGTCATGGCGGTCTCCAATGGCGCGTCCAGTTTCCCATAAAAACCGCAGGGTGTGCTGAGGCGCAAAAAAACAGGGCGGCCTTAAGGGGCCGCCCGGGTGTTACGTCGTTTTTTTCTCTTCGGTGGAAAGGAGCCGAAGCAGAGCGTCGGAATCGTTCGGGGAGAGGTTGAACCGCATGCCGGCTTCATCCACCAGGGCAAGGAGGCCCTTGTCCGGATGGTCACGTCGCGTCTCGCTTGCCCAGCAGAGGGCCTTTTTGAGGGCGCTGCCTTCAGGTACCACGGTCATGCTAACCTCCCCGTTGAGATAGGGCCGGAAGCCTCAAAGGGGCGGTCCGGCCGTCCGGTGCTTAGAGTGTCGGGCGTGCTGGCGTTACGTTTGCGGCCCGCTCAAAGTGCCAGGCCACCTTGAGGAGGGTGGCCTCGTCAAAGTGACGCCCCAGGAGCTGCAGCCCCACGGGAAGCCCTTCGCCGGTAAAGCCGCAGGGCACGCTCATGCCCGGGATGCCGGCCAGGTTGGCCGATAGGGTGAAGATATCCGAGAGATACATTTTCAAGGGGTCGTCGCCTGCTTCACCGATTTTCCCTGCCGGGGACGGGGCCGCCGGAGAGATGATGAAGTCGCACGACTCAAATGCCCTGGTGAAGTCCTCCACGATGAGGGTCCGCACCTGGGAGGCTTTTTTGTAGTAGGCGTCGTAGTAGCCGGAGGAGAGGGCATAGGTGCCGATGATGATGCGACGTTTGACCTCCTCTCCGAATCCTTCGGAGCGGGTCTGCTTGTACAGGGAGAGCAGACCTTCCCCTTCCCGCTCGCTGATGCCGTAGCGGACCCCGTCGTAGCGGGCGAGGTTGGAGCTCGCCTCGGAAGGGGCAATGACGTAGTAGGCGGCCACGGCGTACTCGGTGTGGGGCAGGGAGACGGGCACGCAGCGGGCCCCCAGGGATTCCAGGAGGGCTTTGGCTTCGGTGACGGAGGCCATCACCTCCGGGTCCACCCCTTCGGCCTGCCAGTATTCGGCGGGGATTCCCACGGTCATGCCGGACAGTCCTTTGCCTTCATCTGCCTTCATGAGGCTTCGGTAGGCCGGAACCTCCTTGGGCACCGAGGTGGAGTCCTTGGGGTCATAGCCGCTGATGGCCTCCATCATCAGGGCGCAGTCCTCGACGCTCTTGGTCATGGGGCCGATCTGGTCCAGGGAGGAGGCAAAGGCCACCAGGCCGTACCGGGAGACCCGGCCGTAGGTGGGTTTCATGCCGACGATGCCGCAGTGGGAGGCGGGCTGACGGATGGATCCGCCGGTGTCGCTGCCCAGGGAGGCCAGGCAGAGGTCGGCAGCCACGGCCGCAGCGGACCCCCCGCTGGATCCACCGGGAAACCGGGTGAGGTCCCAGGGGTTTCGGGTGGGCTGGAGGGCCGAATGCTCGGTGGTGGACCCCATGGCAAATTCATCCATGTTGAGTTTGCCGGGGAAGACCGCGCCGGCCTCTTTGAGCTTTTCCACCACTGTGGCGTCGTAGGTGGGGACAAAGTGTTCCAGCATTTTGGAGGCACAGGTGGTTTTCACCCCCTTGGTGCAGAGCAGGTCCTTGAGGCCCACGGGAAGGCCGGTCAAGGGGCCTCCCTCTCCTTTGGCGAGGCGGGCATCCGCGTCATCCGCAGCGGCAAGGGCCCCCTCTTTGTCCACGGTGATGTAGGCGCCTACCTTGTCATCCACGGCAGCAATGCGGTTCAGGACCGCTTCGGTCAGTTCCCGGGAGCTTGCCTTCTTATCACGAAGAAGCCCTTCGGCTTCGGTCAGGGTCATATCGTACAGTGACATTGCCTCTCCTTTCATCTACCCCACCACCTTGGGGACCACAAACATGCCGTCTTCCTTCTCCGGCGCATTGGCCAGGGTCTCTTCCATTCCGGGATGGGTGTGCACCACATCTTCCCTCAACGCGTTGGTGAGGTCAATGGCGTGGGTGGTGGGCTCCACTCCGTCGGTGTCGGCTTTTTCAAGGGTATCCACATACGAGAGAATGTTGCCAATCTGTGCGGCGAGTTTCTCCACGTCGTTTTCGTCCACATTGAGGCGGGCCAGGTTGGCCACGTAGAGGACCTCTTCCTTTGTGATTGTCATATTTCACTCCTTTGTCCATTCCATGGTGGTCTCGCCATGGATGGGCTCGTCATATCGGTGTTGCCGCACGGTCCGTCAAAGCTTGACGACATAGGCCTTGCCCTTCAGCGGGGCAAGTCGCGCGAGCTCTTTTTTGGCCGCGTCCCGTTCGGAGAACCGTCCCACGCGGACCCGGTACCAGGTCTGGCCCTTGCTGTTTGTGGCGGCCATAAAGTAAGCGGGAAACCCTTTGTCCCTCAGGGCTTTCGCTTCGGATTGGGCCGACGCCTCTTTGATGTGGGCGGCCACCTGGATGGTGAATCCCGAGGTGGGCGGGGCGATGGCCGGAGCCGTGGCGGGTTTTTTTGCCGGCCTGGTGACGGCCGGGGGCGACGTTGAAGGGGGCTTTGCCGGGGTCAGCGTAACGGCCTGGCTGGGCGCCTGGCCAGGCTTCAGTACCGGCGTCTCCTTTTTGGTCATGCGGCTCGACTTGGTGATGGCCTCTTCGCTTTGGTTCACCTCTTTATAAAAGGAGAGCTCCACGGGAGGAACCGTTGGGGTCAGGGGGGCCGCCTGCTGTTCTGGGCGCGGCACCGCCTGCTTGTCCGGAATCACGGCCAGTTCGCGCTGCACATCCGTGGGGATGAGATCCACCTCGATGCTGCCGCGGCCCACCAGCACCCCCAGGAAAAACAGCCAGCCGAAGAGGAGAAATAGCGCCACACTCCAGCCGATGGTCTCCCGGCTGCTCAGGGTGATAAAGGGGGTCTGGTCCTTCGGTTTTGTCTTGGCCGCGTTTGCCATGAGTCCCTCGGGGTTTTAGGTCGAAGGGCCCGGGGGAGACCGGGCCCGTTTAAGTCAGGTTACATCTTCTCCGGTGCCGACACGCCCAGAAGGGCAAGGCCGGTTTTGATCACCTGCCTGACGGATGCCACCAGTCGCAGGCGGGCCGCCGACAGCGCGGCGTCATCGGTGAGAACCTTGTGTTTGTTGTAGTAGCTGTGGAAGGCCGAGGCCAGCTCCATCAGGTAGTAGGAGATGCGGTGGGGCTCCATGAGCTTTGCAGAGGTTTCCACCACCTCGGGGAAGCGGAGCATCGCCTTCATGAGGGCGATCTCTTCGGGCTGGGAGAGGACCTCCATGGGGACGTCGGAGACGGTGAGTCCTTTTTCCGCCCTGGCCTTCTCCAGGATGCTGGAGATACGGGCATGGACATACTGCACATAGAAGACCGGGTTGTCGTTGGTCTTCTTTTTGGCCAGCTCCAGGTCAAAATCCAGGGGGCTGTCGTAGTGACGGGAGAGGAAGATGAACCGGGCGGCATCGGCCCCCACTTCGTCCACCACGTCCTTTAAGGTGACAAACTCGCCGGAGCGTGTGCTCATGGCCACGGGCTCCCCGCCTCGTAAGAGGTTCACCAGCTGGACGAGGATGACGTTGAAGTCATCGGGGTTGTTGCCGGTGGCTTCGATGCAGGCGTTGATGCGGGGGATGTACCCGTGGTGATCGGCTCCCCAGACATCGATGAGGCGCTCGTACCCGCGCTCGAATTTGTTCATGTGGTAGGCGATGTCGGAGGCGAAATAGGTGGTCTGTCCGTTGCTTCGGACCACCACGCGGTCTTTTTCGTCACCGTAGTCCGTGGTCTTGAACCAGAAGGCCCCGTCTTTTTCATACACGGTGCCTGTCTCTTTCAAGGATTCGATGGTTTCCATCACCTTGCCGGCATCGTAGAGGCTCTGCTCGCTGAACCAGTTGTCAAAGGGGACGCCAAAGGCCTCGAGGTCGGTCTTGATGCCGGAAAGGATCACGCCTGCGGCGTGGCGGGCGCAAACCAGCACCGCCTCCTCTTCGTCCATGGCCAGAAGGGTGTCGCCTTTGTCGGCTTTGACCGCCTCGGCCATGTCGATGATGTAGTCGCCCTGGTAGCAGTCCTCGGGAAAGTCCACGGTCTTGCCGCAGATCTCTCTGTAGCGCAGGTAGAGGGAGAGGCCCAGGGTGCGGATCTGGCGACCGGAGTCGTTGATGTAGTACTCTTTGTCCACCTCAAAGCCGGCAAAGCCAAGGATGCGGGCTGTGCTGTCGCCCACGGCGGCTCCCCGGCCGTGGCCCACATGGAGGGGCCCCGTGGGGTTGGCGCTGACAAACTCCACCTGCACCTTTTTACCGGCCCCCATGTCAGAGGCACCGTAGGTATCGCCGCCCGCTTCCACCCGCTGCACCGCGGTGAGCCAGGCATTTTTCTTCAGGAAGAGGTTGATGAAGCCGGGGCCGGCAATGTCCACCCGTTCCACCATCCCGCCGTCCACGGGAATTTCCGCCACAACGGCTTCCGCGATTTTCCGGGGGGGCATCTTCTGTGCCTTGGCCATGACCATGGCGATGTTGGTGGAAAAGTCACCTTGAGCTCCCACCTTGGGTGTTTCAATGGTGACGGAGGGGAATTCATCGGAGGGGAGGGCCCCCTTGTCATACGCCGAACGTGCGGCGTTTTCGATCAATGCTTTGATTGTCTGCTTCATCTGATCTGCTTCACTTTATGGTTCATGACGGCCTGGCACAGCCAAAAGGTTCGGTCCAAGTCCACACCGGGTGCAAAAACACCGCTTTGACACGCCATATGTTTCAAGGGCCGCCATGGGTGGGAGGTCGTACTGCCGTGGGAGGCTGCCGCTGGCAGCCTTAAAATGTCGAAATGGGAGCAGGTACCGGCATGGCGCTCGCCAAGCCAATAGCCCCATTTTAAAAGAACATTATGTAATAAATAGTTTTGCCCCGCAAGTCAAGGCGCCGGAGGCGCCTCGGGCCTTGACCATAAAAAAAAGGGCCGCGGTTTCCCCGGCCCAGGACGATGCAGGCACGTAACGCGCTTTGCGAGCGCGTTTGACAGCAACGCTTTTTTTATTGCGGACGGGCGATGGGGCAGCACATGGGAGGGGGCCCGCCATGCCCCGGGAGACCGGGGCACAAAGGAGAGCCTTCAGCCCGCCGGTGGCCTTAGCCCTGCACACGGTGCCGTGGATCAGGCCTTGGCATCGGGCACGGGCTCGTCGGTGGCGGCGTCATCGTCGTCATCCTCCAGGAGCTTGTCGATCTCCACCAGCTCTTTTTCACCGGTGACGAGGGCTTCCTGGGCCTCTTCCTTGTGGCTTTCCAGGGCGTCGTTGTCACAGAAAGCGATCTTGAGCGAGTTCTGGCCGTTTTCACCGAACATGGAGAGGATCCCCTCTGCCAGGGTGTTTGCGGAGAAGTCAGCAGGAAAGAAGTTGTTGCTGCGGAACATGCCGATGAGGGCCTCTTTGCCTTCGGCAACGGCGGCCTCCACGGTGTCCAGGGGAAAGCTCTCCTGGTGGAGGACCGTGAACTTGCTCACATCGGTTTCCGCCACCTCTTTAAAGGTGAGGGTGCCTGCATCAAGATCCTTGTCAATGATGTATTTTTGCTCCATGGTTTATCTCCGAATGGTTGCTCCGCCCAGTTTAAGAGGTGCGGAAGGTACAGACCTGTCTGGGTTATGTGAGGCCCGCCACCCTGGCGGGCCGAAGAAAAAACGCCGGGCTCTCTTTTGCGGGGGCAACCCCCTTGCGCACAGCCACGGCGATACGGGAAATCAAAAGGACCGGTTGGTCCTTTGCGTTTCATTAATTCTTAATAATAAGCGAAAATCCTCCGATGTCAACACAGTTGCGGGATCATCTCTTCAAGGGCTTCCGCCGCCTTATTTTCAAGGGGCGGAAAAATGTCCAACAAAGCTGTTGACCTTGCCCGCGTCTAATGGTAATTAGTCCGAGTAATTTTGAGTGGAGGAGTGGCCGAGTGGTCGAAGGCGGCGGTCTTGAAAACCGTTGAGCGAAAGTTCCGTGGGTTCGAATCCTACCTCCTCCGCCAAATACGCCGCGGAGAAATGGCCGAGTGGCTGAAGGCGCGCCCCTGCTAAGGGCGTATGGGTTAACGCCCATCGAGAGTTCGAATCTCTCTTTCTCCGCCATACACGCTTATAAAGCCCCTTGATTGTTTGCAATCAAGGGGCTTTTTTGTTTTTACGGGTCTCCAGCACCCTGCCGGTCCAACCCTTGGTACAAATGTTGGTACAAAAAAGCGGCTGACCGGCGCCCTCGGTGGGGGCTTTTCCCTTGCACACCGCATCCCTCAATTAAATAGCTCACATCCGCTCACGGCAGCGATTCAGCTGCCTGGTACGGCATCATACGATGGTGTGTCGGGAAGTGGTAGGGTGCGCCGTGCGCACCGACTGCCGTTGCAACGACCGGCACCGGTCGCTTTTTGTCCCAGTATGGAAGAGAGGGCCGGTGGCATGCGTTGCGCAAGACGGTGCGGGAGCCGCACCCTACTTCGAGCCCCGGTGATGCAAGGGGGCGTCCTTCGGTTCGCTCCACGCAAAAAGGGCCTTTTCCCTGTTACGGGAAAAGGCCCTTTTTTTGTTCAGGTGGCACCGTTTCGTTGCTCATTGCCTTTGGTGCGACAAAAGAGTCCTTCGGCAGCACGAAGATGGTCAGCGACCCATCATCTTATATCCGGGCGCAGCCCGTCAGCGAATGGGCAGGGGTGAGGAACGAACCCCGGAGCATTCGCGAACCTGGGGTGCAGGGGCTGTAGCCCCTGCCCGCCGGAGGCCGGTTTTTTAAGCCTCTTTTTCGGAGAGGTCCAGAAAACGGTAGACCGTCTCTTGTTGCCCTTCAAGGACCGCCACCTTCTCAAAATAGGTGGCGACATCGGGCAGGCTCCCTATGCGGGCGGTGATGGCGGCCAGCTCCGCAGAGCCTAAGAAGACTTTGGCCCCGTCACCGATGCGGTTGGGGAAGTTGCGCGTGGAGGTGGAGAGCACGGTGGTACCGGCGGCCACACGTGCCTGGTTGCCCATGCAAAGGGAGCATCCGGGGATCTCCATGCGTGCACCGGTACGGCTCAAGGCATTGTAGAGGCCCTCGCGCCTCAACTGCTCCTGGTCCATCACCGTGGGAGGGGCCATCCAGAGTCGCACGGGCACCTCGCCCTCTCCGCCCAGGAGGGCGGCGGCGGCTCTGAAGTGGCCGATGTGGGTCATGCAGGAGCCGATGAAGACCTCCTCCATTTTTGTGCCTGCAACTTCCGAGAGGCGTTTCACATCATCGGGGTCGTTGGGGCAGGCAAGGATCGGCTCGGTGATGGCGGCAAGGTCGATCTCGATGACCTCGGCGTACTCGGCATCGGCATCGGCGGTGAGAAGCTCCGGCGTTTCCAGCCACGCTTCCATGTCAGCGATGCGAGCCTCAAGGGTCTTCCTGGACTCGTACCCTTTTTCCACCATCGATTTCAAGAGGGCGACGTTGGAACGCAGGTAGGTGGTGACCTGGGCCTCGGTGAGGCGGATGGTGGCAGCTGCCGCCGAACGCTCAGCCGAGGCGTCGGTGAGCTCAAAGGCCTCGTCCACGGTGAGGTGGTCCAGTCCCTCCATCTCCAGGATGCGGCCGGAGAAGATGTTCTTCTTGCCCTCCTTGGGAACGGTGAGGAGTCCTTTCTCAATGGCCGCAAAGGGGATGGCGTTGACGATGTCCCGAAGGGTGATCCCTGGCTTTGGCGTGCCGGTGAAGCGGACCAGCACTGACTCGGGCATGTCCAGGGGCATCACGCCCATGGCGGCGGCAAAGGCCACCAGGCCGGATCCCGCGGGGAAGCTGATGCCCATGGGGAAGCGGGTGTGGGAGTCGCCGCCGGTGCCCACGGTGTCGGGGAGAAGCATGCGGTTTAAAAAGGAGTGGATGACCCCGTCCCCGGGGTTCAGGGCCACGCCGCCGCGCTGCTCGATAAACCCGGGCAGGGAGTCGTGCATGGCGATGTCCACCAGCCGCGGGTAGGCGGCGGTGTGGCAGAAGGACTGCATCACCAGGTCCGAGGAGAACGAGAGGCAGGCGAGTTCGGTGAGCTCATCCCGGGTCATGGGGCCGGTGGTGTCCTGGGACCCCACGGTGGTCATCTTGGGCTCGCAGTAGGAGCCGGGGCGTACCCCGGCAAGGCCGCAGGCGCGGCCCACGATTTTCTGGGCAAGGGTGTAGCCGCACGGTTTTTCCTCGGCCACGGGGGTGGCTCGGAAGAGGTCGCTTGGGGCAAGGCCTTTGGCTTTGCGTGCCATGCCGGTGAGGTTGCGCCCGATGATGAGGGGGATGCGGCCACCGGCCCGTACCTCGTCAAAGAGCACCTCGGTTTTCAAGGCAAAGCGCGAGAGAACGGTGCCGTCCTCGCCGGTGACGGTTCCCTCGTAGGGGCGGATGGTGATCACCTGGCCCGTGGCAAGGGCTGCGACATCGCATTCGATGGGCAGGGCACCGGCATCTTCCAGGGTGTTGAAGAAGATGGGGGCAATTTTGCCGCCGAGGACCACGCCGCCGGCCCGCTTGTTGGGAACAAAGGGGATCTCGTCGCCGATGTGCCACAAGAGGGAGTTCGTGGCGGATTTTCGTGACGAACCGGTGCCGACCACGTCTCCCACAAAGGCCACGGGGTGTCCCTTGGCCTTGAGCTCTTCGATGGTGGCAAGGGCGGTCTCATCCCGGCTGACGAGCATGGAGAGGGCGTGCAGGGGGATGTCGGGGCGGCTCCACGCCTCGGAGGCGGGGGAGAAATCGTCGGTGTTGCTCTCTCCGTCCACCTTGAAGACGGTGACGGTGAGGGCCTCGGGCAGGGCCTTTTTTTCAGTGAACCAGAGTCCGTCGGCCCAGGCGGTGAGCACCGCGTCGGCATGGGGCATGGTGGGGGCACTCTCCACCACCTTGTCAAAGACATCCGGGACGATGAGAAGGCGGGAGAGTGCTTCGGCCGCCGCGTCTTTAAGCTCGGGGTGGTCCAGCAGGTCAAAGAGGGCGGAGGTGTTGTAACCCCCTCCCATGGACCCCAAAAGGCGCACCGCCTCTTCTGGGGAGATGAGGGGGCTCTTGAGATCCCCTTTCGTCAGGGATGCCAGAAAGCCCGCCTTCACCCTGGCCGCGGGGTCCACACCGGGGGGAACCCGTTGGGAAAGAAGGGCCACAAGCTCTGTCTCCTCTCCTTTCGGCGGGTTTTGCAGATGGTCGCAAAGGGCCTCCACCTGCGATTCGGTGAGCGGTTTCGGGGGAATCCCCATCTCCTGTCTCTTGGCAGCTTCTTGTCTGTATGCCTTCAGCATCTCCACACTCCTGATTGGTTTATCTCACGTCGTTGTTGTCTCATGCAGGGCGCTCCTTGTCAGGGAAGGGGCGTGCCTGGCGGTGTTTTTGGTTTGACCGCCGGCTTTTCCATGGTGTATGGTTCGTATCCTTCAAAAACCATGTGGGAGCCGGGGGTTATCCTCCCGGGATCTCCAGTAACGCAAACCAAAAATGACCAAGGAGCATCCACCCATGATCACGGACACGTTTCGGTCTCTGTTTACTGCCGACATTCTCGCTGAGTTATTCCCGACCGATCTTTCCGACCAGTTTTTTGAAGCGCTCTACGGGGATGCCGACGAAGGGGCCTACGATATCTCTCTGGCCTTTGTCGGCGGCGATGAGAAGACCCTTGAGTTCGAACTGCGCCTTGCCCAGAGGGCGAACAAGTGCCTCGTCTGCAGCCTCACCTACGGCCTGCCCGAGGTCTTTACCCGTCACCCGCTGATCAACATCAAAGGTCTGGTGGCAAAGATCGACACCCTTCTGGGCGATGCCGGCACCTGTTCGGATTGGCGCATCGGCCGAACCCGGGAACTCTCCCGGGAACTTCACGTGGTGCCCCTTACCATCACCCTTTCCTAAAAGGCCCTTTATGACTCCGAAGGCCCGGGGCTTCCGTCAAGGATGACGCCCGGGCACTCTGCCACGGCCTCGTGGGGTCGCTCACGGAAGTAGTCCCAGAACGGAAATGAGCGGCACTGAGCCGGGCGGGCATCGTAGACCGAGCACCCCCCTTTTTTTGCGTCAAAGAGAAGGCAGGCGTAATTTTCCCCCTCGCACCGTTCCCCGATGGAGTACCGATACCCCACTTTTTTAAGGCTCGTTTCGGCAAAGGAGGGCACATCCATGCCCAGCGTTTCGGCCAGGGCCTCCATTTCCCGTCGTGTGACCCAGATGTTGCCGGATTCCCCGTTGCAGCAGTGCCCCCCGCAGGTGTCGCAGGCGGACGGGTCAAAGGCGAAGGGGTACCCCGGTTGGGTTAAAAACGTTGATTTCTTCATGTGTTGATCGTCTTTTTGTGTTGCGGTAAGAAAGGCCCCTTTTCGTTAAAGGGGAAACGTTCTCCTACCACAGATCCGCCGGAGATGGGAAGGGCCATCACCCGGTGAAGGCGGCAAGACGGGTTTCCGCCCCTTGAAAATCGTAGGCCTGGATCAGGGCCTCCACCTCCCGAATGGCGGCCAGGGGCCCCTCCTCATTCTCCTCCTTTAAAAGACGCACCAGTGCCTCCACCGTATCCACCGCCGCCACCGGGTCGGCTGCGGCCAGGTCGGCCTTGAGGCGTGTCACCATGTCTTCGCGTGCCCCTGACTTCGAGGGCGCTGCCCCCTTGTTGGGGGCCTGCACCCTTCCCAGGGTTTCGATGGCGGACAGGACGTGGGAGAGGGCCTTGTTGAGTGCGGGAAAAAGCTCCCTGGCGCTCTCCAGGTCTTCCCGGCTCGCCGCCTCCTCCATGGTCGCGGCTTCCACGGCCAGTGGCTCGGCACCGATGTTGGCCGCCACCCCTTTCAGGGAGTGGGCCTCCATGCGCACAGCGGAGATGTTGCGGGCGTCCAGCAGGGCGGCGAGGCGGACGGGAAAGGTCTGGTACTCTGCCTGGAATCGCGAGAGCACCCGGTCAAAAAGGGTCATGGAGCCCAGCCGCTCCACCCCGGCATCAAAATCGAGGACGCAGCCACCGGTGGGGGCCGCCTCACTGGCCTCGGGAACGGCCGCCCCCACGGCGTGGTGGGCGATCACTTCAAAGAGGCGTTCCCGGTGGATGGGTTTGGAGACGTAATCATCCATGCCGGCGTGGAGGCAGCGCTCTTTGTCCCCCTGCATGGCGTGGGCGGTCATGGCGATGATGGGCAGGTCGGTCATGGCCAGGTTGTCACGGATCATGGCGGTGGCTTCCAGGCCGTCCATGACCGGCATCTGAAGGTCCATGAGAACCAGGTCGTACCGCTTGGTCTCCACCTGTTTTACCGCCTCCAGGCCGTTTGCCGCCGTCTCCACCACAAGGCCCCACCCTTTGAGCAACTCGCAGGCCACCATCTGGTTGACGGGGTTGTCTTCCACCAGCAGAACGGCAAGGCCCCTTAAGTCACTGGGGGTGACCGGTGCCACGGTGGGGGTTTCAATAAGTCGGGGAACCCCGAAGATTTCCATGACGGTATCAAAGAGGGCCGACTGCTTCACGGGCTTGATGAGAAAATGGGTGAACCCGCTGCGCCGCGCCCGCACCACCTCCTCCTCCCGTCCAAAGGGGCCGGTGAGGATGATGCGGGGGGCACGGGTTCCTCCGCTCTTGCAGAGGGCCGTTGCCGTATCGATGCCATCCATGCCGGGAAGCTGCAGGTCGATGACGGCCAGGCTTAAAGGGGGGTAGCTCCCTTTCCGGAAGTTTTTCAGGGCCTCCTCTCCGCCTTCCGCCTCCACCACGGTGAAGCCGAAGCCTGTGAGGTAGCGGGCAAGCACGATGCGGGTGGTGGCGTTGTCTTCTATGAGAAGCACCGCCCCCTTTCGCATCTCGTCGGGCACCAGCGGCGGGGCGTCGTCCCGGTCCATGAAGCGGATACGGGTGGTGAAGCAGAACCGGCTGCCCCCGCCCTGGACCTGCTCCACCCAGATAGCCCCTCCCATGCGCTCCACAATGTTGCGGCAGATGGCCAGGCCCAGCCCGGTGCCGCCATACTTGCGCGTTGTGGAGCCGTCGGCCTGGCTGAACACCTCGAAGAGCTGGTCCGAGCGCTTGGGGTCCACGCCGACGCCGGTGTCCCGAACGGCAAGGAAGAGCTCCACGTGCTGCTCCTCCCTGCGGACACAGGTGGCGGTGATGGTGATCTCCCCGGTTTCGGTGAATTTGAAGGCGTTGGAGAGCAGGTTGGCCAGCACCTGACGGAATCGTAACGGGTCACCCAGCAGCTCATCGGGAACCTCCGGGTCGATGTCCACCACCAGCTCGATGTCTTTTCTCACGGAGCTTTCGATGAAGAGGTCGGTGACGGCGTCCACCACCTCGGTGAGGCGAAAGGGGATCTCTTCAAACCGGAGCTTGCCGGCGTCCATCTTGGAAAAATCGAGGATGTCGTTGATGATCTGAAGCAGGGACCGGGAGGAGGAGCGGATGATGCCCAGGTACTCCCGCTGCCGGGGGGTGAGATCGGTACGCATCACCAGGTCGCTCATACCGATGATGGCGTTCATGGGCGTGCGGATCTCATGGCTCATGTTGGCGAGGAAGGTGCTTTTGGTGATGGCCGCCTCCTGGGCCTCCTCCACGGCCAGTTCGGATCGGCCGATGGCCTTCTCAAGCTGGGTGGTGCGTTCGGCCACCAGCTCTTCGAGGCTGTTTCGGTGGCGGGTGAGCTCCACGTTCTGGCGGTTGATCTGCTCTTCCGCCCACTTCTGTTCGGTGATGTTGGTGACGATGGAGAGGGTCGCCTGTCGCCCCCCCATGGTGATGGCGGTTTCGGAGATGATCACATCAACGATCTCCCCGTTGTTCTGGAGCAGCTGGGCCTCATACTGATCGGAGACCGTCAGGCCTTTTTTCTTGGCCTTGAGGCGCTCTTCGACCATGATCCGGCCCTTTCCGGAGTCGGCAAAGAAGTCGGCAACGGGCATGGCGTGGAAGGCCTCCTTGTCATACCCACTCATGTCCATGACGGCGTTGTTGGCGTAGGTGATCTTGCCGTCCATCTCCACCACAATGCCGTCGTTGGCGTTGTCCACCAGGCTGCGGTACTTCTCTTCGGACTCCTTTAAGGCCCTGACCGCTTCGTTGCGCTCTTTTTCCAGGTTGCGCAGCTTGTCCCCCACCCCCAGGGAGAAGAGGAGGATGAGCAGGCCGTAGCCCATCTCCACGCCCCAGCGGGAGAGGGTGTTGATGGGAACCAGGCCGTAGAGGCCGCCCACGGACAGGGCACTTCCCAGGAGGAAAAAAAACCAGGCCACAATGTAAAACCGCGCGGTGTGGAGCCCGTTGCGGTACATGGCCACCCCACCCATCAGCATCACCAGAACGGCCGTGATACCAAAGACGGTTACCCACTGGCTGGCCAAGTGGTAGTCCAGAAAGAGGGAGCCTACGGTGAGCAAAAGGGAGAGCCCAAGGCCCCCCTTGATGAGTCGGTCCAGGCTGGGGCACAAGGTCTGGGTGCTTAAGAATCGCCGGGAGAAGAGCAGGGAGAAAAAGATGGAGACACCCAGCAGCACGAGGTTGCTCATGTGGGCCCAGTTGGGGGATTCCGGCCAGAGGTACTGAAAGGCGTGGCCGGAGTGCACCATGGAGTGCAGGGTCATGGAGAGGGTGAACAGCAGGAGGAAGAGGTGGGTGCTCTCCCGTTTGGCCAGAAAGGCGAAGAAGTTGTACAAGGCCATGGCCAGCATGATGCCGTAGAAGAGCCACTCCAAAGGCAGGCTGGTGTGGTCTGCCTCCAGAAAGGCGCGGGCCTCCCAGACCCGGACGGGCAGGGTCATGGCCCCACGGGTGGTGATGCGCATGTACAAGGTGGTCTCCCCGGGGGGGAGGGTCACCGGAAAGGCGATGGCGCGGTGCGAGATGGGGCGGATGGCAAAGGGGTGGGTGTCTCCGCTCACCTCTTGTGCAAACCCGTCTTGATTCGGGTGGTAAAAGATCACCTCGTCCAAAGGGGGGTAGTCGATGGCGAGCACCGCCTCAAGGGGCGTCTCTCCCCGGTTGACCAGGCTCAGCTTGCCCCAGAGGGGGTAATCCATAAAGCCAAAGGAGTACCGCATCGTCGCCAGGGGGGCAAAGGGGGTCTCCGGCTGGGCCGCCTCCGAAACGGTGAGGTGCCCTTCGGCATCGGCAAACCAGAGCAGCGCCTGGCCCGGGTCAAGGCTGCCTTTAAGGGCCGTCACGTCCAGGGAGCCAGCCCTGGCGTTTGCCGAGAAGAGGAGGAGCAGTGTCAGCACCCCCATGACCTTTGTCGCCCAGTCGCGTCCCGCGGATGGGGTCCCCCTGTTAGCCTTCATGGTGCGGCAACTCCTTATCGCTGTTCATCAGGGCCACCACACGGCTGGGCCCGGCAGAGCCCCCTTTGACTTTCAAAGGAAAGCAGCTGACCGTAAACCCCGATTCGGGGAGCCGGTGAAGGCCTGCCAGCCTCTCGAGGTGGCAGTATGGGGTGTCGGCACCCTCGTAATGGGCTTCCCAGAACTTCCCGTCCCCCGTTTTGGCACGCCGGGTCATGTGGGACAAGGGGCCGTCCCAGCCCCAGGCGTCAATGCCGGTCACCTTCACCCCCTTTCCGGTGAGGTAACGTGTGGCCCCGGCGGTCATCCAGGGACCGGTGGTAAAGTAAGCGGGGTCACCCAGGAGACGGTCCATGCCCGTGCGAATCAGGACAATGGTTCCGGCGGTGATGGGGTTGCCTGTGGCCGCTTCCCAGCCGATGATGTCGGCTTCGGTGATGGCTTCGCCGTCTTGTTTGTGGGTCATGTCCACGCAGACCCCCGGCGCGAAACACCAGGAGAGGGGGATCTCATCGATGGTCAGGGCGCGCTTTCCCCCGGCGTCGGGGGCATAGTGCCAGGGGGCATCCAGATGGGTGGTGCCGTGGGAGGAGAGGGTGAGAATGTCGTTGGCCCATCCGAGGCGGCGGCGCAGAAAACGGGGGGAGAGGCCGGTGAGAAGAAAGACGGCCAGGGCACCGAAGCGGTGGCCCTGTCGCTTGACACGATTTCTGGCCCACCAGGGGGCCCAGGCTTTGTCGGTGTCCAGGGGAGCGGACAGATCAAGGATCTCCATAGCGTCTCCTGCGGTTGGGGCGGCCCCTGCCTGGGGCGCCCCGTGTCGTCGTGTGTGGAGGCTATCGGCCGAAAAGACGGCCGAGCAGCCCTTTTTTGGGTGGCGGTGTGGCCTCTTCACCGGCATGCGTCTGAGCCAGCTCCTTGGCCGCTTCGGCGTTGACCGCCCCGGGGAACCCTCCCGAATGGATGTGGATGCGCATCACCTGCCCGTCCGTAAAGGGCAGGTCCCCTGTGTGTCCCGCAGAGCGCAGGCGACCGGCAAGGTAGGTCTGCACTTCATCAAGGGTCATGGGCGGCAGGGGGACCTCCTGAATGCCGCCTGATTCAGGAACCAGGTGGCGCAGGGTGTCCAGGAGTGCGGCGGTGTGAGGCAGTCCGGTGAGGATGACCATCTTGAACTGTCGGTCCTCCTCCTCCCCTGTGGTCATTTTGATCAAAGAGGCCAGGGTCTCCGGCTCCAGGCGGTGGGCGTCATCCACCATCACGACGGGCAGCCCGTCGCGTGCCATGGTGTACGCGCGCAAGGGCGCTCCCCCGATGGGGAGCTGAAGGGAGCAGACGCTCCAGCTCTCCTCGTCCACGGCCAGGACCTGCTTGACCATAAGGGTCTTTCCGCTGCCCGGATCGCCGCTGATGAGAACCACTCTGTGGGTGGCTTCCACCAGACGGCACACGGATGCGACGGTTTCGGTGAGTTTGGTATAAGGAAAAAACGAGGCCGCGTCCACGTAGTCGGAGAAGGGGTCCCGCGATAGGTTTAATTCATCAATATAAGACATAAGACAGCACGCTGCTTGGTAAGTATCATGGTCGCCGGAGTCAAAAAGGGGGGGCGACGTCATAAAAGCGAGATGCGTCTCTATCTTCGTGAACTCCGGCACAATGGGGCTGTAGAGTACTCGGTGCCCCTTTCATGTGAATCCTCTTTTTTTGCCGGAATCTCACTTTTTTTTCAACTCTTGATTCCTTTTAGGAAGCAAAAACTAGTTTGGCATCACCGTCCGGTACCCCCCTTGGGAATGTGGCCCATGGGACAGGGGGCATGGGCACGGGGTGGTGGGGTGATGGTTTATGCGATTTTTCTGCGATGGGATTGACGAGCTTGACAGGGGTTTGATACCAATGGGTATGCAGCGAAGGGAGTTATGTGGCTGGCTGCCCGACACGTCGCGCCACACCTTCAAAGCCCGGTCTTGCACGGTTCATTCGAGGAGCGAAGGGATGGGGGTGTTGTCTTCAACCCCCCATGCCCGATTCATGCTCGCCTCGCAACACGTTGAGTAAAATCCGTCGCCACACGAGCTGTTTGGGGGGATTGTACCGGAATCGGTTCAAATGATTCGGCGGCGTTTTACGAATGCATCTTTATTGACAGCCAGATTTGACAGCCAGAAAGATGAGAGATCGCCATGCTGAGAGTTTGCGTTATTGACGGCCAGGGGGGTGGCATCGGAAGCGCCATCATCAGACGAATCAAGGAACGTTCCGAAGAGCAGGTGGAGATCATCGCCCTGGGCACCAATGCCCTGGCGACGGCTCAGATGCTCAAGGCGGGAGCCAATAGAGGAGCCTCCGGTGAGAATGCCATCGTTCGAAGCGTGAGGGATTGCGACGTGGTGACGGGGCCCCTGGGCATCATCATGGCCCACGCCCTCATGGGAGAAGTGACCCCGGTGATGGCCGAGGCAATAGCCGGGTGTGCGGCAAAGAAGGTGCTTCTTCCCCTTTCCCAGGACAATGTTGAGGTGGTGGGGGTGCACAAGGCACCGCTGCCCCATCTGGTGGATGAATTGATTGAATCGGGCCTGAAAACCCTGATGAACTGATGGCGCCGCAAAGGTCGCCATCATCAAATAAAATGGAGGTATCCCATGTGTGAAGCCAGTGCCTATCTTATCACCGACGGTGAGCCGGAGCTGATTATGGAATCGGTGGACGTGGCCATCCCCACAGAAGAAGGGGAGCTCAAGCTGGTCAATATTTTCGGGGAGCAGCGTTTTATCAAAGGCGCCATCGAATCCCTCTCCCTTGTGGATCACAAGATCTACATTCGGGAAACAGGCGTGGCGTCTTAAAGCGTGCCAGGGGATACATCCCCTGGACCCCAGGTTCGCGAATGCTTTCAGCCCTCGTTCCTCGGGCCGATCGCATTCGCTGACGGGCTGCGCCCGTGGCTGACGGTGAGACGACACATGTGTCGTCGTGTGGCCCGAAAGGCGCTTTAATACCTTCGGGGTTTTGTCCTGACGTCAGCCTTGGAAAAGCCTGGTGCCTGCTTGATTTAGAAGGATAAACATTCTGCGGTGACGTCTCGTGGGTAAAAAAACACCGCGAAAACGGGTTCCCTTATCGCCTCGCCTTACCCCCCATGAAAAAAACCGTCCACGCTCTCGATGAACTCGGAGAGGAGGCGCCGGCTGACCACGAAGATGTGGCCCGCGTTTTTTTCAATGGTTCGGTTGAGGCCCCC
The DNA here is from genome assembly GCA_942491485.1 of Desulfolunaceae bacterium. GTDB lineage: Bacteria > Desulfobacterota > Desulfobacteria > Desulfobacterales > Desulfolunaceae > Desulfoluna. Next base: position 193,377 of record CALOAX010000013.1, on the reverse strand, counting down.
GCGGGTTTCCGTTCGTCTCCCTTCGGTTCCCCAGAGTTCGCTGGCCACGCAGGCGCCGGGGGGGGAGATGGGATCCCTCTTTCCCCGGTAATCAAAAAGGGCCACCCCCATGCGGGAGAGTGCGGCCATGGCGACCGGCTGGCCATCAAGGGCCGGAACCTGTGACGGGAGGGTGTAGCTCCCCTTTTCAAGGGCGCTGCCCATGAAGAGGTCACCGATCCAGGAGAGGTGGGAACGGGTGCCGAACCGGGTGCCATGGGTGAGCCAGTAGAAGAAGGGCGCCGCTTCCAGAATCTCTTCGGCTTTTCCCGCCCGCTGGTAAAACCCGCGCCTGACAAAGTAGCGTACGCCGGGCTGGATTTCGTTCATGCCCGCATCAATGATCTGGGGCGGCACCCCCACGCCTTCGTACATCTCCGCAATAAGCAGCGGGTCGTAATCGTGGCGGATCACCTTTCTCATGGGCCCTTGCCCGCTCATCTCATCATCAAACCGCACCGGTGACGCCATGAGGGCAATCTTGACGATGTCCATGGCGTCCCCATTTGCCTCCCTCTCTTCGGCCCGTCGGGCCAGCCAGGGCAGCAGCAGCGTTCCTCCCATGCAGTACCCCATCACACAGATCTCTTTTCCCGGGTTCTCCTTTTTGATCAGTTCGATGTTGTGGTCGTGGACGGTTTTTCCGTAGAAGTCGAGGTCCAGGTCGTCGGACTTCTCCCCGGGGACCCCCGGGTCGTTGAGGTAGATGCGGAACCCCTTTTTCACGAGGGCCTCCACCACCGACTTGCCGGGGGCCAGGTCAAAGATCTCCGGTTTGTTGATGAGGGGGCTTGCCAGGTAGAGCACCTTGGGGTCGCCCTGGGTGTCCTCGGGGGCGGCATACCGCCTGAGACTGCAAGGGCCCAGCCGGGAGCCTGGAATGACTTTATAGGGAGTGAACCCGATGGTGCCTCCGGTGATGCGCTCGGAGAAATCCTTGATGTAAAAGGCGTTGTGAACAAACAGGTTCTCGAGTCGTTTTCGGGAGATGGCCAGGTATGTCTCAAAATCGAGGGTATCGGCCTCGGCGTAGGGGAGGGGCCCTGCGATGCGCTCTTCGGTGACGGCCATCACCAGGGTGGTGAGGAGCTCCCGCAGGGCCTTGAGCGCCGAGAGACCGAAGGAACCGTAGGAGTGCTCCAGGTAACGGAAGTTTTCCACGCGTTGGGAAAACTGGCGACGCAGGGTGCTTGTGACCATGACGTCCAGGGCTTTCTCTTGTGAAAAATGCCCGGCGTCGTCGATGAATTCACCGGTTAAGTCCCGGAGCATGGAGGCGTAAAGGCGTTCCACCAATTCGTCGGAGTAGACAAAGGTGTCCGGGTTGTCTCCCCGTATGGCGGCTACCTTTGCGTGGGTTCGAATGGGTTGGGTGACGGCGGTTTCCAGAGCGTTGTGGGCCCACCCGGTCCAGGGAGAGATACCCGGCAGGGAGGAGAGGCTGGCGAGAATGTTTTTGTATTGAAACACGCTGCGGATGTTTCCGCCCACAATACGGCTCATCATGGGAAGATGGGTGTCGTATCCTTCGAGGTTGTCGACGGGGGAATAGACCAGGGAGCGAAGCATTCTGTCGGAACGGTTCATGGTTTCCTCACAAAATGTTGCGGTGTTGGTATAGGGCTTGAACAATGGTGAGCGTCGCTGAGACGGTGGTCCCATTCAGGCAAGGCAATGGTCCTGGGGTGCGTCTGACCAAAAAGAGGCATCAGGGTGTCCGGAAAGTGCCGGTAAGACATGAGGAATCAGAATGCACCAGAGCAAATTGTAGCGTATGTCGTGCCTGATCTGCAAAGAGAAAATGGATATGAGGGAGACGCCGTTCAGGGCCCGGGAGGTGGAGCAGCCCCGAACCGGCACTCTCCTAAAGCGGCTTGAGGCTACGTCATTGCCCGCGCTACCTCTCGTCCGTAATCCTGGGCCATTTTCATTCCGCCGCCCAGGCTGGCCGCCTTCAGCATCAAAGGCTCCTTGACCATTTTCATGCCAAAGACATGGGCCATGGTATCAAAGATGCGGGGCGGGGCCTCGCCACTCCACCCGAAGGCACCGAAGGCGGCCCCCACGGCATCTGTCAGGGGCAGGTTTTCCAGGCGAAAGAGAAGGGTCTCCATGCCCTTGAGCATGGTGCCGTGGTAGGTGGGGGAGCCAAGGACGTAGGCCGCATACCCTTCAAGCTCGCTGTTGTCCGTGATCTCACTGGCCTGCTTTATCACCACGTCCACGCCTTCAAAGCGCATGCCTTCGGCGATGAGGTCTCCGATTCGCCGGGTCTCTCCGTTTTTTGTTGCGTAAACCACCAGGGCTTTTGCCATGCTGCCTCCTTTTGATGTACCGGTTGGGGTGTGTGCGAGACACAGGTGTATCCAATTGAGATGTCAAGTGATTTCCCAGGTGCCGGGCCTTTTCGGGGAGAGTGTCTCATTATGAGGTGTTGATGAGAAACACCTCGAAAAGATCCGCCTCCCTTAAAAGGAGGCGGGCCCCAGGGATTTTCTGCGCTCGCCGGGTCCGATCTTATCGTGATAACAGCAGGATCCGTGCCAGGGTGGTGCGGCTAAGAGCATGTGTAGAGATCAAGGGAGAAGTCGGGTTTGCCCTCATACTGCCCCATGAACATGGCCGGGGCGTAGTCGAAGTGGGCAAAGAGGTTCACGTCAATGGCGATGCCCGCTTTTTTTACACCGGCCACCAGCTTGGTGAGGTCGGGGGGACATCCGGGGACGAGGATGGCCTCGTTGATATCGGGGTGGTTTTTGTTCAGCAGCACCTGGCATTTGCCCAGAAGCAGGGTGTGATTCATTCCCTTGGTGGGGCGATGCATCTTGCCGGTGAGGACCTCCACCCCGTCAAAGGGGGAGCCGTCGTAGGCCGCACCCAGGGCAAATTGAAGGAGTCCGATGATGCCCGAACAGTAGGTGCAGAGGCTGTGGTCGTACTTGGGAAAGGTGAGGCCGGAGACGCCCCGGTGGGCCATGGGGGCCGGGAGGGTTCCCTCGGGGTTGTAGGGAAAGTCCCATTTGTGGGGCGAGGCGGCCTCTTCCACGGGGACTCCGCGGGTTTCGATCCAGGTGCCAGTTGCATCCCGGTCTTTGAACTCGCACATGGCGGCGATGTGGGGGATCTCTTCGGGTTTAAACCCAAGGAGCTGCGCCCCCACCATGTCGGCGGCCAGGATGTCGCTCGAGGCCACAATGAGGTCGCTGCGCCGTGCTTTTCCGGAAAAACCCGGGCCCCGCTCCAACGAGTAGATGCCGTCCATCACCGTCACCACGTTCTCCCGGGCCGAGGCCAGGCGCGCCACATGGAAGTCGAGGTCCATTTCATGGCTCGCCGAGTGGCAGAGCTTTCTGCTTTTTTGGTCAATGCACCCTTTCAGGTTCTTCATGGCCAAAGAGACCTTGGTCTGGGCGTGGGTCTTGAGCACGGGCAGGTCCACCACCACGTCGGCATCGAGAAAGGCCTCGGAAAAGCCCAACGAGACCCCATCGGCAAGCTCCACCTGCCGAAAGGGGGCCTCAAAGATGTCCATCACCGTAAGGTCGTAACGCCTGGCCAGCTCGTTGTACCCCAACGCTTCAAAGGCATGGGCCGCCACGCCTTCGGCCTTGGGGTCGGTGGTCACCGGGCCCTCACTGAGTACGATCTCTCCTGCACCCAGATCCCTTAAGTACTTCACCACCGGTTCCACCACCGAGGTGGTGGTGATCACCCCGTACGGCGGCATCTGCACCACCTTGGACCAGAAGACGATGTTGGGCTTCACAAACACCCGGTCTCCGGGCCGGATGCCCGCAAACGCCCCCGACATCTCGATTGCCTCCATCACACTCTTTGCACCCGCATACCGAACCACACTCACAACACTCATAGGAGTTTCCCCTTATCTGGTGATGAATGGAAAAAAGCAGCCTCCGGCGGCAAGGTGTGCCACCTTGAAAGCGGGTTGCGAATGCTCTCCCCCCTCGTTCCTCGGGGGGAGAGCATTCGCTGACGGGCTGGGCCCGTGACATAGATAGTGTTGCTGCCTGCTTTCGAAGGGACTCAGTGACGTTGCCATCTTTTTTATTGGAGGCATTCAGGTTAAAACCAATCCTGCTGTAGTTATGAAACCGTATCCACAGCTCCATGGGACTTGCAGTGATCCTTGAGCAGCCACCGGCTTTGGTGGCGGGCGCAGCCCGCAGCGAACGCCATCGCGATTTGCCCCGGGGAACGAGGGGCGAAGCGCGATGGCAATAAGCTTTCGAGGTGGCTCACCTCGCCGCCGGAGGCAACGTTTTTTGTAGCAATTTACAAACTGCGATAGCGCCAGAGCCCTTTCTCCGCCGTGCGGGCCACGTGGCCTTCCTGCATCAGGTGAAGGAGGGTGGCTTCGATCCAGCCCTGGGCAACGCCTCGTCTTAGGGACCCCATTTTTGGGTAGTAGTCTCTGACGAGGGCGTGGGCATTGAGGCCTCGGGAGCCGGCGGCATCCACCTTCTCTCTGATTTCAGTGAGGCGTTTTTTTCGGTGAGCGATGAGGTCGGTGGTGCGTTTCAGGGGGTCGGTGATCGCCCGGCCGTGGGCCGGAAGGATGAGGGAGAGGCCGGGGAGGTCCCGGATGGTCTCCAGAGTTCGTTGATAAGCGACGATGTCCGAGCGTGGCGGCCCAAGCCAGGTGGTGATGCTGGAAAGCACGTTGTCCCCGCCGAGAAGGATGCCGGACTCGGCGTTCCAGAGCATGATGTGGGCGTCGCAGTGGCCGGGTCCGGCCATGACCTCCCAGGTGCCTGCGTCGGTGTGAAGGGTGTCCCCCACAGCGATGGGGGTGAAGGGGCCGGTGACGGCCCGAATGCCGGCCACAACGGAGAAGAGCTCGTCCTCCAGGCGGCTTTGAAGGGAGCGGAAGGCCTCTTTGGTCCGGCTCCCCTTGGTGAGAAGGGCACTTTCGGACCCTTGGTACGCCTCCCGGTAGCACCTTCGGGTGCGAACCAGGGGCACCATGGCCTTGGTGAGGAGCACCTCCATCCGGCGCCTCTCCGCCAGGGGCGACACCCCGGAGAAGTGGTCCCAGTGAGCGTGGCTTGGAAGAACGCGGCGCACCCGACTCCCCGTCTCTTGTTCAAGGCCATCCAGAGCGCGGACCACATGGGCCACCGCCCCTTTGGCACCGGACCCCGCATCAAACAAGATTCCTTTATCTCCCGGAAGGGCGTAAAGGTTTATGGCAAAGGGGATCCACCCTTTGCGTACCTCCTGGCGAACTCTATAAATACCGGGCGCCATCTCTTCGTAATCGGCCATACCTACTCTCCAAAAACCAAAAAAAAAAATCGTGTCTTCTATGGTGAAAAATCGCAAAAACATGCCTCCGGCGGCAAGGTGTGCCACCTTGAAAGCTGGTTGCGAATGCGCTTCGCCCCTCGTTCCTCGGGGCAAATCACATTCGCTTTTGATGTTAGTGTAAACCTGAAGACAAACATTAAACCTGTTTGTTAAACGTTTCAAAAGTTTGGCCCCCGGCAGGGCCACCGGAGGTCTCTTTAAGCGCTTTGCCATTGCACTTGGGCAAATCGCGATGGCCGTCGTTACTGAAAATTCAACATCCCATGAACCACGGGCGAAGCCCGTCAGCGAATGTGATCGGCCTGAGGAACGAAGGCCGGGAGCATTCGCAACCTGGGGTGCAGGGGATCATCCCCTGCCCGCCGGAGGCGTGCTTTTAAGGCTTTGTTACAATCCCAGGACCGCCGCGGCGTTGCCGCCGAGGATTTTTTGTTTCAGGGCCTCGTCCTGCACGTTGGCCTCGATCTCCTTGATGTAGCGTGAGGGCTTGAGAAGCGGGTAGTCGCTTCCGAAGAGGATGCGGTCGGCCCCGGCCAGGTCGGCGGCTTTTTCGTAGATCACGGGGTCAAAGAGGTAGGGGGATGCGGCGGTGTCGAACCAGAGGTTCTTCAGGGTCTCCTTGGCCTGTTTTTTGAGCAGGTTGAAGAAGAAGATGCCGCCGCCCCAGTGGCAGAGGACGATGCGGTTGTCGGGGTAGCGGGCGGCGAGGTTGTAGATCTGGCCCAGGGTGATGGGGGTTTTGCCGGGGTAGGTGTGGCCCACGGGTTCGTTGGTGTGAATCACCACGGGAAGATCGGCCTCCCGGCAAAGGCCCATCACCGGTGCCATAACGTCCAGGGCCTCCGCATCGATGCCGGACTTGTAGAAGGCCAGCTCCCCCACCCCTTTGAGGCCCTCGTTAAAGCAGCGCTGAGTCTCGGCTGCCGCCCCCGGAGAGTTCAGGTCAAAGCAGGCCATGCCGATGAGGCGGTCCGGGTATTTCTTCACGGCTTCGATGACGGCGTCGTTGTTGGCCCGGTACCTCTTCTCGTCCCGCCAGGGAAACCCGAACACCACCGATTTGTCCACCCCATCTTCGTCCATCATGGCAATCAAGGCATCGGCATCAATCATTTTTGACTTGTGCGACTCGTAAAGCAGGGCAAACTCCGGCTCATCAGCCAGGTGGTCCTCGCGGCTTGCGATTACGTCATCATGGAAAATATGGGTGTGGAAATCGATGATCATGGCAGGACTCCTCTTGTGAGATGCGTGAGCAGAAAAAGAAGCGCAATTTCCAGATGTTGTAGCACTCTTGTGAGGAAAATAAAACTGGAAAGTAGTAAAAGCAGTGCCTCCGGCGGCGAGGGCAGCCACCTCGAAGGCGGTTAGCCATAGTGCTTTTCGGCTCGTGCCTTGGTGAAATGAACCATGGCGCTTGCCGCTGGGACCGTCAGGGAGGATTGCTTTGGGGCCTGCCACAGGGCCAAACAGGTGTGGGAATAATACCACCGGCTTTCAGGTGTCGGTCTTAACATCTTGACTTTGTATTGGAATTGCTGGATTATAAACAATCCATCAATCGTATGTTCATCTCTTCCTTTCCCCTTCGGTCTTCCCTGATCCTCATCTCTTGTTTTTTCTATGCAACCTCAGCCTCAGTGTCAGGCTTTCTGGGGCTCATCTCATATACATAACCTGAGGTGCTGCAGGTAATGCTTGTTCAACCCTCCCCGTTGAAGAGGCCCATCCCGAGGTGTGGGTTGCCGCACGGTGACAGCCGTTTAACATGAGGCCCCTGTCTTACGGGGGGGGGACACCGTGTGTTCTAGGCCTTGTTTGTCTGTGGTTTGCCGGTATTGTTTTTTTCCGTTAACCGTCTTGATCAAGGAGATGAGAGCGATGAAACGATGGTTCCATTCAGCATGGATTCTGATGGGTCTGGTGTTCTTTGTGGGGTGCAGCGTTGAGCCGCCCGTGGACATCAAGGCGGTGACCGGCAGCCCCAAGGCCTTTGTGGGGTCGGATACCTGCAAGATGTGTCATCTGGAGCATTACGACTCCTGGAAGATGACCCTTCACAGCCGGATGACCCAGGATGCGGTGAACAACCCCGATGCCATCATTGTTGAGATTGATGAGGCCACCATCCGAAAGGACCTGGCCAAGTTGGAGGACAAGCTCAAGGTACCGTCGGACAAAATCTATGTGCCGAAACCGGAGGAGATTCGCCTCACCATCGGCAGTCAGTGGAAGCAGCGCTATATCGTCGAAAAGGAGGGGACCCTATACATCTCTCCCATCCAGTACAATGCCGACTCCCACCGTTGGGTGAACTACCACGAGGCGGACTGGGACACGCGTCCCTGGATTGACAAGTGCGGGGGATGCCACGCCACGGGGGTTGATTTTGATGCCAAGACGTATCGTGAACTGGGCGTGAGTTGCGAGGCCTGCCATGGCAAGGGCTCCTGGCATGCGGCCCTGCCGAAAACCGCGGTGTTTGAAAAGCGGCAGACCATCGTGAACCCGGCCAAGCTCACCATGGGGGTGTCCGTTCAGATTTGTGGTTCCTGCCACAACCGTGGCAAAGCGACCAAGGTCAGTGCAGGGTGGCCCGTGGGGTATGCACCGGGCAAAGCCCTGGGGTCCTTTTACACGTCTACCTCGTATGTCGGAGGGGACACCAAGCACGTCTACGCCAACGAATTTTCCAAGGGGCATCACCAGCAGTTTATTGACTGGGAGCAATCCAAGCATGCAAAGGAGGGGGTCACCTGTACCTCCTGCCATTACGTTCATCAGGTGGGGATGCCTCCCACGCGATCCCAGACCCTGTCGGCGGGCTCCAAGCAGTGCCTGGCCTGCCATGAGATGGTGAACAGCAACAAGGCCCACAGCATTCATTCATTTGCCAACTGTGTGGGATGCCACATGCCCCGCATCGCCAAGAGCGCCGAGTCCGGGGATATCCACAGCCATGTCTTCCTTCCGCTGCTGCCGGAAGACACCCTTAAAAATCCGAAAGTCCCCAACTCCTGCCAGACCTGCCATCAGCACAAGGATCAGGATCTGAAAGAGCTGGATAAAAAATACAAACAGCTTGCCGTGCTGCCGAAGCCCACGGGGAGTCCGGTTCGGTAATTGTGTCATCCCTTAAGGAGACTCGGCCATGAAAAGACGACACCTGATGTTCGTTGCGCTGATCGGGGGGGCTCTTCTGTTATGTATCGAGGTCGTGGGCGCAGCCTCCGGAGAAGAGGTGGCATCCGCCACACGGAGGTACCGTGCGTCTGAGTTGAGCAGCGGGTTTTACGAGTCCCACGAGGTGAGCCCCTTGGGGCTCAGGGGCTATGGGACACGTCTGGGGAGCGGGGGCCTGGGATCCCCCGTTTCTGGGCTTTATCACCGAAGCCGCCTTGCGGATTCTCACACCGGTATTATTTTTTACGCAAACAGGCGGTGCGAGGCCTGCCACCCCGACAATGCCGCTGCCAGACACGTGGTGCGGGGGAACCTCGCGTGTCGCCAGTGCCATGGAGCCGAACCCATCGCCGGTATTGCCCATTACTACTCTCCCATGAACCCAATCAGGCGCCATGCCTATGTCTGCGCCAGGTGCCATGAAGGGGCCGGTGCCTCCTTTGCAACCTATCGTATTCATGAACCGCCGGCCGGATCATTGGAAGCAAAGTTGGGGTTTCCGTCCCTTCATTACACCTACCGGTTCATGCTCTGGCTGTTCATCGGGGTTATGGTGTTTTTCTCCTGTCACGCTCTGATGATGGGTGTCCGGGAACTCATGAGCAAAAGGAGGGCTCGGCCATGAGTCGTACACAAAAACGTTTTACACCCCTGGATCGTCTCTTTCACCTTGGTCTCGTGGTGACCTTTCTTGTCCAGTCTGCCACCGGTTTGGGGAGGCTCTACGTCACCACTCCCTGGGGAGGGAGCCTTGTGCGGATTATGGGGGGGTACGAACACGTTCTGCTGGTGCACTATGGGGTGGGGGTGGCGATGACCCTTATCTTTCTTGCTCATGTGGCCCACACCCTTGTGCGTGTGGGCCGAAGAGGGTGGCTCGGCCCTGATTCCCTTGTCTTCTCCTGGCGGGATTTTAGACACTTTGGCCAGAATGTTCGGTGGGTGCTGGGCAGAGGAGAGTCCGCACGGCTCGGCCGCTGGAGCTATTGGGAAAAGTTCGACTACTGGGCCATCTTCTGGGGGATGCCCATCCTGGCGGTCACCGGTATCATGCTTTACCATTCGGTGGAAACCAGCCGATACATTGCCGGATGGGGGCTCAACATCGCAGGGGTCCTCCATCGCGCTGAGGCACTGCTTGCCATGGGCTATATTTTTCTTGTCCACTTCTTCATGGGGCACCTCCGTCCCTCCGCTTTTCCCATGAACCCCACTATTTTCACCGGTGAAATGGGCACAGAGGAGGTTCAAGAAGAGAAACCGGCCTGGGCAGACGAATTGAAACGCGAGGGCCTCTGGGCAAACGGTTCCGGTAAAACACCGTCACTCCTGTTTAAAACTGGTTACACTGTTTTTGGCTACACCGCCGTTGTTGTTGGTCTGTATCTCCTTGTTAACACGCTGATTCTCATGGGGCAGACAGGCGTGCATTGACGGGTGGGTCGTGTGAACAGCGGGTGGGCAAGCCCCCCTTGAAAGCAGGGTGCGCCTGTCATCCGTTCTGGTGATTTCTCAGACGTTGAAACACGTCACGTGGCGCCGCACCTCTGTGCGGCGTTTTTGTGTCTATGGGGTGAGCTGTGATGAAAAGGTATTCAAAATGGGGGGAAGGGAAAGAGGGGGCGACCCACAACCTTTCGATGCTTGCGTCAAAGCGTGACTAAGCATCAGCCTTTGGCCGCCGGAGGCATGCTTTTTATGTTCTCGTTTTCGCATCCTTCTGGAACTTGGCGACGTCTCGCCATCGCTCTTTTTCGATGCGGTCGGCGGTTTTGGATTCCCGGGACGACACGAAGGTGAGCTCCAGGCGCATTTTAAGGTAGTTGATGAGACGATCTGCGGCGAGATCACCGCTTTCCACGGCGGCCATGACGTTGCATCCGGGTTCGTGCTGGTGGGTGCAGTCGTTGAAGCGGCAGGCTGCGGCCAGTTCGGTGATGTCGGGGAAGGTGTCGTCCACGCCGCCCTCTTCGTCGGAGAGGGAGATCTCTCGGATACCGGGGTTGTCGATGATCATGCCGCCGGATTCCAAAAAGATCATGTCCCGGGTGGTGGTGGTGTGCATGCCCTTGCCGTCGAAGTCGCTGACTTCGCCGACGATGCGGATCTCCTCGCCCACGATGGCGTTGACGAGGCTGGACTTGCCGGCGCCGGAGGAGCCCATGAGGCAGATGGTTTTCCCTTCGGTGACATAGGGTTCCAGGGCCTCCACGCCGTCTCCGTCGATGGAGGAGATGAGGTGCACGGGCACGCCCAGGGCGATCTCTTCCACCTCTGCCTTAAACGGTGCGGAATCTTCGTGGAGGTCGGCTTTGTTCAGGATCACCACGGGGGTCATGTTGCTGTTGTAGATGAGGGTGAGGTAGCGTTCGATGCGCCGTAAGTTGTAGTCCCGGTCCAGGCCGCACACAATGAAGACGGTGTCGATGTTCGAGGCGATGACCTGCTTGGCTTTGGGGGCGGCGTCAAGTTTCCCGCGGCGTCCGGCGGCCCCTCGCACCAGCTGGTTTTTCCGGGCAAAGACGCGGGTGACCACGCCCCCTTTTTCGATGACATAATCACCGGGGACGGGAAAGAGGGTGTTCTTTCCATGGCCACGCACAATTCGGCCCCTGGCTTTTACCACCACCTCTTCTTCGCCGTCATGGATGCGGACGTGGTTCTTCTGCAGACCGGTGACCCGCGCAATGCGGCCGTTGACCTTTTTCAGGGCCTTTTTCTGCTCTTCAAAAAAATTGTCCCATCCCATGGTGGAAAGGTGCATCTGTTTTCATCTCCTGGGTTCGCCGAGGTGTGCCACCTCGAAGGCTGGTTCGCGAAGGCTCCCTGCCCTGGCTTTTTGGGGCCCATCACATTCGCTTCGGGCTGAGCCCGGTGTGGTTGTTGGGTGTTTTCTGAACAATCTATTATACACTATTTCAGGCCTTTTGTGCGCCCTCTTCTCGTCAGTGGGTGCCCATGCCCCTTGTCCAGAGTGCCATGAGTGATATAACCATGGGAACCGGGTGTCAATATTTTCTCAACCCATGATCAAGGAAATGAAATCACCATGGATTTTGACGTGACCATTGTGGGGGCCGGGGTGGTGGGCCTGGCCCTTGCGGCCCGTTTGTCGAAAACGGTTTCGAACCTTCTTGTCATCGACAAAGAGCCGGGATACGGCCGGGGCATCAGCAGCCGCAACAGCGAGGTGATTCATGCGGGGATCTATTACCCCCAAGGATCATTGAAGGCGCGTCTCTGCGTGGATGGCAGAGACCGGCTCTACAGCTTTTGCCAGAGGCACCGGGTGCCGCACCGTTGCTGCGGCAAGATCATTGTGGCCACCTGTGATGAGGAGATATCGGAGTTGGACCGTCTGGCGGCCAATGCCGAGGCGTGCGGCGTGCACGATTTGAAATGCCTCTCTGCGTCTCAGGTCCAGTCGATGGCACCGGGGGTTCGTGCTGCTGCGGCCCTTTTTTCTCCCTCCACCGGTATTGTCAGTGCCCACGGCCTGATGCAAAAGCTTTACGCCCAGGCGAAAAAGGGCGGGGGCCTCTTCTCCTTTGAGACCGAAGTCATAAGCGTGGACATCGAAGCCCATGGAAGTCGGCTCACCGTGAGGTACCGCGACGGCAAAACAGAGTCCCTCACCACCGGCCTTCTCATCAACGCCGCCGGCCTGTTTTCAGACCGACTTGCCCGAACCATGGGACTGGAGTCTGGGGCGGCCACCCTCCATTGGTGGAAAGGGGAATACGCCGCCCTGGATCTGCCCGCAGGGACGTTGAACACCCTTGTCTACCCGGTTCCCGAGCAGGCCAACGCAGGATTGGGCATCCACACCACCATCGGTCTTGACGGCACCGTTCGCCTGGGCCCCAACGCCCTCTACCTGAGCGAAAAGCGCGAAGACTACCGTGTGGACCCCGACCACCTCGCCGATTTCCACACGGCGGTCAGCCGCTACCTCCCAGGGGTCACCCCTGACATGTTGCGCCCCGACATGGCCGGCATCCGCCCCAAGCGCCAGAAACCGGGGGATCCCGTCAAAGATTTTCTTATAAACAGCGACACCCGGAAAGGCCATATTCACCTCATCGGCATCGAATCCCCGGGCCTCACCGCGTCCCTTGCCATTGCCAAGGAGGTGTGTGACATGGTTGATTTATAGGGAGGGAAAAAGCGTGCCTCCGGCGGCCAGGGGATGATCCCCTGGACCCCGTAAGGCAACCGGTTCGCTGTCGCTCACCGGTTGTGGAAATTGTGGGGTGCGAACTGTTATCACACATTTCGAAACGTTGTGGCGACGATGGCGATGATCTGTGAGGTTGGTCGATAGACCACCAGAGCTGTGGCCGTATAACACAGCGGCTCAACGTAGTATTAAAGGTGTCCTGTTCAGCGAAGGCGTCGACAGACGTAATGTTACCAACGCCATCTGTCACGGGCGAAGCCCGTCAGCGAATGTGATCGGCCTGAGGAACGAAGGCCGGGAGCATTCGCAACCTGCTTTCGAGGTGGCACACCTCGCCGCCGGAGGCGTTGTTTATAATGAAGGGACCATAGATGAAACTGACCATTCTTGTTGACAACTCAACGTATATTGATCGCTATTTTCTGGCCGAGCCGGCGCTTTCCATATTTATTGAGGATGGGGGGCAGCGGGTACTCTTTGATTGCGGGTACAGCGACATTTTTTTAAAAAATGCGGTCAAGATGGGGGTAGACCTTCTGCACCTCGATCATCTGGTTTTTTCCCACGGGCATGCGGACCACACCTGGGGAGTGGAGCCTCTCATGCGAGCTTTTTCCGAGGCAACCATAGAACAAAGGCCCCACAAGAGGCCAGTGGTGACGGGGCACCCGGACGTGTTTGAGACGAGGGTGGTGCCGGGCATGGGAGAGATAGGGTCGTTGATTTCGGCGGAAAAGTTACGTGAGCACTTTCCCGTGACCCTCACCAACGGACCTGTTCAGCTGACGGAGCGTCTCTGGTTTTTGGGGGAGATACCCAGGGAGAACGACTTTGAGGCCCAGCATCCCATAGGGACCCTGAATGGCGCACCGGACATGATACTGGATGACACGGCCCTTGCTTGGATGGGGGACGAAGGGCTGGTGGTGATCACCGGCTGCTCCCACGCCGGCATCTGCAATATCGTGGCCCATGCGAAAAAGGTGTGCGGGGAGGACCGGGTCCTGGATATTGTGGGGGGCCTTCACCTGCTCTCCCCCGCACAGGCTCAACTCACCGAGACCCTTGATTACATCAAAGCGTTGAACTTAACTGCCCTTCACGCCTGCCACTGCACCGACTTTCCCTCCCGCAAAGCCCTGGCCACTGTCGCCCCCCAAGAGGAGGTCGGCGTGGGCCTTGTGCTGGCGTATGATGTGTGAAAACCAAGCCTCCGGCGGCCAGGGGATGATCCCCTGGACCCCAGGTTCGCAAATGCTCTGAGCCCTCGTACCTCGGGCCCTTCACATTTGCTGACGGGCTTTGCCCGTGGGGTTCCAGATGCTTTTGTTGATGCCGTCTTCCCCGGCTGTCAGGCATGCGAAACCATATGAGCTACCTGGCTATTAAGATTACGCTTCGGCTTTTGAAGGTCCGGATGACCGGGGATTCATGTGTGCATCCCGATATCATTCGAGGTTTATTTTTACCTGGGTAACGCCGGCAGCGAAGGAGACGAGTGACAGCCTATCGGTCTTTATGGTCGTATGACACGGATGTGCAAAGAATAAAGATGTCATGCTCAGGGGGGCCTCGACAGGCGTAATTATACCAACGCCATGTGCCACGGGCGTAGCCCGTCAGCGAATGTGACAGGCCTGAGGAACGAAGGCCGGGAGCATTCGCAACCCGCTTTCAAGGTGGCACACCTTGCCGCCGGAGGCCGCTTTTACCCGAAGCTTACCCCAGGATCACGCAGTTTCGCCCCTTCTCCTTGGCAGCTTCGAGGAGGCGGTTGCAGCGGGCGAGGCAGTCGTCCTGGCTTTCGTTGGGGTTGAAGTTGGTGACGCCTGCGCTCAAGGTGACGCGGGTGGTCTCCAGCTGGGCCTTTTCTTCCACGAGGTGCCTGACGGATTCCACCACCTCCACAGCTCCCATGAGGGGGGTGTCGGGAAGCAGCAGGAGGAACTCGTCTCCTCCCCAGCGCCAGATGAGGTCATGGGCCCGGAGGCGCTCTTTGAAGAGTGTGGCCAGGGTGACCAGGAGTTCGTCACCGGCGCTTCGGCCTTTGGTGTCGTTGAGTTCTTTGAATCGGTCCAGATCGCAGATGATGATGGACAAGGGGTGCTCTGCCCGTTTGTGCCGGGCGATCTCCTGAAAAAATCGCTCTTCAAAGCTGTTTCGGTTGAGAAGCCCCGTCAGGGGGTCGGTGGTGGCTTCCCGGGCAAGTTGCTGGCTTAAGGCTTCATTTTTTTCGGCTTCGAGGGTCAGGGCACGGCGGGTTGCCATGAGATCGAGGTGGGCTTCCATGGTGCACCTGAACTCTGTCAGCAAATCGTGATGGGGGAAGGCGTTGGGCTTTTGGTCCATCACGCAGAGGGTGCCGAAGAGGCGTCCGTCGGTGTGGCGGATGGGTTCTCCCAGGCAGGCGATGACCCCAGGGGCCATGGCGGCATGCCTGGACCACTCCGGTTCGTTTCGGGCATCCTCCACGAGGAGCCGGGCTCCTGAGGTCCTCATCTTGTCGCTGAGGTATTCCGGGAGGGCCATGGGGGGCGATCCTTCCTGACTCGCCACAAGGACATCCATGTCGGCGTTCTGGTGGTGCATGACAAGGGCCATGGGGACGTCCATGGTCATGCGAAGCAGGGAAACCATTCTCTGCCAGGGGGTTTGAAGCTCATCAGGCAGGCCGCTCTCTTTCGATGGGAGGGTCTCCTCTGTTTCTTTCTCAACGGTTGGGGAGCACAGCACGTGTTGCCATCCTGTATCAAGGGTCCTGGGGTTGGCAGAAAAGCCCTGACAACGGATGTGTTGCAGGGGCATTCCCGATTGTTCTCTACTTATCGGCACGTCGGCTTATTTTTTCAAGGGGTAGAAAGGGAATTAGAAAATAAGGAGGGGACCCTGGCCTTGAAACGACAGGGTATCAATATGGCGTTTTTATTTACGGCAACGAAAAAGGGGAGACTCACAGGAGTCTCCCCTTTTTCGTTTGGCACAGGATCATGCCGTGCGTGCAGCCCACCGTCAGCTGGCTGACGGCGGGCGTTAAGCGTTCGATCCATCCGCATAAAAAGAACGCGCACGTAACTTGTATCTGTTGCTTACTTCATGAAAAGCATTTCCTGGTAGGTGGGCAGGGGCCAGAATTCATCGGCCACCATCTCTTCGATGGCGTCGGCAACGGCTCGGAGCTCTCCCATGGCAGGGATGATCTTTTCGCAGCAGTGCTTTGCCTCGCCAAGGGTGTCGCCGGCGTCATGGGCCATGAGGGCTTTGAGGTTTGCCGATGCCGCACGAAGTTCCGCAGACAGGGCGGTGATACGGGCCAGGGACTCGTCATCGCAGGGAAGGCCCAGTTCACGGAGTTTGAGGCAGTTATCGGCCAGCATGGTCTGGTGTGCCACAGCCGCGGGGTAGATCAGGGTATCGGCCATTTTGACCGAAATCTTGGATTCCACGGCGAGCTTCAGGTTGTACTGTTCCAGGTAGATCTCCGTGCGGCTCTCCAGCTCCTCTTTGGAGAGAACGTTGTACTTGCTGAAGATGGCCACAATGTCTTCGTCCACAAGGCAGGGCAGGGCATCCGGGGTGGTCTTCATGTTGGGGAGGCCACGCTTTGCCGCCTCTTCCTGCCATGCATCGGTGTAGCCGTCGCCGTTGAAGATGACGTCGCCATGGGCTTCCATGATATCCTTGATAACTGTCTGCACCGCATCGTTGAGCTTGGCGCCGTCACCGCCGGTGAGTTGCTCCAGTTCGGTGGCAACATAGTCGATGGACTCGGCAAAGATGGTGTTCATGGCCACAAGGGGACCGGACACGGACTGGGCAGAGCCCACGGCTCGGAATTCAAACCGGTTGCCGGTGAAGGCAAAGGGGCTGGTTCGGTTGCGGTCTCCGGCGTCCTTGGGCAGGCGGGGCAGGCAGTCCACGCCGATGTTTAAGGTACCGCCCCCTTTGGAGGAGGTGGCGCCGCCGTTTTTGATCTGCTCGAAGACGTCGGTGAGCTGGTCCCCCAGAAAGATGGAGAGGATGGCCGGAGGCGCTTCATTGGCGCCCAGGCGATGGTCGTTGCCCGCTGTTGCCACCACTGCGCGGAGCAGCTTGGCGTACTTGTGGACCGCCCGGATGATGGCCGCCGTGAAGACGAGGAACTGGGCGTTCTCGTGGGGGGTCTCACCGGGATCGAGGAGGTTGCCCTGGGTGGCGTTGCCGAAGGAGTAGTTGACGTGCTTTCCGGAGCCGTTGATGCCCGAAAAGGGCTTCTCGTGCAGCAGGCAGGTCATGCCGTACTTTCGGGCAATTTTCCGCAGGGTCACCATTACCAGCTGCTGGTGGTCCGTGGCGAGGTTGGCAGTCTCAAAGACCGGGGCGAGCTCAAACTGGGACGGAGCCACCTCGTTGTGCCTTGTCTTGATGGGAATACCGAGCTTGCACAGCTCCCTTTCTACTTCACACATGTAGGCGAGGACCCGGTCGGGGATGGCCCCGAAGTAGTGGTCGTCGAACTCCTGCCCCTTGGGTGCGGGGGCCCCGAAGAGGGAGCGGCCTGCGGCCAGGAGGTCGGGGCGGGCGGAGACAAAGTTGCGGTCGATGAGAAAGTACTCCTGCTCTGCGCCACAGGTGGCGTTGACCATTTTGCCCGCATCGTCGCCGAAGAGCCTCAAAATACGCTGGGCCTGGACATTCAGGGCCTGCATGGAACGAAGGATTGGGGTCTTCTTGTCCAGGGCCTCTCCGGTCCAGGAGACAAAGGCGGTGGGGATGCACAAGGTGGCGCCGTTGGGGTTCTCCATGATGTAGGCGGGGCTGGTGACGTCCCAGGCGGTGTAGCCGCGGGCTTCAAAGGTTTCACGCAGGCCGCCGTTGGGGAAGCTGGAGGCGTCGGGCTCGCCCTGGATCAGGGTGGAACCGGAGAACTCGGCAATGGCGTTGCCGGCAAGGTCGGGCATGAGGAAGCTGTCATGCTTCTCCGCCGTGAGGCCGGTGAGGGGGAAGAAGACGTGGGCATAGTGGGTGGCGCCATTGTCCATGGCCCAGTCCTTCATGGCCGAGGCGATGACGTCCGCCACGGAGGCATCAAGGCGGGAGCCCTCTTCCATGGTTTTGCTGACCTTTTTGAAGATGTCCTTGGGCAGGCGTTTTTTCATCACAGAGATGCTGAACACATTGTCCCCGAACAGATCAATGGACGATGAGTTTTTAAAGTCAATGGTAGTCTCAAACGTGTAGTTGTTGATGGCCCTGATGGCTTCTGTTCTCACCGTGTTCCCACTCATAATGCTCTCTCCGTCTTATGGATTGATGAAGCGATGTCCCTTTTTTGAAGATCGACAGCGCTGGATTCTCTCTCGTGCCCGGAAATAATTCCGTAACGGGTTTGCTGTCTGGGATATTGCAAGGGGTGTGCCAAAGTGTGGTTTGGTTGGGTAATGATATGATTTCTAAGAGTATTTCATTTCGGTGGGGAAGGCAAGGGGGCGTTGTGTAAAATGACATTTTTGTAAAAAGAGCGGGGAGCCATGTCACAAATTTGTTGTATTGTCGCCATGGGGGGGCGGTCGGAATCCCGGATTCCTCCTCATTATGCGCCGTTTGAGAGGCGAGTGGGACGGCCTGCAGCGTTCGGTTTTAAAGAAACTCACCTGAAAGGAGAGATGTTACATAAATGTGATCTTGAATTTTGAGGGTGGGATGCTCGCGGATCCTGTGGACGCCATGCCTGTCCAGTGCGCCTGCCTTCGCAAGGAGCGAAGCGGGAGGCATGGTCGTTGATCCGCCAGGGGGATCGGTATACACCCACTGGACGGTTTCATGACGTAAGCGGTCTTGCGGTTGCGTATCAGGCGGGCGTACGCCCCTTTAAAAAAAAGGGGGGGGGACCTCAAGGTCCGCCCTCCCCATGATACGGTGGAGGCGGGGCACCCGCTCCTGCTTAGAGGGCGTCGTACCCCTCTTCGCCGGTTCGTACGCGGATGGCACGCTCTACGGGGATGATAAAAATCTTGCCGTCGCCGATCTTGCCGGTGTTGGCCACCTTGCGGATCATCTCCACAATCTGGTCCACACGGGAAGCCTCCGTGATGATTTCGATTTTGAGTTTGGGCACAAAGTCGACATCGTATTCCGCACCACGGTAGATCTCTTTGTGGCCTTTCTGACGACCGTACCCTTTCACTTCGGAAACGGTCATGCCCTGGATTCCAATTTCCCCCAGGGCTTCCTTCACATCGTCCAGCTTAAACGGCTTAATGATCGCTTCAATTTTGCGCATGTTCACGCTCCTTTCATTTATGCTCGCATTCGTAAAATAGCTTCAAGAATTGTCTTTTTGATGGTGGCTATCTCTTCTGCCCCCGCCACCTTCTGCCCGTAGACGGTTCGCACGTAGAAGATATCCACCACCTGGTCCACGTGGGTGGTGATTTTGGCGTAGTGGATGTTCAGGTCCAGGTGGAAAATGGCGTCGGTGACGGCAAACAGGAGGCCCGGAAAGTCGTCGGAGTAGACCTCGATGATGGAAAAAAAACTCGATCCGAGGTTGTCCAGTTCCACCCGGTCGGGTTTGTCCGAGATGGTCATTTTCTTTCGGATGGCCGGGTTGAACTCCTTTTCCATGAGAGATCCATGGACGTCCAACTCCCCGGCAAGGGCCGCCTTCAGGTCACGTTCCACACGCTCCCACCGCTCCTCTTCGCGGGTGAGGTCAAAAAAGGGCTTTAAGGAGAAGATGTCCAAAGCCGTTGAGTGGCCCCAGGTGTAGACCTGAGCGTAGAGGATGTCGAGGTCGTTCAAGGTGAAGACCCCGGCAAGTTTTGAGAAGAGGCCGGGTTTGTCGTTGCCGCAGATTTCGGCCCTTCGGGTGGCGCTCTCCTCTTTTTTCCTGATGCTTAGGGTGACCCCGTCTTTGCCCATCATGGAGAAGAGGCGCAGGTGCTCCGAGATCTCTTCCACGGAGGCGTAGAGAAGGTAGCGCGGCGGCATGGTACTTAAGTGCCGCCGGATCTCTTCGGAGTCCAGCTGTTTCAGCACCGCCTGTTTTTTCTTTTCGATGCAGCGCTCGCTCTTGGCGGTGGCGAGTTCTCCTTTTTCGATGATGTCCAGCACCTTGAAAAAGAGGTCCCGGAGCAGGTTTTCCGT
This sequence comes from Desulfolunaceae bacterium, assembly GCA_942491485.1. Lineage (GTDB taxonomy): Bacteria > Desulfobacterota > Desulfobacteria > Desulfobacterales > Desulfolunaceae > Desulfoluna. The sequence goes on along the minus strand of CALOAX010000013.1, from coordinate 173,522 downwards.
CCAGGAGTTCCAGGCCTTGGGGCCGGTGGAGATGGAGTCGGCCACGGTGAGCAGGTAGAGCATCTTCAGCCGGTTGGCATCCCGGATGGTGCGGGCACAGGAGACGGCGGTCTCCTCGTCGTCGATGTCCCGTCTTCGGGCCACGTTGACAAGGAAGAGGTGGTTCTGGATGAGAAAGACAATGTCCTCCACCTTTTTCTTGCCCATGCCCCAGGAGAGCAGAAGCTCCCGTGCCAGGCGGGCTCCGGAGATGCCGTGGTCGTCACCTGCCTCCCCTTTGCCGATGTCGTGGAGAAGGGCGGCCCAGAGGAGCCTCCCTTTGCCCTGCACCTCGCCAAACACCCTGCCGTACAGGGAGCAGAGCTCCGACTTGGGGTCGGAGAATTCGTTGATGGTCTGGACGGTGTAGAGGCTGTGCCGGTCCACAGGGTAGATGTGGTAGCGGTTGTATTGGATGCGGTTGACGATTCCCTCAAAGCTGGGGATCAGTGCCTCCAGGAACCCGGAGACCAGCATCTCCTCAAGGACGTTGAATTCACGTGTCACGGTGGCCAGCATCCGCTCCATGGCCTTCATGACGGTGACATCGCGCCTGAAGGCCTTCACCAGGTAGCTGAACTCCCCGATAATCCGCAGGGCGTCGGCCCCCAGGGCGTACTGAAGGCGGGCGCTCTCTTCAAAGAGGTCCATGATGAGGGAGGGGGTTTTCACCACCTCTTCGGGGGCGGCAAAATTCACCACCCCCCCATCGGCGGTGATGCCCGGTTTCCGGGAGCGCTTGAGAAAGCTGCGTCCAAGAAAGCCCTTGGTGGATCGGGTGCACTGGGTGAGCATCAGGGAGAGGTGGTGCTTGATGAACTCCATGTGGCCGTGGAGTTCCCCCATAAAGCGCTCCACAGGCCTTTGCCCGCGGTTGTCTCCCCGGAAGCGCATGGCGTCCGCCAGCTCCACCTGGTGTTCAAAGTGGAGCTGGTCCAGTTTGCGGCCGCTCAACAGGTGGAGATGGTTTCTTACCTTCCAGATAAAGGCGAGGGCCTCCTCCAGGCGTTCAAACTCTTTGCGGGAGAAAAAGCCGGAGTACTCCATGTCCCGTGCCTCGCGGGCGGCCACCAGCACCCGGGAGAGCCAGTACATGCTGTGGTAATCCCGAAGGCCCCCCTTCCCGTTTTTGATGTTGGGCTCCATCAGGTAGGAGGCATCCCCGAAGGTCTCATGGCGACTCCGGCACATCTCGTTGATCTGCGAGACGATGCGCTTGGGGTTCCCCGACACAAACCGGTTGCGGAACTGCTGGATGAAGTCGCTGTAGATGGGGGACATGCCGCAGAGGAACCGGGCATCCAGGATGGAGGTGAGGACATGGAGGTCGTTGCCGGCCATCTCCAGGGTTTCCGAGATGGAGCGCGTGGCATAACCCACCTCCATTTTCAGGTCCCACAAGGGGTAGACCACCTCCTGAATGAGGGTACCGGCCTCGTCTGGGACCTTCTTTTCGAAGAGAAAGAGGATGTCCACGTCAGAGTGGAGGCAGTGCTCGCCCCTGCCGTATCCACCCAGGGCCACAATGGCGAAGGGATGACCGCCCATGGCCAGGGACTGCCCCGCCTCGCTCTCTCCGAAGCACCGGATAAAGTAGTTGTCCACGGCCACAGAGCTCTCCTTGAGGAGTTCGCTGCCGCGTCCCTTGCGGACCTGGGTTTTCAGTTTTTCTCGTGTTTTTTTCAGTTCGACGGCTGCCGATTGCACCATAATAATACCATATCCCGAGATCACCAGCGCCCATCGTCCCGGCACTATGCGGGGAGGTTGCAAGGGGGCGATGCCGGTGAAGGGCCTTGGCCCTTTGTGCCCCACAGTTCATTGCCCTTGTCGATACCTGGTGATAATCATTCTGAAATTCATAGCTTCTCTTTTCCTGCGTATCATATTTCGATTTTCCAAATTTTTCAAACATCAAAATATAATAACAAAATTGTAAATAATTTTGATGGCAGCCCTGCCGGAAGGGGGGAGAGGGGCTCGGTGCCGGATCGACCCTCTTTATCGGGGGACATCCGCCATGATCTTGTCCCCATCCCTGTTCTCGTGGTACATAGGGAGACGTTTCAAAACCTTCGGAATCACAGCATGTTGTTCCCGGCCTGTCTTGCTGTCGCAAGGCCTCTGGCTGTGCCCTTCTTCAACGCGGCATCCATGGAAGGACGCCATGAAGCGATTCAGCGATTCCCGACAACCCCGTTCTTCGGCATTGGCCACCACCCTTGAACTTTTTATCGTGGCCTGCATTTTTCTCTCCCTGGTTCTGATACCCCTGGAGATTCTGTTCCCGGAAAAGCACCTCTTTTTTTGGCGGATGGAGTTGGTGTTCACCGCTATTTTCGTGGTGGAGTATGTCGTTCGGTGGGGCCTGGCCGAGAAGCGCCTGATCTACCCCTTTACCCGCTACGCCATCATCGACCTTCTGGCCATTGCCCCCACGCTTCTCATGGTCCTGGCCGAGCACTTCACCCTTTTTTCTGTGGCACGAAGCGTTCGCCTGTTGCGGGTGGTGCGCTTTTTGCGGTTGCTGCGGTTTTTGAAATTTTTGCGGTACGGCTACCTTCTGTACCGGTTTGCCCTTCACCTTCGCATTCGTTTCAGCACCCTGCGGGATCAAATCCAGGCCAATCAGCTGGAAAAGATCTTTCTCTACGCCTTTCTCACCTGGGTCATCGGGGCCAACAGCCTCTACCTTACGGAGACCCATTTCACCGTGGGGGAGGGGGCCTACACCGGGTACTGGGAATCCTACTGGCACATCATCATCGTGCTTTTCTCAGGCATCGAAGACAAGGAGCCCCTCTCTCTTCCCGGCCGCATTGAAGTGACCATCCTGCTCATCATGGGGATCTGCTTTGCCGGGGTGATCACGGGAGAGATCGTCTCCATTCTTGTACGAAAGATTCAGCGGCTCGGTAAAATCACCCTCAAACCCAGAGAGAGCCGCCTTGAGCACCACATCATTATCCTCGGTCACAACAAGCACTTTAAAAACATCGTCAGGCAGGTTCATGCGGCCATGGGGGGGCGCCACTACATTCTGGTGGTGTCACGGAACGCCGACTCCCTTGAGAAGGAGGATGAAGATGTCTACAAGAGGGTGATGGCACTGAAGGGGAACCCCCTGGACCCCGTCATCCTGGAGCGCATGGATTTGGATTCGGCGAGCCGGGTGATCGTGCTCTCCTCATCCATGCGCATGGAAGACAACCCTCGGGACATCGACAACCGCAGCCTCCTGAAGGTGATTGCCGTCTACGGTCGCAACAGCACCGTTCCCATGGTGGCGGAACTGCAGACCGAAGAGGCTTTGGCGGCTGCCGGGGTGTTGGATGGCGTTGAGTTCCTGGTGAGCCGCCACTTCGGAGAGCGTCTCGCCAGCCAGGCGGTTTTAAACCCCGGCGTCACCACCATCTATGACTCCCTCATGACCTTCTCCGACGATTCAAGCGAGTTCTATACCGTGCCTGTCCCTTCATACCTTGTGGGAAAAACCTTTCGGGACGCGCAGCTTCATTTCCTCGATGACGATGACGAGGCCATCATTCCCGTGGGAATCGACCGTTCCGATGAGGCGTGCCCCAACACCCGCTTCACCCTTTGCCCCCAGGCCGGACAAGCGGGGCTCTCCTCCGGGGAGATGGTTTTCAAAGAGGGCGATTGCCTTGTGGTCATCGCCTATGAACAGCCCCGTTTTGTGGCCGTGTCCCGGGAGGCCCTCTGGAGAGGCCGTGAGCTGTGCCGGAATTAAACGCAGGGGGAAGGGGCGAGGGAGGACTATGAATTAATGCCTCCGGCGGCGAGGTGTGCCACCTCGAAAGCAGGTGGCGAATGCTCCCACCCCTCGTTCCTCGGGGTGATCACATCCGCCTTTAGTGCGGGAATGATTGAGGACGTGATTTTAAAACCTGTTTGTTAAACTTTTTAAAAGTTTAGCCCCCGGCAGGGCCGCCGGAGGCATAGCTGAATAGCTACCTTTGTTAAAGCCCTTTGTGGGCATCCTATTCATTAAATCAAGGCAGGTATGATGGAGAATACGATTCCGCCCTTAACGGGGCACGTGGTGGTGGTGAACTGCAACGAGAAGGTGGCGGCCATCGTGGAGGAGCTTCAGACGGGGTCGAACGGGGAGCCTCTGGACGTGGTGCTGCTGGTGCACGACCGGGAGCTCTGGGAGGCGCATCCCCACTGGCACCCGGAGGGGGGTGGTGGGGCCGGTTTTTACACCCTCTACGGCAGCGCCCACGACATGGAGCTGCTGAAACAGGCCTCGATCCGTCACGCCCGGGCAGCCATCATCCTGGCGGACCCCACGCAAGGGGTCCTCACCGATGCCCGCTCCACCCTGGCGGCCGTGGCCATCGAGCGGGAGAACCCCCAGGTGCATACCGTGGAGGAGCTGATTCTCTCCATCAACCGGGATCACCTTGCCCGCATGAACGTGGACGAGGTGGTCTGTCTGGGAGAGATCTCTGAAAAGCTCATTGCCCAGAGCTGCATCAGCCCGGGGGTGAAAAATGTCTTTCAGGAGCTTCTCACCACCCGCAGCGGCACCACCCAGATCTTTCTGCCGGAGATCCCGCTTTCCCTTCACCAGAAAACCTATCGCGAGATTGCCCGGGAGTGCATCGAGAAGGAGACGCCGTTTATTCCCCTGGGTTATATCATCAACACCCCCATCCCCAGGACCTCGGGTCCCAGAAAGGGGATTGCGGCCAAAAGCGTCTGCATCAACCCCAGGCGATCGGCCAAGGACATTCCCCTCACCGGCCACAGCCAGCTCGCCGTGATGGCCTATGACCCGCCGGGAGACCTTGGGCGCTGGCTGGATTAAAAAGGCATGCATTCTATGGTTAAAGAGCGTGGGAAAAGCCTGCCTCCGGCAGACCTGCTGGGTGGACGTTTTTTGATCAGTTTAACAAATCAGGTCTTCAGAATGAATCTTGAGTGAATTTTTATCTCGAGCGCGTATGCACCTTGACCCGAGGCACGAGGGGCAAGGTGCATACGCAATCTGCTTTCAAGGTGGCACACCTTGCCGCCGGAGGCATTTTTTTTCAGCGTCACAACCCCTTTGGAGGAAAGCCATGGCCATGGTGGAGGTTCAGGAGGTCAGGAAAGTATACAGGCAGGGCGATGTGGAGGTTCCGGCCCTTTCAGGGGTCTCCCTTGACATCGACTCGGGGGCCTTCCTGGCCCTGGCCGGGCCGTCGGGGTCGGGAAAGACAACCCTTCTTAATCTCATTGGCGGGCTGGATGTGCCGGACGGGGGCTCCATCACGGTGGACGGGCGGGACCTGGGGACGCTTTCTGCCACGGCCCTCACGGAGATGCGCCTTCGTCGCATCGGGTTTGTGTTTCAGGCCTACAACCTCATCCCGGTTCTGACGGCGGTGGAGAACGCCGAGTACGTGATGCTGCTTCAGGGGGTCCCCAAACGCGAGAGGCGGGAGCGGGCCATGGCGGCCCTCGATGAGGTCGGGCTGTCAGGGCTGTATGCCCGCAGGCCGGCAGAGCTCTCCGGGGGGCAGCAGCAGCGGGTGGCGGTCGCCCGGGCGGTGGCCTCCAACCCGGCCATCGTTTTGGCGGATGAGCCCACGGCGAACCTCGACTCGGCAACCGGCGAAGGGCTGCTGGCCATGATGCGGGAGATGAACGAGAAAAAAGGCGTGACCTTTGTCTTTTCCACCCACGACGCCATGGTGATGGCCGCAGCCCATGAGGTGGTTCGCATGAAGGACGGTCGCCTGGAGCCGGGAGGGGCTCAGTGAAACGCTTGGGGGCGTTGGTGGCTGTGGCTCTGTTGGTTGCCGTTCCCCGGGCATCCCGGGCCATCTCCGTTGATGTCGGAGGCCTGGTCAAGGCATCGGCACGGGGTGTCCGTTATGATTCGGAGGATGTGCGGGCCGTTCAGGACAGCTCTGATGATCTGGAGAGCACCGCCGGGTTTCGGCTCACCTCTCGAACGAAGGTTACCGACGCCCTGAGCCTGGATGTCGACTACGAGTTGATCCGGGAGGGGGGGGCGGTGACCAAACGGTACTCCGATCTTGGACGTGCGGGACTTTCGATTCCCGGAGCGAGTGCCGGCGATGCAGACCGGTTGCGCCTGTTTGACCTGACGTCGGAGATCGACTCCTCCTCATATCACACCACCACTCACCGGCTCGATCGCCTCAGTCTCAACTGGGAACTGCGGCAGGCCGATATCCGGATAGGCCGTCAGGCCGTGACCTGGGGCGGAGGCCTCCTCTTCAACCCCATGGACCTGGTCAACCCATTCTCCCCCACCGATACCCTGCGGGACTACAAAACCGGGGACGACCTTGCCTCCCTTCGTTACACCCATGACAACGGCTATGAACTGCAGGCCATCGGTCGGCCCGGCCGTGATGCTGCATCCGGTGAGGTCACCTCCGATGCTTCAACGGTGGCCTCGAAACTTCATTGCATTTACGGCACCCTTGAAGCGGATATTCTCGTGGCCCGGAACCGTGGTTACGGGGTGTCCGGGGTGGGGTTTTCGGGATATGCCGGAGACGCGGCCTGGCGCTATGACCTGGTTGTCTCCGATGAGAACGAGGGGACCCTCTCCAGCGTGGCCAACATGGATCTCTCCTGGGTCGCCTGGAAGAAGAACTGGTACGGCCTCCTTGAGTTTTACCACAACGGGTACGGCACCACCGATTATGGCAACGCCCTCACCGACCAGGAGACCCTTGATCGTCTGGCCCGCGGTGAGGTGTTCACCCTCGGGAAGAACTATCTCGCCACCCGCCTGCAGGTTGAGGCTCACCCCCTCGTGAATCTGGACCTGACCACCATCACCAACATCGACGACCCGTCAGGACTTCTGCAGCCCACCCTGGTGTGGGACGCCCGGGAAGATTTGCGGCTGGATGCCGGTGCCCTGATTCCCTGGGGGGGCTCCGAGAGCGAGTACGGCGGGTTTTCCCTTCCCGATGGCAGCACCCTGGCATCCACCTGCGAATTCACCCTCAGGGGGACCTGGTTTTTTTAAGGGGCCTTCTGATGGTCAAATCGCATGGCAAAAGCGTGCCTCCGGCGGCAAGGTGTGCCACCTTGAAACCAGGGTGCGAATGTGCTTTGCCCCTCGTTCCTCGGGTCAAAGCACATCCGCCTTTCGTTGGATGTGAATCCGGAATTGTTTGTTAAGGCCAGTTTGTTATATGTTTCAAGGGCTTGTCTACCGGCAGGGCCGCCGAAACCAATGTGGATCGGCGTGGTTACTAATAAACAATGATTATTTTTTAACTGTACATGCTTGTATCCCCGGTTTATATGAGGGCTATATTTAATATTATCATGTGAATCTATGGACTTATTGAGAGACATCGATGGCCCCCCTGCTGAGGAATACATCTGTCCTGTTTCCGGCCTGCCTTATCTCAGCAAGCCGGAGTGGAAGGATGTTTATTTTGACAGGGAGTGGTGCGATTACTCCGTCACCGTCCGCCTCATCGGCCGAAACATCGTCCAGGCCAAGGTTGTGGGGAATTCCGATAAGCACAGGCTGGAAAAAGCCCTTGGGTTTCTGGACGGCATCATCAAAGAGCACATCGCTGGCAGGCCCTTTGTGTTTGTGGATGACTTCACAGAGTTTAAAAGCGCCACTTTTGAGGCCCGGAAGCTCTATATCAACTACCTTGTGGGTTTGAGTAATCTTCAGGCCGTGGTGATCATCAGCCCATCGCCCCTTCTGAAACTCAGCCTGAAGCTTGGGCGGCGGTTTTATAAGCCTTCCTTTAAAACCCGGGTGGCGCCCTCCTATGCCGAGGCCATTCGTTACGCGTGCCGTTTCATGACGCGGGACCAAGGCATGGCGTTCCGGCCCGTTGTTTCGGAGGACTCTCCCATGATCCGTATCCCGGACCCTGATGCGTCGGGAACCCGGGATCTGCTGGAAGACAAGCGCCTTCGCCCCTACGCCGATGAGCTCCTTCACTACCTGGCAAGCATCGACTGGCAGAAAAAAGGGGTGGATTCGGTTCTCCTGGAACGGGAGGCGGATCATCCCTTCAAGGGGGTGTGCGATGCCATCGCCTACATCAAGGTGGACATTGACGAACTCTTTGAGAAGCAACAACGGATCCAGCAGGCGCTTAAGGAGAGTGAAGAGCAAATCCACACCCTGACCCAGGAGCTCATCAAGGCCCAGGAGGATGAACGCCGGAGAATTTCCCGGGATCTCCACGACAATGTGGCCCAGGACCTGGCCTCTCTGATGATCAGCAGCGAGACCCTCTTTGACGGTCACCCGGATATTCCGGCCCCCATCCGTGAGAAAAAGGCCCGTTTTGCTTCGGTGTTGAAAGAGTCCATCACCTTTATCCGGAACATGGCCTACGATCTGCGCCCCCCGTTTCTGGACCAGCTGGGGCTTGTGCCAACGCTCTCCAGCTACTGCGATGATTTTTCAGGGGCCAATCATGTCAGTGTCGATTTTTATTCCGGAGGCGTTCAACACCTCCGCTTCGATTTTGATACGGAGATCAACCTCTACCGCCTTGTTCAGGAAGCCTTGAGCAACATCCGCAAACATGCCGATGCCCGCCATGTCACCGTCCGTTTGACCGCGTCCCACCCCACCCTCGTGCTTCGCATCGAAGACAACGGCAAAGGCTTTGATGTGGCCTTACGAAAGACCGAGGCCCTGAAAGAGAAGCGCATGGGCCTAAAAAGCATGGAAGAGCGGGCCCGTATTCTCTCCGGTACCTTCTCCCTTCGCTCCGCCCCGGGACACGGCACCCGGATCCTGGTGGAAATCCCCCACGAATGCCCCAATCAGGCTTCCTTCATCTAAGTCCGGCAAAAAGCCACACTGCCGCAGGTGAGGTGAACCACCGCGAAAGACCAATCCCTTGCGTTTTGTCCTTCATGCCTCGGGTGAACCCACATTCGTATTTGAGGCTCTATTCACTCAAGGCCTGCGTATAAACGCTTCAGATGTGTGGTCACCGGCAGCACGGGTGCCGAATGGTTATAAAAATAACCGATGGCAGTCCCCGAGGTGTCTGGGGCGTTCTGGTCTGGAGGGATGCATGCAGGATGAAGGCGCTCGCAAGGACAGCCCTGTCGTCGGGGCGAGAAAACTGATATAAAATCATTTTTTATGCGTGCATTATTTTTAACAGGCACACTCCCGGCGTGTTGGCCGGGTGAAGATAGGGAAAGGAAACGTAGTGGGGACGGAACAGTTTGGGGCACCGGAGCGCCATGTGGTGCTGGTGACCCCTGAAGTACATTGGAACACGGGAAACGTCGGACGCTCCTGTCTGGGAGCGGGGGCTCACCTGCACCTTATCAAGCCGCTGGGCTTCTCCCTGGACAGCGCCCAGGTGAAGCGCGCGGGGCTGGATTACTGGGAGCGGGTGAACTTATCGGTGTGGGACAGTCTGGAGGAATTCTATGAGGCCATGGCACCCGAGGACCATGAGGTGGCCCTTTTCGCCAAGCTTGGCTCCCGTCCCTTCTGGGAGATGCCAAGGGCCAATCGCCTGTTTCTCTTTTTCGGGTCGGAGACGCAGGGGCTTCCCGAGGCGGTGCTGAAGCGCTACCCGGAGGCATGCTACCACATTCCCATCACGCAGGAGATCCGGTGCCTCAATCTCTCCACCAGTGTGGGGATTGCCCTTTATGAAAGCCTTCGTGGCGGGGGGGTGGTCCATGGTTGGGGGGAAGAGGGGAGTTAAAGCGGGAAAAGACAAACCGGGCGGCCCGTTGCAGGCCGCCCATATTTTATGACGGTGGGAAATGTGTGAAAGGTTAACAGGTGAGACTAAGTATAGGGTGGTGGCGACGATCCGTCCATAAGGGCAAGTCTTCATTTTATCGGGAAGAATTCCTGATGTCCCTGGACCTTCAGGGGTACACACCCAGGGCCATGTGAGCCCTAAAACAGCCTCCGGCGGGTCGCTTTTTGAAAAAAGCTTCGCAAAAACGTTCCGGTGGCCGCGTCCTTTTCTTTCAGCCCACAGGGGCTGAGAAAAAAGGACGCGGCATGCTTGGTAAATTCCGAAGCGGATGGCTTGAAACATTGATGGGGCCGGGGAGTAGTATTTTAATGCCCCTTTGTCACACGTTTCAAAAGTTTGGCCCCCGGCAGGGGGGCCGGAGGCTTGCTTTTTGTGCAGCGTCCCGTTAACCGACACGCAACGTCATACGGAAAGGCAGGTGAAAGATGGCACGAATCACACTTCTTGGAACGGGAACCTGTGTCCCGTCCCTGGCGCGAAGTGCCTGTTCCGCTCTGGTTCAGACCGGAACAGAGACCCTTCTCATCGATTCCGGCCCGGGTACCATGCGTCGGCTTCTGGAGGTCGGCGTCTCCATCGACGACCTGACCGGTGTTTTTTACACCCATACCCACCCGGATCACACGGCGGAGCTGGTGCCCCTTCTTTTTGCCACCAAGTACCCGGAGTGCACGCGCACCCGCCCCCTGCATCTCTATGGCGGCCATGGGTTCGGGGCGTTTTTTGAAAAGCTCAAAGGGGTGTACGGGGAGTGGCTGGACCCTGGACCGGGCATGGTCCGGCTTAAGGAGCTCTCTGTGGAGGGGCCGGACCTTTTTCATCAGGGAGACCTGGCAGTCCAGACGGCCCCGGTGAGCCATCGCCCGGAGAGCATTGCCTGCCGCATGGTGTTTCCCTGGGGGCGGTCCGTTGTTTTTTCCGGGGACACCGGTCCCTCCGGCAGCCTTGTCTCCCTGGCCAGGGGCGCCGATATTCTGGTGTGTGAGTGCTCCACCCCGGATGGGCAGGCGGTCCCGAATCACCTCACCCCGTCACTGGCAGGAAAAATGGCAAAAGAGGCGCAAGTCGAGATGCTTGTGCTGACCCATTTTTACCCGGCCTGTGACAAAGTTGATATTGAAAAAGAGTGCCGTAGAACATATGATGGGCAGCTGGTCCTCGGGGAGGACCTGAAACTATTTGATCTTTAAGGTGATATGCGCCGGGCTCCCTGGCAAGCATCACAGACTGAAAGCGAGCAGACCCATGCGATACTATCCCGTAAGCCTTGATATTGAAGGCAAATCATGCCTTGTGGTGGGTGGCGGTGCCGTCGGCACCCGTAAAGTCGAGACCCTGGTCCGTTGCGGAGCCAAGGTGACTGTGGTGAGCAAAGCCTTTACCGATGAGTTGATGTCCATGGCGACGGAGGCTCCCATCACCCTTGCGGAGAGGGCCTATTCCCCTTCGGATATGGATGGAAAATTCCTTGTTATTGTGGCCACCGACGACCAGGCCTTTAACACCCGGGTGAGTGAAGACGCGGAAAAAGCCTGCAAGCTCTGCAATGTGGCCGATTACCCCAAGGCCTGCAACTTTATCCTCCCCTCCATCGTGCAGCGGGGGGACATGACCCTTTCCATCTCCACCTCCGGCAAGAGCCCCGCCTTTGCCAAGTGGATGCGGCGCAAGCTTGAGGCGGAGTTCGGCGAAGAGTACGGCGAGTTCCTGAGCCTGATGGGGCTGATTCGCCAGAAGCTTCTGGCTGAGGCCCATGAGCCTGAGGCCCACAAGCCTCTTTTTGAGGCGCTTATTTCGGGGGGGCTTCTCGAGAGGGTCAAGGCGGGGGACAAAGATGGGGCTGACGCCCTTCTCTCCGAGGTTCTCGGAGAGGGCTACACCTGTGATACGGTGGGCTTCCTTCTGTAATCACAACATCGTGCGACATCGGCATCTATCATGGGAGACGGGATGATGGACATACTGACAGTGGTTCTCTACCTGGCGAGTTCGGTGGCCTACATGCTCTATCTTTTTTTTCAGAAAGAGCGGTTTCAGGAGGCGGGATACCTTCTTTTCGGTATGGGGTTTCTTGCCCACACCCTTGGGCTTACCGTTACCTCGGTCCAGACCGGCTACCTGCCCATCCACAACCTGCGTGAGACGTTGGGGATTGCAGCATGGGCCGTGGCCCTGGTGTTTCTGTTCTTGAGGTTTCGCTATCGCATCAAGATTACAGGTGTCTACGCGGCACCCCTGGCCCTCCTGGCCTACATTGTGGCCATGCGGGTTCCGGATCTGCCTCCAACACAGCCGGAGGCGGTCTATTCCAGCTTCTGGTTTTTCGCCCATGTCATCACCATCTTTCTGGGGGAGGCAGCCCTGGCCATGGCCTGTGGCGCCGGCATTCTCTATATCCTTCAGGAGAACGCCATCAAGGAGAAGAAGCGGGGTTTTTTTTACCGACGGCTCCCCTCCCTTGAGCAGCTGGACAACATGGGTTACACCTGCATCATCGCCGGGTTTACCGCGTTGACCCTGGGGCTTGTGACCGGGTTTCTTTACTCCAAGCTCATCTGGCACCGGTTTATCAGCTGGGACCCGAAAGAGGTGTGGTCGGTGATTTCATGGTTGATCTATGCCGTGCTTCTTCACGAGCGGCTCGTGGGAGGCATGCGCGGGCGCAAGTCCGCTTTGCTTGCCATTGCGGGATTTGGGGTGCTGCTCTTCACCCTTTTCGGCGTCAATTTTTTTATGGACGGTCACCACGGGGAGTTTACCCGGTTTTAGGTGAGTTTCCCGGTTTTAACGGAAAAGCATCCTCCACGGACGGCGCGTTGTCCGCCTGGGACGAGAGATACGGCGTTATGCGAGAAATTGTACTGACAGGCCTGAATCACAAGACAGCTCCGGTGGAGACACGGGAGCGGCTTGCTTTCAGCGCTTCAGAAGCGAAAGAAGCCCTTGGTGCCTTAAGGGCGCGGCCCGAAATCGATGAGGTGATGCTTCTCTCCTCATGCAACCGTGTGGAAGTGCTCATGGCGGCGAAGGACTGTGACGCCGCCGTGGCGGCATCCAAGTCTGTTGTGGCGGACTTCAAGGGGCTCCCTGTGGCCGATTTTGAATCGTGCCTCTACACCCACCATGACAACGCAGCGGTTCGCCATATGTTCCGGGTTGCCGCAAGTCTTGACTCCATGGTGGTGGGGGAACCTCAGATCCTGGGGCAGGTAAAGGGGGCCTACTACCTTGCCGCGTCAGAGAAAGCCTCGGGTCCCCTCCTCAACCGCTTGATGCACCGAACCTTTCATGTGGCCAAGCGGGTAAGGAGCGAAACGGGCATCGGCGACAGCGCCGTCTCCATCAGCTATGCGGCCATTGAGCTGGCCCGGAAGATCTTCGGCTCCCTTGAGGGGCGCAAGATCCTTCTCGTGGGGGCCGGTGAAATGGCGGAGCTTGCCGTGGAGCACCTGATTCAGCATCAGGCCGGCGACATTTTTGTGGCCAACCGCACCCTTGAGCGGGGCGTGGAGCTCGCCCGGCGTTTCAACGGCAGCGCCATCGCCCTGGAGGAGCTCCCCGAAGCCCTGAAAGAGGTGGATATCATCATCAGCTCCACGGGTTCGCCCACCTATGTGATCACCCGGGACATGGTGAAACAGGTGGTGAAAAGCAGGAAGGGACGCTCCATTTTCTTTATCGATATCGCCGTGCCCAGGGACATCGATCCCGCCATCAACAGGCTCTCCAACGCGTATGTGTACGACATCGACGACCTCAAGGAGGTCATTGACGGCAACATCGAAAGTCGCAACGTCGAGGCCGTGAAGGCCGAGCGCATTGTGGAGGAGGGGGTGGTGGCGTTTGCCCGCTGGCTGGAGGGGCTCCAGACGGTTCCCACCATCAAGGCGATGCGCTCTAAAGTAGGGTCCATTGCCGAGTGTGAGGTGGAGAAAACCCTTGCAAGCCTGACAGGGCTCTCCGACGAGGAGAGGGCGGCCATTCGCCGAATGGGGCAGGCCATCGTGACCAAGGTGGTGCACGACCCCATCCGCTTTATCAAAGATGGCTGCCACAACCGGGATGAATCCCGGGCCCTGAGCTACGCCCGAAGTATTTTTAATCTTGACGAATAGGCCGGCGAAGTCGGTTAGAAAATACGGGGGGAGAGGCGTGACGCACGTCCTCTCCCTTTGACTTTTTGAGAGAATGTCTTATTTTATCCTTCCTAAAGAGCTCTCGCACGAGAGCCCTTGCCTTCATGACGATGGCGTCCATGATTCGTAGCGGGCGGCGTCGCCAATTTCCAATCAAACATACGGGAGGTCCAACGTGACGAAGACCGCTTTCCTTTTTCCCGGCCAGGGATCCCAGGCCATCGGCATGGGAGAAGACATCCACCAGGAGTTTGATGTGGTGCGCGAGGTCTTTGAAATGGCCGACGAGGTCACCAAGTCCCACCTGTCCCGCCTCTGCTTCAAAGGCCCCATGGACGAACTCACCCAGACCGTCAACCTGCAGCCGGCCGTTACTGCCGTGAATCTCGCCTTTATGGCTGCCTTATCGAAGGTGGGCGGGGACCGGTTTGATGTGGCGTGCGGGCACAGCCTCGGCGAGTATGCGGCCCTTGCTGCCGCAGGGGTTGTCACGCAGCATGACACCATGGCCCTTGTCAAGACGCGCGGGGAGCTTATGGATAAAGAATCCAGGAAATACAAGGGGGCCATGGCAGCCGTCTTGAAGCTTGATTACCCCACGGTGGTGGCTTTGGCGGAAAGCCTTCGCGATGAGGGGGCCCCCCACACCAAAGGGGTGTGGGCAGCCAACCACAATGGCGAGACGCAGATTGTGGTGAGCGGCGACCCTGACTCGGTGAAGCGTTTCGGCGAAGCGGCCCGCGAAAAGGGCGGCCGTGCCGTTCCCCTTCGGGTGAGCGGAGCCTGGCACAGTCCCTTGATTCAAGGGGCGGAAGAGCCGTTTCGCATGGCTCTGGAGGGGGTTGCTTTTCAAGCCCCTGAGAAGGGCCTTCTTTTCAACGTGACGGCGGATTCGGAAACCGAGCCTGCCGCCATGAAGGAGAACATGGCCCGTCAGCTGGTGAGCCCTGTGCGCTGGTACGATACCATGAGGCGGCTCCTGGACGACGGGGTCACCCGGTTTGTGGAGGTGGGGCCCGGAACGGTTCTCTCCGGCATTGCCCGGAAAACCATCCCTGCTGATGCGGGATGCGAGGTGGTGAACATCTCTACCATGAAGGAGTTTGAAACCTGGATGAATTCCGTGCAGTAAAGTGCGCATTGGTGTAAGATATCATAGGTTTGAGTGATGCGTTTTGCCGCCTGCTTCCTCCTGTAAGGGCCCCCTTTGATTTCAATATTCCTTTACAAGGACGGTAAACTGTGTTTACAGTAGGCAGGTTAATCAAAATTTCGCCAACCAAGCTCAGAGGAGAGGTTTGAGTATGGATCAGGAAACACTTGAATATTTCAGGAAGTTTTTAACTGATCGGCTTAATGATCTTCTGGAACAGGCTGACAGTACCGTTGTCGGTATGACTGCCCAGAAGGAGAGCTTCCCCGATCCCACAGACAGAGCCTCGCACGAGGAAAACAGGAACTTTATGCTTCGTATTCGCGACCGCGAACACAAGCTGATCAAGAAGATAAAAGAAGCCCTGGAACGCATTGATAACGGCGTTTTCGGTGTCTGCGAAACCTGTGAAGAGTACATTACTGTTGAGCGACTGAAGGCTCGCCCGGTGACCACCCAGTGCATCGACTGCAAAACCAGGGCGGAAGCCAGAGAAAAAGCCCTTGGCCTCTGATCAATCTCCTGCGGGGATCGATCTGCATGTCCATACGACCGCCTCTGACGGGTCTTTTTCTCCGCTGGAGGTGGTGACGCATGCACGTGAGACGGGGCTCGCCGCCATCTCTATTACCGACCACGACACCGTGGATGGGGTCCGGGAGATTCTTTCCGCGGGCATTCCCGCCGATTTGAAATTTATCACCGGGGTTGAGCTGAGTTCAACCCCTCCCGATCCCTATCGCAGCAAAGGCAGCTTTCATATCCTCGGGTATGGCATTGATCCGGAATCGCGCCTTTTGAAAGAGGCGCTCACGTCCCTTCAACTGCAGCGTGAGACGCGTAACCCAAAGATGGTCATGCGTCTCAACGACCTGGGGGTGGCCATCACCCTCGCTGAGGTGGAGGCCGAGGCCGGCGGTGCCGGGGTGGGCCGTCCGCATATGGCTTCTGTTATGGTGCGGAAAAAACAGGTGGGTTCGGTGCAGGAGGCTTTTGACCGCTATCTGGCCAATGGGCGTCCCGCCTATGTAGAAAAGGGTCGCATTGATTTTAAAAATGCGGTAAGTCTCATTCGCGCCGCAGGGGGGCTTCCCGTGCTGGCGCACCCTGTGACCGTTGGGCTTCCTCCTGATGAACTGGAGGGGCTTATCGCTGACCTGGCAAGGCAGGGGCTGGCCGGTGTGGAGGCGTACTATTCCACCCACCCTCCGGAGTTCACCCGGTTTCTTCTCAGTTGCGCGGAGTCCCTTGGGCTCCTTGTCACCGGAGGATCCGATTTTCACGGAGAGTATAAAGCCGGTATCAACTTGGGCGTGGGGCAAGGCGACCTCCATGTACCCTTTGACTGTTACGCCAACATAACCGCTGCATTGCTATGAACCACATTGAAGACCTGTCACAGTTAGAGTCCAACCTCAATTACACATTCGGCGATCGAAGCTTTCTTGTTACAGCCTTGATGCACAGCTCGTATGTCAACGAGCAGAGCGACGCCATCCTTGAGGACAACGAACGCCTTGAGTTCCTTGGGGATGCTGTATTGAACCTGGTCATCGGGGATGCCCTGATGCACAATTTCCCGGAGCTTAACGAGGGCAACCTGTCACGCATGCGCTCCAACCTGGTCAACGAGACCCAGTTGGCCGAGATTGCCAGGCAGCTTGATCTCGGGCTTTTTATCTGCCTGGGCAAAGGGGAGAGCCAGACCAACGGCCGGGACAAGAACTCCATTTTATCCGATGTCCTTGAGGCCGTCATTGCCGCCGTCTATCTTGACGGAGGGTTCGACTCCGCCTACAAGCTTATCAGTCGTCACTTCAAGCCCCTTCTCAGCGGTGTACGTCCCACACGTCTCAACTCCGACAGCAAGAGCCTGCTCCAGGAGTACTCCCAGGTTCACCTTAAGGAGATTCCGCGTTACCGCGTGGTCTCGGAGATGGGACCGGACCATGACAAGACGTTTCAGGTCTGCCTGAAGACCAGCGATATCGAAACCATGGGGTATGGGAAAAGCAAGAAGGCCGCCGAGCAGGACGCCGCACGCCTTGCCCTTGAGAAATTAAAGGAACGAGGGATCTGATCCATGACCCTCCTTCGTCGTCGGTGAGCCGCCCATGGCCACCGATACCCCCCGTGAGTTGATCGTTCCCCTCTTTATTCCCCACGCGGGATGCCCCCACCACTGTATTTTCTGCAATCAACACGCTGTCACCGGACAGGGAAGCCTGTCGTCCCCTGCCATGCCCACCCAGGCCTCCATGGAGGCAGAGATTGAGCGTTGGTTGGGGTGGTCCGCCCGTCGTTCTCCCGTGGAGATCTCTTTTTATGGTGGCACCTTTCTTGGCTTGCCTGTGGAGGTGATGACTGCCTGTCTGGACCTGGCTCATCGCTACGTCAAGGCCGGTCGCGTCCATGGCATTCGGTTTTCCACCCGGCCGGATACCGTGACGGAGAGTGTGTTGGATCTTCTGGCAGCCTACCCCGTCACCACGGTGGAGCTTGGGGCGCAGTCCATGGAGGATGCCGTGCTTATTGCCAGCACCCGCGGGCACCGGGCCGCCGACACGGCAACAGCCATGGTGCGCCTGAAGGAGCGGGGGTATCGAACCATTCTCCAGACGATGGTGGGGCTTCCCGGGGAGACCCGGGAGCTTTGGGGCTCCTCCCTGGATCGCATGCTTGATCTTTCTCCTGACGGCATCCGGATTTATCCCACCGTTGTTCTCTCAGGAAGCGGACTCGAGGCTCTATGGCGCTCAGGGCAATACACTCCCCTGGCCCTTGAGGAGGCGGTCCGTCGAAGCAAAGAGGCATGGATGGGCGCCACGCAGAAGGGCATCAAGGTGATTCGCATGGGACTTCAGGAGAGCGAGGAGATGCGCCTTGCCCGTATCTGTGCAGGTCCTCATCACCCAGCCTTCGGTCACCTTGTCCACAGCGCCCGGTTTCTCGATATGGCGGAGGCCCTCTCCCAAAGGGCATTCTCCTTCGGCGATTCGCCGGTGTTTCGCGTCCACCCCAGAAGCATTTCCCGCTTGCACGGACAGAACAACGGCAATCTTGTGAGCTTAAAAGCACGGTATAAACTTAACGAGATTCGCGTGACGGCAGATGAGGCCCTTGAAGAGACTGCCCTGGCGTCAGGGGGGTGGCTTGTAGATTCGGTGCGTCAAATCTTTGCAAAAGAGGCGGAAAGTTGATAAGGATGATCGGATGATCGACAGGACCTTATTGTAAAAGGCGCTGCCCATCTGACTCCCGCCCGACAGACACCGATCGATTCACGTGAAGCGATTTAGATTTCAAGTGTTCCAAAGGAGCAGAGAATGAACAACGAGAACTACTTTTTCACCTCGGAGTCCGTAACGGAGGGTCACCCCGACAAGGTGGCCGACGCTATTTCCGACTCCATTCTAGACGCCATCATGGCCCAGGACCCAAGATGCAGGGTTGCCTGCGAGACCCTGGTCACAACTGGCATGGCTTTTATCGCCGGTGAAATCACCACCAACTGCTACGTCGACATGACCCAGATTGTGAGGGACACCATCCGTGAGATCGGCTACGACTCCTCCGACATGGGCTTCGACTGGCAGACCTGTGCGGTGATCTCAAGCATCGACAAGCAGTCTGAAGACATCGCCCAGGGCGTCAACGAAGGCGAAGGCCTTTTCAAAGACCAGGGCGCCGGCGACCAGGGCCTCATGTTTGGCTACGCCATCGATGAAACCCCCGAGCTGATGCCCATGACGGCGGTATTTGCCCACAAGCTAACCCAGAAGCTTGCCGAGGCACGCAAGACAGGGGTGCTCCCCTATCTTCGTCCCGATGGAAAGGCGCAGGTCACCATTGAGTATGAAAACGGAAAAGCCAAGCGCGTGGATACCGTTGTTGTATCCTCCCAGCACACCCCTGAGGTAAGCCACGAAGACCTTCAGGAAGGCATCATCAAAGAAGTGGTGATGCAGGTGATTCCCGCCGAGATGATCGACGACGAGACCCGTTTTCTCATCAACCCCACAGGTCGCTTCGTTGTGGGCGGTCCCATGGGCGATTGTGGCCTCACCGGCCGCAAGATCATCGTCGACACCTACGGCGGACGCGGAAGCCATGGCGGCGGTTGTTTCTCCGGCAAAGATCCCTCCAAGGTGGATCGCAGCGCATCTTACATGGGACGCTACATTGCCAAGAACATCGTTGCAGCCGGCCTGGCCAAGGAGTGTGAAGTTCAGGTTGCCTACGCCATCGGCGTGGCAGAGCCTGTCTCCGTTCTTGTGGACACCATGGGCACCGGCGTCATCGACAAGACACGCATTGCCGAGATCGTGCGCGAAGTCTTCGACCTTCGCCCCGCAGCCATCATTGAGCAGCTTGACCTCTTGAGGCCCATCTACAAGATGACCTCGGCATATGGCCACTTTGGCCGCACCGACGATTACGGCTTTACCTGGGAGAGAACCGACAAGGTCGAAATTCTCCGGGAGAAAGCAGGGATCTAAAGGATCCCAGGATCATCAGTCTGACGGGTTAAAAACGGAAAGGGCGCTTCCCACATGGGAAGCGCCCTTTTTATTTAGGGACGTCGTAACTATTTAGATCAAAATTGCCTCCGGCGGCCCTGCCGGGGGCCGAACTTTTGAAAAGTTAGATAAACAGGTTTAAAAAATGCTCCATAGTAGTTCTCGAATCAAAGGCGGATGTGATTTGACCCGAGGAACGAGGGGCAAAGTGCATCCGCAACCAGCTTTCAAGGTGGCACACCTTGCCGCCGGAGGCTTCTTTTCAACAATCATGTTGAGCTGAATAGTTACGTCGTATCCGGATTAGGGGGCGATTTTATCTTTGGAGCTGGCTCCGTCCAGAACAATCACCACCCGGCATTGGCTGAGAAAGGTGGTGTGGGCGGCGTCTGAGCGGATGCGGGCGGCGTCTTCTCGGCTGATAACGATATCGGTGCGGGCAAGGGCTGTGGTCCCGATGCCGGTGACCACCAGGGGGTTCTCATCGGCAGAAAGGCCCTGGGCGGCGCGGGAGAGGGTGCGTTCGTAGGTGGCCACGCCCCGCTGTACCGCGTATTCCCGGCTGATGATGGTGGGCCCGTAGACCTCCTCCCCGGATTTGGTCACCACACGCGGGGCAAGTCCGGGCTCTGCGTCAATGCCACGGGCATCGACAATGAGGCCGGTGTATGATGTGCGGGACTCCACCCCTTCTGTCTCCCGGGGTGGGAAAAGGGGTTTGATGGGGTCGATCTGGCGAATCTCTTCGGGAAGAATGAGCTGGGAAAAGGCCCCTCGAAGGGGGAAGCTGACGGTGACCTCCACCGATCCGTCGGTGAGGAAACGCTTGCCGGTTATGGGGGTGGAGAGGAACATCAGGTCCACCTGGGCGAGGATCTCCCGGTTGTTGCCCATGACGTCTCCGCCGGTGGTCTCTCCATGAATGGTGAGTTTTCTCAAGATGGTAGAGAGGTTGGCCTTGGCTTCACGAACAGCCCGGTTGACGTAGTGCTCCCTCTCTTCAGGCGAGGTGGGACGCTCCCCCCTCTCTTTGGGTGCATAAATCCCGTCCGCCCAGACTGTGCCGTTGCTCCAGTCGATCCAGCCGTTATCAAAGGGTTCTGAAATCTCGTGGCCCTCGGCGCCGAAGAGAAGGCCGGGGGCTAAGAGCATCAACGTTCCCAGGAGAACAAAGGTCATCAGGCGTCGTGTCATGACGGGCCTTTAAAGAGTCATGGAGAATGGTGCCCCGGGAAAACGTCGACAAGGTCAAATCGTGGCCCTGTACTCTGATTTTTTTGACGGAGCCCTTGTAGAGTGCGCAAAAAACCCGATATCAGCGAAGCCGCCCTTTGTCAATGGTGACCAGGGAGACGTTTTTGTAGTAGTGGTGCAAAATGGTGTCATAGGTGAAGCCTGACGTGGCCATTTTCCGGGCACCCCATTGGCTCATGCCGACGCCGTGGCCATACCCGCACCCTTCAAAGAGGTAGCGGTTGCCCTTTCGGGTTGCCGAGAAACGGGAGCTTTTGATTTCTGTCGGGCCCATGGCCAGCCTGAACTCGTTACCGGTGAGTTCCAGTCGTCCCCGGGATGTGTTGAGTATCACGCGGCCGATGCGGCCAGACGGGGAGGGCTCGGCTGTCTCCATGGAGATGATTCCCCCCGGTCGGTACCCCTTGTTCCACAATCGCTTCACCATGGTATCGACCCTCATCTCTTTTTTCCAGCAGGCATCCGGAGTCAGCCGACTGAAGCTGTCCTTGACCCCTTTCAGGTAGGGAAGGGCTGCCCCCCAGACGGCGTCAGCGCTCTCAGTCATGCCGCCGCTGTTGGCATGAAAACAGGCGATGATGGGAAGTCCCTGGAAGGCGAGGTAGCTTCCCCGGGTGAGATCCACAGGGCGGGTGGTCTCCGGGGCTTCGGCGTCGGCGCCGCCGTACACCTGGAAGGCGGTGCTGGCTTCCAGGTCAAAGCGTGGGTGATCCTGCTGGCTGAGCAGAATGTTGTAGGTGTAGGTCCGTGAGGCCACAGCCTGGGCCTTAAGAGCTTCTTCGGGCCAGAGGGGGCTCATCTCTTTGGGAAGCACGCCGTAGAGGTAAGGCTCGATGCCAAGGGTGTTGACCACGGAGACGCCCTTGGCATCCGGCCAGAGGGTCACTTTCCCCCGGTAGGCCTGGCCGTCCACCCGGGGGCGTGTGCCCTGGGGGCGGACCGTCAGGGGCCGGCTGCCTGCAACCACTCCGTTGAGGATCAGTTCTTTGTTTTTAAGGGTTACCGCCACAGGCCCGTCTCCTTCAAAGAGCGGTACCCCGTCTCGCAACACGGCAATGGGCTCCCCGGCTTTGCCGAGAAGCACCTTGGCCGCATCGTTGCGAATCAGGACCCGAACCGTGTCGGGAAGCTGGTCCATGGCCTTGTTTTGAGGACTGCCTGTGGGCTTCTCGCCTGCCAGCTCTTCAGCCTCCCTCAGCCATGCGCGAGCAGAGGAGCTGCGCATGTGGTCGGGGTAGAGTTTAATAAACCGCTCAAAGTGGGTGACCGCCTGACGAAAGCGACCGCTCCGGTAGGTGACGACCCCCAGGGCAAATCGGGCATCGGAGACCACCGAGGTGTCCGGGTAGGTGGTTTCGATCTGTTCGAGGCAGGCCACCGCCGTGTCGGGAAGGTTCAGGTTGCGGCTGTAAAGGGTGGAGAGAAAAAGAAGCGCCCTGGCCCTTTGTTCCCGGTCTGAGCTGCCCTCCAGAATCCGCCTGTAAAGGGCCGCAGCGTCAAGGGCATTGCCCTCTTCAAGGAGGGCGGAGGCGTCCTCGAAGAGGCCGGAATTAGACTCTGTTTGCGCGGAAAGGCCCGGGGCAAAACAGAGCAGAAGGCAGAGGGTGACAAGGTATTTCAATCGAATCATGGGAGTGGGTTCCCTCCGGGCTGGGACGTTTAAAATCGGTTGATCTTTGTCAATTGAATTGACTATACTTTTCCGGCACAACAAGAGTACCGGATATTGATGATATTGACAACCAATCCACAGGGGCCTTCTTTGAAATGGATCGGACGCACATGCGGTTACGTGGGGCGAACAACCCTTGACCTGATGGGAAAGTCCTTTGTTCGAGCCGCCTTTACCTTTCGTATTCTGACCCTTCTGGTGAGGCGCCCGAAGAATGGCCGCCGTCAGGTAAAAAGGGCGGTGATAGAACAGATCTACTTTACAGCCGTTCAGGCCCTGCCTCTTATTATCCCCCTGGCTCTTCTCGTGGGAAGCGCGATGATCATCCAGTTCTCGAAGCTTTCCGGGGATCTGGAGCTCGGAAAGGCGGCGGTGATTCTCATTATCCGTGAGATCGGTCCCCTGATCACCGCTTTGGTTGTGATTCTTCGCTCGGCCACGGCCGTCACCGCAGAGATGAGCTGCATGACCGTCTTCAATGAGATCGAAGCCATGGAGATGGCCGGGGTAGACCCCATGTGGGTTCTCTCCTATTCACGCTTTACCGGGATCACCTCGGCGGTGGTCTGTCTCTTTGTCGTCTTTGACCTTGCCGCACTGCTCGGCGGGCATATTGTTACCTGGGTTACCACCAGCCAGGGCAGCAATAACTTTCTCTTCGAGGTGGCCAGGGCCATCAGCGGTACCGACCTCGTGGTGAGCCTGGTCAAGGCCCTGCTCTTCGGGTTGATCATTACAGTGGTGAGCCTTTTTCATGGGTACACCACCGTCCGCAAGGTCTCCCGGATTCCCGTGAGTGTCTCCCAGGCGTCTGTGGAGAGCTTTTTTGTCTGCATGATTGTAAACGCCTTTGTCTCCATTGTTTTTTATCTGTAAAGGACACCATGCCCATGTCGACCCCTGCCCCAGGTGAAACCGACGCAGCAGACAACCCGCTGGTTCAGCTGAAGAGTGTTTCGGTGAACGATTCCTGGAAGGGGCTCTCCCTGACGGACATGGATGTTACCCTGCCCCGTGGAGCTGCGGTTCAACTGGTTTCCGACAGCCCTGCCAGTGCCCACCTTCTGATGCGGTGCCTTGCCACCCTGGACTGGCCCTGGCGTGGAACCTACCGCTTCAATGGGGTGAAGTTGCCCTTTACACGGTATGAAAAGCTCCTCGACGTCAAGCGTACCATCGGCTACCTCTATCCCATGGCGGCCATGGTGAGAAACCGTACCGTGGAGGAGAATCTGGATTACCAGGCCAACTATTTTAACGACACAGACATCCCCAGGCACCAGGGGCTCAAAGAGTCCCTGGTGAAGGGCTTCGGAACCCAGGCGGCCCTTCCCTTCTGTCCGGAGCTGGTGAGTGCCATGGAGCAGAGGCGGGCCATTGTGGTCCGGGAACTCCTCAAGGAGCCGACCCTCTTTCTGGCGGAGTACCCCGAGGAGTTTGTGGGGCGGGGGTATCTCTCCCTTTTTATCGGCGAGATCCGCAAGCTCCTTTCGCGGGGGGGCGTTTTTGTTTACACAACCAATTACAGAGGGCTTGGCAAAGAGTTGAAACCGCTGACCCTCCGCCTTGAAAATGGCACCCTGTCCAAGGAGCTGGTCCCATGATTGTACGCTATGATACCCGGGAAAAGGTGGTGGGGGCATTTATGCTGTCCATCATGGTTCTGCTGGCCCTGACCGTGTTGACCATCGGTCGCAGCAAGGACTGGTTTCGGGAGAAGGTGACCTACTATACGACTTTCAAAGAGAGTTACAACCTGGAGAAGAATGCGGCGGTGAAGCTCTTTAATGCCGATATCGGCAAGGTTCAGGAGGTAACCCTGGTTGGCAACGTGGTCCACGTGAGGATGTCCATTTTTGCCGAATACGCCCCGCGTATTCGAAAGGACTCTGTTGCCATGGTTCAAAGCGTCAACTTTATCGGCAACAAGTACATCTCCATTACACCCGGTACCCCGGAATCCCTTGAGATCCAAGCCGGAGAAGAGATCATGTCCGAAGAGCAGAAGTCGGTGTCCGATATTCTGGCGGAGTTTGAGGTGGAGGAGACGGCCAAAAAGGTGATCCGCGCCGTGCAGGATGTCTCGGATGTGGCCATGTTGCTCAAGGACCCTGATGGGCCCCTCTTTTCGGCCCTGACCAGTATCAACAACTCCCTTACCGCCGTGGAGGTTCGTGTGGGGGTGATCCTCGACAGCCTGGCCGTGGCCGTGGACAAGGTGCCCCACACCGTGGATCTTGTGGACCGGGACCTGACAAAGGTCTATGAAATTGGCGTGGAGATCGAAAACAACATCGCCGTTCTGAAACAGATCCTGGACAATGTGGAGAAGGGGAGCCGCGATGTTCCCACAATTACGGAAACGACGGTGAAAGGCATTGAGGAGATTCGGGTGGGGGTGGAGCACATCGATGGGGTGGTGAAGTCCCTGAAGAAGAATATTCTTATCAAGGGCAACCTGCCTCCCGGGCCGGAGGTCAGGGGAACCGATGCCGGCGTTCGGCCGTAAACCACGAAGCACCCTTCGGGCTGGATGAAGAAGGCTAAAAAACGTATCTATTCAGCTCAAAGTCGCCTCCGGCGGCCCTGCCGGGGGCCAAACTTTTGAAAAGTTTGACAAACAGGTTTTGAGGTTGATTTCAGTTCATTCGAAGGCGTAGGTTTACCAACAGTATTCGAATGAACGCACAAATATCTCCTTTTGCCGCTTAGCCCCAACGGGGCTGCAACCGGAAAGTTATTGGAGCTCATTTCAAAAAGCGACCCGCCGGAGTTAATCCGGGCAAAGTCAACCCCACTTTAAGGCACTATTCGGCCTGTGCTTCTGAAGAATAAAACAGGTCTCTTCCCGAAATGGGTTGCCTTATGTCACCTTTCACGCGAATGCCCTGGCAGCGAGGAAGCCATGACAGACTCCACGCATTCGCCATAGGGTTTGCAGGTGCCCCCACCTGCCCGCCGGAGGCTTGGTGTTTTTTCCCGCTTAGGGCATAGAAGGGGCCTGTTTTTAAAGAAAGGTGGTGGCGATGAAGTCTGCGACCCCTTGGGCGTCACTGGGGTCCAGGGTGGGAAGGTCGTCATCCTGAGGGGCATCCGTGATCCGAGCCACAAGAAGTTTCAGGTCTTTGAGGGGCGCCTTGCCTGTGGCGGTTCGGTGCACCTCGATTTTGGGGTGATCCGAGCCCTTGTACCCTTCGGTGATGATGAGATCCAGATCCGCCATTTGTCTTTCCAGCTCTTCCAGACGCACCGGCGTCACCTTTTTCACCAGCGCATAAGCCGTATCCGAGGCCACCATCACAGCATCTGCCCCGGCCTGCTGATGCTTCCAGCTGTCCTTTCCTTCATGATCCATTTCAAAGCCATGGGCGGTGTGCTTGATGATTCCGACGCGGATTCCTTTTTGCTGAAGCAGGGGAATAATCCGTGTGATCAGGGTGGTTTTTCCGGAACCCGATTTTCCCACGATGGAGAGGGTCACTGTCATGGAACGCTGTCCTTTTGCTGGGGTGATTCATGGGTCGCCTGTAGCGAGCTTGGATACCCTAAGGGATCGGCTCGGGCCTTGTCAAGGCAAATGGAAGGGTCAAAATCGTGCCTCCGGCAGCAAGGTGTGCCACCTTGAAAGCAGGTTGCGAATGCGCTTCGCCCCTCGTTCCTCGGGTCAAATCACATCCGCCTTTGGTGCGGAAATGATTTAGGGCGTGCTTTTAAGGCCTGTTTGTTACACCCACCCTTTCAGGTCAGGCAAACGTTTGGCCGCCGGAGTTATTCCGCTCAAAGTCAAGCCGGTTTCGAGGGCCCACTGGGCTGTTTTTTGAAAAATGAAACAGGCCTCTTTCCGAAACGGGTAGCCCCATGTCACCCTCCACGCGAATGCCCCGCAATCGATTGAAGCATGACCCCCTTTACGCATTCGCCATATGGTTTCCAGGTGCCCCCACCTGGCCGTCGGAGGCATCGCTGAACAGTTACAACTTTTCAAAAGTTTTAACTGCTCAGGTGGATGACAATTTTTGCATTGGATCAGGAATTTCCAGAGCTTATGTGCTTGTGGCGCAGCTTCCGTCATCTCGCCCTTTAAGCGAATGCGGACGCGATGCGCTTCGAGTGGCGTGACACGCTGCGCATTCGCCTCATGGGGTCCAGGGGATCATCTCCTGGCCGCCGGAGGCATTTTCAGCTCTTTTTGCAGGAGGGTTTGAAAGGGCATTCCCGATGCGTTATCCTGCGAGATCTTCCGGTACAACATCGGCAGTGACAATGGAAGGAACAGCAACGTGATAAAGAAAAACGTGGTACTGACAGGCATGCCGGCAACAGGAAAGAGCACCGTAGGGGTGATTCTCGCCAAGCGCCTGGGACTTGCCTTTACCGACAGTGATGTCTATATCCAGACCTGTGAGGGGCGGCGCCTCTCCGAGATCATTCGGGACGAAGGGCTGGAGACGTTTAAGACGATTGAAGAGAAGCACCTTTGCGAGATGGAGGCCAGGGCCACGGTGATTGCCACCGGCGGCAGCGTCATCTACGGCCGCCGGGCCATGGACCATTTGGGCAATAACGGGATCATCGTCTACCTGAACACCCCCCTTTCCACCCTCATGGAACGGCTCAGTGACCTGGAAGCTCGCGGCGTGGTTATCCAGCCGGGGATGAGCGTTGAGAGCCTCTACCATGAACGTCACCCCCTCTACATGGAGCGCGCCCACATCGTCATTCCCACCGAAGGCCTCTCCCCCTCCATGGTGGCCGACGCCGTCCATGAGGCCCTGATCAAAACCCAAGGCGAGACCTGGCGGTAACAAGGTGAGCCATCTTGAAAGCGGGTTCACGAATGCTTTTCCCCTCGTACCTCGTGGATCGCATTCGTTGACGGGCTGCGCCCGTGGCTTACTTTGGGGCAATCTGGGATGCTGAAGGAGGCCTCGCAAGGTTGTGTGGGGGAATGTGATGTAATCAGGTGAGCTTTTTTGATGTGACTCTTAATGCTCACAGCCATGGTTTTCTATCAGGAACACCATGGGCTGTGAGTTTTTCATTATCAGGGGGCATTCGCGAACCTGGGGCTCCCTGCCCGCCGGAGGCATGCTTTTGGCCTTAGCTGTCTTCTTTCGTTGCAACCTCATCGCTCTTGACTTCGGGCTCTTCGCCCGTTTCATCGTCCTCTTCATCATCCCCTTCCTCGTCATCGCTGCTGCCCAGGGGGCGCCTTCCGAAGGTTATGGCACCGAAGATGCCCAGTTCGTAGAGCAGGATCATGGGGGTGGCCAGAAGGATTTGGGTCACCACATCCGGCGGGGTGAGGATGGCGCCGAAAATGAAGAAGAAGACCACGGCGAATTTGCGGTTTTTCCGAAGAAATGCTGGGGTCACGAGGCCCATGGCTGCCAGGATGGTGATGAAAATAGGCAGTTCAAAGGCAAGTCCGAAGGCCATGAGGAGCTTGGAGGCGAAGGATATGTACTCCCGCATGGTGGGCAGGGCCCGAAGTGATTCAGAAGCGAATCCCAGGAAGAACTTGAATCCGAAGGGGAAGACGAAGAAGTAGCCGAAGACGGCCCCGCCGGTGAAGAAGACGACAGAGAGCAAAATGGCCGGCGCCATCATCCGTTTCTCTCGTTTGTAGAGCCCCGGGGCAATGAACATCCAGATCTCAAAGATGATCACCGGACTGGCCAGGAGCAGGCCTGCCAGAAGCGAGACTTTAAGATAGGTGAAGAAGGCCTCGGGAAGGCCGGTGAAGATGATGGCATCGCCTTTGGGAAGGACGTCGATGAGGGGCTGGGTCAAGATGGTGAAGATCACCTCCTTGAAGCCGTAAGCGGCGGCGGCCCCGATGGCGATGGCAATGAAGCACCGGATGAGCCGGGTTCTCAGCTCCTCGAGATGGTCTGTAAAAGGGAGTTTGTCCTCTTCCTGCATGGCTCTGTCTCTTTAGTGATGGATCCGCAGTGTGGCGAAGGGTTGTTTGTTGTGTGGATGAAGGTTGGGCCGGTTTTCAACACGGTGCATGGCAACGTGCTGGATACCGGGGATCACCCCTCTTTCTGCTCAGGTGTTTCCGGTTTGGTCTCCTTGGGCTCGGGCTCAGGGGAGTCCGTCGTGGCCAGGCTCACTTTCTTTACCTCGTCACCGGTTGGTTTGCTGGGAGAGGGCTCCAGGTCCACCGTAAAGGTCTCCTTGAGATCGCTCGTTGCCTTGCGAAATTCTCCAAAGGTTTTGCCGAGGGTCTTGGCCAGCTCGGGCAGTTTTTTTGGGCCAATGACGATGAGCGCCACGGCCATGATCAGGAGGATTTCGGGCATCCCCATTCCAAACATGGTGGTCATCTCCTTGAAAAAATTGAGAGTTGCTTCAGGTAAAACGCATGGACGGTTGTACTTGTTTTGGGGGGCGGTGTCAAGGTGAAGGGAGAGCCGTGGAACGGCGTTCAGTGCCGGTGAGACGGTCATTGGGCTGATTTTCCCAATCCGTGCCGGGGGTTGTCGATTGTTTGACAGGGGATGGGCGATATACTAAAAGAAATTGACCTGAAACGATAAGGGGTTGGAGGCGTTGCGGTCGATTTGTCGCTCAACCCGGACCGTTCAGGGGGAGGGCGTTAAGGGGTAAACACTTTCTCTGCCGGGTGGAGGCACGCATGGCGATTCAATCGGTAAAACGGGCTCTTGACATACTCTCTCTTTTTGTTCCGTCCCAGCCCGCCCTGGGCATTACGGAGATGGCCGTTCGGATGGGGCTGCCCAAACCCACGGTTCATGGCCTGGTTCAGACCCTGGCTGATGACGGTTTCCTCAGTCAATGCGAAGAGACCCGCAAATACAGCCTCGGCCTTCGGGTCTACGAGCTTGGGACCTATGTGACCAGCCACTTGAGGGTCAATCAGGTCGGTGGGCCCGCGGCCCAGCGCCTGGCCAGGCACACCTCCCTCATGGCCCGCATTGCCATCTGGGACCGGGGTGAGGTCCTTGTGACCCTCAACCTGTTTCCCAATGTCCAGTCCCCCCCCTTTATCAACTTAGGCCCCAAGGTCCCGGCCTACTGCTCGGCCATCGGAAAGGCGATTCTTGCCGCCTGTCCGGAAAAGGAGCTGGAGGCCTATCTCTCCCGCACCTCCCTGGAACCCCTGACCCCGAAGACCTTCACCGATGCCGATGCCCTCAAGGCCGAACTTGAGACGGCAAGGCGCCAGGGCTATGCCTGTGAATCGGAAGAGTACATCATGGGCCTTGCCTGCATCGGCGCCCCTCTGTTTGACCACTCGGGACGCTGCACCGCCGCCATCAGCGTCTCCGGCGGCCCGGAGCTCCTGGAGCGCGAGGAGATGCAAGCCATCGCCACCGATGTGATGCGAACCGCAGGCGAGATCTCCCTTGCCATGGGCTACAACCCCAACATGGCCAGCGAGAGGCGACACGGCCGTTAAACGTGGAGGGAACAGCAGGGGGAAAGCCAAAAAGCCTTGCCTCCGGCGGCGAGGTGAGCCACCTCGAAAGCAGGTTGCCATTGCACTTCGCCCCTCGTTCCTCGGGGCAAATCACAATGGCATTCGTAGCTCTATGGCAGGAGATAGTATGGGCTATTTCACATGCGCTACGGCAAATAGTTGAATAATCCGACCGCGAAGCCCAAGAGTATCAGGGAGTCTGGGGCCAAAGGGGCTCTGGAGACGTTTTTTATTTCGAAAGAGTTGAATGAGTATAAAACTTTGGTGCCCAAGACGCTCGAAATGTCCTATGGCTTATTCATCTCTTTGCGAGGGCTGCAACGAAAAAGGGCCGACAACATGTCGGCCCTTTCTTGCAGTCGGGAAAGGCGGTGTGAGATACACCACGGGCGAAGCCCGTCAGCGAATGCGATCACCTCGAGGCATGAGAGGTGGGAGCATTCGCGAACCTGGGGTCCAGGGGGGTACCCCCTGGTTAGTCGCCTTCGAACTCGCACATGGCGTAGATGGGGGTGTCGCCGGTTTTGCTGCGTCCGCCAAGGTCCGGCAGCTCCACAATGAATCCGCACTCCACGATGTCGCCGCCCAGGCGCGTCACCAGCTTGATGGCCGCCTCGATGGTGCCGCCGGTGGCGATGAGGTCATCGATGATCACGACCTTCTCGCCCTCTTCGATGGCGTCCTCGTGCATCTCCACCTCGGCCTCGCCGTACTCCAGGGCGTAAGACTCTTCGATGGTTTTCCAGGGCAGTTTCCCCTTTTTTCTCACCGGCACAAAGCCGACGCCGAGCTGGTAGGCCAGAACCGCACCAAACACAAAGCCGCGTGCGTCGATGCCCACCACTTTCTGGATGCCCTTGTCCTTGTAACGGTCGTAAAACAGGTCACAGGCTGTGCGGTATGCCGCAGGATCCTGCATGAGGGTGGTGATGTCCCTGAAAATAACGCCTTCAATGGGCCATCCCGGAATGGATCGAATGGTCTCTTTAATATTCATGTTGTCCTTAAAGTTTAATCTGTTGAATCTGTGGTAACTATTTAATACCACCGGTGGGTGGTTTTACGCTTCTCCGATTCTTGGCACGGCTTTTAACAGCAGTCCTTTGACGCGGTCTGCGTTTATGTGGAACACCTCGAGGATTTCGTCCCAGGTGACGGGGGCTTCATCCTCTTTCCAGCAGTCGTAGTCGGTGCTCATGGCCACGGCTGCATAGGGGATGCCCGCTTCATTGGCAAGGGATGCTTCGGTGGCCACGCTCATGTTGATGACATCGGCCCCCCAGGCACGGAACATGTTGGATTCGGCGCGGGTGGAGAAGCGGGGCCCTTCGATGGTCACCACGGTTCCCCTTTCGTGGGTGTGGTTTCCGTGTGTCATGCTGGTTTCGTAGAGCACCTTTCGAAGATGGGGATCAAAGGGATCCGCCATGCCGGTATGGACGGTGCCATCTGCGAAGTCATCGTGGAAGGTGTTGGCCCGCTTGCGGGTGAAGTCGATGAACTGATCGAGGATGACGAAGTGGCCCCGGTCGA
The DNA here is from genome assembly GCA_942491485.1 of Desulfolunaceae bacterium. Classification (GTDB taxonomy): domain Bacteria; phylum Desulfobacterota; class Desulfobacteria; order Desulfobacterales; family Desulfolunaceae; genus Desulfoluna. The sequence goes on along the minus strand of CALOAX010000013.1, from coordinate 141,989 downwards.
TCTCTTCACGAAGGCTGCCACAGGCCGTGGTGGCCACGATGTGGGTTGCACCCAGCTCTTTCAAGGCATGGATGTTGGCCCGGTAGTTCACCTGGCTGGGGCTGTGCTGGTGCTCCCGGCCGTGGCGGGCAATGAGAAGGACCGTGCGCCCGTCAATCACGCCCCGGGTGATGGGGGATGATGGCTCGCCGTAGGGGGTGGTGAGGGTGATCTCTTCCGCGTCTTTTAGAATGTTCGGATCGTCGAGTCCCGATCCGCCGATGATACCCACCTGAATCATGTGCATCTCCTGAAGAATATCCTGTGGCCTCGTGTCGTTATGCCATACCTGTCGATTTGCTGAGCCTGCGGTTTGCTTTTGTTAGGAATCACCAGCCGTCTTTCAGGCGCCCTTATTCCGCTGGAAACCACCGGATAACCGCTATACGAGAACCTTTAATTATGGTAATAAGGCTTATACGTTAATACGTGATATGAGACAATATTTTTGTTCCTGCCCCCATTGCCCCCCCATGAACGGGGGGCCAAAGATAGATACGAGGTCCCAATGAAGGTAGACGGCAAAGAGATGCGACCCATCTGGCTTAACAGCGACAACCCACTGGAAGTCCATGTTATTGATCAGCGGATGCTCCCCCACGACCTTGTGATCGCCCCATTAAAAGATGTGGACGATACCATTTACGCCATTCAGGAGATGTTTGTCCGGGGGGCCCCCCTCATCGGCGCCACCGGTGCCTGGGGTGTCTACCTTGCCTGTATCAACGCACCTGGAGGCGGGGTCACCGATGCCTGGCTTAACGGGGAAGCAGAGCGCCTCAAGGCCTCACGCCCCACGGCGGTGAACCTTGCCTGGGCCGTGGATCGTGTGATGGCGCGTCTTGCCACCATCGAAGGCGATGGCACCCGTGTTCGTGCGGCCCGCGAAGAAGCCGCACGTATCACCGACGAGGAGGCCGAGAACTGCCGCCGAATCGGCGAATTCGGCGTCTCCCTCATTGAGGAGATCAGTCGGAAGAAGAAAGGGGAGACCGTCCATATCCTCACCCACTGCAACGCAGGATGGCTTGCCTGTGTGGAGTATGGCACCGCCACGGCGCCCATCTATGAGGCGTTTAACCGCGGGGTAGACGTTCACGTCTGGGTGGATGAAACCCGCCCCCTGAACCAGGGCGCACGCCTGACGGCCTGGGAGCTCGGCAAGCACGGGGTCAAGCACACCATTATTACCGATAACGCCGGGGGACACCTCATGCAGCATGGCATGGTGGATATCGTCATCACCGGCACCGACCGCACCACCTGGACCGGGGATGTGGCCAACAAAATCGGTACCTACCTGAAGGCCCTGGCCGCCAACGACAACGGCATTCCCTTCTGGGTGGCCCTTCCTTCATCCACCTTTGATTGGGAGATGGAGGACGGGGTGAAGGAGATCCCCATTGAGGTGCGGAACCCCGATGAGGTTCGCTACATTCAAGGCCAGGTGGATGGGAAAACCGTTCAGGTCCTGGTCCCCCCTGCAGGGTCGGCCTGCGAGAATCACGCCTTTGACGTAACACCGGCCCGACTTGTGACGGGGTTTATTACAGAAAGGGGCCTGTGCAAGGCCAGCCGGGAAGGGGTCCTTGGTCTCTTTCCTGAAAAGGGGAAGGAGGTGTCATGCAATTAAGCGATGAGGAGAAGCAGGTTATCTCGGCCATCCAGGGGGACATTCCGGTGACTGAGCATCCATACAGGGTTCTGGCCGAGGGGCTGAATATGACAGAGGAGGCCTTTCTTGAGGTCTTGACGGGATTGGATGAGAAGAACCTGATCCGGCGCTTCGGGGCCACTTTGCGTCACCAGAAATCAGGATTCACCGCCAACGCCATGGTGGCCTGGCTGGTGGATGAGGAGCAGGTGGAGGCGGTGGGAAGTGCCATGGCCTCTTTCAAAGAGGTTTCCCACTGCTACCGGAGGGATCCGGCGGCAGAGTGGCCTTTCAACCTGTATACCATGGTTCACGCAACCAGCCGCGATGCCTGTATTGAGACGGCGAAGCGTATTTCCGAGAAGGCCGGCGTCTCCACCTATCGGGTCCTTTTCAGCAAGCGGGAGTTGAAGAAAACGTCCATGACCTACTTTTCACAAAGCAAGGATTCTTCCTCCGTCTAAAGGTGTGAGACGTCTCGTTTGCCGGCTCCTCGCCGGCTGGCGAGTGCTTGTTTTTACTTGTTTAACCCGTTTAGACGTATTAATTTGTCATGTGCGTTGTTGTCACCAACGATCCAAAGGGATGCGTAAAGGCCTGATGACCATGGATGTGGAAAATGCCGCCCTTACCGATGTGGGATGCCGCAGGCACCGCAATGAAGACGCTTTTTTTGTCAGCGATGAGATGAAACTCTATGTCGTTTCCGACGGCATGGGGGGGCACAGGGCCGGAGATGTGGCCAGTCGGCTGGTGGTGGAAGGCATGCGGGAATATATTGACCGGGTGAAAGACCGGGGAGACGGCCAGGCCTCGGCGGGACAAGCCGGGCTCTCCCGTGAGGCGTCTCATCTGGTGGATGCCATTGGTCATGCCAACCGGAAAGTGTGGCATGCGTCCCGAAATGCTTCTGATTGTGAGGGCATGGGGGCCACGGTGTCGGCCGTCTGGATCAGCGGCAGCTCTTTTGTGGCAGCCAACGTGGGGGACAGTCCCGTTTACTGCATTCATGGTGAGACCATCGAGATGGTGTCCGTGCCGCACAACCTCTCCAATGGAAAAACGACCAACGGTGATAAGCCGCCGGAACCCAAGGGGCTGAAGAATATTCTGACACGTGCCGTGGGAATTCGCGAGCGTGTGGTGGCCGATGTGTGTGAGAGCCAGTGCTATCCGGGGGACCGGTTTGTCCTTTGCTCCGATGGGCTGAGCAACCGGGTGTCCGAAGAGGAGATCCTTCAGGCTGCCAGGAACCTCTCTCTCAGGGAGGCCACCCGAACCTTGGTGGAGTTGGCCAAGGCCCGGGGAGGGGACGACAACATTACCGTGGTGGTGGTGAAGGTGAGTGGGCGGGAACGGGGCCCTTTATCAGGGTGGATGACTCGGGTTCTTGGCAGGTTTCTGCCCGGGGTGATGAAAGGATAAGACGATGCCGGTAGTTCAACTGCAGTACAAAGATCGGGTGATCAGCCGACACAGGGTAGAGCCGGGGGGAACCCTTACCATTGGGCGCCATCCCGAGAGCGATGTGGTGATTGACAACGCGGCGGTTTCAGGAAAACATGCCAAAATTGACGGCTTGGAGGGGGGGTATTTTATCACCGACCTCAAAAGCACCAATGGCACGTTTATCAACAGCCAGATGATTTCCACCTGCCAATTGAAGCATGGCGACAGCATCGTCATTGGTCGGCACCGGCTGGTCTTCGGCTATGCCAGGGGGGAAACACGCCCTGAAAGGGAGCTGGCGCCCCTGGACAAGACCATGGTGATGGATTCTGCCAGGCAGAGGGCCTCAGTCCCTGTTGCCGAAATCAATGCCTATCTCTCCATTCTCAAAGGGGGGGGCGGGGAAATACCCCTGACAAAAAAGGTGACCAAAATCGGCAAGGACTCTGCGTGCGATGTTGTGGTCGCAGGGTTTGGGGTGGGCAAGGTCTCTCTGACCATCAGCAAGATGCCCAAAGGCTTTCAGGTCAACTATGTCAGTGGGTTCAAGCGGCCTCGTATCAACGGTGAGCCCCTGAGAACCTCTCTGAAGCTTCGGGAGTTTGACACCTTGGATATCGGGTCGACCCGCATTCAATTCGTCTATCGAGAATCCCTCCTGATGTAATCCCTTCGCCAATCCGCAATCGCATGAATCTAAGAAATGAGGTGGACGTGGCCACACTGCTTGTCATCGATAACTACGACTCCTTTACCTACAATCTGGTCCAGATGTTCAAGGGGGTCGACGGCCTCACCACCAAGGTGTTCCGGAGCGATGCCATATCGCTTCGGCAGGCGGAAGTGTTGGGTCCCGATTACATCCTCATCAGTCCTGGCCCCAAGTCCCCTTTGCATGCCGGCATCTCGATTCCCATGATTCGCTCCTTTTACAAGAGGGTTCCGATCCTGGGGGTTTGCCTCGGCATGCAGTCCATCAATGAGGTCTTCGGGGGCCAAACCGTGAGAGCCCCTGTGCCGGTCCATGGCAAACAGAGCCCTGTGGTCCACTCCGGTGATGGAATCTTTGAAGGCATTCCCTCCCCATTTCGTGTGGCCCGATACCACTCTCTTATGGTGGAGATGGCCGATGAGGCGCCCCTTGAGGTGACGGCCCATTCTGAAGATGGGGTCATCATGGGCCTTGCCCATCGGGAACACCCCCTGTGGGGAGTGCAGTTTCACCCGGAGAGTTTTATGACCGAGCATGGTCAGGCCATGGTCGCCAATTTTCTCAACCTCGGACCCCTTGGAACACGGAGGCCATAAGGTGCTGGACAGATTTTTTGAAGCGTGGCCGGAGGGCCTGACGGTAAAGCGAAAAGAGCTGAAGCTGACAGAGCCCTTTGCGTTGTTTGCGTCGCGGTTTGCACAGGACGAGGGCACAGTGGTGCTTCTGAGCGGCGGCGACCTTGATTCCGCACGGTACAACATGCTGGCGACCATGCCGTGGCTGACCCTTTCCGGTTACGGTCAGGCAATGACCCTTGCCGGGGGCGGCAGGCAAGAGCATTTTACTGCCGATCCATTTGATGCGGTGCGGGAGGTTTCGTCCCGGTTTGCCTTTGGCCCGGATGAGACGTGGGGGCCCGTGGCTTCCGGCCTTTTCGGCTACCTCTCCTATGATTTGAAAGATGCCGTGGAGAAGCTTCCCCGTACCACACTGGATCGGTGGCAGCTCCCCCAGCTCTGGTTTGCCGCTCCCAGGGCCCTGGTTGTGGAGGATCGGCGCACGGGTGAGGTCTCCCTCTGGGTGACAGGGGGGGATGAGGAAGAGATCGAACGAACCACCCGGGCTTTCCTGGCACGTGTCGAGGGGCCTCTGCCCGCCCCCGGCAGTTACGGGGGAGACGGAAAAGGGTTCGTATCCAATTTTGACATGCCCGGCTACATGGCTTCCATCGAGCGGGTCAAGGAGTATATCCGGTCAGGCGATATCTATCAGGTGAACATGTCCCAGCGCTTTGAAGGGGGCTTTACCGGTGACCCTTACGCTCTGTTCACAAGCCTTTTTGACGCCAACCCCGCCCCATTTTTTGCCTATGTCCAGGCAGGCTCCCACCAGATTGTCTCCACCTCGCCGGAGCGGTTTCTCAAGATGGATCAGGGGGCGGTGGAGGCGCGTCCCATCAAAGGCACGCGCCCCCGGGGGAAGAGCTCTGCCGAAGATGACGCTCTCAAACAGGAGCTTGCAAGCAGTCCCAAGGATGATGCCGAACTCTCCATGATTGTGGACCTCATGAGAAACGATATCGGCAAGGTGTGCAGGCCCGGAAGTGTTGCGGTCACCCAGCACAAGGGGGTGGAGGCGTATAAAAACGTGTTTCACCTTGTCTCCATTGTGGAAGGGGAACTCGATGCTGCTGTGGATGCCGTGGACCTGCTTCGTGCGACCTTTCCCGGGGGCTCCATCACCGGTTGCCCGAAGATACGCTCCATGGAGATCATTGACGAACTGGAGACCGACCGCCGACACATCTACACGGGGTCCATCGGGTACGTAAGCTTTCACGACACCATGGATCTCTCCATTGCCATCCGCACCGCGACCCTCTCAAGGGGGCGCGTGGTCTTCTCTGTCGGGGGAGGGGTGGTTTACGACTCGGACCCCGAGTCGGAGTATCACGAAACCCTCCACAAGGGCGAGACCCTGATGAACGCCTTCACCGGGCGTCAGGTGGCGACGGGCACGGATGAGGTGATTTGGCTGGATGGGCGTCTCAGGTCAGCAGATGCTGCGGGACTCCCTGTCATGAGCAGGGCCGTACAGTATGGGGCCGGGGTGTTTGAAACCATACGGGTGGAGAAGGGCAAGGCCCCTTTTTTATCGCATCATCTGGCGCGACTTGCCCGAAGCTGGCAGGGCCTTTTTGATGCACCGTTGCCTGATTTTACCTGGGAGGCCATTGTTTCCCAGCTTGTTGTGGCGAACGGTCTGGAGGAGAAGACAGCGGCGGTTAAAATCATGGTGGCCGAAGGGCGGGAGGGTGGTTCACAGTTCAGAGGTCACGTGGCCATGACGGCGCGTCCTTACACGCATCGCCTGGAGGCATTGGGGAAACCGGGGCTCTCTGTGGTGAGTTTTCCTGCTCTCCGGACATCCCCGCTTTCCGATTACAAAAGCCTTAATTACCTGTTGAGCCTGAAGGCCCTGACCTATGCCAGCGGCATGGGGAGCGACGAAGCCCTTTTGCTCAACGGCGACGGGTCGGTCTCGGAACTGGCCACGGCCAATCTTATTGTTCTTTCCGGAGAGCGGGCGATTCTTCCTGAATCTGTGTATGTGCTTCCTGGTGTGATGCAGTCGTTGGTCGTCCCACTTCTGGAAGGCTGGGGGTACAAGGTGACCCGAGAGCGGATCAATGGCACGGATCTTACCACCATGGATGGGGTGGTGGCCACCAATGCTCTCATGGGGACTGTGCCGGTGCTGGAGGTGGATGGATGCAAGGTAAGGTCTTCAGAAGGGATCTGCGCGGAACTCAATAAAAAGCTGGGGATACGGGTGAGGGCGTTCAGGTAAGGATAAAGCAGGCCTTTCGGCCTGCCTGATCTTTAAGCTGAGGTACCGCATAATCGAACAACGTCCGAGGGCGGTTATGCTTGCGAACTGGCGCGAAGCATTTTGCAGAGAAGCTCTGAAAGGCGGTTGATGTGCTTTTCGATCTCCTCGCGGGTACGGCCGGGGTAGTTCCTGAACGTCATCAGGATGCCGTTGAGAGAGGCGTAGAAGGCGTGGGCGGTGATTCGGTCGGTACACTCAATCCCGTTGCGCTTCAGTACCTGCTCAAATTTGTTGAGCATGGCCCTTTGAACCCCGTTGTACTTGCGGAGCAGGTCCGGGGTCATGGTTCCCTTGATCATCAGGTAGCTCATCATCTGAAAGGTGGGCTCGCTGTCGATCAGGTACCGGATCAGCGACTCGGAAAACGCCTCCAGGGAGAGCTCTTCGCTTGATTCCAGCAGGTTGGCGAGCCATTTCTCGATTTCCCGGAGATCCTTGATGAAGGCCTCGACAAAGAGGTCCTCCCTGCTGGGGAAATACCGGTACATCGATGCGGGGGATACGCCGACCGCGGCGGCAATGTCTCTGACGCCGATTTCATCGAAGGGTTTCTTGCCGAACAGGTCGAGGGTGGCTTCGATGAGGATCTCTCTTCTGGCCTCCCGTTCACCTTCCTTCAGCTTGAGAAACTTTGATTTATTGTCCATCATGTCCAAGAATCCTGAGTTGTAGCGTTAACACTTCCCTTAAACGCATACAAGTGTTCACTTCCATCGTACGCAAAGGCGTCCATTGATGACGGTACTGCTCCGAATTGTGACGGATTGAACCAGCTTGTATGGAAGGGGCTTTGATAAAACCTCTAGTGACAGTTATCGCAGTTGGAAGGGTACGAGCTGAGCTGTGTGTGGCTTCCAGAGATGAAAACGATATACCGTAAAGTTAACACCATTATACCAGACGAAATGTGACTTATCAAGGAGAATTGACAGGGTTGGCTTGCCTTGGGCGCTGTGCGGATGTATGATGCAGAATTTGGATGTTCCCTGAAAATAGGGGGTCGTCCCATTAAGAAGAAAGGCTGCGGAATGGTCCGCGGCAGAGCCCCGTGTATGGGGCATCAGGGAACCACAACGGAGCGATACCTCCGTGCTTTTTAAGGGAACGCACTGCGGTGCGGTACCGGCGAGGCGTCGGAACAATGAGGCCATAGAACAGGGCCGGGAGATATAAAAGTGACAGAGTTGCAGGGATTTCAGCGAAAATATTTACGGGGCTTGGCCCATTCCATCAAACCGGTGGTTTTTGTGGGGCAAAAAGGGGTGACGGATGCCGTTATCCTCTCCATGGAGGAGGCCTTGAACGCCCATGAACTGATCAAGGTCAAGTTCATCGATTTCAAGGAGAAAGAGTCCAAGCTGGCCATCTCCGAAGAGCTGCGGGAGCGCACAGATAGCGTCCTTGCCGGCATGATCGGCCACATGGCCATCTATTACCGAGCTCAGAAAGATCCGAAAAAACGGCAGATCAAGGTGCCGAATACGCGCAAAGACATACCCGCCTGATTATAGGGCGAAGCGATGGATATAAAAAAACAGGCGAGTGGCACCAGGGTGCTTCTCGCCTGTTTTTGTTTTTGAGCACAAAATAAGGTAACCACTCAGCTCAATATTGCCTCCGGCGGCCCTGCCGGGGGCCAAACTTTTGAAAAGTTTGATAAACAGGAGGGCAACCGGAAAGTCTTTGCGGCGCTTTTTTCAAAAAGCGACCCGCCGGAGGCACGCTTTTAAATCTTTTCATCAGGAGGCGTTGGCGCATGCCTCATCAAATCGAGCCTTCAGGTAAGCCACCTTCTCTTCTTCAAATTCATCCATATCAAAGCAGTAGCCGTCACTCCCTTTCAGACCTTCGGGAATCAGGTCCCCCTCTTCATCGGGGTCGGTGATCATGTCCCCGTAAAAGCAGACGGAGAGCCAGCGCTCGCTTGGGTCGTCGTCAATCACATCCACCATCACGAAAAGATCCCGCTCGGTCTGGGCGGCGTGGCGTGCCCTGAGGGAGTAGCTGACACCAGGGCGGCTGTTGAAATCGAGGGTGACCCCATCGCTGGCTTCGAGGTGGCTCTTGAGGCTGAGAAAGGCCTCCTTGATTCGTGTGTCGTTATCTGTCCAGCTCTCGGCAAAGGCGTTGACGGCGTCAAGAATGGTTGGGTCTGTCATGGGACGGCTCCTTACGTGGGTGTGTGGCCGGCGGAGAGGTCAGGCCGGTCTGTCGCTGAGTTCTTGGTTTGTAAAGGGGGAGTATAGGAGATGGGTTGCCGCTGTGTCAAGATTCGGCATCCGTGCCGAGGAGGGCACCGATGGTCACACGGTTGCGGCCGTTGTTCTTGGACGAGTAAAGAAAGTTGTCTGCGGTGACGAGGAGGTTGCGGACAGTGATCAGGCTGGGCGGTTCACCGGGACCGAAACCCGTTCCTCCGAAGCTCGCTGTGATAAAAAGGGCGTCTCCGCTGGTCTTGATGGGGGTCTCTTCAACGGTTCTGCGAAGGCGCTCTCCGATCTCCTTGGCCCCGTCGACGCCCGTTTCGGGCAAGACGATTAAAAACTCCTCTCCGCCAAATCGAACCACCCAGTCGATATCGGCCCGAATACACCCCATCAGGCACGCCACAAACCCCTTGAGCACTTCGTCACCGACGGTGTGGCCGTACCGGTCGTTTACCCGCTTGAAGTGGTCGATATCACACATGAGAAGGGAGAGGCTTCGTTTGTAACGCTGGGCCGTGCGGATCTCTTTTTTCAGCTGCACATCCATGTAATTGCGGTTGTAACAGCCCGTAAGGGCATCGGTGATGGAGAGGGTTCGGATCTCGTCGTTGGCCTTTTTGAGGGAGCCGATGATGCGCCGCAGGTTTTTTGTGAGTTGGGCACGTTCCAGGTGGACCCGCAAGCGGGCGATGAGCTCTTCCTTTACAAAGGGCTTTACCAGATAATCCGTGGCCCCAACCTTGAACATCTCCAGAAGGAGCTTGTGGTCTGAGATGGCGGTGAGAAAGATGATGGGCAGATCGGTGAGCCCTAAGTCCCGGCGCAGCTTCAGGCAGAGGGTATCCCCCCCCATCTTTGGCATCCTCAGGTCGGTGATCACAATGTCGATTTTCAGATGCATTTTTTCCATGAAGCCGAAGGCGTCGTCCCCGTCGGTGCACTCAAACACCGTGAGGCCCTCGCGCCTTAAAGGTTCCGCTGAGATACGCCGGGCCATCTGGCTGTCGTCCACCACCAGGGCTGTCAACCCGATGAGGCGCTTGTTGGGCCGGACAATGTTGTTGACCGCTTTGAGGACATCTCCGCGGTAGAAGGGTTTGGCCAGAAAATCAGCCGCCCCGACCTCAAACCCTTTCTGCCGCTCTTCAAGGGTGTCGTTTTCCGTGATGAAGATTACGGGCAGATGACCCGTAGGGCTCTGGGCATAGTACTTCGCATACTCGGGCTCAGAGAGGGTCTTGCAGAGAGAAAAACCATCCCGGTCCGGCAAGTCTGTTTCCAGCGTGATGAGGTCCGGCACCTCACGGGTGACCATTTCAAGGGCTGCTTCGGCGGTGCTTGCCTCCAGAACCGTGTAGTTGTGTTCCTGAAGCTCCCTTAAAATCATTTTCCGAAAGTCGTCACGTTGATCCACAATCAGAATTTTGGGTGGGCTGTATGCCATGGCAGATATCTGAAGTTTTGGTTGCTGTCTGGGGCGAGCCGGAAAGCGTCAGGCAACGTCCGGCCGGAGCCCGAGCTTATCGGGTGCAGCCCCTGTGGGTTGGGGCGGTTGCGAGAGAATATCGCAGGACGTGTCGCGTCAAAAGGAGATGGGGCGTGATGAAATAACCTGTGAAATAAGTGTGTTGATTTAACTTACTATGCCCTATGCCCCGGGAGACGTCAAGGGCGACCCCCACTGCTCCGTTGATGTCCCGGGATTTCCGGTGTATATGGATAACCAGTCGGAAGAAAAAGACAATCCCGTATGGGTTTTTTGAAAAGGGAAGACCATGGATCAGAGGTTGCTTGAGAAAGCCGGGTACACGGAGAACCTCTACTGGGCGTTTCAGACCTTCGTCCGGCATGAGATGTGGCATGGGGAGTGGGTCGATATCGGGGCCCTGGTGCGAATGGAGGCAGACGCTCCGGCCATGGTGGCGGAGCTGAAAGAGCGGTTTGGGTCAAGGGACTTTTTACCCCGCCCCCTGGACCCGGTCGTGACGTCGAAAGGCATGGGGTATTGCCTGGATCCGGTCGATCAGGTCCTCTGGGTATCTCTGGTGCAGGCCCTGGGCCCTGCCATGGAAGAGGGCATGCCCCAGTGGAGCTACGGTAGTCGCCTGAACCGTTCGGAGTGGATTGACCGCAGTGGTGGCCTGCCCCGGTACCAGCAGGGGTGGCATCGAAGGACCTCTGCTCGGGTCTATCGCCACCCCACGCGGGTGTGGCCCGCCTACCGGCGTCATATTCTCCAGGCAGCCCGGGCCATGACCGGCCTTCAAAGTGAGTTTGATATTCCCGGCTTTTTCCGGGGGGAAGAGGGGCGCATTCTCCTGCCGGACTCGACGCCCTACCTCTCCGGCCCCAGGGATGGCGGGCCGGCCAGCCGCCTCCATTGGGCCTGCTTCAACGTGGACATGTCCCGGGTAGACGGCGTTCAGGCGGCGTCACGCGGTGTGGCGTTCGTATCGCCCCGTATCGGAGAAGAGGCAGCCTCTGTCCTCACCCGAATGCTTGGTTTTTCGTGGAAAAACAAAGACGAAGGCCCCCATCCCCTTCCTGTCGAATTGGCTGTGTCCGGTTTTCTCTCCAATGTTGCCATGCTTCCCCTGGACAGTGCCGTCATGCCGACCCTTGAATCCGAGGGGATGACCGGTTCTGTGGCCCATTTCCGTTTCGATACCGAGCACATTGTCATTGCACGGGAGCAAAGCCATTTGTCCCGATGGCTTGATGCGTATGACGCCTTGCTGGCTGAAAAGAATCTCGGGACCATTCGCAAGGACACCCTGTTGCCCCTCGGGTTGAGACGATCGGCGTCTGCAGAACGTTCCGGAAGCCCCGATCACGGGGTGCGGCTGGATGCCATCAACCCCCTTCCGGAGGTGACCCGCCCTGTTGAGGCCATGGCATCCATTCACAATACCGACTACACCCTCCTGGATCGATCCGGAAAACGAGAGCACATAAACCGGCTCGAGACCCTTCTTCTGGATCCCTTTCCGGGGACCGGTGTGTCTGAACGGCTGCGCATCGACTTTTCTTCAGTGCTTCTCTCCCGAAGGGCGGCGGATGCCTCGGAGCCCGATCACGCCGGGGCCTGCTCCTTTGAGCGGTCCACCGACAGCAGCACCGCAGGAGAGTCGGCCCGTCTTCTCTACCGAGAGCGGATGACCTCGGTGCGCCAGAGGCAGCGCACGCTTCTGGTGCTTCTGGAGGCGGCGGAACGCCACCCGGAGATACCCGCTCTCTGGAGCCGGGCTTTGGGGCACATGCGGCGAAGCGGCTTTAACTCCCTGGCCCCCTTGTTGGATCGTCTTCCCCTCCACGAAGAGTACGGCCCCTACATTGTAGCCCTGCTTACCGTTCGCATGGCACGGGAGGTGGGGACCTGTGTTCGTATCCTGCTTGGCTCCCACCGTCCCGAAGGGGAGAGGGAGGGCGCCCGGGTGTTTCTGGACGCCGTGGCACGGGAGGGCATGGCTTTGAAAGGCGGTGGTGAGCCCTTTGTGGTCGCGGCACAAAAATCCCTCGGAGAGGCCCTGGAGGCCGCACGGGAGGTCTTGGGGGAGAAGGGGTGTCCCCTGCTTAACATGGAAGACGGGCCGCAGGTCGCAGACCCCAAAGGCGTTGCCGCCTTTCGGCTCTTTATGGAGCGGGACCAGACCGAGGCGCGCATGCCGTCCACACCCTGTCGGGCCGAGGCCACAGCAGCATCAGGTGGTCTTCTCCTGAGCGACTGGGTGACGGGGTTGAAACCGGATTCGGCAGAGCTCTTTGACCCCCGTGCCTCCGAGTGGACCGCCCTTTTCATCGCACGGGAGGCGTGTCATCGGATGCTGGCACAAGGGGCACGGTTTCTATCCCCCGAAGAGGTGTTTATTCCCGAAAGCTGGGGGGACGAATACGGAGGGATACCCTCCTGGGAGATGTGGCGCAAGCAGGTGGCCGAGGCACCTCCGCAAGTATCCGAGGCCTTTGTTGGGGAGGCCTCGCCCACCATGGTGGACGGGCTGGGAGAGACGCAAGGGGAGTGGCTTGCCACGCGCAGCCTGGCCCTGATTCTTTTGGGCACGTTGCGCCGCCGTTTTGAGCTCCCGGGGTACCTTGCCCATCCCTTTGGGTACCTGACGGATGTTCCCAGTCACCGGCTTGTGGAGTCCCTTTCCATATCATCCGGTACCCGCAGGCTTCTTTTGGGGGTTCTGGAGCCCCGGCAACTGGAAACCCTGGTGCTGCGACGGGAGGGCATCGATCCCGGCGGGGATGATGCCCACCTGGATCCTCCGGTTTGTGGGGATCTCACGAGTTTTCTCTATTTTGTCGAGGAAGCCATGAAAACCCTGGAGCGCCATCAGGCCGGGGGGCGCACCCATCATCCGAGGCAGCTGATTCCCGTGTCCATGATTCATCACGCCACTGCGGCAAGGGACCTTCACGGCGGAGATTACCAGCCCACGTTGCGGGTGGGGTTTATCCAGACCACCACCGATGCCAGGGCCGCCTGGCAGGGGGGCCCGCGGATGAGTCGGGCCGAAGGAGATCGGGCCTGGCACCAGATTCGGGAAGGGTTTCGTATTCTTACCCATGCAGGGCCCAGGCCCTCCTTTATTGTGCTGCCGGAGCTGGCCCTGCCGGTGCATCGGCTGGAGAGCCTCAAGCGTCTCTCCATTCGAAGTGGGGTTGCGGTGGTCACAGGGGTGGACTACCTGGTGAACCCGGATCTAAAGCAGGTGCGCAACCGGGCGGTGGTGACCGTGCCGCGTCACTGGCCATACCCTCGTCAGGCAGGGCGGTGCAGCACCTTCTGGTTCGGCAAGAGCTTTATGGCGCCGCCGGAGCAGATCGGTATCGACAAGAGCGGGAATGCCTTTGTGCCCGATCCGGCGGTCTGGATCATCGATGCCGGAGCCTATGGACGCATCGGGGTCTGTATCTGCTATGATTTTATGGATGTGGAACGCTACGCCATCTACCGGGGGCGGATCCACCACCTGTTTGTGCTGGCGTACAACCGGGACATCGACTCCTTTTACCATCTGGCCGATGCCCTTTCCAAAACCCTCTTTTGTAATGTGGTGATCTGCAACACCGGGTTTTACGGCGGCAGCCTCGCCGTCTCACCCTACTACGAGCCCTGGCGGCGGACCCTCTACCGGCAGGAGGGGGCCAACCTCTTTTCCGTTCAGTCGGTGGGGCTCCCCGTGGCCGATCTTGCCCACGCCCAGGCCGGAGGGGCCGGAGAGGTCAAGCTGTTCAAAAGTCTTCCCCCAGCCTATCGGATTCCTGACAGGCCGCTTGTTTAACGTCCCTCGACACACCGGTAAGGCCATCATTCGCCGTGGGCGTTTTTATTTGGAACATGGTACAAAGGGCAAATATGCCTCCGGCGGCCCTGCCGGGGGCCAAACTTTTGAAAAGTTTGATAAACAGGTTTTGGCTTCAATCATGGAATACACGGATGTGAAAGTCGATACCGTTCATACTATGTTATAGCCCTTGAATCCTTTGGGGCTTGTCCCACTGTTTGGGCCAACCATCGGTATTAGTGGCGGGCGCAGCCCGCGGCGAACGCCCATGCGCTTTGCCCTGAGGAACGAAGGGCAAAGCGCATGGGCAATCAGCTTTCGAGGTGGCTCACCTCGCCGCCGGAGGCACGTTTTTGCCCTAAATTAAGAAGGCGATAACTAACGCCAGAGAAATGGAACGACCTGCATGACACCGGAACGTTTTGAAAAATTAAAAGCCATTCTCAAGAGCCGACAGATGGATCTTACTGTGGTGATGGAGAATGTTCATAAACCGCACAACCTGGCTGCTGTTGCCCGAAGTTGCGATGCGGTGGGGGTCTTTGAGACCCACGCCATCACCGAGATGAGCAATCTGGTCCTGAGGCCCAAGGCCGCCAGCGGCAGCCGAAAGTGGGTGGGGGTCAAGCGCCACGGCAGTGTGGATGAGGCTTACGCCCACCTGAGAAGCAAAGGGCTTCGTATTCTCTGCGCCCACTTTGATGAACGGGCCGTGGACTTCAGGGATGTGGATTTTACCCAGCCCACAGCCATTGTGGTGGGGGCGGAATTGGACGGGATTACCGAGGAGGCGGTCTCCAAGGCTGACGGTTCTGTCATCGTTCCCATGCTCGGGATGGTGAAGTCCCTCAACGTCTCCGTGGCCACGGCCCTGATTCTCTATGAAGCCCAGAGACAGCGGCTGGAAAAAGGAATGTACGACGAGCGATCCATGGACGATGAAACCTATCATACCCTCCTGTTTGAGTGGGGTTACCCCAGGCTGGTTCCTTACTACAAGAAGCAGGGGAAGCCTTACCCCCCCATAGACGAGGAGGGGTACCTGGTTCTCGAGGAGAACAAAGGCGGCGAGCTGCCTCTTCCCTGACCCTTAAGGAGGATACCCCATGGGCCAGAAAAAAACGCGGCGTCTGTTCCTGGGATGCCCACTTTCAGATGGGGTGCGGAACAGTTTGATGCGGGACACGGCAAGACTGGCAACGCTCGTACCCGAACGGTCCGTTACGTGGGTGCCGGAAGCGAACCTTCACCTTACCCTTAAATTTTTGGGCGAGGTGGACGAAGAGCGAGTGGCGCATCTGAGCCGGGGCCTTTCTGAAAAATGCTCGGCATGGGGTGTCATGGAATCTGCTTTGCTTGAGGACGTCGTGCTCTTTCCCGGTGCCAGGCGCCCAAGGGTGGTGGCCGCCGGCGTGGAGGGCGGAGGCCGCCTTCTGCACCTGGCCGCACGCCTGGAGCTCTGGGCCGAAAAAGAGGGCTTCCCCCGGGAGAAAAGAGCGTTTAAGCCCCATGTCACCCTGGGCCGTGTCCGGAAAGGGTGCGGGCCCTTCCCGGACCTTCCCGCAGGGCGCATCGCCCCCCTCTCCTTTGCCCTTGCCCGGGTCAATCTTTATGAGAGCCGGCTCACCCCGAGGGGGGCGCAATACATCGTCTGCCACTCTGTTGATCTGGCAACGTGAACATGATTTCAGTCTGTGTCCCATAAGATAGAAAATGCCAAGAGCCCCCGATACCCTTGATTGAGAGGAGACATACATGACCGGAAACGAAAAAAACTGGCTTCTGGAGCAGCGTGCACAGCGCTGCGTGGGAAATCTTGACAAGCATCGCTTTGAGGCGGATTACCTCACCACCGCCGAAGAGGTGATCGATAAGGTGAAACCCCTTCTGGAAGCAGCCACTACCGTGGGCTTCGGAGGCTCCGATACGATCCGCTCCATGGGGATTCACACCCTGGCCGAAGAGATGGGCAAAGAACTCTTTGACCATCATCGCTCCGACCTCTCCTATGAAGAGACCCTGGCCATGCGAAAAAGGCAGCAGGGGTGTGACCTCTTCTTCACCAGCGCCAACGCCATCAGCGAAACCGGCGAGATCGTCAATGTGGACGGCATCGGCAATCGCACGAGCGCCATGGGCTTCGGGCCGGGACGTGTGGTGGTGGTGGCCGGGTACAACAAAATCACCCCCGACCTTCATGCCGCCCTGCGCCGCATCCGTGAAGTCGCCGGACCCATGCGCGCCAAGAGTCTCGGCGTCGAAACCCCCTGCGCCGTCACCGGCGTCTGCACCGATTGCAACTCCCCCATGCGCATCTGCAACATCACCACCATCCTCCACCGAAAACCCATGCTCACCGATGTCACCGTTCTCATCGTGGGCGAAGAGCTGGGGTATTAAAAACAGCCTCCGGCGGCAAGGTGTGCCACCTTGAAAGCTGATTGCGAATGCACTTTGTCCCTCGTTCCTCGGGGCAAATCACATTCGCCTTTGGCTTGGATGATCCGACGGTTGGGCAAATCCTCTGAGGTAAGCTATTTACCAGCGTCGCAAAGATGAGAATGGCATTCGCCAACAAAACGGGCCTTGAGTGAGTTGAAAGACTCACTCAAGGCCCGTTTTGGTATTTGAGGCTGTCGCTGCAGTTCTTTTGGCTTTACGACGGAGGCCGTTTCACCTCAGGCATTTGCGAACCTGGGGTCCAGGGGATCTATCCCCTGGCCGCCGGAGGCTGCTTTTTATAGTTCCGGGGCTCCCTTGGGGACCAGGCAGACGAAGGTGAGGGGGGTGGTGCCGGTGTTTTTAATCTGGTGGGTGGCGCCGCCGGGGACGAAGGCAACGGATCCCTTTTCGACCTTTTCCCAGGTGCCGTTGGCAAGGACTTCGCCCTGGCCGTCGTGGAAGAAGATTTCGTGTTCCCAGTCGTGTTCGTGGCAGGGGGTGTGGCCTTGGGGGGCCAGCTCAAAAAGGCGCATGCAGAAGTTGGGTGCGCCCATCTCTTGTCCAATGAGGATGCGGCCGGTGACGCCTGCGGCTGGGCCGCCGTCAAAGGTTTTGGTCTCTTTGTCGGTTGCTTTGAATACCTGTGTTTCCATGTTGAGCTCCTTATTGCGGTGTTTCGTGTTCAGGCTCGAACCACTTCTGTCCGGAGTCGCGAATGCCACGGCCTCATCGAGTCCGACCCCACCATTGACAGGCCCCGTTATACCATACTTTTCGTGTTGAGGGGAAAGTCACCATGACATGGGGGCTTGCCGGTCGCGAAGGGGCACGGGGTATGGTATGAGGGAGGGTGTGAAAAGGGCCCGGCAACGAAGGTGGTTGGTAGGCCCGGATGAGTTATTAACATCACCATGGCGAGAAGGAGGGACCATGGAAACCGACACACAGAAACCACCCCTGATTATAGCCCATCGGGGCTGCCATTATCCGGGGTTTAACCAGAACACCCTGAGAAGTTTCAAGCAGGTTATGGACGAAGGGGCCAGGGCCATTGAATTTGATGTTCAGGTCACAGAAGACGGCAAGGCCGTGGTTGTTCACAACCTGGACCTTGCTGAGGTCTCCACCGGTTCGGGAAAGGTGCGTGAGACCCATTCCGAGGATCTGTTTCAGCTGTTTGCCGGGTGCACCGAGAACGGATTTGACCGGATTCCGTCCCTTGAGGAGGTGTTTGGGCTCATGGCCGGTTGCCCTGCAGAGAGTCGTCCGGTGATGCACCTGGAGTTGAAAGGAGAGGGCTCGGGTGAGGTCTGTGCTGCATTGATGTCAGCATGGCTGGAGAACGGGCGCCTTCAAAGGGAGGATTTTCTCATCAGTTCCTTTAACCCGGTGGAGCTTTCCATGATGAAGGCAGCGCATCCGCAGGTTGAGCGGGCCTTTTTGTGCGGGGCTGTGGAGAGGGCTCCCCTGCAGCGGGATGTGCCGGAGCTTTCCGGTCAATGGGATCGGTTTTTCAGTTATCCTGAAGAGGATTACATGATGCCCCGATACCGGGATATGGCTGACTATGGGCCTCTGGCTGCGCGGTACATCAAGGATCCTGCTCAGCGCCAGGTTCTTTGGGATACCCTTGCCGGCAATATCTCCGGCAGGTGTTACAACGATGGGGTTTTGCATACGGCGGAGGGACTGGGTGCCGTGGCCGTCAACACCTGCTGGGCGAATACGCCCGAATCGTTTATTGACTGTGCCAGAGGTCGTGGCTTTCAGGTTTTGTGCTACACCATCAATGATCTTTGTGACATGGAGATCATGGCGGCCAAGGGGATCGACGGATTCTTCACGGATGAGTTCAAGGCGGCAAGGGAGCGGTTTGCCTGACAGGTGAGATTCTCTGTGGCGAATGCGCAGCAGGTGTCTCCATGCGGGGCACCTTGCGTCCGCCCTTAGGTATGGATGGGGTTGTGTCGGGATGCACAAACAAAAAAGCCCCCTGATTCAATTGAATCAGGGGGCTGTATCGTCATGTTGGAGCGGGAAACGAGATTTGAACTCGCGACGTCAACCTTGGCAAGGTTGCACTCTACCACTGAGTTATTCCCGCTCAGCACGGGGAGTTTTATACCCCCATCCTTTCTTCAGAGTCAACCCAAAAAATGAAAAAAAATGCCATTGCCGGCCGGATTGTGCCTAACTGCCTGTTGAATCGCTTTTTTTGGCTCATTCGAATCCAGGCATCCGTGAGGTGCTGGTGGTGTTTCTGTGCCACCCACGCGATGCGAGGAAGGATGGGGCCTCTTTTGTTGCGGTGGCACATGGGAAAGGATGCTTCCCCCTCCCGCGATCCATATAAGAAGAGTTGGCCGTTGGGTGAGGATGGCTGGTGAGGCTTGGTGGAAACCAGGTTGCGAATGCTTTTGCTCCTCGTCTCCTGGCGAGGCCCCCTGTGCTGGGAGCCCGTGTCGCTGGCCAGTGCCCGGAGAGGCTGGCGGTGTCATGGGTCGTTCGATTCAAGCGGGGGCCTTGGGGTTGGTTGCACCCGGTGTGTCTGCGGGCACCCCTTTTGAGCCCGGGTACCAAAGGGCATGGTGGGGGATCTGGGAGCTGGCTTTCCGAGAATGGTGGAAATTTGACGATGGATAACCGATCGCAATCATG
This sequence comes from Desulfolunaceae bacterium, assembly GCA_942491485.1. Classification (GTDB taxonomy): domain Bacteria; phylum Desulfobacterota; class Desulfobacteria; order Desulfobacterales; family Desulfolunaceae; genus Desulfoluna. The sequence goes on along the minus strand of CALOAX010000013.1, from coordinate 122,642 downwards.
TGGGTTTTGTTTTGAGGGCTTTTTTTTTGAAAAAAAGCTCAGCTTTTGGTTGACACCATCGGCAAATTTCTTTAAACCTTCTCTCGTTTGGTGAGCCCAGGTAGCTCAGTCGGTAGAGCAGGGGACTGAAAATCCCCGTGTCGGCAGTTCGATTCTGTCCCTGGGCACCACCTGACAACCCTTCGGGTTGCGGGGGTGTAGTTCAGTTTGGTTAGAACGCCAGCCTGTCACGCTGGAGGCCGCGAGTTCGAGTCTCGTCACTCCCGCCACAAGCCTGAAAGAGAAAAGAAATTATTGCGTCCCCATCGTCTAGCCTGGTCCAGGACACCGGCCTTTCACGCCGGCGACAGGGGTTCAAATCCCCTTGGGGACGCCAATTTCTCTTCTTTTTTTGGTTTTTTTTTGTCCGAAAATCCTTCAAGACTTCCCTTCATCCATATGATGAGCCGGTATCAGCCCCATTTGGGCGGGTGCCACGATGGCCGTTGTATTCATATATAACGTGTCCATGCTTTTGCATGACATGTCCGGTTTCACAGCCAGGATCTGCGTCTTCCAAACGCCATAACTCTCTCCTGAACCAAAGCACGTGAGGGTCTTACCACTCTTTCGTGTGGCACAATTTGTCTGCTCGCGGACCTGGCTGTGAACTCTCCGGAGTTTTTCTTCTTAATCCCTTCTTTTTCTTCACTATCCTCTGTCTTTTTTTTCTGCCCCCATTTGGTTTTTTGCCTGATCCGTCAGGGGATGACTCTCTTTATGGGGTCGAAATTGCAACTATTCAGATCCCCAAAAGCGGCCTCCGGCGGCAAGGTGTGCCACCTTGAAAGCAGGTTGCGGCTGCGCTTTGCCCCTCGTTCCTCGGGTCAACTCACATCCGCCTTTAAAATTGAATTCATTCAAAGACACGTTTTAAGACCTGTTTGTTAAACCCACTCTTTCAGATCAGGTAAAAGTTTAGCCCCCGGCAGGGCCACCGGAGGCAGAAGCTGAATAGTTACAAATAAAGTAACCATTCAGCCTTCCTCCGGCGGGTCGTTTTTTGAAATGAACCCCGAAAACTATTCGGTTGTGGTTCCCTATGTCCAATACCCCTGCAGGTACAGGCGATGCAATCAAAACTGTGTTCAAGACCTGTTTGTCAAACTTTTCAAAAGTTTGGCCCCCGGCAGGGCCGCCGGAGGCTCTTTCTAATGCGATGTTACACGGCACCCTGGAAAAACTCCGTCATGGCCCGATAAAGATAAAACGCATCTTCACAGCCGGCTGTTTCCCGTATGGAGTGCATGGCCAGCATGGGAACGCCCACATCAATGGTTGGGATTCCTGTGATGGCGGCGGTGAGGGGCCCGATGGTGCTTCCGCAGGGCATGTCGCTGCGCATGACAAAGGACTGCACCGGTACCCCGGTTCGCCGGCAGATCTCTTTAAAGTAAGCCGCCGTGGCGCTGTTGGTGGCGTAGCGCTGGTTGGCGTTGTACTTGATCACCGGTCCTTCATTGAGGAGGGGGCTGTGGGACGGATCGAACTTTTGGGGGTGGGCCGGGTGCAGGGCGTGGGCGTTGTCTGAGGAGACCATCAAGGATTTGGCTGATGCCATGGCCCGCTCTTCGGCGTCCGGGACCAGCCGTTCAAGAACCTGCACCAGAAAGTTGCCGCTGGCCCCTGCCGGTGTGTGGCTTCCCACCTCTTCGTGATCATTCAACACAATCAGGGAGGGCATATCGCTCTCTGACCCCAGGAGCGCATGGGCCAGGGTAAAGCAGGAGAGCAGGTTGTCGATGCGGGCCCCGGTGATGAATTCCCGGTTGTATCCGGTGAAGGTCGGGGACTGGGTGTCATAGAAGGAGAGCTCAAACTCTAAGGTTGAGCCGCTTTCCAGAGCGTCGCCCTGATCTGCCAGCTCTTTTCGAAGCACTTCCCGAATGTCGCCGGGGAGGCTGTCGGGCAGGGCCAGCAGGGGGGGCAGTTCCGTCTGGTTTTGAACGCTCCGGCTTTTGTTGGCCTCGCGGTCCATGTGGATGGCAAGGTTGGGAATGATTGCCACAGGCCGTTTGAAATCGACGAGGGTGTGTTCCACGCGGGGGCGTTTTTCACCGTTTCGGGTGGTGCTCACCCGCCCGGCCAGGGAGAGGTCCCGGTCAAACCAGGTTGTGAGAAGGGGGCTTCCGTACACCTCTACCCCCAGTCTTGCCCCCCCGCCGTTGGCCATGTCCGGAATGGGTTTTACCTTCAGGCAGGGGCTGTCCGTATGGGCTCCGGCCATGGAGATGCCCATTTCGCAAAAGGGCCTCTCTCCTGTGGTAAAAGCGATGAGGGATGACTCGTTCCGGGTGACCACATACCGGCTGTTTGCTTGAATATCCCACTTCTGGGTTTCGTCGAGGCGTTGAAACCCTTCGGCTTCCAAGAGGCTGACCAGAGAGGCAACGGCATGGAACGGTGTGGGGGAGTCCTTGAGAAAGGTCAGGAGCTTTTCATTAAACTGGATTTTGTTCATGGTGGGTCCTTTTATGGTGGCCTCGCAAAGTGCGTTTAAAGGCGTGCCGGCATCTGGTTCGGTGCGTCGTGATTGAAATACGGGTAACTATTCAGTATGCCTCCGGCGTGTCGCTTTTTGAAAAAAGCTCCGCAAAAACTTTCCGGTTACATCCCCTTTTGCCGCTCAGCCCCGTTGGGGCTGAGCGGCAAAAGGGGATGCTTGCTCATTAAGTCGAATTCAGTCGGTAAAACAATGCCTTCGTATGAACCGAAATCGGCTTCAAAACCTGTTTGTCAAACTTTTCAAAAGTTTGGCCCCCGGCAGGGCCGCCGGAGGCTTAATGAATAGTTACGACATACGCCGATTTGTAACGAGATGCTTCGGGTTGTGGCACGTGTTCAGCGCACGGCTTGAAGGAAGTGTATCACCGCCGGGGCAGGACTGTCGAGCCTGTCAGGCCACGTTGCAGCCGGGGTGCTCTCGCTCTGCCGGGACTTCGATGCGCAGCCGGGTGCCCGTCCCCAGGGAAGAGGTGATCTTCATGGAGCCGTGGAGGAGGCTGACGCGCTCTTCCATGCTTCGAACCCCCATGCGCTTTTCTTTGACCGCCTCTGTGAGGCGCTCTTTGACGTGAAACCCCTGGCCGTTGTCCTCCACTGTCAAAATAAGGTTGGGGTGGGAAGCCGTGAGGCGAATGGCCACACGGTCTGCATCGGCGTGCTTTCGCACATTGGAGAGGGCCTCCTGGACAAGGCGGTAGAGGTTGATCTGGGTGTCAAAGGAGAGATTCAGCTCCTTGACCCCGGCGGTAAAAAGGTCAATGGCCAAGCCGGCATGGGTGGCCTGCTCTTCACAATACCGACGGATGGCGGTGATCAGGCCGAGCTGCTCCAGCTCAGGGGGCTGGAGGTTATAGGCCAGGCCCCGGATGCTTTCGATGGACCCGCGCAACAGCCTTGAGAGGGCCCGGGTTTTTTCCTGGACCCCCGGATTTGTGTCGCTGAAATTGTCGAGGAGGGTGTCCCAACCGATCTTGAGGGTGGCCAGGTCCTGGGCCACATTGTCGTGAAGGTCCCTTGCGATACGCTGGCGCTCGTTTTCCTGGGCTTTGATGAGCTCCTGGGAGAGGGTGCGGATATGCTTTTCCGCTGCTTTGAGTTCCGTGATGTTCCTGGCGAAGATGGCGACCCGGTCCACACGGCCCTGATGGGCAATGGGGTGGATGGTGATGTCATAGAAATTTTGTCCGCCGATCATCTGGTCTTCAAACCGTTCGATGGTGCCCGTTTTGAGTGCTTGCTTGAAGGTGTTTACCTGTCGGGAAGGGATGGTTTTGGGGAAGCCCTCAAGGATTGATCGTCCCACCAGCTCGGCGCGGGGCGTTTGCAGCAGTGTGCAGGAGATTTCGTTCACCTCAAGGAGGATTCCCGAAGGCGTAGCCAGCATGGCCGCGTCTCCGGAGGAGTTGAGGAGCGCCCGGGCCCTCTCTTCGCTCTTGCGAAGGGCCGCCTCCATTTTTTTGAGGCCGGTGATGTTGGTGATCACCACAAAACTGCCCCTGTAGTTGCCCTTGTCATCAAACATGGGTTTCGGTGAAATCTGGATGTGCAGGATTTCACCCGAGGCCGTTGCGAGCCTTGCCTCGTATGCGGACCCTCCCCCTTCGGGTCGTTTGTCCTGCTGGGCCTGGACCAGGGGGTGGTCTTCCCGGGCCACCACAAAGGTGTGGTCCCGTCCCATAAGGGTCTCCCGGCTGTAGCCCGTCATGGCGCAGAGGCAGTCGTTCATATACGTGAAGCGGCCTTCGGTATCAAAAATGGCCAGCCCCTCGTTCATGTTTTCCACCAGGAGGCGGTAGTGATTTTCGGCTTTGGCCAGGGCCGCCTCGGTGGCGATGCGTTCCGTGATTTCATCTTTCAGGCGGATGTTGATGTGCTCCAGCTCTTCGGTTCGTTCCTTGACCCGCTCTTCCAGGCGTTTTCGGGATTCCTTCAGGAGGGCTTCTCCCTCCTTTCGCTTGGTGATGTCCCGGGCGATGGTGAGGATCATCTCCCGGTCTTCGATATGAACCATGGAGGCGTGGAGTTCCAGGTGGATGGCCCGGTCTTCATGCAGGGTGATTTTTTGAAGCTCACAGGGCCCGGATCGGCCGCAGATGAGGGTTTCCCGAAGCATGCGCTCCACCTGGAACAGGTTGTTTCCCAATAGGAAGCTCACTTCATGAGGGCGCTTCTTCTTGGCTTCTTCGTGGGTTTTTCCGATGAGGTCAAGGGTTGCCCGGTTCAGGCGAGCGACCTTGCCCGAGGGGTCGGAGAGGATGTAAGCATCCGGGGCGTATTCAAAGGTGTTTTTAAACTCCCGTTCCGAGCGGGCCAGCCGACGCATGACTTTCTCCCGTTCATGGATCTCCCGTCTCAGTTCACGGTTGGAGTGCTTCACCTCCTGAAAGAGGAGGTAGTCCCGGATAAAGGTGGTGGCGACGGTTCGCGAGATGACGCCACCCAGCAGAAGGAGGACGATGAGGTGCATGTTCTCAAGGAGAAAGGGTGCCAGGGTGCCTTCCATGGCCCATACGGTGGTCAGGAGGCACGAGGTGGTCCAGATAAAGGAGAGGATCAGGGCCCCTGGGGTGAGGATCAATGCGGTGCAGAGGCCGAAGATGGTTAGGTAAAAGCGGGTGATTCCTCCGACAGCGGCGTATTCGATACCCGCAACCACGGAGAGGGCGGCACCCAGGATGAGGATGGTCGTTCCCAGGAGGAGGCGGTGGGACCCTGCCGTTTTTTCCGCGTCGATGCGGCGATGAATCATCAGGAGGGTGAGGGTGGTGGTGACAACGATTGCTCCCATGGTAAGAAAGAGGGCGTGGTGCGTCGGCACATCGAGCCCCCGCGCCATGATGGCACGAAACGACGAGAGGGTGGTCGTGCCCACCACGGTGGCCGCAAAAATGACGTTGAGGCGGCGGGCGTTGGTCTGGCGGACGTGGTTGTCGAACCCTGCCTGCATGGCCTTGGGGACCGTCGTCCAATGGCGTTTAAAGCCGGCGCGTACTCTGGAAAGGAGCTTCATGCTCTACTCCACGGGTTTGAAAAGGTCGGGTTGGCCGTAGATTTGTGATTTCTCCACGTAGATATCCGCTGACGCGCGGATCACCTCCATGACCTCTTCGGAGAGCTGCTTTTTTACGGTGCCCGGCATGCCGGCCACCAGTGAGAAGGGGGGGATGACCGTGTTCTCAAGGACGACGGAGCCCGCAGCAATGATGGAACCCCGGCCCACACGGGCACCGTTCATCACCACCGCGCCCATGCCGATGAGGCAGCACTCTTCAATGGTGCAGCCATGGAGAATGGCTCGGTGCCCTACCGTGACATCCCGTCCGATGGCAAGGGGTTGTCCCGGGTCCACGTGCAGCATGGAGAGGTCCTGGATGTTGGTACGGGCACCAATGGTGATGGCATCGCCATCGCCCCGGATGACGGCATTGAACCAGACGGAGCTCTCCTCGGATAGGGCGACGTTTCCTGCCACGACAGAGCCGGGAAGGAGGACCGACGAGGGGTGGCAGGATGGGGTGTGGTCTTTCAGGGTGTACAGGGGCATGGCTGGCTCCTTGCGGGGCAAAGGGACCCGAATAACCGGGCCCTGTAATCTGCCGGGGTTTCGGGTGTTGACGCTGGCCCGGGGTGATGAGAGGGTGGATCGACGTGATGAAACGGTCTGCCGGGCGGGTGCTGAGCATAAGTAGAGTTAACCGGTTGCGGCTGATTCTCAAGGCATAAGTCATAATGCATTTTGTCTTATTTTACAACAGTATTGGATGATTATAGGGGTGTGTATGGCTGATATATCGGATGGTGTAGTAAACAGTTCGGTGGAACTTCCGGAGCTTTATCGCGGCGTTCTGGTGAAGCGGTATAAGCGCTTTCTTGTGGATGTCCGGATGGAAGACGGGACCCTTGTGACCGCCCACTGCAACAATACCGGGTCCATGAAGGGGTGTGCGGAACCCGGCTCCCGGGTCTGGCTCAGTTACCACGACAACCCGAAACGAAAGCACAAATACTCCTGGGAACTGGTGGAGACGAAGGAGTGTCTGGTGGGTATCAACACCCTGCTCCCCAACACCCTGGTGGCCCGGTCCATTGAGGCGGGGGCGGTGCCGGCCCTTGCCGGGTACGATTCCCTTAGGCGTGAGGTCACCGTTGAAAAGGGGACACGCCTCGATATGGTGCTTTACAAGGAAGGCACCGCCCCCTGCAATGTGGAGGTGAAGAATTGCACCCTGGTCCGGGACCGTGTGGCGGCTTTCCCCGATGCGGTGACGGAAAGGGGTCGAAAACACCTTCTTGCCCTGGCCGCGTTAAAAGAGAAGGGGGAACGCAGTGTCATCTTCTTTTTCATTCAGCGGCCCGATGCCTTAAGGTTTACTCCGGCGGACGACATTGACCCCGCCTATGGAAAAACCCTGCGGGAGGTGGCGGCCATGGGTGTGGAGATTGAAGCCTGGCGCGCCCGGGTTACGGAGTCCCACGTGATCCTCGAGTGTGCTCTTCCCGTGGACCTTTAGGCGGGGCAGGTCGTTTTTTTCTTGACAGGTCCCACTGTAAGAAAATAGTTTGTATACAAAACATATGTTCGTTGCCGTCATGCTTTGGGATGTTCCACGTCGCATCCGCATTGGGGGCTTTTTGTTCTCAGGTAGTCACATACCAGCCATTACCTGAGGCTTGAATGCATGCTGCACCCAGCCAATCTGGTTACCTTCCCCTGTTTATGGGGCGGGTGGGCAGGGCTGTGGCGTCTTATATTTTGTATGCGAATTATGCTGCGCTCTTCTTGGTGTGCAGTATCGCCTGACAGAGACCTTTGGTCTCCATGAACCATAAAATCCGGTTTGGCCATGTGAGACCACGGCCTTCACGCGAAAGGGGAACCCATGAGAGATCCGTTATTTGAACCGATTCGTATCAACAAGCTGGAACTGAAGAACCGCATCTACCTTCCCGCCATGCATATGGGGATGTGCGAGGACTTCCTGGTTAACGACCGTCTTATCGCTTTCTATGCCGAGCGCGCCAAAGGGGGCGCCGGGATGATCGTCGTGGGCAACGCCACCGTGGATGAAGTGGCCGGTAACTCCCAGTACATCGGGGCCCACCTGGACGAACACCTCCCCGGGCTTACCAAGCTGGCTGCCGCCATCAACGACAACGGCGCATATTCTGCCGTTCAGCTAAACCATGCGGGACGTTACAGCCACTCCTTTCTGATGGGGGGCAAAGAGCCCGTGGCACCCTCGGCCATTGCGTCCAACCTGACGCGTGAGGTGCCGAAAGCCCTGGACATCCCCGGGATAAAAGCCATCGTTACCTCCTTTGCCGATGCGGCGGAGCGTTGCAAGAAGGCAGGCTTCAGCGCGGTGGAGGTCCTCTCTGGCACTGGCTACCTGATCAGTGAGTTTCTCTCCCCCCTGACCAACAAGCGTGAGGACGAGTATGGCGGGTGCTTGGAGAACCGCATGCGCTTTGGACTGGAGGTCATGGCCGCCATCCGTGAGCGTGTGGGGGCCGACTACCCTCTGATCGTGCGCATGGACAACAACGACTTCATGGAAGGGGGCATGGAGCGGGAAGAGCTCGAGACCTACGCCGTGAAGCTTGTGGAGGGCGGCGTGGACGCACTCTGCATCAAGGGAAGCTGGCATGAGGCCAGGGTTCCCCAGCTGACGCCCAACGTCCCCCGCGGCATGTACGCCTACCTTGCCCGGAACGTCAAAGAGTTGGTGGATGTACCTGTCATCGCCAGTCACCGTATCAACGACCCGGAGACGGCCCGCGAACTCATCGGAGAGGGCTATTGTGACATGGTGGCCATGGCGCGAAGCCTGATCGCCGACCCCTTTCTGCCCGAAAAGGCCCGTACCGGCCGTGAAAAAGAGATCGTTCACTGCATCGCGTGCGCCCAGGGCTGTTTTGACAACCTCTTCAAGCTTCAGCACGTGGAGTGCCTCTGCAACCCCAGGGCCGGCCACGAAGAGGAGACCTTAATCGAGAAGAGCGGTGCACCCAAAAAAGTGATGGTCATCGGCGGTGGCGCCGCCGGCATGAGTGCCGCTCTGGCCGCCCATGAAAAGGGGCATGAGGTCACCCTTTATGAAAAAGGCATGCGCCTTGGCGGACAGCTTCACCTCGCATCGGCCCCTGCAGGGCGTGAGGAGTTCCTGGAGCTTGCCAAAGACCTCGCCAGCCAGATTGAGGTGACCGATGTTCGCCTGGCCATGAATACCGTGGTGGATGAGGCCCTCATCGATGCAGAGAAACCGGACCATGTGATTATCGCCACCGGTGCCAAGCCCATGACACCGCCCATCAAGGGTGTGGATGGCGCAAATGTGGTGCAGGCGTGGGATGTCCTGTCCGATAAGGCACACACCGGCAAAAAGGTGGTGATCATCGGCGGCGGTGCCGTGGGCGTGGAGACAGCCCTCTTCCTCGCGGAGAAGGGAACCCTCTCCGGGGATGCCGTGAAGTTTCTCCTTCTCAACAGGGGGGAAACCCCGGAAGCCTTAAGGGAGCTCGCATCCAAAGGGTCCAAGGAGGTTCTGCTCATTGAGATGATGGACAAGGTGGGCAAGGACATCGGCAAGAGCACCAAGTGGGGCATGTTGCAGGATATCGCGCGAAGCCGTATCACCGTGCGACCCGGGACCCGGGCCCTGGAGATCACCGATGAGGGCGTGACCGTACAGTTCGGGGAAGAGACCGAAAAGATCGAGGCCGACACCGTGGTCCTTGCCTCCGGCGCCGTTTCCGTGAACCCCTTTGCCGAGCTGTTGGAGAAGAAGGGGGTTGCCTGCACCACCGTGGGCGATGCCAAAGGCATTGCCCTGGCCTTCGATGCCGTTCATCAGGGCTTTGCAGCCGGCAGGGCCGTGGAATAAGAACGTAAGCCTCCGGCGGGGAGGGGATGATCCCCTCCACCCCAGGTTTGCGACTGCTCTCGGCCTCGTTCCTCGGGCGAGAGCAATCGCTGACGGGCTGCGCCCGTGAACAACGACGAAGGTGGCACAGCCTCCTTCGTGAAGCCCGAAGGGCGCTTCGTGAACTTCGTGGTTTTATCGATAAATGAACCATGAAGGGACGCTTAAATTCGTGTGACCTTGAGTTGGAACAACCTCGGGGGATAAAGATTTTTCAGCCCGAGTGGCTTCGCCATCCATTTAAAATCGATTGCGGCAGTGATGTGACCGAAAGCAAAGGACACATCGCTGCCGTTTTTGTTTTTTAGTGGGAAGCTGTGGCATGGCAGGTTTTTTTGCGGCATATTCAGCTATGCCTCCGGCGGGTCGTTTTTTGAAAAGGAAGCGGCATACTCGTTAAGCCGGAGCATATGGTTTGCAACATCGGTGGGGCAGGCGATTTGCTTTTAAGACCTGTTTGGCAAACTTTTCAAAAGTTTGGCCTCCGGCAGGGCCGCCGGAGGCAACTTTGAACCGAATAGTTGCGGTTTTATTATACTGGGGGTAAGTGCAGCGGGGTCGGGCAGAGCGAATACGGCAGGCCAGGGGGATAAAATATAGGAACATTCGCAAGTGCACACAAAACCCCGTCAGTGATGAAAACTGCGGGGTTTTTGTGTTGAACGGACGGGTGGTGCCTAGCTACGCGACCTTGTTGTACTTTCCTGAGCGGAAAAGGTCCAGGAGGTGGATATAATACTCCCTGGGCACCCTGTGGTTTCGGAGCCGTTCGCAGAAGAGGTCTTCCATCTCCGACTTGGTGACCCGAAGGTCGTCGTCGGTGTAGAGGTCGAGGAGAGCTTCCAGCTCCTCTTTTTCTGGCACGCCGCGCATCAGTGTGTAGGGCGAAATGCCGAGGGCCTCTGCAATTTCTGCAATGCGATTGATGGATACGCCCACGTGGCCGTTTTCCAACTTGGCCACATACGAGCGAGAGGTGCCGATAACCTCAGAAAAGTCTTTCTGGTCATGTCCCTCAAGTTTACGCCAGAACTGCATGGCTTTGCCGATAGACTTTACAACCTGCTTCCCTTTGCCTGCATCATTTTCCATTGTATTTATCCCTCTTATGAGTAAAAAATTTTATATGCCCGCCGTAATTTTCCACTCGTATTAAAAACTGGGTAAAAAACGGATATAAAGGAATATTTTCACCATTTCAATAGTGAAATAATTGTTTTTTTCTTTGACCCACGGTCAGCAATTGTGCCCTTTCGCATATACTTATTGTCATAGTAAATGTTTAGCGTGAGTTGCCGGAGGGGGATCGGAGAGATGATTTTTTTACCACCAGTACAGTTTTCGAGTAAAAAAAGAGAGCGGCTACTCATTTTGGGTAAGATGGTACCTCAGCGCTGTAAATACCTGTTTGAAAGCCCTGTTTTTATTCCCTCACCGCTCCCCTGAACAGGGGCGACGGGCGAAGGTTTGACTTCAATCTATATCAATATGGTGGAGTAAATCGGTGGGGACATGGCTGCTTGGGGTAGGAGTAAGTAGGTATTGGGGGCAAGTTGGGTATCAAGAAGGGGGATTGCAAGCCCTGGGTTGAAATGGCTCACCTTGCCGCCGGATTCACAGCGTCTGGTTGAGAGGATGTGGTCAGGTAGATGAGGGCCGCACCGCACAGGGAGATGCCGGCGCTCATGAGAAAGAGGTGGGCCCCATACCGGTCGTAGAGCCAGCCGTTGACCAGAAAGCCGACCATGAGCCCGAGTCCGTATGACACGGCGTTGTTGGCCACCTGGGCCACGGTGCGGTTTCGGGGCGTGGAGAGCTGCTCCATATAGAGGATGCAGGCGACGTGAAAAAGGCCATAGGTCGCTGCGTGCAGAAGCTGGGCGAGGAGAATAGCTATGGGTGAGGTGACGAAAAAGAGCACCACCCACCGGACAACTGCCACGAGGAAGGCGAGGAAAAGAGCGCGTTCGATGGCGAGGTGACGGAAGATTCGAGCGGAGCCCATCATCACCGCCACTTCCGAAAGGGTGGCCAGGGCCCAGGAAAGGCCGATGAAACCAGGCCCATATCCCAGCTCCTCAAGGTGAATGGAGAAGAAGCCGTAGTAGGTTCCGTGGCCCGCCAGCATAAGAAAGTTTGCAAACAGAAAGCACAGGACCCTGCCGCTGAACAGGCTTCGGATTTCTGAGGCCCCGCTCCGTTTTTTCGGGGAGAGGTCTTTGGGCACGGCCAGTGTGCAGAGGGCCAGCATGAGGGATGCCAGAAGGATCAAGGGTGCCACGAGGCGGATGGAGGTGGCCTCCATGAGCTTGCCCATGACGAGGACCACCCCGATGAAGCTGAAGGAGCCCCAGGCCCTGATTCGGCCATAGCCGTTCCGGTCTGCCCCGTCCCGGCTCAGGGCCTCCATGGTAAAGGCTTCGAGAAATGGAATGACAGGGCCAAAGAAGATGGCGTAGACCACCGTGACGGCCAGCATGGGGAGAAACTCCTCGGTGAGGAGGTACCCCCCCCAGGTGAGTGCGCTGAGAAATGCGGTGGCGATGAAGACGGGTCGTCTTAGGGCAAGGCGGTCGGCCACCGCTCCCCAGAAAATGGAGAAGAGAACCATCACAACGGTCCGTGTGGAGTTGATGGCCCCGATTTGAAAACCTGTCAAACCCAGGTTGTGGCAGAGGAGGTTGAAGTAGGGAAGAAAGATGCCCATCATACCGAAGTAGAGGAAATAGTGGGCGGACAAGACGGCAGAAGGGCGGGCCGTTCCGAGGGGGATTGTGCTTATGTTGCGGGGAGTTGAGACCATCTGTCCTTTACATCAATCCTGGGAACGTGGTACTTATGGTAAACAGTGCCCGTGGCAGGACGACCTGTAATAAGCGGGGCCATTGCCCCATAGAAAAGTCGCCTGTGGGGTTCTCCGTAACCCGGCAGTTCTGCCGGTAACCTCCAGAAAATCTGATCACGCTTCTCAATACTTACTCTTCTACCTCAATTTTAGCGTTATAGCACACCCGCCTTACAAAGCACACCGTTTGCCCGCATGACGAATGCCCGTAAGGGTTGCTCGACATGCCTGTTTGATTTCTTACAACAGGATTCAGGAATACGGCATGGACTTCATTAAAATTCGGTTTGGTGATGATGTTGGATCCCCGGAGCAGGACAGTGCCCGACGTTTTACGGAGATGTATCACTCCGTCAACCCCATGTTCTGTATGGTTAAATCGATCTGGAAACCCCAGGTGGACATCTGCGAGAGCGGGGGCGAAGTGATGGTTCAAGCCGCTTTGGCCGGAGTGGACCAGGAGCACGTGGAGGTGGAGATCAGCTCCACGGCCGTAAAAATCATTGGAAATCGCCTGAGCGGAGATACAGGAACCGGGCGAACCTACCTTCAGGCTGAGATCCGTTACGGGCGCTTTGAGCGCCTGGTGAGCCTTCCCTGTTTAGTGAGCAAAGAGAACGTCAAGGCCTCTTTTGTCAACGGGCTTCTCACCGTACACCTTGAAAAATCCATCCCCGTTGAGGAGTGATCCTCACGGCGGTACACACAATCCACAGGGTATATAGCCCTGTGCTCGATTTCGGAGGCGATCATGACCTTAAATGAACTCTCCAGCGGGACCCTGGCTCCCGAAGAGATTCCGGATGAACTCTCCATCCTGCCTGTGTACGATGTCTCCCTGTTTCCAAAAATGGTGCTTCCCCTTCAGGCCGTTGAAGGGGCCGCCTCCACGCTGGTGGACGACGCCATGCGGGGCAGCCGGATTATCGGGCTCCTTTTGTCCAAAAAGGAGAGTCCGGAGGGGCGCCATGCCCCATCTGAGTTGTATACCGTGGGTACCGTGGCCATGATTCTTAAAATGGCAAAGGAAGATGACGGCAAGATCCAGATGATGGTTCAGGGGATGGGGCGGTTCGGCACCCGTGGTTACATCCAGGAGGCGCCATACCTTAGGGCCGGTGTGGAATTGATCCCCGATATCCCCATGGATGACAAAGAGGCCGGGGCCCTGGCAGCCAACCTCCTGGCCCAGTATCAGAAGGTGATCAAACTGACCCCCTCCCTGCCCCAGGAGTTGGGGGAAATGGCCCGCTCCATTCCGGATCCCGGGACCTTGGCGGACATGATCACCTCCACCATCAACGTCAGCCTTGTGGAAAAGCAGACGGTGCTGGAGCGTGCCAGCGTGAAAGAGCGCCTGAAAAAGGTGACGGAGCTGGTGAATTATCAGCTGGAAGTTCTGGAGATCGGCACGCGGATTCAAACCCAGGTCAAGGAGGACATGACCAACAAGCAGAAGGAGTATTACCTGCGCCAGCAGATTAAGGCGATGCAGGAAGAGCTGGGGGAAGAGGGGGAGAATGCCGCCGAGGTGTCGGAGTACCGGGCGCGGATTGAAGCCGCCAACATGCCCGAAGAGGCGAAAAAAGAGGCCGAGCGCGAGCTCTCGAGACTGGCGCGTATGCATCCCTCGTCGTCGGAATACACCGTGGCCACCACCTACCTGGAGTGGGCCACCTCCCTGCCCTGGCAGACGGAGACCACCGATAACCTTGATATAAAACAGGCCCGAAAGGTACTGGATGACGATCACTTCGGCCTGGAAAAGCCCAAGAAGCGGATCATTGAATACCTTGCCGTCCGGAAGCTGACCAAGAGCTCCAAGGGGCCTATTCTCTGCTTTGCCGGCCCTCCGGGGACGGGGAAGACCTCGTTGGGTCGATCCGTGGCCCGGGCCATGGGCCGGGAATTTATTCGCATTGCCGTGGGGGGAATAAGGGACGAGGCAGAAATACGAGGCCATCGGCGTACCTATGTGGGGGCCCTGCCCGGACGGATTATCCAGGGGCTCAGGCGGGTCGGGTCCAGAAATCCCGTGGTGGTGCTTGACGAGGTGGACAAAATCGGCAGCAGTTTTCAGGGGGACCCCTCTTCTGCTCTTCTTGAGGTACTGGACCCCGAGCAGAACCACACCTTCACCGACCATTACCTGGATGTCCCCTTTGACCTGTCCCATGTCATGTTCATCACAACGGCCAACGTGCTTCACACCATTCCTCCGGCCCTTTTGGACCGCCTGGAGGTGCTGGAGTTGCCCGGTTACACCGACGATGAGAAGGTCAAAATCGCCAACCGCTACCTGGTGCCCAAGCAGCGCAGGGCCCACGGGCTGGCTGCGGGCAACTTTTCCCTGACCAAGGGGGCGGTGAAGAAGATTATCACAGGTTACACCCGGGAGGCGGGCCTTCGGAACCTGGAACGGGGGATTGCAGGGGTCTGCCGGGGAGCCGCCACCATGATTGCCCAGGAGGAGGCGGAGAAGGTGGCGGTTAATGTCGTGACCATTCCCAAGTTTCTTGGCTCCGAGAAGTACACCGCAGATGTCAACGACCGCATCAGTGTCCCCGGGGTGGTCATGGGCCTTGCCTGGACCCCGGCCGGAGGGGAGATCCTCTATATTGAAGTGACGGCCATGAAGGGGGGGAAATCCCTTAATCTCACGGGGCAGATGGGCAGTGTCATGAAGGAGTCGGTGAGCACGGCCCTCTCCTTTGTGCGAAGCAACAGCCGGGCCCTGGGCATCGATGACGAGATCTTCAGGGGGATTGATCTGCACGTGCACGTACCCGCAGGGGCGATTCCCAAAGATGGCCCCTCGGCAGGGGTGGCCATGATGACTGCCCTGGTTTCCCTTCTTATCAACAGGGTGGTGCGAAAGAATCTGGCCATGACCGGCGAGATTACCCTGCGAGGCAAGGTCCTGCCCGTGGGTGGGGTGAAAGAGAAGGTGCTGGCCGCTCACCGTGTGGGCGTAAAGACTGTGATTCTGCCCCAACAAAATGAAAAGGATCTGGAAGAGCTGCCCAAAAAGGTGCTGAAGGCCATGACCATTCACCCTGTCTCGGACATGGTGGAGGTGCTGGAGTTGGCCATCGACCGTCGGGCCGATGAGGAGAGGCGCACCATGGAGAAACGGGTTCGTCGGGAGCGGCGTATGAACTCCGGAGAACGTCGCCGACCGATGATGGCAGCGGCGGTACGCGGCAAGACATCATAATGGAGGTATGTCGAGCAGCCGGGGGGGGGGGGGGCGAAGAAATCCCCTGGTCGCCGGAATTATTCCGGTAAAAGTCAAACGGGTTTTTGGCAACATCATGGTTCGATTGATGTGCAAACCCACGAAGAACACGAAGCGCCCTTCGGGCTACACGACGGTGGCTGATTCACCTGAGCCGTTATTCTCGGGCGCAGCCCGTCGGTGAATGTGATCGACCCGAGGAACGAGGGGCGGGAACATTCGCGAACCTGCTTTCAAGGTGGCACACCTTGCCGCTCTCTGGTAGATAGGGGGGCATGAAGCCTATTACTCATCAGTGGACCGCGGTGATCCGAAAGCAGTCACCTGCGAGACTCCTCCTTCTCTCCTTTATGGCCATGATTGCACTCGGCGCGTTTCTGCTGATGCTCCCCGTGGCATCTCGCAAAGGGGCCCTTCCCTTTGTGGACGCCCTGTTTACAGCCACATCGGCGGGCTGTGTCACCGGGTTGTCCGTGCTGGACGTGGCCGAGACCCTGACGCCCTTTGGGCAAGGAGTACTCCTTGCCCTGATTCAGCTGGGGGGGCTTGGCATCATGACCGTCTCCACGCTGTTGATCCTTGGTGCCCGGGGACGCGTGGGGTTTGCCGGCAACCTGATCATTCAGGACTCCTTTACCCACAGCGGAAAAAAACATCCCGCCTCCATTCTGCGATCGGTTATCCAGGTTACCGTGGTGATCGAGTTCATAGGGGCCCTTCTGCTTTTCATCCGATTTTACCCCGGCTCCCCCACCCTTGGGCATGCCGTCTGGCTTTCCGTGTTTCACAGCATCAGCGCCTTCTGCAACGCGGGGTTTGCCCTCTACCCGGACAGCCTCACCCGTTTTCGCGGGGACCTTCTCGTGAACGGAACCCTTTCGTTTCTCATTATCACAGGAAGCCTCGGTTTTCTGGTGATCTCCGAACTCCAGGGAAAATGCCGCCCCGGCCGGTGGCGCTGGGAACGATTCAGCCTTCATACCCGCCTGGTGGTCACGGTCTCTGCTATTTTGCTTCTGTCCGGCAGCTTGCTCATGTTGCTGTTTGAATGGAACAACACCCTGTATGGCCTGTCCCTTCCCAGAAAAATCCTGGCCGCTTTTTTTCAGTCCGTGACCTTGCGGACCGCCGGGTTCAACACCCTTGATTTCGGCGTCATGGCCAACGGCACCCTCTTTCTTTCCATGCTCTTCATGTTTATCGGCGGATCGCCGGGCTCCTGCGCCGGTGGGGTGAAAACCACCACCGCTGCCACCCTCTTTCTGATGGGTTTAAGCCGTCTTCGGGGGGCTGCCCATGTCTCCGTCTTTTCCCGGACCATTCCGGCCAAAAGCGTGGAAAAGGCCACCCATCTGGTAATGATGGCCTTTGTGGTGGTGATCTGCGGCACCCTGGTGCTTCTCTCCAGCGAAATGGGGGAACTGACCCACAGCCAGAGCCGCGGCCGGTTTCTCGAGCTGCTCTTTGAAAGCGTCAGCGCTTTTGGTACCGTGGGCCTCTCCATGGGAGTCACCCCCACCCTCTCCACCGTGGGCCGCCTCTGCATCACCCTGCTTATGTTCGTCGGCCGCCTTGGTCCCATGGTGATTGCCGTGGCCGTCAGCCGGGACACAGCCCCCCGACACCGCTGGGCCGAAGAGGACATCATGATCGGGTAGATGGGTGATGGTGCTGAAAAAAGCAGAAAACTATGCCTCCGGCGGCCAGGTGGAGGCACCTGGAAACCCTATGGCGAATGCTTGACGTGTGTCGTGACTTGCCCCATTGACGGGGCATTCGCGTGAAGTGAGACGCCTGGCGACCTCTTTCGTAAAGAGACCTGTTTCATTCTTCGGAAAACAGGCCGAATGAATACTTGAAATTGCGTTGACTTTTACCGGAGGCTTGCTTTTTGCCCTTTCCTTGCAACTTACATTACCCCTGCACCATCTCAACCGCCATGCGGTGGGTGGGCAGTTCCCAGGCCATGTCGCCTGCGGTTTCCAAGCAGAACTGCTCTAAGGCCATGGCGATGAGGGGGTGGTCTGCGGCGCAGGTGCCGGGAAAGTCGGCCAGGATGGAGAGTTCCAAAAAGGAGGGGAGGGTGCGTCGGTAGAGGACGGAGAGGGTTTTGGGGGTCCAGTCGGTGGCTGTGAGTCGGGTGGCAAGGCTTGTTTCCAGCTCATTGGGGATGGTGGTGGCGGCTTCGGCCCGGTGGGTAACGGACAGGCGGAAGCGGGCCTCCAGGCGGAAGCCGTGGGAGAGGTTCGTGGGGGAGAGGGCAAGGAAATCGGCTGGGGGCAGCTGACGGGTGGCCCCACCCAAGAGGCGCATTCCGATGTACTCCGGGCTCTGCACGGTGACTTTCGCGTGGGTGCCGTCGGAGAGCAGCACCCAATCGCCACACTGTGTGGGGAACCAGGGTTCGTCCGGGTGGCAGACTCGGGAGCGCATTGTAAAGAGATCCTTTAAAGGCAGGCGCACGCGGCCTCCCTGGAGGGCCTCATTTTCCAGTTCGGAGTAGAGGTTGATGGTGGCGACCCTGTAGGGCACCCCTTGGTAGATAATGCGTTCGCCTTCACGCACTGCTCCCAGGTTGAGGAGCATGCGAACCTGGCCCCACACCTTGGGGATGCCCTCCTTGGAGGCCCAGAGCAGGCCGAATACAAAGATCAGCAGGATGGAGAGCAGCACCCAGTCGCTCACCAGGTAAAGGGTTCCCATGGTGGCCAGCAGGGCGACTGTGACGGTAATGATCATGTAGGTGAGATCGAAGATGCGGGCGTAAACCGTCTGAGCCCGTTCGTAGATGCGACTGTGTGTCTCAATCAGGGTGCGAAGCTTGCCCATGGTGAAAAGGGTGCCGAAGAGAACGCCAAGGGCCATGAGGAGGTTGCGTCCCCGGCTCTTGAAAAAGAGGCGGGTAAAGTCTTGAAGGGACCCTGAAAGGGTGCGTTTGCCCATCTCCTTCTCTTCGAGTTTCAGCTCGGCCAGTCCTTTAAGGGAGGTGAGCTCCTGCAGGCGGTAGCGCCACTTGGATGCCAGTGTCTCCAGGTGACGGGAAAGGGACATGGGCAGTTCCGGGTTCTCCAGCAAGTGGGAGATGTTGGAAAGGGCCTTTTCAATACGCTCCTGCTCTTCGGTGTAGTCCTCAAGGGTGCTGCGTAGTCCCTGGATCTCGCGGGGCCTGGCCGTCATACGCTTCATTTCCGTGATGAGGGGGGCGAGAAGCTCTTTGAGTTCGTTGTTCCACTCAAAGGCGCTGCCGGATCCACCGGTGGGCTGCACTGGCTTGTCCACCCCGGTGGCCAGTTGCTCAAACCCCTCCTCCAGGGCGGTGAGTCGCGCGGTGAGGAGGTCGATACGGGTGCGGTACCACTCCTCCTTTCCAAGGGAGGCAGGGCTGCCAAGAGCTCTCTGGGCCTCCAGCACCTCCCGTCTTACCTGTTCCATGGTGTCCAGCAGGCTGGTAAGGTTCTCGACTTTTCGGCTGGGGACCTCCACGGAAACGGGGTCGGAGACATCGGCGGGAAGGGAGCTCGGCAGGAGAAGGCACATTCCTGCGACAAGGATCAAGAAAACGGAAACAAGGGGACGTCGGATGGGGTGCGCCATGGGCCTCTCCGGGGTAATGATGATAGACGGGTGATGAGCCGTTCGGTGATGTCAGGTTGTTTACGTCCGTAAACCGAGATGTTCCAAAACACCTATGTCAATGTACACCCAAAAAGTCAAGAAGAGGTGTGGCCGATCTACCCTCTTGAAATCGTATGAGAAACATGGGTGCACTGGATGACCTTCTGCTGTTTTTTTCTTTACAATTCCTTTACAATATTAAAATATATTGGGTTCGTAAAACGTTTGATGACTCTGTTGCAGCTGCTCCCCGGTGGATCCGGAGGAGAGGAGACCTGCCCTTACCGCTTTCTGCGGAATGGCAACATGCTGGTATCATCGGCTTTTTACCTGTTTATCAACCGCAACAAAGGGGCCCAGCTGTCCCTAATATAGAGGAGAAGAATAGAGACCATGTCTGACTTTGATCGCGCACTCAAAATCGGCCGTCCCCCCACAGTAGAAAAACTCTTTCCCAACTCCAGGGCTTTGCTGGTCAGCGGTCGTTACATCGACCGTGCCATGCGGAAGAAGGGTGGCGCCATGACCATTGCGGCCAACGGCCGAAGCCATCTCGTCATTCGTGGCGTACTCGCCGCCGCCCAGCGCGCCGATGCTGCCATTATCATCGAGATCGCCAAATCCGAAGGCGGCGCCAACGCTTACTGCCCCACCAGCCTCTGGAACATGGCCCGTCAGGTGGATGCCGTGATGAATGAGTTGGGCGTGACTGTTCCTGTGGCCATTCACACCGACCACTACGCCCTCAAGACGCCGGCAGACCTGGAAGCAGCCAAGGTGGAGATCCCCTCCATCTTTGATGCGGGCATCACCTCCATCGCCATCGATGCCTCCCATCAGCCCGACGATGAGAACCTCTTGGCCAACATCGCCATCAACCCCTTCATTCCGGAGTGGGCTGGCCTTGAGACCGAGGTGGGTGAAATCAAGGGGACCGAAGGGCTCTCTTCTTCCGAAGAGGCCCTTTTTCTGATTCAGGGGCTCAACGCTCACAACATCCATGCCGACTGGATCGCCCTGAACAACGGCACCACCCACGGCATTGAAGCCAGCGGTTCCGGCATTAACGTGGAACTCACGGAAGAGATTCACAACGCCCTGGCTCCTTACGAAGTCTCCGGCGCCCAGCACGGCACCAGCGGCAACGACTCGGACCGACTCCGAGCCATTGCCGAAAAGACCGCCACCACCAAAGCCAACGTGGCCACCGCCCTTCAGCTTCTCTCCTGGGGCATGGAGGTGAACGAGTTCGGCAACGCCGTGATGGATGAAAACGGTGACCTCATCAAGATCAAAGGGGAAGGCCTCACCGAGGAACTCTGGGTTGAGATGAAGGCCTGGGCCGATGAGAACGGCATCAAGGGGAGCAACTTCAAAAAGTTGAACCTCCCCTTCGAAAACAAGATCCTGGGCCAGGCCCGTGAGGTCCGTGAGCGGATGGCCAAGCGTGTGGAAGAGTTTACCTACACACTGCTTACCGACGTCTTCAACGCCGGTGGCACCGGCACCCTCTGCATCGAGGACATCCTTGAGACAGGCTCTTTCAACCCCGGCCCCAAGGCCGAGGTAAAGGAAGACAAAGCCGAGTGGACCGAAGAGAAAATTCGTGCCAAGGCGGCCCTTATCACCACTGATAAGGGACCCGAGGGCGACTTTGACGAGTAAGCCCTTCGACAGATCTTTTTGAAGACCTCTGGGCGGCCCGGTTATATCTGGGCCGCCCTTTGTTTTTCGTGGCCTCGAGGTACGTCGGAGTCGTGCCAGGTGGGGGGGGGGATATCCTGCCCTTACAAGGCTCCTTCGGCCGTGCTACGTTACGAGAGCCTCTCTTCTTTTTATAGGCCCGCACACGCGGGCGCCCCTTGCCAAGGAGGGCCCATGCCCACTGACGCCAGCCTTACCGCACTTTGTTCCCAGTCAGCCCCCGCATTGACGCCGAAGAAAAAGCAATACTGCATGTTTTGCGGTGGCGCTCTTACCCGGCGGTTTGTGGAGGGCCGGGATCGTCTCTATTGCGAGTCCTGCTCCTCTCCTCTCTATGAAAACCCGGTTCCCGCGTCTTGTGTGGTGGTGGTGGATTCGGAGGAGCGCCTTCTCCTCGTCAAGCGCAATGTCCCCCCCAAAGAGGGAATGTGGTGTCTTCCCGGTGGGTTTATGGAGCTTCACGAGTCCCCTGAAGAGGCGGCCATACGAGAGTTGAAGGAGGAAGCCGGAGTCTCCGGTCGCATCGAAAGCCTCATCGGGGTGACCACCAACCCCAACCCGGATTACGGAACGGTGCTCTTGATGGGGTTTCTGGTTCGGAACTGGACCGGTGTACCCGTGGCCGGCGATGATGCCGACGATGCCCGTTTTTTTTCCCTGGAGGCGTTGCCTGAGGTTGCCTTTCAGAGCCATCGGCACTTTATCCGAAACTATCTGCTGACCCGCAACGGCCACCCCGTGGAGTGACGGTGAGGGGCCAGGGCCAATTGCAGCAGACCTCTTGGGGCCACCGCAAGCGGTAACGTCACATGCGGGAAGGCCAGGGACTCCGTTTTCGTGTCTTTGGATGCTCTGGCCAAAGGTACTGGAAAAACGAAGGGTTCCGTAAAGGGGCGCCAGACGGGTTGGCAGACCTCTTTTTTTTCACTCTCTTTCATTTTGTTGTTTTTTTTCCTTAATGTTGCGGCAACTTTTGCCGATGGCAAGACTAAGGAGAAAGATGTCATGCATGTACCGTCATACCAGATAAATAATGTCCTGAAGGTTTACAGCAAGCAGGTAAGCCAGAGTAAGGCATTGAATCATCAGAAAGATCTCGGTCTTGACAACGCACCGGCTCATGATAAAATCACCTTGTCAGCGGAGGGGAAGCGGAAAGCCGTCATCGACAAGGTGGCTTCAGACATCATCAACCGCCTGACCAGCACCGATACATCCGGCAACAAGGAAGTTGAAGTCGCCGCCCAGATTAAGAAAGAGAAGGGCAGCGAACCCGAAACCGAGCGAAAGAAGAATGGTCGGTTTGTTTACAATTACATCGGGGAAGACAACGAGAAGACCACCAGCACCCTTTCCGTCGGAAACAACGGCCTTCAGGCCCAAAGAATGAAGTCCCTTGTGGACCAGTACAACCATAACGGCGGAAACCCCGACCCGGAGGAGAGCCATGAAAATCTCTGAATCAAATGCCAATTATGGCAGGCAGCTCTACATGAGAGAGGTGTCTGAAGCCAATCAGGCAAAGCAGGGGAGCGAGGCCAAGGGGCAACAGCGCTCCTCGGGCGACAAGGTCACCCTTTCCAGAGACTCCCGGGATATGCAGATCGCACGTGATGCGATAATGAACACCCCGGACATTCGTACCGAAAAGGTGGAGGAGCTTCGAAATGAAGTGAAGGAGGGCCGCTACGCTGTGTCCGCCGACAAAGTGGCTGATAAAATTATCGCCTCTGCCATCAACGAGTACGTCTAACAAAAGGGGTCCCCTGACCCCGGTTATCAGACATATGTGGGCACCGACGGGAAAAAATTTCCTATATGTCGGTGCCCTTTTATTTTGATGGCTTGTAACCAAAAGCCTCGAATATCGGGCGTCTCATCAAAAAATGAGCCATTAACCCATGATGTGGCACATATCTTGATAGGTTACATGGGTGGCAGGCCTTGCCCGGGTATGAAATGGGTGGGGCGTACAGATTAACAGGCGGGGCAAGTGATCGATGTGTACCGGGATGGTTCTTGGCACCCGGTAACCCAGACCCCACCTAAGAGGAGTCCACCATGAAACTCAATTCCATTCAACCCGTGGGGCCTACCGCACCCGCGAGTCCCGCAATCGGATCAGACAAGCCCAAGGAGGGGGCCCCCTCCTTCGACCAGATGCTGAACCGGGCCACCCAGGGCCAAGCCAGCCCGGCAGAGACCGCCTCCGCCCAGGCCGCAGCTCCCCTTGGCGAGATTCGAGCACCCATGCCGCCCATCGCCGCAGGTGCACTCTCACCATCACCCACGGCCGAACGCACCGTGGCCCTGCTGAATCTCATTGAGGACTACGCCCAGAAGATGGAGAATGCGGACGTTCCCCTGAAAGAGATCGAATCCCTCGTGGGAGAGCTCGGAACCCTGGCAACGGAGCTTACCGCTTCCCTGGGCGATGAGCCCGATCCCCACATCCGTGAGCTCGCAGAACAGAGCGCGGCCCTGGCCGGCATTGAAGCCGTGAAGTTCAGGCGTGGTGATTACATCTAACGGGATAAAAGACAAAAGACTGCCTCCGGCGGGCAGGGGCTGAGCCCCTGCACCCCAGGGTTGCGAATGCTCCCACCCCTCGTGCCTCGGGGTGATCTCATTCGCTGACGGGCTTCGCCCGTTGCCAAGCATGGTGGTCATTCAAGCATTGGCTTTGCCCTGAGGGGTGTGGATGACGTGAAATCACCCTGATGATGTAAAGATAAGCCATCGTTTGTGTTTGATACACGACGGTACCGCAGCGAAACACAAAAGGCCGAAAACGATCTTAACGAATCGCTTTCGGCCTTTTTTATGTCATGTAAAATGTGGCTTGTTTCCCGCAGCACGTTGAACTTGAGGCGACGTTTAAGGCTCCCTCAGCTTTGTCCACGGGCGCAGCCCGCATCGGACGCCATTGCGCTTTGCCCCGAGGAACGAGGGGTGAAACGCGATGGCAACCTGCTTTCGAGGTGGCTCACCTCGCCGCCGGAGGCATGCTTTTGGCTCTTACCAACGATTTCTTACTTTCACGCCGGCGTTGTGCAGGTACTCTTTGATGCCTGGCACGGTGTAGTCGCCGTAGTGGACCATGGAGGCGATGAGGGCGGCATCGGCCTTGCCGTCGGTGAGGACCTCCCGGAGGTGTTCGGGCTCTCCGGCGCCGCCGGAGGCGATGACGGGGATGTCCACGGTCTCTGAGATGAGGCGGGTGAGGTTCACCTCGTAGCCGGTCTTCATGCCGTCGGCGTCGATGGAGTTGAGGCAGATTTCACCGGCACCCAGCTCCTGGGCCTTGAGGGCCCACTGCACCGCGTCCATGCCCATGTGCTTGCGTCCGCCGTTGATGACGATCTCGTAGCCGGAGGGGATGGTCTCGCTTACCTCCACCTGCTTCACGTCCATGCCCAGGACCACGCACTGGTTGCCGAAGGCTTCGGCGCCCTGGCGGATGATCTCCGGATTCTTTACGGCAGCGGAGTTCACGCTCACCTTTTCGGCACCGGCGAGGAGCACGGCCCGCATGTCGTCCACGGTGCGGATGCCGCCACCTACGGAGAAGGGGATGAAGATGGTCTCTGCCACGCGGCGAACCACATCAATCATGATGTCCCGTTTTTCATGGGAGGCGGTGATGTCGTAGAAGACGATTTCGTCTGCGCCCTGCTCATAGTAGAGCTTGGCCATCTCCACCGGGTCTCCGATGTCCACGTTGTTCTTGAATTTGATGCCCTTCGTGGTGCGTCCTTCACGCACGTCCAGGCAGGGGATGATGCGCCTGCTTAACATGGTTGCCACCTGCAGAAGTTGTCTAAGATTTTAAGGCCGGCTTTGCCGCTCTTTTCCGGGTGAAACTGGCTTGAGACCAGGTTTTTGTGGCCCAGCATGACGGGGAAGGTGAACCCGTAGGTGCACTCGGCCAGGACATGCTCCCGTTGGACTGGCGCCGGGTAGTAGCTGTGGACAAAGTAGAATTCGTCCTCTTCGGTGATCCCTTCGAGGATGGGGTGATCCGACACCTGATGGATGCGGTTCCAACCCATGTGGGGAATCTTGAGCAGGCTGCCGTCTGTGTCGGTCATCTTGAGGGGGAAGGCTTTTACCTCCCCTTCGAGGAGCCCAAGGCAGGGGGTGTCGTACTCTTGGCTGTGGGAGAGGATGATCTGGGTGCCGAGGCAGATCCCCATGAAGGGACGGCCTGAGGCGTAGACATCGTGAATGACGGCGGAAAGCTCTGTGCGCGCAAGGCTTGCCATGGCGCTGCCCGCCTGCCCCACACCGGGGAAGATCACCCGCTCTGCGTCACGGATGGTCTGGGCGTCGCTGGTCACCACACAGTCGCGACCAAGGGACCGAATGGCCCGCTCGACGCTGGTGAGGTTGCCGGCTTCGTAGTCGATGATGGCTATCATGGTGTTTCACATCTCCATATGGTTGTTTAAAGGGGAAAGATCCCTTTAAAAGAATGTCTTGATGCTTTTGGAAACGGATCAGAAGTGTTCTTTTGCCCGGTCCCACATGGCGTCCACTTCGTCTGAGCGGCTTCGGTCGGGGAGCTTCCCCTTTTCAGCCAGAAGTTTTTCCATGAGGCGGTAGCGCTTTTCGAACTTGGCCACGGAAGACGAAAGGGCGGCGTCGGCGTCAATGCCGGCAAACCGGGCCACGTTGACCATGGTAAAGAGCAGGTCGCCGAACTCTAAGGAGGCGGCTTTTTTGTCGCCTGAGGCAAGGGCCTCGTTAAACTCGCCCCACTCCTCGTTTACTTTGTCCATGACCCCGTCCATATCGTCCCAGTCAAACCCTGCTTCGGCGGTGACCTTTGAGACGTCCCGGGCCCTCATGAGCGGGGGCGTTCCCGAGGTCACCGTGTCCAGGAGAGAGGCGGGCTTTTCGGCCTTTTCTTCCTCTTTGATCTTGGCCCAGTGGGTCTTCACCTCGTCCACAGTCTCAGCGGTTTCGTCCCCGAAGACATGGGGATGACGGCGGATCATTTTAAGGCGATTGGCTTGAGCCACCTCGGCAAAGGAGAGGCCATGGGCCTCTTCGAGGAGGTGGATGAGAAACACCATTTGAAACCAGGTGTCTCCAAGTTCGTCCGCCATCTCCTGGCTGTCCCCGCCATGGATTGCCTCCTGGAGCTCATAGGCCTCTTCAATGAGGTAGCGCACCATGGACACTGGGGTCTGTTTTTTGTCCCAGGGGCAGCCGTTTTCGGCTCTGAGGCGTTTGATGAGTTCTCGTGTTTCGTTCACGGGGGGACCTTCTAATAAAAAATGCCCTGCCGGAGAGCAGGGCTGAATTGAGAGCGGAGCTCAGAATGATTGTTGAAAAGACGCCTCCGGCGGCAAGGTGTGCCACCTTGAAAGCAGGTTACGGATGCTTTTTGCCCCTCGTTCCTCGGGACAAATCACATCCGCTTTAATTCACACACTATCAAGGATCGTTATTTAAACCTGTTTGTCAAACTTTTCAAAAGTTTGGCTCCCGGCAGGGCCGCCGGAGGCAAATGCTGAATAGTTATGGGTCTGTTCACCTTTCATAGGGTGTTGTACCGGAGTGCATCAGAGGTGCTTGCCCCATATTTTTCGGGCGTCATCGATCTTGGCGTTGAACTGCTTCCTTAAGTCTTTGGATGCAAAGCTTGAGAGGGCTTCGGAGACGACGGTGACGTAAGGCGCTGTCTTGGAATTTCGAATAAGGGGGCTGCCTTTATCGAGGAAGGTGGCAAAAACCATCAGGAGCACCGCGGAAATCAGGATGCCTTTCACCAGGCCGAACCCTGCACCGCAGAGACGATCCACCCAGCCGAGGAACACCACCTTCAACAGGTATTTGGTGAGGACGCCCAGGGCGGACACGGCGGCAAAGACAACACCGAAGATGATGAGAAAGCTGACGATGTTGAGCCAGGCAGTGGAATCGATGAAGTTGCTGAGTTGTCGGGCGAGCAGGGGATAATAGGTGTAGGCGGCGAAAAAGCCACCGAAGACTCCGATGATGGCGGAGGCCTCCTTGACAATACCCCGAAAGGCTCCCCGGATCAGGCAGAAGGCAATAACGATGCAAAACGTGATATCAAGTGGATTCATTGATGGGCCTCCATGATGAGCTGAGCCTGGTAAAACGGGTTGAACGCGTCGAATGCCACGGCACGGTGTGTTCCCTACACCGGTCAAACAGCTTGATTAACAGAAGCAAAGCAGGCCCGTCAAGGCATTTTTCCATGGGTTAGAGGGGGTTACGTTTCGGTTTGCATTCGGTAAATCATGTGTGCTAAGAATGCATAACTGTCAAAATGACTTTCACTCTCAGGCAGATACCCCTGAACCTGTGACTCTGTGGGGATCCGGTGGGCCGCTTCGCTTATGGTTATGCGACGGTGCCACCGTCTTTGGTTTTTCCCCCTTGTATCCGGAATTCAGGCAACATATTAGGAACCATCCGCCATTATGTGACGTAACGGACAGGGTGGGTACCATGAAGGCATATACATGCAAGGAAATTCGGAGAACAGCACGAGCGAGTTGTCGTTTTCAAACAACACGCACGCAATGCAGCTGTTCGGTGAGAAGAATCACCATCTCACCAAAATTGCAGACGCGCTGGCCATTACCATCCAGGCCCGCGGCAACAAGGTAACCCTTCAGGGGGATGAGGCAGCCCGCAAGGTGGCAGCCACCCTGCTGAACCAGCTTTATACCCTTGTGAAAGAGGGACTGCCACTTTACCCCAGCGACATCGATCACGCCATCAAGGCGGTGAGCGGTGATCCCACGGTGAACCTGAAGGCCATTTTCATGGACACGGTCTTCGTTACCGCCACCAAACGCCCCATTACACCCAAGAGTTTAAATCAGAAGGCGTACATCGACGCCATTCGAGGGAACGATATTGTGTTCGGCATTGGCCCTGCCGGCACCGGAAAGACCTACCTCGCCATGGCCATGGCCGTGGCCGCCCTGATCAGCGGGAAGGTGAACCGCATCATCCTGACCCGCCCTGCCGTTGAGGCGGGGGAGTCCCTGGGCTTTTTGCCGGGAGATCTTGCGGATAAGGTGGATCCCTATCTTCGCCCCCTCTACGACGCTCTCCATGACATGCTGCGTTATGAAAAGGTGACGGAGCTGATGGAGCAGGGAGCCATTGAAGTGGCTCCCCTGGCATTTATGCGGGGACGGACCCTGAACAATGCCTTTATTATTCTGGACGAGGCGCAGAACACCACCTCCGAACAGATGAAGATGTTTCTGACCCGCATCGGGTTCAACTCCAAAGCGGTCATCACCGGTGACGTGACCCAGGTGGATCTTCCCTCCGGAAAAATTCCGGGGCTCAAAGAAGCCCATGGTATTTTGACGGGGATCCGCGGCATCTCCTTTGTTGAATTTTCAAAGGAAGATGTGGTTCGCCACAAGCTGGTGATGAAGATTATCACGGCCTATGAGAAGAACGACCTGAGCAAACGCAGACGTGCGGAACAGGCACTTTAAGAGGCATACGACACAAGATGAATCTTCCATCTGAGAAGCGGCTCACATTTCGCGAGTCGGTCCGTACATTTCTTGCCACGAGCAGTAATGTTCTCTGGACCCTTCTGGCTGCTATTACCCTGCTCTTTACCCTTGTTATTTACCCCAATCTCTCCGTCACCAAGTTCTCCTACACCGTGGGGGACATCGCCGAAAAGAACATCAAGGCACCTCGGGATTTCTTTATCCAGGATGATGGTGCCACCGAGGGGAGCCGCAAGCTGGCCATTCGCTCGGTGCTACCCGTCTATGATAACAACACGGAGATGGTGACCCGGCAGGTGGCAAACGTACGGAGTGCCTTCTCCACGTTTCGGGCCATTTTGACTCAGCCTCCCGTGCCACCGCCACCCCAGCCCTCCCTGGAAGCAGGGCTTGAGCCGTCCCCTGCCGCCACACCCATGGACGAGGTGTGGCTGAGAAAGCAGGAGTTTGAGGACAAGGTCGGTATCGAGGTAAGCCGGGGGGCGTTCCAGGTCCTTGAAAAACATCTCTTCTCAAAAAAGATCGAAAACCTTATTTGCCAGATCTATGCCGAGATCATGAACAACGGCGTGGTGGCCAACAAGGAGCTGCTTCTTCGCCAGGGTGACCGGGGCATCACGCTTCGTACCTTGGACGGCAAAGAGGAGTCCATTGCCAAAAATCTCAAGGCCTATTACGGACTGGAGCAGGCACAGACCATGGTTCGCATTGTGGCGGACCCCCTCTTTAAAAAAGAGGCGGCGGTTGTGGACTACAACGCCCTGAACCTCATTGTTGATTTCACCCAGCGTATGCTTCAGCCCAATGTGACGCTGAACGGCAGCGAGACGGAGATTCGGGCCAAAAGGGCCGCCGAAGAGGTGAAGCCGGTCCTTTTTAAAGTCAAGGTGGGGGAGATGATCCTCCGTGAAGGGGAGCGGGTCACCGAGCTTCAACTGGTAAAACTCAAGGAGCTCCAGACCCAGACGAAAAACCGCCACCTCTTCTCCCGGAACATCGGCGCCGCCATGGTGACGGCTCTTTTCCTCATCATCGCCTTTCTGGTGCACTACACCCCGAAGAACGAAGGGGTGAGCGACCGCAACAAGAACATGCTCTTTCTCACCACGGTGCTCATCACCTTTCTCTTTATCGCCAAAGTCTCTCTGTCGGTGCCTGGGGTGATCGGGGCCACGGTGGAGTTTGACATTCAGGAGACCTCGGTCTACTTCGGCATGCCCGTTGCGGCCGGAGCCATGGCGGTCTGTCTTTTCCTGGGCATGGAGGCGGCTCTTTTCTTTTCCATTGTCTTTGCCGCATTGGTGACCCTGGTTTTTGCCAATCAGTTCCCCATTTTTATCTATATCTTCCTGAGCTCCGCCATGGCAGCCTACTGGATGCGAAGCTGCCGGGAACGCAAGGTGTTTATTAAGGCCGGTGCCAAATTGGGGCTCCTCAATGTGGCCCTTGCCACGGCCGTGACAACCTATGCCAACGACATCTCGGTGGAGATCTTTCTCTGGAGCGGCCTGTTCGCCTTCACAGGTGGCATCGCCTCGGGCATCGTGACCGCCGGCATTGCTCCGCTTCTGGAGATGCTCTTTGATTACACCACAGACATCAAGCTGCTGGAGCTGGCCAACCTGGATCAGCCCATTTTAAGGCGGCTCATGATCGAGGCGCCGGGCACCTACAACCACAGCGTGATTGTGGGGACCCTTGCCGATGCCGTGGCCGGAGAAATCGGGGCCAACCCTCTTCTGGCACGGGTGTGCGGCTACTATCACGATATCGGCAAGATCGAGAAGGCCCAGTACTTCATCGAAAACCAGAAGGACGGCAAGAACCGCCACGACAAGCTGGCCCCCTCCATGAGCGCCCTGATTCTTACCGGGCATGTGAAGGCGGGGCTCGAGATTGCCAGGAAGTACCGCCTGGGCCAGACCATCATGGACACCATTCAGCAGCACCATGGCACCAGCATCATCGAGTATTTCTACGAGAAGGCCAAAGCCCAGAAAGAGGACAGCGAAGAGACCGTGAATCCCGATGATTTTCGCTACCCCGGGCCCAAGCCCCAGACTGTGGAAGCCGCCATCGTCATGATGTCCGATGTGCTGGAGGCGGCCACACGGACCCTGGACAACCCCACTCCGGCCCGGATTCAGGGCCTGGTTCAGACCCTGATCAACAAGATCTTCGCTTCAGGCCAGCTCGATTATTGTGAGATCACCTTGAAAGATCTCCACATCATGGCCAAACGCTTTAACGTGGTGTTAAGTGGCATCCATCACCACCGCATCAAATACCCCGAAAAGTCGGGAAATGGACAAAAGGCAAAAAATGGAGATTCAAGTCGACAATCGGCAGGAGATGCACCCGGTCCCTCAGAACGCGATACAGGAGAAAGGGAAAGTCATCTTAAACGCCTTGGCATTACATGATCGGGAACTCTCCCTCTCCTTCGTAGATGATGCCGAAATGTTGGAGATCAACAGCCAGTACCGAGGAAAGGATGCCACGACGAATGTTCTCTCCTTTGCCATGGATGATGGCGAGTCCACCTTTGTCTCCCCGCTGTTGGGGGACGTGATCATCTCCTGCGACACGGCTGCTCGGGAGGCCATCGATCGGGGCGTGAGCCTTGAGCAGCGATACAGCCAGCTTCTGGTTCATGGCATCCTTCATCTCGCAGGCTACGACCACGAGTTGGGGGAGGAGGAGGAAGAGGCAATGGCGGAAAAGAGCATCGAACTCCTTCGCCTCATCGAACCGGATGCGGACCTGGACTACTTCTGATCCGCACCTTTCATTCCGCATGAACGTTATTTTGACCAAATCGGTCAAGGCAGGGGCTCCTTTTTGGGGCCCTTTTTTGTTGGGGATCCAGAGTGTTTGGAACGATTCAGCTCTTGAAAGAAAGCCGCCTTCGACGGGCTTGTTTGGGGCCCTCCGCGACTGATTTCGGCCCGAGGAACGAGGGGCGGGATCTGTCGCAACCTGGGGCCCAGGGGATCATCCCCTGGCCGCCGGCGGCTTGTTTTTCATCAATCTTTTTCGTGCGTACCTCCTAAGATGATCAACAAGGCTTGATCCATCATAACCCCGGTGTTAGACTCCGAAAAAGAACCTGCGCGGACCGGTCTTCCCGGCCGCTTCACAGGGCCCGTTCATTCAATGGTCCGCCTTTCGCGCTGAATGCCTGCGGAGCCCTCATACACAACAAACCGATGCAATTGGAGTGACACCCCATGGCAGGACTTGCAGTCAATATCGATCATATCGCCACCATTCGCCAGGCCCGAAGGGCCACTTACCCCGACCCCATCGCCGCTGCCCTCATGGCTGAGATGGCCGGTGCCGACGGCATCGTCGCTCACCTGAGAGAGGATCGACGCCACGTTCAGGACCGGGACATTCGCCTGCTCAGGCAGGTGATCCAGACCCGCTTTATCCTGGAGATGGCCGCCACCGAAGAGATGCTGGCCATTGCCCTTGATATCAAACCCGAACTGGTGACCCTGGTGCCTGAAAAGCGCGAAGAAGTGACCACCGAAGGCGGTCTCGACCTTCTCTCCCAGAAGGCCCACATCATTGACGCCATCAAAGAGCTCCAGGCTGGCGACATCCCCGTGAGCATCTTCATCGATCCGGATCTCGACCAGATCCGTGCCGCCAAAGAGGTGGGAGCCGACTTCATCGAGATCCACACCGGCGCCTTCTGCGATGCAGAAACCGACGCGGAAAAACGCGAAGAGCTGGATCGCATCAAAGCCGCCGCCAAGCTCGGCCACGAGCTGGGCCTCGGCGTCAACGCCGGCCACGGCATCAACTACGATTCGGTAAAGGCCTTCAAGGAAGTCCCCGAAATCGACGAGTACAGCATCGGCCACAGCATCATCGCACGCGCCTCCATGGTCGGCCTGGACCAGGCTGTTCGCGACATGGCCCAGCTGGTGAAAGAGCTGCACAGCTAAGCATAAAAAGCATGCCTCCGGCGGCGAGGTGAACCACCTCGAAAGCTCATTGCCATAGCGCTTTGCCCCTCGTTCCTCGGGGCAAAGCGCTATGGCGTTTGACTCGGGCTTCGCCCGACGATAGAGCAGAGGGGGCGCAAAGGGCTTCACTCGTTCCACTATAGGACAGTGGTGCTGTAGGAGCATTAATGCTGCATGGGACCTATCAAAAGTGCGGTATGAACCGAAGTACTTCTTTTGGGCCTCTTCAGGCGTGTCCACCCCTGAAACACACCCACGACACCGGCGTATTAACAACTTGCCGAAGGCGGTTGCACTTGGGGCCGAGGAACGAGGCCGCAAGTGCAACCGTAACCTGGGGTTCAGGGGATCATCCCCTGGCCGCCGGAGGCATGCTTTTAACCCGTCTTTAACCATAGAAGGCAAGAGACCATG
This sequence comes from Desulfolunaceae bacterium, assembly GCA_942491485.1. Taxonomy (GTDB): domain Bacteria; phylum Desulfobacterota; class Desulfobacteria; order Desulfobacterales; family Desulfolunaceae; genus Desulfoluna. The sequence continues at coordinate 89,859 of CALOAX010000013.1, read as the reverse complement.
CAGTTGACCACAGCCAAGCAGATGCAGGAAATTGACAGGCGGACCATTCAGGACGTCGGGATACCCGGGCGTGTGCTCATGGAGAGTGCGGGGCGCGGGTGCGTGTCGGCCCTTTACCGGCTTGCGGCGGGGAAGCCCCTGACGCAGGTGGTTGTGGTGGCGGGCCGGGGGAACAATGGCGGGGACGGTTTTGTGGTGGCCCGTTACCTGGCAGAGCGCGGCATCGAAGCCCCGGTTTTTGTGGTGGGGGGCGTGGGCGGGATTTCAGGAGAAGCACTGGAGAATCTTTTGCTTCTGGAGGCTCTTGGTGTTGCAGTGGCGGAGTTGACCGAGCCGTGCGACCTGGCCGCCTTGGAGAGCTCTCTGGCCCAAAGCGGGATGGTGGTGGACGCCCTTTTCGGGACGGGGCTGCAGCGTGACGTAAAGGGGCTGTATGCGGATGTGGTGAAAGCCATCAATGCCTTTGGGAAGCTTGTGCTTGCCGTGGACATTCCATCCGGGGTGTGTGCCGATACGGGCAGGGTGCTGGGGTGTGCCGTTGGTGCGGATGCCACGGTCACCTTCTGCAGGCCCAAGCCCGGCCATTTCCTTTACCCCGGCAGGATGCACGCGGGGGTTCTCTCCATTGTGGATATCGGCATTCCGGAGCGGGAGGTCGACCATGCGGAACCAACCACTCGCCTGATTTCCAGCCGCACCATTGCCCAGTCTGTCTCCAGGCTGCGGCCCGATTTTCACAAGGGATCGCGGGGCCACCTTGCCCTGGTGGCGGGCTCCCGAGGCAAGAGCGGAGCCGCCATCCTCGCCTCCCAGGCGGCGGTGTGCGGCGGGGCAGGGCTCGTGACAACAGCGATTCCTTTGTGCATCAACACCCCTTTTGAATCCCGGTGCCTTGAGGCCATGAGCGTTCCGCTTCCCCATGACACGGAGGGAAGTTTCCATGTGGGCTGCGGAGAGGCTCTTCTTGAGCTTTTGCAAGGCAAGGATGCCGTGGCCGTGGGGCCTGGGCTGACGACCTCCAAAGGGGCCTTAGCTGCCCTTACCGCCATCATCGATTTTTCTGTGGTTCCCATGGTGCTGGATGCCGATGCCCTGAACCTGCTGGCTGAAAAGCCTGAGCTGATACGAGAGATCAAGGGGGAGGCGGTGATCACCCCCCACCCCAAAGAGCTGTCGAGGCTCACAGGTCTCTCTGTGGCTGAGATTCAAGCCGACCGGATCCAGGCCGCCATCTCCTTTGCAACGAAGTCCGGCCTTCACGTGGTCCTCAAGGGGGCCGGAACCGTGGTGGCCCATCCCGACGGCACCAGCGGCATCAACCCCACTGGGAATGCTCTTCTGGCCACCGGCGGCACCGGCGATGTCCTCACCGGTCTTATCGGTGCTTTTCTTGCCCAGGGGTACCCCTGCAAAGAGGCCGCAAAGATTGGCGTTTACCTCCACGGTGAGGCGGCCAACCGCCTCATGGACGAAGGCCTGGAAACCGGCATGGCCGCATCCCGGCTTGTTGACCTGTTGCCCGAAGTCCTCTCCGATGCGGCCCGAGGTACCCTTGCACCCCGCACGGCAGAAGGCTGGGTGATGTAAACGAGAAGGTTCGCACATGCTCCTATTCCTCGTTCCTCGGGCTGATCACATTTGCTGACGGTCTTCGCCCGTTTTGTTTCCAGGGGCGTTTTTTATCCCGTCACCCCTTGCCAATAGTGGCTTGTGGGAGCATCTGGATAATCTCCAGCGATGGAGGCGGGCGTAGCCCGAAGCGAACGCCCTTGCGATTTGGCCCGAGGTACGAGGGGCAAAGTGCAAGGGCAATCAGCTTTCGAGGTGGCTCACCTCGCCGCCGGAGGCTCCCTGTTTGTTGGAACCCGAGTCTGAATCGTTACACCAATGCTTACTGAATTCTTCGGTTATCACGGCCGGGAGTTGGAAGAGATATGAAGATTAAATCATCGTATATAGGCGAGCTGCTGTCAGCGGGGCGCGTTGTCATCACCACGGAATCCACAGAGGAAACCGAAGAGGTGGGGCGGCTTATGGGCTGTGCTGTCACGGGGGCTCTGGTTCTGACCCTCACCGGGGACCTGGGCAGCGGAAAAACCTGTTTTGCCCGGGGACTTGCCCGGGGACTGGGTGTGGACGAGGCGTATCCCGTCACCAGTCCCACGTACACCATCGTCAACGAGTACCCGGGCCGATTGCCTCTCTTTCATCTCGATCTCTACCGTTTGGGTGGGGGAGATGAGCTCGAAGAGATCGGGTATCGGGACATGCTTCAGCAGGGGGGCGTGATCGTTGTGGAGTGGCCTGAACGATCCGACGACAACGAACTCGGCACAGATCTGGTCGTCTCAATGGTTGAAGAAGGGGCCGATCAGCGAGTGATTACTATCAGATGTTTGCATGAGAATGTGGACTTGACGGAACAATTCTGATACAAGACGCTGAAACGTATACGGCTTTTATACCTTCGTGAGAACTTCCTGAAAATCAGGCATGCCCTCTAAGGGGCTTCCAACCGCTTCCGAACCGCGTGTAATGGGAGTACTCCCCCTTATCCCTGGGCACCCCACTTTTTATGGATGTATAACTCCGGCGGCAAAGCGCGTCAGACACAGGGCGATTCAGCTCACCGATATCTATGGGGATAGGGTGGCGTTTGGCAGTCTGGCAGCGTCGTCGGGTATGGATTGCGAACCTGTTCGTTATGGAGAAACAATGGCACTGATAGTACAAAAATATGGCGGCACATCCGTCGGAGACCTGGATCGCATCCACAACGTGGCCAAGCGCGTTGCCAAGTCCTACGACCAAGGGAATGACGTGGTGGTGGTGCTTTCAGCCATGAGCGGCGTGACCGACAAGTTGATTGAGATGGCCCATCAGGCTTCCGAAAAACCCTGCAAGCGGGAGATGGATGTCCTCCTCTCCACCGGTGAGCAGACCACGGTATCCCTGATGGCCATGACCCTGCAGCAGATGGGGTACAAAGCCGAGTCCCTTTTGGGGTTTCAGGCAGATATTCAGACCGACAACGGTGCTGGCAAAGCCCGAATCATGAGCATTGGCGCCGGGCGCATCAAGCGGCTTCTGGGTGATAAAAAGATCGTTGTCGTGGCCGGTTTTCAGGGCATGGATGCCGACGGCAACATCACCACCCTGGGGCGTGGCGGATCCGATACATCGGCTGTTGCCATCGCCGCATCGGTGAAAGCAGACGCCTGCGAGATTTACACCGACGTGGACGGGATCTATACCACCGATCCCAGGATCTGCGATAAAGCAAGAAAACTTGAGCGGATCTCCTACGACGAGATGCTTGAAATGGCAAGCCTGGGAGCCAAGGTGCTTCAGATTCGCTCCGTCGGTTTTGCCAAAAAATACGACGTTCCGATTCACGTCAGATCATCATTCAATGAGGAGGAAGGCACCATGGTTGTCAATGAAGATTCCGGCATGGAGCAGCTTGTTGTCTCCGGCGTTACCCTGGATAAAAACGAAGCTCGTATCACTGTGAAGAGGGTTCCCGACCAGCCCGGTGTCTCAGCCAAAATTTTCTCCCCCCTTGCCAATGCGGGCATTCAGGTGGATATGATCATCCAGAACACCCGATCCGGTGGTGAGACCGACCTGACCTTTACCGTGACCAAAGCCGACTACACAGACGCCATCGACATCACCAAAAAGGTGGCGGAAGAGCTTGGCGGCAAAGAGGTGCTGGTTGCCGATGACATCGCCAAGGTATCGGTGATCGGCGTGGGCATGAAGAACCACTCCGGTGTCGCCTCTCGTATGTTTCAGGCCCTGGCCGACGAGAACATCAACATCCGCCTCATCACCACCAGCGAGATCCGAATCTCCTGTGTGATTGATGAGCGCTACGCTGAACTGGCCGTGCGAATTCTGCACGACGCCTTTGCTCTTGATGAGCTGTAGGCCCCGCCAAACGACTGCATAAAAAAAGGCCCGCCAAATTGGCGGGCCTTTTTGTTTTTTGTGCAGAAAGCAGGGCGATTATTTTCCTCGCTTGAGCTGTCCGGGACTTTCGGGTTCTGTCGAGGGGCCTTTCAGGCGGGAGAGATTGCCGTCAATGGTGCGGTCAAATGAGACAGCAAAACCATTTGCTTCCCCTCGCACCACGGTTCCGGAAACACGGACATGCTCCCCGTCAGGCAGCTCAAAAGAGAGAATGATTTTTTCACCGGACTCGGTTATATCCGGCGTCTCAATAAACACACCCTCGGTACTGATGTTTTTGATAAACCCCGTGTAAGCCCTGCCCTTTACCACATAGACGGCCTCGCCGTAGTAGTCGAAGCGCGGTGATTTTCTCTTCTTCTCGAAGTTTTTTTTCTCAACAAGATCCAGAAGCTCCATGATCTCGCCCTGGCCCATTTTGAGAATGTGGGAAATCAGGCGTGAGGTCGCTTCAGACAGGGACATCTCTCTTTTTGGCTTGACTCGTTTTTCCATAGGTCCTGATTTGTGCGTAACTATCTGTGGATGTGAAGAAATAATACGTGCCCATTCAGATATATCTAAATGAGTTGTCTAGTGTTTGTCAATCAGTTATCGCCATGACTCACAAGGATAGCACACGGAAGATGAGCGATGTCATGTGAGGGAACGCCTTTGCTGGCAGTGGTTTCGCCCTCACACTGAGTGCAATTATTCACTTTCTGCATCACTCTCATTTTCATAATCTTCTGGCCAATCCAGGGAGATACGGCCGAGATCTCCGGCTTTGATCTCTTTGCAGACGATTTCGGCTGCTTTGTGCATGTCCACGATTCCGCCTTTGCGAAGGCAACCGCGTTTTTTGCCGATTTCGGCAAGGAGATCGAGCCCTTCTTCTGGCACAACCTTGAGCTTGTATCGGCTCACCACCAGCTCGCGGTAATGGGTGAGAAGATCAATGACAGCCTGGGGGGCCACCTCAAGGTAGTCCAGGGCGGTGTCCCGCACCGCACCGGTGGCGCCCAGACGAATGCCTCCCCTGCGATCGGCCAGGTTGGGCCAGAGGACCCCCGGGGTGTCGGCAATATCAAAACCGTCCCGTCCACCGTCGATTCGGACCCGCTGCTGGTGTTTGGTCACCGCCGGTTCATCGCCCGTCTTGGCAACCTTGCGGCCCGCAAGCGTGTTGATGAAGGTGGATTTTCCTACGTTGGGGATGCCCACCACCAGGGCCCTGACGCCGCGTCTCAGTTCGGAAGGGGACATGGAGATAGCAAGGGCTTTGACCTTGTCCGCCTCTTTCTTTTTCAGGGCTTCAATGGCCACTGCCCGGACATTTGTCTCTTTCTCCATGGCCTGTATCCAGCGTGTTGTCACGGTTGCGTCGGCCAGGTCTTTCTTGTTGAGGACGCGTATGCAGGGCTTGGAGCCCCTTAACTCCCTGAGCATGGGGTTGGAGCTGGACACAGGGATGCGGGCATCGAGAATCTCGATGACCACGTCGACTTTCTTTAACGCCTCGCGAATTTCATCGCTGGCTTTCTTCATATGGCCGGGATACCACTGGACCGCCATATTGCCTCCTCGCATGTTGCGATATCGTAAATATGGATGCTCTCGCCTGAATTTTGCGAGGTCATCACACAGTGTCTGTTGGATTTGCTACGGGTACGGAACCAATTTTCAGTTTGTCACCCTAGATGGTACTAAAAGTTTGCTTTCTTCATAGCATGGGGAGGGTGGACAATGGAATGAGATTCATGCAGGACATCTTGAAATTCCGATCACTTTGTGCCACAAATAGAACGACGGTTTCACAAAATGGACTAAGATGAAAAGGGACCGAATCGCCATGTTGAATCGAATTATTTCCACTCTGTTTATCGCCTATATTGGAATTACCTGCGCTGTTTTTTATGTCATCGCCCTCTTGATCTGGGTGGTAACCCGACCGTTTGACAAGCGCCTCGTGATACTTCACCTCTACTCCTGCTTTTGGGCATCCCTTTATATCTGGACCATGCCCGCTTGGCGAATCTCTTCGTCAGGCCGAGATAAGGTGGATTGGAAGAAGACCTACATGGTCGTCTCCAATCATCAATCACAGCTCGATATACTCGCAGCGTTCACCCTCTTTTTTCCGTACAAGTGGGTCTCCAAAGCAGAGGTGTTCAAGGTTCCATTTATCGGGTGGAACATGGTGATGAACCGGTATATCCGCTTGAAACGCGGTGACAAAGAGAGCATCGCGGAGATGATGGAAGCCTGTGAGAAGACATTGAAAGAGGGCTCGTCCGTCTACTTTTTCCCCGAAGGTACCCGCTCTTTTGACGGGCACTTGCGGCCGTTCAAACCCGGGGCCTTTATCCTGGCGCATCAGATGAAGTTGCCCATTTTGCCCATCGCCATAAACGGCACCCGCAAGGCACTGCCCAAGTACAGCATGAATTTTCACGGCAAGCACCAACTGCGTATCGATATACTCGATGAAATCCCTTACGAGGCATATGCTCACCTTTCCGTGGAGGAGACGGCAGAGATGGTACGGCAGCTCATCGGGTCCCATGTGGAGGACCACGTGAATGCCACCGAGACCACCCTCTCCAAAGGGAAGGTGAAGGCTGCCGGAGAGCCCGGTTACACCGCCGGAGCGTAGAGGGCTCGGGAAGGCTCAAGGGTGACAAAGACCTGAGCCTAATCGCGTTGGATATGTTGCCGCTAAGGCCAGCTGTTACCATAAAGGCCCACACGAAGATTAGATCCGTGTGGGTCTTATCGTTCAAGGGGTGTACATGCCCCGGAGGCACCATGAAAAATCATCGCACACACCCCATCCGTCACATGAAAAACGGTGGCACCTCGGAATCCACCCAGGCCCTTCTCGCAGAAGAGCCCTTATCCATCCGTGTTCAGGGAAATCCCTACACCGTGGTGATGCGCACCCCCGGAGATGAAATCGCTCATGTGGCCGGTTTTTGCCTTGGTGAGGGGATCGTGGATGAGATGGAGGATTTCGGAACCCTCGCCTTCTGCGATGAAGACGTGAACGTGGTCACCGTCACCCTCACCCCGAAGCGAAGCGAAAAGGTGCCGGAGATTCTGGACCGACGCGGTTTTATCAGCCAGACAAGCTGCGGGATTTGCGGCAAAGAGCTCATTTCGGATCTCCGTCAGGCCACCGATACGGTGGATGCGGACCCCATTGATCTTGCCACCGTCAGCAAGGCCCTCGATGAACTGAGCACGCACCAGCCCCTGCGGGAGATCACCCGGGCCTCCCACGCCGCAGCTCTCTTTGATGAATCCGGGCAACTCCTCTCCGTTGCCGAAGACGCCGGGCGCCACAACGCCCTCGACAAAGCCGTGGGCATGCTCTTTCTCAAGAAAGAACTCCCCGAAGCCCGCTTTCTGGTTCTCTCCTCCCGCATCAGCTACGAAATGGTCCAAAAAGCCGCACGAGCCGGCATCGCCATCATCGCCGCCGTCTCCCGCCCCACCGCCCTTGCCGTGGAACTTGCCGAGGGCCTCAACATCACCCTCTGCTCCCTGGCTCGAAACGACGGCCTCTTCGTCTACACCCATCCGGATCGAATCACAGAGTAAAAAACCGAGCCTCCGGCGGCGAGGTGTGCCACCTCGAAAGCGGGTTGCGAATGCTCCCGCCCCTCGTTCCTCGGGTCGATCACATTCGCTGACGGGCTTCGCCCGTGTGAGCTCCTTTCGAAATAAGTATATATAAAATGACAAAGGCCCATGGAGAACTTTCCATGGGCCTTTTATTTTGGTGGCAACGTTAGCAGCGCCTCCAGCCATTGAGTCGGGCGCAGCCCGAGCCGAAGGCGAACGCGCATTGGCCCGAGGAACGAGGGACAAAGCGCTTTCGCAATATGCTTTCGAGGTGGCTCACCTCGCCGCCGGAGGCAGGCTTTTTGTCACGTGCCCCTATCCTGCCTTTCTCGTCAGGTAGAACATGTGCGGGTCGATCATGCGGTTGGGTTTGTTGGTGCCGTCGTAGAAGAGGTCGATGACGGGCACGCCGTAGGTCTCCTGGATTTTGCGGAAGATGGAGGCGCTGATGACCCCCGGGCAGCAGAAGACCGGGTTGACGTGGATGACGGCGGAGACGAGGCCGTGTTTGATGTAGTAGAGCATGCGGCCCAGGGAGACGGCTGTTTCCCCTGCGATGAAGCTGGTGAGGCCGAATTCTTCCATGAGCTCCTGGCATTCGTCGAGGGGCGGTTCGGTGACCCCTTCGAGGAGCCCCTCAAAGATGGCTTCGAATTTTTCCTCGTAGCCGACCATGGTGGAGAGGAGTTTCTCTCCGGTGTCGCTTTGCCGTGTATCTGCAAAGATGGAGTGGACCACCAGCTCGTTGTAGGAGGGGAGGATCACCTCACCGCCCAGTGCTTCGGCGTGGTCGCAGATGGCTTCGTTGAGGACCTCGTTGTACTTGGCGTACATGTCCCCGAGAATGCCGATTCGGGGTTTGCGGGTCTTGGGCAGGGGCAGGGCCTCGAAAAGCTCGCGAACCTTGTCCGCTGCGGTCATGAGGGATTTCCGGTTCTGGATGTGCCAGGCGATGATGGTTTCCGCTTCATTCACCGCGCTTAAGGTGGCCCCTTCCTCGGCTTCGTAAGGGAGGAACCGGAAACGCAGCTTGGAGAGGATGGAACTTAAGATGGTCACTGACAGCAGCTGGGCGTTGTGCCTTGCAGAGATCCCGGGTACTGCGGCCTGTCCGTTGGTGTTCATCACCTTGACCCCTGAAAGGCCTGCTTTGTCGCAGGAGGACTTCACCAGGTTGGCGTACTGGTTGAAGTTGCAGGAGAGGCAGATGTTGGGCAGGTAGACGATGGCCTTGTCCGGTTCGAGATCCCCTTTGGAGAGACGCGAGACCACGGAGCCGACAATGGCGACGTTTGGCAGACACTCTCCGCCACTTGCAAAGCGGTACCCGAGGTTCAGGGACTCGTTCTCCACGGGGAGCACCTCCGCCTTGTAGCCGGCGGCCTTGAACACCTCGGCCTGGAGACGGTTGATGCGTGCGTCCACCATGGGGATGAGAACGGTGTCCCCCTCATCCGGAGTGTCCGGTGTGAAGGCCGTGCGGGGAATTTTGATCTCCTCAGTGCTCTCTTTTCTTCGGTCGTAGTCGGCCACAAAGGTGTCGATGGCCGCTTCGATGCGGGTGAGGTAGCCCACGTCGCTGCCATGCTCGTCCAGTTGGAGAATAAGGTAGGGTTTCCCCATCTTCTCCATGGCGTCCTTGATGTGGTTCATCAGGTAGGCGTCCGGGCTGCAGCGGAAGCAGGTGAGAAAGACCGGGTAGAGATCCGGATTTTTGCGCACGGCATCCAGGGCGAGAAGGATCTGCTGGCCGAAGTACCAGTGCATGTTGGACAGGTGGTCGGGCATGTCATTGGGGTTCGCCTCAAGGTCCATCATGGACTGGGAGACGATGTCATACCCCATGGACTCCAGGCGTGCGGGGATGCCGAGGTTGACCCGTTTGTCGAAGAGGGCGTAGGGGCGACCCAGGAGAAGAATTTTGGGCTTCTCCCCTGTATCTGAGAGTTGCTTTGCCCCTTCGCTTACCCAGGTCTTGGTTTTTTCGGTGAAGGCCTTTTTGGCATCGACAAAGGCGTGGACAATGGCCTCTTCTGAAACCTCCAGGACCTCGGCAAGGTCTGCCGCGAGTCTCTCCCCGATGATCTCATCGGCCACGTTGTTCATGCGGATGGTGGGGTGGAGAAGGCGTCCGCCGAACTCCATGCCGGGAAGGTTGTTGATGATGGTGGCCGCATAGGAGGAGTAGTAGCAGAAGTAGCTGTCCGTGGCTTTGGTGCCGAAGGCCTCTTCCATGGGAAGCCGCTCGAGGAGGTTCTGCTCGCTGATGAGGCTGGGCAGGAAGATGAAATCCACCTCTTTTTTATCCAGGGCGGCCACCATGCCGTGGGTGAGGGCCATGGGGGTACAGAAGTCTGCGTTGATGAGCTTCATGCCGTGGGCGAGTTTGCCCGCCGTGCTCTTTTCCACCACGACGTTGAGGCCGAGGCGCTGGAAGAGATCCTTGAAGAGGGGGGTGTACTCCACCATGAAGAGGGTCTCGGGAATGCCGATGGTTTTTCGGCCCTCGTGATTCTGGTCCTCGGTGTTGAAGGTGGTTTTAAAGCGTTTTTCAAGGGAGGAGGTGGTCTCTTTGCCTCCCACCTTCTTGGCGGCGTAGTCCCTGCCGCATTTCAGGCCCCAGGCGCTCTTCTTCTCGCCTACGGTGTAGATGCGCAGTTCGCATTTGTTGCTGCAGAGCTCGCAGAGTTCGGTATCGATGGCGCAGGAGAAATCGATGCCCGTGAATGTGGAGGCCTCAATGCCCGACTCCTTCAGGGCCACAGCGCAGCCCAGGGCTCCGGTGAGGTGGCAGAATTTGGAGACGAGGACTTCCTGGCCCAGCTCCCGCTCAAAACAGGCCACCAGGGCTTTGTTTCGGGCCGTGGCTCCCTGGAAGTAGACCCGTTTGCCGGCGGTGCTTTTGCCCACCACCTTGGAGAGGTAGTTGTCCCGGACGCTGTGAAGGACCGCAGACATGATTTCCGCTTTTTTCCATCCTTCCGAGAGGAAGATGTTGAGGTCCCGTTCCATGTAGACGGTGCATCGGTCTGAGGTGAAGGGGGCTTCTGCGCCCTCCACGATATCTGAGATGTCAGGCAGGGTCATGTGAAGGCGCTTGGCCTGCTCCTCGATAAAGGAGCCGGTGCCCGCCGCACAGACGTAGTTCATGACAGCGTGCTTCACCACCCCTTCTTTAAGGAGGGTGAACTTGGAGTCCTGGCCGCCGATTTCGATGATGGTGTCCACCTCGGGATCGAGGAAGGTGGCCCCCTTGGCGTGGGCGGTGATTTCGTTCAAGGCAAGGTCTGCCCCCACCACCTCTTTGATCAGCTCCCGGCCGGAGCCGGTGGTGGCCACGCCGCAGACGGTGAAGTCCACCTCTTTAAAGAGCTCTTTGATCTGCGCGAACAGGCGGGTGACGGCATCCACGGGGTCGCCCTGGGTGCGGCCGTAGAGGCCCGCCAGAATATCGCCCCCTTTGTCGGTGATGACGGCCTTTGTGCTGGTGGAGCCCACGTCGATGCCGATGTAGACCTCACAGTTCGTTTCTGCCTCCTGGTAGAGAGTCACCTCCACACCGTCGGCTTCGTAGCTGGTGATTCCTTCAAACACGGGGTAGTGGGGCATGTCGGTATCCAGGGCAGGGCGGACGGTTCTTTGGCGTCCCATGCTGGAGATAAGGTGCTTGCTTGATTCCCACGGCTGATCTGCAAGGGATGCGGCACCGATGGCGTTTATGCTCTGGGCGCCGTTAGGTACGGTAACCTTCAGTCCCAGGGCCGCTTCGACTTCCCGCACGATCTTGGTGTTGGCCGCCATGCCTCCGATAAAGAGAAGGTCCCCTGAGAGTTCCCGGCCCCTGACGGTGTTGGCCAGAACGCTTCGGGCCACCCCTTCGCACAGCCCTGTGGCGATGGCCTCTTTGGAGTACCCCTGGGCCTGGGCGTGGATGATGTCGCTCTTGGCAAAGACGGCGCAGCGGGTGGCGATGGAGGGGGTTTTGCCGTCAAAGGCAGCGGCCTTTGATGCCAGATTTTCGGTGGAGAAGCCAAGTCGCTCGGCCTGCTGGTCGATGAAGGATCCGGTGCCTGAGGCGCAGTCGGAGTTCACCACGTGCTCCACGTAGTTGCCCTCCTCATCCAGGCGGATGAGGTAAAAGCTCTCGCAGCCGATGGAAAGGATGTTGCGGCAGGAGGCCTTGATCATGGTGGCAGCCTCAACTGAGGCAATGACAGGGTCAAACACCCGGATGTCGGTAAGGGCGAAGTTACCGGTCACCCCGAAGTGGGTGATGGCTCCGCCTGTTTCGGATTCCAGGGTGTCCCTGACCTGCCCAAGGGCCTCTTCCAGGTTTCCGTTGTGGATGGTGCTGCCGCTGGTCACAACCTGGTCCTGGTCCAGAACGGCATAGTGAATATATTTGGAGCCGAAATCGAGTCCTGCTTTCATGGGTGGGTTCCTCTGTGTCTGTTCTTTATGGTTGGGCCTCCCCGGGGTGGGGATGAGGGTGGAAAGTGGGTGTCGTTCCGGCGGAGGTCTAACGGGTCTAGAATATGTGTTCTAAGTTAACGCATGCACTTTTTAAACATTTTCTTATAGATGAGTCAAGATCAAAGCGTCAAACATAAAGGTCAGGTCAGATCGAACTTAGGCGAACGAATCTTTGTTATTTTTGCCTCCAGCCAGGGTTTTTATCCAAAGTGGCTTCGCCACCCCCTGGACCCCAGGTTGCGAAAGCTCCCGACACTCGTTCCTCGTGTTGATCATATTCGCTGACGGGCTTCGCCCGTAAACAATCGCTGAGATGGCCCAGCCTTCTTCGGTGACCACCAACTGAAATATACCCCAAATACGGATGTGTTTTGCCCCGAGGAACGAGGGGCAAGGCGCATCCGTAACCAGCTTTCAAGGTGGCTCACCTTGCCGTTTGCCCACAAAAAAACCCGCCCCCTGTTTCCAGGAGGGCGGGTTTTTTAACAATCCAGTTGGCATTCCGGATTAGTACAACCTATGTGCGTCTCGTGCTTACGCGTTCACTTCTTCTTTGACCTTGGTGGCGATCTTGAAGAGGATGGTCAGAACGAGGAAGCCTACGGCATACACACCACCGGTGATGAGGAGCTCAAGGGGGGTGGGGGTGTACTCGACGTAGCTGTGCATGGGGTTGGGAACAAAACCACCGGCGATCATGCCCATGCCTTTGTCGATCCAGGTACCCACGAACACCATGATGCAGAGGAAGGGCATGTACTTCTCGTTGTTCCGGATTTTGGGGAAAAGGAGAAGGCCGATGGCCGACAGCATCAGGAACATGGACGTCCACATGAAGGGCACGAGAGCGCCGTGTCCGTTGTGGCCGAAGAAGAGATACTTCAGGTGGTCCATGTGCTCGGGGATCCCGCTGTAGAAGACGGTGAAGACCTCGCAGAAGAAGAAGAACACGTTCGCAATCAGTGCGTATGTGATGATCTTCATGAGGGTCTGCATCGCTTTCAAGCCCGGATCGAAGTTGGTTACTTTGCGAACGATGAAGCAAAGAAGGATCAGGAACGCGGGGCCGGCGGCAAAAGCCGAGGCCAGGAACCTGGGGGCAAGTACCGCAGTCAGCCAGAAACCGCGACCGGGAAGGCCACAGTAGAGGTAGGCTGTTACGGTGTGGATGCCGAAGGCCCAGGGGATGGAGATGTAGATAAGGATCTTCACCCATTTGGGCGCAGGCACGCCGTTTCTTTCTGCTTCAAGAAGCTTCCACCCAATGATGATGTTCAGGAAGAGATAGCCGTTGAGAACAATGGCATCCCACATGAGCATGGAATGGGGGGTCGCGTTTAAGACCACGTTCATGGCACGCATGGGCTGACCAAGGTCAGCCACGATGAAGAGCATGCACATGACAACGGCAGAGACAGCCAGGAACTCACCCAAAATGGTGATTCGGCCGAACGCCTTGTAGTCGTGCAGGTAGTAGGGGAGCACCAGCATCACACCCCCGGCGGCCACACCGACGAGGAAGGTGAACTGGGCAATGTAAAAGCCCCAGGATACATCACGGCTCATGCCGGTGATACCGAGGCCAAACTCCCACTGCTGCAGGTATCCCATAAAGGCCACTGCAATGACGGCCGCAAGGCCGGCAAGCCACAGCCAGTAATTTCTGCTTCCGGTTAATGCTTTTTCAAGCATGATGACCTCCCCTTATACGATGTAGAAGACCGAAGGTCCGGTACCGAGACCGGGCTTTCGCCGAATGGTATAGTTCTCTTTGAGGACCTTCCGAATTTCTGAGTTTTCATCGGAGAGGTCGCCAAAGACGATGGCGCCCTTGGACGCCTCCACACAGGCGGGCTCTTTGCCCACTGCCAGTCTCTCCGCGCAGAAGTTGCACTTCTCCACGACACCCTTGGTACGGGTGGGAAACTGGGGGTTGGTGGGCTTTCGGTCTTCCAGGCCGTTTCTGGGATCCTGGAAGTTGAAGCTTCGGGATCCGTAGGGGCAGGCAGCCATGCAGAAGCGGCAGCCGATGCAGCGGTGGAAGTCCATGAGAACGATGCCATCTTCCCGCTTGAAGGTCGCCTTGGTGGGGCAGGCCTGGACGCAGGGAGGGTTTTCACAGTGGTTGCAGAGGACCAGGATGGGGGCGTGTGCGGCCTCCTCGGACTGGAACTCGTTGGGCTGGGAGGTAAAAGCATGGTTGTAATGCTCTTCCCAGATCCACTTGATCTCATGGTTTTTGTATTTTTCGGGGAGTGAGGGCACGTTATGGGTCACGTGGCACACTTCCGAAATTTTTTCGTTGATCTTGTGGTTCAGCTTGCGGGTATCAATGACCATACCCCAGCGGTCCGCTTCGCTGACCTTTGGATCTTTGATAGCTTGGTCTGAAGAGATGAAGTACTCGCCAATGGCGTGGGCATTGGACGCAGCTGAAAGGCCCAGTGCTGATACTCCAGCGATCTTCAAGAAGCTTCTTCTGCTTTCTTTCATCACTACTTCTCCTTCGGATTCACGTGGCAATCCCAGCAGTAGGGGTTAACAGAAGCGTACTCATGGCAACGATCGCAGAATTCCGCCTTGTTGGTGTGACACTCCAGGCAGTTGTTGGAAAGGCTCATGTCGTACTTTTTACCGTTCTCAGCCACGTAGACCCGCTGGCCGTCGCGTACAACGGAGTTTCTCCAGCCGTCAAGAAGCTGCATGTGCTCCTTGGCCATCTGATCCTTGGGGAGAATACACTCTCCGGCGGCCTTGGCTTCCGGAGCCAGAACCAGCTCCGGTGCGGGCTTGGCTGTTCCCGTGTTGTACCAGAACGGGAAGGAAACCAGCGCCGCGAAGATGGCCACTCCGGCTAATATCTTACCTTTATCACTCATCAGAATCACCCTCCGCTCCAGGTAAATCCTCAAACCTCAGGTTTGTGGTTCGTTCAATCTCTCCGTCCATGACCAGGGCGTTGGCCACCAGCTCGTGGAGACCGGTTACTTCAACACCAGGGACCCAGTAGTCCATCAGGGGAGGCAGGGCCGCCCTGTCGATGGCGCAGACACAGGCCAGGGTGTTGACGTCGTACTTATCGTGAACGTACTTGACCGCGTTGGCACGGGGCAGGCCGCCACGGAGGCGCTGTTCCATGATCTCTTCGGTGTTGAGACCAGACCCGGAACCGCAGCAGAAGGTCTGCTCGCGGATGGTGTTGGGGGGCATTTCGTAGAAGTTGTTGCAGACGTTCTGCAGCACATAGCGGGGCTCGTCGAGCATACCCATGGCACGGGCCGGGTTACAGGAGTCGTGCCAGGTCACCTTGAGGTGATCGTTACGGCTCGGGTCGAGCTTGAGCTTGCCATGCTTGATAAGGTCTGCGGTGAACTCGGCGATGTGGATCATCTTGGTGCTTGCTGAGTTCTCGAACACGGTACCGGTGATGGGGCTCTTGGGAACTTCGAGGAAGTCCGCAGGGCCGTTCATGGTGTCCATGTACTGGTTGATGACACGCCACATGTGGCCGCACTCACCGCCGATGATGTACTTGACGCCCAGACGTTCCGCTTCGTGGTACATCTTGGCGTTGAGCTTTTTCATCATGTCAGAGGAGGTGAAGAGACCGAAGTTCCCGCCCTCTGAGGCGTAGGTGGAGAGGGTGTAGTCGAGGCCGATGTGCTCGAAGAGCATCAGGTACCCCATGAAGGTGTAGGTACCGGGATCGGCAAAGGCATCGCCAGAGGGGGTGACAAAGAGAACCTCAGCACCTTTACGGTTGAAGCTGGGGTTGATCTTGACGCCGGTGATCTCTTCGATGTCGTCGCAGAAGAACTCGACGATCTCTTTGAAGTTCTGGGGCTGGATACCCAGGTGGTTGCCTGTCTTGGAGCAGTTGGCCACGGGATCCTTGATCCAGTTGATGTTCACACCGATGAGGTTGAGGAGCTCTCGACCCATCATGGTGATCTCGGCTGTGTCGATGCCGTAGGGGCAGAAGACGGAACAGCGTCGGCACTCGGTGCACTGGTAAAGATAGGAGAACCACTCCTTGATGACCTCGGGGGTCATCTTTCGGGCACCTGCGAATTTACCCAGGAGCTTGCCGGCCAGGGTAAAGTCGTTTCGGTAGATGCTTCGAAGGAGCTCAGCCCTCAGGAAGGGCATGTTCTTGGGGTCGCCAGACCCGATGTAGAAGTGGCATTTGTCAGCACAGGCGCCGCAGCGAACGCAGACGTCCATGAAAACCTTCAGGGAGCGGTACTTGTCGAGGCGCTCCTTGAAACCTTCGTGAATAATCTGCTGCCAGTTTTCAGGAAGTTTCCAGTCTTCGTCAGCGGGAGACCAGTCACGGCCGTTGGGCAGCCCAAGGTAGTCCAGGGTCTTAGCCTTGGCGGGATAGCAGAACTTCCCGTCGGACAGATCCGGAGGCGTATCCATCCAGGACTTCTTGGGAACAGCGTTGTCTATTTTGATCATCTCTTCCGGTTTGATATCCACGATTTATGACTCCTTTTCCACTGGAAGTCCGGCCTCGACCATTTTCTCTCTGAATTCGTTTTCGTACTTTTCGTACGTTACGAAGGGCAGCTCGGGGTTCCAGGGGTTGATGTGTCTCTTGGCTCGGCTGTTGTTGGCCATGTTCCTGGTGGGAGAAAGGAAAATACCACCAGCATGCATCAGCTTGCTGAAGGGGAAGTATACGAAGAGAACGCATACAAGGAACAGATGCACAAAGAGGAACGGGTCAATGTTGGCAGGAATCGTGGGGTGCAGAGTTGCCAGACCCATGGTGAGCTCTTTGATGGCCACAACGTCCACTCTCAGGAAATATCGCATGTAGATGCCGGTGCCAGCGATACCCATGATCAGAAAGAGAGGGAAGTAATCGGCAGCCAGGGAGGCGTACCGAAGACGGGGCGTTGCAACCCTTCGGAAGAAGAGAAACCCGACAGCGGCGAGAAGCACCACGCCGGAGAGCATCACGATGGGGAGACCGATCTGGAAAAAACCGTCGGCCGCTTCCAGGAACTTGATGCAGGCAGGCACAGGCTCCAGAAAGAAGCGCATGTGACGTACCAGAACCGCCAGGAAGCTGTAGTGGAAGGCCAGGGCGGCAACCCACAGCCAGATTTCCCATTCGTAAGAGACCCTGTCCCCTTTGATTTCAGCCTTGGTGTTGCGGAACAGAGATCGGAAAGTAAAGATCTCCAGAGCCATGCGGCCCACCACACCCAGCCCGTTGGAAGGGTTGTCAAGCTTGTCATGCTTGATCCAGGGCAATGACTTTTGCTGACCGCAGGTGGTCGGGATGCGAAAGGGGACCGGAGACTTGGCCCACTTCATGATACGCCAGATAAACCCGCCAAGAAACATGACGAAGGCGATGTAGGGTATCATGATCCCAAACACTCCCTGCAGCACAGGCGCACTGCCGCCCAGAAAGGCGAGTGCACCCAGCACAACGACCGCTACCAGGGACAACACAATATTTACGTTCATACCTTTTCCTCACCCTTTGGTGCTCGATTAAACGAAAAAACACCCGAATTGAAAGTTTGTAAAGAGCGGACACAGTATCGGGAGAGCCGGCAACTCTCCCGAAGGCTGTTAAACGACCGCCTTATAAACCCCGGTCCGGGTCTTCATCCGATTTCTCGAAGCCCCCGTTTTTATAAACATCATGTGGTAAAATTTCGGTCCCGACTTCGGGAACCTCACACAATATATCCTTGTTCTTCAAGAGATTGAGGGTTCGGGTGCGCACTTCACTTGCACGCAGCCGATAGATCTGCTCGCGGCAGGCCATGTAAATGTCAAAGGCCGCCAGGCTGAGCTGGTCCACTCGGTTGTTAAATTCATCGAGATCTTTCTGGGTGACTTGCCCGTCCTTGATCTCTTTTTTCAGCACGTCTCGAATCACGTCTTTCAGCGGAAAGACAAAGGCCACCCCCTCGCTGGGGACAAAGGTTTGTACCGCACGAAGGCGAATGACCGGGTCAAGCTTCTGGCGGACCGATTCGGGGTCCGGGAGTTCCTCTTTCGAGATGAGTGAAAAAACGTCTGTGAACGATTCCCTCGCCATGGCCCCGATGGGGTTGTTGAAGGGGTCCTTTTCACCCAGGATGAACCGGCTGCCGTCGGTGGAGTAAGTGCCCGCAAAACGGGATGCCCAAGCCTTGACTATCTCTTTGGCGTGCATGTCGAGGTGTTTGTAAATACCCATGGTTCCTCGCTCCCACCTGCCGGAGCACGTGGTGTTTCCTTAAAATTTCATGTGTAACAGCAACTTACTGCGAAATATATTTTTCCGAGTTTAAACGATTGATATAGATCAATTTCTGCTTTTATGTCAAGAACTACTTTCCCGCCGAAAGTGGCTGAAGTATGCATCGTTAAAGGATATTACGTTTGTCTACCACCAAAGTGATCGGGTGGTTTTCGTTTCGTTACCCATAGCAGTTTTTATAGTATTAACACCTTTAAAAACCATGACTTTTCACGTTGCAGATAAAGCCAGATTAGGGTTCAGGGCTTTGTTGACTGCTATTATTTATTCCCTGAGGAGTCCGGGGGTGTGGATGAGAAAATCCAGGGCGGGCCGAAGGTCCGCCTCTGTGTGGGGCTCAAGAGTAATGATCAGCGGCTGGCGCTGTGCCAGGTCGAAGACCGGGGTAAAGTCGATTCTCCCCTGCCCCGGGGGAAGGTGCTTATCCTCCTTGCCGTGGTTGTCATGGAGGTGAACCTCCCGGGTCAAGGGTCCCAGGGTCTCGATCCACCCACTTAAATCTCCATCGCCATAGGCATTGAGGTGGCCGGTGTCGAGGCAGAGACCCAGCTGGTCTATGTTTGAGACCATGCTCGCCATGTCGGCCGGGGTTCGCTCATGGACGTTTTCAAGAAGAAAGTGAACACCCATGGAGGCGAGGGTGGAGGCCATCTCCGTCCATGCCCTGCGGCTTCTTTCGAGCCAGCCTGCAAAACCTGCAACGTGGGTGTCGGGGTGAAAGCCGGTGTGGCAGACCACACTTACGGGTCGCATTGCCTCCACCGCTTCGACAAGGAGCATAAGGTGCCTTTTGCTGCTTTCCCGCATACCCGCGTCCGCCGATCCCGGGTCAACGCCTTCAAAGGGACCGTGGAGGGTGAGGCGTGCTCCCGCCTTCCGAAAGGTGGCCGCCGTCTCCTCAAAGTGGGCTCGGTCGTAACTCTCGAGGGTGGGAATGTCCATTCCCAGCTCGGGGTTGAGACCCAGGGAGAGGAACAGGTCAAACAGCCCCTCTTCCACCAACATGCGGTAGGGAACGTTGACCTGGACAGACCGGGCCGCTTTTCGCATTGTCTTGTCATAACGCATGTCAGGTTACCCCGTTTACTTTCATTCGGTTATGAAGAGTTTGGTTTCTGTTTAAAGAGGCCTTCATGAATGAGCCGACGCACTATAGCAGAAGCGTGGAGTCAAATAAATGTCACCGGCGTCTGAATTATTTTGATCAATTCATGCACTTTGCTTGATGAAGCCAGGCGACCCGTATCGGCGGGGCCATGGCTCCACTGTTCTTGCACGCTTTCGGCTTTTCCTGTATATACGAATAGTCAACAGGGTGTCATCTGACCATCTTCCATTCGTCGTTACTGATGGGTTGATGAGCACCCCTTGAACCACTGTTTGGTCCGGGCCATTGATCAATCGCCCCACCCTATGCATCGGATCCCGGCACAGCGCTCTTTACCTGAACCCAGGCATTACCATGAAAAAGCTGACTTCTCGTTCCCTTGTTGTATGGTTTTTTATAACCTTGCCCCTTTTACTTCTTGTCACGGTCGGTTTTTTTCCTGCCAGCACCGTGGCAGAGACTGGTGGTGTGCACCTGATCCCTGTTTCGGGAGAGGTCTCGCCCTCCATGGCCACCTTTATTGAGCGTGCCGTGAAAGAGTCGGAAGATGCCTCACTGGTGATTTTTGAGATGGACACCTTCGGCGGCCGGGTCGATTCCGCACTGAAAATTGTGGATGCCATCACGGCCCTTGAGGTCCCCAGCGTGGCCTGGGTGAAAACCAAGGCGATCAGCGCGGGAGCCCTCATCGCCCTTTCCGCCGACGGCCTCTACATGGCACCGGGCACCACCATCGGAGACTGCGCACCCATTGCCGTAGGGCAGGAGGGGCCTAAAATGCTCGGCGAAAAATTTCAGTCTCCGCTCCGGGCCAAGTTCCGTGCTCTGGCCCGAAAGAACGGGTACAGCGAGGCCCTTGCAGAGTCCATGGTGACAGCTGACCTTGAGATTGTCGCCTTTGAGGTGGATGGGAAAACCACCTACATGGAGACACAGGCATACGAGGATCTCAAAGAGAAACCCGAGCACTCGAGAACCGTGGTTCGCGATGGCGAGCTCCTCACCATGGATGATGTGGAGGCAAACGGGTTCGGTTTTTCAAAGGCCACCCTGAAGACCATCGCCGAGGTGGCTGCGGCCGAAGGCAAAGGGGGTGTCGCACAGCAGCGCATAACCCCCTCCTGGTCTGAAGACATCTCCGGTTGGATTCTTTCCATTGCTCCGCTTCTGATGATCGTCGGTCTGGGAGCCCTGTACACCGAACTCAAGGCTCCGGGTTTTGGTGTTTTTGGCCTTGTGGGTATTGCCGCCCTGGGGTTGGCCCTGTTTGGCCACCACATTGCGGGTCTTGCCACCTATGCCGAGATTCTGCTCATTGTCATCGGCCTGCTTCTGCTTGTTGTGGAAATATTTGTCATTCCCGGGTTTGGGGTGGCTGGCATCAGCGGATTTATTCTGGTGATGATTGGGCTCCTCCTCTCCCTTCAGGACTTTGTGCTGCCCGATCCGACCCTGCCCTGGCAGGGAAAGGCCTTTCGGGTGAATCTTCTGACGGTGGTGGCCTCCTTCGGCGCCTCGCTTTTGATGGCCGTGGCCCTTGTGCGTTACCTTGTACCAGCCATGGCCGGCCGGGTGAGCGGGCCTTATCTGGATGCGGACCTCAAAGAGTCCAAAGCGGATTCCAAAGAGACCGCTCGCATCGCCAAAGGGGAGGTCGGGGTCGCCATCAGCACCTTGCGACCTGCCGGTAAAGCTGAATTTCACGGAGAGCCCTTTGATGTGGTGACCCGTGGAGACTTTATCAGTCGCGACGATTCCGTCATTGTTACAGCCATTGAAGGAAACCACATCATCGTGGCCCGGAAAGAGCCGGACCATGAATAAATCGATGACCAACGTTGTCGCATAAAGGAACAGTGCCAAGGCCATGAAAATTGCTTTAACCGTTATTGTCCTGCAGATTCTGGGTGTCGCCGCCATTATCGCAGAGTTCATCATCCCTTCTTTCGGCGTCATTTCCGTTATTGCCGGGACGCTACTGGTGCTCTCCATTTATATGGTCTTCACCGGGGTATCGACTCAGATGGGGTATGCCCTGGTGATAGCGGATATTTTTCTCATTCCCGCAGCCATCTTCTTCGGGGCAAAGGTGTTGGAACACTCGCCCGTGACCTTGAAGAAACAGCTGAAAAGCGACGAGGGGGCCACCTCCCAGAAAAAAGGGCTGGATCACTTCCTGGGCCTTGAAGGTCGCGCCATCACCGACCTTCGCCCGTCAGGCGTGGCCCTTATTGAAGACGAACGCATCGACGTGGTCACCCGGGGGGAATACATCGAAAAAGAGAGCTCCATTGCCGTGCTCTCCGTTACCGCCAACAGCGTGATTGTGAAGAAGGCAGAGTCGTAGGAGAGGCCTCCGGCGGCGAGGTGAGCCACCTCGAAAGCGGGTTTGCGAATGTTCTCGACCCTCGCTGCTCGGGTCGGTCACATTCGCTGACGGGCTGTGCCCGTGGACAATGATTTCGCTGGCACAACACATATCGTCATCCCTGACAGTTCGGGGGGACTGAAAGGCGCTGACTCCATTTATACCCATTGCCTCGGCCTTACGAGCGTGGGCTTAAGGGGAGAGAAACCCTAAGGCAAGACGCATCACCTTGCCGCTATAGTTATGCGGGCCAAGGTAAGCCCATGGTTCGGTATTTTGGAAATCAAAGCTTGAGCATGTGTGGCACAAGGGGAGTGGCCTCACCCTTGGCGCGAATGCGGACGCGAGTTGTCCTGCAAAACGATACCCGTTTCGCATTCGCCATAGGGTTTCAAGGTGCCCCCACCTTGCCGCCGGAGGCAAAAGGCTTTTTTAGAATAAACCCGGTCTTTCGAATGTGGAAGGCCACGTAGATAACGCGTAACGCAGGAGAACCTATGAACCCGAATATGATTTTAACGTTTGTCGTCCTGGCCATCGTGCTGGTGATTCTTTTTGTCATCGGCTCAGCCATCAAGCTCTGGATCCAGGCCCTGGTTTCCGGTGCCCATGTGGGCATGCTGAACATTGTCTTTATGCGCTTCAGGAAGGTGCCCCCGACCTTGATCATTGAATCCAAGATCATGGCGGTGAAGGCGGGGATTGATATCGATACGGACCTTCTGGAATCCCACTACCTTGCCGGTGGTAACCTGTCCCGCGTGGTCCAGTCCCTCATTGCGGCAGACAAGGCCAACATCGACCTGGAGTTCAACCGGGCGGCTGCCATTGACCTGGCCGGTCGTGATGTGCTGGAAGCGGTGCAGATGAGCGTCAACCCCAAGGTGATTGAAACGCCGAAGATCGCGGCCATGGCCAAGGATGGCATTCAGCTGAAAGCCTTGGCGCTGGTTACCGTTCGGGCGAACCTTGATCGTCTGGTGGGCGGTGCCGGTGCTGATACGATTCTCGCCCGAGTCGGTGAGGGCATCGTCTCCACCATCGGTTCCTCCGAGAACCACAAGCAGGTGCTGGAAAACCCCGACACCATCTCCAAGACCGTCCTTGCCAAGGGCCTCGACTCGGGAACCGCTTACGAGATTCTCTCCATCGATATTGCCGACGTTGATGTGGGCAAGAACATCGGTGCGGATCTCGAGACCGATCGAGCCGAGGCGGACAAGAAAATCGCCCAGGCCAAGGCCGAGGAGAGGCGTGCCATGGCCTATGCCGTGGAGCAGGAGATGACTGCTCGCGTTCAGGAGATGCAGGCCAAGGTGGTAGAGGCCGAAGCCCAGGTGCCCCTGGCCATGGCCGAAGCGTTCCGAAGCGGCAATCTCGGGATTATGGATTACTACAAGATGAAGAACATCATGGCCGATACCGATATGCGCAGCTCCATCGCCGGCGATGAGAAAGGACCGGACGATAAGGAGACCACCTGATGGGTGGGCTGAAGTTTCTGATCACGCTCTTCGTGATCTACCTGATCTTCCGCTCTATCATGAGGAAGGTCCTCTCTGCCGTGAATTCGGAAGGTGGCGGTGCCCTGAAAGGCAAGCTGGGTGACGTCATTGAGCAGATGAAGCAGGAGATGGAGAAGGCCAAACTCGAAGCGGAGCGGGAAGCTGCGGGTATGGACGAAGACATGGCCATGGATGATGATCCCTGGGCAGAGTTGAGAGAGGAGAGTGACGCCTCTTTCGACGAGAGTAATTCCTGGGATGAGGAGCTTCTGGAAGAGGAGGTAACTCATACCGTGAGGACCCACGAGCGGTGGGATGCTGCGGATGAGAGACCATCCCTTCATGAGCGTTGGAATGCCGAGGATGAGGCCCCCTCTCTTTGGGACAGCACCGAAGATGAGAGAGCCCCTGAGGTTTCGACTGCTGTTGAGGTGGCGCCGGAAAGGTGCCGTCCTCAGGGCCAGCGACACAAAAGGCGCATGCGTTTGAAAGAAGCTGTCATCTGGAAGGAGGTTCTTGACCGGCCCATCGGGCTGAGGTCGTAGGCCTTGTGAACGTGATATACAAACCCCTTCGGGGCAAGCAATAGCAGCCGTTTTCACAGGTTTTCCGGACACCGGAAAACCTGTGGAAAACGGCCACCCCATCCCTTTTTTGCCGCAATTCAATCCCCTTGTTTCCCATTGCAAAACAGTGTACCCATCAGTATAGTAACCAACCGATATGACGGTGTTGTATGCATTGGTATCTGTCCTGTGTATCTGCTGTTAACGGAGTGCAAGCTCCAGTGTCTCAGGCTGGAATCTGGCGCAGGGGATGTCCCCTTGAGGGAATTATCGGGTTTTTCGGTGGTACGATAGATCACCATTTTTTATAGAAGGATATGTAGTTGAAACGGATTATTGACTTTCTGGCGTATAAAATTATCCGAGGTTTGTTTTTAATACTGGGCTTGATCCCGGAGAAGCTGGCCGAATACCTGGCCAGCGGCATCGGTGGGATCTGGTATCAGGTGGATAAGCGCCATCGCGATGCCGCCCTGGAAAACATGACCATCGCCTTTGGCAGCAGGATGTCTCAGAAAGAGATCCGTAACCTCAGCCGGAAGGCGTTTCATCATATCGCCCTCGTCCCCTTTGAGATGGGGCGCAGCCTCCGCTGGAACTGGCAGGGGGTGTGGGATCGGTTTCGACTGTACGGGGTGCATCATCTTGCCGACGCCCACAAAAAGGGCAAGGGGGTCCTGGTTCTCACCTGCCACATGGGCAACTGGGAGTTTCTCCCCACCTCCATGGCCGCCACGGGCTATCAGATAGCCGCTGTGTACCGTCCCCTGGACTTTAAGCCCATGGATCGGTTTATCCTGGAGATGCGGGAGCGTTTCGGCTGCCGCATGTACCCCACCAAAAATGCCGTGAAGGGCATCTTTGATGAACTGGGCAAGGGCAACTGCGTGGGCCTCTTGAGTGATCAGAATGCTCCCAAGCGCCACCAGGGCGTTTTTGTGGAGATGTTCGGGAAAAAAGCGAGCGCTCACAACGGCATTTCCCAGCTGGCCTTGATGACAGGTGCTCCGGTTGTTCCCTACTTTGTGGCCCGGGACGGCAAGTTCGTGCGAGGGGAGTTCGGCCCGGAGATTCCCCTGGTGAACACCGGCGACCTCGAAGCCGATATCTTCACCAATACCCAGAATTACAGCTACGCCTTTGAAAAGATGATTCAAAAATATCCCGAGCAGTGGTTCTGGGTGCACCGCCGATGGAAAACCCGCCCTCTGGATGAGGTTGAGGATTAAAGACCCTCCTCAGTCAAATAATGCAGAAGCCCTGATTGATCCCTTGTGGTCTCTCAGGGCTTTTTTGTTTTGAAGGATGTTCTGGGTGTGCCGATAAGAGGGGTGGGTATGTATGATATTGACTGGCGTGGTGATTTCACAACTCGCCATGAATTGAGATGAAAGGAGTACAGAAATGGCTTTGATGACTTGGGATGACAGTTTCAGCGTCGGTGTAAAGCGCATCGACGACCAGCATAAAAAGCTTGTGGGCATGATCAATGACCTCAACGAGGCCATGCGGCAGGGCAAGGGCAAAGACGTGATCGGCAAGATCATCACCGGACTGGTGGAGTACACGGTAACCCACTTTTCCCTCGAGGAAAGACTGTTTACACAGGTTGGGTATGCGGATGCACCCGCCCACAAGAAGACCCATGAAGCCTTTGTGGCAAAGGTCACCAAATTCAAAAAGGACTTTGAGAGTGGTCGCATCGCAATGTCTGTTGAGGTGATGAATTTTCTCAGCGACTGGCTGAAGACCCACATCAAAGGGACCGACAAACAGTACAGCTCCCTCTTTATCGAAAAAGGCATCAAATAGCCATTTGGACTGTGCCGAGATTTCAAAGGCCTTCGAATTGATCGAAGGCCTTTTTTTCTTTTATTTGAATTTGTACTGCACGCTGGTGCCGATGATCCAGAGATCCTTTTCGTAGGTGATGCCGTGGCTGTCGGTCTCCTCTTCGTAAAAGAGCTTGGTGGCCCCGACATTGAATGTGAGGCCCTGTTTCGGTTCAACCATGAAGCCTGTGGAAAGCCCGTGATAGGCGTTTTTAGAGAGGGCGGTTGAGTAGTCCTCCGTATCCACCCCGGCGTTGGAGTAGGAGTAGCCAGCACTCACCTTGAGGGTGGGCTTGATGGCGTATTCAGCGGCAAAGGCAACCTCCACGCCGTTGTCGAGTCCTTCTTCCCCGCCTTCCCAGTTGATGTCGTCATGCCAGGCGTAGCTGACGTCCGTGGCCAGGGTGAGGGCTTGGGTGGCTTTCCAGGAGACCCCAATGGCTGTCATGGCAGGGAAGTCCTTGCGGGATGTGGTGCCTTTTTCTCCGAGGGCGGGGGTAAGGGCAGGGGCTGCAGCCCCGTCAATCTTGTCCACCTCCCACTCCACTTTGGTGCGGAACTCATGACGGAACCCGATGTTGAGGGAGGGGCTGGGGGTGTAGTTGAGGCCGACAATGGGGGCGAAGCCGGTTCCTGACTTTTCGTAGTCGAGAAGGTCGCCACCGTCTATTTCATACGTGTTGACCCCGTAGACCATGCGCCCGGTGAGCGAGATGGAAAGGGTGTCGTTCACGGCAAAGGCACCACCGGCGTATGCACCCATCCACACAGACATCACCTCTTCGGGCAAGGCGGTTCCGGTGAGAAGTTCCCCCGTGGTCTTTCCCAGGGCCTTGGCGGATGAGGCGATAATCCCGTTGTCGTACTCCAATGAGCCGCCTCCACCGATGACGCCGAAGCCGGTGAACCCACTCCACCTCTTTCCATTTTTTAACACAAAAAAATCTGGCACCACCGTGGTGAGGGTGGTGGTTTTGTGCGTCATCCCATTCTTTGTATGGCTGTACTCCTTGGGAAGGATCTGGTTGCCTGCCATGATCCAGGTGCCTTCGCCCAACCGAATGGTGCCAGCCGGGTTGTAAAGAATCGTGTCCACAGAGTCCGTGGCAGCCACGCGGGCAGGCATACGTGTCCACTCCGCACTTAAGTTGGTGTTGTTTTCAATGAGGGTCGCCCCGGCCGAGGTGGCCAGGGCAATGCTTGACAGAATTGTCAAAACCGCGCTGATACGTCTCTTCATCTCTCTCTCCTAAAGCTTAATCAAAAAAGTATGCCTACGGCGGCGAGGTGGGGGCACCTCGAAACCCTATGGCGAATGCGACTCGGGTGTCGTTATTCATGCTTTTACGCGTCCGCATTCGCGCATTGTTTGATGGGTCGCACTATGCACAACAAGCGCATGGGCTGTCGATATTTCAGGCTCAATCCAAGAGTGCTGGTCGCAGACTGCGCCGTCTTATTGCTGGAGAACAACGACACCCCAGCCCCAACAGGCTCAGTCTTGTTACCCACGGGCGTAGCCCGTCAGCGAATGCGATCGACCTGAGGAACGAAGGTCAGGAGCATTCGCAATCCGCTTTCGAGGTGGCACACCTCGCCGCCGGAGGCCGGTTTCGTTATTTTTTGTTGGAATGCCGCCAGATTTTCATCTTTTCCGCTTCCTGGATAAGCTCTTCCCGGAAGTCGGGGTGGGCGATGCTGATCATCATCTCGGCCCGTTTCCAGGTGGACTTGGCGCGCACCTGCACCGCACCGTATTCGGTGACGATGTAGTCCGACATATGGCGGGGGATGGTGGTGATGGAGCCCGGCTCGAATGTCGGCAGGATCCGAGACTTCAGGTTGCCTTTGGAGTCGGTGAAGGTGGAGGTGAGGCAGATGAAGCTTTTGCCCCCCTTGGACCATTGGGAGCCGGCAACGAAGTCCCACATGCCGCCGTTGCCGGAGACCTGGTTGAACCCTAAACTCTCGGCATTCACCTGGGTGTAGAGATCCACCTGAAGGGCATTGTTGATGGAGATGAAGTCATCGAGCTGGGCGATGACCCGGGGATCGTTGGAGTAGTTCACCGGGTACGAGGCCACGGCGGGGTTGTTGTCCATGAAGTCGTAAAGACGCTGTGAGCCCATGGCAAAGGTGTAGGCGACCCGGTATTTATCAAAGGCCTTCATGGAGCCGTTCATGCGACCGGATTCGATCATGTCCACATAGGCGTCGGAGAGCATTTCGGTGTGGCCGCCGAGGTTCTTCAGGTCTGACTCGGCAATGATTTTTCCCACGGCGTTGGGCATGCCGCCGATGCCGAGTTGGATGCAGGAGCCGTCTTTGATGAAGCTCACGATGTTTTCGGCGATGGCGCGTTCCTGCTCGTTGGGCTCGGGGCTGGGCAGGTCGGCCATGGCGATCTCTTTGGGGGCCTCCACCACGTGGGTAACGGCGGAGATGTGGACGGCCTCTTCGGCACCGCCCAAGCAGACGGGGAGGTTGGGGTTCACCTCGAGGATGACGCAATCCGCGTCCTCCATGGCTGCCATGGTGGCAGAGTTGTGGGGGCCGAGGTTGAAGTAGCCGTGTTTGTCCATGGGGCAGACGGTGCAGATCACCACGTTGCGGTGGGGAGCGATGTTGTCCCGGAACCAGGAGGGGGCCTGGTGGTACATGATGGGGTAGTAGAAACCCACGTTGAAATCTCGCTGGAGGACCCGTGATATCTTGCTGAACTGGAGGTCGTGGTAAACGAAGCTTTCAGGGTGCTTCACCACCTCAGGGACCGGGGGCAGGGTGACGGCCACATGGACCTCCACGTCCCGGAGCTCTTCGTGGCGTGCGGCAAGGGCGATGTCGCAGACCACGGGCTTGCCGTTAAAAAATCCGTAATCCACCACATCTCCCGATTTTACCACCTTTACGGCTTTGTCGGCCGAGACGCACTTTTGCCTGTACTCTTCGCTGAATCTTCCCATCTCTCTTCTCTCCTTTTTTAAAACATCGAATAATCGGTCCGTCTGTTTTTTTAAGTGAAAGGAGTGTTGTTGAGCAAAACAGGTGCCAAAGATAGAATGATAGGTACATGACTCTGGAATACTTGGGAATCAGGTGGTTTGTAGGGGCGGGTGGGGAAAATCTTCAACGTGGCATGGGTGCCACGTTGGTTGGCGGGTGCAGTCGTATGATATTGGAAAAGATGGGTATAGAACTGGCGTGGCATCAACGTCACGTTGCGAGACTAATCGATTCCATAGCTCTTCAGTTTTCGGAAAAGGGTCTTCCGGTGAATACCTAAAATCTCCGCCGTTTTTGCTTTCTGCCATCGGGTGGTTTCCAGGGTGCGAAGGATGTGGGCTTTTTCAGCCTCCTCCAGAACCAAGTTCAAGGGGATGGGGGGGCCGTCTTCTCTGCGAGGTGTTTCAAGGGGCCGGGTCTCTTCCGGTTGCGGCAGGTCCAGTCGGTTCATGGTGACGTACCGGTGCACAACGTTCTGAAGCTCCCGGATATTGCCTGGCCATGCGTGGGCCTGGAGCCGGTTCGTCACATGGGAGGGAACGACGGGCAGGGTGTCCCCCATGCCCAGTTTTTCAAGGAAATGGTGAATGAGGAAGGGGAGGTCTTCGAGACGATCGCGCAAGGGGGGCAGGGTGACGGGGATGATGCTGATGCGGTAGAAGAAATCTTCACGCATCAGGCCGCCTTTGACGAGATCCTCCGGGTTCTTGTTGGTGGCCGCGATGATGCGGATGTCCGGGTAAACGGTCTCCCTGCCACCGACGGGGAGGAAGCCGCCCCCTTCAATGGCGCGCAGGAGCTTGGCCTGCATGTTGAGATCAATCTCACCCAGTTCGTCCATGAACAGGGTGCCGCCGTCGGCCAGTTCGAGGAGCCCCTTTTTGTCCTGGGTGGCTCCGGAAAAAGCCCCCTTCTTGTACCCGAAGAACTCACTCTCCATGAGTTTTTCCGGAATGGCCGCGCAGTTCACCGGCACGAAGTTGCCTTTGGCCCGATCGCTCAGATCATGGATGGCCTTGGAGACAAGCTCTTTTCCCGTGCCGGACTCTCCGTAAACGATGACATGGGCCGAGGTCTTGGAAGCCTTGGCGATGTTGTCGAACACCTCCTGCATGGGTTTGCTGTGGCCGATGATGGTGCTCATGGCGTGGGATTGCTTTACACGGGTCTCCAGGAGGTGCAGCCGATCCTTGAGGATGCGTTCCCGGGTTTTCCGTTCCGTAATGTTTCGGAGTATGCCCAACACCTCATCCCCGGTAAGGGGAATCAGCCGGACCTCATACCATTCAACACCCCTGACCTCGGCCCACTTGAATTCAAAGGGCTGCACCGTGTGGTTTGCAAGGGCGCCGCGGATTGCCGCCATGGCCTCTTCGTACTTTTCTGCGGGTAGAAACTCCGACAGGTGGCGTCCCGCGTAGGGGATCTTTCCGGTGGCAGGGGAGCCTTCCGGCCCTTTGTAACCGGAGATCTTTCCACTTTCCAGGATACGGATGATGGTGTCGGGAATGGCGTTGATGATTCCCCGGTTGACCTTTTCACTCTCAAGGAGGGCATCCTGGGCCAGCACCCGTTCCGTGATGTTGTTAAAAAAGGTCAGGCTGGCCGGCAGTCCCTCCCAGACAATCTCAATGGCATGGATCTCAAACCAGACGATATCCCCGTTTTTGGTAATCAGGCGAAAAGGATAAACCCGGGGGACAGGCTCATGGTTCATTCGCTTGATGTACCGGGCGTCCACCAGGGCCACGTCGTCCGGGTGCACAAAGTCACCGTAGGCATGGTTTACAAGTTCGTGGGCCTCATACCGGAGAACCTCCACCGCGTTGGAGTTTACGTTTCGGATGATGCCGTTCTGAAGCACAATAATGGCGTCACTCGAGTTCTCGAAAAGGGGTAGGTTGTCTGTCTCAAAGCCCATGATGCACCTGCTGAAAAATAGTGAGGATACGCGTAACTGTTCGGTTCAATGGTGCCTCCGGCGGCCCTGCCGGGGGCCAAACTTTTGAAAAGTTTGACAAACAGGTTTTAAAAGCGACCCGCCGGAGCACTTCCGGCAATAGTCAGCCCCTGTGTTGGAACCTGAGCACCCAGGGGTCGGACACTTGTGGCGGACGTAGTGGGCCCTCAATCTTCGCATGAATGATGACAGCTTAATCGCATGTGCAAATCAGCTGTCACGGTGGCGAAGCCGCTGCAGCGAAACACCTATAAATCATATCCGCCTCACACTGCCTGTTATTGGACTGGGTCATAGCGGATAAACATCAGAATTACTAAAAGGACGGAAATAAAGAAAGGGAGATCGCGAATGTTTATGCCTCGTTCCTTAGGGGGGGCGTATTCGCTTTCGGTCTGCACGTGTGGATTGCCTTTGAGTGTGTAGCCTTCTTCGTGACCCCTTGAGAATCGGATCATGTGTGGCGTCTGACGTTCCATCTGTATTGGAGGGCGCAATCCTGGTGGCAGGGGAGCCCCTGCAATGGAATAGGGCTGGATTATTGATACATGTTTTGATGGGCGTATCATCTCTTTTGAACCTGGTTGCTCGAAAAAGGAAAAATAAACGATCGTTCGCTTAGCGTTTGCAGACGATAAGATCGTATTTGAACTCCGCAGCATAAGAGATCTGTTTTGAGTGTGATTGAGGCAGGTTTGAAATATATGCCGATTCGGTATGGCTTCGTCAATGACCAACCTTGAACAGAATATGTTGAAAACAGATAACAGAATGAATATTCGTTTACTGTGTATTGACTATAGAATCAGGTGGTTTGATCGATTGAAATGGCATGTGCGGTGTCGATTAGGTCCGCAACCCTTAACGAGGGTGAGCCGTGATTTTTTTCGTCACCTCATTAAATAAATGAACGGTCGTTTGGAAAAACCGGATGAAAAGTTCTGTTACGTGCTCTGTCTCTATGCTTGCTCCTAACAGTCAGTAGTTATAGAACATGGGTGATAAAGATAAGAGAGTGCTGTGGCTGCTTTACAACGAGCCGTGGTAGATATCAGGAATAGTATACATAAATAAATATTCATTCGGTTAAGTTTGCCTGTAAACCAGCGTGTTATGGAACCCTTCTCATGAGCGACAAGACCCAGGCGTATTACGAGCAGGAGGCAAAAGCCTTCTTTGATGCCACCGTGACTATCGACCCCACCCCCATTCTCACCCCCCTGGCAGAAGCCCTCGTGCCCGGTGCGCGGGTTCTTGATATCGGTTGCGGCTCCGGACGAGACCTCCTCTGGTTGAAGAACAGGGGGTTTGTTCCCCATGGATTGGAACCTTCCCCGGCCCTGGCAAAACTCGCCGAAAAACACTCCGGCTGTCCCGTTACAACCGGAGACATCATCACCACGGATCATTTCAACGAATCATGGGACGGCATCCTTATCTCCGGGGTCCTCGTCCACTTCCCCCACAACACCATTCCCGATATCCTCTCGCGTATCACAAACGCTCTTGCTCCCGGCGGCCGCCTCTATGTCTCTGTCAAGGAAGGCTACGGCTTGGCCACAGACAACGACAACCGTGACTTTTATTACTGGCAGGATGACACCTTTCAAGCCGTCGCAAGAAATGCCGGGCTTCATCTCCTGGAGATGACCCGCTCTGCTTCCGCCAGGGGGAACGCGGATGTCTGGCTCGGCTATTTGTTTGAAAGGCACCCTGATATGAGATGAATAGTTACAGGGGCTCATTGTTTTTTATAGTGACGACAGGTATCATTTCAGAAGTGGCTTTTATTATGGTGTACGGCCCTGATGCATGGGGGGACGATTCAAACCATGCGACTGTTTTATCGTGGTGACGACTGCTGTATTTGGTATTGTTTGGAACAATGGATTGTAAAATGGGGGCAAGGACACCACATGGCATCGATAGATTTTGAGAAAGAAAAGCAGGTTTTCAGAAACTACCACAGCGAAAATCTGGAACTGTTTGAAGCAGCCAAGAACGCGTTTATTGTGATTATCAATTCCATTCTGGCTGAGGATATTCCCATCTCGTCCGTGACGGGCCGTGTGAAGGATAAAGAAGAGTGCATCAAAAAGTTCTCGAGAAAATATCAGACAGAGCTCGAAGAGGTGCGAACCCCCTATGAGATCAAGGATCATATCACGGACCTGATTGGCCTGCGGGTGGTCTCCCTGTATGAATCCGACATCGTGAGAATTCGGGACATCCTCTCTGAGGAGTTTGAGTTTGTGGAAATCACGGACAAGATCGAAGCAATGGAGAGCAAGGAAGACTCCTTCGGGTACAAAGGGCTGCACGTCGACTTGAAGCTGAAAGAGCCGCGCAGCGCGATGCGGGAGTATTCCAGGTACAACGACCTCCGCTTTGAGTTGCAGATTCGGACCATTATTCAAGACGCCTGGAGTGCCCTGGACCACAAAATAAAGTACAAAAAATCCATTCCCATCGATCTGAAACGACGCATCAATACCCTTGCCGCCCTCTTTGAACTTGCAGACCGGGAGTTCTACAGCATCCTGGAAGAGACCATAAGGTCAGAGGAGAAAGAGAAGCGGAACCGGGACCACCTCTCCGAAAAGGAACAGCTCAACGCCTTCTCCTTTCTTGTCGTCGCCGAAGAGAAATTTCCGGACTATCGTTTCCAACCCCACAAGGTGGATGGGTTTGTCTTGGAACTGGTGGATTATGGGAATCTCTCTCCGAGCCGGTTTAAAACCATCGTCGAAGAGGGATACCAGGTGGTGGACGACTACAAACAATACCTGGGGCAGAACGACACCCAGCGGCATGCGCTCAACCCATACATGGTGATCCGTCACCTGTTGTATATGCACGACAACACCAAGTACCGGCGCATTCTGTACAACGATCAGCGCGATCGGTTTGACAGGTGGCTGGAGAAAAATGGAAAGGAACAGGGAAGTAAAAAATAGCCTCCGGCGGCCCTGCCGGGGGCCAAATGTTTGAAACGTTTGATACACAGGTTTTGCGGAGTTTTTTACAAAAAGCGACCTGCCGAAGGCTCCAAGATTAAAGGCGATTTCGATAAAGCTACGGCACCGTTTCCACGCCCTTACGGAATTTGTGAAAATGCCCACATGGTCATCCTGAATCAGGGGTGGGGCAGAGATCATGGCGTTGTGCATTGATCATATCTTATCAATAGAGGGGCACGGGCAATACAGACAGAGCCGTGGAAACTTGTTTCCACGGCTCTGTTATTTTTTCTGGCTGCAGGGTGGGTGATGTGGATTGTGTCACCGCCGTTGCTCTTTACGGGTGAAGCCCGTCGGCGAATGTGATGCGGACCCGGGTGCCGGGATTTTGATTGGTGATGGCAAGGTGCCAGCCGAATTGGTCGCAGACCCGTTTGACGATGGAAAGGCCGATGCCGTGCCCCTTGCTGGCTTCGCCTTTGACGAAGGGGTCGGTGATCTGGTCTATGATGGTGGGGTCTATTCCGGGGCCGGTGTCTTCAACCTCAAAGAAAGCATCGTCCAGGCGCACCGTGATGTGTCCCGATTTGGTGTAGACACAGGCATTCCGAATGAGGTTTGAGATGGCCATGATAACGTCGGGTTGACCAGCCGTGAGCTTTGGATTGCCCGTTTGCTCTAACCGTAGGTCCACTCGCGTTTCATCAATGAGGTACTGATTCTCAGCCATGGTTTGCTTCACAAGGGGCCCGGCTGCAAGGACCGGGGTGCTTGAGGAGGCATCTTCCCGGGCCTTTTGAAGGAGGCTCTCGATGAGGGTCTCCATCTGGTCAAGGGATCGCTCGATGCGTTCCAGGGGTCTCCGGATCTGGGCTTTCCTCTCCTCCGGAAGTTCGCCCAGGATCTCTACAGCTCCTTTGATCACCGTGACCGGGGTGCGCAGCTCATGGCTGGCATCCCGAGTGAACTGGGTCTCCCGTTCAATGAAGGTACGAATTCTCATGTTGGTTTGATCCAGGGCCCGGGCCAGCGAGCCCACCTCATCCTTGGCGTATTCCTCAGAGAACCCCACAGGCAGGCTTGCAGGGTCTGACCCGCTGATCTTTTCCAACAGGTCGTGCATCGGGTGAGCGAGGAGGTGGGCATTGGCCTTGCCGGTAATAATGCTCACAATGAGAGCCAGGATAAATCCATAGAAAAAAACCATGTCAATGCGGTGGGCGAGGTTGAACCGTGACTCAAAGCCTCCGTCATCCAGAATGAAGTAGAGCTTCGTCTTTCGGCTCGGTATGGTGTGAATAATATAGCGATGTTCGCCGGGGCCACCGATGCCATCCGGGCCATCGGAGAAATAAGACCCATCTTCGCGGCCTCTTAAGAGCGAGTGGTAGGGATCCGGGACATCCCGGATGTCGTCGTAGATGGACAGAAACTTGTCGATGGGATGCGTGGGAATGTTATTGGAGTCATCGGCCAGGTAGGCTTCGGCATACTCTTGAATCTTGAACAGATCCATCTTCTTTCGAATGCGCTCCATCTGATCGATGACGGCCCAACCGAATCCCAGGGAGAGGGTGGCGCCGAAGAGGACAAAGGTAACGAAAATTCGAAAAGAGTGGGTTCGGTAAAAGGGCACCATAAAAGGTTGAGCTGCCGGGCTGTGATGCGTTGCGTTGTGTTTTTTTGTGAAATTCATCTCTCCTCCTCAATGCGGTAGCCGATACCGTGCAGGGTCTGGAGAAGTGCCGTGTTAAAAGGCTTGTCGATTTTTTGGCGCAGGGTATAGAAGTGGGACCTGAGGGCGTCACTTCCCGGAGGGGTATCTCCCCAGAGGGCATGCTCCATCGCTTTTTTGCTCACCACACTGGGTGATGATTCCATGAGGATTTTCAAAATTTGAAAGCAGGTGTTGTTGAGGTCGATCTCCTGGTGGCCCTTTTGGACCTTCAAGGTGGCCGTGTCCAGGGTCAGGTCCCCTACGCGGAGGAGCTGTGTCGGTTTCGATTGGCTGCGGCGAACCAGGGCCAGGACCCGTGCGTTGAGTTCTTCCAGGGCAAAGGGTTTCACCAGATAGTCATCGGCTCCCATTTCAAAACCTTCCAGCTTGTCATCCAGGGTATCACGCGCCGTGAGCATGAGAACCGGCGTTGTCTTTCCCCCCTCCCCGCGAAGTTTTCCACACAGAGTCAGCCCGTCCATTCCTGGCAGCATCAGGTCTAAAATGATGACGTCATACGGTTCCGTGAGGGCCAGGTGCAGCCCGGAAATGCCGTCCATGGCGTAGTCCATGGTGTGGCCTCGGACAGCCATGTAATCGCCGATGTTTTCGGCAATGTCCTGGTTGTCCTCAATGATCAGAAGGCGCAAAGAGTGGGTGCCCATGGGTGCATGCTCCATATGCTTTCGGTTGGATGGTCTTAAAATCACCGTTCATTCTTTATCACTATTCAGGTTGTGCCTTCTATGGTTAAAGTTCGGGGCAAAAGCCTGCCTCCGGCGGCAAGGTGTTCCACCTTGAAAGCAGGTTGCAAATGCGCTTTGCCCCTCGTTCCTCGGGGCAAATCACATTCGCCTTGGGCTTTCGATATACCCAAGGGTGTTTTTCAAGACCTGTTTATCAAACTTTTCAAAAGTTTGGCCCCGGCAGGGCCGCCGGAGGCTGTTTTTTACTCTGTCAGATTCAACCCTGTGACCTTTTGTATGGACTCCCAGGCGGTGACAAGGGCAACACGGGCGGTCACCAGATTGCCCTGGGCTGCCACCAGGTTGTTTTGGGCTTCGTTTAACTTCACCACGGTGGAGGTCCCGGCGAGGTACTCCTGCTCCACCAGCCCTCGGCTCTGGCTTGTGAAGGCCACGGTCTCCTTTTGTAGAACCACCGCCTCTTTTGCAGCGGTAAAGGTTGCCATGGCGTCAGCCACCTCCTGTTTGATGGCAAGGGTGGTGCTTTGGCGTGTGTACTGAGCCTCCCTGAGGGCCGCGCGGTTCTCTGCCACCTTGGCCCGTGTCTGGCCGCCTGAAAAGAGGTTGAAGCTGACATTGACGCCCACGCTGCTTCCGAAGTCGTCCTGCTCAAACGTCGCACTTCCGTCACGGTTGCCTGAGAGGCTGCCGGTTAAATCGACGGTGGGGTAGTAGCCGGATTGGGCCACCTTGATGGCCGCATCCGCCTGCTTGATGGAGAGCTCCGCCTGGGCAAGGTCGGGCCGCCTGCTCAGTGCGCTCTCCTTGAGGGTTTCTTCAAGGGGCAGTGGGTTGCTCCAGGGGCCTTGCTCTGGCAGGGGGGCGAGGGAGAGGCCATCTGGAAGGCGCGCCTGCTCGGCTCCCATGAGAACAGCCAGGGCGACTCGGGCCCTGCTGATCTCCCTGCGGGTGGTGGTCAGGGATGTCTTTGCGTTGTTCACCGCGATCTTAAAGTTGAGGACATCGCTCATGGTCCCTGCCCCGGCATCATATTTTGCCTGGGCTTCGGTCAGGAGCCTTGTGTTGTACTCCCTGTCCGATTCGGCGATGGCAAGGTTCTCCATGGCGCTCTGAAGGGTGAAGTACCCTTGGCTTACATTAAAGAGAAGGAGCCTTCTCGCCTCTTTTTCCGCCTCGGTTGCCGAGCTTTCGGCGTATTTGGCCGAGGCAAGGGAGTACGTTCGATTGAAGCCGTCAAAGAGGGTGAGGCTGGCCGAAAGGGAGCTGGCATACCGCTCGTTTTCATCTGCGGTACCGGAATTTGCCGAGCTGTCTACCCGGGCGAGGGATGCCGAGGCATCCACGGATGGCATCCAGGCCGCCTTTTTCTGGCTCACCACGGAAAATGCCTGTTCGATGCGCGTTCGGGTGGCCTGAAGCGATGGATTTCCCTGGATGGCAATGGCTTTGGCGCTTGCAAGGTCCAGCGTGGTGAGGGTGTTCAGGTCCAGGGCGCTCTCTTTTTTCTGGGCCGCAGCCGGTGACGTCAGAAGCATCAGGCCCAGGGTGGTTATAAAGAATCGCTTGAGGGCCTTTTTACTGCATATCATGGGACACACTCCTTGGGGGGTGGTTGGGTTCGTCATGTTGTTCCTGGGTGGCGTATGCCGGTTCGGCCTCTTCCTGTTCGGGCCAGCGCCCTTTGACCAGTCGAAAGAGGGCGCAGCGTGCGTCATTTAAGACCAGCATGAGAGAGGGCACCAGCAAGAGGGTGAGGACCGTGGCAAAGGCAATGCCTGAAGCCAGGGAGACCCCCATGGGGACCATGGTCTGCGCTGCGGGGTCAGTCTCCACGATGATGGGGAGGAGTCCTCCCACGGTGGTGACGCTGGTGAGGATGACGGCCCGGAAGCGACGGGTGCCGCCTTGCACGACGGCATCCATGAAGGGCATGCCCTCCTTGATGTTGTTGTTGATGCGGTCGATGAGGACGATGGCGTCGTTGACCACCACACCGGTTAAGGCCACCATGCCGAAGATACTGAACATGGAGAGGTTGAGCCCCAGCACCAGGTGCCCCAAAATGGCGCCAATGATTCCAAAAGGAACCGTGATCATGATGATGATGGGCTGAACATAGGATTGGAACATGGTGGCCACGATCATGTAGATGGTCAGGACAGCCAGGGGAAACCAGATGGCCAAGCTTCCGAAGTTCTTGCGGTCCTCTTCGGCCTCTCCCTTAAGCTCCACCTGAACACCCCACTTCTCCTGGATGGAATCGAGGAACCCACCCTCCAGCTCTGCCACCACGTCACTGGCCACAATCTGTGCGGAGTTCACATCGCCACTGACGGTGAGTTCCCTTTTTTTGTCCGTGCGGGTGATGCTGGCGTAGCCGGGTTTGATCTCGATGTTGGCGACTTCATCCAAGGGTACCCTTGCACCGCTTGAGGTGGCGACCATCATCTGGCGGATGCTTTCGAAGGTGCGGCGCTCGGCATCGGTATAGGAGACCTTGACCTCCACCTCATCGTTGCCCCTTTGGATCTTCATGGCCACCTTGCCGAAGTAGGACGCGAAGAGCTGATCGGCGAGGTCTTTCACCTCAATGCCCAGGGTTCGTGCTTCGGGTTTCAGGGAGAAGGTGATCTCATTTTTACCGGGAGCGCTGTCATCGCGAACCCTGAAGACCCCTGAAATGCTTTCAAGCTTCTCTTTCACCTCGGCTGCGGCGCCGTTTAACGCTTCAAGGGTACCGCCCTGAAGGGCCACGGCTATGTCTGCGCCGCCGGGCCCGCCGCTGTCGGACGAGAAGGTGAGCTTTTCAACCCCTGGGATGGGGCCCACCTCTTCTTCCCAGGCACGGCAGAGCTCCTGTGTGTGGATGCCGCGTTCCGAGGCGGAGAGAAGGGCCACCTGGATGCCCCCAAGGTGGGTGCCCGTGGAGCCAATGTGGCCGATGTGAGTGTCTGTCTCCTGGCCGGAGATCACCACCAGCTGCTCGATGAGCGGGGCGCCGGACAGGGTTTCAGTTTTCTCGGCAAGGGCCACTATCCCATTTTCAAGGCGGGCCACAGCCTCCTGTGTGGTTTTGTATGGCGTTCCTTCAGGGAAGGCGAGCTGGGCCACGATGGTTGAACTGTCTTGATCCGGAAACATCTCGTACTTGACGATGCCGCCC
Organism: Desulfolunaceae bacterium; assembly: GCA_942491485.1. Lineage (GTDB taxonomy): Bacteria > Desulfobacterota > Desulfobacteria > Desulfobacterales > Desulfolunaceae > Desulfoluna. The sequence continues at coordinate 50,645 of CALOAX010000013.1, read as the reverse complement.
TGCATGAGCCCGACGGTGAGAAAGGCCACGGCGGCCAGGGCGCTGAGCGCGACATGGCGGTGGGACAGGACCCACTTAAGAACGGGGCGGTAATATGTCTCTGCCACCCTTTCCAGGCTGCCCACACTGGCGTTGTGGCATCGGTTCAGGGCGCGGATCAAGGCGAACCGGGACGTCTTTTTGCGGTTGGGGTCAGGCAGGTCCGAGAGGTGTGCCGGAAGCAGGATCAGGCACTCCACCAGAGAGATGAGGAGGCAGGCCACCACGGCCACGGAGAGGCCGACAATTACTTTTCCAAGCACGCCACCAATGTGCATGAGGGGGACAAAGACCACCACAGTGGTGGCCACGGCAGCCAGTACCGGTGCCCCCACCTCGAGTACCCCGTTTACGGCGGCCTGCATGGGACCCTCTCCAGCCTTTCGGTGCACGTAGATGGCCTCGCCCACCACAATGGCGTCATCGGCCACGATGCCGAGTACCATGATCAGGCCGAAAAGGGTGACGATGTTGATGGTGTAGCCCATCATCCAGAGGATGGCCATGCCACCTGCAAGGGAGATGGGGATGCCCATGCCCACCCAGATGGCGAGGCGTGTGTCCAGGAACAGCCAGAGCACAGCAAAGACCAGGGCAAGGCCCATGATGCCATTCTTGCTGAGCAGGGAGATGCTGGTTCGGATCTCCTGGGTGTTGTCTTTCATCACGGTGAGTTTCACCCCCTCGGGGAGGGCGGCGCTTTTCGTTGCGATGTACTTGGCCACATCGTCCGAGAGGGTGATGGCGTCTTCCAGCTCGGTTTTGGCTATTTTGATAAAGACCATGGGGTCGCCGCCCACAAGGATGTCGAGTTCGTCGTCCGCAAATCCGTCGGTGATGGTGGCGACCTGGCCGAGGGTGATGGCTTCACCGCTGGCCAGTGGCAGAACCACAATATCTGAGATCTCTTTGCCTGTGTAGCGCTTGCCCACGGTACGGATGTTAAAGACCTCGCCGGTTGTCTTGAGCTTGCCGCCGGAGAGGTTGAGGTTGGAGTTGGTGATGGTGTTGGCCACAGAGTTTAAGGTGAGGCCGTAGGCCTGAAGGGTCTCCTCCGAGAGCTCCACGCGAATCTGGTAATCGCGCGTTCCAGTGACCGAAACCTGGGAGATGGCGTCTCTGGCTGCAAGCTCGTCTTTGATTTGTGTGGCAAGCTCTTTGAGGCCTTTCTCAGCTATGTTCCCCGAGAGTCCCAGGGTCATCACGGGGTGAGTGATGGTGGGAACCGTCACAATGGGGTTATCCGCATCGGCAGGGAAGGTGGAGACCTGGTCGATCTTGTTTTTGATACGGTCGTAGGCCTTTTCAACATCGTACCCGTCGACGATGGTGACAACGGTGGAGACAGAGCCTTCCGATGAGGTGGTGGTGAAGGTGTCAATGCCTTCCAACCCGTCGATGGCCTCTTCAATCTTGAGGGCGATGCCCTCTTCGGCGTCTTCGGGTGATGCGCCGTCCCAGGAGAGGTCGACGGTAACGGTATCCAGGGTCATGGATGGAAACTCTTCACGGGTCATGATCATGGCGGCTGCGACCCCAGCAAGGAGGATGATTACCATGAGCAGGTTGGCCAGGACCCGGTTTCCGGCAAAGGATGCAATGAGCTGTTTCACGGTGTTCCTCCCATGGCCAATTTCTGGGGGACGGCAACGGAGAGTTTTGAGTTCTCAACAGGGGCGGTGAGACGGCTTGTGATGATAAGGGTGCCGGGGGCTATGGCGGTGATGCAGGTGGTCTCACCCCGGGTGTAGGCGATCTCTACCGGAATGGTCTTCAGGCGGTTGTTCTGGGCTATGTAGACGGTGTCGTCCTCATTGACCGCCGATGAGGGCAGGGGGACAACGTCGGTGAGGGGCTGCCCGGGAATGGTGACCTTGCAGAACATGCCATCGGTGACGGGAAATCCGGTCTGGCCTTCGGGGGTGATGCGGACGGCCACGTAGACAGTGCGGCTGGTGGCGTCGTAACGGATGACACGATTAAGGGTGCCGGTGGCCTTGGTCGTGCCCTGGTTCCAGTTTACGTCGCAGGTTTGGGGGGTCAGTTTGCCGAACCAGGAGCCCCTGGGGGCTTCCTGGGCAAATTCAAGGAGAGCCGCAGCCTCTTCCCCCTGAAGGGGCACTGCCACCTCAAGTACCGAGTCATCGGATAGGGTTACAACGTCGGTTCCGGCATCGACATACTGATTCATCTCAAGGGTGACCCCTTTGACCCGCCCCGTAAATGGGGCTTTGATGGTGGATCGCTCAAGGTTCAGGTTGGCCAGGGCCAGGGTCTGTTTCACTTGATCCACCGCATCTTTGGCAGAGTTGTAGCTCTGCTCCGCACTCTCCACGTTGGAGAGGCTACCCGTCTTGACGGTTTCAAACAGCCTTTTGGTGCGAAGGAACTCTTTTTTTAGAAGGTCGCGGTTGCGTTTTAAGGTGACGAGCCGTGTTTCAGCGGTGGCTTTTTCCAATTGCAGGGTGTTTGTGTCGAGTCGAAAAAGGACCTCGCCTTTTTTGATGACATTTCCCTCTTCAAGGTCGGGGTGAATCCCCACGACATGCCCGGAGACCTCTGGCGCAAGGCTCACGCTGTTTACAGAGGCGACCTCGCCGAACCCCGTCAGGGTGGTTTGAACACGTTGGGGCCGCGCCTCCAGCACATCCACGGTCAAGGAGCTCTCGGCTGGTTGAGCCGACGTGGGGTGCTGCTTAAGAGAGGCCAGGGCCTTCATGGTATACAGGCCACCCATGAGAATGGCGATGCATAGTATGGCTCTGATTTTTCGAGACATGGTGTAATCCTTAATATTTAATTGAAAGAGCACACGCAGGCCTCACCAAATGGGGGGGAGGCAATGGCCTGCGTGTGCTGAGGGGCTGAATCCTGTCCGTGGATCAGCTTGTGGGGAAGGTAGCCCATGAGGCGTGAATCTGGCGTGAAAGGGATGTGAAATTTTTGTGAAATTTTTGGAAGAGGGGGGCATTGTACAGCATGTCTCCGGCGGCCCTGCCGGGGGCCAAACTTTTGCCTGACTTAATAAGGCATGGTTTGACAAACAGGGTTTTATACATGATTCCAAGTTAACATCGAATCAAAGACGAATGTGATTTGCTCCGAGGAACGAGGGGCAAAGCGCATTCGTAACCTGCTTTCAAGGTGGCACACCTTGCCGCCGGAGGCATGTTTTTCCGAACTTTGACCATAGAAGGCACGTTGCCAGTGCTGATTATTTTTTAAGAAAGGTGATGCGGATCCGGGTACCCGGGTTGGCGTTTTTAATGGAAAGTTGCCATCCGGCCTCGTCGCAGACCCGTTTCACGATGGCAAGGCCGATGCCGTGGCCTTTGCTGGTGTCGCCTTTGACATAAGGCTCGGTGATGCGATGGATGATTTTTTCGGAGATGCCGGGGCCGGTGTCCAGGACTTCCAGGTGGGTTTCGGTGAGGTAGACGGTGATCTGGCCTTCATGGGTGTAATGGCAGGCGTTTCGAATGAGGTTGGAGGCAGCCATGATGAATTCGGATTCCGCGATGACCAACACCGGGTCTGCTGTGGCTGAAAGGGAGAGGGTCACCTTTTTCCCCTCCACCAGGTACCGGCTCTCCTCCACAATTCGGCTCACAAGGGGAAGGGCTTCAAAGGTTGTGCGCTCCTGTGCGGCCTCTCCTTTGGACCGCTGCAGGAGGTTTTCGACATAGTACTCCATTTCTGAGGTCGCCCGCTCGATTCGGGCCAGGGGGTTGGACAGGGGGTGGCGGGTTTCGCTGGGGAGCCGGTCAATCACGGCCATGGCGCCCTTCAGAACCGTGAGGGGGGTGCGCAGCTCATGGCTCGCATCCCGGGTAAATTGTTTCTCACGTTCAATAAAGGCGCAGATCCGTTGGTTGGTCTCATCCAGGGCCCTGGCAAGAACCCCCACTTCATCTTCAGCGTATTCCTCGGAAAATCCCACAGGGAGTGAGCGAGGGTTGGACCCCCTCACCTTGTCAAGCAGCTTCTGCAAGGGGTGGGTCAGCATACGCGCACAGAGAAATGCCCCAAAAAAGCTCAGAAAAACAGCCATTATAAAGGCATAGAGCACATTGCGCTTCATCTTCCGTTTGTATTTGTCTTCAATATCCTGTTCATCCTCTTCAAGGACGACATACAACCGTCCTGATCCGTTGGGAAGAGTTCGGATATGGTAAGAATAATTCCTGGGCCCCCCAACACCATCATCGTCGTCATTGGATTCGTAGGCGCCATCCGCAAGGTTTCGAATCACTTCCCGGTTTATGTCGGGCACGTCCTCAATGTTGTCATAAACCTTGAGGAACGGCTCACAGTCATTCAGAGGCAACTCACCTCCGGCACGGCGTTCCATGTAAAATTCCACCATCTGATCCATTCGAAAGGTGTTGGTCTCGTGGTAGGATTTGTTCAGCAGATAAAAAACGCCCGCCCCGAAACCGGCGGCAAGAAGAACCCATAAAACAACAAAGACAACAAACACACGAAACGTAAAGCTTCGGTGAAATGCCACACCAAAGGTTTCCACAGGAGAAGAGGCCTTTTTCATCACAGCTCCTCCATGCGGTACCCGATCCCATGGAGGGTATGGATCAGGGCTTTATCGAATGGTTTGTCCACATTTCGCCGGAGGGTGTACATGTGGGACTTCAGCGCATCGCTCCCCGGCGGGGTGTCCCCCCAGAGGCTCCGCTCGAGCTCTCGACGGGAAACCACATTGGGGGCGGCTTCCATGAGGTGCCGGAGCAGGGTCAGGCAGGTGTTGTTGAGGTGAAGGTCAACCCCCTGCCGATGCACCTTCAGGGTGGCGGTATCAAAGGTAAGGTCCCCCACGGAAAGGAGAGGTGCTTCAGCCTGGGATGACCGCCGTGACAAGGCCAGAATCCTGGCGGCAAGCTCCTCCATGTCAAAGGGTTTCACCAGGTAGTCGTCGGCACCGGTTTCAAAGCCCGTGAGTTTGTCTTCAAGGGTATCCCGGGCCGTGAGCATCAGCACCGGCGTCGTTTTTTTTCCCTCTTTTCGAAGCTGGCTGCAGAGGGTGAGGCCGTCCATGCCGGGAAGCATGAGGTCCAGGACGATGACGTCGTACTCCTGGGTCAGGGCCAGGTGCAATCCGCCGATGCCGTCCATGGCATAGTCTGCCGCGTGGCCGAAGGACTCCATGTAATCTCCGATATTTTCGGCAATATCTCGATTGTCTTCAATGACCAGGATACGAAGGTGACGTGGGGCCATGGCGGTTTATTCTCCTTTGTGACGGGGCAAATGATGGCAGTGTAATATATGTGCCATGGCCCATACCAGAACAGAAGTGTTCAAAAACTGCTCGGGTATGGGGCATGGCAGGAAAACCCTGCAGGAGAAACAGGGTGTTGGGGATGCTTTCTTCGGCAAACGTATGCCTCCGGCGGCAAGGTGTGCCACCTTGAAAGCAGGTTGCAAATGCGCTTTACCCCTCGTTCCTCGGGGCAAATCACATTCGCCTTGGGCTTTCGATTTACCCAAGGGTGTTTTTCAAGACCTGTTTGTCAAACTTTTCAAAAGTTTGTCCCCCGGAAGGGCCGCCGGAGGCATCTTTAACCTGGCTGCCTCCGGCGGCAAGGTGTGCCACCTTGAAAGCAGGTTGCAAATGCGCTTTGCCCCTCGTTCCTCGGGGCAAATCACATTCGCCTTGGGCTTTCGATTTACCCAAGGGTGTTTTTCAAAATCTGTTTATCTAACTTTTCAAAAGTTTGGCCCCCGGCAGGGCCGCCGGAGGCGTCTTTAACCTGGCTGCCTCCGGCGGCAAGCTGTGCCACCTTGAAAGCGGGTTGCAGGTGGGTTTTCATCTTAGAATCGGTACGTGATGCCGGCCCCCAGGGAGTACTCCTCATTATCGTAGAAGGTGATGTTGGAGCATCGGGTGCCATAGTCGGCCATGATCATCAGGGACATTGCATCAAAGCCCATGGGGCTGGGGATCTCAATGCCGATGTTGGCGCTGTAGGTGTTGTCTTGGCGGCGTGTGTCAAACACCGGGTGGGTCTCGTCGAAGTCGGCGTAATTGAAGGAGGTTGAGGCCATCACCATGAACGCGGGCTGACTGAAGAGCAGGGTCAGGTCAGCCCCATAGTTGTCAAAGCTCATGGCGTCGCCATCAGCATCATTTCGGGCGTAAACTATGCCTGCTTCCATCATGAATGGTCCGCCCAAGGGGATTTGAAAGCCTGATTCAACAATGTGTGCGTCGGAATCACGGCTGAGGCGTGTGACTTCCTCCGCTGTAATGGCTCCAGCCGCCAGCAGTGATTGCCCGGATTCTTCGTCCTCGATCTCTTGGGAGGCAAAGGTGTAGTTGAGGTAGAGCGGTGTTCCGAAAAGAGACTCAACTTCAAGGGCAACGGCCATGGAATCTCGGTCTGTTTCGCTGCGGTTCACACCGGTCAGGTAGGGATCTTTCCACACCTCATCATCGATGATGCCGATGTTGGGAATGTAGGAGAGGCTGACCACGGTATCATCCGGTAACTTTTGCCGGATCCCTGTTTTAAATAGAAAGTTTCCTTGGATGACATCAACGTCGGCCTTGCCGGCAAAGATGGTTGTTGCCCTGTTTGAAAGGGTATACTCGAGGTTGAACATGGGAAACGCCATAAACTCTGTTTCAGAGTTGGCGTCCTGATCCAGGGAGTCGATCTTTTTGTTTTCGTCGCTGACTTGGCTCAACGATTTTGATGAGCTGATTCCCATGAATACGCGGGCGGTACCTTTGAACCCTGGTTCAAAATCATCACTTTCCGGTTGAGAATAGGCTGGGTTTGCCAAGAGTGTTGTCCAGGTAAGGGCCGCAAACAGTACCCATTGTTTTGCCATGAGGTGTCTCGGTGATGTCATGTGTCGGTTTTCTCCTGATGAACATAAGTGATCCAAAATTATTCTAATCATTCTGCTTATGCTTTCGGCGGCCCCTCCCGGAGGGACAAACGTTTGAAAAATAGAATTCAAAAATATTGTAGAACGGTTTTTTTCAATGACGGGGGGGTGCCCCAGGGAACGAGGTCAAAACGCATCCGCAATTTGCTTTCAATGTGGCACAGCTTGCCGCTGGAGACTCTTTCATTGGTGCTGAATGGTTTATACTAATCAGGTGAGCAACCTACCTGAAAAATAGTCAACCCAAGGTGAAGGTATGGTGAAATTTTGGTGAAAACAAATGAGGGCAGAGGGCCGACATGGATGCCAAGCCCAAGGCGGGGTGGGAGGGGCAGGCACAAAAAAAGAGCCGTGGGGCAAAGGGTGCCCACGGCTCTTAAGGATGCAGGGTTACTCAGACTGTGGCTTTTTGCCATGTGTCTTCGTGTTGTGATGGAGCCTGCTACAGGCTGACCCCCAGGTGTTTCATGAGTTCATCACGGGTGATGATGGAGCGGACGTCGTCCACGTACTCCTGGACGTTTTCGAGGCCGCCTTCCTGGCGATCGATGAGGGTGATGACGCGGACGACCTCGAGGCCCTGGACGCGGGCGCGTTCGATGGCCTTTATGGTGGAGCCGCCGGTGGTGATGACGTCATCGATGATGACTACTTTCTCGCCTTTGGCCATGTCGCCTTCCACCCAGTTGATGATGCCATGGTCTTTCAACTCTTTGCGGATGGAGAACGCCTTTATGGGCTTGCCGCCCAGCTCGGAAGCAAAAGAGGTGGCCACGGCGATGGGGTCTGCTCCGAAGGTGAGGCCGCCGATGCCGGTGATGTCGAGGTCTTTTACGGCGTCAAAGACGAGGTTGCCCACGAGGAACATGCCGCGGGGGCTCAAGATGGTGGGCTTGCAGTTGACGTAGAAGTGGCTCATTTTTCCGGAGGCCAGCTTGAAGGTGGGCTCTTCGGAGAATTTGAAGGACGTTTTACAGACAATATCTATCAGTTCGTTTTTCATGGGGCGTCTCCTTAAATGATGTATAGCGCCTGTCGGCGTCTCTGCAATGGTGGCTGCCAAGCAGCCTGTATGGTCAACGTTTGGGTAAAAACATGCCTCCGGCGGCCAGGTGGAGGCACCTGGAAACCTGGTTGCCGTTGCGCTTTGCCCCTCGTTCCTCGGGTCAAATCACAACGGCGTTTGCTGTGTGGTGCGTCCGGCTTCATGGGTTGCGGCCATGGACAATGAGAGAGGAGCACTGCTCCGGCAGTCGGAAACACAAGCCTTGCGGTGCGATGCATTCGCTGGTTGTCGTTTTGTCATTGACAGAGCGAAGCGACTCCACCACCCTTAGCCCTTAGCCCTTAGCCCTTAGCCCTTAGCCCTTAGCCCTTAGCCCTTAGCCCTTTCTTTCCATGCCTCCACCAGTCCGCAGCTATCCCTGGGAAACACTCCTTGGCCTTGAGAGTTCCCGATAAAAATCGGTTGCTTTTGTTCTAGGTGATGGCTATGTAAAAAGGTCACGGATAGAGTCCGACCTGTAGATGCAGGAAACCTCCACTGATGGAAGAAGCCATTTGGGATAGTCAGTGGAGGCTCGCACGTAAGGAAAACCGTTTCGCGGCACTCCTTGACTCGTGATGTCCAATTACCAGAAAATGGGGTGAAAAATCAACGGGAATCGTTGTCGTGGGAATGGATTTTCCCTTCGGATCCCGCCTCTTCCCCCCGGACCGGAGCCTATGACACAGCCAGACAATACGGATGAAGCCGTTATCCGTCTTTTCAATGTCAGCAAGCGTTTCGGCGCCAAGCTGGCCCTTTCCAACATTACCCTGGATATTCAGAAAGGGGAGTGGCTCTATGTCACCGGCCCGTCGGGTGCCGGCAAGTCCACTCTCTTGAAGCTCTTCTATCTGGGAGAGAAGACCACCAGCGGTCAGGTTCTTGCCTTCGGCACCAACATGAACCGATTGGCCCGCAAAGATATCCCCTTTCTCCGCCGTCGTTACGGCATCATTTTTCAGGATTTCAAGCTGATCCCCAACCGCAACGTGTTCGACAACGTGGCCCTGGTACTGGAAGCCCGTGGAGAGCCCCGGAGCATGATCGACAAGCGCACCCGAAATATCCTGCGCCATGCAGGCATGGACAAGCGTATGGATGCCATGCCTGCAAGCCTCTCCGGCGGGGAGCAGCAGCGGGTGGCCGTGGCCCGGGCCATTGCCGGGCAACCAGAGGTGATCCTTGCCGATGAGCCCACGGGCAGCCTCGATCCGAAATCCGCTGAGATCATCATCGGCCTTCTCTCAGCGTACCATGAGAAAGGGGCCACGGTGATGGTGGCCACCCACGACCGGGATCTCCTGGCCCGGAAAAAAGGGCGCATTATCCGCCTGGAAGAGGGACGACTGGTGGAGCCGGAAGCAGTGGAAGGGGGGGGGGTATGAAGCGGCACATGAAACGAACCCTGAAGGATTTCACCTCCCATGCCTTTCTGCACGGCATCACGATTTTGACCATTGCCCTGACCATTCTCATCGCAGGCTCCCTGCTTCTGGTGGTGGAGAACGGCGAGTCGGTGATCGCCTCGTGGAAAAACGGGGTGCGTGTGATGGTCTACCTTAAGGATGGGGCAAGCTCCACGGCGGTGGAGTCCGCCGGGAACTCCCTGGAAACCATGGGTGGGGTGGCAAAGGTCACTTTTATATCACGTGACGAGGCCCTGACGGATTTGATGGAGAGTATGGAAGGCCAGCTCTCTCTTTTCGAGGGACTGGGAGAGAACCCGCTTCCGGATGCCTACGAGGTGGAGGTGACCCCTGAGGCTGCGGAGTGGACCCGGGTGAAGGCCATGGCCGCGGCCATGGTGAGGTTACCGGCTGTGGACGAGGTGGAGTACGGTCGATCCTGGCTGGCCCGGGTCTCCCGGCTGCTGGGGATGATGGAGCTGGCGGGGGTTGCCCTTGCCGGTCTCTTTTTTATCGTTGCGCTTTTCATTGTCTACAACACCGTTCGGCTGGCCCTCTATTCCCGGCGTGATGAGATTGAGATCATGCAACTGGTTGGGGCCACGGGCGGGTTTATCAAGACCCCGTTATATCTCGCAGGGGTGATAGAAGGGGCCGCGGGGTCCCTCCTGGCTCTTCTGGCGCTGTTCGGTGCTTACATTCTGTTTGCCTCCAAAGCAGGGGCCGGTGCGGGGTCCTTTGAATTGTCGTTTCTCTCCCTTCGCTCCATGGGGGGCGTCTTTTTTTACGGGATTTTTGTAGGGTGGTTCGGATGCTTTCTGTCACTGCGCGAATTTATGAAAGAAGCCTCGTCCTGATTCTGGCGTGCCTGTTCCTCGGGGTTCCCCTTGCAGCGGAGGCCGGTAAGCCGGATCGTGCCGTGGTTGTGGCGGACGTCGTCAACGTGAGGAGGCACCCCTCCAAGTCAGCCAATGTGCTGTGGACCCTTTCCCGAGGCGACGTGGCAGAGGTGAAGCGTCACTCCGGGGGGTGGGCCCTGATTCGGTTCAAGAAGAAGCAGGGGTACCTTTCCACCTCGAGTAAGCTGGCGGTACTCTATACCGCAAAGGAGATGCAGACGCTCAAAAGGCCTGTGAAAAAAGTGGCCCCTGTCGTCTCTGAGAAAAAGGCAGAGACCACCCTGGTGGAGATCAGGAAGGCGGTGAAGGAGGAAGAGGTCAACCTGGTGGCGGTCCGCAAAGAGGAGCGGGCGGTCATCCGGGAGTTGGACCGGTTTAACGAAACCCTAGCCTCAGCGCGGAAGAAAGAGCGTGAGCTCAAGCGTAAGCTGGCGGCCACTGAGAAGAAGGTAGCGGCGGCCCTTAGGGCAAAGGCAAAGGTGGAGGCGGACATCAGGATTGGACGGCGTCGTCTGATGGACCGTTTGGCGGCCTACCACAAGCTGCATCAGATCGGAGAGATGAACACCTTTGCCTCCTCGGGTTCCTTTCATGACATGGTGGTGAAGAAGAAAGCCCTTACCCGCATCCTGGGGAGTGATGCCGAGCTTTTGACGCGGTACACAGCCCTGTTGGAGGAGAAAGCAGCCGTGGAGTCCCGGGTTGCGGCTGAGCGCACGGCCCTTGCCAGCGTGGTGACAGCCCATGGGAAGGTGCTTGCCGATGTGGAGGCCCAGTACCGGAAGCGGGCTGGGATGCTCAAGGAGGTCCGCGAGAAGAAGGTGCTCAGCCTGGCCGCCATTGCCGAGATGAAACGGTCCGAGAAGGCCCTTTCGGTCAAGCTGGATGAACTGGTCAAGGCGCGGAAGGCCCTGGCAACGAAAAACCGCTTTGTTCGGTATAAAGGCTTGTTGAAATACCCGGTAAACGGTAAAATTGTAAAACGTTACGGTCGTCATAAAGATTCCCGCATGAACGTCACCACCTTTGAAAACGGCATTGAAATCCGCACCCAGCGCGGGGAACCGGTCCATGCCGTGACCTCAGGGGAAGTGCTTTTTGCCGATTGGCTTCAAGGGTACGGCAATCTCATCATCGTCAACCATGGCGAGAGTTGGTACACCCTTTACGCCCACACCGATGAAATGTTCAAAAAAAAGGGCGACCGCGTGGAAGCGCGGGAAGTAATCGCCACTGTGGGAGATTCCAACCTGTCCGGACACCCCGACCTACACTTTGAAATCCGACACCACGGCAAACCCCTCAACCCCGGCCCCTGGTTCAAAACCAGGGGCTGAGCCCCAGGTTCGCGAATGCTCCAACCCTCGTTCCTCGGTTTTACGCATTCGCTGACGGGCTTCGCCCGTGTCTATAGCTGGGAGCTGGTCAAACATTGGCATCGGCTTTGGTCGTGGTCGTCTCTTCTCGGCCTTTGAAAAAGGCAAAAACAAGGGTAACTATTCAACTTGTGCCTCCGGTGGCCCTGCAGGGGGACAACTTTTGCTGATCTGAAAGAGTGGGTTTAACAAACAGGTCTTACTATATAAGCCCTGGAAACTCTCGATTCAAAGGCGGATGTGATTTGACCCGAGGAACGAGGGGCAAAGCGCATCCGCAACCTGCTTTCAAGGTGGCACACCTTGCCGCCGGAGGCTATTCACCATGGAGACCCCTGATATGAAGAGAGCACTCTCTGTTCTGGTCATGATGTTTCTGCTGTTGCCTGCCTACGTCTCGGCGGCGGATAACGGCACCTACCGCAACCTTCGGATCTTTACCGATGTCATTGAAGAGATCGAGCGGAGTTACGTGGAGGAGCCCGATTCCGAGCAGCTCGTCGAAGAGGCCATCAAGGGAATGGTGAACAGCCTGGATCCTCACTCGGCTCTTTTGCCTCCCCAGGCACACAGCGAGTTGCGGGAGGACACCCGAGGGCGCTTTTCCGGTGTGGGGCTCGTGCTCTCCATTCGGGATGAAAAGCTAACGGTGGTCTCTCCCATCGACGGGTCACCGGCCAAGGAGGCGGGGATCCGTAACGGAGATGTCATCATCGCCATCGACGATCAGAAGACCGCCACCATGACCATGGAGGAGTCCATTGAGCTCATGCGGGGTGTGCGGGGGAGCATGGTGACCCTGACCGTGTTGCAGAAGAAGGGGGGCAAGGAGATGCGGGTCACCCTGCGCCGGGACGAGATTCCTCTTCAGTCCGTGGCCCATTACGAGTTGAAGCCGGGCTTCCCTTTTATTGCGGTGACCTCTTTTAATGACAACACAGCCAGTGATTTTGAGAAGGCTATCCTCGCCCATGAAGCCAAGGGGGCTGTCAAAGGTCTGGTCCTGGACCTGAGGGACAACCCCGGCGGGATTCTTCAGCAGGCCGTGGAGATGGTGGACCTTTTCATTGCCGATGGGGTCATTGTCTCCATCAAGGGGCGTGCCAAGGAGCAGAGGCAGGTCTGGCGAGCCACAACGGAAAAGCCGGTGCGAACCTTTCCGGTGGTGGTTCTTATAAACGGCGGGTCTGCCAGTGCCTCTGAGATTGTGGCCGGTGCCCTGAAAGACCAGAAACGGGCCCTTATTCTCGGAACCACCAGCTTCGGCAAGGGCTCTGTCCAGAACATCATTCCCCTCTCCGACGGGTTTGGGTTGAAGCTTACCGTGGCTCTTTACTACACCCCTTCCGGAACATCCATTCAGGCAAAGGGGATCGTGCCCGATGTGGAGCTCCCCTTTCAGGAGATGGCCTTCGCATCTGAAGAAAAATCCATGGCAGAACGGGACCTGCCCAACCACATCAAGGCCAATGACAAGGCCGATGAGGAGCCCCTTCCCCAGGCCCCGGAACGTTTGAAACGGGACAACCAGGTCCAGCGAGCTCTGGAGCTCCTCCTCAGCCGGAGTATTTTTGGCAACGGGTGAAGCGGCACTGGTGTGGGATGGGAAAGCGAAACCGTGCCTCCGGAGGCAAGGTGACCCACCTTGAAAGCCTTTTGCCGCAGAGTTTTAACCCTCGTTCCTCGGGTTAAATCACTGCGGTATTTTTATGGGATTTATACATTTGTTTTTTGCGTGAGCCCTTAGGCAAACATATCTCGAAAGCGGGTTGCCATTGTGATTTGCTACGGGCCAAGGCATGAGATTCTCCAGCCCTCTTCGTGAAGCTCGAAGAGTGCTTCATGTTCTTCGGGGTTTCGGCTCATGAAGAGCCTCTGGCCGCCCTTTGTCTTCAACCATAATAGTTCCGGCGACACGATATTTTAGCCTAAGGTGACATCACCCCAGCTCTGGATTCATGACTGACCCGGGCCGTAAGTCCTCCTTCGGGATCGCTTGCGGCTCCCTTTGTTTAAGGCCTTCGTATGGCAGTTGGCCCAACGTGAGGTGTTTATCAGGGAACATATTTTTCTGCCGAATCCGGGCCATGGCCCGACAAGACAACGCTTTCAGTTTTTATGCCTCGGTGATACATAGTTAAAAATGCGCATCAGGCGCGTTTATTTTTTTGGGAAAACCTGGGGAAAGGGGAACCATGGCAGGGGGCAAGAAGGGAAAAAAAAAGAAGGTGGCAAAAAAACCGCCCCAGAGTTCGTTTGGGCGGGTGGCATTTGCGATTTCACTTGTGGCGTGCATTGTGGTGGTGTCGGGCCTGTTGGTGATGCGGTACCTGCCACCCATGGTGGTGCCTCAGAAGCACGCCGCCGTGGAAAAATCAGGTTCGGTGGCCATACCTCCTCAATACGAGGTGTTTGAAAAACATCCGGTGCCGGAGCGGCAGGAACGCCCGGTGACGCCACCCGTGTCCCACAAGCCGAAGCTTGCCTTGATCATTGATGATATCGGGTACAAAAAGCGCGTGGCCTTTGATTTGATGGCCCTGGACTCGGACATTACCCTTGCCATTCTTCCAGGCAGCCCCCATGGGAAGGCCATTGCCAAAGCCGCCGGGAAGAAGGGCGTCGAACTGATGCTCCACCAGCCCATGGAACCCAAGGAGTATCCGAAGGTGGACCCCGGTCCCGGAGCGCTTCTCTCCGACATGGATCCGGACCGGCTCATCGGTGTCATGAAGAAAAACCTTGCGGCCTATCCGGGTATCAAGGGGGTCAACAACCACATGGGGTCCAAGCTCACCTCGTTGTCTGCGCAGATGTACCAGGTGATGACCCTTTTAAAAAAACAAGGGCTCTATTTTGTCGACAGCCGGACCTCGGCGGACACGGTGGGACGCTCGGCAGCAAAGCTGATGCAGGTGCCTTTTGCCGAGCGGGATGTTTTTCTTGATCATGTTCAGACCCGGGAGTCGGTGGCCAGGCAGGTGGAGAAGATGCTCGTCATTGCGGAGAAGCATGGAAGTGCGGTGGGCATCGGCCATCCCCATGACGTAACCTACGCGGTCCTTTTGGAGATGATGCCCGAGATTCACAGGCGGGTGACCCTGGTGCGGCCCTCTGCCCTTGTTGCAGTTCCCTGATCCCGGAGAGATGTGCAAGCTTTTTGTTGAATTTTTTTTATGTCATGGTATTGTAGGAGATTGCCCACGATTTGATTGTGGGAACGAAGGGTGAGATGTGATTCCCACCCGCGACATGTGAGACCCACAATGGAACCCTGGATTTGTCGGCATTTTCACGGGAGAAGGATACCCTTACGTGAAAAATGCAAAATATTTCTTGACAAATCGCTTAAGGTTTCTAAAATGGTTGGGTTTTTTTGATCTAGAGGCTCAAGTTTGAAAGCACAATTGGGAGAATAAACTATGTATGCTGTAGTTGCTACGGGCGGCAAGCAATATAAGGTTCAGGAAGGCGAGATCCTGCGAGTTGAGAAACTTGCTGGGGAAGTCGGATCCACCGTGACCTTCGATCAGGTCCTGATGACCTCCGACGGCACTGACGTTGCCCTGGGCGCACCTCTTCTCGAAGGCGCCGAAGTCATCGGTCAGATCGTGGAGCAGGACAAGTCCAAGAAGGTACTTGTGTTCAAGTACAAGCGCCGCAAGCGGTATCGCAAGATGCAGGGCCATCGTCAGCCCTACACCGCTGTTAAAATCAACACCATCAAGGCGTAAGTCGGCCGCTCCGCATGCGGGGCATCCGAGGGCGTGATGCCTTACAAAATCGTGAAAGACAGGTGCCCTCCCCTTGTGGTGGGCATTGAGTTTTTCTGGCACCACGATCCATACAGACACGTATACGGCTTTAAGGAGTATTTAAAATGGCACATAAGAAAGCTGGCGGCAGTACCAAAAACGGTCGCGACAGTAACGCGCAGCGACGCGGTGTGAAGAAGTACGGTGGCGAGACGGTTTCAGCTGGCAACATCATTGTTCGTCAGGTTGGCACCTCCATCCACCCCGGTAACAACGTAGGCTTGGGCAAGGACTTCACCCTCTTTGCCACCATCGACGGTGTGGTCAAATTTGAGCGCATGGGTCGCAGCCGAAAAAAAGTTAGTGTATATGCCGCGTGAAATTCATAGACGAAGCAACCATCACTGTTCAATCCGGTAACGGAGGAAGGGGCTGCGTCAGCTTCCGACGAGAGAAGTTTATCGAACGCGGAGGCCCCGATGGCGGCGATGGAGGCAGTGGCGGTGACGTGGTTCTTGAAGCCACAGCCGACACACGCACCCTGTACGAGTTCAGGCACAGACGTCTGATCAAGGCCCAGAACGGCGGGTATGGCATGGGTGCCAAGAGACACGGCAAAAACGGCAATGATATCGTTGTATATCTACCTGCCGGCACGTTGGTGAGCAATGCAGAAACCGGGGAAATAATTCACGACTTCGTGGACCCCGGTGAACGCTTTGTCATCGCCAAAGGCGGTCAGGGGGGACGCGGAAACAAAAAGTTTACCACGGCGCGTAACCGAGCCCCCCGATTTGCTCAGACCGGTGAACCGGGCGAAACCTTTATTATTCATCTCGAACTGAAGCTTCTGGCGGATGTCGGGATTATTGGATTCCCCAACGCCGGTAAGTCGACCCTCATTCGAGTCATCTCTTCAGCCCGTCCCAAAACGGCCGACTACCCTTTTACCACCCTGACACCCAGCATTGGTATGGTTCAGCACGAGTGGGGTGAACCCTTTGCAGTGGCCGATATTCCCGGTCTCATTGAAGGCGCTCACGAAGGCGTTGGCTTGGGAACGACGTTTCTCAAGCATATTGAACGCACACGTATGCTGGTCCATCTTATCGATGCGTCTGCCATCGATCCCGAAGATCCCCTGGCCCAATTTGACGCCATCAACCGGGAACTCTTTCTCTTCAGCGACAAGCTTAAGACGAAGGAACAGCTTGTTGTGCTCAACAAGCTGGATATTACCGGGGCGGATGAAAAGGCCGATGTCTTTGAAAAGGCGATGGGGAAGACACCGGTTCTGCGTATTTCAGCGGCGTCTACCGACGGTGTGGACAGTCTCAAAGAGAAGCTCAATCAGGCGGTGAACGGCACCGATGTGGATGAGTGATGCGGTCGTAAAATGAGGATGTTGCGAACGCTTGCTCCACACATTGTGGGAGCCGGCGTCATGCAATGCACATTCGTGTGTGCCTGAAGATTGGGCGCACGGAAGTTTTACGGAGCCATCATGAAAGAAGCAATCGTAAAAAGTCGGCGCACCGAGCGCCTCGCAACATTACACAGTCCTGCTGCTGCCATGTGTGGCAGCAATCTGTATCTTAACCCCTGTTTGTTCGACTTTTTGCGAGGCCACCATGGATAAAGACCAGAAAGCTCTCTTTGACAACGCCCGACGGGTGGTGGTGAAGGTAGGAAGCGGGGTCCTTTCCTACAATGGGGGCATCAACCACAACGTGGTGGCGTCCATCAGCCGACAAATGGCAACCCTTACCCAGGGTGGCCGTGAGATGATCCTTGTCTCCTCCGGTGCCGTGGCATCGGGGGTCGCCAAGATCGGTCTGGGGCGTCGTCCCGCCAGCATGCCCGAGAAACAGGCCGCAGCCGCCATTGGACAGGCGGGCCTTATTCTTGAGTACGAACTTCGCTTTGCCGAGGCTGGTCTCAAGGTGGCTCAGGTGCTCCTGACGCGCAACGACCTCTCACACCGAACGCGCTACCTCAATGCACGAAACACCCTCAATACTCTTCTCGCCTGGGGGGTGGTGCCCATTATCAATGAAAACGATACCGTGGTTACCGATGAGATCCGCTTTGGAGACAATGACAATCTCTCGGCCATGATCGCCCTTCTTCTGGACGCCGACCTGCTCATCAACCTCACCGATATCGATGCCCTCTACGACGGCGACCCCAGGACAAATCCCGAAGCGAAGCGTCTTGATGTCGTCCCAAAGATCACTCCGGCCATTGAAGCCTCATCCAAAGGCAGCCCCGGCGCTGTGGGTACCGGTGGCATGTGGACGAAGATCGAAGCGGCGAAGAAAAGCACCGCCTCAGGGGTTCCCATGGTGATTGCCTCCGGATCCGATCCGAAGGTGTTGACCGAACTCTTCGACGGCATTGCCCACGGGACCTATTTTGTCCCCCGGGCGGACAAGCTGGGAAGCCGAAAGCGTTGGATCGCCTTTACCTCGAAAACCTTCGGCCACGTAACGGTGGACGACGGGGCCGTCAAAGCCTTGGTGGAGCGGGGGAAAAGCCTCCTGCCCAGCGGAGTCCTTGATGTCTCCGGTGAGTTCGACGTGGGCGCGGCCGTGGCGGTATGCGACACCAGCGGAAATGAGCTGGGACGCGGGTTGACCAATTTTACCGCCGAGGAGATCCGGGCCATTAAGGGGCTGAGATCGGACCAGATTGAAGCCAGCTTTGGCTGCCAGGAGTACGACGAGGTGATCCACCGGGACAATCTGGTGATGACCGCCACGGTTTCATGAAGGGCTGAAGGGTGCGTACGAGACGATCCATTTCAATCAAATTCATCTGACCAGGGAGTAACTGACCATGAGCGTAGAAGCGACAGTTATTGAAATGGCAAAGCAGGCGAAACAAGCCGCCCGCAAAGTGGCCGCAGCAACCACGGATCAGAAGAACCGTGTGCTCTCCTCCATCGCAGACAAGATCGAATCCCGGGCAGAAGCCATTCAGGCGGAAAACCGTAAGGACATCGAACGGGCGAAAGAGATGGGCCTGACCCCGGCCATGATCGACCGGCTCACCATCAGCGACGCCACCATCGCCTCCATGGCGGGGGGGCTGCGTGATGTGGTGGCCCTGCCTGATCCCGTGGGGGAGATCACCTCCAGCGAAGAACGACCCAGCGGCATCAAGGTGTCCCGTGTCCGTATTCCCCTTGGGGTGATCGGCATGATCTACGAGTCACGGCCCAACGTCACCATTGATGCGGCCGGTCTCTGCCTGAAAGCGGGGAACGCCATCATCTTAAGGGGCGGTTCAGAAGCCTTTCACTCCAATATGGTCCTTGCGGCCTGCATTGGAGATGCCTTGCAAGAGAACGGTCTGCCCAAAGAGGTGGTTCAGCTTATTCCCATGCGGGACCGTGATGCGGTGAACGTGCTCCTCAAACAGGAGGCGTACCTCGACGTGATGATTCCCCGGGGCGGAGAAGGGCTTATTCGTTTTGTAACGGAAAATTCTCTGATTCCGGTCCTCAAGCATTACAAGGGTGTCTGCCACGTGTATGTGGACAGCGAGGCCGATCTTGAAAAAGCGAAAGCCATCTGCATGAACTCCAAGGTTCAGAGGCCCGGTGTCTGCAATGCCATGGAAACCATGCTGGTCCATCAGGATGTGGCTGCCGAATACTTGCCCATCGTTGGTGAGGCCTTTAAAGAGGCCGGCGTGACCCTGAAAGGGTGCCCCGAAACCCGGAAGCACATTGCCTGGGCAGAAGAGGCCGTGGAAGCGGACTGGCCCGCCGAGTACCTTGATCTTACCCTGGCGGTGAAAGTCGTGGAAAGCGTGGATGACGCCTTGGATCACATCGCGGCGTACAATTCCGGTCACACCGAGGCCATCGTCACCAAAAACGAGGCCACGGCACGGCTGTTCGTCCAGGAAGCCGACTCGTCGGCGGTGATGGTCAACGCTTCGACCCGTTTCAACGACGGGGGCGAACTTGGGCTTGGCGCAGAAATCGGCATCAGCACCTCCAAACTTCACGCCTTCGGCCCCATGGGGCTTGAAGAGCTGACAAGCCGGAAGTTCGTGGTCTACGGAAACGGACAGGTTCGGCAGTAGCCGCTGGCAGGGCATGGAAAAGACACAGAGTAAGCAACGTTGCAGTCGGGTGGTTATTTTTGGCGGGACCTTCAACCCGGTGCATTTGGCCCACACCCACGTGGTAAAAGAACTTCTGAGGCTCATTGATCCCGATCGACTCTATGTGATCCCCGCGGCGGTGCCGCCCCACAAAAAGAGCGGGGAGATTGTCTCTTCCGAGCATCGCGTGGCCATGCTGGAAATGGCCATGCAGGGCCTGCCCGTCATTCTCTCCGACATGGAGCTGAAGCGGGACGGCAAGTCGTATACGGTGGACACCGTACGAGATCTTCGCAAGGAGGTTGACGATGCGGAAATCTACCTTACTATGGGTGTGGATGCTTTTTTTGAGTTTCACACCTGGCGGGATGACAGGACAATTTTGTCCATGGCCGGATTGATCGTGGTGACACGACCGGGCGTAGGACATGGCGCAGATTTGCCCCGTGATGTCATGGGGCGTTATCTGACCGATCGGATCGATCCGGGATACACCTGGGATAATGAGAGTGGAAGCTTCGTGCATCCTGTGCTGTGCAGGGTTATTCCCCTGACAGTGGCTCTTGTATCCCCCCTCTCCTCCACGGACGTCCGAACATGCATTGAACAGGGAGACCGCCCGACGGATCTGCTCCACCCGAAGGTTCTCCGTTACATAGAAGATAAAGGATTGTACAGATGACCCAAGAGCTGGATCCCAGACTCCTTTCAATAATCAAGGCGGTCAAGGGACGAAAAGCAGAAGATATTAAGGTGCTGGACGTACGGAAACTCACCTCCTACACCGACGTGTTCATCATGGCCAGTGCCCGCTCCACACGACAGGCAGCCGCCATTGGTGAATACATCAAGGTTGAACTCAAAAAAGAAGAGATCACGCCCATTACCGTGGACGGCCTGAGCGAAGGCTCCTGGGTGCTCCTCGATTACGGGGACGTAATTGTTCACGTGTTCTACGAAGAGACCCGGAACTACTATGATCTCGACGGCCTTTGGGCCGATGCCGTGGTTATCGATCACGATGGCATCGAGTAGTGCCGGATGCGATTTCATATCAAAGGGTGCCTGCGGGCACCCTTTTTGCGTTTTGGGGATGAAAACAGGCATAGAAGGAAGGTAATAGGTTATAGGCAATAGGTGGGCGGAGTATCGCTAACCGTAAAGCCTGAATCAAAACCGAACGTAACTATTCAGCCTGCCTCCGGCAGCCCTGCCGGGGACCAAGCTTTTGAAAAGTTTGATAAACAGGTTTTTAAAAAAGATCCTTGGCAGCCTGCGAATTAAAGGCGGATGTGATTTGTCCCGAGGAACGAGGGGCAAAGCGCATCCGCAACCTGCTTTCAAGGTGGCACACCTTGCCGCCGGAGGCTGTTTTTTGCCTTTTTTAAGCCCTCTAAGGCTTGTGTGATGATTAAATTGACAGGAGAGACCATGACGACCGTACGACCCAGCATGTTGATGATATTGGATGGATGGGGCATTCGTGACGATGCCGAGGCCAACGCCGTCAAAGAGGCGAACACACCGAACCTTGATGCCTTGATGGAGAGCTATCCTACCGCTTCTCTGATGTGTGCCGGTCCGGACGTGGGGCTTCCTGACGGGATCATGGGCAACTCCGAAGTGGGGCACTTAAACCTTGGGGCCGGTCGCGTTGTGTACCAGACCCTGCTGCGCATTGACCGCGCCATCGAAGAGGGCACCTTCTTTGACAATGAGGCGCTGGCCTCGGCCATGGAAGCCGTGAAAAAAGAGGGCACCACCCTTCACCTGATGGGGCTCGTCTCCGATGGCGGCGTCCACAGCCAACTGACCCACCTCATGGCCCTTGTTAAGATGGCTTTTAAGAAAGGCGTGGAGAAGGTTCGCATTCATGCCATCCTCGATGGGCGGGACACGCCTCCGGACAGCGGCAAGGGCTACGTTGAAACCCTGAGCACCTTCCTGAAGGATTATCCCAACGCGCGCATTGCCACCCTCTGCGGTCGTTTTTATGCCATGGACCGGGATACCCGATGGGAGCGCACCGAAGAGGCCTACCAGCTCTACACAGAGGCCGTGGGCATCTCAGAAACAGACCCCGTGGTTGCCGTTGAAAATGCCTACGGCCGTGGCGAAACCGACGAGTTCGTGAAAGCCGTTACATTGGGCACCGAAGGCGGCACCATCGCAGATGGCGATGCCGTTATCTTTTTTAACTTTCGTGCCGATCGTGCCCGTCAGATCACCCGGGCCATGAATTCTGATGACTTTCACGGGTTCTCACGAAAGACGGTTCCGAACCTCGGGTCCTATGTCTGCATGTCCCTCTACGAAGCGAGTTTTGACCTGCCCATGGCCTTTGGGCCCCAGCACCTCGAAGGGATCCTGGGCGAGGTGGTCAGCAAGGCAGGGCTCCCCCAGCTTCGCATCGCAGAAACAGAGAAGTATGCCCACGTCACCTACTTTTTCAACGGCGGAGAAGAGACCCCCTTTGAAAACGAAGAGCGCTGCCTTATCCCTTCACCCAGGGATTTTGCCACCTACGACCTCATCCCCGAGATGAGCGCCGTGGCCGTCACCGACGAGTTGCTGAAACAGATCGACGAGAAGGACCACAAACTCATCGTTGTGAACTTTGCCAACATGGACATGGTGGGGCACACCGGCATCATGGACGCCGCCATAAAAGCCGTGGAAACAGTAGATGCCTGCGTGGGCCGTGTCGTCAAAGCGTTTCAGGCCAAAGGCGGCGCACTCCTCGTCACAGCCGATCATGGCAACTCCGAACAGATGGGAGATGGCAACGGCGGCGCCCACACCGCCCATACCCTCAACCCCGTTCCCCTCGTTCTCGTGGACGACACCCGCAAAGACGCTCCCCTGAAGTCCGGGAAACTTGCCGACGTCGCCCCCACCCTCCTTGATCTCATGGGCGTTGCCAAGCCCGATGAAATGACAGGTGAGTCGCTGATCGGGTAAGGGCCGGACAAGCCAAAAGCATGCCTCCGGCGGCGAGGTGAGCCACCTCGAAAGCATATTGCGAAAGCGTTCTGGGCCTCGTTCCTCGGCCCAGAACGCTTTCGCCTTTGGCTCGGGCTTCGCCCGATTCCATAGCTGGTGATTGTTCGGGCTTTGACGCAAGTTTCGAAAAGCTGAAGAGACTGTGAGGGATCGATGTTGATTGTCTTGGCGAGGGCAAAGGAGCGCCGCACTCCTGTGCGGCATGAATGTTTCATGAAAACAACGCTGTGATTTAACCCGATGAACGAGGGTTAAAGTGCTGCGGCCACCCGCTTTCATGGTGTTTCTGGCCTAAGTGGCTTTACCGCCGGGGCATCGCTCTTTATAGACCCCTTCATCCTGACTTCCCCCACCTATGGCCTCTGGACCTCTTCGGTTTCACAATTTTTTCTTGCGGCTTTGAGGCTTGAGGGGTAAATTCCTTTTTTCGCACATTAAAACAGGAAGGAGTAGGCCATGGCGTTTTTATCAGATCTCGAGTTCATGAAGGATTTCATCACCGGCAACAACGTTCCCATCGTGGGCTCCGAGCTGAATCGACAGAAGCTGGAGCAGTATCTCGTGGAGGTGCTGGGCTATGAGAAGAGCGCCGTGGAAGTGGGCCGGGAATTAGAGTTCACCGCTGCAGGAGAGCCCTGGAAGACCAAGCTCGACCTCGTCGTTTATTCCGGAGAAACCCCTGTCATGGTCATCAAGTGTGCCGCCGGATCCCTCGGCTCCCGTGAAAAAGAGGTGGCCTCTGCCGCCCGCATCGCCTTTGACACTCCCGTTCCCCTGGCCGTCGTTTCTGACGGCGATACCGCCCTCATTTTTGATACCATGTCCCGAAAACAGATCGGCGAGGGACTTGGAAACATCCCCAATCCTACCCGGGCAGCCGAGCTGGCCGCCACCCCCACAGAACCCCTCGACGCCAGAAACATGGAGCGTGCACGCATCGTCTTTCGGTCGTATGACTCCATGAATGTTAACAGATAAGGTAACTATTCAGCTGGTGCCTCCGGCGGCCCTACCGGGGGTTAAACTTTTAAAAAGTTTAATAAACAGGTCTTAAAAATTGCCCTTGATCGAATTCCGTTTTAAAGGCAGATGTGATTTGACCCGAGGAACGAAGGGCAAAGCGCATATGCAACCAGCTTTCAAGGTGGCACACCTGGCTGCCGGAGGCCGCTTTTTGGGAACTGAATAGTTCCCCGATAAGGTTGCTTAGCTTTGTCCTTCGAACGATACGAGGGATCTTGAGTCATCTCCATCGTTGGTCACGTAGGTAATCGCTGCAGAAAACGGGGAGGATAACCCATGACACGTTTTGTCGGCATTGATGTTCAGGTCAGGCGCAAGTGTTCCTACGCGGTGGTGGACGACTCGGCCACACTGGTTGCGTCTGGGTGGTTTGAAGACCCGGAGAGCTTTGCGACTGAGCTGGCAGAACGCTTCCAGGGCCACTCTTTGTATGTGGGTATTGATGCTCCGCGTCTATTTATGGAAGCACCCCGGCAGTGGTACTGGAGCGGTGCCAAGGGGGCATGGCGTGCCAAAACGCCTGCCGAGCGGGGATGGGGCCGTCACTGCGAGGTGGTGATAAAAGCCCTCGGGCTCGGTAATCCCCAGTGGACGCCCACCCTTGAGGCGTCTCCCGAGTGGATACTCAAAGGGTTTGCCGTCTTTCAGGCTATGGATACCATAAGCACGACCTACGAGGCCTTTCCCACCGCATGTTACAGGCTCCTGGAGAAGGGCCACTCCCTTCCCATGACCCTCGATTTTGCATCCTTTGCCCCCGGTCCCAAAGACATGCTTGATGCCTGTGTTCTTGCCGCCACCGTGAGGAACTTCAGCAACGGTCTGGGAGGTGAGGTGGGAGGCGGCGACGGCCTGGGAACCATTATTTTGCCTGCGCCGGTGCCGGAGCACACCATGACGGAGTTATTTGAGTGGCCAGGGAAAACAGGGGGCAGGAAATTAGCTTTAGGCGATAGATTGAGGCGCTGCATTTCCCCTGGCTGAAGGGATGACGATATAGATTTTGCCGGCACAGTCATTTTGCACGGGCGCAGCCCGTCTGCGAATGTGATCGACCCGAGGAACGAGGGTCGGAGCATTCGCAATCTGGGGTGCAGGGGATTATCCCCTGCCCGCCGGAGGCATTCTTTTTCCTGAAACAAAAAAGCCCTTTTGCATGGTGTCATGCAAAAGGGCTTTTACGTTTTATTCAATGGCGGGGTGGTTTACTGTCCGGCCACTTCTTTGTTGCAGTGCTTGCAGATTTTCGCCTGCTTTTTGATGATTTCGGCGCAGAAGGGGCATTCCCGTGTGAAGCAGCGTTCGTGTATCTTTTTGATGGCTTCGTCGGCGGTCTCCTGGAGCTTTGCCATACCGAACTTGGTGTTGCGGAGCATATCAATGGCTTCGGTGTCGGCAAGGTCACCGATCATCTCAGCCGCTTTGATGCGAACGCGTCCGGGTTCCGTGACGTCGAGGACCATCTTGAGGATCTGGACGAGGTCTTTGTTGACGTAGCAGTCGGCCAGGATGGAGAATCCTGTTTTGATGGACTCTTCAAAGGCTGCCTGCTGGGCCATGGTTTCATCGGTGATGATCTGACCTTCGCCGCCCATGTGGCTGAAGACGGGCAGGAGCTCGAATTTGTCGGTGCCGGGGTAGTTCATGCAGCGGTATGAGGAGACTTGTCCCACCTGGTCCATGAGCTGGTCCCACCCACTTTTGAAGAGGGAACACTCGTCATTGAAACAGATGAAGAGAAAGGGCTCGCCCCAGCCGAGACCGTCCCCGCAGGTGATCTGGGGGACTTCCCAGAGTTGCATCTGCTGCTTGCAGTGAGGGCAGTTGGGTTTTTCCAGTGCCAGGACCCTTTCCAGAGCTTCTTCGCGAGTTTCGATGTGCATCACTATCTCCCTTTGTCGCTGTTATATCTTCATGCCCTGCTGGTTCGTGCAGGAACATCACTTTTTTTGATGATTCCGATCAGCTTAAATAGTAACTCCCAATGGACGTTTGTCAATAGGGGCGTGTATCTTTGGTTCACCTGGTGCTTTTTATCCCTTTCGCTCCTGGATCGTCTGCATCATCTGCCCCACGGCCTCGCGGTGGGGTGGCGGCACCATGAGCACCTGGGCGGGGCGGTTGGCCACGAAACGGTCGTCGGGTGCGGTGAGGGTGTTCATTTCATGGGCTTTCCGGTTGGCTTCGTCTTCGAGAAGAAGGAGCATGTCGGTGAGGTTGCCCGTGAGGCCGTTGTCGTCGGTGTGCTCCACATATTGCATAAGGGCATTGTTGATGGTGAGGGTCAGGTCATCCATCTCGGCAAAGCCCTCTGCCTCGCAGCGGCTCTGGGAGACCATGCTGCGACAGGCAAAGGGGCGCGCTTCGTAAACCTGGCAGAGTCCTTCCTCGGACAGCAGGGGGCAGGCGCCCCAGCCGGGATCGCTGGGCTCTTCGGGCACATCCTGGCCAGCCATGCACATGTCGGTGAGGCCATTGATGGTGTAAGTGGGAATCTGTCGGGGGTTGTCGGCGTCCTTTTTCAGGAGCTCCATGAGATGGGGGGCTTCGGCTGCGATCCAGTCGTAGAGGCGTCGGCCCTCAAGGGTGGTGAGGGTTACGTTTCGAGTGCAGCACGTGGCGCATCCTTTGGCGCAGGCCAGTGATTTTTCGGCCATCTGGTCCGCGTGGACCTGGTAGATGATGTCAAGGGTCTTCAACCGGGCGTCCATGGAAAATCTCCTTATGTTGTAAGGGTGTTCCGCACGGCCTTTTATGGTTCCGGCCCCTTTGGAACATCGCGTTCTCTCACTTGAAGCGGCGTATGGCATGTGGCATAGTGACGGGGTCACGCCAACATAAGGGCCTGGGACCTGCTTTTTGTCCAAGGCGCTAACCTTCCGCGACATATCGACGTAACAGGTTATGATCCCATGATGCAATGAAAAAGGAGAACCCCATGGCTTCCACTGTATACCATATTGATTTAAGGGCCACGTTTCAGGAGAGCCTTCCTGAGAAACTGGGGCGCCTGGCCGTCACCGCAGGCTTGGACAACATTCTGGAGGAGCGCGAGCTCACCGCCGTAAAAATACACTTTGGCGAGAAGGGCAACACCGCCTTTATCAACCCTGTGTTTGTGCGCAAAATCATCGAACAGATCAAAGAGACCGGCGCCTCTCCCTTTCTTACCGATACCAACACCCTCTACGCAGGCACACGAAGCGATACGCCCTCCCACCTCACCACCGCTTTTGAAAACGGGTTTGCCTACTCCGTGGTGGGGGCCCCCGTGGTGATCGCCGATGGCCTCCGTGGCCGGAGTGATGAGGAGGTGGAGGTCAATGCCAAGCATGTTCAAACCGCTTACATCGGCACCGACATTCATCACGCAGATGCCATGGTTGTGGTTTCCCATTTCAAAGGCCATGAACTCTCTGGCTTTGGCGGAGCACTGAAGAACCTCGGCATGGGCTGCGCTTCCCGGCGCGGTAAGCTGGCCCAGCACTCCACTGTCAGCCCCAAGATCAAGCGAAAGAAGTGTATCGGCTGCGGCATGTGCATCACCCACTGCCCTGTGGAAGCCATCACCATGGATGACGTGGACGGCAAGAAAAAAGCCACCATCAACCCGGATACCTGTGTCGGCTGCGGAGATTGCATCATCGTCTGTCCCACAGGAGCCGTTCTGATCCAGTGGAACCAGTCCGTCCCCACCTTCCTTGAGACCATGGTGGAGTACGCCAAAGCTGCTCTTGCCGGCAAAGAGGGGAAAACCCTCTTTATCAACTTCATCACCGATGTCTCCCCCTTGTGCGACTGCATCGGCCACAGCGATGTGCCCATTGTTCCCAACATCGGCATCCTCGCCTCCACAGACCCTGTTGCCATCGACCAGGCCTGCGTCGACCTCATCAACGCCCAGACCGCCAATCCCGGATGCAGCCTGAAAGTCAACACAGGCCCCGGTGAAGACAAGTTCAAAGGCCTCCATCCCAATGTGGACTGGCCCCTCCAACTTAACCATGCCGAAGAACTCGGCCTCGGCTCCCGAACCTACGAGCTGGTGAAGCTGGAGTCCAAGGGGCTCAAGCTCAAGACCGAGTCGGAAGAGTAAGGAGAAGAAAAACATGCCTCCGGCGGCAAGGTGGGGGCACCTTGAAACCCTATGGCGAATGCGTGAAGGGTGGGGCTGTGCAATCTTCTCTGCAGGAGATGCCGGTTTCATTATTTATGTGAATTTGAATCATGGTAACTATTAAGCTATGCCTCCGGCGGCCAAGGGCTGAGCCCTTGGAACCCAGGTTCGCAAATGCTCCGAACCCTCGTTCCTCGGGTACGTCACATCTGCTGACGGGCTGCGCCCGTGAATAACCGAAAAGGTTATCCAAGCTCCTTCATGCAGCCCGAAGGGCTCTTCATGCTCTTCATGGTCATTTATAGAAGATTGAACCATGATGTCAGCTCAATTCGGGTTGACTTTGGCCGGAATAACTCCGGCGGCCCTTCTGGGACAATCCTGTGAAAAGCATGGCAAACATGTCTTAATACATAAATCCGGGTTTACATCCGACGAGGGGTAAAGCACATTCGCAACCCGCTTTTAAGGTGGCACACCTTGCCGCCGCAATGTTGAGATTTCAGACCGGAGCGAACAGGCCACGGCCTGGTACAGGGTGTCGAAGAATCGATCGCTTGGAGGATAATCATGGTCCTGTTTCTTGCAGCCCTCGGGCTCACGCTGTTTTTTGGAGGGGTCGTCGCGGTCCTGTGTGACCCGCCAAAAAACACACACAAGTTGATCGCCCTGGTGATCTTTTCGGGTGTCGTCCTGATTGGAGGGGCTGCGTACGCGGCGTACGTGGAGGAAGCCTACCGGAAAAGCCAACAGGGGGTATGGGTCTCCTTTGACGAGGTGGAGACAAAGCCTCCCATCAAGATCGGGGATAAGTGGTATAAGATCGTTTTGATGGAAACCACGGAACCGGAAGAAGGCAACAGCAATTAGCGAGTTGTTGTCTCTACACCGTTACGAAGCTTGTGATAACGCTCGCAAGATCGCCACCGATGGAATCGGGCGCAGCCCGAGCCGAAGGCGTCTGCGATTTGCCCCGAGGAACGAGGGACAAAGCGCATCGGCAATATGCTTTCGAGGTGGCCCCACCTTGCCGCCGGAGGCAGGCTTTTCAGGCTTTGAAAAAGGGAGATGCAGTTGCAGAAGGGGATTATGCTGAGCAGAGGAATGTGGATAGCATTGGTTGGCGTTGTGGGCTTTATCGCGTTGCTCTGCCTGGTGCCGCCCGTGAGTCGGGATGCGTTGGTGCATCACCTGGCGGTGCCCAAGCTCTATATCAAGGCCGGGGGGATGGTGGAGATACCGACCATGGAGTGGTCGTATTACCCCATGAACCTTGACCTGCTGTACTGGGCCTGTCTCTGGTTTGGGAACGATATCTTGCCGAAGTTTGTGCACTTTGCCTTCGGGTTGGGCACGGCGGTGTTGATATACCGGTACCTCCGGGACAAGCTGGGCGGAATCTGGGGGCTCTGGGGAGCCTTTGTTTTTCTCAGCACGCCCATCATCATGAAGCTCTCCACAACGGTCTATGTGGACCTGGGATTGGCATTTTTCTCTCTGGCGGCGATTCTTGCGCTTTTCCGGTGTCGGGGGGAGGGGTTCTCCGGCTGGAAGGGTGTGGCCTGGGCCGGGGTGCTTTGCGGGCTGGGGTTGGGGGTGAAGTACAACGGTCTTTTGATTCTGCTGCTTCTGGCGGCGTTGGTGCCGATTCTGGTGAGCCGAACGGTTCCGAAAGAGGGGCATCGGGACGTGAAGGCCATTGGGTTGGGTGCCGTGTTTGTGATTGCCGCGCTTCTGGCCTATGCGCCCACGGGTGTGCGCAACACGGTGTGGACGGGCAATCCCATATACCCCCTTTACAACGGGACTGTGCAGAAGATCATGGGTGCGCTGACGGAGCCGGCCAAGGCCTTTGCTGAACCGGTTGAGGAGAAGGTGGTCGCCGCACCGAAAAAAACGTCGGTGCGCTTTCACCCCCTTCAGCTCCGGACCATTATCTACGGAGAGTCTCCCCTGGACGTTGCCTTGCTGCCCCTTCGAATCTTTTTTCAGGGAAGGGACGGGAATGCGGGGCTTTTTGACGGACGATTTTCCCCCTTGTTGTTTCTCTTTTTTCCCCTGATTCTCCTCTGGCGGCGCATACCGGATGCGTGGCGCAGTGATGTGGGGAGCCTCCTCTTTGTCTCCTGGGTGTACATTTTTCTGGCTTTCTTCCTGACGTCAGTTCGGGTGCGGTACCTGGTACCCGTGGTGCCCCATCTGGTGATTCTCTCTGCCTATGGCCTGAAGCATTCCGTGGATGTCCTCAAGAGCGTTGCACAGCCCATGGCAAAAAAGGTCGGCATTGCATGCCTTGCCCTCTTTATCGGCTACGGCTTTTGGATGAACACCGCCTATGCCGCTTACCTGTATGGCTACGTGAAGCCTTTGGAGTATCTCTCGGGAAACGTGGATCGGGACGAATATATTGCCCGGTATCGTTACGAGCATGACGCGTTTCAGTATGTGAACAGGACGCTGGGCGAGGCAGACCGTCTCTACTTCATCTACCTGGGGAAGCGGGGGTACTATTGCGACATTCCCTATGTGCCGGACAGCCATGGAAACCATCTGGTGCGCTTGCTCTACAAAGGTGATGAACTCCGAAATTCGGGGGAGACGGCAGATATGCTGAGGCGTAAGGGCATTACCCATCTGGTGATCAACATGAATATCACCTGGCCCCATGTGACCAAGAACGGTGGCCCGGGAGAAGCGGAGAGCCTGTCCCGCTTTCTGGCAACGGAGACCACCCAGGTCTTCAACAGCAAAGGAGTGCATGTGTTTGCTGTGAAAAAATGAGTCAGGGGGAGTAAAGGCAGCCTCCGGCGGTAAGGTGTGCCACCTTGAACGCTGGTGGCGAATGCGCATCGGGGGTCGTTCGTTGGGGCACCTTGCATCAGCATTCGCGTGACGTGTAGCGTTATGCAAGGTGTGGTACAAGAGCATAAGCTGTGGGTGCTGTGTGTAAAGCTTGGGGGCGGGTTTCACGAGAGTAGGTCTACTGGTATGTCTTATAGATGGCCCTCCGGCCACTCGGCCATGCAAATCGATACGGGTGAGGCATCCTTACAATAGGCCACGGGCGCAGCCCGTCAACGAATGTGATCGACCTGAGGAACGAAGGTCGGGAGCATTCGTGAACCTGGGGTCAAGGGGCTCAGCCCCTTGCCGCCGGAGGCTCGCTTTTAGTCTCTACCTTAAAGATGAATGATCTCCATCTCCGAGTCCGTGATCACGGCCAGCCCCCACTCCTCCACCGCGTCCACGATCTTGTCCAGTCGTGAGTTGATCAGGCGGGTGTCGTTCCCCACGATGGAGATGCCCACCTCAGCGCTTTGGTGGAGGTCGTTGAGATCCGTCTCAGCGGCCGCGGCCTGATAGTTGTTCTGGACGCGGCTGATGATGGCCTTCACCACCTTCCGTTTTTCCTTCAGGCTGGTCACCCCGAACAGACGAAAACGCAATCGCAGAACACCGACAATCATGGCGGCTTCCCCCTTGGTGTGAATAGACGTTTGTCATATCCTCTCTATGTATTGGGGTACCACACCCACCCCCATCTCCCAAGAAAAATCATTGACATAAAACGATATATCACTGTATTCCAATGCGGTGATTATAATCTTTGGTGGAGCGAGCAGATGAAAGAGATGGCATCCCTCCTGAGGATTGTCGCAGACGAGACACGGCTCCGTGTGCTGCGGCTTCTTTCGGAGACCCCCCTGAACGTGACGGAGCTGACGACAATTCTCGGCCTGGCTCAGTCCGGAATCTCCAAGCAGGTGGGGACCCTTAAAAAAGCCGGGTTGGTTCGGGAACGGCGTGAAGGGTTGAAAACCTTCTATCGTCTCTCGGAAGAGAGCGAAGTACCGGAGGAAGGCCGCCCACTCTGGGCCCTGCTAATGGAAAGGGTCCGCACAGCCGAGGACAGCCGTCACGACCTGGTGCGCCTTGCCGAAATCCTTGAAAAACGGGAAGGCGCAGCTCCTGGCCTCCACGAACGACTCCTCGCCCCGGGAGAATCCTGGCACGCCTGGTCCCGCATGCTCATGACCCTCTTGCCACCCATGGAACGGGCCGTGGACCTTGGCTGCGGCAGCGGCATCCTCGCAGCGGAACTTGCCCGGGCCTGTGATGAGGTCGTCGGCGTGGACATCAGCAGTCAGGCCCTCTCCGCAGCCCGTGCCCACGCAGAACGGGTAGGTCTTGCCAACGTTCGCTTCATCGAAGGGGACATGACGACCCTCGATCTCCCGGACAGCTGCTGCGATGTCGCGGTCCTCTCCCAGACCCTCCACCACCTGCCCGACCCGGTGACCGGACTTAAGGTGGCGGCAAGGCTCCTGAAACCCGGCGGACGCCTTATCCTTATGGAACTCCTGCCCCACGACGAGGCCTGGGTCACGGAAAAACTGGGGCACCTCCACCTCGGCTTCTCCGCCACCGATCTGGAGTCCATGATGGAACAAGCCGGTTTCCGGATCACCTCCCTGGAAACCCTCCCTCCCTTACGAGGCGAACGATTCAGAGCCGTCCAGGGCAGCGCGGTGTGGGAGGATGGGGCTTGAAAAAGCCTGCCTCCGGCGGCGAGGTGAGCCACCTCGAAAGCTGGTTGCCATCGCGCTTCGCCCCTCGTTCCTCGGGTCAAATCGCAATGGCGTTCGCCGCGGGCTGCGCCCGCCTCCAGCATTGAGGATTGGGCAAACGGTTTTACAAGCTTCGATATGCTGTGGATACTCACCTAATAGAGTGCTCCAGGGCATACGTTAGAAAATCAGTTTCCTCCACGGGCGTAGCCCGTCAGCGAATGTGAATGGCCTGAGGAACGAGGGCCAAGAGCATTCGCGAACCAGGGGTGCAGGGGGTTACCCCCCTGCCCGCCGGAGGCTCGCTTTTTAGATACGAATTAACTGTGAAGGTGTGTGACGTAATGACGATGTACGAAGATTTTTTAAGTTATGTGAAGGACAATGTGGTGTTGCTGGACGGGGCCATGGGGACCATGATTCAGCAGCTTGGGTTGACGCCTGCGGATTTCGGGGGGGAGACCTACCTGATGTTGAGCGATTTGCTCAGCTTTTCGAGGCCCGATGATCTGATGGAGATTCACCTGCAGTATCTGCGGGCCGGGTCCCACGCCATTGAGACCAACACCTTCGGTGCCAGCGCGTTGCGGCTCGAGGAGTATGATTTTGCTGATCTGGATACCTCTGCATTCAGGGGGGTGCCTGAGGGCGTGGATCTCTCTTCCCTTTCCGCCCACGAGATGGCCCGGGAGATGAACCTGGCGGCGGCTGTTGTGGCGCGTCGAGCGGTGGATGCCCACAAGGCCGACGCCGATTATGACGGCCGTCCTCTGTACGTGGTGGGCTCCATCGGGCCTTCCAACTACGTGCTGTCGCCCACGGATGCCGATTTGAAGCGGGGCACCTGGGAACTTATCGAAGAGAACTTTATTCATCAGGTGACAGCCCTCATCGACGGCGGGGTGGATATTCTCCTTTTTGAAACCCAGCAGGACATCCTGGAGTTGAAAGCGGCCATCAGCGGGGCCATGAAGGCCATGGACGCCAAGGGTGTTCGTTTGCCCGTCATGTCCCAGGTGACGGTGAACGAGTTCTCCCGTATGCAGATTTTCAACACCGAGATTGTGGCGGCCTCCACCACCCTTTCTGCCTGCGGTGTGGATGTGTTCGGCATCAACTGTTCCATCGGGCCGGATCTCATGGAGCCCACGGTGAAGAAGCTTGCCGAGACCCAGGAAATCCCCATTTCCATTCTGCCCAACGCGGGGATGCCCGAGTCTGAGTTCGGTCGCACGGTCTACAAGCTGTCCCCCAAGGATTTTGCCGATCAGCTGGAAAAATTTGTCACCACCTATGGGGTGAACATGGTGGGCGGGTGCTGCGGCACCAGCCCGGATCATATTCGGGCAGTCTCTGAGCGACTGAAAGGTGTGGCGCCGGCCCGCCGCACGCCGGACGGTTTCTTGCGCCTTTCCGGTCCCCAGGAGAGCGTGGTCATCGAAGATGGTGAATTCCTTCGTATCGGTGAGCGTCTCAACGTGCGTGGTTCCAAGAAGGTCCGGGATGCTGTTGAGAGCGACGGCCCCATGGACGTGGATGCCCTGGCCGAAGTGGTGCGTGAGCAGATCGAAGACCTGGGGACCTCGGTGCTTGATGTCTGCATGGACTCCAACGTGGTTGAAACCTCAGAGGTTCTGCCCCAGGTGATCCAGGCCATGACCGGTGATTTCAAGGGTGTCATGAGCCTTGATTCCTTTGACCCCGAGGCGTTGGCCGAGGCGGTGAAAGCGTATCCGGGACGCCCCCTGATCAACTCCATCTCCATGGAGAGCGTGGATGGGGGCATCAGCAAGGCGGAGGAGATCCTGAAGACCACTGCCTTTCATTCTCCTTTGTACATCGGTCTCTGTGCCGATGACACCGGCCCAGCTCAGAAATCGGATGAAAAGGTGCGCATCGCCAAGTCCATGGTGGATGTGTGCGGCACGTACGGCATCGCTCCCCGTCAGCTCTTCGTGGACATCAACGCCTTTCCCATCGGGTCTGAGTCCGAGGAGGGGTTGAACTTCGCCATGGAATCCCTGGGCTCCATTCCGAAGATCAAGGCTCTGGCACCGGGAGTGAAGACCACCATCGGCGTGAGTAACCTCACCAACGGATTGGCGAAGAAGCCTTACATGCGCATGGTGCTCACCTCGGTCTTCCTGGATGAGGGGCGCAAGCTGGGCCTTGACGCCGCCATCGTCAACCCCAACCACTACGTGCCCGTGGAGAGCATCGATAAAAAAGATTACGAGATGGCCCTTTCCATTATTCTCAGGCGGGACATGGACGCCTTTGCCGAGCTGGAGGAGGTGGCCGAAGCCAAGAGCGGCCTGCGCAAGGTAAAGAAGAAGAACTACGACGATCTGGCTGCCGATGAAGCGGTGTGCGAGCGCATCAAGGACGGCGTCCGAGAGGCACGGCCCGGAACCCTTGAAGTTCGCGGCGCTGAGTTTGCCTACAAGGACGCTGTGGTGCTTCAGGCGGCTGAGGCGCTGAAAACCATCGAGCCCATCGATTTTATCTCCGGTCACCTCATGGCGGCCATGGAGGAGCTGGGGGCACGCTTTGCCCGTGGCGAGGTCTCTCTGCCCCATCTGCTGAAGTCTGCAGATGTCATGAAGCAGGTGATGAACTATATCGAAGCGGTTCTCGGCACCTCCGAAGGGGGCGCGGTGAACTACAAGGGGACCCTTGTTCTGGGCACCGTCTTCCAGGATGTTCACAGCATCGGAAAAGACCTCACCCGGACCCTACTTGAGAACTATGGCTACCGCGTCATTGATCTGGGTGTTCAGGTTCCCCTGGCCGATTTTATCGAGACGGCCAAACGAGAGAACGCCGATGCCATCGGCATGAGCTCTCTGCTTGTGCAGACCGCAGGTCACATGATTACCGTTGCGGCCATGGCCAAGGCGGAACATCTGGATATACCCCTGCTTATCGGGGGGGCTCCGGTGAACATGAAGCACGCCGCCTCGGTGGCCATGGCCGGGGACGAAAACCCCGAGACCATGCGATCGGACGTCTTCTACTGCGATTCATCCATGACCTGCGTCAACGTCATGGAGAACCTCTGCGGAGAGAAGCGGGCTGCTTTTATTGCTTCCAATGGCAAAGCTCTGAAGGCCGCCATCAGCGGAAAACCAGCGGTGAACCCGGAAGACCTTCCCGTTCTGGACATCTGTTTTGACGGACTCACCGACTCCATCTGCCACGGAACCATGACTTTCTCTCCCAAGGTGGAGGATATTCCCCTGAACCGGAAGTCTCTCCTGGCTCTCAACTGGCGGGAAGGCAGCCGAATGATGCGCCTGGAGCGAGGGCTCTCCGACGAAGAGGCCAATGCCGAGATCGACACCTGGCTGAAAGATGCCGGTGAAAACGGTTGGGTGGTCCCCAAAGGACGCGTGGCCCTCTACCCCTGCAACAGCGATGGCGACGACCTCGTTGTCTACGATCCGGATGCCCATGATGTGGAACTTTGCCGCATTCCCATGCCGGTGATGCCCCTCAACGGAAAGCAGGTGAGCCTCGCCCGCTACTTCCGCCCCGTCTCCGATGGGGTGACCGATGTGGTTGGGTTTCAGATGGCAACGGCAGGCCTTGCCTCCGCCAAGCAGGTGGATGCCTTCCAGAATGAGAACGAGTCCGCCTCTGCTCACCTCCTTCAGGGCGTGGCAGACCGCGTGGCCGAAGACTTCGCCGCCTGCCTCAACGAGCGGGTCAAAGAGATGGCCGGGTTTTCCAATGGCCACGGCAAGCGCTTCAGCCCCGGTTACCCCGGCGTGAAACTCGAAGCCAACCGCCAGATCTACAACCTCCTCGGCGGAGAAAGCCTGGGCGCCATTCTTACGGATGCCGGCGGTTTCTACCCCACCAGCTCCACCGCCGCCATCGTCTGTTTCCACCCGGAGGTGAAATACTTTTAGGGGGAGGGCAAAAGCCTGCCTCCGGCGGCAAGGTGGGGGCACCTTGGAACCCTATGGCGAATGCGTGAAGGTTGTCGTGATGTCGACTTTTTCGGGGCATTCGCGCGAAGGGTGACGTGGGGCAACCGCCTCCGCAGGAGATGCCGTTTTCATCGTTCATGTGAAGGTGAGCCAAGGCTATCCGATTCGGACGCAATAACTTGACGTCTGTCGCGTTCGCATTCGCGTGAAGGCAGAGGGAATGCATCATGCGTCATTATTGTCAGCGGTGCTGTTCGTTTCTTCATATTGCCTGAAAGGACGTATGCTTGGCGGGTGGGCGTCACGACTGTTTTTAGTCGTCTTCCCCGGCTGCTTGGTATGTGAAGGCCCCTGTGTGGCATGTTTGCTGAATGCATATCACCCTTTGAAGAGCCGAGAGACCGGGGATCCATGTGTGAGAACCGGTAAGCGTTTCCAACAGGGGTAATTATACAGGGCAATGCAATATACCGCGACGGGTGAGTTCGTGCACCATATTGGCAGAGTGAATACCTTTGTTTACACAAAATAAGGTGCATTGCCTGTATAGGTACGGATAATTATCATGGCCGGGAGAGGCGCTGAGTGCGGTATCCACAACACCCAAAGAATTCGGCATCTTTTTGCTAAAGGCTCGGCCTTGACAACCCGGAGTTCAGGTACCACATTGTAGGGGTTTCAGGATGCGTTGCGCATCTTGAAACCCCTTTTTTTGTTTTGAGTATATCGGCGCTAATTCGGCTTGAATCTAAGGCTCTCGGAGCTTGCGACAAAATCTGAGATGCCAACAGAGATGGAGTCGGGCGAAGCCCGAGCCGAAGGCCGCTGCGCTTTGCCCCGAGGAACGAGGGACAAAGCGCAGCGGCAATATGCTTTCGAGGTGGCTCACCTCGCCGCCGGAGGCAGCTTTTCCCGCTATAGTTCTGGCGCTGTTTGATAGAGATACACGATGTTGGAAGGTGGTGACGAACGATGGACGAGATGAAGGACACCAAGGGTGTGGAGCTGGACGCGGTGCTTGTGAAGGGCGCGCGGGAGCACAACCTGAAAAACATAGACATAGCCATCCCCAAGAAGAAGCTTGTGGTGGTGACCGGGGTTTCCGGATCGGGCAAGTCGAGTCTTGCTTTTGACACAATTTATGCCGAGGGCCAGCGGCGGTATGTGGAGTCCCTTTCCGCTTACGCACGTCAGTTCATCGGTCAGATGGAAAAACCCAAGTACGAGACCATCCGCGGGCTTTCTCCCACCATTGCCATCGAGCAGAAGGCGGCGAGCAAGAACCCGCGCTCCACGGTGGGCACCATCACGGAGATTTACGACTACCTGCGCGTGCTGTTTGCACGGGTGGGGGACCAGCACTGCATCAAGTGCGGCAGCAAGGTGGGGCGCGGCGATGCCGAGTCCATGGTGCACCAGATCCTGGAGTTGCCACCGACCACGAAAATTCTGATCCTGGCGCCTCGTGTGGAGAACCGAAAAGGGGAGCACAAGGATCTTTTTGAGAGCCTGCGCAACGACGGCTTCGGCCGAGTTCGCATCGATGGTGTGGTCCATGAGCTGGAGGACGTCCAGGGGCTGGCCAAGAACAAGAAGCACAACATCGAGGTGGTGGTGGATCGCCTCTCCATCAAGAAGGGAGAGGAGTTCCGAAAGCGCCTCACCGATTCCGTGGAGACGGCCTTGAAGAGCGGCAGCGGTGAGATCATCATCCACGTGGTGGGCCGAGAAGACATCCGCATGAGTGAAGCACGCTCCTGCTGTGGTATCGCCTACCCCGAGCCCGAGCCATCGCTCTTCTCCTTCAACTCACCTTTGGGCATGTGCTCCGAGTGCAACGGCATCGGCACCCACCTCGTCATGGACGAAGAGAAGATTGTCCCTGACCCCTCCCTCACCATTCGTCAGGGAGCCGTGGTGCCCTGGAAGAACTATTTTCTTAAAGAAGAGGACCTCGGCTCCGGCGGTTGGGGCGCGAGCCAGCTGGTCGCCATGGAGGAGCAGTGGGGCATCGATTTTGATACTCCCTGGGAGAAGATGGACGCCTGGATGAAGGAGATCGTCCTTTTTGGCTCCAACGGCCGCACCCTGGTGGTGGACTGGAACTCCAAGTCCGTGAAAGGAGAGGTGACCACCTCCTTTGAGGGGCTGGTGCATGAGATGATGCGACGCTATCACCAGAGCCACTCCGAGCGGCGTAAGAAGTGGTACGCCTCCTTCATGAGCTCCAAGCAGTGCCGAAGCTGTGAAGGACGACGGCTCAAGCCCGAGGTTCTTCATATCCTCGTGGATGGGATCTCCATCATCGACGTCACCTCCATGACCATTACCCAGGCCCATGACTTCATTCAGAAGCTGGATCTTTCCGGCAACCGGAAGGTGATCGCCGAAGAGCTGATCAAGGAGATCGGGGACCGCCTCGGTTTTCTGGTGAACGTCGGGCTCGATTACCTCACCCTGGATCGCAGCGGCCCCACCCTCTCCGGTGGGGAGTCTCAGCGGATCCGTCTCGCCTCCCAGGTGGGCTCAGAGCTAACCGGGGTTCTCTACATTCTTGATGAACCCTCCATCGGCCTTCATCAGCGGGACAACGTCAAATTGTTAAAGACCCTCTGTCACCTGAGGGACATCGGCAACAGCCTTATTGTTGTGGAACACGATCAGGAGACCATCGAATGCGCCGATTGGGTGGTGGACATGGGCCCCGGTGCCGGCCACCTTGGCGGGCAGGTGGTGGCGGAGGGGACGCCCTCGTCCCTGATGACCCAGAAAAACTCCATTACCGGTGATTTCCTCGCGGGCCGCAAGGCCATTGAGGTACCGGAGAAGCGGCGCGTGGCCAAAAAGAAGGGGCACCCCAAGGTGGTGGTGAAAGGCGCAGTAGAAAACAACCTCAAAGGGGACGACGTGGCGATCCCCATCGGCCTCTTTGTGGCGGTGACCGGTGTCTCGGGGGCAGGGAAATCGACCCTTATCAACCAGATCCTCTACCCGGCCCTTTCCCGTCGTCTCAACGGGGGAACCATGCAGGTGGGCCGCCATAAGAAGATCGAAGGCCTTGAGCACCTCGACAAGGTGATCAACATCGATCAGCGGCCCATCGGCCGCACCCCGCGCAGCAATCCGGCCACCTACACCAAGGTGTTCGATCACATCCGGGATCTTTTTGCCATGCTGCCCGAGTCCCAGGCCCGTGGGTACAAAAAGGGTCGTTACTCCTTCAACGTCAAGGGCGGGCGCTGCGAGACCTGCAGCGGTGACGGCTTTCTCAAGGTGGAGATGCACTTTCTGGCGGACGTCTACGTCCCCTGCGAGAGCTGCCGGGGCAAGCGCTTTAACGAAGCCACCCTGGAGATCAAGTACAACGGCCATTCCATCAGTGACGTTCTGGACCTCTCTGTGAGACAGGCCCGGGACCTTTTTCAGCACCACCCCAAGATTACCACCGTTCTCGACACCCTGTTGGATGTGGGCCTCAGCTACATCAAGCTGGGCCAGGCGGCCACCACCCTTTCGGGGGGCGAGGCCCAGCGCATCAAGCTGGCCCGGGAGCTCTCCAAGCGAAGCACCGGCAGGACCCTCTACATTCTGGATGAGCCCACCACCGGCCTCCATTTCGAGGACGTGAGAAAACTTCTGGAGGTGCTTCAGCGCCTTACCGAAGGGGGCAACACCGTTGTGGTCATCGAGCACAACCTCGACGTGATCAAAAGCGCCGACTGGATTGTGGACATGGGACCCGACGGCGGCGAAGGCGGCGGCAGCGTGGTGGTGGAAGGCTCTCCGGAAATGGTGGCAGCCTCCGGCAAGGGCCACACAGCGCCCTTCCTGGCCGACATGCTCCATGTGGACGGATTGAAGAAGCTGGCCAACTGAAAAAGGCCATAAAAAAGCATGCCTCCGGCGGCGAGGGTGGCGAAGCCACTGTAGCGAAAACACCTCGAAAGCGGGTTGCCATTGCGCTTCGCCCCTCGTTCCTCGGGGCAAATCGCAATGGCGTTTAGCTCGGGCTGCGCCCGACTCGAGAGCTGAGGAGTGGGTGGACGTTTCCACAAGCTCCGCAAGACTTTGTGGACGGTGATGTTGATTTCAAACGTTCGTTTTTTTGTTTGGAATCGGAGCAACGCCACATTAAATATGGTTGTGAAAAGCCTTTAATGACGGATGTATGTATGCATGGAGCCCGTATGATTCAAATGGGTAGTTCGTTGTTATTCGAAACGTAGAACGATGAAAAAAACGGGCCTTGTCCGGGCACCCGTGGTATACTTTACCAGTTATGACCCTATCTTCTCAGTCGACACGCCCCTTCCTAACCACCTGAAACCGGGCGATGATACCCACAGCCACTTGCTCCTCCGGTTTGACAAGTGAAGGTCGTTTCAGTATCATGCAAGGCTTGGAATTTTATGAGGTCGTGAAGATTTGCCAGGCGCTTGCAACGTCGACTTTTTACGAACGCATCATAATTGGCGCTTAGAATCACGGGGTTTTTTTACATGGAATCAGAAAACAGAAACCGCATTGGGGTGGCCTCACTCTTTGATGCGGAAGAAATAAAAGAGTATTTCAATACCTTCTTTATTCTTCTTTCGGGTATTGAATTCGTCATCTTTGTGGCGCATTTCATTGGTTCCATAGGCCCCGAAAGTGGCCCTTTTCCTTGGAAACAATACTTCTTCGTCTCTTTTATCGCCCCTCTGGTGATGGTTTTTCTCATCGGTCTTGTGGTCATCGGGTTCAATTTCTACCTGTTCGGCAATGCGCCGGAGAGGCTGGGTGATGAGGACACGGACGATTCCGACGAAGAGGGCGGCCGCAAGAATCTCGGGCGTACCTTCCAGAGCTTTGTCTCCGTGATTCAGCAGCTTCCAGCCCTGGCAGGTATTTTCACCCTTGGACTGGGATCGGTGGTGCTTTACAAGCTCGACGTGATCCTGGCCACCATCGGCCATGTGGGCGAACGCACCGCCTACTACCTTTTCATCGGCCTTGGCGCCCTTGTGGCGGGGACCCTGATTTTCCTTCTCTTCTGGCTCTTTTGGAAGTTCAAGCTTCAGAAGTACCAGATGGAGCAGCGGTGGAACTACCGCAACCGGGTGATGGAGAAAACCGGCCTGATTATCCTGGAGAACAACACCGTCATTAACGAAGAGGGCAAGGTGCTGGTGACGGATGAGAGCCTCAAGCAGATTGAGGGGCATATCATTGAAGAGAAGATGCTTCCTGAGTATACGGAAGTGGAAGAGCGCATCTCCCAATAAGACAATCGTGACAAGAGGTTCATGGAACAGACTGATTATTACGCCACCCTGGACGTCCCCAAAGACGCCGATGCGACCACCGTCCGCGATGCCTATCGAAAGCTCGCCCTTATCCACCATCCCGACCGTAACCGGAACAACCCCGAAGCCGCCGAGAAGATGAAGGCCGTCAACGAAGCCTATGCTGTCCTCTCCGACCCGGAGAAGAGGCGCAACTACGACGCCATGCGGAGCTCCTTCGGATCCGGTGCCACCAACCGCTTCCGGCAGGATTACACCGACCAGGACATCTTTCGCGGCACGG
Organism: Desulfolunaceae bacterium; assembly: GCA_942491485.1. GTDB lineage: Bacteria > Desulfobacterota > Desulfobacteria > Desulfobacterales > Desulfolunaceae > Desulfoluna. The sequence continues at coordinate 8,883 of CALOAX010000013.1, read as the reverse complement.
ACATTCACGCCATTTTTGAAGAGCTGGCCAAGGATTTCGGGTTTCGTGGTGGGGATGCCATCTTCAAAGAGTTTTACGGCAACGGCTGGAAGACCTTTAACGTCTCCCGGCCCGGTTTCACCATGAAGGGGGCCTTTTTCAAGTCTTCCGGCGGTGCAGGCAAGCCCGCGGTGGAGGAAAAGTCTTCCGGAGGCGGTTTTCTCGGGAGCGGTGCAGCCTCCCTGCTGGGAAATCTTCTCTCAAGGGGCGCCAAAAAGGGCGGGGATGTGATGGAAACCATCAGCATTGAAAAAGAGCTGGCCGCATCTGGCGGACCCTTCGCCTATTTCCACAAAACACGTGGGAAGAAGCTGGTTGTGAAGATTCCTCCCGGGGTTCGTGAGGGCCAGAAGATTCGTCTGGCCGGTATGGGCAAAGAGGGCAAGGGGGGCGGAAACTCCGGAGACCTCTACCTGAAGGTGGCCTTCCGCAAAGGGATATTTGAGCGCATCGGAAATCTGGTGGGCTCGGTGGGACGCTTCGGAAGTGATAAATAGGCACATCATTTCTTGAAAAGAGGGCATCTTGATACGCGATGGCAGCCTGTGAGGGGTAAATCTGATGACGCCCGCTTGACAAGGTGCGAGGTGTTCTGGTAACACTTTGGTCCATGAATCGATCTATCACCCACACAGACGCACGCTTTTGGTTTTTTTGGTTTTTTATCTGCGCCTGGGGTGTTTGCTGATCGTACTGAACCAACCAACGAACAAGCAAAGGGCCGCAGGCATTGAAAAGCCGGCGGCCTTTTTTATTTTCAAAATCACATTCCCGTAAGCCGCCGAAGATAAATCCTGCTGAGCCGATGAAGGAGGAGCAATGTTTCTGGGTAAAGCCATCAGATTGGAGCGCGTCTTCAATCGAAACACCGGAAAAACGATTATTGTCCCCATGGACCACGGCGTCACCGTGGGCCCCATTTACGGGGTGGTCGACCTGAAGGGCACCGTCGACAAAGTTGCCGAAGGCGGTGCCAATGCCGTCATCATGCACAAGGGGCTGCCGAGGCGCACCCATCGAGGCCACGGCACCGACATCGGGCTTATCGTACACCTTTCTGCCAGCACCGTTCTTTCGCCTTTTCCCAACGCCAAAACCATGGTGGGAAGTGTGGAAGACGCCATTCGTATCGGCGCCGACGCCATTTCCATCCATGTGAACCTCGGTGACGAAAAAGAGATGGAGATGCTGGAGTCTTTCGGGCGGATCAGCTCAGAGGCAGCCAGCTGGGGCATGCCCCTCCTCGCCATGGTCTATGCCCGTGGTGCAGGGATCCGTGATGAGTTTGACGTGGAGGTGGTGAAGCATTCGGCGCGTCTCGCAGAAGAGCTGGGTGCCGATGTGGTGAAGGTCCCCTACACCGGATCCACCGAGTCGTTTGCCCAGGTGGTGGAAGGATGCTGCATTCCCGTGGTCATCGCCGGAGGTCCCCGGATGTCCTGTCACCGGGACATTGTCCAGATGGTTTACGATGCCGATCAGGCCGGAGGGGCCGGTCTCTCGATTGGTCGCAACGTCTTTCAGGATGAAAACCCCGCTCTTCTCGTTAAAGCCCTTAACGGCGTTGTACATGAAGGCAAAGGGGTGGATGAGACCATGGAATTTCTGGAGGCCAGCCTTCAAGGGGCATAGCAGGCAAAGGCCTGAAAGAGGGACCCCTGGATTTTTCTTAAGGGGACATGATTTACGAATAAACAGGAACCGCCGCTGCATCTGTGAGATGCAGCGGCGTTTTTTTATTTGAGCCAGGGTATTTCAAGGAATGAGTCGTCCCCGTAGTGGAAAGTGATGTCGAAGGTGTCGTCGGATGCTTTTCCGTACGAGAGGTCAAAGGTGTCGATGGCAACAGCCAGGCGATGGCCTTTGGGGACCTCCGCCGCAGTGGTAATGAAGTTGAAGGCATAGGTTTTTTGTGCCCCCGGTTCGGCACTGGGCAGCAGCCGGTCCGACTCCAGGAGAGTCAGGGGGGCGTGGGAGATGAGCGTGCCGATTCCCAGAGCATCCACGGTGTAAAGATGGGCGATGAGCTGAACGCGCTCTTTGGAGGGGGTGAGGGAAAGGCTTATGCTGGGTGTTCCCACGATGGTGCGGGTGGAACCATACCGTTCCGTGGCGAACACAATGGCTTTCTTTCGGCTTGCAAGGGGCAGGCTGGCCGTGACGTGGAGTGCCTGGGTGTGGGCTTCGAGAAGGGAGCTGACCAGGGGAATGCCCAGGGTCAGCCCGGATGCGAGGCCCGAGGAGATGGTGTTTGATCCGCTGTACCCATCACCTGTCTTGAGCCCTCCTTTGTAGCTGTACCAGGGACGCCGGGAGAGGAACCGTTTTTCCGGAACGATGTCATTGTCAATGGGGGCTCGGGCGATATCCTCAAGGTGCTTGCCGTTGATGTCTTTGATGTAGAGGTGGTCGAGGTAGTGGCGATCATTGTTGCTTTTGTTGTCGATGGAGATGGGCGGGTTGTCCATGATGCCGGTGTCCACTTCTTTCAGGTGCTCATCAAACCAGGCATAAGCCCGGTTCCAGACGGTGTTGGGGATACCGACCAGGCCGGGGAATTCCGCCGATGGATGGATTCCGCGATTGAAGTCGATGCGCTTGGCCTCGACCTGCAGGCCATAATAGAAGCGAAGAATCTGGGTGGGGGTGAAGAGGAAGTCCTGAAGGTTTGTGCTGATGCAGACAGCCAGATCACGGTTTCCATCGTTGTATTTGTCGAGGAAGTTGATGGGGGACCGGTCCATGGCCCAAGGGAGAAGCTCATCAAAGTGGGCGTCGTGCTCGTGGTTAAAGAGCCACCCGGTGATGGTGGCAAGGTCGGGATCAAGGTCTGCCATGATTCCTCCCAGTCCCACAAGGATCCCCTGTTGCCAGACGGGTTTTGTGCTCTGGTTAAGGTAGAGGGCATCCGCAAGGTCTCCCCAGGGAACCATGGCCATCACCGCTTTGATCCGCGTGTCGAAGGCTGCCCCCATGAGGGAGAGGCCCCCGCCGAGGGAGATGCCGCACATGCCGATCATGGCACCTGAATCATCGGCAATCGTACCGTCCGGTTTTTTCACAACACCGGTGACCGGGGTGTTGCCCGTTACCCAGGTGATGAGGGCGGTGATATCCCCTGTGTCTTTTCGCCCTCCCACATCCACCAGCCCTTCGGATTGTCCCCAGCCCCTTGCGCTGTAGGAGAGGACAATATACCCCTTTTCACAAAAGGTTTTGGCTTGAACCCAGTACTCGTGCTCTTCCAGAAGCCAGCTGTTGGGCATCACGAGGGCCGGAAAGGTTTCACCCGGGGTTTTCGGCTCGGGGACAAACAGGTTGCACGAGAGGGTGACTCCGTCTTCGGGATTGGATATGAGGAGCTTTTCCTGGTAGGTCCAGTGGTAATTCGAGGGGCTGAGTGAAAACTCTTCGCTGGGAAGGGTTCCCATGGCAAAGGCGGTGGTTATGGGCACAACGTTTAGAAGAAAGACAGCTATCCAACGTATCATCATGGGTATCCTCCTTGAATTGAAGACCTCCTTCGAGGCTTTCCAGGCAGGGATGAATAAGGTGGCGTGGAACGCTGTTTGCTGAAGTGAATGAATGTCTATTGTAGGTCAGGGGAAGGCGTGGAGGCAAGGGAAAATATTAAGACGCTGGTAACCATTCAATTTGCCTCTGGCGAGTCGCATTTTGAAATGAGCACCGAGAACTATCCGGTTGCCGTCTCTATTTCCCTTAGCCCCTGCAGGGGCTGAGGGAAATAGAGACGGCATGCTCGTTAAACCGGAATTATCTGATTTTCCGACACGGGTTAAGCAGGTGATTAGATCTTAAGGCCTGTTTATCAAACTTTTCAAAAGTTTGGCCCCCGGCAGGGCCGCCGGAGGCAATATTGAGCTGAATAGTTACAGCTGGTATCAGGTCAGGAACTGGTGGATAGGAGCGCTTTTTCAACCACGCGGGTGATGGTTTCCGCTTCCTCTTCGCGGCCATGCTTCAGGCACCCTTTGGCATAGATTCGGCCCTTTTTCTGAAGGACGGTAAGGGTCGCCTCCTTCTGGGCAGTGGACAGTGCTTCATGCTCCAGAAGACGCACCATGGACTGAATGCGAAATCGATCCAGCAGCGGTGTCTTGGAGAGCTGGTCATCATGGCCGCCATGCTTCACAACCAAGGGAGACGGTGTGGTGTATACCGGGTAACGGCAGGCAATTCTGAGCCAGAGGTCGTAATCTTCACAGGCGGGAAGGGACTCATCGAAAAGACCCACGGTATCAAAGAGAGATCGCCTCATCATCACCGCGGACGGGCTGACAAGGCAAAGGTGGAGAGAGGCCTCGAAGATGTCCCCCGAAGGCTTCTTGTGGTGTTTGCACGGATTCACCCGCTTGCCGTTTCGAATCCAGATCTCTTCGGTCTGGCAGATAAGTGCCTCTGGGTTCTTCTCAAAAAATCCGACCTGTTCCGTAAGCTTTCCCGGAAGCCAGCTGTCATCGGAATCGAGAAAGGCGATGAACTCCCCGGTGGACGCGGCAATGCCATGGTTTCGCGCCCGGCTCACCCCGCCGTTTTCAATGGTCAGGACCTGTATGGTATCTCCGTATCGATCCAGCAGTGCAGGGGTTTCATCCGTGGACCCGTCATCCACCACGAGAATCTCCACGTTCGGGTACTCCTGAGCCAACACTGAGTCCACGGCTGCTTCAAGGGTCCAGGCCCGGTTGTACGTCGGTATGATTACACTGACCAATGGGTGGTTCATCGTTGTCTATCCATGCATAAGGAAATGTTATTTTCTAAAAATCCTGCCTCCGGCGGCAAGGTGAGCCACCTTGAAAGCTGATTGCCATTGTGCTTCACCCTTCGTTCCTCAGGGCAAATCCCAATGGCCTTCGCCAATTTGGACTGCAGGGGTTTTTCCCCGGCGCTGGGGTTCGTTCAGCGAAAATCTATTCAGCTGCAAGAACCTTCATGGGCAAGTTAACAGTTATAAACCACCCGGTCACCACGAAGGTGGTGAAAAGTCACCTTCATTGTCATGGGCGAAGCCCGTCAGCGAATGTGATCGGCTCGAGGAACGAGAGCCGGGAGCATTCGCGAACCTGCTTTCGAGGTGGCTCACCTCGCCCAGGGTGTGGTAGAAGGTTGTAGCACTCTTTTTCAAAAAAATCGACGCGAGGAGGCTTCCATGATTACCCAGTCCATTCCCGGATTTTCCGATATTGCCATTTCCCATCTGGTCCTTGATTACAACGGGACCCTTGCCCTGGACGGTGTGCCTCTCATGGGTGTTCGGGAGCGGCTTGAGGCGCTTTCGGCCGAGGTGACCATTCATGTGGTCACCGCTGATACCTTCGGCAAGGCTGCCGATGCTCTTGCTGATTGGCCCGTGTTTCTCTCAATCTTGACCCCGGGGGAAGAGGCTGGGCAGAAAGAAACCTATGTTCAGACCCTGGGGGCAGACAATGTGGTTGCTGTGGGCAATGGGCGCAATGATTGTCGCATGTTGAGCGTTGCCTGTGTGGGCATGGCCATTACCGGGCCGGAAGGTGCCTCGTCTCCAGCCCTTTTGTCTGCGGACGTTGTGTGCCCGGATATTCTGACCGCCCTGGACCTTCTGCAGCATCCTGAGCGTTTGAAGGCAACTCTGAGAACCTGAGTTACTTCTGCGCACATCCTTAATTTAATTTTCGAACGGCTGTATCTATTCAGCTATGCCACCGGCGGATCGCTTTTTGAAAGGAGATGCTTGCTCGTTAAATCGAATACAGTCGGAAAACCAACGCCTTCGAATGAATCAAAATTGACCTTAAAAACCTGTTTATCAAACTTTTCAAACGTTTGGCCCCCGGCAGGGCCGCCGGAGGCGTTTTTCACCTGAATAGTTACGAGCGGCTTTCCCTTATCATATTTGCGAATGTGGGGAGCCGTTCTGCCTTGCGTGTTCGGTCCTTCCCTTCCTTGATGCAATCTTATACTTCCATATCCCTCGAATATTTATAAGTAATAATCACTTTTTATGAATATATTTCATTCTGAATGATTGATTTGATTCGCGGTGTGAATATTGATTGACATTCGAACGAACGTTCGTATATCCGTTGTAACGATGTTTTGTTTGTGAATCGTTTGTTTGTATCGCAAATAAATTCTCTCTCCTCTCAAAATGGACATCGCCACCATGCCAGAGAAGTTACCCGACGTCTCATCCTGCAAGTCTACCCGTCAGTCCATCCTGGACGCTGCGGGTCAGCTGTTTGCCCACAAGGGGCTTGGCGGAACCGGCATCCGGGAAATTGTCAAAGAGGCCGGAACCTCCCTTTCTTCGGTGAACTACCATTTCACGAACAAGGAGGGGCTTTACCTGGCGTGCATTCGCCACATCATGGATGAAAAACTAGATTTCCCAGGACTTTTCAGCATCCTTGACATGGGACCCTATACCACGCCCCAGCAGGTCTCGGATGTGCTCGGCTACATGATGCATCGCTGCCTGCTCGCCCTGCTTGGCCCGGGGGTACCTGAATGGTACGGAACGCTCATGGTGCGGTCGCGCATGGAGCTGCACCCCAAATCATCCCGGGCCCTTATGCGGCTGGAGGAGCCTCAGAAGTTGCGGACCTTTGTCCTTGAACATGTTCCGGGTCTGAATGAGTCCTTTGTGCAGTATTGGTATGTCAACGTCATGGCACAGGTTCAGTATTACATTCTGGAGCGGGAGGCGGTGCTTATCGCCTTTGATATCACCTCGTACGATGAGGCATTTTTGAATGCGACGGCCTGCTACATGGCTGAAAGCATGACACAGATTCTGGGGCTCCCGGTCCCGGACCACGGTGAGGTTGCAAGGAGGCTTTGATGCGAAGCGGTGTAATAACAGGTTGTCTGCGGAAAGGGGCTTCTTGGCTGTTGGGTGTCTTGGTGGCCGTGTGGGTGATTGGGGTGTCAGTATCCCATGCCGAAACGAAACGCGTGGTGGTGGGCGTCGTCTCCGGAGGTCCGGCGGCTCCCCTGGAAATATTTCTTGTGAATTTGCAGCAGGAGCTCGCAACGCTTGCGGGGCCGGATCTTGAAGTGGTGGTCGCCAGTGAGAAGGTGAGGCACGGAGACTGGACGTCCAAAGGCCTGGAGAAGGCATTCAAGGCCCTGGAGGCAGACAGCGGGATCTCCCTTGGGGTGGCGCTGGGCTATGTTGCCTCCGGTGTGGCAGCTCAAAGGGAGTGCTGGAATAAGCCGGTTCTGGCCACCCATCTTCTCAACAGGCCACCTGAAAAGGTCCCCAATTTTGATGCCATTGTGGTGGGACCCTTGATTCGCATTGGTCTGGAGCAGTTTTTCGAGGACATTCCCCTCCAAAGCGTCACCCTTGTGGTGGATGAACACGCCCGTCCCATTCTTTCTGAGATTACTGCCTTTGCCGAGTCCCTTGATTCGATGCAACGAAAGCAATGGACCATTCGAACCGTTCCGGCACGAACAGAATCCCTGCTTGAGGCGGTGGCCGACGAGACGGGCGGGGTCGTCTTTTCCCCTTTTCCCGGTTTTTCGCGTGAGGGCATGACAGCCGTGGCCCAGGGACTTGTGGAGAGAAAAATTCCCTCCTATGCCATGGGCGGACGCGGGGATGTGGAGGCGGGGCTGCTCTTCGGGTCCGAGCCCAAAGGAGAGGTGCGCCGTTTGGCTCGCCGGACGGCCCTCACCCTGTACAGCATGGCTCGGAAGGAGTCCCTTGGAACCGGTCGCGAAGAGTGGTCGGTGGAGGGGACCCCCGTAATCAATATGGACACAGCCAAGGCCATAGGTTTTTCGCCTGGGTGGGAGCTGTTCCGGTATGCAGAAAAGGTCGGGGCAACCCAGCCAGAATCGGTGGTTCTCTCCCTTGCCGAAGCCATCACCCGGGCCAGGCTGTACAACCCCGGTCTGGCGTCAGAAGCTCGTCTTGTGGAGGCCCAGGGCCAGGACGTAAACAAGGCGCTTTCGTATCTTGCTCCCCGTATTGAGGCCTCGGTGACAGGTCTGAAGATTGATCAGAACAGCGCGGAAAAAAGCATGGGCACAGAGTCCGAGGAGAGCATCAAAGGGAGCCTGACCCTTACCCAGGTGATCTATTCGGAGGAGGTGGTCAGCAGTTACAGCGCGCTGAAAACATTTCAGCTCTCCCGGGAAGCCGAGCAGCAGGCAAGGGAGCTCGATAAGGCTCTGGCCGCAGGGGAGGCCTACATTTCGCTTCTCAAGGTTCGCACTCTTGTCCGGGTGCGTGAGGTGAACCTGGCCCTGACCCAGGAGAATCTGGAACGCGCCCGTGCCAGGAAGCAGGCTGGGGCCCTGAACCCGTCGGAGCTCTTCAGGTGGGAGAGCGAGGTGGCGAAAAATCGCACCGAACTCCTTCAAGCCATGGCCCAGGTGAGATTTGCCGAAAACGCCCTCAAACGTCTTTGCGGCATGGTCGTGACAGACTCGGTGGATGTGGGGGGAGGAAATGAAGACCAAGGGGTGCTTCTGACGTCCAGAACAGATTTTGAGGAGATGATGGCTCGTCCGGCAGAGTTCGACAAGCTGGTCTCTGCCATGGTGGCGGTGGGCTGGGAGGCGTCGCCGGAACTTTTGCAGATTGATCACGCCCTGGCCTCTGGCCGTCGACGGGTGAAGGGGGCCAAGCGGGCCTTCTATCTTCCGGAAGTGGCCCTCAAGGGTGTTGTGACAGAGGTTCTGGATCGTCATGGTTACGACAAGGTGTATCCCCCCTTTGATGAGCAGGAGTGGCACGTGGCCATCCAGGCAAGCTTTCCCCTGGTCTCCGGAGGCGAGCGGCTGGCCGATTTGCGCAAGGTGGCCGGTGAGACGGCCTCCCTTTCCCTG
>CALOAX010000012.1:0-258938 GCA_942491485.1 Desulfolunaceae bacterium | reverse complement strand
CAGCAGCTTGTTCATGCGTTGGATGACTTGCTAATTTTACTGACCGTAGGGCGGATATTGCTATGCTGCAGTCTGTCGTCCGTCTGTCGTCACGCTTGTGTATTGTGACGAAACGGTGACACCCGCGAGGATTCCCCACATCCTCGATGCCTTCGCCTTTCCGGGCGGATGCCGGGAATGTCCGACGGCATTCAGGGAGAACGCCCGCATCAGCGGCGCGGCGTAGCCGCGTCCGACTGCATGCGATTGTTATGAGCGACTTTCATGCACTGCTCGACCAAATTTGCCATGAAATTCATCACTTGAGTACAAGAGGATGTCCCAATTCATCCAAACGAAGAAAAGCTCTATCTTCAGTGGAGCAGAGCGTATAAGCAACCACCAGTGCTGTGATGTTTTTCTAATAATTGACATAGCATCTACTATGTTCATTTCTTTATAGATGGTTCCAGAAATGATTTCCAGTATATCTGTCGCCAATATCATCTCTAAAATTGGAGGCACTCACAAATGCATGCGATTTTATCATGTTTTTTGACATTAGTGTTTTGTCTTCTTCTGCTGTTCCAGCTATCAAATACGTTGGAAGTAGCAGGCCATACCAGCAATGCTATTTAGAGATTCTCTATATCTTTGACCGTTGCGTCGCCAAGTTAAGTCACCTGAGGCCAAAAGTTCCTGGCCATGCTGTAAAGTATTCATTTTCGCTCTAGCTCATAACGGTTGAAGCCACCGAGCACCGAGGATGGATGGCCGGATGCAAAGGGACGCGAATCGGTGCTTCGGTGCGCTGACTGGATAGGTGAGGCTGATACGCCTCGGGGCTGTGGAAATGGTCTCATAAAACCTCTCTGGGCTACCGGTCAAAGTCCGAGCCTCAAACGGCCGATGCTCGCGGTGTGCTGGTGGATCATGTCACCCGAAGCAGCCTGTGCCAAACATTAAAACTGTAGTAGCCGTCTGCTGATCAAATACACGAACGTCAAAGAGCACGCAACCCTATCAGCGGGGGCGAGCGTCGATCACGGGGTTGGTGTTGAAGTTACGAAAGAGCATGGAACAGGGCGGCTGATAGTTGTGTCCGACGGTCGGCCTTGCCGATAGTGTTCCATTGAAAGAGGAACAAATTACCATCCTTCTCGGTCAGAATCGCTCTTCTGGATTGACCATTGCTGGCATCGAAAAACATGCGATCGTGTATGACGCGTCCTTCAGTGGGCGTCCACCACAGAATCCGCTCTGACAAGCCTCCACTGCTGTTGAACGGCTTGTTTGGAAGCGCTAAAAGCTGCTTCTCAATGCCTTCCTTCGCATCGGATGGAATTTCGATCTTGCAATGAATGCGGGATCAATCGGTGCCTTATAATAGAAGTTCAAGCCCTTCGCCCGGCTGGGAGCTTGAGTCCCATGTCCTTCTCCACCATGTGCAGAGTCTCTGCGCCAAAATCCCGCTGATCCGGAAGTCAGAAGGAGGTGCCTTTGCCGCATCCCATGAGACAGAGAGCGATCAAGAAAATGGAGGCGAGGCGATACATATTATTTTCTACCGAACGCGTCGAAGTGCGGCACCTGCACGGAGCAACGCTTCAGGGGTTCGACCACGACCTCCGACTCGCGGCGGGGCGGTCCACCCACGCCTTGTTCGCTTTTGATTTTTTCGAGGAGGCTGCGCCCCACGCTCAAATACGGCATCAGAAAAGTTCGTGCGGTCTGAAAGGCGCGCGGACTGATCCCAATCCCACTCATCGTCGATCACGTAGATCTGCTGACGGCTGCACGATCTCGTCCACCGCCAGCAACGCCCATATCGTCGTAGGACCGCCCGGCGGATCAGGCTGGATCACGAACTCCACGGAAGGTCGTTGTAGAACCCCTGACGATGCCGTTTCATCATCGGAGGCTGCTGGGATCAGCTTGAGCAGATCGTGAAGGGATGCCCGGGGTGAGGTGGAGATCTCAATCAGCCAATACAGGTGGATCGTCCACGATGATCCAGGCATCCGCCCATTCGACGGCATCTGCTGGATGAATCACCTCCGAAGTGCCAACCCGATGGCCAAGTCACGCGCTTCGGGAGTTTGCTTGGGATGAACGTCAAGTATGTAGTACTGAGTGAGGGCCTGAACGGAGTTGTCCACAATCGCCTGTCTTACTTAGAGTATGTGGGCTTCCAAGACCGGGATCATTATGTTCGAGTCTGTTGATTATCCATTTTCATTGATGGAATGGTCGATACCGCTCGCTCCAAGATGGCTTCTCGCTCTGATTCTACCTCGGCAAGAGATTTCCTTCTTCACCTTGATTCAATTATCTGTTCTAGGGATCGTATTCAGGAGGGCTCATTCGTTCCAGACGTCCATATCTACGTTCTTTCGGGGTGCAAAACGACTGGAAGATATCGATCATTTTCTCCAGAGTCTACTTTGGTATGAGTCTGGATTTTCTGTTTTTCGTGAGTTACGCTTGCCTGCCATCTGAGCCCTACCATGCATCGACCATAAATGACCGCGTGACACTTTCTGGTGAAATTCAAAATGCATATTTATCCATTTTCCAAGAACGTCCCATTCAACACAGGACTCCTAAAAGAAAGAGCAGAACGAAACCGCATTTCACCCGGTTCACTGCATCCGGTCATTAGACCTGTGTATTTGCTTCCGAAGCACATACAAAAGAAAAGGAACAGCGAGGAACGGGGGTCAAGTAAAGGAACGGCACTGGCTTTCGACCAATACATACACGGTCCTCGGGTCCTTCGACCAGGGCGCGTACTCAACCCAGTGCAGCTTCCCCTTGATCTGTCGCGAATCCCAACCCCACGTCTCCGCCCGGAAGGAAAATGAAATGCCGCTCGTGAAAGATGGCTGGTCCAAGAACGCTGTAATAACCAGTGAAGAACATTTTGTTGATACAAACATTTGCCCGTCGCGCGAATATTTGAGCCTTAATCATACTGCCTGCCCGGTCTAACGTCAGCAGAGCGCGACCATACATGTGGCGCGAAGCGTGCGTAAGCACGATTCGTGACATGTATGGTCGTTGGTCAAATGCCTTGTTGGGTTCTGTTTACTTAGGGTAATACATAGCCTGACTACATACCTTGCACTTTGCGCCCATAAACTTAAACTCGGCTTTGATTTTTTTGATCGCCGCGTCTTTCTCTAAACCTTCGTCATGAACTTCCGTGGCAATCTTCCACGACATATCTTCGACTGCCTTACAGATATCCATGATTTCTGAAATTTCTTCTTCCGAGCGATGTGCTAACAGTTTCGCAATTCGGACATCATGAGACGTCCGTAACTTTTCGCCCCAATTTCCGGCAGACGGGAGTTATCTGAAGTTCTTTCGCAGGGATGTCGTACTTTTTCTGCCCAACAGTAATAATGGCGCAACCCAGTTTCGCATTTATTAAGGAGGTTTGCAGATCGGTGACGCCGGTCGCTACTCCTGCAGCTGTATTTTCCGGTCCTTGATTTGAATGGGGAGTACAACTTTGCATCAAAAGCCTTGTCATCCATTTAAAGGTGAGTCGAAGCTTTTTCAATGAGGATGCCTATTGGACCTTCGGCTTTGCCGGCCAATCCTGTCCTTATAGTGAAATCTAGCAGTTGCACCGTATCGGCCAGCCTCAGGCCCTGGAACAATCCGGTTTCCCGCCCATCGCAAAGAGTCCTTGGCCATCGCCATTCGTAAAAATTACAACCCTGCTCCATGGCCTTGGCCTATCGCTTCGGAACTTCCACATCATCGAAGGTGGCAGACCAGGCGCAAAAGATCTCGGGAGTAAGGACTTTCAGATCCTCCGCATTGGGGACGAGAAATTTCCACTCGACAGACGTGGAAGACAGTTCATTTGGACCAAAGATCGAGGAGGGGGTTGGTATATCGTACTTCCAAAATCTCTCCGAGTCCTGAGACGCACGGAGAGCGAAGCCCTGGCTTCGGTACGGCGGCACGAAACGATATACTTGGCATGTCATGTATGACAGAGCACAACCTGCTCACCACCATGAACTGTGCCTTGAATGCGGACCTCTCCCAACGAAGAGGAAAGAACTCGATCCCAAATGGTTCGCTTGTGCTTTAATGGAATTAGCAGGATAAAAATGCCCCAGCCGAAGAGTAAAGAGGTAACGGCGCGAACCACGACCCCGTGAGCAACCCCGTCAGATCCTCTGTAATCGTGTCTTCGCTTTCGATGCTGAACTCTCGCCGAGTGGATGGACGAGCAGACCCGTGAATGCTGCCGGTAGGCGACCAGTGCCGTTGAACTGCGATTCACTCCGCCACCCTTGTAAGAACAAAAGGAGCGAACAGCACGAATATGCGGGTAAGTTCACTTTTCCCGACAGGCACTACACCCTGCGCCCATCGTCCCCACTCGGCACTGACGGGAAGACTTCTTAATCTCCCTTCAACCGGGGGCGCTCTATACCTTTGTAGTAGTCGTCCGGTTGAGTAACAACCAATCGCACTGGTCAAAGCGGCGCTGTGGTGCAATCACTGAATGTACGGCAGACATAACGTATGCGTTTCCTTCCGTGGTCGCATGAGCCAACATCGTGGGATAAGACAAGATAGCGCGACCGATGCCAATGGAGTCCATGCTCGTTCCGAACGTAATACTCGGCTACAGAGGCAGGTATTCTGGAGAATAGCCGGTCCCCACCAAAATCATGTTCGGGAACTTCGCCTTCAGTTGCTTCACCACATTGATCTGACGTGGACATCGATCAATGGATCATGTGCCGGCTGATACCCGTCGGACGGTGGAGGATGGTGGGCTCCTGGATGCAATGTAATAGCGACTCCCTGCTGAGAGATTCACCAAGCGGATACTAGGATCATGGTCTGACGGGCATTGGTCTTTGTATGAGTGTAAGCCGAAACTCGGGGCGCGGGTTCTTTTTTAGGGGCCTGGGCTGTCGCCAGGGTTCTTACGCGCTTGAGTTCTCCGGGTTTCTCCAATCCCCGATTGTTTTCGACCCATGCAGCACAAGCGTCATGGGTTCCCACGAAGAGCAGGTAAAGATTGTCCCCTTGTTTCACGCCGAGCATGCGGTAGCCTTTTCCGATATCATATTTCACAGCATTTTTTATACGGCATTCACCGTGGTTGCTGAGCTTTCCCGCCTCACTTAACGGGCTCTGACCATTGTCCATAATCCGGGCAATAATCGCATCCGCCTTGCGGCTTGCAGACACCGCCATTTTCTCTGCGCGGCGCATGGCACCCAGTTGTTTTTCAAAACGATGGGTCAGGTGAATGGATTGAATCATGGGTCGTCTCCAGCTGTGATATGGAGTCGTCACCGGCAAGCAGGGGGCCGTAAGCCGTCAACCACCTGCTTGCCGGATCAGACAGGACAAAATGTTATAAAAGAGAGCGCGCGTAGTTTGTGATTATTCCGCCAGCTCCGAGAGTTCACCTTATTTAAGAGCAGCAGGAACCGTGGCTTCCGCAGGAGGAACAACCGCTTTCAAGTTTCAAGCTGGAGCTGATCGCAAAGCCGATCTCCTTAAAGTCCACCACCAGGGGCTGGGCCTCATTAAGGAAATGGGTTTCGATGACGTACTCCATGCCGGCCACGAGGAAGTGGCTGTCTCCTTCCTTTCGTTCATCAACGGCCATGGCAAGGGAGGGCCCGCCGCACCCACCTGAGTTGAGGAAGACCCGGATGGGGGCAGGGGGTCTGTTTTCGAAAAATTTGGCGATCTCTTTCTGGGCTGCTTCGGTAACGGTGAACATTGTTGGTCTTTCCTTTTCTCATGCCTGAAATCGGCAAACGGGCCGTGTTATGACTGCGCCGTTTGTTTAGTCGGTACATGAATGTTTGGTTGTAATGTTCTGATTGTATAGAACTTATTAAATTTAAAGCTGTCAATGGTGTCCACGGGCGAAGCCCGTAAGCGAATGTGAAGGGTTGAGGAACGAGCCCCGGAGCATTCGCGAACCTAAAATTCACTCGGTGTGAGGTTGATCTCAGCCAGGGAAAAGACCGGTCCGTCCTTGCAGACAAGCTCTTTGCCGATGTTGCAGCGACCGCACATGCCGATTCCGCACTTCATACGGTTTTCCAGGCTCATGATGATACGGTCGTGGCTGTAGCCGAGCTTTTCCAATACCGGCAGGGTGAATTTGATCATCACGGGTGGGCCACAGACGATGGCGTAGGTATCCTCCGATGCTGCAGGGGCAACCTTCTCCGTGAGAGCCGGGACGAAGCCGGTGTGATAGCTCCAGTCCGGGTCGTCGGTTGAGTCCACGGTGATGTGCATGTTGATGTCATCCCGCTTTTCCCAGTCGGTGAGTTCCTCCTTGTAGAGAAGCATCCCGGGGGTCCGGGCGCCGTAGACAACATCGATGGTGCCGAACCTGGATCGGTTTTCCGGCTCCAGCATCATCTTGATGGAGGAGCGCAGGGTGGTAAACGCGAACCCACCGCCGACGATGAGGATGTTTTTGCCCTCAAGGGTCTCCCAGGGGTACCAGTTGCCCAGGGGGCCCCGGATTCCCATGATGTCCCCCACCTTCATCTCATGGAGGGTGCTTGTCACCTTGCCGGTTTTGAAGACGGTAAACATAACGAAGCCCTTCTCCGTGGGAGAGGAGGCAATGCCGATGGGGATCTCGCCCTGACCGGGCACTGAAAGTTCCGCAAACTGGCCGGCCTGGTAGGCGAATGTGTCTTCGTCTTCGGGATTCAGGAAGCTGAACCGAAAGGTCTTGAGGCTCTTGTCTTCAGTGGCCACGTCGATGGCGTCGATGCGCACCGGGTAGGGTACGTATGGATTCTGCATGCTCTTATTCCCCTATGCCTGACTGTTCATGGTTTTACATACGTCTCGGATGTCGATGCCGGCGGGGCACTGCTCAATGCACCGACCGCACCCCACACACATGATGCCGCGGTCGTACTTGTCCTGAAAATATTTCAGTTTGTGCATGAACCGCTGGCGTGTGCGCTGCAAGGGGGTCTCCCGGGGGTTGTGCCCGGACCCGTGGAGGGTGAAAAGGGAGGTCATGCAGGAGTCCCAGTTTTTTATGCGGAAGCCTTTGTCCCCATGGACCTCATCCTGGATGTCAAAACACCAGCAGGTGGGGCAGGCATAGGTACAAGTCCCGCAGTTGAGGCAGGCAAAGGTGGTCTTATTCCAGTGGTCCGCCTCGTAAAGCTCCAGAACGGTTTTCTTCTGGATGCCATTGAAAGCGATGGAAGAGGTGATGGCCTTTTCCGCCGCTTCTTTTTTTTCAGCAATCAGGGCCTCGGCGCCTTCTTCCGCTTGGGCTTCAAACCCCGCAGTAGCGGCCCATGCTGCTCCCTTGTCGGTAAGTACCCTGACGAGGTAACGGTCGCCGTCCTCCACCAGCATCACGTCCAGGCAGGATTCGTCAAAGGGCCCGGTGCCGCAGCTGGTGGAAAAGTCGGTGGCCGAAGGCGCATTCACGGCCAGGCCGACCCAGGTGCATGCATTAAAGGCCTCCACCACGTAAGGGTCTTTGTATTCGTCGGTCTCGAAATTGAGCCGAACAAGTGACAAGGCTTTCGCGTCGCTGGGTCTTATACCCACAACGGCGCGTGCCTTCGTGTCGATTGCCACCGCTTCGTATATATTCTGTTTTGCATCCCCCTCTTTGAGGGAGCAGGTCATCATGACTTGAGATGGCGGAAAAACAATGCTCTTGGGAGACAGCTGTGTCTGGCGGCCGTCCATGCTCGGGTATTCACTGTCTGCGAGCTCCCGAAAGCCCAGGACCTCTCCGTCCAAGGCCGGCCCCACGAGGGTGTAAGCGCTCCGCGCGCGGTCCAGCCCCTCGTTCCAGCTTGATTTGTCGATGCTTAAAATAGTCATCGTTATTATCCTCTATTGCATCCGGGCCATGCGTGGCCCAGTGATGGTTTAAAAAATGCCCCCGGCGGGCAGGAGCTTTTGCTACAGTGGCTTCGCCACCCCCTGCACCCCAGGTTCGCGAATGCTCCTGGCTCTCGTCCCTCGGGCCGGTTACATTCACTGACGGGCTTCGCCCGTAAACGACAATGGGGTGTCGTCATGTTGAGTTTTAATTGTCTTGTCGCAGACTCCCTTTGCCCCGAGGAACGAGGGGCAAAGGGAGTCTGCAACCTGGGGTCCAGGGGATCATCCCCTGGCCGCCGGAGGCTATGCTTTTATGCCCTACATTATGAATTCTTCCGGATCATCAAGACGGAAGGTGTCCTGTGCCGGGCGGGTTTCGGTGCTAAGGCCCGCTTCGAGGCCCCAGCGCTCGCCCACGGTTTTTTCCATCTTGCGGGTCAGGAGTCGTACCGGAATGCCCATGGGACAGGCCGATTCGCAGGCGCCGCACTCGGTGCAGCGACCGGCGCAGTGGACCGCCCGAAGCATGTGGTAGGTGCGCACATCCACGGGATCGGTGCCCTTGCCGACCCACTGGGGGCGTGACTCGTCCACAAAGCAGGTGGGGCAGTAGCACAAGGGACATGCGTTTTTGCAGGCGTAGCATCGGGTGCATGCCGAAAAGGCCTCATCGAAGAAGGTCCACTTTTCGTCGCTGGGTTTTGACTCGATCTCACGGATGTCGGCGTAGCGGTCGATGTCGGCCTGCTCGGGTACCGGTTCGCCTGCCATCATGTCGGAGATGACAGGGTTTCGATGGGTGCAAAGAGAGCAGTTTTGGCGCAGCAGGTCGGTTTTTGCGGCGCGGGTTTCTCCGGCTGCCGTGGTGAGGATGATCGTCTCATCATTCTCCACTGCACCCAGGATTTCAGCTTGGGCCACGGTCGCGGCTTTCCCGGCATCAATCATGCCAGTGCAGGGAACGCCGATGATCACCACATTTTCTCGCTTGATACGGTTTTCAACGATATGGCCCACGATGTTGCGGGAATCACACCCTTTGGCCACCACGGCCACTTTGCCCCTCTCCTTTGTCAGGTAAGCGGCCAGGTTGAGACGACAGTTGGCATCCCAGGTGAGACTGTTTGCCTCTTCGGGCGTGGTGGCCATGGTTGGCTCGGTGGAAAGTGGCAGGCTTCCCTGCCTGAAGCCGATGATCGCTTCCACCTCTCCCTTTTCGAGGAGCTCCTTTGCCATGGTTCGGATATTGTCTACGATTGGGTTCATGCGGCACTCTCCTCCGGGCTTTCCTTGATAAACACCTTGGCGGGCCCGAGTTGCCTCACCTCATCAACAACCTTGTTTGCTACTTCGGCAAACTTCACCCCTTCGGCAGACGAGATCCACGAGAAGTGGAGGCGTCCCGGTTCGATGCCATTAAATTCAAGCATCTCTTTGAGTAGGGTGAACTTGCGCCGGGCGTAATAATTGCCTTCGATGTAATGGCAGTCCCCGGGATGGCACCCGGAGATCCACACCCCGTCGGCCCCTTTTCGAAGGGCCGCCAGGATCATTTTCGGGGAGATGCGGCCCGAACAGGGGACGCGGATCACCCGCATGTTGGGGGGATATTGAAAACGGCTCACACCCGCCAAATCGGCGGCGCCGTAACTGCACCAGTTGCAGAGAAACGTGATGATCTTCGGTTCAAACGAACTCATTTCTTATCTCCTAATTAGGGATATGCCTCCGGCGGGCAGGGGACTTTTAGCCTAATTGGCTTCGCCACCCCTGCACCCCAGGTTGCATCCGGATCGCTGTCGCTCACCGTCTGCGAGAGGGGGATGGGCTACACTTGCATGTCACGTAGCATCCTATTGACGGCAGTTATTCATACTTCACGGGCGTAGCCCGTCAGCGAATGTGATCAGCCCGAGGTACGAGGGCTGGGAGCATTCGCGAACCCGCTTTCGAGGTGGCTCACCTCGCCGCCGGAGGCATTGTTTAAATACTGTCGATCATGGCTATGAGCTGGGCCTCTTCGAATCCTTTGAGCTGCAGTGCGCCGCTGCGGCAGGAGGCGACGCAGGCGCCGCATCCTTTGCAGATCACGGGGTTGATGGTTGCTTTGCCTGTGTCTTTGCCCTCGGCCATGAGGCTTGGGGCATTGTAGGGGCAGACCGCCATGCAGACGCCGCAGCCGCTGCAGAGGGCCGGTGTGACTTCGGCCACGTTGCCGCTGGTGTTGATGGTTTTGCGGGAGAGCAGGCGCGTGGCGCTTGACGCAGCTGCCTGGGCCTGGGCGATGGATTCATCCACGGGTTTGGGGTAGTGGGCGAGCCCGCAGAGGAAGACGCCGTCCACGGCAAAGTCCGAGGGAGCCAGTTTGACGTGGGCTTCGGCAAAGAAGCCTTCGTCGTTGATGGGCACCTTGAAGAACTGGGCCAGTTTCGCGTCCCGGTATGGGGTAACAGCGGATGCCAGGGTCAGGAGGTCTGCCTGGATGGCAATGGGCTGCTTGAGCACATGATCGGTGACCGTGATCGTGAGGTGCTCACCGGAATTTTCAACAACGGGTTTGTCGTCCACGCTGTAGCGGACAAAGATGACCCCTTTTTCACGTGCTTCCCGGTAGAGGGCTTCACGTTCGCCGTAGGTTCGGATATCCCGGTAAAGAACAAAGATCTTCATCTCGGGATTCTTCTCTTTCAGGTGAAGGGCGGAAGCCACGGTGTGGGTGCAGCAGATACGGGAACAGTAGGGCCGTTCCGGTTCGCGGGACCCCACGCACTGGATGAAGACGGCGCAGCCGGCCTCTTTCAGGATGGGGTCGTCCTCGATGAATTTCTTGTCGAGCTCCAGGCCAGTGAGGACCCTTGGGTCTTGCCCGTAGAGGTATTCGTCGGGTTTGTGCTCGGCAGCCCCGGTGGCGATGACGGTGACCCCGTGCTGTGTTGTTGTGCTCGTCTCTTTTTGGTTTACCGTGGATGTGAAATTGCCGACAAATCCTTCCACTTCAGAGAGTTCGGCACCAAGGAAGAGGTCGATATTGGGGTCTGATTCCACCTCTCCCACCATTTTTTGCAGGCCTTCCTGGATCGATTCGCCCTTGGCCGTCATGTAGAGGTTGGTGGCCTGGCCGCCCAGGGTCTCTTCCTTTTCAACAATGGAGACGTGATACCCCTGGCTGGAGAGGGCCTTAGCCGCTGTCATGCCGGAGAGGCCGCCGCCCACAACCAGGGCGTTCTGGTCAATGGAGAGTTCCGCCTCGGTAAGAGGCGAGAAGAGGGCCACTTTGGCCACGGCCATGCGCACCATCTCCTGGGCCTTGAGGGTGGCTTCGGCCGGATAGTCTTTGTGGACCCAGGAGTCATGGTTCCGGATGTTGACCATCTCAAAGAGGTACTTATTGAGACCGGCGTTCATCAGGGTCTCCTGAAAGAGCGGGTCGTGGGTTCGGGGGGAACAGGCTGCCACCACGATGCGGTTCAGGTTCTGCTCTTTGATCACCCGGGTCATGGCGTCCTGGGTGTCCTGGGAGCAGGAGTAGAGGTTGTCCGCCACATACTCCACAAAGGGAAGGTCTTTGGCGAAATCCCTGACGGCGGGCACGTCCACCACGCTGCTGATGTTGATGCCGCAGTGGCATACGAAGACGCCTACCCTGGGGCGTTCCCCCGTAATGTCCACCTCTTCGGGGCTCGTGATGGTCTGGGTGAGGGTGCCCCTGGCGCTTGCAAGGGAGGCTCCGGCAGACAGGGCGGCAGATCCCGCCTCGATGACCGACTGAGGAATGTCTTTGGGGCCTTGGAGGGCGCCGCAGACGTAGATGCCCTTGCGTGACGTGGCCACAGGGTTGAAGGAGTCGGTTTTGCAGAATCCTCCGGGGGTGAGTTCCACGCCCATGTTTCCGGCCAGGTGTTTCACGCCTTCCGAGATTTCCATCCCCACGGAGAGGACCACGATGTCGTAGATTTCCCGGGTCACCTTGCCGGTGGACTCATCCACATAGTCGATGACCTGGCCCACGCCGCCTGCGGTTTCGTTGAAGACCGAGTGCACGCGGCAGCGGACAAAGCGGATCCCGTGTTTCTCTTTTGCCTCGTTGTAGCAGCTCTCGAAGCCTTTGCCGTGGGTTCGCATGTCCATATAGAAGATGGTGCACTCAAGGCTCGGGTCGTGTTCTTTGGCGATGATGGCCTGCTTGATGGCGTACATGCAGCAGACGCTGGAGCAGTGGCCGTTGTCGCAGGTGTTGATATCCCGGGACCCCACGCACTGGAGCCATGCGATTTTCCGGGGTTCGGCGTGGTCGCTCATGCGCACCACATGGCCCTGGTTGGGTCCGGAGGCGGAGAGGAGCCGCTCGAACTCAATGGAGGTGACCACGTCCGGGCTTCGGTCGTAGTTGTAGACATCCTTGCCGCTGGGGTCGTACGTCTTGAATCCCGGAGCGAGGATGATGGAGCCCACGTTAATGCTTAAGGTTTTATCGGTGTCATCGTAGTTGATGGCGCCTGCCGGGCATTTTTTTTCGCAGATGCCACATTTGCCTTTGGTGAGTTTCAGGCAGTTGTCGGCGTCGATGCAGTACTTGAGGGGCACCGCCTGGGGGTAGAGGGCGTAGATGGCTTTTCGCTTGACCAGGCCCTGGTTGTAGACGTCTTCCACCTTTTTAGGGCACTTTTCGGTACAGGCCCCGCAGGCGATGCATTTGTCCATGTCCACGTAGCGGGCCTTTTGAAAGACCTCCACCGAAAAATTGCCCTCATCACCCGATACATCCTTGATCTCAGAGAGGGTGAGCAGTTCGATATTCAGGTGACGCCCCACCTCCACGAGCTTGGGGGACATGATGCACATGGAGCAGTCGTTGGTGGGGAAGGTTTTGTCCAGCTGCGCCATGACACCGCCGATGGACGGGGATTTTTCGACCAGGTAGACATAGTACCCGGAGTTTGCGAGGTCGAGGGCTGCCTGAATGCCTCCGATACCGCCCCCGGCAATGAGTACCGATCCCATGGTTTTCTTCTCAGTCATTTCCAATCTCCTTACAGCCCGTATTCGGCCAGGTCCGGTCCCAGGTAGGTGCGTTCGTTTTCGCCCAGAATGCCCAGTGAGAGGCAGATGAGGGTCCAGAGATGCACGGTGTGATATCCGGCGTTAAAGTGGTGGCCGATATCCTCTACCTGGGCGTGGCAGTTGTGACAGGGGGTGATGACGTAGTCGGCCCCTGTGGCCATGATCTGGTCAAATTTTACCTTGCCGTACTCTTGTCTCTCTTCGGTGTATCCCGCCTGAAGGGCGCCGCCGCCGCCACCGCAGCAAAAGTTCATGGAGCGGTTGGGGGTCATGTCGATGAAGTTCTCTTCACCCACCACCTGTTTCACCACGAAGCGCAGGTCATCAGCCATCTTGTCGCCCAAGGATTTTCGTATGATATTGCAGGGGTCCTGGACGGTGAATTTGATGCCT
This sequence comes from Desulfolunaceae bacterium, assembly GCA_942491485.1. Classification (GTDB taxonomy): domain Bacteria; phylum Desulfobacterota; class Desulfobacteria; order Desulfobacterales; family Desulfolunaceae; genus Desulfoluna. Next base: position 245,624 of record CALOAX010000012.1, on the reverse strand, counting down.
TGGGTGTTCCAGTCGGAGTTTACGGGGAGCTTTCCTTCGCGGATCCACTGGGCGTAATACTCGATGATGCTTCGGAACTCGAAGTTGTGGGGGATGTTGAAGCGGCGGATGCCCTGCCAGACAGCAAAGAAGGAGTGACCACACTCCGTGTTGATGAAGACCTTGCAGCCGAGTTTGTCGATGTGTTCCACCTGGGTGCGGATGATCTTTTCCCAGGATTCGTCGTCGGCAAGGAACATGCAGTAATTCTCCCCGCCCCACATCTGGGAGTAGTAGGTCCAGTCAGCACCCACGGTGTGAAGGATCTTCCACAAGGGGAGCAGCTCATCCGGCTCGGTGACGGGCTCGCGGGAGTTCTGGTTCAGTGCGAAAAAAGTCCCTTCACGATCGAGGTCCGCCTTGAGATCTTCGAAACCGGGTTGTTCGCGGCACTCTTCGGCAAGGTCTTCGATGGTGAACTGAAAATCCTCCAAGGGCACCCCCATGGCACCTCCGCAGGATTTGAGGTGATGGTCGCATGAGCCGAGGATCCCTTTGGGGCGTTCCTCGCGGGGCCATTCGGCCCGCAGGTCGTAGATCAGTTGGGGGATGTTGATGCTCATGGGGCAAACGTCATAGCATCGTTTGCACATGGTGCAGACCCAGACCCAGGGATGCCGCTCCAACTGGTCATCCATGCCGAGAACCGCCATGCGCAGGAATTTCCGGGGGTCCATATCCACCTGACCCGTGGCGGGGCATCCGCTTGCACAGGTACCGCAGGTGAGGCAGGCGCTTAAGTTTCCGTCTGGAATCATCGCCAGTGCCTTGTCCCGGATACGAGAGGTGTTTCCGGTCACTTCAAGTGCTTCAGCCATATTACATAGTCTCCTCTTCAAACAGCGTCTATTTCCGACGCCCGAACCAAGGTGCTCCTGCCACAACCGAAGTTTCCGGTGACCCCTGTAAGAGAGAGAAGGGATATGCGGAACCAGTTGATCTGTTGCGAGGCGCAGGTATGCCTCGGGCGTTCGAGATGTTTATTCCCCGAAAGATGCGGGGAATTGTGTCCGATGATTGCAACGCCCGGTGGCGCATGGGCGCTTGTAGAGGTGAAGAGGAAATGGTCCTTCGAAAAAAAGGAAGGTGGCATTTCCAGATATCACCTGACGTACGCATTGATCATGCAGCAAGGCTGCGTAAAGCGTGGTTTTGAGCTACGGTAATTCGCCGATCACGGGCGAATCAGTGTGCTCCGTCAGTTGTATCCGGAAGGAAAAAACATGAAGTCTCCAGTTTCGTTTGAAGCGGGCGGTGGTTTGAATCAGCGTGGAATCCCTTGACTCCAGAGCGCAGAGCGCCGCCGGTCAGTATCGAATTATTCATATATAGACCATCCTGATGTGTCAAATAGATATACTAAATATTGAATGGCAGGATTATCGGGGAATTAAATCAGGAGCCACTGTTGGCAGGGTTATTATCAGAATGGCCTTATAATATGAGGATAAGGCTTTTGTTTATATTCGCTCTGTAAATTCTGAATCAGAATCATATCGTCGGTATGGCGTGTGTGCGAATTTTACCGCTCGTAGTATAGATGAATGAGATAAACAAACAGAAACCCCTCATATCAAAAAAGGACAGGCTCGTGACGGATCTGAAGATGAACTGTCTGACATTATTCGGGCTGCTGTATCAGTAGTGTGTGTCTCAAGTTGTTGGGCGGGTAACCAATTGTTTTTTATTGGTAAATCACGGTGTGTCAAAAAAAATCTTAAATTCAGCTAAATTAAGCGTTTTATTTGGCGATACGTAACGTACAAAACCTCATTTTCTGAAACTGATATTTTATGTCTCATGTAACCCTGGATGACAGGTCTTGTGTTGGTGCACCTTGTGGCCGGTGCCTTATATATAAGGTGGCTCGAAATGGGGGGCGAATTACCGAAAAGCGAGAAAAGTGAAGAGAATTATGCGGAGATATTCAAGGGGGGAATTGCTTTGAAGGCCCCGCATCAGGTTTATTCAGGAACCTGACAGATTTGGTCGGCAGCATCATGTTGCTGTGAACAGGATGTAACACCAAAAGCAACAAGGAGTGGCAATGTTTAAGAAGGTTTCAATCAAAGCAAGGATCTTTATCATCATTGGTATGATCTTTCTTCTGTTTATGGGGATGTTGTTCGGTTCATTCAATATCGGAGGAATGGCAACAGATACGGGCATTGAAGAAGCCGAAGAGGTGATGCTCGAAGGGCAGAAGGAGAAACTCAAGGTGGCATCCCACGCCATGGCGGTTCTTCTGGAAAAGTCATTGAAAGGCATAACCGATCCGGATGAGGTTCGGACCACTATCGAGGGGTTGATAGCCACTCTCCGTTATGAAGAGGACAAGTCCGGATATTTTTTCGTCTATGACGGTTCCAAGGTTGTGTGCAACGCATCCAAACTATCCATGGCCGGGCAAGACAGGGGGAACTCAAAAGATCCCAACGGCGTGTATTATATCAAAGAGCTTATAGAGGCGGCCGGCTCCGGTGGGGGCTTTGTCCACTACAGTTACGATAAGCCGGGGAAAGGGGTCCAGCCCAAGTTGGCTTATGCCGAAGGGATACCTGGCACCACCATGTGGGTGGGAACCGGTGTATATATTGACAACATCGAGGCGCAGAAGGCCCACATCGAAGAGGTGATCTCAGGCAAAGTCTCCAGGGGCGTGACCCTGGTTGCAGGAGTTGCCGGAGCCTTCTTTCTGCTCATCATTCTTCCCATCACCCTGATCATGGCCTTTGCCATCACCGGCTCTCTGCGACAGGCCATCAACGGTCTCAAGGATATTGCAGAAGGCGAAGGGGACCTCACCACACGCCTTGCGATAACCAATGAGGACGAAACCGGAGAGCTGGCCCGATGGATTAACGTCTTCATTGAAAATCTCCAGACCATCGTTCGCGATGTGGCTGAAAACGCCATGGGTCTCAACAGCGCCTCCACGGAGCTCTCTGCCGTAGCGACCCAGCTTTCTCAAGGGGCAGAACAGGCGTCATCCAAGTCTGACAGCGTGGCTGCGGCCGCTGAAGAGATGAGCGTAAGCATGACCTCTGTTGCTGCGGCCAGTGAGCAGGCAGCAACCAACGTGGGCATGGTGGCAGCCGCCTCCGAAGAGATGAGCACCACGGTTCAGGAGATTGCCGCAAACTCAGAAAAAGCCAGCGGCATTACACAGGGTGCGGTGACCAAAGCAAAGGTGGCCACCGAGAAAGTAGACCTTTTAGGGGTCTCCGCCAATGAAATCAGCAAAGTCACAGAAGCGATCACCGATATTTCCGAGCAGACCAACCTTCTGGCCTTGAACGCCACCATTGAGGCGGCCCGTGCCGGGGAAGCAGGGAAGGGGTTTGCGGTCGTCGCAAACGAAATCAAGGCCCTTGCCTCACAAACCTCCGATGCCACCCAGGAAATCAAGCGCCAGGTGGAGGGTATTCAAGGCTCTACCAAGGATACCGTGACGGAAATCCGCGCCATCTCCGATGTTATCGTCGAGGTGAATGACATCGTTTCTACGATTGCAGCTTCCGTTGAAGAACAGGCGGTCACCACACGGGAGATTGCCAGCAACGTGTCCCAGGCAGCCCAGGGCATTGATGAGGTGAACGGTAACGTGGCGGAAAGCTCCACGGTCTCGGCAGATATCGCCCAGGAGATCGGTGCGGTCAATGCCGCCGGTGGTGAAATTGCGGCAAGCAGCACCATGGTGAGCACCAGCGCGGAGGAACTCTCGCGTCTTTCCGAGTCCCTGACGTCCATGGTCTCTCGTTTCAAGGTATAAGAAAGTCTATAGGTTATAGATATAAGGGGGAAGGTGTTGGCTTGTGAGCCAAGGCCTCTTTCCCGGCGATAAACAGAAAAGCGCCCCTCATGGATGGAGGGGTGCTTTTTGTTTCTTGATTACCTCTCATTCACAGCTATGGGCTCCTGCGGTATCCTCGGTGTGGTGGTATGTGCCGCACCAAAGCCTGCCCATTGCAGGCACCAATTTGCCAAACACCTGTGGCATTACAGCGGGGACGTAGGATGGGCAAAGGTAGTGCCGTGCCAATCACGAGGGATGATAAATGTCGGGCAGCTGATGTTTGGTGGAGATAATCAATAGAGGTTAATCGACCTAATAATGGGCACGCTTCGCGCTTTGCCCATCCTACAGGGTTCCGGCATTATCCCGTACAGGGGTCGTGCTGTGCCAAAGCCAGCAAATTGATCAATTAAATGTGGCTGTAAAAAGAGGGTACCCAGATTTTGTTTTGGTGGGAGTAGTGGGACCATGAAAAACACGCAGAAGGGCACATGGTCTCTCTTTTCTCGCTCACAGCGATCTGCCTGAGAACAAGGGTATTAACAGTGGCGGGTATGGCACAATAAGGCATCTGCTTGTCAGTCTATGTTTTTTCATAACAGGTGGAGCGCATCAGGCTCGTTTACCAAGAACCAAGAACGTTTTTTTACAACTCTTTCTCCCTGATGAAATAAAAAGCGCCCCCACATTTAATTGTGGGGGCGCTTTATTATATGAAAACAGACGGATTCCCTTGACCTGAGCAGGAACCCAAATATTTTCCTTTAGCCTTTAGCCTTTAGCCTTTAGCCTTTAGCCTTAATTTATACTTGGCCCTTCCATGAAATCGGTCTCGTGCGGGCTGTGAAACACCTCGATGCGGGTGCGGATCGTCTCAAACTCGTCGTCACCGATAACGCCCTGCATTTTGAGCCAGTGGAATTTTCGGATCTCTTCACCGGGGTCGTTGGCGTAGTCGATTTCGCCGTACCAGGCGAGGAGTTGGCTCTTACGGCGTGTCATGAGCTCGTTCAACACCTCTTCGTGACGATCGTCACAGATGAGGTAAAGTTCTCCGGCCTCGGTTTTCAACACGGTAAAATGAGTGACCGCAAAGCGGTATATGAGGAGGCAGCAGGCAGCTGCAAGGGGCCAGTGAAGCGAAAGCACCGGGGCCGAAGCAGGGTCTATGATTCCCGTAAGCAGGCGGCACAACCAGACGATCAACAATACGACTCCCGCATTGCGAAACCAGGGAGTGCGTTCCTCCAGGGTCGTATGTTCCATGGGAATATCGGCATAATTTACACCAAAGGAACGGGAACCTCCATCATGCCCCATGGTGTAGGTCAGCCGATCATCCTCAAAGGTGAAGTGCGACCGGTTGAAGTAGCGTTTTTGTGTTATCTCCATGCATGCCTCCGGAGATGGCAGGGTTGACACGTAAAATACGAACAGCATAAAAGCGCGTTTGCGGTACCACTGCACCGGACGCCATGTGCGCAAACATTAAACAAACTCACCGGGAATGGCAATACTAATGTGGAAGATGGGATTTTAGGGTAATCGCATGGGTGGATCGGTGAGACGTGGTTTTCCGGATGAGGTCGAAGAGTTGGATTTCAGTGCGTTAGCACCGGTGCACGTCATTGCTTCTGCGGCATCCCTTTTGTTGATCATGGGGCCGGTTTATTGGTTTTCTCGTCCAGCAACTCACGAAGTGCGGTTGCGATGGTTCGCCGGTCCAGGGGTTTGATGAGGGGGGTAACGCGAATATTTCGAGCTGCCAACTCCCGGTTAAGGCTGTCTGAGAGTCCGGAACAGAGGATGACCGGGAGTTCCGTGCGAAGGGTTCGAATTTTTTCTGTTAATTCGAGACCGGTCATTTTTGGCATGGTCATGTCGGTGATGAGGGCATCAAAGTTATCCGGGGTCGTCTGGAACAGACCCAACGCTTTGACAGGACAGGTGGTCGCTGTGACCTGATACCCCATGGAAGAGAGCATCAGCCTCATGAGCTCTACAAGGGTTGGCTCATCGTCCACCACGAGAAGGCGTTCTGTTCCCCCGGGAAAGGAGAGGGCCTCGTCTGACTCGTCCGGTTCCGTTTTATCGACGATGGGAAAAAAGAGGGTGAAGGAGGTGCCGATGCCGGGCTCGCTGTACACAAGAATTTGTCCGTCATGGGAACTGACGATGCCGTGCACGACAGAAAGCCCAAGTCCGCTGCCTTCCCCCTCTTTTTTTGTGGTGAAGAAGGGGTCAAAGATTCGGTCCCGTGTATCGGCACTCATGCCGTGGCCGGTATCTTCCACAATGAGTTTCTGGTAACGGCCGGAAGGCATGTCCACGAATCGTTTTGAGTAGTTTGTCTCAACGGGGGCCTCCTGGAGTGCAATGCTCAGAACCCCTCCATCGTTTTTCATGGCATGGGCAGCGTTTGTGCAGAGGTTCATGATCACCTGGTGTATCTGGGTGGCGTCTCCCATGATGGTGGCATCTGACGTGAGGCTTTCCTCAATGCGAATGGTTGCGGGAAGGGAGGCGCGTAGAAACTTGACAGCCTCTCTGATAATGGGTTGCACCCTGATGGGCTCTTTCGTCTGTTTGGTTTTACGGCAGAAGGTGAGAAGCTGACGCACGAGATCTTTGGCTCGATTGCCGGCATCACGGATTTGCTGAAGATTCTCAACAAGTTGTGCGTCTTCCGGGGGTGGGTCCAAGGATATTTCGGTATACCCGAGAATGGCCGAGAGGATATTGTTAAAATCATGCGCGATACCGCTGGCAAGTGTCCCTACGGACTCCAGCTTCTGGGACTGGCGAAGCTGGGACAGTGTTTTTTCTTTTTCCAGTTCCATCTCTTTGTAGGAGGTAACGTCCTGTACCGTACCAATGGTTCGCAATGGGCTTCCGCATTGATTGTATTCGGTGTGCCCTTTTTCATGGATGTACTTGATTCGTCCGTCGGGCAGTCTCAAGCGATGGTTGGTTTCGTAAGGGGTGTGCTGGGAGACGGAGGTGTTGAAGTCGTTGCGAACCATGTCCCTGTCCTCGGGGTGGATCAGATTGAGAAAGAGGGCATAGGATGGGGTGTGAGTGATTGGGTCCACTTCAAAGATGGCGTAAATTTCATCGGACCAGATGAGATCTCCTGTTCGGATATCCAACTCCCAGTGGCCGAGGTGGGCAATTTTCTGGGCTTCACGGTAAAGAGTCCGGCTTCGTTCCAGCTCTTTTTTCATCTCTTTGCTTTCGTGGTTTAGCCGGAGGGATGAGATGATGCACTCTTCGCCATCCAAGGGAAATCGTCTGGCTGAAATGATACAGGGGAGAATCTCCCCCGATTTATGGCGGAGCTCCGTCTCGTAGGCCTGAACCCCTCCCTTCCTGCTAAGGGACTCCACCCAGTGCTTGCGTTGATCCGGGTGGACCCACAAGTTCATGGTCTCACTTTTAATCCCCACCATCTCATCACGGGAATAGCCGAGGACATCTTCAATGACCGGGTTGGCATCCACAATTTTTCCATCGGAAAAGCGGGAAACCAGTGTGGCTTCAGGGGAGGATAGAAAAGCGCGAACCAAGGTTTTCAGGCTCTCTTTCAGCTCGGAGTTAAGACGTTTTTTTACCTGTTTGTCTTTCTGGCGTGCCTGGAGGCTGGCTGACAGAAGAAACGAGACAAATCCCACGACCATCAACCCGGTGGAAGCCGCTGTCAGGGCCATCGGATCATGAAGGCTCTCTGTGTCTCGGGCGTGGAGCAGCCGTGTCGCCATAAAGCTGGCGGGAAGGCTCCATGTCATGGTCAGGGCAACAACGACCGGTGTCTGAGAGATAGCAGCCCAGAGAGGGAGCAAAAGGGTCACATACCAGCCCGTTGTAACGGGGACAACAAGGGGGATCAGGACGACACAGGCGACAAAGGGCAGATACCAGCCGGGCCCTGTAACCCCTGATTGTTTTTTTAGAACGACCGGTTGGGAGATCTCACCCAAGGGGCGTGTCCATCCCGCCTGTTTCATGGGGCCGGTTAACAGGAGAAGCCCCGGAAAGGTGATGAGAAACAGTGCGCCACCAACGGCAAACAGGTCGTTTTGGATCAGTTCGAACAATCGTGAGGCATGGGCTTCAGAACACAGCCATTTCATCAGTGGTAAACCGGGCAGTCGGGTGACGGCGTAGGGAAGCAGGATTCCGGCACTGATAAAGCGAATGCTCTGCTGGAGATCAGGCATCCAGCACTTCCCGGAGGGTTTGCGGTGAAAAAACCATAAGGAGAGAGACAGCGCGGCCGTATTCATGACGAGGAACGCCCATTCGCACGGCGAATAAACATAACCAAGTCCCAGGTTTAGTGTGAAGGCAGAGAGAAGGTAGCAGGGCACAACGCGGAAGCCCCACCAGTGAACAAGGAGAAGTCCCATGCCCATATCCATGGCGTAGGAAGGAATGGTTTCGTTAGAGGCCAGGGCCGTGTGCGCCCAGTGCGCCAGCCCGCAGAGAACCAAGGCAACAGGCCACGTCGCAAAGGGAAGTTGTTTTTTGTTTGTGTGGGGAGATGAGGCTCTTCTGGTCATCGTCATCAGTCTCATGGCACCGTGCCGCCATGCGGCGGCTCTTCGTGTTGACGGCCCGATACAGGAATGGGGGGGCTGGGTCAGGGCCTGTTGCGAATCAAATAAATTGAACCCAGCGCATTTACCCAAGGAGGATGCGTTGGCGGCGTCATTTTTATTAATGTGGTCGTTTCTTAAGGTACGAGACGTCTCAATTCATGCTGTTCGGATGTGCGTTGGCGTGTGTGGAAATCAGAAGGTGAGATGTGAGAAGACACTCGGCTTGAAGCGAATCGGGGGTGTCGGTTTGCGTCTCAAGGGGATTCACATCTGTTAATATAACATGGCTGGATTGGAATCTCTATCTTGCAATGATTATTCTTTGAATAATTGCGATTTTACGATCGCTATAATGAATTGTAAACATTGATGTTGTTGTGCGCGATAGGGTTGATGTTGTATTAATATTATATTTCGCCGCCGTCTCTTTGCAACTGACGTAAACCTGCCCTGATGCACTCTCCTTTTTGGCTCTATCCTTCTTGACACCTGTCTGGTGTATTCCTGTTCATTCGCGATGAATTCTCTCCTAACCTAACCCCGATATTTCACGATTTGAGTGCACCCGGTTCGCCCATAGGCTGAGAAAGGTGGGCGGGAAATCGTGAATTTTATTTTGTGTTTTAACATAGCTTAATTAATCGCAATAACCAGTTGTAATAACATGATGCTGCTTTGGCCTGATTGTTTTCTCATGAAATAGGCGGCTTAGGGCCTTGCCAATAGTTAATTATACACTGCGTTATAAAAATGAACGTGGGACCGCAGTGCGTTGTGGAAACGCCCGGTAACGGGCATTGTATAATTATTTCATAGTGAGGCCTGTATTCTGTTTCACGTGTCCAGGGGGGTGCGTGCGGACAAAATGCACCGGTTGATCGCGTCCCTGGACGATGTAAGAACCGTCACCAGAAAGGAGGCTTCCATGGAAACAGACCTAAGAAACATGATGCTGGATGCATGGCATGCGCTGAGGAAAGAGCTTGCCGGTACAGATGGGACTCCCTCGCTGCTTCAGACGGCAGTCGATGCGGAGCGTGTGTTTACGGCGTTGAGTCACAGCCCCTGGACTCCCGCGAGGGAGCTGGCCGAGGGTCTCGGGGTTGACCAGGATCGCATGCTTCTCGCCTACAAGTGCATGCAGCGGGCCGAAGGAATGATGGAGCGCCTCAGCCAAGGGGTCCACAGTGACTATTTCAACGTGGTGCGTCACTACTTCAACACCCCGTTTTATACCCTGGTCTTCTTTGTTGGGACCACCTGCCCGAGCCGGTGTGTTTTCTGCCCCAATGTTTCAGTGAATAGCGACGGCAGCCGGAGTCTGACGAATTATGGAGACGGGATGACCCCCATGGAAAGCGGGGCCATTGACGCCATGTTTTTGGAACTGGACCGTTTAAAAACCGCGGGGATCGGATTGCTGGTGAAAATATCCGGAGGCCTTGAGCCCATGACGGATGTGAAGACCCTTACCCACATTGCCCGTCGGGCAGGGGAGCTCTCCGTGCCGGTGAAACTTTTTACCAACGGCATTCTGCTTAACACAGATCAACGGCGTCGTGCCGCTCTGCTGACGAGAGATATCCGCATCAGCCTGAGCACAGCCGATGCCGGTCAATATGAAGTGATCAACTTTGGTGAGCGCAGGCCAAGACATCGCATGCGGCTTGATCATCTGAAAGAGAACCTGAAGGCGTTGGTTCGGCTGCGGGACCGTACCGGCTCTGCGACACAGATTGGTTTCAACAGCATTATCATGCCCACCAACTGCGACCAGGTGATCCCTCTGATGAACATGGCCCGTGACCTTGGGGTGGACTACATCGATTTCAAGCCCGACTATTTTGGTTCCGTGGATACAAAGGAACAGAAAACTATCATGGACGCCGTGGCCATGGCGACGGATCTATGCAAACAATCTGACTGGAAGTCTCTTTATATTCATTTTGCCGGGGCCATCCAGCGTGATCATCTGTACTGGAAATCATGGGAAGGGCAGTGCGATGCGGTCAAGCAGGCGAAGTACAAAATGTTTGTGACCCCCTTCGGGCATTTGAGCCCCATTCACTACGGGGCGTTTCCACACAGTGACATAGAGCCTGAAGCGGAGTTGGCCCGTTGGGATGTGGGTCGAACAAACGGGGTAAAGCGATTTCTTGATGTTCTTGCCAGCCCCGATCCCATTCCGGCAGTCCCCTGGTCCTGCCTCAACCCGTTTGAGTTGATGCTCTCCCTTGAAATAGAGCGGGAGGCCCTTGACAAGGCGTGGGGGATTCCCGTCTCCTGTAGCCCATACCATACGTCGCGCAGGCATGAACTGCCCGTTGAGCTGGTTGAAGCCTGGAGACGGGGAGGAGTCCATGCTCTATGAACTTCGAGAGTACCGCATTAAAACGGGCTGCCTTACCCGGTGGATCGACGTGATGGAGTCCCTGGTAATTCCTTTCCAGCGGGAGAAGGGGATGGATGTGGTGGGCAGCTTTGTGGCCGTGGACGTGGAGGATCTCTATATCTGGATACGCCGGTTCGAGAATGAATCGGAAAGAAAACGCCTTTACGACCTTGTCTATGGAAGCAGTTATTGGAATGACACGGTTCGTCCTGCCATGGGAGACATGCTGCTTCGGGAAGCAAAACGAGAAGTGCTGATGGTCCCTGCTGGAAGTTCATATTTGACGTGAGTCTTTTCTTCAGGCAGGCTCAATACAGTACTTGCAGTCATGGTGAGTTTGACAGGGGCGGTTCCGCTGCCTGGAAAGGGGCAATAGATGTTGTTATTCCGCAGGATGTTGCATTGGGTTCGAAGACGGAGATTATCTGCAAATGAACTCCTGAAAGCGTTGCCGGATCTGGTGTTTGTCTTTGACCGTGAAGGCAGGTACTTGAAAGTCATTGGCGGTGCCGAGAGGCGTTTTTATGACGATGGCTCCTTTCTCACAGGAAAGCTTATTCACGATGTGCTTCCCGTGGAAGTGGCGGACCATTATCTTTCGATTATTCACAAAACCCTGAACACTGGAACCACCCAGGTGGTGGAATACACTCTCTCGGCAGCTGACCTTAAAACCAGCTCAAAGGACGGTCCGTCCGGGGAACAGTGGTTCCAGGGGCGGGTTGCGCCCCTCCTGTTCGACGGGGAACCCTCGGGTTGTGTGTTGTGGACAGTCATCAATATTACGGAGAAAAAACAAGCGGAGATGGAGCGGGACCGGGCCATGGCAAATCTTGAGAACGCCCTGGCTGAGATCAACACCCTCAAGGGGATCCTCCCCATCTGCAGTGCCTGCAAAAAGATCCGTGATGAAAGCGGCGGGTGGCATCAAATGGAAGACTACATCTCGGATCATTCCGATGCCGATTTTTCCCACGGCATCTGTCCCGATTGCATGAGGACGCTGTATCCGGAGTGTTGCTATGATGAGCAGCAGCCCTCATAGATATGTAACCATTGGGCTTACGCCTCCGGCGGTTCTGCTGGAGGCATCCCTATTCATTTACTCTCCCCGGAACCGGCGTGACGTGCAATGTACCCGCCACCTGGCTCTCCTCTACGAAGAGTCGGCATCCGTAAACGGCTTCAAGCTGTTTCTTTTCCAAGACAGCAGACGGGGCTCCCAGAGCCGCCACCTGGCCTTTATGGATCAGGCAGAGGGTGTCGGCATACATGGCGGCCAGGTTCAGGTCGTGTGAGACCATCACCACCCCCATCCCCCTTTCTATCTTCAGACGCTCCATCAAATCCATGACACGCACCTGATGAGCCAGGTCCAGGGCTGATGTGGGTTCATCCAGCAGGATGAATTCGGGCTGCTGGCAGACGGCACGGGAGATGAAGACCCGTTGCCGTTCCCCGCCGGAAAGGGCATCGATGGTTCGGTCCGCCAAATGAAGGACATCGGTGAAGGCCATGGCCTCTTCGGCAAGGGTGGTGTCTTTTTCCTGGTGAAATCCCAACATCCCCAGATGGGGGGCTCTCCCCATAAGTACCACCTCACGGACTGTAAGGGAGAAGGCGGTCTCCACTGTTTGTGGCAGAAAGGCGATGCGGCGTGCCAGGTTTCGCCGATTAAAGCGGGGGAGGGGGGACCCGTCCAGGAACACCTCCCCTTTGTTCGGCCGGGTGAGCCCCGCAAGGCATTTGAGCAAGGTTGTTTTTCCCGTTCCGTTGGGGCCGGCAATGATGAAGAAGGAGCCCCCTTCCATGGCAAGGGAGATATCGGAGATCACCTCGTGGTCTCCATAACCGGTGGAAAGACCGGCAACGGAAAGGTGTGGGGTTTTATGTGTGTTCTTCACGACCGGGCCCTCCTTCGAAGCAGCATGATGAAGAGGGGGGCACCGATAATGGCGGTGATGACGCCCACGGGGATCTCACCTTCCCGTGGCAGCCAGCGTGCCAGGAGGTCACAAATCACCATAAAAGCTCCACCGCCCACGATGGAGGCCGGAACCAGAACCCGGTGGTCCGATCCGAAAATCTGCCGGAGAATATGGGGAACCACAAGCCCCACAAAGCCCATGAGACCGCTCTGGCAGACCATGGCACTTACCATAAACGAGGTGGCGACAAGAAGAATAAAGGTCGTTTTCCGGATGGAGACCCCCATGGTCCGAGCCATTTCACGCCCCATGAGCATGAGATTCATCTTATGAGAGCAAAGAAAAATCACAGCAAAGCAGGGAAGGATAAGAAGGGCCACCATGCCCACCTGGGGCATGTCTGCAGAGGAGAGGTCACCCATGAGCCAGAACATGATGTCGTGGAGTTTGTTCTCTTCGGAGATGGAGATGAGAAACATGATAACCGCCGAGCAGAAGGCATTGACCATGACGCCAGAAAGCAGCATGGAATCCCTTCCGGCCTGGCTCTCCCCTTTAGAGAGGACAATGACAAGAAAGAGGGTGGTCATGCTGCCGGCAAAGGCGGTGGCGCTGACCCCCGGTACGCGGGCGAACCCTGCGAGAATGCCGACGATGGCCCCGGTGGCAGCCCCACCGGATATCCCGAGGATATAGGGTTCTGCAAGGGGGTTCCCAAGCAAGGCCTGGAAGACGAGTCCGCCCAGGGAGAGGACCGCGCCGCAGAAGAGGGCCATGAGCACACGTGGAAGGCGGATGCGCTCGATGATGGCATTTTGGAGCCCGTCGGCGTCGGCGCTCCCGGTCAAAAGATCCCAGACCGGCTCAAGCCCGATGCCGGAAGGGCCCGTGGCCAGCCCAAGAATAATGGCCAGGGCCAGAACCACTGAGAGAAGGCCGGTGATAAGAAAAATACGTTGAACCAGCCGGCCCTCGATAAAATGCGTGTTACTCACGGTGTGCCTCCGCAAAGAGGGTGGGATGGATCAGGGCCGCCAGCATGGCAAGGCCGTCTACCACACGTGGGGTGGGGCGATCCAGTGTATCAGATTCCACCACATGGATTCTTTTGTTTCTGACGGCGGGAAGGGATGGCCAGCTTTCCCAGTCTTTCTTGACAACCTCGAAGATGTCGTTTCGAGCCATGGAGGTGATGATGATCATCTCCGGGGCCAGGGCCAGGACTTGCTCTTTTGAAAATCGGGGGTAGGGTGTGTCACTGGTGACGACGTTTGTCCCACCGGCTCTCTGGATCATTTCATCGAGAAAGGTGTTTTTTCCTACGGAGACGATGGGAGAGATGCCGATTTGAAAGAAAATGTCTGGCTTGTGGGGCGCTTCGGCAACGGCCCGGTCGATGACGGTGAGCTGCGCTCCCATTTTATCCGTGATGGCGGCAGCAGTATTTTTTGCATCAAGGATATCGCCGATCTCTTGGATAGACCGAAGGATGGTGTCAATGCTGTCGGGGTTGACCGTGTAAACGGGAATTCCGAATGCCTTCAGCCTCTCGATGGTTTTTTTAGGGGGGCCGTCCTCCACCGTCAGGCAGAGATCGGGCTTCAAGGTCACGATGCTTTCAAGCTCGGGGCGGATGTAGCTGCCAACCCGTGGGAGCATTTTCGCTTTTTCGGGATAATCGCTGTAACGGGTGACGCCGACAAGGAGAGGTCCCTTTCCCAATGCAAACACGATCTCCGTGATGCTGGGGGCCAGAGAGACCACCCTGAGGGGCCGGTCCGGCAGGCTAATGGTGCAGCCGGTGGTATCGGTAAATGTGCGTTCTCCCCCATGGGAGTCCGAGACACCGGAAAAAAGCACAGGGAGGGATATCAGAATTGCGAGAGTAAGGGCTCGATATCTCATGGTTTCTCCTTTGTGTAAACGGAGTTGGAAGGGTTGGGCACAGCGCTTGCGTGCCTGAAACCCAAGGGTTCGAGCCTGATTGCCGGATTTTCCCCTGAGGGAAAATTATCCTTGACATAGGATATTTCTATGGAATAGTAAACGAGAAATTCAGGTGCTTCCCAGTTCTGCTTTTGAGCAGGTCCGGGAGGAGAATAGGGAATCCCGTGAGAATCGGGAACGGACCCGCCGCTGTAATCGGGGACTGTCCAGGCCATCATGCCACTGCGTGTTTTTACACCCGGGAAGGCGCGCCGGACGGAGCGATCCGAAAGTCAGAAGACCTGCCTGGATGGAGATGGATCAACGCCCGTGGTAAAGGCTTTGATGCGTTGTGATGCTCTTCTTTAACAGCATCACAAAATCAGTGTGGGAGAATACGGATCCCCGCACCTCATCCGAGGTGCGGGGATTTTTTTTTGGTTCTTTGTTCTCGGAGCTGTCCCCACCCCCTCCATCTTGGTTTTTTGATGTAATCACACGTACGCAACGCTGTAACCGCAAGAGAAGGGAGTGTATCACCATGGAATGGAAAAGCCTGATTGCCGGATTGGTCTTCACCATGGGGATATACGCCATCAAATGCGGGATCGGTCTTGCGTGTGGTTTTGTGGACCATGAGAAAACCGGGCATCGCATTTATTTTGTCTGCGGAGCCATCCTGGCCTACGCCCTGCTTTTCGGCGGAAGCTATCTTCTTCTCACCCATGTGAACCTCCTGAATCAACTCCTTATCGTTCAACAGATGGTCGAGTGGGCCATGGCCGTTCATCTGGCCATGGCCACACTTCTTCTGGTTTGGGGGAGCTCGCTGCTCAAACAGCCGACAGCCGAGGCAGGGCCCGTCAGGGGATGGTGGCTTTTTGCCCTGCCATGCCCGGTTTGCATGGGCGTTATCTTGCTGACCGTTGCGTTTGTCATGGGCTTTTACCCGGAAAAATCCATAGAAATGACCTTGGTGGCCTGGGGCGTTTTTGTCAGCGTGGGAAGCGCCAGCTTTCTGGTTTCACGGGCCTTGGGAGATCGATTCAGGCGGCCGCACCATTTTATGGGAACCATGATGGTCCTTGCGGCGCTCTGGTTTCTGCTCTCTGTGCTGGTTGTTCCCCATGTCTCCGAACTTCCGGATGTGTTTGCCATGGCATCGAACTCAGCCGCATCAACTCATAGCGATGGAGGCGCATCGCTTTGGGTGATCGTCTCGTCACTGTGCCTTTTTGTGGCTGGCATCTATCTGGATACGGTTTTTTGCAATCACTCGCCGCCTGTAAAATCTACGGGCGAAGCCGGACAGCACATGTGAGGAGCCTGAGGAACGAGGGTTCAGAGCATGTGCGAACCCGGGATCCAGGGGATCATCCCCTGGTGTTTTTTACGCAATTGATGAAGTGAGGAAAGAAGACGTGCAAACAGCAGCGCTTATTAAAAGTTATATCTATGTGGTCTCGTCATCCCTTCTCTATCCCGTTCTGGTGATTCTGGCCTTTCTGACCTTCTGGACGGTGATGAACGGTGGGGCCCTTTTTTCCGAATGGGTCAAGCGGCGAAGGGTTGTGGGGCGCCCTGATGCAGATGGACCGGACCTGTTTTTTGAGCCCGATCACACGCGTTATACCACCTATCGGGTGAGTCGGTACGTCTCGAAATTGAAGGGACTTCTTGAAAAAAATGGTGGTGCCTCTACCCTTGAGGTGGAGAGGCTGCTCCAGAAGAGTACACGGCAACTTGTCTCATCCCTGGACAGCTGTCGGTTGGTGGTGCGCGTGGGACCGGGGCTCGGTCTTATCGGAACCCTGATTCCCATGGGAACGGGTCTTGCCGCATTGGGGCAAGGGGATCTCTCCATGCTCTCCTCCGAGCTTGTCATTGCCTTCACCACCACGGTGGTGGGGCTTGCTGTGGGCCTTTGCGCCTTCTTGTTCCTGGTTGTCAAAAACCGGTGGGTGGATGAAGATCTCCTGGACATGGAAGTGGCCACCGAGGCCCTCGCCGGGGCCCCGGAACATCATGATGCCGACGGAAATGCCTTGCCTGCAGGGGAGGCCGCATGAGGTACATGAAACGTCGCCGACAGGCCATCGGCCCGGGTGCGGAACGAGGCCTGCCCTCGGACCCCATGGACGGAGTGGCCAACCTGTTTGATATCGGGCTTGTTTTTATTGTCGGGCTCATTGTGACCCTCTTCTCCACCTACCGGCTCCACGATCTCTTTAACGAAGAGAGCGAGATGACCATTGTCAAAAAGAGCAAAGACGGTGAGATGGAGATCATCACCAAATCAAAACGTAAGATCGAAGCCCTGAAGGTCTCCAAAAGCATGGGGCAAGGAGAAGGCCAGCGCATGGGCGTTGCCTACCGCATGGAAGATGGCTCCATGGTCTACGTCCCCGATGGCTCAGGTAATTAAAACAAATGCCTCCGGCGGCAAGGTGAGCCACCTTGAAAGCTGGTTGCGGATGCGTTTTGCCCCTCGTTCCTCGGATCAAATCACATCCGCCTTTGAATCAGGGGTACTGGGAATTACTTACTAAAACCTGTTTATCAAACTTTTCAAAAGTTTGGCCCCCGGCAGGGCCGCCGGAGGCTTTATTGTGCTGACTAGATGTCGTTTTGCTTTATTCTGTCGCCATAGTCTGATGTTGAGGCGATATTAAGTTGAATTCTTAACCAAGGTACCCCTTATGAAACAGCTCCGCCTGTGGATGGCAGCGGCCCTCCTCATTTTTTTCTGTGTTCAGCCGGTGTCGGCTCTTACCTTCACCGATTCAGCCGGTCGCAGCATCACCGTTGACAATGCCCCCAAAAGGGTGGTGTCCCTGGTTCCGTCCATTACCGAGGCGCTGTTTGTGATGGGTGCCGGTGACCGTGTGGTGGGGGTGACCCTCCATGACACCTGGTCCGCCGAGGCCAACACGAAGACAGTGGTGGGGGGCTTTTTCAAGCCATCGGTGGAGAAGGTGCTGTCCTTAGATCCGGACCTGGTGTTTGTCTCCTCTCTTCAAAAAGAGGCGATTCAAACGCTTGAAGGGGTGACCACCGTTGTTCAGTTCGATACCACGTCCGTTGAAGGTTCCTTTAAGCAGATGCTCTTGATGGGCAGGCTCATGGGCTGTGAAAAAGGGGCAGAACAAATGGTGGCCGACAACAGGCGTATCCTTTCTGATATCCGGAAAAAAGTGGCGAAGATTCCAGCGTCAGAGCGAAAACGCGCGTTGCGGCTCATGGGGCGAACGAGCATCATGACCCCCGGTGCCGACTCCTTTCAACAAGAGCTCATTGAGATGGCGGGGGGCGTTGCCCACAGCGTGGACCGAAACGGGGGTGTCATCACCCTTTCCGATGCGGAGTTCATCGGTTTCAACCCGGATGTCATCTACGGGTGCGGGGGCGACAAAAAAGCGGCAGAGCTGCTCTATGAAAAACCCGCTTTTCAAGACGTACCCGCCGTCAAAAACAAACGCATCGATACCTACCCCTGCGAGCTCACCTGCAGGGCTTCCACCCACACAGGGTACTTCGTCTCCTGGCTTGCGTCGAATCTATACTCTCAAGAGTTTTCCGAGCGGGAACATCAGATTCACCCCGATGCGGTGAACAGCAGGGTGTCGGTACCCGTCTCGCTTTCCTACGTCAAAAAGGCGCAGCTCAACCACGCTACCCTCTACGACTTTCCATCAAAAAGCCTGGAGGTCAACTTGACCTCACCGCAAACCATCTTGTCGACCCTTGATGGGTGGCGGGAGAACATCACCACCGTGGGCAATAATTACATGCCTCCACAGTGCTGGCGACTGGCACACGAAGGCGGTTTTGACGGCATGAAGCAGGATATCTTCGACATGCTGGAGAAAAACGCCGACACCACAAGCTTTCTTTTTACCGGTGCCGATATGGACAATTACAGCTTAAAAACGGTTTCGTTTCGGGAGATGTCCGTGACGGTTCTGGCAACGGCCGGGGTCTGCTCCAACGCCATGCGTATGGGAAAAGACACCGGTGATTACTACGAACCCGGCACCATCAACATCATGATCCTGCCTAACATGCACCTGTCCAGAAGGGCCATGAGCCGCGCCATCATTTCGGCCACGGAAGGAAAAACAGCCGCCCTGCAGGATCTGGACGTGCGCAGCAGCTATACGCCCTTGGTCAACCCAGCCACAGGCACCGGAACCGACAACATCCTCATCGTCGAAGGGGAGGGGGTCGCCCTGGACAATGCCGGCGGCCACACCAAAATGGGTGAGCTTATCGCAACCGGAGTCTATGAGGCCGTCAGCGAGGCTATCTTCAAGCAAAATGGCCTCACCGCCAACCGGAGCGTTTTCAGACGCCTGAAAGACAGGAAACTGACCATCTCTGGACTTATTGGTGAGAGCACCTGCCCCTGCAACGCCACAGGAAAAGGCGTGTACAACGATGTTGAAAACCTTCTCCTTGAGGCGCGGTATGCCTCCTTTATCGAAACCGCTATGGCCCTTTCCGATGCCTATGAGCGCGGGTTGGTGACCGATATCTCCGCCTACAAAGGGTGGTGCGCCGCGATGGCCCGAGAGATCGCCGGTGGCCCTGTGCCCGAGGTGGATTTCATCAATGATCCCTCGATTCCCAAACCCCTTGCCATGGCGGTCAATGCCCTCCTGACAGGGATTGAATATAAACGTGATTAGACGAATCAGCCTCCGGCGGCGAGGTGTGCCACCTCGAAAGCGGGGTGGCGAATGCGATACGGGTGTCACTAATCTTAAGTGCCTCGCTTTCGCATTCGCGTGATGTGCAAGGGTGTGCGTTCGCCGGCGCATGAGCATGAACAGGTGGGGCTTTGTGTTCGCGAAACAATCCTGCTTATACCCCGTACCCTTATGATGGCTATCGCGAGGGTCCTCTGTTGGGAATACGAAGTCATTAGAATAGTGTTTACGGACGCAGTCTGTCAGCGAATGTGATCGACCTGAGGAACGAGGGTCGGGAGCATTCGCCTTATGGGGTGCAGGGGGTTATCTCCTGCCCGCCGGAGGCATTTTTTTTGAGAGTTTTTGTTATCACATGTCTGTTTCTTTTTTTGTCTATCCTGCCGGTTCACGCCACCACGGTCTCACTTCTGGTGAGTGAGTCCGATACCGGGGTGGTAAGCCGCGGTCTTTCGGATCTGACGGAGACGGAAGACATCGAGGCCCAGTATTTTACCCATGCCGAGTTGGAAACAAAGGAAGCGTCCCGCAGTTTTTTGCGATCGTCCGATGTGATCCTGGTGGACATAATGCATCGGGAACACACCGATTATCTCGATACCCATGTGGACCTGTCGGGAAAGGCCGTGTTTTCACTGAGGGGGTCACGGGATGACGAGGGGCTTAAAAAGAGGGGGTATCGGTTCGACGAAAAGATCCGGGCCTGGTATTCGGTTCTGACCCGGAAGAACGTCGCCAGTATGGTGCGGTGTGCCGTGGCCCTTTCCCTGAACCGGAACGATGGATGCGCGGGGGAGCCAGTGCGCATTGAAAGCGGGATTTATCACCCGAAAGCTTCCCGGCTTTTTGATTCCTGGGAGGCGTATCGGCAATGGTACAAGGGAACTCCCGGAGCTCCATGGATCGGGGTGACCTTCTATACCCCGTCTGTTCTCAGGACTCCGGTTGAGTCGGCGGCCAAGATTGTGCGGCGGCTTGAGGCCGAGGGGTTCAACGTCCTTGCCTGTTTCGGGCGCGAGAAGATCCTCTTCAACCGATTTCTGCTTGATGAAAACAGAAAAGGGCGGGTGGATCTGGTTCTCGCTTTTTCCATGAAATTCTATTCGGCCCTGTCCGAACCCACGCGAAACGGGTTGCGTGATCTTGACGTTCCCGTTATCAACGCCGTAACTCTCTACTCGTCAAAAATCGATGCCTGGCGCAAAGACCCGGTGGGTGTTCCCATCACCGACTTGATGTGGGCCGTGGGCAACCCTGAGATCTCCGGGCTTATTGAACCGACCCCCCTGGAAGGGAAGGTGCGCGTTGAAGGTTCGGAAAACGGAAAGCCTCTGTTTGCTACCGTTCCGATTGATGAGAACATGGATCGCCTGATGCCCCGCTTAAAGCGTTGGGTGGCCCTGCGCCGGAAGGCTAATTCGGAAAAGCGATTGGCCCTTATCTATTACAATCACAGCCAGGGCAAGCAGAACATCGGGGCGAGTTATCTCAACGTGTTCCGGTCCATGGAAACGCTGATCAGTGCATTCCGAAACGAAGGTTACCGGATTGATGACACCAGTGGGCTCTCCGAAGAGGCCATCAAAGAGATGATTATGCGCTCCGGGCGCAACATTGGTTCCTGGGCTCCTGGGGAGCTGGATACGTTGCTTGCCTCCAAAGAGGTGGTCAGGCTTCCCGTGGCCACCTACAAGCGATGGTTCGAAAAATTACCCGCGCAATTTCAGGAAGCTGTGGTGGCGCAGTGGGGTTCACCTGAATCCTCCACCGTGATGATCAAAGACGGCCATTTTATTATCCCTGTGGTGACCCTTGGAAACCTGGTGCTGATGCCGGAGCCCTCCCGTGGCTGGGGTGACGACCCCATGAAGCTTTACCACGATCAAAGCGTGTGGCCGCATCATCAGTACATTGCTGCCTACCTGTGGATCCAGCACGGATTTAACGCAGATGCCATGATACATTTTGGTACCCACGCCACGTATGAGTGGCTTCCCGGCAAGCAGGCCGGTCTTTCGCCGTCGTGCCCACCTGAGGTGATGGTGGGGGACCTGCCCAATGTCTACCCGTACATTGTGGATGACGTGGGGGAGGGGATTCAGGCCAAGAGGCGCGGCCGGGGTGTGATTATCGACCACATGACACCCCTGTTTCAGAAAGCGGGTCTGCACAGTGATTACACGAAACTGTATGAGTTGATCAACCGATTCACCCGGGGACTGGCCATGGGAAGTCCCACGGTGCCGGTCATCAAAGATGAGATCAAGGCGCTGGCCCTGAAAACCGGTTTTCATGAAGAGCTCTCCCTTTCAACTTACGATGAGGGTGAGATCGAAACACTGGAACACGCCATTCTGGAATTGAAAGAGACCCTTATGCCGAGCGGGCTTCATACCTTCGGGGTGTCTCCGTCATCACAGAATGCGACAACTTTTGCTGCCCTTGCCGCTGAGCTTCGCCCGGGCCTGGATGAGGATGCCATGACACGCGGCGTGCAGCGCTCCGGTTCCCTGGAGCTTACGCGCACCATCCGCGCCCTTGCCGGTCGGTACGTCCCGGCGGGTGAGGGGAACGATCCCATTCGAAACCCCCTGGCCATTCCCACGGGTAAAAATTTCTACGGCATCTCATCGGCAAAAATTCCCACAAAGGAAGCCTGGAAACTTGGGGCAGAGGCCGGACAGAAGATTGTCCATCGGCAGCTATCCGAGAAAGGGGAGTACCCGGAAAAGGTGGCCATCATCCTTTGGGCCACCGAGACCTTAAGAAGCGAAGGGATAAACGAGAGCACCATCCTCTGGCTCATGGGTATGGAGCCGGTATGGGACGCCTCCGGGCGCGTCACCGGCACACGCGTGGTGCCGGGTGCCATGCTGGGGCGACCGCGTATCGACGTGCTCATCAACCCTTCCGGGCTTTACCGCGACCTGTTTCCGGAGAAGATGACACTTCTGGACAAGGCCGTTCAACAGGCCATTGCAGCCAATGACGTGGAGAATTTTCTTCTCAAGCACACCATGAAAACACGGGAAGCACTGGAGGCAAAAGGTGTCTCCGCCGAACGCGCAGAAAAGCTCTCCCGGGTTCGCATCTTCACTGAAAAGCCGGGTGCCTATGGCAATGGGGTGTCTGAACTCACCGCCATGTCCGGTTTCTGGAAGTCCGATCAGGAGATCGCCGATGTCTGGAAACGTCGCACAGGCTTTGCCTTCGGGCAGGGAATGTGGGGGGAGGAGGCGGAAGATCTGCTGGCCGAAAACCTCAAAGGCGTGGCTGCAACTGTTCACACCAGCTCATCCGCCCTTTACGGCACCATGGACAACGACGACGTTTATCAATACCTGGGCGGCCTCTCCCTTGCCGTGGAAAAGGAAACGGGGACGCGTCCTGACGTGCTCATGACCCGCCAGAACCGGCCGGACAGCCTTACCGTGGAGGGTATCGATAAAACCATCGGACGAGAGCTGCGCAGCCGCTATATCAATCCGAAATGGATCGAGGCCATGAAAAAGGAAGACTATGCCGGAGCACGGCAGATGTCCAACTTTGTGGAGTACATGTGGGGTTGGCAGGTAACCGTGCCTCACTCTGTGAAAGAGGCTTCCTGGCAGCAGACCTACGACGTCTATGTGAACGACAGCCTGGATCTTGATCTTAAAGAATTCTTTAACAAAGCCAACCCATGGGCCTATCAGTCCCTCACCGCCCGCATGCTGGAGTCGGTGCGAAAGGGGTACTGGCAGGCAGATGAGTCCATCACGAAGAATCTGGCAAAAGAGTACGCGGTAAATGTCGTGGAAAAGGGCGTGGCCTGCTGCGATCACACCTGCAACAACCCTCTTTTAAACCAGATGGTGGTGACCCTTATCTCCATGCCCGGTGTTCTCTCCCCCGAGATGGTGGAAAAGTTCACCATCGCCATGGAAGAGGCCGTGGGCAAGACCCTTGAAGAGCAGAAAAACCAGCAGGCGGTCCTGCATGAAAAGGTGATGGCCGCCCCTGAGAAAAAAAACGAGCCCCCTGCACGGGATGCTGAAAAACTGAAGGAAACCAACCCCGAAGTGGTAGGAAATGGGAAGAAACAGGTGCAGGGCTACAAAATGGAGAAGATCGAGAAAAAAGAGGAGTCCACCAAACTCTCCTCTTCAGGCGTCATGTGGTACGCCGCTTTTTTTCTCCTCGGTTTTATTGGGCTCTTTGCCTGGGGCATGGCCAGGGAATGACCAGGGGATGATCCCCTGGACCCCAGGTTTGCGAATGCTCTCAACCCTCGTTCCTCGGGTTGATCACATTCGCTGACGGGCTGCGCCCGTGGTCTCTGCTGAGGAACAACGATGAACGAAGGGTATGTCATTTCACGGGAGCTTGCCCGATATCTATGAGATTCCGTACCTCGTAGGGTGCGTTTCACGCACCGAATTGCCGGCCTCAATAATGCCGAAGTGACATGAAAAGCCGAGGCCATTGGTTACCCGAACATGGTGCATAAATGCACCCTACAGCTGTAATGGCTCCATCAGAGGCCGTGATATCGTTTCTGTTGTTTTGGTCGGAGAAGGGAGCTCTACCCTGATACAGTCGGGTCTTCGCAACGCGTAGGGTGCGTTCCACGCACCAAGTAGCCGGCCTTAATAATACCGAAGTGACACGAGTATCCGATGCTCCTGGTTACTCAAGCCATGCAATGAGACGAAGCAACCAAACCCGTTCAACGTGAGTTGTTCAGGTCATGACTATATAAAAGCCGGTATGGCTTAACGGAATGAACCTCGCCATGACAACACTTGCAGTGCCGCAAGGGAAATTGTTGGCTTCTTTCACGGGCGCAGCCCGTAAGCGAATACGATGGGCCTGAGGAACGACGGCAGGGAGCATTCGCGAACCTATGGAGGAAAATATGAAACCGGTCATTGTACCCGTAGCGTTCGGGACCACCAGCCGAGCCCTTGAAACCTATGATGTCATCGATCAAGCCATCAAGACCCGTTACCCCGGCATCGAAGTACGTTGGGCCTGGTCCTCACGGATGGTTCGGGATGCCATGAAGAAGAAGGGGCGTCATTTTCCCCATCCCCATGAGGTCCTGGCTGATCTTAAAGATGAGGGGAAAGAGTGGGCCGTGGTGCAGTCCCTGCACCTTATTTGCGGGCACGAGTTCCAGAGGCTTCTCGAGGAGGTTGGCGGAGGTGCCCCACGGGTCTCCATGGGGTTGCCACTGATCACCAGCTCAGAGGATTGCCAGTGGGTGGCGGATGCGTTGGGGTCTCTGGTCTCCATGAGGGAAGGGGAAGCCACTCTTTTTATAGGGCATGGGACGGATCACCCCGCATGGACAACGTATTTTGCCCTTTCAACGATGCTGAAAAATGCATACGGAACCCAGGTCTTCACTGGGGTGGTGGAAGGGTTCCCTGAGGCCGAAGATGTGGTTGCAGAGGTCAAGGCCGCCGGTTTCAAACGGGTGAAAATTGTTCCCCTGATGTTGGTGGCCGGGGTGCATTATTTAGAGGACCTGGCCGGTGACGAAGAGGATTCCTGGAAGAATTTGTTTGCGGCGGAAGGGATCGATGTCACCCTGGTGGACAGGGGCATCGGGTACATTCCGGAGGTTGTGCGTCTTTTCATGCGCCATATCGAAGAGGCCATGGCAATGGTGCTTGATTCGGAGGTTGTGTAATAACTTCTGTTTTTGAGTCCAAGTAAGTGTGATGTTGTGAGATTGTCGCAAGGTTTTTTTGGTCTCGTTCTTCGGGTTTATATTTCAATATACCGGATATTTACAGTTGCGCTCCGAGGTCGCGTTTGAGGTGGTGGCCTGGGTCTGATTACTATGATTTTCATGGGCGGTAAAAAAGATAAGAAAGTGTTTGACAGACGTCAAATAACTTGTGTAGATAAACATACAAATTGACCTCTGGTGCGAGTTCCTTTTCGAGGAGCTGGCTTAAAAGGGAACCCCGTGAGAATCGGGGACGGGCCCGCCGCTGTAACCGGGGACGAACATCGCAGAAAGACCACTGTCTGAATGAGGACGGGAAGGTGCGAATGTTCGGATGATCCGGAAGTCAGAAGACCTGCCAGGGTGACTTCACAAAGACGTTGTAACGCAATTATGCTGCACGTTTTTGTGGGAGGTTTCGTTCTCGCGGTAGGAACAGGAGACCAGATAAGACGACATGGAAAAACGGCCCCATGTCCCCCATAGCAATGGGGGCATGGGGCTTTTTTGTTTTAATCGACATGGTCGATGTCTGTCCTTTTCTCTTCTTCTCCTTCACGTTTCCTACCGACGTTTTTTGAACCCCCACAGCACAGCATGACAATTATTTGGGGTGAATGCTCTATCCCGAATATTTCATGAGAAACCGATCAAGCCAAAGAAATAAGCGGTGATTGCAGTGGGTAATTTTTTGAAATTTAGTTGTTTCAAAAATGCAAAATGTAATTCACGGTTTTCTGATTGATTTTCTCATCCTCCGGGCGAGCCGGGTACACTCATCTGCTGCGTTATCAGAGCCTTGAGGTAAACCATTACATCTACAGCTCTGATGCCTTGCATATAAGCGTCCCCGACTCGTGAAATATCCGGGCTAAAGGGGGCTCACCAGCTTTGGTTTTGGATTGAGTCTTAATGTTTCTGGGAGGAAAACGTAAATGAAGAAAAGTCTGATGATTGGTGCACTTGCTGCCTGGGTGGCAAGCACCTCTCCGGTATGGGCGACTGATGCCACCCTTGATGAGTATGTGGTCACGGCCTCTCGGGCCAAAGAGAGCATCACCGAAGTCGCGGCCGCCGTTACCGTGATTGACGCAGAAGCGATCGAGAATTCATCTGCCACTGATTTGGGCGAACTTCTCTCTGAGAAGGGAGCCGTTCAGGTTCTTCAGTATCCCGGAACCTTGAGCAGCGTCGGAATTCGCGGCTTTCGCACGGAATCCCATGGCAACGACCTTATGGGCCATGTTTTGGTCCTTATTGACGGCAGGCGGGCAGGTACCGGCAACGTCGCAAAAATTACCACTCAAAACATTGAGCGCGTGGAGATTATCAAAGGTCCGGCGGCGGTTCAATATGGCTCCGCTGCCATGGGTGGTGTGGTCAACGTCATCACAAAAAAAGGCGAGGCTAAACCCTCTGTCTTCGTCAAGGCAAAGGCCGGCTCTGCAGATTACAAAGAGCTGGCCTCGGGCGTTTCCGGCAAGGCGGGGAATTTTGACTTTTCCGCCAGCGTCTCTCAGTCAGAAGAGGGAGATCACAAAACCGGCGACGGAACGAAATACAAAAACACCGGCAACGACGGAATTCTTCGCGCCAGCATCAACACGGGTTATGAATTCCTTCCCGGCAACCGTATCGGGTTGACCTACACCGCTTTTGACGCTGACAAGGTCGGCAACCCCGGCTACATCACTCAAAATGACCCCGATAATTACAAAAACACCGAAAACAGCTCCTACGATCTTACCTATGACGGGCAGAACACGTCCGAGTCCCTTGCCTGGAAGGCCCGTTGGTTTGGGGGGAAAGACAAGGATGAATGGGTGGACCCCGACCCCTCTTTTGGATCTACGAGCAGCCAGGAGACCGACAGCAAAGGCGCCCAGGCTCAGGTGTCTTGGAGTGGAGAGACCTTTGGCCTGACAACGGGTGTGGATTGGGTGAACTATGACATCGACGCAACATGGGATCCCAAGAGTACCACCTTCAGCAATACCGCAGGCTTTGCCATGGCAAAGGCGAAATTGTTTGATCAGAAGCTCATTTTAAATGGTGGCGCTCGATTTGATCACTATGAAGTTGAGGTGCTTGGTGGGCAGGGGCGAGATGAGAGCGATGATGACATCAACCCAAGTGTTGGTGTTGTCTACAACATGTCAAAAAATATTAAATTTCGAGCCAACGTCGCTGAAGCATTTCGCATGCCCTCTGCAAAAGAGCTCGCGTACGATTATACCAGCCCCGGATCGACCTGGTCCGGCGTGTACTATCCCGGCAAGCATTATGTCGGGAACCCAGACCTTGATCCTGAAAAGAGCCGCACCTATGAAGTGGGGATGGACATGGCCTTTGGCGGCATGAAAAGTGCCCTGACTCTTTTCACCACTGATTTTAAGGATAAAATCGTTTCCACTGTAAACAACGATGGGGACTCTACTTGGGAAAACCTCGGTGAGGCCACCATCAGCGGCGTGGAAGGCGAGTGTTCCTATACCTTTGCCGACCTCTTTGGAAGCTGGGAACTGCGGCCTTACGCCGGATTGACCTATCTTTTTGAATATAAAGATGAAGAAACAGACAAAGACCTTCAGAAGACGGCGGATACAAATCTGTCTGCGGGGATTGCCCTTTCTGATTTGGACGGCTTTTCTGCAGACCTCAGCGTCTCTTACCTGAGCAGCCAGAAAGTAACAGATTATCAGTTCAGCACGTACGATGAAGTGACCCTCGCCAGTGTGACTGTGTCAAATTTTACCGTATCGCAGCGTGTCGTAAGCACGGAGAAATTCGGCAGTGTCTATCTCAGGGGCGAAGTCAAAAACATCTTCGACGAAGACGCAGCCTATATCCAGGGGTATCCCATCCCCGGGCGTCAGTTCTTTGCCGGGGTCACCTGGACCTACTGATAATAGATAATTCACGGGGGTGAAACGTGACTCACCCCGTACCACGATTTCTGCCGGACCTGTGACACCGGCAGAAACATGAGGAGGCAACGTTGCTTCTTCATACAACCTGAAGGGTTCGTTCTCTTACGTATCAGGGCAGACCCCTCCCCGTTTTTCCTGCTGACCGGACTGTATGATTGGGCAGTCTGTTACCCGGCGGGAGATCCTCCTTACGGGGGGGCGGTTCGGTTCGCAATGAACCGAATGCGACAGGAATTGAATCTTAAGGGTTGAAACGCTCCGCTTGTTGACTCGGAGCATCATGTGTATCTCCTGATCTGTGGTTGGAATCAGGGGTAGGGGAGGGACAATGGCGTCCCTCCCCCCTCCCATGGTTTTTACTTCTGATTTGGGGATGTTTTCGTTTCTGGGATCATCTCGAATTACTGAATGATCTGTGTTATATATTGCAACGTCTTGGTTGAATAGACTGTTACCACAGCGCCTTGTCGAAATGTTTGATTTCGGGGAGGCTTTTACGTTTTACATTTCGAAACAGGTGTAATGATATGATTCAATTAGTCAAAAGCGGCGGTTTTCTGATGCTTCCGCTGCTTTTATGCTCTTTTGTTTCGCTGACCATTGTGATCGAGAGAACGGTGTTCTGGCTTCGCATTCGTCGAGACAGGAATCAATCCCTGGTTTACCGGGTTCTGGACCTGGCCGAAAAGGGGCTTTGGGAGGAGGTTCGGTTGGCCGCGAGGGGGTCGAAGAACTTCATCGTGCGAATTCTGGTCAACGGAATCCTGCACCGTGACTACTCCATGGCCATGGCCATGGAGTCTGCCGCGGCAGATGAGCTGCAGCGCATGCGAAAATACATGGGGGTTCTCGAGACCATCGTTACGGTGGCGCCTCTTCTGGGGATCCTCGGTACCGTGGTGGGGATCATTCACTCCTTTGATATGCTCGGTGCCAAGGGCATCGGCGATCCTCAGGCTGTCACCGGCGGCATTGCCCAGGCTCTCATCACCACGGCAGCGGGCCTATCCATCAGTATCCTGACCCTTCTTCCCTGCAATTATTTTAATTCACGGGCCGAGGCGTCGGCCCTGGCCATTGAAAAGTACGCCACCTCCCTTGAGATCACGCATGAAAAATTGATGAATGGAACAGACGAAAGGGTGAAAGAGAAACGTTCTTAGTTCTTGGTGTTGCAGGAGCAAAAAGCAAGACGACCATGAAGCGCCCTTCGGGCTACACGAAGAGGTTGGGTTGCAAGTATCCTGGTTGCGACACCTGAGACGCAGAAACTGAGGTTACGAGCGTAGCCCGTCAGCGAATGTGAACGACCTGAGGAACGAGGGGCGAGAGCATTCGCAAACCAGCTTTCGAGGTGGCTCACCTCGCCGCCGGAGGCAGATATTACATATGAAAGTAAAACGAGATTTCAGTATCAAAAACAAGCCGGACATGCTGCCGCTCATCGACGTGGTGTTTCTTCTGCTTGTCTTTTTTATCTACGCCATGCTCTCCATGAGTTATCACGATGGCCTTCAGCTTGAGCTGCCCGAATCTACCCAAGCGGTTCATATGGATGAGACCCCAGAGCTGATCCTTTCTGTGACGGCTGAAGGGGAGGTGTTTATGGGGAAAACGGCGGTGCCCCTAACGGAACTTGGAGCGCGGGTGACCCGTTTTTTTGAAGGGAAGACCAAAAAGCAGGTGATTCTCTGTGGACACAAAAGCCTCTCATATCAACGCCTTTTCAGGGTGATGGATACAATTCGAGAAGCAGGCATTACCGAGATCTCCCTTCAGGCAGAGGTGGCCAAGCCTTGAAGCGCCTGATTCTTCCCGCATGCGTGGCGGCTCTTTTTCACGCGTTATTTTTTCTGATGCCTTTGCCGTCAGCTCCTGTTCCTCCCTCCGCATCCACACATGGTACCACCATCACCGTCTCCATGACCGTGCCGTCGGTCCAGAGTCTCCCTGCGGCCAAACCGGTGAAGAAACCGGCGACTGTCAAGGAACCCCCTAAAAAGAAGAAACCGGTCAACCCCATAAAAGAAAAGCCGCGTCCTGTTGTGAAGAAAAAAGTCGCGAAACCAAAACCCAAGATGGTGGAACCGGTCAAAGAGTCAATTCACCCCGCTGTGCCTGAGGTTGAAACCGAACCGGAACCTGCAGTTGATGAGCCGGTAGCTCACGACGAATCCGTGGCCCAGCTCCACAAGGTTGCCTCCGACACAGAGGAGACTCAGAGTGCTGCATCTGCACCCGCTGTCGGTGGCACCTCCACGGCAGACCCCACGTCCGTCTACGCACCTGAACCCCGTTACCCCAAAGCCGCCATCAGGCGAGGATACCAGGGCGTGGTGCTTCTTGATATTCTCGTGAACGGAAAGGGCGAGGTAAAGGATGTAAAGATAAAAAAATCCAGCGGGCATTCGGTGCTCGATCGCAGCGCCGTGAAAGGGGTGAAGAAGTGGCGATTCTCTGCCACCGGTGCCATGGACACCACCTGGGTCACCCTGCCGGTGCGGTTTGAATTGCGGTCGTAGGGGGGGGGGCTGGATGTACATTGTCCTTACCGTAGATGCTTCGGGTCCGCAGGTGATACCAATTACCCATTTTTTATCTACACGGATCAATTGGAATGGTTTTTTTGTACTATTAGTATATGGGTATGAACGCTTTTCTTTCAGAGTATTATACCTTGTGGGTATTGGGCTTGTGGGGATTTTATAAATGCTATCGGTGATAGTCATGTCACGGGTTTTGTCGCCGCTGAAAAATAAAAGGTAAAAAGGCGGTGGGGTGGTTGTTTGGACGAGGTGTGGTTTTAGATTCGGCCTCAGCACATGTGGAATGTGAAATTAGACTTTTATGACAGAACCATGGATATTACATCGTTCGCAGGGGTAGGGCGGTTACCAGAACTATCCATTCCTTTGACGGCAGTGAACGGATCACCTGTTGGTTTGTCTTTGGCTGCTGGGCATTATCAAGATGAGTTTTTGCTTTCCGCAGCCAAAAAGCTGTTTTCGGAAATTGGGTAGCGTACATAGCATCTAATTATCGATAACCATACAGCATGTGTCCCTATCGGCTAAACATCTGCCTGATATGTATAGAGTCGGCTTAATAAACAGACCTTACAACATTGTCCTTGAATGATTTTTGCGTTAAGGGTGGCTGTGGCTCGGCTACCATGCCACCGGAGACAGCTATGTAGGCGCAGAATCGTTACGATTTTTTATCCCGCCACACCTCTTCGTAGGTGACATCACTTCTCTCAATTTTCTCCCTGCAATGTTCACAACACATCACCGGCTTCAAGGTGTGTCCGCATGTCTTGTGATGAAGCGTAAGCGGTGGTCCTGACTCATCTGACAGCCAGCGGTCGCCCCAGTTGATGAACGACAGGATAATAGAGAACAGATCCCATCCTTTTTCCGTTAATATATATGTTTTCCGACGTGCATCCTTCTGATCTTTATGGGTTTCAAAAATCCCGTTCTCCACCAGCCACTTGAGCCGGTCTGTCAATACGTTGGTGGCAATACCAAGGTTGGACAGAAACTCATCGTAGTATTTGACGCCGAAAAACGCTTCTCGAATGATAAAAATAATCCAGCGGTCTCCGAGTATTTCCAATGAACGTCCCACGGAACAAACCCTCGGGTCTGCTGGCTTGTTTAACTTTTTCATCTGGTGTTTCCTCTGAAATGCACTGATTTTTTATTAGGTATGTCATCTATACTATAATTGGCACGGCCTTTCTCGTTTGACAAGAAAAATGACTTGCAAAATGCAAGTTACTTTTTGTACGTTAAATTTCACTTGCTATTTGCAAGTGAAATATTGGGAGAGAGAACAGGTGTTTTGCGGATTGAAAGCATAAGGAGCAGGTGCTGATGGGAGAGGTAAAAGAAAAAGTCATTGATTTGTGCAATAAAATCAGTATGGTCAAACGCGGTTCAAAAGGTGAGATCACACCGGAAGACCCTGAATATAAGCTGCTTGAATGCGTTGTGACGGATGAAATGGCCGAAGCGGCGTTGTGCCTTAAGTTCCGCGAGCCCCGGAGTGCTGAAGAGGTTGCATCTGTGTGGGGCAGGCCCGTTGAAGAGACCGAACGGATTTTGCAGAGATGCGGTGATGTGGGTGCGGCCATGTTCCGTGACGATGACGGGGTCAACATGTACTGGCTGGAGCTTTGGGTTCCCGGCCACATGGAGATGGTCGTCAACAACAGTGAAAACTATAAAAAATACCCACAGATCGGCGAGGCCTTTGACGGCTACGGCAAGAAGAAGGCCCCCCTTACCGCCGGAAACTTCCCCATCGGCACAGGCCCCATGCGGACCATTCCCATCGAAAGCGCCATTGACGGCGAAACCCGAAGGGCCTCTTACGAAGAAATATCCGGATACCTCAACTCGGCCACCACATTCTCCGTTTCGGACTGCTCCTGCCGCACCTCCCGTGAATCCATGGGGGAGGGGTGCGGACATCTGAAAGAAGACATGTGTATTCAGCTCGATGATGCCGCCGACTATTATATTCAGTCGGGCAAAGGCCGTCAGATTACCCGGGAAGAGGCCTTTGAAATCATCAAAAAAGCCGAAGAAAATGGCCTCATGCACAACATCCCCAATATTGAGGAGGTCGGTCATACACACGCCATATGCAATTGTTGCGGCTGCGGGTGTTATGCGGTGCGTAACGCGAACATGTGGCGAAACCCCGACTTTATCAAATCCAACTACCTGGCAAAGGTAGACATGGATAAGTGTGTCGCCTGTGGTGAATGTGTTGAAAACTGCCCCACCAATGCCTTGGCCCTGGGGCAGAAGCTTTGCGCCGATACCCTGCCGCGTAAGAAAAAGCCGGATCTTCCGCACAACACGGAATGGGGCCCGGAATACTGGAATGTTGAGTATCGCACCAACCGAGCTGTTGTTGACGAAACCGGCACCAGCCCCTGCAAGGCGGACTGCCCCGCACACATAGGCATCCAGGGGTACCTGAAACTTGCGTCCCAGGGTCGCTACACGGAAGCCCTTCAGCTGATCAAAGAAGAAAACCCATTTCCAGCCGTGTGCGGACGCGTCTGCCCCCGCAAATGCGAATCCTCCTGTACCCGTGGTGACCTCGACGCCCCCATCGCCATTGATGAGGTCAAAAAATTTATCGCCCAAAAAGAACTTGATGCCGAAACCCGGTTCATTCCGAAAAAGAGACACGATTACGGCAAGAAGATCGCCATCGTCGGTGCCGGTCCCGCAGGCCTCTCCTGTGCCTACTATCTGGCCATTGATGGGTATAAGGTCACGGTATTTGAAAAGGAAAAAGCCCTCGGCGGTATGCTCACCATGGGGATCCCGTCCTACCGCCTGGAAAAAGATGTGGTCAATGCCGAGATCGATATCTTGCGTGAGATGGGTGTTGCGTTTAAAACCGGTGTGGACGTGGGCAGGGACGTCACCTTAGATGATTTAAGGGGCGAAGGTTTTGAAGCTTTCTACATGGCCATCGGTGCCCAGTCCGGAAGAAAAATCGGCATTGAAGGAGAGGACGCCGAAGGCGTCATGACCGGTGTGGATTTCTTGCGCAAGGTGAACCTTGGTGAAGAGATGACACTCGGTGGAAAGACCCTCGTTATCGGCGGCGGCAATGTGGCCATCGACGTGGCCCGGACCGCCACACGGGTGGGGGCCTCCTCAGTTGACATGTATTGTCTCGAGAGTTCCGGCAATATGCCGGCACTGCAGGAAGAGATTGATGAAGCAACAGAAGAGGACATTGTTATCAACAACGCCTGGGGGCCCAAACGCGTCGTGACCGAAAACGGCAGGGTCATCGGTGTTGAGTTTGTAAAATGTGTGTCCGTCTTTGATGAAAACGGCAGGTTCAGCCCCACCTACGATGAAAACGAGGCAACCGTTGTTGACGCAGACCATGTCCTCATCTCCGTGGGCCAGGCCATGGATTGGGGTAACCTTATTAAAGGCAGCAGCATTGAACTCAATCCCAATCAGACGATCAAAGCCGATGCGCTGACATTTCAGACCGGTGAACCTGATGTATTCGCCGGTGGTGACGCCCTTATCGGACCCAGCTTTGCCATTGACGCCATCGCCATGGGCAAGGAGGGGGCCATCTCCATTCATCGGTATGTGAACCCCGGACAGAGCCTTGTTCTGGGCCGAATCAAAAGAGAGTATGTCTCTTTTGATAAAAAGACTCTCAATCTCAGCGGGTACGACCGTGCACCCCGAGAAAAAACCGCCCATGTGGACGGCAAGCAAGCCAAGCAAACCTTCAAGGATTTGCGGGGCACCTTCACCGAAGAGCAGGTTCGAAAAGAGACAGAGCGCTGCCTCGGCTGCGGTGCAACCGTGGTGGACGAGTTCATGTGCGTTGGGTGCGGCATGTGTACCACCAAGTGTAAGTTCGACGCCATCAAGCTGGTTCGGGTGCGTGATGAGGCCGGCGTCGATTTTGATGACCTGAAAAAAACGGTGGTCAAGCATGTCCTCAAGCGTAAGGTGAAGATCGCCGTTGCCAAGCCGTGGAAGAAACTAAAAAAAGCCGTCTCCATGTAATGGGAATGTAAAAGTGAGGGTAACATGGACTCCGGCGGCCCTGCCGGGGGGCAAACTTTTGAAAAGTTTGATAAACAGGTCTTAAAAGCTGTCATCTGCTTCACCGATGTCGGCAAGATATATGGTTCTGGTTTAACGAGTCTGCCGCCTCTTTTCTTTCAGCCCGCAGGGCTGAGAGAGAGAGGCGGCAACCGGAAAGTTTTCGGGGCTCATTTCAAAAGGCGACCCACCGGAGGCTTAGCTGAATAATTACCAGATTTTGTTTTAAAGGCGGGTGTGATTTGCCCCGAGGAACGAGGGACAAAGCGCATCCGCTACCTGCTTTCAAGGTGGCTCTCCTTGCCGCCGGAGGCGAATTGAATAGATACAAGCGAGGTTGAACAGATATGGACTCCTATAAAATTCTTGAAATCAAAGAGAGTGTTTTCGAAGACAATGACCGCCAGGCTGACCTTTTGAGGGGCGATTTGAAAACCGAGAAGACATTTTTGCTGAACCTTATGTCGTCACCCGGCTCGGGCAAAACAACGACACTGGTTCAGACCATTGCAGCCTTGAAAGACGACATGTCCATCGGCATCATGGAGGCCGACATCGATTCGGATGTGGACGCCAGGACCATCTTTGAAACAGGCGCCAAAGTTATTCAGCTTCACACGGGGGGCATGTGCCACCTTGACGCAGAGATGACCAGGCAAGGCCTCGAGGGCCTGGGCACCCAGGGCATCGATCTTGCCATTTTGGAAAATGTGGGAAACCTGGTCTGCCCAGCAGAGTTTGATACCGGGGCATCAAAAAACGCCATGATCCTGAGCGTCCCCGAGGGGGATGACAAGCCGTTAAAGTATCCCCTCATGTTCTCCATTGTGGATGTTCTTCTGGTAAACAAAATTGATGCCATGGATTTCTTTAATTTTGACCTTGAAGCGGTGAAAGAACGGGTCACAAAACTCAACCCCAAGATTAAGGTGATTCCCATCTCTGCAAAGACAGGGGAGGGGATTGATGAGTGGGCGGACTGGCTCCGAGGCGAAGTAAAGGCTTGGAATAGCTGATGTGAAATCTGCGGTCGCAGCCTCCGGCGGCAAGGTGAGCCACCTTGAAAGCAGGGCTCGGAATTCGTTCATGGACCCGGAATGTTATTGGGGTTCATGTCAAAAAGCGCCCCGCCGGAGGCATAGCTGAATCGTTACCATTTTTTATGAAGAATTCTGGATAGGTGAGTCTGGTGCATGAATTAGGCGTCGTCATCAAGGTTGTGAAAAATGTCGAAGATTTCGCAAAGAAAAACGGTGTGACCAACATTGAGACCCTGGTCCTTCAAATTGGCGCACTGGCATCGGTGATTCCCCGCTTTGTAGAGGATTGCTATCCCATGGCGGTCAAGGACACCCTGCTTGAGGAGACCACACTGAAAATTGAAGTCCTTCCGGCCAACGCACGGTGCAGGGCATGTGAAAAGGTCTTCAATGCCCTGAAACATAAGAGCGTCTGCCCCCACTGCAACGGTGAAAAGGTGGAGATGATCAGCGGCAATGAGTTTATGATCAAGGAGATTGTCGCCTGTTGAGATTTTTTTGTATCTATTCAGCTCAACGTCGCCTCCGGCGGCCCTGCCGGGGGCCAAACTTTTGCCTGATCTAAGTGCTGGGTGTGATAAACAGATGTTGAGGTTGATTTTGATTCATTCTAAGGCGTTGGTTTACCGATTGGATTTGGCGTGCTGAGCGGCAAAAGGGAATGCAACCGGAACGTTTTTGCGGAGTGTTTTCAAAAAACGACCCGCCGGAGGCAGATTAAATGCCTACACAAAAGATATGGAAAAGCCCTGTAACGATCACTCACGCTGTGGTGACTGTGAACTGTTTCATAGATTAAATAAACAATTTCGCTTATATTCCTGATTCTGGGTAATACGACCCCTGTCATTCAACTCTTTGTTTTGAGGTCCAGATGAAGGTCATCAAGTCCATCGTCCTGTTCGTTGCCGTAGCTCTGATACTCCCGTTTTCCTCTCAGGCATCACGGGGCCTGAAACCCACCTACCTGTCCCCTTCGGGTGACACGGTCACCGGAGCCAACTGGCTGTTTGTCATCGGCATCAACGACTACGGCACCTGGCCGAAGCTTCAAACCGCTGTCAACGATGCGACGTCTCTCAAAAACGTTCTTCTTGAGCGGTACCGATACGATCAGGAACATGTCATCGAGTTGTATGATAACGAGGCCACAAGGCAAAATATCATCGGCAACCTAAGGTACCTGGCCAAAAATATCCAAGCGAACGATTCCCTGGTTATTTTTTATGCCGGTCATGGGCACATCGATTCCATTACAAAGGCGGGCAGCTGGATCCCTGTTAACAGTGACATGGATAACTCCGCCTCCTGGATCTCCAACCATGAGATCAAGCAATACCTGGCCGTCGACGCCATCAAAGCAAAGCATATTCTCCTGGTGTCTGATTCGTGTTTTTCCGGCGATTTTTTCAGGGGCAAGCGGGGGAAACTTCCTGCCGTTACGCCTGCGGTGATAAAAAAGGCATACAAGCTCACGTCACGGCAGGCCATCGCATCCGGTGGCCTCGAGCCTGTCAGTGATGCCGGTTTTGGCAACAACAGCGTGTTTTCTCATTTTTTTATCAAAACCCTGAAGGAAAACTCCGACCCCTTTATCACCCCGTCTGTCCTTTTCCCCGATATCAAAGCCGGTGTGGCTGAAAATGCCGAGCAGTTCCCCACGTTTGGTACGCTCACGGGCGCAGGCGGCCAGCAGGGGGGAGAGTTTGTTTTTTTCCTCAGGCAAGACACCCAGCTTAAGGATCTCTCTTCGGTCGCAGCCGAGAAAGCAAAGGAGCTGGAGCGGTTAAGAAAACTTGAACAGGAGGAAATCCTCGCAACAACCCGTGAGAAGGCCGAGATCGCACAACGCAAAGATGAGATTGCAGCGCTTGATACACAGATTGCCGCCATGAATAAACGGTTGGGAACCACGTCAGAAAAGGAAGATGACAGCCTCAAGGCCATGCTGACAATGGTTCGGCAAAAAGAGGAGCAACAAACAAAGCTGGACGCCTTGAAACAGAAGAAAGCCGCAGAAACCGCCACGCGTCAGGCCGAGATCATCCGCCTGAGAAGACAGGCAGCAGAAAAAGAGCGTGCCGAGTTGCAAAGCGACATCCGGGATTACAATGAAATCGTCTCCTCCGACTATGGCCTGGATATGGCAGACAGCGCCTGGCAATTTCTGGTCAAGAAATACCCCGTACGGGCAGAAGGGGTGAAAAAGGGGGATGTCAAAACCCTGGCAAGTCCCGGAACATTAAAAATCAGTGCGAGCCCGAGGAATGCCGGTGTCGCGTTTGAGATGATGGACCGGGATTACGTTGAAGGAATAGAGCTGGATCCGGGAGACTATGAAGTGACCGTTTCCGCAGAGGGGCATTATTCAAAGCGTGTCTCAATCCACATGAAAGCCGGACGAACCAATCGGGTTTACGTTGATCTTGATCGGGGATTCGAGAACTCCATCGGGATGACATTTGTCTATATCAATCCAGGTACCTTTAAAATGGGGTCTAAAAAATCCGATTACACTAAACCGGTTCACAACGTCACCCTGACCCGGGGCTTTTACATGCAGACAACGGAAGTGACCCAAGGGCAGTGGAAGGACGTAATGCGAACGAATCCGTCCCACAACGTGGAGTGTGGTGATGAGTGCCCTGTGGAGACCGTATCATGGAATGATGCCAAAGAGTTTATCAAGCGGCTGAACCGGAAAGAGGGCACAGACAAGTACCGGCTCCCCACCGAAGCGGAGTGGGAGTATGCCTGCCGGGCGAACAGCAGCTCACCGTATGCAAAGGGTGCCACCCTTGCCGATGTGGCATGGTACAAGGGTAGCGATCTGTGGGTCGTGGGGACGCAGCCTGTCGCAAAGAAAAAACCCAACACGTGGGGCCTCTACGATATGCATGGGAATGTTCAGGAGTGGTGTGAAGACTGGAAAGATGACTACCCCAAAGAACACCTCACCGACCCTTCCGGTCCGCCAACCGGTATACACCGCATCCAGCGGGGGGGCGACGCAGGCTCGTCTGAATCAAGCTGCACGGCCGAAGTCCGTGACTACGGCAACCCTGAAAGGGGTTTTTTGTATGATGGGTTCCGGCTAGTCAGGAATCCCTGAATACCACAGGATCGCGTTTCAATAATAAAAAAGACAACCGATGAGTAACCATTCAGATCAAGGTTGCCTCCGGCAGCCAAACG
Organism: Desulfolunaceae bacterium; assembly: GCA_942491485.1. Classification (GTDB taxonomy): domain Bacteria; phylum Desulfobacterota; class Desulfobacteria; order Desulfobacterales; family Desulfolunaceae; genus Desulfoluna. Next base: position 206,741 of record CALOAX010000012.1, on the reverse strand, counting down.
TTTTCCTGTATTTATGAGCTGGTTTTGACAAACAGGTTTTAAGCGCTGTTTCAATGGCATCATCGATGTTCGCAATCCATGGCGTTTGGGCCCCTTTTCTTTTATCGCGGCAGGGGCTAAGGGAGTAGAGCACCACAATCGGAACGTTTTCAGGGCTCATTTCTAAAAGCGGCCCAACGGAGGCGGCCTGAATGGTTACACTGAGGAGCATCCCCCTTAAATCCGCTGTCAGGTCTCTTTCTTCTTGGCAGATGTCAGAATAACAAATAATGTTAGAGGAATATCGGAAAAGAGGCGATGCCCGGCGTTCTTTTAACACGCTTCCACACGATGACAACTTCCATTCTTACCCCAGCCGGAGGACGGAAGGTATGATCAAAAAGATCTTGTATGCCACAATGGTGTATCTCTGCACCATGTCAATGTGCTCAGCCGATACATTGAAGATCTCATTTCCACAATCCATATGGGTCCAAAAGCGAGGCGACACAGTCACCGGCCCCATTATAGATCTGTTAAATGAGATATTTGAAGGGGTTGATGTAATCGTTGCGCCGGAAATTCTCCCGTGGGCAAGGGCTATTTCACGAATGAAATCCGGCGAAATAGATATGATTCCTGTCATCTTCTATACACCTGAACGCGCCCGTTATATCGAATTTTCTGCACCCTATGCTGACGTGCCGGCCTCCATCTTTGTTCCCTTTGGAAAAGTCTTTCCATTTACTACTCTTGATGATTTAAAGGGAAAGAGGGGCGTGATGGTGCGAAGAGACAGCATATCTACGGAATTTAAAGCATTTGAGATAAATTTGAATATATCGAAGGTTGCCACTTATGAGCAGTTATTGAAAATGCTGGCTGCCAAACGTGCCGACTATGCGGTTGCTGCTCAGCATGGTTTTCTTATTGAAGCAAAAAAACTCGGCTATTCAGGGAAGATAGAGATGCTGCCGAAACCTGTCGCATCCAGGAGCCTTCATTTTGGAATCTCCAAAAAATCATCATTCTTAACGTATCTGCCCCTCATTAATACCAAACTGGAACAGTTACGATCCGATGGAACGATAGACCGAATGGTGAAACGAACCATACAGATGGCTGCAGAACACGAGACATTGACAAAATGAACATAAGGAAAAACATGCCATGAACAAAAAAGGACTCATCACATGGGTGTCAATCCTGGCGCTGATGGTGCCGGCCTTGGCTCTTGCTGTCATTTTTCCGGACAAACCGCCTTCGGAACATTACTATGTGGACGAGGCGGGGCTGATTGATGTGGAGACGGGAAATCGCATCGATGAAACGGCGTCGGCTCTTCTCACGGAAGAGAGCATTCCCGTTTACGTGGTTACCATTTCGTCACTGGCGGCTTACGATGCCGTTACGATGAGCATTGAGCAGTATGCCACCGAACTCTTTGATCACTGGGGCATCGGATGGCAGGATCGCAACTATGGCGTTCTGCTGCTTATCTCCAGCGGAGATCGCAAGGCGCGAATCGAGCTGGGAGCGGGCTGGGGCCATGATTACGACTATCAGGCCCAACAGGTCATGGGCGAACTCATCGTTCCTGCATTCAAGCGTGGGGACTTCGCAACCGGAATTGCTGACGGCGTACGCGGACTCGATGCCATGGCACGCGGACTCGCTCTGCCTGAACGAAAAGCCCCCTGGTGGGTTGTGCCCGCGTTTGTGGGCGGCCTTATCCTTATCGTCGTCATGATCATCAATCTGTTCAGGTCGGGTCGAAAGGGATGGGCCTGGGCCCTTCTTGGCGTTCTTGGTGTTATTCTATTTTTCATCATCAGAGCCATGCTCTCCAGCTCAGGCAGCGGCGGGGGGTTCGGAGGCGGTTCCTCCGGTGGTGGCGGTGCAACGGGATCATGGTGACCATTATGAAAAAAGCAACCAAACTGTTTACTGAAGAAGAGATTCTCAATATCGAAGCGGCCATCGCCGAGGTGGAGAAAAAGACATCTGCCGAGGTGGTGCCGGTGGTGGCCACAGCCTCGGGACGATACGACCGGGCGGAAGATATGTTCGGGTTTTTGCTCTCTCTGCTGGTCCTTGGGGGTGCCTGGGTCTGGTTTCAGGGCGTCGCTTCCACAGCGGATGCATGGGGCGGCAGTCCGATGCTCCGGCTTAATCTCCCTGTGGTGCTGGTGATCCTTGTCGCCACCTGTTTTATCGGCATGGCCCTGGCCAGCCACGTCCCGGTACTGAGGCTCCCCCTCATCGCCAAGCGGGAGATGCAGGAAGAGGTGGAGAGCAGCGCCCGGGAGATGTTTCAAAGGCTGAAGATCAGAAAAACGGAAAACGCCACTGGGATCCTGATCTATGTCTCACTCTACGAGCACATGGTGCACGTCGTAGGCGACGACACCATCAACGCCAAACTGTCACAGGACGACTGGCAGGCACTATGTGACACCATTATCCTCGGTTTTAAAGACGGCAAACCGGAAGAGGGCATGCGACGCGGCATCCAGCAATGTGGAGAACTTCTGGCCCCCCATTTCCCCATCCAGCCAGGCGATGTAAACGAGCTGGTGGACACCCTTCACCTCATCGATTAACAAGGTGAGGGATTGCAAATGCTCCGGGCCTTCGGCCCTTTACATTTGCTTATGGGCTTCGCCCGTGTAAGACGATGACGGGTGTTTAACTTTCTACATGAAGCCAAGGGCGCTACAGTTTCAAACAATTTCTGGTTGCTGCCGTCTCCTATAGGCAGCTATGAGAAACCCCGGTAATACATGTCTCGTTGTCGCAGGGTGTTGCAGTGTCTGCATCGCATTGCTGCATGCTGCCGTTACCATTGGGGGCGGGGACTGGTATCGGCTCATGGTGCCGGGGGAGCCAATGGCCGTCATGGCTGAAGCCGGGCCATGGTTTCCCATCATGTTTACAACGGCAGTTATTGTGATCTTCCTGCTTTTCGGTTTGTATGCGTTTTCCGGGGCCGGGCTTATCCGGCGGCTTCCGTTCACGACGGGTGCCCTCATCCTGATATCCTGTGTGTATTTAACAAGGGGGGTCGGTACTATTCCCCTGATTCTTTTTGTCGAGCAACCCTATTTGTCTGACATGAACACACGGATCGGGTTTGTCTTTGTATCATCTGTGTTCTCGCTAATCATCGGTGTGTTGTACGGGATTGGGACATTATCCCATGGCTTGAACGGTGATGGCACCAAGTCCCATGACACATGATCGTATGGCCCCTTTCTGCTGCGCCGCAGCGTTCCCGCACAACAGGTACGACTCAACGACTGAGGGAACCTTATGAAAAACATCGTCATCACCATTTTCATGATTACAGGGGCTTGCGTTGCTGGGGTTGCCAACTTTGGGTTTGTTACGCTTGGCGGACTGTATCTCAAAGAACATGTCTCTGATGATATTTGGCTGATGGACTACCTTGGTCATGCCGTGGCCATTGCATTTTTCTGCGCGATAATCTGGCCCGTGTTCACTTTTCTTGCGATGAATGGCTCTTTTCGGCAGTTGCACGGCATAATGGGGCGGGTTCGGGATGCACGCAAAACAGATCCCAAGTTCGATCTCATGTGGAAAAAACTCATTGTCCGAACCGAGAGGAATAAAAGCCCATTGAATATCGACGGCATCTTCCGCATCGAATCTGAAGAATAAGCTTTTTGATAACCTGTTTTGGGGGGAGAAAGCGATGATCGCGTCTTTGTTGTATCGTGACACCCTGGTTGAGATTTCAGAGGATTCAATCCTGTTTTTGAACTATTACTATCCCTTTGGCAACAAGCGGGTCCACTTCAAGGATGTCGACCGCCTTCTTGTTAAGGTCCCGTCATTACGAAACGGCAAATATCGCTATTACGGCACAGGGGATTTTCGGACCTGGTTTCCCCCCGATGCCCGCTCCTCAAGGGATAAAATATTTGTGTTAATCCAAAAAAACAAATGGTGGCGCGTGGGATTTACAGTGGAACGTTCACGCGATGTGTTGGACGTCTTGAAGACGAAGTGCAGCGTCGTCGAGACCTAACCCGGATATTTCATGAAAAAATAATTAGATCAATGCAACAATTTATTATTACTGATAGTTACTGTGAAATATCCGGGCTAAGTGCCGTATCATCACTCATCAATACTGTGAAAAGGGGGAGGGAAGGGCATGATAACGGGAATCCACATTCTCATGACATACACGTGCAACCTTGAGTGCGACCACTGTTTCCTTTACTCAGGCCCTGGCGCCCATGGCACCATGACATTGGCGCAGATTCGTTCGGTACTTGGTGAGGCTCGTAAAATAGGGTCCGTTGAGTGGATTTACTTTGAAGGGGGAGAACCCTTTCTTTTTTATCCATCCTTAATCGAGGGGATTCGGCTTGCGCGAGGCATGGGGTTTAAGGTCGGGGTCGTCACAAATGCCTACGGAGCTGTCTCCGAAGAGGATGCTGACATCTGGTTTCGGCCCCTTTCGGAGCTTGGGGTGAGCACCCTCAGCATCAGCAATGATTCGTTTCATTACGGGGAAGGGGAGAGCCCTGCCAAGCGAGGGCTGGCTGCAGCTGAACGGCTTGGCATCCCGACGGCGTCTATCTGTATTGAAAAGCCATTTGTGGAATCAAAGCCTGGAGAAGGCCAGGACAAAGGCGCCCCAGTCATTGGAGGAGGAGCGATGTTCAAGGGGCGGGCTGTTGACAAACTCACAGCCGGTTTGCCCCGAAGGCCCGCTTATGAACTCATCACATGCCCGCATGAAGAGCTGGTAACGCCATCAAGGGTCCACGTGGACAGCTATGGACAGGTTCACCTGTGCCAGGGCGTGAGCATGGGCAACATGTGGCAACGCCCGCTCTCTGAGCTTGTGAAGGAATATGACGCCCGCACCCACCCCATCAGCGGACCCCTTGCCCAGGGTGGCCCGCATTTGCTGGCGAAGCAATATCAGGTAATGCCGGATGAAGAAGGATACGTGGATGAATGCCATTTCTGCTATCTTGTGCGTCGCGCCCTTATCGACAAATTTCCGGAGTACCTTGCCCCAAGGCAAGTGTACGGGCTTTGACAGGTAAAGGCTGTTCATCATTCTGTTGACCATATAAACGTATTGAAAGTACCTCCATCATCATGTTTTATCGGCAGATAAATGAGCCGAGACAAGTCAGGCTCTCTGTGCCGCAGTTTGCTGATGAATTGTTTCAACTGAACAGACAATAACCGCGAGTACCTCAAGGCATGGTTGCCCTGGCTCGATGCAATTCAAAAACCAGAGGACACCAGGGCTTTCCTTGAACGTCAATTGTCTCGCTTTGCCATGGCCGAGGCGTTGCATGAACCGGTCTTTTACCAGGGGCGCATTGCAGGGGTCTTATCCCGGATATTTCACGAGTTGAGTGCCCCCATATTCAAGGCATCAGAGCTGCAGTGGTTTACCTCAATGCTCTGATAACGCAGAAGATGGGGGTGCTCGGCTCGCCCGAAGGGTGAGAAAATCGAGCAGGAAACCGTGAATGACATGTTGCATTTTTGAAATGCCTTAATCTTTCACAGCAGCCATCGTTTCACTTTCTCATGAAATATTCGGGATAGGGTATAACCTGATCGATCAGGCCAATGGGATTGGGCACCTTGGTTATTGGCTGGGACAAGAGTATACCGGGAAGGGGATCATGACCGAGGCGGTGAAGGATTTAATTCGCCTGGGCTTTAAGCATTGGCCCATGCAAAAAATCGAGATCAGGTGTGCTGTGAAAAACAGCAAGAGCAGAGCCATTCCTGAACGACTGGGATTTACAAATGAAGGGACCATACGCCGCGCTGAAAAAGTCTATGATCGATACAACGATCATGTCGTTTATGGGATATTATAAAGATGAATTGAGTTTCTAATTCCTCTTTTTTCCGTCGTTTCCCTGATGCTCTTCATGGTGTATATGATATTTTTTGTGAGTATGAATCACCCCTGACTTAAATTCATAGGAAATCAAATGCGATTTGCCCACACGAATATTGCCGCACGAGACTGGAAGGAATTATCGGAGTTTTACATCAACGTTTTTGACTGCACGATAAAACCACCGGAACGGAACCTCTCCGGTGACTGGCTGGACAGGGCCACGGGGCTGACCGGGGCCAAGCTTGCCGGTGTCCACCTTCTTCTTCCCGGTCACGGGGAAAACGCCCCGACCCTCGAGATCTTCACCTACGAAGAGACCCATGACTCAGGCAACATCATGCCCAACCACACCGGGTTCGCCCACATCGCCTTTGAGGTGGACGATGTGGATGCAACCCTTGCCGCAGCCCTTGAGCACGGCGCCTCGATGCTGGGGCAGGTGACCGAAAGGGTGATTGACAACGTGGGGGTTTTGAAATTCGTTTACTTCCGGGACCCCGAGGGAAATATCATTGAGATTCAGTCTTGGGGGTAATGGGGGGCACCCCAAAGACCATTTTAGATCGACATAAACATCTCAACTCAGGTCGGCATTGCCTCGGGAAACATGCAGGAATCCGTCGGATTGAGCCTGAACATCCTGGTCCTGATGACGTCTCACCGGTTAATGACTCTCGAACCTTAAAGCAATAGATGTTTATCCTTCGTTTTCCCATGAGCCTTTTTATTTTGGTAGCAATGTGACAAAAGAATCCGATGTTAACAAGCCGTGGTATCGCCTGGACAATGCGGGCAAGTTGTATCCATCCATCACGTCGACGCGAATATCGACGGTGTTCAGGGTTTCAGCCACCTTGTACGAACCTGTCGACAGCCGTCTCCTTCAGAACGCCCTGGACAACATCATCAAACGGTTTCCATATTTTCAGGTAACCCTCAAACGTGGGCTTTTCTGGTACTATTATGAGGCGTGTAAAGAGACCCCTCGTGTGCAAAAGGAGGTGTTTTTCCCATGCATGTTCCTCCTGTACAAGAAACGAGGCGTGTTTCCCTTTCGGGTTTTGTATTTTGACAAGAGAATCAGCCTTGAGATATCTCATAGCGTGACAGACGGAACCGGTGGGCTGATGTTTCTAAAATCTCTCGTGGGAGAATACGTTCGTCTGCGGGGAGGGGCATTTGTAAGGGATGGATCGTTTTTTCAACCAAAGGATGAACCAGGCCCACGCGAGTTTGAAGATGCCTTTCACAGGTACTACCAACCTCACATACCTCAGCCCCAACAGGTAAGCCGGGCTTACCTCCTTCCCTTTGAACTCCTTCCCAAAGGGGAATATGGAATTGTGACCGGTATCATGAACGCAGATGACGTGTTGGCCCTTTCAAAGAAGCATTCGGCCACAATTACGCAATTTTTTACCGCCCTCTATTTTGATTCAGTCCAGCAGTATATAAGGGAAAGCGAGGAGAAGTGCCCGCTCCCAGTCGTGCTGAATGTTCCTGTCAATTTACGACGGCTTTTCCCTTCCGAGACCATGCGTAATTTTTTTGTCAGCATCTCTCCGTGCATTGATTTCAGGCTTGGTCACTACGCGTTTGAAGAGATTGTCTCGCATATCAAGCACTCCATGGGACTGATGGTGAACCGCAAGTATCTGAGAGCGCTTATATGTCGGAATGTCAAAGCCGAAAGGGCATTTCTGGTACGATTCATGCCGTTGTACGTAAAAAAAATGGTGACACAACTCATTTTCAGGGAGTTTGGCGAAAAAAACAACACGAGCAGCATATCTAACCTGGGCAATCTGACGTTGCCAGACGGCTTGGCGTCCCAAGTTGAACGATTTGAGTTTTACCCTCCGCCGGGGCAGGCAAACGTTATTAAGGTCGGGGTCATTTCATACAAGGGAAATGCTTACGTGACCTTCGGAAGCCTCACAGAAGAAAAATCAATTGAACGTATTTTTTTCAGCAAGCTGAGGAAAATGGGGGTTCGCGTTAAGATAGAAACCAATTATCCGGCAGCAAGAGAAGAGAGCACCATGCCCCTTGCTGCCCGAATGGAGTAGTCGATGCCATATTGTCCGGCGTGTGGAGTAGAAGTTGAGCCGAACGTAATAAACTGTCCTTTGTGCCGACAGGGTATACCTGTTGTTAACTCTGGGGGAAGGCGAATGGGGAATGACGAGAAATTTCCCATTCCCTTGAATATATACGAGAACCAATTGAGGCGCATGAAGAATCAGATTTTCTTTAGCCTGACCCTGATTATCATTAGTGCGCTGATTTGCCTTGGCTTCCTTCATTCGTTTCTTGACATGCAAAGCAGGCCTTTTCATTACAGCGTGATTGGCGTTGTATCGGCATGGTTTTACAGTTTGATTATTCTTTGGTATCTCTCTGATATTTATACGACCATTTGTTCTGCAGGCATTGTGTCCACGGCTCTTGTTTGTGGGCTTGATTATGTTGACGGACGGATGACATGGGCTTGGAACCTTGCTGTTCCGTTGATTGTACTTGTGGTATTGGTTTGTGCCGCCGTGGTAAAACTCTACAAACGGTTTAAACACAAAAACCAGTACGTTGTGATACCTATCTACCTTTGTGTCAGCGTTGCCCTTGTCTGTCCGGTCATAGAGATGCTTATCGATTACAGGTTAAGTGGCGTTGTTGGTTTGTCCTGGTCTGTTCTTGTGTTTATCCCGCTTATGACAGTTGCCCTTGGACTTCTCGCCCTCTATTTAAAATTACCGGAGAGAATGCGGGACAAGATCAGAAAAAAACTCCACATATAGCCCGGATATTTCACGAGTTGAGTGCATCCATATCCAAGGCATCAGAGTTACAGGTGCAGTGGTTTACCTCAACGTCGGGCTGAACCCTTGACCTGTTTTTGCTGATTTTTATTAAAGGGACCCGCCGAAGGCTAAGGGATTCGTTGGTCGTTTTTATCAAGGACGGTTTGTGTTGACAGCAGAACGCATCGGATACCACGCATTTTACACCTGCCTTGAAGGCCCCATGGCCAAGCCCGGATCCATCAAGCGTGCTTCGGTTATGGCGGCCTTCTCCTTTGATACCGATCTTGCCTTTCTCTTTCCTTACATCAATGCCGTTGCAGAAGGGGCGGAACTTCACGAATCGCCCTTGCTGATCCGTTTTGAACTCGACGGAGTCTTCTGCGTGCTCTACCCAACCCGCTGCATTGCCACACCTTTTAGAGATAGACAGGAAGCCGGTGAGTTCAGAAACAGGGTCATGGATTACCTCAATGAGATTCTGGAGAAGAGAGGGTCCATCGTTCCCAAGCACAAAGTGTTCAAGAGAGTCGCCGTACCAGATATCCTCAGGCTGTTGCCGCTTTCAAACTGCAAAGCGTGCGGGTTTTCCACCTGCCTCGCCTTTGCCTCCATGCTCTCCAGGCAAAAAACAGTTCCCACCCTGTGCCCCCATATCGGCACCCCCATGCATGAACAGGTGACCTACCCGGTGCTTGATGCCAAAGGGAGCCCTGTGGCATCCGTGACCTTTGATGTGGACGGCGGTGACTCGGCAGGAGGACATCCCGAGCCCCCTGATGATACTGTAGGGTGTTCACAGGCCCTGGATGAAGCCAATGCCTCTCTCATGTCTGCTTTAACCCAACGTGAGGTCGAAGTGTTGACTTTGCTGGGCAGAGGGTTCACCAACCCCGAGGTTTCTGCCGAGCTTCAGATCAGCCCCCATACTGTCAAAAGCCATGTCATCAACCTGTTCAACAAGCTGGGTGTCAGTGACCGCACCCAGGCTGCTGTCTGGGCTGCCCGCCGAAATATCATCTGAATGAACCTGTAGAGTGTGCAAAGGTTTCGAGGTGAATCGACCATGTGTTCTATGGTCAAACTGCAGCAGAATAGCCTCCGTCGGCGAGGATTGCCATCTCGAAAGCAGGTTGCAAATGCGCTTTGCCCCTCGTTCCTAAAGTGGTTCGGGTCGGGGGATGCCCCGACAAAAAAGCCGCGACGGAGCACGGCGCGCCCGGGAGGGTGTCGTCCCTCCGACCGTTGTCAAATCCCTATCGGTGTGGGCTTTCTTTCGGTGAGCCCTACTCCCTTTAAAGCCTCACAGTCATGGATTTTTGGGCGCGCCGTGCTCCGCCGCGGCATTTACGTGATAACGATGGGAAGGAGTCTCTCCTTGGGATGTGATAACGGGTGTGTGGAAGTTTTTGCTGTCAAGGAACGCATACAAAATTACTTGTACAAAAATCATGCCTCCAGCGGCAAGGGTGGCGAATCCACCGAGGCAAAAATACATAGAAAGCGAGTTGCGGATGCGTTTCGACTCCAAGTCACGGCGTTCCGCAAGCAAAGACGGATCGTTCCTCGGGGCAAATCAAATCCGCGTTTCAGTGACATTCATCCAAGAACAAAGCTTCAGGCCTGTTTGTCAAACTTTTCAAAAGTTTGGCCCCCGGCAGGGCCGCCGGAGGCATTTTTTTTTGCATCTCCCCCAAATGGGGGATGTTTTATTATGGCGTCTTTCCTATGCATTTTATGGAAGAGCAGAGGTGCAGGTGAGTTCTGTCCCTCTGCCATGAAATCAACACCATTTAAGGAGGGTGTCATGAGTCCGTTCGCCAATGCCATGGAACTGTTTAAGCTTCTGCCCAAGACCAACTGCCGTGCCTGCAACGAAACCACCTGCCTTGCCTTTGCATCCAAAGTATTTCTGGGGCAGAAAACACTAGAACTCTGTCCGCATATTGAACCCGATACCATTCCTGATACTCACATTACCGCGCCCGCAATCCCATCGGTTGACGAACAGAGAGAAGAACGTCTCAACCTCCTGAAGGCCAGAGTGGCCTCTGTAGATCTCAGCGCGACAGCAGAGCGGGTAGGCGGGGTGTTTGAAAACAACAAACTGACCCTCCGAATTTTCGGCAAACCCCTTCGGGTGGATGAGGAGGGAAACCTCTCATCGGATATCCATATAAATCCGTGGATCACCTCGACGGCTCTCGGATACATTTTTGCCTGCAAAGGAGAAAAGCTGACAGGGCAGTGGGTTCCGCTACGCGAGCTGAAAGGGGGGCGAGAGAAAAATGGGCTCTTTGTTCAGCGTTCTGAGGTGCCCTTTAAGGCCCTTGCCGACAGGTACACCGGTCTGTTTGAAGAGCTGATCGAGCTTTTTAACGGTGAATCCATGGAGGGGCAGTTTCAATCCGACATATCTCTTGTGCTCTGGCCGCTTCCCAGGTTGCCCATTCTTGTCTGCTACTGGAAGCCGGAGGAGGGGATGGATTCAGACCTTCATTTGTTCTTTGACTCTTCTGCCGACATGAACGCAGGCATCGATCTGGTCTACACCGTTGCCACCGGGATTGTGGTGATGTTTGAGAAAATAGCCAGAAGGCACTGGAGTATTTGAGAAATCCTTGTCGCTCATGCTTGATCCTGGCGTCTCTGCCTGGGGCCAAGTTTTTGAAAAGTTAAATAAACAGGTTATTTGGATTTTGCCCCCCCTCCAGATAAATGATAGCTGGCAGTTTCAAGTAAAAAAAAAGGGCAGGGGGTTCATGCAACCCTGCCCTTCGTTTTTAGTCGTGCTTGCCTTTTCTTGTGGTTATGGGGCCAGGCTGTTGATGAAGCAGCCCCCGCCTCCTGTGGGCTTGGTATCATCTGCGCTAAAGGATGGCCCGCCCGGATCGACGACCACGCCGTTTTCAATCAGGTCATTATCGCCCCGTTTGCCATCCACAAAATGCAGGGTGATGACGTTGCCGTTAATTTCGGCCCCGGTTGTCCCGTCATAAGTAAATTCATACCAATGAGCGACATGATTATCGGGGGTGCGGCCATATTTAAAGTACGTTTTAGGCTCCGTTCCTTCAGGCAGATAAATCATCGCGGTGGTTTCAGCGCCTGGAGTCAACCCGTTAATGCTGAAGTTGACCAGGCCGTACGTGAAGTCGGCATTTTCCGGGGCTTCATCGGAAACAGCGGCAAGGCCCGACGCCTGGCAGTCAGCGAGTGTGCTTCCGGAAACCGACGCGACGGTAATGTACTTGGTGCTGTCATAGGCGGTCAGGGAGGTGACGTTGTCCTGGAGGATGTCCTGGGTGCCATCGGCATTGCCGTCGCCGTTTCCGGGAGCCGCCGCTTCCACGTCATCATCAACGCCGTCGTTGTCGTCATCGGTATCGGCGTTGTCCCCCGTGCCGTCCCCGTCCGTGTCTTTCCATTCCGACGGGTCCAGCTGGAAGGCATCGGCATCATCTTCGACCCCGTCGTTGTCGTCATCGGTGTCGGCGTTGTTTCCTGTGCGGTCCCCATCGGTGTCTTCCCACTCCAGAGGGTCCAGGGGAAAGGCATCCTCGCCATCAAGGTAGCCGTCGTTGTCGTCATTGGTATCCGCATTATTGCCTGTGCCATCGCCATCAGTGTCTTCCCATTCCAACGGGTCTGCCGGAAAATGGTCATTCACGTCAAGTACGTTGTCACCGTCATCATCGTCGTCAAGGTTGTTGGGCGTGCCATCCTGGTCGTAGTCCAAGTCAAAGACGGCAACCGCATTGGCAGGCGATGCCGATGAGTACAGGTGGCCGTTGTCCGGACTCAAGGCCACGAATCTGACCTGGTCCAGGCTTGGGATTCCGTCATCGTAAGCAGTGATCACTTTCTCAAATGAAAGCTCCCCTGTGTTTGGGTCCCGTGTGAAAGCCGTTACCCCACCACGAACGCCGCCGGCATAACGACTGGATGACGCCGCAATGTAGAGGCGGGTTCCATCGGGTGTTATCCGGGCGGATTCGGCACCGTCAAGGCAATCATCCGTTATGTCGGAGTTTGTGATGACACTCGACAAGGAGAGCAGGCCCGTGTCGATATCACGGGTGAAGGTAACAATAGCATCGTCTGCCTGGCCGGTGACATATACATGCTTGTTGTCCGGGCTCACAACAACGGATGAGGCATTACCCAAGCCGTCCATATTGGGATCACTGTCTTTGATGAGCTGCAAAAAAGTCAGCTCGCCGGTGTCCGGGGCACGGCTGAATACGACCACTGCAGCGTCATATTTTCCTGTTGCATATACGTGGTGGCCATCGGGGCTTACCGTCACCGAAGCGGCGCCATACAGACCGTCCATTCCCGTATCGGTATCCTTGATGACCTGCTTGAAGCTCAGCAGATTTTTGCCACTGTCCCAACCGAAGACGGTAAGGGCATTGTCTCCCGGAGCAGAGCCTCCATATCCGGAACTGGTGACATAAACGTGCATCTCATCCGGGCTCACAGCAATGTCCGAAATGTTTTCCAGGCCGTCGTTATCGCCGTCTCCGTCTTTAAACTCCTCTTCAACTGACAATTTGCCGGTGAGGTCGTCACGATTGAACGCCACCATCGTGTCATATCCGGCTGCATAAACATGTTCACCGTTAGGGCTGACAGTGACAGCTCTGGCGCGGTCCAGAGAAACGGTATCTTTGATCGCCTCAATAAAGGTCAGCCGTCCGGTGCTTGTGTTCCGTTCGAAGAGGGATACGGCTGATTCCATGTAGCCGGCCGTGTAGACATGCTTGCCGTCGAGACTCACTGTGACTTTTTGGACTTGTGTAAGCCCGTCGACTCCGCCATCCGAGTCTTTAAAAACCTCAACAAAGGAGAGCAGGCCTGAACTGCTGTCTCTGCTGAATGTTGCCACGGCATTTGAAGTATAATCTGTTATATAGACGAATTTGCCGTCAGGACTCTCAATGATATTGTAAGGGCTGGGGATTCCGGCAACACCGCCGATGCCATTTTTCAACATTTGTGCAAAGGTGAGCTCGCCCGTCACCGAGTTCCGATGGAAGATCGCCACGGCGTCGTCATAACAACCGATCACATAAACATGGGCGTCGTCCTGGCTTACAACGAGTCCGTAGGCGCGATAAAGACCGTCAACACCGTCTATGCCTTTTGTCAGAACGTCCACAAAGGTGAGCTCCCCTGAATTGACGTTCCGGCTGAAAACCACCACTGTATTACTGTTATTGCCTGAAACATAGACAGACTTGCCGTCTGTGCTCAAATCGATTCCTTTGGGCCCGTCAAGCCCGGAAATTGAATTGCTTCCGTTGCGATATTCCTGGACAAAGGTGAGCAGACCGGAACTATTGTCCCGGCTGAAGACTGTCACAGAATCACTTGAATATTCCGTGGCATAAACATGGCTTCCTTCAGGGCTAACGGTTACCGTATATGCCTGGCTCAGGTCACCGAGAGCCTCTTTAAACGTGAGTTCACCGGTAGAGCTGTCGCGACTGAATACGGCCACGGCGTTGTCATACATTCCAGCTACATACAGATGGTTTCCAAGGGGGCTCACGGCTATTGACCGGGCACCGTTAAGCCCGTTAACCCCAGCAACGTCATCCCTGACCACCTGTACAAAGACAAGTTGTCCGGTGTCGCTGTGCCGACTGAACACAGCAACGGTATCGGAATAATACCCTGTCGCATAGACATGGGCACCGTCAGGGCTCACCGAGATAGAAGACACGCCGTCGAGGCCGTCCACGTTATCGAAACCGTTTCTCAGGGTCTGGACATAAGAGAGCCGCCCCGTAGCGCTGTCCCTTTTAAAAACAGCCATGCACTTGTTATCAGTCTTTCCGGCCGCGTAAACATGGGAACCGTCCGGGCTCACAGCCACAGCATAAGCATACTTGAGCCCGATCCCATCGATATAGACTTCACCGAAGTCAAACGATGCGAAAGCGGGCGAAGGGAAGAGCTGTAGGCCGGATAAAAATAGACCCGATGCTAATAACAGCGATAAAATGTGTAAATAGGCGCAGCGTGAGAAACCCAAACCAAAGGGCTTGAGTCTCGGCGGTGTGAAGAAAAATGCCGTCTCTTTAAATACTTGTTTCACGTACCATCCATCCTTTCTGTGCAGTCGAACACGATTGTTACCAACAGCGGCTGTACAGCCCCCCACCAAGGGACCCCGTGCTTCAAGGTCCACTTGCAGACTCGCGCAAAAAAAGGATTCCATAAAGAAAAGCCCGGTACTCATTTTTATTGCGCTACCCCAGGTAGCCCGGCCATCTTAAAATAGATAAGATCCGGTGGCTTTCCGTCCCACGATCACTCGTGGTTTGGCTTTGTCATGGAGATGAATAAATACTACAATTTTTAATTGAGATGACTTTTTAGCTATACAGAAGATGTTCAGTTGTCAAGGAATAAAATGAGTTAAACAGGGGCTTCATCTGCGTGAAGTTACCTTATATTCATTGGGACCATGCGTAAGTGAGCCAAACATGTTTGGGGGGGGACGTTTTTATACAAAAACGAATCGTGCAGACTTCCTGTGTTCAGGCCGGGCATTTCTCCTGGCTACAGGTATTCCAATCCTGCCGCTTCATGCTATACAGGTTTGAGAGTACTTTCAGGGCAACCAAAGAAAGCGGATGTCCCAACGGAAAGAAGGATTATATACAACCATGCAGCTCCTCAAGACAAAGTTCCATATTCCCCGAATAAACACAGGCTCCACGGTATCCAGGGAACGGCTGAGACGCCAGATAGGCGACACCAGTCCCCTTGTCCTGATCTCTGCCCCTGCGGGCTATGGCAAAACCACGTTGCTGAGCGAGTGGGCTGAAGAGAGCAAAAGCCCTGTGGGTTGGGTTTCCCTTGAGCAAAGCGAAGATATCCCGGAGTTGTTCTGGCGCTATTTTCTGACGGCTGTTGTCTCGGCATCCGGCGGCTGCGGCGAACACGCCCTTGAGCAGATCAGGTCTGCCGGCATCTCATCCATCGAGACGATCCTGACCGGAGTCATCAACGATGTGGCCGAGAAGGGGGCAGGGTTTACCCTTATCCTGGACGATTATCACGTCATCACTGATGCGCTCATCCACGGTGGCATGGCTTTTATCATCGATCACCAGCCTGAGAACATGCGACTGATTATCGCCGGCCGGGAAAAACCGCAGCTTGCACTGTCCAAGTACAGGGTTTCAGGAATACTGACGGAGATCAGAGCGGTACAATTCAAGTTCAGCACCCATGAGACGGAGTGTTTCCTCAACAATATCCATGGCCTGAATCTTGATATGGACGATCTTGCCTCTCTGACCCAAAAGACCGAAGGGTGGGTTGCCGGCCTGGCCCTTGCGGTCCTCTCCATGCGGGAGAGCGAGGACAGGCACGCTTTTGTTCGTAGTTTCACCGGAAGCCACCGGTATGTTATCGACTACCTGATCGAGGAGGTCCTGGCCGGACTTGATGAAGACGTCCGGACATTCATGCTCAAGCTGTCTGTTCTTGAACGGTTTTGTCCGGAGCTGTGTGCCAGCGTGACCGATCATCCCGAGAGCCGCAGCCTTGTTACGGAAATGGCGCAGAACAACCTGTTTCTTATTCCCTTAGATGATGAGCGGCAGTGGTTTCGCTATCATCACCTGTTCAGGGATGTTCTCCTGAAAAATCTCGAGCAGAATCATGGCGGGGCTATCCCTCAAATCCACCGGAAAGCATTTTGCTGGCTGAAGGAGAGCGGGTTTCACACAGAAGCCTTTCATCATGGCATCCTGGGGGGAGCGTACCCGGATGCGGCCGAAACCCTGGCCGAACATGCACCCGACCTTTACGATGAATCGGGCGGGCTGATCCTGCAAGAACTCATGGGCCGCCTGCCAGGCGAGGTTGTGCTCAGCAACCCTGTTCTGTGTTGTTATCATGTGCTGCTGGACGTTTTTGCAGGGCACTTTGACCGGATCGAACTCCTTGAGCAGGAACGATTCAGGGGCAATGGGTTGGTTTCGGGGTTCCTGTCCCTGTTGAAAAGTTACCGGTATTTCTATCAGGACGGCGAATTCGAGAAATGCATCGATGAGTTGAACATCTGCCTGAAGCTCATCCCGGAAAGGCACCGGGCTGCCCTTGGGTTGGCCGGTTTGTTGTTGAGCCTCTCTTTAAGGTATTCCGGCGACATTGTCTCGGCTTACGAAGAGGTCAAAGACATTTCGCTGGACCATGATATCCCTGTATTGAAGGCGATCAGCTATGTGGATATTCTCGTGGGCATGGGCAGGCTCCAGGACGCGCTCACCTTCATCGACAGAACCATGGAAGAGGGCCACGACCACTATGGGGAGAATCTGTTTCCGGAATACGGCTACCTCCTGGTTGTCAAAGCCGGTATTCTCCGTGAACGCGACGAGATATCAGACGCATTGAAACTATGCAGGAAAGGCCTGGAACTGGGCCGTGATAAGGAGTTTGTGGAGTTCACGTTTCTGGGCAATCTGGAGTACGCCAGGATCCTAACGGCATCCGGAAACGTGGAAGAGGCTCAAAAAGCCTTGGAAACTTCGATAGATGCCGCCCGGACCAGCTCCACGTGGGGCGAGGGCATGTGCCTCGCCCATCAGGCCAGGATGGAGATGGGAAAAGGGCATATGGTTCAAGCCTGGCATCTCCTCAAAGACATTGTCGACCCCAAGGTTTCGGAGATTCCTTATCGCAAGCACTCCGAGTATCTCAGCTACTGCCGGTACTGCCTCGGCATGAACGAACCAGAAACGGTTCATCAACTGACGGACCGGATGATCAGCGAAGACCTCGCCGTGCACCGTGACGGACGTCTCGTAGAGTGTTACATACTCAAAGCCATGGCTTTTCATGTGCAGAACAATACAGAAAAAGCACTGGGAACCCTGGAAAAAGCCTTTGCCGTCTCCTCAAAAGAGGGGTTCGTGAGGGTTTACATCGACGAAGGCGACACAATCCGCATGCTCTTCAGAAGGGCCCTGGAAAAAGGCACCCTACCGGATTACCTGAAACCATACGCGACAACCCCGGCATCCGCACCCGGCCTCACGCGGTCGGTCATGATCAATGAGTTCAAGGAAGGCTTCAACGAACGTGAAATCGAAATTCTTTCTCTGATGAAGCAGGGGTGCTCAAACAAGAATATCGCCGACACACTGTTTTTGTCTGTCAATACGGTCCGGTGGTACGCAAGCCGGATATTCGGAAAGCTCAATGTGAAACGCCGGGGCGAGGCCGTGGCCTTTGCAGAGAAGTACGAGTTGATTTGAGTGCCTCCGGCGGGTCGCTTTTTGAAAAAAGCTCCGCAAAAACTTTCCGGTTGTGGTTCCCTTTGCCCGCAGGGGATAAGGGAACCACAGACTCGTTGAGCCCCAACTGTAGGGATTGCGGGCATCGGTGATGCAATCGAAACTGCGCTCAAAACCTGTTTGTCAAACCCAGTTCATAAAATTGGCAAAAGTTTGGCCCCCGGCAGGGCCGCCGGAGGCATGTATTTTTTCTCCTCCCATCCCCATTTCCATCCTTTTGGATGGTGATTCCCCCAGGCGCATCGCCTACAAATACTCTCAAGAATAGATGATGAAACGACAGAGCATGTGAGTCGACGTGGTGTTGTGTGTCGTGGTGATGACGCGACATGGGATCTGATCGATTCAGGCTCTGGGTATGATCACTGGAACCATGTTGGGATAGGAGCCGTTATGCAAAGGAAAATCAGAGGATTAAAAGAGTTTTTTGAACATCTGCCTGAACTACTCAGGCGGTACAGAATCGCTGTCGTTGCATGCTTTCTCGTTGTAACGGTCATGCTGGGAGCCGGGGCAGGCCGGATCATGATGGACAACTCCCTGGACTCATTCTTCAGGGAAAGCGACCCGGTAAAAAAAGAGTACGATACATTCAAGGCGGTGTTCGGCGGGGATGAATATGTCTACATCGTTTACAAGGCAAAGGACGGTGATATCTTTTCAGGCCAATCCCTTCATGCGCTGAAGGTTTTTTACGATGAGATCGCCAATTACCGGTTAAAGCTGAGCCCCGACGAGTCGTCTCCCTTCGACCACATCGTGGAGATCAAATCCCTTATCAATATCAAGTACCTCGAAGCCTCGAGGGATACCCTTTACTCAAGGGCTTTTATCGGGGATGACCTGCCGGAGACAGCCGAGGCCCGGGAAAGACTTCGCGCCAAGGCATTGAACCACCCGGATTATCCTTTTCTCTATCTCTCGGAAGATTCGGCTTTCGGAGGAATCCTTCTCAGGACCGACTACAACAGTGAAATCGACACCGGTGGGGGAGATCTTACAACATCGGTTACCGCAAGTGGCTTTGATGAAGATGACCTGTTCGGTGATGAGCGTGAGGGGGTGACTTATTTCCAAAACCCCGAAGAGATGACATTCATCAAGACGGAGATGACTGAGTACCCGTTTCTGATCTCTGCGCTGAACGACCTGATGGAAAAAAAAGAGATCGGTGACGCCCTGGAGTTTCACCCGGTGGGCAAGCCCGTATTGATGGATTTTTTCTCCGAAGCCGTGCTCAAGGATCTTGGCAGAATCATGGGGTTTGTCATGGTACTCATCCTTGTGTCGCTGTGCGTGCTGTTCCGTTCCCTCAGTGCCGTTATGTGGCCTGTCGTTGTCATTATCGCCACCCTTGTCTGGGTGACCGGGTTTATCGGGTGGAGCGGGGTGACCATGTCCATCATGTTCCAGATCATCGTCTTCCTGATCCTTTCTGCAGGGGTTGCCGACTCTGTTCATATCATGTCTGGGTATCTTTTTTTCAGGAACCGGAAACTTGACCACAAAAGGGCCTTGAATGCAGTGATGAAAAAATCGGGCCTGGCCTGCTTTCTGACAAGCGTCACCACGGCAGTGGGCCTGATGTCGTTGGCGCTTGTTCCGATCAAGCCCATTGCCGTCTTCGGCATTTTTTCTGCAATCGGTGTTCTTGTGGCCTTTGTGTTGACGGTCACTCTGATGCCCCTGATGCTGGATTTATGGAATCCGGCGCCTAAAAAAGAGCGTAGCAAGCCGCATTTTATCCAAACGTACATCCAGAAAATAGAGCATATCGGTCCGGGTCGTGCCGGGGCGGTCATCACCGTGTTTGCCCTGTTGTCAGTCCTCCTGTTCGTCGGATTGATGAAGCTTCGCATCGACTCCGATGAAGTTGAGGTGTTGAAAAACGGGTTTCCACTGAGGGTTTCTTATAACCTTGTGAATCAGCACATGGGTGGCACCTCGAACCTTGAGATCTCCCTTGATTTCAAAGAAGAGGACGCCCTGAAGGATCCCGAGGTTCTTAACAAAATGGAAGACCTGCAGGCTTTCATGGAATCGGCGGAAGGGGCACATGTGGTCAAGACGTATTCCCTTGTCAATGTGGCCAAGGATTCGTTCAAAGCGCTTAACAATGGAGATCAGGGGTTTTACACCATTCCCCAGGACCCCGCAGTTCTCTCCCAGACCCTGTTCCTTTTTTCCAATGCAAACCCCAAAGACCGGCGTCGTGTGGTGACGGACGACTACAGCAAAGCCCGGATCGGTATCCACTCTCGAAACACAGCATCGGTGGAATCCCTTGCATTCAAGGAAACCGTAGAGGCTTATATAGACGGGCATTTCAGAGGTTTGAAGAAAAAATACCCAGGTACTGAGATCACCCTTACCGGAAATATGGTCCTTGTTTCCGTGATGCTGGATTATATCAGCTGGTCCCAGATCAAGAGTTTCGGCCTGACCCTTGTGGTGATCTCCGTCATCCTGTTGCTCGTTTTCGGCAACATGAAAGCAGGCCTTGTTGCCATCATTCCCAATGTGTTCCCGATCCTAACCACATTCGGGCTCATGGGGTTCCTGGGCATTCCCCTGGACATGGATACCCTGTTGATCGCGCCGGTCATCATCGGCCTTGCCGTTGACGACACCATCCATTTTCTCACGCATTACAGGCTTGAAATGGATAAAACCGGTGACATAAAACAGGCCGCTGTCAACGCCATCAGAGAATCGGGCCAGGCCATCTGTTTTACCTCCCTGATCCTTGCTGCCGGGTTCTCCATGTTTGTCCTCTCTTTCCACAACGGGCTCAGCCACTTCGGGATCTTTTCCGCCATCGCCATCATGACGGCGTTTGTCGCGGATATCATTCTCCTGCCCGCGCTGTGCACTTTTTTCAATGTGAATTTCAATGAAGAACCAGTCACAGCGCCCCAGGAAGCGCATTAGCCTCCGGCGGGCAGGTGCTGAGCCCCTGCACTCCAGGTTCGCGAATGCTCCGGGGTTCGTTCCTCACCCCTTCGCATTCGCTGACGGGCTGCGCCCGTGGTGAACAATAAAGGTTAGCCAAACGTCTTCATTTCGCCAGAAGAGCGCTTCATGTTCTTCCTGGTTTTCTAAAAAAACTGTGAAGACCAAATCGTTAGATTTAGAACGTGAACGCAATAACACATGACATTTTCAACGGGCAAAGCCCGTAAGCAAATGTGACGGGGCGAAGCCTTAAAGCATTTGCGAACCAGGGAGAGAGCAATGAAAAAAATACTGTTGATATGCCTCATGATCACCATGTGCGGAACACCCGTGTTCGCACAGAACGCCCTTGTCATCATGAAGCGGGTGGATGACCGGGACGATGGGAATTCGCTGATATCGCGAATCCGCATGACAAGCTACCGGTATGCCGTGAGGGACGGTAAGAGCGTTCCTGCGGAAAACCCGAGGGTCAAGGTGATGGATTTTATCCGGAAGGATTACGGCCCGAAGGAGAAGGACCACAAGAGCGTTACCATCGTGCTGGAGCCCGGAAGGGAACGCGGCATCAGCTTTCTGCAGTACGATTATGAAGAGGTGGGAAAGGACACGGATCAGTGGATGTACCTGTCGGCCCTGGGGAAGGTCAAGCGCATCGTGTCCGGCAATGAAAACGAGCCCAAGACCGGTAGCTTTTTCGGGTCTGAGTTCAATTATGAAGACATGGAATCTTATAACCTTGATGACTACACCTACACGATCCTCAGTGACGAGACCTACCGCAAAAAAGCATGCTGGGTGATTGAAGCAACCCCCGTCATGAGAAAAGCAGTCAAGAGCAACTACAGCCGAGCCATCATGTGGATCGATAAAGAGAGGGACCTGATCCTGAAATCGGTCCTGTTCAACCGCAACGGCAAGAAAGAGAAACAGATTCTGTACGGAAAGATTGAAACAATCGAGGGCATTTTTGTCCCCAGGAAGGTCATTGTGACCAATGTGCTGAACCAGAGACGAACAGTTATGGCCTATGAAACCATTGCACTGAACAGGCCGGTGGAAGAGATGTTTTTAACCCGACGAACCCTGACAGACAAAGGCTTCAGGGAACGAAAACTAAAAGAGTACCAGAACGTGGCTCGGTAACAGCAGGGTCAAAGAGGACTGTAAAAGCATGCCTCCGGCGGCAAGGTGGGGGGCACCTTGAAACCCTGTTGCGAATGCCTGAAGGTAGTTGTGAAGCCATTGGGTATAGGGCATTCGCACGAACGATGAAACGGTACTACTGCCTCCGCAGGGGAGGACTTTTTCATGATTGATGAAAACGTTCCACACACCCGTTATCACATCCCAACGGGAGACTCCTTCCCCACGGTATCACATGCATGCCGCGGCGGAGCACGGCGCGCCCGAAAATCCATGCCTTTGAGGCTTTTAAGGGTGTAAGGGCCTCGTTCAAAAAAAATGGATACACCAACTTTTTCAAGGCGTTTCCACAATGTTTCCCTAATCGACGTTCCAGATAGTCGTGCTGATGTTGCAGGTTACATTGATGTGTATCATTTGATTTTTCCGAAGCCCTAAGGACCACCGAAAGACCACGCCGCCAGGGATTTGAGAACGGACGGAGGGACGGCACCCGCCTGGGCGCGCCGTGCTCCGTCGCGGCTTTTTTTTGCCGTGGGGCCCCCGGCCCGAATCCCTTTAGGAGCAGGGGGCAAGATGCAGCGGTTATCAGCCTTTAAAGAGCATTCATGTTCTATAGGCAGGGTATGTTGAGCAGGGGAGGGGGCATGGCGTTACGGTTATGGGTATCGAAGGGCGCAATTCAGGTAGTTGTACTGGTGGTTGCGAGTGTTGTTTTTTTGGGCTGTGCGCATAAAGCGATCGCAGAGGATGCAGGCCGGACGGAAGCACCGAATCAGTCGGCAGTATTTGACTCTTTTGATGATTATGATGGGTTTGAAGGAGGTCTCGAAGATGAGGTGTTCGACGAAGGTGAAGTGACTGCCTCAGAGGGCAGTGCTCACCAGTTTAAAGGCCCGTATTTGGTATGGCCTGAGGGCCTGGATGGTGTCTACTCCCATCAGCTGGCCTTCGGCACAAAGGACTCGGATATTATTACCAACCGGTCGTCTCTCCGATGCGAATTCGAGAGGCTCTGGTCTGAGACGCTCTTTACCCGGTTTGACGGCAAGGCCTTTATCTATTACGGCAACGACCACATGGCAGAGGCTGAAAACCAACGTGCCCGCGTTGAAGAGAAGGTCCGTGAGTTTTACGTGCAAACGAGCAGTGATCACTTTATGGTAAAGGTCGGCAGGCAGGTGGTTGTGTGGGGGGAAACCGAAGCCGACGTGGTCAATGACGTGGTCTCTCCCAGGGACCAGACGGAACTGGTCTTTGTCGATTTGGAGGATTCACGGTTGGGGCAGAACATGGTCTCCGCAGAGCTCTACCCCGCCTTCGGGGACATGTTTCTCTTTGTCTCATTCAAGTCCGAATTTAACGAAACACCGGAGCAGGGCACTCGTTATTTTAAGGGGCCGGAAGAGCTGAACATCAATGATCAGGAATCGGGTTTTAATGACAACGAGGTGGGAGGGAAGTGGAAAAAGGTCTTTGGAAAGAGTGAACTCGCTCTTATGTCAGCGTCTCTGCTTCAGAATGACGGGGTGCTTGTGTCCGAGGGCGGCAGTGATGTCACAAGGGTCCATGACAGGTATGCGTTTTACGGCATCGGGGCGAGCCGTACGGTCGACAGTTATCTGTTCAAGGCTGATGTCGCCTTTAAAAACGGATACGCCCTTCAGGCTGTCACCGGAGACGGCCGGTTGACCGACAGCCGCCATGATCTCCTGGATGCCGCCCTGGGCATTGAGTTTGATGCCAATGGCCGGTACTCCCTGAATACCGAGGTGACCAATCGCCACATCTTTGGCTTTGAAGGCGACCTCTACCACCAGCAAAAGGACAGTACCGGCTTTTTTCTGCAATACGACAAGAACTTCCTGAGCGACACGCTGGCATTTCAATACAGTTACTATCGTCAGCTTCAGGACAACAACGAGATTCACAAGGCCCGTCTGGACTACAGCTTTTCGGATCACATTCAGCTGATCCTGGACTACGCCCATTTTGACATACGGGAAAAAGAGAGCTTCCTATGGGAATACAGGGATGAGGACAGAGTCGGAGCGGAGTTCATGTATTTTTTTTAAGACGTGATTGGTGAAAAGAAGCCTCCGGCGGGCAGGGGATAAATCCCCTGCACCCCAGGTTCGCGAATGTTCCAACCCTCGTTCCTCGGGTTGCCACATTCGCTGACGGGCTACGCCCGTGAAAAACTCCAAAGGTGAGCCACCTTAAAAGCTGCTTGTGATTGTGCATTCCCCCCTTCCTTGGTGTGTGAGCTTTCGCGGAATATCCCTAAACAACCCATCAAAACCTGTTTATCAAACCCATTTATTTAGATTAGGCAAACGTTTGGCCCGGCAGTGCCGCCTGAGTGATTTTTTGATCGGAACAGTTACGCATCCCACTAAAGAATCAATCGGTCGTTGATCTGGCACCCAAACTGTGGTTTTCTTTTCCAGAATCAAACACCTGCCCGGCAATACAGATCATCTTGTCATGCTGGTAAACCCATACCCTGATCTCAAATGCCCTGTTACACGAGAGACCCATCTAAAATATGCACCTGTTAAGGGAGGCATAGACAACTGGACAGGAGAATCGCAATGACGGTGGAGATATTAGGCATTTCCGGAAGCCCTGTAAAAAAAAGCAACACGGACCGCTTGGTGAAGGCGGTGTTGGATGCAAGTGGCCTGAAATCCGAGTTTGTGAAACTCAGCGATAAGAATGTCCGTCCCTGCATGGCCTGCAAAAAATGCGTCCCGGATAACATCTGCAAGGTCAACGATGATTTTCCTGAGCTCGGAGAAAAAATCAAAAAAGCCAGGGTGCTTATTATCGGAGCCTACACACCGTATGGCCAGATTGATGGCTTCACAAAAGCGCTGCTTGAAAGGTTCTGGTCTCTGAGGCATGTCAACAACCTGCTCAGGGGGAAATTGTGTGCAACCATCCTTACGGGGTTGATGCCTGACTCCCTCGCGACCGTCAACAAATCATTGGCTGCAGAATTAAAAGACTATGAACGGATGGACCTTGTCGGGCAATTAACAGTTCAGGGCAATCTTCCGTGCCTCACATGCGGCAAGGGGGATGAGTGCGAGATGAGCGCAGTAAAAATAATGTACGGTCCGGAATCCAAAACCAAAGATATCGGATACGCTCGGGTTGAAAACCAGGCAAATATCTGGGAAGAGGCCATCCACATGGGGCAACGAATCGGTGAGCGGGTAAAACCAGCTGCAAGGTGAGCCACCTTGAAAGCGGGTTGTGCCAATACCCATGAAGTTACGGCGGCACCGTAGGATGGGAAAAGGTAGTGCCGTGCCCATCGCGAATGGTGATAACGCCCCATGCCGGAAGACGGTGTCGGACTGCCGATACTTAGGCCAATGTGATCAATGGGGGAATCAGATTTATATTTAGGTCTTAAGGCACTGTGTATGTCTATTATTGATGAAATCCACATTGAACGTGCATCACATGTCGATGCAGAAGAAATCCTTGAAGTGCAGAGAGCTGCCTTTTTGGGACAGGCTCGGATATACGATAACTTTCAATTGCCGCCGTTGGTTCAGACCCTCGAATCCATAAAGGGCGAGTTTTCAAGTCAAACGTTTCTGAAGGCAATTCATCATAACGGGATAGGACCCCTCATCACTGAAGGGCCCTCCCACACCACCTGGCATACGGATCGCGTACCTCGGCGATTCGGCTGATCAAAGGAGTTACACTCCCGGAAGGAACAATCCGCGAGAGAAGAAATATCGAGGCGGAAGCGCGAAATTTATCCACTTGACCTTGCTCATGCGCCAGTACTTCTTTCGTGCGTTTCCGCACATAACGGCAGGGCCATGAGGGATTCCAAGTTTCTTTAAATTACGAATCTTGGTCCTTGGATTCTTCCACTGCTTCCAGACGACACATCGAAGCCGCCTGATAATCCACTTGTTCAGGGCTTTGAAGATGTACCTGGCTTCCGTAAGACGGTAATAGTTCCACCATCCTCTGAGGTAATTGTTCAACTCCTCAATTATCCTGTACAGGCTCTTTCCGCAGTTGCGGCTTGTCAGCTCACGAACCCTCTCCTTAAATCGTTTGATCGACTTGGGGTGGATCCGGATCTTTGTCTTCCCATACATTTGGAGAAACGTAAAACCAACACTACTGTCCAAAATAGCCGATTATAGTTGAAATTTCCTTTTGAACTCCTTGTTATTGCTGAAAGAGATTCAATTTTGAAAAAACAGGTTCTATTGTTTCGCCTGCTGTCCAATTTACGTAAAAGGCAAGAGTAACTGTGCTGGTTGAGGCTCAAGTGGTAGCACATCATATGGTTGGTCAATCCATGCCCATAAATCCCTGTATGTAAAGAGATTCCATCTCAAAAAGGCAACCAGGTTTGAAAGTGACCAGCTAAACTTTGATTTTGTCTGTAGGAACTTGATGATCAACATCGCAATAAGTGCTGTCCAAATCTGTATCATCAAAGCATTTTCCGATGTACCAACGAATGTTTTGATACGCAGGTTTTGTTTTATCGCCTTGAAAAACAGCTCAATTTGCCATCGGTCCTTATAAATGGCGGCGATTGTTGTTGCACCAAATGTCATATGATTGGTCAAAAGTTCAATGTATCTGTCATTGCTTTTATCAAAGACGACGATTTTCCGTAGTCGATGAGGACATTTTTCATAAGACTTTTTATCTGTGAATTCTATCAGTTCATCACTGATAATATTTCGATTCTGGGGGACCTCCCGTGTTTCGACAACTCGGTAAGCAGCATTGCTCTTCGTCCTCGTGACAAAATATATACGCTCCTCTGTCCACCGAGAAAACAGTCTGTAATCATTGTAGGCTCGATCCATGGCGACTATTGATTCTGGAGCGATATTCAAATGCCTTGCAACGGTTACATCATGTGTTCCACCTGTTGTGATATGCACAAAGCTTGGAAGGTAGCCGTCATGGTCCAAAAGGAGATGCAGTTTAACAGCCCCCTTGGTTCGTCGAAATTTTGCCCATGGAAATAGACCCAAACACAGAGATATCGTTGAACTGTCGAGTGACAGTAACTTGTTCTTAAATCGAAATTTGTGTTTGCCTGGAGCAAGGTGTTGGCACCTGGCAAGGGTCTGATAAAACAGGCTTCGGTACATCTCCCAAGGGCGTTGCTGGTTCGCATATGACAGAGTCGACTTGCTTGGTGGCTGCGTCATACCAAGGCGCCTCAGTTTACCATTGGCAGAAGCCAAACCGCCGGAGATCTCTCTAAGGCTTTTGGCCTGAGCTACCTGGCAAAAAAGCATGGAAACAAAGTGATCCCACGATTTAAAGCCCTTAGCATTTCTCTCTGAGCAATGCTCTGAAACTAAACGGGCAAACTGGTTACGATCAAAAAAACCGACGATTTGACTGAAGAGGCTCGCATGACGTACCATCGATGTGCTCCTTGTTCGGTGAGGTTCGTGTTGGCAAACCTAACCATGCCTTACAAGGAGCTTCTTTTCAAATTCTCGTCATTTAACTGCCTTTGAAATCCTATTTTGGACAACAGTGTAAAACCAAGATACTTGCGCAGCCACGGCCTGCTGACTGCACTCTTTTCCTCGTTGACCTTGAGCTTGAGTTTCCCGGTAATAAACCCCGTAATGCTCGTCTTAACCCTCAATGCAGCTTTTCTACTCTTGGTGTAGATCACGAAGTCGTCGGCATACCTGACAAAGCAATGCCCCCTCGCCTCCAGCTCTTTGTCCAGCTCGTCAAGGACGATGTTGGAGAGCAGCGGTGAGAGAGGGCCGCCTTGGGGCGTGCCTTCCACGGACGGCGAGACAAGCCCACCAATCATCGTTCCGGCGGTCAGGTACTTGCGGATCAGTTTCAGGACACGCTTGTCCTGGATCCGTGCCGCCAACCTGCTCATCAGACGATCGTGGTTTACCCTGTCAAAGAACTTCGACAGGTCCATATCAACAACGTGAGTGTACCCCTCAAGCAGATAGCCCTTCGCCTGACAGATGGCGTCACGCTGGCACCTTTTCGGCCTGAATCCATAGCTGAACTCAGAGAACGTCGGGTCCCATACTTGCTCCAATATTTGACCAATGGCTTGCTGAATGAGTCGATCAAGCACTGTCGGGATACCCAGCAACCGTACCCCACCATCCGGCTTATCTATCTCTTTTCGCCTTACGGGAAGCGGGTTGTAGGTCCCATTCAAAAGCTCTTCCCTGATTTTGGGCCAGTGCCGCCTCAGGTACCCGCCAAGCTGGCTGACGGTCATCCCGTCTACCCCTGGAGCACCCTTGTTACTGCGGACCCGATTCAGGGCTCTGAACATATTCCTCCGCTCAAGGATCATCTCCATGAGCCGGGGGTTGCCTCCCAGACGTTCGGCTATCTGCGACGCTACGAACATTTCCACCTGCTGGGGCATAATGCTCATAAGTACACACCTCCTACTTGTCATTTTCATTTACCCGTCCCATTCGGGCCGGGCACCGTTCAGGCCTTCACCAGGGTGAGTCCTCCGGGTATACTTCTCCCCTTTGGGGGAGGCCCGGCTCGTTTCCTCCGGCTACTATGCCCTCGGCTGATTCCTCCCATGCGGTCAGAGCGGGTTGCCCCGCCCTCAGCCAATTTCCGTCGCACGCGACTTTCCGGGGCACATGGGAGGCCTCCCGGGGTAAACACACGTCTTTCGGTACGTGAGCGCCGAGTATACGGGCAGAGCTTATAGTGGATAGAGGACTTCACCTTGTGTTGCAGGCTCGTCCCGCTCGTGCACGCCTCAACTCGATTCCTGTACGTCGCCCCGTACCTTCGCGGTACCCTGCCGCAGCAGAGCGACTGCCTTCCGAAACATCATCGCTGATATCCCGTTGTCATACCGCTACACCCTTCGCCTCCACCTGGCTGGGTCTAAGACTTTCCAAATGCTCATAATAATACTACCATTTGGCTCACTTTTAAGAACGTGTGCCGTGCCCGGCACACGACCAAATCATTGCCTCTGTCAAGTTCCGGCAATGTGGGAGTGAAGTCCATATTGGCAGGTTAATTGTAACTCCGGCATATCAGAATCAGGGCGTCGGTGCATATCTGATGAGACGTCTCGAAAACCTGTTTCAAAATGATGAGAGTTTTCATTTGTATACAGGCGAAAAAAGCAGTCGCAATATTCACCTTTACACGAAGCTCGGTTATCAACAGGTGAGAACCGACATAAGCTCCAAAGATTTTTCTCTGATTTATATGGAGAAGCGCCATCAAACTGCTTCCGAGTGAAGGCCCATTCGCAACCCTTACCGCTGGAGGCTTTTTTTCAGAGCGGCATAGTTACTGGAGGACGTGATGAACATTCGTCAGGTATTTCTTTTGATTGCTGCAACAGGTTTGGTACCCATCGCTCTATCCTACGGGTTTATGCCACAGGTCAGCCTGAATTATCTCTTTGGAATTTCCGCTGCAGATGTAAACAGCGCTCATATTTTCAGGGCGGTCATGGGACTCTACTTGGGGTTTGTGGTGTTTTGGGTGATTGGGGCATTCAAGGAGCGGGTACGGGAGGCCGCGCTCTACAGTCTTGTGGTGTTTATGCTGGGACTTGCTGCGGGCAGGGCGTTGAGCCTTGTGACGGACGGGGTACCTCATTGGTTGCTGGTTGTCTATTTGTTGTTGGAGCTTGGCATTGGGTGTGCCGGTATCTTACTGTTAAAAAAAGGTGAACGGATTTTATGTTAAGACTGTATGGCAATGATGCGGCAGGGAGGTTGATGTGGCGATAAAGAGAATCCTCATGATTGGCAATGAGGTCTTGAGAAGAAGATCCGATGAGGTCCTTGAGATGACACCGTTGCCCCATGAAGAGGGAACACCTTTGTTTAAGTACAAGCTTGTTCACGGATTTAAAGTCGAGAGACCGAGCACTGAGGGTTAAACGGCTTTTCTTACTCGCTTTCAAGGTGGCTCACCTTGCCGCCGGAGGCATGCTTTTTCCTAAATCAAAAGAGATTCAACTGCCGTCCGTGGATGATCTCATTGTACGACTTGTCAAAAAAGATCATGACCGAGTCAAAAATGGGTTTCAGCTGTTTTTCGATGTAGTGGGGGTAATCGAGGTCGTCGTGGGGAAGCTCCACAGGAATGGGGCCCCTTAGGGTCATGACGTAACGGCTCTCTTTGGCATTTGCACCGGCATCGCCCAGGAGGAGGGCGGCTTTCACGTGGGGCGGAATTGCTTTGGTGTACTCTTTGGGAGGTTTGGTCAGGCGTTTTTTATAAACCAAGTCATGGTCGTAGACGTGGTTTTTAAGATCCATCACCTTCTGTTTCAACCACTCGTCCACATCCTCATCATGAAAAATCCGCTGGAACAACTCGTACTGAAGGTCCCTGGCAAAGCGCGTCCAGTCTGAGCGTACAAACTCCAAGCCGGTGAGGACCAGTTCCTCTTTTCCGTCCTTAATAATGATCCCGGCGTACCGTTTCTTGGCACTCTCCCCGCCGCCCCGGAGGGAGGGAAGGAAGAAGCGGATAAAGTGCTTTTCGAATTCCAATTCCAGTTGGGACTCAACGCCGTATTTATCCCGGAGTTCACGGCTCATGAATGCATTGAGCCGCGATACCAGCTTCTCGGGTGCTCCCGTATCCGTGATTTCATCCTCTTTCAATTTTACAAAGACCGAATCGGTGTCTCCGTAGATAACGTCGTAGCCGTTTTGTTCCAAGTAGCTCCGGGTGGTTTTCAGGGTCCACTGACCGGTGCCTGTGATGGCGGTGGGAAGATCCGGGTGATAGAACCGGCACCCCGGGGTCCCCATGACGCCGTAGAAGCTGTTCATGAGAATCTTGATGGCCTGGGAAAGGTGCGGGTCCTTATCTCTTTTGGCCTGTTCACGGTTTTCCATAAGGATTTTGATATAGCCGGGCAGGACATGCTCGGTGCGGGAAAAGGGGATACCCACGGGCGTTTCAATGGAATCTGAAGCTGCCTTCAACCGTGAAAGTGGATCGATCTGGAATGTTCGGATGATCGAGGGGTACAGGCTTTTAAAATCAAGGACCACCACATGCTCGTACAGGCCCGGTTCTTTGGAAAAGACAAAGCCTCCCTTGGCATGGCCTTCGCTCTTTACATCACGAATGTTGATGGCCACGAGGCCGTGCCGATGGACCTGGGGCAGCATGAAGTGATCGAAGGCAGCCACAGACATCCCGACCCTGTCCATGGGAAGACCGCTGATAATGGCACGCTTGAACAAATGCTCGATGAGGCCCGACTTAGCAAAAATATCCGAGACCAGGGTGCAGTCCAGAAGGTTATAGCGGGCAAGGGCGACCTTGTCTTCACGGAACCGCCGCTCAATTTCGGCAACCTTGTCAACGCCCTCGCCAATGTCTTTGCCGGTTCCCAACAGCTCTGCAGCAACCGTCTCGAGCCTGAAGTTGTCGAAGGAGTAAAAAGCGCCGCGCAGAGCAGGGGGGCCGTCAATGACGATTCTGCCGCACGCCTCGACCCTGTATATTCCTTTCCTGACCTCGCGTATTTTGGGCGGACGGCGGTCTCGCCCGATTAAGAAGGGCACGCCATGCTCTTTGCACTTCTTCTCCAGAAAGAGAAGGTCAAAGCCAATGACGTGCCATCCGATGAGGATATCCGGGTCAAGACTCCTCAAAACCGTCAGAAAGTCCTGAAGGAGTTGCTTTTCAGTTGGCACACGGTAGAGAAAGCCGCCGTCAGCAAGCTCCTCATAAGGTTTTCCCGATAGAATACCCGGCATATTGCGAGGTCCATGGGGCTGGTTGGGGGACGTCGCGGCATCGAGCATCATCACGATCCTGACTTCAGCTATATTGCCACCCTTGGCATCACGTCCTGTGAAGTGACCGGCAATGGAGTAGAGTTCTCCTCTTTGCCCTGTTTCGATATCCAGTGAGAGCACCGAGAATTGGGGCGTATAATCGGCTTTCCTTATTTTGGGGTCGGTAAAATAAAGCACGCCGTCCCGGAGTCTTGATTGCCCGTAGATTTCAACGTTCCCGTGGATAAACCGCTCCATAAGATAGCGTTCTTCCGGGTACACATCCGCCTCGAATGTCGGGATGTTCTGCTCTTCATAGAACTTCCGGGCTTCAAAGAAGAGTCTCTGGGTTTTGAAATAGAGGGCATCCACCGGGTTGCCGGAAAAATCGGTCAGTTTCACGGCCCGTCGTTCGCTGTGAAAGGTTTTTCTCGGAAGGACAGCATCTCTGCGGATAAAGAAAAGGGGGCGATGATCTGTGACGGTCACCTCGAAGGGGCCCCGGTCACTGATGCCCGCATATCTGAGGCAATGCCTGTCCCCTGAATCGACCCGTTCCCGTGTCAGTATGTATCCTGTAAGCATGTCCATGGTCATTTCAATAACAGGACCCGCCTGAAAAGACAATTTGCACGGGATTTTCAACGGTGCCCAGATTGCCAATCGCCTGTTAAAACGAATCAAGACGCACGACAGAATTGAAACGTCAAGGTGCTTCTTTCCTCTGTGAATCGTGATGCATAATTCACAGATAAGCCGGTTCTTCCGTATCGAGGGCCTTGCCATTCCTTTGTCATTGTGTTTCGGGATAATTTATGAGCAATATTCTTAATCGTATGAGACACCGTTTATTTCAATGTATCAAAAACACTTATTTATAAATCAGGGCAATCGTCCCTGTGGGAGTGTGAATTGACTATCGAAGTAATAGAAGCTGAAGCCCATGACTTTCAGGCCGTTTCGGAATGCGTAACCAAATTGTTGCTTGAGCTGGAGCCCAAAGCTTCGGAAGAGATTGAAGAGATGGGCCTTCCGGAAATAACCCATGACCTCCTGCGGTTATCGAAAATAGCAGCATTTGTTGCAAAGGCCGGGGGTGACGTCGTTGGAGCCCTGACACTCCATGAGTGTGCCGCGATTTACGCCGGCGGTGTTTTTGGCGAAATATCCGAGTTGTACGTCGAACCGGATTTTCGGTCAAAGGGCGTTGGGCAACTTCTTTTGAATGCTGCGCATCGTAAAGCCAAAGATCTCGGGTGGACACGGCTTGAAGTTGGCACGCCTCCTGTTGAAGGGAGCCAGAAAACCCTTCGATTTTACATGATGAACGGGTATGCAGGAACGGGCATTAAGTTGCGTCGTTTGGTGGTGTAACCCGTATCTTGAGGTTATGTGCTGAGCAGACGCAGAGAACTGCGAGGGCCTGGCCGGAACATAATGGGGTAACATTGCACGTCATGCAGGATGGGCTTATCACTGTCACCTGCCATTGAATTTGGTGATTCGGTTCGGCCACACTTGAAATCGGCATGGGATACAACTGCGGTGATTACCGGAAGTTCCTGCATAGTCCGGATAATTGTCCGACATACCCTTGTGCAGGTATTAGAAGGAACGCATGGTCCATCCACCAGTCCCAGTATAGTTCGATGTGATGGACGCCCGCTCGTAGGGATCCGTTCTCAGATTGTACAGCCAGGGAATTCGGGTATTCACCAGGGGTTCGCTGCACATCAGCATCGTGCCCTGTGCTCTTTGCTGGCCGAACACAACCTTCCAGTTGTCATAACGCAACGCCTGGAGGTCCCCATCATCGGAAAAATAAAAGAACTCTTCACAGGGGCTCTTGGCCTCCATACCGGTCAGGTAAGGCAGGAAATTGTAGCCGGCCAGGTGGATTTGATATTTCTTTTTTGCATGGTGATTTCGCAATAATATCAAGTTATTCAACGCACAACAACACACGATAACCGTTGTGATTCTGTTTTTCTGTTGCTTTACAACGTCATGACCCGGTCAGCAAATTCCAAAACCTCAAAGAGCCTGATCGTGTTTGTTCCGTCTCGCCCAGACACTGAATCCGTGATCGTCAAATCACCGCCTGCTTTTACGATGGTGTACTCGCTGTGGTTGCCCCTTAATATCAGTGTGTTGTACCCACTGTTCCCCGTGATGTCGTTGTCGTACCCATTGACGCGAACATTGGAGTTTTTGCTGCCCGTAAGGGTGATATCCTTGAGGTACCGGGCATGGTGGGTGTAGGGGAG
Source organism: Desulfolunaceae bacterium (assembly GCA_942491485.1). Taxonomy (GTDB): domain Bacteria; phylum Desulfobacterota; class Desulfobacteria; order Desulfobacterales; family Desulfolunaceae; genus Desulfoluna. Next base: position 172,562 of record CALOAX010000012.1, on the reverse strand, counting down.
GGCTGCATCAAACCGAAGGGAGAAGGTCCCCTCAAAGCTGCCATCGATCCGTGCGTTGTATGTGAAATAGGGGTGGAAAAAGGTGTTGCCCATGAGGGCGGATCCCATGGAATCCTTGATGGGTAGTGCTGCGCGATCTTTGGCGATATAGAGGCCGTGCATGCCTTTATCACCGTTTGCCCAGGCTCCCCAGAGGCCGTAGTACGTATCCACGACAGCCGCCAGGTACTCCTGTGAGAGGCTGTTCTCGTTGGTTAATTCCGTGATCCAGTCGGAGGCACCGATTCCCCACAACCCATAAACAAGTGCGTTCTGCTGCGCAGCCCGGATTTCTGCCTGAAACGCGGGCAGGGCACCGGGGCTGGTGTTGGGGCCGTCGACACCGATGCCGTAATCATGCACCATGTGCAGGATCTCTTCATAGGTTGCATCCCGGTGATTCTCATAGTCCTGGTTAACATACCAGCTTCCCCCCTCGACTTGGATCTCATTCTCATAAAGCGGCTGCGCATCGACAGTGATGGGGTTGCTGCCGTCATCTTTTCCGTTCAGAAGTGCCAATACGGCCCCGTTATCAGCCATTCGGTTGGCCACGCCCGATTTGTCGGCTCCGTAAAGAGAGCCAGGGTAGTTTCTTAGATAATGTTCCAGGACACCCCTTGCTCGAATCATCTGTTCATCGGTAATCCGGTCCTGGGCCACAATGGGTATGGGCTTTCCGTTGGGCGCGACGACTTTGGTGTATCTGTTGTACGACCCAGTGTAGGCAGATCCCATGGAGGCCGGTACCGTCTCGATGCCCAGCTTGGTATGAACGGCAACCCCTGTTGCCTTTGCTGCGCCGGATGTTCCACTGGAATTGCACCCGGAAACAGCAACAAGAAGGCATATGCCCAAGAATGATGCGATACATTTTTTCATAAATAGCTCCTTTTTTGAATCGATCATGCCGGAAAGAGCGGAAGTAAGCTGTTTGTCTTGTGTGTGAAAATGTTTCCAAATGTAAAGAAATCCTGGTGGGGCTATATTCGAACGTCTTTTCTGGGTCACGGATCCACAAAAGGCCTCCGGTGACTGCGTTAACATCGGGGCATCTACGGGTAATGGATTGTAAAATCGGTGTTTACCTTGATTTTCCGGGGACAGGGGGCACATGTTTCTGTACACTATGTGATGATCTTGCTTTTCAATTTGGCACTGAACGATGCGGAGAATAACAGTCGGACTGCTAATAGTTTTTGCTATATTCTGAGAGTCTGTTAGAACTGTCCCGCATTTCGTGATTTCAAACGCATTGTTCCAAATAATTTTCGAGGATACAGATGAAAAAGACATTTAAATTGACGCACCCGAAGATCAAACGTGACAGGCTGATTGAAGCTGTAAAGAGCGATGTCAGGAAATACCTGAAGCGAGAACGCAATAAAACGTTGCCGGAAGGTGCCGATTTCTGGGACTTTGGCTGCAAATTTGGCAATACGGCTGAAGAAGCACAGGAAATTCACGTCTCCGAGCTCCCCAAGTTGATTGAAGCGACAAAAGAGACGGACTTGGAGTCATTTTATGTGGAAATTCTTGCCAATCCATGTCGCAGAACGAAAAAGCCCACCCCAGAAATGTAGTGTATTAACGTTGTAAGTGACTGCTGATGGGAACCTCCCAGCGGTACAACGTTTAAGCCCCGCCATGAAAGCTTCAATGACCTGAAAGGAGAATGCCTTGAACCGTATTCTCCGGATGGTCATGGGAGATTACATATAAATAACCGTTGTTTGCGGTAAGCCGTAATTCATGAAACGGTTCTTCTTGTCCTCCCCCCCTACAGAGATGACCTGCTTATTAAACTCAGCCGTAACTATTCAGCTCCTAAAAAGCTGTCTCCGGCAGCAAGGTGTGCCACCTCGAAAGCTAATTCACAATCTCAGCAAGGGTGAGGTTGGATTCGGAAATGATGAGATGCGTTGACGCTTATCCTGACACACCGGAAGCATTCAATTTCGTGATCCTTGATTGTTGTCTGACCCAAAACTATGTTAAATATAGATAAATTCAATGAAATTTTTACTTATGGATGCTTTCTGGATTTATTCCCGGTCTTTTCATGAACCTGATGCGTTTATGTGTAAAACGCTGGGGCGCATTGTTGATTTGCGGTTTCCGGATAAATCTATTGCTGGACACCTCACGTCTGCATTGAGAGTGAGGCTTAAAAGAGGGGGGAGGTGTCATGATGAAAAACACAACCAATATCGAGATACCGGAAAATATCAAGAACAACTGGCAGGAGATTACAGATATCCTTGCAAATATTCTCGGAATCCCTGCGGCACTTGTCATGCGATTTACCGATCCTGACATTGAAGTATTCGTTTCAAGTGTGAGCAAGGGCAATCCGTATCATCCCGGAGAGAAGGAGACAGTATTCGGCTCAGGCCTGTACTGTGAAACGGTCATGAGGACAAAAGAGAAGCTCCTCATCCCCAATGCCCTTGAAGACCCGGACTGGAAGGACAATCCGGATGTGAAACTAAACATGATCTCCTACCTTGGGTTTCCGGTGCTCATGCCTGATGGTACCCCCTTCGGCACCCTTTGTGTCCTGGACAGCAAGCCCAATGAATATTCGGAGACCATCGAAAAGCTCATACAAAACTTCCGGAGCCTGCTGGAATCCCACCTTGAACTTCTCTACATGAATCAGGTCCTGGGCGGACGAAAGCAGCGCCTTGCCGATTACCTTGACGAACTCCAGGTTTTGAGAGGTATCGTTCCCATCTGTGCCAATTGTAAAAGCATCCGTGATGCCGAAGGGGGATGGCACCCCATCGAAGAAATTCTGCTTCAGCACCTCGACGCCGATTTCAGCCATGGCATCTGTCCGGAATGCAAAAAAGTACTGTATCCGGATTTAAAATAGTTCCTGTCCCTTTGTGTTGAGTTGCTACGCCACCGGATCTGTTGTTGCAGGCACCACCTTAGCGGAAAATTATGCGTCAACCAGAATGGCCTTCAAGATCTATGCTGTCCCTCTTCCCCTGATACCTTTCCTTTCCCACTGACGTCTGCAGATCTTCACCATGCAAACCGCTGGTGCTTAACCCAGCGATACACGCCCAAGACAATCGTTCAGACCAATATCGCGTCCGGCAGCCCTTTGGTGGACTGCCTCTCGAAACGTCGGACAAACACGCATGATGGTCCTTCGATCCGTTCGTCAGTATTCGAACCCACATATAATATCCGGGATAAATAAGGAGAAGACTATGGGCTTTCAGGTTAAGAACAACATCCACTGGGTTGGAAAAATCGACTGGGAGTTGCGCAAATTCCATGGGGATGAGTACTCCACCCACAAGGGTTCCACCTACAACTCGTATCTAATCCGTGAAGAGAAGGTCGCCCTCATAGACACGGCCTGGACTCCCTTTGCCAAGGAGTACGTGGAAAATCTCAAGCGGACCATCAACTTAAACGACATCGACTATGTGGTGGCGTGCCACGGGGAGAACGATCACAGCGGGGCCATGCCCGAGTTGATGCGTCATATTCCCGATGTTCCCGTTTACTGTTCCAAAAGCGGGGCAAAGACCCTCAAGGGCCTTTACCATCAGGATTGGAATTACAAAACCGTCGCCACGGGCGATACCCTCAGCCTCGGTTCCAAGGAGCTCGTTTTTGTGGAAGCACCCATGCTTCACTGGCCGGACAGCATGTTTGCCTACCTGACCGGGGATGAGGTTCTGTTCAGTAACGATGCCTTTGGGCAGCACTACGCCTCGGAATTCATGTTCAACGATCGCGTGGATCAGGCTGAGCTTTTCGCGGAATGCTTAAAGTACTACGCGAACATTTTGACCCCCTTTAGCCCCATGGTGACAAGAAAAATCAAAGAGGTGCTCTCCCTTAACCTGCCGCTGGACATGATCTGTACCAGCCACGGCATCATCTGGCGCGACAACCCGGCCCAAATCGTCGAAAAGTATTTGGAATGGGCGGACAGCTATCAGGAGAATCAGATCACCATTGTCTACGATACGATGTGGGAGAGCACCCGGGTAATGGCTGAGGAAATTGCAGCCGGAATCCGGGAGACAGACGATCAGGTCACGGTGAAGCTGTACAATCTGGCCAAGACAGACAAGAACGACGTCATCACAGAAGTGTTTCGATCCAAGGGTGTTCTGGTGGGGTCACCCACCATTAACAATGGCATTCTTGTCCATGTGGCGGGTCTTTTCGAAGAGATGAAGGGCTTGAAATTAAAGAAGAAGAAAGCGGCCGCCTTCGGGAGCTACGGCTGGAGTGGGGAATCCGTCAAGATCATCTCCCGGAGCCTCGAAGCGTGCGGGTTCGAGGTCCCCTTGGACGGACTGCGCCAGCTCTGGTCTCCGGACACGAAGGGAAAGGAAGCATGCCGGGAACTGGGTCGAAATTTTGCCAGGCAATTCTAAAAAGAGACCATCTATTTCAGGACATGAGGAGGCACCCAATGCAAGTCATCAAGCTCGATGAAACCAATGAATTCACCCCCGGTCAGATGAAACGGTTTATTCTGGTGGAAAAATCCGAGTCGTTTAAAATCATCAACTTCAACCTGGATGCAGGGGTTCTTTTCCCGGTTCACTCCCACGACCAAGATGCGGATTCTCGTGACCATTGCTCCGCCGATCTGATGTTGGCAGCCGCTCATGTACCGGCAGAGCTTTTTACCGATGAAAAGCTCTGCCGGTACCCGGATGCCAAAGCTATCTTTAAGCCTCTTCTCCGCCAACAATGGTTTTTACCACCTTTGCCTCTCGGACATCCCTTTCAGGCTCAGAAAAATCACGATCAAAAACAGTGAAATCGCCCCATTTTCCAGGTTCGATGGTCCCGGACCAGGCTTCCACCCCTGCGGTCCAGGCTGCGGTTTTGGTGTACCCGTCGATGGCTTCCCAAAAGGTAAGGGCCTGTTCGGGGAACCACCCGCCTTCCGGCTTGTTATCGGCATCGGTACGGAACATGGCAGCGCGGATACCGATCATGGGATCGTTGGGTTCCACGGGGACGTCAGAGCCGAACTGCATGCGGATGCCTGTGTCTTGGATAAGCTTCCATGCGTAGGCATGGCGGCATCGCTCCTTGCCCCATTTGGTTTGCGCTGTCATCCAGTCGGTGGGAAGGAATCCGGGTTGCACCGAAGCAGTGACGTCCATCTCTTTGAATCGGCTCAGATCCTCCGGGGTGGATCGCTGCACGTGCTCGACTCGGTCACGACGCATGCCGGGCAACTCTTTGCGAACGGCGGAAAGCCCATCAAGTGTACATGAGACGGCTCGGTCGCCGATGGCGTGAACCGCCACACTTCGACCAGACCCATAAGCCCTTTTGATATTGGCGAGGCATTCGCTCTCAGTCATGCAGGCAAGCCCGCAACAACCGGGGGAGCCCTCATACTCCTCGTGCATCCAGGCGGTTTCTGCACCCAGTGAGCCATCCATAAAGAGCTTCACGTGGGTGTGCCAGAGATGATCGCTTCCGGCACCGGGGATGATGCCCATGGCGTCGGCTTTATCCAGGTCTTCCGGCGGCAGGAGATGACACACCCTGAGCTTTAACTTACCCTCTTTTTCCAATTCAGCCAGGGCGAGGTAATCATCCAGCTCCTCGCAGGAGTGAACGCCGGTGAGACCGCAGGCAAGGGTCCGTTTCTGGGCTTCGAGGATGGCAGATTTTCGTTCCTCATGGGTCACGGCGGGGATGTGGTCTCGGATCACCTCGAGGCACTCCCGGACTATGCCCGTGGGGTCGCCGCTTTCATCCCGGTCGATCTGGCCTCCTTCGGGGTTGACAGTGTCTGCAGTAACCCCAGCCATGTCCAAAGCCTTCTGGTTAACCCAGAGAAGGTGTCCGCAGGCCCGTGTCATCACCACGGGATGATCCGGAGCGATGTCATCAAGGTCTGCCTTCGTGGGCTCCCGCTGCTCTTCCCAGAAATGATGGTTCCATCCACGACCGATGATCCAGGTTCCCGGTTCGACCTTGGCTGCGGCCTCTTTCACGGCATCCCTGCAGGCAGCAAGGGAGGGAAGGCCAGCCAACATCACCCGGGTAAGAGTCAAACCGTATGAGGCAAGATGGCTGTGGGCATCCACCAAACCGGGAGTCACCAGGTGACCCGACAGGGAGGTGATGTTCGTATCCGGGGTCACCTTGGCCATGATTTCCCTGGTGGTCCCCACGGCCGTAACCATGCCGTTTTCGATGAGAAGAGCTTCAGCAAAGGGGGCTTCTTTTACCCCCGTGTAAATTCTGGACGAGACGATGGCGCGTTTCATTGGTTGGTTGCCTCCGGCGGGTCGCTTTTTGAAAAAAGCTCCGCAAAAACTTTTCGGTTGCGGATGGGATTTTTCCCTCGTACCTCGGTAAAAATTCCATCCGCGTTTGAATCAAATAATACGGTATGCACATAGCGTCACACATGTGTGAGCTATCGTTTTTAATGTCAGAAAATATCAGAAAGTCCTGTTTGTCAATTCACCCTGTCACCGGCGGATTCGCTGTAGGCAATCTTTTAAAGTAACTATTCAGCTCTTAAAAAGCTGCCTTCGGCGGCAAGGTGTACCACCTTGAAAGCAGATAGCGGATGCGCTTTGCACCTCGTTCCTCGAGTCAAATCACATCAGCCCTTAAAGCAGGAATCATTCAAGGACAATTTTTTAAGATCAGTTTGTTAAACTTTTAGAAAGTTTAACAAACTGATCTTGTCGGAGTGTTTAAGGTGCTTCCGCGAATGAGTTGGCCCCGAGGAACGAGGGGCGACTCATTCGCAACCTGGGGTCCAGGGGATCATCCCCTGGCCGCCGGAGGCACGCATTGCTAATGTTTATGGGGATCAAGCAGATCCCGCATGCCGTCACCGAGGAGGTTGAACCCAAGAACGGTGGCAAAGATGGCAAGACCTGGAAAGATGGAGATCCAGGGAGCCGTGAAGAACTCTTCCCGGGCGTTGGAGAGCATCCCGCCCCAGCTGGGGGTGGGGGGCTGGGTGCCGAGGCCTAAGAAGGAGAGAGAGGCTTCCGTCAAAATGGCGTAGGCGATGCCCAGGGTTGCGATGACGAGGATCGGTCCCACGACGTTGGGGAGAATCTGGCCGAACATGATGCGCCATTTGCCGTACCCTAAGGCTTCGGCGGCGCGGACATACTCGATTCGCTTTGCCGAAAGCACCTGGGACCGTGTGATCCGGCAGGTAAAGGACCAGTTGGTAAGGCCCAGGGCGATGTAGACGTTTACCAGGCCCGGCCCCAAAAGGGCCATGATGGCCAGGGCGAAAATCATGGACGGGATGGAGAGCATGATGTTGGTCAGGCCCATGATAAAGTCATCCCACCAGCTTCCGAAATAACCTGCCGTAACCCCTAAAAGCACGCCGATAAAGGTGTTGATAAGCTGGCTCACCAACCCTACGGACAAAGAGATGCGGGAGCCGTAGATGACCCGCGAGAGGACGTCGCGCCCCTGGGTGTCTGTGCCGCAGAGGTAGTCTGCCGAAGGGGCCTCTTCAGAGACCATGAGATCGGCATCATCCACGGGGTGATAGGGGGCAAGGACGGGGGCGAACACCGCCATGCCGATGACCAGGACGGTGAGGACCGCGCCGATGATAAGGTTGCTCTTGCCTTTGAGTGCTGCTTTAGAAAATGCCATCAGTATTCAATCCTCGGATCCACCACCGAATAGAGAAGATCCACCACAAGGTTCACGATGAGAAAGACAAGGATCATCACAAGGATACACCCCTGGGTGACGGGGATGTCCCTTTGAAAGATGGAGTCCACCAGAAGGGAGCCAAGGCCCGGCCAGGAGAAAAGTTTTTCCACGATAACAGTCTGGCCGATGAGGGCGCCGAACTGCAAGCCTGCTGTGGTCAAGACGAGGACCATGGTGTTTCGCATGACGTGGCGCCAGTTGACCAGAAGCTCGGAGAGTCCCTTGGCACGGGCGGTACGGATGTAATCCTTATGTAGAACTTCAAGTACGGCAGCGCGGGTGGCGCGGGCGAGAAGGGCCGTGTAGCCGATGCCCAGGGTGATGGCAGGCATGATCAGATGGCTGAGTTTTCCGTTGCCGTAGCCCGAGGTGGGAAGCCAGCCCAGCGTGACCGAGAAGAGATACATAAGCAGCAGGCCCAGCCAGAATTGCGGAAGAGAGACCCCGGAGACCGCCCCGATCATGGAGGCAGAATCAATAAGAGTGCCCCGCTTCAAGGCCGAGATAAACCCTAAGGGGATACCGATTCCCACGGAAATAAGAAGGGCCGCAATGGAGAGACGCAGGGTGGGCCAGATGCGCTCGCCCACCAGCTTGTTCACCGGCTCACGGCGCAGAAAAGAGGTCCCGAGGTCGCCTTTGACCAGTCCTTTAAGATAGATGAAGTACCGGGTGTGTACCGGTTTGTCGATTCCCCACTCTTTCTTGAGTTGCGCAACAACACGTGGGTCCGGAGCCTTGCGCTGGTCTCCGGCCATCAGAGCGGCGTTGCCGGGAAGCAGGTTTAAGAGGACGAACATGATCATGGAGATAATCAGGATCGTGGGGATGAATTGCAGAATGCGACGAAACGCGTAAGCTCTCATACGTTGAACAACCTGGATGAGTGGTTCGTTATTAGTGAATCGTGAACAGTGAGTGGTAAATAGTTAGAGCTATGGAAACATACAAAAATGATGCCTCCGGCGGCAAGGTGAGCCACCTTGAAAGCTGGTTACCGCTGCGCTTTGCCTCTCGTTCCTCGAGTCAAATCACAGCGGTATTTTGAAAAAGTCGTACATTAATTTAGTTTCAGCAGCCATTTGGAGAGGTGAGCCTTTATTTCAGTGCTGTTTATGCACATCACCATGCATTGGAACCGGGCGACCCGGGCCAAAGGCGAATGCGCTTTGACCTGAGGAACGAAGGTTAAAGCGCATTCGCACTATGCTTTCGAGGTGGCTCACCTCGCCGCCGGAGGCTGGCTTTTAAGGGCTCTTGCGATTTACTTCCTGGGTGAGCTGTCATCGAGTTTCAGGTTGGTGAAATCCTGAAGCATCATCTCGATGGCCACGGGCTTGATGCCGTGCACCCAGGGCTGGTAGGCGATGATGGCCTTGTTGTAGTTGAAGAACCAGAAAGGTGCGTCATCGAAGAGGATGCGGTTGGCCTTCTTAACGTATGTGAGTTTTTCCTCAGCAGAGCCTGCGGCGGCTGCCATGTCCAGTGCCTTGTCGTAATCTGCGTTGGCGTAGGCGGTGTAGTTACCGGCGGAGGTGGGGGTGGTGGAACGGAAACGGTTGAGTGTTTCCAGGGGATCGGGACCGGATTCGATGGACCAGATGAAGGCATCGAACTTGCCGGTACGGGCGCGCTCACCAAGGGCGGCGCCTTCAAGCTGCTGGGGCTTGATGGTGACGTTGATCTTTTTCATAAAGGGAATGAGGGATTCAACGATGCCTACGCCCCAGCTCTTGTTGGCGGTGGCGATGCACTCAAAGGTAAAGCCTTTTTCGTAGCCGGCCTCTTTCATGAGCTCTTTGGCTTTGGCCAGGTTGTACTCATACCCTTTCATGGCTTTTTCGTAAGCGGGAGAGCTGGTGGGCAGAAAGCCCGTGGCGGGAACCGCCTTGTTCTTAAGGAGCTTTTTAATGATGAGCTCGGCATTGATGGCGTGGTTGATGGCCTGACGCACGCGCTTGTCGGCGAAGGGCTTGAATTCGGGGTTGAACCCGATAATTCGGGTGTACATCTCAGCCACTTCGATCATGTTGTTCTTGATCTCGGGGTCACGCTGATAAATGGGATACTGGGACGCGCCCACGATGTTGGCGTCGAGTTCACCGGCACGGAAGGCGATGTCACGGGCGGCACCTTCGGGCATGATTTTGTAGACCAGCTTGTCGATGTAGGGCTTGCCCGCTTCAAAGTAGCCGTCGAATTTTTCGAGGATCACTTCGCTGCCGCGAACCCACTTGACGAATTTGAAGGGACCGCAGCCCACAGGGTTGGTGGCGAAGGCATCTTCTTTGCCTTCAAGGGCCTCGCGGGGCACGATGGCTGTCTCCACCTTGCAGAGGGAGTAACCGATATCCACGGGGTGCTTGAGGGTCATCTCAAGGGTGGTGGCGTTGATTTTCTTCAGGCCACTGATGGCTGTGGTTTTTCCTTCCATCACCGCATCGGCGCCTGCGATGTTGGCGATATAGCTGGCAGCAGAAGAGGCTGTTTCAGGCTTGGCGATACGGTTGTAGCACCAGATGATGTCATCGGCGGTCATGGTACGGCCGTTATGGAACTTGACGTTGTTGCGAAGGGTGAAGGTGTAGGTTTTACCGTCGGCGGAGATCTTCGCGTCGGTGGCCAGGTCAAGAACCGGCTTGCTCTGGTCCGCATCCCACTTGTAGAGGCTGCGGTTGATGTTGAGGCCAACGATATAGTCCTGGGTACGTGAGGTTTTGTGCATGTCCAGGGAGAACAGGTCCCCGCCGTAGGGTGCGCAGAAAACAAAGGTGCCGCCGGATGAAGCTGATGCCCCTCCTGCCGTTACCAGAAGCGCCGTCACGGCAGCGAGCAGCAACATTCCAATCTTCTTCATGAAACAATCCTCCTAAAGTTACTGTAACTGAAAAAAGTTTAAATATTTTTCGGGAACTAAAAATAGAACCACACAAGGAAATGCCTGTCAATAAGATATAGAAAAACTGGATTTATGTTCCCTTGATAGGAATGCCACAAGGGGCGTGATCCCTCTTAAAGAACGTATTGGCGGGGTATACAAGTTTTTTTTAAGTGTTGAACACGCCCTGATTAGCTGGTATTAATTTTTGCTTAATTTACAATTCATCAGGGGTATCATGGAAAACGACTATTTATTGGAAGTGAAAAGCCTTACCACCCGTTTTCACACCCAGCATGGGGTGGCACACGCCGTGAACGGGGTTTCCTTTGGAATGTATCCGGGGGAGATTCTGGGGGTGGTGGGTGAGTCCGGCTGCGGCAAGAGTGTCACAGCCCAGTCCATTATGCGGCTAATTCCCGAACCTCCGGGGCGCATCGAGAAAGGGGAGATCCTCTACGGGGGAAAAGACCTGGTTTCTCTCTCCCGAAAAGAGATGCAAGCTATTCGGGGAGACCGTATATCCATGATCTTCCAGGAACCCATGACGTCCCTGAACCCTGTAAAGACAGTGGGCAAACAGATCGGTGAGGTATACGCCCTTCATCGCGGGGCGTCCAAAAAAGAGAGCCTGGAAAAGGCTGTGGAGATGCTTGAAAAGGTCCAGGTTCCCGAGGCGAGACGGCGGGTGAAAGAGTACCCCCACCAGCTCTCCGGCGGTATGCGTCAAAGGGTAATGATCGCCATGGCCCTTGCCTGTGATCCGGAAATCCTCATCGCAGATGAACCCACAACAGCGCTGGATGTCACCGTTCAGGCCCAGATCATGGACCTCATGCTCAAGCTTCAGGAGAAGCAGAAGACGGCCATCATGATGATCACCCACGACCTCGGCATCATCGCCGAGATGGCGAACCGGGTTATTGTGATGTACGCAGGGCGCATCGTAGAGACCGCCCCCACGCGAACCCTCTTCCACGAAACCGGCCACCCCTACACGCGCGGCCTGATGGACTCTGTGCCCGTTATCGGCACCAAGGATTCCGAGGGCAACAGCCGCCTTACCGAGATCACCGGAATGGTGCCCAGCCTTTACGATCTCCCCGAAGGGTGCAGCTTCGCACCTCGGTGTCCCCATCAGAGCGAGCGGTGTCGAACCGAGATGCCGCCTCTATTTGCTGTATCGCCGGGCCATGAGGTTCGGTGCTGGTTGTGTGAATCTGCACGTGTGAAAGGAGCGGCCGCATGACAAGTCTTCTTACGGTTGAAAACCTGAAAGTTCATTTTCCCGTCAAAGGCGGTTTTTTCGGCGGCTCCGAGGTGGTTCACGCCGTGGATGGCGTTGATCTCACCCTTGAAAGGGGCGAAACACTGGGTATTGTGGGGGAGTCCGGTTGCGGCAAAACCACCACAGGCCTTGCTGCCATGAAGCTTATCGAAAAGACCCATGGAAACATCATTTTTGACGGCACGGACCTCGATACCCTGAATGCCGACGGCATGCGTAAGACACGTCAGAAGATGCAGATGATCTTTCAGGACCCCTTCTCTTCATTAAACCCTCGCATGACCGTGAATCGCGCCATCGGCGAGCCCATGAAGGTTCATGGCATGGGCAGCGAGTCGGAACGGCAGGACCGGGTTGCCTGGCTCCTTCAAAAGGTGGGACTCTCACCCGAACAGGGCAAGCGCTACCCCCATGAATTTTCCGGCGGTCAACGCCAGCGCATCGGCATTGCCCGGGCCCTGGCCCTGAACCCCATGATGATCATCGGCGATGAACCAGTGTCCGCCCTCGATGTCTCCATTCAGGCCCAGATTATCAACCTTCTCATCGATATCCAGCAGGAGTTCAACCTCTCCTATATTATTATTTCCCATGACCTGGCCGTGGTGGAACACATCTGCGATCGCATCGCCGTCATGTATTTGGGAAAAGTGGTGGAAGAGGGGAGGTGTGACGAGGTCTATTCCAATCCGAAGCACCCTTACACAAAGGCGCTTTTATCCGCCATTCCCCACCCTGACCCCGATCACCCCAGAGATCGCATCATCCTTAACGGCGATGTCCCCAGCCCCATCCACCCGCCAAGTGGCTGCAGCTTCCACCCCCGGTGTCCCAACCGTCAGGAAGGCTGCGATCTGGTGGAGCCTGAACTGGAGGCAAAAGAGCCGGGCCGTAAGGCGGCGTGTCACTGGTGCTGAAAAGCGATGCCTCCGGCGGCCAGGGGGTGATCCCCTGGACCCCACAATGCCTCCGGCGGCCCTGCCGGGGGCCAAACTTTTGAAAAGTTTGACAAACAGGTTTTGACATCGATTTTGCGTTCATTCGAAGGCATTGGCTTACAGGTCCTATTCGACGTAACGAGCAAGCATCCCCTTTTGCCGCTCAGCCACGTTGGGGCTGAGCGGCAAAAGGGGATACAATCGGAAAGTTTTTGGAGCTCATTTCAAAAAGCGACCCGCCGGAGGCACAAGCTGAACAGTTACCTGGTTTTTCCAATAAACTTGAAGAGCATCAGATATTGCTGGCGGGGGTAGCCCGACAGAAAATGTGATCGGCATGAGGAACGAGAGCCGAGAGCATTTGCAACTTTGGGATGCATGCCCACGAAGCAGGAAGAGGAGAAAGCGTTTAAAGAGCTTGAGCCCTTCATCATGTGTGTCGGGCCGATTTTTGCCCGGACGCAGAAATAAGTGGAGGGGTAGGGGACGGGTTTTTCTGCTTCATTTCAAGTCGAGGCTCTAAAAACAGAAAAGGGGTGCCATGGTTCATGGCACCCCTTTTTTAGCTGAAGCGCTGTCGGCTCTGGTGAAGCGAAGGTGACTCTTCAGCTTCTTTTGGCCTGGGACCCCAAATTCACGGCAGCCCATACATTTTCAGTGTTGCGGTTCTGCTTCTTGTTCCAGAGGGCCCATGCGTAAAATGCCATTCCCATGACGACGTATGAAACGATGTATGATGAAGTTTCCATGTCACTTCTCCTGAAGTAGAGTTTTATTAAAGCGCCACACCCGGGGGTGTGTCCTGTTTGAATAGTTGCTTTCCTGGCAAAGCGATGGTTGCGCAACGCAATACATGATGGGCGCACTAATAACATAGTCGTTTCATTTGCGATAGCACTTTTTATGTAATTTGTTATTTTATTTTTTATGTAATAAATATGCCGGGTTTTGCTGGGGGATGCAAGGGAAGGAGAGCCCCGAAAACAAAGGGACTCGCCTATGAAATAATCGTGTGGTGCGGATCCCGTTCCATACTTCGGACAGAGGGAAATACCGTTTTTTATTCTGCCTGTCAAATGTTTCTGATGATTGGCCCCCGGCTGGGCTGCCGGAGGCTCTATTGAGATCTAATACCTATGAGTTGAGGCGAGTCGTGATGTAACGGGCCACGTCGAAAAGTGCTTCGCCTGTCATCTCCCATTCATCGCGTGAGATATGAACAAACGGGATGCCATACTCGATCTCCATCATGACGGCCAGTTGAAACATGGCCCCTTCCCCCAACACAACGTTCAAAGCGGCGCCGTGACAGTGCCGGATGTTGCCTACCGGGCTGTCGCCGGGCAGCACCGATACCACCTCGAGTCCCATGGCACAGCAGTGGGTCTTCAGTCTTTTTGCAATTCCTTTTGTGTAAGACCCATCAAGAATGTTGATACTGACGGGCGAAATACCTTCCGTGCTGCCTGTGCCCATGAGCCTGAAAAGCGCTTCGCAGGCGGCCCGGTCGCCATCTTTCCTCTCTCCCCTGAAGCCTTCCGAGTGCACGGGGATGACGGGGATTCCTTTCTCCTTCTCCACCTTGTAACAGACCGCATCCACCTCTTCACCGAAGCGCTCCGCTGAACCCGTGGTGTAGACAAATGCCGCGGCTGGCGTATGGCCCTCAATAAGGTCCGTAAGGCCCCGATAGAGCGCCCGTTTTCCAGAGGTGATCCCATGGGTACTTTTGAGATGGGCTGACATGGCGGGGATACGCTTTTTGGTTTTTAAGGGGAGCCCTGCCGGCATGCTCCATGGGCTAGCCGTATCGGCAATGGAGCCGTAGAGCAGGTGAAGTGCATCGGGTACGGGGTAAAGGAGGGCTGACGATTCGCTATATACTGCAATATCTCGCTCACTCATGGGGTACTCCTTTAATATATGGGTGGCATCCAGTGAATTGTCATTGGATGCCTTTTTTACAGGACAGGCTCAGGTGGCCACTTCAACGGAAGGTCCGGGGCTTTATTTACAGACACCATCGTGGGGGTGGTGCCCGGTGGTGGGGACACACAACCCAGAACATTTAGAAATACGAAGGAAAAAGCGGTGGCATGTTGGGCAATAACGGCGAGCACCCGCTCAACAAGGAATGACTCCACAATAATGTTGATTTTCATTTGAGGTATGACGCCTTCCGGGAGCTCTGTTTCGCGTGTCATATCGGTGTGGCTTTCGCGCCATTGAACGCCATGGTCTTCACTCATATCCATGGCGTTGATGCCGATCTCGTTTAGCGCACGCTTTATATCTTCAAGCCGGGATGGTTTGATCATGGCTTCAACTTTCTGCATGAGATGCTCCTTATATTGTCATAACATATGCCCGAAATGGATGTTCTTATACAATCAGAGCAAGCCCTGTGCCATAGCCTCAACCCGCTGTTGAGATAGCTGTATAATAATCTGGAATTGTTTACTTAATGTGAGATCATGGTTTGGAGAGGATGACGTGAGTGAATGGCTCGCCTTGGCATAGATACTTTCAAAATTGTATTTTTACAAAAAGTTAATTACATTTTTGTTTTTTAATAATTAAAAGACGGGTAACTATTCAGCCCCCAAAAAACTGCCTCCGGCGGCCAGGTGAGGGCACCTGGAAACCCTATGGCGAATGCGTGAAGGGTATCCTTATACGGTCGCTTTCAGTGCATTCGCGTGGAGAGTGATATAAGGCAACCCGTATTGAGAAGAGACCAGTGTAACTATGGAAGATTATTGCCGGGCAGGACTCTTCGGGCGCGCCGTGTTCCGTCGCGGCATTTACGCGATATCCGTCAAGACTCAGCACTCGTTGGGTTTCGAAATCGTGGGAGTGCTTCATGATTTATATGTGCATAATCCAAGCGATGGCGTCTTCCCGGTAAAAAGAGCCGCGACGGAGCACGGCGCGCCCAGACAGGGTTACCCTACAGAGGACATAGATTCAACGGTGACAACTCAACATGAAATACGTGAAAAATGACACCATTTTCGCCTTTCCCACGGAGGCGGGAATTCATGCTGTCATAGCTGAATAGTTACAAAGACGGATTAACAGAATAACAATAACCCTGAACGGAGATGGAGGCAAAGATGAAGGAGTGCCTGGGGCTGCTGTCAGATCACGGCTTTGTCTGCCAGTGCTTGACGTATGTCTGGTAGAGGTTTTGAAACCACGCTCCTTCCGGAAAGACGCGCAGTGAGACAAGGCTTGTTGAGGAGAAGTAGGTGCGCACAAAGGGGGTGTAATCGGGAGTGGCAGCAAAGAGAAGGGCGGTGACGGCGTAAACGGTCACCGTGGATTTCAGGTCTTTTGCGACACCGAACTTAAAGGCGGTTCCAGACGAAGCTTTTGGGGCTTTGCCCGGCAAATTGAGGCTGATCAGCTCGTCAAGGAGAAGGTGAAGGACAAACCCGCCAAAGACAAAAAAGCCGGCCATCCAGCATGTAGTGATGGAAAAATTGAAGCACCGGTAAAGAATGATGGTGGCAAAAAACCAGGAAAAGAGGCTTGCCGGAACAGAGTGGATGATCCCGCGATGAACGGTGATCCGCGTGAACATGGAGAAGATGACGAACTTGATCACCAGAAAACTGACAAGCCAGATGGTAAAGAGTTCCACTGCAGAGTTGTCCGCCCGTTGATGAAACATGATGAGAAACGAGATTACCGTGGCGATGAAGGTGAAGAGCAGCCGAACAGGAAGGGAGCTGTCGGAGTCGATATCCGGGAGCAGTCCACCCACGACACCCATGACGAAAAAGAGAAGCACCTCTTCGGGCGTGGCAAGGGAGGCCGCAAGCAGAAACGTGGCCGACGCACTGCTGCACAGGCTTGAAACGGTAAGATGTGTTTTGAATTCCGCCACGCTGCTGTCGCCCTTTATTCATCTCCTGTCGTGGATTGCCAATGATCTCCTTATACACCATCGCAGTTCTTTGTGTAAGTGGGGATACGAATGCGATACGTCCTGCCTGTGTTCAATTCCGTCACGGTCGTATTCGCGTTGCGAGGAAGGCCATAAACCAGACGCCACAAGCTCATGGGCTGTGGTGACTTAGATTTCAGACCAAGATGGCTTCATATGGCAACGCGGGGTTTCAGGTGGTTCAGTAACAAAAAGGGCATGTGCAAAAAAAAAGGAGAATGAGAAGGGAGAATGAATGCTGCCGGGTATTATGATTCAGGGGGGAAATGAAACAGTAGACGTAACGATTCAATTTGAGCCTCCAGCAGATCTGCCGAGGGACAACCTGTTGCTTTCTCATGAAATACCCGGGTTAAGGTGGATGTGGTTTACTCCGAGGAACGAGGGGCAAACCACATCCGCAACCTGCTTTCGAGGTGGCTCACCTCGCCACTCGGAGAGCCGGGGAAGACGACATTGGGGATCTGTCGTTACGCAACAATGAAAAAGGTCTCTTCTCAAGAACGGTGGCACTGCCTTACCCTCCACGCGAATGCCTCGAATGAGATGGCATCACGGCGACCTCCATGCATTCGCCATAGGGTTTCAAGGTGCCCTCACCTTGGACGCCGGAGGCAGCTTTTAGTCCCTGGCCGTCGGAGGCGATAATTTCAGGCTTTTCGCAGAGCTGATCAGCTCCAGAACCACAGCACACAAAATGGACGGGAGAATCCAGGCAAAGCCGGAGTCGGAAAAGGGGAGTCGCGCGATGAGGGTTCCTGCGGCACCGGTGCCGATCTTGAGGAAGGCGAGGGCGTCGAAGACGCTCACAACCAGGGTGCCTGCCACAGCCCCTTTGAATGCGGGAGAACCGAGTTTATCACCCAGCAGGGTCAGCACGATGAGGACGATGACGATGGGGTAGGCGATGATGAGAAGGGGCACGGAAAACGTGACGATCTTTTCGATACCGGATACCGAAATCAGGGTGCTGAAGAGGGTCGTAACGATAACGACGGGCTCATACCCCAGTTTTCCATGGGTCAGTTTCTCGAACCAGGTGCCCACCACGGCGGTGAGGCCGATGGAGGTGGTCAGGCAGGCAGCGGATACGGCGAGGCACATGGCGCTCTGACCGGCGGCACCGAAGATGGTGTTGGTGATGGTGACAATGAGATCCGCCTTGGTGATCCCGGCCTCGAACATCCCGCTTGCCGTGGCTCCCAGAAAAAGCAGTCCGCCGTACACGAGCATCAGGCCCGTTCCTGCGATGAGGCCCGCCTTGCAGGTGAGCTTTATCTGGTCTTCGGTGGTTTTGTAGCCTTTGGCCACAAGGGAGGAGAGAATCAGGCCGGCAAAGAGGATGGAGGCCAGGGCATCCATGGTCTGGTACCCTTCGATAAAACCGCGGGCCAGGGGCTGGGTAAGACCTTTGTCGACGGGATGTCCCATGGGGCTTACCACACCCTTGATAATGATCATACCGATGATAAGCAGCAGGGCGGGGGTGAGGTACTTTCCAATCTTGTCCACGATGGTTGAGGGCTTCAGGACAAAGAAGAGGGTCACAACAAAAAAGAGAATGGAGGCGGTGAGGGGAGCCACGCCGGGAAAGAGGGGCTTGATGCCGATTTCAAAGACCGTTGCCCCTGTACGGGGGATGGCAAGAAGGGGACCGATGGCAAGGACAATCCCGGTGCCCATAACCTTGGCAAAGAGCGGACTCACCCTGCCTGCAAAGCGATCAAGTGATCCTTCGGCCTTTGCAAGGGCCGCAACACCCAGAATGGGCAAGCCCACTCCTGTAATAAAGAATCCCAGCATGCAGAGAAACCAGGCATCTCCGGAAAGAAACCCCAGGGCCGGGGGAAAAATCAGGTTTCCTGCACCAAAAAACATGGCAAACAGGGCAGCCCCTGCAACGATAATATCTTTACGCTCTTTATTCACCGGTGTTACCTCCACCAACTCTGTCGTTACGGTACGTCTGTCCGGGAATTTTTGTAGGGTCACCCTGGACAGGAAGCCGGGAAGGTAACACATTTTTTGTCACAATTACAGATGTGGCTCTGATACAGCAAATAGTGTGTATTCTCAATAAGTAACAAGCATCTCTGTAGGGTCGGGTGGTCTAAATAACTATTATTACCTGATGTTTTTTTTGATCCATAAAGTAGTGGCACTTAATATTTTCCGGTTTTCAACTGAAATCATCATGTTGTTTTCGCGTATCGCAAAAAATAACCCCTTTTAATGCTGAATGATCTATTCGCAGGTCTTGTCTGCCCCATTTGAACCCACGCACAAAAAAAAGCCCCCGGCAGAACCGGGGGCTTTTCGTTTCATCAAACCTGGGACGTTTTATCAGCCGCCGAATTTTTCCATGTACCCGCCGATGAAGACCACCAGAATGATGACGGGCAGGATGTATTTGACATAAAATTTGATTTTCTCGGGGTATCGGAGGCCCTCGCCTTCATTGGCCTCTTTAACAAAGTTATCCCAACCCCAGCCCATTTTGTAGCTGCAGAACAGAGCGAAGACCAAAGAGCCGATGGGCAGCAGGTTGTTGCCCACGATAAAGTCTTCCAGGTCAATGATGCCGGTGCCCTGGCCCAGGGGTTGAATATCGCTTAAGACGTTGAAGCCCAGGGCGCAAGGCAGGGAGAGGGCAAAAAGCATAAACCCGTTGATAAGGGACGCTTTTTTGCGGCTCCATCCCCACTGCTCCATGGTAAACGCCATGATGTTTTCAAAAACGGCGATAACCGTGGACATGGCGGCAAAGCTTAAGAAGAGGAAGAAGAGACTTCCCCAGATACGCCCTCCGCCCATGGAGTTGAAGATGTTGGGCAGGGTCACGAAGATCAGGCCGGGTCCGGCACCGGCATCCACATTGAATGCGAAGCAGGCGGGAAAAATGATGAGGCCCGAAAGGATGGCCACAAAGGTGTCCAGCCCGATAATGTTAAGGGATTCACCGGTCAGGGAGCGTTCCTTGCCGATGTAGCTGCCGAAGATGGCCATGCTGCCGATACCGAGGCTCAAGGTAAAGAAAGCCTGGCCCATGGCGGCATAGATGGTCTCCCAAACGCCGGTCTCTATCAGACGTCCGAGGTCGGGCATCAGGTAGAAGGAGAGTCCGGCAGAGGCTCCCGGCAGGGTCACGGATTTGATTACCAGGGCGATGAGGATAATGAAAAGGGAGGACATCATCCACTTGGTGACCTTCTCGACGCCCTTCTGCAGACCAAGGGAGCAGGTGAAAAAGCCCAGGAAAACGGTGAGACCCATCCAGAATATCAGGGTTCCGGGGCTTGCAAGAAGACCCCCGAAGAATCCGCCCACCTCATCGGGAGTAAGGCCCGCCAAACCACCGGTTAAGGTGTGGTAGAAGTACGCCAGCATCCATCCGGCCACCGTGGTGTAAAACATCATGAGAAGGAGGTTGCCGAGCATGGCAAAGTAGCCGTAAAGATGCCACTTGCTCCCTTCGGGCTGCAACTTCTTCAAAGCGCCGGCAATGTTTTTCTGGGCGGCACGACCGATGGAGAACTCCATCACCATGATGGGCAGGCCTAAAATAAAGAGGAAGAGGAGGTAGATCATGACAAAGGCGGCCCCGCCGTACTGACCCGTAATAAAGGGGAAACGCCATACGTTCCCCAAGCCAATGGCACACCCCGCGGAAATAAAAAGGAAGCCCAACCGGCTTCCGAGCTGTTCTCTTTGATTGACTGAACTCACAAAACGCTCCTTCTTAGTCTTGTCTTACGGTGTTTGGAAATCCCTTATGTCATCTTTCGTCCGGCATTTTTAACGCAGATGGAAGTGAGCTTTTCATGAAAGCATTATGTTTTCATGAAAATTGAGCTGGTTCTGCTTTGGATATTTCAAAAAATGCATCGGATTCTGCTTATAGTAACGCAGATGGTGTTATTAATCCAGCGTTACAAACGATATCCATGAATTGTCACACCCGTTGGCACTCGTGGCATCACACCGAGGTAAAGACGAGTTCACTATGGGGGTGCATTGGTTTTTTGCGGTGATTTTAAGGTCTTTTCGTTGGTGGTTTAATGTATCAACAATATACAGTTTGATGGTTATATTGTATAAACATTGTTTAACGGTTTTTCCCTGACAAGCGTCATTTTCCAGGCAATAACAGAACAATGAGGTGGCGGTGCATGCATATTTTACTTCTTCTGGGGTTCATCGCGCAGGTTTATTTCATCAATCATGCCGTCAAAACGGCAAAACCCCGCTACTGGATCGTGGCGCTTCTCATTCCCCTGGCCGGGTGCCTTGTCTATTTTTTAACGGAGTACCTGCCGGAGATTCAGCAGGTTCCCGAAAAAGACCAACAGGACAGATTCGGGGCCCCTTCATCGATCCCCAGTGAGGTATCCGTGGGATACATCTCCCGGGGAAAACTATTCCATCAGTCGGGCAAGGAGCACCCAAACCAGATCCACAGTCCCTTCGGCCAGAAGATGATCGATCAGGCCGTGAGGGTCAACCAAAGCAATGACTGGAAAACAAAGGGCAGCGGGTCGCCATTTAAAGGCGGCATGCTGTGGGGTGTCGATAACGCAAACGCCGATGCGATTCGCGTCAACATCACCAGCGTCACAAAAGGCAGGGAGGAGGGGAGTCTCTTCTATATTCTTGAGTCAGAAACCACAAGCGGGCTTTTTTTATATGATCGGTCAACCCGTGAAGAGAAGCGCCTTTTCCATAAAAACCATTTTGAAGCAAAGGACCTCAATCAGAACCCCGAGACAGGGGAGTTCCTCTGTTCCCAGAGTTTTACCGACGGCACCTCGAATATTGTCGTGATGAATGAGGACGGTCGGGAGATGCGCACCCTGACAGACGGTGACTCCGTGGACGAAGCGCCGGCATGGATTCCCGGAAGCGAGAGACGTCTTCTCTTTCAATCCACAGGCATTGCCCGTAACTCCCAAGGGCATGCCGTGGGAAGAGGGGCTGCATCCATTCAAGCACTGGACCTGGAAAACGGCAACCTGACCGGAGTCCTTGAAGACACCCGTTTCGACTATCTCTACCCGCGCATCGGCACCGATGGATTTCTTTATTTCATCCGCCGTCCTTATGAACAAAAGCCGGGCGTAAGCGGGCTTACTGTGCTGTTTGATTTTCTCTTGCTTCCCTTCAGGCTGCTTCGCGCCATCTTCCACTACCTCAACTTTTTCTCCCTGGTCTACTCACAAAAACCGCTGACCTCCGCATCCGGTCCCAAAGTGGAGGGGGATGATTTCAAAACCCTGCTCCTCAGGGGGAAAGTGATCGATGCGGAAAAAGCCCTTAGAAAAGGCACAAAAATCATGGGCGTGCCCTCCCTGGTGCCGGCCTCCTGGGAGCTGGTACGGAAAAGCACGGACGGCAGGGAAGAGGTCGTGGCAAGACACGTGGCCGCTTTTGATGTCGGATCAGATGGCGAGCTGATCTATTCCAATGGATGCGGGATTTTCAATCTGGACGCCCGGGGACGATCCATCCTCATGGCAAGGGACAACATCATTGAAGAGGTACGATGGATGTGATGTGCCTCCGGCGGCCAGGGGATGATCCCCTGGACCCCAGGTTTACGAATGCTCCCGGCCTTCGTTCCTCAGGCCGATCACATTCGATGACGGGCAGAGCCCGTGACCAGCCCCAACCGTCTTCGTGTAGCCCGAAGGGTGCTTAGCGTTCTTCGTGGTTACTCAACAAATGATTCTTGAATACGCCCTGTCTTTGACTCGAATAACTTCAATGACGAGGTGACCCACCTCCCTCGGAAACATTAGAGAAGCTGTCCTTAGAAAAATAGCCAAAACCTTCCTATCAACCTTTTCAAACGCTTCGCCCCGGGTATAAAGCTTCGTTGGAACCCCACGGGCGAAGCCCGTCAGCAAATGTGACGTACCCGAGGAACGAGGGTTCGGAGCATTCGCGAACTTGGGGTGCAGGGGCTCAGCCCCTGCCCGCCGGAGGCTCTCCCTTACGTTTGGGCCTTCACATGTTGTACTGTTTCAATTTCCGGTACAGGGTTGCCCGGGATATCCCCAGGATCTTGGCGCTTTGGGCCATGTTATGGTGGGTCGCCTCAAGGGTGTCCACAATCATTTTCCGGTTCATCTCTTCCAGGGTGCCGGTCTGGGCGGCTTTATCAACAGGGGCTGTCGAAAGACTCAGGTGCTCTGTCCTCAGCTCCCTGCCTTCGCACAGATGCAGTGCCCTCTGCATGCAGTTTTCCAGCTCCCTTACATTTCCCGGCCAGTGGTAGGCGAACAGGGTGTCGCACGCATCCTGACTCAGTTTGGGTGGGTTTGCAGTGTTTTCTGCCAGGAAAAGTTCCGCAAGGGACAGAATATCCGCACGGCCCCTCTCTTTTAATGGAGGAATGACAATGGGAAAGACGTTCAGACGGTAGTAGAGGTCTTCACGGAACCGGCCTTCCCGGATGGCCTGGAGCAGGTTCACATGGGTGCAGGCGATGATTCGGGTGTCGATCTTGACGGGCTTGTTGGCCCCGATACGGTAGACCTCCCCGGTCTGGAGGACCCGCAGCAATTTCACCTGCATCTTGTGAGGCATATCGCCGATTTCGTCCAGCAGGATCGTGCCCGTGTTCGCCAGTTCGAATTTCCCGGGCTTTCCTCCTTTGGATGCGCCGGTAAAGGTCCCCTCCACATACCCGAACAGTTCACTCTCCAGAAGGTTGGCGGGAATGGCCCCGCAGTTGATGGGAATAAAGGCGTTCTGGCTCCGGTCGCTCAGGTTGTGAATCGCCTGGGCAAACAGTTCTTTTCCCGTGCCGGTTTCTCCCTGCAGCAAAACAGTGGTGTGCGAGGAGGCAGATCGCTTGGCCAGGTTCAATGCTTCCACAAAGGGCGCGCAAGAGCCCACCAGGCTGTCGAAGGTAAAATGCGCCCGGGTGCCGGCGATGGTGTCGGCCAGTTTGTAGATCTCCTTGACCTCAGAGAAGGTGATCAATGCCCCCAGTCGTTCACCATCGGGTGCCATCACCAGCTGAACCGTATAGATCAGGGTGAGGGTCTGGTTTTTAACCTGCACCCGGCTCTCTTTGTTAATCCAGGATTCGGGACGAGCCTGGACATCATCCAGATCGATTTTCAACCCTTTCAGGGCGGTGATGGGTTGCCCCGCCAGGTTGTCCATCTTCAGGATCTCTGCCCCCCTGCGGTTGACCCGCCAGATATGCTTTTCACTGTTTATAATGATCAGCCCCGTCCGTGAGGTGGCAATGACCTGATCGAGGAACCGGACGTTCAAGGCCAGCTCCTTATTGCGGCGCAGCACACGCAGTTGCTGCTCTGCAGCCCTGGCCGCTGTGGTGACCATATAAAGTGTATGGGGATGTGCCTTTTCGGAGTTGCCGGACACGGCAATGACGCCGAGGAGTTTTTTTGCTTTTCCAAAGACCGGCGCCGTGGAGCTGGTGAGGCCGTGGGCCTGCTTGCAGTAGTGCTCTTCACCGATGAGTTGAATGGGGCTCTTCAATTTCAGAGACAGGGCAATGGCCGTGGTGCCCACATCTTTTTCCGTCCACCGGTAGCCGGGGATGCAGTTCCTCTTCGATGCGCTCTCAATCAGGTCGTTGCTCCCTTCAATATGAAGGATGTACCCGTCTGAATCCGTGGCAGCGATGACAAAATCCGTGGGGGATAAAAAGTTGTAGAACTCTTTAAACTGGGGCAGAAGCACGTCCAGAAGCTCGGAACTATCCCGTCGCCGGGCTGCCAGTTCAGCTGGAGAGAGCAATATCTGGTTGGTATTGCGCAGAATGGGATCAATCCCACGCTCCATTGAACGCTTGAAGGATAGTTCAATCTGCCGTTGCATCTCGTTAGCGCTGAGAATCTGTCCTGTTTTCATTGGCCTCCATGGGTGGATGCATTGGTAAAAACCGGTGCCTAAAATGCCTTGCAACGGTAACTATTCAGCTCCCTAAAAGCTGCCTCCGGCGGCAAGGTGTGCCACCTTGAAAGCAGGTAGCGGATGCGCTTTGCCCCTCGTTCCTCGGGTCAAATCACATCCGTTTTTAAGACAGAATTCGTTGAAGGACAATTTTTAAGACCTGTTTGTTGAACCCTCTTTTTCAGATCAGGCAAAAGTTTAGCCGCGGCAGGTCGTTATTTGAAATGAGCTCCAAAACCTTCCGGTTGCAGCAGCCTCTCTTCCCCCCTCAGGGGGAGAAGAGAGGCTGCTGCAAAATCTGTTTGTCAAACTTTTCAAAAGTTTGGCCCCCGGCAGGGCCGCCGGAGGCAACATCAAGCTGAATAGTGATGTTTTTTATTGGTGCGAAACGATAATTCTCATTTTGACACATGTCGCATTATGAATCAAATCCTTAATAAAACCTTAAGAAACAAAGCCATTCGACTCCATTAGCGATTCAAGAGTCTCAAAATGAGACAGAAAGGGCCGCCGTAGAATGTGGAGGAGAGGCAAATGTACGGCTGATGAGAACAAAAGCAATGATCTCACTCGCCTGTATTTTCTGTGGATTACGGCGGTTGATCCATTCGGATGAGTAGAAAGATCCGTTCCTTGGTACAGCACTTGCTCTTTGAATGCGTACATCAATCTGATTCACATTGCGAAGGGTGTATAATCTATGAAGACGACATTCACACTTTCATTTCATCGTGTTATCGCCTTGCCGCTAAATAAGGAGGCGTCTTTTGAAATCCGTTGATATTCTCGTTATTGGAGGCGGCCTTTCCGGGTCAGCCACCGCACTGGGCCTTGTTCGCCAGGGAGCGGGAAGGGTGGTGCTGCTTGACGAGCAGCTTCCCAGCCAGCGGCTCTCGCGGGGCAACTTCGGGCTCGCCTGGTTTATGTGCAAGGGAGCCGGTAATCCCGGGTATGCCAAATGGTGCCGCATGGCCGCCATGCAGTGGCCCGACTTCGCGGCAGAGTTGGAAGAAGAGTCCGGATACAATGTGGAACTCGAATGGACCGGCGGTGCCGTCCACGCCTTTGGCGAAGAACAGCTCCAGGGCTATGCGGAGTCTGTTTCGGCGCTTAAAGCCGTCTGTGGCGAAGCCGGGATTGATTACCCCGTTCGTATACTCTCCCGGGATGAGTTTTCCGATATCGTCCCTGATATGGAGCTGGGCGAAGAGGTCTCCGGAGCCATGTACACCGAAGAGCAGGGCCATGTGAACCCCCTTAAACTGCTGGCAGCCATGCGCTGCCTGTTCCAGAAAAAGGGTGGTGAGTACCACGGCTCCCAAAGTGCCCACGCCATCGAGCCCCAGAAAGACGGCACCTATGTGGTGAAAACAAGCCGAGGGAGTTATCAGTGCCAAAAGGTGGTGATTGCGGCGGGTCACGGTTCATCCCGTCTGCTGGCCCCTTTGGGTGAAAAGCTGCACATCTACCCCCAGCGCGGGCAGCTGATGGTCACGGAACGGCACAAGCGGCTGCTTACGGTCCCGCTGTTAAGCGTGCGCCAGACCCCCGACGGCACCTTTATGATTGGCCTCTCTTCTGAAGACACCGCCCTTGATACACAGGTCACCCCCGAAGCCATGCAATCCCAGGCGGAAAACGCCATTCGGCTCTTCCCCATGCTGGGCAAACTCAACTGGGTTCGGGCCTGGGGGGCCATCCGGGTGATGACGCCCGACGGCGCCCCCATCTACACCAGGCTCCCGGGTCACGAAAACATCACCGTGCTTGCCCTGCACAGCGCGGTCTCGCTCGCCCCCCTGCAGGCAAGGGCCATTGCCCCCTGGATTCTGGGGGACGGTGACGATGAACTCATCTCTCAATTCAGCAACGGACGCTTCCATGTTTAAAGACGATAAAAAAAATATGCGCGCCACAGTCTCGGTGATCCTTGATGGCCGATCCGTCTCTCTTCCCGAGGGAATGAGTGTTGCAGCCGGCCTGTTAGGCATTGGTGAAATCATTTCCCGCATCTCCCCATCTTCCCACAAGCCCTGCTCCCCGCATTGCCTGATGGGTGTCTGTTACGAATGCCTCATGGAAATAGACGGTGTCAAACGCCAGGCATGCATGACCGACGTCAGGGAAGGAATGGTGATCAATCGTCATCTGCGAACAACAGATGAACCAAAGGAGGAAACGCATGAGTCGTCACTATGATGTCATTGTAATCGGTGCCGGCCCGGCGGGGCTTTCCGCCAGCTCCTCCCTTGCCGAACTGGGGCTTGATGTCTTGACCCTGGATGAACAGAGCCGAATCGGCGGGCAGATTTACCGCAACGTCGAAGCTGCCCCGGCAGAGAGCCTGGCCCTCTTTGGCAAAGACTACAGCGCAGGCCTTGAGCTGACCCGGCGTTTCCGTGACAGCGGTGCCGCCTATGAGGACTGTGCCTCCGTATGGCAGGTAAACCCCGATGGAAAGCTCTGCTATTCACGGCTGGGCTCTTCGAAACAGGTGAGCGCAAACTACATTATTGCCGCCACAGGCGCCATGGAACGCCCCATGCCCATCCCGGGATGGAACCTACCCGGTGTCATGGGGGCGGGGGCCGCAAACAACCTCGCCAAAGAGGCGGGTCTGAGCCCTTCTGGAAAGGTTGTCCTCGCCGGCAGCGGCCCTCTGCTTCTTCTGGAAGCATCCCTTTTGATCAAAAAAGGGGTAAGCATTGCCGCCATCCTGGAAACCACGCCGACTCGTCCGCCGGTTCCTGCCATCCCCA
This sequence comes from Desulfolunaceae bacterium, assembly GCA_942491485.1. Lineage (GTDB taxonomy): Bacteria > Desulfobacterota > Desulfobacteria > Desulfobacterales > Desulfolunaceae > Desulfoluna. The sequence continues at coordinate 145,066 of CALOAX010000012.1, read as the reverse complement.
GGGCCCCTCAGGCCCTTTTGCGGGCTGACTTTCTCTGGAAGGGCATCTCCATGCTGCGGGACATCAAAAAATCCGGCGTGCCGCACTACAAAGGTATCACAAACATTCGCGCCCTGGGGCAGAAAGCCGTTGAGGCGGTGGAGGCCCAATGCGGTGAGGAAACCCTGCACCTTAATGCCGACATGCTCCTTCTCCATTTCGGCGTCATCCCCAATACCCACATTTTCAGGCAGATGAGATGCCGCATGGCGTGGAAACCCGGCCAGCGCTATTGGTACCCGGCCTGCGATGAATGGGGACGCACGAACCATGAACGAATCTTTGCAGCCGGCGACGGTGCAGGGGTCTCAGGCGCACTTGCCGCACAGTACAAAGGGGAACTGGCCGCCCTGGAGGTGGCCCGATGTCTTGGCATGATCCCTGAGCATGAACGTGATACGCTGGCGGCACCCATTAAAAAGTCACTGAGAAACGACGCCTTTCCACGTCCCTTTATCGACGCTCTCTACGCACCGCGCCCTGAGCAGTTCGCCTTCGAGGACAGCACCGTCCTGTGCCGTTGTGAACATGTCACCGTGGGCGATGTGCGCAAGGTGGTGGGGGAGGGGGTCTGCGAGGTCAATGAGGTGAAAGCCATCACAAGATGCGGCATGGGCCCCTGCCAGGGACGCATGTGCGGACCGGCCCTTGCCGAAGTGGTGGGGGCGGAGCTCTCCCTGTCCCCGGAAAAAGCCGGCCTGCTCTCCATTCGGCCACCGCTGAAGCCGATTCCCCTGGAGGAGATTGCCGCCATGGATCTTGGCGCAGACTCGCCCGAAGGGGCCAACTGGCTGTTGGACAAAAAGTAATGAAAAGCTTGGCCTCCGGCGGCCCTGCCGGGGGCCAAACTTTTGAAAAGTTTGATAAACAGGTTTTTGTATAACGATTGAAGTCGTGGCAGGTTGGGCCACTGGCTACGCCATCAGCGAATGTGATCACCCTGAGGCACGAAGGGTGGGAGCATTCGCAACCCGCTTTCAAGGTGGCACACCTTGCCGCCGGAGGCGATATCGGTCAGTCCGTCTGATGGCCTCGCAATGTGTTACCCAACATGAACCAGCAAAGCCCAGGAGTTTACATGAGTCACATCACCCGTATGGAAACATCAGAGCGCATGAGCAAGATCGTAACCTGCAATGAGATGATCTATCTTTGTGGACAGGTTGCAGACAACACCGACGAACCCATTGGGCCCCAGACGGAGAACATGCTGGCCAAGGTGGATGCCCTGCTTATGCAGGCGGGCAGCGACCGTGAGCACCTTCTTTCCGCTACCGTGTATATCCGGGACATGAAGGACTTCGCCGGCATGAACGCGGTGTGGGATGCCTGGGTTCCGAAAGGTCATGCACCGGCGCGGGCATGTGTGGAGGCACGCATGGCCAGACCCGACCTGCTGGTGGAAATATCCGTGGTAGCAACAAGCAAGGGGTAACCGGCGTTAACCGTCATGTCGGGAGCCCGACATGCAAGGAGTGTGGAATGGAAAAATTCTTCAAATACACGCTGACAATCCTGATTACTTCGGTGGCCGTGCTGGAGTTCTACCAGGTGGTCATGCGTTATATTCTTGAATTGCCGGTCATGGGGCTGGACGAAATCCTCGTCTACCCGACCCTGTGGCTTTACTTTCTTGGCAGTGTGAACGCATGCCGGGAAGACACTCAAATCAAGGCGAACGTCCTGGACATTTTCCTGAAGACCGACAGGGCAAGACTCACCGTCAGGGTCATCGCCGACGTGATGTCCGTGCTCGTATCACTCTGGCTCACCTGGTGGGCCTGGGACTATTTTCGCTATGCCCTGCGTGTCTGGAAAGAGAGCCCCACCCTTTACATTCCGACCTTCTATGCCGAATGCGCCTTTTTTATCGGTATGGCACTGATGACGCTGTATACAGGCTGGTATCTGATCAAAAACGCGAGGCAATTGATCGTTACCTCCCATGAAGTAAGGAGTCACTGATGGAAATCGTTACCGTATCCCTTATCGCCCTTGGACTTCTTGTCATCATGCTGAGTTTCGGCGTTCCCCTGCCGTTTTGTTTCGGCGGAGCCCTCATGACCATGGTTTTTCTGGGTGGGGCCACCATGAAGGGCACCATGGTCTGGGGCTTCAGCCAGCTGGCCAACCCGGTGCTTCTCTGTATTCCACTTTTTGTGTTTGCGGGCACCTTGATGAGTGAAAGCGGCATTGCCGCCAGTTTGCTTAAATTCGTCAACGTGTTTGTGGGACGGATCCGCGGTGGACTGGGTGTTGTCGCCACCGTGAGCTGTGCCATTATCGGCGCCATTTCCGGTAGCGGCCTCACAGGCGTTGCCGCAACCGGCCCCATCCTTATTCCGGAGATGGCTTCAAAAGGATACCCCCGGGGGTATGCCACCGCGCTCGTGGCCAACTCCTCCATACTCGGCCTGCTGATTCCCCCCAGCGTTACCATGATTATTTACGGATGGGTCACCGACACCTCCATTCTTGCCTGCTTTCTGGCCACCATGGGGCCCGGACTTCTTATCACCGTCCTCTTTTCCGTGGTGAACGTTATCATGGCCCGGAAATTCCCCCTGATCCTGGATCCGCCCAAGCCCATGAAGGAGACGGTTCAGGAAGGCGTGACCATGACCTCAAGGGCCATTCCCGCGCTGGTGATGCCGCTGATTATCTTAGGCGGCATCTATGGGGGCATCATGACCCCCACCGAAGCGGCAGCTGTCGCGGTGATCTATTCCCTTCCCGTGGGGTTCCTGATTTATAAGGGCCTTACCTTCGGCACCTTCTTCAAGGCAGCCAAGAACTCGGCCACGTCCGTCGGTGCCATTATGGTCATGATTGTCTTCAGCCTGATGCTCAGCCAGATCTTCGTGATGGAAGATGTGCCCCAGGCCATGGTGGAGGCCGTGTTTACGATCACCCAGAACAAGTTTCTCCTGCTCATCCTCATCAACTTTCTTCTCTTTTTTGTGGGCATGATCGTAAACGACATCACAGCCATTATCCTGCTTGCCCCACTGCTGCTGCCGCTCATGGGGGCCATCGGCGTAAGCCCGGTTCAGTTTGCAGCGATCATGGGCGTGAACACGGCCATGGGAGGGGTGACTCCCCCCTACGCCAGCATCCTCTACCTGAGTATGCGCATCGGAAAAGTCGAATTTTCAGACGTGATTAAACCGGCGATGATTCTCATCATCTTCGGATATGTTCCCGTGGTCTTTTTGACCTCATTATGGCCGAAGCTTTCCCTGTTCATCCCGGGACTTTTCGGATATTAATCAAGGGCTAACCCAAGCAACAACGTAGGAGGAGTGACGCAATGACCAAGAAATTCAGGTACAGCCTCATGGCGCTGGTAGGGTGTGTGGCACTGATGGCAGGCAATGTTCAGGCACGAACCTGGAAGATTTCCCATGTTCGTCCCCAGGGAACCGCCATCGACAACGACCTCCGCTGGTTTACCGACTCCATTAAGGAGACAACCAGTGGCAAGATCAGAACGAAGGTCTACCCGGCAAGTGCCTTGGGAGATTACACCGTTGTTCAGGAAAGGGTTAGCCTGGGCGCCGTGGACATGGCGTGTCAGCCTCCGTCTTCTGCCGCCGACAAGCGTTTTCAGCTGCCGTATTTCCCGTACATGGTGAACAACTGGGAACAGGCCCGGAAAAACTACTCCACAGGCGCCCCCTTGCGCGGCACCGTGGCAAAACTCTACGCAGAGCAGGGCATTCAGCTGCTGGCCGCATGGCCGGTCTACTTCGGCGGAATTGCCCTGAACACAGCACCTGTCGCCCAGGGCGATCCCAACGCTGCCAAGGGCATCAAACTGCGCGTCCCTCCCATGAAGACCTTTCAGATGCTCGCGGACACCACGGGCTACCTGGGAACGCCGATTCCCTTTTCCGACGCCTTCACCGCGGTTCAGACCGGCGTGGTTGACGGGGTCATCGGCTCCGGCGCCGAAGGGTATTATTCGTCTTTCCGGGACGTGACCAAATATTACATTCCGGCCAACACCCATTTTGAAGTGTGGTACTTCATCATGAACAAAGAGGTGTATGACGACCTGTCTCCCAAGCTTCAGGAGCAACTCAAGCAGGTCGCCTCTGAGTTTGAGAATCGCCGATGGGAGTCTGCCGAAGCCGACCAGAAAGCAAACGAGCAGCGCCTGGCCGACTTTGGCGCCAAAATCGTCACCATCAGCGACGCCGAAATCGCCGTCACCGCCAAAAAAATCCAGTCCGAAGTGTGGCCTGTCGTTTTGAAAGATGTGGGCGAAGAGTGGGGCCAGGGCGTCCTTGATGCCATCATAAGATAGAAATTGAACATGTGCCTCCGGCTGCCCTGCCGGGGGCCAAACTTTTGAAAAGTTTGATAAACAGTTTTTTGTCATGGACTCGGCATAATAGCTTTCGAGATGGTTCGCCTCTGGAGGCACGCTTTTTCCGGCTACGTTGACCATAGAAAGCATGGCCGAATAGGTACACATAAAAAGGCCCCTGACGGTTTTGTCGGGGGCCTTTTTATTGTTTGGCCGGCAAAGCCGCGCCCATCATCGCATGGCGTATTCTCATTTCAAAAAGAGCCTCCGGAGGCAAGAGTGGCGAAGCCACTGCAACGATGAACACCTTCAGAGCAGATTGGGAATGCATTTCGGGTGTCGTTACTCGGGCACCTTGAGCCTGTATTCGCGTGATGTGTTTCGTCACGCAATGCTCAGCTTATGTTTTTATAGCCGTAACTGGTAGGTTAATGACGATATGAACAAACTTAATAAGCAGCCTGAGTAAACAACCCAAAGACCCCGTAATTAATTGGTTTTATTTTGAGGGCTGTGGGCAGCATTGACATGTGACTGCGTTCCTTAACAGCCAAAAACTCGCCATACACTCACTCTTCCAATCCCATCGAGCGTCTTCCTACCACCGGTATCGCGTAATTGCCGCGGCGGAGCGCGGCGCGCCCGAAAAACAACACCTTTGAAAATGTAAAGGGGAGGTGGGCCACATCGAAAGCCCACATCACCAAGGATTTGACAGTGAGTGGAGGGACGACACCTCCATGGGCGCGCCGTGCTCCGTCGCGGCTTTTTTGCAAGGGCTTGCCCTGACACGAACCATATAATAGGAGATAAAGCAGACTTCCTCTGTGAGCACGCCACACTGCGAAAGCCAATTCACCTGACAAGCCTCACTTTACCCCTCGATTCTATGGCGTATAGCTGGTATGTATAAGGGTTACCGGCTGTGGTGCCGGTTTATCATGGACGGGAAATTATGCCGGACACCCATAGCTTAAGGTTTTCGGGCTTTTAAGGATAAAGAAACATGCTCAAGATTGGTCAGATGAACTCTCTGGTTGCCGAACGATACATGGAATTCGGCTTTTACCTCAACACCCAGGAAGAACAGGTGCTTCTTCCCAACAAATACGTGCCCGAAGACTTCAAGCTGGGAGACCGCATCAACGTCTTCGTCTACACCGACTCCGAAGACCGACCCGTGGCAACGACCCTCACCCCCAAAGCCATGGTCGGCGATTTTGCCCTGCTCACCGTAAAGGACGTGAACCCCTTCGGGACCTTCTTTGACTGGGGGCTTGAAAAAGACCTGCTGGTGCCCAAAAGCGAGCAGCAGCATCAGATGGCCGTGGGCGAGCAGCACGTGGTTTATGTGAGCCTTGATGAAGAGACCGGCAGGGTCTTCGGATCCACACGACTGGGCCGCCACTGCTCAAAATTTTCCATGGGACAGGATGAAGGCCAGGAGGTCTCCCTCCTCATTTACGGCATCACCAAACTGAGCATCCAGGCGGTGATTGATGAGCAGTGCCTGGGCATCCTCTACCGGAACGAGGTTTTCCAGAAGGTCTCCATCGGGGATCGCATGACCGGCTATGTCTCCCGCATCCGCGAAGACGGAAAGATCGACCTCACCCTTAAAAAACCGGGCTACCGATCCGTTGCCACCTCCACCGAAAGCGTGGTGGAGATCCTCACACAGGCCGGGGGCTTTGTGGCATGCAACGACAAAAGCTCTCCCGAAGAGATCAAGAACACCTTTTTTATGAGCAAGAAAGAGTTCAAACGCACCGTGGGCGGACTTTATAAGAAAGGCCTCATCGAAATCACCGACAAAGGGATTCGCCTGAAGGCAGAATAATGCCTCCGGCGGCGAGGTGAGCCACCTCGAAAGCTGGTTGCGAATGCTCCCGCCCCTCGTTCCTCGGTTCGATCACATACGCTGACGGGCTTCGCCCGTAATGAATACGATTGGTTCATCTATGAAAGCCCCAGATCTTTTTTCTGGGGCTTTTTATATTCCAGCGTGGAAAATCTTGGCTTATTGCCAGTGTTCGTATGAACGATTCATTGAAACCAGAGAGCTGAGTATCGTCACAATTAAGGTTTAAGATCGGCTCGGTTGCCTGAAAAAGGGCATTATCCGCAATTCACCGCAGCCCGTCAGGGAATGTGACGAGTCCGAGGAACGAGGGCTCGGAGCATTCACGAACCCGCTTTCGAGGTGGCTCACCTCGCCGCCGGAGGCATGTTTTTAGGCTCTTTGAGAAAGGGGAGGACAATAAGGGTGAAGGCGGTGAGTACGCCCACGGCGGCGAATCCATAGTCGAAGTGGCCGCGGTCTCCGCACACGCCGAGGAGGGCGGGGACAATTCCCAGGGCCACGAAGATGGCCATAGGCATGGTGAGGGAGAGAACCATGGATTGTTCTTTGACGCCAAAGATTTCGGTCACCGACTTAAAGACCGCGGGAAACATCAGGGCGGGCATGGAAGCCTGGAACATGATGGCTGCGGCAAGGCCCGTTCCTGAGAGGAGTCCCATGCCCACGAGGGCAAGTGCGCTGCCGAGGATGGTGCCGGTGAGGATCCAGGGGATGCGGACCCTGTCGGCCAGCCAGCCTCCCGTGAGGGCCATGACGGGGGTGATGAGCCGTGAGGTGGAGAGCAGGTGGTTGGCTTCAGAGGGGCTCATCCCTTTTTCGCTTACGAGAAACAGGGGCGTGAGGCTGTAGGGACCGGACTCCAGGCCGACGCCAAGACCAATGAGGACCATGATCGCCCAGAAAGCAGGCCGCCTGATCATGAGAGGAACGGTTTCAGTGTTGGGGGCGGTGCCGTATTCATCGCCGCCTTTTCCATACTTAAGAAAAAGCGCGCTCCCCAGAAAGCAGAGAAGTCCCATGACCATGAGGATATCCCGCCACTGGCCGAAGGTCAAAGCCACTTCCACGGCAACCGGGGCCATGATAAAGGCGATGTTGGGGGCCAGTTCATGGATGGCAATGGCGCGTCCCCAGTAGCGATCATCCGCCACCGAGGCGAGGGTAGCCATGCCGCTTGGCAGGTAGAGGCCGGAGCCCACACCGAAGATAAAAAATGCGAAACGTGCTGCAAGAAGCCCCTGTGACAGGGACAGCCCAAGGAGTGAAAGACCCAGTATGGAGATGGCCATGGCAAGTACCGTACGGTGACGGACCCTGCTGGAGACGATGCCCGCGAGGGCAAGGGCAGATCCAAAGCCCATGGAGAGAAAGAGCATGAGCCCTGCAGTCTCTGCGTGGGATGCCCCAAAGGCTTTTTCCATGGGGACAAGCAGGGGCGAGAGGATGCTTCGTGCAAAGAAGCTCAGGAAATACATGGCGGTGATCACGAAAATCCAGGGCAGGGTGCTCTGAAATGGAGCAGCAGGGGGGTTACTTCGGGGCATCTGAGTCTATCCGTCCAGCAGTATAAAGATAAAAACAAGCCAAACCAAAAGAGAGATCTGGTGAGAAGCCTTGGCTTACAGTGTTTTCCGGGGTATGTAAAGAAAGATGGAATACATGTGGTTTTACTGGAACAGTACAACGGATCGGTCGAGACCAAGATTGATATTTCGTATCGAATTAAAATACAGATAGATACAATGTTTTATGGAGGTTTTTAATGAAGGTTGTAACCTTGCTGGGCAGCGCACGGAAGAAAGGCAACACAGCACGCGTGCTGGGTTGGGTAGAAGAAGAGCTGAAAGCCCTCGGGCATGAGGTGGAGCGAATTGAGCTTGGAAACAAAGAGATCAAAGGGTGCCTGGGGTGTGCAAAATGCAAGGAGACCCCTGACGCCATCGCATGCATTCAAAAAGATGATGCCGAGGGTGTCTTTGAAACAATGATTGATGCAGACGTCACTCTCTTTACCTCTCCCGCTTACTTCTGGGGGTTCACTGCCCAGATAAAGGCCCTCATGGACCGAAGCTGGAGCCTGGTTACAGGGTACCACACCCCTGACCACGCGTCCCTGCTGGATGGTCACAAGCAAGCCCTTCTCGTAACCGGGGGCGGTCAGTACGACAACAACGTTGAACCTCTGTTTACTGCCTTCGGCCGTCTTCAGAACTTCTATAAAGGCGTGAACGCCGGTGAGCTCTTTGTTGGCGGGTGCACCATCGACGGCACCATGCCTGAAGACGCAAAAGAAAGAGCCGTTGCCTTTGCCCGGGGCATGGTGAAGTAAGGACCGGCTCAAAAAAAGCGATGCCTCCGGCGGCAAGGTGAGCCACCTTGAAAGCTATGTGCCGTTGTGATTTACCCCTCGTACGTCGGGTCAACTCACAACGGCATTTTTATGCAAGGGTGTACTTTTTTTTTTGCAGCCCTCGGCCTGAACAGCTTTGTCATCAAGCAAGCCAAAGAAACCCGGGCAGTGCCCGGGTTTTCCTGTTATTATGAAGCGGTTGGCATCCCAATAAAACGTGCTGTTCCGATTTTCTCTCCTCCACGCCAATTCCTGTCACTCTTCATCTCCGATTGCTAATTTCATGGACTTTTACACTCGTCAGGCCATTGAGAATAGAACACCACCTGGACCCATTTTAACCACCACAACGTCAATGCTCATCACGGGCGAAGCCCCTCAGCGAATGTGATGTGCCCGAGGAATGAAGGCCGAGAGCATTCACACACCTGCTTTCAATGTGGCACACCGTGCCGCCGGAGGCTTTATTTTTACATGCCCTTCCATAGATGATAAACGCCATGAAAAAATATCTCACCAACCTGTTTTTTTGCCTGTTGCTCATATGCCCTGGCACTTCGTCCGCTGCTGGCGCCGTTGATAAATTTAAACTCTGGAACACCCCGGGTTACTTCAAGGGGTTTAACGCCGGGTACTGGAGCAGCCATGATGACCATGAAAAGTCGATAAACGATATATTGGCTTTGAAGGCGACCGGTGCAAACCTTATCAAAATAAATATTTACGGCGGTACGGTTGAGTGGCAGGCACCCTACAGAGAAAAAAAGGAGGCGATCCGGTGGCTTCATCGCATGATCGAGATGGCGAGGGAGGCGGGGCTCTATTACGTCATCGACGTACGGGCCGGCCCCGGTCGAATGGATGTGTCTGATGAGCATCAAAGCACCATCTGGACAGATGTAGAGGAGCAGAAACAATACGCGCAGATGCTCGTGGGCTATGTCCGTAAGTATGGAGATGACCCGCTCTGTGTTGGGCTTAACCTGATGGTGGAGCCCAACCCCCTCTGGAAAGAGATTGAAAACGATGTCATTGAATCACCGCAGGAGTTGAAACGGGCCCTGAAGAAGAGGGAAATGGATATCCATGGGATGTTCGACTTTTTTATAAAAGAGGTTCGAAAGGTCAACAGCGCTCTCCCCTTGATCGTGCAGAACGTTCAGTACTCGGACCCAGAGTGGTGGGGACTCATGGAAAAGTACACCGACCCGCGTATCGTTTACGACGTCCACTCCTATGTCCCCATTGAATATACCCATGCAGAGAGGCCCTACAAGAAGAGATACCCCGGCAGCTACTGGTGCCAGGCTCTTGGAAAGGAGGCCCTTTTTAATCGGGGGCTTCTGGAACAAGTCATCTTTAAAGATGTAAAAGAGTTCCAAAAAAAACACCGTGTCCCCATCCTGCTGGGTGAATTCGGCATGGAGTTTCCCCAGCACGGTGGGGAGGCCTACCTCTCCGACCATGTGGGCATCACAAAAAGTGAAGGGTGGCACTTTTGCCTCTGGAGCTTCCGTTCAAACAACCCTGAGAGCCGGCGCCATATCAATTTTGACCCCGAAAAATGGGATGAACCCTACTGGCGGGAGGTCCTGAGCTGGTTCCACTAAGATGCCTCCGGCGGCAAGGTGAGCCACCTTGAAAGCTGGTTAGCGAATGCTCTCGCCCCTCGTTCCTCGGGTCGAGAGCATTCGCTGACGGGCTATGTCCGTGAATAACGGCTGAGGTAGCTCAAACGCCTTCGTGTAGACCGAAGGGCGCTTTGTGTTCTTCGTGGTTTTACACATAAATCAAAGCAGGGATGCAACCACAACCTCTTTGCAAACCCCACCATCAGTAAGGTGAAATTTGGCATCTGTAGATACCCCGGGGTTATTCCGGTAAGAGTCAATCGTCAGCATGCTGTCACCGGTGAAGACGGCATTCATACTCCCCATGACAACCCACGGGCGAAGCCCGTCAGCAAATGTGAAGAACCCGAAGAACGAGGGTACAGAACATTTGCGATCCTGGGATCCAAGGGCTCGGCCCTTGGCCGCCGGAGGCGAATCGTTACGATAATCCTTTACATTTCTGCGCCCCAAGGCCATAGAGTGGCTTCTTTATTCGATCGTCTATCATCACCCAAACCGCAAGGAATCGCTCTTGGCTCTTAAAGCAACCATCTTTAAAACTGAACTGCAGGTCAGCGATCTTGATCGCCACCATTACGAGACATACAACCTCACCGTGGCCAGACATCCGTCTGAAACCGATGAACGGATGATGATTCGCCTTCTCGCCTTTGCCCTTTTTGCCGATGAGAACCTGGCTTTTACCCGGGGACTCAGCACCGACAGCGAGCCCGAATTATGGAAGATCAGCCCTTCGGGTGAGATCGCGCTCTGGGTCGAGCTGGGGATGCCGGATGAGAAAAGAATCCGAAAGGCCTGCGGCAAGGCCGACCAGGTTGTCATTGTGAGCTATGGTGAAAACAAAGCGGAACCCTGGTGGCAGAAGAACTGTGAGGCCCTCAACCGCTGTCGCAACCTCAGCGTGCTGTACATTCCCCTTGCCAACGGCGCCGACCTCGCAGCCATGGTAAACCGTACCATGCAGCTTCAGTTTACCATTGATGACGGACAGGTCTGGATCATCTCCGAAGGCAACACGATCGACATCATTCCAGCCACTTGGAAAGAGGTGGGGTAGGGCACCATCACGGGCTATTTTGAATGGCGCTTCATTATTTTCAATAAGGGCGCCATAACCGTTGACAGGCCCCATTGAATCATGTTTATCTCCTCCGTTTTTCGACGTGTCATTTTTATTTTAAAGGAACATACGGAGCATGATTCTACATCATCTTTACATACTTGGAATTACAGTTGAAGCCATCACCGGAGCCTTGAAGGCCGGCACCAAAAAAATGGACGTTTTCGGGGTGATCATCATCGCCTGCGCCACCGCCATCGGAGGCGGAAACATCCGCGACATGCTTCTCGGGAACTACCCCATCTCCTGGGTGGGGCATCCGGAATATATTGTCATCACAACCTGTGCCGCGCTTATCACCATCCTTCTTTCTCCATTCATGAAGTACTTCCACCGGGTCTTTCTTATTCTCGATGCCCTGGGACTGGTGACATTCACCATTATCGGGGTGCGCATGACCCTGGCGTTAGGCCATGGCTTTATTGTCGCCTCCATCATGGGTGTAATCACCGGGGTTTCCGGGGGCATTATCCGAGACGTCCTTTGCCGCGACATTCCCCTCGTCTTCCAAAAAGAGGTCTATGCCGGTGTCTCCATCGTCTCCGCCTGGTTGTTCCTCTTTCTGCACGCACGTGGCATGACAGATCTCTCGGCCATTCTCATCACCCTTGCCACCGGCTTCTCTCTCAGGCTCCTTGCCATTTACTGCAACCTTGAGATACCCAAGTTCAACTACACCCAGAGCCAATAAGGGTCTCGGTCGGAAATAAATTCAGATAGTGCCTCCGGCGGCCCTGCCGGGGGCCAAACTTTTGAAAAGTTTGATAAACAGGTATTAGCCCCACCCCACTTATTTCCACACAAAACGCATCCGCAACCTGCTTTCAAGGTGGCACACCTTGCCGCCGGAGGCTGTCTTTCAAACGAACAGAACGAAACCCGTTTTTCATAAGCTGAACAGTTCCTAATCTGACAGGATACCTCTGTTCATTCTGCCATGGTTCGATTATGATACCCGCCAGCGCATGGGCGCTGACCATTCATCTGATATCGGGCAAGGGTTATGATTCGCTGGATTAAATACTGTGTGAAGGCAGGCATCGCACTGGGGCTTCTCGGTTTGATCGCTGCATCAATTTATTGCTGGCACCTCACCGGCCTTGTGGAAGACCGTTTTTCAGGCCGAAAGTGGCAGATCCCGTCGGTGATCTATTCGGATACAACCCTGTTGTACCCCGGTCGCAAGGTAGACCTGGACTCTTTTAAAGAGCGTCTTAAAGGCATCGGTTACAGGCAGACAGGGGATTCCCCGCATAAAAAGGGGGATTACCGCCTCTCCGGAAACACGCTTGAGATCTACCTCAACGACCTCACCGTACCGGGAAAAACAAGATTTGGATTCCCACTTCTCCTGACCTTTAAAAACAACGCCATCGCCTCCATGGTGCGCCGGGATTCCGGGCAACCGGTGCCCATCCTTGAGCTGGAACCTGAAGTGCTCATGCGGTACTTCGGCAAAACGCGTGAGCTCAGGCAGGTGGTCCCCATAGACGAGATTCCCGAAAGCCTCCAGTATGCGGTGATGGCCGCCGAAGATGCCCGGTTCTACACCCATTACGGCATCGACCCGCGGGGCATCCTGAGGGCGGTGTACACCAACCTGAGGCACGGCGCCATTCGCCAGGGAGGCTCGACCCTCACTCAGCAGCTGGCCAAAAACTACTTTCTCACCCCGGAGCGCACCTACTCACGAAAGCTGAACGAGCTCTTCATCTCCCTTGCCATCGAGCTGAAATATGGCAAGGACGAGATCCTTGGCATCTATCTCAACGAGATCTATTTCGGCCAGAAAGGCTCGGCCTCGGTCAACGGGGCAGGGGAGGCGGCAAAGTTCTATTTCAACAAACGGGTCCAGGACCTCTCCCTGGCCGAGTCCGCCACCATTGCGGGCCTCATCAAGGGCCCGAACCTCTATTCCCCGTACAGAAACATGGAACGATCCCGCAAGCGCCGGAACATCGTGCTTGATTCGATGCACAAAAACGGCTGGATCAGCGCTGAAGAGCTTCAAGAGGCCACGTCAACACCCATCAAGGTCGCGGGTTTCGAGGCCTACAGCCAGACCGCACCGTATTTTCTGGACTATGTCTCGTCCCAGGTAAAAGAGCTCTATCCCGCCACCACTTTGTCCAGCATGGGGTTTTCCATTTTCACCACCTTGGACACTCAGGTGCAGGCCGCTGCAGAACGCGCCCTTGAACAGGGGTTGGCCCGCCTGGAACAAAAGAACCCGAAACTCAGGCGCAGCAATCCGGCGGAAAGACTTCAGGGTGCCATCGTGGTGCTGCAACCCCGAACCGGAAATATCCTGGCCATGGTCGGTGGCCGCGATTACAAGGTAAGCCAGTTCAACCGGGCCACCCAGGCCAAAAGGCAACCGGGGAGCTGCTTCAAACCCGTTGTGGCTTCGGTGCTTCTGGATCAATTTAAGCCCTCGGATATCCTCTCCAACGAAAAAACCGACTACGTCGTCGACAACAAAACCTGGACACCCAGCAACTTCAGCGAACAAAAAGAGAAGCAACTCACCGTCCGGGACATGCTGCGGATATCAAGCAACCGGGCAGCCGTGGACATGCTGGTTCGGGGCGGCACAGAACTGACCGCGAAGCGGTTGAAACAGTTTCACCTGTCCACCCCGGTTCCGCCCTGGCCCTCCATGGTGCTCGGTGCTTTGGAGGTGATTCCCATGGAACTTGCAAGGGCGTACGCGGTCTTTGCATCGGACGGCATCCAGCCATACCCGCTCTCCCTTAAGGATGTGGTGGACGAAACCGGCGAGTTTCTTGTGGGAAGGCGCATGGAGATCGAGCCTGTCCTGTCACCAGGGGAGGCGTATCTCATCACCTCCATGCTGGAAAGCGCCGTGAAAAAAGGGACCGGTCGCTCCCTTGCCCGGTACGGCGTCGGTTTTCCCGTGGCCGGAAAAACAGGGACCACCAACAATTACAGAGACGCCTGGTTCGTGGGCTATACCCCTGATCTTCTGGCCCTGGTGTGGGTTGGCTTTGACAACAACGACCCCATTTATGGCACCGGAGGCTCCGCAGCCCTTCCCATCTGGGCGGAGCTCGTCTCAGCCATACCGGGCTATGTCTCGGGAAACGCCTTTGTGCCACCGCCGGATATTGTTAAAATGAAGGTATGTCGAAAGAGCGGAAAACGGGCCGATGGTTCCAATTGCCCGGATGTTTACGACGAGTATTTCCTGGAAACCAACCCTCCCGATGAGACCTGCCCGATACACGGTGGCTCGTCGTTTTTCGATCGCATGGGTCGAGGGATCAGGAATATATTCAACTAACGTGGGTAACTGTTCAGCACCCATAAAACTGCCTCCGACGGCCAAGGTGGGGGCACCTTGAAACCCTATGGCGAATGCATGGAGGTCACCGTGGTGCAATCTCTTTCGAGGCATTCGCGTGGAGGGTAAGGCAGTGCCACCGTTCTTGATAAGAGGCCTGTTTCATTGTTGCGTAACGACAGATCCCCGATTTCGTCTTCCCCGGCTCTCCGGGTGGCCTTACGTGTCTGATAAAGCCTTTATGGTGCGTTTTAGGGTCGTGCCGGACGATTGAGTGACCGGGGATCCATGGTTGCAAGATGACACCGGTTGGCGCTCCTTTTGACGGTTGACTTTCACCGGAATAACTCCGGCAGCAAGGGTGGCGAAGCCACATTAAGCAAAATACCTTGAAAGCAGGCTGCTGGAGCACAAGCCAAATGGTTAGGGCCTCGCTGTGAAATAATTATACAACGACCTTTACCGGGCGTTTCCACAATGCTGTGCGATCCAACGTTCAATTTTTAAGTGCACGGTGCTGGCCATACAGAACGTGTATAATTAAATTCTGGCAAGACCCTTATCTGACGTGCAGCTTCGCAATATACGTTGACTTAATGAATTATGTGAGAGAATCAAGTTATGTATTCTAATTTAAAAACGATATGCGTTATGTTTATCATGCCTTTTCTGCTCATAGGGTGTGTCTCCGGGCGTGGTGCGTCTACGGGGGGTGGCTCCTTACCGGCACCTGAGTTGATTGCCCCTCCGGATAAAAGCAAGGGGTACCAGGACTCTCGCACGATAGCCTCCCACAATCTCACCTCCCAGGGGTATGCACTGCTGGAAAAAGGGGACATTGACGGTGCCTTACGACTTTTGGAGCGGGCCGTGGGGATTAACCCTTCCGACGGCCCCGGCTACTACTATCTGGCCGAAGCATGGCTTGCCAAGGGCAACCTTGACCAGGCATCCCGGTTCAACACCCTGGCTTCCATTTACCTGAGAAACGATCGCACCTGGTCCAGCCAGGCCAAAGCACAAAAGAAACGCATCACGGCAAAACACAATGAAGATCAGAGCGTGGTACAACCTGAATAATCAAGGACATTTCGATGAAATTGAACCCATTGGGCAACACCGACTGCCTTGTTTCACCCATAGGATTGGGGCTGGCTGCACTGGGACGTCCAGGTTACATCAACCTGGGCCATGGTGACGACCTTGCCGGGCAAGCCGACGTTCAAAGCATGGAAGCCAATGCACATGCGGTGCTGGATGCAGCATGGGAAAAGGGCATTCGTTATGTGGACGCTGCACGTTCCTATGGAAAAGCGGAACTCTTTCTATCGAGCTGGCTGAAAAGCCGGAATATTGAGGGGGCCGAGATGGCGGTGGGATCCAAGTGGGGCTATCGGTATACGGCAGACTGGAAGGTCCACGCTGCGCACCACGAGATAAAAGAGCACACACACGATCATTTGATTTCCCAGTGGGAGGAGAGCCGTGAACTTCTTGCCGACCACCTCGACCTCTACCAGATTCATTCGGCCACCCTTGAAAGCGGGGTCCTCTCCAACGAGAAGCTTCTTGCACACCTGTTTAAAATCAAGCAAACCCACGGGATCCTCATGGGCCTCTCGCTCACCGGCCCTGATCAGGCAAAGACCCTGATGAAGGCAAGGGAACTCCGTTTTGACGGACTCCCGCTCTTTGATGCCGTCCAGGCCACCTGCAACCTGTTGGATCGATCCGCTGAAACAGCACTGTCCGAAGCCTCCGATGCAGGCATGGGGGTGATCATCAAAGAGGCCCTTGCCAACGGCAGGCTCACCGAGCGCAACACCAACCCCTCTTTTACCAATCAGGCAGCCATACTCAGCACGCAGGCCCATCGCCTCTCCTGCGGTGTTGATGCCCTCTCCATTGCCTGGCTGCTGTCAAAACCCTGGGTGGATGTGGTGTTGAGCGGTGCGGCGTGCACACAGCACCTTTCATCCAACCTTCAGGCCCTTGACGTTGCCTGGGACCCGGAAGCTGACGAGGCCTTGGCCGGACTTGTAGAATCACCGGAGGCATACTGGGGGTTCAGAAAGACCCTTGCCTGGAACTAGGATGAATATGCTTAGGGAAGGACAAGAGACAATGCCTCCGGCGGCCCTGCCGGGGGCTAAACTTTTGCCTAATCTGACAAGGTGGGTTTAACAAACAGGTCTTAAAAAGTGGCCCTTGAATGATTTCCGCTTTAAAGGCGGATGTGATTTGGCCCGAGGAACGAGGGGCAAAGGGCATCCGCAATCTGGTTTCAAGGTGGCACACCTTGCCGCCGGAGGCTGTTTTTAGAAGTTGAATAGTTGCGATATAAGGGCCTCGCTTTGAAATAATTATACAACGACCGTTACCGGGCGTTTCCACAATACTGTGTGGTCCAACGTTCAATGTTCAAAGCGCACGGTGCTGGTCATGCTGAGCGTGTATAATTATGGTAAGGCCCTAACTTGATCAATAAACGCATGAGAGATGATTTATGACTATGTGGGATACCAGGTACAATTCCGATGCATTTGTCTACGGCAAAGCTCCCAATGATTTCCTGGAAGATAACCGACACCATCTTCCCAAGGGAAAGATTCTCTGCCTCGCGGAAGGGGAGGGGCGCAATGCCGTCTACCTGGCCGGATCGGGCTATGAGGTGACGGCGGTTGATTCATCGCGTGTGGGGCTTAACAAGGCAGAAAAACTGGCACAGGAGAGCGGGGTAAGCATTAAAACCGTAGTGGCCGACCTTGCTAAGTATCCCATCGAACCCGATTCATGGGATGGGGTGGTGTCCATTTTCTGCCATGTTCCGGAGGCTGTCAGAAAAAGCCTGCATGCAAAGGTGTGTTCCGGTTTAAAACGGGGCGGCATACTGCTCCTTGAAGCCTACAGGCCCGAGCAACTGGCACTCGGTACCGGTGGTCCTCCCGAGGCCTCCATGATGATGACCCTTGATCTGCTGAGAGAAGAACTGCCGGACATAGAGTGGATCCATGCCGAGGAGTTGGAGCGTGATGTGGTGGAGGGGTCCCTCCATACCGGGCGGGGAGCCGTGGTGCAGGTGATCGGTCGGAAAATATAGAACCGTTCGTAATTATTCAGCCATGCCTTCGGCGGGTCGCTTTTTGAAAAAAGCTCCGCAAAAACTTTCCGGTTGCTCGTTAAGACGCATAGAATTAGCAAAAGTTTGGCCCCGGCAAGACCGCCAGAGGCAAATATGATCTGAACAGTTGCAACCCTTCATACCATTAAGAGACCTTGAGGCCGAAGCCAGTGAGAGTGGTTTCGGCCTTTTTTATTGCCGCTTGCCACATCCAAAACGGGCGAATGTGAGTTGTCCTGAGGAACGAAGGGCAAGGAGCATTCGCAACCAGGGGTGCAGGGGATTATCCCCTGCCCGCCGGGGGCATGCGTTTTATCTCTCTTAAAGAATGGAAAGGGCTGCATAGCTCCCAAAAAAGGCGAGGGCCGGGGTTACGATCCAGCTGGCCGTGAGGAACCCTGCGCTGCGCCAGGAAAAGGAAACCCCTTTGTTCAGGAGGCTTAATCCCATCATGGCGCCAACGAGGCACTGGCTACCGGAGATGGGCACCAGGGGGAGAGCGGGCAGGCCATGGCCTGTGAGAAAGGCCCCCACTGCTTGTGACGTAAAGAGATAGAAGACCAGCCCTTGAGTCAGGACCGCTATCATCGCAATGATGGGTGATGATGAAAACCTGAAATCGCCGTCCCCGGTGGCTTCGGCCATGCGCCGCCCCCAGGTGAACACACCCAAAGCAGCGGCGGCTCCCCCAAAAAAGAGAAGCTGGAGCTCAGCACTGATGCTGATTTTCCCAAAGAGTGTCAGGTCAATAATGGGAGAGACGGGGAGAAAAATGCCCACAATTGCAGGAATGTTGTTGGCACCCAATTGGTATGAGGCAAAGGCGCAGGCGAGAAAAAGACCGGTGCGGATCATGCGGTCCAGTTTGAAGATATTGACATGAAGGGCCTTGATGAGGCCAGCCACCAGCCTATAGAGGCACACAGCCAAAAAAGCTGAAAGGAACGGACAGACAACCCAGACAAGACCCAAGGTAGTGAGATTGCCTGCATTCAATGCCGTTTCAGAGGCGATTCCCCAGCCAATGATGGCTCCCGTCATGGCTTGGACTGTAGACACCGGACAGCGGAGCAGGGTCATGAGGGTCACACAAAGAGCAGCGCTCAGGGCAACGACAAACGCATCGCCGGGGGCAAGAATGAGTGAGGATGCCGGCTGGGCTGCACCCGTTCCGGCAAACATTGCCCCTGCCATCAAAAAAATTGCACAGCAGAGGGCTACGGGCCGAAAGGTGAGCATCTTCGAGCCCACGGCGGGCCCCAGGATACCGGAGGTGTCGTTTGCCCCTAAGGCCCAGCCTGCGTAGAGGCCGCTTGAAAATGAGGAGAGTGCTTTCATGGTTGGGTCCCGGCTGTGTTTAGATACGGTGTAACCAGACGGGCGTAGCCCCTGGCCAAAGCAGCCATAACGTTAATCTTTGAATAATAGTAACCATTCAGTATGCCTCCGGCGGGTCGCTTTTTGAAAAAAGCGCCTCAAAAACTTTCCGGTTGCCGCCTCCTTTTCTCTGCCCCGCAGGGGCAGAGAAAAGGAGGCGGCATACTCGTTAAGCCAGGATCATTTAGGCTTCCAATATAGGTGATGCTGGCGAATAGTCCTTAAAACCTGTTTGTTAAACCCACTTTTTCAGATCGGGCAAAAATTTGGCCGCCGGAGGCTCTCTAACCCGGATATTTCACGAGTTGAGTGCACCCATATTCAAGGCATCAGAGCTGAAGATGTAGTGGTTTACCTCAATGCTCTGATAACGCAGAAGATGGGTGCACTCGGCTCGCCCGAAGGGTGAGAAGAGCGAGCAGGAAACCGTGAATGATATGTTGTGCTTTTGGGACACCTTAACATCTCGCAGCAACCATCTGTAATAACCCGATTTTATCTGGATTCGATTGCTTTCTCATGAAATATCCGGGCTAAAGAGCACGCTTGATAACATAGATGGCCAGGCTGTCGGCGAGGTCCTCGGCTTCATCGGCGATGCGGTCCACCTGGCGGACAAAGTCCCTCAAATGCATCTGACGGCTGAGCTCAAGGCCTTCCCTCCGAAAAATAAACATCTGGAGACGGGTGGAGATGATATCCGCCTCTGTTTCCCAGACGGACACTTTTTCGATATGCTCTTTCACTTCATCCCTGTTGCGAAAAAAAGCTCGAATGCCTTTGGTCACGGCCTCCACCGATGCCACCACGCACTGGGTGAGGGCATTGAAATCGTCAATGAACTCGTTATCGATTTCCGGTTGTTCGATTTCAAGCTGCCACAAGGTGCCTTTGTACTGTCCCAAAAGGGAGTCCATGCTCTCAATGAGCCTCAGGATATCTCCACGTGATTCGGGGATCAGGGTGCGGCCATAGAGTTTTTCCTTAATGGACCGACGCAGTTCGTCGGCACTGTGTTCGGTCTCCACGGTCTGTTGAAGAAAGCTTTTAAAGGAAGCCATGTAGGTGTTCAAGTAAGCTTTGACCCCTTTGGTAAAGAGAACCCCCGCCTCGCTGACCTCATTTAAAAATTCATTGATATCTTTTTCTATTTCAACACCTTTTCCGCTGTTTCCAAAGCTTGGCATGAACGTTCCTTTGACACGTTTTAAGATCTGTTTGTCAAACTTTTCAAAAGTTTGGCCCCCGGCAGGGCCGCCGGAGGCTCTTTTACATTTCTATCATCACGCTTCCGGCTGCAGCTCTTCCGGCTCATCTTTGCTGCGATGTCGTTTCACAGCCTGGTAGACAGGCGGCACAAGCAGAAGGAAGATGATGAACCAGAGGGCCATGGCCTGGGGACGATTAAAGAAGATGCTGTAATCTCCGTGTCCCATGATGAGGGCCTGGGCAAATCCGCTTTCGGCAATGGGTCCCAGGATGAGCCCCAGGATAAGGGCGCCAAGGGAAAAGCCGGTTTTGTGAAGCAGCACAGCGGAGATCCCGCAAATCAGCGCGATGGAGATATCAAACACGCTGTTGTTCATGGCGTAAGATCCAAGAACCGAGAAGAGACACACCACGGGGATCAGAAGGCTTGTGGGGGTCAGGGAGATCCGTGCAAAGTGCGGCGCCATAAGGAGCCCCATCACCAGGAAGACAACGTTGGCTATAAAAAGGGATAGAATAAAGGCGTAGGTCATCACCCCGTATTTGGTGAAGAGCTCGGGTCCGGGAATGAGGCCGTGCACCAGCAGGCCGCCAAGAAGGGCTGCCGCCACACTGTTGCCGGGGATTCCAAGGGTCAGGGTTGGAATCAGGGAGCCTCCCACACAGCCGTTGTTTCCTGCTTCGGCTGCTGCAATGCCCTCTGGGTTGCCCTTGCCGAAGAGCTCTTTGTTTTTAGAGCGCTGTCGGGCCACGTTGTACGAGAGAAAGGCCGCGATGGTGGCCCCTTCGCCGGGAAGAATCCCGACAATGGTTCCCACAAGGGAGCCGGTACCGATAAATTTCCCGAGGCCCTTGGGCATGGGTTCTCTCTTGATTTCGGTGATCAGCTTCGTATCTGCCACAATGCTCTTGGCCCCGGTGAGCTCCAGCATCTGAGAGATGGAGAAGAGACCGATGAGGGCCGGCATAAAGGCGATGCCATCAAAAAGATCCGGGTTGTTCATGGTGTATCGGAGCATGCCCGACATGGGGTCCGTGCCCACAACGGCAAGGATCAGTCCGAGAAGCCCGGAGATAAGAGCTTTCATGAGGCTGTTCTCATCGTCGGCCATGGAGACGATACCGGCAAGTCCCACCAGGGCCAGCAGGAAATACTCGGGAGGCCCGAAGCTCAAGGCAAATTTAGCCAGGATCGGTGCCACGAGAAGAAGAACAAAGGCGGAGAAGGTGCCGCCGACAAAGCTCGAGATCACCGAGACTTTCAGTGCGAGGCCCCCCTTTCCCTTCTGGGTCATGGGGTAACCTTCCATGGCGGTGGCCACGGCAGCCGGGGTTCCGGGGGTCCTGAGCAGGATGGCGGGAATGGAGCCGCCATACATGGCCCCGCAGTAAACCCCTCCCATAAGGAGCAGTCCTGTCAGGGGTTCCAGTACAAATGTCACCGGAATGAGAAGCGCCACAGCCATGGTGGCGGTCAATCCGGGCATTCCCCCCACAAGCACCCCTGAGACAGTGCCGATAAACACCGCCAGGAGCGAGAAAGGGTTCATAAGGGCGTATAAGGATTCAACGATCATAGTGATGTCCTGTTAAGATGCGCCTGAAAAAAAGTCATTGTCAAAAACGCCTCACGACTTTTTGCGAGGCCATCTTTTATGGGCCTCCGTGCGACCCGGTCTGTGGTGTCTTGTTCAACCGGATCGCACTGTCGAAATTGGAGGCCCGTCGTGCTTAAAACCAGAGTCTCTCCGGCAGGGGAACGGCCAGCAGCTTCTCAAACACCAGGAAGACAAAGAGCAGGACACCTGCCGTTGTCAACCCGATGGAGAGCGGTTTTCTCGCCCCTTGGGTGACCATGGCCACCGGAAGAAAAATGAGAGAGGCAAGGTAGAATCCCAGGGGCTCCAGGAGCAGGGAGTAAACCACCAGCTCGATAAGCAGGCCCCAGAACCGAACCGGTGCTGCGGTAATGTTCAGCTTTTCGCTGATCTCTTGTTCTCGGGTTTTGAGCCATGCCGCAATTTCAACGGCACACAAAAGCCCTAAAGAACCGGCGAGAAAGCGAACATACATGGCTGTTGAACCCTGGACGGACTCGGGATAGGCCGCTGTGCTCCTGTAGAGCAGAAACGCCAGCGCCAGAAAGCCCCCGAGAATGAGCAGCTCAGTTACACGTTTTGTCATGTGTTATCACCATGGATTCTTGTCATAGAAGGTCTGGGTTTCGGCCTGCAGACCCTGAAGGTATTCAAGGTACTTTTCACCGGACATGGGAAGCAGAAAGAAGACGTCTTTCTTGCACTCCGCGATGAACTCTTCGTCCTTCTGGACCTTGGCAAGGAGATCGTCAAGTTTGGCCAGCTTCTCCTTGGCCACACCTGCGGGAGCCACAAATCCACGGGTGGCGGTCATGGTTACGGGGAACCCCTGCTCGGTGGCTGTTTTTACCTCGGGAAGGATTTCGGAACGGTTGTCGTCCAGGATGGCAATAATGCGAGCGGTACCGGCCTTGTGCTGGCTGTGGAGCTGGGAGAGGTTCATGATGCTTGCGTCGACGTGTCCGCCGAGGATCATGGCCTTCTGCTCGGTGGAGCCTTTGGTGGGCAGCAGGTTGAAGGCAACGCCGGTCTGTGCTTCAAGCTTTTTGGCTGCAACGAAGTCGTCGGACCCGATGCCGTTGACGGCGGTGGTGAGGGAGCGGGCCTTGGCTTCCTTGATGAACGCTTCCATCCCGGTGATGGTGCTGTCCTTGGGAACGGCAACAATAAGGGGGTCCTGCATGACATTGCCCATGACGTGGAAGCTGTCCAGGGTGTAACGGGCGCGTTTGGCAACAACATGGGCCACCACCTGGGTGGTGAAGATCATGCCGATGGTGTGGCCGTCTTTTTTCGCCTTGGCAATCTCTTCAAACCCTTTCTGGCCACCGGAGCCGGGGACGTTTTTGATGACGAACTTTGCATCGGGCCAGTATTTCTTGGCCGCCTTGATAAAGACACGGGCACCGGTGTCCGTGGAACCACCAGCCTTAGAGGGGACAATAATTTTGATGGGCTTGGAGGGGTACTCACCCGCAAAGGCGGACGAGAGAGAAAGGGGCAGAGCAAGGCTCAAAGCCAGTAAGAGGGTCATCACTTTACGCATCATCTTCTCCTTTTCAGTGTTTCACAGGTCATCTCCTCGAACCCCGCAACAAAAAGCACGGACGCCAAAAACAGCATCGCTCGCAAGGGGTATCGGGGACATGACATCATAGGGCTGTCGAGTTTACCGCTCTTGTATTGGCAAATGCCGTGCCAATGTTGCGCCTGAGGTAATCACGGCTGAAATGACAGAAGATTTTTCAGGGGAGGGGAGGAAAGAAGGATGCTGCGATGGGTCATACGTGACCCACGCGTACCGGAATTGACTCATGGCTAACGTGTGCCTCTGGCGGCCAGGTGGGGGCACCTGGAAACCCTATGGCGAATGCATGAAGGGAGCCATAGCTCAATTGATTTCGGGGCATTCGCGTGGAGGGCGACATAGGGCAACCCGTTTCGGAAAGAGGCCTGTTTCATTATTCTAAAACCAGGTAACTATTCAGTTCAACATTGCCTCCGGCGGCCTTTTTGAATGCTAAGTCATTGAAAATCTTGACAAATAGGTTTCAATGCCGATTTCGATGCATACGAAGATGTTGGTTTTTCTACTGTACTCACCATAACGAGCAAGTATCCCCTTTTACCGCTCAGCCCCGGTGGGGCTGAGCGGTAAAAGGGGATGCAACCGGAAAGTTTTTGCGGAGCTTTTTACAAAAAGCGACCCGCCGGAGGCGCCTATTTTTGAATACCGAATTTCTGCATGCGCAGGTAGAGGCGTTTTCTGGGGATATCGAGGTCCTGGGCTGTTTTGGTCATGCTGCCGCCGTTTCTTTCAAGGGCCTTTTCAATAAGTTTTTTTTCATAGAGCTGCACCTGGCAGTCCAGCCCGGACGGCACGGCATCGTCCTGCCCTGAGGCCAGGGGGGCTTCCGTCTCCGCCAGATCCAGGGGGAGTCCCAGGACCAGTTGCTGGGCAACATTGCGAAGCTCCCGGATGTTTCCCGGCCAGGCGTAATCTTCAAAGCGACTGGTTGTTTTCGGATCAAGGGTGGGGGCTTGGGTATGAAACCGCTCCGCCATTTTCATCAGAAACCAGTGGAGAAGGAGCATGATATCCCCTGTGCGCTCGCGCAAGGGGGGAATGGCAACCCGTGCCACGTTAAGGCGGTAGAAGAGATCCTCCCGGAATTCGCCCCTGCCCACGGCATCGCGCAGGTTGACCTTGGTGGCTGCAATGACACGAAAATCAACGGAGATGAGGCGGTTTCCTCCCACCCGCTCGATGGTACGTTCCTGAAGGGCCCTTAAGACCTTTACCTGAACAGAAAGGGGCATGGATTCGATCTCATCCAGAAACAGGGTCCCGCCCTGGGCCTGTTCTATTTTGCCGATACGCCGTGTGGAGGCACTGGTAAAAGCGCCGCGCTCGTGCCCGAAGAGTTCGCTTTCCACCAGGTTTGGCGGAATGGCACCACAGTTCAAGGGCACAAAACTTCCGGCCTTGCGGTTTCCGAAGTCGTGGAGACAGTGGGCAGCAAGTTCTTTTCCCACACCGGTTTCACCGATAAGGAGGACATCCACATCGATAAGGGAAAGGGCACTTATGGTTCGACGCAGCTCTCTGGCGACGGGTGATTTGCCGATGATCCGAGACTCGATATCGGCCTCTGAGCCGAGGCGAGCCTTAAGGGATCGGTTCTCCAGGTTGAGTCGGCGGGTCTCCAGGGCCCGTTTTGCCACATCGATGAGGTATTCCGGGGGCACCGGTTTTTCGATAAAATCATAGGCTCCCTCATGCATCGCCTTAAGGGCCATGGGAACATCTCCATGACCGGTTTGAATCACCACGGGAAGATCCGGTGCCATCTTCCGGATGGCGGAGAGGAGTTCAAGACCGTCCATGCCCGGCATTTTTACATCCGTGATCACCACCCCCAGCCAGTCGGGGGAGATGTGGGGCAGGACCTCGGCTGCAGAGGCAAAGGTTCGGACGGCATAGCCTTCCAACTCAAAGGTTTGTCTGCTGGCGATGCGGATCTCCTCCTCATCGTCCACAAGAAATATTTCACCTATGGGGATCATCATTGTTGATCGTGTCCTGTTATCTTTATTCCGGCCTTAGGCAGGGTGAGGGAAAATCGCGTCCCGCCGTCTTCCAGCGTCAGGGCCTCAAGGGACCCTTGAAAGTCTTTAACAATGTTGTAGGAGATGGACAACCCGAGGCCAAGCCCCTTGCCCACCTCTTTGGTGGTGTAAAACGGATCAAAGATGGAGTCCAGGGACTCGGCAGGAATGCCCGGCCCGCTGTCCGTCACGCATATATGGACCGAACCCTCATCTTCAATGACGTCAATGGCAAGACGACGCTCGCCTTCGGGCATCTCCATAACGGCATCCACGGCATTGCTGATGAGATTGATGAGCACCTGTTCAAGGCGGATCTCTTCGGCACACACAGTCACGGACAGGTCTTCCTCACCCCGCAATACCTGAATCGTCCCCCCCTTGATTTTGGATGCAAAAAGGGAGAGAGCATGATCGATGACCGGCTCCACAGCGACAGAAACCGTTGCCTCGGCGGGCCAGCGCGCAAAGGTCTTCAGGTGACTGATCATCTTGGCCATGCGCTCCACGAGGTCGCCGATCCGGGTAAGGTTGTCCGTGTGGGTCTCCACGTGCCCCCGCTCCAGAAGCAGGCGGGCGTTGTGGAGATAATACCGGATCGCCGACAGCGGCTGGTTCAATTCATGGGAGATCCCCGCGGTGAGCTGTCCTAAGGCGGCCAGCTTCCCTGCCTGCACCAGTTCGTTCTGGGCTTTGAGGCGGGCTTCGGCCGTGTCCCTGAAAATACGCAGGGCCTCGGTCATCTCACCTATCTCATCATCGCCAGCCTCAGGGACTGTGTGGTCAAGGTCTCCGCCGGCTATGGCCCGCATGCTGCGAGCCAGGGCATCCAGCCGCTTTACGATGCTTCCCCGCACATAAAACCAGAGAACTGCGCCGGTGGTGACAAGGGTAAAAAGAACCATGGCGATGAGGAGCGACTGGGCTCGTTTCATGGTTTGCCGAATTCCGGCAGCTGCGTGAAACGCTTCCTCCTGCGTGTCGCTC
Source organism: Desulfolunaceae bacterium (assembly GCA_942491485.1). Taxonomy (GTDB): domain Bacteria; phylum Desulfobacterota; class Desulfobacteria; order Desulfobacterales; family Desulfolunaceae; genus Desulfoluna. The sequence continues at coordinate 118,542 of CALOAX010000012.1, read as the reverse complement.
ACGATGGTGTCAATAAGCTTGCGAAGCTCTACGACCAGGGTTCTGTTGTTTGAAAGAATATCCTGACCGGCCACTTCCTGGCGGTGCATTCTTTTTTTGGTGGCAAAAATGGACTCCGGTCCGTCAGCCAGGGTAACGATCCCATCAAAGACCTGCCTTAAGGTAAGGAAACTCGAGTCACCGGGCAATTGGGCAAGGTTTACTCGAATAAAATCCATGGCGTCCCCTGAAAGGGATGCCAGGTTGTCGATTTGTGCATCCCCTTGTGCGGTTGCCACCTGAAGCATCAGGCTCACCAGAAGGATGCCGTTGGAGCCCACCTTTTCAACGGTGTCTTTGATCTGACGGTTCTCCCTCAGCCTCAGGGCAGAAAACTGACGGTCTCCGCGAAGCGATGCACCGATCATGCGCTCGATTTCGGAATCCAGGTTGTAAGCGAGGTCCTGGTTGAGGGGGTCCAGCTCCCCGAGGAGATCGGCATAGAGCCACCTCAACCGTTCGGTTTGGCGGGCAAGGAGCGCCTCTTCCGAAAGACGGCCCGCCACGGCGGTTTGAAGGGCCACCAGATTGGCTTTCAAACCGCTCAACAGAGTTTCTATCTCGTCCCGTGTATGAACCGAGGTAATTCCCAAGGCGTTGATGTGGCTGTTCACGTCCACCACAAGGTTGTCGAGGTCGGCCTGAATGGTGTTGCGGGTGGTTTCATCCGGTGCGGAGAGCAGCAGGGGAGCCATGGCGATGATTTCACCACCGATCTCTTCCAGCTCAGCCACTTGGACCACCTCGGGAAGGTGCTCTTGCGTAAAGACCCCAAGGATGTCATTGGCGCGATTGAAAACGAGAAGTGCCGTGACCGCGGCCATGGCTGTCATGGTCGCGGTGATGCCAAAGGCCGTGAGAAGCCGGGACCATATGCCATAACGCACTGGAAATATTTTTGAGATCATTCTCTTCATCGCCTGACAGCCTTCAGGTCGAATTCCGCCTTATCCAGAAGCTCCTTGGCCCGGGTCAGGCGGCGTGAGAGAAATGTTTCCCAACTTCGAATCTGCTTCCGCTGCTCCCGCCCCCGTGCGGAGCCTCGGCTGGCGAGGGTAAAAAGGACCGTAAACTCAGGGGTCCTGCTCTGGCTTTCAGTCACCGGGACCTCGCTGAGAATGGTTATCAACTGCTCTTTCACCGGCCAGTGGGCAAACCCCATGGCTTCGGCCTTTTTTTCCAAGGTCAGAAATCGCTTCCAGAGTTTGCGGCGTTCGGGGAGCCTGTAGGTGATCATTCGGTCAAAAAGTTGATTGACAAGATGGTAGCGAGACTGGGAGAGCACCGCATCGTAGGGTTTTGAATGATTGTCCCGAATCATCCTGAAAAGTTCAGGCTCGTCTCCTTTTGCATGGAGTTCGCGGGAAACGGGCAGTCGACTCACGGCCGGTGCAAGGAGTATCGCCTGCCCTTCGGGCGAGAGGATAAAATCAACGAAAATATCTGCCTCGGCTGTATTTTTCCCATTGATTAACACCGCGATTCCGGCAGGGGCCAAATAGACGGGGTCCCCATAACGAAAGCCCAGCTCCTTTCTGGACTGAGCAAGGAAGTCGATGCCCAACCCCACCCCGAAGCGGCCGCTGATGAGCCCTTCAGGGACACTGAAACTCCGTGCCGAAACAGTCCTTAAGTTCACGGCCATGCGCAGCAGCATGGCCCAGCCTTTCTCCCAGCCCTTATCCTGAAGCAGACTCTCCACGATAAGGTGGGTGGTGCCGGACCGAGAGGGCGTGGACATGGCCAGGTGACCGTAATAAATGGGGGCGGTGAGATCTTCCCATCGCTCGGGGATGGGAAGCTTCTCCTTTCGGAGATAGGCCGGGTTCCACATCCAGCCTACGCCGGAGAGGGAGAAGCCCATGAAATACCCCTCGGGGTCATCAAGGTTCACACCATCGATGGTAAGAGCGTCATGACGCCTGCCCTGGGGCAATTGTCTCAATGCGTTTTCAGCTTTTAAAATGGCAAAGGCATCCGGAGAGGAGGACCAGAATATATCAAACCTGCGGGGGTTGCCCCGTTTGATCTCATCCAGGGCCGCGGTGGTTTTTTTATTAAGGGTCAAAACCTGGATATCGGGATGCCGCTTAGAAAAGGCTGTGACAAAGGGGGTGTAGAATTCCGGTGGAAACGAGGTAATTATTTCGAGGGAGCGTATTTTTTCAAGGTCCCCGGCTACCGAAACACCGCCCGCAAGGGGTGGTACCAGGCAACACATGAGGACCAAAAACCTGATAAAGAGATGTTTTATATAAGGTAGGCCAGCCCATGTACAACCAGGTTGTGACATAGATGACCCTCCCTTCAATACTGGATGGGAGTCGATAGAGCGTGGATAGATGCATTTGTCAAAGGACTGAAACATTCCCAACAATAAAGCCCCCAATGTGGCGTATCAAATAATATCAGGATGCGCCTTGCCCCTCATGTCCCAGGCAAAATCACGTCAACCGGATGATCTGTTCCAATAGATTCGATTCGTAGCACGGTGGTACCGGGTATGACAAGCTTATCTATAGCCTGGTTTGACGGCATGACAACAACATCCTTTTTTTAATGCTAAACCTTCATGCGTGGTCTTCCGATAGCTTTATTATGGCCCCCCAGGGGGAACCAAGGAGTCTCAAAACCACAAGCCAACGGAGACATGTCATGAGTTTGACCATTCGAAAGAAAATCATCGCCTCGTTCATGGGAGCCGTCATTTTCCCCCTGCTCATAATCGTCGTGATTATGAGTATTTCCCTCAGCGGGTATTCCATCGATACCTATCGCTCCAACAGCAAGAAGGTCCTTGAGCGCATATCGGGGCACTACGTATCATTTATCAACGAAACCAAAGCCAACACTCATATGATTTCCGAATCCCCCCTCAAAGAGGAGATTCATTCCGGCATGACGCATTACCTCGACAACACCGAAGCCGTAGAAGTAGACTACCTGGCTGCAGGTGGCGTTGATGCAGCGTATTACAGCCTGTCCAAACTGATACATGACTCCCATGCCAACTACATCGAAGTGTATCTGGCGACACGTGACGGCGCTTTTATCACCTCAATCGACATTGCCATGAAAGCAGGGTATGACCCGAGGGTTCGTCCCTGGTACATAGCGCAAACCGCAAACCCAGATCGGGACATGGTCTCTGAAGCATTTCAGTCCTCCAATGGGGGGACGGTTGTCGCCATCACCTCAGCGATCAAAAATGCAGGAGACATTGTCGGCGTGGCTTCCATTGAGTGCTCCCTGGAGGTGCTGACAGCCCTCATCAACGATATCAAAATCGGGGAAACAGGGTACCTGATGCTGGTCCAGCCCAATGGTGTGATTCTTGCCAACGCCAAAGATCCTTCATCCAACTTCAAAAAACTCTCCGAACTCGGGTCTCCTGCATTCAATACCCTTGAATCCATGTCCGATGGAGCCGTTGCGCTTTCCATGGATGACCAGGATTACGAAGCAGTTGTTCTCACCATTCCCGATGTTGGTTGGAAATTGATCTCCATTATAGAGAAAAGCGAGGTGATGGCTCCCACATACAGCCTGATCAAAGTGATCGCCGGGGTTGCCGTCCTTATGTTTATTGTCTTCTCCATTATTGGCGTTGTGGTGACAAAAAGCATCATCAACCCCATCAACTATGCCCGTGAAATGCTCCGGGATATCGCAGAAGGGGAGGGGGACCTCACCCGCCGACTCAAGAGCGACTCAGATGATGAGATGGGACGTCTTTCTAAATGGTTCAACACCTTTGTGGGCAACCTGCAGGGGATCGTCAAGGGTTTGATCCATAACTCGCGAACCCTGGAGAACGTCTCACAGGGATTGACGGAGTCGGCCACCGTAATGAACCAAACCATGGCCTCCACCGCCGAGCGCATCAATCGCATTGACGGTGAAACTTCGGAAATTTCTGCCAACATCAACTCCATCGCCTCTGCCATGGAACAGACAACCACCAATACCAATATGGTGGCCAGTGCCGCTGAAGAGATGACATCCACCATTAATGAAATTGCCGCAAACTCAGAAAAAGCACGCCACACCTCCAATGAGGCTGTTACCGAAGCAAGAATGACCTCGGAGCAGATGGACGCACTGGGAAAGGCTGCGGAAGAAATTGGAAAAGTGACCCAAACCATCACAGAAATCTCCGAGCAGACCAACCTGCTTGCCCTGAACGCCACCATTGAAGCGGCAAGGGCTGGGGATGCCGGCAAAGGCTTTGCGGTGGTTGCCAATGAAATCAAAGAGCTGGCCAGCCAAACCGCCGCGGCCACACAGGATATCAAAGAGCAGATAAGCGGCGTCCAGGCCACAACACGCAACACAGCCAAGGGAATCTCCAGCGTGGTGAACTCCATCACCCACGTAAATGAGACCATCAACTCCATTGCAACGGCGGTGGAGGAGCAGTCCGCAGCCACAAAAGAGATCGCGGGCAATGTGGTCCAGGCTTCAGTGGGCCTTCAGGAAATCAACGAAAACCTGGCCCAGGGCACAGAGATTGTCTCCAATATTTCCACAGGCATTACCGAAGTGAACGCTGACATTGAACTGGTGGTGAGAAATGCTGACGAGGTGACCGGTCATGTGGAGAGCCTGAATAACGAGGTAAGTACCATCAACAGGGTAACAAACACCTTTATCGTTTAATCAATCCAAGGGGATGTAACCCACTAAGGCCATGGCGTAGGAGTGCTTCTCTTCTGCCATGGCCTTTTTTTATTGGGAGTCTCCCGATGCAGAGTCAATGCTCCCAAGGCTGTTCCAGCTTTTCCATGCTCAACGACACGTTTCGTACGCCCTGAATCAGGGCGAGTTGTTGAAATCACGACAAAAATAATATAAACTAAAAGCCTCAGTTGGATAGTACGATCACCCCAGATGTTCCTGTTTTCCCGAATACACAACAACGATCTTTTTGGCTACCTCTGCAGTTATCGGCATAATTGATGCTTTTGCATCTAACGCTCGGCCTTCAAAGCCGGCATCAGGTACGTGCCATGAGTCAACGAAATGAGATAGCCCCGGTGGAGTCGAGTTTGGAAACAAGTCTCCTCCAAGCTGTTCTGGACTTTTCACCCGCATGTATGATTCTTGCTGAAGCCCCTTCCGGAAAGATCATATACATCAACAAGGCGGCACGAAAATTTCGGGGAAAAACCGATGCCCCCCTCACCGAGATCACACTGGAGCAATACGTTCTTTCATGGAAGAATAAATTTCCCAATGGAACATTGATGAAACGTGAGGAGATACCTCTTGTCCGCACGTTGAGCCACGGCGAAATGGTTACCAATGAAAAAGTGATTGTGGAAATGGACAGTGGGGAAGAAAAATGGACCCTGATGTCAGCAGCTCCCATCCATGACAACACCGGAGCCATCGTAGCAGGAATTATTGTCTGGCTTGATGTCACTGAATATAAGGAGCAAGAGATCGGCCTTCCCGAGTCAAGGAGTGATTTCGATGCCCTGAGCGGCATCCTGCCCATCTGTGCACACTGCAAAAATATCCGTGATGACAGTGGGGGGTGGAACCGTATTGAGTCATATATTCGTGATCACTCAGCGGCCCGGTTCACCCACGGCATCTGTCCGGAGTGCATAAAAAAGCACTATGCAGAAGTCGATGAGCCAGAAAAGCTCCCTTGTAATTTGGCCCCGCAGACAGATCTAAAAAAAGAAAACCTCGTGCAGCCCTGGCGGGGACCTACCTTTCGAAAAGGGTAACTGTTCAGCCCAACGTAGCCTCCGGCGGCCCTGCCGGGGGACAAGCCATTGATAAATAGGACAAACAGATTTGCAAACTTAAGCAGGGTTCATCTGCTGCCTGCTTTCAAGGTGGCTCACCTTGCCGCCAAAGCCTTAGAGAAATATGACCCCTGTCTCTGTTATCATTCCGGTGCTCCATGAGCCGAATATCCGGCACTTTCTGACACGGCTGTACGCACGTTTTCCACAGGATATCTTTGAGGTGATCGTTGTGGACGGGGAGCCCGAGGGACGGAGCATTGCCCCCATTGATCGGACTGATGTAATCACCCTCCTTGCAAATCCGGGCAGGGGCCCTCAAATGAATGCCGGAGCCCATGCATCGCAAGGGGAGCTCCTTCTTTTTCTTCACGCCGACACCCACCTGCCTGGCAACGCCTTTCAAAAAATAAGAGAAACCATGGAATCCGGTCATTATGCAGCGGGAGCCTTTTCCCTGCGTTTTGCCGGCAACAGAAAAATATTGTCTCTCATTGCCCGGGCGGCAAGCCTTCGGTGCAGACTCACTCGCACTCCTTATGGGGACCAGGCCATTTTCATGAAGCGAAGGGACTTTTTTCGATTCGGCGGATACAGAGATATTGCTGTCATGGAGGATATCGATTTGATGAGGCGGATTCGGAAGAGGGGGGAGCGCATTCGGATTCTTGAAGAGACCGTGCTGACCTCTCCCCGACGCTGGGAAAAAGAGGGGGTTATATTCTCCCTTCTGCGCACCTGGATTCTCTCCACCCTTTTTGTCTGTGGTGTCTCATCGAAGCGCCTTGAGCCGTACTATCGCCCGAATAAACAGTGAGAAGCGTAAAATGTTTTCATGAACGCAAAAAGGCCCTGCATCAAGGATGCAGGGCCTTTTTAAGATGGCGCGCTCGGCAGGATTCGAACCTGCGACCACCTGATTCGTAGTCAGGTACTCTATCCAGCTGAGCTACGAGCGCACAAACTTGGTCGTCTTGTAAATTAGAATGGCGCGCTCGGCAGGATTCGAACCTGCGACCACCTGATTCGTAGTCAGGTACTCTATCCAGCTGAGCTACGAGCGCGCATATTGTTCGGCTTGTTAAATTAAATGGCGCGCTTGGCAGGATTCGAACCTGCGACCACCTGATTCGTAGTCAGGTACTCTATCCAGCTGAGCTACAAGCGCACATAAGCCTAACAAATATATATGGTGACTTTAAAAAAGTCATCTCTTCGTTTATGGCGCGCTTGGCAGGATTCGAACCTGCGACCACCTGATTCGTAGTCAGGTACTCTATCCAGCTGAGCTACAAGCGCACAAGGGCAAACAAAAAGCTTTGCTTTCGCAAAGCCATTTCCTTTGATGTGGCGCGCTCGGCAGGATTCGAACCTGCGACCACCTGATTCGTAGTCAGGTACTCTATCCAGCTGAGCTACGAGCGCGTCTCAAAGTTGAGTGTCTTTTAATCTAAAGCGCCTTGGCTTGTCAACGTGAAAGTTACACTTTTTTGTCATTTGAAACTGGCGAAAGCCCCACAGGTAAAGGGTTGAGGCATGATATCAACCCCATAGCCCCGGTAAACTATTTCATCAAGGGGTGCGTCAGGCGTGGGTGACCACCCCAGAACATGAAAACAGATCGAAGAAGAAGAAAGAGGGTGCGCCCATGGACCGAATGATATATACAATGGTCTTTCCGAAACGACGGCGGCTTTGATAAGGCCACCGTAAAAAAGAATCGGCGCCATCTGGTGCCTCTGGGATATCCCGATGGAAAACCACACCTATTATATAGCAATGGCGCTGGAAGAGGCCAAAAAAGCTGGACAAAAAGGAGAGGTTCCTATAGGTTGCGTGGTTGTGGCGGAGAATGGAGAGGTACTTTCTGTGGCCCACAATCTGACCATTTCCCTGGCAGATCCGACGGCCCATGCGGAAATCCTCGCCATACGAAAGGCTGCTGAAACCATGGGTAATTACAGATTACCGGGTTTAACACTCTACGCCACCATTGAGCCTTGCATCATGTGTATGGGCGCGATTGTCCATGCGCGGTTCTCGAGAGTGGTCTTCGGTGCCCATGATGAAAAATGGGGTGGCGCAGGCTCTCTTTTCAACCTGGCCGATGACAGTCGGTTGAACCACTCACTTGAAGTGATTCCAGGCGTTAACGCCGAAGAGTGCCGAAGCCTGATACAGGATTTTTTCCGAACCAGGCGCATGCAGCAGAAAGAGTTGAAAAAAGCCGGGCTTCCCAAGGGGCCTGACCAGCAGTAAATGCTGAATCGCCGCGCAAGCAGGAGCGTGCTTTACGCCATGCTCCCCATCATGCTTAACGATTCATCAATAATATACAAGCAGGCCGGGGGAGACGTCCTTCCTCCGGATGAACATCTGAACGAGACCCGAAACGCTCGGACGTATCAATTTTAATTATTGCACACTTCTCAAGGAGCATCTTGTGGGTAACTATGTGATTGTCGGAACACAGTGGGGTGATGAAGGAAAGGGAAAGATCGTTGACCTTCTTTCCGAACACGCCGATTATGTTGTCAGATTCCAGGGTGGAAACAATGCTGGGCACACCATGGTAGTTGACGGAGAAAAATTCATCAGCCATCTGGTTCCCTCCGGCATTCTTCAGAAAAAGAAATGTTACATCGGAAACGGAGTGGTCGTTGACCCTGAGGTCCTCCTTGAAGAGATCGCCTATCTTGGTGGTAAAGGGGTGGATGTCAGCCCTGAGTACCTGCGTCTCTCCGACCGAGCCCAAGTGATTATGCCGTACCACAAGCGCATTGACCACGCTCGCGAACTCAAAAAAGGGGACGGCAAAATCGGCACCACCGGCCGCGGCATCGGACCCTGCTATGAAGACAAGGCCTCCCGTGTCGGCATCCGGTTCCTCGACTTCCTCAACGCGGACGTCCTTCGAGCCAAGGTAACCGAGGCACTTCAGGAAAAGAACTTCCTCCTGGAAAACTACTTCGGTGAAGAGCCTGAAGACGTCGAAAAGACCATTGCCTACTGCCTCAAACTGGCAGAGGAGCTGAAGCCCTACATCACCGATTCTTCCGTTGAGATCAACAAGGGAATGGACAATGGCCTGAACGTCGTCTTTGAAGGCGCCCAGGGCACCCACCTTGATATCGACCACGGCACCTACCCCTTTGTCACCTCATCCAACACGGTTTCCGGCAATGCCTGCTGCGGTGCCGGTGTGGGCCCCGGAAAAATCACCGGTGTCCTGGGTATCGTCAAGGCGTATACCACCCGCGTCGGCGCAGGCCCTTTCCCCTCCGAGCTGTTTGACGAGGCAGGAGCCTACATGCAGGAAAAAGGGGTGGAGTTTGGTGCCACCACCGGTCGTCGCCGTCGTTGCGGCTGGCTTGACATGGTGGTCCTGAGAAACGCCGCTCGCCTGAACGGCCTTACCGGCATCGTCCTGACCAAGCTTGACGTCCTCGGTGGTCTCAAGGAACTGAAGATCTGCACCGGCTACGAATACAAAGGCGAGATCGTCACAGATTTTGCAGCCGACCTTGAACTTCTGGACAACTGCACCCAGGTCTGCGAGACCCTCCCCGGATGGGACGAGGACATCACAGGCGTGCGTTCCTACGAAGATCTTCCTGAGAATGCCAAGACTTACATCAAGCGCATCGAAGAACTCGCCGGAACCCCTGTGGACGTGATCTCTGTGGGTCCCGGCCGCGAGGAAACTATTGTGATGAAAAATCACTTTTAGTGCCCTTTTGGGTTTGACATTTGGCACGCTGTTCGATAAAAGTGTGCCCGTAAAACAAACGGGATGTGGCTCAGCCTGGTAGAGCACTGCGTTCGGGACGCAGGGGTCGGAGGTTCAAATCCTCTCATCCCGACCAAATAAGCATCAAAAGGGGATATCGCAGCATTGCGATATCCCCTTTTTTGTTTTATTGACTAACCATGATCTCAGACGTTTGACATCTCAATTCCATCTGGTAGAGTAGCAAAGCACCAAACGGGATATACCGCTTTTATTCTGCGCATCCACTCATACATGACCCTAAAGACATATGGAGACCACACATGCTGAAACATCTGATCAGACTCCTTGCCGTTTCGACCGCTTTTCTTACGATATCGACGGGAGGGGCCAGCGCCATGGATGTTGCCTCCGTCAACGGCGAAGTCATCACCCTCCAGGAACTGACCTACGCTATGCAGACCCTTCCTGAGTATCAGAAACTCCAGCAGGAGGTGTTAAAGCGCGTCATTATCAACAACCTCTACTACCAGGAGAGTGTTAAGGCCGAGGTAAAAGTGGCTGACAGCATCGTTGAGCAGAACTTCCTGCAATTGATGAATGCCGTGACCACTGACAAGGCAGAGTTCGACAAGTTACTGGAGGCCAGGGGCACCACAGAGGCGAAACTCAAGGAGAGCATTAGAAAGCAGCTGATGGTCAAAGAGTTTATGATGGCCCTCGACAAGAAAGCCAATGTTGTCGTCACCGATGAAGAGGCAAAACTGTTCTATGATGAGCAGCCTGGACTTTTCAGCAAGCCGGAGCAGGTGCGTATCCGTCATATCCACATCGCGCTGCCCCCTGACGCCACCGACGCAGAGGTAAAAGCGGGCCTTAAAAAGATTCAGGCCGCAGAAAAAGAACTCGAAGCAGGGAAAGCCTTCGAAACAGTTGCCAAGGCAAGTTCCGACGCAGCGGATGCCCAAAAGGGCGGAGATGTCGGCTTTATCACCAAAAGCTCTCCTGTGGCAAAGTCTCTTCTGGATGCGGCTTTTACCCTCAAAAAAGGGGAGAGAAGCGGCATCATCAAATCCCTGGACGGCTACCACATTATCGAGGTTACAGAGACTAAAGATGCAACCACCCTGGGTTTTGATGATGTAAAGGACTCCATCAAGAACAACATGATGAGAGAAAGGCTCCAGGCCAACCGCTCTTTCTTTGAAAGAACCATGGTCGACAAGGCCGATATCAAGGTCAATCTCAAATAGAGCCGTCCTTTCCCCTTGAATCCTCCATACGGGGAACAAAGCAAACAGTTCAAAAAAAGCGGGATGCCCATGGCATCCCGCTTTTTTTTATGCACTTATTCTATCGCACCCCTGCATGCGCAATCGATGGACTACACCCCGGTCAGCCTCCAAGAAATAATCAGATACAGGATAAACAGAACGAGAAAGAGAAGGCCATGTCGACGGCTCAAACGCCTGACACGCAAGGCAAAACAAAGAAAAAGGAGGGATATGCACATCATAAAGGGAAATTCAAAGTAATTGAGCCCCTTGTCCACCTGAATAGGGGAGACAAGCCCCACAACCCCCATCACCATACAGGCATTAAAAATATTGCTCCCCACCACATTGCCAATGGCAATGTCGTTCTCCATTTTCCGTGCCGCCACCATGGATGCGGCAAGTTCCGGAAGGCTCGTCCCAAAGGCCACAATACTCAGCCCGATAAACGTATTGCTGAGACCAAAAAATACAGCAAGGGCCACCGCACTTTCCACCACGAGATGCGCTCCGGCACAAAGAATGACCGTCCCCCCTGTAATATAGGCGATGTTGATCAACGATCCTTTGGCGCATGCGTAGTCGTCAAGATCATAATCGTGGGATGTTGCATGAACGAATCGGTACGCGAGGTACAAGGCAAGGCACCCGGACAGAATCAGGCCGTCCACCCGCCTTATGGTTCCGTCGAGACAAAGAAACCAAAGGAGAAGAGAGGAGCCCACCATGAACATGAGCTCAGGGGTGATAGCTTTTCGGTGAAGCGACATGGGATTTAAAAGGATGCTTAAACCCAGAACCAATGCTATATTAATGACATTGCTTCCAATAACGTTTCCAATGGAAAGCCCCGGTGCTTCGCCCCCGGAAGCGAACAGACTCACGAGGAGTTCCGGAGCCGATGTTCCAAATGCCACAATGGTCAGGCCGATGACAAGGGGGCTGACGTTGTACCTGCACGCAAGCCTTACAGATCCACCCACAAGCCATTCAGCGCCTGCGTAAAGACAAAAAAGCCCTACAACAAGAATGATAATTTGAAAAACCATCTGCGCCACATTCCAACGTTAAAAAAGCGCGTTTAGGCTGGCCCCATGACCCAATGCCATTCTGTATTGCAATTCTTTTGCTGACATTCAATGCATTTCCGGGGATTTCAACGGGCAAACAAATCGGGCCAGAGTCTAAAAATATAACGGCCACTCATTGGGTGTAAAGGAGATTTTGAGAAGCGGGGAGGCGGGAAAAAGAGGGAATTGGATTTGACAAAGCATCCCATTCATTGGATAAGAATGGGATAATTGGGTAAGGATTTCCCGATTGCCTTGTCATACGGATCTTACGATGATGGGTTGCGTAATCAATCAGGCCAGGGCAGGGCGCCCCCCTGATGATGAATTGCGACACACTGACGTCCACCGGATATCACATGAGGTTGTGTTGCCGGATTCGGATTTACGCTTCTCATCACCATTGAAAACGAAAGGGACATGTATATATGAAACGAAGCGTGATCAGAGGTACCGGCCGCTTTCTTCCTTCCAGGTGCGTCACTAACGACGACCTTTCAAAAATGATGGACACAAACGACGAGTGGATCCAGCAGAGAACCGGAATCAAAACCCGGTACTGGATTCCCGAAGGGGAGACTGTCGGTGCGTCCGACCTCGCCCTTGAGGCGTCCAAAAAAGCCCTGGACAAAGCCGGCTGGCAGCCCGAAGAGATTGACTTTATCATCTTTGCAACCCTGAGTCCGGACATCTACTTCCCCGGCTCCGGTTGCTTTCTCCAGACCAAGCTGGGACTCACCGATACACCGGCCCTTGATATCCGCCAGCAGTGCACAGGGTTTGTATATGCCATGAGCACTGCTGATGCCTACATTCGCAGCGGTATGTACAAGAAAATTCTTGTGGTGGGAGCCGAAGTACACAGCACAGGCCTGGACAAAACCACCGCAGGCCGTGATGTGTCCGTTCTTTTTGGCGACGGGGCCGCTGCCGTTTGCGTGGAGGCCGTGGAGACCGAAAGCAATGTGGGCGTTCTCGGCAGCATCCTCAAAGCGGATGGAAAATATGCAGAAAAGCTGATGCTTGAACTGCCTGCTTCCAAATACCCGGAACGCATCAACGAAGAGATGCTCAAAACCGGCGGGCATTTCCCGATTATGGACGGCACAAGGATCTTCAAACTCGCCGTTCGCAAGCTTCCTGAAATCACCAAAGAGATTCTGGAGCAGACCGGTTTGACCCTTGACGACATTGACCTGATCATTCCCCATCAGGCCAACCTTCGCATCAACGAAGCCTACCAGAAAACCCTGGGCCTCCCCAGCGAGAAGATCTTCAACAACATCCAGAAATACGGCAACACCACAGCTGCCACCATTCCTCTGGCGTTGGACGAGACCATCGAGCAGGGCCTGGTTGACACCAAGTCAAGCACTGTCCTCTTTGTGGCTCTGGGTGCCGGCCTTACCTGGGCCGCCATGATTTACCGCTTCGGCGAGTAACATCCAGTCACAAGACGTTCGGTATAAAAAAAACGGAGTCCCTCTGTCAGAGGGGCTCCGTTTTTTGTTTAGGGCTTCAAGGGGCTATGGCTGCGAAGCAACCATTCAGCTTGTGCCTCCGGCAGGGCTGCCGGAGGTGACGTTAACACACGCTCATGAACTGGTGGGTTACTCTGGAAGATTTCCGGAAAAAAGCCGTTCCAGGTAAAACCTGGTAATTTCATCCATGTGCTTGAAATTATAAGCCTCGTTGTTGTTCTTGGAGACAATCTCCTTGCGCAAGTCGTTCGCTATGGTTTTCCCCAGCTCCACACCAAACTGATCAAAGGGGTTGATATCCCAGATAAAAGCCTTGTAGACCGTCTGAGCTTCATAATACGCGAGAAGCCTCCCCACGTTTGCGGGGGAAAGATCGTTTAACAGAATGGTGGAGGAGGGGCGGTTCCCCTGAAAAAAACGGGTTTTCTCCTCGTCATCCTTGCCCACGGCAAGGGCCGTAGCCTGGGAAATGAGGTTGGCCCAGAGCTCCTGATGGTTGCTTACCCCATGAGGCCGGCAGCTTCCTTCCGGGTATTGGGGGCTGATCACACCAATAAAGTCGATGGGAAAGGGGTGCCCCTGATGGGCCAGTTGGAAAAAGGAGTGCTGTGCGTTGGTTCCCGGTTCTCCGAAGATGATAACTCCAGAGGAGTTATCCAGCTCGTAGTTGTTGATGGTGACGGACTTTCCGTTGCTCTCCATGTTGAGCTGCTGAATATGGGGGGCCAGCTTGGAAAGGGGGGAGGCATAGGGGATCACCGCCTGGGCCTGGTAACCGAGAAAATTATTGTTCCAGATGCCGATGAGGGCAGACACCAGGGGGATGTTTTCCGGAGAGGGGGCATACTTGGTGTGGATGTCCACCTCACGTGCTCCCTCGAGGAAGCGGTCGAACCGATCGTACCCCAGATAAAGACTTAAAGGGACTCCCCCCACCGCCGAAGTCACGCTGAATCGTCCGCCGATAAAGTCAAACATGTGAAAGGTTTCAATGCCCGATTCATCCCCCTTGTCACCGGGGCTGCCTTTGCTGGTAACGGTGACACAATGCTTCATGGCATCCAAACCGCATGATGAGAGGTACTCCTTCATCTGCTTGGCGTTTGCCATGGTCTCAACGGTGGTGAAGCTTTTGGAAATGACGATACAGAGGGTGCTCTCCGGATCAATTTTTGTTTTGATCGTCTCGAAATTGTGGGAATCAACGTTGGAGAGAAAATGAAGCTCCATCCCCTTGTCCGCAAAAGCAAAGAGGGCATTTGCAACAAACTCGGTCCCAAGGTAGGACCCGCCGATGCCGATAACCACGATATGACGAAATGCCTTCCCCGTGCTGCCGCGCAAGGTACCGTTGTGGACTTTTTGGCTGAAAGCATGAACCTGACGACGGACGGCCTCGATCTCCCCCATCACGTTTTTCCCCTCCATCAGGATGGACTGGCTGGAGAAACTGCGTGCCGCGGTATGAAGGGCCGCGCGATTTTCTGTGACATTGACTTTCTGCCCTTCGGCCATGTCACGATACTTGCGATGCACATCGGCTGTTTCGGCCAACTCAAAGAGCAGGTCCATGGTCTTTTCCGTGACCCGCTGTCTCGAAAAGTCGTAAAAAAAATCCACGTTTTTTAGGGAAAAATCAGCCAACCGACCTTTCTGTTGAACCAAATGCTTCAAATGATATTCAGGTTTCTTCATCTCTTCTGCATGTTCTTTCAGTTTTTTCCACACAGGGGTTTTACTGATCCTGAATCCATTTTCAGCCATAATCGCTCCAATTTGTGTTGTTATGATTCCAGTTGTCGGAATGGTTTCGTTTGGTATCTATCCTCAGGTTGCCTTTCAAAAAGACAGACTTTTAGCAGGCCCCTGATAATTCGTCGATCGTTCATGGGTATGTGTTCGAGGTTATCGTAACATTTAACTATAATCTCAGGGTAGCCGCAGCACAAGCGAAAACCACCCAACAATTCATTCTAAAGGAAATAATGGCCCATTTACCAACGGCCTTTCCCTTGACTTGCCATGCACCAGCCGTTAAAAACATGTGTGGTTTCGCACCTGATTTTGAGGTGATGAAGCACAATTATCTTCGCAAAACGAATCGTAACTATTCAGCTTGTGCCGCCGGCGGCGAGGTGAGCCACCTCGAAAGCATGTTGCAAATGTTTCGCCCCCTCATTCCTCGGGTACGTCACATTTGCTGACGGGCTACGTTTCTGTGTTTATACCGATGATTCTGTCACCCGGCTTCCTCGGCTGCCAGATATATCGCACCGTATGGACGCCTATCGTGGTTTATGCACGCCAGCCCTCGAATAGTTGCAAGAAATCCATCGTTCCGGTTTTTACGGAGCTGCCATAACCAACCACCATGAGGCCACCATGACCGACACAGCAGCCGGCGGAAAAATTCAGGCGCTTATAGAGAAAGGGGTACGTATCCCCGCTCCCATGAGCATTGAAATTGCAACGGATGTAAATATAGATCGTATTTCAGGCGACGGGGTAACCCTTCACAGCGGATGCCGTATCGCAGGGGAGACCACTTTTATTGGACCAGGGGTCACCCTTGGTGAAGAGGCCCCCATGACCGTTGACTCCTGCCAGCTGGCTAAAGGGGTTCGGCTCAAAGGGGGGTATGCAAAAAAAGCTGTTTTTCTGGAAGGCGCCCAGGCGGGATCCGGTGCCCACCTTCGCGAAGGCACCATTTTCGAAGAGGAAGCATCATGTGCCCACACCGTGGGATTGAAGCAAACCATTCTTCTCCCCTTTGTCACCCTTGGAAGCCTCATTAACTTCTGTGATGTTCTGATGGCCGGTGGCACAAGCCGCAAAGATCACAGCGAGGTCGGCAGCTCTTATATTCATTTCAACTACACTCCCAATCAGGACAAGGCCACCGCATCGCTTCTCGGAAACGTTCCGGAAGGGGTCATGCTTGATAAGCGACCCATCTTCCTTGGGGGGCAGGGGGGGCTCGTGGGGCCGAGCCGGCTTGCCTTCGGAACCGTAGTGGCTGCAGGGACCATCATGCGAAAGGACGAGGAGAGGGAAGGGCGCCTCCATTTTGGCGGGGCCGTCCGTGCCGGCTCCCTGGCCGCTCCGGACGGAATTTACCAGAATGTAAAACGCATTGTAAAAAACAACGTGCATTACATCGGTAACATCATGGCCCTGATGGCATGGACACGCAATGTGCGTGGACTATTTGTGGGAGATGCGTACCCCCGTGAGCTCTATGACGGCCACCTTGCCGCTTTGGATTCAACCCTTGCCGAGCGCATCAAACGTTTCCGTGCATTTGCAGAAAAATTGCCCTCATCCCTTGCGCTGGGTATGGAAAAGGGGAAAATAACCTCTGATTCATCCCTGGCCAGCCAGAAGCAAGAAGTGTCAGGACAAATGGTTGCCTTTCAGGACTCACTGCAGAAAATGATTGAAACTCACGTGACACCTGATACCTTCGGCCCATTCTTCGACACACTTAACGCAGATTCCGGTGCTGATTACATCACAACCGTTCAATCCCTTGATGAGGCACATCGCGCCCTTGGGCGTGACTGGCTTTTCGATATCGTCCGTGAAACAGAAGAGCTTGCGGCTCGGTTGTTCCCTTTAACCTACGCTTAAACTATTGCTTATATCTACTTGAATAAAGGCAGAATATGAAACTTTTTGGAACCGACGGCATACGTGGAAAATTTAACATGGAGCCCATGACCGTGGAGACGGCCCAAAGGGTGGGACAAGCGGTGGCGGCATCCTTTGCCACACCCGAAAAACACACCGTCATCATTGGCCGCGACACCCGGCAATCAGGTCAGGCCCTCACATCAGCCCTTGCCTCGGGAATTATGAGCATGGGGGCAAATGTGGCCCTTGCAGGGGTCATTCCCACCCCCGGTGTAGCGTTTCTCACAGCAACCGAGGAAACCGCCGCAGTAGGCGTTGTCATCTCTGCCTCCCACAACCCCTTTGAGGACAACGGCATCAAGCTGTTTAACGGGGACGGGTTCAAATTTGATGAAACGGTGGAACAAAGACTCGAAGCACTGATTGAGGATGTCCAGACATTAACCGAAAAGCGTGAAGCCATCGCTGACATTGGAACCATGCACCACATCCCCGATGCCGCGACTCGTTACCTCAGCTTTTTGAAAAATGCCTGCCCCGTTGATCTTTCCGGTCTTCGCCTGGTGGCGGATGCCTCCAACGGTGCATCAAGCGCTCTGGTGGAAACGCTGCTGAAAGGGGCAGGGGCGGAGCTTACCCTCATCAACGCCTCTCCCAATGGCGTTAATATCAATGCCGGCTGCGGCTCCGAGCACCCGGATGAGGTGCAGTCCAGGGTCACCTCCACCGGTGCCCACGCCGGTCTCGCCTTTGATGGCGACGCCGACCGCCTGATCTGCGTGGATGAACAAGGGGAGGTTGTTTCCGGCGATCAGGTCATCGCCATTGTTGCGGAACACTATCGAACCAAGGGCATCCTTGCCAATAACACCGTGGTAACCACGGTGATGAGCAACATGGGGCTCTCGGCATGCCTCGAAAAACAGGGTGTGTCCCACATCAAAAGCTCCGTGGGCGATCGCCACGTCATGCTCTCCATGAAAGAGAAGGGCGCTGTTGTGGGCGGTGAGGACTCCGGCCACATGATCTTTCTCGATCGCCACACAACAGGCGATGGCCTCCTGAGTGCGCTGCTCCTTCTCACCGTCCTGGTGGACACCGGCAAGCCCCTGTCCGAACTGAAGCAAGCCATGACCGTTTTCCCTCAGGTTCTCATCAACGTTGACGTCTCCGAGAAAAAACCCCTGGACTCCCTGACCGATGTTCCCAAAGCCATCAATGACGCCGAAAAAGCCCTTGCCGGCAAAGGCCGGACCCTGGTGCGCTACTCCGGCACACAGAAGATGCTGCGCGTCATGGTGGAAGGGGAGGATGCCGAATTGACGCAGCGCTGCGCCGAAGAGATCGCCGAGGCTGTTCGCCATGAAATAGGTTAATTTACAAACAAAAGAACTGCCTCCGGCGGCCAGGGGATGATCCCCTGGACCCCAGGTTTTCGATGCGCTTTGTCCCTCGTTCCTCGGGTCAAAGCGCATCGGACGTAAATATAAGAGTGCTGCCATCAAAGGGAAAAGTCTGACTATATGATAATCTATGAGGTTGGCTACAGCACAAAGCGAATGTGAGTTTCCCTGAGGAACGAAGGGCAAGGAGCAGTCGCAACCCGCTTTCAAGGTGGCGCACCTTGCCGCCGGAGGCATTGCTTTTGCCTGTCGCCCAAAACAAAAACGGCCCGTAAACCAATGAAGGTTTACGGGCCGTTTTGTTTTAATAAGGTGATGCTATGCGGCTGTTACTCGCGGTCCCCCATGATCCTGAGGAGCATAAGGAAGAGGTTGATGAAGTCAAGGTAGAGGGTGAGGGCGCCCAGGATGGCGCCTTTACGCAGGGTGCCGCTGTCGAGATCACCCGGCTGGGCGAGGGCCATGGCCTTGATTTTCTGGGTGTCGTAGGCGGTAAGGCCCACAAAAACAACCACGCCGACATAAGAGATGATCATGGCCATGCCGGAGCTCTTGAGGAAGAAGTTCACAACCGTGGCGATGATGATACCGATGAGGCCCATGAACATGAAGTTGCCCACACCTGTGAGGTCTTTTTTGGTCACCATGCCGTAGACGCTGCAGGTGGCGAACATCGCCGCACAAACGATAAACGTCGAGAAGATGGACGACTTGGTGTAGACAATAAAAATAGAAGCGAGGGTGGCTCCGTTTAGGGCAGAGTAGAGCATAAAAAGTAGGGTGGCAGTGCCTGCCTTCATGCGCTGAATGCCTGCAGAAATGGCCACGACCAACCCAAGCTCAGCTATGATCAGCCCGAAGAAAACCATGCGGTTGCCAAAAATGAGTTGGAGCATGGTCTGAGAGTTGGCCACATACCAAGCCACACCTGCGGTAAGAAGAAGGCCTACGGACATCCAGTTGTAGACGCTCATAAGAAAAGAATTCACCGCTGACTGGGAACGGGCACTTTGTACAGTTGAAGACTGCATTGATCCTCCGAATTGAGAAAAGTTAATGATGACTCCGGGGAAAAAAGCCCAACAGGAGTGTGATGTTTATGTTGGCACGTACGATAGAGGGCCTCACAAACCACATGGATGATGCGATGCCCAGCGCCTCGGAAATTGCTGGCGCATGTTACACTGATTGATTACCACGCCAAGGTCCGCATGATACGCAAAAAAAAGATAACACAGGTATTCGCAATTTCAACCCGTAAAACTCAATGAACGCCTTGAATATACCATAACAGGGAACAACCAAGAGATAATCTGAACATACTTTCAAAAATTTAATGGTTCACATTGACACGAACGAACGTTTTAGGGTTTGCGACCATGGGTCGGGACTTGACCTTTCACTGTTTTGACGATAATCGTGCGGAAGGTAAATCACATAAACGATCAACCCAAATGGAGCAGAGAGCAACGCATCGGCCATGAAACTGTCTCAAGCTGAACTTTTCGAACACCTGAAAGCCATCACGGAAAAATTGGGGGCCACTTACAAGGAGCACAGCTTCAGGGCTGCCACCATATCTGTGAAGAGTGGCCTCTGCCTGGTTCATGGGGAACTCTGCTTTATTATGGACAAACGGAAAAAGACCGGAGAGAAGAACCGGATTCTTGGAAAGGCTCTTGGCCGCATGGAACTCGACACCATTCATATCCCACCGGCTGTAAGGGAATTCATCAATGGTGAAAAGTAGGGCAGACCGGCATCTTGCTTTGCTTGATTTCGAATAACAAAAGTTTACATAATATATCTTATCGGACGTTATCTACATAAAACAAAAAGCAGCAAACCAATGCACATATCTGTAATTATACGATTTATTCGCAACATACCAAAAAATGTGAGTTTGCATCATCTCATCACCCATGGCGTGTCACTCTGCAAAATTTTCCCAATAATGCAATTGCCTGCCACGACTCTTTCGGTTCCAGGCTCTCTCCAAACCAACGGCTGTGTCGGTAGGCAGAAGCATCTGATCATGAGCGGAATTCGGCTCTTTGGTTGAACACCACCGGCAACTGTGCTAGATTATCTGACTCTGCTGTCGAAAACGACTGGTGCGTGTCGGGATTCACCCGCCGGGCTGTCATAACAAAAGAATCAAGATCTGGTTGCTGAAACGTGCAAACAGGTTTAAGTGGTCAATAACCGTAACGATTCAGTGTGAAAAGCCTCCGACGGATGCGTTTCAAAGAGCTGTTTGTCAAAGTTTTCAAAAGTTTGACGCCAGAGACACACCCTGTTTCTGCCCGCAACCCTTATTAAAGCAACTGTGAGAAAGATCCGGAGATTATGGAACGAAAAGAGATCTATTCGGTTTCAAGCCTTACCAGCGACATTAAAGCCCTGCTTGAAAATCGATTCCCATATATCTGGATTTACGGAGAAATATCAAACCTTCGTATTCCATCATCCGGCCACTGCTACTTTACCCTCAAGGATCGTAGCGCCCAAATAAGCGGTGTCATTTTCCGCGGGCAGGCTGCCCGGTTGAAATTCCGCCTGGAAGACGGCCAGACCATAACCGGCCTGTGCCGTGTCAGCCTCTATGAGCCCCGTGGTACCTACCAGGTTATCTTTGAATACATGGAGCCCAAAGGGGCAGGCGCACTCCAGCTTGCCTTTGAACAACTGAAACGAAAGCTCTCGGACGAAGGACTTTTTAATCCCGAATCAAAAAAGCCCCTCCCCCGCTTTCCGAGGCGTATCGCCCTGGTTACCTCGCCCACCGGGGCGGTGGTCCACGACATGCTCACCGTGTTTCGCCTTCGCTACCCCAATGTGGAGCTCCTTGTGGTTCCGGTGAGGGTTCAGGGAGAGCAGGCCGTCCAGGATATTCCACCTGCCCTGTCCATCTTAAATCGTCACATGGCCGTTGACCTTATTATTGTGGCACGCGGAGGTGGGTCGCTGGAGGACCTGGCTCCTTTTAACAGTGAGGACGTGGCCAGGGCCATTCACCGATCAGCCCTTCCCGTGATAAGCGCCGTGGGGCATGAGACAGATTACACCATAGCCGATTTTACAGCCGATATGCGGGCCCCTACCCCCACGGCAGCCGCGGCCCTGGCTGTGCCGGAAAAACGACGTCTTGAAGAGGAGGTGTCACAACTCAGGGCACGGCTCACCCGCGCCCTGGAGCGACGCGTGGATGGTGGCAGGCATAGCCTGAACGCTTTGTCACGTCGTCTTGTGGACCCACGGAAAAAGATATATGATCACAGATTGCGGGTTGATGAACTCACCCAGCGCATGGCGCGGGCCATGCACCGAGAGGTTTCAAACCACAGGACATCACACACATGGCGATGTGATCGTCTGACCAAGGCCTCCCCCCTTGTGGCCGTGGAGATGGGCCGTCGTGAAAGCGAAAGCCTCTCAAGACGCATGGATCTTGCCATGGATCGCCTGCTGTCCCAGAAACGGGAGGCCGTTGCAAGGCTTGCACAAAGCCTTAACGCCTTGAGTCCCCAACTGGTTCTTGACCGGGGCTACAGCATTGTGCGCGATCCAAAAAGTGGTGAGGTGATCACCCAAGCATCCCAGGTGGAGATTGGCTCTTCACTGGATGTGGTTCTTGCAGACGGCTTCTTAAAAGCCGTTGTTGAAAGGAAAGACGATGGCAAAAAAGAGATTTGAAGAGGCGGTGGCCCAGTTGGAGGCCATTGTTGAGGAACTTGAATCTGGGGACCTCCCCCTGGATAAGGCCATGAAGCGCTTTGAAGAGGGGGTTAAGCTCTCAAAAGCCTGTTCTGATACCTTGGATGAGGTGGAGACCAAGGTGCGTATTCTTACGGGTGAAACAGACGAAGGTCTTACCGATGCTCCATTTCAGCCTTTGGATCAGCGGAGAGGCGAATGAACGCGTTTAACCTGAAGATCTACCTTGAAGAGCAACGGCTGATCGTGGAGCGATCTCTTAAAGAACACCTTGGGGCAAGCACCCCTCCTGTCCAGAAACGTGTGGGCCAGGCAATGGAGTACTCCCTCATGGCAGGTGGCAAGCGACTGCGGCCGATTCTTTGCCTGGCGGCCTGTGAAGCTGTGGGCGGGGACTCGAGCTCGGCTTTAAAAGCCGCCTCAGCACTGGAGATGATTCACACCTACTCCCTTATCCATGACGATCTTCCTGCCATGGACAACGATGACCTGAGGCGGGGACGCCCCACCTGTCACAAGGCCTTTGATGAAGCAACGGCCATTCTGGCAGGGGATGCCCTGTTGACGTCGGCCTTCCATCTCCTTGCCATGGACCGGGAACTTCCGGGTGGCATTGCCCTTGAGGTCATTCGCATCACCGCAGAAGCATCCGGTGCTTTTGGGATGATCGAAGGCCAGATGCGTGATATTGAAGCGGAGGGAACGCCCTTGGGCCTTGAGGCCCTGAAGGAGCTTCACGGCCTCAAAACCGGCGCCCTCATCCGCGCCTCCGTTGAAGCCGGAGCCGTAATGGGCGAAGCCACCACCGAGGAACGGGACGCCTTGAAGCGATACGCCGATAAGATTGGCCTCGCCTTTCAAGTGACCGATGACATCCTCAATGTGGAGGGCGACCCGGCGCTT
Source organism: Desulfolunaceae bacterium (assembly GCA_942491485.1). Lineage (GTDB taxonomy): Bacteria > Desulfobacterota > Desulfobacteria > Desulfobacterales > Desulfolunaceae > Desulfoluna. Next base: position 95,533 of record CALOAX010000012.1, on the reverse strand, counting down.
ATGGGCAAGGGCGTGGGAACCGATGCCCAGCTCAACAAAGCCACTTACCCTTCCCTTATGGGATTGGCCGACTCCAAGGCATACGCCACGGAGTTGGTGGAAGAGGCTGTCTTTGCCCTGTCCGGACTTGAAATGAGGGCCGAGCCCTTGAAAGCGCTGGCTCAATACATTGTCCAGCGCCAACGCTAAGCCCTGCAAAGGGGCCTGATACGAACACTATACCCTTCCACTTTGGTGGGTAATCATACAGGTGATAGTAATGACGCTTTTAAAACAGATCGATTCTCCGACAGATCTCAGAAAGCTGGACCGCAACCAGCTTCCTCAACTTGCCCGGGAGATTCGGGAAAACATTGTGGATGTGGTGTCAAAAAATGGTGGGCACCTGGCTTCCAGCCTGGGTGTTGTAGAGCTGACCATAGCGATTCATTATGTCTTTGATATCCCGTTTGATAAAGTGGTATGGGATGTGGGGCATCAGGCGTACGCTCACAAACTGCTCACCGGAAGACGGGACGCCTTCCCCACCCTCAGGACCCGGGGAGGACTATCCGGCTTTCCCAAGGTGAGTGAAAGCCCCTATGACGCGTTTACCACAGGCCACAGCAGCACCTCCGTCTCTGCAGGTTACGGCATCAGTTGTGCCCGGGAGATCAAGGGGGAGAATGGAAAAATCATCTCCGTTATCGGTGACGGCAGCCTCACAGGTGGCATTGCCTATGAGGGGCTCAACCAATCCGGCCCCTCCAATCGAAATCACCTGGTGATCTTAAACGACAACGAGATGTCCATCGCAAAAAACGTGGGCGCCCTCTCCTCTTTCTTAAGCCGCACCTTTTCTGCCAAGTACCTGCAGGATCTGAAGGGCGAGTTTAAAAAGGCTGTCAAGGCCCTCCCGAAAGTGGGCGATGACATTTATCAGTTTGCCAAAAAAACCGAAGAGTCCTTCAAGGCCTTCGTCACCCCCGGCATGCTCTTTGAAGCCTTTAAATTCGAGTACTTTGGCCCCATTGACGGGCACAATCTCGAACACCTTATCGATATCCTTGAGAACATCAAAAAGCTCAACAAACCTGTGCTCCTTCACGTGATGAGCAAGAAAGGCAAGGGCTACGCCCCGGCCGAGGCGAACCCTGTCTATTTTCATGGTGTCAGTGCCTTTGAAAAAAAGACAGGCGTCAGCATGAAAGCCAAGGCAAAGACCCCCAGCTATACCGACGTGTTCGGTCAATCCATGGTCGATTTCGCCAAAACCGACAAGCGCATCGTAGCGGTGACAGCGGCCATGCCGGAGGGGACAGGACTCACAGAATTTGCCAATACGTTCCCCGATCGTTTCTTTGATGTGGGCATTGCCGAACAGCATGGGGTGACCTTTGCCGCCGGCATGGCCACCGAAGGACTAAAACCGGTGGTGGCCATCTACTCCACCTTTCTCCAACGGGCCTACGATCAGATTCTTCATGACGTCTGCCTTGACAGGCATTCCGTTATCTTTGCCGTGGACCGAGGCGGCATCGTGGGCGAAGACGGCCCCACACACCATGGGCTCTTTGATCTCTCTTACTTAAGGCCCCTGCCCAACATGGTCATCATGGCGCCGGCCAATGAAAATGAGCTGCGGTGCATGATGAAGACAGCCCTCGACCACGATGGCCCTATTGCCATTCGCTACCCGCGTGGTGCCGGGGAGGGAGTGCCTGTGGATGCAAACGCGACGTCTCTTCCCATGGGCCAAGGCGAGCTGGTCAGAGAAGGCAGCGATGTTCTCCTGCTGTCCATTGGAACCACCCTTTCCAAATGCATGGAAGCGGCTGAACGTCTTTCAGAGCAAGGGATTGAGGCAGCCGTCATCAATGCCAGGTTTGTGAAGCCCCTGGACCGAAATCTTATCGTCAGCTGGGCTGAAAAAACAGGCCACGTTGTCACCGTTGAAGAACACATGAAGGCCGGTGGCTTCGGCAGCGCAATCCTTGAACTGTTTTCAAACGAGGGGATCTGTAACATCACCACCGCCATTGTCGGGGTCGAGGATCACTTTGTCGAGCACGGCTCCAGGGATGAGTTGTGTAAACTTCAGGGAATTTCAACCGAGGGAGTCATGAAAACAGCACTTCGAATACTCGGGCAGACGAGCAACGTCACCACCCTGGCCGGAGACGGCCGGTAACTGAAAAAGGACAAGAAGACTTTTGAGTCAGGAAGTAAAAACAAGAATAGATCAGCTCCTTGTTGAAAGAGGGCTGGTGGAGAGCCGCCAGAGAGCCCAGGCATTGCTCTTGGCGGGAAAAGTGCTGGTAAACCGGACACCTGTCACCAAGGCTGGGACACGCGTGCTGTCAACCGCGGATATTCATGTCAAAGAGGATGAGATTCCTTATGTCAGCCGTGGAGCATTGAAACTTGAAGAGGCCTTGAAAACCCTTGATATAGATATAACGCATGATGTATGTCTGGACATCGGGGCATCCACAGGCGGTTTTACCGATTGCCTGCTTCGACATGGGGCAGCAAAAGTTTACGCCGTGGATGTAGGATACGGGCAACTGGCCTGGTCCCTGAGAAGCGACGAAAGGGTTGTGGTTCTGGAACGGACCAACATCCGCTACCTCACAGAAGAACAGGTTCCGGAACATGTCGATGTGGTCACCATCGATACCTCTTTTATCTCTTTGAAGCTCGTCGTGCCGGCTGCCCTTAACTTCCTGAAAAAAGGCGGCCGTATCCTCGCCCTGATCAAGCCTCAATTCGAGGTAGGAAAAGGAAAGGTGGGTAAAGGCGGTGTCGTTAAAGACCCGGCTCTGCACGCGGAAGTCATTGATACCCTGTCTCAATTTTTCCAGGAGCTGGGCCTGGAGAAGGAGGATGTCATCACATCTCCCATCCTCGGCCCCAAAGGGAATCGCGAGTTCATTATCTCTTTGAAATACTGAAGAGGTTGGTATATAAATCAAATTTCGTAATGGTATTTTTTTAGACAACGTCCGAACGGGGACCATCCCCCTCTCGGACGTTGGCAGGCGCACTCGATTTCACCGGAATGACAGCACAGATTCAAGGTAAGAAGTCGTAAGGCAAAACATGCAATGCAGGAGAAGAGACTGTCAAATAGATAGGCATAGGCTTGAATCACTACATATTGAGGAGGTTGTTTAATGAAGTTATCTTCTGATAAACTGAAAAACGTCGCTCTGGCAGCCCATGGAGGTGCAGGCAAGACATCCCTTGCCGAGGCATTGATTTTCAACTCCGGCGCGACAAACCGACTTGGCCGTGTGGAAGAAGGCAACTCCGTAATGGACTATACGGAAGAGGAACAGCGGCGAACCGCCTCCCTCAGCAGCGCCTTTTACCAATACGAGTGGAATAAGCATATTATCAGCCTCATCGATACGCCGGGTGACAAGAACTTCTTCTCAGATACAAAAACCTGCATGCCGGCCGCAGACGCTGCTGTCATCGTCATTGATGCCTGCACAGGTGCCGATATCCGCACCGAACAATCCGCTCTTTTTGCAGGCGATAACGACATCCCCGCCATCGGCTTTATCAACAAAGTCGACCACGAGCGTGCCAATTTCAGGCAGGCCTTTGAAAGTGCCGTAGATGCACTCAAGCCCAAGCCTATTCTTATCCAGCTTCCCATTGGAGAAAAAGAGAACTTCAAAGGGGTGGTGGATCTGATTGCCAACAAAGCCTACAGCTTCACCGACGGCAAGTCGGCACCCATGGATATTCCTGCCGACATGGCAGATGACGTGGAAACAGAACGCGCAGAACTCATTGAAAACATAGCTGAAGCCGACGACGAACTCCTCGAACGTTACCTCGAAGGAGACGAGATCAAGGACAATGAGCTCATCGCCGCCCTGAGGAACGGGATCAAGGCACGTCAATTCATGCCTGTGCTCTGTGGATCCGCCACCGCCAACATCGGCATCACCCTGCTTGCCGATTTCATCGTGGATGGCCTTCCCGGCCCCCTTGAGAGATCCCCCTTCCCCGCAGCCGAAGGAGACGGTGTGACCTTTGATGCGGACGCGCCTTTTTCAGGTTATGTCTTCAAGACCATAGTTGATCCGTATGCGGGCCGCCTCTCCCTGATCAAAATCGTGTCTGGAAAGCTCGGCAAGGATGGCAACCTCTACAACACGAACAAAGACTGCAAGGAGCGCTACTCACAGCTGCTCTACCTTGCCGGTAAAGAACAGAAACCCATTGACTACGCAGAGGCCGGTGCCATTGTAGCCGTAGCCAAACTCAAGGAGACCTTCACAGGGGACACCCTTTGTGACGAGGCCACCAAAGTAACTCTTGCGATGACGGAACCCATCGCCCCGGTGATCTCCTTTGCCGTGGAAGCCGCCAAACAGGGTGACGAAGACAAGGTCTTCTCTTCTTTGACCCGGCTCCAGGAGGAGGATCCCTCCCTCGGCCTCGATCGTATTGCCGAAACGAAGGAGATTCTCCTGAATGGAACCGGTATGGTTCACGTGGAAGCCACCATTGAAAAGCTGAAGCGTAAATTTAACCTTGAGGTGGTGATCAAACCTCCCAAGGTCCCCTATCGCGAGACCGTCCGCAAAAAGGTTCGCGTTCAGGGAAAACACAAAAAACAGACCGGTGGTCACGGTCAGTACGGAGACTGCTGGATCGTTCTCGAACCCCAGGAGAGCGGTGCCGGGTTTGAATTTGTTGATGCCATCGTGGGAGGCGTGATTCCCAAAACCTACATCCCCGCTGTGGAGAAGGGCATCATCGAATCATCCGGCAAAGGTGTTCTCGCAGGCTTTCCCTGTGTGGATTTCAAAGTGACCCTGGACTACGGTTCCTTCCATGCCGTGGACTCCTCGGAAATGGCCTTTAAAATGGCCGGCTCCCTCGCTTTTAAAAAAGCGTGTGAAGAATCAGGCGGTGTGCTCCTGGAGCCTGTGATGAAGGTCTCGGTCATCGTTCCCGATGATTTTACCGGTGACGTCATGGGCGACCTTAACTCACGCCGCGGTCGGGTGCTTGGAATGGACAGCGAAGGCAAGTATCAGGTGATCAACGCCCATGTTCCCATGGCCGAAATTCTCACATACGCCCCGGACCTCAACTCCATGACCGGTGGTCGGGGCACCTTCTCCAGGAAATTCTCACACTACGACGAGGTTCCCGGTGACATCTCGAAAAAAGTGCTTGAAAAGATCCTTGCGGAACAGGAAGAGTAAAGAGATCTGAACATCTAAGATTGAACACAGCAGGGGATACACATGTTATTTAAGTATCCCCTGCTGTTTTGTTTTTATGGCCGATGCTCGAGAGAGCGGCGAGCTCCGGCAGCGGCAGCGGCTGCAGATTAACACCATTACCCTTGTGCTGAATTAATGAATTGGATCATCGACTGCTGTATCTGGCTCTCCGGGATTGCAAGGCCTCACCTTGCAACGATAGCGGTGGCCATTGTGGCCACCAGCCTGGTACTTGCCGGGGACAGTATCAACCGTTTTTTAAAACGACGGCTGGGGAGAACCCCTTTTGTTTTGCGGATGTGCACCTTTTCGCTTGTCTGCACGTTTGGCTACGGAGCACTGGCTGTTGTCGCAGTGCCCCTTGTCAGACATCAGCTGGCGGGGCTGAGCAACACCCTCCTCTCCCCTTTTCTGATGGGCTTGTTTCTTGCCATCGGATGGATTGCTGAAAGAAAAAAATACATTTGAATAAAGCCGGATTACCGGCCCCATGGATTGTTAGAGGAAGAACAGAAAAATGAGACGAAACATTGTACATGTCGGATCGGGACAACTTACTTACGAAATACGTGAAATTGTGGAGGTGGCCAACGAGCTGGCGGAATTCGGCGTCGACATCACCTGGGAAAACATCGGAGACCCTGTGGCAAAGGGAGAGACCATTCCCAGTTGGATCAAGGACATCATCGTGGACCTTGTCACCCAGGATGACACCTACGGTTACGTGGCGACCCGTGGTGTTTCCGGAACCCAGCAGTTCCTTGCCGATTGTGTCAACGGACGTGGCGGCACACAGATCACCAAGGATGACATTGTCTTTTTTAATGGCCTGGGGGATGCCGTAGCAAAGATTTTCGGTTTCCTAAAGCGGGAAGCCCGGGTCATCGGCCCCTCCCCTGCCTACTCCACCCACTCCTCTGCTGAGGCGGCCCATTCGGGGTACAACCACCTCACCTATGAACTGGACCCCAACAACGGATGGCTTCCCGACCTTCAGGACATTGAAAACAAGGTCAAGTACAACGATGCCATCGCCGGTATCCTCATCATCAACCCGGACAACCCCACCGGGGCCGTCTACCCACGTGAGACCCTTGAAAAAATCGTGGATATTGCCAGAAGCCACCGCATTTTTGTGATCTGTGATGAGATCTACTCACATATCGTCTACGAAGATGCATCTACCGTTCACTTAAGCGAAGTGATCGGTGAGGTTCCCGGCATGGCACTTCGCGGAATCTCCAAAGAGTACCCCTGGCCAGGCGGACGATGCGGATGGATTGAGGTATACAACCAGAACAGCTACCCCATGTTCCGACAGTATATTCAAAGTATTGTCAACGCAAAGATGCTTGAGGTCTGCTCCACCAGCCTGCCCCAGCACTCCATTCCCCTTGTCATGGGACATCCCAACTACAGGGGACACCTTAAGATGCGCCGGGACATGTTCAGCAACCGTGCGGACGAAGCCTACAACGCATTGAATGAAGTGGAAGGCATCTCCGTCGTCAAGCCCAAAGGGGCCTTTTACATGTCGGTACTCTTTGAAGAGGGGGCATTGAACAACGATCAGTCCCTTCCCATCGAAGACGAACGCATCCGTCGCTATATCGAGGGGAAAATTGAAAATGTTGAGGTCGACAAGCGGTTTGTCTACTACCTTCTCGCAGCCACCGGTATCTGTGTGGTTCCCCTGACGGGCTTCTGCTGTTCTCAAAAAGGGTTTCGTATCACCCTTTTGGAAACAGATGATACCAAGCGCCAGTGGACCTTCAAAACGGTTGCCGACAGCATAAAGGCCTATCTTGGTTCAAACTGATGCGGGCTGATGTAAACCGATCGTAACGAGCAGGTCAGTTGGCTCCGGGGGCCACGCTTTTGCAACGTTTGAGACCCTGGATTTCAGAGCTCACCTATATCGTTCTGGTCCATGAGTGTGCCGCCTCTTTTTTTCAAAAAGGGGACCACCGGAGACTCAGCTGAACAGTGACAAACGGACAAAGCCCCTCCATGGAATTGAAGTTTTCCATGGAGGGGCTTTTTTGTTGAATTTCCAGGCCCCCGCCATCCATGAGCACAAGACCGGATGAGCGATGTTCAATCAACCGGAACTTATTCCCTTATAAAGAACGAAACAGCCATCCAAAACTTCACGCACGGCATCAACAAAAACCGTTAAACCACTGTATATCCATACTTTTTACTTAGCTCAATAAACATGGCACAAAACTTGATCTATCTCTTCTTCAAATGCAGTTCATTCGCTATCAAGGAGAAGAGAGACCATGAAACATTTAGTCAAAACAACCTGTGCCATCCCGGTGACTGTCCTTTTTATCATGATATCAGGTGCTGCTGTTCATGCGGAGACCTCATGGAACCAGGAAACAACAGCTCGGGAGCTCTGCTTTCTCTTCACCCTCTATCAGGACTGGCAACAGACCCGAACCATCGCAGCCAATCCCGACCGATTTAAAGAAACCAACCCCATTTTAGGCAGCCACCCCGGCAAACAGGACGTGGACCTCTATTTTGCGGGCTGCGCCTTGGGTCACGCCTTCATCGCCTACATGCTTCCACCGCGCGCATCCAAAATATGGCAAACCACCTGGATCGGTATCCAGACCGGAGTTATTGAGGACAACAGTGAGAACGGGTTAAGTGATGAGATTGTTATGGAGTACCGTATTGAATTTTCAATCCCCTTCTAAGTCCAAACGCTTTACCACGATGCTACGCTTTGCCCACGCTCTCATCCTGCATGTGATTCAGCCCCCCTCCCCTTTCTTCAGAAACCAAGTCGAGACAGGCGCACCACCCTTATTATCCTCTATACGCAGTGCGACAAACCGGCCAAAGGAAACGGCTAAAGGAAACGGCTAAAGCAGGAGGCCTGGTATTCAGGGATTTTTTAGGTTGGGAATCAACGGAACAAGAAGATAGTGATGCAGGTGAAGGTCAGGTAATGATCAAGGATAAGGTTTTTCGGAAGTGCTTAGGGACAAGGCCCGCTTTACGCAGACCTTGCAACATTTTGCCCCCGGCAGGGAACGCCGGAGGCAAATTCAAGCTGAAATAGATACTGATTGGCCATGCATGGCTAAGCAACGGCATTATTTTTACAAACCCGTCATCAATGAAACTCGATATAGAGCCCCAACTTGCCATAGTGCTGGGTGGAGTCAAACGACATCCCGACCTCCAGATCACTGATACTGCGAATGACGCCTTTTTTTTCTATAAAGGAGTGTTCCCGGTCGTCCAGATTGAATTCAAGCTCCACCCGCATGCCCACGTCCAAGGGGACAGGCGTGGAGAGATGAACCCGAAGGCCGGACTGAGAGATGTCCGTCACAGTCCCTTTCAGCTTATAGCCCCGTTCCTGTACTTTGCAGACCACCGGAAAAGAGACATCTTTCCGGGCAAACTGCCGTCGCTCCAGCTGTACATGAAAAGAGTGACCGCAACTGCACCGACATCGAATTCGAACGCGGCTTTTAATACCTATGAAAGATGAGACGTCCTCTTCCTTCACCTGTTGGCACGAGGGGCATGTGATAAAAGCCACAAGATCCTCTTTGACAAGAATGGTTTGGGTCATCGTCTCCCCTCTGATTGACCATGGGTCATGAGAACATCAGATACTGGCCAATTTTATCGTATTTTTCAATTTCAGTGAACTCAAGACCAAGGGAAGGCCCGTTGATGCTTCGAATCACCGCCTGCTTGCTGATAAAGGCGCGGTCTTTGTCATCCAGGCTGAACTCCACCTGAATCACGTCATCCACAGAAAATGGAAAGGCCGAGTTGATCTTAATCCGACACCCCGAACGGGAAAGGTCTTTCACGGTCATGATAAATTTCCGACCGCTTTCGTCGGTGAAGGCAACACCCGAAAGATCCAGGGTTTTTCTGTAGTATTTTCGCCGTTCGATCACCACGGAAAAGACATGCCCGCATTTGCAAGTGCACTTGATTTTCAGCTGCGCCTTGGCGGTAAGAAGCTTCGATACGTCCGATGTTCGAGAGCGTTCACATTCCGGGCAGACGAAAGTCGCCGTGGTGTTGTTTCCGAGAAATATTTTTTCTGCCATTGTTATGCCTTTACATGATGGCCTCGCAAGTCATCGCCCAGACCAGAGCAACATACAACAAGCTGAGGTGAACATTCACCGCACAGCCTGTTGATGCAGCAAAGCGCCATTGGTGTCGATGTGTTACGAACCCATCGTACATGGAAGGGTTGGCCTAATCAGCTGATACAAACCCTGCGAATCTCTGCAACATCGGTGATGCCATTCAGCGCCTTTATAATGCCGTCCTGGATCAGTGTCGTCATGCCATCTTCCGCAGCAACCCGGAACAATTCATCGGTATGGGCGGCTCGCTTGATCATCTGTTTGATCTCTTTGGTGCCGTACATCAATTCATGAATGGCCAGTCGCCCCTTATAGCCGGACCCGGAACAGACCGAACAGCCCACAGGTTTGAAGAGGCGCAGGTCATGAGAGTATCGAAATCCGGTGTTCTTAAAGGCCTCTTCACCATAAAGTTCCACGATCCGGTCAAACTCTTCGCGATCCGGAGCGTACTCATCACGGCAATTGGTGCATAGCCGCCGCACAAGACGCTGGGCGAGAACCCCTTGAAACGCATCGGAGAAGTTCAAGGGGTTGAGTCCCATGTCCAGGAGACGCGTTATCGTTTCCGGAGCACTGTTGGTATGGAGGGTGGAGAGAACCAGGTGGCCTGTTAAGGACGCTTCAATACCGATGGAGGCGGTTTCGTTGTCCCGCATCTCACCAATCATGATCACATCGGGGTCGGCTCGAAGAAAGGCACGCATCACCCGGGCAAAGTCGAGACCGATCTTGGGCTTGCACTCCACCTGACGAAGACCGGGTTGGGTAATCTCCACAGGGTCTTCCGCCGTCCAGATTTTGATCCCCGGCTTGTTGATGTGCCCCATGGCCGCGTGGAGTGTGGTGGTTTTACCGGAACCGGTGGGCCCCACACAGAGTATCAATCCGTAAGGCTGGGCGATGATGGTCTTAAGCACATCAAGGTTTCGTTCGGTAAGCCCCATCTGGTCAACCTTCATTGCGCCTGAGTCAGCCAGGATACGAAGCACCGCATCTTCGTAGCCGCCTGCTGTGGGCAGGGTGGCCACACGCAGCTCGAAGGACTTTACGCCCTTTCGCTTGAATTTGATCTTGCCGTCCTGGGGAAGCCGTCGTTCTGCAATATCCAGGTGACTCATGATCTTGATGCGCGAAATAATGCCCATGGCATTGGAAATGGGGACCTTAAGTACATCCTGGCAGACACCGTCGATGCGGTATCGTATGTTTACTTTTTTGTTGTGGGGCGAGGGCTCAATATGAATATCAGAGGCCCCTTTTCGATAGGCGGTGATAATGACCTGGTCAACCATCTTGACAATCTGGCTCGAGGATTCGGTGAGGTCCATGTCCAGATCTTGATCATCAGGCCCGTCATCCGCCTCCTCTTCAAATTCGACATCAAGCATCATGTCGAACTCACCACTCTCGTCTTCCCCAGGCCCCTCATCCACTTGACGATCTGAATCATAGAAAAATTTGATCAGCTCGACGATCTCTTCACGAATGCCCACAGAGTAACGAATGTGTTTCGCATTGAGCAGTGTGTAGATGTGGTCCGTCTTTTCGAGGTTTTTAGGATCGTCGATGAGAACTTCCACCACGCCTTCGGTCATATCCCAGGAGAGAGGAACCCAGCTGTTTTGAATCAGGAAGCTTTTTTTCAATTTCCCCAGGAGTTCAACTGGAATGGGAATGGATGTACTGAACTCCACAAAGGGGCAATCATAAAAATAGGAGAGAGATTTGCCCAACTCTTCCTTGTCGATGTACATGTCTTCAAGAAGAATGGATTCGCAGCTCTTTCCCGTTTTTCTTGCAAGGTTCAACGCATTCTGAAGCTGGGTCGCGTTGGCCTGGTCGGTGTCGAGAAGATACCCGTAGCGGGACTCGTAACTGCGCAAGCCCTTGATCCCCTCAATCTGGGCATCCAGTCCTTTGTAGTTTGGAGCCAGCTCTTGGACATCTTCGTAGAAATCCATGGCCTCGTCACTCTTTTCGAGCTTCTCCATCTCAAGCCCGAAGCGAAACAGGATATCGGCCGCGGCCTCCTGGGTCACGTTGTTCGTCTCGATGAGTTCAAGCACCTTCTTGCGAAGCTTGGAGGCGGCATGCAACTGCATCAGACACTCTGCGAGTTGAGGAACGAGGTTGGAAACGGAGTAACTGGTATTGAGAAGCTTTAACAGCTCGTTCAGAGCCTCTCTGTTAAGGCCAAGTTCTTTGAAGGCATGGGCGCTCTCCAGAATCTCATCAGCATTGTCTTCGGACCATGAATTTTTAATGGTGTCGAGTTCCCGGCTGCTGAGTTCGATTATTTCACCGTCGTCATCGAGTTCGGCTGCTTTGGCCCGAAGCTCCTCCAATTCCAGTTCAATAAACCCACTGACATCTTCATCAAGGCCGTCCCCGTAAGCCTCTTGAATAGCCGCATAAACGGCAATAGACTCTCCGTAAAGGCCATGTTTTTTATAGGCTTTGGCGGTATCAATTTTTGACTTCAGCTGTTTTTCCAAAGCGTGTCCTCACTTATTGATGCACTTTAAATTTAAGGTGCGCTACATTTTAAAGAATCGGCCGAACCCTCGGGTCTTGCGGCTTTTATCGATTTCGGTTGTAATGAGATCGCATGCGATGCGAACCATGGCGGCCACACACTGGGGGGACATGAGGATATAGATAATGCTGTCGGCCGTTCGAAGATAATAGATTCTGAGTGCATCAAACAGGATTTCTCCCTCCTCCGCACCATCCACAAGGGGGGCCAAATCACGCCATTGCATTTTCTCCGAAAGAAAGGCTTTGGCCTCACGGCATTCGTTGTCGTTGCCGCCAAGGGATGGTGTGAGTTCTGCCACCAGAGGTTTTCCATTGTCACTGATGTGGAAAACACCCTGCACACCGTCGATGCTGAACAGATCGTCAAAATTAGTTATCATATCCGCCTGAATATCTTGGGATTATAATCGCATTCACAGGTCCAGTACAGCTTCAATTAATGATTCTTTCTGAACCTTGGCTCCGACAACAAGGCGAATGGGTGGACCGGAACTCATCACAACCACTCGCTGGTCGTTCTCATTCGTACTGAAAAGGGCTTTCAAAGGCCCTGCCCCCACGATGTTTCCAAACATCTGAAGATCAGCCATTTTGTCGGCCAGCTCCGGGGCCCACGAGGCATCCGCTACGGAATTTGGGTTGCCGCTTGATGACTTAACCAACTCTTTGAGCCGTTCAAGATCACTCACCGTTTCGTTATCGGCAGGTAATGCACTATCCTCCCCCAGGGTATCTGCTTCCTGGCTATTGGAAGAGACGTCAGAACTGTTTTCCATTTCGTCTTTCTGCCGCATGGCATCAAGAAGGATCGCCTGGAGCTCTCCTTGAATGCCTTTACGAGTGAGGATGCATGCATTTTCGATGAGAAGGGTCACCCGCTCCCAGGAGAGAACACGATAGGCGGCCTTATTCCCTGTCTGGCCACCATAACGAGCGTTAAGGATATCGCCTTCTCGGAAAAAAAGCACGCCTTGAGCGCCTGTTGCCTCATTGATAACACGAATGGTGCAGGTTTTAGCTTCCATTTCAATGAGTTGCAGAAACATCTCCAGGGAGGCGTGTTTCAGAGTCCCTCCCCCTGCCTGATCTCCCAACGTTTTATCAAGGGTCTTAATCAACTCCTCAACCACAAGGGGCTTGGTAAAGTAGGCCGTCGCGCCGTACCTCATCACAGCCTCACGTGTCTTGGGTTTGTCAAAGCTAGTGGCTACGATGGCGGGAATGTCAGGAAAAAAACGGCGCATCTTTTCAAGCAAGGCGTATCCATCCATATTGGGCATTTGAAGATCCGTCACCACAAGGGCGATGGGCCGCTGCTTCAAAATCTCTATCGCCTCTGCGCCATCGATACAGGTAATGACCGTGTAGCGATCCTTCATCTTTGTAAAGAGCTTATGAATAAGGTTCAGGAAAGGCTGGTTATCATCAACGACGAGAATCTGTCTGACCATGGGGTTACCGTCCTGTCATGTCACGCCACCCGGCACAGGGTGGAAGGTGTAAAATACCGATCATCCGATATTCAAATAGGGTTACCGACCTAAACAACCGCCTTAAAGGTATCGATTTCCCGCTGATACTGTTGTCGCCAACCCTTTAAATTCCGCTGGAGCTCTATGCCGAGGCCCCGCTCCAATGCCAGCTCTCGAAGGCACTCCGTGACAGCAGCCACAACCCGCTGAACCTCGTCGTTTCCGGTATAGGTAATGGATCCCCCATGGTACATGAACTCCTCGGTGAAGGGGTCGAGGAACTCGTAACGGGAGACTTTTTCAAGAAACTTACGCTTCAGTACCGTGTCAAAGGGGTCTGCTTGGGTTTTCGTTGAGGCATAGGTCTGTTCAAATGCGGCAAGAAGCATTTCAAGCATTTCCAAAGGATTCTGCTCATCCGGGCTGACAGTGGACTCTACCCGAGCCGGCGCTGTGTCTCGCAGGCTATCATCGGCAAGGCGGTGGTTTTCCAACTGAACCCGTTTGATGGCAATACGGGTCCGACCGTTTTTAGCGCTGGCCATGATTCGGCCCAACTCCTGGTCGGGGTCCCTCAGGATACCGCTGGTTTTTCCCAGTACGGCTCCGGCTATCTCCCCCATAATCACATGGATCTGATCGGCGCGGCCAGGAGGATTAAGCACCTCAATCAACCCGGTGAATCGGTCCTGTGTGATTTTTTTCATGAGGGATTCTAAGTCCACAGTCGATGACGTAAGATTCTTGTGTATCAACGCTGCTTCATTCAAATTGGCCCAGTAGCGAATGGTTTCCTCAGGAATCTCAAAAACCGACACGGTATGTTTGCCTGTATCGGCCGTGCGCAGAATCTCTTCTAAGGCTTGTTGCCGACCCAGGCTTCGCCCTTCAGTGCACATATGGGTATTAATCAGCACACCATTGTCAAAAAAAATAGCGCCTTCGGAGTCGGGAGCACGCATGTAGATGCACCCCGAAGGCAACGAGGTACGAAAGTGGTCGACGAAGCGCCTGATTTTGATGTAGCTGGTGTGTAGGTTGCTGACAACCGGGGTCTCTCTTGGAATGACAATCATAACTGTCTCGCTGCTTGAACATATGTTTCTGCCGCCATGTGCGGCTGCAAAGTGAGGGCGTCACCCACACTTCAATAAAAAACGGGAGCAGCACAGGTCATATGAATACAGCCGTATGCCGCCTGGTCTCTGCTCCCGTTGATAACACTCGAATCCTGTGGCTATCGCCTCTTGCGGAGTCGCTCAATGGAGAATCGCAAGCTGTCCTGCATACGCGTAACCGCTGCCGCAAGGCTGCCGATCTCATCGCGTGAGCGGATATCGATGACCACATCGAGTTCACCGACACTGATGCGGTCTGCCGCGTCGGTCAGCATCTGAATGTTGGAGGTCAACCGGTAGCCGTATACCATGATAGAAAGCCCGATAAAGATAATAACCCCACCGATAAATGCGATGGTCATCTTCTGTGTGGCTTGCGTCAATCCGGTGGCGCGTTTTTCGATGAGTTGAATGGGAGCAGTAAAATCTTCGATAAATGTGGTACTCAGAATAAGGTACGGAGTCTGCTCAATGGGCTCCACGGCCATAAACTTCTCTTTTTGGGTCCCATCCTTGGCAACCGTCTTGTAGTACCCTTTGATCCCCCGTCCACCCTTCATGGCACGGAACACCTCATCGAAACTTGTGTAGCCGAGGCCCAGCTCCTCTTTCATCTTTCCAAGGAGCGGGGAGCCGATAAAATCTTCATTGGGATGGCACCAGATACGGTATCCCGTCTCTTCATCCTGGTCCGGGGCAGGGATTTCAATCAGAGCGGTAAACCCTTCTGTCCCGACCTTCTGGATGGCAATATCCCGCATATCAAAATCATAATAAAAATCGTCTTTGTTGAGATCCGGGTTGTTTCGAAGAAAAATCGAGCACTGGGAGGCCACGCCCTTGGCTTTGTTGACGATGATCTCCTCCGCCATCTGACGGACAACATCGGTGCTCTCTCCAGTGATGCTGTTTGCCAGCGTGAGCATCTGATACTGGGTAAAGGCACTGCTGCCAATAAACAGTAGAATGGGGATCACAAGAAAGAGGAAGAACATCTTGGTTCGAAGGCCGAACCCCTTGTAGGACGTCTTCTTCTTCTGGGCAACACGCGGCGCATCGGCGTGCTGGGGGGCATCCCCCAGTTGGGGTGACTCTTCCGGTTTTACCTCAGTGGCCGGGCCTGGACTGGCCGGTGCCAAGGTATCCGTGGCCTCTGTCGATGCTATGGGCTCTTCCTCAGGCAGGGAAGCTGTGACATCAAAGGGAACCGACTGAATAGTCGCGGATCCTTCCCCTGAGTCCGTCTCTTCACCCGGAGGGCGAATGGTAATAATGTGCTCGCATACCTTGCACTTGATTTTGATACCGTCCGGATTTTTGATATGACTCTTTAACTTGCCGGGATCCAGGTGGTAGATCTTGCCACACTCTTCACATATCACAACCATACCCTGCTTGCTCCTTGCCTGTTGAACTCGTATTGTAAACTGTCATCGATTGAAGTGGTGCTTGAAGCCTGCATTGAAACCATCTAAAGGCCCTTCAACTTGGCCAACAGGACCTGCTGAAAGGCCACTCGTTTCTCATCCCGGGGAAGCTCGCGTGCAAGAGCATCCACAAGCTCAGCAGCATCCGTCAGCGGAATTCGCTCCCGGTTAAGATTCATCTCGGCCATGAGATCCTCAAGAAGTATTTCCGCCATGGGGCCCATGGCCTTGGAAAGCTGGTCCGCAAGAAAGGGGTAAAAGTCGGCCGAGAACGTGGGAACCGAAGAAACAACCTCTTCGATGAGACCCAACTGGACCAGACGAGTCAGCACCGTCCTAACATCGGACAAGGTCATGCCGAGTTCTCCGGCGACAGCAGCGACGTTTTTCTCGCCGTTGAGTTGCATAATAAGGGTGAGCATCCGACTGTCCAGAGAGACTTCACCCAAATCGTTTTTTACGGCTCGCCTGTACACAGACGATGCAATGTTTCCTTTTAGACCCATGGCCACCTGCCCTGCTTCTACTTGCGTTTCACCAACCGTACAATCTCTTCTCGAACAACCTGACGAATGAAAGCTCTGGTCTCCTCAGTAAGAGCATCGCCGGCCACGCCTGCAGGTTGAGGTGTTGCAGCCGTCCCTGCTGACTTGGCCGGTGCATGCGCTGCAATTGCGTCTTTAAATCGCTTGAAGGCACTCACCTGAACAGCTGCAGACCGTTTCTTTTCTGCCTCAGGCATACCGGGAGCCACAGCCAGTTCAAAGCTGTCGTAAAGGGATTTTAAAAAGGAGACGGTTTCAGGGTGGGCCGATGCTTTTTTAGCCTTCAGGTAACGCCCCACGGTATCCAGCATCTTGATGTATATAGTGAGCGCTTTGTCCTGTTTGAACTGTTCTCCGACACGGTTCAATTCACCCAGATAGGTATCCAGGTTCTTATCCCCTATTTCCCACTCCATCTCAAGGACCACTGCCTGCAAGTTTTCAAGGGGGCCCGCTTTTTTTTCTGACTTTTCCGGCTGGTCGTCCTCGAACAGCTCATCAAGGCGACTGTCTAGCTCTTCATTCATGGATGAACCGTTGGTTGCCATTGTTAGTCATTCCCTCCAAGCTCAAGTTTTTCGCGAATGGACATTACTGTCATGGAAATGATTCGCTTCATGGTCAAGGCCACATTGTCACCAGCCACGGCACTGGCTGTGTAGTGCGGAGCTTTCAGCTTGGCATTGAGGTCCTTTTCCATCACCTCAACAGGCAGGATGGGAATCCCCTCCTGCTCAAGGTCACGCTTGTTGTACTGCATGACAAGTGGAATGGTTTCAATACTCTTGTTGAAAGAGGTGAGGTTTTCCGCGAGGTTTTCCAAGGAACGGATGTTCATTTCCTGCCTCAGGGTCATGGAGTCGGCGACAAAAACAATGCCGTCCACGCCCCTTAAAACAAGCTTTCGGGTGGCGTTGTATTTTACCTGCCCCGGTACCGTGTAGAATTGAACCTTGATGGTGTACCCTTTAATCATTCCGATATCAAAGGGAAGAAAATCAAAGAAGAGAGTGCGGTCATTGTATGTTTTAACCGTCACCATTTCGCTTTTGATTCTGCTGCGAAATTTTTCGTTTATATACTCAAGGTTTGTTGTCTTTCCTCCCCTGCCTGGGCCGTAATAGACAATCTTAACCTGAACTTCTCGCTTTTTAGGATTTATCAGTGCCAAACCGTTAACCTCTCTGATGCTTAATTGCCTGGAAACACATTGAATCCAATATCATCTAAAGCAGATCTCTGATCCTGTCATTTGCCTCGTTGACTTTCAAGCGAAGAAAACCCAGAGACACATCTTTTCCAAAAATACTGAGAAGGAGAAGATCGGTACCAATCTTACTGAAATGGATGCTGTCGCTCTCTCCTTTGTGGAACAAGAGAGAGAACTCTTCTTCTCCAATGATATTGGCCATGGCACTGACGGCGCCGAAGTTTGCTGCAGCAAGGGCTGCAAGAGAGTAGACATCATGCTGACAACGACCGTTGTCCAGATTGACGATAACATTACCTGCCAGATCAATGAGAACAACACTCTGAACCCCAAGCTCTATGAGCTCTTCTGTCAGAACATCCTCAATGGATTCGAGCTGTTTTTTACTAAAATCAAAAGAAAAATCCATACTGGCGAGTCCCTCACTTCATATCTGTTGATGGGTTGCATGCCTGACGGTACTGCTTCACAAATAGCTACAGGCAGTCGTTATTTCCGTCCATACCAACCGGTTATTCAAGCAAAGAAAATAAACCTGATCCATTGTAATAACAGGCAGATCCTATATTCCTATAGCTCATTTAAATTGATTAATCAAATTAAAATAAATCAATCACAGCGGATCCGTTACGAACCCGCTGTGATTTTAGTATTCAAGATCTCGGTTACAAAGTTCTTCGAAATGAGTATTGAGATGCTTTCAACTAGGCCTTACCGGTGAAGAGTTCCAACGCTTCCAGATACTTTGCAGATGTCCTGGCAAGGATCTCCTCCGGAATGGAGGGGCCAGGAGGGGTCTTGTCCCACTGAAGTGTCTCCAGATAATCCCGGAAATACTGCTTGTCAAAGCTCTCCTGGGGGCCACCGGGCTTGTAGGAGCTTTGGGGCCAGAACCGTGATGAATCGGGGGTCAGAACCTCATCGATGAGGATCAGCTCCCCATCGCACATGCCGAATTCAAATTTGGTATCAGCAATCACAATCCCCTTCTCAGCCGCAATTTCGACCCCTTTATTGTAGATGGCCAGGCTGATGTCCCTCACCTTCTCCGCCATATCAGCCCCGACAATATCCACGGCCTCTTCAAAGGAGATATTGATATCGTGATCACCGATATCTGCCTTGGTCGATGGCGTAAAGAGGGGTTCAGGCAATCGGTCTGACTCTTTGAGGCCGGCCGGCAGAACGATGCCACAGACCGTTCCGTCTTTTTGGTAGGATTTCCACCCGGAGCCGGAGATGTACCCCCTGACCACGCACTCAATCTTCAGGGGTTCGGCTTTTTTCACGATCATGCTTCGACCGCGAAGAGCCTCTGCATGGGGTTTCAAGACCTCCGGATACTCATCAACATCTGCGGTAATCAGGTGATTGTCAATAATGGATCGCACCTGCTCATACCAATACAGAGAAATCTGCGTCAGAACCCGGCCTTTTCCGGGGATGGGGTCGGGCATCACCACATCAAAAGCCGAGAGCCTGTCGGTTGTGACCATCAGAAAGGAATCTCCAAGGTCATAGATGTCTCGGACTTTCCCTTTTTGAACCAGTTTAACGCCGTCAAGATTGCTGGTGTACATACCATTACTCCATAAAGAAGATAAGTTCGGTTTAAAGGAGCGTTGCTCCCACATTAGGAGGCCGTACCGCCATTGTCACACAACTGAACACGGCCCATATTCAAGCGTAACACTCTATATCATTTATTCAATAACAGGTAAATCCAAAGGTTTCAGAGGGCGACCCGCCGCCCTTGACAGGCCGAAACAAAAAAAGGCGCTGCGGCATGGTGCCGTCAGCGCCCTCTCCCATGATAATGGGGAAATGACATAAATAACCCAGCGTCATTCATATGTTGGGTACCAGTTCCCGATGACCAGAGCTACGCCCTGATCCAACCGGCAAGGACTCACCTACATGCCTTTAAAATCCTTGATGAACTGCTGAAGAACCTGGCGACTCTCGTCACCGTACTCTTCAAAACGAATTCCCGACTCAATACGACCGCTTTCGCCCTTTCGGGTGTAGGCAACCTTCCCGACAATTTCTGCAACATCATCTTTAAAACCGATATCGAGATGAACGAGGTACTGAGAATCAATGGAAACATGGGTCTCCAGAAGGATTCCGCCCTCACTGACATCAAGCGTTTTTCCCATGCCCTGCTGGACCACAATATTTTCCGCATTCACACAGGTATAGGAAAGCAGGTTGGACGAGTTAATCCGTGAGTGTTTTCGTTTTTCCATGGGCTGTCCTGATTATTCCTCGGCATGACGCCGGATAATATGCCGGATCCTCATAGTCAAGCAGGAGCAGACCGGCAGCAACCGCCCCTTGCGTCAACACCATATCCATTTGTCGAAAATCTGGTTTCGCCTACAAAATATTCCTTGAGGCCAGATCCGTAATAACGGAAACACAAACCGAGCTGTACTCCAGAATGTTCTTTATAATATTCGGAGCGTTTTCATACTCGGCCATCAAGGCATCTGTATCCTGGATGCTGAGTTTCAAATCGGGAGAAGCAAAAACCGCAGCCATGTCGGGCTCGTGCTTGTGTTTAAACACAGGCAGGTCTCCGATGAAATCCCCAGGCCCCAAGGTTCCAAGAAACGTTTTTCTGCCACCGGTGTCCTGCACAAGGTAAGCATTGCCAGCCTCAACAGAGAAAAATTTGGTGACGTGATCTCCCTGGCGAATCACAGGTTTGATATCCTGCGGCATGCCCACCATTGGCGTTTCACTGTATTTTAAAGCGACGGCCCGGTCTGATATCATGATCAATCGGTTTTCGATGCCACGAATCAAATTTAGAAAAGCGTCGGAAAGGCCCCCAAGATCAGAGATGAGCTGCCGGGTATCGATGACACCAAGCAAGACATCCCCTTCAGCTATGGCTGAGGCAGATCGGGGATGGTCAGGCCGGGTCATTGACGATAAGCTCCCAACAAACGCACCGTTCCCAACCCGGGCAACAACCACTTCGCCTTCCGGGGCGTTCCTCACGACCCTTACCACACCTTCCAGTACAACCCAGAGCCAGTTGCCGTGTCGGCCCTGCTCGATGATGCGGTCCCCGTCTCGAAACGCCTCTTCATCGGCAAGATACATGTAATCGGCAAAGGCAGGCCCCCGGACCACAGGCAATTGAATGCGCCCGGAATCATCCCTCATTTTATCTGAGGTGACCTGAACCGGACCGACTTTCTCGATCTGCCCTTCGTCCACAAGCTTAAGGGCATCGAGAATAATAGCCATGGTTGTTTTCTGAATAATGCGCTCCTGGGGAAAATCCTCCAGGGTAAATTCAAAACGCCCTTCACCCCATCCGAAAAAGGAGTAAAGCGCCTCCTCTCCCCTCTTGTCATCGCAGAAAGCGTTGATGGGGTGGCCATCTAACACATAAATAATTCCGGGCTTTTCGACATACAGACTGGAGATTTTCACCACCCCGCTTTTGCCGTCGGAGCTTAGAAACTGAAGCAGGTCAGAAAGATCAATAAAGCTCAGATCACCTGTCAGTACCGGTTGTACGCTCATTTTTCCCCCGCATCATCGCCCATCGATTGCATTACAAAGAAACCGCACCATGGGCGCGGTTTCGATCAATCCTTCCATTACACAACAACCATCCGTGCAGGCCCAATAGAAACAGAGCGACCTGACACACGGTGGTTTATTTTGCCCACTGCAGCTCTTTCTGCAGAGAGACAAGGGTTTGCTTCAAGCACTCCTGCAGTGTTTTTCCGACGCCTGTGCCCTTGGTGGCGCTGGCTTCAAAACTGCTCACCTTCAACTGGCGGTTGAGGTCCCTCTCCATCTGCTCCACAGACATGATGGGTACCCCCTCATCGGCAAGGTCCCGCTTGTTGTACTGAAGAACGAGGGGGATCCGTGTGATGCTCTGCCCATATTCCCTCAGGTTTTGCTGGAGATCTTTAAGGGAGAGAAGGTTTTTTTCTCGACGCACGGCCAGGGAGTCGGCAACGAACACAACCCCGTCCACCCCTTTGAGAACCAACTTTCGAGTGGAGGTATATTTCTGCTGTCCGGGAACAGTAAAAATCTGAACACGAACATCGCATCCGTTTATCTTTCCAAGCCCCATGGGAAGAAAGTCAAAAAAGAGCGTGCTGTCCCCTTCGGTGTCCACAGACACCATTTCACCCGTGACCTGCTTCTTAAACGCCTTGAAGATATGCTCAAGGTTTGTCGTCTTGCCACACCTGCCAGGGCCGTAGAAGACAATTTTGCACTCAATTTCCCGCTTCTGAATATTAAAAATGGCCATATGGTTACCACGCTGTGGCAAATGGGCATCGCCCATTTCGTTTTTCCAGTTGAAACCGGATTGTTTGCATGAACGGAGATCCATAAACAGTACCGCAGAATGTCATGCGACTCACCCAACGGTCAAATGCTGTCGATACGGATATCAAGACTGAAGTCCCCTTTTTTGGGTCCAGAGAGAATCTCGGTGTTGGATTCCACCACCGCAGACCCTTTAAAGATGGCTATGGGTGAATAAAAATCCACATCATGGATGGACTGCCCCTTTTTTAAAAGGGCCAATAACGTTTGTTCACTGCTCCCGACAATAAGGCTGAGAAGGCTCCCTGACTGAAAACTGACATCCAGCTCCACATGCTGTCCAGCCATGGGCCCGTCTTCAAAATTGATGCCGATGGATGTGATATCGATGATATCATCGTCTATGGGAGCCGTAAACGCCTCCTCCTCGGCATCGCCCCCATCCGTTCCCATCTTGGAATCGTCCCAGTTGAACCCTTTTTTTTCAAAGGTGGACTGCATGAAACTTGTAATGGAGGTATACTGCTCGGGTGTAAAACACCCCTCCCGCCACCAACCCCGGATCGTCTCCATGGCCTCGTCCGCTTCGGAAAGTTCTAAATAGCACTTGATGGCATTTTTTGCAGCTGAAAGACAGACACCGGACATATGAACCAGCCGGCTGAACTCTTCAAGGGCTTTCCTGTGTTGGCCGAATTTTGCAAGCGTGATGGCTTCGTTGATCGCCTTTTCTTCATCACTGCCACCCTCTTCGGGGGTGGTAAAAAGCCGTTTGATGAGGTCTTGGACTTTGCCGGAAACTTCGGGGTTTACTTGGGATTGATCCCATTTAACAATGGCATTGTCCAGGCTTTCCCGTTTTTTTTCAACGGCCGCAATGAGGGCGTCACGATTTTGAATGCGGGTCTGCTGTTGGAGTATTTCGATGACAAGGGTGTATTTTTCACGCGCTTCTCTCAAAAGGCGTTGGGATTTATAAAGCTCCGCCTCCTTGAGCAGTGATTTGATTCTTTCTTTGATATTCATTCAACGACCCCTGAAGGATGATGATGATGTACCGCAAACCGTGATACAGGTCGCATGTGAATACGAGAGTTCCATAAAAGCCGTCCTCCTGGTGCCCCAGTCGACTTGTGGAATCCTCTTCGGAGAGGACACAAAGTGTCTATGGGAATGACCGGGCCGGTACTTTTATCCCAAAAAGCCTGCGTCGCATGACGGTTATGCCCTGCATTCATGCTCTGCTTACGGTGACAAAACTCACGTTCTGAAACAGAAATATTATTTTTTCAGCGCATTATGTCAACACATAATTTATAAAAACCCTTGATAAATGGCGAGTTTGAACGACATATGCGAGTCCGCGACAACCCGGAAGCATGTGCCGTGTTGAAGATATTCCATTTGAAAATCGGATGGCTACCCTTATGTTTCAAAGGGCAGAAGCGTTTTTTTCTATCGTTTGCCATTATCTGCCTTACCAGGGGGGGATGTCAAACATAAATGGAACGTGCGTCTCTGCGGTACATCCCCTGTAACCTTTTCATGGATTTACCGCGAAAAGGGTTTTTCACACCATACGTTTCGTGCTAACGATGATTTTTTGACCAAAGGCGAAGTCCTTGTGACCAGAGGCGGCGACACGCCCACCCTTGGCCACATCGTTACACTATCCAATCAACCTGTTAAACGGGTCTACTGCATGGACAACATCACATTTATTTCAGACCAACTTGACCTGAGCTCAGCCCAGGTCTCCGAGACCCTTGCTCTTCTGGATCAGGGCGCTACGGTACCTTTTATAGCCCGCTACCGAAAAGAGGCCACAGGAAGCCTTGACGAGGTAGCCGTTGCGGAGATACGTGACCTCGCCACCCAACTCAGGGAGCTTGAAGCCCGCAAAGCAACGATCGTGGCCTCCCTTGAAAAAAACGGCCACTTGACCGATGAGCTGGCCGCCCGAATCCAAGCATCGGACTCCCTAACCACCCTTGAGGACATCTACCTCCCCTACCGTCCCAAACGACGAACCAAGGGACAGCAGGCCCGGGAAAAGGGCCTCGAACCTCTGGCCGAAGCCATTTTCGCTCAGTCCGGAGGCGACCCGGAGGCCATGGCCGCAGCATTCGTGGACGTGGAAAAGGGCGTTGAATCTGCCGCCGATGCCCTTTCCGGCGCCATGGATATCATTTCCGAGTGGATCAACGAGCAGGAGGATGTACGAAAATCCCTGCGTGAGCTCTACGCAAAAAAAAGCACCATCTCCTGCCGTGTTGCCACCGGCATGGAGGAAAAAGGAGCAAAATTCCGCGATTATTTCGACTGGAATGAACCTCTCCATGATGCCCCCTCTCACCGGATCCTCGCCGCCAGACGCGGTGAACGGGAGGAAATTCTTAACCTTACCATTCGCCCCACCGAAGAGGATGCCCTGCATATCCTCCACAACCTGGTGATCTCAGGTGACGGCCCGGATTCCACCCTGGTCCGCAAGGCCATGGAGCAGGGTTACAAACGCCTTCTCTCCCGATCCATGGAGACCGAAGCACGGATGCTCTCCAAAGAGAGAGCGGACACTGAGGCCATCACGGTCTTTGCCGACAACCTTCGAGAGCTTCTTCTGTCGCCACCCATGGGCTCACGCCGTGTGATGGGCATTGACCCGGGCTTTCGAACCGGATGCAAGGTGGTATGCCTGGACAGCCAGGGCAAACTGCTTCATCACGACACCATCTACCCCAACATGGGGGAGCAGAAAGACCGAAAAGCGGCCGAAACGGTTCGCAGCCTGGTGACACGTTTTGATATCGAAGCCATTGCCATTGGCAACGGAACCGCCGGCAGGGAGACAGAGCGATTTGTTAAAGGGTTGGGCCTTCCCAAAGAGATCATCATCACCCTGGTCAATGAAAGCGGCGCATCCATCTACTCCGCCTCGGAGGTGGCAAGGCAGGAGTTCCCTGAGCTGGACCTGACCGTACGTGGATCTGTTTCCATTGGGCGACGTCTCATGGATCCCCTGTCGGAACTCGTGAAGATAGACCCCAAATCCATTGGCGTTGGACAGTATCAGCACGATGTGGATCAAAATGCCCTGAAAAAATCCCTGGACGACACGGTCATCAGCTGTGTGAACGGTGTCGGGGTAGACATCAACCGTGCCAGTGCGGAGCTCCTCACCTATGTGTCGGGTCTTGGCCCTCAGCTTGCCAGAAATATTGTGGCGTACCGCGATGAGACCGGCCCCTTCACAACCCGCAAGGGACTCCTCAAAGTGCCCCGCCTCGGACCCAAAGCCTATGAGCAGTGCGCCGGTTTCCTGCGAATCACCGATGGCAAGAACCCCCTGGACGCCAGCGCTGTGCACCCGGAAAGCTACGGCATCGTGGATGCCATGGCAAAAGACCTTGGCGTCACCGTGGCCTCCCTCATTGGGCGCTCCGACCTGAAACAGATCCTTGACCTCTCGGCCTACACCACTGACACCGTGGGCATTCCCACCCTCACCGACATTTGCGACGAACTGGCCAAACCGGGCCGTGACCCGCGTGATGACTTCAAGTTGTTCAACTACCGGGAGGGCGTGGAGACCATGGACGACCTTGAAGAGGGAATGCGCCTCCCCGGTGTCGTCACCAACGTCACAGCCTTCGGTGCCTTTGTGGACATCGGTGTCCACCAGGACGGACTCGTTCACATCAGTGAGATGTCGGATAAGTTCGTCAAGAACCCAGCGGACGTTGTAAAGGTTCACCAAAAGGTACAGGTTGTCGTAATTGGCATTGACAAGCAACGCAAGCGCATCTCCCTCTCCATGAAGAACCGCCCGGGAGAAGGGGGCACCCCCAAGACCAAGGAGAACACCCCACCCCCCCCAAAGCCAAGCCGTACGCCCAAACCCAAGCGGGAACGGGAAGACAAAGGGAGACCGTTCAACAACCCCTTTGCAGATCTTTTGAAAAAATAAAGCAACGATTCAGCTCAATGTGGCTTCGCCACCCCTGCCATCGGAGGCCTTTCTGAGTCGTTACCTAAACACCCCGATAGCCGGACCCAAAGAGCTGCGACGGGCAATGAGCCGTCGCGGCTCTTTTTTAACCGGCCAACAGGTTTCAGATAATTAACCTTGAGCCCTGACATATCAGGGCCAGTCAATAAGAACGGAGAGTCAGATGCGAGCAGTGGTTCAACGCGTCAGTGAAAGTGCGGTTCGAGTGGAAGACGAAGTCACAGGATCCATTAAAAAAGGGCTGATGGTTCTTTTAGGGGTCTGTCGGGGGGATTCGGAAAAAGAGGCCCGCTACCTTGCCGATAAAATTTCAGGGTTGCGGATCTTTGAGGATGATGCGGAAAAGATGAACCTCTCCCTTGAAGATGTGGGAGGTGCCATGCTGGTGGTCTCCCAGTTCACCCTCTATGGCGATTGCAGCAAGGGGCGACGCCCCTCCTTTATTGATGCGGCTCCCCCCAAAGAGGCGGACGCCCTCTACAATGCCTTCATTGAAGCGGTCCGATTCAAAGGGATTCCTGTGGAGACAGGGCGATTCCAGACCCATATGGAGGTTTCTCTCACCAATGACGGCCCTGTGACCCTCATTGTTGAAAGCAAATAGTGATGCTTCCGCCAGCAAGGGGATAGCCCCGCCCCTGTAGTCATCTCACCTCCCCTTTTTCCGGGGGGGGGGGGGGGGTGAGGTGACCCGCAAAAACAATCAAAGCCAGTGTGTCAGACCGCCCTCAACAACCAGGCAAGCGTTTGCCCCGGCAAGGCCGCCTGAGGCGTTTTTTCAGTTCACCCGTCACACCAAACAAAGGCCTGCAAATGAAAGCCTGCCTCTTTGCCCTCATTATCCACCTCTGTGTCGTTTTCCCTGCGTTTGCCGGTACCGTGCACCTCCCCGCACCTTTGGCCAAGACCCTCCACCCGTCGGATGCCCTTCTGGTCACCGAAGGGGCACAACACGTCGTCTTTTCACAAAATGCCAAGGCCCTTTATGTGCCTGCGTCAACCCTGAAAATCGCCACCGCCCTTTTTGCCCTGGAAACCCTGGGAGAATCGTATCGATTCCCCACAGGCGTAACCCTCTCCAAGGAGAACATTCTTCACATCAAAGGGTATGGAGACCCCCTCCTCACCTCTGAAGTTCTGGATGAGTACGCCAAAAAGGTGGCCAAAGGCCTCTCAGCTGCCGGGATCAATACCATTGACGGCATTGCTGTGGATGACCTCTATTTTGACCGCGTGGCCATTCCCGGAGTTGTCCTGAATTCACACCAACCCTACGATGCACCCAACGGGGCCCTGTGCGCCAATTTCAACACCGTCTTTTATACCCGTGACAACAAGGGTATCCCCGTCAGCGCCGAACCACAGACGCCCCTGTTGCCTTTTGTCGCACGTCGGATTCCCCAGGATGTCACCAAGGGGCGCATTCGCCTTGAACCAACGGAGAGCCGTCTTTATGCCGGCCACCTCTTTCGCTGGTTTTTGGAAAAACACGGGATCAAAGTGGCCATGAATGTCTGCGCCATGCCCTTCCCGAAGAAAAAAGGGCCATACGAAGAGCAACTTCTTTCCCCCTATACCCTGCCTGAAATCATCGAAAAGCTGATGGCCTTTTCAAACAACTTCATTGCAAACCAACTGTTTCTGGCCGCAGCGGCCCAAGTAAAGGGGGCGCCCGCAACCCTTGAGAAGGGTCGCATCGCTTTTTGCGATGTCATGACAGCACACCTTGAGGCATGCCCCGATGTGGTGGAGGGTTCCGGCATATCGCGAAAAAACAAGATCAGCGCTGAAACCATGGATGTCCTGCTGACCGACTTTGCCCCCTACGCCCACCTCCTGCATACCGAAGGGGACACACGGTTCAAAACCGGGACGCTTTCCGGGGTCTCCACCAGAGCCGGGTACGTAACAACACCCACAGGCACAACCTACCGATTCGTCATTTTCACCAACCGAGACAACGGAAATGCCGGCACCATCCTGCGTGCACTTCAAACAGCCCTCGCCTCCCTTCCTAAATAAACACTTCAGAAAGGTACTTATTCAACCTGCCTCCGGCGAGGAAAAGGGAACCACAGGCTCGGTAAGCCTGGACAGGGCCCAGGGGCAGGGGATTCCCCCAGGAAGGCCTGCCTTTTTAGGATACCGGAGAGTTACCGTAAAAATAAAAAAGCGGGACCCCGACACGTGTGTCGACGATCCCGCTTGATATTTTTTTTTGCTGCGCCCCCTGAGTCAAAAGAGATTAACTCTTCGGCCCGACGTCCTCTTTGCTGCTGGTGATGTATGCGTAGGCGCTGTGGTTGTGTATGGATTCAAAGTTTTCCGCACTCAACTCAAACCAGGTGATGTTGTCGTCCTCATTCAGGGCCATGGCGATATCCCTGACGATGTCTTCGACAAACTTCGGGTTGTTGTACGCCAGCTCGGTAACGTACTTTTCGTCCACACGCTTGAGCACGGAATAGATCTCGCATGAAGCCGCCCGCTCCACCAGCTCGATCATGTCCTCAATCCAGTTGAATTTACGAAACCGTGTGGAGAGTCGTACTTCGCCCCTCTGGTTGTGTGCGCCATGGACACTGATCTCCTTGGAGCAGGGACAAAGGGACGTGATGGGAACCACCACTTCTGAGACCAGATCAATCTCATCATTTTCGTTACTTGTGCCCAGGAACCGGCACGAGTAATCCACCAGCCCGGGGGAGCCGCTTTCCGGAGCCTTTTTCTCTATAAAATAAGGAAACGAGATATCCACATGGGAGGATTTCGCCCCCAGGATCTTTTTCATTTCGTCGAGAATATGAGACAGGGTTGTCAGCGACAGTTCAAGATCGTTTCGAAAGGAGTGAAGCAGCTCCACGAAACGGCTCATATGGGTTCCCTTGGAATGGTGCGGCAAATCAACATACATATTGATGGATGCCACGGTATGCTGCGTTCCATTGGACCTGTCAAGGACCCTCACCGGGTATTTCAAATTTTTGATGCCGACCTGATCAATGGGAATATTCCGATAATCGGGTTGCTTCTGGATATCAATCATATTGTTTGTTCCGTCCCCTATCAAAGTGAGTTGTTGAACAACAAAAGCAAAGAAACGACGTTATGTCAACAAGTAGTCCAACCTGACATGACTCAGGGATCGGAAGATATTTCCTTTAATATGGGGATTTGTCTTGTAGAGAGACTTCAAGAGGTCTCTGATTTCACTTCGTTTCGAAGTCGTTGCCGATGGGCAGGGATTGGTAAAGACCGGTAGTTCCTGTTCCGATGCAAAATGGAGAATATCTCCCTCTTCTGCCTGGTAGAGTGGACGAATTACGGTCACTTCGCCGTCAAACATGGGTTGATGCGGCATCATGGTGCTGATCTGTCCGGAGTAAAAGATGTTGATGAGCAATGTCTCAATCATGTCATCCTTATTGTGCCCCAAGGCCAGGGTGCGGCACCCCAACTCGGACGTTAATTCAAACAACCGCTTGCGCCGCTGGCGCGAACAGAGAAAACAGGGGTTCGCGGTTTGCTCATCTCTGTGAGCTTCAGGACCGTGATCGGTCATCTCGCAGGTCAAAGTGAGCCCGAGCCCTTGGCAATACGCTGCCAGCTCTTCACTAAAGCTGCCGTCGAATCCGGGATCAATATAAATGGGATGGATGGTGTACGTCACGGGTATTCTGCGAAGCCGGTCCACAAGCATGGTCAGAAGCGTCAGGCTGTCCTTCCCCCCAGAAAGCCCGAGGGCAATCCGGTCGCCATCTTGAATCATGTCGTATTGGTGAATGGCTTTACCCATGGCACGATTGATGCGCTGGTATGTACGCGTTTCTCGTATCACATTATTCCTGAATGTCTATTTGGGGGATGAATGGAAATTGGAACCAGATGTCAGCTGATGAAAGCTGATGGGGAGGATCTGAGTGGATTCCAGGCATCCCTCTCCTTCAGGCCGCAGTAAAACCTGCGGCCCGAAGTTGAAGGTGACCTGTGATGTGCAAACCGGTCGCAAACGAGCTTACTTCTCGTCTTCTTTCTTCAGGTAAACCTTGCCTGCAGCAATCTCTCTGAGGGCAGTAACGACATCTTCGTTGTTGGCGGACTGAACGACAAATTCAGCACCATCACGAATCTGGCGGACACGCTTGGCAGCCATATGCACAAGCATGAAGCGATTGGGAACCTTATCAAGGCAATCTTCAACGGTTACTCTGGCCAAGGTTGTTCTCCTTGTGTTCAAAAGTGGCGGGTTTGTATGCCGGTACAGAAGAGTAAAAAAACAACTTCGGTACAATGGATCATCTTTAAAATACCCAACGGAGAATCAATGCAAAAAACGCACCAACTCATTTGGGCAAACTATTATATACGAGTCGAGGAAAGATTACAAGATCTCAACGAGCTCATAAAGCCTCTGGCCACTCGGTGCCTGAACGGTCACCTCGTTTCCGGGCTCTTTACCGAGGATAGCCTGACCCAAAGGTGAGGATACGGAAACCTTGCCAAGGGAGATGTCGGACTCTTCCTGCCCCACCAGCTGGTAGGTCACCTCTTCACCGGTGTCAACATTTTCAAGAACAAAACGGCTGGCAAAGACCACCCTGTCCGTTGGGAGGGTGGAAGGATCAATCACATCAGCATTGGCAACCTTGTATTCAAGATCCATGATGCGCCCTTCGATAAACGCCTGTCGATCCTTGGCGGCATCGTATTCGGCATTCTCCGAAAGATCTCCGTGGCTTCTCGCCACCTCGATGGCCTCGATTGTTTGCGGTCTCTCCACGGTCTTCAGGTTGTGGAGTTCCTTTTTCAATCTTTCGTGGCCTTCCTTTGTAATGGGAATGGTCTGCAAAATATTGCTCCTGGTATTTCAGTGGGGCGCCGACAGAGCCGTTGCCCGTTTCAGTGTCCTTATAAAAACAAAAACCTCTTTCGACCTCGGCGTTCAGTGACTGAATTCCAGGTGACGAAAGGGGCTTTGTCTGTATTTTCTGATCTTCTCGGGCCCATTTTTTGTATCATGGGCCGTCATTTCACGCATAGAACCGTTTATTGAGGCTTAAGCGCGTCTTCATGCCTGGCACGCCGTGCAAGAACAAGGGTCAGTATGGGGCCGGAAACCACATAGCACAGCGAGATGATAAAAAGTGCCAGGTGAGGCTTCTGTGCGATGAAGATAAAAACGAGAATGGCCGAAACCAGCACATTGAACTTCATCTTCTTGAAGAGCTCCGCCTTCTTAAAGCTCTCGTACTTCACAGAGCTTACCATCAAAAACGAGAGGGCGTACATACCCAGCAGAAAAACGACTGGGAACTCCGATACCGGCACATTGAATTTGCTACAGAACATCACCGCCGTTGCGTTCATTCCGGCCGCGGCAGGAATGGGAAGCCCCAGAAAATGATTGCTTGGCGTCTCCTCAGCCATGGTGTTGAAACGGGCAAGCCGCAGGGCACCACAAATGGTGAAGAGAAAGGCGGCAAGCCACCCGATACGCCCCATGGGCTTTAATATCCAGAGATACATCAAAAGAGATGGTGCCAAACCAAAGGAAACAAGGTCCGCCAGAGAATCGTACTCAATGCCGAACTGACTGGTTGTATTGGTGGCACGGGCGATCTTGCCATCCAGGGAATCAAAAACAACTGCAATGAGAATAGACATGGCAGCAAACTCAAACCGACCGTCAAGTGCCGAGACGATGCAGAGAAACCCGAAGAACAGGTTCATGGATGTAAACGCATTGGGCAGAAGATAGATCCCTTTTTTTAAACGCTGCTTTCTTTCCTCTTTCATTGGAGAACCCCCATAACCGTTGTGCCAGCTTGAACTTTCTCACCGATGGCTACACGGCAGTCAAAATCGGTGGGCAGGTAAAGGTCAAGGCGTGAACCGAAACAGATCATGCCGTAACGTCGTCCCTGAACCACTTTGTCCCCTTCGTTTACGCCGCAGATGATGCGACGGGCCACAAGGCCAGCAATCTGGACCGTAGCAAAGGTGGTGCCACTTTCGGTTTCAATAACAAGCGCATTTCGCTCGTTGTCCTCCGAAGCCTTGTCCAGGCTTGCATTAAAAAACTTTCCGGGGTGGTAATGAATGGCCTTGATGGTGCCGTCAAAAGGAACCCTGTTGACATGCACATTAAACACATTCATGAATATACTTATTTTAAAGCACTTCCCTTCGACGTAGGGATTTTCATCCACCACGTCAGCGAAAATCACCTTGCCATCCGCAGGGGATGAGAGAAAACCCTCCCCTTCTTCGACGACCCGGTCCGGATCACGAAAGAAGTAGCAGACAAACAAGGCGATGAAAAAGGAAACCAGAGCGAGTGTATGAAAATGAATCCCTGCGAGAAAGAGGGTCGATACACAAGCAACTATAATGTAGGGAATGCCGGGTTTTGCAATTTGGAATGCTTTCAGGCTCGGTTTCTCAGGCCAAGTAAAACGATTCATTCGTAATTCCAGTCACAATATAGTTGAAACGTCTCAATAAAAAGCAGCATTATCGTGCCACTCTCGTTCCGGCGTGCACCTAAATATTCACTCGCTAAGGTTGTCATGCTCAATGGACGCATCAGCAATGCGCAATAAAAAACAACCAGGTGCATGACACACAGTGTATGACGCAATCGAACGTACAGCAACACACGTTGCTGCCATGAGGCGTTATCGACGCCGGTTTTAAAACCGCCTCAATTCTATTCAGGATTATCAGATCACCCGAACGATGTCAAACGAAAGCCCCTAACCGTGCCCCTTTGACGCATTCCGAAGCTCAAGGGCGATCTCAGCATCCGACTTTCTGAGGTAAAGGGGGCTCACGGCTGCTGCCGCCACGGCTTCGTTGCGCTGAAATGCTCCGAATGCCAGATTCGCCACCACAGACGGACGGATGGTGTTGCATTCGGCAGCAAAAAAAGCCTTTCCGCCCAACGTCCCCTCAATGGCCTCCCGGTAAGCCACGGCACCGGAACCGACACAGAGAACCTCTCCGTCGATTCGACTTAAAAGCGCCTCCGGACTGACGGCCTCCGGCGGGGAGAGCTCCGTCACCCCCCCCTTCCCGTCAGGGGCGTAAAGGGCCGCATAGACCTCCCCTTTGCGCGCGTCAACCATGGCCAGAATCGGCTTGCCCGCAAGAACGGCCCCGCGTGCAAGTGCCTCAAGGGTCGAGATGCCGGCCACCGGTTTTCCGGCGACCTCTGCAAGCCCCTTCACCACGCTCATGCCGATGCGAAGCCCGGTAAAGCTACCAGGCCCCCGGGTTACGGCAAAACCATCCAGGTCTGACAATGCCAGACCTGACCGTGACAGCGTCTCTTCCACCATACCGAGGAGGTGACGGGAGTGGGTCTGCCTGCTGGTAAAGAGACTTTCCGATAAAAGCTCTTCATCATCGGCAACGGCAACCCCACAGGAGAGTGTGGATGTATCCACAGCCAGAAGCCGCATCACGCTTTCCCCTTTTTATCGGCAGAAGCCGCCGCTTCCTCTTTAAGGCGTGCAGCCTCGGCCTCCAGGCCGTCAAACCCTTCAATGGCAATCTTAAGCACATCGTCCAGGTGGCGCACGGGCACAAAGGAGATGCGCTTTTTCACGCTCTGGGGAATCTCCGCAAGGTCTTTGCTGTTTTTCACGGGCAACAAAACGGTTTTAATTCCGCCCCGCAATGCCCCGAGGGCCTTCTCTTTCAACCCGCCGATGGGGAGTACCCGCCCCCTCAAGGTGATTTCACCGGTCATGGCCACATCACAACTCACGGGCTTGTTCACCACCGCTGAAAAGAGAGAGGTGGCAATGGCGATACCGGCCGACGGACCATCTTTGGGGGTGGCGCCATCGGGCACATGAATGTGTATATCAAGGTCATCAAAGCTGTCTTTGAACCCAAGACCGGCAAGGGCATGGCGGGTATAGCTCATGGCCGCCTTCACAGATTCCTGCATCACCTCTCCCAACTGCCCGGTCACAATGAGCTCCCCTTTGCCGGGTATGATGGAGGTCTCAACGTAGAGCACCTCTCCCCCGACCTGGGTCCAGGCCAGACCGGTGGAAAGCCCTACCTGGCTCTCCTCCTTGTCCATTTCAGAGAGGTACTTGGGAGGCCCGAGATACTTTTCAATATTGGCCCTGCTGACCCGCTGTCCACCCTTGGCTCCCTCGGCGACCTTTCGGGCCACCTTTCGACAGACCGAGCCCAACTCACGTTCAAGGTTTCGCACACCGGCTTCCAGGGTGAAGTTCTGAATGATATCATCCATGGCCCCACTGCTGAGCTGGAGATGTCGCTTCTTCAGCCCGTTCTCCTTGATCTGCCTGGGCAGCAGGTAACTTTCGGCAATGGCGCGCTTCTCTTCATGGCTGTATCCTGAGAGGTAAATCACCTCCATGCGGTCAAGAAGTGCCGAGGGAATGGTCTCCAGCTGGTTGGCCGTCAGGATAAACATCACCTTGGACAGATCAAAGGCCAGGTTAAGGTAGTGATCGCTGAACTCATTGTTCTGCTCGGGGTCCAGGGCCTCCAGAAGCGCAGATGACGGATCCCCTTTGTAGTCGGATCCCAGCTTGTCCACCTCGTCCATCATGAAGACGGGGTTGTTGGAGCCGCACTGCTTCAGCCCCTGGATGATCCGACCGGGAAGCGCGCCGATATACGTGCGCCTGTGCCCCCTGATCTCTGCTTCATCACGAATACCACCAAGGGAGATGCGGACAAATTCCCGCTTCATGGCCGCGGCAATGGCCTTTCCAAGGGAGGTCTTTCCCACCCCGGGAGGGCCCACAAAACAGAGGATGGATCCTTTGACGTTCGGGTTGAGCTTTCGGACGCTTAAAAATTCGAGGATACGCTCCTTGACCTTCTCCAGCCCGTAATGCTCCTCGTCGAGGACCTTGGCCGCACGCTTGATATTGAGATGGTCTTTGGTGCCGCTGCTCCAGGGAAGCTCCACCAGCCAGTCCAGGTAGGTGCGGATCACGGAGGACTCCGAGGAGTCAGGGTGCATCTGCCCCAGGCGCTTCAACTGCTTAAGGGCCTCTTTTTCTGCGGCATCGGGCATCTTGGCCCTGGCGATACTCTCTTTGTACTCGGTGAGTTCCGCAACCTTGTCGTCCTGCTCGCCCAGCTCGCGGTTGATGGCCCTCACCTGCTCGCGCAGGTAGTAGTCGCGTTGGGTTTTGGAAATTTCATCCCGAACATCCGTCTGGATTTTCGCCTGAACCGTTGAGAGCTCTACCTCCCTGCTGAGAAAACCGTACACCTTGGTGAGACGCTCAACCTGATCCATGCATTCAAGGACCTGCTGAGCCTCCTCCACCTGCAAGCGCAGGTTGGAGGCCACAAGGTCCGCCAGTTTTCCCGGGGACTCGATGCTCTCGAGAACTGCGGACACCTCTGCGCTGAGCTCCCCTTTGAGGGAAAGAATCTTTTCGCTCTGCTCGCGCACATTTCGCATGAGGGCTTCGGTGTTGACGTCCAGATCCGGGTTTTCGGATTCCTCGATCTGCTCGATTTTGACCTTGAAAAAAGGTTTGTCCTCAATGTAGTCGAGGACCCGCCCCTTGGCCATCCCCTGGACCAAGGCCTTGATCTTGCCATCAGGAAGCTTCACCATCCGCAGCACCTTGCCAACGGTGCCCACGGTAAAGATCTCCTCAGAGTCCGGATCTTCGTCAGCCGGGTCTTTCTGGGCCGCAAGGAAAATAAAGCGATCCTCTTCCAGGGCGTGCTCCACGGCACGCACCGACTTGTCCCTGCCGATAAACAGAGGCAGAAGCATGTCGTTAAAGATCACAACATCCCGAACGGGCATCAGGGGAAGGATTTCAGGTATCTCATTATCGGGAACATCCTCTTCGATGAGGTTGATCAGATCGTCTTTATCGGTAACAGCCATTCCAACTCCTGCATATGATGTGATGGTCCCGCAAGCCCGGGAAGGTATACCCGGCTCCCCGGGCGGTAAAAAGGCCACTCGAAGAGACTTAAAAAGGCGCTGGCGAGATGTCGAAAATTTGACGTTTTGCGACACCACCATGATTTTTGGACACAAATATCACCCCCGGAGTGTGCGCTTTGACGCCACAACACCCGAAGCGTCCTCTATTCAAGGTTTTTCGGGGAGATATTGAGAGCTACGGAGTAATAATAAGACACATTTCCCCATTTACAATATCATTCTTGATTTTTTTGGCTCCGCCCTCTACTTTACCGGGGTGACAGGCACCTTGCTCAAACAGCCCGACTTGACCACCATGCCATGGCATCCACCCGATGAAGCAGGAAAAACTCATGATTCCGTTACCCGTTACATTCGCTATTCTCTTTTACGGCCTCTGCGTGGGAAGTTTTCTCAATGTCTGCATTTACAGAATCCCCCACTCCCGCTCCATCGTGCGACCGGGGTCATCCTGCCCATCCTGCCAGACCCCCATTCGCTGGTACGACAACATCCCTGTCTTAAGCTACCTTATATTAAGGGGCCGATGCCGCAGTTGCGGATGCAGCGTCTCCCTCAGGTACCCAGCCATTGAGGCACTGACAGGCTGCTTTGCCCTCATCGCCCTTTACGCCTTCGGCCTCACTGCCAGCGCCCTGGTCCATTTTATCTTCTTCAGCGTGCTGATCACCATCACCTTTATCGATATCGACCATCGCATCATCCCCGACGTGATCTCCCTGCCGGGCATCCCCCTCTTCTTTCTCCTCTCCCTGGCGGTGCCCACCGTTACCTGGCAGGAGGCAGCCCTGGGCATTCTTGCCGGTGGAGGAAGCCTGTGGCTCGTGGCCTGGATTTACGAACGACTCACCGGCAAGATGGGCATGGGCGGAGGGGATATAAAGCTTCTGGGCATGATGGGGGCCTTTATCGGTTGGAAGGGCGTTCTATTTACCATATTCTTCTCTTCTCTCACCGGAAGCGTCATCGGACTCTCCATCATGCTGATTCAAAGAGGGAACATGAAGCTTGCCATACCCTACGGCCCTTTTCTCGCCACCGGAGGTGCCGTTTACACCCTCTTCGGAGCCCAACTTATCGGCTGGTATCTCGGGTTCATGCGGTAACAGGCCACACGACCCTCGAATCATTTCACGCAAGAACGCACGGCAAAATCGACAGGCACACCCCAGACGCACAACATGGGTGTGGCCTCCTGGCCTCATTCTCTGGTAGAGTGGGGACGTATGTATGGAAAAGCCGTGCATTCGTGCGGCATCATCTCTTCGCCACTCTCCGGGCCTTTCAGTTGCCTTGCGTTCCCCCCTCCCCCTTTTCTGCCCGACAACAGAGTCCATCCCGCCACCCAGTCTGGAGGACGCCATGACCGACAAGAGCCATCCGGCCACAGAGTCGCACCCCATTCTCTCATCCCTTTCCCCCCTGGTCTCCCCCAAGGGAAAGGTTGTAAACGCCCATGAAGCTGCGGAGATTATCCAAACCGGTGATACCATCGGGTTCGGTGGATTCGTGGGCATCGGATTTCCTGAAGAGTTTGCTGTCACCCTTGAGGAGCGCTTCCTGCGTTCCGGCACCCCGTCTGACCTGACACTCATTTACGCCGCAGGCATGGGAGACGGAAAAACCAAAGGCCTTAACCACCTGGGCCACAAAGGCATGCTGAAACGGGTCATCGGCGGCCACTGGGGACTTGTCCCTGCCCTTCAGAAGCTGGCCGTGGAAAACGCCATCGAAGCGTACAATTTGCCCCAGGGCGTGGTCTGCCACATGTACCGGGACATTGCAGCCGGGCGGCCTGTCACCCTGAGCCGGGTGGGACTCCACACCTTTGTGGACCCACAAATCGACGGAGGGAAAATCAACTCCTGCACCAGGGAAGACCTGGTCTCCTCCATGACCATTTTCGGAAAACGTTTCCTCGCCTACAAGACATTCCCCATTGATGTGGCGATTATTCGGGGGACCACGGCTGACACACTGGGCAACATCACCATGGAACGGGAAGCCCTCGTCCTGGAGAGCCTTGCCCTTGCCATGGCCGTTAAAAATTCCGGTGGCGTGGTCATCGCCCAGGTGGAACGTCTCGCAGAAAAAAGGACACTGCCCCCAAAGGCTGTCAAGGTTCCCGGCATCATGGTTGACACCGTCTTTGTGTCAAAACCGGAATACCATCACCAGACCTTTGCCGAGGCCTACAACCCATCCTACAGCGGAGAGGTTCGGGTCCCGCTTCAACACATGCCTCCCATGGAACTCTCCGCACGAAAAATCATAGCACGTCGTGCCGCCATGGAACTTCGCGTCAACTGCGTGACGAACCTCGGGATCGGAATGCCCGAGGGCATCGCCTCGGTAGCCCACGAAGAAGGCATTCTCGATTACATTACCCTGACAGCGGAGCCGGGCCTGATTGGAGGGGTGCCTGCAGGTGGATTAAGCTTTGGAGCAGGCACGAACCCCGACGCCATCATCGACCAACCGGCCCAGTTTGATTTCTACGACGGGGGTGGCCTGGATATCGCTTTTCTCGGCCTTGCACAGGCCGATCGTCACGGGAACCTCAATGTGAGCCGATTCGGCCCCCGAATTGCCGGAGCCGGAGGCTTCATCAACATCAGCCAAAACGCACGTCGGGTTGTCTTTACCGGCACGTTCACGGCCAAAGGCCTGTCAGTGGGGGTGTCAGAGGGAAAGCTGAGGATACTTACGGAAGGCGCTGTGCAAAAATTCATGGCCGATGTGGAACAGGTGACCTTCAGCGGAGACTATGCAAGGGAACGCAACCAACCGGTTCTGTTTGTCACAGAACGGTGCGTTTTCGCCCTCACCGAGGAGGGACTCACCCTCGTGGAGATTGCGCCTGGGATGAATTTACAGCAAGATATCCTCTCACAGATGGCGTTCCAGCCCGCCATGCCCACCCCACCCGTCCCCATGGACAGCCGGATTTTCCGCCCCGAGCCCATGGGCCTCAAAGAGGACCTGCTCGCGGTAAATCTGTGTGACAGGCTCTCATACCATACGGAATCCAATCTCTTCTTCGTCAACTTTGAAGGGTTGGTGGTTGACTCCCGAACCATGATCGATGAAATAAGGGACGCGGTTGAAGACAAACTCAAAGAGATCGGCAAGCCGGTCTTTGCCGTGGTCAACTACGACCATTTCCAGATTCACCCCGAACTGATGGAAGCCTACACGGCCATGGTGAAACACATAGTCAGCACCTATTATTCCGGGGTTACCCGATACACAACCAGCACCTTTTTAAAAATGAAGCTCAAAGACGCTCTCTCCAGGCGGGGGGTGGCCCCTCACATTTATGAAACAGGAGCCGAGGCAGTGAAGGTTCTTCTGAAATAGCCGGGAATAGAGGCCCTGAACGTAACCAACCTGTAATTTAGGGGCATCCCCCCTGTCCAGTGGCTAATATCCCCATATTATCCCCTGTAATAAAACGACAATCAACAATCCGACAACAATTCATTCATGCCACACCCATCGGTGTGGCACTGTTTTTTAATGACATGTAAATCGCAGCACCAGCAAGGAAACAGAACCTCATATCAACAGCTTGTATTAATTAGACATAACAACAGAGAGACCACGCCGAATAGTAACAATAATACTGTTTACTAATTGCCTCGCAATGTACCCTGTAAAGGGGTGGTTTGACATTGTCAAACCTTAAAGAGCCCATATATCAAGTCTTTTGGGCTTTTTTTTTTGACATTGAACTCAATTATTGCTTGACACTTAGAAACCAAATAAGTAGGTTGATTTTCAAAGAAGGCCGTCAATAGTGGACCTCGCCTTTCCATAAAGGATACTCACTGCATGTCGTATCCTGATTTTCCCGATAAAAAATGCATATTCAAAACACGTAAGCAAGCCGTTGTTTAAAACCCACTTACAAAAAAGGAGATTCAAGGATGAACAAAGGTGATCTCGTCAACGAAGTTGCAAAAGTTGTCAGCTCTAAAAAAGAAGCTCAGGCTGCCGTAGATTGTGTTCTCTCCACCATCACCGATGCCCTCACCGGTGACGATACCGTGACCCTCGTCGGTTTCGGTACTTTCAAGGCCGTTGAAAGAAAAGCCCGCAAAGGCAGAAACCCCCAGACCGGTCAGGAAATCAGCATCGACGCACGCAAGGTTCCCAAATTCGTACCTGGCAAGGCTCTGAAAGACGCTTTGAAGTAGGCGACGTTTTTTGTGTGTCCGCCTGCATACACCGTCCAGGCGGACACATGTTTCGCCCCACCCTCCATGTTATGTTTCGCCATTTCGCAAACCCCGCAATAAACACCCTTAATTTTCAAATATCCCCCTGACTTACCCCCCAATTCGCATCCCTCAACATTTTTCGCAAGGAATGTCCCCCGTCGCCCCTTTGAGACAGCGAATCGACTGGCAACGCTCTATGCCGGGATTTCAAGAGAAAACAACCAAGGCAGATAACACGTAATCACAACACGTTACCCCCAACAACTCAGTCATTTCATATGATCAAACATGTCATTCGCGGTTTTCTGTTTGTTTTAATCGCCCTCCGGGCGATTCAGGTGCACTCCCCTGCCGCGTTATCGGGACATTGAGGCAAACCACCACATCTGCAGCCTTGATGCCTTACATACAACCGCACCCGACTCGTGAAATATCCGGGCTATGGTTTTGATTTTTCGTCGGCCATGTGATAGGTCAGAGCAATGCATGCGGCTTGGGCCGCGCCCAGAAACAGGATAAAAAGGGACTTCCATTTCACCATGACACCCGTTGATGACTCTGCGCTTAAACCCGGAACAGGTATTGACCTCGTCATAAACCTGCACAGCCTGAACCCCGTATCACATGCTTCCGTCATCTTTGAAACGGATCCGAAAACACGGAACCTTATTGTGGCAGCGCCTGACGTGTCCCAGTACTTGAACGGAAACAAACCGGCACAATTCCATGTCAGCACCATGATCCGCACGGAATCCGGTGAAAAAAACCGTGTCGGTTTTCCCTGCAAGGTCACCAGGGTCATTCCGGGCTACCGCCTGGCCAATGGAAACACCACCCAGGCCCTTGCCCTGAACTACACACCCACCCCGGAAGATGTCAACGTACGCTCTGCATTTCGCTACAGCCCCACAGCAGCCCACGAGGTGATGGGAAAATTGATCATTGCAGGCCATGATTTTTTCTCAGGAGACCAATTTCGCATCTGCGACATTTCCACCACAGGGGTCGGCCTTGTCATACCCCGACTGCTCGGCAAAGGGAAAAACCCTCTGACGGCCCTGGAAACTGGACGCATTGCCAAGTTGGGAATCGTCCTCAGGGACCACACCCAGGACAAAGAGCACATAGACACCCTGCAAACAGCCATCTCAATTATTCGTATCAACCGTAAATTCAACGAACTGTCGATTTTTGCCGGATGCCGATTTACCAAGATAGACACTCGAGGCGAAGAGATGCTGAGCCATTTTATACACAACGCCCAACTCCACGAAATCCGCAGCATCACCCACACATAGGCCCGGAAAGAGCGCCAAGCGTTAAGGACGATGCACCCATATCAGCCATGCTTTCGGCGGGTCGTTTTTTTTAAAAAAAACTCCGCAAAAACGTTCCGGCAGAGGCTCATTAAGCCCAAACGCTTGGGTTGCAAACATGGGTGATGCAATGAAAACTGGGCTCAAAACCTGCTTGCCACACGTTTCACACATTTAGCCCCGACAGGGCCGACGGAGGCAACGTTGAGCTGATTCGTTACCGAGAAGCTTTAATTGAGGGCTGATTTGATTGACTGCGCAATCTCAGGGGTGATACCAGGGAAACCAGCCAACTCATCAACAGAAGCCGCTTTGATAGCTGTGACGCCTCCGAAATGTTTGAGGAGCATGGCCTTTCGTTTTTTCCCCACCCCGGCGATACCGTCCAGTCTGGACGACACAGAACGCTTCCCCCGCACACGACGCTGAAAGGTGATGGCGAAACGGTGCACCTCATCGCGCATCCTCTGAAGAAAAAGAAGCAAATCAGGCTGAGTACCCATATTCACAGGGTTGGATCGACCGGGCAGGTAGATCTTGTCCTGGGTCTCCCCAGCCTCTTCACGCATCTTGGCAATGCCGATGACCGTAAATGCCCCGTCCAGACCCAAGCCCTCAAGAACACTCATCGCCACGTTGAGTTGCCCTTTGCCACCATCCACCATAAGAAGGTCCGGAAGGGGCTCACGCTTCTCTGAATCGGCGAATCGCCTGGCAAGCACCTCATCCATGGCGGCGTAGTCATCGGAGCGGGTGTCCGCCTTGATGCGAAATGTTCTATAATCGCTCTTTTTCGGGCGACCGTTCTCAAAAACCACCATACCGGCAACGGGGTCGTTTCCGGAGATGTTGGAGTTGTCGTAGGACTCGATGCGCATGGGCAGGCGGTCCATTCCAAGGCGCCCCATGAGTTTTTCCAGAACCTTTCTGTCGGCATCGGCCCCGGAGATGATCTCGGCCAGGCGTCTCTCACCATTTTTCCGGGCCATCGCCATGAGTTTTGCTTTTTCCCCGCGGGAAGGAAAAAGAACCGACACACGCCGCCCCGCCGTCTCCCGCAGGTGCTCCCTCACCGCCTCTTCTGCATCAAACCGATGGGAGATCAATACCTCTGCCGGGGCCGCATGTTTTTCGTAATACTGGCAGACGAAGTTTTCCGCCACCTCTTCCGGCCCTGCGATGGTCTCCAGCAGATGATAACTCCGGCTCCCGAGGAGCACCCCTCCCCTGACCTGCATCAAGGTGATGCAAACCGCAGGGCCCTGCATGCAGACATCCATCACATCGCGATCTGCCATGTCCGTTGAGACCACCACCTGTTTTTCCAGGGTCTTCTCCACGGCAAAAAGGCGATCCCGCAATTCAGCCGCCTCTTCAAACTGCTCTTCAGATGCGCAGCGCACCATCTCCTGCCGAAGGTTTTCCACCAGCTCAGGGGCTCGCCCTTTGAGAAACAGAACCACCTGGGAGACCATCTCCATGTAGGCGTCTCGTGAGACATCCAGGCAACAAGGAGCAAGGCAAAGCCCCATTTGGTGGTTCAGGCAGGGGCGCGACCGACTGGCGAGGGTACTGCTCTTGCACTTGCGCAATTTAAAATGACGGTTGATGAACTTCACGGTGGCATGCACCGCCGACGAAGAGGTATAGGGGCCAAAATAGAGGGCACCGTCTTTTTCGATG
This sequence comes from Desulfolunaceae bacterium, assembly GCA_942491485.1. Lineage (GTDB taxonomy): Bacteria > Desulfobacterota > Desulfobacteria > Desulfobacterales > Desulfolunaceae > Desulfoluna. The sequence goes on along the minus strand of CALOAX010000012.1, from coordinate 52,332 downwards.
CGACGCACGATCTCCAGGGCCGGCCAATCGTCATGGAGGTTGATACGCAGGGAGGGGTACCGTTTGTCATCCTTTAAAATAATATTGTAACGAGGCTTATGGCGGGTAATAAGGCTGCTCTCTAAGATCAGCGCCTCTTTTTCCGTGGCGGTGACCACGGTATTCAGGGAAACCACTTTGCGGACCAGGGCCGCCGTCTTGGGGTCGGTGTGGGTCCGGTTGAAATAGCTGGAGACCCGCTTTTTAAGGTTTTTGGCCTTCCCCACATAGATGACGACCCCTTTTTCGTCCTTGAACCGATAGACCCCCGGATCCGAGACCAGACTCCCGAGCTGGTCCTCGAGGGTGCTGCGCTTCATCTTAAGGGGGTCCAGCTCAGCTGCAACGGCTTCAGAAACAGGGGGGACCTTCTTCACGACGCCTCCCCCATCCGCTTCCGGATCTCCTGAACCTGATCCCGAAGACGGGCTGCCTGCTCAAATTCGAGATTCCGGGCCGCTTCATGCATTTTCTCTTCGAGGGTCTCCAAGAGAGAGGCATCATCCATGCCATCTTCTCTGTAGACGCTTTTCTCCTCCATCACGCCATCGTCCACCGTCTCGTCATCGAACTGATAAAGATCCCCAAAGCTATTCTGAATTTCGCGGGTAATGGTGGCAGGTACAATGCCGTGTTTTTTGTTGTGTGCCATCTGAATGGCCCGTCGTCGTTTTGTTTCGTCGATGGCGTACTGCATGGACCCGGTCACTCTGTCTCCGTAGAGAATCACCTTGCCATTGGCATTTCGCGCCGCCCTGCCGCAGGTCTGAACCAGGGACCGCTCGGAGCGGAGAAAGCCCTCCTTGTCGGCATCCAATACGGCCACAAGGGACACCTCAGGAATATCGAGGCCCTCCCTCAACAGGTTGATTCCCACCAACACATCAAACTTACCGATCCGAAGATCCCGCACAATCTCGATACGCTCCATGGTCTTGATGTCGGAATGCATATAGCGGACCCGTACACCAAGGTCTGTAAGATAATCGGTGAGGTCCTCGGCCATGCGCTTTGTCAGGGTGGTGACCAGCACCCGCTCCTGGGCCGCCAGTCGCTTACGGATCTCCTCGTAGAGGTCATCCACCTGATTTTGTGCGGGCTTCACCTCAATTTCGGGGTCCACCAGCCCTGTGGGGCGAACAATCTGCTCCACCACCGCGCCGTCGGCGGCCTCCATCTCATAATCAGCCGGAGTGGCGGAGACAAAGATGGCCTGCCCGCGCTTCTTTTCGAACTCCTCAAACTGCAGGGGCCGGTTATCCAGGGCCGACGGCAGACGGAAGCCAAACCCCACGAGATTCTCCTTTCGGGATCGGTCCCCCTTGTACATGGCCCGAACCTGCGGAAGGGCGATGTGGCTCTCATCCACCAGGAGAAGAAAGTCGTCCGGGAAATAGTCCAGGAGGGTGGGGGGCGCATCACCAGAGTTACGGCCAGAGAGATAACGGGAGTAGTTTTCAATGCCGTTGCAGTAGCCGATCTCCCGAAGCATCTCAAGGTCCAGGTGGGTCCGCTCATCGATACGCTGGGCTTCAATGAGTTTGTTCAATCGGTGAAAGTGCTCCACTCGCCCTTTCAACTCCTCCTCCACCTTGGTCAGCATCTGCTTCAGGGTGCTCTTGCGGGTGACATAATGGCTGGCCGGGTAAACCACGGTGCGCTTGAGCTTGCGAAGGGTTTTCCCGGTGAGAGGATCAAACTCGGCCAGTGTGTCGATTTCGTCCCCGAAAAACTCCACACGAATGGCCACTTTCTCCTCGTAAGCCGGAAAGATCTCGACCCGGTCCCCACGAACCCGAAAGGCCCCTCGGTGAAAATCAATGTCGCTGCGTTCGTACTGAATGGCCACCAGGTCTTTTAAGAGGGCCTCACGGCTCCGCTCCTCCCCGGTGGAAAGCTCCACCCTCAGGGCAAGGTAATCTTCCGGCGCACCAAGGCCGTAAATGCAGGACACACTGGCCACCACGATCACATCCCTGCGTGAAAGAACGTTGCGCGTGGCTGAGTGGCGCATCTTATCAATAAGCTCGTTGATGGCGGAGTCTTTTTGAATGTAGGTGTCGCTGGAGGGAATGTAGGCTTCAGGCTGATAGTAGTCGTAATAGCTGACAAAATACTCAACGGCATTTTCAGGAAAAAGCTCACGGAACTCACTGTAGAGCTGGGCCGCAAGAATCTTGTTGGGAGCCAGAACAAGGGTCGGTCGCTGCATCTGCTCCACCACATGGGCCATGGTAAAGGTCTTGCCCGAGCCCGTCACGCCCAGCAAAACCTGGTTCTCTGTTCCCTTGTTCAACTCTTTCACCAGACGGCGGATCGCCTTGGGCTGATCCCCCTGTGGGGTGAATTGCGACACGATCTTGAATTTTTCCATCAATAAAAACCTGTTTATCAAACTTTTCAAAAGTTTGGCCCCCGGCAGGGCCGCCGGAGGCAACATTAAATGTGGCGCATAAAAAAAGCGGCCCGGATTGCCGGGCCGCTTTTCTTTTATTTGGTCCCGGAGGGGATGAATGGGCCCTGGAGCCTACTCCATCATCTTCCAGGTGGTGCCGCCGGCGCCATCTTCGATGGCAACGCCCATGGCCGTCAGCTCCTCACGGATCTCATCGGCTCGCTGAAAGTTCTTTGCCTTGCGCACGTCATTTCGTTCCTGGATAAGGGCCTCCACACGGGTTTCATCGACCCCCGCCTTCTCTTTCTTGGCATCGAAGTAGTCGTAAGGGTTCTCATGGAGAATGCCGAGGATGCCTGCCATCTTGAAGATATCCACCATCTGGGTGTCAATTTCAATCTTGGACTCAAAGGCATTGGCGTCGGTCATCTCGTCAATGGCACGGTTGGTGGCGCGAAGGGCTTCAAACAGAGCCGCCGTTCCACGGGCCGTGTTGAAGTCGTCCTCAATCCCGGCACAGAATTCCCTGAAGAGCTTGCCGAACTTGTTGTTGTAAGACTGAAGCCTCAGAATGCTCAAGTTGCCGAACTCATCAGAGACGCGGCGCAACAGTGCGTAAAGCTTGTCGAGGTTGCCGGCCGCCTCTTTCATCGCCTGCTCATTGTAATCAATGGGGCTGCGATAATGGTTGGCAAGGAGAAACAGTCGCACCGCTTCCGGGTGGTATGCCTTGAGCACATCCTTGATCATGGTTGTGTTGCCAAGGGACTTGGACATCTTTTCGGCGTTGATGTTCACAAACCCGTTGTGCATCCAGTACTTGACAAAGGGAGCGTCAAAGGCCGCCTCAGACTGAGCGATCTCGTTCTCGTGATGGGGAAAGATGAGGTCCTTGCCGCCGCCATGAATATCAATGGTCTCTCCAAAGAGGTTGGAGCTCATGGCCGAGCACTCGATGTGCCATCCGGGGCGTCCCATGCCCCAGGGGCACTCCCATGCGGGCTCACCAGGCTTCTGAGACTTCCAGAGGGCAAAGTCGAAGGGGTTTTCCTTGCGATCGTCTACGTCGATACGGGCCCCGGCTTCCATATCTTCCAGTTTTCGGCCGGAAAGCTTTCCGTACCCATCGAACGACGTCACACGAAAATAGACGTCCCCGTCCACCACGTACGCCTTCTCTTTTTCGATGAGACGCTGGATCAGGGCGATGATATCGTCGACATGTTCCGTGGCCTTGGGCGCGAGATCGGGACGCTTGACATGCAGGGCATCCATATCCCGATGGAATTCATCCATGTATTTTTCCGCCACGGCTTTGGCCGACACGCCGAGCTGCTCTGCTCGGTTGATGATCTTGTCATCGATATCGGTAAAGTTCCTGGCATAGGTCACATCCAGCCCCAGGCCTTTGAGGTAACGGTAAACAACATCAAAGAAGACCACGGACCGCGCATGGCCGATGTGGCTGGAGTCATAGACCGTGGGGCCACAGACATACATCTTGACCTCACCCTCTTCGATGGGTTCGAACTCTTCTTTCTCTCCGGACAATGTGTTGTAAATGCGAAGCGCCATGCTCAGTTCACCGTATTCTTCTCTGTCGTTATCGTTCAGGCACGCTTGTGTGCCGCCTATATCTTATCAAGGCCTCGTCTCACCGACACATGTCGATGGGGCCATTCCTGCGTATCATCTCACCGTTTTGAGTTCCTGGAGTGGGTTGTTGACACCCCCGAGTCCATGACCGGCGAGTTGACCTGCATTTCAAATGCACTCAGATAATCATCACGATTGCCGCCTCTGTCAAGGCATCATGCGTCATCTGTCTCTTTCAGGAGAACAACGCACAGGGCTGCCATGCCTTCCCCTCTCCCCACCGGACCCAGCCCTTCGGTGGTGGTCGCCTTGATGTTGACGGCGTCCGACTCCAGGCAAAGCACTTCGGCGATGTTCTCTCGCATGGCCGCCTTGTAAGGGGAAATCTTTGGGGCTTCCGCAAGCAAGGTGGCATCAATATTCACCACCTCATAGCCTTTTCGCCCCACCAGCACCACACAATGAGCCAGAAGCAACAGGCTGCTGATCCCCTTGTATTGAGGATCACTGTCCGGAAAATGCTCCCCGATGTCCCCAAGGCCCGCCGCGCCCAAAAGCGCGTCACAGATCGCGTGAAGCAGGACGTCGGCATCGGAGTGCCCGAGAAGCCCCTTTTCATAAGGCACCGTCACCCCGCCGAGAATCAGCTCCCGCCCCTCCACCAGCCGGTGGACATCATACCCTTTTCCAATTCGCATTTTTTTACGCCTCCGGCGGCCAGGGGATAATCCCCTGGACCCCAGGTTGCGAATGCTCCCGGCCTTCGTTCCTCAGGCCGATTACATTCGCGGACGGGCTTCGCCCGTGATATTTGATGTCGAAAAATACCTCCCGTATCATAGAGAGGAATCTCAAACCTGTTTGTCAAACCCATAGTATAATCGGGTAAAAGTTTGGCCCCCGGCAGGGCCGCCGGAGGCGCTTTTTTGAATGATTATTTTTTGTTCATTTTTGCCCAGGCGTCCCGCAGGGTTGCGGTGCGGTTGAAGACGAGCTTCTCCGGCGTGCTGTCCACCGGATCGATGTTGAAGTAGCCGGTGCGTTCAAACTGGAAGAAGTCGCCCTTCCCGCATTTGGCAACCCCCGGTTCGATCTTGCAGTCGGCAAGGACCGTCAAGGAGTCGGGGTTGAGGTTATCCAGGAAGGAGTCTCCCTCTTTTTCCGGGTTCTCAACTTTAAAGAGGCGGTCGTACACACGAACTTCGGCGCTGACGGCGTGACGGGCCGAGACCCAGTGCAGGGTGCCCTTAACCTTGCGCTCGTCCGGGGTGGAGCCCCCTCTGGACTCGGGGTCGTAGGTGCAGAGCAGCTCCACGACTTCCCCGGCGTCGTTTTTCACCACGTCGGTGCAGGTGATGTAATACGCACTGCGAAGACGGACTTCCCGGCCGGGACCGAGACGGAAAAACTTCTTGGGAGGCTCTTCCATAAAGTCACTTTTTTCGATGTAAAGCTCTTTGGAAAAAGGCACCTTGCGGGTTCCCGCCTCAGGCTTCTGGGGATGGTTCATCACATCCATCTCTTCCACAAGATCTTCCGGGTAGTTTGTGACGGTCACCTTGAGGGGATCCAGGACACCCATGACGCGGGGGGCCTTTTCATTCAGATCCTCACGCACGCAATCTTCCAGGATGGTGTAGTCGATGCGGGTCTCTTTTTTGGAGATCCCGATGCGACGGCAGAAATTCCGCAGGGCCTCAGGGGTGTACCCGCGCCTGCGGATGCCGCTGATGGTTGGCATCCGGGGGTCGTCCCAACCGCTTACGTGGCCCTGATCGACCAGCTGGAGGAGCTTTCGCTTGCTCAAAACCGTAAAGCTGATGTTCAGGCGGGAAAATTCGATCTGCCGGGGGTGGCACGGGGTCTTCAGGGTTTCGAGAACCCAGTCGTACAAGGGACGGTGATCCGCAAATTCCAGGGTGCAGAGGGAGTGGGTGATCTTCTCCATGGCGTCTGAGAGGCAATGGGTAAAATCGTACATGGGGTAGATGCACCAGGCGTCTCCGGTGCGATGGTGGTCCGCCTTGCGAATCCGGTAGATGGCCGGATCCCGCATGTTCATGTTGGGCGACGCCATGTCGATTTTGGCACGCAGAATATGGGTGCCTTCTTCAAAATCGCCGTTCTTCATCCCCTCGAGAAGCGCGAGGTTCTCCTCCACACTGCGATCCCGGTAGGGGCTCTCTTTCCCCGCTTCGGTCAGCGTGCCACGGTACTCGCGAATCTCCTGGGCGGAGAGACTGTCCACATAGGCCTTTCCCATCTTCACCAGTTCCACGGCATAGGCGTAAAGGGCATCGAAGTAATCGGAGGCATAACGAGGCTCGCCATTCCAGGTGAATCCCAACCAGGAGACGTCCTCTTTGATGGAGTCAATGTACTCCACGTCCTCTTTTTCGGGGTTGGTGTCATCAAAGCGCAGGTTGCAGACGGCCCCTTCCGACTCTTCGGAAATGCCGAAGTTAAGGCAGATGGACTTGGCGTGACCGATATGAAGATAGCCGTTGGGCTCCGGGGGGAAACGGGTGACCACGCTCTCGTGCTTCCCGGACGCAAGGTCGTCTTTGATAATGTTTCTAATAAAATCAACCGGTTTGTTTTCGGTCTCGCTCATATGTGTCAGCTCCCTGTTGGTTTACACAAGTGCATGTGTGGTGATGTCATCGTATCTATTATAATTACAGCAGCTGTCATCTCGTCCTTATATGAATTAAGGATCAACCTGCTGCAGAGTATTTGCTCAAAGTCGGTATTTTTATCACAACGGCAGCCCCAATACAAAAGGATTCAATGGGAATCCGCTTGTAAAAAACATCGCCAAAGGCGCCATCGCGTTTCATTTGTTTGAGGGATGCGCGTTCATCACAGATGATCTTCCAGAAACTCAGAGACTGCGCGATAAACCTTCTCACTTCCCTCGTGAAGAAGGATGCCGTGCCGTGAAAAGTTGAAAAGCCTGTACTCTTTATCCTCTGACGCAATACTTCCGAACACTTTTCTGCTTCCTTTGGGGTTCACCACCGGATCACGGGCCGATTGAACAATCAGGGCCGGCATCTCGATCTTCTCCAGCTTTGGGGCCAGTTGATCCATGAGGCGGTCGATCTCTCGAATTCCGGCAACGGAGTTTCGGGTGTAGTTGATATGGGGGTTCTCCGGCTTGTTCTCGATAAACTCCTTGCGCACCCGATCGATACGCAGGCGTTTCATAATGGTGTTCCAGGTGTCCACCGCCGGAACAAACCGACTGGAGTAATCCTGGAGTTTCATGGGAGGAGCAACGGCAAAGACGCCCTTCACCTTTCCGGCGCTGTCGATTCGAGTCACCAGGTCCAAAGCCAGACCCGCGCCCGTAGAAAAGCCCCCCACAAAAAGGGTGTCGCACATATTCCTTAACAGGGCATACCCCTCCTCCACGGAGACCACCCAGTCGAGATACCCTCGCTCAGCCAGATCCTCGGGCGCGGTTCCATGCCCGCGAAGGCGGGGTGTATAGACCCAGTAGCCCTGGCTTTGAAGATGATCGGCAAGCCCCCTCACCTCAGCGGGTGCGGCCATGTACCCGTGGATGAGAAGCACGCCGATCCGCCGTTCATCCCCGTTGAGAAGGCAGGGAGACCCGATCTCTGTCGGCTTGCTCTCCCCTTCAATGTAATAGGTTTCATAATCGGTCTTGAAATCATTGATGCCCTTTTCAAGGAGCATCCCAAAGATTCGCCGGTTAATGTGGGCTGCCGGTTCCCGTGCAACCAGATCCAGAAAGGCGGTGAGGTCGGTCAGGGGATCCACCTCATTGGACATCACCATAAGGGGATTTTGAATGCGCAGGGTATGAAACTCCCCGCCGTTGCAGAGAAGATCCGGGTTTCGAATGATCCACCCCTCTTCATCCCGTCGGATCACACCCTTTTGCTCTGCCACCTCCATGATATTTGAGAACTTTTCATACCGGTCATCGGTAAGAAGATGGCTCTGGGAATCCTCAAGGCTGGTGTGTATATGGATGCCGATCTGCCGTCGAAGCCAATCGCTCACCACAAAGGCCCTGGCCTTCAGATCCATGGGGTCGATGTAATCGCTCTCATGACGCATGATCAACCGCGAAAAGATATGGTCATGGTTCACCATGGTCATGCTGTAGATGGCCGTCATGTACTCCTGCATCAGGCTACGTGACGCCTCCCGAAGTACTGCCCGGGAGTTGATGGGATCATCAAAATCAATGGGTTCCGGTGAAGCGATATCCCACGCCACAACCGGGTTTTTCAAATAGGGCCGCACCTTGATGGGTTTGCCGAAACGTACATCAACATCCACCCCGTCCAGGAGCATGCTCCCCTCCGTCATCACCTCTTCAAGGGTTCGTGTGGAGGGTTTGTCGATGAGAGACCCCGTAATTTTACTGACAATCGACTCGCGGGCCCTTAAAGGATAGTAGGTGATATTCACCGGAACGATGGAGGTACTCTGATCCAGACGCGGTTCGGTTTCCTCAACCCCAAAAAGCTCCAGCAGACGCTGGTACTCTTCCGGCTGTTTTTCCTGCATCGTGCGAAGCCGCTCCCGGTAAAACTCGGTACGCAGAGCCAGGGTAGCGGCTCCGGTGTGGGGGCGGTGCTTGCCGTCCGCAGCATCAATCACAAATTCGCCGTCTTCAAAAATTTTCTTGGTCTTAACCATCCGGCCTTCCGGAAAGATAACCCAGTTGGCCTCTCCGGTCAGTAGAGACTTCACCATCAGCTTGTCACGGTCAGGGTCCCGGGTGGAGACGGCCCCGGCTTCACTGATAAAATCCCCCACAAACCCTTTAAAAAGAGAAGAGTCCGCCAGGGACCACACCGGCACACCGGTCAATTTTTGAAGATGGAGGGGCAGGAAAATGGTTTCAATGCGTGTAAAGTGGTTGACGGCAAAGATGACAGCCCCTTCGGGGATGTTCTCCTCGTCATGAAGGTTCACCCGGGTACGCGTCATGTCATATATGGCCTTGATGGCCAATCCGGTGGAAAGAAAGGCAAATCGATTCATGAAATCATGCACTCGTAAAAGGTCATCGTCAAAGGAGCCCCACAGCAAATTAAACCCATGCAGTCATACTATATTTCCATAATATGGATATCGAAATGGGTATTCACGTTGCGCAAGGCCATGGTGAAAGTTTCTTCAAAAACAGTGGGTCCACTCGTTAAAAAAACGTAACTGTTCAGTTGCCAGAAAGCGGCCTCCGGCGGCAAGGTGAATAGTTACTCAAAAGCAAATAAAGAAAAGCCCCATTGAAGGGGGACTCGAACATTAAACAAGGTTTATACCCAAAAGTCCATACCCATTGACAATACGGGCAATAAGGCATATTTAAGATCCTCAATCGGCAACCTGCCGCCTTGCCCTCTTTGCCCTTCGGATTACCCCAAAGTTCCCGTTGGTTCTGACGACATCCCGGCATGAACTTAACACTAAATACCGGGACTTGAGCCCACCCACAGCCTTATGAGTCAACCATCCAACAAATTACTCGGTTTTTCATCGGTCTTTGCCTCTGCCGTCTGCTTTTACCTTGCCACCGCCACCCTCAGATGGGCACGGCTCAATGGTGTCGACGTGGATTCTGCAAACTTCGTGTTCGGTCGGTTTTTCCTGGGGTTCCTTATGGTATCCGGCCTACTTATCGTGAAGAGAAGCGCTCCCAAACCGGTAAGCTGGCACTACCTCATTGGCCGGACCCTGGCCAACACCATGGCGGTATACTGTTTCTTCAAGGCCGTTGACCTCACCAGTGTGGCTGAGGGCAACATCCTTAACATGACCTACCCGTTGTTCGTGGCACTCTTCAGCTGGTTCACCCTGAAGGATGAACGAAACCCCGCTGCCATCCTGGTGGTCCTTGTCGCCTTTGCCGGGGTGATCATGATTCTTGCACCGGACCTCTTTCACTCCGGGCTGCTCACACGCTTTAACCTGAACTCACTGTGGGGGCTGGCATCCGGTGTCAGTGCCTCGGTGGCCATTATCTACTTGAACCTCTCAAGGCGGGTGCACTCCACCGAAACAACCCTCTTTTTCATGTTCGGCATGGGCTGTGTGATTATCGTCCTCCTGTTCAAAGATCGCATCGTCTGGCCAGATGGTCATGCGTTTCTTTTTATTGCTCTCTGCTCCATACTGAGCGTCATGGGTCAGATCTTTATCACCTTCGGATTCCGGTTTGTCACGGCTGTGGAAGGGAGCATTGTCTCATCTTCCCGTATTCTCCTGGCTGCCCTGCTGGGACCTGTGATTGCGGCGGAGCCTGCCCTGAACCTCACCGGATGGGTCGGCGCGTTCCTGATTTTTGCCGGCAATGTCTACCTGGCCCTGCCCAAGAAGGCAAAAGCCACCTGAGACAGGTAACTGTTCAGTGTGCCTCCTATGACCAAAGTCAGGATAAAAGCATGCCTCCGGCGGCCCTGCCGGGGGCCAAACTTTTGAAAAGTTTGACAAACAGGCTTAGTCTTTGTCCTGTGTGGTGGATACTGTTGGAACCCTGTAGGATGGGCAAAGCGAGAAGCGAATGTAATTTGCCCTGAAGAACGAGGGTTTGGAGCATTTGCGAACCTGGGGGCCAAGGGCTCAGCCCTTGGCCGGAGGCACACGTTGACCATAGAAGGCAACGATAAGCTGAACCGTTTCAAACCAGCAAAGAGAGGCACGATGACACGAGATCCCGCAGCCCCTGAATTCTGGGACCGATTATTCGACAAGGAGTTCACCCCCTGGGATGCCGAAGCAACTCCCCCGGAGCTTGACGCCTGGCTGGATGCCCAGCCAAAGCCCGGCAGAGTCCTCATCCCCGGATGCGGTTCGGCATGGGAAGCCCTCTCTTTCGATCGCAGGGGCTGGGATGTCACCGCCCTTGACTTCAGCCCCCAGGCCGTTGACAAGGCCAGGGCTTTTCTGTCCGAAAACGGATTCCGTGGCAAACTGATCTGCGACGACTTCTTTGCCCATACCGCAGAACCTTACACCCTTATTTATGAACGAGCCTTCCTTGCTTCGTTTCCTCGGCACCTCAGGATTGCCTGGGGCAACCGAATCCCCCACCTGCTTCAAGAGTGCGGCCTCCTCATGGGCTGCTTTTTTCTGGATGATACCGACAATCCGGAAAAACCTCTTCCCCCTTTTGCGCTGGCAACCGATGAGCTGGCGTCCCTCCTCGGCACCGATTTCAATAAACATCACAGCAGCCCAACCAGTACCCCCGTTAAGGTGTTCAAAAATCGAGAGTGGTGGGAGGTATGGCAGTACCTTCCAAAATAACGTCCAGTTGTTGACTTGCCTGCAACGCCTGAACTATATGAGTCTATTCTGTGTCCTTTCCGTTGTCGGGAAGAATACGCAAAAGAGAGAGAGGGGGCACCCTCGCCATGCATAGAAATGAAGGAGAGTTTGAAGATGAAGTGGACTGGAAAAGCATGCCTCGCCATTCTGGCGACCCTGTTGACTGTTTCTGCGGCCACCGCCAGCAGCGGGTCCCTGCCCGACCTCAACGGAAGAACGGTTGTCGCTGTCACCGGCAACGACTACACCCCCCTGAACTTTGTCGATCCAAAGACCGGCAACGCCGTGGGATGGGAATATGATGCCATCAATGAGATTGGTCGCCGCCTCAACTGCACCATCGACTGGAAGGTCTGCACTTGGGACACCATGATCTCCGCCATCCGGGAAGGCCAGTTCGACGTGGGCATGGACGGCATCACCATCAATGACAAGCGCAAAAAGCAGGTGGACTTTTCCGCCCCCTACATGGTCTCACAGCAGTACATGCTGGTCCGTGCCGACGAAGACCGTTTTACCAACGAGAAGGAGTTCGGCGCCAACAAGAAACTTCTCATCGGCTCGCAGCCCGGCACCACCAACTTCTATGTCGGTGTCTACAACGTCCTTGACGGCGATGAGTCCAACCCCCGCATCAAACTCTTCGAGAACTTCGGCGCCGCCGTTCAGGCCATGGTGGCCGGAGACCTCGACATGGTTCTCATGGATGCAGCCTCCAGCCGCGGCTACATCGGCGCCATGCCCGGAAAGCTGAAAACCGTCGGCGGTCCCTTGGGCACCGAAGAGTTCGGTTTCATCTTCACCCCCGGCTCCGACCTGGTGGCCCCCTTCAACCAGGCCATCGACGCCATGAAAAAAGACGGCTTCCTGGACCGTCTCAACACCAAGTGGTTTTACGAATACAACAAGTAAAATCTGCCTCCGACGGGCAGGGGATGATCCCCTGCACTCCAGGTTCTCGAATGCTCCCGGCCTTCGTTCCTCAGGCCGATCACATTCGCTGACGGGCTTCGCCCGTGACTATATCAAGGTGGCTTTCAACCGCCTTTGCGGTGACCAAAGGGGGCTTTGCGTAAGCATTCGGAGCTCAAAAGATTCAAGGCGACAGAAAAAAAGAAATACACAACTTAAGGCGAAGGCCGTAGCTGTTTGACCCGAGGAACGAGGGACAAACAGCTACGGCAACCAGCTTTCGAGGTGGCTCACCTCGGCGCCGGAGGCAACGCCTTTTTGCATATTGGAGTTTTCATGAGAGCTGCTGCGCGACGTTTCCCCCTCTTTTCATCCATTCCATCCTGGCTTCTGGCCGCTCTTCTCATCGGCTGCATGACCACCTGGCACATGGTTCGCGATGAATCGTACAGCGTCATCCTTTCAGCGCTCACGAAGGGGGTCCTCACCACCCTTTACGTCTCCCTCATCGCCTATGCCGCGGCCATCACCCTGGGACTTGCCTTCGGGCTCATGCGCATCTCGTCCAACCGGGTGATACGCGAGTCGGCCACCTTCTATATAGAGATCATCCGCGGCATTCCCATGCTGGTGCTTCTCTATTACATCGCCTTTGTTGGGGCCCCTTCCCTGGTCAAAGGCATCAACTGGATGCTTACACCACTCATCGAAACGGGGATGCTTGACAAGCTCAGCGTCCGGGACATCAGCTTTGTTTTCAGGGCCATCCTGGCCCTCACCATCGGGTACAGCGCATTTATTGCTGAGATTTTTCGAGCGGGTATCGAATCCATCCCCTCCGGCCAGATGGAGGCAGCCATCGCATCAGGCATGAGCCGCAGACAGGCCATGCAGTATGTCATTCTCCCCCAGGCCGTTCGCACGGTCCTCCCCCCCCTTGCCAATGATTTCGTGGCCATGATAAAAGACTCTGCCTTGGTTTCGGCCCTTGGCGTACAGGACATCACGCAGCTCGGGAAAGTCTATTCGGCGTCCACCTTTCAATTCTTTGAAACCTACAACGTGGTGGCCCTCCTCTACCTCGCCATGACCCTCTCCCTGACCTTAGGCATTCGCGTGCTCGAAAAGAGAATGTCCACATCAAGGTGAGCCACCTTGAAAGCGGATGACGAATGCGCTTCGACCACGTCACAGTGCACCATAGACCTCGGCCTTGCCTTAATCCTGTCTTAAAGAATTGACTGAATTTCCCGTTGTGTCCTTAACGTAAGCAACGGTATCCTTAAAGACTCCTGCAGCCAGAGTGTTGCACGCAGGCTTGCCTATCGCCATATGTTGAGCCGCACGGCCATATCAATCAATATGTAGTAGTCGGAATTCGAGGTTATTATTTCCGAAAATCCCTGTTAGAAATATAAGACAATTAACCCTTGTCAAAAAAAAGAGACTGGTCGCCCATCATCGGCGAGGAAAACCTCCTGAGAATCCATGAGCCCAAACCGTATCGATTTCTTTCCTTAGAAAACCCGAAAAACCTTTCTTCTCACTATGATAGCACTTGACATTTATATGTCGGTTTCATAACATCGTTTACACTGAATAACAGCTCCCTCAGTTGAGTCATTTGAGACATTACCCCTGACGGAACCGGATTTTGCCGCTTTGTCAGTGAACGTGGTTTAGCCCCTGAACAAAGAATCACAACCCGGTACCCATGTCACCCAAAGGAGACGAAAACATGAGACGATGCCTGCTTTTCCTTTCCCTCGTTCTATCCATGCTGATCGCATCCCCGGCCCTTGCCCTGGATCTGGATGTGAGCGGCAGCCTTCAGTTCGAAGGTATCTACAACGAGAAACCCACACTTGATGACAACGACCCTCACCAAAGTTTCAGGGAAATGCGGCTTCGCGTCCTCACAGAAGCCCAGGTAACGGACAAGATCAAACTCATCGCCCGCTTTGACGCCCTCGACAAACTTCTCAGCTCAAAAGACTCCGCCTTCGATAACAGTGAAGACGACGACAACATCGACTTCGACCGAGCCTACGCTGAAATCATCACTCCCGTGGGCCTCCTCTCCATCGGCCGCATGCAGGGCGTTGTCTGGGGCACCAGCTGGTCCGACGACGAAACCGACACCGACCGCATCAAGCTGGTCACCCCCATTCCCATCGGCACCAACAAGCTTTACATCGGTGCTGTGGCGGAAAAAGTTTACGAAAGCTACGATCCGAATGATCCCACGGCAAAGGACGATGACAACAACAAGTACTACATCGGTGCTACCTATCAGACCCCGAACTACCGAACCGGCCTTCTCTCCGCCTTCTACCATTACAACCTCTTTCAGGATCCGGGCCAGGCGATAATGACCAAGACTCTTGAAGAGGCCGGTGGGCTTGCTCAGGCCACGGCAGATGGAGCCACGGCACTGGCACTTCAGGCGGAAGCGATAAGGCTTGGGACATTGGCCGGGGCAGCCACAGCCGACGGTCAAACAAACTTAGCCACGACATACGGAGCTCAATCCACGGTCGCGGCCAATGCAGCAGCAGCGGCAGCATCCACCCCCGCCGCAGCTGCAGGGCAAGCCCTCTTAGGCCTTCCCCGCGGCACCACCACCAAAGCCAAAGTTTATCTCTTGGCCCCCTACTTCGACGGCAAATTCGGCCCCCTGGGTGTCACCACCGAGCTTGACTTCGTCTTCGGTGAAGCCGAATACAGCGCCAATGACACAACCCGTGATGTGGAAGGCTACGCCTGGTTTGGCGAGCTTCGCTACGACGTGGGTCCTGTTACGGTTCAGGCCGGCTATGCCATCACCTCCGGTGACTCTGACTACGATGACGACAAGATCAAAAACATGGGCTACGTGGCTCCCGGATCCGACTGGGCCAAGGCCTTCATCCTCACCAGCGATGAGCACGGCATGAACACCACCCTGGGCGATGGCCTCGGCAACCTTGTTGGCGACGGCTTCGGTTCCGGTTATGTCGCATGCCTCGACGGCTACCGCATGATGTACGCTGGTGCCGACTTCAGCCCCATGGACAACCTCACCCTGGGTGCCCTCATCGCAGCCTCCCAGGCTGATGACACGCCCTCCGGCATCGATGACGACCACGGCATCGAATACGACCTGACCCTCACCTGGAAAATCTGGGACAACATTGTCTACTCCGGCGTCGCCGCCTACCTTCAGTCCGGTGATTACTGGGCCGAGCGTAGTGGAAATGCTGATGCTAAAGAAGACACCTACGCCCTCTATCACAAACTGGAAATCTTCTTCTAGCTTCCCCCTCCCTGACAGAGGCCACCTCCTCGGTTAAGTCTCTCCGGCCTTGACCAGCGGAATGAGGCTGGGAAATCCCTCCCCGGGATTTTCCAGCCTTTTTTAATGCCCTTTTATATTAGATAGAATACGCATTCTATTTTTGAAATAGTATAGTCACAAACACGATGAACATGGTATGGTTCCCAAACTCTTTACTACTGAAAACCTGAAGCTATTGGAGCCCGGTTCATTTTGGGCTTTGATAATGAGGGCCAAACAGGTATAGAGCACAGCTACCGGGGCTTGGTTAGCGATGCAAACCTTCATATCAGGGGTACCAGAACGACTCGGAACCCCACCGAAGGCAGCTGTGTTTAAAGAGTTCGAAAGGTGATTGCTGTGATGGACGATGCATCCGTCACAATATAATCTTGGGATTTTGGGAGGGGAATTGTTGCAGATGGAACGAAAAACAGACAGACGGTTTATTCAAGCCAACAAAGAAGCTGTGATCGCAGTTGTCTTGAGCCTGGCCTATTTTATCTGGTGGTATGCCACAGCTTACGGATTTGGAGATGCGCCGGTCTCTGAATACACCTACGTTCTTGGTTTTCCGGCATGGTTCTTTTACAGCTGCATAGCTGGGTTTCTTGTGTTTGCCTTTCTGGCCGCCCTGATGGTGCGCTTTCTCTTCAAAGAGGTCTCCCTTGACAAATGCGAGGAGAACACGGGAGGTGACGCATGATTCAGTCATCCATCATTGTGCCTCTTATCGGCTACCTCATCCTGGTCTACATTCTCGCAGCCTACGCCAACCGCATTCTCTCAAAAAGCGACAACTTCCTTGAAGAGTACTTCATCGGCAGCCGAAACATGGGAGGCTTTGTTTTGGCCATGACCCTGGTTGCCACCTATGCAAGTGCAAGCAGCTTTATCGGAGGCCCCGGGGTTGCATACAAAATGGGCCTCGGCTGGGTGCTCCTCGCCATGATCCAACTGCCTGCGGCCTGGCTCTCCCTGAGCGTCCTCGGAAAGAAATACGCCATCATCGCAAGGCGCATCAACGCCGTCACCATCAACGACATCCTGCGCGCCCGCTACAACAACAAGTGGGTGGTGATCTTCGGATCCCTTGCCCTGGTGATCTTCTTTATCGCCGCCATGGTGGCTCAGTTTGTGGGAGGCGCCCGGCTCTTTGAAGGGATGACCGGCCTGTCGTACAACACCGGCCTGATTATCTTTGCCTCCACCGTTGTGCTCTACACCACCATCGGCGGGTTCCGGGCAGTGGCTTTAACAGATGCCGTGCAGGGCGTGGTGATGATGATCGGCACCACCGCCCTGCTCTTCGGGGTGATCAAGGCAGGCGGCGGCATTCCAAATCTGGTGGAGTCCCTTCATGCTGTTGATCCTGCACTGATAACGCCCTCAGGCCCCAACGGCTTTTTAAGCAAGCCCTTTATTCTTTCATTCTGGGTGCTGGTCTGCTTCGGTGTCATCGGCATTCCCCACACCGCCGTGCGATGCTTTGGCTACAAAGACAGCCGAGCCATGCACCGGGCCATCATTGTGGGGACCTTCGTCCTGGGGTTTCTCATGCTGGGCATGCACCTGTGCGGTGCCTTCGGGCGGGTCATCGTTCCCGGCCTCACCGTGGGGGACAAAATCATGCCTGCCCTCACCTTAAAGGTCCTGCCTCCGGTCTTTGCCGGAATCTTCCTGGCAGGCCCCCTGGCCGCCATCATGAGTACCATCGACTCGCAGCTCATCCTCGCATCGGCCACCATCGTGAAAGACCTCTACATCAACTACGTGAAAAAAGAGACCCCTGAAAATCCCAAGCCCACGGAGAGTAAGGAGCAACAAAACGGTGTCCAACGTTTGAGCTTCATCACCACGGCGATCCTCGGGATCATCGTCTTCGGCGCGTCGTTCAACCCACCGGACCTTATCGTCTGGCTCAACCTCTTCGCCTTCGGGGGGCTTCAGGCTGCCTTCCTCTGGCCACTGATCCTGGGACTCTACTGGAAACGAGCCAACGCATACGGCGCCATGGCAGCAATGGCCGTCGGGGTGGGCTCCTACTTCTATTTCGCCACCTTCATCAAGCGCGTGGCCGGCATGCACGTCATCGTCCCGGTCCTCGCCATCACCCTCGGCGTCTTCGTGCTGGTGAGCCTTCTCACCCCAAAACCCGACGAGTCCACATTGGATCTGTTCTGGGGAACAGGAAAAAGCGTGCCTCCGGCGGCGAGGTGAGCCACCTCGAAAGCTGGATGCGAATGCAATTGCCCCTCGTTCCTCGGGCCAATTGCATTCGTAAACCATAATCAAGGAATCTCACCTGAGTAAGCATATGACCTAAGCAAGAACGCCCCGTGAATACTCCTGAAGGAGTGCTCACGGGGCGTTTTTTATCGAATCAAAACCTCCGGCGGTCAAACGTTTACCAGATCTAAAAAGTGGGTTTAACAAAGAGCTCTTACACGAACGCCCTAAATCAGTTCCCCACTAAAGGCGGATAGGGTTTGCCCCGAGGAACGAGGGACAAAATGCATCCGCAACCTGCTTTCAAGGTATTTTGCCTAATGTGGCTTTGCCCCCCTTGCCGCCGGAGGCATGCTTTCTTGTCTTCGGCTTACCTTAATCCGGAATCTGAGCGGCCATTTCATGCCATTCGGCGCCACCGTGGGTGGAGGCGGATTTGCAGACCCAAGCAAAACCAAATTTTTCATAGAACGGAATCAGGTGTGTCTTGCAGAGGAGAAATATCGCCTTGCGGCCCTGATCCCACGCTTGTGACACATAGGCCTGCATCAATTTACCGGCAATCCCAGTTCCGGCCACCTTCTCATCCACCACCACGGACATGATGACCAGGTTCTCCCCTTCGGGCTCATGGCCGATCATGGCCTTGATCTCTTCATCGGCAAGATCCACCTTGGATGTGGCACCTGCGTTGACAAACCCCACAACCTGACCGCCCTGTTCAGCCACGAGAAAGCCTTCGGAAAACGCAAAAATCCGTTTTTCAATATTCCCACGGCTCGCCGCTTCATCCTCAGGATACCTTGACGCTTCAATACGATGACACACATCCAGATCACTCAACTGCGCATTTCGAAAAACCAACGACATATCTATTCTCTTTCCTAAAAAAGTGTGCCTCCGGCGGCGAGGTGTGCCACCTCGAAAGCAGGTTGCGAATGCTCCGAACCCTCGTTCCTCGGGTCGCTCACATTCGCTGACGGGCATAGCCCGTGGGTTTCTATAACGGCCTTATCTGTGTCGTCTTCCCCGGCTGTCCGAGAGGTGAAGGCCACGGTGTTGTTTTGGCTTAATCACACGTAAACCCACGAATAATATAGTGACCGGGGAGCCATATATGTGTTCCGACTCAAAACCTGTTTATCAAACTTTTCAAAAGTTTGGCCCCCGGCAGGGCCGCCGGAGGCATCATCACACGATTACTCAATCATCATTTTGACCTGATCGACGTTTCTGAAGACGCGGATCGCCTCTTTTTCCATGGCGCCAAGGGCATCAAGGACGGCTTCTTTGTCTTTGCCGGTCTCATCCACGCGCCGGGTGAGCTCCCCCAGTTCGCCGATATAGTCATGAAAGCCTTCGGCGTAGCGTTCAAAAAGCTGGTCCGCAAGGGCATCGGCCAGCTTGTAGAAGTATTGGAACTTCAGGTTCTCCTTGTAGCTTCCAAGGTGTTGACCAATGGCTTCCACCGCCTCTTTCCGGGTGCGGTTCATGCCATCGGCAAGGGCCTTGGCACACAGCTCGGTGCGGCCCTTTTGAGGCTTGCTGAGAAAGCGTTTGACCAGGTTCACGATGTTGTAGGCACCAAAACGCAACATCGCTTCGGCCCGTACCCTCAAGGAGTACTCCAGAACGGTGGAGACGGAAGGAAAATGGATTCCGGATACTTTGCGGGCCATTTCCATATCGATATCGGGCAGCTCAGGGGCCACATCGTCACCCAGGGTGATACCAAGCTCTTCCACGGCCAGTCGGTACTCGCCCAGGACATCATTGATCATCAGTCCATAGGGCGCGGTGATGTTGTTCAGGTCGTCATTGAGGGCGTCTTCGAGTTCTTTGGTGAGACCGATAATCCGAGGGTTGATCTGCTCAGACAAAAACCCATCGACACTCTGACGGAAATCCCGGTGCACGGCGCCCATGGCCTTGATAAAGGCATCATCTTCCTCATCATCCGTGCAGTATTTTTCATGGTCCGGGGCATAGTTTTTGACGTGATTCATGATGTCGGTCACCAGCTGCCCCTTGGAGTCGTCAAAGAAGCGGTCGACGTCCCCTGAGATGTCACCCTTGACCTTCTTTAGGGCGCCGTCCAGGGTGCTGCGAATCATGGTCTTGACATGCTCCATTTTCTCGAGCTGATGCGTCAGGCCGGAGACAAGTCGCGAGGCGCTGTCCCGATCCCGGGAGAGCATCTCCCTGTTCAGGGTAATCCACTGGTTCACCCCACTTGCGATCATCATCTGCCGCTCGGCGTGGTTGTTCAGAGCAATAAAGAACTTCTGGAGGGTAAGCTTCTCTTCCAGGGCTTTCATAAAGCCGTCCATGCCCCCCACGGACGCATTGCTGAAGGCGTCGTCCAGCCGCCACTGCTCAAGGCGCATGCGATCACGTTCGGACAGCCCCGGTTCAAGGGCGGTAAACAGCTGATACAGGGCGGAGACGGTGTGAACCTCCGGCTCGGGGATAAGCAGGGTGAGCTCCTCGGTGATTTTGGCGACGATGCTCTCCATGTTTTCCACCGACTCGTGCTCGGAAAAATCGCAGTTCACCACAAAGGTGGTGTTGTCGGCGATGCCCATCTCCCGGATCATGGTCAGGAAGCGAATGTCTGCACGACGCAGGCCGGTACGTGAGCTGATCACGTAAACGAGAAGGTCAGCGTAGACAAGGTAGTCCTGAATCATGGCAAGGTGCAGAGGGTTCGGCGAATCACTGCCCTGGCAATCGGCAATTTCTACCGAGGCATCCCAGGTGACCGTGTCGATGGTGAGGGAGACGTCCTTGAGGTATACTGCCAGCACCTCGTCCCCGGAATAATCCCGATGTGAGGAGAAGTCCTCCCCTTCAAAGCGCCGAATCACCGCATCAGGCCCAATAAGGCTTTCCATGCGCTGATACCCCTTTAAGTAGGAGGTCAAAAGCACGGTGTGAACGTTCCGGGCATCTTCGGTTATAAGAAGGTCCCGGGAGAGGCTTTCTAAAACATTGGAGAGCTCAGCTCGGTGCCCCTCTTTGCGCAGATCAAAGGGGGTTTCTCCAGTGGACAGTTCGATGCCTGGAAGCAATTCGGCGGCATGGGTAATCTCGCGGTTGATCTCATCCCAACTTTTAAAAGTGAGTTCTGAGGCCAGGGTCTCGCCGTGGTGAATTCGGGTGACGATGGAGGTGACCACACCGGCTCCCCGCTTGAGGTAATCCCCCTTGAGCAGAGAGTTTACAAAGGTACTCTTCCCGGACTTAATAGGACCGACAACGGCCACACGAAAACTCTCATCTTCGATCTGGCGGTCAATCCCGTCAAGGGTCTTTCCCCATCGGTCAAAGGTTCCGGAAGGCACGGGCATCGTTTTTGCCGCCTCGGCAAAAAGAGCCCTGAAATCTCGGCCAGCCTTGAGAATCTCCTCTTTCAACTCCTTGTATCGCTTCATACTCACCTTACCTGCGTGATTATTGCCTCCGGCGGGTCGCTTTTTTGAAAAAAAGCTCCGCAAAAAACTTTCCGGTTGCAGCCCCCTTATGGCTACTTGTATCTCAAAGCCATTGAAGGGGCTGCTTTTCATTTATAATGAGCTACTACAGCTTATACATTAATGACGCACGTTGCATGATGCCGCACGTGGTGCGAATGCGGACGCGATACTGCCTATCGTACAGCAATCTGGCGCGCATTCGCAGACCTGGGGTCCAGGGGATCATCCCCTGGTTTTATTCGACAAGCTCATAAAAGCGGTTCTCGTCGATGACTTCCACGCCTTTTTCCTGGGCTTTTTCGATTTTTTTGGCACCCACGTTGGCGCCGCAGACGAGGTAATCGGTTTTCCCGGAGACGGAGGATTGAACCACAGCCCCTTTTGTGCGAGCCATCTCCTGCATCTCCTCCCGGCTTCCCCGCACCATCTTGCCGGTGAAGACCAGGCCTTTGCCGGAGAGGGGGGAATCCGTTGCAACCTCTTCTTCATCCGCAGAGAGGGGGGTGGCTGTGAGAACAAATCCGAGGTCAAGCATGTGGCGGATGGTCTCCCGTACCTGGCTCAGGCCGGTTCCGATGTTCTCGCACTTGGCCTCTTTGAACCCCCGGATTTCAGCGGCAAGAATCTCGTCCCCCGTCTTTTCAATAAGCTCGGCAAGGGGATAGACCCCCAGAAGGTTTCGGGCCTCGCTTTTGCCCAGGCTGCGAATGCCGAAGGCTGCTAAAAAGCGCCAGTCTTCCACCGACTCCGTGCGACTGATGCCCAGGGCGTTGTAGAGGTTTTCCGATTGGACCGGGCCAAAGCCCAGGGCCTGGAACTCAATGGCCCTCAGTCTGTAAATCTTTTCAAGGGTGTCGTAGCCTTTTTCCACAAGCTTTTGAACGGACTTCTTGCCGAACCAGTCCGCACTGCCCAGGGTTTTAAACCAATGAATGATACGCTGTTCCGCCTTGGCGCTGCACATGGGGTTCACGCAGAGAAGAAACTTGTCATCCTCTACGAGTTCAGAATCACAGACGGGGCAGGTTTCAGGAATGGTGACAACGTCGGCGGGTGTCAGGACCTTCTCCAGCTTGGGAATCACCTCTCCGCTTCGGATGATCTCGATTTCGGCACCGGGCCCCACTTTTTCTGAGCGGAGTCTCTCCAGGTTATGGGCCGTGACGCGCCTGATGGTGGCACCGGAGACCTTTACGGGCGACACTTCCATCACCGGGGTCACCTTGCCGGTTCTGCCAACCTGCCAGGTGACGTTCTCCACCGTGGTGACGGCGCTCTCCCCTCGGGTTTTGATGGCGATCTGCCAGCGGTTGTGATGACTCGTGGCCCCCATGTGAACACGCAGTGCTTCATCGGTCACTTCCGCCACAAGGCCATCCACCGGGTAGTCCAGGTTTCCGAGGACCTCTTCCCGTATGGCATCCATCTGCTCGATCATCTCAGAGCCGCTGCCGGACCATTTTTTAAGCTCGGCATAGGGCACAAAACGAACGGCCTCTGCTTCAAGGGCCTTTTGCGCATGTTCGTTGAGAACGTCCGAGGTAATGATGCCCACCACCATGTTACGGGGGTGTTCAAAATGCTCTTTCAGGTGGGTTTCAAAGTAAGAGAGGCTCATGACGATCTCACCGAGCCCCTTGCCGCGCCCTCCGAGGGGGATCACCCCCTTTTTAAATGCACTGCTGATCTCATACCCTTCAAAACCGTTCCCACGGGTGGCAAACTCCGTGCCGTCATCCCGCCCGGCCAGGCCATCGAGTTTGGCCATGACCTGAAAGGTAACCGAAGATACCCCGATCTCGGACGCAGCTTTACCCACCCGATTAACAAAACGCTCGAGTTCTTCGATTTTATACGCTTTTTCAGTGGAAAGCATAGGGGAGGGATGGCGTACTTTGCCCCTGCCATTAAAGGTCTCCGGCTCCACCGTTTTTAGATAGGGGTGGGCCGGGTTCATGGCACGCAGGGCCTCGACCTTCTCATCGTATTCCGCATCAGATACCAGCGGTTCACCGCTTCGGTACGCCTCATTCAGCCGGTTCAGCTCCTCGACGAGCCGTTCAATTTCATTCATAGAGTCCGTTTACAATTCAATATATATCGTCAGCATAGGAAGCCGAAGAGTCGTGTTCAGCCCTGATTTTAAGGTGGCCCTGCGAAGAGGCAGACAGGCCACACGCCACACTACACGGCGCCAGCAATGACACCGAGATGACCATATCATGTTGCGAGACGCTTTCTAAGGGAACTTTTATACGATTACACTTTTTAAGAAAACATCATGCGTTAGGGGCCCAGTCGGGTTGCCCTGCCAGGAGGCAGACTGCGTCAAGGGTCCTCTTCCGCCCCTCTTTAAAACGGGGAGTGCCAAACCCTTTTTTCCAGGTCAACCCTGACACATCATCGGAAACCGTCATCAATGCAGAGAGTCGAACTTTTCGATAACAGGCTGCCGCAAAAAAAGCCGAAGCTTCCATCTCCACGGCCACCGCTCCAAGCTCTTGAAACCGCCTGATTCGTTCAGGCGTTTCACGATAAATGGCATCGGTGGTCCAGGCTTTGCCTTCGGCAACAGGGATACCCGCACCTTTAAGGGCGTCCCGTATAAATGCCGTTTGGGAGACAGAGGGAGCCACACAGTGCCCCACAGACTCCACGCCATAATGAAGGGAGGTCCCCTCATCCACGCAGGCACCGGTAACAAGCAGGGTGTCGCCAATGGCAGGCAGCCCCGTAAGTGAGCCACACCAGCCAGTAAAAAGGAAATTCTTCCCGCCCCAGGCCACCAGGTTTTCCAAGAGCATCACCGCCTGAGGGGCCCCCATGAAGGGGCCGGCAAGGACGGAATCCCCGGCACGATACAAACGCATTGGCATGGGGACACCCTTGATCTCATCTGCACCGAGGGCCTTGACCAATTCGGATAAATCAGGCTGAGTCGCAACAAGAATAACCTTTTCAGGAATTTCCGGTCCCGCTGGGGGGATAACAATACCCGTTGTCATGTTGACGTCCTCCCTTTTTTTATGATGGCCTCTTGGAAAAGCCCAGTCCTGTTTCAAAGCACATCCAGAGCCTACAGAAAAAAAACCACGCGGCAGTGGCGTGGTTTCATCGTTGCACCAGAAAGTTGCCTGTCACCGTGACAGACACATTCGGATAACGTGGGCCCGTTAAAATCTGACAACACGAGCTTTTTTTAACGATCATCGCCAACGCAGGATTTGCCATACTCTCAATATATAATATATCGCGGCGCGATACCCTGACTTTTTAACCGATGATCAATATATGTTTAAAAGGCCATCATAAAAAAGGCCCGCCGGATAACCGACGGGCCTGGCAGATCTTTAACCCATGGGGTCGAGGTTGGCTTCCAGCTCGTCTTTGATGTCATCAATGATATCGTAGATGAAGCTGATGTCATCGATGGACAGACGGCCTGCCTTGGCAGGGGCACGATCAGATCCATCCTTCTTCTTCAGGATACGCGGACCGATCTGTACTTTGGGTTCGCCTTTGTCGTACTGGTTGATGGAGACGAGAAGACCGGTGTCCTCACATCGCCACTCTTTAAGTTTCTTATCCTTTTCGGGATCAAATCCAGCCATGGACTCCTCCATTTTTTCTGAGTGACGGCCTTTCAGGCAAAGCCTTGAAAGGCCGAATTAACGTAAAGTATCAATTAAGCTGAAAGCTTGGAAAAATCAGCAATATCGTCAAAGAGTCCGGCAATGCCCGCGAGAATCGCCAGGCGGTTGGCCCGGACGTTTTCATCGTCAGCCATAACCATGACGTCTTCAAAGAACCGGTCCACAAAGGGGCGAAGGCCTGCCACAGCGGAGAGAGCCTTATCGTAGCCTCCGTCCTTCATGGCTTCCTCAACATCCGCCCGTGTGGTGGAAAAAGCGTTCAACAGGTCCCTTTCGCTGTCATTTTCGAACAACGCCGCATCCACAGATGCGCCTGCGGGAACCTCGGCTTTTTTGATGATGTTCACCACCCGCTTGAACGCAGCGGCGACGGCTTCGTAATCTGCATTCTCTTTGAGCTCCGCAAGTGCCTTCACGCGCATCCAGATATCGGGGACCACGTTGATGCCCACGGTGGTCACTGAGGCCACAACGTCCTTGGGATAGCCCTCTTCAAAGAGAAGATGATCGATACGGCTGCGGATAAAGTCCGTAATGGCCGTTACCGTTTCATCCACATTGACGTCAATGCGCTCGGCATAGGCGGCCACACCCTTTTCCAGAATGGGACGAAGGGGAAATGCGTACCCCATCTTCACCATGATCTGGGCGATACCAATGGACTGACGGCGCAACGCATACGGATCAGCCCCACCGGTGGGGATCAGCCCTGCGGCAAAACACCCGCAAAGGGTGTCGAGCTTGTCGGCCAGGGCCAGGAGTGCGCCTTCGCTGGTTTGCGGAAGCTCGCCACCGGAGTAGAGGGGCTTGTAGTGCTCCTGGATGGCTGCGGCAACAGCCGCCTCCTCACCAGCCTTTTCGGCATAGACGCGGCCCATGACACCCTGAAGCTTGGTGAACTCAATCACCATCTGGCTCACCAGGTCGGCCTTGCAGAGTTCTGCTGCCCGTACGGTGTTCTTCGCTGCTTCTGCTGAAACGCCGGCTGCCTCTGCCAGTGCTCCGGCAAGGGACTTGATGCGCCCCATCTTCTCATGGACGGTCCCGAGTTTTGCCTGGAAAAGAACTCGCTTGAGGCGTTCCACCCAAGCGTCCGGGCTCTCTTTCAGGTCCTGGTCGAAAAAGAACTTTGCATCGGCAAGGCGGGCGCGAAGCACTTTTTCATGGCCGCGGCGCACAAGGGAAAGATCCTTCACTCGGGTGTTGTTCACCACGAGGAAGGCATTCTTCAACTTACCGGCCTCGTCCACGACAGCAAAGTACTTCTGGTGCTCCCTCATGGAGGTGATAAGAACCTCGTCGGGCACCGTGAGGAAATCCTCGTCAAAGGTCCCGATGACCACCACGGGGTATTCGATAAGGTTGGTGACGGTATCAAAAAGCTCTTCATCAGGCAGGAGAATACCACCGGCCTCTTTGGCGGCTTCGGTTACCTGCTCCTTCACCAGGGCACGCCGTGCGGCAAAGTCAGCGATGACACTGACCTTCTCAAGGGTCTCCAAGTAGGTATCGGGATCCTCAAGAACCACAGGCCCGGGATTCATGAACCGATGCCCAAAGGTCGTGTTTCCACTTGAAACGTTGCAGAACGTAAAGGGAACAACGCTCTCTCCCAGCATGGCCACAATGTTCTGAATGGGGCGTGCAAAGGAGGTGGAGAGATCGGCCCAGCGCATGGTCTTGGGAAAGGGAATGCGGCCCATCAGTTCGGGAAGGACCTCGGAAAGAACCTCCGCACTGGCCTTCACCTCTTCGGCCACACTGGCGCAGAGGTAACGACCCTTTTTGGTCTCCTTGATCTCAACCTGCTCAACGGTGATGCCCACTTTTTCGGCAAACTTAATGGCAGGCATCTTCGGGGTGCCGTCGGCATCATAGCCGACGGACTCGGGAGGGCCGGTCACTTCCGTGGTTTCAGCCTTCTGGCTGGCGGCCACATCCTTCACCATAACGGTGAGGCGACGTGGGGTGCCGTAGGTGGTCACGTCCCCGGCATCGATGCGGGCCTCTTTAAGTCTTGCGGCCACGGCTTTGCCTAAAAAGTCGAGGGCGGGCCGAATATATCCTGCGGGGATCTCTTCCGTTCCGATTTCAAAAAGTAAGGTCTTCATAACTCACCTGTGTGTCAGCTGCAGAATCATGCAGCGGATTCTGTCTTAAGGACGGGCAATGCCTTCACGCCTCGTCCCTGCCCGCGATCGGGGCGTCATCATCCTTGCTGGTTCTTCAGCATGGGAAAGCCGAGTCGCTCTCGCTGTTCGATATAGCCCTGGGCACAGATACGTGCCAGGTTGCGTATTCTCCCGATGTAACCGGTTCGCTCGGTGACGCTGATGGCACCCCGTGCATCGAGAAGGTTGAAGAGGTGCGAGCACTTGATGCAGCACTCGTACGCGGGAAGCACGATGCCCTCTTCGATGATGCGCTCTGCCTCTTTCTCATACTTTTTGAAGAGATCGAGGAGCATGTCCACATCGGCCACCTCGAAGTTGTAGGTGGACTGCTCCACCTCCTGCTGATGGAAGATGTCACCGTAGGTGAGCTCGTCGTTCCACTTGAGGTCGTAAACGCTGTCCACGCCCTGCAGGTACATGCAGATACGCTCAAGGCCGTAGGTAAGCTCAACAGAAACGGGCTTGACTTCAACGCTGCCCGCCATCTGGAAGTAGGTGAACTGAGTCACCTCCATGCCATCGAGCCACACCTCCCATCCGAGACCGGAAGCCCCGAGGGTGGGCGACTCCCAATCGTCTTCCACAAACCGGATATCGTGATCCAGGGGATCAATGCCCAGCACCTTGAGGCTCTCAAGGTAAAGCTCCTGCACATTGGCGGGAGAAGGCTTCATCAGCACCTGAAACTGATAGTAATGCTGCAGTCGCATGGGGTTGTCGCCATACCGCCCGTCGGTGGGGCGGCGGGACGCCTGGACATAGGCCACATTCCAGGGTTCGGGGCCCAGGCACCTCAAAAGGGTTGCCGGATGAAAGGTCCCTGCCCCCACTTCAAGGTCATAGGGCTGACTCAACACACAGCCGGTGCCTGCCCAGTATTTCTGCAACGATAAAATCACATCCTGAAAGTTCATCTTTAGATTCCTCAAATAACGCTGTGCCTGGAAAGACGCACCATGGGGTATGATAACATACCCGGCACCTTTCACGGTCGTAAAGGTTCACATGATATGGTGGCCCGTAATAAAGTCAGGGTACCGTTTCGCGATACGCTATATATTGAATTGCTTCGCCGCCACAACACAAGATGCAAGGAGGGAGCGAGGTTACTTCACCTTGTTACGCTACCATACTTATTTTAACCAAAGAAAACTACATGATAAGATGACGATAGTCAATCAAAAGGCGCAGAGCCCCGATTCCGTATGATTACGGGGGAGTGGCTTGCGCAATCCATCAATATTCGATCATTGAAAATGGGCATACCGTCAAAAAACGCAATTTGCCTCCGGCAGGCAGGGGATACATCCCCTGCACCCCGGCTTCGCGAATGCTCCGGGCCTTCGGGCCTACACATTCGCTGACGGGCTGCACCCGTGGTCTAAGACGGGTCGTATTTTGAAAAAAGGTCCTCAAAAACTTTCCGCTGTATGACGTCAAGAGCTGTCGGCTGACCAAAGGCATTGGCCTATTCGGCTCTGTCATCGGGACCTGTTTACCCAACGTTTCAAAAGCTTGGCCCCCGGCAGGGCCGCCGGAGGCTCTTATTCGAACATCATAGAGTAATGCTAAGGAGTCCATCAAGAGACATTATTCGGAGGACTCTATCTCCACACCTTTCCATGCTACGGAAGACGGGAGCATTTTGGCCCCCGGCGTCTCTGAAAGGATCGCATCCCAGGCGATCCTGACTGCGACCATGGCGTCGGTCTCCCCCACAGCCCAGAGGCACCCGCCGCCCCCGGCCCCTGTGAATCGGGCCCCGCACCCGAGGGCCACGGCGGCTTCCGTCAGGCGCGTGCCTGTTTCATCCAGCACATCCGGGGTCATCCCCACCCGGATCCGGGTCTCCTGATTCATCAACTCGGCGGCCCGCTGCCAGTCCTGCTGGCCCATGGCCTCGGCAAAGGCGTGGGTCAGGCGAAGAATCTCCAGCCACTCATTCCTGTGGGTTCCGTCCAGGAACCCCCTTACCCACCGGCCGTTGACATCCAGGGAGTCATGGGGCACGCCGCAATAGGCCACCGCCATGTGGGGGGACGGATCCGCACCACTCTCGTCAAGAACGGGGGTGCGTCGGTGCCGCCCTTCTCCCTGCCAATGCCAGAGGGAGACACCGCCAAAGGCGGCAGCCATCTGGTCCTGGATACCGCAGACCACACCAGCCACGGCACTCTCAACAGATTGCGCGATGCGGGCTGCCCGATCCTTCAGGGCATCACCGTTTTCCATCCCTTCGAAGGCGGAAAGAAAGGCGGCGCAAAGGGCCACCGCTGCAACGGAGGAGCCCCCCAGGGCGCTTCGCGGCGGTGAGGCCGAATCAATCTCTATTTCAACCCCCGAGGCATCAAAAAAAGCAGCAATCCCAAACATCAACCCCATGGGGTGGGCAAAGGGAAGCTCATTCGCTGGAAACTCGGCAGGTTCAAACCCCCGGGAGGCAACGCGCACCCACCTTTTTTTGTACGGGGAGATACGCACCCGGGTGCGAAGCTCAAGGGCCAGGTTGAATGTTGCCGGGTTCAGGTGCCTCAAGGGGAGGTGGAATGTGGCCAGATCAAGGGTCCCTCCCATATCCACCCGGCAGGGTGCGGAGGAAACGATGGTGGAGGTGACGGAACGTCCGGTATGAATACTCATGGAGTGGCTCTCCTTACGATGATCGGATTTTCGAAAGAAATGAGAGGCTCTTGGGTTCACGGCCAAGGTGGCGTGGCAGAAACCGCTCCAGAAGGGCCAGGCCTTCCCTCTCCGCTGCGGGACTGAATCGCACGCGGAAGGCTCCTTCCAGCCCCTCGTCCAGCACCCATCGCAACTGCTTTATCGTTCCGGCTGAGATCGCCATGCGTTGGCGTGCCTCCCCACGGCATTGCCGACAGGCAAGTCCTCCGCGATCCAGGTCAAAAAGAACCCGGTCTTCCGAGAGGGTCTCCATGGAAGCCCCACAGCCTGCACACAGAGTCAATGACGGGGCAAATCCGGCGATATCGAGAAAGAGCAGCTGAAACAGTATGCTTACGGTGCCGGGCGCTCTCCGGGCATCATGGAGGGCATGGAGGGCCGATTCAAAAAGAGAAAAAAGGCGCTCCTGGGGCTCCCCCTCCTCCAGCCACTGAATGGTCACTTCGGACCAGTAGCCCGCATACGCCAGTTTCAAGTAATCGGTACGAATGGATTCAAAGGGGGATACAATGGAGGCCTCCTCAAGGTATGGAAGGCCTTTCCCCTGCCTGACGACTGTCTCAAGGAGGGTAAAGAGCTCAAGGACGCCGGAGAAGCGTTTCACGCTCTTTTTGGCGTTCTTGGCAAAGGCACTCACTTTCCCCTCGCCGGGGGTAAGAAAGGTGAGGACCACATCGTGGTCCCCATACTCCACCTTGCGCAGGAGAATGGCCTGCGCCTTTCGGATGATCACCTGCTCAATGAGTGCCATGAGCCATCAGAGTCCCAAAAGCTGGGTGGCAATTCGGAAGTAACAGTAGACACTGATGATATCGATGCTTGTGGTCACAAAGGGCCCTGTAGCCACCGCCGGGTCGATGTTGATCCGCCCGAAGACCATGGGAACCAGAGAGCCCACCAGGGCCGCGACGGACATGGAAGAGAGAACCGCCAGCCCCACGGAAACGGCGAGCATGGACGTGTTGAGTTCGGCGCCAAACCGCATCTGAGCGGCCAAGGCGATGAGGCCGCCGTAAATCGTTCCTAAAATCAGCCCGATACAGAGTTCCTTGCCCACCACATTCCAGAGGTCAGTGGAGACAAGGCGCCCCGTTGCCAGGCCTCGTACCACGATGGTGGATGACTGGGTACCGATGTTGCCGCCCATACCCATGATGACAGGGAGAAAAGCGGCCAGGTAGGTCACCTGCTGCAACGTGTGCTCAAAGTGGCCGATGATAAAAAAGGCGAGAATCCCCCCGATGCAGCTTGCAAAGAGCCAGGGAAGCCTGATCCGGGTGCTGCTCACCACCGATTGGGTCTCCACAAACTCTTCCCCGACACCGGCCATCTTGAGGATATCCTCTGTGGCCTCCTGGCGGAAGATGTCGATGACGTCATCAACGGTGACGATACCCATGAGGCGATTGTTGTCATCCACAACCGGAACGGCCAGAATGTCGTAGCGTGCCACGATCTTGGCCACCTCCTCCTGGTCCACGTCGGTCTTCACGGAGAAGATGTCCGTGGTCATGAACTCTTTCAAGGGAGTTCCGGGCTTGACCACCACCAGCTGACGAAGAGACACAACGCCCACAAGGCGTTCATGATCGTCCACCACATAAAGGTAGAAGGGCATTTCAACGTCAGGGAAGTCTTTCTGGAGGGATTCGATGGCCTCTTTTGCCGAGATCTCCTCGGAAAGGGCCACGAAATCGGGGACCATGATGCCACCTGCCGTGTCATCATCGTAGCTGAGAAGGTCCTCCACCTCTTCGGACTCCTCGGTGTTCATCTTCTCAAGAACGGCGTCGGCTGTCTCACGGGGAAGGTCGGCGATAAGGTCCGCCACATCATCGGCGGGCATGAAATCAAACACCTCGAGAAGTTCATCCACCGCCATGGTCTCGATGAAATCCGTAATGGTGTATTCGGTCAGCTCACTTAACAGTACCGCCCGCTGTTCATAATCCTCTATCATGTCGAAGAGCTTGCGTTGACTGTTTACAGAAAGATTCCTGAAGACGACAGAGAGGTCCGCCGCATGGGTCTTGTTCACGATTTTTCGAAGGTTGGAGCTGGCTCCACGCCTCAACAGCCGCTTAATGGTCTCTTCAAGAATTTTGTTCCTGTCTTCGCTCATGACATACCTCCCTGCTATGCAGAACCACCGGTGCTCGAATAGCGTATGGCCCTGCCGACAGACAGCACACAGCAGTCATGAAGCGCCCGGCATCTCCGGAGATTCGCCCTTCAGGACTGCTGTGTCCTGTAATCAGCCCGATATACCAGAGGCATACGTCGCCCTGGCCGCATCGGGGTTAAATGGTTAGGCACCCTGTTCGTAACATGGGCGCAGCATGAAAGAAGCCGGCCATTGCATGCCGACCCCTGGGTCACATTCTTCCGGTCAGATGAAACATCAGATCCGTTATGGAATCCGCAACGTCACAGGACGACCGCATCGACCGGGAATTTCCACCGGCCTGCCGTTGAAAAAGAGCGCCACCGCACACTTGTCTTCCACCAGAATATTAAAGCCCTCCACAGCACGGATTGAAATACGCTCCCCCTGCGTCATGGAGTAGGTCTTGGGAAGACTGCCGTCGGCGCTCACCTTCACCTGAGCCGAACCTGCGGACAATATCTCCAAAAGGAGCCTTTCCTGCACCTTTACAGTGCGCCCCTTCTTTCCCACCTCTTTTTTGGGAATTATTTGAGCCTCAGAGGGAGGCTCATCCTGCTGTGATACGTTGTTTTCAGGAGGCGTCAAAAAAAAAAAGAACACCGCCTGCAACAAGAACAATCAGGCAAAGCACCAGACACACCAGCCCCAGGCTCCGTTTCCGGTTTTCAGGGCTGTAGAAGTTGTTGGTCTCCTGTTTGGGGGGATACTCTTCCAGGTAAAGGGAGACAGCCGTTTCACCATCGGCGCCGCATGCCGCGGCCACGCTGCGCAGAAAGCTCTTGAGCAACGCATCTTCCGGCAGATCGCTTCGATTGCCGGCCTCGATATTTTCCATGATAAAACGGGAGAGCTTGGTTTCATGGCATACCGATTCGACGGTGAGACCATTTTTAACCCTGAATTCCCGAAGGTACGTCCCAAAGGATGGTCGTTCCTGCACCTCATCGTTGTGGTCGGCCATGGGCCCCCTTCCCTCACTGCCGCCTGTCCGCGACATTACTGGATCACCTTGATGTGTGCGTCTTTTTTCAAATCACTGAGCCACTGGGCAAATTTTTTCCCCACGGCGTCTTCATAAAGCTGATCGGAAATAAAGGTACGAAGTTCATCCAGGGACTTGTCCCCAAGTTCCTTCTTGTTTTCATCGTAATAGGCTTGCACATCTTCGTCGGTAATCACGATCTTGGACTTTACTTCGTAACTCACCAGGCGGTTTCTCTGAAGCTGGCTTCGAATCTCGCCCCGATAGGCCTCGTAATCAATGCCCTGGCTCGCGAGTTGCGCCCGCAGGGTTTCATCGGTAAACCGGTTAAGGCTCTTGACCCGCTCAATGGCGCGGTCCACTTCCGCCTCACCTATCTGGATATCTTTTTTCGCCACCAGCTGATCGGTGAGTTTCTTCTCAACAAGTTGGCTGATCATATCTTCTCGAAGCTTGAACCGCACCTGCATCTCTTTTTCCAGGGAGTAGTTCATCTGACGAATCTTGGATTCATAGGGAGAGAGCGCCTCGTTCAGGTCTGAAAGGGTGACCACGTCATCGTTGACCACGGCCACGATACGATCGATCACTTCGGGTTTATCTGCTCGCACCGCCCCTGCCGTAAGGCAAAAAGCTGTGATCATAAACATCATGAAAAAAGATTTTCCCAAATTGCCAGTCATTGACTTTATCATATTCCATCCGATTTTGATTAAACACCGCATGCATAAAGCGCCATCAACATAATGGCTAAAGCTCACAGCATGGCTGCTGGACCCCATATTCATAAGGGTTTGGACCCGGAAAAACCACGATACAAAATCAAGACATGCTGCCGAATCGCTTTCTGGTACGAAACCCTGCGTCGCCCGGTTAAATGCGCGACGTCCCTTAAACGGCTGATGCGTCGATTGTGCCTTTCTTATTATCCGCGTCCCCTGCCCCACCGTGGAAGGTTACGGCCTGCCTTCTTCAAGGATCTTTTCCCACAATTCGCCGTTAACTTCAATTGAATATTTTCCTTCAACACTCCGACGCCAATGGCGGTACTCTTCCTCCATCCTGACTCGCTTCGCTTGCTGGATCAGTCCCTGCTCACTCACATCGGCCTTAACATCCTTCCGGGCCGCCTGAAAGTCATCATACGTCAGGTGGAGTTCCTTGCCGAATTCTGACGTAAGGACTTTTCTCACCAGAAGATGTTTTGCCAAACGGCGTCTCCAGGTTTCCAAAGAGATTCCACGGTTCATCAACTCCTTTTCAAAGGCACCTTCCGGGTACCCCTCACTGGCTTCCCGCACTGCCAATTCCAGCTCAGAGTCCTGCAGGGT
Source organism: Desulfolunaceae bacterium (assembly GCA_942491485.1). GTDB lineage: Bacteria > Desulfobacterota > Desulfobacteria > Desulfobacterales > Desulfolunaceae > Desulfoluna. The sequence continues at coordinate 18,066 of CALOAX010000012.1, read as the reverse complement.
CACCCCTTTCTCATCGGCAACGGCAAGGAGACGCAACTCCTCCTGAAGCTGGTGGTACACCCCCAGCCTGATGGCAGCAACCTCATCCCCGCGTGACAGGCTCTCGTAAGGGTACCCCTGAAGTGCCAGCTTCAGGGCATCTTGATAATCCCCAGCGGTCACCACCCGATCCCCGCATGAAAGAAGCCATGTGGAGTCAGGCCCTTTCCCGCCGTCAACGCAACCCAAAAGGAGCAAAGCAAGAACGAGGAGCCCAAGGAGCTTTTTATGCATCCGACGGATTAACATAGGCTCCGATCTCCTTGAGAATGTTCTTCACCTGGTTGAGCAGGCTGTTGTTGGTCCCCTTGGTCAGGCTTGCCCGAAACAAAAGGTCTGGAGTCAATTCGTAGCGCCCCTCACCTCTGGCGGTCACCTCAACAATGGCGTGGGGAACCTTCTGGTGCAGATCGGAAAAGGAGAGGGAGAGCTGGGTGCCCGAAAGTTCCAGCTTCTTCACACCGGCCCTTACCGCCTGTATCCTCAGCATGATTTTAAGAAGAACGTTCATGGCCTCTTCGGGCAGTTTCCCGTACCGATCGACAAGTTCGCCTTTAAAATCGGCAATCTCTTTCACCTCACGCATGCGGGCAAGCCGCCGATAAAGCACCAGGCGCTGCTCGATATCCGGGATAAAATCTTCAGGGAAGTAGGTGGAAAAGTTGACATTGATCTCCGGTTCGAGTGCATGGACCTTGGGCTGCCCCTTTAATTCGGAGATGGTCTCATCCATGAGGGTCAGAAACATATCGTATCCCACGGCTGCAATGTGTCCCGACTGAGACGCCCCCAGTGCCGCACCGCCACCTCGGATCTGAAGATCACTCATGGCAATCTGGAAACCGGAGCCCAGATCGGTATGCTCCATGAGCACCTTCATGCGCCGTGCCGCGTCCCTGCTGAGCCGTGCCTCCTCCGGCACAAAGAGATAGGCAAAGGCCTGTTCGTCACCCCGACCGATGCGCCCCCTGAGCTGGTAAAGCTGGGAGAGGCCGAAGCGGTCCGCGCGATTCACGATCATGGTGTTGGCCGACGGAATATCCAGGCCCGATTCAATGATTGTGGTGGTCACCAGCACGTCAATCTGCTTCTCCACAAAGGCGAACATCACCTTTTCAAGTTCACGCTCCGTCTGCTGCCCATGGGCCACCCCCACGCGGGCGGTTGGCACCAGATCCCGAATACGGTCGGCAATGCGCTCAATGGAAGCCACGTTGTTGTGGACAAAAAAGACCTGCCCTTCGCGATCCAGCTCTTTGGAGATCGCCTCGCCCACGATGGCATCGTCGTATTCGGCGATATAGCTGATAATGGCCTGCCGCTCTTCCGGCGGCGTTGAGATCACGCTGATGTCCCGCATGCCTGCAAGGGACATGTGGAGCGTTCTCGGAATGGGTGTGGCAGAAAGGGCCAGAACATCCACGGTACTCTTGAGCGCTTTCAGCTTCTCCTTGTGACGCACCCCGAACCGCTGCTCTTCATCAATAATAAGGAGGCCGAGATCTTTGAAGTCGATATCCCCGGAAAAGAGGCGATGGGTGCCGATGACAATGTCCACCTTGCCCTCGCCAAGTGCCGCCACAATGCGACGCTGCTCCGAGGCCTTGCGGAACCGGCTGAGACTCTCCACAATGACCGGATACCGGTCAAACCGCTCCCTAAATGTTTTCAGGTGCTGCTCTGCAAGCACCGTGGTGGGCACCAGCACCGCCACCTGCTTGCCGTCGGCCACGGACTTAAACGCCGCACGCATGGCCACTTCGGTCTTGCCGTACCCCACATCCCCACACACCAGGCGGTCCATGGAGGTCTCTTTTTCCATATCATCCAGGACGTCTTCAATGGCGCCGAGCTGATCCCGGGTCTCTTCGTATGGAAATGAGGCCTGAAATTCGTTGAAGTAGGCGTCGGCAGCGGAAAACCGGAACCCTTTTTTCACCTTCCGCTCGGCATAGAGCTTGAGAAGCTCTCCGGCCATCTTCTCCACATCCTTCTTGGCCTTGGCCTTCACCTTCTCCCAGGACTTGCCGCCCATGCGATCCAGAATGGGGCTGTGTCCTTCGATGCCCACATACTTCTGGATCAACCCCATGCGGTCCACCGGCAGGTAAAGCCGGTCCTCGTCCTTGTAGACGATGGCAAGGTAATCGCTGGTGATTCGCCCCACCACAATCTTTTCGAGCCCCACGTAGCGACCAATGCCATGCTCGTCGTGAACCACCAGGTCTCCCTCTTTCAATTCGCCAAGGGAGAGCAGCTCATCCCGGGCCCGCCTGTTGGTGCTGCGTACCACGCGCCGTTTGGCACCGAAGATTTCATCTTCCGTGATCACGGCAAGGGCTGCGTCCGGCCAGAAGAAGCCGGAGGACAAACTCCCCACACCAATGCGAAGCGACCCGCCACGGGCAGTGGCCTCGCGGTTGAAGGCACCCACCGGCGGTTCAATGCCATAGGGTTTCAAGAGTTCCAGAAGTCGGTCCACCTGGGGTTCCCTGCTGCAGAGAATCCAGGTGAGGTGCCCCTCCTTACGAAGGGAGGCAAGGCGATCCACCAGGGGCTTAAGGGGGGCATCTTCCTTGGTGGGACGCGTTTTGAGTTCTGCGGTAAGGGCGCTGTGATCGGAAACCGTAAGGTTCAGCATTCGCTTGTTCTCTGCCGAACCGGTAACGGAGACCATGGCGTACTCGAGAACACGGCACGTGGAGAGTTGCTCTGTCAGCTCGTCTCCTGCCAGAAACAGCTGATCCGGCTCAACGGTGATGCGGTTTCCTTTCCGGGCCAGCTCATAGTTGCCGCTTACCCGCTGAAGGAAAATATCACGACTCCTGCTCACCCCTTCGGGTTCGGGAATCACCACAAGGGCATTTGAAGGGAGATAGTCGGTAAAGGTGTCCAGTTTTGGATACACAAGGGAGAGAAGGCTCTCCACACAGGAATCGCCCTCTTCCGCCTTCACCTTGCCAACCAGGTCCTTGACCTCCTCAAGGGGCACGCCGGCATCGGCAGCCGCCCTTCGGATGCGCCCCACGACCCCTTCGAGGGCTTCCCGTCTCAGGATCGTTTCCCGGGCCGGTAAAACGACCGCCTCGGAGATCGAACCCTTTCTGCGCTGGTTGGATGCTGAAAAAAGACGGATGGAGTCCACCACGTCCCCGAAAAATTCCACACGCACCGGATCGTCGTGGTAAGGCGAGAAAAAATCGATGATCCCGCCCCGCACCGAGAAATCACCCGGGTCTTCAACAATGGACGTTCGCACATACCCACCGGCCACGAGGTTGGCGATGAGCTCCTGGCGATCCACCTCCTCGTTGACCATCAACAGATCGGCATAATCGTTCATCTCCTCCCTGGGGATGAGGCGCTGCATCAGCGTATCCACGGTGGTGACCACAATCTTCGGCATCCGCCCCTCAAGCATGGCGTAAAGGGTACGAATCCTTTTTGCGGACGTTTCAGCGTGATACGAGACCGATTTATAGGGCAGGATATTATAGGGAGGAAAAAGGGCTGCCGTCTCTTCGGGGGGAACCCCTGTAAAAAGGGAAAGATCCCCTAAAAACGTGTCCACCTCTTTCATGGTGGGAAGCACGACCACAAGGGGCCCGGAGTAGAGACGGGAGATCTCGGCGGTGACCAGGGCTTTTTCCGCGCCGGCCAAACCGGTGATAACGGATGAGAAGCCCTTGTCGGGAGACTGCGCCAGAAACGGTCGCAGGATGTTTTCCACTTGATTTTGAGCCATATTCACTGTGCGGACATGTTACGGATTGAAGACAAAAAAACGCTCGATGGCCTCTGATGATCATCAAGACGCACACCTCAGGGTGTGCACCGGACACCGGTTCCCTGTAAGGCCTCCGGCATTGCAGTGTTTGTGCCTGTGAGCCTACAGGAAATGCCCCAAGACAACAACACCCATTTTAGGGTCCTTAAACGCCCACGCAATAAATGGATTTTCTGTTCCCGGAGCCACGGCTGAATCTCGTGACCCCATCCATGAACAGGACAGCAAACGATCAGCCGAACAATCAAGCCACACAAATAAAAAAGGGCATGCTCGGAAGCATGCCCTTTTGATATCACTATGCGGCGATCCAGTTCAGGAGAGCTGCTGGCTACTGACCGGTCAACCCCTTCCGGCTGACGCCCTCTTTTTTATCTTCCTCGTATTTGGAATAACCAACGTACCGCTTGAGTTTCATGTTCGTCACATCAAAACTCTCCACCCGGTGTGTCATCTGCGACTCACAGAGCTTGCGCATCACACTCTTGATCCGCTTGGGAGTCTTGACCTGATCCGGATGCCTCTGGGTCAGGATAATGCGCATGCCGTACTCCACCTTATCGACCTTCTTTTTTAACTCTTCGAGGCCCTCTTCGTCGTCCATGATAATTTTAACATCAAAGGTGAGGATTGACCGATCATTCAAAAGGGTTTCAAAGTGCACGGGGTAACTGTACTCTTGGGTTGAACATGCCGTGCAGACAAAAAGCAGCATGACCAGCCCCATTTTTTTCAACGTCATAACACCATCCGTATCAAAAGGAATGGTCGCTCCGAGAATTCGCCCCAAGCCACCCGGACCAAAACAAGAGCCCGAGCCCACCGCACCAGACAAAACCCCATTACGTTACCGCGGAGAAGACCTTAAAATAATAGCTTCAAAATATAGCTTCACTCATCTAAAAGCACTGAGTTTGATGGGAAGATTTGCATGTTTACATCAAAATTGCAAATGATCTGTTTGACGCGTTCATTGATCGTTTGCTAAAATTCTAATTTAAAACGCAAACCTGCAAACAGTGTTCGCCCCCCATGATGGTGCCTTCCATCCAACACCGTAAAAAACCGGCCTGGAGCCTTCGATGAACCCACCCACGGTTATTTTCGAACGACAGCGCAAAACCGGCATTATCCGACTCAACCGGCCCCATCGAATGAATGCCGTCACCGAACCACTGTACGAAGAGCTCTCTTCCATACTGGATTCAGCCGCCTCCGACAGCGACATACGGGTGCTGATACTCACCGGCAGTCCCCTTGTTCGAGATGGCAAACAAAAAGAGGCCTTCTGCGCAGGGGCCGACCTCAAAGAACACGCAAAGGGAGAACGCTCCCCCGAGGCAAAACAGGCTTACATAAAACTGGCTCACAACACCTGCATGAAACTTCGTACCAGCCCCCTGCCTGTCATTGCCGCCGTGAACGGCCCTGCCCGTGGTGCCGGTGCCGAATTGGCCCTTAACTGTGATTTTGTGCTGATGGCCGACACCGCCACCATTGCGTTTCCCGAAACGGGCCTTGGCACCATGGTGGGCGGTGGGGTCACCCGGCACCTGGAGCGCGCCGTGGGCCTGACCCGGGCCCGGGAGCTGATCTACACAGGCCGGGTCCTGGACGGAGCGGCTTCTGTCGAAGTCGGCCTGGCTCTTTTGAGCGTTCCTGTGGCACGTCTCATGGGCGAAGCGCATTCGATTGCCACTCGACTTGCCGACAAAGCGCCCCACTCCATGGCTCTTGCCAAAACCCTCATGGAGAGCGCCCCGGAGCACTCCCTTATCGAAACATATCATCGAGAGACCGAAGCCATCCTCTCCTGCATGAAAACACGGGACTGGCAAGAGGGCATCGATGCGTTTAAAGAGAAGCGACAACCGATATTCAAGGGGGTGTAGGGATGGGAGACCTGGATCGGATACTCAATGCAGACTCCGTGGCCGTCATCGGTGCCTCGCGGGATGAAACAAAAAGAGGGTACCAGGCCATCGCCACCCTCAAAAAAAGTGGGTTTGAAGGGGGGATCTATCCTGTGAATCCTCATGAGCGGCGGGTTCTGGGGCTCAGGTGTTACGCAGATGTGGAGGAGATCAAAGAGCCCGTGGACCTGGCCCTGATCACCACCCCTGCCCACACCGTACCGGCCCTCCTTGCCGCATGCGGCCGCAAAGGTATTGCAGGTGCCGTGATCATCGCCGGTGGATTTGGTGAGATGGGCAACCAGGGCAAGCGCCTGGAGCAGGAGATCATGGACACGGCAAAGACCCATGGTGTCAGGCTGGTGGGTCCCAACACCTCCGGCATCATCAATATGTGGACCGGGCTGAACCTTGTGGGGCTTTCCGATGTGCCCAAAGGGGACATTGCCCTCCTCACCCAAAGCGGCAACATTGCCCTTCACCTCATCACCGAAGCCAAGCTCCGCAGCCACAAGGGGTTTTCCTATTATGTCGGCGTGGGAAATGAGTCCGACATTCACTTCGACGAATACCTGGAGTTCTTCAGAAACGACGAGAAGACGAAGGCCATTCTCATGTATGTGGAAGGGTTAAGGGCTGGACGGACCTTTCTTCAACAGGTCTACAAAACATCCCGGGAAAAACCCATCATTCTCTTAAAAAGCGGTCGTTCCACCACGGGACAGAAGTCGGCAGGGTCCCATACCGGAGCCCTGGCTGGAATCTCGGAGGTGGCCCGAAGCTCCTTTGAACGGGCAGGCATTATCAATATCGAGCACCCAGACCAACTCTTTCCCGTTGCAGAAACGCTCTCCAGCCTCCCTGCCATCCGCAACCGAAAGGTGGCCATCCTCGCCGACGGGGGTGGCCATGCCACCATCGCATCAGACCTTCTCACCGATCTGGGCGTGGAGATCCCCACGCTTGCCGGCCGGACACAGACAAAGCTGAAAGCGATCCTTCCACACAATGCTGCGGTCTCCAACCCTGTTGATGTGGCCGGGGGAACCGACTCCAACCCTGAAATCTTTGCCCAATGCGCCCGGATCCTCCTGAACGACCCAAACGTCGGCGGCCTTCTCATCGTTGGCCTTTTCGGCGGCTACGCCATCCGGTTTGCGGAAAAACTCCGGTTTCTTGAAGAAGACGCATCCCACCAGATGGGAAAACTCGTACGCAAGTCGGGAAAACCCATCATCCTCCAGAGTCTCTACAACTCCGTGAAACCCCACTCCCTGGAGCTGCTGCGCTACTACGGCATACCCGTCTATGAATCCTTAGACATTGCCACCAAGTGCGTCGGGGAGCTTTCCCGCTATGGGCAGTATCTCTCCACCTACAAACACAAAACCAGTTTTCAGTTCAACTGGGGGGCCAAAGCCAAGAAACGTGCCGTCGGAATCATACAAAAGGCCCGAAACGAGGGACGACGCTACCTCTTTGAGCACGAGGCTAAGGAGATATTACGCCGCCACGGGGCCCCGGTCACCCATGAGCAGCTGGCCAAAACCGCCGATGATGCGGTACGCATGGCCCGTGACATAGGTGGCTCGGTGGTGCTCAAAATCGTGTCGCCGGACATCCTCCACAAAACTGACGCAGGAGGGGTTCGCCTCAACCTGGAAAATGAGGATCAGATCCGGGACGCGTTTCACCGCATCATCGACAACGCCCGGGAATACAAACCCGGTGCCGTCATCAAAGGCTGCCTGGTGGCCAGCATGACGAAAAAAGGAGTGGAAGTGATCATCGGCACCAAAATCGATCGCCAGTTCGGCCCGGTGGTGGTTTTTGGAATTGGAGGCATCCTCGTGGAGGTGGTGCGCGATGTCTCCTTTCGGGTGCTTCCCCTCTCCCGAACCGCTGCCACCCGCATGATCGATGAAATCAAGTCCGCTCCCATATTAAACGGGTTCCGCGGTTCCCCAGCCCTTGACAAACAAGCCCTCAGCGACCTCCTCCTTACGGTTTCTGAAGTGATTGAGTCCTACCCGGAGATTGAAGAGATGGACCTGAACCCCGTCATGGTCCATGACCACGGCATTGACATCGCCGATGCCCGCATGATCTTAAAAAGAACAGGGGCGGAAGAGCCCCCCTTGGATTAACCCACCATCCCGGCGATCGGACAGAGACCGGCCGCCGCACTCAGGAGATTAGTTATGCCGGATGCCTGCCCCTTTGACCGTCACGACGTCCTCAGCCTTCTTTTCCACCCCCGGCCGGGCCTTCCCGTACCCGAAGAGACCGACAGCTGCTTTGACCTCTTTATTCCAGGCCATGATGGCGAACGTCTCGCCATCCGGTGCCACCTTGCAGGGAAAGAGCTGCCCACCCTCCTCTTCTTTCACGGCAATGGCGAGGTGGCCTCCGACTATGATGAACTTGCGCCTCACCTCATCAGGTGCGGCTTCAACTTCGTCATCGCTGAATACCGCGGCTACGGCCTCTCAAGGGGAGAGCCCACGGTGTCCCACATGCTGACCGATGCCAAAACAGCATTTACCTTCATGGAAGAGTGGTTGAAAAACAGGGACTACAACGGCCCCATGGTGGTCATGGGACGCTCCCTCGGAAGCGCACCGGCCCTTGAGCTGGCGGCATCTTTCCCGGAACGGGTCCATGCCCTTGTCCTTGAAAGCGGTTTTGCACGACTCATACCGCTGCTTCACACCATCGGCCTGCCCCAATGGGTGGAGCTGCCCAATGAGTCCGAAGGCCCTGCCAACCTTGCCAAGATCAGCACCTACAAGAGCCCGTTGCTGGTCATTCACGCCGACGAGGACACCATCATTCCCTTCCATGAAGGAGAAGACCTCTTTGAAGCCTCTCCGTCACCAGAAAAACGCTTCCTTGAGGTGAAAAACGCCGGGCACAACGACGTCTTCTACGTGGGGCACCGAGACTACCTGGAAGCCCTTTCGCATCTCTCCCAAAGCCTTCTTTCACCCTGAAACCATCACACCGTTCCCTAAAATGAAAAGGGCCGGATCCCTTTACAGGACCCGGCCCCTTTCATCTGATACATTGAGAAAGCAATATCGCCATACGCGTCAGGCAGCCTTCTCGTGCATTCGAAGTCCCGATGTCATCTCCCCGAGCATTCGGGAAAGGTTCGCCAGAACCTGTGCGCTTTTCTCTACATTGTGACTGTTTGCCGATATCTTTTCCGAAAGAACCCGGTTCCCGGAGACCGCATCCCCCATGTTTTCCGCAACACCGGAGGTTACTTCCACAGCGTTTGCCCCTTCTTCCAGCTCGTCTGTGGCTTTTCGAAGGTACTCCGACACCTGCTGCCCGTTCTCTGTCTGAACCGCAACAGCCCCATCGATCCCTTCAATACGGGAACAAATCAGGTCAATCTGCAGGGTCACCTCCTTCATGGTTTTCACTGTGGCATGGGCCGCATCCTGAATCCTGACGATTTTATCATCGATCTCATGGGTGGATGCCGCGGTTTGAGCGGCCAGGTTCTTGATTTCCCCTGCCACCACGGAGAACCCCCTGCCCGCTTCACCGGCACGGGCAGCCTCAATGGTGGCGTTAAGGGCAAGGAGATGGGTCTGGTCTGAAATGTCGTTGATGGCATCCGTAATTTCACCGATGGACCGTGCACCCTCACCCAAGCGCTCCGCCTCATCAGCCGCTTCACGGGTTCGTGCAACCGCCGACTCCGCCTTCTGCCTCGCTTCAGCCGTTTGCCCTGAAATGCCGTGAATGGCCTCTGCCATCTTCCCGGCGGCATCGAATATGGCCAGACCTTCATGACAGGCTTCGGCCATAATCCCCCCCACCCGGCGCATCTCTTCATTAAGGGTCCTTGACGCGTCAGCAAGAATGGTGGATTGCCTGTTGGCAGCAACCGCATCTTCGGCCATGCACCCGGAAAGGTGGATTAAATCCGTGGAGGCTCCGTTCAGATGCTCCGCATTGTCTGCAATGGCCAGAAAGACATGCTGAAATCGATCCATAATGGCATTGACGTTCAAGACAAGGGTGCCCAACTCATCCCGGGTCTGCACAGTAAGCCGCGTGGTGAGATCCGCGTCTCCGGAAGCCAGTTCGCCAAGTTTTGTCGTTACCTGATGAATCGGGCGGACAAGCCGCCGTGAAAGCCAGCCGCTGATCCCCCCTGTGAGCAGCAAACACACCACGGTGGCAATAAGCAGTTTCCTGAGCTGCGCCCTAAACGCCGATGCCACCCCCGCTTCCTTTGCGGTAACCATCGCATCGATGTCATCCAGGTAAATGCCGGTATACAGAATCCAGTCCCATGGTTTGTAGAGTTTTACATAGGAGAGTTTCCGCACCGTTTTCCCGGTCTGGGGGTGGGGCCAGGCATGTTCGATAAAGCCCCCCTCCCCTTCGGATATCAGGGCCTCAGTTTTCTTCCAGAACTCCTGCCAGGCGGCATCGCTGACATCGGAAACATTTTGCAGCTCCAGGGCTTTGTCAACGGGATGCATCATGATGATGCCGCTTCGATCCACCACCCCGAAATAATTCGCCTCATCCTCCCCGAACCGTGTGGCCGAGAGGGCACGAAGGGCGTCCTCATAGAAATTGGCGGTCTCAAAGATCGAAAAGGACGCGTTGACAAGGTCTTGAATCTGCCCTTTTCGTTCCCCGAGTACCCGACTCCGAAACGACTGAATTTCCGCCTGACTGCGCTCTCGAAGTGATGCCGTGGTGATGAGAACAGTCACAACGGCAAATACCATCAAACTAATCGATACAAGTGCAAGGTTCTTTTTTGCGATGCCCACAAGACCTCTCCCTCCCCCCATCGTTACAGCATATGACAACCCAATACAGACTCAACACTCATGTATGTGGTGATATACTGGTCGATTGTGAAGATTGGATTAGCAGAACGTGAGGCCTTGTAAACGACCCTTGGAAATTAGAATCACACCCCCGGGTTGGTGTGTCACTCATCAGGGGTGAAATTGACCTTGCATCGTATCGACTACGGTGTCTTCTCCTCAAGAAAGCGCAGAAAACGATCCCACGATTTTTTATCCGCCTCCGCGTGATATCGCTGGCCCCCGAAGACTGTAAAGGCATGGGGAGCCCCCCATAGGTGATCATCTCATGCCTGATGCCGATGGCATTGAGCTCTGTCGCCAGCGCGGCAAAGTCATCCAGGGTCACGGCAGAGTCGGCGGAACCGTGCATCACAAGAACCTCAGCTTTTACCTTGCTGTAATCCTGCCCATCAGGGGTCTTGAGGCCACCATGAAAGACGGCAAAGCCTCTGAAATCAACACCGGCTCGGGCCAATTCGAGGACAGCCGCGCCCCCGAAGCAATAGCCGGCCGCCACAGCGTTGGAGAGATCAGCGCCTCGGGATCGGGCCTCCTTCAATGCACCCACCATCAAACCCCGCATCTTGTCACGATCTTTATATAGCTCACCTGTATGGGCCATCTTGTCCTTCACCCTTGTCGGCCTGACGCCGGTACCAAACAGGTCAGCCACAAACACGGTATACCCTAAGTCCGCCAGCATGCGGGCCCGTTTCACCTCATATTCCGTCACCCCGTCCCAGTCATGGAGGAGAAACACAAAGGGGGCTTTTTTACCTGCAGAAATATAGAATCCCTCATAATTCTCACCACCCACCTCATAGCGAACCGCAGCCCCCGTGTCGGCATGCCCGGATACCGACAACAACAGAGTGATAATCAGGATGATAACGTAACGCATGATGCCCTCCCTTATGGTCAACACCCTTCGAACCGAAGTGATGTTTTTTTTCGTTGCAATGAATTGCCCCGCGCAGGGCTGCCCGAGTCAGCCGAGAACCGCCTCCACAAGAAACGGTCCCGGTTCAGCCAAGGCAGCCTGGAGCGCCCTGGAAAAATCTTCTGACGTTCCAGCCGAAAGAGCCGGAATCCCGAACCCCCTGGCGATGTCCACCCAACCGATATCCGGACGACACAGGTCCGTCAGTGACTGAGTCATGGGACCCGGCTCCGTATTGCCACTCCTTGCCACTTCAAGCTTCAGGATATCGTATTTCCTGTTGGAGCAGATGACGGTTTTGATGTTGAGGTTCTCACGGGCCTGGGTCCAGAGCCCCTGGACGGTGAACAGCGCGCTCCCATCGGCCTGAAGGCCAAGAACGGGGCGATCCGGGCAGGCCAGGGCCGCGCCGATGGCCAGGGGAATTCCGCAACCGATGGCACCGCCTGTGATGGTGAGGGTGGTGTGGGGAGCGACGCGGGCGGCCAGGGGCTGATAAAAAAAGCCCGAGGTAATGCCCTCATCGACCACAATGGCCTCTTCGGGCTGCAGGGCAGCAAAGGCCTGGCCAAGGGATTCGATGGTAAGGGCCCCAACAGGCAATTCAGGAACATGGTAATCCGGCCCGGAAAACCCCGGAGAAGAGGAAGAAACCCCCAGGGCTTCAGAAAGATGGGTAAGGGCTCCCATGACATCCTCTTCGGGACGGCAAAGCCGTCTCTCCCGCCCCCCTTCGATGAGGGAACCGCTCTCCCCCGGATACCCGAAAAAACCCACAGGGGAAGGCACGCCCACCAGCACCACCACATCGTGAGCCTTCAACGCATCACGTGCCGATTCGGGAAAGTACGGCAACCTCACGGGACTTGGAATGCCGGCACCCCGCTCCATACGGGCAGTAAAGGTTTCATGGAAAAGAATCGCTCCGCACGCCTCTGCCACCTGGCCGGAAAGCCGCAGGCCCTCACCGCTCAACGCCTCTCCCCCGAGAATGATGGCAGGACTCCTCGCCCCTCGAAGGTCCCGGGCCACACGTTCAACAAGGTCCGTGGGTACCTTTTCCAGCCGGGCCCGTGTCAGAAACGGCACCCCACCCTCTACCTCGAGGGCCTGAAGATCATGGGCAAACACCAGATGGGAGATAAGGCCCCGTGTGGCCTCATGGTAACACTCAGCAAAGGCCCCTCCGGCATCCCCTGCGGCCATCACCGTCCGCACATGGCCCGGAAGGGATGCCGCCAGGGCCTCAATGGGCATGGCCAGGGGCGGATCAAAGGCACGGTGATCCGTGGAGTGCTCGCCGATGAGATTGACAATGGGGCTCCGGGCCCTTCTCGCGTTGTGAAGATTGGCAATGCCGTTGGCATACCCCGGCCCCAGGTGAAGCAGGGTCAACCCCGGCACACCTGCCATGCGGGCATACCCGTCCGCCGCACCTGTGGCAACCCCCTCGAACGTACACAGAACCGGCCTCACACCCTCCACACGGTCAAAGGCCTCCACAAGGGGCATCTCCGTGGTGCCCGGGTTGGCAAAACAATATCGTATTCCAGCGGCTCCCGCCGCACTGATTACAAGATCTGCTGCTCTCATCACAGCCTCCCTGCTGGTGGTGAATGATCCCCGTACGTTATCAACCGGTTGTCATCATTTAAAAATATAAGTACGCAGGCAAAAATCACAACCAGGAAAGCTCATGTGGAGCTACTTGTTTTCCTGGGACATCATGTTGAAGAGGGGGCTATACAGATTTAGGGGAGATTGGGATATGAACCCGGCAGGGATCGGCTTGTGCCTCCGGCGGCCCTGCCGGGGGCCAAACTTTTGAAAAGTTTGACAAACAGGTTTTGAGCACAGTTTCGATTGCTTCGCAGATGTCCGCAATCCATGCCGTTTGGGCTTAACGAGTCTGTGATTCCCTTAGCCCCCGCAGGGGCTAAGGGAATCACAACCGAAACGTTTTTGCGGAGCTTTTTTCAAAAAGCGACCCGCCGGAGGCATAGCTGATTTCCTGTCCCTTCGGATAACCCGAGCAGTCGGGGATGACGAAATCGGACGTTGAGACCCGCCTATATTGCGGTAGCGGTTGCCGGCGACACCTGTCACGCGAATGCATCGAGAACGATCACGTTACGACACCCCTCATGCATTCGCCACAAGGTTTCCAGGTGCCCCCACCTGGCCGCCGGAGGCTGCGTTTGCCTGTCTTGATCCCGTTACCTCGCACCGTCCCCCCAAAGCCTTTCCCGCAAGCCCGAAGCCCTTTGGGTGCGCCTTGAAAGGGATCGTTCAAGGATCTCCGGGGCGCTCCACACAGCCACCTCCTCCCGCGCACGGGTGATTCCGGTGTAGACCAGCTCCCGGGTGAGGACCGGCGAGTCGGTGTCGGGAAGCAAAAGCAACACGTGATTAAATTCAGACCCCTGGCTCTTATGGATCGTCATGGCAAAGACCGTCTCCACCGAGGGAAGCCGTGCGCAATGGATATGACGCATGCCTCCGTCCCCATCTGGAAAGGCCACCGCCAGGTCACCGTCTCTGCGGACGGTGATGCCCGTGTCCCCGTTAAAGAGCCCAAGGGTGTAATCGTTCTCCGTTACCATCACGGGGCGGCCCGGGTACCAGATGTCAGCCCCGGAAAATCCGAGGCATCGTTCCACCAGGCGGTTGATGCGTGTGACACCATAATGGCCTTTTCGAACCGCGCAGAGAATCCTGAACCGGTCCAAGGCCCCCAGCATCTCATGGGGGTCGGTCAATCGGGCATACCCCGCAAGGCGGTTCCGTACCATGGACTCAATCCAGGCCATGGGATTCTCACCATCAACTGGAGACATCAGGGAAAAGCCCGACGATGTCACCCTGGAAAGAGAACGGGCATCCCCACGATTGGCGGCATCGGCAGCCTGACCGATGCCCGGGCAGGCACCGAAGCGGTAACTTTTGGTAAGGGTCGTCACGGCATCGGCAAGGGGGGAAAGCGAGGCACTCACGGGAAGCTGCTCTCCCATCAACATCAACAGGGTATCCCCACACGTGGGCGAAACAGAATCCCCCTTCTTTCCGTAACACAGGTCCCCCATCACAGACCCTGCCTCCACCGAGGCGAGCTGGTTCTTGTCCCCCATGAGAATCAACCGGGTGGAGGGGGACAAGGCCCGTACAAGGCGTCCCATGAGGGGAAGATCGACCATGGATGCCTCGTCCAGAACGACAATATCGTAAGCAAGGGTGTCATGCTTACGGAAGAGATCCCGTCGCCCACGTCCCAGGCTGCCCAGGAGCCGGTGGATGGTTGAGGCCTCTTTCGGCAGGGCCTTTTTCACCTCCTCACTTACGGAAAGCCGCTTGGCGGCCCCAGTCATGGACTCCATGAGTCGGGCCGCCGCTTTGCCGGTGGGGGCCACTAAGGCGATGGCCGGAGAGCCGTTCTTGCGTCTTTGATGCTGCTCCACAAGAAGGGAGAGAATCTTGTAAACGGTTGTGGTCTTTCCGGTGCCGGGGCCGCCGGAGATCACGCAAAACCGATTTATCAATGCCACGGCAGCCGCGAGCTTCTGCCGATCCAGCTCTCCATCCGTGGTCTCGGAAAAATAGTGACCCAGTCCACCCTTCAGCGCTTCAAGCTCTTCTGCCGTCAGGTTGGGGAGTCGGCTATCCCTGACCATGTAAGCGGCCACCTCCTGCTGAAACCGATAGAGCCGCCGCAAATAGAGCCGCCCCCGATGATCCAGCACCAGAAGCGTCTCCTCCTCTTCACTGCCCGCCACACCCAACTCCTGAAGA
Source organism: Desulfolunaceae bacterium (assembly GCA_942491485.1). Classification (GTDB taxonomy): domain Bacteria; phylum Desulfobacterota; class Desulfobacteria; order Desulfobacterales; family Desulfolunaceae; genus Desulfoluna. Next base: position 2,754 of record CALOAX010000012.1, on the reverse strand, counting down.
AGCTCGCCCCAGGCTGTGCCGTCACCCGGGCTGGAATACGCCTCAACAGAAAATCCCGCAAACCGGTTTAAATCGATACAGACATGCCCGTTTCGGCTCTCGCGGCTTACCAGGGCACCCGCCAGAAAAACCGATGTATCCCGCCCATGTCGCTGGGCCAGAAAAGAGGCGAAGGTCAAATCTGTGAGGGAAAACCCCTGTTCCATCAACTCCCCCCACCCCGACTGCTCCATGGTTTCCTGCTTTGAATTCATTGGATCAACTCTTCCTCATTGTGATAAAATAGCGCCTTGTATAAAGTCGACGTCAGAAACGCCTCGCTACCCGATATCGATTCACGGTTAAGGTTAACCGCAGATTGGTGTATATTGAGATGGCTTGATCAACACGTTTCAAAAGCTGTCACAAGCAACGAAACCACCCTAACCTTTTCAGTTCAACAGGCTTATTCATGAACAAACCAGACTCACCGACCATAGATCTCATCGCGGCCGTTCTCTCCGAGGCCGTCACCTACGTGCTGGAGATCAGCACCCAGAAAACGATTGCATACGCCGACACCCTCCAGACCATCCCCAAACTGATCATGCGTCCGGACATCAGCTGCTTCGTTCAACTGAGCGGCGACTTTAACGGCCTTATTGTCTTCAATTTCAGCGATCGAACCGCCGTGAAACTCTACCAGAGCTACATGGTCTCCATGGGTATCCCCAAAGAAGACCTCGTCAAAGACTTTACCTCCAACGAGGTGACGGACAGCATCGGCGAGCTGTTCAACCAGGTGGTCGGCGAGTTCACCCGCCTCATCGAGACCCAGTTCGGTCTCTCCATCCTCTGGGGACAACCCAAGGTCCTGGCCCTGACCAGTGCCATCACCCTCACCATCGATGCCGATTACCATGAGAACAGGCGCATCGCCTTCTCCATCGACAACGACCGTTTCCAGACAGAAGTGGCCCTGGAACAAACCCAGTTCACCGCCATGCCCGATTTCAAGCGCCCCTGAGCGCCCCCAAAAAGCCAGCCTCCGGCGGCGAGGTGAGCCACCTCGAAAGCTTATTGCGAATACAATTTGTCCCTCGTTCCTCGGGCCAAATTGTATTCGCCTTCGGCTCGGGCTTCGCCCAGCACACAAACGTTAAGGGCACTGCAATGGTCATCACCCGTTTCGTTTCCGTGTAGATTCGATGCGATGCATTCAGCGAACCATAGTTTGGGGATGCTGACGATTTACCGTCCCAACTTTTCCCCCTCTCCGCCTGCGCCAGATTTAAGCCGATGCCGTTTGAGTTACCAAACCGTATCCACAGCTCTTCGAGACGTGTGGCAACAATTGCAAAATCACCAGCATTGAAGGCGGGCGCAGCCCGCGGCAAACGCCATTGCGATTCACCCTGAGGAACGAAGGGCGAAGCGCAATGGCATCCTGCTTTCAAGATGGCTCAGCTCACCGCCAGAGGCACGCTTTATTGGGGGGTACTGACGATTTAACGTCCCTGCTTCCCACTCTCACCGCCTGCACCAGATTTCAACCGACGCCGTTTGAGTTACCAAACCGTATCCACAGCTCTTCGAGACGTGTGGCAACACTTGCAAAATCACCGGCATTGGAGGCGGGCGCAGCCCGCAGCGAACGCCATTGCGATTTGACCTGAGGAACGAAGGGCGAAGCGCAATGGCATCCTGCTTTCGAGGTGGCTCACCTCGCCGCCGGAGGCAACGCTTTTAGCTTTATCAAGCTATGTCAATCAACAGCTCATCCAGTTCCCGGATGCAGCCCTCCTCCGGCCGGTCGAAGAAGATGCCGTTGCCGGAGCCGTCCACCCCGCGCAGGAAAATATACCAGGACCCGGCCATGTGGGTGTCGTAGTCGTAGCTCTCGCCCAGTTTCAGGGAGAGGTGACGGTTCAGGGCCACGGTGTAGAGCAGGTACTGAAGGCCGTAGTGGTGTTCGCTCATGGCCTGGGCCAGGGCCTTTTTGTGGTAGCGTTCCGGGCTGTTTCCCAAATGGTTGGACTTCCAGTCGATGATGCCGAAGCCCTCTCCCACCTGAAAGATAAGGTCCACAAACCCTTTAAGGTATCCCTGAATCGGCGAAAACGTGAGCCCTTCCATGGCGAGCTCTCCGACATCTGTGTACCCGTACCCCCAGCGGTCCAGGACCTCTTTCAGGGCACCGGGGGTGATGCGTTTCAGGGGGAAGGTAAATTCCATTTCATGGAGCCTGTGGTTCTCGGACACCCCGGCAAGGGTAAAGGGGGTCCCAGAGGCCTCCAGGGGTGTGGCAAGGACCTGCCCCACCATACCGGAGATGGCGCCGTTCCACTCTTCTGCATCGTAGCCGTGACGCGTGGTCATCTCGTAACAGGCGGTCTCCCGTGCCTCCTCATCGGCGTCAAAGGGGATGTTCTCAAAGAGGGTGTGCATGAAGGTGCCTGCAGCGGCGCCCTTTGGAAACGCAAAAATCCCTTCAGCAGGCGTGTCGTCCTCAGGTTTTACATGAACCCAGGCGTCATAGTCGGCTTCACGTGATTCTTTACCGGAAGAGGCAAGGCCTGAAAAACTGGTGACAACCTGTGGAGCTGGCAGCCTGCCGTCGAACTGCCGGGCCGGAGCCAATTCAATCCGGGTCTCCTCAAAGGAGAGGGGGCTTGCCTCCTCCTGCTCGCAGAGAGAGACCGTGATGGCGCCGCCTGAAGCCGTTTCCAGCTCATGGAGGTGGGTCGCCACCTCACCTTCCCCCATGGAGGTAAC
>CALOAX010000011.1:0-632642 GCA_942491485.1 Desulfolunaceae bacterium | reverse complement strand
TTATTGATTAATGTGCTATAGTGGCAGTCATGACTAAACGAGACGCAAGAAAACTTAGCACAGAGGCCCAGCAAGAGCTGCGTGAGTTAGCAGTTCGGCTCAAAGAATCAGGCAAAAAATACGATGAGATTGCTGAAATAGTGAATGTGCACCCCACGACAATATGTACTTGGTATAAGGCTTACCAGAAGGGCGGAATCGAAGCCTTAAAGATCAAAAAAGGGGGCGACGCACAGGCACATGCAAAACATTGACTCCGCTTCAGGAAGTCGAAATTCAAAAGCACCTCATTGACAAGTATCCCGATCACTTAAAGCTCCAATTTCCCTAAAGCTCCCAGCAACCTATCCACAGCTATCCACACAATCACCACACCCTAACCCCCTTCCCAATCCAAGGGCCAAGTTTTCTTCCTTTCTCTCAAGAAAAAAGCTGAAATACACTGGGGCGACAACAGGCCTTTGTAATGATAGCTATCATGGACGTAGCTACGCTCCATGTGGGGAAACACCATCAATTAAATTGCATCCGAGATGTGAACGAGTGAACCTGATATCGACTGTAACAAATCAGGGGAAAGTCCGTTTCATGATTTACGATGGAAAAATGAATTCTCAAACTCTGCTCCAATTCATGAAGCGTCTTATAAAAGGGGCATCCCAGAAGATTTTTCTGATTCTTGATAATCTAAAGGTACACCACAGCCGAATCGTGAAAGCGTGGTTGGCCGATCATGAAGCTGAAATTGAGGTGTTTTACCTCCCTTCCTATTCACCAGAACCGAACCCAGATGAGTATCTTAACTGCGATTTAAAAGCGGGTGTTCATAGCAAGACCCCAGCAAGAACAAAAACGCAATTGAAGAACAAGGCAATATCGCATTTGAGAATGCTTCAAAAGGTGGCGGGAAGAGTCAAAAAATACTTCCGGCACCCCAAAATTGCTTATGCTGCATGATTAGTGTATTTAATTGCCGGGTTAATATAAGGTAACGAGTCAGTTTGAGCCTTTGGCAGCTTTGCCGGTGGCCACACTTTGGAAACGTTTGATCAACAGCCCTTAAACGTGTTCTTGAACGAATTCCGTTTCAAATACGGATGTGACTTGACCCGAGTAGCGAGGGGCAAAGTGCATCCTCAACCAGTTTTAAAGATGGCATACCTTGCCGCCGGAGGCCGTTGTCGTCAGAATAATGATGATTCTGCTCCTTGGGGGTTAGGGCGCGGCATGGTGCCTTGAACCATAAACAAACTTGTGGGGCATCGTTTCCGGGGCGAATCTTTGGCAGATGGTTGCTTGCAGCTCTTACAGCAATGGGTATGCCAGTATAGGTCGACATGTCGAAACGCCTGGCAATTCACGTATGGTATCGGTTTTAAGCGATGCGTAACGCATCTCAAGTGCGTCAGTGTTGTGGTGTTTTGGGGCAGCAGGGGTGGGCAGTTGTGTAAAAATACCCCGGTCCAAATTCCAAGAAGGCCACGGCGCCCTGAGGGCACCCATTTGCTGTTTACGTGGCCGTCAGCGAATACGGTGGCCACCAGGGGCAGGGACCGGGAGCATTCGCATTCTGCTTTCAAGTGCCTCACCTTGTCGCTATGGGCGTTTGATGCAAATCAAGGGGTCCGAATGGGGAACATGCATATATCATTGAATCATCCGCCATGGGCCATGAACTAAGAACACGAACGATTTATTGTCTGTATTCAGGGGGGATGGTCGTGTGTGACAGTTCCCGGAGCACTGATCTGAATTTTTAGTTGTTTTTTTATTCAAACTTTAGGTTTGGGCCCTCAATGGGGCGAATTGACAGGGTGAATGGGTCCATTCTACGGGGAATCGTGGGTAGAGTTGTGAACACTGTACTATTTCGATTGCTTACCTCGTAGGGTTTCTGATATATACCAACGTTCATTTGCATGCGAATGAAAGAGAGGCGGTTGCCAGTTAGGGAGAGACCCGTCGTCAGTACGTCGGGCGAGGGGACTGTCTGTCTGAAAGTATAGAGGTGACGTGCCTTGAAAAGATGCCGTTCCTCACGTTAACGGGCATACCACCGCTGAAGGGGGGACGGAGAACTCCCTGAGGTATGGCCGGTGAATGGGAGGGTGTGTTTTTAAGGTCTTATGGTGTAACGGAGCAAATATTTGTAAGGAGATGCAAATTTATGAAGGAAGAAGTATTGGCAAACCCCGGTCCGCTGGGCCTGATGGGTTTCGGAATGACGACGGTTCTTCTCAATATTCACAACGCCGGATTTTTCCCTATCAGTGCCATGATTCTGGCCATGGGGCTTTTTTACGGCGGCATGGCACAGATCATCGCAGGTATCCTTGAGTTCAAAAAGGGCAATACCTTCGGTATGACCGCCTTTATCTCGTACGGCCACTTCTGGCTGACCCTCGTGGCCCTGATCCTTATGCCCAAGTTCGGCTGGATCGAAGCCACTGAGCACCACTTCATGGGCTGGTACCTCTTTATGTGGGGTGTCTTTACCACGTTCATGTTCTTTGGAACGCTCAAAGCCAACAAGGTCCTTCAGTTTGTTTTTGCTTCCCTGGCTCTTCTCTTCTTCCTTCTGGCCGCTCGTGACTGGACCGGTTCTGCCCTCATTGGCACCATCGCCGGTTTCGAAGGCATTGTGTGTGGCCTGAGCGCCATCTACCTCGCCATGGCTGAGGTACTCAATGAGCAGCACGGCCGGGTTGTGCTCCCCATCGGCGAGTAAGCCCAGGTAGTTCTGTATTTCGAACGGGAGAGACGCTGCCCCCAGCCGGAGAGCGGCCAGGGATGCTTCTCTCTCTTTCGAAGGTTCGATTCGGGGCCTTTCACCGCGCATGTTTTTACGGTGAAAGGCCTTCTCTCCCCCTCCTTCTTTCCTTTGTAACGTCCCCTTAATCAATACGTAGAGCACACCACCGATTCCACAACGCGACCCTTTTGTCACACCCCTTATCATGAAAAATGACGTCACCGGCGTGTGGCATACCCTACGGGGGCCTCACATCTCGGGATATTAACCCGGCAACTATATACCCAACACTGACCAATGTGGAACCAACGGATTTCTCAGTGTGAAACCGTCCCACGACAGGCATGCGTTTAACCGCCGGGTTAATATGTTTACGCCTCTCCACCACTCGGGGAAAATAAAACGGAACCGTTAATCAGTTCGATTCTTCACATTTGTTTTCAGATTTTGCCGTTCTGCACGTGTGATGTTCCCCGAGGGATCTGCCATTGCCATGGGGTTGTGATAGTAATTAAGTTCTGCCAGCTGGCTGTGGCCCGACATGCGAGGGGGCTGAGCATTTGTGAACTCGCCCCCAAGGTGGCTCACCTTGCCCTTGTTCGCTCCCGGAGGGGTGTGATAAGACAAACGGATTATTATTGACGACGCAACCTCACGGAGAATCCCGAGCACCATGAAAGTGATAAAAATCGGCGGCGGCTGCCTTAAGGGCAAAAAGACCATCGAATCCATTCTCGATCTTCTCGCAGAGCGTGTGAGTGGCGACATTATAGTCGTCTCGGCGCTCAACGGCATCACCGACATGCTTATTGATGGCATGACCGATGCCCTGGCCGATGAAGAGAACATCCCCCCTCTCATGTCGCGGCTCCGAACCAAGCATATGGCAACGGCCCGGCACATCATCTCCGATCACGGCCTCCAGAAGGCGTTCTCCAAAACCTTCGGGAAAAGTCTTCAGAGGCTGGAACGTTATTATTACGGCCTGAGCTACACCGGAGAGAGCACCCCCAAGATGCGTGATCTTATCAGCAGCTACGGAGAGCGGTTCAGTGCCGAGCTTCTTACCTGTGCCATGAATTCAAGGGGCGTCAAGTCGGTGTGTCGCATGCCCCAGGACATCGGGATGCTTACCGACGGGAAGTATGAAGACGCCACCGCTGACCTGGAGGTGACCCGTGCGAATTTCAGGGAGCACCTGAGCCCCATTCTTTCTGAAGGGACCCTGGTTTTTGTTCCCGGTTTCTACGGGATCAGCAAAGAGGGGAACATCACGACTTACGGCAGAGGCGGCACCGATTATTCCGCAGCCGTGGCCACTGTGGCTATGGAGGCCGAGGTCCTTGAATTTTGGAAGGATGTGGCCGGGTTTATGAGCGCCGACCCCCGTATGGTGCCCGATGCGGAACTGATTCCCGTTCTCTCCTATGCCGAGGCGGCCGAATTGTGTTATTTTGGTGCTAAGATTCTCCACCCCCGGGCCGTGGAACCGGTTCGCCGCTATGGGCTGGATATCGCCATCAAAAGCACCCTGGACCCAGACGCCGAAGGGAGCCTCATCACAGGGGAGAGCCCCGAGGCAACGCATGTCGTGAAAAGCGTGACCCAGAACACCGGCGTTGGCCTCATCAAAGTGTATGCCTCCGGCGTGGGGGCCCGTCCCGGCATGTTGGCCGAGGTAACGGGCAGCGTCACCGACAGCGGGATCAACATCAAATCCGTGGTGACCTCCCAGACTTGTATCTCCCTGCTTTTGGATAAAAGTGACATGGATCAGGGGCATGCAATTCTGGAGAAACTGACCCCTTACCCGTTCCGAAAGGTGTCAAGGGAAGACGACGTTGCCCTTATCTGTATGGTGGGGGAGGGGCTTAACACCCGCAAAGGGGTGGCAGCCCGTTGTTTTTCCGCCATGGACGATGCCGATATCAACGTGGAGATGATCGCCTTCGGGCCTTCACCGGTGGCCCTCTACTTTATCGTTCAGGAAGAGGATCTCAAATCCTCGGTACGCGCCCTGCATAAGACGTTTTTCAACGGGGACGTGTAAGTTTTTTTTCAGTGAATAGTGAATGGTGAGCAGTGATTCGGGTTGGTGTCGCTACGTTCTGTCAGAAAACACACGGATACAGGCGCAGGAATCGCTGCTCTCCACTCACGATGAATAAAGCGTATGTGCAAATTCGGACTTATGAAACGAGAACAGCACCTGTTCGTTATTTACCCATTATCCGTGGAACCATAGCAATCACCGTCCACGGGCGCAGCCCGTCAGCGAATGTGATCGGCCAGAGGAACGAAGGCCGGGAGCATTCGCGAACCTGGGGTGCAGGGGCTCAGCCCCTGCCCGCCGGAGGCTTCTCTTTCCTTTAAGACCACAATCAATTCGTTTACCCCACATTGAAAGGAACCGTCATGGGTCTCTTCTCACTTTTTGTCAAATCACCTGAAGACCTCGAGAAAAAGGGCGATGCCCTGGTTCTTTCCGAAAAGTTCGGCCCCGCCCGCACTGAATACGCCAAAGCCCTGGAGAAACTCGCCGGGAACGAGGCCGGCCAGGAAACGCTTCTGACCCGTATTGAAGAGAAGTATGCCGGTTGCGGGGAATCCCTGGCCAAAGAGCACCTGGAAAACGCGGGGGAGCTTTACGAGTCAGGCATTGACGCCGAAGCACACCACCTGCTCCACCTCGCCGGACAGTTGGCCACGGAAGAGGAGACGAAAAAGGCCATTGCGGATCTTCTTGGGGAACTAAGCAGCTCCATGGCACAGGAAGGTGAGGAGTGGGATGATGACGAGGAGGAGGAAGAGGGCGCCTACACCGAAGAGGACCAGGCCTTCGAAGCCCTCTGCATGTCGCTCCCCGAAGAGCAGGGCGATGCTTACGTTGAATACTGTGATGCCTTTCGGGACGGTTACAACGCTCTGAACGCAGGGCAGTTTGCCGAAGCTGAAGAAGCCCTGGACGAGGCCCTGGCAGAGCATGGAGACTCCAGTTACGTCGCCATGGAACTGGCTGCGGCATGTCACAACCTCGGCAAAAACGAAAAGGCCGAAAAGCTTCTTCGCACCTTCCTGGCCCATCACCCCTCCCATACCCATGGTGTGGAACTTCTCTGCCACCTGTACCTTGAAGAGGGAGAGCCGCAAAAAGCCCTCACCACCCTGGATGAAAACCTCGGCGCCATGACCAATACCCCCGTGGAGCTGATTCTCCTTAAAGGACGGCTCCTCTCCGAGCTCGGTGACGGCGATGCCGCAGAAACCTGGCTTTCCGGGCACCTGGACAATCAGTGGGACGACAACATCGCCTTTTTTCTCTCCAGCATTAAAAAAGAGAAGGGCGACGATCAGGAGGCTCGAAAGCTCCTGGAAACCTCCCTTGGCCGCTGCACCGGCTGCGGCAAACGCCCCCCCTCTCACATCCAACTCACCTATGCCAACCTTCTCAAAGAAGACGGCGATACCTCTGTCTCTCTCATCGAACGCTACCTCAAACTCGCCGTGGAAGATCCGTCCACAGCCCCTTACGCCTACCAGGCCGTAAGCGAGATCTACCGCACCAAAGGTGACAACACCGAAGCCGACCGTTACGCAGCGATGGTGGAATAACAGGTGTGAGCCAGATCATGGCGACATTGTTTGCGTTATGATAGCCACAGAGGAATGCAAAAAGAGGCCTCCGGCGGCGAGGTGAGCCACCTCGAAAGCTGGTAGCGAATGCACTTTGTCCCGAGGAACGAGGGACAAAGTGCATTCGCCTTGGCTGACGTTGTGTGAGCCTCAGGCTTTGTGGGCTTGACTGGATCCCCTGTCATTTGATTGCCCAAAGGGTGATATGTCATCTGATGTTACAGCAATACAGCGATTTCCACTTTTTCTGGCAGCTGGGGAAGACGGCATAAAGAGCCGCCGGTTGGAGTTATTCCGGAGAACGCCACGTGGGCTTCAGGCACCTTATGGTATGATTGACAGGGCCTAAACCGCGAAGCGTCCTTCGGGCTAAACGAAGGAGGCTGTTTCACCACGGTTGTTGTTCACGGGCGAAGCCCGTCAGCGAATGTGATCGACCCGAGGAACGAGGGGCGGGAGCATTCGCAAACCCGCTTTCGAGGTGGCTCACCTCGCCGCCGGAGGCAAGCTTTTCGGTTTTTCTCTGCGGTTTACCCGTATTTTACCATAGACGGCACGTTTTCAAGCAGTCCCTTCAAAAGGATCCCACCATGAAACGAATCGTTTTCCCACTCCTTATTTTGGTTATTGCGTTGTCGGCCTCGTTTTCCTTTGCGGCTGACGGTTTCCGTGTTCTGGACATCGGTGAGCGGGAGTATGAGAACGGCCCGGCACTGTCGGTGCTGTTTTCCGAACCGCTTTCCCGGGGTGTCCGGCAGGACGGATTGCTCCGGGTGACGGTGGGGGACCGGCTTGCAGACGGTGCCTGGGTGCTGTCAGATGATGGGAGGCGCCTCTGGTATCCCCATGTGGAGGCTGAGACGTCGTACACGGTCACGGTTCTGGAAGGGGTGATGGCTGCCTCCGGGGAGCGGCTCAGCGAGCAGGTGGTGCGCATGGTGGCGACCCGCAAGGTGGAGCCTGTGGTCGGATTTTCGGGTAGCGGGCTGGTATTGCCCCGGGGGCTTGGCGGGGGCCTGCCCGTGGCCACGGTGAACGTGCCTGAAGTGGACATGGAGTTTTTCCGAATCAACGAAGAGGGGTTGAGACGGTTTACCGAGTGGCGGAATCCCACGGACACCATGGGCCTCTACCGACTGGAAGATATGCCTCAGTACGGTGAGCTGGTCTATTCGGCCCGATTCGACCTCGACCCCATCAAAAACCGTCGTGTGGTACGCCACATTCCCATTCGTGAGATTGGGCCTCTTTCTGACACCGGGCTCTATTTTGCGGTGATGAAGCGTCCCGGAACTTTCGGGTATGCGTACCAGAGCACTTTTTTCATGGTCACCGACATCGGTCTCTCCATCCGTACTTATCAGGAAGAGACGGTGGTGACGGCATCATCCCTTGCGGACGGAAAAGCACTTCCCGGGATTTGGGTGAAGCTGTTTGACTCCAAGGGCCGAAAACTGGTGGATGGGTTCACCGACGACCAGGGGCTTTTCAGGACCCGCCGGGGCCGTGCCCAAAAGACGGTCCTGATTCGGGCGGAAGGGGAGGGGGATCTTGCCTTTCTCTCAACGCGGGCGCCCAGGAACGACCTCTCAGAGTTTGAGGTGGCCGGCAGAAAAGACCGACCTGTCGAAGTTTTTGCCTTTGGCCCCAGGGACCTCTACCGACCGGCCGAAACCGTTTTTCTCTCTTTTCTTGTGCGGGACAACGACGGCAAGCCTGTGGACGTGAATAACTTGTTTGTGAGCTGGGTGAAACCCGGCGGGAAGGTCTTCAGGAAGATGACCTTAGCTGCCGATGGAACCTCCGGGTATTTTTCCGCCAAGGTTGCCATTCCGGCGGAGGCACCCACGGGACGGTGGCGGGCCGATGTGCGGCTGCGTCCCGGCAAGGTGAGCCCGGTCTCCACCTTTGAATTTCAGGTGGAGGAGTTTTTACCGGAGCGCATGGCCATGGACCTCTCTTCGGACAAGCCGGTGCTGGTGAAGAAGATGGCCCACAGCCTGAAGGTGGAGGGGCGTTATCTCTACGGAGCGCCTGCCTCTGGAAACCGTGCCGAGGGGCAGGTCAGCTTGCGGACCAAGCGTGCCTGTTTTCCCGAAAACCTCAAGGACTTTCTCTTCGGCCTGGAAGAGGACGCCACCTTTCACTCCACATCCGAGTTGGGGTCCATCACCCTGGATGCCGAGGGCAAAGGCGCCTTTAACGTGGAAGAGGAGGCGGGCAAGAGCCGGTCTCCCCTGTCTGTTACGTCTGCGGTAAGCCTGTTCGAGAGCGGCGGACGCCCCGTGACCCGACGTTTTTCCCTTCTCTGGCTGCCGGCCAAACGCATGCCGGGGATTCGGTATCAGGGAGGGCAGGGCGGTTCCGGTGAGCTGGAAAAGCACACCCTTGATTTTGTGGTGGCCGATGCAACAGGTCATCCTGTGGCCGTGAACCAGCTCCTTGTCAAGGTGATCAAGAACGATCGCAACAGCTACTGGGAGTACAGTGACGGGTCCGGGTGGCAGTATCGCGTGACCGAGAAACGCTACACCTTTGCAGAATCTTTTATCGATGTTCCCGAAGGCCCGGTCTCCCAGACCCTTGAGCTGCCCCGGGGCGACTACATCATAGAGGCTGTGGACCCCGGAACCGGGTACTCCTCCACTGTCTCTCTCTCCTCTGGCTACGGATACGGCGGAGCCGAAGGCTCGCCTCACCCCGCCAAGGTGAACCTCCTCTTTGACAAAAAGGGCTACCAGCCCGGCGATGTGGCCAGGGTCACGGTGGTGCCACCCGATGAGGGCGAGGCCCTGGTGATGGTGGAGGGCAAGAGCCTGCTCTGGTCAAAGCGGCTCTCCGTTGCAAGGGGCGGCACCGAGGTTGAGATTCCCGTCAGCGAGGCGTGGAAGAGCCACGATATCTATGTCAGCGCCGTGGTGCTGAGAAAAACCGCTCCCAAAGATCCTGAAACACCCCTGCGAGCTTTGGGGGTTCAGCACTTCCCCCTGGACCGAGCTGACCGAAACTTTGACGTGGAAATCCATGCTGCGTCCGGCTGGCAGAAGGAAGAGCCTCTGCCTGTGACTGTCACGGTGAAAAAAGACGACAAGGCCCACTACGGCCGCGTCTGGCTTGCCGCGGTGGATGTGGGAATCCTCGGCATCACCGGCTACCCCACCCCGGATCCTTTTGGCTGGTTCTTTGCCCGAAGATGGTATGGCGTCCAGAGCACGGATCTCTATGGAAAAGTGATTGAAACCGATGCGGCTATGTCCGCCGCCATTCGTTTCGGCGGCGACGGCGATCCGACCCTGGGCGGCGGCAAGCCCCAGGCTGAAGTAAAACTCTTCTCGAAAGTCCTCGGCCCCTTTGAGACCGATCGCAGCGGGAAGATTACCGCTGAGATCCCATTGGATGAGTTCTCAGGCAAGATCCGCCTCATGGCCGTGGCCTTTGACGACACCCATTTCGGTTCTTCCGATTCCGAAACCACCGTGACCCCTCCCTTGGTGGTGCAGCTCTCCACGCCACGATTCATGGCCCCCGGAGACGTCTCTAACCTTACCGCGGACCTGACCCGCATGGTGGAGGGCGAGGCCGGGTACAAGGTCACTGTCGAAGCAAAGGGGCCCATCTGCATCGACACCGAACCCGAAGAGGTGGTGCTCGCAGAAAAAGCGCGAAAAATACTGACCTGGTCGGTGTCTGCCGTCTGCGATGAGGCCCAGCAGCCTTACGGCGTGGGAGAGGTGATTTTGACTGTCGCCGGAGACGGAGCAGAAAAGAGAGTTTCCACCCAGTTTCCCGTGCGCCCCGGCTACCCCGGAGAGGCCCGTGAGACCCGCATTCGCCTCAACCCCGGCGAGACGTTCTCCCTGGACGCCAAGGCCATGGAGAACCTCATCCCCGTTACCGTGGGCGGGGCTGTGAAGGTTTCCACGAAGTTGCCCCTCAACACCGACGCATACGTCAGCGGCCTGCTGCAATACCCCTACGGCTGTCTGGAACAAACCACCAGCCGGGCGTTTCCCCAGCTGTGGCTTCTGCCCGATCGGGCGCTGGCCATGGGCATCAAGCCCATCACACCCGAGAAGCGGCGGGAGATCCTCGACAAAGCTGTTGCCCGTATCATCTCCATGCAACGATACAACGGCGGGTTCGGTCTCTGGAACGCCATGAGTCCCGAAGACCCCTGGCTCTCCTGTTACGCCGTGGATTTTCTGCTCACCGCCCGCGAAATGGGCGTGACCGTTCCCATGGATACCCTGCGCAAAGGCCTTGGCCGTCAGCGCACCTGGCTCGTAAAAGGACCCGTAGGGGACTTGCGCGGGGACCGAGCCGCCTCCTTTGCCGTGCGGAGCTACGCCGCTTTCAACCTCGCACGCGTTCAGAAAGGCCACCTCGCCTCCATGCGCACCCTGGCCGACAATCACCTTGAAGACGCTGCCGACCCCCTCTCTGTGGCACGCCTCGCCCTGGCCCTGAAAGTGTCGGGAGACAAGCGGAGAAGTGCTATTGCGGCAGAAAAGGCCTTAACCATTTTGCCTGATGATGAGCACTGGCGTCGCGACTACGGGAGCACCTTACGGGATCTTGCCATGACCGTGGCTCTTTTCACCGAAAACAAGATCGAGGTTCCCGCCATGGCCGGCATCCTTGATACCCTTGAAGACGAAATCCGTAAAAGCTGGTGGGTGAACACCCAGGAACGTTTTTCTCTCTTCCGCCTGGCCCTTGCCTTTGCACAGAACGATGAAACCGTCTCCCTTGGCGTCACCCAAGGCGCTGAGACCCGAGAAACCAAAACCAAGGGCCCCTTGGTCATGAATCTCACGGCAGAGACCCTTGCCAAAGGCCTTACCCTGAACTCCAAAGGGAAAACCCCGCTGTTTGTCTCTTCTGTGGTGACCGGCTACAGCAAGACCCCACCGGCCAGAATGGATGAGAGCATTGCCGTCTCAAGGGAGTACTTCGCCCTGGACGGCGGCAGCCTGGATCCCGAAACCGTTCCCTCAGGCAGTCTCATGCTCGTGAACCTGCGGGTGAAAGCAGGTGAGAAGGTCCCCGATGCCCTTGTCGTCGATTTCCTCCCCGCAGGCTTTGAGATCGAAAACCCCAATTTTGAGCACAGCATCCACGCAGATGAGACCGTCGTTCGTGGCAAGCCCGTCTGGCGCCACGTGGAGGAGAACCCCCTCGTCCACGCCGAGTACCGCGAAGACCGCTTCGCCGCCGCTGCTCACCTCTACAAAGACCGGGAGTTCAACCTCTTCTACGTGGTCCGCGCCGTCTCCCCCGGCACCTTCACCGTCCCGCCACCCTTTGCCGAGTCGATGTACAAACCTGAGATCCGGGGCTTCGGCGACAGCGCCAAGGTGATGAAGGTGGAATAAAAGCAGGGCATAAAGGCAGGTGATAGGGCATGGGTAAATAGGAAAAAGCCTGCCTCCGGCGGCGAGGTGAGCCACCTCGAAAGCGGTTTGGGAATGCTCCTTTGCCCTCGTACCTCAGGCACGTCACATTCCCTGACGGGCTTCGCCCGTGGGGTTACAATGGCTGTTTTCTATGCCGTCTTCCCCGGCTGCTTGACAGGCTATGGCTGATGTGTGGCTTTACCCCGATATGATATATCATCCATCGTAGGGTCGGATGACCGGGGATGCATCTATGCATACCGACACCATGTGAGATCGGCTTTCATCGGAACAACTCCGGCGTCCCTTCTGGGTGACATGGTTATGCCTGATCTGTAAAAGCGGGTTTGGCAAAGAGCTCAAGGGGTTTGATACCGTTGGATTTCAACCAGGCGGTTGTGATTTGCCCTGAGGAACGAAGGGCAAAGCGCACCCGCAACCAGCTTTCGAGGTGGCACACATCGCCGCCGAAGGCCATGCTTTTGAAAAACAGGTTTTGGTTGATTTCATGAAAATATCCGCGAATGATCTCACCCTGAGGAACGCAGGGTGAGATCATTTGCAACTTGGGGTCCAGGGGATCATCCCCTGGCCGCCGGAGGCACCGTGAAGCTCAAGCGAATCATTCTTACTCTCTCCTTTCTTGCCTTTTTATCCGCGGTTCTCGGGTGCTGGTTCTATTATGACTCGTTGAAAGGCTCTGCCCTTAAGGATGCCCATTACCAGGCGGAAGTCCGGGTTGCGATGATCAGCCGCCACCTATCCTCTTTTTTCTCCGAAAATACAAAACCTGTGAAGGCAGTGTCCCGCATGGGGGCAATTCGTCAAGCTATTGAAACAGGAGCCCCTGAAGCGATCAGGAAAGCCAACGGGGTTTTGGACAACCAGCAGGATGCCCTGGATCTTGACGTGGCGTATCTGATGGATGCACGCGGTGTGACGGTGGCTTCCAGCAACCGGAACACCCCGGAGAGTTTTGTGGGGAAGGATTTTTCGTTTCGTCCTTATTTTCAGAAATCGATCAGCGGGCAGCCTGCGACTTACCTGGCCCTTGGAACGGCATCGGGTAGGCGGGGGGCGTACTGCAGCTATCCGGTGTATACAAAGGGCCGAACCGAACCTGCCGGGGTGGTTGTTTTCAAGGTGTCCATCGAGCTGATCGAACGGGAGCGGTTTGCAGGGTTACATGAGACCGTGTTCGTCACAGGCCCGTCCGGGTTGATCTTTATCTCCAATAAAAAAGAGTTTCTTTACACGCTGCTGAGGAAGAGTTCCCAGGAAGTTATCGAGACGATAAAGGCGTCGAAGCAGTTCGGGGCCGGTCCCTGGAAGTGGTCCGGATATGAAGAAGCCGGGGATCATCTTCTGGAGGACAGAGCCGGCAGGCAGTATCTGGTGAACAGCTCGCCCATTGCGGGGTTTGCCGGATGGCGGGTGATTCACCTGCGGGACATGGCAGAGATCTCCAGGCAGATTTCAGCGCCGTTATTACGAATATCCACTATAGTGATGGGGATGCTGACGGTCTGCATCGGCGGGCTTGTTCTTGTGCTTTACGGTATGGCAAGCGTAGAGATCAAGCGGCGCAAAATTGCAGAAGATGCCCTTAAGGAAAGCGAAGAGCGGTATCGCATGATTTACCACAACACGCCTGCCATGCTTCATTCCATAGACCCAGATGGACGTCTGATCAATGTCAGTGACTATTGGCTGGAGTGGACGGGGTATACAAGGGATGAGGTGATCGGGAAAAAACTCACCGATTTCTTTACGGACGCCTCCAGGCACTATGCAGAGACCCATGTGTTCCCCGAGTTTTTTAAGGCGGGATCGAGCAGGAATACCCCTTATCAGTTTGTCCGGAAGAGCGGGGAGATCATCGACATCCTCACCTCCGGCTTTGGTATGCGGGATGGCAGCGGCAGGGTGGAACGCTCTATTGCCGTGTCTGTTGACGTGACCGAACGAAACCGGGTGAGGGTCGATCTTGAAAAGGCCAAGGAAAAGCTTGACCATTACTCTCGAAAGCTCGAAGGGCTGGTTCGCAAGCGCACCGGAGAGATCACCAGTATTTTTGAGCACACCCCGGCGGTTATTTACATCAAGAAGTCGGATGGCACCTATCGTCTGGTGAACTCTTACTTCGAGACCCTGTTTGATGTTCGGTCCGATGACGTGATTGGGCGCGTGGATGCAGATTTTCTGCCGCCACGCGTTGCCGATCAGTTTGTGAAAAACGACCAGAGGGTGCTTCGTGAGAAAAAGGCGTGCCAGGTGAAGGAGTGGATTCCCGGCTATGGAACGGAGCTGACCTGGCTTTCAACCAAATTCCCTTTTTATGATGAGGATGGCTCTGTCACAGGGATCTGCTCTGTCTCCATCGATGTCACAGAGCTCCAGAAGACCCAGGATAAGCTTCGTAAACTGTCAGGCAGTATCATGGCGTCCCAGGAGAGGGAACGGGCCTCCATCGCACGGGAACTCCACGATCAGCTGGGTCAGGTCCTTACGGTGTTGAGGATGGACTCTGTCTGGCTGGACAAACGGTTTTCCGGCTCAGATGAAAAAGCCGCAGAACGCGCCTTGTCCATGTGCGGTCTCATCGACAAGACCATCCAGGATGTCAGGGGCATGGCCTACCGATTGAGGCCCGCCATGCTGGATGACCTGGGGCTGGTGGAAGCCCTTGACGCCTTAACCGCCGATTTCGAAAAACGGACCGGCATCACCTGCGTCTACGATCACTCCGGAGAGTATGAGGAGCGGGAAGGGATCTCCACAGCGGTATACAGGATCGTTCAGGAAGCCATGACCAATATCGCCCGGCATTCCGGCGCCGACCGTGTTAACGTGGTGCTGACTGTCTCACACAAAGAGCTTCGCGTCTGCATCTCCGACAACGGGTGCGGATTTGAGCCGGACTCCTCACCAGATCACGGCTTCGGCCTGGTGGGCATGGCCGAACGGGCCGCCCTTGCCGGGGGGACCCTTGAGATTCAGTCGAAACCCGGCAGCGGAACCACGGTTCAATGCACCCTTTCTTTTAAGGCGTTGCAAGGGTAAAGCCTTCTATGGTTAAAGTTCGGGGCAAAAGCCTGCCTCCGGCGACAAGGGTGGCGAAGCCACATTAGGCAAAATACCTTGAAAGCAGGTTGCAAATGCGCTTTGCCCCTCGTTCCTCGGGGCAAATCACATTCGCCTTGGGCTTTCGATGTACCCAAGGGTGTTTTTCAAGACCTGTTTATCAAACTTTTCAAAAGTTTGGCCCCCGGCAGGGCCGCCGGAGGCATCTTTAAGCTGGCTGCCTCCGGCGGCAAGGGTGGCGAAGCCACTTAGGCAAACTACCTTGAAAGCGGGTTGCGAATGAGCTTGCCCTTCGTTCCTCAGGACAAGCTCATTCGCGGTTTTATAAAAAAAAGTCATACAATAATCTTTTTGTCTGATTTTTCAGATGGTTGGGTCCCGTCAGGGCAGCCGGGGGCTGGGCGGAGCATTCCTGAACCAGGGCGCCACCCTGCCTGCTGTCTGTATGGACGTTTAAGCCGGTACAGTTCGAGTGATATCATCGTATCTGTAACCTCAGACGCTTGTTATACCGGCTGGATTTAACCTCCAGCATGTGAGGCGGGCGCAGCCCGCAGCGAATGCCATTGCGATTTGCCCCGAGGAATGAGGGGGGAAGCGCGATGGCAACCCGCTTTCGAGGTGGCTCACCTCGCCGCCGGAGGCACGCTTTTTTATCTTTGAGACTGAAGGGCCTATGAATCAATCGACCCACATCAGAGTATTGCTTGCGGATGACCACAGCATCGTCAGGGCAGGGCTTCGCAGGATTATCGAGGAGACCGGTGACATTGAGGTCGTTGCCGAGGCATCGGACGGCCGTGAGGCCTTGAAACAGCTTAAGGAGATCATGCCGGACGTGGCGGTGGTGGATATTTCCATGCCGGGTGTCGATGGCCTTGAGGTGCTCTCCCAGGTTCACCATTATTACCCGGAGCTGCCGGTGATCATGTTGACCATGCACAACGAAGATCAATACGCTGTTCGGGCAGTGGAAGCCGGTGCCATGGGCTATATCACCAAGCAGGCGGCCCCCGAGCAGCTTGTGGATGCCATTCGCAAGGTGGTGACAGGCGGCCGGTACCTCACGGAAGAGGCGAGCGAAGCCCTGGCGCTACGCGTTGTCAAAGGCTCTGCAAGCACGTCCGAAGTTGACAGCCTTTCCATGCGAGAGCTTCAGGTCTTGCGGCGGCTTGCCATGGGGCACACCAACCACGAAATTGCGGAGGGGTACGCCATCAGCGTCAAAACGGTGGATACCTATCGCTTGCGTATTTTAAAAAAACTGAACCTTCGAAACAACGCCGAGCTCTCCCGATTTGCCATGAGAAACAATCTTATCGAAGAGTAATTCATAAAAAAAAACTGCCTGCGGCCAAGGTGAGGTCACCTTGAAACCCCATGGCGAATGCGTGAAGGGCGTCGTGATGCAATCGTTTTCGAGGCATTCGCGCGGTGGGTGAGGTCGTGCCACTATTTTTGAGGAGAGATCAGTTTCATTTTTTGGGCAAGGACAGTTCCCTGATTTCGTCTTCACTGGCTGCCCGGAAGTGTCAGGAAAGCCGTTATGGTGCATTCCATGGCCATCGTGGGTTTAACAAATAGGTCTTAAAAAATGGTTTTGAATAAATTTTGTTTTAAAGGCGGATGTGATTTGACCCGAGGAACGAGGGACAAAGCGCATCCGCTACCCGCTTTCAAGGTGGCACACCTTGCCGCCGGAGGCTTTGCCTCTTCCCTCCCCGTCAGAAATTTTCTTACGTAACAATCAGAAATCACCCGATTGACGGAATATCTCCCTCCTGTCTTAATAATCCCATACAACCACGGAAAGTCTGCTGCATGAATGGCCGTGCTGCTCCCCCTGCAAGTGACACCGGTTTGATTTCTCTGATTTGCTACCTCTAATTCCGCAATTGTCCACTGCAGCTGTCTTTTCAGGAAGGGAAACGCGTCATGCTTCACCATGGAAAAGGGTCATGCATGGTGTGAGTCTTCGGGAGCTTTCGGGCTCAGGGCATCCACTGAAAAAAAACGAGGTGGCGTATGTTTGCAGGGGCATGGGATCGGCTTTGGACCATGAACGATGAGATCAAGGAGTTGTTTACGTGTGGTGTGAGGCGGCGGCGGAAGATCGGGTTGGCGGCCAGTGTCGACACCACCACCGGGGAAGATGCCGATCTCACGGGCAAGATCGTGAACGCCCCTGCCGAGCATGTTAAGCGCATCAAATCAGGGCCGGGCGGGGTGCAGGAGGGGGAGCCGCGAAGTTATTCCAAGCGACAGCGCATCGGCCTTGTCCTGGGACTGGTCCTCTTTATTCTGATGCTCATCGCACCTCAACCCCCCGGCATGGGCCCCACGGCCCAGCGCATGGCTGCGGTTGCGCTGCTGATGGCCACCTGGTGGCTGAGTGAGGCGATTCCCATTCCCGCCACAAGCCTGCTTCCCATCGCTCTGTTTCCGCTTCTGGGGATCATGCACACCAAAAAGGCAACGGCACCTTATGCCAGTCATCTGATTTTTCTGTTCATGGGGGGCTTTATCATTGCTCTGTCCATGCAGCGCTGGAACCTGCACCGCCGTATTGCCATGAACATCGTCAAGGCCATCGGGTTCTCTCCCAGTCGGTTGATCTTCGGGTTCATGCTGGCAACGGCGGCCATTTCCGCTTTTGTCTCCAATACTGCCACCACCGTTATGATGATGCCCATAGGCCTTGCCATCATCTCCCATGTGGTGACCGAAGGGAAAAAAGAGGGGCTGGACAAGGAGATCGACTTTTCGGCAGATAAGTTCGCCTTCGGCCTCAACCTGATGCTCGGCATCGCCTATGCCGCTTCCATCGGTGGCATCGCAACCCTTATCGGCACGCCGCCCAATACAGTTCTTGCCGCCTACCTGACCAAAACCTATGGCTATGAAATCACCTTTGCCGGTTGGATGGTGGTGGGCCTTCCCCTGGTGATTGTCTTTCTTCCCCTCTGCTGGCTCTGGCTGACACGTATCGCGAACCCCATGAAGTTAAAAAAGGTGCCCGGAGGGCCGGAACTCATCAACAAGGAGCTTCGCGATATGGGCTCCATGGGCGCGGGGGAGAGGTGGACCGCTGTGGTCTTTACCCTCACCGCCCTGGGCTGGATTTTCAGAAAAAAGCTCGGCTTTCTTTTTCCGGATCCCACGCTTGTCACCGATGCGACCATTGCCATGGCCGGGGCGCTGGTTCTTTTCCTGATCCCTGTGGACCTTAAGAGGAATAAATTTGTCATGAATTGGGACTGGGCGGCGAAAATGCCCTGGGGCGTTCTGATTCTCTTTGGCGGTGGCCTCTCCATGGCTGCAGGGTTCAAGCAGACCAAACTCGCCGATTGGATCGGTTCCCAGGTGAGCCTCCTCGAACACGCGCCCATCCTGGTGCTCATCATCGCGGTGACGGCGCTGATCATGATGCTCACGGAGCTCACCTCCAACACCGCCACATCGGCCATGGTCATGCCGATTCTTTCGGCCGTTGCCATCGGTCTGGGGCAGAACCCGCTTCTCCTGGTGGTTCCCGCAGCCATCGCCGCATCGTGCGCCTTCATGCTCCCCGTGGCCACCCCGCCCAACGCCATTGTCTTCGGCTCCGGTTATGTCACCATTCCTCAAATGGCACGGAACGGCATCGGGCTGAACATCATGGGGGTTATTCTCGTCACCATCCTCACCTACCTCCTCGTTATCCCGGCCTTTGATATAGCCATTGGCGTGCTGCCGGAGTGGGTGCAGGTGATACCGAAGTAAGGTAATATGTCCCTCCGGTGGAAACGCCATTCAGGCAAGATACCTTGAACGCTGGTTTCCATTGCGCTTTGTTCCTCACATCCTTGGGGCAAAGCGCAACATCTTTTGCCCTATCTGCGTCTAAAACCGGCAAGCCTCCGCAGCTCGTTGCAGGTTTGAGGTTTTTTTAGGGTATATCCTTTGTATTCATGGGTTACCCTGCATTCTGTTGATGGTATGATATGAGGATTGAATCGAAAATAGACGATATCGATATTGGCCTGTAAAAACCCATTCAAGCCTGTTTTTCCCCTCTGCTCAAAGCTCCTCGCTTTCATTCGGCACCCCACACTGTTTCGTTGAACCGGTAAACGTAAGATGAAGATCAACGTGTTTTTTAGCCTCAATCGGAGACTGTGAATACGACAGTACGCTATCTGTAGGGGATTGAGCTCTATAGGGTTCGGTGGTGATAACTCCGATTATGCGGTTACCCTGAAGTAAAAAAGAGGAGGCGCATCCATGAGCAAACCCAGGGTAGATTACGCAGCCCATGAGGAGGCCTATCGCTTATTTCGGTCCCAGGGCCGGGAAGGGTGGGATACGGCAGAGGGCACGGAGAAGACCCTTCGCGAATGGGTGCAGGCTCTTGAGAACAAGTGCGTTCCCAGTACCGGCAAAGCTCTTGAGCTGGGTTGTGGTGCCGGGGATGTGAGCTTGTTGCTTGCAAAGGTTGGTTACGAGGTCTTTGGTGTGGATATTTCGCCCACGGCCATCGAGTGGGCAAGGGAAAAAGCCGTGGCGTGTGGCTTGCTGGTGAGCTTCGGCGTTGGCAATGTACTCAACCTCAAAGGGTATACAGATGAAGCATTTGACCTCGTTGTTGATGGGCACTGCCTGCATTGCATCATAGGGGACGATCGGTCGGCATTCCTGAAGGCAGCAAGGCGGGTGTTGAGGCAGGGTGGGGTCCTTATTGTTAAAACCATGTGCGGTGAACCCGCTATGGGGTGGGCGAGAGAGCATTTTGACCTGAAGTCCCGATGCGTGATCAGGGATGATGGCCTTGTGATTCGGTTTCTTGGAATGCCGCAAGACATTCTCACGGAGCTGCGGGGCTCGGGGTTTCGATCGATCGACTGGCAGGTGCTTCCGGCCGTATCGGAAGACGATCAGGAGACTCTTCTGGTGTATGCTGCCAAGTAGGTTCGGTCGTGATGACAAGGGGGACCAGAGATACCCGGTTCTTAACCGGTGCCCCCTTTCCCCTGCAAAACAACCGCAGTTAAGGCATTGCTGCCGGTTCTCTATCCCGGATAGCTTATGAGAAAACGATCAATCCAAAGCAATAGAACGTTATTGCAGCGGGTTATTGTGAGAAATTCAGTTGTTTCAAAAATGCAAACAGTAGTTCAGGTTTTCTATTCGTGGTTCCGTTCGAAATGCCATGGGGATTGTTGCGAGTGAAGGTTTTTCTTCTGTGGCTTTTCCGATCATTGGCTCGGGTTCATTTAACCGGAAAAGGGCGTTGGGGCCATGTTACTCGAATTTGAGTCCATCGAAAGCAAGGCAGATGTTCGTATTGTCGAGTTTGTGAAACTGAGGTGACAGCACCTTGGATTTTGTTGTGCCCGGCGTGAAAGGTGCCTGCGTGTTGGCTCGGGTCCTTCAACCGTTTCACCCACTGCTTGGAAATATGCCAAGGTTAAGACGCTGTAGAGATAATACTTCCGGTATCAATGATTTCACGGAGTTTACGAGAGAGTTCCTCCATGCGAATGGGCTTTTGTATGAAACCGTTGCAGCCGCGGGCCATGATATCGGCGGCCATCCCTATGGGGCTGTAACCACTGGTGAGAAGAACCTTGACGTCGGGGTCAATGGTTTTCAGTTTGTCGTAGGTTTCAGCGCCTCCCATGGTCGGCATGATCATGTCCAGGATGACGACGGAGATGTTGTTTCGGTTCTTTTTGTATATGTCGATGCATGTGTCTCCACTTCGGGCCAGGATGACGTTGTAGCCCAGCTTCAGTAAGAACTGCTTGCCTGCTTCGGCAACGAACTGCTCATCATCCACCAGCAGAACCGTTTCATCTCCTTTCTGGGCGGGGCTGTCATATTGGATATTCACGGAAACAGCTTTTCTGGAGGCCGGCAGGTATATGCGGAAGGTTGATCCGTTTCCTTTTTCGCTGCTCACCTCAATAATACCGTTGTGGTTTTTGACAATGCCGTAAGCCGAGGCAAGCCCCAGTCCTGTGCCTTTACTCTCCCCCATACGCTTTGTTGTAAAAAAGGGCTCGAAGACCCTTTCCAGCGTGGCCTGGTCCATGCCGATTCCGTTATCGGAGACCGATATCTTGACGTAATTGCCGGGCAATTCGGGGTAGGGCTTTACAAAATTCTCATCCAGAATGACGTTCTGAGTCTTTATGAGGAGGTCTCCCCCATCCGGCATTGCCTGCCCTGCGTTCATATAAAGGTTTAAGAAGACCTGTTCGAGTTGGGAGCGGTCCGCTTCAACCGGCCAGAGCTCCTCAAGGAGCTCTGTATGGATGTTGAGCTCTTTACGTGTTCTGCCGAACATGCCGGAACTGGAGTCGAATAACAGGTTCAGGTCGGTGGGCTGTACCTCGTTTTTTCCACCCCTTGCATAACCGAGCAGCTGGCGAGTCAGGTTCGCGGCACTGTTGACGTATTTCTCCATTTCCTGCAGGTGCAGGTGGTGGGGGGAGGAGGCGTCCGTATCAAACATAATGAGGGAGACTCTGCCTGAGATTCCCATCAGGATGTTATTGAAGTCGTGGGCGATGCCCCCGGCCAGGGTACCCACAGCATCCATCTTCTGGACCTTGAAGAGATGCTCTTCAATTCTCTTGGATTCGGTCATGTCCCGGGAGTGGATTACGATCCCCGACGTCTTGTTGTTTTCGATAAAAGGGGAGCAGGTTACATCCATGTATCGGCATCCGAGTTTCGGGTAGTCTGCCCAAGAATTGAAACGTACGGTTTTGCCTGAAAAACAGCCCTTGAGTTTTGTTTTCACCTCACTGGTGAGGATCCTGTCACCGACAATGTCGTTGGCGTTGCGACCTATGACCTTTCCGTGGTCTGTGCCGTAGGCCCGGAGAAAGCTGTCGTTTACCACCAGGAAGGTGAATTCTGGGCTGATTAGTGAGATGTGGTCGGTGGAGGATGAAATGATAGACTTGTATTTGCGGAGGGTCGCTTCGAAACTCTTGCGTTCGTCGATTTCATGCTTCAACCGGTCGTTGGATTGCGTCTGTTCGGTCAGTTGTCCTTGGGTGCTCGCCAGACTTTGCAGCATTTTGTTGAATTCGGAAGAGAGCGTTCCGATTTCATCGCTGCTTGTAACTGAGAATCCATCGGACAGGTCCCCACTTTTCCCCACCCTTATCACATGTTCTGTAAACCGCTTGATGGGCTGGAGTACAGTCCGCCTAATAAACAGTAATCCTCCCAAGAGAATGACTGCCATCGTCAAAAGTGTGGAGTAAATGGCATGGCGTATGGTGGTTTGGCCCAGGGATGTGATGGTTTTGGGTACCATCGATTTGGTCAGGAATGCTAACTCTCCATTGATACCAAAATATTTGCTGTAAACACACAGGTACCCTGGGGCAGCCTGTTCGATGAGGCTGTTTGACCCGCTTTCAAAACGGCTCAGGATACCCTGAAGGGGAGCGCTGGGTTTATCCGGTTGAACCGGCATAATCTGAAAATCTATCTTGGTCTGGTTCGACAGTGTTTTGATGACTTTTTTGGTGAGGAGCCTCCCCATGATGAAGGTCCCCCTTACGGGGCCTTCATTGTTACTCGTAAGAACAGGGCGGGATGTTGTCAGCATGGGGCCTGCATTGGTCATGAAAATACCGGACATGCTTATTTTAGAGAGTGGTACTCCCTCCAGTCGGTGGGGGACGAGGGGGGATAATGACGGGTTGCCCAGGAACTCTTTCAGGGCCAACGTCTCTCCTGTTTTAGGACCACGGATTTGCCCCCAGATGACCTTATTACTGGCGTTGAGGATACAGATAATATTTAAATTGTTGTCCAGAAAAGTGCTTTGGACCAGGTTTGACTGTGCGTACTTTTCTGATTCGCCAATTGCATATTCATAGGTATCATCCCAGGCTGACCAGTCATGACAGAGGGTATTCAGGTGGCGGAGCTCATCTCGGATCGCCAGGGTCACGCGCATGGCGTCTTTTGCAGCTTCTTCCCTTTCCAGGGAAACAAAGGCAGGGAAAATGATGAATCTGTGCATGCATAACTCGACGGCACCATAAAGGATAAAACTGGCCAGTATGATTCCTACTACTTTTGATCTTAGCTGCATGAAAGTTTTCCTCAGAATGATATTTATGCATGATGAAATTCTGAATGTCAGCTGTCGTGTACAGCATCTTTTTAAGGTCTCGGACCCCTGTTAAGTAACACTTTGGCGATTCTTTGGTTTTTGGCAAAGTGAACATGATGTTTTAAGTAGCATTAGGAATGTGATAGTTCAATAAAAATGACTTAATTGTGTTGTTGTGGGTAGTTGTTGTGAGTTATTATGCGATGATGATGGCCGGGGTTCTTCATAGAAAACGTGTCGGTAAATTTCTAATTGAGTGGCCTGTCGGTGTTGGTGCCCGATAGGCCAACTGGTTGTTCACGACTCCTTTCCATATTTACATGATGCCATAATGGTGCTCTTTTCACCGCGCCATGTGTTACAGTATTTTTTTGATACACAGGTATGTGTTACGTATGCCCATTGTATGGATCTGTTTTTGTCATTTAAGCATGAATACGGTTGTGGATGGGCGCTATCATCCCAATAAATCCGCCCTCTGATTCACCAGGTGTCTCATATGATATAGGTTGTCGGGTGAATATCTTTGGATGCCGGAGAACATAGAAAGATGTGGTATGAAGTATAGAAAAATGATGGTTGTTTCAGGGTGTTTGCTTGGCATGGCTTTGTTCATGGCTGTGAGGGCCAACGTCAATTATGGCGTCAAACCCAATGTGGGGAGAATCCCCCGGGTATCCGCCATGATTTTATACAAGGGCAGTGCCGATGAAGACATTATTAGGGCCATGAAGAACAACAGGCAGATAATGTTTGAAACGTATTATGATTCACTGGTTGTGGGGCAGAGAACCCCACTTTTGTCTGCATTGGAAAAAAAACGGACAGGGCTTGTCGTGTATTTGCTTAAAAACGGTGTCTCTGTTCGCGGCTCGCTTGAGATTCTTCAAAAAGAGGATCTGCCCGAATCGATTGAAACACTGCGGATGATTGTTGAGGAAGAAGGGCTGTGGGATGTGATTGACTGCAAGACGGGTTGCTTTGATATGAATTAACCGGTGCATTCTTTAAAAAAGATACATGTCAACCAACACCAAAAAAGGATGATTCCAAATGACCAGTCATAATTGTGAAACATGCCGCTTCAGGGCAACGTATGACAGGAATGCAGACTCGTTTTTGGGAAAGCTGTGGCGATGGCACATTGGCTGGTGTCCCGGATGGAAACGGTACATGACATCTCTTCCCGATGAAAAGAGGGGGGAGTTGGCGCAAATGTATGACTTAGAAAAATACCGACACTAAGTCAACCTTGTCTCCGATGTGGTTGCCCGGATTGTTTCGACCCAAATGAGATGAATAAATTGAATATGAAAAAAGCTGGCTTAAGTATCGAGATAACAGAGGGGCACCCGGCATATCGGTGGGCAAAACGACAGTCCGATTCTGTAAATGCCATGGGGCATATTGGAACGCATATCGATTGTTATACCCATGAGCCAGAACTCGCAGTCTATCGCGTTGAGGCTGTTGTTGTCGATTGCAGTGTCAGGATGCCTTCCTTATCCGCTATATCATCGTTGAATATTTGTGACAGAGCCCTGGTGCTCTATACCTCCAATTTAGAGACGAACGGGTATGGCAACAGCCGCTACGGTGAAACATCTACGGTGTTGACCCAGGACGTGCTTGATACGATTCTGACAATGAAACCGCAATTTATTGTTATCGACAGTTACGGTATCGGGGCACATGGTGATGAACACATTGCCTTTGATAAGCGTTGTGAAGCGTGTGGCTGTTTTGTCGTGGAGAACGTGGCCTTGACACGTCATGTGGCAGGGCATCTCACGTCTGTTGACATTACAATTCATCAAACGACGGCCTCTACGGGCAAGCGTTGTGATGTGGTGGGGTATTTGTCAGGTTAGCGGTCTTGGGTAAGAAGGGCTATGGTGGTGGGGTCCGTCTCTATCGTCTTTCTTGAGCTTTTTTGACGCGTTATGTATAGTAGGTGATTATCATTTCTTGTTTTAAAAGGGAAAACGCATCTCTGCCCATTGTTGCGACAATAGCGTCTGGTGCTGGTTCCTTCTCCTGATAGCAATGCATGCCACATGGCAGGCTTTTAGAGCACTCTTATCCCTTCTGATCACTCCGCATCCGGGTCGTTTCCTGAGCTTTCTTTCACACGTGCTTCGCAGGCATGCATCGTCAATGGCAAAGAAATTACTTAACATCCTTGAGGCGTCTCATATGAAAAAAATGTCCGTTGTTCTGGGTGCTGTAATGGTTGTTTTTGTGTGGTCCTCCTTTCAATCGAAAGCAGAAGGATCGTGGTTGGATAAAATTAATATCTTTAAAAAGTCGGGAGGGGAGACCGAGGCCGTGTCCGACGATAAGCCAAGTTATGGTGAGATTGGCGATGCATTTAAAGAAGCGCTTCGTATGGGGACTGAAAACGTCGTCAGCCAGTTGGGGGTGGTTGATGGGTTCAATGGGGACCCCTCAATTCACATCCCGTTGCCGAAAGAGTTGGTAACCATCAAAACAATGCTGGCGAATATCGGGATGTCTCATCTGGTTGATGATCTTGAACTCAAATTAAACCGCGCTGCCGAGTCGGCAACGCCAAAAGCAAAAAAGCTGTTCATGCAGGCCATCACCGAGATGACCTTTGAAGATGTAAAAACCATTTATGAAGGCCCAGACAATTCGGCAACCGTGTACTTTCAGGGCAAGATGACCCCACCCCTGAAAAAGGAAATGAAGCCCATTGTCGAAGAGACCCTCTCCCAGGTCGGTGCCATCAAAGCGTATGATAACGTGATGGCACAGTACAAGACACTGCCGTTTGTCCCCGATGTGAAAGCGGATTTGACAGACTATGTTTTGGAGAAGGGGATAGACGGGATTTTTTATTACATTGCAAAGGAAGAGGCTGAAATTCGTAAAAACCCGCTAAAACATACAACGGATTTGCTGAAGAAGGTTTTTGGGGTCGATTGATACCACCTGGATCCTCCTTGATGCCATCGAAATAAAAAATGCAAAGAGATGGATGCCTCCGGCGGCGAGGTGAGCCAGCTCGAAAGCTTGTTGCCGTTGCGCTTCGCCCCTCGTTCCTCAAGGTCAAGTCGCAACGGCCTTTATTTTAGAATGTAACTTTATATTTCCCTAACCCTTGTTTTTTCACAGTAAGATTTATAGCTGTGATGCCTGAGTAAAAGATCGACATCAACCTCTCTCAACAAGTTGGTACCTTTAAACATGGCAGGGAGTTATACACAGCTCAGCCAATCCGTGTTTCCACAAGACCCTTCTTAGTATCCTTCAGGCTCATCCATCATGCAAATAGCGCGCTCTCAGTGGCTTCCTGCGGGGCGTTGGGCTCGGGTGCCTACAACTTTATGCCGGAATGCGCTTCCTTGATGAAGTGCACCATTTGGTCATAGGGGTGTGCACCGGTGAGCTGCTTATTCTCGTACACGAGGGTTGGGATAGCCGTGATGCCCAGGCTTCGGGAGAGTTTCCAGTCCCTGTCCACGGCATCGCTGAAGCTTCGCGTCTCAATCACCCCCAGGGCCTTCTCCTTCGATAACCCCACGGATTCTACCATTTTTAACAGCACTTCTGTTTCAGCAAAATTCAGTTTGTGGACCAGGTACGCCTGAAAGGCCGCCATGTGGAACTCATCGCCTTTCCCTTGTGTATCCGCCCAAAGGCCGACTTCCTGGGCCAGGCGGCTGTTGTAAATGGTCCGAACGGAGCCAAATGGCAGTCCGATTTGTGAGGCGGTTTGCTGGAGCTTCTGCACCATGAGGTCCATTTCGAGATCGGACCGGCCGAAGAGCTTCGACAGGGGCATCCCTTCCTGTGGGACTTCCGGGTGGAGGGGGAAGCAGCGCCATCGGACCGTGATATCCATCTCCCTTTTCAGCTTTTCAATACTCCCGGTAATGAAATAGCAGTAGGGTCATTGATAGTCGGAAAAAATGTCAAGAATCCGTGTTGGATCAGTCATTTCAGGCCTCCTTGGTTGAGGGTAGTCTATAGAAAAAAGAATAAGCTGTCCCCAATCAAAGTCAAGGGGCTTTCAGGAATCGGTTAACGGCGTAAACCACGAAGATCACGAAGCGCCCTTCGGGCTGCACGAAGCAGGGTTAAAAACCTTGGCCATCGGAGGCCTCTAAGTTAAAGCTGCCTTCGGCGGCCCTGCCGGGGGCCAAACTTTTGAAAAGTTTGATAAACAGGTCTTGAAAAACACCCTTGGGTACATCGAAAGCCCAAGGCGAATGTGATTTGCCCCGAGGAACGAGGGGCAAAGCGCATTTGCAACCTGCTTTCAAGGTATTTTGCCTAATGTGGCTTCGCCACCCTTGTCGCCGGAGGCAGGCTTTTGCCCCGAACTTTAACCATAGAAGGCTCGTATTTATGGTGTCGGTTCGTTCACAACCGTGAATGTTTTGGACACCAGGCACTCGCTCTCATCGGAGTTCCAGATTTCAATGGCCCACTCTCCCGGGACGCACTCCTCGGTTGTCTCAAACGCCCAACCGGCAAAGATGCGTCCATGGGTGTATCCGTTCTGTTTCCAGGAGCTGCGGGTGATCATGCCCTGGGGACTCGGCAGTTCCGGGTGGATCACCCTGACGACATGGTCACAGACATCGGGCAGGGTGTCGTTGTTGGAGGTAAACCTGAGGCCGAAGGTTGTGCCCGGGGCCGCCTTGATGACGCCTGTTTCTTTGAGGAGTCGGGGCCCATTGGCCACAACCGAAGCGCCTTCGGACGTGGCCTCCTCCATGGGGCCTCCCATGGCGTAGGTCCCGAAGTCGACGAGTGTAAAATCGGAGCCGGGGCGCGTCTCTTGTTCCCCGGAGGGCTTGAGTTTGCCCGCAAGGTCCCGAACTTTTCTGGAGGGGTCCTTATCAAAGGTGCGAATCAGGGCATGGGCGGAAGGGTCTTGCCGCAACATGGTGAGGGCACACAGCCGTTCTTCGGTGCGCAGTCCTTTGATGAGCCCAGAGAGATCGTGCTCTTTTGCGAGTGTGCACATGGCGTCGGTATCTTCTTCTTTCAGAATGTACCCGAACAGGTATGCGACAGGGGGGGAGACCTGCTTGACATAGGCAATGTAATCCGAGATGTCTCCTTCGTAGGAGGACATCCCCGCATCAAATCCTTTCACACAGGCTGCGGTCATGAATTTGAAGGCTCTCAGGCGCATGGCTTCACCTATGGACCAGATGCAGCCCGTGACCCCACAGTCGTAGTAGCTTTCCCCTTCGATATCGTCAAAATAGTCGATGGCGTTGGTCACAATGGGCAAGACGCTTTGGAAATCGGCGTCCCCTTTGATGTATGCCATGGAGGTTTCGACCATGTTCTCTTTGAACGTTGGGTCGGCAAGGTTGTGATGAAGTGCTGCAATCGTAGTCGGGTCACACGATTCAGACACCACGATGACCCAGGTCCGGTTCTGGTAGAAACCGCATCCCTCTTCGGTTTCAAGGCAGAGCATGTGCCCGAGCCAGTCGTTTGTGAGGGCCTTGCATCCATCTTTTGTTTGTTGAACGATCAGCCAGTAGTCGGCGGAGTAAGCCTGGTTGGTTTGAGCGATGGCCAATGCCGCTTCCCTTGTGCCGCTGAGCTCCAGGCCAGTGATAAGGGGGGCGTATTTTTCGTGGTCGTATCCGGCATAGATCAGGCCCTTGCCCCGAACCTGATTCAGGAACACTTTTTCCGGGCAGAGGAGGTTCCGGTGGAGCAGGGTGCGCATGGATGCGAAAAATTCGGTGTCTCCCATTGAGAACCCGAACTCCGGAAAGGTTTTGTAAATGTCTTTGTAGAATTGAAACCGGACGTGCTGGGGAAGGAGCTCTATCCCCTCCCTTAACGCCGCTTTGTTTCCCGCATGGATTTTTCCGAAGAAGGTGGCGTCTTCTTCCGTCTCTCCTTCGATAAACATCTCCATCAAGGAGTGGTAGCTCTCCTCCTTTTCGTCATTCCCCTGGTCCTTTTCAAGTTTCCAGGCCCAGATGCCCGCTTTCGGAACCTTTAACTTAATCAGGGCCTCTTCAAAATCAATCTCGCCCATTACGGAATCCATAAACTCATCCCGGTAGCTCTCACGGTAGTAAAAGCTGATGTTTCGGATGGTTTTGACGGGAGCCAGCTGCGCCATAAGACGAAGGGCTCGTGCCGCCGCTTTGCTGCATGCCAGGGGCATCTGTGCCAGAAGGTACGCAACTACCTGCAGCTTTTGAATGTGGTCGGACATGCTGGAGAAGAGTTCGTAGTAGCGCTGCTGGTCAGAGATTTTCTTGCGATCTTTGTGAAGGTGCTTTTTCATCAACTCCAGCACCTCCTCTTCTTTGGGCAATTGGTCTTTCGGGGGCTGGAGTAGGGCGAGTTCGTCCGGGGTCAATCCCTCTTTGCCCACCTTCATTGCTTTTATGAGAAGCTCTTGTGGAGGGCGCATGGCCTCCATTCCATTGATGAAGGACTTGATACGCTTCCAATCTTCCCATGCGGCTTTTTGTCTCTCCACTTCGTCAGCATCAGGGCGGTGATGGGGGACCCTGTTCAGTTTTTCAAAGTCCCGGGCATCCTCATCACTGGGGAACTCAGACTCTTCCTCGATTTCCCCATACAGCATGTCGAGAACGTGTGTTTCCACATAGGTGGAGAGGTGTGTTGTGATCTCATCGGCCCTGTTTGCCCTGTAGTCTTCATAAAGAAGGTGGGCAGCGAGGACCAGAAGGCCGGAATCACTCTGCTGAAAGAGCTGAATCATCTGTTCTGATGTTTCATCCCGATGGGCATTTACAATGGCAGAACATTTCAACAGGTTCTTTCCAAAAACCGTGTCGTGGTACCCGGTGAATTCGGCCAGGTTCTGTTCAAAGGCCTTTTGCCAGTCCCCACCGTATCGCGCATCAAAGGCCTCTTGATCCAGTATCTCCCAGGTGTCCGTGATAAATTCGACCGTATCTATGTGGAACGGTTTGTTTCCAAAGAGCCTGTGGAGTACATCGAGTGTTCGCAGAATTACCTGATTGCCGGCTTCGATCTCATCACGGGAATAATCTTCGTCGCAATAGTCATAGACCAGGTCCCGGATAATGGCGTGACATTCGCTGTGGACCGAATCGAATCCACCCACGTGCCAGTCGATGGTTTTATGGAGTTTATATTGCCCCTCTTCTGCGAGCTTATTAAGGTTTGCCGGCTGGATGTTTTTCAGAATATCCGTGTCAGTCCCGTGCTCGATGTAAGCCCAGATGGCCTTTCCATTTTCGAGGGCTCCTTCGATAAAGGCCTGCCAGTTCTCTTTGGCTTGCCACCGAAAATAGTACTCATCATCGTCGTCTTCATCTTCATAGGGGGGGACAATGGGGCGCCCGAGAAAGGCTTCGATGTCGTTGTGGAGGTCGGCTGCCTCGTTGTCGGCATTGTCCAGCACAAAGTGCTGCTCCAGGGGTTCCAGGTCATCATCATCTTCATCAAAACAACGCTCCTCAACAAGCATGGATCTGTAAAACGCTTCAACGGGGCGATCTGTGTAGTCCCGGGAGTCATCGCTGTACTGAAGGTAATCCTGTTCTGCAAAGCGTTCTTTGAGGGCCTGTTTAAAATAGGCGTACTCTTTCGGATTGTTTCTGAAGTACTCGACAACAGTGCATGGTGGGGTATCAGTCGTCAGAATGTCCCCTTCCATGTATAGAGCCGCATCAGAAAACATCATGGAACGTGCCTCGGAGTTGTCGCAATAGCAAAAGGCTTTGAGCATGTCCCGGGTGACACCGTTCTTCCGGACCAGAATGGGGAGGTAGTTCATGGCGTAATCTGCGTGTTCCGTGTCCCAGTAGGGAATGATATAGGCGCCCAGGAGATAGGCGTATTCGGGGTAGCAGCGCGCGATGACGTAAAGCACTTCAAGTCCGAATACTTCCATGTCGCTTGCCCACATATCCGAACTGTCGTTGCATTTTCGTGCGTACTCAACGATGGCCATGGCCGCATCGATGGTCTCTTCCTTTAGCTCAGGGTGCTGACATGCCAGTATAAAGAACTGTGTTTCCGAGAGGATAAAATCATCAAGGTGGGTTGTCTCCTTGAGTTTTTCCATCTGGTACCCGATTTTTATGCCATAAAGTTCGGTTGCCAGGGAACGATCATTCAGATCCGAGAGGGTCATTGCCTCACCGGAGGCTTTTTCAAAGTAGATGTTGCAGTAGGAGGACATTTCCTCACTGAATGCAGCGCCTGAACGGATAAGCTGCCCGTATTGCTGAAGTCCGGTTTTGATTGAGTCAGGGGTATTAACTTCAAAGGTTATCTTGTTTTTTTTAAAAAACTGGGTCATGGTAAAAAAAAACTCCAAAGTTTATCTCAATAAGCACAAACTTGCGTGTCTTAATAATTATTAAGGAAGTTTTCGCAATATATGCATGAAGGCGTTGAGAGAGGTTGTGTGGAACTACATTATATTTGTATTCAAATGACCGAACGAAACCTGGTCATGGAAGCCGTCGGTGGGTGAAAATCACGGAAGGGCTATATCAGAAAATTGAGTGCGGTCAAATATAATGTTCTGCTTAATTTGGGGTGGAGAAGGCCCTTCGTCGAAAGAATTTCAACCATGGCGGAGAAGGGGCTATGAAGATTACGGAAATCTTTGTGATGCGTGTCTAACGTTTATAAAACAACAGGTGACCATGATTGATCCAACTGAGGTTAAAAAGCTTGATTCCGGCTTTGCATTGATTCTGATCATCTGGGGGGCCATTTTTGTCTCTCTGGGTGTTTATCTTGGTGTCTGTATTGTTCTTGGCGACACGCTTCCGGCTGGGATGGAGGCCGGTTTTCCCCTTGAAACCTTAAGGTACGCACTGTTCGGAATCTCTGTCGTTACCCTTGTTGCCGTCCATTTTCTTCGAGGGTTTCTTCTGGAACACCCCGGTTTTGTCAGGGCCTCCC
Source organism: Desulfolunaceae bacterium (assembly GCA_942491485.1). GTDB lineage: Bacteria > Desulfobacterota > Desulfobacteria > Desulfobacterales > Desulfolunaceae > Desulfoluna. The sequence goes on along the minus strand of CALOAX010000011.1, from coordinate 600,730 downwards.
GCCCGGGGCCCTCTACCCAACATCCGGCAGTTGCACGGTACACCGTCATTGTCATTATCACCTCGGCACTTCTTGAGAGCATTGGTATCTATGGCCTGATTTTATTTCTTTTGGCCAAAGACTCCCTTTCCCTCTATCAACTCCTCGGCCTCTCCGCTGCCGCCATGCTCTTTTACCGCCCTAAAAAGGACGAGTTGCTGGGTCTTTTTGAACGCATGAAAACCATGGAGTGACAGGCTGATGGTTCTGGGGTCGAGGGAGCGGCTTTCGGAGGAGGTGTTCGGGATGGTTGTTCTGCCGGATTACCCATATATCCACAGGGAAGAGGTGGGATAAAATGTCTGATGGCTGAAAACCAATGACACGGCACCCTCATTCCCTGGCACTCCATGGAGAAGCTCGCAAAGATCATTTTATCGTCATTGCTATCTGCCCGTTCATCTGTTCAAACCGCACCGACCGTAAAGCCAAAAAGCATTGACTTTCCACGTCAGATATCATCAAATAATTGGTGTTAATACAATGCAATTCTTCTCCATTTTTCCTGCCTGAATTCTAAGCTCACACATTTATTAATTCCTTTTTTATCGGCGTGTGAAGGTCAATTCGTGAACTCGTCAATTACGTATGTTTTTATGGTTGTTACATTTCTGACGGCTTTGCTGGCACTTGTGACAGCCGGATTGATGTCTGTTGCCCTGCGTTTGTCAAAACCACGTCAGGATGAGCAATCACATGAAAACATGGCACACGAGCTGCAGCGGTTGAAACTGGCTGTTCACAATGTCAGCGACGCTGTGGTTGTCACCGGACCCTACGGGCATATCGAGTTTGTAAACCCTGCCTTTGAGCATTTCACCGGTTATTCCATGGATGCGGTCCTTGGGCTGCATTATCCCGGGTTTGTTGCCGACCATCACGGAAAAACGATGTGCGAGACCCTGCCGGATCATATGTTTCAAAAACGTCAGTGGACAGGGGCTTTCACGCAAAAGAACAAACATGGAAACGATGTGGAGGGGAGAATTTTAATCTCTCCGGTAAAGGGAGAGAGCGGAGAGATTATCAATTATGTGGTGGTGAAGCAGGATCTGACAGAACAGAAAAAACTGGAGTCCATTGCGGAAGCGGAAAATTTAATGAATAACTCCGGGTATATTTTTTCGAGTATTCGCCACGAAATAGCGAATCCCCTCAATTCATTGAAGATGACCCTTGCGGTTCTCGAGAAAAACAGCCGCAGCTTTTCGCGGGGCACCATTTCGGAATTTACCAGTCGAGCCCTGGCCGAGGTGTCGCGTATTGAATATCTGTTTGAGATGTTCAAGAGTTACAACAGGTATGAAAAACCCAACGGCACCCCAGCACGGATTGATCGCTTTATTGAGCGTTTTACTTGTCTTGTGGAAGGTGACTTTGCGGATAAAGGGATCGATATCAAAAAGGAGATCCCCCCGGGAGAGCACTGGGCCTGCACCGATATCCGGGCCATGCACCAGATAATGCTGAACCTCTTTACCAACGCCGCGGACGCCGTTGCCGGGGTCGACAGCCCTGAAATCCGCGTTGTCCTGAAGCCAATGGCCTCGTGCATGGATATTTCAATCGAGGACAATGGGTGCGGCATGACAGACGGTGAAATGAGAACCGTGTTTCAGCCGTTTTGCACATCCAAACCCAAAGGCACCGGCATCGGCCTTGCCATCGTGAAAAGAATGCTCTCAGAACTCAATTCCGGTATTTTGATCAAAAGCGAAAAGAACAGGGGCACCACCGTGTCCGTCCATCTCCCACTGTGCCCTCCATCAGCCCAGCGGGATGCGGAACATGAAAACCCCGCCTCGTTGCATCACTGAGGCAGGGTCAATGTGAAGCGGTACCCAGCTTAAAGATGACCCCGGCTGCCCTTCCCGAGGCGAACTGGGTCAAGGGGCTCTATCCCCTGCCGCCGGAGCCGACGCATCGACTCTTAAAACGTGTACAGCAGGTGAAATGCTGTTCCGTTGTCGGTGTAAAATACATTGAATACGGTACTTGAGATCATGAGCCTGAGCCCGTTGCCCGCCGTGTGGTAATAGGACTTTCCCCGGCTGTACTCGTCAATGACCCCATCGATATTAAATCCTCTTCCGCTGTCTTTAATCCTTACAATGAGGCCCTTGTTTCCTTCGTAGATCGTGATGGCGATGGGTCGTTTCGGGTCTTTACGGTTGCCGTGTGCAAACGCATTGGAAAGGGCTTCGCACAGCAATCCTTTGCTGCCGATCAGCTCGTACCGAAATCCTTCCAGCCACGGGCTTAACGTACGGGCCAGGGCGCGCTCGACCCCAAACAGCCACTCGTACTCTGCCCGGTAAGGTGAATTGGGGCTTGCAGGGCATTGTGCGGGCACGAGTACCTCGTCATGGAGTGACCCATGGCTGTCGATTCGGGTAAGCCCTTGTTCAAGTGACATATTTATCAGCATGGAAACGTTTTCCGTCCGTCTTGATGCCGTCTGCGGGGTCGTCCGAGCCCGTTTTGGATCATCTGTGCCAGCTCTTTTTCATTCTCAGGCAGATGGGGAAACTCTGTGACGGTCTGGCCCAGGTTTTCGATGCAGTGAGCATCGCTGCCTGCCACCATAGGAATGCGGTTTTTTTTGCCCCACGCCCTGATCCTCTCTTCGTCACGTGAACGGGTCACCGTGGATGCCAGCTCCACAGCATCTGGTGTGACGATAAGCTCAGAAAGGGCGTTGCTGCCACTTTTCGCGTTGTTCCCGTTCAACGGGTGCGCAAGAATCATGGCTGCCTGGTGAGCCCTGGTGATGTGCCAGAGGTGTTCTGCTGTCATCCCTTCATGGATGTCGTCTATGGCATCAAGTCCGATGACCACATAATGGTGGGTGGAGGTACTGACTTCGATTCCACCGTACACGCGGCGTCCTGTCAGCCCTTGATTGAGTCGCGATATCTCTTCTGCTGGCCAGAGCATGTTGTGCTCTGTAATGACGACTCCGTCCAGCCCGCATGCCCTCATCGCCTCTGGCAGCCTGTCTGGGTCCATGAGCTCGGCACACTCGGAGCCCCATCGCGTGTGGACGTGCAGATCAAGCAGAACTGAGGATCCAGAAGACGGTTTCATAATGGTTGTCTCGATTGGTCAACCCCCAACTCCAGGAGAAGAGGCGGGCTGCCATCAGATGGTTCGGTTTTTGAATCGGAGTTGTGCAACATAAAGAATCCGGAATCTCCGGTTGCAAGGCAAGCCACTTTGAAAGCGGGGTGCCGCAGCGATTTAACCTTCGAGTCTCAGGTAAAATCGCTACGGCATTTTTTATGAAACATGAACATTTTTTTGCCTGAGTACTTACACAGGCGTTGAGTCGTTATCAACACATTACCGGAACAGCGGTGCCAACTCCTGGATGAGTGAGGCCAGTTTCATTTTGGCCATGGCAAAGCTGCCTTCCTTTTCTATGATCACAACCATATGGATATGGGCGCGTCCCGTTGTTGTCTGGGAAAAATCGGTGGATTCGTTGAGGCACCGAACCAGGATATGGGCTTTGGGGGCTTCGATATGAACCATTTTTCCTCGGCCGACCCCCATGATTTCTGTGGATTTCTGAGCTTTCAGAAGGATGTCGTTGGCAAGGGCTCCCACCTCATCAAGATTGATGCTGGCGTTTTTTACCTCCTGGATCAGCTCGCCTTCCGGAGAAAAAATGCCGGTTGCCATAAACCCTTCAACTGATTTTAACTTTTCAAGAATTGCAGCGATTTCAGACATGGTGTCAACTCCTTTTATTTGAAGTGATGTTAGTGAAACAGGTGTGTCATTGACGGCACTGTGTGGATCCGAATCGGCGTTTTGAGATTCGTCGGGTGGGACCTTCGACACAAGGTCATAAACGATCTCCGAATCATCGTCCGGTTCCAGCGCGAGGGTGTCGGACGTTTCGGCGGAGGCCACGTCGTCCTTGCGTTTCATGGATTCAAACAGAATCCCCATCAATGGCATGGTGATCTCGCGTTTAATTTTATGCTGGGGCAACGTGAGCAGCTCGATTTGAACATCCTCCTCTTCAAGCATGCCGTACATGGCATCAACCCCTTCTTTTCCATTGTAAACGGCATTGATCAGTTCCCCTTTTTCCATGATGATGTGCCCGGTAAAATTCTTGGTTTTCACCTCGATGAGGAAGCTTTTCCGCTCTGTTTTGATGAGCTGAAGGAAGCTGACCAGTGAGATCCCGGAAAGGCCGTTGGACTTTTTGCCATCAATTCCCTCCAATACCGCCTGGGCCAGTTCGTCAAAATCCACAGGCTTTTCAAAAATGGGAATGGCGTGATTGCCACTGAGGCGTTCTTCAATTTTGGGTGTGTTGTAAGCCGTCATGACCATGGTCTTGATTTGAGGGTAATGGGTGCTCATGTGGGCGATCAACTCAAAACCATCCATTTCCGGCATCTTCAAATCGGTGACCACCAGCTCTATCGGGGTTGATTTCAGCACGGCCAGTGCCTCAACCCCATTGCTTGCCGTATAAAGGGTGAATTTGTCCTTGAAGGATTCAAAACCGGCGGTCAAGCTTAAGAGCAGGGACTTTTCATCATCGACAATCAAGACGTTTTTCATGGGATATCCTTTGCGTCGGGGCCTTAAGGCACTCAGCCCGGATATTTCACGAGTTGAGTGCACCCATATTCAAGGGATCAGAGCTGCAGATGTAGTTGTGTACCTCAATGGTCTGATAACGCAGAAGATGGGTGCCGTCGGCTCGCCCGTAGGGTGACAAAAGCGAGCAGAAAGCCGTGAATGACATGTTGTGCTTTTGAGATATCGTAATTTTCCACGGCAACCATTAGTAATGATATGTTTTTATTTGGATTCGATCGTTTTCTCATGAAATATCCGGCTCAGGTGAATTGGATGAGGAACCCCTGGAGGAGCCTTGACCTCAGAACGGCCTGCCAACTGTTTCAGTGATTGTTTTTCTCTGTTGGAATGCAGAGCGTCACGCAGGTGCCGGCCTTGGGAGTGCTTTTGATTCGTATGGTTGTGTCCATTTTGGCCAGCATTTTTTTCACCATCACCAGGCCCAATCCGGTGCCGTTCATTTTTGAGGTGTTGAACGGTGTAAACAGATCCTTTTGCTGGTCCTCGGTCATCCCGCACCCGTTGTCCGAAATATCGAGATGAACCAGCCCCGTCGCCTGGCTCAGTCGAAAGTGGATCTCTGGGTGGGCCGTCGACTCAAGGGCATCGATGGCGTTGTCCGTAAGGGTCAAGAGCACCTGCTCAAGTGCCTTGGGATCGGTGTATCCCCAGACCTCTTCCCGGGGGAGAAGAGGGGGGCTGTGCATCGCGATATCCCTGATGGAATTTCTCTTCTTCATGCCCTCAAGGAAATTCTGGACAATCACGTCAATCCTGTTCATTTCCACCGATGGGGCCTCGAAGAGGCTGAAGTTCTTGAATTCCTTCAGGAGAGATTCCACCCGTTCCACCTCTCTTAGGGAGCGCTCGATAAACTCTTGGATGGTCGCTTCCGGGTAGTGCCCCAGGTTTTTGTTCAGCACCGTCAGGGCCATTTTGATGGAGTTCATGGGGTTGCCTATTTCATGGCGAATCCCGGAAAAAATCGATCCGAGATTTTCCGTCAGTGTGGAGGCCTCTTTTATTGACTTCAACCTCTTTTGCCCGGTTACATCCTGGGTGACGGCAACGATGTTGATGAGGTTGCCCAAGTCATCAAACACCGGTGAGACTCGAAATTTGACTTCGAACAGGGAGAGATCTTTTTTTCGACACACAAGACTTTCTGGGTCGGTCTTGCCATTTTCAAGGGCTTGACGGATCAAGGCATTCAGGTCCGGCAGTTGTTTTACGGGGATGAGCAGGTTGGCGCTTTTGCCGTATATTTCAGCATTGGAATACCCGAACTGGGTTTCAAAAGCCGGATTTACATACCGAATTGTGCGATCTTCATCCATGATAAGGACGGCATCTGGAAATTGCTCCATCGCTGTCACCAGCACCGGCCAATCCGGTTGGAGTTTGGAGAGCCACGTGATGTCGTGACAATAGAGAGCAACCCGGCCATTTGAATCAGAGTTGGTGGGGAGGGGGCACCCGTAAAATGCCAACCGAATCTGCCGCCCCTTTTCCAGTGATACGTTCACGTATTTGGAGATCACGGCCCGATGGGTTTTGACCTGTTCGACCATCTCTGCAAGCACGCCGGGAAGGGGGGCCGGGTCTGTCGGGTCGCAGGTTGTCTCCCCTGTAAACAGGATGCCGGAAAACAGTTTTTTTGCTTTGGCATTTGCCATGGTGATGTCACCGGAATTGCAGTTGATGAGCATCAACGGGTGATCCAGGGCATCGATGAATGTGTGGAAAAAGGTTTGCTGCCTGCAGAGAGCCACGTCTTGTTTTTTTCGGTCAATGGCGTATCGCACGCTGCGGTTGAGCATTTCAGCGTCAAATTTGCCCTTTACAAGGTAGTCCTGCGCACCGCATCCTTGTACAAGGGCTGCCGTATTTTCTCTCTCATCAGGCGTCAGCACGATAATTGGCAAATCAGGGTATGTTGAACTGATCTCCGCCACAGAACCCGTGCCATTGCCGTCTTTGAGGTTCAGGTCCAGAAGCAACAGGTCAGGGGCATCGCTTTTCAACAAGTCAAGGCCACTGGCGATGCAGTCTGTGTGACTCATTTTATATTGTTTTCCGCATGATTTCAGAAGAGATTCGTTAAATGTGGAATCAAACGGATCGTCTTCAACCATCATCAGGATATGAATTGCGTGAAATGTCATGGGTTGGGTTGGTGAGGTTGGCTAATTCTTTATTTTTCAGGAGCTTGGTTTTAATAAAGTTACACGACAGCCCGTTGCCTGTCAAAGCATAATAGAGATGAATTTAAATATGCTCAGGTGTGAAAATTGTGATTTTTATGTTGCGTTTTTTATAGCTGTTCAGGTTGTGCCTTCGGCGGCCTTGCCGGGGGCAAACGTTTAATAAGCAGGTCCTTAGGTCGGAGCCTGCTTTTCGGTTTGAATAGGTCCTTTTTTTTGTAAGGTCAGCAGGGGAGGGGTGGTACAGATTTCGCAAGCAGCGTGGCGTTGCGAAATTGCGAAATGTATGAGAAACAAGGCTCCCCGGTCCTGCTTTGTCTGGCGGAATCATCGGCAGGTATTTTTTGTCAGCTGTTGCTGAGGATGGTTCCTCTGTGGGAACCACGTGGCGGGCTTCCATGAACCTCCAAAATGGTTGTTTCTGCCAACAATACAGATATGCTAAGGGCTAAGAGGATGTGAACGAGCCGGGGAACGAGGGGCGGGAGCAATCGCAACCTGGGGTGCGGGGAATCATCCTCTGCCCGCCGGAGGCAAATCTTTTTCAACGAAAGAGAACCCATTGCGTGGATTTTTGAGACAACACGGGAAGCGGATTCTTGCAGGGCTGGGTTGCGCCCTGCTTTTGGTCATTGCCCTGGATCAGCTTTTTCCCCCGGCCATTCCCGAGTCGGGGGAGGGTATGGCGGTGACGGTGGTGGACCGGGAAGGGAGCCCTTTGCGGGTTTTTCCCGATGCCAAGGGGATCTGGCGGTATCCGGTGACCTTAGATGAGGTGTCGCCCCTGTATGTCGAGGCGCTTCTGGCTTACGAGGACCGGTGGTTCTACAGGCACCCCGGGGTCAACCCCCTGGCCATGGGGCGGGCGCTGGTGGATTCGGTAAAGCACGGGCGTATTGTGTCGGGGGGCTCCACCCTTACCATGCAGGTGGCGCGGATTTTTCACCCCCACAGGCGGACCATTGCCGGCAAGGTCGGTCAGATACTTCGGGCTTTTCAACTGGAACGCCGACTCAGCAAGGACGAGATCCTCACCCTGTATTTGAATCATGCCCCCTTTGGCGGCACCGTGGAGGGGGTTCAGGCGGCGGCGTTAACCTATCTGGGGAAACCGGCGGCAGAGCTGACCCATGCCGAGGCCGCGCTTCTGGCCGTGTTGCCCCAGGCACCGTCCCGAAACCGGCCTGACCTGCACCCGGATCGGGCGGTTGATGCCCGCAACAAGGTGCTGGCGCGTGTGGGGGCCTTTGGCCTCTGGAAGCGTTTGCTGGTGGATGAGGCCGTGGCCGAACCCCTGGCTGTCCATGCCTGGCGGCCCCCCTTCAGGGCCCCGCTTCTGGCACGTCGCCTGAGGCAGGAGAGTCCGCAGGAGGCCTTGATTCAAACTGCTGTGGATCCGTCAATCCAGGCGGGGCTGGCGGAGCTTGCCGTAAACCTTAAAGGCGACTTCCCTTCGGGGACCTCTCTGGCCCTTTTGGTGGTGGAAAATGAAACAGGCAAGGTGCGTGGGTACAAAGGCTCCATGGATTTTTTTGATGACGAGCGCTTCGGTCATGTGGATATGGTTCAGGCCATCCGGTCTCCGGGCTCCACGCTGAAACCCTTTCTCTACGCCATCGCCCTGGAAGAGGGCCTCATCCATTCGGAGAGCCTTCTCATGGACAGCCCTCTGTCCATCAAAGGGTACACGCCCTTAAATTTTACGCGCCACTTCTCCGGTCCGGTGTCGGCTGCCGATGCCCTGGTGCGATCCTTAAATGTCCCTGCCGTGGATCTCCTGGAGCGGGTGGGGCCGGTACGGTTCGACAGCCTGCTTCGTCAGGCCGGTATCCACCTGCGCTATCCCGAAGGTGGCGAGCCCAATCTTTCCATGATCCTGGGCGGCGTGGGAACGAACCTCGGCGAGCTGGTGACGGCCTACGCAAGCCTCGCCCGAAAAGGAATCGTCACCCCTCTTCAATACACCCTTGAAGGTGATGAACCCGACACCCAGGCCTTTTCGGAGGGCTCTGCCTGGATCGTCAGACGCATTCTGGAGACCCCGGAGAGAGACCGCACCAGCCGAGGCCGCTTCGGCATGAACCGCAGCCGAAAACTGGCCTGGAAAACCGGCACGAGCTATGGATTCAGAGACGCTTGGGCCGTGGGCGTCACCGATGCTTATACCGTGGGCGTTTGGGTGGGGCGTCCCGACGGCACCCCGCTTCCCGGCCATTACGGCGCCGTCACCGCTGTCCCCATCCTCTTTCAGGTGGCCCAAAGCCTTCCAGCCGGGAACGGCATGAGGGACCCCATGCCCGAAAGCGTCTCCCAGGAAGTGATCTGCTGGCCCCTTGGCATCGCCTCCTCCGAAACAGCGCCCGATCACTGCCACATCAAACGCACCGCCTGGGTTCTCAACGAGACCATTCCCCCAACCTTTGGCCCCAGAAACCCCGAAGCCCTCATGGCCCCCAACCCCATGACCGTTCGCGTGACCCCCGATACCGGCAACGGCCTCTACGGGACTTGTCTCGATCGCTGGCTGGAAAACCACCCCAACAGCCAAATCACCACCCGAACCATCGCCCGGTGGCCCGGGGGCGCCGCACCCTTTCTCCCCCCATGGATCCGCAACCGGAGCCGCCTCCCCGGGCCTGATCCCTTGTGCCTCCCCGATGAAATCCCTTTAGGGTCCCCCATTACCATCCACGGCACCCACGATGGCGCCATCTTAAAAGACCCCCTCAAACCCTGCCAGCCCCTTACCGTGGAGCTCTCCGCTACCGGCGGCAGTGGCCCTCTCCACTGGATGATCGATCACACCTGGACCACCAAAAGCCACAGCGGCGCCCCCACCCGCATTACCTTTAACGCGCCCGGCAAACACACCCTGACCGTCATGGATACCGCAGGCAGATACGCCGATATTTCTGTGATGGTGCAGTAGGGCGAAAATGTGCCTCCGGCGGCCAGGGGATGATCCCCTGGACCCCAGGTTGCGAAAACGCTTGCCCCTCGTTCCTCAGGACAAGAGCTTTCGCGAAAGGTGTCCGAGACAATGAGCAAGGCCTGTTTGTCAAACTTTTCAAAAGTTTGGTCCCCGCCAGGGCCGCCGGAGGCATTTTGAATGCCCCGAATTACCGGCTCACCACGCGCACCTGAGCAAACTGCCGATGGCCGTCGGCAGAACCGTGGAACCCGAAACCGCTCTGTTTGGCGCCGACCCACGGCGCATCCCCGCCGCCACCGACCCATTGGTTGATGCCCACCATCCCGGCCTCAAGCTTGTCCGCCACCTCTTCGGCACCGTTGCCGCCGAAGACCACGGCCCCTAAACCGTAGGTGGAGTCGTTGGCCCGTGCGATGGCTTCATCGAGGACGGCAAACCTGCTGATGGCCACCACCGGGCCGAAGGTCTCTTCCTGCTCCATTGCCATCTCCGGCGTCATGTCGCTGATGACCGTGGGGTGGATAAACCGCTCGGGCTGCTCGCTGCCGCCGAGAAGGATTCTCGCCCCTTTGTCTTCCGCGTCTTTGATGTGGTCGATGACCTTGCGGTGCTGCCTTTCATTGATGATGGGTCCGATCTGAACCCCAGGCATGTTCCAGGGGCCGACCCGGTATTGGGAGGCGATGGCCGTGACCCGTTTTTCAAAGGCATCGGCGATGGCCTCACCCACGTAAATGCGCTCGGTGGAGGTGCACATCTGGCCGGCATTTTCAAAGCTGCTGGCCACGGCATACCGGGCTGCCGCCTCAATATCGGCGTTGTTCATCACGATGAGGGGGTCGTTTCCCCCAAGTTCCATGACCAATCGTTTTACACCGCCGGCGGCACGGGCCATGATGTCTTTGCCGGCGGCCTGTGATCCGGTAAAGGCGATCATGTTGACATCGCTTGAAACCAACTCCCGGCCCAGTTCCCCGTTGCCATGCACGATCTGCAGCACATGCTCCGGCAGCAGGTCTTTGAGGCGGCCGAAAAATGCCTCGGCGATAAGCGGGGTCTCTTCAGAGGGTTTGAACACCACCGTGTTTCCGGCGGCAAGGGCAGGGACGATGAGGTTGTTGGCCATGGCAAGGGGGTAGTTCCAGGGGGATATCACAGCCACAACGCCCAGGGGCCGGTATTCAATTGTTGTCTCACCGGCCACGCGCCGGGGCTTAAGGGCATCCATGGCTGCCCTGGCATAGTATGGCCCGCCATGGACAGAACCGCCCACTTCCCCTGAAGATCGCCTGATATCCTTTCCCATCTCCCGGCTGAGGAGCTCGCCAAGCGCTCGTATATGGGGCTCCATCCGGGCATACGCCTGTTCCAGGTGCATGACGCGTTCCTCGAAGGAAAGAGCTCGCCACGCTTTTGCCGCCTTGTGGGCATCCGAGACGATGGCTTTCAGCTCTTCTTTTCCCGTGGCTTGAACACTTCCCAGTTCTTCGCCATTGCTTGGGTCGTAAGAGGTGATTTTTTTATTCATTGGTCTCTCCGTACATTTTAATAAGTGGGCCTCCGGCGGCCCTGCCGGGGGCCAAACTTTTGAAAAGTTCGACAAACAGGTCGTGGCTATTTTCTTACGAAAATCTTCGCGAATGCTCTCGGCCCGAGGAACGAGGGTCGGAGTATTCGCAACCCGCTTTCAAGGTATTTTGCCTAATGTGGCTTCGCCACCCTTGCCGCCGGAGGCTTCTTTTGTCAGATAAATTGCTTCATCATCTCTGCGGTGAATGTGTCTACATTTTCGAGTGTCACCTGGTGGGTCTGCTTTACTTTGAGGGCATGGTTCATGAGTTCCGGGTCGTCCATGTCCGCAAGGGAGGTGAAAATCCCCGTGCGCCTGCCCACCCTGTAGAGTAACTGGTCTTCAGGGGGCATTTCCAGGAACGACCGGAGCGTGGCCGTGATTGTTTCCTTATCGTCCGGAAGGGTGCCGTCCACATCTTGAAACAGGTTGAGGATATGATCGCTTTTCACCGTGCTTGAGACGCCGTTCAGGGTGTCCAGAAAGAGCAGGAGCTCCCGGGCTGTTTCCACATCCCCCATCTGCGAGAAGGTGCCGTTTTGCAGGTCTTTGTAAAGCGCGCTTGTTTCCGGGATGGCCAGGGTGCGAATGCGAATGAAGTCCGGGTTGATCTGATTGATGGCGTCGGCGGTCTCAAGGGCACTTTCTGTGCTCAGCGCCTTTCCCCCAAGGCCGGGCATAAAGTACTCGGAAAGTTCGATACCGGCGCGCACCACCTTCTGACCTGCGAGGATATGGGTCTTTTTGTCCACGCCTTTTTTGACAAAGGCCAACACCTCATCTGAGGCTGACTCCATGCCGATATGGATGCGATTCAAGCCGGCGAGTGCGAACCGAGCCATGTCATCATCGCTGATTCGGGCAATGGTGTGGGACCGTGCATAGGAGGAGATGCGTTCAACCTGGGGAAAGGCTTCTCGTATGTGAAGCAGGATGGTGAGTAGGTAGGTTGGCCGGTTAAAAAAAGAGCGCCAACTATTCAGCTTTGCCTCCGGCGGCCAGGGGATGATCCCCTGGACCCCAGGTTGCAAAAAATGAAAGTGGCTTCGCCACCCCTGGTTACCACTCCCAGCTTGAAATCATCGCCTCTGCGGCCCCCCTGAAACGGGCGGCGCCACCATAGGCTCGTGCCGTGATTTGTGCGCCCAGCAAAAAAGAGAAAAAAGCGTACGCGGCCTCTTCGGGAGATCCGGAATAGACAAGGGTCTCTTCCTGACGCCCCTGCTCAAAGGCTATGGTAAACGTTTTAACCGTTTTGTTGATGGTCTCTTCCAGAATACGGCAGGAGTCGCTCTGGAGGGTGCCCAAATCTGAACTGATGGTTCCCACAAGGCAGAGGTGCCCCTTTTTGAGCCCCTCCTCATAAACACCGGCCAGACTCCGCAGTTTCTCTGGGGCCGGGATGTCATCGCCTACGATTTTCTGGTACTTGTCCCCATACGTGACATGGCATCGCATCAGGAGTTCGTTCACCAGGTTTTCCTTTTTGGGGAAATGGTGGTGAATGCTGGGCTTTTGAATGCCCACTTCATCGCTGATATGCTTGTAGCTCATGGCATTCACGCCAACCTGTTGAATCAATGCTTCGGCAACATCCAGTATTTTTGTTCGTGTATCGTTCATGGGGGTAACCTACCAGTAGGTAGGTGGCAGGTCAAGCCCACAAGGTTTAATTCAGCTCATCTTTGCCTCCGGCGGCCCTGCCGGGGACCAAACTAATGAAACGTTTGACAAACAGGTTCCCTCTTTTATTGCGTTGCCCCTTTGAGGCTGAGCGATAAAAGAGGGGCAACCGGAACGTTTGCATTCCTGACCGGCAGAGCCTGCCAGGAATGCACTGCAGAACGGGAGGTTGAATGCAATGAATTACTTTTTTGTATCAATCATATTCTGGAGCAGCCCCTTGCATTTCCCGCACATATTGCCTGCGCCTGTCGTTTCCTCCAACTTTTCAACAGTATCAGCACCCGCTTTAACCGCATTGAGTGCGTCTTCCATGGAAACATTGTTGCATCCACAAGCCACGGACAAGATTTTTTCGATATCGCTGGTGCAATTGCCGCAGCCTGTTCCTGCGCCTGTGAATTCCTGTATGTCTTCGACTGTGCGGGCCCCCTCAGTCATTGCCTTCCTGATATCCGCGTAACTCACCTGATTGCAGTGACAGACAATCCTGTTTACAGGGATGAGCAAGGCTGCCAGTACCATCGTTTCATCGTTTTTGACGGAATGCATTTTTCCCGCAGGTGCGACAAACACATCTCCCGGATTTAACCTTACTTCCTCATCTTCCAGCACTCCGAAGCCAGTGCCCTTGATACAATAGAAGATTTCATCCTGTGTCGGATGTTCATGCAAGGGCACGTCGAACTCAGGTTGAATATGATATACCTTCGTTTCAATGGCTTCCTTCAAAGCATCTAAATCCATATGTCTACTCCTTACGTCTCATCTTGATACTGCGGGAACGTTCATATCGTCCCTAACAATACAAATGCGAATGATAATATTGCTGGCAGCAGCAGTGACGATAGCGCTTGATTAACCGGACAATTTCCACTGCCAACCAACGATTGATCTCGTTTCATGTTGCAGTCTTTGGTGTTAAAACCGGTTGTTTCCAGTGCTTTCACAAGACCTGTCGCCCTGTGATTCCGCTCTGCCTCGATTTAAATTTGGGCATAGGTTAACCTGCGCAATGGGGGAAAAAAACAACATGTGTTGTGTTTTAAATTCTTTTAGGGCGTACAGTGCAGCCTTGGCTCCCATGAAACCGGCGTACAACGGAACAGATCAGTTTTATGTATCGAGAAGCCTGCGTTGCTTTGGATAAGAGCTGTCGTGGCTGTTGAGAAGGGTGGATTGTGATATGGTGTTTCTGGGGTTTAGACTTTTATGCGGAATCTTTTTGAACGGTTAAAGGCGTGCGGTTTGGGTTGGGGGGTCGCAGTGGATGTCGAAATGAGGAGGGCGTTATGAATGAAAGCCTTTACACTTTTTCAAAAAATCAAAGGGCGAATTTTATTATTGAGGGGATGAATACATGCTGGAAAGACATGACCCACCTGGCGAGTCTGCTCTCCTTCTCCAAAGGGCAGGTCGTGGACCAGGCAGACGATGGCGTGTACCTGGTAAAGGAAGGGTATATCAGCTACAGCTGCTATTTGTCTGGTGGTGAACGGCGTATTATATATTTTGTGGGCCCGGGCTCCATCTTTAATGAAGCGGGCTGTATGATCTACCATAAGGGGCGTGTCTCATTCGAGTTTTTGGCTGACACCCAGGTGTACGCTTTTCCCCCAAACCTATTTCTGGATGTCGATTTTGTCCGTTCATATCCTGAGTTAAGTATTAACCTCTCACAATACATCATTTTTAAGAGGGTATACTTCAGTCACTTCGTCGCAAATCTCTCCAATAACAAACCGATCACACGGGTAGCAGAAATCCTTTTTCAATTGTATGAAAGTCCACGGGAGGTCACCATTACGCAGTTGGATATCAGCAATTTTCTCGGACTCCATCAAATGACGATTTCCAGGGCTCTGACCCAGCTTCGCAACGAGAATATTATCGGCAAGATAACAAAAAATAACTTTGAGATATTTGACCCTGAACGACTTGCTGAATACGCGCAGTGGTGAAAACCATCATTCGGTCTCATAAACAGAACGTATCTGTTCAGTATGCCTCCGGCGGCAAGGTGTGCCACCTTGAAAGCGGGTTGCCCATGCCTTTCGCTTGAGATCTGCACGTCATTTTTTTTCGTTAAAGCCAGAAGAATCCTGCCAGTTTAAATCCGCATGTCATTTCAGGGTGTCAAGGGGTAGGGCAGTATGCTCCTCTCCCTATTGACGGGTGCCTGTATGTTCCAACAGTTGGTAGAGATACCTGTGCCCTAAGTTATATGCCGTGTCTTTGGCCGTATGGCCGCCAGGCCCCTTAACGGTGGGATCTGCCCCTAACGTAAGCAGTAACTTCACAAGCTCGGCATTGTCTTGAACGGTTGCAATCATGAGGGCGGTGTTTCCGTATTCGTCAAGTGCGTTTACGTCCGCGCCATGATCCACCAGTGTTTTCAGAAGCTGCTCAGGAGACGGTTCAGGCCGGGGAGTGCTGCCCTTTGTTTCGTGGAGGTAACTGATGGCAACAAACAGCGGCGGTTCGTTGTCCCACCCCGGGGCGTTGATGTCAGCGCCATGGGCGGTAAAAAATGGGATGAGTCCCAGGGCCTTTGGCCGCGACACGGCGTAGTGAATGGCGTTGCCACCATCGTGATCCAGGGCTGAGGGGTTTGCCCCATGTTGCAACAGAAGCTGCGCCATTTTAAGGGACTCGGCGGCCATGATCGGTGTCTGGCCGGTCCCGGATATTGGTGCATTGGCGTCGGCGCCCTGTTTCAGCAGGAGGGCTGCCTCGTCGACATCGTCATTGCCCAGTGCCATCAAAAGGCTCCCCTGCAATTCGTTTTGAGGTGAGCCGTGGAGATCTTTTCCCATGGCCTCAAGCTGAGCAAGACCGGTTGCCAGGTCTTGGGTGGCCGGCTCTTTGCCCCGAAGAATCGCGTCGGGTTCTTTTTGGATAGAAACCCGGCCGACTCCGTATTCCAGACGGTGTGGCTCCTCACGAATCACCTTATCAAGGGCATGGGTCATGGGCGTCATGGAGGTGATGGGGCCACCGTTTGAGGAGACCGTGACAAAAATTCGATCGCCGGGTGTGGGGTAAAAGTAGAGGTCACCACCAGGCATTACGTTTTTTTCCTGCAATGCGGTGTCTATGGATTTGCAGGACCCGGTAAAGGTGGCAGGGGTGGCTTGAGTCAGGGCGTAGACCCGCTTGAACGAGACCCATTTTGATGAGGCGCGTTTCCCAACACGGGTTGTTTTTACGTTCACCACTGTGGCGATGGCCTTGATGGCAGAGTCTCGAGAGGCGTTGGCATACACGCCCGGGGGCATGAGGGCGCAAGCGGTGCTGGCGGTCAGGTGCATGATGAAAGCCAGAAGAAGGGGGAATAGATATGACCATGGCATGTTGGCGTGTTTTTTTTGCATGACCGTTTTTCCTTGGGTTTTGTCACTGTTGGGCTTATCCCGGATATTTCATGAGAAAACAGTTAGATCAAAGCAATAAGTTGTCATCACTGATAGTTACAGTGAAAAATTAAGATATTTAAAAAGTGCAATTCACGGTTTTCTCACCCGTCGGGCGAGCCGGGTGCACTCCTCTGTTGCTCTGATGCCTTGCATATGAACGCACCCAACTCGTGAAATATCCGGGTTATGCCACCGGCGGACCTGCCGTGGGAGAACCATTTAAAACGTTGTGCAAACAGATCTTAAACATTGCCCATGGGTGACTTGGGTTTGAACGTCGGATGTGGGTTGAGTCGGGGAGCGAGGGGCCATGTGCATCCGCTACCTGCCTTCAAGGTGATGAACAGATCCTTGAGTTTTTGCATATTTCAGGAACTATATCAACTCGAATGGGGTGGGGCTTGATCAGCATAACGGTGCCTCCAACGGCCCTGCCGCAACCTGCTTTCAAGGTGGCCCACCTTGCCGCCGGAGGCACACGCTCTGGAAGGGTGACAGTTTTGTCCATGTTTCACACCGTTGATAGTCGATCGCATACGATCCTTTATGGCATGGGTATATCTGAGAGCAAACATGGACAATCCAAGACCAAACATGGAATTTCGTCCACCTATTGCGATATTAAAGCCCAAACATGGACAGAAAAAGCAGGGTATATCAATATACGTTGGAAACACCGAGTAGGGTGATATCAGAACGGATAAACGAGTTTGGTTGTTAATTTTGATGGTTACGCATTTACGTCGCCATATGTCAATATGTTCTTGATTTGCGATGCGAACTATGATCTCATCCGGCATAACTGGAACGTTTGTTCGGTAGTATTGAACAACCAAACATGGACCCAAAACCCGTCTGATTTTCCACTTTAACCCCTTGGATATACGATATACGCTCCAAATGTCAGGGTTATATAGGTGATACATGGAAAAAAGTGCGGGTTATTCCCAATGTTATAAGGTTTCTCAGCAATGGAAGAAGATATCAAAGAATCGTGGTCGAATTTTTTAAATCCAGAGTCGCTGCGAAGCAACTTGATCACAGCATCAGTTTATTTAGCTGCTTTTGAAATTCTCAAGCAGTGTATTATCGATAGACCAAAAGAGTTCTATACAACAGGTTTTGATGAAAATGGTATCATTGTCAGTCGGGACTATGAGCTGAA
This sequence comes from Desulfolunaceae bacterium, assembly GCA_942491485.1. GTDB lineage: Bacteria > Desulfobacterota > Desulfobacteria > Desulfobacterales > Desulfolunaceae > Desulfoluna. The sequence goes on along the minus strand of CALOAX010000011.1, from coordinate 583,116 downwards.
AGTCAAATCTTTAAACAAAAGCCCTGTCTATGCATCGCTTGAATGGTTCAAATTACACGATACAATTGATCAAGATGATATCAATAAGTTTACACAAATAAAGGAATGTAGAAATGAATTGGCTCATGAGTTAGTTAATTTTCTCGATTCAGGAATAAAAAGTGATCCTGATCCAAATTTCAAATTGATGGCTGAGTTGCTCAATAAAATAGAATGTTGGTGGATCTTTAATGTAGAAATCCCAATTAATCCTGATTACTCTAAAGTGGATATTGATATTAATGAGATAGTTCCAGGGCGAATGTTGCATCTTCAAATGCTTACACAAATAGCTTTAGGGACAGATGAGGAAGCCATTAGATACTTCAATGAATTTAAGACACTACATTCATTATAACAATTGGCTAATGGCCGACCCCAAAAAGCTGGCCAAGTCTTTCGTAACATCAACTGCTGCCCCTATCAGCTTTTTGGGTCGGCATAGCCACGCGTTACCTTACAGATCGGCATTTTTTTACTAAAATATGAACCTTAAGCTGCGTATTCCAATGGACTTTGACGATTTTATTAATATTTACATAAAATTGATCATACTCATTATTCTATGGGGTTGTGGTCTCTATTTACTCATAGAGGGATATACTTCTTTAGTTACAAATTGTTTTTACTGGCGTGGCGGTCCACCAGTAACCGGTTTTATGGGATATACCTTTAGCATAATTCAAATAGTATCTATGGTTGTTGGCCTCACCGTAGGAACAATAAAGATAATTCGTTATTAATGAACTAATGGATTCACATTTGGTTCAAATATTGACCTGCAACCAACAACTTCTATAGTAATTTAGAAGGTTGCATTTTGAACTACAAGCTTAAGGTAACAATTGGCTCAAGGCCGACCCCAAAAAGCTGGCCACGTCTTCCGTAACTTCAACCGCCGTCCCATTCAGCTTTTTGGGGCCGCTTAGCCACGCGTTATCTTACAAATTAAGAGGATTAAATGAGTTATACAAATTATATTAGAGAGCATTATTCCGAATACTCATTTAATCCGCCTGCAACTACTCAACAAGTTGATGACTTAAGCTTTCAAATAGGTGGATTCCCAGAAGAACTAAGGGCTTTTTTAATTGAGTGTGATGGGGCTTCGATTGGTGATCTTATAACAATTTTCAGCATCGAAAATCGTGGTGGTTATACCTTCAAAAGCGTAATTGATGAGTGGAAAGACCCAGAGTATAAGTCATTATATCCAAATGCCCAGAAGATACTCTTTTTTGCAGATGATGGCATGGGTGGCTTTTTCGGTTTTATAAAACTGTCTGATGGAAAATACGGCCAAATTGTATATTGGAACCATGAAACTGATGAGGTAACGCCACTTAAAGAAGACGACTTAAAGGGCTTCATCCGAACATGTGAGGAATACTTAGATTAGATAACAAATCGTTTGTAAGGGACCGCTGGCGCTCCGCGCCAGTGCCCTCGCTACGCTCGGCGGCCCCACAACTCAACGTTCTGCCTTTAAGAAATGAAAAAACTAACTGTATTTATTTTAATACTACTTTTAATTGGCTGTACAAAGAAACCTGATGGGGAAAAAATGAGTTTTAAAATGCTTGCAAATGGTTGGCATGCCGGTGAAATAGTAGAACACAGTTCTATTTACGGTGAACCACCTGCGACAACTGAATCCAGTGAAATTATCATTTTTGGTATGCATGAGAATGATAAAGCTCACCGTCTATATAAACTCCCTGCAGACACACCTGTTTCTGATATTGTAACCTATTTCAAGGTCGGATCACATGGTGCAAATAGTTACGGTTTTGATATACAGCAGACTATAAAATTAGTATCTGAAAAAGTTTCGAAAATCGATGCTATTATTCCGTGTCGTGTTATTTTTGCTGATGCAGCTGGTCTAAAGATGAAATTTAAACGCCAGATTACTGACATTGAACTATCAAAAATTGAAACGCTATTCACCATGGAAGAAGCAATGCAGACTGGCCTTGATAGATACATTTCCAGCTGGGATGGTAGCCAGAGGCTTCTTGGCCCATTAATGAAAGAGAATATGATTCATTTATGGTGGGATTGATCATATCGTACGGGGGCAGAACAACCGCTTACACACGGATCGCAAAAAGCTTGCTCGTTCCTCGCTTCGCATTTTGCGCCCGGTGAAGCGCACGTTCTGTTCCTAAATGCAGTGTTCAGAAAGAGGGTATATTTTATGTTGAACCAAAGCCAATATAAAAAAATTCTTTCCCTCAACAGGCAAGGTCTTTCAATTCGAAAAATTAGCGGCCTCACAGGCCATTCACGCAATTCAATCCGTAAAATCCTGGACATTAAATCCCCACCACCTTTCAAAGTATCAAAAAGACCTTCAAAGCTCGATAAATATAAAAATGAGCTCACTGATAAATTTGAAACTGGCTCATACACTGTAAAACAAATTTATGATGGTCTTATTGAAGAGGGCTTCGAAGGATCTTATTCATCTGTACGACAATATTTGTCAAAACTTAAAAAAGAAAAATTTAATCAAAAGTGTATAAGGTCAAAAAGAAAAAAAAGTGAGCATCATTCAAAATGGTTATTCTATCTTTTGCAGGGGAAATTCAGTATCACCGATCTTGAAAAGTTGTTTTCGGACTCTTTAGATATAGAAAGCATTGAAGAACTGTATCGGTATATACTTCATGAATCGCTCAGGTACAGGAATCGCTCATTAACAATATTTGGTTATTTGAAGGGGATACCAAAAAGGGTAATTTCTGACTCTTTAGGTGTACACAGAAGGTCTGTTCGCAGCTATATTACAAAGTTTGAATCTGGTGGTACTAAAGAACTATTTGATTTTAGAAGGAAAGAAATTAAAAAATTTGAAGAACCACGATACAGAGATAAAGTTTTTCAAATATTACATTCTCCTCCATCCTACTACGGCTTCAACCGTACAACTTGGCGCATGGAAGATTTACACCAAACCATGGCGAATGAAGGGTACTCACTGGCAAAATCAAGTATTAGGAAAATTATCAAAAAAGAAGGATATAGGTTTATAAAAGCCAGGAAGGTACTGACAAGCAACGACCCTTTGTACCGAGAAAAATTAGAAGAAATCACCCGGATACTATCAAGTCTTAAGCCAAATGAAAAATTTTTCTCTATAGATGAATTCGGTCCACTTGCTATAAAAATTCATGGCGGTCGTTCATGGACACCTCCCGGTGATCAAAAAACAGTTCCCCAATGGCAAAAAGTCAAAGGGAAATTAATTTTGACGGCAGCACTTGAATTATCTACAAATCAAGTGACTCACTTTTATTCGCCTAAGAAAAATACACATGAAATGATCAAGTTGCTTGAAATACTTCTTAGTCAGTATCACAAAGAGGAGCAAATTTTCTTTTCATGGGATGCTGCGTCTTGGCATGCGTCCAAAAAACTATACGAGAAAGTAACCGAGGTAAATGAAAGCAGTTACCGAAAAGTTCATAATACACCGAAAGTTACACTCGCACCATTACCCTCCTGTGCTCAATTCTTAAATGTAATCGAATCTATTTTCAGTGGTATGGCAAAAGCGATAATTCATAATAGTAATTATCCCTCGGTGGAAGATTGTATGGCTGCAATTGACAGGTATTTTAATGAAAGGAATTACCACTTTCAGAAATATCCTAAACGAGCAGGAAATAAAATATGGGGAAAAGAGATTACTATTGCAAAATTTAGTGAAAGCAATAATTGTAAAGACCCGCTGTATTAGGAACTCAAACAGAACAATTGGCTTATGGCCGACCCCAAAAAGCTGGCCACGTCTTTCGTAAATTCAATCGCTACTGCTATCAGCTTTTTGGGTCGGCATAGCCACGCGTTAAGTGCCAATAACCAACATCAAAGACTCAAGAAACAGAGCTAACCAATGCTAAGTATAGGTTCTTTCTCACTAGGTACGACAGCAGGCATAATAATTGGTTCATTCATAAATCATATGTTTGCTAAAAGTCGTTCAAACGAGGACTTCAAAAGGGCTAACTTTCAAAGAGTATGCGATAATTTAACATTGGCTTTTTCCACCGAATTGATACGATTGGGACCTGAAAATCTCAATGACTTTGATCCCTACGATATGCCGAAAGAAGCATTCGAAAAACACCAGGCAGCGGTATTTTTATTTAAACGTCACCTATCAAAAGCAAATCAAAAAAAATTTGAAAAAGCCTGGTTTGAATACTCATGCCATGAAGGTCACCCAAATTATATATTCATAGAGCAATATAATAGTGATTTCGGCAGTTACGAAGAAAAACAGGAACGACGAAAACTTGCTTACGAAAGAATTGAAAAAATTTTAGACTTTACAGCACTTAACAAGTCGCTTTAAGGGACCGCTTGGGGCTGCGCCCCAGTTCCCTCGCTTCGCTCGGCGGCCCCTAAGCTCAAGCGTTAGGAGCCTACCCAATGATGTCTATTATCGACTCAATAAAGTATTACGGCCCTCTTCATGATGATGTAGAGCGCTGCCTTGTTGGTATTGAGATTGGAGAAGATATAGAGTACTGGAAGCGGTCCTATTTACGATGTCTTTGTACATTTGTTGAGGCCAGAGTTTATCTGCTCAAATTGGAGTTAAAAACCAATAATCATTTGATAGATAATTCCACACTTTCTCCAGAAATACATGGTTTTCTTAACGGTACAGAATGGAGTGTTGGTAATAACGGCGCAATTAAGTCAAGAACAAAAATAGTGTCTCCTGTTGATGATCTTAAAGCCGTGATAAAAATCTTGGGTTCTTTTTATCCCAATCTACTTTGGGATTTTAGTTCGGCTCGTTGGTCTCGGGTCAAAGAACTATATAGTTCTCGTAATAGTCTTGTGCACCCCAAAAGTCCGAGTGATCTGTCCGTTACCGACAAAGAAATTGAAGCTTTCGAGCTATTTAGGGAGGATTTTAATGAATGGTCTTCCTCGATATACAAAGAAGCATGGGGCGAAGTCGAAAATCACGAAAACAGGGGACAGGCTCTTTATGCTGGACGTGCCACAGTCACTTGTGAGATAGTTCCAAAAAAACACGATCTTTGCTTTAAATCTACCGAAATCAAATATTTATAACCCACACGACATTTTAGAAAGACCAGGGAGGAAGGGCTATGCCACGAGTTTCCCGTATGGTCGTCACGGATTCCGGTCAAAAGGCCGCGTATCATGTGATCAGCAGAACTGCATTGGATGGGCTTCCATTCAAAAAGGCTGAGAAAGACGAATTGGTGCGTATCATTCAACGTTTTTCAGCCATTTATGCCGTGGAGGTGCTTGGCTTCGCGATCATGGGGAATCATTTCCACCTGCTGGTGGAGGTGAGCCCTGGAACCATGGTCTCGGATGACGAGGTTCGGCGCCGGTTTCAACTGCTTTATGGGGAGGAAGCGGAGTTTCCGGAAGGGCGTCTGTGTGATTTTCGCAAGAGATTTTCCAGCCTGTCAGCGTACATGAAAGACATCAAGCAGACCTTTTCGAATTTCTATAACAAACGAAAGAAACGAAAAGGGACCCTCTGGGGGGAGCGGTTTAAGAGTGTGATCGTTGAGCAGGGGAACACGCTGATCAATTGCCTTGCGTATATCGACTTGAACGCGGTGCGTGCCGGTATCGTAAAACGGCCGGAAGATTATCGATGGTGTTCAGTCGGGTACCATGTCCAGACAGGAAACAAAGATGGATTTCTTTCGCTGGACTTGGGGTTGTCGCACTTTGGGGTGGATGACCTTGCCACGCGGCTTAAAAAGTACCGAGAGTTTCTCTATCATGTGGGGGCCATTGAGAAGAGGGGCCGTGCGAGAATTTTGAAGAAGGTTCTTGCTGAAGAGACCGCCGAAGGTTTCGAGCTTACCCGGCAGAGGCGGTTCAGATACAGAACCCGATATTTCACGGATTCCGGGATCATTGGGTCCAGGGCTTTTGTTGAGGCAACCTATGAAACCTTTAAGGAACGATTCCAAGCAACGAGGGACAAAACACCAAAGGCTGTCAAGGGAATTGAAGGGATGTACTCCCTAAAACGATTGGCGGATCATTGAGGCATTTATTCGCCTCATCATGGGTTTTGATACCAATTCAGCCGAAAAAGCAGCCTCCGGCGGCAAGGTGTGCCACCTTGAAAGCAGGTGGCGGATACGTTTAAATCAGGAGTTATTGCGGGGCAGGTTTAAAGGGGCGTTTTACGACTTTTCGAAAGCTTGGCTCCCGGTAATGAATAAAGAGCCTGTTTCTGTACTCCATATTTTTCTGCCTGTGTATGTGAACCATTTTACTCGTAACCTTTGCCGTTGCGATATCGATTGGCCTTGCCTCTATCCGCTCTTCTGGGCTAACATTGATGAGTTATGTAGACCAGAGTCTGTTTTCTCTCCCTGCATCTGCAAGAGTAAACCAAATATTAACAAATCTTGTGGCACCCCTGACCGGTGCGCTTTCGGGATAAGATTCTAACCATGAAATATCGTTTCATTTTGTTATCTCTCTTTCTGTTTTCTCTCCTCTGCGTGGCAAATCTCTATGCTGACCAACAGGACAGCAGCGCCCAATCATCAGATACTTCCCAGGTCGAAGAAGGGGAGGAGGGCGATCAAAAGGGATACATTGATCGTCTGCACGAGGGTTCTTCAGCCCGCGTGGAAAAAATATCGACGATTATTGATGAGAAACTGGTTGATATGGCAGATTATCTCGCACCTTCAGATGGTTCCGTCGAGGACGATGAAGAACCGCCGAGTGACGAAGAGATCACCAGAGACAACAAGGAGTCTGTGGACTCCTATTTTCTCAACAACAAATACCTGGACGAAATCAAGGGCTCTTACCTCAGAATCCGCCCTGAGGTGACCTTTAGTTCCAGGGAGGATCTTGATCTTTCGCTCAAAATCAGTGCCCAGTTAAAGTTGAGCCGATCAAAGAAGCGATTCAAGCTCTTCATTGATGACCTGACTGAAGACAACGCGAAAAATATCGGTTCTGATAATGAAGAGAGGTCCAGGCCGGAGGTTGGCATCAACTATTTTGCCCCGGAACGGTATGGCTTTACCTCCAAATATTCCCTCGGCGTGCGAGGCATTGACCCTTATGCTCGGGCCCGTTACACTAAAGAGTTTGAGGCTGGCGTGTGGCTCATTGAACCTGTCCAGATATTGCAGTACTCGGTGGGTGACAGATACAAAGAGGAGACCCAGGTTTTTTTTGATACCCAGTTGTTCAATCTCTCCCTTTTGCGTATTTATCTGGGCCGCGGCACCGAGTACGATACCCCCGGCATGCGCTACGATGCCTCCCTGACCATCTTTTGGGCTCCCATGGACAACCTTGGCCTCAGTCTGAAGCAATTCTGCAATGGCAGTACGAAGTATGAGTATACCGAGGATGACCAGGCCGACCCTGTGGTTACAGAGCAAATGAATGGCATTTACAATTATGGAACCAGCATGTCTGTTCGACAGAGTTTTTACCGTGACTGGCTCTTTTATGAGGTGCATCCCGGGGTTAATTTTCACAAGAAACACGAGTATGAACCCAATTATACGTTGCTGATATTTTTTGATATATACTTTGGTAATATTTAATGGCGCGCTGAATCATGACAATGTGTCTTCATGGGTCGTTTACCCACCCCTTTTCTTTTTTTTAGTCCCGGGAGAAAAATATGATCGTTTCCGCACCAAGAACCGTGCTTTCTCCAGCCAGCTTGCTCTTTTTGCTGCTGCTTTTTTTTGTGGCTGCTGCTCCGCACATCGCATCCGCTCAACCGGAACAGAACGATGCCGCCGCAGTTGCGACGGGGATAGAGTTTCAACCACGCCTGGGTGAGTTCCACTATGATATTCATTGGGGGATTAAGCGCGTGGCTTCCGGGGTCATCTCGGTGAGCAGGGAGACTGACCACTACGTCTTAAAGCTTCATAAGAAGACCACGGACGCCATCGACATGGTCTATCGCGTGCGTTACCAGGGGGAGACGCGCCTCAAGGTGGAGGATCTGTCACCTGATCACTCCCTTCTCAAAGAGGAGGTCAAGAAAAAGAAAAAGGTCCAGGATGCGCGCTATGACCAGGCCACAGGAAAGGTCAACGTGGTGGAGACCCGCTCCAAGCGTAAGAAGTCCGGGAAGGATAAGGTAAAAGAGTTTGAATTGCAGTCTGATACCGGTATTTTTGATGCCTTTACAGCCATCTTTTTGGCCCGCAGTTTTGACTGGCAGCTGGGGGAGAGTCATCAGTTTTCCGTTTTTATCGGTCAAAAAGAGTATGACGTGAGTTTGGACTGTATTGAAAAGATGAAGATGGATCTCCCCATCGGGAAGATTCCCGTGTGGGTGATCCGGCCCGCCGTTGTAAAACGAGATGACAGCAAAGAATCGTCTGGGGGAGAAAATACCCTCATGTACCTCTCTGCGGATGAATCCAAGGACCTAATTAAAATAAGGACCAAACTTGGAATCGGTTCCGTGGAGCTTCGCCTGGTGAAGTACGTGGAGTAGGTCTCCTGAAATGAGCTGGCTCTGTTCTCCCTTGACGTTTGATGAATGAATTACAGATTCCCTCCGAAATGCCCCGTTTTTATCCAAGCCTGTGCTGAAATGAGTCGGACTATTCAATGCCGGTGAGGTATAATACACCTTTCGTTTCTGAAGAGCGCTTCCGCTGCACCAACATCTGATCCCAATCAAACCTGCCTCCCCTCGTGATGAGCGGACCTGCCATGGTGGCGACAATCGATAACCCGGAGGACGCGTCATGCCTGCCAACGCCCTGAACACCGCATTCGTGGCGAACCCAGCAAATTTTATAAACAACGCCAATCACTCGGTCATCGGTCACGACGACCTTCTCCAGGCGACCACGGGCACGAGGGACCCGACGAAGGCGCACGCGATGGGGTCCAAAAACTGGAAGAACGCCAAGACCTTCATGGACCTGATCGACGCAGCCGAGGTCATCGCTTTTGACTTCGTTCCTTACTCCCATGGTGCCAGGAACATGGTGTTGATGACCCCTGTTGCGGCCAAACCGACCTTTACCCTGCCATCGAGCGTCACCAGCTCCTTTTGTCAGGCCTCCACCAACCCGGTCGTGGGCTACTGGTTCCCCTACAAGGTGTACACACCGCAGCAGCATAACGTTGCTCGAAAGGGGAAAGGGCCTCCGTCGGTCATGGGCTGGGTCGACATCCCCATGAACGCTCCGGCCCACTCCTTTGCGTTCACCGGATCAATGCAGGGCTGTCACCTGGTTATCACGCTGAGTCCCAAAAATCCCCTGACTCACTTTCGTGTCTATCACTACGCGAGCCCAGGCACCACCTACAAGACTTCGGGTAATATGGCCTTCATTAACTGGCCGTCGGCCACGGGGGGGAGGATCTGCTACTGGTTCGACGACACCCAGTACGAGAACAATGCTCCTGCCGAGGTGGATGCCTTTAACTTCCTCCACCACGATGGCACGAACTGGTATATTCACACCCAGAAGCAGAAACGCCATACCGTTCGTGTCGGGTTGAGCGGTTTCACCCTCTTGGAGATGGTGGGGGTTTCCCGGGTGGGACCCATCCCGACCACACCCGTACCCAAGGGCCGAGTTTTTGAGCAGGAGACCCGCTGGCGCAATGCCCGCGGAAAAGGGCTCCCGGGGTAATGATGAATTGGGGGAAGGCTTTTATGCTGTACAGGGCTGGCAAAATGCCTGATCACTGCCGATTGGCAGGGAGGAAGAAGGGCTCGTATGCTTTGAATAAAACATACGATTAAAAAAACATCCAAGAGTGTGGTATTATAAACCAAAAACCTCCTCGGGAAATGAATGAATTGTCGGCGTGTTTGTGTGGCAGTGCTGAATTGCCAGGCAAGGAACAGGACACTTCGATATTTACATGTTGTACCCCTGAATGCCCATCGTTTATGGCATATAGAGAGGCAGGGATGGACACACATTTCGCCCCACCAGAAAAAGCACCTGATGAGGAGCTTGAAACCGAAATAAAAATAGTAAGCAAGAACCCGGTAATATCAGGCTTACTCCATTCGATCAGTGGTTTGCTCGTCATTGTGGACGAGCATCGGCAGATCGTTGCGCTTAATGATTCGTTTTTACAGATGCTGGGTATAGATGACCCCGCAGGGGCCTTGGGGTTACGTCATGGCGAGGCATTGCAATGTATTCATGCAGATGACGAGCCCGCCGGGTGCGGTACGACACAATTTTGTTCTTCCTGTGGTGCCGCCATTGCAATTGTTTCGAGCCTGGAACAGAATAAACCTGTTGAAAAGCTTTGCGCTCTGTCAGCCAAAAGAGGCGAGAAGATCATAGATATAGCCCTCCTTGTTAAGTCTCATCCAATTGTCATAGATAAAAGACGATTCCTTTTAATATTTCTTCAAGATATTACGCAGCAGCAGCAAAGGGCCGCCCTTGAAAGAACCTTTTACCATGATGTTAACAACATGTTATTTATGTTGTTAGGGACAAGCGAACTTCTTGTTGAAGAGAATCCCTCTGAACTTGCTAAAACTGTTCACCAGGCTTCTTTACGCCTTCACAAAGAAATTGCCATTCAGAGATGCCTGTCGCAAAGCGAAACAAGCAACTATAAGCCCATCAGGCTTGATATCACCACAGAGCTGGTTTTTTCAGAACTCCAATCCTTTTTCGCAAACCATCCGGCATCCCGCAAGAAGTCTGTCGAGTTTCAGGACGACTACCCGGATATATCGTTCAATACAGATCTCTCTTTGTTTTCGCGTGTTCTCTGCAATATGATCATAAATGCATTGGAAGCGACCGAAGAACATGATGCGGTTAAAGTATGGGTTGAGACTGAAAGCAATCAACTGATATTTTGCGTTTGGAACGCACAAGAAATCCCCCCGGAAACAGCAATCAGAATCTTTCAGCGTAATTTCAGTACAAAAGAACAAGCAGGGAGAGGTGTCGGGACCTTTTCAATGAAATTGTTCGGTGAGGAGATCCTTGGGGGGCGTGTAAACTTTGTAACATCAAAAAAAGAAGGTACGATTTTTCGATTTTCTCACCCTGTTTAAATCCTGGAACCAAGAAAGGACCTGTTTTCAGGCATTGCGGCCACCAAATATTTCCGGGTGTTAGGGCCTCGGAAAAAATTCAATGATACACACCGATATAGCCAGCAACATTAGTCCGACTATATGGAACCTTGAATAGAGCAGCATTGTGGAAACGGCCGGAAATGGTTGTTGAGTAATTATTTCCGGCCGAGGCCCTTATACACCTGACCCGCCTAATTATTAATGACGTTTTTTTGGGATGGTAAGAGGTAAATGGACCCCTGATACAATCAAATACGGGAGAGTGTACATGAAATGTCTTATGGTGCTCACATCACACGACAAGCTTGGCGATACCGATGAAAAAACCGGGTTTTGGCTTGAGGAGTTTGCAGCTCCTTACTATGTCTTTAAGGATGCACATGTCGAGGTTACCCTTGCTTCTCCCCATGGAGGCCAGCCTCCCCTGGATCCGAAGAGTGATGAACCGGACCTTCAGACTGAGGCGACGAAACGGTTCAAGAGCGATACTGGTGCTCAAACGGCTCTTGCCAACACTTTGAAGCTCTCTGACATTGATCCTGATAAGTTTGATGCCGTTTTTTACCCCGGTGGGCATGGTCCCCTGTGGGACCTGGCCGAAGATCGCGACTCCATTGCCCTGATTGAATCCATGTATGCTGCCGGTAAACCCGTTGCAGCGGTCTGTCATGCACCTGCGGTGTTTCGTCATGCCAAGGCTCCGGATGGGGCACCTCTGGTCAGGGGGAAGTCTGTCACGGGGTTCAGCAACTCAGAAGAGGAGGCGGTTCAACTCACAGAGATTGTGCCGTTTCTGGTGGAAACCGAGTTGAAATCGAAGGGTGCAAATTACTCAAAAGCCAATGATTGGCAAGCGTATGCCATTCATGATGGCAACCTCATCACGGGTCAAAACCCCGCTTCATCAGAGCTGGCGGCAAAAACGGTATTGGAAAGACTCAAGCCATAGGTTGTCTGTAACTGTTCAACTTAACATGATTGTTGAACAGAAGCCTCCGGCGGAAAGGTGTGCCACCTTGAAAGCAGGCTGCGGATGCGTTTTGGATTCGGAATGAGCCCTGCTTGAGTTGAGTAACCCTGTTTGTCAAACCTACGTCTTAGATCGGGTAAGAGTTTGCCTTCCGGAAGGGCCGCCGGGGGCACAAGCGGTCTAATTACCGGTTGCGACGGCTTAACAGAACATTGCTGTGAAATAATTCTATTCATTCGGCAGTTTAATCGATGAATCATCAGGTCGTGGAGACGACTTTTTTTAAAAAGGGGGATCGTGCCCCTCGACAGTCACGCATTGAACTGCCGGAATTCTATGTTCGCCCAAACAACGCCGCGAAAGCCTACACGTTCAACCGGGCCATCAACATCATCGAATGCCTGCGTGAGCTATGAAGAACCCTTTGTGCAGGTATACATTTCAATACAGACATGGGGTCATGTGAAAACCTTTTATGGCGTGTTGCGACTATCCCCCGGTCTTCTCTCCTTTCCCCTCCCCAAAAAAACTCCGTACGGGGGGTCACCGCGATTGTGTTCTGGGGTTGGGCAGAGGTGGTGAACCCATGATGACCATGATGCTCTCACCAGTGATCTGTGTCTATGACCTATGATGACTTGGGATATTCCCCTGCATTGCATTGAAAACAACCCGGGGGTGTGTCATGATGAATATGTATCAATCATTATGACAAGTTGTTAGGCCTCGGTGTGTCGGGCTGCACTTTCTTTTCTGATTCTCTGCTGGACTCAACGAAACACACCCTCTCACCCCCTCTCCCGCTTGTGTTTCTTAGCTTATGATACACTGTGAGGTGACCATGGGCAGAAAAATGTCAAAACAAGAGCTTGTTGACGAACTTCATAGGCTTCAGGGAACAACAGCCATGCGTGCCGAGTTGATCGGGGAGTTGATTTTGGCGGTTGAGGAGTCCGAGCGCCGCGAAAGGGAGCTTCATGCCCTCAACAAGGGGGCCAGGGCCGTGCTGGAGCAAAAAGGGTTTACGGAGGCTGCGAGGTCGATTTTTGATCACTGCAAGGAGCTGATCGGTGCCACGGGGGGATACGTGGCCCTCTTGAGCGAGACCGGGGAGGAGAATGAGGTTCTTTTTCTTGAGGCGGGTGGCATGCCTTGTGATGTGGACCCGTTGCTTCCCATGCCCATCCGGGGGTTGCGGGAAGAGTCCTACAGGGACAACAAAGCCGTTTATCACAATGATTTCATGAACAGTTGCTGGGTGGAGTTCATGCCCCGAGGGCATATGGCCTTGAAGAATGTGATGTTTGCCCCGCTGGTACTGGAAGAAAAAACGGTGGGGATCATCGGCCTTGCGAACAAACCCTCGGATTTTAGCGACAACGATGCGGAGATGGCCACGGGGTTTGGAAAGCTGGCCGCCATCGCCCTTCAAAACAGCAAATACCTGGATGAATTAAAGACGTTGAGTGGCCTGTTGCCCATATGCATGCATTGCAAGAACATCCGAGATGACAAAGGCTACTGGAATCGCATTGAAAACTATATTCAGGAGCATGCGGACGTCACGTTCACCCATGGTGTGTGCAAAGAGTGTCTCCGGGAGCATTACCCTGAGCTGGGGCTTCATGATGAGTGACATGCATCAGGGCGCTGTCGCGATGACCCCTTTTTTTTCAACCCTTCACGTCTTCAATGGGCATGGCACCGTTATGCCCATCCTGCCTGGTTAACCGAACTTCCCCTTACTCTCCTTTCCAATATCTTCGCTGCTTTATGGTGGGGGCTAATCTCCTGCGATTGCTTGTGTTTTTGCGTGGTTTTGAGGCTCTCTCACCGGAGACGGGGGCGAGAAAGCCCATGAGGATCCCCCTCTTCGTGCAGGCAAGAAAAGAGGGTTTTTACCTGTTGATGGAAAATTGAGGCGACACCGTCTCAGATCGGCAGTTGACTTTCCCCGGGCAAACCCTATAAACCCATGGTGGTAACTGCACCCGTAATTATATTTTCGGAGTTAAAATGTTTCGTTTTTTTTCAGATATGCGGATCCGGTTCAAGCTGATTGTACTGTTTATCATTACAGGCTCCATTCCCCTTGCCATCGTCGGGTATTTGGGAAGCAGCCTGGCCACAGATTCCCTCATGGACAAATCGTTTAATCAGCTGATTACGGTGCAGGCCATTCGGAAAGGGCAGATCGAGGAGTATTTTGCAGACCGGCATGCCGGGATCGAATTTCTGGCCGATTCCAAGCGGGTCAAGGAGCTGCTGAGTGTTCTCAAGACGCAGAGGGCGCTTGCCCGTAAAGGCGCTTCCGTAGGGCTCGATACCCGCTCTGCAGCCTACTGGGGGCAGGTGAAACCCTACAGCATGATGATGGAGGCGTATGCCCGGGATTATGGATACCACGATATCTTCGTGGTGGATGCCGAAGAGGGTGATGTTCTCTATTCTGTTGCGGGAGAGAATGATCTCGGCACCAATCTCACGTACGGCGTCTACAGAGAAACCAAGATGGCGGCCGTGTGGCGGGGGGTCTTGGCGACGGGCAAGAAGGCTGTTTCTGACTTTTCTCCCTATGAGCCCAGCGGTGGCCTGGAGGCATTTTTTGTCGGGCAACCCATCCGGGACGAAAATAAAACCATCACAGGTGTTCTGATTTTTCAGTTCTCCCCGGAACAGGTGACCCATACCGTGGATGCACGGCAGGGGATGGGGGACACCGGTGAGTCTTATCTCCTGGGTTTCGAACAGGCGAGGACGCGTTACGAGTTTCGAAGCAACCTGAGAAGCATGGGGGACGGAGAGCTTGTTGTTGGGTATTGCCCAACCTCGTTTCCTGACTACTGGCACGATGCTGTGTCTTCAGGAGAAGAGGGTGGCAACGCCACCTACGTTGACAGCGTGGGCAACGCGGTACTCGTGGTCTATAACAAGCTTAATCTTTTGGGCCTTGACTGGTACCTCATCTCCAAGATTGACAAATACGAGGTGACGGCCCCGGTGCGAAACATACACCGGGTTATCGGGGCGGTGGCCGCGATACTTTTGGCCCTTATTGGGGTGGGGGCGTTTTTCCTTTCGCGGACCATCACCCGGCCCCTGATTTCGGATATCCGGTTTGCCCAGGCCATCTCCAACGGGGAGCTGGGCGCGACCCTGAAGCTCAATCGGAAGGACGAGCTGGGTGAGCTGGCAAAGGCCCTCAACACCATGGCCAGAAACCTTCAGGACCTGGACTGGCTTAAATCCGGAAAAGAGGGCTTGGACGACAAGCTGCGCGGGGAACACGAAAGCGATCAGCTGGCCAAGCGGTTTACCTCTTTTATGACCAAGCACATGGATTCCCAGCTTGGGGCACTATACCTTCTGAATGACGGCGCTCTTGAGCTCAAGGCGAGCTACGCGTTCACGGATCGCAGCGGCAACTTTAACCGCATCGGGCTCGGGGAGGGCATGGTGGGGCAGGCGGCCCTGGAGGACGAGGTCCTCGTGTTTACCGACATGGCATCAGGTGCGCCGGCCATCAACTATGGGGCCGGAGAACTCATTCCCTCCAATTATATTGCGGCCCCCATCTCTTCTGAAGATGGGGTTGTGGGGGTTCTGCTCCTGGGGTCTGTCTCGCCGTTTACCCCGTTGCAACGCCGGTTCATCGACCAGAATATCGAAAATGCCGCCATTTTGATCAACGCCGCCAAGTCGCGACAGATGATTCATGACCTTCTTGAGAAGGCCCAGGAGCAGCGCGAGGCGCTTCGCGTGTCCAATGAGGAGCTCGAAGAGCAAGCCAAGGCCCTGAAAGAGTCCGAAGCCGAACTCCAGGCTCAGCAGGAAGAGCTTCGGGTCACCAACGAGGAGCTGGAGGAGCAGACAAAGGCCCTCAAGGAGTCTGAAGCAGAACTCCAGGCCCAGCAGGAGGAACTCCGGGTCACCAATGAGGAGCTGGAAGAGCGGACAAAGGCACTTGAAGAGCAGAAGGAAGCCATCTCGATCAAAAACGGCGACCTCCTCGAGGCGCAGGAGGTGGTGAAGCAGAAAGCCTGTGACCTTGAAATCGCCAGCAAATACAAGTCAGAGTTCCTGGCCAATATGTCTCACGAGCTGCGGACGCCCCTGAACAGCATCCTGATTCTCTCCCAGCTTCTGGGCAAGAACAGGGACGGAAACCTGACAGAGAAGCAGGTGGAGTCCGCCAATGCGGTTCACGCATCCGGGGCGGATCTCCTGGCTCTCATCAACGAAATCCTTGACCTCTCCAAGATTGAAGCGGGCAAGGTGGATCTGATGATAGAAGACGTGACGATGGAATCCCTTTTGGGTGACATCAAGCGTTTGTATCAGGGGGTGGCCGATGACAAAGGCGTCGCCCTTGACCTGAGCGTCGCAGGCGGTGTGCCGGACATGATCCGGACAGACTCCCAGAGGTTGCAGCAAGTCCTCAGGAACCTTTTAACCAACGCCTTCAAATTTACCCACCAGGGGACCGTTGCCCTGGATATTTCCCGGCCGGACCCGGCAGCCTTCGGTGGGGCAGGGCTCCACCTCGACAAGGCCATTGCCTTTACGGTTAAGGACGATGGCATCGGGATACCCAAGGAGAAACAGGTCGCAATTTTCCAGGCCTTTCAGCAGGCAGACGGCAGCACCAGCCGAAAGTACGGCGGCACCGGTCTGGGCCTGTCCATTTCCAAAGAGCTGGCCAAGCTGCTTGGGGGAGCGATATTCCTTGAAAGCGCCGAAGGGCAGGGCAGCGCATTTACCATCGTTCTTCCGGAGGTGTACGATGGGAAGGCTGCGGTGGAGGATGCCGAGCCCGCCCCACCTGCGGCCGACAAGGCGTCCATCGGTTTCGTGGCCCCTGCGGCCACGCCTTCCCAAGGGGCGGTGGCAGCGCCTGCTGCTTCGGTTGCCAACCCGGAAGCAGAGGCGACGCCTCCCTGTGACAGCGATTATGTGGAAGACGATCGCAAGGGCATTACCCCGGATTCCCGAAGCTTGCTCATCATTGAAGACGATCGCTATTTTGCGAAGATCATGCTCGACTTTGCCCGGGAGCGCGGGTTCAAATGCGTCGTGGCCGAAGACGGTGAAACCGGGCTTCATTTTGCAGACTATTACAAGCCCAGCGCCATTATCCTGGATATCGGCCTGCCCGGGATCGACGGCTGGACCGTCATGGAACGCCTGAAAGACAACCCGGACCTGAGGCACATCCCGGTTCACTTCATGTCGGCCAATGACAGCACGTTGGACGCCATGCGCATGGGGGCCATCGGCTACCTGACCAAACCTGTCAGCATGGAAAAAGTCGAAGACGCGTTCAGCAAGCTTGAAGACATTGTCTCCAAGCCCATGAGCAGGCTCCTGCTGGTTGAAGATGACAAGATCCATCGAGACAGCATCCAGGAACTCATTGGGAACGGGGACGTCGAGACCACCGCTGTCAGTACAGGCCGGGAGGCCATACAGCAGCTTGAGATGGGAGGGTATGACTGCATGATCCTCGATCTTGGCCTCGATGACATGTCGGGGTTTGAGCTCCTGGAGAAAATCCGCCTGAGCGAGACCTCCGCCCGCGTGCCGGTGATCATTTATACGGGACGCGACCTGACCCGCGAGGAAGAGAAGGAGCTCAACCGGTATGCGGAGAGTATCATTGTAAAAGGCGTGAAATCACCTGAACGGCTCCTTGATGAATCCGCCCTGTTTTTGCATCGTGTTGAGGCCAATCTTCCGGAAGAAAAACGGAACATGCTCAAGATGGTCCACAGCAAAGAGGCGGTGTTGAGCAACAAGACCATTCTCCTTGTGGATGATGACATGCGGAACGTGTTTGCTCTCTCCAGTGTTCTCGAAGAGAGGCAAATGGACGTTGTGATTGCCCGAAACGGTATTGAATGCCTGGAGAAGCTGAAAGAGACTGACGGGGTTGACGCCGTCCTGATGGACATCATGATGCCGGAAATGGACGGGTATGAAGCCATGGCGGAAATCCGCAAGCAAAAGGAGTTTGCCAAGCTGCCGATTATCGCCCTGACGGCCAAAGCCATGAAAGGTGACAGAAGCAAATGCATCGAGGCCGGTGCCAGCGACTACCTTGCCAAACCGGTGAATGCCGAAAAACTGCTCTCCATGTTGAGGGTCTGGTTGTACTGATATGAATGATACCGTAACCATTGAAAACGAACGGCTTGAAATACAGCTTCTGCTTGAAGCAATATACCTGAAATACGGCTATGACTTCAGGAGTTATGCCTTTACCCACACGAAGCGACGGTTGGAGCATCGTCGCTCCCTTGAAGATTTTCAAAGCTTTTCAGACATGCAGCACCGGGTGATTTACGATGAGGCATTTTTTAATACGCTGCTTCTCGACCTCTCAATCAACGTGACGGAAATGTTCAGGGATCCCTGGTTTTACAAACGGGTTCGTGAGGTGGTGTTTCCACACCTTAAGACATACCCCTTTGCAAAAGTCTGGCATGCCGGGTGTTCGGCGGGACAAGAGGTCTACTCCATGTGCATTCTTCTTGAAGAAGAGAAGATGGAAGATCGCGTTCAGGTGTACGCCACGGATTTCAACGAGCTGATTCTTCAAAAGGCCAAAGACGGCATCTACCCCATGGACCTGGTGCGGGAGTATACGTCAAATTACCAGAAAGCCGGGGGGACCCGCTCTTTTTCGAACTATTACAGGGCCGATTACGACAACGTGATCATGAAGCGCTCGTTGAAGGAGAATGTGCTGTTCTCGTCCCACAACCTGGTGACGGATGGTGTGTTCGGAGAGATGAACGTCATCTTTTGCAGAAACGTGCTCATCTATTTTAACAGAGAGCTTCAAAACCGGGTGTTGAAACTGTTTTTGGACAGCCTGTGTCCGGGTGGGTTTCTCTGCCTTGGGTCCAAGGAGAGCCTCCGGTTTTCAAGTGTGGCCGATCAATTTGAGGTCGTATCGGAGCGCGAAAAGATTTACAGGAAAAAGCGCAGTACTTCAGCCTCATGAGGGCTGACTTTCTTAAGGAGTAACCCACGCGATGGAGCGCTTAAACCCATTTGAAGCTGTTGTCATCGGTGTTTCAGCCGGTGGACTCGCGGCATTGGAATCAATTCTTCCGGCCCTGGATGGGTCGTTTTCAATGCCCGTGCTTGTCGTTCAACACCTCAGCCCCAATTCGGAGAGTTACCTTCCGCTTCACCTTGATGTCAGGTGCACCCTGCATGCCAAGGAAGCTGAAGACAAGGAGCCCCTGGAGCCAGGAACCATTTATATCGCGCCCCCCAACTACCACCTGATGGTGGAAGAGGGCAAAACCATCGCCCTGTCTGCCGAAGAACGGGTGCATTTTTCCCGCCCTTCCGTGGACGTCCTGTTCGAAACCGCCGCCGAGGTCTTTTGCGACCGGCTGATTGGGGTGATTCTCACCGGGGCAAATTCCGACGGGGCAGATGGCCTTGCCAAGATCAAGCAGTTTGGTGGGCTGGCCATTGTGCAGGCACCTGAAACCGCTGTGGCCGATGCCATGCCAAATGCCGCTATCAAGGCGGTGGATGTGGATCACGTGTTGCCTTTAGATGGCATTGGGCCGTTTTTGCAGGCCTTGAATCAAGGGTGAAAAGGGAATGCAAGGTGTGCCACCTTGAAAGCAGGTAGCGGATGCGCTTTTAATAAGAAATTCGTTCAAGGATAATTTTTTAAGACCTGTTTGTTAAACCCACACCTTTGACCAGGGAAAAGTTTAGCCCCCGGCAGGGCCGCCGGAGGGTTTTTTTAATGCACAACGCAGAGATTGGGCTTCAAAGAAAGCCAACAAGCCATAAGGGTTCGTCATGGGAATTGCCAAGGTACTGATTGTCGATGATCGTCTGGAAAATTTGCTGACACTTGAAAGCCTTCTGGATGAACCGGATATTGAGCTTGTTCGGGCCACATCCGGCATGGAGGCCCTGGGGCTGACGCTGGATCACGATTTTGCCCTGGTTCTTCTGGATGTTCAGATGCCCGGCATGGACGGGTACGAAGTGGCTGAGTTGATGCGCGGGAACAAAAAGACAAAACACATCCCCATCATTTTCATTACCGCTGCTTTCAGGGCTGATGTCCAGGTGTTCAAAGGCTACGAGTGCGGCGCAGTGGACTATTTGTTCAAGCCTCTGGATGAGATGGTTTTTAAGAGCAAGGTCGGGGTGTTTATCGAGCTGTTCCGGCACAAGGATGCCCTGAGCAAAAAGACCCGGGAGCTGGATCGAAAACTTGTTGAACTCGAAGAACTTCAGCAACAGCTTGAAGAGACAAACGAGCGGCTTCACCTGTTGTCGACCACGGACGGGTTGACTGGCCTGCTCAACAAGAGACAGTTTGACATTACCTTCGAAGAGGAGTGGCAGCGGGGGATCAGGACCAAGGCCCCTCTTTCCCTGTTGCTTCTGGATATCGACCATTTTAAGGCGTATAACGACACGTATGGTCATGCCGCAGGCGATGACTGCCTGAAAAAAGTGGCCATGGCCATATCCGATGCGGCCAAGAGGAATGTGGACAAGGTGGCCAGGATCGGTGGAGAGGAGTTTGCCGTTTTGTTGCCGGAGACGGATCCCGAAGGGGCACAGCATGTCGCGGAGCGTCTTTTGAAGGCGGTCTCCAGTCTTGATATTTCACACCAGGGCTCTTTGGCCGCTGAGCATGTCACCACCAGCATCGGCATCTCAACGATGATTCCGGACCAGGGGTTTGTTCAACGCGACCTTCTGGAAACGGCAGACGCCGGGTTGTACCACGCCAAAGAAAATGGCCGAAACAGCACGTGTTTTAAAGCAGTACGTCCATTGAAGAATTAAGCTACTATTCAGCTATGCCGGCGGCCAAACTTTTGCCTTATTTGAGTGTGTGGGTTTGACAAACAGGTATTGAGAGCGATTTCGACTTATTCGAACGTGGTTAACAACTCGACTGTGTATATTTATCGGCCATGCATCCCCTTCTGCCACTCAGCCCCAATGGGACTGAGCGGCAGAAGGGGATGCATTCGGAACGTTTTTGCGGAGCTTTTTTCAAAAAGCGACCCGCCGGAGGCATAGCTGAATAGATACGAATTAAGTTACCATTATTTTATGAAGAAAATAGGAGCTTAACGCATGGATCCTGAAATTCTCACAGTGGCATTTGGTTTGGGCTACCTCATGTATCGGATCGGTTTGCCGCCAATGGTGGGGTTTTTGTTGGCTGGCCTGTGTCTCAACGCCCTTGGGTTTACCTCCACCCCTTTGCTTCAGTCAGCATCGGATGTCGGTGTGACGCTGCTTTTGTTTACCATCGGGTTGAAGCTGAGAATTAAAAACCTGCTCAAGCCGGAGGTGTGGGCCGGGGCCTCCCTGCACATGGGGATTACCGTTGCTGCCGTCGGGTTTGCCATTTTTTGCCTGGGGTACTCCGGGCTGCGGTTCTTCATGGAGATTGACGCGAAAACGGCGCTGCTGCTGGGCTTTGCCTTAAGTTTTTCCAGTACCGTTTTTGCCGTGAAGATCCTTGACGAGAGCGGGCGCATGGATTCACTCAACGGGCGAACCGCCATCGGGGTTCTCGTTATTCAGGACATTGTCGCGGTCATTTACCTGACCCTTGCCACCGGCAAGCTGCCGTCGCCCATGGCACTGCTGGTCATCGCCCTCTTGCCTGTGGCCATGAAGGTGTTTCAGGTGATGCTTACCCGTGTGGGGCACGGTGAGCTGATGGTTCTTTTCGGGCTTTTCCTGGCCCTTATTGCAGGGGCGCACAGCTTTGATATGGTGCAGTTGAAGCCAGATCTCGGGGCGCTCATCCTGGGGATGCTGATGGCACCGCACCCCCGGGCCAAGGAGATGGCCAGTTCGCTGATGAACGTTAAGGATGTCCTGCTGGTCGGGTTTTTCCTTGATATCGGGCTGCGGGGGATTCCGGATGCGTCCGGGTTTGCCGCTGCAGGTGTCCTTGTGGCATTGCTGCCCTTGAAGATGGGGCTCTATTTCCTGATTTTTACCCGGTTTCGCCTCAAGGCCAGGACGTCGTTTATCACCATGGCAAACCTGTCAAACTACAGCGAGTTCGGGCTTATTGTCTGTTCCCTGGCGGCCTCGACGGGGAGCCTGGACCCTCAGTGGCTGGTCGTGATCGCCATTGCCCTGTCCGTTTCCTTTATCATCGCCTCGCCCCTGAACAAACATGCGGATCGTATTTATGAAACCATCAGCACGACACTGAAGCGATTCGAATCGAAAGACCGGCATGCCGAAGAGGTTCCTTTCAAGAGGCCCTCTGTCGATATCCTTGTTGTAGGCATGGGGCGGACCGGTGTCGGGGCCTATGACTGGTTCCATGAGCAGTACGGCGATGTGGTGCTGGGGCTCGATTTTGATCAGGAAACCATTGCCCGGCATGCGGAGCAAGGGCGAAGTGTCGATCAGGCCGATGTGACCGACCCCGATTTCTGGCGGCGGCTTCCCGCCCCTGACGGCACGGTGAAACTGGTGGTGTTGGCCTTGAATAATTTTGAGTCCATGCTCACCGTCATTCAAAAGTTTAAAAAATATGGGTACCAGGGAGAGCTGGCCGCTGTCGCCCGCTTTGATGACGAGGTGGAGATGCTTCGTGAGGCGGGTGTGGATATCGCCGTGAACGTCTTTGCCGAGGCGGGGGCTGGTCTGGCTGCCCATGCGGCGAGTTCGCTGGGGGCACTCGGTGCGAAATAAACCGATTGCTGAGATGGGAACTCAATCTGCCGTTTAGAGCAAAGTACGCCCCTTGTCTGACAAAAGACCCTTGTGAACCACGAAGAGCATGAAGGACACGAAGAAAAAACAATAGAATTGCTTTCAGCTGCGTAGCTGTTTTCGGGCTCTTCGTGGGAGAAGTACA
This sequence comes from Desulfolunaceae bacterium, assembly GCA_942491485.1. Taxonomy (GTDB): domain Bacteria; phylum Desulfobacterota; class Desulfobacteria; order Desulfobacterales; family Desulfolunaceae; genus Desulfoluna. The sequence continues at coordinate 560,121 of CALOAX010000011.1, read as the reverse complement.
TCTGCAGTTCGAAACGCCTGCCAATCACTATAGAAACGGTGGGCGGATTCCCTTCCCTTGTACATAAAAAAGCCGGGCATCCTGTTTAATCACGATAACGTTGATTATTGGTCCATGGCATTGTCTGCGATTTTTGCTATAGTAAAGAAACAGGCCCGTCCTGGTGCCTGTACAAACATCTTTCAACGCCTTTTCTTAGAGTTTATTGCCTGATCGTTAATGCCTTACGTTATACTGTTTCAGTCGTTTCTGGTGGTTTATACCTGAAATAAAGAGCATTCCTGTCCTTTTTTTTCTGATTTTGACATGCATTTCATCCAAGCAAAAGAGAGGTGCCATGACATACCAAATGGAAGAGTGGATGAGGCAATTGGAGACAAGTGTCAACACATTAGACAAACTTCAGAAGTATGTGCGCGTTTCTCCTGAAGAGGAAAAAGGAATAGAAGAAGCCGGGAAGGGAGATATCAGGTGGGGTACCACGCCCTATTTTGCCTCCCTCATGGACCCTGATGACCCGAACTGCCCCATTCGTCGTCAGGTGATTCCCTCTGTTCTGGAAAATGTGAACCGTTATGGTGTGGAAAACTACCTGGAATGGAAAGAGAACCGGTTGACGGATGAAGAACGTCCCGAATGCATTGCGCGGCAATACCAGGATCGTATCGCTTTTCTGGTAACCGACGTCTGCGCGATGTACTGCCGTCACTGCTTTCGCAAAGAGCTCGTGGTGGTGCGCGGGCTGAGGTTTCGCTTTGATATTGAGGAGGGATTGCAGTGGATTCGTGATCATCGGGAGGTTCGCGATGTCCTGATTACCGGCGGGGATCCCTTTGTGCTTTCGGACGACAAGATCGAGTACCTTATAGCAAAGCTGCGTGAAATCCCCCATGTCGAGATGATCCGGTTCGGCACGCGGACTCCCATCGTGCTGCCTCAGCGGATCACGCTTTCCCTGATCAAGGTGCTTTCCGGGCACCACCGGGTGCCCATATGGATCAACACACAATGCAATCACCCCAGGGAGATTACGGAGCAGACCGCCAAGGCGGTTTATGACCTCATGACGTGCGGCATCAATGTGGGCAACCAGGCGGTGTTGCTCAAAGGGATCAACGACGACACGGAGACTTTCAAGGCGTTGCACCAGAAACTGCTGTCTGTTCGTATCCGGCCCTATTACCTCTTCTACTGTGAACCGGCACCGGGGATTGATCATTTTCGCACGCCCATTGAAAAAGGGGCCGAATTGATCCGTGACGCGATCCGGGGCCACACCACAGGCCTTGCGCAACCCATGTACGTGGTCGCCACAAGCATCGGCAAGATCATGCTGATGCCCTATTACAGCTACGTGGAAAAAACAGACAAAGAGTACAAACTGCGCAACTACAAAGGCGAGACAACGACTCTTCCCAATATTCCAGAATAGGCTGCAGGCCTACCCTGCAATTCATATTTTATAATCAGAGCTGAGTTACCCCCGCAATGATGGCCTATGGTCAGGTGGGGTGCACAAAAAAAGACTGAATGAACCACGAAGAGCACGAAGGACACGAAGAAAAAACAAGAAAATGGCTTTTGGCGGCGAACAAGTATCATGTACCCTGTCGAACCCATCATCTTAGATGGCGAGCCCAGCCCAGAACGAAGTCCAATGGCAACACGTTGTTGAGACGTTTTGCGTTAGACTCGACCTAGGAGTTGTTCCTGAGTTTTACGGGCGTAGCCCGTCAGCGAATGTGATCGCCTCGAGGAACGAGAGGCGGGAGCATTCGCGAACCCGCTTTCGAGGTGGCCCACCTCGCCGCCGGAGGCTGCTTTTTTATCCCTTTGCCTGTTCCTGGGGCGCCAGGATGGTGAGAAGGACCCCGGTGAGGATGAGGACGCTGCCGCCATAGCCGAGAAGACCCAGGGTTTCGTTCCAGAGGAGCCAGGCGAAGAAGGTGGCGACCACGGGTTCCAGGGTGGCGGTGAGGACGGCGCGTGTGGGGGCGAGGTAGCGCAGTCCAAGGTAGTAGAGGCTGTTGGCGCTGTATGAGAAGAAGGCCAGGAGCAGGAGATGGAACCAGTTCATCGGGGTTTTGGTGGTGAACTCCACAAAGGGGAGCAGGCCCAGGATGCCGGTGGGGAGGATCCAGAAGAAGAGGGTGTAAGGGGCATAGGTCCCGGAGAACTTCTTTCCGATGATGTAGTAGAGGGAGTAGCAGATGCCCGCGGTAAGGCCCCAGAGGACCGCCGTGCCGATGGATTCTCCGGCCATGGGGCCGCCGTCGAGGCAAATGCCCCAGACCCCTGCCACGGCAAGAACCATGGCAATGCCTTTGATCAGGGTCATGCGCTCTCCAAAGAGAAAGTAAGAGAAGAGGGCGACCCAGAAGGGGGCGGTGTAGAGCAGCACGGAGGCGAGGGCGGCGCCGCCTTTGTCGATGGCCATCATGTTGGCGGCGTAGAAGAGGGAGATGCCCACAAACCCGAAGGCAAAGAGGATGGGCAGGTCTTTTTTGTCGGCCATCACCTGTCTTTTTGCGGTGGCGTGGATGCCGAAGAGGATCCAGGTGATGAGGGCGCGGAAGAATCCCGCTTCGATGGGGGAGACCCCTGCAGCAAAGAGGTAGCGGGAGACCGGGCCGAGGAGGCCCCAGAGGAGAGCGGCTCCAAAGATGAGAAAGTAGCCTCTGAGACTGGATTGCGGGGTGTTCGGCACGGGGGCTCCTTCTGAAATTTCTCCGGGATGGATTCGATTAATTTTGGCGATGCGTAACACTACCATGCTTTAAAGGTGATAAGCTCAAGTGTCAAGGCTTATGGGAGGAGTGGGCAGGTCAATGGCGGGCAATGTATGGGTGTGGGAATGTTTTCCTTGCATCATTTAAGGTGTAGGGAAAAGGATGGTCGCGAATGCTCCCCATTGGTGTCTTAAATTCCTTGTTAACGGCTGATTTTAGGGAACGGCAGTATCAGTCGTGTAGCCCGAGGGCGCTTCGTGACTTCCATGAGAAGACACGGGCTAAACAATGCTGCTTGAGTGTTGGTTTGGGCATACATAAAACCGTATTTCAGTGGGCAAGGCAGGTTGTAAAAAGAACTGATTGTCAGTGTCTTTACAGGGTGCGTATTTGTATGCATTTTCTTCTTAACATCTTGATAGTGTACTCGATACAGGCTGGGTAAAAGGGTTGACAATAAAAAATCGGGCGTGGTATCACTGACTGAGCGCTCGTTCGGGAACCCGTTCCTCTTTCATCTCCATCTCAGGCGGCTTTTGCCGCTTCTTCCTCTCGCTCTCCAACTCCCGGTTCCTGCTCCGCAGTGCGGCTCCACTCTTTTAGCTGATTTCGTCCAACGTCCCAGTCCCTGGAGGGAACATGGCCCGTAAACGTCCCGATGAAGCCGGCGTGGTATCCCAGGTGAAGAATCCCGAGCTGGTTCGCACCCGGCGCCGTCAAATTGTGGACGCATCCGTCCGTCTCTTTATCGAAAAAGGCTTTCACAAAACCCCCACCCGTCAGATTGCCGAAGCCGTGGGCTTTTCAATCGGTTCCCTGTACGAATACGTCTCCTCCAAAGACGACGTCCTTTACCTTGTCTGTGACGCCATCCATGATGAAATTGAAAAAGGCATTCACAGCGCCATGTCCGGAAAGAAAACCGGGCTTGATGGCCTGGAGGCTGTCATCGGCATCTACATACGGGTGTGTGACACCATGGCTGACCACCTTCAGCTCATTTACCAGGAAACAAAATCCCTACCGAAAAAGTGGCGCAGCCATGTGCTTGAAAATGAAGTGCGCATTACGGATATCTTTGTTGAACTCATCGAGAACGCCGTGAAAAAAGGCACCCTTGCCCCCATGGAGCGATCGTCCATTGAACTTATGGCCCACAACATTATGGTCACAGGCCATATGTGGGCCTTCAGGCGATGGTTTTTAAAGGGGCGCTACACCCTTGACGGATACATCGCTTTTCAGACCCGGTTTATTTTGGCGGCAGCAAAGGAGGGGAAGTAGGTCATAGGTGATATGGGATTTGGGATGGTTGGGTGGCTGCTCGCATAACCATTTCGATTTATGCATTCGCCACCTGCTTTCGAGGTGGCACACCTCGCCGCCGGAGGCCTGCTTTTTATTCGCATCAACGAATTGGAGACAACCATGAAGATTCATGAATACCAGGCAAAGGAACTCTTCAGGGCCCATGGCATACCCGTCCCCGAAGGGGCTGTTGCACGCACGCCGGGTGAGGCGGCTTTTCGGGCGGCAAGCATGAAGAGCTGGCCTGTGGCGGTGAAGGCCCAGATCCATGCCGGAGGTCGCGGCAAGGCAGGTGGGGTAAAGCTGGTGCATTCGGCGGAAGAGGCGGAGGCTGCCGCAGGTGCGATCCTCGGCGCCACCCTGGTCACCCATCAGACCGGTCCCGAAGGCAAAGAGGTGCACACCCTTCTCATCGAAAAGGGGTTGGATATTGCCGAAGAACTTTATCTCGGTATCGTGCCCGACCGAAAGAGCGGCAACATCGTCATCATGGCGAGCCGGGAGGGGGGGATGGAGATCGAAGAGGTGGCTGAAAAGAGCCCTGAAAAGATTATAAAGGTGCACCTTGATCCCCTGGCAGGCCTCTGGCCAAGCCACCTTCGTCAGGTGGTCTTCGGCCTGGGGCTGGAAGGCCATTCGGCCAAGTCAGTGACGGCTCTTGTCAAAAAGCTCTTCGATTTCTTCGTGGCCAAGGACTGCTCCCTGGTGGAGATCAACCCCCTCATCATAACTGGGGAAGGCGACGCCGTGGCCCTGGACGCCAAAGTGGACTTCGACGACAATGCCCTTTATCGCCACGCTGAAATCTCCGCCTTAAGGGACATTACCGAAGAAGATCCCCTGGAGGTGGAAGCCTCCCGGCACCGGCTCAACTACATCAGTCTTGACGGCAACATCGGCAACATCGTCAACGGCGCCGGTCTTGCCATGGCAACCATGGACCTCATCAAAATGGCCGGAGCCGAGCCGGCAAACTTTCTCGACGTGGGCGGTGGAGCCACCAGCGAAATGGTGGAGAATGCCTTCCGCATCCTCCTTAAAGACGAAAAGGTCAAAGGGGTCCTCATCAATATCTTCGGCGGTATCCTGCGCTGCGATATCTTTGCCAGAGGGGTGGTGGAAGCCGCCTCCAAAACCGGGATCAAGGTTCCCATCGTGGTGCGCATGGAAGGCACCAACGTCGAAGAGGGTCGCCGAATCCTCAAAGAATCAGGCCTCGACCTCCAGACCGCCACAAACCTGAAAGACGCTGCAGAAAAGATCGCAGCCATCGTGGCGTAGGAGGGGATGAAAGCCTGCCTCCGGCGGCCAGGGGATGATCCCCTGGACCCCAGGTTTGCGAATGCTCCTGGCCTTCGTTCCTCAGGCCCGTCACATTCGCTGACGGGCTTCGCCCGTGGGAAACGGGGCAGGTTCTCAAACCTCCTTCGTGTAGCCCAAAGGGCGATTCGTGATCTTCGTGCTCTATGTACAGGAACCGGGACATGAGGACGCCTGCGACTCCTTCAACGTTGGAGTCGGGCGCAGCCCGAGCCGAAGGCGAATGCGATTTAGCCCGAGGTACGAGGGGTAAAGCGCATTCGCAATAAGCTTTCGAGGTGGCTCCACCTCGCCGCCGGAGGCATGCTTTTAACGGACGTTGACAATAGAAGGCATGGGTTCTGATAAGAAAGGAGAACGCTGTGAGCATATTCGTTGATAAGTCTACACGGTTGCTGGTTCAGGGGATCACCGGGCGTGAGGGGAGTTTTCACACCGGTCAGTGCAAGGCGTACGGCACCACTGTTGTGGCAGGGGTGACCCCTGGAAAAGGGGGGCAGGTGTATGAGGGAAGCCCTGTGTTTAATACGGTGGCGGAGGCGAGGAGAGAGACAGGGGCCAACGCCAGCATGATTTTTGTGCCCCCGCCGTTTGCGGCCGATGCCATCGTGGAGGCGGCCGAAGCGGGAATCGAGCTGGTGGTCTGCATCACCGAAGGGATTCCTGTTCTTGACATGGCCCGGGTGAAGAAGGTCCTTGATGGGACTCAAACGCGCCTGATTGGGCCAAACTGTCCCGGCATCATCACCCCCGGTGAGTGCAAGATCGGCATCATGCCCGGCCCCATGCACAAGCCCGGCGGCCCGGCCGGGGTGGTCTCCCGGTCCGGGACCCTCACCTACGAGGTGGTCCATCAGCTCTCGGCCCAGGGCATCGGCCAGACCACTTGCGTGGGCATCGGTGGCGACCCGGTGAATGGCACCTCCTTCATCGACGTTCTGGAGGCCTTTGAGGCCGACCCCGAGACCCAAGGCGTGGTCATGGTGGGTGAGATCGGCGGCAGCGCCGAGGAAGAGGCCGCCGAGTACATCAAGGCTCACATGACAAAGCCCGTGGTGGGGTTCATCGCCGGGCTCACCGCCCCTCCCGGACGGCGTATGGGCCATGCCGGCGCCATCATCAGCGGCAACAGCGGCACCGGCCAGGCCAAGGTCGAGGCCATGACCTCCTGCGGGGTCCACGTCTGTGAAAACCTGGGCCACCTGGGCGAGATGTGCCGTGAGGTCTTTGGGTAAAATCGATGCCTCCGGCGGCCAAGGGCTAAGCCCTTGGAACCCAGGTTCGCAAATGCTCCGTTCCCTCGTCTCTCGGGTACGTAACATTTGCTGACGGGCTACGCCCGTGAACAACCGCTGGGCTGTTTCACTTTCTTCGTGCAGCCCGAAGGGCGCTTCGTGGTTAACTCAAAAAGTGGGGCATAAAGACAACAGAAATAAGCTTGTCGTTGCCCAGAACCATTGCAAGACCGATTGACCGGGGATCCATGTGTGCAAACCCATATCGTTGAACAGAAGGTTCGCAGTGGACGTTTGCACGTATCGGGAGTCAAGAAAAACATAAATGGGCAGGTCTCATTAAAAAGCCGCAGCGCTTTGTCCCGAGGCATGAGGGGCAACGCGCTGCGGCAACCTGCTTTCAAGGTGGCTCACCTTGCCGCCGGAGGTGGATTATGGATCTGATTGGACGAATCGCGACACCTGTGGGGAAAAAGATGCTCATGGGGATCACGGGGCTTGGGTTCTGCGGGTTTCTGGTGGTGCACTTGGCTGGTAATTTTACCCTGTTTAAGGGGGCGGAGGCCTTTGCCGGGTATACGGAGAAGCTTCACTCTTTGGGGCCCATGCTCAAGTTTGCCGAGTTTATCCTTCTTTTGATGGCGGTCCTTCATGTCCTCACGGGGGTGGTGCTGGCGCTTGAGAACCGGGCGGCAAGGCCTGAGAAGTATCAGGTGACGGCCCGGCACGGTGGGCGGACCTTTGCTTCTTCCACCATGATCTACACCGGTCTCCTTACCCTGGTTTTTATCACATTGCACCTCATCGGCTTCAAATTTTCGCCCCCATCGGGCGTGTCACGGTATCCCGTGGTGGTGGAGACCTTTTCCCGCCTTAACTACGTGGGGGCCTACCTTCTGGGGATTGGGGCCATCGCCTTTCATGTGAGCCATGGGTTCTGGAGCGCGTTTCAGAGCCTGGGAGCCAACGGGGAGGGGAGCACGCCGTTTCTCAGGAAGTGCGCAACAGCCCTGGCGCTGGTGGTGGGCGTTGGGTTTGCGGTGATCCCGGTGATGTTTTTTCTCACGGGAAGTGGGTAGGTTATAGGACATAGGGGATAGGACACGGGCGTAGCCCGTCAGTGAATGTGATCGACTCGAGGAACGAGGGGTCGGAACATTTGCGAACCTGGGTTCCAAGGGCTCAGCCCTTGGCCGCCGGAGGCAGCCCGGTTAAAGATGCCTCCGGCGGCCCTGCCGGGGGGCAAACTTTTGCCAATTTGATGAGATGGGTTTGATAAACATGTTTTTATACATGATTCCAGTTTAACACCGAATCAAAGACGAATGTGATTTGCTCTGAGGAACGAGGGGCGAAGCGCATTCGTAACCAGCTTTCAAGGTTTTTAGCCTACCGTGGCTTCGCCACCCTTGCCGCCGGAGGCATGTTATTCCGAACTTTAACCATAGAAGGCATGCCTTTATCTTTTATTGATCAGGAGATGATGTATGGAACTTGACGCGAAGATTCCCGACGGGCCGATCGAGGAGAAATGGGATCGGCACCGCTTTGAGATGAAGCTTGTAAACCCGGCCAACAAGCGCAAGTACAGTGTCATCGTGGTGGGGACCGGTCTTGCGGGGGCATCGGCTTCGGCCACCTTGGCGGAGCTGGGCTACCGGGTGAAGACCTTCTGCCTTCAGGACAGCCCCCGGCGAGCCCACAGCATCGCGGCCCAGGGCGGCATCAACGCGGCCAAGAATTACCAGAACGACGGGGACAGCGTTCGTCGCCTCTTTTACGATACAGTCAAGGGCGGGGACTTTAGGGCCAGGGAAGCCAACGTCTATCGCCTGGCCCAGCTCAGCTGCAATATCATCGATCAATGCGTGGCCCAGGGGGTCCCCTTTGCCCGGGAGTACGGCGGGCTTCTTGCCAACCGCTCCTTTGGCGGGGCCCAGGTCTCACGGACCTTTTACGCTCGGGGCCAGACCGGTCAGCAGCTTCTTTTGGGGGCCTACGGGGCGCTCTCCCGGCAGGTGGCTGCGGGTGGGGTAAACCTTTTTACCCGGCGTGAGATGGCAGAGCTGGTGGTGGAGGATGGGCGGGCTGCAGGGATCATTGCCCGGAACCTCGTCACCGGAGAGCTTGAGCGCCATGCGGCAGATGCCGTGGTGATGGCCACGGGCGGGTACGGCAACGTCTTTTATCTCTCCACCAACGCCATGAGCTGCAATGTTTCGGCCGCCATGGCTGCGTACCGCAAGGGGGCGCTTTTTGCCAACCCCTGCTTCACCCAGATTCATCCCACCTGTATTCCGGTGCACGGAGAGTGGCAGTCCAAGCTGACCCTGATGAGCGAGAGCCTGCGAAACGACGGCAGGGTGTGGGTGCCGAAAAAAGCCGGGGATTCACGAACCCCCTCGGAGATTCCCGAGGCGGACCGAGACTACTACCTGGAGCGCAAATACCCAGCTTTCGGCAACCTCGTACCAAGGGACGTGGCCTCGCGTAACGCCAAGGAGCAGTGTGACGTGGGCAAGGGGGTGGGGGAGACCGGCTACGCGGTCTATCTCGATTTTCGAGACGCCATCAAGCGGGATGGCCGGGACGTCATCGAGCGAAAATACGGCAACCTTTTTTCCATGTACCAGCGCATCACCGACGAAGAACCCTACACCACCCCCATGCGCATCTACCCGGCCTCCCATTATGCCATGGGCGGTCTCTGGGTGGACTATAATCTCATGAGCACCATTCCCGGCCTGTTTGTTCTGGGGGAGGCGAACTTCTCCGACCACGGCGCCAACCGCCTGGGTGCCAGTGCCCTCATGCAGGGCCTTGCCGACGGCTATTTTATTATCCCCTACACCCTTGGTAATTACCTGGCCGATCGGCCCTATGACGCCCACGATAAAACCTCCGCAGCCTTCACCGAAGCCAAAGAGGCAGTGCAAGGACGCATCGAAAGGCTTCTGACGTCCACAGGTAAGCGCACCTGTGACGACATTCACCGGGAGTTGGGGCGCATCGTGTGGGAACACTGTGGCATGGCCCGGAACAATGCGGGCCTGGACAAGGCCCTTACCCAGGTGGAAGAGCTGGAGGCGGCGTTCCGTCAGGATCTTTCCATGGTGGGCACAGCGGACTCCTTCAACCAGAACCTTGAAAAGACCATGCGGGTGGCAGATTTCCTGGCCTTTTCCAAGGTGATGATCGCCGATGCCAGGGCGCGTCAGGAGTCCTGCGGAAGTCATTACAACGTTGATTATCAGACCGAGGATCATGAGGCGAGGCGGGACGATACCAACTTCACCCATGTGTCGGCCTGGAAGTACACCGGAGAGGACGAATCTCCGGAGAGGGTGATTGAGAACCTCACCTTTGAAAACGTCAAGCTGAGCCAAAGGAGTTACAAATGACGCACAATATCGGTTTGACCTTGAAGATTTGGAAACAGGACGGGCCTGATTCCAGGGGGACCCTTGAAACCTATGAAGTGCGGGACATTTCAACGGACTCTTCGTTTCTGGAGATGCTTGATATTCTAAACGAGCGCCTGGTTCTCAACGGCGAAGACCCTGTGGCCTTTGATCATGACTGCCGGGAAGGGATCTGTGGCACCTGCGGGGCTGTGGTTAACGGGAAGGCCCATGGGCCTTTGAAGGAGACCACCCTGTGCCAGCTTCACATGCGCCATTTTGAAGACGGCGATGTGGTGGTGATCGAGCCGTGGCGCTCCCGCGCCTTTACCGTCATCAAGGATCTGGTGGTGGATCGCAGCACCCTGGATGCCATCATCCAGGCGGGGGGGTATATCTCGGTCAATACCGGCGGCACCCCGGACGCCAACGCCGTGGCCGTCTCCCAGGAGCAGGCGGAAAAGGCCATGGACGCTGCCGAGTGCATCGGCTGCGGAGCCTGTGTGGCGGCCTGCCCCAATGGGTCGGCCATGCTCTTTACCAGCGCCAAGGTTTCCCATCTGGCCCAGCTTCCCCAGGGGAAAGCCAGAGGCCAAAAAAAGGGTGGAGACCATGGTGGCCTGCATGTCGGAGCTGGGATTCGGCAACTGCGGCAACGAAAGGGAGTGCGAGGCGGCTTGTCCCAAGGGGATTTCTATTTCTCATATTTCACGCATGAACCGTGAGTTTTTGAAATCCTTCTTCAGGTAATTCAAAAGAGCATGAATATCAGGTTGTCAGGTAGTCTACATTTCTATGGGAAGAGATTGTCCAACGACACGGTAACATGGTATACAGGGGCAAAATGAGGCCCCTGGTAAGGCAAGGTAAACGGAATTCTGCGTGGTTTTGCCTGTGGGTTCAGGGGGATGCCGGGCGACGTCGTAAACAAGTTGAAACACTCGAAGGGAGATCTTCGGTTTTTTTTCATGAAGGGGATAGAAGAAACATGGGTATTTACGATCTTCAGTTTGATGAATACGGAAACACCAAGGCTCTGAAAGTCAACGCAAAAGGCAATGCCGTTCTTTTCCACAACTACACCAACAAAGGGGTCGCCTTTTCTGATGAAGAGCGTGAGAATTTCGAAATCAGCGGGCTCATCCCCCCTGAAGTAAAAAGCCTCTCCCAGCAGGTGTTGAACGCTCAGGAGATCATCGAAGAGAAAGTAAGCGATTTTGAAAAGTTCATCTACATCCGCTCCCTCTTCGACCGAAACGTGACCCTGGCCCATGCCCTTCTTTCAAGCGATATCACCCGGTACATGTCCATCGTCTATACACCCACCGTGGGGCTTGTGTGTCAGAAATTCTCCGCCATGTTTCGCCAGGGCAACGGCTTGCACTTCTATCCCGGCAACATCGATGACGCCGAAAAAATCCTGCGCCGCTACGAGCGGGCCGACATCCGCGTGGCTGTGGTCACCGACAACCAGGGAATCCTCGGCATCGGCGACCAGGGCGCAGGCGGTCAGGCCATCTGCCTCGGCAAGCTGATGCTCTACACCCAGGGTGCCGGCATCGCCCCCTGGCACTGCCTGCCCATCTCACTTGACGTGGGCACCGACAACGATAAACTCCTGAACGACCCCAAATACATCGGATGGCACCACAAGCGCCTCACCGGCGATGAGTACCTTGCCTTTGTGGAGAAGTTTGCCAAGGCCTTCAAAAAAGTGTTCCCCAACGCCATCTGTCAGTGGGAAGACTTCTCCAAGCAGAATGCCTTCACCATTCGCGACACCTACGTGGATGAGATGATCAGCTTCAACGACGACATCCAGGGCACTGGCTCCGTCACCCTTGCCGGTATCTTCGCAGCCATGAAGGTTAAAGAAGAGAGCATCAAGGATCAGGTCTACCTGATTCACGGGGCAGGGGCCGGAGGTGTGGGCATTGCAGAGCAGATCGAAGCGGCTCTCGTGGAAGAGGGTATGGCCGTGGAAGACGCCCGCGCCCGTATCTATACCCTCGACTCCAGAGGGCTTGTCACCACCGACCGCAAGCTCGACCTCTACAAAGAAAAATTCGCCAAAGACCCTGCGGCCCTCTCCTGGTTCACCAGCTCCGAGGACGGCGCCCTTGAAAACGTCATCGAAAAGGCGGGCGTCACCGTTCTCATCGGCACCTCCGGTCAGCACGGCTGCTTTACCAAAGAGGTGGTGACCAAGGTTCTGGCAAACACCGAAAAGCCCATCATCCTCCCCTTGAGCAACCCCACGGCCAATACCGAAGCCCTGCCCGAGGACATCTACGCATGGACCGACGGCAAAGCCCTCGTGGCCACGGGCAGCCCCTTTGACCCGGTGGTCCACAAAGGCACCGAGTACCGCGTGGGCCAGTGCAACAACGTCTTTATCTTCCCCGGTGTGGGCCTGGGCGTTGTCGCCTCCGGTGCCACCAAAGTTCTTCCCAGCTTCTTCACCGCCGCGGCCCACGCCGCCGCCGATTGCGTCAGCGCCGATGACCTCAAGCGAGGAGCGCTCTTCCCCTCCGTTGACAGACTCCAGGAAGTGACCCTCAAAGTTGCCAAAGCCGTGGGGCGTGCCGCCATCCGAGAAGGCGTCGCCCAAAAATGCGCCTTCAGCACCTTTGACCACCAGATGGACCCCGCTCGCATCGATGAATCCATCGATCACATGATCTGGAAACCGGTCTACTTGCCATTGGAGGCCTAAAAGCATGCCTCCGGCGGCCAGGGGATGATCCCCTGGACCCCAGGTTTGCGAATGCTCCCGACCTTCGTACCTCAGGTCGATCACATTCGCTGACGGGCTTTGCCCGTGGGGTACCGGAAGGTGACTCTTATGCCGTCTTCCCCGGCTGTCAGAGCTGTGAGACCATGCGTGCTGCCTGATTTTTAAGGTGGCACGTTGGGCTTTGCAGGACTGGGTGACCGGGGATCCATGTGTGCATTCCGACACCGTCGGCGGTTGGGCTTTTCGTGTTTGATTGAAAAGTCGTAGCGCTTTGCCCCGAGGAACGAGGGGCAAAGCGCTGCGACAATCCGCTTTCAAGGTGGCTCACCTTGCCGCCGGAGGCCTTTTTTAGATATGACCCGAGATTTTTTGTTGATTCATGTGGCCACGCTGCTCTTCGGGGTGGCGGGGCTTTTCGGAAAGCTTGTGCATTTAACGCCTGTGACCATCGTGTTCGGGCGTGTTTTTTTTGCGGCACTTTTTCTGGGGGCTGCGCTTTGCCTTGCCGGGCGACGGGTAACCCTTGAATCAAAACGGGATTATGGGTTGCTGGCCCTTCAGGGCCTGATCCTGGCGGTTCATTGGGGGACGTTTTTTAAGGCGATTCAGGTCTCTTCGGTTGCAGTGGGGCTTCTCACCTTTGCCTCGTTCCCCGTGTTTACAACGCTTTTGGAGCCTTTGTTCGACCGGAAGGCGTTTCGGTGGTCGTCCCTTGGGCCGGCTCTCTGGACCCTTGCAGGTGTGGCCCTTGTGGTCCCTAAGTTTCAGCTTGGGAACTCGGTGTTTGAGGGGGCCCTTTGGGGGTTGGCATCGGGCCTCACCTTTGCCGTGCTCTCCCTTCTCAACCGGAACTTTGCCAGGCGTTACCACGGTGCCGTTATTTCCTTTTGGCAGGACGCCGCTGCTGCTTTGATTTTGCTCCCCGCTCTTGTTCTCTTCCCCGAAATCCCCACCCCAACCGATATCGGCCTTCTCATTCTGCTGGGCGTGATCTTCACCGGCATCTCCCACACCCTTTTCATTCAGGGCATGCGCACCGTCTCGGCCCGACGGGCCAGCATCATCGCTTCTCTGGAACCCGTTTACGGCATTGCCGCGGCCCTTCTTCTCCTCGGCGAAGTGCCCACCGTTCGATCCCTTGCAGGGGGAGCCATGATTCTTGCTGCGGCTTTATGGGTGACACTGAAAAAGATCTGAAAGCGTGCCTCCGGCGGGCAGGGGATGATCCCCTGCACCCCAGGTTGGTGAATGCTCCCAACCTTCGTTCCTCAGGTCATTCGCATTCGCTGACGGACTTGGACTGTGTGTGTGGGGGGATCTCGCAACTCTTTGGCCTGGGTCGTATGAAATGGGTCCGGTTTACAGCAAAAAGTAGTTCTACCATGAAGGCCATGAAGGCGGCTCCGCCGCTAAAAACTGTTCTTTTCAGTTTTTCTTCATGTGCTTCATGCTCTTCATGGTTCATAGGCTTTTCCATGGTTTGACCATGGCTGCTGGCCAAGCCATCAATCCTTGTTTTTACACGCCTACAGCAAATCATTTCACCGATAGTTTGTGCTATAGGTGAACTTAGAATACTCAAAGGTTTAATCGGGACGTCACTCGTCAGTTCATGTAAGGGGGTGCTTACGGCGGTCGTACCGGAGGGCAATTTTTTTATCTGATGGTAACTATTGAGCTTGTGCCTCCGGCGGCTAAACGTTTAAAAGTTACATAAGCAGGTCTAAAAAAGCGTCCTTGTTTGATTTCTGTTTTAAGGGCGGTTGTGATTTGCCCCGAGGAACGAGGGGCAAAGCGTAGCCGCTACCTGCTTTCAAGGTGCTTTTGCCTAATGTGGCTTCGCCACCCTTGCCGCAGGAGGCTTGTTTTTCCTTTCACTTTAACCAAAGAAGGCCGTTATGACAGACTCTTTGGACGCAGGGATTCTCCTGTCATGGTACGACACCCACAAGCGGATCCTGCCGTGGCGGGAGACATCGGATCCTTACAGGATCTGGCTGTCTGAGGTGATGCTTCAACAGACCCAGGTGGCCACGGTGATTCCCTATTACGAGCGGTTTACCCATGCCTTCCCCGACCCGACGTCTCTTGCGGATGCGCATGATGACCGGGTGCTGAAGATGTGGGAGGGGCTGGGGTATTACAACCGGTGCCACAACCTGATCAAGGCCATGCGCAAGGTTCGGGACGATCATCGGGGCTGGGTCCCCGATACGCCGGAGGTGTTTTCCGATTTACCCGGTGTGGGGCCTTACACCTGCGCGGCGGTTCAGAGCATTGCTTTCGGCCATCGCATCGCAGCCGTGGACGGCAACGTAAACCGGGTGGTGACACGGCTTTTTGCCCTGGATGGTGTTGTGACCACGGCATCGGTCAAGCGGGCCATACAGGAGGCTGTAGACAAGGCCATTCCGGAAGACCGCTCCGGAGACTTCAATCAGGCCATGATGGAGTTGGGGGCAACCGTTTGCACGCCGAGACGGCCCGACTGCAATCACTGCCCGCTTCGAGTTACCTGCAAGGCCCGGGACCTTGGCAAACAGGAGGCCTTTCCTGTGCAAGGCGCAAAGAAGAAGGTCCCCTTGTATCCCGTGGCGCTGGCCGTGGTGGTGGATGGCGGCAAGATCCTGGTTCAGAAACGGCCCTCGAGTGGTCACCTTGCCGGGATGTGGGAGTTTCCAGGAGGGCGAATTCTGACCGATGAAAGCCAGGTCATGGCCTTGAGGCGTTGCCTTGTTGAAGAGCTGGGAATCGTTCCGGAGGTGGGGAACATGGTGGGGAGCGTCACCCACGCCTATTCCCACTTCAAAGTCCAGATCCACCTCTACCTGGCCACCATCAAAGAGGGCTCCGTCACCCCGAAAAAAGGCCAGCCGTTCAATTGGGTTTCACCGGATGAGCTGGCTACCCTTGCTTTTCCCACCGCCAACCGCAAGCTGTTTCCGCTGTTGATGGATGCCTTGAACAAGGTGGGGGCACCTTGACACCCTGTGGCGAATGCTCACAGCCCTCGTTCCTCGGGCTGATTACCTTTGCTGACGGGCTTCGCCCGTGACAACGAAGATGGCTATTCAGCGTGTGCCTCCGGCGGCCCTGCCGGGGGCCAAACTTTTGAAAAGTTTGATAAACAGGTTTTAAGCGCAATTTCGATTGCATCCCGGTATCCGCAATCCTTACTGTTTGGGCTTAACTATTATGTGATTCCCTTTTCCCTTAGCCCCTGAGGGGCTAAGGGAAAAGGGAATCACAACCGGAAAGTTTTTGCGGAGCTTTTTTCAAAAAGCGACCCGCCGGAGGCAGGTTGAATAGTTATTATTAACAAAGAATTTTAAGCTGACGATTCAGGAGTGAAAAGAGATGACAGAACAACGATGCTCATGGTGCGGTGATACCCCCATCTATGTGGCCTACCATGATGAGGAGTGGGGCGTTCCGGTGCGGGATAGCCGTGAGCTGTTTGCCATGCTGCTTCTGGAGGGATTTCAGGCGGGGCTTTCGTGGATTACGGTGCTCAAGAAGCGAGAACATTACCTGAAAGTGATGGACGGGCTCGCACCGGAAAAGATCGCCCTTTATGATGACTCGAAAATCGAGGCTCTTCTGGCTGATCCGCGTATTATTCGGAACAAACTGAAGGTGCGGGGGGCGGTGAAAAACGCCAAGGCCTATCTTGCCCATGAGGCCGCCGGACACTCCTTTGCAGAATTTCTCTGGAGCTTCACCGGAGGGGAAACCCTGGACAACGGGTTTCGGGCCATGGAAGAGATGCCGACGAGCACGCCGGAGTCCGATGCCATGAGCAAGGCCCTTAAAAAGCTTGGGTTTACCTTTGTGGGGTCCACCATCTGCTATGCCTTTATGCAGGCCGTGGGCATGGTGAATGATCATGTGGTGACGTGTCCGAGGTATCGTGAATTGGGTGGCGAAAAGTAATGAGATTCAGGGGTTTGAATGCATGGTCTTCATGCGGGGCATTAGCTTTTGTTTGTGTGTTGCTTTAAAGCAGACTTATCCGATAGAAGTGGGATGTATCCGGGGGCGTTTGAAACACCGTATTCTGTAGGGTGCATTCCATGCACCAAAACCGAACGCGTGAAATGTACCCGATTTATTATGAAAAATGGCGGCCATTGTTTGTCCGGACATGGTGCATAAATGCACCCTACGAGGGTGACATGCTTCGTCAGATTGTAACTATTCAGCCATGCCTCCGGCGGGGCGCTTTTTGAAATGAGCCCCCGAAAACGTTCGGTTGCCGTTTCCTTTTCCTTCAGCCCCGCAGGTGCAGAGGGAAAAGGAAGCGGCATACTCGTTAAACCAGAAGTATATGGCATCTACCATCGGTGGAGCAGGGGGGCGTTTTTAAATCCTGTTTGTCAAATTTTTTCAAAAGTTTGGCCCCCGGCAGGGCCGCCGGAGGCAATGTTAAGAGGGGAACGGAGCATTTGCGAACCTGGGGTCAAGGGGCTTAGCCCCTTGCCGTTGGAGACACCTCTTTTTCAGCCCTCACCAGCTCATCCACCCTTTGCACATATCCTTCAATATTGCATTTCCGTTTGAGGCCTGACGCTTTCATGGAGCGCACCTTGCCGAATCCGGGCTGGTTGGGCCAGGCGCGGTCGTGGAGTCCGAAGGTCCAGCCCACCCCGGCATAGGAGTTGGGGTCCCTTCCATCGAGAAAGTAGCGGTTGTTGAGGTATATGGCTGTATTGTAGGCCTCGTCGGCATCTGCGAACCATTCCAGAATCTTTTTTCCCCAGTACATTCGCATGTAGTTGTGCATGAACCCGGTGTGGACCATCTCTGCCATGGCTGCGTTCCAATAGGGGTCGTGGGTTGCGCAGGCAATGAGCTCCTCTTTGGCGTAGAGGTTGTTGTTGATGCCTCGCCCGGCCAGGGTTTCCACGGCCCAGGCAGGGGTTGCGGCCTCAAAGGTATCGTAGTCTGGTTCAAACCAGGTGTAGTTGATGGCCAATTCCCGGCGGACGATGAGTTCTTCGAGAAAGACGGCCACGGCCTCCGGGTTGTTTTTTCCATCGTGGCTTACCGTAAGGGCCGCTTCCAGGGGGGATAGCTGGCCAAAGTGGAGGTAGGGGGAGATCTCCGAAATGGCGTTCTCTTCGGGCTTGTTGCGATGGGTGGCATAGCGGGGGAGGGTCTTCCTGACGAAGTTGCGAAGCCGTCTTTGGGCCTCTTCTTCACCGCCCTTGAAGCGTTTGACCGGTCCCACACGGCGGTCCACACTGAAGCTGACCGGAACACCCCTGGTCGGGTCGATCCTTTTTGAGGGGAGCAGCGAGGGGGGAAAGGGTGTGTTTAATGGCGTCGGGGTCAGTCCCACGAGGTAGCGGTCCAGAAGTCGTTCGATTTTGGGGCGAAGGGTGCGGGCTGCGTACTCGCGTTTGCCGGACGCGCACTCCACCGGCACCACGGCATCGGATTCCACCTCCACAACAGGGCAGGGAGCCGCCGTTGCGATCTCTGTGCGCCACGATCGCTGATATCGCAGGTAGCCCCGGTCGCAGACGATTAGCGCAGCGTTCTTGCCGAGCTTTGCAGCTGCCTGAACTGGGGAGCCTTTGAGGATGGCAAAACCGATTCCCCGCTCCTCAAGCTGTTTCGTCACATCACAGAGGCCTTGCATCATAAAATGGTAGTGGCGGGCTGTGGCCTCGGGGTAGCCTTCCATGAGACCGAACCCCACGAGGAGTGGAAGCGCGAGGTCATTGGCCTGCTGTGCCGCATATTCGAGGGCATGGTTGAAACGGGTGCGCTGGCTCTGTTGCATGAGATAAAGAACGTAGCGGCCGGGGACTGGATGCGCACCGCTGAGATGGTGGACGCGGGTTGTGTCAACGAAGGGGTTGGAGCTGATGGCCATGGGGCTCTCCGGAGTTGGTTTTTGTCGAGGAGATCTCTATCGGAAGTCTGGGCACTATTTTCTCATGGTGGTGGGATCGGTGCAAGAACGATACATGGGATTGAATAGACAGGTTGATATGATCCTGGGTTGTTCACTCCTGAAATGCCCCTTTTGAAAAAGGGTTCCACGGCTGTGCGGGGTGAGGTAGGTTTTCTAAGGGCTAAGGGCTAAGGGCTAAGGGCGTGGTAAAAGCATGCCTCCGGCGGCAAGGTGTGCCACCTTGAAAGCAGGCTGCGGATGTGCTTTGCCCCTCGTTCCTCGGGGGAAAGCGCATCCGTCTTTGATTCAAGTGTCACCTTGAAATTAAGCACAATGCCTGTTTGTCAAACTTTTCAAAAGTTTGGCCCCCGGCAGGGCCGCCGGAGGCCCAGCTGGTTCGTGACAGTTGTTCGTATATAAAACGTCTCATGGGCGTTTTTTTAGTGAAATATCGGATGGGAAATCATGAAAGAGTTCAAGGAAAAGCTTCGTTATTATTTTGAGATTGCGCTTGTTGTGTTGCTTCCCGGGTTGGGGTATGTGGCAGGACTTTTTCTTTACATATGGGAGTATGGCATTGAGGGGCGAAAACCCCACAGGGTTCCGGGCTTGGACAGGAGGAGCGTGCGATGATGGATCAGCCTTCTTCCCTTCGTATTTGCCTGGTGAGTTACCGCAGCAACCCTTACTGTGGTGGCCAGGGGGTGTATATTCGTCACCTGGCGCGGGCCTTGGTCGACCTGGGCCATCGGGTTCACGTCCTTTCGGGCGATCCGGCCCCTCACCTTGACGATGACATCGGCCTGACCGTCCTTGGCGGGCTTGATCTCTACAGCCAGGAAAACATTGACCAGATGCCCGCCTATCGCAGGTTGAAAAACCCCTTGAACCTTTGCGAGTGGTGGACCAACTCTACCCTGGGGTACCCCGAGCCCTTTGCTTTTGGGGTGCGCGCTAAAAAGTTCCTCGAATCCGAGGGGCACCGGTTTGATATCATCCATGACAACCAGTCGCTCTCCTGGGGGATTCTTCAAATGAGCCGGAAGATCCCCACGTTGGCCACCATTCATCATCCCATGACACGGGATCGGGACATCGCTGTGATGAGCACCCGGTCCATCTGGAAACGGGCACGGGCCATGCGCTGGTATTCGTTTATCGGGATGCAGAAACGGGTGGCCCGGAAACTTCCGGCGGTGATTACCGTCTCCCATGTGTCCAAAAAAGACATTGCTGCCGATTTTGGGGTGCCACCAGCCAGGCTCCACGTCATTCCCATCGGTATTGACACGACGCGGTTTTATCCCATGGCGGGTGTCGAGCGGGAAGCCGATCGGATCATCGTGACAAACAGCGCGGACAGTCCCTTAAAAGGGCTCTATTATCTGATGCATGCCATGGCTTCCATGACGAAGAAGCGTAGCGTCAGGCTCACGGTCATCGGACAGCCCAAATCGGGGGGGATTATCGAGCGCCTTGTTGCGTCTCTGGGGCTTTCCGATGTGGTGGAATTTACCGGTCGGGTATCGGACGAGCGCCTTTGCAGGGAGTATGCCCGGGCTTCGGTGGCTGTGGTTCCTTCCCTTTATGAAGGGTTCGGCCTGCCCGTGGGCGAGGCCATGGCCTGTGGCGTACCGGTGGTGTGTACCGACGGAGGAGCGCTGCCGGAGGTGGCAGGGGACGCTGCGCGGGTCGTGTCGGCCGGTGATGTGACAGCTTTGGAGACAGGCCTCTGCGAGCTGTTGGATGACAGAGCTCTGGCATCCTCCTTTGCCCGGAAGGGGATTGAGAGGGTCCACAGCCGGTTTGTGTGGAAACGCACGGCAAAGGCGACTGTTGAGGCCTATCGCCAGGTGATTTGCCAAGCCTGAATGTTTGATTATTTTGAACCATTCAGCTTGTGCCTCCGGCGGCCCGCCGGGGGCTAAACGTTCAAAAAGTTTAACAAACAGGTCTAAAAAAGTTGGCCTTGTTTGATTTTTGCTTTTCGGACGGATGTGATTTGCCCCGGGGAACAGGGGGCAGAGCGCTTCCGCTACATGCTTTCAAGATGTTCTGCCCAATGTGGTCACCTGCTGCTGCTTTTGGGAGCTGAATAACAGCGCTCGTTTCAGCGCCCTCAATTGTCCTTTGTAAAGGGGGGCAACAATTGATGTGAGTCGCCTGTGATCCAGTAGGGAACGGGGTGCTGCCGTTTGAATGATGTAATTTCGAGTATAATTGTATTGTCTCTGTGAACAGGGTTGACACGCTGTTACTATGTTTATAGTCTATGTGTGCTTTTTTGATGGCCCCGTAAAAATCAGGATAACGATTTGTCATTCTGACGCATCCTGTATGGTTTTACCGCGAAGGCGCCAAGTGTGAGCTGGCGTGGGGGTGGTTTGATCTTTTTTACGGGTTGTTTTGTTTGATGCAACGACGCACGGTTTTGTGGTTACGAGTCCGGCAGGGGTGCGCTGAAGGGAAGGGACCACAGGGGCGATTATAATGATCTGTTTCCTGTGTCTGAATGATGGTTCAGTGTCTTTGCGGATGCGGGCAGGAGAGGGGGAGCGGGGATGCTGTGGCTCAGCGCACCCGCCTGGACAGAAACTGGTTGACCTGTAGGGGAGGTATGTCTGTGACAGAGCACGAAGGACCCACATATTACAACGATGTGACGAAGGTGGTGGATTACATTATCGAGGCGTTTGACAAGAAGATTGCCTTTGGCATGCCCATCGCCCTGGGCAAATCCTACCAGATTGCCAATGAGATCTATCGCAGGGCCAAAGAGGATCCCAAGATCGACCTGACGATCATCACGGCCATTTCCCTGGAGAAACCCACCTGGTCGAACGATCTTGAAAGAAGGATGCTGGAGCCCCTGCGTGAGCGCGTATGGAAAGGCATTCCCGACTTTGGCTACATGACAGACCTGAGACAGGGCACCCTGCCTCCCAACGTGAAGATGAAGGAGTTCTATTACAAGGCAGGCTCCGTCAAGAACGACCCCATGGCCCAGCAGAACCACTACAGCTCCAACTATACCCATGTCGGGCGTGATATCATGAACGAGGACAGCAACGTCCTCTACTGCCACGCCGTCGCCAAGAAAGTTATCGACGGGAAGGTCTACTACAGCGACAGCTGCAACGCAGACCTGAGCCTTGATATCAAGAAGTTTATCCCCGCAGCCAAAGCATCCGGTCGCAAGTTCCTTCATATCGGCCAGGTGAACAACGCCCTGCCCTTCATGTACGGTGATGCCGTGGTGGGAGAGGAAGATTACGATATCATCCTTGAAAACCCCGAGTACGAGACGCCGCTTTTTTCCGTTCCCAAGGCCCCGGTAACCAACGCCGACCACATGATCGGCATGCATGTCAGCTCCCTTGTCAAGGACGGCGGTTCCCTCCAGATCGGTATCGGCTCCCTGGGCGATGCCATCGCCACAGCGCTCATCATGCGTCACAATGCCAATGATGATTACAACAAGGCCCTTGACGTGCTGGAGATCACCTCAAAGTACGGTCCCCTTGTGGATCGCGTCGGGGGGCGAGGTACCCTTGACGAGGGATTGTACGGCACCACGGAAATGTTGGTGGACGCCTTTATGGAGCTTTACAAGGGCGGGGTGATCAAGCGGAAGGTTTACGGTCACATTGAAATCCAGAAACTGGTCAACGAAGGGGTGCTCTCAGAGGCACTGACCCGAGACTCGGTGAAGACCCTTCTTTCTCAGGACGCCTTTCAGCCGATCCTGAAAAAACCGGATTTCGAATCCCTTCAGAAATACGGCATCTTCAAAGCCGGGCTTGCCTGGGATGATTATACCATCGTAGACGGTGACGTCAGCTACTCCTGTGATTTCCGGGATGCAGCCAACCTGGATGCGATCCTCGACAACTGCATCGGCGAGACCCTTGAAAACGGTGTCATCGCCCAGGGTGGTTTCTTCATCGGGCCCACGCAGTTCTACGATGATTTGAGAAACATGAGCGAAGAAGAGCGCAAGAAGTTCGAAATGACCGGTGTGGCCGTGTTGAACCAGCTCTATGGCGATGAAAAACTTCGTACCATTCAAAGAAAACACGCCCGCTTCGTCAACGCCGGCATGATCGTCTCCATCGTGGGCAATATCGCATCTGACGCCCTTGAAAACGGTACTGTTATCAGCGGGGTGGGGGGCCAGTACAACTTCGTCTCCATGGCCCATGCCATTGACGATGCAAGGCTCATCATGATGATCCGCGCGGTAAAAGAGACCGACAAGGGGCCGAAGTCCAACGTGGTCTTCAACTACGGGTACACCACCGTGCCCAGGCACCTCAAGGACATCGTGGTGACCGAGTACGGCATCGCCGACCTGCGTGGCAAGGTGGATCACGAGGTGGTGGCGGCCCTTATCAACGTTGCCGACTCCCGGTTCCAGGACGAGCTGGTGGAAAAGGCGAAGAAAGCCAAGAAGCTGCCGCCTGACTACGAGATTCCCCAGGAGTTCCGCAACAACTACCCCGAGAAGCTGGCAGCGAAGCTGGGTACCTTCCGGGATATGAAGAAAGGCTATTTCGATGTCTTCCCCTTCGGGTGCGAGTTCACCGAGGAAGAGATTATCATTGGTCGCTCCCTGCGTGAGTTCAAGGCGAAGATGGACAAAGAGAAGATCAAAACCATCATGGGCCTGGCCAAGCATATGATGGGTCCCGTTCCCGATGGGGCTCAGCCTTACCTGAAGCGCCTCCAGCTGGATCAGCCGGCTGACTTTAAGGAGAAACTCACCCGGAAAGTGGTCTCCTTTGCCTTGAAAGAGGCGGGGCAGGTCTGATCAGATTGTTCGGGTACCCTCCTGACAGTTGTTGAGTGACAGTTCGCAAACGGCCGGTGTGGAAACGCACCGGCCGTTTTTTTGTGTCGCAACAGGCTGTATAGTCAAAATATGGTGGTAACTATTCAGCCTGCCTCCGGCGGCGAGGTGAGCCACCTCGAAAGCATACTGCCCTTGCGCTTTGTCCCTCGTTCCTCGGGTCAAAGCGCAAGGGCCTTCGGCTCGGGCTTCGCCCGACATAAAAGATGATGGTTTGTGCGAACAGGCTCACAAGCTTAAAAGTAACAGGATACGTTATCGTAACGTGTGCATTATCAGGTTTAACTGACCTGCCTCCGGCGGGTCGCTTTTTGAAATGAGCTCCGAAAACTTTCCGGTTGCCGCCTCCTTTTCTCTCAGCCCTGTGGGCTGAGAGAAAAGGGGGCGGCATACTCGTTAAACCAGAGCTATATGGTTAGCCAATATCGTTCCGGTAAAACCTGTTTGTCGAACTTTTCAAAAGTTTGGCCCCCGGCAGGGCCGCCGGAGGCAACTTTGAACTGCCTAATTACAACATGATGAACAATGTTCGGTTTGTCTGTTGACCGAAGGGCTGTTTGATGCCACAAATAGTGTATCTCTCCTGAGCTGAGTCTCACCCAACACACATTTTAAAGACACCCAACATCTATTTGTCAAACTTATCCAATAAAATTGGTAATAGGGGATGCTTTCTCGGTATGTCGAGTACAGTTGAAAAACCAACACCTTCGCATGCATCGAAATTGGCCTTAAAACCTGTTTGTCAAACTTTTCAGAAGTTTGGCCCCCGGCAGGTCCGCCGGAGGCATAAGTTGAATAGTTACCATTTTTGTAACTATTCAAGGCTTCCAGCATGAATTCCCGCCTTCGCAGGAGAGGCCAGAATGGTGGCACTCTTCATGTATTTCATGTTGAGTTGTCACCGTTAAACCGACGCGCCCTGTAGGGCTACCCTGCCTGGGCGCGCCGTGCTCCGCAGCTGCTCTTTTTACCGGGAACACGCCATTGCCCAGATCATGCTGATATAAATCATGAATACCCTCACAATCTCGAAGCCCATCGAGTGTTGAGTCGTGACGGATACCGCGTAAATGCCGCGACGGAGCACGGCGCGCCCGAAGAGACCTGTCAGGCGATAATTTTCAATAGTTACAAGGGTCTCTTCTTTATACGGGATGTTTTATATCACCCTCCGAACGATTGCATTGAACGTGATCGTACAACGATACCCTTGACGCGTTCGCCATAGGGCTTATAGGAGCCCCCAGATGGCCGCCGGAGGCAACCTGAATCGTTACATTTTTATAATACACATACCTATTTTGGAAACCCACGGGCGCAGCCCGTCAGCGAATGTGATCGCCTTGAGGAATGAAAGGCGGGAGCATTCGCGAACCACAGGAGGTGTCTGCATGACCCTTGATCGTGCCGCAACTGACTTCCCTTTGCGCGTTGTGACCGCCACGGCCCTTTTTGACGGGCACGATGTTTCGGTGAACCTTTTTCGTCGCATGCTTCAGGAAGCAGGTGTTGAGGTGATCCACCTGGGCCACAACAGGTCCGTTGCCGAGATCGTGGACGCCGCGGTCTCCGAAGATGTCCATGGGGTGGCGGTCTCCAGTTATCAGGGCGGCCATATGGAGTTCTTCAGCTACCTTCTTGAGATGTTTCAGGAACGAGGGCGTGGTGACATCGCTCTGTTTGGAGGCGGTGGCGGGGTGATTACGCCTGAAGAGAAGCAGGGGCTGGAAAAGAAAGGGGTGCGGCGCATTTTTACGCCCGAGGACGGGGTTCAGCTGGGGCTTGAGGGGATTGTGGGGGAAATGGTGGCAGCCATGGACGTGGGGCGGACACTGTCAGAACCGACCAGCCTTGAGGGGCTTTCGCCGGACAACACCGTGCTTCTGGCTCGCCTGTTAACCCTGGCGGAAGAAGGGCGGGGCAAAGGGCTGTTGGGAGAGATCGCAGGTCTCCAGGGGAAAAACCCTCCGGTCATTGGGGTGACAGGGACGGGTGGGGCGGGAAAGTCGACCCTCATCGATGAATTGCTGTTGAAGCTGGTCCACGATTACCCTGAATTGAAGATCGGGGTGCTTTGCAGTGATCCCACGAGGCGAAAAACAGGGGGGCGCTTTTGGGGGATCGCATGCGGATGAACGCGGCTTCTTGCGGTAATGTGTTTATGCGCTCTCTGGCCACCCGGGCAGCATCCCTGGAGGTCCCAGAGACCCTTGCTTCGGCTATTTCGGTGATGAAGGCTGCCGGCATGGATCTGATCTTTGTCGAGACCTCCGGCATCGGGCAGGCCGGTGATGCCATCATCACGTTGTCGGACCATGCCATCTACGTGATGACGCCTGATTTTGGCGCGGAAACCCAGCTGGAGAAAATCGGGATGCTGGATTACGCCGATCTTTTTGTGGTGAATAAGCACGAAAAAAGGGGCGGAGAGGATGCCGTGAACCTGGTGCAAAAGCAGGTACGGAGAAATCGTCATGCCTTTGAAGAGCCACTCTCCTCCATGCCGGTTTTTGGCACCACAGCCTCTGTGTTCCAGGATACCGGGGTGACCGGGTTGTACAGGGCTCTTCTGAGTAAACTGAAGGAGGAGGGGCTGTGGGACGTTGATATCGAGGCGACAGACGCCCCGCACGCCGTTGTCTTTCCCGGAGCAGTGTCCGCAGAACGGGAACACTACCTGTCGGATGTGGCCGAGGCGGTGAGAGCGTATCACCGAAAGACCGAGGAGGAGGCTGTCCTGCTTGAGCAACTCCACAGTGTCCGTCAGGCCATGGCCCTTTGTGAGGGGAAGGTTGCCGAGGAGCTTCAAATGAGAGGCGCAGAGCTTGAAGCATCCCTCGATTCAGGGACCCGTGATGTGATGGCTGGCTGGGCTGAACGTGTGGCTGCTGCCGAAGAGCGTGAACCTGAGAGCACCACGACTCTTTCGGGCACCCGGATTCCCCGGGTGGCGCTGCCCGGTTACCGTCACCCGGCGGAGCTCTATCGGTTTTTACGGCGGGAACACCTTCCCGGGTGTTTCCCCTTTACCGCAGGTGTCTTCCCTTTGAAGCAGAAAGCCGAGGACCCTACCCGCATGTTTGCCGGGGAGGGAGGGCCGTTAAGAACCAATCAACGCTTTCATATGCTGGCGAAAGAGAGTCCATCAAATCGTCTCTCCACAGCCTTTGATTCGGTGACTCTGTACGGACGGGATCCGGATCGGCGTCCCGATATTTACGGGAAAATCGGCAATGCCGGCGTCAGCATCTGCACCCTTGACGACGTAAAAGAGCTCTACAGGGGCTTTCATCTCTGCTCCCCCGACACGTCGGTGTCCATGACCATTAACGGCCCGGCCCCTGTTCTGACGGCCATGTTTTTTAACACAGCCATCGACCAGGAGGCGATCCGGTTTGAAAAGGAGGTGGGCCGCCTTCCGTCAAAAGAGGAGAGGCAGCGAATCAGGCGGGAGGTTTTGAAGAGCCTGCGTGGAACGGTGCAGGCCGATATCCTGAAAGAGGATCAGGGGCAGAACACTTCTTTGTTCTCCATCGATTTTGCCCTGAAAATGATGGGGGATGTGCAGCAGTGGTGTATCAAAGAAGGAGTGCGACGCTTCTACCCTGTCTCTATCTCCGGCTACCACATCGCCGAAGCCGGGGCCAACCCCCTCACTCAGCTCGCCTTCACCCTGGCCAACGGCTTCACCTATCTGGAGTATTTTAAGGCTCGGGGGCTCTCAGTAGATGACGTGGCACGGCGTTTCAGCTTCTTTTTTTCCAACGGCATGGATGCTGAATACACCGTTATCGGACGGGTGGCACGTCGCATCTGGGCTGTGGCCCTCAAAGAGGTGTACGGCGCAAGCGAGCCCGCTCAAAAGTTGAAGTACCATATCCAGACCTCGGGGCGCTCCCTTCACAGCCGTGAGATGCAGTTCAATGACATCCGAACCACCCTTCAGGCCCTCTGCGCCATGACCGATCATTGCAACAGCCTTCACACCAACGCCTTTGATGAGGCTGTAACCACCCCCACAGAGGCCTCTGTGAGGAGGGCGCTGGCCGTGCAGCTCATCGTCCAGCGCGAATGGGGTCTTTCCCGTTGCGAGAACGCCCTTCAAGGCAGCTTTGTGGTGGAGCAACTCACCGACCTGGTGGAAGAGGCCGTGCTGGAAGAGTTTCACCGCCTCTCCCTGAGGGGCGGGGTCCTCGGCGCCATGGAGACGGGCTACCAGAGGGCGAAGATCCAGGAAGAGTCCATGCTCTATGAAATGGGGAAAAATAACGGATCCCTTCCCATCATTGGGGTGAACACCTTCACACGAGAAGAGGAGCTCTCCCACGAGATCGGGTCACCGGTTCTGGCACGATCCACCGACGAGGAGAAAGAGGCGCAGCTTGCCCGCCTTGCGGTCTTTCATGAGACCCATAAAAAAGAAGCCCCCGAGGCCCTCTCCCGCCTTCGGCAGGTGGCCCTCTCCGGCGGAAATATTTTTGCCGAGCTCATGGACACGGTCCGCGTCTGCAGCCTGGGCCAGATCACCGAGACCCTCTTTTCCGTGGGGGGAACTTATCGGCGGCAGATCTAAAGAACGAATGCCTCCGGCGGCAAGGGTGGCGAAGCCACATTAGGCAAAATACCTTGAAAGCTGGTTTGCGAATGCTCCTGCCCCTCGTTCCTCGGGGGCGATCACATTCGCTGACGGGCTGCGCCCGAGGGCGCCGGCGAAGGGGATTTCTACGTCCACCAGAAAACAGTTGACACTCCCACGGCTTGGTCTACGTTTCCTTTAGCCTTTAGCCTTTAGCCTTTAGCCTTTAGCCTTTAGCCTTTAGCCTTTAGCCTTTAGCCTTTAGCCTTTAGCCTTTAGCCTTTAGCCTTTAGCCTGCTTTACTTTTCCCCCACAACCTCGATAAAACACCCCCCCGAAGATGAAGACGAGGAGTCCTGTGTTGTAAAGGACCAGACCACCGGAGATGGCAGGGCGTTGCCTGAGATATCCTGAACTCCTGTGGTGAGGGTAAAGGTGTAGGTGGTGAGGGGGGCCAGGGACGATGCCGGGGTAAAGGATGCGATGTGGCTTGAGGCATCGTAGCTGACGGTTCCGGAAAGGCCCTGGCTGTTGGTAAAGGTGAGGGGGGTAATGGTTGATGCGTTTATGGCTTCGTTGAATTCAGCCCGGATGGCGCCGTTCAAGGGAGCACCTGTGGCTCCGTTGGCGGGAGAGAAGGATACGACCACGGGACCGAGGCGGTCTTCAAGTGTCATGGCAAGGGTTGAGGTATTGTTTGCCACGGTGTGGGAGATGGTTCGGGAGATTCCGGCTGCTGTGGCTGTTATGCGAATGTTGCGATGTGATGGGTGGATGAAGTTGGTGTATCCGGACATGTCGGTCAGGCTGAAGGGGGTTTGGTTGATATAACTGAGGCTGCTTGCCTTGTTTCCTATCAACGTCGTGCTGCTGGTGACATCCCCGAAGACCCGGCCTCCTTGGAAACGGTCGGCTCCGTTCACCGGTGCGGCGGCATCCAGGAGCATGACGGTGACACCCGGCATGGGGTCTCCGTTTGGGTTTACCACCTTCACGCGAAAGGTGCTGGTGGGGTAGGCCGAAATCAGGGCTGCTGCATCATCCAGTTCCAGCGAGGCCTGGCCTGATGAGTAGGTAAAGTACATGGTGGAACTTGGTACCTCAGCGCCGCACCCTTCGGAACCTGAGTTCCTGCATGCTGCCCCTGCATGACTGAGGCCTGCGCTGTGACCTGCTTCATGGGTCATGACGGCAGCGGTGTCGGTGGCTCCCGATGTTCCATCCCACCAGGTGAACTCCTGGCCGTTAAAGGCAATATCAGATTCGATGGCTCTGTATGACGTCGTGCCGTTTCCTGAGGTCCAGGTGGTGCTGATGGCAAGGATTCCCTGGCCTACAAGCCCGTAATTTGTAGCAAAAGCAGGGTCGATGTTGATGATGTTGGTGTTGTCCGAGGTGACGGTGTCTTTGCCGGTCAGCCCAATGTATCGGAATTCAAAGGAGCTCATTTCCAGATTGGTCCACTGGTTGATTCCGGTTTGAAGTTGGTTGATCAGGCCGGCAGAGGTTGTGTTGGTTATATAATAGTTCATGTATCCGGCCATCCAAGTTCGGGGGTTTCCGCTGCAGCAGTTTTGCGTGTAAAGGGTTGCTGACCCACAACCGGTGGATGTGGAGTCGGTGTCGCGAATCAGGCACCAGGCAAGAAGAGACGATGGAAACATAAGTACAGCGACAATAACGGCGATAATGGCGAATTGGTTGAATTTCATGGCGTATTCTATTTTTTCGGGTTGGCATTCTCTTGGACGAGACGTCGAACACGTTCAAAGAAAAGGTCGATTCTTTCGCCGCCGGTGGGGAGGGGGTTGCGAGTGAGTGCCATGGTGGTGAGGTTTCGGGTTGTCTGGACTTGAAAGACGGGTCCGGAGACTCTCTGGCTCTGGGCGTCGTAATCAGGTTCAACCATGCAGAGGCCGTAATGAAGGCCGTAAATGATGTATTTCCCCTGATGTTCAATGAGAAAGAGCACCACCTCGGTGTCGGGTTCCAATTTGGGGACCCCATCCACGTGCATGCGGGTGTGTTCGACCTCCCCTCCAAGGGATTTGACGACGATGCGATGGGGGCGCTCGGAAGTCGGGTGCTTGAGAAATTCCATGGTCTCCACGGTGGCGTCCGTATAAATCCGCCCGTTTTCCCAGTATGAGTGGGTCTCTGTAATAACGCCGGCAACGATGCTATCGACCTTCTCGGTTAGTTGGGTCAGACTCACGGGAATGATGGTGGTTGCGGAGGCGGGGAGAGCAGAAAGGACGAGAAGCAGGGCGACAAGAATCGTAAAATGACGAAAGGGAGCCATACCGGCCTCCTTGGTTTCTTGTGAAGAGATGATTGTGCTTGTTTTTTTGCTGTTCAGCTCCAAGGCATGCTGTGCCATATTGAAAGCTCGCAGCGGATGCGTTGTGCCTTGGTTCTCTGGGTCAAATCACATCCACAATGTGACGAACCCGGTCGTCTGCCTCAAGACGTGTTTGTTCTACTTTTCAAACCTTTGGTGTCCGGAAGCAGAAGCTGAATGGTTACGATTATTCTACCACATCGCTATAATCAGGGGGGAGAGTTTTATCCCTCTGGACGTGCGATATAAAGGTAAGCCTTCCGGAAAGGTGCGCCATTTAGGGAACCAGGGAGTCCCGCCCATTGGTTGCCTTTTTTCTTTGGCTTAACGGATGAATTTCAATGCTTTCAGAAGGCTCAGGATTGTCGCTGCTGCGTCCACTCCACTTGCTTTGTCAAAGGTCTCATTTTTACCGTGGGTGAGGCGCTGAGGGGTGGTGCCCCTCTGGGAGCGGGTTCCGGGGCCCATCACCACAGGGAAAAAACGATCCACAAGCTCTGGATCCATGGTGTTGAGGATGGTGGAGGCATCGGAGATACCGGTATTGTATTCGAGGGTAACAGGAAGGGGTGGGGTGGTCATGGAGGCCAGGGCCTTTTGCCAGGTGGAACCCTCCCAGCTGTGCCTCATGTCCATACCCGGTGAGATGGCGAACTCTTTAAGCTCCCGGTAGCGGATGCCGCTGAGTTGGGTGTGGATCGCTGTGAGATTGTCGAAGGAGCGGTTGCTTAAGATCAGGGTGTGGACAAGGGGAGAGCGTGATGTGCCCTGGTGGATTTCTGTGGGAATGACACCGAAGCTGTTCGGGTTACCGGCAGAGAGGGCATCCGTTTCACAGGCAGACAGGATCACCTCGGTGAGGTGATTTTTATCTCGGGGGATGGAGCATGCATGCCCCCCTTTCTGGGTGATGATCTCGGTCCAGGTGTCCGGTTCGCTTGCCGGGCGAATGCAGATGGGGTTCCAGGCGGTTAGCTGGGCGAGGGTTTGTTGAAGCTCGGGAAGGGTCCCTTCGACCGCAATGACGAAGTTGCCTTTTTCCGCTGTGTAGACTCCCAGGGATGGTGACGCCCCTGTTGTCACCGTGTTCTCCAGAACAAGAAGCAGGGTCTCCACCTCGCTGACGGGAAGGGTTTGTCCAAGGGCGCGTCCCATGTGCACAGCGCTTTTGTGGCCGGCTCCTTCCTCTTTGAACGTGATCGTAAAGATGACGTTTTCAAGTTCAAGCTGATTTGCCCCGGCAAGTTCCGCCAGAAAGAGCTCAAAGGCAACCCCAGCTTTGCAGTCGCTGACCCCTCGACCCACCAGCTCATGGTCGTTTTCATACGGGACAAAGGGAGAGTATGGGGCGTCCCACTCCTCGGCATGAGCATCCACGGTGTCCACGTGGGCGCTTAGATAAAGAACAGGCTTTGCCGGGTTGATGGCGTGGGGAATGGCGATGAGGTTTTTTCCCTCATCCCCATGAATGGCGTAACCGGGAAGAGCGGTTTTAAGGGTGTTTCGGCAGTATGCCATGGCTTTGTCCACATCGTCCGGCCGGGTAAATACCGAGGGGAGGGCGGCCAGGTTGCGGAGGTGGGAAAAAAAAAGCTCTCTGTTTTTTGAAACAAGGCATGCCATGGTCTATATACCTCTTTATGGGGAAACCCCAAGTATATAAGGGTCTTGCCATTCGTTAATTTTACACGTTCTGTATGGCCTGCACCGTACGCTTTAAACATGAACGTTGGACCGTCCAGCATTGTGGAAACGCCCGGTAACGGTCGTTGTATAATTATTTTACAGCAAGGCCCTAAGCTTTTCCGGCTGTATTTATCGGGTGGTTCGAATCATTGGGCCCTTTGCATATCACAGCCGGGCTTGACTTGAAACGGTAAGGTTTTTATTGTGTTACAGGAAGTGAATAAATCTGGGGGCTCTCCGCACTCGCCCAACCCCGCCATTTGTAAGATACCTTGAAATATCACTATTCAGCTCCATGTCGCCTACGGCGGCAACGCTTTCGAAATGTTTGGCAAACAGGCCTTGAGGATGATTTCAATTAAAACGTAGGTATTGGTTTGCCGAACGCTATTGATTTAACGATCAGCATCGCCTTTTGCGGCTCGGCTCCAACGTTTCTGAGCACATGATTGTTGTGCCTTGGCTGCATTCCCAAAAAAAGTCGACGCGCAATGCGTCTTGCTTTGATCGAGAGGCCATACAGCATACAACCCACCAAAGAAAGGGGCAGACTCATGACACGAGCCGCAAGGGAAGAGAGAAAATCGAGGGTGATTGAGGTGTTGAACAAAGCAAGGGCCATGGAGTTGCACGCCATTGGCCAGTACATGAATCAGCATTATGGTCTGGATGACATGGATTTCGGAGAATTGGCCGCCCAGATGAAACTTATCGCCATTGACGAAATGCGTCATGCGGAGAAGTTTGCCGAACGCGTCAAGGAATTGGGTGGCGAACCCGTTACCCTTGCTGCGAGCGCTGTGGAGACAGGGCAGGAGATGGAGGTGATCTTCGCTTTTGATACCGAGCTGGAGGACGATGGCATTGCTGCGTATAATGAATTTCGGACTGAGTGCGAGGATTGCGGGGACAGTGTCAGCGTGAAGCTTTTTGATGACATCATCAACGATGAACAGGCTCATTTTAATTACTTTGACAGCGTTGATGCCCACATCAAAAAACTGGGGGCCGCTTACCTGGCTCAGAAAGCAGGCACCTCGTCTGCAACGGGGTTGAACACCCAGGGGTTCGTGGCACGCAGGTCCGGAGGCGCTCCGGTTTAGCCTGATGTCCGTGGGTACGGTGGCCACCCTGGTTTTATCTGGGCCATGACGGTTTATCGTTGCTCGCACATGGTGCATAAAATGCACCCTACGGTGGTGTCGCGCTATCCACAATATAACAGGGCTTGTGTTACGTGAAAAGCCTGTCTGGGCGCGCCGTGCTCCGCCGCGGCTCTTTTTACCGGGAACACTCCATCGCATGGACCATGCACATATAAAGCATGAATCACTCCTCCGATCTCAAAACCCAAAGAGTGCAGAGTCTTGACGGATATCGCGTAAATGCCGCGACGGAGCACGGCGCGCCCGAAGAGTCTACACCCGGCGACAATCAAAACAGTTATACAGGCCTTATATCAATACAGGCTGCCTTAGTTCAGCCTTCACGCATTTGCCATAGGGCTTCTATGGCTTTTGGTGCGTGTAGGTTGGACGAAGCGCCCTCATCTGCAACGGGTTTGAACACCCAGGGGTTTGTGGCACGCAAATCCGGGGGCGCTCCAGCTTAGTCATAATCGAATATGATCAATACAAGAACGATTGCCGGGAGAATTGCCGACTCAGCTGTCTTCATGGGGCAAGCATTATAAAAACCACGAAGACCACGAAGCGCCCTTCGGGCTGCACGAAGGTGGTGGAGCAATATCAATAGTTACTCACGGGCGTAGCCCGTCAGCGAATGTGACGTGCCCGAGGAACGAGGGCTCGGAGCATTCGCATAGCGGGGTGCAGGGGATTATCCCCTGCCCGCCGGAGGCTCGCTTTTTTCAAGGTGTCTTTTCCCATGGGAAAGGCACCTTTTTTATTCAGAGGCTTCAGTTTTTCAGGAAACTGGCGATATAAGAGAGGACGTATCGGGTTCATTCCTTTGATGAGCCGATGGAAAGACTCCTGTTTCATGGGGTCGGGGTAACCTTGACGCACGGATGCGTCGGGCCGGACCATGGGGAGCAGGGAATACATACCGTTGATTAACCAGGGAAGGTTATGGGACGATTTTTGATTGAAAAGATACGGGGGACCGTGTGCGTGCTGGTCGTGCTGGGGCTTTTTTGCTCCCCGGTGTGGGCTGATGGCATCGATGAATACGGTCCGGATGCGTTGAAACCCGACGCCGAGGCCATCGCCGTGGTGGCAAAGGCCGTCGAAGAGGTCTCAGCCCGTCTTCTCGATGCCAAAGAGCGATTGGTGGTTCTTGCCGTTGAAGGCAAAGACACCCGCCGCGTGGCCCGGGAAATTGTGGACCTCGAAGAAGTGCTCTTCGACCACAAACGCGAATTTAAAGACATGGTCAGGCTTGTGGCGGATGCCTCAAGCGGCGAGGTGCCGGTCTGGCTCAAGGGAACCATGGCCTTGGTTTTAGACGAGCGGGGTCAGGTCTCCGATCCCCAGTTTTCTGTTAAAAAGAAACGGCGTTCCCTTCACGCGGATGTTGCCAGCCAGATTCAGCAAAGCGATGTCGCTTCATGGCTTACCTTGAACAAGAGCAACTCCGAACTTGTGGTGCATCTCGAGCTTCCCGTGATTTTTTCCACCGACGGGACCCGGGTTTCCGGTGAGTATCGCGAGACCCTGCGCCGGGTGGCTGAGGTGCTCAAACCCTACCGACCTGTGGTGGTGGTGACCGGGTACACCGATGCCTCACAGGCGCGGAGCCGGTTTGCCTTGAGCACGGAACGTGCTGCCAACGTGGCCCGTGAATTTCTGGATGCGGGCATGGCTTCGGACACGTTCTCCATTCGAACCCGTCAGGAAGAAGAGGGCATGGACCGTGTGGAGGTTTCGTTTCGGATTCAGACTCCGGACGAGGTGATGCCGGGCTGATGCCGGGAAGGCATTTTTTCAGTGAATGGTGAATAGGGAACAGTGAATCGTTGGCCGCACGTTTGTGCGGCTTTTTTGTTCCTGGTTCGAGGAGTCGCTACGCTCAATCAGTTATGAAAAAAATATGAGTTGATTGCTGAGATCGCACCGCTTCATGAATTTTAGGAACGAAAAGTAATTAAAGTGACAATAATTGCCTCCGGCGGACCTGCCGGGGGCCAAGCTTTTGAAAAGTTTGATAAACAGGTTTTGAAAACGTTTCAGGTAACGCCCACTCTTTCGGTAAGCCATATGTTTTCAGCTTATTAAGTATGCAACAGCCTTTCTTCCCCGCCCGGAGGGGGGGAAGAAAGGCTGTTGCAACCGGAACGTTTTTGCGGAGCTTTTGTCAAAAAGCGACCCGCCGGAGGCATAGTCGAGTCGTTACGGAAAAAACGGCCGTTAAGGCGCAGCCTTCTTCGTGTTCATCGTGGTAGCACAACATTTTATTTAATGACTGACCTGGGCATGCATTGCTCCTTTTCGCACTCAATCAATGTGTTGTTTACTCTTTTGTTTCCTGTGAAATCCCCTTGACAACCAAAAAACCGGCGTGGTATTCCTAACCTGACTGAGCGCTCGTTCAGACTGCTAAACGCCGTTTCTTTTCTTCCTCGCCGGAGCCTTTCCCTTCTCTGACTCTTCTTCTCTTCCGGGCGATTCTGAACCTGCGATTCGAATTCACATCACAAATCAACCGAGACAATGGGCATTCGCCATGGAAGGAGATCGCCATGAAGGTGCTTCACGTGGACCATATCGGTGTTGCTGTACGCGGCATTGATGCAGGCCGCAGCTTCTGGGAAGAGACCCTCGGGCTTTCCTTTGAAGGAAAGGAAACCGTCGCCGAGCAGAAGGTCACCACCGCATTTTTTCCCGTGGGGGAGAGCGAGGTGGAGCTCCTCGAAGCGGTGGAACCCGACAGCCCCGTGGGGCGATATCTTGAAAAACGTGGCGAGGGGGTCCATCACATCGCCTTTCGCGTGGAGGACATCGACGCTGCCCTGTCAGAGCTCAAAGCCAAGGGTATACGCCTCATCGACGAGACCCCTCGCATCGGCGCCGGGGGCGCTCGAATCGCTTTTATCCATCCGAAAGAGACGCAAGGGGTGCTGGTGGAGTTGTGCGAGAGAAAGTGAGTCGTGAATGGTGAGTAGTGAATAGTGGGAAAACACCTGGAGAGTCATTGTGCTTGGATAAAGCGGGGTAAATGGCGAAAGGCTAAGGGCTAAGGACGGTGGAATCGCTGCGCTCTATCAATAGACGAAAAACCTGAAATAACGATCAGGAGGGGATATGGGAAGAATCGCCCTTATCCCGGATATTTCACGAGTTGAGTGCCTCCATATTCAAGGCAT
Organism: Desulfolunaceae bacterium; assembly: GCA_942491485.1. Classification (GTDB taxonomy): domain Bacteria; phylum Desulfobacterota; class Desulfobacteria; order Desulfobacterales; family Desulfolunaceae; genus Desulfoluna. The sequence continues at coordinate 523,710 of CALOAX010000011.1, read as the reverse complement.
CAGAGCTGCAGATGTAGTGGTTTACCTCAATGCTCTGATAACGCAGAAGATGGGTGCACTCGGCTCGCCCGAAGGGTGAGAAAAGCAAGCAGGAAACCGTGAATGACATGTTGTGTTTTTGAAATATCTTCATTTTTCACAGTAGCCATCTTTAATCACATGCTTTTATTTCAACATGATTCTTTCTTATGAAATATTCGGGCTATGTGGCAGATCCGAATGGGTTCTCGGGCGTGTGAAGTCCTGAATTTCAAAGGAAATGTTTAATGGCACTATAGGACACGAGATGAGGCCAGGGAAGCGTTAAAGGATAAACTGATTCAAAGTGGTGTGACGTACACAATCGAAGAGGAAGAGTCCTGGTTCAGGGTGTTGAATGAGTTTGGTGGTGAGAAGGCAAGGGTGGTTTGTGGGTAGAGTGTTCGTAATGTATGTGCCCATCACGTGTCAGATGTACCGAAGAAACAAGATACTCAGTCTGAAAATTAATTTACGGGGGTCGGGCAACACACATGTCTTTCCGGTTATTCGTTATCTGAAGAATATGGTTCTTTTCATATAGACCAGCCGAGGAAAATACCCTCAGATATGACAGCTGGTCATCCACGGGCGCAGCCCGTCAGCGACTGTGACAACCCGAGGAACGAGGGGTGCAGCATTCGCAAACCTGGGGTGCAGGGGATCTATCCCCTGCCCGCCGGAGGCACGCTTTTTTACTTAAAAAGGAGGCATGGCATGGACAGTGGCGATCGTCTTGAGGCCTGGCGTAAGCTGGCGGAGAAGGAGCTTCGGGGTAAGGAACTGGATGGTCTGACCCGAAACACCCCGGAGGGGATCGCCATCAAGCCGTTGTACACCCAGGAAGACCTTGAAGGCCTGGAGTGTTCAGGGACCTTGCCGGGGATGTCTCCTTATGTTCGGGGGCCCAAGGCCACCATGTACGCCGGGCGTCCGTGGACCATCCGTCAGTATGCCGGATTCTCCACGGCCAAAGAGTCCAACGCCTTTTACCGGCGCAACCTGGCCGCAGGGCAGAAGGGGCTCTCCGTGGCCTTTGACCTGGCCACCCACCGGGGTTACGACTCGGATCATCCGAGGGTGGCAGGGGACGTGGGCAAGGCAGGCGTGGCCGTGGATTCCGTGGAAGACATGAAGATTCTCTTTGACGGCATCCCTTTAGACGCCATGAGTGTATCCATGACCATGAACGGCGCGGTGTTGCCCGTACTGGCCGGATACATCGTGGCAGCCGAAGAGCAGGGCGTGGACCTTGGGCAACTCACCGGCACCATTCAGAATGATATCCTTAAAGAGTATCTTACCCGCAATACGTACATCTACCCGCCAACCCCCTCCATGCGCATCGTCTCGGACATCATCGGGTTTTGCTCCAGGGAGATGCCCCGTTACAACACGGTGAGCATCAGCGGGTATCACATGATGGAGGCCGGAGCCGATTCTGTCCTTCAGTGCGCCTTTACCCTTGCCGACGGTCTGGAGTATGTGAATGCGGCTCTGGGTGCTGGACTCGATGTGGACGCCTTTGCCCCGCGTCTCTCCTTTTTCTTTGGCATCGGTATGAACTTTTTCATGGAGGTCGCCATGCTTCGGGCGGCCCGTTTCCTCTGGGCGGAGATCATGTCCCGGTTCAGCCCCAAGGACCCCCGCTCCTCCATGCTGCGCACCCACTGCCAGACCTCCGGGTGGAGCCTCGCCCGGCAGGACCCCTACAACAATATCATTCGTACCACCCTTGAGTGCCTTGCGGCGACCCTTGGCGGCACCCAGTCCCTTCATACCAACGCCTTTGACGAAGCCGTGGGCCTTCCCACCGAACTCTCCGCCCGGGTGGCCCGGAACACCCAGATTGTCGTTCAGGAAGAGAGCGGGATCTGCAATGTGGTGGATCCCCTCGGCGGGTCCTATTACGTGGAGTCCCTTACCCAGGAGATCATTGAAAAGGTGCGTGAAATCCTCGCCGAAGTGGAGGAACTGGGCGGCATGGCCAAGGCCATTGAGTCGGGGATGCCCAAGATGCGCATTGAAGAGGCGTCAGCCCGCCGTCAGGCGCGCATCGATCAGGGGCTGGATGTCATCGTGGGGGTTAACCGCTACCAGGTGGAGGACGAAGACGACCTGGAGGTGCTGGAAGTGTCTGCAACCATCCGCGAAGAGCAGGTCGAAAGGCTCCGGACGCTGAAGAAAAACCGGGATCAGGCCGAGGTGGACCGCTGCCTTGCCGCCATCACCCGTTGCGCCGAAGGGGATGGCAACCTCCTGGAGGCGGTCATCCCCGCCATGCGGGCCCGTGCCACCGTGGGAGAGGTCTCCGATGCCATGGAGAAGGTCTTCGGCCGTTTCACCGCCACAACCCGTTGCATCTCCGGGATCTACGCCGGAGAGATGGGGGACAGCGACACCATGGACACCCTTAGGCACCGCACCGATGCCTTTGCGGAAATCCACGGCAGACGCCCGCGCATCCTCCTCACCAAGATGGGCCAGGACGGCCATGACCGGGGCGTGAAAATCATCGCCACCGCCTACGCCGATTTTGGGTTTGACGTGGACCTCTCCCCCATGTTCCAGACCCCCGAAGAAGCGGCGAAAATGGCCGTGGAAAACGACGTCCACGCCATCGGCGTCTCTTCCCTTGCCGCAGGACACAAAGTCCTGGTGCCGGAACTGATCACCCACCTGACCGAGCAGGGCGCCCGCGATGTCTCCGTCTTCGTGGGAGGCATCATCCCCCCGGCAGACTATGACCTCTTGGCCGACATGGGCGTGAAAGACGTCTTCGGCCCCGGCACCCGCGTCACCGAATCCGCCAACCGGATTCTTAATGTCCTGCTTGAAGAGCAGCCTCCGGCGGGGAGGGGATGATCCCCTCCACCCCAGGTTTGCGACAGAGATCGACCTTCGTTCCTCAGGCTGATCTCTGTCGCGGTTTAGTTTATTCCAGGATGGAAAACCTTGGCCTGAGGCCAAGGTCATAGTTCACAGGCGTTGCCGAGTGAACGACTCACAATAAACGAAGTGATACGCCATAATTAATGGCAACGTTTGGAGTCCTCGTAAAAGAGGGCCTTATGAACCACGAAGAGCACGAAGGACACGAAGAAAAACAAAAGAGCGATAGGTCGCTTTTGCGGCGAAGCCGCCTTCGTGCTCTTCGTGGTAGAAATCCTATTCTGTCATTCAGCTTGAAGCTACCGTCAGTCTGGAGGCAGTGGGCGGAGATGAATTTTGTTTCTTTAACCCTGTCAGGAGTAAGGTATTTTTACCCCTTTTAGGGCTATTACAATACCGGCCCCTCTGGGGTTGGATTTTTATGAGCTGCTTTCAAGGTGGCCCACCTTGCCGCCGGAGGCGTTTTCAAGCTGGCGAGCGTAGCGACTCCACAACGAAGAACCAAGCACCAAGCACGAAGAACGTTTTACCTATTCACCATTCACGACCTACTACTCACTCCTCCATGGTGATCTCTATGCCCACATACCCCTACAACGCCCACCACCTCATCGAAGGCGTCCTCGCCGGAAAGCGCCGGGACCTCGCCCGGACCATCACCCTTTTTGAAAGCAGAAACCCAGACCATCAAGATATCGCTGCCGAAGTGATGCGTGGTCTCTCTCCCCATGCCGGGGGCGCTCTGCGCCTCGGGATCACCGGGGTGCCCGGGGTGGGGAAATCGACATTTATCGAGAGCTTCGGGATTCACCTTGTGGATCGCGGCCATCGGGTAGCAGTCCTTGCCGTGGACCCGTCCAGCCGCCTCAGCAGGGGAAGCATCCTGGGTGACAAGACGAGAATGGAAGGCCTTTCAAGGCGTGACGAGGCTTTTATTCGACCCTCTCCCTCAGGCGGCACTTTAGGTGGTGTGGCCGCTCGGACCCGGGAGGCCATGGTGGCCTGTGAAGCCGCCGGGTTTGACGTGATCCTCGTGGAGACGGTGGGGGTCGGGCAGTCTGAAACCACCGTAAAAGGCATGGTGGATTACTTTCTCCTGCTGATGCTGGCCGGGGCAGGGGACGAGATCCAGGGCATCAAGCGGGGCATCATGGAACTTGCCGACGCCGTGGCCATCACCAAAGCCGACGGCGAGAACCGTCAGGCCGCAGAAAGGGCCCGCAGCTCCTATGAAAATGCCCTGTCCTTCTTCAGTCGGGAACGACCGGTCCCTGTGGTCACCACCAGCGCCCTTGACGGGGAAGGCCTGAAGTCCCTTGAAACCATTTTGTCTGATTTCTATGCAGAGGACAAATCGTCGGGAGCCCTTGAGCATCGACGAAAAAAACAGCAGATCGCCTGGTTATGGGAGCTGGTGGAAGAGGGGCTCATGGACAGGTTTAAAAACGCCCCGAAGATGTCGTCTCACATTGATGACATGGTCTCAGGCGTGGAAAAGGGAGAGGTCTTTGCCGGTCACGCAGCACGGAGGCTTTTGGATCGGTTTTCGGGGTAGGGAATGGCCTCCGGCGGCGAGGTGGGGCCACCTCGAAATCTGTTTTTTTTATGTGATTAATCCCTCGTTCCTCGGGTCAAATCACATCCGGCTTTATGGCGTTTTATTACTCTTGGATCGGCCCCTTGGACGGTAGGGGTGTCGTGGTAACTATCGTTAATCAAGCCTTTTTACAGTTGCCTGTGTGCCAGGGGTGTATTGGTTCATATGTTGGGTTTTCTAATGAGAAGCTTGTGTGAAGGAATCGTTAATTCTGTGGTTTTATAATTGTAGAAAAGTTGTTGACAAGTTAATTAGTAATTGTTTATTTTATTTCGCGGGCAAGATAGTTTGAAAAAGATGGTTCTGAGAGTAATGCTGGTTTTTGGTTGTGGTGACATGTACCTGACTTAATTTGTGAATTGGTTTCTTTTGTTGTCTGGGCGAAGAGCTGTTTGGCTGGCCTTCGGGTTTATTGGTTGTCTTGCTTAAATAGTATTACCTATTCGTTTCTTGATGCGAATAGGTCGTGCCGAAGCACTCCCTGAAGTTAAAACAGGAATCACTCTCATCTTAATACCATCCTTATTTGCTGACGGGCCGGAAATCAATTCGATATAGCTTCTCTTTCAAAACATCGTGGTCGGGATTGACTCAGTACTATCGTGCTATGTGGCCGCATGGGCAATTAGCCGTTTCCACGGATTACCATACTCACGTCGAGTTGCTCTGTTCGTGACGATTTCGCTTCTTTTGAAAAAAATATCTTTGGCAGCCCTGCAGGGCCCCAACCTTTTGAAATAGTTGATTCTCAAGTTTGTTATAAACGTGTTTGAAAACAGTAGGTTGAATGTGGGTGTGAATTCCCGTCTCCAATCGGCTTTCAAGGTGGCTCACCTTGCCGCCGGGGTACGTTTTTTAAGCGAATAGCCTGTCGTCTTGTGTTTTAATTATTCTTATGGAGGATATGCGAATGGACATAACATGGAAAGAAGCGGGATTGGTTTGGTTGAGTATTTTGTGGCGCAGTTTTGTTTTTTGCTTTTTGGCCGGAATCATCGGTGCTCTGATATCAGCTGCTATAAGGATAATCGGAATCATGGTGTTCGATACACACGATATTATGGGTGCATACAGACTTGTCCCCGGGTTTATTTTGTGTGTTCCTGCAAACATCATGGCCGTTAAAGGGGCCCTGAAAGCGGATTATTCTAATTTCATGATCTCCTTTGTCTCTTACAATCGCGGGGCATCGGCCCAGGAAGAGTTCATTGAGAACAACGCGTGATTCGACGGCCTGACATTGATGCCAACGGATGTCAGGTTCAGGGTAGCTGGATACCCCGATAACTCAGATTTGTCTATTCAAGAAGGGCACTGAACGAATTTTCCTCGGTGCCCTTTTCTGATTTAGTGGCAGGTTGGGACAGGTTAGACATAATGATAACTATTTATCTTAATATTGCCTCTGGCGGCCCTGCTGGGGGCCAATCTTTCGAAAAGATTGATAAACAGGTCTAAACGCTATTTCGACTAATGCGAAGGTGTTCATGTGCTATTGATTTCATCTAACGATTATTCCGCAACGTTTTTGCGGAGCTTTTTTCAAAAAGCGACCTGTCGGAGGTATGGCTGAATAGTTACAAGTTGAGTTTCTCTATCGGAATGAGTTGAAGAAAATTTTTGATGAGGCCTTGCTGCTATGGGGATCTGTCAATGAACAATAACAAATTTACCCGTTATGCTTTTGTATTCTTGGCCGTCTTTGTCGTCACAATCGTGGTTAAGGCGGCAGGCCCACGCCTTTTTTATCCTGCGTTGGTGAAATCCGACTACGTACCGGAAGCTGGATTTTCCGCTGACATGACATACAACTTCTCCAAGGACGGCTGCTACTCAATCGGCCTGGTGGGCAAGAGCGATGAGCTGAAATTTTACTTCACTGAAGGCAAAGAAAAAATCGAGTTTTTGGATGCAAACGGGGCCTTGATAGATGAGGTTTTTATCAAGAAAAATCGACTCTCCTCGGTCCATAGATCCCTGAAGCTCCTTGATATGTATGTATTTGAAATCCCATACAAAGAAAAGTACAGAAACCTGACCATTCGATACACTATCATTGAGCCCGACCCCAGGCTCAGGACGATAAATGAGAAGTTGACCCTTTATGTTAATCCTTCCATGTTTTCATGCGGGGACGCGTATCAACAAGAGCTCCTTGCCAAGGAGAGGAAACTTAACCTCAAAAAATACGGCATCAAAGAGTATGAAGAAACGGACCCTGTGTACGTGGACCTGTTCAAAGCCCTGAAAAACAGAGATTTGGAATCGGTGAAGCAAGTTCTTCAAACGAAGAAAATGGCGTTACATATCAAATTATCCGGTGACAGAGAGCCGATTCATTATGCCGCGTATTTCAATGATGCACAAACTTTAACCTATTTAATTGAACAGGGGGTTGATCTCAACCCCACAGACATTAACGGGTTTACCCCCATCCAATATGCCATTGGGAATAATGCCGTAGAGGCTGTTTTGCTGCTTTTGGACGGGGGGGTTGATATTAATTCTGTTAAAAAAGTTCCAAATATTTTGAATGGGTTTAAGGCTGAGTATCGCTTGTCTGATTTGGTTTTTTATGCAGTTGATATTTGCTCCTGCGAATTGGTTGATATTTATGCTGATTACAATATCGACCTAAACCGATATAAAAACTCAATGTCTAATAATAGGATGAGTATCCTCGAGTATTTAACATGGAGGCGCTGTAGGTATGATTTCGATTCTGAAATTACCCCTGAAATCCAGAAGAAATATGAGAGCATGCGTCAGCTATTGATTTCTTATGGGGTAGAAGAAAAGCCCGTAAAATTTAGTCCTGTCCATATCGGCAAAAGGAAATAACAGCAGCTCTGGCTGCTTAATCGGACCTTATGTGATGTTATCAGCTGTTTAGTGGGATGTTTCCGAGCGGGTCTACGTCAAAGACACCAGATGATAGCTTGCTCAATGGCTTAGCCCGGATATTTCATGAGTTGAGTGCATCCATATTCAAGGCATCAGAGTTGCAGATGTAGTGGTTTACCTCAATGCTCTGATAACGCATAAGATGGGTGCACTCGGCTCGCCCGAAGGGTGAGAATAGCGAGCAGGAAACCGTGAATTACATTTTGTGTTCTTGGAATGTCTTAATTTTTCATAATAACTATCAGCAATGGCATGCTTTTATTCCGGCCTGATTGTTTTCTCATGAAATGTCTGGATTAGAGTGGCACGTGAAGGGAAGGTTATGCACTTTGGAGGGCTCCATTTATTTGCTGGGATTTTGTTTCTGGCCTGCTGCATGGGCTTTACGAGTTTTTATGTGTATGCCGCGTACGTGATCTGTGTGGCCTGCAGAAAAATGTATGTGGAAACAAAGCGGCGCTTCTATGATTTCAGGAACTACCTGGGCACAATCGGTGGGATTTTTAGCTCGGTTGACGAAGATGGCTACCAATCCGGTTCTGTAAACCCTTCCAGGTCCTTTGTTGTTCTTGTCTATGCCTTTATGGGGGGGCAGGGACATCCGAAAGCTGTTGAGGACCCACCACCTCTCTTTTTTCGCAATAAATCGTTTTTCAAGCAGTCGTCACTTCTTATCATTTTCTTGCTCTCCATCGTCTACGGCTTGCAACGGACAGAGTGGATGGGGAATGAGAATGCTCACTATAAAGCCAAAGAGTACTATGTGGCAGGGCAGGTAGTCTTTTTGCATCGAAAAATGATGGCACTTGCCCTTCACCCCGAGAATATCCTGATACGTCCCTATACGGCACTTCAGGAGGCCATTTACAGTCGTGGGGTGCGATACCTGCCCGAAGAGGATGGCGAACGCTTTGTATGGAAAAACCAGTGGTTTCTCTATTTGTATTCTCGGAAGCTGGAAAGGCCACAAGATGTCGGAGACAATACAGCAGAGCCGCAGATGGTTCAATTGCTTGATCATTACTGGGAAACCATGGAGGGGATGGAGACCCATGGCATAGCAGATCCAGAGATGAAAAAGAGTTATGCTTTGGGCTTTCCTGTTCTTGCGACTTATTATTCCTTGTATCAGGGGCATTATACCGGCGCGTTGATGAACTCGGGTAAAATCCTAAGGAAAACAGATTTTTTAATAGACCGTAATTATAGGATACTTCACTGGCTGGACCAGTTGGAGGGATCATGGAAGCAAAGCGGGCTACTTTTAGAGATTGTAAAGACATATCCAAATATTGCAGCAATACACCAGGGAACAACACTTGATGTGCTGCAAGACTTGTCCCTGACGATTGTATTAAAGGGTGAATTTTCATGTGATCATTCAATGATTGAACGGTTGCATCAGGAATACATTAACGCCATGTCTGATGACCCATCAAAAAACTATTTCCTTCTTTACAGCAAGAAAAACATGAGACAGGCAAAGGTACTTTATCAGTCCTCAGTCTATGGTGCACGGGGAGGTGCGGCCAACTACCTGCTTTCACATATCTGTGGGAAAAAGATGCCGAATGAAAAATTCAACATATCGAGCCCCAAAGACGGCTTGTTGACCAAATTCTATTCCAAAAAGAGAGTTGAGTTCGTCTTTAGAGAAGAACTGAAACCGTTACTGATGAGCAGTGAAAAGCGGGGATGATCTCATCATTAATGATTTTTAGGATACCTGGGTAGCATTGGTTGGATGTGGTTGAGACCTTTGGTGACGGGGAATGATCATAGCTGGTTAAGGACGTTTATGCATGCAGGCGGAGTTCATCTGGTTTTTGGGTTGTTGTTTTTGGTGTTGTCCATTGTTTGGGTCTCCCTGACGGTTTATTGTGTCTACGTGTTTGTTGCCATCCTTGATCGCGGTTACCAGAAATATCGTCGGTATGTTATCACTCAAAATTGGATAGGTGGTACCAGTCCATCGCCTGATGAGGTTTTGACAAGGCCACCGTTGCCCTATTGGAATCTCGCCTTTTTACTGAATACACTTCGGATGATCTCAGTTCTATTCGTCATCGCATATGGAGGGCAGCGATACAAATGGATGGGGGAGGACAACAGGCATTATGAAGCCAAAGAGTACTGGGTTGCCGGGCAGCCCCTGAGCGGTTTTCGAAAAGCCGTTGCATTTGTGCTGCACCCGGACAACCCCTTGACTCGGCATCTGACTTTTCTCCAGCAAGTGATTTATGATCGGGGCATCAGCTACCTTCCAGAAGGTGACGGAGAATCGGGCGTGTGGAAAATCCAGTGGTTTTTCAGGCCGTACATAGAAAAGATCACACTGACCTACGGCACCACGCTTTTTGACCCAACTCCTCCCCGAATGATTCGCCTGCTCGACGAGGCATGGGCTGCCCTTGAAACTATGGGAAACGGCTCATTTGAAGATAGTGTGATGCAGCGAATGTATTATAAGCGGTTTCCTCTACTGGCAATGTACTATGTAACGTTAGAAACATGTTATATGGGCAAACAAGTCGGGACATTAGATGCGTTGCTCAGGGATCCGTTTCATGTGAACCGAAAGCATCGGTTGCTGTTTTGGTTGGATAACCTTGAAACGGATTGGAATAGCACCGGTTTTCTTCAGTCCGCATGGGAGCACGACACCATGATAGTGGCAACACTGATTGATACGTCAATGAGAATTAGACAAGAGCTTTTATCTCAAATGGCATTTCCGGGGACGTTTTCATGTGACGACCCTATTGTAAAAACTCTTTATTATCAGTATGTTGCTATAATGACAGACGATCCTGATGTAAGCATAGCTGTTAAGTTGAGTGAAACAAAATTGAGAACCGCTGTTACGCTGTATCGAGATTTGGTCCATGCTTCGATAGGTGATTTTGGGCGGTTTGTATTGATGGACTTTTGCCAAAAAGAGCTCCCCGTTGAAAACAGGGTTCTGAGGGGGGGATGTTTCTCCTTTCTGGGTATGAAAACAGACTGGTATTCTGAAGAGATAGCATTAATCAGAGAGACGATGAATGAGTGATGTTTGCCGTTCATTTAGAGCATAAAATAGGGGGCAGGCTCTTTATCCCGCTATTTGTTTTTTTGCAATAGGAGGCGCTTAAAATGCGTGTGTTTTTGAAGGTCCTGGCAACCGTGGTGTTTATTCTGTCGTCTGGAATGGCAACTGCCGAGACAACACCCCTTCACCAGGCCGGAAGACCTGAAGCTGCAGAAGCATCAGGCAAGGTGTTCACAAATTCCATTGGCATGACTTTCACCCGAATACCGGCTGGCCGGATGAAAATAGGGCAGCACGATACGACCGGAACAACGTATACGTTCGCTAAATTGCATGACGTCGATTTCAAGGATGGCTTCTATCTGCAGACCACCGAAGTGACCCAACGGCAGTTCGAGGCGGTAATGGCGTGGGATCCTTCAAAGTTTTCCGAACGGCGGGACAATTGCCCCGTAGAGAATGTGACCTGGGAGGATGCCAATGCCTTTATCCGGAAGCTCAACGAGATGGAAGGCACCACCCGGTACCGTCTTCCTTCTGGGGACGAGTGGGAGTATGCGTGTCGGGCTGGCAGGGCTACACCGTTCTGGATGGGGACATGCATCAATGCCGATCAGGCCAACGTGAACAGCAAAGCGAAGGGGCCGGTCTGTTCGGGAGGCCAGGCTCAGCGTTACGGGAGACCGCAGCCTGTGGCGAGCTACCCGCCCAATCCATGGGGGCTTCATGACATGCACGGCAATATTAGAGAGTGGTGCACGGACCGGGTGGAAGCGCGGCACGAGAAAGGGGCGTTCGGGTTGCAGCAGCTGGTGCGTCTGAGTGGAAACAACCGATATCGGATGCTTCGGGGAGGAAGCTGGGATTCAGGGCCATTCATCGCGAAGGCATGGAACATGAGTTTCACGGAACCGGACAAGCCGACCGCGGAGGTCGGGTTTCGGGTGGCGGCTGATATCGGGATCACACCTAAACCATTTGTGGGAAAACCCAAACCCTTTACGGAAAGGAACCCTTTGATTCCATCGGGGGCTATCAAGGCCGATGAAATTAGACGATTCTTCGCATTAGGGAAGAATTTCACGATCGAGAATAAGCCTCCTGCAACGTGTAAAGAGATGGGTGTTGCAGTGGATCCGGAGTTCGCGAAGAATTTCATGGAACAGAAACGGATCCGGCACATCGAACCCCTGTTTGTCACAGATACCATGGATGACCCCCGATTTGCCCCATACACCGCCATCAATCCCGCCATTGATCTTGATGTAATCGAGTTTCGAGATTTTGAATATAGAGCTACGGGAAACATGGCGCTCTTTAAGGTCGATGCCGACAACGATGGAAAAGAGGATATCGCCTTCTATTCGGACCAATATTACAACTCCCTTCTAAATCAAAAGTTCGAATACATCCCTTACTACAACATGGTGTCGTATGAGGGGCTTGGTCATATTTATAGTAAGTCTTTTGGGCCAGGAAATAACAATAAATGGCCAATATCCTTCGAACATACTGGTTTTTTCGAACACAACGAGACGATCTTCCTGATGAACTTTATGGGTTGGATAGAAAAGGGGCGGATGCATGCCTCGCTTTTTTTGAAAGCCATCAAAAAGACATCGAATGGTTTTTGCACTTCAAGGAGCAGCTTTTGTTGGGTTGGGGACGTTAACGAATTAACGGAATAGTAAAATATGGGACAGGCTCTTTCCGTCTATGGTGATGATGGTAATGGTGTTATTTTTTTTGGATTTTAGAGGGTTGTATGGAAAAGAAACATGAAACGAATTAAGGCTGGAGTGATTGTTATTGTCGCCCTCTTTATAGCTGCTTCTGTTTCCGCCGGTGTGAAAGATGGGCAGTGTCCTCCAGGGTCTAATCCGTCTGACACGAACGCCTCAGGGTTCACGAATTCCATCGGTATGGAGTTTGTGCCCACTCCTGCCGGGACGGGAAAGCTGGGAACAGGGGGCTGGAAGGTGCCGGATGGGTTTCGGGATGTGGAATTCCCGGATGGCTTCTACCTTCAGGCGACGGAGGTTACTCAGAGGCAATACAAAATACTGATGGGGGAAGATCCGTCAATTTTTAAATACCGACGGGACGACTTTCCTGTGGAGAGTGTTTCAAAGGCAGACGCCTTGGAGTTTATTCGGAGACTCAACGAGATGGAAGGCACCACAGCATACCGTCTTCCCACATCCAATGAGTGGGAGTATGCCTGCAGGGCGGGTTCAACAACGGTGTTTTCCACGGGAGATTGTATTGGTGCAGATCAGGCCAATATTCATGGGCCTGAAAGTGATTTATATTACTGCCCGGATGTTTCAAAGATTCGCCTGGGGCGCCCTCAGCCGGTGAAAAGTTATCCGCCCAATGCCTGGGGGTTCTATGACATGCATGGAAACGTAAAAGAAAGAGTTGCCGAAAAGATCCTCGATCATACAGGCAGATCCAATAATGTTGTGATGGGGGGATGCTATTTTCAAGATGCTTCCAATGCCACGTCTTATTATTAACCCGGCGATTAAATAGTCAAAGGTTTTTGAGTAATGTGCTATAGTAGCTGTCATGGATAAACGAGATGCAAGAAAAATTAGCACAGAGGCCCAGCAAGAACTCCGTGAGTTAGCAGTTCGACTCAAAGAGTCAGGTAAAACTTACGATGAGATTGCCAAAATAGTTCATGTGCACCCCACAACAATTTGTACTTGGTATAAGGCATATCAAAAAGGCGGTATTGAAGCCCTAAAGATCCAAAAAAGAGGCCGTCGCACAGGCACATGCAAAACATTGACACCGCTTCAGGAAGTTGAAATCCAAAATCACCTTATTGATAAGTGCCCAGATCAACTGAAACTCCCATTTGCCCTATGGACACGTATAGCTGTTCAGCAACTTATCAACGAGCTGTTTTCAATAAAAATGCCAATTCGCACGGTTGGTGAATATCTTATGCGATGGAACTTTACCCCGCAGAGACCACTTCGAAAGGCATATAAACAAAACCCCAAAGCTGTGGATGGTTGGTTAAACAACGAGTATCCATCAATTGCCAAAAGGGCCAAGAAAGAAAAAGCGGAAATTCACTGGGGCGACGAAACAGGCCTTTGTAATGATAGCTATCACGGACGTAGCTACGCGCCATGTGGAGAAACACCATCAGTTAAATTGCATCCGAGATGTGAGCGGGTTAACCTGATATCGACTGTAACAAATCAAGGGAAAGTCCGTTTCATGGTTTATGATGGAAAAATGAATTCTCAGACTCTGCTCCAATTCATGAAGCGTCTCGTAAAAGGGGCATCCCAGAAGATTTTTCTGATTCTCGATAATCTAAAGGTGCACCACAGCCGAATCGTGAAAACGTGGTTGGATGATCATGAAGCTGACATTGAAGTGTTTTACCTCCCTTCCTATTCACCAGAACTGAACCCAGATGAGTATCTTAACTGCGATTTGAAAGCGGGTGTTCATAGCAAGTCTCCAGCAAGAACAAAAACGCAATTGAAGAACAAGGCAATATCGCATTTGAGAATGCTTCAGAAGATGGCGGGAAGAGTCAAAAAATACTTTCAGCACCCCAAAATTGTTTACGCTGCATGATTAGTGTATTTAATTGCCGGGTTAATATCGTGAAACCCAAGGCCCGTTTGATGATTATAAAACGACATATATTGGGTTCCGGGTACTTGCCTCAAGGGGGATAAATCCCAAAGCATTTACTGTTGATAGTGAACCGTATGTGGACTCTTGCTCTGAAATAGTACCGGCAAAGGATAAAACTAAGGTCTTAAAATCGTTTTTTTCTAATGCTGATTTTGGAGAACCAATACAGAGATTTAAAAGAAAAAACGCCGAGTTTACAGCTCAGTTTAGCGAGGCCTTCAAAGCCCAGGAAGGAATCAAGCATATCAACCCATTGGTTGTAGGGAATCGCATTGATGAGCCTCAATTTGCCCCGTATGTGGCAATCAACCCTGATGTGTCCCTCGATGCATTTGATTACGACGGTTATGAGCATGTGGCGACAGGAGATCTTGCCGTGTTTGAAGTTGACTGTGATGATAATCCCGACAACGGCAAAGAGATCGTGGTGTTCGGTGGTGGTTATTTTCATCCCTTCAGTAGGTTACCAATTTCTCCAAAGTATAAGGTGTTTCATCGTAAAGATTTGAGTCCTGGTGGTGGATATACACCTAGTTGGACCCATAAAGCCCTTTCTCGCATGGACATGAGAATAGACTCATGTCACGGCATCATGCAGTTTAAATGCAAAACCCTGTTTTGGAGCGCATGGTGGTATGAGAACTCTGAGCAGTTTTATTTTAACCTGGAAACGTATCACTACAATTTGAGTCAAAAAAACTACAGGCCATTTTTGGCGTTTGTTTGGACCAAAAATAAGAAGAGAAAATAGGGGACAGGCTCTTTATTCGACCCAAATCGCCTGTTTGAATCCTATTGCCCTCCTGTCGTTTTATGAAATGCAATCTTCATGGATGAGAGATGATGAAAAATATAGGGTATCTGTTGAGCTTAATTGTGTTGGGTTTGTTGTCCTGTACGCAGGAGGCAAAGGGCCCAGACTATTATGTCATGCCAGTTGTTGATACCGGAGTAACAAAGCGTCTTTACGAAAGAATGGGAACAAGGCAAGAAAACATCTGCGAGTTAACCAGACGCGGTAAAGAAGATGCCGATTACAACGATCCCTCCAATCAACCATCCTACACAAAATTCGACGCTAAAGGCGAACCTCTGCCAGACAGTGCGGAACAGTGGGCGCTTGTTCAAGATAATATTACAGGGCGCATCTGGGAAGCCAAAACGGATGATGATTCTATTCATGATCGGGATACGCTTTTCACATTTGAGGAAGCCCAAGATCATGTAAGGCAACTCAATGAAATGAAGTTTGGCGGCTATTCCAATTGGCGCATACCGAACCTCAAAGAGCTATCCTCGGTTATACACTTTGGGAAAACACTTCCGTCCATCAATGCGAAGTATTTCCCATATCAATATTCTTCTTTTTATTGGTCATCCACCGAATGTGTTGATGATGATCGGTATGCGTGGGGTGTTTTTTTTCAAAGAGGAGAGGTCTTAAATCATTTTAAACGAGTTCAGTATTTTTTTCGGGCGGTTTGCCTTGGTGGCTGGGCAATTGATCATGTGGAAAAATACAGTGATCAGGCAGCTCGGTTTCATGACAATGGGGATGGAACCATTACGGATTTTGCAACGGCTTTGATGTGGCAGAAGGGCTACGCTGGAGATGTCAATGGTGATGGGGAAATTGAAAAGTTTAAATGGCGTGGTGCAAGAGCGTATTGTGAAGAATCTGATTATGCGGGGTTTCAGGATTGGCGGATGCCCAATATAAATGAATTGATGTCTATTGTCGATTATTCGAGGAGCTATCCGGCAATTAATGGTGCATTTGATGATGATATTAGGGATGGAGATGTTTTTTCGTCAACTCCAAATGGTAGAAGTCAATGTCCTTATATCATCAATTTGGGTCTGGGTAATATCGATATTGCAGGAACACCATCCTATACACGGCTCGTTCGAGATTGTGATAACCTGAACGGAATGTGAATACATGCATATTTTATACGGGATACACATTATCCCGCCAAACTGA
Organism: Desulfolunaceae bacterium; assembly: GCA_942491485.1. Classification (GTDB taxonomy): domain Bacteria; phylum Desulfobacterota; class Desulfobacteria; order Desulfobacterales; family Desulfolunaceae; genus Desulfoluna. The sequence continues at coordinate 507,615 of CALOAX010000011.1, read as the reverse complement.
GTGATTGATGACTCTTTTTGAGCCTGTTGTTTTATGAAATGCAATCTTCATGGATGAGAAATGATGAAAAATATAGGGTATCTGTTGTGCTTAATTGTGTTGGGTGTGTTGTCCTGTACACAGGAGGCAAAGGGCCCAGACTATTATGTCATGCCAGTCGTTGATACTGGGGTAGAGAAGCGCCTTTACGAGAGAATGGGGATAGAGAAAGAAAAACTATGTGAGTTAACCAGGCGTGGAAAAGAAGATGCCGACTACAACGATCCCTCCAATCAGCCATCCTACACAAAACTCGACGCTAAAGGCGGACCTCTGCCAGACAATGCGGAACAGTGGGCGCTTGTTCAAGATAATATTACAGGGCGCATCTGGGAGGCCAAAACGGATGACGATTCTATTCATGACCGGGATACGCTCTTTACCTTTGAAGAAGCACAAGAACATGCTGACAAGCTAAATAGCATTAAATATGGTGGTTTTTCAAATTGGCGCATTCCTAATCTTAAGGAGTTGTCCTCCATCATACATTTCGGGAAAACTTTTCCGTCCATCAATACGCAGTATTTTCCATATCAGTACTCATCTTTCTATTGGTCATCCACAGAATTCCTTGATGATGAACAGTATGCGTGGGGGATCATATTTCAAGAAGGACAGGCATTGAATCATTTTAAACGTGTTCGGTATTTTTTCCGGGCTGTTTGTGTCGATAGTCGAGCTATTGAGCATGTGAATAATTACAGTAATCAGAAAGTTCGGTTTCATGACAATGGAGATGGAACCATCACCGATTTTGCTACAGGGTTGATGTGGCAGAAGGGTTATGCTGAAGAGGTCAATGGTGAAAAGAAGATAAATAAGTTTAAATGGCGTGAAGCAAGAGCTTACTGTGAAGAATCTGACTATGCGGGATTCAAGGATTGGAGGCTCCCAAATATTAACGAGTTGGTATCCATTGTTGATTACACAAGAATTGATACTGCAATATATGATGTCTTCGAAAATGATATGAAACGGCAACGTTTTTTTTCGTCTACGCCTGAAGGTCGCAGTCAATGCCCATACTATCTTTATGTTCCTAATGGTGGTGTTGCTATTGCTGGGACAAGGGCTTGTATTCGTCTTGTCCGTAATTGTGATAATCAGATCGGAATGTAAATACATGCATATTTTATTCGGTATATTCTATGTCGTAGTGGTGACGGTCATTGCATGGTTGTATGTGCTTTGCTTTTTGGTTTGCTGTGGCTTTTTCTTATCGACCTTCTCCATAATCTTTTCTTCTTTCAGAAGCAGGGGAACGGTTTATAATCAATCGGTGAAAGATATGCCAGTGAAGCGAGGGGAGAAGCCTTTCAGTCCATTTAATCCATTTGAACAGAAAATATATGCTTTGTTTTCCTCGGCATTATATGGAGTTAAACGATACAGCTCCCACTTGGTAAAGCACAAATGGATGCTGCTTTTAGGCACGTTGTTTCTTGTGGCCCTTATTAACGCGAATGTCTACTTTCAACTTCGGGGAAAATGGGTTCGTGATGACGTCACCCATAGAAATGCTCGTGAATATTTTGTCGCTGGGCAGGTTGTTAACTCCTTTCGTTTGATCCTAACTCGGTTTGTTCATCCGGAGCATATTCTGTTGACACCTTTTCATTATCTTCAACATCAGATTTATCAGCGGGGGGTGCGATACCTCCCTGAAAATGACGGGGAAGAAGGGGTGTGGGTGGATCTTTGGTTTGTGAATATCTATGCCAAACGATTTTATTTGACTCTTGATGAAAGGAGTCCGTGGCATCTTCCGTACAATATGATCCGGTTGATCGATTTATCGTGGTATTCCATTAATAAATGCATGACACAACCATTTGCAGACAAAAAGATGGAAGAGACCCATTATTTAAGGCGTATACCGAGAATGCTATTTTATTATTCTTTGTATAAAAATTACAGTGTGGGAACCATCTATGGGTCTCATCGTTATGGTCTGTCTGACGAGGTTTTGAATCGTCGAATTCGTCAAATTGAAGAATGGACGGATCAAATTCGCGATGCGTGGCATCAGTCTGACTACATGAAAGCGAATCTGGAAAAGCACTCAAAAATCGAAGCAACACTTGATATTGTTCAACTGATGCAGTTAAGGGGGATCTTATTTAATGAAATCAGAAAAGGCACTTTCAGTTGCTCCGATCCATTTGTGATTAAGTATAAGAACCTTGTTGAGGATTTGGTCGTGAATCCCCAATCATCTTTGAGAAAAGTCAGGAACGCAACCCAACGAAGGCGACTCTTTAATATTACCATGACGACACATGCGGCTGAGTTTATGGATGATTATTTACTTCATGATTATTGCAACTATCCTATTCATCCTGCAATTCTTAAAATTAACGATGAATCTTATGAAAAATTATATTCAAACTATTATGTTGAAATGGATATTTTAGAGGAAATGAACGTACCTTTGGGAAAATAATGGTGTCTCATGAAACATAAGGCCGGAAACTGGTTTAATTAACGTTTGACCGTCTCATCGTGAAATAGGGCATTGCTTTGTGATCCCTTTAAATGTTTGTGAAAGGATATTCATGCATTTCGGTGGAATTCATCTGGTTTTTGGTTTGTTTTTTCTGCTTTTGTCTGTGTTCTGGGTTGCCCTGACGATCTACGGCGTCTACCTTGTTGCCGCACTGCTTGATCGTCCCGTCATGAAGTATCGAAGGTATGTCGTGACGCAGAAGTGGATCGCAGGAACGTCATCGGCCCCGGATGAGGTTTTGCGACTCCCACTGCCATGGATGAATCGTTCCTTCTTTATTAAATCACTTCGCATCACAGGGATAGTTTTTGTCCTGCTTTATGGCTGGCAGCGAACCAAATGGATGGGGGACGACAACAGGCATTATGCTGCCAAGGAGTACTGGGTTTCCGGCCAGCCCCTCAGCGGGTTCCGGCATACACTGACTTTTATCCTTCACCCCGACAACCCGTTGACCCGTCATTTGACCTTTCTGCAACAGGTCATTTATGACCAGGGTATCTCGTGCCTGCCGAATGGAGACGGTGAAATGGGGGTGTGGAAGGTGCAGTGGTTTTATCGGCCGTATATAGAGAAGCTTGAACGCACCTATGGGGATAATAATAAGAACGAAACATCCCCACGAATGATCCATTTACTAAATGATGTTTGGGAGACCCTAAGAATTCTTTCAACGAGTGATATCGAAGATCCTTCAATGGAAAAAATCTATTATGATAGATTTGCTTTTGTTGCCAGCTACTATGACTTGTTTAATGGACATTATATAGGGGTTTTTGGCGGAGCAGGAACAAAGCTCTTGAAAGATGCCTATCATTCGAAACGCCTGATTATGCTATCGCATTGGTTGGATGAGCTTAAGGTGAAGTGGGAAAAAAACAACTACGACGAAACGCTATGGCGTGAACAGCCTGATCTGGTTGCAATCTATGTGAAAACCTCCATCTCAATTAAGCAACAACTTATTTCTTACTTGGCTTTCAGTCGAACCTTTTCGTGTGACGATCCCATTATTTCTGACTTGTTCCAGCAGTACCGTGACCTGATGTCTGATGATCCAACAAAAAGTATTGCTTTGAGACTAAGCCAAGTGGATAGAGATATGGCTACTAAGATTTACGAGCAAAGTATCTATAAACTCAGGGGAAGATTAGCCATATATGTCATGGAAGATATTTGTCATTACGAGTTGCCCAGGGAGAGTTGCCGTTTAATTAAATTTTATTTGGTGCCTTCGAGCCCGGATGTACGTTCTTATGCTGAAGAAATAAGCCTGATAACAACATTGGTCAATGGAAAATGACGATAGCTGGGGGTGGGGGATTTCCGTAACGGAATATGATTAACCCGAATATTTCATGAGAAAGCAAACAGGCAGAGGCAAAAGTTTGTTATTGACGGTGTTTCCTGTGAAGGAAATAAGATATTTAAAAGACACAACATGTCATTCACGGTTTTCCGCTCACTTTTCTCACCGTTCGGGCGAGGCGAGTGCACCCATGTTCTGTGTCGCCAGAGTATTGAGGTAAACAACTACATCCGCAGCTCTGATGCCTTGAATATGGGTGCACTCAACTCGTGAAATATCCGGGTTAAAGAGATGTGGGAGAATAGAGAAAAGGGGCCGGCTCTTTTTTACAAGAATCGGACATAGTGTTCGGTCGTATTGAGCAACAAAACTAAGGAGGAAAACAGCTTGGGAAAACGTTATTCGATTTTACATGTACCGGTTTTATCGTTTTATAATAAATCATTGTACCGGGATGTCTGTCTGAACTGGAAGCATTCCATCTTTTTCTACCTGCTTTTATTGATGGCGATTTGTACGATACCTTTCATTGTCACGATTCAACTTGCCATCTCTGATTTTGTGGAGAATGATGCCCCGGATGTTGTTTCGCAGATACCCTACATTTTTTTTGATGATGGCAAAGCGTCCATAAATGAAACCCAGCCATACGCTATTTATGATCCTGACACGGGTGAAATCCTGGCTGTCATTGATACCACAGGCTCAATGTCTTCTCTTTCAGACAGTCATGGCTATGTATTAATCACTGAAACAGATGCACTGTTGTGGAAAAGTGAGGTTGAAACACGAACATTCAGTTTTCAAGAAATCGATAACTTTACATTTGAACCGGCCATGATCACACACTGGCTGGATGTTATTAAGAAATTCTTGGCCCCTGCTTTTTATCCGATTGCGGTTTTGGGCTGCTTTATAGGCCGGTTAATACAGGTTCTTGTTTATGCCGTAATAGGTTTGCTGTTTGCCTCATGGTGCAAGAGCTCCAGAACATATGTGGAGCTTGTTCGACTTGCCATCATCGCAGTTACGCCCCCCATTGTCATTAAAACGCTTTTCGGCTTGCTTGATATCAGTCTGCCGGCTGCCGGATTGTGGTACTTTCTGATGGCCATGGGGTATCTCTATTACGGCATAAAAGCATCATCCACCGACAATGCTTCAACAACAACCTTGAGGGCGACTGCATGATGATCTTGGAGGAGTCGAGACCAGCAAACAGGTTTTTTTATAATCAGGCCGTAACTATTCGGGAGTAGGAGACAGGCTCTTTAAGCCTTTATTTGAAGGGTGCCTTGGTAAGTATTTGGATTTATGGGACGAATGAGCTCGTCGCACCAGTATGCGATATCACTCCTTGCCCTACAAGGAGATCTCTTTCAATAACTCAAGGCCTTGCAATATTTATTCTGTGTCTTGGACAACAGTGGGAAGGCATTTATTTATTACTAACAAGACGATCGGAACAGGGGACAGGGGACAGGCTCTTTATGCTACCGTAAATAGTAGGTAATGACCATTAACGATAGGAGCTGGTTACCTGGCTTCCTTCGAACAATCTCAAAGAAAACCGAATCAGGATGACTGCAAAGCCAAGCTGGATAATGCTTTGTTCAGGAAAGATTAAATATGATTGCATTAAAAAGATTCCTCACTGGTTGCATAGCCTTCCCGCTAATAAGTTTTGTCATCGTTATGGCGATAGGCAAAATCTGTGGGACCATTATTCATATTATATCGTACGTACAGGACACTGTTAATGTGTCGATTTTCACAAACATTACCCCAAAGCAATTCGCCAATGCCTATGGCATAGCAATGTTTGTGGTATCCTGCATTATTGCTGGTGGCTGCACAACAATTCTATTCTTTGAATTGCCCTGGTGCGTGGGCAACAAAAATACACCTAAAAATTAGATATTTTGGTAAACTCACCATCGACAAATTCATAGCGCGTCGCTCGGCGGCCCATATGCGTTCCGGTAGGCGTAGTAAGGAAGGGTAAGTATGGTTATCGTGAAAAGATTCCTCACTGGTTGTATAGCACTCCCTCTAATATGCTCTGTTGTCTTCATATCAATGATTTACCTCTATGCTCACCTTGCTGTTTTTATACAGAACGCTCAAGACCTCCCTTACATTTCGATTATTAAAAATAATATCCCAAGCCACACAAACAGACCATTTTTGGTCATACTATTCCTTATATCCTCGATGATTGCTGGTGGTTTCACAGCCATAATCTCTTTCAAATTGCCTTGGTGTTTAGAATATGAAAATATATCAAAAAATGAGGAGGTTGACTTTGACTGATTCAAGTTTTTGCCAAATGGTCCATTGATAATGGACCGCTGGCGCAACGCGACAGTGCCCCTCATGCGTGGCGCTATGGCTTAAAATATGATCCATGCTTGATAAGATAAAATATAAAAAAGGAGATTCTGCTTTGAAAAAAAACTAAGTACTCAGCAATTTCTCTAATTGAATTTGTTTACATTGGCCCGATTCGGCGCATTGCCTGGTTGAACTCTGATTGATAGGGTTGGCGATACGTATTTTCCTTGAATATAGGATGTTTAATGTTGATAAAATAGTGGCCGAGCTGTAGATTTATATGAAATTATGCGTGTTCACCTCTTGAATTCTGGCGTCCTCCTGAAAAAGTACCTGTGAATTTTCCCTTCAGACAACCTGCCTCAAATGATCCTCGGTCCATGACACGTCTCAGCTGCCCAATCGGGCATATCAATTCGGGAAATAACCAACCCGGATATTTCACGAGTTGAGTGCATCTATATTCAAGGCATCAGAGCTGCAGATGTAGTTGTTTACCTCAATGCTCTGATAACGCCGAAGGTGGGTCCACTCGGTTCGCCCGAAGGGTGAGAAATGCGAGAAGGAAACCTTGAATGATATGGTGTGTTTTTGAAATATCCTAATTTTTCACAGTAACCATAAGCAGCAACAGCAGCGATTGCCTTGAACTATCTGTTTTTTTGTGGAGTATCCGGTGTGAATCAGATTAGTTGCGAGGTTGCTTGCGTGATTTTAACGGAAGAGAATTGTGCTTACGCATCGGTTATGGTGCGGCAGCGTTTCTAATGGGGCGCGACTCAATCGTTGTCCCTATCCATCCACAGAGGCAAGGAGAATGCATGATGGAACGGTATGGTTCAATGGCTCGCTATGTCATGGTCATGGTGCTGGTGGTGTGCATGAATGGGATCGCCGTGGGGCAAGATGTCCGTCAGTCATTATTCACTGAGGCGGAGGATGCTGCTTTTGAAGCGAGAAAAGCGCAGGCAGACATTCTGGCTCCAAAGAGTTTTGATAACGCCATGGAGTATTACGAGGGTGCCGATGCGGATTTTAAAAAAGGGAAAAAAGTAGAGAAGATCAAGGGGAAACTTGATGATGCCGTGAAGTATTTCAAAAAATCCGTGGAGGTCGCAACGCTGTCGAACATCACGTTTCCAGATACGATAAAGGCCCGTATCGATGCCTTGAAAGCGGACTCTCCGGAATTTTCACCGGCTTTGTGGGCCAAGGGAGAAGAGGCCTTTAAAAAAGCGGGCGTTCAGCTTGAAAAAAAAGGCGTGGCGGCAGCCCAGGAAAACGGTGAGAAGGCCTTGGCTCTCTATCGGGAATCGGAATTGGACGCCATTGGAAATCGTCTGTTGAATGAGGCCCGTGCCCAAATCAAAATGGCAGAGGAGGCAAAAGCACAGGAGTTTGCTCCGAAAACGCTGCGGTCTGCAAAATACCTGCTTCAAAATGCGGAGGAGGTTCTGGCTCAGGATCGATACGACATAGAGCCTGTGCGGGATCTTGCCCGGATGGCAGGATATGAAGCAAGACATGCATTGTACCTGAGCAACGAATTCATGAAAATCAAGAGCAAGGCAACAACCCTTGAGGACTTCGCCCTGGATTATGAAGGGATTATGGAGCGCATCGCCATATCGGCAGATGTTGTTGCAGAGTTTGATGATGGTGTTCATAAAACAGCTGTTGAGATTATTGAGCATGTCGAAAAAACACGAAACCTGGAGGCTGAAAATGCCCGGCTGGAAGAGATGCTTGGGGATGTCCGGACAGCCAAATTGGCCTTGAAGGAGCAGGTTGAAACCCAGGCGATCATCCGGGAAAAATTCGAGCTGGTGGAGACCATGTTCACCAAGGAACAGGCCCAGGTGTTTCGCGAGGGCAACAACATTTATTTGCGGATGGTGGGGCTGAGCTTTGATGTCGGGCAGTCTGTTCTTAAACCGCAAAATTACGGCCTGCTTACAAAAGCACTGGGAGCCATTAAGATTTTCCCGGACAGCCGTGTCATCGTTGAAGGGCATACCGATTCCCAGGGCAGCGACAAGCTGAATTTGAAGCTGTCCCGGGAAAGGGCGGAAGTTGTTCGTGAGTACATTGTTGCCAACATGAATATGGCGCCTGAGCGAAGCTCTGCCGAGGGGTATGGCAAGACCCGGCCCATTGCCAACAATGAAACGGCGAAAGGCAGAGCCATGAACCGCCGCATCGATATTGTGATCATTCCGAACCTGGAGCAGATGATGGCATTGGACGGGCCGTGAGCGTGACCTGAAAAAAGGGGGAGGCTGCGTGATGCTTCCCCCAAAAAGAAAACAGGCGGACTCTGGGAAAGTCCACCTGCTTTCTAAGGGGGAATGCTGTTGATGAGGGGAAATACTTCGGGATTAAATATATGCGAAAAAATGATATGCGTCTATGAAGTAAATGGCTCAAATGTATGGGGTATTTTCCTGATGGCTTGGGGCGGGGGTGGGGGTGGGGCGTTCTTGGTGCTTGAAAAGCAGGCTAAGGGCAAATGGCTAAAGGCTAAAGGTGAGAGGAGTCGCTGCGCTCAGTCATGTTTAGATGCCGCACGGGAGATCGGCGTTCCCGAAATGGCATGAACGAAGCGAATTCATTGAACGAAGAACCAAGAACAGGTTGTTTATTCCAGCATGGAAAACCTTGGCCTCAGGCCAAGGTCAGAGTTCACAGGCTTTGCCGTGTGAACGACTCTCAGTAACCGAAGAGATACACCATAATGAATGGCAACATTTGGAGTTGTCGTAATAGAAGGCCTTATGAACCACGAAGATCACGAAGGGCACGAAGAAAAATAAAAGAGTGATAGCTCGCTTTTGCGGAGAAGCCGCCTTCGTGCTCTTCGTGTCCTTCGTGGTAGAAATCTATTCTGTCACTCGGTTTGACGCTACCGTCAATCTGGAGACTGTGGGCAGAGATGAATTTTGGTTCTTTCACCCTGTCAGGAGTAAGGTATTTTATCCCTTTTAGGGTTATTTCAATGCAGGCACCTCTGGGGTCGGATTTTTTTTCCTTAAACGGAGAGCGACAAAGCTGGGGTCACATAGGCTGCGGAATTGAGGCCGTCGTTTTGGTGCGTGGAACGCACCCTACGGGCTGCGGTGACCCAAAGGGTGAGGGGGGGCTTATATGCTTTCACATGCCTGACAGCCGGGAAGGGCGGCATAAACAACAAGCGTTGGCAATCCACGGGCGAAGCCCGTCAGCAAATGTGAAGAGCCCAAGGAACGAGGGCTCAGAGCATTTGCGAACCTGGGGTCAAGGGGCTTAGCCCCTTGTCAATAAAAAAAACCGCCTCTCTCGGGTGTGGGGTCACCCGGGTGAGGCGGTTTTTTATTTGGAGATCGGCAGCACAGAGCCCGATCTCCTTCAGGATTCGGTTGGTTCGTCGAGCCCCAGTGTGCCGCCGGGGTTCATGATGTTGTGGGGATCAAAATGGTTCTTGAGGGCTTTCAGGGTGTCCATCTGGCCTGAGCCCAGGTGTTTTTCCATGTAGGGCCCCATCATGCGGCCCACACCGTGGTGGTGGGAGAGGGTGCCACCGTTAGCCTCGATGCTTTCGATGATGCCTCGGTGAAAGCTGACGAATTCTTCGCGGCTTTTGAACTTGCCGATGAAGATGAAGTAGAGGTTGGTTCCCTGGGGGTAGATGTGGGAACAGTGGGTCATGCAGAGGGTGTCGGGGCGTTGTTTGATGTAGTGCCGGACGCCCATGTGCACCTGGTGGAGGTTGTCCCATTTGACGCCGGTCTCCAGGGTGTCGATGACCACGCCGTAGTCGTTCAGGTCTTCCCTTAAGTAGGGGTCGTTGAATCGGCCGTGCTGCCAGAGGGTCACGGGGTATCCGGTAAGGCTCATGGCGCCGTTGGCTTTTGCGATGCGCTTGACCTGTTTGCAAACGTTTTTGGAAAAACCCTTCTCCCCTTCGGTGTGGCCGAGGAGGAGGCAGCGCTGCCCGGGTTTGTACCCACGCTTGGTCATGAAGGTATCCAGAATGGTCCCTTCGATGCCGTGCTGCTTGAGGCCGATGTAGGTCTCCTCCGGGTCGGAGATGCGGAAGACGGAGGGCATGCCGCACTCGGCCTGGGAGATCTCACGGGTGGCGTTGACCGCATCCTTCCATGTGGGGAAGATAAAGCTGAATCGCTTGCGGGTCTCCGGGGTGTGCCTGAACACCTTGAGGGTGGCCCTGGTGAGGACGCCGTAGGCTCCTTCGCCCCCTTTGAGGATGTCGTTTACCATGGGGCCGGTGGCGGTGCTGGGGTAGTCCAGGGTGGCCACGGTGCCGGTGGGGGTGATGCAGGTCTGACCGAGGACAAGGTCCACGGCATCGCCATAGTAAGACGACTGCTGGCCAGAGCCCTTGGCTGCGATCCATCCGCCCACGGTGGAAAACTCGAAGGACTGAGGGAAGTGTCCGCAGGTGTAAGGGTGTTTGGTGTTGAAGGTGTTGGGGGCGTTGTTGAGGAGCTCTTCAAGGGCGGGGCCCATGATGCCGCACTCCACGGTGATTGTCTGGTTGGTTTCGTTGAACTCCACCACGCGGGTCATGTGGGTGGCCATGACCAGGGTGACGCCCCCTTTGTTCGGTGCAAGCCCTAAGGTGACGGAGCTGCCGCCGCCGAAGATGTGCAGGGGGATCTTCTGCTCATGGCAGAGGGCCACGATTTGCGCAATCTCCTCTTCGGTCCGGGGGTGGATGATAAGGTCCGCCACGTTGTCCGGCTTGCCGTCCCTTAATGCGTAGATCTCCTCCATGGTCTTTCCGGTGGAGTACTTGACGCGGTCGTAGTCGCTTACCGAGACATTCGCCTCGCCGGAGATGGCGGTGAAGGCCGCAACGGTCTCGGGGGCGATGGCAGGGGCCTTGCCGCTGAGGGTGACCAGCTCGTCCCCGGTGTCCACAGGGGTGTTGAAGGCGTCGTCGGTGAGCCCGAAGGTCTCTTTTAAGAGGGCGTAAAGCTTGGCATTGGGGTGCTTGAATCCGTCGGGCGCTCCCCATTTGAAGATGGAGCGCCAGCTTCCGGGTTCAGGGGGGGTGGTTCGCCATTGGGGCTCAAAGGTTGTTTTTTTTCGCTTCATGGGCAGGCCTCCTTACGTATATTTGTCATAAAATCGGTTTGGTCGGGTGAATAAAAACAAGCCTCCGGCGGCCAGGGTGGCGAAGCCACTATAGCGAAAAATACCTGGAAACCTGGTTGCCCTTTCGGTTTGACCCTCGTTCCTCGGGGTAAGCCGGAAGGGCTATGGCCGTGGGCTGTGACCGCCTCCACTGCTGGCAATATTGAAACGTTAGCCACACGTGTTAAGTTCCATGGGACATCGGGTATTGGCACGCAACACGCTGTACGGAATCTCGTCATGCTGTCGTAAATGCCGCACCGGAGTGCGGCGCTCCAGGGTATTGCCGGTGCTTGAACGGTGGCAAGTGGCGACGTGTCCGAAATTTATTTACAGCCAGCTTTCAAGCTTTCAACATATTTTGTAACTATTCAGCTCTTCCTGCATGAGTTCTCGCCTTCCCGGGAGAGGCGAGAATGGTGGCATTCTTCACGTATTTAATGTTGAGTTGTCACAGTTGAGCCTATGCCCCCATTAGGGTACCCGTGTCTGGGCGCGCCGTGCTCCGCCGCGGCTCTTTTTTATCGGAAATACGCCATCACCTGGATCATCACATATAAACCAAGAACCACTCCCACGATCTCGAAACCCAACGAGTGCTGAGCCTTGACGGATATCGCGTAAATGCCGCGACGGAGCACGGCGCGCCCGAAGAGTCCTGTCTGGCGAGAATCTTCCATAGTTACACTGGTCTCTTTTCAATACGGGTTGCCTTATATCACCCTCCACGCGAATGCATTGAAAGTGATCGTATAACGATACCCTTCACGCATTCGCCATAGGGTTTCCTGGTGCCCCCACCTGGCAGCAGGAGGCAGCTGTATGGTTACAATGTTTTGTCACCGTCACTGCTATGGATAGGCCTTTTTATATCCTCTGAACAGCCGGAAGTGGCGGTGTGGCCGATCCACCCATGGGCGTTGGTTACGGGCGCAGCCCGTCAGCAAATGTGATCGACCCGAGGAACGAGGGTCGGGAGCATTTGCAACCCGCTTTCGAGGTGGCTCACCTCGCCGCCGGAGGCGTTTTTTTTGCTCTTACTCCGGATACCCCGTGATCTCCCTGATATCTTTGTAGATAGGGGCAAGGCGTTTGTAGATGCGTTTGTAGACCCGGTGGTAGAGTTTGCTGTACAGGGCGGATCGGTCCGGGTTTGGTTCAAAGGTTGTGTCGTAGTGCACCATGGTGTCGATGGCGGCTGAAAAATCGGTGTGAATCCCCACGCCCACGGCCGTGACAATGGCCGCACCCAAGCCGGAGGTCTCCGTGGTTTTGCCCCGGACGAGGGGGCGGTTGAAGATATCGGCCGAGATCTGGCAGATCTGGTCGCTTTGGGAGGCCCCTCCTGAAACGGCGAGTTTTGTTACCGGGACTTTTGTTTTCTTCTCCAGGGACTCCAAGCCTTCCAGCAGGGCATATCCCAGCCCCTCAATCACCGCTTTGTAGACGTGCTCTTTTTTATGGACATCTCCGAATCCGATCATGGCGCCCTTGGCGTCCGGGTGCTCATGCCCCGGTCCCCAGTAGGGTTGAACCATAAGGCCCATGGAGCCGGGCGGGGCTTTTTCCAGGAGGCGGTCCATCTCCACCTCCGGGGGGATTCCCTTTTCATCGGCCCGGGCCACCTCTTTGTGGGCAAATTCGTTCTTGAACCAAGTGATCATCCAGTAGCCGCGGAATATTTCCATCTCCGGGTTCCAGTGGCCGGGGATGGGGGCCGGGTAGGCCGGCATGAACCGGATGGGCTCAAAGTAGCGTTTGGAGCTGAGCTGAACCGTGGCCGTGGTACCGAAGCTCAGGCTGGCAGTCTCTTCACTTAAGACCCCCATGCCGAGGGTTTCGCAGCCCTTGTCTGACCCGCATGCGATGACAGGGGTGCCTGCGGCTATGCCTGTTTCCTCTGCTGCCTTGGCCGTGATGTGGCCCAGCACTTCGCCGGGGGCAATCACTTCGGGGAGCTTTTCCCGTTCAATGGGAAAAAGCAGGGACGACGGCTCGAAGCGGGATGCCCAGCATCTTTTTTTGTAGTTGTAGGGGATGTGGCCGATCTGGGAGGCCGAGGAGTCGGCAAAGCGTCCGGTGAGCCGGTGATTCAGGAATCCAGAGACCTGAAGATATTTATGGGTTTTTTCCCAGATGTCGGGTTGGTTCTGTCGGATCCAGTTGCACTTTCCCTCTGACTGGAATTTGTTCAGGGTGGCGCCCACGCCGACGGCGTTCAGGATAGAGCTGACAGGGAAGGGTGGTTTAAACACGGGGCCGGCTTTTCGCTGGTCCAGCCAGGTGATGGCCGGACGCAAGGGGGTTCCGCTCTCGTCGACACTGATCATGGTGGCCCGCTGGGTGGTGATGCCCACCCCTTTAATGGCGGCCATGTGCTCAGGGCAGCGCAGCTGAAGTGCATGGCACCCGGTAATCAGGCTGCTCCAGAGCAGCTCCGGGTCCTGTTCCGCCCAGCCGGGGTTGTCGCTGAAGTAGGGCGCGTACTCCACTTGTTCGCTGTCAAGAAGGGTGCCGTCTTCTGAAAAGAGAAGGGTCCTCATGCTCTGGGTGCCGCAGTCTATGGAGAGAATCACGCGTTTCATGGGCGTCCTTTTTGTGATGACCTCATTGTCAGTCTATGCCGGTGCCTCTGATTTCAAGGCGTAATCCGGTGAACGTCACAAGTTCTTAAGTAACCATGTTTACTCTGCGTTGGCAGAGATTTAAAACTGAATCTTCCAGCATGTAAGGGTGTTGACTAAAACATTGTGTAGTGGTATGACCTCTTACCAGATATCAGCATTCGTTGCAAAGAAAAAAATGGAGGAGACCAGGCGATGAACAGTCCAAACCCCTTACGTCCCACCAAGTTTGCAGAACATAAACTTGTCAGTGCCATCCTTGACGGCACCTATCCCCCCGGGTCCAAGTTGCCCGCGGAACGCGCTCTGGCTGTGGAGATGGGTGTGACCCGGCCCACCTTGCGGGAGACCCTTAAACAGATGGAGGCCGAAGGGTGGATCACCATTGCCCACGGTAAACCAACGGTGGTGAACGATTACCTGAAAACGGGCGGTCTGGGGATTCTCTCCACTCTGACCCGGCACAAAGGGTACGTGCCCAACTCGTTCGTCTCCCATTTTCTTGAACTCAGATCCGCTCTGTTGCCGAGGATGGCCCTGTTTGCCGTCTGGGAGGAGAGGGACACCCTCCTTGCGTATTTGATGGAGGCCGATGGCCTTGAGGAAAATTCCACGAGCTATGTGGCTTATGACTGGGGGCTCCAACTGAAGTTGGCAGACCTGTCCGGTAATCCGTTTTATCGTATGATTTTAAATGATTTTGGTGAGATGTATCTGAATATGGGGGTGGTCTACTTCGAGCAGGAGGCGCATCGCAAGGAGTCCTTTGCGTATTACAAGGTCCTCCGGGATGCCGTTGAGGCCAGCGATTGCAAAGGGGCATCGGAGGTGGTGCGGAAGACCATGGAAAATGCGTCCGCCCTCTGGAAGTCCATGGTGGGGACATGATGGTGATGGAAGGGGAGACGATGGAACGAGAGCTGGAAGAGAGCAGGTTTGATCTGGTAATTGTCGGTGGCGGTGTCACCGGTGCGGGGGTTTTCCGGGAAGCGGTTCGAAACGGGCTCAGATGCCTTCTGGTGGACCAGAAGGATTTTGCCTGGGGGACCTCAAGCCGGTCGTCCAAGCTGATTCATGGTGGGCTTCGTTATCTGAAGGAGGCGCAGTTCAAGCTGACGCTGGAGTCGGTAAAGGAGCGGGAACGGCTCCTGACGGAAGCCGAGTACCTGGTCTCGCCCGTTGATTTTCTCATGCCCCTCTATGATGCCTCGGGACCGGGCCGCGCGGCTATGGCCGCCGGGCTCACTGTCTATGACATCATCGCAAAAAAGTTCAGGCATCGTTATCTGCGCAACCGCCGTTTAAACGAGCTGGTTCCGGGGATCAACACCGACGGGCTCAAAGGGGGTTACCTCTTTATGGATGCCCAGGTGGATGATGCCCGGTTGGTGCTTCGGCTTATTGGCGAAGGGGTGCGTGAGGGTGGGGTGGCGCTTAATTACACCAAGGCCGACTCGATTCTTCGCGATGCCAAGGGGCAGGTGTGCGGTGCAGTTCTGACAGACGCTGCCACCGGCAGGTCCTTTGAGGTGTCCGCGCCGGCTGTTATAAACGCCACCGGTGTCTGGGCCGAGACCCTCCACCCGTCTCCGGAAGCCCATCTTCATCTTCGCCCCCTGCGGGGCAGTCATCTCGTCTTTTCCAGGGAAAAACTCCCTGTGGATCAGGCCATCAGCTTTTTTCATCCCGAGGACAAGCGCCCGCTCTTCATCATTCCCTGGGAAGGGGTGATCCTTCTGGGGACGACGGACCTCGACCATGATGGGGATGTGAACCTGGAACCCGCCATCTCGGATGGCGAAGTGGATTATCTGCTGGAAGCCCTTAAACGGGTGATTCCCGATACGGATGTCACCAGGGATGATGCCCTGACCTCTTTTGCCGGTGTGCGGCCGGTGCTTAGCGAAGGCAAGAAAGATGCCTCCCAGGAGTCCCGGGAACATGCTGTCTGGGTGGACAGAGGTCTGGTGACAGTGACCGGCGGCAAGCTCACTACCTTCCGCAAGCTGGCCTGGGATACCTTGAAGGAGGCTCAGCCCTATATTCGGGAAGAGCCACTCACAGGGGAGGCGGATGCCGTCTTTTCCGAACGGCGGGGGACCACTCCCGAGGGCGTGGACCATGATCTCTACAAACGTCTCTGGAGTCGATACGGCAAAGGAACCCTTACGTTGCTGAAAAGCACCGGGCCGAAAGGGTTGGAGACCATTCCCGGATCCCATTACGTATGGGCCGAACTGGCTTATGCGGCAGAGCATGAAGGGGTGTGCCATCTGGAAGACCTGCTGCTCAGGCGGGTTCGCATCGGGCTGATTATGAAAAATGGTGGGTTGGATCAGATGGAGACCATCCGGGAGTATGTTCAAAAGCCCTTGAAATGGGATGATGCGCGGTGGGATAAAGAGGTGAAAGAGTACGACGAGTTGTGGCGAGGTTGCTACAGCCCGCGTCCGTTGAAAATGACTAAGAACTAAAGCGTACGGCTTGTTCCTGATGTAACTGTTCAGTTTTGCCTCCGGCGGCCCTGCCGGGGGCTAAACTTTTAAAAAGTTTAACAAACAGGTCTTAAAAGTTACCCCTAACTACTTTCAAGTGTGGCACACTTTGCCGCTTGAGGCAGCTTTTGGGGAGTTGAAGAGTTACGATATGTCATGGGGAAATGACTAAGCCGGATATTTCACGAGTTGAGTGCACCCACCTTCTGCGTTATCAGAACATTGAGGTAAGCCACAACATCAGCAGCTCTGATGCCTTGAATCCGGGCCCTGCCCATGACAGCCGCAAATCCATCAACACTGGCGGAATGACAGAGATGCCCTAGGAATGGGCACGCACCGCGTTTAACCCATCCTTCCGGGGGGGCATCAATATCCATCGTGACGGGTACGTGCTGCTCCAAAACCTGTTTGTTTCTCAATTAAATGCGGTTGAGAAAAGAGGAGGCCGGATTTACCTTCGGCTACTATGTAAATTAGGCTCAGGTTTCGATTCAGCCTCCATGCCTTCATGGCCGTTAAGTCGGTTCTGTATCGTATATTCTGTGGGGGAGCGGAGCCAATGGCTTGCCGCCGTAGGGGGATTCTGCTACATAAGGTAGGTGCCTGTCGGTTGTGATGGGCGCGCTTGTCGGAGCATGGTAAATCGTGACGGCTCTGTAGAAAATCAACATATCGTATGGCGATGTATTCGATGTCGACCTGCCTATAGCGGGTAGCCCAAAGGGCTTGTGTACAGCTCTTTAGGACGGCATTTTTCTCCCACATATCAGTGCGGACACCACCATGAAAGCCTTCAAACGGATCTTTATTCTCTTCCTCCTGCTTGCCGTTGCCGTCTCTCTTTTTCCTGAGAAGACCGATGCCTTGGGGCGTCTGGCTAACCATTGGCTTCGAGCCATCGCAGAATCCCTCACATTTTTTGTGTTGTTTATTTATCACGACGCGCCAGTCACCGAAGAGGGGATGGCTTTTTGTCTTGTGGCGGCCCTTGTTTTGTCCGGTCTCTGGTTTGCTTTTTCCACCGCATCCGGTGATAAAAACAAGAAGATTGGACTCCGTGAAGAGGCCGTTTCCGATCCGGTGGATGGCGAGGATGTGGAGGAGGTCGCCTACCGCTACGTTGAAGAGGACGTGGTGAAGCACTTTCTGGAGATCTATCGCGATCAGCTTGGCGCGCGACCGGATGCGCCTGTCCGGTTTGAGCCTGTGGAAGGGTTAAAAGCCACGTTGGGCAAGATTTATGAGCTGGGGGTCATGACGGGTGGTGAGTGGCATACCCGGCGGTTGACCATCGGTCCCCTGGGAGAGGCCGGTGCCCAGAGGAGTTTTACTTGGTTTGTTATTTATGACCGTTACATTGTGGTGAAAATTCCCCCGAAACCCCTGACGGACTACAGCGCTTATATCAAAGAGCTGGTGTACGGCAATTCCCTTGCCGCGAGGCTATCGCCCACAGAGTGTGTGGTGCCCAACGTCACGGTGATCATGGATCTTCTGGCCGCGAACCGAAACACCTCGCTTTCTGCCTCTGAAATTGAAAAGGCTCATGTGGGGCGCCTCTCGGTGAACCGAAATTATCAGAAGCACCTGATGATCGGACCGTCCTTCGCGTTTTTCATGGACCTGTCCCGCTACTATTTCCTGAGTCAGGTACTGAACGACATCCATATATCCAAGAAGTCCATCGAAGACGAGATTGTGGGCCATCCCCATGTCATCTGGGACCTCAATGATTTTGAAGGGCGCTACGGCAAAGAGCAGGCCGCCTTGTGCGGAAAAATTGTCGGGGTGTTTGAAATTTTCGAAGGGGAGGTCAACCGCCTGCTTGTTCAGTTCGGCATCAGCACCTCTCTGCCTATTTTCAGCGTGCGGTCCTGGTTTATCCAGTATCTTGCGGGGCGAAAGAACCCCACCACGGACCAGAATCTTTCGGCGGCCTTCATGGATGAGCTCAACACCCTGGCTACTCTGGCCATGGCAGAGCAGGCCGAGGCCGTTGCCTCCTATCGGAAGATGATCCATGACTATCTCTTTGCCAGGAACATTGTGAAGACCCGGGCCATGATCTGCAGCGTCGTGACCAATCTCCTGGACCTGCTGGCGGGCCTTAATAAACGATACATCGCCATTCGGGATATCAAACCGGACAATCTTCTCATCGCAGGAAATCCGGAGAACTACCCCTCTTTTCTTACCAGCCCCACGGAGTTCAAGATTGGTATCATCGATGTGGAGACCGCCGCGTATCTCTCCATGGGAGAACACGGGCGCATCGATCAGCCGCTCCTGGGTGGGACCCCAAAATACGCCACCCCGAGCAATCTTTTCTCAAATGAGGACATCCGGGAACAATTCGGTGAGGTTGCTCGTATTCTAAGGCTTCAGGACTGGTACGCTACTGCCGCGCTGACCTTCAAGGTGGTGACAGGCAAAGATCTTTTTGAGGATTCAGCACAGTTGATTCCTGAGGTGCTGCGCATTCTCACCGCCGCAGAAGGCGATCCGGGGCCTGAGGTGTACGAATACGTGAGCCGTATCTACTTCAAGAAAGCCCTGATGGAGTTGGAGCGGAAGCTATCCGAACACAAGGAGATTCTGACGGATTTCCAGATTATTGTGCTTCGCAAAAACCAGAAAACCCTGAAGACAGAGATTGATTTCTGCAAGATGGGCCTCCAGGCCCGTGTGGAGCAGCTGGTTGAGGCTCAGTCTCTCTTCCAGGGTGAGAAGAACACCGACACCCTGAAGCGGGCCAGTGCCGAGCAGATCGCCCGCCTCATCGCGTCCTGGAAAAAGAGGGAAAACAAAACAGACCAGGAGCGCATGCGCGTCGTGGCAGCGGTTCGGTTTTTACGGGCACTTCACGGGTACAAGGTTCAGTACGAAGGGATCGCTAAGTTTGCCGCACGGTTTAATGAAGAGGGCATGAAGGTTTCAGCGGCACGGTTGATCCACGCCATGTTCCATACCGTCTTCTACTCCATGTACACCCGGGTCTGGGGTGAGCTGGAAGGGGCGGAAGGCTTTGAGGCCAGGGAAGAGGTTTGCGAGCAGACCTTAGAGCGCACCATAGACGCTGGGCCACAGGCCGCAGCGGCCCATTGATTCAATCAGCCACTTTTTTACCGGGTTTTGATGATGGCCTCGCTAAACGTGGAGCAATGGATCTCGACACGCCGCATGATAAGGGCGGTGAAACCGGCACCCCTGAAGGGGGGCGCAAGCCGCGTTGGGTGTCGATATTTTATGATGGCACCGGCTCTGTTTTGTCGACCTGAGATCTGGGCCCGGTTTTTTGCATTGATTTTTCTTTTCCTCTCCTTTCAAGCCCCTCCCGCCATGGCGCAGCAGCAGTTCCGCCTGGTCTCCTACAATGTTGAAAACCTCTTTGACCTTACCCGAAACGGCAGCGAGTACACCGGTTATATTCCCCACACAGGCTACGGTTGGAATGAAGCAGCGGTAAAGGTGAAGTACGCCAACATTGCATCGGTCCTTGCTGAGATCGGTGCCCATGTGGCGGTGCTCTCCGAAGTGGAAAACGAAGAGGCGCTCAGGCTTCTGCAGGGGGCTCTTACAAGCGCGGGGCACCCCATGGCCCACGGGGCTGTATCCAAACGGCCCACCACGGTTCGCTGTGCGGTTCTGTCAACCTTTCCCATCACAGGTGTCCATGAGGTGATAACGGGGCAGGAGCGTCGTTCGATCTTAAGGGTGACCCTTGATATCCAGGGAACCCCGGTGGTGGTCTATTCCAACCACTGGAAATCGAAACGAGGCCCGGAGAGCCAGCGGCTGCCGTATGCCCGAGCCCTGATTGCCGATATTGCCACGCTCCCTCCTCAAGCCGATTACATCCTTGCCGGTGATTTTAACTCGGATCACAACGAGTGGCAGAGCTTTCTCGGGGAACCGAGGCTCAACGACACCCTTGGAAAAACCGGAATCAACCACCTCCTTGGCACCATGTACAACGATGCCATGGCAAGCGAAGTTGGTGTGGGGAAGGGGCAGGGCAACCATTACGACCTCTGGATGGAGCTATCTCCCGGGCGACGCTGGAGTTACAACTT
Organism: Desulfolunaceae bacterium; assembly: GCA_942491485.1. GTDB lineage: Bacteria > Desulfobacterota > Desulfobacteria > Desulfobacterales > Desulfolunaceae > Desulfoluna. The sequence goes on along the minus strand of CALOAX010000011.1, from coordinate 487,096 downwards.
CTTCGGCAAAAAAGGGAGCCTTGACCACATCCTTTTGCCTGCGGCGATGTATGATGATCGGGGGATCAGTTATGTGGATGGCTCCTTTGACCGCTATGCTCCGGACCGGCTCTTCTACAAGAGGGGGATTTATCGTTGGCAGCGCGCCAAGAAAGGGCAGGGAAAGCATCTTGGCAGGGGCTACTCCGATCATCTTCCCATTTATGCGGATTTTGTCGTGGGGCCTTTTGTTGGAGCCTCAGGGGATGAAGCTGCACGGGAGACTCCCATCCCGGCGATGCCCCGGACGGACAAATCAGTGGCGGATCTTTACAATCTTCCCCTCGGTCCCAGGGCAATCGCATTTACATTTAGCCACAGGGAACATAGCCCATGAACGTTTTCTTGAGCCGAGCCTCGAATGGTTGCATGATTGCCCTTGCCTATAACGCGACACATATAAGTAGCTTGTATTACACTTTTTTTAGATCACTTTTTAATGAAAAAATTCTAGACATTCTACCTTGATTGCTGTATGTATATATTAACAAATATACACATATTAATCAGGGAGATACGTAATATATTGGACGCATCAAGAACCACATCAATCGAAACTCATTTTGGACATTTAACAGAACCTCGCCGCCACAACAAAAAGCACAACTTGATTGATATTATAACAATTTCTATCTGTGCAATCATATGTGGGGCAGATACGTTTGAACAGATAGCCGACTACGGAGTATCTAAGGAAAAATGGTTCAAGCGCTTTTTAAGATTAGACCACGGGATCCCCTCCCATGATACATTCGGTCGAGTATTCAGCCGATTGGACCCAAAAGAGTTCCAACAAAGCTTTATCCATTGGATTCAATCCATCCAGACCATCATGAGTGGTCAAGTGGTGGCTATAGATGGAAAAACTTTAAGGCGTTCCCATGATATGGCTTCGGACACAAAAGCCATTCACATGGTTAGTGCTTGGGCTTCAAAAAATCGGATGGTTCTTGGACAGATCAAAACAGAAGAAAAATCAAACGAGATAACAGCCATTCCACTGTTATTGAAAATGCTCGATATTTCAGGTTGTACAGTAACAATTGATGCAATGGGGTGTCAGAAAAATATTGCATCAGCCATTAAGGAGAACGATGGAGAATATGTCTTATCCCTCAAAGGAAACCAAGGCACCCTTCACAGCGATGTAAAACTTTTCTTCGATGATTGCGTTAATAATAGCTTTCAGGACGTTACCCATGATTTTCATGAGACAGTTGATGGGGATCACGGTCGAGTCGATATTCGAAAATATTGGACAGTTTCAGAGATTGATTGGCTCCATAATAAAGATGCATGGACCGGTTTGAAAACCATTGGCATGGTCACAAGAGAGCGACATATAAAAGGCCAAGTAAGCATAGAGACAAGCTTCTTTATAAGTAGCCTAAACTGTGATGCATCTATTATTGGATCTGCTGTCCGTGATCATTGGGGCATTGAAAATTCCGTTCATTGGTCACTTGATATATCTTTCAGGGAAGATGAGTGTCGGATCAGAAAAGACCACGCTCCTGAAAATTTCGCAACGTGCCGTCATATTGCACTAAATTTACTTCGCAACGAAAAAAGCACCAAAGGCAGCATAAAAACAAAACGTCTGCGCGCTGGTTGGGATAACGCCTACCTTGCTACGGTTATCAATACGTAAATTTTAAAACTTCCCGAACTGAAAGCGGCGGGATAGATACTTTACATGCGTTGGCCCTGCCCTCGGTCCCGCCAACTATCGCATCGGGGGCGTTGTTGTGTTATACAAGGCGGGTTCAAACGCCGTGGTCAAGGCCCCGCAAGGCAGGGCCATCTATCTCTACAAAGCGGGAGCGGCCCTTGAACCGGGCTGGGTGGTCGATCTCACCGTGAAGCGGCTGAACGATTACTACGGGCTGCGTGAGGTCACTTTGGTGGCTGATGTGGTAAAGCACGGGGAAACAAACCCCGAGCCCTACCTTCTCAAGGTCGACGGATCCGTGGACCTTCGCGAAAGCAACCGGATAAACGAGGTGGTGGGCAAGGTCTGCGGCCTTTACCGGGGAGGCTGGCTTCGGTACGGTGAGGGCCGATCCGTCCGCGTCTACTCGGTCAAGGGGATCAAACGCCCCAAAAACGACACCCGTATTTGCCTTTCCCGGGTACGTATCGGGTTTCATAAACACCCCGAACTGGTGGTGGACAGCCAGGCGCAGATAGAAGCGGGGCGATAGGCGAATGAAAGCCGGAGTTTTGCCTCCGGCGGCCAGGGAATTTTTTGCTTAAGTGGCTTGGCCACCCCTGGACCCCAGGTCTGTGAATGCTCCCGACCTTCGTTTCTCAGGTCGATCACATTCGTTGACGGGCTTCGCCCGTAAACAACGACTGAGGTAAAACAACCTCCTTCGTGTAGCCCGAAGGGCGCTTCGTGTTCTTCGTGGTTTATGCCTGTTAGCCGGGGCGTGAAGCCACTTAGGAAAAATACCTTGAAAGCGGGTTGCGGATGCGAAATCTTACCTGTTTGTCAAACTTTTCAAAAGTTTGGCCCCCGGCAGGGCCGCCGGAGGCTTTTTTAAGTTTTTAATATTTCTGATCGCGAACAAGATGCGGGATGGATTGTATGGATGTGAGTCAAACAAAAAAGTGGCAGCACCGTGAAACGGTAGCCGACCATCCGGTTGAAGCCGGAGCCTGCCTTACTGCTGCCACGGGCCTTTCCCGTGGACGGGTGAAACTTGCCATGAAGCAGGGGGCCGTCTGGCTCCGCCAAGGGAAAAAAAGACGTCGCATCCGTCATGCCAAGCGCACCGTTCAGCCAGGTGAAACCCTGGAGATCTATTATGATGAAGCCCTTCTTACCGCCGCGCCCCCTGAAGCGTGGTGCCTGAAAGACGGGGAGCATTACAGTGTCTGGTTTAAACCGGCCGGGCTTCTCACCCAGGGCACCCTCTACGGGGATCATTTCTCCCTGGAGCGAAAGGCCGAGCTTCATTTTGCCAAATCCCGCCATATCCACCCCGTGCACCGCCTTGACCGGGAAACTGCCGGCCTGGTGATTCTTGCGCACCACAAAAAGAGCGCAGCGGCCCTGTCGTCCCTTTTTCGTGATAGCCACATCGAAAAGATCTACCGGGCAGAACTCTTAGGAGATATCACAGCCTCCGATGTGGGTCCCTTTATCAACAGCCCCATCGATGGCAAAGAGGCGAAAACCGAATTCGTTGTGGAGAGCGTGGATACTGAAAAAAACACCTCCACGGTCCTCGTGCGCCTTCACACCGGCCGTCTCCACCAGATCCGTCGCCACTTCGATGCCATCGGGCATCCCGTCATGGGCGACCCCCGCTACGGCAAAGGCAACAAGAACCGCTTCGGGCTTCGCCTTGCTGCTGTGCGTCTCTCTTTTACGTGCCCCTTTCTTAAGCGGCAGGTATTTTTTACTACCGAAGAGACACTTCCTGATCCTATCTTCAGAACAGTTAAGGCCTCATTGTTTTCTTAGCCCGAATATTTCATGAGAAAGCGGTTACGCCAATGCAATAGCTGTGATGGTAGCACTGCTACCGCTGGACGTTTTGATATATCCACAATGCAAGATATAATTCACTGTTTTTTTATTTGATTTTTTATCTTTCTGGCGGACGGGTATACATATCTGATGCCTCGCATATAAGCGCACTTGACCCATGAAATATCGGGCTAAGGGATACGATTCTTTTTAAACGGCGAAAAATCTCCTGGTGCACTTTTAATTCGTGCGATGCCCATGATTACCTTGGCATAGAAAACTTCAAGGCGATGTCTGTTTTGAATGTTCAGTGAGGGTAAGGTTGTGCGGGCTGAACCCCTGGTTTGTGTCGCAACGTTTAATCGCCTGTGGGTTCAGTGGGGGTGTTTTCGGTTAACATGCAGGGTGTCTCATCGACGTAGGACGCGCTCAAGGCGTTTTCTTACCCTCTGCATTCCATGGGTATCAAAGGCAAAAGAGCTTTTGGGATAGATGGTTTTCCACATTATTAATCCGGCCACATAATATATGAATCATCAGGTTGAAAAGATAGCTGATTTAGCAGGTGGGGATTAGCTGTCGGTAGTCATGTGTTTAACCGTCGGGTAGTAATACTACGTTCATGGGAGGTGATAATGGGGCAAATGAAGACACCTGGTGTTTACATCGTGGAAAAAAGTGCATTTCCAAATTCGGTGGTGGAAGTGGCAACCGCCGTGCCAGCATTTATCGGGCACACGGAAAAAGCGGTTAACGGAGGCAAGTCTCTGGCCGGAAAGGCGTGGCGAATTACTTCGATGGCGGAGTATCAAAACTACTTTGGCGGCGCTCCCTTTCCTGTTTGCTCCATTTTTGAAAAAGGGGGTGGTGAACCGGCAGAGCCTGTGGAAGGTGATGCTGGCCGCGCGCCTGAAGTCGCAAGAAGCCATGCAACATTTCTGGTGGATTTTACCTTCAACGGCAAAGCGTTTTCCCTCGAGCAGTCGTCCGGGAATTACACCCTTTACCACAACATGCGGCTCTTTTTTCAGAACGGGGGTGGGCCGTGTTACGTCGTCGCTGTGGGAAGTTACGAAGATGATATTGAAGCGGACCGGTTTAAAAAAGGGATCGGGGAGCTGATCAAGGAGCAGGAACCCACCATGGTGGTGATGCCCGAAGCGGTGCTTCTTAAAAAAGCCGATTGTATCGCGGTTCAGCAGGCGGCCCTCCAGCATTGCGGAGGCAAGATGCGTAGCCGGGTGGCCATTCTCGATGTCTATGACGGATACAAAGACCGCAAGGACCCTTCGGGGGATTGCATCGACTTGTTTAGAAACGCCCTTGGGATTAACTACCTTGACTTTGCGACGGCCTACTACCCTTGGTTGAATACCGCCATTGTCCAAGACCAGGAACTCAGCTATGAGAACATCGGCAACGCCGATATCCTGAAATCCTTGATCTCTGAAGAACTCGGCCTGGAAGGTGCCGATGCCTCGGACCCCAAGGTTGCTCAACTTCAGGCCGCTGTGGGCCAGATCTCCGATGCCTCACTGGGGGAGGATGAAAAGGCCCTTCTCAACAATACCCTGGTGCAGATCAGCCCTCTTTTCAACACCATCCTCAAAGAGCTCAAGGACAAGTTGAATCTTCTGCCACCGTCTGCTGCCATGGCGGGTATCTACACCATGGTGGATAACGCCAGGGGCGTCTGGAAGGCCCCGGCCAACGTCAGCCTCAACGCGGTCATTTCCCCTGCGGTGAATATCACTCAAGACGATCAGGAGGACCTGAACGTCACCATCCACGGCAAGTCCATTAACGGCATCCGGTCGTTTGTCGGGGAAGGTGTTCTGGTCTGGGGCGCACGAACCCTGGACGGCAACAGTCTGGACTGGCGCTACATCAACGTGCGCCGCACCATGATCATGCTGGAGGAGTCCATCCGCCTGGCCACCAAAGCCTATGTCTTCGAGCCCAACGACGCCAACACCTGGGTCACCATCAATAGCATGATCGGGAACTTTCTCACCGGGATCTGGAAACGCGGGGGCCTTGCAGGTGCCGTTCCCTCCGATGCCTTCAGCGTCCATGTGGGCCTGGGCGAGACCATGACCTCGGAGGATATCCTGGAAGGGATCCTGCGCGTCACAGTGCTGGTGGCCATTTCCCGTCCTGCTGAATTTATCGAGATCACCTTCCAGCAGCAGATGCAGAAATCATAAAAACAGTGGGGAGCCTCCAGCGGCCAGGGGATATATCCCCTGGACCGAAGGTTCGTAAATGCTCCGGCCCTTCGGCCCCTCACTTTTGCTGACGGGCGTCACACGTGGTGTACGCTGAAGGTTGTCCAACTTTTTTTATGTCGTCAAAAGGGGGTTCGTGTCACGGCGTAACCTTAGGCGAAGGCGGAATTGTTTTTTTAAACCTGTTTGTCAAACTTTTCAAAAGTTTGGCCCCCGGCAGGGCCGCCGGAGGCTGAATTTGAAGGAGGAATATACCTATGAGTGATGACGGTTCTGCACAATCCACCACAGTCTGGCCCCTGCCGAAGTTTCACTTTCAGGTGAAGTGGGATTCGGAGGTTATGTCTTTTCAGGAAGTCTCTGGTCTCGATGTCGAAGCCCAGCCCATCGAGTACCGCCACGGCGACAGCCCGGAGTTTTCCACCATCAAGATGCCCGGCATCAAGAAATCGGGCAATGTCACCTTGAAGAAGGGCGTCATTAAATCGGACAACAGGTTCTGGGATTGGTTCAATGAGATCAAGGAGAACACCATCAAACGGGTTCCGGTGACCATCAGTCTTCTGGATGAATCGGGGGCCCCCACCATGGTGTGGACCCTTGCCAACGCGTGGCCCACCAAGATTGAGGCCACGGACATGAAGTCAGACGGCAACGAAGTGGCCGTGGAGTCCATCGAGATCGCCCACGAGGGCATTGTGATCGCAAATGCTTGATGGACTGTGTATTTCAGGAACTATTTTACTTCCTTTGTGGTCCTATCTCATGTATATCCTCCCCTTTTGAGCTAATTTTTAAAGGGACCTGGGACGCCCTGTCACAACACACAGAGCGGGTCGTCCATCAGATATACGGAGAATAAATACCATGTACACATACCAGCCCGTGGGCGTCTGCGCCAAGAAGATTGAATTTGAAGTTGAAGGCAATACCCTTAAAAATCTTGTGTTCACCAACGGATGCCCCGGAAATCTCATCGGAATCCAGAAGCTTGTGGAGGGGATGGATGTGGATGAGGTGATTGACCGTCTGGAAGGGATCACCTGCGGTAAGAAAATCACCTCTTGCCCGGATCAGCTGGTCAAGGCTCTGGAGAGGTGGAAGGCCGGAACCCTTGAGAAGAGTGATGCCGTAAAGAGTAAGGGAGTGCCCCACCTGAAGCTGGTGATGTAGCTCGTTGTACACAGTGAATGGTAAATGGTGAGTGGTGAATAGAAAGCAGGGTGCATTTGTGCACCAATTTATGCGGAAAAGAAAGGCCATGATTCTTGGGAATCATGGCCTTTTGTTGTTTTGGGCCTGGAACCATCGTCTGTTTGAGGCAAAGGTCGGTGGCCTGTCTTTAAGGCGAATGTCACGTTGTGTGGAAGGCCCCATACATGGCTCCCCGGTCTTTTGGTCGTACAAAGGGCGATGTGTGGCCTTAAGATAAAACAACATTGAAGCCTTCGCTTGGCAGGCCGCCGGGGAAGCCGAGTTGGGTAATGGCACTGATGTCGTTAATCACGGGCGAAGCCCGTCAGCAAGTGTGATCGACCTGAGGAACGAGGGTCGGGAGCATTTGCGATCCCGCTTTCAAGGTGGCTCACCTTGCCGCCGGAGGCTTGTCTTTTTGTACGCTATTCATTTGTTGGGCGCAGTGGGTGTTTCTGTTTTCTGCTTGAGTTCAGGTGTGGCCTCGGGTTGTTTTTCAGGGGCCGGGGTTTTTGTGCTTGGTTTCTGGTCGGCTTTTTTCTCGTCTTCAAGAAGTTCCTCTTCATCCTTCATGGTCATGTCGGCGATGGAATCCATTATCGCCTCCCAGGAACGGCCGGTACCGGTGGCCACGAGAAAGGAGCGCACCTTCTTGACGCCGGGTGTGTGACGGGCGTGATACTCCGCCACCTGCATCGCCTTTTCGGAGCTGACCACACCCAGGAGGACGGCGTGGCATTGCACGGATTTGACGAAGATGTTGGTGGAAAAGATCGCTTCATCGGCGATGAGGCGGGCGTTGAGCTCGGTGGTGATGCGAAGGTTGTCGGCAAGGCTGCAGAACCGTTCGTCGCCTTTTTTCAGGATATACGGCACGGGGGGATTGCCGGTGACTTCCCGGGCGATTGTCACAAGCCGCTCTGCCTCAGCAAGGGTGTCGCATTGGCCCACAATAAAGGGGTAGCCGTAGTAGACCTTGGCCGAGACATCAAGGACCATGGTGACGTCGTCGGCGAGGATCCTCTCGATCATGAGGGCGGTGAGCTTTTTATCGTTTACAATGTGTTTGATGCTTCGCTCGTCCACGGCGGTTTTGTAGGCGGTTTTTGCCCCGCTGCGTATGGCTGAGCCTATGCTGCAGGAGGTCAATAACAGAATAATGAGTGTTGCTGCAAAATAATGTTTCATGATGGCACCAAAACGTGGTGTTGGGTTGGACGGTTATTTTTCAGGTGTTTGTTCTTAGTTCCTGGTTCTTAGTGCTTGGTTGTGGAGTCGCTTCGCTCCGGCGGAGAAAATCAGAGCGATAGGACCAGAAAAAAATATATCTTAAAACGTAGCTATTCAGCTTTACTTTGCCTCCGGCGGCCCCGCCAAGGACCATACTTTTGCCTTATCTCTAAACGAGATCTAACAAACAAGTCTTCATGCGTGATCCCGGGTTAATCCTAAACCCGAGGCGGATGTGATTTGACCCGAGGAACGAGGGTCAAAGAGCATCCGGAACCCGCTTTCGAGGTGGCCCACCTCGCCGCCGGAGGCTTTTTTTTACCGATCTTTAACCATAAACGAATGGTGTGCCGGTAACCCGGCTATGCCGAAATCTCTTTTTTCCATGAGTCATCGTTTTGGGAGAGCATACCGTGGGCCCGGTTGAGGGCTTCCTTGGCCTCTGCGATCATTCGCTGGATGAGTGCTTCAACGGTGGGGATGTCGTCGATGAGCCCTACGGACTGGCCGATGGTGAGCATGGCCTCATCGGCGTTGCCCTCTTTCCAGACCGCTTTGGCGCGCTCTCCGGAGATGAGGGGAAGAAGGTCTGTCAAATCTCCCCCGGCATTTTCCACCTCCTCTACCTTCTTCATGATGGTGTTGGAGAGGGCCCGGACCTGGAGGCCGAAGCCGCTTAAAAGCGACTGCAGGTTCAAGGAGGTGTCGTTCTCTTTTTTCTCCATGAGCACCTTGTGGATGTTGGGGTGCACCTCGCTCTCCCGGGTGGCGAGGAAGCGGGTGGCCATCATGATGCCGTCGGCGCCCAGGGTGAGGGCTGCAGCGAGGCTTCGACCATCAGCCATGCCCCCTGCTGCCAGCACGGGAATATCCACTTCAGAGGCCACCCTCGGCAGAAGCACCAGGGTGGAGACGTTGTCCTTGTGGGGAAAGCCTCCCTCCTCAAATCCGGCGATGGTGACGGCATCGTAGCCCACCTTTTGTGCGTGGACCGCGTGTTTTACCGTCCCTACTTTGTGCAGCACCTTGACCCCTGCTTCTTTGGCCATGGGGAGGAACTCGGGACCCAGGAAGCGGTCCACCGGGGCACCGGCGATCTCGAGGGCGCACACTTTCTTTTCGCAGCAGACCCGGAAGAAGTCCTGGAGCAGTTCCACGGGAAGGCGGATGGAGGGCATGGTCGTGATGTTGACGATGAACGGGGCATCGGTGAGCTGACGGGTTTCATCAATGGCCGTCCGCAATGCGTCGGCGCTGTTGTAGTTGCCGGAGGTGAGGTTGCCCAGGGCTCCCGCGTTGCTGATGGCCGCGGCAAGGGATGGCTTGGCGATCCAGAGCATGCCGCCGCACTGAATGGGGTATCTGCAGCCGAAAAGTTCCGTCATGCGTGTGTTCATGGGGTTTCCTTTGCATTTGAGATGTGAGAGAGGGGCTTGTGTGGTCTGTATGAAGTGTGATGTTGATACGTTATCACAGGGGAGGAAAACGGGTCAACGATCCGGGGCACGGAAAAAACCGGAGGCTCTCACCCGCTGTGAAAATCTGTGTGAATTATCATGGTTTGCCATGCATGGCAGCCGGGAAGATGGTATCAGCATTCGTCGTTTGAGCCCCACGGGAGAAGCTCCCCCGACAAGGGGACACCTGAGAAACGAAAGGCAGAGCTGTTGTGATCTCTGGGGGTTAACCCTGTCGGCATCGGCGGGGTACTTGCGGAAAAAGTGCATTGTGCTCGGTTCTTGGGTGTGGTTTGACGAGTCGGTGCACCCCATCAGTTATGGAAAACGAGCGTGACTATACAGTTTGTGCCTCCGGTGGTCCTGCTATAGGGTCTCGGAGTCGCTACAGTGCGGGTTTATCTCGTTGACGTTGGCGGCACCCGTGTGGCCCCTGCGTGGTTGTTACCGGAAGGGGATAAATATTTTAGATGAATGGCTCGGCCACTGGTATCCGGCACTCTGGGACGATTTTGCAATGGGGCGTGCCTGGCGGGTTAAAGAATCTTCTTTGAAGTTCTTTCCAGCTATGATAGTTCCGAAAAGTTGTGGGAATAGATAGCCTGCGTACCACCTTTAACCCGGTTCCGGATTAAGTTTAGATGACGTCGTACCAAGTCAGGACAACGACCGCCTCGTTGACTTGCTGTGGTGTTTCGGCGCGTCCATGATACGAGCAGTGCCCTGCAATGCGGTACACTGGCTTATTACGGAACCATCATTTCATACCCCTTAAAGAGCTGTTTAGATGATATTCGCTGGATTTGCGATCTGGACTTTTATGTGTCGCACGCTTTTCCAGGATTATCATGCCGGCTTTTGAACCGATCCCTTGAGGTTTTGATTATGAGTGCACATCAGATTTTTGATAATGAGAAGTACCTGCAGGAGCAGGCCGGCGAGATCCGGAAGCGTATTGAGCAATTTGACAACAAACTCTACCTGGAGTTCGGTGGCAAGCTGCTGTTTGACTATCATGCCGCCCGCGTGCTTCCCGGCTACGACCCCAACATCAAGATTCGCCTTCTTCAGGAACTGAAGGATCAGGCGGAGGTACTGATCTGCATCTACGCAGGGGACATTGAACGCAAGAAGGTACGTGCCGACTTCGGCATCACCTACGAGACCGACATTCTTAAGATCATCGACGACCTTGCCGAATGGGGCATCGACGTTCGGGGCGTGATCATTACCCGTTTCGAAAATCAGCCTGCGGCTGCCCTTTTTAAGACCAAGCTGGAGCGACGCGGCGTTAACGTCTACACCCACTACTTCACCAAGGGATATCCCACGGATGTGGATACCATCGTCAGTGAAGAGGGCTACGGGGTCAATGACTACGTGAAGACGGAAAAACCCCTGGTCATTGTCACCGGCCCCGGTCCCGGCAGTGGCAAGATGGCCACCTGTCTCTCCCAGCTCTACCATGACCATCAGCACGGCGTTCAGGCCGGCTATGCCAAGTTCGAGACCTTTCCCGTCTGGAACCTGCCCCTGAAGCATCCCGTGAACATCGCTTATGAAGCGGCCACGGCAGATCTGGCCGATGTTAACATGATCGACCCCTACCACCTGGAAGCGTATGACACGAAGTCTGTGAACTACAACCGTGATGTCGATGTCTTTCCGGTGCTGAAGCGGATTCTCCAGAAGATCACCGGTGACGACTCCTGCTACCTCTCTCCCACGGACATGGGCGTCAACCGTGTCGGGTTCGCCATTTCTGATGACGAAGGTGCCCAGGATGCGTCCAAGCAGGAGTTGATTCGACGTTACCTGCGTTACCGCTGTGAATACGTTCTCGGCATGGTGGACAAGGACACCGTCCAGCGCGCGGAGCTTCTCATGAAGGAGTTCAGCCTGACGGAAGAGGATCGCCCCGTGGTGGGACCTGCCCGACGATCTGCCAAAGAGGCCCAGGACGATCCCCGGCTTGGCAATGAGGGGCTTCATTGCGGTGCGGCCATCAAGCTCAAGGACGGCACCATCATCACCGGTTCCAACTCACCTCGCATGCATGCTGCGGCAAGCGCCATTGTGCGTGCCTTGAAGTATCTTGCGGGCATTCCCGGCAAGATTCAGCTGCTGCCCCAGGCCACCGTTGATTCAGTGAACAACCTTAAAACTGAGGTCCTGAATGAAAAGAACCTCAGCCTGGACCTGCAGGAGACCCTCATCACTCTGGCCATCAGTGCCACCAGCAACCACTCGGTTCAGCTGGCCATGGAGGGGCTTAAAGAGATCAAGGGCTGCGAGATGCACATGACCCACATGCCCACCCCCGGTGACGAAGCGGGGCTGAGGCGCCTGGGTGTTTATCTCACCACCGACCCGGTCTTCTCGTCCAATAATCTGTATACAGCGTAAGAAAAAAGGCCCGCTTAGCGGGCCTTTTTTTATAATGGGGGGCGGAAAATGAGAGATGCGATTCATCGGTATGTACCCGCCGGACTCTTTCTCCGGTTTCTTCTCGACAGACCTCGGGCCCTGTCCATCGGCATCATGGTGGCTCTTTGCCCCATCGGCGTTATGGCCCTGATCAGTTGGCTCATGAGCACCATGGATGGTAAGGGACCAGATTTTGAGGCCATCCTGGCCAAGGGGGCTCCGGTAAACGCCGAAGTGGTGAGCGTCGAGCTGGTGACCAGCATCACCGTGAACAACCGGAACCCCGTGCGGGTTGTTTACCGCTATGACGCAGGAGCTCCGTCTGTCACTGATGCCATTCAGACCATGGCGGATGACGCCTATCGGCTTCATGCCGGTCAGGCTGTGACGGCCCTTGTCCTTGACGGCGACTCCATTCTTCCTGATTTTCCCCCGGTTACCTTTCCCTGGTGGGCCATTGCCATTATTGACGGCACCTTTTTTCTGGTTGGGTTGCCCTTTCTCTTGTTTGCCTTCCATGGCGCCCTCACCAAATGGCAGCTCTACCGCAAGGGACGCCTCCTTACAGGAGAAGTAGATTCCCTGGCTCCGGCTTTCTGCATCCCCTTTACCGCAACACGGATGCAGGTTGCCTTCACCTGCATCACCGAAGAGGGCAGGGCGGTGAAAGGCGCTTGCGTTGTTGTGGCTGACGAGAGCTGGAAAGGCAAACAACGGGGGAGTGACGTGAAGGTTCTGCTGGGGGCGTTTCCGGCGGAAACCAGCTGTGTGGTTGAGGAGGATGTATTGGCCCAATGCCCGGAGACCGTACGATGAAATTAGGTGTTTCTCTGCTGTTGGCTGTGTTGGTTGCCCTGTCGGACCCTTCGTTTGTCTGTGCGGAAACGGATGCGGTTCGGCCTCGGGGTGTGGTGCTTCTCCATGGTCTTGCTCGGTCTGCGGCCTCCCTGGAGAAGATGGAAAATGCCCTGCAGGGTGCCGGGTACGAGACCCTTAATATCGACTATCCCTCCACAAAGTATCCGGTGGAGGCGCTGTGCCGTGACCATGTGGCCCCGAAGATCAATGCGTTTTCCCTTAAAACCGGAGGGGATCTCGCCTTTGTCACCCACTCCATGGGCGGTATTCTGTTGCGGTTTATGGCAAAGGAAGGTCTCATTGAGGCGCCATACCGCGCTGTCATGCTCAGCCCCCCCAACCAGGGGAGCGAGGTGGTGGACAAGCTGGGTGAGCTTTGGGTCTTTCAGGTCATCAACGGGCCCGCAGGGCGCCAGCTCGGCACCGGTCCCGATCAGATTCCCCGCCGCCTTGGGCCGGTGACCTTTGACCTTGGTATTCTCACCGGCACCCGCAGTATCAACTTTATCCTCTCCGCCCTTATCCCCGGCCCTGACGATGGAAAAGTGGCCGCCTCCAAGGCGAGCGTCGAAGGCATGTCCGACTTTCGCGCCATTCCTGCCACACACCCCCTGATCATGAATAAAGAGATCACCATTCGACAGACCCTGCTGTTTCTTGAAACAGGCAAATTTTCAAGCGAGTAAGCCTTTGCGCCCGTTGCATGGGCAAATGGCCGGATCCTCCTTATATTTAAGATGCATTGCGAAAACATCCTGTATCAGGAACATTGGAATAATGAACCAGTCTGCCTCGCATCTGTTCCCCCCCCCCCCACACACATACATGGTGAGCTGCTCCGGATGCAATGTATGCGGCCTTGAAAGCTGCTGGCGGAAGGTGTGATGCCCTTTTTTGGCCTTTATGTGGCTGATGGGCTGAGAATTGGGGTACTGTTCTGTTTACATGCGAGTTATTGACAGTCGCGTGCTTTTCTGGTTTAAGGTAGCTAAATAAAGCGTTGGTTTTATGTTGTCTTCTCGTTGCATCCTTCCTGTGTTTCTGCTCTATGATGATATATTTATTGAATAATTTACAGGCAGGCTTGTTCGGTGTCTGTTTTTATGCATTACTCTAATATCTGCTTGACGTGTGGTTTGATTCGCTCGTTATCGCGGTGGGTGGCCTGTCGTGCACTGATGCAAAATGGTCTCTGATTCCATTTGACAAAATAGCCAAATTTTCATCCATATTTGAACGGTTAGAGTAGGCTCAGGTCTGGCTGTAACTCTAATTCATGTTCAGTCAGGTACTCAACAGGAGGAAATGGTGAGCAATGTATTTAAGTTCATAGGGTTGGCTTGTCTTGCTGTTGTTTGTACGTTTGTGGTGGCGATGGTCATCAGTGCCGCCATTGGGCCTGATATTTCGGTCTATCCGGGGCGTCAAATTCCAAAAAGGTTCATGACGACGATTCGATCTCTGGATCTTGTGGAGGGAGACGATCGCATCAAATACTTCTATTCGGACGCCTTGTTCGACATTAAATCAGGGTTTTATTTTGTTACAGACAAGAAACTGGTGCTTTATTCCAATCGATGGGATGAACCCGGGATAACGATTCCTTTTGATCAGATTCTCTCTGTCGACGCCGAGTATGATACCTCTTTTTTCGATGACACCATGGTATATGTCACCACGGGGTCGGGCTTGGAGGTTTTCTTTCCGGTATCCAGTGAACAAGGCCTTGATAAGCGGTTCGTTGATGCGATTGCGGTGAATCAGGACGTGGTTCCCGGACCGACCCCGCAAAGCAGCCAGTCGAATTGACCGCATCACAATGGGCTTGAAAAAATCAACGTAACCGTTCAGTACCTCTCCGGGAGGTTCTCTTTTTAACGGGATCCCAAATATCGTTAGTCTTTATATTTATAGGAAAAAACAATTTGGGTGAGGGGCATGGCTCTGCACTTCTTTGTGGTGGCCTTGCCGGTTGAAGAGATGTGAACGTCCTGTTGATGCCGCACACAATACGCCCTTTTAAGGCGCGTCAAAATCCCTTCAGAGCTCTCTTCGTATAGGTGAGGTGATATTTTCAGGCGTTAGGTTGCCCCTGCTGTGTTTTAAGTTGGGCTCGGGGTGGGATCTATCTGTGGCTTTACATTGAATCCTTATCAATGCATACCTGATGATTTTGTCTGTATGAAGGGGGTACGTCAATCGGAATCAACCTTTAAAATAAGGAATGAAACAATGTCATTTGACCCAATGAAAGACAAAATTGCAATTACACTTCCTGATTTTACGTTGAAAAAAAATTCTGATAGCATCTTCGGTAAGTACAATGAGCCATATATAGTATCCCTGGCAGTAGACGACAGTGGTATCTCCACGCCAAAAATCATGTTTAACTGCATGCCTTTTCCAAAGGTGAAACCGGGTAATTCTGTTAACATGCTCGGAGATGGCCACTTGATATACGGGCCCAAAAACCCGGGTCAATATGTGGCATTATCCATACTCGTCATGGAAAGCGACAGTGATATGAGAGATTTGGGTTCGAAAATTGAAAAGATTGTAAATCATAAAGCGGTATCATTGGGAATGGCTGCCGTCATAGCAGCAAACCCCGGTTCGGCAGCCATTATGGGGATTTTAAAAGAGTTGACTCAGTTGGTTGCCGGGACATTGAAAGAAAACAAGGATGATGAGTTGTTCAGAACGGAAGGTACTTTTTTGAGAGATCATGCAGCGCCATATCATATCAATAGAAAGTACTCTAACTTGGGTAATGACTATATTGATATGTCATTGCAAATTCTCCCCCTTTCCATGCCAAATGGACAAGGAGCAACGGTTAAGGAAATTGTTGTTTAACTACATCGCAAGGGTACCCATGCACAACAGGAATGGAAGCACTATTCAAGAATAGTACAACCATTTTTTCATCGTCCATTGGACTTGCAGCGGCTTTTGAAAAGGGGTGGTCGTTTAACAACCAATGTTACATTTTATCTGTTTTGAGGTGCAGGATTGTTTCGTGAAATGATAAAGATAAAATCAATATCTGTAGCACTCTTTATAACAATGCTTGGCCTCATCACGTCGTGCACTCTTTACCATGAGAGTGGGAAAGGGCCTGAAATATCGAGTGATGGGTTCGAGTGGCAAACATCAGGTCCTTTGGAATTGCTCTCCCTTTTGAAGGGCAAAGGCCATGGGGTCTGTCCGACCTACATGGTCCATGGCGTGACTGGCGGTTGGGTGAAAGAAGAGCATCTGGCCGGGTTGATCTCTCTTTTGGGATCGGATGAACCGTGTGCCAATGTTTGCAGGACCATCTCTTCATTCAGGGACTGCAACACATCAACGTTGGGAAAAGAGGCGGCATATCTCATTGAGGGGTTCAGGCGGGGGGAGTACCCGCCCGATTTGAATTCGGGAAGAGCCCGTTTTAATAACGATGAAATCAGACGTTGGTGGCAGGATTATAAGAGTGACACATCGTCGATACTCGAATAACCATTGAATGAATTAGAGTGGCATGCATCACGATTCCAAATCGTGACGTGAAAATTCGAATAAGCTCGGCCTGAGGAACGAGTGCCGGGAGTATTCGCAGCCCGTTTTCGAGGTGGCACACCCGTCGCCGGAGGCATCAATAAATCCCCAAAGGAACCACATGAAATTACCCCTTCTCGCTGTGTTGTCGAGCCTCATTTTTCTGGGGTGGAGCCTGGCTGGAAATGCGGCGGAGTTAACGGTCCGTCTCGACGATCCCCCGGCCGGGGGGATCGTTGCTTTTGTTTTGTTCGATTCTGCCAATGCCTTCGGTGACCTCAGGGATCCGGTAAAGCTGGTGAAACACCCTCTGGATGGACGCGACCTTTACCAGATTGAAGATGTCCCTCCCGGCGAGTACGCCTTGCTGGTCTATTACGATGAGAACAACAACGGCAAGATTGATAAGAACTTTATCGGCATTCCCAAGGAACCCCTGGGATTCTCAAACCGCTACGAGCCCAAAGGCCCGCCCAGCTACAGTCGTGCGGTCTTTGTGCTGGAGGAAGGGGAGACGCGTCACTTTGATGTGACCCTTTACCGCCCCATGGGTAAGCTCGGACGACTGGGTGTCGGGGTGGGGATGATCGCACGAAGCAGTCCTTACAAAGACTACAACGGCGGTGTGTCCCAAGTCATCCCGGCAATTTCATACACCGGCAGCCGCCTGCAGATTTACGGCCCCAACATCAAGTTTGGCCTTGTGGGGAGCGGGAAACTGCGCCTTGCTGCAACGGGCAATTACCGGATTGGTGTCTACGAAGAAGACGAGAGCGATTTCCTTGAGGGTATGGGGGACCGAAAGGACACCTTGATGGCCGGGTTGGCACTTCAGGCAGAACTCCCGGGCGGTGTAGACGTTTCAGCTCTTTACGAGCACGACGTCCTTGATGAGATCGGCGGTGGTGCTGCCCGTCTCGGCCTGAGCAAATCGTTTCAGGCCGGCGTGTTCCGGTTCTCGCCCAAAATAGGTTTAAATTGGCTCAGCTCCTCTCTCTCAAGCCACGATTACGGTGTGCCGATCGAGAGCGCAACCCCGGAGCGCCCCGCATACGATCCTGGCGACACCATCAGCTTCGAAGGCGGCCTCGGGATGTTTGTGGAGATCACCAAAGAGTGGATGCTCATCATCAACGCGAGCATGGAGTTCCTGGATGACGGCGTCACCGACAGCCCTATTGTCAGCGAAGATTATGTGGTTAAAGGGTTTGGAGCGATCAACTACGTGTTTTAAACGCGTGCCTCCGGCAGCAAGGGGCTGAGCCCTTGACCCCAGGTTTGCGAATGCTCCAACCCTCGTACCTCGGGTTGTCACATTCGCTGACGGGCTTCGCCCGTGAGGATCTACTTAGTTTTTTGAGCCTTTATTATGAAGCCCTTAGGGCGCATTGTGGCAAGATTGTTTTTTTACCATCTAATCAGTATAGATAAGGAAATTTGATTCCACCTTATTCGCAGCTCTGTTCCAAATATATATGATAGTCGCCATAGACTGAAATAGAGAGGTGTCAGACACTCTGCAACCAGCTGATGTTTTTTCATATCTGATGGAGTGCAACGACTCCTCGAGCGAAGAACTAAGAATCAAGCACGAAGAACGTTTTCCACAAGCCACCATCCTCCCCCTTTTCTCAATTCTTAGGTCAGATTCAATAAACCCACTTTGTGTTTGATGCTTTTTTTCGGTACCATGAAGCATGAGGTGGCCCTTCGAGTGTTTAAATAACGTTGGGTGCAGCTCATCAAACCCGGTACCCCTCACGTCTTCAAAGGCTGAGTCCCGTCACGCCTGAACGGTTGCTCCTTCTGCCATTTTCAAAACCAAGGTCCTCCCGGAGTCCGGGCGCGTTCAATCATTTCGTTCGTCTGAAGACACCTGTTGATACCAGCTATGCATGGGGTTGCTTTCCTTAAGGCTCCCCATCATGAAAGGAGGACAACATGGGTGATTGCTTCGTTTTTTGTGATGAACTCGGGCCTGCCAAAATTTTCCATGTATACGAGCCGAAGACGGGATTGAAGGGGACGCTTGTCGTAGACAATGTCGCCCTTGGTCCCGCGTTGGGTGGCACGCGAATGGGTATGGATGTGACCACTCGGGAGTGCTTTCGGCTCGCGCGTGCCATGAGCCTGAAGAATGCGGCCGCAGGGCTTGCCCATGGCGGGGGGAAAAGCGTCATTCAGGCGGATCCGAACTGCTCCATTGAAAAAAAAGAGCAGACCATTCGGGCCATGGCATCGGCCCTTCGCGACGTGAAAGACTATATCTTTGCCCCGGACATGGGCACAGACGAGAGGTGCATGGCATGGATCAAAGATGAAACAGAGCGCGTGGTGGGCCTGCCCCGTGAGCTGGGTGGAATCCCGCTCGATGAAATAGGGGCCACAGCCTGGGGGCTGAAGCATGCCACCGAAACCGCCATAGAGTTTTGCCATTTTGAGCTTTCGGGCGCACGTGTTGTGATTCAGGGGTTCGGAAATGTGGGCAGGAACGTCGCGCGATTTTTAAACAGGTCCGGGGTTGTCGTTGTGGCTGTGGCGGATATTGGTGGCGCCGTGTTCAATGCTGGTGGTCTGAATGTGCCCGACTTGATGGAGCTGGCCTCGGAAGGCAAAAGCGTCTCTGTTTATCCCGACGGGGAAAGGCTGGATAACCGGAACCTGATTGATGTGGTGTGCGACATATGGATACCGGCAGCTCAGCCGGATGTGATTACAAAGGACAATGTAAACAGGCTGAAAGCAGAACTGGTGGTCCCTGGTGCCAACATCGCAGTCACGCCTGAAGCGGAACATATCCTCCACGAAAAAGGGGTGCTCTGCCTCCCGGATTTTATCGTCAACTCCGGTGGGGTGATCTGTGCAGCCATGGAGCATGCGGGGGCCTGTGAATCTGCGGTGTTTCCAGTCATTGAAGAGAAGGTCACATCCAATACCCGACACGTCATCGAAGCCTCGATGTCAAAAGGCATGCTCCTTCGTGCAGCCGCCGAAGAGATGGCTGTTGAGAGAATCAAAAAAGGAATGAGCTATAAACGTTGGTCTGTCTTTTGAACCGGGTAAATGAAAAAAGCCTCCGGCGGCAAGGTGTGCCACCTTGAAAGCGGATTACCCTTGCGCTTTCCCCTTCGTTCCTCAGGGCAAAGCGCAAGGGTGTTCACCGCGGTCTGCACCCGCCTCAAAAGTTGGCGGTTGACACAAACGGTATCACAAGCTTCGAAGGGGCCAGCCCCCTTAGTACGTGCAGATACGGGCGAAACCCGTCTGCGAATGTGATCGACCTGAGGAACGAAGGTCGGGAGCATTCGCGAACCTGGGTTCCAAGGGCTCAGGGCCTCGCTGTGAAATAATTATACAACGACCGTTACCGGGCGTTTCCACAATACCGTGTGGTCCAACGTTCAATTTTCAACGCGCACGGTGCTGGTCATACTGACCGTGTATAATTAAATTCTGGCAAGGCCCTCAGCCCTTGGCCACCGGAGGCGTTTTTCAGTGAAGTTACACAGAGGAGACACCATGTATCGTATACGTTTCCACGGTCGCGGTGGACAGGGGATGAAGACGGCAAGCCGTATTCTCGGGACGGCTTTTTTCCTTGAGGGGTATGAGGTTCAGGACGCCCCCAGGTACGGTGCGGAGCGCAGGGGGGCGCCCATGTTTGCCTATGTCCGGGTTTCGCGGGACACGATATACGAGCGTGGTGTGGTTCACGTGCCGGACCTTGTGGTTGCCGCCGATGCCAGCCTGCCGGGCATGCCTGCTGCAGGGGTCCTGACCGGGTGCACGGCAGAGACGATTCTTCTTATGGAATCCTCGAATACCCGGAACGATAACGGGGCCTTGTCCGCGTTCAGTGGGAGAATCCTTTTTATCGATGTCGGCAGTGGTGGGGATGAGGGGGGCTCAAAGGCCTATTTGAGCAGCTTGTGGGCTGGGTCTGCAGCAAGGCTTTGCGGGGTCGTATCAGAGGTGTCTCTCAGGCAGGCTGTGACAGATGAATTGGGGCACCTGGGTGAGGATGCGGTGGCCAAGAATATTGAAAGTGCCCTGACGGGGTGGCACAGGATGACGGAGCATGCCGGTGTTGTAACGGAGGGCTACCCACATCCGCCGATACATCCAGACCCGCCGCAGTGGGTGGACTGCGCATCCGATCCGGTGTTGATGTCGGCCCCTGCCATCCGGAGCCCTGAAACAAGTCGCCACGTAAAAACCGGGTTATGGCGAACTGTAAGGCCGGTGATTGATTACTCGAAATGCCGCAAGTGCTGGTGGAACTGCTCGTGTTTCTGTCCTGACAGTGCCATCACGGTAAATGCAGAAGGGTTTCCCGTGATTGATTACGCATACTGCAAGGGGTGCCTTGTGTGTGTGCGGGAGTGTCCACGAAAGGCCATGGAGGTTGTACCGGAGGGTGAATAGGCAGAGCAGAACCAAAAAGCGATGCCTCCGGCGGCCCTGCCGGGGGCCACACTTTTGAAAGGTGTGACAAACAGGTCTTGAGCCCGCAGGGGCTCAGGGAAAAGGGAACGACAACCGGAAAGTTTTTGCGGAGCTTTTTTCAAAAAGCGACCCGCCGGAGGCCAAACTTTTGCCTGATCCAAGTGAGGATTTGACAAACAAATCTTGGTCAATTCTATGACAATCTCCGCGAATGATCTCATCCCGAGGAACGAGGGGGGAGGTCATTCGCAACCTGGGGTCCAGGGGATTATCCCCTGGCCGCCGGAGGCCAGCACTAAGGAGGTGGCCGATGACCAGAACACTGCTTACCGGGAATCAGGCGGCCGCCTGGGGAGCCCGGTTGTCTGGTATGGAGTATGCGCCGTTCTTTCCCATCACCCCGCAAACCGAAATCATGGAAACCATTTCGGGGTGGATAGAGCGCGGGGAATGCAACGGCCGACTTGTGACACTGGACTCAGAGCACTCCATGGTGACCGCCGCAGGGGCGGCTGCGGCTACCGGTGTCCGGGTGTTTACGGCAACTTCAAGCCAGGGCCTGCTTCACGCCATGGAGATGGTGTACACGGTTCCGGGCTGGCGGGTCCCTTTTGTGATGGTGAATGTCTCCCGTGGTGTTTCATCGCCGATTACCCTTGAGCCGGACCACAACGACATCATGGCTGCCCGAGACAGCGGGTGCCTTCAGTTGCACTGCTCCACATGCCAGGAGGTCCTTGATGCGGTGCTGTTTTCATACCGCATTGCCGAGCATCCCCACGTGCGACTTCCGGTTCTTGTCAACATGGATGGGTTTTACCTGTCGTTTACAAGGGAGCCGGTTGTCATCCCCGACGAGGCGTCGGCAGCACGTTTTGTGGGCCCGTTCAACCCTGCGAATGCCCATTTCACCCCGTCAGCACCTGCAAGCCTCGGTGTCGTCGTCCTCGGTGGGACTCCGTATTCCTACTTCCGGTACCAGGCCCATCTTGCCGCCATGAACGCCATGGAAATCTTCCATGAAACAGCCCTGGAGTTTGAGGAGGCCTTTGGCAGAAAGCCCGTTATGCTGGAGGAATTTCGCACGGAGGATGCAGAGATCGTTTTTGTGATGATCGGGTCCTTTGCCACCAAGGCAAAGAGTGCCGTGGACAGGCTGAGAGAAGATGGCTGGAAGGTCGGCCTTGTCAGACCCTGCCTGATCAGGCCTTTTCCGGCGGATGCGATAGCCGGGGCTCTTGCGGGGAAAAAGGGGGTGGCGGTCATCGATCAGAACCTGGCCTCGGGGAAAGGCGGGATTCTTCACGGTGAAATTTTAGGCGCGTTATACGGACGCTTTGATGCGCCCCCCATGGTGACCAGTTATATCGGCGGGCTCGGGGGGCGTGATATTTCCGTTGAGGAGTTCAGGGAGATGGCGGTCAATACCCGCAATGCTGCGGACTCCGGGATTCAACCGCCTGCACGGCTTTTGTTTACCCAGTCGGAAATGGAGGCGGTGAGAAAGATGCAGGCCGTCGCTTTGGGCAGCATGGAAGGTGGGTGACTATTCAGCTCAATATTGCCTCCGGCGGCCCTGCTGAAAGCCAAATTTTGGCCTTAATTAACTTAGGGTGGGTTTAACAAACAGGTTTTAAAAGTTGTTTTTGATCGAATGACGCTTTAAAGGCAAATGTGATTTGACCCAAGGAACGAGGGGCAAAGCGCATTTGCAACCTGCTTTCAAGATGGCACACCTTGCCGCCGGAGGCATTTTTTCCGAATGTTGACCATCGAAGGCAGATTTTTGGGAGCTGAAAAGTTACACAGATAGGGGGAAAAGGCATGAATGACACCGAGATAAAAAAAATAACGGATCTCAGCCCGGAACGCCTTCTCTCGCCGGGGCTGCCCACCTGCGCCGGGTGTGGGGCCCTTTCCGCGATTCACCAGGCGATCGATATCCTCGGGGAAAAAACCATCTTTGTGAATGCGGCCGGGTGCATGACCCTGCTTTCCATTTACCCGTTTACCCCTTTCAAAGGCTCCTGGCTTTATACGGCCATGGCCTGTGCCTCTGCCGGAGCTCAGGGGGTGAGGGATGCCCTGGATATTCTCATTGAAAAAAAGAGAATCCAGGCAGATGATGACATGCATGTGGTGGTGCTGACCGGAGACGGATCGGCAAGCGGCATGGGGCTTTCCTCCACATCGGCAGCCATTGACCGGCAGCTTGATTTTATCTGTATATGTTACGATAACGAAGGGTATGGAAACACAGGCCACCAATACTCCGGCTTGACGCCCCATGGCGCTGAAACAGCAACAAGCATAGGGAAAGAGGGGTTTCGAGGTTTTAAAAAGGACCTTTTCTCCATCTGGACCGCAGGCAAACCCGCCTATGCAGCAACGGTTACGGCTGCGTTTCCCCTTGATATGGCTCGAAAAATTGAAAAAGCATCAAAAATGAAAGGACCCAGAATGTTCATCATGCATGCCCCTTGCCCCCCGGGGTGGCATTTTGATCCCCAGGATTCCATCACGCTTGGAAAGCTTGCCGTAACTACCGGTATCTGGCCCCTGAAAGAGTATATGGACGGAGAGGTTGTCCATACAAAAATTCCCAAAAAACGGTTGCCGGTGGACGCGTACCTGAAAACCCAGAAACGATTTGAGCATCTTTTCAGGCCGGGAAATGAGGGGCTGATTCAGGGCATCCAGGCCGAAGTCGATGGTTACTGGTCGGCCGTTCAGGGTTGAAAAGCCTGCCTCTGGCGGTCAGGGGCTGAGCCCCTGGTCCCCAGGTTTGCGAATGCTCTCCCGTGTAGCCGAAGAGTGTTTCGTGACCTTCGCGGTTTAAGGCTGTTAACAGGGCCATGAAGGCACCTGAAATCCGTTTGGCTTAGGCCGGAATAACTTCTTCACAAGTTGTTTGTCAAACTTTTCAAAAGTTTGGCCCCCGGCAGGGCCGCCGGAGGCTCTTTTGAGTGAACAAAACGTTAACTCTTCCCAGACAGGATAACGTATGAAACACATGATGCCTCTCCTTCTTATTTTTGCTGGTCTTGTCGCCCTCAATGGTTGTCAAAACGGATCCCATGTTTCGGCATCGCTTCAGGTGTCGGGGGCTGACATCGTTGAGCAGCATGAGTCATCCCCTGAGACCTTTCCAATCACAGGGACGGTGACGTACGTGGCCATTGAAGGCGGTTTTTTTGCGATTACCGGGGATGATGGCAAGACGTATGACCCGCTCAATCTTCCTGACTCTTTGAAAATAGACGGTCTGAAGATCCAGTGCACCGCTCGGGAGAAGGAGGATGTCGTTGGCTTTCACATGTATGGCATCATGATCGAGATCGTCGACATCACAGTCAGATAGGTAGACAAGACCTTTGGGGCATTTTGCGTCGATGGTCACCTGTAAACGGTTTTCAGTTCTGTGGAAGAGGCGGTGTAACGTGGTGGCCGTGAGTTGTTTCCTTCTTTTTCACGTGTCTTGAGCTTGGTTCAGCCATCATGTAATATACATGAGTATGAGATCTTCCGGTTTGTTGATGCATCGTCGGAAGCGGTTTTGTTTGCGTCCCCCTCTTTCTGACTCCCCTTGTACGGTTTTTTTCCCTTTTCCTGCCCGGCACGCCGCTTCCGTCGCCGACACTCAATCTGTGATGACCCTGCGTCTCGCATTCGGTGAGACTGCATGACATTTCGCGAGGCCATCATGAAAAAAGGCACCCGGACACATGGGACAGAAGAGAGACGTGTCGTCGGAGTGGCTGCGCGTCCTCGTGGAGTCCGCGCTGGATGGCGTGATCACCATGGATGACAAGGGCCGCATTATCGGGTTTAACCCGGCCGCTGAAAAAATCTT
This sequence comes from Desulfolunaceae bacterium, assembly GCA_942491485.1. Classification (GTDB taxonomy): domain Bacteria; phylum Desulfobacterota; class Desulfobacteria; order Desulfobacterales; family Desulfolunaceae; genus Desulfoluna. Next base: position 462,346 of record CALOAX010000011.1, on the reverse strand, counting down.
CGGGTATCACAGTACGCAGGTCATTGGCCACCGGGTCTCAGACAAGCTGCTTCCGGTAGCGATGCGGGGTGCCCATGATCGTGGCTTTACCCGCTTCCTTGAAACCGGCCTTGAAACCATGATTGGCCGTCGGGTTGAGGTGACGGCCATGCGGGCCGATCAATCCCTTTTTCCCGCAGAGATGGAGGTGATCTCCGTCAACCCCAAGACGGAACCGGTCTTTGTCGCCTACCTTCGTGATATTTCCGAGCAGAAGAAGGCGGCAGAAGAGCGCCTGCAATATGCGCTGAATATCAAGAAAACACTGATGCAGACCATCTTCGCTGTCTCACGCACCGTGGAGTTCCGGGACCCTTATACCGCCGGACACCAGCGCAGGGTGGCGCATCTGGCAGCAACCCTTGCCCAGGCGCTGGGCCTTTCCAAAATGCGGATCGAAGGGATTTTTCTGGGCGGCCTGATTCACGACATCGGCAAGATTGCCGTGCCGTCAGAAATCTTGTGTCGGCCCGGCAAACTGATACATGAAGACGTCAGCTACCTCCAGATTCATTGTCGGAAGGGCCATGATATTTTAAAACCGGTGGATTTTTCATGGCCGGTGGCTGAAATTGCTCTCCAGCACCATGAGCATCTGGATGGGTCCGGCTACCCGCAGGGGCTGAAAAACGGAGAGATCCTGTTTGAGTCGCGTATCGTGTGCGTGGCAGATGTGGTGGAGTCTTTGACCGCCTATCGGCCCTATCGTCAGGCGTATCCGCTGAAAGATGCGTTGGCGGCCATCACCGCCGGTGCGGGGCGGTGGTACGATTATCGTGTCGTCGATGCTTGCCTTGAGCTGTTTGAAAGCGGCTACAGCATTGATGCCGTTGATATGGATGAGTTGACCTGGATCTCTTCATTGAAGTGAGGCCGGTTCGGGGGGATGCACAGCGTTGCTTGCCCTTGAGGTGGGATGCCTTTTGACATGCCCCTGAACTTTTTCGGTTACATATTAAGCCCAAAGCTGTTGGTTATCAGCGCCATCGGACTCCTCTGGACCGTTATCCAGGCCTGTATGGTACATTTTATAAACGTTTAGCCGCCGGAGCCAATGTTGAGCCGGATAGTTGTCGGGCTTCTTGATTCATGGCGTCGGTGTTACCGGGAGTGAACCCAATGCAGGCAGTCATCGAATGGTTAAGACATAAGACTCCTTTGGGAACAGGAGATGCTCGAGGGCTATCCCATGGGACTGGGTGCCGAAAAGGAGGGCAGCCCGCAAGGGGGGCTGTTCCCCTCATTTTCGGGCTGATGCTCTTGGCTTGTGCGGCAACGGGTTGCTTTTTCGGGGAGGCTGTGGCCGCAAAGGCCGTGCGTGTGGGCATTTTTCAGAACAACCCGCTGGTGTTTCAGGACGAAGGGGGAACCGCACGAGGCATTTACATCGATATACTGGAAGAGATCGCAAGAAGGGAAAAATGGAAGCTGACCTATGTGCCTGATACATGGAATAACGGCCTGGAGAATCTTCGTTCAGGACGTATCGATGTGATGACAAGCATCACGTATACGGCTGAAAGGGACGTGTATATGGATTTCTCCCGGGAAAGTGTCCTTATGATGTGGGGGCAGGTTTACGTGGGAAGAGATCTTCATGTCCAGAACATACTCGACATGAAGGGGCTAAGGGTCGCGATACTCAAAGGGGGGATCAATGGCCTCAACTTTAAGCACCTTGTTGAAACATTCAAGGTGGATTGCGAACTGATTCCTGTGGGTTCGTATGCGGAGGTCTTTGAGCTGATCTCGTCGGGCCGGAGTGACGCCGGAGTGCTGAACAATGTCTATGGCAACGCCCATGCACCGGATTACGATGTGACCTTAAGTCCCATCATGTTCAATCCCTTCAGCCTGGTTTTTGCGGTGCCTGAAGGAACAAACGATGACCTGATAACAGTCTTTGACAACTATCTTGCGCATTGGAGGCAGGACGATGGCTCTTTTTATTACGTCACCCTGAAGAAGTGGTATGGGAAAAGCAGTCTGCCAGAATTCTCGGTTCCCGATTGGGTGTTTTATCTTCTTGGGGTGGGCGGTCTTTTATTGGCCCTGCTTTTTGCCTGGATGCGTCTGCTGAATCATCAGGTAAAGGTTCGAACGCGTGACATGGTGCAGATCAATACCCACCTCAGAAAAGAGGTTTCCGAACGTCTTCATATCGAGGAGGCCCTGCGTGTCGTCAACAGGCGTTATGAAGCCTTGTTTCAAGACTCCCCGGTCCCACTCTGGGAGGAGGATTTCACGGAACTGAGTGAGTATCTGGAAACCCTCAAAAAATCAGGCGTTTCTGATTTCAGGACTTATTTTTCAGACAATCCCACCGAACTGCAGGCGTGTGTCGAAAAAGTAAGGGTCATGGATGTGAATCAGGCGACCCTGAAACTTCATCACGCCAGTGCAAAAGATGAGCTGCTCGGAAATCTGGAGCGTATTTTTACGGAGAGCTCTCTGGCGGTGTTCAAAGAAGAGGTGCTTGCCCTGGCAGCAGGGGAGGCGGAGTTTGAAGCCGAAGCGGAGGTGAAAACCCTTTCCGGTGATGCCCGACAGATTTTTCTGAGGCTTAAAATTGATTATGACCAACGTGATGCCGTCAGAGGGCTTCTTGCCACATTGGATATCTCGGAACGAAAACGTGGGGATGAGGAGCGTGATAAATTGAAGAACCAATTGCTTCACGCGCAGAAGATGGAGTCTGTGGGGCGACTGGCAGGTGGGGTTGCGCATGATTACAACAATGCCTTGAGCGTGATCATCGGGTTTACAGAGTTGGCCATGGATCATGTGGGCTCCAATGAGTCGTTAAAGGAACATCTCGCTGAAGTGTTCAAAGCGGCAACGCGGGCCACGGATATTACCCGACAGCTCCTGGCCTTTGCACGCAAGCAGGCCATTGCCCCCATGGCCATCGATTTAAACCGGAACATTGGCGGCATGCTCAAAATGCTTCGTCGACTTATCGGGGAGGACATTGAACTGACCTGGCGGCCGGGGGAAGAGCTTTGGCCGGTGAAGATGGATCCCTCCCAGCTTGATCAGATCCTGGCCAATCTCTGTGTGAATGCCCGGGATGCCATTGATGGGACGGGCAAGGTCACCATTGAAACGGGTAAAATCACCCTGGGAGAAGAGTACTGCAATGCCCACGCCGGGTTTGTGCCCGGTGAATATGTGGTGCTGATCGTCAGTGACAACGGCGGCGGCATGGAAAAGGACGTCCTTGATCATATTTTTGAGCCCTTTTTTACCACAAAGGCGGTGGATGAGGGGACCGGCCTCGGGTTGGCAACGGTTTATGGTATTGTAAAACAAAACAATGGGTTTGTTAATGCGTACAGTGAGTTGGGCAGGGGGACGACCATTCGGGTCTACCTGCAGCGTCACAGCGAGATTCCCGATGAACCTGAGGTGAGGGGCCCGGGGGACGTTCCTGTGGCTCATGGGGAGACGGTTCTGCTTGTGGAGGATGACCTCGCGATCCTGAAATTGACACAAAGAATGCTTCACGGGCTGGGTTACACCGTGTTGACTGCCGGGGAACCTGAAGAGGCGTTGAAGCAGGCTGAGGGGTATTCCGGTGAGATTCATGTGCTTGTCACCGATGTGATCATGCCGGGTATGAACGGTCGTGAACTTGCAGGACAATTGCTTCGCTTTCGTCCGAACGTTTCGGCTTTGTATATGTCCGGGTATACGGCCGATGTCATCGCTCACCATGGTGTTCTTGAAAAGGACGTGCACTTTATTCAAAAACCCTTCTCTAAAATGGGGCTGGCCACGGCCATCAGGACGGCACTGGGTGAGTAACCCAGCATGGCCCGGATCCCTCTTGTGTTGTTGGCCTTAAAATGGGGCGCTATTTGTTGAAGACCCGGTGGCCTCCTGACACCTGGCCTTGATCCGTACCACGGCATCAGGTATGATATATTATTACGTTAACCCTTGAATTTATGGCTGCATCATCTGGTGCGGTTTCTGATTTAGCGTGTCCACTTTTCTTCTCGTTTGATTCACTCCTCCCTTCCCGGCACGCCGTTTCCACGAATAGGGGCTCATGCCCGGCCTCCTCACCAACCCAAATGAAGGCAAGTACCGCCTTTTCCCGTTGACCTGTATACCCTGTGACATACCTGAAGGGAACGGGGCCAGACGGATTACCACCAAACAAGGAGATGATGCATGGATACGTCCACCTCTTACCTGGGATTGTCACTTAAGAATCCGATTGTTGTGGGAAGCTCCGGGTTGTCCGGTACGGCCGATGGCGTAAGGCGCCTCGCGGAAAGCGGTGCCGGTGCCGTGGTGTTGAAATCGCTTTTTCAGGAGGAGATTTTCTTTGAAAGTGAAAAGGTGATCCGGGACGCCAAGAAGGCAGATGCGTCGGTTCAGTACTTTGATTACGACGGCAGGAAGAACCCCATCGAATTTTACGGATACAAGGTCCGGGAAGACAACCTCAACCGCTACACAACCCTCATTCGGGAGTCCAAGGCCGCAGTGGATATTCCGATTATTGCCAGCATCAACTGTTTTTTTGACTCCCTGGAGTGGATTGCCTTTGCCAAAGAGCTGGAAAAAGCCGGGGCCGATGCCTTGGAGCTGAACATGTTCTTTCCCCCCACCAACTTCAATATCGAGCGAAAAGAGAAAGAGGCCCTCTACTTTCAGATCATTGATAAGGTCTTAGCCGTTGTCTCTATTCCCGTCTCTTTGAAAATTACCCACTACTTTACGGATCTCGGCCCCATGATTCAGAAACTCTCCCAGACGGGGATTGCCGGGTTGGTCCTCTTTAACCGGTTTTTCAGTCCCGATTTTGATATCAAAAAAATAGAGGTGGTTCCCTCATACCTTTTCAGCACGCCGGCTGAAATGGCGCTTTCGCTTCGGTGGATTGCCATCATGGCGGAAAAGGTGGGCTGCTCCCTGGCAGCTTCCACCGGAATTCACGATGGCGAAGGGGTAATCAAGCAGGTTCTGGCCGGGGCCGATGCGGTGCAGGTGGTCTCGTCCCTCTACAAAAACGGGGTAAAGCACCTGGGCACCATGATCGAGGACCTGGAAACCTGGATGGGCAGCAAAGGCATAAAAACCATCGCTGATTTTAAAGGGCGGCTCTCCCAGGAGAAGAGCTCCGATCCTGCGATGTACGAAAGAGCCCAGTTCATGAAGTACTTTGCGGACAAAAAGAGGCTGACCGTGACATAGGGATCAGGCCTGCCCTTTTTTTGGGATGTGATGGGCGTTGTCACTCTCCTGTATGTTCCCTGGCTTGCATGGCAGATTCTCCATTTTAAGTCATTGAGTATCGCTCAAGGGCGGGGGGAGGGACGTCGTCTCTTTCCCCTCGGGAGTGGAGAGGGAATGCTGGGGCAGAGGTCCTGAATCCCTTGAAAATACAGATGAGAACGATATGGCGTCTCAAACGTGTTCGGGTGTGTCAGGGGATCGGTACAGATTTCTTGGGGTTGAGGAAAATCATTAAAAAAAAGCTGAAAATTTCTTGATCTTTCAACCCTGTTTGACATACCAGACACAAAAGATAACGCATTGTTTTAATGCGATTGGTTTGTCCATTAAACAGGAAGATGTGACATGTCAGACATTTTAGAGGTTGTAAAAAACAGAGACCCTCACCAGCCGGAGTTTCACCAGGCCGTAACGGAAGTGGTGGAATCGGTTATGCCCGTCCTTGAGCAGAACCCTGAGTATCGCAAGCACAATGTGCTTGAGCGGATTGTGGAGCCGGAACGTGTGATCATGTTCAGGGTGCCATGGGTGGATGACGGGGGCGAGGTGCAGGTGAACCGTGCGTTTCGTGTTCAGATGAACAGCGCCATCGGACCTTACAAGGGAGGGTGTCGCTTTCACCCTTCTGTAAACCTCAGTATCCTGAAGTTTCTTGCCTTTGAGCAGGTCTTCAAAAACGCCCTTACGACCCTTCCCATGGGCGGAGGCAAGGCCGGCTCCGATTTTGACCCCAAGGGAAAATCAGACAACGAGGTGATGCGCTTCTGCCAGAGTTTCATGGCGGAGCTTTTCCGGCATATTGGCCCCAATACGGACGTTCCCGCAGGGGATGTCGGGGTGGGGGCACGGGAAATTGGTTATCTCTTCGGTATGTACAAGAAGCTGACCAATGAGTTTACCGGGGTCCTGACCGGAAAATCACTTAATTGGGGCGGGAGCCTTGTTCGGCCTGAAGCCACGGGGTACGGTGCGGTTTATTTCCTTGAGGAGATGCTGAAAACCCGCCACGAGACCGTGGAGGGGAAAACCGTTGCCATCTCCGGCTACGGCAATGCCGGGACCTATGTCATCGAAAAGGTGAACGAGCTGGGCGGCAAGGTCGTCACCATCGGCGATGAATACGGCTACGTGCACGACCCGGATGGCATTAAAGGGGAGAAGCTGCAGTTCATGGCCGACCTGTGGACCATCTACCGGCGCCCTGCCAAAGATTATGCCGACCGCTACAACTGCGAGTGGGTGCCCGGCAAAAGGCCCTGGGAGGTCCCTTGCGATGTGGCCATGCCCACGGCCCTTGAGAACGAACTTCAGCTTCCCGATGCCGAGGCCCTCGTAAAGAACGGGTGCAAGGCGGTGGTGGAAGTGGCCAACATGCCCTGCACGTTGGAGGCGGCCCATTATTTCAAGGAGAACGGGATCCTCTTTGCTCCTGCCAAGGCTGCCAATGCCGGTGGGGTTGCCACCTCGGGCCTGGAGATGAGCCAGAACAGCATGCGACTCTCCTGGGGGCGTGAGGAGGTGGATGCACGCCTCAAGGGGATTATGCAGAACATTCATTCCACCTGCCTGAGTGCGGCTGAGAACTACGGTATGCCCGGTAACTATGTTGCCGGTGCGAACATTGCCGGGTTCATCAAAGTGGTGGATGCCATGATCGACCAGGGCGTGGTCTAACTCCGTTCCATTAAGAGCGGGTGGTGTGGGGATCTTCTTTTTTTACCCCGTACCACCCGTCATCTCTTTTCTTTCCCCTGGAAGAGCATCCTGTGCCCTTCCCAGCTTAAATGGGTTTGCATCAGGCCTCTTCCTGCTTATTTCATCGTAAATCCACCCCTGCCGACCTTCCGTCGGCCCATGATTTGTGCCCCGGCGTATGAAGGGTATTGTGTTAAGCATGGGCTGGCTGTAGAATCAAGACAAATTATCCCCCAAGTTTTTAATGTAATCCCCGATGTGTCGCAGATTTAAAGGATGTGTCCATGAGTACCCGCCCCTTAAGATTTCTGCTTGTCTTTGGAGGGCTTCTTGCTCTGGCAATTCCCTCATACGCCAGAACGTTAACCCTGACCTCTGTTGACGAAACCCTTGCCACGGTTGTAATCGAACGGGTGTTGAGGGAGGCTTATCAGCGTTTGGGGATCGAGCTGGTGGTGGATCGCGTTCCGGCCAAACGGGCTTTGCGGATGGCAGCGGAAGGTGATTCCGATGGTGAACTGGTGCGAATTGCCGGCCTGGAATTTGAGCATGACGGCCTTATTCTGGTTCCTGTGCCCGTTGGTGTTGTCGAAGGGGTTGTTTTCACGACGCGACCTCCGTTCTCTGTGTCGGGGTGGAGCAGTCTTTTATCTTACAGGGTGGGCGTCCAACGGGGGTTGCGAACCCTTGAGCGGGGCCGGTATGGCATGGAGGTGCTTCTGGCAAGCAGCACCTCCCAGCTCTTTAAGCTGATGATTGCTGACAGGGTGGATACCATTGTGGTTCCAAACTTGACAGGTATTAAGGTGCTTAAAACGAGTGGCTTAAAGGGGGTGAGACAGCTCAACCCCCCCTTGTTTTCCCATGACCTGTATCACTATCTGCACTGGAAAAATCGGGACCTTGTGCCCGCCATTACCGAGGTGCTGCGGACCATGCGGTCTGAGGGGCGCATCAAGCAGATCCGCATGGACTATATCGGCGAGCTTTCTTCGAAGTGAAACGACTGCGTTCATAACACGTTTTCTCCTCCACCACGGGACCCCTGGTCCCCCTGCAAGAGGTATGTATGCCCTCAACACGTATCAAGGATATTTCCCGATCTCTCAAAGGCTCCCTTGCGGCCAAGCAGCTCTTCTATATCCTTATTTTCAGTGTGCTTATTACGTTTATAGGGACCAGTTTCAATGTGTTTCTCGAATACAAGAAAGACATGCGTCTTGTGGAGGGGCAGTTTGACCAGGTGAAGGAGGGGCACCTGGAGAGTCTCTCGGGAAGCTTGTGGCAGCTGGACGATCTGCAGATCAAAACCCACCTCAACGACATGCTGAATATGCGGGACCTGATTTATCTTGAGATCCGGGAACGAGGGGAGGTCCTTTTTTCGGCGGGGCGCTTGAAGACCGGGGAACAGTGGGTGAAAAAGGGGTTCGATATGTACTTCACCCATGGGGGGCAGGAGAGGCACATCGGGGTTCTTGACGTCTATGCCTCCCTTGAGGGTGTCTATCATCGCCTGTTTGAACGCCTGTTCGTTATCCTGGTGACCCAGGCGCTGCAAACCTTTTTGGTGGCGATGTTTATTCTTGCTGTCCTTCATCAGCTCGTAACACGGCATATCACAGCCATTGCCGGGTATACCAAGGAGATGAAACCCGAGGATTTGGATATGCAGCTTGAGCTTCCCCACAGGAAACCCGAGCCGGAGACCCCTGACGAGATTGATGAATTGGTCCTGGCGTTGAACCAGATGCGTCAGCGCATACGGCATGACATCGAGCGGCGTCAGGCAATTGAGAACGAGCTGGCTCGAAACCGCTCCCTGCTGGACGAGACGCAGAAACTGACAAAGATCGGTGGGTGGGAATACCAGGTCAAAGATGGGGAGACCCGTTGGACAAATCAGCTTTACGAAATACACGGGGTGGATGTCGACCCCGCGATGGATCATGTCGCCGTATCCCTCTCCTGCTATGACGAGAAGGATCGGCCCCTTGTCAGAAAGGCCTTTGACCAGTGTCTGGAGGAGGGGGTTCCCTACTCCCATGATTTTGAGATCACCACTTGCAAGGGAGAGGCAAAGTGGGTTCGCGTCACGGGTAGGCCGGTGTTTGAAGGGAATAAGGTGGTGCGTGTCCTGGGCAACATGATGGAGATCACGGACGTCGTGAAAGCTGAAGAGGCCCGCAAGCGGTTTCTGAAGACCCTGATGACCGTGTTGGACAGCGTGGACGCCATCATCTGTGTCTCGGATATGGATACCTTTGAAATTCTGTTTATGAACAAAGCCATGATTGAAAGCTTCGGAGATGGGCTGACGGGGCAGGAGTATTATGCCCTTTTCATGAACGGGCGTGAAAAGGACGGGATCCTGGGGACCTATCCGAAGGTCGGCACAGTGGATGCCACCGGGGCTCTGGTTTGGGAAAGCAGGAATCCTGCCGGAGGTAGCTGTTACATCAACTACGAACGGCCCATCCAGTGGGTGGACGGGCGGCAGGTCCGGTTTCATCACGCCACGGATATCACCCAGATTAAGAAGCTGGAGGAAGACCTTCGTCAGTCTCACAAAATGGAAGCCATCGGGACTCTTGCCGGTGGGATTGCCCATGACTTTAACAATATTTTGTCCTCCGTTCTTGGCTACACGGAATTGGCGCTGGACGATGTCTCTTCAGGCTCCAGGGTTGAAGGGCATCTCAAGGAAGTGTTCAAGGCGGGGACTCGAGCTGTTGACCTGGTTCGGCAGATTTTGACCTTTGCCCGGCAGGCAGATGGCGAGATGAAGCCGCTCTCCGTGAAGCCCATTGTGAGCGAAGCCTTGAAATTGCTTCGATCCTCCATCCCCACCACCATTGAGATCAACCATGTGCTTGAAAGTGATTCCCAGATCATGGGAGATGCGACACAGGTGCACCAGATTCTTATGAACCTGTGCACCAATGCGTCCTATGCCATGGACGAGGATGGCGGGGTTCTGGACGTGAGGCTTTTTGATACCGTGCTGGGGTACGGTGGAACGCCGGTTCCGGCTTCCCTTGCCGCCGGCAATTATCTCACCTTGCGGGTCGCGGATACGGGGTGTGGGATTTCACCGGAGGTGATGCCACTTATCTTCGAACCATTTTTCACCACCAAAGACCCAGGAGAAGGCACGGGCATGGGGCTTGCCATGGTCCATGGCATCGTCAAACAACATGGGGGGGAGATCAAGGTCGAGAACAATACACCGCGTGGGGCGGTATTTACTATTTACCTGCCCGTTACGCAAGAGGGCTTCGTCCCTTCGGCATCCTCGCTGGATGAGCAAGCCCTTCCGACGGGCGGTGAGCGGGTCCTCGTGGTGGATGACGAACCCTCCATCGCAAACATGATCGGTCAGATTTTGGGGCGTCTCGGGTATAACTCCGTGATTCGAACCAGCAGTGTGGAAGCCCTGGCGTTGTTTCAGTCGGGGCCCGAGCATTTTGACCTCGTGATTACGGACATGACCATGCCTGAGATGACCGGGGACGTCCTGACCACAGAGATGATACGCACTCGGCCGGATATTCCCGTGATACTTTGTACCGGTTACAGCAGGAAGGTGACGGAAGAGACCATGAAGAGTGTCGGCGTCAAAGCCTACACGTTCAAACCCATAGTGAAAAAAGAGTTGGCCCGAATCGTCAGAAAGGTTCTGGATGAGGCCGCCCAGGTATGATGCCATGACAACGTCAAGGAAAGCCCCATGCCGAATCCGAATCAGGGGGTGGGTGGAGCTGAGCCGGGTTGGGGTGCGTGATTGATCCCCCATGGCTGTCTTTCGACTTGACGAGGTGCGTTGTGTTTGACATAGGTGTGGGGGGGGCAGTGGTTTGTTTTTATACGGTAAATCGGTGGTGGGTGATGGGGTGTAAGGGGTTTCTGAGGCTTTTGGCTGTCTGCGTCGCGCTTTTTGGGGTGCCGGGGGGGGCTGCGCATGGGGGGGAGACGAAACCGGTTCAACAGGTGTTGGTTCTGAACTCCTATCATCCGGGGTATGTGTGGGCTGATTCGGTGACAGAGGGGTTGAGGTCGGTTTTTGACGGCGAGGGAAGTTCCCTTCGGGTCACTTTTGAGTATATGGATACCAAAAGGTATCAGCCCGCTGAGATATTCGAGACCCTGAAAGAGGTGTATGGGCTGAAGTATCGGACAGTCTCCTTTGACGTGATCATTGCTGCGGATAACAACGCCCTTGATTTTCTGCTTCTCAACCGAAATGAGCTTTTTCCGGGGACCCCGGTGGTGTTTTGCGGGATCAACGGCTTTCAGGATGAGATGATCGTTGGTCACTCGGGTTACACCGGGGTGGCGGAAGACTATGATTTGACAGGGACTCTGGACCTGGCCCTCTCCATGTATCCGAAGACCCGTTATGTCGCTTATGTGAGCGGGGCCTCCACCTCCAGTCGAATCAATCGGAACAGGCTCCTTGAGACGATTCCCGCCTATGAAGAGCGTGTGACGTTCATTGACCTTTCCCTCAAGCCCCTTTCCGACTTGAAAGAGGCCCTTGGCACTCTCCCCGAAGAAACACTGATTCTTTACCTCTCATACTACCTCAGCCCCGATGGTGTGAGGCTGACGGTTCATGAAAGCACCTCCCTTGTGTTTGAACACTCAGGTCGGCCTGTCTATTCTCCCTGGGAATACACCCTTGGAAGCGGCGTGTTGGGGGGGATGATGCTCAGTGGCCGCAAACAGGCAGAGGAGGCTGCGCGCATTGCCCTGCGCATTCTTGACGGGGTTCCCACCGAGGCGCTTCCCGTCCTGCGTGGCAGCTCCATCCGACCCATCTTCGACTACAACCTGCTGCGCCACTTTTCCATCCCTCATAACTCGCTTCCCAAAGAGACCCTGATCCGGAACGAACCGGTGACGGTCTACTATCAGTACAAGTATGTCATCTGGGCGACGGTGCTTTTTTTAATCTACCAGTCCATCACCATTGTGGTGCTGATGCGGATTATTGCACGGCGCAAGAGGGCGGAAGAGAGGGAGAAGAAGCTGGAGACCCAGCTTCGTCAGTCCCAGAAGATCGAAGCCATCGGTACCTTTGCAGGGGGGATTGCCCACGACTTCAACAATATCCTTGGGGCCATCACCACCTGCACCGAATTGGCCGTGGAGGAGGTGGGTGAGGAGACACCGGCCCATGAAGACCTCGCCCATGTCCTCAAGGCTGCCCAGCGTGGCAAAAGCCTGGTGCGTCAGATTCTTGCCTTCAGCCGGGACAAGGACCAGGAAAAACAACCCGTTCAGATGAAGCAGCTGCTCAAAGAGTGCACCCACCTTCTTAAAACCTCCATTCTTTCAACCATCGACGTCCGCCTCAACCTGCAGGCAGAGTCCGGATTGGTGATGGCCGACCCCACCCAGATTCACCAGGTGATCATGAACCTGTGCACCAATGCTGGGCACGCAGTGGAAAATCAGAAGGGCGTGATTGAGATTACCCTGGACTCAGTGGACCTGGACGAGAAGGCGTCTCTTATTCATCCGGATTTGTCTGCCGGACGCTACTCACGGCTCAGTGTTCGGGACAATGGGGAGGGGATTGCTCCCGAAGACATGGATCGGATTTTTGACCCCTTCTTCAGCACCCGAAAGGATCGAGGCGGCACCGGGCTCGGTCTTTCCATGTCCCATGGGATTGTGAAAAGGCATCAGGGGGCCATCACGGTGGTCAGTCACCCTGGCCGGGGGACCATTTTTTCCGTCTACCTTCCCTGTGCCCATGCCGTGGAGCCGATCAAAGGGGGCAGTGAAGAGGCCCTGGAACGAAAAGGGAGGGAGAGAATTCTCCTTGTGGACGATGACGAGCAGATGATTTACGGCACGGAGAAGATGCTCCGCCGTATGGGCTATGAGGTTATTGCGTATACCGGAAGCCTTGCTGCTTTGAAAGCGGTTCGAACCGACCCCGGACGATTCGACCTGGTGCTCACCGATCACATGATGCCTTACCTGAACGGGATAGAGCTGGCCGATGAGATACGGGCCTTGCGTTCGGAGATGCCGATTATTCTGTGCAGTGGGTTTCAGGACGACGCAGGCGATTTGCCGTCCACCATCCTTGAAAACCATGGGATTCGTGCATTTATGAAAAAACCCTTCAATCGCACAGAACTGGGCAAGACGATCCGAGAGGTGCTGAACTCGGTTTAGCCTCCGGCGGCAAGGAGGGGGCACCTTGAAACCCTGTGGCGAATGCGACAGGGGTGTTGCTATGCAACGTGCCTCGCATCCGCATTCTCGTTATGTGCCAGGTTAGGCACCATATGCGACAAGCGCATGGGTTATGGGTGTTCCCGTTTGGTACCACGTGCGTTGGGGGTACACGAAGACGACTGAGCAACCTCAACCATTGCATAATGGGGTCCAGGGGACCATCCCCTGGACGCCGGAGGCCTTTTTTGACTTACCATAAGATGAAGTGAGATTCCCATGGCCACAGTGCTGATAATTGATGACGATGAAACTCTCTGCTACTCCCTTTCTAGGGTCGTCACCGCCAAAGGGCACCAGGCCGTGACGGCGCAAACCCTGGCTGACGGCCTTTTGAAAGCAAGTAAGGCACCTTTTGATGCGGTGTTTCTTGATGTGCGTCTGCCCGATGGCAACGGGCTTGAGGCTCTTTCGGAGCTGGATCGCCTGCCCTCATCGCCGGAGGTGATCATCATCACGGGCCTGGGGGATCCGGATGGGGCAGAGCTGGCCATGATCAACGGGGCGTGGGATTACATCGAAAAGACCGCCTCCACCAAGGACATCGCCCTTACCCTTGCCCGTGCCCTTCAGTATCGGGAGGAGAAGAAAAGTGCCGTGGAAGCGTCTCCAGTCGTCTCCCTGGTTCGGGACGGCATCATCGGAGGCAGTCCCGGCATTAAGGGGTGCCTTGATCTGGTGGCCCGTTCAGCGGTAAGTGACGCCAATATCCTGATTACCGGTGAGACCGGGACGGGCAAGGAGCTCTTTGCCCGGGCCGTCCATACGAACAGCCAGAGGAAAAAGGGTCCCTTTGTCATTGTGGACTGTGCCTCCATTCCGGAGACCCTGGTGGAGAGCCTTCTCTTCGGTCATAAGAAAGGGGCCTTTACCGGGGCGGACCGGGAGCGTACCGGCCTTATATTGGATGCCCACAACGGTACCTTGTTTCTTGATGAGGTGGGGGAGCTGCCCATGTCCCTTCAAAAGGCTTTTTTACGGGTGCTTCAGGAACGCACCGTGCGCCCTGTGGGAGGCCGTCAGGAGGTGGAGAGCCATTTTCGGCTGGTGGCCGCCACCAACCGGAACCTGGAGGCGATGGTGGAGGAGGGGACTTTCAGGAAAGACCTGCTTTACCGCATTCAGGCCTTTACCATGGAGCTTCCCGCTCTAAGGGATCGCACCTCCGACATCAAGGAGATCGCCGCCTATCACATTCACCGTTTTTGTGAGCGTTACGGCATGGACCATAAAGGGGTCTCTTCAGACTTTTACGAGACCCTGGAGAGCCACGCCTGGCCTGGAAACGTTCGGGAGTTGGTGAACATCCTCGACCAGGCTCTGATCTCTGCCCGCAATGAATCCATCCTTTACCCCAAGCACCTCCCCCCCAGGCTGAGGGCCCAGGTGGCCCGTGCCAAGCTTGGCTCGGCCATGGTGGAAGAGGGGACCACGCCAAACGGTTACCAGCTCGATGATATGCCGACCCTTCAGGATTACCGAGACACGGTCTGCCGGGAGGCAGAAAAGAGATACCTCGACGACCTCATGCGGGTCACCGCTGGAAACGTCAAAAAAGCCTGCGACCTTGCAGGCCTCTCCCAATCCCGCCTCTACGCCCTCCTCAAACAACACGGGTTGAAGTAATCCCCAGGGGATAATCCCCTGGACCCCAGGTTGCGAATGCTCTGTGCCCTCGTTCCTCGGGCTCATCACATTCGCTGACGGGCTTCGCCCGGTATGGAAATCCTTGGCCTCAGGCCAAACTCAGAGTTTGCAGGTTTTGCTGAGTGGTCGACTCACAGCAAACGAAGAGATACGCCATTAGTAATAGAAACGAAGGAGTTTCAACCGGTGTCATCTTGCCTGTATGGCTCCCCGGTCACTGGATCTGCCAACACGATCATGAAACGCACCATAAAGGCTTAGCCAAAGCTTCAGGCCACCCGAACAGCCGGGGAAGACGAAATCAGGTAGCTGTTGTTAAGCAAAAAAATGAAACTGCTCTCTTCTTAAGAACGGTCGAAATACCTTACCCGCCGCGCGAATGCCTCAAGAGTGGTTGCATCACGGAGACCTCCATGCATTCGCCATAGGGTTTCAAGGTGCCCTCACCTTGCCGCCGGAGGCATGTTTTTTATTTTCCCTTCTGTTCCTGCACCGCAGGAAAAATTCCTGCCAGGCAGGAGAAACCCCGCTTTTATTGAAGCGGGGTTTTTCTGTTTTTGGGTGTAGGGTCTTGAAATTAATAGAGAATTAAAAAGTGGGTTGGCCTGGCACAAGCGCTGCAATATACCCGGGCAGATGAAGTACAACCCGCACCATGCCGGTGTGGGATGACCCGGAGGGGAAGGAAAAAAGCATGGATTACAATGCGGCGAGTTTAGCGCTCCATGAAAAGAGCGTGGGGAAAATCGAAGTGGTCTCCAAGGTTGCCATCGGTAGCCGGGATGACCTGAGTCTGGCATACACGCCCGGTGTCGCTCAACCGTGTCGGGAGATCAGCGACGTAAAAGATGAGGTCTACCGGTACACGGCCAAGGGCAACTTGGTGGCTGTGGTCACCGACGGAACGGCAGTGCTGGGGCTTGGGGATATCGGTCCGGAAGCGGCCATGCCGGTGATGGAAGGCAAGGCCATTTTGTTTAAAGAGTTTGCGGATGTGGATGCCTTTCCCATCTGCCTTGATACCACAGATGTTGATGAGATTGTTCAGGCGGTAAAGATGATTGCCCCCACCTTTGGCGGGATCAACCTGGAGGACATCTCGGCTCCCCGCTGTGTGGAGGTTGAAGAGCGGCTCAAAGCGGAGCTGGACATCCCTGTGTTCCATGACGACCAGCACGGAACGGCCATCGTCACCGCTTCTGCCATGATCAATGCCTTGAAGGTGGTGGGGAAAACCCTTTCTGAGATCCGCGTGGTGGTGAACGGAGCCGGCGCCGCCGGTGGTGCCATCATCAAGATGCTTCTTGATCTGGGCGTGACAGACATTCTGGCCTGTGACAGGAGCGGCATTCTCTGTGAAGGAGATGAGGAAAACCCGGCACATCTGGAAGCCCTGGCCCAAGTAACCAACCGGGACAAACGTCAGGGGAGCCTTGCCGACGCCATGGCCTGCTCCGATGTGTTTATCGGTGTGTCCGCCGGGAACGTTGTGAGCCCGGAGATGGTCTCATCCATGAATTCTGATGCCATTGTTTTTGCCATGGCAAACCCCACCCCTGAGATCATGCCCGATGACGCAAGGGCTGCAGGGGCTGCCGTTGTAGGGTCCGGTCGGTCCGATTTCCCCAACCAGGTGAACAACGTCCTTGCCTTTCCCGGTATTTTCCGGGGCGCTCTGGACGCACGGGCACAGGAGATAAACCGTTCCATGACTCTGGCAGCTGCGTATGCCATCGCAGGGATTATCGAAGACGATGAGCTTACCGCAGAGTACGTCATTCCGGATGCCCTGGACAGGCGTGTGGGCAAGCAGGTGGCCGAGGCCGTAAAGCAGGCAGCTTTCGAGTCTGGTGCAGCAACCAGGTAAAAAAAGAATCAAGGAGACAACGATGTCAACAGCAACAACAGCCGTCATGCCCGCACAGGGCCTTCGTGACTACAAAATCATGGGGATTCCCCTTCCTTTTTTTCTCGTCCTTACCGCCGTGGTGTTTTTGACCACCTACCTTCAGGTCCTTCCCAAGGGGATGGTGGGAGCCCTTCCCCTGATGATGGCCCTTGGTGCCATTTTCAATGAAATCGGGGATCGCACACCCGGCATCAAAGATTACCTCGGTGGTGGACCGATCCTCATTATTTTTGGTTCTGCAGCGCTGGTCACCTACGGTGTTCTGCCCCAGCCGTCTGTAAAGATCATGACCAGCTTTATGAAGAGCGAGAGCTTTTTGAGCTTTTATATCGCCGCCCTTATTACGGGCAGTATTCTGGGCATGGACCGCAAGCTTCTGATTCGGGCATCGGTGAGGTATCTTCCGGTTATCCTCGGCGGGGTTGCGGTCTCCATCCTTATGACCGGCACCGTGGGTATGCTCATGGGCTACGGTTTCAAGGAAGCGATCCTCTACATTGCCATTCCCATCATGGGTGGCGGCATGGGCGCAGGTGCCGTGCCTTTGTCTCAGATCTTCGGTTCTACCTTGAACCTCGATCCTGCGGCCATGATGTCCAGAATGGTTCCCGCCCTGGCCCTCGGCAACGCCTTGGCCATCGTTGCGGCCGGTATGCTTGACAAGTTGGGAAAAAGCTATCCGTCCCTTACCGGTAACGGCACCCTGATGAAGAATCAGGAAGCCGTGGCTGAGGAGAAAGAAGAAGAGATTGACATCGATTTTCAGCTCATGGGCATTGGCCTCATGATGGCCACCACCTTCTTCGTCTTCGGTAAACTCCTGGGAAGCTTTATTCCCCTTCACTCTTATGCCCTGATGATCATCAGCGTGGCTGTCGTAAAGGCCATGGGCATCTTGCCCCGCAAGTATGAACTCGGCGCTTTCCAGTGGTTCCGCTTTGTCATGGTTAGCCTGACGCCTGCCCTTCTCGTGGGGATCGGCGTGGCGTACACCAATCTCAATCAGGTGATCGACGCCTTCTCCATTCAGTATGTGGTTCTGGTGGCAGTGACCGTTATCGGTTCCATCATCGGGTCCGGCATCGTGGGACGCCTCTTCGGGTTCTACCCCATCGAAGCGGCCATCACCGGTGGCCTCTGCATGGCCAACATGGGCGGTACCGGCGACGTGGCGGTTCTCTCTGCCTCCAAGCGCATGGACCTCATGCCCTTTGCTCAGATCTCATCACGCATCGGCGGTGCCTTTATGCTGATCCTTGCCACCGCGGTTTTGAAAATGATTCTTTAAAGAACATGGCCTTAGGTTCGCGAATGCTCCGAACCCTCGTATATCGGGCACGGGGCATTTGCTTACGGGTGACGCCCGTGAATACAGTATAATATGGCTTTATTCTCTTAGGGCACTCCGTGAGAATACGTCATCAAAGATAGCTGAAAAACAGGCCCTTGGTTTGCTCAAGGACCCGGGCTTTGGAAACGTGATAGGCTATCCCCCCACGGCCGACCCACTTTTCCGGAGCTTATTACAGAAACCACCCTTCGTTTTTTTAACGGAGGGTGGTTTTTGTTTTGTTGAGGGGCACCCTCTCAGCCAGTGTTGCATCAGAACGATTCAGTAAGCATCCGGCGGTCAGGGGATGAATCCCCTGCACCCCAGGTTCGCGAATGCTCCAACCCTCGTTCCTCGGGTTGTTACATCTGCTGACGGGCTGCGTCCGGGAATCACTGTATCTCCTTTTGTAGCCTGCGCCCCGCCGGAGTCATTATCAACACCTGTTTGCCAAACCCAACGCATTAAATAAGGACAACGTTTGGCCCCCGGCAGGGCCGCCGGAGGGTTTGTTTTTTCTCTCATCGTGACCATGGATGTCAAAAAGTGCTGTGATCTTAGAGGTCTCTTTCAAGCAGGCAGTTACCCGTTTATCACTCATCCCATGGTTCGTTAAATAAGAACGGGACATGGCATTGTTCCTGGTGTAAACAAAGGCGCGAACAGATGCATTCAGGGCACCCTTCATACGGGTGTCATCGATCCGGTCAGATGACGAACAACCCGGGCCATCTCTGTTGGGGTGACCCGGCGTGGAAAGGGAATTCAATGGATTACAACGCGGCTAGTCTGGCGCTTCATGAAAAGAGTGTGGGTAAAATTGAGGTGGTTTCCAAAGTGGCCATCGAGAATCGTGATGATTTGAGTCTTGCGTACACACCTGGTGTCGCCCAACCGTGTCGGGAGATCAGCGACGTAAAAGATGAGGTTTACCGTTACACTGCAAAGGGAAACCTTGTGGCTGTGGTAACGGACGGTACGGCGGTATTGGGCCTGGGGGACATCGGCCCGGAAGCGGCCATGCCGGTGATGGAAGGCAAGGCCATTCTTTTTAAGGAATTTGCGGATGTGGACGCGTTTCCCATCTGCCTTGCCAGCACCGATGTGGATGAGATCGTGCAGTCGGTGAAGATGATCGCGCCCACATTCGGCGGAATCAACTTAGAGGACATCTCAGCCCCCCGTTGTGTGGAGATTGAAGAGCGGCTTAAAGCAGAACTCGACATTCCTGTGTTTCATGACGATCAGCATGGAACCGCCATTGTCACCTCAGCAGCCCTGATCAATGCGCTAAAGGTGGTGGGGAAAAATCTATCGGAGATTCGCGTGGTGGTCAATGGCGCCGGATCCGCCGGTGGTGCCATCATCAAGATGCTCCTTGAATTGGGTGTTGCGGATATTCTGGCCTGTGACAAAGACGGGATCCTCTGTGAAGGGAATGCGGACAATGCCCCCCATCTGGAGGCCCTTGCCATCAAAACCAACCGTGAAAAACGCAAAGGCAGTCTTGTGGATGCCATGGCCGGTGCCGACGTTTTTATCGGTGTGTCCGCAGGGAATCTCGTGAGCCGGGAGATGGTGTCGTCCATGAATTCCGGAGCCATTGTTTTTGCCATGGCCAACCCCATTCCCGAGATCATGCCCGGTGAGGCAACCGCGGCAGGGGCTGCCGTTGTGGGATCCGGGCGGTCTGACTTTCCCAACCAGGTGAACAACGTCCTGGCCTTTCCCGGAATTTTCCGGGGCGCTCTGGATGCCCGGGCTCGGGAGATCAACCGTGCCATGACCCTTGCGGCGGCATACGCCATCGCCGGCATTATTAAAGATGAGGAACTCACCGCCGAGTACGTCATTCCGGATGCCCTGGATCGGCGTGTGGGCAAGCAGGTGGCCGAGGCCGTGAAGCAGGCGGCGTTTGAGTCGGGTGCAGCAACCAGGGGATGATCCCCTGGACCCCAGGTTGCGAATGCTCCGAGCCCTCGTTCCTCGAACTCACCACATTCGCTGACGGGCGAAGTCCTCGGTATTATTGAACGACCTTGTCTGTGTCGTCTTCCCCGGCGGCACGACATGCGGTTCCTGTCGGACGGGTGACGCCGGTTGATGCTCGACGTTTTTTTAATACCAAGTGACCGGGGGCCAGGTGTGAAACCGTCATCGATTGAAACGGTCTTTCACGGGAATATCTCTGGATCGTTACAAAAACGAAACGCCCCTTGTTTTCAAAACAAGGGGCGTTTTCGATTTTGTATCACAAAAGGACCGCTGATGCCTGCGCTGTCAGCGGCCTTTACTGGCAGAACTTAGTGGCAACCGCCGCCGCAGCCGCTGCAGTCACTGGGGGAGCATCCCTCGGCCTGCTGGGTGGCTTCTTTGGTGATGCCCACGACTTCGATTTCGAAGGTGAGGGACTCACCGGCCAGGGGGTGGTTCAAGTCCACGGTGACCTTCTCGTCATCCACGTTGGTGATGACAGCGGGGACCTGCTGTCCTTCGGGAGTGGTGAGGGCGATGGTCTGGCCCACCTGGGGGTTCATTTCAGGGGGGACGTCGCTTGCGGGGAAGTCCATGGTGTGCTCATCAGAACGTTCGCCGTAGGCCTCTTCAGGGGACAGGGTGAAGGTCTTTTTATCACCTTTTGCCATACCCATCAGGGCGGCTTCAAAACCGGTGATCAGCTGACCTGCGCCCATCTGTACCTCAAGGGGCTCGCGTCCTTCACTGCTGTCAAAGACTTCGCCGTCACCCAGAGTCCCTTTATATGCTACCTGAACGAACAGTCCGTTTTCTACTTTTTCCATGGGGTCTCCTTTTTGGAAGACTTGTGATGGCCCGGGCAATGACCCAATTGGGTGAAGCGGCTTCCGGGGCATCCATATGTATCCAACCCTTGTACTGTGCGTCCATCCGAGGGGATGGCGCCGTGAAAGGATTGATGCGTCCTGGGTACGAGATGTTCCGCAGGAGGTGAACTCCCGTACAAGATAGGAGCGATTGGTTGATTGTCAAGAAAGATTCAACTGTAAAAAGGCACTGGCGCAGATGCGAGGTGGCTTGAGTAGCGATACCCGATGCGTATTATCTGCCCGCTTTTGTAACTATTCAGCTGGTGCCTCCGGCTGCCCTGCCGGGGCCAAACTTTTGCCCGATCTGAAAAAGAGGGTTTGATAAACAGGTTTAATAAAATGATACCTGATGCTCCCGGTTCAAAGGCGGATGTGATTTGACCCGGGGAACGAGGGGTAAAACGCATTCGCAACCAGCTTTCAAGGTGGCACACCTTGCCGCCGGAGGCTTTTTTAGAGGTTTACCCTATTACATGTCCCCGAACATGAATTGAACGATGGACAGAGCCGCCAGGGGGGCCGTTTCCGCTCTGAGGATACGTGTGCCAAGGCCGGCCACAAGAAAGCCGGACTCTTTGGCCATCTCCGCCTCTTCCCGGGTAAATCCCCCTTCGGGGCCGATCATCAGAACGATATCGGTAAGGCCTGTGGCTTTCAGTTCTTCGATCTCTTTAAAAGAGACCTGGGCCTCTTCCCAGAAAAAGAGCTTCAATGTGTGTTCCCCGGACGGGAGGCTTTTCAACAGATCTTTTAATTCGGTGGTGGGGCAGATGGCCGGGGCCGTTGTGCGGCCGCATTGCTTCACCGCTTCGGCGGCAATTTTCTCCCAGCGGGCCTCGCGTTTTTGAAGCTTGTCGCCCTTTGGGCGTGCCACGACGCGGCTGGAAAAGAAGGCCTGAAAGGACGCCATGCCAAGTTCGGTGAGGTGGCGAACCAGATCGTCCATCTTCTTTTCTTTAAGGAAGGCCTGGCAGAGGGTGACGGAGGGGACTGAGGAGACGGCTTCTTTGCGGGAGTCGGTTATGGTGACGGAAACGCTTTTTTCCAGGGTACCTTTAATCACGGCATCGTACTCGGTTCCCTGGCCGTCCAGCAGAATCACCTTACCGCCAGGTTTAAGGCGAAGAACCTGGATCATGTGTCGGGCCTCATCGCCAGTAATGGTGCCACGGTTTTCTGTGATGTCCTCTTTTTTGATGAAAAAGCGTCTCATGGGATTGTTATCTTCCTTTATTACTGAAAAAAAACGGAGGCGAACTCTGCGACGCGGAATCGACCAAGACGCGCGTTGTTACTGTCTGTAGTAACGGTTTGTTCTTCCTGAATCCCCCGATTTGGCTGTTTCTCCGGTAAATAACATCTTGACAACCTCATTTCCATAGATTAATTTTCACGAAAGTTTTTACGAATGGGTGAAGGAAGGTGATGAGCATCTTTCTTACGTGTTAATCGGCATACAGGTTAAAGAGCAAAACAAAATGATTCGATTTTTTAGCGCATTTTATTATTTTTATTACTGGTATCACATCGGTGTACCCAGGCATGCGCTAAAACACACACACTTGTAAGCGTAAAGCAGCCGTGGGTAGACCAGAACAAAGGTCCCACGGCACTCCAGCACAGGAAAAGAAGCAGCCAGCCGTGGAAGATACCTTTCACGGCTTTTTTTATGCTTAAAACCTTGGGGCGCCTCATTCAACAGGCCCTCCTCTGGAGGAGAACACCATGAGTACCATCGGCAAGATGATTCGTTTCGAACGGATTTTCAACAGAACCACCGGCCGCACCATCGTCGTCCCCATGGACCACGGAACCACCGTGGGCCCCATCAAAGGGGTCATTGACATGAAAACCACCATCCAGAAGGTGGCCAATGGTGGCGCCAACGCCATCGTTGAGCACAAAGGCCTTGTGGCAGAAGGTCTTCGTGGTTCCGGTCCCGATATCGGCCTGATTATCCACCTTTCCGCATCCACCTGCCTTTCCCCCTTTCCCAACGCGAAAACCTTGGTCTGCACAGTAGAAGAGGCCATAAAACTCGGTGCCGACGCCGTCTCCATCCACTTTAACCTGGGCGATGCCGATGAAAAAGAGATGCTCCACGATTTTGGTCGCGTCAGCGCCGATTGCCGCACCTGGGGGCTGCCGCTTCTTGCCATGTGCTACGCCCGTGGCGAGAAAATCAAGAACAGCTACGATGTGAACTTCGTAAAACACGCGGCTCGCGTGGGCGGTGAACTCGGTGCGGATATCGTTAAGGTGAACTACACAGGCAGCCCGGAGAGTTTCCGAGAGGTCACCGAAGGGTGCAACGTGCCTGTTGTCATCGCAGGGGGCGAAACCATGGATTCCGATCGCGATATCCTTGAGATGGTGAAGGGGTCCATCGACGCGGGTGGTGCAGGCATTTCCATCGGTCGCAACGTCTTTCAGCATCGCGACCCTGAAAACCTTGTGAAAGCGATGCACATGATTATCCACCAGAACAAATCCGTGGCAGAAGCCCTGGATCATTTGGAAAGTGTTGCGTAAACCATTATATCTTATGTAATTTAGATGGTATCGTAGAGCAAATTACACCGGTTTGTTGCTTGATATCTACGATCACACAAAAAAAAGAGTGTTGCGGAGCGTTTTTGACGGCGATTTTTTACGAACGCATCAACGAAGGACGATTTGATCATGCGAAAAATATGGGTGAAAGCTGACCCCTGGGACAAGGAACTGGTACTCACAGCCCTGGAATCGGGGGCCGATGGGATTATGGTTCCCGACGGGTGTTCGGAAAAAGTAAAGGAGTTGGGACGCGTTACCACCATCTGTGCCGACGGCGACCTGGTGCCGGGAAAGGATGTGGAGATTTTCACCATCACCAGCGGTGACGACGAGGAGGCCATCTGCCGCCTTGCCGCACAGAAGCTGGTGGTCCTTGAATGCACGGACTGGACCATCATTCCTTTGGAGAACCTCATCGCCAAAGGGGCTGATGTGGCAGCGCTCGTCCGCAGCTTTGACGAAGCACAGCTGGCCTTCGGGATCCTTGAAAAAGGGGTGAAGCAGGTGATGCTCGACACCCGCGATGAGATGGAACTCAAAAAGACCCTGGAACTGCTCAAAGGTGGCACGGAGACCCTGCCCCTTGTGGAAGCGGAGATCCTTGAGGTGACGAACATCGGCATGGGCGACCGCGTTTGTGTGGATACATGTCAGAACATGGACACAGGGCAGGGGATGCTGGTGGGCAATTCCAGCAGCGCTCTTTTTCTGGTCCATGCAGAGACCGTATCCAACCCCTACGTGGCGCCGCGCCCCTTCAGGGTCAATGCCGGCGCAGTTCATGCCTACACCCGTGTTCCGGGCGGCCGCACACGTTATTTAAGTGAAATCAAGTCAGGGGACGAGGTGGAGATCATTAGCCATGAGGGCAAGATCTCAAGTGCTATTGTCGGGCGCATCAAGATTGAGAAACGCCCCATGCTCCTTATAAAAGCCCGTATCGGCGATAAGGGCGTGGCGACTATTGTCCAGAATGCCGAGACCATTCGACTCACCTCACCTGCGGGAGAGCCCCTTTCCGTTGTCTCCCTCTCAGCCGGGGATCGCGTGATGGCTTACCATGAAGAGGGCGGACGCCATTTCGGCCACAAGGTGGACGAAACCATTACGGAGAAGTAACCATGGAAAAGCCACAACCCGATGCGGAATCTTTCGAAAAAGAGCTGGCCGGACTGAGGGACAAGATCGACGGCATTGACACGAAAATTGTCTCCCTTATCAACGAGCGGCTTGGCGTGAGCGCTGCCGTGGGGGACCTCAAGCGCCGGTACGACAGCAAGGTGCTCGACCGGTCCCGTGAGTCCCTCATCATGGATCGCATCTGCCGCCTGAATCAGGGGCCGGTGGACGACACCGTGCTTCAGTACATCTTCAGCGTCATCATGGCGGCGTCCCGGGAGCTTCAAAAACCCCAGACCATCGCGTATTTAGGGCCTGAAGCCACCCACAGCAACATTGCGGCCCTCAACCACTTTCGTCACTCGGGCCTCTTTGTTCCGTACCGCAACATTGCCGAAATCTTTGCGGAGGTGGAGCGTGGAGGATGCCAGTACGGGGTGGTTCCGGTTGAAAACTCCATTGAAGGGGCGGTGAATCACACCCTGGATCTTCTGTTTGAGTCTGAAGTGAAGATTACCGCAGAGCATTACCAGACCATCAGCCACGACCTTCTCTCCGTCTGGGGGAAACTGGATGAGGTGGAGGTGGTTTACTCCCACCCCCAGCCCTTTGCCCAGTGCCGAAGCTGGCTCCAGCGCAACCTGCCCGATGTGGTGCTTGAAGAGTGCAGCAGCACGGCCCAGGCGGCTCGAAAGGCTGCGGAGAACCCCAAGTCGGCGGCCATCGCCAGCACCAAGGCGGCCCAGGTGTACGGCCTGCGTGTGGTGGAGTCCAAGATTGAAGACTCGGCCCGCAACGAAACCCGTTTCCTGGTGTTGGGTCAGGAAGAGCAAGCCCCCACGGGCGATGACAAGACATCGGTGATGTTTGTGACCTCCCACATTCCAGGCGCGCTGTTTACCACCCTTGAACCGGTGGCCGACGCCGGGCTCAACATGGTGAAGCTGGAGTCCCGGCCCACCAAGCGGGAAAACTGGAGCTACTTCTTTATCATGGATATCGAAGGCCACAAGGATGACGCCCGGGTGAAACGGGTGCTGGCCACCATGAAAGAACTCTGCCTCTTCCTGAAGGTGCTCGGCTCCTATGCCAAAGGCGAGCGGGGAGGGTATCGCAATGCCGACGAAAGCTCCCCGGAGGTATAACGCACATGGCTATTGATGCAAAAACCCGGCTTTTCGGGGTCTTTGGCGATCCCGTGACCCATAGCTTGAGTCCGGCCCTTCACAATGCCGCCTTTGCCGCCACTGGCCTTAACGCCGTCTACCTTGCCTTCGGACTCAAGGACGCCAAAGGGGCCGTTGATGCCGTGCGACACCTCAACATGGGGGGGGGCAGCGTCACCATTCCCCACAAGACCGATGTGATGGCCCACCTCGACGAAGTGGATGAGACCGCCCGGGCCATCGGGGCGGTGAACACCATCGTGAACAAAGCCGGGAAACTCATCGGGTTTAACTCCGACGTGGACGGGGCCATGCGGGCCCTGGAACAGAAGGGGGAGATAGCCGGGAAAAAGGTGGTCATGGTTGGCGCCGGAGGGGCGGCCCGGGCCATCGGCTACGGCATCAAGCAGAAAGGGGGAACCCTTCTCATTGCCAACCGCAGCGCGGACAAAGGCGAAGCCCTGGCCAAAGATCTGGGGGCCTCTTTTTGCCCCCTGACAGGCCTGGACCTTGGGGACGTGGATATCCTTATAAACGCCACCTCCGTGGGCATGACCCCACACGTCGACGACGTGCCGGTGCCCCTGGACAGCCTCACCTCCCGAACTTTGGTGATGGATATCGTCTACAACCCCCTGGAGACAGCTCTGCTTTCCGCAGCCAAGACAGCAGGCTGCGAGACCGTTGACGGAACCGCCATGTTCGTCTTTCAAGCCGTCGCCCAGTTCGAATTGTGGACCGGCCTAGAGGCCCCCGTGGATCTCATGCAGCGTACTGTCTTGGAGGCGTTGTAAAAAGAATGCCTCCGGCGGCCAGGGGGTGACCCCCTGGACCCCAGGTTCGCGAATGCTCTGAGCCTTCGTTCCTCAGGCTCATCACATTCGCTGACGGGCTGCGCCCGTGGCAAACTCTGGTGACGGTTTGGCCTGAGCCAGAGAATCAAGGGGCTTAGGCACTTGTGATGCACGGTACATTTCATTACACACGACGCGAATGCGGACGCGAGTAGTTGAAGGGCATGACACCCTAATCGCATTCGCATCCAGGTTTCCAGGTGCCTCCACCTGGCCGCCGGAGGCAAGGTTTTTATTATATTATGCATGGAGATGCAGACATGAGAGAGATTACGCCCGGCATGGGCAGAGATATGCAGACGGTGACCCTTCCGGGGTCCAAGAGTTACTCCCACAGATTGCTCATTGCCGCGGCGTTGGCCGACGGGGAGAGCCGAATCACAGGGCTTTTAAGGAGTGAAGACACGCTTCTCACACGGGACGCGCTTCGGGCATTTGGGGCGGTGATTGAAGATGACGGTGAGGCCATGGTGGTGACGGGCACCGGCGGTAAGTTGAAAGCCTGTGCGGAGCCGATTTACCTGGCCAACTCCGGGACATCCATGCGGCTTCTCACGGGGATTGCCGCGTTGGGGCAGGGGGAGACCGTCCTGACGGGGACCCAGCGCATGTCCGAGCGGCCCATTGAGGATCTGTTGGTGGCCATGCGTGAGGCCGGAGTGCCGGCCGAGTGCGTCAATCCCACCAACTGTCCTCCGGTAAAGGTGACGGGAGGTCTTCTGAAGGGCGGGAAGGTGGCCCTGGACTGCCGTATCAGCAGCCAGTTTCTCTCCTCGCTTCTGCTGGCCGGTCCTTATGCTGAAGAAGGCATCGAGGTGACCGTGGCAGGCGAGCTGGTCTCCAAACCCTATGTTGAGATTACCCTGGATATCATGGAGCGTTTCGGTATCGAGGTGACCCACGAGAATTTCAAGACGTTTCGGGTGGCGGCAAACCAGAGCTACAAGACCGGAGCCTATCACTGCGAGCCTGACGGCTCCAACGCCAGTTACTTCTGGGCGGCAGCTGCCGTCACTGGAAAGAGCGTCAAGGTGATGAACGTGACCCGGAAATCCCGTCAGGGGGATGTGGGGTTTGTAAATGTACTCGAGAAGATGGGGTGCACCGTGGTCCACGAAGAGGACGGCACCACCGTCACCGGAGGGGATCTTTCCGCCGTTACCGTGGATATGTCCCTGATGCCCGATGTGGTCCCCACTTTGGCCGTTGTGGCTGCCCACGCCAAAGGGACCACCGTCATTGAGAACGTGGCCCACCTGCGGGAGAAGGAGTGTGATCGCCTGGGTTGTGTGGCCACCGAGCTTCGCAAGATGGGCATTGACGCCGTGGCAAAAGAGAGCAGCTTGGAGATCACCGGTGGTGTGCTTTCCGGGTCTGAGGTGGAAACCTACGACGATCACCGCATGGCCATGAGCTTTTCAATTGCCGGACTCACCACGCCGGGGGTTCGGATTCTGGACCCCGGCTGCGTAAAAAAGTCCTTTCCCAATTACTGGGATGTATTTGATACATTGCAATAAAGGCCATGAAAAAGCACCTCCGGCGGCCAGGGGATGATCCCCTGGACCCCAGGTTGCGAATGCTCTCGCCCCTCTCTCCTCAGGAAGAGAGCATTCGCGGAGATTTTCTTAGAAGGCAATCTGAACCTGTTTGTCAAGCCCAGGCCATGAGAATCAGCAACCGTTTGGCTCCCTGCAGGGCCGCCGGAGGCACCATTGAACGCCTACGGACAATTCAGAAACAGCGAGGCAAGCCCTATGTCCAACAACATCTACCTTACAGGCTATCGATGCACGGGAAAGAGCACCGTGGGAAAGATCCTTGCCGAACGGGCTCACAAGTATTTCATTGATACCGACGGTTTTATCATCGGATACGCCGGCGCCAGTATTGATGAGATCGTGAAGCGTGAAGGCTGGGACGGTTTCCGAAAGTTGGAGCGGTTCGCCTTAAGGCAGGTGGCCGGTGGGGAAAGACAAGTGGTGGCCACGGGGGGCGGGATTATTTTAAACCCTGAGAACCGAAGCCTCATGCGACAGACCGGCTACGTGGTCTGGCTGAAGGCCCGGGTGCATACCCTTGCCAGGCGCATGACGGCCGATGCCGCGACTGCGACACAGAGGCCCTCGTTGACCGGGGCCAGTGTGGAGGATGAAATCGCTGCGGTCCTTGAGGAGAGAGAACCTTTTTACCGGGTGGCCGCCCATTTGACGATAGAGACGGACGGCATGTCGCCTGAAGAGGTGGCCGAAGAGATTCTGCGGCAGATCAAGGCCGAGCGCTCAGAACAAAAACAGGCGCATTAGAACCCCGATGGCTCTGACGGATATCACTTGCCCAAAAGCTGCCTCCGGCGGCAAGGTGTGCCACCTTGAAAGCAGGTACCGGTTGCGATTTTAAAGAGACATTCGTTCATGGCCACTGCTTAAGACCTGTTTGGTAAACTTTTTGGTCATTATTCAGCCTGCCTCCGGCGGGTCGCTTTTTGAAAAAAGCTCCGCAAAAACGTTCCGGTTATAATTCCCTTTGCCCTTAGCCCCTGCAGGGCTAAGGGCAAAGGAAACTACAGGCTCGTTAAGCCCAAACTATACGGCTTACCAACACCGGCGATGCAATCGAAATTGTGCTCAAGGCCTGTTTGTTAAACTTTTCAAGAGTTTGGCCCCCGGCAGGGCCGCCGGAGGCACCGCTTTCAGGTATGGTCCCAGAAAATAGAACGCTGCGATGCGAAGACGATAACAGGAGATAGTGTGATGGCAGGCAATACCCTTGGCAGTTTGTTTCGAATAACCACATGGGGGGAGTCCCATGGAGATGCGGTGGGGGTGGTGATTGACGGAGCCCCCGCAGGGATTCCTTTCACCGAAGGCCATGTTCAGGCGTGGCTCGACCGCCGGAAACCCGGTGGCGCAAAAACCAGCACCTCCCGCAAAGAGCCGGACATGGCCCGTATCCTTTCGGGGACCTTTAAGGGCAAAACCACGGGAACCCCCATCTCTATCATGGTGGAGAACCGGGATGCCCGTTCCAGCTCCTATGCCGATATCATGGATCTTTACCGTCCCGGTCACGGGGATATTACCTATGACAAGAAATACGGAATCCGGGATTACCGGGGCGGTGGACGCTCCTCAGCCCGGGAAACCGTGGGGCGGGTTGCCGCTGCGTCCCTGGCCCATCAGCTTTTGAAAGCCGAAGGCATCTCCATCTGTGCCGCCACCGTGGAGTTGGGCGGGGTGCGCGCGGAAAAAAGAGAGTATGCGACCATGGTTGAGAACTCTTACCTCTGCCCGGATGCCGAGGCCGCCCAGGCCATGGACGCACGGGTGGACGAGGTGAGGAGAAAAGGGGATTCCCTGGGGGGCGTGGTGGAGATCATAGCCGACGGGGTGCCCGCAGGGCTTGGGGAGCCTGTGTTTGAAAAACTCGACGCCGCCCTTGCCGGAGCGCTCATGGGGATCGGTGCCGTGAAAGGGGTGGAGATCGGGGCCGGGTTCGATGCGGCCCGGATGACGGGTTCTGAAAACAACGACCCCATCACACCTGACGGGTTCGCCTCCAACAACGCCGGGGGCACGCTGGCAGGGATCTCAAGCGGGGCGCCGCTGGTGATGCGTGTCGCCGTAAAGCCCATTCCTTCTATTACAAAGGAGCAGGCCACCATCAACACCAGCGGTGAGGCGGTGACCATCGAGACCCGGGGCCGCCATGACGTGGCGGCCATTCCCCGGGTGAACGTGGTGTGTGAAGCTATGGTGGCCCTGGTTCTGGCCGATCACCTTTTGAGGCAGAAGGCGGTGACATGGAACAGGTAACACTGGGCATCGTCGGAGGGAAAGGGGGCATGGGCCGCCTTTTTGACTCCTGGTTTGTGAGGCGCGGGCATCGGGTGCTCCTGGCCGACGTCAACACCGACACCACTGCCGAGGAGCTCGCGAGGCGCTGCGACCTGGTGATGATCGCCACCCCCATGGATGTGGCTCCGGCCATTGCCGAAAGCCTGGGACGCCGCATGTCCAAGGAGCAGGGACTCTTTGATATCTGCTCCCTTAAGGAAGAGATCACCTCGGTGATGATGAAATCGGCGTCGTGCGAGGTGGTGGGAACCCACCCCATGTTCGGGCCCCACACAGAAGGGGTTTCGGGCCAGAATATCATCTTGACACCGGGCCGAGGCGAGAGGTGGCTCTCTTTTCTCGAACAGGAGTTTACCGACGGGGGAGCTCAGGTCTCCCGCATGACACCCGAGGACCACGACCGGGCCATGGCTTTGGCCCAGGGCCTCACCCATATCGTCACCATTGCCATGGGGCGGACCCTTCAAAAGCTGGGGGTTACCCCGGATGCAGCCCTCTCCTATGCCACGCCTATCTTCAAGTTGAAGAACGATCTCATCGGGCGTCTCTTTGCTCAGGATCCGGACCTGTATGCAGCCATGGTGGGGGACAACCCCCATGTGGGCGAGCTGGTGGATGTGTTCGGAGACGCGCTGTCCGAGACGGCAGAAGAGATGGTGGGGGCCGAGCGAAGCGGAGCCCTTGCCTATATGGCCAAGATCAGGGGGTTTCTGGGGGCGTCTTGCGAAGTGGGCCTTGCGGAATCCAACAAGATTTTAAAGTCGGTGGTTTGATCCATATCGTGTCTAACGACAGAAACGATGCTCCTTTCTGTTGAGAGGGCTCATATCGGTAATGCGTTGGTATGTTACAGGGATATTTATGATGAAAGAGTTGTGTGAAGCCTACCTTGGCGCATTGAATGAAGGTGATTTAGATAGAGTGTTGTCTCTTTTTACAGAAGGCGCCGTTGTAAGCTCACCATTGTATGGGGAAATCCCTGCAACGGTTTTCTACAAGGACTTGTTTGCTGACACACGTAAGTCGGAGACGACACTTTTGCATGTGTTTACACCCACAGATGACAGTTCTTCCGTTGCCTTGCACTTTCATTACGCGTGGACTCTCCAAAGTGGGAGTGTGGTTGACTTTGAATGTGTGGATGTTTTCGATGTTTCACTCGACGATCGTAAGTTTACAAAACTGTGCATTATCTATGATACGTATCCGTTGCGGGATGAGCATTCGAAAAGCCGAAGTACAAACAATGGGTAACTGGTAACCCGATCGGAGGCCAAGGGCTTTACGCACGCCCGGCGGTTTTCCAATGCAAAAATTACGGCAGGTAGGCTTTTTTCTCCTGTCTTGCACATTCAAAACGGCTGTGACTTTCCTCTTTTTCGGGCGAAAGCACAGCCGTTTTTTGTTTCAATTCGTCCGGCGGAGTTTCTGTGTCTCGTTGTTTGAAGGTTTAGGGACAGTGGTATCGACTGGGTGATGCTGGGATTGGTGGGCCTTGAAAAATAAGAGGAAATTGAGGAATAGGGTTGATAATGTTCCTTGAAAGCTATAACATGAGTTTGCCTTGTAAACCGTGTTTTTATCCCCGCTCAAACCTACTTCCATGGAGGCCCCATGACCGAGACCAGCTACCAGGACAAACCGTGGTTCAGCAGCTACGGGGAGGGAATCCCCACCCATGTGGATTACGAAGAGATTTTTCTCACTGATTTTCTGGAGCGTTCCGTAAAACGATTTCCTGACAAGACGGCTCTGAATTTTCAAGGGTTCAAGCTGACGTACCGTGAGACGGATCGGATGGTCAGGTCCATGGCAGCGTGGTTGAAGGCCATAGGCGTTGAGAAGGGCGATCGCGTGGCGATCCTTCTTCCCAACGTCATTCCCTGCCTTGTGGGTTACTACGCCATCATGCGCGTGGGAGCCATCTGCGTGATGAACAACCCCTTGTACACCGACCGGGAGCTGTTGCATCAGTTTAACGATTCCGGGGCCAAGGTTCTCATCACCCTGGATCTTCTTGCCAACCGCATGACGGCCCTGCGGAGCAAAACCTCCATCAAAGAGATTGTGTATACCTCCATTGGCGACTACCTTCCCTTTCCCAAGAGCCTCCTCTTTCCCCTGGTGGGAAAAAAGAAGAAGCTGGCTGCTGACGTGGATCCGGCTCCGGATGTGTTCAAGTGGAAGGAGGTCATCGCAGACAACGCCCCCACCGAGTTTCGTGAGGAGGTATCCTTAGATGACGTGGTTATGTACCAGTACACCGGGGGGACCACGGGGGTCTCTAAAGGTGTGATGCTCACCCATCGCAACCTCTCCTTTCAGATCCAACAGGCCGGTGCCTGGTTCCCGGACTTTGTGGAAGGGGAGGAGGTCTGCATTGCGGCCCTGCCTTTTTTTCATATCTTCGGTCTTACCTGTGCCATGAACTACCCCATTGCCATGGGCTGGGAGATGGTTTTGGTTCCTAAGCCCCAAGGGCCGCAGCTTCTGGAGTGTATTCGTAAATTCAGGCCAACCTTTGCCCCGCTGGTTCCCACCATGTACATCGGCATGCTTAATGATCCGGCCATCAACAAGACCGATCTCACCTCCATCAAGGGCTGCTTCTCCGGAAGCGCTCCCTTGCCCGTGGAGATCACCAAAGAGTTTGAGAAGCGCTCCGGCTCCGTTATTGTGGAGGGGTTTGGCATGACCGAGTCCAGCCCGGTGACCCACATGAACCCCTTCAGCGGCGGGAAGAGGAAGGTGGGGAGTGTCGGCATTCCGGCTCCCGATACCGACGCGCGGGTGGTGGACCTTACCGACGGTGTGACCGATATGCCTGTTGGAGAAACGGGGGAGCTTATCGTGAAGGGGCCACAGGTGATGAAGGGCTACCACAACCGTCCCGAAGCCACGGCTGAGACCCTTACCGACGGGTGGCTCCATACCGGGGATATCGCCAGGATGGATGAGGAGGGGTATTTCTATATTGTGGATCGTAAAAAAGACATGATTCTTTCCGGGGGATACAATGTTTACCCCAGGGATATCGATGAGGTGCTTTACGAACATCCCAAGGTGCAGGAGGCCTGTACCATAGGCATTCCCCATAGTCACAGGGGGGAAGCGGTGAAAACCTTTGTTGTGCTCAAGGCTGGTGAGACGGCCACGGAGCAGGAGATGATCGATTTTTGCAGCGATAAGCTTGC
This sequence comes from Desulfolunaceae bacterium, assembly GCA_942491485.1. GTDB lineage: Bacteria > Desulfobacterota > Desulfobacteria > Desulfobacterales > Desulfolunaceae > Desulfoluna. Next base: position 428,632 of record CALOAX010000011.1, on the reverse strand, counting down.
CAAGTACAAATGGCCGGTGGCCGTAGAGTTTCGCGAGGAGCTTCCCAAGTCCACGGTGGGGAAAATTCTGCGAAAGGATCTGAGGCAGGAGGAGGTGGGAAAAAGTTCCAAAGCAGCGGGGGCCTGATTCCTTGTCTGTGTGTGATGAAAGTTGGTCCGCGCGAAAGATATTGTCTTGCCTGTCAGGATGTTAGTTTGTGTGAAATATGTTTAATAAAAATAACTTGATAAAGTGAGTGCGGGGCGCCGAATCTGGTTGACAGCGCCCCGCCACTCCCATAATTCATACACCGCAGACAGACAGTGACTTTCAACCCCAGTATGAATGATGGAGGGCAGACGCGTGACCAACAAGGTGACTTACGAGAGCAAGCCGTGGCTGAGCAGTTACGAAGCGGGGGTTCCTGAAAATATAGATTTTGAAAAACTCTTTATCGTGGATTTTCTGGAACGTTCGGCCAGTCGATTCCCAGACAAGACCGCACTTGTTTTCCAGGGCTACAAGGTTTCGTATCGTGAGCTTGATCGCATGGTACGCTCCATGGTGGCTGTTTTTAGAGATATGGGGGTTAAAAAAGGCGACAGCGTGGCGATTCTCCTGCCCAACGTCATCCCCTGTGTGGTGGCTTACTACGCTATCTTGAGGGTGGGCGCCGTGGCAGTGATGAACAACCCCCTGTACACCGACCGTGAGCTTACCCACCAGTTCAACGATTCCGGGGCGACGATGCTGATCACCCTGGACCTTCTTGCCGATCGTATGGTGGCCCTGCGCCAGACGACGTCCATTCGCAAGATTATCTACACGTCCATCGGCGATTACCTGCCTTTCCCGAAAAACCTTCTCTTTACCCTGGTGGGCAAACGCAAGAAGATGGCGGCCGATGTCGCCCCCGCCCCGGATCTTTACAAGTGGAAGGAGGTTCTCGCCTCCCATGGACCCAGTGATTTCAAGGAAGATCTCTCCTGGGATGACGTGGCCATGTATCAGTACACCGGAGGAACCACCGGGGTCTCCAAGGGTGTCATGCTGACCCACGGCAATCTCAGCTGCCAGGCCCAGCAGGCCAAGGGGTGGTTTCCCAGCCTGAAGGAAGGGGAGGGCAGCTTTGTCGGGGCTCTGCCTTTTTTCCATATTTTCGGTCTCACCACGGCCATGAACCTGCCGATCTCTCTGGGCTGGGGCATCGTTCTTGTTCCCAAGCCCCAAGGCCCACAGCTTCTGGAAGCCATCCGCAAGTTTCGTCCCACCTTTGCCCCTCTGGTGCCCACCATGTACATCAGCATGGTGAACGATCCCGCCATCGATAAGACCGACCTCTCCTGCATCCAGGGATGTTTCTCCGGAAGTGCGCCCCTGCCCGTGGAGGTGATCCGGGAATTTGAAAGACGGTCGGGGTCTGTCATCGCCGAAGGCTTCGGTATGACCGAGTCCTCTCCGGTGACCCACGTCAACCCGTTTCATGGCGGGGAACGGAAAGTGGGGAGCATCGGGGTGCCCATCAGCAATACGGAAGCCCGCATCGTGGACATTGCCGACGGGCTCACCGAGATGCCCGTGGGGGAGGTTGGCGAGCTGGTTGTCAGGGGGCCCCAGGTGATGAAGGGGTATCTGAATCGTCAGGATGCCACCGATGAGACCCTGAAAGGCGGGTGGCTCCATACCGGCGATATCGCGCAAATGGACGAGGACGGCTATTTCTTCATTGTGGACCGCAAAAAGGACATGATTCTCTCCGGCGGTTACAATGTCTACCCCCGGGATATCGATGAGGTTCTCTACGAGAACCCCAAGGTTCAGGAGGCATGCACCATCGGCATTCCCCATACCCATCGGGGTGAAGCGGCCAAGGTGTTTGTTGTCCTGAAAGAGGGCGAAACCGCCACGGAAGAAGAACTCATCGCGTACTGTTCCGGAAAACTCGCCAAGTACAAGTGGCCGGTTGCCATTTCATTTCGTTCGGAGTTGCCCAAATCCACCGTTGGGAAAATCCTGCGAAAAGAGTTGCGGGAAGAAGAGGCGGGCAAAGAGAGCTGATTGGCGTTGCCGTTTCGGTTTGTGAAACAGATTAAGGGGGGCCTGTTCAGGGTGCCCCCTTTTTACGTGGGGCGAGGGCGTTTCTCGGGTTAATTCACATCCGCCTTTGAATTTGGGAGCTGTTAGGTGTCCTTTATTTAAGGTATGTTCATCAAATTTTTCAAAAGTTTGGCCCCCGGCAGGGCCGCCGGAGGCGACATTGAGCTGAACCGTGGCAATCGTTTATTGCAACACGGCCACCCTGGGGAGTCGAACCTGTTCGGTTAGTCATAAGGAAAAGGGGTGGCAACTTTCCTGAATACAGGGTGTAAAACAAGTTTTTTGTTTTGAAAATTAAGGGATTCGAGAAGACCTCGATTCGAAAATACCTTGCAAAACAAGGCCTGATCGTATATTTCCCATACGTTTCAGAATAAACCATTACACCTTAAGGAGATTGTTATGAAGAGAGCAGTTGTTTTCCTTATCTGTATGTTTGCCATGACTTCCATGGCCTTCGCAGGTGACGGCTCGTTTGATCGCGTTAAGAAAGAAGGCAAGCTTGTGCTCGGCCTGGATGACTCTTTCCCTCCCATGGGCTACAAAATTGCCGATGGCACCATCGTGGGATTTGACATCGATGCAGCCCGAGAGGTCGGCAAGCGTCTGGGAATCGAAGTTGCCCTGCAGCCCACCGCGTGGAAAGGTGTGATCAACTCCCTCTATTCCAAGAAATTTGACTGCATCTGGAATGGCATGACCATCACCGAAGAGCGTGCAGCGCGCGTGAACTTCTCCAAGCCTTACATCCTCGACGGTCAGGTCGTTGTGGTTCGTTTTGCTGAGAAGCGCTTTGCAGATTACAAGGACCTTGGTGGAATGGTTGTCGGCTGCCAGGAAGGCTCCCCTGCAGTCACTGCAGCCAAGAAGCTTCCCAACGCTCCCAAAGCAGTCAAAGAGTACGAGGATAACCCCAAGGCTCTTCTCGATCTCAAAGCAGGCCGCCTTGACGCGGTTGTCATCGACAACGTAACCGGTCGTGATGCCATCTCCAAGCAGGTCGGTTCCTTCAAGACCCTGCCCGGTTTCATCAGCAAAGAGCCCTTCGGCGTTGCTTTCCGTAAGGAAGATGGCGATCTCCTGGCTGCTGTCCAGAAGACCCTTGACGAGATGGTTGCCGACGGCACCATGGCCAAGATCTCTGAAAAATGGTTTGGTGAGGACATCACCGATCCTGCAAAGTGGTAATAAAGATCCGATTATAGTAAGACAGGCAGATGAGGACGGCGATGTGCCGTCCTCATCTGTTTTGCAGGTACGCCCCATCCGCCCTCAATGGCTTGGGTGAGGCGGGTTATTCACGTTACGCAGCCGTCCAAATGAAGGCGAGACAATCCATGAGACCCACGATACGCAGAGGCTTTCTGCTTTTCATATGGCTGGTTCTGCTGGCCCTGCCGGCCACGGCCCTTGCCGCAGGCAACACCACCCCGGACAAGGTGTTCAGGGAGGCAAGCAACCTTATTGCCACCGGAGACTATCAGACCGCCCTTGAGGTGCTGGATCGCATTCCTGCCCCCACCGGGACCGACAACGCCGGAGATTTTGTCAACAGTCGCATTCAGAAGGCCCAGCTTTACCATGCCTTGGGCATGAGCGATAAAGCCGAAGACTCCTGCAACGAGGTGCTGGCTCTTTTTCCCGACCATGTCGAGGCGAATAACTTTCTGGTCTCCCTTGCCAAGGCCAAAAAGCCCAAGTGGGTTCTCTTTATCGATGACATGAAGCTGTTTCTGCCGTCCCTGATCCAAGGGGCGGGCATGACGCTCTTTCTCGTGGTCATCACCATGGTGATCTCGCCCTTAGGAGGGTTTCTGATTGCTTTGGGGCGCATGAGTGGCGTGATGCCCATCAGAGCCCTCTGCTGGTTCATCATCTGGTTTTTCCGGGGCACACCGCTTCTTCTCCAACTCTTCTTTATTTATTACGGCATGCCGGCCTTCGGGGTGACACTTTCCCCCACCACCTCTGCCATCATCGGGCTCGGGATCAACTATTCTGCGTATCTGGCGGAGATCATCCGGGCGGGCATTGAAAGCATCGACCATGGGCAGATGGAGGCGGCCAAGGCCATCGGCATGAGCTACACACAGGCCATGCGGCGCGTGATTGTCCCCCAGACCTACAAACGACTGATGCCCCCTGTGGGCAACGAATTTATCGCGCTTATCAAGGACACCGCCCTTGTTTCCACCATCGCCATGGTGGAGCTGATGCGTTCTGCAAACCAGATGTTCAATACCTACTTTAACGTGAACGTTTTGATCATTGCGGCCATGATCTACCTTCTGTTCACCACGGTCTTTACGGTGACCTTCGAGAAAATCGAAAAACGAGTCGGAGCCTATGAAAACAGATAACGAGAATAAACCGACCCCCGGGGAAACCCCCATCATCCGCCTGTCGAAGATCACCAAGCGGTTTGGGAAAACCACCGCCGTGGATGCCGTGGACCTTTCTGTGATGCCCCGGGAGAAGGTGGTCATCATCGGCCCTTCCGGCTCCGGTAAATCGACCTTGCTGAGGTCAGTGAATATCCTCGAAGAGATCGACGAAGGGGATATTATTTTTGAAGGCAGGAAGGTGGGGTACGTTGAAAAAAAAGGGGCCCAGGTCCTGGACTCCCAGAAGAACGTCTGTGCCTTGCGTGCCGAGATCGGCATGGTGTTCCAGCACTTCTACCTTTTTCCCCACATGACGGTTCTTGAAAATATCATGGAAGGCCCGGTAACGGTCCAGGGCAAAAGCCACGAAGAGGCGCACATTATTGCCGAGGACATGCTGGAAAAAGTCGGTCTTTCAGACAAACGCAATGTCTACCCGGCGACCCTTTCCGGAGGTCAGAAACAGCGTGTGGCCATCGCCAGGGCCCTTGCCATGAAGCCCAAAATCATGCTGTTTGACGAGCCCACCAGTGCACTGGACCCCGAACTTGTGGGGGAGGTCTTTAACACCATCAAGGGCCTGGCTGATGAGGGGATGACCATGATCATCGTCACCCATCAGATGGGGTTTGCCAGGGAGATTGCCGACCGGGTGATCTTTATGGAGAAGGGGCGGTTTGTTACCGAAGCACCGCCGGATGAATTCTTCGGCTCCTGCATGACCAACTCGCGGGTGGCAAGTTTCGTGGATTCCATTCTCTGATCCTTGCGCGCCACGCCTGCTGTTTTTTTTAACCCTCATTGCCCGTTTTTGGCAGTGAGGGTTTTTTTATGGGAAATAAGGCGGCATGCGGTGATAAAAAATGAAGAAGTGAATAGCTCAGCAATGAATGTATGATTTAAGATGGTTGTTTCCTTTTTTGTTGTATTCACAGGTGGCGGTCTTTGTGCAATAATGACTCATTGGGTTGAAATGGTGTGAGGAAGACTTACTTTGTACTCAACAGCGATTGGCCTTGCGTGCAAGGGGGTTCTGTTGCCTGCCAGAGACATTGCACTGTTACCCGAACCCTTCATCACCCACCCATTCCCGGCTTCGCTGCATGTATTGACCAGATTGTTGAAATCTCGCCACCCGATGGCTGAGTCCATTTCATGATTTCGTAAGCTGACTGACAATCGTAGTTTACCTGTGAAAGGAGCCTGACCATGGAAGACAATGAACCCATCACTCCTGAAGTAGTCACCGAAGGCGAAGAAGAGGATCAGACCTCAAGCCTTGCAATTCCCCATCAGATTATGCCCGACAACTTGGTGATCATGCCCGTTACCGGGCGGCCCTTTCTGCCGTTTCAGGCCCAGCCTCTCTTTATCAGCCAGGAGAAGTGGCAGCCCACCATCGAAAAAGCCATCAATGATAACAACGGCTTGCTGGGCCTCGTTCTGGTGAAACCGGATGCCGGGGATGAGCTTGGCTCAGACAGCTTTTACAGCATGGGGTGTGTGGCGCAGATCCACAACGTGATTGCCGACGGCGAGAAATTGCAGCTGGTGGCCCAGGGGATTCGGCGTTTTAAGATAGAGGAGTTCCTGACTGAGAAGGCCCCCTTTCATGTCCGGGCAAGTTACCCGGTGGAGATGAAGGGGCAGCAGGAGAAGCTGAGGGCTTATTCCGTTGCGTTGATTAAGGCTATTCGTGAAATCATTCCGCTCAACCCCCTGTATGGTGAAGAGGTCAAGAACTTTGTGACCCGTTTCAGCCCCAACGATGCCTCTCCCCTTGCGGATTTTGGTGCGTCCATTACCACGGCGCCGGGAAAAGAGATTCAGGATGTCCTTGAGACCACCTTCCTTATGGAGCGGATGAAAAAGGTGCTGATTCTCTTGAAAAAAGAGCATGAGGCCCTCAAGCTTCAGAGCGAGATCAGCCAGGAGGTAAACAAGAGCCTCAATGAGAACCAGCGAAAGTTCTTTTTGAAAGAGCAGCTGAAAGTCATTCAGGAGGAGCTGGGCATCGCCAAGGATGACCGGACGGCCGATATCGAGCAGTTTCAGGAGCGCCTTGAGAAATTGGATCCGCCCGAGCATGTGCTGGAGCGGGTGGTCAGTGAAATCGAAAAGATGCAGGTCCTTGAAAAAGGGTCTCCCGAGTATGCGGTCTCGCGCAATTACCTGGACTGGATCACCTCGGTTCCCTGGGGGATCTCCTCGGAGGACAAGCTGGATATCAAGGCGGCGCGAAAGGTTCTTGATCGTGATCATTCGGGGCTTAAGGATGTAAAGGACCGCATCATTGAGTTTCTCGCCGTGGGTGTTTACAAAAAAGAGGTCTCCGGATCCATCATGCTGCTGGTGGGCCCTCCGGGTGTGGGGAAGACCTCCATCGGTAAGTCCATTGCAGAGGCCCTGGGACGGAAGTTTTACCGGTTCAGTGTGGGCGGCATGAGGGACGAAGCCGAGATCAAGGGCCATCGCCGAACCTATATTGGCGCCCTTCCCGGCAAGTTTGTGCATGCGCTCAAGGAAACAGGGGTCTCCAACCCGGTGATCATGCTCGATGAGATTGACAAGGTGGGGGCTTCCTATCAGGGCGACCCGGCATCGGCCCTTCTGGAGGCCCTTGATCCTGAGCAGAACAGCGAGTTTCTTGATCACTACTTCGACCTGAGGCTGGATCTGTCCAAGGTGCTCTTTATCTGCACGGCCAACCAGCTGGACACCATTCCGCAGCCCCTTCTGGATCGCATGGACATGACCCGGCTCTCCGGGTACATCACCGCCGAGAAGGTGGAGATCGCGAGAAAGCATCTCTGGCCACGACTCATCGAGCGAAGCGGTGTTCCCAAGAAGCAGCTGAAAATCACCGATGCCGCCATCCGAACCATTGCAGACGGCTATGCCCGGGAGGCCGGGGTCCGAAATCTTGAAAAACAGATGAACCGCATCGTCAGAAAAACAGTGGTCTCCTTTCTCGAGGATGGGGACAAGCCGGTCTCTGTGGGGGTGAAGGATGTTCCGGAGTATCTGGGGCCGCCTATTTTCCGCAAGGAGCGCACCATGGAAGGGGTGGGGATCGTCACCGGCCTCGCCTGGACGGCCATGGGGGGCGCCACCCTGCCCGTGGAGGCCACAAAGATCCATGAGCTCTCCAAAGGGTTCAAGCTCACGGGACAGCTGGGGGATGTCATGAAGGAGTCGGCGGAGATCGCCTACAGCTTTGTCTCTGCCAATTCAAAAACCTTTGGGGTGGCGTCAGGTTATTTCGACACCTCGTTCATCCACTTGCACGTTCCGGAAGGGGCGACCCCCAAAGATGGGCCCAGTGCCGGGGTGACCATGGCCACGGCGCTGATCTCCCTTGCTACCGGCCGAAAGATCGACAGGCCCCTGGCCATGACAGGTGAGATCACCCTGACAGGCAAGGTGCTTCCCGTCGGGGGCATCCAGGAGAAGGTGATTGCTGCACGGCGCATCGGCATCCGTGAACTGGTACTCCCCGATGAAAACCGACGCGACGTGGACGAACTGCCCGACTACATCAGGGAGGGCATGACCTTTCACTTTGCAAAGGCCTATAAGGATGTGTACAAGGTCGTTTTTGGAAACAAAAAAGGGTAAAACACGGCACGGCTTTGCTGGGTCGTAATTCATGAAGCCCCCTGCACCGGTATGACCGGTGCAGGGGGCTTTTTTATGGGTTGGCCATACGCATCTCCTTTTGCAGCTCAGCCCAACGTGGCTGAGCAGCAAAAGGAGATGCAACCGGGACGTTTTTGCGGAGCTTTTTTATATAAAGCGACCCGCCGGAGGCATAGTTGAATAGTTGCGAAAAAATCTGAAAAAGAGGAAGAGGGCATGGTATAATATTTCATAAATCGTCTCGCTTGACCTGTCACGCACGCCAGCCCTCTTCTCCTCTGTATTGCTGATAAAAAATGTAATCCATGAATCTATGGAGGATGGGTGATTGAACCAGTTGCTTACACATTTTGCTCCGGCGGAGCGGCTTGGCCCCTATGAGATCAAGGAGCAGAGTCGGATGTTCGGCAGCTTTGAGATGCATGAGCTGTCGGCATCGCTTCCCGTGGTGTTCCTTATTCTCAACCGGTGTCGCCAGATTGTCTGCGCAAACAAGCGCTTTGCTGAACTGGTGGGGGTGATGGACGCTGAAGCGGTGTTTGGACGCCGGCCGGGAGAGGCCCTTGGGTGTATCAATGCCATGAGTGCCCCTTTTGGCTGTGGAACCCATGAGTTTTGCAGCACCTGTGGCGCGGTGAAATCCATTCTGGAGTCCCAGGAAGGGCATGCGGCGGTCAAGGAGTGTGTCATCAGCTGCGAAGGGGGGAAGGTTCTTGAGTTAAGGGTCTGGTCCACCCCCATCCGGCGCGGGAATGAACTCTTCACCATCTTTTCAGCGGTGGATATATCCGATGAAAGCCGAAGAAAGATCCTGGAACGGACCTTTTTTCACGACATCTCCAACACGGCTGCGGGTATTTACGGCACGGCGGAGCTACTTGCTGAGTGTTTGCATGACGTGGATTGCGACCGGGAGGTGAAGACGATTCTGTATGCCTCGGAGTGGCTGGTTGACGAGATCCGGTCCCACAAAAAGTTGATGGAGGCAGAGTCCGGTGAATTGTCCCCCCAGAAAATACCTACCTCAACCCTTGAGACCCTGAATCAATGTATCAGGCTGTATACCCAGAACAAATCCACTCACTCCCGGGTCTTGCTTGTTGGTCCGGAGGCAAGGGATGCCGAGGTGGTCACCGACCCGGTGCTTCTCCGGAGAATACTCATCAACATGATTAAAAATGCGCTGGAAGCCACCCCTGAAGGGGGCCGCGTTCTGGCGACCTGTTTTTCCAGGGACGGTGCCGTCCATTTTTCCATCAGCAACCCCGGGTTTATGAACCGGGAGATTCAAATGGGGCTTTTCAAACGAACCTTTTCTACCAAAGGTACCGGCAGGGGGGTGGGGACTTACTCCATGAAGCTGTTTGCCGAAAGGTACCTTGGGGGATCCGTTCATTTTACCACCTCGCCGGAAGAGGGCACCACCTTTACTCTTTCCCTTCCCTATCCCGGACATTTCATGAGAAAACAATAAGGCCTGAGAAATTAACCGTAATTACATTTTTTTACTCTGACATAATTAGGTGTTTCAAAAATTCAACATGTAATTTACGGTATTCTGTCTGATTTTCTCACCCTTCGGGCGAGTCGGGTGCACTCATCTGCCGCGTTATCAGAGCATTGAGGTAAACCACTACATCTGCAGCTCTGATGCCTTGCATATGAGCACACCCAACTCGTGAAATATCCGGGCTGTCCCGGACATTTCATGAGAAAACAATAAGGCCTGAGAAATTAACCGTAATTATATTTTTTACTCTGACATATTTGGTTATTTCAAAAGTGCAAAATGTAATTCATAGTATTCTGTCTGATTTTCTCACCCTTCGGGCGAGTCGGGTACACTCATCTGCCGCGTTATCAGAGCATTGAGGTAAACCACTACATCTGCAGCTCTGATGCCTTGCATATGAGCACACCCAACTCGTGAAATATCCGGGCTGTCCCGGACATTTCATGAGAAAACAATAAGGCCTGAGAAATTAACTGTAATTACATTTTTTTACTCTGACATATTTGGTTATTTCAAAAGTGCAAAATGTAATTCATAGTATTCTGTCTGATTTTCTCACCCTTCGGGCGAGTCGGGTGCACTCATCTGCCGCGTTATCAGAGCATTGAGGTAAACCACTACATCTGCAGCTCTGATGCCTTGCATATGAGCGCACCCAACTCGTGAAATATCCGGGCTATACACGTAATACATGATGAACGACTTGATTCTTCGGATGCATGGTGTATGATTCCTTGCAGTCATAAAGAAAGAAGTAATCTGTTGTTGTGCATTGCATCATGATTACGGATGACTTCGTAAGATTCCTGCCGACCTTATTGGGCAATTCAGCAATATATATAGGGTACCCATCTGTAGCGTCTCCTTCCGTCAGCACGCAAGGGGACAGGTGCCTGGTTTCGCTGCATTGGCGTCTTTACGATCTCATCTCTATTCCCATCGCGTAGTTCCCGGTTGAAACCCCATGATACAAGGAGCGGAGATGTCTCAAATGAAGCGAATCATGATTACCGGAGGAGGATCCGGACTGGGAAGGGCTCTGGCCCTTACTTATGCTGGAAAAGGGTGGCGTGTTTGTGTGGTGGATATGGATGCGGCAAGTGTTCAGGAGACGTGTCGACTGGTCGACAAATCCGGAGGGGAAGGGTTCAGCCATGTGTGTGACGTGACGTCGCCCATGGCCTTTGAGGACCTTGTTTTACTCCTGAAGAGTCGCTGGGGCGGCGTCGATGTCATCGTCAACAGCGCGGGCGTGGCAGCAGCCGGCTACCTGAGTTCGATTCCCGAGGACCGATGGGAATGGATCATGGACGTGAACCTGAAGGCGGTAATTCAGTCATGCCGGTGCTTTATTCCCCTCATGGAGGCACAAGGGGGCGGGCATATCGTCAACATTGCATCCTGTGCAGGTATCGTCTCGCTTCCGGAGATGAGCAGCTACAACGTCACGAAAGCTGCGGTGATCTCCCTTTCCGAAACACTGCGCTCTGAACTCGCACCAAAGGGTATCTCCGTCACCGTCGCGGCGCCCACGTTTTTCAAGACCAACCTGATGGATCGATTTTACGCCACCGACGAACACCAGTTGGCTGTCGCAAAGGGGCTGTTTGCCAAATCCAAAACAACGGCAGAGGACGTAGCCCGCGATATTGAGCGAGCCGTTCGGAAGAAGAAACTCTATGTCATCCCGCAGTGGGATGGTAAGGTGATGTGGTGGTTAAAGCGGCTCAGTCCTGAGCTGTTCCATCGGGGGATGGCCATTTTTCATAAAAAGAACGGCTTTGTACGAACCCTCAGCTAGTGCCCTCAACCGAGATGAAAGCCCGGATATGTTACGTGCAGTGTATCGGGGGAGGGCGTATCCATGAAAACCCGAGGAGGGGTTTATGAATCTGACGAGTTCCCGGTTGCTTTTTCTTCCCATGGAGGAGCAGCATCTCTCGTTTATGAAACGGTTTTTATGCGACGGGGAACTGACCCGATGGCTTCCCATTGATTATCCCTGCCTCATGAAACAGGTCCACATCCATGTGGAGCGGCGCCTCAGCCATTGGGACCATCATGGTTTCGGGACCTTTGTTCTTTATGACACGGAAGGGGCGCGTCCCATTGGGTACTGTGGCCTGGAGCATGTGGTGAACAGCCCTTTCATCGATCTGCGTTACGGGTTGATCCAGAAGGCCCAGGGAAAGGGGCTCGCCTTTGAGGCGGCCGTGCGGATACTGGAGTACGGTTTTGAGGGGCTGAAGCTGCCTCGAATCTATGGGGCTGCCATGCCGGGAAACCGCGCCTCCGTGGCCTTGCTTAAAAAACTGGGCATGTGCCCTGATAAGCGTTTTGATTGCTACGGCGACAATCTCTTTACCGCGTCTGTGGACAAGGCTGCCTTTGAACAGCGGGCTTCGTCCTGTGTGGAGACCCCATGAACTCTTAGGGTCTGGTCGCCGTTTGGTGACCGTTCCGATGTTGCCCAAGCAAAAGAGCCTCCGGCGGCAAGGTGTGCCACCTTGAAAGCAGATTGCGTATGCGCTTTGCCCCTCGTTCCTCGGGGCAAAGCGCATACGCCTTTGATTTTTTTGGGGGGCTGCTTCAGTTGAGCAAACCTGTTTGTCCAACTTTTCAAAAGTTTGGCCCCCCGGCAGGGCCGCCGGAGGCAATGCTATTTGTGCCCTGACAGCATAACGTAAAAAACCCGCTTCGGTATCGAAGCGGGTTTTTTGTTTTTTATATATGGCTTATGCTCGGTTGTGGCGGGCTTCGGCCATTTCCTTCTGCTCTTCGGCAAGGTGCCGGAGGAGGGTGAGGAGGGGCCAGGTCTCGCTGGTTTCGGTGAGGGTGGCCCAGAGGGTTCGGGGAAGGGTGCTTTCCCGCCAGCTCTTCATGAGCTGTTGAAGCTGGCTCCCCGTGATGCCGGCCATGATCACTGCAAACCCCCCGAGGTCTTCCCGGTTGTCCGTGGGCTCTTCAAAAAACTGCCCCACAGGGGTGTTCAGGTCGTTGCGACCGGCAAAGGAGACGGGAATGTCATCCCAGCCAAGGGCTCCGAGCAGCGACAGGAATTGCTCTGCCAGGGAATCTTCCAGGCCGCAGACCAGCAGCCCCCTGGGGCCGTAGAGGGGTGTCTCGTCGAGTTCCATGGGGCGCATTGTACCGGTCATTGCAGGATTCCTCCTTAAGCCGTTTCGGAACAAAATTTTAATAAGTCGTACAAAATTAAGCTTTTGTAAATAAATTCAGAATTTTTCTTAAAAAGCCGTTGCGATTTGGCCCGAGGAACGAGGGGCAAAGCGCAGCGGCAACCCGCTTTCAAGGTGGCTCACCTTGCCGCCGGAGGCTTGGCTTTTTGTACAAGTTTTTTGTATGCGTTCCTTAGTTGAAATAGGCGACAATCTTCTGTGACAGTTTGCTGGACAGCTTGCTGGTGGCTTTCACACCGGCCTCTTCGTAGGTGAGGTGACCTTCCCGCTTGTTTTCATTGAGGTTCCCCACCATTTTGCCCGTTGTGGGGTCGATGATGGCGACATCGGCGGTGGCACGCATGAACTTGAAGTTGGGGTCGTTGGTTTTGACCTGGGAGAGGGCAAGGGTAACGATCAGGGTCACATCGTGGGGGCTATTGCTTCCTCCCACGAGAAAACCGGCTTCGGTGAGCTCTTTGGCCAGCTTGTGACTCAGGTCCTCACCGTTCTGGGAGTCCACCTTGAGGCCGATCCTGAAATTGGTTTTTACTTCCTGGAGGCGGGCCACAATAGATTCAAAGGCTTCCTCATCGGATCCCTCGCCGGGTCGCCCAATCACCCGAAGTCGGCTCACCAGGGCTTCGCGCTCAATGAAGAGATCCATGGCCGTGTTGAGGTGCTTGAGTTTCATCAGCTTTCCGGGGCTTGTTCGGGCTGCGTTTTCTTCCACATCGATGCGGGCACCGATCCTGTCCATGTCGGTGTGCCATTTTTGAGCGGCCCGCGTTCTGTCCAGGGCCACATCAGCCACATATTCACGGCCGTCCTTGATGACCGGACCTACTTCCACCCCTTCCAGTTCGACGGAGGAGGCGACACGGATCTTGGACTGTACGTTTTTATAAAGGGCATCTCCCTTCACCGAATCGGTGGTGGCACGGGTGATGGAGGAGACATCGCTTTCGATGCGTGATTCAAAGATGTTGGAGAGCTCCGCTTTGGCCCGACGGATTGCCTCGGGTCTGGTTTGTCCGTACCCCCTTGCAATGAGGTGGGTGGACTCTGAAAACTCCAGGGCGGGTTCCGCGGAGAGCGGGGCCGGCTTGAGTTGAGGCTTTGGAGCCGGTTGAGAGGTGTGGGTCGGTTGCTTGGAGGGCACCGGCCTTGCGGGGCCACCTTCCAGCTCATCAAAGGCTTGTCTGGCACGCTCTCTCTGGGCATCGCCGCTGCTGCTTCGGGTTTTGCTCGGTGAGGATGCCACGCAACCGGACACAATAAGCGTGGTGGCGACTATCAGGGGAATCAATCGTTTCATGTTGTCTCTCATCTCCCTTCCAGGGGGCGTGAATCATGGGCTGTTCCGATGCCCGTAAAGGATGGGGCACCGGATGCCGGATGCTTAATACATGGTGTTGTTAAAGACAAAGACGGTTTGTCCTGCCTTGACGCGTACTGTTTCAAGGTAGGTGTCGGTGCCACTGCAGGAGGAGGCAGAAGCCTTGTACTCTCCGGGTTCTACAAAGCGGCTGGCCAAATAGATCTCTCCGGGAAGGGTGCGCCAGCAGCGTGTGTCCGCTTTTTCTGTGGCGCTGGCCGCCACTTGGCCGGCCAGCTGGGCAAACATGCCAGCCAGCTCCCCCTGCTCTTTTTCAATCTGTTTGGCCGCTGCGTGGACGGCCACCTGCTTTGCGACGGCGCGGGCAATGGTCTTGGCCCAGATGCGGGCCTTTCTGTCATCTAAGTTCTTTACGGCAATGCGGGTGATGTCCTCGGCCAGAACGGCCTGAGCCGTGGTGGTGAGGCCGCTTTCGTCCGTGAGGACCAGGCTGCTGTCGGAACACCTCACCGGAAAGGTGACGTACCGGGGAAAGGCGATGGAGATGGGACCCGTCGGGCCGATGTGGGTGATCTTATTTTCCACCTTCATGGGGGCCTTGCCGTTGATGTGGACATAGACGATACGTCCCTGCCTGCGTGCCTCCCTGTGGGGCAATACCATCCCGGTGTAGCCCTTGGTCAGGCGATTGGCTTCACTCCGGCGGTCTGCGGGGCCGGCCACACGCAGCAGGTCTGCATAGAGTGACTCAGGGGTGGGGGTGCCGTAGGCCGCGTTGTAATCCCTGTAGGCCCTTAAGGCCTCGTAATAATAGATGTAGGCCTCGCTGTACTCACCGTCCATCTCGCTTAAGATGCCGCTGATGTAGCGACCCAGGGCGTCTTCTTTGTAGACGTTTTTGGATTCGTATTGGTCGTTGTACTCCGTCAGGAGGGTGTTGAGCTTGCGGCATTCCACAAGGGCGCTGTCGAACTCCTCCTGCCGGATGTAGGTGAAGGCCGAAAACAGGTTGATGAGCGCCCGCTCGAAGTCCTCCCCCGGGTAATCGATGATCAGGTCATTGACCAGGAAAGACGCAGCTCCGGCGCTGATGCTTTTGGTCCAGAGGAGCTGGGCCATCTCATCGGCCTCACTGAACTCTGCCGCGGCCGTCGGCAGGTCGCCGCACTGGTAGTGGATCATGGCATTGTCAAGGTGGTATAGCAGCTGGGCATGGCTTCCATAGTCGGCCTGCCTGGTTTTGATCATCTCCTTGGAGCCGATGCAGTCGCCGGCCTTGAGGAGGCTGTCCAGGTTGGCGTAGTTGAACGTGGGAGCACATCCGGTGGTCGCGATGAGCAGCGCCACAACAAGAACAAGTCGTTTCATGGGGGTCACACCTTCCTCATGAGTTCCGTGTTACGGAGTATCTGGCCGGGTCTCCGGCCTGACAGGGAATGGAGCCGCCGGAAAGCCGCCCGGACCCTCATGGGCACCGGGCGATTCTCCGTCAATTGGCAATGCCTTCTGGGCCGTTAAATCAGAACTTGAAACGGCTCTGCTTGATCAGCTTTTTGATCTGCTTCTCACCAATCCATACTTTCTGGTTTTTCTCCAGGTCGATGAGGGTGAGGTTTACCTGATAGAAACGAACGGACTTGCCCCCGTCTTTGTTGACGATGCTGTTGAGTTCCCCCTGGAGCATGTAATCGGCGCCGACCTCATGGCCTGCGGATTTGGCGGTCTCTTCCGAGGCGTAGGAGGCCTGGTCCAGGCGCTCATCACGGATAGCGTCACGCTCGCCGCTGCTGGCCACAAACTGCACCTGTCCGGAGTTGAGGAGGGCTCTTTCAAGGTTCCGGACGAAGGTTTTTACGTTGATATGCTCGTGGCTTCTGTTTTTGACAGAGCCGATGATGACCACAGGGTTCTTGTCGCCATTGGCCTTGTAAAATTGAGTGAGCCAGGGGCGGGAAAGGACATCGTTGATCATCTCGTCGGCCACAAGGCGTGAATCGGTGTCGTTCCACTTGTCCCCCACATCGGTGATTTCGTCGGACTCAACCCGGTTGGTGGACATGGTCTGGCATCCCGCCAGAAGAGCAAGCAGAACGAATGCGATGAGAAGTGCACTTTTTTTCATGTTGGGTTCCTTAGATTTGTCTGAATCATTAATATGACTGCTTTGTAACGGGCCACACAACGGGTCCACCGATGGCGGTATAGATGAGGCGCCAAGGCGAAGCGTTCGGTGTGTGGCAGCTTACAGGTTCATTAAATTACTTCCGGAGGCTCCCGGAAGGATCGTCGCAGACGATGGGGACGCAACCGGCTTTATGCGGTTGTGTCGAGGCGTTGGGGGGTAACCATTGGTTTTTACATCGAACCAAAGGGGACGCAGTGTCCATTGATGCCATCCTGCACCTGCAAACAGAGAAATTATAGGAAAGCAGATCAATTGATGTCAACATGAAAAACGGTTTCGTTGGAAGAGTCGCGTAAAGTTGAAATCTTGTGTGAATTTCGAGTGATATGGATCACAGGGCCGTGTGGGGGAGGGGCACAGGTGTCGGGCTTGAGGGCCGCTTGCATTATCTGTTGGGAAAACGATGAGATGTCGAGGGTGGGCTGTTGACACATCACCCGTCAGGAGTGCCTCTGTGTCCACGAATACCTCTTCAGGACTGGCTTGAGGACCTGAAATCTGGCCGCCGGAAAGATTGTCCGATTGAAAAAATTTGGTTTGGGGCTATAATGGGCGCCGTTTTTCAACCGATCGTATCAAATTGATCGCCTGAGGTGATCCCCCAGGTCCTTGCTCAGACGGTTCGGTATCCTGCAGAATCATGACGGGAAACGTGGCAGGTAGAGATAAGTGTTTAGCTATTTGTTTGGGTGTTCCTTTGGTCATGAAAGTGCGAATAATTTAAGGTTAACCCTTATTCTAAGGGCTTTTTCAAATTGGCTAAGAAGAAAACAAAAGTTGAGTTTTATAGTTACTTGACATTGCAAGTCAATTTGCGTAAAGAGAGTATCACGTGTCTGATAGGCGTATTTCAGGATGAACGGCGTACACATGTGACGTTCCATGCATCACCAGTAACGAGTCAGGTCACGAACCGCACGCCCTCTTTATCTTCATTTCTACCTTTGATGACACCCGGTTGTGATGGCTGGAAGGGATTTCAGTCATCATCTCTATGTTCATCCATATCTGCGAGGAGTGTGACAACCCCATGGATAAAATGAGAACACGATCTTGCGTAATGTCCTTTTTCGTACTCGCCATTCTGGCTGTCCTGCCGGTGATGTTGTCTGCCGGGGCGGTGGAGGCGGGTGCGAAGCAGAGGCCTTCGGTCTCCTTTCCACATGAGATGCACTTTGACGTTGCCGATGACTGCCTCTCCTGCCATCACGACTTTCAGGACGGCGAGAACGTCCTGGATGAGGGGCTTCTCTCCGAGACGGAGCCGGATGAGCCCATTGAGCTGAACAGCATGAACCGCGAGGACCTCAGCGAGCTCTCCTGCGTGTCCTGCCACGGGGAAAAAGCGAAAATCGGTCCCATGGACGCTTACCACAATCAGTGCATCACCTGCCATGAGACGGAAAAAGCAGGGCCCGTGATGTGCGGAGAGTGTCATGTGAAGCCGGCCCATTCAGACGCGGCAGACGCCGACGAGTAGCCGCAGCTTACACGTGAAGAAGAAACAGATGATACCCTTATCCCGGGGGATGGGGTTGAGATAACTTATAATGGGAGGGAATCGTGGTTAAAGCCAAGAGAAAACCGTTGGAAGAGATCGCAGATGCCATATCCGCTTACGGCAAGGTGCTGACCGTTGGATGCGGCGGTTGCGTATCGGTCTGCCTGGCCGGTGGGCAGCGGGAGGTCTACGAACTCAACGCCGAGCTCGAGCTGAAGCTCAAGGAGAGCGGCACCTCCAAACAATTGGGCAATTACACGGTGGAACGGCAGTGCAACATGGACCTGATCCAGGACATGGATGACATTGCCGAGGGGTATGACTGCATTCTCTCCATGGCTTGCGGCGCAGGTGTGCAGCTCATGGCAGAGCGATACCCTGACAAACCCGTTTTCCCTGCCGTCAACACCGTCTTTATCGGGGTGGACCGGGGCCTGGGGATGTATGAAGAGAAATGCCGCGCCTGCGGTGAGTGCGTTCTGGCATACACCGGCGGTATCTGCCCTGTGACCCGTTGCGCCAAAGGCCTCTTTAACGGTCCCTGTGGCGGCACCAACAACAGCATGTGCGAGGTGAGCCAGGAGATTCCCTGTGCGTGGCTCGACATCTACGAGAGACTTAAAGCCCAGGATCGCCTGGACGATATCCTGAAGCTTCAGAGCGTGATGCAGTGGCAGAATCAGTTGCAACGCACCGTGGTTCAGCCGAAGTACGAGAAGCGTTACTACAAGTGATGCCGTGGTGTCCGAAAGGAGCCTCCGGCCTGCGGGCCGGTGACGCATTACCTGCTCCGGTGACCGCTGAAAAGGCAGTGCCTTTTCACGCAGACGTCAACCCATTGAAAAGGAAAGTGGGGCTCTCATGTACGATTTTATAAGGGGTCCGATGGTCTGGATCTCCATTGCGATCTTCTTCGGAGGCATCATCTGGCAGGTGTTCCGGTTTCTGGCCCTCTCCAGAACCGTTGATGAGCCGAAATTGAAGCGTCCGGCCGGGCTGGCGAAGGAAGAACCGCCTGCGGGGGCCGGGGGGCTTCTTTATGCCCTGAAGCTCTCTATCTTTAAAACCAGTCCGGGGATGATCATCGTGACCTCGGTCTTTCACGTCTGCCTCATCGTGGTGCCGCTGTTTCTTCTCGGGCACAACATCCTGATTGAGCGGGCCATCGGATTTTCGCTGTTCTCCTTCAGCGAAAAGACCTCCGATACGCTTACCGTGATTTTTCTTCTCTGCGGCCTTTACTTTCTCTACCGCAGGCTCTTTCTCGAGCGGGTGAGGATCATCACAAGCGGCATCGACTTCCTGATGCTGCTTCTGGCCACGGCGCCTTTTATTACAGGGTTTCTCGCGTATCATCAGATCTTCGATTACAAGCTGATGATCGTTCTGCATATCCTGGCCGGTGAAGCGATGCTTATCCTTGCGCCCTTTACCAAATTTGTCCACATGGTCTTCTTCTTTGCGGTACGCTTTACCGTCAAGGGCGAGTGGGCTCTGGGCAGCGGCAACAGAAACTGGTAGCCCTTTTACAGGGGCTGTCTTCCATACGGAGAGTCGACATGTTCAAGAAAAATACAGCCGGGGTCGATACCGACCGGATCAAAAAACGGCTCGACAGCCGAAAGGCAAAGATGAAGCTCTCTCTGGCCGCCTGTGCCCATTGCACCCTTTGCGCCGAGAGCTGCTTTCTCTTCAACGCCCGAGACAACGACCCGACCTACATGCCCTCCTACAAGTTCATTAACTCCATTGGGGTGCTCTACAAAAAGAAGGGGATGGTGGATCGCTCCACCCTCCTGGATATCCGCGATGTGGTCTGGGAACGATGCGTGCTCTGCACGAGGTGCTACTGCCCCTTTGGCATCGATATCCCGGAGATGCTCGCTTTTGCCCGCACCATCTGCCGTGAGCAGGGGGTCTTTCCCGACTTTGAGAAAGAACAGATACACGCAGGGTAAATGAACTTCGGTATTGGGCTGTTCCGTACCTCGAAATCAAAAACATGACGGTCAGGTGAACGCTCCTCGCGAAACCGTCAAACATAAAACAGCGAAGGAATGTGCCGATATGAAATCAGGAAGCAATCTTGAAAAAATTCTCGCAGCAGGACACTTTGCTTTTACCGGCGAGCTGGGTCCCCCACGCGGGTCCAACATCGAGCATGTCAAGGAGAAGGCCCAGCATCTGATTGGCTATGTGGATGCGGTGAACATCACCGACAACCAGACCGCCATGGTGCGTATGTCCAGCTGGGCCGCTGCCATGCTGGTCAACGAGATGGGCTTGGAGCCCAACTACCAGATGGTGTGCCGGGACCGAAACCGACTGGCCATGCAGGCGGATATTCTCGGCGCCTCTGCCATGGGCATCCGCAACATGCTCTGCCTCACGGGCGACCATCAGATGTTTGGCGACCATCCCAACGCCAAGGGTGTTTTTGATATTGACTCCATTCAGCTCATCAACACCGTTCGGCAGATGCGTGACGAAGGCACGTTCCTCTCCGGGGAAGAGATCGACGGGCCTCCCAAGATGTTCATCGGCGCCGCGGCCAACCCCTTTGCCGATCCCTTTGAGTGGCGCATCCATCGCCTTGCCAAGAAAGTGGAGGCTGGGGTGGATTTTATCCAGACCCAGTGCGTCTACAACATGGACAAGATGCGTGAGTGGATGAAGCAGGCCGTGGACATGGGCCTCACCGAGAAGGTCTACATTCTTCCCGGCATCACCCCCATGAAGAGCGTGGGTATGGCCAAATACATGAAGAACAAGGTACCCGGTATCGAAGTGCCCGATGATGTGATCAAACGACTCCAGGGTGCGGAAAAAGGCAAGGTGGCCGAAGAGGGCATCAAGATCGCCTGCGAGCAGATCGAAGAGTTCAAGGAGATGAAAGGGGTCTCCGGGATTCACCTCATGGCCATCGAATGGGAGCACAAGGTTCCCGAGATCGCCGAGCGCGCCGGAGTGCTTCCCCGTCCCGTCGTAGAGTAAGATGTGTTGATCGATGTTGTGATGATGCAGTCATCACCCTGGTTTGTGTCTGAGGCCGCGTTGCAATAGGATAACCGTTGTACGCGGCCTTTTTCATGATGCCTCTCAAGTAAAGTCCAGCAAGCGGAGTTGTGTCTATGTGATATCGTCGTTGCCCATGCAAGTAGCCCCTTTGGGGTGTTGCAACGTGCTTCGGGCGATGATTTCCTCAAACGCCACATATGAAGGAGCCCTTTTGTGTATCCGGATAAGCGGGATGGAACAATTCACGCGGTGGAGGAGGAGAAGCGGAATCTGATGCTGGTTTCGCGGGACTTAAGGGTGATCGCCACCAATTTTCGTCCCGGATCCAGGCGCATGGGGAAACAGTGCATGGGCCGCACCTGCCACGAACTCCTCTACAGGCAGGACCTCCCCTGCAGTCCCTGCCTCGCAATCGAGGTCCTTCGCACAGGCAAGCGCGCCGCCAGGCAAGTGGAAACCGTCGATGGCAAGACGCGTCGAGAAGCCTGCCACTATGCCTACCCCCTCTACAGCGGGGACGAAATATCCTACGTGGTTCTGCTGGACTACGACGTCTCCTCCTATGAAGAGATGGAAGAGAACCTCACGCGCTCCAACGCCTTTTTAAAAAATCTCATCAACAGCGCAGTGGACGGTGTGATCGCCGCCGATATGAAGGGCCGCATCCTGATTTTCAACGATGTGGCGTCGGATATCTGCGGGTTTTCCGTGGAAGAGGCCGAAGCGGGGATGGATATCCGGAAGGTCTACCCCCCGGGCGTGGCCGAAGAGATCATGAAAAAGATGCGTGGGAATGATCATGGGGGGGAAGGCAAGGTCAAAGCCCTTCGGGTGGACGGCATGAACAAGAACGGCCAGTGCGTGCCCATCAACCTGGATGCGGCCATCGTCTATGAAGAGGGGACAGAGGTTGCCACCATTGGTTTTTTTCGGGACATGCGCGAAGCCCTTCGCATGGAAGAGGAGCTCAAGGGGACCCAGGTGCAGCTTCTCCAGGCCGAGAAGATGTCCTCCCTTGGCAAACTGGCCGCAGGCGTGGCCCACCAGATCAACAATCCCTTAGGGGGGATCCTGCTTTTTGCTCGGCTCCTTCTGGAAGAGTACGAGCTGCCCGAGGAGGCGCAGAAGGACGTCAAACGGATCCTGCGTGATGCCGCAAGGTGCCGGGATACGGTGCGGGAACTTCTTGAATTTACGCGCCAAACCCAACGAGAGATGTCCCCCCTGGACATCAATCGGGCCATTCAAAGGACCCTTTACCTCCTGGAAAGCCAGACCATATTCCACAACATCGAGATCCGGTCCGAGCTTGACCCGGCGCTTCCCCCGGTGACGTCCGATGGTCAGCAGATGAACCACATGTTCATGAACATCATCTTAAATGCCGCCGATGCCATGGGCAACGAAGGCGTTCTCACCGTTCGGAGCGGGGTGGTGGAGAGCGGACGGGTTTTTGCCGAGGTCTCCGATACGGGCACCGGTATTCCCGACGAGCTCCTCGAGCGCATCTTTGAACCGTTTTTTACCACCAAAGAGGCCGGGGAAGGCACGGGCCTGGGCTTGAGCCTTGCTTACGGGATTCTGGAAAACCATGGCGGAACCATCACCGCGTTCAACAACGAAGGGTCCGGGGCCACCTTTCGGGTGGAAATTCCATGCCGCCGGGATGAAAAGGCGTAATCCGAAATATTTAGACATGCCTCCGGCGGCAAGGTGTGCCACCTTGAAAGCAGGTTGCAAATGGGCTTTGTCCTTCGTTCCTCAGGCCAAATCACATTTGCCTTAGGTTTTAGATTGACCCCACTTTTTTTTAAAGACCTGTTTGTTAAACCCATTCTTTTAGATCAGGCAAACGTTTAGCCTCCGACGGGCCGCTTTTTGAAATGAGCCCCGAAAACGTTCCGGTTGCTGTTTCCTTCTCTCTCAGTCCCTGCGGGTGCAGAGAGAAAAGGAGGCGGTACACTCGTTAAACCAGAAGCATACGATTTGCAACATCGGTAGATCAGGCGACTGTTATTTAAGACCTGTTTATCAAACTTTTCAAAAGTTTGGCCCCCGGCAGGGCCGCCGGAGGCATGGTCTTGACTTGAATTATGACTATCCAGGGGAAGAGTCCATGGACGAAAATGCCGTCAAGCTTTTGATCATTGATGACGAAGAGGATATTCGGGAGGGGTGCAGGCGTTCTCTGTCGCGAAGTGGCTGCGAGATTTTTATTGCTGCCGACGGCACCGAGGGCATTTCCGTGTTCCTCGAGGCAAGGCCCCTGGTGGTGTTCCTTGACCTGAAGATGCCCGGGATGGACGGCATGGAGGTTCTGGCGATGATCCGTGAGACGGATCCTTCCGTCCTTGTGATCATCATAACCGGTTTTGCCACCGTGGATTCCGCCATCACAGCCATGAAGCGCGGGGCCTATGACTTCATCGCCAAGCCCTTTGAACCGGAGCAGATCCGATTGGTGGCCGAGCGTGCCCTTTCTCATATCCGGGTGGTGCAACGGGCCGAGAGTCTGAAACGGGAGCGTGAACGCACCCTGGCGGACCTGGGGACGGAAAAGAGCCGGGTCGCAGCCATTGTGGAGTCCTTGCCCAACGGGGTTGTGGTGACCAATGCCTACGGCATGGTGGTGCTGATGAATTCGGTGTTTCAGCGCCTCTTTGCCAAAGACCATATCATGGAGTCCCAGTGCCATATCTCCTGGTACATCGAGGACTCTGATTTTTGCCTCTGGATCAACAGCATCTCCACCGGGGTGTTCATGACCGACGGCAAGATCCCCTCCTGTGAGCTTCAGGTGCCGGACGATGGCTTTTGCCTGGCCAGGGGGCAGCATGTGCTTTCGGCGGAAGGGGAGTGCCTGGGAGCGGTGGTCACCTTAACCGACATCACCGATCTCAAAACCTTTGACCAGATGAAATCCGAATTTGTCTCCAAGGTCTCCCATGAGCTGAGATCTCCCCTCACGTCCATCTGTGAGCAGCTCTCCCTGGTGGAGGAGGAGGCTGGAGAGCTTCTGGGCGAAGAGAACAGGGGGCTGGTTTCAAGGGCCCGGGACAAGGCAGGAGCCCTGATCGCTCTCATTGGCGACCTTTTGGACCTGCAGCGTATCGAAGGGGGGGCGGAGTTTTCTCAGCCCCGTGAGGTGGACCCCGGAGACCTGCTGCGGAGCATTGTGGACTTTTTAAAGGTTCGCGCCCAGGCCCAGGGACTGACCCTTGTCATCGAGTTGCCGGAGACGCGGCTTCCCATGCTTTATGCCGACCCGTCGGCCCTTGAGAGTATCTACGGGAACCTGATCACCAATGCCATCAAGTACACGGGCAGCGGGGGGCATGTGACGGTCATCGCATCGGTTACAGACGGGGGCGGGCTCAGCGTGGCAGTGGCAGACGATGGGTTTGGGATTGACGAAAAACACCTTGAGAAAATTTTTGACAAGTTCTACCGGATCAAAGATGATAAAAGAAGGTTTATCGTAGGAACGGGACTTGGGCTTTCCATTGTCCGCCAGCTGGTGGAGGGACTCTCAGGAACCATTGATGTGACAAGCCGCTCCGGTGTGGGAAGCACCTTCACGGTGACGCTTCCTGCCATGACCGCAGCGGACGCAGAGGATGTATGATCTCTAAAAACCCTTTTCGAAATGAAAAAGTCGAAGCGCTTATTGGTGAACTGGGGCGGGCAACGTCCCGCATGGAACGCCTGTTAAGACAACTTCCCACCACCGATATCCGGGTGCTGGGAGAGCTGCACACCCTCTCCGGGCGGATCGATCGCATGATGTCCGAGGATCCCGGCCGGGAGCGACGCTCCATGTTTCTGGAGCAGGCTAAGCGCAAAGCTCAGTTTCAGCGTCAGAGATATATGCATATTGTTCATTCGGGCATGCTTCGCCACGCCTGACATTTTTAAAATCCCTTCGTGTCACAACGGCCCGCACCCCCTTTTTACGCCGGGCCCACCGGCTGTTTGACTCCCTCCTTTTGTTACCCCTCACAGGCTGTTCATCACACCATTATCCTCTTCGTCGCCATCGGGTCGAAATCCGCATCGTCCTGTGACCTTTTAGAGGCTCCTTGTCTCTTGTGGTGAGGAGGTATCTATTCCGCTCAACAATGACTCCGGCGGCCCTGCGGGGGGCAAACTTTTGAAACGTTTGATAAACAGGTTTTAAAAGATGATTCTTGATAGTGTGCGAATAAAAGGCGGATGTGATGTGTCCCGAGGAACGAGGGGAAAAGAGCACCTATCTTCCGCGTTATCAGAGCATTGAGGTAAACAGCTACATCTGAAGCCCTGATGCCTTGAATATGGGTGCACTCAACTCGTGAAATATCCGGGATAGGGCTTTGCCAACCCGTGGGAATGGTGGGGATCTCGTGCATTTCGACAAAAGCGGGATGGACATTCCAAGGCAATTCGGATATATCCAGTCATTACTGTTCGTGTACTAAGGATATGTGGATGGTGAACAAAGTTCTGTTTGATTGTGTTTGAATTACGGTTTTTATGTGACCATTGGTCGTTTCGGAGGGAATTATGATTAAGGAAAGAGTCGAAGACGGAATCGTCATTATCACCTTGTCCCATGGCAACACCAACTCCATGACCCTTGACACCCTGCGCCAGATTGACGCCATTGTTAAAAAGGTCAATGAAGACGACGCCCTGAAAGGCATCGTTCTTACCGGCGAAGGGCGCTTTTTTTCCAGTGGGTTTCACCTTCCCGATTTCATCGGGTTTCAGACCTACGAAGAGACCATCGCCTGGTTTGAAGAGGAAGAGCAACTGCTCATTAACTTTTTTACCTGCGACAAGCCCGTTGTATCCGCAATCAACGGTCACTGTGCTGCTGCCGGCCTCATCTGGTCCTGTGCCGCTGACTACCGCATTGCCAAAAATCATCCCAAGATCAGCTTGGGCATGAGCGAGATAAAGATTGGCCTGGCCCTCTCCATCGCCCAGGCCAAGGTTGTGCGTTTTGCCCTGGACAGCGACCGTACCTACCGTAACGTCATGTTCTTTGGCGAGATGATGAACCCTGAGAAAGCCCTTGAGATCGGCATGGTTGATGAGGTCGTGGAAGAAGATCAGCTTCTGGAACGCGCCAAGCAGGTCGTCACAACCTGGATCGATACCCCCAACCGCCCCTTTATCAACATCAAAAAACTGATGAGGCAGGAAGCTGCCGATGCCATGCGCACCCGCCTGGAGAATGAGCCCTGGCGAGAAGCCTTCAACTGCTTCCTTAAGCCTGAAGTGCGCGGGACCCTCGAGTTTGTTCAGTCCATGATGGACGGCAAGAAGTGATCCGATAGATAAAAAAAGCCTCCGGCGGCCCTGCCGGAGGCCCAATTCTTTTGACGGCTCTCATGCGCTTGTGTTGCATGCATTCCCTTGCACACAACGCGAATGCGGACGCGATATACACAACATTCCGGGATACGTATCGCATTCGCCATAGGGTTTCGAGGTGCCCCCACCTCGCCGACGGAGGCACTATGGATAGACGTGACGTGAACGTCAGGACGTCATTTCGATTTCGTGACCATGCGGGGCTCATTGCTCGAAAGTATGTTTCGGCAGTGATCACGGTGACGGTTATCGTGATGCTCAGCTCCATGATGGGGTTCGGGGAAGGCTTTGTCACCAACTTCATCATCGGGCAGTGCGTGGGCACCTGTGCCTTTGCGTTTACGTTCACCGCCCTTGTGTTTCTACGCTGGAAAGGGCCCCTGGTTCAGATGGGCGGCGCCGCCCTTGCCATGGCCGCCGGGGCCTGTGCCGGCATCCTCTTCGGGGCATTCATTTCAGGAAAAGACCTCTTCTTTTACCTCCCTGAACGGAGCGAGCTCATCGTTCAGGTGGTGATCCTGACCGTCATGGGCGGCTCCCTGTTCCGGTTTATTCTCAACTCCCAGGAAAAGATCCGTCAGGCTCGGGAGCGGATTCAAGCGGAGAAGATCAAGCGGCTCACCATCGAAAAAAAGGTGGTGGAAACCAACCTTCGCCTGCTCCAGGCCCAGATTGAACCTCATTTTCTCTTCAATACCCTCTCCAATATTTTAAGCCTTCTCGATACCGACGTGGATCGGGGGAAGGTGATGATCAATGACCTCATCTCCTATTTGAGAATTTCCCTTTACAAAACCCGGGAGGACATGGCCACCATCGGCCAGGAGATGGAGATGACCCGGGCCTACCTGAATATTTTCAAAATCCGCATGGGAGAAAGACTCTCCTACGCCATTGATATCCCGGAGTCCCTGAGGGGCATCCCGTTTCCCCCCATGCTGATTCAGCCCCTGGTGGAAAACGCCATTCAGCACGGCCTGGAACCCCGCATCGAAGGGGGAGGCATTCGCATCGCCGCCTCGGCCATGCCGGGGAAGCTCCGCATCGACGTGGCTGATTCCGGCCTCGGTTTTCATGAAGGGAGTCACTGGGGCGTTGGGCTCACCAACATCAAGGAACGCCTCGACACCCTCTACGACGGCAAAGCCAGGCTCGTTTTGGAGGAGAACAGCCCCAACGGCCTTCTGGCTTCCATTGAGGTGCCCCATGACGCAGGTTAGAGCCATCATTGCAGACGATGAAGAGCAGCTCGTTATCTATCTGGAGTCCATGCTTTCCCGCATCTGGCCGGAACTGGTTATCTGTGGGCGTGCAGGAAACGGCAGGGATGCCCTTGCTCTTATTGAATCCGAAGCCCCGGATATCGCCTTCCTCGATATCAAAATGCCCGGTCTCTCGGGCATGGAGGTGGCGGGAAGGTGCAGCGGAAATACCAGGGTGGTCTTTATTACAGCGTTCAACCAGTACGCCGTGGATGCCTTTGAAAATGAGGCCATGGACTACCTTCTCAAACCCGTGACGGACGAGCGCCTTGCAAAGACCGTCAGCCGTTTGAAAAAGGAGATGGAAGGCGACACCCCTCCGGCAGAGCTCAAAGGGGTCATCGAGGAGGTGATTCGTGCGGTGGGGCACCCAGCGACACCATCCCACCTCAAGTGGATCAAAGCCCAGCACCGGGACACCATTCGCCTGATCCACGTCGACGATATCCTCTTCTTTAAATCCAGCGCCAAATACACCACCGTCCTCACCGCAGACGGTGAATCCCTCATCAAAAAACCCATCAAGGAGTTAAGTGACGAGCTGGACCCCGAGATTTTCTGGCGGGTCCATCGCGGCACCATCATCAACGCCGGCTGCATCGACAAGGTCAGCCACTCCCTCACCGGACGCCTCGCCGTCAAACTGAAGGGATCTTCAGAGATCCTCACCGTCAGCCGCAGCTACGCCCATTTGTTCAAACAGATGTAGCCAGGGGCTGAGCCCCTGGACCCCAGGTTCGCGAATGCTCCCAGCCCTCGTTCCTCGGGCTGATCACATTCGCTGACGGGCTGCGCCCGTGAATCACGGTGTGTCTCGGTTTTCGTCTTTCCCAGCTGTCAGGGAAGCCTGAAGTGAAGGGGAGGGCGCAAGCAAAAAAGAAACGGCGCTCTTTGGCTGGTGAATGACCGGGGATCCATGCGTGCAAGCTGCCAGCTTATGAGACTTATGTCGATGGCTGACTTTAGGGACAACGATAAAATAAGATGGCCATAGTTACAGAGTGGAAATTACGAAAACATTAAACGCCCGCCGGCCCCTTCGTAGGGTGCATTTATGCACCATTCATGAAACACCAATAGCCTGTTGCTTTTCTGAAAAATTCTGGGTGAATTACAAACTCGGTTTTGGTGCATAAATGCACCCTACATGCCACGGTTCTTCGAGTGGCTCTGGTGTTTATGATCATGAAATTTTGAATCCATTCCTTAGCCGGAGTAACTCCGACGGCAGGTGTGCCACCTTGAAAGCGGGTTTCGCCGTGGCAAACGATGAGGTGGCTCCAGAGTTGTTGAGTGTTTTATGTATGGCATGGTTTTTTCGCCTGACTAACCACGCATGAGTTGGTATTGAAGCTCCGAAATCCGAGTACGTGCGACACAGAGCGTCAAACGATGCACACCACGTGAATACGAACGCGAAAGCCTTCAGAGGACGGCTACCCGTATCGTATTCACCATATGGGGTGCAGGGGATCATCCCCTGCCCGCCGGAGGCGTTTTTATAGTCGAACCTCTTGCATTTATTACTCCCCATGCTACCCGCCCTTAGCCTCTGAACCCCCACTCAGTGCTCCCTTCTATATACCGATTTGAAACAGTGGCTTTTATTCCTTGATGCAGATGAATCATTGTTCAGTTGGACGCAAAGGTAAACGCCGTTTGTCATGATATGCAATCGCTCATCTGAGTATACGTCTATTCGTCGCAATTCATTTCCAAGGGTGTTCCTCCCATTAATAAGGTCGGTAAGTGTTTGATTTTGTTTTTTACGTGCCCATCATGATTGTTAACAAAATATACACGTAGGAGGAATTTATGGTTAGAAAGATCAGCAAAGCAGCAGTTATCGGTTCTGGTATCATGGGTGGTGGCATTGCTGCACTCCTCGCCGGTGCCGGTGTGAAGGTCCTGCTCC
The DNA here is from genome assembly GCA_942491485.1 of Desulfolunaceae bacterium. GTDB lineage: Bacteria > Desulfobacterota > Desulfobacteria > Desulfobacterales > Desulfolunaceae > Desulfoluna. Next base: position 399,265 of record CALOAX010000011.1, on the reverse strand, counting down.
TGGACATCGTTCCCTTCGACCTTACGGACGGCGAAAAAGAGGATCCCACAGCACGCAACCGGATCGTCAAGGCAGGCATGGACGGAGCCCTTATGGCTCAGCCTCCTCTTTTCTACAACAAGAAGGACGCCGGTCTCATCGAAATCGGCAACCTCACCGATGATTTCGACAAGCTGGCTGACTGCGACTGGATCTGCGAAGTGGTTGTGGAGAACTTAAAGATCAAGCAGGAGCTCTTCAAGCGCATTGAAGTCATCCGAAAGCCCACCTGTATCGTGAGCTCAAACACCTCCGGTATTCCCCTGAAGGCCATGAGCGAAGGCTTGAGCGATGAGTTTAAGCAGCATTTCCTCGGTACCCATTTTTTCAACCCCGTACGCTGGATGCACCTTCTTGAGCTGATCCCCGGTGAAGAGACCTCACAGGAAGTTCTCGATTTCATCGAAAAATTCGGTGAGGTGAATCTCGGCAAAGGGATTGTCTGGGCCAAGGATACCCCCAACTTCATCGGCAACCGTATCGGTATCCAGGGCATGGGCAAGGTGATGCAGGAAGTCGTCAAGCAGGGCATGACCCTTGCTGAAGTCGATGCACTCTTCGGTCCCGCCATGGGCCGTCCCTCCAGTGCCATCTTTGGCACCGCAGACCTTGTCGGCCTCGATACCATGGCCCACGTCATGGAAAACTCGTACGATCTGTGCCCCGATGATGAAGAGCGTGATACCCATGTTCTGCCTGATTTTGTGAAGAAGATGGTCGAGAACAACTGGCTCGGCAACAAGACCAAGGGCGGTTTCTTCAAGAAAGAGAAAAACGCAGAGGGCAAGAAGGTCAAGATGATGATCGACCCCGCCACCTGCGAGTACGTTGAGTTCGTCAAGGCAGACCTGCCGTGCCTCACCGCCGCCAAGGCCGCCGAGACCCCCGCAGAGAAAGCCAAGGCCATCCTTTACGGCGAAGACAAGGGCGCCAAATTTGCCTGGTCCTGCTGCGCCAACGGCCTCATCTACGCCGCCAACCGTATTCCTGAAATCTCCGCCTCCATCGTTGAAATCGACAACGCCATGAAGTGGGGATATGCCCTGGAGACCGGTCCTTTTGAAAGCTGGGACATGATCGGTGTCAAAGAGTCCGTGGCCAAGATGGAAGCTGACGGCATGGCCGTTCCCGAGAAGGTCAAGGCCATGCTGGCCGCTGGCAACGAGTCGTTCTACAAAGTAGAAAACGGGCGTCAGTACTTCTATGACTTTGAGTCAGCGAGCTACCAGCTGGTTAAGCTCAGCGACACCGCTCTGTCCATCGCCACCTGCAAGGCCGACGGCAAAGTGGTCAAGAGCTGCCCCTCTGTCTCCCTTGTGGACATCGGCGACGACGTCTTCTGCGTGGAGTTCACCACCAAGATGAACGCCCTGAACCGCGAGATCATCGAGTTCATGGGTGAGGTCAAGGATTTCGCCCTTGATAACGCCGCAGGTATCGTCATCGGCAACCAGGCCGGCGGCATGCCCGGTGCCTTCTCTGCCGGTGCCGACCTCGACTACGTTCTTGGTCTCTGCAAGGGCAAGAAGTACGCCGAAATGGATGAGTTCCTCTCCCTGGCTCAAAACGGCCTGAAAGACATCCGTTACGCCAACCTCCCCGTTGTGGCCGCTCCCTACGGCATGACCCTCGGCGGCGGTTGCGAGGTGTGCCTGGGCGCTGCCGATAAGATCGTTGGCGCAGCCGACCTCATGATGGGCCTCGTTGAGATGGGCGTTGGCCTCCTGCCTGCCGGCGGTGGCTGTACCAACCTCTGGAAGAAATTCTTTTTCGCACTTCCCGAGCCTGTTCAAAAAGACACCGACCTCGCCAAGCTCTTTGTGCCTGTTTTCATGGCCATCGGCATGGCCAAGTACTCTATGAGCGCCAAGCAGGCCTTCGGCTTTGGTCACATGAACCCCCTTGCCGACCGCATCGTCATGAACCGCGACCTTCTCATCGGCGAAGCCAAGAAAGAGGTCCTGGCCATGGTTGACGCTGGATACGCTCCTCCCGTGAAGAAGCCTGTGCCCGTTATGGGTGAGGCCGGCGCCGGGATGATCAGCGCCCAGATCTTCAACATGTTCTCCGGTGGGTTCCTCTCCGAGCATGACATGCTGATCGTCAAGCGCATCGCCTACGTCATCGCCGGTGGGGCCGTCAAGGAAGGCACCCCCATTGATGAAGACGTCATGTACAAACTCGAGCGTGAAGCATTTATCGATTTTGCCAAAGAAGAGAAGACAATCGCCCGTATCGAGCACATGCTCAAGAAAGGCGCCCCTTTGCGTAACTAAATAAGGGCGGAGTCGTCGGTGGCGGGTCTTCCCGCCGCCTTGATGCAATTGAAAATGTAAAATCGTTAGTATCTATTCAGCTTGCCTCCGGCGGCCAGGGAACTTTTTGTCACCCCTGGCCCCAGGCTGTGAATGCACTCCCCCCCGTTTCTTGGGTCGATTGCATTCGCGCAGGTTTTCTTAACTTTTTTTGAAAAACCTGTTTGTCGAACTTTTCAAAAGTTCGGCCCCCGGCAGGGCCGCCGGAGGCGCTTATGCAAGGAGAAAAACATGCGTGAAGTTTATATTGTAGAATCTGTAAGAACCCCGGGTTGCAAGAACAAGAAGGGCCTCTTCAAGGACACCCGTCCTGAAGACCTTCTCTCCTTTATCATGAAGGCGTGCGTGGATAAAACCGGTCTCGATCCCAAAGAGATCGACGACGTTATGTGTGGCTGTGCCTTCCCCGAGGCCGAGCAGGGCCTCAACATCGGCCGAGTGGCCAACCAGATGGCCGGTTTCCCCGACTCTGTCTCCGGTGCCACCGTGAACCGTTTTTGCTCCTCCGGCATCGAGGCCATCGCACTGGCCCACCTGCGCATCGCCGCCGGATGGTCTGAAGTGACCATGGGCGCCGGTATCGAGTCCATGACCTATGTTCCCATGGGCGGCAACAAGCCTCGTCCCCATGCCAAGTTTGCCGACAGCAACCCCGAGATGTACATCTCCATGGGCGTCACCGCCGAGAACGTGGCCGAACGCTACGGCATCACCCGTCAGGAGTGCGACGAGTTTGCAGTACGTTCCGTCAACAAGGCTCTCAAGGCCCAGGAAGAGGGCTGGTTCACAGAAGTGGTTCCCACCCCAGCCTATAGCTTTGCCTTGGGCGAGAACGGGACCTACGAGAAGAAACCGTTCACCGTAGAAAAAGATGACGGCGTTCGCGCCGGGACCACCGTTGAAGGCATCGCCCGTCTCAACAGCCCCTTCAAGGCTGGAGGCGTTGCCACCGCCGCCAACTCGTCTCAGACCACCGATGGCGCGGCAGCAACCCTTCTCGCCAGCAAGGAAGCCTGTGATAAGTTCGGCCTTAAGCCCATCGCCAAGCTCGTCGGCTACGCCGTTGCGGGTTGCAAGTCCGACGAAATGGGCGTGGGCCCCAAGTACGCCATTCCCAAGGTACTTGAGCAGACCGGTCTCAAGGTCGAAGACATCGACGTCTTCGAGCTCAACGAAGCCTTTGCCACCCAGGCCCTCCACTGCATCAAGGAGCTGGGTCTCGACGAGTCCAAGATCAACCTGAACGGCGGCGCCATCGCTCTGGGCCATCCCCTGGGCTGCACCGGTGCCAAGCTTACCGCGACGCTTCTGGCCAACATGAAGCGCGTGGGCGCTAAGTACGGTATCGTCTCCATGTGTATCGGTGGCGGTATGGGCGCAGCCGGCGTGTACGAGCTTGTCTAGGCTGATGTGCCTGTCTCGGAAGGCATAACCATGGTCTGATGGGATGCGGGAAAGGCCGGACACCTTTCCCGCATCCCTCCTTCCTGCCTGGACGAGTGGCCGGAGCACGGTTGACGAAAACAATGAATGACTTTTCAGCATATATCAAAAGCCTAATTCCCTTCTGTGTATATGTGTTTTCGGCGGGCGGCTCCGGCCTTTTTTAAAGCAAGCCTCCGGCGGCGAGGTGAGCCACCTCGAAAGCTGGTTGGTTTGCCCGGCAAAGCCGGTATCCCGTCTGCTTGAAAGAGAGCAGAGATGCCCCGTTCGAGGGGAAATCAATCCGAATCGCAAGGGCGTTTCTGGTAACGGAAGGGTCTGAAGGAAGCGATAGGAAGTGAACGGTACATAGCGTAAGCGAACCAGATACGGCTGGTGCAGAGGGTAAGCCTGCCAACTAAGGCGATGCCCAGTACTCGGACAGACTGCATGAGTGGGTGAGGATGGGATCGTTCACAGGGACCGGAAATTAACCGGGGAAGCCCTGTAGAGTTCTTAAGAAGGTGACCACCCGTCAAGCAAAGCGGGTGAGATTCTCTGCAGGGTGGCAGATGACCCCGTAGTAGTGATGAAGTCCCTGCCTGAGAAGCCCGGCAACGGAGTGGAGGAGAAAACAGGGATGATCAGCAGCTGTTGTCTGCTGAAGCTGTCGGAGAGCCAAAAGCGTCGGCAGTTGCGAAGGGGTGAAGTTTAACCGAAAGTCTTTGAAACCGTCACATTAGAGATGCGGAGAACAAAACCGTCTATGGCGGCGGGCAAGTGGCGATGAAGTACCCCTGGGAACAGGGCTCTTTATGCAAACTGCTCTCATCGAAGTAGATAACGTAAGGGACTGTATATTGCCGACCACGGATAGAAGGCAGTTCCCCGTTGTTGAAGTGTCGAAACGCACCCTCGGTATGATGCGAGAGAAGAGACGAAGCGAAGGAGAAGTGATGAGTTGTCGTGTCTGGTACAGTCTCTATGACAGGCTTTTGTACCGCGAAGCCCTGCTGGAGGCGTTTAAAAAGGTAAAATCGGCGAATGGAGCTCCCGGAGTAGACGGGCAGTCCTGCAAAGATTTTGCCTTACACCTGGACGCAAACATCCACACCCTCCTTATCGAACTGCGCGGGAAGACCTATCGCCCCACGCCGGTGAAGCGTGTAGAAATCGCCAAACCGGACGGTGGGATCAGGAAAATAGGGATACCGATAGTTCGGGACCGAGTGGTTCAGCAGGCCGTGAAGAACATACTGGACCCCATCTTTGATCCGGGTTTTCATCCGTCCAGTTACGGATACAGGCCCAAGCGGAGTGCACAAGACGCCATTGCCAAGGCAACGGCATTCATGCGCGACTACGGGTTGGAGTGGGTTGTGGATATGGATCTGAGCAAGTGCTTTGATACGCTGGATCATGAATTGATCATCCATGCAATACGAGAAAAAGTGGCAGACGGAAGTATCCTGAAGCTGATCCGAATGTTCCTTGAAAGTGGTGTTCTGAACTCCGGCGCGTTGGAGCCGACAGATGTTGGCAGCCCACAAGGCGGAGTTATCAGTCCATTGCTGGCGAACATATATCTGGACAAGTTTGACCAATATATGAGGTGCAGGGGGCATCGAATTACGCGTTATGCCGACGATATTGTCATCTTCAAAGGCAGTAAAGCCGGGGCTGAAAATGTTCTGGAAGTGGCGACCGAATATCTGGAAAAGCGACTGAAACTGACGGTAAACCAGAAGAAGACTCACATAACAAGTCTGATGCAAGGGGTGCCGTATCTTGGTGTGGTCATTCGTTCAGGATTTACTCAAATCAAGGACGATCGACTTCAGGGCTTTAAAGATAAAATCAGGCGTCGCACCAAGCGGAACAGCCCTGTGAATTTACAGAAAATCATCAGCGATCTGAATCCAATACTGCGTGGTTTTGCCAACTATTTTAAGGTGGCGAACTGCAAAAGTGTGTTCCAGGCAATGATGAAATGGATACGCAGACGTTTGAGATCCATCCAGATGAAATTGTGGAAGGTTCCACAAAAGCTCCACCGAAGGCTCAGGCAACTAGGCTATCAGGGGGAGTTCCAACGCATCAAGATGGCCTCATGGCGAAACGCCGCATGCCAGTATAGCCACTGGGCTATGCCCAAACAGTGGTTTGATGAACTCGGGTTGTTTGCAATGGATCAAGTAAAGACAGGTGTGCTTCCCCCCATCAACAGGGGATAAGGTTGAGCAGGAGCCGTGTACGAGGCCCGTACGCACGGTTCTGTGAGAGGGATGAAGCAGAGATGTGTTGCAACACTCTGCTTCACCCTACTCGATCGAATGCTCCCACCTCTCGTTCCTCGAGGTGATCACATTCGCTGACGGGCTGCGCCCGTGGCACTCAGAAGGAGGTGGGAATATCGGCGTACCTGGCACCAGAGGCGTGTGTATTGAGTGTACGACACTGTTAGGGCCTCGCTGTGAAATAATGATACAACGACCATTACCGGGCGTTTCCACAATACCGTGTGGTCCAACGTTCAATTTACAAAGCGCACGGTGCTGGTCATGCTGAGCGTGTATAATTAAATTCTGGTAAGGCCCTTAGTCATGCGTAAGGGCGGTTCTTTTTACTTGCCGTACGCTCTTTTTTTTGGTTTTATATTTCACATGTGAAGTAAACTAAGGCTAAAGGCTAAAGGCTAAAGGCTAAAGGCTAAAGGTGGGAAAAGCAAAAGCGTTCTTCGTGCTTGGTTCTTAGTTCTTCGTTCAATGAGTCGCTTCGCTTCGGCTATGGCTGCGCCGGGGAATAGTGAATAGTGAGTAGTGAATAGTGAGTAGTGAATAGTGAGTGGTGAATAGTGAGTGGTGAATAGTGAAAGCCCGGTGAAGGACGAGGGAAAAGCGTTCTATATGCGTGGTTCTTGGTTCTTCGTTTAATGAGTCGCTGCGCTCTGGCTAAAAAAGACCAAGAGTTAAGGCCAGGGGCTAAAAGGGAGACAGGCAAAAGCCGATGCAGGCAACGATTTCAAATCCGATGCCTTGACGTAACATCACCGCCCACGGGCGCAGCCCGTCAGCGAATGTGACGTGCCCGAGGGACGAGGGCTCGGAGCATTCGCATCATGGGGTGCAGGGGATCATCCCCTGCCCGCCGGAGGCAGGCATCTTTGCGTTTCATAAAAAGGAGAGAGAAATGGCTGAGTGGAAGAAGACCGGGTGTGTGCTTTGTGCGCAGAACTGCGGGATTGAGGTGCAGACCGAGGGGCACCGCATCGTCAAGGTCCGGGCTGACAAGGAGAACGTGAGAAGTCGGGGCTATCTTTGCCGCAAGGGGGCCAACGTGGCCTTTCACCAGAACCACGAAGACCGGCTGACCCATCCTTTGAAGCGCACGGAAAACGGTTTTGAGAAAATCTCCTGGGAGCAGGCTTTTGCCGAAATCGGGGCAAAGCTCCGGGGCATCGTGGATGAGCACGGTCCGAAATCCTATGCCTACATGGGCGGGGGAGGGCAGGGGTGTCATTTTGAAGCGGCCTTTGGCATGACCCTGATGAAGGCCATCGGCTCCAAGTTCTCCTACAACGCTCTGGGGCAGGAACTCACCGGGTATTTCTGGGCCTGTGGGCGTATGATGGGCCGTCAGAACCGGTTTGCCATCCCCGATGAGCACCATGCCGAGATGATTTTGGGCATCGGGTGGAACGGTATGGAGAGCCATCAGATGCCTCGGGCCCCACTTGTCCTGAAAGAGTTCTCCAAGAACCCGGACAAATTTCTGGCCATCATCGATCCGAGAAAATCCGAGACGGCCCAGGTGGCTAATTTGCACATTCCCGTGCGCCCCGGAACCGACGCCCTTCTGGCCCGGGCCATGATCGCCCTGATCCTGGATAAAGGGTGGGAGAAGCGTGAGTACCTCGACACCTTCTGCACTGGGTTTGCGGACCTCGAACCCTGGTTTCGGGGTTTTGATATCGAAGGGGCCCTGGCGGTGTGCGAGGTCTCCTATGACGACGTGTTGACCCTGTGTGACAAGCTGGCCAAGATGAAGTGGTGCATGCATTTCGACCTGGGCGTTTACATGAACCGCCACAGCACCCTTACCAGTTATCTTTACATGCTTTTAGCGGCGGTATGCGGTCGAAGCGGCGTGGCCGGCGGGAATGTCATTCCCGGAACCCTCGTGCCCCTGGGCAGTCACACCGATGAGCGGGACGAGAAGAACTGGCGGACTGTGGAAACCGGCTTTCCGGCCTTAAACGGCGCCTACCCTCCCAACGTGATGCCCGAAGAGATCATGAGCGAGCATCCGGAGCGACTTCGTGCGGTTCTCTGTTCCGGCTCCAACCCCCTTCGTAGCTACGCGGACACCACGGCGTACGAAGAGGCCTTTCAAAAGCTTGACCTTCTCGTGGTCTCCGAGCTTGCCATGACGGAAACCGCCCAACTTGCCCACTACGTGCTCCCGGCCAAAAGCGGGTACGAGTCCTTTGACGGCACCTTCTTCCCCTGGAACTACCCGGAAGTCTACTTCCAGATGCGCCAGCCGGTTGTCACCCCCAAAGGCGAACCCAAGGAGGTGGGGGAGATCTACACCGGCATTGCCGAGGCTGCCGGGTACATCCCCGAGATTCCATCCTATGTCTATGAGGCCGCGAAAAAAGACCGAAAGACCTATGCCGCCGCTCTCTTCAGCTTTGCTTCCAAAAACAAGAAAGCCATGAAGGTTCTTCCCTTTGTCCTGGCCAAAACCCTGGGTAAAGAGCTGGGATCAGCCAACCTGGCCGCCTGCTGGGGGATTACCCTGGCCATGCCCTCCTCCAACCGAAAGAACGCAGCCCGGGCCGGTTTTACCCTGCCGAAGATCTGGCAGACCGCACTCAACCCGGCCAACCTCGGCAAAGCCCTCATGGGCATGCTTCGCCATCGCTCCATCGCCCCTGTGGCCCTGCTCACCCCGCAGATCACCCAGAGTGAAACCCTGTTCCAGGCCATATTGGATCAGACCGGCGGCCTCTGGGTGGGAAAGATGGATCTGGATGGGAACATCAATGAGATCCGTCACCCGGATGGGAAGATGCATCTCTTTATTCCTGAAATGGCGGAATGGGTCGAAAAGATCACCCCCGAGGCCGAGACCGAAGACCTGAAGATGAAAGAGGAGTTCCCCCTGGTCCTCATGGCCGGTCGCCACACCTCCAAAAACAGCAACACCCTCATGCGCGACCCCTCCTGGAACGAAGGCAAACGCGCATGCACGCTTGCCATGCATCCCGGTGACGCCAAGCGGTTCAACCTCACCGACGGCCAGACGGTTAGCATCACCACCGAAGCGGCCACGGAAGAGATCGAACTCGAAATCACCGATCAGATGCGCAAAGGCCAGGTGGCCATTCCCCACGGATTCGGCCTGAACCACAAAGGAGAGGTCTTCGGCGTCAACGTCAACCGCCTCACCAAAAACACCCACAGGGACGCCTTTGCAGCAACACCCCTGCACCGCTACGTGCCGTGCCGGGTGGAAGCCGTTTAAAAAGCTGCCTCCGGCGGCGAGGTGAGCCACCTCGAAAGCTGGGTTGCAAATGCTCCGGGGCTTCGCCCCTTCACATTTGCTGACGGGCCTCGCCCGTGGACAACACAACGTTTATTCCAGGAAGGAAAACCTTGGCCTCAGGCCAAGGTCCGAGTTCACAGGCTTTGGCCGAGTGAACGACTTACAATAAACGAAGTGATGCGCCATAATTAATGGCAACGTTTGGGGACCTTGTAAAAGAAGGCCTTATGAACCACGAAGGACACGAAGAAAAACGAAAGAGTGAGAGGTCGTTTTTTCGGCAAAGTCGCCTTCGTGCTATTCGTGTCCTTCGTGGTAGAAATCAATTCTGTCATTCAGCTCAAAGCTACCGTCAACCTGGAGGCAGTGGGCGGTTATGAATTTTGTTTCTTTCACCCTATCAGGAGTAAGGTGTCTTACCCCCTTTAGCCCGGATATTTCATTAGAAAAAGATCAAGTCAAAGCAATGGAACCTGATTGCAGTGGGTTCTTGTTAAACGTTTAGTTATTTCAAAAATGCAAAATGTAATTCACAGTTTTCTGTTCGATTTTCTCACCCTCCGGGGGCGAGCCGGGTTAGGGGTATTCCAATACCGTTCCCTCTGGGGTCGGAATTTTATTCAGGCTTCTTCATGGAGCCCGAAGGGCGCTTCATGCTCATCATGGTTTTCTAAAACAAGCTATAAAGGCCAAGCCGTTTAGCGCGGTAAGGAGAGACTCAGGGGGGATGCCACCATAGATTTCGTCTTCCCCGACTGTACGGGTTGTCCGAATCGGCAGACGAAGTCTTGATGGTACGTTCCATAACACTGATGATAAATCGAATGATCGGGGATCCATGCTCGAGAACCAACAGAGCCCGGCCCGGATATTTCATGAGTTGTGTGCATCCATAGTGGGTCAGGCTTCAGCCATAAGGTGGGGGTGAATTACTACTTGAATTGATATGAAAAAGTCTGGCCTCTGGGCTGTTGAGGTAGTATAGAAGAAATGACCTGTCGTTGCGCTCGTTAAGTCCAAATTTATGTAGCTTAACCAAAACGGTGAAGCAATCGGAATGGCTTTCAATACCTGTTTGTCAAACCCATCTCATAAAACAGGTAAACGTTTGACAAACAGGTTTGCTCAACTTAAGAGGGTTCCTTCTGAATTGATAGGGGAGTAATTCGCCCTGAGTAGCGAGGGGCAAAACGCATCAACTACCTGCTTTCAAGGTGGCACACCTTGCCGCCGGAGGCCGTTTTTTAAAGCCGTTTTTCACGGGCAACGCCCGTAAGCAACTGTGCAGGGGCGACGCCCCGGAGCATTTGCGAACCTGGAGGTTGTTATGACGATTCGCGGGTTTTCCTTTGATGAATATGTGGATGAGGTGAAGAAATTCCATGGGCATGTGGCACCGGGCATGGTGGCGGGGGGCTTTATGGTGGAGCTGGCACTCTCCAGCCTTCCGGATGGGGGCTTCTTTGATACCGTGAGCGAGACCCGGGCCTGCATCCCCGATGCCGTTCAGCTTCTCACCCCGTGCACCATCGGAAACGGATGGCTCAAGATTGTCCCCACAGGGCGCTTTGCCATGGCCATGTACGACAAGCACACCGGGGACGGGGTGCGGGTTTCTCCCAACCATGAGACTCTGGACAACTGGCCTCAGTTCAAGGCCTGGCTTTTGAAGTTGGTGCCCAAGAAAGAGCAGGATACCAGAGCGCTTTTAAACGAAATCCGCGATGGGGGCGTCTCTCTTTTTAAGTGCGAAAAAGTCTCTCTTGACTCCTCCTTTCTCGGCGGCAAAAAAAAGAATGTCAGTTATATCCATCTTTGCGGCCTGTGCGGGGAGGGCTTCCGGGCAAAAGAGGCCGCTGAAATCTGTCCTGCCTGCTCGGGTGAAACCACCCTTTACATGCAGCAACGTGAGGACGATGTCACCCTGACCGCAACGCCCCTTGAAAAGGCCATAGGGAGCCACGCCCTTCATGACATGACCCTTATCGTGCCCCGAAAGCAAAAAGGGCCTGCCATCGTCAAGGGCCAGTGCATTACGGAAGCTGATGTCGAGACCCTTAAAAACATGGGCAAGAACCGGATCTATCTCGAAGAGGAGAACGATCAGGAAAATCTGGTGCACGAAAACGATGTGGCCATTGCCTTTGGAGACACCCTGGGTGGGGAAGGCGTCACAGTGACCCGGCCTCCCAAAGAGGGCAAAATCGAATTTGAAGCCGCCCATAACGGCCTTTTTTACGTGGATACCGAACGTGTGAACCGCCTTAACTCCATGGCGGACGTCATTCTCTCCACCCTTGACTCCTGTATTCCTGTGGCCAAAGGAGACGTTTTGGCCGGCACACGGGCCATCCCCCTGTTTCTTTCAAAACCCGAATTCAACCGGTGCATGGCCCTTGCCCACACCCCTTTGTTTCATGTGGCCCCTTATGTGATCAAAGAGGCCGGCGTCATCGTCACCGGCACGGAGGTCTTTGAGGGCCGCATCAAGGACGGTTTTTTGCCCTACGCCGAAAAGATGCTCGGAACACACGGCGCCGCCATCGCCACACACGCCTTCGTCCCCGATGATCCCGCCATGCTTGCAGCCGAAGTCACCCGCATGGCAGGCGAAGGCCTTAAGCTCATCATCGTCACCGGCGGCCTCTCCGTGGACCCCGACGACGTCACCCAGGTGGGCCTCGAAAAAGCGGGCGTCACCGTCTCCTCATCGCGATCCCCCATCCTCCCCGGGGCCATGACCCTCCTCGGAAAAATCAAGGACACCACCGTGGTGGGCGTCCCCGCAGGGGCCTTGGCGTCGAAGAAAACTGCTTTTGATTTGATCCTGCCGCGGCTGCTTGCCGGGGTCGAGGTGACACCAGAAGATGTGTACGCCATGGGCGTTGGAGGCCTACTCGTAGGTGCATGATGTATTGCCTTCGTATCTATTCAGTTCAAAGTCGCCTCCGGCGGCCCTGCCGGGAGCCAAACTTTTGAAAAGTTTGACAAACAGGCTTTGAGGTTGATTTTGATCCATTCGAAGGCGTTGGTTTAGCGACTGTATTCGACCTAACGAGCAAGCATCCCCTTTTACCGTTTAGCCCCATTGGGGCTAAGCGGTAAAAGGGGATGCAACCGGAACGTTTTTGCGGAGCTTTTTTCAAAAAGCGACCCGCCGGAGGCACAGCTGTTTTTTTACTGGTTAGGATGCTATGAAAATAGACTGGACAAACCATCCCATGCCCTGTGGCATCACCATCGAAGCTGCATTCATCCCCTCCAAAGCCCCACACACCAAAGGCTGCTTTGTCCTCTGGCCCTGCATGGGCGGCGATTGCCGGATGTACACCATGCCCGTTTCTCAGTTCACCGAACAGGGTTGGGATATTCTTCTTTACAACCCCCGAGGCCATGGCAACTCCACAGGGTACCTCTCCGTTGAATCCGCAGCCGAAGACCTGAAAGTCCTGCTTGATCAGTACAATCTCTCAAGGAGACCCCTGACCGCCTTCGGCCATTCCGGAGGATGCGCTGCCTGGCTTAAAGCTGCCGCCAGCGGCATTGCCGTGAAGGCATTTTATTTCGCAGCCCCCGTCCTTAATTCCCGGCGATCCCTTTTTTACATGTACGAGCAGGGCACCATCGGAGAGTTCGTGTTTGTCACCTCCCGCCTCGCCAGCGACCCCAAGCTATTCAAGCATACCCTTGCCGACACCACCTGGCTCGATCCCGAGCACTGGCACGAACGAAACCTTGAAGCCGTGCTGAACGGCTTCAACGGAGCTTTTCCCGTGGGAACGTTTCTCAAAGAGCTCTTCATCCCCGGCATTGATTCCATGCCGGAGCTGGGGATGCGGGAATCCGATGTGACGATCTTCTTTCCCCAACAGGACAACTGGTATCCCCATCAGGAAACCATGGATGCGAGTTCAGGACAACTGACAACGGTTGTGGTTGATGACGCAAAGGATCACTATTTTTCGTGTGGGTGGGAAGGGGTGTGGGAGGCGATAGGCAATAGGCTGCGCAAGTGAATGGCGAGTGGTGAATAGTGAATAGAGAAAAACCTGGCAAAGGTCTGAAGGGAAAAGCGTTCTTGGTGTTATTACAGGCTAAGGGCGAATGGCTGAAGGCTACAGGTGGTGGAGTCGCTACGCTCCGCCAAGAATAGTAAATAGGCATAGAGAAAAAAAATCACGGCTTTTGGTGGAGAGACAGGCTACTCTACCTGCCGGGGAAGATTCATGAACCACGGGCGCAGCCCGTAAGCAAATGTGCAGGGGCGAAGCCCCGGAGCATTTGCAACCAGCTTTCGAGGTGGCCCACCTCGCCGCCGGAGGCATTTTTTTCAAAATAGAGGAGTTTATCGCCATGCGATACGAAGGCCAGGTATTCAGGCCGTTCAGTGAGGCCAACAGCTACCTTCTGCAGTGCACCGTCGGGTGCTCTCACAACAAGTGCACGTTTTGCGGGATGTACAAGGACAGGAGATATCGGGTTCGATCACTGGATGAGATCATGACCGATATCCGCATGGCGAAAGAGCATTATGGGGATCTCGAAAAGGTCTTTCTCTGTGACGGTGATGCCATTGCCATGGAAACCCCTGTTCTTGTGGAAATCCTGACCACCCTTTACAACACCTTTCCGTCGTTGCGGCATGTGGGAAGCTATGTGGGGCCGCAGAGCACCCTCGCCAAGGGAGGTGACCTTGCAGTCCTCAGGTCCGCAGGCCTTACCAAGGCCTATCTGGGGGTGGAGTCCGGCGATGATGAGGTGCTTGCCGCCATCAAGAAGGGCGTTACCAGTCAGGAGATGCTTCAGGCTGGCCTGAACCTGGCCGATGCCGATATCAATCTCTCCTCCATGGTGCTCCTGGGGATCGCAGGGACGGGAGCCGCGGCACGGCGTCATGCCGAGGCCACCGCCGAGATCACCAACCTCATGAAACCCCGCTACCTTGCCGCCTTGACCTACACCCCGGTTCCGGGCACCGTCCTTTTTCATTCCTATGAAAAAGGCGACCTGATTCTTCCCGATCCCTTTGAGACCCTTGAAGAGATGCGGACCATTTTTGAGAATATCACCATCGATGGGTTGAAGTTCGTCGGGGCCCACGCCTCCAATTACCTGCCGGTGAGCGGGGAGTTGCAGAAAGACCGGGCGAAAATGATTGAGACGGTGGAGGCCGTGATTGCTTCCAGCGATATGAGGCATCTGAGGAGTGAGGGGGCAAGGGGGCTGTAAAAGATGGGCAATAGGCAATAGGTCATAGTGAATAGTGAGTGGTTAGTAGTGAATAGTGAATAGGGAATAGGGAATAGGGAAAACCGGGCAACGGGCAAGGGGAAAGCGTTCTTGGTGCGTAGTTCTTGGTTCTTCGTTCAATGAGTCGCTGCGCTTCGGTATTAATAGACGATAGGTTATAGATCATAGGCTATAGCCCGGATATTTTATGAGAAAACGATCAAGTCAAAGAAATAACGGGTTATTACCGTGTGTTTCTGTGATGTAGCCGGGTTGGTATGTGTCAGGCATGACATCAAAAACCCAGATGGGGGCATTATGGCCGACATCAATTATGACGAGTTGTTTGAAGTTCTGACAGAGTTTTATGAAAACATGATGCCGTTTAACAAACTGATCGGGATCAAAATGGAGACCCTGACCCTTGATACCGCCGTGGTGAAGATTGCCATGAAGGATGAACTTGTGGGCAATTCTCACAAGCATATTCTTCACGGGGGCGTCATTGCCGCTGCCCTGGATTTCACGGGCGGTGTCATCGCTCAGTTGAGCGTTATAAAAAAGATGAAACACGCCACCCCTGAAGAGCTGACAAAGCGGCTGACCCGCATGGGAACCATTGACATGCGGGTGGATTATATCCGGCCGGGAAAAGGCGAGTACTTCACCGTTACCGGTGAGTTGCTCAGACTGGGCAACAAGGTGGCCGTGGTGCGCAGCGTGTTCCATAACGATGACGAGTCGCTTATTGCAGCGGGCACAGGGACGTATTTGGTGGGGTAGGGTAGGTTTGTTAGGCTCCGGCGGCCCTGCCGGGGGCCAAGTTTTGACCTGATTTAAAACGTGGGTTTGACAAACAGGTTGTAACGTCAATGTTAATTTAGCATGTGCTTCCGATCTCCCGGAGAATCATTTTGAGTTAACATGAACTGAGTAGTTATTTATTATTTAAGCTGGCTCCACTCCCATGGCGACATCGAGTGGGGAGGCAATTTCGTTTATTCCCTTGTTCATGACATGGGTATAGACCTCTGTGGTTTTGACATCGCTGTGCCCCATCAGCTCCTGGACGACCCGGATGTTGACGCCATTTTCAAGGAGATGGGTGGCAAAGCAGTGCCGGAAGGTGTGGGAGGTGGCCCGTTTGGTGATTCCAGTCTCTCTTACCGCCCGCTTCACCGCTTTTTGGAGACCGGATTCCATGACGTGATGCCGTCTTTCAATGCCGCTGGCAGGGTCGATGGACCGGTTCCGTGAAGGAAAGACATACTGCCAACCAGGATCCTTGGCACTGGACGGGTATTTCCGCAGAAGGGCAGGGGGGATGTAGACCGCACCGAATCCTTCGGTCAGATCTTCATCATGGAGGCCCAGCACCCGCTGCACATGGTGCGCCAGCTCATCACGGATGGCATGGGGAAGAAGGGTTACCCGGTCTTTCCCTCCTTTGGCCATGTGGATATACAGCTGTCCGCCGGAAAAATCGATGTCTTTTACCCTCAGTCGGATGCACTCCATGAGACGAAGCCCGCCCCCGTACATCAATCTGCCCATGAGACGGTAGGTCCCCTTCATGTTGAAAAGAACGGATTGGACTTCATCCTGGCTGAGCACCACAGGCATCCGTTTCTGCTTTTTTGCCCGGACCATTTCAAGGGCCTCGTCCACAGGGATAAAGAGCACTCTCTTGTAGAAGAAAACGATGGCGTTAAGGGCCTGTTTTTGGGTCGAAGCCGATACCCGTCGCGTCTCAGCAAGGTATGAGAGAAATGCTTCGATTTCCGGTTTTCCCATCTCTGTCGGGTGGCGGTTTTGGTGGTATCCAATGTAGTGCCTGATCCATGAGCGATAGCTCTTCTGGGTGGTGTATGCGTAATGATGATAGCGAAGCACTTGGGTTAACTGGTCCAGCAGTCTCAACTCGGGATTGGGGCGGAATGGTTCCACTTTTCACTCCTTTGATAGTTGGTGGTGCACGAATCTTTTTTGCAGCGGTATATCTGAGGGCAAACATGGAAAACCCATGGTCAAAGGTGGAATTTCGTCCACCTATTGCGATATTAAAGCCAAAACATGGACAGAAATGGCGCGGTATATCAATATACGTTGAAGGCTCAGGGTAGGAGGATGTCAGAGTAGATGAGAAGGATTTAAACGTTAATTTAGATAATTACATCTGTTTGTCGCTGTTTGTCAATCTGTTCTTGATTTGCGATGCGAACTATGATCTCATCCGGCATAACTGGAAAGTTTGTTCGGTAGTATTGAACAACCAAACATGGACCCAAAACCCATCTGATTTTCCACTTTAACCCCTTGGATATACGATATACGCTCCAAATGTCAGGGTTATATAGGTGATACATGGAAAAAAGTGCGGGTTATTCCCAATGTTAGATTTTACAAAATATGAAAATAATACCGGTATATATCAGCATAAAAGGTAGGCTGTCTTTAGCTCAATACTGGTTGTATTGGGTTATTCCATTTTCTATTATTTTGTTTGCCCAATACTATTTCAGAAGCCAGGGGTATTCCTTGGACACAGGCACAGTCAAGATCATCAATGTTTTGATAATTTGGCCTGCGATAGCAACTTCTGTGAAACGTCTTCATGACCTGAACAAATCAGGTTGGTGGTTTTTGTTAAACCTAATTCCCCTCATCGGGAATTTGTTACTCGGCTTACTGTTGAGTTTTATTCCCGGAACAAAAGAAAAAAATGAATATGATCTGCTTTAAAAAAATCTAACAATTGGCTAATGGCCGACCCCAAAAAGCTGGCCACGTCTTTAGTAACTTCAACCGCCGTCCCTATCAGCTTTTTGGGTCGGCATAGCCACGCGTTAGCTTTCTTACTACTCCTCGGAGTTACAAATGAATGATGAACTAATTTCAAAAATTAACAGTATCATCGGTGTAAACTTCGGCAAAAAAGGTGGCTTTATCAAGACGCCAGACTTCTCTGGGCTTGATATTAAGTTAACACCCCAAAATCGTATCGACTTTAAAAGATTAACAATCTACTCAGTTGTAGCATCTATGGACTTTGAAAATTTTGATTTTTCATTTTTGAAGTTTTCTGAGGCCGGTCAATTTGCAAATCGAAACACTTTTAAAAACTGCGTTTTTGACAGTTCGAGATTAGGCACAAACCTTCGAGATACTTTTATTGGGTGTACATTTACTAAAGCGAATATCTCTGGATCGGTATTAGGTAAAACATTTATAGATACGAGCTTTGTAAAAGCAAACATGTCAAAGGTTATGGGTCGAGAAATTGTATTTACAAATTGTAATTTTCAACTGGTAAAATCACAAAAATTCGACTTTAGTTTTTGCAAATTTAAGAACTGTAACTTTTCGGAATCCAGTTTTTCAAATGGTTCATTTCATGGTTCAAGCTTTGAAAACTGTGAATTTAAAGATTTTTCTTGTGACGACGTAATTCTATCTAAGACAACCGGTTTAAAAAGCTAACAAACGCATAGTAAGGGACTGCTGGCGCTCCGCGCCAGTGCCCTCGCTTCGCTCGGCGGCCCCACATGCATAGCGTTAAGTGGCATATGCACTGAATTTTCACATAATAAAATATTAAAAATATGGGCTCGTATATTTTAGGCATTTCATTTTTATTTCTTGGGATACTTTATTACATTACCGAGTGGGATTCGCGTCACGGTTTTATGGTTCCTAAGCTTGGTGGTGTGTACGGTGGACCCCAATCACTAAACAATGCCGAGGGGCAACTAAGCTCGAAAAGTCGACACCGTTGGTTTTCCAGCGCCACCCCCATGGCGCCAACGGAGGGAGCCCGTAGGGCGACTGGAGTTGGCGCCATGGGGGTGGCGCTGGGCGCCTTTGCTGCTTACGCAGCGTTCTTTAATAAACCGGGATCATGATAGATCTCGTCGGGTGTGTATGCATCTAAAGATTGGTGAAAACGTTCTGTATTATACCTTTTAAACCAGCCTCTTAGGCCTTTGCGTAAGTCCGTTCCATTGGCAAATTCATGAAGGTATACATAGTGGTATTTCACTGTCCACCAAAGACGCTCAACGATTATGTTATCAAAGCATCTCCCTCGACCGTCCATACTTATTTTTATGAAATGGTCCTTTAAGACTCCTGTGAATGCCTCGCTTGTGTATTGGGAGCCTTGATCCGTGTTGAATATTTTGGGACATCCATAATTGTGAATTGCCTCTTTTAAGGCCTCAACGCAGAAATCTGACTCAAGGGTATTGGATAGCCTCCAGGATAATACTTTCCGGCTGTGCCAATCCATTACAACGGATAGATACATAAACCCTCTATCCATCGGTATATAGGTGATATCACTGACCCAAACCTGATTGGGTTGATTAATTGTCATCCCTCGAAGCAGATAAGGGTATACCTTGTGTTCAGGGTTAAACTTGGTTGTCTTGGGCTTTGGGTAGATGGCCTCAAGGCCCATTTTTCGCATAAGTCTCTGAACTCGTTTGCGATTGATTTTATAGCCCAGTCGCCTAAGATAGTTTCGCATTGAACGGCTACCCCAAGTTGGTTCTTTCAAGTATTGCTTGTCGATCAACTTCATCAATGCCAGGTCTTCAGAAATATCCCGTTTCTTTTTGTAATATACAGAAGACCTTGGGACATTGAGCACTGCACATTGACGCGACAGGCTTATCTTGGGGTGATCTGGTTCGATAATGCTCTTCCGGGTGGCCCGGCTTAGAGACTGAGCTTGCTCGACAAAAAATCCCGTTCCACCTTTAACTTGCCGATTTGTCGATAAAGCTCGTCAACGGTTGCTTGGGCTTTTTTGTCTGATTGCTTCCCTTTTTCGAATACTTGGGAAGCACCATCTAAAAGGTCTCGTTTCCACTTTGTGACCATTGCTGGGTGAACTTCAAACCGCGATGCTATTTCGGCCGTAGTTTCCTCATTTGCAAGGGCTATCAATGCTACTTTGGCCTTGAACGCTGGTGAATACTGTTTCCGCTTTTTGCTCATCGTCGTCTCCTTATTTGAGAAGGGTGACTACGAGCTTAGCATACTGTCCAGTTTTTGGGGACCACGGTAGTGTTTATATCATTAGTTGGTGTAATAACAATTCTTTGGGCTGCTATAATTGAGTATAAAACAACCAAATATAAAGAACGTGAATGGCTAATTTGTGCAGATTGCTCAAAGATTTTTCCAAAAGAAGAAATACTTATTAAATCATGCCCTTTTTGTAATGCCAAACTCATTGAAATTGAGAAATATTTGCAAAACAATCCGGAACAGGATGATACTATCAAATCAAAAATTAATAGATGGCCTGATATATGAGTCATATGATCAGGCCACTTAACAATTGGCTCATGGCCGACCCCAAAAAGCTGGCCACGTCTTTCGTAACTTCAACCGCTACCCCTATCAGCTTTTTGGGTCGGCATAGCCACGCGTTATCCTTCAGGATGAGAAAAGAAAATGATTAGTGCAAATGGTATTTCAACTAATAGCGGAATCAATATCACTTGGGATGAGATTGTATCTATCAGTTCCCACAAAATTGACGCTATGACGAAGGTTCTGACTTATCTTGTATTTGATCACGAGTGCGGTGAATATTTGGAATTTACAAATGAGGATTCTGAATTCCAATCAATTATTGATGCACTTGATGATTACCTTTCTTTACCCAATGGTTGGAAAAAAGCCATAAAAGAAGCCACGCCAGATGACGGAATTATTGAATTATGGACAAAGAAGAAAGGATAACAAAAAATTCCAGTGGGACCGGGCTTACGTTGCCGTTTTTCGAAGAACAAGGCAAATACAAATAATTTCTTTCAGTGGCCTTTTTCGGCATTCGCCGCCCGGCCCCTGAATTTCAGCGTTAAATGCCTAATCGGATACTATGTCAAATCATTTGGATATACTTGTTCTTATATGGGTTTTTATTGTAACGGTAGCTTGGGTTGCTATCAGAAAATATAAACCAGAGTGGCTTGGCTTAGGCCACAATCCGAACAATCAAAAGATTGATGGTGTTCGTTATAATCATTGCCCTCAGTGTAAAGATGGGGTTCTAACTCCCCAATTTAAATGGTGGCAATATTGTATTGGCGTAACATTACCACCTGGTATCATTTTTATCGCTGGTAATCCAGCGCAGCTATTATGTACAAAATGTAATTTTCACACAAAGAACATAGGCAAAAAAAGACTGTTTTCACGGATTTCGCTATCACATAAACTGTCTAAAGAATTTTTTATTTCTCTATTAGTAAATTTGTTTGTAATTACTATTGGCTTCACAATATGGTTCAGCATTTAACAATTGGCTCATCGTGCCGAGATAAATTCGAATCGTTGGGATAAGACGCAAATCTTTGAAATTCGATAGTGTTACCCAGTGGGTGCTCCGGAGGCCGTATGCTTCCGTCGTCCATGCAGGGCTTGCCTTGGCATCGGCGTTTAGAAAGTCCCACCAGATTAAAGCTTCGCCAGCAGATCTGTAGTGAACCTCACAGGTAAGCCCGGAGACGGGAGTCTGGAGCTGAGGGGATCAAGAATGCAGGCTCTGTATTGAGCCCCGAAAAATGTATAGTTGTGGTCCGTTAGGATAGCCTGCTTTGGCAGGGGAAAGCCGACGCTTTTGAGTGCGTGGAAGGCTGCGATCCTGAGCACGTCATGGCAAGTGCGCAGGATACCACCGGGGTCAGAGACCAGGGCATGTTTTCAAAGGGGTAGCTCGGGAACTCGGGAGGCCCAGATGTTTCCTTGGAAGACACGGTGAGGAGGATACCGTCCGTAAAGGAAAAACTCCCCGCGGGATGAGGCGGCTTCAGCCCCATCTCTGGCGTCAGAAAATGAAGCAACCAAGGTACCGGGGGCGGATAGTGAAAAACGAACAAACCCGGGACGGACTTCTGGGAGTCTTAGTGGATCATAGTACCGATGCCCGTTAAGAAATAAATCGGGTGAGAAGGTGGGGAAGTGGCACCCAAAGCGACCCACTGCAGGGAAGGTGAAGCAGGGTATAACGTATCGCTGGATAGTACTATGGGAGATACACAGAGATCACAAACCATATCCTCAGACCTTCAGCGAATTGCGCAACAGGCTGCAGACAATCCGGCGATGGTCTTTACAGCGCTGGCCCACAAGATCGACGTGCCGTTTCTGCGTGAGGCGTACAGGCGCATCCGCAAAAACGGAGCAGCGGGCACAGACAAGGTGACGGCCAAGGAGTATGCAGAAAATCTCGAACAGAACCTGATCACGCTCCATGCACGCCTGAAGAGCGGGACCTACAAGGCCCCACCCGTCAAGCGGATCTGGATTAAGAAAGAGGACGGAAAAGAGAGGCCCATCGGTATCCCGGCGTTTGAGGACAAAATTGTCCAACGATCTGTCGAGATGCTTCTGAGTCCGATCTATGAACACGAGTTCTATGACTTTTCCTATGGGTTCAGGAGGGGGCGCAGCCAGCACGGGGCGATCGCCTGTGTTCGTGAGAACTGCATACGCCAGAACATCAACTGGATAATCAGCGCAGATATCACAGGACTATTCGACAATATCAACCACGCCCTGCTGAAGGATCTCATTCGTTGGAGAGTAAACGACGGGGCGATCCTGAGACTGATCGGGAAATGGCTGAACGCAGGTGTCATGGAAGGGGATATCCTGACGTACCCTGATCAGGGCACGCCTCAGGGTGGCGTCATCTCGCCAATCCTGAGCAATATCTTCCTGCATTATGTGCTCGACGACTGGTTTGCAAAAGCCGCTTTGCCTCGGATGAAAGGGAGATGCTTTATCGTAAGGTATGCCGATGACTTCATCATCGGGTGTGAGGCCAAGAGTGACGCCGAAAGGCTCATGGAGGTCCTTCCGAAACGGTTCAGCAAGTTTGACCTCACCCTCCATCCGACCAAAACGACCATGATTCCCTTTGCAAGGCCTCCGAGGCGCACACGCAAGGACGAGAGAAACGGCAACTTTGGCTTTCTCGGCTTTTCGTTCTACTGGGGACGCACGTTAAAGGGCGGTTGGTCGATTAAAAAGATGACGGCAAGAAAACGCCAGAACCGCTTCATGAAAATGCTGTGGCTCTGGTGCAAAGCAAACCGCCATGACCCTATCCAGTCTCAATACGAAACCCTCTGCAGCAAGTTGAGGGGCTTCTATCAGTATTACGGTGTGAGAAGCAACTACAAGGCTCTGGAAACAGTCTTTGAATATGCAGAACAGGCTTGGAAATTCTGGCTTAGTCGCCGGAGTAATAAAGGCAAAGTCCTGTATGACGAGATGAGAGGGAATTTTCCCTTTCCAAAGCCACGCATAGTCCATGCGTTCTGATATCTGAATGCCATGAAGGGTAGCAAAGTTATGCGCCTGACGGTGTGTCGCCTGTCAGGTCGACGATCCGGTAAAAAGGGTCTGAGTCGAGGAACCGTATGAGGGAAATCTTCACGTACGGGTCTGTGGGGGGAGCGCCGGGCAACCGGTGCTTCTACCCGGATGGCCGACCCCAAAAAGCTGGTCACGTCTTTCGTATTTCAACCGCTGTCCTAATCAGCTTTTTGGGTCGGCATAGCCACACGTTAACTGCTCCATTCAATTCTAAGAGATATACATATGGCAGATGAAATCAAAGAAATAGTGCAGATTACATCCGTTTGGACACCTGAAATTATTGTAAATCTTATAAAGGAAATAGTATGGCCATTAACCGTGTTGATATTGGGTTGGCGATTTCGGGGAACTATTAGTAATGCCCTTTCAAATTTTTTTTCAAAAAATAACATGACGGAACTTAGTGCCACCCCAACAGGCGTAAGCGCCAAATTTAAAGTGGCACAACAAAGCGCTGAAACTAATGAACCCCAAAATAATCGTACGTCACCCCTTCCTGAAAATGCTAGTTTCGAAAGCATACAAAAGCGGCATTCAGAGTACACTACTGAATATAGTCATGAAATATACTTAAGTATCAAGCACCACATTGAAACACTTGACATCAATGATGAAGAAAAAATTAATTTACTTGAAACAGAAGCCGCATTATTACATTCAGGTTTTCGCTACTATGATATTAATAAGGTCCTTTTTAGGTCTCAATTTAATTTATTTAATGATTATTTCTTCGACAAAGATGAAGTATCAATCGATGGCATTAAGGAATATTTCACTTTAATTTGTTCCAAATATTCGGAAGAATACTTGGAATGGGATTATGCAAAATATATGGCTTATCCAATAACTTCAGGTATTATTGAGCCGTCTGTGAATGGTTATAAATTAACTAAATTAGGTTCTTCTTATGTCAAGTTTATGAAGAGGAATCTTCAATTAATCAATGAATTGCCAAACCTATAAGGCAGTTAACAAGTCGCTTTAAGGGACCGCTTGGGCTGCGCCCAAGTCCCCTCGCTCCGCTCGGCGGCCCCTAAGCTCTGGCGTTGGGCACATAGAGTTATCATGAAAAAGACCGTATTAATTGTAATTATTGAAATATTGCTTATAGTGGTTTTGTTTGGAACGGTCGGAGGAGAAACAATAAAGATGCAATATTCTGAACTATCAGAAACTATAAAAAAACACTTATCGTCGGCATATCCAGAAATCTTGGTTGAGGCTAAGCCGTGGCACGAAGATAAGTCTAAGGTTGCCGTATATTTTACTGAGAAAAAATTCGATAAACTTTATCCAATGCAACGTTATCATTACCTTGTTCATAATATACCGGATGACTTTTTTGAAAAATATCTTTCTAATGCAGTTTGGTTCGAACTGGCTCCTGGTGAAAAACCAGATGAATTAAGATATCCAGATGAAGATTTGATACACGATATTAAACCTCATGTAATGAAGGCTCTTAAAAAATCGAATTTCTTTATATCATTGGATGATTTAATGGCACCCAATGATGTATCTAAAAAAGGATTGCCTTGTCATGGCGATTTCGACCTAACAAAACAAGTTCTCAAAGAAAAAGGCTTCAAAGAGGAAGGGAAAATCGATGAAATATTTGATATCTGTCATGTACTCATGTCAGAAGGAGCCTATTGTGATTGCGAGGTTCTTTACAATGTAAGTGATGAAAACAGGCTTAAGGCAAGGTACTGGAAACAGAGATCAAAGGATATGGGCAGTGCCCAACAAAAGCACTAAAGCTGACCATAAAAGCCGAGTTCAGCTTTTGTTTAATTTGAAGGTTTTCGTGTCGGCTTTTCTGGCAGCTTACTGCAACGTTGGGCGCCTTAGAGACACTTAGAAGTATGAAGAAAATAATTGATATTTTGTGTTTTTTGTTCATTTTTTTCGTTACAGTGAAACAGTGAAACAGGGGACAGGCTCTTTATGCTGGACCTCTCACAGTGATCTGTGAGATAGTTCAACTGCTACTATCTCTCTATAATTATATTGAAATCCAATCTTTACAACCCACATGGCATTCAGAAAGACCAGGGAGGAGGGTGCTATGCCACGAGTTTCCCGTATGGTCGTCACGGACTCAGGTCAAAAGGCCGCGTATCATGTGATCAGCAGAACAGCATTGGATGGCCTTCCATTCAAAAAGACTGAGAAAGACGAGTTGGTGCGTATCATTCAACGTTTTTCAGCAATTTATGCTGTAGAGGTGCTTGGGTACGCGATCATGGGGAATCATTTTCACCTGCTGGTGGAGGTGAGTCCCGGAACCATGGTCTCGGATGAGGAGGTGCGTCGCCGGTTTCAACTGCTTTATGGCGAGGATACGGAGTTTCCAGAAGGGCGGCTGGGGGATTTTCGGGAGAGATTTTCCAGTTTGTCCGCGTATATGAAGGACATCAAGCAGACCTTTTCGCATTTTTATAACAAGCGAAAGAAGCGAAAAGGTACTCTCTGGGGAGAGCGTTTTAAGAGTGTGATCGTTCAGCAGGGAAACACGCTCATCAATTGCCTTGCGTATATCGATTTGAATGCGGTGCGTGCCGGGATCGTGAAACGGCCGGAAGACTATCGATGGTGCTCCATCGGGTATCATGCCCAGACAGGAAACAAAGACAGCTTTCTTTCGCTGGATTTGGGTTTGTCACACTTCGGGCTGGATGACCTTGCCACGAGATTAAAAAAATACCGGGAGTTTCTATATCATGTGGGTGCCATTGAGAAGAGGGGGCGAGCGAGAATTGCAAAGAAGGCTGTTGATGAAGAGACTGCCGATGGGTTCGAGCTTACACGACAGAAGAGGTTCAGGTACCGAACACGGTATTTTACGGACTCAGGGATTATAGGATCCAAGGCTTTTGTTGAAATGACCTATGACGCCTTTAAGGATCGCTTCCAATCGGCAAGGGATAAAATCCCAAAGGCCGTTAAGGGCATTGAAGGGATGTATTCGTTAAAACGTCTGTCTGAGAGCTGAAAACAATGCACGGAAATGAGATCAGTGCATTTGAAAAAGTGTAGATATATTTGGTGACGAGCGTTGATTGTTAAACGTACCTCTGAAGATTATCGTTTGATACAAATCAATCATGGAATGAGGCAAATTATCCGGAGGCGGCGAGTGAAAATACGTTAGCCTGTTCGGAAAAATGGGTCTGATGCATAAAGAGCCTGCCCCTTTTCCCTTTTCCTTTTGTTGAGCCTGGGGCAGGCCCGGTGAGCGCGCAGTTGTTTCTCCACGGCACTCTCATTACTGTCGTGGCTGCATTCGTTGAACCTCCTTTGATTCTTGTTGGAGCCAAGTTAACTGGCTATCTTAGCAATAATGCCCACGTCTCACGCTGGATGGATCGTGGTCTTGGGGCCCTGTTTGTCGGGTTGGGCATTAAGCTGGCAGCAAGTGATCGACTGTAGCGGTAAAAGGGAACCTGATTCAAAAAGTGGGTTTGACAAACAGGAGTTGAGGTCAATTTATGACAGCTCATCTTTGTCGTCCTGCAAAAAGAGCCTGTCCCCTTGTACTTGTAAAGAGGCCTATGCGGACCGGTCCCTTTCCTCTTCCAACTCCCGGGCCCTGGCGGAGATGCTTGACGATGCCAGTCTGGACGCATCCGGGGATATGGCCGACCTGCTGACCACACTGGATGACATAGACACCCTGGGCGAATTTCACTCTTGCCTCGAGGAGCTGGAGACCAATCCGGCCTTCTCTGCCATGGGCATGGACACCGCCCGGCTTTTTACCTCTGCCGTGCAGACCCGGATGGCTGAAGTGAGGACCAGGCAGTCAGTCATTGCCCAAACGTATTAGATGGATCCGGAAGATCCCTTTACCTGGCCCCTTCTGGCCTCTACCGGGGGTGTTTCCCAGTTGATCAGCCCAAGGCCGCCGCAAAAACCGAATGCTTTTTTCATACAGGCCCTTGGCCGTGACGGTCGCCTGGATTCCCATGACGGGTATGACGGATACGATTATGATACAACCGGGTTCTTCGTTGGGTGGGACCGGCTGCAGGGCCGGTCTTTTCTGGTCGGTGCAAGCCTGGGCTACGCCCAAACGGATGTGGATTATCTGGATACCGGCAAAAGCCGTTCGGACGTGGAAAATTACAGTGGCGGCTTTTACGGAACCTGGTTCGGTTCCAACTGGTACCTCGATGCCACCCTGTGGGCTGTTTACAACACGTTCGATACAGACCGGAACATCACTTTTCTGAATGACACGGCAGAGTCGGACGCTGAGGGCTGCACATTGTCCGGGAAACTTGACTATGGATACCGGTTCAGCGTCGCTTCCATGGGCCTGACACCCTTGGTTTCCTGTGAGTATGCCTGGTTTCGTCAAAACGATTATTCCGAAACCGGGGCCGGGGCCGCCAACCTGAATGTGGATACCCTCACCAATGATTCTCTCAAAAGCGGTATCGGTTTCAATCTGGACAGGCCGATACACCTCAAGGGCATGGTTATCGTTCCCGAGGTGTCGGGCAGGTGGATGCATGAGTTTCTGTCACGGGAGCGTCAATACAACGTGACCATGTCCGGTTCCCCCGGCATTGTCTTCCCCCAGACCCTGGCCCGGGCTGAAGAGGATTCCTTCAGGTTCGGCGCGGGGCTTACCGCTGTTCTTACCTCCGGGGTTTCGGTAGCCATTACGTACCAGGGGGAGCAGGAAAAACATGCCGAAAGCCAAACCCTCTTCGGAGAGTTGCGGTGGCCGTTTTAAGACTGCCTCCGGCGGCCCTGCCTGGGGGGCAAGTTTTTGAAAAGTCTGATAAACAGGTCTTGCAACCAACCAGGCCAAGCAGTGGCAAAACAGGACAGGCTCTTTATGCTGTGATGAATGGAGCCACCACCGCAAAAGCCCTTGGGATGAAAACCATAGCTTGAACAGGGCACAAACGCACCGGGCTGAACGAATTGTCGGATGTTTATATTGCTGCCATTGGTGGAGAATTCGCCGACCGGGCCCAGGACATGCACATAAAAATCCTTCACATGCTCATCGAACTGGTGAAACGGCCTTTTCACCCGGCGAACGACGACAGGAACATGCAATGCTGACTTACCTTGAAGCCTTACCTCTGGCTCTTTTCCTCTTGTATATCCGACAGATTGATACCGAACTCCCCACGGAGTGGCAGGGGCCCTTTGTCGCAGGCGGTATTGCCGCCCTTGGCGTCATTTTATTATTCCTGCACAGAAAACAGGTGTTCAATCGCCTTCTTTTGGGAATCAACCTCTACTTGATAAGCGGAGGCCTGGCGTTTATCACCCACCAGTGGTGGCTGAACAGGATATACTGCCAGCTTCAGGCCTCGGGAATGCTCCTGTGGATCATCGCCACAGGCATTGCCTCACTGTTAATCAGTTCCAGGGGCTTTATCGGTGTCGACTCCCCCGACGCCGGCGGAATCAGAACGTGCTCTTTTTATCTGCTGCTGGTATCCATTTTGGCCTTTGCCCTCTCATTCGGATTTCGGGGCAACCCCATGCTCTCGGAAACGGTTCCCTTCCTCGGTTTGTTTCTGGCTCGGAACACCCTGAAAACAAAGCTTGGCTCAGGAATAAACGAGCGTGAGACAGGCAAGCCGTTTCCATAACAAGGGAAGGTGTATTGAAAAGATCGTTTGATGAGTTATTGTCAAATCTGGTGTACGGGGTCTAAGCAGCATTCTCCGCTGACTGATTCGTCACTTTGACTCCGTCTTTGAATTTGATGTTGTTTACCACCAATGTCAGCAGACGAAAACCTTGGATTCGTCTCCATCGTTTCTGGGCTGACTCCAACAATTTAAAAACCATCGACAGTGTAGTCTCTCTTGATCCACAGTTTCGTGTTCGGTTCGTTCGCAACCGAACCGTAGCAAATGTCGATTCAATTGGGTTGGTTGTTCGTATGTGGACCCAGTGTTCCGCAGGAAAATCGTAAAATGCCAGAAGTTCCTTCCTGCTTTTCTTCAGGCATTTCATTGCGCTCGGATATTTGGGCTCAAATCGAAACAATGCCTCGTCGAATGCCTTTTGAGCGTCCTTACGAGTCTCTGCCATCCAAATTTCATGAAGGGCAGCTTTGATTTTTGGCTGAATGGTCTTCGGTACCTTGTTCAATACGTTGGCTGTCTTGTGCACCCAGCAGCGTTGATGTTTTGTGCCGGGATAGCATTTGGAAAGGGCCTTCCAGAATCCAAGAGCACCATCACCCACGGCCAACTTCGGGTCTTCGGTTAAACCACGAGAACGCAGGCCTGCGAGCAATTCATACCAACTGGCCTCCGACTCCCGAAAACCGTCTTCAACGGCCACCAGTTCTTTTATGCCATGCTCGGTGACGCCAACAATAACAAGAAGGCACAGGCGATTGTCCATCCGGACATTGCTGTAAACACCATCGGCCCACCAATATACGTACTTACTCTGACTCAGGTCTCGCCGGCACCAGCAGTGGTGTTCTTCAATCCACTGGCTTTTCAAACGACTAATGGTATTCGCGGATAATCCTTTCGCCTGTTCTCCCAGTAGCGCTGACAGAGCTTCCTGGCTGTCACCCGTAGAGATACCTTTCAGATAGAGCCACGGCAAAAGCTCTGTTATGCTGGCGGCCCGCTTGAGGTAAGGTGGCAGCAGGCCACTATTAAATTTGATACCTGAACCACTTCGATCACGCACTTTGGGTACGCGAACCTCAATGTCTCCAATACCGGTCTGAATTGTCCGATGGGGGAGGTAACCGTTCCTGACTACCGCCTTTCGCCCGTCATCCAGTCGTATGTTTGAACTCTTCTCAAGCATAGAGTGAAGTTCAGCCTCAACGGCTTCGGCTATGAGCTTCCTGGCACCTTGGCGGAGCATTTCTGTTAAGGGGTCAGTTACGTTTTCTTCTGGTTGTGAAACAGCTTTCAGGGTAGGTTGACTCATGGCGTATTTCCTCCTGTTGGTTGGATTCTTTGCGGGAATCAATCAACAGGATACGCCATTATCCCCATATGCTGTACACCAGAAATGACTATAGCTCTCGTTTGATTAACCAGGGCCCATAATTCCATTTATGATATATTGGAGTGGTACGTGAGTTTGTGATTGGGCGTCATTCATTGTTTTATGATGTTTGGCCTTTACAAGGGTGTGTTGAAGTCGTAACAGGGGACAGGCTCTTTATGCTGGACGTCCCACAGCCACTTGTGAGATAGTTCAAAGAATACGATCTTTGTGTTAATTCCATAGAAATCAAATCTTTATAACCCACACGACATTTTAGAAAGACCAGGGAGGAGGGTGCTATGCCACGAGTTTCCCGCATGGTCGTTACGGATTCCGGTCAAAAGGCCGCGTATCATGTGATCAGCAGGACTGCGTTGGATGGACTTCCATTCAAAAAGGCTGAGAAAGATGAGCTGGTGCGCATCATTCAGCGCTTTTCAGCAGTTTATGCCGTGGAGGTGCTTGGGTACGCGATCATGGGGAATCATTTTCACCTTCTGGTTGAGGTGAGCCCCGGGTCCATGGTCTCGGATGATGAGGTGCAGCGCCGGTTTAAACTGCTTTATGGTGAGGATGCGGAGTTTCCAGAAGGGCGTCTGGGTGATTTCCGGAAGCGATTTTCAAGCCTGTCAGCCTATATGAAGGACATCAAACAGACCTTTTCGCATTTCTATAACAAGCGAAAGAAGCGAAAAGGTACCCTCTGGGGGGAGCGGTTTAAGAGTGTCATCGTTCAACAGGGAAACACGCTGATCAATTGCCTTGCGTATATCGACTTGAATGCGGTGCGAGCCGGGATCGTGAAACGGCCTGAAGATTATCGCTGGTGTTCCATCGGCTACCATGTCCAGGCAGGGAACAAAGACAGCTTTCTTTCGCTGGACTTGGGGTTGTCGGATTTCGGGGTGGATGACCTTGCCACGCGACTCAAAAAATACCGGGAGTTTCTTTACCATGTGGGGGCCATTGAGAAGAGGGGTCGTGCGAGAATCTCGAAGAAGGTTCTTGATGCAGAGACCGCCGAAGGGTTCGAGCTTACCCGCCAGAGGCGGTTCAGGTACAGAACCCGGTATTTTACGGACTCGGGGATAATAGGGACCAGGGCTTTTGTTGAAACGACCTATGAAACGTTTAAGGATCGATACCAAACAACGAGGGAAAAAATCCCGAGGGCTGTCAAGGGAATTGAAGGGATGTACTCGTTGAAACGACTGTCGGGGCATTGAAAAGATCGTTTGATTAACCAGGGCCCATAATTCCATTTATGATATATTGGAGTGGTACGTGAGTTTGTGATTGGGCGTCATTCATTGTTTTATGATGTTTGGCCTTTACAAGGGTGTGTTGAAGTGGGAAGAGGTGTTGCTTGCGGGATGGTGGAATGTCTCTGCCAGTTGGTATCTCCTTCATAAAGAGCCAGTCCCTTTATGCCCTTAATGTGTGTCTGCTTTAATAAGCTGACCCCGGATAAGATAGTCCATAACATACTGAGAGTTTAACATGGGTAGATGGCGTCCTCCTGTAGTCCAAGGTTCCAAGTATATCACTCCTGAAGGTGCACGGAAATTAACGGAAGAGGTCCAGTACTTGTGGACCGTTGAGCGACCAGATGTGACCGACAGGGTTTCGAAGGCTGCCGCACAAGGTGATCGTAGCGAAAATGCCGAGTACATCTATGGCAAGAAACGCTTGCGCGAAATTGACAGCAGGCTTCGATTTTTAACGAATCGCTTAGACGGGATGAGTGTTGTCGACCGTATCCCTGAGGATCAGGACAAGGTTTATTTTGGTGCGTTCGTTACCCTCGAGGATGAAGACGGGGAAGAGGTTGAATATCGTATCGTCGGGCCCGATGAGTTCAATGTCGCTGATGGAAAAATCAGTATGGATTCGCCCTTAGGCAAAGCATTAATAGGACAACGGGTGGATGAAGAAATCAGGTTTTCTTCGCCAACAGGCGTGAAAGTCCTTTATATATCGAAAATCCGTTATTAATCCGGCAACGAGCGATACAAGCCAAGGATGAAAGAGATGTCATAAATTATCGGGGCGATACTGCCCCTCGACACGTATGCATTTAACCGCCGGGTTCATATTTAGAAAAAGCGTAATTATTCAGTTCCCAAAATCAGCCCTCGCCGGCAAGGGTGGCGACGCCACATTAGCCCGGATAGTTTACGAGTTGGGTGTGCTTATATGCAAGGCATCAGAGCTGCAGATGTAGTGGTTTACCTCAAAGGTCTGATAACGCGGCAGATGAGTGTTCCCGGCTCGCCCGGAGGGTGAGAAAATCGAATAGAAAATCGTGAATTACATTTTTCATTTTTCAAATAACTGCATTTCTCACAATAACCCTTTGCAATCCCTTTTATTGCATTGGTTTGATCGTTTTCTCATGAAATATCCGGGTTAGGCAAAATACCTTGACAGCAGGTAGCGGCTGCCCTTTGTCCCTCGTTTCTCGGGTCAAATCATATCTGCCTTGAGTGCGGGGATGATTGAGGGCGTTTTTTAAGACCTGCTAGTTAAACCCACCTTTTCAGATCGCGCAAAAGTTTAGCCTCCGGCGGATCGCTTTTTGAATGATCCCCGAAAACTATCCGGTTGTGGTTCCCTTTGCCCCCTAAGTTCCCACAGACCTGTTAAGCCCCATTTGTATGGATTGCGGGCATCGGCGATGTAATCGAAACGGCGCTCAAAATCTGTTTGTTCAACTTTTCAAACGTTTGGCACCGGCAGGGCTGCCGGAGGCACCAGGGAACCCGAGGAACAGGTTCTTTATCCAGTGGCTTTATTCTTAAAATCAAACGCATGGTTCATGCACATTGTGCTCATTGCATTGGGTACTCTTTTGGTCTGTGTTTCGTCATCCATGGCTGACTTTGACCCAGATCCAGGTCCCCAAGACGACGATATTCCTTTGATCACCGATGAGCAGGAGCGCAAGGTCGACGAAACCCATCAGAAAGCTTCCGAGCTTCTGGTGTCGGCGGCGCATTGGCTGGATTCGTTTTATGATGATGACCGGTACGTTGCCGAGGAAAACACCACCCGGGCGAGATTGCGCTTGTCCTTAGGCTATTCACGTTTCGACGGGTTCGATTTGAGCCCCATGGCAAACATACGGCTCAAACTGCCCAGGCTCTCAAGAAAGGCACTTCTGATTATCGGTGCCGAAAATGACGATGAATTTGATCTGCGCGATAACCCGATTTCGAAAAATCAGAGCAATGATGAGAATGAAAAGAGCGATGTGAGTGCGGCACTGCGCTATGCCCTGAAAGTAGGGAAATACTATCATATGTCCACCACCGTCGGTGTCTCTTGGGGCTATGCGTATGTGGGGTTGCGATACCGTTATGAGTATGATTTCGGGACCTGGGTGGGGCGTGTCACCGACAATTTCAGATACTACACTGACGACGGGTTGCAAAATAAGTGGAGCGTGGACCTGGAGCGTCATGTATCAAGGCGTTGGTTTTTCCGTACCAGCGGGGGCGTCAATTGGTATAAAGCACAGGACGGACTACCCCACACTTTGAGTTTCCGCTTGTATCACATCCTTAACCGGCATCAGGTCCTGCAGTACGAAATCAGCAACTATTTTGATACAGAACCTGTCTATAGGAGGACCGATCTGCAGTTCAGGGTTCACTATCGGCAGCGCTTCTACCGTGATTGGCTGGTTTTAGCGGTGGTGCCTCAGATAGGCTTTCCATACGAGCATAATCGCGAACCCAATCCGGGGATAGAGGTGCGCCTGGAAGCCGATTTGGGTTACATGGCCGAACAGGATGTGTTCAAGGCGGTGTTTGGGCATTAGGCGGCACTGTTACTGTTCAGATCATGATTGGCCTTCAGCAGGTCCGCCGGAGAGTTATGATCCTCATGTTGTGTTTGATTATCCTCAAGGCCGTTATTAATCGGTGTTTTATACCTCGCCCGAGAAGAGGGTGCAGGTGAAGAAACCATGGTATCCCGGGGTGTTCAGAATAAACGCTGAGGAGTTTGGCGTTGTATGGCTTCTGTACAGGGCCAGTTCTGTTTCGGAAAGGACTGAAGGGCTTTCAGCCCAGCGCATGGTGAGAAGATCTGTCAGGGCTTCATAGATAGCGGGCGTCAAAGGGGCGCAAACATTGCCGATGAATGTGTGCGCTTTTATATTTTTCAGGCCGAGTTCGTCAAGCAGTGATCCGCTGCGCAGGAAGTGGCGCTCGGGGGGCATGCCTGGTTTGAAGGGGGCGATGCCTTGCCGGGTTGCGTTTAGTTTTGCCTCGAGCTCGGGGTATCCCGGAAGGAGTTGTTGGGCGGTCCAACCAAGGAGGACAAGCCTTCCACCCGGTTTCACAACCCGTTTCATCTCTTTGAGAAAAGGCAGGGAGTCCACGGGAGCATAATTGACACAGTCGATGCTGAGGGCCCAGTCAACGTGCCAGTCATCATAGGGCAGGTCAGACGCGCTTCCTGTCTCGAACAGGAGTTGGTTTGAGAAGCCGGTCTCTTCAGCGAGGCTTCGTGCTGCCTGGATACAGGATTCCGAGATGTCGATACCTGTGACCTGAGTTTTTGCTCCCATTCTCGCTGCCAGCAGCATGGCAGGAAGGCCGATGCCGCACCCGATGTCAAGGCCTGAGCTGTCTGCCGGTAGGCGAAGGTGGCTGAATACGTCGCAGAGAATCGCCTCTCTTAAAGGGTGGGCCAGGGCAAGGCTTCGGATGGTGGAATCGGAGTCGGCTGCAAGATGCGCTGCGGCTCTTTTGATGCTCTTTTCAGGGGGGGTCATGACTGTCGTTTCTCCGGGCTGCTGGTGTGCCTCCGAATGTGCCCCTGTCAGTTGATTTGACCCGAGAAACGAGGGTTAAAGCGCTGCAGGAACCTGCTTTCAAAGTGGATTTTGCTACAGTGGCTTCGCCACCTTGCCACCGGAGGCATCGTTTTATGTCAGTCCTTATTCCGTCACCTCAAACCCCACCACAGAGGGGTCGTCCTGGATGGTTTTTTCGTCCGTGTTCATGGCATCAATGATATCAACGCCTTCATCGATCTGTCCATTTTGATTCACATCGATGATCACGTAGTAAGAGCCGGGGGTCAGGGTGGGTGTCCATATGTTCTGCATCCCGGCGCCGTTGCCGCACGAATACTGAACAGGGAGGGTTTTGTGGCGTCCGGTGGCATCGATGGCATCCGTGAGAAGGCATGACTCCCACTCGTTGAGGCTGACGGTGTTCGTGTCCACGATATAGATATCCACATAATTTCCTTGGTAAAGGGTTCGCGTGGCATCGTCTTCGGCGGTGTTGTACTGCTTGATGTATGGGTTCCAGATTCCCTTGATACCCCGTGAAACATACGAAGAAGAGTGAGTATCCTCACACGTGGTCAGGAAGGCGTCCTTGTATCCGTAGTCTCCGTTTGAAAAGTGTCCGTCTGAGGCCACGTTTGCGTATTGAACCCTGGGGTAGTCGTTGGCGGCTGTGTCGCGAATCGTGATCGTGAGAATGAGGTCGGTGCCTGAATGGAAGAGTCCGTCATTGCCGTAGTCCACGACGATATCAAATGCCCCGGATGTGCTGTCGGGGTTTTTTACCTGGGCGGTCTCGTCAAGGTCCCAGAATCTGTATCGGCTGTCCCCGTCTGTGTATGTTGTCGATAAAAGCGCCTCCTCCAGGCTGTCTCCGTCTGCCCACGTGGTGTGTTGAAAGAGGGCCAGTGTGACGTCCGCTGAAAGGGTGCCTGACACTTCGGCCCAGACAACGGTGTATTCCGTGTTGCTGCCTGTCTCATCGAAGGCCCATGTGGGCTGCGTCCCGGCTTGGCTGGCAAAGGTGTTGATGCTTGCCGGTTCGGTGAGGACGTGGATGCGTGTCGGGCTTTGGGCCTCGCCCGAGAGGTGGATGTCGGCTGTGGCATCAAAGAGTCCGTTGGCATTAAGGTCGATGACAATGGAGAATGCCATGTCGGTGACGATGTTGGCACCATAGGAGCGGGTGTTTCCGAGGGTCGTGTTGATCAGGGGGGCTCCGGCAATGTACGGCATGATCCGTAAATCGTCGACTCCCGGGAAGGTGACTGTTGCCGTGCTGGACTCCGGGGCCGGGTTGCCCCGAACGTCCGTAAGGGGCGTCCCGTCCACGGGGCTGGTTGTGGCATCGATTACGTAAATATCTACGGTGCTTCTGGTTGTGGGGATGTTGTCCATCCAGAGAAAGAGCTCTTCGGCCAGCCCGGATGATGCTTCATACAGTTCGTTTGTTCTTGCGCTGTCAGGGGTGTTGCCGTTTTTAAGGGATGCAAAAGTTTGATTGGCGGGGGTGTTCAAAACGATGAAGCCGGGTTCGCTGTTGCCGTCGATCCCGTCCACGTAGGCCTCGGTCTTTCTGTCGGAGTTCACGTCGGCTCCGTAGTTAAAAACCCCGTTTCTGTCCACATCAATGACGACCCTGTAGACACAGGTGGTGCCATCCGGGTTGACAAGAGGAGTGGCCGGGTTGTTGAGGTCCCAGACCAGCTGAGGTGCTGCGAGCTTTTTTGTTACACCAAGGTAGCTCACCACTGGTACCCCGGTTTTTACGATCACATCCTCGGTGGCAATGGGAGCCCCTTCTTTAAGTTTTTCGCCGTCAAAGGGAACGATATAGATGTCGACTGCCGTCACCTCCGTTTCACCTGCAAACCAGGGAATCAACAGGGCATCGACATAGACGGATGTTTTTAAGCTGGGCAAGCCCGTTGCCGTTCGTGAGCCTGTCTCCTCAAAGGCATTTTCTATGATGAACTGTGGCCCGTCCTGATATCCGGCCATCACGATGGGTCTGGGTTTGGAGCGCTGCGTGAAATCAAAGCTTTGGAAATGAAGGGGCTTGCTGAGTACGTCAGCATTCTCTGGCAGGCGTTTTACTCGTACGGTAAAGGACAGTGCACTGAGGGTTTCCGGTTGGTCAAGAAAGGGGAAGGGGATGGCTGCACTGGGCTTTTTCAGGCCGCTTTCGTACCACAGCGGCGTGATCGCGAGTTTGCCCTCTGAGTCTGTGGGCATTTCAAATTTGGAAATGTCGTTTCCCCGGGGGTCTTGGACGGACACCGCATAGTATGTGTTGCTGTCAAAACCGCTTCCTCCGATGTACAAGACGTCCAACGGCATCAACTCGGAGATTTCCTCCATGTCTGAGTTGAAGAAGGTTATTGTACCGGACCCGGAATTGTTCGACCCACATGAGGAAATCCATGATGCCAGCAAGACGGCGATGATTACTCTGGTTGTTGTTCTGATTTGTTTTGTCATTGTGTCCCCCCGAACACGTGGCAGTAATAAACAGTCTCAGTTTTGATTGAAGATGGTGTGATGTAATGAGGCATATATCAATAACTTAATAAGGGCTGGTTGTCATTGGGAAAGTATTTTTTATTATTTTTTATTAGGTGGATAGCTATGTCTTGCCTGATTGCTATGAATAAAATTGTTGACAAAAAATCTTGATGTCTTCATTGTTGTGCAAGATTTAATTTTTCGATGAAAGGAAAGCAAACGTGCTCAGCCCTGTAAACACCATGATGACTGCCTCCAACATGACCGTACGTGTCGTGGGTGTGGTGGTGTGCGTGGTGGTGTGCTCCGGCTGAGGCTTTCTCCCATACGATGAGACAAAGCCCGGCCGGTTAACACCGACCGGGCTTTTTTATTTTATACACCCTGAAAGGAAACAACGCTTCATGCTGAACCGCTCCGTACATATCTCTTCTTTGATCGCCATCGTCGTCGTGGTGGTGGGTGGGTGTGGTGGTGTACGTGCGCGGGCCGGGGTGAGCATCAGAGACGAACATCAAACTGATCAAAACCCCGGCCGGAACAACCGACCGGGGTTTTTTTGTTTTTATTCAGTGATGCCTCCGGCGGCCAGCCTTTTAAAAAAAGCTGGATCAAAAACGTTCCGGTTGCATCAGTCGAAAGCATGAAGGTTTGCCGAATGCGTTGGTAGCGTGAAAATCGATTTTAATAGCTGTTTATCAAACTTTTCAAAAGTTTGGCCCCCGGCAGGGCTGCCGGAGGCGTTTTTTTATTCACAAGGAAAGGAGAGAACCATGGAGTATTCAGGAGCGGAGATCGTGATCCGGATGCTTGAACGGCAGGGGGTTGAGACCATCGCAGGGATTCCGGGGGGAACGAATCTTCCCCTCTACGATGCCTTGCAGGGGAGTAGCTTGACCCATGTTCTGGCCCGGCATGAGCAGGGGGCCGGGTTTATTGCTCAGGGCATGGCTCGTTCCACGGGGAACCCTGCGGTCTGTTTTGCCACATCAGGTCCCGGGGTGACGAATCTGATCACGGCCATTGCCGATGCCCATCTGGACTCGGTGCCTGTGGTGGCCATCTCCGGTCAGACTCCCATGTCTCTCATGGGGACGGATGCCTTTCAGGAGGTCGATACCTTCGGCATGAGCCTGCCTGTGACCAAGCACAACTTTCTGGTGCGCAGCGTGGAAGAGCTTCTGGAAGTGATTCCCGAGGCGTTTCGCATAGCCATGAGCGGTCGGCCGGGGCCTGTCTGGGTGGACATTCCGAAAGATGTGCAGACGGCAACCTTACGTTTTGAGGTATTTCCGGAGCCGGGCACGAGGAGTGCTGCGGCATCGCCTGACGAGGCAGGTTTGAATGCTGCTGCAGAGATGATTGACAAGGCAGAGCGGCCTGTTTTCTATGCGGGCGGGGGCATTGTCAACTCCGGGGCAGGGGCGCAGGTGAAGGCACTGTGCGAGAGAGCGGGGATTCCCGTTGTCACCACCCTCATGGGCCTCGGCGTCATGCCTGCTGATTCCCCCATGTCCCTGGGGATGCTCGGGATGCACGGCTCACGCTCCACAAACCTCACCCTGGACAAGGCGGACCTGCTTATTGCCGCCGGGGTTCGGTTTGACGACCGGGCCACCGGAAAGCTTGCCTCCTTTTGTCCCCATGCCCACATCATCCACATGGATATCGATGGGGCGGAAATTGACAAGCTCAGGTCATCGGACTGCAGCATCAAAGGGGATGCCGGCGAGATCCTCTCCCGACTGACACCCATGGTGGAGCCCAGAAAGCGAAGGGCGTGGGAAGAGTCCATCACCGCCATGAAAACGCAATACCCGACCCCTGAAAGCGAGCTGGACAATGCAAAACCTGCCGCCCTTATCCGGCGTGTCGGTCATCTTGCGGACAGCCATGCCTTTGTCACCACCGATGTGGGGCAGCACCAGATGTGGGTTGCCCAGTACTACCCCCATCAGCAGCCAGGACGGCTTCTTACCTCCGGAGGCTTAGGGACCATGGGCTTTGGCCTGCCGGCAGCCATCGGGGCTGCCCTTGCAAACCCCGATGCTCCGGTGATCTGTTTTTCCGGTGACGGCTCGATCATGATGAACATCCAGGAGCTGGCCACCCTGGCCGAGCAGAACCTGAACGTGAAAATTATCATTCTGAACAACGGGGCCCTGGGGTTGGTTCGCCAGCAGCAGGAGCTGTTCTTCGGTGGCCGATACATCGCCTCCCAGTACGACCGGAACCCGGATATTGCCACCATTGCCAAGGGGTTCGGCATAAGGGGGCATCGCTTGCCTCTGTCCGCCTGCTCCGATGACGAGCTGAAGGCTTTTCTTGATAGCGACGGGCCGGCTCTGCTGGACATCGCCACCCCCCAGGCGGCAAACGTTTACCCCATGGTTCCTCCGGGAGCCGCAAACACTCGGATGATTGAAGGAGAACACCATGCATGATCAAGTGATCACCCTTACCGTTTCCAACCACCCCGGGGTTCTCTCCCGGATTGCCGGTCTCTTTGCACGCCGCAACTACAACCTCGACGGGGTCTATGTGGTGGGCCTGACAGGTACCTCGGAAAGCCGCATGCAATTGCTGGTAAAAAGCGACGAAAGGCTTACCCAGATCATCAAACAGCTGGAAAAGCTTTACGATGTTCGGGAAATATCTGTGGAAGAGGGGCGAGACACGCCGACGTGTTTTCAGGTGCAAAAGGCGGGGTAGGGTGAAGAACAGCCTCCGGCGGCCAGGGGATAATCCCCTGGACCCCAGGATCGCGAATGCTCCGGGGTTCGTTCCTCACCCCTGCACATTCGCTGACGGGCTCCGCCCGTGAATAACCGAAGACGTTATCCAAGCTCCTTCATGCAGCCCGAAGGGCTCTTCATGCTCTTCATGGTTTTTTATAAAAGGTTGAACCATGACTTAAGTTGAATTCGGGTGACTTTGGCCGGAATAATTCTGGCGGCGAGGCGTGCCACCGAAAAAGGTGGGGTGTGATTTTTGAAAACCTGTTTGTCAAACCCGCTTTTTAGATCTGGTAAACGTTTGGCCCCCGCAGGGCCGCCGGAGGGTTGTTGTTCGTCGGAAAAAAAGAAGGGAGGGGACAGGCACCGGCAATTTCCCCCCCCGGAGAACACGCCGACACCGTCCCCGCCCTTCCAGCTGGGGGGCAGAGTCATCCCGTTGCCTTCCCCCCCCCTACCTTGGGAACGGGGTAACTCTGCCCTTATCGTCAGGGGAAGCGCCAAGGGCGTTTTCCCTTATTATTTTATGGTTGCATCGAAATGCGTTAGTTACCTGAGTCAGACGGTCCGAAGAGCCCCTGCATTTGCTGTTGAAGGTTCTCCATCCCACCGTTTTGCTGCATCTGCTGGAAGGCTTTCATGGCTTCCTGGCCTTCGTTCATGGATTGCTCCTGGCGGCTCACAGGACGCTCACCGTTGAGGAGGGACTGGAACATCATGCGGATCTGCTCTTGAAAGACGGCGTCCGCTGCGTGTTCGTGGTGGATGTTTGCGCCTTTCGGCAGTGAGAACTTCTCCTTGGCGGGCCTTTTTTTCTCGATGCGGGTGGCCACTTCCTGGATGGTAATGCCCATGAGGCTGCCTGAAATTTTCATGGGAAAATCCGTGCCTGCAAGGGTGTAGCTGTCCATGCCCATGGCAGTGACCTTGTCACAGGAATACCCCAGCAGTTTGATCGCTTTTTTCTCAACGGAGCCGCTCATGTCCCCCACCATGGTGATCCCCATTTTTTCACTGTTCTTGACGAGTTTTTTCTGCTCCTTTGCGGAGAGTTGATTGAACTCGTCTTCGATCACCTTTTTGGGGTTGATCTGCTTTGTTCCGGTGTTGTCATCAAGATCCACCGTGTAAACCCAATCCGGTGTGGTGAGGGTCAGCTCCCGGGTGTTCATGGGGATACCGAAACTTGATCCTGTTTCCGTACGGTAGGCAGCCGTGGTGATGCCATGATCTTTGACGTAGACCGTCTCTTTTCCGGACATGGACCCGGAGATCTCGTAGGAGACCACCCCTTGTTTAAACGGCAGTTTTTGGGACCATGGGTTCTCCACGGCCAATGCGGGCGCCGAGATAAAAAGGGTGACGATGATGGCAAGGGCTGTGTGTCTCATGCGATCTCCTGATTGTGATGATAAAATGACTTATTTTGCTCAGACGGCGGGATGAAAATAGGAAAAATATGCCCCGATGTCAATATGTTGAGCGTCACTATCTGGATGGCCTGACGTCACTTTTTATGAGGGTTGTAAAGTGACGTGAGTCATTTTGCAGGGGAGGTGGGGGCAACGGAAAAGGCTGGGGTGCAGCCTCCGGCGGCCCTGCCGGGGGCTAAACTTTTGAAAAGTTTAATAAACAGGTCTTAAAGGCACGCCCTAAATCATCCCAGTATAAAAGGCGGATGTGATTTGACCCGAGGAACGAGGGGCAAAGCGCATCCGCAATCTGCTTTCAAGGTGGCACACCTTGCCGCCGGAGGTTGTTTTTACCTGAATAGTTTCATTTTTTAGGCTGACTTCGGTCCATTCGACGCCCTTGGCTTCCTGAATCGTACGTTAAGACGTATGAAACCGAGACAAAGGCGCCATCGGGTTTCAAGCAGCCTTGCTGTGCCGTGGAATGGAGAGGCGGGCCATAAAGCCGTCTTCGGCACTGAAGTGTGCTTTTCCGCCCAGGGACACAACGCGCTCTTCCATGCCCAGCAGGCCGCTGCCCCTGGTGAGGGAGGCGCTGCCCTTGCCA
Organism: Desulfolunaceae bacterium; assembly: GCA_942491485.1. Classification (GTDB taxonomy): domain Bacteria; phylum Desulfobacterota; class Desulfobacteria; order Desulfobacterales; family Desulfolunaceae; genus Desulfoluna. The sequence goes on along the minus strand of CALOAX010000011.1, from coordinate 357,248 downwards.
TTATCCACGGCCATGAGCTGGGCGTGGGATTCCCGGATCTTGACGGAGAGAAACAGCCTTGATGCGTCGGCATGTTTGAGGCAGTTGGTGATAAGCTCGGTGCAGGTTCGGTGAAGGGTGGTGTAGAGGGGGGGCTCTAAAAGATAGATCATTCCCTGGAAATTGAGATTGACATGCAGGCCAGTATGACGAGCTTGGGTGATGATCTCTTCGATCTCGTTTTTCAGTTCCTCTCCGCTGACCTGGCGGGTGTCCCCTTGGGCTTCCGGGACGGCTTTGATGCCGGAGAGACCGGAGTCCAGGGCGGTCATGGCATGCTCAAGGGCCGGAAGTCCGTGGGTGGTGTCTTCGTGGCCGTAGATTCGTGCCACCTCGAGGAGTTTGATGGCCGTGACCAGGGAGTGGCCGATGATGTCGTGGAGCTCGCGCGCTACGTATTTCCGGGCACTGCCCTTAGAGAGCTGTTTCAGGTGGTCGATGGTCTCTTCGATGTCATGGTTTGTGGCCTCGATCTTCTTCTGCCGGGCCATGATGTCCGCCTCAATGGTTTTAAACTGGGAGACATTTCGAACGGTGACGAGGTTCTGGGTGCCGGTAAGCGTTTTGAACTTTTTGCAGTAGATGAAGGATGCGACGCCTCCGATGGTGTCTTCGTAGCCAATCTCCCCGGTCGTTTTGATGTGCTCGGGCAACCTCTCAAGGAGGGCGTTCATGGTTGTACGGGAGTTGGCAAGGGTCTGGAAAGCGGCATTGGCGTATCCGAGGCGGAACCGTTCATCAAACAGGGCGATGGGCAGGTTGAGGTGGTGCGTGATCTCATGGCGCATCAGGGGCGTCAATGAGAAGAGATCGTGGCTGAAGGTTGCGTACATGAAGACAAGCGTTGACCAGGTAAAGACAATGGGGGTGATGTCAAAAATCACGGGGATGTTCGCAATGATGGTGAGGGAGTGGAGCACCTTGGTGATGTAGAGAACGTTGAGAAAGAGAGGGACCAGGATGGCCGTGCTCACAAGCCAGGTGACTGCCCGGTTTTTGGCGGAGAATTCCCGTTTGAAGCGCAGTCTGCAGTAGTAGAGGCCGACACCGAAATAGGTGTATTCGATGAGCATGTGGGCGTAGAAAAGGGGGCCGAAGCTGTCCCCGAAGAAGTCGTAGCGGCTGTAAAATTGAAAATGCCAGGGGTTGGTGAGGATCCATGAAAACTGCAGCACCGGAAGCGCATAGACAAGCCTGCGGACGCGGGGCGGAATGCGGGTCCCCCGGGCATAGGCGTGCCCGAATTCGATGAAGGCCGCCTCCACCACGCAGGTGCATGCATAATAGCCGAGAATGAAGACCCACCGCAGGGTGACATCCGGGGAGACGGTCTTTAAGATTTTAAACACCATCCAGAATATCATGGCCCCGAGCATCACAAGAAAGGCATTTGCCGAAGGGTCGTCCCTCCGGCTTTTCATGTAGAAGACCGCCAGACAGATCACCGAAAGCACAATGGCGATGATGTGGATGATGCTGATGGCGGCAATTTCTAATTTAAGGTTCGGGGACACGGCCAGCCTTCCTATTCGAGTCACTGTTCAGGTTATGCCTCCGGCGGCCCTGCCGGGGGCCAACCTTTTAAAAAGGTTGCCAAACAGGTCTTAAAATAAAATCTTGGGCCAATCTAAAACCTAAGGCAGATGTGATTTGGCCTGAGGAACGAAGGACAAAGCGCATTTTCAGCCTGCTTTCAAGGTGTTTTCGCCACCCTTGCCGCCGGTGGCATTTTTATGACCACATTAACCAGAGAAGGCACATTCTTACCTATTCAATGCCGTTTTCAACCGCATAGACCGCAAGTTCCAGGCGGTTGGTTATGCCCAGCTTTTCATAAAGGCGGCTCACCTTGTTTTTAACGGTGCCTTCGGCGTAGTGCAGGGTGTCGGCGATGGCCTTGTTGCTCTCTCCCATGACGATGAGCCGGACAATGTTGATCTCTTCCACGCTCAGGATGTCCGTGTAGGTCGCCTTTCCCGGGGTTCTGGTTTTGAACCGCTCCAGGAGGATCTCTCTTGCCCCGGGGTGGATGACGGTCATCCCCATGGCCACGCACCGAATGGTGAGAATCAGCTTTTCGTATCCGATATCCTTGGTGATGTATCCGTCAGCTCCTCCCATGAAGGCCTCGGAGATGTACTCCGGGTTCTCGAAGGTGGTGAGCATCAGCACCTTGATGGCCGGGTGGTTTTTTTTGAGGATTTTCAGGGCGGCCAGGCCGTCGATGTGCGGCATCTCCACGTCCATGAGTACCAGGTCCGGGGTTTTCTCAGCGCAGCACGCGATGAGCTCTTCCCCGGAGCCAACGCTGTCGATGACGGTGATCTGAGGGTCGCTGTTGATGATCTGCTCAAGGGAATTTCTTAAAAGCAGCTGGTCATCGGCAATGATGACGTGAATGTCAGGTGCCATGGTATCTCCTGTATCGGGCAACGAGGGTGCGTATTCGGGTAAGGTTTTCCCGTGCATCGGCAATGAGGGCCTCCAGCCGATCGTAAAAAGTGTCTGGGTCGCGGTGCCGGGCAAGGGCCTCGACCCTCTCCCGGAAGTTGTTCATAAAGGTGTCCTGGGTGTGGGTGACATCGCTTAAGAGGGATGCGACCTCTTTCTCTTTTTCCAGGTCAAAGACGATGTGGGAGTATTGACGCAGTTTTTGGTTCACCTCTTCCAGCTGATGTCTCTGGTCCTCTTGAACGTCAAGCATCTCTATCTGGCGGGAGATATCCGTAAAGATATAAAATTGGCTGTTCTGCCCTTTGCCCACGGTCTGGGTCCGGCATTCGATGTGCTGCCCACCGGCTACAGACGAGAACGCCGGAATATTGAATCGGTGCGTGGGCTGCATCTCCGGTGAGACCATTGCAACAGCGCCATCTTCGGGGACGGTCGTGAGTCTCTCTTTAAGAAACGTGGCCTTGCGGGCGTGGGTGTTGCGGTAGACGATGTCCCTGTTTTCGTCGCAGAGAATCACCGCATCATCGATGAGGTTGTTGATGCTGGAGAATGCCTGGTCCCCGATACGATAGGCCCTGAGCTCTGCTGAGAAGAGGTGAAGCCCGGCCAGGAGGAACGGGTAGAGGAGGAGCAGGGTGACGTCTCCTGCGGGGCCGCCTGCGATGCTTCCTGCCAGATGAACCCCAAGGGGCAGGGAAAAGAGGAGGAGGGTCCGGCACCAGGATTGCGAGTAGAAGGTGGTTGCAACAGAACCGAAGAATATGACGCCGGTGATGCCCAGGTAGCCCGGCCCGAATACGGTGGTGGTGAGGCTGTGGGTTCGGATGAGCCAAGCCTCCTCGGCCATGAGTAGTCCGGTCATGGCCAGGCATACCATCGCGCTGCCCCTGAAGAGTCTGGGGGAAAGCGATGAGCCCAACCCGATCAGGTAGAGCACGGCCATCTCTGTTGTCAGCGCGCAGATCAGTTCTGCCTGCCGCGCAACCAGGGCCGTCTCCCGGGAGACCAGGACTTCCGTGGTAAATCGCATGAATGCCGCCATTGCCAGGGCCGCATGGGCGGCCATGATGAGCCGGCTCTGCCGTTTGAATCCCTGAAAGTGGCTGATGACAGCTTGAATGCAGATTCCCGCCAACAACATGGTGAGAAATAAGACGGTAACAAACTGATCATATGTGTAGTAACGGCCGTCCCCCACGTCGGTTCCTTTGCCTGGGTATTTCATGAGAAAACGCAACATAAATGAATGTATATATTCATTGCAGAGTGTTGCGATGACGAGATCAGTTGTTCAAAAGATACAAACGGTCATTTTCTATTTTTTTACCCTTCGGGCAAGCCGAGTGCATCCATCTTTTGCGTTATCAGGGCCTTTAAGTAAACCACTGCATCTGTAGCTCTGAATATGATGGCATTCGACTCGTGACGTATCCGGGTTTGGCTCGCAAATGCCTTGGCCACGGGGCGGCTCACATTTGCTGACAGGCTGTGTCCCGAAGTGTCGTGTTGATTTGGTGCGTCAATGTTTTTTAGCAGATGGCGTTTCCAGAAGCGCTTTGCTTGTCAGGAATCCTGTCTTCTAAAATGGTTTGACTTGTTTTGTCAAGGTAAGCAGATGCGTGGGGGGGAGGGAGGGGGAGCTCAATCTGGCCTCTGGTGGTCCTGCCGTAGACAACGGTTTTGAAACGTTGGGCAAACAGACGTTAAAGAGTCGTCGCCTGATCTATCGGTCTCGCAAACATTGTTCCTCTGGTTGATTTACGGGCGTAGCCCGTCAGCGAATGTGAAGAGCCCGAGGGACGAGGGCTCAGAGCATTCGCAGACCGCTTTCAAGGTGGCATACCTTGCCGCCGGCATGGCTGAGTCATTATTGGTGGTGTCTATACGAAAAAAGGCAGACCCCGTAGGGTCTGCCTTTAATATTTCATGACGTCAGGCCCTTCCCCGGGGCTCAGGGGAGAGGGCTGGCTGGGTCCATCTTAGGGATTCATTTTGTACTCGTCTACGAGGGCGTAGAGGTGATCGTTGATCACGCGCTCGTATCGCTCTTCGTTGACCACGGGCTTCATCACCATCTCCTTGCAGAGTTCCTGCTGCTTCTCGGTGCTGGAGGGCTTCATGGCAAGGTCAAGGGCGTAACGGCTCATGTCTCGAACGAATACGTCGAAGATTGAGTCGAGGATGTCGTCTTCGATGCCTTCCATTTTGGCGCTCTCAATGATGAGCTGGCCGTAGGGAACCATGCAGAAGATCTCACCGAGTGCAAAGAGGAAGTCGAAGTTCGCCATCTGGCCCATGAGGTCGTTGGCAGACTCCATGAGGAGCTGCTTGAAGAGCTCGACCTGCTTGGTGAATACCTTGACGTTGGGCAGATCCACGCTTTCAAATACAGGCATGTAGTCGTGGAACTGAATCTTGCCGTAGCCTTTGGTGGGGCCCTGGTTGAAGAGGAAGTCGTCGTTCTCCCCACCATTTCGGCGGCCAACTTCTTCGTACTCTTTGGGGTTGAACATGAAGTTGGGGATCAGCTTGGCCATGAGGGCCATGTTCACGTGCTTGGTACCTTCCAGCTTGGGCATGCCCTTGATCTGAACGGCGGCGTGCTCGAAGTGCTGATCCTTTTCAAAGCCTTTGGCTGCCAGAACGTCCCAGATCAGTTCGTGAACGATCTCGCCCTGGATGGCCACCTTCATCTTCATGAGGGGGTTGTACAGGAGGTAACGGCGGTCTTCTGCGTTGGCAGCGCGCATGTAGTCGGTGGCGCGCAGGCCGAAGAGCTTCATGGCCACGATGCGGATGTAGGAGTCGAAGAAGAGCTGCCTGATGTGAGCAAATTCGGTAACTTTCTTGCCGAAGATTTCACGGTGTGCTGCGTGGTTCAGGCCTTCGTACAGGGAGTGTGTGGAGAGGCCGATGGCGGCAGAGCCGATGTTGAACTTACAGATGTTGATGGTGTTGAGCATGTCGTCCCAGGCCTTCTGGCCTCGGGAGAGGATCTCAGCTTCGGTGATGGGGTAGTCATGAAGCTTGAACTCGGAGACATACATCTGGTCACAGGCGATGACGTTCTGCACGCACTCGTACTTCTCATGCTGGGAATCTACTACGAAGAAAACGTAGTCGCCGGTATCGGCCATCTTGCCGAATACAGTGACGGTGCCGGCTTCGTTGCCGTTGCCGATGTAGTATTTTCCGCCCTGGGCCAGAAAGGTGCCATCGCCCTGGGGGTAGAGTTTCATGTCGCTGGAGTAGATGTCCGCGCCGTGCTCACGCTCGGAGAGGCCGAAGGCGCAGAGGGGGTTCTCTTTGAGCTTGGCGGCTGCCTTGTGCTTGGCTTCCTCGTTGTCGCCGAGGAGAACGGGGTCCAGACCCAGGGTGGAGACGTGGTACATGTACCAGTAGGAGGAGCTGTAGAAACCACAGATCTCTGAGAACTCGAACATCTTGTAGGTGCTGTAGTGCTGGTTGGGGTCTTCCCCGTAGCCAGCGGGCAGGAAGAGGGTCTCAAAAATACGCTCTTCACGGATGAAGTCTGCGAAATCCTGGTTGAAGGTTCGGTCTTGATAGTCTTTCTTGACAGCTGCTTGTCCCTTGTTCTCAAACCATTCAATGGTTTTCAGCATGATCTCTTTGGATCGCGCATCGGGGTAATTTCGATCTTGATATTTTTTGGGGTTTAAAAGGACCATGGGCTCACCTCCTGAACAACATAAATAAGCAAATGAATTGACTCTACTCCAATCTTGAGAAACATTGTTTTGGTAGCACCAATAGTGGGGGGTATCAAGGTATTTTTGATAGTGTACAACAGTTCCCTCAGAGGGCAATATTCAAATGTCCTTTATTTACAGGGGTAAAGGAGCTTAGAGATTGTTTGTGTGCAACATAAAAAATAAAATTGGTTGACCAATTTCGAGCACCGTATTACTTGTGACGTACATTTTAACACGTGGTAAAAATCGTCGTACCGTGTGGCTGGAAAGGTACCAAACAGGTTCAGGCCACCTTTTACATGGGGGGTGTTCTCTATCCTTTTTGCAACTGTTCAGCTTGTGTCTGCTACGGACCTGTCGGGACCAAGTTTTTGAAACAGTTGATAAACAGGTTTTAAAACGGCCCCTTTATGGTTTGCGAATTTACGGCGGATGTGATTTGTCCCGAGGAACGAGGGGCAAAGCGCCGTCGGAGGCTTTTTTAATGGATTGAGCGTTTGGGGTCTGGCGCGTCAGGATGGTTCCATGGCAAATTGTATTGCAGACACAGTCTTTGAAAGCATCAGGCGGGATATCTTCACAGGGCGTTACGAGGTGGGAACAAGGCTCCCCTCAGAGAGGGAGCTGGCCGAACGGTTTGATGCAAGCAGGAACACCGTAAGGGATGCATTGAGTCGCCTCGATCACATGAAACTGGTGAAACGAATCCCCCAGAGTGGTTCTTACGTGACGGACTACCGCAAGGAAGCAGCCCTTTCTCTTCTTATCTACTATATCGACAACAGCCTCGACTTAAACGATGAGGTGCTCAACTCCTTCATGGATTTCCGGCTGGTCTGCGAGCGCTTTGCCGTGAGGCGGGCCGTACATCACATGGGCCCCGATGATATCCGGTACCTGCACACACTTCTGGATGAAAAACTGGAGAACTCTTCCGACGGCCATGTTCTTGCCAACTGCGATTACAATTTCCACGAGTACATCTTCCAGCTGGCCGACAGCCTGGCCATGCAGCTGATCTTCAACACCCTGAAGCCCGTCTTCATCAACTATCTCACCTATTATTACAACCTCGGTGACGATCCCAAAGGGATCATCAACTACCAGAGGAGCCTTGTCTCCGCTTTTGAAAAAAGGGACGAAGAGCTCGCCGGCTACATGATGGAAAAGCTCCTGCTTTTCGGCATCAACCTTATTAAAGAAGCTCGGCTCACCGACACCCGGCATGGGAAAAAACTCGGGGAATAAACCAAGAGCCTCCGGCGGCGAGGTGGGGGCACCTCGACACCCTATGGCGAATGCGCAACGGGTGTCGTTATCCGATGCATCTCGCATCCGCATTCGCATGATGTGTGACATCACTCATCGTGCATGGAAGGTGTGTGGGCTGCTGGTGCTCCAGTGTTAACACATGGGGCATTGGTACCGGAAGAACTCCGGTGACGAGAATAGCTGCTCTTCTTGGGGAAGAATTCAGCGGAAACTGGCTCCAAGGCATTCGGGGTAACGTTGATTAGCCGCTGTTACGCCATTGTGCCTTCAGTTTGCCTGAACTCGTGGGAATGCCGGGTAGTCTCCCTCTCTCTAATCGGTCGTAGCCCGAGCCAAAGGCGGATGCGATTTGGCCCGAGGAACGAGGGACAAACCGCATTCGCAATAAGCTTTCGAGGTGGCTCACCTCGCCGCCGGAGGCACCTTTTTTTACCCTTTATCCTCTTCCGACGCTTCGATGGCTGCGTGGGCGGCCGCCAGGCGTGCGATGGGGATGCGGTAGGGGGAGCAGCTCACGTAGTCGAGGCCTGCTTTGTAGCAGAACCGGACACTGGCGGGGTCGCCGCCGTGTTCGCCGCAGATGCCGATTTTAAGGTCGGGGCGGGTTATGCGCCCCCGTTCCACGGCGATTTTGATGAGTTCGCCCACGCCCCGGGGGTCCAGTGTCTGGAAGGGGTCGGCGGGGAGGATTTTCTTCTCCAGGTAGGTGGGCATGAACTCTCCGGCGTCGTCCCGGCTGAAGCCGTAGGTGAGTTGGGTGAGGTCGTTGGTTCCGAAGGAGAAGAACTCGGCCAGTTCGGCCATTTGCCGGGCCCTTAATGCCGCGCGCGGGATCTCGATCATGGTGCCGAACTTGTAGACGAGTCCGGCCAGGCCGTGTTGGCGTGCAACGTCGTCGCAGATCCGGGTGACGATTTTCCGGACAAAGACAAGTTCGTTGACGTCGCAGGTGACGGGGATCATGATTTCCGGCTGGGGGTGATGGCCGCTTTTTGCAAGCTCTGCCGTGGCCTCGAAAACGGCCCGTACCTGCATTTCGGTGATGTCCGGAAAGCTGATGCCGAGCCGCACGCCCCGGTGCCCCATCATGGGGTTGCTCTCCTGAAGTGCTTCGCAACGACGTTTGATCTCATTCAAATCCACCCCGAGGGCTTCTGCCAGCTCCATCTGCTTGGCCCGAGCGTGGGGAACGAACTCATGCAGCGGTGGATCCAGGGTGCGGATGGTGACGGGCATTCCATCCATGGCCTCCATGGTGTTTTTTATCTCCTGCTTTACAAAGGGGGCCAGCTCCAGGATGGCAGAGCGTCTTTCACTCTCCGTATCGCTCAGGATGATTTTCTGGAGGACAAAGAGGGGGTCTTCGGGACCGGCACTGTAGAACATGTGCTCGGTACGGAAGAGGCCGATTCCTTCGGCACCGTAGCTTTTGGCCACCAGGGCGTCCTCGCGGGTGTCGGCGTTGGCCCGGACGCCCATGGTGCGGTATTTGTCCGCCATCTCCATGAACCCTTGAAACCGCGGGTCCTCAGTGGCGTCCACCATGTTGAGTTTCCCTTCGTAGACACGGCCCCTGGTGCCGTTTAGGGTGAGGATGTCTCCCTGCTTGAAGGTCTTGCCGTCGATGGTCATCTTTTTTAAGGACGGGTGGATGGTGATGCCGCCTGCGCCCACGATGCAGCACTTTCCCCAGCCCCTTGCCACCAGGGCCGCATGGCTGGTCATGCCGCCCCGTGCCGTGAGGATTCCGGAGGCGGCCCGCATGCCTTCGATATCTTCCGGGTTGGTCTCTTCGCGCACCAGGATGACGTGGGGGTGGGTTTTGGCGAGTTTTACGGCTTCATCCGATGTGAAGGCGAGGTGGCCGAAGGCCCCGCCCGGTCCGGCCGGGAGTCCCTCGGTGAGGCTTTGGGCCCGGCTCTCCTCCTCGGGGTCCACAATGGGGTGGAGGAGTTCGTTGAGCTGGTGGGGCTTTACCCGTTTTATGGCGGTGACCTCATCGATGAGTCCCTCTTCGAGCATCTCCATGGCCATGACCAGGGATGCGGTGCCGGTGCGTTTGCCGACGCGGCACTGCAGCATGAAGAGCCGCTCTTTCTGGATGGTGAATTCGATGTCGAGCATCTCTTTGTAATGCTGTTCCAGGGTGTGACGGATGGACTCCAGTTCCCGGTAGGCCTCGGGCATGGCTGTTTCAAGGGATTTCACCTCCTTGTTTTTTTCGCGCTTGGTGGCCTCGTTGATGGGGGAGGGGGTTCGGAGGCCGGCCACCACATCCTCGCCCTGGGCGTTGGGCAGCCACTCCCCGAAAAAGGTGTTTTCTCCTGTTGCGGGGTTGCGGGTAAAGGCCACGCCTGTTGCCGAGGTATCCCCCATGTTTCCGAAGACCATGGCCTGGACGGTGACGCCGGTGCCCCAGCTGTCGGCAATGTTCTCAATGCGCCGGTAGGAACGGGCCCGTTTGCCGTTCCAGCTTTTGAAGACCGCGCCGATGGCCCCTTCGAGCTGGGCCCTGGGGGAGTCCGGAAACTTGCGGCCCAGAACCTGGACCACCTTCTCGTTGAAACGGGTGCAGATATCCTTTAGGTCCTCTTCGGAAAGCTCGGAATCGCTTTCGACACCCCGGGTCTCTTTAAATGCGGTAAGGATCCTCTCCAGTTGCGGCCGGATGCCGTTTCCGTTTTCCGCTTCAATCCCTTCGGCTTTTTCCATCACCACATCCGAGTACATCATGATGAGGCGCCTGTAGGAGTCATAGACAAACCGGCCGTTGCCGGTCTTTTTGATGAGCCCCGGGATGGTCTCCGTGGTAAGCCCCACGTTGAGAACCGTCTCCATCATGCCCGGCATGGATTGCCGCCCACCCGATCTGCAGGAGACGAGCAGGGGGTTGTCCGGATCGCCGAAGGTCAGGCCCATGCTCTTTTCAAGCCGTGCCAGGGCATCTTCCAGCTGCTCTGTGTACCCTTTGGGGTAGTCCTCTCCTGTTCGGAGGTAGGCGTTGCAGCACTCGGTGGTGATGGTGAACCCCGGAGGCACGGGGATACCGAGGCGGGCCATTTCCGCCAGGTTGGCACCTTTGCCCCCGAGAAGGTTCATCTGTGATGCGTCGCCTTCGGTCTCTTCCCCGTTGAAGCTGTAGATGTACTTTTCCACGCGTTAAGTCCTCCATCATCATGCTGTGCTCGTTTGTAGGGAGGCCGGCGTATTGCGGCCGGGTATCCATGGAATCTTTATGCGACCTGGGACCTGCAGGCAGGCCTGTTCAGCAAAATAGAGCTGTTGATTAAAAAAGGGGTGACTGTGCCTATGGTTGTTCGGTGGTGTAATGGAATGGTGAAACGGTATGCCCGATTCGTTATCATGGCAGCCTGATCGTTCCTGAATGGGGCCCTGTGGGCGATGGGTAATATGTGTTGAAGAGAAGGGCTTGGCACAGTGTAAGGGGTAGTTATATTTCTTAAAAATACAGGCTTGGCGTGTGGCTGTCAAGGAGGGTGAAGGAAACCCTCAGAGCTCTTTATCTGGGGTGGATGAATGCCTTTCAGGGTTAACGTTCAGCTTCAATATACCTATGGTGGCAAAGGGGTGAGGATTGTATCGGAATTTATCCCTGTATTTTAATATTAGGGGACGGGAAAGAACCTTCGCTGTGCAAAGAGTGCCGGGTTTACGAAGCGTAAGCCCCTCCTACACGTCAGGTTGCCCTGACAGCCGGGGAATACGAACCCCACGAAATACCGTGATTCAGGGGCGTAGCCCATCAGTGAATGTGAAAAGCCCGAGGAGCGAGGGCTCTTCACATTCACAATCCACTTTCAAGGTGGCTCACCTTGCCGCCGGAGGCGACGCTTTTTGATTTTCAGGAGTGGCGGATCAGAAGATGGCCGTGTAGAAGCTGCCGAGGATCAATCCCACCATCAGGACCAAAAGGGCAATGGCGATGTGGTCCTGCCAGGAGAGTTCGTCTGTTTTAGTCTTCATGAAGAGCCTCCTTTGGTCGTGGTGAGAGAGATCCCAACTTCTTTTTGATGCTTTTTTTGAGGCGCGCCAGACGATTCAGGATGACACCCACGGGGCAGAAGAATCGGCACCAGAATCGCGGGATGAGGAAGGAACCCGCCAGGGCCACCGTGACCAGGGTCCACTGAATGCCGGAGCCGCGAAGGCTGAACAGTGTGGCAAATGGTTCATAGGCCCCCATGGCAGGGTTCCGGGTGAGGAAGATAATCATCAGGGCCATCCAGAGGAAGAGATAGACCAGGTGCTTGATGGCCCCTGTCACCTTTTTATTGAGCCGGAAGCTGACGCCGCCGATTTTTGTTGCGAACTCCTGCATGCCGCCAAAAGGGCACATCCAGTAGCAGTAGACGTTCTTGCCCATGAGGGTGGTGATCAACAATACTCCCGGTACCAGAAGCCACCAGAAAGGCTGGCTGTGAAGGGAGGGCAGGTAGCCCAGCAGAATGGAGGCGAGGCTGGCAAGGGAGATGGGCCGGTTCATGTGAATGCCGAGGAAGAGTATGCAGAAGGCCAGAACAAAGAGCCGGGCTTTCATGCGTTTCAAAAGCAGGCAGCCGATGACCACGGCAAACACGATGAGCAGGACGATTTCGTTCCTGCCGACATTCCAGGCTTCGGCTTCCTTTTTCATGGGGTGCCCATACTGCTCGGCCGCCACACGATGCGAGCCTTCCCTCACTGCCTTGGTAAAGGCCACAGAGGAGATGGTGGCCCCGGATACGGCGTCAATTTCTCCGTCATTGGCCAGGGGGGCGGTGATGCTGCGCCCTGCGAACTGCTCGAAAAACCCGTTGCCCTCAAGGTGCTGAAAAAAGGAGGGGGTCTCTTTGTGGCTTAAGACTGCCACCTCGCGGATGATCTCATCTGACCCAATCCACGTGGCGGTAGTCAGGGGGCCGCCCCAGCCTAAGGTTTCCCGGGTGACGATGTGCCCCTCATCGGCATGGGTCTTCAGGTCCGTGACGCTGTACAACTGGCTTGCCCCTTCGGTGGCTACCAGTTGTTTTCCCGGAAAGGCTTTCTGCAGCGTTTGGAAGGATTCATTCCCCTGGACAAAAAATCCGACTGCATAGGCCGCCATCAGAGAGATGAGGGCCAGCAGGGTGAGTACCCCTCCAACCCTGGACTTCCGGCTTCCGGAAGCACAGGGTGTCTCCATCACAAGTGTTTCCATGATCTATGCCGCTTCCGCTTTGTTTTTTTTCACCATCCGGTTCAGAATACCGACGATAACCAGCACCGGGGAACCGAACACCAGGATTCCCATGTTGGCTGCCTGGGGCTCGCCTTCCAGCACGCTGCTCACCGACCAGGCAATGCAAAAGAGAACCAGAAAGGCTCCGAGACCGGCCAGGCCCATGGCCTGCCAGTTTAAGTTGCGTTGTTTTTTTATATAGACAAGACCGCCGCCGAGCAGCACGGTCAGCGCACCCAAAATAAAGAACAGGATTTCCGTTCCAGTAAAGATACCCATATTTCGTCTCCCTCAAGAGAAAGTGTTTTTTTTACGAATAGAAAAAGCTGCCTCCGGCGGCGAGGTGGGGGCACCTCGAAACCCGGTGGCAAAAGGGACATAACCCAAAAAACGTTAGCCACGGGCGAAGCCCGTCAGGGAATGTGATGAGCCTGAGGAACGAAGGCTCAGAGCATTCCCGAACCTGGGGTGCAGGGGCTCAGCCCCTGCCCGGCGGAGGCTCTTCCTTACTTCCAGAAGTCCTTGACGGCTTTTTTGTCGAAGGTGTTTCCGTAGCCGAAGGCGATGTCCATTTCCCGCATGAAGCTGTGAACCGGCCCGGGCATCAGGGCGGTGAGTTTGTCCACCATTTTGTGGTGCCAGAACTCCGGTTTGTTGTAGGGGCAGCTGGAGATACAGGTGCCGCAGTCCCCGCCGTTTTTGCACCAGAACTCAAAGCACTTTTCGGCATCCACCGCCCACTTTTCCACGCCGGGGTTGTTGGACTTGTTGTGGACCTTGAAGGAGGGCTTCACGTCCTTCTGGATGGCCTTGCTGGGGCAGGCATCTGCGCAGCGCATGCAGTTTTCGCAGAAGTGCCGGACACCGAAGGTGATGGGCTTGTCGTACTCCAGCTCCATTTCTGTAAAGACTTTGCAGAGACGAACCCGGGGGCCGTACTTGTAGGTGACCACCATGCCGTTTCGGGCGGCCTCACCGAGTCCTGCTGCCATGGCGTAGGGAACGCTCATGGCCACGTCGTTGCCGGCCCCGAAGGCCTTGTATCCGAGGTTTGCAATGAAGTGGGCCACGGATGTGGCGGTGGTGGCCATCTCGGAGTATCCTTTTCCCGCCCCTGCGGAGGCCAGGACAGCCGGTGCGGTTGTGAACGCCTTGTAGTCCATCTCCACGGCCATGACGATGACCGATTTTGGCTTGAAGGGGAGGGCCGCCGGAAGTGTTTCATTTTTTAATGGATTGTAGAATTCGGAGTAGACCCAGCGCTCGTCGTAGGGGGTGACTCCCACAAGGTCGGCACCGAGGAACTGGGCCGCGCGCTTTACCGCATCCGTCGCTTCTTTTTTGGTGCCAAAACGGTAGGTCTCTTCGTTGGGCTCAATGTCCCAGCGGTAGGCGGAGGTCTCGGGGATGCCCGCCTGGGAGAAAGGCGCCATGGTGTCGTTCACCGACCAAGCCGCTTTTTCCAAGGCATAATCGAGCTGGGTCCAGCCGGGCTCTTTGCGGGGTTTCGGGTGCCAGAACGCCCCCATCTTCTTCTGGTGCTCCGGTGCGTCCCCACTGAAAGCACGGTTGAAGATGGTGTACTTCTGGGGCATCCGCTTGTAGGAGGACTTCATCTTGATGGGAAGGTCGGGCAGGACCTGCACGATTTGGGGGTCCATTTCGCCTGCAGATGATGAAACGCTCGCCACGGCTTTTCCGGGGGCTTTAACAGCAGCAACCGTTCCCAGCGCCGCACTTGCCGCGCCGATCTGGAAAAACTGTCTGCGGCTTACTTTTTTGCCTTCGGAAGCCTCATTGTGGGTTTCTGTTTTTTCAGTTTGTTGATTCATGTTACGTCGTCCCTAATTATCTGACAATTGTTCAGATGGATTCGAAAAGGTCAGGGCAACGATTTGTTATCCGTCGCATCATCGACTGCATTTTTCGACTCAGTTCCGGATGCTTGGCAGTGCAACCCGCATCGAACGTTTTCGGTTCCATCCCCTGATATATCCATTTCAAACGGTGCTCTTGGGAGCAGCCGTGTTTATGCTTGAATGTGGCCTGATAGCTTGGCCGGGCACAATTCAATAAAGGTGAGTTTCAAAAGGCGTGCCAAATGATGATAAGGGGGGTGGATGTGTGCGTTTTCCTCGAAAAGACGGGGCGATGCGTGTCAGGTGAGGAGAAGAGAGGGGAGGGTCGTTCAAGATGTTTGTGATGATATATCATCAATATTGATGCTGGGTGATGATATTCAGGACATCTGGTTGGGCAAGATAAAACCGTTCTTCGTTCCTGGTTCTGTGTTCGAGGAGTCGCTGCGATCCGCCGGCTTTAGGGTATACTCCGTGCACCGGAACCGGTTGCGTAGATTACCTTGATTTTATTGAATGAATCGAGGTCGTCTCCCCTGGTTACTCAATGTGCCAACATGGTCATGGAACGTATCACCATGGTTTCACTGAATGATTCAGGTTGCCCGGATAGCCGGGGAAGACGATATCGTTGGAGAGTCATAACACGAAAAGTGAAACAGGCCTTTTCCGAACAACGGTTGGCAAGACCTCTCCCTCCGCGCGAATGCCCCGAAAGCTATAGAATGATGGCGTCCTGCAAGCATTCGCCATAGGGTTTCGAGGTGCCCCCACCTCGCCGCCGGAGGCTTTTTTGTTCTTCACGACCTCAGCAGCCCGAGTTTAACCATTCGGGACCTGAGGGTCTTGGGGTTGATGTCGAGGAGTTTTGCAGCCCCTTTGTCTCCGCTGATTCTGCCTGCGGTGAGTTCAAGGGCTTTGAGGATATGCGCTTTTTCGTTTTCACTGAGGGAGGCCATCTTTCCGGAGACTTTCTGTGGGGTGGACTGCATCAGCCACTCTTCCAACTCCAGGGATTCGCCGCGACTGATAATGAGGGCGCGTTCGATGATGTTTTCAAGTTCCCGGATGTTCCCTGGCCACCTGTAAGATTGCAGGGCCTTCATCTCTCCTGAAGCCACCTTGGACACCTTGCTTGCGGTTTTGGTTTTGTATTTGTGGATGAAGTGCCGGACCAGGTCGGGAATATCCTCCATGCGCTCTCTTAAGGGGGGCGTGACGATGGGAAAGACGTTGAGGCGATAGTAGAGGTCTTCCCGGAAAAGTCCCTGCTCCATGAGTTTTTTGAGGTCCCGGTTGGTGGCGGCGATGACGCGGACGTCGACTTTCATGGTTTGGGGGTTTCCCAAGCGTTCAAACTCACCTTCCTGAAGGACCCTGAGGAGCTTGGCCTGAAGCTGCAGGGGGAGGTCTCCGATCTCATCGAGAAAGATGGTGCCACCGTCGGCCAGTTCGAACCGGCCGCTTTTTCGGGCGAGGGCGCCGGTGAAGGCGCCTTTTTCATGGCCGAACAGCTCGCTTTCGATGAGGTTTGCCGGCAGGGAGGCACAATTGACCTTGACGAGGGGGCGCTTTTTTCGTCCGCTGAGGTCGTGGACAGCACGGGCAATGAGCTCTTTACCTGTGCCTGTCTCACCCAGAATGAGCACTGTGGCTTCGGTTCCCGCAACCTGTTCCACCTTGTGCAGCACTTTTTTAAACGCATCGCAGCGCCCGATGATCTCCCCGAAGTTGTGCTCCACCCGGATCTCTTCCTGCAGGTAGATGTTCTCGTTTTCGAGTTGGTTTTTAAGGGCCTGCAGCTCTTCCTCTGCCTGCCTTCGGGCCGTGATATCCTCGACGACGGCGATCATGTAGTCCGGTGCGCCCGTGTCGTTGCGTTTAAGGGAGACGCTCAAGTGAATCCAGAAGGAGGTTCCGTCTTTTCGCATCATGGGTTTTTCGATGGAAAAGGTCTGAATCTGGCCTGCCACGATCTTTTCCACCTGAAGGAGGTCCTCTTCCGGCGAATCCGGCGGGTTGAGCTCCCGAAAGGTGATGGCTTCCATTTCATCACGTGTGTAGCCGGTGAGTCGGCACAAGGTGCGGTTGACCCGAAGCCACTTGCGGTCCAGGGTCACATGGGCGATGCCCACGGGAGCCTCTTCAAAGGTGCTGCGGAAACGCTCCTCACTCTCTTTGAGTTCGTGTTGAGTCTGTTTCAAATGGGTGATGTCCCGGAAAAAATTACAGGTGTAGTCTTTGCCGTCATTTTCCGGGCTCTTGATATAGTAGCTTGTGATCTCAGCAGGATAGGTTTTACCGTTTTTTCTCTTATGACGTGATTCAAAGGTCTCTTTCCTGTCGAGCTTCAAACGGCTCCACAACTCCTGAAACCCCTTGAACCCAATCTTGACGTCGATGTCGGCAATGCTGAGGCGCAAAAATTCCTGCGGCGTGTAGCCGAGTTGTGTGCAGGCAGCCTCGTTGGCCCGGTAGATGTGCCCCTTTTCGTCAAGCCAGAAGATGCCATCCATCGCCTGTTCGATGGTGACGTGTGACAACTCCATGAGTTGTTTGGCGTTGATGTCGTGCTTTTCCATTCAATAATCCTCGTGACCATTTGCTTTGCATGGGGCTGATTGGGCCGTGTTTTCTCAGGCGACTTCCTTACCCGGTTAATATCTCATAAATCGTCTCTTTTCTACCTTGTCTTGCCCTGTTTGTTATGTTACTTGCAGTGTCCCGTATGATTGATTACAATCGAATATATATCAACGAAATCGGCGAAACGGAGGATCCCTCAGCGTATTATAGCTTCTTCAGCTTTGGCCAATCCAGGACGCAACCAGGGTTGTGAAACCTGAGCGTGTGGGCAGATGCCTCACACCTCACGTGCTTCGCTGAACAGTTATCTCTTCGAACTTTTTATAAGTAAAGTCCCTGTAGTTATACAGCTTGTGTCTCCGGTGGCCCTGCCGGGATCAAACTTTCCCTTATCTAAAAAAGTGGGTTTGATAAACAGGTTTTAAAAACATGAGCCTTGGTAGTTCGCGAATTAAAGGCGGATGTGATTTGGCCCGAGGCACGAGGGGCAAAGCGCACCCGCAACTTGCTTTCAAGGTGGCACACCTTGCCGCCGGAGGCTTCTTTTCAATAATCCTGTTGAGCTGAATAGTTACAAATCCCATTCTATTCCAGGACGTGGAACGTGATTACGAAACTATTTCCCTTTTTGCAGTGGATTGCCCTTGTTGACCGGGACTCGTTAAAGGCAGATCTCATCGCCGGACTCACCGGAGCGGTGATTGTGCTGCCCCAAGGGGTTGCCTTTGCGGCCATTGCCGGCCTTCCTCCACAATACGGCCTCTACACAGCCATGGTGACGCCTGTGATTGCGGCCCTTTTCGGGTCTTCACATCACCTTATATCCGGGCCCACCACGGCCATCTCCATTGTGGTGTTTTCAGCCATCAGCCAGTTTGCCGAACCGGGCAGCGGGGCGTTTATTCAGTATGCCCTGACCCTGACTTTTCTGGCAGGTTTTTTTCAGCTTGCCTTCGGGGTGGCCAAGTTGGGAACCCTCGTGAACTTTGTCTCCCACACCGTGGTGACAGGTTTCACAGCCGGGGCAGCCATCTTGATCGCCACCAGCCAGTTGAAGCATGTGCTGGGGCTGACCCTGCCGCGCGGGGAGTCGTTTATTGATACCTGGATGGATATGGCGGCCCAGTACCAGTCGGTTAATGGGTATGTGATGATGATTGCCGCCGTCACCATCGGGTGCGCCGTGGTCTCCAGGCGAATTCAGCCCAAGGCACCCAACCTCCTTATCGGGATGGTGGCGGGGAGCCTTACCTGTATGGCGTTGAATGGCCCGGCTCATGGCGTGACACTGTTGGGCGAGATCCCCTCGCAGCTTCCGCCGTTTTCATCCCCTGATTTCTCGATTCCCGTCATTCGGCAGCTGGCCCCCGAAGCCTTTGCCATTGCGCTTCTGGGGCTCATCGAGGCCGTCTCCATCGCACGGTCCGTGGCGACCAAGTCCCGGCAGCGGATTAATGGCAATCAGGAGTTTATCGGCCAGGGTCTCTCCAACCTCGTGGGAAGTTTCTTTTCCAGTTACGCAGGGTCCGGCTCCTTTACCCGATCGGGAATCAACTTTTCCGCAGGAGCAAAAACCCCCCTGTCCGCCATTTTTGCTGCCTGCGCCCTGATGCTCCTTGTGCTTCTTATTGCACCTTTGACGGCTTATCTTCCCATCGCCGCCATGGGAGGGGTGATTCTTATTGTGGCGTGGAATCTTATTGATTTCAAACACATTCGATTTGTTCTTCACGTAAGCCCTTCAGAGTCTGCGATCCTTGTGGTCACCTTTCTCTCCACCCTGTTTCTGGAACTGGAGTTTGCCATTTACATCGGGGTGTTTCTTTCCCTGGTTGTTTTTCTCTCCCGCTCGGCAACACCGGACATTGTCGTCATGGCACCGGATCCCGACAAAAAATCGAGGCAGCTTACCAACATTGCAAAAAGACCCCTGCACCAATGCCCCCGGATGAAAATCATCCGCATCGACATGTCCCTCTACTTCGGGTCCGTGAACAGCATCCAGAACCGCATTGAAGAGATGATGGAGAAGGAGCATGTGAGCAACATGCTCATCGTCAGCGAGGGGATCAACTTCATCGATCTGGCCGGGGCCGAGCTGCTGGTGGAACTCTCCGATACCCTGAAGGCAAGGGGAGGGGGCCTTTACTTCTGTAACCTCAAAAGCAGCGTCTGCAATTTCATCACCCACGTAGGCTTTCTCGGGCGTATCGGCGAAGACCATATCTTCGAGCACAAAAGCGAAGCCATCGCAGCCTTTGTCGCAAAACAGGACGAGTCTTGCGGCACGCAATGCACATGCCGGATTTTTAAGGAGTGTGACAGGGGATAGTCTGGGAGGGGCAAAGCATGCCTCCGGCGGCGAGGTGTGCCACCTCGAAAGCAGGTTGCGAATGCTCCCGCCCCTCGTTCCTCGGGTCGATCACATTCGCTGATGGGCTGCGCTCATTATCAATGTGCTGCCATAAGTGTCGATTGTTGTAAGGATGTATGAATACATCGCCTGGGTGAAACAATCGAATCTTCTGAAGTGATAATGGCCTGAATAACATCGGTGGCTTCTACCGGAGAGCAATTTCTCGAAAAGTCTGGTAAACAGCTGTTGTCTATCTATTCTTTTGGCCCGCCGGATGCATGGGTTGAGTTTACGATATCTTACCCATAGCCTTACGGGCTTGTAACAATACCCGCGTAGGCCGCGGCAAAGGCGAATGGATTTTGGCCCGAGGAACGAGGGACAAAGTGCATTCGCGAACCTGCTTTCGAGGTGGCTCACCTCGCCGGCGGAGGCATTGTTTTTTAAGGGATTTTTATGTTCATCGATGCGTTGTCGCCATCCCACCTGAAAGCCTTAGGCTTGCTTCTTGAAGAGCGCCATGTCACGCGTGCGGCCGTTCGGATGCGGGTGAGCCAATCGGCCATGAGCAAGATTCTGGGAAAGCTGCGGGAGGCCTTTGCGGATGAACTGCTGGTTCGGGTGGGAAACCGCCTTGAATTGACGGAGAGGGCCCATGACATACGGCCGAGGCTTGAGGTGATCCTGGCAGAGTTTGCTGCCATCACGGCCGATGCGCCCTTTGATCCGGCCCGGTGCCAAAGACGGTTTACCCTGGCCGTCAGCGATTATGTGGCGCAGTTTGTCTTTCCCGATCTTCTTTGTTCCCTTCACGGGGAAGCCCCCGGAGTCCAGATTTCTGTTGTCACGGAAGGCTCTGAAACGGTGGTGGAGGATCTTGTGGAGAACCGCATTCAGATGGCCAGTGCCATTGAAGGGCAGGGTGAGCTTCCGGCAGGGGTGGTGTGCCGGTGGATTGAAACCGACCATTTTGCCTGTGTGGTGGCCAAGAATCACCCCCTGGCAGAAAACCTTGATATCGATGGCTACCTTGAAACTCCCCATATTGTGGTGACAGGCGGCAGTGACAAGGCCGGGCCCATTGACAGGGCCCTCTTCGGCTTGGGGAGAAAGCGCCGCATTGCTCTTGAGACCTCCCTTTTCGCTTCCGCCATGGAGATCGTGAAACAGAGTGAGTTTATCCTGACACTTCCTGCCCACATCGCCCGCCACCTGTCCCGGCGTTATGACACCGCTGTGGTTCCGCTCCCCTTTGAAGTGCCGTCCTTTCGGTACGGGCTTCTCTGGCACGAGCGGCACCGAAGGGATGCCGCACACACCTGGCTGCGCCGGAGGCTCATCGAGCAGTTGCAGGTCTCCGACTACTCCCATTGAATCGGTATTCCTGTTTGGAATGTTTGCTATGCCAGTCATGGATTTTACATCATGCCCTCTTTCGACTATCGTTACCTCTGTAGGAATTTACTGAAAAAAACGTATCTGTTCAGCTATGCCTCCGGCGGGTCGCTTTTTGAAAATGGCTCCCGCAAACTTTTCGGTTGCCGCCTCCTTTTCTTTCAGCCCCGCAGGGGCAGAGAGAAAAGGAGGCGGCTTACCCGTTAAGCCAGATCCATATGGATTGCCACCATCGAGGATGCTTGCGAATAGCCCTTAAAACCTGTTTGTCAAACTTTTCAAAAGTTTGGCCCCCGGCAGGGCCGCCGGAGGCAATCTTGAGCTGAATAGTAACAAAACAGACGGAGTACCTGACGATGTTCGAATCCCTTGTGGTTGTTTTGGGGGTGGCCCTGGCCGCTCAACTCTCCCCCGGCCCTGACATGATGCTTATTTTTCGCCACACCACCACCTCCTTTCGGGCGGGCATGGCCTGCGTGCTGGGGATCTGCCTCGGCCTTACCGTGCATGTGACCCTGTCCGTTGCCGGCCTTGCCGTGCTGATTCGAACCAGCCCCATGCTCTTTAACGCCATCCGGTACGCCGGTGCAATCTACATCCTCTATGTCGGCATCCGGTGCCTCACCGGAAACTCCGGGCTCACCTTCGAAGCGGAAGATAAACCCGCAGCGCCCTTTGGGCAGGCGTTCAGGGACGGTCTCTTCTGCAACCTCTTGAACCCCAAGGTGACCCTTTTTATCCTGAGTGTCTTCTCCCAGCTCCTTGCCCCTGAGACCCCCACCCATATCCGCGCCCTTTTCGGCCTGGCCCTTGTCCTTGAAGGATTTCTTGTCTGGGTGCTCTTCTCCATGCTCCTCGATCGTCCCGTTTTTCGAACTCACTATGAACGTTACCAGAACCCCATCTCCCGGGGCTGCGGTGTGGTCCTCTGCGGCTTGGCCGTCTTGATGGCTGTTGCGTAAAGATTTGCTCACGCGGTTGCCCTGATTGCGGAAGGGTTGATCAGCTGCAACTGTCTGGCTTTCCATGTAAAAAAAGCCCACTTGCCGGTTGAGGAGAACCGATAAGTGGGCTTTTCGTTTTATACTGATGCGTTGTGCCGGTGCTTAAAACGAACAGGGGGCGGCACCATCTGTTTTGATCACGGGCGGAGCCCGTCAGCGAATGCGAGTGGTCTGAGGAACGAAGGCCGGGAGCATTTGCCTTATGGGGTCCAGGGGATTATCCCCTGGCTGCTTCGCCTTCGGGCCGTTTGATGCTGCTCATTACCTGCTCGGCCACAAGGTAGACGCCGATGGCGGCCAGGACGCTGTTCACCGGAGCGATGCCGGGGAGGGTCTTGGCAGCAACGACACCTGCGGCCCATGCGATGATGGCGGTGGGTCGGACGGTTTCGAAGTGTGTGTCAGTCAGGCTGCCGTAGAGGCGCTTTCGCACCATGTAGTAGTCGGCGATGAGGATGCCGCCGATGGAAGGGAGCATGGTGTTCAACAGGCTGAGCCAGCCCACGAAGTTATTGTAGAGGTAGAGGGCGGCCAGGGTGCCGATGACGCCGTTTGCCAGGACCACAAGTTTTTTGGGCAGGCCCGTGATGTTGGAAAAACCGAGGCCCGAAGCGTAGAGGGCGTTGTCATTGGTGGTCCAGATGTTGAGGCCGAGGATGACCATGGCCCAGACGATCATGCCCTGGTTCATGAGCACGTCGGAGATGTCCGACTGCTGGTAGAAGGCCGCGCCCACGGCACCGAAGAGAAACATGAGGCTGTTGCCGAGGAAGAAGGCGATGACGGTGGTGGAGACGGCCGTTTTCTTGTTTTTGGCAAAGCGGGTGAAGTCGGGGGTGAGGGTACCGCCGCTGATGAAGGAGGCCACGCAGATACCGATGGCGGTGAACAGGCCCATGGGCTCAGCAGGGGTCATGGCAAACCAGGCGTCGAGGCCTCCGAACTCCGTGAAGGCTTTGCCAACAGAGAAGCTACCCAGGATGGCGATGGAGGGCACGGCGATGAAGCTTAAGATGGTGAGGGCTCGAAAACCGAACCAGGCCGTTGCGGTCATCAAGAGGCCGGAGCCGATGATGAGGGCATGGATGTTCCATCCGGTGACCTTCTGGACGGGCAGGGCGAACATGGCAACGCCGACACCAAACCATCCCACCTGGGTGATGGAGAGAAGAAACGAGGGAAGGTACGAGCCCTTCTCACCAAAGGAGAAACGCGCCAGAAGGTGGGTGGAGAGACCCGTTTTGGCGGCGATGGACGCCAGAAGCCCGGTGTAGCAACCGAGAAGCAGGTTGCCGGTCATCACCGTGGCGATGAGCTGCCAGGCGGTGAGGCCCGTGCCGAGCTTGCCGCCGGACCACATGCTGGCCGAGAAAAAGGTAAACCCGAGCATCACCACCAGCATGGGCCAGAAGCCCTTTCGGTGGGAGTCGGAGACATGGGTAAGGGCAAAATCGGTATCAGCAGCGTGGTCTTTCTTCATCTGTTCTCCTATTGGTAAAAGCCTTGCCTTAGTATTATCAAAGCAGGATTAAAAAGCGATGCCTCCGGCGGCGAGGTGAGCCACCTCGAAAGCTGATTGACCTTGCGCTTTGTCCCTCGTACCTCGGGCCAAATTGCAAGGGCGTTCGCCGCGGGCTGAGCCCGCCTCCAATGCCGGTGGTTTGGTCATATGTTTTCATAAGTCTCAAACGTTTTGGAGACGGTGCCATATCTAAAGTAGAATCGACTTTAATCTGTGTGTGTCCGGTGGCGGTGAAAGCATCTAATAACCCATATGGCGAACGCGATACAGGTGTTGTCATGAGGTGCACTTCGTGTTCGCATCACTACTTGATTCTTTTTCCAGTGGTAATGGCTGTCGATGAAGGTTGTGTCACCGAAGCTTTTATTACGGACGTAGCCCGTCAGCGAATGTAAACCCCGAGGAACGAGGGGTGAGCATTCGCGAACACGCTTTCGAGGTGGCTCACCTCAGTTCTTAGTTGGGTTACAGTTGGGCGATCTGCTTGCGGCAGATCTCGGCCAGGTCCACCGTGCCGAAGCGGGTGGTATCGAGCTCGGGGAATCGTTCATTGAGAAGCGCCGTGTAGTCCATGCCGTTTTCAGCCAGGGCCAGGGTCTCGCCCCAGTATTCTGTGAGGTCTGCGATGTATTCGGGGGTCCAGAAGGCTCGGGACCCTGCATCGTAGATGGTGCAGCGCTGGATGGGATAGGACGGGTCCTCGTACTGGGAGTCGATGAACTCGGGGGCCATGAGGGCGCCGGTTCGAAGGAGGTCGGTGCCGGTGACTTTGATGGAGAGGGGCGTCTCTTCCGTGGGAACGATGAAGCGTCCTTCCAGGTAGATGAGGGTGGTTCCCTCGTAGGATGGAAATCGCTCCCGGCACATGGCGTCGGCCGCTTCAAGGATCTCTTCCGCCCGGGGGCCGCCGTAGGTGAAGAAGACGATGGAGCGCAGGGCGGTGCCCTGTTTTTCCGCTTCGGACACCAGGGCCTTCATGGCGTGTTCCAGGCTGGTGCCGGTGGCCACCACGTCGCCAATGACGATGCTGGCGGTCTTGGGCATGTAGACCTTGCTGTACTCACTCTCCATGATGTGCCACTGCTCGGGGTTGTCATCGACTCTGGCTCGCTGTGCGCTGATGAAAGAACCGCCGTGCCTGTTCCAGGAGAATGCATCGGCCAGGGCCTCACGAAGGCCGAAGTTAAGGCCGCCGCGCAGGATGTCGTAGACAATGGTCTCATGCTCTTCGAGGCAGATCATCCCCTCGGTTTTGAGCATGGAAAGGGTCCTGGCGCAGGTGTTTTTGAGGCGACGCGTGTAGTCGATTCCCATGACCATGGGGTCGTTGGCAATGGCCCGGGTTTCGGGGGTGGACACGACGAGGCGGTCAATGCGTGAGGGGGTATCGTCAGAAATGCGGTGAATGGCGCATTGGGGTGTTTGTACGACGGGGTGCAGCATGGGTAATTCTCCTTGGGGCTTGGTTCGTTCCGGTATGATCTGCCATACCGGCGCCCGCTGCAGGGTCCATGGCTTTCGGGCACAAAAAAACCCGCACGGTGACGGGTTCTCTGGCCCGGTGCCAAAAAAAGAGCACCAAGCTGCGAGCTTACGCTTTTTAATCGGAGTTTTCTTTTCTGTCAAGTCTCGTTTTTTTCCGGGTCTTTGAGGCCGGGGGTGAGGGTGGCCTGGTTTGCTTACGTGTGAATTCCGTTCCGGTTCAGGGGAGCTGTCTTTCATTTTCGGTGAAATATGCCAGCTGTTTTGCTACAGTGAGCCAATTGATGGCAGAGTGTAACAGTGTGGCACATCAGGGTGTGCCTCCGGCGGCCAAGGTGAGGGCACCTTGAAACCCTATTGCGAATGCGTGGAGGGCGTCGTGGTGCAATCACTTTTTTGGCATTCGCGCGGAGGGTAAGGTAGCGCGACCGTTCTTGAGAAGAGACCTGTTTCATTTTTTGCGCAACGACAGCTTCCTGATTTCGTCTTTCCCGGCTGTCCGGGTGGCCTGAAGTGTAATGTAAGGCTTTATGGTGCGATTCATGGTCGCGTTGGCAGGTCGAGTGACCGGGGATCCATGTTTGCAAGATGACACCGGTTGACGCTCCTTTCGACGGTTGACTTTCACCGGAATAACTCCGGGGCTGAACTTCTGCCTGACCTGAAAGAGTGGGTTTAACAAACAGGTCTTAAAACGTGTCCTTGAACAAATTCCGTTTTAAAGGCGGATGTGATTTTCCCCGAGGAACGAGGGGCAAAGGGAATCCTCAACCTGCTTTCAAGGTATTTTGCCTAATGTGGCTTCGCCACCCTTGCCGCCGGAGGCTTGCTTTTATCACCCACTTTGACCATGGAAGGCTGTCTTTTCAAGTTGAATCGTTTCCTTCGCAAAAACTTTCCCATGGAAATGTCGAGGATGGACATCAGCAAAAGGAGAGGTCATGGACGGATTCACCGAAATCCTTGTGACGCGCGATGGGCGTGTTCTCACCGCAACGCTGAATCACCCGGAGACCAGAAACGCCGTCACGGGTCGTCAGATGGTGGATGAGCTTTGCCGGCTGGTCGAGATGATCAACAACGACGCCGGCATCAGCGTCTTGGTACTGACAGGAAGCGATCCCGCTTTTTCATCGGGTGGCAACATCAAGGACATGGCACAGAAAAAAGGGATGTTCGCAGGCGATGCCGCCGAGTTGGTGTCCAACTACAAGACCCATGTCCAGAAAATCCCCCTTGCCATGGAATCCCTTGCCATCCCGGTCATTGCCGCTGTCAACGGGCCTGCCGTAGGAGCGGGGTTTGATCTTACCCTCATGTGTGATATCCGTATCGCCTCGGAAAAGGCGAGGTTCGGAGAGACCTTTCTCAGCGTCGGGCTCATTCCCGGGGACGGGGGAGCCTGGCTGCTGCCGCGGGCTGTCGGCATGTCCAAGGCGTGTGAGCTCACCTTCACCGCAGATGTCATTGACGCGCAAAGCGCCCTTGAGATGGGGCTGGTGTCCAGGGTGGTTCCCCACGAGTCGTTGATGGCATCAGCAGGGGAGATGGCACAAAAAATTGCCGCCAAGCCGCCCCAGGCTCTGCGCATGGCCAAGACGCTCCTTAAGATGGGGCAACGTATGGAGCTGCCCGACTTTTTGGAGCAGTGTGCCTTTATGCAGGCTCAATGCCACGGTTCAGAAGATCACAAAGAGGCCCTGGATGCTATTTTCGAGAAACGCCCCCCTGTATTTACGGGAATGTGACCCATGCGAATGAATCTTCTTAAGCAGCGGCCCCATTCGTTGAAATCCCTTTTCCCAAATGGATTCTCAACACTGCGACTTGTGGTCTCTTCTTTTCAACCTGACGATGTTTCCGAGATGGGGGCGGGGTTTGATTCTCCCGATGTCTGGCGGTTTTCGCGGGGAATCGATTCTGCCGCTGCCGCCGGGTCATGGCTGGTCGGAACCCTTAACGATCCTTCCCAGGTAGCCTTTACCGTTAGATTACAAGGCACCCGGGACCTGGCTGGTTTTTTTGTGTTACGCCGATGGCAAGGGGGGCGAGTGGAACTGGGGGGGTGGTTTTCCACCTTTTTCTGGAACCGGGGTTTCGGGGGGGAGCTTCTCCAGGAGCTCAAGTCCGGGGTGATTGATGTCGATGGGAAGTGCTCCCTCGTGGCTGAGGTTGATCCGACAAACGGCCCAGCAACTCACCTGCTTCAACGTCTTGGTTTTATTCTTACTGACGGGGTTTGGGCGGTTGCATGACCTGAACTTTTTCTTCATGCTGCCATGAGCAAATGCCTGATAAGCTTTGACAATATCCTGAAGTCTGTATTATTTCATTTCTGGGATAACACAAGGGATGAAAACTCATTGAAAATGAATCAATCAAGGGAAGCGTATGAAATGCCCAGTATGCGGATATGAAAACGATTCGGAAGATGTGGAGTGCATTGCCTGTGGATCGGACATGGCCCTTGCTGAAGAGTCCATCGCCATTGAAAAGCGTCGGAGTGAAGAGGCGATGGAGCGCTATCACGAGCAGCAGAGGGAGTTGCGACGGGAACTCGGGATAGAGAGCCCTGAAGATGCCCGACCCGCCGCGACCGCGCCTGAGGAAGATGTGGCGGTTGAAGGGCAGGCCGGCCCGTGGGAGGCGTCCCTGGAATTGGAGGATATTCCATCAGACTTTCACTCCAACGATGTCCTTTGCCCCCAGTGTGGTTTCAGGAATGGGGAAGGGGCCATTGAATGTGCCCGGTGTGGCGTGATTTTCAGTAAGCTGAAAAATTCCTTGGGCAATGGGAATCGAAACGGGTTGGCCGCCGGCTCTTCAAATGGGGGCATTGACATTGACCCTTCGAAGTATGGATTGGAATCCATGCCGCCCGACTCCGCGGAGCCTCCTGTATCGAATGGGAGGAGTGCGCATCTTGATGATCTCGGCGAGTGCTTCGTGGATACGGATCCAGGATACAGCCCCTATGTCCATGAGGTGAAGACAGAGCCCTGGGCTGGGGCCAAAGCCACGGGGCGCTGGGTGAAGGATGTTTATGAGGGCGCTGACTTTGCAGGAAAAGGGGAGAAAGCACGTCACGGACTTCAACGGTTGGGTCGCTGGCTGAAGGGGCTCAACCCAAAGTGGTACGGCGTAACCCTTGGCGTGCTGCTTGTGCTCGTGTCTCTGCCCTTTGTCTGGAAAGGGGGCGGTCTTCTTATGTCGGAGTGGGAGCAGCGCTCCCGCGTAAAGCGTGAGGCAATGCTGGTTGAGGAGTTTGACCAGAACAACAGCGCCATTCGGTCTGAGATACGGACTCTGGCCAACAACAATAAATTCGAAGAGGCCCGGGCTGCTCTATCTCGGTTTGATATCCCGCCCCTTAAATCGAAGCTTACATCTTTGGAGCGTTATCTGGATGAGAAGGAGACGTATGCCAAGGTGCTGACGGTTCCCGCCTGGAAGTTTGAGACCAACTACACACTTTTTACAAAGCTCGTGGCGTTGAACCCTTCCAGTGAACTGTACCGATCCAAGCAGGACTTTTATAAAAAACGCCTGGCCGGCCAATGTTATGACAAAGCCCTGAGGTATTACCAGAGTCAAAAAAACGATGCTGCGGAGAGTGCACAGGCGGTGGCGCTCATTGAAAAATCGGTGGCGTTTTACCCGAAAAACAGAGACTACAGAGACCTGCGTCGCAAACTGGTTACCGCGAACCTTCTTTTTTACAAGGGCAATTCCGATCTGCAAATGGCCCTTCGTGATGAGGGCCGGGGCAAGGCTACCTATGAAAAACAGCGGAAAATTTCCGTCTGGCTTCGCAACACCGGTGATGAAGCTCTCTATATCAACCCGGACTTTTTTACCCTGATGACCAGCAACGGAAAGACCCTCAAATGCAACAATATGATGGAGACCGGGTTCGATGGAAAGCTCGCTCCGGGAGGGAAGACAGCAGGGGTCCTCTTTTTTCGGACACTTGCCATGCCCAGACAGCTCACCTTTGAGCACCTTGTGGCCGGGACGGTACAAAGGGAGTTTCCTTGACTCTGCGCCTGTGGTAAGGCTTACCGGAGTTGGTTGCAACGTCCGGCGGAGAGGGTGAAATCTGGTTTTCTCCTTCGACTTTCGTTCGGTTCACGGTTTTAATTCATCGTTTTTTAACGATTGCATCATGGTTGGACTTGTTTTATGAGCAAACGCTTCAGGAAAAAGATTAAAAACGATATTATCTATTATGCCATTGTTTCACTTGTCTCATTGCTTCGAATTCTTAACCGGCGTGCCTCTATCCTGTTGATGCGTGGGGTCGGGCGACTCGCCTGGCACCTTGCGATTCATGAACGAAAAAAGAGCGTGCGTCATCTGACGTGGGCCTTTGGAGACGAACTTTCCAAAGCCGAAATAAAGAAGCTATCCAAGGGTGTTTTTAACAATATAGCCGTCTGTGTGGCAGATGCCGTGAGGCTTCCCAACCTTGTGCGCCAGGGGTTGGATCGCATTGTGAAGGTGGAGAATTTTCATCACCTCACCGATGCGATAGCCAAGGGGAATGGCGTGTTCCTTCAGACCGGGCATTTCAGCAACTGGGAACTCATGGGAACCTGGCTGGTCCAACAGGGGATCCCGTTGCGGGTAATCGCAAAGCGCTCCTACGATCCGCGTCTCGATAAGATGATCGTGGGATACCGCAACCAGGCCGGGTACTCCAATACCGCACGTGGAAATGCCCTTCAGGTGATCGTTAACGGCTTGAAAGAGGGCTGTGTCTACGGTATGCTATTTGATCTGGACACCAAGGTGAAGGGCGTCTTTGTAGACTTCTTTGGAAGGCCCGCTCACACGGCGGTGATACCCGCCATGCTGGCGGTTCAGTGCGATGCCCCCATTGTCCCTGTGTTTATTCGTCTTAACGACGATTATACCTATACCATTGAATGTCAGGCCCCCATCTCCCTTCAGAGAACCGATGAACCACAAGCCGACGCGCTGGTGAATACCCAGCGATGTTCAGATGTGTATGAATCCATGATCCGCCGGTACCCGACGCACTGGATCTGGATGCATTCACGTTGGAAAAAACAGCCCCCCAAAGCGGTGTAAAACATTTTTCGACAGGTCCCTAAACAAAGCAGCACAATTCATATCGGCGCATACGACGCCGAGGCTTCATAGCAAACCCAAAACCAGGTGACTTGGAGCGCGCCGTTTTTGACGCGCCCCTTTTTGTCATGACGCCCCTGGCCCGGTGTGGCGTGCGGTGGAAAAAAACAGGGGTGACGTTACTCTCTGTGATCCTTTTCACAATGCTTGAAGTCCCGCCTATGGTAATAAATGATTACGTGTCATTGATGCGCGAGCAATGAACAAGAGTTACGCCAAACGTGCTGTATCTTCAGTGAATGGTCTTGTTTGCGGCGCGAAAGGGCATTGAAAACAGGGGCGGGTTCCTGTATCTAATTGTAGATGACCCTGGATCCTGCCACCGTCCATACGGAGAATCGTAAATCATGTTTACACAGTTTATACGTACCGGTTGTTTCGCCATGGCGGCGCTGCTCCTTGCGATGCCTGTCTCTGCCGATGAATTTGAAGATTTTGCTCGAAGTGAAATGGGGGCCTTTACCCAGTATCGCGATGAGCGGGATGCGGAATTCGTCAATTTTCTCAAGGCCCAGTGGGCCGAGTTTGAGGCATCCAAGGGATTTGTGAGGGACCGTGTTCCCAAGCCCAAGGCAATGCCCGTAGCTAAACCTCCCGAGCCGGAGCCGGAGAAGATTGAGGGCGAGGGGGAGGTGACGAAACCAGAACCTGAAACTCCCGTGGGGGAAATCGTGCTTCCGGCTCTGCCTCCCACACTCCCACCGGAACCCGTGGCAGGTGTTGAACCGGCCCCTGATGTGCCGCCGGCTGTTGAGGTTCCGACGCCTCAGCCCGAAGTTCCCTTTGTGTTGCCCGAGCCCTCTCCTTATGAGGAGGTGCAGGTACCGGTGGGGCTCTCAATCGCCTTTTTCGGCGATAATTATCTGTTTCGGCGTGAGTTCGGATTTCCCCAAGTGTCGTTAGCGCCCCCGATGAAGCCAGCCATCACCTCATACTGGGAGGCCATGAGCCAATCGTCCCAATTTGAGAGCTTTCTTTCCCAGGTACAGGCGCTCAGGGATCGCCTGCAGATTAATGACTGGGGTTATCACAACCTCCTGTTTACCTGCGGCATGGCGGCTCACAATGGGGATCGCGACCTGGCCAATCTCTTTACCTGGTTCATGTCAGTGAAGAGCGGGTTTGATGCCAGGGTCGGGTATTCAGAAGATCGGGTTTATCTTTTGCTGCCCTCGCGGAACCGGCTTTATGCCGTCTCCTACCTGACCCTTCAGGGGACGCGTTATTACGCCATGACGTTTGACGGCAGCAAGGAGAAGCTGGGACGGATCTATACATACAAGGGGAAGTATCCCCGTTCAGAGCGGTTGATGGATTACCGGATTCTCAAGGTTCCGGCCCTGAAAACGGATATTCTTCATAAGGAGCTGACCTTCGATTTCGGTGGAGAGCCCCAGTCGCTCAAGGTCTCCTACAACAAGGCGCTGGTGGATTATTACCAGTACTATCCCCAGACCAACATCAAGATTTATTTTGATGCGACGGCCTCTGAAGAGCTGAAATACTCGATGGTCAAGGGCTTGAAGGAGACCCTTGAGGGGAAGAGTGAAAAAGAAGCGGTTGATTATCTTCTGGGATTTTCCCAGAAAGCCTTTGCCTACAAAACAGACGATGCCCAACTTGGCCGGGAGAAGTACATGCTTCCCGAAGAGACCCTCTGGTACCCGTACTCCGACTGCGAGGACCGATCGTTTCTTTTTGCCTACCTTGTGCGCGGGATTCTGAAGCTGGATGTGGTGGGGCTCAACTACCCCGGCCATGTGGCAACGGCGGTTCGCTTCAGTGACAATGTGTCCGGAGATTACGTGGTGATGAACTCTCGAAAATATATAGTTTGTGACCCTACGTATATCAATGCATCGGCCGGTATGGCGATGCCGAAATACAAACGACGAAATCCCAATGTGGTTAAAATCAGGAACTGGCAGTAACCAAACGACGTGTTACAGCTTGTACCAATGGGGGGATTTGGTTGCCGTTACAGCGCGATGGGCTAAAAAGACATGTACTAAAACGCCATCACGAACGTGACGTATATCAATCACACAAAGGAGAATGAAACGATGAAACGAGTATTGACAGCGGTATTGCTGGTTGTGTGTTGTGCTTTTGTAATGACTGGCTGCAAGAGCGGCGAAACCATGAAGCCCAGCGATCTTCCTTCCTGGGTTCTGATGCCCCCTGAAGGTGGAATCAGCGCTGTGGGTTCAGCCAAGATCGGTCCTGCCGGTATGAGCTTCGCAAAGCTTGAAGCCACCTCCAACGCCCGTGACGAGATTGCACGTACCATCAACGTTAAAGTGAAGAACATGATCAAGAACTTCACCGAGACCACTGGCGTCGGTGACGACACCACCGTTGACAAGGTATTTACCAACGTCTCCAAGCAGGTTGCCAAGGTTGACCTTTCCGGAAGCCAGATTAAGAATGTGCACCTGGATAAGGCCAACGAAGAGATTTATGTGCTCGTAGCCCTGCAGCCTGAGGTTGTTGCCGGTCTGGCCGAGCAGATGAAGAAAGCAGCGGTTACCAGCTACAAGAACGACAAGGCTCTCTGGCAGAAATTCCAGGCCAAAAAGGCCCAGGAAGAGCTGGACAAAGAGATCGAAAAAGAGTTCGGCGGCATGTAAGCCACTCTTTTCCAATGTAGAGCAGGGGGAGGCGGTGCGCCGCTACTCCCTGCTCTGATCCGGGCCCGTTTGGTCCTGAATTGTTTTACCGCGTATGTGACGGATGGTTGCACTCGCGGTGTTTGTGTTTCACGATGTTGTTTTTTTAGTCGATCTATGGTGCCCATCCTGCCACGCAGCGGGAAAGGGCCTGAGCAACATCACCATGGGAGGATGAGGTGTGAGAGTTCTTTACGTAGTTACGATTGTCTGTATGCTGGCGCTCCTGGGGTGCAGCGGCGCGAAACCGGTCAAAGCCCCCTCCTGGGTGATGAATCCGTCAGAATCGGGGACAGTGGCTGGGGTGGGCAACTGCCGGCGCCATATCAACGGGTTCAGTGCCCAGAGGATGGTTGCCATTCGGCGTGGGCTTGATGAAATTGCCATGCAGAAGGGGATGACCATCAGCAATGTGGCGCTGGTGGGGACCGTCGGTACACGGGCTGGAACGTCAACCAGTCTTGAAAGCTGGAGTTTCCAGACTGTCGACAATCAGAAAGTAACCGCTGTTGTCAAGGCATCCTGGGTGGATCCAGTAACGGAGGAACTGTTCGTATGGGTGGTTTCAGAGTAAACTCATGGATTAACAAAGGGCTGGGGTATGCAGCCGGGCTAATCTGTCTTGTGGGTATTCTGGCATCGGCACTTCCGGCGTGGTCGGACGATTACACGGAAATGCAGAAAGAGTTTGATGCGTTTAAAAAAAACGATGCCGACTTCGAAAGCTACAAAGCTCAGGTTGATAAAGAATTTGGGGCTTACAAAGCCATCATCAACGAGGAGTTTCGAACGTACCGGAATGATATCCTCAAAGTCTGGGACAAACCGGAGGTTTCGACAAAGAAGAAGTATGTGGCTTATTCCCCTGATTACAAGGTGAAGAAGGTTGTGGATTACGGGAAGGGGACCATCAAGATCAGTGCCGTGGTTCCCAAGGCAGAGAAAGATCCGACCAGGGTTCTCGGCGGGTACCTGAAGGAACTGGTCAATCAAGACACCCAAGGGGCATACAAAGCAGACCAGTTTAACAAAGGGGTGGAGAAGCAGCTGGAAAAAAAGGTGAAACCATCACACCTGAAGACGGCAAGGATTGAGAAGAAACCCGTCGTTGCGGATATGGTGACCGGAAAGCCCCTTCCAAACGCCAAAGAGATCGAAGCCGCCCTGGCCGTATTGATGCAGAAGGCAACCACCGCCAAGAAGGACGCTCCCAAGGTGGCGAATTCCGATGTGGTGACGCTGCAGGTCAAGATTCCGAAGACCGGGCCGGCCGTTAAGGCAAAGGCCTACCTCCCGGACGTGAAAGCCCAGGCAGCAAAGCGAGGGGTGGATCCGGCGTTGGTGTTTGCCGTCATGGAGACGGAAAGTGCGTTCAACCCCATGGCGCGGTCTTATGTACCCGCTTACGGGCTTATGCAGATTGTTCCGAAAAGCGCCGGTCGGGATGCGTCCAAGCTTGTTCTGGGAAAGGATATGATTCTATCCCCATCGTATCTTTACAATGGCAAGAACAACATCTCCATGGGCGTGGCTTACCTCTATATTTTAAACGACCGTTATCTGGCGTCCATTAAAAATCCTGAAAGCCGTCTCTATTGCGTGATTGCCGCATACAATACCGGTGCAGGGAATGTGGCCCGGGCATTTATCGGCACCACAAATATCAAAAAGGCGGCGAAGAAGATCAACTCCATGCCGCCCGAAAAGGTCTACAAGGTCCTGCGTCGAAAGCTGCCTCACAAGGAAACCCGGGATTACCTGGATCGGGTTTCAAAGCGGATGAACAAGTATCAGGCCGTTTGAGGCCAAGCATTCGTAAGGCAACTATTCAGCGTGTGTCTCCGGCGTCCCTGCGGGGGCTACCTTTTAGAAAGTTCAACAAACAGATCTTAAAAAGTAGTCCTTGAATGATTTCCACTTTAAGGGCCGGGGTGATTTGACCCGGGGAACGAGGGGTAAAACGTATCCGCAATCTGCTTTCAGGGTGGCACACCTTGCCGCCGGAGGCAGCTTTTTAGGATGTGAATAGTTCACTTCGTAAAAAGAGTTGAGTGAGAGCCGGGACCAATAACCAGAAAGGCCGCCATGACAGTTGTCATGGCGGCCTTTGATATTTTTTTGCAGAAACATAAGTCACAACCCGCATAACGTCAGGTTGTTATGACATCACCCAATGCCGTACTCAACGGGGTGGGGGGATTTCCCTTCGGATTCGGAGGGCGAGGCCGGGAGGTTGAAGAAACCTGATTTGCCGGAGATTGTCCATCCGGTGGTGTCCCAGAGGTGTGCCCGCTCCATTTCGGAACCGTGGTAGTGTACCTCTCCGAGGGGAGTTGATATGGTCTGGCCTCTTTTTCCGTCCACTATTTTGTCCTTATAGAATAGATCACCGTGGATTCCCTGGCTTCGGGAGCCTTTGTTGGTGATGTAGACGACCAGTTTCCATCCCTCTTTTTCGTAAATTCGCTCGGGCATCTGCTCCCGGGCGCGGGTCGTGTCCACCTTGGAAAGGTGGTTGGATCCCATATCACTCGAGTAGGGAGCGGGGCCGGATTTCATGGCGTTGCCACCGCAGGAAGCGATGAAAACCGTCAGGGTAATAACCATCCAGGGCGACACTCTCTTAAGACTCATGCAAACGTACTCCTTAAAAACGTGGCAAGCAGGATGCGTGCATCGGGCCGGTAACGGCGTGAGCTCAAGGGCGTTGACGGCCAGAATACGCCCGGTTGCCGGGTGATTCTGTCAAATGTCACAATAGCTATCATAAATAACATCCTGAATCTACCGGAAAATGAATCCTCGGATCCGGCTCGGGTATCGTTGTGCGCCAGGTCACCCGGATAGCGGGGGCTTCTTAAAATAAAAAAATAGGGTGTTGACATCCCGACCCAAATAAACGATGCTGCGATCCGTACCTGACTTCTTTTAGAGATGCCCTTTATCAAGACGACCTCATTTCCACACGTTCCCGCCGTTTTATAAAGCCCCTCTCAAGACGGACCAACATGGTGTTGCACCCCATCGGCCAGGTTAACCTTTTTAATAGGTTTCTAACATGGCCGAGGATGCATGGGTGGATGCCGTCCGTGATGTGTTGTTTCATGTCGCTGACGAATGTCCTTCAGAGGAGACAGGCTGCCGACTTGCCGTTGCGGCGTGCGAGATGGGCGAATACATGGTTCGAAAAGTTGAGCTTAACCAGGGCCTCGAAGGGGCCGCGGCTTGTGAGAAAGGGTGCAGCCTTTGCTGCCACGCACAAGTTCCTGTTTCACAGCCGGAAGCTGAACTTCTCGAGGCCTGGATTGCAGAAAACCTCTCCAAAGCAGATCGTGAAGATATCCTGATCCGGGTTGCCGGTAATCTGGAGCTTACTCACGGGTGTTCTCTGGAGGAGCGGGTCTCCGTTTGGGACCAGACTCCGTGTGTTTTTCTCCATGAAAGCGTGTGCCGGGTGTACCCGGCAAGACCCTTGGTTTGCAGGGCGTGGCACTCGATTGATCGAGGTCAGTGTCAAAAAGCCTTCGACGACAGGGATTCTGATGCCGACATCGACAATACCCCGTACCGAAATTATGTTCTCGGGGTGGTTCGAGATGAACTGCTGCGCTTGAGACCCTGGCCACAAGGTGACGCTTTGCCTCTGCCCGAAGCCATGACGCTCTGTTTTCGGAAAAGCCATCTTTAAATGAAGATGATGCTCTGAAAGAAGTTGATGCAACGAGGTTCCACCCCCCCTGCCGTAAGGTTTTAACCTGCGACGCAGCCGACAGGTGTGCAGAGCAGTCGATGCCGTGACAGACTCCGGAACCGTTAACAAAGTCGATAACCATATGGGCGACATACCTGGCTCTTTGTGAGCCTGCTGTACCGCCCTTTTTGTATGTCTGGTGCTCCAGGGTATTTGCCCGGCACCCACAGCCTCTTGTGAGGCGTTTTGAAAAATACGTTCGCGACACGTCCTGGGTTTGATGTCTCTTGTGTCTTGAGGTGCACTGCGGTGCCGGCACAAGGAAGGGAAGATATCAGTGGATTCGGTGACGGTTTGCGACAACCATCCACCACGCCCCGCGTGATGAAAGAGAGTGAACGAATAATATGAGTACTGATTTTCAAGAGTTTGGATTACGTCAAGAACTGGTTGATGCTGTAGCTGCCATGGGTTTTACCGAGCCCACCCCCATTCAGGAAAAAACCCTTACCACACTTCGAGAGCATGTGGGTGATGTTGTGGCGCTGGCCCAGACCGGTACCGGTAAAACAGCCGCCTTCGGTCTTCCCCTGCTCAACCGCATTGACATGGG
Source organism: Desulfolunaceae bacterium (assembly GCA_942491485.1). Classification (GTDB taxonomy): domain Bacteria; phylum Desulfobacterota; class Desulfobacteria; order Desulfobacterales; family Desulfolunaceae; genus Desulfoluna. The sequence continues at coordinate 320,221 of CALOAX010000011.1, read as the reverse complement.
TCGTCGAAGCATTCAGGCTGTTGTGTTGTGCCCCACACGCGAACTCTGCATTCAGATTTCCCGTGATTTTCTCTCCTACGGTGCAAAAATTCCCGATCTTCAGATTGCTTCCATTTATGGCGGCTCTTCCATGGCGCTTCAAATTCGCCAGGTAAAGCGTGGCTCACAGATTGTAGTGGCTACCCCTGGGCGTCTTCTGGACCTCATGGGACGTGGTGTTGTGGACCTTTCCGGTGTCTCCAACGTGGTACTGGACGAGGCCGATGAGATGCTCAACATGGGCTTTAAAGAAGCCATTGATGATATTCTCAAGGATACCCCCGATTCGGCCGCTACCTGGCTTTTTTCCGCCACCATGCCCAGGGGTGTGGCAGCCATTGCCCGGGGCTTCATGTCCAATCCGGTTGAAGTGACCGCCGGCAAGAAAAACAGCACCTCGGCGCGTATTGACCATGAAAACTATGTGGTCCGTCCCGGGGCTCAACTGGTGGCCCTGAAGCGAATCATTGATGCCTATCCGGACATTTACGGGGTGGTCTTTTGCCGAACCCGGCATGAGACAAGGCAGGTTGCCGAGTCCCTCCTTGAGGCCGGTTACGATGCCGACGCCCTCCATGGGGAGCTTTCCCAGCAGCAGCGTGATGTGGTTATGCAGCGGTTCAGAAACCGTCGCCTGAAGCTTCTTGTGGCCACCGATGTTGCCGCTCGAGGTATTGACGTTGAAGGCATTTCCCATGTTATCCACCTGGGACTTCCCGATGAAGTGGCTGCGTATACTCACCGCAGCGGCCGAACGGCCCGTGCCGGTCGATCCGGAAAATCCCTTGTGATCATGAGCTGGCGAGACAACCGCAAGCTTGGCCTTGTGGCCGCACGATGCGGAGTCCGCTTCACGGCGTGCAAGGTGCCTGATGGAGATACCATCTGCAAGCTGAAGGTTGCCGATATGGTTGAAAAGCTCAAGGCCGTGGACGTGGATCACGACGCCATCGGCGAATACCTTCCTTCGGTCTATGAGTCCCTTGAAGAGTTGTCAAAAGAAGAACTCATCAACCAGATTATTGCCGAGCGCTTCAACAGCGTTGCCGCCGCTTACAAAGGGGCCGAGGATATCAACGACCGGGGCGCACAGCCCAGGCGTCCTCGGACCGACCGTCCCGCCAAATCCTTCGGTGGAAACCGAAATTCCGGAATGCAGCGTATCACCTTTAACAAAGGCGCCAGCAACCGTATCAACCAAGGTGCCGTGATTCGCCTTGTGTGCGATCGCGCCGGTATCACATCCCGTCAGATTGGTCGGGTTGATATTGGAAAAGAGGCCTCTTACTTTGAGGTAGAAGGGGGCGTGGCTCGCCACGTGTTCCATGCCATGAAAGGGGCCACCCTTGACGGCCAACGCCTGTTTGTAGAAATGCAGGGCGGGGGAGAGTCCCCCTGGCGCGGTGGTCGTAAGGTAAACAACCGCGGCGGACGCCGACCCCAGGGAAGGCGAGCATCCTGATTTTTGTCCCTTAATGATATAAGGGGACAGCGATAATAAAAACGGCCGACGTAATTTTTACGTCGGCCGTTTTGCGTTTTGCAGGACTATTTTGGTAACTGTTCAGCTGTGCCGCCGGCGGGGCGTTTTTTTTAAAAAAGCTCCGCAAAAACTTTCCGGTTGCATCCCCTTTTACCGCTCAGCCCCGATGGCTGAGCGGTAAAAGGGGATGCTTGCTCGTTATGGCGAGTGCAGGTGAAAAATCAACGCCTTCGTATGCATAGAAATCGACCTTGAAACCTGTTTGTCCAACTTTTCAAACGTTTGGCCCCTGCAGGGCCGTCGGAGGCAATATTGAGCTGAATGGTTTCGCTTTTTTTGAACGTTTGCGGGTGCTCCCACCCCGAGGAACGAGGGGTGAGAGCACCCGCAGCCTGGGGTCCAGGGGATCATCCCCTGGCCGCCGGAGGCGAAGCTGAAAGACCTGATTAGAAGAATCCTCCGACGCCCCCTAAGCTCATGGGGATGCTGATAATGGTTGTGACGGCCGTCGGCACGGTAAGGAGGTCTCTCTGGATGGTGTTGAACTCACGCACCATGCGGGTGCTGTCATTGATTGTTGTCCGTGCGTTTTGCATGTCCCTGATAAGTTCGTGGGGAACCACAGCGTTTAAGGCCATCATGGCTTGTATCTGGCTGTTGTTCTTGTCCTCTTCCCGCCTCTGCTCTTCCGTCCAGCTCTCATCCACGAATGTGCCAATGCCGGCTTGTCCGGTCACCCCTTTTAATTCCTGCTCGGAAAGGCTTGTAAGGCCGGCAAAACTCGGGGTGGAGAGGAGTATCAGGAGCCCTGTGATCATCAGGCATTGTGTCATTTTTGTGGTCATGCTTTTCATCTTTTTTTCCTCCAAGGTCTCGACCGATCCGGCGTGACTCCCGTTTCGGGGAGTCCGCCGGATTAAACCCGTACCGGTGGTGTCCTGGTCATGGGGCGTTGCCGGCGGTTGGGGTGCGGCGTGTTGCCCATTGGGACCCGGCTTATGGGATGGGTCGATTAAAAATTGCTGTCGTCAGGGGTTACGGATTTACAACACGATTCGCCTCGTCGATGAAAAACTGGGGCAGGCGGCCCGGCGTTGCTTCATCAATGAGGTCATCAAAGGTTTTGCCGGATGCCTGACCGGCCTGGAGTGTGTTGTAGTGTTCCAGGACCATGTCTGTTGATTCCACCGGGTAGTCGGTGACGTTGCTTCGCCTCAGGATTTCCCGGTTTACTTCGGTGTCGCGCTCTGAGTAGGCCAGGAGGGACTCTGCCCCGATGAGGGGCTCGTCATTTTGAGGGAGGGCAATGCCACGCTCGCCTGAAATGCTGTCCATGGTGGCTCCAGACAGAGCCTGCGGGGCTGCATGGGCACTTCCGATAGCGACTAAGGAACCGGCGGCAATCATGACAAGGAAGGTTGAAATGTTTTTTTTCATGGGGCTTCTCCAGTGCCTTAATCAGGCTTTTGCGTGGTTTTTTTTGTTCCATCAGGCCTTACAAGGAGCGTGGAGAAGAGAAGCGGTTACTCGTGGGAAACTGCCGTTCATCCGATGGTGCGTGATGCTTGACCTGCGATGTTACTTATAGGTGTTTCAAGTTCTGTTCCAACATGTTCAAAAACAGTCATTTATTTTTCAGGGGATCAAATGATGGGGAGGAGCAGACGGAATGCCATGAAAAACGGGGGTAATAGGGCAAGGTGATATTGACGGGCTTAAACGGGTCGGAACACATGGTGTGAAACAGATTTATTTTACGTTCACTATAGCACACCAAAGGGCTGAATTCCCTTATGGTGAATTGTTGGAATGTTCAATAAGTTGAACAGTATGGATGTTGTTGATAATCGGCGAATTCCAGGTGGGGTGCGTGGGATTTAAACACACAGGATTGGGTCTTGGCGGCTGAGAGGTTGATGATCAATGATTCTTTTGCGAACGGTACCTTTTCTTATTCCAAAAGATGGAGGGTGATTTCAGAAGGGGACCCGAGGCGAAAAGGGGGGCCCCAGAAAGCGGTGCCACGGTTTACGTAGAGACGGTGGCCCTCCTCCTCGTAGAGCCCTTCCACCCAGGGCTGTACCAGGTTGATCACCCAGGTGTAGGGGAGGTATTGCCCGCCATGGGTGTGGCCGGAGAGGGTGAGGTGGCAGTTTTCAGCCTTGGCTTCCGGGAACGAGAGGGGTTGGTGGGCCAGGAGAATTCGGTAGGCGTCTTCCGGTGCACCGGTGAGGGCCTGTTTCGGGCTGGAGTTGTGTGCGGGATGCAGGCGGCCGGCATGAAAATCCGTGACCCCTGCCAGTACCAGGGAGGCTCCATTGTGCCTGAGGACTCGGTGGCTGTTGATCAGAACGGTAAAGCCGAGGCGTTCTACCTCCTCAATCCAGGGGGTGACCCCAGAATAGTATTCATGGTTGCCGGTGATAAAATATGAGCCGAGGGGTGCCTTGAGTCCGGCCAGTGGGGCGACATCGTCTTTCAGCATGGCAACCGATCCGTCCACGAGATCCCCTGTCAACACAACCAGGTCCGGTGCGAGTGCCTCTACCATGGAAACAATGCGCTCCACCATGGGGCGGCGGATGGTGTGGCTGACGTGGATGTCGCTGATTTGAACAATGCGAAGCCCTTTCAGCCCTTCTATAAAGGTTGGGTGGGTGACGGTGACGATTTCGGGTGCCTTGAGCCCCCCTTTGAGGCCAACGCCGGCAAGTGAGGCCGTGGCTGCTGCAATGCCCAGGTTGATGCAGACCATTATCAGCCCACGTCGAGATGGATTGGCTGGAAGGTCCAGGGCGGCATGACCTTTTGCCGTGGCCGGGAAAAAAAGGGAGGCTAATCCGAACCCTAAGTCTCTCATCATTACCACGCAGATGAGGATGGAGTAGGCTCCCATGAGAATGTATCCCGCCCAGGCAATGGCATCATACAAAGGGCCTTTGTGTCCCAGGGTCCGGAGGTAAAAGAGAACGGGTGAGAAGAAGAGGGCAAAGAGAAGGCTGGCCCAAAGGGCAAGGCGAAAGGGAAGAGCCAGGGGAAGCTGGCTGATGAAGCGTATTCCGCCAAACCAGATGAAGACGGTTATGGAGATGACAAGAAAGAGGATGAAGAGGCTCATGGTCCGTATCTTTTCAGGGATGTTCATGGCTCAAGTCGCTGTGATGATCAGAAAAGGGCAGGGGCCTTCCAAGCATGCCGAAAGGCTCCAAGCATATGCAAAAGAAGTGTAGATCAAGAAAGAGGGTGGGGACAACCACAAAGTGTATCCTGAGGGCCGGCATGCCTTAAACAACGGGTAACGAATCAGATAAATTAGCCTCCGGCGGCAAGGTGTGCCACCTTGAAAGCTGGGTGCAAATGCTCCCGCCTTTCGTTCCTCGGGGCGATCACATTTGCGTTTTCGTCTAATGGCTACGGCCGTGGCAAAAGTTGAGTGGTCCCCAAGTGTTGTTGAAATCTATAAGCACGGCATGGTTGATCCTGCTGAGCCACCAACACAATCGTTGATATTGTAGCACCTGAAGCCTATGCACTTGCGACGCACCATGCGGAACGATGGACTCCACGCGAATGCGAACGCAATGCACACCGCAGGGCACCACCCGTCTCGTATTCGCCACAGGGTATCGAGGTGCCCCCACCTCGCCGCCGGAGGCGTTTTTCTGAAGTCCCATCAAAAAAAGCGAACCCGCCTGCGGGTTCGCTTTTTTATTTCACGGGCAGCCGAATGGAACCGGCAATCTTTTTTATTAGAGAATCTGGTTGAGGAAGTTTCGTGTGCGCTCGTTTTTCGGGTTTTTGAAAAACTCTTCCGGTGTGTCGCCTTCGATGACGCATCCGGCGTCCATGAAGATGACGCGGTCCGCCACTTCGCGGGCAAAGCCCATCTCGTGGGTAACCACCACCATGGTCATTCCCTCGGTCGCCAGGCTTTTCATGACGTCGAGGACTTCGCCGACCATTTCGGGGTCCAGGGCGCTGGTGGGTTCGTCAAAAAGAATGACCTTCGGGTCCATGGCAAGGGAGCGTGCAATGGCCACTCGCTGCTGCTGGCCACCCGAGAGCTGGTTGGGGTAGACATTGGCCTTGTCGGCGATGCCCACTTTTTCGAGGAGCATCATCCCTTTCTCTTCCGCCTCTGCCTTGGACCGCTTCCTCACGCTCATCTGAGCCATGGTGAGGTTCTCCAGGACCGTTTTATGGGGAAAAAGGTTGAAGGACTGGAAGACCATGCCCGCCTCTGCCCGAATGGCGTTGATGTCTGCCTTGGGTTCGAGGACGTTTTTTCCGTCGATGGTGATGGTGCCGCTGTCGGCGTATTCAAGACGGTTCAGGCAGCGAAGAAAGGTGCTTTTTCCTGAGCCGGAAGGGCCAATGATAACCACCACCTCACCGGATGCCACGTCAAGGGATGCATCCTTGAGGGCGTGGATCTTGTGGGGCGCGTAAAAATATTTGTTGACGTGTTCTGCGTGAATCATGGTTATACGGCCCTCGTTTCAAGTCTCTGGACAAGCAGGGAAAATCCGAAAGTGAGGACCAGGTAAAGGGCCGCACAGACGATCCAGAGTTCAAAAGGTTGCAGGTTTGCTGTGACCACCTCGCGGGTGACCTTGGTAAGTTCGCGAACTGAGATGACCCCCAGAAGTGAGGAGTCTTTGATCAGGCTGATGAACTGCCCGGCAAGGGCAGGGAGAATTCTGTTGATGGCCTGGGGCATGATCACCTTGCGCATGGCTTCAGGGTAGCTCATGCCAAGGGAGCGTGCAGCCTCCATCTGTCCGACGTTGACGGATTGAATTCCCGCACGGACGATCTCTGCGGTGTAGGCGCCGGTGAATATGGCCAGGGAGAGAACCCCGAACCAGAGGGTGGGGATTTTGGCGAAGCCCAGGTCCATAAGGAGCCGGTTGATGAGGGTACCGATGACGAAGTACCAGATCATCAGCTGGACCAGCAGGGGGGAGCCCCGGACCAGCTCAATGTAGGTAATGGCGGACCACTTGAGGGCCGGGTTGTCCGAGATGCGCATGAGTCCGGTCACAATACCGATGATCATGGCCAGGATAATCGCCATAAAACTTGCCTTGAGGGTAATCCACAGGCCATAGAGCAGGAGGCCTGTCTGCCACTTCTTTTGGGAGCCCAGGGGGTCACCGGGGTAGATGAAATCGCCTTCGGCGGCCAGGAGGCTCTCCGTGGGAAGGGTGTAGGTCTCGGTTTCACCCACGCCCTGAACCGTGACAAGCGTTGTCTCCCCTTCGGTTTTGATGCCTGAGATGTAGCCTTCTATTTCGCTTAGGGTCTCTACATCGTCCTGGTAAAAAAAGTAATCCGGCACCTGGTACCAGCGCCACACATAATCAACCGACTTGGTGGCCACGTATAGGCTTGCCATGCCGAGAATCAGGGCGACGAAAAAGATGCCTGTCCAGATGGTTTTGTACGCCTTGGTTCGTGGCGCATCCAGACCCGGGTAAAGTGACATGTCCTGCTCCTTTGACCGCTGCCTGCACAGTGTTTGCGAGGTGCAGCGGGAGGGATCTCATCCAGGCAGGGTAACACGTGAAAAATCTGCCTGGACCAAATAAGGGTAAGTCTTTTGTAATCATTGACCCCATCGAAAAAGCCTGCCCGAAAGTCGGCTTTTTCGATGGCACCAAAAATTGACGTGCTCTCAATAAATCACCCCGGAAGCCGAGCTCCCGGGGTGAAAAGGCATTCAAACGTCAGGTTCTTCTTACATATTTTTGAACCAGCCGGTGCTTTTGATCCACTTGCTGTAGATGCGGTCGTAGCGGCCGTCGGCTTTGATCTGACGGAGAAAGTTGTTCAGGTAGTTGAGGAAATCGGGGTCGCCTTTGCGGATACCCATGCCCAGGGGCTCGTAGGTAAAGGGCTTGTCCAGAAGGATCGCTTTCCCGTTGCCGTGCTGTGCCATGAAGACCACGCCGAAGGGGAGGTCGTAAATAAAGGCGTCGGCCTGGCCGTTGACCACATCCATGGCGCCGTCAGCCTCTTTGTCGAAGGACTTGTACTTGGCCTTGGGGATCATGCGCTTGGTGGCCATCTCACCGGTGGTGCCGATGCGGGAAGCGACGGTGTATTTGGGGTCGTTGAGATCCTTGTAGGAGTTGACCTTTCCCTCGAGGTTTTTGTTCAGAATGATGGCCTGGCCCACAACAATGTAGGGATCGGCGAAGTTGATCTGAAGGTTGCGGCTCTGGGTGATGGTCATGCCGCTCAGGATGATGTCGAACTTGTCCGTGAGAAGGGCGGGGATGATGCCGTCGTAGTCGGTGTTGACGATGGTGAGCTTTACACCCATGGACTTGGCGAGTTCTTTGGCGATGTCCACGTCAAAACCCACGACCTGACCTTTTTTGTTGGTCATTTCGAAGGGCTGGTAGCCGGGGTCAAGACCGATTCGGAGTTCTTTTCGTTCTATGATCTTGTTGAGGGTCGATTTTTTGGCGAGTTCAATGTCGCTTGCGATACCCTGGGCGGCAAATGCCAGCAAACACAGGGACGCGATCAGCATCTGTTTGAGCTTCATCGGTGAATAATCCTCCAGTTCAATATCTCCATTTACACATATACATCACGGTGCGGCTTCTTTGGGAGGCACGGCCTCCAAAGAGAAAGCAGCCGCTTGGCTTGAAAAGGTATCGTAGAAGCTTCCCAGGAACCCCATACGGCCCGGGGTGATACCTTTTACGGCTGCTTTTCAATTGGTGAGCGCATGGCTTAATGCGTCATCAATACTTGCCTTCCGTAAGGACCTCTTTGATGATCATCTTCTTTCGGCAGACGGGGCAGTCGGGCATCTTTTCGTCAGGAAGGTAGATGATCTGGCTTCGTTTGCACTGCGGGCAGTGAACTTCCACCGCTTCCCGTTTGTATCTGTTTTTAAAGACTTCCATGGGACCTCCTCGTCGGGGGCGTGTGTTTTTAAAATCGCAGGGAGAGGCAGGTGAGCCCCCCGTCCATTTTCCGGGTCTCGCTTGTGTCAAGTTCCACGATGGCGAGACCCAGCGTCTCCAGCTTGGCCCGAGTTTTGGGGTACCCTTTGGGCATGATCAGCGTGTCGTTGATCAGAAGCGTGTTGCCGGCATACTCCTCTTCAGGATCAAGGACCATGAGCTCGTAGCCGTCGAGTTCGCTACGGTCTTTGAAGGTCTCGGTGATGAGCAGTGTGTTTTTCCCCACGTAGTTGACGCTTGACTTGAAATGAAGTCCGGCGGCCACAGGAACGGTTGCCCAGGTGTATCCGTATTTTTCCACAATGGCTCCCAGCTGGGCCGCGCCTTCCATGTTGGTGCGGTCAGAGACGCCGATGAAGAAGTGGCGGTCCACCATGAGGATGTCTCCGCCGTCCACGGTTCCGGGGGCGGTGATCTCTTCGATGGTGCGATGGGCGGCCAGGGCCTTTTTGATGGTCACCTCTTCGCCTTTGCGGGCATCCGCGCCGGGGTTGGTGATGACGGCTGCTTCAGGGAAGACCACGGCGGTGTCCTCCACAAAGTGTGCATCGGGATAGGCCTCTTCTGCTTCAAGCATCTCCACCGCAAGGCCGAGTTCTTTCAGGGCGTCGGCATATGCGGCATGCTGTGCCACCATTGTATCATAGTCCGGGGCACCCAATGTCTGTGTGGTGATGCCCTTGGCGAAATTTTTACAGGGTTTTCTGACTATAGCTTTTTGAAACATAGCGAAACGACCTACTCCTTAAAAACCAAAACGTAAACCGGCCCCTTATGACAGCAGAAAAACGGCATCCACGTAAGCCATGGTGCCGTCGGCAGGCGACAAACGGGTGGGCAGAGCTGGGACCGTCATGCAGGGAACCCGTAAGTTCAATGGTATCATAATAAACAATTGCCTTACCGTTTTTAGTCGTGGAAGGGAGCCATGTCAACCATATTTCACGGGTTTTAGTAAGTCTCAGGTGGAAAATAACGTTCGCTTGAGGAGTGCCCGGAGCGCTGGCACAAGCGGGGCTCCGGGCACCCGGTTCAAACGTGTTCGGGTGAGGGGCTTCAAAAAAGACGACATTCCGGAGGATTGTGTTGTTTTTATCATGCAATGCAACACAATCTTGTCTTCTGGCCGGCCAGTGACAGACATGCACAGGTGGCGGCCTTCGTATCTTTTTTGCGGGCCGGTACAAATCCCCTTTCTTTCGTTCTTCAGGTACGTTAGAAGGACACTGCCCTGCTCGTGTGTGATTGCCGCTTTGGTTGTTTTGTATCCTGCGGTGGGCAGGGTAGCCTGTGAGCCCGGAATATCAAGACATTGAAAAATGATGTGCACATAAACATTTCTCTATGGAAAAACCACCATGCCCGTTGAAACCTTTCTTCATGCCCTGACCTCGTATTTTGTCATCATCGACCCCCTGGGGGCCGCCGTCATCTTTTATGCACTCACCGATGGAAAGGGGAGGGCCTACCGCGTGAACATGGCCCTGAAGTCCATTGCTGTCTCGACCTGTATTATTCTGGCCTTCGGTTTTTTCGGGGAGACCATCCTCACCCGACTCGGCATCAGCATCGAGGCGCTGCGTGTGGCAGGCGGCCTGCTGCTCTTCTACACAGCCTTTCATATGATCACAGGTGCTGAGACCAAAACGGACGGCGAGCACCTTCAGGGACTCACGGACATCAGCGTCTACCCCATGTCCATTCCTCTTTTATCCGGCCCCGGCTGCCTGACCCTCACCATTCTGCTCTTCTCCGGTGCCTCCGGTACCGCCGAGGTGGTCTCGGTGATGGGCTCGGTTCTCATCATCAACGGCATCACCCTGGCTGCCTTTCTCTTCTCCGATGCCATCATGAAATGCATCGGCAGCACCGGCGATGACATCATCAAACGCCTCTTCGGCGTGATCCTCGCTGCCCTTGCCATCCAGTTTATTGCCGACGGCATCCGGCAGCTCGCCAGCATATAGATAACCGATACGGGCGCATGCCTCCGGCGGCCAGTACGGGCACCTGGAAACCCTATGGCGAATGCATAAAGGAGGTCATGCCTCAATCGATTTCGGGGCATTCGCGTGGAGGGTGACATAGGGCAACCCGTTTCGCAAAGAGGCCTGCTCTATTATTCTAAAAACAGCCCAGTGTGCGCTTGAAACCGTCTTGACTTTGAGCGGAATCACTCCGGCGGCCAGGGTGGCGAAGCCACTATAGCGAAAAACACCTTGAAATCAGGTAGCGGATGCGTTTTGCCCCTCGTTCCTCGGGGCAAATCACATCCGCCTTTAATAAGTGGTTCTTCGGCGAGCATCATAATTCACGGGAGTCTTCCCGAACCAGGGGGTTTATCCCCTTGCTGCCGGAGGCTATGCTTTTTATCAGGCTTTTTGGGTGGAAAATTCAAGAAGGTGGTCTTCGAGGAGTGTTTTCTCGGCGGTGAGAAGAGGGCGCCAGTCGATGGTGTAGATCATCTCCAGGCCGTCGTGGTAGGAGGGTGTGAACTGGGCCACGTGGAAGGTCTCTTTGAGGAAGGGGTCGCATTCGATCCAGAGGGTGCGTTTGATGCCGAGGCCAAATTCCTCAAATATATGTCGCCCCAGGCTTTCGGCGCAGATGCGGCGGCGGGGCCCATCGGAAATGTCTTCGGCCATCACCACATGGCGTTTCATGTGCATGACGTCAGGGGCTACCAGGGCCAGGTCCACAATACGCAGGCGACAGGTGATAAGAAAGGGGTTGCATTCGGATTCGTATCCGGAGCACCCGCTGCACCCGCCCTTGGGGCCTTTCCACTTGTAGATGTCATCGTAGATGACCAAAGTTAGCCCTCCTTGTCTTCAAATTTGCCTCCGGCGGCCCTGCCGGGGGCCAAACGTTTGATAAACAGGTATTGATGGCGATTCCGACTAGCCCAGTTGTGTTGGTTGACCAACAGCCTTGGACTTCATGTGTAAGCATCTCCTTTTGACGCCTGCTCAGGGGGTATTATGCCATGGCCAGAAAACCGTCTGTTATTGTAATGGATGCGAGGGTGGCCGTAAACTCAATTAACTCCGGACAGGATATTTTGCCATTGAACCGGCCGAGGTGGGGGCCCGTGAAGAGCACAATATCAGCCGCTCCCCTTGGGATTGCATCCGCTTCCTCATCGCTGTATCCCCTGTCGATCAGGAAATGACGGAAGTCCGCCTCGTCCATGACCTCCTGGTCCCTTGCCCGCAGGACCTCCTCCATATGGCGATCCATACCCATCTCGTCTATCATGCGAGGGGCAAGGCGCTTCCTTCCCGCTTCGTGGGGAAAGGGGGTGTTTCTGCCCGTGTATCCCTTGTAGTACCCATCTGCAATCGCCGTCAGCATGGCCCCCAGGCTCTCCGTGTCAAAGAGGGCTCGGTGGTCTGTGCCTGTGGGTGTGCCATGGGGGGCAACATCGCCTCCCAGGCTCCGGAAGTGGCTGCCGGACACCAGGAGCAGGCTCAGGAGCTGATCTCCCATGGTGCGGTAGAACTCACCGCTGATCATCTCCGGTGCGGTCTTCATGTGCTCAAAATCCCGCAGGCCGGAGAGGCCGAAGTTGGGGTAGCGGCATGAGGCGAGCCAGCTGTCGAGTCGCCCTCCTTTCTGCCAGAGGTAGAGTCCTTCATCGTCGCGTCTGTCCACCTGGACCCGGTTGTGGAACAGGGGTACCGGAGCCGTGTGGAGAACTCCGTGTGATGCGAGGCGACCAAAAAGAAAGGCGGCGTTACCGAGGATGGTTATGGCAACGGGCGTCTCCATGGGGGCTAAGGGCTCGTTGGGGTACGCGAAGTAGGCCGGCGTGGTGACAAAGGCGATGGCCGTATCCGATGCCGCGGCTTTCGGCAGGCCCGTGATGCGAAGAAGTGGCGCGCGGACTGGCGTCGGGATGTGTCCTTCCTGTGGTGCATGACTCCCAAGAAGGTTCATCCAGTGCCATTCGGATGAAAGTCCCCGTGGGTCTTCCCCGGGCCTGGCGCATTTGATCACCAGAATTTTTGCCTTGTGTTCATAACGCAGGCTGCGGCCCGAGTGGGTTGGGGTGATGTGCCGTGGGAGACCCGCTTCCTCCAGGAGCTCGTGGCATGTGCATGGGGTTGGGGCAGTCGTGGTGTCCGGTTGTGAAAAGGTGGTGTTTCGGGGCGCAAGGGGGGCGCAGGCGTTGCAGATGGCCAGGTGGCGGTTTCCCGTGGCATGGCTTGCAAGGTCGGCCAGGCCAACAAGGGCGATATGGGAGATGGGGTGAGTTGGTCCCAGCAGTTCGGCGGTTCGGGTGAGGACCCGTGCGAGGCGCCCGTAAAAGAAGAGTGAGGTGCGCCTGGGTTCAAACTGATCGTCGGCAAGGGTGTCCAGGAGGAGGCGGACACCACGCTCCGTCAGGCACTCCGGGTTCTCTTCGCAGGCGTTTTCCAGGGACCCGGCGGCAAGAAACAGGGCATTGTAGCCTTTTGAGGCGGAAAAGAGCCGCTCGATATCTTCGGCGCTGGTGGTCATGGGCTCCTACGGCAAGGGGCCATGCAGTTGCATGGCCCCTTGAATTAAGCATGGATTTAAATGGCGCGACGGATCAGCCGCCGAGCTCCTGTTCGGTAATGGGCCCCGCCTGTGAGGTCGGGGGGGCTGCCGGGGCAGGAGCGGAAGGACCCTGGCTCTCCTTTTCCATCTTGTCAATGCGCTGGCCGAGGGAGGCGCGCACTTCATCAATGCGGACCTGCATCAGGATGCGTTCCTTCTTCAGGCGGGCATCGATCTCCTTTGAGGAGGGGATGGCTTTGGACAGGGTACTCACCTCTTTCTGGGCCGCAGCAAGGTCTGCCTTGAGCCGGGTCAGGCTCTTGGATTCGTCAGCTGCTTTCTTCTCCAGGTTCCGGGTGCGGTCGATGGTTTCGGCTGCATCGGACTGAAGCAGGGTCAACGCCTTGTCGTTCTTGTCCAACCGGTTCTGAAGGGTTCCGAGGCGGGCGGTGGTCTGCTTTTTGGTGAGTCGGGTGGCCGTAATGAAATCGACATCCTTCCGGGTTTTGCTGATCTTGCCCTCCAGGGTTGAGAGGCGCGTCTTGATTCCCCCCAGCTCTTCGGCCAGAAGTTTTTCCAGCCGGGCATTTTTCACCTGGAGGGAAGAGACCATGCGCTCCATGTCCTTGGAGGCATTGCGTACCTCTAAAGACCCGGTGTCCTTAAAGCTTGCGACCCTTCTGTTCATGTCGATGTAACCAAAGATCATCACGATGCCGATGAGGCAGGGCATGATGATGGCGATGAGGGTGACTTTCAGGCTCAGGCTGTCCAGCCGGGAGCGCTCTCCCTCACCATAGGTTACCGGTTCATGTTTGTCGTCGGCTCCGAATACAAAGCGACCGTCGTCTTTCTTGTCCATACTGACCTATTCCCACTCAATGGTTCCGGGTGGTTTGGAGGTGATGTCGTACACCATGCGGTTGACCCCGTTGACCTCGTTGATGATCCGGTTGGAGATCCTGGCGAGGAGATCGTGGGGGAGATGTGCCCAGTCAGCGGTCATGGCGTCCTTGCTGGTGACGGCTCGCATGGCGATGGTGTAGTCATAGGTACGCTGGTCCCCCATAACGCCCACGCTCTTGATGGGGAGCAGGACGGCAAAGGACTGCCATACTTTTTTGTAGAAGCCGGCTTTTTTGATCTCTTCCACGACAATTGAGTCTGCCTTGCGAAGGATGTCGAGGCGGCGCTTGGTGATCTCACCCAGAACGCGAATTCCCAGGCCGGGACCGGGGAAAGGCTGGCGCCAGACGAGCTCGCTGTCAAGGTCCATCTCTTCGCCAAGGGCCCGAACCTCATCCTTGAAGAGGTACTTCAGGGGCTCAACGAGTTTGAGCTTCATGTCTTCGGGAAGGCCGCCCACGTTGTGGTGGGACTTGATGACATCCGATGCGCCTCCGAAGACAGACTGGGACTCGATGACGTCCGGGTAGAGGGTGCCCTGGGCGAGGAATTCAGCATCTTCGACCTTTGCGGCTTCGTCTTCAAAGACCTCGATGAAGATGTTGCCGATGAGCTTGCGTTTCTTTTCGGGATCTGTGACCCCTTCAAGGGCAGAGAGGAAGCGCTCGGAGGCATCCACAAACTTGATGTTGAGGTCGAGCTTGCCGGTGAGGGATTCTTCGAGCTTCTCCCGCTCGTTGAGTCGCATCAGGCCGTTGTCCACGAAGATGCAGGTGAGGTTGCGACCGATGGCCCTGTGGATCAGCGCTGCGGCAACAGTGGAATCGACGCCGCCGGAAAGGCCAAGGATTACCTTCTTGTCGCCCACGGTGGTCTTGATCTCTTCCACGGAGGACTTGATGAAGTTTTCCATGGTCCACTTCTTTTCGCACCCGCAGATGTCGAAAAGGAAGTTTGCCAGCATGTCGCGCCCTTTCAGGGAGTGCTCCACCTCAGGGTGGAACTGCAGTCCGTAAAATTTTCTTGCGGGATCAGCAGCTGCTGCATAGGGGGTGTTGTCGGTGGATCCGGTGGTGACAAATCCTTCGGGAAGCTCAGAGATGGAGTCGCCGTGGCTCATCCAGCACTGGGTGGGGGAGTCGATGCCGGAGAAGATCTGGCAGGGCTCCTTGATCCCAAGCTCGGCAAATCCGTATTCGCGTTTTTCAGAGCGCGTGACCTCGCCGCCGAGGGTCTTGACCATGAACTGCATGCCGTAGCAGATACCGAGGACAGGGATCCCCAGGTCAAAGATACCGCTGTCCACCACGGGGCTGTTCTCATCGTAGATGCTGCAGGGGCCGCCGGAAAGAATAATCCCTTCGGGCTTGAGCTCCTTGATGTAATCCAGGGTGGCAACACTGGGGGCGTCGACCTGGCAGTACACGTTGCACTCTCGAACGCGGCGGGCGATGAGTTGGTTAAATTGTGAGCCGAAATCGATGATTAATATCATGATATTCCTTTATGTTGGTATCGGTGCTGATAAAGGGCGATGCCGCCTTTCGGGGGCTCCGCAGGGCCCGGCTGCCGGTCGCGTTCTCCGCAGCGGCATCGGGCATGGTGTCGTTTGGATGGTCATTAAATGATGGCACCGCAAGAGGTTGCGTCATGTGGTACCGCAGAACCCGTTGGATCTGTTTTTTTGTACTGCCACCATAATAATCACTTTAATCCGTGCATTTACCATATCGGGGAAAAAATGGAAACGGATAAACGCCCTTGATGTCTATAGGGGGGTGGCGTTGCCAATCGCGGCATCTTGTGGTAAAAAACCGGTGTGCCGTCTGCGTTTCCAGCCAGGGGGCTTGTCAGTGTAACGATGATAAAGATGCGTTCGTAAAGAGTTGATGTAAAATTCGTCTTGCAGGCCCGTGATTTCTGTGTGGTTAAGATCAATCGCACACAGGGTGTGCTTTGATATGACGGGTCGATTTTTTACGGAGCCATCATAATAACAGGCCTGGTAAATGCGAGGCCACGAAAAACAGACAAGGACAGACGATGATTGAATGCGGTGAACTGCGGAAAGGCCTCAAACTTGAAATTGACGGTGAGCCCTATGTGATCGTTCAGTTTGAATTTGTAAAGCCCGGCAAAGGCCAGGCCCTTTACAAGTGCAAACTGAAGAACATGATCACCGGGACACAGTTCGATAGAACGTATCGCTCCGGCGAAAAATTTACCAAGGCCAGCCTCGAAGAGCGTGAAATGGAGTATCTCTACTTTGATGGGGATGCTTACTGCTTCATGGATACCCAGAACTACGAGCAGGAGTTTCTTGCATCCGGTCAGGTTGCAGACGTGATCGCTCTTCTGAAAGAGAACACCAAGTGCTCCGTGCTGATGTTTGACGGCCGTGCCATCGGGGTGACCCTCCCCAACTTTGTGGACCTCCTGATCACCAAGTGTGATCCCTGGGTGAAGGGCGATACCGCCACCAACAACTACAAGCCCGCCACCGTGGAGACCGGTTATGAGATCCAGGTGCCTCCCTTTGTGGAGGATGGCGAGATGATTCGCATTGATACCCGTACCGGTGAATACTCCGAGCGCGTAAAAAAGTAGGGATCACCCTCCGGGAATCGTTTTAAAAAAGAAAAGGGGCTCGTCCGGTAACGGATGAGCCCCTTTTTTATTTGGGTCATAAGGAGGCGATCCTTTGGTCTCGCCTCTCAAGGGGGGAGGATCAGCCCTCCTCGCTCTTTTCCACAGGCTCTTTGAATCCGCATCCGTCAGTGAGGCACTTCAGGAAGGTGCCGTCCCGCTTGGTGGTTTTCTCCACCACAAAGGGTGCCCCGCAGAGTTCGCAGGCACGCTGAACGGGTTTTTCCCAGATGGCAAAGCTGCAGTCGGGGTACTTGTTGCATCCGTAAAAGACCTTGCCCCGTTTGGAACGTTTTTCCACGATGGTGCCTTCGCACCCTTTTTCAGGGCAGGAGACGCCAGTGTCTGCGCCGGTGCCGCCTGATGCGTCCCCGTTGACACTCATGGTGTTCTTGCAGTCGGGGTAGCCGCTGCAGGCGAGGAATTCCCCGTATCGGCCCTGCTTGAGAAGCATGGGCTTGCCGCACTTGTCGCAGACCTTTCCTTCAGCCAGCTCAAAGGAGGGCTCAATGGGGTGAATAACCCCCTTGTCGTCACGTTCGTAGTTGCGGGAGTAGTCGCACTCCGGGTACCCGTTGCATGCGATAAAACTCCCGTTTCGGCCGATTTTGACGTGAAGCTTCTCTTTTTTGCACTGGGGGCAGGTGAGCTCTGTTTCGATCCCCACGCCCTTGACACTGATCATGTTGGCCGTGGCCTCTTCGAGCTCTTTGTCAAAGGAGGAGTAAAACTCCTTGAGCAGATCGACGTAGTCGATTTCGGCGGCTTCCACTTTGTCCAGGCTGTTCTCAAAGCCGGCGGTGAACTCCACATCAAAGACATCGGGAAAGTTTGCCACCAGAAGATCATTGACGATAAACCCGAGCTCGCTGGGACGGAAGTAGCGGTTCACGAGGTCCACGTACCCTTTGGTACGGATGGTGGACAAGATGGTGGCGTAGGTACTCGGGCGGCCGATGCCGTTTTCTTCAAGCTCCTTTACCAGGGAGGCTTCCGAGAAGCGGGGTGGGGGAGAGGTGAAGTGCTGCTTGGGGTCGAGCTTGATGAGGGCGAGCGCTTCCCCTTCGTTGAGCTCCGGCAGCTGTTGCTTCTTGTCGTCTTCTTTTTTGGCGTCATCATAGGCATAAAGGGTCATGAAGCCAGGGAACCGAACGGTGGATCCCGAAAGAGAGAAGGTGAAGCGTCCAGAGGCGATGGCCACGCTGACCTGGTCGATGAGGGCCTGCTGCATCTGGGAGGCGACGAAACGCTTCCAGATCAGGGTGTAGAGAAGCCGCTGGTCTTCATCAAGGAAGGATGCCACCTTTTCAGGGGTGTTGAAGACGCTGGTGGGACGGATCGCTTCGTGGGCATCCTGGGCTTTGTTCTTGTTTTTGAAGAAGCGGGGGGCGTCAATGGCGTAGTCGCTCCCGAACTTTTTGTGGATGAACTGACCGGCTTCCACGGCGGCTTCGTTGGCAATTCGGATGGAGTCGGTACGCATGTAGGTGATGAGACCCACGGGCTCGCCGGGGCCAAGGTCCACACCTTCATAAAGCTGCTGGGCAACGCTCATTGTTTTGCGTGCGGAAAAGCGCAGGCGGTTGATGGCCTCCTGCTGGAGCTTACTGGTGGTGAAGGGGGGCAAGGGGTTGCGCTTTTTGGTGCGGCGCGTGATTTTTTCCACCTTGTAGGGATTGTCTGAGAGCTCCTCCACCATGGCCGTGGCGGTTTCCCCGTTCTTGATATCTACTTTTTTGCCGTCCACCTTGGCAAGCTTGGCGATGAATGAGGCGTCGGTATCCCCTTTCAGTTCCGCTGCGATGCTCCAGTACTCTTCCGGTTCAAATCGCTGGATGGCGTGTTCGCGTTCGCAGATGATGCGAACAGCAACCGATTGAACACGGCCTGCACTCAAGCCCCCCTGCACCTTCTTCCAGAGGAGGGGAGAGACCTGGTAGCCCACCAACCGGTCGAGGATTCGCCTCGCCTGCTGGGCGTCGTATCGGTTGTAGTTGAGTTCCGTGGGGTTGCTTAACGCCTCTTCGATGCCCCGCTGGGTCAGTTCGTGGAAGAGAACCCTTTTAAAGGTGCGATCTTTGCCCTTGAGAATGTCCGCAGTATGGAAGGCAATGGCCTCCCCTTCGCGGTCGGGGTCAGGGGCGAGGTAGATTTCGGTGGAGTTTGCAGCGGCAGCCTTGAGATCTTTGATGATCTTGGATTTGCCTTTGATCTGCAGGTATTTGGCCTTGAACCCCTTGTCAATGTCAATGCCGATCTCTTTGGGGGGCAGGTCTTTGATGTGACCGGAGGTGGCCGCTACATTGTAGGTTTTGCCAATATATTTTTTGAGGGTCCGCACCTTGGTGGGGGACTCCACGATAACCAGGGGTTTGCTCACGATTTCTCCTCTTTCAACGCAAAGAGTTTTCCGGGGGATCGCACCACCATGCCTTTTAACTCAAGGTTCATCAAGACGGCGGAGAGTCGACCCGCCCCCATGGGAACGGTTTGTAAAATATCGTCGATATGCGACGGATACAAGTCAAGGACCTTTAATACAGAGATCTCCTCATGATCAAGAGGAAAATTCGCAGAACAGGTCGGTGGTGTGTTTTGGGTTTGCTTTAATGTGCTGAGATCACGGTGCGTTGTCGTTAAATTTGCAGGGGGTTGAACCTGTGCTGAGAACTCATCCGTGATATCTGCAGCCGACGCCACCAGTTTCGCGCCATCCCGAATGAGGCGATGGGTACCGGCGCTCTGGGTGGCCTGAATGTGCCCCGGTACGGCAAAGACTTCTCTGTTCTGATCGGCGGCACACCGTGCCGTGATGAGTGATCCGCTTTTAAGCGATGCCTCTACAACCACGGTTCCCAGGCTGATGCCGCTTATGATGCGGTTACGCATGGGGAAATGGTGCGCCTCCGGCGGGGCGTCGTACTGAAATTCGGAGATGACGGCCCCGGATTGGGCGATGGCTTCGGCCAGTCGCCGATTTTCCGGCGGGTAAACGGTTCCAAGGCCGCACCCCAAGACCGCGATGGTCCGGCCCCCGGCAGATAGGGCGCCGGTGTGGGCTGCGGTGTCGATGCCCCGGGCCAGGCCACTGGCAACGATAAAGCCTTTATCTGAAAGCTCGGCAGCCAGCCTTGCGGCGTTTTTTAACCCATAGGAGGTGGCTCTTCGTGATCCCACAAGGGCCACCATGGCAGCATCGGGGTCCAGCTCTCCTGCCACCTGGAGGAGCGGTGGCGGGTCGTGGATCTCGGCCAGGAGGCGAGGGTAGTCCGGATGGGTCAGGGGCACCAGAGAGACACCGGCCTCACGCGCGCGATCGAGGTTTCGTTTTGCCTGGTCTGAGGCGTTGTGGGAGCAGATGCAGCCGGCTACGCGTCGGGAAATACCCTCCACATGGCACAGGCTCTCCACGTCGGCCTCAAAGACCTCTTCGGGCGTGCGAAATACGCTGATCAATCGTTTGAATAAGAGGTTCCCGACGCCGGGTACTTCCTTGAGGGCGAACCAGGGTAGAAGGTTCATCGATTGGATCCGAATTATGCTGTCTTAGTTTTCGTCCATGGAGTTGAGCACTTTTTCCGCTTTGGCACCCGATGTGGTAAAGGGGTACTCCATTACGACCCGTTTCAGGTATTTACGGGCGGATTCCTTGTCGTCGAGGGCAAGGAATGCATAGCCTGTTTTGAGAAGGGCATCAGGGGCTTTGCTGCCTTTGGGGTACTTATTCAGAAGTGTTCGGAACGCGCTGATGGCGGCCGAATAATCTTTTTTATCATAATGGATTTCGCCCGACCAGTAAATGGCATTGTCGGCGAGGTTGTCATCGGGCCATTTCTCGGCGACTTCACGGAAAAGGACGAGGGCCTTTTCGTGGTTCTTCTCCTTCATGGCGGCAAATGCCTGGGTGTAGGTCTGGCTGGCAAGGTTCCCTTTATCCGATTTTTTCTTCTTGGCAGGGATGGGCACGGCTTTGGGTTGCGCTGAAGGTTTCTTTGCCGGTTCTTCTGTGATCGTGGCTGCGGTGGCCTTGGGCATGATCGGTGACGGGGGCATGGCAGGGGTGCCTGAAGCCTCTCGCTCAAGATCGGAGATGGCCCGTTCGTGGCTGTCTACCATGAATTGCAGAACAGACATGCGATGGTGCATTTCATCCATTTTGCGGCGAGTTTCGTCCAATTCACGGGAGAGGGTGGCTGTGCCTGAGTCACGGCGGGGCTGAGCTGTTTTGCATGCGGGAAAAATGAGCAGGGCAATCATGATGACCGCTGCGGTGTATTTTTGAGGGAAACCGGTTTTTCGCCTGGCCGTTGCCTTCGTCATCGTGATTTAACTCCTGCCGGAATGAGTGGGTTGGTGGATAAGTAAGGTATGTCTTGAATCTGTTGGGTGCTCATTGCCGGGCCAAATCGTGCCGTTTGTATCGGATGCACACGTATCGTTGCGGCGGTGTCCAGATGAAAATGCGTTAGAAAAGTTAACAGAAGGGCTCAGGGAATGTAAAGCAAAAAGAGGGGGAGGAAGGAAACAAGGGGGCACCCGCCGGCTCCGGTTGGAGGCCGCCGGCGGGCGATGTTTATCAGCTGGACATATTACTCGGTATCGGTCTTCCATGCCAGGAGGATGGGGCTGGCAACATAAATTGAAGAGTATGTTCCGATTGTGACGCCGATGATCATGGCCAGGGCGAAATCGTGAATGACGCCGCCGCCAAAGGCAAAAAGGGCCGCCACGACCATCAGGGTGGTTCCGGAGGTGAGGATGGTGCGACTCAGGGTCTCGTTCACGCTTCGGTTGATGATAAAGTCCATCGGCTTTTTGTGGTATTTTTTTCCGTTCTCACGGATTCGGTCAAAGACAATGATGGTGTCGTTGAGGGAGTAGCCGATGATGGTGAGCAGAGCCGCGATGATGGGCAGGGTAAATTCAACGTTGAGCAGGGAGAAGATACCCACGGTGATGGTCACATCGTGGACGAGTGCGATGATGGCTCCCATGGCGTATTTCAGCTCAAGGTACCAGCAGAAGACGATGCTGATGATCAGAGCGAAAACAATGAGAAGCGGCATCCCTGAGCTGATGAAGGAGATGGACTGGAGCTGGCTCATGCCGTAGACGGCACCCCCCAGGATCGCAGCCAGGGCACCTGAGATGCCCCATTTCAGCTCGAATCGTCCCGAGATGTAGATGATGATGAACAAGAGGGCATAGAACATGGCCAGGAGTGCATTCTGCCTCAGGTCCTTGCTTACCTGGGGGCCAACCATGTCAAGACTCAGGTCTCGAACAGCCGTGCCCGTGCTTTCGCCCAGGATCTTTTTGATCATCGGGGCAAAGTCGCTGTCAGCCATGAAGGCCTGCTTTGTCCGAATCTGGTATTCGTGGTCGCTGTCGCTTCCGAACTGCTGAACCGACGCACCGGCAAGGCCGGCGGGCTCGAGGCCTCTCTTTACTGCCGCGATGTCGACGGGGCCTTCAAATTTGACCTGAAGGGAGCTGCCGCCCGCAAAGTCGACGCCGTACCGGGGCCCTTTGTGGATGATCAGGGTGAGAAGGCTTATGGCGATAAGGGCCAGGGAGATGCCAAAGGCGATCTTTTTGGCGCCTGTGAAGTTGATGTTGGTCTCTTTGATAAACTGCATAGGAAATGTCCTCACTAAGGGCTATATGCTCAGGGTTTTTACGTTCGCCTTGCGCAGGATGGCATCAAACAGCAGTCTTGACACCACAAGGGCCGTAAATAGGCTGGAGAGGATACCGATGCCGAGGGTGACGGCAAAGCCCTTTACCGGACCGGAACCGAACTGGAACAGAACGATGGCTGCAATAAGCGTGGTGACGTTGGCGTCCATAATGGTCAGGGTCGCCTTTTCGAATCCTGCCTCCACGGCAGCAATCGGGCTTTGCCCGAGGTTTAATTCCTCGCGTATTCGTTCAAAAATAAGCACGTTGGCGTCCACGGCCATGCCGATGGTCAGAATGATTCCGGCAATACCCGGCAGGGTGAGGGTGGCCTGGAATGCAGCGAGGCCAGCAGCGATGAGTGTCACGTTGAGGACAAGGGCCAGGTCGGCGATGAGGCCGGATCCTTTGTAATAAACGGCCATGAAGAGAATGACGGCAAGGCCACCCATGATCATGGACCAAACACCCTTGCGGATGGAATCGGCGCCCAGTGTGGGACCGACGGTACGCTCTTCAAGGATCTTGACGGGGGCGGGCAGGGCGCCTGCCCTCAAGGCGATGGCCAGAACCCTGGCTTCTTCCATGGTGAAGCCGCCGGTAATCTGAGCCTGGCCTCCGGGGATCTTCGTACGGATCACCGGTGCGGAGTAGACAGTATCATCCAGGACGATGGCGAGGCGGCGGTTGATGTTGTCGCCGGTCACCTTGCTGAAGATATGGCCTCCCTTGCGGTCAAACTCGATGGAGACGTAAGGCTCGTTTGCCATGTTGTCAAAGAGGACTCTGGCATCGGTGAGGGAGTCGCCGGTGAGGAGGACGCGCTTTTTGATCAGCATGGGGGTGGAGGACTCGGCTCCGGTGGCAGGGTTTTTGCGCACCAGGTAGAGAAGCTCGCTTCCCGCAGGGGCATGGGACTCAAGGGCTGTTCGCACGTCACTGTCCTCATCCACAAGGCGGAACTGAAGGGTGGCCGTCTTGCCGATGAGGTCCTTGGCGCTTTTGGTGTCGGTGATGCCGGGGAGCTGGATTTGGATACGGTTCTCACCCTGCTTGCGGATATCGGGCTCACTGACGCCGAATTCGTCAATTCGGTTGCGGATGGTTTCAAGGGCCTGGTCCGCAGCAAATTTCTGCACGCGCTCCGCCTCAGCTGTTTTCATGGCGAGGGTGACAAGTGTCATGCCGCCGTTCTCTGAGGTGGAAGCAATTTCCAGGTCGGGGAAATCATCGGCGATGATGCCTCTAAATTCTGGAAGGTCATCAGGAGAGAGGAGCTTGACATTGAGCTTGGAACTCTGGTCGACCAGCACAACGCCCCTGTTCTTCATGGCTTTCTGACGCAGGGCCTGGCGGATGTCAGAGATTTTCAGGGACATGGCGTTCTCAACGGCCTTTTCGGTCTGGACTTCCAGAACCAGGTGCATGCCGCCTTGCAGGTCGAGGCCCAAATTGATTTTTTTGTGGGGCCACATGTCGGGCTCGCTTGTCCCTTTCAGGTACATGGTTGCCGTGGGAAGGATAAACACGGCAGCCATGATGATAACCACAAGAACCGCTATCAGTCTCCAGGATAGATTCTTCAATGGTGCTTCCTCTCTCAGCCCAGTGGGTGAAGGTGATTGCGTGAAAAGTTGCTCAAGCTCAGGATCTGTTCAATAAGCGGGTTTCAACGGTAAAGTCACTGTTCCCTGGGTGCTCACTCTGGTAAAAGCTGTTCGTACAAGAAAGAATATAAAAGCACACAAGTAGCCCATGGCCCCTTATGTGCTTTCTATTCGCTATGGGGAAATTCTGACCCAAATGCCCGAAGGCGGATCAGATTTTGACGGAGATGTTGGCCCGGATGACCTTGATGTTCACTTTTTCAGCGATTTCAAGGGTCACGGTGGCATCATCAACCTTTACGATGGTTCCATGGATACCACCGGAGGTGACAACTTTGTCTCCCTTTTTGATTTCGTTGATCATTGCCTGATGCGCCTTGGCTTTTTTCTGCTGGGGGCGGATCAGAAGGAAGTAAAAAATGACAAACATCAGAATCAGAGGGACAAAGGCAGCAAAGCCTCCCTGCTGGCCTGCGGCGCCCTGGGTTCCCATGGCGTGTGCTGTGCTGATGAACATGTTGCTCCTTTTATATGGATAAAAAGGGTTGTGTATAGGGGCTTTATGAAAAGCCTGTGCATGCCTGTGTGGTGCGGGCAGGCGTTGCACGTGAATACGAATGTTTCGAATTTTCTTTTTTGTCCATCCCCTTCGTGGCAGGAAGGGGATGAAAGGCCCGGGGTGCCAATAAGTGCAGCATGTTTAATCGCTTACCCGGCCTAGTGCAAACTGCATCACAGATACAGTAAAAGAGCCTTGGGTGTCAACACAAATGGGCCTGTGGCCCCGGCATCTCCACGGTCTTACTCGCAGATGATCCGGCTGTCTCCGTGTACCATGTTGGTGTTGCCTTCAATGGTTATGGAGATGCTGCGCTTGATCTCAATGTCAAGAATTTCTGCCCGTTTTTTGTTGAGCAGGTACACCGCCACATCAAGGGGGACGTAGCCTTTGGCGGTGGTGATGCCGTCTTTCAAGGTCTCTAAGCTGAGCTTTCTCAGGAAGGCGAGGGCGACGGTTTCCGTGGAGAGGATCATGCCTTTGCCCTTGCAGTGCTGGCAGGGGACCATGCTGCCGAACTCGATGGAGGGCCGGATCCGTTGCCGGGACATCTCCAGAAGTCCGAATCGGGAGATACGCCCTACCTTGGTACGGGCTTTGTCCGACTTCAGGTTCTCTTTCAGGGTGGACTCGACGGAACCTCTGTTTTTGGGTTCCCGCATGTCGATGAAGTCGATGACGATGAGGCCGCCCAGGTCACGCAGCCGGAGCTGGCGAGCCACCTCTTCTGCGGCCTCCAGGTTGGTCATGAGGGCTGTCTGCTCAATGTTTTTCTTCTGGGTGCCTTTGCCTGAGTTGACGTCAATGGCCACAAGGGCCTCTGTCTGGTCGATGACGATGGACCCCCCGGAGTTCAGGGCAACGCGGCTCTCAAAGATCGAGGCGATCTGGCTTTCAAGCTGGTGCTTGGTAAAGATTGGTTTGTCGCCGGTGTAGAGCTTGGTCAGCTTGACGTGCTTGGGCGCGATGAGGCGGATGAATTCCTTGATCTCCTGGAACGCATCGGGGTTGTCCACCAGAATTTCGGAGACGTCGTCGGTGAGATAGTCCCGAATGGCCCGTACGGCCAGGTTTTTCTCTTTGAAGAGAAGGGTGGGGCCAGGGGTGTTTGCGGCTTGTTTGTTGAGGTCCTTCCATACCTTGGTGAGGTAGGTGACGTCTTTGGAGATCATGGTTTTGTTGCTGTTTTCGCCGGCTGTCCGGACAATAAGGCCGTACCCGTCGGCAAGTTTCAGTTTGCCGATGATCTCTTTGAGGCGGTTGCGCTCCTTCTCGTCCTCAATCTGACGGGAGACCCCCCTGTTGCTGCTTCCGGGCATGAGGACGGCGTGGCGGCCAGGCAGGGAGACGAAGGTGGTGAGCATTGCCCCTTTGTTCATGATGGGGTTTTTGGTGACCTGAACGATGAGCTCCTGGCCTCTTTTAATGAGCCGGGTCAGGTTTTTTTCGTTCTCCCCGGTTTGCTGGTAGTACGAGGAGTGAATCTCCTGCTTTTGGAGAAATCCGTTTTTCTCGTTTCCGAAATCAACGAAGACGGCCTGGAGGCTGGGTTCAACCCGTGTGACCACCGCTTTGTAGATGTTGCCCTGAATGCTCTCGCGAGAGGTGGTTTCCAGGTGGAACTCTTCAAGGCGCGAATTGGTGACTTTGGCGATCCGGCACTCTTCTGGATCCACCGAATTGATGAGAATTTTGCTTGTCATAGTGGTGTGTTGTCCTTGGGGAACGTGAGAGTGGATCTGAAGACGGAGCTATACCCGGCAGGGCTCTGCGATGGGGATGTGGGTTGCGCGGCAAGTTTGCCAAGCATATGGGCCCTTGAAAATGCTGACAGCCTCCATCCCGTCTCCTCCATTGCGTCTGGTGGCGGAATTTGCGGGGATGGTTCTGCAGCGGGTAGCAACATCATGCCGGGTAGCGAGACCGCTGGCTCAAGGTGGGTTTCATGGTCGGAGTAAACCGATAACGAAACGGCGGCCAGCTGGCTCTTCGGCGAATGCTTCTGATCCGGTGGTTGTGATTTGTATGATGGCCTGCGAGTCGGTCCACGGCCCCCATGAATGCAGTTGATTTTATGGGGGGCGTTGTCGCACAACAGCCCCATGCGGGGGGAGGCGTTGACTCAAGACGGAGGCATCATGATTTTGTGAAAAGAAGCGAAATTGGGTGCGACGGTTCTCTCTCGTTATGAAACCGTCTGAAAAAGGGGCTTCGACCATTTCGAAGTCCGGTGCTCTTTTCACAGCCATGGTTGGCCGCACAGAGGCAAGTGAGTCGGGAAATTTAGTGTGTAACGGATATGTTGATGGGTCCCGGAGATCTCAGTTCCGTGTGCGGCGATTCTGTTTGTATTCTCTAAATAGGGGATTGTCGGAGGCAAGTCAATATAAACCTCCCGGCCGATGGGGGCGAAGGGCGTTGGTTTTTCAGGCTTCAAGCGGTCGGGGGAGGGGGCGTATCGGGCCTTTTGCTTGCCATTTATCTATGATTATGGCATTTAAATTTGTTTGACGTACTTACGTTTATTGAGAATCTAATGTCTACGATTCTGAATCCATTTGCAATATTACACGCTCTGGAGGTTTGAAATATAATGGAAGATAAGTATCTCCCGGACTCGATTGAGTCCAAGTGGCAGCAAAGGTGGGCTGAAGACGGCTCGTTTCGGGTGGTCGAAGATCCTGAAAAAGAGAAATATTACCTGCTGGAGATGTTTCCATACCCGTCGGGCAATATCCATATGGGGCATGTTCGGAACTACACCATTGGTGACGTGGTGGCCCGGTATAAAAAGATGCGGGGCTTCAATGTGCTTCATCCCATGGGATGGGACGCCTTCGGGATGCCCGCGGAGAATGCCGCCATAGACAACAATACCCATCCTGCGGCGTGGACCTATGCCAACATCGACACCATGCGCAGCCAGCTCAAGCGCATTGGTTTCAGCTACGATTGGGATCGGGAGATCGCCACCTGTACCCCGGAATACTATCGGTGGGAGCAGTGGCTCTTTATTCAGATGGTTGAAAAGGGCATGGCTTACCGCAAGGAGTCCTATGTCAACTGGTGCGAGCCCTGCCATACGGTGCTTGCCAACGAGCAGGTGGAGAACGACTGCTGCTGGCGATGTGGAGAAACCGTGCAGCAGAAGAAGCTCTGGCAGTGGTTCTTCCGCATCACCGACTATGCGGACGACCTCCTGGTGCACTGCGATAAGCTGGGCGGGTGGCCCGACAGTGTGACCACCATGCAGAAAAACTGGATCGGCAAAAGCGTAGGCTCCGAAGTGGTTTTTGAGGTGGAGGGCTTTGATGAAACCCTTTCTGTCTTTACCACGCGCCCTGACACTCTTTTTGGGGCGACCTTTATGTGTCTGGCTCCAGAACACCCCATGGTGGCTCAGCTGTCAAAGGGGACGGAGCAGGAAGGGGCTGTGGGCGAATTTGTGGATCGTATCCTCAAGCAGGACCGTTCCAGCAAGGCCGTGGAGAGTTATGAGAAGGAGGGGGTGTTTACCGGTGCGTATTGCCTCAACCCTCTGACTGGCTACAAAATGCCCATTTATGCTGCCAACTTTGCCTTGATGGAGTACGGCACCGGTGCGGTCATGTCTGTGCCTGCCCATGATCAGCGCGACTTTGACTTTGCCCGCAAGTATGGGTTGGAGGTAAAGGTCGTTGTGAGTCCTGAAGGGGATGTGCTTGACGGTGCCACCATGACCGAGGCCTATACGGACGCCGGTAAGATGGTGAACTCCGACTCCTTTGACGGCATGGACAATGTCGCTGCCAAAGAGGCCATTACCGACTTTCTCGATGAGCGTGGAATCGGTAAAAAAACGATCTCCTTCCGGTTGAGGGACTGGGGCGTGTCCCGTCAGCGGTACTGGGGAACACCCATTCCCATGATCCATTGCGATACCTGTGGCGCGGTGCCGGTTCCTGAAGAGGACCTTCCCATTGTACTGCCGGAGGATGCTCAGCTTTTGGAATCCGGTGGTTCTCCTCTGGGGACCCTGGATTATTTCAAGAAGGCCACCTGTCCCAAGTGCGGCAACACCGAGGCGCGTCGTGACACCGACACCATGGATACCTTTGTGGAGTCTTCCTGGTATTTTGCCCGCTACTGCTGCCCGGATTACACCGAAGGGATGGTGGACAAAGAGCGCGTGGCTTACTGGATGCCTGTGGATCAGTACATCGGTGGGGTGGAACATGCGATTTTGCACCTTCTTTACTCCCGCTACTTCACCCGCGTGATGCGTGACCTCAATCTGGTGGATTTCAAAGAGCCCTTTACCCGGCTCCTCACCCAGGGGATGGTGACCAAGGAGACCTTGACCTGCCCCAATCACAAATGGGTGTTCCCCACCGATACGGAGAAGGCGGAGGACGGCTCTGTGAGTTGTAAGCTCTGCGGTTCGCCTGTGGATGTGGGGCGTGTGATCAAGATGTCCAAATCCAAGAAGAACGTCATCGACCCGAATGTCCTCCTGGGGCGTTATGGCGCGGATACCACCCGTCTTTTCTGTCTCTTTGCCGCTCCCCCTGAAAAGGACCTGGAGTGGAATGATGAGAGCGTGGAGGGGTGCTTTAAGTTCATCGGGCGTGTGTGGCGCATCATCTCGGGCAGGCTTGAGGGCTTTGCCGGCGTTGAGGCGTATCATGGTCCTGCAGGTGAGCTTTCCGGAAAGAGTCGTGAGCTCTACACCAAGATCAACGCCACTATCAAAAAGGTGACGGATGATGTGGAGGGTAAGTTTCATTTCAACACCGCCATCAGTGCGGTGATGGAGTTGGTGAACAGCATGTACGCCGTGGATGCTGATGCATCGCTTCGGGTGGATGTGATGAGGAGGGCCGCTGAAACCGTGCTTCTGCTCCTGAATCCCGTGGCACCGCACTTCACCGAAGAGCTCTGGGAGAAGTTGTCTGACAAGGGGCTTCTGATGGAACAGCCCTGGCCCGAATACCGTGAGGATGCCCTGGTCTCTGACGAGGTGCTCATTGTGGTTCAGGTGAACGGCAAGCTCCGGAGTAAGTTTCAGGTTCCCGCTGGTGCGTCCAAGGATGAGGTTCAGGGGCTTGCTCTGGCCGATGACTCCGTTAAGAAGTTTATCGAGGGCAAGGCGATCCGCAAGGTGATCGTGGTTCCCGGGAAGCTTGTCAATATTGTGGTTTAATCCATGGGTGGTCGCCCTGCCCTGCCTTGCGGGGCGGGCGACCACCTGTTGCGAGGTGTGCCCATGAGAAGGGGTTTTGCATGGAAGTCGCTTGCTGCCGGTGTGCTGGCGGTGGCGATCTTTTCGGGTTGCGGCTATCGTTTTGCGGGGAGCGGCTCGCTGCCGGAAGGGGTGTCCCGTCTGTGTGTGGCGGTGCCTGAGAACCGGTCATCGGATGTGCGCCTTGCTCCCATGGTGGCGAGTTATGTCGTCTCTGAGGCCATTGCCGCCGGGGCGGAGGCTGCCGTTGGTTGTACAGGTGATGCCGGTGGGCTTGCCGGTGAGATCGGCTCGGTCACCACGACCACGATTACCCGAAATAGCGATGGCGACGGTATTGAAGAACGGGTTACCATCACGGCATCATTCAGGCTCGCCGGGGATGACGGTGAGGTGCTCTGGAGGGGATCGTCCGTAACGGGGACGGAGACCTACAGTGTTTCGCCTGGTGTGGACTCCACGGCGGCTCGGAGCTCAGCGCTCGAGCTGGCTGCTGAAGATCTTGCAGAGAATGTCTGGATGGGCTTGACCCAGCGTTTTTAGCCCGGGTATGTCACGGGGAGGGTGTGTTTTTATGCAAGGCATCTGGGCTTTAGATGGTGTGGTTTGTCTCAACGCCCAGATAGCGCAGCTGCTGGGTGCGCCCGGCTCGTCCGAAGGGTGAAAAAAAATCAGTAGCTATTCAGCTTGAGCCTCCGGCGGCCCTGTCCGGGGTCAAGTTTTTGTAAGGTCTGACAAATCGGCTTGTTCAGCTTAAACCTGGCTTATCCTGAATTAAAAGCGGATGTGATTTGACCTGAGGAGCGAGGGGTAAAACGCATTCCCAACCTGCTTTCAAGGTGGCATGCCTTGATGCTGGCTGCCGTTTTTTGAGCGCTGGACAGTTGTGAGAATCAAGCCAGGAAGGCGTGGATTGCATGTTGTTCGTTTGGCATATCTTTATTCGCTGCAAATAAAGCTGTCTCGATTCATGTGTATGCCTTTGGTCTGAGTGATTTATCATGAACTGTTCGGGGCAGGGCGGACCTTGTGGGTGCGGGGGATGCTCGAAGAGAAAACAAAAAAGGCCTTCCGGTATCTCGCGAGTGCTACCGGAGGGCCTTTTTATGTAAAGCGAAACTGAAATCGCAGCGAGCTGCGGAGGGCCAGGGGCAATCGTTCAATCCATTCAAAATGGTTTGAAGGTTGTCCGGGTGGCTGTATTCAGTGATTAAGCTTTGACGCCGTTGACGAGCTTGGTCAGACGGGAGATCTTGCGTGCGGCAGTGTTCTTGTGAATCACGCCTTTCTTTGCGGCGACGTCAATCACGGATGTTGCTTGGATAAGGGTGTCGGTCATGTTTTCAGCCTTGTCGGCTTCAGCGGAACGAACTGCCTTAACGGCGTTCTTCATCTGGGTTTTTACCGCCATGTTGCGGACACGCTTTTTTTCGTTCTGGATAGCTCTTTTTTTTGCCGATTTGTGATTTGCCAAGGACTTAAGCTCCTTTTATCGTCGAAATTTTTTTAACGGTGAGGTCCTGCTCGTGTCGACATGCCGCGTGCTTACATCAGGGCGATTGCTGTGCATTCGCCGGTAAGCGTGCCGATGATCAAGGCTCCACCTGTAATATGGATTGTGAGTTCTGCCGGTATGTAGTGATGAGGCGGGCTTTTTTGGAAGGACGCGTCGCAAGAACGCCTTCGGAGAGCCCGGTCATCCCACGACGCGCACAGAGTGAGAAGGGAGGAATGTCCTTAACTCTCCATGGGTTATGGGTCCGACAGTAATTTAACTTGGTAAAATTATAGTGTTTTGGGTGGGGTGTCAAGGGAAAAGATGGATGGCAGGGGCTCTAACCCGGATATTTCACGAGTCGGGTGCGCTTATATGCAAGGCATCAGAGCCGCAGATGTAGTGGGTTACCTCAAGACTCTGATAACGTGGCAGATGAGTGCAACCGACTCGCCCGAAGGGTGAGAAAATCGAGCAGCAAACCCTGAACTACATTTTGCATTTTTCAAACAACTCAACTTATTCGCAATAACACATTAGAATCACGTCCATTATCTATATCCGATCGTTTTCTCATGAAATATCGGGGCCAAAGGAGCATCGGATGCTGCATTTGGTCATTTTGTGGCGGCTGTTTCCTGGTCCCGTGGCTGCTTCCCGGTAAAGGGGTTGCCATTGGAAGGGGGTTGGACTAAAGGTTAGTCTGGCCATGACGGCATGCTGGATTGTTATGGAATTGTCATCATTATTTTAATTTCGGATCGGAATCTATGTCGGAAAAAGGAAACGTTACCCGGGCTGCGGGCATTGTCGGGAGTGCCACACTGCTCAGCCGGATTTTTGGATATATAAGGGATATGGTTACGGCGTATTATTTCGGTGCAGGGCCCCTTGCGGATGCCTTTATCGCTGCGTTTCGCATTCCCAATATGTTGAGGCGCTTGTTTGCCGAAGGCTCCCTCAGTATTTCGTTTGTTCCGGTCTTTACGGAAACCCTGAAACGGGACGGAAGGTCGGAAGCATTTCGAATGGCCGGGGCGACCCTTCGTCTGCTCTCCCTGGTACTTGCGCTGGTAGCTGTGGTGGGGGTCCTGACCTCTCCATGGATTGTCTCGGCCATTGCGGCGGGGTTTAAGGGGGAGCCCTGGAAATATGAGCTGACCGTCCAGTTGTCCCGCATCATGTTTCCCTATGTGGTGTTTATCTGTCTTGTGGCGCTTTGTATGGGCATTTTAAATGTCCTCGGCCATTTTGCCGCCCCGGCCCTTGCCCCGGTGGCTCTGAACCTTGCGATGATCGTGTCCCTTGTTGTTGGCGGTATGGTGAGCACCGACGGGAAGGTGCGTGTGACGCTTCTCGCCTGGGGGGTTCTTCTCGGCGGGTTGCTTCAGTTGGGGATGCAGATTCCGGTCTTGTGGCGCCGTGGGTTCTCTTTTTTTAAGGCTGGCCCTTTGTGGCACCCGGCTCTGTCCACCGTCGGTCGGCTGATGTTGCCAGCGGTGTTTGGGGCGGCTGTGTACCAGGTCAACATGTTTATCGGTACCATGCTCGCCTCTCTGCTCGATACGGGGAGCATCACCGGTTTGTATTATGCGGACCGGCTGGTGCAGTTTCCTCTGGGGATCTTTGCCATCTCCATCGGCACGGCGGTGCTTCCCTCGCTCTCCCGGCAAATGGCGGAGGGTGACCTCGACGGGGTGGCCGAGACCTTCAGTTTCGGGCTGCGCTTTACCTTGTTTATAACACTTCCGGCCACGGTGGGGTTGGTGGTCTTGAGGGAACCCCTTATCGCCTTGTTGTTCAGTCGCGGTGCCTTCGACGCGGTTGCCGTGTCCCTGACGGCTGATGCGCTTCTCTTTTACGCAGTGGGGCTCTGGGCCATCTCTAGTGTGCGCGTGACGGTTCCCCTTTATTATGCATTTAAAGACACCCGAACGCCTGTTCAGGTGGCTGTTGTGGCTATTTTGGTCAACATCGCCTTGAGCGTTCTGCTCATGGGGCCCATGGCGCATCGCGGGCTGGCCCTGGCTGTCTCCATCTCCTCGATGGTCAATTTTTTGCTTCTGCTGTTTCTGCTGGTCAAACGTGGGATGGTTCAATTAGAATACAAAACCATTTTTGTTTCGGCAGTAAAGAGCGTTATGGCTTCAGTGGTCATGGGCTGCATGGTTTGGCAGGGATTGCTATTTCTCATGCCTGTCGGGGGGTATACGTTTTCCTCGTCCGCAATATCCACAACCTTCGGCGTCATTGTGGGGGTGGTGGGGTACGCGTGTGCGGCGCGGATTCTGAGAAGCCCCGAGTTGTCCGTAATTCAACAGATTCTCAACAGGAGAAGGGGGCGCAGTGGAGGGTAAAGAGAAGGTCGTCTGCGGTGGGCTTGCTCTGGTGCTGATTGGTTTGCTGATTCCTCTGGTGTTCATGCAGTGGGGGTTTCTTGATTTAAAGGAGAGGCGCAAGGAGCTTACGGACCGGCAGGAGCTGAACCGGACCGTCGCCGAGGAAAACCGCAGGCTGGAAATGGAAATTCGGCGCCTTAAAAATGACCCGGCCTACCTGGAGCACATTGCCAGGAGGGATCTCGGCATGGTGGCCGAGGACGAAATTGTCGTGAAATTTCACGGAAAGGATACCGCAGAGTGAGTGCACCCGTTACGACACGAGCCCTTGCCGACCTCTATTTGTCGCAGGGGTATGGAAAAGAAGCACGTGATGCCTATGCATTTCTACTGGATCGCTCTCCAGGGGATGAGGATTTGAAATGTGGCCTGGACAAAGCCCAGGCCTTGGTGAACGCCTCGAAAAAGGCCGAGGTAGGCGTGCTTTTGGAGGAGTGGGCCACATTGGCCCGTAATGGCGTGGCCAGGGGGGCTGAGTGATGCGTTGGGGCAGGTGTATGGTTCGAATGGTTCTGCTTCTGGTGGCATCGGTGGGGGTGGCCCTGGTGTGGAATGCCCTCTCCCCCAAGGGAATCCCCCTTGTGGGGCAGTGGAACGCAGAGGTGGGGGTGGTGACCCCCACGCCGGATGCAGACGAGAATGCCGCCACGGTTCAAACGGTGGAGGAAGCGAAGGCTCTCTGGATGTCCGGGGTTGTGTTTTTGGATGCCCGGGACTCAGGGAGTTACGAGGAGGGGCATATAAAAGGGGCGGTGTCCCTCTCGGTTTACGATTTTGAATCTCGTTTTTTTGATTTTTTGGACGCCTATCCCCCGGATACCTTGTTTGTTGCGTACTGTTCCGGCCGGCTTTGTGATGAGAGCCATCGCCTTGCTGTGTTGCTTAAGGAGGGAGGGTATTCCCGTGTGCGCATTTTTGCCGATGGAATACCGGCATGGGTTGCTGCCGGATTGCCGGTGGGGGAGGGGGAGTGATGAAAGCGGATGTTGAAAATGGGCTGATTGCTCGGGTGTTGCCGGTTCTGGAGTTGCTTTCGAGGTGGGTGCTCGGCCTGCTTTTTATTTACGCCGGCGTGCAGAAAATTATCGATCCATATGGTTTTGCCAAGACCATTTACGGCTACGGTATCCTCCCCGGGGACCTTGTCAATATCACGGGCATTGTGTTGCCGTGGGTGGAGGTTATGGCAGGAGGGGGGCTTCTGCTTGGCGTGTGGCCCGCCTCGTCGTCGGGGGTGATTTCAGGGCTGCTGCTGGTCTTCATGGTGGCGATTGTCTACAACATCGCCCGGGGCTATACCTTTGACTGCGGGTGTTTTGGTGCCGGGGACGACAACACGGGGTGGGGCACGGTTTGGCGTGATACCGCCATGCTGATTCCAGCCGTGGGGATTCTGTTGTTCAAGGGACGACGGCGCGTTTGTCTCTGCGCGGGTGGGGAGTAATGGATCGGCGGCGGGGTGCCCGTTGCTGATTGTGATGTGGTGATGTTCTGAGGCCCGGCCAGGCTTGCCCGGCCGGGCTGTTGTTTGGGGTGGGCCCGGCCTGATCAGGCCTTGACCACATTCCGGGCGCTGGGCCCCCTGTCTGTCTTGATGATTTCAAAATTGACGAGTTCGCCTTCTGTCAGGGTTTTGAAGCCTTCCATGGTTATTTCGGTGAAGTGAACAAAGACGTCGGAATCGCCTTCCAGTTCAATAAATCCGAATCCCTTCTTATCGCTGAACCATTTTACTTTTCCAGTAGCCAAAACGAATTCTCCTTTTCAATTTCTACATCATACAGGGGCCATGCTTTGGGGTGAGTCTGGTGGTTGGGGGTTGATGTAATTACCTATGCCTTGTTTGGGATAGGTAATAAATCAATTACTTCTAAATAACCATGAAGAGGAGAACTTTACAACAGATTTCTTGGGGGGACGATTATTTTCAGGTGGGACATCGGAGACGAAAGGGGAATGACATGCGGGAGCCGTGCATTGAAAAGCGCCCACATGTCAGGCTGTTATGTTTTGATGTGTTGCAGGGGTGTTCGTTTGACGGGAACGTTTGGGGTCGGTCGTTTCGCCGTACTACGATCTGTTAAGTACTTCCTGGATACAGGCAGCGAGATCTTTGAATTCCTTTCCTGCGGGCGCGCTGGGCCTTTTTTTAAGGGCGTTTCGCTTCAGCTGCCTGATTCGTTGCCGGTCACCGGAAGGGTGCTCGGTGAGGAAAGACTCGATGGCTTCGTCGTTTTCAAGGATGGCTTCGACCCAGGGGCTCACAACGGGGGCCTCGCGCCTGGGAGATATGGAGAGTCCGGCTTCCAGCTTTTCGAGGGCTTCTAAGATAGGTTCCGGGTCACATTCACGCATCAGGGCTCCGATGAACTGTCGGTTCCGGTGGGCGGCTTTGCGGGCGGAGATCTGCCGGGCATCCGTGATGGCTTTGCGCAATTCGTCCGGGATGTCGATGTTTTTTAGCTGGCCCGGTGTGAGTTTAATGAGGCGCTCACCCAACTTTTGGAGTTCTTCAGACTCTTTCTTGATTTGGGTTCGGCTTTTGTAGATGTCGGATCTGTTTTCTGTGTCCATAATAGTTCTTGCTACATTTCCCATGATGATCTTATATATAGAACCAACCTGCGTTCAACGGGGCGTTTGTCTGCCGTTAATCCCGTCACGTGAGTCCTGGCCCGACGCTGTCCTTTTGGCGCATAGTGGCATATCTTCGGTTATAATTCCATCAAAAACGATGGGCTTGCCATCGCTTCCGTGCCTCAGTTTCGGCCAGGTGCCAAGGGCGACTTGTCCGTGACGGGTGTGCGTAAATCATTGATAATCCGCCATGGTGGCCTTGGTAAACAACAGACACGTCATTTTTAAGTATGTCAACAGCGGTAACGTGGACCTGGACGACGTTAAAGGAAGGGACCTTTGAATGAGTCGGGATAGCAGAGAGAAAAACAGGGTGAAGGTTGAAAACCGAACCTATATGGATATCGGGCCCAGGGGCGGACAGGAAGATGCCGTGCTGGTGGGCACCCGAATATATCAGCAGCCCAGCCTGGAACTTGATTCCGAGGATGAGGCTGAGTACCTTACCTTTTGTGTCTGTGACGGCATGGGTGGCCACGCTGCCGGAGATATCTGCAGCCGCTTTGTTCTGGATGAGTTCAATCGGTCCTTCAATCATCAGACCCTCTCATCAGAGGGAATTGACATCCTGCTCAATATGATCCAGACGGCCGCCGAAGGCGAACTTCCGCTGAACAGCGGGACCACCATTGCCGGTGTGGTGGTGACAAAGCACCGGGCCATTGTTTTTAACGCCGGCGACAGCAGGGTCTACCTGATGCGGGGCGGGACGCTTCTTCGCTGCTCCCACGACCACTCTTATGTCCAGACCCTGGTTGACAAGGGGGTTATCTCTGAGACCGAGGCCTTTACTCATCCTTACCGCAATGTGGTCAGTTTCGGTGTCGGATCGGCCTTCAGTGAACTCTGGGGGCACACCCCCGTTCATTACAAGGTGTTTGATGTCATGCCCGAAGATACTTACATTTTATGCAGTGACGGGGTGAGCGATTTGATTGAGGATCAGGTGATGGAGACGGTTCTGGGACCCAACCCCATCACAGGTGTCGCTCGACTGCGTACAGAGTTGAAGCGCAAAACCCTGAAGGACAACACCACATTTATCATTGCCCGCGTGGCGGGATGATG
Organism: Desulfolunaceae bacterium; assembly: GCA_942491485.1. Taxonomy (GTDB): domain Bacteria; phylum Desulfobacterota; class Desulfobacteria; order Desulfobacterales; family Desulfolunaceae; genus Desulfoluna. The sequence continues at coordinate 282,975 of CALOAX010000011.1, read as the reverse complement.
GGGGCTTGGAACGGGATGCAGCACGCTGGGTTGAATGAGGATGCAGGGGCGGGGGTTCATGCTCGATAAAATGAAGGGGATCATAGAGAAGTGTCTCCCCACCTACGAAATTGTTGGTGAACTGGGGCAGGGCATTCACGGCTCCGTCTACCATGCAAAGGACAGGCTCAAAGAAAGGGCGGTGAAGGTGGTTCCCATTCATGTGGAACGCTCCACCCTCTTCAGGAACGATATTGACCTGGACTCCAAGGTGTCCCGGGATTTTCACGCCGTCTGCAGCTATTACGAAAAGGTGAAGGGACCAGATGTGGTAACGGTCCATGATTTTCATCTTGTGGATAAGCGGATTTCCAGCGGCTATGCCCAGGCATTTCTGGTGATTCTCATGGAGTTGTGCCGGGAGAACCTGCAGGATCTTATCCTGCGCGAGCACCCCTTGTGTGCACAGACGATTCTGTCCTATGCCGAAGATCTGACCACCATGATGGACCGTTTGAGTCAGGCCAGTGGTGAAACCTTTCTTTTGACCGATTTTAAACCCTCAAACATTCTGGTCGGCGATAACGGAAGACTCCTGATGGGCGATTTGGGTGGGCTCAAGAGGGTCAGCTCTGTCTCATCTGTCAATGCCGGCGCGCAATTTACACCCAACTGGTCGGCCCCTGAGCTTATTTTGAGGGGTGAGAAATCAGACGTGATTTCAGGCGTGTACTCCCTGGGGCTCGTGATCTATTATCTTTGCGAAGGACACCTGCCCTTTGAAGATGTGGATTTCATCGACCGGGTCGGAAAGGTTCGGGACGAGGGCATCACATTTTCCCGGAATGATCTTTCGGCTTCTCTGGTCCATGCTGTGTCACGTTGCCTTGCTTTTGAACGATCTGAGCGCCCGTCAACCTTTGCCGAGGTGAAGGATATTCTGGACGGTGACGAGGCGCTCTCTTCTCTGCCGGTGGCCGAGCCTCCGTCAGCATCTCAAGACGTCCCTGAACCCCCTTTGATCAAGCCCGCGGTTCCGTCCGTGTGGGTGGAAAAGGCCACGGGGCTTGCCATGAACTGGGTGGAGAGCGGCAAATTGACCCTTCGGGGGGACCGGCACATCTGGTCTGATGAGATTGCCGGTTTTTATATGGGCATTCACCCGGTAACCCAGTCACAGTGGCGACGGGTCATGGGGACCAACCCCTCCCATTTTCCGAGATCACCGGATCAGCCGGTGGAGATGGTCTCCTGGAAAGAGGCCGATGCCTTTTGCAAGCGTCTTACCGAAGCCTATCGGGGGGCTTGGCTTTTTTTCCTTCCAAGTGAAGGGGAGTGGCTCTATGCGGCCCGGGGGAATGATGAGCAAGCCCTCTATGCCGGTGGGGATAACCTGGATGCCTTGGGATGGCATCTGGGCAACAGCGATTTTTCCACCCATCCTGTGGCGGAGAAGAAGCCAAACTTTTACGGGCTCTATGATATGTGCGGCAATGTTCAGGAGTGGTGCCGTGAGATTGCGGCTTGTTTCAGTGACAGGGGCGTGGGGGTGCGTGAAAAGGTGATTCGGGGTGGCAGCTGGAACCAAAGCTCCGGCAAGTGTACCCTGGAGACCCGGAGAATCGTGCATGAAGGGCTTCGGTACAGCAGTCTTGGCTTCCGTGTCGCCATGCGGCCCGCGGGAGGCTCTCCCGGTAAAGGGGCCCCTTCTCTGTGATGGCGGAACGGCATTTTCATGCCGGGTATGTGCGGAATGTGCAATAAAAATGGGCCTGAAAAGGGAAGTGGGTTGACTTGGTGATGTATGTTCACTAAGAATAGTATTGTTCAATAATACAATCGATGTATTGTTACGTTTTTGATAAAAATGATTCGATGCAGAGGATTGTTTGAAATTTTGCGAGTTGGTGTGTTAGTGTGGGTAAACAATGTTAACGTGCCTTAATCGGCCCATCTCCGAGACCCGACTGACGGTATGCATATAAAACACAATGACCTTGATGCTCCTGTTTCTGAATGGGGGCGCAGGAGGCCGGTTCCTGGCCTTCAGTATTTTATTCGTGCGTCACTTCTGTTGTTCTGGGCCGTCTACTGGTCCGCAGCCCCCCCTTCCGCGATTATCTCCCCTGCCATAGCCCTGGCGTTTGTCTCTGCCTATGTCCTTTTCCAGGGGATCCTGTTTTTTTTCCTCCGGGAGCAGGGCCCCACCTGGGGTCTTGTTCGTGCCACGATTTTTGCCGATCTCGGTCTTGCCTGGCTTGTTTGGCTTTATGATCCCACCATTCCACCGCCTTTGATGCTCTATACGGTCATCGTGATTGTCGGCAATGCCATTCAATACGGCATCCGAGCCTTCCAGTTACTTGCAGCGGCCACGTTGTTCATGGCTCCACTCTCCGTTGGCATTCGCTATGCCTGTGGTCAGTTCCACTCCATGGAGTATTTTCTCCTTTTCTTCTGCACCGTTATTATCTGGTATGTCTACAAGTTTATCTTCCGTATTGAATCGTTCAGGCATGAGACCATTCGCCGTACCGAGGCGCTGGCCCACAGTGAGGAAAAATATCGGAGTATCTTTGAGAACACGGGTGGTGGGGCCATCATTGTGGAAGACAACCTCATTATCTCGCAGGCCAATGCCCGGTTTGAAAAGATAACCGGGTTCAAACGCCATGAAATTGAAGGCAAGGTGCGGTGGATTGAGTTTGTGGAAGCCAGTGACCTCAAGCGCATGCGCCATGAGCATAAGTCGCGGGTGCAGAACGGCCAGGAGCCTCCCCGTGAGTATGAGTTCAGGTTGGTACGTAAAAGTGGAGAGGTGATCGATGTCTTTGCCGAGGTCAACTACGACCACGGGGCCCGGCGCAGCGTGGCGTCGGTTATTGACATCTCCCTGCGAAAGCAGGCGGAAAGGGCGTTGAAGGAGGCCCATGATGAGTTGGAACGCCGCGTGGAGGAACGGACCGCGGAGTTGATGGAGGCCAACAGGCAGCTGAAAATTGCCAAGGACGAAGCCGACGCATCAGGCCATGCCAAAAGCCAGTTCCTCGCCAACATGAGCCATGAAATTCGCACGCCCATGAATGCGATCATCGGTATGTGCGATCTTGTGCTCGGGACCGACCTCTCCCAGAAACAGAAAGAGTACGTCAACATCGTGCGTTCCTCCTCGCGGTCCCTGCTGGAGCTCATCAACGATATCCTTGATTTTTCCAAGATTGACGCAGGCAAGCTCGACTTGGAAAAGATTCCCATGGTGATTCGGGATGTGGTTGAAGAAGTGGCCGATATGTTTCTTGAAAAGAGCATGGACAAAGAACTGGAGCTGATTATCGATATCGCCGACGACGTGCCGCGAAAGGTGATTTCTGACCCCTTACGCCTGCGTCAGGTCCTGGCCAACCTCACGGCAAATGCCTTTAAATTCACCAACAGGGGTGAGATCTGCCTCTCCGTTCAAACGCAGTATGTGGACCTGAAGGTTGCAAAATTGCATGTGGCTGTCCGGGACACGGGCATCGGCATCGACTCCGACAACATGACCCATCTCTTTGACGCCTTTGCCCAGGCGGACGGATCCACCACGCGCAAGTATGGGGGCACTGGCCTTGGATTGGCCATTTGCAGAAAAATTGTCAACATGCTCGACGGGGACATCTGGGTGGAGAGCGAGCCGGGACGGGGAAGCACATTTCAGTTCACCATGGAAGTCAAGCTCATGCCCGGTGAGAGCCGGCACACGGACATGGCCCTTCCCCCGAATCTCCAGGGCAACAAGGTGCTCGTGGTGGATGACAACCCCTCCACCCTGATGATTCTTAAAAGGTACATGGAGGCCTTCGGGTTCCGGACGGAGATGGCCAACACGGCGGAGCTGGCTCTGGAGCTTCACCAGCGCAGCCTGGCAAAGGATCCCTTTGCTCTCGTCATCATGGATATCCGGCTGCCGAACATGGATGGCATCGATGCCGTGGCTCAGATTAAGAGCCAGTCGGGAGAGCACTCACCGGCTGTGATCTGTATCAGTGCCTATGTCAGGGACCAGGAGGTGGAGCGGGCCAAAGAAGCGGGGTCCGATGGCTTTTTGATGAAGCCCATCAAGCAGTCGATTCTCTTTGATACCATCATGGAGTTGTTTGGCTTTAAAGCGGTGAGACGGTCCCATGTCTCCAGGGGGCTGGTCTCTGACAGTGAATTTGAGAACTTGAAGATCCTCCTTGTGGAAGACAACGCCATCAACCAGATGGTGGCCATGGAGATTCTGAAGTCTGCCGGAATCTCGGTTACCACCGCGGAAAACGGCCTGGAGGCCGTCGAGACACTTCGGTCGAAAAATATCTATGATGCCGTGTTGATGGACGTGCAGATGCCGGAGATGGATGGGCTTGAGGCGGCACGCCACATCCGCAAAGAGTTGCACAAAGAGGACCTGCCCATCATTGCCATGACGGCACACGCCATGTATGGCGACAGGGAGCGGTGTATTGCTGCAGGAATGAACGATTACGTGCCCAAGCCCATTGACCGAAACGAGCTTTTTGCCGCCATCAGGCGCAACATTGATGGCTTTCAGGGCCAGTACGCCTGCATTGAGGAGACGGACACGGTTTCCGAGTCGTTGGAAACCCAGTACATGCTTCCGGGGATCAATGTGTCGGAAGGGCTGGCATCCACGCAAGGGGAGTGGGGAATGTATGGCGACTCCCTGACCCGGTTTCTGGAGGCACACGGCCAGACCGGTACCGTGATGCGGCATCACATGGAACATGAGGCGTATGACGCCATGGCGGACGGGCTGGATCGTCTGTGTCAAGAGGCGACGGCAGTCAGCGTGATCCATGTGGCATCCTGGGCCGAGGCCATGAAAGAGGCGGCGCTGGATTGCGATGGAGCACGGTGTCAGGAGCTGCTCTCCCTTCTTGAAGAGTCCCTGCTTGAGGTGGCGTCATCGGCCCACGGTCTTCTGGATGGCAAGAGAATTCAAGGGACGCCGTGGGAGTCCATGCCAGCCATGGACCCGGAAAAAATGTTCTCATTGCTTGAGAAACTTGGTAAAAGCCTTGAAGAATCGGATCCGGTGGAGTCTGCCCGCCTCTTTGATGAAATGATGGAACGGATTTCGTTTCACGACGCGGGGCCGGAGTGTGAACGCTTGACCAAGAGCCTTGAGCTGGAAGTCATGGATTACAGCTTCCAACGGGCAGAAGGAACCTTGAAACGTCTCGGAAAACAGTTGAAGCGTGCTTTTGGAGAGTCATAAGGCAAATGGCATCGGAATGTTTTCGGTACACTCAAACGATTGCAGCAGGTGTTGAAGATGACTGAGGATTTGAGAGACTGTAGAGTGCTGTTGGTGGATGATACCAAGGCCAACATCGATATTCTGGTGCATGCCCTCAGGGATTCCTTCAAGCTGGGGGTGGCCATGAGCGGGCTGCGGGCCCTTGATTATGTTCACCGAAACGAGGTGGACCTGATTCTGCTGGATGTCATGATGCCGGAGCTTGACGGGTTCGAGGTGTGCCGACGCCTCAAACATGACCCGGAGACGGCAGGCATTCCCATCATCTTCATCACCGCCATGGACAGGCCTGAGGACAAAACCCGGGGCTTTGAGTACGGTGCGGTGGATTACATCACCAAGCCCTTCGATATCGCCGAAGTAAAGGCACGTGTGTTGACTCACCTGACCCTGGTGACGGCTCAGGAGGCCTTGAAGCAGCAGAACATTGCCCTGGAGGAGATCGTCCGGGAGCGAACCCGTGAGTTGGAGGAGACCCAGCTGGAGATCATCAATCGCCTGGGTCTTGCATCGGAATACAGGGATGAGGCCACGGGACATCACGTGCAGCGCATTTCCGATTATTGCCGCCTTCTGGGTCGAGCCGCAGGGTTGCCCCATGAAGATATTGAGATTATTGCCCTGGCAAGCACCATGCATGATGCCGGCAAAATCGGTATTTCCGATTCCATTCTCCTCAAGCCGGGGGCCTTGACGGATGACGAGTGGAAGGCGATGAAGCGTCACTCCGAGATAGGTGGCATGCTGTTGTCGGGAAGCAAATCGCGACTGCTTCGCATGGCGGAAGAGATCGCGTTGACCCACCATGAGCGGTGGGATGGAACCGGTTACTCCAAGGGGTTGAAGGGGGAGGAGATTCCTCTCCACGGGCGGATTGTCTGTATCTGTGACGTTTTCGATGCCCTTGTCTCAGAGAGACCATACAAAAAAGCGTGGTCCGTGGACGATGCCCTGGCCGAGATCTCCGAGTGGGCCGGCCGGCAGTTTGACCCCTGGTTGGCGGACCTGTTTGTGGGCCTTGAACCGGAACTCAAACGCATTGTTGCCACCATTCGCGCAGAGGACCACGACGAAGAGAGTTTCAAAAAGGAGGCCGGCTAACGGTGAGCTTCCCGTTGGGGCGTGGCGTCAATACCGGTTTACATGAGCCGCCGCCCGGTGTATGAAAACATGTGCCAATCATGATGGAAAAGGGGGACAGACAAACGGGTCTGGTCCCCCTTTGTGCATACCTGCAAACATATGTTGATGCGCAGGCATCATCCAATACGTCGTGTCCTTCCAAGGGGAGTTTATGAAGAGCTATCTATTCTACGACATCGAAACAACCGGCCTGAATAAATCCTTTGACCAGATCCTTCAGTTTGCGGCCATCCGGACGGATATGCAGCTTAATGAGCTGGAACGTTATAATATAACCGTTTCCTTGCGGCCCGATGTGGTGCCGTCCCCCATGGCAACCATTACCCACCGTATCGGCATTGAAACGTGCATGGAGGGGATCTGTGAATACGAGGCGGTCCGGCACATCCATGCCCTGATGAACCGGGAAGGGACGATTTCACTGGGGTACAACACCCTTGGCTTTGATGACGAATTTCTTCGGTTCGCCTTTCACCGCAACCTGCTTTCCCCCTATACACATCAGTGGGCCAACGGCTGCTCCCGCATGGACCTGCTTCCCATGGCAGTGCTTTATCATCTCTACATGCCCGGTACGCTGACCTGGCCGCGCCTGGAAAACGGAAAAACCACGTTGAAGCTGGAAAAGCTCAGCCAGGCCAATGCCCTGGCAGAAGGGCAGGCCCATGATGCCATGGTGGACGTGGAGGCGACCCTTGCCCTTGCTCGCAATTTTGCAGCCGAAGGGAAGATGTGGGAGTACGTCACCGGTTACTTCAACAAGAAAGAGGACGGGCTTCGCATGGGCAAGTTGCCGCCGAAGCATGTCTCCTCGGCGGGGCAACACACCTGGGGGATCATGACAGGGAGCAAGTTCGGTCCCGATGCCTTCTACCAGGCACCGGTCCTCTACCTTGGGGAGTCCATTCCCTACAAGAACCAGACCCTCTGGTTGCGACTCGATGACGAAGACCTCATCACGGGCGAAGGGGAGATCGAAGGGCGCGTCTGGGTGCTCAGGAAACGACTCGGGGAACCCAATGTGATCCTGCCTCCCCTGGAACGATTTGTGGGGCGTCTTTCTGCCGAGCGGTTGGCCCGTGTTGAGGAGAACCTTGCCTGGCTCAGCGAAAACCCGGATGCCTTTGCGCGGATTGTCCGCCACCACCGGGAGTTCCGGTACCCGGATGTTCCCAACCTGGACGTGGACACCTCCCTTTATCAGAATGGGTTTCTCTCCAAGGCCGAGGAAGCCTTCTGCGCCAAGTTTCACCGGGCAGGCCCAGAGGCGATGGCCGAAGCCATGCAGGCCATGGCCCCCGGCAACGTCCGTGAGCTCGCCGCACGCGTTCTTTTCCGCAACTACCCGGAATTTTCCGACGAAGAGGTCTTCGAGGCCTTTGAAACCTACATGGCCAAGGTCCACCCACAGGAAGATGACCCCCCCATGCAGGACTTTCGGGGAGACACCCGCCTGACCCCCGCAGCCGCCATGGAAGAGATCGCCCGGGTTCGCAACGAGGTCCCCCTGGACGACGCCCAGGCGCATCTTCTGGATGAACTGGAAGGCTACCTTGCCAGCAACTTTTAGTTCACCAGATGGGCAAATGCGTACCTCCGGCGGCCAGGGGATAAATCCCCTGGACCCCAGGTTCGCGAATGCTCCCGGCCTTTGCCCGGAATAACTTTAGCGGTGGATAAGGGCCGGCGCAAAAATAAAACATACAAAAAGCGATGCCTCCGGCGGCAAGGTGAGCCAGCTTGAAAGCATGTTGCCGCAGTGCTTTAACCCTCGTTCCTCGGGTCAAATCACTGCGGCATTTTTATGAAGATTGTGCATTTATTTTTTGCGTGAGACCTAACTGAGGTTTTATTGCGGAATAACGATTTCAGAAAAAAGGGCCGTGGCATATGCCATGGCCCTTTTTTTGTTTTTTTGATTACTATCACGGGCATAGCCCGTCAGCGATTGTGATCACCCCGAGGAACGAGGGGTGGGAGCATTCGCAACCGGCTTTCGAGGTGTTTTTGCCTAACGTGGCTTCGCCACCCCCGCCGCCGGAGGCTTTGTTTTTTAGACCTCTTCCCGCCTGCTGGCCAGGAGGCTGTAGAGGGTCGGGACCACAACGAGGGTGAGGACCGTTGCGATGATAAGGCCGAAGATCACCACGATGGACATGGATTTCCAGTACTGCGAGGTTTCGCTGATTGTGGAAATGGACAGTTCCCGGAAGTTGAAGGAGATCCCTGTGACCATGGGGATGAGGCCGAGGACCGTGGTGACGGCGGTGAGCATCACGGGCCGCAGGCGTGTGGCTCCGGCGGCGATGATCGCCTCCGTAACGTCCATGCCGGCCTCCCTCAATTTGTTGGTGTAATCGATGAGGACAATGGCGTTGTTGACCACGACCCCTGCAAGGGAGATGACGCCCACGCCGGACATGATGATGCCGAAGGGGTAGCCCATGATGGCAAGCCCCAGAAAGACCCCCCCCAGGGAGAGGATCACCGAGGTGAGGATGATGAGGGGCTGCGCCACCGAATTGAAGAGGGTGACAAGGATCAGGAAGATGAGGAGTAGGGCCAGTTGGAAGGCCCTGGAGAGAAAGGCCTTGGCTTTTTGTTCCTCTTCGTTTTCACCGGTGAAGGAGAGGGTGTACCCTTCGGGAAGGGCAAAATTTTTCAGGAGTTCTTCGGCCTCCATGCGCAGGACGGTGCCTGGCTTGACACTCTCATCGACGTTGGCCTTGATGGTGACCACCCGGTTGTGGTTGATGCGGGTGATGTCTCCCAGGCTTCCGGCGTACTCCATATGGGAGAGGGTCGACAGGGGCACCAGGGTCCCGTCTTCTGCCGGAATAAGAAGGGTATGAAGGGTTTCAGGGGCATTTCGAAACCTCTCGGGCATGCGAACGGTGATGTCGTAATCATCGCCCGCTTCTCTGTATGTTGAGATTTTTGTGCCGTTGTAGGCTGTTTTCAGAGCCGCTCCGATGGCGCCGGTGGAGAGACCGAAGAGGGCCGCCCGGTTGCGATCGATACGAATTTTGACCGTTGGGATATTGTTGATGTAGTCGTCCCGGACATCCTCGATGCCGGGAATGGTGGTGATGATTTTTTGAACCTCGTTGGAGAGGTATCCCAGGGTGGGAAAATCATCACCGACTATTTCTATGTTGACGGGATCTCCGGTGGGGGGGCCCCCCTGTTCCTGCTTTACGGTGATGCGTGCCCCGGCGATGTGCTTTACGCGTTCACGAAATTGCTGGATCGCTTCTGTTGAAGGGCTGGTTCGGTCTTCGTAATCCACGAACTGAACCCCGAGGTGGTTGGGGGAGTTCTGGGCAAACAGGTTGCTTCCGAACCGCTGCACGCTGTTGGCGTAGATGTGTTCCACGTTGTTGAAGTCGCTCGGAGCCTCGAAGCTGCGCCCTTTGCGGTCGGTGTGCTTGTGAAGGGTCAGGGCGGAGTCGTAGGTCTCGGTGAGGGGTGACTCGTCGGAACCGGTGGCGATGCGCATCTCCACCTCCCGAACGATGCTGTCGCAGTACTCGAGGTTGCCCCCTTCGGGGGGGTCGATGTTCACATAGACGTTTTGAGGGTCCACCGATGGAAAGAACTCCACGGGTTTTTCGATGCCGACCACAAGGAGCCAGAAGAAATAGAGGATAAAAAGAGACAGAAACGAGGAGACAACCACCTTGACCCGGTGCCTGAGGGCAACCTTAAGGAAGGCTGCGTAGGTGGAGAGGATCCTGCCCTTGATCTCTATGGGGGTTTCCACATCAGGGGGAACCTGGGTCTCTTGCTGGGTCGACGAGGCCGTTGTTGGCTTGACACGCATGATGAATGCGGCCAGGGCCGGGTTGATGACAAGGGCCACGAAAAGGCTGGAGGAGAGTGTAATGATTAGGGTCAAGGGGAGATAGCGCATAAACTCCCCCATGATTCCCGGCCAGAAGAGCATGGGGAAAAAGGCCGCCACTGTGGTGAGGGTGGAACCGATTACCGGGTACGCCACCTCGGATGAGGCCTTCATGGCCGCTTCGATGCGTGATGAACCCTGCTCCATGAACCGGTAGATGTTCTCCACAATAACGATGGCGTTGTCCACCAGCATTCCCAGTGCCAGGGTCAGGGAGAAGAGAACCACCATGTTCAGGGTGATGCCCATGGTATGGAGAATGGTGAAACTGATGAGCATGGAGAAGGGGATCGCCATGCCGACGAGGAACGCGTTGCGAAATCCAAGGGCAAAAAACAGGACCACCACCACGAGGATGAGACCGGACAGGATGTTGTTTTCCAGGTCCGCCACCATGATGCGGATGTTCTTCTCCTTGTTCATCAGCTTGGTGATGAGGGTGGTGTCTGTCCAGCCTTTTTTGTGGTGATCTACGATACGATCCAGCTCGGCGCAGATGGCCAGGACGTTTTCCCCGCTTCGTTTTTTTACGGAGATATTGACAGCTTCGTGGCCGTTGAGGCGCGCTCTGCTCTCCTCCTCTTTATGGGTGTCGATGACCCGGGCCAGCTCTTTTAAGTAGACGGGCTTGCCGTCATGGCGTTTGACCACAATGCCGAAAATTTCTTCCGGGGTGACGAATTCACCGGGGACCCGCAGCTGGTATCGCCCGTCTCCCATGTTGAGGGCGCCCCCTGAGGTGTTGGCATTCTCGCTCGTGACGGCACGTGAAAAGTCCGTGATGGGGATGTGGTAGTAGGCAAGCTTCTCCGGGTCCACCTCAATGAGGATCTCCCGCTCCTGCCCGCCGGTGACCGACACCTCCAGGACACCAGCCACCGACTCCATGTCCTCTTTCAGGTCATCGGCCAGCCGTTTCAGGGCTGTGCTGCCCTGGGGACCGCTGATGGAGTAGACCACAATGGGCATTTCAGAGAAGTTGACTTCAAACACCGAGGGGTCCTCTTCCATATCCGATGGAAGGTCCCGTTCGGCTTCGTCCACCTTGTCTTTGACCTTACGAAGGACATCGTCAATGTCTGTGCCCGGAACAAATTCGATGTTGATCTGGCTCAGGCCTTCGGAGCTGACGGAGCTGATCTTTTTAATGCCTTCCAGCCCTTTGAGCTTCTTTTCAATGGGAATGGTGATGGATGTTTCAATATCGGCGGAGGCCACGCCCTTGTATGATGTGGAGACAAAGACGTAGGGGATGGTGATGTCCGGCTCATCCTCACGGGGAAGCACCGAGTAGGAGTAGATCCCCACCAAGACGATGATAATGGCGAGCACGACGACACTGATGCGGTTCTTGACGGCTGTATCCGGAATAATCATGGACGGAGATCCTCAGCCTTTTCGGTACGCCGGACCACGGTAACCTCGCGTCCTTCACTGACCGAACGCTGTCCCACAACGATGACCTGATCCCCGGTCTCAAGCCCATCGGTCACCTCCATCATCCACCCTTCCTGAATTCCCGTTTCTACCTGTTTCATAACGGCTTTTCCCTCCTCCTCCACAAAGACCATGTGGCGATTGTCCCGGCTGATGACTGCATAGAGGGGGATGACCAGTGACTGGGGGTGCAACTTTTTGACCAGCTCCACACGGGCGAACATGCCGGGTACCATGCGCCCTTCGTCATTGGGGAAAAGAAGATCGAGGTCGTAAAGCCTGGCCATGTTTCCAGCAGCCCGGGTCAGGTGGTGGATGGTTCCGCCCGGGATGGGGGTGTCCCCCAGGGCATCGATGGTGGCAGAAAAGGAGGCGGGGTTTCGAGCGCCTTTGACATCTGACTCCGGAATACCCACGCGGATCTTAACGCTGCTGAGGTCCACCAGCCGGCAGATGGGGGTACCCGTGGTGACAAAGGCCCCTTTTTCAACATGGTAGGCGTCAAGGTACCCGGAAAAGGGGGCTTTGATCTCACACTTCGACAGGTCGAGTCGAGCACTGATCAAGCTGCTGCGTGCCTCTTCAAGTCCGGATTCCGCACGGTCCAGGTCCGATTGGGTGGCCAGCTTGGAGTGGTTGAGGCGTTTCAATCTGTCTGCTGTGGCCTGGGCTGTTTGAAAAGCAGCTTCTGCAGCCTGAAGTCGCGCCGCATACCGTGAGGCATCGAGCCTGGCAATGATGTCCCCTTTTTTTATGGCTTCCCCTTCACTGAACGTCTTCTTTAACAGGATGGCCGAGACCTCGGAGGGGACATCAAGGTCCCGGTTCGCGCGTACTTCGCCGGGCAGGGTTATTTTGTCCCGGATAGCCGTGGGGGCGAGGGTCAGGGTGACCACATTGATGGGGGGAGGGCCCTCTTTTCGCTGGCCGCGGCGAGCCTTGGCCACTGCTTCTGTTTTGGCTGCGCTCATGAGGTAAAGGCCCACAAGGAGGAGCAGGAGAATGCCCACCGGCCACCATGCCATGCATGTCGCAAAAAATGTCTTCTCTTGGGGAGGACGGGATGGTTTGGTTCTCATGATGCGGCTCTTTTCATCCTAAGCTGATGGTTGGGTGCAAAAGCGTGCCTCCGGCGGCAAGGTGAGCCACCTTGAAAGCGGGTTGCCGCAGCGCTTTAACCCTCGTTCCTCGGGTCAAATCACCGCGGCATTTTTATGAAACCTGTGCAGTAACTATCCAGCTCCCTAAAAGCAGCCTCCGGCGGTAAGGTGGGCCACCTTGAGAGCTGATTGCGGATGAGCTTTGCTACTCGTTCCTCGGAGCAAAACACATCCGCCTTTGATTCAAGGGCTGCCAATGACCCCTTTTATAAAGCCTGTTTATCAAACCCAGTCCTTTAAAATCGGGCAAAAGTTTGGCCCCCGGCAGGGCCGCCGGAGGCATTCTTCTACCCCCCCGTTGACTCCCCTCCAGGGGGTGACGGGAGATCAACTGGGGCCAAGCCAGATGCGTACCGGAGACGGATGGCTGCGAGTTGCAGGGCAAACCGTGCGTCTGCCAGCTTGTTCTCTGCCTCCACAAGGCGGGTGTTGGCATCCACGAGGTCGAGACTTTGGGCCAACCCTTCCTGGAACTGGCGGATGATGGCCTCAAGAAATTGCCGAGAATAGACAAGTCCGTCGGCAAGGGCCTGAACCCTTTGAGATTCGGTATTGTGGTCGTACCAGGCCCGTTCAGCGGCCAGGCGGATCTCCTTGGTTGTCTGACGCAATCGGTGATCCACCGAGCGTTTGTCGGAGAGGCTTTTGCGGATATCGGCTCGTCGGAGCCCGCCGTCCAGCAGGGGGAGAGAGAGGGTAAGGCTTGCGCTGTAGTGGGTGGTGTCCTTGTCGTAGTCGACATCCAGGGCGTCATAGCTTCCGTCTATAGTACTCTCTTTTATTCCGGCTGCTCCCTCGAGTGTGAGCTTCGGCCAGTAGGTGCTTTTCGCCACGTCGACCTCTTTGTCGGCCACGCGTGAGGCCAACTCCAATGCCTTGAGTTCAGGGCGGTTCTTTTCTGCCAGTTCAACGCAGCCTTCAAGGGCAAGAAGGGCAGGTGTCGGAATGTCGTTGGGTTCGGCAAGCTGGAAGTCATCCGGCAGGGGGACAAGGCGCTGGAGGGCACGACGGCTGACTGCACGTTGGTTCAAGGCCTCCGTTACTGATGCCTGACCTTCGGTGAGTTCGGCATTTGCACGGAATTGTTCGGTTTCAGTGAGGATGCCGGCTTCAATTCGACGTTTGACGGCATCTTGATACGACGTGAGCCGGGCAAGGTTTGCCTCGGCAATGGCCAGGCCTTTCTGGCTTCGGATGCACCCGAAAAACGTGGCGGCCACTTGCAGCATATAGTCCTGCCGTGCGGCCTCAAGGTCCATGCCAGCCTTTTCAACCAGCACCCCGGAGGCATCGTAAACCATCAATTCGCGGCCATTGAGGTAAAAACTGTACTGGAAACCAAGGCCCGCAAAGGTGCTGTAGGTTTTCTCTTTGATGCTGTCAGGTGGGCTGGATGCCCCCGACATGTCGGTTCTCTCTCCACTTAAACGGCCGGTGAGTTCAACACTGGGAATAAGGACAGACCGGGCGCGCAGTCGGTCCTGTTCAGCTGAGAAGAGGGACTCCTCCGCCAGTTTGATGGCGTCAGCATACGGAATGGCCTTTTCCATGCAGGATTCAATGGTGACAAGCGTGTCCTCTGCACGGCATGGCGGTGAGAGTGCCCATGAGCAGACGAGAAGAAGGGGCAGAAAGATAAGAGATCGATTCATGGTTACGTGTCCGGCAAGGGGAAGGTGATGCTGTCGTACCCAGAAAGTGTCTTGCACAAAGAGCGCATATTGACACGGACGTACCATGCGTAAACATTGATTGTCAAGGATGATCGGTGGTTTGTGGCTGGCCTGTGTTGTCTGGACGTCTGTGATAGCTATTGGGCCGTTCGTTGCCTGGCCACTTACAGGCAAGGGGAAGGTCACAGGAAGGAACATTGTGTGTTGGGGCCGACCCTGCAGTTTGTCGCCGCTCAGTTATGTCTGCAACTGGTGCGCCCGCGGCCCTGCCTGGGGCGCAAGCTTTTGAAAAGTTGGATAAATAGGGCTTATAAAATAATGTCTGGTAGATCCCGATTTAAAGGCGGATGCGATTTGCCCCTCGTTCCTCGGGCAAAGCGCATCCGCAACCAGCTTTCAAGGTGGCTCACCTTGCCGCCGGAGGCAAGGGTAAGATGACGGCTTTCAGTGGGTGGCATTGATGAAGCAGGAGGTGGAATCGTCGCTCCAGGTCTGCTCCTGGGAGTTGTCATCGTTGGTGGTCTGTCGAATGGAGAGGCCTCCCTGACCGTCAGCGACATAGGCCGCCCGAAGGGCGGGGGTATCCGGAGAGAGCCCTCCGGTGGTTGCGGCAATCACGGCTCTTGGTGCCCCCAGCGTGGTTTCGCTGCCGAGGAGGGTGATGGCGCTGGGGGTGGACACATCAAGGATCTGGATGTTGCCGTATGTCTGGTTGGTGATGGTGTAGGCGTTGTTGTTGTCGGTGACAAAAACATCGAGAAAATGGCCTGTTGCCAGCGGGTAGTTGCCCACCATGCTGAGGTTGATAACGGCAGGGGTGTTCTGGTCGGAAAAGAGATCAAAGGCAACGATGCCTCCCGAATTGTCTGCCACATAGGCGTATCGGCTGTCATCAGACGAGACGCTGACGGTCTGCGAAAGGCCGTTTACGTGGGATGCTTCGATGGCGGGGGTCAGGGTGCCGGGGTTGTTGGCGTCTGAAAAGAGATCCACGACCTGGAGGCCCTGGTCGCCTGCGGCCACAAGGAGGTAATCATGGAGAAACGGGTCCATGGAGATTGGGGTGCCGACAAGCCCTCCAAAGGTTACCTTTTTTGTCGTGTCGATAACGTGATGGATGGAATTGTTTTCAGCAATGGGAAGGGGAAATGAGAAGAGCTTACCATTTTCAGAAAGCACGTGAAGGAAGTCCACATTGACCCCGTTGATGTTTTTGGATGAGACGGACACCTTCAGAACGCTCTCTCCGTCAAACTGGTCGCTGGACAGGGTCTCAAGAAGCAGGGGCGCTTCAGGCGAAGGCACAGGGGACTCAGGATCGTAGTCTGAGGTGAGGAAGGAGCTGCTCATGGAGTAGCAGCGCACCCCCTCATCCCCATCTGCGATGAAAAGACGGTAAAAATCGCCGTCCACAGCAATGTCCTGGGCATTTCCGGGGGTTGCCTCAAATCGGATCCGTTTGGGTTGGGCGGCATTGCTGATATCCATGATCCGGAACCCGCTTTTCGGGCTGGCCAGTCCGTCTGCGAGGAACAGGTAGGTTTGCCTGGCAAGAAGTGCGTGGGCGGCAAAGGGGGTGGGCTCGGGTGACCCGTCTCGAACCGGGTTCAGTGTGTCGGTCTTTAGCTTTGACAGGCCGTTTTTCAGGTCCATTAAAAACAGGTGCTCCCCATTTTTGTGGAGGGCCCCTGCGCCGTCCTGGCCGAGGGTTCCCACCACGGCTTTGCTTGAAAGTTCCATCACCTGGACCCCGGGGATGTTGCTGTCTTTTTCCATGAGGGTGGTGATGTAGGTGTGGGGCCCGTCCACAGCCAGGTCAAGGGGGTAGCCAAAGGAGACGCCATCTGTGTCAGGCTGGGGGTAGGTTTGCGTTAGAAATGGGGCCTCATTTCTTACCGTGAAGCTGAAATAGTATCCCATGGAGTTTTCAATCACATGGGCAACATCACCCGAGACCCTCAAGGTAAGGGAACTGAAGTAGAGGAGCTCGGTGGAGGGAAGGTTTGGTAGGTTGATGGTTGCCTTGCCCTTGGAAAGGATGCTCCATTTGCCGAGGGGACCTTTATTCATATCCAGGAGTTCCAACTCTCTGTTTTTGGCAACGGTGAGGAAACAGTCGCTGGTTGGATCTTTTTTCCATCGATCCAAGTCCACCAGTATTGTGAACTCTGTGTCTGAGAGCTCTTTCTGGGCCACTTCGTCGAGGGAAGGGGGAGACGTTTGGTTGAAGTGGAAGACCCGATACCCGAAGTTGTCGTCCATGGCGGCGATGAGAGTCTCGCTGTGGGCTGTAAAACTGACGCACCCTTTGATGTCGAGGGCAGCCGGTGCGTTTTCATTGGCTCTGGCTGTGTCGGATTGGGTGACGACGGCACCGGTCTCTATTGACAAAAATTTTCCGCCGGCAAAGGGAATGACCTGAAGGCCGCCGGTGCCGCAGGCTGCAACGACAAATTGGTCGGAATCTCCCACCAGTTTTTTGATTTCCATATACTCGATGGCGACGATGCCTTCCGGGGCATTCAGGGTGATCTGGTCAAGGTATGCCATGGTGTCTTTAGTGTAGGCTGCGACCACATCCCCGTTGGCGGCAAAGAGCGTGTCGGTGTTGCCGACCAGGGTCTTTTTCAGGCCTGCGGGCCAGCGTGTGCCCATGGTGGAGAAGGTGTCGGCCCATGTGAGAGCCGGAAGCAGGAAGAGCGCTATTAAAAAGGTGAAAATACGTTTTTTTATCATGTGACCTCCCCGGCGTGTATGGGTGTATTGTCTTGGTAACAATGTTTATCAAACTGTAATGCAGTTTGACGTCGGGTGTCAACACGATCCGGGTTTGTGGAGGCTGTATCGGGGCAGAAAAGGTTAAAAAGCGGTGAATTCAAGGGGGAGAGCCAACTATGACAGTGGTTAAACATGCCTTGGCGGTGGGTGTGGCGACGCCACTGCTTGGGAAGAAAACGCGGAAATGCCTGTGGTCTTGTGTTTACGTTCATTTCTGCCAGCCCTTGCGGGGCTGACAGAAATGAAGGCGGCATATTCGGTGAACCATATGGCGTGCCAATATCGGTAACCGGCGAATAGCCCGTAAGCGAATGTTTTGAGCCCGAGGAACGAGGGCTCGAAGCATTCGCAATAAGGGGTCCAGGGGATCATGCCCTGGCCGCCGGAGGCAACGTTTTCTGGCCTTTAATGAAAGCTGTTGGGGTCGGCCACCACGTGGTACCTGGGGTCGTCGACCTTTTCCAGGATGATGGACTTGTATTTGGCATCTGCTTTGTTGAGGAGTTTTTTGCAGTCGGTGCTCAGGTGCTTGAGCTTGACCTGCTTGCCTGCCTTTTCATACTTTTCCACGATGCCTGAAATGGCTTCGATGCCTGAATAATCAGATACACGGGATTCGACGAAATCGATTTCCACATGCTCGGGGTCGTCTTTGATGTCGAATTTGGAGACGAACATCTTGGTGGACCCGAAGAAGAGGGGGCCCCAGATTTCATAGACCTTGGTGCCGTCGTCCTTGAGTCGCTTCCGGGCCCGGATGCGCAGGGCGTTCTCCCAGGAGAAGACCAGGGCGGACATGATGATGCCGACAAAGACGGCCACGGCAAGATCGAACATCACCGTGAGGACCGATACCGAGATGAGGACCAGGGCGTCTGATTTGGGGATTTTGTGCATGATCCGGAGGCTGGACCAGGCAAAGGTACCGATGACCACCATGAACATGATGCCGGTGAGGGCAGCAATGGGAACCAGTTCGATGTAGGCGGACCCGAAGAGGATGAAGCACAGGAGCGAGAGGGCCGCTGTGATACCGGAAAGCCTGCCCCTGCCCCCTGCATTGACGTTGATGATGGACTGGCCGATCATGGCGCATCCGCCCATGCCCCCGAAAAGGGCGGTGGCGATGTTTGCCGCACCCTGAGCCACGCATTCGCGGTTGCTGTTGCCGCGGGTTTCGGTGATCTCATCCAGAAGGTTCAGGGTAAGCAGGGACTCGATGAGTCCGATACCGGCAAGGATGATGGCGTAGGGAAGAATGAACATCAGGGTGTCCATGTTCCAGGGGATGATGGTGAAAATCTGAGCCTGGAAGACCGGAAGACCGCCTTTGAGGCCTTCGCCCCCGCCGTCTCTGATAAACGAGCCCACGGTGGCCACGTCCAGGTCCAGCGAAATGGTGATGGCGGTGACGACGAGAATCGCCGTTAAGGCCGCGGGGATTTTACGGGTGATTTTGGGAAGGAGTACCATGATCGCCATGGTGGCGATGACCAGGGCCGCCATGGTCATCAGTTCGGTGCCCTGAAGCCAGTGGGCGATGCCGGCATCCACGGTTTTGAACATGTTCAGCTGAGAGAGGAAAATCACGATGGCCAGGCCGTTGACGAATCCGAGCATCACCGGGTGGGGGATGAGGCGGATGAACTTGCCCAGCTTGAAGGCTCCGGCTGCCACTTGAATGAGGCCCATGAGGATGACCGTGGCAAAGAGGTATTGCAATCCCATGTCCGCAACGGGTTGGGCCATGGCAAGACCAAGGGCGTTGCCCTCTTTTACAAGGGAGACCATCACCACGGCCAGGGCGCCGGTGGCTCCGGAGATCATGCCCGGGCGGCCACCGAAGGCGGCAGTGATAAGGCCCACCATAAAGGCCGCATACAGTCCCACCAGGGGGTCAACCCCTGCGACAAATGAAAATGCCACGGCTTCGGGGACAAGTGCCAGGGCCACGGTGATTCCCGATGTGACATCGTTTTTCACGCTGCTCGTTCTTCTTCTGATCAGTTCAAACATTCACGTCTCTTTATTATTTTTTGATGGCTCTATAAAAAAAGTCGAACAAGTGGTGGTGACATACGATATGTCGCGGTGTTACAGCCCTTTCGCACACGATGATGGTGTGAGGCGCGTTTAACGGTGACTTTTTTCAAGCACATCTTTTATAACAACACAAAAAAACGGGCATGGACCTCCCGTTGAGATCCATGCCCGTGGTAGATATTTCATTTTAAAGATGGAAAGAGAGGACTTTTAACGGTTCACCGTAGAAAAAGCAAGAGAAAAGGGTTTGGCGGATGACAATAAAAGGGTTTCGGTGTAACTCTCTGATATTGGGAACGGATTGTGCGATGAATATAGCTGATGAATCTATTCAGAACAGCTATGGTTTCATCCGTTCTTGTTCTGTCTCTTCGTTGCCGGGTACGGTGTTTGCATCGGGCCCACTGGCTTGATTTTCGCTGTTCGCACCGAGATGGGTTGGTCTTCGTTCCATGTTAATCCCCCATTCTTTTTGCATAATCCTTTTCTGCTTTGTGGTATAATCACTCCTCTGAAGTGAGTCTCTCACTTCTTGCCAGGAGGGCAGGCAGCGGACGCCACCCTGGGCCGCTCCCTGCATCATGGCCACTTCAACAACGGGAGTAACACTCATGTCACGATACTATATCGATTGCCGCAACTATCCGGGTGAGCACAAGTGCTCGGTCGCCCTTGCGGCAGATACGAAAGAAGAGCTTCTCGAGGCCGTGGTTCAACACGGAACAAAGGTCCATGGATATCAGGATACCCCTGAGTTCAGGGATAAAATTATAAAGGAATTCCAAGAAGGCACCCCGCCGATCAAGGTGTAATGAACGCGATGTGCTGAAACCCCTTTCGACTGAACCACGCATGGCACCCTCCTCAGACCTGATCCACTGCATTGCCTCACAAAGACCGGGCACATCCAACGATTAATCCCGATAGGGGAATCCCCCTTGAAGATTCATAAAACCGGGGTCCGTGGCCCGCGTGGCTACGGATCCCGTCCTTTTCTTCGGGCAACTGTGCCCAAGGATCCCATGATTCAACAACCCCTTAACATTTTGAGCTCAATAACAGCCATTTTACTGGCGACCGGAATGGCCCTTGCCGGAGAAGGGGTCGAATGCTGGTACTGTGCCAGGCCAACCGAAACAACCCCCCATCCGGAATTGGAGGTGTATGAGAATTGCGTTGTTCGGGTGGAAGGGAGACAGCTGTTTTCAAAGGAGCATCTGAACCGGATCCGTTTTGACAGCCACGGGCTTGCATCTGCCCTCATCGGTGACCAGCATTTTTATATTAAACCCGATGGGGCCATGCTTGCTGTCATCCCCTTTGACAACGGACCGGATTACTTTTCAGAAGGCCTCACGCGTAGTGTCGTCAACGGAAAAATGGCCTGGTTCAACAGGCGATTTGATGAAGTGATTCCCCCCCGGTACGATTGGGGATGGCCCTTTGAAGGGGGAAGGGCCCTTGTTTGCAAAGGCTGTTTCGCAGAGCCATCCGACGGCAATGGCCATTCACGGATCACTGACGGTTTGTGGGGGTATATCGACAGGCAAGGTGAAGAGATTGTGCCGGTTCTATTCACGCAGAGTGAAATCGGACATATGTAGCCCGATGGGGTGCTCGGGCTTGCTGGGTTTCAGGGAAACAGAAGGGGACGTCTGATTTACCATGGACGTCCCCATTTTTATTGAGGGCTGTGGGGACTTACGTGCCGAAAACCAATCCCGGTGGGCAGAACAACCCTGTGGTTGCTGCCGTGCTTCGGGGGGAGACCTTTAAGGGGCGAGCCTTTGTGGTGGACAGCTGGTACATCACGAGTTACGCCCCCATTAAAAAGGGCGAAGGCGATATTATCGGCATGCTCTATGTGGGGATCCCCCAGGAGAAGGTGGCCGGTGTTCGCAAGGGCATTGAGGCCATCCGGGTAGGGCAGACCGGGTACGCTTATGTTCTCGACAGCCAGGGAACTTACGTGATTTCCGAAGGCGGCAAGGAAGACGGCCGTAATATTTATGAGCTGAAGGACAGCCGGGGAACCTCATTTATCAAGGAGATGATCACCCTGGCTAAGAGCTTGAAAGCCGGTGAAACCGCGGACTTTTCGTATTGGTTTAAGGACAGCGCCGGGAAGGAACGCAAGAAGGTTGTGAAGGTGAGTTACTTTGCCCCCTGGGACTGGATGATCGCCGCGGGAACCTTTGAGGATGAGTTGCAGTCAACGTCTCACAAGATCAAGGCGCTGGGTGACAAGGGGGAACTCTACATGTACACCCTCCTGGGCGCCTGTCTCGTTCTGGCAGCCCTTTGCTGGTTTTTCACGGCCGGGCGAATTGTGCGACCCATTCGGGAGGCAGCGATACGCCTTCAGGACATCGCCGAAGGGGAAGGCGATCTCACCAGGCGCCTTGAGGTGGGGAACCGTGACGAACTGGGCGAGATGGCCCACTGGTTTAACCTTTTTATGGACAAGCTCCAGATGATGGTCCGGGATATTACCGGAAACGGCGATGCCGTAAAAGAGTCGTCCATGGAGTTCAACAAGCTTAATGCTGAAACCCACGACAACGTGGAAGATACGTCCAGGCGCTCTGAGGCGTTGCTGCTGCAGGGGAAGAGTTGACAGCCAATATGGCCAGCGTGGCGGCATCCATAGAGCAGGCATCCACCAATGTGCAGACGGTGGCCTCATCCGCCGAAGAGATGAATGCAACCATCACGGAGATTGCGCGCAATACCGAGCAGGCCCGGGGAACAACCAATGATGCCGTGTCCCAGGCGCGGCACGTCTCTGAGATGATGACAAAGCTCGATGAGGCGGCCCGGGATATCGGGCAGATCACCGGAACAATCACCGAAATTTCCGAACAGACCAATCTTCTGGCCCTGAACGCTACCATTGAAGCCGCAAGGGCAGGGGAAGCAGGCAAAGGCTTTGCCGTGGTTGCCGGTGAGATCAAAGACCTGGCAGGCCAGACGGCCGATGCCACCAACAGCATCCGCACCAACATAGACCGGGTGCAGCAGGCGGTTCGGGAGAACGTTGAGCGCATCGGCGGGGTGGAGACATCCATTGATCGGGTCAGCGCCCTTGTTACCGGCATCGCGGGTGCCGTGGAGGAGCAGTCCATTGCCACCCGGGAAATTGCCGAAAACGCAAACCAGGCCGCCGCAGGTATTGATGATGTCAATCACCAGGTGGTGGAGTCTTCCCAGGCGGTTCAGGAGGTGGCTCAGCAGGTGAACGGAGTGAACGCCGCGGTGGATCGCATTATTTCGGAAAGTGGTATTTTGGCGAAGGGCAGCAGTTCAAAGGGGAGGCCATCTTCGAAACGCTGGGCCATCACCATGAGCAGGTGCACACCGTGGCCAAAGGGTGGTGAGCCTCTGGAACAAGGGGGACAAGGCCGGAGCGGAAAGACGCTATAAGGATTTTCTGAAAGCCAAGGACAACATGTTCCTCAGCCTGGATGAGCTTTACAGGCTGTGATACCGGATTCTGTCTGGACGTGACACTTGTATAGAATAAGAAAACCCGTTGGGCCCCTGTGAAAGGGGCTTCAACGGGTTTTTTATTTGAATCAAGGGCGAAGCCCTAAGCGAATGCGATCAGCCCGAGGAACGAGGACTGGGAGCATTCGCAACCTGGGGTCCAGGGGATCATCCCCTGGCCGCCGGAGGCATTCTTTATCGGTAGAACCGGCTCATCTCTTTCATGGCCTCAAGAACCGCCGGGGCGTCCAACTCGGCATGGGGCCGTTCGTTGTACTCTCCGTCGTAGACATCATAGAGGCCGCCGGCTTTTTGAACCGTGATGCGCTCTTTTTCAAAGTCGTAGAGGGCAAAACTGGAGTAGCTGCCCATGAGAAGGCTCGTGAGGGGTGGGTTGTCGGCTGCTAAGAGATCTCGACCGCTGCTGTATGTGTCCGGTGGGTTCGTGCAGCCCAGGATGTTGGCCATGAGGGTGGGGGGCACGTCCATGTGGCTGGTCCGATTGGCGATGGTTTCAGGCTTTTTTCCGGGCCAGTGGAGGATGAAGGGCACCCGGGTTTGAGCTTCGGTGAAGTTGCCGTTGTGGCCCCAGAAGTTCTTTTTGTTGTCGTTGAACTCCTGTCCGTGGTCGCCGGTGATGATCACCACGGTTTCGTCCAGAAGATTTCGATTTTTCAGGTCATCCAGAATTTGGGTGATCAGGCTGTCCTGAAAGTGGGCAACGTTATTGTAAAGGTTCCGGAAGGGGGTGGGATCGGTTTCGTTGTTGAGCACAAGGTAGTTAACGCTCTCCCAGGCGGGTTGAAACAATCTCGGGTAGTCCGCAGGGTACTGATACCCGTGGAGGGAGTCGAGAAAGAGAAACCCGAAGAAGGGATCCTCCGCGTCCTTTTTTTCGTGGGAGTCGAGCCAGCTCAGCCAGCGGCGGGTGATTTCAATATCCCGCTCTGCGGTGGTTGCCCCGGGTGTCTCGATGGGGAACTCCTTGACGTCGGCAAAGACGGTGCGGTCAAACTCCGGGCTGTTTAAAGGGGCGCTTGCAAAGATACCGGTTTTATAATCATTTTCAAGCAGCGTTGTCATGAGGACCGGTCCTGTCTGGTTGCTCTGAAACGCGTGCCAGTAACTGCCGGGAAGGCCGTAAAAGAGAGTAAAGATGCCCATGCGGGTTGCGTTCCCGCCGCTGTAATGTTGGGATGCCATGGTTGCGGTTTTGCTGAAGGCGTCGATGCCGGGTGTGATCTCCGGGGTCATGGCGTCATATCGCCAGGAGTCCAGAACCAGGATCAGCACGTTCAGTTTCTTTTCAGGGGGCTGGATGTCAAGGGCTGCCAGGGGGTAGTTGAGCGAACCGCTCGATGAGCTGCCTTTGAGCATTTGCTCTTTACGGTAGGCTTCGTGATCGATCCACCCCTGTTTGGCCATGAAGCTTTTAGCTGTGGCCGGATAGAGAATGGGATAGTAGCGGGTCAGGGTGGTGACGCTGCGATCGTAATGGGCATCGGCCCAGACATGGATGAGGTTGCTTCCCAGGAGAAGGGCCACAAGGACCATGGAGACGGAAAAGCCGCGTCGCTTTGCTGAAATGGTGTCCAGGTGTTTCCATAGAAGGTGGGCGAGACCCACTTGGCAGAGAAGAAGCAGCACAATGGCGGAGATGCCCATGACCCAGGTCTGGGTGGAAAACCCGATAATCTGGTTGCCCCCTTTGATGATCATGTCCAGGTAGATGGGGCTTATGTGAAAACGGTACTGGGAAAAGACGATGGTGTCGATGACCAGGGTGGTGAGCCCGAGGGTCGCCACACCGATGAGGAGTCCTTTGGCCAGCCGTCTCACCGGCCCAAAGAAGGCGACGGGAAGAAAAAAGAGCAGAAACGGGGCAAAGGCCAGCATGGCCATGTGGCCCGGGGGCATGCTGAGGAGGTAGGCCCATGCCATGGGGCTTTCCGGTGTTGTAAGCATGGCAAAGTAACGCGTTGAAATCAGAAGGGCCAGAAGAGTGTTGGCCAGGGTGAACCAGCCGCCCCACCTGAGAAGCCTGCCGGTCTGTTTCATATCAAAAAGACGTGTGTGCATCTGAAAAATCATTCCCTGATAACATGAAAATCAAATGGATGGTTTGGCTGAAACTGGCAACCCATCCAGCTCCGGACACTTCGGGGGACGCTGTCGATGAACGCACCCTTTTGTGAAATATCCGAGCAAGGTTTCAGCATCCTAACCGATGCGGTGGGTTATGTCCACCGGATTGCCCTCTTATGGTCAAAGCCGGGTTAGCCACAGAGGGCAAAGGGGAAAAGGCCTCCGGCGGCAAGGTGTGCCACCTTGGAAGCTGGTAGCGGATGCGCTTTACCCCTCGTTCCTCGGGGTAAATCACATCCGACTATAATTTGTGCGCTATCAGGGCGTGTTCTTAAAACCTGTTTGTCAAACTTTTCAAAAGTTTGGCCCCCGGCAGGGCCGCCGGAGACTTTTTTCAGGCTACATTATGAGGTGTGACATTGATGCCGACTTCGGCCATCTTGCTTAACATGGCCTTGCAGTGGGTGCCGTGCCAGAAGAGCTTTTGGCAGGAGGGGCAGGTGTAAAGGGTGTCGACGTATTGGCGGGTTTCGGGCTTGAGGCGGTGAAGGACGGTGGCCTTCGGGATTGGCTGGATGGGGATGTTGCAGAGAAAGCAGCGTGAAAAAAGAGCGTAAGGGCCCTCAAGTCCAAAGAAGGTGAGCACCTCTTTCAACTGCTGGTAGGGTTGTGTGGCCCGGATGAAGCGTCCAAAGAGGATTTTTTTTCGCTTTAGCAGCTCAATGTCCCGGCTGAGGAGAATGCGTCGCTGGGCCTCGGCGATATCGGCAAGGTCCGTGTCGGACGCACCTTTTATATGCTCGGCATCCAGGCCGACCGATCGCAGGAGGCCGCTGAGCCGGCTTACATTGTCGTCCACAAGAAAGCGAACACTCTCCCATGGTTCAGGCCTTAAAAGAGTGGGGCCGGTGACGTTCAGGGGCGGTGCAACGGGGTGAATATCGAAGCTGCTGTCCTGGGTCGGAATCCTATGAAAATCCACCGGAGTGCCGTTGCAGAGGATCTGGCCCACCTCGGTGTGGGGCACCCCAAGGGATTCAAGAATATCCTTGATGGAGGCCCGCCTGTCACGCACAAGGCGCAACTCAGGTTCTAAGTTTCGGCGGGAAAGAAACCAGCCGAGATCTCCATGAAAGACGATGTGCAATACAAAAGATATCATGGGGAGTGCCTTTTATGGGTAAGGCGCGTGGAAAAGGCAGGCCTACGGCGGTGAGGTGAGCCACCTCGAAAGCTTATTGCCCTTGTGCTTTTCCCTTCGTACCTCAGGAAAAAGCGCAAGGGCGTTTGAAGCGGTCTGCTGCTCTTCCATCAACGTTTTATGACGTTACTTTCACCCGAAAGATTTTGGTAAACGTCAACCTTTGGGTTTCACGACAGAGTTTTAATAACCTCGGCCGTTGTTTACGGGCTACGCCCGTCAGCGAATGTGATCGACCTGAGGAACGAAGGTCGGGAGTATTCGCGAACCTGGGGTCAAGGGGCTCAGCCCCTTGTTAGGTCAGTTTTTTGATGAGGGCCTCGTGCTGGGGCCATTGCTTGAGAAGCTCTTCCTTTTCCCCCATCTCGAAGTCTTCAAACTCAAAACCGGGGTGGGTGGTGCAACCCACGAGGGCGTGGCCGCCTTTGGCAAGGGAGGCACCGAACCAGCAACCGGCTGTGACGAGGGCCTGGAAGGTTTCGCCTTGGGCGGTGTCGGGGCCGAGGCAGATCTCTTCGAGGGTGCCGTCGGGGTGGATCACGTGAACGGTGAGGGGGCTTCCTTCGTAAAAATGCCAGAGTTCATCGGCTTTGATGCGGTGCAGCCGGGAGACGTCCTTTCCTTCCAGAAGAAAGTAGATGGCGGCCCCACAGCTGCGTCTGCCCGGAAAAGAAGGTGCTTCTTTGTCCGCATCGAAAAAAAGGTCGGATTTATACGTCTCTCGGTAGTGGCCCCCTTCGGGGTGGGGCGAGAGGTCCAAGGTGGTGATCAGCTCGTGAACTCGTGGTTTCATACAGAATTCCTTTAAGGGTGGTCTTTCAAAAAAAGACGGGCAAGACGGCAACTGGCCAGCTATGGTTGCCCCCGGCGGCCCTGCCGGGGGCCAACCTTTTGAAAAGGTTACCAAACAGGTCTTAAGGTCTGGGCAGTTCTTTACGGGCGAATCCCGTCAGCGAATGTAACAACCCGGGGTACGAGGGTTGGAGCATTCGCGAACCTGGAGGCATGCTTTTTTACGTGTGCGTCAAAATTGGTTATACTCTTTCTGTTGATGCCTGTTCAACCGCAAATCGTGGAGGATGCATGGTTACGATACCCATTGATCGGTCGATGTCCATCGTGGTTTTTTCCGGTGCCGGTATGTCCAGAGAGAGTGGTATCCCAGTTTATCGTGGGGAGGATGGAATCTGGAAGGACTACAACTACGAGGAGTACGCATGTGAGGCGGCGTTTCGGGAAAACCCGGAACGGGTCCTGGATTTCCATGAGAAGCGGCGGAGGGCCGTGATGGGCTGTGAGCCCCATGCAGGGCACCACACCCTTGCCCGGCTGGAGGAGGAAGGGTACCGGCTTACCATCGTAACGCAGAATATCGATGGGATGCACCAGAGGGCCGGGAACAAGAGGGTGATGGAGCTTCATGGATCGTTGTTTCGGGTGCGCTGTCGGTGCTCGGGGTCCCGTGAGGACATCGGGGTGGCCTACCAGAAAAGGCGGTGCGACGCCTGTGATTCCTGGATGCGACCGGATATAACCTGGTTTGGCGATTCCCTTGATACCGATCTTTTTCAACGGGCTGCCGACACCATCGCAGGGTGCGATCTCTTTGTTTCGGTGGGAACCTCAGGGGTTGTGTGGCCGGCGGCAGGTCTGCCCGATGTGGCAAGGGAAGGCAGGGCACAGATGGTGGAGGTCAACCCCGAAGAGGGCCCACAGTCACATATGTTTGACCTTGTCATCCGAGGGGCTGCAGGTGAGATGTTGCCGAGGTTGTTTGACGTGGAGTAGGTGGAGCCTCCGGTGGCCAGATGGAGGCTCCTGGAAACCTTATTGCATTCGCCTTTGTCGCAGCTATGTTTGTTATTATTCAGGCCGCATCAATACGTTTCAGGCCCGTGAAGTCCATGGACTGTTCGGCCTTCCAAAGGTCGTACTGGAGCTGAAGTTTGAGCCAGGATTCGGGGCTTCTCCCAAAAACGATGGAGAGCCTCAGGGCCATTTCAGGGCTCACACCGGCTTTACAGTTCAGAAGTGCAGATAGGGTTTTTCGGGTTACCCCCAGGCATTTTGCAGCTTCTGTAACCGTTAGCTTAAGGGGCGTAATGCACAGGTCCTTTATGATACTTCCGGGGTGAGGTGGGGAATACATTTTTTTCGTTGTTTCCATTTAATGATAATCCTCATAATTCACGTCAAGGGCATCGTGTTCTGTGATTGTGAATGTTATTCTCCAGTTTCCGCTAACCGTGATAGACCACGTTCCCTTTCTTTTTCCTTTCAGTTCATGAAGCTTGAGTCCGGGCAGGTTCATATCCTCCACAGAATCAGTAGTATTGAGTAGGGCAAGAATCTTGTGAAAGCCGAGCAGTATGTTTAGGTGACACACCATCGGCTCTACCTTGTTCGAAGAACCATTTCAGACCTTTATGTCGGAATGATTTGATCATTCATAGTGTAACCTGTTACGTTGCAGGGTGCAAGGGTGCTTCTTTATCCAATGGTGTTCTTGACAATCCCGATGAGCTGTTCCGGGTCAAAGGGTTTGGCAAGGGAGGCCACGGCCCGGTTGATGGCGAGGTGGCGACCGGAGACGCCGCTGATGACGATGACGGGGATCTGGGTGTATCGGGGGTCTTTGGAAATTCTCCGGAAGAAGCGGGGGCCGTACTCTTCGGGCATCTGTATATCCAGTGTGATGAGGTCCGGGTTCTCCTCTACGAGGACCTCCAGGGCTTCCACCCCGTTTTCAGCTTCGCAGGTGTGGTAGCCGTTGTTGTTAAAAATATTGACAAGGTACTTCAGGATGACCGGGTCGTCGTCCACGACCATGATTTTTTTCTGTTTTTCCACCCTTTTCCCCTCCAAATTTTGTTAACTCAAAAGCGCCTCCGGCGGCCCTCCCGGGGGACTAACTTTTGAAAAGTTAGACAAACAGGTTTAGATTGTTTTTATAGCAAATCTCCGCGAATGATCTTGACCCGAGGAACGAGGGACGAGATCATTCGCAATCTGCTTTCAAGGTGGCACACCTTGCCGCCGGAGGCTTGCTTTTTTCCGACACTTTGCCCTTTAGAAGGCAAGATTAAGCTGAATAGCTACCTTTGTCTTTTTGTATGGCACTGTCCGCAGGTGATGGGCCCACTCCGGTTCTCCAAGTGACACCCTTTGCACCGGTTGTGAAAGGCCGCCTCTGTTTTGGGGAGTCCCTTGTCCCCTGAGTCGTGGCAGTCGCGGCATGCCATCTCATCAGAACTCTCATCATCCATGATGTCTCCGTTTTCATCGAAGAGGTGGTGGCAGAGTGCGCACGCCTCTTCCAGATCGGCACTTTCATTGTGGGTGTCGTGATCGAACCGGGAGACGGGCCGGGTACGGGGCGCTTCAAGGCTCTCGCCGAGTACGGAGGCCAAGGCGGAACCGTTGGTGAGGAGGGCTATTATAAAAAATAGCCCGCAGATGCGATGGACTGGGGTCATCTTAGATCTCCATGGTTTCGTAGAG
This sequence comes from Desulfolunaceae bacterium, assembly GCA_942491485.1. Lineage (GTDB taxonomy): Bacteria > Desulfobacterota > Desulfobacteria > Desulfobacterales > Desulfolunaceae > Desulfoluna. The sequence continues at coordinate 253,283 of CALOAX010000011.1, read as the reverse complement.
GATGTCGCTTAAGAACTTGATCTCCATGTCGATGCCGTAGTGGTGGATCAGGTCTTCCAGGCCTCCGTGGCAGTTGTGGCAGGGGGTGATGACGATTTCAGCCCCTTTGGCCTTGGCATCGAAGAGTTGCTGGGCTTTGACCCGGTTCCCTAAGACCCGTTCCTTTTTAAAGTTGGGGCCGCAATTGATGACTCCGCCCCCGGCGCCGCAGCAGAAATTGTGTTCCCGGTTGGGTGTCATTTCGATGAGGGTGTCACAACAGCTTCGCACCACCTTGCGGGCGATGTCGTGAAGTCCCCGCCCCCGAACGATGTTGCAGGGGTCGTGAAAGGTGACGGGGGTATCCAGTTTTTTCCTGATGGTGATGCGGTTTTCCGTCAGGAGTTCATTGTAAAACTCCACGGCATGAATAACGGGTACCGGTGGCATTTTCCAGCCGAGGTAGCGGTTGCCGGTATCAAAGACACTGCGAAAGGCGTGACCGCATTCACCCATGACGATGCGATCCACTTTTAACCTTAGGGCTGTGTCGAAGTGGGCTTTTTTAAGGCGCCCCATCATGTCGTAGTCCCCGGTAAACATGCACATATCGCTGTTGTCCCACCCCCTTGTTCCGGGGAAGGTCCAGTTGATACCCGCTTTTTCCATGATGACGGCGGCCTGGTAAATAAGCTGAGCTCTGAATTTGGGCTCGGGGCCGATGACGGAGTACATGATATCCGCCCCTTCGCGCTCTACAGGGATGGTGAGTTCAGGGAGTTCTTCCCTGGCCTCTTCTTCCTGCCAGTAGAGGCTGTCGAGCCACTCATCGTTTTTAATCCACATCTGATTGAATGTTGCGCTGTGGCTGTTGGCCGTGTCCTGGATGTAATGAGGGACCACGCCGCAGAGGAAACAGATGCGCCTGACCACGGAGATGAGGTAGGCAATGTCCACGCCCAGGGTGCAGTAAAGGGAGCAGCGACGACAGAGGTTGCAGCGGGTGTAGGCCACGATGGCCGCTTTTTTCAGAATCTCGGGGGTGATTTTTCTGCCTTGGGTGAGGGCGAGCAGGCTCTCTTTGACTTTCCCGGCCGGGGAGTAGGAAGGGTCCTTGTCCCGGGAGAGGTAATAGTGGCAGCTGTCGCTGCAGAGGCCACAGTGAACGCAGGTGGAAAGATATGCGTTAAGGCGGGGGCTCGCTTCATTGTTGATGACGTGTTTGATGATCTGTTTTACCCGGTCTTCATTAAAAAGGGCCAGGCCTGCATCAATGCCTTTGTCGTCAATGTGCGTTATTCGTTGATGCGATTCGCTCATGTTACCAGTCCTTTGCCATGCGTACGCCTCCGAACTCAGAGCCGGCGTATCCGCGGGTGAGGGGCATGTAGAAGATGTGGCTGAGTCGGGTGAAGGGAATGGAGGCGATGAGGAGGTTTCCTGCCGCCATGTGAAGGATGGAGGCCCAGAGAAATTCCGGCATCTGGAAGTGCGCCCATATTCCGGATAAGAACAGGGCCACAAGGGATACAAGGAGCAGGTGATCTGCGGGGCTTGAGATAAACCTGACGGTGCGAAGGAAAAGTCGCCTGCCCATGAGAAAGAGAAGGGCGATTAGCCCGGTGACGGCAAGGGTGTCTGAGACGATATCGGGGAAGCGGGGAAGCCGGGGCAGGCCGCTGTCCGAAAGAAGCACCCCATGGGCGGAAAAAAAGAAGGGGAGGGTGAGGACCCCTGCGTGGAAGGCAATGGTAATGGCCGTCATTTCCGGGTGCATTCGGGAGGTGCGGCTCATGTAGGGGACGAGGTGAAAGAGAATGGATCTCCCTGCATATCTGAAGGAGAAAAAGGCAAGGAACGCCTTGTCTTTCTTTGCTGCCCGCATGAAAAAGAGAACGAGTTTCATTGCGGTTCCGGCAAGGCAGATCATGAGTGCCAACTGAAAGCCGATTCCGGTCATGAAGGTGTAGAGAGTGTGGGCCATGGGCATGACTCCGATCTGTTAGGGTCACAGAAAAAATAAAGGGTACAAAAAGCGATGCCTCCGGCGGCAAGGTGAGCCACCTTGAGAGCTGGTTGCCGGTGCATTTTGCCCCTCGTTCCCCGGGTCAAAGCGAACCGGCTTTTTGTATAAATTTCATAGGCGTTATTCAGCCCGTATCGTTGTTTCCGGGCGTAGCCCGTCAGCGAATGTGAGCACCCCGAGGAACGAGGGGGGAGCATTCGCGAACCTGGAGGCATGCTCTTTTAATTTAAGGCGATGAACTCCCGGGTGTAGCTGTAATGGGGACCGTTTTTTTCGATGCCGCAGATCATCAGGTGTTTGCCGTCGGGGGTGAAGACGGGGTCGGGCATCCAGGTGAAGCGGCGGCTGATCTCTATCCCGTTGAGGAGCACGGTAAACCAGGGGCCCTTTTTGACCCTGGCGGCGGCATGGTTTCCGTATTGGCTGAAGGTGGGGTTCCATGCCTTGTCATAGTTGGTGGCCATGGGGCAGTCATCGATGAGGATCAGTGCCTTTCCCTTGTGTCTGCCGGTACAGCCGACGCGGGAACCGCAGGGGCTGAAAACGGGTTTTGAAAGATGGCCGTCCACCCGGGTTTTCCAGGGGACCCCATCCAGGGCAAGGGACCATTTGCCGAACTCCGGGGAGATTACGGCGGCGATGCGTCGCCCGTTGGGGGAGAAGACGGGTTCCCAAAGTTGAATGTAGTGGCTCGGCCAGACAATCTCGCCATCACAGGCAAGGGTCCACCCTTTTGGCTCTTTGACGGGTGCGCAGACAGATGCACCCTCCGGGTGGATCACCGGGGCCCAGACCGATGGCCATGCAGAGGACCAGCATTGATCGTTGACGACGATGGTGTAGTCATACTGACTGATTCGGGCATCCACGGCGGCCATGGTACCATCCGACGAAAGGGCGGGGGTAAAGGCGCCTACATACTGCCCGGACCAGGGTTTTTCGTCGGTAGCAACCGTAAAGCATCCAGAGAGAAATGTGGTGAGGTCTCCTTCGGCAATGGGCACGGTCTGAACCACGGCGCCGGATCGTTCTCCTGTTGCGGAGAGGGTGAGGCCGAAGGTGTTGTCATAGCTTTCAGACCAGGGAATTCCATTCACCACGGGTGTGTAACTGCGTTCGTCCTGGGTTTCACATGCCGTGATGCCCTGCGCGTTGACCCGAAGGTTCCATGCGAATTCAACACGTAACTCCCATTCCTTATGGCCCTTAACCGTGGCCCATCCCTCATCGGTCTGACATAGGAATGAGAAGTCCCGGTTGGAGAGGGGCAGGAGGTCTGTGATGGATAGGAATGGGTCAGACAGCTCAGGTGCTTCATCACCCAGGGTCCACGTGTGAAGGCGGCACTCTTCGGGTGTGATTTGAATGGGGATGGCGATTCGGGTTCCATCTCGGGAAGTGACGGCCCTCCAGAAAGGAAGTCTGTTTACAGGGGTGTCTGGGGGGCAAGGGATAAGACAGCTCAATAAACCGGCGGGGCTGTCCAATGGGGATGGCGATGTTCCCCGGATAGTTGACATTGTCATGCTCCTTTCCAAAGGGTCAGGAATGTCGGAGAGAAAACGCGGGCTCGGGATGATGTCGCTGTGCGCAGACAGGAACACGGTTATCTGTATAATACATCTGTAGATAAAAATTTCAACACTTCATGTGGTTAAGGTAGAAAAGAGGCGGGGTGAAATGGGAGCCAGAGGGGTTGATTTACCTTGAAAGTGAACATTGTTTGTGCAATAGATTTAGTGTTTGCGGTATGATTGTGAGGTTCGACTGCAGAGACCAAATCAATCCATCATCCCTGGAGAAGACCATGGCCCACTCAGCACGACTTGTCTCTTTGTTTCTGGTGTCCCTTATCTTGACGGCCTGCGGCAGCAGCGGTGGGTACAATGAGACTCAAACACCCTCTGAAGAGAAGGCTAAGCTATCCCTTGAAGCCCCTGCCCATGGTTCCACCCACCTCAACAAGGATTTTGTGTTGACGTGGAATGCCACTGAAAATAAGGGAGAGACGGATTGGGGAGTGACGATTTACACCACGATTAACGAGGTGAAACAGACGGTGATGACCCTCTCCACCAAGGCCCGATCCTATCGACCCCTGCAGCTGTCCGACAACACAACGTATACGTGGAAGGTGGAGGCGTTAAACGGTGAAGGGGATACCGTGGCCGTTTCGGATGAATGGACCTTTCATACCTATCCTACACGCATGCTCCCCTTTGCCGGTGCCCTGGACCAGGGCAGTTATCCGGATGAGTTTACACAATTCAACGGGGCTGTTTACTTTACCGCCTATTCACCGGAGTTCGGCCAGGAACTGTGGCAGAAAAAAGGATCGTCCGATGCAGAGCTGGCTGCGGATATACGGGTGGGTGATGAAAGCAGCAGTCCTCGGGAGTTGACGGTTTGCGGGGGCCGGCTCTACTTCACCGCTGATGATGGCGTAAACGGCAGGGAACTCTGGATGGTCGATACCACCGGGGCGGCTCCGGTTCTGACGATGGTGGAAATTGTCACGGATGAAAACGAGGGCAGTGCCCCGTATGCCCTTACGGCGGTGGGTGGGGCGCTCTATTTCTCAGCCAGAGATTCTGTGGATTCTGAGAATACGCTGTGGCTGTTGCCGGAAAACTCTTTGGAGCCGGTTCAAGTCACCATGGGGTCCGAGGCACTTGTGTACCCTGACGTCGGGGTAGAATATAACGGGAGTCTTTATGTGTCTGCGGTTACCGAAACCACCGGGCGAGAACTCTGGCGTGTGACAGACGCTGTGGGGGCCCTTCTTGAAATAAGTGAGGGGGTCGCGTCCAGTGATCCCAAAGGGTTTGTTGCCTACGATGGCAACCTTTTCTTCCGCGCGACAAAGGAGGGGCAGGGTGCAGAGTTGTGGGTCGTGGAGGGGGAGAGTTTGCCGGTTCTCTTTAAAGAGATTGCTTCGGGCGTAATATCAGGTGCCCCAGACGAATTGACCGTTTCAGGCGATACCCTCTTTTTTACGGCACATACCCCCCCCACAGGCCGGGAGCTCTGGAAGACCAATGGGAGCCCGGCCGGAACCACCCTTGTGAAAGAGATTGTTGACGGGGTCCTGGGGAGTCAGCCGAGGGAACTCACGGATTCCGGCGGGATTCTTTATTTTACTGCGAAAACTGACACGGAGGGCTTTGAACTCTGGAAGAGTGACGGTTCGGCAGAGGGGACCACCCTTGTGAAGGATGTTTTACCGGGCGAGACAGGCAGCTCGGTGAATGAGATCGTATCTTTTGGCGGCAATGTGGCTTTTCGCGCTGAAGAGGGGGAGGCCGGCAAAGAAATCTGGCAGAGCGGCGGTGAGGCCTACAATACATTTCGTTTGAAGGACATCCAGCCAGGGACAAAGGGGGGCTACCCGGAAGTCCTTGTCCCTATTGACGGTACCCTGTGGTTTCGGGCTGATGATGGCATTGGGGGGGTGGAGCTCTGGCAGAGTGACGGCTCTGACGCCGGAACCCTGCGAACCGACAACATCAACCCGTACCTTGACCCGTCGGTGGGCAATGTGGTGAAGGTGGGCGATAAGGTGGTTATGGTGGGCACCTCCGGTGAGTACGGACGGGAGCTTTTCACCATCGATGACGACGGGCAGGTCTCGGTGCTTTACGATATTTATCAGGGGTACCGGAGCAGCAACCCGGAAAACCTGTTCGTTCATAACAACCTTCTCTACTTTGCTGCGGAAGATCCGGAAAAGGGAAACGAGCTCTGGGTCTCGGATGGAACCCTCTTTGGGACCAAGCCCTTGAAAGACGTGAACCCTGGGGATGTCTGTAGTGATCCCGGCCTTTTTACCGCTTTTAATGGCAAGGTTTATTTTCTGGCCCAGGTTGGGACGGATTGGCAGTTATGGGAAACGGACGGTCTGTCCGGCGGCACGGAAGCCGTTCAATCCGGGGAGAACCCCGTCACCGTGGGGGCATCGGCAGCTGATCTTGCTTTGGCTGCAGGGGATGCCCGGATCTTTTTCAGAAAAGGAACGGCCTTGTGGACAAGGGATATCAACGGGGCGCTTCATGAGATTGGGGGCGTTATAAATCCCACCGATTTTTTTGCCGTGTCAGATTCTCTTCTCTTCTCTGCTGAAAGTATGGGCGAGGAAGGCCCGGCAACTCTCAGGCTTTTGCCTGCGAAGAGTTCAGATGTAGATCCGGCGCTTCAATACAACGGCCGGCCGTTGTGCCAGCCCCTGCATTTTTTTAAGGCAGGGGACGCGATCTTTTTTTCCGCCTGGCAGGGGGATAGCTCCAAGAGACACCTGTATCGATTTTCCACATCGGATGTCGCGGTGAGCCTGGTGACAGACACTGCAGGGCAGCCTTTGATTCGGCCTGAAGAGTTATGTGGAGAAGACGGGCAGCTCTGGTTCGTGGCCGGGCCTGATGCCGGAAGGGAAATCTGGAAGGCTCAGACAGGTGGCGTTACGGCCCAGCGCCTTGCATCCATTGCTTCCGGGGATGTGACAGGGGCGCCTGAGTCCCTTCGCCCGGTGGAAGATGCTCTTTACTTCATTTCAACCCATCCTTCGCAGGGGAAACCCTGCCTGTACATGGCCCGGGGGACCACCATCGGACCAGTCCTCGATATTCAAAACCGGCCTTTGCTCGATGCGAAACAAGTCTTTGTACTGGACGGTTTTCTTTTCCTTACAGCCATGAACCCCGACAGCTTGTTGGCTCATCCTACCCAAGGGGTCTGGTTAACCTCTCCTCCCTCGTTTCCTTAGATTACAGCTGGATATGTTTTCTCTGTAAGGTGCCTTGTTGCAGGGAAAACATATCTAATCCTTCGGAATGGATAAAAAAAGTGTTGTCAAAACTGTGATTCAGCGGTAGTAATATTTTTAGAATCATAGAAGGATGATTCTTTTTTTTCGACTACCTTGTAACAAAGTTTACTCCAGTTCTATTAAGTTTTTTAAAAACTATATATTCTTGGTGCAACCAATAATTGCAACCGAAATGATCGGATAGTCATGTGGTAAATCGCATGATGCATTGCCTGTGTATGTTTGGTTCATTTTTACGGATTGTTTTTTTACTGATACAATGAGGAAGAGCAAATGAATAACAGCAAAGGCTTTACTTTGATGGAGTTGATGGTGGTCGTTGGGATTGTTGCTATTCTCGTAAGCATTGCCGTTCCGAATTTCAAAACGTGGGTAGAGCACCAAAGGCTTTCGGCGTCTGTTCGTACAATTCACTCTCTTTTTCAAACCTCCAGAATGGAAGCTATCAAAGAGGGGCAGAATGTGGTTGTCGACTTCCCTAATAGTGGAGGGTACATGGCTTTTGTCGATAATGACGGAGACCGTGTTGCAGACACGGGTGAACGTGTCATTGCTTCTGGAACGTTTCCAAACCACATTTATTTTGATGGCGTTGGATTCCATTTGAATGGCGGTGCCCTTGCGAACGAGAGAAAGACTCACTTCGACTCTAGAGGCCTCACAGTTGGGCGTAGTGGTGAAGTAGCCTTAGCGAATTTTAACGCTGAGATTAAGGGCGTCACTTTAAATAATGCGGGAGTCAGTAGGGTTGTAAACATGTCAGGAGATGGTGCATGAAACGTGAAACTTGTAGTAACGGTTTTACACTTTTAGAACTTTTGGTTGCCATGGCGCTTGGGATAATCATTGCCGCAGCAGGCTTTGCGTTTTACACGCTTCAATTGCGATCCCAAGTTACACAACAACGCATTACCGATATGCAGCAGAATCTTCGTGCCGCTATGGTGATGATGGCCGGCGATATTCGCATGGCTGGTTACGACCCAACGGGTGACACTGGGGCCGGATTTACGACTGCGACGGCAACGGATTTAACGTTCAGTGTGTCACTTGATGCCGAGTCGAACGGTTTGGATGATGATAGTGATGGTGTAATAGATGAAGCTGATGAAGCAGGTGTTCAGGCAATAAGATATAGGCTTTTTGATGATGATGGGGACGGCGACATGGATTTGGTTCGTGACGTCGGCGGAACCCGGGTAGCTGTTGCTGAAAATATCGAAGGCGTTGAGTTTAATTATATGCTTGAAAGTGGCTCTTTCACATCGATACCCGCTAGTTTGGATCAGATTGTAGCGGTTCGAATTGCACTTTTAGCTCGAACCATGACTGAAGACCCATCATTTTCTAATCCGTTGCAATACACGGGGTATGCGACGACTTGGGATGCAGATGGAGATGGATACCACCGCCGTATCCTCAGGAGTACGGTCCGCTGCAGGAATCGGGGGATATATGATGACTGATCATGGTGATTACGGAAAACATTTAGCAAACAATAACGGGATGACACTCATTGAGGTCATGGTTGCAGGTGTTCTTTTGATGGTTGGCGTTCTTTCGCTTGCGTTACTTCAAGTTCATTCCATGAAGGGGAATGCGGCTGCACGCAAAATGACTGAGGCGACCAATGCTGCCAGTGATCGAATAGAACAAATTATGAGTGATGTATGGACCGACGACGCAGTAGGAACCAGTTTGACTGTCGGGAACCATTCTGCCACAGCCGATGATTACGGTCTTTCCTGGCAGGTTGCCAATTCAACCGATGGACGGAGTAAGATCGTAAACTTGTCAGTTAGCTGGACAGTTGAGGGTGATTCTAAACAGATTTCGCAGGTTTTTGTTCGGGCATTAAATTGAATAGATACGGACAAGGTAGAGTCTACGTGAAAGGACAAGTCATGTTGCAGCCATCACAAAATGCCATCGAAGGGCTTGGAGACCAAGGAAGTGTGTTGTTGATTGTCTTAATGCTTCTTCTGTTGGTAACAATGATTGGTCTCGCCTCCATGGATAATTCGGTAATGGAATTGAAAATTGCCGGTAACGATCGGGTAGCCAAACGTAATTTTTATAATGCGGAAGCAGGGCTTTTTAACGCTGTAGCGACATTCGATCGGATATATAGCAACGACACCGATGGAGCAGGAAATCGGCTCTATGTCCTGGCTTCTGGGCAACCGCCTTTAAGGGACCGTAACCCGAAAAATGAAGGTGTTGCATTTCCTTCGGTAGTTACAAATACTTCGGGTATACCATTGGCCTGGATTGAGGTTCGAGCCATTGTGATGTCCTCAAACAGAGAAGCCACTGGCTTGACCGCATTGGCAGACGCTATTCCATCCATAGCTCATATTGGACCTGCACCGAAAGGCTTTGATAAGAAGCTTTATCGAGGTCGCAGGTATGCAGTAACCTCTACAGCCATTGATCCTTCCCGATACAATGTAGCAAATCCTACAGCAGCCCTGACTGGTGTGATTCTTCAATGTGGTGTGGATATGGCTGAAGAGCTGGTAAAAGTAGAGCACTTGGTAGGTATTTAAACCGTTGGAGGAACAATGAAAACAAGGCATGCCTTTTTTCTGATCTTTTGTATCATCACATTACCCTGTGTTGTTTTTGCCGATGATATTGCAATTTATGGAACCCAGTCGGTAACGGTTGAGCCCAATGTGTTGATTCTTTTTGATACGTCAGGGAGCATGAAAGAGACAGTTGAGGGCAGCGCAATCTCTGATGGTGTTGATGATACATATGACCCAAGTACTGTTTATTCTGGTCGTTTTCCTACCCAGGCAACTTATTATCAAGGCTGGGGAGGGTGGCGTAAATATAATGACGATGTCGCTGAAATTACTAATGAAACAGTCAGGCAGGCACTGTTGCAAGACGGGTATTCCCAAGTGACATTTGAAACGAATTGGGGTGGGACATGGGATACATGGATGAGACTTGGAAACTATTGGAACTTTTTGGAGAGGCCTGTTTCATCAGATAGGACGCGTCTTGAGATCGCTAAGGATGTTGTAACTGAACTGCTTGAAGAAACCACTGGGGTGAATTTTGGGCTGATGGAATTGAACAGTTGTCATGGAGGCCTTCTTGTCTCAGAATGTGGGACGGATAATGTTGCCATTGCAAGTGAAGTCGCAAAATTGAGCGCAGGTGGAGGCACTCCTCTTGCCGAGGCACTTGCAGAGGCTGGCCTTTATTATGCAGGTAAGCGGGGTCATTTCTCTCACACTTCTTCAAAGTACACCAGCCCAATACAATATACCTGCCAGAAGAATTACGTGATTCTTTTTACGGATGGTGAGGCTACTTGTGATGAGGACCCTATTCTTTATACTGCAGACGCTTATATGGGAAAAACCATCGGCGATTATGATAAGGACAAAAAGGATTTATACGAGGATGGCAGAGTTCATCGTTATACTTCGGACGATGCACCGTCACAACTTTGGAAAGTTGACAATGGTACAACAGATTTCTTAGATGATGTTGCCGACTTTCTATATGAATCGGATTTAAGTCCGCTCGGTGAAGGTACCACTCTGAATAAGCAAAATGTTATCACGCATACTATTGGTTTTACAGTTGACCATGATCTGCTTGGTAGGGCTGCAACAGATGGTGGTGGGTCGTATTATAAAGCTTCAAGGGCATCTGACTTAAAAGAAGCTTTTGTAAAAATTCTCAGCTCTATAGCTGAGGAATCTTCAACCTTTGTTGCTCCTGTTGTACCAGTAAACAGAGATCAAAGAACAGCAGATGCGGATTCTATATACCTTGCCTTTTTCAAGCCTGAGCAAATAGGTGATTGGAAAGGGAATTTAAAGAAGTATTCCCTTTCAGAATCTGGTGATATTCTTGACGCCTCAGGAAATATTGCAGTAAACCCGGATGGCACCATGAAAGAGAATAGCAAGTCACTATGGACTTCTTCTGAAAGAGATGGAGCAGATGTCCTAAAAGGTGGTTCTGGAGAAAAGATACTTGGTCAGACATCTCGTAACTTCTATACGTATACCGGGAAGAGTGAAAAGAACCTTGTATCTGCCGTAAATAGTTTTGATTCGAGTAACTCCGATTTACTGGCACTCGGAGTTACGGCTGACCAAATAACTGAAGCGAAGGCTGGTATCGGAGGATGGCCAATTGGTTCTATTATTCATTCTGAACCTGTGGTCGTCCACTATTCCTCCAGTTCATCTGTGATTTATTTTGGCTCAAATGATGGATTTCTTCGAGCCATTAATGATGCAACAGGAGAAGAAATATGGGCTTTTATACCTCCGGGGCAACTCAGCCGTCTTTCTTTACTTTCAGACAATAATTATGATTATTATGTCGATGCAACGCCCTCGGTAGCATATGGGGACTTGATGCCTGGCACGACTCTTTTTGAACCGGAAACACTTCTTGTAGGAGAACGCAGGGGGGGGAAAAGTTATTATGCCTTGGATATATCCTCTAGCTCACAACCAAAATATAAGTATGAAATTGATGTAAACTATTTATCTGGATCAGGGGGAGAGCTTTTGGGGCAATCATGGGGTGCTCCGACAAGCTGTAGTGTTAAGGTGGGCTCTGATACAGACGCGAAAGTCTTCATCCTTCCTGGAGGTTACGATAACAATCAGGATAAGTTGTCACCTGATTCAGAGGACAGCGTCGGCCGTGCCCTGTTTGCTGTTAAGGTTTCTGATGGAACGTTGGTTGGCTTGAATGTTAACAATGGAAATTGGGACAGCATGTCTCATAGTATCGTAGACCTGTATGCAGTGGATTCAAACAGTAATGGTGTTACTTCTCGCGTATATGCCGGAGATATGAAAGGCCAGGTTTTTGTAATATCAGATGATAAGAATGATACTGTGCGGGATGGAAGTAGACTCATTGAAGACAAGCTTGCGGACGGTAGTTGGTCATTTAAAAACCTGCTTTTTACGTGTGATGAGGGCAAGCTTTTTTATGCACCAGTACCAGCAGATGTAAACGGAGTTGAGACTCTCTATTTCGGTACTGGTAATAGGGCAAATCCTCTTTGCGCAGAGTCAAATCGATTTTATGCAGTTAGAAACAATTGGTATGATACTGGGTTGTCGGATAGTGACCTTGTGGATGTAATGGATGAATCTGTTTCATACGCTAACAGTTTAAAAACAAAAAAAGGGTGGTATTTCGGATTTACTCATACGAACGAAAAAGTTGTCTCAAGAGCTCTTGTATATTCTGATGTTGTTTACTTCACAACATACACTCCCTCAGAAAGTAATACACAAGGAATAGGAAGTGATCCATGCTTAAATGTTGGAGCACGCGGGGTTGGACGCCTATATGCCGTAAGTGCTATAGATGGAACTTCTGTAACGGACTGGGGTACGGGTACCAAGTGTCGTTTTGTTGACCTTCCAGGTAATCTTCCTATTGCGAAACCCGTTCTTGATGGTGACAATATTCGTGTCGGGCCCATGAAATGGGGAGCAATAAAAGATGACAAAGATAGCTATTTTTACTGGAAGCAAAGACCTTAGGAGCCATGATGTATAAAAAGAATGTAATATTGTTTTTTTCATGTTTTTTATTTTTATGTATGTTCACCCTCGTCGAGGCTAAGAGCTCAAATATTTTACCTGCGCCTTCAGGTGATGTTGGTGGAGCCTTTGACTCTCGCGCATATGATAACCGAAGAATTGTTGAAAAAAAATCTATTGTAACCAGCGTTGCTTACGATTGTTCTGGTGTGGTGGTTGGTGAGTCCACATTTGTCATTGGTACATGGCGACATCAGGGGGGGGAAAAAAAGACGAGGTTTCTTGATTCATCAGGGCGACCGGTTAAGCACTGTGCCCTTAAGCCTAACGATCGTGTCTATGTTCGAGGAGTGGCTCGTAAGGACGGGACTATTTTTGCCACCATCATTCAAAAAAGATAGGCCAGCTTGCCGTATGGAGTTCTCGGTGATATAAAGGGTTCTCATAATCGTATGAGAAATAGGTCTACCCGCGTTACTTCAATTGAACAATGATGTGGCTTAGACCATGACGACAGATGGGAGCCCTACCAGCATGTACTCCGAGCGTTTTACGAAACTGACCCCGTATGTTCCCGGCGAACAGCCCCAGGATCGCAGCTATATCAAGCTGAACACCAATGAAAACCCCTATCCTCCGGCTCCGGGTGTTGCCGAGATCCTCAAAGACTTTGATGTGGAGAATCTCCGGCGCTACCCCGATCCCAACTCTGAAGCGCTGTGCCACGCCATCGCCAAAGAGCATGGCATCAAACGGGATCAGGTGATCATGGGCAACGGATCCGATGAGATCCTCTCCTTTGCTTTTTTCGCCTTCTTTGATTCGGCCAAAGGGCCCCTTCTCTTTCCGGAGCATACCTACAGCTTCTATCCCGTCTATTGCGACTATTACGACATCGCCTTTAAAAAGGTGGCGCTTGATGAAGACTACGGCATCAACATCGATCGGTTTGTCGATGAGAAGGGGTGTGGCGTTATTATCCCGAACCCCAACGCACCCACAGGGATGCTGCTCGCCCTTGATAAGGTGACGGAGCTGATGGAACGGTGGCCGGCCGACAGCGTTGTGGTTGTGGATGAAGCCTACATCGACTTTGGTGGCGAGAGCGCCGTTGCCCTCATCGATCGCTTTCCCAACCTTCTCGTCGTGAAGACCTTTTCCAAGAGCTACTCCCTTGCCGGCAGTCGGCTTGGTTGGGCCATGGGCAGCGAAAAACTGATTTCAGCCCTTTACGCCGTTAAAGACTCCTTCAACTCCTACCCCGTAGATACCCTTACCCAGAAGGCCGGCATTGCCGCCATCTCCGACAGGGAGTGGTTCGATAAAACGCGCGGCATGGTCATGGCCGAGCGGGAACGCGTCTCTGAAGATCTTACGGCGCTTGGCTGGAAGGTTCTTCCCTCAGCAGCCAACTTTGTCTTTGCCGGTGCACCTGACCGGGATGGGAAGGACGTCTACGAAGGCCTGAAAGCAAAAGGGGTGCTCGTGCGCTACTTCAACAAAGAGGGCCTCACCCCCTTTGTGCGCATCACCATCGGCACGGCAGAAGAGAACACGGCACTATTGGAAGCGGTGAACTCGCTGTAGCCTCCGGCGCCCAGGGGATGATCCCCTGGACCCCAGATTGCGAATGCTTGCGCCCCTCGTTCCTCGGGGCGCTCACATTCGCGGACGGGCTACGCCCGTGATCAACGCTGCGAGAGCAACAGCGTCTTCGCGAATTCCGAATGTTGGCACATGTGTGATTTGGCGATACTTTTTGTCAATACCGCTTGCAAATACCGAAATTAGACGATACGCGCCCTTTAGCCTTTAGCCTTTAGCCTTTAGCCTTTAGCCTTTAGCCTTTAGCCTTTAGCCTTTAGCCTTTAGCCTTTAGCCTTTAGCCTTTAGCCTTTAGCCTTTAGCCTTTAGCTTTTAGCCTTTAGCCTTTAGCCTTTAGCCTTTAGCCCCGCTTTTACCTGTCGGAGCGAAGCGACTCCACAACTAAGAACCAAGCACCAGGAACCAAGAACAATTTATGCGCTGGAGTGCCCTGAAAAAACGATTGGTCCTTCTTTTTGACCCCGGCCTCGATGTGGATATTCACCTCACCGGCCTCGAAAAGGCGAAGAGCCAAGGCGCCTTTACCCACTTAGGGCTTCTTCGGATCCGCGTGGACGGGGCCGTGGTGTGGGACTTTCCCCATCAGTTCAAAGTCTCCCTTGCCGATCATCCCGGCTGTACCCTTGCCACCCTTATGGGCGTTCTCCACGCCTACCTCGATCTTCCCAAGAATGAACTCCTCACCTCTACAGTCCCCGACGATCCCTTCGACCTCCGCCTGGCCCTTGCCTGCATGGACCGGCGCATCGGAAAGAAAAAACTCCTCGCCCTGGCCGACAGGCCTGACACCCCTGATTTTGTTCGCCGTATTTTGGCCCTGCGATTCCCTTGAAGTAATGGTTCATGGTGCCTGGTCGGTGAGTCTCCGGGGTGTGGATTCGAATAATACTCGAGAGCCTCGTATTCACAGCCATGAGCTTCGGAGGTATCGGGAGTATAAGGTATATGCGGCATCAACACCGTTGGAATTGTGTGCCCATTATTAATCGATTAACCTCCACCGATCAAGCTGACCGAAATATCAGCACCCCGGCACCCTCTCTTGGTATGGGCGGTTATCACTGCCTATGATGGGTACGGCACAACCTTTGCCCACCCTACAGATTCCCGATAGTATCTATCGTACAGGATTTGTGCTGCACCAGAATCTTCCCAAGGTCAATCAAATGCGGCTGGAAAAGGGCGGTAATAGAAAAGAGTAGGGACTTAAACACGGCGGCACAATTTTGGGACGGGTTGAAACACCCAAAGCCACTGGAAGCACCGTCATACGTAGGGTGCGGCCCCCGCACCTTCCAGCGCAACGCAAACAACCACCCCTCGAACCCCAAACCTTTCCCAACAACAGTCATCGTAAAAAGATAGCGTTACCGGTTTTGGGGACGTTATTCGGTGCGCACGGCGCACCCTACGGGGTGTCGAGTGGCGGTCATCTGAGGTGGATTGAGCTGAAAGGTTACTTTTTATAAAAGAAGCCGCAACCCGCTTTCAAGGTGGCACACCTTGCCGCCGGAGGCATTCCTTTTTGCGGTTTGCACAAAAGAAAAGGGGCCTTCACCGGTTACCCGGGAAGACCCCTTTTCTCACTTCTCTATGGGGATAGAAGTTTGTGTGTCGTGTATGGAGATGTGTATATGAAAATCAGGAGGGGATATTCTGAATTTTCTCCAGGATGGGGGCCTGTAGAGCGTTCAGAACGATCCTGAATTTTCCGGATGTTGTGTTACACCGCCTCGGTGGCTTCGAAGATTTCTCTGTCGAACTCACCTTCGCTCTTGGCGACAATGACGGAGGTCATGGCGTCACCGGTGACGTTAACGCTGGTACGCGCCATGTCGAGGATTCGGTCGATGCCGGCGATGAGGGCGATTCCTTCCATGGGAAGACCGATGGAGGAGAGGGTGACCGAAAGCATGATGAGACCCGCGCCGGGGACGCCTGCTGTTCCGATGGAAGCGAGGGTGGAGGCGAGGATCAGGGTGATGTAGTTGGACATGGTCAGGTCGATACCGCTGGCCTGGGCCACGAAGAGAGCAGCCACACCCTGGTAGATGGCGGTGCCGTCCATGTTGACCGTGGCGCCCATGGGAAGCACGAAGCTTGAAACGCTCTTGGAAACACCGAGGTTCTCCTGGGTGCATCGAATGGTCACGGGAAGGGTACCGGAGCTGCTGGTGGTGGTGAAAGCCACTGCCTGAGCGTCAACAATACCCTTGAAGAATTTGATGGGGCTCAGTCGGGCAACAAAGCTGATGCCGGAACCGTATACGAAGAAGACATGAAGGATGGCACCGACGTAGACGGCGAGAATCACTTTAAGGAGCGGAAGCAGGGTGGATGCACCGTACTGTCCCACAACATAAGCCATCAGGGCAAAGACGCCGTAGGGGGCGAATTCCATGACGATGGCGGTCAGTGTGTACATGATTTCAGCGACGGATTCACAGAGTCGCTTGAAGGGGTCGGCTTTCTCTCCGGTGATGTTGATGGCGATGCCGAGGAAAATGGCAAAGCAGATGACCTGAAGGACGTGGCCGCTGGAGAGTGCGCCAAGGGGGTTCTTGGGAACGATGGAAACCAGGGTGTCGATGAAGGGGGGCGCCTGCTTGGCAGTGACGCTCTGTCCCATGTCGATCATCATGCCGGCACCGGGCTGGAGGATGGTGCTCACAACAAGGCCGATGCAGACGGCAAAGGCTGTGGTGATGAGGTAGATGGCAAGGGTCTTGAGGCCGATTCGGCCCAGCTGCTTGCTGTCTTTAAGGCTGGTCATGCCCACGATGAGCGAGGAAAAGATCAACGGAATGATAAGCATTTTGATGGCATTAATAAAGAGCGTGCCAACGGGCTTTACATAGACCGCTTTTTCCTGAAGGACAAGGCCGGTAACAATACCGAGGCCAAGGCCGATCATAATCTTCATCCAAAGTTTCATAGGTTCCCCCTTCTCTGTTCGTGTTGCTTTATTGATGATGACCACGGGAACGTCAGGCGTTGCCTTATGATACCTGGACATCATGCTCAAATTTGGTCGGTGAGTCGGGAGCGCAAGTAAACCCCGCAGCACCATTGCTGAACCAGTGTTTGTTAGAGCAAAGTCGATGCCAACATGTGGATATTTTGGTAACAGGTAGATTAGACAGGTGAAATGGGCGTGATGTGGGTGCGCATTGAACTGGGGCTGTCCATATAACCAAAGTAATAGTCTGGTAGAAGTATTGCGGAAAAGCTCAAGAAACATGGGGCTAGTTGCGTATATAACCAAAGTTATGGGTATAAAGAAAGTTATACCCCTGTTGGGCGAGGTTCTCTGGGAAGGGGCGGCTCTTTGCCGCCCCGTGTCGCTCTACAGTTCGTTTTTCTCGCGAATGTGCTTCATCCGCTTGCTGAGCGCCGGCTGGGATATTCCAAGGAGCCTTGCGGCAATGCTCTGGTTGCCTTCGGCCCGGGCCATGGCTTCCATGACCAGAAGGTGGGAGGCTTCAGCAAGGCTGGGCAAAGGCTCCAGGCCGGTAAATGGGTTGCCGGTGGTGTCGTCAGGGATGGGGGCTGTCTCCTTGATGGAACCAGTGTGCCCCTGCATCGCCTCTTTAAAGGATGCCATGGAGAGGGTGCCCCCCTGATGGCGTGCCACGGCGTCAAAGACCATGGACTTCAGTTCACGGATGTTGCCGGGAAAGTGGTAGGTGGCAAGAAGCACCGGCAGTTCCTGTGGGTAGACAGGTTGTTTTTTACCTGTCTCCTCAGCGGCCATGGTGAGGAAGGTTTCAAGGAGAACGGGGATGTCGTCTTTCCGCTCACGCAAAGGGGGCATGTGGATGTGGTGGGTCTGGAGGCGGTAGAAGAGGTCTTTTCGGAAAAGCCCCTCCTTTCCCTTGGCCGGAAGATCCTGATGGGTGGAGCAGACCACCCGAGCGTTGATCTTTTCAGGAAGATCGCTGCCCACGGGGTAGTAGTCTCCCTCCTGAAGAAGGCGCAGGAGCTTTACCTGGGATGGGGCACTCAGATCACCGATTTCATCGAGAAAGAGGGTGCCGTTTGACGCTTTTTCCACCATGCCGGCCCGGCGGGCATCGGCGCCGGTGAAGGCACCCCGGACATGGCCGAAGAGGGTATCTGAAAAGATGGTGTCATCCAAACCGGCGACATTGACAGAGACCATGGGGCCCGGAGGGTTACAGACGCGATGGATGGCCCGGGCGATGAGCTCCTTGCCCGTGCCGCTCTCACCGGTGATGAGGACCGGTTGCCGGGATGTGGCCAGCGATTCGATGTAGCTGAAGATGGAGGCCATGTACCGGTTGGTGGTGGCGATCTGGCTGAAGGCCTCGGGGTGGCTGGGGCCTTTGCTGATGGTGTCCCGGATGGCCCGGTTTTCCCGTGTCAGTTCCCAGAGCTTGACGGCGTTTGTTACCGTGGTGACAATGCGCTCTTCAGCGCCAGTTTTGACGATGAAGTCACTGGCGCCCAGCTTCATGCACTGCACGGCAAGGTTCACCTGGTTCATGCCGCTGACCACGATAATCACGGTGTCCGGGGACTCCTCCCGGATAAGGGGGATCAGCTCCTCCCCTGACATGCCGGGCATCATGAGGTCAAGGAGCACAATGCCGATCTGTTCTTTTGCCAGAAGATTTTGTGCTTTTTTTCCGTCTGTGAGCTTGTGCAGATTGGTGAATCCGGCGCGTTCCAGCAGGAGCCCTAAGCTGCGCAGCCATGATGGCTCGTCATCGATGAGGAGAATGGGAAAGTCAGGGTAAATGTCGCCGGTCATGGGTGCTCCTTATATAAGATACCTCCGGCGGCCTTGCCGGGGGCCAAACTTTTACCAATTATATGAATTGGGTTTGATAAACAGGTTTTGGGTTGCTGATTCAGGGGCTCCAGTGTCATAGCCTATTGGAACGTGTGCCCACCTTCAGACAGTCACCAGCTTTGATGGCGGGCATAGCCCGCGGCGAACGCCATTGCGCTTTACCCTGAGGTATGAGGGGTAAAGCGCAATGGCAATCAGCTTTCGAGGTGGCTCACCTCGCCGCCGGAGGCCTCTTTCATAGCAGGAAGCTGGAGTGTGGCTGTGGTGCCTTGTCCCGGTCTGGAGTCGAAGGTGAGGCTTCCGTTGTGGTTTCGGACGATGCCTGCTGAGACAGACAGGCCGAGCCCTGTTCCTCCCACCGAGCGTTTGGTGGTGAAAAATGGGTCTGTGAGGTGGGGCAGGTGCTCTTCTTCGATGCCGACGCCTTCGTCCATCACCTTTAGATAGACGACGCTGTTTTGGGACTGGAAGCCTGTTATCAGGTGGATGGCTCCTTTGGGATCTTCCAGGGCCTGGCAGGCATTGAGCAGCAGGTTGATCACCACCTGTTCGATGCGTTGTGCGTTGGCCAGCACGGGGGGCAGCCCTTCTTGAAGTTCCACATGAAAGTTGTGTGTGGCCTTTTCCATGGATGTTCGGACAAGTCGTGCGGCATTGGTTGCTATGTCGTTGATATCCGTCTTTTCCATCTCGTCGACGCTTTGCCTTGAAAAGTCCCGGAGATCCTCCACAATGGTTTTGATGTGACGGGCGGCATCGTTGGTCTCCTCCAGGATGAGCGGGATTTCATCGCGCATGCGGGAGTAGGGGAGGCCGGCAACCTTAAAATCGCCGTGGTCCTCGAAGTGCTTTTCAAGAACGGGGTGCATCTCCTTAAATGCGGCCACGAGCAGAGGGATGTTCAACAGGAGCAGGCCGTTGGGGTTGTTGAGCTCATGGGCGATGCCGGAGACGAGGAAGCCCAGGGATGCCATTTTGTCGGCCTGCAGAAGTTGTTTCTGCCGGGTTTCCAGCTCTTTGGTGCGAAGGGCCACCTCGCGCTTGAGGGTGCGGGACCAGATGACGTTGCCGATGACCACAAGGACCATGAGGGTAAAGAGAAAGCTTGCGGCAATGATCATCTTTCGTGGGGGGATGCCGGGGTCCAGGACCCCTAACCAGCGGTTGTGGATCTCCCTCAGGCGCCCTGTTTTTTTCAAAATGGCAAGGCCTTCGCTGATCTGCGCCATGAGCTCGGTGTTGCCCTTCATGGTGGCGTAGCAGTATAGCTGTACCGCCACGGGGTTGCCGCGCTTTCGTATGTTGGTGAGCTGGTGTTCCCGTATGAAGTGGAGGCCGGGCAGGTTGGCTACGATGGCGTAGTCATGGGCCCCGGAGGCCACAAGCCGCAAGGCGTCTGTCTGGTAGGGGGTGGGCACCGGTGTGATGGGAAACTCACTTTGCCTGAGGGTTTCGTGCATGATGCCGTTGTTCTGCACGAGGACCTCTTTACCGGAGAGATGGGCGAGGGTGGACGCGTCCAGGGTCTCCTTGCGGGTAAAGATGGAGTGGTGAATCAGGGTGTAGGCCTGGGAGAACTCGAAGTGCTTGGCGCGTTCGTCGGAGTAGGAGATGCCCTGCATGACATCCACTTCGCCATTTTTGAAGGCTTCCATGATCTCTTCCCAGGGGCCGAGGCGGAATTCGATCTCAAGGCCCATGATGTCGGCCAGGGCTCGTGTGATCTCCACGGTAAACCCGGCGGGCTTTCCGTTTTCGTCCAGGAATTCGTAAGGGGGATACTGTGCATCCCCCCCGAAGACGATCTTTTTCGGTGGCTCTGCCTGTGCCGCTCCGGAAACGAAGAGCAAGGCAACCCAAGCGAATAGTAAGAGACCGCGCCGAATCATCAGAGCTCCTCTCGTCTCCCCGTGAGGTGGCCCGCATCGCTGACGGCTTCCAGTACAACAGGCACCAGTTGATTCATCAACTCGTCATCCCCTTCAAACTGAACGGGGATGTAGTTGGAGGTGAGGCCTTTGAGGAGACCGGTTTTGCGATCCCTCTCCTTTTCCACCAGCACCTCGGCCCGGCTGCCCACGGCGGCTTCCATGAATCGTTTTTTAGCGGCATCGCCGATGGCCCTGACCCGTGCTGTACGCTGCTTCATGACCTCGCCGTCGATGCGCCCGTCAAAGGTGGCCGCAGGGGTTCTCTCCCGCGGGGAGAAGGGAAAGACGTGCAAATAGGAAAGGGGCAGGGATGAAAGGAGCGTGCAGGTGTTTTCAAACTGCTCCTCGGTCTCTCCGGGAAATCCGATGATGACGTCTGCACCGATGGCCGCCGTCGGGGAGAGTTCGTGGATCCGGGTGACCAGCTCCTCAAAGCGTTTTGCCGTATAGGGCCGCTTCATGCGTGAGAGAACGGTGTCGTCCCCGCTTTGAAGCGGAATATGAACATGGTCGCAGAAAAAGGGAGAGGTGGTGACAAGGTCGATGATCTCGTCCGTGATCTCCATGGGTTCCATGGATCCAAGACGAACACGTGTGACCGGGCTCTCTTCTTTCATCTGGTTGAGAAGCTCGTAAAAGGAGGTGGCCGGGGTGAGGTCGAGGCCGTAGCATCCGATGTGGATGCCGGTGAGCACCACTTCCTGATACCCCTTGGCCCCGAGTCCGGCAAGGCGACTCATGACCTCCGGGGTTTCCATGCTTCGGGAGCGACCCCGGGTGTGAGGAACAATGCAGTAGGAGCAGAACGCATTGCAGCCGTCCTGAATTTTCAGCAGAGGGCGGGTGCGGGTTCCGGGAACCTCCACATCAATACCCTTGAATACCGTCTCGCGGCAGCTTGCGTTCCGGTCTTCGGAGAAGTGGGCATCGCCTTTCTCGTAAAGGGCGATGATCAGCTCCGGAAGGCGGTGTTTTTCCGTGTGGCTGATGACAGCATCCACGCCGTCGATCTTTTCGATCTCTTCGGCTTCGGTCTGGGCGTAGCACCCCGTGACCACCACGCGGGTGGAGGGGCTTTTTCGAATCGTCTGGCGGATGATGTTTCTCGACTCCACCGATGCTTTTCCGGTGACGGTGCAGGTGTTGATGACGCAGACGTCCGCCTCGGAAGGTTTTTTCGCTTCTGTCCAGCCCTGTGATGTAAGGGCCATTCCCACGGCGTCGGATTCAAACCGGTTTACTTTGCAGCCCAGGGTGGTGATGAAATAGTGTGGCATAATATCGACCTATTGATTCACACCCAGCAGGTGGGTGATGATTGATGATGTTGCGAGTTTGTGGCTATTCAGTTTAGCCTCCGGCGGCCAGGGGATGATCCCCTGGACCCCAGATTGCGAATGCTCCGGGCCTTCGTTTCTCAGGCCGTCACATTCGCTATAGGGCTCTGCAACCCTTGGGGCTTGTGAAAGAGCCCACATTATTTTCCTTGCTTCAGAGGCGGACAAGCTGGCGGCGTAGGCGAATTTACTTTGACCCGAGGAACGAGGGGCAAGGTGAATTCGCAATCAGCTTTCGAGGTGGCTCACCTCGCCGCCGGAGGCATGTTTTTTTTCCTTACCGTTTTATCCAGCCTCCGCCGAGGACTTCATCGTCAGCGTAGAAGACGGCGCCCTGGCCCGGGGTGACAGCGGACTGGGGCTCATCAAAGGAGACGGTGGCACTGTCTTGGCCTGGAACCATCTCAATGCGACAGGGGCACCCTTTGTGGCTGTAGCGGATTTTGCAGGTGGCCTCGATGGTGGTGCCTGAAGGGGGCTGGATCCAGTTGAGGCGGGTGACGGTGCAGGCCTCCGACAGGAGGGCTTCCTTTTTTCCCACCACCAGGCGATTGGCCTCAGGTTCCAGGGCCAGCACATAGTAGGGGTAGGGGCCCGGGCAGTTGATGCCGCGCCGTTGGCCGACTGTAAAGCCGTGGAGGCCCATGTGCCGACCCACTTCGGTGCCCTCTTTGGTGACGATGGGGCCCGGTTTCATGGAGAAACCCGGTCGTTCCAGGAGAAAGGCCTTGTAGTCGCCATCCTGAATAAAGCAGATGTCCTGGCTCTCGGATTTGGTATACGAGGAGAGTCCCGCTTCAAGGGCGTTTTTCTTGATCTCTTCCTTGATCATGCCACCCAAGGGAAACAACGCTTTACCGAGGTGCTCCCGGGGGACCATGGAGAGGAAGTAGGACTGGTCCTTCAGTGGATCCTCGCCTTTGAGAAGGTGGACATTCCCCGTGTCGTCTATGCGTGTTTTTACGTAGTGGCCCGTGGCGAGTCTGTCGGCCCCGATGCTTGCGGCAACGTCAAGGAGAAACCCGAACTTTACCGCCGGGTTGCAGAGCAGGCAGGGGTTCGGGGTGTTGCCGGAACGGTAGGCTTCCACAAAGGGTGCCACCACCTCGGCTTCAAAGCGATCCCGGATGTCGATGATGTGGATGGGGATTTGAAGCTGCTCTGCCACATGGTTCATGACGGGAATGGCCGTCCTGCCGGTCTCGGAGTGCACCGTCAGCCATGGAGATGGGGAAGCATCCGGATTCTGAAACGCGTTTTTCTCGTAGCCGGTGATGAAGTGAATGCCGACGATCTCGTGGCCTGCCTGCTTGAGAAGCCAGGCGGCATAGAGGGAGTCGATACCGCCGCTGACTGCGACGGCCGTTGTGTGACTGCTCATTAGAAGAAATTCTTATCCTTGGGGTTGGCCTTCATGGCGCGGGTGGGGCAGGTGGGAACGCAAAGTTCACACGCACTGCATTTTTCCAGGTCAAAGATCACCTCCATGGAGGGGCGTTTGATGGAAAGAGCGTTTGTGGGGCAGACGGAGGTGCAGGCACCGCAGTGGGTGCACCGCTCTTCTTCGCGGGTGACCTCTTGGTCGGAGCGGCTGACCTTGATTCCCTTGCTTTTGAGATACTCGAGGCCGTTTTTGAAGTTTTCACGGGTGCCCTTCAACTCCAGAACCATCATCCCTTCCCGGCGGGGAAAGATATTGGCATGCAATATGGCAAAGGTCAGTTCATAGTCTCTGGCAAGGTAGCAGACCACCGGCTCAGGGCTGGACTCCTTGGGAAATCTCAGGATAAGTATTTTTGATTGCACGCTTTAAGCCTCCGAGGCTGTTCCAAATAATATAACCGCCGGTGAATATAAACGGTTCGGTCCGGCTGAACGGTGCAGGCCACTCGTGGTGTGGGAGGCAAATCGCGGTCGCTGGGGACCCGTGGTACTCCGAGAAAGAGGGTGGCCAACACCCCTTTTATAAAGGGCTCTATGTTAACGGGTCTGGGAAGGGGTGTCAACATAACAGCCGGGTCTTTTCAGGGCCAACGCATGTAAAGTATCTATCCCGCCGCTTTCAGTTCGGGAAGTTTTAAAATTTACGTATTGATAACCGTAGCAAGGTAGGCGTTATCCCAACCAGCGCGCAGACGTTTTGTTTTTATGCTGCCTTTGGTGCTTTTTTCGTTGCGAAGTAAATTTAGTGCAATATGACGGCACGTTGCGAAATTTTCAGGAGCGTGGTCTTTTCTGATCCGACACTCATCTTCCCTGAAAGATATATCAAGTGACCAATGAACGGAATTTTCAATGCCCCAATGATCACGGACAGCAGATCCAATAATAGATGCATCACAGTTTAGGCTACTTATAAAGAAGCTTGTCTCTATGCTTACTTGGCCTTTTATATGTCGCTCTCTTGTGACCATGCCAATGGTTTTCAAACCGGTCCATGCATCTTTATTATGGAGCCAATCAATCTCTGAAACTGTCCAATATTTTCGAATATCGACTCGACCGTGATCCCCATCAACTGTCTCATGAAAATCATGGGTAACGTCCTGAAAGCTATTATTAACGCAATCATCGAAGAAAAGTTTTACATCGCTGTGAAGGGTGCCTTGGTTTCCTTTGAGGGATAAGACATATTCTCCATCGTTCTCCTTAATGGCTGATGCAATATTTTTCTGACACCCCATTGCATCAATTGTTACTGTACAACCTGAAATATCGAGCATTTTCAATAACAGTGGAATGGCTGTTATCTCGTTTGATTTTTCTTCTGTTTTGATCTGTCCAAGAACCATCCGATTTTTTGAAGCCCAAGCACTAACCATGTGAATGGCTTTTGTGTCCGAAGCCATATCATGGGAACGCCTTAAAGTTTTTCCATCTATAGCCACCACTTGACCACTCATGATGGTCTGGATGGATTGAATCCAATGGATAAAGCTTTGTTGGAACTCTTTTGGGTCCAATCGGCTGAATACTCGACCGAATGTATCATGGGAGGGGATCCCGTGGTCTAATCTTAAAAAGCGCTTGAACCATTTTTCCTTAGATACTCCGTAGTCGGCTATCTGTTCAAACGTATCTGCCCCACATATGATTGCACAGATAGAAATTGTTATAATATCAATCAAGTTGTGCTTTTTGTTGTGGCGGCGAGGTTCTGTTAAATGTCCAAAATGAGTTTCGATTGATGTGGTTCTTGATGCGTCCAATATATTACGTATCTCCCTGATTAATATGTGTATATTTGTTAATATATACATACAGCAATCAAGGTAGAATGTCTAGAATTTTTTCATTAAAAAGTGATCTAAAAAAAGTGTAATACAAGCTACTTATATGTGTCGCGTTATAGGCAAGGGCAATCATGCAACCATTCGAGGCTCGGCTCAAGAAAACGTTCATGGGCTATGTTCCCTGTGGCTAAATGTAAATGCGATTGCCCTGCGGGTCTTTTTGATATTTTATGGGGGTGGTGACAGCTTGTATGATGTCGTGTTATTTCCGTGGTTTGGTTCTGGTATGGTGTTTCGGGGTGGGCCCTGCTCTTATAAACGTGTGAGTTGGGTCGAGGGGCAGGCAGCCTGGGGAGGTTGATGCCTGGAAAAGTATTTACAACGTCGGGGGGCTTGGGTTTAATGGGGCAAAATGGGACCCTTGAAGGCCTTTGCGCTTGTATCGGTATGCCGGTCAGATTGTCCTGCGTGCTGCCGGTGAACGTCAACTGTCAAAGCAAATACCAAGTTGTGTCGGAACCCATACATGGATCCCCGGTCATTCGGTCGTATGAAGTGAAACCTGTGACTTGGTTGTAATACGACACGGTGGCTCCGACTTATCTGACAGCTGGGGACGACGGCATAAAAAGTCTCCGTAGCGAAATTTCTTTCAAGGTGTTTTTGCCTAAGTGGCTTCGCCACCCTTGCCGCCGGAGGCAGCCAGGTTAAAGATGCCTCCGGCGGCCCTGCCGGGGGCCAACCTTTTGCCTGATCTGAAAGAGTGGGGTTCCCAAACAGGTCTTTAAAAAAAAATCTTGGGTCAACCTAAAACCTAAAGCAAATGTGATTTGGCCTGAGGAACGAAGGACAAAGCGCATTTGCAACCTGCTTTCAAGGTGGCACACCTTGCCGCCGGAGGCATTTTTTTGGGCCACTTTAACCATAGAAGGCATCGTTATGGAATGTTACGTTTACGTTCGAACAACCCCATCAACCACTGAAATGGCTGTGTTTTCATGAGACGTATCCCCATTCGTATTTTTATCTTCCTTTTCATGTCCCTTATCATCGTGGTCTCCTCCGTCGGCACCGGGCTGGTGCTGATGCGCGAGGCGGAGCACGCCCTGCTCCAGGAGAAACAGAGCAAGCTGTTTGCCCTGGCGCGTCTTCTGGACGTCGCCCTTGAGGGCACCTTTGATGACATTCTGGCGCGGGAAGGTCTTGCCGGTGCAACTCGGGATGAAAAAATTGCCGGCTTAAACCGGCGCCTTGCTTTTTTTACGGATCAGGTGGCGGCATCCGAGCCGGGGGTGGGGGTGGGGTATTATTCCATGGCCCTCGATTCCATTATCACCTACGGGCCCAGTGACAGCCTTGGGCATAAAGTGGGGCAGGCCATAAGCCAGGGGCATAAAGGGCGGGAGGTGATGGCCACGGGCATGCCGCGGGTTCAGACGGCCCGTCTTGTCCGGGGTGAGATCATGAACTGCATGCAACCTATCAATCGCGGTGGCGCGGTGATCGGGTATATCTGGTCCAATGAGCTCGTGGATAACATCAACGACCAGGTCCGGAAGATGCTCTACCCCTTTTATGTGGCCATCGCCGTTGGGATAGCCTTCTCTTTTGCCGGCACGGCCTTTATTGCCCAGGCTGTGGCGTCCCGCATCGGGGAGATAAAGCGGGGCATCAAACGCATTGAAAGTGATGTCACCCATCGGATTGCCCCCATGGGAGGCGAGCTGGGGGAGATCGCTGTATCGGTGAATGAGTTTGCCGAAGGCCTGGAAGCGAGGCGTCGCATCGAAGAGCAGATGCAACGCACGGATCGCTTGGCGGCCCTGGGGGAAATTGCCGCGGGCGTTGCCCATGAGATTCGAAACCCCATGACCTCTATCAAGGGATTTGTGCAGCTTATTGAAACAGGGCTGGAGGAGGGGGACTCCCGGCGGAACTACACCAACATAATCGTAAAAGAGGTGGACCGCCTCAACAAGATGGTGGGAGAGCTGCTTTATTACGCGCGGCCCTGCGATTCCCTGACCCTTGCCATTGATATCAACCAGATCCTGGCCGACACACTGCTTCTGGTGAATCTCAACGCCACCCAGCACCATGTGGAGATTGAGATGTCTTATGGGGATAATTTGCCCCAGGTGGTGGTGGATCAGGAGCAGATCAAGCAGGTTTTTCTGAATTTGCTGATCAACGCCATTCAGGCGGTGGAAGAGGGTGGGCATATCCGGGTGGAGAGCATGGTGGTGGAAGGCGGCGTGGCCGTGATGGTGGAAGATGATGGGAAAGGCATTGAACCCGGGCATATCGACCGCCTGTTTGATCCTTTCTTTACAACGCGGGACAATGGCACGGGCTTAGGGCTTGCCGTGGTCCAGAAGATAGTGGATCTCCATCACGGTGTGCTGGAGGTAGAGAGCAGCGAAGGGGAGGGCACCCGGTTCCGGGTGGTTCTGCCCACTGGTGGTGGAGAGTAGGTTTCATGGCGGTAAAAAAGAAGCGAGTGCTTGTGGTGGACGATGAGGCCCACGTCCGCATTCTCCTTACGGAGATTTTAAAAATGGAGGGCTTTCTCTGCTTTCAGGCAGCCAACGGAAAGGAGTCCCTCGCCTTTATGGAAGAGGGGCCGGCCGATCTGGTGCTTATGGATATTCGCATGCCGGTGATGAGCGGCATGGATGCCTTTCGCATCATGCGCGACAAATGGCCCGAAGTGCCGGTGATCATGACCACCGCCTTTGCCGGGGTGGACACCGCCGTGGAGGCCATGAAGCTTGGGGCTTACAACTACATCTCCAAGCCCTTTAACAACGCTGAAATCATCCTGACCGTCAAGCGTGGCCTTGAGATTCAAAGCCTGACCCGCGAGGTGGAAACCTTAAGGAAGGTGGTGAGAACCCGTTACTCCATCAACAACATCATCGGGAAGTCGGCGGGCATGCAGGAGGTTTTTAAAAGCATCGGCCGTGTGGCCCCCACCAACACAACCGTGTTGATACAAGGGGAGAGCGGCACCGGTAAGGAGCTGGTGGCCAAGGCCATTCATTACAACAGCATCCGAAGTCAGGGGCCCATGGTGAACCTCAACTGCGCCGCCATCCCCGAAGGGCTTCTGGAGAGCGAGCTTTTCGGCCATGAAAAGGGCTCTTTTACCGGGGCGGTTAATCGCCAGAAAGGCAAGTTCGAATTGGCTGCCGGAGGCACAATATTCCTCGATGAAATCAGTGAGATGAGCCCGAACCTTCAAGCAAAGCTTTTACGCGTGCTCCAGGATCGTGAGTTTCAGCGCGTGGGTGGCATGCAGCCGATTCTGGCCGATGTCAGGGTTATTGCGGCTTCCAACAAAGACCTGTCCGAATCCATCCGGGAGGGTCGGTTTCGGGAGGACCTTTACTACCGGCTGAACGTGGTTCAGATTTCCATCCCCCCACTAAGGGACCGCAGGGAGGACATCCCTCTTCTCGTGGATCATTTTATCTCCCGCTGCAACGAAGAGACGGGAAAACAGGTTCAGCAGGTCTCCGAGGACGCCTTCAGCCAACTTTCCGGCTACGCCTGGCCCGGCAACGTCCGTGAGCTGGAAAATGCCGTGGAACGTGCCGTGGTTATGGGGCAGGGTGGCGTCATCATGTCAGAGGACCTGCCTGTCTCCCTCCAGGGCTTGAATGCCGGAGCCGCGGTACCCGTCCTTGGCATTAAGGGGGGCTCCCTGAAAGAGATGATGGAAGGGGTGGAGGCGGATATTCTGCAAAATGCTCTCGATGAGACCGGTTGGAACAGGGTGAAGACCGCAGAGAAGCTGAAAATGAGCCGAAAGGCCCTGATCTACAAGATCGAAAAATACGGGCTGAAGCAAAGCTAAAAAAGTGGCCTCCGGCGGCAAGGTGAGGGCACCTTGAAACCCTGTGGCGAATGCGTAGAGGTCACCGTCATACAACCACTATCGAGGCATTCGCGTGGAGGGTGACATAGGGCAACCCGTTTCGGAAAGAGGCCTGTTTCTTTTTATTGTCATAACGACAGCTCCTTCGATTTCATTTTTCCAACTGTACAGGTTGCCTGAACTGCCAGGGAAGTCTTTATGGCACGTTTCATGATCGTGCTGCCGGACCGAGTAAAAGCTATACTCCTTAAAACAGGCGAATGGCTTTTAAAACCTGTTTGTCAAACTTTTCAAAAGTTTGGCCCCCGGCAGGGCCGCCGGAGGCCATTGTCTTTTTTCTGTGTAACTATTACACAGCTATTCCTTAAGATTGCACACCTGTCCAATCGGTTACCCCTGAATGTCTCAGTGTCACGTTTTGAATTTCCATGTAAATAAAGTGTGTTGCGCCAGGTGGGTAATTTTGGCACACATGCTGCTAACTCCCTTGTTAAACGCGGATTTCCAAAAAACGATGCGACTTAGGAACAAGGCAGTTCCTGGGGCGCACCACATCAAGGGAGAGATACTTATGATACGAGGCCTCGCTGCATTTTTCAGCAAGATCGTTCGTCGCTGGCTGCCGGACGCT
The DNA here is from genome assembly GCA_942491485.1 of Desulfolunaceae bacterium. Lineage (GTDB taxonomy): Bacteria > Desulfobacterota > Desulfobacteria > Desulfobacterales > Desulfolunaceae > Desulfoluna. The sequence goes on along the minus strand of CALOAX010000011.1, from coordinate 223,480 downwards.
TTTCTTTTTGCCGCCATTCTAACGTTTATTGTCTTTATTTTCGGGATGATTTTTCAGGGCCAAACGCCCGTTGCCATGGTAAAGTATTGGGGTGAAGGCTTCTGGAAGCTGCTCGCCTTTGCCATGCAGATGGTGCTTGTGCTGGTCACCGGCCACACCCTGGCCAAAACCAAGGTGGTGGAGTCCTTTCTGAAATCCATCGCCAGTGTTGCCAAAACACCGAGTCAGGCCATCATGGTCACCACCTTTGTGGCGCTGATTGCCTGTTGGGTCAACTGGGGTTTTGGCCTCATCGTCGGGGCTCTTCTGGCCCGTGAGATGGTCCAAAAGGTCAAGGGTGTTCACTACGGCCTTCTCGTGGCCTCTGCTTACACCGGCTTTATTGTCTGGCACGCAGGGCTTTCCGGCTCCATTCCCCTCAAGGTGGCTGACGCCAAAGGGTTCATGGCCAAGATCACCGGCGGCATGCAGATTCCGGTCTCCGAGACCATCTTCGCCTGGCAGAACCTTCTCATCTGCGTGATCCTCCTCGTCTCCCTTCCCATCATCAACAAGATGATGATGCCCAGAGAAGAGGACGTGGTGGAAGCCGACCCCGCTCTGTTTGCCGACGAGCATGTTGAAGTACCCTTAAAGCCGCGGTCTGAGATGACTCCTGCAGAAAAACTGGAAAACTCCATGGTGGTCTCCATGCTCCTGGGAGCCATGGGCTTCGGTTACATTCTTTACTATTTTGCCAACGGCGGAAAGCTGGGGCTCAACAGCGTCAACCTCATTTTTCTCTTTGCCGGGATCATCCTTCACAAGACCCCGGCCAACTACCTGCGTGTCATGAACGATGCCATCAAGAACACCGGCGGCATCGTGCTGCAGTTCCCCTTATATGCCGGGATCATGGGGATGATGGTGCATTCGGGTCTTGCCGCCTCCATCTCTCAGTGGTTTGTGGAGGTCTCGACTCCCACCACCTTCCCCTTCTTCACCTACCTCTCCGCAGGGATCGTGAACTTCTTTGTTCCGTCTGGTGGCGGGCAGTGGGCGGTCCAGGGCCCCATCGTGATGCCTGCAGCCCAGCAGCTCGGTGTTCCCCTGGGTAAAGCAGCCATGGCCATCGCCTGGGGCGATGCCTGGACCAACATGATTCAGCCCTTCTGGGCTCTGCCCCTCCTCGGCATCGCCGGTCTCACCATTCGTGACATCATGGGCTACTGCACCGTGGCCCTTATCTGGGGTGGTGTCGTGACCTGCACCGTGTTGATGTTTCTGTAGGGGAAAGAGCAAAGGGCTTTTGCCTCCGGCGGCGAGGTGAGCCACCTCGAAAGGGGGTTGCCCTTGCGTTTTGTCCCTCGTTCCTCGGGTCAATTCGCAAGGGCGTTCGCCGCGGGCAGCGTCAGCCTTCAATGTTGCCACGGGCGAAGCCCGTCAGCGAATGTGATGAGCCTGAGGAACGAAGGCGAGGGAGCATTCGCGAACCTGGGGTGCAGGGGATTTATCCCCTGCCTGCCGGAGGCAAGTTTTTTTTCAGTTTGAATCACATGACTTACAAGATGGCCTTTGGAGGCTTTTCTATGAACAAAGTGAAAACACTGGACCAGGCGGTTCAGGATATAACAAGCGGTGCCGTCATAATGGTTGGCGGATTTATGACGGTGGGGACCCCTGAGATGCTGGTGGATGCCGTGGTGGAGAAGAACCTCTCGGATCTGACCATCATTTGCAACGATGCCGGTGTCCCCGGCAAGGGGGCGGGCAAGCTGGTGCGCCAGGGATCTGTGAGAACCTTTTACGCCTCCCATGTGGGGCTCAACCCGGAATTCGGCAAGGCCATGACCGAAGGAGCACTCGAGGCGGTTCTTGTCCCCCAGGGGACCCTGGCTGAGCGGATTCGCGCGGCAGGTGTCGGCCTTGGGGGGATTCTCACCCCCACGGGTGTGGGGACCGAGGTGGAGAACGGCAAGCAGAAGATCACCGTGGACGGGCGGGACTTTCTACTGGAGCCCCCCATCAAGGGTGATGTGGCCCTGATCAAGGCGCACCGTGCTGACCGGTCCGGGAACCTTATTTTCCGGAAGTCGGCCCAGAACTTTAATCCCCTCATGGCCATGGCCTGCGAGTACGTCATCGTGGAAGCCGAGCACATCGAGGACACGGGGACCATGGATCCTGACCATGTGATGCTACCCGGAATATTTGTAGATGCTGTTGTACAGGCAGGGGAGGTGTCACATGGCTGAAAAACCCAACGGAAGAGAGCTCATAGCCCGGCGCATTGCACGGGAGTTTAAAGATGGCGATATCGTGAACCTCGGCATTGGCATGCCCACACTTGTGGCCAATTATATTCCGGAAGGCGTGGAGGTTCTGCTCCAGTCGGAAAACGGTTTTATCGGCATCGGGCCGGCACCTGCGGAAGGGGAGAGCGATCCCGATCTGATCAACGCCGGCAACCAGCCCGTGACCATTCTGCCCGGCGGGTGCTTTTTTGACAGTGCCACCTCATTCGGGATTATCCGGGGAGGGCATATCAACGCCACGGTTCTTGGAACCTTAGAGGTGGATCAGCAGGGCAACATCGCCAATTACATCATTCCCGGTAAAATGGTGCCGGGCATGGGGGGCGCCATGGACCTGTGCACCGGGGCGAAAAAAGTGATCATTGCCACCGATCACACCAACCGAAAAGGGGAATCCAAGATCCTCAAGCGGTGCAGCCTGCCTCTGACGGCCGTGGGGGAAGCCAACCTCATCGTCACCGAGCTGGCCGTCCTGGAGGTGACCCAAGATGGCCTGGTCCTCAAAGAGACCGCTCCGGGGGTGACTGTGGAGGAGGTGGTCGAAAAAACCGAGGCAGATCTTATTGTTCCTGATACGGTGGGGACCATGGCATAGCCCGTGAACAATCTTTAAACCCTGGGAGGGTCTCTTTTATAGGCCTTTCCAGGTTCCTCTTACGCCCTCCCTGCTCCCATCGTTTCCTTTATCCATCTGCAATGTTCTCTCCGAAAAGCAAGCCTCCGGCGGCAAGGTGAGCCACCTTGAAAGCGGGTTACCGCTCCGCTTTGCCTTGGATACCTGGCCGATGGAGGATAAATCCTGTTGACAGCTGGCGATGAACGTCACATTTTACGTATGACATCGGTTTTTTAATCCCGCCTTTTAAACGTTCTGATTAGGAGAAAACATGATGAAGCGACTTGCAGTTGTGTTGACAGCGACAATGTTGGTTTTTTTTGCCGCATGTTCGGGGGGTGACGATGCCGAAAAGAAGAAGCGTATTTATGATTCGGAGATCAAGGCCCTTGAAAAAGCCAAAGAGGTGGAATCGGTGTTGCTTGAAGCCGATGAAAAACGTCAGGAAGAGATCGAAGAGTTTGAAAATAATTGATGGTATCATCTGGTGCAGCGTTGTTTTTAGGCTGGTATCGGTGGACTGAGGTTGAGGTGAGGCATGATAAAACAGGTGAGTTCAGCATGTGCAGCTGTGATTATTCTTATGGGCACGGTCATTGGTGCTGATGCGGGAGAGGCAAAGGTATTTGTCAGCATTTTACCTCAGAAGACCTTCGTTGAACGCATTGGTGGGGATCGTGTGGACGTCTCGGTTTTGTTGTCGCCCGGAGAGAGTCCCGCAACGTATCGTCCAAAACCCTCTTTGATGAGGAAACTTGCATCCTCGGATATTTTTTTCCGTATCGGGCTTCCCTTTGAGTCCCACCTCATGCCCAAGATCAAGAGCATGGCAGGAAACCTTGAGGTGGTGGACACCCGTAAAGGGGTTTCTCTTCTTGCCATGGGGGAAGACCACCATCATGACGATGGTCACCATGACGAGAAGGAGCACAGTGCCCACTCCAACGATTCCGGTCATGAGGGCATGGATCCCCATATCTGGCTTGACCCCATGCGCGTAATAACCCAGGCGGCCACCATGCGGGATGCCCTGATCTCTCTGGACCCCGATGGCAGGGATGTTTATGCGGCCGGATTCGATGATCTGGTGAAAGAGCTCACCGCTCTTCATCAGCATATCGCTGCAGCTCTTGCACCCCTTGAAGGGGATACCCTTTATGTCTTCCATCCGGCGTACGGCTATTTTGCCGATGCATACGGGCTTGTGCAGAAGGCAGTGGAGGTGGACGGGAAAAGTCCAAAGGGCAGGGCGCTTGCCCAGTTTATCGGCCAGGCCAGGGCCGAAGATGTGAGGGTGATCTTCGTTCAGCCCCAGTTCGACAGGCATGCCGCCGAAAAGGTCGCGGCAGCCGTCGGTGGTGCGGTGGTTCCTCTGGATCCGCTGGCACTTGACTACTTTGAAAACCTTCGCCATATGGCCGATACAGTGGCCAGGGGGCTGAAAGCTCAGGGGGAATAATTTCATTTGTCGTTGTGTATGGCTTTGGTATGACGACAGATTATGATGGGGAACATTGACGGTCTTACTCCGGTAACGGGGCAGGGCCGTTTTTGATTTCTGGCCTGTGGTAAGGAATTGTGGTAAATGTTTCTGTGGTTTATGGTGGCTTCAAAGCAAGGGGGATTCCGGGCTGGAGGAAAAGGGTGCTTGAAAAATGGTTGGTGGAAGAAGAGGGGCCTGAGACGGCGGAGCCGTGTCAGGTGGGTGGGGAAGGTGTGGGGGTGGACGATATGTCGGTCCAGTCACGCCTTCAGTCCAAAGCGGGCGTGGCATGCATCGGGCTTGAACCGAACGGGAATATCTCTCAGTGGGACAGTTGTGCCGAGAGTCTGTTCGGTTATAACTCAGAGGAAATGACGGGCCGTCACTTGTGTTGCCTGGTACCCTCAGCGGAAGAGGGGGAGACACTTCGGGGCTTTTTCAAGGCAAGCTTAAGGGGGGCTGACATCTCAGAGGTGTCCACCTCATGCGAGGGCAAGCACGGAGATGTTCTCATCTGCCGCTGGTACGCCGTGTCAACGGCCCGGGAGTCCGGGGGCAAGGGCCTGGCAGTACTGGTTAAGGATGTTACAGAGCAGATGCTTGCTGTCAATGACCTCAACCATGTGCGTCAGGAGGCGATAGACCTTTTCAGCAGCTCTCCCATCGGGATTTTTCAGGCGGATATCAGGCAGCATGTTCTTGTGGCGAACCCCGAGCTCTCCTGGATGCTGGGCTATGAATCGTCCAAACATCTTATCTCCGCCATCAAGGATGTGAGATCGTTCTTTGCCGAGCCGGAACAGGGCGAAGCTTATTTGTTCCAACTCTACGAAGGCGAACAGCTGAGCCGGTTCAGGTGCCGGTTGAAGAGAAGGGACGGTGGCTTTGTCTGGGCCTTGTGTTATGGCCAGATAACACGCAATGCTTCGGGGCGTGTGAATGGGTTCTACGGATTCTGTATCGACGTCTCCCGAACGGTTCGGGTTGAAAAAGAGTTGAAACGCGTCAATGAAGAGCTTCGCCTGGCATCTATTCTGGATGGGTTGACCCGTATTTCCAACCGACGTCACTTTGATGAGTGTATGGCCGACGAATGGAGTCGCCATACCCGGGAAAAAGCATCTCTGTCAGTGATTCTCTGCGATATCGACAACTTTAAGCTGTACAACGATACCTACGGTCATCAGGCGGGGGACAGGTGCCTGGTTCAGGTCGCAGAGACTCTGACATCCTGCATTCACCGCTCCAGTGACCTTGTGGCACGTTACGGTGGCGAAGAGTTCGTGGTGATCCTTCCCCATACGGATTTGAACGGTGCCCGGCATGTTGCCGAGGTGATGAGGCGCAACGTCGAAGAGCTTGTTGTCTCCCATGAACACTCAGACACGGTTTCCTGTGTCACCCTGAGTCTTGGCGTTGCATCCACGCTTCCCCACCGGGAGTCCTGCGCAGAAGAGTTGATCCGAATGGCGGACCGAGCTCTCTACGCGGCAAAAGAGAAGGGACGCAATCAATGGGTGGCTCGAGAAGAGAGTCCGGATGTGGCGTGCCTTGACTCCAAGGACACCACGGACCCTGAATAGTTGTTATGGCGGGGTTTTCGGGTAAGGGCGCGGTAAAATAAAAGATGGCTCCGGCGGTAAGGTGAGCCATTGTTGAAGCGCTTTACCCCTTAATCCTCGGGTTAAATCACAGCGGCATCTCTGCGAGACATCTGTGTCTGTTTGTTGGGTGGCCCTAACTGGCCCTGACCAAAGACGAGCGAAACAAAAAAAGGCACCCCGAATCGGAGTGCCTTTTTTTTAAGGGATGGGCATGGTCTGCCCTGAACCCTCAAGAGATCTTGTGTCTGCGGTCAAAACGCCGCAGCAGCAGCTTAACTCCCGTTACCGGATAATCATGGTCTCGGGGTCGAGGACGGCTGTGTCTTCACCCGCCTTGGTGCCCTTGATGGACTTCACGAAAATCGTGTTGTCCTCAGGGATAATCTGGAGCAGGGTGGAGAAAATGTCATCGATACTGTTGAGCTGGACGGGCAGGCCGTTTTCAGCTGGCGCTTCGTGACGGTGAGTCTTGACAGTGAAGAGGGCAAAGGAGCCGATGGTGGAGACCAGAGCCTTCAGCTCTTCCATATCGGTTCGGTTTTTCTCTTCGAAGGGGTAGCCGTCAATGATCATCATATCGGGCTTGAAGATGCCCTGTTCGATGAGGTCGTTGACGCGCTCTTCCAGCCGAGCCACGGAGAAACCGTCTACATTCATGGTCAGGATCATTCGGTGGGGAAGGATCTCGTCATACGCTGACTGAGGCTCTTCCACACGGTTCAGATCCGCCAGGTTGGTGAACATCTCGTTGTACCAGATGTTTACCTTTTGTGCGGGTTCTTCAAGGCTGACATGGAGAACATTCTTCCCGCGGGCCATGGCGTGGAGGGCCATTTGCACCACCAGGGAGGTTTTGCCGATACCGGCACGGGCCATTACGGCACCGAGTCCTCCATCATTGATCATGTCGTCGCAGTCGATGCCCAGGGCACCGAAGGGGTTTTTGAAGATCAATTCCTTCTTAGTCATAGTATCCTCTCTCGTCGCTGAGGTTCGCACTCAAAAATGACCCCCATGGTATCAACCCGGCAGTCCTCCCAACCAACATCTGGATGTTCGGCAGCCACCGGGTGATGTTGACCATCAAGGCTACTTGGCGGCTCTCTCTTCGCGTACGGTTTTTTCGATGTCTTCCGACACGGAGGCAGGCACAGTCTTGTAGGAGCTGAACTCCATGGTGTACTGGGCTTTGCCCTGGGTGGAAGATCGAAGCACGGTGGAGAAACCGAACATCTCAGCAAGGGGAACATGAGCTTCAATACGGCTCATGGTTCCTTCGTCCTGTGAACCAAGGATAATACCACGGCGCTGGTTAATCAAGCCCATACATGGACCCTGGAACTCATTGGGGGTCTCAATCTCGACTTTCATGATGGGTTCCTGGATAACTGGCTTGGCTCTTTCGTAGGCCTGCTTGAAGGCGCCACGTGCCGCAGCCTGGAATGCCATCTCAGAAGAGTCAACCGCGTGGAAGCCACCATCGACGAGGGTTACAGCGACACCGGTAACAGGGAACTCAAGCTTGGGACCCTTGGCCATGCAGCTGTTGAAACCCTTTTCACAGGAGGGGATGAACTGGGTGGGGATGCGTCCGCCCACAACCTTGCTTTCGAAGCTGAACAGCTCGTCTTCAAGGGGTTCAATGAAACCCATAACCTTACCGAACTGGCCGGAACCACCCGTCTGCTTCTTGTGGGTGTAGTCAAATTCAGCACGCTGGGTAATGGTTTCTCGGTATGCAACACGGGGCTTACCGGTCTCTACCTCTGCATTGTACTCACGCTTCATACGCTCGACGTACACTTCAAGGTGAAGTTCGCCCATGCCTTCGATGATGGTTTCGTTGGTCTCATCATCGATGAAGGAGCGGAAGGTGGGGTCCTCTTTGGTGAAACGGTTGAGGGCCTTACTCATGTTGATCTGAGCTTTGTTGTCCTTGGGGGTGATGGACAGAGAGATAACGGGCTCAGGAACGAACATGCTCATCATGGAGTAGTTGATGGCCGGGTCCACGAAGGTGTCTCCGGAGGCGCAGTCAACACCAAAGAGGGCGCCGATGTAGCCTGCGGACACTTCGGTGATGTCTTCCATCTCAGAGGCGTGCATGCGAACCAGTCGTCCAACCTTGATCTTACGACCGTTTTTGGAGTTGTTGACGGTGTCGCCTTTTTTCAGGCTGCCCTGGTACACACGGATATAGGTGAGCTGACCGTACTGTCCGTCTTCCAGCTTGAAGGCAAGGGCCACGGTGGGCTTGTTTTTGTCGCCTTCAAGCACAACGGGAGCCTCTTCGGCATCGAGGTCGAGGGCTTCGTTGTGGATGTCATCGGGGGTGGGCAGGTAGCGGGTCACCGCGTCGAGGAGGGGCTGAACTGCTTTGTTCTTGTATGCAGAACCCATGAAAACGGGGGTGATCTGACGCTGGATGGTACCTACGCGAACGGCTTCAACGATCATCTCTTCAGTGATCTCAGCTTCTTCGAGAATGGCATCGGTGAGGGCTTCGGAGAAAAGAGAAGCCTGGTCGATGAGCTCTTCGCGCTTGGCCTTGGCTTCATCTGCGAGCTCCGCGGGGATCTCTTCCACACGGATGTCTTCACCGTTGTCGCCATCAAAGTAGTAAGCCTTCATGTTGAGAAGGTCCACAACACCGTTGTGGTTGTCCTCAAGGCCGATGGGCAGCTGCATGGCTACGGCGTTATGACCGAGCTTTTCGTTGAGCTGTCCGATGACTCGGAAGGGGTTTGCGCCGCTTCGGTCACACTTGTTAACGAAGGCAATGCAGGGCACCTTGTAACGCTTCATCTGAGCGTCAACGGTGATGGACTGTGACTGAACACCGGACACAGAGCAGAGAACAAGAATGGCACCGTCAAGAACACGCAGGGAACGCTCAACTTCGATGGTGAAGTCAACGTGGCCCGGGGTGTCGATGATGTTGATCTCGTGTCCCTTCCATTCGCAGTAGGTGGCTGCGGAGGCAATGGTGATGCCCCTTTCTTTCTCAAGTTCCATGGAGTCCATGGTGGCGCCGACGCCGTCTTTGCCCTTTACATCGTGGATAGCGTGAATCCTGTCGGTGTAAAAGAGAATGCGCTCGGTCAGGGTGGTCTTCCCGGAGTCGATGTGGGCGCTGATGCCTATGTTTCTTACTTTCTGCAAGTCGGTCTTCATTGTCACGTATCCTTCTTGAAAAAACGATCGAGGCAGCACGTGACATACCCGTAGGGAATGAAGTACGTATCATTCCCTTTCCGGTGGGTGTGAGTCACACGTTACCCCGGTTTAACGATCCTTTCCAGGTTTTGCTCTTGGTGTTTTGTTTGCTTAGACCAGACAAAAGGTCGGCGTCAGGAGCAATCAAGGGCACCGAATATATACAAAAGCATATGATTGTCAATGTTAAATTCTCATGAGGGAACGTTTTATCATCAATAAACAGGGGGTGCAGCAGAGAAAGGGGATGCAAAAGGGAACAGTGAAGGCACGGAAATGGTGACACTCGGTGATTTAGGAACTCGGCTTGAAGGGGTGTGCACGAAATGAATATGATTGGGAGGCAAGGGCTTCAATGGGTTAAATCTTAGATAGTTATACCGGAATGGTACCGCCGGGTCAATACAGGAAAAAGGATGGCGGTGACGAACCTTATCATTGACCCATCCCAAGGGGTGGGTTTCACAGGGGACAGGACTGGCAAATACCGGGGCCTTTTAGCCTCCGTCCCTTCCAATTGGCCGCTGCTTTGGTCTTTGGTGCCCTTCGGCAATTGCCGGGGACCTTTCGGTCACGCCTTTGGGTTTTGCTTGCATGCCCGATGGAGAGGTGCTACAAGAAAGCACAATTTATCGTGCAATTTAGCTGGGGGTGCCCCGACAGGGGCTGAGACGGAGATATCCAACCCTTTGAACCTGACGCAGTTCGTACTGCCGTAGGGAAGCCCACATACAAGTTCGTGTCACAACGCTGCAAAGCGGTGATCCAAGCTTTTTAAGGCTGCCTTCGGGTGGCCTTTTTTTTGGCCTCCCCGGGCCCGAACCTTAGATCCACTCACCAAATAAAGGTTCTGCAACCCTTCCCCAACAGGCTCATCCCACCCACGCCGAGGAACCGGAGTTCCATCGGCATCTCCCCTTATCGTTATCGAACCTCCGGTATATCGCCCGGAACTGGAATTTCCTTTTGCGCTGTCTCCCTTGCGTGAAAGGTCCAGGGGCCACAGGAGGTGTCTTTTATGATGGTTAATGGCAGTGAAGAAAGGCTTCCCGGCGTCGACATGACCCTTGATGCGTTTCTCAAGCACAAAGGGCTAGAAGCCGGTAGCGTGGTAGTGGAGCGCAACGGTGATGTGGTGGAACGCTCCCGCTTTGGTGCGGTGCTCCTTGATGAGGCGGATCAACTTGAGATTCTGCGATTTGTGGGAGGAGGTGCCTGATGGAAGACTGTTTTGAAATCGGTGGAAAAACACTGGCAAGCCGTCTTTTGATCGGCACAGGGAAGTACCCTGCAGATGGCATGATTCCTGATGTGTGCGGGGCGTCGGGCTCCCAGGTAATCACCGTGGCCCTGCGGCGCGTGGATTTTGCATCGGAAACAGACAACGTGATGAAGCACATCCCCGACCACATGGTGCTCTTGCCCAACACCTCCGGTGCCCGAAATGCCGAAGAGGCCGTACGCATTGCCCGGCTGGCCCGTGCCGCCGGATGCGGGGACTGGATCAAGATCGAGGTGATCAGTGACCAGCGCTACCTGCTTCCCGATAACCTGGAGACCACCAAGGCAACCGAGGTACTCGCCAAGGAGGGGTTTCAGGTCTTTCCTTATATGAACCCGGATCTGATGGACGCACGGCGCATGGTGGATGCCGGAGCAGCTGCCGTCATGCCCCTGGGGGCGCCCATTGGCACCAATCGGGGTTTGCGAACCCGTGAGATGACCCAGATCCTCATCGATGAGATTTCCCTTCCGATCATCGTAGACGCTGGGATTGGCAAACCCTCCCAGGCGTGCGAGGCCATGGAGATGGGAGCTGCGGCCTGCCTTGTCAACACGGCCATTGCATCGTCCAGCGACCCCGTCTCCATGGGACGCGCCTTTGGCCAGGCGGTTACAGCGGGGCGTGCCGCGTACCTTGCCGGTCCGGGCGCAACGCGCACGCTTGCCTCGGCATCCTCTCCCCTCACCGGGTTCCTCGGGCAGGGGAGGGCGTGATGGGCTTTTTTGATTTCTGGAAAACCTTGGATCCGGAGACGATCCTTGCCCGCATCGAAGCCTCAACCGAGGGGGATGTTCTGGCGGCCCTGGCCGCACGCAAATGTACCTCCGAAAACCTGATGGCCTACCTGTCGCCTGCGGCTGCTCCTTTTATTGAGGAGATGGCCCGGAAGGCCCATGATGAGACCCTGCGTCATTTTGGCCGGCAGGTGCTTCTCTTCACCCCCATTTATATTTCCAATCACTGCGTCAACCAATGCGTCTACTGCGGGTTTAACGCCCGGAACCGTATCCACCGGCGCCAGCTTACCCTGGAGGAGGTGGCCACGGAGGCAGAGGCCATTGCAGAGACCGGCCTCAAGCACATTCTGTTGCTTACCGGTGAGGCCCCCGGAGTGGCCACCCAGGAGTACATCGAAGAGAGCCTTGCCCTTCTCTCCAAACATTTCACGTCCATCGGCATCGAGATCTACCCCGTGGACGAAGAGGGATACACCCGGTTTGTGGCTGCAGGGGCCGACTCCCTGACCGTCTATCAGGAGACATACAACGCTGGGCTTTATGAAACCCTTCACCCGGCCGGGCCCAAACGGGATTTCCGGTTCCGCCTGGAGGCCCCGGAGCGGGCCGCCCGTGCGAAAATGCGCGGGGTCAACCTGGGCGGGCTTTTGGGCCTTGATAACTGGCGGCGCGAGTCTTTTTTTACTGCCATGCATGCCAACTGGGTGATGGACACGTTCCCGGAGGTCGAGCTGGGAATCTCTCTGCCTCGCATGCGGCCCCATGCCGGGGGGTATGAACCCGCCTTTGTGGTGGATGACGCCAACATGGTTCAGATCATGACTGCCTTCCGTCTCTTTCTCCCCCGGGCGGGCATCACCATGTCCACCCGTGAAAGTGCCTTCTTCCGGGACAATGTGTTGCCCTTGGGAGTCACCCGCATGTCTGCTGGGGTCCACACCTCGGTGGGCAGTCACACGGAAGAGGAGGGCAGCGGCCAGTTTGATATCTCCGATGAGCGGAGCGTTGCCGAGATGGCGGCCAACCTTTCGGCCCGTGGGTATCAGCCGGTGTATCAGGACTGGAGGATGGTCTGATGGAGACCCTCCACGAGTCTCTGGCTGCACGCATCGGCGCGGAGCCCATGGCGCGTATCGCATCGGCACGTATCGGTATCGCGGGGGCCGGCGGGCTTGGTTCCAACTGTGCCATGCACTTGGTGCGCATGGGGTTTCGGCGGTTCGTCATCGCCGATTTTGACCGGGTGGAGCTCTCCAATCTTAACCGGCAGTTCTTCTTCGCTCATCAAGTGGGGGAGATGAAGGTGACGGCCCTTCAGGCCAACCTTGTGGCCATCAATCCGGAGATTGAGGTGGAGACCCACAGCGTGTGTGTGTCGTCAGGCAATATCGGTTCGCTGTTTGATTCCTGCGATGCCGTGGTGGAAGCCTTTGACCGGGTGGAGGCCAAGCAGCTCCTTGTGGAACGCTACTTAAAAAAAGGGCGCTTTCTCGTGGCTGCCTCCGGCATCGGGGGGTGGGGGGATGCAGACCGCATCGTCACACGGAAAATCGGTTCTGCCTTTTATCTTGTGGGGGATGGCGTCACCGAAGCCGATGAGAGCGCGCCTCCCATGTCAGCCGTGGTCGGGATTGCCGCGGCCAAGCAGGCGGATCTGGTGTTTTCCTATGTAAGTGGCCAATGGCAAAAGGCTAAAGACGATAACATCGGGTCATAGGTCATAGGCGATAGGTCATGGGCATTGCCAGTGAATGGCAAATAGGGAAGCGTTCTTTGTTCTTGGGTCATCGTTCTTCGTTCGAGGAGTCGCTTGGCTCCGCCAGCCGTCGGGTGCATTTCATGCACCAAAGAGACAGCGCCTGTTAGAACGATCCGTCTTTGAAATGGCCTAAGGCGCGACAAGAGCACCCTTCAGGCTACATGAAGAGGGGGGAATAACCCAAGTCGTTATCCACGGGCGTAGCCCGTAAGCGAATGAGAAGGGGGGAGGAACGAGCCCCGGAGCATTCGCGAACCTGAGGAGAAAAAAACCATGAGATCCATAGCGGGTGCCGACATCTACGGCATCACCAGCGAAGAGCACTCTCTGGGGCGGGACAACATCACGGTGGTGAAGGCGATGATTGATGCCGGCATCACCCTGATCCAGTACCGGGAAAAAGAGAAGACCATGCTGGAGAAATACCGGCAGTGTGAAGTCCTGCGCAAACTCACCAAAGATTCAGGGGTGACCTTTATTATCAACGATCATGTGGGCCTTGCCATGGCCATGGAGGCCGACGGAATCCATGTGGGCCAGGACGACATGCCTGTTCCCGTGGTGAGGCAGCTCGTGGGCGAGTCCATGATCATCGGTCTCTCCACCCACAGCCCTGCCCAGGCGGCAGCAGCAGTGGAGAGCGGCGCTGACTATATCGGGGTCGGCCCCATTTTTACCACCCAGACCAAAAAGGACGTTTGTGATGCCGTGGGCCTGACCTATCTGGATCATGTGGTGAAGGCGCAAAAAATTCCCTTTGTGGCCATCGGCGGGATCAAGGAACACAACATTGATGACGTGCGAAAGCGCGGTGCGGAAACCATCGCTCTGGTGACGGAGATCGTCGGAGCCGAGAATATTTCAAAGCAGATAAAAACCATACGAGACACCATGGAGATGAATTAAGATGAGTTACACAACCCAGATGAACGCGGCCCGTAAGGGAATTGTCACCGGTGCCATGGAGACCGTGGCCAAAAAAGAGAACATGCCCCTTGAAACCCTGATGGCCCGTATGGCCAAAGGCACGATAGCCATCCCGGCTAACAAGAATCATGTCAACATCGACCCCGAAGGGGTGGGCGAAGGACTTCGCACCAAGATCAACGTTAACCTGGGCATCTCCAAGGACTGCTGCAATCTCGACGTGGAGATGGAGAAGGTGCGTGCGGCCGTTGAGATGAAGGCTGAAGCCATTATGGACCTGAGCTGTTTCGGCAAGACCCAGGAGTTCCGTAACCGCGTCATCGCCGAATGCCCTGCCATGCTCGGCACCGTCCCCATGTACGATGCGGTGGGGTTTTACGACAAGAACCTGAAGGACATCACCGTGGATGAGTTCTTCAAGGTGGTGGAGCGCCATGCCCAGGACGGTGTTGATTTTGCCACCATCCATGCCGGTCTCAACCGTATCACCGCCGATAAGATCAAACGGAACGATCGCCTCACCGGCATCGTCTCGCGCGGCGGGTCCCTTCTCTACACATGGATGATGCTCAATGATGCCGAAAACCCTTTCTACGAGCACTTCGACCGGCTCCTTGAGATCTGCACCAAATACGACCTTACCTTAAGCCTCGGCGATGGCTGCAGGCCCGGCAGCATCAACGACTCCACCGACGCGGTTCAGGTGGAGGAGCTCATCACCTTAGGGGAACTCACCAAGCGTGCCTGGGAGCAGGATGTCCAGGTGATGATCGAAGGCCCGGGGCACATGGCCATGGACGAGATCGCCGGGAACATGATGATGGAAAAACGTCTCTGTCACGGCGCGCCATTCTACGTCCTCGGTCCCCTTGTCACTGATGTCGCTCCCGGTTACGATCATATCACCAGCGCCATCGGCGGTGCCATTGCCGCCGCCAACGGTGCCGACTTTCTCTGCTACGTCACCCCGGCCGAGCACCTGCGCCTGCCCACCCTGGATGACATGAAAGAGGGGATCATCGCCACGCGCATTGCCGCCCACGCAGCCGACATCGCCAAGAAAATTCCCGGCGCCCGGAACTGGGACAACGCCATGAGCAAGGCCCGCGCAGATCTTGACTGGGAAGCGATGTTCTCCCTGGCCATGGATCCCGAAAAGGCCCGGAAGTACCGCGAAAGCTCCAAACCCGAGTTTGAGGACAGCTGCACCATGTGTGGCAAAATGTGTGCCGTTCGTAATATGAAGCGTGTCCACGAAGGCAAAGACATTCAGCTGAATGATTAAACCAAGGGCTGAGTCCTTGGAACCCTGGTTCGCGAATGCTCCTTTGCCCTCGTTCCTCGGGCAAAAGAGCATTCACTGACGGGCTGCGCCCGTGAACCAAGGTCGACGATGCTCAACCGTCTTTTCATAATCATGTAATGAACCGCCGGGTGAATAAGTCGAATCATGGATAGCGCTACAAGTCCGTGTAAATTCGGCCGGAATAACTCCGGCGGCGACCCCATCCAATTTAAAACACCTCGAATGCTGGGCGCAGGCCCCGTTGCTCAAGGCAACGGAGCCCTGCGGTTCGCCCTGGCTTTTCGACCCGACTTCAAAGCAGAGGGCAGATGGGGCCTTTGTGGCTCCCTGGCGTGCGGTCACAGATCCCGTATTCCCGGCATTTAAAATGACACACCCGATCGGGTTTAAGGTGTGTGAGGCGGTTGAAAAATCATTGGGTATATACTAAGCGTTGCAGAACCACGAAATTGTAAAATAAATATTGCATAAAGCATGGTGGTTCACTCATAATAGCAGAATTAAGGGGCTCATTTTGTTCATGTAAAACGACCCCGTCCTCTGTGCCACTCATACGATTCCAGTACCCTCTCAAGCCACGAGATTCATTCATCTGGGCCAGTGATACGACCCACCCTGCAGATCCTTCACCTTACGCCACCACCTGAGCCAATCCAAGGTCTTCACCAGCAGTGCCATTCATACGCCTCAGTCATTAGAGCCCTTCCTACAAAGCCAGTATTAGGGACCTTCTCCACCACATTCGAAAGAGCACAACGCATACGAAGCAACGATGATGATCGCTGTAAGGATGGTGGGAAAGCTGTATCAAGAGACAGGGGGGGATGTGCAAGGCTACTTTCTGTGATTCCGGCCCCGGCACCCACGATTCAATGTGAGACGAACCAATCGAATCAGTCATGAAATACCTGTTTATCGGATGGATATGTAAACCGACAGGCGGAGCTGTGGGTGCCGTGTGGTCTGCCTGTGAATGATACAAATGGGCTTGAACAATGATTATTGAAAAATTTTCGATAAAAGCACAGGAGTTGATCGAGGAGGCATGCCGGCTGGCAGTAAAGCGAGACCACCGGTATGTGACCACCTGGCACCTGTTTTCAACCATGCTGGACAAAAAAGGGGGCGGCATCGGTCCTCATGTTGCTGAACTCGGAGCCGACATGGAGGCCTTGGGGGCCCGTGTTGACGGGCAGCTGCTGACGCAACCGAAAGCAGATGCCAATTGCCAGCAGACGCCGTTGAATCGCGATCTGGAACGCGTGTTCATCCTTGCCGAGGAGATCGCGACCAAATCCAAAGAGAAGTACATCGGCATCGGGCATATCCTGGCCGGGATGGTGGAGACAGATGAGATTCTTACCGCGTTTACTGATGCCGGCGTTAATCCTCAGACCATCGAGATGCTGCTGAAGGAGCCGGACAGAAGTCAATACGGAGGGCCTGGCGAGGGCGATGGTGACTTTGAATACCTGGCGAAGTACTCCATAGACCTGACGGATCGGGCCCGCAAAGGCGAATTGGACCCGGTCATCGGCAGGAACCGGGAAGTGGGGCTGACGATTCAGATCCTGGGGCGTCGGATGAAGAACAACCCGATTATCATCGGGGAACCCGGGGTTGGGAAAACGGCATTGGTGGAGGGACTGGCCCAGCGCATAGTGAAGGGAGAGGTCCCGGATGATTTAAAAAAGACGGCGGTTCTCTCTCTTGATATGGGGCAGCTCATCGCCGGTGCGAAATTCCGCGGGGAGTTTGAGGAACGGTTTAAGCGTGTCCTGCAGGAGGTCTCAGATGCGGGCAATGTCATTCTTTTTATCGATGAGATCCATATGCTTGTGGGGGCCGGTGGGGCTGAAGGATCGATGGATGCGGCCAACCTGATCAAGCCTGCCCTTTCCCGGGGTGAGATTCGCTGCATCGGTTCAACCACCCTGACGGAGTATCGAAAGCATATTGAAAAAGACATGGCGTTGATGCGCCGCTTCCAGGTTGTCCAGGTGGATGAACCGGGCCTTGAAGAGACCGTCTCCATTCTGCGGGGCGTCAAGGAGAAATACGAACTTCACCATGGCGTGCAGTTTCTGGATGCAGCACTGACTGCCTCTGCGAAGCTCTCCCGCCGTTATATCATGGATCGTTTTCTGCCGGACAAGGCCGTGGATCTCATCGACCAGACAGCCTCTGCCGTGCGAATCGGTCTCTCTGCCAAGCCCCAGGAAATTGCTGACATGGATGTTCGGATTGTTGACATGGAAATAGAAATCCGGGCGCTGAAACATGAAACGGATGAAGAGACCCTGAAACGCCTTGACGGGTTGAAAGCGGAGATGGCGGAGCTGAAGGAGAAAAGCCGCATCCTGACGGAGACATGGGAGAAGGAGAAACGGGCACTGACAGAAATCCAGGAGTCGAGAAAGGCCCTTGAGGACGCAAGGCGGGAGATGGAGCTCAACGTACAGGAAGGGGATTTTTCTCGTGTTGCAGAGCTGCAATACAAAACGATCCCTGAGATTGAAAAACGACTGGAAGCGTTTTCCGATGTCGATATGTCAGATCAGGGTTTTTTGCAGAAAGCCATCAGTGAAGATGACATTGCCGACACCGTCTCAAGGGTAACCGGTATTCCTGTTTCCAAAATGAAAGGAACAGAACAGGAGCGGTTGTTGAATCTCGAGTCCCTGATGTGCCGGAGGGTTGTGGGACAGGATGAGGCGCTCTCTGCCATTTCAAAGGCAGTCAGGCGTTCCAGGGCAGGTGTCCAGAACCCCAATCGTCCCATTGCGTCCTTTTTAATGCTTGGCCCCACCGGGGTCGGGAAGACAGAGGTCGCAAAGACCCTTGCGGAGTTCATGTTCGATGATGAGAAGGCCCTGACCAGAATCGATATGAGTGAGTTTATGGAGAAGCATTCGGTGGCCCGTCTTGTGGGTGCGCCTCCCGGGTATGTCGGGTATGAGGAGGGCGGGGTACTGACAAACAGTGTCCGCAGAAAACCCTACAGCGTGATTCTTTTTGACGAAGTCGAAAAGGCCCATGCCGATGTCTTCAACCTGTTTCTTCAGCTGCTCGATGACGGTCGCCTGACGGACAGCCAGGGGGTGACCGTGGGGTTTTCAAATACCATTGTGCTTCTGACATCGAATCTCGGGTCTGAAAGTATCCAGCCTGCGGAGACGGAAGAGGAGAATCAGCTGATGCGGGAAGGGATCATGCAGGCTGTCCGGGGGCATTTTCGGCCTGAATTTCTGAACCGTTTGGATGATATATTGATTTTCCGTCAACTGACCTATGAAAACATGGTGCCCATTGCTGACATTCAACTGGGCCGCCTTGCAGCACTTCTTCAGGACAAAGGCATCGGGCTGGAGGTCCATGATGAGGCCAAAGGGATCCTGGCACGGCGGGGGTTTAACCCGCTTATGGGGGCCCGGCCATTGAACCGTGTGATTCAGTCTTTGTTGCAGGACCCCCTTGCCGAAGAGATTATTTCCGGCAGGATTCAGCCCGGCGAGACGGTGTTCGTCTCGGCATCGGGTGATGAACTGGTGATTTCAACGGATCCGTTTTCGTCAGAGTCGGTTCCCCAATCCAATGATCGGGACCCCGATCCCCCCATGGCGCAGGAGATTTAACCCGGATATTTCATGAGGAATAAGTTGGGATGAGGCGATGTGTTGTTATTGCATAGTGATCATATCCCGTCATCTGCCAAATCGCTCTGTGTCACCTCCTACAGTGGCATGTACCTGAAAATCAATAAACATATTGTTTGCCACCTTGTTTGGTTGACCTTCAATGAGGTCATCACGAATATTCTCATAACTTTATAAAACGGTTGGGACAGTATGAAAATCATAGAGAACCTCAAAGGTTTGTTGGTCGGGGATAGCTGGCTCTATCTTTTGGCTTTATTGATTCTCCTCCTTTGTACTGTGATTCTGATTTACATCAAAAAGCACCCCAAGCCAAAAGAGGCAGAGAAAGAGACGGGCAAAGAAGAGGTTGTCGCAGGGCTTCCGCCTTTCAGCCTTGTGAAGGCATGGAAAGGCTTCTTAAATGACATTCCGTCGGAGTTCCGGCGGATCATCATGGTGTATCAGCACTTTGTCGTGTTCGGGGAGAGCGGTGCCGGGAAAAGCCTGTTGATCAACAACCATACGGACTGGCAAGGGCATGCACGGCAGTTTTACCCGAGCTACACGGCAAACCCGCTGATGCAGGTCTATTTGGGCTCAAAGGTTCTGGTGCAGGAGATCCCAGCCTCTTTGTTGAACGACACATCCAAGGCGGCCCGTATCGCCCTTCTGAAGTTGTGGCGCCCCCTTTTCAGGCGCAAGGACCCCACCGCTGTGGTTGTGCTGAACAGTGCCTCATTTCAAACGGATGAACCGTTGTTCTTGAAAAAAGAGGCGCAGATGATGCGCGGAAAGATCAACCTGCTTGCCAGGGCACGTAAAAAGCCCATAAAAGTACGCCTTGTGCTGACCAACATGGAGCGGTATGAGGGGTTTGTGGAGTTCTCCAAATTCCTGACGCTGAACAACATCCCCTTAACCCTTGAGTTCAGCACTCGGGAGGATTTAAAAAGCCTCACGGAATGCCTGGCACCCTATGAAGATCACCTGACCCGTGCGTTGACGTCTCTCCCTGCCGAAGACTACCTCAAAATCATGACATTTATGGGCAATGCCCCGGAGCTGTTCAAGAACCTGTTGAAGTTTGTCACGGTTCTGCAGAGTTCAGATCCCCTGACGCCGGAACCTGAGATCACGTCACTCTCTTTGGCCTTTCTGTCGGACAAGCACAGCTCCGTTTCGAACCCCTTTGCCACCACCCTGACGTCCAAAGAGATTCAAAAATTCAACCCGTTGTTCCGGCACCGTGTCGCAGCGGTCGTGCTGGGCATTGTCGGTGTGGCGTTTCTTTTGTCATCCTTTATGTACGAACA
Source organism: Desulfolunaceae bacterium (assembly GCA_942491485.1). Classification (GTDB taxonomy): domain Bacteria; phylum Desulfobacterota; class Desulfobacteria; order Desulfobacterales; family Desulfolunaceae; genus Desulfoluna. The sequence goes on along the minus strand of CALOAX010000011.1, from coordinate 203,302 downwards.
CCACCTGATCGGGGAACGATACCTTAAAATAGCGGCCCTTGAAAAGGCGCCCCTCAGTCAGTACAAGCGAAACATGCACCAGCTTTTTGTGGACCCGCTTACCAGTATGCAGCAACGAACCCTGATGGCGTTTCTGCCAGAATTTTTCCCCCACGCGAACACCGAGATTTACAGGCGCGGCATAGAAAATATTCGCAAATATTACCTGATTCCGGAGCTGGAAAAATTTTCTGTGGCCGAGAAGACGTGGACTGCCGCCTCCCTGGAAGACGTCCAGCAGCTCGGTGATGCCAGGAACAAGGTGCTCTACCTGTTGGGGCTTCTCTATGCAACCCGTGACAATGAACTTGGGCAGCTGATTCTGGAACATGTCCCGGAATGGGCAGGAAACACGGGGTTGTCAAGCCTTCTGATCGAGGATTATGTCAATTACAACCGTGCGTCGTACAGCATCTCCATTGATATGGAGGATTTTAAATTCAGCCGGAAAAAGGGCATCATCGATGATCCCCATGCCTTGATGGTCTTTTTCCAGAAGGTCAGCGATTATTATAAGCAGCCGGTCATCACACGGTCGGAATTTGCTGAACTCATGCAGGAAACCCAGGTGTTTCTTGGCAAGATCCAGGAAATAGAGCGCTACGACCTCTCCGTGAAGGTGACGGACCTGCTGCGGCAGGAGTCGCAGCTGAGCATCGACACCGCCCAGAGAAGCATGGCTGATTTCAAGGTTCAGGTTCGCCAGGATTCATTGAAAGACTTTTTACGGTTCCTGAATCAGTCGGACATAACCAGTCCGGATGTGACAGACGACATGAACCTTGCCGGTCTTTATGAAAACCTCAAGGTGATGCACAACTACAAAGGGTTTAAAGGCAGTCAGGACAAGTTGTTCCATTTCATGCTGGCCGGGCGGGAGTTCAAACTTGGCTCCGCGCAATGGGACAACCTTCTCAATCGCAGTCGGCTCACCCTTCTCGTCAACGATTTCATCAATCACAACAAGCGAAACGACGGGACGCTGTTTTTTCTGAAAAAAGAGGACTTCCCGGATCTCGTCATGAACACGTCAAATGACGGGATGTTTCTTTTCAGGGGGCGGGCAACCATTGACGGGCGGTTTACCCGGCGCGCCTTTGAAAAGAGGGTCAAGCCGGTCCTGACAGAACTCCCGCCGTTCATAGAGACATTGCCCATCCCAGAAAAAGACAAAATTTACTTTTCGAACTTCCTGTACAAAGAGGTTGAGGCCTACGGCAGGCAGTATGCGGCTTCGTATGAAGATTACTACATGGATTTTGACATAGAGGCCAAGTCGCTGTCGTCACTTCGGTATGTTCTGAGGCAGCTGACCCTGCCGTCTTCTCCGTTTATGGAGGTCCTTTTGACGGTAAAGGACAACATCATGCTGGACACGGGCGACAATATGTATTTGGTCCCCCTTGCCCGGAAAATGGAGGATTTTGAATTTCTTCAACGGCTTCTCGCTGAGCACAAGGGGGTCTTTCCTGAGCTGGATAAGTACAAGGCCCTTTTGGAGCTGCTGCTGATCGATATTGACAAGGGGCCGGCAGAAGAGGGGGATTTCAAGGAGTTCAAAAAACGGCTTTCCCCCATCGGGCAACTCAGCTTTGCCATTTTTCTCGATGGCGAAGACTCGTATCTGAACCTGGTGCGGCAATGGGTGGAAAGCGTCGGGATTCCCCCTAAGTGGCGGGGGGCCTTCACAATGCCCGTGCACCAGGCCTACACCCTCGGCCTGCCTGAAATCGAAGGGGAGGTCAAGAGGCTCTGGGCAGACCTCCACAGGGCCGATATCTCGTCTCTTCACGGCCTCTTTCCCTTCAGGCGTACCTCCTCCAAGGATGTCCCTGCTGCCGTTTTAGCGCGGGCAACACATCCCTACGGTCATTTCTGGCAGATATTCAGGGGGCTTGTGGCGTCGGTGCTTGTGGAGGAGAAGGGCGTCTGGCGCGTCAGGCCATGCCCCCTGGAGAGTCCGGAGCTTCCCGAGAACCTGCTTCCCACCGCCAATGCCGTGGCAAGGCTCACCAAGGCGTTGTGGAACGACAAAGGGGAAGAGAAACCCCTGGAGTTCATGATCAAACCCTACCCCCTGGAGCCCATCAGCGATATTGGGCCCATTGTCTCACTCTCCTATATGCATGCGGGGGACTTTTCTGTCTTCGGGTTTAACCAGCAACCCTCCTGGAAGAGGTTGAAATTCGACTGGTCACGGGAGAGCAGTGCGGCTGTTGGTGTTGAAATTGTGACAGAAGATGGCACGTCGAAATTACAGAATGCGGTTGCCGTGGGTAATTCCGCGTGGAGCTTTTACCATCTCCTGCAAAAAAGCGACAGCTTTGTCGCCATGGATGTGTTCTCCGACCCGACCGATATTCTCGACACCTCCCTGCCTTCGGATATCCTGAAGGACGAGAGCTTTAACAGGGACTCCTACCTTCTGACATGGCTCGTCGAGTATTCAGAGGCGGATCGGGATGTAAACCCCGAGACAGGGCTTGTGTACAGGCCGGACGAGAATGCGTTGAAGGTTCGATTTGCAATTCAGAACCGGGACCCCTGGGCAGTCTTCAGGTTGCCCCTCTAACCCAAATATTTCATGAGAAAACAATTGGATTGCAATAATAGCATCTTATCACTGAAGGTTACGGTGGAGAAATTGAGATATTCTAACAATACAAAGTGCAATTCACGGCTTTCTGCTCGTTTTTCTCACCCTTCGGGCGAGCTGAATGCACCTATCTTCTGCGTTATCAGAGCTTTGAGGTAAATCGCTACATCTTCAGCTCTGATGCCTTGAATATGGGTGCACTCAACTCGTGAAATATCCGGGCAAACCCGGATATTTTATGAGGAATCAATAGGCTTGTAAAGATCCGGGGTAACTCGTTAAAGATACGAGCAAAGACCTTTCTGGTCTTTGGGATTTGTTGTTGCAGGGGATTCGCCACCCTGGTGCCGGACGCCTGCAGCGCCATTTTTAAAACAGGTAATGATTTCATGGACAGAAAAATTATCGGTTTTTCAATGAAGAGAGCTGGCGTGGTGTGCACCCTCGTGGTGATGCTGATCATGGCAGGGATGACCGGGTGCTCGAGCAAAAAGAAGGTCACATTTCTCATCACCTCTGAGCCCGGCTCAAACAATGGGCGGCCCGTGTATGTTCTGGTTCGCGAGGTAAACAGAAAGGATTTCTTTATCGAGTATTACGACGACATCGCGGACATGATCTATGCGGACCCCCAGGATGACAGCCTTTTGAGCTGGCAGATGTTTCTTCCAGGGGAGAAAAAAAAGGTCAAGGTTGTGACACCCAAGAAATCGGACATCGGCATTTATGGGTTGTTTACCCAGCCCGGTAACAGTTGGAAACTGATGATCCCGAAACCCCTTGAAAAAAAATACCGTATCACCATTGAAACGAACAACATCAAGCAAGTGACGGATTCCGATAAAGATCGGGATGAGTCTGACGAGACCTGAATCAATGGACCCGTTTTTAAATCCGGATTTGATCGAGAGTGGGCTGCGTCTGGATGCAGGGCAGTTTTTCGAAAAACAGCCGTGGCTGGAGGAGAGCCGCAACAGCCCGACGGATTTCTGGCGCGGTCTGAAAAACGCCTTTGATTCCCTGTACACGATAGGTGGCGCCACGTCGCTGTTCCGCAAGTATGATTTTTTCCATGACATCATCCAGCGCAACAGGAACAACCCTGCCCCTGCCTTGTGCTGGTATGACTCCGGTGTCGGGATGAAGGAGATGTCGTATGCGGAGCTGGGCAGTGTGGCAGAGGCAAAGATTGCCAAGTGGGCGCGGCTTGGTGTGCAGCCCGGCCAGACACTGTGCATCATCAGGCCCATGGGGGTTGACCTTGCATCGGACCTCCTGGCGGGATTAAAAACCGGGGTGGTGCTCTCCTTTCTCCCTCCGTGGGGGCGGGCCTTTCTTCAGGGAAGGCTGGATGTGCTCCAGCCTGACCATATCTCAGCTGAGCAGACCCTGTTTCCTGTCTTGAATGCATGGCGTGATGTCGTGCTGCCGGAAGAGGTGGATCCAACGGCAGCGCCGGTGGCTCAAACGTATTTTCATGGATACCCGGCGGGAGAGACGGCTTTCCGCCTCTTTGGCAGGAGCTCTTCGGCGGGGGTGATTCCTGTGGAGATCTCATGTGATGCAGCGTACCTGACCGCGCTTCGTGATGGTGTGCTCGGCCTTGGGCTAAGGCCGGGAAAGACGTACGCGGCCCCCGGTTTTCACTTTCTTGAAACCCAGCCCGCCATGCTCCTGGCTGGCCTCCTGTGCGGTGCCACCTTTCTTCATCTGCGGCCAAAGGAGATTGCCGCGGGCCTTGAGTACATGGGCAGCCGGCCCATAAAAACCTTTGGGGTGTCGTGCAGCGTTCGTGACCTTCTGCTTAAAACCCCCGTTGACTTAGGGGGGCGGTGGGAGAGTTGGTTTCGCAACCCGTCCGAGTCTTATGATCTTGAAACATGGCAGCTGTTTGTTCGGAACCTGAACCTTGCCAACGCCTTTGCCTTTAACCTCCGGTGGGACGCCGCCCTGGGCGGTTGTTCCCTTATCTCGGCACGCCGCAAGGGCAGCGCACACATGAATGTGTTGCCGCCTCCGGGCTGTGCCTGGACCCTGGGGAACCCGGCCGAAGCCGGTCTGAAAGGCCCCCTGGAAGCCGGTTCGCTCTGCATGGCCTTGCCCGCCGCACCTGACGACGACCTCAAGGACACCTGTTGCATGCTCATGGCAAACAGGCAGGAGTGGCTTTTTACAGGCGTCAAGGGGCTCAGCCTGCACGGTGCCTGCTATCCGGCCGATGAGCTCCTTGCCACACTCCTTGCCAGGGTCTCTTTTTCGGATCTCTATTTTTCCATCGCGGACTTTTCCCGTGCTGACCAGCAGGGTGGCTCCTCTGTCGTGTTGCTGGTGTTTACCGGGCGGCGAAAGGAGGTTCACAAAGCAGCCCTTGAGGCGCAAATTTACACGGTTATCGCCCAGGAGATGGGGGTGGAATTCAAACCGCACCTGGTGGCGTTTTTTCCCCTTTTTCCAAGGTTTGCAGAAGGTCAGCAGGTGGACCATGGGTGGGCCCGCAGCCAGTACCTATCCGGGTTTCTGGGGTTCAGGGCTCAACGAGAGATATTTCAATGCATCACTCGGTTGAGAGACCTCACCACCGGAGGCCATGCTGTTTGATGTCATGTCACCATACAAGCCGTTTCAATCGTCACCTTCAGATAAAATAAGGAGAAGAGGTATGGCAATTCAAGATGAAATACCGAAGTCGCGTTTGACGCTCAGGTACAAAACCGAGGTCAACGGGCAGCTGGAGGATCAATCCCTGCCGCTGAGGTTGCTTGTGGAAGGTGATTTTTCTCTGGGAAGCTCAAAGGACAGGGCGGTGGACTTAGAGGAGAGGCGTTTGAGAAACCTGGATGGAGCCAACACCAATGCTGTCATGAAGGATATGGGCATGTCCCTGAAATTCGCCGTGGCAAACAAGATAGACCCGGAGTTGGCGGAAGACATGGATGTCGAAATACCCATTGACAGCATGAACTCCTTTTCTCCCGACAAGATCGTCAACCATGTGCCAAAGCTCAAAGGGCTCATTCAGATGAAAACCCTTCTGGAGGAAGTGGTCTCCAATGTGGACAACAGAAAAGAGTTTCGGAAGCTCTTGACTGAACTGATGAGCAATGAAGAGGCCCTTGCGAAGATGATGGAAGACCTCAAGGGATATGAAAGCCTGAAACTTCCTTCGGGTGGCCAGCCAGAAGAATAATACCTTTGGTAAGGAGACATAAGAGAGATGGCAGAAGAATCCAAACAAGCGGTAGAAACCGCGGAAGAGGCCCAGGTGCTTGATCTGAAACGTTTCCTGTCAAGCATGCGCCTTGAAACCGAAGTGAGTGAAGCGGTACCCATGATTCAGGATGACCTTCAGGTTGTCAAGGAGGATATAAGCGAGGAAAACCGGTTTATTTCGGGTATGGCGGCTCTTTTGCTGAATGTCGATACCTCGGCCGGGCGCCTGGACAAGGGCAGCATTCAGGAGCTCATTGCCCGCATCGACCAGTCTGTCAACGATCAGCTTAACGAAATCATTCACCATGAGAATTTCAAAAAGCTGGAATCCTCATGGCGATCACTGAACAATCTGATTTTGAACACAAACTTCAAAGCAGATATCATGATCGATATCCTTGACGTGTCCAAAGATGAGCTGTTTGAGGATTTTGAAGCGAATGCGGTTGATATCACCGGAAGCGCCCTGTTCAAAAAGGTCTACATCAGTGAATACGACCAGTACGGAGGAAAACCATTCGGAAGCATCCTCGGGCTGCACGAATTTGAGCACACCCCCGATGATGAGTTCTGGCTGAAAATCATGGGGAAAATTGCGGCGGCGAGTCATGCGCCCTTTGTCGGGTCTGTATCGCCGAAGTTCTTCGGGTGCAACTCCATTGAAGAGCTTTCGGCCATCAAAGACCTGGAGGGGCTCATGAGCCACCCCAAATACGGCTCATGGAACAAGCTCCGCGATTCGGAAGAGGCGGCCTATCTCGGGCTGGCCCTGCCCAGGTATGTGCTGCGCCTTCCCTATGACCCCGAATCCAACCCCTGCCGGGAGATCCCTTTCGAGGAAGAGGTGGAAGGGGACAGCGACCACAGTTATCTCTGGGGCAGCGCGGCAATGCTGTTCGCCCAGAACATGGTTCGGTCCTTTGCCCAGTCCGGTTGGTGTCAGTACCTGCGGGGCCCCAAGGGAGGAGGCCTGGTGAACGGTCTTCCGGTGCATACCTTCAACGTGCGCGGTGAAGATGAGATAAAGATCCCCATAGAAATGTCCATTCCGGATTACCGTGAGCTGGAGTTCGCCAACTGCGGCTTTATGCCCCTGATCTACCGCAAGGGCACAGCCGATGCCTGTTTTTTCAGTTGCCAGTCCCTTAAGAAACCCAAGACATTCAAAGATCCCAAGGACTCGGAAAACTCACAGCTCGTGACCAACCTCTCCTACACCTATTCCATTACCCGCATTGCCCACTACATCAAATCCATCATGCGGGACAACATCGGCAGCACGGCGGATGCGAACTATATCCAGACCACCTTGTCCAACTGGATCTTTCAGTACGTCACAACCGTGGTCAATCCCGATGACCTGACCCTTCGCTCCTACCCGTTTAAGGCCGCGTCCGTGGAGGTGGTGGAGCGCGAGGGGATGATCGGCTGGTATGACTGCAAGATGGGCATACTGCCCCATATTCAGTTTGAGGGCATGGATGCCGAGCTCAGGCTCGACGCCCGGCTCTGATTCTCGAGTAAAAACGAGGTAAGTGGCCTTGCAGGGCCATCAACATTAAACACAGGAGGCGTTCAGCATGGCAGCTACAAGTTTTTCCTGCAGTGTCGAACAAGGGTTCAACTTTCAAAAAGATGCCCAGGACTTGGTCGGGCACCTCAATAAACTCAAAATCGGAGAAAAAGAGCTTGCCGTGGATCTTGGGGTAACCAATCCCGAAGAACTTGCCGGCGACAAAATCAAGGTGGTGGGCGTCGTGTCCAGCATCTACTGGAATGGGGGGTTTGCCGAGTCCATTCAATTCTCCTGCCAGGTTTCCAATGCAAACAAAAAGGATCTGGCCATTCTCACCAACACGGAACTGAGCAACACCACGGTGGAATTTCAGTTTACGATCTATGATTATGATCCCGATGAGAAGAAATATTACAAGGCCTTCCACACAAACGATGCCGTCTTGAAAGGGCTCATCGAAAAGTCGGGGGGGGACTTGGCCATATCCATCGACCTGGATCAATCCATGGAGGTCGTATCCCCCTTGAACTTCGCCCTGAACCTCAGCGTGATGCCGGAAGATTCGGAGCAAGAGACACACCTTGCATTCTCGGTAACCGATAAGGTTGTCAAGCGGTGGGGCGTAACCGTTGCTGCCTGATTTCCGCGGTTTGTTTGGTGGCTCTTGCCCAATATCTGCCCAGGATGAGAGTGGATGCGATTGAAGCCGGAACCATGGCGTAAATCGCATTCACACCCAGGTTCCCTGATGCCTCCCTCTGGCCGCCGGAGGCTCTTTTAAACATCCAGAGTAACGATTCAGCTTGTGCCTCCGGCGGCCCTGCCGGGGGCCAAACGTTTACCTGCTTTCAAGGTGGACCACCTTGCCGCCGGAGGCCGTTTTTGGGAGCTGAATAGTTACCATCCAGAAGAAAAAGAGCACGGAAAAATGAATGAAAAACTTGCACGCGTAAGTTGGGAGATGGGGCAGTCTCTTTTGCCTGAGCATCTGGTGGCATTGGAGGAGTCGATACTTGCGGATACCATACTTCGGTTTCGTATCCAGGGCCTGCCCTGTTACGGGGTGGGGGAGCTCAAGCTCAACGATCCGTTGTTAAGCGAAGGGGTCTTCTCCATTGAGAGGTTGACCCTTGTGACACAAAACGGGTTGCTTTTCAATGTGCCGGGCAACGCCACCGTGTCCCAGGTAAACCTCAACCTCACCGGCATGACGACAGTCTCTGTGTACCTCCATGTATTAAAAAGTGCCACCGGTGATCAAGAGAGTTCAAACGGCTGGGCAGGGAAGGGGGACAATGGCATCAAACGGGTGCTTTACCGGCTGGCGCTCACCGCGGAGCAGGAGTGCCCGGATGCCGTTGATACCTTGAAACTTGCGGAAACGAGAAAGAGCCCGGAGGGGTTCTGGACCCTCTCTTCGGACTATATTCCGCCGTTGCTTCAGGTGGGGGCCTCACCGTTTCTAATAGAGGATATTGCCGCGCTTTCGGAGGCCCTGGAGCTTTTCCGGTACAACCTGACCATGGATTCGTCGGGGCACGTGAGCGGTGACAGCCTTTTCAGCGTAAAACAGTGCCTGAAGTCTGTGTACAGGGCCCAGAGAATGCTGGCCAATTTCAAGGGCGGGGTTCACCTGCACCCCTTCTTTCTCTACGATGAAATCCAAACCCTCTATGCGGATGTCTGCTTCTACAGGAACGCGACACCGAAAAACATCACAGCCCCCTATCGCCATAATCAACCGGTGGTTCTGAAAGAGTCCCTGGAGCTTCTGAAAGGGCAGATGCACCTCGTGCGCAGCAGGCCACCCTACGTTACGTTCAAGCTTCAGGACAATCTGTTTCAGGTCACGCTGGTGGAGGAGATTCGTCAGGCAGCCGATGTCTACTTTCTGGTCCAGAAGAAACAGCTCACCGACACCCTCTCCATTGAGAGCTTAAAGCTTGCCGGTATCTCCAGGTTGCCGTTTGTCCACAAAATGGCGTTGCATGGGATTCCCTTGAAAAAAGTGGAGCACCCGCCTTTTCAGCACACCTTTGGGGCAGAGGTTGAATTCTATCAGATCAAGGAGAGCGAAGAGTGGGACCATGCTTTGAATGAGATGTCCGTGGCATTTTTCAGCAGGCCCGATGTCGAGGATTCTGATTTTTATATCTACTGGCGCATGGGAAAGTAGGGGCAGGGTCGTGAAGGCTCCCTGCCCTCGTTCCTCGGGCTGCACCCGTGGATTTCCATCGGTTACTTTTATACCGTCTGCTCCGGCGGCAAGATCTCTTCAGCGAAAAAGCATCTTCCTAACGATTCGGCGTGGTGACCCATGACATTTTTTGACAGGTTTACCGGCGGTACGTCTCCCGGAACGAGTAAAAATGCCATCAAGGGGATTGTTGAAAACCTCAACAATATCCTGAATACAAGGAAGGGGTTTGGCAGCTTTCTCTCTGGCTACGGCATCCGGGATATGAATGAATACAGCTCCCGGGACCATTTGGCGGCCGCTGTCATGGAGGAGGTAAAGTTCAATATCGAGCAGTATGAGCCCCGACTTGAGTTGATGGGCATCTCCATCGAAAATGATGACGACCCGTTCCGCATATCATTTCGCATTGAGTGCAACATACGGGAGACCCGGGAGTCCCTTCTTATGGAGTTCAACTCCGTTAACAAGAATCTGAATGTCAAGAGGTCATGACCCCGAAGGCAGGATGACATGATGTTTACTGACTCGTTAGAGATGGAACTGAAGCTCTATGTCGGCAAGGAGAAATTTACCATTCCGGGCGGGCATATCAAGCTTTTGAAGGCCGCGCTCACGCCAAACGGTTACGCTGCTGAAGCAGGGTTCTGGGTCTCATCTGAAACAGGGGAGGACGAGCTCTTCCCTGAGATCATCAAGCTGGACCTCATGAAGGTTGAATTGATGGTTCAGGCCCACCTGATGCCCGATGATGCCGATGACGCTCCTCTGAACCTGAAGGGCGTGGTTACCGGAAAGGCGCTCTTGAAGGAGCTGACCATTGAAAACGTCAACGTAAAGGAAGACCCGGTTCTTTATCGATATTACCGGATAAATTTTGAGGACACCGGTCGTGTGTTATGGGGGCAGCATTATCCGTGCGACCTTGTGGTGGATGGCACGGTCAAAGACCTCATCGACGCCAACAGAGCCGATGTGGAACTTGATTATGAGTGGGACCCTTTGAACACGCGTTTTTCCATCAACACCCTTCCTGGGTATACCCACCATCAATGTGCAAGTTTTTATGATTTTCTTGTGTGGTTCGCAGAGTTCCAGAACGGGGCTTTGTATTATGATTATGAGGCAAACAGCTACATGCTGACAGGTTCAAAAAGCATGGAGGGAACACCGGTAGAGCTTCATGAAAATGAGGTTGCAGAGCTTACGATCGAGTTTCCGGAGACGAGTCGAACCAATGACAAATTTTTAAATACTTTCTCAGACAATCCAAAAAAGAAAGAGACAACCCGTCCCCAGGCCGTGGAGGCGTTGAGGCAGGATGCCCTGGTGCGATATGCCATCGCCTCGGATTTTGAAGACGCGTTTACCGTGGAGTCGGAAAAACAGAAGATTCGCGGTTATGAGCTGCGACTTGTTCACAGCCGATACCCCTGCTGTATCTACAGGCCAGGGGCTTTCGCCAAGCTCAAGGAGGCCATCTGGAGCTCCAATACTCTTACCCACAAGCAAGAGTATCGGGTGCGGGATCTCTTCATGGAAGCCCATGCGGTCTCGGATAAGCCGGACTCTGATCGCAACCTCATGTTCTCCCGTTACAACATCACGATGGAGTCCTCCCTTGAACTTAAAGATGAGAAGGCCCTCAGCCTTCCTGACTATAAAAGCCCTGTTTTTCCGGTGTATGTGGAGGGGAAGGTGGTGAGTGAACAGGGCAAAGAGGATGAGAAGACATACCAGGTCTATGAGCACTCCGAAACAAAACTGGATTGTTACAGGGTCGAGATTCCGGTGTTTGACGGAAAGGAAGTCGTGGTTCCGTATGAGCCGTTTTTCGTCCCCGGCCACTTCTATTTCCCTGCCTTTAAAGGGCAACGGGTCCTCGTGGCGCTAGATTTTCATACGGCAAGGATCGAGCGGTTTCTCGATGTCCGCCCCGGGGGCCGCCTCCCCATGGAGAGTCAGGGCAACCACCTTCTCCTGGGCAAGACAGCAGAGGATTGCACGTCCATCAACCATGTGTACGTCGACGGCAAGCCGGAGCTCAACATCAAGCGAACCTTAGGAAACGACACCGAGAAGATCCAGGTACATGAGGGCACCATTATCCTGGAGACAAAAGAGGAATGACGATCACGGTACGATAGCGTTAGCAATTCAGCTCCTCAAAATAAGCCTCCGCCTTTAAAACGGACGTTGCTCAAGGAAAATTATTAAGGCCTGTTTGCCTAACTTTTCAAAGGTTTGGGTTATGGCAGGGCCGCCGGAGGCAACGTAAAACGAAATAGTTACTCACAGCAAGGCCCTTACCAAGAACTCTAACTTTAGTGTCGTTGGAACGCCATGGGAACCCTCGTGTGTCGCCTGGAACTCAGCAAGGAAAAAGGTATTCTCCTTACTGTTGAGAACCCGGCTGATCAAATTACACAGACAATCATACTGGACGGGACCAGCATCACCACCACTGTCGCCGGATCCCGTGAGACAAGTACGATTACCCAGGATCAGGACAGCATCAAGATGGTGTGCAAAGAGTTCACCCTGGATGCAGAGACAATCACGTGCACATCGTCGCAAAAGACACTCCTGAAAAGCGATGATGATTTCCAAGTCAAGAGTGGCCAGGTGGGGGTGACCGCAGACAATGACGCAACACACAAGGCCCTCAATACAACCATCGAAAGCAACGTCGGCACAACCGTTTCGGGCAAGACACTGGCACTTGAAGGGACGGGCAGCGCGGATCTTAAGGGAGGCACCATAAAGCTTGATTCAAAGGGGCTTCTGGATCTGATGTCAAAAGGGATCGCAACCCTTGAGGGGAGCGTTTCAAATGTTAAGGGTGTTGTCAAACTTGGCTGAGAGAGAGTATGCGCATAGACGAATCATTGTATAAAACGTTTCTGGAGGAGATGGACGCGCTGGACACCTTTCGGGTCTCCTACAAGTCTCTTCACCCCGGGGCCCCCCTCGATCGCGAAGACCCGGATGTCCGGCGGTTGATTGAGGCCATGGCGTTGTTATCTGCCCGCACGCGGCTTGCAGGGCTCAGGTACAACACCACGACACGGCGCAGGATTTTTCAGCAGTTTTTTCCCTACCTCCTGACCCCGCTCCCATCCATGGCCGTTCTACAGGCCGTGCCCACGGGCATGCTGGCAGACACGGCCAGTTACCCGAAGGGGTCGGAAATGGTCCTTATACCGGAGTCAGGGGGGACCGCCATTTTTCAAACCCTGAAAACCTTGAACATTCTTCCGGTGGTGCTTGACGATTTCACCACACGTCAACTTCCCGGGGCGGGCACCCGGCTGACGCTGAAGGTGAAAGCCAGATTTGCGAGAAACGATAAAATTGGTCAGGTCAGTTTTTTTATCAACCACCTGAATGACTATGAGACATCCCAGACCATCCACTCCTCCTTGAAAAAACATATCAGGAGAGCGTCGGTGGTTTTTGATGAAAAGGCGGATGAAGCAAGCGCCGGCTCCCCTTGCGATATTTTCTTTGGAATGGCGCAAGAGGATGCTGATGTGAGCCATCCTTTAGAGAAAGAGAGGCTCTTTTTCCATTTTCCATGGCAGGATCTCTTTATCAATATCGAGGTTCCCCAGCCGGCGAAAAGCTGGACATCTTTTACCCTCTGCCTGGACCTTGATGCGAACTGGCCCGCGAACCTGATCCTGACACAGGATCTGTTTAACCTTTTTGCCGTTCCCATCGTCAACATGAGGCACGATATGGCAAGGCCGGTGATCTACGATGGAACCCGGGAGTCGTGCGGGATTCACCATCCCGATGTGGAGAATGGATTTGAGCTTCACTCTGTCCAGGGGGTGTTTGAGGTCACCAAGGCCGGGATGGTCCCCATTGACCCGGGGATTCTTTTTGTCTCAGCCCCTTCCTGGGAGTCGGAAGATATCACAGGCGACGACGGGCGAAAACACCACTACCTCAACCTCCATTACCCCAAGGCCTTCCACGATCCCAAGACCATTTCAATAAACGCGCGGTGGAGTCAGCCGTGGTTTTCGAACACCATTTCAGAAAGGCTCAACGCGGAGCCTTACAGCCGGGGTACGGTAGGGCTTAACTGGAAACTTGTCGTGGAGCCCATTCCCCATGCTGAGACATCACTTCAGGACAATCTCGACGTGTTTTTGCGGTTTCTCACGTTGACCAACCGGGCTGAATTGAGCTGCAACGACCTGAAGGATATTCTCCAGGCACTGGGGATCAAACAGCAGAACCGGTTTGGTCAGATTCTGTCCCTGCTGGCTGATGTTCGGATTGAAACCTCTGTCCGGCAGGAGGAGGGGGCGGGCAATGTGAAGTATGTGTATCTTCTCCGTTTCTATGAATACGATTCGGGCCTTGATGGACTGGTGGCGTTGTTTCTTGCGCATGTTGAGGCGATTCTCGATGCCTGGATCGCAGGCGTCGGAATAGAGGTTCGTAAGGTAACAGTTGATGAAGGATACTCTGAAACGACACAGGGGACGCAACCATGAAGAATAAATACTGGAAAGCCATTCATGAGCTTTATACGAAACTGGGGATTATCTGCATCAAACGTCCCTCCCTGGGGGACAGTGCGCAGGCCGGAGAGGAAGGGGCATTAGAGGAGGAGAACCTGAATGCGATGGGTGATGAGGATGTTCCTTCGGTGAAGGCTTCAGATCTTGTGGCTGTCCGTGCCGAGATTCGTACGCAGCTCGATTTTTTAAAGGCGACCCTTTCCGAGCAGTACTCAGAACGGGATACCTACCTGATCCTTTTTCCCATTGTTGCTCAGATTGACGAGATGATCCTGGGACATTTTCTCCAGAAAATGCAGACTGGATGGCCCGCCCTCCAGAAAGAGCTGTTTCAGATAGATAACGCGGGGGAAGTGTTCTACGAAATACTGGATGATATCCTGCTGAAGCCCCAGACCGCTCTTTTTATCTTTGAGGTGTACTACTTCTGCCTCAGTTACGGTTTTCGCGGTCGTTATCAGGACAACCCCGTCAAGATAAAAGAGTATATGAAGAATCTCTATTTGAAGCTTGAGCAGGAGGAGTTGCCAACGGTTGCTTCAGAGGTTGACGAGAGTGGCCTTATCAGCCACCTGGGTTCGCCTTTCCTGGGCTACCTGGTTTCAGCCGGCGGTCTTTTGGTTGTTTATTTTATGCTTGTCGTTGCCGGAAGGAACATGCTGTGACGACATCCAAGTCTAAAAAGAACCCCCTCGATGACCTCTTTTCCCCTGAGCGCCTTCGCAGAAACTGGCGAAAAGCCAAACTGAATGCAGAGGCTCCGGTGGTGGAAACCGTGGAGGAGGAGACCCCCCAGACATGCTACCGGACACTTAGAAACCTTATAAACAGACGTTTTTCAGGCGACGAAGCAGAGGTGTTGAACCGGTTTCTCGATGAACTCGGTACCCTCCTTCAGCAGGATTCCTCAGAGGATGTGGTCGACCCCATCAATGAGGTGCTCAACAAAATTGAAGACCTTGTTGAAGCCTTTGAGATTGGGGGGCACGGCCACGTGTAGGCATGCATGATAGCCCTTGAAAAAAAAATAAATGAGAGACTTCATCACTTTGATATCTTGTCTCTTCTGCGCCTGTTGATAGACATGGGGTATCGCCCAGATGAAATCCGGTTCAAGGGCCTCAACAGTATCTGCTCTCAGTCCCGCTTGATAGAGGGTGTTCGGTTTTATGACGACCCGGTTGAATCGGTGGAAATCACTCTGTGCATAGGGCTTTTGGGTGCGCAATCTCCGTTGCCTGCCTATTTCAGGCGGAAGATGGAAAGCGAAATAAGCTCCAGCAACGCCTTTGTGGATTTTATCGGGTATTTCGACCATCTTCTGATCAGGGATTACATCTGCAATATTTACCCTGAGATAAATCGATTTTTCTTATCGCCCCAGGAACTGACCATGCAGAACTACCTGCATATTCTTGACCTGCGGTCCAGCAGTGTCCTCCACATCCTTTTTTCCCGGGTCTTTCCTGAAGCGGGCATTGAGCTTGAAAAGGTTCTTTTAAACCGTGGTATCAAAGCCGATCCCGTGCGACTGGGAGAAAGCCGCCTCGGTGGGGACTGCGTGTTTGGCCGCAAGACGGCGATCCCGGTCTTTGGGCGGAGAATTGTCCTTCACTGTGAAGACGAGATGACAGATACGCAGGTGCCGTGGCCAGAGGAAATCAGGAACCGATTGAAGCGGCTTCTCTTTCCACTTCTTGCGCCACTGGGAATGGAGATGGAGATTGATCTTGTTTTGAGATCTCAAAAAAGGTGGGTGCGGCTTCATCCGGATACCTATATCGGATACGACACCATTAAAAGCAATAACCCTGGCCACAGGCGGGTCTCTATTTTTAAGGGGCAGGTGAAAGAGGTCTTTCTATGAACTGCAAAGGATGTGGCACCGACCTTACGGATAAGCAGCACAAAATGGTGGCCCATTGGTGGTTTTGTTTGGAGTGCTTTGACGCGCTTCTCAGCAAGGAGCCGGAAACGCCCCGGGATGACCCCGAAAAGAAGGCTGCGGTTGACATGGCCAGGCGATGCGGAGTCTGCAAAGTCGAGCTCCCGGAAGGCTCCGGCCACGAAATGCTGGGGTTGATTTTTTGCAGCCCATGCCATGAGGTCCTTGTCAAACGGCCGGACCCAAAGCCGCGTCCGGAACCGGAAGAGGAGGAGCTCCCCCCGGCTGTGGAACAAGTTCCCGTTGACGTGAGAAAGACCGTTGAATGTCAGGGGTGCGGCAGGACAATTCCTGCCATTGGAAGCAAAGACATTGAGGGCGAACCCTATTGTCCGGAGTGCTATTACACCCTCGAGGAGTGACGGATTATCACCGTAACCAGTTGTAATAACATGTCGTTGGGTTTGTTTAATTGTTTTCTCATGAAATATCCGGGCCAAACGGTAAGATTTGTGTGTCCCGAGGCCTTCATCTGTGTGCTCAATTTTACAAACGTGTGGTTCTCGGCAGCCCATTGCCCGGTGCGACTCGTTTAAAATCGACAGGACGTTTCCATGAATATTCAGCTGATACAAGGACCCCTGCCGGTAAGTGATTCCCCCGGCCTGTCCACCATCGATCCCCGGTTCACGGATATCGCAACCCTCGTTCAGGAGGGCAGGTATGAGGAAGCCTCTGCTCAGTCTGAAGAGATCCTCACAGAGGAGATCTATGACATCCGCATCATGGGTTACTTTATTTATGGGGTCTTTCTTGAGCAGGGGCTCGGAGCCATGGAAGACATTTTTCAAGCCATGGCAGAGACCCTGGGAGACAACCTTGATGCGGTCGGCCCGCTTAAAAATCGTGAGAAGCACATCCAGACGATTTTAAACTGGCTGATGAAGCAGCTGATCAAGAAACTGCAGTATGAGGAGGAGAAGAAGGCCGATTTGTGGGACAGTTGGCTCTCTGACGTTTCAAGCGATCAGGTTCAGGCGTCCCTTGATGCCGCAGAAGGGTTTGGTCGTGAGCTGGGTTCGGTTCTCAGCGACGATGCAGCCCCGGTTCTCGATGGGTTGACAAAGGTCAACGAATGGCTGACGAACTTTCAGCGCCTTGTCTATCAGGAGCCGGAGGTTGAACCCGAAGAGGTGGTGGAGGAGGAAGAGGACGAGCTGTTTGACGAGCCTGTTGAGGAACCGTCACCTCGCGCTGCCGTCGGCAATCAGGAACCTGTCAGTGTTGAGGGCTCGTATCCGCTGCAACTGCTGATCAGGAAAATCCAGGCCTTTGACAGTCTTATCAGCGATGAAAAGATATCGCGGGCTGCCCTTGTTGCAGACGACATCAACCACATCATCGAGAACTTTGACCCAAGGGTCTATTTTCCCAATCTGTTTGCCCGGTTCACCCTTCAGTACGCGACGCATATCAATGGGCTCTCGGCCTTTGAGGAGTACAAATCAAGCGTTGAATGGCAGGCCCTGCAGGAGTTGTACAAGGTGGACCTGCAGAGCTTCGTGCACTTTGACTCCGGTGGGATTCAGCTCAGCTCATCCCCTGCGCCAGGCGTTTCCGACATGCCGGGAATGAACGGGCAGGAAGAGGGGTACGACGCCATGCCCGATGAGGACGAAGCCTACCCGGAAGAGTCCCTTGACGAAGGGATGGACGATGATGAGTGGTAGCATAGCGAACCTGCTTTCAAGGTGGCACCCCTTGCCGCCGGAGGCACAGATGTTAAAAAAGGAAATCCCATGCCCTTGGTCGTAACCGGTGGCGCCATGCTGCAGTGCTCCTTTGGCGCGGCCCCATCCACACTTATGGTTCTGCCTGTCAACAAGGTGGTCCAGACCCTGCCCGTGGCAAACATCATGGACAACAAGCCGTTTGTCAATATTCTGCCCTTCGGCGTCTGCTCTTCCATGGCAAACCCGGCTGTGGCAGCCGCCACAGCCGCCCCCCCGCCGGGTGTGTTGAAACCCCAGCCCTGTACCCCCACAACGGTTGCCCCCTGGACCCCTGGAAAAGCAACGGTGCTGGTGGGCAACATGCCGATCATCGATCAGACCAGCAAGCTGATGTGCTCCTTCGGGGGGTGTATTCAGGTGGTAAGCCCTGGTCAGGGAACCGTTTCGGATTAAAAAGAGCACCGACCTGTCTTTTGGGGGTGGTGCGACGCAATACATCGGTGCTGTGGATGCCCTTGCCTCCGAAGGGCGGCTGTGCACTGCACTGATATCTATGAATTCGATCACCACCCCTGCGAAGCGTCGGGTCAGGGTGAAGAGAGGACAGTCATCGTGCGTTCCAGAGAGCAACGGCTTCAGGGAATTCTAAAAACCATTCTAAGGGAGCTCGGGCAGCAGGCAGTTGATTACATCAACGGAGATAACGGCCTGAAACGGTTTTCCGATGAGTTTAAAGATCATGTGATCGATTCGCTGCATTTGGGCCGTGCGTATGACAAAGAGACCCGGGCATTGATTCGGGCCGCAAAGTTTATGTCCTATATCACGTTTCATAACGATACCTTCGTCTCGGCGGACGTGGATATTATTTTACACCAGGCAACATCCAAGAAGGCCCGCGTTCATGATTTGAGGATGAGGTTGGGCAGTCTCTGGATGAAAGCCAGGGAACAGAAGAAAACGGCCTCGGACAACTCTCTTCTGACAGTGCGTTTAAAAAAAACACCGATCCGTTTCGCAGAGGAGCATGCCATCAATTGCTCCAGTGACTCATCGGTGGGGTACAAGCAGTTGCCACGGCCCGGAGCTCCGCCAATTCCTCAAAAGCCCCTGTACAGTATGGTAAGTTTTCGTGGGAACTGGCGTGGCGCACAGCCCATGGAAGCCAGTAAGCTGAAGCAGACGACCATGTTTTTGGATGTGGGCACAACCACCTATTCGGGCATATCCCTGAAAACAGTGCCGGTGAGTCGTTTTTATAAGGGACGAAGAGAAGATGAATTCGGGGTCTATTTTCTCCCCTGGCTTTCATTGAAGGTTGCAACGCTTCAATTGCCACAGCCCCCACCCGGTGCGTCCAGGTTTTTTTGCACATCGAGTCTGAGCGGCTGTTCGGTGTTCATCGAAGGCCCACCCCAGACACCCACCGTATACCATCTTGGCGTGGATTCCTCCCAGCACGGTAAGGTCGGGGAGTTCTTCGACAATGCGGCGTTGCCGAGAGGATGCCCGGCAGGCATGACCACCGCCTACCGGAGAAAGGATGCCAAGGCATTCTGGTGGGCACTGCTTAGCTGGAAAAAGGGGTTTGTTGGAACGCCTGCCGATAATCATGTTGTTGAGGTGAGCAAGGACGACTACCTCAATTCTTCCCGTCTGCGTACCCTCACCCAACATATTTTAGGCAATCGCGCTGTGACACCGGATGACGAGACAATATCGACCACCGGGACTGTTTTTGGCTATTGGAGTGGCGGGGGCTGGAATTTTTACCTGCAGGAAAACGCCGTCATTTTTGGGGGCCGGATTAAGGGGCAGGTCAACTTTCCCTTGTGCCTTTCCCAGGTATTCCCAAACAAACGCATCATCAAGACAAACACGAGGCCGCCCAAGCACAAACTTGGTCTTTTGTCATAGCCCGGATAGTTTATGAGAAAGAAACCAGCCCGAAACAATAGCTTTTAATTACCGGCAGGTGTGATGAAACATCAACAGATTAACCCGGCTACGATATACCCAACACCGGCCAATGTGGAGCCGACTGATTTCCTGATGTGAAATCGTCGCACGACAGTCATGCGTTTAGCCGCCGGGTGAATATCTCACGTTCGTTCTTCAAAGGTAAACCCAGCCCAGGGAGCGCTGAGACACAGATGAAAGATTTTCATTTGCGATTTTTTGGGAACCGCCCTGTTCCCGATGGGATTGGAGAGCTGCTTGAGGCCAGGGATGACGAGTTGCTGTGGGCCCCGGATTATCCGGGGGCCTATGTGATCGGGGCGAACCAGGGGACGATGTTTACCTACCCCTGGGGGCAGTCCCCGGTGTTCTGGATTGGGGAGTCGAGGGACCTGAGAAAGAGCTTTGCCGAATACCGCAGGCATGCCTTTTCAGCGCAAAGCGACAAGGGGGAGCAGACCTGGTGGCCCCTCTACCAGTACGGAGCATCCTTCGGGGCAACAGTTGCGTGGTACGCCGTGGTTGGGGCCCAGTTTCCCAACCGAATTCAATACGACCTGATGAACGCCTTTTATGGCCTGTATGGAACCATCCCCCTGGGCAACCAGAACTGGCCGTCGGGCTTGAGGCCGGTTCATGGGGAACCGCATGGATAAGTGGGAACATAGCGCATCCGCCACAGGGGTTCCTGGTGCCTCCACCTGGCCGCCCGAGGCTGTGTTTCCCAACGGAATAGCCCGGATATGTCATGGGGAAACAAGAAAGCCTAAGATATAAACGATAATTACAGGTTCTTACTCTGCCATATTTCGGTATTTCAAAAATGCAAAATGCAAAATGCAATTCACGGTATTCTGTCTGATTTTCTCATCCTTCGGCGGAGCCGGGTGCACTCATCTGATGCCTTGCATATAAGTTCACCCGACTCGTGAAATATCCGGGCTAAGGAGAAACAAATGAAAGACTTTCATTTGAGGTTTTTTGCGGATCGCCCGTACCCTGATGGAATTGAAGAGCTTCTGTACACGAAAGACAAAGAGTTGCAGTGGGCGCCGGATGCCTCGGGGGCTTATGTCATCGGAGCGAACAGGGGGATGGTGTTTCCCTATCCGTGGGGATACTCGCCGGTGTTCTGGATCGGGGAATCCAGGGACCTGAGGAGACGTTTTGCCGAACACCGCAAGCTGACAATGGCCGCCAGAAAAGACCGGGGGGAGAATTCCTGGTGGCCGCGTTATCAGTATGGGGCCTCCTATGGCGCAACGGTGGCGTGGTACACCGTGAAAGGGGCCCAGTTCCCCAACAGGCTTCAGTACGATCTCTTGGTTGCCTTTTATGGCCAGTACGGGGCCATTCCCCTGGGGAACAGCCACTGGCCTGCAGGGCTGAGGCCGGTTCAAGGGGATGAAAATGGGTGAGCGAGCAAACCATTGGACGATTTTCCCGGAAATTTAAAGAGAAAACGATCAATTCAAAGCACCGTATAATGGCGGTCTGTTTTTTTGTGGGGCGTGAGCCTTTGCCGTTCGGTTTCAAGGAATTTTGATTACCCCGGCGGTTCAAGGCATAACTGTCGAGGGACAGTAGCACCCCGATAATTTATGACATCTCATTCACCTTTGGCTTGTATCGTTAGTTGCCGGGTTTATACCCCATGTGGCTTCACCTCCCTTGGCGCCGGAGGCTGTGTTTTGATGGGCTGAATAGTAAAAAATCAGGAGGTAGAGGTTTGACAGTATTTAGCTACGACACATATAAAACACACGTACGTAAGGACAATCCCGGGTATAACAAGACGTTTTCTTCCTTGAGAAAAAGTGGGCTCCGAAGTTTGATGCTGAAACATAACAATCAAGATCTCAGCGCATTGCCGGTTTCTGAAAGAAAGAAAATTACAACCGCATTGGGGAAAATTAATAAAAAATATGTAAATGTCAGGACGTATGTCAATCAATGCCTTGCACCCCCGCTTCCCCCCAGGCCGTCCAGAGGGCCTCGCATTACATCAGCACAACTTCAGGCTGCCATTGGCTCTCGGCACCATGTCACTGATAGCCCCATGGACAAGGTTCTTTCCGGCCCAAAAACCCATGCACCTCTGGTGAGCCTTGACCTCCATAAGATGACAGGACCCGTTCAGGTTATTTTCAGTAAGTGTCCTTTCTGGGAGCGTGTGGGCGCTTTTGGGCAGCTATGGACGTCTGAAGGCGGATGCCCACCGGCAAAGGCAAACAGTACATCAGCGGTGGCGAATTCGTGCAATCGGGATTTGGTGCGCCGGGGCAGGAACCCCAAGGTTAATTTGACGGGGTTTTTACTGGAGTGCCAATCCATACTTCGGATGATTGAGTCATCCCATGCGAGGTTGTTGGATGGGGTACGTCTATTGCAGAAAGGAAACCCGAATCTAAGCACCACAAATAACTCTGTGCTTAAATCGTGTAAACGGTTTTGGGGCATACTGGGTACAAATGATGCCACCCGTAAGCACTGGAACAGCGTGTTGACCAATTACGCGGAGATGCGCTCTTCCCTGGTTGCGAGCAGGTCCTCGGGAAACCATGAACTACTTCGTGTTGTTGAGTCAAGCGAGTCACCTTGTGGTGTTGGGAATTATGCCTTTACCTATCCGTCTGTACGCCGGCCCCCATTTATATGGCTGGGCAATGCCGTTTTTGAGGATGTCACCGGAGGATTGCCAGCCCACCCCGGTATCTCGACGTCGTATATTCGTTATGACAACACGGCAATGACACTCCTGCATGAGCTATCGCATGCTGTTGTCGGAACCAACGATGTGGCACCGTATCGTAAACATTCCTCATATCGCGCACCGGACAACACCAGATTAAGAGATTTATCAGCCAATGCGGACTATCCGGGGGCAAATGGAAGCGCACAGACCATCTCTTTGGGAACCCGGTTGGTTACAGGGGTGCCTCAGATGTATTTTACGACAAGGGATATTGAGGACCTTGCCACGCACAGGCCAAAATGGACTGCCGTCAATGCCCACTCCTATGCCTGTTTCGGTGCCCATTGTGACAAAAAAGCCCCAGCGAACTACTGGCGTTGAGGGCAAATAGCTCGAAACGTATACTATAAATGTTCCGCGGCCCTGACCGCACAGGTTCTAAAACGTGATAATAATGAATGCCGCCCGTATGCCGTAACCGGCAGAATACGGGCGGCATTTTTTTTGTGTGTTGGTATACAGGCCGCGTTGTTGAAGCAATGTCCACCCAGGCCGTAATCCGGCTTTCAAGGTGTTTTTGCCTAATGTGGCTTCGCCACCCCTGCCGCCGGAGGCAGCCCAGTTAAAGATGCCTCCGGCGGCCCTGCCGGGGGCCAAACTTTTGAAAAGTTTGACAAACAGGTTTGGTAAATAATTTCAGACTCACACTCCGATCAAAGGCGGATGTGATTTTCCCCGAGGAACGAGGGGTAAAGTGCATCCGGAACCTGCTTTCAAGGTGTTTTTCGCTATAGTGGCTTCGCTACCCTTGCCACCGGAGGCATGCTTTTGCCCCGAACTTTAACCATAGAAGGCATTTTTAAATCGTTACGAGACCAATCCCCCCATCTTTTGATGTCAGCCACTCGTCTTTCATTTTTCCTTCCACATACCATGGGCATTTGGACTCGATGCACTCTTTGTTGGCGTTGAATTGAAAGCAGTGGGTGGAGCCGTGGGCTTTTATGGGGACGGGCAGGATGTCAGCGGAGAGATCGGCCGCTATTTTAAGGGCGGTGAGGGTCTCTCTGCGGCAGCAGCGGGCGGCCTCTATTTCGCCCAGGGCGGTGATGATGTGGCCGGTGAGTTGCTGGACGGTTTGTCTTTCAAAGGGTTTCACGGGGTTGCTCTGGAGGATGATGCCAAAGGCGATGCCGGTGCCCAGGGCGGCGCCGCAGCCGCCCCAGAAGGCGCAGGAGCCGCCGGGGATGTCCGCGCCCCTTCGGATGGCTGAAAGGATCTCCTCGTCGCCGATGGTGCCGCCGGAGTTCCGGTAGGCAGCGGTAATGACGCCGGGGACGATGAAGTGGTGCTCCGGGCCGTGTAAGGGGACGGAAGGGTGTTTTTTGATTTTGTCAAAGAGGGTGATGGTGTCGGTTTCCCGGGTGGTGAGGCAGAGGTGCTTGACCACGGTGAGGGCGTCTTCGCTGTGGCAGAGATCGCAGACAAAGTGGCCTTTTTCGCAGATGGCGTTGGCCATGACGGTTTCGCCGCAGAAGCTGCAGGTCTCTTCCCGCTCCCGGTCGAGGTAGGTGAGGGGCGCTCCGCAGCGCATGCAGCCCGATGCCTTTTTGCCGGTGCTCAAGATGGTGGCTGTGGCTTGTTGGGGCGCTGGTTTTGATGCTTCGGGGGGCTGGTAACACGCGCAGCTGCTTTCTGCATCCTGATTGGTGATGTTCCCGTCATGATCGAGGAGAAAGGCCGAAGGATCGGCTTCGGATGCATGGGGCCATGGGGTCTCTATCGTCTGGCCCCTGGCAATCATCTCGCCGCTGTCGGTGATGACCCCTGCAAAAGGCCCCGGGTACATGATCTTTGCTCTGGTCTCGTCCGGCTTTATCGCCCTGTAGGTGAGGGAGTAGAATCGGTACCCCTGGACGTCGCGATAGAAAAACCGCTTGATGATCTGGATGTTTGTAAAGCCCGTGCTCTCCAGCATGGCCATGAGCCGGGACTGCACCATGGCGCCGCCGATGCACTCCCCCCTGAGGGCCGGGTCGTTCTGGATGGCGGCGGGGAAGGGGGCGTCCGTGGTGACATCCGAGATCACGGCCCGTCCGCCGGGCTTTAAAATGCGGAAGATTTCGGCAAAGGTCTTTGTCTTGTCCTCGGAGAGATTCACCACGCAGTTGGAGATGACGGCATCGGCAGTGTCATCTTCAAGGGGGAGTGTTTCGAGGAACCCTTTTTTGAAGGCCACGTTCCGGTAGCCCAGGCGTTTTGAAACCTCTTCAAGGGCGGTTGTGGCCCGCTCCAGCATGGTGTCCAGCATGTCGATGCCGTAGACTTTTCCCCCGGCCCCAGTGATGCGGGAGGCGATAAAGCACTCCACCCCCGTACCTGACCCCAGGTCCACCAGGGTTTCCCCCTTTTCAAGGGCCGCGTCTTGAACCGGGCTGCCGCAGCCGTAAGAGCGCACCCGCGCATCCTGGGGGATATGAGAAATGAGGGCTTCGTCGTAACAGACCGGGTTCTGGATATCGGTGTTGGGGCGCTCTGCCGCATCGGAGTAAAAGGCCCCCACCGTGCCGTGGGTTCCGGCAAGGGAGAGGACGCAGTTGGAGTGGGTGAGGGCAACGCCTTTTTCGGCGTGGGTGCACTCGCTTACCCTGTCTCCCATTTGAATCCGCATGGCCGGGTAGGCTCCTGAGGGAGCGATTGATTCAGCGGATTTCTCCATGAGGTGAATGGCGATCTTTTCGTACAGCCCCATGTAGGGATCGTGCCCGATAAATTGGCCGCTGGCGTAAAAGCTGTGATCGATGTCCCCGCCCCCCACGATGAATTTCAGGGGGCTGGTCTGGCAGGCCTTGTCATGAATGATGGACAGGTTTCTCAGGGCCTTAAAGCCGGGGCTTTCATGCCAGACGCCCTTCATGCCCTTGCTGATGTGGCCGGTTGCTGCGACTTCATTTCCGATGAGGGCTGGGGTGGGGTAGATCGTTCCGTCAGGCCCCACGGCCAGGGATTCCCATCCGGCGTTTCCTAAGTCGTGCCGGATGCCCGGAGAGGAAAAGACACGGGCCTCCATGGACTTGATGTTGTCAATGGCAATACCCAGGGGCGCTGCGACCTGGTCTGCCTCGATGAGGCTCTCAAAGAGTTTTTCCACTGGCACAAGGGATTCCCGCCGCGCTTTTCCCGCTGCAAAGAACCAGAGATAATGGACATTGTCGATGCCATACCTGCCTGCAAGGGTGACGATGTCACTCATCTGGTGGAGGTTGTCCCGGTGCACCGCCATGGCAAGGGAGGTGTTGAGTTGATGGCGTGAGATGTCCTCAAGTACGCTGGTAAGCTTTTGAAAGCTCCCCTTGCCGCGCACGGTGTCGTGCAACCCTTCCAGGCCATCCACGCTGATCTGTAAGTGGAGGCGTTCGGCGGGCAGCCCCCGAAGAAAATCGATGTGATCCGGCAGAAGCAGGCCGTTGGTGAGGATCACCAAGCGGGTATTGCCCTTGGATAATAGAAGGGTGCAGATGTCGCGAAAACGGGGATGAATCAGGGGCTCGCCCCCGGTGAGGTAGTATATCTCCGTGCCGAGGGCGTCGGTTTCCCGGTGGATGCGCTCAACCTCTTCGAAGCTCAGGCTTTGCCGGGTCGTCGGTGAGCAGGAGAACAGGCAGTGGCGGCAAGCAAGGTTGCAATGGTCCGTCAGGTGAATCCAGCACTCTTTTAGCCGGTCCAGGGTTAATACCTCTCCGCGACCGGGGTAGGGGCCCTCATCACCATTGGGAATCAGCGATAAAAATTGAGTCTCCCTGAGATGATTCATGGCACCTTTTATAGTATTGGAGGCCTTTTCCCCACCCTTAAGCATCGCCTGAACCAGGGTGTCTCCTGCCGAGTTGGGGACGAACCAGTGGGGCGTGTCCGGAGAAATGTAAATGGGAACGCGGGTGTCGGGAAGTCGTACAAGCCTGCTCAGATTGGGCATCGTCATGACGGGTCACCTTTTGGGGGGCAGAAGAGCCTCCGGCGGGTCGCTTTTTGACAAAAGCTCCGCAAAAACTTTCCGGTTGTGAAGTAGCCAAAACAAAGTCGTATGGCCTGCCGATAGAGTTCGGGCAGTTTTAAAAGCCGTTTGTCAAACTTTTAAAAGTTTGGCTCCCGGCAGGGCCGCCGGAGGCAGCGTTGAGCTGAACAGTTGCCTTGGGGATAGGTAAAAAAAGAGTGGCTGTTAAGGGCCTCGCTGTAAATTAATTATACAACGACTGTTTCCGGGCGTTTCCACAATGCTGTGCGATCCAGCGTTTATTTTTGAAGCGCACGGTACTGGCCATACAGAAAGTGTATAATTAAATGTTGGCAAGGCCCTAACTTGATTAGTTTACAGGTCGGAAGGGTGGTTGTCAAAGAGGGGGCACAGCTCGTCACAGATGGAAACATAGAGGTACTGTTCAGGCTTAAAAAGCCTGGGATGTTGGCCGATTTGCAGTGTGGGTGTCCAGAGGACTTCGGACGGCAAGACATACTGCCAGCCCCCTTTGTTTTATGGCGTGTCCACTCCCATGACGAGATCCAAAGGGGAGGTGATCTCATCGACCCGTTTATCCATTACGTGAGTATAGATCTCAGTTGTCTTTACATCGCTGTGGCCCATGAGCTCCTGGACGACCCGGATATTGACGCCATTTTCAAGGAGGTGGGTGGCAAAACTGTGCCGGAAGGTGTGGGACGTGGCCCGCTTGGTGATGCCTGTCTGCCTCACCGCCCGCTTGACCGCCTTTTGGAGTCCGGACTCCATGACATGGTGGCGTCGCACTTCCCCGGTTTCCGGGTCTGTGGAGCGGTTGCGTGAGGGAAAGACATACTGCCAACCGGGCTCGGTATTGCTTGACGGGTATTTTCGAAGAAGGGCAGGGGGGATGTAGACGGTGCCAAACCCCTCGGAGAGGTCGGTTTCATGGAGGCGCAGGACCCGCTCCACGTGGTGGGACAGCTCATCGCGGATGACGTTGGGTAGCAGTGTCACCCGGTCTTTTCCTCCCTTTGCCATGTGGATGTACAGTTTTCCCCTTGAAAAATCGATGTCCTTTACTCTCAGGCGGATGCACTCCATGAGGCGAAGGCCTCCTCCGTACATGAGTCGCCCCATGAGCCGGTAAGTCCCCTGCATGTTGAACAAGACGTCCTGAACCTCGGCCTGGCTCAGGACCACGGGGATTCGGACCCTTTTTTTGGCCCTGACAAGTTCAAGGGAGTCGCTAACTGGAATGAAGAGAACCCGTTTGTAGAGAAAGACAATGGCGTTGAGTGCCTGCTTCTGGGTGGAGGGCGATACATTCCGCGTTTCGGCAAGGTATGCAAGGAAGAGCCCAATTTCGGCCTTCCCCATCTCAGACGGATGCCGGTTTTTGTGAAAGCCTATGTAGTGCCTGATCCATGAGCAGTAGCTCTTCTGGGTGGCTTTCGCATAATGGTGGTAGCTGAGCACCTGCGTGACTTGTTCCATGAGCTTCAGGTTGGGGTTGGGACGAAAAAGGTCCATGTTTCCCTCCTTGGATAGTCGGTTGCATACGAACATGTTTTGTACGGGTATATTTGAGCCCAAACGTGGCCGAGGCGGCGCCAAACATGGAAAGAATTCCAGCTATGACGGTATTTGAGTCAAAACATGGACGCCAACGGCGCGGTATATCAATATACGGTCAACGGGAGTTATGAATCGAACTTATTAAGGGTGTGTTGGCTTTTGAGTGTTATTTTAGATAATTATACCGATGGCGCTGAGTTTGTCAATCAGTTCTTGATTTGTTATGCGAACTATGATCTCATCCGACATAACTGGAACGTTTGTTCGGTAGTATTGAACAGTCAAACATGGACACAAAATCCCCCATATTTTCCACTTTTTAGGCTTGGATATTTGATATACAGTCCAAAAGTCATGTCTATAAAGGGAATAAGCGGCAAATATTGCGGGTTATTCACAATGTTGAACAGACCCGCTTCGCGGGGGAATGTTTCCCCGAGCGGCAATATTGAAAATCGAACGTTTTCACGTATCGCTCGTTTTTTTGGAGGTTTTTTTGGAATTGATAGTCTCAGCGGCCCTGGAAAATCTTCGAGCCCCGAAGCCCGACGTCCCCGCCGTTGGGGGGCTTTTCATTGAATCCCCATAGCGGGTTTTGAAACCCGAGCGTTGACATCACGCGGCTCTGTTCAACAAGTCGCTGAAGCAGACAGCTTCGTCTTGCGGAGGCCTTCATGTTTCGGAGACTGCTGCTTACCTAAATCGTTGAACAGACCCGCTTCGCGGGGGAATGTTTCCCCGGGCGGCAATATTGAAAATCGAACGTTTTCACGTATCGTTCGTTTTTTTTGGAGGTTTTTTTGGAATTGATTGTCTCAGCGGCCCTGGAAAATCTTCGAGCCCCGAAGCCCGACGTCCCCGCCGTTGGGGGACTTTTCATTGAATCCCCATAGCGGGTTTTGAAACCCGAGCGTTGACATCACGCGGCTCTGTTCAACAAGTCGCTGAAGCAGACAGCTTCGTCTTGCGGAGGCCTTCATGTCTCGGTGACTGCTGCTTACCTAAATCGTTAAATGCTATCTGTCTTGGTAAATATTATGAATAGAAATAGATTTTTACCTGATACTTCCCCATATGTAAAAGCTATGGCAATTGGTGTTTTTGCTATAATCACAGGATTGTTCGGCTTTGGTATTCTAATGCTCGGGGATAAGTTTCATATTAAGCCGCTGATCTATGTTGGCATATTCACCTTTGGGCTTTCTTTTTTTGTGGCGGCATTAGCGAACTTTGCAATGCTATTTTCATTATTAAAAAAGTTGGTATCAAGTAAAAATCAATAACAGTGTCCTTGTAACGCACTTTAAACACTTTTCGAATGCGACCACAGGCAATTTAATGGCGGCAGGTGAAAATATTCTTGCCTAGACAAATGTAGGTTTTTCTAGGATCATGGCACTTCAAACCAAATAGGAGGTTGCCATGGAAGCCCCATTTTCCCTTGAAATTGTAGACGTGAATCATGTGCCGATTGTTCGAAAATTTATCGCGCGTCTTGGTATAGCCAATGCTGTTAACAAACTGGTTTCAGGACGAATGACTGCAGATATAGGCCAAGCCGTCGTCTTCTTGATTCTTGATGCATTGTCCGGGAGATCTCCTCTCTATCGTGTAGCCGAACGTTACTCAAGTTTGGACACCGAAGCACTCATGGGAAATGATTTTGATGCGAACACTCTTTGCAATCATACCCTTGGTAGAGTACTGGATAAACTCCATGAAGCCGGTACCCAAAAAATCCTTTCATCAATCTCTCATTACGCCATTGCCGAATTCGGCTTAGACGTCAGGGCAGCCCACTTCGACACCACATCCGTATCCCTTTTTGGGTCAGAATATTCAAAACCACAAGAGGGGGCGACAACCCCTCATATCACCCATGGCTACAGCAAAGATCATCGTCCGGATCTAAAGCAGTTCATGGTGTCGCTTCTATGCATCAGTGGCAATATTCCAGTCCTGGGACGTGTCGAAAATGGAAACGCCTCGGATGTTAAGCTCAACAACCGCGTGTTGACCGACGTCTCATCCTATCTGGCCGTCCATGGCTTTAATGAAAAGGCCACCATCTATATTGCCGATTCAGCCATGGTGAGTGAGGACAACCTGTCTGCGACAGGTTCCATGCCATTTCTCACCCGTCTTCCTGCACGCTATAAGGAGTGTGGGCGTGTCATCGAAGAAGCTGTTGCCAAAGGAGACGGTGCTTGGACCCCTATCGGTCGGCTCTCTCAGGAATCGGGAACGCCAAAACGGCCTGCAACAGTCTATGCCTGCCAAGAAGCGTCGGTGACTCTCTATAAGAAGACGTATCGCGCTGTCGTTATCCACTCTTCTGCTCATGACAAACGAAGACAGGGCAAGGTGGATCGTGACATCAAGAAAGATCGCAGTGCTGTAGACAAGCACTGCAAAGAGATCACCACGATCTCCTACCGCTGTGAAGCCGATGCGGTTGAGGCCGCCAGAAGAGTCGAAAAAGCGTCTACCACTCTTCATGAGATCCGGGCCTCCGTCAAAGAGGTACCCCGATACGGGCGAGGCCGACCGGCAAAAGGTACTGGGCGAACCCCTTGCATATGGAGTATCAAGTCGAGGTGGAGGTGGCTCAGAATGACGTTGCCGTCGCCAAGCTTCGAGAAGAGGCAGGATGCCTTGTCCTGCTGACCAATCTTGACTCTGAAAAAGATCGGCAATCTTACGACGGAAAGGCTCTCCTCTCTCTCTACAAAGAGCAATATGGAATCGAACAAAACTTTGGTTTTTTGAAAGACCCTGCAATCGTGGATGGAATTTTTTTGAAACGGCCAGAGAGGATAGAAGTCCTTGGATTGATTCTTATACTTGCGCTTATGATTTGGAGGTTAATGGAGCGTGAGATGCGGCAATATGTTGCCATCTCGGGACATGAGCTACCCGGCTGGCCAAACCGCATGACCTCAAAGCCGACATCGTTCATGATGACGACAAAATTCCATTCCATCCGTCTTGTCCGTCACGATGGAAAGCTTCTCCTGGCACAACCTTTTAACGACGTCCAGACAGCTTACCTCATAGCTCTTGGGGTAAGACCAGAGGAATTCCTACCTCCTGGATTAGAGGCTACCGAAAATGGATGAGGCTCTCAAAAAAATGTGTTTAATGTCCGTTGTAAATACCTGCATTTAACAATTGTCTAAAGCCGACCCCAAAAAGCTGGTCACGTCTTTTGTAACTTCAACCGCTGTTCCTATCAGCTTTTTGGGGCCGCTTAGCCACGCGTTGAACAGACCCGCTTCGCGGGGGATAGTCATTCAAACAGTAATTATTTGCTCTAAAATCTCTGTTTATCATACAGTCAAATGCCTAAATACTCTGTCAACCAGATATTTAAACAGGCATACCGATCCTACGACAACTCACATCCTCTTCCTCTTTTCAAACGCGACGCCGCCTACAGCATGATGGTATGCCGTACCGCTACCCTTGGTGGGCATGTTCAGGGGTGCCCCGATGGCCATTTTCACCGGGTATGGTACAACTCGTGCAAACATCGGAGCTGCCCTCAATGTGCCTACCTTCAGGTTGAGAAATGGCTTGAAAAACAAAAAGCAAGGCTTTTGAAATGCCCTCACTTTCATGTCGTTTTCACGATTCCTCACCAGCTCCGGTTTCTGCTTCACATGAATCTCAAACTGTTGGCCGACATCCTTTTGACCTCTTCACGTGACACCATCTTCGAGTTGTCTCTCAACCCCAAACGAATCGGTGCAAAACCCGGGATTATAGCCGCTTTTCATTCCTGGAAGAAAAACCTTGAGCCCCATCCCCATACCCACTGCCTGATCAGCGACGGTGGGCTTAATGAAAGGGGGGAGTGGGTTTCCGTAAAAGGGGTGTTCCTCTTCCCCTATCAAGCAGCTTGTGCCCTGTTCCGTGGCAAGGTGAACGACACCCTGAAAAAAGCCTTAGAGGAAGGCCAACTCATCCTACCTGCCGATATGAGGCCTCAGCAGTTTATCAATCTTTTGAACAAGCTCGGGCGCAAGAAATGGAATGTTAAAATATTCAAGAAATATCGGCATGGCGCAGGTGTAGCAACCTACCTGGCCCGCTACCTTCGAGGTGGCCCCATAGCCAATACGCGTATTAAACAAATAACCGAATCCCACGTTGTCTTTGATTATGGCCGTAAAGAGGAGAAACTGCTCTCGCTTCCACTGGAAGAATTTATACGCCGAATTTTAACCCACGTTCCTCCTCCCAAGGCTGTCCTTGTTCGGTCCTACGGTCTCTATGCCCAGGCCAAAAAGAAAAACTTGAATATCGCCAGGCAAACCCTCGGTCAGGGGCGGGTAGAGTTGCCCAGAAAGATTCTATGGCAGGATGTCGTCAAAAAATCAGACCCTTCCAAGACGTCCTGCCCGACCTGCGGAAAGGCCTTGGTTCTCACTCAAACCATTGAACCCTTCAACAGAGAGTCAAGGATGAACAGCCCTCCGGGTACCCACGGAATGATCATTTGCGGGAACCACTAACTGTCTTTGATTGTGCGGTTTATCATGCATTGACAGCACGGGTGAGTTCTGCTTTAACTCTGCTGAGTATTGAGTTTATTTACTGATTCAACAGCACAAAGGGCTCAGATCTCATGAAAGTCCACCCTGTCACCGGCCAGAAACAGAGATTTTATCCCATTCATTCACGTTTCGTAACGTGGGTTTGGTATCGAACGTCCATAGGGCCGGGTTGGCCCAAAAGCTGAAATTGCGCGGCTCTGTTCAACAATTCGTTGAAGAGAACTTATTGGCTAAGCCACGGTTTTCGTTATTCAAACAGTCCCTTAACTATTCGTTAGCTTTTAAACTTGATAGAGGTCTGTAATCAATGAAAGTATTTATAAGTTGGTCCGGTAATAGAAGTAGAGCTGTTGCAGAATTATTAGATGAATGGATTCAATGTGTTTTGCAAGCTATACGACCATGGATGTCAAGTAAAGATATTGATAGAGGATCTTTATGGTTTTCAGAAATAACTGACCAGCTTAAAGATACAAAAATTGGAATTGTTTGCCTGACAAGAAACAATTTAAACAAACCATGGATTTTATTTGAAGCTGGTGCCTTGGCAAAAGGCTTATCAAGTTCCAGAATATGTACATTCTTAATTGATATTGAAACAACGGATGTC
Organism: Desulfolunaceae bacterium; assembly: GCA_942491485.1. Classification (GTDB taxonomy): domain Bacteria; phylum Desulfobacterota; class Desulfobacteria; order Desulfobacterales; family Desulfolunaceae; genus Desulfoluna. Next base: position 170,190 of record CALOAX010000011.1, on the reverse strand, counting down.
AGTAATCCCTTGGCACAATTTAATCATACGATGCCGGATCGAGATGGACTTTATGAACTTGTACGTACTCTTAATTCAACATTAGGCGACAGTTCGTTAAGGGAGAAAGTTCTAGAGCAAGTGTTTGATACTTATTGGCCTCAGTTTGAAGAAGGTTTTAAGAAAGCACTTGCTGAGACAGAGTCAGGTGATAGTATTCCGGTAAGAACAGATGAAAACATTATGGTTGAAGTTTTACGTACGGTTCGTTCCCTCGATAGAAGGGTTCGATCAATTGAAAACATAGCTCCAGATATTGATAATCCTCGCTCAGTTCGTCGAAATTATATTCCTGAAAAAAAAGCACGCTATAAAATCTTCAAAATGATTGAAGATGGTCTTCCTGTCGATGTAGTCGAAGAAACAATGCTTGGTCAAGCCCCACAGAAATTTATAAAAATGATGATAAATGAATGTCTTTTTGGAACAGAACGCGAATTGAATTGTGTAGTAGATGAAAGCTAACCATGCCTTCCAGCGGACGCAAAAAGCAGCTTCGGTAAGGCCGCGTTAGCTCTTTGAAAGGAAAGAATAAAATGGCATATCGCAACAAGGTGTATGTATCAATGGATGCAGATAATGACCTACATTATTACCGCTTGATGCAAGCATGGAAACAAAATGATCGGAGTTCATTTAACTTTTACGATGCACATGATCTAAATACAATTTTTGATAAAAGCGAGGCTTCAATAAAAGCAGGGCTTCAGGAGCGTTTTAGAAATACGAAAGTATTTGTTTTATTAGTTGGTGACCATACACGTTACCTATATAAGTTCGTGCGTTGGGAAATTGAACAGGCTTTAAAACGAAACATCCCCTGTATTACTGTGAACGTGAATGGAAAGCGCCAACAGGATAATGACCGTTGCCCTGCAATAATAAGAGATCAGTTAGCTATCCATATTAGCTACAACGCTAAAATATTAGAATACGCTCTTGAAAATTGGCCTCAATTTCATATTTCAAAAGCCTCAGAAAGTATTAATCAGGCATATCACTATAATGATAGCGTTTACAAAAGGCTGGGGTTATGAAGCGTTTCTTTGAGTGCTGTTCCATTATTATAGTGTTTTATTTTATCCCTCGTCATTGGAAAGAATCATGGCCAAAGCTTATTAATAAAAATCTTTGGTTCTTGGGTACTGCTTGGCTAATCATTTCCCTTATCCAATTTTTTTTCAAAAATTCAAGTCCTATACCTCAAACACCAAGTGTATTCTGGGTTGTTTTTCTGGCATCATTTGTCTTGGCTACAATTTCAACAATACCGCCATTAAATATTGTCGATAGAATTCAAGGAAAAGATATTGCAATCAGAATTATAGTCGGTGACATCTTTAATCAATCTGGAGACATCGTAGTTAGTACAAATTCAACCTTTGATACGACCTTTAATAATGATTTTATATCTCCAAATAGTGTTCAAGGCCAACTTGCGCTACATGAATATGATAAAATTGATTATCTCGACCAAGAAATTGAAAATCAATTAAACAGGTGTGTACCAGTACAAATTCACTCTCGCACTGAAAGTAAAAAGAACCAATACGAAATCGGTAAAATAATAAAGCTTAACCACAGATCAAGTTTTAGATCATATTGGGTTGCAATGGCTGACGTGAATGAATATGGAAAACCAAATGGAAAATTTGAGAATCTTCAAATATGTTTAGAAAGCCTTTGGCGTTATATTGGTGAAAAAGGACATATGAGTCGAATTAACATCCCTATTTTAGGATCTGGAAAGACAGGGATTAATGAAAATCGTTTTACAACATACATCCAGCACCCCCGCCGGCATCGCCGGGGCTATTTTTTCAGGCCCTCGTCGTCGATGGTCTACGGTATGGTATAGATATTCGGTGTCAGTTTTAGTGCCTCAAGGAATTTGAGCTGTTCAGGTTTTAGAGGTCTGGCAAGCCGTCTAACCCCATCAATGGTGAGTACGTTAATCTGCTTGAACTTGATGCTCATCATAAATGTCGTAGGCCGAGTTGTCCCCTTTGGCTTCCATCCAGGTAGTGGAGTGCTCGTTTTTTTTATATGTTGCCGTAGATCACGCTCAATGAGCCTCCAAATTAAGAGGGCGAGTAAGAGTACAAGGCCTAACACTTCAATGCGTGAGGTCTTTTTCAGAAAGATGGCGTTAATGATGGCTGGATCTTTGATAAAGCCAAAGTTTTTCTCAATGCCATCCTGCTCTTTATAGAGCCTGAGCAGTTCCGAGGGACTCCATCGGCCTTTGTCATTAAGGCTCGTGAGGAGAACAAAACACCCTGCACGTGTCCGGAGATCCTTTGTTTTTTCGGGGTTTTCATGGAGCGTTGTGCTGAGCTCGTACCGGAACGCCCTCGCGACTCTGGTCTCTCCCTTTTTTGGGCGTCCTCTTTCAAAGACAGGGGTCTCGGTGATCTCCGTTTCTATGGTGTGCATGCTCTTTGATGCCAGTTTTATCATTTGCTTACGTGCAGATTCTGCATCATCGCGGCATTTATAAGCTGGGAGCAAGCTGTCATGGATTGTTTTTTCAAGGGCTGTTCGGTCTTTTTTTAGCTGGTTCTCGATGGTTTTTTGCCTGCGCTTGTCGTAGGCACTTGAGTGGTAGGTTATGGCGCGATACGAATGACCTTCGACATCAACAATTCCCTCCTGAGCCCGGTAATAGGCGGATGGCTTTTTGATGGTTCCTTCATCGTTTGCAAGGATGCCGACCTCCTGCCAGAGTTCTTTTTTAACGGCTTCGTCTATGACGCGCTTGCACTCCTTGAAGTTGGCAGGCATACGACTTAGAAAGTCGATTTTGAGGTCTCTTGCTTTTTCAAGATTTAAGGCGGTTACAAATGCGGAGTCGGCAATATGAAGAGATGCTCCTGTTTCAAGCCCATGACGTGCCATGTAGGCTGATGCGCTGGAGAGAAGCTTGTTATTGAGGGTTTTATCCGAGGCATTACCATTTTCAACTTGACCAATAATGGGGATGTTTCTCTCGACACAACACATAGAAACCATGAACTGTTTCAGATCCGGGCGCTTTGCCTTGCTGTGGCCATACGTAACATTTGAGGGTTCTTCATCCTGCAGTTCATAGTCTCCGTAAACCGATACAGACGTTGTGTCGAAGTGGTAGGCCTTGGCGTCAATATCAAAGGTGCTCAAGGCTTTCATTGATACTTCAGTAAACAGGCGCTGAGCGCCAGCCTCGTACACCCTGTCCATGGCCCGGCCGAGGTTGGTCTCACTGAACATTTTATGGTTTACAGGAAAGCCGAAAAGAATCTCGCTGTCTTGTTCATTGATTTCGTCGGTGAATCGGCAAAGTGGTGTCCGGCCTGAGAATGCGTCTATGACCATGGCACATATGGCATCACCCGGGGCCAGGTTCATCTGGCTGTCGAATAGTTCGTTGACAGTTTCACGAATCATAAGTCGCTTCGTGTATTCTCGGGCAATGGGAAGTAGACCCGCTCTTGTGATCTGGAGTTTTTCTAAATCGATGGTATCCATAATAGTGGCCCCCATGTTTGAAATTATTCGATATCCATGGGCACTATCACATATAGACATTGTGTTTGTCTAGGCAAACTTTTTGGGCTAATCACAGCACTTCTATAAACCTCGAAGTATATATGTAATAGCCTGAAAATATTCGACTTAAATTCTAGTAGCAATGAAGCAAGGGGGTGCTGGAGGTATGTTACAATACTAAAAGAAATTATTTTTTCTTTTGTTGCATATGCTAAAGAACAAAAAATTACTGAAGAACTTGTTATTTGTATTCACCCATCTGATATAAGGTCTGAAAAAATAGATATATATGAATTAAAAAAATATCTCAATTATCAGTGCGGATACCGTTACGAGTCAAATAATGGGCAAACAACAAGTATAGAATTGAGCTAACAAACGCATGGTGTCGGACCGCCCTCCGCTGCGCTACGGGTACCCTCGCTACGCTCAGCGGCCCCACATGCGAGGCGTTAGGTTTATAACGGAACCATTATGAATGATGAAATAATTATACCCCTCAAAGGGTAACCAGGGGACAGGCTCTTTATACTGGACTTGTCGTGTCTCTCTGTGAGATAGTTTTTTGTAAACTATCTTGTCTTAATCATGTAGAAATCCATTCTTTGTAATCCAACCAAACTATTTGATTCTGTAAGGATAGGGAGGAGGGTGCCATGCCACGAGTTTCCCGTATGGTCGTCACGGATCCAGGGCAAAAAGCCGCTTACCATGTGATCAGCCGGACGGCATTGGACGGTCTTCCATTTGGAAAGGTGGAGAAAGACGAGTTGGTAAGCATCATCCAGAGGCTTTCAGCGGTGTATGCTGTGGAGGTGCTTGGGTTTGTGATTATGGGAAATCATTTCACCTGCTGGTGGAGGTGAGCCCAGGGGCCATGGTTTGTGATGATGAGGTTCGGCGACGGTTTCAGCTTCTCTATGGCGAGGATGCGGAATGTCCTGAAGGTCGTATAGGGGATTATCGTGAACGGTTTTCCAGCCTGTCTGCGTATGTCAAAGACATCAAGCAGAGCTTTTCGCATTTTTACAACAAGCGAAAGAAGCGAAAAGGGACTCTTTGGGGAGAGCGCTTCAAGAGCGTGATCGTTCAGCAGGGAAACACACTGATCAATTGCCTTGCGTACATCGATCTCAATGCGGTGCGTGCCGGGATTGTGAAGCGTCCTGAAGATTATCGCTGGTGCTCCATCGGGTACCATGTCCAAACGGGAAACAAGGATGGGTTTCTCTCATCGGACTTGGGAATGTCTGAATTTGGTGTGGCGGATGCGGCCACGCAACTTCGAAAATACCGTGAATTTCTCTATCACGTCGGGGCCATCGAGAAGAGAGGCAAGGCAAAAATTACAAAGAAAGTTCTCGATGAAGAGACCGCTGAGGCGTTTGAGGTGAACCGAATGAGACGGTTCAGGTACAGAACCCGATATTTTACGGATTCAGGGATTATCGGTTCCCGGGCATTTGTTGAAACGACCTATGGCACGTTCAAGGGTCGATTTCAAACATCGCGCGATAAAATTCCAAAGCGTGTCAAGGGCATTGAGGGCATGTATTCTCTGAAACGACTGACGGATGCCTGAAAACCCCAGTTGATGGTTTTTAAAATGGTGGTACGGCTGTGAGGCGTGGCGGTGATGCGCGGCTGATTTGGGAGTGTTCTGCATTATCTTGTTATGAGTTTGCATCTATTGTCCCCCAAACCATTCATAATTCATGATGTTTAGCGTTTGAGGCTGATGAAGCCATTCTCGACATGAATGAAATTGCGGTATGTCATAAAGAGCCTGTCCCCTTCTTACTTCTTCAAGGTGGCACACCTTGCCGCCGGAGGCTGTTTTTCAGAGCTGAATAGTTACCGTACAACTAAAAAAGCCGCAGCGCTCTGCCCTGGGGAACGAGGGGCAGAGCGCTGCGGCAGTTAGCTTTCGAGGTGGCTCACCTCGCCGCCGGAGGCTTTTTTATTCCCCCTTGCCGTATCGGGTGGTGAACTCATTGAACAGCTCTCTGAGTTTTTGGGTCTGTTTGCCTGGCTTGCCGTCACCGATGGTGACGCAGTCGATCTCGGTGACGGGCACGATCTCTTTGTTGGAAGCGGAGAGAAAGGCCTCGTCCATCAACCGGATCTCATCTTTTTTGATGTCTCGCATCTCGACGTCGAAGACGCCGTCGGCAAGCTCCAGGATGACTTTTCGGGTGATGCCGGGGAGCATGCCAGTGGCGGGGGTCACCAGCTTGCCGTCGATGAAGGCGTAGAAGTTGGTTGTGGTGCCCTCAAGGAGGTTGCCGTAGCGATCCACGTAGATGGATTCAATGGCATCTTGCTTGCGGGCGTTCTCCAGGGCCAGGATCCCGGGGATGTAGTTGGTGGTTTTGGCATCCGGCATGAAACGCTCGACATGGGTGGTGATCACTTTCACCCCTTCGGAGTACCAGGTCGCGGGCAGGGCATGAAGGGGGGTGACCATGACCATGAGGTTGGAGTTGCCCTGGGGAGTGATGGAGTCCGGGCTGACGCCGCCGGTGATGACGATGCGCACGTTGGACTCCTTGTGGTCGTTGCGCTTGAGGGTCTCCATGGTGATGTCGAAGATCTCCTGCTCGGACCAGGGAACGGCAAGGCCGATGAGGGTGGCTGAACGAACCAGCCGCTTTACATGGCCGTCTAAGTAAAAGGGTTTTCCGCCGTAGGTCCGCATGAAGTCAAAGACGCCGTAACCGCGCAGCAGCCCCATGTCGTTTACCGTAATTTTAGACTCTTCTGCCGATACAAACTCGTTGTTGATGTAATAAATATCCACGGCCTTGTTCCTTTTACTTCTTTCATGAGTTTATTTTGATGGCCCCGCAAAAAGTCGAAACGTTGTGTGTCGACTTCTGACATGCTGCCAATTCGTCCTGCAGGCAGGTCGCTTGCTTGTGCGAGGCGCTGTGTGGGCTGATATGTTACAAACGAACTACAGTTACATTAAAACGAAGCCTCCGGCGGCAAGGTGTGCCACCTTGAAAGCGGGTTGCGGATGCTCTTTGCCCTCGTTCCTCAGGCAAATCACATCCGCCTTTTTGATTCACAGGCTTCAAGCATGATTGCCTGTTTGGCAAACTTTTCAGGCGTTTGTCCGCCGGCAGGGCCGCCGGAGGCATTTTATGTCCTTTTGATCCTTTCCAGATCCTCGTTCTTTACCCTGGCCACGGCCAGGGCCTCTTCAATGGTGACCTTTTTAAACCACATCAACTGGCCCGGTGCGTATTGCGCCAGAATGTCCAGGTCCGCGCTGATGACATTGAAAATGCGGGGGTAGCCGCCCACGGTCTGCCTGTGCCTCAACAGGATAATGGGCCCTTTGGGGGTGAGCTGGATCGTGCCGTCGCTTACCGCCTCGGACACCATGTTGGTGATGGTGCAGGTGGGGAGCTCCAGGGCGTTTTCAAGGCGCATCCCCATGTCGCTCATGTCCGGGGTGGTTTTCCATGCATTCAACAAAAAGCTGTGGGGCTCGTTAAGGGAGCTGTACTCCGGTCCTTCCACCACACGGATTTTTCTGTCGGGGTCCACCCATCGGCAGACCTCATCAAAGGCACCACGCGTTCGGCCTTCCGGTGATTCTGCCTTGCTGGTGGTGTCCAGTGGTCGAAAGCAGAGGTAAGCCCGAAACCCATAGGCCTTTTGCCCGAAGGAGAGAACACTTCCCGCGGAGGCGAAACAGACTGTGGCGTGGGGGACCGGGGTGGGGGAGCCGCCCTCCGGTGCCTCTGAAAGGGTCACCCCGTTGTGCATGGCCCCGGTAAGGACAAAGTACCCGTCTTCTTCAAACTGCAGGGTGGGGGCGAGCAGTATCTCAAGTGCAGGTGCATTGTCCTCGTTTTGAAGGAGGGCATTGCCGGTAGCAAAAGCAAACCGGTCCATGGCGCCACCGGGGCTGATCCCCACATCCTGCTGCCCGAACTGCGGCATGCCCACGGTTTTATACAGCCCGCTTTTGATTGCTTTAATCTTCATAAAAACACCGTCACTATTCAGCTCCAATAAAATGCCTCCGGCGGCAAGGTGTGCCACCTTGAAAGCGGGTTGCGGATGCTCTTTGCCCCTCGTTCCTCGTGTCAAAGAGCATCCGCCTTCAAATGTGAATTCCTCGGGTTTATGAACGAAGGCCTGTTTGTCAAACCCACCGATATAAAATAGGGCAAAAGTTTGTCCCCCGGAAGGGCCGCCGGAGGCTCTTTACACCCGATCCCTATTGCCTGGTAATGCCGGCCAGTTTTTTTGCAAGCTCAAGGGAGATGTCAGAGTCCGAGTGAATGCAGACGGTGTCCGCTTCGATTGGAACCGATTCGTAGGAGATGGTGTTGTCGTCAGACTCAGTCACCACCTCGATGCGCTTGTTGTTCACGATATTCAGGGTTTGCTCCACGGCCTGATCGCAGTCGTGGATGCATGCATACGCCTTGCTTCGGTTCACAAGTTGAAGGGCATCACCAGCGGGGGTGTAGGTGTATCGCCTCTCGGCAAAGGCTTCGGCCACCACTTGGATGTTTGCCTCCCTGCATTTGCGGGCAAGGGCCGAGTCGGCAGGTGTGATGATGCGGTCAATTCCATTTACCTGAAGCCAGTCTGTGAGGGCTTCGGCAAGTGCCGGGTCGACGCAGGAATCATTATAAAGGGCGCCGTGGAATTTGACCATTTTTTCCAAGGGCATAAGGGCGTACTGCTCGTCAAGGGAGGCGCGAAGCTTGTCGTGGGAGATCTCCATGGAGAACCTGCCGAAGTTCTCCCGGTCCGGGTACGAGAGGTGCGCCGCCACCTGAATGTTGTTATCGCGTGCCAGCTTCCGGAACACGGCAACGCTCTCCTCGTCTCCGGCATGTCCTCCGCAGGCGATGTTCGCAATATGAATTTCATTCATCAGCTCAAGATCGACAGGATGATCGGGGCCTCGTTCGCCAATATCGCAGTTAATTTTAATCATCGTTTATGCCTCCTTGAATCGTATGGTGTCACCGGGCTCAATGGGAATGAGAAGCTCCGGGTCTGTTTCGCCAATGAGGTTCCATCCCCCAGGTGACTCGGATGGGTAGACCCCTGCCTGGGCGCCGCCGATGCCCACCGCGCCTGCCGGAACCTTGGTTCTCGGGCTGTCCAGCCTCGGTGTTACAAGGCGTGGATCCAGGCCGATCATGTAGGGGAAGTGTGGCAGGAACCCCACCATGGCAACCGTGTAGTCGGGCTCCTGGTGAATCCGGATCACCTCGCTCACCGACAAGCCGTTTATCTCGGCCACCCGGTTTAGATCTTCCCCCGTGTACTTCACCGGAATAACAATCGTCTTTCCGGGAACGTCCTCTGCCCCTGATGCACCTGCAGACGTTGCCTCGCTCTCTTCGAAGAGCGTCCCCACCGTTTTTTTAATCTCATCCAGACGTGCGGTGGCCGGGTCCACATGAACAGCCAGTGCATTGTAGGAGGGGACCAGGTCCAAAACACCCATGCCGGCAAGGGCGGGCATCGCCTTGAGCCTGCGGTAAATCGACAGGATCCGTTCTGAGATCTCCTTGTCGATGCTGTCTCCCAGGGACCAGCAAAGACAGCCTTCCCCGATAAAGTATGTTTTCAAACCACATATCTCCTAAAAAGCATTGCCTCCGGCGGCGAGGTGAGCCACCTCGAAAGCGGGTTGCGGATGCGTTTTGCCCCTCGTTCCTCGGGGCAAATCACATCCGTCTTTGGATTAGGGCTCGCCCAAGGTCAGGTTAAAGAGCTGTTTGTCAAACTTTTCAAAAGTTTGGCTCCCGGTAGGGCCGCCGGAGGCTCTTTGTATATCAGTTTAATGTCCGTCCATCCTGAGACGCGTTTTCTCTGGAGAGTTCGTACATCGTGGAAAAGAGATTGTGCTCCCACTCTTCGGCCAGGCCGTCCACCGACGGGGTGTTCTCGCCAGTGATGCCGTCCACTGCTCCGGCCTCTGTGATGGCGCTCAGCAGCTTGACGAGCCCTGAGGGTTTCGGCATGAGGTTCTCGCTGGCCATGACGGAGAGAAGAGCTGCTATCCCGTAACCTCCCCAGTTGCTGACCCCGGCGCAGATGCAGTAGTCGGCTGCTGTCTGGCAGCTGAACGGGCGTCCGTCGGGGATGTACGAATCCACGTTGGCCGAGACCTTGCCGAGCCCCAGCTCGTTGCCGCCGTCGCCGATGCCAATGGTGGTGATGTCCCGGGACTGGGCGTGGAGAAACAGGTCATCCAGGGGGGCAATGTGGGGTGAGAGGTCGCATCCCCTGAAGTTGTAGTAGCAGCCGTCCACGGCCTGGCCCGGACGCTCCAAAGCGATGAAGTGGGTGGTGTCAGGGGTAAGGACGTCGTCGGCGGAGATGCCGTCTTCTTCATGGATCTCCACAACGTCCACGGTGCAGCCAATGGCGTTCATGCCATCTTTGATGATGGTGGCATCGCTGGTGTCGATGAGGAGGGTGACCTTTTTCCCCATACGGTGCAAGGCGTCGGCAAGGACAATGGCACCGGGAGGGCCGTCGGTTTCAATGACCCCTGCGGTCAGAATGTAAAAACCGGTGGTGATGACGATGTGGTTTCCTTCTGCAAGGGACTGGGTGGCCGGAAGGAGTTCCTTCTGGATCGCCCATTTGTCGATGCCTCTTCCGCCGGGATCCTGCTGGATGGACTGTTCGATATGTGCCGCAATTCTTTTCATTATGCTTCCATGTGACTCGTCGTGGTTCATCCATGATGCGCAGGGAACAGGTAAGTGACAGAGCACCTCGCACCATACATTGCCGATTGTGGTGAAGAACGCCTCCGCAACCCGCTTTCGAGGTGGCTCACCTCGCCGCCGGAGGCACGTTTTTATAACTTAAACTCATGGTCCATTTTGTCGCCGACGAACATGTGTCCGGGGGCGTGGGTGATCATCAGGGGAGGGCGTGCCACCATGGCCGCCATCTGCGGGGTGACGCCGCAGGCCCAGAACACGGGGACTTCGCCCTCTTTGATGGTGACGGGGTCACCGAAGTCAGGGCGTGAGATGTCCGCGATGCCGATCTCTTCGGGGTTTCCGATGTGAACGGGGCTGCCGTGGACGGTGGGGAACTCACGGGTGATCTCGATGGCTTTTATGGCATCGGCAGCCTTGAAGGGCCGCATGCTGACCACCATGGGGGTTTCGTGGAACTTCCCGGCGGCGTGGCACATGATGTTGGTTGTGTACATGGGCACGTTGACGTTCTCTTCCATGTGGCGGATCGAAAGGCCCGCCTTGATAAGGGCGTCTTCAAAGGAGAAGCTGCATCCCAGCAGGAAGTAAACGAAGTCGTCCTGCCAGAGGCCCTTGATATCCAGCAGCTCTTCGGTCATTTCGCCATGTTTATAGACGCGGTACTTGGGAATGTCCGTGCGGATGTCGGCCCCGTCGGCGCAAAATTTGGTGAAGGGGTTGCCCATGTCGCCTGCTTCGATGATGGGGCAGGGCTTGGGGTTTCTCTGGGCAAACAGCAGAAAGTCAAACGCCCAGTCTGCGGGGAGGATGGCAAGGTTTGCCTGAACAAACCCGGGGGCCATTCCGCTTGTGGGGCCGGTGATCAGCTGCTGGCTGACTCCGGAACGTACCTCTTTACCTGTCTGTGGCATCGCTATAGTCCTTTGTGGTGAATCTGCTTTTCAATCTCTTTCAAATATCGATAAATCGTGTTTCGGCTGACCCCGAGCTCTTCTGAGATAATGGTCACGACCCCGCGTTTGTTGAGGTGCCCCTCATGGTGCAGGTAGGCGACCACCTCTTTCTTCTGGGCCTTGTTCAGGGGCTTGCCCATGAGGCCATGCTCCACCAGGAAGTGCTGGACTGCGGCCTTGATCTCTTCTCTGGGGGTGAACAGGTAGAACTGCTCTTTTTTCGGGGTGAAGGTGTTGGAGTGGGTGGAGATCAGCTGTTCGATGAATTTGCCGAACTGGTCAAAGTAGGAGATCTGAAGGTTCATGCTGAAGGAACCGAGCAGCTCGCCAGCAGAATTGCGAATGGCAAGGGTGGAGGACTTGAGCTTTTCGCCGCTCGGGCTCTGGTTTTCGTACCCCACGATTTTGTCGGGAACTTCTCCGCGAAGCCTCAGGACGCCAAGGTCTGAGGTGCCGTCACCGACGTTGCGCCCTGTGATGTGCCCGTTCACAATGGCGATGATGGAGTGCTCGGGCTTTCTCAGGTCGTGGACGATCACTTCGAGTATCGGGCCGAACATCTCGCCCAGAATCTCTGCCACGTTGATGTAGTGCTTGAATATCTGCTCGTCGGTCATCGCTTTCCCCATTCGAGTGATGCGTCGGACAAAGTGTAATAATTGGGAGTTTATGTATCGTTTTGAGTGGGTTGTCAAATGCTTTTTCTCAAAGTGTGTCATTTGGGACAGACTGTTGTTTTGACCCTTTGGGGTGATTTTTTGGCCCTTTGTTTGGCGCAGTTGCTGGCTTGGAAACATGGATGATCACTTATTGAACGGGTTTTTTCGATGGTTCCCGGTGAGGGTGACATTCCGGAGCCAGGGATCACCCCTCGGCTCCGGTGTCACGAAAAAAAAGTGTGTTAGTGTTTCAGTTTTGCTTCTTTTGATACCTTGAAAATGACGGGCGAAAGCGCGATGAGGGCAATAAGGTTGGGAATGGCCATCAGTCCGTTGAAGGTATCGGAGAGATTCCAGACAATCCCGATCTTAAGAGTTGCGCCGACAAAGGCAGAGGCAACCCAGAGCCATTTGTACACCATGATGGCTTTGACGCCGGCAATGTACTCAAGGCATTTGGAGCCGTAGTAGAACCACCCGAGAATGGTTGAAAATGCAAAGAAAATGAGGCCGAAGGAGACGATGTATTTCCCCACACCCGGCAGTGCAACGTCAAAGGCCCTTGTGGTCAATGCGGCACCGTTCAGGCCCTCTGTGATGCTCATGAGGCCGTCCGGGCCGATGGTGACAAGGCCGGAGACGAGAATGACGAGGGCTGTCATGGTGCAGATGATCAGGGTGTCGATAAAGGAGCCGAGGGATGCAATGAGCCCCTGGGTGTAGGGGTTGTTGTTTGAAGACGCGGCATGGGCGATGGGGGCACTGCCAAGGCCGGCTTCATTGGAAAAGACACCCCGGGCCACGCCCATGCGGATGACGGTGCCCACGAGCCCGCCACCTACGGCAGCGCCGGTGAACGCATTGGAAAAGATCATCTCAAAGGCCGCAGGAACGAGCGCGCTCTTTCCGAAGAGAACCACCAACGAACCGATGACAAAGAAAAACGCCATTACAGGCACAATTTTGGAGGTTACCTTTGCGATGGATTTGATGCCGCCGAGAATAACCAGCGCCGTGAGGCCGGCAATGATCATGCCGGATACATAAGGGGGGATGTTGAGGCTGGACTCCATGGCTGCGGCAACGGAATTGGACTGCACCATGTTTCCGATGCCAAAAGAAGCCACCACGCCAAAAAATGCAAAGGCCCAGCCGAGGGCTTTCCACGCGATGCTGGGCCCAAATTTTTCTGCCATGCCGTTTTTGATGTAGTACATGGGGCCACCGGACTGCTCTCCCTCTTCGTTGACCTCCCTGTATTTGATGGCGAGGACGGCCTCCCCGAATTTGGTGGCCCCGCCAAAGGCCGCTGTGACCCACATCCAGAAGACCGCACCGGGCCCACCCACGGCGATGGCGGTGGCGACCCCTGCAATATTGCCGGTGCCGATGGTGGCGGATAGTGAGGTCATCAGGGCCTGGAAGGGCGTGATGTCGCCTTCACCCCTGTGCCCTTTGGAAAAAAGCAGCCGAAAGGCTTCTATCAGTTTACGAAACTGCACAAGCCCTGTTCCTATGGATAAGACAATACCCGTTCCAACCAGGAAGGTGATCATCACGGGGCCCCAGGCAAAACTGTTTACTGCATTCAAAAAATCCAATGTCCAACTCCTTTGAAGTGAAATACAACTGAAAATAATGTCTGGTTGAGTAGAGAGCAAAGTTGATGCCAAATCCTGGTGACTCCTCAAAGATTAATGCGTTTATGGGTCTGCAGGGGTCACGCGAGGTCGAGTGACGGATGGGTGGCGATGATGTAATATTGTGTTATTGTATTGCTTAATTGTGATGTTGACATGGAAGGGCTTCGCTGGTGAATTTAAACCTGGATGAGTCATTTTGTTTTGTTATTCGGGTTTTGATTGGCAGGTGAGACCATAGTAATTACATTATTGTATTTACATTAAATAGAAGTAACGTTTATGTACTTTATTTGTGGGTGTGTGGAGGGGGCGATCACAGATGAAGGGGCATGTTCAAGGTGGATGCACGGGTGAGTTGTATCGGTGGGTATGGCTTTGAGCTGTTTTTGTTTGAGATGATGTCACTTCAGCTTTGGGAGCGGGCACCATTGCGATTTGTCCCGACGAACAAGGGCTGTGAGCCTTTGCGAACCTGGAATCCAAGGGTTTCAGCCCTAAGTTGTCGAGAGGCAACGCTTAGTAACGGGGCCGTTTCACTGAATGCCCATGGCATTCAGTTAAGCTTCATGAGGCTTGGCAAATCTCCATCACTTCACGTGGGGTGAGGCATCGCTTTTTCATTTCTGCTTCTTTGCGAATGGTTGGAATGGATTTCGCCAACGTTTTTCGAGGCACTCGAATGCCTTGCCCGGCAAGGATGTGGGCAAGTGCCGAGGTCCCCGAGTGCTTCCCGGCGACGATGGTTGAATCCCTTCGCCCCACGGTTTCGGGAGAAAAGGGCTGGAATGCCGTGGGGTCTTTTAAGGTGGCGTGGGCGTGAATGCCTGACTCATGGGTAAAAATCGCAGAACCTGTGATGGGCTTGTTCGGTCGTGATTCAACGCCTGTGATTGGCTCAGCAAGGGCGCTCAACCCGGCGAGTTCGGGAAGGCAGATGCCTGTTTCAAGAGGTGTTCCGCAGGAAAGGGCGACCGCCACCTCTTCAAGGGCCGCATTTCCTGCCCGTTCTCCAACCCCGCCCACAGTGACGCTGATGACGTCCGCTCCGGATTCGGCGGCCACCACGCTGTTTGCCGTTGCCATGCCCAGGTCGTTGTGCCCGTGGAACTCCAGTTCCATGTGGGGTGCTGCACGTTTCAACTCCGTGATCAGCCGGGTCACTGAATGAGGTGTGAGAATCCCTACGGTATCAGCCAGACGGAGCCGATCAGCCCCCGCGCCCTGGGCACAAATGGCGAAGGAACGGAGGGTGTCCATATCCGCCCGGGAGGCGTCCATGGCCCCTATGGAACAAAAATCAAACTCCCTTCGAGCTCTGTACAGGAGCTCATGAGCCTCACCCATGACTTGTTCCACCTCCTTTCCCGTTGCCATGATCAGGCGCTGGGACACGGGAAAACTTAAGTGTACCCGACCGGTATTGCATCGCGCTGCAAGCTCCAGATCTTTTGCCGTGCCCCGGCACCAGCAGGAGAGGGGAGCCCTCAGTCCCAGGGCCGCAAGGCTTCGAATCACGCTTCGCTCCTCACGCCCCATGGCGGGAACCCCCACCTCCAGTTCATCCACCCCCGCATCTGATAACGCGCTGGCAAGTGCGATCTTCTCCTCTTTGGTAAACGACACGCCCGGGGCTTGCTCCCCGTCCCTTAAGGTGGTGTCGGAAATGATGATTCGCCTGTTTCTTTTTGATGTGTCCATGGTGTGTCCTGAGTTTGGATTGAAAAGCATGCCTCCGGCGGCGAGGTGAGCCACCTCGAAAGCGGGTTGCGAATGCTCCCGGCCTTCGTTCCTCAGGCCAATCACATTCGCTGACGGGCTACGCCCGTGAACAACGACTGAGTTCGTTCAACCTCCTTCGTGAATTTCGTGCTTTCACTTGAACGTCGGACAGGAAAGGTGGTTGATGTCCGATACGCTTTCACCGGAATAACTTTGGCGGTGAGGGGGGTGAAACCATTGCAGCAAAATTACTTCCAAATGTTAGAAATGTTAGGGACAGGCGAAGAATACATGCCGCAATTGTCAGAAAATACCGCTGTGATTTGCGCCGAGGAACGAGGGGGAAATCGCAGCGGTAACCTGCTTTCAAGGTGGCTCACCTTGTTACATGTAGCTGTACCCCACATCCGAGGTGGTCTGGCGGGTTTTCAGGACAGCATTCACCAGCCTGTCGAAGAGCTGCTGGGTTCCCCGGTAGCCCAGGTGCAGGACTCGCTGGCCTCCGAACCGGTCGTGGATGGGAAAGCCGACGCGGATCAGGGGGATATTCAGTTTTCGGGTGATGGCGTAGCCTTTGCTGTTTCCGATAAAGAGGTCGGGCTCTGCTTCGAGTGCGGCCTCCTCAATATCCTGGAAATCTGCCTCTTCCAGAACCATGACCTCCTTTTCCAGCTCGTCGGGGATCACCTGGGAGAGGACCTCACGAAGGTGCCCGCTTTTGCCTCCGGATGCGCAGACTACGGGAACCACGCCGATTTCGCACAGGAACGCGGCCAGCCCCAGCACCAGGTCTTCTTCAGCATAAATCACAGCCCGCTTGCCGGAGAGGTATTTGTGGGCGTCCACGTAGGCATCGAGAAGGCGACCCCGCTCTCGAACGTATTTGTCAGGAACGGGCTGGCCGGTCAGCTCCGAGAGAAGGGTGAAAAACCTGTCGCAGGCCTTGACGCCCATGGGCAGGCCCGTTCTGTGGAAGGGGATGTTGCATCTTGCCTTGAGAACCTGTGCGCCGCTTCGTTTTGTGTTGCAGACACGGCTCATGTCGATGGTGGCCCGAGACCCTCCCATCTCTTTGATTTCCTCCACCCCGATTCCGCCGTCGGGGATTTTTTTGTAGGTTTTCCACGGCATGCCATCGAGGGTGTCAGAGTAATCGGGCAGCATGCGGCACCCGGTGTGAAAATCGTTTAAAATTTCTTTGATGTGACGCAGGTCTTCCGGGGAGACCATGCCCGGCAGGATATTGATGCACCCGTTGTTCCCGCCATGGTTTGTGGCCAGGGCATGAAGGAGGGACGCCACGGCATCGTGGAAACCGTCCATGTGTGTTCCACGGTAACTGGGGGTGGAGACATGGATGATTTCAGGCAGGCGACCGCCGGAGTGCTGCGCCTTGAACTCTTTTAAGATCATCTCCACGTCGTCCCCGATGGTCTCGCTGAGGCAGGTGGTGGAGATGCCCACCAGCTCGGGCTTGTACTGGCGAACCACGTTGGTGATGGCCTGCTTCAGGTTATCGCCGCCACCGAAAACGGCTGTCTCTTCGGAAAAATTGGAGGAGGCGATATCCACCGGTTCCCGGAAGTGGCTGATGAGATACCGGCGGATGTAGGTGGCACACCCCTGGGAACCGTGCATGAGAGGGACGGCCCCACGCACCCCCTTGAACACGAGGGAAGCGCCCAGGGGTGTGCAGAGTTTGCAGGCATTGGTTGTGGCTGAGTCGTTGTAGGTTGCGTCCATATCGTTGTCCTGTGTGGTTTGGTGGAGATTTGTAAATAAACAAAAACAGTAACTGTTCAGCACGCAAAAAAAACTGCCTACGACGGCCAAGGTGAGGGCACCTTGAAACCCTATGGCGAATGCATGGAGGTCGCCGTGATGCAATCTCTTTCGAGGCATTCGCGTGGAGGGTAAGGCAGTGCCACCGTTCTTGAGAAGAAACCTGTTTCATTGTTGCGTAACGACAGACTCACAATTTCGTCTTTCCCGGCTCTCCTGGTGGCCTTGCGTGTCAGATATGCCTTTATGGTGCGTTTTATGGTCGTGTCGACGGATTGAGTGACCGGGGATCCATGGTTTCAAGATGATACCGGTTGGTGCTCCTTTTGACGGTTGACTCTCATCGGAATAACTCCGGCGGTAAGGGTGGCGAAGCCACAGTAGCAAAAAACACCTTGAAAGCGGGTTCGCGAATGCGAGACAGCCTTCGTATCTCTCCATTCGCCGTGTTCGCATTCGCATTGTGTGTAAAGGAGTGCACCATGCGTGGCAAGTTCAGACGTTTTGCGAGTCAGCTTTCAACCCAGGGTCTGAGCTCTAAAAAGCTGGGTAATAGGGCTGTTGGCAATAAACTTGTAACCTTTGTTAAAATACCGCTGTGATTCGTTCCGAGGAACGAGGAGCGAAGCGCAGCGGTAATCCGCTTTCGAGGTGGCACACCTCGTGGTTACAGAAGGCTCGTTTTTGAATCCATGAACCCTCTGTCCCGGGACGGGGAGAATTGCCAGACCGGGCTTTGAACCGTTGCATAGACCTCTTTTGCGAAGTTGTGCATGCCCTGGAACCCTGCCAGGGGTGTTTTTCGTTCATGGTTGTGGTCGCAGAAACCGATGCCCATTTTGTAGGCGATGGGTCTCTCTTTGACGCCGCCGATAAAAAGGTCGGCCTCTTTTTCTATGATGTACTCCGACAGCTCGAGGGGGTTGGAGTCGTCCACGATGACGGTGCCTCGATCGCACATCTCCTTTAAGATTCGGTAGTCTTCGCTGTTTCCGGTCTGGGATCCCACCAGGACGGTGCTCATCCCCAGGTATCTCAAGGCCTTGATGAGGGAGAACGCTTTAAAGGCGCCACCCACGTAGATGGCCGCTTTTTTTCCGGTGAGATCTTTTTTAAAGGTTCGCAAATCGGGTTGAATCTTTTTGATTTCACCTTTTACCAGCTCTTGTGTGGCCTTCATGATGTCCGGGTGATCGTCAAAGTGCGTGGCCACATCGTAGAGGGCCTGGGCGGTGTCCTCCAGCCCGAAGTAAGAGACCCGTATATAAGGAATGCCGTACTCCTTCTCCATCATGATCGCCAGCTGGAGCATCGCTCCTGAGCACTGCACCACGTTTAAAGCGGCCCCATGGCTTCGTTTGATCTTCTCCACCCGGCTGTCGCCGGTGAGAACTGATACCACCTCAACCCCCATCCTCTGGTAGTACTCTTCGATCATCCACGCTTCCCCGCCGATATTGAACTCCCCTAAAATGTTGATGCTCACGGGCGAGATGCCTTCGGTGCTTCCTGTGCCCACGAGTTGGAAGAGGGCGTTGCAGGCCGCCTGGTACCCGTCTTTCTTGGTGCCCTTGAACCCTTCGGAGTGAACAGGGATGACAGGGATGCCTTTTTCTTTTGTGACTCGTCTGCACACCGCGTCCACATCATCGCCGATGATTCCCACGATGCAGGTGGCATAGACAAAGGCCGCGGCAGGGGCATGCTGGTCAATGAGATCTGTCAAGGAGCGGTAGAGTTTTTTCTCCCCGCCAAAGACCACCTGCTCTTCTTCAAGGTCTGTTGAAAAACTCAGACGGTGAAGCTGCGGTCCGGATGAGAGCGCCCCGCGGATATCCCAGGTGTAAGACGCGCAACCGATGGGCCCGTGAACCAGGTGAAGGGCATCTGCCACGGGGTAGAGCACGACCCGTGATCCGCAAAAGACGCAGGCCCTCTGGCTCACCGACCCTGCGGTGCTCTTTGTCTCACACGCCATGGAGAATGCTTCCACCCCGTTGCGGTGGACCTGGCGCTCTCTCTCTTTCAGAATGTTTAATTCAGGCATGGTGCCTCCTCCTTAAAACAGCTGGGGTAATGCGGATGGGTAAGGTCAAAGAAAAGCAGCCTCCGGCGGCAAGGTGTGCCACCTTGAAAGCGGGTTGCGACGACTCTCAACCCTCGTTCCTCGGGTCGAGAGTCGTCGCGAAGGGTTCGTATGATAATTTCTGAAGCGTGTTTGCCTGACCCGAATACGTGAGTTAACCAAACGGGCTTTAAATCAAATGCGTTCTTAGGTCTTCGTTCAATGTATTCGCTACGCGAATGACCTGGTTTTGAGAAAAATAAAACCGACAAAAATGAATCTCCGCTCGATATTTGTTGAACGTACTCACGGTAATTAATGCCGCCATTCTGGTGCGTGGAACGCACCCTACAGGGTCCCGGTGCTTTCAGCTGTGTTGCTTTTTCCCAATTGCTGGAGCGTAGCGACTCCTCGAACCAAGAACGAAGAACCAAGCACCAAGAACGGTTTTTAGCTTGTAGGCCTCTGGCCCTTGCGATTTCCCCTTCGTATCTCAGGGAAAATCGCAAGGCGGCAGCAATAGTTTCGCCTCCGCTGTTGTTTCCCACGGGCGCAGCCCGTCAGCGAATGCGACGCGCCCGAGGGACGAGGGCGCAAAGCATTCGCGAACCTGGAGTCCAGGGGCTCAGACCCTGGTTAGGGCTGGGCGGGTGCTTCTTTTTTCAGTGCTGCGCGCATGGGGACCCCTGCGCCGGAGGGAAAGGCATCTCCGGAGCCTTTGCCGTAGTGGTGTACTTCAAAGTTGGGGTAGGCGTTTCCGCCGTGTTCACAGATATCGAGGCCTTCCAGTTCTTCTTCGGGGGAGACCCTGAGGCCCATGGTTCGGTCAATCAGGACGAAGAGGACACCGGCCGTGGTGAAGGTCCATGCGAAGCAGGCGGCGATGCCGATGAGCTGGACGGCCACCACGGAGATGGAGAACCCGCCCATATCAAAGATACCTGCGGCCAAGGTGCCCCAGGCACCGCAGACGCCGTGGACAGAGATGGCGCCGACGGGGTCATCAATACGGACTCTGTCAAAAAAGAGGACGGAGTAGACCACCACGGTACCAGCCACAAGGCCGATGATGATGGCACTGGTGGGGGAGACATTGGCGCATCCAGCGGTGATTCCCACCAGGCCTGCAAGGGCGCCGTTTAAGGTCATGCCCACCTCGGGTTTCCCGAACTTGATCCAGGAGACGATCATGGCGGCAACGCAACCGGTGGCAGCCGCGAGGTTGGTGTTGACGAAGATCATGGCGATGCTTTTATCCGCCGTGGTGGTGGAGCCGGGGTTGAACCCGAACCATCCGAGCCAAAGGATGAAGACACCCAGGGCGGCGAGGCCGATGTTGTGCCCGAGGATGGGGGTGATTTTACCGTCTTTGGTGTATTTGCCGAGTCTGGGGCCCAGGACCATGGCACCGGCAAGGGCAGCCCAGCCGCCCACGGAGTGAACCACGGTGGAGCCGGCAAAGTCGATGAAGCCCAGCTGTTCAAGCCATCCGTTTCCATTGAGGAGGCTGCCCCAGGCCCAGCTGCCGAAGATGGGGTAAATCAGGGCGCTGATGAGGACGCTGTAAATAAGGTAGCCGGAAAATTTGGTCCGCTCGGCCATGGCACCGGAGACGATGGTGGCTGCCGTGGCCGCAAAGACAACCTGGAACATCCAGAAGGCAAGGATCCAGGGATCACCGCCAGGGGTGTAGTCACTTAAAAAGAAGCCGGTGGTGCCGACAAACCCGCTTTTACTGACGCCGAACATCAGGCCGAATCCCACGGCCCAGTAGGCCAGGGATCCCATGGAGAAATCCATGAGGTTTTTCATCATGATGTTGATGACGTTTTTCGCGCGGGTAAACCCAGCTTCAACGAGGGCAAAACCAGCCTGCATGAAGAACACGAGGCATGCAGCCACGAGGGTCCAGAGGAAGTTGGCGTGCTCCTGGACCAGGGTGATGGCGTCGCGGTTGGTCAAAGGGGTCGGGGCGGTATCGCCGCCCCAGGCATAGGATGCGGTGGCAAGAAGGGCTATGAGCACCATGAGTCGTTTTTTCATCTCTCTTTTCTCCTTATGGTTTTTCGTTGCAGTATTCTGGGTCGCGTATCGTTATAAGGCGTCCTTGCCGCTCTCTCCGGTGCGAATCCGGATGGCCTTTTCGATGGAGGAGACAAAGATCTTGCCGTCACCGATGTTTCCTGTTGCGGCGTTCTCGACAATGGCGGAGACCACCTGGTCCACACGGGCCGCACCAACAACAATGGTCAATTGAATTTTAGGGATGAAATCCACTTCGTATTCAGCACCGCGATAGATTTCGGTGTGCCCCTTCTGCCGTCCAAATCCTCTGACTTCACTGACCGTCATGCCGGTGATTCCGGCCTCATTCAGGGCATCCTTTACCGGGTCCAGCTTGGATGGCTTGATAATGGCTTCAATTCGTTTCATGAAATCTCTCCTTTTTCAGTAAATGGAAATCCAACCGTGATGCGTGATGGGATGGGTAGAGTGCAGGCACCGTGCCATGGTGTGAATATATTTGGTTGTGAGCTTTTAACTATTCGTATCTGTTTAGTATTTGGTGATGGTTGAAGGGCAGGTGTGTTGAGGTGGGGGTGTTTTCTGTGATTGAGTTTATTACAAAAATGTATGCACTGAGTTGGCGAAAAACATTAATGTATATTGATATGAGCGGTTTTATTACTTCAAAGACTACGTTCCAGTTCGATGATTTTCGCGCAGGGACGTCGCTGGGGCTGTGGGCGCAGGGGATGATGGTTCGCCTGCGGTGTGATCTTATTTATACCTTTTTTATAATAGAGCACTTTGTGTTCGGATGGCTGAGAGGACACTCACCCGGTATTTAATGAGCTGTTTTTATAGATGGTTGAGGTCTTGGGTTGTGAGATGGATTGCACGCCATTTGATGTTGGAATAATAGTGAGTTACGAAAATGTAATCTGAAATTAAGAATATTACGTAATTGTTATTGGCAAATAGCCGTTTGTCTGCAGTATTTTGGGATTGCGATTTGAGTAATTAACAATTTAACCGAAAATTATTAGATGGATACCTACAATATCTCTTCTTGTGAGTGTTTGGTGGCATACCTGTTGCAACTTAGCCCTTTCCACACACTGACAGTGACCCAGCTCAGCCTGCGATCCACGTCAGTACGATGACGAAAGAAAAACGTCCCATTCCTTTCTACATTCAACCAAGCACGAGGAGAACACCATGAGAAAAATTGCGATCTATGGAAAAGGCGGCATTGGAAAATCCACGACAACACAGAACACGGTGGCGGGTCTCGCCGAAAGCGGCGAAAAAGTGATGGTTGTCGGCTGCGACCCCAAGGCGGACTCTACACGGCTTCTGCTGGGGGGGCTTGCTCAGAAAACCGTCCTCGATACCCTTCGGGAAGAGGGGGAAGACGTGGAACTTGACGACGTACTCAAGACAGGGTTCGGCAGTGCTGTCTGTACTGAATCGGGTGGCCCGGAACCGGGTGTCGGCTGCGCGGGGCGAGGCATCATCACCTCCATCAACCTGCTTGAGCAGCTCGGGGCTTACTCGGACAGCAAAGAACTCGACTACGTGTTTTACGATGTCCTGGGCGACGTTGTCTGTGGGGGTTTTGCCATGCCCATCCGTGAAGGAAAGGCCCAGGAGGTCTACATTGTCGTCTCCGGAGAGATGATGGCCATGTACGCGGCCAACAACATCTGTAAGGGCATCGTAAAATTCGCTGAATCCGGCGGGGTCCGACTTGGCGGCCTGATCTGCAACTCCCGTAATGTGGATTTTGAGAAAGACATGATCGAAGAGCTTGCCAGAAAACTCGGGACAACCATGATTCACTTTATCCCCCGAAACAACGTGGTCCAGCGCGCTGAGATCAACAAGAAAACAGTGATCGAGTATGAACCTGAGGATTCCCAGGCAGATGAGTATCGCGCCCTTTCAAAGAAGATCGCTGCGAACACCAACTTTGTTATCCCCACCCCCATTGAGATCGAAGAGCTGGAGCAGTTGCTCCTGGATTACGGGCTGGGTGGATAGCCCGAATATTTCATGAGAAAGCAAATAGGTGGAAATAAAAGCATGTCACTCACTGTTTCCTGCTCACTTTTCTCACCCTTGGGGCGAGCCGAGTGCACCCATCTTCCGCGTTATCAGAGCATTGAGGTAAACCACTACATCTGCAGTTCTGATGCCTTGAATATCGGTTCACTCAACTCGTGAAATATCCGGGATAAGTCAACCCGACGTGATGATCATGTGCAGCCATAAGAAAAGTTGAACGTGCGCCAAGGCGCTGAAGGCGGCGATTTTTTTTAGGGGTGGCACTTTTGATGAAATGCCAACAGCAGTCAAGCAAAGGAAATTTTTACCATGATACTGATACGAGCCATCGTTCGACCTGAAAAAGTAAACAATGTGCTGTCCTCCCTTATGGCCGCGGGCTTTCCCGCCATCACCCGATTTTCGGTGGTGGGCCGGGGAAAGCAGCGGGGGATAAAAATCGGGGAGGTGACCTACGATGAGATCATCAAAGAGCTGCTCTTTACCGTGGTCAAAGAGTCGGATCGCGATTACGTCGTAAAAACCATCATCAAGGCCGCACGGTCCGGTGAAAAAGGAGCCTTTGGCGACGGCAAGATCTTCATCACGCCAGTAGAAGAGAGCTACACCATCAGCTCCGGGATCCGCGAATTGTCCGATGGATCCTTCGAGGAGGTCGCCGTATGAAAGAGGTGATCGCCATAATCCGAATGAACATGATGAACCAGACCAAGCGGGCCCTGGCGGATGCGGGGATCTCGTCCATGACGGCAAGGGAGGTTCTGGGCCGCGGCAAGGGCATTGTCGATATGGACCTTCTTCAGGGTGCCGAACTTGGCTACGAAGAGGCGGTGTCACGGCTCGGGCAAACCGACCGGCTGATTCCAAAGCGGATCATCCTTGTTACGCTTCCCGACAACCTCGTGGAGACCGCGGTGAAAACCATTATTCGTGTCAATCGGACCAACAAGTCCGGTGACGGAAAGATCTTTGTCCTGCCCGCCATGGAGGCCATTCGAATCCGCACAGGGGAGTACGGCGATTCGGTTTTGGATGAAGTTTGACCAGGTGATGCCTGATTGAAGGTCGCCCATGGAGGCGAGGCAGAACCCATTAAACAAGAGGACTACTATGAATTCTACGCTCACAGACCCTGCCGTCATTGAAAGGGGTACAGATAAAGATCTTCACAAGATCAAGTCGGAGATCCTGGAAAAATATCCCACCAAGGTTGCGCGAAAAAGGGCCAAGCAGATTGTGATCAATCAGCCCGGTGACAGCAACACAATCCCCGAGATCGGGGCCAACATCCGAACGGTGCCCGGTATTCTGACCCAGAGGGGATGCTGCTACGCCGGCTGCAAAGGGGTCATCTTAGGACCCACACGAGACGTCATCAACATCGTCCATGGCCCGGTGGGGTGCAGCTTCTACGCCTGGCTCACCCGGCGAAACCAGACGAGCACCCCGTCCGATGACGCCCCCAACTACATGACCTACTGCTTTACCACGGACATGCAGGACGAAAACATTGTCTTCGGCGGGGAGAAAAAACTGAAGCAGGCCATTCAGGAAGCCTTTGATATCTTTCATCCCGAGACCATCAGTGTCTTCTCCACCTGCCCCGTGGGGCTCATCGGGGACGATATCCACTCCGTCTGCCGGGAGATGAAAGA
Source organism: Desulfolunaceae bacterium (assembly GCA_942491485.1). Taxonomy (GTDB): domain Bacteria; phylum Desulfobacterota; class Desulfobacteria; order Desulfobacterales; family Desulfolunaceae; genus Desulfoluna. The sequence continues at coordinate 145,354 of CALOAX010000011.1, read as the reverse complement.
AAAGCTCGGCATCAATATTTTCGGTTTCAGCTGCGAAGGCTACAAGGGGGTGAGTCAGTCGGCAGGTCACCACATCGCCAACAACGGCATCTTTAAAAACGTGGTGGGCCTTGATGACACCATCAAGGGGGGGAAGTTCAGGATCAACCTCCTGGGTGAGTACAACATCGGTGGGGACGCCTTTGAAATTGAACGCATCCTGGAAGCGTGCGGGATCTCCCTTATCTCCACCTTCAGTGGCAACTCCACCATCGAGCAGTTTGCCAACTCCCATACGGCTGACCTAAACGCCGTCATGTGCCATCGCTCCATCACCTACATGGCAGAGATGATGGAAGAAAAATACGGCATGCCCTGGATGAAGATCAACTTCATCGGCGCAGAAGCCACCGCGAAATCCCTCAGGAAGATTGCTCAGTACTTTGAAGATGAGGAACTCATGGCACGGGTGGAAGAGGTAATCGCCAAAGAGATTGCCCCGGTCAAAGTGGAGATGGAACAAGCCAGGGCCCTCTGTGAAGGGAAACTTGCCATGCTCTTTGTGGGCGGGTCCAGGGCCCACCACTACCAGGAGCTATTCTCCGAGCTCGGCATGCGCACCGTCTCGGCTGGTTACGAGTTCGGTCACAGGGATGACTACGAAGGGCGACGGGTGCTCCCGTCCATTAAAGTGGATGCTGACTCCAGGAACATCGAAGAGCTTTCCGTTACCAAAGATCCTGAGAAATACCGCCAGCGAAAGAGTGAGGAAGAGCTTGCCGGAATCGAAGCCAAGGGTGTGGAATTCCGTGAATACGGCGGGTTGATTCAGGACATGAAAGACAACACCTTTGTCATCGACGACATCAGTCAGTACGAGACGGAAAAGCTCATCGAGGCCCTCAAGCCGGATATTTTCTGCGCGGGGATCAAGGAGAAGTACGTCATTCAGAAAAGTGGCGTGCCCATGAAGCAGCTCCACTCCTATGACTACGGTGGCCCATATGCTGGCTTTCAAGGGGCCGTTAACTTTTACAGGGATATCGCTCGGATGACCAACAGCAAGGTGTGGTCGTATGTGAAAGCCCCCTGGGAGAAAGAGCCTGAGCTTGCGGCGACCTATGCCGTCGCCTGATCGCATTGGATGAAAACGCAGACCAAAGAGGATTGATTATGCTTTTACGACATACCCCCACAGAACTGGCAGACAGAAAGGCGTTGATGATCAACCCCGCAAAAACCTGTCAGCCCATCGGTGCCATGTATGCATCCCTAGGAATCCACGGCTGTATGCCCCACAGCCATGGATCCCAGGGATGCTGTTCGTACCACCGAAGTACCCTCACAAGGCACTACAAAGAACCCGTCGTGGCTGGAACCAGCTCATTTACCGAAGGCTCTTCGGTCTTCGGTGGTCAATCGAACATGCTGCAGGCCATAGACAATTTATTCACCATCTATGAACCCGACATTGTCTCCGTTCATACCACATGCCTGTCGGAAACCATAGGGGATGATTTAACCCAAATTGTCCAGAAGGCCCATGACGACGGAAAGGTCCCGGAAGGCAAACACGTGATCTACGCCCCGACCCCCAGCTACGTGGGGTCCCATGTCACCGGGTTTTCAAACATGTGCAAGGGCATCGCCAGCGGCTTTGCCGAAAAAACAGGCGAGAAGCTCGACCAGGTGAACATCATTCCCGGGTTTGTCGAACCCTCGGATATGGAGGAGATCAAGCGCCTCTCATCTGAAATGGGCGTAAAAACCGTCATGTTTCCAGACACCTCAGGGATCTTGAACGGCCCCCAGACCGGCAAGTACCACATGTACCCCAAGGGCGGCACCACCGTGGATGAGCTTAAATCCACCGGAGACAGCATGGGCACCATCGCCCTGGGCACCTTTGCCTCCTCCCTTGCGGCGAAGTTCCTCGACACCAAGTTCAAGGTGCCGTGTGACCTTTTGGAGCTGCCCATCGGCCTGCCCGCCACCGACCGGTTCATCGACAGCCTGAGGAAGATCGCCGGCGTCAACGTCCCGGACTCCATCACGCGGGAAAGAGGGCAGCTGGTGGATGTCATGACCGACATGCAGCAGTACTTCTACGGTAAGAAGGTGGCCCTGTTCGGCGATCCCGATCAGCTCATCGCCCTGACGGAATTCCTCGTCTCCCTGGACATGATTCCCGTGCATATCGTCACGGGCACACCGGGAAAACAGTTTGCCGAAACAATCCAGGCGATCACCAAAGACCTGGCGGTTCCTGTGAACGTCAAGGCCCATGGAGACATGTTCCTGCTTCACCAGTGGATCAAGAACACCCCGGTGGATCTTCTGATCGGCAACACCTACGGCAAGTACATCGCACGGGACGAGGATATCCCCTTTGTCAGGCACGGCTTTCCCATTCTCGACCGGGTCGGCCACTCCTACTTTCCCACCGTGGGATACAAAGGCGGCTTGAGGCTCCTCGAAAAAATCCTCGGGGCGATCCTCGACAGGCAGGACCGGGACGCCCCCGAAGAGAGTTTCGAACTCGTCATGTAACTGGTTCGCGAATGCTCCGAGCCCTCGTTCCTCGGGCTCGTCGCATTCGCTTACGGGCTGCGCCCGTGGAAGCACGGAAACCTTATCCTTTTACGACAAGGGGGTTGGAGGTGACACCGGGTCGATATGTATCGACAGCATTTCGGAACGTGTGTCGCCTCCCAGTCAGCTACAAGCATAGAAGGTGGGCGCAGCCCGCTGCGAACGCCATAGCGATTTGCCCCGAGGCACGAGGGGCGAAGCGCTATGGCAACCCGCTTTCGAGGTGGCTCACCTCGCCGCCGGAGGCACGTATTTCAGGAGAGAATTATGAAACGAGACATGGACATCAACAGCGTCAATCATCCTTGCTTCAACGCGAAGGCCCGGAAGAAGTTCGGGCGGGTTCACCTTCCGGTGGCCCCGAGGTGCAATATTCAGTGCCGGTTCTGCGACCGGAAATTTGACTGCGTCAACGAGAGCAGGCCTGGTGTGACCAGTGGGGTGTTGTCGCCTTATCAGGCCCTGGTTTACCTGGAGCATGTGTTTGAAGAGAAGAAGAACATCTCGGTGGTGGGCATTGCCGGGCCCGGCGATCCCTTTGCCAACCCGGAGCAGACCATGGAGACCCTGCGGCTGGTGAGGCAGGCGTACCCGGAGGTGCTTTTGTGCCTTGCCACAAACGGCCTTGGCATCGCGCCGTACATTGACGAGCTGGCAGAGCTTGAGACCGGCCATGTGACGGTGACGGTGAATGCCGTGGATCCGGCGGTGGGGGCACAGGTGTATGCCTGGGTACGGGACGGAAAACGGGTGGTGGGGCCCGAAGAGGGGGCCGCTCTGTTGATCGAGCGCCAGCTCTCGGCCATACAGGCCCTTAAAAGCGCCGGGATTATGGTGAAGGTGAATTCCATCATGATTCCGGGGATCAACGATCATCACATTGCAGATATCGCAAAAGAGGTCTCAGCGTACGGCGTGGATATCTTCAACTGCCTGCCGTTCCATGAAAACAGGGACTCCGCGTTTTCTCACATCAAAGAGCCCACTAAGGCCGCCGTGGCTGCCGTGAGGAAAGAGGCCGGTACCTATATAAAACAGATGACGCACTGCGCCAGGTGCAGGGCCGATGCCGTGGGCTGCCTGGGTGAAGAGACCAGCGAAGGGCTGATGGAAAAACTCAAAGCGTGTGAACGCATGCCGGAGCGCCCCGACTCCATCTGGGATCTGCCGAAAGAGAGCTGCCGGGTGACCGACAGCACAAGGCCCTATGTCGCCGTGGCCACCATGGAAGGACTGCTTGTGAATCAGCACCTGGGCGAAGCACGTGAGCTGATGATTTACGGAAAGCGTGACGACGGGTTTGTCCTTGTGGACACAAGGGCCACGCCTTCAGCGGGAACCGGGTCCAGTCGATGGGACCAGCTGTCTGAAGTTCTTGCGGATTGCTCCACCCTTCTCGTCAGCGGTATCGGTGAGACCCCTGAAAAAGCCCTGTCGCGTACAGGGATCGACGTAAACGTCATTGAAGGCCTCATCGACGAAGCCCTGGCCTCTGTTTTTGAGGGCCAAAGCCTCCATGCCATGGTGCGGCGAACCCCGAAAAAATGCGGCGAAGAGTGCTCCGGCATGGGCATGGGCTGCGGATGAGCAATGGTTCGCAAATACTCCCGGCCTTCGTTCCTCAGGCCGATCACATTTGCTTACGGGCTGCGCCCGTGGGGGGATGGTGGAGCGTTACGGTGACTTTGTAGCGGAATGGTGGGGTTGGTTAACCCATGATGGGCACGCTTCGCTTTACCCATCCTACGAAGCCGTCGTAGTTCCAACGCTATGGGTAAATCTATGCTCGGGCTAAAGCCAACTCATAACGAAGATACCCCATGAATCCGTAGGGTGGCCAAAGGGTGTGCCGTGCCCATCGTGAAAGGTGACGACTGGTCATGCCAACCATGAAATGCAAACACCTATCCCAGATATATCATGAGAAAACGACGGCACCAAAGAAGTAGAACGTGATTGGAACTTGTTATTGTAAAAGATTCAGATATTTCACAAATACAAAATGTAATTCACGGTTTACTATTCGGTTTTCTCTTCCTACGGGCGAGCCGGGCGCACTCATCTGCTGCGTTATCAGAACTTTGAGGTAAACCACTACATCTGCAGCTCTGATGCCTTGCATATAAGCGTACCCGACTCGTGAAATATCCGGGATAGAACCATGGGAAGCACCGAAACCCGTAGGGTGCGTTCCACGCACCAAAACCACGACCTGAATTATCCCTTATTTCATTAAAAATGACGGCCTTTGGTCGCGCGAACTATTACCCCTTTCCAGGGGTTTGGAAACGACGGCACAACTCCAACGCAATGAGTTCTACTCTAAAACCTGTGTAACTATGTAGCTCCCAAAAAGCTGCCTCTGGCGGCAAGGTGTACCGACTTGAATGCTTGTGGCGGATCCGCGTTGCCCCTCGTTTCTCGGGTCAAATCATATCCGCCCTTAAAAATGGAATTCACTCAAGGATAATTTTTAAAACCTGTTTGTTAAACTTTTTAAAAGTTTAGCCCCCGGCAGGGCCGCCGGAGGCATGTTTAGCAATCACATCAAGGAGACAAAAAATGGAAAATCCCAAGCATCATATATTTGTGTGTGCAAGTTACAGAGTGTCTGGAGAACCCCAGGGGATTTGTCACAAGAAGGGCTCCGTGTCGCTTCTTCAGTACCTGGAAGAGGAGATCCTGGATCGGGGGATGTGCGATGTCCTTCTCTCCAGTACCGGGTGCCTCAAGCAGTGCGAGCAAGGTCCCGTGTTGGTGGTCTATCCGGAAAACCACTGGTATGGCGGCGTGGATTCGGAAGAGGCCATTGACGCTATTCTGGATGCCCTGGAAGAGGGAACCGTGGCTGACGAGTTCCTGATCTCAGAAGCTGTGGAAGCGTGATGGGATGAGCTCACACGAATGTTACATACGACGTGCCACGACAGATGATGTCGAGGCCTTAGCCGATCTTCTCTGCGCGCTGTTTACCATTGAAACAGAATTTACCATTGATCGGGAAAAACAGAAACGGGGCCTGGTGATGATTCTGGAAAGCGAGGCGTCGGTGATTCAGTGTGCCGAAATCAAAGGGAACGTTGTGGGGATGTGCAGCGCGCAATGCCTTGTCTCCACAGCCATGGGTGGGCTTTCAGCCCTTGTTGAGGATCTCGTCGTCCATAAAGATCACAGAAGAAGAGGCATCGGCACCCTGCTTCTTGCCTCCATGGAGACCTGGGCAAGGGAGCAGGGGGCCATGCGGCTTCACCTTCTGGCCGATACGCAAAACAAAAAGGCCAAAACGTTCTACACGAAACTGCGCTGGGGTGAAACCCGCATGGTGTGCAGGAGGAAATATGTGTAATCGACTGTTCAGGCTTGGTTTAGTTTTATTTATTATCACCGGGAGTAACGCAGCAGGGGCTGATGAGATCACCGTGTTTGCGGCCGCCTCCACAACGAATGCCGTTAGGGATGTCGCAGGGCTTTACGAAGAATTGAATCTGGGGCGTGTGACGACCTCCTTTGCCTCCTCGTCAACATTAGCCAAACAGATTAAAAACGGGGCGCCCGCCGACGTGTATATCTCCGCTAACGTAAAGTGGATGGATTACCTCGATGCAGGCAACGCCATTGCACCGGGGTCGCGAGTTCAGTTCCTTGGAAACCGCCTTGTTCTTATCGCCCCGGAAGGCCCCGGAACCTCTGTGGTGATTGATAGAGACCTTCATATGCCAGCTCTGTTAAACGGGGGATTCCTCGCCATGGGGGATGCCTCCCACGTTCCCGCAGGGATATACGCCAAAAAGGCACTTCAAGGCCTTGGGCAGTGGGAGGAGGTAAAAGACAGGGTTTCAAATTCCAAGGATGTCCGGGCGGCCCTTTTGCTTGTGGAGCGGGGGGAGACATCGTTTGGTGTTGTCTATGCCACCGATGCGAAGATAAGCAAGAAAGTACGGGTGGCAGGGGTATTCCCTGCCTCGTCGCACCCTCCCATCATCTACCCTGCCGCCATCACCAAAGATGGGGATCGCCCTGCCGTGAGAGCATTCATGGATTTTCTCTCTGGAGAGCGGGCAGGCAAAATATTCCATAAATACGGATTTGAGAGGCTCTGATGGATTTCTTTACGCTGTCGCACCAGGAGTATCAGGCACTGATGCTGAGCCTTAAGGTATCCCTCTGTGCGGTGACGGGGAGTCTGCCCTTTGGCATTGCCACGGCGTGGCTCCTTGCCCGGAGAAACTTTCCCGGAAAAACCCTGGTGGATGCTCTGGTGCACCTGCCGCTGGTGGTCCCGCCCATTGTCACGGGGTATGTGCTCCTGGTTCTCTTCGGGAGACAGGGGCTGGCTGGCTCGTTTCTCTACGAGACCTTTGGCATCACCCTTGCCTTTACCTGGAGAGGGGCTGCCATGGCGTCGGCGGTGATGGCGTTTCCCTTGATGGTCCGTGCCGTCAGGCTCTCCATCGAGGGCGTGGACAGGCGGTTGGAGTCGGCAGCCAAGACCCTGGGAGCAGAAAGGGGCTCCGTGTTCTTCACCATCACCTTGCCTCTCATTACCCCCGGGATCATCACCGGGACTCTGCTTGCCTTTGCCAGGGCACTGAGTGAGTTCGGGGCCACCATCACCTTTGTCTCCAACATTGAAGGGCAGACCCAGACCTTGCCCCTGGCACTTTTTACCATGACCCAGGTGCCGGGGGGAGAAGCCGGGGCCATGAGGCTTTGCCTTATCTCTGTGGGGGTTGCCATCGCAGCCCTTACAGCTTCAGAATTTTTATCCAAACGATTTGAAGAGCGAATCAAAGGGTGACGGATATGCTGGTTGTTGATGTGAAAAAAAAGCAGGGGGAGATGAATGCCTATTTCTCGTTTCAGGCCGATACCAATTGCGTGACGGCACTTTTCGGTCCCTCCGGCGCGGGCAAGACCACCCTGATTAACATGATCGCCGGGTTGGTCAAACCGGACAGTGGCACAATTCTCCTTGGGGATCGCCCCTTGTATGACTCGTGCGCGAAGATAGATGTTGCCGTGGAAAAAAGGCGGATTGGCTATGTATTCCAAGAGGCGCTCCTTTTTCCCCATATGAACGTGTTGAAAAACCTCACCTACGGGATGAAGCGGGTTCCCGAGCGACACCGCAGAATCTCCTTTGACCATGTGGTCTCTCTTCTTGGGATCGGGCATCTCATCAAACGGGGCACGGCCACCCTCTCCGGCGGGGAGAAGCAGCGTGTGGCCATGGGACGAGCCCTGCTGTCAAGCCCGACTCTGCTGATTATGGACGAGCCCCTGGCCTCTCTGGATCAGCAACGAAAAGATGACGTGCTCCCGTTTATAAAAGAGATATCCACCGATCTTTCCATCCCCATTGTCTATGTCAGCCACTCCATGGATGAGATCGAAACACTGACGGACAGGGTTGTCTCCGTTGAGTCGGGCTTTATTGTGTCTCAGCCTCGCCTCCGGAAGCCGAGGGTTGAACCCTCGGAACAAAGGTTTAGGAATCCTCCCTGCGCCGATCCCTTGACTGCATCAACGTCGATAGCGTGCGTCGGCCGAAGATGACGTTATTATGTTTATTTCTGATACCTACCTCCTTTTCAAAGAGTAAATAGTGTGGCACCCTACCTGTAACCGTGTGGTCCTAATTCCCTGATAGGACCATCTAAACGAGAGTGCAGGGGCAGGGCTCTTCGGGCGCGCCGTGCTCCGTCGCGGCATTTTACGCGATACCCGTTAAGACTCAACACTCGGTGGGTTTCGAGATCGTTGAATTGGTTTATTGTTTTATTTTCATAATCCAGGCGATGGCGTGTTCCCGGAAAAAAGAGCCGCGGCGGAGCACGGCGCGCCCAGGAAGGGTTGCCCCATAAGGGACATAGATTTGATGGTGACAACTCAACATAAAATACGTGAGGAATGACGCCATTGTCGCCTATCTCACGGCTGCGGAAATTCATGGGTGATATAAGGACAGCCCGTAGAGAGAAGAGTCCCGTGTAACTATATAGATTGTATCCGGCAGGGCTTTTCGGGCGCGCCGTGCTCCGTCGCGGCATTTACGCGATACCCGTTAAGACTCAACACTCGGTGGGTTTCGAGATCGTTGAATTGGTTTATTGTTTTATTTTCATAATCCAGGCGATGGCGTGTTCCCGGAAAAAAGAGCCGCGGCGGAGCACGGCGCGCCCAGGAAGGGTTGCCCCATAAGGGACATAGATTTGATGGTGACAACTCAACATGAAATACGTGAGGAATGTCGTTATTCAGGGTTTCCTGCTCGCTTTTCTCACCCTCGTGAAATATCCGGGCTATGCCTCTGACGGGGCGCTTTTTGACGTGAGCTATTAAAAGCTGTTTATTAAACTTTTCAAATGGTTGGCCTCATACAGGGCCGCCGGAGGAAATATCGAACTGAAAAATTACGTTCACTGAAATGTAGAGCTGAATTGTTTCAAACGTTGTTTTCTTATGACTTGGGAGGTGACATGAAAATTCTTGCTGCAAACGGAAGCCCCACGACAAAAAAGGGGATGACCCACCTTTTACTGAACCTGTTTCTGGAAGGGGCGGCTGAGGCAGGGGCCGAGGTGGACCGGTTTAACGTGGTGGATAAAAAGATCAGGTATTGCGATGGCTGTTTCAACTGTTGGGTGCGGACTCCCGGGGAGTGTATTCACAAAGACGACATGCCGGAACTTCTTGAAAAGGTAGCGGCATCCGATGTTCTGATTCTTGCCACGCCACTCTATGTGGACGGCATGACCGCCCAGATGAAGACGTTTTCCGATCGGATCATTCCCCTTGTGGAGCCGGAGTTTGAGATGGTCGACGGCCATTATCGTCACAAGTCTCGTATCAGCAAAATTCCCGGTCTGTTTTTGATGTCGGTCTGCGGGTTCTGGGAGATGGACAACTTCGACGGGCTGGTGGATCACATCAAACGGATTTGCAAAAACTTCCAGGCGGACTACCTGGGCGCACTCCTGCGGCCCAACTCCTACATCCTTGCCATGGAAGATCTCCTTCCCAAAGAGGTGGCGGCCATTCATGAGGCGATCCGACAGGCCGGACGGGAGTTCGTAACAGACGGAGAAATATCCGAGGCCACCATGGCGGCCGTTGTGGCACAGCCCATTCCCAAAGAGGCGGCCCTTGAAGGATCGAACATGTTCTGGGCCGAGTGCCGGAAGCAGAGAAAATTTCTCTTCCACCATCGAGACGTGGGGTAGGGAAAAACAAAGGAAAGGCTAAAAGCAATGCCTCCGGCGGCAAGGTGAGCCACCTTGAAAGCTGATGGCGAATGCGTGGAGGTCACCGTGATGCAATCTCTGTTGAGGTATTCGCCTGTTTCATTTTAGCGTCATGACAGCTTATCAATATCGTCTTCCCCGGCTGTCCGGGTGGCCTGACGTTTCCGGTAAGCCTTTGTGGTGCGCCTCATGGTCGAGTTGGCGGATTGAGAGACCGGGGATCCATGGTTGCATGATGACATCGGTTGACGCTTCCTTGGGCGGTTGACTCTCACCAGGGTAGCCTTGGCCTGGATATGTCATGAGAAAATATTCAGACTTAAGTAATGAAATGTAATTACAGGTCTTTACTTGGTTTGTTTTGGTATTTGCAAAAATGCAAAATGTAATTCACAGGTATCTTGTCTGATTTTCTCACCCATTCTACCGAGTCCACCCACCTTCTGCGTTATCAGAGCCTTGAGGTAAACAACTACATCTGCAGCTCTGATGTCTTGAATATGGGTGCACTCAACTCGTGAAATATCCGGGATAGCGCGAATGCGGACGCGAGCTTGCTTGCATGGCAACACCCACCTCGCCGCCGGAGGCAAAGCGCTTAACGTTACCTCCGGTGGCCCTTCCGGAAGCCAAGCTTTTGAAACGTTTGATAAAAGCGCTTAGCTCTTGGCCTCAGGTTTACATTAAAATCAATAGCGAATGTGATTTGCCCCGAGGAACGAGGGGTGAAGCGCTTTCGCAATCTGATTTCAAGGTGGCACACCTTGCCGCCGGAGGCGTGCTTTTACCTAAATTATCTTGTCTTGAAAAAGAGCTCCAGTTGTTCGTCTTCCATTGTCTCTGTGGCCAGGGAAAACCCGATAAAAGCGATGGCGCTGGCGAGCATGCCGACGATGACGCCGTGGCCGGAGAGAATGGGGGAGATGGATTCCAGCCATGCCGGTGCCATGGGCGGGGTTTTGACGAGATCCATGATGACCAGGGCTATCTGGACCGTGGCGCCAGTGATGAGGCCTGCCATGGCGCCTTCGCGTGTGGCACGTTTCCAGAAGAGTCCGCCCATGAGGGGGAAGAAGTAGGAGGCGCTGGCGATGAAGGTGGCGATATGGATCGCTTCGATGATGTTCTTGATGAAGTAGGAGCAGGCGGTGGCCGCGCCGATGATGAAAAGAACAGAGAGGCGGTTGATCCACATGACGTCCTTTTCGTCTCCGTCGGGACGGATGTAGCGCTGGAAGAGGTCCCGTGAGATGCAGGAGGCACCGGAGGTGGCAAAGGTATCGGCGCAGGACATGGCGGCCGTGGCAAGGCCCACGGCGCAAAGGGCCAGACCGAATTTTGAAAATCCGCTGCTCTTGATAAAGACCAGAAGGGCCGGTTCTGCCTTGGCCATTCCCATGGGAAACCCTGCGGCGGCGATGTCGGGGTAGATGTTGTTCAGGGCCACGGCGATGACAGCGCATCCGCCAAATACCAGGGTGACGAGCACAGCTCCGATGATCATGCCGTTTCGTGCGGCGGCCTCGTCTTTGGCTGCCCACACTTTCTGCCAGGGGTCCTGCTCGGAGATCCATCCGGGAACGATGGAAAGGGTGAAGATCAGCACCATGGGCAGGCCGATGGAGAAGGGGTTGTACCAGCTCCCCGGCACGTCGCTCATCATTTTTGAAAACGTCAGCGTGGCATCGGCGTCTGAGGCGGCGCCGGTGGTCATGACGGCCATGACCATGACGAAGAGAAAGAGCATCAGGAACTGGATGCGGTCTGTGAAGACCACGGCAGAAAAGCCCCCGAGGTTGACGTAGAGCGCCACGGCCGCACCGACGATGAGGACGGAGTAGAGCGGATCCAGGCCGTAAAAGATCTCCAAAACCATGGAGAATCCTTTGATGTCCGCCACAGTGAAGAGGATCATCACGATGGTGATGATGACGGCCACTGGGCCCCTCAGAGAACCGCCGTATCGCATCTCAAGAAGTTCCGGCTGGGTGACGGCGGGCAGCTGTTTCAGCTTTTTAACGAAGAGGGCGATGACGAGAAGGGCGATGATGTTGGGGGCCACAAATCCCCAGACGGACCCCATGCCCAGCAGCATGAAAAAGCCGGTGACGGCAAGGAGCGCCCCTGCCGTCAGCCAGGAGGCTGCGGCGGAAAAGCCGATGGACAGAGCCCCCAGCTCCCGCCCCGCAAGGAAGAAGTCGATGCTGCTCTTTTGCTTTTTGTTGTAGTACAGGCCGATGCCGATGAGGCTGCCGATGTACAGGGCCAGCAGTCCGATGAAAATGGTGTAGTCACTCATGTCAACCTCTGGAAGAATGTGAACAAATGAAGAAGATGAAGTCAGTTGAACGGCGAATATGAATGTATAGTAAAATGGCGATGGTTGCACCCGAAAACCAGTGTGCCGAATTTTTTGTGGCATAGGTTCTCAGAGCAAACAGACACCGCAGTTGATGGAACCATCACGATCCGATATTTGGATACAATATCAGGAAGGGAAGGGCTGTTATTGGGGCTGCTTTGCCGAAAGAGAAACGCCCTTCAGGAGAACCCGAAGGGCGTAACATACCTTCAGCTTTTATTTACGGGCGCAGCCCGTCAGCGAATGTAAGCGATCTGAGGAACGAAGGTCGGGAGCATTCGCGATCCTGCTTTCGAGGTGGCACACCTCGTTTACCAGGAAAGCCCCTGAAAGAAGATGTAGCCGATGGCAAGGGGGGCAACCACCTTGCAGAGCACCTGCCAGACGGGAAGCATCGCAAAGGGAATATGGCCTCCGTTGGTTACCTCGTCTTTGGCTGTGTCGGCGATGACCCAACCGGTGAACAGGACGATGAAAAGTCCTCCGATGGGCATCATGAGGTTGGATGCGATGAAGTCCATGGCATCCAGAAAGCTTTTGCCGAAGACGTTGAGGCCACCGGCAAGGGAGATGGCCGAGGGCACGCCCAGAAGGAAGATGCCGCCCCCGATGGCCCAGGGGGCTTTGGCGCGGGACCACCCCTTCTCATCGATAAAGTGGGCGCATACAACCTCCAGCATGTTCACCGAAGAGGTGAGGGAGGCGATCATCAGGAGGAGAAAGAAGAGCCCGGCCCAGAATACGCCCCCGAACATCTGAGAAAAGACGGCGGGCAGGGTCACAAAGGTGAGGCCCGCTCCGGAACCCGGCTCAAAACCGAAGGCAAACACCGCCGGGAAGATGATCAGGCCGGAGAGAAAGGCCACCAGGCTGTCCAGAATGCAGATTTGGAAGGCGGAAGAGGGAAGCGGCTCCTCTTTTTTCAGGTAGCTTCCGTAGGTGAGCATGCCGCCGTTGCCAAGGCTCAGGGAGAAAAATGCCTGGCCCATGGCAGCCAGGACCATGCCGCCGGTGACTTTAGAGAAATCCGGTTTCAGGTAAAAGGCGATCCCTTCCATGGCACCATCCAGCGTCACCGCCCGAACCACGAGGACAAGCATGATGACAAAAAGGGCCGGCATCAGCACCTTGCAGAACCGTTCGATGCCCTGCCCGATGCCCTTGGAGACCACCCAGATGGTGGCGATCATAAAGAGGGCCTGGTAGACAACCACCGAGGGAGAGTGGGTGATAAACCCTTCGAAGGCCTTGCCCGCCTGGGAAGCTGCGTCAGCACCTGAGGGGAGTCCCTGAAATACCGACAGGAAGTATTTGATGGTCCATCCGCCGATGACGCCGTAAAAGGAGAGGATGATGATGGAAGCCACGATCCCGAGCCATCCCACTGAGGCCCAGCGTTTTCCGCCAAGTCGCGTGAGTGCTCCGACATTGTTCCGCTGGGTTCGTCTTCCCAGGGTGAATTCGGCCAGCATCACGGTAAAACCGATGGAAAAAACCATCAGGAGATAGATAAAGACAAAAGCGGCCCCACCATTTTCACCTGTGACATAGGGAAACCGCCAGATGTTTCCCAATCCTACGGCAGATCCTGCGGATGCCAGAATAAAACCAAGGCGGCTTCCGAACTGGTCTCTCTTTCCTGTCTGTTCCATTTCCTGATTCTCCAATCGTTATGTCTGGCTTCAGCCCCATAACAATGGGCCGGTACCCTTTGATGGATGGGTGTTCCGGCCCCATATCTGATGTTAACAATTCAACCGCATCACCGGCGGGTGCTGACAGTCGGAAGAGTGTTTATACAGGAACGTTTGCGGGCCTGTCAATGAAGGGTCACCCATAGTGAAAACCCATTATGAATCAAGGGTGCTGTGGCGGAACATGGGGCTGACGGCAGAACCTGTCGATTTCTGATTTGTGTTTGATTGTGAATCATCCTATAGTCATCGCGTTTGATATTAACCCGGCGGTTAAATGCATAAATGTCGAGGGGCAGTATCACCCCGATAATTTTTGACATCTCTTTCACCCTTGGCTTGTATAGTTAGTTGCCGGGTTAATAACATGTTTGATGGCTTCGGCTGTATCAGGGGTGAACGTGGTCGAGCTGTCTGGCTGGTTTCTTCTCTCCATGGCCCGCTATAAAACGGCGGACTGGGGTGACATCTTTTTTTACGGTGCTGTGCATTTTGGTTGGCAGCTCCGGTGAAAGGTAATGCAATGACAGTGTTGGAAGTGTTTGCAGGTGTGTGTGGGTTTAAGACCGTGATCAAGGCAGATCCAAAGGAGAAGTATTCCGCGGTCTGCACCCTCGAAACCGGGTGTCCCAACCTGAAGAAGGTGGGGGAAGCCCTGGGCGACGAACCCCTGGATGTGATGACGGAGCTTTTTCCCAAGGGAGAGTCCAAGGTGATCACCACCTGCACGGCAAACCTGCCCCATGTTTCCTGCCCCGTACCCGCAGCTATCTTAAAGGCCCTCGAGGTAAGTGTCGGCCTGGCCCTTCCTGCGGATCCTGTTCTCTCCTTTAAAGAGTAGAGAGACCTGAAAAATAAAAAGAGTTCAAAAGAGGCCTCCGGCGGCGAGGTGTGCCACCTCGAAAGCGGGTTTGCACGTGTGATCAGCCTCCGTTCTTCTGGCCGATCACATGTGCTGACGGCTTCGCTGTGGAGGGGACAGACAGCCATCGTTAACTAAGGGCTCACGCAAGAATAAAATGTACAATGTTTGCTCCCTTACAGGGTTGATAAGCGTCAACGAGAAGACGGCCAACACCGTTCAACTGTATAATTGTTTTTTGCCCGAGCCCTAAGCTCTCTTCACCGGCTGACGATTTGTTTTCATGGTTCCTGACCCCTCGCAGAATATTGATGCCGTAACGGTATCCCATCTCCGAATGAAGGAGGGCGCTGACGCCACCTTCACGAATCGAAGTCTCCCCTTTGTTATTGATTTCCTCCGGTCCCTTCATTGGTAAATGGAGCTTGTGGTGCGCAACGCTCCGGTTTTCGTTGAAGCCGTGGCGAGGATCTTCTATGATAGGCACCTTAAAATGAGACCACTTCGGGCCTGAGCCTATTGACAGCTGGCCTTCAAGCCGTATCTTGTCCAGAGGAAAGCGTCGGGTCCGACACGATATCCACACTCTTTAACGAGGCGTCATGACACCAAAATCAGCACGATCGTCCCTGCTTTGTCCCAACTGCAGGCGTCTTATCAGCAGCGACGAGCCTTTGTGCCCGTACTGCGGTATCCGCAAGCCCGGCTCCGGCTTCAAGAACAACGCCATGGTCCGGGGCATGTCCGACCCCGATTTGATTCTTAAGGTGATCATCGGCATCAATGTTGTGATGTATGCGGTCTCCCTTCTTTTCAGCGGGCACGGGATCGGGGTGACAGCCAACCCCCTTTCGTTTCTCTCACCGTCGAACAACTCCATGCTTCTGCTGGGGGCCTCGGGAACCATCCCCATCGATCGCTTCGGGCGCTGGTGGTCCCTGGTGTCCGCCAACTGGCTCCACGGCAGCATTCTGCACATCCTCTTTAATATGCTGGCCGTGCGCAACCTTGCGCCCTTTGTCGTTCGGGAATTCGGTAGCTACCGCATGGTGATTATCTTTACCCTTGGCGGGTTGGGCAGCTACTTTGTCTCCTATCTGGCCGGTGTCTCTTTTACCATCGGCGCGTCCGGGGCCGTCTGTGCCTTGGTGGGAGCGGCCCTTTACTTCGGCAAGAGCCGGGGAGGGGAGTACGGAAATGCCGTTTACCGTCAGGTGAGCGGATGGGTGGTGAGCATGGCCATCTTCGGCTTCATGATTCCCGGTATCAACAATTGGGCCCACGGGGGCGGTATCGCCGCCGGTGCCGGGCTCGCCTGGGCCTTCGGGTACCTGGAGCGCAAACGCGAATCCCAGAAAGACAAGACCGTGGCCCTTGTCTGTGTCCTCGGCACCCTGGGGGTGCTTCTCTGGGCCGTGGGTTCCACCACCGTTCTTTGGATGAACTACAGATAACGAGGTGTGCCACCTCGAAAGCGGTTGCGCGAATGCTTTCGACCTTCGTTCCTCAGGTCCATCGCATTCGCTTACGGGCTTCGCCCGTGGATGATGATCGATGCGAGTTTGCAACACTGCTATCCAGGCTGCCTGAGGTATTCAGATTAAAGTCGATTTCGTGAGAGTGGTGAAGTCGGATTCACAGTACCACTAAGCTTTTGTAATCAATTTAAAAGTCTATGATGCCAGAGGCGGGCGTAGCCCGCGGCGAACGCCATTGCGATTTGGCCCGAGGAACGAGGGACAAAGCGCAATGGCAACCTGCTTTCAAGGTGGCACACCTTGCCGCCGGAGGCATGCTTTTGCCCAGAAACCTTTACGATGAATTTTTACCCGACGACCGCACGTGTTTGGTGCGCATCGTTTTATGCATAGAGAGATCATGACACACCGTATCTGGCTGGCCCCCATGCAGGGCTACACCGAGTTGCTTTTCAGAGACGTTTACGCCGAGATTTTCTCCGGCGTCGATATTGCCATCTCCCCTTTTATCTCCGCTCTTCCCGAAGGGCGGTCCAAGGATCGGGAGTGGAACGACGTCCTGCCGGAGGATAATACGAAGATGCCCGTGATTCCTCAGATCATGGGTAATGTGGCCGAAGACCTGGCGCTTCTTGCCAACCGATTGTATGATCTGGGCCATCCCGTGGTAAACATCAACCTGGGGTGCCCTTATAAAATGGTGGCGAAGAAAAAGAAGGGGTCGGGGATTCTCTGCTTTCCCGATGAGCTGGACGCCCTTCTGGAGACGCTGGTGAGCAGCATGAAAGGGCGGCTCTCCATCAAGACACGGCTGGGACGTCATACCCGGGAGGAGTTCCACTCCCTTGTTCCCATTTACAACCGGTACCCCCTAGAGGACCTTACGGTGCATCCGCGTACCGGCATCCAGATGTACACGGGGGAGCCGGATCTCGCATTTTTTGAAGAGATGTTGCCGGAGATTCGTCACCGGGTGATTTACAACGGGGATCTCTGGTCCCTTACCCGGTTTGAAGCCCTTTCAAAGCGGTTCCCCTCCATTGCGGACTGGATGATCGGGCGCTGGATACTTCCCAACCCCTTTCTTCCGGCAGAAATCAAGGGTGCCCGTTTTGAAGAAGAGGAGAAGTTGCTCCTTTTAAGACGTTTTCACGATGCCATTTACGAGCGGCAGGTGGAGCGCCTGGATGGGCCGGGGCATGTGACCAGTGTGATGAAAGCTTTTTGGGTCTATTTCAAGGACGCCTTTGAACATGGGGATCGCCTGTTTAAACCCTTGCGTCGCATTTCCGATATCGATACCTACGAGGCAGCCGTGGCCCAACTTTTTGCGGGCAAGCCTGCCGTGGCTGATTTTAACGTCTGATCCTTACCGTTTGGCTCTTCCGGCTGTGGCGGGCGTTAAGCAGCGCATGCCCTGAGGTCCTGTCATACCCCTCTACAAGGGGCCGGGTGTACCGACTTGTGTGCCCGGCCCCTCCTGTTTTATGCCTTCAACAATATTGACTTCCTGCGATGTCATGGGTAGAACCGTTTGGTGAACCGGACGGTTAGCTCTGTCAATGGGTGCGACTAATCGTGCCATGGCAGGGAGCCCTTTCTGTGTTCATCTGTTTGGGAAGGTGTTGCGCAGGGGAGATGCACTGTGCCGCATGTTCCGTTTTCCGGTATTACAAGCCACCACGGAGATTGAAAGGGGGCGCATGGCTGTTATTGATGAGTACGTTCAGCCGCAGTTGGTGTTTCAGGATCGGGTTTCTGTGTATTACAGGGCGTGGTGCACGGAGCACAGCCGAAAAGTTGTCTTGAAGGTGTTGAAAAGTGAACGTCCCCATGAGTCTGAGATGGAGATGTACAAAAAAGAGTACGCAACCCTTCGGGAACTTGATCATCCCGGCATCGTAAAAGCCCTTGATTTGCAGCAGACTTCTCTGGGGCTCACCCTCTCATTCGAAGATACCGGTGGGGTTCAGCTCAAACGGATTTATGAGACCACCACCCCCAACCGAGACGCCCTGCTATCCTGGTTTCTGGACATTTCCCGCACCCTTTCCCATTGCCACCGATGTGGTGTGGCCCACGGAAATATCTCTCCCTATTACATCCTTGTCAACCGCAACACAGGTCATGTACAGCTGACCGGGTTTCAGAATGAGTTGCGAATGGTCGGAGGCGATGATCTCCAGGACGTGGACCATCTTCTCATGGCCCTTGCATACAGTGCGCCCGAGCTGAAGGCTGGCGGCGGCAAGCCTGATCGTCAGAGCGACCTCTACTCCCTGGGAGTCGTGATGTATGAAGCCTTCACCGGTCGCCTTCCCTTTGAGGTGGATACCGCAGGCGGCATGATTCACTCCCAGGTGGCCATTACTCCGCCGTTCCCTTCCAACATCTGCCTGGACATTCCCAAGTGGCTTGATGAGATCATCATGACCCTGATGAACCGCAATCCTGTGGGGCGCTTCGCTTCTGCGGAGGCCCTTTCCGAGGCCCTTGAAGAGGGCATGCGCACCGGTGAGTCTCCCGGATATCAGGCTGCCCGGGCTCTGGTGGCCCACGCCGACGTGATGCTTTGCGGCCGTGAGGATGAAAAGCGGGCCCTGGTTAAATGGGTCAGGGGCATCTCCGAGGCAGGGTCCATTGCCTTTGAAAGGCCAGGTGTCATGGTCTTGTCCGGGGTACCGGGCAGTGGAAAGACGGCACTTGCAGAGTGGGTCTGTCGGTACGCACGTCAGCACCACCCTGAAGTGATCATCGCCTCAGGTAAATTTGACCAGGACGTTGAGCGGCCCGGTTCCGCCTTTATCGGTGCGCTGCAGCAGGTGGTGCGAACCCTCCTGGGAGAACCGGAGGAAAAACTTCGCGAGTGGCGAAAGGTGGTTCAGCGCCTCATGGGGGACGGGGCTTCGGTTCTTTCAGCCATGGTGCCTGATTTTTCTCTCATCTCCGGTGTTTCGCCGGATGAGCGCCCCATGGACCTGGAGTCTTCAGCCAAGGCGAATGTTTACCACATGACCATGGTCAACTTTTTCCGGGTCTTTAAGCAGATGGGCCGCCCCCTGATTCTGTTTATCGATGACGTCCAGTGGGCGGACGAGGACTCCAGGCTGTTTTTAAACCTGCTGACAGAAATCTCCGGGGAAAAGGTCGGGCTCCTGGCCGCGCTTCGGACCAGCGATGGCAAGAGTACGCTGGTTGACGAGCTCTTTGATACCGCAGCGCTGAAAAAAGACGGAACCGTGGACGTTATGCCCGTCCAGGGACTGGACAGCCTTGCTGTGGAGACCTTCCTGACCCTGAGTCTCCGGGAGGACCGGAAGCGGATCGCCCCCCTTGCCGAGCTTTTCTATGCCAAAACAGGGGGCAACCCTTATCAATTAAACGCATTTCTGGAAAAAGTCCTTCATGACGGGGAGCTTGTCCGGGCCCATGGTCCCAAAGGGGAAGGATGGCACTGGAACCAGCGAAAGCTGGAAGCGCTTCCCATGTGCAACTCTGCTGCCCAGTGGGTTTCAGAGCGGGTGGACCGTCTGGACATGCAGATGCGAAGACTGGTGGAATCGGCATCCCTGTTGGGGTACAAGGTGGTCCCCAAGCTTCTTGCCATGGTGGTTCAGAGATCGGAGACAAAGGTCAGGCAAGGGCTTGAGGCCCTTTGTGACGAGAAGATCTTTGTGCATGTGGAGGACGGTGATTACCGCTTTGCCCACGACCTTGTGCAGAAGGCGGCCTACGAGCGCATGAACCGAGGCCAGAGGGAAGTGGCCCACTTCAGTGCGGGCATGCATATGTATGAGGGGTTGGACCGCAGCCCCGGACCGTACCTTTTTGATGTGGTCTATCAGTTTAATGCATCGGGAACGGTTCCCATGCGGGAGAGTTACCGTAAAGAGCTGGTGATCCTGAACCTTACCGCCGGCAAGCGAGCCATGGAAATCTCTTCCTTCGGCCTGGCTCTGGAGTGTTTTCGGTGTGGTTTGCGGTTCCTCGGAGATGAGGATTGGTCGAAGGACTACGCCCTTTGCCTTGACATGACATCGCTGGCGGCCGAAGCGTCCTATGCCTTAGGTGAGTACGCCGTTATGGAGGCGTTTGTGGCGACGGTGGAGGCACAGGCAAAAGACGACTGGGACTGTGTGGACGTATGGCGCATGAGGGTTCGCGGAGCCATCGCCGCAAACGATCTTGCCGGTGCCCTTGTTCTGGGGCGTGAGACCCTTGGCCGATTTGGCTTTCGTTTGCCTGTGAATGTGAACCGAGGTCATCAGGTGATGGCATTTCTTCGCATTAGAAGCACCCTGTTTCGCCTGGGTGCGGGGGGCATTGAACAGCTTCCTGCAATGACGGATGCACGCCACCGGTCTGTTATGGACCTGCTGTTTACCGTCATCATGGCCTCTTACCTTGCTGGCAGTGACCTTTCGCCTCTCATTGTATTCAGCGCTCTACGCTACAGCCTCAAGCATGGTCGCTCAAAATATACCCCGTTTCTGCTGGCCACCTACGGGTTTATCTGTACGTGTGTGGCCAATGATGTAGAGAAGGGCATGGCTCAGGGCCAGAGTGCTCTGACCCTTATGGAGAAGGATGCTCACTGGGCAGGGCGGGGC
Organism: Desulfolunaceae bacterium; assembly: GCA_942491485.1. Lineage (GTDB taxonomy): Bacteria > Desulfobacterota > Desulfobacteria > Desulfobacterales > Desulfolunaceae > Desulfoluna. The sequence goes on along the minus strand of CALOAX010000011.1, from coordinate 124,533 downwards.
AAGACCCTTGTGGTGACCGTCTGCCTCATCCGGCACTGGAAAGAGCCCATTCACAAGCTTCTACCCTTGTACCTGAGTGCGTATGAGCAGTCTCTGGCAGAGGGTGACTCTGAGTATGCTGGCAGTGCCGTGTCTGCTTGGTTCTACTCACGTTTCTTCGCATCCGGGGATTTGCATCAATTGGCACGTGACATGGTGGTATACGGCCAGGAGATGGAGCGCCTCAGGTTGCCTTTTAAAGGAACGGTAAGAAACCTCCAGCAGACAGTGGCCAACCTGACCGAGCCGAGCGCCCACCCTGTGCTGTTTTCCGGTCCGTTTTTTACCGATGGGGAGCGCCCCCGTGGGGGCGACATGCCCAACGATCACATTGCCGCCCTTAATTATCATATCACCAAAGGGCTGCTGGCCTTTCTGTTCGGCGACGATGCCCTGGCCCTTCATCATGTGGAACGGTACACCGCCATGATCGATGAGGGGACAAGCACCTTTACGATTCCGGTCTATTCCGCCTTTGCGGCGGCCGTTTTTGCCCGCCATGCCGGGCGGGGGAAGTCCTCGAAGCAGAAGAGATGGCTCAAAAAGGCAAAACGTATTGAAAAAGAGCTGGGAAGGGCTGCGAGCAATGCGCCGTATAACTTTTCGCACCTGCACGACCTGGTTCGTGGAGAGTTGTATCTGGCCCAGAAGAACCTGCCGAAGGCTGTTCATTACTTCGAGCTGGCCGGAGAAAAGGCAAAGGACAATAATTTTATTTTTCATGAAGCCTATGCCGCTGAGAGAGCCGGATTCTGTTATTTGAAGACGGGTAAGAATCGTCTTGCCAGGGTTTGCCTTACAGAGGCGGTGAATCTCTGGCGTTTCTGGGGGGCGGAGTCCAAGGCTCAAAAGCTTGAGACGCGTTACGAACAGGTGTTGTGGAGTTTTCCATCCATGGGGCAGGAAGGGGGAGGGCACCATCGGGCTCCGGCTGCAGGAGGTCTCCATTCCGGAGAGGGTCTTCTTGATCTGGAGGGACTTTCCAAGGCCTTTGAGGTGCTCTCATCGGAACGCACCTACGATCGGCTCGTTGAGAAGCTGGTTTTGACGGCCCTGGAGTATGGTGGGGCTGAAGCGGCAGCGGTCTGTCGAATGGATGGTGAGCAGGTGACCCTTGAGGCACAGAAAGGGCCGGGTGCCGAAGATGTCGAGCTGTGCGGTTCGGTTTCTCTTTCCGATGCCACAAACTTGCCGTCAGTGATGATCCATTATGTGGCGCGAACCGGAACCATGCTTCAGTACAACCATGGCGAAGCCCCTGTGGTCTACGATCCTTACTTTGATGGCTTTCAAGGGGGGAGCGCCATCTGTATCCCTTCTTCTGTTCAGTCTCAGCAGTGCGGCATTCTCTATCTGGAAAACCGTACCCTGAATCATCTCTTTGAAGGGCGACGGTTGCGGGTGCTCAAAACCCTCTCCTCTCAGATGGCGATTTCCATGGAGAACACACGGCTGTATGAGAACCTGAAGGAGCAGACAGAAAAGCTTCAGATGGTCAACCGGGTGTTGAAAAATGAAATTGCCGACAGACGGGGCAAAGAGGTGGCCCTGATGGAAAAGGAGAGGGAACTCAAGGAGTCGGGGGAGAAGCTCAAAGAGGCCAATATTTCTCTGAAGCAGATGCTCAGTAAGAGCGATGAGAACATGGGTGAAATCCAGGAGAATATGATGCGTAACGTTGACGACCTGATTATTCCGTACATGGAGCGCCTCAAGGGAACACGGTTAACCCTGGCCCAGGGGAACCTGGTGGAGATGCTTGAAAAGAACATCGATGACATTCTCTCCCCCTTTGCGCGGAAGCTCAATGCGGGGTTTGCCCGACTGACTCCGGCAGAAATTCAAACGGCCCAGCTGGTACGGAGCGGGAAGACCACAAAGGAGATTGCGGAACTCCTGAATCTCTCCCCCCGTACCATTGACGCGTACAGAGACAGTATTCGAAAGAAATTGGACCTGAAGAAAAGTGGGGTGAATCTCAGGGTTTATCTCATGCAGATGTAAACGGTGCGGTAGTGGGTACGGTATTTTTACGGTATTTTTACGGTTAACACATTCCTGTGCGGGTCTGCTAAGGAAAGAGGCACCTACCGGTTCGGACCCTGATCTGACCAAACGGTCTCAGAACCATACCCCGCCCCAAATGCAGAAAATATCATAAGGTCAGATCTCAACGATCAAGAGAACACTTTCATACACGGGCTCCCCGGACTGACACCACTCTCCGTGGCGTGGGGGGCCCGCTCCCACCTTAGTTATGCTGTTACCTGCCATTGACATTTTTGAGCTTGAGAACTATCTTTTCTGAAATGAGTATTATGATGTTACCGCCTGGAACGGCCTGAACATCGAAGTTTATGACCCCCACTAATGCATTTAAAGGAGTTGTTCCCATGAAGATAGCGTTCCCGACGGAAAAATATGATGAACTGGAGAGTCCTGTTTACAACCACTTTGGTTCTGCAACCTGTTTTGTGATTGTGGATACGGAGACCAATGCCTGTGAAAAGGCGTTGAACCAGGACCTCAATCACCAGCACGGCAAATGTCAGCCCCTGAGAGCTTTGGGCGGGCGCACCGTGGACGCCGTTGTGGTGGGAGGCATTGGCGGCAGTGCCTTTGGAAAGCTGAAGAACAAAGGGGTCACCATATATAAGGCCGCAGAGGGTTCGGTACGCGAAAACCTGGAAAAGCTTCAGGCAGGAACGTTGCCTGAGTTTCAGTCCCTGGATATCTGTGGTGGCCATGGAGATGCCTGCGACCATCACTAAGGGTCTCGGTCGGAAATCATTATACACCCCTCTTTTCCGGCCGCTTCCACAATGCAGCTCTATTCAACGTTTCATATAGTTGTGCTTATGTTGCTGGTTGCATCGACGTGTATAATTAAGGCATTTCAAGCATAAAAATGCCATTCACGGTTTCCTGCACTCGACTCGTGAAATATCCGGAATAAAACGGTTGGCATGATTTTATGACACATGAAAGCCCGGCTGGCCTTGCAGGCCAACCGGGCTTTTTTTGTGGCTGGAAATGTTCTGTCGGTGCATCGGGCACTCCAGGGGAGGGGCAGGTTGCGGGTTTCTTTCCCCCCTGCCTTGAATCGTTTATTCCAGGATGGAAAACCTTGGCCTCAGGCCAAGGTCAAAGTTCACAGGCTTTGCCGGGTGAACGACTCTCAATAAACGAAGTGATACGCCATAATTAATGGCAACGTATGACGTCCTCGTAAAAGAGGGCCTTATGAACCACGAAGATCACGAAGGACACGAAGAAAAAATAAAAGAGCGATAGGTCGCTTTTGCGGCGAAGCCGCCTTCGTGCTCTTCGTGTCCTTCGTGGTAGAAATCCATTCTGTTATTCAGCTTGAAGCACCGTCAATATAGAGGCAGTGGGCGGAGATGAATTTTGTATCTTTCACCCTATCAGGAGTAAGGTATTTTACCCCTTTAAGGGTTATTCCAATACCGGCCCCTCTGGGGTCGGATTTTTATTTTGTGGTGCGTGAGAGTATGCCTTTATCTGAGATGTGAAGGCGGCTCTCGGGAAAGTCCTCGCGTGAGAGGCGGGCTGCCTCTTTGGCCGCAGCAAACGTGGGGTCGGGTTTTGGCAGCCCCCTGTACGGCTGTCGAAAGGAGAGGAGATGGCCGGTGATGAATCGCCCGTCAGCGGCCAGGGTGGCGGTCAGGGCAGGGGCCACTCCTTTGGGGCCTTCTAAGTTGAATCGTGCCCAGGTAAAGAAGTTGCCGAGGCTGTAGGCGATGAGGCGTCCTTTGTATAGCTCCATCCCCCTGACCACATGGGGGCCGTGGCCAATGACGAGGTCGGCTCCGGCGTCCACCATGGCGTGGGAAAAAGCGTGAAGGTCACCTCGGTTTTCACCAAGGTACATCTCTTCCTGACGCGGGACGTGTTCGGCACCGTTGCCTTCGGCCCCGCCATGCATGGAAACAACGACGATGTCGCAGACGGCCTTGAGTTTCCTGACCTGGCTGGCAGCGGCATCGCGGTCAAGGAGGTTTGCCACCCCTTTGTGGGGCGCAAAGGCGGCGAACCCAACGTAGAGTCCGTTGGTGTATAGCATGTCCCAGGGCTTTTCAATGGTGCCGGCGCAGGCAATGCCGCTTTGTGCAAGGTGGTGAACCGTACGTTCGCGTCCCGGTTTGCCAAAGTCGCTGATGTGATTGTTTGCAAGGCTGAAAAGATTGAAGCCTGCACGCTTCAGCGTCTCTGCATAGGACGCTGGGATGTTGAATGCGTAGCATTTGGATGGATCGGTGCATGCCTTGAGGCAAGGAGCGTCACCGGCAATGGTTCCTTCAAAGTTCCCGAACCGGATATGTGCGTTACCCAGAATCCCGGAAAATGTCTTTTGGAGGCGTCCATCCGGAATGGTGGAGAGGTAAACAGAGCTGGGGAAGGAGCTTGAAGGCATGATATCGCCCACGGCGGAGATCGTGAGGACCGGGGGCCCTGCCTGTTTGGCTGAACTGGCACCTTTCGAGTTGATCTCGTCCGGACCTGCGTTTGCAATGGTGGCAAGGACGAGGAGGCAGAGTAGCTGGAGAAGGAGGATGGCGGATTGTCGGCTGAACGTCATGGGGCCCTCGTAAATCGTGTCGGTTGTTTCGTTGGTGTATGGCCGGACAGCAGGCAGCTGCTTTTGGATATCAGGACTTGTTGAACTGGTCAAAGGGTTCAAAGAGTGCGTTGGTTGTTGTTGTGTAGTATGAACGCCAGGTTCTTGCCACATCCATCCATAAGGTGGCTGTTTCCCGTGTCTGTCCTGGCAGAAGGGAAAACCTGTCGAGCCAGGCAAAGCTGAGTCGTTCTCCATGTTCCATGAGAAGGTTTGTGGATCGCAAGCTGTTGGTGGCCGTTGTTTTTTGAAACTGGAGGATCTGTTGCATCAGGTTCAGCTGATTCATAGGAGGCTCCTTGTCATGGGTTGTCTTCTTTTTTGGCTCTTCAATGGCGAAGCAATGACGCTTTTCTACCTTATCACATTTTCAGGCGTTCGATGGGGGCAATGTTGTCAATAATAGGAGATGTTGGGTGTTGTGAGTCAGTGTTGTGATGCTTAAAAAGAAAAAGGCGCTACCTGAACCGGAAGCGCCTTTGGACTTTTTGCTCAACAAGAGACGGGCCTGACAATTTGTCGCTAATGATAACTGATCATGCACTATAAACTGCTACGGCCTCTATCCCTGGCTCTTGGGCTGAATCATGTCGATGAGGCGGTCATAGTGATCGGTGATGTATTTTTGGAATTCTGTCTGATTGTTGGTGAGTTGGGTCTGCCACTCTTCCATCAACACGCGGCCTGAATCGGGGATGGCTTTGTTATTGGCCAGAAAAGCGGTTGCTACTTTCTGGGACTGTTCCTGCATCTTCAGCATGGTATCGAAGGTGGTATTAAAGGCGCTTTTTTGAAAGTCAATAAAGCGGACCCCCATGCGTGCGGCGTCAGATGTGTTGAACATTTCGAGGTTCTTGGACATGTCCCAACCTTTCCAGCTGTCAAATCCTTTCATCATTTCGGTAAAAACTTGATTCATGGCGGGTCCTCCTTGTGGGCGGAGAATGCATTGGTTAGAAGTGATTGATGAACGCCTGATACCATTGTGGACCCTGTGACCAAAGGCCAGATCCGAGCAGAGGCTCAGACAAAAAATGGTGTGTGTTGGTGTACGGGTAACATTGTTGTCATACCGCGCTGACAAAGAATTTTTTTGATGTGGTGTGAAACTATCAGGTACAAGTAAACTCGGGAGTCAGGCAGGTGTGCAGCCGGGGGTGTTTCTTCAGATGTGTGACAGGTCTCAAATCGTGTTATGGTCTAAGATAATATAAATAAAATAACGGATTGTCAATACGGCATGTGGGGAGTTCGCATCGTTCAGAGGCATGGGAAATGGCTGGGTCTCAAGGGGGAAAGGGGCAAACGGTATGTTGATAAAATCAAGAGCAGAAGGTATAAGGTCTTTGCTCTGTGTCATTGCGTATCTCGGCTTGGGAGATTTTAACCGCCGGGTAGACATCAGGGGCTTACACTCACCGTTAGATGGAGGCGACTATGATAAAGGCAGGAATCATCGGTGCCACAGGATACACAGGAGCTGAGCTGGTTCGTATGCTTTCTGCTCATCCTGGCGTGGAACTCACCGTTATCACCTCACGGCAATATGAAGGCAAAAAAATCAGCGATGTCTACCCGGCCTTAAGCGGGCGGTCAGATTTGGTCTGTGAAGCCTTTGACCCCAAGACATTTTGCGAGCGGGTGGATATCGCCTTCACCGCACTTCCCCATAAAATTCCCATGGGCATCGTGCCCGAGCTCCTGGAGCGAGGGGTACGTGTGGTTGACCTGTCGGCGGATTTCCGATTCCGTAATGTAGGGGACTATGAGGCATGGTATCAGCCCCATACGGCACCTGAACTCTCAGAAAATGCGGTGTATGGCCTGTGCGAACTCTACCATGATGAGATTCGAAATGCTCAGGTTGTGGGGAACCCGGGCTGTTATCCAACCACGATTCTTCTGGCGCTTGTTCCGCTTTTGAAAGCCGGTATCATCAGGGCCGAAGGAATTATTTCCGATTCCAAGTCGGGTGTGAGCGGTGCGGGGCGAGGCCTTTCCCTGGGCTCTCACTTTTGTGAGGCCAACGAGTCGTTCAAACCCTACAAAGTGGATGGGCATCGCCACCGCCCCGAGATTGAAGAGGTGTTGTCAGCGGCCCATGGAGAGGGCGTCGAGATCACCTTTACCCCTCATTTGCTTCCGGCAACACGGGGGATGCTCTCCACCATTTACTGCACCCTTGCAGATGGAAAAACAGAAGAGGACGCAAGGCAGATTCTGGAATCCACCTATGCCGGCCGTCCCTTTGTGCGCTTGAGGGAAAAGGGCATGATGCCTGATATTCTTCATGTGCAGCACACCAACTTCTGCGATATCGGCCTGTCCTCAGACAGCCGTAACGGCCGTTTGGTGGTGGTCTCCGCCATTGATAACCTTCTCAAAGGCGCCTCCGGTCAGGCGATCCAGAACATGAACATCATGGCAGGCCTGGATGAAACGGCAGGGCTCCTTTAGGTTCATGGCCCCGGCTGCCCAAGGGTGTCGGGGCTTATTTCTTCTCTTTTTGGTTGACAGGAAGAGGAACTGTCTTTAATAATCAGCAAAAGGTGACCGCTGGTCAAAAAGTGAACGGCGGTTATATTTGGGCTGGTTTTCAGAACATAGACAGGTGGTGAAATGGCGCGAAGACAACAGGAAAAATCGATGGAGACCCACGATGAGCTCAGGGCCTCGGCTGTTCACCTTTTTGGTGAAAAGGGATTCAACTCCACCACGATTTCTGAAATCACGGACCATGCCGGTTATGCCAAGGGGAACTTCTACAGGTACTGGAAAAGCAAGGATGACCTGTTTCTGAGTATCATGGAGGAGAAGTATCAGCTTTACCGTGCAAGGCGTGTTGATTCCCTGGATCAGGCTTCCAGTATGGACGACGTCATCGAGGTGATCATCGATTTTCTTGAGCAGATTTTGGATGACGGCAAATGGGCCAAGGTGTTCCTTGAGTTCACCATTCACGCCGCAGGCAATGATGAGGTGAGAAGTGAACTGAACAAGAGCTTCTACAGGCTCTCCAGCGATCTTTTTGCCGGCATTGTCGAGCCCCACCGGGAAAACCCGACCTATCCGTCGAAAAACCTGGGCGGTATTGTGACAGCCCTCTTTGAAGGGTTTTTGATTCAGATTCTTCTGGGAAGCACCGTCATAGATAAAGAGGATTTGCGGCAGGCAATCCGAACGCTGGTGCTTCATATCGATCATGCATGATATGCGGGCGAAGCAGGGGCATGAAATGGTTCCTCTGCTTCGTAATACCGCTTTTTTTTGTGGAAGTGAGTGACCGATGGTCAGTAAATGGGCGTCGGTCATAATAGAGGGGTTGGGCTGGCAGTTGCGCTGTCACCAAAGCCTGGTGGGGCGCTTGCATTTTGCGTGGGGTTGAATTTGGGCCTGTCGTACGGTGGTGAGGCCATGATTATTTAAGGAGAATGAGAGTGAAACTGAAAAAATGGAACTCAGGGCGGTGGTGGCTGTTGAGCGTGGCCATCCTCGGGATGCTCGTGGCAGTGGGGTGCAGCCAGGACAGTGAATCCAAGGTGGCGGAAAAGAGTGCGTCGGCTCCCAAGGCGAAGGCGGCGTCTCCCCTCGATAGATGGCAGCCCGATTTTGACCCGTCGACAGCCTCATACCGGTGCATCGTCTCCAACGTATCGCATCCGGTTATGAAAGGGGTTTACGCGGGTTTTGCGATTCGCGATGAGCTGTGGAAACGGACCGGAGGAAAGATCTATTTCGATTACAAGCCCCTCTCCATGCTCGGGGGGGAGGTGGAGGTGCTCAATCAGCTGCAGATGGGGGCCATTCAGGGCATGGCAGTGAGCTCAGTTGCCGCCACGAACCTGGGGCCGCGCTTTGGTTTGGTCAATCTGCCGTTTCTCGTCAACTCCTTTGATAAACTGGACCGCTTCATCAACAGCGGGCCCCTCTTTGATCACTTCATGCAGGCCATGAATCACCAGGGGATCACCGGGCTCGATATCACCGGGTACGGGAGCTACGGCTGGGCCACAACCACGCCCGTGACCCAGTTGGATGAAGCGGGGAAGGTGAAGTTCCGCATTGCCGAGGCCAGCGTGAACAAATCCCTTTATGATGCCTGGGGCCTGAGCCCCGTGGTGATGCCCTGGCCGGACGTTCCTGTCTCCCTGAAGCAAGGGGTTATCACCGGCCTTGATCACACCCCCATGGTGTGCAACATCACCAAGAAATTCGAAGTGGCCAAGCACTACACCCAGGTCAATTACGCCCAGGGCCTTTTTATCTGGGTCTTTAATTCGGCATGGCTGGAAAGCTTGCCAGAAGACCTTCGGGCCACCTTTATAGATGTGGTGCATGAGGTGTGTGCCGATATCCGAAAGGAGACACGGGCCCAGGAAGAGGCCCAGATCGCCGATGCCAAGACAAACGGGGTGACTTTTTACACGCTGCCTGACGTCGAAATGGCCATGCTCAAGGAGAAAGGCGATTCCGTGCATCAAGGGTGGAAAGAAGAGATCAACCGCCTGGGCGACGGCGATACCTACCGCCCGGAGAACTACCTGGGCGAGGTTCAGAGCCACCTGGGGTATACCGTGCAGTAGAAAGGGCGCAGCTCTCCCTGCCATAAATCAACGTGCATGCCTCGGGCGGCGAGGGTGGCAAAGCCACATTAGGCCAAAGCACCTCGATAGCTTATTGCCATTGCGCCTCCCCCTTCGTTTCTCAGGGCAAATCGCAATGGCATGGCGTTGGCTGGTGTGCAGAGCACGATTTGTGTGCCTGGCCTGTTGGGTTCCTGATGCCAACTTATGGGTTGGCATTGAACGGGCTAACTCTGGCGGTGAGGCGTTCGAAGCCAGGCTGGCGGAATCATCTCAATACCAGTTCTGGATAACCGACAAAGCAAAGGGTTTTGGGAACATTCGGATTCATTCTTGTTTTATTGTCTGATACCTGAATTTTTCCCTTAGCCCTTAGCCCTTAGCCCTTAGCCCTTAGCCCTTAGCCCGATTTTACATGCCGGGCGTTTCTTACGTTTTAGTTTGGATGTGTATGTATGTCTGTCATTGTTGATAAAATTGACCGTGCGGTCACCTTCTTTGAAGAGTGGACCCTTTTTTTGACTGTCACGGCGGCCCTTGTGGCGCTTTTTGCAAGTGTGGTCCTGCGTTATGGCTTCAATCACTCCCTGGCATGGTCCGAGGAGCTGGTGCGGCTGGTGATTATCTACACCACCTTTGTCGGGTGCAGCCGGGCCGTGAAAAACGGGGCCATGGTGCGTATTGACGCCCTCGTTCAGTTTTTTCCCAAGCTGAAACAGCCCCTTTTGCTCTTCTCTTATGCCGCGACCCTTCTTTTTGCGGGCATTTTGATCGTCTACGGAATCCAGATGGTGATGCTTCAGCTGAAGACCGGCCAGAAGACCATTATCATGCAGATCCCCATGGCCTGGTTGTACTGTGTCCTTCCCCTCTCCGGTGGGCTGATGGGATTTCGGGCTCTGGTCCAGGCAGGTGGGTTGGTGACGAACAAGGGTGATGGGCCTTTCGAGGCTGGGGAATCCGACTCCGGCAAGGGGGGACGATAATCCATGGGCAGCAACGACTTGATCATTCTTTCCCTTCTTCTGGGGTGCATGGCAGCGTATATTCCCGTGGCCATCTCTCTCTTTTTCACGGCAACCTGTGGGTTTCTTCTTTTTGCAGACATGCCGGTTCTTCTGCTGGTTCAGACACTTTTTAAAAGCCTTGATAACTTTGCCCTGGTGGTTGTTCTGTTTTTCATTCTCTGCGGAAACATCATGACCGCAGGCAGTATTGTCGAGAAGCTGATTCGGGTGGCCAATGTGCTTGTGGGGTGGCTTCCCGGAGGGCTCGGCATGGCCGGGGTGGTGGCATGCGCTTTGTTCGGTGCCATTTCAGGTTCCACGGTAGCCACGGTGGTGGCCATCGGGGGCTTTATGATTCCGGCTCTGCAGGAGCATGGGTACGATGAGTCTTATACCGTGGGGCTCATGGCCACATCACCCAACCTGGGTGTGATCATCCCTCCGAGTATCGGGATGATTCTCTACAGCATGATCAGCAATGTCTCCCTGGAGGCGCTTTTTCTCACGGGGTTTGTGCCAGGAGCTCTCATTGTGCTGGGTATCTGTTGTTATACCGGGATTATTTTCAGAAAAAGCGGGCGGGTTGAAAGGCGGCTGCCGCCCACCTTCCGTGAAATTCGTGAGGCGCTGCAGGAGGGCTTCTGGGCGCTCATGCTTCCCGTGATCATTTTTGGCGGTATCTTTTCAGGGATGTTTACCGCCAATGAAGCGGCTGTGGTGGCCTGTGTTTACGCCATCATCGTGGAACTTTTTATCCATCGCTCCATGAACCTCGGAGAACTCAAGCAGATCACCGTCAGCTCGGCGGTGACGTCGGCAACCCTCCTTATCATCGTTGCCGGTGCCACCTGTTTCGGTCGGTACCTCACCTTTGAGAACATTCCAGGCCGTATCACAGAAGCGGTGATGATGACGGTGTCATCGGGGTGGGGGTTCCTTATTATGATGAACCTCCTGCTTCTTGTGACGGGAATGTTCATGGATATCATCTCCGCCACCTTGATCCTGGGGCCGGTTTTGATTCCCATGCTTCCCCATTTCGGGGTGGACCCGATTCATTTCGGCTTGATATTAACGGTGAACCTTGCCATCGGCTACTGCACGCCACCCATGGGGGTCAGTCTGTTTATCACGGGTTCCATCGCCAACCGCGGGCTGCTCTTTGTCTCCCGGGCAGTGATGCCCTTTTTATTGATTCAGCTGGCGGTATTGCTTCTTATTACCTTTGTGCCTTCATTGGTGATGTGGCTTCCTGCCCTTGTTCATTAGGGCCTGTTCACTCATGCCTCCGGCGGCAAGGTGGGGGCACCTTGAAACCCGATGGCGAATGCGTGAAGGTCATGGCAATGCAGCCATTTTCGGGGCATTCGCACGGAGGGTGAGGCCATGCACCCGTTCTTGAGAATAGGGCGGTTTCATTTTTTGCGTAACAGCGTCTCCTTTTCTCTTCTTCCGAGGGTACGAAGAAGAGGAGGGCAGTATACCCGTAATACCCGGAATCGTATTCTCTGTCGGTGTTGGTGATACATGCGAATAACTCATAAATTCAGTTTGGCGCATTTTTTTGGCGTTTGGTTCCGGCCGGGTCGCCGGAGGCACTATTGAGCTGAATCGTTGCGTTATACAAAGGCAAATAAAGCTCTTTTTTTATGGAGGCTTGTGGTGTTTCTGCTGTGATGCTTGACAGTTGGGCGTTTCCGTGGTAGCAACATCTTTGAAAATGGAGGTGTGTCCGTAAAAGCTGGGCGCACCTGACGCTTCGGGTGTTGAGGTCGGCTTGGGCCTGAAGCAGAACCATCACCCCATTTCGCATACCATGGAATTTATGAAGAGCAGATACACCTTTTATATTGTCGGATCCGGGAAGAAACCTTTCAGGCAACTTGCCCTTTCCGGGCGCCATGCTCTCGTTTTTGTGGCACTTCTCATTGCCCTGTCTTCGATTCTCTCCGTTTCCATTTATGCCGGAATAACGTCCGTTCGTCACCGGAATGCTTCAGCAGCCATTGAACTGGAGATGGCGCGTAAAGACGCTGAAATTGAAGCAAGAGATGAGCAACTCCTGACCATGGCGGGGGAGGTCAACACCCTTAAACGGAGCCTTCTCGATCTGTATGAGTTTGAGAAGAAGATCCGTGTTATCGCAAACCTGGGGCCTGTTTCCAAGGGAGACAATCTCTTTGGGGTGGGCGGGGCGATCCCCGAGGATATCGACACCAACCTCATTATCCACGAGCAGGGGGAAGCCCTGGTCAGGGAGATGGCAGAGCAGATCAATGAAACGAGCCTGGCTGCCGAGGAGGAGAGGGGGCGTTTTGTCTCTTTGTACGAGATCCTTGATGAGAAGCGCTCCGTCCTTGAATCCACTCCGGCTATCCGTCCCACCACCGGTTGGGTCTCCTCGAAGTTTGGGGCCCGAACCTCTCCCTTTTCAGGGAAAAAGAGTTTTCATAAAGGGTACGATATCGCCAACCACGTGGGCACCCCCATTGTTGCCCCGGCTGACGGGGTGGTTACCTATGCCGGAAGCCGCGGCTCTATGGGAATCATGGTTACCCTGGACCATGGCCATGGGATGGTGACACGCTATGGTCACCTCTCAAAGACCCTAAAAAAGAGCGGGGAGCAGGTGAAGCGCGGTGAGACAATCGCCCTGATGGGGAACACCGGGCGAAGCACCGGTCCCCATCTTCACTATGAGGTGCATCTGAACGGAATGCCGGTTAACCCTGTGAAGTATATCCTTGACTGACCGCAGTCGTCCTCTGTCTTCGTTTTTTACCGCGTCCCCCTTAGCCTTTCCCTTGATTTTATCCCCGTTTTGTACAACTATGTGGCGGATGCCGCCCCGGCATCCAATGGGCTCCCCTCGTGTTGACAGGCTCAAAGAGAACCGCCACCGAAGGTCCCTCCATCGTTATGGGTATCCCATGACGTCCCCTTGGCCGCATGCACGGCCGTTGCCTGTGCGTAGAGCCATCATTTGTTTATCGTAGAATTGAGAACGGTTTCCCGCTGAGAGAGGAATAGAGCCGATGCTGATAAAATTGCTGACCCGCTTGTTTGGAACGAAAAACGATCGTGTGATTAAGCGTCTTGCACAGGTCGTTGACCAGATCAACGCCCTTGAAGAGACATACAAGGCCCTGGATGACGAAGCTCTTCAGGCTTTGACGCCGTCTTTTAAGGAGCGCTACGCGCAAGGGGAGACCCTTGACGATTTGATGCCCGAAGCGTTTGCCGCCGTGCGGGAAGCCTCGCGAAGGGTCCTTGAGATGAGGCATTACGACAGCCAGCTCATTGGCGGTATGTCCCTTCACAGCGGGATGATCGCTGAAATGAAGACGGGTGAGGGCAAGACCCTTGTTGCCACTCTTCCCGCATACCTCAACGCACTTACGGGCAAAGGTGTTCATGTCGTGACCGTCAACGACTACCTCGCTTCCCGTGATGCCGAGTGGATGGGCAAGCTCTACAACTTCATGGGGCTCTCCGTTGGAAATATCGTCCACGGGTTGGATGATGACCAGAGAAAAGCGGCGTACAACGCCGATATCACTTATGGAACCAACAACGAGTTCGGTTTTGATTACCTTCGGGACAACATGAAGTTCTCAAGGGAGCAGCTGGTTCAGCGCGACCTTAATTTTGCCATCGTGGATGAGGTGGACAGTATTCTCATCGACGAAGCACGAACCCCGCTCATCATTTCCGGTCCTGCGGAACAGTCCACCCAGCTCTACGGCCTGGTGGACAGCATCATGCCCTTCTTTAAGGTGGAAGAAGACTTTACCGTGGATGAAAAATCCCGGAGCGTCACCCTCACCGATGAGGGGGTTCAGAAGGCCGAAGCCAAGCTGAATGTGGATAACCTCTTTGACCCGACGAACATTGAAGTCCTTCACCACGTGAACCAGGGGCTCAAGGCCCACTACGCCTTCAAGCGCGATACCGATTATATCGTGAAGGACGGCAAGGTCGTGATCGTTGATGAGTTCACCGGTCGTCTCATGGAAGGGCGACGGTACAGCGAAGGCCTGCACCAGGCCCTTGAGGCCAAGGAGAAGGTTCGCATCGAAAACGAAAACCAGACCCTTGCCTCCATCACCTTTCAGAACTACTTCCGAATGTACGACACGCTCTGTGGCATGACCGGTACGGCCATGACCGAGGCGGAAGAATTCATGAAGATTTACGGACTTGATTGTCTGGTGATTCCCACCAACAAGCCCATGATCCGTAATGACAGGCCGGATGTGATTTATAAGACCCGCAAGGAGAAGTTCGATGCGGTGGCCGAGGAGATCATCAGCGTTCATAAGACCGGTCAGCCCGTGCTTGTGGGCACCATCTCCATTGACATGTCCGAGCAGCTCAGCAAGAAGCTGAGCAAGAAGGGGGTCAAGCACGAGGTTCTCAACGCAAAGCACCACGGCAAAGAGGCGGAGATCGTCGCCATGGCCGGGCAGAAGGGTGCTGTGACCCTCTCCACCAACATGGCCGGTCGAGGTACCGACATTGTGCTGGGCGAAGGGGTGACAGAACTTGGTGGCCTCTACATTCTCGGCACCGAGCGTCATGACAGCCGCCGTATTGACAACCAGCTTCGTGGCCGCTCCGGCCGTCAGGGCGACCCCGGTATCTCTCGATACTTTCTCTCTTTGGAAGACGACCTGCTTCGCATCTTCGGCGGGGAACGCATCACCGCCATCATGGAGCGCCTCGGCCTTGAAGACGGGGAACCCATTGAACACCGCCTTATTTCCCGGGCCATTGAAAATGCCCAAAGGAAAGTGGAAGGCCACAACTTCGATATTCGTAAGCACATCCTTGAATACGATGATGTGATGAACAAGCAGCGTGAAGTGATCTACCGGCAGCGTCGGGAAGCCCTGCGGGGTGGAGACCTTCATGACGAAGTGCTGCGCATGGTGGAAGGCATTGCCTGGAACATCACGTCCCAGGTTGCCGTGGAGAAGACCCTGCCTGCGTCCTGGGACTGGGAGACGTTTAACCAGCTGATGGGCAGCCATTTCAACACCACCCTTACCGTGGACTCCTCAGGCAATGACCTCACCCGTGACAAGTTGTCCGAGCTGGTGCATGATCATGTCCTGGCGATCATGAACGGCAAGGAGGCCCTCATCGGGTCGGATCAGTTCCGTCAGCTCGAGCGCTACGTGATTCTTCAGACCGTGGACAACCACTGGAAGGATCACCTTCTCTCCATGGACCACCTCAAAGAGGGCGTTGGTCTTCGTGGCTACGCTCAGCAGAACCCTCTCATTGTCTACAAGAAAGAGGGCTTTGAGATGTTCCAGGCCATGATTGACCGCATTCAGGAAGAGGTGGTGGCCATCTTGTTCCGGATCCAGATTGCCGAGCCCGAGCAGGTGGAGGAGGTAAATCCAGAGCGAAGCCAATCGGACCTCTCGTACTCCCACAATGAAGGCGGCGCCGCGAAACAGCCGGCGAGGAAAGCGGACAGCAAAGTGGGCCGAAACGACCCCTGCTCCTGCGGTAGCGGGAAAAAGTACAAAAAATGTTGCGGCCAGGCCTGATAGGTTTGGTTGTCTTTCGATAATAAAAGCATCGATGTTCCCTGCAAGGTAAAAAGGTGTGCGTGCCATCCGTTTCTTCACCGCATGCAATCCTCTGGCTGGTGATCGTCGATGCTTTTTTGCCTTATTCTGTGTTATAATTTCAACGGTAGGATTTCAGGGGGTATGAGTGACCCATGGCCGATAATCATCCCGATCTGCAAGAAGAGATAGAGGTCGACAGGGAGACCAGGCTGGAAGAGCCGCCCATGTATCGGGTCTACCTCATCAATGATGACTACACCCCAATGGACTTTGTGGTGGACATCCTGATGACTGTGTTTCGTAAGTCACGTGAAGATGCGAATGCGATTATGCTTCTCGTTCACAATCAAGGCAAAGGGTTGTGTGGCGTTTACACGTATGAGGTGGCTGAAACCAAGGTGGATACCGTCCATGAAATAGCCGAAGAAAGCGGTTACCCTTTGCGAAGTATTATGGAGAGAAACGACCTATGATAAGCAGAGAACTCAGCGCAACCTTGGGCTTTGCCGTTCGCGAAGCAAAAAAAAGACGGCATGAATATGTCTGCATTGAGCATGTGCTGTTTGCCATCCTTCATGACCCCACAGGGATAGATATTATCGAGAGCTGTGGCGGTGATACCATTGAACTCAAGGGCAAGGTGGATACGTTTCTTCAGGAGAAGATCGAAAAACTCGAGGGCTCTGAAGATTATGTGCTTCAGCAGACCCTGGGTTTTCAGCGTGTGATTCAGCGTGCCGTTTCCCATGTTCGTTCCGCAGAGAAAAAAGAGGTGGAGGTCGGCGATGTCATCGCGTCCATCTTTCAGGAACGGGATTCCCATGCCAGTTATTTTCTTGAGTCCGAAGGCGTGACACGCCTTTCCGTCCTTCGCTATATCTCCCATGAGCAGGAGCAGAAGCAGACCCCTGCCGGTGACTCCCAGCCCGGATCTGACGGCGGAGACGGCCGTGAAGAGAAAGAGGAGACAGATCCTCTTAAACTCTATACCGTAGACCTCGTGGAGAAGGCCCTTGAAGGGACCCTTGACCCCCTTATCGGGCGTGACCGGGAAATGAAGCGCATTGTTCAGGTGCTGTTGCGACGTCGTAAAAACAACCCGATCTTTGTCGGGGATCCCGGCGTGGGGAAAACTGCCCTGGCCGAAGGCCTCGCCCAGATGATTGCTTCTGGCGTGGTGCCGGCGCCCCTCAAAGGGACTCGGATCTACTCCCTCGATTTGCCGGCGGTTCTTGCCGGGACCAAGTTTCGCGGTGATTTTGAAAAGCGGATGAAGGGAGTCATTGAGGCGCTGAAGGCGATTCCCAATGTGATTCTTTACATTGACGAAATTCATACTGTTGTGGGCGCAGGGGCGACGAGCAGCGGATCCATCGATGCCTCCAACATGCTTAAGCCCGTGCTCGGAAACGGTGAGCTTCGGTGCATGGGGTCCACCACCTACGAAGAGTACAAAAACAATTTCGAGAAAGACCGCGCACTCTCCAGGCGGTTTGAAAAGATCGATATCAGTGAGCCCACTGTGGCCGAGACCGTGGAAATTTTAAACGGGCTCAAGGACCGGTTTGAATCCCACCACGAGGTTCATTACACGCCGGCATCCATCGAAGCGGCGGCAGATCTTTCGTTTAAGCACATCAACGACCGGCACCTGCCGGACAAAGCCATTGATGTGATCGATGAGGCCGGGGTCCTGAAGCGTCTTGACGAGAAGGATACCTCCCGGAAAGTGCGGGTGGCCGATATGGAGAAGGTGGTGGCCGTCATCGCCAAGATTCCTGCCCGAAGTGTTTCCAAGTCCGACCGGGATCGCCTCAAGACTCTGAGTAAACGCATGAAAAGCGCTATTTTTGGACAGGATGAGGCCCTGGACGGCCTTGTCACCGCCATCAAGCGCTCCCGTGCCGGCCTCTCCATTCCTGACAAGCCCATCGGCTCCTTTCTCTTTTCCGGCCCCACGGGCGTCGGCAAGACCGAGGTTGCCAAGCAATTGGCCCTCAATCTGGGTGTGGAGTTCCTGCGCTTTGATATGAGTGAGTACATGGAAAAGCATGCCGTGGCACGCCTCATCGGGGCGCCTCCGGGATATGTTGGCTTCGAGCAGGGCGGTCTTCTTACCGAGCGTGTTCGCAAGACCCCTCACTGCGTGCTGCTCATGGACGAAATTGAAAAAGCCCACCCCGACCTCATCAACATCCTGCTTCAGGTGATGGACCACGGAACCCTGACGGACAACAACGGCAAGAAAGCCGACTTCCGTAATGTGGTGATTCTCATGAGCTCCAACGCCGGTGCCCGGGAGATGAGTACCAAAACCATCGGCTTCGGCAGCCCGAAAGGGGAGATCGAGGGCAAGGGCCGCTCAGCCATTGAGCGGATCTTCAGCCCTGAGTTCCGTAACCGATTGGATGCCATTATTACCTTCAACGCTCTGTCGGAAAAAGTGATGGAGATGATCGTGGATAAGTTCATGGCCGAGATGAAGTCCCAGCTTGCCGAGCGAAAGGTGCAGCTTAAGCTGACGCCCAAGGCAAGGAACTGGCTGGCCGTGAAGGGCTACGATTCCGATTATGGGGCAAGGCCCCTGGGGCGTTTGATTCAAACCTCCATCAAGGACCTGCTGGCCGATGAACTCCTCTTTGGAAAACTCTCCAAGGGAGGCATCGTGACCATCGGTCTCCGGCAGGATGAGCTCACCTTCAGTTTTTCATAAGGTGACGATTCATGCCGTTGTTTCAGTTGTCTGACCAGGTCTCCTTTCCCCCGCCACAGCTCTCCCGCGAGGACGGGCTGCTGGCATTGGGAGGAGACCTTGCTGTAGATCGCCTGATCCTTGCCTACTCCATGGGCATCTTTCCCTGGTACAGTCCCGGCGAACCCATCCTCTGGTGGTCACCTGATCCCAGGTTGGTCCTCTACCCCGAGAAACTGGTGGTGAACCGTTCCTTGCGGAAAACGATGAAACGAGGGCTCTACCGGGTCACCATGGACCGGGCGTTTTCTCACGTGATTTCCCATTGCGCGTCCATCAAGCGAGCCGAGGAAGAGGGCACCTGGATTGTGGGTGAGATGCAGGAGGCCTACACAGCCCTGCACAAGGCCGGGTATGCCCATTCCGTGGAGGCGTGGGAGGGTGACGAGCTGGTGGGAGGCCTCTACGGGGTCTCTTTGGGCCGTGCATTTTTCGGGGAGTCGATGTTTGCCCGCAAACCCGACGCCTCCAAGCTCTGTTTTGCTCAGCTCGTGCGATTTTTGCAAAACGAAGGCTTTGATTTTATCGATTGCCAGGTAACCACCGATCACCTGTTGCGATTCGGTGCCGAAGAAATTCCGCGCACCCGGTTTCTGCAGGAGCTTTCCGAAGCCCTGGAGGGAGAAGATCGCACCGGGTCGTGGTCCGATACGTTCTCTACACGATAAGTTGGTAATGATTCAGCTCAGCATGGCCCTTGAAAAGAAGCCTCCGGCGGCAAGGATGGCGAAGCCATATTAGGCAAAATACTTTGAAAACAGGTTGCGGTGCGTTTTGCCCTTCGTTCCTCGGGCATATCACATCCGCCTTTAATTCGCGCGCTACCAAGGAACAATTTTTAAAACCTGTTTATCAAACTTTTCAAAAGTTTGGCCCCCGGCAGGGCCGCCGGAGGCAATATTGAGCTGAATGCTTATTGATAATTTATGATGAAAGGAGTGGCTGTGGCTGCTGACTGCATTTTCTGCAACATTATTGGCAAAGAGATCCCATCCGAATTTATCTACGAAGACGATGACATGATCGCCATTCGGGACATCAACCCCAAAGCACCGGTTCACCTTCTGATTATTCCCCGGAAACACATTCGAAGCATCAACGATATCGAAGCGGTGGATGAAGCGCTGCTGGGCAGGATGATGACGGTGGCCAAAGGCCTCGCTGTGAAAGAGGGGACCGACAAGTCCGGGTACCGTGTTTTTTTCAACGTTGAGAAAGGCGGCGGCCAGGAGGTTTTTCACCTCCACCTGCACCTTGTTGGGGGATTTGACCGGGGGTAGAGTGACATAGCAAAAGCATTGCCTCCGGCGGCCAGGTGCAGGCACCTGGAAACCATATTGCGTGTGCACTTGTCGCCTCGTTCCTCGGCTCAATTGCACACGCGTTAAC
This sequence comes from Desulfolunaceae bacterium, assembly GCA_942491485.1. GTDB lineage: Bacteria > Desulfobacterota > Desulfobacteria > Desulfobacterales > Desulfolunaceae > Desulfoluna. The sequence continues at coordinate 104,539 of CALOAX010000011.1, read as the reverse complement.
CAAGAGCTTCTTTTTTCATGTGTTCGGGCGGGTATGGGTATAGATCGCCTCCGGAGTTATTCCGGCCAAAGGCAACCGTCAAAATGAATGTCGAGGGTTGACGACTTTCACACATGGATCCCCTGTCATTCGCCGTGCAAAGAGTGCCGATTTTGCAACGGTTAAGCCCTCTTTGAACTTAATTGTTCTGACAGCCGGGGAAGACGAAATCCATGAAATACTGTTATTCACGGGCGTAGCCCGTCAGCGAATGTGAAGAGCCCGAGGAACGAGGGCTCAGAGCATTCGCAACCCGCTTTCAAGGTGGCACACCTTGCCGCCGGAGGCATGGGTTGTTTGCTTTTTCAGTCTGTCAGATAGGCGCCTTCGGGCGTCTTTTTTGTGCCCACGCCGGGGCGAATGGTCATGCGCTTTCCCGCTTCTTTTCCTTTGCTGATGAGATGTGCGTCCGCGTGTTTGATGCGGCGGGTTCTCGTGACAACCCGCGGGTAGCGCCTGCCGATGTAGGCGTCAAGGACCGGGTCTTCCACCAATACAGGAAGAAGGGAGATGTCGCGCTTCCCTTTTTCAGCCCTCAGCTTTTGTGAAAATCCCTCCACAAGCCCTTCTGCAAAATCGCTTTTGCGATACCTGCCAAGTTTTTTTCCGTTCTCATTTTCTATTTCCCGCCAGGATCGTTCAATGGTTTCCAGGATAAAATGGTAGACATACTCCGCCATGAGGACATGGGAGCGGGCGCCGCTGACTTCAAGGACGCGGCCCATTTTTTCTTTTTCCACCACGCAGGCCATGGCCCAGATGCAACGGACGAAGTAGTGTTCGGTGAGAAGGTTGGCCAGGGCATAGGATTCACGGTGGTGCCTCAGGGCGGGCTTTCCAAGGAAGATGGTGGTGTACTCGTCGAGGGGTTTTCCGGCATCAAGGGTGTCGATCCGGTACTTTTCCATGAGGAGTCTCGCCTTGGAAAGGGCTGCTTCTGACTCATGGGGGTTGCTGCTTTGTGCCAGGGCGAAGAGCTTGTGGATACGCTGGGTGACGGCATCTTCGGCAGAGGCGTCGCCCATGGCGAGGCGCTCCCGAAGGTTGGGGTAGCTTCCGGAGGCCTTGGGGTTGGCGCCCAACATGTCGCATGCTGTTCGAAAAGAGGGGCCATGGGGCGGCTCGCCTTTTGCGTGGAAGACCTCGCTTGCGACCTGATGGGCCATTTCGTGAAGGAGCACCTCCCTTACGGCATCCCAGGGGTGGTGGGAGAGGAAGTGGCTGCTGAAGGAGATTTCACGCCGTTTGCTGTTCCACAAGGCAAGGGTACCCCTGGCCTCATTGAGGGCGAAGAGTGGGGGGGTGAGGCTTCGGATCCGCGGATCCGGGTTGCAGTCCTTTGCGGACTCCCACTCCAGGTGAAGGCCGTGGAGCAGTCTGCGTTCCAGCTCTGCGGAGAGGGGGCGCGTGTTGTTTTCGGTCATGGTGGACGGACTCCAAAGACAAAAAGCGGAACGCCCTGTAAGGGCGTTCCGCTTTTCATGTGTCTGTAGTGTGTCGGGGCCTTAAACACAGGCGCGGCATTAAGTGAGCACGGCTGGTGCCTTAGAGGCCATGCATTCAGCCCCGGATCTTACAGGGAGGCGACTTCGCTTGCTTTGTAGACGCGAATCCCTTCACTTTCGAGAAGCTTGATGGCTTCGTCGGTGTTGTCAAAACGGAAGATCATGACAGCGTGGTCGCCGCTCTGCTGGAGGGCGTACATGTATTCCACGTTGAGGTCTGCCTCGGCAAGGAGGATCAGAATGCGGTTGAGGCCACCGGGCTTGTCCTCGACGGCCACGGCCACCACACTGGTTTTTCCTACGGAAAATCCGTTTTCCTTCAGGGCTTTTTCCGCCATCTCATTGTCGTCGACAATGAGCCTGAGCACGCCGAAATCGGTGGTATCCGCAAGGGAAAGGGCGCGAATATTCACTGAGGCATTGGAAAGAATCGTGGTCACTTCGGCAATACGCCCGCCTGTGTTCTCAAGAAATATGGATATCTGTTCAACGCGCATCAAAGGCCTCCTTTCATGAGCATCGTGATGGGTTAAATACGAGATGGATTCATCGCTGAGCCGGCCACATGTCTATGGCCGGTTCGGTATTCGTTCAGGGCTCGGATATCTCCGTTATTCTCGGTCTATCGCTGCCTGTTGTCAATGACTCTTACAGCTTTTCCTTCACTTCTTGCAATGGATTTTGGTTCCACGAGTTTCACTTTGGCAGAGACGCCAAGATACTCTTTGATATCCTTGGAGATTTTTTTCTCCGTATTCTGCAGCATCTTGATCTCATCGGCGAAGAGACTTTCACTCACCTCCACCTTGACGGTCAGGGTATCGAGGTTGTTTTCACGATCCACCACCAATTGGTAATGGGGGGTGGCCGTGGAGCTCTTCATCAAAACGCTCTCGATCTGTGAGGGGAATACATTGACCCCTCGGATGATGAGCATGTCATCGGTTCGTCCGCTGACACGCTTCATGCGAATGTGGGTTCTGCCACAGACACAAGGCTCCGGATGGAGGGAGGTGATGTCTCGGGTGCGGTAGCGGATGATGGGGAAAGCCTCCTTGGTGATGGAGGTAAAGACCAACTCTCCGGTCTCGCCGTACGGCAGGGGCTCTTCGGTCACGGGGTCGATGATCTCAGGGATGAAATGGTCCTCAAAGATGTGGAGGCCCTTTTTTGCCTCATGGCACTCAATGGCCACACCCGGACCCATAACCTCGCTGAGGCCGTATATATCAACAGCATCAATGCCCAGGGTCTCCTCAAGCTCTTTTCGCATCCCCTCACTCCAGGGCTCGGCGCCAAAGATGCCGAATTTGAAGTTTAAGTCTTTAAAAGAGAGCCCCATCTCTTTGGCCACTTCGGCCAGGTGAAGGGTGTAGGAAGGGGTGGCGGTGAGGATGGTGGGTCCGAAATCCTTCATGATGATGATTTGACGCTTGGTGTTGCCGCCGGAGACAGGAATAACAGACGCCCCAAGTTTTTCAGCACCGTAATGGACGCCAAGGCCCCCGGTGAAGAGTCCGTAGCCGTAAGCGTTGTGGATGATGTCCCCGCGGGTGGCGCCGCCTGCGCAGAGGGCGCGGGCCATGAGGTTGGACCAGGTGTCGATATCTCGCTTTGTGTAACCGACCACGGTGGGGGAGCCGGTGGTGCCTGACGAGGCGTGGATGCGCACCACGCTCTCCATGGGCACGGCAAACATGCCGTAGGGGTAGTTGTCCCGCAGGTCCTGCTTGGTGGTAAAGGGAAGCTTGGAAAGGTCTTTGAGTGACCGGATGTCCCCGGGTACGATGCCTGCTTCTTTAAACTTCTCCTTGTAAAAGGGAACCTTGGCGTAAACATTTTCAAGGGTGGTTTGAAGTCGCCTGAGCTGAATCGCTTCCAAGGCTTCCCTCGGCATCGTTTCAAAATCAATATCGTAAATCATGCGAGCTTTCCTCTCCAAAACTATTAGGTCTATGGGATTGCCGTGACGGCCAAAAACCGGATCGAAACACCGGGCCGGGAATGTCTGTGGGCTCTGGTGTAAGGCGTGTGATGTTTAGTGGGCCACGGTTATGTGTGTCAATCGTATCTATACAGTCATCAGGTCATAAATGATTCACCTGTAAAAGTCACCCAAAAAACGTTTTGTGTGAGGGGTTTTGTGGTAGTATGCTTCATTAATACAGATGGTTGGTGCTGTGTTCTTAAAGTGGGCGTTTATATGGCGATTCCCAATGAAATGGGTGCGTTTGGATGAGCGGACAAATGCGGGAGTGTGGTGAAAGTATTTGTTATTATGAATTAAATAAAAGGCGGACGGTTGCTGCGGGTTGGAATGGGGTCGGGGGTGAACCTCACGTAAAGGGAAGGGTTGGTGCTTAAAAAAGACCGCCGGTCAAGAAATGACCATCGGCCATGTTTGCCGGTGGGGTGGAGCCTTTCAGTGGAAATAAAGAACCCCACTCCAAAGTGGAGCAGGGTTCGTGGCTGTTGATCGTTTTGCGGGTAAGTTAAACCCTTACCCTTCGTACCCGGCATTGAACACCGGCTTTCGTTTTTCAAGGAAAGCACTGGTGCCCTCTTTGGCGTCGCTGCTTGCCACGCACAGGGCAAAGGCGTCGACCTCAATGGAGCACCCGGTGGCCAGGTCCACATTCAGGCCTGCGTTTACTGCCTGTTTTGCGGCACGCACAGGAACCCGGCCCTTGGCAGCAATGGCACCCGCGGTTTTCAGGGTTGCTTCCATGAGGTCTTCAGGGGCAAGCACCTTGTTGACCATGCCGACCTCTTTGGCTTCGGCGGCGGAAAGCATCTTGCCGGTGAGGATCATCTCTTTGGCCATGTTGGCGCCTATCAGTCGGGGAAGTCTCTGTGTGCCGCCGAAACCGGGGATAATACCTAAGGTGATTTCAGGAAGGCCGAATTTTGCCGCTTCGGAGGCGTAGATAAAATCGCATGCCAGGGCCATTTCACTTCCTCCACCCAAAGCAAAGCCGTTAACGGCGGCAATGGCGGGGATGGAAAGTCCCTGGAGCTTGCCGATGGCGTCGTGGCCTTTTTTTGCGAAGAGTTTGGCCTGAAGAGCATTGAGCTTGGCCAGTTCGGTAATATCGGCACCGGCCACAAAGGCTTTGTCTCCAGACCCGGTAAGGACAAGGACATGGATGTCCTTATTTTCTGCGACTTCGTCAAGGGCTGCGGAGAACTCGGTGAGAAGCTCGGCGTTAAGAGCGTTCAGGGCTTTGGGGCGGTTGAAGGTGATGGTGGCAATACCCTTTTCTACATTCAGAAGAATGGTTTCGTAAGACATGGAGAACCTCCGAATTAAATAAAGATTAGCATTAATATGTCTCAGTCATGCCGGCCGGGGACGAAGGTTTGAAACCGGTACGCGTTCGGTAGGTATGACGTGTATTCTCTACGCTGAACAGTGTATGACTATAGGGGAATCCGTGGTGTATGAAAAGGGAAATATTGCGATGAAAGGTCTTCACGAATCTTAATCAGGTTTGGTCTTTTTTGTGAGCATATACCTACATTATAGAGAAAATAGATTGCCGTAATTGTGAGTTGTCGTTAGAATGCTTTTTTGGCCATTTCAGTCTTAATGGCCTCCCCCCTATTTGTTGTGATGACTCCGTAAAGGTCATTGGTTTCGGGCTTTGTATGCTGCTGGTTGGTCTGTCTTTATGTCTATCCATGAAGGCAAAAAAACCGTTCGTGTGACTTGTCCATGCCTTGGCCACCCTTGTGTGACTATATCTACAAGAACATCAACGTTACGAAAATTACCCTGATCCCGGTCAGCGACTCTGCGTACTGAAAGTGCCTCCGGTGTATCTGTTGATAAGTGAGGAATATATCTATGCCGAATACCCATTGGACGGATATTCACTGTCATATCCTTCCCGGTGTCGACGATGGCTCCCAGGATATGGAGGAAAGCATTGCCATGGCCGCCCAGGCCGCAGAAGGGGGGACGTCTTGTATTGTCGCCACCTTTCATGCCGGCGTGGACCTTCTGGATGCCCGGGTGTATCTGCCGTTGATTCAGCGGCTCAATGAACGGTTACAGGAAAAAGGCATTGATATCACCGTGGTTCCCGGTGCTGAACTCGTGGCGGGTTTTCTTCCGGAGAACCTTGCCGATTTTTCCATCAACGGATCCCGGTACCTCCTGGTAGAATTCCCTTACAGTCACCTGCCTCACGCAGCTCCTGCCATACTGAAGGCTTATGTGGACCGTGGGTTTCATCCCATCATTGCCCATCCGGAACGAAATCCCTCCATCATGCGTGACCCAAGGCGTCTTTTTCAGATGGTGGAAGAGACCCGTGCCCTGGTGCAGGTAACCGCGGACAGTGTTACCGGAACCTTTGGGCGGGATATCGCCTCCTGTGCGCGGTATCTCCTTAAAAAAGGGGCTGTGGACCTTTTGGCGTCGGATGCCCATGATCATGATTACCGGACACCTTTGATGGCAGCCGGGGTGAAGGCAGCCTCAAAAATCGTGGGTGAGGCGGAAGCATTGAAGCTGGTTCGGGACAACCCGGCAGCGGTGGTTGCGGGCAGGGCATGGGAAAACCGTGTGTGCCACAACGCATCGGCTTGTTAGCCCGGACATTTCATGAGAAAACTGTTAGGTCAAAGCAACACGATGTTATTACTGATAGTTACTGTGAAAAATTAAGATATTTCAAAAAAAATGTAATTCACGGTTTCCTACTCGCTTTTTTCGCCCTTCGGGCGAGCCGAGTGCACCCCTCTTCTGCGTTGAGGTAAACAACTACATCTTCAGCTCTGATGCCTTGAATATGGATGCACTCAACTCGTGAAATATCCGGGTTAGGCCAATGGTGAAGAAGTCCCCGGTATACGCTACTATTCAGCTTGTGCCTCCGGCGGCCCTGCCGGGGGCTAAACGTTTGCCAAGTTATTATTGGCTGGGTTTAACAAACAGGCCTGAAAGACATGTCATTGAATGAATTCCGTATTAAAGGCGAATGTGATTTGGCCCGAGGAACGAGGGACAATGCGCATTCGTAACCTGCTTTCAAGGTGGCACACCTTGCCGCCGGAGGCAGCTTGTTATGTGTAGAACAGTTACCGGTATATTTGAAATAACAGGGCCTGAACCTTTTTGATTACATGAGACAGGAAAATGGTATGCACGTACTTGTAACGGGTGGTGCCGGATACATCGGCAGCCACACCTGCTTGGAATTGCTGGAGTCCGGTCATCAGGTGACCGTGGTGGACAACCTTTCAAACAGTTCGGAAGAGTCCTTGAGGCGGGTCGAAAAACTGACGGGAAAGTCGATCTCCTTTGTTAAGGGGGATCTTCTTGACGAGGGGGTTCTGGCTCGTCTTTTTGCCTCACATGATTTTCATGCTGTCATTCATTTTGCGGGGCTGAAGGCGGTGGGTGAGTCGGTGGAGATGCCGGTTGCCTACTACCGGAACAACCTTACCGGCACATTGAACCTCATACATGCCATGGACGGGGCCGGGGTGAAAAATATTGTCTTCTCCTCGTCGGCAACGGTGTATGGGGACCCCGAGACGGTTCCTATTGACGAAGGGTTTCCGAGAAGCGCGACCAACCCGTATGGTCGGTCAAAGTTGATCATCGAAGAGATGCTTGAAGACCTGATTGTTGCCGACAGCTCTTGGCGTGTTGTGCTGCTGCGCTATTTCAACCCGGTGGGAGCCCATGAGAGCGGATTGATAGGGGAAGATCCCAATGGCATTCCCAACAACCTGATGCCTTACATCGCCCAGGTGGCCGTGGGGAAACTCGAGCGACTGAGTGTTTTCGGGGATGATTACCCTACCCATGACGGCACCGGGGTGAGGGACTTTATTCACGTGGTGGATCTTGCCAAAGGGCATTTGTCCGCGTTAAGCAGCGCCGAAGAGGCCCCGGGCCTTTACGTCTACAACCTGGGGACCGGCCAGGGGACCAGTGTTCTGGATCTGGTCAGGGCCTTTGAAAAAGCCTCCGGCAGGGGCGTGCCATACACCGTGGCGCCAAGGCGGGCTGGGGATATTGCAGCCTGCTATGCGTCACCGGATAAGGCTTTGGCTGATATCGGGTGGCGTGCGGAAAGGGGCGTTGATGATATGTGTCGGGACACCTGGCGATGGCAGTCGCAAAACCCCGATGGATTTGGCGGTTAGTTTTCACTCAAGAGTCGCTATTCACTTCAATATTGCCTCCGGCGGCCCTGCCGGGGGCCAAATTTTACCTGATCTAAAAAGTGGGTTTGACAAACAGGTTTGCTCAACTTGAGCAGGGTTCCTCCCGAATCAAAGGCGGATGTGATTTGCCCCGAGGAACGAGGGGCAAAACGCATCCGCTACCTGCTTTCAAGGTGGCACACCTTGCCGCCGGAGGCATAGCTGATTCGTTACCAAAAAACAAACGGGGCAAAAGCCCCGTAATGGAAAACAAAAACCCCGGTTCACACTCAGTGTGGCCGGGGTTTGTTTTTGCTTTGTGTTTGGGGGAGCCCAATCAATTGATGATTTTCTTTTTGGCCTTGTTGTACTCATCCAGGGTGATGAGGTTGCTGTCCAGCAGGTGGGCAAGCTCAAGGAGCTCGGTCACATGGCTGGATGGGGGCAGGGCATGAACGGGGCGGTTCTGGCGCATTGAGCTGTTCTCGATGGCCATGGGCTGCTGGGGGTTCGGGTCTTCCACGCGCACAGATGCCAGTCCCCCGAGAACACTGATTTCCACGGTTTTCCCATGAAACATGGGCAGGGACAGGATCTCTTTAAGGGCTTTGCCTTCGGTTTTCATGCGTTTGTAAATAAGGAAGCCCGAAAGGCAGATGAGGCTGACGCCCCCCAGGAAGATCCAGGGCAAATAATTAACAAGCCCCCGGAAGAAGAGGACAAAAAAGCAGAGGGCCACGATCAGGAGGAGGTGGCCTCCCAGGATAAGGTAGACCATGAAAAGGCTTTTCATGATTCCTGGAGAGTCATTTCGTTTGTTGCTTTTCATACGTTCACTTCTATTGTCCGCCGGATACGTGAGCTCCTCTTGCCTTCGGAAGATGCGGTGATGCGTAGGAAGGGAAGGAGTCGAACCCTGGTCTGTTTGTTAAGGTTGCCGGGCAGGAAAAACAGGTCAGGAGGCCCGGATGATGTGGGTTTGAGCCGGGTCGTTTATGGGTACCGTAGGGTGGCGGTATCGCAGGGAAAGCAAGGGTGGGCTTTGTGGCTGCGATGGTGTTGACCCTGATCAACAAAACCAATCACTATCATAACGGTGTGGCGAGCTTCTGTAAAGAAGTCTCGGGAAAAAGAGTGGCAATCCCCTTTGGCGGTGCTTTTCGCTCGGTGGGTTCGTCTTTCATCAGAAGGGTTGATACTTCAAACATCACCCCCTCGGGTGATAGGTGCGGTGCATCGTTCGCAGGTGGTCTCCGGTGATATGGGTGTAGATCTGTGTGGTGGAGATGTCGGCATGGCCGAGCATCACCTGTACCACACGCAAATCAGCACCCCCCTCCAGGAGGTGGGTGGCAAAGGAGTGACGCAGGGTGTGGGGGCTGATGTTGCCTTTCAGTCCGGCCAGGAGGGTGTATTTGTTCAGGAGCTTCCAGAATCCCTGGCGGGTCATGGGTTTTCCTGCACGTGCCACAAAGAGGGTGCGGCTGGCGTAGAGTTTTAAGAGCAGGGGGCGTGCCGAGGTAAGGTAGATGTCGAGTTTGTCCATGGCATACTGCCCCATGGGAACCACGCGTTCCTTGGAGCCTTTGCCCAACACACGGACAAAACCAGCCTCAAGGTTGATGTCGTTCACCTCGAGGTGGATGAGTTCCGACACGCGGAGGCCCGCTGCATAGAGCAGCTCGATCATGGCGGCATCCCGCATCCCGCGTGGGGTTGCCGTATCCGGTGCCTCCAGAAGCGACGTCACCTCCGAAACCGTCAGGGTATCGGGCAGCTTCAGGCCGGTTTTGGGAAAATCAATGAGGCCGGACGGGTCGGAGGGCAGGATCTTCTCTTCGGCAAGGAACCGATAAAATGAGCGGATGGAAACCAGGTGTCGGGCGCGGGAACGGGGGCCGAGGCCGTCATCTCTGAGGACGATCATGTGTTTCAGGATGGCGTAGGTGTCATCCTCTGTGGGGTCGCCGAAGCCGTTGGTCTCCATGAACTCCGCAAAACGTGAGAGATCCGCCGCATACGCCTCAATGCTAAGCTCTGCCAATCCCCGTTCCACACGAAGATGGCTGATGAACTGGTCTATGTGGTGATGCAGGTTGGAGGTCATGGGTGAGCGTCCATGGGTTAATAAGTCAAAGCGCAACAGGTGGCTGTAGTATTGGGGAAACCGGCGTGCAAGGGCTCAGCTCCTTGCACACCAGAGTTTCACCGGTGAAAGATTAATGATCTAAACGCATGTTACACGGTATTGGAATACGCACATGGATCCCCGATCACTCGGTCCTGTTGATGATGGCTTGTGATCTTAAGCTGGATCAACGCAGGGGGCCTCACGTATTCAATCGTCGGGGAAGACGGCATGGATGAGGCCGTTGTTATAATCCGGTTTGGGCATAAACCCCGAAGATCACGAAGTGCCCTTCGGGCTGTACGAAGAAGGTTTAAAAAACTTCAGCAGGTTTTCACGGGCGCAGCCCGTCAGCGAATGTGAGAACCCGAGGTACGAGGGTTGGAGCATTCGCGAACCTGGGGTGCAGGGGATTTATCCCCTGCCCGCCGGAGGCATCGCTTTTAAATGGTCACCACGTGGTCGTGGTAGTCGAGGGTGTTGAGGACTTCGGCACCGTTTTCGGTGACGAGGACCATGTTCTCCAGGCGGATGCCGCCCCATTCGGGAAGGTAGATGCCGGGCTCCACGGTAACCACCATGCCGGCCTTGAGGGTGTGGTCCTTCAGGTAGCTGAGGCGGGGGGCTTCATGGATTTCGAGGCCCACGCCGTGTCCGAGGCCATGGCCGAACCCGTCGGGGAAGGTTTTCTCGATGAACTGTCGGGCCACAGCGTCCACGGCTTTGCCGCTGGCGCCGTCTTTAATGGCGTCGATGGCCATGGCCTGGGCTTCAAAGAGGGTGTCGAAGACGCGTTTGAAGGTATCGCAGGGGCTGCCGAGGACAACTGTTCGGGTGGAGTCACTGCAGTAGCCGTTGTAGCGAGAACCCCAGTCAATAAGTAGGGGCTCGCCCGGACTTACGGTGCGCTCGCCTGGCACGGCGTGGGGGAGGGCGGCATTGGGGCCTGAGGCGACGATGGTGGGAAAAGAGAGGCCGTCGGCTCCACGGCTCCGCATCTCTTTTTCCATTTCCCAGGCAATGGCTTTCTCGGTGAGCCCCGGTACAAGACGATCCTTGACGGCAGAGAAGGCCGCTTCTGCAATGGACAGCGCCTCTCGCATGATGTTGATCTCATCGACGCTTTTGATGGCGCGTATGGGGGCGGTCATGTCCTCGTGGGGGACCAGCTCCACGGTGGACCCTTTTTCATTGAGAGCCTTGGTAAACATGTTGAAGCGCCCCACGGAGACACGGGTCTCTTCCAGGGCGACGCGGGTTGCGCCCACACGGTCGAAGAGTTCGGGGATGTCCTTGTCCAGGCCTTTTTTATAGACATGGATTTCGAAAAGGGGGGCTTCATGTGTTGCGTGGAGTTCAAAGCGGGAGTCGGTGGCAAGGATGAGGCCTTTGGGGCCAATGATCAGGGCTCCTGAGGACTCATCGACGCTGTTGTCCTCTCCGGTAAATCCGCTCAAGTATCTTCGGTTTTCTTCCTGCATGATGAGGCAGGCGTCAAAGCCGTTCTGGTTCAGTGATTCCTGAAGTGTATCAAGTCGTTTTCGATAGATATCGCTCACGGGGTGTCTCCTTCATGGTCCGGTGTATGGCATGAGCCGACATGGCGAGGGGAAAAGGGGGCGGGGCGCCGTTATGCCCTTTCCTCTCGTTGCCGAGATGGTTGCTGCAACTATATCACCGCCAGAAGCCCTGTGTCGAGGTCTACCAGCCGATGCAGCGGAAGCCCAGAATGTTGGATGAAAAACGGGTGTCAAATATGTGGGTGTGTTGGCGTGTCAATGTTCGGTCGGAGAGAAAGCTGCCCCCAGCCGCAATTTTCACAGGCTCGCCCCCTTTTTCGGGGAGCAGGTCGGATACCCATTCCATGGCATTGCCCATGAGGTCGTAGACGCCAAAGGGGCTGGCGCCGTTAGGGAAGGTGTCCACAGGGAGGGTACCGCCGGCCCCCACCTCTTCCGTGTTGCAAAGGTGGCTTTCCCAGGCATCACCCCAGGGGTAGGGCGATGATGACTTGCCTCCGGATGCGAGCCATTGTGCCAGGGAGGGAAGCCGCTTGCCGGTCCAGGAGGCAAAAGCCACGGCATCTTCGTAGCTGACCTGCACCACCGGATGGTGGGCGCTGGTGTGAACCGATGAGCGGGTACCGGAGGGCTTGTGCCAGCTGGCACCGCGTATGAGGCGCAGGCCCCTGCTGGTGGAAAGGCTGATCCCCCTGCCATTGGGTTGCCTGCTCAGGCGTGGCTCGTACACCGCTCCGAATCCTCTCTCTTCAGCGGTCGTTTTGTACCCTGTGCGGCTGATGAAGACCTCGAAGAGGGCGTTGGTAATGGGGTACTTCCCTGTAATAAAGGCCTCAAGTTCGGCATGGGTTTCTTCTCCGGTGACCGGGTCAATGGTGGGGTAGCGTCCGGACGGGATGTGGATATAACGGTTGTAGTACCTTTCTGATTCGTTGAGAAGGGTCTCGAAGCGATCGGCGCGCTCTCCCATTGCGTCGGGGTCTTCGTCGGCAGCCCATGGCGGGGCAGGGGGGTGTTCTTCTTCAACGGACTCCAGCTCTTCGTCGGGCTCATGGAGGACTTCTTCGAGTTCATCATCCTCAGATTCATCCAAAACGTCTTCGAGCTCGTCTTCGTCGATCTCCTCAACCTCGCCGTCATCGATGGCTGTCTCCGGCTCTTCCTCAGGGTCATCCAGAACCTCTTCGAGGTCGTCCTCGTCGATCTCCTCAACCTCGGTGTCATCGATGGCTGTCTCCGGCTCGTCCTCAGGCTCATCCAGAATCTCTTCGAGGTCGTCCTCGTCGATCTCCTCAACCTCGATGTCATCGATGGCTGTCTCCAGTTCTTCCTCAGGGGCGTCCGGAACCTCTTCGAGGTCGTCCTCGTCGATCTCCTCAACCTCGATGTCATCGATGGCTGTCTCCAGCTCGTCCTCAAGGGCGTCCGGAACCTCTTCGAGGTCGTCCTCATCGATCTCCTTAACCTCGATGTCATCGATGGCTGTCTCCAGCTCTTCCTCAGGCTCATCCAGAATCTCTTCGAGGTCGTCCTCGTCGATCTCCTCAACCTCGATGTCATCGATGGCTGTCTCCAGCTCTTCCTCAAGGGCGTCCGGAACCTCTTCGAGGTCGTCCTCATCGATCTCCTCAACCTCGATGTCATCGATGGCTGTCTCCAGCTCTTCCTCAGGGGCGTCCGGAATCTCTTCGAGGTCGTCCTCGTCGATCTCCTCAACCTCGGTGTCATCGATGGCTGTCTCCAGCTCTTCCTCAGGGGCGTCCGGAACCTCTTCGACCTCCTCCTCGTCGATCTCCTCAACCTCGGCGTCATCGATGGCTGTCTTCAGCTCTTCTTCAGGTGCGTCTTCATGTATTGCTTTCTCGTTTTCATTGCTGGTTGGAACGCCCCCCTGCTCCAGCGCCTGAACAGCACGTTTGAGCTTTTCGGCAAGGTCTTCGGAGCCCTCAAGGGGCTTTCCCTCTTTTTGAGCCATTTCTGCAAGGGCTTCCAAAAGGGCGCCGGCCTTTTCTATCTCCGGTAAGTTTGATGGTTTGAGGATGTCGGCAAAGGGGGCGTAGAGGGCTTCTTTGGCCTCTTGGGAGACAACAAGGGCGTGTTCCGGTGAGATGGTGACGCCTTCCGGGTTTCTTCCCTCATCGAAGAGAGTGGCCAGGTCCCGGTTGATGGCGTTTCGGATGGTGCTGAGGTTTTTTCTTCTGGAGCGAAGGAGAGCGGGGTCAGTTGTGTTCCAGATGGCCTGGATAAGAAGGTCCGGGTCCACGGGGCAGGAACTGTACCCCTCTTCTTGGCCTGTATGGGAAAACAGGGCTTTCAGGTATGCCATGTTACGTGAATGCCGGGAGTAACCGAGGTGTTCTATGACCTCGTTGATGGCTTCAAAGGAGAATGCGGCTTCATTGGACGGATTTGAATTCATATGACGCTTTACAGGGGGTGTTTTGGCGTTGTTGGCAGTGTTAACAGGTCGTTGGCGTCATGTTGTGGCCGTCCTCGACCTCCCGGCTTATGATGTTCAACCATAGCTCAATCGGGCATGGGCCACAATACCAAGGGTGGATAGCCTGGGAACGTCTGCTAGCTGTTGGTGATGCCGGTTCACATTGCTTCACAATTGTGCTATTTCTACCGGCATAATTCTGTTGATTGCTTCCTTACGTGAGAACTTCACCCGAAACCGCGGCAGGCAGCCGCCGGCTTCCAACCCTGAAGAGGTTGTGCCATGACTTACACCATAGCACTTCTGAATCCCCGATCCGCATCGGGCAAGACAACACTGGCCATCAACCTGGCCTTCTCTTTTGCTTTGTTGGAAATGAGGACTCTTTTTGTGGACTGCACCTCATCTGGCGCTGGCTCACGCATGTTGACGGGGGGAACTCCCGGTTCCGCCAGCGGTGTTTCGGATGTGATGAGCGGCCTTGTCAGCGCGCGCGGAGCCATTGTTCCCGGCCCTACTCCCTGGCTCGATGTGATACCGGCATCGGGCGGTGAGAGAGAGGCGGAAGATTTTCTTGCCTTTAATCCGGAAAAGGAGAAGGTTCTGGCCTTAAGTCTTCGGAAAACCGGCGAAGGGTATGATATAGTGATCGTTGATACCCCTTCAGGCAACGGACTTTTCGTGAAAAGTGCCCTTACGGCAGCGGATCTTGCCCTTGTTCCCCTGCATCCGAGTTGGGATGGCAACTCTCAGCTCAAGGAAGCCGGACTTTGTGTCGAAGAAGTATTAACGAGTTTGAACCCGGACCTGAACGGAATGGGTTTGATTTATATGGGGCCCTCAGATCCGGCCCCGGATGAAGACGGCATGCAATTCGTCGGTCGACTGCCTGATTGTGACGCCATCCGCAAAGGGATGGCAACCGGAATTCCCGTTGCGCTGGTGGATGTGATGTCCCCTGGAGCGCAGGCATTTCTGGATCTGGTGCGGGAAATGAAGGCGGCAGGGACAGACCCGTGATGGAGAGAAAGCGATGTACCAGGCCGCTTTGGATGGCAAAACTATGGCCAAAGACGAAAAGAAACTGGTTCCCGACGACGCCTTTCAGAAAGGCGAACGGGATCTTATGGACATTGTTACCGGCAGCCTCAACTGGGATGTGATCGAAAAGCTGCTGGAAGAGAAGTATGGGCTTTCGCTTCAGGACGACATTGAGTTCAAAGAGGGGCACCTGACGGTTAAGGAAGACCGTATCGCCTATCAAATGGATTTTCAGGCTCGCATTACCCTTTCTCTGATGATTGGTCGGGATGGCCGCTGTGTGGATGTGGTGGCAGGAGTCGTCTCCCCGGCCGATACTTCCCCGGATACAGAATAAACCACAATGGGCTTGTGTCGAGGAGGAACCCGCTCACCGAGAGGTTTCTCCTGATGTATGATGCCGTCAGCATAGTGAGTGTGATTGATGAATGTCGGTTTGAAAGATACCTTTGAGTTTCATGTACAGAAGCGTTTGACTGGTGTGGATGGGTACACCCAGGTGTGGCAGTGCCTCGGTCCCAGCATTGACGCCCTGGCCCTTCTTGTTCTGGTTCATGCGGAAGAGGGCACCGGGTTCTCTCTTCAGGATGTGGTGGAAGAGGGGGTTGAACTCGGCTTGGTTTCAAAGGGGCGTACCGCTGAAGTGGTTGGGATGATTCGTCAGGAAGGGCTTCTTTCCGGTTCAG
The DNA here is from genome assembly GCA_942491485.1 of Desulfolunaceae bacterium. Taxonomy (GTDB): domain Bacteria; phylum Desulfobacterota; class Desulfobacteria; order Desulfobacterales; family Desulfolunaceae; genus Desulfoluna. Next base: position 89,018 of record CALOAX010000011.1, on the reverse strand, counting down.
AAGATGCCCCTGAGGTTGGCGATATGGCTCGACGCCTCATGGCGGGTCTGGATGCAACCTATCCGAGTATGGCGGGAATTGTGTTGCCGGCCTATCTGGTTCAGATTCTTCAAGAGCTCCTTGAAGGGCGTAATGAACTTGAAAAGGCGCTGGACCAGGTGGACCAGACCCTGATGCCCCGGAAAACCGAGGACTCTTCGATTCCCCTTGAAGATCCTGCTGAAGCTGAAGCCCGGCGTGAGCGGTTTCTCAAGCGAATTGCCTCCATTCGAAATCGCCTGATTGATGAAAAAGGAGGGGACCTGAAGGTTCAGGAGGTGACGGCCTCTGCCCGTAAAGGGGCCTTGAGGACCCTTGTTGTCTCCGCCGAGGAGCACCCTGAGCAAGAGGTAAGCAGTCCCGGTGTATCCACCGAAGTCCAGCCGGAAACGGTGGCATCTCCCCCCAAGCCCTCCCAGGATGAGATTCAGCGGGAAGCGTTTCTTGCCCTGCAGCGGGAAAAGATGGAGCTGGAGCGCCAGAAAGAGGAGATTCTTCAGGAGAAAAGGCGCCTTGAAGAGGAACGGAACCGAAATGGTCAGACGTCAGAATCCCTGGCGACGCTCGAAAAAGAGGCTGCAGAAGCCCTGACGCAAGGGGAGAGTGACGAGGACATTGCTGCGGCCGTGGCTAAGTTTGAAGAGGGACTCTCCCTTGGCTGCCCGGTCTGTAACACAGGGGCCCTTGATGCCCGCACAACGGATAACGGAAAAACCTTTTATCGGTGCGACAACCGCTCTTGCGGCTTTGTGACCTGGAAGCGCCCATACCCCTTTGCATGCCCCACCTGCAAAAACCCATTTCTCGTCGAGAACGACGAAGGCGATGGTCTGTCATGCCCACGCTCCGTCTGTTCCTTCAAGCAGGCAGGGCTGGACGCACCCCAGGAAAAACAGGCATCCGCCGGCGTCAAACGAGTCCGCAAAGTTCGCCGGGTGGTGCGGAAGAAAAAACAATAAACGCCTCCGGCGCCAGGGGGTAACCCCCTGGACCCCAGGTTCGCGAATGCTCCCGGCCTTCGTTCCTCAGGCCCATCGCATTCGCTGACGGGCGTTGCCCGTGGTCAAAGCAGCCATAACTTCAAACACTCGCCATGTGACACTCCGCACCATTAGTTGTCCCCTGATTACCGTGGTGCTTTTTTTTAAATAGCTGGATAGTTGTATTGTTTGTAACGATTCAGCCCGAAAAAGCAGCCTCCGGCGGCAAGGTGTGCCACCTTGAAAGTAGATAACGGTTGCGTTTTGCCCCTCGTCCCTCGGGTCACATCACATCCGCCTTTGAAGCGATGGTTTCCAAGGCTCATTTTTATAGACCTGTTTGTCAAACCCAGTCTCTTTATAGGTTTAAGCAAAAGTTTGGCCCCCGGCAGGGCCGCCGGAGGCACAAACTGGATAGTTACTATTGTTTTTGACCTGTCCTGCCTGTCAGTTACTTTCCCTTAGCCCTTCTTTTACCCCAACACATGCGACTCAAGGACAAAGCAGGTAAAGGTGCCCTTGAAGACGACCTCCTCACCCCGGGTGACGGTTACAGGCACGATTCGCTTTTTCCCTTTTGTCTCTTCCACCATGGCTTCAGCCGTGAGTGTCTCTCCCGCCTTTACCGGTTTTAAAAAGCTGGTCTCGGCAGCTCCCAACACCACGTACGGATCGTTGACGGCGCACATGGCAGCGTAGTCCGCCATTCCAAAGACAAACCCTCCATGCACAAGTCCTTGCACATCTGCCCCCATGTCAGGGGTGGTGGTCATGGTCACGACGCAGCGCCCTTCCTCAAGGGTGGTAATGGTTCCGCACAGGTCGTTGTTGATCTCTAAATGGGTTTTGCACTCCATGGGGTCTCCTATTCTGCTCTGGTGGCGATATCGTGATCGTTATGGATTGTTGAGGAGGCTGCTGAGGAGCCGCCGTTTTTCGTGGCAATTTTAAATTCTTTCATTTTTTAGAGTGCTTTTCTCTGCCGGTCAAGGTGTATGGGGGTCCATAGTATAAGCTGTCGGGCGGTTACAGGTTAAAGCCATGCTGGAATAGTTGCGTGTAAGGAATAGATATAAAAGCTTATTTACTTGTCTTCTTGAAAAGGGGTGCCGTGGGTTGCCATTCACCCGATAGTGCAAAAGAGGGTGTGTGCTCATATTGGGATATTGATTTAACAGCGGTTTTACCTCTGTGGCAGGGTTTGCAACTCTAACCCGGATATTTCACGAGTTGAGTGTATCCATAGTCAAGGTATCAGAGCTGCAGATGTAGTGGTGTTCCTCAATGCTCTGATAACCCACAAGATGGGTGCACTCGGCTCGCCCGAAGGGTGAGAAAAGCGATCAGGAAACCGTGAATCACATTTTATGTTTTTGAAATGTCTTGATATTGCCACAGCAACTACCAGTAATAACATGCTGTTGTTTCGGCCTGACTTCTCTCTCATGAAATATTCGGGCTAAGGTACCTAGCGAAAGGTCTTGCCCCTCGTACCTCGGGTCAAGACCTTTCGCAACCTGGGGTCCAGGGGAGCATCCCCTGGCCGCCGGAGGCACGCGTTTAAGACTGCTTTCACTGAACAGGCGCTTGCCACAGGCATAAAACCTCTGTATATATGACCGAGTGGTCACTGACCAGGTGGTCACAGGCAGGGATGTGAACTGGAACAGGGGCTTGTGGTACGGCAGGTCATCTGAATAACCTCGTGGAAGTGGGGAATATGGAATTCATTGATTCGAAGCTTGGGCCCGTCTGGGAAAAGGTGAAGGCGGGGACACGCCTGACGTTTGAGGATGGGATGGTGCTTTACGCCTCCCACGACCTGTCGGGGGTTGGCCGCATGGCCGATTTCGTGCGCAGGAAGCGTCACGGCAATATCGCCTACTACGTATACAACCAGCATGTGAACTACACCAATGTCTGCTCCAACCGGTGCACCTTCTGCGCCTTTGCCACGGATGAGGGCACGGGCAACGCCTACACCTGGAGTATTGATGAGGTGAAGAAGCGGCTCCTTGAGCGCAAGGACGAGCCGGTGCGTGAGATTCACATGGTGGGGGGCTTAAACGAGGCCCTGGATTTTGATTACTTCACCGGGCTGTTGAAGGCCATTGCCGAGGTTCGGCCCGAGGCCACCATCAAGGCCTTTACCGCGGTGGAGATCGATTACCTCTCGCGCCTGTCCGGGCTCTCTCTGGCAGAGACTGTTGCTGAGCTGAAAAAGGCGGGGTTGACCATGATGCCCGGCGGCGGTGCCGAGGTGATGAGCGAGCGTGTCCATGGGGAGCTCTTTCCGAAGAAGATCGGGAAGGAGCGCTGGTTGGAGGTGATGGAGACGGTGCATGGCGCCGGGATACCCACCAACGCCACCATGCTTTACGGTCATATCGAGACCCTTGAAGAGCGCGTGGAGCACTTGATCACCCTTCGTGAACTCCAGGATCGATCCGGTGGTTTCTCGGCCTTCATCCCTTTGGCCTTCCACTCCAAGAACACGGAGCTTTCCCACCTTCCTGCCACCACCGGCGTGGATGATCTGAAGAACGTGGCCGTTGCGCGCCTGATGCTCGACAACTTCGATCACATCAAGGCGTACTGGGTGATGATCGGGGAGAAGATGGCCCAGGTGGCCCTCTCTTTTGGTGCCGATGACCTCGATGGCACCATCATCGAAGAGCGGATTACCCACACTGCCGGGGCGACGTCGGCCAAGGGGCTGACCCGTGCAGAGATGTTCGGCATGATTCGCGGTGCGGGGTTTGAACCTGTGGAGCGGGATTCCTTTTACAATCACCTCTCTTGATTGTTCAACTCAGGGTTGCCTCCGGCGGCCCTGCCGGGGCCAAACTTTTGCCTGATCTGAAAGTGGGTTTGATAAACAGGTCTTGGCTGTTTATTGACGGAAGCCTTCGCGAATGATCTCGACCCGAGGAACGAGGGTTGGGATCATTCGCAACCCGCTTTCAAGGTGGCACACCTTGCCGCCGGAGGCTTGGTTTTTCCAAGCAATTTAACCATAGAAGGCATAATAGAATCGTTACCATTTCTCTTAGGAGATACCTGTGGAAGCTCTATATCAAAAAATATCGGACGGTAAGCGTATTACCCCTCACGAGCTGCTTGAACTCTATCACGGAGCGAGCCTGCCGGAGCTTGGAAGTCTGGCCAACGCCGTTCGGCTGCGAAAGCATCCCGAGCCGGTGGTCACCTTTGTGGTGGACCGGAACATCAACTACACCAACGTCTGCACCTCGGAATGCAAGTTCTGTGCTTTCTACTCGAAGGTAGGGGAAGAGGGCGGTTATGTGTTGAGCCGGGAAGCCTTCAGGCAGAAGATTGAAGAGACCCTTGAACTGGGCGGTACCCAGATTCTTCTTCAGGGGGGGATGAACCCCGCCCTGGATCTTGACTGGTACACCGATCTTCTGCGCTGGCTTACCACCACCTTTCCCATCCACGTACACGGATTCTCACCACCTGAAATCTCATGGCTTGCCGATCAGAGCGAGCTCTCCATTGCCGAGACGGTAAAGAGGCTGAAGGAGGCAGGGCTGAAATCGATCCCCGGAGGGGGGGCCGAGATTCTTGTGGATGATGTTCGCAGCCAGGTCTCTCCCAACAAGTGCGGGACAGACAAGTGGCTGGAGGTGATGCGTCAGGCACACCTTGCCGGCATGCGGTCCACCGCCACCATGATGTTCGGGCATCTGGAAACACCGGAGCAGCTTGTGGAGCACCTGGCCCGTATTCGGGATCTCCAGGACGAGACCGGCGGCTTCACCGCCTTTATTCCCTGGACCTTCCAACCCACCAATACCGAGCTTCAGGTGGAGAAAGCCTCGGCAGACGCTTACCTTCGCGTTCTGGCTCTTTCCCGGCTCTTTCTGGACAACGTGGACAACATTCAGGCCTCCTGGGTCACCCAAGGGGAGAAGATCGCCCAGGTGGCCCTCTTTTTCGGCGCCAACGACATGGGCTCCACCATGATCGAGGAGAACGTGGTGGCTGCCGCGGGGGTGGATCACATGCTTCCCAAAGAAGATCTGGTTCGTGTGGTGGCCTCGGCCGGCTTTGCACCGGTTCAGAGGGACTGCTTTTACAATCACTTATCCAGGTAAGCTCATGGAACGGTTCAATGTGATAACAAAACTGTGGCATGACTCAACCCAGCGCATTACCAGCGAGCAGGTGATCGGATGACGCGGGTTCAACGGGCAAAATGGGTGGTGGTGGACGCCGATACCGTCATTGAAAATGGTCATCTGGTGACGGAAGGGGGGACGATCGTCTCTGTGGGCCACGGCAGTGGCCCCAAGGGGATACATTCCGAGGATCACGGGGATGCAGCCCTTTTGCCAGGCTTTGTCAACGCACACACCCATCTTGAACTTTCGGCCCTGAAGGGGCGCGTGAAGAGTGACGCCGGATTTGCAACGTGGGTGAGGGATCTTCTGGTTGTTCGTGGCACTTGTTCAGAAAAAACGCTTTTTGACGCGGCCAGGACGGCCGTGGAGGAGGCTCAAGGGGCAGGAACGCTTGTTTTTGGCGAGATCTCTACCTTGGGCATAACAAGGCCCCTGTTTGAGAAAAAGAGCGCACAGGGCGTCTGGTTTCAGGAGCTGCTGGGGTCGCCGGAGCCCCTTGCCATGCCGACGGGAAGCGATGACGCTCCGTGGGTGAGCCTTGCCGGCCATGCACCCCACACCACCGCCCCGGAAGCCATCCGGGGGATGAAGGCCCTCGCCACAGGGTCAGGCCGGCCTTTCAGTATTCACTTGGATGAGTCGGAGGCTGAAGCGGAATTCATCACCTCCGGCCAGGGTGCCTGGGCTGATTTTCTGACGGAGCGGGGCATCGACTTTTCAGACTGGCCTGTTCCTGCCGACGATCCGGTCTCTTATCTTCTGAACCTTGGCGTCGTGGATGAAAATACCCTCGTGGTGCACCTGCTGCAGAGCGGGAGGAGGCACTTCAGGCGCCTGGCAGAAAAGGGAGCCACCGCTGCCTGCTGTGTGAGAAGCAACCTTCGTCTCCACGGGCAGGCCCCGGACATCGAGGCCATGGTGGCGGAAGGTCTGACAGTGGCCCTGGGCACCGACAGCCTGGCGAGCTGCGAGAGCCTTTCCATCATCGACGAGATGAGGGCCGTGGCAGCACATGCTCCCGGACTCTCTCCGCCTGAGATTTTTTGTATGGCCACGGAAAACGGGGCAAAAGCCCTCGGGCTTGCGGGGCGCTTCGGCCGCCTTGTGCCCGGCGCATCGGCCCGGTTCATCAAGGTGGTTCCCAGCACTTCGGGCCGAGCGTTCTCTTTTGACTGGTTTTTTGATGAGCCCTTGAACGTGGGTGCTGTTCAATAAATCAAGACTTTAATGTGATAAACCTAAGATTCTGCATGAGGGTTGAGATGAGCCATGAACCACGGTGCAGGACGACTTAAACAATAAAGGCATGACCCCATTATGTGCAACACACCCATAGGGCGCATCAGTTACATCAACGTATCTCCGGTCTACCACGGTATCGACAATGGGGACTGCCCCGACTGGCTTACCCTGGTGACCCGTCCGCCCGCAGAACTCAACGCCATGCTTAAAACAGGGGATGTGGTGATGAGCCCGGTCTCATCGGCCGCCTATGTACGAAATGCCGCCGATTGGGTCTTGTTGCCTGACCTGTCCATCTCCTGTGACGGAAAGGTCTTGAGCGTTCTCTTTGTCTCGGAAAAACCCATGGAGGAACTGGAGGGTGAGCGCGTGATTGCCACCGAGGAGTCCGAAACATCCGTGGATCTCCTGCGTATCCTCTTTCGAAAAAAAGGCGTGGCCCCCATCATCGAGCAGGGAAAAGTCCATGCACCTTCCGATATCCCCAAAGGCGCAAGGGGCGGTCTGGTGATCGGCGACTCAGCCCTTCTAAACGACTGGCACGGTCAGTTTCCTTATGTTTATGATCTCGGCGAAGAGTGGAAAAAGATGACGGGACTCCCCTTTGTCTTTGCCGTCTGGGCCATCCGGAGGGATTTTTGCTCCATGGCACCCGCCGTTGTGGACCGCCTCGTTGAGCTCTTTCACCACTCCCGGGCAAGGGGGCTGAACGACCCCGATGGCATCGTGGCGCAGGCGTCCTCAAAAACAGGCCTGCCCGAAGGGCTTGTGGCCAATTATTTCAAGCACCTTGTGGTCTCGCTGGGCGCGCAGGAGATCAAGGGCATGGAAGCCTTTTTCGATGAGCTCTATCAATGCGGCCTTATTCCCGAAAGCATTACCCCTGCCTTTGCCCTTCCCCATGACACCCTGCCTGCCGAAGAGCTTCGAGTGGAACCCGCTCAGATGGACTCTGCCGCCCTGCATATGTGCTGATTACAGCACCGGTGAAGGGATAGAGAAAAGACCCCAAAAAAAAGCAGCCTCTGGCGGCGAGGGTGGCGAAGCCGCTTTAGGCAAAAGCACCTTGAAAGCTGATAGCGAATGCCATTTGTCCCTCGTCCCTCGGGTCAAATAGCATTCGCATCTGGTTTTTTGGGGGGGAGAGCGTTCTCAACGTGTCTCGCTGTTTCAAGGGTTTCCGCTTTAGACGTTTCTTTTTCAGTGCTGTATATTGCCATGTCGAATGGTTCCATGATGACGTGTGCCTTCCCCTCATTCCTTGCCATCGCATCAGCCTGTAGGGTGCACTCTGTGCACCATGTCTGCATGAACCACAACTATCATTCTATCAATGCATCAGGGGTATCCCGGTCCGTGGTTTTTGGTGCGTGGAACGCACCCTACGGGCTTCACTGCTCCAAACGATTTCGGCTTTTACACTACCTTCTCCAGTGCATTGTTCTGCCTTTCAAATGGTTACGTGATGGCGTGTACTTTCCCCTCACCCCTTGTCATGGCATCAGCCCGCAGGGGCTAAGGGAAAAGGGGACCACAACCGGAAAGTTTTTGCGGAGCTTTTTTCAAAAAGCGACCCGCCGGAGGCATAGCTGAATAGTTACAAGAATCCTAAATAAACAACGGCAAATCAGACGGCGGGATGAGGCCGCTTTTTTCGGCTCTGTCCATAAGGGCTTCAACGGCGGCAATGCCCTCGTCACCGAGGTCGATGGAGAAGTCGTTGACGTAGAGCCCGATGTGGCTGTTGATGACCTCATGGGAGAGCTCCACGGCGTGGCTGCGGATGTAGTCCCTCGATGCTTCGGGGTGGGCGAAGGCGTGTTTCACGCTTTGGGAGATGGCGGATTCCACGCAGGCAATCTCGTCTTCCGGCAGGTCGCGGGCGGCGGCGATCCCTCCCAGGGGAATGGGAAGGCAGGTTTCACGCTCCCAGAAGGCTCCGAGGTCGTCCACGCAGGTGAGACCATGCTCCTGATACGTAAACCGGCTCTCGTGGATGATGAGGCCCGCTTCAAACTCCCCGGAGGCCACCTTTGGCATGATGGTATCGAAGACCATGGGCACGGCCTGGGGTACTTTGCCGAGGTAGAGTCCCAGGAGGAGATGGGCGGTGGTCATGAGGCCGGGGACGGCAATGGCCACCTCGCTAAGGCGCGAGGGATCGAAACCGGGCTTTGCGACAATGAGGGGTCCGCAGCCTCGTCCCAGGGCAGCACCGCTACGGAGAAGGGCATAGCGATCCCTTAAGTGGCCGATGGCGGCAAAGGAGAGTTTGGTGATGTCGAACCGTCGCTCTTTTGCAAAGGTGTTTAAGGCCTCCACGTCGTGGAGATGAGTCTCAAATGTCAGGCCACCTGCCTGGACCAGGTCATGGATGAGGGCATGGAAGATAAATGTGTCGTTGGGGCAGGTGGAGTATGCGATGGTTCGGGTCATGACAGTTGCCTATGATTGAAATAGTCAATAAAGTAAGGGGGTTTTGCTTAAGTCTTCATGCGACAAATAAAAGCGGTTCGTAACTGCTCCGTGTGCGACCATGACAGCGGGTTTCGGATGCGTTTTGCCCTCGTCCCTCAGCTCAAATCACATCCGCCCTTGAAGCGAGATATTCCGGTCAAAGTCAACCCGAATTCAGCTGACGTCATGTTCAACCTTATTATAATAAAAATCCGATTCCAGAGGGGCCGGTAATGAAATAACCCTAAAAGGGATAAAATACCTTACTCCTGACAGGGTGAAAGAAACACTATTCATCTCTGCCCACCGTCTCCAGATTGACGGTAACGTCAAACCGAATGAAAGAATGGCTTTCTACCACGAAGGACACGAAGAGCACGAAGGCGGCTTCGCCGCAAAAGCGAGCTATCACTCTTTTAATTTTCTTCGTGTCCTTCGTGGTTCATAAGGCCTTCTTTTGCGACGACTCCAAATGTTGCCATTAACTATGGCGTATCTCGTCGTTTACTGTGAGTCGTTCACTCGGCAAAGCCTGTGAACTCTGACCTTGGCCAGAGGCCAAGGTTTTCCATGCTGGAATAAATCATGAAGAGCATGAAGTGCCATTTGGGCTGCATGAAGGCGCTTGGGTAACCTCTGCGGTTACTCACGGGCGCAGCCCGTCAGCAGATGTGACGTACCCGAGGAACGAGGGTTCGGAGCATTTGCGAACCTGGGATCCAAGGGCTCAGCCCTTGGCCGCCGGAGGCATGCACTTAAGCTTCAAAAACGCCATCAGGCATGCACAGCTGTTTTCAAAAGCCAGGGGCAGGTTCCAGTTGTCTCTGTCGCGTTTGCCCACGAGGTTGCTTGCCCCTCGGATTTCAACAAGTGGGATGCCGTAGTGAATAGCGGTGTGGGCGGCAGCGGCCCCTTCCATGGATTCCATGACGGGGCAGTAGAGGTCGAATAGGCCTTTGGCCCGGGATGCTGTGGCTGTGATGGTGGAGGCACTGACAAATGAGCCTTTGTGAAGGGTAAAGCCAGTGAGGTTCATATTTCTTACTGCGGCAACGGCTTCGTCGGCAAGGCCCCGGTCGAGCAGGAAACGATGAGTGTACTGCCTTCCCTCTTTCTCCATGAGGGAGAAGGGGAGGGGGGCAAGTCGGACGCTCTTCTCTTCTGTTTCGGGCTCAATTCCCATGTGGACATCAATCTCCTCCGTGGCCACGGCCACGTCTCCCACAGAGACCCCTGCCTTTGCAAATCCTCCGGCACACCCCACCTGAATGATAAGAGACGGTGAAAACCGTTCAATGGCGGCCGTCAGGCTCTGGGTTGTGTTCACCGCCCCCGGTCCTGCCACAAGTGCGATAATGGGTTGGTTTTCACAGGCCATGCTGTAAGCTTGGCGGCCTGCTATGGCCAGTGGCTCTTTTTCATCGAAGCACGCAAGGGCCGGTGCCAGCTCGTGTTCAACGGCTGCCATCAGAAGAATGGGCTTCATGGGGTCACTCCCGAGAGAAGGCTGTCACAAAGGGCTTTTATGCGCCGGTTCAGCTCGTCCTCATCTGCATTGTGGATGCCGAGGCCTCCGTCCATGTGGGGGAGGGTAAGGGCCTGAAGAAAACGATCCATGCTTGCATCGATGATAAAGCAGGCCGCCTCAAGGTTCACACCGTCCCGAAGCTCGCCCTTGTCCCGGGCAGTCTCGAGCAGAGACCTCAGGTACTCCAGGCTGTATCGCCGGATGGAGGTGAGGATCTCCGAGCGGAAGGGGATCTCTTTTTCCGCCAGGGTTCGGACATAGAGCCGGTGGATCACCGGATGCTTTCGGGTGAAATTTACACCGGCCTTGAGGGTCTCCTCCAGTCGAATGCTTAAAGGTGCATCGGCGGTGGCGTCCCGGACCTCCTTGAGGTAAGCCTTTACCTTATCCACGGACTGCCCGAAAATAAAAAGGAATAACCCCTTTTTGTCGCCGAAATATTGGAAGATGGACCCCTTGGCGATGCCGACCTTGGAGACGATGGCGTTGATGCTCGCGCTGCGGTACCCGTTGTCGGAAAACTCGTCGGCCGCCGCACCTTCGATGCGGCGCTTTTTTTCCTCAGGCAGATTGAGAAAGGTTGGGTTGGGTTGCATGAACAAAAGCCTTGTCAGGGTAGAAAGGGATGGAAAAATGTAAAAAAGCGTGCCTCCGGCGGCAAGGGGCTGAGCCCCTTGACCCCAGGTTCGCGAATGCTCCCACCCCCTCGTTCCTCGGGGTGATCACATTCGCTGACGGGCTTCGCCCGTGAATAAGGGCAGGGGGCGCTCAATCACCTTCGTGAAGCCCGAAGGGCGCTTCGTGTTCTTCGTGGTTTGTAACCATTCAGCTAAGCATCCGGCACGACCGGCGGGAGCATTCTTTATTCCCGAATCATCTCCATCATCGCCTCAAGGGCCATGCGGTAGCCTCGGGCACCGAAGCCGGCGATGATGCCGTCGGCCACGCCGGAGACGTAGGAGTGGTGACGAAAAGGCTCCCGTTTGTGGATGTTGGAGAGGTGGATCTCCACAATGGGGCAGGAGAGCATGGACAGGGCGTCACGGATGGCGACGCTGGTGTGGGTGTAGGCGGCCGGGTTGATGATGACGCCGCTTACGCGGCCATAGGCCTCCTGGATCCGATCCACAATCTCCCCTTCGGAGTTGGATTGAAAACTCTCCACATCCGCGCCAAGGGACGTGCCCAGTTCCATGAGGTCCCGGTCAATGTCGGCAAGGGTCGTGGTTCCATAGATGTCCGGTTCCCGGTGTCCCAGCATGTTGAGATTGGGACCATGAATAACGTCGATGACCATGGGCTTCACAGGGGCCTCCCTTTGGTAGGCGACTGAGGTAGGGTCGCCTTTCATGTTGTATCAGGGGAATGATTCAGCTTTGAAAAAGTGCCCCTGAAACCTGTTTGTCAAACTTTTCTAAAGTTTGGCCCCCGGCAGGGCCGCCGGAGGCAACATTTTTTTCCTTACTTAGCCGTTTCGCTGATCTCTTTTTTGAACACAGAGATGGTCTCAGCGTAGCTCTCGCTACCGAAGATGGCAGAGCCGGCCACAAAGGAGTCCACACCGGCCTCAGCGATGGTGCGGATGGTCTTTTTATTCACCCCGCCGTCGATTTGGATCAGGGTGTTGAGCCCTTTTTCGGTGATCATTCGCTTGATTTCCCGAACCTTGTCGAGGCTGTTGTCGATGAAGGACTGTCCGCCGAATCCCGGGTTTACGCTCATAACGAGCACGAAATCGAGTTCCTCCAGCACCCATTTAATGGCACTGATGGGGGTGGCGGGGTTCAGGGCGACACCGGCTTTGGCTCCCAGGGATTTGATCAGCTGGATGGAGCGGTTGAGGTGGGTGCATGCCTCGGCATGAACCGAGATCCAGTCCGCACCGGCCTTGACGAACTCAGGAATCAGCTGATCAGGCTTTTCGATCATGAGGTGGACGTCGAGGGGGAGGTCTGTCACCCTTTTGCAAGCCTCCACGATAATGGGGCCGTATGTGAGGTTGGGGACAAAGTGGCCGTCCATGACGTCAATGTGGATCCAGCCGGCTCCGGCTGCCTCCACTGCCTTGATCTCATCTCCAAGTTTAGAAAAATCTGCCGACAATATGGAAGGTGCAATGATGGACATGGATAACATCCTGATATTTCATGGGTTGATAAAATGTGAATTGATGCTTTCTTACCCTGAACAGAACTGAAAATCAATACTTTCGGGAAAAGCCGGTTTTGCGAATGCTTTGGGCCTTTGTTCCTAAAGCCTGTCGTATTCGCTGACGGGCTACGTTCGTGTCGGAATATGTCGGCTTTACGGGCGTTATTGTATGCTTCAGAGGAGGGGAACGGCAGAACCCTGAAGCCAGTCTGTACTGGCCCAACAAATGAGGAGCAGTCAGTTTCCGAGGTGTTTTTTTTCTGACGTGGCTTTCCGGCCTTGGCCGGAGGGCGTCAATCTTTGAATTGGCTCAGGGGCTCCCGTGGCGTATGACGTCACACATCGCGCGAATGGGAAAGCAACAGGGCATGAAGCCCGATACCCTAAGTTGCATTCGCAAGTCAGCTGTCGAGGTGGCTCACCCCGCCGCCGGAGGCAGCCAGGTTAAAGATGCCTCCGGCGGCCCTGCCGGGGGCCAACCTTTTAAAAAGGTTGCCAAACAGGTCTTTAAAAAAAACTTGGGTCAATCTAAAACCTAAGGCAAATGTGTTTTGGCCTGAGGAACGAAGGACAAAGCGCATTTGCAACCTGCTTTCAAGGTTTTTTGCATAGTGTGGCTTCGCCACCCTTGCCGCCGGAGGCATTTTTTTGGCCACTTTAACCATAGAAGGCCAGGCCCTTAATCAAAAAACCCGGTCTCTTTAAGGTGGCCGTCTTCGTAAAGGAAGAGGGTGGTGCGTTCGAAGGTGGGGATGAGGACCCAGAGCTCTTCTCCGGGGAGGGCGTCACGGTCGAGGACGGTGTCGGTGTGGTGGTCTCCGACCAGTTGGACCTTTACCCTTTTTTTGAGGAACCCTTCGTTTACGCGCCAGGTAAAGAGCCGGGAACCGGTGACACCGGGGTGTGAGGAGTCTGAGTCAGGCCGTGGGGATCTGTTGATGGTGATATCCACGGTCTGGCCCTGGAGTACTTGAAAGCCGGATTCGGGGGATTGGTCCAGAACACTGTTGCGCTCGGCAGAGGGGGCTGCCTCTGAGGTTATGGTTCCTACCTTGAGGCCCATGTTTTCGATGCGCTCCAAGGCTTGGTCCAGTGCTTTGCCTGTGAGTGACGGCATGGTCATGGTGCTTGGCTTTTTGCCGTTGCTCAGGAGAAGGTTTACCTTAGTGCCGCGTGTCACCTCGGCGCCGGCTGTCGGCACGTGGGCAATGACGGCCTCTTTGTCAACGCCTGCATGGAAGAGGGTGGAGGTGGCGCCAAACTCAAGGCCCATCTCAGTGAGGCGTATCTTTGCCTCTGCAAGGGAGAGGTGCTTCAGGGAGGGCATGGCCATCATTTGTGGCCCTTTGGAGAAGACAATGCGGACGTCACGGCCGCGTTTCATTCGGGTTCCGGGGGCCGGATCCTGGAAAATGACTCGGTTTCTGGGGATTCGGGGGGAAAACTCGGAGCCCTTGACCTTTGTGTTAACTTCCATGGTGGAAAGGGTTTCCAGGACGTAAATGACGTCACGCCCCACCAGATCGGGAACCACCACGCTCTCTTCGCTCCCGATAATGTAGGTGAGGGTCACAAAGGACGCAGCACCGGCGGCGGAGACAAAGAGAATGAAGAGAGTGAAGAATTTGAGAAGACCCTTGAACATGATGATTCCCCAATCTTAATGAAACCGATAACTATAAAGTATCTTTAAACTCAAAAGGGCCTCCGGCGGGCCTGCCGGGGGCCAAACTTTTGAAAAATTTGATAAACAGGCCGTGGTTGAGCCACTTCAGCCGCAAACCTGGGGTCCAGGGGATTATCCCCTGGCCGCCGGAGGCAGGGCTTTTGATCAGCCTTTTCGAACCATACGTGCCGCGAAGAAGCCGTCCATGCCGTGTTTGTGGGGGAGGGTGGCCACGTAGCCTTCGGGGCTGATGAGGCCATCGGCTCCTTCCGGTGTCGCGTCAAAGGGCTCCATCATACGAAAATCGGTGTGTTTTTCAAGGAAGGCCTCCACCACGGTGCCATTTTCTTCGGGCTCCATGGAGCAGACGGCGTAGACCAGGGTGCCTCCGGGGCGCACGCACCTGGCGGCGGCGGAGAGGATGCTCTTCTGCTTTTTTGCGTGGCGGGTGGCATTTCGCTTGAAGTATTTCCACTTGGTGTCCGGGTTCCTGCGGATCACACCGAGGCCGGAGCAGGGGGCATCCACGAGCACGGCATCAAACCCGTCTGCGATGATTTCCGGGCTCTCCCGGGTGAGATCGCAGGCATGGGTGGTGATGTTGGTGATGCCAAGGCGTTTCATCTCACGGGCGAGGCTCTGGAGTTTGTAGTCCTCCACATCCATGGACACCAGCTCTCCTTCATTTTCCATGACCTGAGCCAGGTGCCCGGATTTGCCTCCCACCCCTGCGCAGACATCGAGAACCCGCTGGCCGGGTTTTGGGCCCACCATGAGGGCAATGAGCTGGGCCGCTTCGTCCTGGGCCTGGAAGAGGCCCTCTTTGAAGGCGTCCATTTCAAAGATGGCTGTTTTCGGGGCGGTGAAGGATATCCCTATAGGTGAGATGGGGGTCGGGCTCAGCGTCTCCACCTGGGGCGCGATGGCTTGCATGAGGGCCTCGCGTGTTGCCTTGAGGGTGTTGGTGCGCACTGTGATGGGAGCGATCTCGTTGGACGCATGGCACAGGGCTGTGGTCTCTTCAAGTCCCATGCGTTCGATCCATTTTTCCACAAGCCACAGGGGCATGGAGGTTTCAACGGCCAGTTTTTGTTCGGGAGCAAGATCGTCGAGCGACGGTTGCTCCGGTTCTCTCAGGCAGTTCCGCAGGATGGCGTTTACAAATCCTCCGGATTTTTCAGAGGCATGCATTTTGGCGAGCTCCACGGCCGTGTTGACAGCCGCTGACTCGGGGATCCGGTCCATGAACCGCAACTGGAATAGGGCAATCCTCAAGATGGCAAGGATCTTCTTGTCGATCTTTGCAATGCCCTTGCTGGCAAAGTGATCGATGGTGTAGTCCAGTCGACCCCTGTGGCGAAGAACGCCGTAGACAAGGGCGTTGGCAAGGGCCATTTCCCGCCGGTCCAGCTCAAGCTTACCTGTGATGCGGTCCATCACGGAGTCCAGGGTGGCCTCGGCGTTTTTGTCAAAGGTGGTGAGTATTTCAAATGCCAGACTGCGGGCGTCTTGGGTCATGGGTTGGTCCTGTGTGTGTGAGTGAATGAACTCTTAAATATTGAGAAAATAATGCCCACAGGTTCGCAAAGGCTCCGAACCCTTGTTCCTCGGGTTCGTCACATTCGCTGCCGGGCTGCGCCCGGCTATGGGCAAAATTTATGTAACCATTCAACGCCTGAAAAGCTGCCTCCGGCGGCAAGGTGTGCCACCTTGAATGCAGGTAACGGATGCGCTTTAACCCTTTTAAGGAGCCTGGATTCAGGCAGGGCCGCCAAACGCGCCGCTGAATATGTACAAATTTATAAACAATACTCGGGTGATTGCGGATGTTAAGCAAAGATCAAAAAAGCATGAAAAAACGTGCCATTGCACGGCAGTTCAGGTACTGCGCCTTTAGCCTTTCAATCAAAAACGCCGCCCATGATTCCCATCGGCGGCGTTTGAGTGCAAGGGGCGTGTGGTGCCTTTTCAGCTACCCAAGCGTGTCCCCGGTTCCATGGGGTTGCCCCGAAGGAAGGCCTCGGCGGGCATCCGTTTCCCGTTGGCGCCCTGGAGTTCGACAATGCGCAGAACCCCATCTCCGGTGGCCACTTCCAGCTCTTTGCCGCTGGTTACCACAGTGCCCGGGGCAGCCGTTGTGGTTGCTTCCAGGGGCAGGGTCTTGTGGATTCGGAGGCGTTTGCCATCCGCAAAGGTGTATGCCCCGGGCCATGGGGTCATGCCACGCAGGCGGCAGTCGATGATGCGGGCAGACGCGCTCCAGTCGATCTCCCCTTCGGCCTTGGAGAGCATGGCGGCATGTGTGGCCGCCCCGTTGTCCTGGGGCTCGGGTTTCACGCTGCCGTCCAGAAGGCCGGGGAGGGTTTTGACGATGAGCTCCCCACCGAGCATGGAGAGCCGGTCGTGCAGGGTTGCAGCCGTGTCCTCGGGTCCGATGGGGGTTTCAACGGTCAGAAGCATGTCCCCCGTGTCCATGCCCCGGTCCATCACCATGGTGGTGACACCGGTGGTGGCCTCACCGTCCATGACGGCTCGTTGAATGGGGGCGGCACCTCGGTATTTGGGCAATAGAGACCCATGGATGTTCACCGGGCATACCTTCGGAATATCGAGGAGGTCCTGGTTGAGGATCTGACCAAAGGCCACCACCACGAAAAAGTCCGGGGCGATGTCTTTTGCCAGGCGGATAAACTCTTCGGATTTAACCGACTCCGGTTGCTCAACCCGGTACCCCTTGGTTTCTGCGTATGCTTTTACAGGCGTGGGCTCGAGTTTTCGACCCCGCCCTTTGGGGCGGTCGGGCTGGCTCACCACGAGTGGGATCTCAAAGAGACCGCTTTCGTGGAGGGCCGCAAGGGCGTTCACCGCAAAGTCAGGTGTCCCCATAAAAATGATGGACGGTTTGCTCATGGGTTAGCGCCCTTTCATCCATTTTTTGACTTTTCGTTTGTACATTTCCCGCTTCAGGGCGCTGATGCGGTTGATGAAAAGAACACCTTTGAGGTGATCGATTTCGTGCTGGAGGACCACTGCGGGAAAGCCCTCTTCGTTGAGTTCCATGGGGTTGCCGTCGATATCCTGGGCCGTCACCTTTACACGGTTGAACCGCTTGACGGTGGCGCGGAATTCGGGCACGGAGAGGCACCCTTCCTCTTCGGAGGTGAACTCGCCGTCGGCTTCTACGATTTCAGGGTTGATGAGGGCAAAGTAGCTTTTCTCTCCCTCATCATCCTCGGTGGTGTTTACCACAAGAATCTGCTTGTTCACGCCGACCTGAACCGCGGCAAGGCCTGCGCCGGGTGCATCGAACATGGTTTCGGCCATGTCTGCGATGAGGGTTTTGATGGTGTCGTCAATTTCTGTGACTTTTTCAGACGGTTCGGAAAGACGCTTGTCCGGGAATGTAACGATGTCAAGTATAGCCATGGTTATTAAACCTTTTTGTTTCAGTGGGTTGGAGAAAGGCAAAAAAGGCCGAAATACGGCCTTATCACCATTTTTCAGAGTATCACGTCTTTATCTCATGAACAACATGTGTTTTGAAGGCGTGATGGGCAAAAAAACGTGCCCCCGGCAGCAAGGGGATGAGCCCTTGACCCCAGGTTTGCGAATGCTCCCGGTCTTCGTTCCCCAGACCGATCACATTCGATTACGGGATATGCCAGCGGATTGCGCATCCAGTGGGTGAGGTGTGGGTGCCCCAATAAGCGCTGGGGCAGAATTGAGGAGAACCCTTGCCTTGCAGGAGGATTTAAGCTAACCACAGAGTCACAGAGAGCAGGAGTTAAAAGATAATTCAGGCAGGGATGGGGCAGGGAGAGTGTCTTTGCATAGGGATTCCGCCGTTGACTCCCTTTCACTGCTTTACGGGGCCTTGTTCCAGGGAGTTGTTCTGATCATGACTTAAGTGAGTCAAGGGGAATGCCGAACCCATCAACTTCAGTCGTTGGCCTGCTATTGATATTGATTGTATATCCCGAAGGGAGTTGAGCGTGGAAGATCGGAATGCGTTGTGGATGGGGATTTTATGTGCACTGGGGGCCACGGCGCTCTGGGCGGGGAATTACATCATTGCACGAGGGTTTCATCACAGTCTTCCGCCGGTGACCCTGGCTTTCTGGCGTTGGTTTATAGCTACAGTGGCTTTGTTTCCCGTCGCGCTTCCCCATCTTGTGAGGGAGCGGACACGTGTAAGGGCTCACTTTGGGTATCTTTCCGTGACGGCTTTGCTGGGGGTGACCCTGTTCAATACCTTGATTTATGTAGCCGGGCATGCCACCTCTGCACTGAACCTTTCTCTTATCGCCATGGTCTCGCCGCTATTTATCGTGATCCTTGCCTGGCTTTTTCAAGGGGAGGGGATGCATGCAGGAAAGATTGCAGGTACCCTGGCCGCATTTTCCGGCGTGGTGCTGCTTCTCTCCGGTGGATCCCCCGGTGTTCTTCTGAACATGAAGTTCAACAGCGGTGACCTGCTGATGGTGGTGGCAGCCCTCACTTTTGCCCTCTACTCGCTTTTGGTGAAAAAAAAGCCCGAGGGACTCTCCATGATGAGCTTTCTTTTCGCCACCTTTTTTATAGGGCTGGTTTTTCTTGTTCCCGCATATGTCTGGGAGCGGGGGTTTTCCATAGCCCCTCTGATGCCCCTTCCGTCGGTGGGGGTGGTTCTTTATCTGGGTGTGTGTGCGGCTCTTTTTGCCTATGCTTTGTGGAATCGGGCCATCATGCTCATCGGCCCGGGACGAACCGCCGTCTGTTACTATCTTTTGCCCCTCTTCAGTGGGGTGGAAGCGATGGTTTTTCTGGGGGAGCCCATTGGCTGGATTCATCTGGTGAGTGCCGGGCTGATTATCTCGGGGGTGGCCTTTTCAAGTCGGTCATAAGGCGGCAACAAGCTTTCAAGGTGGCTCACCTTGCCGCCGGAGGCGTCGCTTATTTATCCGGGCCCTAACGGGGCCAGGGCAGGGTTTGGCATCCATGGCAGGTGGGTTTACCATTGAGAGAGTGGGGCTTCCGGGGACGGCGCAGGGTAACGTCGGCGATATATCCATTGCTGAAGGATACACCACGGGGCTTATTGGCAGGATCACGTCCCTCGAGGCAGGGTTCTACCAGGAAAACTGGCAGCTTGGCAGGCGTTTTGAAGCGGTGATCGCCTCAGGACTTTCCGATTTTTTCAATCGGTACGAAACCGGGGTGGACGCTTTTTTCCGCGTGGTGCATCATAGGGACGGTGAACCGTTTTCATGTGGCCCAAACGAAATCATCATGGGCTCCCTGGCAGTGGATCGCTCAGGGCGGAACAGGCGCGGCGAGGCCGCCCTGCGATGGTTTTTTCTCCACCCGTCCCTTCACGGGCGTGGGGTGGGAAAGGCCCTGATGGAACGGGCCATCGCCTTTGCACGAGAGACCTCCGCCCGGGAAATAGTGGTTGAAACATTTGAAGGCCTTGATGCAGCCTGTGGCATCTATGAATCCTTTGGTTTTGTGCTTGAGGACCGATGGGAGGGGCTCCAATGGGGACGTCCCCTTCCGGAACGACGGTACAGGCTGAAGTTGTGAGGGCTCGGACGAAACATGCCTCCGGCGGCCAGGGGATGATCCCCTGGACCCCAGGTTGCGAATGCTCCCGACCCTCGTTCCTCGGGTCGATCACATTCGCTGACGGGCTATGCCCGTCTCCACGGCAGGGGATGCCCCAAATTGATACGTTTGTATCGCTTCATCGAGTCGCTTGAACAAACAGTCTTGCAGCTGAGTCCTGTTTGTCAAACGTTTCAAAAGTTTGGCCCCCGGCAGGGCCGCCGGAGGCTCTTTTACGAATCAAGATCGAAAAATCAGGAACCTCAGTAATCAACGAGGTTTATATATATAACACCAATCCATACAACAATAAGGAACAACACCATGCTGCTGAATATATCAAAAGAAGAGTACCGCCTTCTGGTGGAGATGGTCCAGGTGGCCGATTACGTGATGCACTCCCATGAACTCGAAGCTTCGGATGCGACGTCGGACTACCGTGAGTTCCGGAAAAAGATTTTCTCCCATTACAAGAAGATGGGTCTTGAGAAGCTTTTTACCTTCAGCGAGAAGCACAACGACTACATCGAGACCGAAGAATCCCTGACGGACAGCCGCCATATGGCGATTCTGGATAATTTTGTGGAAAATGAATTCTGGGCCCAGCTCTCCCAGAGGCTTGCCATGCGCGATCTCTTTGATGAAGAGGAAGATGAAGAGGCGATCAAGGGGATGGGCTCTGAGGCCCTGATGGAGAAGCTTGGGGAGATGAGCGTCAAATACAACGAGGAGTTCGAAGCCCACGGCCTTGAGCGCATCGGTATCAAGGAGTGATGGCGGCCAGGCCGATCTGATGGATTAAAGCTTGCAATAAGCCTCCGGCGGCAAGGTGTGGCACCTTGAAAGCAGGTTGCGGATGCGGTTTGCCCCTCGCTCCTCGGGTCAAACCACATCCGCATTTAGTGCGGGAATGATTTAGGGCGTGCTTTTAAGGGCTGTTTGTTAAACCCACTCTTTCGGGCCGGGCAAGCGCTTCGCCCCGGACAGGGCCGCCGGAGTCCGTTTTTCAACCATTTAAACTTCCGGGCCTCTCTTATGAAACACCGCTTCGTACTAACAGCTCTTTTAATCAGTGTCTTTTGGTTGGCAACAGGGTGTGCGGGGCATGTGGTCCGAACCCATGAGGGCGTCTCCAGGGACACCACCTGGATTCAGTTTACGGAGAAGGGATCACCTTTTGTCGTTAATCGCCTTGTGGGGGGCGAACACATCTCACGGTACCGGCTCCTGGGGTTTGAGGGCGAGCGTTACCGGATCACAGGGCGGGGGGAGGATCTGTACATGGATATCTTTCCCGGCAACGGGGCCGATACCTATGGTACAGACTCCGACGACACCTTTGAGGTGGAAGTCATCGGCCTGGACGCCCTTATCTCTGTTGAGCTTTCAGCCCATCCGGTGAGCGAATATCAGCTGAGGATCGAAAAAATCAAATGACCTCCCTCTATCCCAAGGTGGGTTCGTGCATGCGCAGGGGGTATTCTCGGTGGCGAGGATAGGCGGGCTGATTTGTTTCTTGACCGGCCAAGCCCCCATAGGATTTCATCACCTGTCACCTGTCACCTGTCACCTGTCACCTGTCACCTGTCACCTGTCACCTGTCACCTGTCACCTGTCACCTGTCACCTGTCACCTGATTTTTTGAAACCCCCATCACCTCCACTGTCCACGTCTCCCCTTTGTAGTTCATCGGTACATTCCCAGGTCCTTCGTTGATCAACCCGCAGGCGCTGTAGCATGTCTTGGCAGCGGTGTTGAAGTCAAAGACGTAGAGCTGCATGCGGCGAAATCCTTTGATGTCAAATCCCCGTTTCAGAGCGGCCTTTACCATGGCTGCACCCACCCCTTTGCCCCGGACCTCCGGGGAGACCATGATCATGCTGAGGTGGCCTGTACGTCCGAGGCTGTCAACGCGCTTGAGGCTGAAGACCCCTACCATCTCACCGGAGTCGGGGTCTAAGGCCATCAAGAGTTCTCGGTGTGGCCCATCTGACCGGCAGAGTGTCAGGTGATCTTCCAGATCTTCCCGGGTGAGGGGGTAGGGGAAGGTGCTGGCGGACCAGATGGCCTGGGCGCGTTCATCGGCAATCCAGGAGGCAAGGGTGTCGAAGTTGTCCAGGTCAAAGGGGGCCAGTTGAAGGCAGTGGCGTGTCATGGGTAATCCTTAAAAGTTAAGGGGGAAGGAGAAGGAGAAGGTGTAAAACCAGTGGTCGAATTCTCGGCCCTGGGTGGTTATGTTGTAGTGTGCTGAAAGGGTGAGGAGGCCGCTTCCCATGAGGTCAATATGGAGGCCTATCTCAGGGTAAATGGCCGAGAGGGTGTCCTTTATGGTTGTTTTGGTTTCACCCTCTTCATCCACATCTCCATCTTCGTCATTGTCGATGTCGTCGTCATCGGCATTCACCTCTTCCCAGGAGTATCCGACAAACCCTCCCAATCCGATAAATGGTGTGACGGGGTAATCAAAGGGACCCATGGGATGAAAACGCACCCCCATGTTGATCCCGGCAAAGAGGTCGTCATTGTTTGAGGACCCGAGGAGGGAGAGCCCTGCCAGCAGGGCGGTGTGATCATCATACAGGCCGAATCCTGCCTTGATCCCGGAGAGCCTCGGGTCCTCGCTTCCGCCCATTTCAATAAAAACCACATTGGGGTCATCCGATGCAAGGGATGCCACTGGCTGGAAGGTGGCGAAGAGCAGTGCGAGGATGAAGATGGAAAGACGACATCGGGTCATAGGTTTTTTCCTATTGGATGATGATGCGGGTTCCGGACTGGAAATCATGAGGATTCATACCATGGTTACGTGGCACAATCCAAAAACAAAAAACCCTCTGCATGAACATGCAGAGGGTTTGTCGTCTATTTGGTGCCGAAGGGGAGACTCGAACTCCCACGAGGTTTCCCTCACTAGTCCCTGAAACTAGCGCGTCTACCAATTCCACCACTTCGGCAATTTGTGAAAGCGTTATAGCAGCGGTTTGCCCGCCAATCAAGCCTTTTCATGCATTGTGGTGAACTTTTTTGACAGTCTTAAATGGGGGCTTTGTGGGGAACGGCTGGATCTTATCCGGGTTTCGGAAGGTTAGGACACACGGGGTTGCGAGGCCTGGGCTTGCCTGGCTGGACGCTGCGTCTCTCCGTTGGGAAAGGCGCACATATTCTCAAGGGCTATTTGTTGGTACGTCTCTTGCAAATTCAACATGTCATGGAACGGGTTTTTCCGGAGAAAGCATTCATAAGCCCGTTTTTCGCAAGGGTGTACAAACCGCAACCACCAACCAAGGAGAGACCCATGCTTATTTCCGAACATAAGTTCACTCAAATAGCCACAGCCATGGAGAGCGGGGCCCGCATCGAGCTGGGGGCGACGCCCTATGACGACTCACTGGTGCGTGCCTACAGCGACACCGATCTCATTGCCGAATGCAAGGGGACCTATGCCGACCTGGATGAGGCCCTGATGGAGATGGATGACCTGCTTCAGCAGTGGAACGATGACAATACTTATGGTGAGTTTGACGCATGACAGGGAAGGGGGGTGGACGTCTCTTGCTTGTTCCCGCGTGATGCTTTGCGAGGGTAGAATGGCAGTGGGGGGGGGGGGGTAAGCAGCCGCTGAGCCGGGCCGTGATATACCCAGGGCACAAAAAAAGGCACCCTGTCATAAATGACAGGGTGCCTTAAATATTTTTAAAAGCCTGTCAACCCTGAGGGTTGGCGTGCCTTAAAATATCTACTGTACGGTTACGTTGACAGCAGCGGGACCTTTCTGGCCCTGCTCAATGTCAAATGAAACACGTGCGCCTTCTTCGAGGGACTTGAAACCAGAGGCGTTGATGCCTGAGTGATGTACGAATACATCGGGTCCATTTTCCTGCTCGATAAAACCAAAACCTTTTGAGTCGTTAAACCATTTTACGATGCCGTTGGCCATAGTGACGTTTCCTTACTTAAATATGTTTGTTTTTTGTTCGATACTTCAGGTCTTGCCACTTCTTTGAATGGTCTTGCTAAAATAACGAAACACAAAAGCCTCTGGTGAGGCACTGAGGACGCATACTGAATGATTTGCCAGAGAAGGTCAAGCTTTTTTTCTGTTTTTTTAAATGATTGGAAAAATTGGTCAGGCCAGAGAGAAGATGCTGTACACCAAAAAGGGGGGTGTCCGGTTGATTGTTTTAGCGTCCTTTGTTTTTGTGTTTGCTTATAAATCAGTATGTTGTGGCTTGTTTTGTTTGGGGGTTGCAGTCGGCCAGGTGCTTGTGTTTCTTTGGGTTGGTGGCTTTCAATGGGGCCATGGGTGGAAGGGCTGTTTTGGGTCGCTTGTTTGGTGTTGTGCAGAAATCGGTGTGCGGTGCCCCTGTCGATTTTATGTGCGGAAAGCTCAGGTCTCATTTGGTCGCAACAACGAGGGGCGGACCTTTGAGGTGCATTGCAGGAAATTAATAAGGGAGCGCAGGTTCAGGTCCATATTGTTTGTGATTGCCTCTCTGTCATGTCGTTGTCAGCCGGCGGTCATCTGTTTGGCCTTGAAAGAGCCTTGGTTCCTGATTTATGGTACCTCTGTCATATCATGTGTACGTACTTAATTAACCCGACGGTTAAATGCATGACTGTTCTGTGGCGATTTTACATCAAGAACTCAGTCGGTTCCACATTGGCTTGTGTGGGGTATATGGTTGCCGGGTTAATATCTATTTGATGGAGGTAGATCGTGTCCAAGCTGATACCCATGGCCATTGCCTATGATTTTGATGGAACCCTTTCTCCCGGCAATATGCAGGAGTACGATTTTATTCCCAGGCTGAAGATGGCTTCGAGTGATTTTTGGGGTGAGGTGGATACATATGCCCGTGAGCACGATGCCGATCAGATTCTTGCATATATGGGGCTGATGCTGAAAAAAGCGAAGCAACATGAGGTGCCTGTGAGGAAGGAGGATTTCAAAGCCTTTGGCGGGTCCATCGAATTGTTTGACGGTGTTGGGGGGTGGTTTGATCGAATCAATGCCTATGGCAGGGACAGGGGGGTGAAGGTCAGCCACTATATCGTATCGTCCGGTCTCCGTGAGATGATTCAAGGCACGGTGATCGCGGGCTGTTTTGACGCCATTTTTGCCTCTGGGTTCATGTATGACCATCATGGCGTTGCCAGTTGGCCGGCGTTGGCTGTCAACTACACCACCAAGACGCAGTACCTGTTTCGAATCAACAAAGGGAGCCTCGATATCCATGATAACACCCGGATCAACAAGCGCCTTTCCGACAATGAGAGGGATGTGCCTTTTTCTAATATGGTGTTTATTGGGGACGGTGAGACGGACATCCCGTGCATGCGCCTGGTGAAGGACTTGGGAGGGCATGCCATTGCAGTCTATGAACCGGGTAAAAGAGGGGCGAAGAGCAAGGCAGGCAATCTGTTGAAGGATGGTCGTGCCACACTTATTGCACCGGCCAATTACACATCCGGGGGGCGCATGGATGAAAGTGTAAAGGCCATCATCGACAAAGTCTCAGCAAGTGAAGCCCTGGGGGCATTGGCGATGAAGGGGCAGTGAGGCGGTGGTGTACGCTGACTCATCAAGGGGTGCGCCACGCCAATTGACGCCAAGGCTGCTTGTACAGCGTTTCAATGTGGATCCCAAGGCGCCTGGGGTGGCTTTTCTCTGGGTCGTTATGATTTAGTGGGGGGGGGTGCATGGAGTGGAATTGAGGGGCTGTGGTTTGCAAAAAAAAACACCCCTTTTATGTGGGATGTGACATGGGTGTTCATTCTCTGGCGTAGATGAAGGCACTTCGTCACAGGGACGAAGCGCCTTGGAAAGTTATACCACGGTGACATTGACTGCGGCGGGTCCTTTCTGGCCTTGCTCGATGTCAAATGTTACCTTGTCGCCTTCTTCAAGTGTCTTGAATCCGGTGCTGTTGATGCCGGAGTGATGTACGAATACATCCGGCCCATCTTCTTGTTCAATAAATCCAAAACCTTTTGATTCGTTGAACCATTTTACGATTCCATTAGCCATTGTGACGTTCCCTTGCTTGAAATGTTTGGTAGTTGTTCGATACTTCAACTCCGGGTGATGCCACTTCTTGCGGTAAATGTCCTTTGAAAACGAAACCTTAAAGTACCAAAGTTGTGGCATTTGTATTGTCTGTTACCTTTTGGGAAACGTCAAGTTTTTTTGGAAGGTGCTGCAATGGCGGCTGGTGGAGAATCGGGGCAGGCGAGGTGTGCTCTTTCAGGGGCAGGACGTCTGGGGTGCGGTTTTTTAAGCATAAAAAAAGGCACCCCGGTAATAAAGCCAGGGTGCCTTAAATATTTTTAAAAGCGTGTCCGCCATTTAAGGCTGACGAGCTTTAAAATATCTACTGTACAGTTACGTTAACAGCAGCGGGACCTTTCTGGCCCTGCTCGATATCAAATGTAACTCGTGCGCCTTCTTCGAGGGATTTGAAACCTGTGGCGTTGATGCCTGAGTGATGTACGAATACATCGGGTCCATTTTCCTGCTCGATGAAACCAAAACCTTTTGAGTCGTTAAACCATTTTACGATACCGTTCGCCATTGCGACTTTTCCTTACTTAAAACTGTTTATAATAGTTGCTCGATACCAAAAGCATTGTCCCATTGGTAAATGGGTATCCCCTGATAACGAAACACAAAAACCTCATATGAGGCAGGGCGAGTTTCTATGAATTTAAAGGAAAGGTCAAGCTCTTTTTGCGTTGCACAGCAATTAAATGGTGTCTGGAAGAGTGGGGCGGTGGGCTGAGTGCCCCATGAAATTCGATCGTGGGTCTCCGGGTCAACTGGGGTGTGCGGTCTGATTTTGCGAGGAATGTCTGTGTGGCAGTGGTGTTAAGGCTGGGCATTGAGGTGGGCATGGTGCGTGTGGCTGTGACAAAAATGAAAAAGGCACTTCGCCCTGGAGGGACGAAGTGCCTTTAAAAAAACTATACTACAGTTACATTGACAGCGGCGGGACCTTTTTGTCCCTGCTCAATGTCAAACGTAACGCGCGCGCCTTCTTCAAGGGACTTGAACCCGGTGGCATTGATGCCTGAGTGATGTACAAATACATCGGGTCCGTTTTCCTGCTCGATAAAACCAAAACCTTTGGAGTCGTTAAACCATTTTACGATGCCGTTCGCCATGGTGACTTTTCCTTGCTTAATGAAATTTTAGTAGTTGTTCGATACTTCAGGTGTTGCCACTTTGTTCTGATGGGTATTCCTTAATAACGAAACAGATAACAAGCCTCAAGTAAGACAAAATGGATTTTCCATGATCCGGTGGTAAAGGTCAAGGTTTTTTTCGTTTTTTCAAGATAATTGACATATTAGGGCTGACGCTAAGGGGGGGTGTCGGGGGTTAATTGCTTTTGTTGCTTGTTATTCATGGTCTTGTGGAATTGCTAAATGGTATCACTTCGGTCTGTATTTTCTCTGATTGGGCAAGTTTACAGGGGATTAATTGACGAATGTTGCCAAGAACGAAGGGCGGCCTTGATTCTGGAGTTGCAAGGGGGTATGGAGTGTGGGAGCAGCTTAGTCAGTTAAAAAAAACCGGAGGCCCCATGAATTTAACAACGCCAGCCTTGTTGTTTCCCGCTATTTCTCTTCTTTTTCTTGCGTACACGAATCGGTTCCTCGTTCTGGCTCAGTTGATCCGGCAGCTTCATGACCGGGAAGGTGGGCAGGTGCGTGATATGGTGTACCGTCAGATCAATAACCTTAAAAAACGTATCGCATTGATTCGGTGGATGCAGGGCTTGGGCGTCCTCGCCTTTCTTCTTTGCGCTCTGGCGATGTTTTTCCTCTTTATAAATATGGATCTGGTGGCGGAAGTCAGTTTTGGGTTCAGCCTGCTTCTCCTTGTCCTTTCTCTTGTGGTCTCCCTTGTGGAGATTGCCATCAGCACCCGGGCCATAGAAATTGAGCTTGAGGATCTGGCGAGGAGCCATGACATTATAGGTGGGCGCGACGATGACTGATCGGTGACGTCTCTTTTGGGGTGGCTCAGTGACAGGGGCCAGCCCAGGTGAAGCGATGGTTTGCGTCACCTGGCCCGGACATTTCATGAGAAAGTAAAACAGTTCTGGGGAACAAATCGTAATTACAGCTCTTTGCTCTGGTTTTCTCACCCCTCGGGCGAGCCGATTGCACCCATCTTCCGCGTTATCAGGGCATTGAGGTAAGCCACTACATCTGCAGCTCTGATGCCTTGACAATGGGTGCACTCAACTCGTGACATATCCGGGCTGGCTGTATCGGAGAGGGGTATCATTCCAGATCGAATGCCCTTTCCCCGTGGATGGTGTTGTCAAGGCCGGAGACCTCGTCTTCGGGGTTGACGCGGAGGCCGCCGGTGAGAATGCGTGTGAGGTGGATAACCAAGAGGGTTGCAACGGCGGTGAAGGCGGCTGTGGCAGCAATGGAAACAAATTGAATCCACAACTGCCTGGGGTTGCCGCACAAAAGCCCGGTGGCGCCTTCGGTTATCTGGGGGTTTGCAAAAATACCTGTGGCGAGGGCGCCCCAAATTCCGCAGACTCCGTGAACGCCGAATGCATCCAAAGAGTCGTCATAACCGACCTTGTGTTTCAGTATTGCCACACTGAGAAATCCGATGGCTCCTGAAACCAACCCAATCACAAGGGATGCCTGTAAGGTGACGAACCCGGCTGCAGGGGTGATGGCCACAAGGCCGGCCACCGCGCCGGATGCAATTCCCAGGAGGGTCGGTTTTTTGCTGTGAAACCATTCAGCCATCATCCATGCAATTCCCCCCATGGCCGCAGAGGTGTTCGTAACAAGAAATGCGGAGACCGAAACCCCATTGGCTTCCAATGCGCTTCCTGCATTAAATCCAAACCACCCGAACCACAGGAGTGCAGCCCCCAAGGCCGTGAGCGTGACGCTTGATGGAAACATCGCCTCTTTGCGAAAGCCGATCCTTTTACCCAGGACGAGTGTGAGGACAAGGCCTGCCACGCCTGCGTTGATGTGGACCACGTTGCCGCCTGCATAGTCCAGAGCGCCCAACTCTGCAAGCCATCCGCCACCCCAGACCCAGTGGGCCACCGGTGTGTATACAAAGGTCGCCCAGAGAACAGAAAATACGATCCATGAAGAGAATTTCATGCGGTCCACAATCGAGCCGAGGATTAAAGCCACGGTGATGCAGGCGAAGGTCATCTGGAATGCCACGAAGAGGAGTTCGGGGATGGTCCCTGAGATGGAGTGGGTGGTAATCCCTTTCAGGAAAAGGAAATCAAACCCGCCGATTAGGCCGCCATGGGAGGTTCCGAATGCAAGGGAGTAGCCCCAGCAGACCCAGACGACACTGATAATGCAGTAGGCCGCAAATGTCATGGCAAAGGTGTTTAGCAGGTTTTTATAGCGTGACATGCCGCCATAAAAGAGGGCAAGGCCTGCTGGGGTCATCATCATGACAAGGGCTGTTGAGATAAGAATCCAGGCCGTATCACCGGTGTCCAGCTGGCTTTCGGCAGCAAAAGACGGTGTGCCCATGCAAAGGCAGGCTATCATGGTGGTGAATAAGCTGACGTACTTCATGTATCCTCCGGTGTTTGTGGTGTGCAAATGTTGGCAGTGGTTCTTTTTGAGGGGTATGAAAAAGCAACTCTTGTGCCATGCCAGACTGCTGGTGGGTTTATGCTATATTTCTGGGGTGTTGTTGTGGTGTGTGGGGTTTAATGATGTTACGAAAATGTCGATACATGTGAAATGATGTTGCAAAACTGTAATTTAAACAGGGGCGTGTTGTTGTTTGATAAGGTGTTGAGGTCGCTTGAGACTAATGGCGGCGATTCGGGGTGCGGCTCCGTGAAAAGCTTTTGTTTACATGGTTTGAATCATTGGGTATTATTCATTAACCCAATTAACAGTCCAAAAAGGAGCGACCTATGTTTTGTAACGCATCAAAACTCGATGACGGAAAGCTTAGCGCAATCAGGGCCCTTGAGCAGGAGCTTGGCAAAACCATTGTGGCGTATTCCTGTTCAAACCCAGAACCGGGTGACTTGAGTGAGGCGGAGCTGATGAAGATTAAGGCCTTGGAGGAGAAGCTGGCCGTTACACTGGTTGCGTTTAAATAAGCCTACGGGCTGTCCGGATAACTCGCAATACAAAAGCACCTTCGCTCAGGAGGTGCTTTTTTTATGGCATTGACGCTGTTTACCTTCGTGGGGCGGTCTGTGTATTTGCCATGGTGGCTGTCGGGGTTTTCTTTCTTGACTCCGCCACCCGTTCCCGTTAGTCTTGCCGCCTTTGTTTGGAATTTGATTAATTAAGGGCTTTTTTATAAGAAATATTGAATATGAACTCAACTCTCATCCCACATCGCGCTGCCTTGCAGGTTCGAAGCCGAAAAGCTGAAATGATCGCCATCAGCCGGCTTGCATTACCCATTATGTTATCCCAGCTTTCTGTGGCTGCAGCCGGATTCATCGATACGATGATGGCCGGTCATTACAGCAGCAATGCCCTCGCCGGGGCAGCGGTGGGCTCCAGTTTATGCTTTCCGTTTATCATTGCCTTGAGCGGGGTCATGATGGCGGTGACGCCCATTACGGCGCAGTTCACCGGGGCAGGGAGGACTGTGGAGGCGGGCAGGGTCGCTCGTCAGGCGCTGTGGGTCGCTCTCTTTTTCTCGGCGCTTCTCTTTTTGGGGATCCGCCATGTGGACCCGCTTCTGGCGTTGATGAAAACCACCGGGGACGTCGTGCCCATCGTGAAGGGGTACCTTGAGGGGATCTCTTACGGATTTCCGGCCATCGCCTGCTACTTTGTTCTGAAATCCTATGTGGAGGGCATCGGCAGGACCAAGCCCCAGATGGTGATATCCCTTGCCACGGTTCCGTTCAACTATATTGCCAA
The DNA here is from genome assembly GCA_942491485.1 of Desulfolunaceae bacterium. Lineage (GTDB taxonomy): Bacteria > Desulfobacterota > Desulfobacteria > Desulfobacterales > Desulfolunaceae > Desulfoluna. Next base: position 58,319 of record CALOAX010000011.1, on the reverse strand, counting down.
TGATATTCTGATCTATGGAAAGTTCGGCATGCCGGCCCTGGGGGGTGCCGGGTGCGGATGGGCCAGTGGGCTAACCTTCTGGTTCTTCTTTCTAATGATGCTGTTGTATGCCGCCTGCAGTTCGGCCTGCATGGACGGGAGGATTTTTTCCGAGTTCAATCTTCCTTCGGTGTGCGGTATTCGGGAGTTATTGAAACTGGGACTCCCCATCGGCGGGACCATTTTCATGGAGTGCAGTATTTTTGCATGTATCACCCTTTTTCTTGGGGTGCTTGGGCCTGTGGTTGTGGGCGGGCATCAGATAGCCCTGAACTACTCCGGGCTGGTGTTCTCCATTCCGCTCAGCATCGGCATGGCCCTGACCATCCGGGCGGGGCACGCCATCGGGGCAAAGGATCATGAAGGGGCTCGTTTCTCCTGCTTTACCGGGTGCCTCATGGCCATGGCGGTCTCCCTGTTTACCTTGAGCTTTACCCTGATCTTTGCCGAGTCCATTGTGGCGGTCTACACAAAAGACCCCGAAGTCTCAGCGGTTGCTGTGAGTCTTCTCACCTTTGGTGCCCTGTATCAGTTCTCCGATGCCATTATGGCGACGTCCCAGGGGGCGCTAAGGGGATACAAGGATGCCACGGTGACCTTTATCCTCACCTTTACGGCTTACTGGGTCATCACGTTGCCTTTGGGGTACACTCTCTCCATGACCGATCTCCTGGTGCCGGCCATGGGTGCCAGGGGGTTCTGGCTCAGTTTGATTGCAGGCCTTTCCATTTCCGGTATGTTTCTGGGATTGAGGCTCCATCAGGTAAGCAAGCGGGCGGTGGTTGATGCTGCGAAAGAGAATGGCCGGGATGTTCAAGGGGGGAGGCCGCGACAGAAAGCGGCGTGATTTGCCAAAAGCATGCCTCCGGCGGCGAGGTGAGCCACCTCGATAGCTGGTTGCACGTGCCACGCGGTTGAGTACGACGAAGCCTCTGTTCATATGGTGCTGCTACTTCCATCAATGGTGTCTGTTTTATTATTTCAACGTCTTCTGGTTATGTGGGGGCGTGTGTGGTATTTTTGGCCCCACTAAATTTGGGGATGGTCTCATGGTCCGCATAACGGTGTGGGCATATATTTTAAAAGGATGGCATTGACTCAGGGGTAGCTTGAACATGCTTGTTTTTAACTGTACCAAGGCATTCGCGACGTTTATCGATAGCTCGAAAGAACCCGTGGTGGAGACGCCGCCAACCAAAAGCATTGCCGAGGACCCTTCGTTCCGTGACGGTGCCTCCATGCAGTGGATGGTTCATGTCGTCAACGTAAAGAGAAAAAACTGCGTTGTTGCCATGCACGTGGAAAGTCGCTACGCCATTGTGATGGTGGGGGTGAAGAAAGGCGATTTTACGGGCTTTGTGGATGCTTTTTGCCACCGACTGATCAATGAGATGTATTTTCTCTGCTCGGATGCAGGGCTGGTTGATGGGGAGCACGCCTCCCTTGTGGCGGAGAATTTTGTGGACAAGCATTCGGATGTGCAGGTTTACCGCCGTGGTGACCGGAGCGTGCAGGCTCATATTACCGATGTGGCCTGGTATCTCGAGGAAGAGGTGAAGGCCATGGGCGATCTGCCTGAAGGGGATGACGAGGCCTTTGAGTTTGGGCGGACCGTAAACGCCGTGCTGCGCAAGACCAAGGGAGACACAGACTATTTTTACCCTTTTGAGGTGATGCAGGAGGCGTGGTTTACCGATGTCTGCGCCGAAATTGTAGACCCTGAATCCCTGGATCGGTTGTCGGATGACAAGGTGTTGCCTGACAATGTGGTTTACCTGGCAGATTACCGCAAGGCGCGGTGAGCCACTGACGAAGTTCTTTTTTGTCCCTCCCGGAGAAGCGCGTTTGGGCATGTGCCGATCCTTAGGGGGCAGAGCCCCGGGTGGTCGAGCTTCGGCCGGGGTGTAAAAATACCCTGGTTGCCGGGGCAACCGGAGTAGACGCAAACAAAAAAGCCTCTGCATGTATCATGCAGAGGCTTTTGACGTCTTACTGGTGCCGAAGGGGAGACTCGAACTCCCACGAGGTTTCCCTCACTAGTCCCTGAAACTAGCGCGTCTACCAATTCCACCACTTCGGCAATTTGTGAGAGCGTTATAGCAGCGCTTTGCCCGCCAATCAAGCCTTTTCATGCGTCTGCCTGAACTTTTTTCAGGGGCGGAAAGCTGGGGCTTTCCGGTATGTCGGGATGGCGGTTGATATTGATGTGTTACGTGTGTGCAACAGGCCTGGTGAGCACTGAATTCGAGGGGCGGGAGGGTTTGGCATTATTCTGGCTGTCATCGGTTGTAGTTTTGTAACTATTCAGCTATGCCTCCAGCGGGTCGCTTTTTGAAAAAAGCTCCGCAAAAACTTTCCGGTTGCAACCCCTTTTGCCGCTTAGCCCCGTTGGGGCTAAGCGGCAAAAGGGGTTGTTTGCTCGTTAGGTCGAATACAGTCGGTAAATCAATACCTGCGAATGAGCCGAAATCAACCTCAAAACCTGTTTGTCAAACTTTTCAAAAATTTGGCCCCCGGCAGGGCCGCCGGAGGCAATATTGAGCTGAATAGTCACGTAGTTTTTAAGGATTGGGGCACCATGCCTTGTGGTGTGGATGGGGCTGCGTAAGAACCCACGCAAAAAATACAGGCACAATCGTCATGAAATTACCGCTGTGATGTAATCCGAGGAGCGGGGAGGGGATTTTCGGTTGACGTGTCCTCGTCATATCTTTACACGCCCTTTAGCCTTTAGCCTTTAGCCTTTAGCCTTTAGCCTTTAGCCTTTAGCCTTTAGCCTTTAGCCTTTAGCCTTTAGCCTTTAGCCTTTAGCCTTTAGCCTTTAGCCTTTAGCCAATAAAAAAAGCCTCTGCATTTTCATGCAGAGGCTTTTGACGTCTTTTTGGTGCCGAAGGGGAGACTCGAACTCCCACGAGGTTTCCCTCACTAGTCCCTGAAACTAGCGCGTCTACCAATTCCACCACTTCGGCAATTTGTGAAAGCGTTATAGCAGCGCCCTTCGGCTTGATCAAGCCTTTTCTGTAAAAAGGGCACGGAAAAAACGAATTGGGAAAAACATTGATTTTCACACCAAAAGATTTTATAAATTCCTTTTTATACGCAGTCAAGTTGAAACATGGAGATGTGCTGAAATATCATGGAATTATACGAAGGCTTCGACGGGATTGAACATCCCTTTCATAATAGTGTGGTCACCATCGGTAATTTTGACGGAGTCCACAAGGGACACCAGGCGCTTCTTGCATCGGCCGTGAAGAGAGCCGCGGAGATTGGCGGACGGAGTGTGGCAGTAACCTTTGATCCTCACCCGAGGCGGGTTCTCAGCAATGGCGATCATCCTCCGCTTATCACCATCAACGAGCAGAAGGTGGAGTTGATTAAGGCCTGTGGGGTCGATGTCCTTGTGACGGTGCCGTTTACAAAGGAGTTTGCGACCATTGATGCCCGGCACTTCGTGACGGACCTTCTTATCGGCAAGCTTGGAATGAAAGCCATCATCGTTGGAAACGACTATTACTTCGGACGTAAGCGTGAGGGGGACATAGCCCTGATGAAACGGTTTGGCGAAGAGATGGATTTTGATGTGGTCACCCCCGAATGGGTCAACGTCGCAGAAAAGCGCATCAGCAGCACCCGAATCCGGGAGATCATCAGCCGGGGCGAAGTGCACAGAGCTCCTGAGCTTTTGGGGCGCTTTTACCAGGTGAGGGGGAAAGTGGTCTCCGGTCGAGATCGGGGGGGCAAACTCCTTGGGTTTCCCACGGCCAACATCAACCTGAACGACGAACTTTGCCCAGCCTCCGGCGTTTACGCTGTTACCATCTCCTGTACCCTGGGGCAGTTTGAAGGGGTGGCGAATATCGGGTACAGCCCCACCTTTGACGACCATATCTTTACCGTTGAGGTCCATATCCTGGACTTTTCCGGCGACATCTACGGAGAGACCATAAAGGTCAACATGATTCAGAAACTCCGGGATGAAAAGAAGTTCTCAGGCATCGAGGAACTCTCTCACCAGATAGAGACCGATATCGAAAACGCACGAAAGCTCTTCACGGATCTTGCAACCGTGTAAAAAAAGTGTCACCGATCATTTTGTCCAGAACGTCCAAAACCGGACATCCCTAAACGGGGTGCCCGGTTTTTTTGTGCGTGAACTTCTGCAGGATTCTTAAAGAAACGATACCAACCTGGCTCGCCCGGAGGGTGGGGAAATCGAATAGAAAACCATGAAGCGCCCTTCGCTGCAGGAAGGAGCTTGGATACCCTCTCTCGTTAATTACGGGCGCAGCCCGTCGGCGAATGTGAAGGGCCGAAGGCCCGGAGCATTCGCAAATCTGGGGTCCAGGGGATTATCCCCTGGCCGCCGGAGGCTGGCTTTTTAAAACAGCGACAACTGCACCGGCCCTTCTGGCTTTTGGGAGGGCATTTTTCGCTTCTGGCTTTCTAACAAGAGCTCTTCGATATCCGTAAGGTAAGGGGACGGGCCGCACTCCACGGGTTGGCCGAATTTAAGGCGCCTTGCTGCACGGGTTAAGATGAGTCGCTCTTTGGCACGTGTCATGCCCACATAGAAGAGGCGTCGTTCTTCATCGGGGTCGGACGGGTCTCCGTATTCCGGCTCGAAGGGAATGTTTCCAGCTTCGCAGCCGGCGATGAAGACCACGGGAAACTCAAGGCCTTTGGAGGCATGAAGGGTGAGGATGTTCACTTTCTCCGCCGTGATGGCAAGGGTGTCCTGTTCCCGGGAGAGGGCGGCTTCAGAGAGGAAGCGGTCTGTGGTGCCTTGGGCGCCAAAAGCCTCCGCCTGGTCGAGGAGGGCTTTCATGGCGTCGCCAAAGCCATCATCCCCTTTTATTTCGAGGGTGATAGCTGGAAGCTCTTCCAGAAGGCAGTGGATTTTCCGCACGGGTTCCGTATTCAGACACTCCACCCGAAGCTTCAGGAGGGAACCAAGGACCTCCAGCATTGCTTCCCGATGACTGCACCAGGTCTCAGGAAGCAGGTAGGGGTTGGCGATGAGGTCGGTGACGCCGAGGTGCTCACCTTTTTCAGAGGCCGGTGGGTAGAGCGGGAAGGCAATGGCCGTGTCCGTAAAAAGAGGCAGGGCTGTTTCAAGATCGATGAGGCTGCCGCACCCCGAGACGAGTTTCAGTGTCGCCAGAAACCGTACCATGGCAGGATGATCAAAGCGGCCGCTTTTGGAGGTGACGGCGCAGGGGATTCCGGCTGCCGTAAGGCGTGAGGCGATCTCCACACCATGGCTGTGGGTGCGGGTCAGGATCGCCATGTCACCGAAGCTGTGATCGGTCTCATTTTCGCCTGCTGACCCGAAATCCATGGAGTGAAAGCCGATGCCGCCGATGAGATCTTCGATCTGTTTTCCGATGGCGACAGTTTCTTCTTCCCCGCTTTGGCACGGGGTGATGGTGATGTGTTTTATCCCGTCGATGGTGGAGTGCACCTTGTCCTTGGCCCCCAGGACGCTTCCCGATGCCGAGAGAATGGTTTGGCTGGACCGGTAATTCCGGGTCAGGGTAACGTGGGTGGCCTTGGGCTGATCTTCCGTAAACCGGTGGAAGTAACGAGAGGAAGAGCCGCGGAATCCGTAGATGGCCTGATCCGGGTCGCCGATGACGCAGATGGAGTGCCCTTGCGGGGCCAGGAGCTGAGTCAGCCGGTATTGGGCGTGGTTCAGGTCTTGGTATTCATCGATGAACAGGTGGCAGAATCGCGATGTTACCTCTCGGCAAAAGGCGGGGTCTGCCTCCAGTGTCTGCACAAGTCGAAAGATGAGTCCTTCGAAATCCATGAGGTTGTTGCGCTTCAGAAGCTGTTCGTAGGCGCTGTAGCAACGTCTGAAAAGGTCGGTCTGACTCTGTGTGACAGCCGACAGGTCATCATCCGGTGAGATAAGCTGCTGCTTGGCCTGTTCAATGAGCCGGGAGAGGGCGGAAAGGCGCATGCCTTTGCGCTCATCAGCAGAAAGAGATACGAGAAGGGCCTCTTTCAGGAGCCTCTTTCGGGCGGCATCATCGGCAATGGCAGGCGATGTGTCCTCCCGGGTTCCCAACAGATCCAGGGCCAGGGCGTGGAAGGTGCAGGCAAGGGGGGTGTTTTCACCGATGAGGCCATGGAGGCGCTCGCCCATCTCTCGGGCCGCCCTGTTGGTAAAGGTGATGGCAAGGATCGATGAGGGATCGATGCCGTTGTCGATCAGGGTTGCGATGCGGCGGGTGATGGTATGGGTCTTTCCCGTGCCGGGCCCTGCTACGATGAGAAGAGGGCCGGGGGGATGATTCACCGCCTCTTGCTGCATATCATTGAGGCCTTTGGGTCGGGGTTCAGCCCCCTCACTGTTTTTTGCGTTTTTTTTTATGAAGGGGCGCTCCGTCTTTTCTCCGACTGTTGGGGGCGGAGGCGTTTCTGGTACGCGAAAGAGAAGCTTCTGGCCGGGGAGTTCCGCTTTGTCGTCTTGGGAGAAGACCTTCACCACGCCGTATTCTCCGTCGTACCCTCCTTCAAGGACAACCTCACCACGTCTGACGCGCATGATGGCGTCTCCCAACAGGGGGACCCCTGACGCATTGAGTTCCTCTTCGGAAAGATCCCTCAGGATGGACAGTTCCGGGCCCAGCTTGGTGATGAGGGCTGAGAGCCGGGTCTGAACCTTTTTTGACTTGGGGCCCACGGAGAGTATTTCCGAGAGGATCTCTTCCAGGGGGATCATGCTTTCAAAGCCGGGTTTGTGGGGGGAGATCGCTTCAGCGGATTCTTCCGTTCGGTCGGCAAGCTCCAGGACTCGGTGGAGAACGCCCAGTGTGAGAGGTTTTCCGCACACCGGGCAGAGGCCGTTCAGCTTGACGGACTCTGCCGGTTCCAGGCTGACCCCGCATTTTCGGTGGCCGTCCATGTGGTACTTTCCCTCTTCGGGAAAAAACTCCAGGGTCCCAAGAAAACCGGGGTTTTGTGGTGCTTTCAGGGCGTGAAAAATCGCCTCATAGGACAACTCCGTGTCAAAAAGGTTGGCCTCTCGTCCCAGTTTGGATGGGGAGTGAGCGTCTGAATTGGAGATAAGGGTGAGGCCGTCCAGCATGGAGACACGCCGGTTCATAAGCGGATCAGATGAAAGCCCGGTTTCGCCTGCAAAAATATGGGGCGTGAGGTCCCCGAAGCACTCAGAGACGCTGTTAAATCCGGATTTTGAACCGAGCATGGAGAACCATGGCGTCCAGATATGCGCTGGGATGAGCACGCCTTTTTCATCGGTATCAAGGACGATTTCAAGAAGGTCCCGGGCGTCCAGCCCCAGAATGGGGCGACCGTCGGAGGTGATGTTGCCGATGGCGTCCAACTTTTTATTGAAGGCTTTGGCTGACTCGATGCTTGGAAAGAAGACGAGGTTGTGGTTTTTCCGGGTGGCGCCATCTTTTTTATAGATGCAGCTGATCTCGGCAGAGAGCATGTAGTGCAGCTCTGTTTCAAATGCTTCGGGAAGACCGCCAGCTGCGGTTTTCGCAAGGTCGGGCTTTAACGTAAACAGCCCGCCGCCGGTGGGGATGAGCTTCTCTTCAATCTCTGCCATCCAGGATGGATGGGTAAAGTCGCCGGTCCCGAGAAGGCCGATGCCTTTTAATAAAGCATGGTGGTAGAGGTTTTCCAGGTCAAGATTCCGCGAGGTGGCGCGGGAGTATTTCGAGTGGATATGAAGATCGGCGATAAACGGCATAGTTCTCCCCACAAAAGGTTCAATAAGTCCGCATATCATAGTTCACAGGTGGGTAAAAGGTCCACAGAAAAAGCCCAGCGGCTGAGCCCCTGGAACCCAGGTTTGCGAATACTCCATCCCTCGTTCCTCGGGGTGATCGTATTCGCGTACGGGCTGCGCCCGTGGTTGAGGACGGTGGCACCTGTGAGACTCTTGCATGTTTCGGGTAACTTGGAGGTTTAATGGGCGTAGCTGTGAGCAGTTAGCATGATTTGTGATCGGTTTTACTTGGTGGTATAAGGGGCTTGTTTCATCATAAATAGAATGTGTCTATGGTCACTAAAATGATCCGTCCGCGTAGTTTTGATGTCTGCCAGCCAATGAAACGGCAGCAACCACATCAGCGCAGGTGCGTGTGGCGCAGAACAAGTGACGTCACTCTTCTCGCGAATGCGGACGCAATGCAGCTCAAAGCAGCGGCAACCGTCGCGTATTCGCAAACTTGGGGATCATCCCCTGGCTGCCGGAGGCAGGGCAAGATGAACATGAATAACAACGGGAGATGTTGTGTGGCCTTCGACCTCGACGGCACCCTCTGCGATTCCTCGGAAGGGATCATCAACTCCATCAACTACGCTCTGGAGCGACTGGGGCAGCCGATGCGCCCCCCTGAGGAGCTGATCTCCTGTGTGGGGCCCAAGTTGGTTCACTCCTTTGCGCGTCTTCTTCCCGGGTCCATCCCCCCGGAGGAGGGGGCGCGCCTCTACAGCGAGAGGTATTCGCAAAAAGGGTTTATGGAGAACCGACTCTTCCCCGGCGTTTGCGAGCTCCTCGATACGCTTCAGTCCATGAGCATCCCCATGTTCACCGCCACGGCCAAATCGACGCGGGGAACCCATCGCACATTAGATCATTTCGGCATCTCCCATTATTTTCAGGAGGTCCGGGGCTGCGATCCCGGTGTGGAAAAACACGACCTGCTTTTTCATGCGAAGGCGAAATGTCCGGGGGCCCGGGTGATCATGGTCGGGGATCGTTCCTATGACATGATTGCGGCAAAAACGGCGGGGTGTCTTGCCGTGGGAGCACTTTGGGGGTATGGCTCGGAGGGGGAGCTGAAAGGGGCGGGGGCGGATGTTCTTGTGGGGCAGCCCTCTCAGGTAATGAAGCACCTTGAACCAATGTGGTAAATTGATGTTCCGGTTTTGCCGGCTTGTCATGCTTTATCCGGTGAATACACGTACGATATGACAAATAAAAAAGCTCTTTCATGTGTTGATGAAAGAGCTTTTCTATTATTGAACCGTTGTTATGTCAGTGACCCCGAGGGCTATTCCGGTCCGTAATTGAACAGAAGATCGCTTGAGTTGTAGAGCAGCCGGGTTAGCCACACACTTTCGATGAGATCTTTGAGATTGGGCCAGGCGTAGGTTCCCGCAGCGTCGAATGCCCCATCGCCTTCAGTATCCAGATGAATGGTGTAGCCGGATGGCAGCACGAAACCAGACGCTGTGTCCTCTTCGCTGAGGGCTTTAAGGAGAGCCTGGGTCCCCTCGGCACCCTGGACGGTGAGTGTGCCCTGGATAGGGAAGAGGGCTCTGAGAAGCGTGTCTTTGTCGTTTCTCATACTCCTGCCGATGGCTTCCCCATTGATGACGAATGGGGTTTGAGCCGTGGTGATGTCCACATATCCGTAGTCCGGGTGGTAGTATCGCCCTTCCATAGAGATGTTGAGGCCATCATTGGTGGGGCTGTCGGATTTGGGGCTATAGGCCATCTGGGTTGAGAGTTTGTAATCGTTCATCCAGCAGGTTTTGTTTGTCTTTTTGTTTTTCAGGAGGAGGTCCATGGCAAGGTTTATGACCGGCTCTCCATCGTCGTATCTGGCCATGGCCGGGTAGGAAACATCAAAGGTGATGGTGCCCTTGGCTGCGGCGTCGATGGTATCGGTGGCGAAGCCAATCCTGTCGATGGTCAGGGTGCCTTGGGTTGTTTTTGCGTCGTTGCTGTGATCCCTATTATCAGTATAGCTTCTGTCCGTAATGCTGAAGGCCAGGTTGCCCACAAGGGTGACGGGCTCGACACCGTTGGTGACGTTAAGGTCAGCATCAACCACGAGTTCAAGGTTGAATGTTTCTTCATCAGTAAGGGGGGCTGAGGAAGTGTCAAAAGTCTCGGTTTCGGTTGTCACCATTTTGAACTCGGTGGTCCCGACATTGAGAACCATACCCAGGGTCTGGGTCACCGGTGTCAAGAGATTGGTCGTGTACTTGGCGTCGAGCTCGACACGGCCGCTCAGGTTAAGCAGGGTTTCATACCGGTCCATCTCTGTTGCATCCGCTTCGGCTGTGGCCGCAACGGATACATCGCTTCTGGATTGAGCAAAAACAACCGAACCACCGTTGAGGCTGCCCGTTAAGTTCAGTGAATCAGAGGCCGTCTCAGCGCTCATTGAGAGGGTGGCGTTGCCTGAGATGTCAATGCTGGTCGAGTTATTGCCATCAGCCTGGTCCTGGTAAGACACGGTGACCGATGTGTCTGTGCCCGCAAATTCGAGATACACGGCGCTGCCAGGAGAGTCCATGGTTAGAAGCACCTCGATGTCCCCGCTGAAAACGGTGGAATGTTTCCTGCTGTATGGTGCTGCGTCAAGGGACAGGGGGGTTGTTTTTACTTGGGTGAATGTGCCGTCGATGGTGTTGACTATCGTGGCTTGACCTGACATTTCAATGGGGCGTTTGAAGCTGGAACCGCCCATTTCCGTTTTCACGGTGAAAAGACCCTGGGTGGAGGCTTTGTAGTCTGTCTTGACGTAGCTGGTGTCTACGGTTTCGATGAGATAGCACATCATCTCAGCTTCGCTCCAGCTTTCGGATCCGTCCGGAATAGAGGGTGTGCGGTTTCCCCAAAGGACTTTCTCGAAGGGCGATTTCTCGTTCCAGTCCCCAGGAAATTCTTCGTATTTCTCAAATGAGAAGGTGACGTTATAGGTAAGGGCCCCGTTGTAGATTACTTTATCTTCGCAACCTTCAAGCCCATCATCGGTGCAGTGCTCCGCATCATCGAGGGTAAGCGTGCCTTCATATGTGGCGCTGGTATCTGATGGCATGGCGCCGGAGATGCTGCTGATCAAAGAGCCTTCTCCTGAGATATTGGGGAAGGACGCTCCCTTCTCAGCGGCATCTCTGATGAGTTCTTCTAAGCTCCCCATGTCAGAAACCGGTCCCGAGAACAGGGGCGAGAACCCAGTAAAAAGGGGGTATCTGGCTTTTTCGAAGAGTTGTATCATTCCCATGACCGGGGTGCCATCCTCGCCTTTCACTGATGCTCCTGCAAGGATTTCCATGGACTTTTCGATGGGCTCAAGCTCCGTTTGGGTATCCTGGAGAAAGCCCAAGCCGATGGCCTGGGTTGAAAGGCTGCGGGCATTTGCCGCATCAATGACAGCTTGATCTGTTTTGCCGGTATACTCAAGGGTGTCATTGCTATTGCTGCCGGCCCCCCCACCGCAAGCCGTCATGAGAACGGCCATGACCATTAAGACCAACCATGTCGTCCATTTGCGTTGTGAATGCTTAAACTCATTTTTCAATTTCATCTGTTTTCTCCTGACTTCATAAAACTTAAATTAGGTATGGGCTCCCCCAAGAAAGAGAACAGCCAAATCTTCTGCACGTTTACGAACCAAGAGCCTTAAAATATCCACTAAAGAAGATGGCCATTTTGAGAGAACCTACACGGGTGAAACGAAACGGCGTGCGGGCTTACGGGGGGGCATGGAGGTGCATTGGTGCCTCAGATTGAGGTCCTTTGGGTACACCTCTGCATATCAACCCTACGGGGCCGTAATCGTTGCATCAGCGATGCTGTGTGCAGATTCGTTAATGAAGCAAGGATGGGTTGGGCGGTGCATTGCCCTGGTGGTGACGTGTCATTGGTTTCCCCCCATAGTCGAATATGCAGTGTAAATGTTTGAAGTGAGTACCGAAGGTGAAATTGAGCGATAGGCAGTTCAGGCCGCGGTACGATTCGTGATCAGCGGTACACGTGATACTCTTTATATGTGTGTACAATGTTAATGGTTAATATTTATGTTTTTTCAAAAAATCAATAAAAAATGTCTATTTGTGGTGTTGGACCTATGGAGAGATACGACTCGTATACGGTGGCAGTATACGTGCCAGCCATTGAATGTAGTTATTGCCCTTTGTGCTGAATTGTGACGAGGAGATCTTTGAAAGGTTTTTGAGAAGAATGAGACAGCCGCTTCGGACTACCGCTCCTCTCTTCGGGACTTTGGGGGATTCTCCCGCCTTTTTAATGGGATCAACTTATATACGGCGCATGCAATATCTCCTATGATGCGTCTTGTGTGGTAATCCGTTTGTGTTTTTTTTGTTGCAGAAATAACTGCTATCAGGAAGGGGGGAAATGGTATGCCCGGTTTGGATCAAGGGGAAAGGGAGGTCTTGGAAGCAAGGATGAGTCGCCTGGCACATAAGGAGGCGGAACTTCAGATTTCACGTAAACTTGCAGAGTACATCGACATGCTTGAAACCTACCTCATTGAACAGGAAGAACGGGTGGTGGCCCTGGAGACAATGCTGGGACTCAGGGGTCTTGAACCACCTAAATTTGAATAATTGATAGAGTTACACCCCAAGCCTCGTATTGGAAACAATACGGGGCTTTTTTTGTTTTCCGCAATTCTATCCGGTGTTTTTAAGGATAACGATAGCCGGATCCTCTCACACGTGCCCTTCACCTGTCTTGCCTTGCTTACTTTTTATTTTAAGGCATCATAAGACTAAAGTAACCAGCCAAACCTGACGAATAGGGAACATATCGACAGCCATGACAATCAACCTGCCCGGTAACGGGTGTGGGCGTTCGTGCCACTCTTGTGGGCTGCTGTTGAAATGTTTGGTCTGATAAGGCTTTCTGCGCTCTGGAAAGCCGGCATGTCTTAACCATCTTATTCTTATTTGAGGGGAGTTATGAATTCGATCCATACCAATAAATCGGCAGGCCTGTTGCGAACAGCGATGGTACTGATCTGCGTATTTTGTCTGACGGTTTTAACGGTTGGCTGCGATGATGAGGGGAGTTCCGCATCCAAACTGGAAGAGGCGAAAATCGCCATTGATGATGGGAACTACAGCAAAGCCATTACTATTTTAGATGGCATGGCCGGCCAAGAGGTTCTCGAGGTGCTTGCAAGCGCCCATGCCGGGCTGTCGGGCATCGACACCTTTGAAATTCTGTCGCAAGTGGATGACGGCGGGTCAAATGACGGCAGCATTGATCTCATCGGAAAAATGCTGGGTACCGGAGACAGCGATATTCTGGCTGCTGCGGACATCACCACCAAACTTGGTCAGATTGATCTTGCCAAGACCACACTGATAGACTCTGTGGGCGGAAACCTTGCAAACCTTGACGACGACGGCAAAGCCAAGCTGGCCATTTATGCCCTGACGGACGTGGTTCTGAATCTCGGGCAGGTGATTTCCACGAAGACCGGAGGGGGCGACGTTATCCTGACAGAGCAGGCCATTCATGCACTGAGCGAGACCTTTGCTTCGTCTGATTTTTCAGCGGGCCTGGTGACCAAGCTCGAGGATGACCTGGATTACATTGCGACTGGCATCACCGCCCTTGGTGGCCAGACCAATGACCTGTCCGAAGAGTTTACGGCTTTTCGCAATGAGATCACCCAAAACGATGGCACGTTAACCAGTCAGGATCTTGCCGATTACCTCAACGGCCTTTAGTTCAGCCGGACATGCCAATAGGAGAAGAAGATGCGTTTTGCTAATTATGGAAAAATAAGCCTTTGCATTGCGGTGGTCCTGTTGATGGTCACGGCGTCCTGGGCCGAACCGTACCGCTCCATTCATATGGGAGCGCGCCCCCTGGGTATGGGCGGAGCCTTTACGGCCGTGGCGAATGATCAGAATGCCATTGATTACAACCCTGCCGGCCTCAGCCGCACCCGGAGCTTCGGGTTGGGGATCGTCAACCCCATGGTGGAGGTCTCCGAAGACAGCTACGACCTTTACAAGGACTTCGATGACATCGATCAGGATGACACGGCTGAAGTCACCGAACTTCTGAGGAAGTACGTGGGGGAGAACAACCACGTCAAGGTGGCCGCAGATCTTTATACCGGATTTCGTATGGGCAATGCCGGCATCATGGTGGCCGGTGTGGGCCGTGGCTATGCGGACATGGCCATTCGAAACCCAACCTATCCTGAGCTTCACCTTATCTCTGATGTGGATTACGGTGGTCAGGTGGGGATCGGCTATGAACTTCCCATGGTTCCGGGGTTAAGCCTTGGTATCGGGGTTAAGGCCCTCAACCGAAAGAGCATCGACGAAGTATACACCGCCGTGGATATTGCCGATGACGACTTCGAGGACACCCTGGAAGACGATCAGAAAGATGGCAGTGATGCCTCCTTTGACCTTGGCATGATCTGGATCCGGGAGATTGAAGGGTGGACCAGGGTAAGCCTGGGCCTTGCCGGCATCAACATCAAGGAGATGGACTTCGGGGAAGCCCGGGATCAGAAGTCTCAGTACAACGCGGGTGTGGCCTTTGAGCAGAACTTTTTCGGGTTCACCCTGACCGAAGCGTTTGATTACCATGACATCACGGACAACCTTGCGGAAGACGACTCCACGGAGAAGAAGCTCCACATGGGGGCGGAGTTGACGTTCCCATGGTTGCTGGCTGTGCGTGGTGGCCTCTCCCAGGGGTACTACACGGCTGGTGCCACCGTTGATTTTAAAATGATCCGTTTCGATGTGGCGACCTACGGGGAAGAGATCGGCGTCTATGCCGGCCAGAAAGAGGATCGCCGTTACGTGGCTCAGGTCTCCATGGGCTGGAGCTGGTAAGGGCTTCGTCACAATGACAGTTCGGACGCATCGTTGGTGCTTCTGATGGAAAGGCGGGGTTGTCTTGGAGCAACCCCGCCTTTTTCATTGTCTGAGATGGTAATTGGATGGTTTTGTTGATATAATTCGCAAACGGTAAACAACCTGATTTCCACCCCCATCAAAACTCCAATTCTCAACCCTTGGATAACCCTACTGGTCTCCCCCTCCAATGCCTGTTTTTTATCAAGACAATGGCAATATCGTCTCTTTATCATATCCGTTTCTTCTTCCATGTTGTCAGGCCTGAATAACCATTCGGCTCGTTAAAAATTTACCGGCTCCCTTGGTTTGCAAAGGGGAGAGACGTTTTGGCTGCGTCTGGGTACCGCCTTTCGGGTCGCCTGGCAGACGCGTTTGTCCTGGCCGTTTTTTTGCCCGTTGGCAGGGTAAAAGATCTGCCAATGACAACAGCTTATCCATTCATTATTATTCAGGGGGGGCAGATGGAAACAATCCATAAGACCAACATGACAGGCCTGTTGCGCACAGCAATGGTGCTGGTCTGTGTTTTTTTTCTGGCGGTCCTGACCGTGGGCTGTGATGACGAAGACAGCTTTGAGTCCAATCTGGAAGAGGCCAAAATTGCCATTGATGACGGCAATTACGACAAGGCGGTTTCCATTTTGACTGATTTGGCTCAGACCGCAGAGGTTCTTGATGTCTTGGCCAGCGCCTATGCCGGCCAGGTGGGTATCGATACCTTTGATATTTTGGCTGAGGTGGATGATGACGATAATGATGGCAATGACGGCAGCATTGATTTGATCGGCCAGGTCTTGGGTGTGGGGGCTGACAATGCATTGACCTGTACGATGGTGGATACCAAGCTCTCCATATTGAATCTGGCCATTACGGCGCTCCTTTCATCGGCAGGAAACGATCTTAATGCCCTCACAGACGACGGAAAGGCAAAGCTGGCCATCTATGGGTTCACGGATTTCATTCTCGTTCTGGGGGACATCCTCTGTGACAACTATGGTTCCATCGTCGTTCCCGCCAACACGGTGATCCTCACTGAAGCGTGGATCAAAGCCCTTGAAACGGATTATGGCGTCGATTTTGACACCATCACTGTGGGGGCAGGTCAACTGGCGTCCATCAACCAGGACATTGCGTACGTGAGCCTTGGCATAACGGCCCTGGGTGGGGATAACGACCTGGCTGAAGAGTTCGCCGCCTTTCTTGTTGATATCGGGGGGGCTGACGGAAACGTAACTGAAGCTGAGTTCAGGGCATTCTTAAACGGCTTTTAACGGAATCGATCAAAGCGAGGGAGAAGATCATGCTTTCTACTAATTATGCAAAACTTACCCTTTGCGTTGCGGTCGTTCTGTTTCTGGCGTCAACAGCCTGGGCCGAACCGTATCGCTCGTTTCACAGGGGTGTACGTCCCCTGGGGATGGGTGGTGCATTTACTGCCATTGCTGATGATCAGAATGCCATCGATTACAACCCCGCAGGGTTGAGCCAGACCGAAGGGATGGGCTTCGGTATCTTGAACCCCATGGTGGCGGCATCTGAAGACAGCTACGACCTTTACAAGGACTTCGATGACATCGATCAAAACGATACGGCTGAAGTCACCGAGCTCCTGAGAAAGTACGTGGGGGATAACTTTCATATTGAGGTGGCTGCTGATATCTATGCGGGGTTCCGGGTCGGCAACGCCGGGGTGATGGTGGCCGGTGTCGGGCGGGGCTATGCAGACATGGCCATTCGGAACCCAACCTACCCTGAGCTGTATATCACCTCCGATGTGGATTACGGCGGGCAGGCCGGGGTTGGCTATGAACTCCCCAATGTTCCGGGGCTGAGCCTCGGGGTGGGGGTGAAGGCTTTGAACCGCGAGAGCATCGATGAGGTCTACACGGCCGTGGATATTGCCGATGACGACTTTGAGGACACCCTTAAAGACGACCAGAAAGATGGCAGTGACGCCTCGTTTGACCTGGGCATGATCTGGGCCCGGGATATTGAAGGGCTGACCAAGGTGAGTCTGGGGCTTGCAGGCATCAACATCAAGGAGATGGATTTCGGGGACGCCCGGGATCAGGAGTCTCAGTACAACGCCGGCGTGGCTTTCGAACAGACCTTCCTTGGCTTTACCATGACCGAGGCTCTGGACTACCATGACATCACGGATAACCTGGTGGGCGATGATTCCACGGAGAAAAAACTCCACATGGGTGCAGAGCTGAAGTTTCCGATTCTTTTTGCCGTTCGCGCAGGGCTTTCCCAAGGATACTATACGGCTGGCGCCACCGTGGATTTTAAGGTCCTCCGGTTTGATGTGGCCACCTACGGTGAAGAGATCGGCGTCCATTCCGGCCAGAAAGAGGACCGCCGGTATGTTGGTCAGGTCTCGCTGGGGTGGAGCTGGTAAGGTTTGTTTGTAACGTAACAGGTGTGACAGTGTTGGTATATCTGATGGTAAGGCGGGGTTGTCCTTTGACAACCCCGTTTTTTTTTGTTTGCCTGACGGGCACGCACCTTGATGAGGTTAAGCCGGATATTATTTTTGTTGGCGTGTTCTTTTGCACGCCTTTGGATGACTATATTGTCGATATCATATGTTTACTTGTTGTATTGCTTGATCGGAGATAAGAACTTGTATATCATGCCGTCAATTGCTTTTTGAGTTAAATGGAGTGGATTGATTGTGCGCAGAAAACGTGCCGTTTTTCTTGTGCCTTATCGTCAATGTCGGCACGACACGGACTTGCTTTTTGAAACGCCGGGCCGTGTCGACGAAAATGGCGAAACCGAATAGCTGATAACGATGGGGGGGGAAATGATTACAAACCAGAGCGCGTGTGTGGGCGGCCTGTTGCGAACGGCCATGGTACTGGTCTGTGTGTTTATGCTGACAATCCTGGCCGTGGGCTGTGATGATGATAACAGTGCTGAGTCCAAGCTGGAAGAGGCAAAAATTGCCATTGATGACGGCAATTACAGCAAAGCCGTTGCTATTTTGGAGGGCATGACCGGGAAAGAGGCCCTGGATGCCCTGTCAAGCGCCTACGCAGGCCAGGTGGGGGTTGATACGTTTAAGATCCTTATAGATGCCGGTGATGATGATTCAGGGGGCAGTACGGGTAGCATTGATCTCATAGGGAAAATCATTGGGACCTCAGACGATGGCAGCCTGACCTGTGAAACGGTTTTGCTTAAATCCTCGTTGATTGACCAGGCCGTTACAGCCCTCATTGCCTCGGTTGGGGGGAGTACCGCCCTTGATGAAAACGGGCAGGCCAAGCTGGGCATTTACGGATTGACTGATTTTCTGCTCGTGACAGGAGAGGTCCTCTGTTTTAACTACAGCAGTGGAGATGCCCAATTTACGGTGACCCTTACTGAGGCGGGGATCAGCGCGCTGGATAGTGATTTTACTGGCATCACAGTAACGCCCGAGCAGCTGGATCGGATGAGCAGGGACATGGGGTATGTGAAACAGGGCGCCCTGGCGCTGGGAACAAACAACGACCTGGCCGAAGAGCTTGACGCCATTCTTCTGGACATTGATTCGGATGGCGATGGGGTTGTCGGTGAAGCCGAATATGTCTCTTTCCTGAACGGACTCGGAGCCTAACATGGCGATAAGCACAAAGGAGAACATGATGCGTTTAACAACATATGCAAAACTCAGTCTTTGCGTTGTCGTCGTCCTTCTGCTGGCCTCTTCAGCATGGGCAGAACAGTACCGGGCGTTTCACAAAGGCGTTCGTCCGTTAGGCATGGGGGGCGCTTTTACGGCGGTGGCAAATGATCAGAATGCCATTGACTACAACCCTGCCGGGCTCAGTCGGACCGAAGGGTTTGGGCTGGGGATATTGAACCCCATGGTGGCGGCTTCGGAAGACAGCTACGACCTTTATAATGATTTCGACGACATTGACCAAAACGACACGGCTGAAGTGACCGAGCTGTTGAGAAAATATGTGGGGGATAATTTTCACGTCGAGGTGGCAGCTGATCTCTATGCGGGCTTTCGCGTTGGCAATGCCGGTGTGATGGTGGCTGGTGTCGGACGGGGATACGCGGACATGGCGATTCGAAATCCCACTTACCCTGAACTCTATATCACCTCGAATGTGGATTACGGTGGCCAGGTGGGGGTGGGCTATGAACTTCCCATGGTCCCGGGCCTGAGCCTGGGGGTTGGGGTGAAGGCCCTGAACCGCGAGAGCATCGACGAGGTATACACCGCCGTGGACATTGCCGATGATGACTTCGAGGATACCCTTAAAGACGACCAGAAAGATGGCAGTGACGCCTCCTTTGATTTGGGCATGATCTGGGCCCGGGATATTGAAGGGTGGACAAAGGTCAGTCTGGGGCTGGCGGGGATCAACATCAAGGAGATGGACTTCGGGGAAGCCCGGGATCAGAAGACCCAGTACAATGCAGGTGTGGCCTTTGAACAGACATTTTTCGGGTTCACCCTTACGGAAGCCCTTGATTACCACGACATGACGGATAACCTGGCTGAAGACGATTCCACTGAGAAAAAACTGCACATGGGAGCAGAATTAGTCTTTCCGATGATCCTGGCTGTTCGCGGAGGCCTCTCTCAAGGGTATTACACGGCCGGGGCCACCGTGGATTTTAAATTGATCCGTTTTGATGTGGCCACGTACGGGGAGGAGATGGGCGTTTATTCCGGGCAGAAGGAAAATCGCCGCTATGTGGCTCAGATTTCCATGGGGTGGAGCTGGTAGGGAAAGCATGGCGACGCCATCTTGAATGGAAGGTTAAAGGAGAGGCTTTGAAGCGGGGCTGTCGGATGGCAGTCCCGCTTTTTTTGTCTCTTCACTCAGGAAGACAAGCAAAACGAATCCCGATGGCACGGTAAGACAGAATGATCGCAGGTTGGGGATGGGTTTTGCCCCTTGTACTCCGGGGCATACCATGTTCACCCTTGGCGATGACATAGGTTCCGGGTTGGTTGTGAAAGCCAGTTTGCCCAACGTTACAGAAGCTTGAGCCCAGGTCGGGTGTCGAATCTTCTTTGGGAAATTCCCCGGGCGACAGATGCGAGGATTTGGACGGTTCTGTTTGACAGGATCATTTAAAAGGGGTTTACTTCATACGATGCGTTTGCCCGGATAGTTTACGAGTTGAGTGCATCCATAGTCAAGGCATCAGAGCTGAAGATGTAGTGGTTTGCCTCGATGCTCTGATAACACAGAAGATGGGTGTACTCGGCTCGCCGAAGGGTAAGAAACGTGAGCAGGAAACCGTGAATGACATGTTGTGCTTTTGAGATGCTTTAATCTTTCATGGTGACTATCGGTAATAAATAGCTGTTGATTCGGGGTGATTGCTTTCCCATGAAATCTCCGGGTTTGCGGTTTCCTTTATCACTACAACGTCATGGGCAGCGCGGCGTGCCTGAAGATCTCCTGTATGCGGGAGTAAAATCCGTTGGCATGACTGTGTTGCGATGGCGGCTGTCATCTGGGGACAAAACGGAGTGAAACCGTTTGCTATATTCGCACATCAACCCACAGCCAAGGGGGTCGACCCATGGGACACCACAGTCTGGACGCCATCTTTTCGCCTCAATCCATCGCCGTTCTCGGCACGTCCACCAGCAAGGGTAAGGTAGGCCACGACATTTTCAGCAACATTCTTCACGGGGGCTTTCAGGGGACCCTTTACCCGGTCAACCCCAAAGCCAAATCGATTTTGAGTGTGCGATGTTACGAGTCGATTTTGACCATTCCCGATACCATTGATCTGGCACTGATTATCCTACCACCTGCAGCGGCTTTGAAAGCCATTGAGGAGTGTGTGATCAAAAAGGTCAAAGGGGTGGTGATCATCTCCGCCGGGTTCAAGGAGGTCGGGGGGGAGGGCCTTGAAATCGAAGAGAAGATCAAGGCGATCTGCAAAGAGGCAGGCATTCGTATTGTCGGGCCCAACTGCCTGGGGGTCATCAACCCATCGCCCACGGTTTCCGTCAATGCCAGTTTTTCTGCGCGCATGCCTTCCAAGGGTCACATCTCGTTTATCTCCCAGAGTGGGGCCCTCTGCACCGCCGTCCTTGATTTTGCTGCGGATCGCGGGTTCGGTTTTTCCAAGTTTGTCTCCATCGGCAACAAGGCCGACGTGGACGAGCTGGATTTGCTTCGGTATTACCATGAAGATCCGGAAACCCATGTCATCATGATCTATATGGAGGAACTGTCCCGAAACGGCAAAGAGTTCATCGATGTAGCCAAAGAGATCACCTCCGGTGACAATCCCACCCCCATTCTGGTGATCAAGTCGGGGCGCTCTGTGGCAGGTGCCGCCGCTGCGGCTTCTCATACCGGTTCCCTTGCAGGGTCCGATGCCGTCTACGATGCGCTTTTTGCCGAGGCGGGCATCGTCCGGTGCGAATCGGTGAACGAGCTTTTTGACCTGGCCCAGGGCTTTGCTCCCCGCAAGTACCCCACTGGCCGAAACATCGCCATTGTCACCAATGCGGGGGGGCCGGGCATCATTGCCACGGACATGACGGAAAATGCCGGCATGAATCTTGCGAAATTCAGTGAGGAGACGGTGGAGGAGCTGAAACGCCACCTGCCTCCCACGGCGAACTTCAACAACCCGGTGGATGTCATCGGGGACGCAGCCCGGGACCGTTACGAAAATGCCCTCACAACGGTGATCAGCGACGAGGGGGTGGACGGCGCCCTGATTATTCTCACCCCCCAGTCCATGACCGATGCCATCGGAACGGCAAGGGCCATTGCCGAAATTTCCCGTCGCACCTTAAAGCCCATTACCTGTGCCTTCATGGGGGTGGTTGACGTCTCGGAAGGGGTGGGAATTCTCCAGAAGGCCGGGGTGCCGGTGTATGATTTTCCCGAAAATGCCGCCAAAGTGCTGGGCAAGCTCTATCTGGCCCATCGCTGGCTGAGTCGCCGCATGCTTCCCCAGTATTCCCTGGAGTACGACAGCGAAAGGGCAGGGGCGCTCATCAGGGAACACATCGAAAACGGACAGACCCTTTTGGGCGAGTACGAGGGGAGCCAGATCCTTCAGTGCTACGGCCTGAAGACCCTGGACATGGAGATCGCCACCTCCGCCTCGGCGGCGGTGGATATTGCAAGGCGCATCGGCTACCCGGTGGTGATGAAGATTGTCTCTCCGGACATCACCCACAAGTCCGATGCCAAGGGCGTGCGGGTGGGGATCCGGGACCCCGGTGAGGTGGAGGCTACTTATGAAGACATTGTGGCGTGCGCCCATGCATACAAAGAAGATGCCCACATCCGTGGGGTTCTGGTTCAGCAGATGGCCCTTCCCGGTGACGAGGTGATCTTAGGCATGAAGCGGGATCGTCAGTTTGGCCCCATGGTGATGTTCGGCCTTGGCGGGATCTTTGTGGAACTCTTCAAAGATGTGGTGTTCCGGGTTGCTCCCTTCGGGCGAAACACGGCGCGCCGTATGGTGAAGAGCATCAGGGCCTATCCCCTCCTTACGGGCTTCAGGGGCAAAGCCCATGCCGATATCGAAGAGATTGAAAAGTCCCTGGTTCGGGTGGCGCAGATGGTGGAGGATCACCCGGAGATCCGGGAACTCGATATCAACCCCCTCCTTGTTCATCCCAAGGGAAAGGGAGCCACTGTCGCCGATATCGTCCTGCGCTTGAAGGATAGCTCGCTGCCGAACGGCGACGAAGAGGAAGAGACGGAGGAGGACTCATAAGTTGCCTCCGGCGGCAAGGTGTGCCACCTTGAAAGCGGGTTGCCATCTCGCTTCGCCCTTCGTTCCTCAGGGCCAATCGCAATGGCGTTTGCCGCTGACTACTCGGCCATGCGAGGGTGGGTGTGTCATCTGTTGAAATTCTTACGGGCGTAGCCCGTCAGCAAATGTGACGTTCCAGAGAAGCCAGGGATTGGACATTTGCGAACCCATAAGGGGTAATTTCACGGGAAAAGCGCCGTGGGGACGAGGTCTCTACGGCGCTTTTTGTTGAAACAGACGGTAACTACTCAGCTATGCCTTCTATGGTCAAAGTGACTCCAAAGAACTGGCCTCCGGCAGCAAGGGGCTGAGCCCCTTGACCCCAGATTACAGAATCAATTTGAACCTCGTTCCTCGGTTCCAATTGATTCTGCCAGTTCAAAGAAACGTGGAGTCACAGTCAAATAAAAATCAAACTTGTCGATTGCAGTTTAAATTCGATAAAGCACTTATCTTGTTTGGGAGAAGGACCTTGCCTTGGCTCTTGAAGTCGTGCCGGAGTTTCTTCCTCTAACCAGACTAAAATCCTGGAATAACTTGACCCGCTTGAGGCCGCATAGTTAGAAGGCTGATGATATCTGGTTACCCATTGATATTTAAATGTTTGGAGCAGGTAGTGCAGAAATTTTATTTAGGTTGTGATGTCAGCAAAGGTTACTCAGATTTTGTCATCATCGATGATCAAATGAACTGTGTGGAAGAAAATTTCCAATTAGACGATACAGCCACAGGTCACGCGGAGCTTAGTGAACGTATATCCGCTTTCTTTGAAAAACATCCTTCGGCCACATTGTATGCCGCCGTGGAAAGCACTGGTGGCTATGAAGATAACTGGTATGCCTTTCTCTTGAGGCAGCAGGGAAAGTTCAACTTGCACGCTGCCAGGGTGAACCCCAATGGAATCGCCCATGACAATAAAGCGGGAATGATTCGAAACCTGACCGATAAGATCAGTGCTCGGAGTGTGGCTGAATATCAAATCCGTCATCCAGATAAAATCCCATATGGCAAGAGAGATCCGAACAAAAGTCTGAAGAAAATGTGGGGTCGATACAGGAGTTTAAAAAAGCAGATGGGGGTCCTTCTCAATGAACTTGAGTCGCTTCTCTACAGCGCAAACCCCGAGTTGTTGCCATATTATCGATCACGAATGCCACAATGGCTGATGCTGCTTTTACTGAAATACCCAACAGCCAAGATGCTTGCTCGGGCAAGGGTAGCGACTGTCGCATCAATCCCATTCTTAAAGAAGCCCCTTGCATCGGTACTCGTTAAAAATGCTAAGGCCAGTACAGCGGAAGAATCTGATGATTTAACAGCATTTTTGGTTAGTTCCACGGTCTCCCAAATTGCGTCTCTGGCGAAACAGATCACTATATTTGAGCAGCGTTTTGAAAAAGAGTGTGATTGGCCCGAGGTGCAGTTGCTGATGAGTATCAATGGAGTTGGGCGTATGACAGCCATCGTGTTGATGCTTTACATAGAGGACATTACGCGGTTTAAGTCCGCTAAAAAACTGGCTTCTTTTTTGGGCGTTCACCCTGAGCTTAAGCTCAGCGGGGACGGCTCAAAAAAGGGTAGCTATAAAATGAGCAAGAAAGGCCAAAAAGCCCCAAGGGCAATGCTTTATATGTCTGTTCTTGCAGGGTTGTCGAAGGGGAGCCGCAATGATGTCATAAAGCGTATATACGATGAAAAGAGAGCTTCCGGCATGGTTGCAAAAGCAGCCATTGGGGTGTGCATTCATAAGCTTGTCAGGTTGGCCTATGGCGTCCTAGCGTCCAGCAAACCTTTCGATCCGGCTATTGATGACAAGAATCGTGAGAAGAGCAAACCAGCTGAAAAACCGGTGCCCTTGAGCAAGGATAGGCGGTATCAGGGGTTTGATACAGCGGCCCCTGTCTCAAGGCGCCAGAACAAAAAAAGAATGGAGCAGATCAAGTCCCAAGACAGCTATGCTGTCGAGTGCGGGATCAAAGATCATGCTCCAAGGGCTCTACAATAACAAAGGCCCTTCCTGATGTATAGGTTGATGTGGTGCTTTACCGAATTTTCAAAGAGCAAATCGACTTGACTTTGACCGGAATAACTCCGGCGGCCAAGGGCTGAGCCCTTGGAACCCAGGTTCGCAAATGCTCCGAACCCTCGTTCCTCGGGTACGTCACATCTCCTGTTTGTCAAACCCAGCACTTAGATCAGGCAAAAGTTTGGCCCCCGGCAGGGCCGCCGGAGGCAATAGTGAGCTGATTAGTTACAAACAGTCAGCGCCTCCCAGGAGAAGGGGAGCCCTCCGGTGAGGAGGTTGGCGGCACGCACACTGTGGATGCACTCATGTCTGTTGGTGTTCATCAGGATGTAATCCAGGCCGGCCTCGGCAAGAAGGGGGATGTAGCTCTGTTCCATGACAGTGCGTTTTGCCTGGGGGACCTTTCCGCTGGTGAGGTTGGAGAGGCCGGCCATGCTCTGAACAGGCTGTCCGGCAAGTTCGGGTAAGGTGCGCAGGGTACGGATTACCTCAAGGGCCTGAAAAGCACCTCCATCCCACATCAGGGGGACCACCACCGGATCGATGATGAGTCGGTTCAGAAGGTCGGTTCCTTTCGATGACACGGATTCAAGGAGCGTTGCAGCCACCTGAAGGCGCCCATCGGGCTCTGTGGGGACTGCCCCTTTTTCGGAAAGCAGGTACCCCACAAAATGAGCATTTTCATGGTGCATCATCAGGGGGAGAAAGGCTTGGAACCGTTCGTACTGGAGGGAGAACCCGTTGATGTGGAGGCCGTTGTGGCCAGAGCCAAGGGCAATGTGGGCGGCGTCGGCACTGGGGGAGTCTATGAAGAGGGGGAGGTGGGTCACGCTTCGCACCACATCGAGAAGGTAGGGAATAACCGTGGGGCTTTCCTTACCGAGGGGGCCGAGATTCAGGTCGATGGCGTCGCTTCCCGATGCGATGATGCGATTGATAAAGGATGTGATGAACGGTGCCTTTTTTTGAGTGACGGCGTCGTACATGACCGGGTTGATAATCTGGAAGTTATCGGAGACGATACGCATGTGAGTCCCTCTCGACATAAGGTAAAGAAAAAAGATGGTGACTGTTCAGCTATTCCTCCGGCGGGTCGTTTTCCGACATGAACCCATAAAACCTGTTTGTTAAACGTTTCGAACGTTTGGCTCACGGCAGGGCCGCCGGAGGCAACGTTAAGTTGAGCGCTTTCGGAACAGGTGAGACCATTCGGGAAGCCTTCCCGGGGTATAGGCACCATTTTTGTGGAAATATCCCGGGATACCTCTTTGTAAATCGTTCCCGTGGGGGGAATGCCCACAAAAATGATCACTTGTATCTATAGACAAAGGATCACCTCCAAAATAATATGAACTCCACGTCGAAGTAAACAAACGTCATGGCAAGGAACGCATTTTTTTAGGCACATCAATCCTCCTGAGCTTGGAGGGCCCTCTCAATACGGCATTTGGACCTATACCGGCGGGTAGAGAGTCATGTCTGACCCAGATTGCGATCTGAGCCTCATTCTCACCCGAAATCAGCAATTCCCAGATCATGGAGGTCTATTATGATGGAGCAAAAGGAACGCCGCCTGGATGTCACCATGTGCCACCGATGCCTCATGCGTCAAAAAGCTGAAACCACTTCTCAGGGGATTCAGCGTGATAAAGGGGTGCTGAAGGGGTTGGCCTGGTTGTCCGAGGGTGTCTATGCGGTGATTCCTGAAATGGCTCCTCAGATTTGCCAGATTCTCTCCATCGGGTATCGGACCATGAGTTTTGTTTATTTCAGCAAAACGCCCATAGAGACCGGGGCGCTTTCCAGCACGGAGATCGTGGTGGCGGGCAAGGGATTTCTGGCGGACAACCTGCCTTTTAAGGTGATCTCCGATACCCCCCTGGATGAGATGGGCCACGGAAAGGAGACCAAACGTCTCTGCAAGGTTCGGTTCCTCACGTTGAGCGAGGCCTCGAAAGCCCAGATCGATCACGTGATCTATTTAAAAGAGGTCGTTGCCATGCAGTAGGCAAGACCCATGGCACCTGAAATAAAAAAGGGGCGTTTTCACCGGTATACTGGTGGAAACGCCCCTTCTTATTTTTATCGTATCTTTTGAGCTGACCTCTTCGGGTTTTATCAGATTCCGAGGTACGCCTTTTTGACATCCTCGTTGGCGAGGAGGTTTTCGGCGGTGTCGGAGAGGGTGACCACGCCGTTTTCCATCACATAGCCCCGGTGAGCAGATTTCAAGGCGAGGTTGGCGTTTTGCTCCACGAGAAAGATGGTGGTGCCGTTCTCCTTGTTGATGCGTTTGATGATATCAAAAATCTGCCGGATGATGAGGGGGGCCAGGCCCAGGGACGGCTCGTCCAGGAGAAGGAGTCGGGGTCGTGTCATGAGGGCCCGTGAGATGGCGAGCATCTGCTGTTCTCCACCGGAGAGGGTGCCGCCTGCCTGATGGCGACGCTCCTTTAAGATGGGGAACAGGTCCATCACATAGTCCAGGTCCTGCTTGATTCCCTCTTTATCGTCACGAAGGTAGGCGCCCATGTCAAGGTTTTCTAAGACCGTCAATTGGGGAAAGATCCGTCTTCCTTCAGGCACCTGACAGAGTCCCATTCTTACAATCTTCTCAGGGCTCATGGCGTGAATGGGGGTGCCGTCGAAGGTGATCTCTCCGGATCTCGGTGACACCACCCCTGAGATGGACATGAGGGTACTGGTTTTTCCTGCCCCGTTGGCACCGATGAGGGTGATGATTTCCCCTTCGTTGATCTCGATGGAGAGGTTTTTCAGGGCCTGGATGTTTCCGTAAAACGTGTTGACATTGGTGAGCTTAAGCATCGACCACCTCTTCTCCGAGATACGCCTTGATGACGGCTGGGTTGTTCTTTATTTCCATGGGAGTGCCTGTGGCGATCGGGCTGCCGTAATCCATGACATAGATGCGTTCAGAGAGGTTCATCACAAGCTTCATGTCGTGCTCGATGAGGAGGATGGTGATATCCTCTTCATCCCGGATTTTTCGGATCAGGGTGTCCAGCTCCTGGGTTTCCTGGGGGTTCATGCCGGCGGCGGGCTCATCCAGGAGAAGGAGGACGGGGTCCGTTGCCATGGCTCGGGCAATCTCAAGGCGCCTCTGGGCACCGTAGGGGAGGTTCTTGGAGAACTCGTTTGCCCAATCGGCAAGGTCCACCTTCTGCAGGAGTCGGTACGCATCGGCGATGGCCTTTTTCTCTTCGCTCCGGGTGGCCGGGCTTCGGGTCAGCGCACCGAAAATTCCGGATTTGCACCGGACGTGACGACCGATCATGACATTTTCGAGAACCGTCATGTTCTGAAAGAGGCGAATGTTCTGAAAGGTACGGGTCATGCCGAGGGCGGCGATGCGGTTGGGTTTGACGCCGTTGATGCGGATGGGCACTCGACCCGCGCCACCCAGAAAGACATCCCCTCCGGTGGGGGTGTAGATGCCGGTGACGCAGTTGAAAAAGGTGGTTTTTCCGGCGCCGTTGGGACCGATAAGGGCGACGATCTCCCCTTTGTTGATGGTCAGGTCCACATGGTTCAAGGCGCGGAGGCCTCCGAAATCCATGGTCAGCTGCTTGACGTCTAATATCGTTTCCGTTGCCATGTTACTTCTGCCCCCCTTTGTCAATCTTGTATACCTTGCGCACGTTGGAGACAATGCCCTGGGGGCGGAAAATCATCATGATGACCATACTGGCACCGAAGAGCAGCATGCGGTAGTTGCCCACCTCCCGTAAATATTCGGGAAGGAGGATGAGGATCAGGGCGCCGATGATGACCCCGATGATGGAGCCCATACCGCCGAGTACCACGATGGAGAGGATGATGGCCGACTCCATGAAGGTGAAACTCTGGGGGTTGATAAACCCGGTTTTCGCCGCAAAAAGAACCCCGGCCACCCCTGCAAAAAACGCGCTTAAGGCAAAGGCCGTGAGTTTTGTCCGGGTGATGTCGATGCCCATGGCCTGGGAGGCGATCTCGTCTTCACGCATGGCCATGAGAGCCCGGCCGATGCGGGAGTTCTGGAGCCTGTAGGTGGCAAATACCGTCAGGACAGCCAGCCCCACAGCCAGGTAGTAGACGTACATGATGCCCTGTTGGGTGGTGAGCTCCATGCCGAAAAGACCGGGTTTGGGAATCTGTGCGATGCCGCTGGGGCCGTTGGTGAGTGCATCCCAGTTTTCCAGGGTAATCCGGGTGATTTCCCCAAAGCCCAGGGTGACGATGGCCAGGTAGTCCCCCCTGAGACGCAGGACAGGAATACCCAGAGCGATGCCGAACACGGTGGCAAGGATGCCGCCCAGGGGGACGGCCACCCAGAACCCGACGCCATAGTACATGTTGAGAAGGGCGTAGGTGTATGCCCCCACGGCGTAGAATGCCACATAACCGAGGTGGAGCAGGCCGGCAAGGCCCACCGCAATGTTGAGGCCCAGGCCCAGGATCACGTACATGAGGGCTGTGGTCAGGATGGTTGTCTGGTAATCGTTGGCGAAGGGGAAGACAAGGGCCACGACAATCAGCAGGCCGTAGAAAATGCGCTGGATGGTGGGGCTGGATTCCCGAATGACACCGTCTTTCGTGGTCCGGCTGGAGGAGAGAATCCTCTTGATGTTGCGTGTCAGCGGGTTTTGCGTGAAGAGGGCGGCTATTTTCTGGCCTGATCCTTCTGTCTCCTGGAAGTAACGCCAGATGAGGGAGAGGGTAAAGGTCGCGATGCCGATGGTAAACATGTTGTGCCATCGCCAGATGATCTCATTGTCAATGGTGTTTACCTTGATGACCATAATGGGGAAGGTCAGAAAGATAAACCAGAGGGCGACGATGATCGATTTCTTTATTTCAGATAACTTAAACATCTGTAGGTACCTGTATCCATGGTTGCGGGTATGGGCCGTGCCCTTGATCAGACCTTTTGGGTGGTGTTGCGACCGAGAAGTCCGGAAGGCCTGAAAATGAGAATCAGTACCAAAAGGGCAAAGGCGAACACATCTTCGTAGTCACTTGAGATGTAGCCGGTGGCTAAACTCTCGGTCATGCCGAGAACCAACCCGCCGAGGACCGCCCCGGGGATGCTGCCGATGCCACCAAGGACGGCGGCTGCAAAGGCTTTGATGCCTGCCATGAAACCGATGTAAAAGTTGATCTGGCCCATCTGCGAGGCCACAAGCACGCCGCCGATGGCGGCCAGGCTGGAGCCCATGATAAAGGTAAAGGAGATCACCTTGTTGACGGAAATACCCACCAGCATGGCCATGGTGCGATCCTGGGCCGTGGCCCGCATCGCTTTGCCCATGGTGGTGTACTTGATGATGTAGGTGAGAACCAGCATGATCACGACGGTGGAAATGAGGATCACGAGAGAGGGGGAGCCGATGATGTGGGAGTAGGGCTCCCAGAACTCAAATTCAGGGATCAGCTCGGGAAAGGGGAGGAATTTGTCGGTCTGGGCCAGAAGCACATAGTTCTGGAGGAAGATGGACATACCGATGGCGCTGATGAGGGGGGAGAGTCTCGGGGCTTTTCGCAGGGGCTTGTAGGCCACCTTCTCCACAGTGAATCCGTATGCCGAGGCGTAGATGACCGCTGCAAGGCCCGCAATCACGACGATGGAAAGATGCGGAAAGCCGAGAACAGTCAGAACACTGGCAACAATGAGGGCGGTGTAGGCCCCCAGCATGTAAATTTCCCCATGGGCAAAGTTGATCAACTCAATGATGCCGTACACCATGGTATACCCGAGGGCGATGAGGGCGTAGATGCTGCCCTTGACCAACCCTCCCAAAAAGAGTTCCAGGAAATACTCCAGATCCATATCATCCGTCTCCAGTGGCCTGTAAATGGCCGATACTGCTTGTCCTGATGCGAAGGCAGCAGGCGGGAATAAACTACCAACCGTTTGAAACGTCACATAATATACCAGGTGATGGTTTTATGCCCGAATAAAAGTCGATTTGCCATCTTTCGCCATGGCATGGGGGCTCTCCGTAACGGAACGCCGATCGACTCTGCGTAACAGGGGCGGATCCCTGAGAGATCCGCCCCTTCTTCGTTTAACGGTCAGACATCCGGGTAAGGCTTAGTTCAGCTCGACAAACTGACCCTTCTGTACCTGGTACATGGTGAAACCAACACCAATGGGATCGCCTTTTTCATTGAAGCTGATGCTTCCCAGGGGTGTGTCCACGTATTCGGATTTAAGGGCTTTTACAACGGCGTCGTAGTCTGTGGAACCGGCTTTTTCAACCGCGTTGAGAAGGGCGAGGGTGGCGGCGTAGGCTTCCAGGTAGAAGGCACCGGGGGTCTCGCCGTAGGCCTTGATGTGCTGCTCTTTGGCTTTGATGGCCAAGGGGTTCTTGGAGTAGTCCATGGGGCCGGAAACGTAGACGCCTTCAGCGTCTTCAGCTGCAACCTTGATGAATGTCTCATCCTTGAGGCCGTCGGCGCCGACAAACTTGGCTTTGATCTTCTTTTTGTTCATCTGACGAATGATCTTGGAGGCATCGGAGTGATAGCCGCCCCAGATGACCACGTCTGCTTTGGAGCGCTTCACCTTCTGAACGATGGGACCGAAGCTGACAGAACCGGAGGTGACGCCTTCAAACAGCACAACCTTGGCGTTGGGATCGGCTTCAACAAATTCTCTGGCGAGGGTGGCGGCACCCTTGCCGTAGTCGCCCTTGTCATGAAGGATGGCGATCTTCTTGGCACCGAGCTTTTCAATGACAAATTTTACCTGAAGCTCAGCCTGAACCTTGTCGTGGGCGATGGTGCGGAAAAAGTTGGGGTAAGCACCGCTCATGGTGAGGTCCGGTGCGGTGGCGGAAGGGGAGATGCAGACGAGGCCGGCACCGTTGTAAATCCCCAGGGCTGCCTTGGTGGCGCCGCTGCAGATATGGCCGAGAATGATGTCCGCTCCGCTGGTGACCAGCTTGGTGGCGGTGCTGGTTGCCACTTCGGGCTTGCACACATCATCTTCGGTGATGAGTTCCACCTGCTTGCCGAGAACGCCGCCAGCGGCGTTGACATCGGCTACGACAAATTTGGCTGCATTGACAGTCGGAAGACCGTAAGAGGCAAGGTCACCACTGTGAGCTCCCGCCACACCCAGCTTGATGGTGTCAGCTGCAAAAACCTGGCTGGCTGTGAGACACAGCGCGAACAATACCGACAATACCGTAGAGGTAAGAGAAGTATGAAACCTTTTCATGAGTCTCCCTTTTGATTGGAAATGAGTGAACAACAGATATTAAAATTGCAAAACAACACGGAAACGTCCCCCACCACTTTTCTTGGTTTGAGTGAAGATGGCCGGGGATGAGTCAGTAATCTTTTTTCATAATATAACCTTTCCGTAAAAGTCAATTGTAATTACGTGAAACAGTATGTTGGGTGGTGGGAGGATCTCTAAGGATTCCAAGGGGTTTCTGTAATATTTACAGAGTTTTACTTGACACGGAAGGGGGCATGGCATACTCTTGAAAAAAGGAGGGCTTATGTCTCTCATCATTCGTGAAACGATTTGGCCGCAACCTTTGTTTGATGGCTGGATGGGTTTATACACACTGCTTTCGGAATTGTGGCATGAAGACAGGCGGTTGAGATGATGAGGTGTTGTAAGTCGTTCAAATTGATGATTTGTATTTCTTATATCGACGTGTATACCAGCAATATCCGGCTTGGAGAGGAGATACATCAGATAGCAATAGGGCGATGGTGTTTCCTTGAAAATCCACTCTTTATCATGAGGGAGCAGTTATTATGTACGTTGGCAGAATCATGCACACCAACCTGATTACGGTAAATCCTGAAACGACGATTAAGCAGGCCATGGACCTCCTGAAGGAACACCATATCGAGCACCTTGTGGTCCTTGATGACTCGGGTCGCCTTAAGGGGATTCTCTCCGACAGGGATGTGAAGTACAACCTGGCGTCTCCGGCGACCACCTTCAGTACCCATGAGCTCAATTACCTGCTGGACCAGGTGACAGTGGGAATGATCATGGTGAAAAATGTCATCACGGTGACCCCGGATACGACCGTGGAGGATGCAGCCCTTGTGATTCGTGACAATGAGATAAGCTCTCTTCCCGTAATGAAGGATGGGCGCCCTGTGGGTATCGTCACCAAGACCGATGTGATGGGGGTGTTGATGGATGCCATCGGTTTGGGGGAAGAGAACCAGCGTTTGATCGTTCTTGTCAGAAACCGTATAGGCATGATTGCTGACATCACAACCAGATTGCGTGAAGAGAATATTAATATTGCCAGCCTCATTACGTGGCCGGAAAAAGGGTCCGAAGGAGTCTATCAACTTGTGCTTCGTGTTAAAGGCGAAGACAAGGACAAGGCTGTGGCGGCCCTCGAATCGATGCAGCTCAAAGTGATTACCGAATATGTGGAGAACCACTCCCAGCTTATCTCGGATTGATCAACACCGGACGGCTTGTGGGAGCGGGTGACTCGAAAATAGGGACACAGGAGGTGAGACCATGATTGACAGTATCATGAAACGCATTGAGGCCCTTCTTGAAGAATCAGAGCAGATGGATGACGTCAAGCGGCAGGAACTTCAGGGGCTTCTTGATACACTGAAAGAGGAGACGAAGATCCTGGCCGAGAGTCACCGTGAAGAGGCCGAGAGCATTGCCGGTTTCACAGGTGTCACAACCCAACAGGCTGTTCGGAAGAGTCCGGACCCCAAGCTTGTTTCCCTTTCGTCCGAAGGTCTGATGGCATCTGTGGAGGGCTTCGAGGCCTCGAACCCGCGGTTGGTCTCTGCGGTGAATGCCCTGTGTACGTTTTTTTCCAACATGGGGATTTAACCCGGATTTTTTACGAGTTGAATGCATTCATAGTCAATGCATCAGAGCTGCGGATGCAGTGGTTTGTCTCAATGCTCTGATAACGGCGAAGGTGGGTGCGTTCGGCTCGCCCGAAGGGTGAGAAAAGCGAGAAGGAAACCGTGAATGACATGTTGTGTTTTTGAAATGTCTTCAACTTTTCACCGTTTTGGTTTGGAACCAAGGGTGATAATGCAGCTCCTGAAAAGCTGCCTCCGGCGGCTCTGCCGGAGGCTAAACTTTTACCTGATCTGAAAAAGAGGGTTTAACAAACAGGTCTTCAAACGTTGTTCTTGAATAATTTCCGCTTTCAAGGCGGATGTGATTTGACCCGAGGAACGAGGGGTAAAGCGCATCCGTAACCTGCTTTCAAGGTGGCACACCTTGCCGCCGGAGGCGTGCTTTTACGGATACAAAAAGGGCGCAGCGATTCATCGCTGCGCCCTTTCTTTATAATAAGGTGGGTTCCTCCTGGGGTGTCAGGGCCGTGTGTATGCCGGTTCACCCATGACGTGGGTGGCCTTGATAAACCGGTCGTCGCCCAGAATCATGAGGACAAAGAGGAGCTCTTCAAGGGTCTCTGTTCGTCTGCAGCGCCTGGCGGCAAGGGGTGTGGCTTCCGGGTCGATGACCATAAAATCGGCTTCAGTCCCTTTTGCAAAGGAGCCGATGGAGCCCTCCAGGCCCAGGGAGCGCGCTCCGCCGAGGGTGGCCAGGTAAAAAGCGGTGGCTGCGGTAAGGGGGGTGCGGCAGAGCTGGCACACTTTGAACCCTTCGGCCATGGTGTGGAACTGGGAGAAAGAGGTTCCTCCGCCCACATCGCTTCCGATGCCCACAGGGATTCCATGTCGTTCGGCGTTGTCCATGCGGAAGAGGCCGCTCCCCAGGAACAGATTGGAGGAGGGACAAAAGGAGATGGCTGCCTCGCTTTCCGACAGGCGTTCCGACTCCTCTTCGCTCAAGTGAATGGCGTGGGCGAAGACCGATTGTTTTCCCACAAGGCCGAACCGATCATAAGCGTCCAGGTAGTGCTTGGCTTCCGGGTAGAGTTTACTGACGGTCTTTATCTCTTCATGGTTTTCCGAGAGGTGGGTGTGCATGATGAGGCCGTCCGCCTCCTTCATCAGCTCTCCTGCCGCTTCGAGCTGCTCGGGGCTTGATGTGACCGCAAAGCGTGGGGTGACCGCATAGCCGAGGCGTCCCTTGCCGTGCCAGCGCTCGATAAGCGAGAGGCTCTCGTCAAACCCGGATTGGGGGGTGTCTCTCAGGAAGTCCGGTGCGTTGGTGTCCATGAGGGTCTTGCCGGTGATGAACCTCAGGTTGCGGTGTTCGGCCTCGCGGAAGAGGGCGTCGGCAGATTCCGTGTGAGCCGTGGCCATGGCAAGGGCTGTGGTGGTGCCGTTTTTAAGGGCTTCATCAAAGAAGTTTACCGCACCTTCCCGGCAGACCTCGCTGTCGGCAAACCGTCCCTCTTCCGGGAAGGTGTAGGTGTCGAGCCAGTGGAGGAGTTCGGTGCTGTTTGACGCGATGACCGAGAGTTGCGGGGGGTGGACATGGGTGTCCACAAAGCCGGGCATAACCAGCTTTCCGCTGTAATCATACCAGGTGGTCACGTCCTCTTCGGGGACAGGGCTCTCCGATCGGGCCCCGGCAAAGTGCACGAACCCGTTTTCGATAATAAGGATGCCGTCGGGGTGGTGGTGCCATGCCTTTTCCCCTCTGGTTCTGGGGTCTTCGGTAAAATAAAGGATATCCCCTTTAACGGCTGTGTATTGGCTGGTTTTATTGTGGTTGTGCATTTTGCTTTTATTTCACATGCTTTTGTAATATATTTCTTTGCTCCGGCGAGTTGGGGCATATCTGCGTCATGGGCCGGACCATGGTGCGAATTCGAGGAATTCGCTGCTCTTCTTAGTCGCTGTTCAAAATTTGGACGCGAGAATTAGAATAACCATTTTTATTGTGGGAATGCAAGCATTCTCTTTTTTCTCAGGGTATAAGGTGCTTTAGGCTTGCTGAAAGCAAGACTTTCATATATTTCGAGTGCGTCACTGTTCACATTGAGGGTTACTTAAAAACCAGGGACGACCCGATGAGGGATGCCTGCGAAGACTTCATGTTTCGTTAGGCTTTCCTTCATGCAGACTGGGTTCTTTCCTGTTTTTTTATTCAACTTATCAAAGCTAAATCATACGTGGAGGATGAAAATGCGCAAGGTTCTGGTTCTGCTGGTGCTCTCCCTGCTTATTGCCGGGGTGTCTGTACAGGCGGCAGAGAAGAAAATGAAAGTTGGTTTTGTCTACGTATCCCCTGTGGGAGATGCCGGTTGGTCGTACGCTCATGATGTTGCCCGTCAGGCCATTGAGGCCCTTCCCAATGTGGAAGTGAAGTACCTGGAGGCAGTCAACGAGGGTGCCGATTCCGAGCGTGTTTTCCTCAACATGGCCCGCAAGAAGTATGACCTGGTATTCGGAACCAGCTTCGGTTACATGGATCCCATGCTCAAGACGGCCAAAAAATTTCCCAACACCGTTTTTATGCACTGTTCCGGCTACAAGTCATCCGAGAACATGGGCAACTACTTTGGCCGCATGTACCAGGCCCGTTACCTCTCCGGCATGGTGGCCGGTTCCATGACCAAGAGCAATGTCCTCGGTTATGTCGCGGCATTCCCTATTCCTGAGGTGATTCGCGGCATCAACGCCTTTACCCTCGGTGTGCAGGCTGTCAATCCCGATGCCGAAGTTCGTGTGGTCTGGACCAAGACCTGGTACGATCCCGCAAAAGAGAAAGAGGGTGCCAAGAGCCTTCTCGATGTCGGTGCCGACGTCATCGCTCAGCACCAGGACTCCCCCGGCCCCCAGGAAGCGGCTCAGGAGCGCGGTGTATACTCCATCGGGTACAACACCGATATGAGTCAGTTTGCCCCCAAGGCCCATCTTGTGGCTCCCGTCTGGAACTGGACGCCTTACTACATGGAGGTGTTCAACAGCGTCAAGGATGGCACCTGGAAGACCGGTTCCACCTGGAACGGCCTTGCTGAAGGCGTGGTGGATCTGAGCCCCATGGGCGACATGGTTCCCGCCGATGTAAAGACCACGGTTCTTGCCCGTCGCGACGAGATCAAGAAGGGCGACTACGTTGTTTTCACTGGTCCTGTCAAGGATCAGGCCGGTACTGTCCGCATTGCTGACGGAACCGTTCCCGCCGATGGAGAGCTTCTCGGCATGGACTGGTTCGTCAAAGGGGTAATCGGCACCACCGAATAGTGCCTCGGCACACGACTGGTTTCAACACAGTGGGGGGAACATCCGTTCCCCCCTTTCTTTATTGACCCAATGGACACGTGAATCACATTAAGATGTTCGATTTAACCATCAGAAAACGTCAGGAAACCCTTGGCTGGACAACGGTCTTGATCTACAGCGGAGCCGTTGTGCTGTCGCTTCTCTTCAGTGCCGCCATGCTGCTCTTTCAGGGGAACTCTCCGGTGGAGGGGCTCAGCCTCTTGCTTGAAGGGGCCTTTGGATCCACCTATGCCATTGAAGATTGCCTTATCAAGGCGATCCCCATCTACCTCTGCTCCTTGGGCGTGGCCATTGCCTTTCGGCTTCAGATCTGGAACATCGGCGCGGAAGGACAGTTTGCCCTGGGGGCCATCGGTGCCACCTGGGTGGCCATCAGCTTTCCCGGGCTCCCTTCCTGGGTGATGATTCCATCCATGATGGTCTCAGCCTTTATTTTTGGCGGTCTCTGGGGCGTGATCCCCGCGATTTTAAAGTTGAAGATGAAGGCCAACGAGATCATTGTCACCCTGATGCTCAATTACATCGCCATTCTGATCCTCGACTACCTGGTCTACGGGCCGTGGAAGTCACCGGACAGCTTTGGCTTTCCCATGACCCAGGAATTTTCCGCCGGGGCCATCATCGGCAAGATCGGGGAGAGCAATCTCAACTGGGGCATTCTGATCTGTCTGCTGTCAGGGCTCGTTATTTACGTCTTTTTCCGCTACACCCTTATGGGCTATGAACTCAAGGCCAGTGGGGAGAACGTTCGGGCGGCACGGTACGCGCGGTTCCCCTATGAACGCCTGGTGATCATCTCCATGCTCCTCAGCGGCGCTTTTGCCGGATGGGCCGGGTTTGTGGAGGCCTCGGCCACCCTGAACCGACTGCAGCCCACCATCATGGTGGGGTATGGCTACACGGCCATTGTGGTGGCCTGGCTGGCACGCCTCAATCCTCTCTACATCGGCATCTCCTCCTTTCTCCTGGCCGGCCTTCGGGTTGGGGCGGAAAACCTTCAGCTGGAACTCCAGGTTCCTGCTGCCTTTGGTGAAATCATGGAAGGGATGATTCTCCTGACCATCCTTGCGGGAACCTTTTTCGTTAATTACCGATTTTCAAGGAGGCCGCGCCCATGACTCCCGATATTCTCATTCCCCTTCTGGCGGCCACCGTGCAGTCCGGTACCCCCATTCTCTTTGCCACCCTTGGAGCCATCTTCTGCGAAAAATCAGGGGTCTTGAACCTCGGCGTCGAAGGCATCATGGCCGTTGGCGCACTTGCAGCTTTTTCCGTCTCCTATGCCACGGGCAGCATCTGGCTCGGGTTTCTGGCAGGCGGCCTCGCAGGGGTCTTGACGGGGGGCATTCATGGCTTGGTTTGCCTTGGGTTTCTTGGCAATCAGGTGGTTTCAGGCCTTGCCCTCACCATCTTGGGTGTGGGGGTGGCCAACTATCTCGGCACCCCCCTTATCGGGCTCACCGCCCCGGGATTCGTTCCTGTGGATGTGCCGCTGCTCTCGAAGCTCCCCTTTGTCGGCCCCGTCTTTTTTCAGCATGACCCGCTGGTTTACATCTCCTACCTGGTTCCCATCGGGATGTGGTTCTTTTTTCGAAACACACGGGCAGGGTTGAGGCTCCGGTCGGCCGGGGAAAACCCCGATGCCGCCCTGGCAGCGGGCATCAACTCCTCGAACTACCGATGGATTGGGGTGTTGTGCGGCGGTTTTTTCATGGGGCTCGGCGGGGCGTACCTCTCCCTTGCTTACACCCATATGTGGGCCAACCATCTCACTGCCGGACGCGGCTGGATCGCTGTGGCCCTGGTGATTTTTGCCTTCTGGAACCCCTTGCGAGCCGTTGCCGGAGCCTATCTCTTCGGCGGCGTCATGGCTTTCCAGTTCCGGCTTCAGGCTTCGGGAACCCATATTCCGTCATCCTTTCTGTTGATGCTTCCTTACGTGCTCACCGTCAGTGTGCTGGTCTTCTCCTCCTGGAAGGGAGGCAGCTCAGCCACACCCCAGGCGTTGGGCGTGAATATAGAACCGGCTGATTAAACAAGGTGGAGGCACCTTGAAACCCTGATGCGAATGCGTGGAAGTTGTCGTCATGCCACCGTTTTCGAGGCATTCGCGTGAAGGGTAAAATCGGACAATCCGTTTCGGGAAGAGACCTGCTTTATATGTCGTAAAACATGCAGAATTGGTCTTCTGAAACGGGTTGGCTTGTATCGAAAAAAAACTTTTTACGTTGCAGCCCTCTTTTCTACCAGCCCCGAAGGGCTGATAGAAAAGAAGGCTGCATGTTTGTTAAGTCAGGATGATATGCATTGCCAACATTGGTGAGGCAATCGAATAGCTGTTAAAGCCTGTTTGTCAAACGTTTCAAGAGTTTGGCCCCCGGCAAGGCCGCCGGAGGCGAATTTTAACCCCCCTAATCTTCACCGATGCGTGAATGTGGAGTAGAGCATGAGCGATTCGACCCAATATCAGAGAAGCTATCCCATCTCCTGGGAACAGCTGCACCGTGATGCCAAGGCCCTGGCCTGGCGTCTTCTCGACATGGACATCACGTGGAAGGGCATTGCCGCCGTGACACGCGGCGGTCTCGTGCCGGCAGCTGTCATTGCGCGTGAGCTGGATATCCACTACGTGGAAACCATCTGTATCTCCAGCTACACCTGGAAGGACCAGGGCGAGGCCACCATCATCAAGCCCCTTCGGGACAGCGGGGAAGGCTGGCTTATCATCGATGACCTCGTGGATACGGGCAGGACCGCACAGGTGGTCCGGGACATGCTCCCCGGTGCCCATTTTGCCACCCTCTACGCCAAGCCCGAGGGCAAGCCCCACGTGGACACCTTTATCACCGAAGTGGGCCAGGATACCTGGATCCTCTTTCCCTGGGACTCCGAGTCCCGGTTCGTTGAACCCATAGTGGGGATAAGCAAGAAAAAATGAAACAGCCTGCCGAGACCGTCATCGCCTTAGAAGGTATCAGTAAATCCTTTGGAAAGGTGCACGCCAACAAAGATATATGCCTGACCATCCGCAAAGGGAAGGTGAAAGCCCTGCTCGGAGAGAACGGGGCGGGCAAAAGCACGCTCATGAGCATCCTGGCCGGTCGCCTTCAGCCCGATACAGGGCGCATTGTGGTGGATGGAACAGCCATGAGGTTCTCTTCCGCCAAGGATGCCATTGAAGCCGGTATCGGGATGGTCTATCAGCATTTTAAGCTGGTGGAGTCCATGACGGTGGCGGAAAACGTCTTTCTGGGCCAGGAGGGGGGGCAGCTTCTCAAGCCCCGCGTGATGGAAGCGACGGTAAAGGAGTTGGCCCTTTCCCACAGCCTGGAGATTGATCCGGCCGCCAAGGTGGCCGATCTCTCCATGGGCGAGAAGCAGCGGGTGGAGATTTTAAAGCTCCTCCAGCGCAAGAGTCGCATTCTCATCTTTGACGAACCCACGGCGGTTCTCACTCCCCAGGAGGGTGAACAGCTCTTCAAGGCCCTGTCTCACATGGCCGAGCAGGGGAAATCCATCGTTTTTATCAGTCACAAGCTGGGAGAAGTGATGCGGGTCGCCGATGAGGTGGCCATCCTGAGAAAAGGGGAGATCATCGAAGAGAAGTGCATCTCAGATGTCACCTCCCAGGACGAGCTGGCCCGCATGATGGTGGGTAAAGAGACGTTCCTGGAGGTGGTGAAAGGTGAGGTGGAAGAGGGCGCGGTGGTTCTTGATGTACGGGACCTTGCCGGAAACGGCCTCAAAGGCGTCTCCCTTGATGTGAAACGCGGCGAGATTCTTGGCATTGTGGGGGTGGCCGGAAACGGTCAAAAGCCGCTGGTCGAGACCATCTGCGGCCTTCAAGTCCCAGAGAAAGGGGCCATCACCATCCTTGGAAAGACCTGGAAATCCTTCTTCTCCCGAAGGAAAACCCGGGAGACCTTGAGCTATATCCCGGAGGATCGTATCGGTCTTGCCACCTGTCCCTCCATGAACCTGTCGGATAACTTTCTGCTCACCACCCGTAAGGGGTTCCGAAGGGGCCCCTGGCTGAGGCGAAAGCGGGTGGAGAGCGAGTCCCAGAACGTGGTGGACCGGTTCAGTGTGCTTCCCGGTCATCTTTCGTCCCAGGCTCGGCACCTTTCGGGGGGCAACCTTCAGAAGCTGGTTCTTGGCCGTGAGTTCTTTCGAAACCCAGGTCTGATCGTGGCGGAACAGCCCACCCAGGGCCTTGATATCGCCACCGCTAAGTTGATCTGGGATCACCTGGTCTCGGCCCGTGAAACGGCAGGGATTCTTCTCGTTACCGGAGACTTGAATGAGGCCTTTGCCCTTTCGGATCGCGTGGCCGTGATGTTCGAGGGGGAGATCGTCGACGTCTTTGATGTGAACGATACCGAAAAGCGGGAGCGCGTGGGGCTTATGATGGCAGGCGCTGCCTGATACTAAGTGTTGCATGAACCGATACAAGGGGAGGGGATGCCAAGGCATGTCCTCCCTTTTTTATTGTCTCCGGCTGCAAGGTGAGCCACCTTGAAAGCTGATTATGCCCCCCCTCACTCCTCGTTCTTCTGGTTGAGAGGTTTGGCAAAGGGTTCCATCATGATCCAACCCCAGAGGGCCAGTATTGAAATAACCCTAACCCTGGTTTTTCTCAAAAACCACCTGTAATAACAGGTTGTTGTTTTGTTTTGGTTTGATTGTTTTCTCATGAAATAGTCGGGTTAAAAGGGGTATAATACAATACTCCTGACAGGGTGAAAGAAACAAAATTCATCTCTATCCACCGTCTCCATGTCGGCGTTAGCGTCAAACCAAATGACACAATGGATTTCTACCACGAAGGACACGAAGAGCACGAAGGCGGCTTCGCCACAAAAGCGAGCTATCACCGCTCTTTTATTTGTCTTCGTGTCCCTCGTGGTTCATAAGGTTTTTTTTTACGACGACTCCAAATATTGCCATTAATGATAGCGTATCTCTTCGTTTATTGAGATTCGTTCACTCTGCAAAGCCTGTGAACTCTGACCTCGGCCAGAGGCCAGGGTTTTTCATGCTGGAATAAAATCCGCAACAGAGCATCGCGTGCCCAGGGGGGGCGGTCACCACTCGTTGTCAAGGTGCAACGGTATTGGTGGTACGTTGGTTCGCGAGTCTTTTCTTGTCTGTCAGGCTTTGTGATTGCCATCAAAAGATGCCCATTGGCAGGCTGTGTTTTTCATTGGCCTGTCAGTATGGTACATTAAACATTCCTATCCCCTGAAATTTCCATTGATTCTTTAGTTTCGATCGTTTTCTCAAAAAAGATGCAGGATAGCGATAAGTGCTGTGGTTGTACTTTTCCTTTGGCTTCTCTTGATATCCCCTTCAACGGATTGACGGTTACGTACGTTGGGCCGCTGCGCTGGCTATTATTGTTTTGTCTGGTGGTTGTTGCGATGTGTGTCCTGAAACTGTCAATATATTTGACAATCTATCAAGCTGAAGGGGTGCCTTTATGAAAACATCAAGCCTTACATTGATAAAACAGCTCAAGATTACTCCCCATGAAATCGAGCGGCGCAAAGAGTATCTTGAGATTGATGATGCCTGCATGGAGTCGTTGGTCTCAATGAAAGATATTGTAAGGGATAATATCGATGATATCGTGGACCTGTTTTACGCCAGAATTATTCCGTTTGATGAAATGGACCGTGTTATCGGTGATGCTGAAACGCTCCACCGACTCAGGAACTATCAGCGTCAGTACATCTTATCTTTGTTTGATGGCGAGTATAACGAAGATTATGTACACTCCAGGCTTCGTGTGGGGGTGGTCCACAAGCGAATAGGCGTTGAGCCAAAGTACTATGTGGCGGCAGTGTACAACTTGAAAAAAATACTCTGCAATTTGGTGAGTTCTCAGTCCGCTCCCAATTGTGATGGGTGTCGGCAAAGTCAGTCAGCCATAGAAAAAATGATTATGTTTGATTTGCTGTTGGCATTTGATACATACATTTTTAGTTTGATGGACGAAGCGAAACGGAGTAGGGAAGATCTCGAAAATTATACGGATTCCCTTGAGGAAGTGATAGCGGATCGGACAAAATCTTTGGTTGAGTTGGCTCGCCACGATGGACTGACAGGCTTATTGAATCAACACTCATTTTATTCGGAATTGAAAAATGAGTTGTTGCGTGGGCAAAGGCGAAGCAGTGCCACTGTCCTGGTGTATTTTGATCTTGATGGTTTCAAGAGGCTGAACGATGAGCAGGGTCATACCCGTGGCGATGAGATACTGGTCGCTGTGGCAGATGCCATGAGATCGACGCTTCGAGAAACAGAGATTGTGGCAAGGTACGGTGGTGATGAATTTTGTGTTGTGTTGCCGGAGACGACATTGCAGGGGGCAGAAGGGGTGTGTCACCGGTTGTGTAAGGCCATCTCGGACGGCACGGAAGGCTCCGGGATATCATGCAGTTTTGGCGTGGCCATCTCCACTCCTGAGCACAGTTTTGATGTGAACTCCCTTGTAAAAGCTGCGAATAAGTTGATGTATGATGCAAAGAAGGAACCTGGATTTTCGATAAAGATAGCCGAGGCCAGATAGATGGGTGCATGAAATTCCAGGGTGCCCTCTTTTTGAAAAATGTGATAAGAACCCGGCAACTTAATAAAAGACGTATCGGATAGGGGTATTTCTCATTGAGGTGTTGCCCTTTGACGGTTTTTTCTTGGTGTTGCGGCAGCATTCAGGCGCTG
Organism: Desulfolunaceae bacterium; assembly: GCA_942491485.1. Lineage (GTDB taxonomy): Bacteria > Desulfobacterota > Desulfobacteria > Desulfobacterales > Desulfolunaceae > Desulfoluna. The sequence goes on along the minus strand of CALOAX010000011.1, from coordinate 14,974 downwards.
AAATGGCAACAAAATAATGATGATTGCAGATGGAAATGGAGCTGTTCTGTTCATGGTATTGACTGATGTGAGATCTTTAATAAAGGGCATGATGTGCCTGATTCTGAGTGCCTTGGTATGGGTAGGCGGTTCTTCGAAGGTGTTTGCGGATACCGATTCTGCCGTTATCTTTATGTACCACCGGTTCGGTGACGGCCGGTTCCCCTCCACCAATATCCGGATGGATCAGTTCAAGGCACAGCTGGTCTATCTTGAGGAGGGCGGCTTTAACGTGGCCTCCCTTGATGTGGTGCTCGATGCCTTGAAAAAAGGGACGGCATTGCCGTCAAAGACCGTGGTGATCACCATGGATGATGCCTACGCCACCGTGTATGACAACGCCTGGCCCCTTTTAAAGGAAAAGGGCTGGCCCTTTACGGTCTTTGTGAACACCGATGCTGTGGATCACCGGCTGAGGGACTACATGACCTGGGACCAGATGCGTGAGATGAAACAGCACGGGGTTCAGTTCGGCAACCATACCGCCTCCCATCCCCACATGGCCCAGAGGGAAGAGGGCGAGACGGAACCCCAGTGGCGTGAACGCTTGACGGCAGATGTCCGGAAAGCCCAGAAACGGCTGGATGAGGAATTGGGAAAGACCCCGCTTGTTCTCGCCTATCCCTATGGTGAGTACAATACCCAGGTTGCAGACCTTGTCTCCGGGTTGGGGTATGTGGCCCTGGGGCAGCATTCCGGGGCGGTGGGGCGGTACTCGGACTTGAAAGCCCTTCCCCGGTTCCCTGTGTCCGAGGCCTACGGTGAAATCAATGCGTTTAAAACAAAAGCGAACTCGCGCGCCCTTCCTGTTGTGACGATGACTCCGTGGGAGCCCCAGACCCATGACAGGCGTCCTGTGCTGGAGATTGAGCTGGCACCTTCAGATGCCCTTCTTGATGAACTCTCCTGCTTTGTGTCCGGGCAGGGGCGGGTGGTCATTGAGTGGGTGGTTCCGGGGAAGCGCTTTAAGGTTCGTGCCGATAAGGACCTTTCCTTGGGGCGGCACAAGTACAACATGACCGTTCCTGATAAAACTCGTCGAAACTATTACTGGTTTTCACGGCAGTGGGTGGTCCTTGAATAACACCGCTCGTAACTATTAACCCGGCGGTTAAATGCATGACTGTCGTGCGACGATTTCACATCAGGAAATCAGTCGGTTCCACATTGGCTTGTGTTGGGTATATAGTTGCCGGGTTAATATTCCGCTTGTGCCACCGACGGCTCCCTTTTGAAATGAGCCCCGAAGTATGCATTGCGGACATCGGCGAAGCAATTGAAACCACGCGTAAAGCCTGTTTGTGAAACTTTTCAAAAGTTTGGCCCCCGGCAGGGCCCCCGGCAGGGCCGCCGGAGGCTGCTTTTTGGCAACTGAATGGTTGCCACCGCTTAAAGCTCTTCGGGGGGCGGTGTTGGGCAGGGCGCAGGCTCTGCCGACCCGGCCCCTCAATTTTTTTAGGAAAGATGGAAGAATGGGATTGCCAGAGGGGGTCATCTCATGTATCATCCCATCCAAAAAAAACGAGGTAACATGATTTCATAAATTCATAAGTGCCTCGAACCCAATCCGGATCATCCGGATTTTTTTGTACCCTGACGCATCACTGGCTTAAAGGTCCATTTTCTTTTCCGGGAACGGAGAGATAAAACAGACTTTAAGCCGGGGTGATCATACAACCTGATCAAGGCTTCAAGGACCGGGGGGGAACCCGGCCCGCACGACGCACGACCTGCCTTCTGTTACCCAACACCCGGAAATGACCCCAGGAATCTGGGCATTTTTGTATTCGGACTTTGAGACCGAGAGGGTGTCGTGTATTCACGATTTGACGAAGGCGTGACAAACCGATTTTCGGTGTCGGGACAGCCCCTTTTGACTTGCGGTGTTTCGGCCTTATTCCAATGGGATAGGGGCGATACCGGTGCATCAAAGGCTCGTCTCGATTGTCTCGTCTGATTTAACGGAAGGTGCTATTTTTTATTCATGTGGGCTTCGGTCTTTTTTTACACATCCGCTTTTTGGAGGTAACATTCATGAAAACCATTCCGCCGGAAACAGCTTTTTCTTTTGACGATGTCCTTCTGATTCCCAATTACTCAGATGTTCTTCCCAACACGTGTGATTGCTCCACGCGTCTGACCCGCAACATCACCCTGAACATTCCCCTGGTCAGCGCCGCCATGGACACTGTCACCGAATCCCGCGCTGCCATCAGCATGGCCCGGGAAGGCGGTATCGGTATTATTCATCGCAACATGCCCATTGAGCGCCAGGTTATCGAAGTCAACCGCGTCAAGAAGTCCGAAAGCGGAATGATCATCGACCCCGTGACCGTGAACCCCGACGCCACCATCTTCGAAGTGAACAAGCTGATGCGCCACTACCGGATTTCCGGTGTTCCCGTAACCATCGGGGATGAGCTGGTGGGTATCGTCACCAACCGTGACCTCCGCTTCGAGACCAATCTGGAGCGCAAGGTTTCCGAGGTGATGACCTCCGAAAACCTCGTCACCGTTCCCGAAGGCACCACCCTTGAAGAGTCCAAGGCCCTCCTTCACAAGCACCGCATCGAAAAGCTCCTCGTCATCAACAAAGAGGGCAAACTCTCCGGTATCATCACCACCAAAGACATCGAAAAACTCAAGAAATACCCCAACGCCTGCAAGGACAGCATCGGCCGTCTGCGCGTAGGTGCTGCCATCGGTGTGGGTGATGACATGATGGAGCGTGCCGAAGCCCTGCTGAAAGCCGGCGCCGACGTCCTCTGCATCGACACCTCCCACGGTCACTCCAAAAACGTCATCGACTCTGTTATCAAGCTGAAAGCCACCTTTGAGAATGTGGAGATCATCGCGGGCAACGTGGCCACCGCCAAAGGCGCCCAGGCTCTCGTGGACGCAGGGGTAGACGCTGTGAAGGTTGGCATTGGTCCCGGTTCCATCTGCACCACCCGTATCGTGGCCGGCTGCGGTGTTCCCCAGCTCACCGCCATCACCAACTGCAAGGCCGTTGCCGACCGCACCGGCGTTCCCATCATTGCCGACGGTGGCATCAAATTTTCCGGCGATATTGCCAAGGCCCTCGGCGCAGGCGCTCACTGCGTCATGCTCGGTGGTGTTCTTGCCGGTACCGAAGAGAGCCCCGGCGATACCATCATCTACCAGGGCCGAAGCTACAAGGTTTACCGCGGCATGGGTTCCATCGAAGCCATGGCGTCCGGCAGTAAGGACCGCTACTACCTGGGTGATGAGGAAGAGAACGACAAGCTCGTACCCGAAGGCATCGTTGGACGCGTGCCCTACAAAGGGCCCCTGGCCGACAACCTCTTCCAGCTCATCGGCGGTCTCAAGGCCGGCATGGGTTACGTGGGATCACGCACCATCGAAGAGCTTCGTGAAATGGCACGCTTTGTCCGCATCACCAACGCCGGACTCCGCGAGAGCCACGCACACGACGTCATCATCACCGAAGAGGCGCCCAACTACCGCCTCGAGTAGTCCGACGTGATGACACCATATCGGGGCCGAAGGTTTTTGCCACTGCCCTGATAGGTTACAGTTGAAAACAAGGGCCCCCTCCTTTCCGGGAGGGGGCCTTTTTGTTTTCTGATTACCCTCTATTTTCAGCTACCACCCAGGGCATTGATGTCACCAGCATCGTGGCTTGTGGAAAACGTTCTTCGTGCTTGGTTCGAGGAGTCGTTGCACTCCATCAGTTATGAATAAAACATGGGCTGGTTGTTGAGGTCGCACCTCTTCATGTATTCCAAGGAATTGGTGGTCGAAGGAGCCTTGAATCTCGCTATTCAGCTCCCAAAAAACTGCCTCCGGAGGCAAGGGTGGCGAAGCCACTGTAGCGAAAACACTTTGAAAGTAGGTTGCGAATGCGCTTCGCCCCTCGTTCCCGGGGCAAACCACATTCACTTTTGATTTTAGTGTAAACCTGAAGACAGAGACTCAACCTGTTTGTCAAACTTTTCAAAAGTTTGGCCACCCGGCAGGGCCGCCGGAGGCACAATCGGAATAGTTCCTTTCGTTTACAGGGGAAAACAGGCAAAGCCGGTACCGATCGGGAACAGTGTTTAAAAAGGGTTGCAAGGGCGTCTTAATGGCGATATTCCTGACTCTGCTGTTTGCTCCTTCAACGACGAACCCAACAACGACGAAACACCCCCAAATATACGAGACCATGACGCAATTAATCGACGAAACGCCTGATTTTGTTCACCTGCACGTCCACTCCCAGTACAGCCTCCTGGACGGCGCCATCCGACTGGACCCACTGCTTGAGCGTACCAAAGAGTATGGCATGAGCTCTGTTGCCGTCACAGACCACGGCAGCATGTTTGCCTCCGTGGAGTTCTACGACAAGGCCCATAAGGCCGGGGTGAACCCCATCATCGGTTTTGAGGCGTACATGGCCCCCAGGGGTCTTAAAAGAAAAGAGGGGGCCGAGGACGGCACCGGTCTTTTCCACCTCGTGCTGCTGGCCGAGAACAACGCCGGATACACCAACCTCTGCAAGCTGGCCTCCATCGCTCAGCTCCAGGGCTTCTACTACAAGCCCCGTATTGACCGGGAGGTGCTGGCTCAGCACTCCGAAGGGGTGATTGGCCTGTCGGCCTGTCTTGCCGGGGAAATCCCCAAACTTATCATGAGGGGAAAGCTCCAGGAAGCCGATGACCTGGCCTGCCATTACCAGAAGCTCTTTGGCGAACAGAATTTTTTCCTGGAGGTGCAGGAGAACGGGCTGAGGGAACAGTACGAGGTTAACGACGTCCTCTTCGACATGGGCAAGCGCCTCGGGATTCCCATGGTGGCCACCAACGATTGCCACTACCTGAACCATGAGGACCACAAGGCCCACGAGATTCTTCTCTGCGTGCAGACCGGCACCACCGTCGATGACCCGAAGCGTTTTAAGTTCGGCACCGACCAGCTTCATTTCAAGTCCCCGCAGGAGATGGCCCGGGCCTTTGGCAGCACCCCCGAGGTGCTCTCCAATACCGTGGATATTGCCAACCGGTGCCACGTCGAGTTTGATTTCAACACCTACCACTTCCCCCAGTTCGATGCGACGAACGAACTCTCCACCGACGACCTGTTCAGGAAAACTGCCCGGGACGGCTTTGACGCCCGCATGGAGGTGATTCTCAAGAACACCCCGGATGTGGATGTCGAGGTCTATGAGGAACGCCTCAAGTACGAGGTCGAGACCATCATCACCATGGGCTTTCCCGGCTACTTCCTCATCGTGGCCGACTTTATCCAGTATGGAAAAGACAACGGGATTCCCGTGGGACCGGGCAGGGGCTCGGCTGCGGGCAGTATCGTGGCCTACGCCATGAACATCACCGACCTTGACCCCATCGAGCATGGGCTCATCTTCGAGCGTTTCCTGAACCCCTCCCGTATCAGCATGCCTGATATCGACGTCGACTTCTGTATCCGTGGCCGGGAGAAGGTGTTCAACTACGTGGTGAATCGTTACGGGGGCGGTGACTACGTGGCCCAGATCATCACCTTCGGTACCTTGAAGACCAAGGCGGTGATCAGGGACGTCGGCCGTGCCCTGAACATTCCCCTCTCCGAGGTGGACCGCATCGCCAAGCTGGTGCCCGACACCCTGGGGATCAAGCTGGACCAGGCCCTCATCGACGAGCCGGAGCTCAAAGAGCTGGTGGATTCCCGTGCCGACTACACGGAGCTCATCAACGTCTGCCGCGTTTTAGAAGGCCTCACCCGGCATGCCTCCACCCATGCGGCTGGCGTCGTGGTCTCGGACAAACCCCTGGTGGAATACCTGCCCCTCTTTAAAGGCAGAAACGACGAAACCATCACCCAGCTGGACATGAAACGTGTCGAGCAGATCGGCCTCGTCAAGTTTGACTTCCTCGGCCTTCGAAACCTCACCGTCATCGACGATTGCCTGGGCATGATTGAGAAGCAGGGCATCGAACGCCCCGATATGATCCATATCGACTTTGCCGACAAGCCCACCTTCGACTTGCTCTCAAGCGGCAACACCACCGGGGTTTTCCAGCTTGAAAGCTCGGGCATGAAAGACCTTCTGGTTCGCCTCAAGCCCGAGGCCTTCAGTGACATCACCGCCCTGGTGGCCCTGTACCGCCCTGGCCCCCTGGACTCCGGCATGGTTGACTCCTATGTTGACCGTAAGCATGGCAGGGAGCCCGTGGAATACCTTCTGCCCGGCCTTGACGGCATTCTGGAAGAGACCTACGGGGTTATTCTCTACCAGGAACAGGTCATGAAGATCGCCGGTGTCATCGCCAACTACACCATGGCCGATGCAGACGGACTTCGAAAGGCCATGGGCAAGAAGATCGCCGCCGCCATGGCCGAGCACCGCACCTTATTTATGAAAGGGGCCCTGGAGAACAACCATCCTGAAGAGAAGGCCGGGGCTCTTTTCGACCTGATGGAGAAGTTCGGTGGCTACGGATTCAACAAATCCCACAGTGCCGCCTACGCCCTGGTCTGTTACCAGACAGCCTGGCTCAAGACCCATTTCCCCGTGGAGTTCATGGCAGGCCTGCTCACCAGTGAGATCGGCAACGCCGAAGGCATCGTCAAGTTCATTGCCGAGTGCAAGAACAACCACATCGAGGTGCTCCCCCCGGATGTCAACGAGAGCGAGGGCGTCTTTTCGGTCTTCAACGGCCGGATCCGTTTTGGCCTCACCGCCGTAAAAGGCGTAGGGGAAGGGCCCATTGAGGCGATCCTGAACGAGCGGGAAGCAGGCGGCCCCTTTGTCAGTATTTTTGAGTTCTGTGAGCGGGTGGATCTCCGCAAGGTAAACAAGCGCGTTTTAGAAGCGCTGATTAAAAGCGGGGCCTTTGATTTCACCGGTGCGACCCGAAATCAGCTGATCGTCGTCATGGAAGATGCCCTGGACCATGGCTCCCGCGTCCAGAAAGAGAAGAACGACCCCCAGCTCAGCCTGTTCGGAGACGCCTCCGGAGGCGGAGCCCGCATCAACGTTCCGGTGATCCCCGATGTGCCGGACTGGGACGAGAAACATCGCCTCACCCTGGAAAAGGAAGTGCTGGGTTTCTACATTTCCGGCCACCCCCTGCACCAGTATGAGGACGTCATCAAAAGCTATGCCACCCTCACCGGCTTGAACATGGAAAATGCCGTGGAGGGCTCTGCAGTCCGGTTCGGCGGGATGGTCACCATGGTAAAGGTGATTCGGACCAAGAAGGGCGACCAGATGGCCTTTATCACCATCGAGGACCTCTACAGCGATATCGAGGTGGTGGTCTTTCCCTCCACCTTCGCCGACGCCCGGCACCTGCTGGAGTCCGACACCATCGTCATGGTGGAAGGCGTGGCCCAGGTCAAAGAGAACAACGTCACCATCGCTGCGGAACGGCTCGTGCACATGGAAGAGGCCACAGGCATCTGGACCGGTGGCATTGCCATTCACCTCGATGCCGGAGAAGTTCAGATGGATCTTATCCCCCGGGTCGACGCCGTTCTGAAACGCTACCCCGGCCCGAGTGTCGTTACCGTCTACCTCTTGCTTCGCGGGCACTCCATGACCTCCATTGAACTGCCCGATTACGCAGGGGTTACCGTGTCGCCGCTGCTCCTGAACGACCTGAAGGCACAGGTGGGGGAGAAAAATGTGCGCACCGTCGCCAGACCCCCCAAAGTAAGGGAGCGGAAAAAGCAACCCTGGAAGAACAAGAAGAAGGCGAACGGGTAAAAGCTAACGTGCATGAAAACAAGCCTCCGGCGGCAAGGTGGGGGCACCTTGAAACCCTATGGCGAATGCGTGAAGGTCGCCGTGATGCAACCGGTTTCGAGGCATTCGCGCGGAGGGTGAAACATTGCCACCGCTTTTGAGAAGAGGGCGGTTTCAATTTTCGTGAAATGCCATCTCTCTGATGTCGTCGTCCCCGGCTGACCGGGTGCCAAGTTATATGGTTGTGGCAATCGATGCTTTGGCATTCATGACGCGGTGCGACCTCAGCAGCCCGCTCATGCTTTTTCATCATTAGATGTAGCGCAGCGCCTCCTCGAACCAAGCACGAAGAACGATTTTTAACATCTCAAGTCCATGTGAATAAAAGCCATGTTCGATATCGAGCATGGCTTTTTTTGTGTCTGTCGGGTGACCATGGCAACCATGGTGAGGCATGTGTCCATGTTTTGCGCTGTTGATATTAACCCGGCGATTAAATAGTCAAAGGTTTTTGAGTAATGTGCTATAGTAGCAGTCATGGATAAACGAGATGCAAGAAAAATTAGCACAGAGGCCCAGCAAGAACTCCGTGAGTTAGCAGTTCGACTCAAAGAGTCAGGTAAAACTTACGATGAGATTGCCAAAATAGTTCATGTGCACCCCACAACAATTTGTACTTGGTATAAGGCATATCAAAAAGGCGGTATTGAAGCCCTAAAGATCCAAAAAAGAGGCCGTCGCACAGGCACATGCAAAACATTGACACCGCTTCAGGAAGTTGAAATCCAAAATCACCTTATTGATAAGTGCCCAGATCAACTGAAACTCCCATTTGCCCTATGGACACGTATAGCTGTTCAGCAACTTATCAACGAGCTGTTTTCAATAAAAATGCCAATTCGCACGGTTGGTGAATATCTTATGCGATGGAACTTTACCCCGCAGAGACCACTTCGAAAGGCATATAAACAAAACCCCAAAGCTGTGGATGGTTGGTTAAACAACGAGTATCCATCAATTGCCAAAAGGGCCAAGAAAGAAAAAGCGGAAATTCACTGGGGCGACGAAACAGGCCTTTGTAATGATAGCTATCACGGACGTAGCTACGCGCCATGTGGAGAAACACCATCAGTTAAATTGCATCCGAGATGTGAGCGGGTTAACCTGATATCGACTGTAACAAATCAAGGGAAAGTCCGTTTCATGGTTTATGATGGAAAAATGAATTCTCAGACTCTGCTCCAATTCATGAAGCGTCTCGTAAAAGGGGCATCCCAGAAGATTTTTCTGATTCTCGATAATCTAAAGGTGCACCACAGCCGAATCGTGAAAACGTGGTTGGATGATCATGAAGCTGACATTGAAGTGTTTTACCTCCCTTCCTATTCACCAGAACCGAACCCAGATGAGTATCTTAACTGCGATTTGAAAGCGGGTGTTCATAGCAAGTCTCCAGCAAGAACAAAAACGCAATTGAAGAACAAGGCAATATCGCATTTGAGAATGCTTCAGAAGATGGCGGGAAGAGTCAAAAAATACTTTCAGCACCCCAAAATTGCTTACGCTGCATGATTAGTGTATTTAATTGCCGGGTTAATAACAGGTCGTGCGCGATGCTTTATTGGACCCGTGTATTCAAGGGCAAACATGGAAAACCGTGGGCAAAGATGGAAAATAATCCATGTATCACGGTATCAAAGGGGCAAACATGGCCTCCCGTGGACACGTCTATCAATAGTCGCAGCCAAAGCCTGTCCTAAGTGCAGGATATGGGGTGCCAGGCTCAATGGCCCTGAATTCAAGTCACAGCGCTTTTATGATGGAAGCCAAGAGACTCTCTACTTGATTTGGAGTGCGAACTATGATCTTATCTGGGATAACTGGAACGTTTGTTCGGTAGTATTGAATAGTCAAACGTGGGCACAAAATCCCCAATATTTCCAAGTTTTTAGCCTTTGGTTTTCGAAATACGGTACAAAAGGCATGTCTATAAAGGGAATAAGAGGACAATATTACGGGTTATTTCCAATGATAGCTCTTAGAACGAATTAGGATTTTTTATCATTAAGATATAAGGATAATAAATGGCTCAAAAAACAAATGACCAGATAATTCTTGAGCAAATTATCAAGGAGCGATGTGCCGAATCCGAAGATGAGCTTTCAATATCGGAATATTTTGAAATATATTCGGCGTCCGAAATATTGAAGGACTATGATCTCACTTATGACGATATCACATATGGGATTGTTGGCGATGGCGGCGATGGTGGTATTGATTCGATTTATACCTTCGTAAATGGGGAGCCATTAAAGGAAGATACTCAGGTCAACTTCGCCCAAAAGAAAAATCATATTGAACTGATTGTAATTCAGTCAAAAAAATCGGTGTCGTTTAAGGAAGATGCAGTAATCAAGTTTAGAGAATCAGCTCAAGACCTATTTAATCTAGCAAATAGCCCAGATGATTTTACAGCCAGATACAATGCTGAATTAATCGATAAAGTTAAACTCTTTAGGGATTCTTATTCCAAACTTGCAAAAACATTCCCAAAGATCGAGATTCGTTATTTCTATGCCACTCAAGGCGATGAAGTACATCCAAATGTAGCGGGGAAAGTCCCAAAGCTTCAAGAAGATATAGCGAAAATGTTTGGTGGTGCCGCTTTTTCTTTTAATTTTGTGGGTGCATCTGAACTTCTTGAAATGACGAGAAATGTACCATCAACTTCGCGAGTGCTTGAAGTAGCGGAGTCTCCAATTGGCACAACAGCAGGTAGTTATATATGCCTTGTAGGTTTGTCTAAATATTTTGAATTTATTTCAGATTTGGGTGCGTTGGCGCGCAGTATCTTTGAGTCTAACGTGAGAGACTATCAAGGTAGCGTTGTTGTTAATACAGGCATAAGAAAAACCTTAGAAAATAAGCAGTCAGAAAATTTCTGGTATCTTAATAATGGCGTAACAATAATTACGCCTAAAGCGGTGATGGCCGGAAAGCAGCTTACAATTGAAGACCCTCAGATTGTAAATGGGTTGCAAACATCCCACGAAATATACCAACACTTTTCTCAAATAGAAGATCAAGAAGGGGATGAAAGAGCTGTACTTGTGAGGGTAATATGCGAAGAAGATGAGGACGCTCGGGATAGAATTATACGGGCGACAAATAGTCAGACTTCAATACCTCCGGCATCTTTGAGAAGCTCGGATGATATCCATAGAAATATTGAAGACTTTCTCAAAGCCAATGGCTTTTATTATGATAGGAAGAAAAATTATTATAAAAACCAAGGCATGTCTGTCTCTAAAATAATAAGTATTCCTTATATGGCTCAATCGATGATGGCAATTACGATGCTAAAACCCGACAGTGCCAGAGCCAGACCTTCAACGCTAATAAATTCCGATACAGAATATCGAAAAATATTTAGTTTAGATAAGCCTATCGACATTTATCTTAAGGTTGTTCAAATAATGAAAACCGTCGAATCTTTTCTAAAGGCAGATAATTGTGGTATCCAACTTGAGCGAAAGACAATCACAAATATTAAGTTTTATGTCGCAATGATCGTCAGCATAAAGTTAGTCGGTGATAAGCAAGGTATTGAGAAGAGCTTGGCTCACTTGCCGTCCATTGACATATCAAGTGAAATTTTAAATGCCTCCTTGAAACTAGTATTGGTGGAATTTAATGAACTAGGAGCTTCTGATCAGGTGGCTAAAGGTTCAGTACTGGTTGGAAAGCTATTGAGCTAATCGGGTGAGGGTGCGTTCCATTCATTGATTTGAAGTAATAATCTCCACCCATTATCCCCCACACCAAAGGCAGGCCATGGCACGACCTCTACGGGTTAGATTTCCCGGGGCGTTTTACCATGTGACATCCCGAGGCAACGAGCGAAAAAACATCTACAAAAGCAAGCGGGACCGGGAATAATTCCTCGAGTATCTCGGTGAGGCCCATCCACGCCAACCACTACCACCTCCTAATCGAGACCCCGGATGCCAATCTGCCGCAGATTATGAAGCATCTCAACAGCTCTTATACCTCGTATTTTAATCTCAAAAGGAAACGGTTCGGTCGCCTGTTCCAGGGGCGCTACAAAGCGTTTCTTGTTTACAAGGACGACTATGCTCTGGAGTTGTCGAGGTATATTCACTTGAATCCAGTCCGGGCGGCCATGGTTGAGTCGTAGTCGAGTATCCATGGTCAAGTTACAGGCGTTTGTCGGGAAAGAGAGTTCTCAAGACTGGCTTGAAACGGATTACATTCATGGCTACTTCGGCAAACGGGTTGCGCAGGCCGAGAGAGAGTATGAGAGATTTGTCTCGGTTAAAACCGGCTGCATGACCAGAGTCCTCTGGAAAAGGTGTCAGCGGCAACGATTCTGAGGCCGGAATCATTTATTCAAGGTATCAGCAAGAAGTACCTTGAAGGGCGGCGTAGCGATCGCGAGCTGCCGGCCCTTCGTGCTCTTAACAGCAGGCACTCATTCGTAAGTATTTCGAGTGTTGTTGACGGCCATGTCACTGCTCACAAACTGGCCCGTAAAATGAAACTTTATCTGATGAAGAGATATTCTGGATCGACACTGAAAGCGGTCGGAGAGCCCTACGGTTTGGGTGAATCGGCAGTTTCGCTGGTACGCAGGCGGTTTGGTGTTTTGGTGAAGGAGAACAAGGGGATTGGAAACAAGCTGAGGTTGTGTGAAACGTTGATTTTGTCAGATGTGTAGGTGCCCCTTTTTATTTTTACTCTTTACGAACAGGGATTTTGCGACATATATTTGAACACTTTTTTGATAGGATTATGTATGAGGGCCAACATAAAAAGAATATTAATATGCGTTGTTATATTATTCCTTAATTATAGCTTGATACAAAATTTATTAAGTGACCTTGGTGTAAGGCTTCAATTGTTGAAAATTACATATATAGTAGTGCTCACAATAATCTTCATTTGTGTCGGATGGAGTTTTGATCTGAGAAAAAAAGTGTCGTTTGTGCAAATATTTTTTGTAAGCGTAGTAAGCTATATACTGGGGGAGGGAGTCTTAAAAGCTTCAATGTACTTTTTGATACGCAGTTATTATTGGGAAGAAAGCGTTCCAACCGAGTTCATTGCTGGAGAATTTCAAATTTTAGTGCTTTGGGGTGTTATTTTTTCGCCAATTGCAGGTGCTATCACACTATTTGGCGTAGTAGCTAAAATGAAAATGAGTGGATAGGTATCGCGTCTTGACATGTGACAAAGCTCCCTTCCCATCGCTTCTCAATTTGTTAATATGCGGTTTCAAGCAAATCTTGGTAATGCTTGCGAATATTAATAAACGGTAATGTGAAACTATCTGTTATTGCATGTAATACGCCAGATGTTTCATGGAGAACTTGACAGGAAGTCCAATGTCAAGACGTAACCCCTCGCCGGATGTTCGCCCCTGGAGATAATAATATGTTTAATTGGTTTAAAAAAAAGAAAAAGTTTACAGAGGAAGAAGAAGAACGCCTTGAAGACGAATGGTATGAGAAAAAGAGCCTGCTTATGGCACAAGCTCTCGGGAAAGAGCATGATATGGTAATGCATGCATTGATCCCATATGAAGTTGGTGGCGGTTTAGATTTATATTATTATCCTAATAAGATAAAAGGCACAGGGATAGCGACAAAAGAGCTTACTTTTGCATGTCGAGATAGCTCTAAAAATTCAGTAAATGATAGATATGAGATAGTTATGTTTACTGAACAAGACCTGAACTTAGATCATGCAAAAGATGAAAACACCGCTTTCGGTAAAGAGCATGCAAATATTAACGCTATACTTAGTTGCATCGCGCCATATAGTAGCCAGGCAGAGCTAAATCCAAATGAAACATGTGAATTCCCAGGAGACATGGACAAAGTAGGTGGCAAGTGTTTGATTTTTGATAGCTATGAGACCGAAAATGGCAAAATGAATGAAGAAAAATTTGGAATTATATTGATAATGGAAATATTCAGAGATGAGATGGAGTTTGCCATGAATAATGGTGGTCAGGCTTTGTTTGAAAAGCTCAAGGAGAAAGGTGTCTATCCCTACTCAAACCTAAACCGGCCATCAGTATTAAGTGACTTGGCCTAACAAGGCTAATTCAGCCGACGCAAAAAACTGCGCGGCTGATTAGCAGCGCTGATGTTTTTAAAGGAAAAATGTTAAATTACTTAAAAAATAAATTCAAATTCTTTCCAAGTAGAACATTTAGTTTTTTGATAATATGCTTAGTTCTTATTGTTGTGACTCTATACTCTATTTCAAATACTTCCATAGAGGATCTGTTTAATTCATTACCTGTAATTTCAAGTGAAACAAAAGAAATAATAACAATAATTAATGCAATAGAGCGTGAAGATGATGAGCAAAAAGTTTTGCATCTTAAATATATTTTGTATGATAAATACAAACATGATCAAATTATGGGACCGATTGTTTCCCTGAACTATGCTCATGAATTATTCTTTTTTGAAAATGGATTTGAAGATGGACAAAAAATTATTCATGAGGCTTTAAACACATTTCCTGAAAATAAAGAGCTCTTAAGAGCCAGTAAAGATATGTTCATATATTTGCATGAGAATCAGATTATAGCATATTTCAATGCAGTTGATGCAATTGAAAGTAATCCTAATGATTCTATTCCGGTTCTTCAAGAGTTTCATAGTAAGTACAAAAACAACTATTATTTCGAAGAGGAAACATTTTATTATTTAGCAAAAGCTTATTTTGCAGCCGGGCAAATAGATAAAGGAAAAAAACTAATAAAGTATGGATTAAGCAAATTTCCCCAGGATGAAGATTCTCTCAATTTGCAAAAAGATTATGAATAACGGGGGCACAATAGCAGTTAACAAACGCTTTTTCGAGTCTGTAGAAGGGGGGAGACCTACTGATTTTACAAAACACAAAAATATATCAAACATAAAGCACTTTCCTTTCATTGATTTGAAGTAATAATCCCCACTCATAACGGCAATCGCTGTCCCTGTCAGATTATTGGGTCGGCATAGCCACTCGTTAGCAGTACATTAATCTATGTTATGGATATTATCGAAAACAAACCATTAAACTGTCCGTTTTGTAACGCCCCCATGGCACATGGCTATTTGAAAGTTAAAGCCCATGCAGGCCCATTTAACATGGTAAGAGGTTTTAGTATTGGAACTTCGGCTGTTCTATATTGGTTGAAAG
>CALOAX010000010.1:0-295160 GCA_942491485.1 Desulfolunaceae bacterium | reverse complement strand
TACCGGCCTCTTTTCTGGCCTTCTCATCCATCTCGTAGATATCCTTTTCGGTGGGGGCGCTGAACTCATATTTGTTCTTGATACCCTCAAGGCCGGCGGCAATCATAACGGCAAATGCCAGATAGGGGTTGCAGACTGGGTCCGGGGCGCGGAACTCCATACGGGTGGCCTTGGCCTTGCCGGGCTTATACATGGGAACGCGGATCATGGCAGAGCGGTTTCTGCGCGCCCGGGCGACATAAACCGGAGCTTCGAAACCGGGAACCATCCTGTAGCGCTGGCACTTCCTCCGCCTCCCCGCCCGGGATCACCTGGTGCTACTGTTCGGCGGCTTCGTGCTCGCGCTCCTCGGAGGCACGGGTAGCAGCGATCCGCTTGTTCTTCCCCTGCTGGCGGGCTGGACCCTCGTGGCCGCCCACGCCCTCGTCCGGATCCATCTGGCGGCGGAGGCGCAGCGGGTGATGGACCTGGCGAGGGTCCGGGGTTTCGAGCGGGATGCCGCGGAGGAGGTCGCCGGCCGGGGCGGGCGGGGCGGGGAAGATTCGTCGGGCCCTCCTGCCTTGTGGGATGGGGCTGATCTCCACGGGCCTGCTGCTGGCGTGGCTGGCCCCCGGGCGGCCGTGGGCGTGGGGCAGGCCTGGAGGGCCCTGCGTGGTTCCGAAGTCGGGGATGAGGAGCGGGAGACCCTGCTGCCGGAAGCAGGGGAGGGGACGCCCCGTTTCAGATTCCCGGAGTGGTCGGCCCCCTGCCGTTCGGCCGGAGACTCGATCGCGATGACTTCAACCGGCGATGGGAGTCCGAGGTGCCGGCGCTGCTCGTGCGGCCCTGCGAGCAGGACGACTACCCGACCCGCAACCTCCTCGTCCGTGGCGAGTGCTACGACTACCTGACCGGGGACGGTCGGTGGATCCGGGCGCGGGCCCGGGAGGAAGGCGTCTGGGATGCCGAAGACGAGGTCCTGGACGGGGCGGTGACCCTCGCCGACCGCGAGGGGCCGACCCTGGAGTACCTCGTGGCCCGGCCCACCGACCCGACGGTCTATGCCCTGGTGGACGCCACGTTCGTGGGGAGCCCAGCCATTCGGGACGGTGTGGGAAACCTGCGGTTCACCGGCCTGCGCACCCCGGATCTCCCGTACCTCGCGCGGTCGTCGGAGGCCGGGCCGGAGGGCCACCCTCGATCCCGAGGCCGGAGTTCCTCCTGCTCCCGGCCGACCTCGGCCGCCCGGACCGGATGCAGCTTGCGGACTTCGCCTGGACCCTGGTGGTGGACGAAGTCGGCGAGCCACTGGCGCGGGCCACGGTTCTCGCGGACTACCTGCCGGAGCAGCATCTGCGTCTGGAACGGGATCAGGCGCCAGGGCGGACCGAACTGGTCCCCGATGCCGTGGACGTCCAGGGGTTCCTGTTCACCCGCCAGTGGGGACGCAATCTGGACTTCGCCTCGGCGCTGGCGATCCTGCTCCGCACGGTGGGGATCCGTGTCGACTGGCCACGGGGTACCGGGGCGGGGAGTACGAGAGCCAGAGGCGGGCTTCTGGATCTTCCGGGCCCACCACCTGTACGCGCAGGTGGAGATCCCCTGGGGCTGGGGTGGTGCGCTCTGGACCCGACGCCGCCCCCCTTCCGGATGGCCTGGACGAGGAGGAACTGGCCGAGATCTTCCAGTCGGAAGAGGACCTGACGGCCACCGCGCAGGCCGTCGTCGCCAAGGGCCGAGAAGCCGTCACCGTTCCGGCAGGCCCTCGACTGGTTCGACGGGCTGGTTACCTCTCTGCTGCCGGCGGCGCTGCGGGAGAGTTCCATCGGTCGGGTGATGGCCTGGCTGCTGCTCTTCATCGTGGCGGCCGTGCTCCTTCGGTCGATGGTCCACATCGCCCGGACCGGGGAGCCCGGATCTTCACTCGCCGCGTCCGGGCCGCTGCCCCGGGATGTGCTGCTGCCGTTCTACGAGCGCCTGGTGAAGGCCCTGGCGCGGTATGGCCTGCGGCGCGGGCGAGCCGAGACTCCGCTGGAGTTCGCCCGGGGGGTGGTTCGGACCTTCGGCCCGGAGATGAGGGAGGTCAACCAGCTCACCAACGCCTTCTGTGCCCACCGCTACGGCGAGGCCGCGCTCACCCGGGAAGGTGCGCGGGAGCTTCTGTCCCGCGCGGTGAAGGTCGAGAGGCCCTGCGGGAACTGCGGGAGCGACGCGCGGAGCGGGGCGGAGTCCGAGGGGCTGATCGGTCTCTTCGCCGTGGTGCTCCTCCTTGCCGGCGCTGCGGGAGGACAGTCGATGAAGGAACTCATCGAACGTCTGGGGGACGCCGACCCCGTCGTCCGGGGCGAACCCGGTCGGGGCTGACGCTACTCGGCGAAGAGGCCCGGCCGGCCCTTCGCGAGTGCTTGCCCGGAGGAGGGGGGCAGATCGCGAGAGCGAGATCCTGAGTCTCATCCGCGACCTCGACGCGGACGACTTCGAGGTCGTCGCCGGGCGACGGAGAGACTGATCGAGATCGGGCCGGAAGCGGCCTCCGCCCTGGAGGGGCGCTCCTGCGGGGCAGCCCGGAAGTCCGCCGCAGCGCAGGGCTGATCCTGGACCAGTTCCTCTCGGCTGTTCAGCCCGGTTCGGCGAGCAGGAACACCGTCGGCCGGAACGTCCGCGCCCGGCAGGCCCTGCTCCTGCTTGGCCGCATCGGTCGGGGTGACGATGCCGACCTCGTGGCGCAGGCCGGCCTGGCCGATCGGCCTGGTTCCGGGACGCCGGCCAGGCCCTCGCCGGGATCGCCGGGGCCGACGCCGTGCTTCGCATGCTGGCCCGCCCGGATCCCGAGCTTCGCGATCTGGTCCTGACCGGTCTGGCCCGTACGGGGATCGACGAAGTGCGGCCCAGGCTCCTGCCGCTTCTTCAGAGGGGGATCCGGCGTTGTCGGCGGCGGTGCGCCAGGCTCTGGTGACGCCGGAGGTGGTGGAACTCACCGAGGCGGCGCGGTTGCTCCTCGGGTTGGCGGAACTCGCCGAGGCGCGGAAGAAACTCGAGAGAGCGCTGGCTCTGTGCCCGGGCTACCCCGAGGCGACGGACGTGCTCGTCACGGCGCTGGTCCGGGAGGGTCTTTTGGAGGAGGCCCTGGAGACGATTCGGGCCTCAGCTCGATCCGGCCGTCGGGGATCGCGAGGCCGCCCGGCTGCTCGGCAGGCTGGGCCGACCGAGAGAGGCCCTGGATCATCTGGAGCGCGCCAAGGTCCGCAAACCCGGCCACACCGGGATCCTGATCCTGGAAGCGGAGTTGCTGATGGAACTTGATCCGCCCAACCACGTCCTGGCCCTGGCCCGGGCCGCCGCGGCAAAGAGGAGGGCGCCTCGGATCCGGCGGTCTGGGCGCTGCTCGGCCGGATCCACGGGGAGGGTCTGGAGGATCACGAAGCGGCCGCCAGATGCTACCGCCAGGCACGGGCGCTGGATCCCGGGGAGCCGATGTATCTTCGAAAGGCCGTGGGCGCCATTCCGGGCGTTGAGGCGGGCTCCCTGAACGCCTGCCGCCCCGGGGAGCCATCGGTTCTGGCCTGTGGACTGGGGATTTCAGGCCTTAGGGCTTTGTTCTCCGGCCCCCATGCGTCACAATGCTGCTCCGTCCAGGCCTTCCGCTTCTTCGAAGTCGCCATGCGATCCCTCACTGTGGTCGTACTCTGCCTGCTCTCGGCGCTCTGGCGTCTTGTCACTGCCCGCAGGAGATCGAACTGATCGAGCCGGGCAGGGGTCTGCTTCGTTCCGGACATCGCTTCCGAGGTGGGTCTCTCTCACCGTGGCTGCGTCGAGATCGTCGTCTTCACTCTCGAGAATGCGGTCTGGCTGCCCTACAAGGTGATCGTGTCGCCGTTCTCCGGCGGCTTCCAGGGCGTGATGGGGGCGGCCGCCGCCACCGATGATCCGGTGGCCGGCACTCTCCTCGCCCCGGTGGGGCTCGCGGTGGGACTGACCATCGGTCTGTTCAACGGCCTTTCCAGCAGCCCGATGTGATCGAGGCGAACGACGATCTCGTCGCGGCGTTCTCCTACCCACAGGTACACCGACCAGGAAGTATGGAAGACGACCACCCCGCCGAGCGGGACCTTCTACGGCCGGCGCGAGATGGCGCCTTGGAGATCCAGGCTCAGCGGCCGGAAAGCAGCAGCCGGCGAAGTAGCGGTCGGGTGCGGTTCCCGCTGGTTGTTCCCCATGAGCAGGGTGGCGCGCTACGTGGTGACGGGCGGGGTGATGGATCTCACCATCTACATCGCCCTTCTGGCGCCGCTCCTCGCCGTCCAGTGGCACCTGCGGAAGCTCGACCTCGCCCTGCTGCCGCTTTCCTGGGGTGTCGTCTACTCCCTGACCGCCATCTTCGGCGGGCGGCTTTCGGACCGCATCTCCCGCACGGGCTCCATGCGGGGGGCTGCGGTGCTCTTCATCCTCTCCTGCGGGATCTTCTTCACGGCGGATGCCGGGCAGGTCTGGCTCCTCTACCTCGGCATGCCCGTGGTGGCGCTGGCCATGGCCCTGTTCTGGCCCGCTCTCCAGGCGGCCATCGCCGACGAGTCGAAGGCCCGCTGGATCTCACCCGGAACCTCAGCAATACGCTCCCGACATGTATGCGCCCCGTTCAGTTACGTATTGCTGTGGGGCGACACCGGATCCCCCGAGGTTCAGGTCGCCATCCTGTCCGAGCGCATCTCAACCTCACCGAGCATTTCAAGAGCCACGCGAAGGACAACCATTCTCGCCGTGGCCTGCTGATGCTCGTCAACAAGCGCCGCAGCCTGCTGGATTACCTCAAGAAGGAAGGATGCATGGCCGCTACAACGAACTGATCGCAGAAGCTGGGCCTTCGCAAGTGACACGAGGGGGCGGCTCCAGTCGGGCCGCCTCTTGGGAGCACGGAAATTCCGGCGTACGCAGGAAACGGCTTCCTTCGCAATTCGGCGAGTGGGGCCCGGGGCTGAACAAGGACAGTCCTCCGCACCGGAGGGAGCGATAAGGATCCGGCCCGGAAGCATCGCAGCACAAAGTGGCAACCGGTTTCTATGACCGCGATGTGACCAGACAATGATAGGCCCCCACCGCAATAGGGCGCTGCGGGTGGAAGGAAACTCAATGTTTGATGTGAAAAAAGTAGAAATCGAGTGGGGCGGAAAAACCCTGACACTCGAAACGGGCCGTGTTGCCCGTCAGGCCGATGGCGCCGTTCTGGCGACCTATGGCGAAACCGTGGTGCTGTGCGCCGTGACGGCCGCCAAGAGTGTTCGCGAAGGGCAGGACTTCTTCCCGCTCACCGTCCACTATCAGGAAAAATACTCCGCTGCCGGCACGCATTCCCGGTGGCTTCTTCAAGCGCGAGCGCGCGCGCGACAAGGAAACGCTGACCAGCCGTCTGATCGACCGCCCGGTGCGCCCGCTGTTCCCCGAAGGTTTCTACAACGAAATCAACGTGATCTGCCAGGTTCTCTCCTATGATGGCGAGACCGAGCCGGATATGGTCGCCATGGTTGCGGCTTCGGCCGCGCTCACCATTTCGGGCGTGCCCTTCATGGGCCCGATCGGCGCGGCGCGCGTTGGCTACAAGGACGGCGAATATCATCGCTCAACCCGTCACTCGAACGAGATTGCAGGAAGGCGGACTCGATCTCGTCGTCGCCGCTACCGCATGATGCCGTGATGATGGTCGAATCCGAAGCCAAGGAGCTTTCGGAAGAAGTGATGCTCGGCGCGGTGATGTTCGCGCACAAGGCTTCGCAGCAGGTGATCGACGCGATCATCGAGCTGGCCGAAAAGGCCGCCAAGGACCCCTGGGAATACGTCTCCGGCCGAGACCAACGCCGCGCATGAAGGAGAAGCTCAAGAAGCTGATCGGCGACGATATTCGCCGCAGCCTACAAGCTGACCGACAAGTCGGCAGCGCTCCGACGCGCTGAACGCCGCCCGCGCCAAGGCGAAGGCAGCTTTTCCGCCGAGGAAGAAGGCCGCAGACGCAGATGACCGCCGGCAAGGCCGTCAAGAAGCTGGAAGCCGAAATCGTGCGCGGCGCCATCCTGAAGGATGGTCAGCGCATCGATGGCCGCACCACCACGCAGATCCGTCCGATCGAGGCGATTGTCGGCTTCCTGCCGCGCACGCATGGTTCGGCGCTGTTCACGCGCGGCGAAACGCAGGCGATCTGCACCACCACGCTGGGCACCAAGGACGCCGAGCAGATGATCGACGGTCTGACCGGCCTCTCCTATTCGCCGTTCATGCTCCACTATAACTTCCCGCCCTATTCGGTCGGCGAAGTGGGCCGCTTCGGCGCTCCGGCCGCCGCGAAATCGGCCATGGCAAGCTGGCATGGCGTGCGCTGCATCCGGTT
Organism: Desulfolunaceae bacterium; assembly: GCA_942491485.1. GTDB lineage: Bacteria > Desulfobacterota > Desulfobacteria > Desulfobacterales > Desulfolunaceae > Desulfoluna. The sequence goes on along the minus strand of CALOAX010000010.1, from coordinate 288,805 downwards.
CTGCCCGAGCAAGGAGGAGTTCCCCTACACGATCCGCGTGCTGTCCGACATCACCGAGTCCAACGGCTCGTCCTCGATGGCGACGGTCTGCGGCGGAAGCGCTGGCAATGATGGATGCCGGCGTGCCGCTCAAGAAGGACGTGGCGGGCATCGCCATGGGCCTGATCCTCGAAGGCGGCGACTTTGCCGTTCTCTCCGACATTCTCGGTGACGAGGATCATCTCGGCGACATGGACTTCAAGGTCGCCGGTACCGAGAAGGGCATCACCTCGCTCCAGATGGACATCAAGATCGCCGGCATCACCGAAGGAGATCATGCAAGGCGGCGCTGGATCAGGCCAAGGAAGGCCGCGCGCATATCCTGGGCGAAATGACCAAGGCGCTCGACCGTCCGCGCACCGAAGCTTTCCGCTCATGCGCCGCGCATCGAGACGATGCAGATCGACAAGTCGAAGATCCGCGACGTTATCGGCACCGGCGGCAAGGTGATCCGCGAGATCGTCGCCGAAACCGGTGCCAAGGTCGATATCGACGACGAAGGCGTGATCAAGCTCTCTTCGTCCGACGTCAATGAGATCGAAGCCGCGAAGAACTGGATCGAAGGCATTGTCGAGGAAGCGGAAGTCGGCAAGATTTATGATGGCAAGGTCGTCAACATCGTCGATTTCGGCGCATTCGTGAACTTCATGGGCGGCAAGGACGGCCTCGTCCACGTCTCCGAAATGAAGAACGAGCGGGTCGAGAAGGTCACCGACGTCGTCTCCGAAGGCCAGGAAGTCAAGGTCAAGGTCCTCGAGATCGACAATCGCGGCAAGGTCCGCCTGTCGATGCGCGTCGTCGATCAGGAAACCGGCGAAGAGCTGGAAGACACGCCGCCCGCCGCGCGAACCGCGCGAAGGCGGAGATCGTCCGCGTGGCGATCGCGAGCGTGGTCCCCGCCGTGACGGGGATCGTGATCGCGGCCCGCGTCGCGACGGCGGTGGGCGTGGCGTGATCGCGGCCCGCGCCGCGAGGGCGGCGAAAGCAAGAGTGACGACGGCCCCGCGCGGGTTCGCCCCGGCTTTCCTGACCCGCGATGACGACTGAACGGGATCATAGTTGAATGAAAAGGGCTCGGGTAACCGGGCCCTTTTTTTTCTGCGCTGCAGACCGGTATGGAACTCCCATTGCCGCTGCAGACTTGGTTCTGTGATAATCTGAATTTGGCAGCGGCTGGAGACGCCCTGAATGACGGAACCGGAACTGTCGAAGCCGCCCTCGCCCTTTCAGATCCCGATCTTCCGGGCGATGTGGATAGCCAGTCTGGTCTCGAACTTCGGCGGGCTCATTCAATCCGTCGGTGCATCTTGGCTGATGACTTCACTTACCCCGTCCCCGACGCTCGTCGCGCTTGTGCAGACATCGGTCACCCTGCCGATCATGCTGTTGTCGCTCTTGTCCGGCGCGATCGCGGACAATGCCGAACAGCGCTCGGTGATGCTCTGCGCGCAAGGCTTCATGCTGGTCGTTTCGGCCGTTCTGGCCATATTCGCCTGGAACGACATGCTGACTCCCATGGCTGCTGCTCGGTTTTACCTTCCTGCTCGGTATCGGCACCGCGCTGGACAATCCGTCCTGGCAGGCTTCGGTCGGCGAGATGGTTCCCCGATCCGATCCTGCCGGCCGCGGTCTCGTTCAACAGCATGGGATTCAACCTTGCCCGCAGTGTCGGCCCGGCGATCGGCGGCGCAATCGTGGCGGCCGCCGGTGCGGCAACCGCCTTCCTTATCAATGCGGTCAGCTATGTTGGGCTGATCGCGGTTCTGGCGCAGTGGAAGCCCCCACCCCGCCCCGCCAATTACCCGCGAAAATATCGGTGCTGCTGTGGAAGCCGGCACATTCGCTATGTTTCCATGTCTCCCCACCTTCGGGTGGTCATTCTGCGCGCCAGCATTTTCGGGTTCACGGCCAGCGCGGTCTCGGCGCTGATGCCGCTGATCGCGCGCGACCATGTCAGCGGCGGCGCACTGACCTATGGCCTCCTGCTCGGCGCCTTCGGCGTTGGCGCGGTGCTAGGCGCTTTGAACAGCCGCCGCGTGCGTGAGCGACGGTCTAACGAACAGGTCGCCACACTCGGCATCCTGATGATGGCGGTCGGCACCATAGCCGCAGGCGTCAGCTATATTTTGCCGATCACCATCGCCGCGTTGATGCTGTCTGGCGGCGGCTGGATCATCACCCTTGCCACCCTGAATATCACCGTCCAGATGTCATCGCCGCGCTGGGTGGTTGGACGCGCCCTCTCCATTTATCAGATGGCAGCCTTCGGCGGGATGGCGATCGGCAGCTGGGGCGCAGGGCTGCTGGCGGATTGGGATGGCGTGGGCACTGCCTTGGTGATCGCGGGTGTGCTTCAGGTGGCCGCCACGCTGCTTGGCCTGCGTTATCCATTGCCGCAGGTCGAACAGCTCAATCTCGATCCGCTTAGCCGCTGGCAGGAGCCCGACACCGCAGTTGCGATCCAGCCGCGCTCCGGACCGATTGTCACCACAATCGAATATCGCGTGGATGAAGCCAATGTCGCTGCATTTCTTGTCGAGATGGGCGAGCGGCGTCGCATCCACATCCGCGGCGGAAGGCGCCCGCCACTGGGCGTGGTGATCTCCAATACCGTGGATTCGATCTGCGACTGGACGGCGGCCACCTGGGTGTGAATCTTTTCCGTGGCGTTGGAGGTCTCTCCGGCCAGGTCCTTGATCTCCCCTGCCACAACGGCAAACCCCCTTCCTGCCTCACCGGCCCGGGCCGCCTCGATGGTTGCGTTCAGGGCCAGCAAGTTGATCTGCTGTGAGATACCGGAAATCGTCTCCGAAATGGTGCCGATCTCTTCGGCGGAATCCCCCAGGGCCCCCACCTTCTGGGTGGCGTTTTTCGTCCCCATGACGGCTGAGTCGGAGATCTCCTTGGCCGTGTTGGCGTTTTTTCCGATCTCTTCAATGGTTGCCGCCATCTGCCCCGCGGCGGATGCCACGGACGCAATGTTCTGAGCCGCTTCCTCCACGGACGAGGCCACAAAGGAGATACCGGTGTTCATCTCCTCGGCTGCGGCGGCCACGGTGTCGGATCGTTCCGAGGTGCCCACGGCACCGGACTTCACCTGGGACGAAACCGCGGACAGCTCCTTTGACGACCCGGACAGGCGTTCCACCCCATCGTTGATGCTGCCCATCATGGCGTGAAGGCTTTCCACCACGGTGTTCAGGGAGGTTCCCAGGGACCCGATCTCATCGCCCCGATTCACCTCAAGGGTCCGGGTTAGGTCCCCCCTGGCCATGCCCTGGGACACAGCCACCCCTTCTTCCAGTGGTTTGGTAATGGCCACGCTGATCCCGATACCGAAGAAAAGGGAGAGCCCCACAGCCACCAGCATGATGATAAAGTTCGTTGCCTGAATTTTCTTATACAAGCCCCGCCCGTCTGCCACCATCTGCTGTGTTTCATGGTCCAGGGCTTCGCCAACCTTATCCAAGGAAGCCATGGTGGCCAGCCGCTTCTCGCGGCAGGGCCCCGTGGCAAGGGCGTTCATCTCCCGGTTGATGGCAACCGCCTTGTCCACCTCGGCGCTGATCTTGAAATAGGCTTCGGATATGCTTCCCTGGGTGGCCAGCATGTCCTGTTGAAAAATACCGGCAGCCTGGGAACGAAAACCACGCTCAATAAAGGAATCCATCTGGCTGATGTACCGACTCAGCAGAGAGGCTTCCATCTCTATGCTCATCAACTCCTCTTCAATCACCTTATTGGTGAAGGTGTGTTTCTCCCCCCAGGCGGAGAGAGAGGTGGCGATCTCCTCCCAGTCAGTGCCATCCTTGTCCTCTAAAGAGTAAATACGACCGCCCAGGCGTGTAATAGCGGCATCAAAGGCCCCCTTGGCTTTAAGGGTGTCGGCGTGGACCGGAAGGGGATTCAGAATACCTGTGGCCTCGAGTTCTTTGAGCTTGGCGAAAAAGGTATCGTTGACACTCACCCACTCCCCGAAGGCTGCCATGTACTTTTCCCATTGAGCTTCCACCTCCCGTGAGTGCTGGGCAGATTGAAACTCCTTCAGGCTTTTGGCGTACCCTTCCCGAACAGCCTCCACCTTGGCGTATTCTTCCTGAAGGGTCTCCTCATTCAAATAGGCATTCAGCAGGCCCCGTTGTGCCTGGACAAATTGGTTGGCGAGGTCACGCATGGTGGCCATATTTTCAATGGCAGGAATGCTCTCATCGGTGGCCTTCTGGAGATAGTTCCCGATGGTGGATGCGGCATAACGCCCGAAGAGCCCTATAAGCACCGTGGCCAGAGAGACCAGCAGAAAGCTGCCCACCAATTTTTTCTTCAAGGGAATATCACTGATTTTCAACATAACGCGCTCGCTCCTTTCGTCAATCCATATGCTGCGTCTCCGGTAATCTGTCATCGGCGACGCCTTCACTTTCCTTTTCAATGACAACGTATACAGGAGAAGAAATGCAACCAGAAAAGGAACAACACAAACACCTCAACCACCTATCTTTATTCGGCATATAACCCTAAATCCTTCACCGGTTTTTCACTCATCCGGATTTAACACCACACGATATATTAAGATAAAAACCATGCAAAACACTGAAAAAACGCAGAAGTCGTTCACTCCCGCGCCATCATCAACATGACATTTTTTATTTAACAAACCAGAAGTGTCCGATGGTCATTATTTTCATCGCGTTAGAAACCATACAGACCCAAACAATCTCATGAAATGGGCCTGCCCAGTAAGCTGGCCGGCCTAAAATGGGTGAATGGAAAATAAAGGAACCCTGGAGAGGATGGAAAGTTTCCAGAAATGAAGGGGGATGAAAAAACCGCCCATGAATACATCCGGCCGGGAGATATCCCCGGCCGAACGAGAAAAGCAGGATTGTTAGAAAGGCAAAGCTCTACAGACCGCTCACCGGGCCTTCGGGCTGATAATCAAACTCCATCAACAAATCCGTCTGGATCGCCTTCGACGAACTATAGAGGTCATTCAACACGTCATAGGATGAAAAAATATCAGGATTGGCAGCCTTCACAAGGACGTCGATAAAATCACGCGCACCTGCCCCTTTCTCCATCTTTCCGGACATAAAGGTCTTCACAAGCCCGAAAGGAACCGCGGGGTCTATTAAAAAGACCGTTGTCATATCGGCATCTAACATTCCCAGAACAAGGCTTACAGAACTAAAACTCATCTCCCGGGTTTCGATGTACTCCACATTGTAGACCCGCCCTTTATACTCAAACTTCTGAGGAGTGGCGACCTTTTCGAAGGTGACGTTGCGGAAATAACCGTTCTCCCGGTTCACCCCCTCCACGCGCAACGGGAAAACCTCTCCGTTGTACTGAAACTCCGCCTTTTTCACCCGCCCCTCATCGGTCACCCAGAGCACCTGCCGGTAATCGAACACCTCTTTGTTCACAGGCTCCAGGGCCACGAGATTCAGCGCGCCCTCCTTTGCGATAAGGGTCACCCGCTGCCCGTTTCCTTCCATTCCCTCATGCTTGGAAGTATACAGCGCGGTATCCCCGACCTCAGCCCCGGGATGAATGTAGAAAAACTCATACATGGGGGTATCCTTCATGGTCCCCACCACGTAATTCCTCGCCATGGTCATGCAACCGGAAAGAGTCATGATAGACAGACACACAACAACCCAACGAAACATCCTTCCCCCTTCAATTTTGGAATTTTTAAAGCAAAAAAAGCCTCCGGCGGCCAAGGGCTGAGCCCTTGGAACCCAGGCCCACTACTCGACCTTTTGTAAGATAAGCAACACCCATCAGACTTGCCTGTTTCACAACCGGAAAGTTATTGCGGATCTTGTTTCAAAAAGCGACCCACTGAAGGCCAACCATCTATTTTTTTCTACCGATTCACCCGCAGCATCCCCACCCCCAGCAGGGTCAGCAAGGTGGCGGCAACCTTCATCAGATCAAGCCGTTCTTTCAGCACCACCACGCCGAGCAGAAGCGCGAAAATAATGCTGGTTTCCCTGACCCCGGTGACCAATGCGATGGGCGCCTGGGTAAAGGCCCAGATCACCATGGCGTAGGCAAAAAAAGAGGCCCCGCCACCGGCCAGGGAAAGCCGCCACTCCCGAGACACAACCCGCGTCACCGTCCCGGGCCTGTGCCACCGCATGACCACAGCAAACAAAATGGCGTTGACGACGGACAAACAGCCGTAAAAACCGAGGGCTGTTCCAGCCTCTCGGGCCCCAAGACCATCCACCAAGGAATAGGAGGCGATAAAACAGCCCGTGATGATGGACAAAGCGGCCGCTTTCCCATTGCGCATGCCATCGCTTCGGCGCACAAGGGCAAGGCTCATGATACCGGAACCAATGGTCACAATGGCCGCCAGCTCGAGCCCGGAGAGATCCACCCCCAGAAAAAGAACGGAGACCCCTGCCACGATCAGGGGGGCTACCCCACGGGCCAGGGGGTACACCTGGCTCAAATCCCCCACGCGGTAAGATGCCAGCAAAAAGAGCTGATACCCTACGTGCAACAGGGCCCCCGCAACAATATAGGGCAAGGATTCGATGTCGGGCAACGGTGAGTACAGAATGGCAATGAGGGCAAAGGGGGTGTGACCGAGAACGACGGCGCTCATGCTGAGGTGCTTGTCAGACGTGCTTTTTACCAGAAAATTCCAGGTCGCATGCAAGAGGGCGGCAAGCAGGACCACGATCATGACAGAAAAAGTCATACGGTTTTTCCATTGCTACAGAGTCTATTAAAATGAACAAACAAAGAGATACTCTCAGCAAACATAAATTAAGTAAAGTATAGATATTCAATATTTCCTTGAAACGTTAAAGCTGTTCCCAGTTCATCATTCGAAGAAGACGTTTCATACACACAGAAGAAAAGGGTTCGTCGTGCCTGGTTCTTTGTTCTTCGTTCAAGGTAGTCGCTTCGCGCCTGCCATTATTTAATAGCAAGAGCGAAGCGAGTCCTTAACTAAACACTACACGTAAGGAACGAAGAGCACGTTCCCGGCAACCTCCGTTGTTATCCTTTGCGCGAATGCCTCGAAAACGCCTGCATTACGTCAACCTTCGCGCATTCGCCATAGGGTTTCAAGGTGCCCCCACCTTGCGCCGGATGCCTGCTTTAGCAGAATCAGATTTTAAAGCGCCCCACCACCTCTTTCAGGTTAGAGGCCAGTCCGGCAAGTGCTTCGGAGCGATTGTGAACGGTGGAGCTGCCCTCGGAGAAGCGTGTGGCAGAGCGACTGACGTCGGCCACCTCTTCAGCAATCTCTCCCGAGACACCGGAACTTTGAATCACCTGGTCACTCACATCCGACAGTCCACCGGAGGCCTGGGCAAGGTTTTCCGCGATTTCAGCTGTGGAGACTGACTGCTCTTCAACAGCGGCGGCAATGGTACCGACAAGCTCGTTCACCTCCTCGATGACGGTGGACATCTGGCCGATCCCCTCCACGGAGCGTGAAGAGGACGCCTGAACGCCTTCGATGCGCCTGCGAATTTCGAAGGTGGCTTCGGCGGTCTGACCGGCCAGGGCCTTGATCTCTCCGGCGACCACGGCAAACCCTTTTCCGGCCTCGCCGGCCCGTGCCGCCTCGATGGTCGCGTTCAATGCCAGCAGGTTTGTCTGCTCTGAGATCTCGGTGATGGACTCGGTGACCTTGCCGATTTCACCCGCGGCTTCACTCAAGGCATCCATAACGGTGCGTACCTCACGCGCCTGACCCACCATCTCAGAGGTTACACCACGGGCTTTTTCCGAGCTTTCCGCAATTTCCGAAATGGTGGCGCGCATCTCTTCCGTGGCTGCTGCCACCATGTTCACGTTGGCAGCGGTCTGCTCGGTAGAGGCAGCGACATTTGTCATCACGGCACTCATCTCCTCTGCCGAGGCTGCCACATTGCCTGCCCGGGCGTTCAATTCGGCGGCACCGTCGGACATCGCATCGGAGAGCCTGGAGAGTTCCCCGCCGGACTCGCTCACCGATTCTGCGTTTTCAGACAGGTCCTGAATCACCCCATGAATCTTTTCGATAAATGCATTAAACCAGGTGGCAAGGATTCCCACCTCGTCCCCCGAACGAATCTCCAGACGACGCGTGAGATCTCCTTCCCCTTCAGCAATGTCCCGCAGCATATCGGAAGTATGAACGATGGGCTGAGTGACAGCGTGTGCCAACCAGAACGCAGCGCCAAGGGTCAGGATGAAAAGTACCCCGCCAATGGCCAGGATCATCAGGGTGAGTTTGTGGGACTCGGCGACCACCTCCCCTTTTTCAATAACCCCGATGAGTTTCCAGCCCAAGGCCGGTGACGTGTACACGTTGGCGAGATAGTCGGTGCCATCCTTGGTAATCTCGACATGCCCCGACGCCATCCCGTCGAGGACCTTCAGGGCAGGAATACCAAGCTCGGACATCTTCTTGAAGTTCATCTCCGGTGCATCGGGGTTGGCAAGAATGGTACCGTCCCCCTGGACCAGTATGGCAAAACCGCTTTTACCGATCTTGATGTCATGGACCAAATCCGTCAAAACTGCTAATGACACATCGATTGCCGCCGCACCCACGGTCCCTCCGGAAGTATCCCGGATGGGCGCAGCAACACTGAAAACAGCATCATGGGTACCGGTGAGGGACACATAGGCCGGAGTCAGGATCGCATCCCCTTTGGCAACAGCATCCCTGTACCAGGGGCGAACTCTCGGGTCATAATTATTCGGCAGCCCTCCGGTATACGATGAAGCCCAGCCCCCCCAGCGGGTCCCCATAAAGACCTCCAGAAAGTTTTTGTTGGTCTTCTTCAAGACGGCGAAGAGATGATACAGGTCCGCATCAACGCCCCCAACCTCATCAGGGACCATGGTGCTGCCATCCGAAACATCAACATAACTGATAAGGCTGTCATCCACCCCCGTCGCGTCCGGATGCCCAGCAAGAAAGCGCACGTTGGCCTTTACGCCGTCAACAAAGAGGCTCATGGCATTGTCCACCTGCTTCAACTCGTTGCTGGTGGCATTCACAAACACACCAAGGGAATACGCTTCTATTTTAACAGCCACAACCGCCATGACAACGGCGATGGGTATCAGTGCAACCAGCGCAAAAGCCAGCACAAGTTTCATTTTTATCGTCAACTTTTTCATTCTTTATCTCCCACCATTTATAATCTAAAAACACGATGTAGCAGGGGGTCGGACGATTTAACATCGTGCCAAGACGCCCCCCGAATCATAGATATGTAATATCTGGTATACCAACAAGACACACGCCGCCCATCAACCCGGATTTTTCACGAGTCGGGTACGCTTATGTACAAGGTATCAGAGCTGAAGATGGTGTGGTTTACCTCAACGTTCTGATAACGCAGCAGATGAGTGACCCCGGCGCGCCCATGAGGGGTGAGAAAGCCAAACAGAACACCGTGAATTACATTTTGCATTTTTGGAACAACGTACTATGCCGCACCAACAAACAGTAATTACGTGCAATTGCTCTGACTTAATCGTTTCCTCATGAAACATCCGGACTAAATCCATCAAGGAGAACAGAGTCTACAGACTCCTTCATGGGTCACATGTCAGATTCTATTCCATTGAGTATTTCGGATTGAGCTCATCTTTTCTTCAATGAATTTTCGACAATAATCCTAAATGCGATATGGTGTTGCCTGTCGCGGAACACATCGGAGAATACCTTATTCGTAACAAGGTGAAAGAAACAAAATGAATCTCCGCCCCCTGTCTCCAGATTGGCGGTAGCGTCAATCCGTGTGTCAGAATTTCTACAAGGACACGAAGAGCATGAAGGCAGCTTCGCCGCAAAAGCGAGCTACCACTCTTTTATTTTTCTTCGTGATCTTCGTGGTTCATAAGGCCTTCTATTACAACGACTCCTAATGTTGCCATTAATTAGGGTGTATCTCATCGTATACTGAGAGCCGTTCACACGGCAAAGCCGGTGGGGCTTTTACCCCCCGGCTGTTGACCTGCTGCCCGCCCCTGCTGTAAAGTCACAGCTTGTGAAAACAACATATAGCGACAAGGTTTAGGCATGGAAAAATCAAAGGTTATAAACAGACGAACTCGCACCGGCCAAAAGAAAAGCAAGGGGCAGGTGGAAGCTGATATAAGCACGGCACTGATCGCATTTGAAAAAGAGCATATGGGACGCGGTCCGGTGGATGTGAAAAGCTATATCATTGAGGACATGCTCCTGATTCGCCTGAAAGGCGTATTGACAATGGCTGAGCAACATCTTGCAACGGATGCTGAGGGCATTCATCTCATCAAACAGGTCCGGGCAAAACTTCTGGAAAATTCATGCGCAATGCTGGAAGACGTCATCTTGAATATTACCGGCGCCAGTGTTGTCAGTTTCCACACAGACATCAGCACCAAAGCTGGAGAACGGATCATTGTCATCACCTTGGATGATAATTTGGAAAAAAGATTATCTTACAGCTGATGGCCTTTTTTTTGCATTACATGACGCCATCTCCCTGGCAGAAAGTCCCTTGGGCGAAGCTTTGCCACCGTGGTGATAACGTAAACGAAGACGTCCAAACCCCAGCGTGTGGCCCGCATGGTGCCCCTTTTACCAAATGGTAATTAGTAGTTGACACCTCAATTCCCATTCGCTACGCTTTAGCCTAATAAAATGAAACGTACTTGGTAGACAATAAGAGGATCATACTCGCTCCACAGGAGATCAGCTTTGAATAGACCAACAGTGTAATTACTGTTGGTCTTTTTTTTTGCTCAAAATCAAGCACACCCCCTATATAGATCTGATTTAACACGTATATTTCAAAAATGGGGTCGAAGAGTATCACCAAAAGGGATAAAAACGTTCTGCCATGAGTCGATAAAGCCTGACGGAACCATTCAGGAGAGACGATGAAACAAATCCAAAAGCTGATTGATCGTGTTACACTACGGGTTAATATGAATCTGCGTGAGTTTGATTTCGATGTGACCCCCTACACAAAAAACAGCATCCGCTATGAACAGATGACCAGGTTCAATGCTTTTTATGGCATAACATCTCACCATCCCACCCACTTTCATTTTATCCATTCCAACCTGTCCGGCAGCTATTTTCTCGGAAAGTGCATGACGGACCACTCTTTGTTGTACAAAACGGATGTGAGAGGGGATGAGTTAAAGAGCAAAGGAGACACATTTCACTTTCAGGGCACCGACATCCCGGTTGATAATGATGAGGTCATAAGAATACGCAACAGCGTTCTGATCAAAAACCTGATCCACAGTTTTTCACACGAACCGGAATCTCCGGAAGTGTTTTTTATCACCAACACAGTCTCCGGGCATTATGCCAACATTCATGGCTCACCCCTGGATGGCTGCTACATCGCCCCCTTTTCGACCGTGGATCTTACAACATTGCACTCCTGTATCATCGGGACGTTTTCATACGTTCAAGCGGGTGATTTGTATCACGAGCGAATTCCATCCGGGACGGTATGGATTAAGGAGGCCAATTTTGAATTCACCTACACCTATGACCCCGCTGTTCTTGAAAAATACATAAAGAACACACCCGATCAGAGGCCTACCGGTATCTTCATGGACTTTGTTGAACACCGTAAGGATGATTTTCAGGAAAATTTCGATTCCGCCATCGACAATCCCGCCGTTAACGTTTCAAGTGAATCTGCCCTCAACAGGTATGCCTATGTTGGCGGAGAAACCACAATATCTGACAATGTGCTGATTTCACAACGCGCGTATCTTGAAAACGCATGGATGGGACCGGGAACCAACGCACAGGAAAATTCATACATCATCAACTCCCGGCTCGAGAAAAACGACATCACCGCCCATGGTGCCAAGATAATCCATGCAAGCTTAGGTGAACGGGTCTTTGTCGGGTTCAACTCATTTCTTAATGCCAAGCCTGAGAGCCCCCTCACCATTGGGGAAGGCTGTATGATTATGCCCCACACTATCATTGATCCTGATGAACCGCTGAATATCCCGGAGGAATGTATCGTCTGGGGATACATCCAGAACAAAGCCGACCTTGAACTGAACAGTATCTCTGTTTCCGAGCTGAACAAAATCAAAGGGGATGTTCGAAAAGGCAGGATGGAATTCAAAGGAAGCGGTGAGGCCCTGGTTCATAGTTTTGCGCAACGGATAGACCGTATCCTCAGGGACAATGGAGCGTACTTTGATGGCCTTGAAAACCGGGGCCATGCACAAGAGAGCCATAGTATCTCTTACACCATTATCCAGCCGCACCTTACCGGTGACAAACAAGGGCTGTATCCGTCCATGGATATCCGGCCCTAACCCCGATATTTCATGAGAACGCAACCAGACCAAATCAACGATATGTAATTACAAGTAGTTACTGTGAAAAAACAAGATATTTCAAGGCTCAGCCACACAAGCATCCATCCGAGCCGCAACCTTCACCCCTGATTGACGAAAGGTAAGGACAATTCAATGACCAACGTATTCCTCTGGGGAACCGGAGTCGAGGGCATTGCAAAGAGGGTTGAACCTGACCAGCTTAAAGAGATGGCCCTGGTCCGGGGCCTGGAGTTTAACGATCTCTCCTGGAGACCGGCATCCCTCATTTCAGAAGGCCCCGAAAGCAGGTGCTGGGTAGCCGAACAGAAGGCCCGCCACTCTGTTTTTGTTGCCGGCCCCTGCTCCTCCAGCATGAATCTGGCATGGTATTTCCACCGACAAAACATGCTGTCCGAGTGGGATTCGGTCCTCGTCTCCCGTCAGCTGACCGGCAGGGGCCAGCTGGGACGGGAGTGGGTATCACCGGAGGGGAATATATACGGCACCTTGCATGTGCCTGCATCCGCCGTATCAGGGACGGACTGCCTGCCCGTGCTTGTGGGGTATGCATTGATCACGGCCCTTAAGCGTATGGGAGTGAGCGCAAAGCTGAAATGGCCCAACGACCTGGTCATAAACTCTAAAAAAGTGGGGGGAATTCTCATCGAAGACAAAGGGGGCGTGAAGATGGTCGGGGTGGGGATCAACCTCACATCATCCCCACCCAAAGAAGCACTTCGCAGCCGCAATGCCCTTCCAGCTGCGTGCGTAAAGGACTTTGGCCATGATGATCTAACGCCTCTGTCCCTGTGGCAGCATCTTGTGAACACAGGGCGGGATTTTTTTAATAAAATAAGCATGTCTGATCTTCCGGAGTTACTAACCGAGCTCACCCCTCACCTGGCATTTGCCGGCAGCACGGTATGGGTCGAAGATTTCGTAAACCCGCCTTATGAAGCGCGACTACTCGGTGTCTCATCAGACGGCGGACTGCAGTTGCTTACAAGCAGCGGAACAACTGTTGTGCGATCAGCAAGCATTTACCCTTTGGACGTTTGAAAGGGAAAAGGAGAATGGCAATGAAAGACGTATCATTTGATCAGGTTGTCACTAATATTCAAGGCATGAAAATATTGGTGGCAAACCGTGGGATTACGGCCAGACGCATCGTGCGTTCCATAAGGGAGCTCGGGGCCGTCCCGGTTGTAACGGCAACGGACGTGGATAAAACCGCTCCGTTTACGTCCGGTGCCCAGGAGCTCATTTTGTTGGGGGAGAACCCCAGGGCTTATCTCAATATTGACCAAATCATAGCCGAAGCCAAAGCAAGAGACATTAAAGCAATTCACCCCGGATGGGGCTTTGCTTCAGAAGATGATATGTTCCCAAAAAAATGCGCACAGGCAGGCATTCTGTTTATTGGGCCGGAAACCGATGCCATGCGCCTTTTAGGAAACAAGGTGGCGGTGAGAAAACTCGCCCGGGAACTGGGGGTTCCCATTGTGCCGGGGTCGGACGGTGCGGTCACCATAGAAGAGGCCAAACGCATTGTACAAAAAATCGGGCTGCCCGTCATGCTCAAGGCGGAAGGCGGCGGCGGGGGCCGTGGAATATATGAGATCACCCACGAGGACCAGCTTGAGAGTGCCTTTGAGAAAGCCACCGCTCTGGCCCATGCCACTTTTGGCAACCCTCGCCTGTTCGTGGAAAAACTGCTCACCTCTGTTCGTCATATTGAAATCCAGGTGATCGCCGATAAACACGGGAACGTATTTGCCTTTGACGAACGAGATTGCACAATCCAGAGAAACCACCAGAAATTGGTGGAGATCACCCCATCTCCCTGGGCCGGGATGACCCCCGAAATTCGAGGCCAGCTCAAAGAGTACTCGCGACGACTGGTTCAGAAAATTGGGTATCACTCCCTGGCAACGGTGGAGTTCTTGCTGGATGCCGACGGCAACCCCAACCTGATTGAGGTCAACACGCGGCTTCAGGTGGAACACGGGATCACCGAGTGCCGATATGGTGTGGACCTGGTGGAAGAGCAAATTGCCGTGGCCTTCGGTGCCCCCCTGCGCCTGAACGAAGAGAATACCAAACCGAATCAATGCGCCATGCAACTTCGTATCAACTGCGAGGACCCCCAGAATAATTTTGAACCCAATGCGGGGCGGATCTCCCGGTATATCTCCCCGGGTGGACCATCCATACGCCTTGATTCATGCATATCGTCCGGCTATGACTTCCCGTCCCAGTACGACTCGGCGGCGGCACTTCTCATCGCGTACGGCCAGAGCTGGGCCAAAACGCTGGAAGTCATGAACCGCGCCCTGAAAGAGTCTATCATCGGCGGGTTGAAAACCACGCTGCCCTTTCACATGAAAATCATCAATCATCCCAGGTTCAAAGCCGGAGAGTGCGACACCAAGTTTGTGTTCAACACCCCGGAGTTGCTTCACTACAAAGACAACGAGCAGGAATCTGTGAGGCTGAGTCGACTTGTGGCCGAAATTTCTGCCATCGGCTACAACCCTTTTGTGGAATTGGGCGAGTACAGAGGCCGCGAGGACAAGCGCATTGGCAGCTTCGAACCGGCTTTGCCGACAATCATGGCCGACAAGCGCCCCTCACCCTACCCGAGAAATGACCGAAAGGCCCTGCTTGATTACGTCAGGGACACCAACCAGGTGCACTTTACGGACACCACGGCCCGCGACATGACCCAGTCAAACAGCGGCAACCGGTTTCGCCTTGCAGAGGACATGATTGTGGGGCCCTATCTGGATGAGTGCGGGTTCTTTTCCCTGGAAAACGGAGGAGGTGCCCACTTTCATGTCGCCATGCTGGCCAACATGACCTACCCCTTTACCGAAGCCAGGGAGTGGAACCGGTTTGCCCCCAAAACCCCCAAGCAGATCCTGGTCCGTTCCACGAACCTTCTCGGGTACAAGCCGCAGCCCCGGAAACTCATGCAACTTACCGGCGAACTGATTTGCGAACACTACGATATCGTCCGCTGTTTTGATTTCTTAAACCATGTTGAAAACATGCGTCCAATTGCCGAGGTTGTCCTGAATTCCCCGGGCAATGTCTTTGAGCCCGCCATTTCCCTCTCTTGGGCAAAAGGATTCGACATCCCGCATTATATGAATGTCCTCGAAGAGATGATCTCGATGGTCTCTTCCGTCAGCGGCCTGAACAAGGCTGAGGCGGTGAGGAGCTTCATCATCGGCTTAAAGGATATGGCCGGAGTGTGTCCCCCCCGATTTATCCGTCAACTCGTTGCAACCATCAAAAGTCGGTACCCTGAGCTGGTTATCCACTACCACAGGCACTGCACCGATGGGTTGTTTGTCCCCGCCGTGGGCGAAGCAGCCCTGGCCGGAGCCCATATCATCGATACAGGCATCGGCGCTTCGGTTCGCTGGTATGGCCAGGGGGAGGTGTTGTCCACAGCCGCATACATGGAAGGGGAACTGGGGCTGAAAACCGATTTAAACAAAGGGATGATCCGTGATACCGGCTTTGTGCTGAAACAGATGATGCCCTATTACGACCGTTATGCTGCACCCTACTTCCAGGGCGTCGACCACGATGTGGTCTCCCATGCCATGCCGGGCGGTGCGACCTCATCCTCCCAGGAAGGGGCCAAGCAGCAGGGCTATATTCACCTGTTGCCCTACATGCTTCGTTTTCTCGCAGGGACACGCAAGATCGTGCGCTATCACGATGTAACGCCAGGGTCTCAGATCACATGGAATACATCTTTCCTGGCGGTAAGCGCTGCGTTTAAACGGGGGGGGGAGCCAGAAGTACAGCACCTCATCAGTACAATGGAAGCTGTTGCCGGTGTCCCTGAAGAGGAGATCGATGAGGTCTACAAACAAGAGCGCCTGATACTGTACCAGGAGAGCAATGACGCATTCCGTAACCTGTTATCGGGTCATTTTGGCCGCCTGCCCCTGGGATTTCCACCTGACTGGGTGTACGAGAGTGCCTTTGGCGCCGGTTTCAAAGCGGCCATCGCCCAACGGACAGAAGCGTCACCGCTGGCAACCCTGGAAGATCTGGACATTGATCAAGAGTCTAATGAGCTGCGCGCCCACCTCAAGCGTGAACCCTCAAGGGATGAGCTGGTCATGTACCTGAACCACCCCGGAGATGCCTTGAAAACAATCCGCTTTCGACAAGAGTTCGGAAACCCCGACAGGCTCCCCCTTGACATATGGTTTGAAGGACTCAAGACAGGCTCTGATCTTCAGTTCAAAGACAGCGACGGCAAACCTCAGCAGATGTCCATCATCGACATATCCGAACCCGATGACCTGGGGCTGAGTTACGTGCGCTACACCCTGAATGCGGATACCTTCAGCTACCCGGTCAAGGTCGCTGATGCCGTCAAGGGCAAAGCGGATGCCATTGAAATGGCGGATACGGCCAACCCCTACCATGTGGCATCTCCAACCAACGGTGACTTATGGATTGTCTACGTCAACCCCGGCGATGTTGTAAAAAAAGGGGAAGAACTCTTTAATATCACCATCATGAAGCAGGAAAAAGCCGTCTTGTCTCCCATGGACGGTGTTGTCAGAAGGATTGTAAAATTCGCCGACTACAAAGAGGATAAAAAAATGGTGCCGGTGCGTGAGGGGGAGTTGATCATAGAACTCGGCCCTGTCCAGAATATCTGCCCGAACTGTTCTGAACCTGCGGGCGGTGACAGCTATAATTTCTGCCCCGCCTGTGGGAGCAAATTGAGCTGATCGTTCACGGAACGCCGCCCTGGGCATGGGCTCCGTAAGTGAGCCAGCTCAGGCTTAAAAAAGCCGTCTCATGGTATTGTTGCATGAGACGGCTTTGGCGGTTTGCCTTTTCAGACCGCCCCCTTTAACGATCTCTACGGCAACGCGGGCCGCCACAATCACCGGCTATATAGGGCTCATACTCCTTTGCCATGAAGTCTTCCATGGTGTCATGCTCGGGCAGAAAGCTTGGCCAGTGCTTCGTCGGCGGTCATGTCGTACCGCTCCCTCTCCCTGAGGGTGGCCTGCTCACATTTTCATACCCCCCCAAGGCGAGCTCTTTTTTCCATACACAATTTATAGAGCACGCGTTCCAGCGATGCCGCCACGTGCACCCTGCTGAGCGCCCCTTCCATTCTCCTTCAGACACCTCCCCATGCAAAAAAACATTGCCGGAAAAATGACGCCGCTATATAGTTAGTCAGTTGGCTAAATATACATTTATCTTTTTCAATCGGGCCCCGCTCATACACCCCTCACACAACAGCCCTATACTGAGGCCCGAGTGCAACATCTTCAGGAGACACCATGAACCACACCCTTGCCGTCACCAAGGCCCTGTCGGATCGCAACCGCCTGCGCACCTTCATGGCCCTTCTGCAGGAAGGCGAACTCTGCGTCTGCGAGATCACCGAGCTGCTCCGGGTCACGGCGCCCACCGTCTCACGGCACATGACGATCCTTGCGGCCTCCGGCCTTGTCACCAGCCGTAAAGAGGGACGCTGGGTCTATTACCGGCCCTGTGAAGAGGCCTTAAATTGTTCCGACAACCAGGTGGTGGAATGGCTTCAAGCCGGGCTGGCGAAGGATCCGGAGATCACCTCGGACCGAAAGCGCCTTCGCATCATCATTCAAGAAAACAGACGCAGCTCAAGCTGCAAAACAGGAGAGACAGACCATGCCTGATAAACTGAACATCCTTTTTCTCTGCACCGGCAACTCATGCCGCAGCCAGATGGCGGAAGGCTGGGCCCGCCACCTGAAAAGCGACCTCATGAACGTCTACTCCGCCGGCATCGAAACCCACGGGTTAAACCCCAACGCCGTAACGGTCATGGCAGAGTCCGGGGTGGACATCTCCGGCCAGACATCTCAGAACATCTCCGAGTTCTCAAGCATCTCCCTGGACATCGTCGTCACCGTCTGCGGCCATGCCCACGAAACCTGCCCCCTCTTCCCCACCGGGGCCAAGGTGGTGCACGTGGGCTTTGACGACCCACCCAAAATGGCGCTGGAGGTTGACGGTGAGGAGGAAAAGCTCAACTGCTACAGAAAAGTGCGCGACGAGATCCGCGCCTTTGTGGAGACCCTGCCCGGGTCCGTGAAAAAATAAAAAAGCCTCCGGCGGCAAGGTGTGCCACCTTGAAAGCAGGTTGCGGATGCGTTTTGCCCCTCGTTCCTCGGGCCAAACCACATCCGCATTTGGTGCGGAAATGAATTGGAGGGATGTTTCTTAAACCCACTCTTTCAGATCGGGTATTCCCAGACCAGTCGAGGTCCCATACCCCGTAGGGTGCGTTCCACGCACCAAAGCCACGACCTTGATCCACCTGATTTAAACAAAAAATAACGGCCTCCGGTTAACGTTCAGCTTTTCAACGGGTTGCCCCGTCAGGGCCGCTGGAGGAG
Organism: Desulfolunaceae bacterium; assembly: GCA_942491485.1. Classification (GTDB taxonomy): domain Bacteria; phylum Desulfobacterota; class Desulfobacteria; order Desulfobacterales; family Desulfolunaceae; genus Desulfoluna. The sequence continues at coordinate 270,014 of CALOAX010000010.1, read as the reverse complement.
ATTTTCTCATTATAATTAGATTTACATTCCTTAACGACCATTTGACAGGGGGGAAAAGATGAACGATACGATACCCGACAACAATGAGCGCACGATGAAGAGTCCCTTCGAGCGATACCTCACCCTCTGGGTGGGGCTCTGCATCGCAGGGGGCATCCTCCTCGGCAAGTTCGCACCGGACCTGGCCAAAACCCTGGACGGCATGAGCATTAACGTCAACGGTGCACCGGTGGTCTCCATCCCCATTGCCGTCTGCCTCTTTTTCATGATGTACCCCATCATGGTCAAGATCGACTTCACCGAAGTGGTCAAGGCGGGCAAAAGCGGAAAACCGGTGATCCTCACCCTGGTGATCAACTGGCTGATCAAGCCCTTTACCATGTACGGCATCGCGATTCTCTTCCTTGGCGTGCTATTCAAAGGGTTCATCGGCCCCGATGCGGTGGACCTGGTCAAGATGCCCTTCGGGCTTAATCTCCCCGTGGGGGCCACCCACGGTGCCGGAACGGTTGTCCTGGAAGGCGGCATCAAGATGCTGGAGGTCCCCCTGTGGCGGAGCTACCTGGCAGGCTGCATTCTCCTGGGCATCGCCCCCTGCACGGCCATGGTCCTGGTATGGGGCTACCTGGCGCGGGGAAACGACGGCCTCACCCTTGTCATGGTGGCCATCAACTCCCTGACCATGCTGCTTCTCTACGGCGTTCTCGGGGGATTTCTCCTGGGCGTAGGCCGCCTTCCCGTGCCCTGGGAAGCACTGCTTCTCTCCATCGCCATCTATGTTGCCCTGCCCCTGGTGGCGGGTTATCTCTCAAGGCGATGGCTGATAAAAGCCAAAGGACGCACCTGGTTTGAGGAGACGTTCCTTCACATCCTTACGCCTGTGACCATTGCAGCCCTTCTTACCACCCTGGTGCTTCTCTTCAGCTTCAAGGGCGAAGTGATCTTAAAGAACCCCCTGACCATCCTCTGGATCGCCGTTCCCCTCTTTATCCAGACGGTGCTCATCTTCGCTCTCGGCTACGCTGCGGCCCGGGTCTTGGGACTCTCCTATGATAACGCCGCCCCCGTGGCCATGATCGGAGCATCCAACCACTTCGAGGTGGCCATCGCCACCTCCACCATGCTCTTCGGCCTGTCATCCGGTGCTGCCCTCGCCACCGTGGTGGGCGTCCTCATCGAGGTGCCCCTGATGCTCATGCTGGTGAAATTCTGCACACGGACCACCCACTGGTTCCCAAGGGGGTAATCCCCAGGAGCGCGCATGTGCTGTGCCTTCGTTCCTCGGGCACGGTACATGTGCTGACGGGCTCCGCCCCTGATTAACGGTAAGGTTGGTCAACCCTCTCCGGATTGACGGTGGCTTCAAAACGATGAACAGAAGGAATGTCTACCACGAAGGACACGAAGAGCACGAAGAGGGCTTCGCCGCTAAAAATGCCCTATCTCTCGTAACCGCCTCCGGCGGCAAGTTGTGCCACCTTGAAAGCAGCTTGCGGATGCGCTTTGCCCCTCGTTCCTCGGATCAAATCACATCTGCCTTTGAAACCGAATTCGTTCAATGACACTTTTTAAGACCTGTTTGTCAAACTTTTCAAAAGTTTGGCCCCCGGCAGGGCCGCCGGAGGCATAAACTGAATAGCTCCTATCTCTCTTTTGTTTATCTTCGTGTCCTTTGTGCTCTTCGTGGTTCATAAGTCCCTTCGCCTTTTGCCTTTCACACAAAAAAGCCCCATGCACACAGTGCATGGGGCTTTTATCATGTGTAACCGGAGAGGCTCAGTAACGGTCGTAGCCTCCACGCCCACCCCTGTCGCCACCGCCGTAACCGCCGCCACCACTTCCTCGACGGCCACCGCCACCGCCGTAATCATTGCGGGGCTTTTTGGGGCGTGCTTCGTTAACGGTGAGGGTGCGGCCCATCATATCGGAGCCATTCAGTGCATCCACGGCAGCGGACGCCTGGTCATCGTCGGGCATCTCCACAAATCCGAAGCCCTTGGAACGGCCTGTGTCACGATCGGTAATAATACGCGCTGAGTCAACATCACCAAAATTCTCAAAAACGGATCTCAGCTCATCATCGGACATATTGTAGGCAATGTTGCCAACATATATGTTCATCTGCACGATTCCTCTTCGCCATAGGTTCAATGTCATCATCGAAATTTACCCCATGGCGAACGCAGACAAACTTCGATACCCGTCACCCAGGCTTTGCGATCGGACGACACCACCAAGGCCGGACCAACCGTTTGGCGGTCTGCTCCCAACGCCAGGAGCCACGTTGACATGGTACACTTTTTTTGTGGAATATCGAAAATTTTACAATTCAATCAAGGGGCTGTCAACGCCAATCATGGCCGTCTGTAATTTTTCAAAACGCAATTTCCGCAACGTTCTTTCAAGCCCAAAAGCCCCATTTTTCTCCCCCACCACACCGACGACCGGCCACGGCCCATCCCCCGGATAAGCCACGACCTTCATGGCCTTCCCTTGCCCCGGGTTAGCAATTCACCCTTGACAGAGACGCGACATATATGTCATAAATGAATAATTATAAATAGTTACAAAAAAAACCTCACAACAATAAATTCTCCACACCAAATCAGTTCTCCGTACACGGAAGGCCCAGACATATCTCTTAAGCCATGGATGACGCATGGTTGAGATGTTCCCTCATCCTCTTTTTGCCCCAGCCCGTTCTGTCCCCTTCCGTCTCAACCTGGCCGACTCTTTCTCAAGCCTGATGCCCTCTCCCTTCATGGGGCCTGAGCCTCCCCCGACAAGGCATCCCATCATCACACGAATCCTACGCCATTTACCCAAGGAGACTACATGGCGCCCATACCGTTGACGCAAAAAGACCTCGACCAACTGGCCGACAAAGGGATCTCAAAAGACCAGGTCATGAGCCAGATACACCTCCTGCACAATGGTGCCCCCTATGCGAACCTGAATCGCCCCTGCACCATAGGAGACGGTATCCTGCACCTGACAGAGTCCGAGCTGAAAAGGCACATCGCCCGCTACGACCAGGCGTCTCAACGTCACACAATCATCAAGTTTGTCCCCGCATCAGGGGCAGCCACCCGTATGTTTGAAGAGCTCATTCAAATAGAGCTGTCAGATGCCTTTGTGGAGCCCGACTGGGTCCGGGCCAAGGCAGCCCAGGGAGACAAGGCGTCTCAAACCCTTATTACCGTCATGAAAAATCTGCCCCACTTCGCTTTTTACGAAGAGCTCAAGGCCTTTTCCACCCATGAAGAGATCAACATGGCCCGGCTTCAGAAACGGGAACACTACCTTCGGGTCCTGCGCTACATGCTCCATCCCGTGGGGCTCGATTACGCACGCCTTCCCAAAGGGTTGCTCTTGTTTCACCGGTACCCGGAAGGCCCCCGCACCGCCTTTGAGGAACACCTGGTGGAGGCGGCCCTCTACGCCAGGGGGAAAGACGACATCTGCCGCCTGCATTTCACCGTTGCATCGGAGTACATGGCTCGGTTTGAAGCCCACTTCAACCATGTCCGCAGGCACTATGAGTCAACATTCAACATGCACCTTGAGGTCCATTTCTCCTCCCAGCAAAGCAACTCCGACACCGTGGCCACAGATATGAACAACCAGCCGTTTCGCCTGGAGAATGGGCGAATCCTGTTTCGTCCCGGAGGCCATGGCGCCCTCATCGACAACCTGAGCCGCCTGGAAGGGGACATCATCTTTATAAAGAACATCGACAACGTGGTGCCCGACGAAATCAAACCCGTCACGACCCGCTACAAAAAGGCCCTGGCAGGGCTTCTCCTCTCGCGCCAGGAGGAGATCTTTAAGCGGCTGGAGATCCTCCACGGCCCGTCCCCTTCCGAGGAGACCCTGCAGGAGATCTTAACCTTTGCAGCCAACCACTTGGGAGCCGGCCCACCGCCGGAGATAACCCGGAGCTCAAAGGAGACGAAAAGAGCCTGGCTCATTGAACGTCTCAATCGCCCGTTGCGGATTTGCGGGATGGTCAGAAATGAAGGTGAGCCCGGCGGAGGCCCATTCTGGGTTGAAGGTGCCGACCACACCCTCGCCCGTCAAATCGTGGAGAATGCAGCCGTTAATCCCTCTGATTCACAGCAGAAGATCTTGAAAGCATCCACGCATTTCAACCCCGTGGATCTTGTCTGCGCCACCCGGGACTTTAAGGGAAAGCCCTTTGACCTCACCCGGTTTATCAACCCGAAGGCTGTCTTTATCTCCCGGAAATCCAAAGGGGACCGGAAGCTCAACGCCCTGGAGCTGCCCGGTCTTTGGAACGGGGCCATGGCCCATTGGAACACACTCTTCGTCGAGGTTCCGGCCAAGACCTTCAACCCGGTCAAAACCATCACCGACCTGTTACGCAAAGAGCACCTTCCGGCACGTGATGCCGGAGTCCCACTCTCTCACACCGCATCGTAACTCTGACGCGAAGGAGATCCCATCATGCCCAACCCCATCAACCTGAACATCCACTACGAAGACCCCATCAAGATAGCTGAAGATATCTACTGGGTCGGTTTTTATGATGAAGAGAGCGGGCTCCACTGCAACCCCTATCTTATCGTGGACGGGGACGAAGCGGTGGTCATTGACGGAGGCAGCCGCCCGGATTTCCCCACAGTCATGACCAAAATACTCAAAACCGGCACCGACCCCTCCAACATCCGGGCGCTCATTTACCACCACTACGACCCGGACCTCTGCGGCAGCGTCTCCGATTATGAAGACATCATCGAACGGGACGACCTGCGCATCATGTCGACCCTGGATAACAACTTCTTCATCCGCCACTACGGGCCCTCTTCGGCCCTTGTAGACATCGCAGAGTACAACGACCGCTTCACCTTCTCCTCAGGGCGAACCCTGGAGTTCATCCGAACGCCCTATGCCCACAGCGGCGGAAGCTTTATCACCTTCGACGAACTCAGCGGCGTGGTGTTTACCAGTGACCTCTTCGGCAGCTACGGCAAAGAGTGGGAACTCTTCATCACCTTAGATGAGGTCTGCCGAACCTGTGACCCCTTCAGCCCGTGCCCTCACAGCAAGCCTTACTGCCCCATAGATGACATCCTCACATTCCATAAAATGATCATGCCTTCGGAAAAAGCCCTGCACTTCGCCGCCAAAAAAATATTGGAAACCCCGGCCGGCATGGCCGCCCCCCAACACGGCAGCGTGATCCCCGTGGAGGGCGATTTCCGCGCCATCGGAGCCCGCCTTCTCACCCTGAAAGACGTGGGAATCGACGGCATCGTCAAAGAGGAAGGAGACACCTGATGGATATTGAAGAGCTGGGCCTGCACGAGCTCAAAGGATTCAAACTCAAGCGGGATATGGCGTCCAATGTCTTCCAGGCCGCCGTGCGCTATCGCACCGAAAAAAAAGACCACGATCTCAACAACCGGGTCCTGAAAACCATCATCTCCCACTTCTCCAGATCGCAACGGGAGCTTGCCGCCCTGAACCAGGAGCTGATGGTCTTCCAAAAAGAGCTCGACGCAGACCTTAAGGCTGCCGCAGGCATCCAGGCCAGCCTCCTGCCCCAGGCCGCCCCGGATGTGGAAAACCTCCGGTTCGCCTGGAAGTACGTCCCCTGCCACAGCATCGGCGGGGACATCTTCAACGTCTTTCGCCTGGATGAAAACCACATGGGGCTCTACATCATCGATGTCAGTGGCCACGGCGTGCCTTCCGCCCTGGTCACCGTCTCTGTCTCCCAAAGGCTCAACGCCCAAAACGGCATGCTGGTAAAAAGGAAAAAGGAGGACCCTCCCCGGTACCACCTCACCTCACCGTCAGAAGTTCTCCAGACCCTGGATGAAGAGTACCCCATGGAGCGTTTCGACAAGTACTTTACCGCTGTTTATCTGATCATCAACTTTAAAACAGGGCATATCATTTACAGCAACGCCGCCCACCCACCCCCAGTCCTGCTTCATCGCAACAGCCCACCCACACTCCTGCGAGAAGGGGGAACCATCGTGGGCATGGGGGGCGTGCTCCCCTTTGATGAAGAGACCGTTGAGGTGCTCTCCGGAGACAAGCTGATCCTTTACACCGACGGCATCACCGAGCACAGGAACCACGACGGCGAATTTTACGGAGACGAACGCCTCCAAAGGGTCCTGGAGGAGAACAAATCCCTGCCCATCGACGAGCTTCTTACCTGTACCCTCAACGACATGACCGCGTTTGGTGATGGCAACACCTTAAGTGACGACGTCACCATGCTGGGGGTCGAAGTTGTGTAACATCACAAGGTGTGCCACCTTGAAACCTTATGGAAAACGTTCTTCGTGCTTGGTTCTTAGTTCTTGGTTCGAGGAGTCGCTGCGCTCTATCAGTGATGAAAAAAAACGTAACTGTTCAGATCATTGGTGCCTCCGGCGGCCCTACCGGGGGCCAAACTTATACCTGACCTGAAAGAGTGGGTTTGACAAACAGGTCTTCATGTTTGGCCGCGAAAAAATCTCAACCCAAAGGCGGATGTGATTTGACCCGAGGAACGAGGAGCAAAACGCATCCGCAACCCGCTTTCGAGGTGGCTCACCTCGCCGGAGGCTGTTTTTCAGCCCTCACGTTGATCGTTAAGGCAACAATGGGTTGACCCCACACAAAAAAAGGGAAGCCCATACTTCATGAGCCTCCCCTTGCGTCATTTGCACCCCATCACGCGCTGTTAAGATATTTTTCCCCCCCCGCCTTTCTTACGAACCTCCCCCCGGGCCGCCCTGCCGGCCATCACGGTCCGTTCCCGAAGCACGATAAAATACGCCAAAAGGGCCACCTTCCTGTCCCACTCCATCTCCTCGTCCAATACGGAGAGCACCAGATCCGCCATCTCAGCTGCATTCTTGGAGACCCCCGAAGCAATCCGGACCTTGGAGACCCCTTCCGACAGCTCTTTGAGCATCTCCTGGTACATCTCGTTGGACATCTGCGTTTTGAATTCCGGCACCACGGCATAGGGAACAACATTGGACGACATGATTCCCGCCAGGCAGAAGACCTGCTCTTCTTTGTCCTCACGCCCCTCCAGCAGCCGCTGAACCTCCCCGGCCGCTTTGTCCGGGGCCATGCGGTTGGAGATAATGTAGTTCAATGTGGCATCGATCATCATCCCCACCTTGTCGGTGAGCTCCTTAAGGCGTTCCTTGGATAAATCCCCCCCGTCAATGGGTTCTTGAACCCTAAACTCAGGAAGCCGGTACCGGGTCATCAGGTCTTTCAGGGCCTCCTGCTGGTCGTCCTTTTCAAGGGAGGACCAGAAATCGACAAAGGCACCGGCGTGCTGCACCAGGTTCTCGGCCTTTCCACCGATAAGTTTCGACAAGGTCTCCTGCATTTCGTGGTTCATCGTTGTCCTCCAATTCATCCCGTGAATGGGATCGATGTGGTGACTCCGGATAGCCCGGATATTTCACGAGTTGAGTGCACCCATATTCAAGGCATCAGAGCTGAAGATGTAGTTGGTTACCTCAATGCTCTGATAACGCAGAAGATGGGTGCACGCGGCTCGCCCGAAGGGTTAGAAAAGTGAGCAGGAAGCTGCGAATTACATTTTTTGCTTTTAAAGCACCTTAATTTCTCATCGTAACCACAAGTGATAACAATGTTATTGTGTTGCCCAATTATTTTCTCATGAAATATTCGGGATAGAGAAATGACATGGCTCAGCACCGACACGTGCCGGCACAGGGGAGCCATGATAAAAAAGCGATAAAAGTCGCTGACTGGAGAGATCGGCCGAGAGGATTATGAGCAAGTGCCGTGGCCGCTGGAGATAAGGAAGAGACCCGTTGAACGACAAAATATATATTCAACAGGATTTATTGAGGAATTATATCTTTTTTCAATGGCGATGGCAAGATACCGTAACCATGAAAAAATCGAGGGGAGAATCCTTTGATAAGATTCCCCCCCCCTTTTTTTCAGCGTCTCTTAAGCCTTCCGTGCACACACATCCCACCGCTGAAGTGCATTCCTTTGCCATTAATGGCGACCATTGCCTCCGCCACTGTTTCCACTGCCGCCGCTACGTCCACTACCACTGCTGCTTCCGCTACCACTGCTGCTCCCTCCTGAGGCCCCTTGCCCGCCATGGGAGGATGTTCCGCTGCCGATCCCTGAGTTCCCGCCATACGCACCAAGCTCCGACGCCGACGCGCCATTTCGAATGGCGTGAGTAAACCGGTTCATCACCCCTTCACCATTGCCTTGCCCGACCTGTGCCATGACCATATTGCGAAAACGGATCATCTCTGCCGTGTCGTACCCCTGCTCAAGTGCTGCATCAACGGCATCGGCAGCAGTTCGGGAGCGAAGCCTCAACCGCGTCATCTCCCGTAAGGTCAGCGCCGTCTCTCCGCACAGTTCCGGGTCTCTTACCCTGTCCCGAGTCCTCAACCGATCTCGCAAACGATCCAGGTCACCGGTCTCCATACCGGCCGCCAGGGCATCGGCCAGGGCCTCCATGACGTCCGAAGCGGTCTCATCATCCGGTACGAGCTCACCGGCCCAGGCATGGGCATAACGGTAGCGCTCACGAACGCGGGTCATCGCGTTCATCATGGTCTCCGCCTTCACCCGCTTGGCAACCCCTTCCTCAGCCTTTCTCAGAAAAGGCCCCGGAGGCAACCCGTCATCCACGGCTCCGCGCATCACCCCAAACAGGGCATCCACCTCAGCGGCGTCCATTCCCTGTTCTTTCATGGCAGAAAGGAGGGCCTCGGCACGGGAATCATCCATGCCATGCTGCACCATCCACTGATGCTCATGCCGATATCGTTCCTGAACCCTCCTGGTCTCTTCGGCCATCGTCACCTGTGCCATCATCACCAGCAACACCATGGCTGCCATCACAACTCGGATACCTTTCATCTGATCACCTCCTTCCCCACGCCATGGGGAGAATACACGCACGTTTCTCCACCAAAATCGTCAAACTCTCTCTGATAACTTGGCGGTGTCACCACCACGCCGTCGATACGGTAAAAATACCGACAGGCTTTATCCTCGGGCAGCACAACCCGCCAGACCCCTCTTCTGCTCTCTTCAGCCCGCCGGGGCACATACCCATCCAGGGAGCAGTAAAAAACAACATCTGAGGCATCCTTCGCTTTGAGGTAAAGGGTGATGCCACTCTCTTCCTGCTTCACCCAGTGACTCGAACACCCCATCAACAAAGCTGCCAGAAAGACGACCAATGGACGCATCAAGCCTCCTCCTTTATCTGCAGGATCGAGTTCATCCCCCCGAAATCATCGCCCTCCCGAGCCACAACCGTGGGGTCCAGGGTCAAGTCCTCACCGTTGATGAGAAAAGCATAACGATGGATGCCGGACGACAGATCCAGCGTCAATTCCCAATACCCCTCCCCACCGACCGAAGAGAGCGCCACAGGCGCCCACCCGGTGAAATCCCCCATCACGGCAACGGTCTCCACACCCGGAGCATGGATCAAAAACCGATGGGTCACGCGGGTCTCCTTTTCGGAAACAAGCGCGATAACAGAAAACAGAAGAATCACCAGTGATGCGGCAAGGGCCACCGCAGGGCGCCAAAAGGCCCTGCGCTGCGTGGGGAATGGCGTTACAGCAGGGGGAGCAGGGCTGTCCACCTTCTGGAGGAGCCTCTCCTGGCATAGCAGGTCAAGGGTCTCCCCATACACCGCCCCGTCATGTCGGATCTCGATGACGAAGCACTCTTTTTCATCTAAGGTCAGCTCATCGTCGATGAACTGGCTGATCAATGTCGATTCCATCTTCCCTGTCCTTTTTCAATCTCTCCCGCAGGTTGCGCCGGGCTCGGTGCACCCTGACCTTCACATTGGCCTCGCTGGTCTCCGTAATGGATGCCACCTCCCGATAGGAGAGGTCCCCTGAAATCACCAGAAGCAGGGTGTCCCGCTCTTCAGGTGACACCCGAGAGAGAGCTTTAAACACACGTTGAAGCTCCTCATCCATCAGGAGCCGTCCCTCCTGGTCCGCCCTGACCGCCCCTTCGGCTTCTTCTTCCCACCTGACCCGGCCCTCTTTTTTGACCACATCCAGAAACAGGTTTCGGGCGACCCGGTAAAGCAGAGAAGGGGTGACGTCACCTGATGGGTAGGAGGCCATGCAGCGCGCAAAGGTCTCCTGCACGAGGTCTGCCGCCAGCTCCCGGTTCCCCGAACCCTTCAGCAGGTAGTGGTACAACCCGGTTCGGTACCGTTCATATAAATGGGTATAGGTCTTCATCATGTGTATCTTAAACGTCTTTAATCTGAAATGGTTACACTTTTTCAAACTATTCACCCGACGGCAAGGTGCGCGACATTGAAAGCAGGTCGTCGCGTGTATTTTTCGGGCGCGCCGTGCTCCGTCGCGGTATTCACGCGATACCCATGGAAAGGAACGGATCGTTGGGATGTGATAACGGTGCATGACACGTTTTTGGCGGTTAACCAGGGTATTTCACGAGTCGGGTGCGCTTATGTGCAAGGCACCATAGCTGAAATGCTTTCAAAAAGGCGTGAGCGAAGCTATTTCATCGAACGATGGACCAAAAGCAGTTTTGCGATGTGTTGTTCAAAACTATTCCCCCGTCGCCCTTAGCCTTTCGCCATTAGCCCTCTATTCCAGGCACCAAGAACGGTTTTAAAAACCCATTGACAAAGAGAACGATGAAGAGTCTAATGCACCTACCTTATTCTCAGGGCGGGGTGAAATTCCCCACCGGCGGTAAGCCTCTACGGCAAGCCCGCGAGCGCTCTTTCCGGAACATACCGGTCAGGGGACAGCAGATCCGGTGTGATTCCGGAGCCGACGGTTAAAGTCCGGATGGAAGAGGATAGGTTGTCCCATGCGGACCCCGCATGCGCGCTCAGCGCCTGTGCGACCCGCTTCGTGATGCCTTTCGACTCGTGTGGCAAAGGATGGTCCTTTCGCCCACAGCCCTTCCGTTAGCCCTGATTCTGGAAATCCTCGACTCTTTGCATCGCTTGTTGCATCTGCATGCAGCCTTTGTCCTAAAGCAGTCGGGTTAAAAACATTGGAGGTTTTTCCATGAATCAGAATCTTCTTGAACAGTTCGGCACTCCCATTGAAAGGGTTGAAAAAGCCCTTACCGCCATTCGAAACGGCGAAGGCGTCCTTGTGGCGGATGACGAGGACCGCGAAAACGAAGGCGACCTGATCTTCGCCGCGGAGACCATCACCGAAGCCCAGATGGCCCTCATGATCCGGGAATGCTCCGGCATCGTCTGCCTCTGCCTCACCCCGGAGATGACCTACACCCTGGACCTGCCCCTCATGGTTCCGGCCAACGGCTCCCGCTACGGCACCAACTTCACCATCACCATTGAGGCCACCGAAGGCGTCACCACCGGTGTCTCGGCCAAAGACCGGGTCACCACCATCAAGGCGGCCATCAAAGATGGCGCCCACCCCGACGACTTGCAGCGACCGGGCCACGTCTTCCCCCTGAAGGCAAGAAAGGGCGGCGTCCTTGAACGGGAAGGCCACACCGAAGCCACCGTGGACCTCTGCCGCCTCTCCGGGCTCAAGCCCACAGGCGTCCTTTGTGAGCTCACCAACGAAGACGGCACCATGGCACGCCTTCCCGAGCTGGTGGAATTCGGCAAAAAGCACGGCATGCCGGTGCTGACGGTTGCGGACATCATCCACTACCGCCGAACCATGGAAGCCAAAAACGTCGCCTGATCACACCCTTTCGTCCAAGGGTGACACGCAATGCTCCAAACAGTACACAAAGGGGCCTTCCACTCCTCCCGGAAGGCCCCTCCCTTTTTTCGTCCCCACCTAAGAACAACAAATAACAAAACCGTTCTTCGTGCTTGGAACAGATGGCTAATGGCGAAAGGCTTAGGGCGAAGGGGAAAAGCAAAGAGCACAAACAGTGAACGTATCCTATTCACGACTCTCCAATCAGAAATGAGGTTATACAAACAGATCTTGTGAACGGTGTCGAATCCGGCGATAATACGAGGACATCACTTTTTTCATATCCATGCGCGTGCAACCGGATACTGTATCCGCGCCCCTATTCCAAGATGTGTTGCCTGATGTGTCTTCGCCACCCTTGCCGCCGGCAGCGTCTGATCACCCCTCACCTGCACCAGAAACGCTTGTATAAGCAGAACAAACCATGAAGAGCATGACGTGCCCTTGGGCTGCATGAAGGCGCTTGGACCTCTTCGGTTCTTCATGGGCGCAGCCCGTCAGCAGATGTGACGTACCCGTGAAGCGAGGGTTCGGAACATGTGCAAACCTGGGTTCCAAGGGCTCAGCCCTTGGCCGCCGGAGGCAGCCAGCTTAAAGATGCCTCCGGCGCCCCTGCCGGGGGCCAAACTTTTGAAAAGTTTGATAAACAGGTCTTGAAAAACACCCTTGGGTAAATCGAAAGCCCAAGGGGAATGTGATTTGCCCTGAAGAACGAGGGGCAAAGCGCATTTGCAACCTGTTTTCAAGGTGGCACACCTTGCCGCCGGAGGCAGGCTTTCGCCCCGAACTTTAACCATAGAAAGCGTCGCGTTTTGTATGTTTTATTTTCACACCGGTCCTTACCGTTTTTTCATCACCGGTGGAGCGCAGCGACTCCTCGAACCAAGAACCAAGCACCAGGCACGAAGAACAGGTTCTACCACCCTGCGGTCATCAATGCTCTGGCTGATAGCTTCGAACAAACGGTTATCCGATACAATTATGGCATCGTTCAGGGAACCCTCACCCCGGATGCATAGCATTACCGCAAAAACACGCACCATTTTCTGGACATCTTGGCCCATCGGGGATACAAGTGTTATTCGCTCTTCTCTGAGCACCTTCTTCTTCGGCAGATATCCCTGCCACACACAGGCCGCACCGGCTATTGAATTCTCAAAAACCCACCGTTGCAAGGAACACCGCGACGAAAGGACGATTAAGTGGCATCATCGAAATTTTATGCCGTCGCCGTAGGCCGTGTGCCCGGCATTTACACCAACTGGCCTGACGCTCAAACCCAGGTCATGGGCTTTGAAGGGGCCATGTACAAAAGCTTCCCAACCCGGGAAGAGGCCGAAACCTGGCGCAAGAACCCCTCGTACGGTCAAGTGGTCCGAAAGCGATGCAAAGCCAAAGAAAAAGCCCCCGCTGCCGCCTCCCCTCGCCCCAAGGCCGACGGAAAAACCCTTCACATCTTCAGTGACGGCGGTGCCATCGGAAACCCCGGTCCCGGCGGATACGGCGTGGTGATCGTCGATGGCAAAAAGCGCACCGAACTCCAGGGCGGCTACGGCCACACCACCAACAACCGCATGGAGCTCATGGGGTGCATCAAGGGCTTGGAGCATATCGGCTCCACCACACGCCCCGTCATCGTCACCACCGACTCCTCCTATGTGGTCAACGGCATCACCAAAGGGTGGGCCGAAGGCTGGCGGAAAAAAGGCTGGATCAAATCCGACGGAAAGCCTGCCCTCAACACCGACCTCTGGGCCAAACTCCTCGATCTCTGCGCCACCCTCTCCGTCCGCTTCCAATGGGTCAAAGGCCACGCCGGACACCCCGAAAACGAACGCTGCGACAAACTCGCCACCACCATCGCCCGAAGCGGCAAAAACCTCGATCTGGATGTGGGGTATGTGAAATCATTGTAAAAGCGTTCTTCGTGCTTGGTTCCTCGTTCTTGGTTCAATGTATCGCTGCGCTCATGCCATATTAATAAAGCGTTCTTGGTGCTTGGTTCCTCGTGCTTGGTTCAATGTAGCGCTGCGCTCATGCCTTATATTTAGGTAAAACGTTCTTCGTGCTTGGAACAGAGGGCTAATGGCGAAAGGCTTAGGGCGAAGGGGGATAGCATTGAACAACAAACCACAAAACCGTTCTTCGTGCTTGGTTCTTGGTGCTTGGTCCAATGAACTCGCCCCGCTCATACCATATAAAGAAAACGTGCTTGGAGCAGAGGGCGAATAGCAAAGACCACAAGCAGTGTGATTATCCTATTCACTACTCTCCATTCACGATTCACTAAGCCGTTCTTCGTTCAAGGAAGTCGCTGCGCTCATGCCGTTTTGGAAAAGCCAAAAACGATCCGTGTGTCACAATGATCGGTTGGCCCAAAATGAAAAAACCCCAAGAGTACTGCAAACTCTTGGGGTTTAATCTTTTATGGATGTATTTGGTGGATGCGACGGCCATTGAATTACCCCCTGAAAGCATGACCAATCAGAGCTTTCAGAAAATTCATTTTTGCCTTATCCCGTCGAAGTACCGCCATATTTTTTGGGTTGGTGTTTCTTCTGATGCCCTTGCTCTGTTTATGCAATTTGTATCTCACCAATGAGCGACAAACCAGTTTGTGACGAATTCATGCGCTTCAAAACACCTCACGTCCTTCTGCTGCGTTTAAAAGGGATGGGAAGCTCATGACAGCTGAACGCCAGCCCCTTGCCTCTTCAACAAGAGTAAACACACCGGCATCTCTTAAAATAGGAAGTATCCGCTTGCCTGTTGCTTTTGGTGTCCCTGCTGACGCAACGAAACCCGAACTTTTGAAAATCGCCCTTTCAAAAATTCAATCCAAAGCGTGAATGCCATACTGACAATGGGGCAACTCAACCAATTCAATCTTCATCCGGTTGTAAAGTTCCAGGATTTGAGTTGCCTTTTGCCCGTGTTCAATTGCTTGAGCTTGAATCCCTCTACCTATTCAGATTTTCGCCGGGCAGGACTCTTCGGGCGCGCCGTGCTCCGTCGCGGCATTGATGCGATACCCGTCAAGACTCAACACTCGTTGGGTTGCGAAGCCGTGGAAGTGGTTTATGGTGTGTATGTGCATACCCCATGCCATGGCATGGTCCCCGGTAAAAAGAACCGCGGCGGAGCACGGCGCGCCCAGGCAGCGTTACCTAACCCGGCTCGCTCGGAGCGATGAAAAAACGAGCTGAAAACCGCCAATAATATCTCTTTGTCTCGACCTATCCCGGATATTTCACGAGTTGGGTGCGCTCATATGCAAGGCTTCAGAGCAGCAGATGTAGTTGTTTACCTCAATGCTCTGATAACGCGGCAGATGAGTGCACCCGGCTCGCCCGAAGGGTGAGAAAATCGAGCTGAAAACCGTGAACTGCATTTTGCATTTTTGAAATATCTTAATTTGTCGTCATAACTATCAGTGATGACATCTCATTGCTTTGATCCAATTTGTTTTCTTATGAAATATCCGGGCTATCTGCTTTCTCATGAAGTATCCGGGCTAAGGCTTTTCTTTTAGTCATTCCCAATTTCTCAGTTTCCATGCAGTGGAGTGTGAGGTAAGATATTCCTGACGTCGCTTCACCCCCTGGGACCTATACACACCGGACCAAGGGGGCTCAAACGGTTCACTGAATAAGTCGACCCGATCGAGGCATAGCTGGTGTCTCTATGGATGGCGTGTAACCAATTTTATAACCATTCAGTTTGCGCCTCCAGCGGCAAGGTGTGCCACCTTGAAAGCAGGTAGCAGATGCGTTTTGCCCCTCGTTCCTCGGGTCAAATCACATCTGCCATCAATTCGCGCACTATCTGAAAGATCATTTTTTTAAACCTGTTTATCAAACTTTTCAAAAGTTTGGCCCCCGGCAGGGCCGCCGGAGGCACAAGCTGAATAGTTACCCAATTTTAAGAATTTTAACCGGGCGTGGAGAGTTGTCGGTCTGGGGGATCCCCCGTCAGCCGACGCCCGGCCCAATCATGGCTGCTGAAGATGAAACCAATTTCCCGACTCTTTTTTGACCGATTAGACTACCAGCTCCTGCAAATTGTCGACGACGTGCTGGAACGAGGCCCCAGGTCTCGTGCGTTCCGTTCCCTGCTCCTCGAGTACATGCACCCCCACGGCATCAAAGAGATGGCTGCACCCCAGGGGTTGCGCATCGCACATGCGGTGGTCTGCCTGCTCAGCAGTTTTAAAAAAGGAAGTGCCCACGACAGGCTGAAAGCTCTCCGCGCCCTGCGCGACGAGGTCTTCATCTCCTCATCGAGGTACTACCAAAAGAACACAGCGCGGGTTCTCCTGCAGATCATGAAAGAGCTGGTACGCTCCGGCAACAGCGAGTTGACAAGGCTCAAGCTGGCCCACGACTTCCGCATGGTCTCCGCCGGAACCCCCCGCAGGATCAGAAAAGAGCTGGCAAACTATCACCTGGTTGAAATGCCCGAGGAGTGGACCCAGTTCGCCTTCGACGATCATGTACACGACGCCAACACCAAGGGGCGAAAATCCCCGACCCACCTCATCATGGATGCCTGGATCAAGGGCATCCGGAACCTTACGGTGGTTTACTACAACTATGTCCGTCCCGAAGTGATCGAGGAGCTGCTGGAAGCCGGAAGCATCCTCGACATCAAAGTCCACGTCGGCATAGAGATCTCCACCCGTTTTCGCGATAAATATGTCCGTTTTACCTGGGAGCCCGACGGCTTTTCCGACAACACCACCTTCCTGAAGTTCCTCGAAAAAGACAGGGTGATAACCTTCTTCAAAGAGGGACGGGAGGTCTCTCAGTACCAGCAGAAATATGTGTTCGATGTCCTGAGCGCATTTAACGCAAAACATCGAAAAGGGCTGAACACCGACCTCAACCTCAGTCTCGCCCCGTTGTGCAAAGATGAGTTCATCGCTTTCGTCGGAACCGGTCAGCCCTCCATCCTCCACCTTGCGCGCTTTATCCACATCAAGCTATCAGAGCATGTGGACGAGCTATCCGCTGAGCCTTCCGAAGAGCCCGGAGACAAGAGACCGCTTGCCCCGGAGGTGAAAGAGAAGATCACCAAACTCAGCGTAGAGTCCATCATCGCAGACTATCTTGTCCCTTCCAAGAACCCTGAAGTCCATGACCCGACGGTCCCCCGCGACGATGCAGATCTTCCGGCCCTTCTGCAATGTGGGATCAATGACATCCTGACACGGCTGCTGACCCTGCACCCCAGCTCGAAATTCATCCTCAACCTCGGCAACCTCTCTGCCCAGGACACCCTTGAGCTGCTCTACGCCGGTGGCGGCATGATCACCCACACCGAGGCGTACAACTTAAAAGACGCTCACCACGGCATGAGTGCGGGAGTCACCGTCGGCGGGGAGACGCTCCAGGATGACGTGGCCCTGTCGACAACATCAGAGACCCAGGACAGCCTGATCAACAGGCTGCAAAAAGCCCTCAACGATGGCAATGTCATCAACCTGAAAAGCGCCATACGGGAAATTATCCTGGATTACGAAGATCAGCAGGCGGGAGTGAAATCTCGACTGGAGTCCGTGCCGCCGGAGACCAGCCAGGCAGATGCCCTGGCGGATGAACCGAAGTCCATGATGGCAAGAAAGCTGGAGCTCATCGACATTCTCTCAGACCTGGAGACATTTCACCGCAGCTACAGCAAGAGAAGTCTGGGCTCCAGGATCGGGTCCGGATCCACCGGACAGGCAGAACACCAGTTCGGAATGGGGTTTGTCGTCTTAGACACCCTCACGGCCAGGGCACGCAGGCCATTTTTCAGAGGCAACAGGCGGGAGGGGCGCACCCGCATCCCCGTAAGCGGCCTGATGGTCAAAAACATTCGCACCCGGGTCTCCCCGGCCTCAGACAAACGATCCGTGCTTGATATTTTCAAACGGCGAGAGGCAGGCAAGCGGGTCAACTGGAGCCTCCACAACTACAAGATGCACGCAGGAACCCCCGGCAATATCGGAACACTGGGCGGAATGTACACACAGGTCGGAAACGGCATCAAGGTAGACAGAAAAAACGACGAAGAGACCCTCGGCGCACCGTGGAAGTACCTCAACACCAACGTGAAAAACACAGCGAAAGTGGCCATCGGCTTTATCCCTGCCTTCCTCACCTTTTTTCTCACCAAGGAGTGGTGGGTTCTGGCATACCTCGGAGCTGTGATCTGGTTTGGCATTACCGGATCCCGCAACATCATCCAGTCGGTGCTGGGCGGAGGCGGCCTGCGCCGCTCTCCCCTTTTGCCCTGGAACTCGCTGGTCAGCTGGAGCCGCATCTCCGACTCCCTGCTCTACACCGGCTTTTCCGTTCCCCTGCTCGACTACCTGGTCAAGACCCTGCTCCTTGACCGGACCTTCGGGATCACAACCGCCACCAACCCGGTGCTGCTCTATGCGGTGATGGGGCTGGCCAACGGCATCTATATCTCCAGCCACAATGCCCTCAGGGGACTTCCCAGGGGCGCAACCGTGGGGAATTTCTTCCGCTCAATCCTGGCCATTCCCATGGCCATCCTGTTAAACGGGTTCATCGGCATGGTGCTCGGAATGGCTGGCGTGGTTGATATTACCGGCGCCCTCCAAAAATGGGCGGCGATTATCTCCAAGTTCGCCTCAGACTGCGTGGCCGCCTTTATCGAAGGAATCGCCGACAGACAGATGAACGTCACGGCCATGCTAACTGCGTACAAAGCCAAGGTGTCCCAGCTCTTTTCCGTCTTTTCCCGGCTGGACCTGCTCTTCCCGGAAGAGGATGTCCTCGAGATGCTCCAGACCCCGAAGATCATGATGAAAACCCTAAGCAGCGAGGCCAACGACCTCGAAAAACTGATCATCGTAAACGCCCTGGACCTCATGTACTTCTGGCTCTATCAGCCTCGATCACAAAAAGCACTGACCGTGATCCTCCAAGACATGTCCCAGGAAGAGTGGCTGATCTTCTACCGATCACAGCTTATCCTGAAACGACACAGAGAGGTCAGCCAGTTCTTTGTCGATGGCCTGGTCGGCAAAAACTTTTCAAAGGCGCTTTCGTTCTACCTGGACCAGTCCGACCAGTACCTTGCCGATATGAAAAGGCTCGGTGAAAGCCGCGCAGCAACCACTTAGAAAATGTGGTAAGAAATCGCTGCCTCCGGCGGCAAGGTGGGCCACCTTGAAAGCAGATTGCGGATGCGTTTTGCCAGGGGCCATCTGCTGTTCATTCTGCCATAAATGACAGGTCTTCAGGTGGCCAGCGTTTGCAGCACAAAGAAGACGAAAAAAACCACCTTCTTTAAGTGTAGCTTTTGGTAAAACAGTCGCGTTTTAACCACGTTACTTGGGGAAGGTGCTCTGTAAAAAACTCAGGTATTTGATTTATCGGGATTGTTTGTGGTGGAGGTCAGTCAACCGGAGTTCTGGCCGATTCGATGCGTAGATATATTAACCCGGCAATTAAATACACTAATCATGCAGCGTAAGCAATTTTGGGGTGCTGAAAGTATTTTTTGACTCTTCCCGCCATCTTCTGAAGCATTCTCAAATGCGATATTGCCTTGTTCTTCAATTGCGTTTTTGTTCTTGCTGGAGACTTGCTATGAACACCCGCTTTCAAATCGCAGTTAAGATACTCATCTGGGTTCAGTTCTGGTGAATAGGAAGGGAGGTAAAACACTTCAATGTCAGCTTCATGATCATCCAACCACGTTTTCACGATTCGGCTGTGGTGCACCTTTAGATTATCGAGAATCAGAAAAATCTTCTGGGATGCCCCTTTTACGAGACGCTTCATGAATTGGAGCAGAGTCTGAGAATTCATTTTTCCATCATAAACCATGAAACGGACTTTCCCTTGATTTGTTACAGTCGATATCAGGTTAACCCGCTCACATCTCGGATGCAATTTAACTGATGGTGTTTCTCCACATGGCGCGTAGCTACGTCCGTGATAGCTATCATTACAAAGGCCTGTTTCGTCGCCCCAGTGAATTTCCGCTTTTTCTTTCTTGGCCCTTTTGGCAATTGATGGATACTCGTTGTTTAACCAACCATCCACAGCTTTGGGGTTTTGTTTATATGCCTTTCGAAGTGGTCTCTGCGGGGTAAAGTTCCATCGCATAAGATATTCACCAACCGTGCGAATTGGCATTTTTATTGAAAACAGCTCGTTGATAAGTTGCTGAACAGCTATACGTGTCCATAGGGCAAATGGGAGTTTCAGTTGATCTGGGCACTTATCAATAAGGTGATTTTGGATTTCAACTTCCTGAAGCGGTGTCAATGTTTTGCATGTGCCTGTGCGACGGCCTCTTTTTTGGATCTTTAGGGCTTCAATACCGCCTTTTTGATATGCCTTATACCAAGTACAAATTGTTGTGGGGTGCACATGAACTATTTTGGCAATCTCATCGTAAGTTTTACCTGACTCTTTGAGTCGAACTGCTAACTCACGGAGTTCTTGCTGGGCCTCTGTGCTAATTTTTCTTGCATCTCGTTTATCCATGACAGCTACTATAGCACATTACTCAAAAACCTTTGACTATTTAATCGCCGGGTTAATACATAAAAAACGCAGCTTAGAAAAACCACTGCCAATAGATTTATTTCAAGAAGTTACAACTGACCCCAACCACAGTACAGACCCTATGAGTCCAGCCACTTGCATTAAAAAATCAGCCGCTATCCAATTACACTGGTGACATCAAACCATGGGGTCTTTGACACCCCATCAGTTCTTCGGTGCCCCTCCGTTCGAAGGCGTTTTCTGGTCATGAAACCTTACGGAGACACCTTGGTACCTTTATAGGCAACACGTCATCATATTGGAGTCAACCTTGGAGTTGACCAATCTTACAGCCTGAAATTCCATACTTAAACCCCGAGCTGTTTAACCCTGAACAGCCTGATACGTTTCAACCATTTGGGTGATACCTGTCAGAATATCCTGCCGTAACGATTCCGGTTCCAGCAATGTTGCATGATTCCCCACCCCATCACCCACCGCTGAATTTCCTCCGTGCCGGCACTGAACACGTAAAAATGAATAAGGCAATCAGCCGAACCTTTAACGTACCGGAAAGCACCCAACTTTGTGATCTGCAACTATACTTCAACAAGCGATTCAGGCCCCTTGCACTTTTCGCCGGCATTAACGTAACGCAATTCGCTTTAAAATAAATACATTATCAATAGCAAGTATCTGACCTGGACTAAAGTTGCTGCCAGGCTAATTACCTATACATGTTACGCAAACTCGGTGAAGTACGACAAGCTCCTTACTTGTGTATGATCTAATTTACCGAGTAGCGTCCACATGAGTACCTCAGAGGCTTTACGCCTAACGACGTATTAACAAGCAATCAACACTCTGCATCTCAACTGTTAACTAAATGATGAAACTTACGAACCCCTATCGTTACCGCAGAAGCAACGCCCAACGCACAGATATAATTATTCTAACCAACCACCTTGACCTTTTATTCAGTGCAGACTATTTATTCTCTTAACCTTATTATTAATGAATATTGTTTCGATTTACAAAAAGGAAAGGGGATACATCATTCCCTACACATAAACCAATGAAAACTATTACAAATCAGTTGTCAGTGGCTTGCTGAAAACCGTTCCAATATTGACACGTGAATAAGTTTTAATTTTAGCACCTTAAAACGGAGAGTACATAATGTAAGCAATATCCAACACAAATAGAAAAAACACTTTTAATCAGAGATATGCTTGCTTGTTGTGCAAGTCTTTATTTATCAGATAAATACTATCTATTTAGTTGAATAGCCTCAACCTTGAGAAAGGATAAAATACTCGATGAATTTTAAAGAGGCACTTAGCGTATTATCGAAATCTTCTCCCTTTGCTGTTAGCACCCACCGAAACAAAGATAGCTTCTACACTGAACTGAAGTCTTACTTGTATATAGAACGACAAATTGAAAAAGACTTTGTAAATTTATTACAGACAAATCAGAATAAAAAGCGCATTATTTTTCTTTGTGGCAGTAGCGGTGACGGAAAATCCGAGATACTTTTACGTTATCAAGACCGATTCGAGGATTCATTTGATTGCCACATTGATGCCACACATAGTTTTCATCCCGATGAAACTGCAATCGAGGCTTTAAACAAACGCTTCGATCTATTCAAAATAGGTCACCGGTCTTTGATCATCGGTATAAACACAGGAATGTTGGGAAACTATTGCGAAGAAGGTGCAGATGAGCACAAAGATATTCGTGACACAATCCGATGTTATTTAAATAAGTCCAACAGGGATTTGCGAAACTGTCTTTTCTTGTCATTTGAAGATTACCCTGTTTTTGACTTCTCGTCTGGTACTCCCCAATGTTCGTTTGCAAAAAGTCTGATGCAAAAAATAACTGCTCAGAATCACTCTAACCCATTCTACCGTTTGTTTGAGAAAGAAAACGAAAAAACACGATATGACAGTACTGTCGCTAACTACAAGCTTCTCTCAATTCATGAAGTACAAGATTCCATTATAGAATTGTTACTCATGTCGCGGCTCGCAGAAGACCAGTTCATAACTTCCCGCACGTTGCTTGATTTTCTGTATGAAATTCTGTGTGGAAAAGGATTATTGTTCGAAAACCTGTTTGAATCAAATGGCAGCGAACTATTGAAAACAATGCAACGATTCGATCCGGCACATATCAGAAGCCGTAAGCTTGATGAATTCATTGTAAAAAGAAGCATCGGAACATCTTCAAATGAGTTTGAAGATTTTCTGTCTTGGATGAAAGATGAACTCGGTGTCCGAAAACAAAAAACACCCCAGGATTACTTGCGGTTATTCTTCCTTTTGGGCAACACCTCCGTTGCAAACGAATATCATCGGCGTTTTCAATCAGAACTTCGCAGCAGAGACCTTGTGCATTATATCGAGGCGTGGAGGCTTCACGATCAACACGCGGCTGAATACGACAAATCAGCTGAACTAAGAGGCCTGTACAGGGGAGACATTGGCAAAGGTCTTCAAGCATTCTTTAATAGGAAAACGGCTGGTATTGACGGTAAGGCGTTTTTGATTTCAGAGTTTGATAATGCGTGGATTTCAAGCGACCTGAAGTTAAAACCAGACCTGAAAGCAATTGGAAAGACAAGAGAAAAGAGCAGCCGCTATTTCAATGTATTCCTAACCATCAACAATCAGAAATTGAGCGAATCTCCGGTCCGAATGTCATTCAACATGTTTACATTGCTCAAACGAGTCGGAGATGGGTATCGCCCTACCGCTTTCAGTAGTTCATCCCTTGTAAGTATAGAGGAGCTTGTACGACTGATTATGTCATTTGCAAAACGAGAGAACGCATTTACATACAAGACGCGACAGCACATCTGTACTTTCATCAATGAAGAACCCTATATTGAAGTGGAATGGACCTGATAATGAACAAAGAAATCACTGAGGACACTAATCACGACAATATTCTTGGGCGGGCAAAAGGAAAAAACCTGTCCAGTCGCTTTTTCCCCGCAAAAACAAATTTCAGCGAAAGCAGACGCTTAAGCTGGAGTATTGTTGCCGGGTTGGTTGTTGCAACCCTGACAGGTAAATCCTTAAAGAAAGGGTATGACCTTGATGCGTTCAAAGAAGATTGCCATGCCGAGTTCGAGAATTTACTCGATGAACCAGATGCATGGAAAATCATTGAGGAAGTTTATTTCTCGAATAATCAACTATCTTATATTTCACCGGAGTTCCTTGTTTTTAGGTGTAACCAAACTGAAGAGAATAGCGATAGCAAACAAGTTGCCAGTTTTTTTTCTGATTTGCTTGGTGAAAAAAGGCTTTTGTTCAGAAACAAAAATCTAAATTTCATTGAGAAGGTGTTTCCAAGAGTTCTTTCCTCAAAGATGGCTTTAAACAATGAAACCAGCAAACTCACACCATACGTTCCCTTTATGGCTGAATTATTTAGGCGTGACATAGAGTGGCTTTCATTGAGACCTGAATATTTCCAAAAGCATATACAATCTTTTCTTTCTCTTTATATTTTTCTGTATAGTGCCCAACTCGGCTTAACTATAGCCGGTTGGGAAAGTGGTGAGCCTATAGAAGCAAAACCATTATATTTCATACTGGAAAATGAGAAGGCAAGTCTCGAAAGAACCCATGTCATCGATAACGGATTTAAGTCGTTCAGGCTAGGAGCTGAGAAAACATTTGCCTTCCTTACGATGAACGAACTTCTCCAAATGAATGAAAAGGAAACACTTCCTCTTTGGGCTTATTTCAAAAAGTTAAATGAAAATGATCAACCCGGAAGAATAGAGTATTTGAAAGATCTTACCATTGCATTTGCTCAGGACAGAAAGCTTGAGATCGATCCAGAAGCATTGAGTTCTATTGACGGCATTGCACCCGCAATCAGGTTTCTTTTGCAGCTTTCGATGAAACAGTTCACGAGCAGGAAATCATCCAGGTCTGACGTTCACCTCAAATATGCTAATTATATAGAAAAGATCCTTGGCAAAGGGTTTATAGATTCTCGTGGTAGAGTCGGCAGAATTCTTGTGTTACCAAGTGATGTCCTCATACTGATCACTAATATAGTGATCGGCAACCGAGACAAAGTTAGACTCCATGAGCTGATGAAGGATTTCAAAGCCAGAGGAATATTCTTCGATCTCCAGAGCGAGCAGGCACTGATCAACTTCTACAGTAACATGGGAAACTCGGTTCGACTGAGTGATAGTGGAGACGCTGTTTATGTATGTAAAACAATTTGAAACATTTCAAGTCCGTAAGCTTATCGAATGGGCAAATCACAATATTTACCCGGGTTTCCGCTTTCAATTTAAATCCCCAAGCTTCGAAAACAGCCTAAAGCTTTACAAGGCTCTCATAGAGGCCTCAAGCAAGCCCATTGAATACCAGGACAAAATTTCTGGTAGAGCGGTCCAGCTATACGGAATTGAATTGGAAAACTGTCTGATGCTCCCGGTACTCCATAGGGATTCAACCAAGAATTCAGGCTTTACCGATGAATTCATATCGAACCTGAGGGACCAGATCGCAGGTCAAAATGGCATTTTTTTAGGATGTTCTCTATTAATTGTCCATAATAGCTACCTGGATACACTCATCAATTCATCCGAGGATCTTGCTGCTCAAGGTGCAGTTTGGAGTGTTTCCAAGATCAAGCAATCGTTGAGTGGGCTGATAGATCTTCAGAGCTCTGGACGTGAAGTTTCCCAGTGTCTTCTTGATTATCAATTCGACGTGATTCGTGAAGAAGACGCGACAATGTTTGGTTTCGAACCGTTGTATGATGCACTCGACGACGGAGAGCTCGAATTCAGAGAAATAGGACTTCTTCCTGATCCAGTTGTACTTGAAATGAATGGTAACAAAGAACAAATCAAAAAAAGATTAGAAAACAACCGGGAATTATATAAGGAATTAGCTTTTGAATTTGAACATTATTCCGACCAGATAGATGAACGACTTAAAAAGAAGTACGGTGAAAAATTCAGAAAGAAGATTACAGGTGGAGACGATACTTGGAAGATGGTTTCGTTCCAGGAGCATCATGATGAAATAGACCGAAATAAGACACAAGGGATATATTTCGCCGAGATAGAACCATTCGACAGAACATCTTTCTTCTGCCGATCCAAGAGTTTAACAAAGGCGGGGAAAAGAGACCAGCATATCATCTGCTGGGGCACAGAAGGTCTCGAAATGTTATGTTTAAAGCTATCATTTTCAGGAGACCCTGTCCGGCGAGGTGACATCAAGATCACAGGAAAGGATTTCAAGTGCGACCAAATCCGGTTTGATTGTACTTCTGGGCCCTTAAAAAGTTATATCAAACTAACTATCCCGAACTCCCATCAAACCCAATATTTTAATCTCAAAATAAACCGAGAAAGGTCTTCCGAAGTGCATAACTTCCGATTTCTGATTTTACCTCGGTACTGCCACGTAATTGGTGAAATCCAGAATTGTTTTCTGGTGGAACCGATCAAAAAACGCGTGAAGTTGAGAAGAGAGTCTCAGGAGTTGATTATTACCAGCTCGCAAGATGAAAGTGTTTCATTGTCCGAAAGTGGCCAGGTAATAGATAGCACAAAACATTCAAAGATCGATTATTCAGACATGTGGGAGTCTTCTGATTTAATAGAGTTTTCTATCACATCAAGAGACATGGAAATAGCCTTCTGTGTGGAGCCACCACCCAGCCAGGATACACTCGGACTGCCACTATCCTTGAATAAAATATTTTTCGATCGTCTTTTTGATGACAATTTCAATGCATGCCGAGGGGATTTCAAGGATCAGTTTCTGCTTGATGGTCAGGAATTCTGTGTAAAGGCTACTCGGTCTAAGTTAATGACATTTGAAACGGAAATTGTGGATAATGGTATTTTATCGACGTTCGAATCCACTTCCTTCTCTCTGAAAGACCTGGAAAGAATAGATGAGGATATATTCAAAGCATACAGTAAGCTGTTCCGGTATTATGAAGAAAGGGAAACATTGCCATCATTAGTTTCCTGGGGGCCCGAATACCGAGCAATTGTCAACTCTATAATCAAAAGCGTCTTCAGCTGTCTTTCTAAAGTTCCTGAAGGTGGAATGCTTTCAGAAGATATTCGACAAATCCTAAGCATCGGAAGCTTTGTATTGGAGGGAAACAGGTTCTGGTCACCACTCCATCCGATTATCCTATCCTACTACCTGATGCTGTTCAATCAGGTTTGCGAAGACAAGTCTGGAACGTTTAACGAGCTTCCCTCGGTGACCTTAGACCGACTAAACCCGGTAGGCATGATTCCTTACATTTATGATCCTGAGCATGAATATGCCTGCCTGTATCCGTTGCCGGAAAACAGGATGTGGGCGTGTATCGAGCCACAAGAGGAAGCAAGTCTTCAGTATGTTGGTAAATTGGTCTTCGACAAGTTGACCGAATTTAAGAAGGCATACAGCAGCTTGTTTGAAGGGGGCGAATCTCCAATTTTGGTCAACGCCATCAACCTTGGAGATGCTAAGCAACTGTTTAAAGGGGTTGTACGCTTCTTTCAAAAAACAAGAGGGCTCGTTCTTCCGTTAGATATCCACTTCTACGACAACGATCTAACAAAAAATGCTTTTGATCGATTTTGTTCCATGGAATCCCATTCTGCACTGGAGACATTTCTCCACGATGAAGGAGATGCGGGGAAAGACAGCTATGAAGGACTAATACAATACCTCAGAAAATCAGTCACCTACAGCCGTAACACTCATTCAACTGAGAGTCAGCGCTATTGTCACATTTCTTTTTTCAAAAACGCAGAGAAAGTCGATATACGTTCGACGACCATAAAAATGGATTTGAGTGGAGTCGCTTGCGATGGACTTATCTCTGCAGAGGCTTCAGAGTGCAAGGAAGGCGTTTATTTCACGTCTTTCGGTTTGCGTAATGTGGATACTAAAAATGTATGTCTCTGTTTGGCTGAACTCTATGGAAGTATGCTAAAGCCTGCGATAGGAATTAACGAGCAGTATACGAAAGCGTCGGCTATAACTCTTGCTGTCGGAGGGACAGTAAAAAATTCACTTGTTCGAGCTTATGACAGTTCCATCTGGACAACAATTATTGACCCGAAAGTGACATTAGACTTTTTTGCTGATGAAGATGTTTCACTGATCCACTATTCGGACCAATACACTCCATCCACAAATTACGACGCTATTACAGTAACAAAACAAAAACAGATTTTCTTGGACTGTCTCAGGGAAAAAGGGCCAACTTGCTTAGAGGAGTTCAATGCATTCAACGGAACATGGGTTCTGGAAATGCTTACGAATTCCGAAAAAATACGAAAAGAACACTTAGGAATCATCGGAGCCTACAAATTCGTTTGGACCATGCTGGCCGAAACCGATATCGTCTGGATTCCCATTTCCATTGCTGAGATGATTCGAGTTTCGGGCAACCTTGGCCTGAAAATGAGTGAAAGCGATTTTGCAAGAGGAGCATTCAAGCCAAACAAGGGTGCAATTTCCGATGACATTCTGTTCGTTGGGTTCAAAGAGGCTCAGGTGTATCTCTTACCAGTCGAAGTTAAAACAGGCGTAACCCCTGACTGGAAAAAAGCTGTGAATCAAGCGTCAGCGCTTCTAGATTTCATCGGTAGAGAGCTATTAAGCGGAGATGGTGTTGCAAAACGGATTCATCGTGCACTTTTTATTCGTCAGGTATTTGCTCAAATTGACAGCTACGAATTATATGAGATCATGCCGAAAGGATACTTTGATTCTATTCGCCATAAAAGAGAGTGGCTGCTTGAAGGCACATATCAGACCTGTCAAATCAAGGACTATTATGATGGTCTGGTTGTATCTCATGCATCTTCTTCTACCTGTGTCTCTCCTATGTTTGAAGAGGAACGAAACATTCTGAAAATCACCCTTCCAGACGCGCTACTTGACAGTATCCTTTCAAAACCATTGAGAAAATGGAAAAAGGAGAGTTGCACATTTGGGATTAAAATGGTTCCAAAACACTTACGTGTTTCCTCAACTCTCGGACTCGACCTTATTTCCTATTGTATGAAGATTGATGAACTGGAATCTCCCAAACCGGATATTGACTCTGAAAAACCAGTTTCGAAAAACAAAGAAAACATTACACTTAAGGAATACAAAGAAGTTCAGGAGGTCATCGACGTTTCAGAGCGCGTCGAGGAAAGCCAAGGGCCTATGCCACAAGAAGCAACTAAATTATCACGACAAGACCTTACGGCTGAATTGGAAACAAAAACGATCCCAGAAACTGGTGCCAACATCTCACCAGAATTGTGCATCACGTTTGGTGAAGAAATCTACTCGGGAGAAAATGTAGTTTGGGAGCCGACCAACACGTCAAAGTGCATGAACACGAACACAGCGATCCTCGGTACAATGGGGACAGGAAAAACACAATTCACCAAATCATTGGTTACGCAGTTAATACAAAATCAGCATACCAATGTTGGCGGAAATCCAATTGGTTTATTAATTTTCGATTACAAGTCTGACTATGTAGATGAAGAATTTGTTCAGGCCACATCTGCAACAATCCTAGAGCCTGTAAATATTCCCTATAATCCATTAAGTCTCTTCGGGGACTTGCCTAATCTCCCAGCCTTGACAGCGAGAGGCTTTTCGGAAACCATCGGAAATGCCTACAATCTGGGTGTCAAACAGAAAAATAGATTGCGGACTCTGGTGATGCAGGCTTATGAGAACCACGGAATCCGTTCCCAAGAAAAAAATACATGGAGCAACCCGGCACCGACAATTCAGAGGGTTTGCGACCTATTCTTAGACGAAGATCCTGCAGAGGACTCCTTATTTGCAGCATTATCTGACCTGGGAGATTTCAACGTCTTTGAAAGCAACTCCAACAAAGTGCTGCCACTCTATGAACTCCTGAATGGTGTTGTAGTTATAAAGTTGGCAGGCTATCCAGCCGAACTACAGAGTCTGATTGTTGCTTTGACGCTCGACCTCTTCTACACCCAGATGCAAAAGAAGGGAAAACCTGAGGTTGTTGGGGATTACCGTCAGATCACCAAAATGATCCTAGTGGATGAAGCTGACAACTTTATGTCACAAAACTTTTTGGGCCTAAGGAAGGTCCTGAAAGAAGGGCGAGAATATGGAGTCGGGACAATCCTGTCGACTCAGGACATAACCCATTTCAAAACCAGCGAAAACGATTATTCGGCATACATGCAAACCTGGGTGGTCCATCGATTGGCAAAGGTAGATAAGCCGCACTGCAAACTGATTTTCAACGTGAGTGACAAGAAGGAGCAGGAGCGACTGGCTTTGGAGATTGGGCAATTGGACAAACACCAAAGCCTCTATGTTGGTGGCGACAGAAAGATACGAAAAATTAAGGACTTGGCTTTTTGGGAACTTTTTAAGTAACTATCGTTGCTTGCGAACCTAACTATTGAAGAAGCCAACTGTATTGTTGGCTTCTTCAATCAATTACAACATATTACGGTTATTCCAAACCATCTGAACGCCACGATTCATATGGGCTACAAATAATGATTCGAGCGAATCTACAACACTTCCATACTCTTCTCTCCACACCAACAATAGTGTGGTCATCAACGAATCATAGCCCCCTGTTAATGTAAATCTATTTATTTCACGGGCAGCTGTACCTTCAAAATAATCTCTGCTTGTTAATCTCCCCTTCTCAAGCGACATACAAAACCCCGCTCGACAGAGCAGATTTGGGGTAATTCCTGTTTTGGCTTTAAGGGATCTCATCATGCTATCCGCATCTTTGGAAAACGGAATTTTTTGTATTGTTAATTTATCCACGCCTATTTCCTCCAAAAATACGAATTATCCACCTTCGTCCGGTTCTCCTCCCTATCGTAGCTGAGGTGAAACGAGTGGGATATGGATGGACTCAACTCACGGTACCAGCGTTCATCCACCTCGGTATCCGTCGACAAAATAATAACCTGCTCTGCTGCCTTCGGAAAGTAGTGGTGAATAAGATTCTCCCGGTGCTCACTATCCAATCGCCCAAGGGGTGTATCGATGATGACTGGTAGGGGCCTACCCGATGTTTTGGTCAAAGCCCATAGCATGGCAACTGCATACATCTGCTTTTCACCAGAACTTAACGCTTCCTTTGGCAGAGCATTCCCAAATTTATCGAATAGAGTCACTGCAAATGTTTCAGAGTCAATTTTTATTTTCTCAAGCAAATTGCCCTTTCGAATAAGATCATTAAAACAGTCGGCAACGGTTTCTTCAAGCTCTTCAATCTTTCTTCTGGTTAAAATTTCAGAGTATTCTTCAAGAGCAGTTTTAATTCGATCAGTCAACGCGATCTTCTCTTTCAACTTTTCTTGTGTTGCTGAAATTCGGGTTAAACGCTCATTATCCCTTTTCACTTCTGTAAGCCGATACTCTAACTTCCGCTTTTTCTCATCTTCAGATTCTATATCTCGGGTCACCTTCCCCATAGAAAGTTGAATAGCCCGAATATTTTCCATGATAGGCTGAAGAACAGCCTGGGAAGGTATTTTATGAATTTCCGACTCGATCTTTTGAAGGGAACGAGTTGTAAGCTCGAGTCGATCTGAAAGATCACTCATCTTACTTCGAGCATCATCTTTTGCTGTCAAAAGCAATTGCTCTATTTGGCGTGCTTCAGTATCGGAAAGGCCTATTACTTCACGACACTCTCCGGGATATATTTCAGTTAAACGATTCTGAAATGTATCCGTCAGAATATGCTGCCAGTCACTCTTTTTTTTCGAAAGTGCGCTAGATGAAAATGCGCTTTCGAGACGAGAATGAAGCGTATTCAATTCGGTTGTAAGAACCTTGGCATTACGCACTTCGGCTTCTTTTCGAATTTGTAAGAGAACAGCTTCCCCAAGCTTCGGGCAGAGTGCAAATGGATAAAGCCCCTCATACCCGTCCCTTTTCTGTTGTTTTATCTCTTCCAATTGCGCTTCTGACTCAGCTTTCTGAGCCAACAATTGTTCTCGGTTACGAGCAAACTCTCCGCCTTCAGTTTCAAGTTGGATTTCCTTTTGCTCTAATCGTCTTTTCAAACCATCTAACTCAGTAACCGATTCTGCGCGTCGCATGGAAGATTTTTCAATTTCGTCTTCTAAATCTTCTATTTGTGACTCAAATACATCAAACTGTTTCTGATCAGCCTTTGCCGCAACAAGTTTGGCTTCCCGAGTCTTGTATATTTCCAAATCGGACTGAAGTCGTTCGACAATATCCAATCCAAGCAATGTTTTGATGGCTTCCGCCAAAGCAAGCTGGCCAGTGCTGTCCTCTGCAATATCGCGTATCTTTTCACCATCGAAAAAAAAGAGATTCGACAAGCGTTCAGGGATAATCTCTTCTATAAAACCTTGCCAATACTGTGCCGAAACATTGCTCTGAACTTCTCCATCTTGCTCGATCGTAAGGAGCTCTTTTACACTATCTTTACCTTTGGCTTCCCAAGCACGAGTAACTTTGAAAGAGTGGGGTACCCCCATGACAACATAGTCAAAATCCAACGCAATACGAGCTGAGTTTGGTGGTATAGTCGTCTGCGGTGTCCTATGAATCAACCCTCTAAGGTAAGCCTCATAATCCTTTTGAGCAACACGTGAACCTAATGCACTTCGCCCGTAAAGCACCAGACGTATGGAATCAAAAAAGGTTGTTTTGCCAGCACCATTTTTTCCGCCAAAAAGAATGACTGGCCTTACTTTCCGATATTTCTCACGAGGTACAAGATCAAACTCAGTTTCACCGTGATACAGGCCTACATTCTCAATTGTTATTTTTTTCAGCAGCATGAACTACATCTCCTACACCAAGGTCATGATTTGAAGCCTCCAAACCAATATCCTTAAAAACATCTTCTTTACTTCGCCAATCTTTTCGAAAAATGGTATCCATTTTACTAAAAATTTGAGAACGCCTACTCATTCCGTGAAAACTCTTTTCCATATCGAACAAATCGGTCATCAAGCCTTGAGGAAGATCGTGCTTTTGACAAATTTCTGATAGAGACTCTAACTCAGAAGCCCCCATGCCTGACCAGTCATCACGAGGCACATCAAGAACACATCCAGTTACATCCTCATATAGCTTAGGAAGTGAGTCCCCCCAGTCCCCCTCTTCGGATCGCCAGTATTTACGAATTTGGAGTAACTCTGCATCAGATATCAATTCAATTGGTTCGTTTTGAAATAATTTAGATTCTTCTTTGAGCTTATTAACTTCCATCTGTGTTCGGAGAAGCTTTTCAAGCATTTCCTTACGGAAGTCAAACGTAAATGGTCCCCAGATTAGATGTTCTTTACCGTCTTTCCCTGTAAACGTTTGAACTTGACCAGACCTTCTTTTATGTACCCGAATATTGTGTTTAACCTCTGGGTCTTGCGTCCACATCAACCAATCCCGGTATTCTAAAAGGGGCTTCATCCAAGTTTCCCCTTTCTCGACAAAGGCTTCCATCGACAAATCTCGCGTCACAACAGTACATGTCCAACAACCAAATCGACTGTTCCCAAACGTTCTCTCTGCTAATTCATCTTCTCCATCATCATCTGGTTTTTGTGCGCTACGATAGAGTTCTTCCAATTTTGAATGGTCTCCACCCCATGGTGACTTATGATTTCGAAGAAAATCCCAGACATCCTCAGTGCTCCAATCTTCAATTGGAGAAAAAACCAGTGCGCTTGGAAGGTCCTTATGCTGTGCAAGATACTGCCCAACCATTTTCCGACCAACTTTCTTCCCAGACTCTGTAACCCGCTCGGCCTGCATCGTACTTGCACGTGCTGAACTTTCAGATCGCCTCACTCCCAGTACAACAATCACTTCTCCATGGCGCCCAATTTTGTCGATAATAAACCGAGTGGTAGGCTTAATTTTCATTCGGTCTGTACACCACCGAAAATTCTTATAGGGAGCAGGATAGCCACGACCAATCATATTAACCCAAAAGGTTTCATCAATATCTGGTTTTACTGTTGCAGCCGAAATAGGAAGCCCCATACGAACAGCTCCTTCATTCAGCTCTGCAATCTTATCATTTAAATATTTTGCAAGAATCGGCATTTCGACAAACGTATCTGAAGAGATAGAATAAACACGTTTAGTTCTCTTCTCTTCTGGCAAACGGGTTAACGCTTCCCAAACAAGCTGAAGAACACAGGTTGAATCCTTTCCTCCACTAAAGCCAATAATCCATGGTCGATTATCCGAAAGATAAACCTCTTGAATACGCTCAATCAGGGTATCCAGACCGTTCTTTGAAACATTAATGCTTGCCTGATACATACAGATTCTCTATTTCCTGTTCATGTGGATCAAGAGGAAGGCCCAATGCCTTCTTCAACACGTTGGATGTTAATATAATATTATTTTTAGATTTACTGATACGCCCCCCAATCATCGCTCGCCCTTCCCATAAGGCAGCATTGCTCCTACGCCAATCCACCTTTTTTAAGGCCAGCAAATCTTTCTTCCACCGGCGAGGGTGACGTTGGATCAAACTACTTCCAGCAATGGCAAAAGCCTGTAGCGCAATGGCATGAGCATGAAGAAACTCCGTTCGAAGCTCACTCGGTGTGACTCGCCGTTCTTTGGCTAAAAGCCAATCAGGAACACATAGGCTTACGCACTCCCAAAACTCAGTCGCGAGGGCTTCTTCTTTATCTGAAATATTGTCGTTTTTACCTTTCTGAAGAAGCTGCTTAGTAGCCTGGTAAATGCCACTCAATGTAAAGAGCTTCCTGGATCGATTGGATATTGTCGTTTTCTCTTTTTCGGTCATCTCCTGGAAAACGCTCACCTCTTCCGAAATTCGATTTGCCAACCTGGCCATTGGCTCGCGGTGGTCATACAAAATGCCAAGGGAGAGTGTGGTTCGTACAGCAAATCGATTCAGGTCTGCAAACATTTGTTGGCTCCGTGCAAGGCCAGCATCTACGAAAAACACAACAGAAATAGTTTCTTCGCCAAGCTCCGGGCACTCTTGGAGTGCTTCTTCAATTGCAGCTCTTCTATGTTGTCCATCATTTATAAGAAAACGTGCCTCCATGGGAATGGAAAGAACACCAATCTTTCGTTGAATGGTATCCACCCCAGATGCTTCAAAGTGCACTTCCCCATCAATCGAAACCGTTATCGATGAAAAAGCATAGCTGTCACGATTTTCGACCATATATGATGAAATGGCAGGAACACGCTGCTTATTTAATGTACGTTGAGCCCGCAACTCTGGTGGCAGATCTTCTTCAACAAACTTAAATAACCTTGGCACCAATTTCAAAGGGCACATGGTAACATAATATTCCCGTCCGGCCTGGATACCTCTGATAGCTGGGAACGAATACGAAAATTCTGATATTGTCTTTTTTTTCATCAGTTTGTTTCCATTATAATTATGGAAGTTAAATATTAAACTTCCAAAGCCAACATAATATGTTCTTTTGTCGCTCCCATCAAGGATTCTTTTCGTCTAACACGAACATATACAAATTTATCAATCACCAATATGCCACCCCCACACCGTCCAGGACATGCCGAGGTATTGTTTGCCACTGATGACGACCGAAACAGGCTGTTTTCCATACCACTCAAAAAATGGGGCTCTATCTTTCGAATCCAAGGAAGCTCGGAATAGTAGATGGAAACCTATTTGCCCTCCCCACTAAACACAAATTATTGCTATTGTTGAAATACGCCCATCCACCTGCTAAAATACGTCAAATATCCGTCCACTTACACTACGACGTCTCCACACTCGTATAGGTCTGCCTCCCCCTAAAATCCGCTTTACCATTGAAAGGCCGAAGCATGAACAACCCCGATCGCTACAAAATGCTTATTAATGGTGCTCCAAAGGACATCGACTCGGTTCCGTCAGAGTTTGTCCTTCACAGAGAAGGTGCTCTCAGTGTGGTGTGGGCTCCATGCGACTACATTAATCGTAGCGCCCGTATTGCTATCGTCGGGATTACCCCTGGCTGGCAACAGGTCCAAATTGGTTACTCGGCAGCTCATCAGGCGCTGAAAGATGGCCTCAGCTATCCTGAAGCGTGCAGGCGCGCCAAAGGCCAGGCAGCGTTCGCTGGAACCATGCGCAAAAACCTCGTAGCGATGCTTGATGATATTGGTGTCGCTCAGGTATTGGGAATGGCCTCGACAGTTGACCTCTTTGGCGGCCCACACCCCGACCTCCACACGACATCGGCTTTGCGCTACCCCGTTTTTCGTAACAATAAAAACTACACGGGTCATACCCCAAATCTAATGAAGAATGATTTCCTTCGCTCCATGACAGAGACGTTGCTTCTGGAGGAGCTAATGGCGATCTCACCTGCTTTGGTTGTTCCGCTTGGCAAGGCAGCGAACGAGTGTGTTCGACACGCGCTGTCCATTTGTCAGGCTGACGTTTCTCTTCTCGACAAGTTCCCACACCCTTCCGGGGCAAATGCACACCGCGTGCGACAGTTTAACGATGAGAAAGACTCCCTTTTGGCAGCCGTGGACGCTTGGGGAAATTCTGCCTGATCGGGTATCAAGGAGGAAGGCGTCGCACTTGGACATTGGGCAAAAAAACTAATCATTCTTCCCATCCTTCGTGATCTTCGTGCCTTCGTGGTGAACCTGCTTTTGCTTTTTCTGTGCCCCCATCAGCACCACCCGTGTTCACCTTTAGATTTCCCATCACGTATTGGGCATTCAAACGTCAGTCGGTGCGTGGGCCGCACCCTACGGCTTTTTCTTCATCGTATTCTCATGAAATGTCCGGGTTAACAGCCAGCTCATACTTTTTTCATAATGGATAGAGCACAGCGACTCCTCGAACCAAGCACGAAGAACGCTTTTTAAACCCTCCCCATACGCGCCTCAATCCATCCGACAATAAAACGAACCATACCTCCTGCCTTCCCATCCTTCATGATCCTCAAGCCCTTCATGGTGACCCGGCTTTTCTTTGCCCGCCCTAGTCTGTGCCCATCTGTGTGATCTGTGGCCCGACTTGTTTTTTTAAGCTCCGAAGCCCCTTCCGATACCCTGCCTGACTGAGTCTTTCCATGCATAATTTTACCGTAAGGGAAAAATGTGTTGTCATCATCCGATGATTCGCCGTATAGTTACCGAACGGGAATAAATCTTATCATTACCACTAAAAAACCCATATAATGCCCGAGCGGGAATACAATGCCCCCATCATCAGACATGACCGTCATAAAAAGCGCAGCAGAAATTGGCAAAATGATTCGCACCAAAAGAAAAGAGATTGGAATGACCCAGGCCGATTTTGCAGGGCTCTGCAATGTGGGAACCCGGTTTATATCTGAACTTGAAAACGGCAAGCCGACCCTTGAGTTTGATCGTGTGTTACGGGTCACTCGGCTCATTGGAATCGACCTCTTTGCAAAAGGCAGGTGATAGGTGGGGAAGGGGTCGCGTCTTGACATTAGACAAAAAAAACGAACCTTGCCTTCCCCTCCTTCATGAACGTCATGCCCTTCATGGTGACCCAGTTTTTACGTCATCGAATCCCCATGAAGTGTCCGGGTTAACAGCCAGCTCATACTTTTTTCATAATGGATAGAGCACAGCGATTCCTCGAACGAAGAACCAAGCACGAAGAACGATTTTTCCAGAACGGTTTCAATAGAAGAGATAGCCCCTCGACATTGGGCAATAAAACGAACCATGCCCCTGCTTTTCCCCCCTTCCTGAACTTCGTGCCCTTCTTGGTGACCCAGCTTTTGTTTTTCTGTTCCACCATCAGCGCCCATCTGTGTTCACCTTTCAATTACCCATCACGTATTGGGTATTCAAACGTCAGTCGGTGCGTGGGCCGCACCCTACGGCTTTTTCTTCATCGTATTCTCATGAAATGTCCGGGTTAACAGCCAGCTCATACTTTTTTCATAATGGATAGAGCACAGCGACTCCTCGAACCAAGAACGAAGAACCAAGCACCAAGAACGATTTTTAAACCCTCCCCATACGCGCCTCAATCCATCCGACAACATCCGCCACCACCTCTTCCCGGCCCAACTCATTAAGAATCTCGTGGTACAAACCGGGGTACATCTTGAGGGTTTTGTCCTGTGATGCGATGTGATCGAACATGAACCGGGATGCCTCGGGGGTGACGATCTGATCGCCTTCGCCGTGGAGGATCAGGCAGGGGGTGTCGTAGGCAGGCAGATTCTCCATCAGCCAGGTGGCCCCGTTGATGAAGACCTCACCCAGAAGGCTTTGGCAGGTCTCTTTGAGGACCAGCGGGTCGTTGTCGTAGGCGGTGACAACAGCTTTGTCCCGGCAGATAAGGGCGGAAAGGTCGTTGGGGCATTTGACGCGTGGCTCGCCTTTAAAGTCGATGGTCTTAAAGGCGTCAAACAGGGGCAAGACAGTGACGGCTGCGCCGGAGAGGACTTGCCCTGTCAACTTACCGGGGTATTTGACCCCGTAGGCTGCGGTGATGAACCCGCCCATGCTGTGCCCCAGCATAAACACCGGGAGGCCCGGGTTCTCCTGGCGGGCTTTTTCCACGAGACGATCCGCGTCGTCGATGAAGCTCTGAAAATCATCCAGGTAGCCGCGCTCACCTTCCGATCGGCCATGGCCCTGGTTGTCAAACCGGTAGACCGTGAACCCCGCATCATTGAGTTCCCTGGTGACCGTATCGTACCTGCCGAGGTGCTCAGCCAGGCCATGGACAATAACAACGACGGCCCGAGGCGTGATGGCAGGGTTGACAGTCACACAGACATTCACACCGGGGGTGCTGGAAGGGATCATTGATTCAACGGGTTGACTGGACATGACAGGATCTCCTTAATGTTTGATTTCAGGCAGCGGCTCTCCATACAGAAAGCCTTAAATGTACCTACTCTTTTTCTGCCAAAAGTCAAATTTTCTGCCATAAGTCACACCCAGCACACGGAGGCGTACCTTGGCAGATGAACAAACCAAGCCACGCTCCCTTTTTCTTCTCCTTCGTGACCTTCATGCCCTTCGTGGTGAACCCTGATTTTGCTTTTCTGTGCCCCACATCAGCGCCCACCTGTCTTCACCTTTGTTGGCCATCCAAACGTCAGTTGGTGCGGAGCAGCACCCTTCAGCTTTGGCCCTATCGTTTCCCCATGAAATGTCGGGGTTAACATCCGACTCATCTTTATTGTCATAACAAATGGAGTGCAACGACTCCTCGAACCAAGCACCAAGCACCAAGCACCAAGCACCAAGCACGATTTCTTAAGAACGGTTTCAATAAAAGAGGTAGCCCCCTGAAATTAGACAAAAAAAATGAACCACCCCCATTACTTCCCCCCTGTCGCTAAATCAAATGGTTCTGTCTTAACGAATAAGCCGTCTTTTTGTCATTTCCAAGGACCGGCAGGTTCCCAGGTTGAAAAGGTGAATGTGCCTTGAGGAATGGACGATGCGATGGGTGCAAGAAAAGAGGCAACATCTGAAACAATAACCTGGAACGATGTGGAGAGATGATCTTGTTTAAGCCGTCGGCAAAAGGCTGCCCATTGAATTTGCTTGGCCGCAACGAAATCCTCTTCGAACGCATCAATGACAATGGGCAGTGTTGTTCCACGCCGCTTAAAGGTAAGCCGAATTGCCTCTGCCAGCTTGGCGCGTTCAAAACCAAACTGCCTCGACAAAAGCCATATATCATAAAAATCCTTCATGCGACTGTTCAGCACGCCAAGCGTTACCATTGCTTCAAATTTCTCAGCGATGGCACTTTCCCGACTGTAACACAGAAGTTTGGGTGCAGGAAAATCCAGCATGGTGGGAAGGTCAGATTCTTCTGGCTCAGGGTATACAACATCTCCAAAACCGATATCAATTTGCATGTTCACTCGGGCGGAATCCAACAGACCCCGGAACTTGATTCTGACCCCTTCATAATCAGCGTCTTCTGTTATCCGCTCCGAATGAACTGAGTCAAAATCAAAGAGAAGGCCATCCGGTTCAACATCAGTGCCCATAATATCTTTGACTTGCGCAACAACAGACTCTTCTTCATTGTCGGTCTTACCAAGCATATCGATATCCATGGTTGGTCGATGCTCCGGTGACCGCCAAACCCTTAGCATCAAGGCGCCCTTAAGTATGAAGCGGTCCGCATGGGCAGATTGAGATAAACGATATAAAAATCGTTCCATAGCATAGTACTGAAGAAGTTCATTGAATGGTCTTTTCTCTTCTTTTGACCGATTTAGAAGTCGTTGTCGTACCGATGCCGAAATATTCTTGATGGGCTTCATAGACTTGCCTCCAAGTATGGCTGCAAGACCCTTTCGACCCGGCAGATCTTTGCATAAGAAAGCAATTTTTTATGATCAAACGTCATGCGTGTTTTGTAGAGTTTCAGCCCTTCAAGAACAATATCCATGCCGATTCTATTGCGAAACTTAAAACAGTCTACGATCGTTTTTTCAGGATCATATATTTTAACCGACACCCCATCGATTACATGTTCCTCTATCCCAGCTTCATATGAAGAATCTGAATATTTATGGGCCTGAATGGGGGGGTAATCCAGAGATGGAGTTCGAGACTCTTTTCGAATGGCTACAGATACTGCATGGGGTATTTGTGTCGTCAGGTCATGGTATGAAAGTGCCGAAACCAGACAAATTACAGCGTTGGGAAACCGAAGGCCAATGGTTACAAGATCGGGATGACTGATTGGTGGGAGTTCAGCGAGTCGATACACCCCTCTGCTGACCTGTTCGATGACGCCCTTGTCCCTCAGCGAATAAAGCATATAACGGGTGATTCCGTACTCCAGGGCTTCGCTCATCCGAAGCTGCCCGCCATGGTTCCTGAAAATATCCTCGGGCTTCTTTTTCACGGCCACCTCCAGACATATTGTCACTATATATTAATAAGTAGTAACAATATGTCTGATTTACACCAATAAATCAAGAGTATCATACTTTGAGGTAGTTCCCTGACATGGGGCAAATAAAACGAACCATACCCCTCCTTCATGATCTTCGTGCCCTTCATGGTGACCCGGCTTTTGCTTTTCTGTGCCACCATCAGCGCCCACCTGTGTTCACCTTTAGCCCGGATGTTTCAAAAAAAACGATCAGGGTAAGGCAATGGGTTGTGATTACGGTCCGTTATTGTGAAAAAAAATAGTTATTCAAAAATGCAAAATGTAATCCACGGTATTCTGCTCGATTTTCTCACCCTTCGGGCGAGCCGCGTGCACCCATCTTCGGCGTTATCAGAGCTTTGAGATAAACCACTACACCTGCAGCTCTGATGCCTTGAATATGGGAGCACACGACTCGTGAAATATCCGGGTTAGATTACCCATCACGTGTTGGGCATTCAAACGTCAGTCGGTGCGGGGGCCGCACCCTACGCATTCCGTCTTCCCCGCGCAGGCGGGGATCCATGCTCAGGTGACCGAAATCAAATCTTTGCCTACCGCATTCCATGCTGAATGGTTACATATTCGTCACAACTGATAGAGCACAGCGACTCCTCGAACCAAGAACAAAGAACCAAGCACAAAGAACGATTCCCCCCACCACCGTCGGTACCTCTCCCGAACAAACGGGTTTAAACCATATCCCGCAACATGTCTGTCACGCCCCCTTTCGATTACACGCCAGAACGTCGCTTTTCCATCAATCTGACATCACCCATGCTTACAGCTCCTCGGTTTTAAATTCGCTATAGCCTTCGTAGAAATAGCTGACATCAATGCCTTTCATAAACAGGGCACGGTCGTGGATTTGATCGGTCAGGGCTTGTTTGAGCAGGACTTTAATTTCAACGTCTTTTACGACGCTGCGCTGCATGGCCGAGAGGTACTCCTCTTTATCCACGAGATTCCAATCGATCACCTGCTTGAGTTCTTCTTTAAGGATGAGGTCAAGCCAGATGCGGGTGGCGCGGCCATTGCCCTCGCGGAAGGGGTGGGCGATGTTCATCTCCACATATTTTTCGACGATTTCATCAAAGTTGCCCTGGGGCATGGCGTCGATATGCTCTATAGAGGGGGCAAGGTACATAACTGGCGCAAAACGAAAATCACCTTTGGAGATATTGACCTCCCGGATTTTGCCGGCAAAGAGATAAATCTCTTCAAACAGATAGGCGTGGACAAAGCAAAGCCCGGCAAAGGTGCCGACTTCGATCTTGGCAATATCACCGGAGTCAAACAATTGCTTGGCTTTTTGCTTGCTTATTTTTTCTTCGGATTTGGCCAGTTCAATTTGATCGGTGATGTTTAATTTGTTTTCAAGGATCATTCAGCACCTCTTTAAATGTCTGCCACGATGGCATCAATATCCGTACGCAGCTGAGCAATTTTTGCAACTGTGGTTTTCAGCTCGGTCTTTGACTTGGTATTAGCCCGGCAACCATATACCCAACACTGACCAATACGGGAGGAGGGGTCGCGAAGGCCCCTACGGTTTTTGCTTCATCATATTCCCTAAAATGTCCGGGTTAAACCATATCCCGCAACATGTCTGTCACGCATTTATTCAAGCTCTTCCCCTCAGCCGCTGCCTTTTCAGCAATGGAAGCGTGCAACTCCGGCGGGACCCTCAGGTTGAACTTACCCGAATATT
Source organism: Desulfolunaceae bacterium (assembly GCA_942491485.1). Lineage (GTDB taxonomy): Bacteria > Desulfobacterota > Desulfobacteria > Desulfobacterales > Desulfolunaceae > Desulfoluna. The sequence continues at coordinate 228,108 of CALOAX010000010.1, read as the reverse complement.
CTTTACAGGGACTGATGCCTTCTTCTTTACACATATCCAGGAACACATGGAGGGAGAGCTTCCCCTCTTTTTGAAGGCCCTTAATATTTGTTGCATAAAAATCAGCGCCGCCGTTAAGTCCGACAAACTCACCTCGAAACATATCTATCTCAGGATCGTATGTGATGACGGCTTTATACCCATCAATTTTCATCATGTTCATCATGGTTTCACCCCATTTCTTTCCAACCATTTCCGAATAGCGGAAACCGCCCCCTTGTCTGTGTCTGGCGAAGGGTGAGGTCTGTGGAAAACCTGGATCTCCCCAAAAAGCACCACACCCATTCGAGAGCCCTCGCGTTCGCTTATCTTTGCACCCAGCGCAACCAACAATGCTTCGATGTCCGGCCATTTTATATTGCCACTCACCGGCCGTGCAAAAATCAGTTCCAGTGTTTTCTGGTGTTTGCGTTTCATCATTCAATAGTACCACTTCGCAGTACCATGTCAACATCAAGACGTCTTATTTCTCATCCCATGGCAGGGGTCGCAACCAAGCCTCGCGCCCTTTTTCTTCTCCTTCGTGACCTTCATGCCCTTCATGGTTAAAACCAAGGTTCTTGGTGCCTGGTTCTTCGTTCAAGGAGTCGCTTCGTTCCGATGATTATATCTGGTGCATAAATGCACCCTACAGGCCTCACCATCATGCGCGTTTCAACTATGCCGAGACCATGTCTCCCAATCTTTTCAGAGACAGCCAGACCTTCGTTATCATCCCGATCTGGGTCCATCTGTGGTTGAAACCTGCGGCGTTGCCGCCTTCATGCTCTTCATGCCCTTCATGATGACCCTGCTTTTGCTTCATCGAATCCCCATGAAATATTCGGGTTAGCAGCCGACTCATCTTTTTTTCATAACGGATGGAGTGCAACGACTCCTCGAACCAAGCACGAAGAACGTTTTCTATTGTACGGAAGCAAAGCCTGTATTGCTGCCTACAGTGTCCCCTACCCCTGAAAGTGGTCAACCAGTTAAGGAAAAGAAGATAACAACAGAAGGGGATCAAGCACTGACGTTCCTTACTCTTTCAAATTTCTGAGCATTCCACCCAGACCGAAACACGAGTGGTTAGGTAAAACACCATTCACATTATTGACTTATTGTATTTATATGGAATATAGAAGTACTATCGATAAAAAAATAATGACACCTGCTATTTGTTTTTGCTTGGAAGTATCGTGGGTAAAAATCCATAGAGAGGGGTATATTTTTTGACACTCAAAATAGTTAAGCGATCTCTGATTTGGTAGGTTATCATTTTCTTCCGGCCATGATTGATTGCCTGCGATTTCAAGAATAACATTTCTCGAAACAGCTAATATGAGTATTGAAATTCTATATGAATCCCCCCCTTTTTTAACCTGAAGGTATGTATCAATGCAGAATGAAAACAAGAAACTGGCTGAGACATGGATAGGCAAAGAAAAAGAGCACCGAAAGTCTTCCCGCAGAAAAACCATTGCCCCCGTTGAATTCCTCGTTGAATCATCAAAAGATATAGAATCCTCAGACAGTGAGGAATCCTATGTATTGGATCTCAGCCTTGACGGTGCCTTTATCCAGCACGGTGATGTCCCCCCCATGGGTGCCCTTGTCAACGTAAAGATCATCCTTCCTTTCGGAAAACACAACGCCGTAAACATAGGCGGTCGCGTGACCCGTACCGAAGATTCCGGCTTCGGGATTGAATTTAATGACCTGCACTACAAGGACCGCTCCCTCATAAGAAATTATGTCGGGTTTTCTGAATTGGATGACACGGTGGTGTCCATCCAAGACTCCTTGAAGAATATATTAAGCGGCAACATGCTGCCGGTCACCGACCCGGTGATCATCCATGAGCGACTTGAAAATGCCCGGAAGAATATGCTGGATTGCCTGATCCTTACGTCAAAAAAGGCAAAACCCATCTCCGGGATGCTCGATTTTTGCGAGCAGGGCATTGTCCTGACCAACCTGGACAAGAAAATCCCCACCAAAACACGCGTGGTCCATGTCATCATCATTGACGGCCCCCTCCATGCCATCTTTGAAGGGTTGATTCATGAGCCCGGCCCCTCCCCCCAGTTGTTCTACCCGGATCGAATGTACCTGAATGATCGGCGGTGCAGCAGGCGTGTTCCATCGACACGCGAATGGATGATCCTGCAGGCATCTCATCTCGATTCCCAGCAGCTGGCCTTCTCTGTTTTGGAGAAAAGCGAAGGGGGATGCTCTGTCCTCGCCCCCAACAGTTGCCTCTATACCGTAGGAATGCGCTTTCCCGGTTTTAAACTGAAAAATGACGAGGGGGTCGAGTCGTTTAAAGGGGCAACCATCGCCAGAATAAAAAAGATGGATGAAAACCACCTGCTGCTGGGGCTTAACTATTTTGACAGTATCCAGAGGCGGGACACTTTTCAACATGTAAGCAAAAAGTCGTTGCGCTCCAATTTTTTCAACTCCGCAAAACGCTTCTCTTCCCTTGCAATTCAAAAGATCAAAGGGGCTGTGGGCACAACGGAAGTCCTCGATCGGGAACGCCCCTATCCGGTGCGATACAAAAACAGCATGGGAGACAGCGTGGCCGCCCTTCTGAATGCCACCTTCGATCTTCATGCAGCCCCACCGTCTGTGGATGTTGCTGTGGTGATCTCTCCGCCATTCCCTGTCCGTAAAGAGGTCTTTGGTCTTCTTGCCCAGACCTTGGTGGATAACTTCCGGCACCAGGGGAAAAACGCCATTGTATTGAGGTTTGATATGACCCATTGCCTGGGAGAAAGTGAGGCGGACCCGGAGATGGTGGCCCAAGGAAGCCCCTATCTCAAATGGAGCTATTCGAATTTAGTCTCGGACATGTCGTCCACGCTTTCATATGTAGAAAAAAGATTTACCCCTGATAAACGAGTCATGGTGTCATATTCTCTTTCCGCCATCCCAGCCCGCAGGGTCATCGCAGACCAGAACACCCCCAAGGTGGATTACTGGATAGCCCCCTTTGGATGCCCCGATGGTCAGGACATGATGCAAAATCTCCTGGCGGGTGTGGACCTTTATGCCGCCCATCTTCGCGGGGAGAAAATAGAGCCCTTTCTTGCTTATGGTCGGCTCTTTGATCCCAGTGAATCAGTTCCTGATGCGATTAAACATAAAATGGGATTTTTGGAAGATGCCCGTAATGACCTTACCAATATTAACATCCCGGTGACGTGGATCATCGGGACATATGATTACATGGTCACCCGTGGTCGGGTAAAAGAGATTATGAACGCCCCTGGAGGTGGGGAGCGGGAAGTTATTGAATTGGCGACAGGTCACATCCCCAGAACGGGTGCCGAAGCCATCGAGCTGTTCAAACTGATTCATGAATCCATATCAAAATATATTTTCAACACGTCTGTACAGGCAATTGAACCAGACTTGAGCAAGTATGAAAGGCAAAATCAAGCAGAGTGGGCCAGAAGCCGCACCAACAAAAAGCGGAACATGGAAAAGTTCTGGGAAGAGCACCTGTTCGGGACGTCCGACGACAAGGAAGGGTATGATGTCCTTCTCTACAGCCCCGATTACGTGGAGTTCATCGGCAAGCACGTGGACCTTCTGGACCTCAAGCCGGACTTACGGGTGGCCGATTTCGGATGCGGCACGGGGAACTTTTCCGCCGCCATGCTCGAGAGCCTTTCAAATACGGGAACCCAGTTTCAGCTCTCCTGCTTTGACCTGGTCAAGGCCGCAGTGGAGCGAACCCAGGCCAAGCTGGAAGACATCATGGGGACATTCCCTGAAAAAGGGTTGAACCCCATCAAGACAAGCTACCAGGCCCTCGACCTTGAAACATCAAGAATGCAGAGCCTCAAAGAGTTTCTGGATGGAAAACTCTACAGCATCAAGTCATTGCAAGGACGCATCGAAGGGCTCAATGCATCCACATTGAAAAAGCTTGATGAAGGCTACACACAAGACATTCACGATGTCCTTCATGGCAAGCCCTCCACGGTTTTTGAATGCAAAAAGATATGCCCGGCTCTGGACAAAGACGAGGCTGAAGAGCTTCTGGAGCTCTCCAGGGCAAGCCGGTTCATCAAGGGCACCCTTGTGGCTGAAGACATGATCACGCCGAATCGGTGTGAGACGGCAAAGGACCTTCACTTTGACCACCTGGTGTTCGGCATGTCGGCTGCAAGCACCCAAATCAACTGCCCGTCCAATGCCTTTGACAGACTCGGATCTTCCCTTGTCATCCCTTACCTGTTCGATCCGGAATCCATTGTCAAAGAGTTCTACCGGGTCTTGGACCACGGCGGTGTCCTGGTGCTTTCGACCCTCCTGCCCAACTCCGAAGGATCCAAGGCATATTATGATCACGCCCAGGCCATTGCAGCCCGCACCGACCTGAGCAACGAAGAACGGGACCACCTGTTGAACAGCCTGAGGGAGTTTTCAGCATTTCTATCACGACTGGTTGAACTGGAAGACGAAGGAAGATTTCGCTTTTTCCCAGAGCATGAGATAGTTAATCTCCTCATAAAGGCAGGGTTTTCAAACATTCAAACCATTGAGTCTCTGGGCAATCCGGCTTCCGCAGTCATTGTCCGGGCAGAAAAGATATGATACCGAGAAAAAAAAATAAAACAGCGCTATCTCCCCTTTACAGAGCTCATTTTGAGGAAGAGACCAGGGAGCTTTTGATTTCTCGAACGTATTACCTGTTTATGGTAGCGACAATTCTTTATCCGGCTTTTTGCGGCCTCGACTGGTTTACAACACCGGATAATGCTCTTTTTTTTCTTTATATTCGCCTTGCAGTTGGAGCAAACTTCTTCATTGGCGCTTTATTGATCAAAAGTCCCATTGGGAAAAAAATTGTCCTCCCGGTTTCACTATGGTGTTGCTATGCCTCGCTTTTGGCTGTGTCCATCATGACAGTACATCTGGATGGATTCTCAAGTAATTATTATATTGGGATTGTACTATTACTTTTTATCCCCGGACTTTTCCTTCCATGGGATTTTTTAAGCAGCATACTGTTCGGTTCTTTCTCCATTGCAACATACTTTGGACTTAATTTGACCATAGGGCATCCCCCTTCCGTAACGTTAATGGACATGGCACCCCCCTTCTTCTTCATGTCCTGGAGTTTTTTCTTTATGGTCTTTGCCAATGTTGAGAAAGAGAAAACCCGCCGCAAAGATTTTTTGCTGAGAATGCAGATCGAAAAGGCCAACGAGGAGCTCAAGGAACTGGACAAGACCAAGATGCGGTTCTTTTCCAATGTGAGCCATGAACTTCGAACCCCCCTGGCCCTGATTATCGGCCCCCTTGAACAACTTCTTCAAGACGAAAAAGAGATGGAATCTGCCCCCCTGCTCAGGGCCATGGAAGCAAACGCCCACAGGCTCCTGCGCCAGGTGAACACCATCCTCGATTTTTCCAAAGCGGATGCAGGGAAGCTGGCCTGTCACTACAAAACCGGCAACCTGGGCACCATCCTTTCGGACCTCGTCCAGGCAAGCACCCCCTATTCAGCACAAAAAAACATCGATATCACCATCACCGGCGTGGAAAAGCTCCCCGATAGCGTGATGGATATTGATAAAATTGAAACCATCGCCGCCAACCTTATTTCAAATGCCCTGAAATTCACGCCCGAGTTCGGACAAATCACCATCTCTGCCGGAAAAGCCAAACCGTGCGTCTGGTTCGAGGTTCAGGACACCGGCATCGGTATCCCTGATGATAAACAGACCCTTATTTTTGAGCGGTTTCTCCAGGTGGACGACCAGCATTCACGAAACAATGAAGGCACAGGCCTGGGCCTTGCCATGGTCCGGGAGCTGGTCCTGCTCCATGGGGGCAAGATTGATGTGCGGTCAGCACTCGGCATCGGATCGACGTTCCGGGTTGAGCTTCCCATAAAGCCCCCTTCCCCGAGGGTCGATCGGCGAGAAAAGACAGGGCGACGAAAATTAGACAGGATTGCAGAAGAGAGACTCGATGCCCTGGTGGCCAAGGAGTACCAGGAGAGGAGCAGAAACAACAAAAAAACCCTCCTTGCTGATGTGAGCAGAGGGACCGGCCTGGGTGACGGAATAACCGGGGAACATGCCGACACCATCAAACTCGCCCCACAGGGTGCCCCGAAAATTTTGGTGGTGGAGGACAACCCGGATCTTCGGGCATTCATTGTCAGCAACCTGGTTGAGACCTACCAGGTGGAACAGGCGGAAGACGGCCGGATGGGTTTGGATCTTGCCAGGCGCATGACCCCGGACCTGATCATATCCGATGTGATGATGCCGGTGATGGACGGCTATGAGCTCTGCAGGGAAATCCGCAAGGACCCCTACCTGTCGGGAGTCCCCATTATCCTGGCCACCTCGAAATCAGGAGGAGAGGCCGTTGAGACCGGCCTTGAAACAGGGGCCAACGACTATGTACCCAAGCCCTTTGAAATGCGGGAATTAAAGGCCAGAATCGCCACCCACATAAAAAACCGATCCCTGGAAAACAGCATCAACGAGCGGGATACCCGGCTCACCGCCATTGGGCAGATGACCAGCGGCGTGGTCCACGACCTCAGGACGCAGTTGAATGCGATCATGGGGTTTACCCAGATCGCTCAACTCTACTCCGAACCCCTGAAAGAAAAAAAGATATCCACAAACCTGGACCGCGTCATGGATTCATGCGGCCGGCTCAACCGGATGATTGGTGAGATATTGGATTTTGCACGGGGCCATGCCCCGGAACTGAACACGCATCCAACCCAATTGGTACCTTTTCTGGATACCATCTTGAACCATCACCGGGACAAGCTGGAAACCATGGGAATCTCCCTTGTCTCCCAGTATGACGATTGTGACGATCTCCAAGTGGAGTTTGATTGCGACCAGATGCACCGGGTCATCGACAATTTGATCATGAATGCCAAAGAGGGGTTTTTCGTCAGAAACCACGAGGGCGGAGATAAAAGAATCCGGGTGACTGTCAGCCGTCAAAATAGCCACGCCCTGATCCGTTTCTCGGACAACGGACCGGGAATACCCGAAGAGATTAAAACGTCCCTGTTTGAGCCGTTTACCACCACAGGAAAGAAATTCGGCACCGGCTTAGGACTTGCCACAGTCCGCAACATCGTGTCAGCCCACTCCGGAGAGATCGCTGTCGAGCCAAAGGGGAAAGAGGGCGGCGCCGTGTTTGAGTTGACATTTCCCACAAGCAGGTCCCGAGGCGAAACAGATGAAACAACTCCGGCACACTCTTGTGCCCAATGAAGATCCCATGACGTGGCTTAAGGAATTTGGGTCGGAACGGACCGGAACGAAAAAACCCCAAGATTCTTATCGAATCTTGGGGTTTTCGTTTTTACCGGAACCTGTAAAACATATAATTGGTGGAGGCGGCGGGAATCGAACCCGCGTCCTGAAATAATTCCCCGTAAGACCTCTACACTCATAGTCAGCATATCAATACGGTCGGATTTTACCTGCTGGCTCGGTCCTCCGATCGTCCCCTTACAGCTACAATTTCGGTTCCAGACGCCGCCGGGTGGTGGAATACCAGGCTTCTGGTCCCTATCACATTAAAGTGTCGCCACGTTGACCCTAAGTGAGAAAGCCAGGTGACGTGCCTCCCGAGGGAGACAGTGTTGCGGGTTCACTGCAATTAAGCAGCTACCGCATATGCGTAGTCGTCAGCAATTATGTTGTGATCGATTATTTACGAGGCCAACGATCATCCTCGGAGTGCAGTCAAACAGCTCTCATATCCCAGTCGAACCCAGGACGCCCCCAAATAATGGCGTTCTAAGAGATGTGACCAACCTGAGCCAAAACGAGGTGAGTGGCACAGGTCAAACGTAAAGTAATGCATTCGCCCCCCTGTGTCAATGGGGTTGCGAACTATGGGGTGGGGTCCCCGGAAAACACGATATGTTTGTTCTTGGTGCTTGGTTCAAGGAGTCGCTACGCTCAGGCACGTATCAAATGGATAAGTGCCGAAGATACATTGAACGAAGAACGAGGCACCAGGCACGAAGAACATATTTACGAATAATCCTTCTGCTTGTTCATGCGGTTCACCTCAAGCTTGGCATCCCGCTCTTTCATGGTCTGGCGCTTGTCGTAGAGTTTCTTGCCACGACCGATACCGACCTTCATCTTGATACGGTTCCCCTTGATATAGATACTCAAAGGGATAAGGGAACACCCTTTGATATTCATCATGTCGGAGATCTTCCTGATCTCTTTCTTGTTCAGGAGGAGCTTTCTCGGACGCAATGGGTCGTGGTTGGAGTGAAAGGAAAAGGGGTACTGGGTGATGTGCATCTGATAGACAAAGATCTCCCCGTTTTCCGCAATCTTGCAGTAGGCCTCTTTCAGGTTTACCGCGCCGTCCCGCAGGGATTTCACCTCAGAGCCCACCAGCACCAATCCGGCCTCGTACTGGTCGGTGATCTCGTAGTTGTACCTCGCCTTTTTGTTATTGGCGATGGATCGGGTGCTCTTTTCTGACATATCAATACCCCTTACTCGCTCACAATGGTTTTGCCCACATCGAAAAAAAGGAACCGGTAACCGCGAGGCGGCACCGGTTCTTTCATACTCTGTTTTCAAGGCTCAGTAAACAGCCCTTTCCACGATTAAAGGGGGACTGTTTCGTTTTCGTTCTCTTCGGGGTAGACAAAATCATCCATGATGGCCGCTACCTCGTCAAGGGAGGTTGCCTCCATAATTTTCTCGGCAAACTTCCGGCTCTCAGAAAAACTCAACCCCCGGACCATCTCCTTCACCGCAGGAAGGGACTGGGGCGTCATGGAGAGTTCATCCAACTCCAACCCCAGAAGCACCGGCATGATCGCCGGTTCTGAAGCCATCTCGCCGCAGATACAGACCCGCACGTCGTTCGCCTTGCCCACATCCACCACATGCTTGATCATGCGCAGCACCGCAGGGTGCAGGGAGTTGTACAGATGGGCCACCTTTCGGTTGCCCCGGTCAATGGCCAGGGTGTACTGGGTCAAATCGTTGGTACCGATACTGAAGAAATCCACCTCACGGGCAAGGCGATCTGCCATCACCACAGCCGAGGGAACCTCCATCATGATGCCGATCTCAAAATTCTCGCTGTAGGGAACCCCTTCCGCCTCAAGCTGGGCGGCGGCTTCCTTGAGGAGCGCCTTGGCCTCCAGCACCTCTTCCACGCCGGAAATCATGGGAAACATCACCCGCATGTTGCCGAAGGCCGCAGCCCGAAGGATCGCCCGAAGCTGGGTCATGAAGACATCAGGACGCTGGAGACAGAATCGGATGGCCCGAAGCCCCAGGGCCGGGTTCTCTTCATCGTTCTCCTTGGCGTAGATAAGGGCCTTGTCGCCGTTGATATCCAAGGTGCGAATCACCACAGGCTCGGGAAAGATAAGCTCCGTCACCTCGCGGTACTGCTCGTACAGCTCCTCTTCCGTGGGGAAGTGGGAACGGCTGAGGTACTGAAACTCGGTGCGGAAAAGGCCGATGCCCTCTCCACCATAATCCATGACCGACACAATCTCTTCGGCAAGCTCGATGTTGCCCATGAGCTTCATGGTAACCCCGTCCACGGTGGTGGCGGGAATCTTGCTCCGGCGCTTGATGTTCGCACGGCGGGCTTCGTACCGGGCCTTTTTCTCTTCGTATTCGAGAAGCGTCTCATCCGAAGGATCGATAATGACGAGCCCTTCGTTGCCGTCCACGATGATGATGTCATCGTTTTTGATCAAGGCCGATACGTTGCCGAGACCCATGACAGAGGGGAGCTCCAGAGTCCGTGCAATGATGCTGGTGTGGGAGGTCTTCCCACCGCGATCGGTGACAAACCCTTTGATGCGCTCAAGCTGAATGCGGGCGGTATCCGCAGGGGTCAGGTCCTTGGCGACAAGAACCACCCGTTTATCGATATTGCCGATATTCACCGTGTCGACACCCACCAGGTTCATCATGATGCGGTCAGACACCTGTACGATATCGTCCACCCGGCTCTGCAGGTAGGGGTCTGCTATGTCCTGAAACATCGCCTTGGCGCGGGATGCCACTTTTTTAAGCGCCCACTCGGCGTTGATGCGTTCCCCTTCGATGGCTTCGATGGTCCGCCCATAAAGCATCTTGTCTTTGAAAAGGGCGAGGTGGGACTCAAGAATGGTCAGGTGGTGGTGGAGCTCCTCGGGAAGCTCTTCAATCACCTCGGTCAGTTCATCCTCAGACTTCTTCACAGCTGTTTTAAACCGGTTGACCTCATCGCGTATGCCCTCGGGAAGCACAGTGTACTTCTCCACAACGTCCACGCCTTCTCGATCCACGAGATAAGCCTGTCCGATGCAGATGCCCGGTGATCCGCTGATGCCCTTCAATATTGTATCTGAACCTTGATTTACCATGGGTAAGGATCTGCTCTTCTTTTGTATCATGACAACGCACACAGTGGTGCGGATTTACCTATAATGGCTCAGCCTTGCGGCCATGTTGTTATCACCCGTTTGTAAGGGGAACGCCATTCATATCCACGCCTGGCGAACAGCCAAAAGCCCACTCAATGCTGAGCGGGTGTTACGACTGAACGTGGCCCTGGGAGTTACTCATCGGTCTCGATGAGCTCGAAGATACGGTCAAGGACGGGCCTGTCGGAAGCGTCTTCCACTTCAATCTCAATTTCGACCCCCTTGGAACATCCCAGGGTCAGAATATCGATGATGCTCGTCGCATCGGCCTTTTCACCCTCGCGCACCAGCCATACCTCTCCCACAGCGTCAGCTGCGGCCTTGGCAATCATGGCGGCGGGTCTGGCGTGGATGCCCAATTCACTTTTTACCGTTGTTTTTCTTGAAATTGCTTTGATATGACTTACCTTCAAGTACTTGGTGCATAACAGTCCGGTTTCCCGGCACAAAGAAAAATACCGGACATTATTAGCACAGCGCCTCTTCTTGTGTCAATCTGAAAACACTGATATTATTTCAGATTAAAAACAATCACAAGAGGTTGTGTTTACCAGCACATCCGCCCATAGACCACATTTGGCCCAGGAGACTGATCCCATGAAACAGTCGGTGACCATTTACGGCAAAGAGACATGTCCCTTCACCAGGGCCGCCATCGACGCCCTGAAAGAAAATGGCGACGAGGTGATCTACATCGATGTTCTCAAGAGTCCTGAAATGATGGAAAAAATGCTCGGTCTCTCTGGCGGTGAGCGGAAAGTTCCGGTGATTGTGGCCGACGGCACCATCACCATCGGATGGCAGGGCAATGGCTGACGGATCTGATACCGTCTCCGGCAGGTGGCCGGGCCGGGCACATGAGCAGTCAGCCTTCAAATACCCGACCTGTGGACCCGATCCCTCCCCTTCTGGAATTCCCCAGCTGAGCGGAAAGTGGAGTCACAAAGATAGAGGAGTTATGCCATGAAAAATCAGTACGTCATCGAAGAATTCAAGCTGGAGGAGTCCTGGCGGCTGTTCCGTATCATCGGCGAATTTGTGGAAGGAGTGGACAGGCTCCACGACCTTGGACCCGCAGTAAGTATCTTCGGCTCAGCGCGCACCAAGCCGGGAACGCCATACTACGAAAAGGCCCGTGAAATTGCGGCCCTCATGGTTGATAACGGGTTCAATGTCATCACAGGCGGTGGCGGAGGGATCATGGAAGCCGCCAACCGCGGCGCAACAGAAGCAGGCGGCAAGTCCGTGGGGCTCAACATCAACCTCCCCTTCGAACAGAAGCCGAACCCTTACTCAAACATCAGCATCGAGTTCAACTACTTCTTTATCCGTAAGGTGATGTTCGTCAAATACGCCTCAGCCTACGTGATCATGCCCGGTGGCTTTGGCACCATGGATGAACTCTTTGAAGCGGTCACCCTCATCCAGACCCAGCGCGTCATGCCCCTGCCCCTGGTCCTCTTCGGCACAGAGTACTGGGGTGGTCTCATCGAATGGATCAAAGCCCGCATGCTGGAAGAGGGAACCATCAGTGAAGGTGATCTTGATATCATCAAAATCACCGATGACCCCGAAGAGGTTATCAAGTTTGTCAAGGCAAGCACCAAGGACTGATCCCTGTCCCAACGCCACACGGTGCAGCATTGCTGCACCGTGTTTCATATGAGGCCCTTAAAAAAAGAGTGCCTCGCTTTTGTGAGACACATGTGACACCCCGGCCCTGGATCATGAAAAACCAACAGAAACCCAAACCACAGCCCCGGCGCTAAATACAGGCAGCATGCAAACCAAACACACAATCCATTTCCACTCCTCAACAACCATGGAGGAGACCCCGGACGCCAGCATCAACCTGGTGGTCACCTCACCCCCCTACCCCATGATTGCCATGTGGGACGATTCCCTCGCACAGGCCGATCCCGCTGTGGCCAAGGCCCTTGCCGAAGACCGGGGAATGGACGCATTTGAAGGCATGCACAGGACCCTCGACAAAGTCTGGGACGAGCTGGCCCGCGTGGTCAAAGAAGGGGGATTCGTTGCCATCAACATGGGGGACGCCACCCGCTCCATCGGCGGGGAGTTTGCCATCTACCCGAACCATTCACGCATCACCATGGCCATGATCCAAAAAGGCTTCACCCCCCTGCCGGAGGTTCTCTGGCGCAAGGTGAGCACCGCCCCCAATAAGTTCATGGGATCCGGCATGCTTCCTGCAGGAGCTTATGTCACCCAGGAACACGAATACATCCTCCTTTTTCGAAAAGGGGGAAAAAGGGTGTTTAAAAACGGCCCGGAAAAAGACGCCCGAAAGGCCTCTGCCATCTTCTGGGAAGAACGAAACCGCTGGTACTCAGACACCTGGAGCGATATACACGGCGTCCGCCAGGAGACAGGGGACAAGAGCCTGAGACAGAGAAGCGCCGCCTACCCCCTGGAGCTGCCCCTGCGACTCATTCTCATGTACTCCGCTGCAGGGGACACAATCCTGGACCCCTTCGCCGGAACCGGGACCACCATGCAGGCAGCACTGTCCACCGGCCGACACAGTGTCTCATATGAGACAGACAAAGCCTTTGCGCCCCTGATAGAAGAGCGGGCCCGAACCGCCCCGGGTCTCTCCCATTCAATCGCGAGATCCCGCTACGAGGATCACCAGCGTTTCGTGGAGGAGAGACTGGCATCCGGAAAAGTGATCAAACACACCCATGCCACCTGGGACATGCCGGTGGTCACCTCCCAGGAGAAGGAGATGACCCTGCCTGTCACCCTGGCGGTGGATGGCGATATCACGGGGTTTTCCGCTGAACACAGCGCCTTTGTCCCCGGCCAGGCCCCGCCACCGGCAAAGCCAGTGGCTGAGGCGGGCACCGCATCAAAAACGAAGGCACCGAGCCAGATGGCTTTGTTTGCCTGAGGCCAAAAGGATGCCTCCGGCGGCCCTGCCGGGGGGCCAAACCTTTGAAAAGTTTGACAAACAGGCTTTGTGGCTGGCTTCAAGGTTGCACTACAATCAAAGGCGAATGTAATTTGCCCCGAGGAACGAGGGGCAAAGCGCATTCGCAACCTGCTTTCAAGGTGGCACACCTTGCCGCCGGAGGCATGTTTTCTTGTCCTGCGCCCACGATGCTCTGTGGTTTGAAGCTGAACAGTTACCAAAACACCAGATAAAAAACAGGTTCACGCCTGACCCAATACCCAGGAGGACCCATGCAGATCTACCCGTATGAAATAGAAGAACCCACGGGTTACCCCACACGAAAGGACTTTTTTGTCTCCACGGAAGGCGATGAAAAGGGCTTCGGGCTTTTCACCCGGCGGCCCTTTAAAAAGGGAGACCAGATGGCCAGGTTTACCGGAGAGGTGCTCGACGAGGTGAGGCTTCACACCCTTCAGATCACCCCCACCAAGCACCTCCATGACCCACATTTTGTGGGCTATCTCCTGCACTCATGCGACCCCAACGTCGCCCTCGACATGGAGAGACTCACCATGATCGCCTTAAAGGACATCGGCGCAGGAGCTGCCCTCACCATGGACTACGCCTCCACCGAAGACATCCTCTACCGACAGTTCCCCTGCCTCTGCCAGGCCGACAACTGCCGGAAATGGATCACCGGCCAACTGGAGTCCATCAACAAAGAGGGGCACGCCTACCTGAAAAAGGCGAAACACGCCCTCGCCGACAACCTGGTCTATGCCCATGCCTGACTCCAGAGAGACGCCCTTCTGGTGGGAACGTGAACAGCTCGGCTACGATAAAGGCAACCTCCGGTTTGCAGGGGAAGATGTGCAGGAACTCGCCCGCCGATTCGGCACCCCCACCTTTTTATACAGTGCCCGGCGAGTCAGGGAAAACCTCGCCCGCATCAAGGGTGCCCTTGAGTCGACAGAACTTTCCCACCGCCTGCACTACGCCATGAAGGCCAACCGGTTTGCGCCCCTCCTCACCCTTATGGCCACAGAGAGACTCTGCGGCATTGATGCCTGCTCCCCCGAAGAGGTGATGCATGCCATGGGCTGCGGATTCAAAGAGACCGACATCTCCTACACCGCCACGGCCGTTTCCAACAGCGACTTGGATGCCCTGCTCCGCTTTGAAAACCTTCACATCAACTGCGATGCCGTCAGCACCATCCGGCGCCTCGGCCAGCGTGCTCCGGGCCGCAGGATAGGCCTGCGCATCAACCCCGCCATGGGCGTGGGCTACGGCGAAAACGAACTCCTCCACTACAGCGGAGAGGCCACCACAAAATTCGGCATCTACAAAGAGCAGTTTGAGGAGGCCCTTCAGACGGCCCGGGAGCACAACCTCACCGTCACCACCCTCCACCTCCACACCGGGTGCGGCTACTTAGGCCAACAGCTGCCCGTGTGGGAAACGATTCTTGCCGAAGCCAAAAGCTTTGCCAGCAACATCCCCGGCCTTGAGCGGATCAACCTGGGCGGCGGCCTCGGCGTTCCCCACACCAAAGACGACACCCCACTGGATCTCAACGAGTGGGCAGCCGTCATCAAGCGAACATTCGAGGGATCCGGCCTCACCATCGAGGTGGAGCCCGGAGACTACACCGTCAAAGACGCAGGCCTGCTCCTTCTCTCCGTCAATACCGTGGAGACACGGCAAGCCACCCGCTATATCGGCGTGGACGGCGGCTTCAACATCGCCGTGGAACCCGCTTTCTACAAACTCCCCTTCGAGCCCGTGGCCACCCGCCTCCGTCAGGGAGACACAGCCCCCGTCACCGTGGTGGGCAACATCAACGAAGCCCTCGATGTCTTCGCCGAATGCCACCCCATGCCCCCCATCCACGAAGAGGACACCATAGCCCTCATCAACTCCGGCGCCTACGCATCGTCCATGAGCTCCAACCACTGCATGCGGGGCCAGTTCCGAGAAATTCTTCTTTTTTAAAAGCGAGCCTCCGGCGGGCAGGGGCTGAGCCCCTGCACCCCAGGATTGCGAATGCTCCACCCCTCGTACCTCGGGGTGTCACATTCGCTGACGGGCTATGCCCGTGAAAACCATGATGGCTTTTAGACCGTCTTCGTGCAGCCCGAAGGGCGCTTCGTGATCTTCGTGGTTTGTGCCCGAACCGGACCATGAAGGTGCATGAGGTCCGCCTGACGTCGTCATCCCCCTCCCCCCCAATAAATAGCCAGCCTCCGTGGGTCCGATCACGTCCACATTTTTAAATGTGATTACCTTTCAGTCGAAGCCATGTTCCGAACATATTCGCTAATCGCAACAGACTGAAATAGCGAGGTTACAGGCCCTCTGAGGCGGCCAAGATGTTGAACTTATGAAGAGTGCGACCTCGGTAGCCAGCTGATGTTTTTTTTCACAACTGATGGAGCGCAGCGGTTCCTCGAACCAAGAACTAAGAACCAAGCACGAAGAACGTTTTCCACAAGCCATCATGTTGGGGACATCAATACTCTTGGTGGTAGCTGAGAATGGATGGTAATCAGATTGTGGCTTTCCATTCGTTCAACCACAAGGGGCCCCAGACAATCCTTTCCGGATCACCTGGGGCCCCTTGTGGTTTTCTGGACATAAAATCAACCCAGGAGTTGGGACTGAACCCCCTGCAGCCAAGGCATTTGTGACACAGGGTGTATGACGTCAAACATCGCGCGAATGCGGCCGAAATGCGCAACGTACAACGATACCCGTTGCGCATTCGCCATAGGGTCTCCAGGTGCTCCCACCTGGTTAATGTACCCTGCGGTTGTATCGCTCGGTAAAGGTGGCGTAGCTGCCTGAGGGGGCCCTTTTGGGCAGAGCATTGACACGACGGCCCATGGACTTGGGAAGCCAGTGGCTGGGTTCTTCATCCCATGAGATGGCTTCCTGCTGTGTTTTCAGGCGAAGAAGAAGGGAGGCCATACCCGAGGGGTCGTAACCGGCGCGCTTGGCGTAGAGAATGCCCCTGGCATCGGCTTCCATCTCATACACCTCTTTGCGGCCCCTGATGGCATGCTCGTACATGTCCATGGCCAGGTCGTCCAGCTCCTGCTCCACCTCATCCTTGCCCATCTCGTCGTCCATCTCCCCAAAGGCCTCTTCGGCACGAATTTTGGATTTGCGGACCTCGGTCTCGGTGGCGCCGTGGTGCAGGGTAATATGGGACAGTTCATGGGCCAGAAGGCAGGCCAGTTCATTTTCACTCCGAATGGTTTTCAGCATTCCCCGGGAGATGATGATGACACCCATGGGGGTGGCGTTGGCAAAAACGGCGTTGGTCTCCACCACATGGACGGAGATTGGAAAATCGTAGAATTCAGAGCTCTCCACGATAAGCTGGGCCACGTTGTTGACGTAGGAGACCATGCTCTTGTTGGACACCAGCCCCGGTGTGGTGAGGCGACCTGTGATGTAAGCGCTTGTGGCAATCATCTGCTCGCTGAGAACAAAGGGGCCTTGGGGCGTCACGGCCGTCTGCCCGATATAGGTCCCGTGGGAACGGCGCCCGCTGAAGGTCTCCCGTTTAAAGGCTTCGTAGCCGTAAGGGGTCACATAACGCACAAAGGGGGCTTCAAAAAGAGCCTCATTCAAGTCACCGGTACGTACCCGGTTCTCAAAAAATCCCTTCACCGCAGCTGTGACCATCACCGTGGCCATGCGCCGCCCGGAGGTGTCCACCGCCATCATGCCATAGTCAATGGTGTTGTCCTGCTCTTTCAAAGCGTTTTCAGACACCCATCCCACGACGCCATCCCTGGTTTTCACCTGGCGCCACATGCCCTGGGATTTCATGACCGTCACCTCGTCCCCCTTCTTCAGGGTTGCAACCACAGGGTAGAAGGATCCGGGTTTCTGGCGCAGGGACGCCGATGACACCTGAATGGTTTCGGCAAAGGCCGCACCGCAGAAGAGCAGTACCAGCATCACCGCAATGCATTGAATCTTTTTCATGGTCCCTCCATGAGGTTATTTGGTCTTAAAGGTAAACACCCCTTCTTCGTCCACCAGCTCAGGGGTATGCTTGAGAAGCTGGCATCGTTCGATATACGCGATACTGGGGTTGTCCTCGGGACTGAGTTCCAGCACTTTTTCAAAACGGCCGATGGCATCGTCCCACTGCTTCAGCCGGTAAGCAGCCAGGGCTTCCTCAAAGGCCTCCTCGATCTCCAGAACACGGCCCGAAACCCGTTCGGGCCGATCCACCAGGGTAAAGACCCGAATGGGCTTGTTCTTGCCTTTGACCCGGATGCGATCCAGCTCACGAAAATAGTAGTCGTCCTTCACCTGCTCCCAGGTCTGCTCGGAGAGCATGTTGGTGGTGCCATAGGCTTTGTTCACGCCCTCCAGCCGCGCCGACAGGTTCACGGTATCCCCGATGGCCGTAAAGTCCATGCGCCGCGTGCTGCCGAGGTTCCCCACCACCACCGGGCCACTGCTGATGCCGATGCGGGTAAGGATATTCCCCCGATCCGAGGGAATCATCTCATTCACCTTCTCCCGGCGAAAGGCGAGGATCACTTCACAGGCAGCCCGGGCGTGATCCTTGCGTTCCATGGGGGCACCAAACACAGCCATGATGCCGTCTCCGGTGTACTTGTCCAGCATCCCGCCCTGATCCAGCACAATGTCCGTCACCACCTGAAAGTAATCGTTCAACACCTTGATGAGTTGCCGCGGGGTCTTGTCTTCGGCAAAGGTGGTGAAGCCCTGGAGATCGGTAAAGAGAACCGTTCCGAAACACTCCACACCGTCCAGGGAGACTTTTTCAGGTTCCTTCATGATCTGGGTGATCACGTCTTCATGCAGGTAGCGGGAAAAGACCGTACGAATCTGGCGCCTCGCCGCCCCTTCCGTCACCATGCGGTAAACAGCGGCCCCGGAGCTGGCAAGCCCCAAGGTGGCGATGGGAAAAATATAGTCAGCGGCAATCGCGTAGTACCGGAAAAGAAAATAGCTGCCGCCCACAGGCAGCAGAAGGAGCACCGTGGTGGTCAAGGCCGCCACGGGAAACGATCGGGCGGTAAACGCCAGGGCCGCAATCAAACTGACAACAAAGGAGAAGAGGATCAACCGGTCAAGGGTGAGAACACGAAGCCCACGCCCGTTTAAATAGTTGTCCAGCATCGTGGCCTGAATCTCTCCCCCAGGGTACGGAGCAAGGGAGGTAAAGGGGGTAGATTTCAGGTCCGTAAGCCCCGGTGCCGTGCCACAGACCACCACATACTTCCCGTTGTATTCTGCCGGAGGAATCACCGGCGTCTCCCCACCCATGGCCTGCACGGCGGACCGCAGGGTGTCGTAAAAGCTGTCGTAGCGGTAACTCCCCTCACTGCCCCCTTTGCCGTACCAGTAGATGGTGTGATTGCCCTTCCGGTCCAGCTTAAAGGTGCGCTTCATGGTCACCAGAGTCCTCTGCTGCGGATCATAGCGCAGGACCTTGTCACCGGTGGCCGTCAGGTAGGCGGCAAAGGCAAGCTGGGGGTAGAGTTCATCGCCCACCCGAAAAAAAAGGGGCATGCGGCGCACGGTGCCGTCGCTGTCCGAGAGAAAATTCACCACGCCACTGGCGGCATTTTCCGCAAGGGAAGGGATGGGCAACGTCAGGCCTGCGTACTCGGAAAGGGGCAGTTTATCGCTGTTTTTAAAGAGGATGCCCTCGGAGACAGGCACACCGTCGGAGCCCTTGCCATTTCCCTCTTCCACCACGGACCCGAGAACCACCACACCGCTGTCGGCAATGGCATCTGCAAAGGCCTTCTCAGAGGTATCCGCGTCCACATCCACCCGGTCCACTTCCCGCTCGGTGAAAAGCATATCAAAGACCACCGCACGGGCGCCGGCATCGGACATGTAGCGGGCCACAAGACCATAAAACTCACGGGGCCAGGGCCAATTCACCTTATAGACCTCAGAGAGATTTCGAATGGAGGCATCGTCAATCGCCACCACCACAATATCGGGGTCGGACATCCCCTTGGGGGTAATCATTCGAATGGCGGCGTCAGAGGCGGCGTTGCGCATGTTGTGGTAGAGGGGCGACAGGGAAAAAAGCCCCATCACCAGGGTCGCCACAAAAGCCGTGGCCAGGGAGGCCACCATTGCCGGCCAGTTTTTTACCGTCTCCATACCGCTCCTTTACTCGACACGTTCTTTTTGGCAGCCCCGTAAATGAATGCCTCCGCATGGTGAGGGTGCGAAGCCACTGTAACGAAAAAACACCTTGAAAGCTGATTGGCTGCCGTATGTCACAGATTCAATATACACCGCATCCGCCCTGTCGCCAGTGACCCGAGTCACAGCCCGCCGCCAGCTTCAGGTAAAGATCACGGATCACCACAGAAGGTAAGGGCCTCGCTGTAAAATAGTAATAAAACGACCGCCACCGGACGTTTTCACAATGCAGTACGGCCCAACGTTCATTTTTAAGGCGTACGGTGCTGGCCATACGGGGCATGTAGTATTAAAGAGTGGCAAGGCCCTAAGTTGGGGCGTTCTTTTTCTACTTATAGGAAGGAAACAGGCAACGCAACAGATTCAATAAAGCGACAATCCCGGACATTCTCCGAGTCGGGAGAACGTCTATGCAAGGCATCAGCGTTGCACGTGCCGTGATTTACCTCAAGGCGCTGATAACGCAGCAGACGCTCGAACCAACGGCGGCTTTCCAAACACAACCCATTGCGTTGGCCAAATGGTTTTCCCATGATATTTCCGGGACAGTCCGGTCACTCTTTGCCATAGCCGTCAAGGTCGAGGGACTCCCCTTCCAGGGTGATCGACAGGGGCGTCTCCTCCGAACCAGAAAGGACCACGTTTGCCTCCTCCCCACCGGCAAGAAGGCGATGTGCCCCCCGCAGGGCCGGAAGGTCCAACTCATCCAGGGCGCGGGTGAGCAGGGTGATTTCTGCCTCAATGGCCTCCCTGTCCCCTCTCCCCTTGAAATAGTCGGAGATGCGACGGTTGTGACGCCTCTTCACCTCCGTTGCGATACAATGCCTGCTCAGGTCCAACTCAATCCGTACCACGACATTCACCCTTCACGTTGTTCATTCGTTCCTGTTCAGCCCCATATTGCCTCCGGCGGCCCTGCCGGGGGCCAACCCTTTGAAAAGGTAGCCAAACAGATTTCAGTAAGCCATTCCCGGCATCATCTGGTTCAAAGGCGGAAGTGATTTCTCCCGGAAAACAAAGGGAAAGCGCAAGGGCAACCGGCTTTCGAGGGCCTTTGCTTCGTGTGGCTTCGCCACCCTCGCCGCCGGAGGCCGTGCTTTATCGCCTTTTATCATCAACCCCGGCAGTTTATCACCCCTGCATCCGACACGTCACCCCTTATTCCCACAGAAAAAGGGGAGCTCTCGACCCAGCCCGTGACTTTCCGGTGATTTTCCACACCTTGAATTGACTTTCAACAGGGCCGTTGATATTCTGTCTAGCTATGAAATCTGGAACTATCATCGAATATATAGATCAGCAGAAGCTGATATGCGCCGCCGTGGCTGACGTTAAAGGCAAACGCCTTCGACTCATTACCGAAAATGACAAAGAGGTAAGCCTCTCTGCATCCCGCATATCCCTGACGACGGACAACGCCCTTCCTGAATCGGCCAGTCGTTCCACCATGGTGGAGACCCTTAAGGCCACCGTTGCCCGTCGTGAATCCCTGAAACAGGAGATCGATCTCAAAGAGCTGTGGGAACTGCTCAACGAAGAAGGGGAGTGGATCGACCTCAAAACCATGGCGGAGTATTGCTTCGAAGAAGCGGTGACCTCCGATCACAAATCAGCCATCATCCGGGCTTTTTTCGAAAACCGGACCTGGTTCAAGTTCGACCACGACCGTTTTCTCCCATATACCCCTGAGCAGGTGGAGCAGATGCTTGCCAAAAAAAGGGAAGAGGAGAGGCGAAACAAAGTGATCTCCGAGGGCGCAGCCTGGCTCAAGGGTCTTCTGGGCGACGGAAAACCCAAGTCCTGCGAGCACTCCAAAGAGATCATCACCTGCCTCAAGGGCTGGTACATAGATGAGCGGGAGAGCCGCCACTTTGAAATGGCCAAAGCGGTCCTCTCTGCGGCGAACATCAACTCCCAGGAGACGGTGTTCAAAATCCTGGTGAAGCTCGACGTGTTCGACGAGAACGAAAACATCGATCTCATCCGCATGGAGGTGCCGAGAAACTTCTCCGAAGATGTTCTGGAAGAGGCCCGCAAACTGGCCGCATCGGCCCCGAGCAGCTTTGAGGGCAGGCGTGATCTCACCCACCTCTCCACCATCACCATCGACGGCCGGTACACCACCGACTACGACGATGCCGTCACCATCGAAAGACTCGACGACCGGCAAACCCTGTTGGGGATTCACATCGTCGACGTGGCTGAATCGGTGAAACGCGGGAGCCTCATCGACCGACGGGCTCTGTCCCGGGGCAGCTCCATCTACATGCCCGACCACAAAATCCCCATGCTGCCGTCGGATCTCTCCGACAACCTCTGCAGCCTGGTGGAAGGCGCGGTCCGGCCCTGCATCAGCGTGATGATCACCCTGAACCGCTTCCATGCCGTCCAGGACTTCGAGGTGGTGCCCACCGTCGTCACCGTACGACGCCAGCTCACCTACACAGGGGCCAACACCCTTGCAAGCGAAGGCGACGAGGATCTGTCCACCCTCATCAAGATCGGCCAGGCCTTCCGCCAGAAGCGCCTTGATGCCGGTGCCGTTCACCTCAGCCTGCCTGAGGTCAACGTTCACTTAGACGAAGAGGGCACCCCCATCATCTCCACCGTGGACCGGGAGAGCCCCTCCCGCATGATGGTGGCCGAACTGATGATCATGGCCAACTGGCTCATGGCAAGCTTCCTTGCCCGCCACGGCCTGCCCACCTTCTTCCGGCTTCAGCCCGACCCCAAAGAGCGCTTGTTCAAAGGGGAAGAGCCCTCTCTGTACCTGAACTGCATGCAGAGAAAGCAGCTTTCACGGGCTTATGTCAGCCAGAAGGCGGGCCACCACTCCGGATTGGGCCTGGATGCCTACACCACGGCAAGCAGCCCCATCCGTCGTTACTACGACCTCGTCTCCCAACGGCAGATCCGCTCGGTCCTCGGCCTTGAAGAGCCCTACACCGAAGATGATGTGGCCGAGGTATCACAACACCTGGACATCCCCATGGGCAGCATCGGGCGCATCCAGTCAAACCGAAGACGCTACTGGATCCTCAAATACCTGGAGAACAAAGTCGGTGACCGCGTGGAGGGCCTTGTCCTCGACAAACGTCGACACAGCTTCCAGGTTCTCCTGCTGGACTACATGATGGAGGTGATGCTCCCGGCCAGCGGCCTCAACCTCAAGTCCGGGGACATGGTCCAGACCGTGATTCAGCACGCCGACGCACGCAAAGACAACCTGGCTGTGTTTGTTGGTTAGCATGGCTACGCCAGTGAGTAGTGAATAGAAAATAGTGAATAGAAAAAGCCCTGCCGAATTTTCGGCAGGGCTTTTTTTGTATCTGGTACCACTCAAACGCTGACGCGGATCAACCGCTGAGGAACCGTTAAGGATGGAACCCTCAGCTGAAATCGTCTACAGTGCCCCCATGAAACCATGGTACCTCTACATACTCGAGTGCGCGGACAAGACCCTCTACACCGGCATCACCGTGGATCCCGAACGCCGACTTGCCGAGCACAACGACGGCACAGGTGCCAAATACACCCGCGCCCGCCTTCCTGTTACCATGGTCTACTGCACCGAAGCCAAAGATCGCTCCGACGCCTCCCGCATGGAATACCGCATCAAAAAACTGCCCCGAAAAGCAAAGCTCGACCTCATCAAAGCCAAAAAGCAGCCTCCGGCGGCAAGGGTGGCGAAGCCACATTAGGAACAAACACCTTGAAAGCGGGTTTCAGATGCCTCCATGGACCGGTTAACAGCCATAAACCACGAAGCGCCCTTCGGGCTACACGAAGAAGGTTGAAAGCCAGCTTCATTGCCACGGGCGAAGCCCGTCAGCGAATGTGACGTGCCCGAGGAACGAGGGCTCGGAGCATTCGCGAACCAGGGGTGCAGGGGATCATCCCCTGCCCGCCGGAGGCATTTTTTGATCCTTGCCTAAACTCTGATTTCAACCTTCTTGGGTTTCACACCCAGGCTGTCGAAGTAGGTTCGCGTCTCTGAGAAGACCACCTTGCTCAGGCCGAGGAGGCCGATGAGGTTGGGGATGGCCATGAGGCCGTTGACGATATCGGCCAGGGTCCAGATGAGGCCGAGGTTGAGGAAGGAACCGGAGGCCACGAGGACGATGTAAATCATCTTGTAGGCCTTGATGCCCTTCACGCCGAAGAGGTACTCGGTGCATCGTTCGCCGTAGTAGTTCCACCCGAGGATGGTTGTAAAGGCGAAGAAGATCAGGCCGATGGTGACGACGTACTGCCCGATGTTGCTGCCCATACCGATATTAAAGGCGGTGTTGGTCATGGCAGCGCCGGCAAGGGCTGGATCGTTCCAGGTTCCGGTCATCACAAGGACAAGGCCTGTGAGGGTGCAGATGATGATGGAGTCGATGAAGGTGCCTGTCATGGCCACAAGGCCCTGACGAACACAGGAGTTGGTTTTTGCAGCTGCTGCGGCGATGGGCGCGCTGCCCAGACCAGACTCGTTGGAAAAGACCCCGCGGGCGATACCGCTTCGCATCACCATGATCATGGTGATACCGGCAGCCCCACCAAAGGCGGCTTCGGGGTTAAAGGCGCTCTGGATAACCAGGGAGACAGCCGCCGGAATGCTGGAGAGGTTAAGCAGCAGAACCACGACCGAGGCGAGGATAAAAAAGATCGCCATAAAGGGCACGATGGCCGAGGCCACCTGGGCGATGCGCTTGATGCCGCCGATGGTCACTAAGGCCACAAGAACGGTGAGAATGACGGCCGTGGCCGGCACGGGGATATGAAAGGTGAGCAGGGCCGCGTCTTTGATGGCGTTTACCTGGGCAAAGGTGCCGATGCCGAAGAAGGCAACACCGATCCCAAACAGGGCAAAGATCTTGGCGAGCCACTTGTTTCCAAGGCCGCGCTCGATATAGTACATGGGACCGCCGGACATCTGCCCGTTTTCATCCACCACCCGGTATTTCACCGCAAGGAGGCCTTCGGCGTACTTGGTGGCCATGCCGAAAAAGGCCGCAACCCACATCCAGAAGATGGCTCCGGGACCGCCGGCCTTGACGGCCGTTGCCACCCCCACGATGTTGCCCGTGCCGATGGTGGCAGACAAGGCGGTGCAAAGGGAGGCAAAGCTGGACACGTCTCCTTTGGCGCCCTTTTCCCCCTCTTTGCTGAAGAGGTATCTGATAGCCAGGGGCAGTTTGGCCACCTGAATCAGGCCCAGGCCCACCGTCAGGTAAATACCGGTTCCCACAAGTAAAATAAGAAGGGGAGGTCCCCAGACAAACGAATCAATCGTTCCCAGCAGTTGTGCAAAGTTTTCCACAGAATCATTCCTTTCCAGTCCATGCCTGACCAAGCAGGAGGACTCGATGACGACGTGCCATGGCTACGCGTCACGCATGAATAAAATAAATAATGTGGATGAATGGATCGGGCTGAAAAGAGAAAGGCTGTAAAAAGAGGCACTACCAAATGAGGTCATTCAGTTTTCACGACAGACCATAAAACACCGGTACCTAAATGAACCGGTTGCTCTGCCATGCCACTCTGTCCCTTGTACCTGAGAGTTTCACCATGGCCCGCACGATGCGGCATTCCATGGCTTGCTCCTTCGGCGCCCAATAAAAGCGGCCCTGCACACCCTTAGCAAAGGGTGTGCAGAACCCACGAATATTGAGACTCTCCAGAGGCTCGTCCAACAGCAGTCCTTGGTACCTGAAAGATTTACTTCTTCGGTGGCTTCCAGTCGCATCGCACTCGCAACAACGCGCCGGAAACTCTCTCCTGCTGTTTTCATCCGAGTTGTCCCCATGGCGCAATATGTCGGGCAATGCCTGACGCGCCACAGGTAAGGCACTGCTTTTACCCCATCTGGAAAATTTATCAATCCTGAACAAACGCCCGACAAGAAATTTCAGACACAGTCACAAATAGAACAAACCAAAATTAACATTGAACACACAAAACAAACGAATCCCATGTGAAGTGGTTGACTCGAAACACCAGACCAGTCAATGATGATGGGGCCTTTAAACCATTGCCCCACATTCAGGAGCCCCCCCCATGACGACCCTCAGCAATGAATTCATAACGTCCGCAATCGCGTTTGCCATATTTGGTATCTACCACATCTACCTGGCTGTCACCGTACGACGCACACCCATGAAAACCGCCTTGGGCACAACCCACGCAATGCGGCAGATCTGGGCAAAAACCATTTTCGAGAATCAAAAAGACATCGCAGCCATCCAGACGCTCCGCAACCACATCATGGCCGCGAGTTTTCTTGCATCCACAGCGATCCTCATCAGCCTGGGTGTCCTTGGGATGACCACAAACCCAGACCTGTTTACCGGAGCAAAAGGGGCGATTCAGCTACTGAGCGGTCAAAGCGACGTGTATATTCTGGTAAAATTTATCATCCTCGCCCTTGACCTGTTCATTGCCTTTTTCAATTTTACGCTGACGATTCGCTACTTCAACCACGCCTCCTATGTCATCAGCTTCACCGATAAAAACAACCCGACGTTCAACCATGAATTCCTGGCACTGGTGATGGACAGAGGAAGCCTGCATTACTTCATTGGCATGAGGGGGCTGTACCTGACGATCCCGTTGTTTCTGTGGGTGTTTGGTGGGATGTGGTTCCTGGCAGGGGTTATCGTTCTTATTCTTGCAATCTATATTCTGGATCAAAAAGCTTAGGAGCTTCACGAAAATAAATAGCAATTCTTTTTAGGCGTTTTCTGTTATATTACCGGGATGAAAGCATTACCACATGAATCAATAAAAAACAGATATGAAAAGATAGCGTCCGAGCTAACCGAAAAAAGTCGTAGGTGCTGGGCGGCTGTAGAAGCTTTAGAGCTTGGGTACGGAGGTGTCGCGGCCGTATCTCGTGCAACGGGACTTACACCACGGACAATCTGTCATGGTATTGAAGAACTCTCTCATAAAACTCAGGATAGTACGGGTAGACAGCGTAAGCCCGGTGGTGGCCGTAAGTCGCTCACTGAAAAACAACCAGGACTGCTTGACGCTTTAGAAAAGCTTGTTGAGCCGTATACCAGCGGTGACCCAATGAAACCGCTAAGATGGACTTGTAAAAGCACAACCAATCTATCTGATGAGCTAAAAAAACAAGGGTTTTTCATTTCACCTACAACCGTAGGTGGACTGCTCAAAAAGTTAGGTTATAGCCTACAGAGCAACCGAAAACGATTCGAAGGCAGGCAGAATCCAGATAGAAATTTGCAGTTTGAGTATATTGCAGCAGCAGTGGAAGAATTCCAAAGTCGGGGCTGCCCCGCAATCTCTGTAGATGCAAAGAAAAAGGAGCTGGTAGGGAATTTTGCAAATTCTGGACGCGAGTGGCATAAAACAAATCATCCGTTGGAAGTAGAAGCGTATGATTTTATAGATAAAGAGCTTGGAAAAGTAACGCCCTACGGAGCTTACGATATTACCCATAATTTGGGATGGGTTAATGTGGGGACCGATAATGATACGGCACAGTTTGCCGTCAGAAGTATTCAGCGCTGGTGGGAGGAATTGGGGGAACGACTGTATCCCGGTGCCGAAGAAATACTGATCATGGCAGACGGAGGCGGTAGTAACGGCTGGCGCAACCGTCTGTGGAAAAAATCCCTTCAGGAATGGGCGGATAAAGAAGGGTTGTCTATTATGGTTTGCCACTTCCCTCCTGGGACAAGCAAGTGGAATAAAATTGAACACAGAATGTTTTGTCATATAACGCGGAACTGGAGAGGGATGCCACTCGTAAGCCACGAAGTTATAATTAAATTGATTGGCTCTACAACAACGAAAGAAGGGTTAAAAATAGGTGCCAGCCTGGACGCCGACATATACCCAAAAGGTTTAAAGGTGACAGATGCTGAAATGGATGCACTGTCAATAGAACAAGCTGACTTCCACGGAGAATGGAATTACCTGCTCACCCCCAGAAGTTGAGTCTCTTATTTCTGAGAGACTCCTTAGCAACGGATACACAAAAGATAAGATGGGAAAACAAGCGGCCTCCGACGGTGAGGTGAGCCACCTCGAAAGCGGGTTTACCGGTGAATCTGTCTCCCGCCTTCCCCGGCTGCCAGATATATCATACCCCATGAACCCTTATCGTCGCTGCAAACACGGAAGCATTCAAGAAGTCGATTGACCGGGGATCCATGGTGGTTAAATCAAAAGCTGTGGAGCTATCAACCGGTTTGGAATAAGCCGAAATCGATCACAAGACCCGCCTGTCAAACCCAGCTCATAAACCGGGCAAAAATTTGGCCACCGGAGGCAATATTAGGTGAATCGCAAAAACTCACTTCCACGAATACTTGCACACATTGCACAGCCATCGTTTGCCACGGAACAGCAATGGCAGCCCCAAAAGAAGGACTGACATCAGCCCATACATCAACCGCCTTCGCCACCCGGCATTCCGGTCGTAGTCAATATCGTAGCTTCCGCACCGGGGGCACCGGTCTTCGTTCGCAGCCAGCGGATCAACGTACCCGAGCACCGACAGGGCTTCCGCCCGATCAGAGACAAAAACACGAAGCTTCACGCCCCCAACGGCATGGGAATACCAGGGCTGCATGCCCACCACATTGTCGTCAAACACAAAGGCCTCAATGCCGCTGGATTCCAGCTGGGCTTTGGCCAGATGGGCTTCATGGGGGGCGGTGAAGGTATGTATGGTTACCAAAGATTCCTGGGGCATGGCCTCTCTCTTTCCTCCGATGGCAAGGTGAGCCACCTTGAAAGCTGGTTACGGATGTTCTTTACCCTATGCCATCTTCGGTTGCCGTGCCATCTCTATCCCCAGTTTTTTCATTTTGCTCCTGAGGGTATTGGGATGGAGCCCCAGGCGGTCTGCGGCACCGTTGGGCCCGGAGATTTTGCCTTCGGTAAGAATAAGGGCCTTGCGAATCCATGCAGCAGACATTTCATCGAAGGTTCCGGTTAAGGGTTCCTCCACCTCCCACACCTTTCTCTCGGTGCGCGGGGTGGGACGATTGAGCAGGGCTTCAAAATGAAGGGGGCGTCCTCCGGAGAGGATCAAGGCCCGCTCCACAAGGTTCTGAAGCTCCCGAACGTTACCCGGCCAGGGGTAATCCATCAGGGCGTCCAGGGCGCCGTCGGCAAGGGAGGGCCGATAGGGGAGGTTCATCTCTTTGCTTTTACGGTGGATAAAATGCTCTACCATGGCGGAAATGTCTTCGGTACGTTTTCGCAAAGGAGGAATACTTAAAGGAAAGACGTGGAGGCGAAACCAGAGATCGGAACGAAAGGTCCCTTCGGTCACCATGGCCTCCAGGTTCCGGTGGGTGGCTGCAATAATCCGGACATCGGCCTGCATGATCTGGGTGCCGCCCACCCGTTCAAACTCTCCGCTCTGAAGAACCCGCAGAAGCTTCACCTGGGCCGCAGGGGGGAGTTCACCGATCTCATCAAGAAAAAGAGTGCCGCCGGAGGCCCGTTCAAAACGTCCCACGGACGTTTCAAACGCCCCGGTAAATGCGCCTTTCTGGTGTCCGAAGAGTTCGGAGTCCATCAGGGACTCGGGAATGGCACCACAGTTGAGACGAATAAGGGGGCCTTTGCAGCGAAGGGAGAGTTTGTGGATCTCTCCTGCCACCACCTCTTTGCCGGTGCCGGTCTCTCCCAGGAGAAGGACAGGGCTTTCAGTGGGGGCCACCTGCTCGATCAGGCGGCTCACTTCGCTCAAGCCTCCGTGCGCCCCGATCATCACATCGCCGGTCATCTGACGGTTGTCGCGTTGAAGGGCCTGGTGATCCCTCACCAGGTCGTTAAAGCGCATGGCATTGGCAAGGGCGATGGCAAAAGGCTCGCTGATCTCGTGCATCATCTCTATGTGGTGTTCGTTGTAGAGAGACTCTCCTTCAGCGGCAAGAATCAGGTTCCCAAGGATGGTGTTTTTATTTTTTAAGGCACAGGAAATGGTACAGCAGGCATCTTGAATGCCCTCGGCTCTGGTTTTGATCGAGGGCAACCCCCGCTTTACCAGGCGCATGAACTCTTTGTTGATGGGATGCCTGTGATCCCGGATCCATGGCTTCGGGTTGTGCAGCGACTGGGCGTGCCACTCCCCCATCATGTCCCAGGTTCCGTCTGAGATGGGAATAATTTCATCCAGACCGAACCCGCCGTCCTCAAATGCAAGGGCAATAATCCGAGCCTTCTTCTGCCCGTGATCGTAAGAGGTTATAAAGGCACCATCCAAGGGCATCACACCCTTGAGGTACGAATACGCATCAAACAAAGCCTCATCGATATCCAGAGTACTGAATATACGCCTGGACACTTCACGAAATCGTTCAGACACATTCCCCCCATTCAGTATTTAAACGACATATCGTTATTTACTCACGACATATCGTCTATCACAACCAAGCAATCGCCACAACCCCTTAATAATACTAAGAGCACGATGTTGGCACGATATTTGGATTAACTCATGGTAGAAAATTCGGACTCCACAATGCTACTTTCACCCTCACCATATCCGAATTTTTACTGTGGTGGAGGAATCTGAGAGCAAGACAGTCAGTTTTCATAACCTCACCTGCCGTAGGGATATGGAACATCACCCTCATGTCTCTCTCTCTCTCGGGTTCCTCCGGCACATTTTCCAGGATAACATCTCACGCTTTGATGTTCCCGGAACCATGAACACAAAAGGACATACAACCCCATTTAGCCGGTACCAGGGCGTTCATTGCACATGACGCAACAGGTCCGCGCAAGGCTCGCGTGCTGAGGTAAACGAGTGATGGCGCATCGGTAAAAGGGGGTTGACACGCCATAACGATAACAATGTTTCTTATGGCATACCAGATTTTCCGCAACCAATCAAAAGAGATATTGCGACTTCAAATAAAAGAAACGTGACCATAACGAAATCCGCTTCCAGTACAGCGGTCCGAGATCCCCGCCCCACTGGGCCCTCCATGACCATGTTTGCCCGACATGAGGATGGCTCTCCCACCAAAGTAGACCGGCCTTGGCATCCTGCCCTGGCCGGTCTCATTTTTCAAACCGACACAACAAGCAATCGCTGACACCAAAATAAATATCTCATAAGTAACACATGAATATATTAGCGAGTAAATCACCCACACAAAAAACGTGTCTTTTCCACAGCTAACCTCACCATCTCCCGAGAATCAAAACTTCACCTTTGAAGGCAAGTGAACTTTGTGATAGCTTTATAAAGATATTGAAACTTAAGTTTACATAATATGCAAAGCATAATGCAATTCAGTAAGCGTACGCGGGCCGGAAATTCTATAAGCAAACAGCCATCCGAACAAAGGAAAAATTCATGAACAGAGCAAGAGCGTTGAAAAGTATGCTGTTTCTCCTCTTGACCTTCTTTGTCGCCACAGCATGCAGCGACAACAAGGAGGAGCCTAAAGAGGCGGCACAGGAGCCCACCAAAATGAAGGTTGTCAGGCCGGTGGTGAAAAACCCGGACACCTTCGTCCTGGAAGATTACGGCACGGTTCGAAGCATTGACCCCGCCTGTGCCTACGACAACGTCTCACACCAGCGCATCATGAACCTTTACGAAGGCCTCATCGCCTTTGACGGATCAGCCACTGACAAATTCGTGCCGCTCCTGGCCGAGGAGGTCCCCTCCGTTGAAAACGGCGGCATCTCCGACGGCGGCAAGACCTACACCTTTAAAATCCGGAAAGGGGTCACCTTCCATGCGGGCGGGGCCCTTACCCCGGAAGACGTGGCGTACTCCATCAAGCGTCACATGGTGGTGGACCAGGACGGCGGTCCCATGTGGATGATGCTTGAAGCCCTCATCGGCGAAACCAGCACCCGGGACAAACAGGGCAAGATCATTCCCGGTATCTTTGAGAAAATCGACAAGAGCGTGAGTGTAAACGGGGACACCGTGGTTCTTCATCTTCCCCAGCCCTTCCCCCCCCTCCTGGCGGTTCTTGCCTACTCCTACGGCGGCGTCATCATCGACAAAGAGTGGACCATGGAAAACGGCGGCTGGGACGGCACCCTTGAAAATGCCGCGAAATACAACAACCCCGCCTTCGGCTCCGAACCCCTGCACCACATCTCAAACGGCACCGGCGCGTACACCATGCTCAAATGGGAGCCGTCAAAGTCCTTTATCTTTGAACGTTTCGATGGGTACTGGGGTGAAAAGCCCGCCCTGAAAACGGCCATCTTCCGTTACAACAAAGAGTGGAGCTCGCGTAAACTCGCTCTGCAAAACGGCGATGCCGACCGCGTCCAGGTGGACACCCAGTACCTGCCCGAGGTGGAGGCCATGAAGGACGTTGTGGTGCACTCCGTGCCCCAGCTCTCCGTCTCCGCAGCCCTCTTCTGCCAGCAGGTCAACCCCGAAGCCAACCCCAACATCGGCAGCGGCAAGCTTGACGGCGAAGGCATCCCCGCCGACTTCTTCTCGGATGCCCATGTGCGCCGGGCCTTTCTCCACGCCTTTGACCGGGCCACCTACGCAAAAGACGTCTGGAACGACCGCGTGGTCATGCCCACCAGCCCCAACGCCAACGGCCTGCCCTATTACATCCGCGTGCCCGTCTACAACTTCAACCTGGAGAAAGCAAAGGCCGAGATGCAAAAGGCTTGGGGCGGCAAGGTGTGGGAAAAAGGCTTCAAGATGGTCATTACCCACAACACCGGTAACGCCCAGCGCGAAGCGGCGGCCCACATGCTGGCCGAAAACATCATGAGCCTGAGCCCCAAGTTCCAGATCGAGGTAAGGAATGTCGACTGGAAAGACTACACCGTGGCCTACCGCAAATATCAGTTCCCCATCTTCCTCATCGGCTGGGGCGCGGACTACCCGGACCCCGACAACTTCCTCTTCACCTTCATGAGCTCCCAGGGGGTTTACGGCAAGTACATGGCCTATGAAAATGAAGAAGTGGATCGCCTCTGCAAAGAGGGCCGCTTTGAAGTGGACCCTGAAAAACGCCGCGCTATCTACGAGCGCCTTCAGAACCTCTGGTATGAAGAGGCCGTGGGCTGCATGATTTACCAGAAAATCGACAACTTCGCCTACCGCAGCAACATCAAGGGCTTCGTCCCGCACCCCATGCTGGATGCGGCCTGGGAAGACCTGAAAAAGATATCCAAGTAACACACATGATGGTGGCGTGATTTACAACACCCCGAAGGATCTCTTCGGGGTGTTGTTTTGACAGCTTTAAGGACATCCCGGAACCCTCTCACCATCCATTCCGTTGTGCCCGATGACAAAGCACGATATATTATTGATTTAATATCCATTCACACCACCCACACCCCACAAAACGGATTTCACTTATGACGGCATACATCACACGTCGCCTGGTTTTTCTCGTGTTTGTGCTGTTCGGCGTTTCCGTTCTCATCTTCGGGCTTCTCATGACCTTCAGCCCCGAGAGACGAGCCGCCGCTTACGTCACAACCCCCCAGCAGGCCGAAGACATCCCCATGCTCGTGGAACAATTCGGTCTCACCGACCCCTTCCATGTGCAGTACGCTCGCTGGATCAAAGAGGTGGCCTCAGGCAACCTCGGCTGGTCCCTGGTGGCTGCACGCCCCGTGGCCAAGGCGTTCTGGAGCTACTTTGCCGTCACCCTGGAGCTGAACATCTTCGCGTCCCCCCTGGTGATCATGATCGGCATCTGGCTGGGGACCCTGTCGGGGGTCAACCGGGATACCTGGCTGGACCACGGCACTCGCATCGGCGCCATCATCGGATGGTCCCTGCCCACCTTTCTCTTTGCCCTGATCCTTCTCATGGTGTTCTACGGCTACCTCGACATGTTCCAACCCGGCATCATCTCCAACGAAACCGCCCTCTGGGTGGCCAACAACCCCGACTTTGTCCGCTACACCGGCATGTACTCCTTTGACGGCATCCTGAACGGCGAGCTCGGCATCACCTTGGACGCCCTCGCCCACCTCGTCCTGCCCGTGATCACCCAGATCATCGTCATCGTCGCCCTGCTCATGAGGGTCATGCGCTCGGGCATGATCGAAGAGATGAACCGGGACTACATCATCACCGCCTGGGCCAAAGGGGCCGACAAAAAAACCGTCACCATGGTCCACGCCAAACGGAACGCCCTCATCCCGGTCATCACCGTGGCAGGCCAGCTCGTGGCCCTGGCCATGGAGGGCTCCATCGCCGTGGAGGTGGTCTTCAGCAGGCAGGGCATGGGGTGGTGGCTGGCCGAATCCGCCACCCAGCTCGACATGCCGGTCCTCATGAGCGTCTGCATGTTCATGGGCGTCGTCTTTGTGGTGTCCAACCTCATCATCGACATCATGTACGCCTGGATCGACCCAAGGATTCGGCTAACCTAGGTTCACGAATGCTCCGAACCCTCGTTCCTCGGGCTCGTCACATTCGCTTACGGGCTGCGCCCGTGGATAAAGACTGGCATGTCGCAACGATAATCACAGGCGGATGTGATTTGCCCTGAGGAACGAGGGGCAAAGCGCATCCGCAATCTGCTTTCAAGGTGGCACACCTTGCCGCCGGAGGCACGTTTTTGCCACGCACATTGACCATAGAAGGCACAACATATGGACACTGCAATTGACACCGTAAAACCTGAGCATCCGAGGTGGCGTGAGTTCAAATTCACCCTCTACCGGATTTTCCGGAACCCGTCTGCCATCATCGGCTTCGGGCTGCTCTTTTTCTTTGTGGCCGTGGCGGTGGCAGCGCCTTACATCGCGCCGCCAAAGTACGAGCACGCACCGTACCAGATGCCCCACAAGGGGTTCTCCCCCACGCCGAAACCTCCCAGCGCTCAAAATCTCTTCGGCACCACCTCCGGGCAGTACGACATCTTTTACGGGGTGGTATGGGGCACGCGAACGGCCTTTAAGATCGGTCTCTTTGTGGTGGGAATTGCCGGGTTCATCGGAATCTCCCTCGGGGTGATTTCGGGGTATTACGGCGGCTGGTTCGATGAGATCCTCATGCGGATTGTGGACATCGTCTGGTCGGTGCCGCTGCTGGTTCTGGCCATGACCATCGTGGTGGCCTTCGGCAGGGGGCTGGAGAACATCATGATCGCACTGGCGCTTGTGGAATGGCGCTGGTATGTGCGCGTGATTCGCTCGGAGGTGTTGAAGCTCAGAGACCAGGATTTTGTTCAGGCGGCGCGCCTCATGGGACTCTCTGACTTGAAGATCATTCTCAGGCACATCATCCCCAACGCCATCTATCCGGTTCTCATCATGGCCTCCATGGACATGGGCTCCATGGTGATTTCGGCCTCCTTCATGAGCTTTGTGGGCTTAGGCGCCCCCAAGGGCTATGCGGATTGGGGCCAGATGGTGGCCCTGGCTCGAAACTACATCGTGGGGCCCCCGGACGACCCCATGCGATTCTGGTACACGGTGGTGATTCCCGGAACCTGCATCATTCTCTTTGTGCTGGCCTGGAACCTCATCGGTGATGCCCTGCGCGATGCCTTCGACCCGAAATTAAGGAGGAGGTAGCCATGGCCAAAATCATCGAAGCCATCGACCTCACCACCCATTTCTACACCTACGAAGGGGTGGTGAAGGCACTGGACAAGGTG
Organism: Desulfolunaceae bacterium; assembly: GCA_942491485.1. Lineage (GTDB taxonomy): Bacteria > Desulfobacterota > Desulfobacteria > Desulfobacterales > Desulfolunaceae > Desulfoluna. Next base: position 192,884 of record CALOAX010000010.1, on the reverse strand, counting down.
TGCATCAGTGTGGAACACGGCACCACCTTCGGGCTGGTGGGGGAGTCAGGCTGTGGCAAAAGCGTGACGGTGCGCTCCATGATGCGAATCATTCAGGAACCGGGCAAGATCGAGGGGGGAAAGGTCCTTTTTTTCGCCAGGGAAGGTGAAAACGAAAAGACCGAGGAGCTTCTCTCCAAATCCGAAGCCTGGATGCAAGGCCTTCGGGGGGACCGCATCTCCATGATCTTTCAGGAACCCAATGCGGCCCTGAACCCCATCATGCGGGTGGGAGACCAGGTGGCGGAGAGCTTTACCTTCCACCGCAAACGCTCCATGAGTAAAAAGATCCTCAAGGACCTTGCCAGCCCAGACACCCGGGTTTTCCCCGGAACACGTGGGCTTCAGAGAGCCCTTTACACCATCGCCTCTGAAACACCGAATGCCCTCCTCCTCAAGATCTCACGAAAAGTCCCCCTTTTAAAGAGGTGGGAGAAACGGATGAAGCTGGAAGCCTTCCGGCGTGCCACGGAGATCATCGGTAACCTCGGCATCGCCCACCCCGAAGAGGTGGCCAGGAGCTATCCCCACAACCTCTCGGGCGGCATGAAGCAGCGCATCGTCATCGCCATAGCCCTGGCCTGCAAGCCAGACCTTCTCATTGCCGACGAAGCGACCTCCAACCTTGACGTCACCGTCCAGGCCCAGATCCTGGACCTGTTGAAAGAGCTCAAAAAAACCGAGATCTCCTCCATCCTCATGATCACCCATGACCTGGGCGTGGTGGCGGAAACCTGCGACCGGGTGGGCGTGATGTACGCCGGCACCCTCTGCGAAGAGGCCGACGTCAGAGAGCTCTTCACCGACCCCAAACACCCCTACACCGTTGCCCTTCTCGCATCCGTCCCCCGATTCCACCAGGAAGGCGAGCTGAAGACCATTGAAGGGATGGTTCCCAACCTCGTGCACCCCCCTTCGGGCTGCCGGTTCCATCCCCGATGCGCCCATGTGATGGAAAGGTGCAAAACCGAGGTTCCTGAATTGATGACCGTGGGAGAGAATCACAAGGTGGCCTGCCACCTGTACGACAGCAAGGGAGAGACAGATGCCTGAGGAAACCATTCTGGAACTGGTGGACTTAAAAAAACATTACCCGGTTCTGGGCGGCGTGCTCAGGCGGGAGGTGAACTCAGTTAAAGCCCTGGATGGGATCTCCATCGCCATCAGGCGAGGCGAATGCTTAGGCATCGTCGGCGAATCGGGCTGTGGCAAAACCACCACCAGCAAGGCCATCATCCGCCTTCATGACCCCACGTCCGGAAAGATCCTCTTTCATCCCAAGGGCCAGGAAGAGCCCGTGGATATCGCCTCCCTCTCCCCGAGGCAGTTGAATAAAAAGGGCCTTCGCCACCGTCTCCAGATGGTCTTCCAGGACCCCACCACCTCCATGAACCCGCGCATGCTGGTGAAGAATATCATCGCCGAGCCCATCAAAGAGCAGGAGAAACTCAGCCCCCACGATCTTGAAGCGCGGGTCGTGGAACTTCTCAACCTCGTCGGCCTCAACAAGGACCACCTCTTCAGGTACCCCCACGAATTCTCCGGCGGCCAGAGACAGCGTATCGCCGTGGCCAGGGCCATTGCCACCAACCCCGAGTTTCTGGTTCTGGACGAACCCACCAGCGCCCTGGACGTTTCGGTTCAGGCCCAGATCCTGAACCTTCTTCACAGCCTGAGGCAAAAATTGGGCCTCACGTATCTCTTCGTCACCCATCACCTTCTGGTGGTGAAGTACATCTCCGATCGCATCGCCGTGATGTACCTGGGCAAGGTCGTGGAGCTGGCCCACACCGACAGCCTCTTTGAAAACACATGCCACCCCTACACCTGGGCGCTCCTCTCCGGGATTCCCAGCACAGACATCGATGAAACCCGAGAACGGATCATCCTGGAGGGCGACGTACCAAGCCCCCTCGACCCGCCTTCCGGCTGCCGTTTCCACACCCGATGCCCCTTTGCCATAGACGTGTGCAGCCAAATCGAGCCCCAACTCATCGATACCGGAGGAGACCACCTTGTGGCCTGCCATCGAAGCAACGACACCCGCGCGCTGTTTCACAACCATGCGACCAAGGGCTGAGCCTCCGGCGGCAAGGTGTGCCACCTTGAAAGCAGGTAGCGGATGCGTTTTGCCCCTCGTTCCTCGGGTCAAACCACATCCGTCTTTGAGTCGGGAGGAACCCTGCTTAAATTGAGCAATCCTATTTGTCCAACGTTTCAAAAGCTTGCCCCCCGGCAGGGCCACCGGGGGTACAAGCTGAATAATGACCAAACCTGTTTGTTAAACGTCCTGAGCTCACTGATGCTGTTAGCTTTCAAGGCACATCACCTTCTGTTACCCCTTCGAAGATGTACCTTTTCGGGCACGCCGTCCCTCTGCCCTTGTCAAATCACCGAAGGTGTTGGCTTTCGGTGTACCTCGCCTGTCTTTAAATCATCTCCATTTCCAAACATAGACCCCTCCCCATCATTCTGTTATAAAACAAACTCTTTTGATATCCTGACACTTAGGCGCGTGGTCTTTGAAAACAAACACCACGCTGAAGCGCCCCGTAAGGGGTTTATATACGTGAGGCAACAGATGGATCCGATTCTCGAGGAAAAATACAGGCGGCAGGGAGAGATGCTTGCCAACAAAGCCAAAAAAAAGCACAAGCACCTGAACAAACGCTTTTCAAAGCAGGGCATTGAGGTGTTTCGAATTTATGACTGGGATATTCCGGAGATTCGTGCCGTTGTGGATTGGTATGCCGGGCACCTTGTGGTGGGAGAGTACACCCGGGCACAATCAACACCCGAATGGCTCCCCATGATGGGAAAATCGGTGGCGGAAGCCATGGGCGTCCCCATGGAAAAGGTCCACCTCAAAGAGCGCAAAGCAGGCAGGCATGACGGCAAACGGTACGAGCGTCTCGACCACACCGACACAAAAATTGTCATGAACGAGCGGGACCTAAAATTCTACGTCAATCCCTTCGATTACGTGGACACCGGCCTCTTCTCGGACCATCGCAACACAAGGGCCATGGTTCGCGAGATGGTCAAGGGAAAAGACTTCCTGAACCTCTACTGCTACACCGGCGCCTTCACCTGTTACGCAGCCAAAGGGGACGCAGCATCCACCACCAGCGTGGACCGATCAGAAACCGCCGTCAACTGGGTTCGGGAGAACCTCGAGCTCAACGGTCTGACCTCCGAGGGCAACCAGGTCATCCAGATGCACACCCCTGAATTTCTTGAAAAGGCCAAAAAGAAAGGGCTCACCTTCGACCTGGCCGTGGTGGACCCGCCATCCTACTCCACCACAGTGACCACCGGTGAAAAGTTTGATATCGCCAAAGACCACCCATGGCTTTTAAACGGGGTCATCACCCTGATGCGCCCGGGCGGCACGATCTTCTTCTCCACCAACCATCAGGACTTCACGTCCCAGATGCACACACTTCGCGTCTCCAGCATCGAAGAGATCACCCATAAAACCATCCCGGAAGACTACGTCAGCAAACGGAAAAACATCCACCGCTGCTGGAAAATCGTCGTGTAGCAGGGAAGCCTCCAGCGGCAAGGTGTGCCACCTTGAAAGCGGGTTGAGATCATTCCCCAAGAGCATGGCCGCCCCAAAGCTTTCGTCGGCACGAGTTGCGAACCAATGCTCAGGCTGTGGAGCCATCGGATATGCCCGGAATTATATCAACATGGGCATACCATTACCGCCGTAGGGTGCATTTTATGCACCATGGGTGAGAGATCTGAAACCTCTGTTTTTCGATAAAATCAAGGGGCATTAAGGCTGCGGTTTTGGTGCGTGGAACGCACCCTACGGTCTCCGGGGCCTCAACCGGTCACGTAGTGCCCAATCTTCTCCACTTACCAAAAGGAGGCCCGTCAGAGATTGCCGGGGTTATATTTTCCATGGGCATGCCATCACCGCCGTAGGGTGCATTTTATGCACCATGGTTGAGGGACCTGAAACCTCTGTTTTTCGATAAATTCGATGGGGCATTAAGGCTGCGGTTTTGGTGCGTGGAACGCACCCTACGGTCTCCGGGGCCTCAACCGGTCACGCAATACCCAATCTTCTCCACTTACCAAAAGGAGGCCCGTCAGAGATTGCCGGGGTTATATTTTCCATGGGCATGCCATCACCGCCGTAGGGTGCATTTTATGCACCATGGTTGAGGGACCTGAAACCTCTGTTTTTCGATAAATTCGATGGGGCATTAAGGCTGCGGTTTTGGTGCGTGGAACGCACCCTGCGGTCTCCGGGGCCTCAGCCGGTCACGTAATGCCCACTCTTCTCCTCTTAGCAAAAGGAGGCCCGTCAGAGATTAACGGGGTTATATTTCCATGGGCATGCCATCACCGCCATAGGATGCATTTATGCACCATGAATGAGAGGCCTAAAACCTCTGTTTCCTATGAAATCATGTGGGTTCCTTGCCCCATTTTTTTTAAAAAAAAGCCGCTGGATTATCCAGCGGCTTTTTTATGCATTCAGACAGGTCATCACTATCAAATGCTTGCCAAGGGGTAACTATTCAGCTACGCCTCCGGCGGGTCGCTTTTTGAAAAAAGCTTCGCAAAAACTTTCCGGTTGCCTCCCCTTTTGCCGCTTAGCCCCAACGGGGCTAAGCGGCAAAAGGGGAGGCTTGCTCGTTAAGTCGAATGCAGTCGGTAAACCAACGCCTTCGAATGAATCGAAACCGACATCAACACCTGTTTATCAAACTTTTCAAAAGTTTGGCCCCCGGCAGGGCTGCCGGAGGCATGCGTTTGCCTCAACATTCGCATAGAAGGCCTACAACGACCAGCTTCCGCCCCGGCGTTTTTTTTCTTTGGCGCCTTCGGGCATCTTCATCTCCGGTTTCCTTCCGAGCTTTCGCCACCAGAGGCACTTGAGTGCTTGCCTCCAGACGGGGTGGTCAAAGGCCTCTTCCCGCCACTTCCCCCCTTTTTCCACCTGGTGTTCCATCACCTCCCAGGCAGAGGCGTAATCGAAGAACGGCCATCGGGACCCGGCCTTGTAGAGGTACTCCGGGCCCTGAAGTGCAAGGAGGGCTTTCATCCCCTGTTCATAGTCGAACCGTCGCCAGTGGTACCCGGCATAGCAGATCTGCTCGGCATCCCCTTCCCTGGCAAGGGCTTCAAGCCCCCGTTGAGGGTCAAAGGTTTGCCAATTGAGTCCGGCAAGATAGATATGACGGGGATCGGCCCAGGAAAAGAGGGCATCCATCCCACGCTGGTAGTCAAAGCCCTTCCACATCCAGCCGCAGCGATAGAGGATCTCGGCATCCCGCAGGGCGATCACCGCAGAAAGCCCTTCGGCCATATCAAACCCCGGCCACCGCAGCCCCGCCTTGTAAAGGGCGGTTCCGTCCCCCAACACCACAAGACGGCGAAGGCCCTCAGCCACATCAAAGTCGCCCTCGCCGGCTCCCATCTCCACAATCGTCAATGGGTCTGTCTCTTGATTGATATTCATCAATAAACACCTTGCATGATTAAAACAATTGCCTTCTTTAAAAGCGGGTTGCCCTTACGCTTTACCCTTCGTCCCTCAGCGCAAAGCGCCAGGGCGTTCGGCTCTGATGCATGGAAGTCAGCCATGACCTGTCATCGAAACACCTCCGGCTCACGCGTTTGCATCACACAATGCGAAACGGCACACACCGCGCGAATGCGAAAAACTACGCCTACCGACGCCCTCCTCACATTCGCCATAGGGTTTCGAGGTGCCCCCACCTCGCCGCCGGAGGCATCATCTACTCATTCCTTTCCAGCCGCACCACATCTCCGAAGGGAGCATGAAAACTCTGGGCGTTGGATGGAAGGAGCCAGAGGGTTCGGTGGTAGGGGGTCAGGCGTTCTATGTCGTAGATTTCGCCATCGGTGATCACCACCACCATCTCCTGATGATTTTTCAGGTACGTGTTAAACAGGGGAGAGAAAAAGGTGGTGCCGCTGTTTCCGGATCGTATCAGGCGCCAGTCGCCCCGGCGGTAGCTGCAAAAACGGACATCATTGCCCCCTTTGACAAAGCGCTCCCCCTGTTTCTCCGGGACAAAAAGGGTCTCATCGATGCACAGCAGATTGATTCGGTACCCCTCAAGCAGGGACTCCACGGCCCCAAAGGCCTCTTCAATATGCTCGGGCCGGGTCACCATGGAGGCGGAGAGATCCACCACCACGGTCAACAGTTTCTTGTCCACGTAGTGGCGCCCCGCAGAGTAAATCCCCTCCATGAAGTAGCGCCTGTTAAAACGCGCAGCGCTGTACTCCCACTCCCGGGATGGAGTGCCCCTGTCCACAATGGTCCGGATCTTCCGTTTCAAAGGGCCGGTGTCCACCTTGGCCACCCCTTCGATGAGGGCACTGATCTCCTGGACAAGGCGTTCGTCACGGGCCTTGAAATCCTGGCCGGAAAGCGTCAATGCCTCTTGAACGTTTTTCCGGATTCTGACGGCAGCCGAGGCGTCTTCCATGCGATGTACACCGGTGGGAAGTTGCTTGCCCTGGCTTCCGGAGAGGCACCACTCGCCATCTTTGCTTGGGGCCTCTTCTGCAGGGCGAGACGGGTTTGGGGCGGCCTCAGATTCCACCGCCTTGTCCTGGGTTCCACCCGACCTGAAGTTCTCTTTGAGCCCTTCGGAAAAATCACCCAGGATTGACAGTTCATCGGTCTTTAAAAACCTGTAGACACTCTCCCACGACGGGTCGGTCTCTCCTGTTTTTACAAAAAAGTCCATGGGAATGCGTGGCAGGCTTGATGGGAGGGCAAGGCTCTGGTCTCCGTTGGAGAAAAAGGTGGCGCTGTGCTCATCCATCCACGAGTTGATCACCATGTCCTGGGCCATGTTCTGCAGGTAGGGGTGTTCATCCCGGAAGCCCCGGTGATCATGTCCGAAAACCCCGTGCATCATCTCATGGACCAGAAGCCCGATCTGCTCTTCAAGGGTAAGCCCTTCCGAAAAGGCACTGTTGTAAAGAAAGGTCACCCGTCCTGCCCTCACGGTCAGAGCAAGGGTGGAAAGGGGCTCCTCTTCCACAAAGGTCACCATCTGATAGAAGTACGAGGTGAACCGACTCCGCTTCCAGAGTTCCGCCAGAGCATCATCCCAGGGGCTCATGCCGGTATCATCTCCCCGTCAAAGACCACATCGGTAAAAAGGCCAAGAAGCTCTTCCTGCTCATCCCCTTGAGAAACAGCCCGTACCGCGTCGGGAATCTGGGAGAAGATCCCGCACTCCCTCAACAACATCAGGAAATAACTGACCCGTGCGTCCGCCCTTGAGGCCCCCACATAGCGCAGCAGGTTGCCGAGGGGCGTTAAGAGGCCCTCATCATCTGCCATCTTCATCTCGCGCATCCGGGTCACGGCACCGGAGACAGCCCAAAGAAGGTCCTCCACCGGGACCTCTCCCATGGAGAAGCGGGAATAAGCCGCCTCGTCCCCCGAGAGAATCTCGTGGGTGGTGAGCTGCCTGGGGGTAAGGATCTGGGTCACAAAATCCGAGGCTGCCAGCTCTCCGATGAGGGAGGCGAGCACCTTCTCGACGGAGCGTCGTGACGCGCCGGAAAGGGCATCGTACAGACTCTCCTCATCCCCTAACCCATATGAGAGGGAGAGGGCCAACGAGGCCTGGTGCCAGCCCCTCGGGTTGGGATGAATGGCGGCTGCGTCCCAGAGACGCTCGGGAAACCGCGATATATAGCGTTCCACGGTGGGGTGGATCCCGCTTTTCCGGGCCCAGTCCAGCCAATGTTCTGCCAGCGGCTTAAGGTGAAAAATGCCAAGGCGGCCGTCCAGTGCGCTGTCATCAAAATCGGTGATGCGGGTGTGGTCCTCTTCACCGAGGTTCCCGGCAATGACGATGATCGTATTCTCAGGCAGAAGGTGCTCACCGCACCGCCCTTCAGTGATTACCTGGAAGAGGGTCTGAATAACGGTAGGGTGTGCCCGGTTCGCTTCATCCAGGAACCAGACAATGCCGTCGTAGCCCTCCGGCACCTCCTCGGGGGGAATGAATCGAGGCCGGTAGTAAATCATGCGCTGATTTTCATGATCGGGAACCGGGTAGCCCCCTAAGTCGACGTTCTCTTTAAAGGCAAGACGGGTATCGATAAAATAACGGTTCTTGCGCTCAGCCGCCTGCTTGACGATGGACGACTTACCGATCCCGGGGTGCCCCACGATCTTCACAGCATAATTCACCTGCCCCCGGGCATCCAGATAGCGGTCCAGAATCTCCGCCATCTCCCCTGCATCCACCTCCACCGGTCGTTTCTGCATACCTAGCACTGTCTCCTTCGTCCGCAGCCACTCGACTGCCCTTTAGCCCGGATGTTTCATGAAAATCCAATTAAGACATGTCAAAACACAAAAGAGAATTCACGGTTTCCAGTTCGTTTTTCTCGCCCTTCGGGCGAGCCGGGTGCACTCATCTTTTGCGTTATCACAGCATTAAGGTAAACCACTGCATCTGCAGCTCTGATGCCTTGAATATGGAAACACTCAACCCGTAAAATATCCGGGTTAGCATCGCTGTTCCTGTCCGGTACCGATCTCAGGGGGAAACAGCCCCCAGCAGCATCATTGTTCACGGCACCAGTACAACATACACCATTTAGAATAACCATTCTACACATGACTGCAACACGTCAAGGGGGGAGACTGACCTCAGCAGGGCCCCTGCCACATTGAACAAACTTTGACACAATCCAACGCAACATGCTAATTTTTATAAAATTGTGCAATCCTCACCCCCCACAATTTCGCAACACAAGGGCATGGACGTACCCCACACAGCCCTTTCCCAAACCGACACCCCACAAACAGTCTTACAAAAAATGGAGAAGACATCATGAATCTTCGATCATGGATGGTATGCCTGCTGCTGCTCAGTGTATGTCTCATGGCGGGATGTGACGAGTACAGTGACGATCCGGGCGGGGCCTTAGGCCCCGGCAACTGGAAATTGAAGCTGTCCTACGGCGGCAAAACCCGAGCTGTCTACCTGCACATTCCAAGCGATTATGACGCTGCATCCCCCCTTCCCCTTCTGCTCTCCTTTCACGGCTACCAGGACACCCCGGTCGGACAGGCCAAAAAGGATGAATTTCCCATCCTCTCAGACAGCGAGAATTTTATTGTGGCCTACCCTGAAGGCACGGGAACGCCAGGACTGCTCGGCTGGAATGCGGGCCCTGCCTGCTGCGGTGCGGCTGAGAACAACGATGTGGATGACGTGGGGTTTGCTCGCTATGTCGTGGCCCACCTGCAAACCCGCTGTGCCATCAACGGCGCACAGATCTACGCCCATGGACACTCCAACGGCGGAGGCATGGCCCACAGATTGGGCCGGGAAGCGTCAGATCTCTTTGCCGCCATCTCCGTCTCTTCCATGCCGGTTCTGGTGCCCGACATATCCCCGCAATACCCCATCCCGGTGATCCACTTCCATGGCACACAAGACACCACCATCGCCTATACCGGTGGATCCATTCCTTTTGAAGAGGCTCCGTACATGGGGGCCGAAGAGAGCCTCCTCAACTGGTCAGCAAAAAACAACTGCACTTACGGCACCGCCGTGAACACCAACCATGGGAGCAGCTGGTGTACCACCTTCAATGCCTGTGCGGAGGGAACCTCCGTGACGCTCTGCAGCCTAAGCGGCGGGGGCCACAACAACCTGTACGATCATGGGGAAATTGATGTCAGCCTGATGGCCTGGGAATTCATGAAAGCGTATTCACGATGATGGGAGGGCTGATAAAGTGCATTGAATAACAAGCCTTCTATGGTTAAAGTGGCCAAAAAAATGCCTCCGGCGGCAAGGTGTGCCACCTTGAAAGCAGGTTGCAAATGCGCTTTGTCCTTCGTTCCTCAGGCCAAATCACATTTGCCTTAGGTTTTAGATTGACCCAAGGTTTTTTTAAGACCTGTTTGGCAACCTTTTTAAAAGGTTGGCCCCCGGCAGGGCCGCCGGAGGCATCTTTAACCTGGCTGCCTCCGGCGGCAAGGTGAGCCACCTTGAAAGCAGGTTTCGGATGCGCTTTGCCCCTCGTTCCTCGGGGCAAATCACATCCGCCTTTGATTTTCGTGGAAATTTGAAATCACAGACAAACCATGGTTGTCAAACTTTTCAAAAGTTTGGCTCCCGGCAGGGCCGCCGGAGGCTTTTTATTATCTGCCCCTAAGGTATGAACATGTTCCCCTGCTGCGTCACCGGGTCCTTTCCGATGATATCCCGCCCTTTCAGGGTAAGGGTCATGGTGCCACTCTGCCGCGAGATAGAGACAACCCCGGCATCTTCAAGGGTAATCAGGGTGCCGTTCACCGTTTTTCTGGGCAGGGTCGAGGAGTACACATCTTTTAAAACGACGGTGTAGTGTGGGTGGGTTGCCTGAGCCAGAAGCCTGACCGCCAGGTTCGCATCAAAGCGCTCACTCTCATTCATAAAAAAGGAGAGAAGGGTCTTCACATAATTATAAAAAAAGTTGGGAAGCACCAGGAATAGTCCACCCGCAGCATCGGCCCTTTCTGCATCGTCTTTTTTGGTGAAGGGATTGTCCACCATCCCAAAATCATACCTTTCCCGGGGTTCGTAAAAATACCCCGCGACCATCATCAGAACAAAAAAAACGAAGAAAAAGAGCCAGAACCAATCCAGCAGCACCCCATCGGTTCGTTCCAGGTAAAACATCAAAAACAATTTCAGCAGAACCCCCGCACCGATATATCCCCCCACGGCAAGAAGACCGCCCCACATCATTCCGGAGACGCTCTCCTTTCGCCTCACCTCCAGGTGGGTCATCAAATTCTCCTTTATGACTCGATGCTCCATTAGGATCTCCTGTAGCTGTTATAAAAAGCCTCCGGCGGCAAGGTGAGCCACCTTGAAAGCAGGTTGCGGATGCGAGATAATTTTCACTCGATATAAATTCTTAACGACCTGTTTCTCCAACGCTTCAAAAGTTTGGCCCCCGGCAGGGCCACCGGAGGCAATATTGAACTGAATAGTCAATTAAAATAAACGCTAAACGATATGGCCTTCTCAGCTTAGTTTAGAGAACCATGAAGAGCATGAAGCGCCCTCCGGGCTACATGAAGAAGACGGGATAAATCTTATCGTTATCCACGGGCGCAGCCCGTCAGAGAATGTGAAGGGCCGAAGGCCCGGAGCATTCGCGAACCTGGGGTGCAGGGAATTCACCCCCTGCCTGATAATCAGATTTTCAACTTCATCACAGCATCCATCCCTTTCTCTTCAATGACCTGCTGTCTCTTGCGGCGTTCTGCCTTCACGGCGACCGCAAAATCCTTCAAGGCCACTTCCTGCCGCCTCAAATCATGTTCCAACGTCTCCAGGGGCACTATCAACATGGCTTGGCCGAGATCAAGTTCCTCGTCAAGCAGATCGTCATACCGCCTGAGGCGCCTTTCCACCTCGGTAATGAGCCCCTGTTTCAGGCTGGCCGTCTCCCGGCCCACAGCATCGTCGAACCCCACCTTAAGGTGGGCATCCAGGTTACTGATAAGCTCCCATCGCCCCTCGCCTTCGCGAAACACCATCGTGGATTTCACGTCAAGGGCCGGAACCCTTTTCAGGGCCCCGGCAAGAGCCTTCTGAAACCAGAGCAGTCCATCCCCACCCCCTGTGACAGCCAACCCGTTCACGGTAAGGTGGGCCTCCATCAGCGTGGTGTCGCCCTCCAGGCGATATGTGGTCTCAAAATCCGCCACGCCCCCGGCCAATCGAACCCCCGGAGCGAGGACCACGTCATCCTGGGGAACGTCCTCGACATGCATTTCAACCTGCTGCCTGCACCCCCCATTCAGGCAATTCACGCCACCGCTCACCACCAGGTGACCGGCCCCCGGCGAAGGCACCCCTTCCAGAAGAAAACGGAGCGGTTCCCCCGTCTTGACCTGATTGCTGGAAAAATTCGTGACGACGCCGTTCAACTGCAGATCTCCCAAAACCACCCCGACAACGGCTTTTTTCACCCACAGCCTTGGCCAGGAAGGGCCCGCAGGCATCGTTTCCGTCGTGTCCTGAAACTCTTCGATGCCATAACCAAGGGCGTTCAAGGTTTCAAGCCGACGGATCATGGGAACCATCAACGCCCCGAGGCGATGCGAAAACAGGGTGTCAGCCACATCCTGCAACCCCTGGGAGTCAAGGTGCGCCACGGAGGTCAACCGTTTGGTATCCTCCTTCACCCAATGTCGAAACTCACCCTTCCAGTTTCGCAGGCGGGCAACATCCGATGCCGCTGCGCCCCTCTCTTTCCGAATCTCCAGCTTAAGGGTTTCCAGCTTGTTTCTCAGTTCCCTGGCATTGGCAAGCATCTCCGTCAGTTCTTCCTGGGTTTTCGCCTTTTTGTAATTCATGGCACCAAGGCTATCCCCAACTGTCTTCACCCGGTAATCGAATCCTTGTTGGCTGATGCGCTGTTTCCTCGCCGCCACGCGTCCCCGGATGATCTCCTGGGCTTGCGCCACACGATCCGGGGTATTGAGCCCCTCATCTCGAATCAACGCAAACACCCTGTCCCGGCTTGCGCCGTCCTCCACCTGAAGGACGGGAAGCATCTCCGCATGGGAATCCAAACGTTTTTGAAGCCAACCCGAGAGTGATTCCGGTCTCTTTCCCTTATCCACCGAGCCACCCACCATCCGGGCCTTGACCAGGCGATCTCCCCCCACAACAAGCCCTTCAGCCGTCAGGCTGTCCACCACAAAGCAGCCTTTCAGCAAGGGAGCCCATGCGAAGGTGAGACGACCGGCCCCCGTTTCCACAAGGTTCTTCCAAGGGTCTTTTGCATCGGCAATGTCCAGCCTCTCCCATTCCAGATTCAGGCTGAAGGGGCCCACATTGAGGCCTTCAACGGACACTTCACCGCCCATCAGCGCTTCTCCACTTTTCTGGAAAACAATGGTGGCGACGGGATTTCGGAAAAGCCAGAGAGCGACCACTCCAAATATGAGCAGGAAAAAAAGTCCCGTTATTCCAACCATCACCTTTTTCACACAACCTCCTTCATCGCATATGACGACCCTGTCGCTCATGGCGACAAATCAGGACATAGTCATTGATATCATGTTGGTATCTTCTTAAGAATATGCATCATATGTGGGAAAAAGGAAAGGGAGGGGGAGGCCCGAAGCAGGAGCTCCGGGCTTATGGTATCAGTAATTGTTCTTATCGGTGTAAAGCCCCTGGGGAAGATAGGAGGGAAGGGTGTGGGTTTCGGGGGAAGGAGCGTTGTCATTCCACCAGTTGTAGAGTGATTCATTCAGATGTTCGCCGCGATACTGAAAAGAGGTGGCCACCTGCTCATTGTACCCTGTAATCACCTGATACCCGAAGTGTGGACTCTGCCTGTCGAGACCAATCCTCAAGAAAATGCCCCCGTGACTCGAGTTGCTGGTGGGGTTGTCCGGGACCGCGGACATAAACGATTCACCCTTGGGGTCCCTGTAATGGCGCCCGAAATAAAAATGGTCCACCAGCATCAGCATGGAGTCCCGCTGGAGAATAACCGGCACCGGGGTGATGCCGAACTCCTGGCCAAGGTCTGTTCCGGCCACGGTCTGCCCCAGTCCGCCCCCTGTCTGAAGGGTTTTTCGCCGGGAGCGATAGGCATTTTTGGCACTGTAGAAACCGGTGGCACGCTTGAAGTCCACCATAAGATCTGCCTGCATATCATTGGTGCCGATGATGATGTCCGTCAGCTTAGGGTCATCTGAGTCGAGATCATCGTATTTCAAGCGCATGACCAGGCCGTTGATCTTGGCAGGGCTGTCGGGACTCGACCCCAAACGGACATTATCAAGGCTTATATCCCAGTCCAGGTACCCCCGGTTCTGGTAGGTCTTGCTGGAAAAGTTGTACAACTCTGCGTTGTCCCCCTGGGCTCCGTCCACCCACTTCACCCCCAGCTTGTCCTTGTACTTGGCCATGTAGAGATCATCGTCGGTCCAGGGCACAAATTCCGTTTCCCACTTCAGGTGCCCGTCGTGCTTTTTGGCCAGTTGGTACTCCATGGCATACACCGAAGGGGTCATGGACCCCCTCACCCCATCGGTGTTCTCATACCCGGTGTAATCCATCTGATAAAGCTGATGAGGGTCGTTCAACCCATTCAGCCAGGTGATCCGCTCATCGTACTCCGCACGGTAGTTGTCCCCGATAAGGGGATCTTTGATGATACCGGGGTTCAAGCCCTTCCGGGTCACCAGATCCTTCTGGTCTTTGTAGTAAAACCCCATACGGACCTTGTCCACTTCAGCATACGTCTCGATATAGGTATCAAAAAAAAGGCGTACCGTATCATTTTCAACGGAGATGGTCACCGGCCCGGCCTGGGCATCCACACTGGCCAGCTCCTGGTCATCCAAAGCTTCAAGGGCAGAGACGGGCATTGCGGCAACGAGAATCGCCGTAATAAGAAATCCCGCCACCAGGAGCCCTGCCACTTTATTGCCATTCAGAAGTTGTCTCATCGCCTCCCCTTTCCCTGCAAATCCGCCCCGTACCATGGTAACCCAACGGTGGGTCTGCTCAAGGACCATCAGTTGTACACGGTAAAATCATGGTTGATAGGATACGGCTCCCTCACCTGCCAATACGCCTTCCCGTTCAATTCCGTGCGATACTGGGCCCAGCCGGAATTCACGGGTGCGGGTGTACCGTTCGGCCCAGGATTGGGTCCCATTCTGTTCAAGAACTCCTCCACACCACGCCCCATGGGGTTGTAATCTTTCTGCCCATCAGGAATATCCTGTGCCACGGGAAGCTCACCCGCCGTGTAGACATAGGCATGGGGGTTGGGGGTTTCAAAGCTTTCGTTCACCGCCGTCGTGAGGTGATACGTCTCATGTCGACCCGGAAACTCGATATAGAGCTTCTTCACCCGCAGGCCGTCGACAATGAGGGGGCCCATGGAGTTGCCCCCGAGGTAACCGTCCGCCCCTTCTGCCGGTGAGTTATAGCCAAAGACCTCCTCCACCCGAATGGAGCCGTGAAGGGGCATGTTCAGCACCAGGCACTGGGACCCATCGGTTCGAGTTTTGAACGAGAGGGTCATGGGACGTTCCACAATCTCGGCCTTTTCCACATCATCTTCCGGCCGTACATAATGGATGGGTGCAGCCCAGCTGTACTCCTGGCTGTCCCAACCGTCATCCAGCAGATCTATCTGGCCGGCATGGTTTTCATGGAACGGAATCTCGCGGTTCCCGGATACATAGTCGGTGAACCCAACCTGCCGGAGGTTACCGATCATGAACCGCCCCCCGTACATGTTGGAAAAAGAGACTGCATCGCCGGGATCGTAGGTTCCCCAGGAGCCGGTGAGGGCAGGATCGAAGAGTTTGGCCTCATCCCCCGGCTGGAACCCGTTGGCATCGGCCGTCCCCAGGTTGTAAATATCACTTTCGCTTTGCTTGATCAGGCTGCCCAGGTAGTCGTAGCCGCCCCAGTCATCAGCGAATCCCTCGCGGAGGTGAACCCCCTTCATCTCAAGAAATGTCAAGCCCGCCTCACTGGCAGAATCAATCTTCACGCCGCCGATGGAAAGGCGTGCACCCATCTCCATGGCCACCCCTTCTCCCGAGCAATACCCCGCAATATCCGGCATGGCGTAAAGAATCGTGCGTTGATCGATTAATTGCAGGTTGGATACCCCAAGGGTCCCTAAGGCATAAAGGTCGTTCTCCGTTCCGTAGGCTGCCTGAAGGCTCCCCTGGATACCCGGGACGTTCAAAAATGGGGATCCCAGATCTCCTGAGGTTTCCAGGACCACTACCTGACGCCCCGCATCGTTAAACTGAGGGTTTTTGTCCAGGGTGTGCACCTTGGAAACATGCTCATATTTCTGGGTCATCCCCAGAGAACTCCCCGACTTTTTTTTCCACACATCCTTTGCAAAATAAGACTGGGCGGCAAAGGCAAAGGACTTCGCCTCCAGGCCCACCTCACCGTCGACCCGGAGACCCGTCAGCGCCAGGGTTCCGAATCCAATGCTTCCATAGGGATTTTCATCTATTCCGAGGGAGTCCCTGTTCTCATGGGCGATGAACCCCACCCCATGTCCGGTATGATCAATAACAAGATTATCCACAGTCATACGAATCCCCGTTGCCGCATGTGTCTCTTCGAGGGCATCATCGGAAAGGGGTTCCAGGGCCCATGCACAGCTCGCCGCCTGAAAGCAAAAACAGGCCGCCACGGCAAAGGCAAATATACAGGCACATCTCAGGGTCGAATGTCTCATAACGATGAACCTCCGGCCATAGGGTATGAAAATGCATTCCGATTAAACACGATGCAGTATATAAATACCTCTTCCATCACGCAAACATTGTTTACTCTTTTTTACTAAAAAAATTTGTCCATATCTCAAAAGACCTTTTATTCGTGATCTTCCACGGCTCTATTACTGACACACCAAAGAACCTTTAAGAGGAACAATTATACTTCCATTAATCTTTAAACAAAAAAAGAGGGGAGTCAGTCCCAGGAAATAACAGGGGGAAAAGAACCAATCGATACCAGGCGACGAGGACAAAAAACACGCCAGGTATATTTCTGTTTCATGGCGCTGATGGGTTGAAGAAATATGGGCTTGGATTCCGGTCAACCAAACAAGCCCATAAGTTAAGGAAGAGAGAAGGGAAGGTGAATGTGATCTGTCGACCCGTAAAAACGCCGGAGTGGCGAAGAGAACCTGCAAGTTCTGTAACATTGCCCCTTACGACCGCTCCCAACCATGGCTGAAAGACCTGACACGCGGACACGAATCACAAAACTCATTCGTACCCGGCGTTCCAGATGCGTCGCCTGACCCAATCAGCGGGGGTGACGGGAGGAGTCATAATTGTTGAGGTACACAATGAGTGAACCGCTTTTGGATTTTTTTCCCTTTTCCCACACCCAGGACAGGACAATCCCCTCCTGTTTTAAAACCGTCATGCGATCCGCGATGGTGTCCGGAAGAACCGCTCCGTGCTCGGAGTGGATCCCTTTTCCCACAATCAGGCGAAGGGTGTAAGTGCCCACGGAGAAGGCTCTCCGTACGTAATGCTCGGCCGTCTGGTCTGCCTTGGCCGCCGTGTAGCCATGAAGGTCCAGCTGCCCCTGGGGGGCCGGGTAGCGCTTGAGGCGCTCTTTCAACGTGATGGTGCGGGCCTGGCCCACCTTGTCTACCTTCTCACTGAGCAGTACCTCCTCGCTCTTCTCCGAAAGGGACGACTCAAGAAGGGCCGCGAACTCCTCACTCTCTTCCGAGGCAGGAACCTGCCCCTGCTCCAGAATCGGCAGGCCATGGCGATCTTTCTGCACCTTTTTAACCGAGGCAGCCTCATCCTTGGCCACCCGTACCGAAGCGGAGGGCACCACGCGATCCCCCTCCCGATCGGCCTCTTCTGCCATCAGGGAGAACATATCCTTCTCATCTTCCAACACCAGAATCCCATGCCGATTTCGCTTCTTCTGTTTTTTGCGGGAAGGGGGGGGCACCGGAGCGGGACGGGAACTGGGTTTCGGCTTGGGAGGCGGCGGAATGTCGTGGGTTCCTTCCTCGTTAAACAGGGCCTCCAGGTCTTCCCCTGCGGAGAGAACGGAGATCCCGTGCTTCCCTTTTTTCTTGGGGGCTTTTTTCGCCTTCCCGGCAGGTCTGGGCGCCTTTTTTTCAACGGGACTTACAGAAGCGGCTACGGGCTCGACAGGAGCAGGTTCAACAGGGGCCTTCACCGCAGCCGACGGCTTATCAGACACCTCCGGGGTGACCTTCTCCACCTCTTTTTTCTTCAACAACTGTTTCAGCTTCTCAAACATACCCATACCCTGTGACCCTGATTACGTTCTTTCCGTTAAAAATGCCTCCGGCGGCCCTGCCGGGGGCCAACCTTTTGAAAAGGTTGCCAAAGAGTCTCTGCTTTTGGTACCCGGTAATTGCGGGGGTGATTTGGCCCGAGGAACGAGGGACAAAACACGTCCGCCACCTGGGGCCCAGGGGTGGCGAAGCCACTTAGGCTAAAAGCCCCTGGCCGCCGGAGGCCTGTTTCCGGGTTGGTCTCCACCTCGCAGAACCGACTCTATTAGGCTATTTTACATCAAAGGTCAAACCCACGCAAAAAGGGGCGGAAAACCGCCCCTTATCATTCTTGCGCAATTGTCGCGGCAACTCATCCCCTGTTGGGAATGATCACCACATCAATCCGGCGGTTGCTTGCCCGGCCCTCGCTGGTTTTATTGGAGGCCACGGGTTTGGCCTCTCCATAGCCTACGGCCACGATCTGCTCGTCCGTCACCAGGGAGTTGGCGATGAGGTAGTGTCGCACAGAGTCCGCCCGTTCTTTGGAGAGCCTTTTGTTAACCTTATCGCTGCCCAGGGAGTCGGTGTGACCTTCAATAATCACGTTGCAATCCGGGAACTCCTTGAAGGTGTCCCGAACCTTGGCCAAAAGGCCGAAGTACTTGTAATCGATGACCGCTTTTCCACTGGAGAAGGAGAGTCCGTACAAGCGAATGATGATCTTTTCCCCATCCATGAGAACCTTGCCCTCGTCCGGGGTAAACGCATCCCGAATACGCTTGATCTTCAGGTCATTCAGGCGCTGAGCCTCCCTCTGCCGTTCCAGGGCATCTTCTGCTTCACGCTTACGCGCAATCAGATCCTTCTCAAGTTTGCTCAGGCTGGCCACTTTCGTTTCAAGGCCCGCTACCCTGGACTTCAGCTGGGCAATTTCACGGTCTTTGGACTCGGCTGCCACTTTCATCCCCTGCACCTCATCAAGGATCTGCCAGGTGGCCCCGCTTACGCCGCGGTCAAACATCAACTCAATGCCCAGCCCCTCGCCAATTTTCACCAGCTGCATCTCCATGGCGATGATCACGTCCTCAAAGCTGTATTCCGCCTCCTTGAGTTTACCGACGCGTACATGGATGTACTCGGTGTGGGCCAACTCGTATTCGGCCTCTTTGACAAGCGCTAGGGCCTCGGCATTGTTGTAGCGGTTCCTGTCCAGCTCTTTTTCTGCAAGGTCAAGCAGCCTGGCGGCTTTAGAAAAGGTTTTCGGCGCGTTGTTCCGCCGTCCGAGGTCTTCATACGCGGCAACCTTCTCGCGTGTCTTGGAGAGATAGCTTTTCTTAATGGTGTCGAGCTCTGCCTTGCGGTAAAGAATTTCGGATTCATCGGCATACCCACGAGCTTTATCCACATCGCCGTTTTCCAGGCTCTTGATGGCCCGGTTAAAGGTGGAATTTGCCTGGTTCGCAAGTTTCACACTGTGCTGGTTTGCATCCACGGCAGAGGCATCAGCCCTTGCTTCCATCAAGGTTTTAAAGGTCAGTTCAGCCGTCACACTCACTTCCATGGCCCGGGTGAGATACACTTCCGCCTTCTTCAGGTCCTTTCGGATACCCTTCAGGTTTTTACCCCGGTTAAAGTCATCAAGGGCCTCCTGATAAGCTGCCATGGCATCCCCGAATGCATCCGGAGAGTATAGATTGGCACGCTGGTCCTTGGCCTGCCTTATCAGCTTTTCTACATCCTGAAACAACGACTCCTTTGTCCCGGTATTTGCAAACCCATTCTGTGAAAAGCCGACCACACACGCCGCAATAAAAAAAACGGCCAGCAACCGAACTGCAACCCCTCTGACAAATGACATAACCCTCCCCTCAATCCCGTAAGTGAGATGACTCCGTACCGGATTTTTCAAAACCCCACGGCTTTACCCAAACCATATTAACTACTTACTTATGATAAACACCATTCTTATTTCAACCTAAAACTCACCTGGACTCTAATTAGCAAGGAACCATTTTCAGCAAAGTCTGTCCACACTCTTCTGCAATCATTTCCCCGGCAAGAAAAAATCTCCGCATTATTTACCACCATGTCAGAAATTAGTCAGTCCCACAGACTATACTTCTCAATCGGTTTCCCCCCCCCTGACCTGAAAAGTACATCAGCCACAACGAACACCCACACGGAGGAGTTATGACTTTACAATCAATCCGCAAAGCAATGGTTCTGATGACGGCCCTCGTGCTGCTGTCCAGCGCTGCCTTTTCGGAAACAAGGTACGATAGAGACCTTGTGGTCAAGGACGAAACCCGGGCCATGAAGGTCGAAGGGGTATTTAAAGATCTCATCGCCGCATACGAAGACGAGGATCCCCAAGGATTTCTCGATCTCGTCTCCGATGATCGGTTCCGCCAGGACTATATCACCTTCACCGATGCCCTTTACAGCGACTTCCGAAATTACGAGATCCACCGGGTGGACTACTGGGTCGACCGGGTGGTCTCCGACCACATCAAGCAATTCCTCTTTGTGAAGTGGGAAAAACGATACGAAACCCTGGAGAGCGGTCGCCAGAACACCCTCTCCGGTTACTCTCGTTTTCTCTTTGACGAAGTCAACGGCAAATACCTGCTCATCGAACTGGCCGGCAACCCCCTGTTCGGCGGATCCCTCCAGGAGTGGCGTGAAGAGACACCGCCCATCTCGGGTCAGACCGCCCCCGTGGCTGCGGCCACAAAGGTCACCACGGATCCGGGGCCGGTCTCCCCTGGTACGGGCACAGTCACGACACCCACCGAGAGTTGCGACAACAGCCACCTTTTTCTCTGTGACTCCGGGAACTGTGGGAGTGTTGGAGGGTACTGGTACAACAGCACCTGTAACGGCCAACCTGGTCTTCCGGACTTGGAAATTATCGATATCAACTACGACTTGATGGGGTCTGTTAGCTCCCCCGAATATATTTTCCGGGTAAGAAACAACGGCGTTGTCGCAAGCCAGAGCACCGACATCCGATTAACCCAAAAAAACAACAATGCCGTCCTTGTTGAGGGTACTGTCCCTGAAATTGGAGCCGGAAAAACTCAAACGTTTTCTCTCTTTGGTGTCCTTTATGACGACATCTACCTCGAAGCCGTCGTGGACGTAAACAACACACTCAAAGAATCGCATGAGGGGAACAATCTCTTCCCGTACGAGGCAATTCCATATTGAACATCAACAATCTGTGATTGTTGTCCCATCCCCCCCAACAGGCATACACCACTGAATAGTCTTTTGGAGAGAACAAAGTGAGAATCTACTACCCTTCTCTTGTTATAATTACACTCTGCGGCATCCTTTACTCTGGGGTCGCCATAGCAGAAGAGACCCAGAAGAAAGACCCGGCCGCCTGGAAACTCTCCGGCCGATCCGAAACCTCCGTGGAGTGGAAGGAGTCCGACGACCCCGACACCACCCTGGACGAAGGGACCTCCTTTCGCGAGGAGCTCTCCGTGGGTCTCTCCCGGAACCACATGGGCAAGCGCATGGGGGTCAACCTTCGGGGCCGGGCCACCAACGACAAGCAAGTGGACGACCGGGACGCCCGTCTCCTCTACATGAACGGGTACTACCACAGCCAGAAAGCCAGCGCCGAGCTTGGGGACGTGGCCGCATCCTTTAACCCCATGGTTCTCTCAACCGCCCTCATCGGCACCAAGGTTGGGCTTAAAGACGGCACCTCCTCCAAAGGGTGGGAGGCAAAGGCCATCGGCGGCATCGTCAAATCATCCTGGTACGACATCTACGGCCCCGATGACACCGACAGCGTGGACCGTTACGTGGCCGGGATTCAGGCCCTGGGCAACTTCGGAACGGGCAAGCGGCTCTCCTTTGCCGCCTCCACCCTCAACGACAAAAAAAACAACGACTTAAGCGACGCCGACCAGGCACTCGCCGCAGACCCAGCAGAAGCCATCACCTCCGGCATTCTCTGGGACTGGCGCTTCAACCGCTATTTTTCCACACGCGGGGAGACCGCCTTTACCCGAAGCGACGCCAATGACGCCCAGTCCAAAGAAAACGCCGGCGCCGTCAAGGTCAAACTCCTCACCAAGCCCCTGCCGAAGTCCTTACGGCTGAATCTCAACTACGAACGCATCGACCCGGATTTCAACCCCGTGGTGGCCACGGCCAACAAGGACACCGAGCGCTACGAGGCCGACACCACCTGGATGCCCGACCGGAAAGTCAAGGTGCGCCTCACCTTGAAAGAGAGCAAGAACAACCTCGACCACCAACTGGAAGGCACCCGAACCACGGACGACGGGGTCCTCTACTTCACCTGGCGCCCGGACTGGCTGAAACGAGGCGAGCTGGGCCTGCGAAACCAATACAAAACCACCGAAGGCCCAAGCACCGACCAGCGCATTGCCATCAGCGAAATCAACGCAAACGTTCGCCCCAAAACCGGATGGAAGTACGGCCTCGGCTATATTTTCACCGACATCAATGACGACACGGCAAATGCGGAGGATCAAATGCTCCACACCCTGCGCACCACCATCGGCTGGAAGAAAAGCCTGCTGGCCAACCGCATGTTCCGCTCCAGCTTTCGCATTGACTCCAACTTCATCGACCGGGACTCAGGAGACCAGACAAGCCTCGGCGGCAAGCTGGACGTTGGCTTTGATGCCGGAGACCTCTGGTCCGTGGACGCCACCGCCCAGACCCGTCAGGCCTGGCGCGACGAAGCGGATGACAACGAGTACCATGCCTACGAGATGCGCGGCAACTACCACCCCGGCGGAGACCGATCCAAGGCTTTCCGCCTCACCGCCGCGCGCCGTGAATACGACTCGGACAACGGAAACGCAACCACCGAACACGTGGCCAAGCTGAGCTATCTCTTCTCGTTTTAATGGGAAAAAAGCACGCCTCCGGCGGCCAGGGGATGATCCCCTGGACCCCAGGTTACCGATGCGCTTTGATCCTCGTTCCTCGGATCAAAGCGCATCGGTGTTCGGTTCAGGCGCAAAGGGGCACTAAAGTGACGTCCCCTGCTCCCAGGAATACATCACTGCGTCACAAAACTATCCCATACAGCCCAGGATAAGGATGAAGGGTTGATCGACCTGCATCATTATCCACGGGCGCAGCCCGTCAGCGAATGTGACAACCCGAGGAACGAGGGTTGGAGCATTCGCAACCCGCTTTCAAGGTGGCACACCTTGCCGCCGGAGGCTTTTTTTTACACAAGGCAGACACCATGACCAAACTCACCCACCTGGCCCTCTCGATTTTTCTTCTGCTGTTTTTCTGCGCATCACCTGCCTTCGCCTACGAGGGAGAAGAACTCGGATACATTGACGCGGTGACGGTGAACGGCGCCCATTTTGAGGACCTTGATGAGAACGAGATTGTCTTTTACCCGGAGGATCTCACCGACGGGACCGTTGTCTTCAGGGGAATTCTGGAGAGCGAACAACCAAAGCTTCCCGTGGATAAGATCGCCGTGGAGATTACCCTGGACGGTGGAACCACATGGCAGCGGGCAGAAGGGCACGGAGACTGGGCCTTTACATTTCGGCCCGACCTGGAACGGACCTATGAGTTCGGCATTCGTGTGGCCAGCGCCGAAGCGCCCCCTGCAGGCAGTGGTTTTGAAGGAATTCAGGAGGTGGAACTCGCCATGGGCCCCTTCACCTTGTCAGCCCTTGTGGAAGCAACGGACAAGGGACTGAGAGGGCGTGGTTTCATTGATCTCGGGTTCCTCAACGACCACCTGCCCAAGGGCAGCAAGGGTGAGAAACCTGGTCTTGAGGTGAGTTTTTCCGGACTGAAGCCGAACGCTGCCATGACGAAGATCGAGTCGGGAAGCATCCAGGCCTCGGTCTCCCTGAACCTCGATATTCTGGAGGCGGTGACGTTCAGGATTCGCTCCATCGACTTTTCACCGGAGGGGGCAAACATAGTGGGGGCCTTATCCCTTACCAAAGGCATCCACATCCCCACCATTCCATTCCGGGGGATATCTCTCACACCTCAAGGCATCAAAGGGCTGCTGCAGTACAAAAAATACGGTCGCGTCACCCCCGTCTCCATCCTTTCCGGGGACTATGGGGTAGGCCTCCTGCTCCAGGGCCTCTCCCTTGAGATCGACACGGCCGCCCAAAGCCTTTCCATCAGTGACGTGGACGCCTCCCTGAGATTTGGCTCCGCCTTCGGAGAGATGACGGATCAGGCGGTAAGCTTCGTCAACGATGCCTGGGCCTGGGGAAGCCAAGCCGGAAGCGAGCTGGGCACCCTCACCATCCCCGGCACCCCCGTTAAAATCACCAACATAGGCGGCACCATCGAAAACAGCCTTTCAGGGCTCACCCTTGCCGGTAACCTGGAGATCCCCGTTTTTAACAAGACCTTTACCCTGGACCTTGCCGGTGACTCCGCCCTTCGGATTACCCCATCCGGCATCTCCACCAAAGGGCAAATCGTCCTGCCCGAGTTAAACAAAGAGTTTCCCCTGCATGACTTTACAGCCACCGCAAAATCCCTGGCCCTTGGTATCACCGACAACAGCATCTCAGGGGAGCTCAAAGCCGCCCTCTCCCTGGAGCGGCTGGGGGGAGCGGCCCTTGATTTCACGGCCGATATTCGGAATTCGGGACTAACCGGCATCAAGACGAAGCTCGGCTCGCAGGTGGTCCCCATTCCGGGGTTTGCCGACCTGCACCTGGATAAGACCGCCATTGCCGTCTCCGCCAGCGGTGTCTCTGTTTCTTTGGACGGCTATCTGGAGATCACCCACCCCTCCCTGCAGGGGCTTGTGGCAGACACGGGGGCTGATTTCGGAAAGAAAACCCAATCTTATTTTAACAAAGTCGGCAGTGCACGGATCGGAACCACCATCCCCAACCTCTCCAAGGGAAC
The DNA here is from genome assembly GCA_942491485.1 of Desulfolunaceae bacterium. Taxonomy (GTDB): domain Bacteria; phylum Desulfobacterota; class Desulfobacteria; order Desulfobacterales; family Desulfolunaceae; genus Desulfoluna. The sequence goes on along the minus strand of CALOAX010000010.1, from coordinate 168,116 downwards.
CCGTGATGCGACCGGCATGGCCAAAAAGAACATTCAGGACAAAACCGCCGGTTTGCAGAAAAGCGCGGCAAGGGGCGTAAACCAGGGCAAACAGGCGGCAAGGCAGCTCCACCAGTTTGCCTTCCGCAACTTAAAAATCCTGAAAGACCGTGTTGAGCTCCCAGCCGTCTCCACAGGATGGCACAGCTTCTCCTCCCCCATGAGCGCCACCATGGACGGGCTCTCCCTTTCGGCCGAGTCCTGGGGCCTGGGGGCCTCCGGCGGATCTCTCTGGGCGGGGGTCAAAGGCTCGGTGGCCACAGGCGGAGCGGGTTTCTCCTCCAACGCCCGTGCAACGGCTCAGTTCTACCTGGACGGCCGATTCGAGATCCTCGATTTTGCCGCCAACGCCTCCCTTGCCATGGGGCCCTTCACCCTTCACACCGATGCGGTGCTCTCGGGCGGAAAAATCAGCGGCAGCGGGGTGCTGGTTTCAAACGCAGCCATCCCTTCCCTTCCCGATCTCCTGAAAGACGCCGAGGGAAAACTCAACCTCGATGTCAGGTTCACCAACCTTGCGGCAAGCGGTGGGGAGATCCTCTCCGGCATCATTGACGTGCCCATGCCCGATGCCCTGGACATCCCCCTGCCCCTGGCCGACATCCGCCTGAAGGCCCTCCACTTCTCGCCGGAAGCGGCCCTGGCCGATGCCGAGATTACACTCAAGGGATTCCCCGGCATCGACGCGGTCTCCATCGACACCTTGTCCCTTGGCGAGGACGGGTTTTCAGCCAGCGGCACCGTCCAGCCTCCGTCCCCCCTCTCCTGGAGCCTCTTCGATGCCCCCAACGATATCACGGCGACCATCCGCTCCTTTGATTTTGCCATCGACACCGGGGCCATGGATTTTTCCATCTCGGACCTGGATGCCGACCTCTCGCTGGGGACAAACTATGGCGGAGTCACCTACCCCCTCTCCTTTCAGGACGACCTTTTCCGCTGGGGAGAAACGGCATCACATGCCGCCTCGGGCCTTGCAGGGGAGCTGACCACCCAGGCAGAGTCCACCATGGCAGGGCTCTCCCCCGCTGCATCCAACCTTCAAAGCCAGGTAACCGGGGGATTTACCAGCATCGCAAAACGGCTTGTGATCCCCGGCACCGATTTCGTCATCAAGAACCCCGGTGGTTCCCTGACGTTGGGGGATGCCCCTTCCATAACCCTGTCAGGCGTCATCGAGGTGCCAGGGTTTGACACGCCCTTTGAGTTGCCCATTCCAGCGGATACCCCCCTTGTGATCAGCACATCGGGTATCTCCACCCAGGCAGAGATCACCGTGGACCAGCTTCTGGACAAGATCGACCTGGAAGGCTTCCCTATAAATCCGAAGCACCTCGCCTTCAGCGTGGCTGCCAACGCCATTAATCTGGATCTTGAAGGCTCTATCTCCCTTCCAGCATTCGGAGGGATAGCCCTTGACTTCGCCGCAGATTTCGATGGCTTTGGACTGGATTCTCTCTCCGTTGATGCCGACAACATTGGCAAGAAAATTTCCCTTGAGGGCTTTGCCGACCTGAACCTCATTCGCATCGCCACCGGCTTCAATGAAGACAACTTCTTTGTGGATCTCGACTGCGACCTCACCCTCACCCACCCCATGCTCAAAGACTTCATGCCCCTTTCAGAAAGCGAGGCAAAAGAGATGATCGCCTCTGCGGGGGAGGGGGCCCGCGGCAAGGGGCAACAAGTCGTGGACGGTGCCAGGAGGAAAGGGAAGGACGCCCTCGACCAGGGCCAGGAGGCCGTTGTGGGTGCCGGGCAACAAGCGGTCCAGGCTGCGGCCCCCATCGCTTTGCGGGGCCTTAAGATCTACCGGGACGCCCTCGATTTTGGCGAGGGGCTGGGAGGGTGGCACACCCTCACCCCGGCGGCCAGGGCCCGCATCGACGCCCTTGAGCTGGTACTCCAGAAATGGGGGATCGGAGCCGAAGGAGACCGCTTCTGGGTGGGATTCAAAGGCGCCATGAATGCCCAGGCCAGCGGCAGTGGTGCAGCGGCCGAAGCCACGGCCCAGTTCTACAGTGACGGCACCTTTCGATTGCTGGACATGAATTTTGCCGGAGAATTTGCCATCGGGCCCTTCAAGCTTCTCACCGATGCCCAGTACACGAATGGCAAACTCAGCGGTTCGGGCATGATCGTCTCGGACGTCCCCATGCCTGACCTTCCCGCCATTTTAAAAGACGACGCAGGGTTTTTATCTGCCGCCGTCGACTTTGAAAACCTTGTGGTGGACACGGCGAACAACCTCATCACCGACGGCCTCATATCCCTTGATACTGCCTTTGATCTGTCTGCCGCTCTCTCCGAAGCCCAAAAACTGGAGATGGCGGTGAGGCGCCTCGGCTTTTCACCGAGCGGTCTTGCCCTCTCCGGCGAGGTGACCCTGCCGCCCCTCTTCGGGGGCCTTGAGCTCCCCGTACTCCAGGTGGACAACCTGAAAATCGGGTTGGATGGCTTCTCCGGTACCACCTTGCTGACCGCGGCCTGGGAAGACCCCGCCCAAATCTCCATTTTGGAGAACCTGGGTGTTGAGATCCTCATGAGGGGCATCAGCCTCTCTGTGAACTGGTCCAAGCCCGGCCTCTCCAAGGTCTCCCTCACCGACCTGGATGGATCGGTGGATTTAGGAGAGCTCTTTGCAACCCTTGAAGAGGCAGCCCAGCCTGTCCTGGCCTTTGCAGAAGGAGCCCTCACCTTCACCCTGCCCGAAGCCACCCTGCCCGGCATGCCCGACCTCGGGTTTTCAGACATCACCGGCCGCATTCGGTTCACACCCAGTGGCGTCTCCTTCTCCCTGGACTCCATCGCCCTTGCCATGAATCTCCTGGAGGCCGATGTCACCATCTCCGGCACCGGCATCGCCGTGGGAAGCACCGGCCTCTCCGGTACATTTGCCCTGGATGCCCCCATGGATCTCCCTGCTGCCGGTGGGTTTTCAGGGAGCATCAACAGCCTTGGGGTCACCCTTGCCCAGAACAGCATTCAGGCGGGTGATTTCTCCGTGGGGCTGACCCTTCCCCAGTTTTTCGACTTAAAGCTTGCCATGGCCGGGTCCATCTCCTCATCCGGCATCGACAACTTTCATATCGACACCGATGTCGCGATTCCCCCCATAGACCAATTCAAGGAGCTGGCCACCCTTACCATTCATGACCTTTCAGCCGGATACGACACACAGAGCGGTCTCTCCCTTGCCCTCTACCCGGAGGCAACCTTCAACCATGCCATGCTCAAGAGCCTGGACAAGGTGGTCCTTGATGCCGTCACCTTCACCAAAGATGCCGTGGATTTCGATGGCATCACCATAAACCAGCAGCTTCAGAACGCCAGTTTCCCTCTGGGCCCCGTTGATATTCAGATCACAGACCTGGGCCTTACCATCTCACCGGACTCCATCTCCACCACCATCACCGGCGGGGTGGAGGTGGGGCCCCTTGCCGAGGGCGCGGTCACCGTCACCGCCTCCCCCACCTCCTTTTCCATCAGCGAGATCGCCATCAAATACAGTGAAGCGGGGGTCACCATCGGCGGGGCCATGAGCTGGGATGGAGAGACGAATAAATTCGCAGCGGAGGCAGAGCTCGCCGTGGCCGGGGTCATCAAGGGAGATGCCGCCATTGAATTGGGGCGGGAGACCTCGGTCTCACCCTCCTACACCTGGTGGCGTGTGGGGCTGTCGGCCTCCCTCGGGGCCCCCATCAACCTCTCCCCCATCCCCTTGAACATTTATGCGTTTAAAGGGGGCATCGCCTACCACATGGTCGCCTCTGCAAACGGCAGCGGGGTCACCTTCACCCCCAACAGAAGCAAACTGTTCGCGTTTCAGGCCGGGGTCACCCTGGGCACATCGGTGGATGCTGGATTCACTTGGCACGGGGACCTCATGCTCACCGTCCAGAAGAACTCCCCCATTCTCTTTACCGGTGACACCTACTTTCTGAAGGACAACTTAGGGACTGTGCCGGAACGATACATGGGCGCCAGCATCACCATCGGCGTCTCCGAGCCCTATTTTAATCTGAAAGGAAGCGTGAACTTCCTCATCAATGAGGCCAACTTCGACATATTTGAAGCCACGGTTAGTGAAGACAACTGCAGCATCCAGTTCGGCCCCTCGGCCCGGGACTGGCATATCTACCTGGGAACCAAAGAAGGCCCCATGAAGGTGTCGGCCATCGGTGGATTTTTCACCGGCACCGGCTACCTCATGATGGACCGTGACGGCCTCAAGTTCGGGTTCAGTCAGGAGTTCGACCTTTCGGCCAACGCCGGCTGTTTCTACGGCCGTCTCTACGGCGGCGTGGCCCTCGATTTTGAAGCCAGCATCCGCCCCTTCTATGTGGACGCCGAAGGCCGGGTCTGGATCGGCATCGAAGCGGGCGTCAAAGCCTTTGGCGAGCGGTACTCCATCATCGAGGCCTACGCCTCCCTGGGCATGAAATTCCACACCCCCAACCCCACCTACCTGCGCATCAAGGCCAAATTCAGGTACTCTTTCTGCGCGGGGCTGGTCTCGGGCACCTACCGCACCACCTTCTGGATACCGGAAAAGCCCAAAGGAGACGATGTCGACGACCCCACCCGCATGCCCCTGGTGGGCTACCTCCTCCCCTCGGACGGAGGCACGGAGATCCCCCGGTCCATGCCCTTTGAGATGAGCACCACCTTGCCCCCGGATGAGATCTTCACCCTTGATAACGGCAAAAAATACATGATCCGCATCCTCGATGTGAAGAACCACCCGGAGTACCGCTCCGGGGCGGTCACCGGCTTTGCCGATTACATCGATATGGACAATGGAGATGACGGGGTCAACGGCATTGCCGTCCGGAACCGGAGCATGAACCGGGACCTTGCCCGCCAGATCGGCGGTGTGGATGACCGGGACACCATCAAGGTGAGAAGCTTTGACGAGCTTGGCCGCAATACGCCCTACACCATCTATGCACGGGCCCATTTGCTTGAAGTGAAAAAGTGGATCAGTTCCCGTTCGGATTGGCAGGGCAAATCACCGTCTGATGCTTTTGCGGCTGTGGCCTATGACGAAGGGGTCCAGAAGGCCAACTTCACCACCGCCGATACGGAAAACCTCACCGGAGCCCGGGAGATCATCGAAAAGGTCTACCCCTCCCGTGCCGATGAGGTGGTCTTCCCCGACACCGAGGTCCGCATCTACTACCGGGTCCCGGCCCTGGGCCAGGGGTTTTCCACCGAAAACCGTCACTATGTTTACGACTCCGCGGGAAACACCGTGATAGACGCCCATGAGTGGCAGCAGGGCCTGGTCACCGAAGACAGCGTCTCAGCCACCCAGCAGTGGGTTAAATTCGCAAAGCCAGGACGCCCACTCACCGGAAACATCTTCTACAAGGATGAAATGACAGGGGAGGTCCGGCCCGCCATCATGGATCAGGGCCATGAATTCCACCCCTTCACCATGGGAGAGTGCTGGACACAGGACTGCTCGGACCAGAACGTCTACTCCACCATGACGGCGGCACAGGGGCCGACCACCGCCATCAACTATTACAGCCAGTCATCCTCGCCCTCAAGCCCATCTTCCGGATCAAGTGCCCAACCATCCGGCGGCATAATCCAGGCCAATGTCCCCACGGGCATGGCCAACCAAAACGTCAGCGCCAACACCACCCAAAGCTATCGGTACACGCGCTTCTTCGACAAGAACTACTCCGTCGAAATTTTTAATTCCGAGGACAAACGGATCTACCGAAGTGCCTTTGAGGTGAGCAGCTCAGCCACCTCCAACCAAGCGGTGATCAATGAATCCAAAGAATCCCAGGGCGTCACCGAAGACGATTTCTACGATTGGGGCCCCGAAACCGGAGATATCAACCCCTTGCATGTCTCCATGCATGTCTCTGGAAACCGTTTCTCACAAGGGGAAACCCAGGTCATCCAATGGGAAGAGACCCATGTCACCATCAAAGACGTCATTGAGTGGCGACAGATCCGTTCCGAATATACATCCTGCCCCGGGTATCATGGTGTCGATTTCGAACAGATCATTGCGTCGTGCCCGGAGGCCCGCCGCGATTATGAAATGTGGCTGATGGAGCACCCCCGTCCCAAGCCCATTGCCTCCTATGGCGCCACGGGAGACCTGGTCTTCACCTTTGAGACGGATACCCCCCTCAACTGGGACGGCATCGGCCTCACCTTTGAGATCCAAAAAAAGAAACACAATCGACCCAACACACTTTCCATCACCCTTGGTCGGAGGGAGTACGAGGTGATCAGTGCCCCCACAGCCACGAAGCACCTGATCATTCTCTCGTCAGATAAACTCATCTACCCGGGCTCTTCCTACGACAACTACGAATTCCAGAACTACGAATACGATCAGGTGAAGGTGGCCATGCAAGCTGTTGAAACCCAGACAGGAACCAACGGTACCTTCAATACCGGCACCGTGGGAGCCTCTATTTTTCACTGGACTTTAAAATACAAATCCGATGTCATCGATTACGAGCCCGAAAGCTGTAACGGAAACATTTATACCGGAGACTTCCATTGCGACGATCCGGTCATCACCTATTCAGACCCCTACTTTGCCATCTTCCACTACGACCACGTCAATGGAGCCATTGCCCAATGAGACACGTGACACCACATAGAGCCAGACGACCCCTTGCTTTTCTCCTGTTTTTGGCCTTTCTCTCTTTTGCCTGCCAGGCCATGGCCGCAAAACCACCTGAAGCGTCCCTGGTACTGATCACCAAGGTCACAAAAGAGGGGGTGCGCTTAAAGTGGGTGCCCACGGACAAACGCACCGACTGCACCTACACCCTCACCCGCATGGAACCGGGTCTCCTCGATGCCAACGGGACACAGGTGCCCGCAACCTCGTTGGGATCATTCCGCATGAAAACCCAGGCAGAGCTTCAAGCCACTCTGCCCGAAGAGACCATGAAAGAGCTCACCCCCCTTCTCTTCCCCCAGTCCCTCTACAAAACAGATTTCGAGAAGCTTCGGATTCTGGCTGAAGAGGAGAACCGCAAAGGGATGCTCTTTTTCCTGGCCGACACCCGCAAGGACCTCATGGAGATCCTGGGGATCACCTACACGGACCCTGAAACCGTCGCACCCAAGAGCTATCTCTATACCGTGGAGGCCAAACAGAACGGGACCGTCATCGCCTCGGCAAGCCAGCTGGTGAAAACAGGTCGCCTTACCCCCATGAACACCCCCCAGGCAACGGCGGTCCGCTACGGCTGGGGCGCGGCCCTGAAATGGACGAACTTTCATGCCTACGCGGCGTTTCACATCTACCGTTCCTCAAAAGAGGAGGGCCCCTTTGCCCGGATCACGGACACACCCATCGGGGTGAACTATCAGATAAACGAAGCCAGGCAGGTGGTGACGCCCCCCTGGTTCCACTCGGACCCCGACCTCGACCCGGCCAAAATCTACTACTACCGGGTCACCGGCATCGACTCCTTCGGAGACGAATCTCCCCAGTCCCCTTCTGCCTTTGCCATCACCGATGCCGCAAGGCGACCCGCTCCCCTGGGCGCTGTCTCCACCACCCCCGGTGACCGGGAGGTGACCCTTGCCTGGACCCCCAAAGAGGAGGGGCTCACCTACAACCTCTTCCGGGGCTACCGGTCCAACGGCACCTTCCGGAAGCTGAACAACGCCCCCTTGACGGAAACCACCTACACCGACACCGACCTTGTCTACGGTCAGGACTACTTCTACTCTGTAACCGGCGTGCGGAAAGAGGGCACCGAGAGCCTCATGTCGCCCCCGGCCCACGTTCCCTGCAGGGACCTTGTGCCCCCGCCCGTCCCCACCGGCATCCGGGCCGTCTCCAAGGCAGGCGAGGTGATCCTCGAGTGGAATGCTGTTGCAGACGACGCCCTGGCAGGCTACAGCGTCTACAGGGCCTACGCCGCTGACGAACCGGACTGGACACGCCTCACAAGCGAGCCTCAGGCCCCGCTGATCTTTGTGGACACCCTCTCCAAGGCCATGGACAAGCAATCCTTTTTTTACAAGGTCTGCGCGGCCGACATGAACGGCAACATCAGCGAGTGGTCCGACATCCTGAAGATCAAGCTCCCCGACGTCACAGCGCCGCTGGCCCCCGTCTGGTCTGACTGGAGTCAGGAAAAAGACTCTGTGACCCTCACCTGGCTCCCCTCCAAAGCCCCCGATGTCGAGGGCTACCTTCTCTACCGGGGAAAGGGAAACCGAAAAATCCTGATCACTCCCAAAGCAATAGCGACAACCCGATTCACCGATCCAAACGTCACTGAAGGGGCCACCCTCACCTACCACCTGGTGGCCGTGGACACAGCTGGAAACCACTCCCCCGAGTCCAGTCCCCTGACGGCCCATCTCGTGGACACCACACCGCCCGTCATCAAAGGCCTCACCCTCACCCTCAAAGAGGGACGCGTCATCATAGAAGCGACCCTTGCCGGTGACGATTTCAAGGGCATGAGCATTCAGCGGAAGCGGGCCGACCAAAAGGAGTACAGAACCATTCGCTCCATGGCACCGAACACCACGTGGACAGATAAGCGGGTCAATCCCGGCAGCAATTACAGCTATCGAGTCATCGCCTACGACCGTGCAGGCAATGCCACGACAAGTGAATCGCAACATATCGCGACAAAGCCTTAGGAAAGCAAAACCGTTACACCGTCAGCAATGATAACCGTCTCGAAAACAAGCGACATGACTAACTGAAAGAAACCATAAAAAATTCATTGAACAATCCCCTCCCCTGTGACTATGTATCAATTTTCATAGAAGTAATGTTTTACGTGTCATTCACCGGGGGGGACAGTGACATACGAGCAAATGGAACACGCGAACGGCTATCTGCCACCGGCGGTTGGGGGAAAGTCCCATCTCGTGCGAAATCGATTGATGGGAACACTGGTACGAGCACAAAACTCAGGGCATCGCCTTTTTCTTATTGAAGGGCAGGCCGGTCAGGGCAAGTCCACCCTGGCGGCTCAATTTATATCCGAACGGGCACCGCAATATCTCTGGTACCCCATTGTCGAGCACAATCGGGACCCAGCCTGGTTTATCCAAAGCCTTATCCAACAGTTGAAGCAGAGCCTGAACGGGTTTTCTGCGCCCTTTCTCGAGGAGATGGTGGCCAAGGGAGAAATCGTCTCCGTGGACTGCCACGCATACGGAGTTCGCCTTGCCCAGGCGATGACTGGGCACCCCCCTGTCGCCCTTGTCTTTGACGACCTCCACCACCTTGAGCCGGGCAGCCCATCGGTTGCTTTCCTGAAAGGGTTTTTCGGCCATAGGGTTCCCCAACGCACCCTCATTCTCCTCTCGCGGTACCCCCTCACCGATCTTTTTTTTGACGGTCGTCAACCGGTGGGGTCCACTCGCATGTCCGGGGGTACCCTTGCCATGAACCGCGGTGAAATCGCAGACTGCCTCACCTCTCTTTTTCAGCTCACCCCCACCCGGGAAAGGGTGGCCCACCTGCACACCCTGACCGAAGGCTGGGTCATGGGGGTGCTGGCCCAGGCCCAGTCTCTTCACAATGCGGGAGACTCAGCCGACCTGCGGCAACAGCCAGGCGCCGAAGTCAAAGCTTTCCTGGATCAGGAACTCATCGAGAGCTTCCCCCAGGAGCTCCTCCCCCTGCTCATGGACCTCTCCTGGTGTGACACCATCCCCATGGAACTGGCACGGGCCCTCTCCGGACGAAACGATATCTGCACGCTTTTTACTCATCTGGTGCGCCACAATTTTTTCACGCGATTCACAGGCGACAAGAGTCAAAAAGCGGTACTGCACCACCACCTTCAACATTGCCTTCGCGAACGAAGCAGGGCTCTGAAGTCGGAACGTGAACTGCAGGACCTCTTCACGACCATGGCCCAATGGTACGAAACCCACGGAAAGCCCGAGGATGCAGCCCGTTTTTACCTCAATGCCGGTAACCACGACGAGGTGGAACGTCTCATCCGCGAACGAGGCCTGGCCCTCTGCAGCGCCGGACGACTCGAAACCCTGAGGCGAAGCATCGGCCGAATGCCCGAAGAAGCCATCAAGGAGAGGGGCTGGCTGGCCTGCAACTACGGCATCTCACTCATGGAAGTCAATCCGCCCGGAGCCTTTGAATACCTGAAGGCTGCCGAGGCCTGCTTCCTTGAAAATGAAGATGCCTTAGGTCTTCTCATCGCCCGGGTTCAGCAGATTTACTACCACAGCTGGGTGGATGCCCTCTTCAATGAGGGAAAGCCTCTCCTGGAACCCGTCCACAACGCCTTGCGGGAACTGGAACACGGGTTGGAGGATCAAATCCATCTCAAGGCCCTCTATTGCCTGGCCTGCGGCTACACCTTTTTTGAGGGGAACCTCGCTTTGGCGACCCTCTGTTCCGAACAGGCCCTGACATTGGCTCTGAAGAAGGGGTATGACAACGCCGCCTGCGAAATTCGTATCATCCGTGTGTATATCCACTGCATCAAAGGGGACTGGCGGCGATTCAACCTTGAGATAGAGTCTCTGGCACCCCTGCTCTCCTCGCCTCGTGTCAGTTCTTACAACCGTTTCATAGGTTGGTTGACCCTGTTAAAAACTCTCCTGATAGAAGGCGATACAGGCAACTACCATTATTATCGGGAACTCACCCCGCACATCATTCAAAATGACATGATCTTAAATGAAGTGTCGGCCCCCTTTTTCCATATCTGGGACATGGACGCGGCCCTCTCCAATGGCGATGCAGACCTGGCAGAGCGCATCGCCTCTGAAGCCCTCACCCAATTCCATGCCGTGGGAAACCCCCACATGCAAAGCCAGCTGCTTCATTATCAAGCCTTTACCCTGGCCATGCAACATCAGCCACACAAGGTTCCCGCCATCTGTCAGGAAGCCTTGCGGCAACGAACAGAGTCAGGGTCCCCCTTTTTCACGGCCCTTACGATGCTTGTCACCGGAGCTGCCCTTACCCACTCGGACGAATTAGGCAAAGCGGAGCCCCTTCTCCTCGAAGCCCTCCACCTCTTCGAATCCATGGGGGAGGATTATGAACAGGCCGCTGCCCTGGCACATCTCAGCCACCTTTACGGAGCATCCGGACGCCACCCCCTGGCAACCTCTTACACGGCAAAATGGCTGGGACTCATGAAACACAAACGCTACCGCCACCATTTTTCCTGGCCTCCGACCATGCTCACCTCCATCCTCGACCGGGCCGTTACCCAAGGCATCGAGGTGGAGACAGCCAAGGACATTGCCAGCACGAAACTTCAGCGTGGGTACACAGCCAAGGGAACCCCTGTGCTGCTGCTTTCCATTTCATCCTTTGGTTGCTTTTCCATCGCCATGGGCAACCGAAACGTGCTCTCCCGTCAGGACCTTACAACTTCCCAGCAACGGCTCTTGGCCCTTATCCTCTCACACCGGGACGGCACCCTCTCGGTGGACGAGATTCAAACCCTTTTCTGGCCGGATGCCTCTCCACAAAAAGGGCGGGCCAGCCTCGACACCATGGTCTCCCGCCTTAAAAAAACCCTAAAAAAGGCGGTGGATCCATACAACCCCACTGACTTTTTGTCCGTAAAAAAAGAGAAGCTGGTCCTTGCCAACGTCAGCGTTGATGCCTGGCGCTTCACAGACCTTGCCGAAGAGGGCCTTCAGCTCTTTCGCGCCAAGGCCTTCTGGCAGGCGGCCAACCGGTTTCGCACCGCGTTCTCCCTGGTCAAGGGGCCCTACCTTGCCGGTTTCACAGATGACGGCACCAGCCACGAGCAACGGGAATACGTTCTTCAACCCCTCATACAAAGGGCGGCACTGGCCTGGCTCAGCGCGATCTCATGTCTCTCTATCCCCACAGCCATGGACCTTACCGTCATTGAAGACCAGATCACCGGAGACCCGGAAAGTCTGCAGCTGGTCAAGGCACTCCATGGGCTCCATACGGAGAAGCATGCCCCCCACCGAGCTGCGTCTCTTCTCCGAAAATACAGAAGAATGCTTGCAAGCCAAGGGATACAGCAGCACGAAATTGAGTCTCTGCTGGAGGAGGTCTGGTGTTAATACAGCCCCATTCACCAGCCAACAGTAAACGGCTGCTTCGAGACTGATTACCACAGCATTTTAACACGTGCCCATGGTCCCAATCCCCGGCTGTCGGTGGGTTCCCACCTGTTTGTCAGAGTTTTGTCAGGTACTGCTGGTACAATCGGCAACGCTTCGTCCATGAGGAGTTGCAGCACCAGGCCAAAAACTGTAAAACATTAAATTAAAAACGCATACTCAACACAACATCATCACAATGGGGGCTCCATGAAACGATTCACGCACGTTTTAAGTCTTACGGCAATTCTTCTGTTTGTAACGGCTGTATCCGGGCTCTGTGAAAACGGTCAGGCCGTCTACGATCGCTACAAACAGACGGAAAAAAAGATGGAGCAAAAATTGGTGAACATCATCATGAACCTCACCATGGAGGGAGAGGGAAACATCACCAATACAACCATCTACATCAAAGGCAAAAAACGCCGCATGGAAGCGACAATAAAAAAGAGCAGCAACCCCATGATGGGAAAACCGGGGGATAAAACCATCATGATCGACGATGGCGCGACCAGCACCATTTTCTCCCCCCAGTTCGGTAAAATGAGCTCACCGTCCCAGGATACAGAGGAGATGGATGAAGCCCCGCAATCTGTGGAGTACCTCGGAAAAGAAACCGTGGAAGGTCTGAAATGCCACAAGATCAACGTGGCACGACCTTACGGAGAACGGGAGACCTTATGGATCTCCGTCAAAGGGGATGCCCTCGTCAAAGCAGAGAGCATAAATGACGGTGAAAAAACAGTCACCGTCAACAGCGACTTTAAAAAGATAAAGGGATTCCTTCTCCCTCAAGCCACAAAAACCTATGAAGGCGGTGTCCTTGCCGGTTCGTCCACTGTCACCAAAATCAAAACAGGCGCAAAGATAAAGGACAGCCTCTTTGACCCCGCAAAGGTTGAAGGCTATGAACAGGCCTCGGCTGCTTCGGGTGCTCCCCAGTTCTCGGGGCAAACCCAGATGATGGGACAGATGATGATGATGGGCATGGAGATAGAGCGCCTCAACCGCGAAGGCAAAACCGAAGAGGCCGCTGCCCTGCAAAAGCAGCTGGAAGCCATGGCCGCTGGCATGGGTGCCCAGCAATAGGAATTCCTCAAATGTGTATTCTATGATCAAAAGGGTAACTATTCAGCTCAAAGTTGCCTCCGGCGGCCCTGCCGGGGGCCAAACTTTTGAAAAGTTTGACAAACAGGTTTTGAGCGCCGTTTCGATTGCATCACCAACGTCCGCAATCCATACCGTTTGGGCTTAACGAGTCTGTGGTTCCGGCTGCCCTGCCGGTGGCTAAACCTTTAAAAAATTTAACAAACAGGCCTTAAAAACAAACTTTAAACGAACTCCGCTTTAAAGGGCGGATGTGATTTGCCCCGAGGAACGAGGGGCAAGGCGCATCCGCTACCTGCTTTCAAGGTTTTTCGCTTAAGTGGCTTTGCCACCCGTGCAGCCGGAGGCAGCTTTTGAGAGTTGAAGAAGTATCAATAAAGGATCTGTCGGGGAGCCCTTAGCACGGGGCTCCCTTTATTCTTTTTTGCTAACCGCAGCACACCTGTAAGCCAACCTCCGATCCCTCACCTCCCCGATGCATCCATACGAATCCATCACGTCCCCCGCCTGTGCCCCAAAGATCTTCATTGAGTAGGGTTGACCCCAGTCCTTATGTTCTTAAATATTTCATAAAATCTTCCTAAACTTTCGCCTTCGACATACCGATAGTTAACAATGCAACCTCATCACTCACATCAAACGGGAGTTTTTCGGATGTTTAAGAATATGAAACTGCGTGGCAAACTGATCCTTGCCATCTCTACCATTGCTTTCCTCTCCTATTTCATTACCATCACAACGGTCACCTTAAAGGTACGAAACTCAGCCCACGATGCCGCCATACAACAAGGTGAAGCGATTGCCGCGCGTTACAGCAACGCCATTTCCGGCAAAATTGACGCCTCCTTCCACACCGTCCGGGCCCTTTCCCAAACCATGGAGGCCTTCAAGAAATCTCAAAGCTTCAACCCCAGGGACACCATCAACCAGATCATGAAGGAGGTCCTTGAAACAAACCCCGAACTCCTGGCTGTCTGGACCGGCTGGGAAGTCGACGCATTGGATGGCCTTGACGTCGCCTACGAGAACAAGGAAGGCCATGACGCCACCGGCCGCTTTGTGCCTTACTGGTACCGCAACGGCAACACCATCGAAGTCACCCCCCTTGTGGATTACGACAAAGAGGGCGCCGGAGACTTTTACCTCGTTCCCTTCCGCACCGGCAGGGAAACCATGACAAAGCCCTACTTCTATGAGGTCGCCGGCACAAAAGAGCTCATCATCAGCCTTGTGGTACCCATCATGGATGACGGAGCACCCGTGGGCGTCTGCGGGGTGGACCTGAAGCTCTCCTCATTCTTTGAGATCATCAAGGCCCTTACCCCCTTCGAAACCGGCTACACCTCCATCATCGCCAGCAACGGCACCTATGTGGCCCACCAGCTGAACAAGGCCAAGCACGGAAAAGACGTGGGGGACTCCAAGAACTGGGCCGATGCCAAAGACGCCATCAAAGAGGGGAAACCCTTTCAGTTCAATGATGAGTCCAGGGATATACATACCGAGGTCGTCCGGATCTTCACCCCCATCACCTTCGATGGCATAGACAGGTCCTGGGCGTTTCTCGTCAACATCCCCTTAAACCAGGTAATGGCTGAGGCCAATGCCATCGGCTGGCTCATCGTGGGCATCGGCGTGGCCGCCTTTCTCCTGCTCACCGGCGTGGTGATCTGGGTGGCGGGCAGCATTGCAAAGCCTCTGCGCCGGAGCGCCTCCCTTCTCGAAGAGATCGCCAAGGGAGACGGAGATCTGACCCAACGCCTGGAGGTTCATGGAAACGACGAGGTAGGCGAACTCTCCGGGTGGTTCAACACCTTCATGGGGGATCTTCAGACCATTATCGGAGACGTGAAAGGAAACGCGGTCTCTGTGGATGCCTCCTCCGGGGAGCTCCTCACCATCTCCTCCGGGCTCTCCTCCTCCTCTGAAGAGACCCACAGCCTGGCTGCCCAGGTGAGTCAGGAGGCGGGCCGCATGGCCATGAACCTCACCACTATTGCCTCGGCCATGGAACAATCCACGACCAACATCAACACCGTGGCCGCCTCGGCAGAAGAGATGACGGCCACCATCGGTGAAATCGCCGCCAACTCCGAGAACGCACGCTCCGTCTCCGATGAGGCCCTCTCCGATGCCATGGAGACCGCAGAGCTTATGAACAGCCTCGGGGACGCAGTGGATGACATCGGCAAGGTGACCAATACCATCACTGAAATCTCCGAACAGACCAACCTCCTGGCCTTGAACGCTACCATTGAAGCGGCCCGCGCAGGCGACGCCGGCAAAGGATTTGCCGTGGTGGCAAACGAGATCAAGGACCTGGCCCGCCAGACCGCCGAGGCCACCCTCGACATCCGGGGGAACATCGAAAGCGTTCAGGAAAAAACCAACGTCTCCGTAGAAAAGATCAACGCCATTTTAGGGGTCATCAAGAACGTTAACGACATCGTCTCCGGCATCGCTGCCGCCGTGGAAGAGCAGTCCGCTGCCACCAACGAGATCTCCACCAACATCGGCCAGGCCTCGGCCGGTATCGGCGAGGTCAACCTCAACGTCGGCCAGTGCTCCAACGCCGCCGACGCCATCAACCGAGACATGGAAAACGTCAACAACGCCTCCCAAAATATCTCCGAAGGCAGCCATCAGGTCGAAGAGAGTGCCCGGGAACTCAAAGCCATGGCCGAGGCATTGAACGGGCTGGTGGGACGATTCAGGATTTAGAACCAGCCTCCGGCGGGCAGGGGATAAATCCCCTGCACCCCTGGTTCGCGAATGCTCTCTCGCCTTCGTTCCTCAGGCTCATCACATTCGCTGACGGGCTGCGCCCGTGGCCAAGGCCGGTGGTACAATAAACGGTGTGGCAAGTCCCATACGGGTTTAGGGAGGATAATCTATCGTTGAATTGATGGCCCTTAGTATAGCGAACGCCATAGGCCAGCATGGTAAAATAATCCGGACTGAAAAGTTAAGGGTTTGAAGCAGGTATTCATAAACACAAAAGCCCGCAGGGTCACTCCCTGCGGGCTTTTGTATTCAAATATAGTCACAATGCAACGTCTATGGCTCAAAAGAGCCTCCGGCTGCCACACTCTTGAAACGTTTGAGAGTACCTAATCATCGCAACTCACCTCAGGCGATGAGAGTGACGGAAACATCCCGCCATACGATGCCCCGTAGGGTACGCTTGCGTACCATGTCTTTTAACCCAGCCGCCGGAGGCAGCCAGGTTAAAGATGCCTCCGGCGGCCCTGCCGGGGGCCAAACTTTTGAAAAGTTTGACAAACAGGTTTTCATACATGATTCCAAGTTAACATCGAATCAAAGACGAATGTGATTTGCTCCGAGGAACGAGGAGCAAAGCGCATTCGTAACCTGCTTTCAAGGTGGCACACCTTGCCGCCGGAGGCATGCTTTCAGTCGATTACCCTTCCAGCACCCGGTGAATCTCTGTGGAGAGCACCTCCATGGTGAACGGCTTCTGGATAAACCCGCGGCATCCCGATTCGAGCATCTTTTCGGCGCGCCCTTCCAGGCTGTAGCCGCTGCAGAGAATCACCGGCACATCGGGATCGATCTTCTTGATGGCCTGGTAGGCGATATCACCCCCGGCGTCCGGCATGACGATATCAAGGAGCACCAGGTCAATGGTTTCCACGTGTTCCCGGAACATCGAGACACACTGGCTGCTGTTTTCTGCTTCCAGGCACTGGTAACCGAGCCTTTTAAGCATCGTCTTCACCACGTCCCTGATTTCCGGTTCATCGTCCACCACCAAAACAATCCCTTCCCCCCCCTTAACAGGGTCCAATGGCAGCTCCTCTTCCCATTTGGCCTTGTCCGTGGCAGGCAGATGGATCATGAAACAGGCTCCGCTGCCCTTCTCACTGGTCACCGTAATGGCGCCTTTGTGATTTTTCACGATGCCGTAGGCCGATGCCAGTCCCAGCCCGGTTCCCCGGCCCATCTCACGGGTCGTGAAAAAGGGATCAAAGATCTTGCTCTGGGTATTCTTGTCCATTCCCACGCCGGTGTCGGAGACCGCCACCCTCACGTAAGCCCCGGGTTTCAGGTTAAAGGCTGCAGAGAGTTCCGCGTCCAGTTCGGTGATGTCCGTATCGATACGAATCTTGCCCCCGTCGGGCATGGCATGGGAGGCGTTGAGGTAGAGGTTCAACAGCACCTGCTCCATCTGGGTTCGGTCGATCTCCACATTGGGAAGCCCGTCACCAAAGTTCTCGGAAATCATGATACCCTTGCGGGTACGGCCGAACATGGAGAGGCTGCTTTTAACGACCGTATTCACGCTTTCAGGCCGCACATGGTAACGCCCCCCCCGGGCAAAGCCCAGGAGTTGGCTTGTGAGCGCTGAACCGCTGGCCACAAGTTCCTCAATTTTCCCTCCCCGCTTGTGAACCACATCCCCGGGGGTGGAAAGACTCATGATCAGTGAGATATTTCCCTGGACGGCCATAAGAAGGTTGTTGATGTCATGGGCAATGCCGCCGGCCAGTGTACCAATGGCTTCCAGCTTCTGGGCTTGTAGAAGGTGCTGGAACAAACGATCCTTCTCCTCTTCCACCCGGAGCCTCTCATCAAGCTCCCCTTGAAGCTTGCTGTGCATCATGGCGTTGTTCAGGGCAATGGAGGCCAGTTCTCCAAAGCGGATAAGGATCCCCATGGCCGCATCGTCCATTTGAAAATCATCTCCGAATTGAGCAAGGCCCATGACGCCCCCGACGTTATCGGCGAGGCGGATGGGCACGGCCACCGATGCCCCGAGGTTTCCCAGGCCGGGATGTCCTTTCTCCCGCCCTTCCCAGGTTTTATAATCCTCAACGTACAGAGGTTCATCGCTCTCCCACACACGCCCCACCAATCCATCTCCGACACGGTTCGGCAGCCTTGGAACGCCATCAAAGGCCCCGGACGTCACAATGGGGTACAGCTGGTTTGTCGACTCCCTGTATTCAAAATAAAAACCACTCTCCATCCCCATGATTCGACCGGCCCTCTTGAGAAGAATTTCCAGGAGCTCATTGAACTCCAGGTGTCGCATCAGGTCCAGGGTTGTCTCATGGAGGGCCTCCATCAGCGAGTTTTTAACCCGTAATTTCTCTTCAGCCACTTTCTTTTCGGCAATCTCCCGAAGCAGTGCCCGGTTGGCTTTTCGCAAGGCACTGGTGCGCTGGGTCACATTCTGCTCCAGGTTGAGGCGATGGGCCTCCAGCTGCTGCCAGTTCTCCACCAGCATCCCGCTGAGCGCCCCGAAGGAGAGGGAGAGTTCACGGATCTCCGTGGTGGTGGAGCCTTCAGAAATCGCAAGGGTATCCATACTCCCCAGCAGCTCCCCGATGGACTCCTTTTCCGCCCGCTGCCTCAACGACAAGAGCTTCCGGTTGAGCTTTCCCAACGGGGCGATACTGATTCGAATTAGAATCAAAAGGCCCAGGATCACGGTCAAAAGAATCGCTCCGCCACCGGCAAGAACATCGGTGGCACTCTTTCGAATGTTCGCTGTCAGCTCCCGTTTCGAGTACCCCACCCTCAGGCAACCGATGGGATTTCCGATATAGCTGACCTTCATGCAGGTATCAAAAACCTCTTCTCCTTGCCCCCCACGGGGGTTCTCTTTGTAAAAGACGGTATCAGGAAGGCGTCTCTCCCGGACGGTAAACTCTTCGGAACGATACCGAACGGAGGCACCCCCGTGAGGCGACAGGGCAACACCCTCTGTCTGCCAGGTCCCCACGTTGTGCATGTCTGAAGAGAGCAGAACACGACCGTCCTTGTCATGGATGGCGTAATAAAGCATCTCCCCGTTATACTGCATGGCGATGCCCATGGTGATCTGAATCGTTCGCCAGTTCGAATTGTAGATATTGTGGCTGATGCGGCGGGAGAGGTATCTCGCATCCCGTTCCATCAACTTGTAGGTGGACTCGGTGAGCCGCTTTTTCTGGGAAAGGGTGACCACCCCTGAGCAGACAAGAACCACCACAACGATAAGCACACTCACCACAGCCAGAAGCTTGGTCTGCAACCGCATATGAAACATCATAACCCGCTCCTACTCTATGGATATTTCGTTTAAATAAAAGAGAGACGCTGTCTCCGGGGCGATGCCTTCCAGCTCAGCACAGGTCATCACAGGAAAATAGACCGAAAAGGGCCCCCCCATGGCAGGGTGAATCGCTTCATCATTGATCCGATAGACGAGAAGCACTTCACACGAAAGAAGGGGCTCCACCGGAAGGGTCATGGGACGCCCTGAAAATGGCGTCAGGGTCACCTCTTTTCCGGTTAAATCCTCGCCTGCAAAAAGCGCCCCTAACTTCAGCGCCGTCACCCGTGACGGCTGAAGAAGTTTCGGAAGATCCCAGCGGTACCCGGCAGGAATGGACAGGTATAAAGACCTCTTTTCAGGAAGCAGGGCATCCAGATCGGAAGGGGTGTACCGTGTTGTTTTCCCATTCACCCGAACCGTTACTGTGGGGTTGTCATGGTAATCTGGGATCAGGGTATCCACGTACCAGCAGTAGGCGCTGAGATGCATATTCAGCTCTGGAGGAAATATAAGCTTGAAGGGCCCCCCCCGGTAGTCAGAGAGGGGGTTTCCGTCCCGTTCAAAGGCAATGGCCACCTGAGGATTTGCCGCAAGCTCTGCCGGAATATACACCGCATATTGATCCTTGCCGATGACTGTCACCCCCCTCATGTAGCCGACCCCGGCCCGATCCAAAACACGCTGGAGGGGCACAGCCGTGTACCGGGAGAGGGCTCCGGATCTGAAATTGGGGTCCACCGAAGAAATAGTGACCGCATCTCCGGTCAAATCCGTGAAAGAAATATCCTTGGAAAAGCCCCCCTGTCGGAGCCCCATGACGGTAACATGCCCTGGATTTTTGGAATCAAAAGCAAGGAGGGATTCATCACAAACAAGCAGTGATGAGAGACATAAAAGAGCTATATATAACAATCGCAAAATCAACCACCCACCATTTTAACTTTAACAATCAAACCATCGTCATATTTAGTAGAAAAAACACACCTAAAAAAATTATCGGTCACCACGGGTAAATGATTAAATTCTATTCTTGATACCACCGTAAAAATAACCGTAGTGTTCCGCATGACTCAACAGAGATAAACAGGCTTTCGCAACAGCTGCAAACACCTTCGCCATGAGACAAAAAAAGGGCAGCACCGCCAAACAAAAGGGTCCTGACAGGGGCCCGCCATTGACCCACCAGCTGAAGCAAGGTAGGATTGCTCTTCCGTCATGGCCGAAACTGCCCCGTGCCAGACACGCTTTTGTGACACCCAAGGACACCAAAGATGCCGCCTCTTTTTGCTGCCGGATTTCAGACCGTCTTTTTCTCCATGCTACAAATCGTCCTTGTGGCGTTACTGGCCGGCATCCTGGTACGACGTCGTGTCATCCGTCCCCAGGATATCGATACCCTCTCCCGGGTCACGATCCATGTCCTGCTTCCATGCCTGATCCTTACCTCGCTGCTCACCCAGTTCAACCCGTCATCCAGCCCCCACTGGTGGACCCTGCCCCTGGCCTCCATGGTGATGAACCTTGCAGGCATTTTTCTGGGCTGGGTTCTCTTCGGCTTCCGCCTTGCCGAAAACCGGGAACTCATCGCCATGTGCGGCATCCAGAACTCCGCCTACCTGGTGCTTCCCGTTGGCCAGACTCTCTTCCCCTCAAGCTTTGACGCCTTTGCTGCCTACTGCTTTCTTTTCGTTCTTGGCACCACCCCAGTTCACTGGAGCCTCGGGGTCATGCTCGTGGGGGGAAAAAGAGAGGTCCGGCTCAAAGAGATGATCAACCCACCCCTTGTCGCAAGCCTTGTGGGCGTTACTCTCGTCCTTCTGGGACTCAATCAGTATGTCCCACCCCTCGTGGTGGATTCCACGCGGTTCCTGGGCAGCGCCACCATCCCCCTGGCCACCTTTATCCTCGGAGCCACCCTGGGTGAGGTCCGCCTGGAAAACCTGCCGCCCTGGCACAAACTCCTGCGCCTCTCCACCGTCAAGTTCATCCTGATCCCCCTGGCGACCTGGGGCTGCATCTCTGCCCTTCACCTGCCGGAAAGCGCTCCCCTCATCGCTTCCCTGTGCATGATCCAGGCAGCAGCCGCTCCGGCCACCAACCTCATCCTCCAGGCCCGGGCATACGGCGGAAAAACCGACCTCCTCGGCGGTGCCATGCTCATCAGCTACGCCGTCTGCCTCCTTGCCATCCCCTTCTGGCTGACACTCGCCACCAAAGGGTAAAGGTTCGCGAATGCTCTCGGCCTTCGTTCCTCAGGCCGATCACATTCGCCGACGGGCTGCGCCCGTGAACTTAAATATCGCCTCAACGATAACCGCTGTTAGCCACCCTCTGGCTTGGACCTGGTGTACCCTTAGCTCATGCACCTGTGATATGCGGTCTAAGACCACAAACGTTGCGCGAATGTGAACGCGACAGGGTATAAATGACGACACCCAAGTCGCATTCGCAACCCTGCTTTCGAGGTGGCTAACCTTGCCGCCGAAGGCAGCCAGGTCGACGATGCCTCCGGCTGCCCTGCCGAGGGGGGGGGGGAGAGGAGAGACAAGCCTTTGAAAAGTTTAACAAACAGACCTTTATTGATTTTATAATAATCTCCGCCAATGATCTCATCCCGAGGAACGAAGGGTGAGACCATTCGCAACCTGGGGTCCTGGGGATCATCCCCTGGCCGCCGGAGGCTGTTTTTCATGCACTTTAACCATGGAGGGCAAATCGGCATTCCACATGCTTGCCAGCAGGTTGGGTTTACGCTAAAAGAGGTGGTTCATGACGATTAAGGAGGGATACATGGAAAGCGCAAGGGAAAATCTGGAGCGGTACCTGGACATAGAAGGCATTTTAAACCGGTTTTTCGGGCTCTTTGATTTCTGCCTGACAGGATGCGTGCTGCCGGAACTTAAACGAAACGGCAACCAGCCCTTTGCCGCCTGCTGCAAGGACAGGTACTACAAGGTTTACGACCTGGACCACCCCAGTTTTGACCTGCTCCGTGAGAAGCGGGAATCCCTCTACGGCCCCCCTGAGGATGTGACGGATTCCAGCCTCATCAGCCCCTGCGAATACCACACCAGCACCGGTTGCGTCCTGACCACCTGCAAAAGCCCCATCTGCCTTGCCTTCATGTGCCGAAAAAGCATCGATGCCCTGCGTGACGACTACGGGATTTACACCTATGACTACCTGGGCTTCAACTACGCTCTGGAATGGATTCTTACCGGAGATATGTCCCTTCCCGACTACGAGGAATTTCGCCAGAGTTGCCTCGACATGATCAATACCATTGAAAAAAAGTCGGCATTGGCCGGGTAGAGGCTTGGAGACTTCAGCCCCATACGTTAAAAGGGTCTCCCTGCAGCTCGTAATGTAATTAAGAGGGATTTCCACGACCGCGTATGGGTCAATCGATTCCGGATTATACCCGACCCGAAGGCGGGTGTGATTTCCCCCCCTCCCTCGGGTCAACGCAGATCTGAAACCAGCTTTCAAGGCGGCATGCACAGCCGCCGGGGGCATCGGCTTTCGTCCAAAACACCCCGGATTTTATTGATCATCCCCTTGCTTTCTGATACTTTTCCCCAATTGCTATTTACATCGTTCACCGAATTGAACAAAAAAAACAGATGCACCAAGGGGGGATTGTATCCAAATGAAAGCACGACACCTCGTTTTTGCCGTTCTGGCCCTTTTTCTCTTCTCATCCTGCTCCACCATCATGAACATGATGCCTGAAGTCCCCATGGAAAAAAGGCAGGTTATTTACGACAAGGCCGACGCCATGGCCTTTCCCAAGGCTCGAAAACTGGGCCGTTCCAAGGACCGCCGCATGACACTCAAAGCCGGTCAGTGGATCACTGTGCTCCATGAAACCATTGAAGGGGATAAAAACGTCACCCTCACCACCACCAAGATTATCTCAGTACGCGGCAACACGGTCGTCATGGAGATGGAAACCCTCTCGGCCGCCGATGATGCCCTCCCGACATACAGCCAGATCACCTTCGAAAACTACCCCGTCAAAGGCAAACTCTCCTACCCAAAAGAGGAATTTGACGCCATGATGGCCAATCTTAGGATTACCCGTTCCATCAACAGGCAAGGCGACGGCCCCGTCAACGAAACGCCCCCGGAGCTTCTCGCCATGATCCAGGGCACGGCTCGTAATGTCATGGCCGGCTCCATGGTCCGCCTGGGGGAGCCAGAGCGTACCGAATACGAGACCCGTTACATCCGCACGAGCAGTTGTTTTTCACACAACTACACCGTCTCCATCATGGGCATGACCACCAATGGTCGCAGCCTGACCCACAGCTCCGTGCCCGTCAGCGGCGCCATCGCAACCGAGGACAACCACACCAAAACCCTCACTGTTGCCTATGGCTACAAAGGCGCCAAATCTGTTTTCTGATGAGCCCTTCATAACGTGCCTCCGGCGGCCCTGCCGGGGGCCAGACTTTTGAAACGTTTGATAAACATATCTTAAAAGATGACACCTGCAGCCCCCAATTCAAGGGCTGATGTGAGTGGCCCGTCAGTGAATGTGAAGAGTCCGAGGAACGAGGGCTCAGAGCATTCACAACCCGCTTTCAAGGTGGCACACCTTGCCGCCGGAGGCAGCTTTTCAGGATATAGTCCCCCTTTTTTTCATAAAATCTAAGGTGTGCCGTACACCTCACCCTCACTTGTCTCGGAGCTCCCATGGCGAAGGCAATATCCCACTCCTCCCTCTCACGACGCGATTTTCTGAAACACTCCTCGGCTGCCGCCCTTGCGGGAACCGCCGTTGCCACCGGATGCTCCGGAAGAGTGCCGAGGGTCACCCCCGTACTCACCGAAGCATCTCAACAGCCGCCCCTCCTCCTTTATACCAACGCACAACACGTGAACCCGGAAAAAGGAACCGTTACCCCGGGCTGGACACTTCTGGTGGCAGGCGGGCGCATTATTTACTCTGGCCCGGATAAGCCATTTCCGGACATCCAGGCGCAGCGAATTGATCTCAACGGACACTACCTTCTCCCGGGCCTCATGGATGCTCACTGCCATATGACCCTGCCCTCGGCCTCAAGTTTTTCCACCGGCATCACCCTGGCCACCTGGCGCCAGCTGAGAAAAAACTTCGAAAACCAGCTCGCCTCAGGGGTCACCCATGTTCGTGATATGGGGGCCATGGCCCCCCTGCTGCACACCCTCATGGGCGAGGTGGAAAAAGGGGAGCTGGCCGGGCCGGATGTTATCTTCTGCAACGCCATCTTCAATGTGGATGGCGGCCACCCCGAACTCTCTCCTTCTGACATATCCTGGATTGCAGGGCTTGGAAGCCTCTTCACCGGCGCCCCCACCGTGGCGTTTGAAAAAGGGGACCTGGCCTCTGCCTTCAAGGCGAACTGCCAGGGCACCCATTTCGTAAAAATCACCATGGACGACACCTCCCTCATCGCGGGAAAGCCCTCCATCAATCGATACAGCGACGAGCAAATGGCCACCATCTTTCGACTGGCCGAAGCATCCGGACAACCCGTGGCCGCCCACGCCATGAGACGATTCGGCGTCAAACGCGCCCTTGAATACCCCGTCCACTCCCTGGAACACACCGTCTCCGACGGCCCCTTGGATGAAGCAACCTTGAGAAAAATGGCCGACAAAAGGGTCTCTGTTGTGCCCACCACCATCTTCGGCAACCTCTACACCTTTACCGATCATGCCGACCCCACGCCTGAGCATCTTGTCTCCGAGGCGGCCCTGTCCGAAGCGCCCATACGCGAGGCCTACCTTGCGTCAATCTCCGAAAAGGACGTGGAGCCCGCCATCCACCAAAACAACCTGGCCATGCTGGAAAAAATGCGCAGCTACACCTCTGCCGAGCTCTACAAACGGGGTGAGTATACCTTTAACCCCCACCAGTACTTCCCCATCCTGACCCACGGCAGGGCCAACCTCATGCGCATGAAGGATGCCGGTGTCCGCATCGGTTGCGGCACCGATGCAGGGGTCCCCTTAAACTACCACGGCACCCTCGTCCGGGAAATGCAGTGCATGACCCGCCTCGGCTTTACCAACGCCGAGGTCCTCACCTGCGCCACCCTCAACAACGCCCACATCATGGGCATCGGAGACGACGCCGGAACCTTAGATGAAGGCAAACGTGCCAATTTTATCACCATGACCGACAACCCCCTGGAGAACCTCGACGCCCTGAATCACCTCACCCTCATCGTTAAAAATGGCCAGGGGTATAAAAAAACATAAGAGCCCTGCCTCCGGCGGCCCTGCCGGGGGCTAAACTTTTAAAAAGTTTAACAAACAGGTCTTAAAAAATTCCTCCCAAATCATTTCCCCACTAAATGCGGATGTGGTTTGACCCGAGGAACGAGGGGCAAAACGCATCCGCAACCTGCTTTCAAGGTGGCACACCTTGCCGCCGGAGTTATTCTCTCTTCCCCAGGCCCGCCTGGGGATACGCTTCGTAGCGCTATGCCTCCATGTTTGATCCGATGACAACCTGCACGCCCCTCCATACACTCACCTCGACTCACATCGGCAAGATGTGTACCTCTCAGTTCATACAAAAAAAGCCCTGAACGACTCTTCCGAATCGTTCAGGGCTTCTGTTTGTCTCAAGAGCAAAAAATCACTACTCATATGCATTACACCACCGAACTCGCGGGGCGTAGGGTGCGGCTCCCGCACCTTCCGGCCCAACGCACACCACCGCTCCCGAACCTGGAACATTTCCTGGCAACGGCCACCGTAAAAAATAGCGTTACCGGTGTTTGGGACCTTATTCGGTGCGCACGGCGCACCCTACTAAGGTGTCGAGTGACAGGATGTTTTCGCCACCCTAACCGCCAGAGGTAAATTGAGCTGAATGGTTACAACCCACGAACACTAAACGCCCTTCGAGCTACACGACATAGGCTGTTCCACCTCAGTCCTTGTTCACGGGCACAGCCCGTCAGCGAATGTAATCGGCCTGAGGAACGAAGGCCGGGAGCATTCGCAACCCGCTTTCGAGGTGGCACACCTCGCCGCCGGAGGCAGCTTTTTGCTTTTCTCACCTCAATGACAAGTCAAACAACCCTGTGGTGTTGTTCCAGACAGTTTCGGCGAGGAGTTCAGGGTCGTCGCCACGGACGTCGGCCACCTTGAGGAGCACCTCGCGGACGAAGGCGGGTTCGTTTCGGCGGATTTTGTTTTTGTGGGGCGCGGGGGTGAGGTAGGGGGCGTCGGTTTCGACGAGGATGCGGTCCAGTGGAATGGAGACCACCTGCTCACGCAAGGTTTCGCCACGCTTCTGAATGGTGACGATGCCTGTGACGCCGATGTGAAGGCCCATATCAAGGTAGGCTTCCATCTCGTGCGAAGAGCCACTGAAGCAGTGAACCACGCCGCGCAGGCCGTCAAACCGGTGGGCACTGAGCATCTCAAGGAACCGTCCGTTGGTGTCCCGCTCGTGGAAGATAAGGGGCAGATCAAGGGAGGCGGCAATTTCAAGCTGCCTGACAAACCATGATTCCTGCACATCCTGGGGGGAATACATGCGGTTGAAATCGAGGCCGCACTCGCCCCAGGCTTTGATTTTTTCACCTTTTGCCAGCTCAATCAGGCGAGACATGGTCGCCTCATCAGCCTCGGCGGCATCGTGGGGGTGAATCCCCACAGAGGCGAAGAAAAAGTCCGAATTCTCAGCCAGTGCAGCGCATCTTTCGGAGCTTGCAAGGGAGACCCCTACCGCCATGGCTTTTAAAACATCGGCGGCTTTTGCCCGGGCCACCACGTCGTTCCGATCGTCTTTATAACTCTTGTCATCCAGGTGACAATGGCTGTCTATAATACGCATATCGCTACTATTTCACTCATCGGTGTTCAAAGGAGGACGCTTCACGTGGAAGGTCCAGAAGATACGAACCGGAATGGGTCAACACACGGCCGACACACATCACGGTAGGAAACGTTCTCTTCATGGATGCAAGGGTATCCGGGCTGCATGTAAATAGCAACTCGTACTCTTCCCCTCCGGAGGCCATGAACGAACGGAGGTCTTCCCCGCATGCATCGCACCACTCTTTCAGTTCCCCATGGGCCATCTCAGGCGTCAGGCCCAGTTCAAGGGTCACCCCTGAGGCTTTTGCCATGTGCAGAGCGTCTCCAGCCAAGCCATCGCTGATGTCCATGGCACAGCGAACTCCGGCCTGCTGCAGCACCTCTGCGGCATCAAAACGGGGTCGGGGGTTTTTAAAGGCCGCAAGCAACATGGGAAACCGGGCCTCCCCCGTTTCCAGACACCGCAGTCCACCGCGTGCCATCCCCAGGGGGCCTGTCACACAGAGCAGCTCGCCGTCCCTTGCTTGAGAGCGCAGGGGCATCTCCCCCTGTCCCTCACCCACGGCGAAAAGATCGAGTGAAAGCTCAGAGGATCGTGAGGTGTTCCCGCCCCCGAGATCGCACCCATACATCTCAAGGGCCGCCCCGAGACCGTCATAGATCCCTTCGGCCACCGAATCGGAAAGACCGGCTGGTATCCCCAGGTTCACAAACAGGGCCACGGGCTTTGCAAAGGAGGCGGCCAGATCGCTCAAAGTCACGGCCACGGCCTTTGCGCCAATCTCAAAGGGCGTCTGCCAGTCCCGCCTGAAGTGAACCCCTTCACGCTGGGTATCCGTGGTAATCACAGGCCTGCTGAGCGACGCCAGAAGCGCCGCATCGTCACCAGCCGCAACACGGCAAGCCCGAAACAGGCTCTCCGGCTTTGGTCGGCGTGCCACCAGCGTCTCAATCAACGAAAACTCTCCGTGTTTTTTTTCTGTCGTCAAAACAATATGCCTTCTATGGTCAAAGTGCGTGATAAAAGCGAGCCTCCGGCGGCAAGGTGTGCCACCTTGAAAGCAGGTTGCGGATGCACTTTGCCCCTCGTTCCTCGGGACAAATCACATCCGCCTTTGATTCTAATGTAATCTTAAAATCAAGCACAAAACCTGTTTGTCAAACTTTTCAGAAAGTTGAACCCCGGCAGGGCCGCCGGAGGCAAGTTTGAGCGCGGAACGGCATTTTTTAATACGCTTTTTTCCTGCGCCCTAACACGGGCGAAGACCGTCAGTGAATGTGACGTGCCCGAGGGACGAGGGCTCGGAGCATTCACGACCCTGCTGTTATTCAAAAAGGGTGGCCATGGCCTCAAAGCGGGCTATCTGGTTTTCGCCATAGCGGGCCATAAGGGTTCGCACCTTGGCGATGGGTTTTTCAATGGTGAGGGTCTCGGGGTTTTTGGAAAAGAATTTATCGGCGTAGCAGATTATTTTCTCTTCCAGGGTTTCCGGCAGGAGATTTCGGTGGGGCAGGGGAAGATCGGCATCGATAATCTCCTCGGCGGAAAGGCCTGCACCCGTATGGCGCTCGCAGACTCTGGCATGGCGATTAAGCCCTTCCTTGGTGAGCATCTCGGCTCCGATGATGCCATGGAGAATATAGGGAGACTCCCCACGGCACCCGATGCCAGGGGCCCATGTGTGGATCATCCCGATATCGTGGAGCATGGCCGCCTCTTCGATAAAGAGACGATCCGGCGAAAGATGGGCCACCCGATCTGCCACAGCCAAGGCTTTCTCTGCCACGCACCGGCTGTGGGCCAGAAGCACCTCAAGTGCCTCCGGCCCGTCGCCGTAGTGTTTCCGCAGAATGGCTTCCACGTTCACACTCATTTCTTTCGCCTCGCCATCAGGGCCGATTCGATAAAGCGGTCGAGGGATCCGTCCATAACGGCCTTGACGTTGCCGCTCTCCTCGTCGGTGCGATGGTCTTTCACCATCTGGTAGGGGTGCATCACGTAGGAGCGAATCTGGCTTCCCCAGGCGATGTCGTCTTTGCTGTCGTGCATCTCCTGCATTTCAGCTTCCACTTTCTGCATCTCCACCTGGTAGAGCCGGGAACGCAGAACGTTCATGGCGATCTCCCGGTTGCGATGCTGGGAAGATTCCTGCTGGCACTGCACCACGATACCTGTGGGAACATGGGTAACGCGCACGGCACTGCTCGTTTTGTTGACGTGCTGTCCTCCGGCACCACTGGCACGAAAAACATCCACCCGCAGGTCTTTCTCCTGCACGTCGATCACGATCTCGTTGTCCACTTCAGGACAGACAAAAACGGACGAAAAGGAGGTTTGACGTTTTCCGTTGGCATTAAATGGCGAGATACGCACCAGCCGGTGCACACCGCTCTCCACCTTCAGATATCCGAAGGCATTGGTGCCCGTCACCGTAAAGGTGGCCCCTTTGATCCCAGCCTCGTCACCGGGCTGGTAGTCCACCATGGCCACTTTAAACCCTTTATGCTCACACCAGCGGGTGTACATGCGAAGCAGCATCTCTGCCCAGTCCTGGGAATCGGTGCCCCCTGCGCCGGGGTTGATGGAAACGATGGCGTTTCGATCGTCATCTTTTCCATCCAGCATCATCTCAACGGAGAGGCTCTTCAGCCGCTTGTCGATTGTATCGGCTTGGCGTGCCACCTCTTCAAGGGTCTCTGAGTCCCCTTCATCCAGGGCCAGCTCCAGCAGGAGTTCACCGTCTTCGATGTCCCTTGTGAGCTCGTTCCAATTGGAAAAAAGGTTTGTCAGGTAGGACCGTTCCTTAAGAACGGTGGTGGTGGCGTCGGGGTTGTTCCAGAAGTCCTTGTGGGAAACCTGGGCTTCAATTTCTTTTAGTCGAAACTCTTTGCCAGGCAGGTCAAAGACAACCTCCCAGCTGTCCCAGGCGAGTACTGAACTCTCGAAATGCCTGTTTCAACTCAATTGACATGATTCATCTCCTTAAAGTCTTGCCGTCAATGTCGTGGTGCCCTTAAAAAACCTTAAAAACATATCTCTTCACGGGCACCACAGGGGAAATCGAGGTTCCCCAGCCGGGATAGGTCCGGCTTCTTCTCTCTATCTACCATCGATCCTCATCCAGTGAAACCGTTTTTTCATGGTTTCCGTACGAGGCCCCAAGCTCCTTAAAAACCGGAAAAACAAGGTAACTATTCAGCTCACGAAAAACAGCCTCCGGCGGCCAGGGGATGATCCCCTGGACCCCAGATCACTCGCGAAGACACCCAAACCAACAAACAAAACCTGTTTGTCGAACCCACCCTTTCAAATCAGGCAAAAGTTTGGCCCCCGGCAGGGTCGCCGGAGGCAACGTTAAGCTGAACAGCCCCCCCAAAAAAAGCTAACGCCTTAATCGTTCCTGGCCCGAATACCGCCGATCACAGGCCCCAAAAGAACAGTCAGCCCAACACAAATCCAGGCAAAAAGGTCCCCGAAACGCACATAGAGGCTCGTAAGGGTCATCACCGGCAGTGTCTCCACCCGCCATGCCTCTTCATAGAGGGAGGTCGCACTCCGCACCCGCCCTATGGGGTCCACAAATCCACTGATCCCGGTATTTGCACTGCGGGCCAGGGCACGGCGCGTCTCCACCGCCCGAAAACGAGCCATCTGAAAATGCTGGTATGGGGCCCCGGAGCGACCGAACCAGGCGTCATTGGTGAGGTTGATGAGAAGGGTGGCCCCTGAGCGCACCGACGCCACAGAGAGTTCGGGAAAAATCGACTCAAAGCAGATCTGAACCCCCACCTGCCAGTCCCACCCTTTGATGGTATCCCCCTTGGTGCCTGCGGAAAAATTACCGGCAGAGACCACAAGGCGTTTCACGAAAAACAGAAGTTTCTGAAACGGGATATACTCCCCAAAAGGAACGAGATGCACCTTGTCGTAGCTTCCGATGACCGCCCCTTTGGAGGTCACGGCATAGGCCCGGTTAAAGTAGTTCCAGTCGTCTCCGGCGCGTTCCGCAGCCGGGGCACCCAGAATCCAATCGCACTCGCCTGCTGCCAGCCCCCTGTTCACCATGCGGGTCAAGAGTCGGTCAGCCGGATGCAGGTAATAAAACGGCGTCGCTGTCTCGGGCCACACAACCAGGTCAGGGCTCTTGGAGAGTGCCTCTGCCGAAAGCCGCTGGTAGATCTCGATGGAAGAGAGTTGGTAAGCGGTGTCCCACTTGACCCCCTGATCGATGTTTCCCTGAATGACGGCCACAGAAAGGGTGGACGATTGTTTCTGGGCATCCTCCAGCTGCGATATACGGTAGGCACCATAGGTATAGGCCCCGACAACCATGAGTCCGGCCACACTCAGCCCCACCATCGGAGCCCCCCACCCTGCCGTCCCGGACCACTCGGACCGGTCCATGATGCGGCGAACAAAAAGCGCCAAAGCGGTATTTACAAGGACCACGAGAAATGAAATCCCATAAACCCCCGTGACGTCTGCCAGCTGAATCAGGGCAAGG
Organism: Desulfolunaceae bacterium; assembly: GCA_942491485.1. GTDB lineage: Bacteria > Desulfobacterota > Desulfobacteria > Desulfobacterales > Desulfolunaceae > Desulfoluna. Next base: position 136,487 of record CALOAX010000010.1, on the reverse strand, counting down.
TGCTTGTGCTGGGTGTACCCGAGAAGCCCCCAGGGAAATCCGGTCAGGGCCTTGGTTCGAAGGTACTCCAGCGCAACCCAGAAGAGAGGGGCAAAACAGAGGACAAAAAGCCCGCCCCTTCGCCACCGGGCAAGTCCCCAGGCAAAAAGGCCCATGTACAACCCAAGGTAAAGGGAAAGCAACACAAGGGCGGCAACACCTGCGATCCATGGGATACCGCCGTACTGGTGGATCGTGTTCACCACCCATCGCAACAGAACGAGGAAGTGAAGCACCCCGGTGAGGTACCCCACACGAAACGCCCGCTTCGGAGCCATTTTAAGGGAGAGAACCATCAAGGGAACCAGCCCGACCCATGCCAGCTGGCCCAGGTCGGGACGGGGAAAAGAGAATGTCAGCAAAAAAGCACCGGCTGCGGCCCAGAAAAGATCCAGACACAAATTCAGTTTTTCACTCCCTTTCCACGCTGCTGTCTCATTGGCCGTTGCCACCTGCATCTCTCCTCCTCGTAAAGGGCCTTTCGCCTCAATCCCAGACGAAGGCCCCTGTTCCAACCCGGCACCCCCGTCACCTGTCGTCTTGTAAGGAATGCCCGCTCCATAGTGAAAAAAGATTTATCCGGTGCCAACTATTGACCAGAGCCCATGGCGTGTCAATGGGTTTTCCCCTTCCGCGGCCTGTGAATTCCTTATAAGGGCAAGATGTTGGGCCTATATTTTATTTGAGATTTCACTGATGGTATGGTAAAAATTATCAATACGATACGATCTCTACTGCAGAGGCTGCGGCCTATTCCTGGAAAAATCTCACACCGAACCTGCATAGCCCAATTCCCAAACCAAAAGCCCGTATAACCGTCAACGCCTCACCGGAACCGAAGCCTAAAAAGCCGGGAACACACGATCCCGCCAATTCCCGCAACTGGCTCATTCCCATTTTCTGAGGCCATCCGATTAAAGGGTGTCACAGCGTGCTGACCACCGTCCGGAACCGGCAACCAAAGGCCGCGCCCGAGCAACCCCAAAAAGCCTCGCCACCACACCCTCCATCCTTATTTAATAGTCGAATAGGTGGATCATGAGCGAAATTATTCGAGATGAACGTCGTGTAACCATTCGCCCTGGACGTGATATTGTCGCCTCCATGGCCGGCGAGTTTCGATCAGAGTTGAATGGAGAAATCGCTGAAGAGCTGGAAGAACTGACCATCGACCTGAGCGATGTGGAAATGGTGGATTCCGTGGGGATCGGCGTTATCATCGCCACCCACAACACCCTGGATCAGCAGGGAGCAAAGCTGAAGGTGATCAACATCGCCGAGGACATCTACGGCCTCTTTACGACCATGCGCCTTGACCGACATTTCACCATCGAAAAAACGGGAGAAGCGTCCTGATATGTGTGATGGCGAAAAGGGTGTCGAAGGACCCGCCACATGAATTTCTGACCTGAGAGCCTGAAAAGAGAAGGGCCGCTCATGTCAACGTGCCCTTAAAAAACAAAAAACCACCCTGGGGAGGTGGTTTCAAAAAAACTGGTCGGGGCGGCAGGATTCGAACCTGCGACATCCTGCTCCCAAAGCAGGCGCGCTACCAGGCTGCGCTACGCCCCGTTACGATCGATGGGAAGCTAACACAGTTGTCAGGTGTACGCAAGGGATAAAATGACAACACTACCGCAAGAGAAAGGCGTCGATTCCGGCGGCCACAGCCGCTGAGACCTGCCTGAGATGATCGGGGTTTTCAAGGCGCCCTTCCTCCCGGGGGTTTGTGAGGTTTCCCACCTCCACAAGGACCACCGGCATTCTGGCACCCTTAGCCACCTTCAGGGGCACGCCCGAATAGCCCACCCCTTCATAACCGTCAAGGATGGAAAGGGATCGTTTCAACACGGAGGCCAAGGCCTGACTTTCCGCAATGTAGGGCCGATGTCCACCGTCCCAGCCGTCCTCCCCCTTGGGGGCCAACCTCCGCTCCTTTTTTTCCCGTTGAACAAAAAGGGCGATGCGGTTGGCATCCCGTGAGAGCCCCCCACCGGAATGAAAGGAGATCATGAGATCACCGTGAAAGCTGTTGGCCAGCTCAGTCCGACGCACAACGGAGATGCCCCGGTCCGATTCCCTCGTCAGGCGAATATCATACTTCCGCCCCAGCTGGCGTTTCACCTCAAGGGCCAGAGCCAGGGAGACATCCTTTTCAGCGGCCCCATAGGAACCCGTCACGCCGGCATCCTTTCCCCCGTGACCGGGATCGAGCACAACCACAGACCGACCATCTCCATAACCCGTTGAGGCAAAGAGCAGGACCATAACAAAGACGGAAACCCGACACAGGCATCGCCGCCCTCTTCTGTTTTTCAGCATTCCTTCACCCCTTTGATGACATTGCAGGGGCGAATGAAACCCAAGGGGCCCCCACTTCCAACCCTGCACCAATAGTATTTGACATTGCCTGAAAAATTTGTCTTTAATACACAGATTTAACCCAGGGGCCCCCGGAACCGCTCAAAGCAGAGCTTCCAAGGCCCCTTCAGGCGTTCAACGTTGCCGAAAACTATAGCAAGATAACGCGGCATTTGAACAGGAAAAAACATCCTTTCAGGAAGGTCTGGTTCAGGTCCATTCCTGTGGGTGACAAAGGTATTGAACAGGGCTGCACCCTAGCGCGGCCCATACGGGTATCCACCCTTTGCAGACCAGGGGGTGGGGTAACGTCAGCAGCAATCAAGGCGCATGTCGCCCGCCCTATTCCGGGCAGGCCAAAAGGGTGCCGAAGTGGAAAGGATCACAATGCAAATTACAGTAGAAGACGTAAGCAGCGTCAAAAAGACTCTTCATATCGAGATTCCGAATGAAACCGTCGTCAGCGAGCTGGATGCAGCTTACAACCAGCTGAAAAAGACCGCCAAGGTCAAGGGCTTCCGCCCTGGCAAGGCGCCCCGTTCTGTCCTGGAGCGCATGTATAAAAAGGACATCAACGGCGACGTCGTTTCCAAGCTGCTTCAGACCGCCCTTACGGAAGCAATCCGTGAAAAAGAGCTCAACATCGTGGGCCAGCCCGAGCTGGTGGAAGCCCCTGAGCTCGACCCCGCAGCACCCTTCAAGTTCACGGCTTCCGTTGAACTCCGCCCTGAGATCGGCGAAGTCAACTTCAAAGAGATGAAGATCACCAAGACCCTCTACAAGGCCACCGACGAAGAGATCGACGCCCAGCTCCAGATGCTCCGTAAAAACGGTGCCAAGCGTGAGCCCATCGAAGAGGCGCGCCCCCTTGCCGACGGTGATTACGCTGTGCTGACCTACGAAGGTTTCAAAGAGGGCCAGCCCTTTGAGAACACCCCCCTCGTTGAGAACCAGCAGATGAAGATCGGTGCCGCCGCCATGAGCAATCAGTTCGACGAGCAGCTCGTGGGCATGAACGCCGGGGATGAAAAAGAGTTCGAGATCACTTACGCCGACTCCTACGTCAACTCCAACCTCGCAGGCAACACCATCACCTTCAAGGTGAAGCTCAATGGGGTCCTCGAAGAGATCCTCCCTGAGCTCACCGATGAGTTCGCCAAAACCATGGGCCCCTTCGACAGCCTCGCCGCCCTGAGAGACGAGATCGTCAAGAACCTCACCATGAACTACGAAAAGCGCATGGAGCAGGAGCTCAACGAGCAGGTCTTCTCCACCCTCATCGAACGCCATGAATTTGAGGTTCCCGGTGTGATGATCGAGTACGAGCTGGACGCCATCCTCGCCGAGGCAGAGCGTGCCTTCCAGATGAACGGCATGAGCATCGAGCAGCTTGGCAAGAGCCGTGAAGAACTTCGCGATCAGTACCGCGAGCTGGCCGAGAAGCAGGTGCGTCGTCACCTCCTTCTCGCCACCATCGTTCAGCAGGAAGCCATGGAACTCTCCGATGAGGAGTTGGAAGCCGGTTACGCTGACATGGCCACCATGGTCAACCAGCCCGTGGAAGCCATTCATGCCTTCTACCAGTCCAATCCCGATAAAATTGAGGTTTTGAAGCTTACCCTGCTTGAAAAAAAGGCAGTGCGTCTTATTATTGAAGGTAGCGACGTTGACGAAGTGGAACCGACACTCGAAAACGCCGATGCCGCTGAAGCGGACGAAGCGTAACGCCGAACCAGAAACCCGAGGCTGCCCACAGGGCAGCCTTCACCAAGGAGGAGACACTCGTGCCACTTATCCCCATGGTAGTTGAGCAGACAAGCAGAGGTGAACGGTCGTACGACATCTATTCGCGACTTCTCAAAGACCGGATCATCATTCTCGGCACCGCCATAAACGACGAAGTCGCAAACCTGCTGGTGGCGCAGCTACTCTTCCTGGAGTCGGAAGATCCTGATAAGGACATCAACCTGTACATCAACTCCCCGGGGGGGTCTGTAACCGCCGGTATGGCCATCTACGACACCATGCAGTACATCAAGCCGGAGATTGCCACAGTCTGTATCGGACAAGCCGCCAGCATGGGAGCCCTGCTCCTCAGTGCCGGGGCTGCGGGAAAACGATACAGCCTTCCCAACTCCCGCATCATGATTCACCAGCCATTGGGTGGAGCCCAGGGACAGGCGTCGGATATCGAAATCCACGCACGTGAGATCCTTCGCATGCGCGAAGAGCTCAACAACATCCTGGTCACCCACACAGGGCAGCCCTACGACAAAGTCCAGCTGGACACAGACAGAGATTTCTTCATGTCCGGCCTGGAAGCCAAGGAGTACGGCCTCATCGATCATGTCGTCAAGAACAGGGAAGAACTGGCGAACCTTGTAAAATCGGAGGAGTAATCCATGACAAAACAATCGGACGGAAATGATAAGCTTTTCTGCTCGTTCTGCGGTAAAAACCAGAAGGAAGTTAAGAAGCTCATTGCCGGTCCCGCAGTGTATATCTGCGATGAATGCATCCAGCTCTGCAGCGAGATCATTGAGGATGAAGGCATCAAGGAGCCCCAAAGCCCCGAGGTACTTCTGACCCCCAAGGAGATCAAGGAGCGTCTCGATGAGTATGTCATCGAGCAGGACCGGGCCAAAAAGGTCCTCTCCGTTGCCGTCCGGAACCACTACAAGCGCCTGGATTCGTCCATGAGCACAACGGACGTGGAGCTTCAGAAGAGCAACATCCTTCTTATCGGTCCCACCGGTTCGGGTAAGACCCTCCTGGCTCAGACCCTGGCCCGTTTTCTGGATGTGCCCTTCACCATCGCCGATGCCACCAGCCTCACCGAGGCAGGGTATGTGGGCGAAGACGTGGAGAACATCATCCTCTCCCTGCTCCAGAACGCCGATTACGATGTGGAGCGTGCCGAGCGCGGCATCGTCTACATCGATGAGATCGATAAGATCGCTCAGCGTTCCGACAACCCCTCCATCACCCGGGATGTCTCCGGTGAAGGGGTACAGCAGGCCCTTCTCAAGATCATTGAAGGGACCACGGCCAGTGTTCCGCCCAAGGGGGGACGAAAGCATCCGCAGCAGGATTTTGTAAAAGTGAACACCAACAACATCCTCTTTATCTGCGGGGGCACCTTCACCGGGCTGGAGAAACTCGTCAAGAGCCGTACCGGCGAAAAAGCGCTCGGGTTCGGTGCCACGGTGACCAGCCGGGACGACAAGAGCCTTGGTGAGCTCCTGAAGATGGTTCGACCGGAAGACCTCATCAAATTCGGACTTATCCCCGAATTCCTGGGACGCCTTCCTGTCATCGCCACCTTGAAAGAGCTGGGTGAAGAGTCACTGATCAAAATCCTGACTCAGCCCAAAAACGCACTGGTCAAGCAGTTCCAGAAACTGTTCGAGTTTGAGGACGTCAAGCTCCGTTTCACCGATGATGCGGTCAAAGCCATTGCCCATGAAGCAGTGGAGCGCAAATCCGGTGCACGCGGGCTTCGTGCCATTCTTGAGCGGGCCATGCTTGATATCATGTACGAGATTCCATCCATGGAAAACGTCAGCGAGTGCGTGATAAATGAAGATGTGATCCTCCAGAAAGAGGAACCCATCATTCTCTACGAAACACCTCAGCAGCAGGCTTAGCCCAAAGCTGTCCGGTTGAATGCCCCCTGCACCGAAAGGTGCGGGGGGCTCCGGTTTGATCGGCGACCCGTCCTGTCGGACCATGCCCATAGTTCCCCTTTAGGCCGCCGGCCCTTCCTCCTCGACCCACACCCTTTCAGACGATGGTGAAGAAGCTCAGATGATCAATATACCGAAGATATTTAAAAACGACGATTCCAGCTCAAGCAGTGTGACGCTTCCGATTCTTCCCTTACGGGACATCGTGGTCTTTCCAGGAATGGTGGTCCCTCTATTTGTGGGGCGCACCAAATCAGTCAATGCACTGTCTGAGGCCATGGGCAAGAACAAAACCATTTTTCTGGCCACCCAGCGCATCGCAGGGGTGGACAACCCCGAAGAGCAGGACATCAGCAGTGTCGGCACCGTGGGGACCATCCTTCAGCTCCTCAAGCTGCCCGACGGCACCGTCAAGGCCCTGGTGGAGGGCAAGGCTCGAGGCCGCATCACCTCTTTTATTCCCGGCGAGGAGTTTCTCTCCGTTGACGTGGAGCCGATGCCCGAGAACCCGGTGACTGAATCCGAAGGCGAGGCCCTCTCACGTGCCATCATCGAGGCCTTTGAAGAGTACACCAAGCTCAACAAGAGCATCTCCAAAGAGCTCATCGGCAAGGTCGCCACCATCGAAGATTCCGGCAAACTTGCCGACACCGTGGCGTCCCACCTCCCCTTCAAAGTCGCCGACAAGCAGACCCTGCTGGAAGCCGTTGAAATCAGCCAGCGCATGGATATTCTCCTGGGACTCATCAAGCGGGAAGGCGAGATCTTCGAAATGGGTCAGAAAATTCGCGGTCGGGTAAAAAACCAGATCGAGCAGACCCAGAAGAACTACTACCTCACCGAGCAGATGCGGGCCATCAAGAAGGAGATGGGTGCCGACGACAGCGCCGACGATGAACTCCAGGAACTTGAAAAGCGCATCAAAGGCAAGCGCCTCTCCAAAGAAGCCGCCTTCAAGATGAAGCAGGAATTCAAGAAGCTGAAGCTTATGTCCCCCATGAGCGCCGAAGCGAGCGTGGTACGGAACTACATCGACTGGATGCTGGACCTGCCCTGGTACAATCGCAGCAAGACCAAAAACGACCTCGATGCGGCCGAAGCCATCCTCGACCAGGACCACTTCGGATTGGAAAAGCCCAAAGAGCGCATTCTTGAGTACCTGGCCGTGCAATCCCTGGTCAACAAGGTACGAGGTCCCATCCTCTGCCTGGTGGGCCCTCCCGGGGTGGGCAAAACCTCCCTGGCTCGCTCTGTTGCCCGGGCAACGGGAAGGCGCTTTATCCGCATCTCCCTGGGCGGCGTACGGGATGAAGCGGAGATTCGCGGACACAGGCGCACCTATGTGGGTGCCATGCCCGGCAAGATCATCCAGAACCTTAAAAAAGCCGGTGTCAACAACCCTGTCTTCTGCCTCGACGAGGTGGACAAGATGAGCACCGATTTCCGTGGCGATCCATCCTCGGCACTCCTCGAGGTACTGGACCCCGAACAGAACAACACCTTTAACGACCATTTTCTCGATGTGGATTACGATCTGTCGGACATCCTCTTTATCACCACGGCCAACACCCTGTCTGATATCCCCCTGCCCCTCCAGGACAGGATGGAGGTGATCCGCATCCCCGGTTACACTGAGCATGAAAAACACATGATCGCCAAGGAACACCTTATTCCGAAGCAGGCCAAGATGAACGGCCTCAAGGTTGAGGATATCGATTTTTCCAAGCAGGCCATCTTTGACATCATTCGCAACTACACCCGCGAGGCAGGTGTTCGAAACCTGGAACGGGAAATTTCAGGGGTCTGTCGCAAGAGCGCCCTTGAAGTCGTGAAGAAGAAGGCTAAAAAACCTGTCAAAATCGTCCCCAAAAAGGTGGAGAAATTTCTCGGCCCCATCCGTTTTCGGTACGGTCAAGTGGAAGAGAAGGACCAGATCGGCATTGTCACTGGCCTTGCCTGGACCCAGGTGGGAGGCGAACTTCTCTGCATCGAAACCGCCCTCATGCCCGGCAAAGGGCAACTCACCGTCACGGGCAAGCTCGGTGATGTAATGAAGGAGTCGGCACGTGCCGCTGTCAGTTACGTACGCTCCAAATCCGCAGCTTTAAAGCTTGATGATGACTTCTACAGCAAGGTGGACATCCACATCCACGTCCCCGAAGGAGCCATCCCCAAGGATGGCCCCTCGGCCGGCATCACGATGTGCACGGCCCTTGTCTCTGCCTTCACAAAACACCCTGTGGACAAGGACGTGGCCATGACGGGGGAGATCACCCTTCGCGGACGGGTCCTGCCCATCGGCGGCTTGAAGGAGAAGATCCTTGCTGCACACCGAGGGGGCCTTAAAAAAGTCATTATCCCCAAAGAGAATGAAAAGGACCTGGAGGAGATTCCCCCCTCCATCCTCAAGCAGATGACGGTTGTTCCTGCAGACCATCTGGATGAGGTGTTAAAAGAGGCCCTTATCATCCCAGAAGGCTCTAGTCTATTTGCCAACTGAGACCCATTGATGGGGCCTTAAAAAAAAAAGTGCTTCGGGCTCATAAAATCCCTTGACGCAGCCCGATGATTATTGCTAAAAAGGCTTCGTTCCTGAGGGCGGAAGTCTTCAAGGCAACGGGCGATTAACTCAGTTGGGAGAGTGCAACCCTTACAAGGTTGAAGTCGCAGGTTCGAACCCTGCATCGCCCACCACATTGCGGGGGTGTAGTTCAGTTTGGTTAGAACGCCAGCCTGTCACGCTGGAGGCCGCGAGTTCGAGTCTCGTCACTCCCGCCACAAAAAAATAAACAAGGGTATCCTTTTCTTCAAAAGGGTGCCCTTTTTTTATGGCTGAAACTCTGCCCCAGCAAGACACAAAGAAAAAAGGCCCCGGAGTATATACCCCGGAGCCTAAACCGCAAAAAAGCAAAAATTCCATCCCTAAAACGCAGCCTCCGACGCCAAGGCCCGCCACCTTGAAAGGGGGTCACGCATGAACGTCACCCTTCCCTCCCCGAACAAACCACACCCGCCCCCGGCTTTGGTGCCGTATTGTAATCGCGCAGAACCTGTTTGCCCAACGCTTGAAAAACCTGCCCCCGACAGGCCGCCGGAGGCACAAGCCACCCCTTAGGAGTTGCTGGACTCCACAAGGTACGCAACCAGAGCATTGGACAACTGGACAAACTCCTCTACGGTCAATGACTCAGCACGACGATTCACGGCAATACCAGCCCTTGTAAGCACCTCTTCGGCCTCCGCAGGGGACAAAGGGAGCTCACTGTTGGAAAGCGCGTTGCGCAGGTTCTTACGGCGCTTCCCAAAGGCCGCCTTAATCACGGCAAAAAGCAGGTCCTCATCCTCAGCCACATGGGGAGGATCGGTAAGGAAGGTCACCTCGATCACCTCGGAGTCGACCTTGGGCCGGGGAAAAAACTTGGATGAATCCACCCGCACCAGAGTCCGTATCTTCGAACAATACCCAAGCATGGCCGCCATACGCCCGAAATTACGCGTCCCTTCCGGGGCAGTAATCCGCTCGGCCAGCTCCTTTTGAAACATGAACAGCGCCTTCTTCACCCAGCGCCTTTCACGAATCATCTGCACCAATATCTGAGACGAAATATTGTAGGGCAAGTTCCCCACCACAATAATGGGCTCCCCATGGGCCTCGGCCATCTCCGTCAGACTGACGTTGAGAATGTCCTCATTGAGAATCTCCACGTTGTCCGCCCCTGACGCAAGAAGCTCAGAGCGAAGCACGGGAAGAATCTGAGTGTCCTTCTCAATGGCGCAGACCCGTGAGGCTCTTTTTGAGAGTGGCACTGTCAGAGCCCCCAGACCCGGGCCAATCTCTACCACCAGGTCACTTTCCTCGATTTTCGCCCGTTCGGCTATCAGCTCCGGAACCGAAGGATCGTTAAGAAAATTCTGTCCAAACTTCTTTTTCGCATGCATATTCCACGCAGCCAGAGTAATTCTAGGCGATGTCATCATCACTCTCCTCGCCAGCTCGGCGATTGATATCATTTTTTATGTGTCTTGCTTTACTGATCACTTTTACACCTGTACAAGTACCCGCCACCACCCTCCGTGTTATAAAATACGATGCAATGGTAGGAATAACGCCAAGCACAACACTGCCCGCGAGCATCATACAAGCCACCCCAAGGTGGTGAGAAAGAAACCCCTTGATCAGTTCCAATTTTTCAAAAAGGGGAATACTGCTTTCCAGCGTGAGAATCATGGCATCGATATCGGGACCGCTGCCCCGGTTTCCACCAAAAAAAAACACCCCGACTTTATAGCTGCCATAATAAAACAGAGGAATAGTCAGAGGGTTGGCGATCCAAACGCCAATTGCTGCCGCCGGCTTGCTGCCACGAAGGACAAAAGCAAGGGCGATTGCTAAAGCTGTATGAAAAGGAATGGTAGGAGTCATCCCGACAAACACGCCAATAGCCATCCCCATGGCGATATAATGAGGATTCCCCTGCAACTTCTTAATTTTTTCTAAAAGAGAACAAAAGTGTTTTTTTATCTTGTTCCAATATGTTATACTCTCTTTAGACATCGAGAATTTCTGCTCGGTCTGTTTCATACTTCTCAAATCCCTAAAAAAGCAAAGCCTCGGAAAATTGGGTTACACAAACAAAAAACCGCAACAGTGACCTGACATTTTTTGAGGATGGCCGTTTTGGTTGAAGTGGCTGCCGCAAGTTACTGAAAGAGCTGAAACGCTTTCGAAATTTCAGCGACAAGCCCCGTCAATCCATTTTATTTTCGGCGATTTGAAAATACCATGAAACACCTCCCCTTTCAACACGATTTGTGCTTTTTCAGCAGTGCTGCCCCTCCGTTTTCACGCTTTTTACTAAAATGTTGTTGTTTTCCTTTGAAGATTGCTTGACTCTCAAAATCAATTAAGTTATCTAACAGGTAATCCTTATCTAGAGGATATCTCTTGATCGATTTCTGCATTGCCTATAAGCAACTACATGACTTGCATGATGAGCCATGTTTTCATGGTACTCCTGATCGCGTGTACTGACGAGGGGGGAATTACGCGTGCTGGAGTGTGATTATCGATCGCCATTGGTAGATATCCTTCTGGTTAACCATAAACTATGAAAGAAACAATAAAGAACAAGGAGGACATATGTCTACAGAAACCCCCAATTCCGTTCAGGAAACACCCGCTTCAGAAAGCACATCAAGCCGACGACGTGTACGCACCAAGCCGGTAAGCATTGACTCTCTTTTCAAGACCATCATTAAAAGCTACGATATTCCCTCACGACAGGATATCGAAAAGCTCTCTGCTCAGATCGACCGTCTTGAAAAGCTGATTCGCCAGACCTCCGGACGAGGTTATGTCGCAAGTGCCGGCAAAGAAAAGGGAGATCGTTCTGAAATGACTGCATCCGGTACCGTGCTGAAAGTCATTAAGAACTCCCGAAATGGCGCAGATTTCGCGAAAATTCAGGCAAAAACCGGATTTGAAGACAAAAAGCTTCGCAACATCATTTTCCGCCTGAACAAAATCGGTCGAATCAAGCGTAAGACCCGCGGTGTTTATATCGCTGCATAAAGAGCCGGAAGCTTACTACCGAGCACCCAACCTCTGATGTCCCTCTTCCACGTCATGCTCGGTAAGTGCTTCAACCATTTCATTTGCTCTTGCCCGAACCAGGCTAGTTCTCCCTAACAGGTTGTGGATTCTGATGCCTTCTCACAGAGGTAGCTAACCGCGAAATAGCGGCATGCTTCTCGTGTGCTCTTGGCTGCATACTGTTTTCATCCACACCCTGTCAGGGAGGACAGCCCTGGCCCTCCCCCCATTTTCCACCCCACTATAAAAAAACAAACTCTTCGCCATCCCCCTCGACAAACGCGCTTGGGATGCACATAGTTTATCTTATCAGGCTTGATTGTCGGTGCTGCGACACATTACCCCGTCCATCTCCCGGCACACAACGCCATGTGATGGGCTGCACTGCCACGATCCCGTGCCATGTCATGGCTTCTTCAGCGCCATTTTTTTTTCGTACCATTCAACCTGATTGCGGCTTGCCTGATACAGGGTAAACAACTCCCCCAACGTAACGGCAGCCCCGCACATTGTTTCAACGCGCCCTTAAGTGCAGACCGGTATTAAGCACTCCCTTCGCGGACCATCCGGTATGCACAAAAAACTTATAATATCGATTTTGGGATGGACCAAACCATGACTTACAACGACCCCTGCAACGACTCCATCCAACCCGGCCAGTCCCTCCATGGCTTTCGGGTTGTCAAGGCACTCCCCATTGCGGACATCAATGCCTTCTACTACGAGCTGACCCACGAAGCCAGCGGAGCTTCCTACATTCACATCAGTGCCAAGGACCGTGAAAACACCTTTGCCGTTGCCTTCAAAACCGTACCGGAAGACTCCACCGGGGTGGCCCATATCCTCGAGCACACAGCCCTTTGCGGCTCCGCCAAATACCCTGTGCGAGACCCCTTCTTCTCCATGATCAAACGAAGCCTCAACACCTTCATGAATGCCTTCACCTCCTCGGACTGGACCATGTACCCCTTTGCCACCCAGAACCGAAAAGACTTCTACAACCTCATGGATGTGTACCTGGATGCCGCCTTCTTTCCATCCATCGATGAGCTGAGTTTCAAACAGGAAGGCCACAGGCTTGAATTCGTACCGGCCCAGAAAGGCGCCGAGGAAAAGCTGACCTTCAAAGGCGTGGTCTACAATGAGATGAAAGGAGCCATGAGTTCTCCCCACCAGATCCTGGGGCGAGCACTCAACAAAGCCCTCATGCCTGAGACCACTTACGCCAACAACTCCGGAGGCGATCCCGATGCCATTCCAGACCTCACCTGGGAGGAGCTCAAGGCTTTCCACGGCAGGCATTACCACCCAAGCAATGCCTACTTTTTCACCTATGGGGACATGCCCCTTGCCGACCACCTGAAAATCATCAGCGAAAAAGTACTCACCCAATTTGCAAAAATCGACCCCAAAACCACGGTGGAGCCCCAGACGCGCTGGAAGTCCCCCAGGGAGGTCGTGGAGTACTACCCCGCAGACGAAGAGGAGGGACGCGACAACCGTTCCCAGGTAAGCCTGGCATGGCTGGTAACCGACATCCGCAACACCGAAGAAATCCTCGCATTCAGCCTCCTGTCCCAGGTTCTTCTCGGCAATGCGGCAGCACCTTTGCGCAAGGCCCTCATCGACTCCAACCTCGGATCCTCCCTCTGCGACGCCACGGGCTTTGATTCCGATGCCCGGGATGCCTCTTTTGGATGCGGCCTCAAAGAGACCCGCCCGGAAAACGCCGACGCCATCGAATCCCTCATCTTTGATACCCTCAAGCGAATCGCCGATGAAGGGATTGACACCGAGCTTATTGATTCGGCCATCCATCAGATGGAGATTAGGCGACGCGAAATCTCCAACACGCCATACCCTTACGGTATCAAGCTCCTCCTGGGCATCTCCGGGTGCTGGTTCCACGACGGGGAGCCGCAGCGGCTCCTTCTCCTTGACGAAGATCTGGACGCCATCAAACAAAGCGTCAAAAAGGGGGGGTATTTCGAGGGCCTTATTCGCGAGCGACTCATAGAAAACCCCCACCGTGTCCGGTTTACCCTGGCCCCCGACAGCACCCTTGCTGAAACGCAGGCCCGTCAGGAGCAGGACAAACTCGATGCCATCGCCCAATCACTGACCGAAAATCAAAAAACCAAAATACGAACCGATGCTGAAAAACTGAAAGTCCTCCAGGAGTCCGAAGAGGACATCTCCTCGCTTCCCACCCTGGAACTCGAGGACATCCCCGTCACCATCGATTCGGTTGCTCCGGAAAGCCGTGGGGGCGGCCGCCTCTTTCACTACCCCTGTGCAACCAACTCCCTTCTTTACTACACCGGCGTATTAGAGGCAGGTGCCCTGGACAACGATCTCATCCCCCTCGTTCCGTTCTTCTGCTCCTCCTTTATGAAAATGGGCACCGAAGAAAAAAACTACGAAGAACTGACCCGGGCCATTTCAGCACACACCGGTGGCATGGGACTCTCCCCGGCGTCCCGGAGACGATACGATGAAAACCGCTCGGCCCTGCCCCTCATCTCCATCAACAGCAAGTGCCTTTCAAGGAACCGGGGGGCCATGTTCGACCTCCTCACCGAAACCCTGACCCGGTACAAGTTCACCGATCTGAAGCGACTGCGGAGCCTTCTCCTGGAGTACCGTGCGGCCATGGAGTCCTCTGTAGTGCAAAACGGCCACAGCCTGGCCATCTCCCTTGCCAACCGAAACTTCACCGACTCCCTTGCCCTCTCTGAGCTGTGGAGCGGCGTCAGCCAGATTCAGTACATAAAGTCCATCACCGAACCCCTGGTACGCGGCGAAGCCTCGGACGAAGACCTGGCACTGATCGGTGAGCAGATGAAACGCATCGGCCAGGCATTCATCAACAACGGAAACCTGCGCTGCGCCCTGGCCAGCGACAGCGACACCCTGGCTCTTGCCGAATCGGATCAGGAGGCCCTCTCCCTTGCCCTGCCCAAGGGATCCTCACCATTAACCTTCGCGTCGGTGCCGGCCAATTGCCAACCTGTCCACGAAGGGTGGGCCACCAACAGCGCTGTCTCCTTTGTGGCCTCCTCTTTTCCCGTGGTCTCCATGGGACACGAAGACGCCCCGGCCCTCTCCATCATCGCCCGACTTCTCAGGTCCCTCTACCTCCACCGTGAAATCCGGGAAAAGGGCGGCGCGTACGGCGCCTTTGCCGCCTACAGCGCCGAAGAAGGCACATTCAGCATGGGCTCATACCGAGACCCCCACGTCGTGCGCACCCTGTCCGCCTACGACGATGCCGCCCGCTTCATCACCGGCACCGACTACACCGACGAAGACGTGAAAGAGGCGATCCTTCAGGCGTGCTCCACCATCGACCGCCCCGAAACCCCGGCCGCTGCCGCCCGCAAAGGCTTCTTCCGGGAGCTCGTGGGCCTCACGGACGACACGAGGCGCACCTACAAAGAGGGACTCCTCGCCCTCAATGCAGAAAAAGTCCGCACCGCCGCAGCGCGCTACTTCCCCCCGGAAGACCACCTCAAAAGCGTGGCTGTCATCTCCGGCGCCGAACGCCTGAGCGGCCTTAAAGGACGCCTGGATAAAGACCTGACTGTGCAAAAAATATAAAATCCATGCCTCCGGCGGCCAAGGGCTGAGCCCTTGGAACCCAGGTTCGCAAATGCTCCGAACCCTCGTTCCTCGGGTACGTCACATCTGCTGACGGGCTACGCCCGTGAATAATCGAAGAGGTTATCCAAGCTCCTTCATGCAGCCCGAAGGGCTCTTCATGCTCTTCATGGTTATTTATAAAAGGTTGAACCATGACGTGAGCTGAGTTCGGGTTGACTTTGGCCGGAAGAACTCCGGCGGCAAGGTGAGCCACCTTGAAAGCTGGTTGCCAATGCGTTTTGACCCGAGGAACGAAGGGCACAACGCATTCGCCTTCCGCCGGTCAGTAGGCAATACCGCTGTAACAGAAAAGCCATCACTCCCAACCCTCGATAAAAACAAAGAGCGCCTGATTCATCAGAATCAGGCGCTCTTTGTTTTTATTGGGCCAAAAGACGTGTTCAAAAGCGTTCCAGGACAAAAAAAGCCCGACAAAACCCAATCAGCCAGCACGACAGGTCAATACAATGACTTTTTATTATTTCACTATAGCATTCGGAGACATACAGAGCGCCTGGTTACGTCTTTACAAAGGCAGCTGCAATTGGAGCCGAGGCACGGTTTTCCAAAAGCTCTGCCATCAACTCAGGCGCTTAACAAGCGCCTCCTCGGCGTCTTTGGTAAGGGTGCCTTTGCGTTTGGCCACGTCCACGGTGTGGAGGCAGAGGGCTTTGTAGAGAGACTCGAGGCCGGGCTGCATTTCGGAAATTTTATTAAGATGCGTGTCGATGGTGGCGACGTCACCTCGTGCGATGGGACCGGTGAGGGCGTCCACGGGACCAACCTTTTTAATGTTGGCGAGGGTCCCTTCGATGAGAGGGCCGAGGACACTCCAGGCATCTTTTTCAGACACACCGGCATCACTGATGAATTTCCAGGCCATGTCCTGGACTGTGACAAAGCAGTTGGAGGCCACCACGGCAGCGGCGTGGTACATGGTTTTGGCGTGGGTTTCGATGGTCAGCCCTTTGGCCCCCAAGTCTGACGCCATGCCCAGTGCGATTTCAACGGGTTTTTCGTCCCCTTCCACCGACATGATAATGGCGTCAAAGGGGTTGCTCTCCAGATCGGCTCCGGCAAAGCTCTGCAAGGGGTGCATGGACCCGATAAGCGCCCCGGTCTCTTTCACCCCGGCCATGATGGTGGACGGCAGAGAACCACTGCAGTGAAGGACCGATGCCCCGTCCTTGAATCCCCCCTCTTTGGCGATGGCCTCGGCCACCTCGGCAATGGTGTCATCCGGCGTGGTGATAAACACCACATCGGCCTCCCTTGTCACATCGGTCGCATTGATTGAAAAAGGGGTGCCGGGAACAATCCCAGCTGCTTTTTCCGCCGATTCGAGACTCCTGCTTGCCACCCCACAGATAGAGTATCCTGCTCGATTCAAGTGGTAAACCAAGCTGGTCCCCACACGCCCGCAACCCACAACGGCACATCTTACTTTCACGTCAACGCCCCCTCATAGTTTCCTTCGTTTCTGGGGATACTCCCCCCTTGCCTGCATGACCGCATCACAAAATGCGGAAGACAAACCTGCCCAACCACAGGGCTTCCAACCGAACCAACATGTTCAATGCATACTTCAGCTCCAGTAAAAACTCAATTTATTTCCCGATGACTGCATCTATTGAGAAACATTAAGTATTGACCAGCAATCACCTGTTGCGCTACAAGAAGAGGTTGATTTGCACCCTACCGTGCATTCGGGACCACGCAACCATCCGAAAATCATGACGAATCACTCACACACCGCCCATGGCCTGTGACTTTCACAGGGCGTCCACGTGTTTGCCCCGTGATATCCATGATCCGGAAATGCCGGCACCCACGCACCGGAGGGGGCACCGGCCCCACCCTGAGATCCACAGAGGGCTCGGCCTTTTCTTTTGAACCCAGATGCAGGTACAAGGCGGCTTAAGCACAGCAAATGATACAGCTTATCAAAGGATTCAAAGATGTTCTGCCCGGAGAAATCGAAGTGTGGCAGACCATCGAACGCGCAGCCAAAGAGACATTTGAAAACTTCGGATTTCAGGAGATCCGCCTTCCAATCGTGGAAAAATCGGAACTCTTCTCCCGAAGCATCGGCGACACCACCGATATTGTAGAAAAAGAGATGTACACCTTCGAGGACGGCAGGCGTGGCCATGTGACCCTGCGTCCCGAAGCCACGGCTTCCGTGGTCCGTTCCTACATCCAACATAAGATGTACGCCAAGGACCCCGTCCGGAAATTTTACACCATCGGCCCCATGTTCCGCAGGGAACGCCCCCAAAAAGGGCGCTACCGCCAGTTCTACCAAATCGACGCCGAGGTCTTCGGGATCGACTCCCCTTACCTCGACGCCCAGCTTATCTTCATGCTGGCCAGCCTTCTGGAAAGACTGAAAGCAAAGGATGTAAAAGCCCACATCAACTCCCTGGGTTGTCCCTGCTGCCGCCCGAACTTCCAGAAAGCCCTGAAAGAGCTTCTCGACGCCAAAAAAGAGCACCTCTGTGAGAACTGTCTCAGGCGCAGCGAGAAGAACCCCTTACGGGTTCTGGACTGCAAGGTCCCCGCATGCCGCGAAGCCGTGGTTGGAGCACCCTCCATCCTCGACCACCTCTGCGACGACTGCAGCGAGCACTTCGACACCGTCAAACGCGTGCTCACTGAAAACGGCGTGGAGTATGAAGTAAACAAGAACCTCGTGCGCGGTCTCGACTACTACACCCGCACTGCCTTTGAGGTGCTCACCACCTCATTGGGAGCACAGAACGCCGTGGCCGGCGGTGGCCGGTACGACGGACTGGTCAAGGCCCTGGGTGGACCGGAAGTTCCCGCCATCGGGTTTGCCATCGGTTTTGACCGCCTGGCCGAGATTGTGGCCATGCAGCAGACCATTGAGGCGAACGGACCGACCCTCTACATCGCCCCCCTGGGTGAAAAGGCCACAGAAGCCGCTGCACACTGGACCATGCAGCTTGCTGCCAGAGGCATTTCCTGCGAAACCGATTTCGGCGGACGCAGCCTCAAAAGCCACATGAAACGAGCCGACAAACTCAAAGCCGCCCATGTCCTCATGGTCGGTGACGACGAACTGGAAAAGGGCATGGCCACCCTGCGCAACATGACCACCCGGGATCAAAGGGACCTTCCCCTTGATGGCCTGGTGGAGACGTTGGCCGAGCAATTTAAATAACGACATCAACGATGAAGCGTTTGTAAAAAAAGGCAGGGCCCCACATGCCACCTGGCATCATGTGGCCCGCCAACCCCCAGAGGTCGACTTTTTTTACGATGCTGTCAAAGATACGATCAGGAACCAGAGAGCAAAGGAGTCAGGGCATTGACAGATCTACTTGGTGATATGAGACGAACCCACAACTGCGGCGACTTGGGCACAGCCCTTGTGGGACAGGAAGTGACCCTTATGGGTTGGGTACAGACCCGAAGAGACCACGGCGGCGTAATTTTCGTGGACTTGAGAGACCGAAGCGGCATTGCCCAGGTGGTCTTCAGCCCTGAGGCAAACACCGAGGTACACGAAAAGGCCCACGCCGTCCGAAGCGAATTTGTTCTCGGCATCAGGGGCACGGTCTCCGCGCGTCCTGACGACATGGTTAACAGCAACATGGTGACCGGTGCCATCGAGGTGGCCGTAGACGAGCTGCGCATCCTGAACCGTGCCGTTACCCCTCCTTTTCTCGTCGAAGACGACATTGAAGTGGGAGAGACCATTCGCCTCAAGAACCGGCACATCGACCTGAGGCGCCCCAAGAACCAGAAAAACATCATCAACCGTCACAAGGCAGCCCAGGCCATTCGCAGCTACCTTAACGACAACGGGTTTCTCGACATCGAGACCCCCTTCCTCACCAAAAGCACCCCTGAGGGAGCCCGTGACTACCTGGTACCCAGCCGCGTAAACCTGGGGCACTTCTACGCCCTGCCCCAGTCACCCCAGCTCTTCAAGCAGCTCCTGATGATGAGCGGATTCGAGCGCTACTACCAGATCGTCAAATGCTTCCGTGACGAGGACCTGCGCGCCGACCGTCAGCCTGAATTCACCCAGATCGATATGGAGCTGAGCTTCGTGGGTGAAGAAGAGATCATGAGCATCGCCGAAGGCATGGTGGCCAACGTCTTCAAAGAGGTTCTCGGCGTGGACGTCAAGCCCCCCTTTGAGCACCTTCTCTACGAAGACGCCATGGACCGCTACGGCCTGGACAAGCCAGACCTTCGTTTCGACATGCAGCTTAAGGATGTCTCCTCCATTGTCGAGACCTCAGGTTTCAAGGTGTTCGCCGATGTCGTGAAAAAAGGCGGTATGGTAAAAGCCATGAACGCCAAGGGCTGCATCGACTTCTCACGAAAAGAGATCGATGACCTCACCAAATTCGTCTCCATTTACCGCGCCAAGGGCCTGGCCTGGATCAAGGTAAAAGAAGACGAGTGGCAGTCCCCCATTGCCAAGTTCTTCACCGACGACGAGAAGAAGGCCCTTGCCGAGCGCATTGACATGGAACCCGGCGACCTCATCTTCTTTGTGGCCGACCAGCCCAAAGTGGTCAACGAAGCCCTTGGCAACCTGCGTAATCACCTCGCCGAGAAGCTGGGGCTCATCGACAAAGATGAATTCCGTTTTGCATGGGTCACCCACTTCCCCCTCTTCGAATACGATGAGACGGACAAGCGCTACCAGTCCCTGCACCACCCCTTCACCGCACCCCTGGAGGAGGATTACCAGCACATCGAGACCGATCCCCTCAAGCTGCGATCCAGGGCCTACGACCTGGTGCTGAACGGCTGCGAGATCGGTGGTGGCAGTATCCGTATCCACGAGCGTGCCATTCAGGAGCGCATGTTTTCCGCCCTTGGCATGGACAAAGAGGAGTACGAAGAGAAGTTCGGCTTCCTCCTTGACGCCCTGGAGTCAGGTGCGCCTCCCCACGGGGGCATCGCCTTTGGCCTCGACCGCCTGGTCATGATCCTGTGCGGCATGCCCTCCATCCGGGACGTCATCGCTTTCCCCAAGACCCAGAAAGCGTCCTGCATGCTGACCGATGCTCCTTCCGAGGCAGGCCCTGCCCAGTTGAACGAGTTGGCTCTTCGGATCAAGAAAATTGAATCGTAAAGCAATTTAAGAGAGATACCCGCTGCCGCAGCCAAACCCGCTGTGGCAGCGGTAAAAAAAGCAGGCCTGTCGCCTTTTTTTTAATTGACACCGCCTGCGAATCGGGCTAAATAGTCCGAGTCCTTGTGACTGATCCCCAGTAGCTCAGTCGGCAGAGCAATTGACTGTTAATCAATGGGTCCGCGGTTCAAGTCCGTGCTGGGGAGCCAAAAAGTAACTGCCTGTTTGGCAGACGTCATATTTAAAACCCTGAAGGCAATGCCTTCAGGGTTTTTTGTTTTCCAGCCCCCCTCATTTTTTGCAACACCCCACCAACCGGCCATACCCGCGCCACCAATACCCCTGATAAAACGAGGGGATATATCCTGAATGCCATTCCTTGGTGTGCTCTGATATGATATAAAGTACCATTATTCTCAAACAACACCCGCAGAGTCTCACCCGGCCACCCCCACAAAACGACATGACACGGCGACCCAAGCCGTCCATACGGCATCACCGTCAAAAAACGCACACCCCGGCCTGCGCTGACCGCCACATGAGCCATCCCCAACCCCCTTGCCCCTCCTTCCCAGACGCCGCCACCAATGTGTGCATTCACCCTCTCCACCAGGAGGTCTCTCATGGCTTTTCACGCAAGGGAAGAAACCATCACCGAGCGACACCCTGCCGGCTGGTTACTGGCAACTGCCATGGGATTTGGTGCGGCAATCCCTCTCTTCGGCACCCTCTTCCTCGAATCCTGGCTCCCCGACTGGCGCATCCCTTCCCTGCCACTGCACTCCACCCTCGAGGTGGCCGGAGCTGCCCTTGGCCTGGTTTTGGTCGTCCTGATCCTCTTCACCCAGCAACGGACCACCACGACGCGTCGGATGTGGATATCCCTGGCCCTCATTGCCATGGCCATGTTTGATATCTTTCATAGCTGTGTGCCGGCTGGTGTCTCCTTCGTATGGCTTCACAGCCTTGCTGTTCTGGCAGGGGGAGTCTTCTTTTCCCTGGTCTGGTTTCCCGAGCATGACATAAGCAGGGGCACCGCCATGGCTGCCGCCGGAGCCACACTCCTTGTTACGATCCTCATCAGCGTGTTTTCCATGGGATCCCCCGAAAGCCT
The DNA here is from genome assembly GCA_942491485.1 of Desulfolunaceae bacterium. Lineage (GTDB taxonomy): Bacteria > Desulfobacterota > Desulfobacteria > Desulfobacterales > Desulfolunaceae > Desulfoluna. The sequence continues at coordinate 114,933 of CALOAX010000010.1, read as the reverse complement.
CCCGGCCATGATCACAAACGGCAGCTTCACCCCCCTTGCCGACATGATGAACCTGCTGGGGGGAGGACTCACCATTTATGCTGCCCTTAACTTCGCTATTCACTACACCCGCGAAAAACGCCAGGAAGAGCTTCTGTTTCTCCTCCTCGCCCTTCTCTTCGGGGTCTCAGGGGTGCTGTTCCACCTGTCCGCCGCATGGGAAGCAGGCTGGTGGTTCTGGCACCTGCTGCGGTTTGCCGGTTATCTCATCGCCTTCTCCCTGGCTCTCATCTCCTACCGAAATGCAGAAAACGAAATGGTGCGAACCCACTCCGAGCTCGACACACTCTTCCACGTCGGCGTTGACGGAAAACGCCTTGTGGACGACAATTTCAACCAGCTGCGAGCCAACGACACCCTTATGGCACTGTCTGGAGCCCCCCATAGGGATCCAGGGGTGATAAAGTGCTATGAATCCTTTGGCGGTCCTTTGTGCCACACGGACGACTGCCCGGTGAACCAGCTCAAAACAGGAAATATCAGCCGCATTCACAAGGAGGTCGCCAAGAAAAGCGCTGACGGCACGGAGGCCTTCTACATCCTCAATGCCATCCGAATGAATGGGCCGGATGGCTCCTTTGCTGGGATCATCGAGAGTTTCTGGGACATCACTGACCGAAAAAAAGCTGAAAAAAACCTCGAAGAGCAAAGCGAACTCAAATCCGGCCTCGCGCAACTCTCCGAGCTGATGCGGGGCGAACTGGAGACAGAGCCCCTTTGCCGCATCATCATCACCTTCCTGTGCAAATACCTGGACGCACTGACAGGACTCATTTATCTGGCTGACGAAGCAGGCACGCTGAAACTCGTTGGCAGCTACGCCCACAAAAGGCGAAAACACCTGGCCACGGAATACCGCCCCGGAGAGGGGCTCGTCGGCCAGGCTGCCCTCGAACGAGAAGAGATGATCCTCACCAACATCCCTTCGGACTACATCACCATCGAATCCGGCCTCGGGGTGACCGTGCCCAAGGCCCTGTACATCAAACCCATCATTCATAACGACAAGGTCAAGGTGGTGCTTGAACTGGGAACCCTGACCACCTTCTCTGAGCCTCAATCACAATTTCTGGGCATGGTCACGGAAGGCATCGCCATCGCCATTGAAAGCGCCCAGAGCCGCACAATACTGGCGCACGCCCTTGAGGAGTCCCAGAAGCTGTCCGAAGAGCTCCAGGTCCAGCAGGAGGAACTGCGAACCACCAACGAAGAACTTGAGGAGCAGGCGACCTCTCTGAAGCTCTCCGAAGAGAGGCTCAAGGACCAACAGGAAGAGCTGCAGGTTGTCAACGAGGAGCTGGAAGAGAAGAACGAACTGCTGGAACGGCAGAAGAAAGAGGTGGAGACCGCCAGACGAGGGCTCGAGAACAAGGCAGCAGAGCTTGCACAAGCCAGCAAATACAAATCGGAATTCCTGGCCAACATGTCCCACGAGCTGCGAACGCCCTTAAACAGCCTCCTGCTCCTGGCCCAGTCCCTTGCCGAAAACAAGGAGGGAAACCTCACCCCCAGCCAGTCAGAATCCGCAGAGGTGATACACGCCAGCGGAACAGACCTCCTGAACCTCATCAATGAGATCCTTGACCTGTCCAAGATTGAGGCAGGGCGCATGGACCTCAATATCACCACCGTCAACACAGGCGAGCTCGTCTCCAGCCTCCGGGCCGGTTTTCAACACATGGCCAGGGAAAAAGCCATTTCGTTCAACGTCTCTGCCTCCGAAGACATACCCGCCAATATTATGACCGACCGAAACCGCCTCGACCAGATCATCAAAAACCTTGCCTCCAATGCCATTAAGTTTACGGACACAGGGAACGTCACCATCACCATCTCCCCCTGCCCCGCCGACACCGACCTTTCCCGGAGCGGACTGCACCCTGAAAAGAGTCTGGCGGTGGCCGTTTCAGACACAGGCATCGGCATTGCCCCGGACCAGCAACGCATCGTCTTTGAGGCCTTTCAACAGGCCGACGGCACCACCACCCGCAGGTATGGCGGCACGGGGCTGGGCCTTTCCATCTCCAGGGAGCTGGCCCAACTGCTGGGCGGTGAGATCCAGCTTGAAAGCGAAACGGGAAAAGGCTCCACCTTCACGCTCTTCATTCCCGTTGCCCTTGTCACGCAAAAAAATCCGAGCCGCCCCCAAGAGCGAAATACCAGCACAGGGCCAGGGCAACACGACTCGTCACCACAGGCAGTACCAACGTCAATCCCCGACGACAGAGACGATTTGAAACAGAGCGACAAGGCGATTCTGGTCATCGAAGATGACCCCACCTTTTCAAAACTCCTTTATCAGAAATGCCATAACAAAGGCTTCAAATGCCTGGCCGCACCATCCGGGGAAATCGGCCTGGAGCTGACCACCAGGCACCTGCCCAGCGCCGTTCTCCTGGACCTCAAACTCCCGGGCATGGACGGGTGGGCGGTACTCGCCGCCCTGAAAGAGGACATCCGCACCCGTCACATCCCGGTGCATATCATCTCTGTGGAGGAGGCCTCTACGGAATCCTTCCGCAGAGGAGCCATTGGCCACACCACCAAACCCATCAGCCAGGAGAAGCTTGAAGGCGCCTTTATGAAGCTTGAAGAGGTCGCGGTGGGCAAGGTCAAGCACGTCCTGGTCGTCGATGACAACAGGGAGACCCGGCGGGGAGTCGTCAACCTCATCGCCAGCGATGAGGTAAACATCACGGAATCGGCATCGGCAGCAGAGGCCATGGAGGCCCTTCGATCCAACCACTTCGACTGTGTCATCCTGGACCTGGGGCTTCCGGACATGGACGGCCTGGAGCTTCTGCGAACGCTGGACAACGACGGGGTAGACCTCTCCCCCGTCATCATCTACACCGCCCGGGACCTGACCACTGAGCAGGAGGTGGGGATCAGGGAGCACGCAGAGTCCATCATCTTAAAGGACGTTCGCTCCCAAGAGCGATTGCTTGACGAGGTCTCCCTCTTCCTACACCAGGTCGTCAACCAGATGCCCGAAAAACAGAAGCAGATCATCACGAACCTTCATGACACAGGTGCACTCTTAAAAGGCAAGAAGGTGCTCATCGTGGATGATGACATGCGGACAACCTTTGCCCTGTCAAAGCTCCTGTGCGAGCGCGGGATGACAACCCTCAAAGCAGACAACGGGGAGAGAGCCCTGCATACCCTGGAGGAGACCCCGGACGTAAACCTCGTGCTCATGGACATCATGATGCCGGTCATGGACGGATTCGAGACCATTCAGAAAATCCGTGCCCAGGACCGATTCCGGAAACTGCCCATCATCGCCCTCACTGCCAAGGCCATGAAAGAAGACCAGGAGAAATGCCTCGCCTGTGGCGCCAGCGACTACATGCCCAAACCGGTAGATCCGCACCGCCTCATCTCCATGATGCGCGTGTGGCTCTATCGGTAGGAAGGAAGCCATGGCACCAGGCTGCATTGAAATCAATCTCCCAGGTGAGGCCATCTACCAGCGGTACGGCCATGATTTGCGTTCCTGTGTCCATGCCTCCATCGAGCGCCGGACCCGTCCGTTCCCCGCAAACACACCACTCTCATCGGTGACGGCGCTTGTTTCAGAAATCGACCCGCCGGAGGCAAACGGAGTGGTTACAATGAAGGCGAAATAAAGGAGACACCGGCATGAACGAGCATGAGAAACAAAAGCATTCTGGCTGCTCCTTCGCCCCGGACTCAGAGACCTGCACCCCCCCTGAAAAACAGAAGATTCTCATTGTCGACGACCGGCCGGAGAACCTTTTCGCACTGGAGAAGACCCTTGCCTGCCTGGACGTGGATATCGTCCAGGCCACCAGCGGCAACAAGGCTCTCGTTGCAACCCTTGACGACGATTTTGCCCTGGCCATCCTCGACGTCAAAATGCCTGGAATGGACGGCTACGAGCTCGCTGAAATTCTCCGCGGTGAAAAACGGACCCAAATGCTGCCCATCATTTTCAACACCGCCTCCTATGCCGATGAGAGGCACGCATTCAAGGGGTATGAAGCGGGCTGCATTGACTACATCGTCAAGCCCTGCGCACCTGAGATCCTCATCGGAAAAGTTCGAACCCTGCTGGAACTCGACCTTCACCGAAGGCAACTGGAACAAATGGTGGAAGCACGCACCCTCCAACTCAGGCACCTGAACTCTGTCCTCCAGGGCATCCGCCATGTAAACCAGCTCATCGTCCGGGAAAAAGAACCAACCCGACTCATCGCAGACGCCTGTCAAAAGTTTATCCAGACCCGAGGGTTTCATTTCGCGTTCATAACCCTGCTGGACGCATCGGGATCCATGGAAACAGCAGCGGAATTTGGACTGGGTGATGAGTTTCATATCTTTATGGAAAAACTCAGGAGGGGGGAGCTGGCAAACTGCTACGAAAGAGCCCTCAAGGAGCCATTGCCCATTGTCACGCAGCTCCCCCACCCCGGTTGTGCCGGCTGCCCCCTGGCAAACAAAGACCGCAATGAGGCCGCCATCACCATGCGCCTGGAGCATGAAGAAAGAGTCTACGGCCTCATGACCCTTGCCATGCCGCGTTATGTTGCCGACGACTTAGAAGAACTGAGCCTTATCCGGGAAGCGAGCGGAGACATCGCTTTTGCCCTGCACACCATCGAAAAGGAGCGTCGCCTTCGCATTGTCCTGGATAACATGCGGGATGTCATCTGGCTCATGGACATGAACCTGATGCCGGTCTGGGTCAGCACGGAGCACCCCCGGGGATACACCATGGAGGAGATCAAAGCCCTTCCCCTGTCAAAACAGATGACTCCGGACTCATACCGCCGGGTCATGAAAGCCTACGAGCGCGAAATCACCCCCGAAAACCTGGAGGCCCCCGACAAAGACATCTCCATCTCCCTGGAGATCGAGTTCACACGAAAAGACGGCTCCACATCGTGGGCCTCAGCCTCCTTTGCCGTGGTCCGGACAGAAGAGGGCGCCCCCATCGGCATCGTGGGATCAAGCCACGACATAGGAGAGCTCAAGCGCTCCGAGATGGCACTGATGCAGAAAACCAAAGCACTCACCGAGCGTGTAAAGGAACTTCATTGCCTTTACGACGTGTCCCGGCTCACCGCAGACCCCACAGCCTCTGTGGAGACAATTTTCAACAAGGTGGCGGAACGTGTACCAACGGGGTGGCTCTACCCGGAGATGACCTGTGCCCGCATCTCCTACCACCAGCGGGAATTTACCAGCAACGGCTTCCGTGAAACACCATGGAAACTGTCCGCGGACATCCATGTATCCGGAGAAGCTCTGGGCGTGGTCGAGGTTTTTCTCCTTGAGGAGAACCTGCCCCAGGACGAGGGCCCTTTTTTGCTGGAAGAGAGACACCTTCTCGACAATATCGCCCGAAGGCTGGGAGCCATGGTGGAAAGCTGGCGGGCTCGCAGCCAGGACCGGCTTGCCCGTGATGTCCTGGATCTTCTCAACCGCAAGGAACGCTCTTCAGACCTGATCCGCGATGTGCTGGCGACAATCCAGAACAGCACGAAACTGGGGGTCCTGGCCATCCGTTTGAGAGACAAAGACGACTACCCCTTCCATGAAACAATCGGTTTTTCCAACGAGCACCTCCAGGATGAAAACCTCCTTTGCAAAAGGGACAGCACAGGCACCCCGATCCGAAACGAAACGGGCGGCCCCATCCTTGACGGTATGTGTGGCCGAATCCTCTCCCGTCGCATCGATCCCACATGCTCTTTCTATACGGAGGCAGGAAGTTTCTGGACCAACAACACAGCCACACTTTTACAGACCACCCCGAAAGGTTCTGCCGCCATATGCTCCCGCAACCGATGCCATTGCGAAGGTATCAGATCCATGGCCCTCATTCCCCTTACCGCAGATGAAAAAATACTGGGGCTTCTTCACCTGGGAGATCCGCGACCCAATTGTTTCAGCCAGGAGATGATTCATTTCTTCGAGGGCCTGGCAACAAGTATCGGCATTGCACTTGCTAAAAACCGTATGGAAGAGGCTCTGCGGGACAGTGAAACCCTGCTCAATGAAATGGGTTCCATGGCAAAGATCGGTGGCTGGGAACTTGACCTCAACACCAGGAGAATGCGCTGGACCCGGGAGACCTACCGAATTCACGGAGTCCCCCAGGGCTCGAGCCTCACCTTACCCGAAGCACTGGCCTTTTATGACCCCTCAGGCCGTGCCTCCCTGGAGGAGGCACTGCGATGCTGCATGGAAAAGGAGGAGCCTTTTGACCTGGAGCTTAAATTTACCAGCGCAGGGGGCCGTCAGCTCCAGACCCGCGTAACAGGACGTGCCGTTATGGCCGAAGACACGGTGGTGTCCTTGACCGGAACCTTTCAAGACATTACCGAACGCAAGAAGCTTGAAGAACAGCTCCACCAAGCCATGAAAATGGAGGCCATCGGTCGGCTGGCAGGAGGCGTGGCCCATGATTTCAACAACGCCCTGACGCCCATCCTGGCGGTGAGCGGGCTGCTGTTGGGAGACCTGAGCCCCCATGAGCCGATGCACCAAGACATCCGGGAGATTCAGGAGGCAGGGGATCGGTGCGCCCGCCTGACCCGACAGCTTCTGGCCTTCAGCCGAAGACAGCCCATGCAGCTCTCCTGCCTGAACCTCAACACGGTTGTCAACAGCATGGAAAAAATGCTGTCCCGGATTATCGGTGAGGATATTGAGCTGGTGAAATTCCTGGACCCAAAACTGGGAAATACCAAAGCCGATGTCGGAAAAATTGAGCAGATCATTGCCAACCTGGCTGTCAATGCCCGTGACGCCATGCCCCTCGGCGGAAAACTGACCATCGAGACCCAAAACGTAACCATAGACGACGAGTGTGCCGCCAGCAACGCGTTCAGAACGTCCGGAGAACTTGTCATGCTCGCATTGAGTGACACAGGGGAGGGGATGGACGAAGAGACCAGGGCCCATATTTTCGAGCCTTTTTTCACAACCAAAGAAAACGGCAAGGGCACGGGGCTGGGGCTCTCCACCGTCTACGGCATCATCAAACAGAGCAATGGCAACATCTGGGTCTACAGCGAACCAGGCAAAGGCTCGACCTTCAAGGTCTACCTGCCCCGCCTCGACGATGACTCGAAAGACCCGGGCCTGGCCAGCCCCGCCCCCGGCACCACAACCCGGGGAACCGAAACCATCCTGCTTGTGGAGGATGAGGCAAGCGTCAGAAAAACCGCAAAGCGCATCCTTGCAGCACAGGGCTACAGCGTTATCGAAGCGGAGAACGGAGAGAAAGCCATCAGGTGTTACAATGATCATGACGGGCCCATCCACATCCTTGTCACCGATGTCATCATGCCCGGCATGAGCGGCAAAGACGTGGCCGACAAACTGCTGGCCTCAACACCGTCCCTGAAGGTCCTCTATGTCTCGGGGTACACCGACAACGCCATCAGCCACCATGGTGTCCTTGACCAGAACACCCACTTTATCCAGAAGCCCTTCACCTCGGAGTCCCTCGCCGGAAAAGTCCGTGAGGTCCTGGACAATCAAGGGGGCTGAGTACATAAATCCGCCACAAAAAGAGGGCATCTCAAAAATTTGCATTTTTTTGATTGACACGGACGGCAAATCACACTAAATAGTCCGAGTCTTTTTATTGATCCCCAGTAGCTCAGTCGGCAGAGCAATTGACTGTTAATCAATGGGTCCGCGGTTCAAGTCCGTGCTGGGGAGCCAAAAAGAAACTGCCTGTTCGGCAGACGACATAATTTAAAACCCCGAAGGTTTCTCCTTCGGGGTTTTTTTGTTTGGACCTTCCGAGAAGATGCCCATCCTCTTTTTTTTCTGCAGCCGGCAACACATTATTATTCCCCCACACCTGACCCCTTACCCATTGATAATGCGACAAGAGTTACACAACGTCAGCCACCCCCTTGACATCATTTGCATCGGCGATTTATAGAATACCCATCATAAAATGATCCGACTGACCGATACCTAAAGAAGGCACAGTCGTTCCAGGCCCGGGGCACATCCCGGCCGCTATAGTCGCCAGGCCTAGGCGAAATGAAACCATACACAACCCACGGGCTTTTCGGATAGATAAAGCCGTCATCAACCAGAGACGTTATCATGAAGCATTTTGCGATCACCCTTCTGACCGTCACTCTCCTCTTCTCAACGGCTTCCGCCTGGGCGAAAAATAAACCTGCGCCCCAGCCGCCCCGACAGGCTGTGGTGCAAAAGGACCTGGGAAACCGCCACTTTGAAGCGGGCCGCTACATGGAGGCCGTCAGCTGCTACACCCGAGCCATAGATACCGCCCCCGCCTATTTTGAGGCGTATTACAACCGGGGCCTCACCTGGCACAGCATGAGACTCTTCTACAAAGCCATTGTGGATTTGGACCGAGCCCTGGAGCTTCGCCCCAACAACCCGGACGTTCTTTATTACCGGGGCCTCGCATACGAAGCGACCGGCCAATTCACCGAAGCCCTTTCCGACATCCAAATCGCATCCAGCAAGGGAAACAGGCACGCAAAAAAGCACCTGAAGACCGGGGAGCTCAAGCGAAAGGCCCGTGAAAAAGGAAAGAAAGAGAAGACCCTCCAGAACATCACCAATGACCAGGCCGAAAACTTCGCACGCACCACCCGCACCACCCTGAGCCAGAATGCCTATGGAGGAAAAACCATCACAACGGTCTTTTCCAAAGGCGACCCCCTCTACGACGGCCCCGAAGGAATTTACAAGCAGGTGAACCATTACAGCAAGGGCAGAACCCTCAGGAGAAGCGACACCTTCCACCACGCCCTGTTCAGCGCAAAAAACGATCGAAACAAGACGATCTCCCATTTCAACAAAAACGCCACGCCGACCCTGATCGAGCACCACCTCACCGGCCACAACCTGGGCAAAATAGTGCTCTTCTACTACGCAGGTGGCGGCAGCCTCACAAAAAGTGAGACCGTCACCCTGAGCAAGTACCAGCAGATGGATTTTGTGAAAGGGTAGCCATTCAAGACCCCTGACCAGCAAAAAAAAGAGCCCGACTCACGAACGTGAATCGGGCTCTTTTTAATTTTAGATGCGGCCTTATTCCGGGGAAACCTGCTCAAGAACACGAAGCGCCCTTCGGGCTACACGAAAAAGGCTAAGCAACCTCAACGGGTGGTCACGGGCTCAGCCCCTGCCCGTCGGAGGCATCTGAACAGCCTTCGCTATCAAGCCCTGGCGAGAAGGCCTTCCTGAATCTCTTCGGCCACCCTCGCTGCAGCGGCAGCCGGGTCATTGGCGTTGCGGATGGGCCGTCCGATAACCAGGTAATCCGAACCATTGGCAATGGCTTCCGCGGGCGTCATCACTCGCTTCTGGTCATCCTTGCCCGTCCCTTCCCAGGCGGGACGAATCCCGGGTGTCACCGTAAAAAAATCGTCTCCAGCCGCTTCACGGATGACGGAGGCCTCATGGCCGGAGCATACAACTCCGGCACAGCCACACGTGTTGGCCATTACTGCACGCTTGATCACCAGCTGCTTCAGATCCTCAGCATACTGGGGAAGAAAGCCGGATTTCCTGATGTCTTCCGGCCCGACACTGGTCAGAACCGTCACCCCCAGGATACCCACTTTTCCACCACTTCCGGCCACGGCTCCCTTGAGCATGGCCTCGGACTCACCGCAATGAACGGTCAAAAAGCGCACGCCAAGATCGGCCACACGGGCCACAGCCCGCTCTACAGTCACGGGGATGTCGTGGAGTTTCAAATCAAGAAAAATATCAGCGGCACCAGCTGCGCGTACCTTTTCCACAATGGACGGCCCGCACTCAAGGAAAAGCTCCAACCCGATTTTAAACATGCCCACCTTACCGCAAAGCAGGGTGGCATATTCCAACGCCTCCTTCTCTGTGGGAAGATCCAGAGGAAATATAATACGATCTTTGGGACTCAAAGGCACCTCCTTCCTTGATATTTAATGGCCTCGCAAAGTGCTGAGCAAGTCATCAGGACTTGCTGCTGCCCGAGGCGCTTACGACGGTGTGTTTTCTTCAAAGGCATCATGCCCGGCAGCAACAAATCAACCTCCGCCACAAAACCGAATTCGCATGTGCAGTGGCGGTATACCCCATTTCGTCAAAGGGATAAAGCATCAAAATTGTTCCGCATCGCCACCTCGCTGTTCCCCTGGCGGACACCCTGTTTACGTCCCGACCCCATGTTCAACGAAAACAATGCAAAAACAACTAGTTTAGGGCCTTTGATGTTGCAATACACCAAACAAAATGCTACCTTTTTTAACTTGGCAGCTCCACAAAAAAATCAGGGCAGGGCCTTCCACACACCACATCGTGAGCAGCTGATCGCTCACACTACAAGATGTGATGGATGCCCCTTTAACCCGATGTTTTTGTGAGCGCATTCTGTTTGAACAGGCGCCCCGCAAGGGTTTCAGGGACAGTCCCCCTGACATCACCTGTTCTACAAACATAGGAACGACCCCTTGCAAGAGAGCCTCTCCGTATGACCTACTACCAGAAGTTCCATGTCCCGGCAGGGACATTCCAGGTGGACACCAGAAAACCCCTTGTCCTTCAGGCTTACCTCAACTCCTGTGTCGGTGTTGCCCTTTTTGACCCTGAAGCTGGCGTTGCCGGCCTTTACCATATCCTCCTGCCCGAACCCGTGTCCGGAAAAACCGAATACAACCGGGAAAAATACGCCGCCACCGGCCTGCCCCTCTTCCTGGGACACCTTGTCCGTGAAGGGGCCGACATATCAAGGCTTCAGGCTGTTATTGCCGGTGGAGCCCTCGCCGGAAAAGTTAGCAATCAGGACATTCGCCTCGACATTGGCGGGCGAACCGCAGAGGTGGTCAAGGAGGTCCTGGGCAAACACGGCATCCAGGTGCTCCTGTCGGAGACCGGTGGTTTTTTTACCTGCTGCCTCAACTTTAATCTGGAGACCTTCGAATACGAGGTAATCCCTGCCCTCCTGTCGGAAGACACACCCCCCGACGAAGAGACAAACGGCCGCATCTCCTGCCTGGATGATATCCAGCCCATTCCCCAGGTCGCCCTGAAGATTCTTCGAATGATCGGGGAGGACAACTACGGCATCCAGTACCTTTCCCAGGAGGTTCGGAAAGACCAGGTGATCAGCGCCCAAGTACTCAAGCACTGCAACTCCGCCGTCTTTTGCGGCAAAGGCGGCATCGACTCCATCGACGATGCTCTGCTCATCATCGGGCAGACCACCCTGGCGAAAATTGTCACGGCCATGGCGGTGAAAAAGCTGCTCAACAACAGCTATACCGGCTACTCCCTCACCAAAGGGGGGCTCTACCACCACGCCATCGGTGTGGCCCTTGTGGCCGAAAAGATCGCCTCCCTCAGCGGCAAGGCGTCTCCCTTTGCCGCCTATTCCGCCGGCCTGACCCACGACCTGGGCAAAGTGGTCCTGGATCAGTTCGTCTCCGGCGCACGCCCCTTCTTCTACCGCGAGATTATGGGTGAAAACGACCTGGTGGAAACGGAGAACCGCCTTCTCAAGACCAACCACACCAAGGCAGGGTTCAAGCTGGCCAGAAAATGGGAGCTGCCCCCTTCCATCATCAACACCATTCGCCATCACCATACCCCCGAAGAGGCCGAGGACCACCTTGAGCTGGTGACCATCGTCTCCGTCTCCGACACCCTCTTTCACATGTTCAGTGCCGGCCCCAGCCTGCATAAGGTTGACATGAACTCCCTGTCACGACGACTGGAGCTCCTGGGGATGTCCATTGCCGACTTTCCCGCCATCGTGGACGCCATTCCCCACCAGGTGCTGTCAGGAAGCCCGGAACTCGCCATAACCTGATCCGTTTTGGGCCGGGTTACGCCCCGGGGAAAAGCATTTGCCGAGGCAGACCTTTTAAGATACAAAGGAAGGTGGTTTCACCATGGGTGGAACCACCTTTTATTATTTGGATACGGCAGCCCAACACACTGCCCCCTTCACATACACAAGGTACCGGAATGGAATTACGGGACACTCAGAAACAGCTGCTTCGCACCCTCCCCGGTGTGGACACACTCCTTGACGCCCTTTTGGCAGAAATCCCTGCAGGCCAGGTTCCTCGAAGCGTCCTCACGGCATCGGCCCGTGAAGCCCTGGAAGCAACGCGTCGCGCCATATTCAACGGGGAAGATCCCACGGTGGATCTCGCCTCGGTGCTGACCCTGGCCCACGAGCGCATCGACGCCAAAATGCGTCCCAACCTCACCCGGGTGGTCAACGGCACCGGCGTGGTGGTTCACACCAACCTCGGCAGATCCCTCATGGCCGAAGAGGCCCTGGAGCGCATCAACGCCGTGGGGACCCGCTACTCCAACCTTGAATTCAACCTCAAGACCGGCAAAAGAGGCCTGCGCTACACCGCCGTGGAAGAGCTCATCTGCGAGATCACCGGAGCCGAAGCGGCCATGGTGGTCAACAACAACGCAGGCGCCGTCCTTCTGTGCCTCGACACCCTTGTGCGCGGCAAAGAAGCCGTCGTCTCCCGGGGAGAACTGGTGGAGATCGGGGGGGCCTTTCGCATTCCCGATGTCATGACCAAAAGCGGCGGCATATTAAAAGAGGTGGGCACCACCAACCGCACCCACTTAAGGGACTACGAAAATGCCATCTCCGAAGAGACCGGTCTCTTCCTCAAAGTTCACACCAGCAACTATCAAATCGTGGGCTTTACCTCGGCCGTCTCCGTCGCAGAACTCGCCGAGTTGGGCAAAGAACGCGGCATTCCCGTTATGGACGACCTGGGCAGCGGCACCTTCATCAATTTCGGCGATTACGGCCTGCCCGCAGAACCCACGGTTCAACAATCCGTGGCAGCCGGCGCAGATATCGTCACCTTCAGCGGTGACAAGCTCCTGGGAGGTCCCCAGTCAGGCATCATCGTCGGAAGCCGCACACACATAGAGGCCATCCGCAAAAACCCCCTGACCCGCGCCCTTCGCATCGACAAGCTCACCCTGGCTGCCCTGGAAGCCACCTTGCGGCTCTACCGCGACGAGGCCGAAGCCGTGACCAAAATCCCCACCCTGCGCATGATCACCATGGACCGGCAGGAAACAGAAACAAGGGCAAACGAACTGATGGAGGTCCTGGCAGGCCTTCCCGTTAAAGCGGAAGCCCTGGCATTGGCGTCACGCCCCGGAGGCGGCTCCCTTCCGTTGCTGGAGCTCCCCTCCTGCTGCGTGGGCATCACCCTGCCCGGCATGGGGGCCAGCGCCATGGAGAAGGCCATGAGAAAAAACGATCCGCCCATCATCGGCCGCATTGAAAACGAAACCTACATCCTTGACCCCAGAACCTTGCAGGAGGGAGACCCAGCCCTCATTGCCGAGGCTCTTTCCCGCATTGTGGAGGCCCGCGCATGATCGACATCATCAACCAGACCTTAGAAGCAAGTGTGGAGGCCAAAAAAGCGGCCATCAGCGCAAACGACCAGCGACTTGTGGAGACCGCCCGCCTTATGGCCGAGAGCCTCACGGCAGGCGGGAAAATCCTGATCTTCGGCAACGGCGGCAGCGCCGCCGATGCCCAGCACATCGCCGCCGAGTTTGTGAACCGTTTTCAGACAGAACGCATTCCCCTGGCCTCCATCGCCCTGACCACGGACACCTCCATCATCACCAGCATCGGCAACGACTACCACTTTGATGAGATCTTCTCAAAGCAGGTGGCAGCCCTTGGACGCAAAAATGATGTGGTGATCGGCATCAGCACCAGCGGCAACTCCCCCAATGTCATCAAGGCCCTCAAGGTGGCGGCACAGGGCGGCATGCACACCGTGGCCTTCACCGGCAAAGGGGGCCAGGCGGCCGACATCGCGGACACAACCATCACCGCACCCGTCGGCGTGACAGCACGAATCCAGGAATGCCACATCCTCATGGGCCACATCCTTTGTGATCTGGTGGATCGAATTCTCTTTCCTGAAAATTTTCAGTAGCCACTCAACAGGAACGTTGGGAAAGCGCCGCCGGCGGCCCTGCCGGGGGCCAAACTTTTGAAAAGTTTGACAAACAGGTTTTAATTGCAATTTCGATTGCATCACCGAGGTTCGCAATCCATACCGTTTGGCCCTAACGTGTCTGTGGTTCCCTTTTCCCTTAGCCCCCGCAGGGGCTAAGGGAAAAGGGAACCACAACCGGAAAGTTTTTGCGGAGCTTTTTTCAAAAAGCGACCCGCCGGCATATTTTTCAAGAGCTGAATGGTTTCAATGTTTAGAAGCACGGAACCACACCAGCCGTCGTACTGTTGGGCCCTTACCCGGACCCACGTTATCTTTTTTGGTGACACCGTTGCCATCCTGCCCCAGGGTGCTTATTGTGTGTCGTACCAGAATACCCCCTTAAGCCTGTCGGACCCCTGCGTTTCATCAGAAGGTCCGGCCTGAAGGGGCCAACCCCTTAAATACCATGAGGTGATACCATGCCCATTTTTGAATACAAATGCGGTGCGTGCAGCCACGAGTTCGAGTACCTCGTCATGGGAGGGAAAGACCCGGAAAGCTGCCCAAAATGCGGAGACACAGGTGTCTCCAAACAGATGTCCGCTTGCGGATTTGTCAGCAAGGGAGCCGGGGGTGAAGTCAGTGCTTCATCGGCTTCCAGCTCTTCTTGTACCGGCTGTTCAGCCACCAGTTGTGCGGGGTGCGGTTCCTGATGGAAAATAAAATTGTGATTGGTACCCGGGGAAGCCAGCTGGCCCTCTGGCAGGCAAACTGGGTAAAAGCGGAACTTGAGAGACTCCACGAAGGGGTCTCCTGTGAACTTCTCATCATCAAAACCAAGGGCGACAAGATCCTCGACGTGCCCCTGGCCAAGGTGGGCGGGAAAGGGCTTTTCGTCAAAGAGATTGAAGAGGCCCTCCTGGATGGACGCATCGACCTCGCCGTCCACAGCATGAAGGACATGCCTGCACACCTCCCCGAAGGGCTCAAGATCGGTGCCATCCCCGAACGCGAAGACCCAAGAGATGCCCTCATCTCCAAAAACGGCCTCACGTTTGAGGACCTCCCCAAAGGTGCCCGCGTTGGCACCAGCAGCTTGAGGCGCTCCGCCCAGCTCCTGGCAAAACGCCCCGACCTGCAGATCGAGACCCTGCGCGGCAACATCGACACCCGCTTGAAAAAGGTCCTGGAAGGCAACATGGATGCCATCATCCTGGCTGCGGCCGGGCTCAAGCGCCTGGGACTCGGTGAACACATCACCGAATGCCTGGCCCCCGAGCTCATGCTTCCCGCCGTAGGACAGGGAGCCCTGTGCATCGAGTCCCGGGAGAATGACGACCGCATCGACGCGGCCCTTTCACCCCTCAACCACATGCCCACACGAACCACGGTTCTTGCCGAGCGCGCCTTTCTGAACACCCTGGAAGGAAGCTGCCAGATTCCTGTGGGTGCCTTTGCCGAAACCGATGGTGAAACAATCACCATCCGAGGCCTGGTTGCTGAAATTGACGGAACCCGCATCCTCATGGAAAAAGATACCGCAGAAAACGCGCAGGGCGAAGCTCTTGGCATCACCGTGGCTGAACGCCTCAAAGAGGCCGGCGCAGCAGAGATCCTTTCGAAACTCCTGGAGAATCAAGCATGAGCAAAGCATACGGAAAAGTCTATCTGGTAGGCGCCGGCCCCGGTGATCCGGGCCTTATCACCGTCAAGGGGCGGGAGTGCATCGAAAAAGCCGACGTGCTGGTCTACGACTACCTGGCGGCCCCCTCTCACCTTGCCTATGCCAAGAAGGGCGCTGAGATCATCTACGTGGGCAAAAAAGGTGGAGACCACACCTTAAGCCAGGATGGCATCAACGCCCTGCTGGTGGAAAAAGCCAAAACAGGAGCCACGGTTACCCGCCTCAAGGGCGGTGACCCCTTCATCTTCGGGCGTGGCGGCGAAGAGGCCGAAGTCCTCATCGCTGAAGGCATCGCCTGGGAAGTGGTTCCCGGCGTCACCTCCGCCATTGCGGCTCCGGCCTACGCGGGGATTCCCCTGACCCACCGCAAATTCACCGCCACCCTCTCTCTGGTCACCGGTCACGAAGACCCGAACAAAGAGAACTCCAATATCGACTGGGATGCCATCTCCAAGTCCGGCACCATCGTCTTTTTCATGGGCGTGAGAAACCTTCCCAACATCGTTGAGAAACTCAGCGCCTGCGGAAAACCCGCCGAGACCCCCGTGGCCCTCGTACGATGGGGCACCACCACCAGCCAGGAGACCGTTGCCGGTACCCTTTCCACCATCGTGGAAGATGTCAAAAAAGCGGGCCTGAAATCCCCCAGCATCATCGTGGTGGGCGAGGTGGTTTCCCTTCGGGACACCATGAAATGGTTTGAGAACCGTCCCCTCTTCGGCAAGCGCGTGGTCATCACCCGCGCACGAAAGCAGGCCAGCGGCCTCACCTCCAAGCTCATGGAGCTGGGCGCCGAATGCCTGGAAGCACCGGTCATCGAGATTGAACCCATTGAGGGATCCAAGCCCGTGGATGACGCCCTTGCCACCCTTAAAGAGTACGACTGGGTCGTCTTTACCAGCGTCAACGGGGTGATCACCTTCTTTGACCGCCTCTTTGAAAAAGGCCTGGATGCCCGAGCCCTGGGCAGCCTTAAAACCGCCTGCATCGGCCCCTCCACGGCGGCTGAACTGAAGAAATACGGCATCGGTACAGACATCCTCCCCGACAGCTACGTGGCGGAATCGGTGGTGGAAGCCTTTGCCAGCCAGGCGATGAAGGGCGCAAAAATCCTGCTCCCGAGAGCAGAAGAGGCCCGCCCCGTGATCCCCGTGGAACTCACGAAAATGGGCGCCGAGGTCAATGAGGTGGCTGTCTACCGCACCGCCATCGATGCAACCTCCTCCGAAAAAGTGGCCGAAGCCCTCACCAACCGGGACGTGGACATGGTAACCTTCACCAGCTCCTCCACGGTGAAGAACTTCGTATCCATGATCCCCAACGGCGACCTCTCCCTCATGGAAGGCGTCACCGTGGCCTGCATTGGCCCCGTCACCGAAGAGACCGCCAAAGAGCTGGGACTCACCCCCCACCTCGTGGCCGAGTCCTTCACCATCGACGGCCTCGTGGACACCATCGTCAACGCCGCAGAGTAAGGCTTAAAAGCCTGCCTCCGGCGGCCAGGGAATGATCCCCTGGACCCCATATTGGCGCAGCACTTTGCCCTCGTACCTCGGGCGAAGTGCTGCGCCATCGTAATCGTACATTGGTTCAGTCTTTCTGTTGCTCAACACCAGGGTCATTCCGGCGAAATACGTGAGCCTTATATGGACACTTGAACCACCCTAACAGTTATCCGCGGGAGCAGCCCGTCAGCAGAAGTGATCAACCCGAAGAACGAGGGGCGAGAACATCTGCAAATCCGCTTTCGAGGTGTTTTCGCCACCCTTGCTGCCGGAGGCACTTCCTTACAATAGAGCCGTTCATATGACACAGACACTCACCGACAATTATCACCGAACCATCGACTACCTGCGTATCTCCGTCACGGACCGGTGCAACCTGCGGTGCAGTTACTGCGTTCCTCCCACGCCCTACGCCCACATGAATCACACCGATATTCTCTCTTATGAGGAGCTCATCCGCCTTGTACGGATAGGAATTTCCCTTGGGATTCGAAAGGTGAGGCTGACTGGCGGGGAGCCCTTTGCCCGAAAAGGACTCATCGGGTTTATCCGGGAGTTGGCGGCACTGGAGGGGCTTGAAGACCTGGCCGTCACCACCAACGGGACCTTGATTGCAGATCAGATTCAGGAGCTAAAGGATGCCGGGCTCACCCGCGTCAACATCAGCCTGGACAGCCTGAACCCTCAACGATTTGCTGAAATCACACGAAAGGACCTCTTTGGCGAGGTCAAGCGCACCATCGAGGGATCCCTTGCGGCCGGCCTTGCACCGGTAAAGCTTAACACCGTGCTTTTAGATGGCGTCAACGGGGAGGAGCTGGAAGACTTCGCACGGCTCACCCTTGAACACCCCCTACAGGTACGTTTTATCGAATACATGCCCATCGGGAAAGGCAAAGGCCCCGCCCACAGCGACCTTCTGGCCCCTGCCATCATCAAGCGCCTGGAAGCCCTCGGCCCCTTGATCCCCCTTGAACGAAGCGCCCACGACGGGCCGTCAAAACGCTTCAAACTCGAAGGAGCCAAGGGCGAAATCGGCCTCATCAGCCCCATGAGCAACCACTTCTGCGCCACCTGCAACCGGCTGCGCCTCACCGCCGATGGTCACCTGCGCCCCTGCCTCCTCTCCGACGCCAAGGTCAACCTCATGGGCGTCCTCAGAAGCGACGCCGATGATGAAGCCGTGGCCGCCCTCTTCCAACACGCCGCCGGTATCAAAGGACAACGTCACAACCTTTCCGGACATTCTGTGGAAGACATGATGTGTTCCATCGGGGGATAACAAGGCAATGCCTCCGGCGGCCCTGTCAGGGGGCAAACCTTTGCCAATGTTTATGTGCTGGGTTTGATAAACATGATTTAAAACGATACCGACGGTCCCAGTACGCATCTGGTTTGACTATCTCGCAACCGGAAAGTTTTTTTTTCAAAAAGCGACCCACTGCGGCTTGCATTTCCTATCTCTCATTGTACCATGACATCATGCCTGGGACATGGTACATCCTCAGAACAATTCGAAAAGCACCCCCTGCCCAGACCATGGAGAAACCGAAATGAATATTGAAGCCGCACACCTCATCTGCTACTCCCCCACACGCACCACATTCAACACCCTTAAAGCCATTGCAGACGGAATGAAACTCCCTGCCACCCGAAGCCTGGACCTCACCCTCCCCGAACAGGCCTCAAACGAAGAGATCGCCATCTTAAGTGATGTGGCCATCATCG
This sequence comes from Desulfolunaceae bacterium, assembly GCA_942491485.1. Classification (GTDB taxonomy): domain Bacteria; phylum Desulfobacterota; class Desulfobacteria; order Desulfobacterales; family Desulfolunaceae; genus Desulfoluna. Next base: position 96,010 of record CALOAX010000010.1, on the reverse strand, counting down.
GGGTTCCCGTCTACGCCGGGCGCATCGCCCCTGTGGCCGCAACGCGCCTGAAATCCATCAAGGGACACAACACCCCTGCAGTCATCGTGGTGGTCTACGGCAACCGCCACTACGACAATGCCCTTGCAGAACTGAAACAGCTGGCAGAGGAGTCCGGTTTTGTGGTTGTCGCCGCAGCCGCCCTCATTGGGGAACACTCCTACTCCAGCCCTGATAAACCCGTTGCGGCAGGCCGCCCTGATGATGAAGACAAACGTGCAGCCAGTGCGTTTGGATCAAAGGTCTTGGCAAAACTCAAGGCGGCAACAGACCTTTCGAGTCTTCCCGTCCTTGGTCTCCCCGGCAGCCTTCCTGAAGGGCCCTACATCGGCCCGGCAAACGTCGCGCCCGAAACCGACCCCGAGCTCTGCACCCTCTGCGGCCAATGCGCCGAGTGCTGCCCCACAGGTGCCATCACGATATCAGAGACACAAACCACCGACGCGTCCCTCTGCACCTTCTGCTGCGCATGTCTGAAGACCTGCCCGGAAGGCGCCATTCAAATCGGCTTCCCAAAAATCCTTGAAAAGGTGGACCTTCTCTACACCAACTGCCAGACACGACGGGAGCCTGAGATCTTTTTGTAAGGAATACAAGAAACAAGCCTCCGGTGGCCCTGCCGGGGGCCAAACCTTTGAAACGTTAGACAAACAGGCCTTAAGCGCAATTTCGATTGCTTCGTTGGTGCTGGCGTGCCTTATAGTTTGAAACGACAGCCGGCAAGTTTTTGCGGAGGTTTTTCACAAAAAGACCCTCCCGAGGCAGGCTGAACAATTTCCTTCGAATGGTGTCAAACCCGGATATGTCTCTACCTTACAGCAAGAAATGACGGCAGAATAACCACCCCCAGAAGCCCGTCCGCATATGTGATGAGACCGAGGAACGAGGTATCAGAGCATTTGCGAACCTGGGTGCTCGCTTTTCTCGTCATGTTAACGAACCTGGAGCAATCATGAGAATCCACCACCTGCAACATGTGTCCTTTGAGGGCCTCGGCAGCATGGAGACCGTTTTAAAAGAGAACGGCCACACCCTCACCGCCACACATCTTTATCGGGGTGAGCCCCTGCCCCTTCCAGATAGCTTTGACCTCCTCATCGTTATGGGTGGGCCCATGGGCGTGTATGATGAAAAGGATTACCCCTGGCTCAAAGCGGAAAAGAGCTTTATCAGATCAGCCATCGACGCAGGAAAAAAAATCCTCGGCATCTGCCTGGGTGCCCAGCTTTTGGCGGATGTCCTCGGGGCCAAGGTCACGCGCAATCACCACCGGGAGATCGGCTGGTTTCCCATCGTCCGACACGAAGACGTGGAGTCCACACAATTCAAAGAGCTTCTTCCGGCACAGGCCCTCGTCTTCCACTGGCACGGCGACACCTTTGCAATCCCCGATGGGGCTCTGCCCCTCGCATCAAGCATGGCCTGCCTCAACCAGGGGTTCATATTCAATGGCCGCATCGTGGCCCTGCAGTTTCACCTGGAAACCACCCTCGAGTCGGCAGCCCTTCTCATCGAAAACGGACGACACGAACTGGACGGCTCCCCCTTTGTTCAGACCGAAAACCAGATGCTTAAAAAGCCGGAGCGGTTCACCGCCATCAACCTCCTGATGACCTCTGTTCTCAACACACTTGAGGGGTAACGTCCCCCCCCACGGTTTAGCCTGGAATCAAATGCGTGCCTTCGGATGCGAACCGGGGCACCTGTCCCCCCGGTTCGTAAGTTCTCACGCCCCGTGTTCCCCGGGTGAATCCCTCGATCTGAAGGCCCCCATGCGTCACTCCTGTTCCGGGCACAGCGCGATCAAACACCGCGACCCGGCGACACCCGTCCCGTCTTCCTGCCTGTTTTTATGAACCATTCCCATCACTTCGTGCTACAATTGAAATCATCATTCCATATTGTTTCTCCAACACAAGGAGACTCTCCCATGGCACACCGAACCTTGAAAACCGCATATACTGACCTGGCGGATCGCTTGAACCGTTCTCCCCAGGGAGCACCCGAGTCCAAGCGACTTTTCCAGATCCTCTCCATGCTTTTTGATGAAAAGGAGGCAAAACTTGTCTCCCTTGTCCCCATCAAGCCCTTTACAGTGGACAAAGCCGCCGCCATCTGGAAGATGAAAGCATCCAAGGCTCAAACTATCCTGGATTCCCTTGCCGATCGTGCCATTCTCGTGGATATGGAGCAAAACGGCGTCCAGCGCTACGTGCTGCCCCCTCCCATGGCCGGTTTTTTTGAGTTCTCCCTGATGCGTGTTCGGGGGAACCTCGACCAGAAGGTCCTCAGCGAACTCTTTTACGACTACATGAATGTTGAAGAGGACTTTATCCGGGAGCTCTTTACACGGGGCGAGACCCAACTGGGGAGGGTTTTCGTCCAGGAACGGTCTCTGTCACCGGAAAATGCCCTGCATGTCCTGGATTACGAACGGGCCACGGAGGTTATTAAAACCGCCGACCATATCGGGGTGGGGGTGTGCTACTGCCGTCACAAAATGCAGCACGTAGGCAGGGACTGTGACGCCCCCAAAAACATATGCATGACCTTCAACACCACCGCCGCCTCCCTCATCAAACACGGGCACGCCCGCTCTGTGGATACGAAAGAGTGCCTCGACCTGTTGGAAAGCGCCTACGGGCACAATCTGGTCCAATTCGGTGAGAATGTCCGCCAACGTGTCAACTTTATATGCAACTGCTGTGGGTGCTGCTGCGAAGCCATGATCGCAGCCCGCCGCTTTGCCATGTTAACCCCCGTCCACACCACCGCCTTTCTCCCCGAACTTGATGAGTCGACATGTACCGGCTGTGGCAAGTGCGCAACGGCCTGCCCCGTTGCGGCCATGACTCTGGTGACGGCCAACGATCCCACGGACCAAAGGAAAAAAGTGGCACGCCTCAATGAAGAGCTCTGCCTGGGATGCGGGGTGTGCGTCAGAACATGTACCATGGAATCCCTCAGCCTCAAATCGCGCCCTTCAAGGGTTATCACCCCTCGGGATGCCATGCACAGAACGGTTGTCATGGCCATTGAGCGGGACAAACTCCAGCACCTCATTTTCGATAACCGCGTCCTCTTCAGTCACCGGGCACTGGCTGCCCTTCTGGGCGTCATTCTGAAGCTTCCGCCCGTCAAGCAACTCTTCGCCAACCGCCAGATCAAGTCCCATTACCTGGAAGCTCTCCTCGCCAGGCAACGCCTTTGACACCACCTTCCGGGCCTGCCGGTCCGGGAACTTGACACCCCTAATCTGCTGGCCTATGATTCGCATCAATAACTCTAACCTTACACAGGAGTAAACCATGAAAAAGGCGATTGTCGTTGGATGCGGATCGTATATGGATGCGGGCTACGGGTGCCCCGGAGAGTGGCGATGTCTCAAGGCGGCAGGCCTCGGTGACGGCAAATTTGAAGAGCCCACCCATGTGGTCGGTTTTGTAAAATGTGAGTGCCCCGGACGTGCCGCAGCCCCCAACGTCGGCATGACCATCAAGCTCTCTGAAATCAAGCCCGATGCCATCTACCTGAGCAGCTGCATGGCCGGCGCCAAGCCCGACTGCCCCTACTCCACCCCGGAAGAGAAAGCGAAATACATCGAGGAGAAAACGGGTATTCCCGTCATCCTCGGTACCCACGAGTATAAATAAACGTCCTGCCTCCGGCGGCCAGGGGCTGTGCCCCTGGACCCCAGGTTCGACTCACTTTCAGGCTCTGATACGATGCTCGTTATTTGATTCATTGAGGCACAGCCCCCTTTCTGTTCTCCTCGAACCCCGGTGATCAGAAAGGTTTCACTCACAACGTTCCCCCACCTTTCATCAGCCCCGGCCCCTTCTCATGTATCTTCTTACAGAAACATTCGGACTGTGGTATAACTCAATCTTCAAGAGTCACCTTTACCCAATGGAGTTGCATAGTGAAAGAGGCCTACAACGAATTTTTAAGTGTACTTGCGGAAACCACCGACCCGGAAAAGCTGCGGCTTTTTCTCGATGAAATCCTCACGCCCAAAGAGCGTGCCGACGTGGCCATGCGCTGGCAACTTATGGTGGAACTCCATCAGGGCCAGACCCAGCGAAGCATCGCCAAACGCCACAAAATCAGCCTCTGCAAAATCACCCGGGGCTCGAAAATCCTCAAAACCGAAGACTCCTTCACCGCCAACGCCCTCAAGAGCAAACACCCCGAAAAATAGCAGGTTCGCGAATGCTCTTCCCCCCTCGTTCCTCGGGGAGACCACATTCGCTGACGGGCTGCGCCCGTGGATGATGGTGACGGCGTCATATGGCCGCACCACTCCCATTCCGTCTCTGCTATCACTGCTCCATAGAAGACCAATTGATGGGCACGCTTCGCGCTCTTCCCATGCTATGAGCTATGGGTGGGCGCCCCGAATTTAAATGCCGAATACACCCACCCTGCTGCTTTACACTCTTCGTATAATTTCAAAGACATGCACGAGCCCTGTTTGTTTTCACGACCGACGGTGGGAGGATAAAGCTCGATGGCTCCCCGCTGTTGAGGTGGCTTACCTCGCCGCTGGAGTTAGTCCGGTAAAAGTCTACGGTCAAATTATTTATCAAACGATTAAACAACGCACACATGGCTCCCCGGTCAGCCGGTCGTCCCACTGGTGATATGCCATTTCAGAACAATGCAGCACACCTGTCTTCGCCTATCTGGCAACCGGGGAGGACAGATAAAAAACCGCAGGTGGAAAGCCCCACGGGCGCTGCCCGTCAGCGAATGCGATGGCCTGAGGAACGAAGGCCAAAAGCATTCGCGAACCTGGGGTCAAGGGGCTGAGCCCCTTGTTTTATAGCCACTGGAGTGAGGAGAGGGGGTAGGTAACCCGGGCGATGTCGCCGGGTTCCGGGGTCTGGCTGACGGGGCAGGAGAGGGTGATGGGAAACCCGGCACCGATGAGGGTCACCTGGGCATTGCTGTGGCCTTTGCGCCGGGCCACTTCGCGTACTTCGGCATCAAACGCGGCATGGTGATCACCAGCGTTCCCCCCAAGCTGAAGGAGGCGTTCGGGCACGGCCGCCACCGCATCCGGATCGGGTGGTTCGGAGACGGGAATGACCCCATCGTCTTCACCGCGTTTCAGCCACGAGCCTGTATGGTGGTCCCGCTCAAAGGGGCCGAAAAGCATCAAGCCCATCTTCTCTGCCACGGATTTCCCCCTGAAAAAGAAAAGCATCTCATCGCTGACATCAGCAAGCCAGGCGGCATCGTGACTGGTGAGAATCACCGTTTTTCCCGGATTTGAAGCAAAGGCCAGAATGGCCTGGCGGATAAGAAAGGAGCTTGCAGCATCCACGCTGGCGGTGGGCTCATCGAGAATCAACACCTCGGGGTCGAGGATCAGGCGCGCTGCCAGGGCCACCCGCTGGGCCTCCCCACCGGAGAGTTCATGGCGATGGCGTCCGGCAAATTTATCGAAATCGAGCCCCACCTGGGAGAGGGCCACGCTGACCCGCTGGGCCACGTCCGTTCGGTCTTTTTTGACGTTAAGCCCGTAGCTGACATTTTTGAAAACAGTGCGGTTCATCAGAAAAGGCGTCTGGGGCATCAGGGTGACCCTGTAACGCACGGCTGGAGAAAAAGGCCGTTCTTCCCGTCCCTCAAAGAGAACCCGGCCTTCGTCCGGGGGCTCGATAAAGGAGAGAAGTTTCAAAAGGGTGCTCTTTCCACTGCCGTTGGGGCCGGCAATGCCCGTCACACGTCCCTTGGGGATGGAAAGGGTGCATCGGTCCAGAGCGCGGGATTGATCATAACATCGCGACACCTGATCAAGGGTATAAAGGGCTCCGTCCATGCTTACCTCCTGAAAACCGACACACTGACATTTACCACCAGCGCAATGGCCAGAAGCACAAGGCCCAAGGCGATGCCTTCGGCAAACATTCCCTTGCCTGTTTCAAGGGCAATGGCGGTGGTGATGGTACGGGTGTGCCACTTGATGTTGCCCCCCACCATCATGGAGATGCCCACCTCGGTCATCACCCGCCCCATGGCGGTCATGGCCGCAGCCACAATCCCGTAGCGAACTTCCCAAAGCGTTGAAAGGAAGAGCTGACGTTTGTCAGCTCCCAGGGATATTAAGGTGAGCCTCAGCCCTTTGTCCAGGCTATCGAGGGTTGATGCGGTAAGTGCTGTGATGACGGGAAGGGCCAGGATGGTCTGGCCCACTGAAATGGCGGGAATCGTGAAAAGAAGGCCCAACCCGCCCAGCGGCCCCCGATTGGAGAGGAACGCATAAACCAGCAAGCCGATGAAGACTGTCGGAAGGGCCAACATTGTATCCACGATGGTACGTGCCGTCTTCTTCCCCCGGAACTCATAGTATCCGAGGCAGAACCCGGCGGGCACCCCGATGACCAGGGACATGCCCATGGAAAGAAATGCCGCTTTGAGGGTGGTGGTGACTGCAGAAAGGGTCTGGGGATCCCCCTGGATCAAAAGCACCAGGGCCCGATAAAATCCATCAACAATAAAATCCACCACACCTCCTTAACTTGTGCAAAACCGCTATAAATGGCTATCCCTGATTGGCGTTGGGAATAAAGAGCGGCTTGCCGAGGAGTCGGAACTTGGCAATGAGCTCCTGGGCCTTGTCGCTGGCCATCCAGGCAGAAAATGCCTCAGCCAGATCTTTCTTGGCCTTGGGGCAGTTGCCGCTGTTCAAAATCAGGACGCTGTACTGGTTCTTGAGGATCACCCCACCTTCAACAATGACGTCAAGGGGAGGATTGCCACCGTTCTTGTGGCTGTATTTGATATAGGTGCCTCGGTCGGTCATGGTGTAACCGCCACGCTCGGCAGTGATGTTCAGGGTGGAAAGCATACCCTGGCCGGTCTGAACGTACCAGGCCTCTTTTTCGGGAAGGGGACCGCCAGCAGCTTTCCAGAGGAGCTTCTCCTTCTTGTTGGTACCGGAGTTGTCACCGCGGCTCACAAAAGTCTTGTGCCCGCTACGAATGGTGGCAAGGGCCTTTTCAACGTCCATCCCTTTCACACCCGCCGGATCCGCTTTGGGACCGACAATGACAAAATCGTTGAACATAATCTCTTTGCGGGATTCGGCGTACCCGTCTTTGATGTATTTTTTCTCAGCGGGGGGTGCATGGACGAGGAGTACATCCACGTCACAGTTCATCCCCAACTTCAGGGCTTTGCCGGTGCCCACGGAGGTCCACTTGAGCTCGATGCCGGTATCCTTGGTAAACTCAGGTGCCAGGTAATCGAGGAGTCCGGTGTTGTCGGTGCTGGTGGTGGTGGCCATCATCAGTGCTTTGGCGTGGACACTTCCCGCCACGGCAATGGCGGCAACAAGGGCCAGAAGTCCTGTCATAAATCGTTTCTTCATCATCAGAGTCATTTCCCTTTGCTGTGGTTGTTGTTCCGAAAACAAACATTGCCTCCGGCAGCCCTGCCGGGGGCCAAACTTTTGAAAAGTTGGATAAACAGGTTTTAAAAAACAATCAGTGGCAGCACTCAATTTAAAGGCGGATATGATTTGACCCGAGGAACGAGGGGCAAAGCGCATCCGCAACCTGGTTTCAAGGTGGCACACCTTGCCGCCGGAGGCAGCTTTTTGGAATCTGAATCGATGCATTCACCTCATCCATTTCCCGGAAACAGCATCAAGCCACTTCCCTCGGTATCATAACCAGAGAAACCTTTGGCCAGGGTTTTCAGGGTGCTCTCCTGAAGCAGTCCGAGAAACCCCTGAACACGGCGGTCAAAATAGGAGTCGCGAAGCACAATGAGGTCAAAGCGCTCCCAGCGAAGGGACAGAAAACCAAGGCCCAGCAAGGAGGCCACGGTCCGAATGCCCGGTCCGGCATCGGCCCGACCCGACAGAAGGGCCAGCCCCACGTCCATGTGACGCGAGACCTCCTCCTCGTAACCGGCTAAGCTACTCCCCTCAATGCCGCATTGCTTCAACTCTTTGTCAAAAAGGAGCCGGGTGCCTGTCCCCAAGGGGCGGTTCACGATACGCACCCCCGGCTTGGCCAGGTCCGCCACACCGGAGAAGTTTTTCAACCCCGGGTTGTAGAGGATCCCCTGCTCCCGATGGCAGAAATTCACCACCACCGGCTGCCTTTCAAGCTCCCGGCCGGCAAACTCGAAGTTGTACTCCTGGTCGTCATCGGAGACGAGATGGCTGGAGGCGATATGGCACATACCGCTCTTGAGGGCCTGGATGCCGCCCATGCTGCCCACGTTGCCGAAAACAGCCAGTTCCCCCCGGTTATTGCGGTTGTAGTGGGAAAGGGCCCGCTCCAAAAGCAGGTCGTTGCTTCCCGCAACCACAAGAGGTCCGCCGCCACCACCGTTGACATGGCTGGCGTCCGGGTAATTGATGGTGCTGTTTTCAATCCACTGCTCCACCAGATAACGGGGAAAGAGCCACTTGCCTGTCACTTTGGACGCAGGGAGCCCTTTGTCTGATATCAGCTGATACACCATCTTCTCGTTAACGCCGAGAAATTCCGCCACCTCTTTTGTGGAGAGGAGGTCTCGCTTGTTTCCCCTTTTTTCCATCCATCCCCCTTGAAATCATGCGTTTCAGAGTTACCCGCCCCGTCCATTTATTGTCAACTCATTTTGAAGGAACAAACCAAGAATGACCATAACAAACCCAAAATAACAACGTAGAGCGAGAAACGCACCCCCGCCACTACACATCCCAGGCCCTCAAAAGAGGCAAGAAGCAAGACACCGGGACATATCGCCGACACGACGAATCGTTACCGCCCAGTCCACGCCGTTCAAAAATCGGACAGGGCCCATCTTGCCAAAGGGAAATTTGTCTTTATATTTTAAATTACATGAAATCAGGGGCCCCCTTATCAGCAACACGCCCCAACCAACAACATCAAGGAGTGCTTACATGGGCAACCAGATCAAAACAACGATGCTCTTAACGGTTCTAACCCTTCTTATTGTCATGGCCGGACGTGTTATCGGCGGACAGGGCGGCATGATGATCGCCCTGGTCCTGGCCGGAGGGATGAACTTCTTCTCTTACTTCTACTCGGATAAAATGGTCCTGAAGATGTACAAGGCTCAGGAGGTGGGCAAAAACGATGCGCCCCAGCTCTGGAACATGGTTCAGGAACTCTCCAGCCGGGCCGGCCTTCCCATGCCGAAAGTCTGCATCATCCCCCAGCAGGCCCCCAACGCCTTTGCCACCGGACGCAACCCGGAACACGGCGTCGTGGCCGTTACCCAGGGGCTCCTGGATCTCATGGGCCCCGAAGAGGTCAAGGGTGTCCTTGCCCATGAACTGGGGCACATCAAAAACCGCGACATTCTTATCGGCACCATCGCTGCCACCATGGCCGGCGCCATCATGATGCTGGCCTCCATGGCTCGCTGGGCTGCCATCTTTGGCGGCGGACGCAGTGATGAAGAGGGTGGGTCCGGCATCTTAGGCCTCATCGCCATGAGCATCATCGCCCCCATGGCCGCCATGGTCATCCAGATGGCCGTTTCGCGCTCCCGCGAGTACCTCGCCGATGCCACCGCCGCCCAGATCACCGGCAACCCGGAAGGCCTCGCCAAAGCCCTTGAAAAGCTCGGCGGTGCCTCCAGCCGAACGCCCATGGACGCAGAGCCGGCCACGGCCCACATGTTCATCACCAACCCGCTCTCGGGACGGAGCATGGCGAACCTCTTCTCCACGCACCCCCCCATTGAAGAGCGCGTGGCACGGCTCCGAGGTGCAAAGCCCCGTTCCACAAGCAGCGCCCCCAAAAACACAGGCGGCAGCACCAACCCCTGGGACAACATCCGAGGGAAATAAAAAAGCATGCCTTCTATGGTTACAGTACATGGAAAAACAAGCCTCCGGCGGCAAGGTGTGCCACCTTGAAAGCTGGTTGCGAATACTCCCGCTCCTCGTTCCTAGGGCCGTAAGTATTCGCTTATATTTCCGTAAGAAAAGAGCCAATGCCTGTTTATCAAACTCTTCAAAAGTTTGGCCCCCGGCAGGGCCGCCGGAGGCATCTTTAACCTGGCTGCCTCCGGCGGCAAGGTGAGCCACCTTGAAAGCGGGTTTGCAAATGCTCTCAGCCCTCGTGCCTCGGGCTGATCACATTTGCTGACGGGCTTCGCCCGTAAATAACGGCACCGGTGACATGCCCGGTGTCGTCTTCCCCGGCTGTGAGACAGGTGGTAGCCGTTGCGTCTCTTGGGCTTAACATCACACGTCACCTCAACCCGGATATTTCACAGTAACTACCAGTAATAACGTCCTGTTGCTTCGGCCTGGTTGCTTTCTCATGAAATATTCGGGTTAGTGTGTAACCGAAGAACCGGGGGTCACGTGTGAGTATCCACAACGCCTGAAGGTAACGTTCACCGGAGCAACTCCGGTGGCGAGGCCACATAAAAAGCATCAAAAGCGAATTGCCATTGCGATTGCCCCTCGTTCCCCGGGGTAAATCGCACTGCCCTTCGCCGGGTGCCACAGCCGAGGGCTTCGCTTATCCAACAAGAGCCCTGAGACTGCGGGATCCGTTCCTTCTCAGCTTTAGTCGGTGGTGATACAAGACGGCACCAAACCTGCTCACCCGCACCCCCTGTTTCCTTCCCCCCTATGCCCCGTAACCGGTTCTTTCCCCCTATGGATCCACGCCTTTTCTGGTATTTTGAAATATTTTATAAAATACATTGAGAATACGGTTTTACCCATCATCGTTTGATGTTATAGAGAGCTTCCCGTCACCGGTATGACGATTTTTTAATCCCCGGCATGACCCTCTACGCCAGGGCATTGCCATGACAATTTCCCCGCGACACATGACGTGCCGCGAGACGAGCTGAATAAATAAAGACCGAGGATATACGACCTGTGAACGTTTCTCTTTTTATCAACGACGCCCTCAAAATCTTTTTCATCTTCACACCCTTTTTTGTTCTCTCCGCCTTCATCTCCATGACCCATGAGATGGAAGACAAAGAGAAAAAATGCCTGGCTGTGCGGGTGACCATGGGCATTGTGGTCATCTCCTTCTGCGTCTTTCTCTTCGGGAAATACCTGTTCGCTCTTTTCGGCATCACATTAGACGCCTTCCGCATCGGTGCCGGCAGCATCCTCTTTCTCTCCGGCGTCTCCATGGTGGGAGGAACCTCCAACATCAAAAGCGCCGGTGAAAGCAACGACATCGCCATCGTGCCCCTGGCCCTTCCCATCACTGTGGGACCAGGCGGGATTGGCGTGCTTCTCCTCTTCGGGGCGGAGGCAACCACCCTTGCCGCCAAGGCCGAAATCGGCGCCGCTATCCTCGCGGCCTGCGCCGGCGTGGGCACCCTGCTCTACTTCGCCCAATTTGTAGAAAAGGCCGTGGGCAAACAGGGCGTCGTCATCCTCTCCAAGGTCACCGGCCTCATGATCTCCGCCATCTCCGCCCAGATCATCTTCACCGGCATCCGAAATTTTCTGTTGTTATAAGACCACAAAAAGCATGCCTCCGGCGGCCAGGGATTTTAGCCAAAGTGGCTTCGCCACCCCCTGAACCCCAGATTGCGAATGCTCCCGCCCCTCGTTCCTCGGGTCGATCACATTCGCTGACGGGCATAGCCCGTAGCCAAGGCTGGTGTAAAAAAATCATCCCTGTAAACACCGCAGGTTACAAAGGCATCATCTTGAAGTTGAAGCCCCTGTGACGCATCCCAAGACAGAACCCGGGAACAAAAAAATGCCTTCACTGGAGTCGGGCGAAGCCCGAACCGAAGGCGAGTGCGATTTGCCCCGAGGAACGAGGGGGAAATCGCACTCGCAATCAGCTTTCGAGGTGCTTTTGCCTAACGTGGCTTCGCCACCCTCGCCACCGGAGGCACGTTCTTTCACCCCGCCACCCATGACCTGCTCCCCCGCTATCACCTATGTTCTATAACCTGCCTTTTCCCTTTTCTTGCCAGAACCCTGCAAAATGTGCAGGATAGACTAATGACGACAAAGACAAAAAAACCGGCGATTCTTTTTGATTGGGGGAACACCCTCATGCGGGTGTTTGATGACGAGACGGGGCCCATGGCCTCGTGGTCGCGGATTGAACTGCTTCCCGGCGTGCGTCAAACCCTTGAGGCGCTTTCAGGCAGGTACACCCTGGCTTTGGCCACCAAGGCGGCCGATTCTGATGAAGCAGCCATTGGAGAAGCTCTTTTGCGGGGTGGGATCTCACCTTTTATTGACCGCATCTTCTGCCGTAAGAACACAGGGGTTGCCAAGCCGGCTCCCGAGTTTTACCTGAAGGTGCTGGACGAGTTGGGCCTGCCCGCATCGCACTGCCTGATGGTTGGAGACACCCTTGAAGACGACGTGCTTGCTCCACGCCGCCTGGGCATACACGGAATTCATCTGGATGAATCCGGTGAGGCATCCACGGGCACAGACTGGCCTGTGATCCATTGTTTCGGAGGGCTCGCAACCATGGCGACCAAGCTTCTGGGAGACGAGACCGCACCATGATCCCCTTGAGAGACACCATCACGTCCCGGACCATGCCGGTGGTGAACACCACCCTCATTGTCATCAACCTCTTTGTCTTTCTCCAGACGACGTCCCAACCGCCCCACTTTTACCAGCTTTATGGCCTGGTTCCGGCCCGGTATACATCGCTGGGGGCCTGGGAGTATTTTGGCGTCGTCAGCCAGATCTCCTCGCTCATCTCCTTCATGTTTCTCCACGGCGGCTGGATGCATGTCCTTGGCAACATGCTCAGTCTGTACATCTTCGGAGACAACGTGGAGGACCGTCTCGGCCATGGACGCTACCTCCTTTTCTACCTGGGCGGCGGCATGGTGTCAGGGATCTCCCACCTGATTCTCAACCCTGGATCCACGGTTCCCACCATCGGTGCCAGCGGAGCGGTGGCGGCTGTCATGGGGGCATATTTCCTGCTCTACCCCCGGGCAAAGGTCCTGACCCTTGTTCCCCTCTTTTTTATCCCTCTCTTCTTTGAGATTCCGGCCTTTGTCTTCCTCGGGCTCTGGTTTCTCATGCAATTCCTCAACGCCACCGGTGGCAACGCCAGCCCCATCGCATGGTGGGCTCACATCGGCGGTTTTCTCTTCGGTATGGTGTTTGTCATGGCGACGGGCGCACGCATGACCCCCACCAAACCACGTCGTTTTCAGGCTGTCCGCACGCGTTCCCACCGCCTTGAGGTTATTCACGTCCGCGTTGACAAAGGCGGTTTCAACCTCACGGGCCGCCTCGCCATCACGGAAAAGGAGGCACGGCGCGGCGTGGTCAAGCGGGTCAACATCTTCCGTTTCGGTCAGGGGCGCCTCATCAGAGTCACCGTCCCCCCGGGCATCATCGCGGGAAAACGACTGAGGCTTCGGGGCCTTGGCCTCCCCCACCCGGAAGGACACCGTGGGGACCTTTACCTCACCATTGCCATGAATTGATCAAGGCATGCATCCGGCCGTTAGGGGATGATTCCCTGGACCCCAGGTTGCGAATGCTCTGAGCCCTCGTGCCTCGGGCTCTTCACATTCGCTGACGGGCTTCGCCCGTGGCATCACGGATACCCATGTTCCTCATTCCCTCAATCACCCCTCCTGCAGAAAACCTGCTGCATCGTGCACCGCACGTGCGTAAGCCACCGGCCTTCCGAAAAAATCAGCCTGAATCATAGACAGCCCTGTACTGTAAGATCCTCAGTCCCCTTTGTGTTGACATTCCAAAGCAATACTCTTAGTATTCCTCTTTCTACGTTGTTCCTGCACGCATTTTTGTTTTGCTATACATAACATAGTTCACTGCCACCACCCTTGTACCCAGACCTGTTCTTTTCAACGAACTGAGAACCGTATCCGTCGATTCCAGGGGCAGCTCTCCTGCCTCGCCCAACATTGTTATCGACTTTCTTTGCGTAAATGAATGGCGCAGCCATAAGGACATAGAATCAGTAAGGGGAGTATTTGGTTATGAAAAGCAACACGCAGTTCCATGATGATGTCGCCGCCTGTGTGGATGAAGTCATCCGCACCGTCGGTAAAAAGATTGTCTTCGGTATGCCCCTGGCTCTGGGGAAACCGGCGATATTTGTAAATGAGCTCTACAAACGTGCCAAGGAAAACCCGGAGATCGATCTGACCATCCTCACCGCCCTGGCCCTTGAAAAGCCCGAAGGAGCCAGCGAGCTTGAGAAGCGGCTTCTCGGCCCCCTGGTGGATCGTATTTTCGGAGGGTGCCCGGATTTTGACTACATGAAAGACTTCCGTGCAGGCACCATGCCCAAGAACGTCCAGCTCTATGAATTCTTCAACAAGGCCGGTGGCTATATGGGCAGCCCCGAGGCCCAGCAGAACCACCTCAACTCCAACTACACCCACGTTATCCGGGACGGTGTGGACTTCGGCATCAATGTCTACGGCCAGATGCTTGCTTACCAGACGGGCAATGGCTCCGGCCCCCTTTACTCCATGGGGTGCAACACCGATATCAGCATCGAGGGCATTTCCGCCCTGAACAAAAAGCGGGCCCAGGGCGAAAAAGTTGCCGTCATCGGTGAGGTCAACGAAAACCTGCCCTTCATGTACGGCGATGCCGTGGTAACGGCGGATTCCTATGACTTTATCCTGAGAAACGACGCGACCCAATACTCTCTCTTCGGGCCGCCCAAGGATTCCGTGTCCGATGTGGACCACATGATCGGCCTCCATGTCAGCCCCCTGCTCAAAGACGGGGGAACCATCCAGGTGGGCATCGGCTCCCTGGGGGACGCCATCGTCTCCGGCCTCAAGCTCCGCCACACCGACAACGCGAAGTTCAATGCCATCATGGACAAGGCCGGAATTTCGGCTCGCTACAAGGACCTGATCCGAAACGTCGGCGGAACCGATACCTTCACCGAAGGCCTTTACGGCTCCTCTGAGATGTTTGTGGACGCGTTTATGGAGCTCTACAAAAGTGGCATCCTCAAGCGCAAGGTTTTCGAGAGCATTCCCGTCATGGAGCTGATCAACGAAAAGCGCCTCGACTGCGAGACCATCCCCGAAAACATCTTCGATCTTCTGGTTGAAAAAGAGGCCGTTCAGGAGCAGCTGCGTGAGAAGGATTTCCAGTTTCTG
Source organism: Desulfolunaceae bacterium (assembly GCA_942491485.1). Classification (GTDB taxonomy): domain Bacteria; phylum Desulfobacterota; class Desulfobacteria; order Desulfobacterales; family Desulfolunaceae; genus Desulfoluna. The sequence goes on along the minus strand of CALOAX010000010.1, from coordinate 80,866 downwards.
ATGGAGTTCGGTTTTCTCAAGAAGGATTTGGTATGGAAGGACGGCATCATTGCCGACGGCGAGACCACGTACGCCACCGACCTCAGCACCCCGGAGAACCGAAATGCGCTTGCGGCGGTCCGCGGTGAAAAGATCAACGGCGGCAGCGTCATCCTGGGAGCCTTCTTCATCGGTCCCCGCAGCTTCTACAACGCCCTCAACGCCATGAGCGAAGACGAGCGCAAGCTCTTCGGCATGTCCGGCGTGGAAAAGGTCAACCAGCTTTACGGAGACGAGAAGCTTCGCAGTCTCCAGAGAAAAGACGGCCGATTCATCAACACCGCCATGATGATCAGCATCTTCGGATCCGTTATCTCCGATGCCCTGGATGACGGTCGGGTGGTGAGTGGCATCGGCGGCCAGTACAACTTCGTCTCCATGGCCCATGCATTGGAAGACGGCCGCCTCATCATGATGGTTCGAAGCACCCGGGGCGGTTCCGATGACCCCAAGTCCAACATCGTCTTCAACTACGGCCACTGCTCCGTGCCAAAGCACCTGCGGGACATTGTGGTCACCGAATACGGCATCGCCGATGTCCGGGGGTTGCCTGACAAGGATGTCATTCTGGAGCTGATCAAGATCGCGGATTCACGTTTCCAGGAGAACCTGTTAACCCAGGCCAAGAAAAGCGGAAAGGTGCCTGCCCACTACGAAATCCCCGAGGAGTATCGGCACAATACCCCCGCCAAGATCTCAGGGTTCCTTTCGCCTTATAAAAAAGAGGGCCTCTTCCAGGTCTTCCCCTTCGGCACAGACTTCACCGACGAAGAGGTGGCCCTTGGCGGTGCATTGCGGGCCTTTAAGGCCAAGGCAGAAAAGAGCAAACTCGGCGTTGCCATGGGCCTGGCCGGTGAGTTCGTGAAGGGCGTCCCTGAAGAGGCCGTGCCCTATCTGGATCGCATGGGCCTTGACTCTCCATCGGAGTTCAAAGAGAAGTTGCTTCAGAAGGTGGTGATCTCCGCACTCAAATCGAGTGGTAAAGTCACCTCCTAACCCGGATTACTCGTGCCACCCCTGCGTGATATCCCAAAAATCCCCATCACGCAGGGGTTACCACAAAATATGCACAACACAATCATTACCCCCTACGCATAGTTTATTGCTACTTGAACGTCTTTCGCCCCAGCTGTTACCTTCCCATTGACTCGATTTTTTACCAATCCTAAAAACCCATTTATGTATTGCGATTCAAAGAAAATTATCGCATAATTTCGAGATTGGGTGCCGCGTTCACCCGCCCTCCCCCTGAATATCAGCCTTAACTCGTTCACTCCGGCAACCGATGGGGACGATTGCGTGAAGTCCTTCCACAGTCCGGGGCGAGGGAGTCAATACCGTACCAATATCCAGTTCTCAACAAGTCATTCGGAGACGTCATACTATCCGGTATCTGTGCCGTCCAACCGGGGCCGTTGCCCCACGAAAGGGAAGCCATGAACGTTCGGAAAAATCCCCGACGACGCCCCTATGCAAAGCCCACCCCCAAACGTGAGCGCAAACCCGTCTTCACCCCTTTGCAGCTGTCCATCGTTGCCATTGTCACGGCCCTTATCTTTGTGGGGGGAGCCATTTTCCTTAAAGCCACCAGCGGTTCGGCCTTCGACATCACCGCACGCCACGATCTCCAATTGTTTGCCGATTTCCAGAAATTCCATTTTTCAATGAATGGCACCTGCATCGGAGAACAGGGGGAATCCATACGAAACGACGGCCTCCCTTCAACCATTGACCTTTCTGACTACACCCTCTCCAAGGGGGTCTCCATCACCATTGTGGCCGGGGCTCCGGAGGACCCATACAACATGAGCAACCCATTTACCATGCAGGCCAAGCACAAGCGGTCCGATACCGTCTATGAATACAGCTTTGCAACCGACAAAATCATTGAAAGGTAGGGACGCCATGCCACAAGAGCATAAACGACAGCTGAAAAACCTCTTCATCAACCGATCCCTGCAGTTAAAACTTGTCTTTATCAGCCTGGGGTACATGGCCATCATGCTGGCCATCACCCTCGCCGTGACCCTTCTGCCCGTACTGAACACCATGTTCGGCACCACGGACCCCCATGTGCAGTACCAATCCGCCCAGACATTCATTCTCCTGGCCCAACGCCTTGTGCCGGCAGTTCTGTTCCTCTTTCTTCTCTTTTTCGTCCACCTGGTCCTCATGACACACCGCGTCTGCGGCCCCCTGGTCAACTTCACCCACACATTCGAGCGCATGGCCGACGGGGACTTTACCCGAAGAATCCACCTGAGGAAAAACGACTACCTCAACGATGAAGCGGAGATGATCAACGAGGTACTGGACAACCTGAAAGACCACGTCACCGCTATCCAAGAGGAGAGCCACGCCCTGGAAGAGAGCCTGAAAAAAGCCGAGGCGAACCCTACCCCCGAGGCGCTGGGCCAAGCCCGGAAACAGAGTGAAAAAGTCAACGAACTTGTGGAGGCTTTTCACCTGTAACCTCCTGCCCTTGATTTTACTCTCTATTGTCATTAAAGTGTCCCTGCCGAAACGGGGTGCCACAAGCTGCAACCCCGGAATATTTTTACAAAGAGAGCAGGAGACGCATGGAATCAAAGGCGTTTAAAAGAGAGCTGGAAAAGGCCTTGCGTTCCCTTGGCCGCATCATGATCAAAGACCGCCACCCGTTGCGTCGAGACCTGAAAAATCTGCAGCGCATCAAAGAGCCCGATGACAAAGCGGTTCACAAGCTGACCGCACTGAAGGGACGCCTCTCCACCTCCATGGACGAGAGGACGCGCCGCCAGCAAAATCCCCCTGCACTCAACTACAACCAGGATCTCCCCGTCACAGCCCGCCGTGAAGAGATCGTTGAGACCATCCGGAAAAACCAGGTGGTGATCATCTCCGGCGAAACCGGCTCGGGCAAGACCACCCAGATCCCTAAATTCTGCGTGGAGGCAGGCAGGGGCACGGGCGGCCTCATTGCCGTCACCCAGCCCCGGCGTATCGCAGCCGTTTCTGTGGCCAACCGCCTGGCCGAAGAGATGGGAGAGGAGCCGGGCAAAAGCGTCGGCTACAAAATCCGATTCCACGAAACCGGGGACAAGGACGGCACCATCCGCCTCATGACCGACGGCATCCTCCTGGCCGAAGCGCAAGGGGACCCCTTCCTCTCCTCCTACGACACCATCATCGTGGATGAGGCCCATGAGCGAAGCTTAAACATCGATTTTATCCTCGGCATCCTGCGCACCCTGGTAAAAAAACGGCGGGACTTGAAGGTGATCGTCACCTCTGCCACCATCGACACCGAAAAGTTTTCCAAGGCCTTTGATGGCGCCCCCATCATCGAGGTGTCGGGCCGCACCTTCCCCGTGGAGATGATCCACCGGCCCCTCGAATCCAAAGACGACAGCTACGTGGATGCCGCCGTCCAGGCCCTGGACGACTTGGTGGCTTTAGGGCCCTACGGCGACATCCTCATCTTCATGCCCACGGAAGCCGACATCAAAGAGGCGTGCGACATGATCGAGGGCAGGCGGCACAAGGCCATGACGGTGCTGCCCCTCTACGCCCGCCTCTCCGCCGCAGACCAGAAACGGGTGTTCCAGAGTGCCTATGGCCGAAAAGTGATCGTTTCCACCAACGTAGCGGAAACCTCCATCACCATCCCCGGCATCAAGTACGTCATCGATACGGGCATCGCCCGAATCCCCCGGTACTCACCGCGCACCCGGACCACCAGCCTCCCCGTCATGGAGATCTCACGCTCCAGCGCCGATCAGCGCAAAGGGCGCTGCGGCCGAGTGGAAAACGGCATCTGCGTCCGGCTCTTTGACGAGGCCTCATACAACAGCCGCCCCCTCTTCACCCTGCCGGAGATCTTAAGGGCCAACCTGGCTGAGGTCATCCTGCGCATGCTCTCCCTCCGGCTCGGGCGGGTGGAGAAATTCCCCTTTGTGGACCCACCATCCCCTCAGAGCATTGCCGACGGCTTTCAAACCCTCCTGGAGCTGGGCGCCATCCATGAAGTCAAAGGCCGTGAGGGCGAGGTCCGACACCAGCTCACGGAAACCGGCCGGATCATGGCCGCCATTCCTGTGGACCCCAAGCTTGCCCGAATCCTCATCGAAGCATCCCACAACGGCTGCATGGAAGAAGTGCTGGTGATCATCTCGGCCCTGACCATTCGGGACCCCAGGGAGCGCCCCGAAGGCAAAGAGACCCAGGCCGACCAGAAGCACGCCGCCTTCAAAGACCCCCTCTCGGATTTTATCACGGTCCTCAACATCTGGAGGCGGTTTCAGGAGCACATGGGGGGATCCAGAAAATCGGGCCTCATGAAGAGCTTCTGCAAGGAGAACTACATCTCCTTTCTGCGCATTCGCGAATGGCTCGATATCCACGGCCAGCTCTCCCGAATCGCCAAAGAGTTTGCCCTGCCCCAGCGCAGCACCCCCTCGTCGGACCCGACAGACAAGACCAACAAAAAGGCGACCTTCGGAACCGAGTACACCGCCATCCACAAATCCATTCTGGCCGGCTACCTCTCCAGCATCGCCACCGTCAAAGAGAAGAACCTCTACAACGCCACCAAAGGGCGCGAGGTGATGATCTTCCCCGGCTCGGGCCTCTTCAACAAAGGGGGAAACTGGATTGTGGCCTCGGAAATGGTGGAGACATCAAGGCTGTTTGCCAGGAACGTCGCACGCATCGATTCGGACTGGCTGGAAGAGCTGGGAAAAGAGCTGATCAAGCGATCCTACTCCAATCCCCGATGGGAAAAGAAAATGGGTGCCGTGGTGGCCGACGAACAGGTGACCCTCTTCGGCCTCATCCTCGCCGCGAATCGAAAAGTGCTCTTCGGACCCATCGACCCCGAAGAGGCCACCCGCCTCTTCATTCGAAGTGCCCTGGTAGAAGGGGACCTCGATGTCCCCAAGGGAAACCGTAACTTCTCCTTCCTTGCCCACAACCGGGCCCTCATCGACGACGTGCGTGAGGTGGAAGACCGCATCCGAAGACGGGACATCCTCATCAGCGAGGAGGACCTCTTTGCCTTTTACGCCGAAAAAGTCACAAACGTCTGGGACATTCGCACCCTTACCCGCCGCATCAAGGAGAAGGGGGGAGATGCCCACCTGAAGATGGACCCGGAAGCCATCGCCCGCTACACCCCGGAGACCGATGAGCTTGACGCCTTTCCCAAGGGCATCACCGTGGGCGGGGGGACCTTCTCCCTCTCCTACGCCTTTGAACCGGGCAAAGAGAAGGACGGCGTCACCATAGAGGTCCCCGCACACTCTGCCCAGGCCCTCTCCAAAGAGGCCCTGGACTGGGTGGTTCCCGGCCTCATGGCTGAAAAGATCGAGGCCATGATCAAGGGGCTTCCCAAGGAGCACCGAAAACGGCTGGTGCCCGTCTCCGATACCGTGAGCGTCATCTCCGCAGAGATGGAAGAACTTAACATCCTCAAGCAGGGAGCCTTCCCCACCCGCCCCCTCATCACCGCCCTGGGCTCCTTTATTGCCAAACGGTTCGGGGTACGCATCCCTCCCAACGCCTGGCGGGGAGACGCCATCGACGACCACCTCAAGGTGCGCATCGCCGTCACCGGCGCAAAAGGCAAAGAGCTGGCCGCTTCACGGGACAAGTCGGTTCTTCTCACCCGTACGGAAGAGGCGCTTCCCAAAGACGACGTCTTTCAAAAACTCAAACGAACATGGGAAAAGCACGGCCTCACCGACTGGCCCATGGATGAAATCCCGGAAAAGGTGCCCGCCCATGGCGGCCTCTTTGCCTACCCCGCGCTTACGGTAACCAAAGACGGGATCGCACTGACCCTTCACCGCCACGATCGAGAAGCCTTTCGACTCCATAAAAAAGGAGTCGCCGCCCTTACGGCCATGCAGCTATCCAAAGAGGTTAAGAGCCTCTCCAAGGATCTCAAACTCACCGGAACCTCAAAAAAACGCGCCGCCTATTTTAATGGGGACGTCGCCATCACCGAGGCCCTGGCGGGCAAAACAACCGAGCTGCTCTTCCCCTCTGACCTGCGCAGCCGCACCGCCTTTGAAGCCCATCTCCAAGAGGCCTCACAAAAGCTCTACGCCACGGGCTCTTCGCTTCTCGCCGCCGTGGAGACCATCCTGGACCAATACCACGACACCAGCGCCCTCATTTACACCGAGGAGCTGAGACGGGCCAAAACGCCCGCGGGTCAGCTCTTAACCGGGATGCTGCGCAACGAGCTGGACCTCCTCGTGCCAAAAAACTTCATCGCCCTCTACGAGCCGGGGCGCCTGTCCCAGCTCGAACGCCATATCCGCGCCATTGCCCTGCGCGCCAAGCGCGCCTTTGACGCCCCGGAAAAGGACCGCGCCAAAGCGCGTGAGGTCGCCCCCTTCGTAAAGGCCCTCAACAGCCTCGTCGCCTCCCTTAACCCGGACTCGTCCGAAGAGAAGAAAGAGGCCATCGAAGCCCTTTTCTGGTCCATCGAAGAGTTCAAAATCTCCGTCTACGCCCAGGAGGTCGGCACCCGGGAAAAAGTCTCGGCCAAACGCCTCAACAAACAGATCCTGGAAATCGAGGTGATGATCTAAACGCTGTGCCTCCGGCGGCCCTGCCGGGGGCCAAACTCCTGAAAGGTTTGACAAACAGGTCTTGATACATAATTCCGGATTCACACCCAACGAAAAGCGGATGTGATTTGCCTCGAGGCGCGAGGGACAGGCACATTCGCAACTTGCGTTCAAGGTGGCTCACCTTGCCGCCGGAGGCATGGCGTTTTATCCCACGTTGTTCACAAAAGGCAAATCAAACGGAGTCGCTCCGCCTGACGTTGCAATTATTCCCTCAAGGGAAACGATGAGAAAGCCGTTATGTAGTAAGCACAACGGCCCAGTAAGCCGATAGAGGATCCCCTCCCGGCGTGAGAAGCCCTTTAAAAAAGGACACCTGTGTCCATGGGCGGTATAATAGACAACCCGTTACAGCAAGGCAGTTTTAGATTGACGTTATTCAGATGTTTTTTATGTGTGTTTTTTTTGGTGGTGAGTCTTCTCGTTTCAATCCCCGTAAGCGCAAGTGACCATATCAACCATGTGGCCGACGGGGTATCCCTCCACAAACCCACCTGGCTTATGCCCGGATCCTGGGCCAATGAATACAACGATGATGAGTCCGAAGTGGTTTTTCAGATCAGCGTAAAAAAGCAGATCATGAATACAGGACTTTACGTTGCCTATACCCAAAAGTCTTTCTGGCAGGCGTACAACAACGAAGAGTCCTCCCCTTTCCGGGAAACCAACTACAATCCCGAGATCTTTTATCGGATCAAACCCGGCAACGCCCTGATGCAATACCTCGGAAACGGTCCCGTCATCGACAGCCTGGGGGCGGACTTTGGTTTTGAGCATGAGTCCAATGGCCGCTCCATGCCCGAATCCCGGAGTTGGAACCGCGCATATTTCACGCCTTATTACGCCAACGACAACCTCCTGCTCTCTCTGAAGATGTGGTACATCACCGAAGACAGTAAAGAGATTCCCGAAGACGGCAAAAGCGGCAGCAACAACCCCGACATCGCCGACTACATGGGCTATGGAGAGTTCAACATCCGGTACCAAACCGAGTGGGAACAGCTGTTCCACCTCATGGCCCGTGGCAACCCCCGGACGCACAAAGGGGCCGTGAGCCTCACCTGGAGTATTCCCATCACCCAGGGCGGCGCCTTTTTCATGGTCCGGGGCTTTCACGGGTACGGTGAAAGCCTTATCGACTACGACCGCTCCATCACCCGCGTGGGCGCAGGCATCATGTTTTCCCGATAACCAGGGGATGATCCCCTGGGCCCCAGGTTTGCGAATGCTCGCAGCCCTCGTACCTCGGGCTGATCACATTCGCCGACGGGCTTCGCCCGTGATGGTTGAACACGGCGGCGCAACCCCTGCCCTTCCCCCTGTCGAAGGCCTGCCTCACTTGGCCCGTTGTGAACAACCTGAGCAATACAAACCTATCAATCGATGAATGCCCCCCTTGAGCTTCCCCCTGTTTTCTCTTCATGCTATCATCCAGTATTAATCAAACCATTCACCCACACTCATCACCAATGAGGGCCCAAATGCACAGACGCCTTTTCTTTGTCCTTCTGACTTTTGCGGGGCTTCTCATGGGACTTCCAGCCCACGCCATGGACTACACCATCACCGATATGGCCGAAGGAATCTCCCGGCACAAGGCCACCTGGGTGATGCCCGCCACCTGGTCCGATGAGTACCACAGCAAAGAGACCGAGATGGTCTTTCAGGTCAGCATCAAGAAGCAGATCATGGACACCGGGTTTTACGTCGCATACACCCAAAAATCCTTCTGGCAGGCTTACAATGAAGAAGAGTCAAACCCGTTCCGGGAGACAAACTACAACCCCGAACTCTTCTATCGGTTCATGCCGGGAGACGATCGGTTGCAGTTCCTGGGCAGCGGCCCCATCATGAGCAACCTCGGTTTTGACATCGGGTTCGAACACGAATCCAACGGCCAGGACATGCCCGATTCACGAAGCTGGAACCGGGTTTACATCACCCCCTTCTATGCAGGCGGTGACCTTCTCCTCTGGCTCAAGCTCTGGTACATTACACCGGAGAGCAAAGAGACCCCGGACGACGGGGTGAGCGGCAGCGACAACCCCGACATCGCCGACTACATGGGTTACAGCGAGTTCAACATCAAATACCAGTTTGCCGGGGAACAGCTCGTCCACCTCATGGCCCGGGGGAACATTCGAGAAGCAAAGGGGGCGGCACGACTCACCTGGAGCATCCCCATCACCAAAGGCGGCGCCTTCTTCATGGTCCAGGCCTTTCACGGCTACGGCGACAGCCTCATCGACTACAACCGCTCCCAGACTCGTGTGGGGGCGGGGATCATGCTCACAAGGTAGCCCTATGTACATCTATACTGATATTGAGTGGGAGGTTGCAGAATACGAAGGGTTCTACGATACCTTCCGGGTCCTCTCCCTGACGGATGAATCCCAGAACGATCTCGCCCAGTACCTGCCACCGGACAGGCGCTTCACCAGCCTTCACGAACTGAAGGAAGAACTCGCTTTGTTACTGGGGATTTCCGGAGAAGACATCATGTTTGAAGGGATTTGAATGACAGGGGACATGCTATGGGGAAAGGGTAACGGTTCAGTTCACAAAAAGGCCACCGGCGGCAAGGGCGGCGGAGCCACGTTAGGCAAAAAACCTTGAAAGCAGGCTTGCAGGCGCATGAGATGAAAAGTCACGAAAAAGGAAACCTTGATCTTGCATAGGTATCAATTTAAAGTAAATTTTTATGCAAAGTACCTGCTTTGGGTGTGGTAAGGGCTCACGCAAAAAAACAAATGAACAATTGTCATGAAAATGCCGCTGTGATTTGACCCGAGGTACGAGGGTTAAAGCGCTGCTGCAACCTGCTTTCAAGGTGGCTCACCTTGCCGCCGGAGGCACCGCTTTTTGTATGTTTTAATTTTGCGCCGGCCCTAACGTCCGACGCCATCAGCCAGACAGGCGAGTCCCGGCCCATCGTCACTCTCTTCACAACACAAGGAATGTGTCCCATGGATGACCAGCAGATCAATGAAGCAGACAACCTTGTCCTGATCCGAATGGAGGTGACCGACACCCTTCAAATCTGGGTGGAGGAGTCCCGGGCTGGCGATGCCCCGAAAAACAGTGCCCCCAGGCTTTTCCACATCGCCTTCCCAGGCGAGATCATGGCCATGTCAAACCTCAACGCCTCGTACACGCGCTCAGACTGCTCCGGCACCTACACCGGAAAATGCCTGCGAACGTATGACGCATCCCCCTTCCTCGACTATGTCCGAACCGAAACCTACGCGGCGTCCACCATGACAAGCCCCCTTCACCACTTCAGCATCATCACGGAAGAGAACATCATCGACGTCATCACCATCACCCCGCCCCAAATCGAAAAAATCTCACTGTAACAGGTAAAATTCATGCCTCCGGCGGCCAGGGGCTGAGCCCCTGGACCCCAGGTTCGCGAATGCACTCTCGCCTTCGTTCCTCAGGCTCATCACATTCGCTGACGGGCTTCGCCCGTGAGCAAAACCGCTGCAACGAAAAACACCTCGAAAGAAGGTTACGAACGCCCTTGCGCTTTGCCCTAGGTACGAGGGGCAAAGCGCAAGGGCAATCAGCTTTCGAGGTGGCTCCCTTTTTACCGATTTTAGATAGAGAGATACTTCCGCTGTTCCCTGGCGGATATATGCACCCTGTCGTCTTCCCATTCCTGGGTTTTCAGGGCCATAAAGTTGTTGTAGAGCTTTTCACCGAGGAACTCCTTCAAGAATTCACTGCGTTCGGCTTCCACGAGGGCTTCATAGAAGGTTCGGGGCAGGAAGCGATCGTCCCAGACCTTCATCTGGTATTTGCGATCATACGTGCTGCCCTTGTCGGGATTGGCTGATTCCAGCTGCTCCCGAATGCCCTGAAGGCCCATGGCGATGAAGGTCGCCATCTGAAGATAGACGTTGCCCGCTGGATCCGGGTTGCGGAGTTCGATGCGGGTGGCGGAAGGGCTGGTTGTATAGGGGACCCTCACCATGGAGCTGCGGTTTCGAAACCCCCAGCCCCTGACGATGGGTGCCTCTTTTTCCACCACATAGGCTTTGTACGAATTCACGGTGGAGGCCATGACCACGGAGGTTTCCCGGGCGTACTTGATAATCCCTGCTATAAACTGCTTGGCCACAGTGCTCAGGTTCTGGTCCGCAGCGTTGTCGTAAAACAGGTTGTTGCCTTCGTCGTCCTGAATGGACAGGTGCATGTGAAAGGCGTTTCGATTGTGCTCTTTGAAGGGCTTGGGCATGAAACTGGCGTAATATCCATTTTCCTGGGCAATCCGCTGTGCGACGTAGGTAAACAGAAGGGTGCGGTCGGCCGCGCTCACGGGATCTGTGCACTCAAGGTTGATCTCATGCTGGGAGGGCGTGACTTCATGGTGTGATTTTTCGTAGACAATGCCACAACTTTCGAGAACATCGGTGATCTGCTGGCGAATGGCCTGGCCCTTGTCATGGGGAGTCGAATGAAAGTATCCGGCCTGGTCGGTGTGAACGTCGGAGGGAAACCCGCGCTTTGCGGTCAAGGCGAATTCATCGCCATTCAGAAGAAAAAACTCATGCTCCGGCCCCACAAGAAAATTGAATCCAAACTCGTCTTTGGCGGCCTGGACGACCTTTTGAAGAATCGTTCGCGGGTCCACCTCGGCCGGGGCCCCCTCTTCGTTTAAGACATTGGCGATAAAAAAGCCGACGGATTCGCCTTCAAAGGGAATGTTCCACAGGGTCTTGCAATCCGGCATCAGAATGCGATCGCTGTGTTCCACATTGGCAAAGCCTGCGATGGAGCTACCGTCGAACCCCACCCCATTGTCAAAGATATCGTCGATTTTGTGTTTGTTGACCGACAGGTTCATCAGTCTGCCGTTGAGGTCCGTAAAGAAGAGCTTGGTGCAATCCACGTGTTCAAGATGACTGTCTACGTCGTCCATAATCTCCTACCTGGGTATCGTTTCTGCCCCGAACACACGCGCCGGCTTCATTGCCAGCCGGTGTTCACCTTAAAATAACAATGCTCAGGACCTACCATACAATTATTTCGAACTCAATATAATTTAAATTTAGAAAATATTGTAAAATCCCTATTTAAACTTTTAGCGCCTTCAAAATCCCCATTTAATTAATTACAGTACAATATAATTTCAGATCTGTTTTTGAGCGACACTAAACCAGAGGGGGACAAAAACAGTGGATCAAATCCATCGATTCCATGTTAATACAAAGCCTATGGGTGCACCAAACTCATGAAATATCCGGGTTAAGGAAAAAGGCAAGCGCTGTCTCGGTTCAAGCGACTGCACTCATCATCAAATCCAACAAGGGCATGCCGGTGGACAATAAAACTGAGATTTCTCTCGTTCTTGGAAGTGGGGGCGCCCGTGGCCTGGCGCATATTGGGATCATTCACTTACTGGAAGAGAACAATTACGTCATCAAGTCAATTTCAGGGTGCTCCATTGGCGCCTTGATCGGTGGCATCTATGCCGCAGGAAAACTGGACGATTTTGAAGAGTGGGTCCGTGCCATCACCAAAAAAGATATCGTCGCCCTGATGGATCTCTCCTGGGAAAAGGGAGGGCTCGTCAAAGGCGACAGGGTCATCAACACACTGATCAACCTTGTCGGTGAGATAACCATTGAGGAGCTCCCCATGCCCTTTACGGCCATTGCCGCAAATGTACAGAACGAAAAGGAGGTGTGGCTCAACTCAGGAAGGCTGTTTGATGCCATCAGGGCGTCAATTTCACTGCCCCTTTTATTGACCCCATACAACCACAACGGCGTGCCCCTCATCGACGGAGGGGTCTTGAACCCTGTGCCCATCGCCCCGACCTTCAGTGACAACACAGAGATGACCATTGCCGTGAACCTGGGAGGCCCGGTGGACAGCTCAACGACCTGCCCCGTCCCCAGCCCGGACAAGGAGAATCACCCATCCCTGTTGCAAGGAAAAATCAACCGCTTCATTACCGGCATTCAAAATACCGTCACAAACCGCATCATGCCGAACGGCGGGGCCTACGACATCGCCAACCAGGCGTTTGATGCCATGCAAAGCACCATCGCCCGCCAAAAGCTTGCGGCTTACCCACCCGACATGTTGATTGAAATCCCACGAAGTGCATGCGGCACCCTGGAATTCGACAGGGCAGCTGAAATGATTGATCTGGGCTACAGAAAGGCGCAGGAAATCATTCATTCACAAACGTGAAAAAGGACCATATGGGGCTTGCCCGAAAAGGCGGAGCCCTGTATGGTAACACCTTGAACTCCAGAGAAAATGCGCAACCGCGATGCATCATCAGCATCAACAGAGAACTCATCTTAACCAGTCGCCCCCCACGTCACCCACAAAGAGTGAAAACACCTTTAAACGTCCCTTCCAGGCCCCTTCAGGGACGTCCGGATGGTGACACCATCTTTCAGGCGACCGACAGAACAGAAAACGACCTTTTTAAGTGTTTTAACTACACGCCACCACCCATTTCAGCCCGGATATTTAACGAATCGGGCGCGCTTATATGCAAGGCCCCAGAGCTGCAGATGCGTGCACCTGCACAGACCGAAGAGAAGTGATATAACAGGGGGCCAGGGTGGCGAAGCAGAACCGTTCGCATTCGACAAACCATGGAGAGCCAGACTCAGCCTTCACGGGCCGGCCACACCAACACACAAGGTGATATAGGGAGGAAGAGATGTCCGACAGTCTGTACATCACGGGAGCAGAGGCAAGGAGCGGTAAATCAGCCATCGCATTGGGTGTCATGGAGCTGTTGCACCGCAAGATAAGCCGGGTCGGTTTTTTCCGCCCCATCATCTCGGGCCTCCAGGAACGGGACAGCAACATCCACCTCATCGCCACCCACTTCGGCATTGAGACGCCTTATGAGATGATGTACGGGTTCTCGTCCAAAGAGGCATCAAACCTGGCTGCTGAAGGCAAGCACATGAAGGTCATCGAAGGGATCATCAAGAAGTACAACGAGCTCAAGGAGACCTGTGACTTCATCGTCTGCGACGGCACCAACTACGCCACCACCACCGCCACCTTTGAGTTTGACATCAACGCGGAAATCAGCAAAAACCTCTCCAGCCCCGTTCTCCTCGTTGCCAGCGGCCACGGAAAAAGCACCCACGAAACAGTGCGCTCGGTGGAGGTGGCCCTGGAGTCCCTTGAAGACAAGAAGTGCCAGACCCTGGGTGCCATCATCAACCGCACCCAACCGGAGCAGACCGAGGAGATCGTCAGGCGGCTGAAGGCCAACCCCCAGTTGGAGTCCCTCTTCATCTACGGCATCCCTGAAAACCCAGCCCTCGGCCGTCCCACCGTGGCAGAGGTGGCCAAAGCCCTGAATGCGGAGGTGTTGTTCGGAGAAAGCAGACTCAGCCAGCATGTCAGCAGCTTCACCATCGGTGCCATGCAGATCCAGAACCTCCTGCAACGCATCACGCGGGGAACCCTTGTCGTCACCGCCGGAGATCGCACGGACGTCATCGTGGCCTGCCTGGCGGCAGGCGCCGCCACCACCCGACAAAGCATCGCGGGCATGGTCCTCACAGGGGGGCTCAGGCCGGACGAGACCATCATGACTCTTCTGGCCAACTCATACCGCACGTTCCCCGTCCTCAGCGTACCGGAAGACACCTTTCCCGTGGCCACCCGGGTCAACCGGATCCACACAAAGATCTCCCCGGAGGATGACCGCAAAATCACCCAGCTCCAGGCCCTCTTCGAAAGCTCGGTGGACACCGCCCAGCTGGAGCGGGAACTCGTCACCACCCGTGCCGCCATCGTGACCCCGAAGATGTTCGAATACAACCTTATCCAGAGGGCAAAAAAAGAGAAGAAGCACATCGTGCTCCCCGAAGGGGACGAAGAGCGCATCCTGCGAGCCTCGGAAGTCCTGCTTCAACGGGAGGTCGCCGACATTACGCTCCTGGGCAATGAATCCCTTATCAACGAAAAAATAACCAGCCTCGGCCTGAATCTCCCCAATGTCCAAATCGTGGACCCCGAGACATCTCCCCTCCTCGAGGCCTACGCAAAGACCTATTACGAGCTGCGAAAACACAAAGGGATCACCGAAGAGAACGCCTGGGACGTGATCAAAGGCAGAAACTTCTTCGCCACCATGATGGTCCGTGAAGGTCACGCGGACGCCATGGTCTCCGGAGCCGTCCACAGCACGGCGGACACCATCCGCCCCGCCCTGCAGATCATCCGGACCAAACCCGGGGTCTCCATTGTCTCCAGCGTCTTTCTCATGTGCCTTGAAGACCGGGTCCTCGTCTATGGAGACTGTGCCGTCAACCCCGACCCCAACGCTCCTCAGCTCGCCGAAATCGCCATCAGCTCCGCCGAAACTGCGCGCACCTTCGGCATCGACCCCACCGTTGCCCTCCTATCCTACTCCACGGGTGGTTCCGGAAGCGGAGCCGATGTGGAGAAAGTGCGGGAAGCCACCCGCATCGCACGGGACATGGCCACCCAGCAGGGCCTCCAGCTCAAAATCGAGGGCCCCATCCAGTACGACGCCGCCGTGGACTCCGCCGTGGCGAAAACCAAGCTGCCCGACAGCGAAGTAGCGGGCAAGGCCACCGTCTTCATCTTCCCGGACCTGAACACCGGAAACAACACCTACAAGGCCGTCCAGCGATCCGCAGACGCCGTGGCCGTGGGCCCCATTCTTCAGGGCCTGAGGTTCCCCGTCAACGACCTCAGCCGGGGCTGCACCGTGCCCGACATCGTCAACACCGTCGCCATCACGGCCGTCCAGGCCCAGGCAGAGCAAGAGGCCTCCGCCGGCAAGAGTAGCGAAGCCATTGTAGCGAAAGCACGTTGAAGAAAAATTGCGTTCACATGAGGTAAAACATCGGAGAAATCGTATTCCCGACACCGGGAATAACAGCACTGTAAAGAGTTGCTTTGCATTCCCCCATGCACAGTGATACTCTTTTTAAGTCAAATATCGCACCTATATTTATTACTCAGATTAGGTGCGAATTTCACGCCTGATGATTCATTGGTTTTGCTTTCCCTGGAAAGGGGGAGAGGGGGAAAAGTGGCTCTGATTTCTGACAATGACACACTCCCGGGAGTGATGAGCAAACAGCATTACATTAGACATACTGTTTTAAATACAATTACCCTGCATTCGTTTGAGAAAAAGCGGTCCATCCTCATTGAAGCCCAGGCCGGCCAGGGCAAGACCTCCCTTGCCAGACAATACCTGGCACATGTCTCCTCTCCCGGTGTCTGGTATCCACTGTCCCAGGATGACAACGACGCGGTTGTACTCATCGACAGGCTCTACTCCCTTCTCAAACAGTCCATAAAGGGGTTTTCTTCACGGCTCATCTCCACCATGCTTGCAAAGGGCGAGATAACATATCAGTCCATGGGAAAGTATGCGCGAATCCTGCTGACGGATGTAAAAAAATCCATCAAAGAGGACCTGTACATCGTCTTTGATGATATCCACCTGATAGAAGACTCCCCGGCACCCCTCAAATTCCTCGAGGCCTTTGTCTCAGATCCCTGCCATAACCTTCACTTTATACTCATCTCAAGACGCCGCATCCCGAAGCAGATCCGTGCGGTATTTCAGACCTCCCACTGTGTTTATCTCGATACCAAGGCCCTTGCCTTCAGTAAAAAAGAGACACGGGAGCTGGTTCATGAATGCATGGATATCCCCCTGTCCCGCCGGCAGTTGAACCAACTCTATGAGACCACCCATGGCTGGATCATGGGGCTGAGATCCACATGCTATGCCCTGCAAACCAATGGGTCTTCATTTGCGGCGCTCGGGCAACAGCTTCAGGGCAACGCGGAGCTTGATTTTCAGTACTTTGCCGAAGAGGTCTACCCCTGGATGGAGCCGGTGGTCACGACGCCCATGCTGAAGCTTGCCCTTCTTGATGACATCCCCCTTCGGCTTGCGGAGCAGGTCTGCGAAGATGAGAAGGTGTCCGAAAAACTGACCTATCTCTGCCGCAACAATTTTTTCCTGTCACAGGTGGGGAATCACAACGAGATCTTCTCCTTTCACCATCTGTTCAGGGATTTTCTGAGAGAAAAGTGCCGACAGCTGTTTCAAGGGGATGAAACTGCTGACTTTCTGAACAGGGCCGCCCAATGGTACGAGGAGAAAAACCAACTTGAAAAGGCCCTCTCCTGCCTCCTGAGAGCAGAAAACCATGATGGCATGGAGGCCCTGATGGAGAGGCGTGGCATGGAAGCCTACCGGTTAGGCCACCTTTATTGCATCCACCTGATCTTGAAACAGGTCCCGCCCCCTGTCATTGAAACCCGGTGCTGGCTCTCGTTTTTTCTCGGCCTCCTCTCCATTGAACTGGAGCCGACCTCGGCAATCCATTATCTGAATATCTCCCGGGCCCTCTTTGCATCCGGAGACAACCGGCAGGGGGAACTGCTTGCCACTGCAGAGTTGTGCTTTAACCACATCTACATAGACGGCCAACTCGAATCGGGAAAGGCTCTTTTTCCCCGGGCATCGGAGCTGTTCGAATGGCTGGGGGATGACCTTCCCCCGTTCTACAAAGCACGGACAGCCAGCGCCCTGGCCACCTCCAATTTCTATTACTTTGGGGACACAGACACATCGGAGACATACACCACCCTGGTCAAAGAAACCGCCAGGGCCCATGATATGCGCAGCATTCTTGCAGAATCACACACCACATCCTGCTTTAACCAGATGGGCCAGGGACAATTCTCCCTCTCTGCTGAAGAGATTGATGCCCTGCATCCTTTTTTTTCCGACCCCCGCGTAAACGATTCCACCAAATTCATTGGCCGCGTGGCCCAGCTCAACCAGCTTGAAATAACCGGCGACTTTTTCACCTACACCCACCTAAAGTCAGTCCTCCGACAACTGGCCGGAACGGAGCAGATCCAGAACACAGTACTCCAGGGGTTCACCACAGTCTGGGATACCTGTCAGGCCCTGTCAGAAGGCAACACAGATCATGCCCTGCAGCTGATCCATGAGGCGCTCAAACAGGACGAAGCCAGCCAGAGCCCCCACCTGAGAAGCCAGTTCTACCACTACCAGGCTTTTCTTTACGGGGTAAAACAGAATGCCCCCAAAGCCCTTGAAGCCGCCTCCCGATCTATCGAACTCCGCCAGATGGCCCAGGCCCCTTACTTTACAACCCTGCAGGCCATGATCTTAGGGGCCATGTATGTACAACTGAACATGCATGAAACAGCTGAAGAGTACTTAGAAAAAGCCCTGGAGGGCAGTGGCGCCCTTAAAGAGACATTTATCCGGTGCGGCGCACTTTCCCACCGAAGCTTCATGCACCTTCAATGTGGCAACACAAGCGCTGCCCTGGAGGACACATGCGAGCTGTTCACCCTCATGCAGCAGAAGAACTACACCCATTTCGACACCTGGATGCCCCAGGTCATGCTTCCTGTTCTTCGCTTTGCCCACCAACAGGGCATCAGACTTGAATTTGTGAGACAGCTTGCTTCAAAGAGGCTGGGGGTCTCCTTTGATGAAGAGCACACCCCCCTGCCGACTCTTTCCATCACCACCCTTGGTAAATTCACCCTGCAGATTGGTGATAACGTTATCCTGGACGGCACCCACCTCAGCCAGAATGAGCAACGCCTGCTCTCAGCCATCATCTGCTCACCCGCCATGAGCATCAGTATCCATGAAGCATTTGATATGTTCTGGCCGGAATCGAATGAGGAGAAAGCTCTGAAAGCCCTGAGCGTGATGTTTTTCCGGTTACGAAAAAAGGTTTCCCCTCCGCCGGAATACCCGATGTTTGAGTTTCAGGATTACCTGCAGCACAAAAATAAGCAGCTGTTCTTTACCCATTGCACGATTGATGCACACGAGTTTCAGACATCGGTCGCAAAGGGGCTCACGCAATTCAAGCATCAACAGCCCTGGCAGGCCTCAAACTCCTTTCGGTACGCCCTCTCCCTCTGGAAAGGCTCTTTTCTGAAAAGCATCGACTGCAACGATGTGGCCGGAGAGTACAACGATCGCTTTTTCGTTAACTTTCTAAGCAAAGCAGCAACCGCATGGAGTGCCATTATCAACGAACACGGTGACGGTATCAGGGAGGACCTTGAACTCATCGAAGGTGCTGTTCACCGCGGAGCAGGCACCCCTGAGATGATGAAAAACCTCTTTGATATCCATGCTGCATCAGGAGACACCCGAAAAATCCAGCACCTCACCCATGTTTATCAGGACGCCCTTGCCAGGGCCGGGTACACCGAAGAGGAGGTGGATGAGGAAATTGAAGGACTTTGGGCCCACGAAAGCAAATACTTATCAAATTAATCGCTATTTTTTTTCAACCCGTAACCATCCCATATACATTCAAATACGATCTTCGACCATCTCCGCGCTTCTGCAAACCTCATGTCATGTAATAAAAATGTAGAGCCCTTTACAGTATGGTGCAGCTGGTTTGGTGACCAATCGTGCCTCATTCAGGCACAACGCGAGTAAACATTCCTGCACATAAAAAAAGCAGTTCACCTTAGTCAGATGGTGTTTAGGGCTGAGACCGGACTGATCGATATTGCCTTGAGAGGACTCACCTGGGGGGGAGAGACCTCCCATGGCGCACTGCATCGGTCCACAATGTAGCAGCCCTGTACACAAAAAGCCCCACCCTTCAGCAATGGAAGGTGGGGCTTTTTTGTAACTATTCAGTGTGCCTCCGGCGGGTCGCTTTTTGAAATGAGCCCCGAAAACTTTCCGGTTGCCGTCTCTAATTCCCTCAGCCCCGCAGGGGCTGCAGGGAATTAGAGACGGCATGTTCGTTGTGCCAGAATCATCTGATTTTCCGGGACAGGTTAAGCAGGTGATCTGACCCTAAGACCTGTTTGTCAAACCCAGCTCATAAAATTTGGCAAAAGTTTGCCCCCCGGCAGGGCCGCCGGAGGCTGTTTTTTATCTCTTATTCGCCCGCTCGACTCACAGCACATCCACGTGGATTTTGTCCACAGCGCCGCTTTGATCCACCACCACAACCTGATAGGTCCCCGGATGTTCGGGATGAAACGTAAAGGCTTCTCCCTGGGCGGCCAGAACCGAATTCTCGAACCAGTACCAAGGACCATTGCCCCCGATAACCCGTAGCTTGAATGTCGGATAGCCGCGCTTGGGATCCTTTTTCATAACCACCTCGTTGTCATCGAGACCCTCGATACGGACAGACTCTTCGAGAACAAGCGCCCCCTTGCCCGGACACTCAGGTAAAGGGGGTGGAATCATCGTGCGGCGCCTTTGGCCCGGGGGAAGCCAACTCTCAAGGGCCACGGGCCAGAGAGTGAGGTGCGTCGAGACGGCTGGCTTGACCTCACAGCCGCTTGGAACAAGGTAGCGCCCGTCCGGTGTGGTGGCGATGGTAAGATTCGTCACGGCTGGCCCCTGGGTATCCCGGGTGGCAGTGAGGGTCGGGGGCGCGGTTTCATCCAGAAGCCATGCAGTTCGGGGCTGGTCGCAGCCCCCCCCGGTGGAAAGGGCTGTCCCTTTCGGCCAGCAGATTTTTGCCTCGGAGACAGAGTCAGGTCGTGGAATGAGGCTCTTGTGAGGGGGAAGCTGTTGAAAGGCGAGTTCCAGAAGTGGGGTTGCCGTCTGGGCACCATAATGGCCGGGGACAGGGGTCCCGTCCGGCCGCCCCACCCACACCCCCACGGTATACTCCTGGTCCACCCCTAAGGCCCAGGCATCCCTGAATCCGTAGCTGGTGCCGGTTTTCACCGCAAAGGTTGCCCCTGAGTGCCTCAGTTGTGCATCCCATGCCGGAATGAGCATGTCCTGAATGATCCATGCGGCACCCTCTGAAAGGAGGGGAGCCTCTTCCAAGACAGCATCACGGGTAAGACGCGGCTTCACTGTTCTGCCGCCTCTTCCCAGGCTGGAAAAGACGAGAACGAGATCTTCCAAACTTGTAGAAAATCCCCCCAACGCCATGGAGAGATTGGGTATGGCCCCGACAGGAAGCTTGATATGAAAGCCGCTGTTCACCATTGCTGCGTAAAAAAAGCGAGGTCCCACGTGGTCCATGAGCTGCACAGCGGGAAGGTTCAGGGAGTGGGCCAAGGCCGAAGCACTGCTCACCGGGCCGCTGAAGCTGCGTTGAAAATTCACCGGCTGGTAATCCCCGAACCGTATGGGAACGTCCATTAAAAGACTCTGAGAGCAGATCAGGCCCTCATCCAGGGCCATGCCGTAAATAAAAGGTTTGACGGTGGAGCCGGGAGACCGGAGGGCCCGGACCATGTCCACGCTGCCAAAGCGCTCCCTGTTCAGGAAGTCGGCGGACCCCACGTACGCCTTGACGTCGCCCGTGGCATTTTCCATGGCCATGACGGCAATGGAGACATGGGGTGGGAGCCCTGCCGCGTAATCACGAACCAGCTGCTCCATGGACGATTGCAGGGGAAAGTCGATAAACGTCTCCACGCGGGTGGTTTCCCTGGGCAAGCCCTGGTGAAGACGCCGCGCGAGCAGGGGGGCCGTCATGCTCACCTCCACAGGCCAGGCAACCACCCTCTCCTGCTTGGCCTCTGCCACCTCTGCCTCCCCCCAGATGCCAAAGATCTCCAGCCGGTCAAGGCACTTGTTTCGGGCACGCTCGGCACGACCGGGGAACCGATCCGGTCGAAACCGGCTGGGGGATTGGGGCATCACCGCAAGCAAGGCGGCCTGGGCATGGGTGAGTTCTTCAGCACCGTGATCGAAATAAGCGAAACAGGCGGCCTGCACCCCTTCAAACGTCCCCCCGAAAGGGGCGTGGTTCAGATAATACGTGAGGATCTCCTCTTTGTCGTAATGCCACTCCAACTGGAGAGCGGCCACCATCTGCCTCAGCTTCCCCCAGACCGTTCGGGGCACTGGTCGGCGCAACCGGGCCACCTGCATGGTCAGGGTGGACCCTCCGGAGATGATTCGCCCGCTTGTCCCCCACTGCCAGACCGCGCGGGCCATGGAAAAGGGGTTCACCCCCGGATGCTTATAAAACCACCGGTCTTCGTACCCCAGAAGGGCTTCGATGTAGAGAGGCGACACCTGGTCCAACGTGACGGGGTAACGCCAGATTCCCTCGTCATCTGAAAACGCACGCAGGGGAATCCCCCCGTCGGAAAGAACAATCCGGGTGCGGGTCCTCGGGGTGAGGTCCATGGGAGACAACCGGTCCACCACCAGAAACCCCACAAACAAAAAGGCCACACACAAAACAAGATAACGAAAAGCCCTGGGGATTCTCATCCCCAGGGCTTTTGCCTTCTTTGCCGCCAGAATGACGTCATCACCTGTCACAGATTAAAATGCCTCGATTTAAGATGAATAATAAAACGCCTCCGGCGGCAAGGTGAGCCACCTTGAAAGCTGGTTTGCGAATGCGAATCGGATGTCGCCACGCCAAGCTTCGTCGCGTCCGCATTCGCGCTGAGTGTGAGGGTTAGAGGGACTCCGGTTTCAGCGCCACGGTTGATCATGCCGGGACAGTGCCTCCGGGACAACTGAACACTCTTGAGCCTGGGAGCGCCGCACCCCGCGTTCGAGGTGTCTTTTACCTAAGGGCTTCGCCACCCTCGCCGCCGGAGTGATTCCGATACAAATCAAACGGATTCATTAGAGCCGTTTAATTTTTCTTGAGCCATATAATCGGTATCTCCTGCGTAGGCGGTTGCTCCACGTCAGTCTTCGCGCGAATGCCCCGAAAGCGATTGCACGACGACATGCTTTCACGCATTCGCCATAGGGTTTCAAGGTGCCCCCACCTTGCCGCCGGAGGCACGCTTTTTCCCCGTTACTCCGTTACCGTCATGGTCTCCATGGTTGCGCCGATGGCGTGACGGTAGGGGCGGTACATGTCTTCCACATAGCTTCCCGGCATGCGGTAGGTGCCGGGGGTAACGGCGCGCACCAGGTAGAAGAGGGTCACAGGGCGGTGTTTTCTGACCGAGATGGCTGCCACGTAGCGGTCATCCCGGAACTCTTCATGCTTGATGGTGCGTTTGTCCCACAGGTCCCCAATGGCTTTTCCATCCAGGCGAATCTCGTCCAGGTGGATGCTGGAGAGCCCGAGGTTCTGGTTCTCGATCTCGAGGCCTGCGGGGAGCAGGTCCACCACCAGTCCGTCCGGGGTGCGTTTTGAGCTGGCCACCTCGAGTTTCACCACGGCCAGGTCTCCGGACTTCATGGAAGCCACGGAGGTGGGGTTGCCGTCGATGTCAAAGAACTGCCGGGTAATGATCATCCCGTTTTCCACAGGATCCGGGGCATTTTTTCGATCACCCACCAGGCTGATGTTGGCATAAAGGTCTTCGTCCCCTGCCTCGATGGCGTCAAGGCCATGAAAGGTGGCCAAGTCAAAGAGGGAGTTGAAGGGCGCTTTTCGGGAAAGGGCCTGGGTACCGCTATTTGTGATCAGGTTGGCGTTCCAGGTGTCGCTTCCACGCTCATAAAGCATGGCGGCGGTTCGGAAAAGGCTGATGCGCTCCTGGGTGCTGAGCCAGCTTCGATCCTTCATGCCGTCGGCCAGCTCCTGGATCAGGGCGCTGTTCCCGCCAAAACCGTGGGTCAATGAGAGTTCCACGATACGCGAAAGGTCCCGCACCGAAGAGCCGTACTCTCCGTAATAGGAGTGGCGGGGCCGAGTTCGTTCTGCCATGGCTTTTTTATGGGCTTTTGCTGCATGCTTTGCATCCCCGCTCAGTTTAAAAGCAGCGGAAAGGTACATCCAGCTGAGACCGTCATCCCCTGTTTTCCCGTCATACCTCGAGTAAAGGCGACGCAGGTCGCTCAAGCGCGCCTTGCCGTTCTGAGCAAGGACGTACCCCGCGTAGCTTCGATAAGCAAAACTGTAGTGGTCCGGGTCATCACTCCAATGGGAGGCCCTGGAGCCCGTGCTGCCCTTCAGGTACTTGTTCAATCGCTTGTCGGCCCGCTTCAGGGCACCGGAGTCCACGGCGGCACCCATTTTTCTGGCGTCATGGAGAAAGGCGGTGGCATAAACCGTCAGCCACCTGTCTTCCCGGCTGTCCGAGGACCACAGCCCGAAGCTGCCATTGGACTTCTGGCGGTTCAACACCAGCCCCAGGGCCTTGTCTACCTGGGCCATACGGAAGTCCTCATCGTAATCTTGACCGAACTGCGCCTCCACCCGGGAAGAGAGCCCAAGGGTTGAAAGCATCTCCGGAGAGGCCAGTACCCAGGGGTACCCGGAGCTGGTGGACTGCTCCAGACAGCCGTAGGGGTAGTGAAGCAGGTACTCAAAGTGACCGGCAAAATCGATGGGGGGCCGGCTTGAAAGGTTCATCTGCAGCCGCACGCTGGAGGGAACCAGATCATCGGTCTTCAGCTTCGGGGTCCATTGGGAACCCGCCTCGATGGTACTCACGGCCTTCCGGGTCACCGACGGATAGGGAGATCGCACGCCCAGGCGCCAGGTCCGGGTGATGTCAATGGCGTTGTCGGGAGCCTCTCCGGCGCCCGTAAGATGCATGGTGATCACCCCCTGGCCCAAGCTTTTCTCCGCACGCAAAGGGAACCTCAAGGTCTGCTTCTCCTTGTCCGCAAGGGAGAACGCTCTCTCTTCCGAGAGTGCCGAAAACGCCCCGGACATGGTGATATCAAGGGTAAGATCCTGGGCCATCCCGCTCATGTTTCGCAGGTCCAGGGCCATGGTCGACTCATCCCCCATGGCCAGGAACCGGGGCATGGCAACCTGGGTGACGATTTTGTCCGCCACCTTGGTGTCTGCATCTGCGTTGCCGAACTGCTCGTCGGCAAAGGCCATCACCATCCACCGAAGCTGCCCGTTGAAGTCCGGCAGGTCAAAGCTTGCGGTGACGTGGCCCGTTTCATCCACGCTCATGGGCTCTGAGAAAAAAGAGACCATGCGCACATCGGACTTGGGCTTGTCGCCCCCCCGTGACAGCTCGGCATCGGATTCGGCAAAGCCGCCCCCGAACCGCTGTCGGGCGGTTTTGGGGCCGATGTTGTCGATGATCTGGCCGTAGTTATCAAAAAGGTCAATGGTATAGCGACGGGGACCAAAGAGGGAAGACTCCGCGTCCGGGGTTGCGAACCGGGTAATATTGAGGATCCCCACATCCACCAGGGCCACCACCACGCGGGTGTTGGCAGGAAGCGGGGCAGTGCCTGAGGAGACGGTGATATCGGCCGTCACAGTTTTGTTGGGTTCGATGCGCTCCGGTACCGTCATGGAAACATCAAGGCGTGTCCCTTCGCGCTTTAATGGCAGGTGAACCATACCAAAGGCCCGTGAGGGAACCGGGGTCTCGGTCATGTCGCCGGGGCGGATCACCATCACCGACACATACAGGTCATGGCGGTTCCAGGATGCCTCGGTGGGAATCTCCACCACGGTGCCCTCGGAGGCCACCTCGACGTATCGGGTAAAACAGACGCTTTCAGAGTTCTCCACGGTCACAAGGGCCAGCCCAGCCTGGGGTGGGTTGATGCGAAGCGTGGCGGTCTCTCCGGGTGCGTAAGAGGTCTTTTCAAAGCCCAGGCTCACCTGATCGGGCTTCTGGGAGCTTCCTGTCCCTGCGTTGCCCCACCAGGACCAAGAGGTCTGAAACTCAAAAGCGGACCGGGTGGTGCCGTCGCTTACCTCCACCCGGTACCGTCCCCAGCTCAGGGGCAGGCTCAGCAGGGTGGTCTCTCCTTCATTGGTGGAGAGACTCTTGGAAAAGACCGTTACCGGGCTCTCGTTCCACGCCCAGTGCCAGCCCCGGCTGTTGGTATGACGCCAGTACCAGTCCCTGTCCTGGCGAATGAGTTTTACCTGAAGGTCTTTGCTCGCCTGCCAGTTGCCCCCACGGTCCGCAGAGCCGATCTTGATGTCCACGGTGGTGTTGGAGTCAGGCTTGCCGTTGAATTGGGGTTCGATCCCCAGAAACCGCTCACCGCTCAGCAGGGTCAGTCGGGACGAGCGGGTCACCGGGCGTCCGCCCGTCTCATAGACACTGGCGTTGACCCGAAGCTGAACCGGGGACTTCATAGAGGACCACCGGTTGGGCATAACAAGGGTTCCGGCCCCCTCTTTGGACAACTTGATTTCAGAGAAATCACGACGTTTTGTCGACATCCTCTCTTTGGCGTCACCAAAATAGAATGTGGGAAGCGCCTCAAAGGGATGGGTATCCACAGTGGCCGTCAGAAAGCCATCGACTTTGTTCCCCGAGGCGGGAGCTCCGTAGAGGTAGTTGGATGTCACGGGAACACTCACCTTCTCCGGTGAGACAAGAACCCGCTTGGAATCAATGTCGCCGTCAAACAGGGTCAGGTCGAGACGCTCGGGGAGAAACTCTTCCACCTTGACGTGATAGGAGAGGGTGCTCTCTTCGGCAAAGGAGAGTTTCAGGGTGTAGTGCCCAGTCTGGCTTCCGTCGGACGTTTTGTAAGAAAAATTGTAAAATCCGGTCTCTGCAGGTTGAAGCTGGCCAGAGGTCACGCGGCTGCCGTCAGGCTTATAAAGGGTGTATGCCAGGGGCAGGCCGGGAGGTAGCTTTCCATCAAAATCCCGGACAAGCATATTTACGTTGATGGTCTCATTGGGTCGGTACAGATCCCGGGGACCCCAGGCATAGATCTGGTATTCGCTATGGCTGGTCACGGCATTTTTCAGGCCTGAGAGATCCAGCGCATTTCGGTTCAGGGCCAGAACGGAAAACTGGTCTCCTGAGGTGGCGATGAGGTGGTGCTGACCATCTTTGATGCGAAAGGAGACCCGCCCCAACTCATCGGACTCACCGGTATCCACCACCTCGCCCTTCCTGTCGGTGATGTCCACCCGGACCCCCTCCATGGGCTGTCCCGTGGCAATGCTCTGGGTATAGACGTCAAAGGAGGTCTCGTAGCGACGAAGGTGAACGCCGATGTCGGTCTGCATGAAAAACGCGTGCTCGTACCTGTACTGATACGTGCCCGGCTGGAACATCACCGCCACATAGGCCCCCGGAACAGTCAGGGTCTTGATCTCGCTGAGATCGATGTTGTAGTCGGTGCGCTGGTTTTCCCTGGGGTTCAATGCGAAACGGCCTGTGTGGACCAGCTCGCCATACTCCTTAAGGTTCTCCAGGTTGTAATAGGTATCCGTTCCGTTCTTGCGGAGCTCACTGATCATGCCCGGAATTTTGGCATTGTGGATGCGGAAGAAGTCGATGGTGACCTCATCCACATTCAGGGTGGTGACAGGCAGGTGCCGGGGGCTGGAGCTGCTTATGATGTGGCCGCTTGAGGTAAAGGCCACGGAGGGTTTCAGGCTGTTGGTCTTGACCTTCTTGCTTTCCGGGAATTTCAGCTTCTGCCCGTTGATGTCCCGAACGGAGTTGGAGACCCTTACCTGGTACTCCGTTGCCGGCTCCACAAAGGGAAAGATCACCTTGGTGCGGTCTTCACTGGTGACCCAGTGATCAGAGCTGCCACCGGACAACGTCACATGGCGATCTTCCATGCGCTCTTTGTCCACGGGGGCAGTGAAACTGATGGCAACGGCCGGCGCGTTTTCATACAACACCTCCTTGATGGATGCCACCTCGAAATGTGCACCGCTGTAATCGTTTTTCGCCTTCTCCAGATCAAAGGCAAAAGCGGTGTTGATCATCAGCATAAAGCTGACAATCAGGGTCAGACTAGCTCGAAGCATGGAGTTTTCTCCTTCGGGTATCATAGCTCAACGTTAAAGGAATTCCTGAACAGCCCCAATCTCTTCGAGGGCAGGCATTCATCGTAAAAAACTCATGAAGGGTGTGTCCCCTTCAGCAGAGTATCCAAATATAATGGTAAACCGTGTAATACAGGAAATTCAGGTATGGTTGGGACATTCACTCCCAACGGGGTGTCTTCTTCTATCCCGGATATTTCACAAGTTGAGAGCGTCCATATTCAATGCATCAGGGCTGCAGAGGTAGTGATTTGCCTCAATGCTCTGATAACGCTGAAGATGGGTGCAGTCGGTTCGCCCGATGGATGAGAAAAGCGAGCAGGAAACAGTGAATGGCTGATTGTGTTTTGAAACATCTTGCCTTATCACACAAACCACGTGTAACAACATACCATTACTATAGCCCAACCGCTTCCCCATGAAATATCCGGACTGAACCAGTCATGCAAGGTGAGTCAGGAACTTTTATTTTCATTTTTTTACTTAGTAATTAACTCTTAAAAATCCGGGTCAAAATAATCTCTCTGTTACCACGTTGTCAATCATTTTCCTAAACGGATACAGACAGGCAATTGGTCATCATTCATTTTCTTCCTCAATTTCAAAACCGGCCATACACAAAACAGCCTTCCGTGATGCCTCCACCGGAAAGGAGACCGCTACGCCCCCTGGTTGCCATTCTCTTTCCGGGCAGCCTCATTCATCTCCCGCGACCAGCCCTGAATCTGTCGGGCCTCCTCCTCCGGTATCCCCAGGGAGAGCAAGAACTCATGGTGAGCTTCCGGGGCGCGGTTCTCAAACTCCGCATGCCACACTGCCATGGCGGCTTCGTCCATGCCTGCGGCCTCCAGCATGCCCACCCACATCTTTTTGTCCACCACCGGTGCATAGGAGCCTCGACTCATCTCCTTCAACATGGCGATTGTGGTGTGCTGTTGGTTTCGAATTTCAAGGATCTGGCTCTCAAGATCCTGCAGCCGCTTTTCAAGAATCGACACACTCGGGGCGGCATCGCCGGACAGCAGCGTCTTCACGTCAGCCAGGGGCAGGCCCGCGCTGCGAAACATGCAGATGCGCTCCAGCCTGTCATACTCGACCTGGGTATAGCACCGGTAGTCGGAAGCAGTTCGTTCAGGGGCACAGAGCAGCCCGATGCGGTCATAGTAAAGCAGCGTGCTTCGCGACAGCCCAAAGGATCGGGCCAGCTGTGAAATGGTGTACGTCTTCATGGATTCCTTTATATAAAACGCAGGCAAAAGCATTGCCCGCTATGAGTACAGTCAGGTATAAAAAGCGTGCCTCCGGCGGCGAGGTGAGCCACCTCGAAAGCTGGTTGCCATCGCGCTTCGCCCCTCGTTCCTCGGGGCAAATCGCTCTGGCATTCGCTGCGGGCTGCGCCCGCCTCTAATGCTGACGGTTAACACAAACGGTTTTACAATCTTTTAAGGATGCGGATCCGCTGGTATCACTCAATACGGTACCGGCTTTCAATTCCGTAGCAATCTTCATACGATGAATTTTTAGCCCTTAGCCCGATTTTACCTATCGAAACGCAGCAACACCATACCTATTCACTATTCACAGGAACACCCTTTTATTCCGCAACCCTTTGCCCAGTGTCCCAGAACAAAGGGCTGCGAAATCAGATGGTGCCTGTTCCCTATCTATCGACAGTTCTCACGGATACTGATGATCTCATCAGATGAAATGCCCAGCCACGCCAAAAATTCCTCATGAACTTCCGGGTGACGTGTTTCAAACAGCTGGTGCCATTTCATCATAAGGTCTTCGGACAGCCCGATCTCCCGAAACATGTCCACCCACTCTTCCTTACTCACATTTTTCTGCATTGTCATTCTCCTTATGGTCTCAGTTTGGTCTCTGCCACGGCCATGACATAGCCGTGTTATAAACTGTGAACCTGTAATCGGGTCAACAGCATTTGATGCCCGGTACACCAAAAGGGTTAAATCCCACGCAACTATTCAGCTCCCCAAAAGCAGCCTCCGGCGGCAAGGTGGGCCACCATGAAAGCAGGTTACGAATGTGAATCCGGAGTGATGTATTAAAACCTGTTTGTCAAACTTTTCAAAAGTTTGGCCCCCGGCAGGGCCGCCGGAGGCAATTTTAAGCTGAATAGTTGCTGCCTCATAAGAAATGGCGTTTGCTTTCACCTGTCACATAAGATACGTTCAACATTCCATCGCACTTATTTTATTTCGTTTCCGATGCATTATGGTTTCATTGCACCGGAAAATAGAGCGTATGTCGCCTGACCTGCAATGCCTTTTTGAAATCCATCTGGCACAGCTGGTGGTTTCATGGCTTTGATATTCATCACCAGAAATTAAAGGCTTAGGTATGTCCTTAGGAATAAATAAGATCTTCTCTTCAAAATTTCCACAATGGGTATTGTACAAATTTATCAGGCTGTATTCACTGACCTTCAGACTGGAAGTCCAGAACGAAGAAGCCTGGCTTGATGCATATCTGAACAACAACCAACGCATCCTTCTCTGCACCCATCACCAACAATTCTTCGCAGCTATCCGGTATTTCCAAAAGTATAAAAGTTACAAACCGGGGCTGATGATCAGTCAGAGCAAGGACGGAGAGCTCATCTCTGCGGTTGCCAACAGAACGGGGTGGACGACGGTGAGGGGATCCTCATCCAAAGGCGGGGTTGAAGCCCTGAGGGGCATGATTGATCACCTGAGCACTCACAGGCTTGCCGCTCACATCATTGACGGCCCACGTGGACCCTTTGGCGTCATCAAACCCGGCGCCATCCGGCTGGCCCATGCCGCCGATGCTGTTATTGTGCCTTTTTACATCAGAGCTGACAGGGCATGGTACGCCAAAAGCTGGGACCGATTCCTTATCCCCAAGCCTTTTTCCAAGGTGGTGATGCGCTTTGGCGACAAGCTCGAATTCAAGCAGACGGAAACCAGTGAGGCCTTTGAAGGACACCGCCTGGAACTCGAACAGTTAATGTTTCAAGACAACAATCGCTTGAAACAGGAATTCCAGCCCTGTGATGAGGCCTGCTGAGCATCAATTAAAACAAGCCTCCGGCGGCAAGGGTGGCGAAGCCACGTTAGGCAAAACACCTTGAAAGCAGGTGGCCGCTGTGCTTTGCCCCTCGTTCCTCGGGTCAAATCACATCGGCATATTTTTGAAATTGCCTGTTTATTTTGCCCCGGCAGGAGTTTCAAGCCACAAAAAGCGCGAATGCGGACGCGAAATAGTTGAACAACGACACCCGGCGCGCATTCGCAACCCTGGGGTCCAGGGGATCATCCCCTGGCCGCCGGAGGCACGCTTTTTTCTTATCCCTGCCTCACCCATCACGCCTTCTGCTCTTCCGGCTCTTCAATCTCTTCGATATTGTTCGACACATTCCTGATAATCTGGGGAACCAGCCGTTCACTAAACCCTGCCACAAACGACCAGAACAGAAGCTTTGCGATGTCCGGACCTTTTTGCGGGAAGGTCGTATCCAGCCAGTTGGCGAAACTGTGCACCAGGTTGTCATGCGCGATGGCGCTGTGGGTGTATGTCGGAAACAGAGATCCCTGGAGAATCCCCGAAAGAAACATCAACATGAGAACCAGGGCAAAGATCCCGCCGTTGATCGGGATCAGGAGAATGGAAAACCAGGAATTGGACAACTCCTTCAACTCATTGAGCCCAATGGTTGGAAGCCGCTGTTGGATGCTGACAAAGCCCCCCAGGAGACCCGCAAAAAAGACATAGCCGACCAGGTAGGTCCGACTCGCTTCCGCAAGATTCACGACGTAAAAGATCACCATCAGAAAAGCCAGGCAGACGGCCATTACGGCAACCAGCTTTTTGGTCACTGTTTGCAGGTACCTCTGCCGTTCCAGTTCACACATGACACCACCCTCCATTGTTTCAATTCATTAAAAAACGGAGATACAGATCATCTGGCATTACCCGGCCTTCGGCTCGAAGGCGTATCGGGTCCGAAGCGTATAGACACCATCATTTCACATGCTGTGGTTTGAATGATTCGAATAACAGGGCGGGCTTTACAACTCTTTCAACATCCAGACATCACAACCACCGTGGATGGTTCCCACAAGGGGCTTGTCCAGATGAACAAAACCCATTTTCTCATACAACGCGATGGCAGATGCCATATTGGATAAGGTATCCAGATAGCATTGTTTATACCCCTGGGACACCGCGAATTCCAGGCATTTTATTGCTAATGCCTTTCCGACACCAAGCCCCCGGCATTCCGGCAACAGAAACAGCTTGCGAAGCTCGCACACCTCATGGGTGTCATTGAACGGGGCAATCCCGCACCCCCCGACAACCTTTCCCCCGATCATTGCAATCAGGTACAGGCTCCGAGTTCCCCTGTCATAGTACCGGCTCATGGCGGACACTTCCGCATCGGAGGGTCCGAAGCCGTCCCCCACAGCGCCATACTCCGCGCCGATGTCCTGAATAATCCGGCACATCGCCTCATCATGTTCCGGGCGAATGTCTTCAATGTGATACGTCATAACAGAGCACTCCAGACCATCTGTTTTCCCATAACATTTCAGCGTAAAAAAAGCCTCCGGCGGCAAGGTGAGCCACCTTGAAAGCAACTTGCAGATGCGTTTTGCCCCTCGTGCCTCGGGTCAAATCACATCCGCATTTGAGATACAGTTCACTCAAGATCAATTCTAAAGACCTGTTTGTCAAATCCAACCAAATTTTCCAGACTCATTCGGCCTGTATTTCGTGTAATAAAGTAGGCCTCTTTCCGAGACGGGTTGCAATATATCACCCTCCACGCGAATGCCTTGGCAATGCATCAAGTCACGACGCACTCCGCTCATTCGCCATAGGGTTTGCAGGTGCCCCCACCTGCTCGCCGTAGGCCTTCCCCTGCACCACAGGAATCACTGATCTTCATCCCTGTACTCGAGGATATCTCCGGGCTGGCACTCAAGGTGCCGGCATATGGCCTCAAGGGTGCTTAAACGAACGGCCTTTGCCCTGCCGTTTTTTAGAATCGAAAGATTCTGCTCCGTGATTCCGATGCGCCTGGCAAGTTCATTTGAGCGCACCTTGCGCTTGGCGAGCATCACGTCCAGATTAATGATAATGGTCATAAGAGCCCCTATACCGTGTATGCCTGTTCATCTTCAAGGACCCGACCCTCATCCATCACCCACGATATGACAATGACCATCACCCCTGCAATCAAAACCGTGGCATCAGCCGACCCCAGGCCAAAAGCGATGACCCTCTCCCCGGGAGGATTCTGAAACGTCAGGCAGAAACTCAACATCAACTGATACACAGGGACGGAAAGAAACCACAGAATCAACAGTTTCCCAAGCCTTCGAAAGCAGGCGACATTGTCCTCGCTGAAGATCACCCCCCGTTCATAAAGCCTGAACAGCCGAATCAAGGTGAGAATTCCCACCATTTTCAAGGCCAGGGGAAGCCCGCTGACCAACAAGGCCATCAGACGCGTTCCGAGACTCAGTTCCCGGCCAATGGCTACCGGCAGATTTACCGGGAAGAATTCCGGCAAGCTGTTTACGTTCAGCCAAAAAAACACCGTCAAGGTCGGCACCAAACCAAGAAGGGCATAGAGGGTGTAACGCAACCTTCGACTGAAGGTCTCTATTTTGTTGTGTTTTGACATACAAAATCTCCACGTGAATGGGTTTATGGTGTTGAGTAAACCCTATCGCCCTTATTATCGTTTTACAATAAGTTATTATTGTTTTATTTTGTATCACAATTCCACGCGAGCCACTGACGAGGCTTAAAACGGCAGGAAAAACAAAGACATGAAAGGGGGACAATGACTGGGAGGGGAAAGGCTGGATGGCGAGAGACCCATGAGTTTATTCGTATTGATTCAGACGGAGATCGGGCATTTTCAGGACTGGCCTCAGGGTAAAACCGCGAAGGTCACGAAGCGCCCTTCGGGCTACACGAAGGAGTTTTTGGCAACTCATCCCTTGCCACAAACGCAGCCCTTTACCCCGGTTATTTCAGCGAGTGCGACCTGACCCGAGGAACGAGGGCCAGGTCGCATTCGCGAACCTGGGGTGCAGGGATTCAGCCCCTGACAGCCGGGGAAGACGAGCCCCATGAAATACAGTTATTCACGGGCGCAGCCCGTCAGTGAATGTGAAAAGCCCGAGGAACGAGGGCTCAGAGCATTCACAATCCGCTTTCGAGGTGGCTCACCTCGCCGCCGGAGGCTGCTTTTCTTTTGCTTTAATATTCCATCAATACACCGTAAACACCCTTGACGTCCCTTCGTAGGGTGAGATGGCGCCGGTCCATCCCGATTTCCAGTTCCCGAAGTGCCGGATGCGATACTGGCCGGGCGGGGTATGTTCCGGAATGGTCCAGGAGATGGTGACCTTTGAGTTGGCAATGCCGCTGCGCTGCCAGTGATAGACGGTCTCCGGGTCCCAGTCGTGGGCCACGGGAATATAGCCGCCAGCGGTGGCTTTTTCCACCACGAGGAAGGAGTCCTGGATCCTCAGGTCATTTCTCGGGTGGGCGCCCCAGAACACC
This sequence comes from Desulfolunaceae bacterium, assembly GCA_942491485.1. GTDB lineage: Bacteria > Desulfobacterota > Desulfobacteria > Desulfobacterales > Desulfolunaceae > Desulfoluna. Next base: position 46,947 of record CALOAX010000010.1, on the reverse strand, counting down.
ACCTTCACCGTTTCGGTGTGGTTGTACGAGGCGTTGGCCTGGGTAATCACGTCCCCGAAGCGTTTAAACAGTGGCTTGTCGTCAAACACCACGCCAGGGATGTTTACAATCTGATCATCTTTGATGTCTCTTGGGGTCGGTCCCGCATCGGAGGCCCTGCCCACCGCCATGTCCGAGGCGATGCCGAAAAATCGCTGCTGGAATGCGTTCAGGGCGTATGGGCCGAAGTGGGTGGATGCCCCTTCATAGTGCTGCATGGCGTACTCTTCACGGGTGGTCATGTACCCTGCGTAGGCATTTGAGATAGCGGCAATAACAACATAATCGACACTGCTGCCCAGGGCCTGCTGAACGGTTTCACGGAGCCTGCGTCCGGCCATGGTGCTGATCTCTGTTGGGAGCCCAACGAGGGCGAGATTACCGATCCTTATGATCTGGATCGGCAGCACCTCCGGGGTCAGCGGAATTCCCTGGGGCCTGATGCGACCCATGGGCAGGGCAATGGGTTTTTCGTCATGGCACTCCTGGTCCTCCGGCATCAGGGTAAAGGACCAGGGGAACACATGCGTGCCGATGGTGCCTTCGTAGGGGTAGGTCACCCCTTCCGGGATATCGATGCCTTTGCCGTCCTCGGTGCTTCCGGCCAGCATGGAAAACCCGATGGCTGCGCTGCAGGTGTTTCCTCCCCCCATGCCCACCGGCATAAAGTCAGGATCGATGCTCTCTGTGGAAAAATCAACGTACTGATGGCGATAATCCACACCGACGGCAAGCGATTCTGAAGCAGTTCTGTAAAGCTCTTCTGCCTTGATGTATTGGCGCTCGCCGAGGGTTACCATATGCCCAAAGTCATCCACCCCGTTGGGATACCCCCAGGGTATATTGGGTGAAACATCCCCGGAATTGGTCTGCGCAAAGGCCGCGACAAAGGTATTTTCAGCGGCATAGTCCGTGCCCTTCTCCTTTTCGAACAAATAGGAGGCATAGCCTTTGTTGTCGCCACTGATAAGCTTGTTGGTGTTTCCAAGGCTCGTGGGGTGGATGGCAAACCAGTTGATCGTCCCGATCTCCTCGCCCGTTGATGCCACGAACTTCAAGAGGGTCATTGTTTTATCGGTGTTTGACGCATAGCGATTGCGCTCTTCGGCGGGATTGTTGTCATACGCCTCCTCCGAACGGTTCCAGCCGCAGTCCTCCAGATCCTCTGCCTTGACCAGAATGGACCCCGGAACCAGGTTTGTATGGGCACGCACGATGGACTGATAAATACCGGTTGCCACACAATTGAAATTCGTCTCGTCGTAGCCGAACATGAAAAGGTTGTACATGGCGTAGTGGGAATAGGCTCCCGGCCCGCTATGGCTGTGGTTGGCGCTGATGAGGACATTTTTATCCGTGTACAGGTTGCCGAAGCGATTTTCAAGCAGCCGGGTCACCTCCTGCTTGATGCCCTGGGGAATGATGCCGGTGTCCACGCTGACAAAGACCACCCGCTTGCCGCCCACAGGATCCGCCACCACAAAAGCCCGGGATCGAAGCCGCATGCTGATCCCCTCGGTTTTCTGATCCGGCATGGAGTATCCCATCATCCCGAGCTCTGCAGCAGGCCCTGTGACATCATACATACCAGAGCCGATATAAAAATCGGGGCCCTGGGCCATCGCCGGGGAGCTGCACACCATCATAAAACAGAAAAATACGGTCAATATAACCCTGGCATTCGTTGACAAAACGGTTTTACCGGACATCATTTTAATTCCTCCCTGAATCAAAATTTTAAACGTGCCCTGCATGCAGCCCCTGAAAGAGCCTGCACCTTCCGATTGTTCAATGACAACAGCCTTGTCCACATACACGGATCCGGTAAGGCGAAGAGAATGGCAAATCGTGGTTCGTAAACAAAGAGGGCTTTGCCGCTTAAAAACCCACCTTCTGCCTCCGGCGGCAAGGTGTGCCACCTTGAAAGCAGGTTGCAAATGCGCTTTGTCCTTCGTTCCTCAGGCCAAATCACATTTGCTTTAGGCTTGAGGTTGTCCCAAGATTTTTTTTTAAAAAGACCTGTTTGGCAACCTTTTTAAAAGGTTGGCCCCCGGCAGGGCCGCCGGAGGCATCTTTAACCTGGATGCCTCCGGCGGCAAGGTGGGGGCACCTTGAAACCCTGTGGCGGATGCATGAAGGAGGCCATAATCTCAACGCTTTCGCGTGCATTCGCGAGAAGAATGAGTGATTCAACTGCCTCTGCTGGAGAAACCGGTTTTATTTTTCATTTAAACCTGAAACGCGGAACCCCCTCATCTGTCTGGTTTTGACCGGAAGAACTCCCGCGACCAGGTGTGGCGAAGCCACTCAGGCGAAAACACCTTGAGAGAAGGGTGCCGCTGCGATTTCCAGCTCCTGAATCGTAAACAGAGCGATTTCGCCGCTTAAAACAAAATTATGGATGGAAATTGATTGGATGGAAGCGCCGCACTCCCGTGCGACATTTGTTTTCGTTCCCGGCCACTGCCCGGAAATGCGCCCTTGGAGGCTCTGCCTCCCTTCATACGATGGAACGAAGCCCCCCGCCCCATCGCCGATGCCCTGCTTTGGCCTTTAGCCTTTAGCCTTTAGCCTTTAGCCACAGTATATCTTCCGAGCGTAGCTCCCCAAAGCAATTACGCCCCCCGAATCACACAGCCTCCCAAAACAGCCCTCGCCCATACGAACCGCGTTCATTTATTAGACACACCTCGGAGTGAGTGAGTTGTCACTCATATCCTCACGACAGAGACTGAATGTCAAGGTTAAATATTCAGTGCCAAGGGAACACATGGTTTTTTATGAGCATACGACCAATACAGATAAGTAACCTGCTGGAAAACAACACCACTGACATGACAGTATTTCACGTTTGTGGTGTCCTCACGGGTGACATCTTCACTTTTTTCTGATAATTCTGTCGTTTGTTATTCTGCCAAAACCACAAGACATTGCTTTTAAGCATTTTTTTATCAAAATAACTATGCCGCAGTTCTTTGTTCTGAAGCAGACTGAAACCAAATAAAGGCCGACATGATAAAGAAAATTAACGTCCTCGTACCAAACAGACCTTTTTATGGTCATATGTCTCACCAAATACCGTTTTACCTCCATCTGCGCAAAATATACCCCGGAGCCGAAATTACGGTTTGGTCGAAGTTCGAAAACAGCAAAATGATGCTCAACCTCGGTATCATAGATCATTTGGAAATTTATGGTAAAAATGCTCTTTTTCCATTGATTTCTAAAATAAGAAAGAACAAAGCCGAGGTGACATTCAACCTCTACACCGCGTCAGAAAAAGCCCACATCGCAACTTGGTTGTCCGGATCAAAGCATAAATACGGATTTTGCAACTCAAAGGCCCTGGCACGCATCTATAACCTGAGCCTGCGCTTTGATAAAACAAAGCAATACCTGGGCCTTAATTACATGGACCTTCTGAATGCCATGGGTCAGGAAAGCTGCGATTTTTCCATTTTAAATGAGATGGCGGATGACGACCTGTCCCGGAAAAAAAATGACGGGTATACCGTTACGCTGCTGCCCGGTGGGGGCGAAGGGGATCACAAGAGGTGGGGAATAGAAAACTACTGCCAAACAGTCGACTCTCTCTTTGAGGGGACAAACACGCCAGTGACGGCTCGCTTTATCCTCGGCCCCGATGAATCACACTACACCGAGGTCATTGACAAGCATACGAAAAATTGTTCGGTTGAAATCTATCAAAGCCCGACAGTCAACCAGATTATCTCCCTTGCACAAACCTCGGATATCGCCGTTGCCAATGACTGTGGCCCGTCCCACATTTTTCAGATGATGGAAGTGCCCCTCATCATGATCTTCGGCTGGAAGAGAGCGGATTTTTCTCCGTTTCACATCATGTCGGAATGGTACCATTCTTCGGAGGACTCATGGACGATCGTCCCCGCCGCAAAGGAACAATCTATCCACTCCATTTCAGTTGAAAAAGTGCAGGCGTTGGTCCAGGCTCAACTACTGCTCAATGAAAAAAGGGCCACACGCGAGAACGCCTGATGAATGAGCTTCGGCGGCCGGAGGAGCCCCTCCTGGCCACCGAACGTTTCAAAACCGGGCGCAGACACATATCCGCCAAGACTGGTTCCCTGCCGTCAAATCAAGAGAGGCTGTTTGCCGTGAGCTCTTTCGCCCACTTGCCTTTGTCCGACTCGATGGGGGTGTACTCCTTGAGCCTGCGGATCAGATCATCCGGGCTCTCGTCCATCAGGACGATGGAGCCAAAGTTCTCTTCAATAAAAGACTGCGTTGCCATGTGGTTGAAAAAATCCATCAGCTTGTCGTAGTAGGATTCAACATTGAGAAAGCCGCAGGGCTTTTCGTGGATGCGCAGCTGAGACCAGGTGATGATTTCAAAGATCTCCTCCATGGTTCCAAACCCTCCGGGAAGCGCGATGAACCCGTCTGACAGCTCGGCCATAAGGGCCTTTCGCTCGTGCATGGTGTCCACGATCCTCAAATCGTCCAGATCGGTCAGGGCCACCTCCATGTCGTAGAGATGCCGGGTAATCACCCCTGTGACCTCGCCCCCGTTCTTCTTCACGGTTTCTGCAATCACACCCATCATCCCCAGACTTCCGCCCCCGTACACAAGGCGGATGCCGTTTGCGGCCATGTTCTCACCAAGGGCCTTTGCGGCCTCCACGTACACTGGGTTTGATCCGGGACTTGCCCCACAAAACACACAAATATTTTTCATACTGCTTATTTCTCCATCACGATATGTCACAAGCCATTCGGGCAGGGGCACATTGGGTTATTTTTTATGAATTGAACGTCATCACAAGTTCCGCATGCCCCGTGTGTTCATCAATTTTCTCTTCCACGATCTTGAAACCGTAGCGCTCATAGAATCCGATACTGTTCTTGTTTTCTTTATAAACAGTCAGGGTCAAGCTCTGACGCACCTCTTTGGCTTTATCCATCAGCTGACTGCCAATGCCCTCTCCTTGAGCTCCTGGAACCACAAAAATGGCCGCAAGGGTCTACAAACCCTTTGATGGCTCCCCCATGCTCAACCACATAGCCCGGATATTTCACGAGTCGGGTGCGCTTATATGCAAGGCATCAGAGTTGCAGATGTAGTGGTTTACCTCAAGACTCTGATAACACAGCAGATGAGTGCACCCGGCTCGCCCGGAGGGTGAGAAAAACAAACAGAATACCGTAAATTACATTTTTGAAGCAATTAAACCTTCAAAACCAAAGCATCGCAATCATTATTTATTTGCCTGACCTAATCGTTTTCTCATGAAACATCCGGGATAGGTTTCCGATGCCGGGAGATAGGTATCCCGCATCTCAGATACCTTGGACTCCCAAAACTCCCTGGCCACAAAATCATGGGCCTGAATGGATGCTTCGAGCCAAATCTCAAGAACCCGGTCCATGTCGGATGGTTCAAAGGAACGAATCATACTCCCCCTTAAAATGCATGCAACCAGAGCGACTTAGCCACCAAAACGAACCGAGGGGCCTTTCTGAACAATAAGGTGAAATTATGGCGACAAACCTCATTTGTCAAATATTCAAATACGATCCCATGTTCTTAAGTGCCGAATAAGAACCACGAAGGAGGCTGTTTCACCTCAGTCGTTGTTTACGGGCGAAGCTCGTCAGCAAATGCAAGCTGCCCGAGCAGCGAGGGAGGGCATCCCCTGGCCGCCTGAGGCAAAGCGCTTAAAGTTACCTCCGGCGGCCCTGCTGAAAGCCAAACGTTTGAAGAGTTTGACAAACAGGTTCACACTAAAATCAAAAGCGAATGTGATTTGACCCGAGGAACGAGGGTCGAAGCGCACTCGCAACCTGCTTTCAAGGTATTTTGTCTAATGTGGCTTCGCCACCCTTGCCGCCGGAGGCACACTTTGACCATAGAAGGCATTCGCCTCCAGCTACTCTTTTTTCCCGAGGATGCTCAAAATTCTCAAAAAGAGGTTGATAATATCCATGTAAAGAGCGGCCGCGCTGTCCACGGCGTTATCGAGGGTTTTGGGAATGTTGTTGGCCCGGCCCCAGTCCACGCCGACGTACCCGCAGAAAATCAGGGCCACGACCCAATCCAGGATATTGTGGTGTATCCCGAGGACCAGGACCTCAAAAAGCTCCACCACCACCACGGCCAGAAGCGCCACCAAAAGGGCCTTGGCGATACTTTGAAAAAACCTCGGGAACAGAGTCCCCAGGGCCATCATGATCCCGGAGACCAACCCCGTCACCCGCACGGCATCCACCACAAGGGCCGGGTCATACTGCCGCACCGTCATGTGGATCACCACCCCGAAGGGGACCACCACGAGGTTGTACCCGATAAAGCTCACAAAGGCGTTGCTGGAAAAATTAAAGAGGCAGACGCCAGCCATGCACGAGATAAAATACCCCAACAAAAAAAGCGAGGGCCCGATCCCGTCCACCAGCTGCGGATCCAGATGGGTTACCATCCACCAGTTCACGCCAAATCCCCAGCAGAGGATAAGCCCCATCACCAGGTTGTACACAGCCGGGGTCACATAGGTGCTGCCCTCTGAATCCAATCGTCCTCTGTCATACACGCCGATTCCGCTCATGGTTCCTCTTCTTTCAACATCAATTCAGCTGAGCATTGCCTCCGGCGGCCCTGCCGGGGGCCAAACTTTTGAAAAGTTAGACAAACAGACCTTAAGAATGCTTCGCCTGCATCATCCACGCTGGAAAGCCATATGGTTCTGATTTTACAAGTATGCCGTCTCTTTTCAAAAAACGACCCGCCGGAGGCATAGCTGAACAGTTACTTATCGGTTTCAATAATACCGTTCCACACAAGGCCACGTTTCTTACCCGATGCATTACCATGCTGCCATTGAAAATTGGTGTAAGGCTTATCACAGGTGGATTCGAATACCCCCAGAGAGGCTAGCCCAACAGAAAAGGGGCAGGCCCGGAATAGCCGGGCATGCCCCTTTTTCAAATCAACTCCAGAAATCTCGTTCCCAAGCTCTATCTTGCCTCCGGCAGGTCGCTTTTTGAAAAAAGCTCCGCAAAAACGTCTCGGTAGGGCAACAAAGCCTGCCTGGTTAAGAAGCCTGTGCGAATACTCTCGACCCGAGGAACGAGGGTTGAGAGTATTTGCAACCTGGGGTCCAGGGTGGCGAAGCCACTTTGGCAAAAAAATCCCCTGGCCGCCGGAGGCATCGTTTTTATGGGATCAGGCGCTTCACCACGTTCAGCACATACTCCTGGCAGTAAAGTCCTGCCTTGGGGTCAAACCCCTCGTCATGGAGCTCGGAGTTGGAGAGAATGCGAATCCCCAGGAAGGGGATGCCGTAGGCTTCTGCGATCTGAGCGGCGGATGCTGTTTCCATCTCTTCAGCAGAGGTCTTGTAGGTGGCGTGGATCCATGCAATGCGATCCAGCTCACGGTTCCACTGGTCTGCAGAGCCGATGACACCTTTGCCCACCTTGCCGTACTTGTAGGTGCCCGCAGCGCCCTCAGCCACTTTGAGAAGGTCCGCATCCCCTTGAAAACCTGTAAATTCCTCGGCCTCTCCCTTGACATTCACCTCCAGGGTCATGGGAATCCACTCTTTGGTCTTCACGCCGGCTCCTGCATCGCCATGGTTCGTCTTGAAACTGCCGAAGTTCACGGATGTCTCCCCAAGGACAATGTCATACCGGTGCAGCTTGGGATCATGGCCTCCGGAGGTCCCCTGGTTGATGATGGCAGAGGGGTTGAACGTTTCAATGGCAAGGACGGTGGAGGCCGCCGCGTTGGTCATACCGACCTCGGTCTTTGCTATCACCACGGGGTAACCATCCAGAGCCCCCTTGAAAAATCGCCAGCCGCCAACAGTGATCTCTTCCACACCGGTCAGCTGCTCGATCATAAACTGCGTTTCAACATCCATGGCCCCTTGGATCACGATGGGCTACTTTGCGGATGCTGCAAAAACGTGGGTGCCGCAAACAAGGGTCACAGCGAAAAGGATGGCTGCCAACAGGCGGGATACTCTTTTTGTCATGATGGTCGTCTTTCTTCAGTAAATAAAGTGTGAATAATAAAGGCAAGGTGAACCACCTTGAAAGCAAGCTGCCGCAGCGCTTTAACCCTCGTTCCTCGGGTCAAATCCCAGCGGCATGTTCATAAAACTTGTTCATTGTTTGGCTGACCCTTCACATGCTGATCGCCTCGCCATAAACCCGCACCTCAACCCATTCCCCACAGAGGAACACCAAAGATATCAGGCGATACCAGCATAAAACCTGCCCCGAATTTTCAGGAAGTTTCCTATCTCATGAAAGGCAAAGATATGTCCAGCGGAAAGGCCAGGGGATGATCCCCGGGTTTGCGAATTCTGCCAATTTCTAAGGAGGGTATGGTGCAATGGGCAGCCGCCACCCTTGCCACCGGTGTTATTCCGACCGGAGTCAAGGGGACTATAGAGTCCATCATGCCCCTGTCAACAGGCACAAACCACGAAGTTCACAAAGCGCTCTTTGGGCTACACGAAAAAGGCTAAGTCACCTCAATCGTTGTTCACGGGCGAAGCCCGTCAGCGAATGTGAAGAGCCCAAGGAACGAGGGATCAGAGCATTCGTAATCCGCTTTCAAGGTGGCTCACCTTGCCGCCGGAGGCTGTTCACCTCAATCAGATACAAAGCAGGATCGTATCGTCCCCTTCACCCACCTGATGCACCGCCTTCTGCCCGCCCATGGCCCCGGCCTCCAGGGGCAGGAAGAGAGACGCGGAGGTCCCTTCTCCGGCCTGACTGGTAAGCGCCACGGCACCGTGGTGATCCTGCATGATCCGGCCCACCAGTGTCAGCCCAAGGCCCTCCCCCCCATTGTCGTCCCCATGCTCTGTGGAAAAATAGGGGTCAAGGACCTTCTCCAGCACCTCAGGCTCCATGCCGCATCCGGTGTCTTCCACGATGATCTGCAGATACATGCCGGGGGCCAAATCGAACCTGCCGACCTTTGCGTTGGTTTTGGTCAGATGGACATTGCGCGTTTCGATGCGCAGGGTCCCACCGTCGGGCATGGCCTTGTCGGCGTTGATGCACAGGTTCATCAAGGCGCTTTGGACCTTGACGGCATCACCGAACACCAGATGTTCCTCGGCCAGGGGCACAAGGGAGACCTCCACACGGCTTTTAAGGGTGTAGGGAAGCATGAACAGAGTGTCGTCGATCATCTCGTGGAGATCCATCACCGACGATCGGGAGTTGCACCGGTTTCCCAAGGCCTGAAGCCTGCCGCAGAGATGTTCACCGCGTTCCGTGGACCCTGCGATCATGCGCACGGCCTGCCTGGCCATTTCATCGAGACCCTCTTCTTCCGCCTCCAGAAGGTCCGTAGCCAGGCGGATGACGCCCAGGGTATTTCGGAGGTCGTGGCCGACCCCTCCCGTCACCTGGCCCACGGTATTCATCACGTGGGAGTGCCGAAAGTGGTTCTCCAGGCGTTTCATCTCCGAAGTATCCCGGAACAACAGCTGAAGCAGACGGCACCCGTCGCTCTCCATGAGCGACGGCCGAATCTCCACATCCCTTAGCGCCCCGTCCACATGCTCAATGCGGGTCTCAAGGACGGGCATCTCCATGTCGTAAGCCCTGGTCTGCCCGCACCCCTGAAGCATGTAAAAATCAATGGGATCGAGAAAAGCTTCCCTTAAGTCCGCAAGGGCCTCAGGCTCCGTCAGCCCCGTCATTTTTACAAAGGCCTTGTTCACGCCGAGAATTTTTCCGCTGTCCACGTCCATGAGCAGCATGCCGTCAAAAAGGTCGTCCATCATTTTCCGGTAACACGCCGCCATGGCCTGCAGCACGTTCTCCCTGGCAGTTCCCGCCATACCCTGTCTCCATCTATCGTATATTCAATATAATCTGGTCTGCTCAAAAATGCCTCCGGCGGCAAGGTGTGCCACCTTGAAAGCAGGTTGCGGACGCACTTTGCCCCTCGTTCCTCGGGACAAATCCCCCCCGCCTTCAAACATGATTATGTCAAAAGCTTAGCTTCAGCAGAAACACCAGAAAATTGAGCTGAACTGTTACCATGCCAATAAAAGCATCTCATCAAAATGACGCCGTATTGCGCGCCTGCTTCGCCATGCTCCCACGCAGGGAAAACACAGCCCACCTCATTTGTCGTCTCGCCGGAGACAAACTTTAGACATTATTTCATAAACTTTAGCAAGTTACCCATAAAATCAACCTGTGTCTGTCAAAAGGAACTTCATTCGGTGTCATCCTGCGATCATGGATCCCCGGTCACTCGATTCGCCAACAGCATCATGAAACGCACCATAATGGTTTTCCATGAAGCCTCCGGGATAGGGTTTCAAGGTGCCCTCACCTCGACCAAAGCCGCGCTTTTGCCCCTCTCATCATCGTGACTCGCCCCCCGCCAGTGACCCGAGTCATTGATTTGCCTTTCAAAAAAGTGACCTCAGGCCATGCAAACAGTGACCCCAAGGCGTTGACCTTATTTAGTATTTACCCTAATCCTTACTTAACATCCGGGTTCTTTTGCCATGCAACGCCCCACAAGCTGATAACCACATGAGCCAACCATGACTAAAAAGGTTCCTTGATGACCTTTTACCAGGTTCAGCTCTTCGGCCTTGCGCAGCCGGGCACAACCCCAACACCTGTGTCACACGGCACCACCCCGACAATCCAAACGCGTAACTATTCAGTTGTTTTTTGCCTCCGGCGGCCCTGCCGGGGGCCAACCTTTTGAAAAGGTTGCCAAACAAATTTTTAAACGCCACATCCGCTACCTGCTTTCAAGGTTTTTCGCTTAAGTGGCTTTGCCACCCTTGCCGCCGGAGGCCGCTTTTTTGGAACTGAATCGTTAACCGCACATGTGCTTTAAACACACCGACTGCAGGAGCAGCCAAATGTACCGATTAAAACAACCATCACTCCATGGGTTCCTTACATTTTTCATCATTGCACTTTTTCTGGGTGGGTGTAGCGGCGGGGGGGGCGGCAGTTCCAGCAATGACACGCCGGTGGTCACGCCTCCTGTGGCGTTGCAGGACCCTGACGGCGTGTTGTCGTCCATTGGCATCACCACCGCGGACGGGCTGAAAGAGAAAATCTCAAAATCGGGGGCCCTTGCCCTGACGGTGGAGATTCGAAATGAGAGCCCGAATATCTCTCCTGAAAAAATTATGACGGTTCTTAAAGAGAACAACAAGCAGATCGAATACAAAAAACTCGAAGCCCAGGGCGTGTCTGCTGACGTGACCACCCGGCTGAAGCAGCTGCCCTACTCTCCGGTGGCAACCAAGCAATTTGTGCAACTTCCGGACCCTGAGATTTTTCCGCTGCAGGCAAGCAACGAAGCGTTGAGGCTGCTCAACCAGGAGAAATTAAAAAAGTTCAACCGCAAGTTGCGATTGCGTGGTCAGTCGCCCCTGACCATGGACGAGTTCCTTGCCCTGCAAACAGCCTTCGGCAAGGTCGCCATGGTCAATAACTTCGGCAACCTCGACCAGCGCTCTCAAAATGTCCTGGCCCGTGACACGACCCTCACCAAGGCCGCAGGCTCCAAAGCCCTGACCGAGTCCAAGGCAGTAAGAAGCCTCTCGGACGGGTACACCCTTGTGAACCCCGTGGATGAGCTCAAGGCAAGCGGCGGTATTGGGCCTGGCCCATCCGGCACCACCGGTTGTGCCATAGCACGCCTGCCCAACCTGCCCATGCGCATTGCCCAACCCAATGAGCCCATCGACACCCTCCTGGTCCAGGCCGACGGAGGCGATGCAACGGTCTCGTTTCCGGAAACCGGCATCGCCCTCATTGTGACCAGCCGGGAGGCGACCATCGTTGACAGTGACGGGCAGACCCTCACCTCCGGCACCTCCAGCGACACGCAGTTCTATTACCTGCCCATCACCAACGCGAACCGTTGCAAGCCGTATCGATTTGTCGGCGCAAGCACAGTGTACAATGTGACCCTCATCGAGATGATCAAACCCGAGCGCCTTACCGAGCACGCCTTTTCTGACGGCGCAGAGTTCCTGAAGAATGGTCAGGCCGCAGAGCTGCTCACATCAAGTCACTTCTTTCACCCCAAATCGTACACCTTCAGCACCCTCGACTCCCACCTGGACAAGCTCGACGTCTCATTTAAAATTGAGACCGATGATGCCGCAAAAGCCCGGTTTACCTTTCTTCTGTATTCCCCGTATGGCGATGTCTACACGGGTGACCAGGATGGATTGTCTGCCCCCGTGGACAGGGACTCCGGCATCTGGCGCCTGGACATTCTGCCCCAGGGAAGTGTCTCCGCCAATTCAGAGGAGATCACGGGGCTGTCCCCCAAAGCGATCTTTTTTAACAACCAGACCGCCTTCAACCTCACCACCCTCATCAACACCGATGCCGACGTTCAAACCAAAGAGTTCATGCTCGGTGTCGTGAAAAATATTTCTCTCAAAACCCAGGGTGAGACAGGCTCCTTCAACGAGGGCGAGGTGACCATTGACCTGAACACCAGCATGGCCCCCAAGCTCCTGATCCCCTCTTACATCGATGACATCATCGCCAGTGGCGACAAGCTCAATGAAAAGGTGGCGCTCTGGCAGGCGTGGGCCAAATCGGAAAAAAGCGGCCATGAATTTGAGCCTGCCGGTGAGTGCTTCAAATACAAGACCCTGTTCGACTCCCTGCAGCGCTGCTACGAGGAAGTGCACACCTTTGATTATCAGAACGACCCGGAAGTCTACGAATGCCGGGACCAGAACGGAGAGTCAGCCGTTTGCATCCGGGGGGAGCTGGGGCCTTACAACATGGCCGAACCCGTTCCCGACCACTACAAAGCACAAATGGTCATGCGGGATTTTTCCAAGAAAATGCAGCGCCAGTATCAGGATGTCGAGTACCTGAACCTCTTGTCCAACTATTACGACCTCTACCAAAACTGGAAAGACAGAACCGTGCAGGTGGACACGGCCCAGTTCCCCTACGACGGGGTGCCCTACAAAACCCAGGAATTTACAACATGCGGAGAAGGCGACACCGAGTGCTTCACAGCGGCACTGCAGGGGACGTACCCCCGCATCCCCGTCATCATCCAGGCCAACCGCCCCATCTTCGGGGTCACGCTGGATCGCCTGAGCCAAAGCACCTTGCCCATCACCTTTGATTACACGGCAAGCGATCAGGACGTCTACGATGTCAACGCAGCGAACTGGGCCTTTGTCAGCTATCTCGCCAGCCAGACCTTTAACATCGTAACCGGCAACTTTGTCGGCCTGATCTGCGAGTCGGTGGACCTGGTGGACGACCTCCATGACGTGGAGCTCGCCGCCCAGGATGATCCCCTGGGCAGTGCCCGGGCCAGCATCAACCGATACTCCAGCAGCGACCCCTTTTATGGCCTGCATCACCAGGACGCCTTTAGATTCTTTATGTCCGGGGTGCCTGAGCAGAACACAGAGATCGACACCTACGGCCAGACGCTGAATTACGCACAGATTGCCTGCGATTGCGCCAATCTTTCAAGCTCAGGCCTGCAATTTGCCCAGAACGCCGACCTGCTCCTGAACCTGGACTATGAACAGCTGGGCAGCGCGGCGGATGTCTACAGAATCATCGCCGGGTCTTCGGCAGCCATCGGCGGCGCGACGGTGATGGCCGAAGCCGAAGATATTATGGATTTGATCAGGGCAGGCAACATTGAACAGGCAAAGCAACGGTTAAAAACAAGCAGCAGCATCAACTCGCTCACCGAGGGGCGAGACCTCTTCGATGATCTCGACAGCCTCATCAACAATTATGAAAATAAAGGCTCGGCCGGAAACGGAAACAACGTCCTTAAGTCCAACGCCAAGTACCTTCTCGGCACAGGCAAAAAAACCCGGGCAGAGGTGGAATTCAAACGGGTCAGCTCTGTTCCCGTCTCCAACCTGGAGGTTCTCCTCGACCGGGTAAAAATCCTGTCGAATTACGAAGAGGACGACAACACGGCCGAAATCAACCTGCTCCCCTATGTGGGAGTGGTCAGTGACAAGCCCCAGGAGGGGGACGCCCTGCACGCGGTGTTCACCGAAAGCGAGGCCATCATCGATGGCGACCACCCCTGGCATTACCTGCGTTTTGCTGGCGTCACAGATGGCCAGACCCTGGAGACACCCGATACGGTTCTCTACTCAGGGGGCGGGTACAACGCCGCAGCCGTCTATGTGGAGCTGGCTGTCATGGAAGATGACTCCATGAGCGTCGAAGATGACGACATGATCGGTGTCTTCAGCCAGACCATCCAGCTGGAAGAGATCTTTAACAAGCACGCGGACTTTACATGGGAGTTCCTGGGCGGCAACAACTACCGGCTTGTGATCACCGAATACCCCATCTACAACTCAAGCAACCAGCTCTGCCTTGAAAACCCCTTGAGCCCGGACTTTGAACGCCAGAAAGCCCACAACCGAAACCGCCGGCCCAGCGCCTTGGTCTCCCTGACCCTCAACCTGACCATGGGAGACATCAGCATCCCCCATCCCATGGTGGACACCTCCCTGGACCTTGGTGTCATGGGAAGTGGCCGGGACACCTACTCCATGAAAATGAAGTCCATGGCCAGCACCCCCGCCACGGGGCGCCTCCTGGATGTCTTCAACGGCGCGGCCATTGTGGGCGACTCCCTGACAAACGCGACCCTCATCGAGTACGGCGTCGGCCCCTACCACCTGTCGGAGCGGTTCACCTATGATGTGAATGACTTCTCCGGCGATCTGCTTCCCATCAAAGAAGCGCTCACCTCGTCCTCCTCTCTCTCATCCAAAACACTGCCCTTGCCGATGCTCCGCCTGCTTCCGGGCAATCGGATGCTCTTTGCCATCTCCCACCATAACGGCGCTCGGCTCATGGTCGTGAAGTACACGGACGCAGGGGTTATGACCCTTGAACAAAACGTGCCCGTCATAGACGCCTCGGGCAATCCGGTCCAGAGCATCTTAAAGGCAAAGCTCTCCCCAAGCCGGACGCGGTTGCTGGTGCCCTTCGTCCCCACGGACTATGCCGGAACAGACAAAATGGCCCCTGCCTACACCCGCTTGAATGTGTACGGCGTTGACGTGGCCCAAAACGTGGGGGAGACCACAGAAATTACCCGCCTCACCTCCAACTCCTTCGGCAACGGTGCGCCCCTCACAAGCATTGAATTCATCGATGAGACCCATGTCGCCGTGCTCACACGGGCCCTTCTGTTCGGCGAAGAGGGAGAGGCCTGGTGGCCCGACTGGGAAACCGTTCAGGCCAACTGCACCAGCGACAACCTGGACTGCCTGTTTGAACTGGTGGGCAACGACCTCCTGCTCTTTACCATCAACGCCAGCAACCGTCTTGAGCTGACAGATACCCGGGATATTTTCTATTCGCCGCCCTACGAGGTCAACATCAAGTCGTACTACCCCCTTAAAACCATCTTCTCGTTCAGGGACCGCGTCAACGACCTGCAGTGCGTCTCAACCATCAACGGGTCGACCGCGGTGCTGCGACTGGGATTAAACCTGTTTCAACTCCGGTATGATCAATACACCGATGCCTACTACTTCGGAGACCGATCCTCGTACCAGAATGTCCCGTCCCTCCGGTACAACCCGGACGGGTCCTACTACTGCGCCGACGGCATCACCTGCTCCGGGTATCTCAAATCCGCGGTGAGCCCCCACAGGGACGACACCAACGTGTACCAGAGCACAGAAAAAGTCGGAAAATTCGAATTTGCGGACACCGATCGAGACCTGGCCCTTGGCTTTGAAGGCGCGACCCTGCACCTCCTGAGCCTGTACGACGGCACCGCATACAAAGGGCCGCAAATCACGGGGGACCTTATCAACTCCGTGGTCAGCGTCAACGCCTCCGAGACCCTCACCTTTGCCTTCACGGTCTCCGACCGGGACACCCCTGTGGACGAGCTGGAGATCACGGCCCGTGTCGAGTCCGTCACCACCCCGGGCGGGTACATCGGCACCACCCTCTCCGACATTGTCGCAACACCCAACGCAACCGGCGGGTATGACTGCACCGGCACCCTGTCCACCGGGACCTTTGATTCGGAGAGCATCCTCAACCAAACCATCATCATCCGCGTCAGCGACGGCACCTACACCAGTGAACAGAGCTTCACCATTTCCCACAAGCCCTCCATCCTCATCCCCTTTGCCGACAGCACCCACGGCACCGAGCTCTGGAGAACGGACGGGAGCACTGCAACCCTGTTAACCGATGCCAACCCAACCGGTGACTCGGTCTCCTTTTACACCCGCCCGTTCAAATCAGGGAGCCGTTATTATTATACCTATGACGACGAAAACGGAGACCAGCGGCTCTTTACCGCAACCGTTAGCGGCGGGGCAACACCCCTTAAAAACGGCCTGACAGATGTCGAATACTCATCCTTTGCGGCATTGGGGGGAGAGGTCTTCTTCCGAACCGCCCCCACATCCACCGAGACAGCCCTGTGGAAAACAGACGGCACAGACGCCGGCACCGCCGAGGTGAAATCCATCTCCGGCGGAAACATCCAGCAGTTGCAAACCATCGGCAGCACGCTCTACTTTTACCTCAATGGAAATAGCGGCAACCCTGATGCCCTCTGGACGAGCGATGGAACAGAAGGCGGCACAATCGCGGTGAAAACCTCCCTCGACATCGAAGGCCACCTCACCCCCTCCAACGGCCAGCTCTTTTTCGCCTCCGACACCATGGGCGGCAACGCCTGCGGCCTCTGGGTGAGTAACGGCACACCCGCCGGAACAAAGCTTTTGAAAGGATTCGAGAACCCACCGTGGCATCTGACCGATGTCGGCGGCCTTCTCTATTTTCATGTCGGGTACGACTCTACGGATAGCCAGGGCAACACCATTCACCACCTGGACCTGTGGAAAAGCGACGGCACAGAAGGGGGCACCGAGCTGGTCAAAGGCGCTGAAAGCCAGCAACTGATCAGCGTCAAGCAGATGTTTGTCGTGGGTGGGTCCCTCTATTTTGTACGGAATGATGCCATCTGGACCTCAGACGGCACCGAAGGGGGGACTGTTGAAGTGAAAAAGCTGTGGAACTTGCCTGGTTACAGGCAAGTCTGGGGAGAGATTTGCGTTGTGGGCGGCACCGTCTATATCAATATCCAAAGCTACACCGCGCAGCTTGAATATCAGGTGTATGCCATGGAACCCGCAACAAGCAACGAACTCATGGAGGTGGGCACCCCAAGCCAGGAACGGATCACCTTCTACACGGAGACGGTGGGCTCGAACCAGTTCCTCTACGCAACCAAAGGTGCCGACCATTATTATTTATGGACACACACCGCAGGCGATGACCCCATCCTGCTCGAAACCACGGCCAGGTAGACAATAAACAAAGCCTTCTATGGTTGAGGAAACAAGCCACCGGCGGCAAGGTGTGCCACCTTGAAAGCAGGTTGCGGATGTGTTTTGCCCCTCGTTCATCGGGGCAAATCACATCCGCCTTCAAACATGAATTTATCGGGTGTGCCCATAAAAACCTGTTTATTCAACTTTTCAAAAGTTTGGTCCCCGGCAGGGCCGCCGGAGGCATCTTTAACCTGGCTGCCTCCGGCGACAAGGTGGGGGCACCTTGAAACCCTGTGGCGAATGCGTGGAGGTCGGCGTGATGCAATCGCTTTTGAGGCATTCGCACGGAGGGTAAGGTATTGCGACCGTTCTTGAGAAGAGACCTGTTTCATTTTTGCTTAATGACAGCGCCTCAATTTCGTCTTCCCCGGCTGTCAGGGCAACCTAAAATGACCGTAAGGCTTAAACGGTGTAAACCCAGCACCCTTAGCACGGCGAATGACCGGGGATCCATGTGTGCAAGTCGCCACCTCTCGATAGTCATATTAACGGTTGCTTCAAACCGCGTGACAGAATGAGGTTCTAACACAAAGAGCACGAAAGCGGCTTGGCCGCACACGTGAGCTCATCGCTCTTGTGGTTCATAAGGTCTTCTTTTGCTACGACGCCAACCGTCGCCATTCGTGTACTGTGGGTCGTTACCCCGGCAAGGCCTGTGAACCCAGACCTTGCAGCCGGAAGGCGATAGAAAGCAGAATAGTTGCATCACCAAAAAAAAGGCCCCCGGCATCACTGCCGGGGGCCAATCGATTCGCACATACGCCAAGCCAAACCTGCTTAATCAGGGAGG
The DNA here is from genome assembly GCA_942491485.1 of Desulfolunaceae bacterium. Classification (GTDB taxonomy): domain Bacteria; phylum Desulfobacterota; class Desulfobacteria; order Desulfobacterales; family Desulfolunaceae; genus Desulfoluna. The sequence goes on along the minus strand of CALOAX010000010.1, from coordinate 28,737 downwards.
GTATGAAGCGCCCTTCGGGCTGCATGAAGGAGCTTGGATAACCTCTTCGGTTATTCACGGGCGAAGCCCGTCAGCAAATGTGACGTACCCGAGGAACGAGGGTTCGGAGCATTTGCGAACCTGGGTTCCAAGGGCTCAGCCCTTGGCGCCGGAGGCATCACTTTTTTGCATGGTTCAGTTTAACGTCACCCTTAAGTTGATACGCTCACGCTCTGCGTCAATGCTCAGGACAACAACGTCGATATCATCGCCTTTGCTGAAGTCCTGAAGAGACACCTCATCGCCATCGGCCCGTAAAATATCCGACGGAAAAACATGCCCCACAGCACCGCCTTCAAGCTCGACAAAGAATCCCATGTTGGTGACGGACTGGATCTTGCCTGAGACGTTATCGTTTTTTTTGTGCTTGGCAGCAAACCGCTCCCATGGATTCTCGTGGCACTGCTTCAGTCCAAGGGAGAAACGACAGCGCTCTGCATGGACATCCAACACCATCACCTCAATAAGGTCACCCACGGCCACCACTCTTGAGGGATGTATGTTCCTGTTGGTCCAATGCATCTCAGAGACGTGAACGATCCCTTCAATCCCCTCTTCGACTTCAACGAAGCACCCGTAGTCAACAATATGGGTGACACGCCCCTCCAAACGAGAGCCTTCCGGGTAACGCTCGGCAATGCCCTTCCATGGGTTCTCCTGACATTGCTTCAGCCCCAAAGAGATACGACGAGACTCTTCATTGACGGACAGCACCATCACCTCTACAAGGTCACCCACGGTCACCACGTCGGATGGGTGCGCGACCCTCGAAGTCCAACGCATGTCAGCGTTATGAAGAAACCCCACAATCCCGTCTTCGACGTCAACAACACACCCGTACTCAAGAAACCGGGTTACACGGCCTTGTATACGGGAACCTTCAGGGTAACGACTGGCAATTGTTGCCAATGGATCTGCTGTATTCATATCTCTTCCTGCCCAAATCGTTGCCATCGCCCGTGTAAGGGCCGAAGCAAAAATATAAGATAAAAAGTAACTATTTATTCCGTTCCGAAAAACAGCCTCCGGCGGCCAGGGGATGATCCCCTGGACCCCAGGTTGCGAATGCTCCCGACCCTCGTTCCTCGGGTCGATCACATTCGCTGACGGGCGTTGCCCGTGAACAACGACTGAAACGTTTAACACCGCTTCGTGCAGCCCGAAGGGCGCTTCGTGCTCTTCGTGGTTTTTAAGCTATTCACTACCCACTATCCACTGGCTCGCGCAGCGACTCCTCGAACCAAGCACGAAGAACGCTTTTCCCCTATTCACTACTCACTACTCACTATTCACCACTCATTATCCACTGGCTCGCGCAGCGACTCCTCGAACCAAGAACGAAGAACCAGGAACGAAGAACGCTTTTCCCCTATTCACTAACCCCCGCAGCCCTACTCCCCTTGCACCTGAACCTCGATTTTTGAAATGAAGTGCATGGCCTCGAGCTTTTTGTAAATCTCTTTTTTAAACGTGGATTTGGAGCCGGTGAGGGTAATGACACTCATGATTTTATGGTCACGCAACCGTGTGAATTTAATGGTGCCGTAGGAGTCTTTCAGCATGGTTTCAACAATGTACTCGGCATCAATGGTTTCAGACGCGATGTATCTCTCGATTCTGACGGTTTTCAGATTGTTCCGACCCAATGATGACGACGCCCCGACAACCCGGCGTTGGGACACGCCGGCCCCGGTCCTCTCTTCAATGGTCTTGGTCCCACGCGGAGGCGCCAGAAGGTTCAGCCCGGCCTCGAGTAAAATGTTCTCAATCTTGGCGGCGAATTCGAGTTGGGTGATGTAGTTGTTAAACGGCAGCACCACAAACCGGACGTTTTCTTCAACAACAGGAACGTACTCGTACGTTGTCTCAGGAGCCCTGAACCGGTTCAGCCGTTTCATGGTTGAGCAGCTGCTGAGCAGAATCACAAGAGACAATAAAATGAGAAACTTGACGCACACGGACGTGAACACTTTGCTGTTTTTAAACATTGCAATCCCTTTACCTTCGTAAACGTACCTTCCATCATGAACCCAGAATGCAAAGGCGTACCTCACACGCGCCGATAGCTTCCGAGACCCCTCTCCGCTTCCCCACGGCATGAAATAGTAGTTCATTAATAACAGCAATTGAATGTTTTTTTTGCTAAATTTCCAACGGTGCCTCCGGTGGCCAGGTGGGGGCACCTGGAAACCCTATGGCGAATGCGTTTAGGTCGCCGTGATGCAATCGCTTTTGAGGCATTCGCGTGAAGGGTAGGGTATTGCGACCGTTTTGGAGAAGAGACCTGTTTCATTTTTTGCGTGTCGACAGATCACCGATTTCGTCTTCCCCGGCTGTCAGGCATGCGCCAGGATATGAGGTGCAGATTTGCCCGGTAGATCGTCACCCTTTGAAAAGCGGATGACCGGGGATCCGTGTATCATAACGCAAACAGCCCCTGAACACGTAGTTCAGGGGCTGCTCTCCAGATTATTTCAATCAAATCCCGTAAAAACGACCACGGCATCTTTCAGGCGCGCCCATCAACCCTGATTTTCAAGTTTCAACGTCAGGGCAATGGCTGCTATCTTTAATCTATGCAAAGATCTTCTTGAGAATAAGGGCCGGGACGGCCATATAGACCATATACTCTCCTGCCTTGCCCGCTTCATCACCTGCGATGTACCCAGCGGCGGCTAAACCGATCATGATACCCACCGCTGCCGCCAGGTAGCGCAGCAGCCTGTTCTCAAGCTTATTACCCCACATCACTGTTGCACATAAAATACCCAACCCAATCAATGCCCCGAAAATCGTCATCGTTTCAATTCCTTTCAGCTTTGACACCTTAAAAATTATTAACGATCTCACTTACGTTTCATCAATCTGGATATTTTACCCCTCATGCCGTTCAAGATCGAACTCAATCCCCCCGACAAACCTGGCGATGGTGTTGTAGACCATGCACCCGATGGCGATGAAGACATAGCCAAAGACAAGATAGAGGATGGGGAAAACAACAAACATGACGGCAGGCCCGGCGGCAAAGAACCCCATCTCCTGATCCATCTCCGGCATGGCGGCAACCATCACCAGAAGCATGGGGATAAGAAACACCAGACTGCTCGCTGCCATTAACAGGCCAAAGACTTTTCCGTTTTGATGGGGGGACATCCGCTTGATTTGAGTTTTCATTCAGTCTCCTTTGTCGTGTTTAAATTGAGGTTTCAAGGTCACACCGGATTATAAAACCATGCATAACTTTTAAAATCATTGTTCAATGACTACCTGCAGAAGCCCACACAAAGGCTTGAAGGCATAAAGCCAAGAAGAGCGTCACCATGGAGGTCTTGAAGCCGGCATGGCCGGGAAAAAGACGTCGTTACTTACAACAGGTACCAGTAACAAAAAACGGGTTGGCCACAGAGTCACACAGATGAGCACAGATGAGCACAGATGCGGCTTCGCCGCTAAAAGTATTTAATCTATCTTTGGTTTTTCTTCGTGTCCTTCGTGCTCTTCGTGGTTCACAGGCAGTTCATTTGCTTCAGGCACTATCGCCAGTTAGTGAGCGAAAATCTCCCAGGCAATGATCCCCGTAAAGAGAAGGCACAAGACCCCAAGAAGAACCAGCAGGGAAAACCCGAACGCTTTCCAGTTTGAGATGAACTCCCCGCCTGCGTTCATGTGCATGTTGATGTCGTTTTGCTGCACGCGTTGGGCAATAAGGACAGTCAAAAAGACGAGGGGGACTGAAACGGAGGTACTCGGAAGGTTCGAGTCCTCGGGAATAAACCAGAGGAGGGTTCCCACCGTCAGCATGGCCAGAACGGAGAGCCACCTTGCCTGTCTTGCCTCTTTCAGCTTTCCCATTTGTTTATAATTTTTAGCGATCAACAGCCCTCCGGCCACCGGCCCGCCAAAAAACGCAGCAACACCAATGCCGGATATTTTGTAAAGCCTGTGCCCAATGGGCTCACTTGGTGGAGGCGTTTCCGGTTTAAAAATAGAATGGTTCAGCGAGACATGTGCCATCGTCGAAAGCTGATGGCAAAAAGCCTGAAACTCTTTTTTGTTCCGAAAATTATTGGCAACAAACGAATGCTTTTTTCCGTCTGTTTTAACATCAAAAACCTGGTCGAAAAATACCGTTCGAAAATCGAGGTCCACAATGGCTCCATACGGGACATGCGTGGTGCCGAGCCGCCAGATGGGCCCAGGAAAAACAAGCCCCTCGCTGGTCAAGCACACCCGCCCGAATCCATTGATCCTGGCGATCAAATACAGAACGCCCTGAAGCACAAGGTACATCATCAAGCAGGTCATCAACCAGAAATGAGCCTGTTCGGTTAAAAGGCCCTTATTCACCAACCCAAAAATATCCGTGTGTGAACTGCCGTTGATCAAAAGCCACTCACAGGAAAGCCCTATGAATATAAGAACCAAGCCCCCCATCACCTTCATCTCATACCTGTACTCCTGCTCGATCTGACACTCCATGAACGTCTCCATTTGCTCAGCTGGTTTTCACGTTAAGAACAATTACAAAAAATAGTTTGGCCACAGATACACACAGATGGGCACAGATTCGGCTTCGCCGCTGAAAAAACCATCCGTACCGTGCAACCATGCGACCTGATATCGTCTCCGAATTTACGTCAACTTTAACTTCAAAAGGGATGTCTACCACGAAGGACACGAAGCGCACGAAGGCGGCGTTGCCGCGAAATACACTGTGTCTCTTTTGGGTTTTTCTTCGTGTCCTTCGTGCTCTTCATGGTTAAAAAATGCTTTCAGTTGACCCAATCACAGACACCGACCCCCTTCCGAACAGATGCAAGAAAGACAAGAGGCCCGATGGCACAGACTAAAAACAGCTCCACCATGAAGGACATGAAGAGCATGAAGCCGGCTGCGCCGGGAAAAAGACATCTTTACTTACAATACAAAGCGGTTTGGTCACAGATGGCTACGCTGCTGAAAAAACCGTGAATCAACGTAACGAGTCAACCTGGGCAGTATCGCTCTTTTGGAGCAATTGATTTACCTTGTCCACAAGATCATCCGCATTGTGCAACCATGAGATCCGGTATCGTTTCCCTGATTTAAGGATGAGTTGGATTAAAACAACAAACTTGGTCTCACCACGGCTGAAATTACCCACCCCTCTTGCAATGACATGAGGCCAACGTTGATCTCTATTGCCCCTAAAATTAAATGACGAGTCACTATCAGACTCATACGTACTTATTGTTTTGAGCTCTTGAACCTGTGTCAGCTCAATTCGTTCCATGCGTCCAAACTTGGAAAGGGATCTCAGGTACAGGCTTTGGTCTGTAACGATGAATTCCTGCAAAGCCAGATTCACATACATAAGGCCCGATAACAAAGAGCCAACAACGGGAAATAGAATCTTGGAGCCAGCTTGCGGATCTTGAAAAAATAACGACACATTCGCTGAAGTGACACAACCAAACCCAAAATACAAAAAAACAGACAACACGGGGATGATGAGAAAACACATGAGGTAACTGGGCCGGGCTTTTACAATGGCAACTTCTGTGGTTTTGAAAACAACACGTCCTATTATTCGAACAAAAAGAAAGATGAGCACAAGCACACCAAACGTCATTGCTAAACCGTAAGTGATCTCCCGATCCCTTTCGAACGTCAAATCCGGCTCAAGATACCGCGCATAGGACTTGTCTTGACGCTCTTTATGTTCAATCCCAATGCGGCCGTACGCCACCCCCCTGGCATGGTAGGCTGGGGCGTACTTTGCATCGAGGTCAATGGCCTGGGTATAAGCAGCAATGGCATCTTCCCACATCAATAGGGAACTGTACGATCTACCCATCACATAATAGAACTGGCTGGTCACCACAAAACCATCTGTTGCAACAGCACGTTGGCAACTCTCAATGGCCCCCTCGTAGTTATTCAGATAATACCAGCATACCCCTTCATAATAATGAATTTTACCGATATCTACGCCATAAAAACGATCTCCATCTTGACAGATGATCCTCTCGAATTGTCGAACCTTCTGAAGGTCCAAAACGGCCTTCTCATAATCACCAAGCTTCAGGTAAGCAATTCCCCGACGATTGTAAGCACAGGGCAGATTCCCCCCGTTCGAAATCTCTTTGGACGCTTCCCCAATAACATTTTCAAACTCTCCGGGTAGAACCGGGGGCGTTGAGGCAAAAACCGGTGCCGCAATAAATAAGACAAGTAATATAAACGCTCTGGGAACCAGTGTCATCGGTCGCCTTGTCATTTATGGGTGATGAGCACAAGATAACGGTCGAAACATCATTTAGCTACAGTGGACACATTCTCTGAGTTCGAAGCCAAGACGCGCCCCCTTTTCACAGACTAAAAACAGCTCAACCATGAAGGACATGAAGAGCATGAAGCCGGCTGCGCCGGGAAAAGACATCATGCCCTTCTGATGTCACCTCAACGTCAACGGCCAAACAGGATGTCTACCACGAAGCGCACGAAGGCGGCGTTGCCGCGAAATACACGGTGTCTCTTTTGGGGTTTTTCTTCCTGTCCTTCATGCTCTTCATGGTTTAAAAAAGCCGTTCAGTTGACCCGATCACAGACACCAAATCTTGTTTTGATTACCCCGTATTCGCAGCCAGATCATGTTTTTCTCATAACTGATAGAGCACAGCGACTCCTCGAACCAAGAACGAAGAACAAAGCACGAAGAACGATTTCAACAATCAACCATGCTGGGGACATCCATACCCTTTGGGGTACCTGAGAATGGCCGGGAATTAGAAAACTTATTGAGCGAAAAACGCATCCGACTTGGCCTGCTCAGCCTCCGAATACGCCGCCGCCCCCACCGGAACCTGCCCGCCTATGGCATCAATCACCTTCTGAACCGCCTCCCCATCAAAGCCGCCACACAACTCGATCATTTGGACGCCGTTTTTGACCAGCTCTTTTGCTGCATCACAGGCCTGATCCACGGTTTCAACGCCCACGACTGTGGCTTTGAAAAGGGGGGAGGAGGTTGTTGTGGTGTTTGCTTCGGGGGTGAGGCCGGGGCCGATGACCATGAAGGCGTAGTTTGTGAGGTGCATGGGGAAGTCCATTTCAAGTGGGTTGCGGGGTGCTTGACAATTAAGGGGCCCCCAAAAACCAAAAGTGATTTAGCCACAGACGAACACGGATGCTGCGCCGATAGAATATAATGTCAAAAAAAGCACAAGCCGTTAAATCATTTGAATAGAAAGACTATGTCAGATGTGCAGAATCATCCCCAATTTTCTCAATAAAAACGGGCCTAATGCCGTTGTTCTTTAATCGCGCTGAGATAAGAGTTTGCTTGTGATTTATGACTACCTTCTTCACCAAGTATTTTATTCTGTTATCGACGCCCTCAGCAGTAGAACTTAAGCCGAGTATTTGCGCGGGCGCACGCTGTCTGCATCGCATCCCAATGCATTAAGAACTGACGCAAACGATTTTCGACAGGATTATTTTCGAGCCCACCTAAAAGGGTCTGACGTCGTGCCATCTTGGCACCGACGATCCAAACCTCCTTGTCGAAGGATGGATTTCTACACGCGGAATGAAGCGCGGTGTTTAACTGATCAGCCGTCATTTCCGTATCGTTGCCAAAGATTCTAGATCGATCGGCCAAAGTGACGGTATTTGCCCGGACGTTAGCCTGCCATCGTTCTGATGTCCACGCCGATGAAGGCCTTCCGAGCGAGATGAAGCTGAGACTCGCGAGAGCCTGTCGACCAACTTCTTGCAGACCGCCGACATTGAAACCGCGTCCCCGCTCCCCCTGCTTACCGACCTTGGCGTGAACAAGGACCATCTTTTTCGCGTCCGGATCAAGGCCGATAAAGTCGGCAACTTCTTGGCCGTCATCGTCACACAACCAAATCGGAAAAGCTTCAATCGCTGCTGTTAGGTCATCGTCTCCTATCCCGTTGGCAAGCCGCTGGTTATCACACGTTGCGGCGAAGATACCAAATATTGATCGGCGGTGCCAGTCAGGCTTATTAGCGGCGAAGTATTTCTCGCCCTTCTCGGAGTCAACAGAATCCAGCGATGCAGATGCATAGACATAGTCGAGAATGGGTTTGCTACCGTCTTCTAATGCCCAACGCACACGGGGCTCGTAGAAACTTCCTTCGGAATAGACCATGCTTTCACGGCTCGTGAGAATACGGAACGCCTGCCGCTGATTTAGGCGTTGAATTAGTGACTGCCCTTGCCGACGATCATTGCGCTCAGGGGCAGGAAACCGGGTATTGAGCTCATCACTTTCAATGCGGTATTTGCTGGTTTCTTTAACGAATTCAACTGTGCATTCAATACGTAGCCCATCGATATCGATTAGGAAGGCTCCAGTTTCTTGATCCACATCTGCACACAGGTCAAAGTAATCTACATCCTCATGCAGCGCGAAGCCTGCACCGCCAACCTCGTCATCTCGCATATCATCGAGTGAAGGATCGAGCAGAATTGAAACCGGTTGTGCTTCCGCGACATCTACATTCTCAACCACGGCAGCATAGCGATCAAACACACGGCTTCGTGATCGACCGTCATCACTCAGTTCTGCAATGACGTTTGAAGTCCAATTAACATACTCGGTAGCAGGGACGTATCTTTCTGAGCCATCGCGCACTCGCGAACGCGCAAAACCTATATAGCGAGCATCGCCATTGACGAATCCCGCTGCGGTAGCAGGCACAAGAGAAGGGTCGAGAAGGTCGGTGAAAACATCGGCGAATGAGCGAGTGCGCATCGCCACCCCGCGAATGGCATGTTGTGACATATCGAGTGAAGCAAAAGACAAACGCGAAAGGCGTGATCCATTCTCTCCGTCTCCGCCGGGGAAAGCCTTTTCCATAAAGGACCGACTGGCACGCTTAAGCTTTAGGCTCGACATATCGACGACCAGCCCCTCAGTGTCGTGCATGAATACAAAATCCCCGTGTTGAACGGCAACGAAGATACCAAGCTTCCACTCAGAGAAAAAGCGATCGACCAGATAAGGTGAGTTGCGCCATGCATAGTACGAGAACCCCATCGCGTTCTCGGGCATGTTATTGATAGGAGTAATCTTGAAACGGTCTTTATTCATGATCGCTTCCTCGATTACCCTGCTGAAGGCTCTGATATCAGGTAGCGGCTCTACGGTTCTTAACACGGCTGCGGTACGTGGAAGCTGTATGTCATGTGCTTCGAGCGCCTGCTCGAACTCAAAGCGCCCACGAAATTCACCGCTGATATACTGGTACTCAGCCATGTATTCGAGCAGTCGATCAGGAAGCGTCACTTCGTTAGCCACGATGTGGGCTGTGTTCCGCGCTGCATATTCCTCGTAACCCTTGTAGCGCTCCCATGCCGTTCGGATACGTGCGGCATTTGCGGTTGAACCGAGAATCCAGCCTGTCTGTCGGAACCTACGGTCCCCGTTTGAATGTCTGGTTACCCGCCCGATCTGCTGGACGAGCTGGCGCGCATTCCCCATGAGGTCGAAAATGGCGACAGCAACGAATGCGGGATCATCGATGCCTTCCATCAGCTTATTCTGGTGTATCCAGAACGTAGCATCGGATCGATTAAGTAGGGCCGACGCTACGTTAGCGAAGCGATCCTGGTTCTCGGGTTTCTTCTTGGCTCTGTCGTGGATCACAACAGACCGAGTGTTAAAGGCACAGTTGATAACGGCCTGGAGCATATAAAGCGTATCGAGATCATCACCGCGTACCATGACCTTCGGCGCTACACCGTCACGAAACCAAGCCTTTGCCCGCTCAAGCCTGTGCGGCAATTCCTGCTGCATTAACCCGACAAACTGTGTTACGGCGGACTGACGATCTTGCTCGATTTCGACATCAGGTAAAATTACCTCTGCGGGTCGGATGATACCGCGACTCACGGCTTGATCGTATGAAAAGTTGAAAAGATAGCGACCACAGACGCGAAAAGATTTGTAGTCGTTACGGTAAGGTGTGGCGCTCAACAGCAATGTCGGCAGATTAAACTCACGGACACCTTGAGACCATGAGATCGCGGGCTCGTAATGACCTTCATCGACAATTACGAGATCAAAGTTATCTCGAATCTCTCGTAAGATAGCCTTACAGATAACGGCTTCTGTCTGACCGGGATCATCCGCTGTCTTGCGTACAGCGCCAAGCGCCTGATGAGTGCCAATTAAGATGGCACGGTCGACGTCGTCCCCGCCGAGATGTTCTGCAACATGGCGAACGCTACTGGGGAGAAACTGATCGACATAAACATCTTCAAGCGCTCTTCCAGTCGTATCAACATCACCTGCGAATAGATCTGTACCCCCGACCTGGTAGCCCATGTGCTTCCAAAAGCGATAACGTATATCGGCGATGAGCTGTTCTGCGAGTGCCGTGCGCGGGGTCAATACAAGCACCCGCCGCACGTCCGGTAGACAGCGCGATAGGACAGCAACGATACCTGACTTGCCTGTGCCGGTAGGAAGTTTCAGAAGGGAGGCTTCTTTGTGCTCGGGACGTTCAGGGATAGACTTGTTACCATTAAGGTAGGCAACAACTGTCCCGATAGCTATCTGCTGGTGTTCCCAGAGGCAGGGCGTGCCTTCAACGCCATCCCAGAAACTGTAGTTGTTAAGATGTTCGATCACCCGCCTAAAGGCCTGACTATCTATTGCTTCCAACAGTAACGATGTTCTTTCGTCATCAACGAGCGTTTCTAACTCCACCTTATCTCCATCTTTTTCTGTATTGGACACTCTCGCGGCCCGAAAGAGGATCTGTATAGTTGGCCCCTCGCGCTACAGTAGCGCAGGATGTTTGTTTATCACTGTTTATGCAGAATCCTCGTCGGATTATCGTGCCTACTAACACAGCTAATTATCCGCGCGACTTTTCAGATCGTCTGAGTTAGCCTTATTAGCTATCGCTGTGCATTCTGAAATCATGCAATCTACCACCTGCTTTAGCTTGCTAAAATCATAACTTTCGACTACTTTGGATTGCTTCAAAAATACTTTTTTGTATTTATCTTTAGATATTAATGAGCCGTGGTAAGAATCAGTATCTTCCCTATAATTCGTCCATCTTACTTTAGCTGATTCCCCAATATCCAAATAACACTCGATTGATGCTGCTTTACCGTTAATATCTGAAATAGCATCACCATTTGGGCCAACAGTGGGAAAATTCTGAAAGACTGTTAAATCAGGTAATTTCATAACCCGTATATTTTGTGGCAACTGGAGGTTTAAGCAGCGATTCATTGCCTGTATTCCTTCCACATCATTATCAAAAACAACCAAGACATCATTTTTAATATCGATACTTCTTAATCCTTTGACAAAGTTGAAAAGATTGCCAGTACCAGTGAAAGGATACCCCCCTTCCATATCTACAAAATAGAAAAAGTCCTTAATGTGAGGCTTCAATAAATCAATAGCTTTCCTAAGAATTTTCGAGTCAGAACTACCTTCAGTTACGATCAAAAATTTACTCTTTGTACCATGGGTAATGGCTTCACGATCAACCCATCCGTTTCTGACCACTTCATCAAAATCCCATATGACGGGCAACTTTAAATTGGGTGTACTCTCAGCCAAAACTCGTAGCTGTGAGTAAGGACTAAAATTTTCTAGAAGAGCGCTAAGATCCCAATGATCCGATGCATAACTTAGATCACGCGAAGAACGAATTAAATTTTGAATATGTTCTGGTGCAAATATACCCGCCTTAGGTAATTCACCAAATTCATAAAACACCTTACTAACATCAACAGTTCTAAGAGTTCCTAAAACCTCATCAAGGCCAAGCTGCAAAGGTTCTTCTTCACTAAATCGAGATGGATTCTCAAATTGTTTCTTCGCATATTCAATTGTGTATCCAAGTAATTCAAGCCTCTCTTTAACCAACTCTAATTCAAGCTCGTACCATTCTTTTTGTCCCTCTTCGAAAGAACCTTCATAGAGTTTAGATTTAAGACAATCCTCTTGGTATAGATCGTTATGGCTCAATAAGTTTTCATTTTTACTCCAAGCAACTTCATACTTACCCAGACTGAGCACAGCATATGAACCCATTATTCTGACAGCCTTCTCATAATGACACTTCATTTAAATAGCTAATACGTGCTTCGCCCGACTGGTGCCGAAGCACGAAAAAGAATGAGGTTTAATGACCTTCGGGCTACGAGGAAGGGGTCAAACCTACACACTTGACACAACGCCTATATCCACTTTTCTTTCAACTAAACCCACCATCCCCTCCGGCCGATCCGAAATAACCACAGCCACCCCAGCCCCCACCGCCTTCTCAAAATCTTCCTCACAATCCACCGTCCACGCATTCACCCGTTTCCCCAAAAGGCTCGCCCCTTTGAGCCACAGTCTTTCGCCTTTTTCCGGGAACAACTTAATCTCGGGGTTAAGCGTATCCACCCCGGCCCGAATCTCTCATGAAAACTCCTTCATCTTGAAACCCTTACCCTTCGGGCGAACCAGATGCGCACATGGGCTGCGTTATCAGGCAATTGCGGTAGCCTACTACAGCGTCATCCCTGAAGCCTTGCCCATGCACCCATCTGAATCGTGAGAGATCCGGGCGAAAACCTTTGATCCCGGATCTATTAACCAGGGTGTTCAGCCTGTAGGAAAACTTATTTTTGTCTTCGACATTCAGAACCCGGTCGTCCTGCCTGAAGAGGTAGGCGGTTTCGATGGTGGGGTGAAAAAGACGGGTGGTGAGAAGGGTATTGATGTCGAAGGAGGAGACGATGACTTGGTTGTCGATGTTGTGATGCTTGATCACCTTCATGGCGGCTTTGGCGGTGCGGCAGAGGAGGGTGTTGCTGGACTTGATCTCGACGTTGAAGACGGCCTGGGGCCGCTTTTTGATAAGGCGGCAGGTTTCATCGAAGGTGGGGATGGCGATGCCTTTGGTGAGGCCGAGGCGCTGGATTTCGGCAAGGGTCCCCTGCCATGGAAAAAGTCCGAACTCGGCGTTTAGGAACCATCGGTTCACCACCACGAGGTTGCCGTCTAAGGTGGTCTCCACATCGATCTCGATGCCGTCGGCCCCGACGTCAAAGGCCCGTTCAAAGGCCGCAAGGGTGTTTTCCGGGACCTCGGCTTTTCGGGAGCCGCGGTGGCCCAGGATGAGGATTTTCCGGTTCTGCAACAGCTTATCTACCAAGTCGGTCTTCACGGTTAACCTGCTCTTTCTCTGTCAAATATCATTATCTATGCCACAACAAACAGAGATAACGATAGAATCATTCAAACCGTATGGCAAGAAGGAAAAGAGCGTTCTTAGTTCTTGGTGCTTGGTTCTTGGTTCAGATAAATGCAGGCTAAAGGCTAAAGGCTAAAGGCTAAAAAACAGGCCATAGGTGCCAGGCGATTGGCAAGGGCTTGCTGTTCTCCAAATATCATTGTCCTTCTGCGGCGCAGCCGCCTTCAAGCCCTTCATGTGCTTCATGGTTATTAAAACAGATGTTCTTGGTTCAAGGAGTCGCAACCCTCCGGTCATGGGCTCAAAAAATAGGACGTTCGTTATGTTGTTCCAGCTTCTTCGGTCATGGTCGAGGGCGGACTTGCATGGTCGGTGTCCGGTATCGTGAGAGGTCAGTCGTAAACGCCTCCTTACTCATTGATGGTTCTCTCTGTTTAGTGTCGCGAAGACCGACATTCAGGGTAAATTGAAGGGGATCGCACCACTGCGGCACAATTATTCAGAAGCACTATCAAATCCCATGGTATTCGGAAGGAGCGTCCATACGGATGCCGAGTGAAGGATTGCGCACCAGAAACCAAGCCCTTCGTTCTACTTGGAATTTTGAAGGGCAGTATCATTTTAGATTTCTAGTTATTTTGAATTGATATTAGATCAATGCCACGCTATAGAACTCTTGTCGAGCAATTCTACTCAACCTCAAGATCCCAGGCAAAGATGACTATGAAAACACTCCAAACGCTTTCGCTGATGGCTCTTTTTTTCTGCTCTTCACTTGCTTTCGCAGGCAGCTGCGACAACCCATCCAATGACTTTGATGGTGTCTATTGTCTCACGAAGAATTATTTAGCCGCAGATGCCCAGCTCAATGACGCGTACAGTGAATTGCGATCACGCTTGACCGACGCTCAGAAACAGGATCTTAAAATAGGGCAGATTCAATGGATCGAGGAGAGAAACACAACGTGTTCGGCAACGCGCAATGGCCGTTTTTTTATTGAACTTGATCTGGCCACGCAATCAACCCTCACGCGCTTGGCATACCTTAAAAATGAGCTTCAAAAGCACCCAAAGCCGGGGGGTGCGAGTGCCCCCTCTCCATCCGACGCAAGAAAGCCTTTGGCTGCTCCGCCGTTGAAAAGGCCACGCCCATACAGGGTGAGCAAATTCTCTGCAACGTACTTTAATGAGAATACCCTTGTGAGCTCAGAAACGGTTTCCCAACCCTCCATCAACTACAAAAGGGATTCATTCTGCAAAATTCATTCGGGCAATTTTCAGGCCGCTTGGGAGGCAAACATTGACGCCCTTGAAAAATGCGTCCTTCCCATATCGCATTCCACCTCTACCAGCGGGAGTATCTCTGTTTTTATTGATGACATTCTTGCCGCCGAAAGGCTGGACAGCAATGGCACCCTCTCTCTCCCCATCTATGCCGGAAAGCACCGTCTTCGAATTGAGTTCATCAACAACAGTTACGAAACACATTTCAACGCATCGCTCATAAACTATCCCCATGTTTCCAACAGCGATGATGTTCAATGGTTGATCAGCAAAGCCATAAAACCTTCGAAGGTTAACGCCATCATCTCAGGCGGTACCACCCAAGACCTGTACAACAACGTGCACGTGGCCTTGCCCGATGAGGGCCCCGTGTTTCTCGTTCTCGAGAGTCAAAAGGCGATAAACTGGATTTTTTCGAACCAGAGTGAGGTCAAGGTAAGTGGTGTTCTCATCCGCTGCAACGACGACGCGTCCACAATCACAGGGATTCGAGAGGACACGCCCATCTATAACGTGGGATCACTTGATGAATCGACGTATCAGGAAATGCTTCCTGATACATTTGACTACACATACAAAGAGTCAAATCTGGTCCGGGCCTCTTTTTCACATTAACCCATTGTCACTTCATTAAGACGCTGTCTTCTATGGTTAAAGTGGCCAAAACAAAAAGCCTCCGGCGGCAAGGGTGGCGAAGCCACGTTGAGCTTTTAATTGAAAGGTAACCCCATGACTGACCGCAAACAAAAATGGCTGCTGGCCTTCCTGCTTGTCACCCTCTGCATCATGTTGGCCCCTCGGTTTATAAAAACCAAAGACCCCAAAGGTGACCTGAGGACATACCTCCAGGAACTGACCTATGACAAAAGTTCCAGTGTAACAGCCCTTGCCTACGACCCGGAGTGCCAAATTTTAGGTGTGGGGTATGAAACGGGAATGGTGGAATTTCATGACACCAACGGCAAGAGAAAGCCTCTCATATTCAAGGCCCACGACATGCGGGTGAGTAGCATCACCATTTCTGATGACGGTGCTATTGCCCTGACAAATTCCTATTTTGATGATGAAACCAGAATATGGAATCTCAAGGAGGGCACGCTAACAACAATAGAAGAAGCCCGCGTAAAAGCCTTAATCTACGATGAAACCGATGATCATAAAATCATCTTCGCTTGCGGCTCCGGCAGCATCAAAATTTATGACACCTCAAGCGGTCTCTATGACGATGAATATGACTTCGACGGGTGCGCTGACTCAATGAGTTTCAGCCCCGACAAGCGGTGGCTTGCAGTGGGCACGTCAACCGGAGGTGTTGTTGTCTGGGAGATCACACGTCAAGAAACGACGCCTGTGCTTGTAAAACAAGGGACGATACAACCCTATGAAGTTGGGAATTGGGTTATCAATGTCACATTTTCCCAATCAGGGGACACCCTCCATACGGTGACACGAAAAGGCCAGGTCGACAGCTGGAATGTGCCCAATCTCGAGAGAGAAAGCCATTTTGTATCCGATGTGAACCACGTCTCTTCCACCGTCGCTCTCGGCACCGACCCGAGCTCTTTTATTCTCTTGGGTACTCGTGATAACCGAGGTATGGGGAAAACCCATGGCGAGCTGGTTGATCTGGAATCAGGGACCAACAAACTTGTTTTTAAGCGCGTCGCCTCACATCCCATTCCGCTGGTTTTTCCTTCCATCAATACGCTTGTGGTTGCCTCCGGGAAAAAGTTTCACCTCATTGATATTTCCGGTTTTTTGCCAAAAGGCTAAAGGCTAAAGGCTAAAGGCTAAAGGCTAAAAAACAGACCATAGGTGCCAGGTGATTGGCAAGGGCTTGCTCTCCTGCAAATACCCTTGCCCTTCTGCGGCGCAGCCGCCTTCATGCTCTTCATGTCCTTCATGGTTAAGAAAGTAAATAAGGCATAAACCACGAATCTCACGAAGCGCCCTACGGGCTACACGAAGGGGGAGGCAGAAACCAAATCCGTGGTTCACGGGCCACGCCCGTCAGCGAATGTGACAACCCGAGGCACGAGGGTTGGAGTATTCGCAAACCTGGGTTCCAAGGGCTCAGCCCTTGGCCGCCGGAGGCCCTTCTTTTCCTTCGTGCCCTTCCCCTCTTCGTGGTGAACTCTTTCCCTTGCTCTTTCTCCAGTCGCCTATCTCGCCCAATGGCAGCAATCTTCATGTAGCAAAACGGTACGTTCTGGTGGTATGGGTAGATGAAAAACTGTTCTATTCAAATTATGTTTGCCTCCGGAGGGTCGTTTTTGAAAATGCTCGCAAAACCTGTTTATCAAACTTTTCAAAAGTTTGGCCCCCGGCAGGGATCCCATTCAGGAGACACCATGAAACTCTATAGATCGTTACTGCTCAGTCTGATTGTTCTTCTCTCTGCAAGTTCACTTGTTTTTGGCGCTGAGACAAAAAAGGCCGGTGAGATCCGGGCTGTCGTTGAAACCAACAAGGGCGTGATCAATCTGACGCTGTATGCGGATAAGGCGCCTGTGACCGTTGCCAACTTTGTGAATCTTTCAAACCGGGGCTACTACGACGGGCTGACATTTCATCGGGTCATCCCCAACTTCATGATCCAGGGCGGGTGCCCTCAGGGGACGGGACGAGGAAATCCCGGTTACCGGTTTCAGGATGAGTTTCACCCCACCCTTCGTCACAGCGTCCCCGGCATCCTCTCCATGGCAAACTCAGGGCCTGGCACCAACGGCAGCCAGTTTTTCATCACCCACGTTAAGACCCCCTGGCTTGATAACAAGCATAGTGTCTTCGGGGCTGTGGTGAGTGACACGGACCAGGATGTGGTCAACAAGATCCGACGCGGGGATCGCATTGTGAAAATCACCATCACGGGTGATACAAGCGGGTTGCTTGAGGCTCAGAAGGAGAATGTTGCGACGTGGAATCAGGTTCTGGATATGAATTATCCGAAAAAAGATAAGGGATAGAAAAACGTTCTTGGTGCTTGGTTCAAATAAAAGCAGGCTAAAGGCTAAAGGCTAAAGGCTAAAAAACAGGGCATAGGGACAGGCGAATGGCAATAAAAAACATTCCTGGCTCTTGGTTCGAGGAGTCGCTACGCGAGCCAATGCCCAGTGAATAGTGAGTGGTGAGTGGTGAGTGGTGAATAGGGGAAAAGCGTTCTTCGTTCCTGGTTCTTCGTTCTTAGTTCAAGGAGTCGCTACGCGAGCCAGTGGTAAGAGAAAAAGCGTTCTTGGTGCCTGGTTCTTCGTTCTTGGTTCGAGGAGTCGCTTCGCGAGCCAGTGGATAGGTCAAAAGCCACAGTCGTTGTTCACGGGCGACGCCCGTCAGCGAATGTGATCGACCTGAGGCACGAAGGTCGGGAGCATTCGCAACCTGGGGTGCAGGGGCTCAGCCCCTGCCCGCCGGAGGCAGGCTTTTATCCGGCTATCCCAGCTCTCTGGTCATAACCAAGGCCAACACAACGGCGCAGGCGCCGGCGATGAGTTTTCCGAGGACGACGGCTGTGATCATCTCCGGGGCCACGGCGGCGGTGAAGCCGAGGTGGTCTCCCAGGGCTGCTGTGGCGGGGACGAGCCATGCTACGTTGACGATTTTTCCTCTGTTGCTCATCTCTTTGATCATGGCGTAGACGGGGACGGAGTTGGCGAGGGTGAAGACCAGGCCGGCGGCGCTGGTTGCGTCGAGGCCGATTCGTTTGCCGACGGCGTTGAGGGGTTTATCAAGGGCTTTGACGAGGATTGAGAGGACCGGGAAGGTTCCGAGGAGGACGATGCCTATTTGGGCGACAACGGCCATCTGGTCTGCGATGGGGGCCATGCCGGGGATGATCACGATTCCGGTCAGGCTTTGAAAGGCGGCGCAGGCAAGGCCAACGGTGATGAGGTGAACGATCATCTTCCCGAACCAGATGGAACCTGAGATCATCTTTTCCGGGGCGAGCTTGAGCCCTGCCGCCAGAATCGCCGACAGGCAGGCCACGGGGATGGTGTTCTGGACCACCATGGTCATATCAAACCCGGCGATGGCTCCACCTGCGATGCAGCCCACCGGAATGGTGATGAGCCCGATAAGCAGTCCTTTTGCAAAAAAGGCTTCATCTTTCTTGTCGATGATGGCAAGCCCCACAGGGATGGAGAAGACAAGCGTACAGCCCAGCATGGAGGAGACGATGGCACCTGCCAGTTGCCCGGCCTGCTTGTTGATGGCCAGCTCCATGGCCAGAGGATAGCCGCCCATGTCGTTTGCCAGGATCGAGCCGAACATGGCCGGATCGGAGCCCATGGCGGTGAGGGCCGGTGTGATGATGGGGCCGAGGGTCTTTGAGATCACAGGGGCCAGGGTCATGATCCCCACCATCCCCAAGGCAAGGGGGCCGATGGCCTGAAACCCCTCTTCAAATTTTTCCCCGAGCCCGAATCTGTTGCCGAGGATTCTGTCCAACCCGCCAAGCAAGATCCCAACCGCCATTACCCACAAAATCATGTCATCAAACGCCATGCTTCATTCCAATCCATCGTGTGTCACTCTGTGAGAAAACAAAACATCCAAAAAACAATGCCTCCGGCGGCAAGGTGAGCCACCTTGAAAGCTGGTTTGCAAATGCTCCGGGCCTTCGGCCCTTCACATTTGCTGACGGGCTGCGCCCGTGAATAACCGAAGAGGTTATCTAAAAATCCTTCATGCAGCCCGAAGGGCTCTTCATGGTTTTTTATAAAAAGGTTGAACCATGACGTGAGCTGAATTCGAGTTAACTTTGGCCTGAATAACGCCGACGGCCAGGTTGCCACAGCGCTTTCCACCTCGTTCCTCGGGGTAAATCGCTGCGGCGTGTTCTGGGAGGCATACCCCGGCAGGAGGTTCTTGGCAAGGGGCGTTATAGATCGGCAGGGGTACACTCATGGTTCGATGGGGCGTCACTGTGAGCAGAAAAAAAACCAGCCCCACCCGTTTAAGGGTGAGGCCTGGCTCAATTCAAGGTGGGATTTGATGGAGGGATAACTACCGGTGGGCATAAAAACCATGGTCAGACTATTTCTTCAGGATACATAATCATTTCATCCACTCTCAAACACACGCCAACTCAGGCAAGCAGGGTCACTCATCAATACATATCTTCCTCATACGTTGATGAGTGTAGGGGACAGAAACGATTCACGCTGTGAAGCGGATCACTATTTTTTAAAAAACCGTTCTTAGTGCCTGGTTCTTCGTTTTTGGTTCAAGGGGTCGCTTCGCTCCGCTGATTGGATTTGGTGCATAAAATGCACCCTACAGGCCTCACCATCATGCGCATTTCAACTATGCCGGAGGACGGCTTCTCCCAACCTTTTCAGAGACAGCCAGGCCTTCGTTTTCGTCCCGGCCTGGATACATCTGTGGTTAAACCTGCGGCGCAGCCGCCTTCATGCTCTTCATGTCCTTCATGGTTAAAATAAAGGTTCTTGGTTCGAGGAGTCGCTTCGCTCCGCTGATTGGATTTGGTGCATAAAATGCACCCTACAGGCCTCACCATCATGCACATGTCAACTATGCCGGAGGACGGCGTCTCCCAACCATTCCAGAGACTGCCAGGCCTTCACTTTCATCCCGACTTGGGTCCATCTGTGGTTGAAACCTGCGGCGCAGCCGCCTTCATGTTCTTCATGGTTAAAATAACGGTTCTTGGTGCTTGGTTCAGATAAACACAAGGCTAAAGGCGAATGGCAAAACAAAAAACGTTCTTCGTTCTTGGTTCGAGGCGTCGCTGCGCTCGGCCAGTGAATAGTGAGTGGTGAGTAGAGGGAAAAGCGGTCCTGATTCATCGTTTCCCTTCCCCATCTGTGCTCATCTGTGCTCATCTGTGTCCATCTGTGTCCATCTGTGGCAAAAAAGTAGGCTATAGATTCAGTGTGCCTCGATGAATGACAACTGTAACGCGAATATCAAACCGTATCGACATTCACACGTGGATCCCCGGTCAATCGGCTGTTTGAATGGTGACGTTTTGGCGTTGGTTCATGCATGACAGCGGCTCTCACATATCGTGCAGCCGGGAAAGACGAAATCAAGGGAGTACCGTGATTCACGGGCGCAGCCCGTCAGCGAATGTGAAGAGCCCGAGGAACGAGGGCTCAGAGCATTTGCGCACCTGGGGTCCAGGGGCTCAGCCCCTGGCCGCCGGAGGCTGCTTTTCCACCCTTCTTCGTGTCCCCTCCCCCCTTCGTGGTGAACCGGTCATTTGCCCTGCTTCCCACGGATTCAACTTGACATATTTGCCGCCCGGCAATACATACCAAGCTTTTGTTTTGACTTGATGGATCTGTAAAACACGAGACGACGTACCCCGCTCCTCTTAAAGGTGCAAAAGCCCCGCCATCGGCCCTGGAATCAGAGGCCATACAGGGCAGCACCCGGGCCGGGACGGACAGCCGCTTGTTTGGGGACCCGTCGCCATTGAATAAACAGGAGGAGTACGAACATGGCAAAATTGACAAAACTGATGACCGTGATGGTCATGGCAGCGGTATGCATTGCAAGCATCTCCACGGCTTCCGCCGCGGATAAGAACTGGGCAAAGATCAAAGAGACCGGCGTTCTCACCATCGGTACCAGCCCCGACTACCCCCCCTTTGAAAGCGTGGATCCCGCCACCAACGAAATTGTGGGCTTCGATATCGACCTCATCAACGCCGTGGCAGCAGAGCTTGGCCTCAAGACCAAGTTCCAGGCCATGGGCTTTGATTCCATCATCATCGCGGTGAAGAACAAGCAGGTGAACCTGGGCATGTCCAGCTTCTCCGTCACCGAAGAGCGTAAGGCAAGCGTCGACTTCACCACCCCCTACTACAAAAACGGTTCCGTGATCCTCACCAAGGTGGACTCCGTTATCAAGACCCAGGCCGACCTCGCTGGCAAGCGCGTTGCAGCTCAGATGGGCTCCACCTGCGCTGAAGCAGCCAAGAAAATCGAAGGCGCCACCGTTCAGATCGTGGACGACGCCAACATCGCTGTCATGATGGTGAAAAACGGCGCGGTTCAGGGTGCATCCCTCGACATGGCCATCGCTGAGAACTACGCCAAGAAGCCCGAGTTCACCCTCTTTGAAAAGCCCCTCAGCTACGAAGAGACCGCCGCCATCGTGCGCAAAGGCTCCCCCGAGCTCCTCGACGCCCTCAACAAGGCCATCGAAAAGCTCGAAGCCGACGGCACCATCGCCAAGCTCCGCACCAAATGGGGCGTCTAACCAGGGGATGATCCCCTGGACCCCAGGTTTGCAAATGCTCCGGGGCTCGTTCCTCGCCCCTTCACATTTGCTTACGGGCTGCGCCCGTGGAAAACCGAGGCTGAGGTACAATCCGTTTTATCCGGGCTGATGCAAACAAGCCCGGACTTCAACCCAACCGGTCCACCGGTTGGGTTGAATGCATTATTCTGTCTTTATTATTCATTCCGGCACCCATTGCCGGAATAACTGTTTTGTCTGTTTTTATGATGACTATCTTGCAAACAGGCATACAGCACGTTTTAAAAATTCGCGTTCACCCTTAACCCGAGAAACGAGGGGGAAGGGTGAACGCAACCTGAGGTGCAGGGGTGGCGAAGCCACTTAGGCTAAAAATCCCCTGCCCGCCGGAGGCAATCCCATAAAGGATCATCACAGTGATTGATTTTGCGCTGGTTTGGCAGCACAAGTTGTTTTTGCTCAAAGGGGCCGTGGTCACCATCCAACTGACCTCGGGCGCCCTGATTATCGGCATTATCTTAGGCTGCCTTGCCGGGATGGGCCGCATCTCGAGAAACCGGCTTATCCGGGCCGTCTCGAGTGTCTATGTCTACGTGCTGCGCGGCACCCCCATGCTGCTTCAGATTTTCTTCATCTACTTCGGCCTCCCCCAGATCTTCCTGGCCGTGACAGGCAACCCCATCAACCCAACCCCCATGAAGGCAGGGATCATCGCCCTGGGCATCAACTCTGGGGCCTATGTTGCTGAGATCGTCCGGGCTGGCATCCAGGCCGTCCCCAAAGGACAGATGGAAGCCGCGCGCTCTCTGGGCATGTCCCACGGTCGGGCCATGAAGGACGTCATCCTGCCCCAGGCGTTCCGCAGGATCATCCCCCCTTTGTGCAACGAGTTCATCGTCCTTCTCAAGGACTCCTCCCTGGTCTCCGTCATCGGAGCCGGAGAGCTGATGTACTCCGCCAAGGTCATGGGCGCCCGATACTACGATTACGTCCAGTTCCTCTTCGGTGCCGGCGTGGTCTACTTAGCCCTTACCTTCATCATCTCCCAGGTCCTGGCTGCCGTGGAGAGAAAGATGAGCGCCAGCGGCCACTAAGGGCCTGCCTCCGGCGGCCAGGGGCTGAGCCCCTGGACCCCAGGTTCGCAAATGCTCCGGGGCTTCGCCCCTACACATTTGCTGACGGGCTGCGCCCGTGAATAACGGCGCGGATTATACCTCCGCCTTCTTCGTGCAGCCCGCAGGGCGCTTCGTTGTTTTGCCTGAACATCGACTCAAACAACCCCTTCGAAGCCTGTTTGATTCTGGCCGAACGATCTCCGGTTTCAGCCTCCTGCTCCACCCCCGGCACCTCATTGCCGGGGGGCGGCAGTGGGGTCGCTCTGCTCAGAAAAAACGGTTATCGGTCATAGGCTATAGGTAGAGGAGTCGCTTCGCTCCGTCATGTTATCCCTGGTGCATAAATGCACCCTACATGCCCTCCCATCATTCACGTCTTTTACTGAATCCAGACTCTTTTTTTCCCTTCCATACATTTCATCGATTCCCCTGTGACGACACTGTCACCTATGACACCCCCTTCACATAGCCCGAATATTTCATGAGAAAACAATTCAATCAAAGCAACAACATGTTATTACTGGCAGTTACTGTATAAAATTAACACATTTCAAAAACACAAAACTCAATTCACGGTTTTCTGCTCGCTTTTCTCACCCTTCGGGCGAGCCGAGTGCACCCACCTTCTGCGTTATCAGAGCTTTGAGGTAAACCACTACATCTGCAACTCTGATGCCTTGAATATAGGTGCACTCAACTCGTGAAATATCCGGGATAGGTATGTAATGTAAATAAATGCCATCTCCGAAAACCGCTTGCCAGCTTCCTGAAAGGGACGTTATGCATGGACAAGCAGGTAACAAATGTTCGGAGTCATTCAGATAAAAGCACCCTCAAATGGTGTCGAAATACACACATGGTTCCCCGGTCACCCGGTCCTTCGAAAGCCGACGTGCCATCTTACATTTCAGGCAGATCACATGGCCTCGCACTCCTTGCTGCCGGGGAAGACGGCATAATGATTATCGCGGTGTACCCACGGGCGAAGCCCGTCAGCAAATGTGAAGAGCCGAGGAACGAAGGCTCAGAACATTTGCGAACCTGGGTTCCAAGGGCTCAGCCCTTGGCTGCCGGAGGCATCGATTTTTCACCCATTTCTGTCAAAGAGACGATCATGCTGCAGGAATACAGACAGGCCAGGGAGGCCAAAGACAAGAACTACGACGGGAGGTTCTTCTTCGGGGTGAAGACCACGGGGATTTTCTGCCGTCCGTCGTGCCCGTCTCCGGTGGCCAAAGAGAAGAACGTCCTCTACTTTGAGACGCTTTTCCAAGCCCTGGAGCAGGGATTTCGCCCATGTTATCGCTGCAGGCCCGATGTGGAAGTGGCCTATTACAACGGCAACGTTGACGGGACCTTTCTTGTGGGAGCGGCCCTGGAGAAAATCTACGGCGGGTACCTTCACGACCACTCCCTTGAAGCGTTAGCTTCCGAAGTCGGGATATCGGATCGCCACCTGCGTAAGCTTTTTATGGACAACCTGGGCGTTCCTCCTGTCGCCATCGCCCGGTATCACAAAGCGCTCTTTGCCAAGAAGCTTCTCATCTACTCAGAGCAGAGCATCACGGATATCGCCTACGCCTCCGGCTTTGGGTCCATCCGGCAGTTTAACGACGTCGTTAAAAAGGTGTTCGGCAAGACGCCCTCCGGCATACGCGGTGACGAGACCACGGAAGAGATGGCGGAACCACTCAGTGGAAACCCCCTGACACGGCTCCTCCTCCCCTACAAAAAGCCCTTGGACTTTGGTCAGGTCCTCTCCTTTCTTCGCATAAGGGCCATCGACGGCGTGGAGGTGGTGACGGAAAAGAGCTACAGCCGGACCTTTCGAACAGAAAAGACATGCGGGTATTTCACCGTCACCGACAACCCCGCAGAGTCAGCCCTTGAGCTTCGCATCGACTGTGACGATATCCGCTGCTACATGGAGGTCCACAACCGCGTTCGAAGGATGTTCGACCTGGACACCGACTTTTCCCGAATCAACCCCCAGCTCGCAACCCATGACATCATGTCAAAGGGCATGACTGACGGCCACGTACCACGACTGCCCGTGGCCTTTGATCCGTTTGAGTTTGTCATTCGAGCCATCCTCGGCCAGCAGATCACCGTCAAAGCCGCCACCACCCTGGCCGGTCGCATTGCCGAAAAGGCGGGCCTTGAGACAGGCAATGGATTTCCACCAGGCCTTACCCGTTTCTTCCCCAACGCCCAAGAGCTCTTCGATCTCGATCTCTCCGGCACAGGCATCACTCAGACCCGACAAGGCACCCTTAAAACAACCATCAGCGCCATTTTGGACAAGACGGTCAACCTGTCGCCCAACCAATCCTTCGAGGCGTTTCACCGGGACTTTTCAGCCCTCAAGGGCATCGGTGACTGGACCGTTCACTACGTGGCCATGCGGGGCCTCGGCATGAAAGACTGCTTTCCGGCCACCGACCTTGGCGTCATCAAAGCCCTGACTCATGGCGAGAAACCGCCATCCAAAAAAGAGATCCTCACCATGGCCGAAGCCTGGCGCCCATACCGAAGCTATGCCACACTGTGCCTCTGGAATATGAAGGCATAAGAGCCCAAAAAAGCAGCCTCCGGCGGCGAGGTGAGCCACCTCGAAAGCTGTTTGCGAATGCACCTTGCCCCTCGTGCCTCGGGTCAAATTGCATCCGCCTTAAAAGCTGCTTCGCAGACGGTGAGCGCAGGCGAACCGGATGCATTCTGGGGTCAAGGGGATCATCCCCTTGCCGCCGGAGGCAGCTGTTTATTATCCCTACAGCCTGTATTAAAGGATAACCATGACCTTTTACACACAATTTCAAGGCCCATTTTGCGAGGTAATTCTGGTTGGTGATAAGGGTGGGCTCTCTCACCTTCACCTCTGCACGGGTGAGGGCAAGCGGGCCTTTGAAATCTCGCCAGACTGGATTCGAAATGACGCATTCTTTGAAGAGACTGTTCGTCAGATACAGGCCTATTTTAAGGGGGATCTGAAAGACTTTCATGTGGTGCTGAACCCTTCGGGGACGGACTTTCAGAAGCGGGTATGGAGGGAGCTGTCACGGATACCCTTTGGTGAGCTTCGAAGCTACAAGGAGATCGCCCGGGCCATCGGCAACGAAAACGCCTCGCGGGCCGTGGGCATGGCAAACAGCAAGAACCCCATCCCCCTTATCGTACCCTGCCACCGGGTGGTGGGGGCCAGCGGCAAGCTCACGGGATTTGCCCACGGGCTTGCCATCAAAGAGAAGCTGATTGAACTGGAGCGTACCTGATCTTCCCAAGCCAGCCTCCGGCGGCAAGGTGAGCCACCTTGAAAGCCGGTTTGCAAATGCTCCGGGGCTTCGCCCCTACACATTTGCTGACGGGCTGCGCCCGTGAACAGCGACGGAGGTTTTTCCCCCCCGTCATGCAGCCCGAAGGGCGCTTCATGCTCTTCATGGTTTTTAACCTATTCACTACTCACCACTTACTATTCACTGGTCGTACCGATCCAATCCTAAAACCACTAGGATGCCCGATGCAACGAATGGATTGCGAACATCGGTGATGCAATCGAAACCGAGCTCAAAACCTGTTTGTCAAACTTTTCAAAAGTTTGGTTCCCGGCAGGGCCGCCGGAGGCAACTTTGAGCTGTATAGTTACCAAAGGTGAAAAAATGTTTGCTGTAATATTTGAAGTGAC
Organism: Desulfolunaceae bacterium; assembly: GCA_942491485.1. Classification (GTDB taxonomy): domain Bacteria; phylum Desulfobacterota; class Desulfobacteria; order Desulfobacterales; family Desulfolunaceae; genus Desulfoluna. The sequence continues at coordinate 2,169 of CALOAX010000010.1, read as the reverse complement.
GCCCAAGGACGAAGGCAAGGCCGGGTACATAAAGATCGCCGCAGAGATTAAGGCGTTTCTGGAGAGCCGGGAAGGCTTTGTCTCCATTGAGAGGTTCCAGAGCTTGAGCGACGAACGGAAGATCCTCAGCCTCTCCTTCTGGGAGAGCGAGGCATCCATCGAGTCGTGGCGCACCATGCTGGACCACCGCGCGGCCCAGAAGACCGGCAAGGATTCTCTTTTTGAATCTTACCGAATCCGTGTGGCCAGCGTCATCCGGGATTATAGCCATGACAAAAGAGGCGAAGCGCCGGAAGACTCCAATGTCGCCCTTGTGTAACATCCAAGAAAGCCTCCGGCGGCAAGGTGTGCCACCTTGAAAGCGGTTAACGGATACGCTTTGCCTCTCGTTCCTCGGAGCAAACCATATCCGCTTTTGATTCAAGGGCTACCATCGACATTTCTTTAAAACCTGTTTATCAAACTTTTCAAAAATTTGGCCCCCGGCAGGGCCGCCGGAGGCATGAGCTGAATAGTTGCCCTTCGCCTTTAGCCTTTCGACCCCTTAAAACCTTTCCTTGATCTCCTGCACAGCCGCCATATCCACATGCTCAGCAAAGGCCATGGTCGCCGTATGAAGGGCAAGGGCCACAAGAAGGCCTGTGAAGAGAATGCCCGTCAGGGCGATGGCAACGGACAGCATTTTTGAGGAGCGACGTGTGGGGCAAATATCGCCGTAGCCTACGGTTGTTGCGGTGATGAACGACCAATAAAGGGCGTCGAAGCGATTCCATTTTTCCAAGCGCCCCACCCATTGCCCCATGGCCACGATGGTCAGGACCAAAAACACAATCAGTGGTGAGGCAAGGTATAAGGCCCAGAAAAAGAGGCGAATAAATGAAAAGGTAAAATCCATGGGTTGTCTCCACCGATGTTAAGCCGCCATCAGCTCAACACATGCGAATCGGCGTCGGCTCTGGGTGACGGATCACACGAAAAGCCGCAGCGCCAGGTACGGAGAAAGGACAAACAAAAAAATGCCCACCTTGTAGATTGCCATGCAGGCGTAATGGATGGCGTCAAACTGTTCTTCGGATACGCTGAACCACCGGCTGTGCAGAATGTACATCCAGTCATGGGCCCTGGAAAAAATCAGGAACCACACCAAAAGCGCCGCATAATTCATCACGGCACACCACGCCAGCACGTCTCGAACGATTTCAACGGTCATGACCAGACTCCTTTATCTTTTCATGCAGAGTGTATGTGCGAGCCCATCTCCCGAATAGTGCACGTTTCGAGAGCGCTTATATGCAAGGCACCAGAAAAGGGAGGCCTTCTGCCTCAAGGATTCATACGAAACATCAATTCATTGATCAACACAAAATAACATTGATCACAAGCCATTAACCCAGGGGTCAACAGTACCGGATGTAATCTGCAATCCTCTCCTTCAACCGTTCGGCAAGGAGGGCATGGGCATCCCCCAGGGCCCCGAGGATGGATATCGCTTCTTCGCGATAGGCGGCGCACTTCTCTTTCGTCCAGTGGGCGGGCGGGGGCTGAAGGTTGGTGATCCGATCGGCCAACTTGACCATCCACACCTCTTTGGGACAGGCCTTGATACGGGCAAGGCTGTCAGCCATCTGTGCGTCCTTGGTGGGGAGCGTCTGGTCTTTGGAAAGGGCCTGAACGCCTTCGGCAACCCCTTGGCCAAAAAGCTCCTGCAACTCGTCAAAGGAGGTCCCGGTGTCCTCGATGGTGTCGTGAAGCAGGGCGCAGAGGATCGCAAGATCTGGGGTCTCAATGCCCTCGGGGGACGAAGAGACGGCACCCATCACCTCCATGGCAACGGTACCGATGTGATTGATGTAGGCGATGTCGGTGCCGGGGACCTTCTGGTTCTTGTGGGCCAGTGAGGCAAAGTTCCAGGCGGCGAGGAGACGGTCTTGATTCCAGGGGGGCATAAAACACTCCAAAGATAAATAAAAGCAGGACTAAAGGCTAAAGGCTAAAGGCTAAAAAGCAGGCCATAAGGGCAGGCGAATAGCAAAATAAAAAGCGTTCCTGGTTCTTGGTTCAAGGAGTCGCTTCGCTCCGTTGATTAAATCTGGTGCATAAATGCACCCTACAAGCCTTCGCTTTCGTCCCGGCCTGGGTCCACCTGTGGTTAGACCTGCGGCGCAGCCG
>CALOAX010000009.1:0-151514 GCA_942491485.1 Desulfolunaceae bacterium | reverse complement strand
CGAGGTGGGTTCGTCGGCCACCGGGTTTGCCGCCACCTACCCCGTCACCCTTCGCCTCTCCGAGGAGGCAACGGAGGTCCTGCCTGGCATGGCCGCTGAGGTGACGTTTCGATTCAACGGTGGGAGCGGTGAACGATTTCTTGTGCCATCCCACGTGGTGGGTGCAGACAGCAGCGGTGCGTATCTGTTTACGGCGGAACCGGATGGGCAGGGTGAGGCGACGATCCGAAGGCGCTCCGTGGAGGTTGGGGCTCTCACCGAAGGAGGACTTGAGGTTCTTTCCGGGGTCGCCGGAGAGGAGTGGGTGGTGACGGCAGGCATGAGCCGTCTGGATGAGGGGATGCGGGTTCTATTCAAAGAGCAGGAGGCCCTATGATGCACATCACCGAAGCGGCGATCCGCTTGAATCGGGTGACCCTGGTGATGATTCTCATTGTGGTGCTGGGGGGCTGGGTGACCCTGAACCGCCTGCCCCAGGACGAGGATCCCGGATTTATTGTCCGTGTCGCCATGGTGACCACTTACTTTCCCGGAGCCAGCCCCGAACGGGTGGAGCAGCTTGTCACGGATCGCCTGGAGAAGGTGATTCAGGAGATTTCCCAGCTCGACTACGTGGAGAGCGAGTCGCGTGCCGGCATCTCCATCATCTATGTCAACATGGAGGAGAAGTACAAACACATGCGCCCCATCTGGGACGAGTTGCGGCGCAAGGTGGACAAGGAGATACGCAACCTCCCCGAGGGGGTGATCGGACCCTTTGTGAATGATGACTTCGGGGATGTGTTCGGTCAGGTGCTGGCCCTTACCGGGGAGGGGTACACCTACCGGGAGCTTAAACATGTGGCCGATGAGGTGAGGGATGAGTTGCTTCGTATCGACGACGTGGCCAAGGTGGACATTGTCGGAGCTCAGAAGGAGCAGGTGTTCCTTGAATTTAACTCGGCGCGTCTCGCCCGGTACGGCATCTCGCCGCTTATGCTGCAGCAGGTGCTTTCCCAGCGTAACATCATTACACCCGGAGGGGCCCTTGAGTCCGGGCAGGAACGCATCAACCTGGAGCCCACGGGGAATTTCGAGGCGGTGGCAGAGATCCTCGATACGGTGATTTCTGTGCCGGGGCGAAAAGAGGTGGTCTACTTAAAGGACCTGGTGACCGTCACACGCGGGTACAAAGACCCGGCATCCGACAAGATGCACTTTAACGGCACCCCTGCGCTGGCCCTGGCGATCTCCATGTCCAAGGGTGGAGACATCATCAGTCTGGGCACGTCCGTGGAGGCGTTCAAGGAGCGGCTGGAACGCCTCTACCCCATCGGGGTGGAGCTTCATCATCTGGCGCGCCAGCCCGAGAGGGTTCACAAGAGCGTCAGCAACTTTTTATCAAACCTTATGCAGAGCATCGCCATCGTCTGCCTGGTGATGCTGGTGAGTCTCGGGTTGCGCACTGGGCTGCTGGTGGCAAGCCTTATTCCCGTGACCATTTTGATGGCATTTCTGATCATGGGGTTCTTCGGTATCGGGATCGATCAGGTCTCGTTGGCAGCCCTGCTTATCTCCCTGGGGATCCTTGTGGACAATGCCATCGTGATGAGCGAATCCATCATGACCCAGGTGCGCGAGGGGCAAAGCGTTGCCGAGGCATCGGTGAACTCCGCTAAGGAGCTTGCCCGGCCCCTGCTCACGGCCTCCCTCACCACCTCTTTTGCTTTTCTGCCCATTTACATGGCCAAATCATCCACAGGGGAGTACACGGCACCCCTCTTCAAAGTGGTCACCATTACCCTGGTTAGCTCCTGGGTACTTGCCCTCACCATGATTCCCCTGTTCTGTGTCTGGTTTCTCAAGGTGGCACCCGAAGATGGGGAGGCGGCCTATGACACCCCCTTTTACCGGAGGTATCGCGGTGTGCTGAAAGGCTGCCTGTCCCATCGGTGGCTCTTTGTGGCCACCATGTGCCTTGCCTTTGTGGTGGCCATGTACGGGTTCCGTTATGTTCCCAAGCGCTTTATGCCCGACTCCGACCGAAGCATCATTACCGCCACCGTGGAGACGCCACCAGGCTCTGACATTGCCCACACCGAGGCCATGGTGAATCGGATCGAAGCCTTCATTACCGACAACGTCATGGCGAATGAGGGCGGTGAGGGGGTTGTTAACTGGGGCAGCTTTATTGGCAAAGGGGCGCCTCGCTACATCATCTCCTACCGACCGGATCCACCGGAGAGCAGCTTTGCGTACATGTTGATCAACACCACCTCCTTTGACGCGGTGGCAGAGGTGGTGAGAAAACTTCAGGCTTTTTGTGACGAGGAGCTGCCCGAGGTGAGAGCGTCCGTATCACGGCTCTCAGTGGGGCCACCGGTGAACCACCCAGTGGCTGTTCGGATTTCGGGGAAAAGCGAGAAGGAACTCTTTGCACTGGTGGATGGCCTGAAGAGCCGCCTTCGCCAGGAACCCGGTATCCGGGAGGTCGGGGATGACTGGGGACGTCGGACCCGAAAGCTGGTGGTGCGGGTCCATCAGGAACGAGCACGGCGGGCCGGTATTACCAGCCGGGATATCGCCATCTCCCTGCAAGGATCCTTAAGTGGGATTCAGGTGGGGCAGTACCGGGAAAACGACGACCTGATTCCCATTGTGGTGCGTTCCGTGGCGGCAGATCGAAACGATTTGAAAAAGCTGGAAGGGCTGCGGGTCTACAGCATTACCACCGGTCGGTCGGTGCCCCTGAGCCAGGTGGCCGAGATGGAGACAGCCTGGCAGAACGGGAAGATCATTCGCAGGGACCGGCTGCGGACAGTGGAGGTGTACGCCGATCTTTATGATGGCTACAACGCCATGGCCATCAACGGAAAGATCTCCAGCTGGCTGGCAGAGCAAAGTCGCCGCTGGGACCTGGGGTATCGCTATGAAGTGGCAGGAGAAGCGGAAAAGTCCGCCAAGGCCAACCAGGCCATAGCCGATGAGCTTCCCATTGCCGCCATGCTCATCATGCTGCTCCTTGTTTTGCAGTTCAACTCCCTGCGTCGCACAATGCTGCTTATCTGTATCGTGCCCTTAGGGCTCATAGGCGTCACCGTGGGGCTGCTGGTGGCCCAATCCTACTTCGGGTTCATGACCCTTTTAGGGGTGGTGGCTCTCTCCGGTATTGTCATCAACAACGCCAACGTGCTCCTGGACCGAATCCGCATAGAAATTGACGAGAACGGCCTGGAGCCGTCCGACGCGGTGGTGGTGGCTGCTCAACGCCGGCTTCGTCCGATACTGCTCACCACACTGACCACAGCCGGCGGGCTGGTTCCCCTCTGGGTGGGCGGGGGGCCTTTGTTTGAGCCCATGGCCGTCTCCATCATTTTTGGACTGATCTTTGCCACCGTCATTACCCTCGGGATGGTTCCGGTTCTCTATGCTCTTTTCTTTCGGGTCAGGGTCTAAGGGACATGTTATTGGTGGGATGTATCCCCTGTGTGCCAAGGCTGCCTCCGGCAGCCCTGTTTGGAGGACAAGGTTTTGAAAAGTTAGGCAAACATGGTTTGTAGTTGACTTCGAGTGTTCACTGAATTTGCTGTCATGGTACCCTTGGCCCAGGCCTACGGGATCCTGAAACTTGAGTTTTTGTGCTGAATTATCTATAAGAACAGGATGGTTATGGGGTGGGTCGACGTTTGTCGAATGGGGCTGAATAATGATTGCCTTAAAAATGTAACGTCACAAAGGTGATCGTTGAGGGCGGTGTGGGGGGGCTTTGTCTCCCGGATACAGTGTATCTGAGGCCGCGAAAGGGGGGAGCATCTTGAAGCTTATGCCCGAGATGGATCACAATCAGGGGCTTCGGATCAAGCGGTTTGCCATGGGGGCCACGTCTTACCTTATGTGGCTGCTCTTGATCGCTTATTTTCGCTACATGGAGCTGTCAACAATCTCCTGGGAAACCTTCGCGCGCTGCTCCCTTCTGGTTACACTCTACAATATCATTTTGTTTTGCGTGTTTCGAAGTGGCCTGAACCGACGGTTCAAGGACCCGAGTCTCACCCTGTTGCAAATGGTGGGGGGGACCATCTGGGCCATGGTGAGTGTGTATTACTCAGGAGAGGCCAGGGGCGGGATGCTTCTGCTCTATCTCGTGGTCTTTGTCTACGGGCTTTTCAGGCTCAAGGTACGGCAGTTTCTCTTCCTTTCGTTGTTTGCCATCGCCAACTATAGCGGGGTACTCTTTCTTCTTTACCGTCAGGACCCTTCAGGGTTCAATGCCAGGCTTGAGTTGATGAACCTGGTGATTCTCGTGGCGGTGCTCCCCTGGTTCTCCCTGGTGGGGGGCTACATCACCAGCCTTCGGGAGAAGGTGGCCCGGGCCATGGAGACCATTGAAAAGCTGGCCATCCATGATGATTTGACCCAAGTGTTCAATCGACGCCAGATGTTCCAGATCCTTGAGCGGGAGAAGGCCCTGGGCGATCGGGGGGTTCACCCCTTTTCCATCTGTATCTTTGATCTTGATCATTTCAAGGATGTCAACGACACCTACGGCCATGACCGGGGAGACATCGTGCTTCGTACCGTGGCCCAGACGATTCAAAAAAACCTGCGGGACATCGACCACATCGCCCGGTATGGCGGCGAGGAGTTTATTCTGATCCTCACCAATTCCGGGGTGAGCGAGGCCATGCAATGCGCAGAGCGGGTGAGGTGTTTAACGGAGGCGCTCGTCTTTGACGAGTTGCCCGAGGATTTCCGGGTGACCATCTCCGTGGGGGTGACCAAGTACACCCCGGCCGAGGATATTCGAAGCTCCATCAACCGGGCGGACAAAGCCCTCTACCGCGCAAAGGCCCAGGGAAGAAATCGGGTTGAGTATGAATCGGCGACGATCCCGGGAAACCGGGCTGCACGGTCCAACTGACTTCAGCGACAAACAACGAAAAGAAAAACGCCTGTGGGGATGAGCCCACAGGCGTTTTTTTTGTGTCGAAGCGTACCTGTTCAGCTATGCCTCCGGCGGCCAGGTGGGGGCACCTGGAAACCCTATGGCGAATGCGGGAAGGGTATCGGTATACGATCACTTTCAATGCATTCGCGTGGAGGGTGAAATAAGGCAGCCCGTATAGAGAAGAGACCAGTGTAACTATTTTACAAGGTGGCACACCTTGCCGCCGGCTCACTTTGACCATGGAAGGCATATGTTTTCAATTAACGTTTACAGCAGCAGGTGGGGACCGATGCCTGGCCGATTGATGGGGGGCTCACCCTAGGTTTGGGGGACAGGTGTTGCGCAGTCCGGACAGGATTTCCACTCCGGCTCCAGCATGCAGGAGCAGTGGAGGCACTGCAGGACGATGCGGCCTGCGCAGAAGGGGCAGTACCGGTGGCGCTCTTTTAAGTTGGCGTTGCAGTGGGGACATTTGACTTCCAGGGTGTTCTGGGGACCCAGGACCCGAAGCACCTCTTCGGCGGAGGTCATGCCCTGGTTAATTTTGGTCCAACCGTCTTCGATGAGGGTTTTCATGCCGGCCCAGCGGGCAGCCCGGGTGAGTTCGGACTCCGAGGCTTCGGTGTTGATAAGCTGCTTGATCTCCTGGGTGACGGTGAAGATTTCAAAAAGCCCGGTTCGCCCTTTGTACCCGGTGTTGTTGCATCGGGCACACCCCTTCCCGCGAAAGGCAGGAAAGTCCGTGCGGTTTGGGTTGATACCCAGGGCGTCGAGGGTTTCCCCGGAGAGGGTCTCTTCCTCTTTGCATTTGTCGCAGATGCAGCGGATCAGCCGTTGGGCAACGATGCCGTTCAGGGCTTCGCCAATGACATACGGCTGGATGCCCATGTCCCGGAGCCGCGTGATGGTGGGGATGCTGCCGTTGGTATGAAGGGTGCTCAAGACGGTGTGGCCGGTCAGGGCAGCGTGGAAGGCAACTTCTGCGGTTTCAAAGTCCCGGATCTCTCCCAGCATGATGACGTTGGGGTCCTGCCTCAGGATGGCGCGAAGAATCAGGGGGAAGTTGAGGCCGATCTTCTCCTTGACCATCACCTGTTCGGCCATGGACATGAAGTACTCCACGGGGTCTTCGATGGTGGTGTAGTTTTTGGTGACGGAGGCGTTCTCCTGCATGAGGGAGTATAGCGTGCTGGTCTTGCCGCTGCCCGTGGGGCCGGTGGTGAGGATGCACCCCTGGGGGCGGTTGATGAGCCGGGTGACCGTCTCCCTCTCCTCGTCGGTGAAGCCCAGGTCCGCCACGCTTTTGATGGAGGCATTGCGGTCGAGTATGCGGAAGACCACCTTTTCCCCGTTGATGGTGGGAAGGCAGGAGAGTCGGATGTCCACCATTTTTGAGGGGGTTTTTACGGTGATGCGGCCGTCCTGTGGGCGCCTCCGCTCGGAGATGTCCAGCTCTGCCATCACCTTGATGCGGGAGACAATGGCCGGGTGCATGGAGACGGGGACGTGGATCTTGTCGTGGAGAAGGCCGTCCATACGGTAACGCACCATCATGTATTTGGTTTTTGGCTCGATATGCACATCGGACGCCCCGTGGCGAAGGGCATCGGAGATAATGGCGTTGACGATGCGGATGGCCGGGGGCTGGTCTTTGGCGATGAGGAGCTCTTTGATGTCCGATTCCTCATCCTCTTCGTCGAGGATGATCTCGATGGATTCGGTGGGGTCCTCCATATCCAGGACGGTGAGCTCGTCCAGGCCGGGTTCCTCTTCGCCGTAGAGTTCCTCCACTTTTTCCAGAATCTCTTTGCGCGTGGCGATGACCGGCTCCACACGCAGGCCAGTGATGAACTGCAGGTCCTCAATTTTCAGGTAGTCGCTGGGGTCGTTCATGGCCACCATGAGGCCCGTTTCGGTGCGCTTCAGGGGGATGAGCAGGTTGTTTTTACAGATCTCCCGGGGGATCAGGGCCATCAGGGCCTCTAATGTGCGGAATTCTGCAGGGTAGACGCGGTTGATGCCCATATCCTGCTGAATGGCATTCAGAATCGTGTCCTCATCCACCAGGTCGAGCTCAATGAGTACCTGGGGCAGGGGGTGTTTCGACTTTGCCTGGGCTTCCCGGGCTTTTTCGAGGTCGCTTTTCCGGATGAGGTTGTGTTTCAGCAAAATGGAGCCCACCTGGCTGCGATGGGTGTTGATGAAGCGGCTCATCTGGGTGATTTTTTTGTCCTGGGAGGCCTGGCTTTTTTTCAGGGCCCGGTTTTCCCGGATCAGGTCGTACTGTTCCAGAGCCAGTCCCACGGTAATGCGCAGGTCCTCATCGTTCCACGGCTTGGTGATGAATTTGTAGACAGCGCCTTCGTTTACCGCTCCCATGATTGCCCCCACATCGGCATGGCCGGTGAGCATGATGCGGATGGTGTGGGGGAAGTCCTGCTTGATTTGACGCAGGAGGTCCGCGCCGGTGATGCCTGGCATGCGGTGGTCGGTGATGATGACGTGAATCTCCTCCTTGGCAAGGCACTCAAGGGCCTCTTCACCCGAAGACGCCGTAATGATCCGGTAGTTCTCCTTGCGGAAGATACGTTGCATGGCGGCCAGGACTCCGGCTTCGTCATCCACGAAGAGAATGGTGTAGGGGTGCTCCTCTTCTTTTTTCTCTTCCGGGTCGGGGGCCTCTTTGCCCAGGAAGAGGGAAGCGAGTCGGCTCATGGTTGCGTCTCCTTGGGGAGAGGGGCGCGCTGGAGGGGGAGGCGAAGGGTGAAGGTGGTGCCTTTACCCACCTCACTTTTCACGCTGATGGACCCACGATGGCGTTTGAGAATGTTGTAGACCACGTTAAGCCCGAGTCCTGTGCCCTTGCCCACGGGCTTGGTGGTGTAGAACGGATCGAAGATTCGTTTCAGTTTGTCTTTTGGAATGCCGGCGCCGGTGTCTGAGATGGCCACGATGGCGTGGGTGGCATCGTATCCGGTGGTTACGGTGATGGTGCCTTTGTCGGCGATGGCCTGGGCAGCATTGACCAGGAGGTTGATAAAGACCTGATCCAGTTGCCGGGCGTAGCATTGCACCGGAGGGAGGTTTGCGTAGCTCTTCTCCAGGGTGACCTTGTACTTGAGCTCACTGCCGACGATATTGATGCTTTTGTCGAGGTTGGCATTGATGTCGGCGGTGGTGAGCTCTTCTTCGCCGGGGTGGGAGAAATCTTTAAGGTCCTGGACGATCTTCCGGATGCGCTCCGCACCGTCAATGGACTCTTTGAGCAGCGGGGGGATATCCCCCAGGATGAAGTCGATGTCGGCCTGTTTGTCAAAGGCCTGAAGCTCCTGAAGGAGGCGTGCCTCTGCTTCCTTTGCCAGCAGATTGGCCTCCGCTGCATGGCGGATGAGGGTTCGCTGGAGGGTCGTGAACCGGATGATCTCCCCGGTATACTCCTCGAGGCTGTTTAAGTTGCTTGTGATAAAGCCCATGGGGTTGTTGATCTCATGGGCGACCCCTGCGGCCAGCTGGCCGATGGAGGCCATCTTCTCCTGTTGCATGAGACGTTCCTGGGCCTGGCGGATCTCTTCAGCCTTTCGTTTCACCTCTTTGTCGAGACTTGTGGCCAGGAGGCGGTACTTCTTTTCGGACCTGGCCAGTTCGAAGGCTTTCTGTTTGAGGACTTCAAAGGAATCTTCCACCACTTCCCCGTGGACCTGGGAGGCCATGGCCAGGCCGTAGCCGCTTTTCATGATCTGGGTGATGGCGGTGCTTAAGATGGTGCCGGCGGCATCCATTTCCTCTGTGGGCCCATCGCCGCCGGGGCTGAATCCCAGGGCCAGGTAACCCACCGGTTCCAGTTCGTGCATCAGGGGGTAGAGGCTTACCCCACCTTGCGGGGTCTCCTGAAAAAGGGGGGTCTCCGGGCGTGTTTCGGTCACCAGCTTTCCGATGCATCGTTCTGCCTCATCGTCTGATGCCCCCGGGGCCAGCGGGCTGCCGTCGGGCATGACCACGGAGAGGTGGGGCACCCCCAGGCGTGGCGCAACACGGGCCCAGGTGAGGACCATCTCCGGGGAGAGAAGGTCCTTGAGGGTGTATTCCCGGTCAAAAGGGGCGATGGTTTCGCGGGGCATCTCCATGCTCGAGGGATCTCCTTGGCTTGGACATTAACTGCTCTGCACACAGGGGAGGGGAGGCAGAATCGAGAGCAGGTTGTCTTCCAGGATACGGTAGCGGTGCTCCAGGTTGTGGCAGGCGTTCAGTTTCCGATAGGTGGTTGAAAGGATGGCTTCGAAGGTGGCTCGGACACCCTTTCCCTTCAGTGCGGTGGCAAAGGTGACGGGAAGCCCGGAAGGCCCCCATCGCGAAAGAATTTCTTCCTCGCTGAGAATATCGGGCAGGTCCCGTTTGTTGAACTGAACCACCAGGGGGAGGTGGTCGAAGTCCAGGCCCACGCGGCCGGCGTTTTTTTCCAGGTTTTCAAAGCTCTGGAAGTTATTGACAGACTGGGTCACCTGGGAATCGGCCACAAAAATAACGCCATCGGATCGGGAGAGGACCGCTTTTCGCGTGGCATCATGGGCCACCTGGCCAGGCACGGTGAAAAGCTTGATCTTGACCCTGTACTCCCCTTCGGTGCGGGCGAGGATGGGGAGCATGTCAAAAAAGAGGGTGCGGTCCCCCCGGGTCTCTAAGCTCATGAGGTCCCCGCACTGACCGGGGTTGATCAGGTCGTGGAGTTGCATGAGGTTGGTTGTTTTGCCGGAGAGGGCCGGGCCGTAGTAGACGATCTTGAGGATGATCTTTTTTTCTTCTTCAATAATCTCGGCCATGGGATCACCTCTCAGCTTCCTTTGGCCCGGTCGATATCGCTGATGATGGCTACAAGGGTCTCCTGAAGGCGTTGGTTGCGGTCGTTGTAGTCTTTTCCGGCCTCTTCAACCTCTTTCAGGCAGAATCTCAACCGCCCCTCCATTTCGTTGTTCAGGGCGAGGAGGGCTTCGTTTTTCCGTTTGATCACCTGGGACATCTCTTTGTTTTCCATGGCCAGGTTGAAGTGATCCACTCCGTTTTTAACCGACATTTTCAATTCTGCCTTGTTCCATGGCTTGTTGATGAATCGAAAGATATGCCCCTTGTTGATCACGGCGATGGTGGCATCGATGTCCGAGTGGCCCGTGAGCATGATACGGACGATGGCGGGCCACCGGACACGTATTTTTTCAAGAAATTCCGAGCCGTCCATGGTCGGCATCATCCGGTCGGAGATGACCACGGCCGGTTCGATGACATGAATCTCTTCGATGGCGGTGGCAGGGTCATCGAAGGTGTAGATTTTGTAGGGTTCGTTTCGGAAGACACGGGTGATGGAATCCAGAATGGCCTTTTCGTCATCCACAAAGACTACTTTGTTGTTCATGGGGCACCTCTGTCATGGTGAATAGGTGGGGCGAGTTGCACTCCCGGAAAGATCGGGCCGGTGGTATGTAGACGGCAGGCGCTTAGGACGGTTGTAACTATTGCTTCGCCCCGGAAGGGCAGCTGGAGGCATACGCTGAATAGTTACGGTCGGTGCGCGGTATCGCATTCCGAAATGGAGGTGAGGGAAACGATCGGGGAGCCGGAAATGGCTTGAGCACGGTACGACGGAATGGATGCTGTATGATATCACAGCCTGTCCAGAGGATGCAACTCCCCTGAAACAGGCTGTTTTTATTTGGTGGGGTGGCGTTTAATCGGGCAGTTTGGTTGACTGATCTTTGTTGCCGCTTCCGGGCATCCGGGATGCCCCCGGGGCATGGCCGTAGGTGCTCTCTTCGGCGATGCGGATGAGGTCGTTGGGAGCGTAGCTGCCGTTTAATGTGACGGTGACGCAGGTGTTGGGCTGGGCCACCTCCTGATCGTTGCCTTTGCGGTCTGTGATGGACCGGATGGTGTCACATTGGGCCGGCCCTTTGCGGGTGAGGACCTCTATCTCCTGGCCTTGGACAATCTTGTTCCGCACCTGAACGGTGGCGGTATTGCCCTCCACCGCAGTGATTTTCCCAGCGAACCGGTGAATGGTACCCGGGCGGGAGTCGTCGTAGTTGGGGGCGGTGTCCTTTTCGTAGCCGAAAAAGAAACCCGTGGAGTACTCCCGGCTGTTGATGCGGGAGAGCTCTTCGGTCCACTCGGGACGGGTGGCGTAGTGTTTCGGGTCATCGTAGTAGGCGTCGATGGCTTCGCGGTACGTCTTCACCACCGAGGCGAGGTAGTTGATTCCCTTCATGCGCCCCTCGATTTTAAGGGAGGCGATCCCCCCTTCGATGAGGGCGGGGATGTGGTCGATCATGCAGAGATCTTTGGAGTTGAAGATGTAGGTGCCCCTTTCGTCCTCCTGAACGGGGTGGAAGTGCCCCGGACGCATCTCTTCCACCACGCTGTATTTCCACCGGCAGGGATGGCTGCACTGCCCCCGGTTGCTGTCCCGGTTCGTGAGGTAGCTGGAGAGAAGGCAGCGGCCTGAGTATGAGATGCACATGGCCCCATGGATAAAGGCCTCCACCTCGAGGCCCCCATGGTCCACCACCCCTTTGATTTCGGTGAGGGGCAGCTCCCGGGCCACGTTGACGCGGGAGGCTCCCAGGCTTTTCCAGAAACGGGCCGTCCCCCAACTGGTGGTGTTGGATTGGGTGCTGATGTGGATGTCGAGGTCGGGTGCCACTTCGCGTGCCGCGGCAAAGATGGCCGGGTCGGCCACGATGAGGGCATCGGGTTTCACCTCGGCAAGCTCGGTAAGGTATTCCCGAACCGCATCCATTTCGTCGTTTCGGGCGTAGACGTTGCACGCCACATAGACCTTGACGCCGTGGGCGTGGGCGTGGCGGATGCCCGCCCGCATCTCCTCTAAGGTGAAGTTGCCTGAGAAGTTTCGAAGGGAGAAGGCTTTTCCCGCGAGGTAGACGGCATCGGCACCGTAGTGCACGGCAATCTCAAGTTTTTCCGGATTTCCCGCCGGGGCGAGAAGTTCAACTCGGTTGGTCATGGTTCAAAAATCCACACGATGTAAAGTCCCGGTCGTTTGAAACACGGAACAGATAAGATTATGAAAGGGACGGGGCCCGCGCGTAGCTGGCTCCGGACGCGTCAACCCTACCAAAAGGACTCCCCCTTTGCAACGCGCCATGTTATGAGGTGGGACCCCAGTATCAGGACAGTAACCCGGCGACTTCATACATGGATTGCCAGGCGGCGGATGCTTGTTTAAACAGACCCGTATGGTTTGCCAACATCGGTGGTGCAGGTGATTGGCTTTTATAACTATTCTGATATGCTTCCTGCGGGTCTCTTTTGGAACTGAGCCCCGAAAACGTTTCGGTTGCTTGTTTAGACGAGCACAGTCGAAAAATTAATGCCTTCGCGTAAATCGAAATCGGCCTTAAAGCCAGTTTGTCAAACCCAGCAGTTAGATCAGGCAAAAGTTTGGCCCCCGGCAGGGCCGCCGGAGGCGATTTTGAGCTGAACAGTTACGAATTCAAAAGGACGATGGTGATGAACGAAGACATTGGCATTCGGGAATATCAGGAGAAGGTGGACCAGTGGGTGAAGGAGATCGGCGTGCGTTACTTCTCCGAATTGACAAACCTGGGAATCCTGCTGGAAGAGGCCGGTGAGGTGGCGCGGATTATGACGCGGGTCTACGGAGATCAGAGTTTTAAGCGGGCGGAGCCGGCGCCGGATCTTGGCGACGAACTGGCCGACCTGATGTTTGTGCTGGTCTGCATTGCCAACCAGACTGGGGTGGATCTTCCCGGTGCCCTGTCGAAAAATCTCGCCAAAAAGAGCGACCGGGACAAAACCCGCCACTGGAACAATCCCAAACTTCATACTGGTAGCGGGGCTCCGGCTGATTCGGAGCCCCCCAAGGGTTAAGGCAGAGGTTGCTCCGGAGGAGGCGTCTCCTCTTCATCGTCGGAGGCGTTCCTCAGCCTCGCAAAGCTGAAGACGGCGCTGTGGTCCTTGACCTTTCTAAGGGTAAGGACATAGGTCTTTTCATCCAGGGTGAAGGTGACCATTTCATCCACAGCCATCACTTTGTACTCGTCGTTCAGGAATACCTCGACGGTGGGGCCGGTTTCAGCATAGAGGTCCATCTCGTCATTGACCTGCTTGACGTAGAGTGTGTAGAGGTCGGTGACCAGCTCATGGAACTGGTTCTCTCCGGTCTTGATAAATTCACCGCGTGTGCCGTATTCACCTTGGCGCCCTGAATAGCCGCTTTCTCCGGCCCCTTTTTCATCCAGGAGGGTCCGGATGTTCCGGTCTTTGGAGATGAGGGTGGAGGCCGATCCAAAGACACTGCCGGTGCTGGTGGCGATGAGCTGAACCGAAAGCTTCACCGCATTGTCCAGGACCACCGTATGGCCCATGACGATGGCGTCGATGTTCAGGGCACGTCCCGCCTTACGAGCGTTTTCTTCACTGACGTCGGAGTTTTTGGTCACCGCGCTCTCAGCAAGATCCAGAAGGCTGTCCTCTCCTGTCTCATTCAGCACGTCACTCTTCACCACGGTAAAATAGCCCGTCTTGAACAGTTTGTCAGAGACCTCCATCTCAAGGTACTTCTCCAGCTGCTTGCTTTTGCCGTCGATGCGTGTGAACTCCTTAACGGCCACACGTCTGATGCGCCGCCTTGTGAGCTGCTTGGCCAGCTGGGTCGAGAGGGTGCTGAGCTGTCCGTCCACGGCGCTTTCATACGTGATGCGTGCAGGCTTTTTGCTGGGAACATACTGGGGGGGACGTGCGCAAGCGGATGCCATCACGATAAGAGCCACTACCAAAACCCATTGTTTCATTATGATACTCCAAAAACATTCATACCGGCCTCAGAACCAGGCATATCAGCTCCTTCGGTTTGCCACCCACCGAAGTTCACGGCCGCATGGACAGGCTGGGCCTGTGCGGCGTGGGCTGGATCCTTTTTGGGGCCTATGGCACCCAGGAGGCGTCGTAACCTTAGCATTTTACAACTGCATCATTCATTATCACATAAGAGGGGTGGGGGCCACAGCGGATTTTTTTCAAACCGGGGTGGTGGGGATGAGGGGAGGCTATCTTCGTAAGGAGTCAGTGTGCCTCCGGCAGGTCGCTATTTAAGACGGGCCCTTAAAAGCGTTCAGGCATACTTATGAAACCTGAGGCCTCCACCTTGTCCATAGCGATGAGATGGTCAAAAGACCTCAATACCTGTTTGTCAAACTTTTCATAAGTTTGGCCCCCGGCAGGGCCGCCGGAGGCGATATTAGGCAATACGTACTTGCTGATGAGTACGTATTGGTATATTGACACGTATAAAAGCGGTGTGGCACGATACCACGCACACACGTGATAATTTCGGGGGAGGACAATGGCAAAAAAAGTGACGATCAGCGTGCCTGATGAGCTGTACGAACGCATGAAAGAGTGGCGGTCCAGCATGAACTTTTCTCAGGTGTTTCAGCGGTCTATTTCCAATATGATCCGCAAGAAAGAGGCGCTTCGACATAAAATCCATGAAGAGCTGGACCTGGCCAATGTGGTGGAACGCCTGAAACGTGAGAAGGCGGAGTTTGAAGCCAACTTTATGGAAGAGGGGAAACGGGCAGGGCTGGAGTGGTCCAGGACAGCCCACTACCGTGAGCTGCAATACGCCCTGGGGTGGACCCCCGGTAAAAACCCGTTCAAGGACGAGCATCTGGGGGATTATTTCTCCCACGTGCTGAAAAAGCAGTCCGATCGATTCTCCATCACCGGGCGCATTGCCCAGAAACGATTCGAAGAGTTTATCGACAAGTACCTGAGCGGGTGGAAAGAGGGGGTTGAGACCTTCTGGGACGAAGTGAAGGATAAGATGTAGGGCTACCCTTCAGTTCAGGTGAGCCTCCGGCGGCAGGGTCGGGGGCCAATCATTTGAAGCGATGGAAAAACAGGCTTTAAGTGATGGCTGGCAGGGGACATGTGCGTTTCTTCTGCCTCAAGTAAAACAATGTTAGTTCCCGGATACATGACGGGCGATACATATCAATGATATCAGGTGCAGTCCGTATGTGCGGCACGCACCCATCAGGAGAGAGACGATGGCTTTTGGCAACTTGCCGAAAAACAGTGTGGAAGCTTACCTGCGACGCTACGCAGAGGGGTGGAGTGGCAACGTGGAGGGCGCATGGGACCGGGCCGGAAGGCTCTGGAACCGGTTTGGACGACTTCTCTACTGGCCCTACCGGTGGTTGGTGGTGGTCCCTTTTTTAGGGCTCTCCACTCTGGTGCTGGCCCCTTCGGCGGTGCTGCTCTCTGTGACGGTCTCCCCCAACGTTGCCTCAAAAACCATTGCCGCCTTCTGGGCGCGGGTCAACAGCTTTGTGACCCCCATGTGGGTGGATGTCAGGGGCAGGGAAAAGGTGGAGAAAGGGACCTCTTACGTGGTGGTGGCCAACCACCTGAGCCATTACGATATCTATGTGCTCTACGGCTGGCTGGGCCTGGACATCAAGTGGGTGATGAAAAAAGAGCTGGAGAAGGTGCCCCTTATCGGCTGGGTCTGCAAGAGCATGGGTCATATCTTCATCGATCGCGGGGACAGCGCCAAAGCCGTGGCCACCATCAATCACGCCAGAAAACAGATTCAGGGCGGCACCTCCGTCATCTTCTTTCCCGAAGGGACCCGAAGTGACGATGGCAGTTTAAAGGAGTTCAAGAAAGGGGCCTTCCGCTTTGCCCATGATCTGGGGCTGCCCATTCTTCCGGTGACGATCAAGGGCACCCGTCAGATTCTTCCCAAAGGCAGTACGGAACTGATGCCGGGGGGCGTGGAGCTGGTGATCCATGACCCGGTGGACGTCAGTGCCTACGGTAAAGAGGAGCTTGGGGCCATCGTCAACCGCGCACGCAACACGATCCGCATGGAGCTGGAGGCGTCTTAAAACGAGGTGAGCCACCTCGAAAGCTGCTTGCGAATGCTCCGATCCCTCGTTCCTCGGACTCGTCACATTCGCTGACGGGCTGCGCCCGTGGGGACAGATGTAATGTGAGGCAAAGCTCAGCGGCGACCAGCTTTCAGGGTGGTTACCTTATTTTTTTCAGGCGTTGGTTTATTTAAGGTCAGCTCTCGGGTTGGCCGGTTGGAAACCGGTAGCCTAAGCACTTGTGGTGCAGGGTGAGTAACGTCGCACATCGCGCGAATGCGGACGCGAGGTGGACAGCATTTCAACACCCATTTCGCATTCGCCATGGGGTTTCGAGGTGCCCCCACCTCGCCGCCGGAGGCATTGGTTTATTTACTGCGGTTTTTTCCGCCGGAACATGAGGGTGACGAGGAGAAGGGATATGACCACCACACAGGCCACGGCTGTTTTGGAGCCCGTGGTGCCGAAGCGGGGAAGGATCACGTGGGGGATAAACCACAGGTAGCAGGTGGCGTGGAGTGCACCGATGAAGCAAAGGCGAATGGCTTTTGGCACGGTTACTCCTCTGAGGCTACGGTAAGGCGCTTTCGCAGGGTGAGGAGAATGTTGGCTCCCATCATGCAGATAAGGGTGGAGAAGGGGGCAAAGGTGCAGAGGGATTTGTAGCCGATGACGTTGGCCTCACTGGCTGAGGCCCAGGGGATAAGGGTGCTTGCCCCGGCAAGGATCAGGATCCCTGCGGAAACGGCCATGGCCGTGGATTTCATACGTTGCGGTTCGTTGCTCATGGACTCTTCTGTATGGGTTGCTGGGCCTTCACGGGCCCCTTTGTTTTTGTGCGGATCAGGCTTGTTTGAACGTAATAACAATCGGTTTGGGAATATACCACACCGGCTGCCCGAAAGATACCCCTGGTTTCCACAGAATAAGCCCTTGGGATGAATAGGGTTTGACCGCTGTGGCGCGGTGGGATACTATCCGGGAATGTGCAGGATGATGTTGTTTGAATGCGCCAAAAATTCAAGAGGATAGGTGCTCTGCGATGGCGGGGCGTGACTGGAAAACCGGAACCACGGATGCATGGATATGGTGAGAATAGCAGCAGGGCAGATCAACCCGATCATTGGAGATTTTGAGGGAAACTGTCGAAAGATGGAGGAGGCCGCGAAGAAGGCCCGGGAGGCCGGTTGCCGACTGGTGGTCTTTCCTGAACTTTCCGTGAGCGGGTACCCGCCGCGTGACCTTCTTGAGAGGCGCTCCTTTATTAAAGACAACCTGAACGCCGTGGAACGGCTGATGGAAAATATTCAGGGCATTGCCGTGCTTCTCGGGTATGTTGAGCGAAATGGCGAGCCAGGTGAAAACAATCTCTACAACGCCGCCCTGCTCTTTGAGGACGGCCGAGTGCTCCATAAGGTGCGCAAGAGGCTTCTGCCCACCTATGATGTCTTTGATGAACGCCGCTATTTCGAACCGGGCAGCGAATCAAAGCCGGTGATGTGGAATGGGGTGCGGCTCGGCATTACCATCTGCGAAGACATGTGGAACGACAAGGAGGTCTTTGAGTCTCGAAAGTACCGTGTGGATCCCGTGGCGGATCTCTGCGGGCAGGGGGCAGAGCTTCTTATCAATATTTCAGCTTCTCCTTTCAACACCGGCAAGCCCGCTTTTCGGGAAAACCTTATCGCCTCGGTGGCCAGGCGGCACAAGGTGCCTGTTTTTTACGTCAACCAGGTGGGGGGCAACGACAGCCTTCTTTTTGATGGGGCCAGCCTTGGTTTCCACAGCGATGGGGCACTGGCTGTACGTGCCGAATCCTTTGTTGAAGACCTTCTGGTGTTCGAGCCGAAGGAGACAAGCCCTCAGCGCATAGCCGATGTGCCGGCCTGCGTGGAGGAGGAGGTCTACCGGGCCCTGGTCATGGGAACTCGGGATTACGTGACCAAGTGTGGCTTTAAAAAGGTGGTGATTGGCCTCTCCGGAGGCATTGACTCGGCCTTGACGGCCGCCGTTGCCGCCGATGCCCTGGGGGCTGAGAATGTCTCCACCGTTTTTATGCCTTCAGAGTACACCTCGTCGGACAATGACGAAGACACGAAGGGCCTGGCTGAGAATCTGGGTTGCCATTTTGATGTGGTGCCGATTGCCCCGATGTTTGATGCGTTTTTGGGGGCCTCCGATATTTTTTGTCGGGAGGAGCACGGCATCACCGAGCAGAACATCCAGGCTCGTGTGAGGGGGACCCTTCTCATGGCCCTCTCCAACAAGACAGGAGCGCTGGTTCTTACCACCGGGAACAAGTCCGAGCTGGCCGTGGGGTACTGCACCCTTTACGGAGACATGAACGGCGGCCTGGCCGTTATCTCCGATGTGCCGAAGACCCTTGTCTGGGATATCTCCCGCTATATCAATCGGGATGGCGAGGTGATCCCTCAGCGGATTATCGACAAGGTCCCCTCGGCGGAGTTGCGCCCCGATCAGTCTGATCAGGATGAGCTGCCCGCCTATGAGGTCCTGGATGCCATTCTTCATGCCTATGTGGAGCAGGTGAAGTCACCCGCGGAAATTGTGGCCATGGGATACGATGCCGACGTGGTGGCCGATGTGGTGCGCCGTGTGGAGATCAATGAGTACAAGCGCCAGCAGGCGGCCCCCGGATTGCGGGTGACGGCCAAGGCGTTTGGTTACGGTCGTCGCTATCCCATTGCCAAACGCATTGCGCGATAGGTATTAACCCGGCAACTATATACCCAACACATGTTAATGTGTAACTAACTGATTTCTTGGTGTGAAGTCGTCGCGCGGCAGTCATGCATTTAACCGCCGGGTTAATACGAGCAGGGGCTCCAATAACTTGCCGGAGACAACGTGTTTGTCTTTTTGTGTTGTGGGTTTTGGTTTGATGGTTTTGTGTGGGGTAGGGGGTTATCATGCTGAAAATGCACGATAAGCCCCTTTTTTTGTGCGGAGGTTCTTGGTGTTTTATGCTGCATTGTCCAATATTTTAGACATCCATTTTTTTGGTCGTGGGGGGATTCCCTAGGTAAATGAATGCATCACTCTATATACAAAGTGTGGGTCGCTGCCTATAATTGTCAGCAATGAGGTAGGGTGTATTCCGAGGAGAACTTAGTTCTGGCGACGTTAAGACTCTGCCACTCCCGCCGACAAACGACCCACCTGCTGCCCGTTACCAGTGCTTCGGCACGACGGAAAATTGTCAGTCTTGCAGCTTCTGACCCTTTCAACCCGTTAGTTCCTGGATTCCCTTCTGGTACGTATTGTCGGATTTTATGGATGTGGTGTCATAAAGTCCGACAATACGCAGCACCACCCTTTTCGATCATCCATTTACATTAAGGCTGAGTAAAAAGCGTGCCTCCGGCGGCAAGGTGAGCCACCTTGAACGCAGGTTGCTGATGCTCTTTGCCCCTCGTTCCTCGGGGCAAATCACATCAGCCTTGGGGCTGGGGTTCTTGCGGGTTCGGAAAGAAAGGCCTGTTTGGCCTTTTATATTTTCTGGGCCCTTTGCGTGAAACGAGATCCCTGGCGCGTTCCCCGGGCCTCAAGGGTCTCCTGGATCCGCTTGAGGGTGGTCCCTTTCTTCAGGGGCCAGTGGGGAGCGCGGAGTTCGTCCCGGTGGGGGTCCCCGGTGAGGCGCTGGATCACCATGTCAGGGGGCAGCAGCTCCAGGAAGTCGCAGACGGTTTCCACGTACTCGTCCTCCTCCATGCAGGTGTAGGATCCATCCAGGTAGAGTTGGTCCAGGGAGGTGTCCTTCACCACGTACAAAAGGTGCAGTTTGACGCCGTCGATGCCGAGGTCTCCCAGGAGTCTGGCTCCCTCCAGCATCATCTCTCGATTTTCTCCGGGAAGCCCGAGGATGATGTGGGCGCAGATCTTGACCTTGGGGGCGATCTTTCGGGTGAGGGCAACAGCCTCTTTAAAACAGGCCACGTCGTGTCCCCGGTTGATGGCGTTAAGGGTGCTGTCGTGGGGGGACTGGAGGCCGAACTCCAGCCAGATCAGTTTCTCTTTCGAGTAGTCATCGAGGAGGGCCAGCTTCTCCTCGTCCACGCAGTCGGGGCGGGTGCCGATGGAGAGCCCCACCACGTCGTCAAAGGCCAGGGCTTCATCGTAGAGGGCCTTCAGGTGCGTCGCCGGGGCGTAGGTGTTGCTGTAGGCCTGGAAGTAGACGAGGAAGAGCTTGGATTTGTACCGCTTGAAAAGGGCCTCGCGTCCCTGCAGGATCTGATCGGTGATGGAGGTGCCCAGCAGGTGGGCGCCGGTGCCGGACCCTTTTTCATTGCAGAAAATACACCCCCCCGTTCCCTTGTGGCCGTCCCGGTTGGGACAGGTGAAACCAGCATCCACGGTGAGTTTCTGAACCCTTTTGCCGAAGAGTCCTTTCAAATGACTGTTTAAGTCCGTGTAACGTTTTGCCTTTGTTGCGTTCATATTGACCTTGCTTGAAACCCGATTATATAATAAGGGGATGAGCGTAAAAATGTGATGGCGTTTCGGGGTCCTGCGCCATGCAGGTACCCGGAGTTGCCGAAGAGCACGGTCGGCGAAAACCGGCCGTTTGTGTTGGGGCCTATCCCTCGGCAGCAGCTCATCATACATCGAACGGCGGGTGAGGTCGAAATGAAAATGGTTCCCGTGCGTTCGGTCTCGATGTCCGACAAACAAGCAGGCAATAGATGGTATCAAATACACGAAAATATGATGTGATTGTTGTGGGGGCCGGTCATGCCGGCTGTGAGGCGGCACTGGCCTCAGCCCGCATGGGGCTTTCCACCCTGATTCTGGCCATTGACCTGGATAAGGTGGCCTCCATGCCCTGCAGTCCCTCCATCGGGGGCACGGCCAAGGGGCACCTGGTGCGAGAGGTGGACGCCATGGGCGGCGAGATGGGCAAGGCATCGGACGCCTCGGCCATTCAGTTCAAGACCCTCAATACCAAGAAGGGGCCGGCCGTACACTCCACGCGTACCCAGAACGATAAAAACGTTTACCACCGCACCATGAAAGCGGTCCTGGAAGCCCAGGAGAATCTGTACCTCAAACAGGGGCTGGTGGAGCGCCTGGTGGTGGAGGGGGGCAAGGTAACCGGGGTGGTGGACCAGACCGGCTTTGGGTTTGAGACCGAGGCGGTGGTTATCGCCGCAGGGACCTTTTTAAGCGGCCTGGTGCATGTGGGAGAGAGCTGCATCCAGGCGGGGCGTGCCGGGGAATTTGCCGCTTACGGCCTGGCAGCCTCCATGAAGGAGCTGGGCCTTGAGATGGGACGCATGAAGACCGGTACCCCGCCGCGGCTCCATCAGGATACCATCGACTACTCCAAGCTTGAAGAGCACAAGGCCGATGACACCCCCTGCTTCTTCTCCTTTTCGTCCACCCACGCGCCGCTGCCCCAGCTGCCGAGTTTCATCGGACACACCACCGAGGCGACCCGTAACATCGTGCTGGACAACCTGAGCCGTTCCCCTCTCTACTGCGGCACCATCAAGGGCGTGTCCGCCCGTTATTGCCCCTCCTTTGAAGACAAGGCCATCAAGTTTCCCGATCGCGTCTCCCACCAGGTGATTTTGGAGCCTGAGGGGGTCGACACCCGGGAGATGTATGTCAGCGGCCTGGGTAACAGCCTGCCTGTGGATCTTCAGATTCCTTTTGTGCGATCCATCGCAGGGTTTGAAGAAGCCGAGATCATTCGGCCCGGCTACGCCATTGAATACGATTATGTGAATCCGGTGCAGTTGCGCCCCACGCTGGAGACCCGAAAGGTTGACGGCCTTTTCCTGGCCGGCCAGATCAACGGCACCTCGGGGTACGAGGAGGCGGCGGCCCAGGGGCTCTGGGCAGGCATCAACGCGGCTCTCAAGGTATCAGGGCGCTCCCCCTTTGTACTGGACCGTTCCCAGGGCTACATGGGGGTGATGGTGGATGACCTGATCACCCGCGGGACCTTAGAGCCCTACCGTATCTTCACCTCCCGGGCGGAGTATCGTCTGATGATGCGTGAGGACAATGCCGATTTCCGCCTGACGGAGATAGCCCACGAACTGGGGTTGGTAAGTGACGACACCGTCAGGCTGGTCCGTGAGCGCAAAGCGGCCATCGACCGGGAAATAGGACGTCTTCGCAGTGTGGTGGTGAAGCCATCTGCCGCTGTGAACACCTACCTCACTGAACGTGGTACCACCCCGTTGAAAACCGGGGTGCCCATGGACCAGATCCTCAAGCGGGCCCAGATGGGCTACGATGCGGTGACGCAGCTGGCGGCACCGGAGGTCCCGGTGGAGGGCCGGGTGGCAAAGCAGGTGGAGATTGAGGTGAAGTACGAAGGGTATATCGACCGTCAGCTTGCCGAAATTGAGAAGTTCAAGCACCTGGAGAAGGTCCGGCTGCCGGAGGATTTTGATTTCGCCCTTGTCCACGGCCTCTCCAACGAGTTGCGGGCCAAGCTCATGGAGGTGAGGCCTGTCTCCCTTGGGCAGGCATCGCGCATCGACGGCATCACCCCCGCGGCGATTTCGGTCTTGATGGTTCACCTGAAGAACCGGGAAGGGAACTAAAGCCATGGGGGCGGACCTCATTATCGAAAACCTGGTGATCCGTGGGCTCGGCCCACTGACCCTCACGGTGCCCGCCGGGACCTGTGTGGGGCTTTCCGGGCCATCGGGGATCGGGAAGAGTTCTCTCCTGCGGGCCGTGGTGGACATGGAACCCCATGAGGGCCGTGTGCGCCTTGGTGACATGGATCGCGGGACCTTTTCCGCCCCGGAGTGGCGTCGCAAGGTTGGCATGCTCCCAAGTGAGAGCATCTGGTGGCTTGACGGAGTGGGGGAGCACTTTCTTGCCACTGAAAAGGTACGGCCGGACGTGCTGGGGCTTCGGGAAGAGGTTCTCTCCTGGCCGGTAAAGCGTCTCTCCAGCGGAGAGAGGCAGCGTCTTTCTCTGTTGCGTCTTCTGGACCGGGAGCCCATGGCCCTTATTCTGGATGAACCCACCGCCAACCTGGATGAGGCCAGTGCCCTGCAGGTAGAGGCCCTGATCCTTGCGTACGCACGGGAGCGGCAGGCCCCGGTGCTTTGGGTGGGCCATGGCAAAGAGCAGCTCAAGCGTGTGGCACAGCGGGTGGTGGTGCTTGATGCCACCGGTGCTTTGCATGATGCAGGGACAGGGGAGGTCGCATGACCGGCATGATTACCCTTTCCCCCTTGGACCTCTCCATTGCGGCCTTTCTGGTGGTGGCCCTGGCCGTCCTCTCGTTTCGCATGAAGCTGGGGGTGACCCGTCAAATCGTTGTGGCGGCGCTACGTACCACCATTCAGTTGCTGTTGGTGGGGATGGTGCTGAAGACCCTTTTTGACCATGCGGCCCCCTGGCTCCTGGCGCTGATTGCCTTGGTGATGGTGACCACGGCAGGGTGGGAGGTGATGAGCAGGCAGACCCGGAGGCTTGCGGGTATCTGGGGCTTTGCCACGGGTACGGCGGCCATGACCGTCTCCTCTTTTTCCATCACCTGCCTGGTGCTGGCCACGGTGATCCGCATCGACCCCTGGTACACGCCCCAGTATGCCGTACCCCTTCTGGGGATGATGTTGGGAAACACCATGACGGGCATCGCCATCGGCATGGAGCGATTGACCTCCACGGCCTGGCGTGACAGCGCTGTCATTGAAGGGCGCCTGCTGCTTGGGCAGACCTGGCGGGAAGCCATCACCGAGATCCGTCGAGAGAGCATTCGAAGTGCCATGATTCCCACACTGAATGCCATGGCCGTGGCAGGCATCGTCAGTCTGCCGGGAATGATGACCGGCCAGATCCTGGCGGGAAGCCCCCCCATGGAGGCGGTGAAATATCAAATTCTCATCATGTTCACCATCAGTGCTGGAACCGGCTTTGGTGCCATCCTGGCTGTTTCCGTCGGTGCCCGTCGCTTGTTTGACGAGCGCCAGCGACTTCGGTTGGATCGCCTGACGTCATAACGGTGGGCTTGAGCTGCGATGGACCTGGGAGAGAGGGGGACATCCCTTGACACTGTGGACCAATGAACCTATTTTCCTGGTATCGAATGCGATTGGGTCTTCGATGGATGAGCAATCGGGAATGAAAATAAGGCAATAACGTATGGCCCGACGGCTGGGGATGGGAATGACTCTCTGATGCCGGGCTCTTGCGATTGGATCAAACGATATGGACTACTACAAAGTACTGGGCGTTGAGCGAAGCGCCTCCGATGACGAGATTAAAAAGACGTACCGCAAACTGGCCATGAAGTACCACCCCGACAAAACCAAGGGGGACAAGGCCGCCGAAGACAAGTTCAAGCAGATCAGCGAAGCCTATGCGGTCTTGAGCGATTCGGCCAAACGCAAGGAGTACGACACCTACGGGGCCTCCGGTTTTCAACAACGCTACAGTCAGGAAGACATCTTCAGGGGGTTTGATGTCGGTGACATTTTCCGGGAGTTCGGTTTTGGCGGCGGCGGTGGTGGTTTCGGTGGGCCATTTGGCGGTGGCGGAGGCCATGGCTTCCAGGGCCGAAGGCAGATGAAAGGGGCGGATCAGACCCTTGAGATCACCCTGACGGTGCCGGAGGTTTACAGCGGTACCACCCGCAGCCTGTCTGTCGGGGGCGGGTCCTCCACCATCAATGTCCGCATTCCCAAGGGGCTGGTGGATGGAAAAAAGCTCAGGTTAACCGGAAAGGGAGAGCCCAGCCGATACGGGGGTCCCGCCGGTGATCTTTACATTTTGTCTCGCGTGGTGGGCGGTGGCGGGTTTATTCCCGATGGACAAAACGTGATTTTTGATATCGAGATCCGGCTCACTGAAGCGCTTCTCGGGGCCACCATCACCGTGCCAATGCTGGAGGGTGGTGAAATCAATCTCAAGGTACCCGCGGGTACCCAACCCAAAACAAAAATGAGGATTCCCGGTAAGGGATTGCCCGAGATGAAAGGGGGAGCCAGGGGAGATCTGTTTGTTCGGATCGGCGTCACCATCCCAAAAACCCTGACAGATGGTCAGCGGAAGGTAGTAGAGAATCTTGCGGAAAATGGGCTGTAATGGCTTAAAATGATTGACATCCGGCTGTTATCGCGATACGGCCATGAACGGATGTTTATCTTTGTTTCGCTGGTTTATAAAGCAGGAACGTATTGTCTCTTGTGGTCACGCAATATGTAAACAGGTGTGGCGCAAGCGATAAAGTAATGATAAAGTAGTTAAAATGTCAGAACTTATTGAAGTACTCTCAAAAGAGGATATCGCCAGAAGCATCACCGAGGTTGGGGAGGTTATCTCCAACGATTACCGGGATGGCAATCTGGCCCTGGTTTGCGCTCTGAAAGGAGCCTTTATTTTTATGGCCGATCTGGCGCGGGAGATCACGGTCCCGGTTCAGCTCGGTTTTCTTGGTGTCTCCAGTTATGGAAAAAGTTCCGAGTCTTCCGGGAAAGCCACGGTGACCAAGGAGCTGGATCTGGATGTCACCGGCATGGATGTTCTGGTGGTGGAGGACATTGTGGACACGGGGCTCACCCTCGGGTTCATCATGGACTACTTGAAGTCCAAGGGTGCCCGGAGTGTCAAGGTGTGCACCCTGCTGGACAAGAAAGAACGCCGTGCCATGGAAGTTCAAGTGGATTACGCATGCCATGTGATTCCCGAGGGGTTTTTGGTGGGCTACGGCCTCGACTATGCCGAAAACTACAGAAATCTTCCCGGGATATATCATTTAAAAATGTAAATTGAGCCAACTGACAGGACGGGTTGAATTATGAAAAGGGGACGCGCACATGATTATCACGTGTCAGGAGTGTGATTCCAGGTTTGTTCTGGATGACAAGCTGATCAAACCCACGGGCAGCAAGGTTCGCTGCTCAAGTTGCAAACACGTGTTCAAAGTGTTTCCGGAAGCGGCTGCCCCGTCTCCCGTGGAACCGGAGACACTCACTCCAGAACCGGCTCCTGTCGCCCCACCCCCCCAGGCCCAGACGCCACGGAATCTCGATGAAGGAGACGATCTCGCTGAAGAGCTCGATCGCGAATTGGATCGTCTCTTCGGGCCGGATGACGATGACTCCTTTTTTGGGGAGGACCCAGCAGAGGAGGCCGTCCCCGCAGCAGCTGCTGCACCTGAGCCTGCACCGGCACCCGTGCCGCAGGAGGCCCCCGAGGAGTCCATCGAAGAGATCGATCTTGACGATTTGGGCCTTGACGACCTTGATCTGTCTGAGAGTCCTGCTGCGATGTCGCCTGAGGATTTCGACCTTTCCGATCTCGACCTTGATCTATCCCTGGATGATGACGGGGGGCCTGCTCCCGCGATACCCAGCGATGAGGTCGATGACGAGTTGGACTTTTCTGACCTGGAAGCCTCTCTCACCGGGGACGATTTGAATGGTGCCGGGTTGGAAGAGGATGCCGACCTGTCAGATATCGGATTGGCATTGGATGAATCTGGGACCCTCGACACCTCCGGTGGCGAAGAGGCCCTGGATGACCTTGATTTTTCCGATCTCGAGGCCAGCCTCACCGATGAGCCGGTGTCTGCTTCGACCCCTGATGTGCCGTCGGAAGAGTCCTTTGACTTCGGTGATATGGATCTCTCCCTGGATGAGGGCTCTACACCGGAAGCCGATGCCGCAGGGTCTGAGGAAGAACTCGACTTTTCAGACATCTCCCTTTCCCTTGATGATGGCTCCGATGATATCGCCCTGTCGGGTGATGAAGAGGAACTCTCCCTCTCCCTGGACGATGGCGAACTTGACTCGGTGAGCCTGGGTGGTGGCGGTGAGTTGGACCTTACCCTGGATGATGCGCCTGTTGCTGCAGGGGCTGCCGCGGCAAGCGGCGGTGCACTTCCTGATGAGGGCGAAGGGTTCATGGACCTCGACCTGGATCTCGACGATGATGAGCCCATGCAGGGTTCTCTGGAGAGCTCTCTGGATGAAGAACTGGACCTCTCCGAACTCGAGAATCTTCTGCAGGAAGAGCCTCCGGCCGCTCAGGAGTCCGCTCCCGAAGACGACGACATTGAGCTGGAGCTGGATTTTGATTTTCAGGCCGACGAGAAGACGGAAGAGATGGAGCCCCTGTCGAAGGAGGGGATGGATGAGTCGGATTTCAGTGACATCGAGGCGATGCTTGAAAAAGACGACAAGTCCCTGGATGTTGCCGCCGACCTGAACGAGGACATCGACCTGAATCTCGAGTTGGACCTTGCGCCTGAGACGGAACCCGTTGCTGCGGCTCCGCAGGCTGTGAGTACGGAGCCCATGCTGGAACTGGCCGAGATCGACGATGATGATCAGGAACCGATCGCGGCTGCCGCTCCCAAGGAGAAGGCGTCAAAAACCTTCGATTCGGGAGGTGGCCGAGGAAGTGGTCTGCGTATCTTCCTCACCATCCTTCTGGTGGTGGTCCTTCTGTTTGCCATTCTTGTGGGGGTCTATGCCATGCGGGATAAGATCCGCGACAGAACAGGCATCGATATTCCCACCATTGCCGTGGTGGAACAGGCCCGTGAGCAGGTGGCCACCCTCGGCATCCCCGGCGTGAGCGACTGGGTGAGGCCTGAAATCAAAGATCCTTTCGGGAACCTTAATCTCGTGACCCAGGATGTGGCCGGGCGGTTTGTAACCAGCCTAGACCTGGGCGACCTCTTCGTTATCACAGGGAAGGTGAGAAACAACTATCAGACGGCGCGGCACTCCATCCGCCTCACCGGGCGTCTCTTTACAAAGGACAACCGTGAGGTACAGGGGAAAGAGTTCTTCGCCGGCAACATGATGACCGATGAAGAGCTGGCAAGCCTTACCATGGAGCAGATCGACCAGAGGCTGAAGACCACACTGGGCAATGATAACATTAACGCCCGGGTGCGTCCCGGCCAACTCGTACCCTTTATGGTGGTTTACGCCAAGCTCCCCGACGACCTGGCAGAGTTTGCCGTAGAGGTCAAGGAGTCCATAGAGGGCGCCGCCATCAAGTAACCCTCTTTTTGGGGCGCCGTTTTCAGGCGCTCACTCAGGGGAAGACGACCTTGAAACCCCAAGCAGCACACACTGTGTTGCTTGGGGTTTTTTTTGTGCCGAGAGGGTGAACATTGATATGTGAAAAGGGCAAGTGTAATGCGCTGCCAATGCTGTCTGAGCAGATTTGCGCCGTTTTGTTTGGGAATTAGGATTTACAAGCTCCCCGGGTTGTATTATAGAATTTTAATTCTATTAATGTAATGAGGGTGATCATATCACCGGAGGGGACGGGAAGCCCCAAAGGTGACAGCCCAATCAGGAGGGGCTGCAGGTTGTCATCGTAAGGACGCAGGAGAGAGTTATGGAAACAAGAGAACCGGTTTATTATCAGGACGTGGAACGTTGTGTGGATGATCTGGTGGCCAAGGTGGGGAAGAAGATCACCATGGCCATTCCTTTGGCTGTCGGCAAGCCCAACCATCTGGTGAATGCCATTTATCGGAGGGCCAAGAACGATCCCACCATGCACTTCACCCTCATTACCGCCGTGAGCCTGGAACTACCCACCTCGAGCAATGATCTGGAGCGGCGTTTTATGGAGCCTCTCGTGGAGCGTATCTGGGGGGCTTTTCCCACCTTTGATTACATCGACGACCTCCGAAAGAACCAGGTGCCGAAAAACTTCGAGCTGGTGGAATTCTACAACAAAACCGCCCAGTTCATGAACTGTCCCCATGCCCAGCAAAACTACCTCGGCTCCAACTACACCCATGCCATCCGTGACGGTCTGCTCCAAGGCTGCAACGTTATTTCACAGTTGGTCTCCAAGAAAGAGATCGACGGAAAACTCTACTACTCCATGGGCACCAACCCCGACACCCACCTGGATGGGGCCGAGTATATCCGTGCCGCCGAAGGCGACGGCATTCCCCGGGCCATTATTGCCCAGGTGAACAACGACATGCCTTTTATGTATGGTGACGCCAAGGTGGAGCCCGGTCACTACGACATGGTCATCGAGAACCCTGATTATGAATTCAAGATTTTCAGGGCTCCCAAGGAGTCCGTGGGCACCACGGACTGGATGATCGGCCTGCATGCCAGTGCCCTGGTCAAGGACGACGGTACCCTGCAGGTGGGGATCGGGTCGTTGGGCGACGCCATCGTGGCGGGTGTCATGATGCGCCACACAGAGAACGAAGCGTACCAGGCCGTGTTGAAAGAGGCGGGTATTCTGGACAAGTTCGGGACGATCATTGAGGAGTGGGGCGGTGTCGAGATCTTTGACAAGGGCCTTATGAGCTCCACCGAAATGTTCGTGGACACACTCCTTGACCTCTTTACCTGTGGTGTACTCAAGCGCAAGGTCTATGAGAACCTGGATCTTCAGACCCTCCTTAACGAAGGGACCATTACCGAGAAGGTGACCCCTGAGATGCTGGAGGTGCTGCTGGAGCGAGAGACGATCCGTCCCCAGCTTCGTGAAAAGGATGTCACGTTCCTCACGGCCTTCGGCATCTTCAAGAAGGGCATCGTCCTTGAAAACGGTGAGCTGGTGGATGGGGAGACGCGCTACTCTGCGGACCTCTCCGATGCGGCCAACCGTGAGGCCGTCATCAAAGGGTGCCTTGGCGAGACACTGGATCAGGCCGTGGTTATTTACGCCGGGTTCTTCGTCGGTCCTGAAGCCTTCTACGAGACCCTGAAGTCCTTGTCGGATGAAGAGATCAAGCTCATCGACATGCGCAGCGTGGCGTTTATCAACCAGCTTTATGGTGACGATTACCAGCTGCGTGTGGCCCAGCGCAAGAACGGCCGATTCATCAACGCCGCCCTCATGGCCATGCTCAACGGTGCCACCGTGGCGGACGGCCTGGACGACCACCGCATCATCAGCGGCCCCGGCGGTCAGTACAACTTCGTCTCCATGGCCCATGCGCTCCCCGACGGGCGAGCCGTGACCATGGTACGCAGTACCCGCGGATCAGGAGACAAGGCCACTTCCAACATCGTGTGGCAGTACAATCACACCACCATTCCAAGGCACCTGCGGGACATCGTGGTGACCGAGTATGGCATCGCCGATTTGCGCGGTCAGCGGGACAAGGATGTCATGACCCGCCTGATCTGCATTGCGGACTCCCGTTTTCAGCAGCAGCTTCTGGATACGGCCAAGGCCAAAGGGAAAGTGCCTGCGGACTACGAAATCCCCGAGGAGTTCCGAAACAACACCCCTGAACGGCTCGAGAAGCTCATGGCCTCCTACCGCAGCAAGGGGCACTTCAAGGCGTTCCCCTTCGGGACCGACTTCACCGACGAGGAGCTCGTGATCGGCAAGGCCCTGAAAGGGTTCAAGGCCAAGGCGGAGAAGAAGATTCCGCTGATGCTGGAGCTGGCCAAAAAGTACACGGCCCCCGTGCCCGAGGCGGCAAAACCCTACCTGAAGCGCCTTTCCCTGGATGCACCGGCAAACTTTAAAGAGAAGATGATGCAGAAGGTGGTGATCATCGCTTTGGAAGACTCCAACGGCATTTGATCCCACGGGGATAATTAAGCACAAAAAAGAAGGGGGAGACCGATTGCGGTCTCCCCCTTTTTATTTGAAGTTTTGATGACCAGGGATGGGCCCCTGGCCACCAAGTTGTGGGTGCTCTCGATCTCATGACGAGGGGGGGAGCACTCTGTAACTATTCAGCTCCCCAAAAACTGCCTCCGGCGGCAAGGGTGGCGAAGCCACTTAGGATAAAAACACCTTGAAAGCAGGTAGCGGATGCGCTTTGCCCCTCGTTCCTCGGGTCAAATCATATCCGCCTTTGATTCGAGTGCTGCCAATGATTATTTTTTACAACCTGTTTATCAAACCCACTCTTTCAGATCAGGCAAACGTTTGGCCCCCGGCAGGGCCGCCTGCGGCTATTTTCTGGGATCAAAGTTGTCGGCGTCGAAGTGGAGGGTGGCGGTGTAGTCCTCGTACGTCTCTTCCCGACGGATCATGCGGACCGATCCGTCAGCCTCGAGAAGCAGCTCCTTGGGTCGCATCTGCCCGTTGTA
The DNA here is from genome assembly GCA_942491485.1 of Desulfolunaceae bacterium. GTDB lineage: Bacteria > Desulfobacterota > Desulfobacteria > Desulfobacterales > Desulfolunaceae > Desulfoluna. The sequence goes on along the minus strand of CALOAX010000009.1, from coordinate 120,642 downwards.
GTTGAACCCCATGGCGTGGCCGTGGGCACCGGTGTCGTGGATGAGGAGAAGGTCTCCATCGGCAAGGGGGGGCAATGCGCGCTGAACGGCAAACTTGTCGTTGTTCTCACACAGGGAGCCCACCACGTCCACCACGGTGTCGCAGGGGAGGTCGGCTTTGGCCGGCACGGTGATGTGATGGTAGGAACCATACATACCGGGGCGCATGAGGGCGGACATGCATGCGTCCACGCCCACGTAGTTTCGGTAGGTCTCTTTTTTGTTGATGGCCCGTGTGGCAAGAACGCCGTGGGGGCCGGCCATAAAGCGGCCACTCTCCATGAAGAGGCGGGGCATGTAACCCTCTTCTTTCTCGAAGGCCTTGAAGAGCTCGGTGATCTCTTCGGCCATGGCCGTGATGTTGAGCGTCTCCTGCCCGGGTTGGTAGGGAATGCCCAGGCCGCCGCCGATGTTGATGAACTCAAAGGTGATGCCCAGCTCCCGGTTGAGGTCACGGACCAGCGCGAGGAGCATGGCTGCGGTTTCCACCATGTAGGTGTAGTTGAGTTCGTTGGAGGCAAGCATGGTGTGAAGGCCGAAGCGGGTGGCGCCTCGCTCCATGGCCTTTCGGTAGGCCCCCACAAGCTGCTCGTGACTGACGCCGTACTTGGCCTCCAGCGGGTTGCCGATGATTTCGTTGCCGGTGCGACGGTTCCCGGGGTTGTAGCGGAAGCAGACCAGCTCCGGCATCTCGGGCACCTTGTCGATGAGGGTGATGTCGTCAAGGTTCAGGATGCTTCCGCCGTCTGCCGCTGCTGCCTGAAACTCCATCTCACTGGTGTTGTTGGAGGTGAACATAAGCTCTTCGCCTCGGCCGCCGGCCATGCGGGCCAGGGTCAGTTCCGGGGTGGAGCTGCAGTCAAAGCCGAACCCTTCGTCCTTGAAGATCTTCAGTATCTCGGGGTTGGGGAGCGCCTTGACGGCAAAGTATTCGGTAAACCCCTTGATACCGGAGAACAGCTCTTTGAGTTCACGGCAGGTGTCGCGAATGCCCTTTTCGTCGTAGATATGAAAGGGGGTGCCGTAGTGATCGGCTATGCGTTCAACGCACGGGGTCAGGCGTGTTGTGTAATCTGTTGTCATCGGCATGGGTCGCTCTCCTTTGTAGAAAGGGGGATCTGGGACGTTTCCTTGTATGTTGACAGGGCCACGGAGGTGGCCAGGGGGCGCAGCCCCTCAAGGGAGCCGAGGGTGTGGGTGAGAAGTGTCTTGAGGGCGACGGTATCCTCTACCCGGACCTTGATGCGAAAACCGGTGTCACCTGAAAGAAAGTGGACTTCCTGCACCTCGTCGATGGCAGCCAGGCTTTCCCCTGCTTTATCCAGGCAGGCAAAGTCGTCTATGGCCACATCCACAAAGGCAATGAGGCTTCTGGAAAATTTTTTCGGATTGAGGATGACCTCGTACCCGTCGATATAGCCCTGGTTCTCCAGTTTGCGGATTCGCTCCAGGACGGCCGATGGGGCCATGTTGACACGGCGGGCGACTTCTACATTGGGGATACGGGCTTTTTCCTGAAGAATTTTCAGAATGGTCAGGCTGATGCTGTCAAGTGTCATGATTTTCTCTCCATTTTATCCAAAGATACCTTTGAGCGCAGGGAGGTGTCAAGAATATAATTCGGCATTAATGTATTATGGCAGAATATAATTCTGTCTGGTAGGGTCGCGCTGTGAATAGGGCCCGACAGACAGTTAGGAACCACTCACCCCCCCTGAGAACTCAAAAGGGCGACCTATGGGTATGGATCGGGAAAAGTGAGCCTCCGGCGGCAAGGTGTGCCGCCTTGAAAGCAGGTTGCGGATACGTGTTGCTCCACGTTCCTCGGGTCAAATCATATCCGCTTTTGATTCGAGAACTATCAGGAATCATTTTTTAAAACCTGTTTATCAAACTTTTTAGACGTTGGGCCCCCGGCAGGGCCGCCGGAGGCTCAAGCTGAATGGTTGCCTTTTTTCATGCCCTTTATTCTTGGGCCGAAGGCGAGGTGGGGTCGGTTTCCGGGGCGATGTCGATGTTGTTGGAACGGTAAACAGAGAGCCGGGCCCGGGCCGCAGACTCCAGGATTCCGATTTCCGCATCCACGTAATCCACGATGAGTGCCTTGTCTTTGCCCGGTCCGGGCCGGAGGACGCGACCGAGGTACTGCACGAGGCGACCGGAAAAACGGATGGGGTAGGTGAGAAAGAGGGTGGCCAGGCAGTTGGCGTCAAACCCCTCCCCGAGAAGTTGGCTGGTGGCGAACAGCACCCGGGTTTCTCCCTTTTCCAGGCGTTCGAGCACTTCGGTGCGGGCGGCTTTGGAGAGGTCCCCCGTGATGAGGTCGGCGTCGATGCCGTGATTGTAGTGGAGCAGTGTTTTCATGTTTTCGCAGTGCGCTTTCCGGTCGGAGAGGACGAGGAGGGTCCCCTGGCAGCTGGGAAGAGCTTCCGAAATATCCTTGGCTATCAAGGCATTCCGAACTTTATCACCGGTAAGTTGCGCCATTAGCTTAGGATAATGGGTGGTTCCGTCGATATCTGAATAGAAGGGTGTGAGTCTGAAGCGGACTTCGGCTTTGAGAATGTGCCCTTCGTCGATGAGGGGGCTTTTGTCGATGGTCCAGGCCGACTCGCCTAAGTGGAAGAAGATGAGGCGGGAGAGCTTGTCCCGACGCCATGGGGTGGCCGACAGGCCGGTCATGTAGTGGGCGTCAAATCGGGTCACCGCTTCGGTGAAGGTGCGGCTGGGGGCCCTGTGGCATTCATCCACGATGAGATGGCCGATGGTTTTGGCCACCTCTTCCGATCGTTTGTAGAGGGACTGGACCATGGCCACCGTGATTTTTTCGCCGAGGCGGAAGGTTCCGCCCCCGATGAGGCCCACCTCCTCTTCGGGGATGCCGAGGAAGCTCTCGATGCGGGCGACCCACTGCCGGGCAAGGTCCTTTGTGTGGACCACGATGAGGGTGGGCTGGCGTCTTTGGGCCACGAGGTAGAGAGCCATGACGGTTTTGCCGGCACCGGTGGGGGCGGTGAGAACGCCGAACTCTTTTTTCAGCACTTCGCGGCACGCCTCTTCCTGAAAGGGGCGCAGGCTGCCGGTAAAATCAAAGGGGACCTCTGCGCACTTGCGTCTCCTGTCGGTGAGGGCAAAGGGGACGGAAAGTTGCCTGCACGCGGTGATGACCAGCCGCATGCACCCCCTGGGGACGATGAGGTTCTCTTCCTCTTCGGTATAGAAACACAGGTCCTTTTCCACCCCTCGGTTCCAACGGCCGCGCCGCTGGTTCTCTTGCCAGACGGGGTTGGGAAGGGTCAGGCGCTGTTTGACGGTGTCTGCCAGCTCGCGGGTGGGCTGCACCAGGGTGGCCCGATTGTCTAAGAGTATCTCCACGGTTTGAGCAAGGCTCCCTGTGGTCTGGTCTGTCCGGTGTGGAAGGGCCGTGTGCCGCTCCCTTTCCGGCTGCATTAAATTGGGTTAGTTTTTGCAAAGGTATATAAAATGATCTATGATGATGTACCACAAAGGGCCGAAGCCTGCAAAAATGAAGGCGGCATGCCGCCTCAAAGGGCTTCGGATTTTCGGGAGGGGACTTACGAGGGCGCCGGCTTTTCTGCGGTGCTTTTTTGCGCCCCCTGTCACACGGCCTCGCTACGGCTCTCCATGCCATTCGTTGACGATTCCATGCCATTGGTAAGCAGCACATGACGGAACTCAGAAAAGAAACGATACTTTTTGTGGATGACGAGGAGAGCATACTCGACATCACAGGGGAATACTTCAGGCACAAAGGTTATCAGGTCCTAACCGCCGGAAACGGCTTTGAGGCTCTGGAGGTGCTGGGCACCAAACCGGTGGACTGCTGTTTTACCGATATCAACATGCCCGGCATGGACGGCCTGGAGCTGGCCGAGCACATCCGGCAGCACGATGTCTCCATTCCCGTGGTGGTGATGACGGGATTTCCCTCCCTTGAAAACACCCTCTCCACCCTGAAAAACGGGGTTGTGGATTTCCTGATCAAGCCCGTGAAGCTCGAGCAGATGGAGCTTTGCGTCAAGCGGGTCTTCAGGGAGCGGGAGCTTTTCTTGAAGAACCTTCTCCTCGCCAAGGAGGTGGAGGGCAAAGAGCGGCTTGAGGCTCTCAACCAGGAGCTGGTGACCAAGGTCGAGGAACTCAACATCATGAACCGCATCATGGATGATTTCTCCGCCATCAGTTCCAGTGAGGAGCTCTTTAAGAAGGCGACGGAGTCGGCGGTGGACATCACCGGTGCGGACGCCTCGCGCTTTTTTATCGTGAGTGAGTCCATGGAGATACCCATTGAGATGGCGGCCACCGGAACCGGCGGAACACAGATTCCCCAGGACGGTCTGGCTCTCCATGGCAAGGGGCTGGAGACGCTCATCCGCGAGGTGGCTCTGGAGGGCGTGCCCACGCTGATTTCCCACAGCTCGCGTCTCAAAGAGCTGACGTCCCCAGTGAACTCCCTGGTGCTGGTCCCCCTGCAGATTCGTGCAAAGAGCCTCGGTGTTCTGGTGGCAAGCCATGTGGCGGAGGACTGTCATTTTACGGAACAGGATGTCTACCATCTGAGCTTCATGACCCAGAAGGCCGCGGGCAATGTGGAGAACGTGGCTCTTTATGAGAACATCTATGACAACCTTTTTTCTACTCTTTCCGCCTTCGTAAAAGCTGTGGAAGCCCGTGATTCCTATACCAATCAGCACTCCAACCGAGTGGGGGAGATAGCCATTCTTCTGGGGGAGGAGCTGGGGTGTTCCAAAGAGGAACTCGACATCCTGACCTTTGCCGGCCGGCTTCATGATATAGGAAAGATCGGGATACGTGATGCAATACTACTAAAGCCCGGGCGCCTTACGGACGAAGAGTTTGAAAAGATCAAAGAGCATCCCGACATCGGAGCCGACATCGTCGGCCAGCTTGGATTGTGGGACCGGGAAGCACAGATCATCCGCCATCACCACGAACGGTTTGACGGCCGGGGCTACCCTGAGGGGTTGCACAGCGTCGCCATTCCCTTTTTGTCGCGGATTCTCTCCGTGGCAGATGCCTTCGACGCCATGGCCTCCGACAGGGCCTATCGCCGGAAGATGCCCCTGGAGAAGGTGACGGGTATCATTCGAGATGGTGCGGGGGAACAGTTTGATCCCAGGGTGGTGGAAGCCTACCTGAGCGTCGTGGGGCGCGGAGAACTTGACGTCTCCCTCGACGAGTAAGGGCGGGTCACAGGAACGAAAGACCGAAACAGGCGGAAAGGACCGACGGGGCGAGTGAGTTTGTTATGGATGCAAATGTGATCAACCCATTTATTCACGCCACCTCCAATGTGCTGGAGACCATGGCTTTTGTCAGTTGCAAGGCGGGATCCCCCTACCTGAAAAAAGACGACAGGGCCACGGGTGACGTGACCGGGATCATCGGTTTGACCGGTGAAACCAACGGCACCATTGCCGTGACCTTTGATGAGGGGAGTATCCTCCGGGTGGTGTCCAACATGTTCGGCGAGGAGATCGTCGAACTCTCCCACGAGGTGTCCGATGCTGTCGGTGAGATCATCAACATGATCTCGGGGCAGGCGAGGCGCGAAATGGAGGAGTACGGGCGTGTGTTCCAAGCCTCCATCCCATCGGTGGTGAGTGGCCGTGGGCATGCCATTACCCATTACTCCGACGGACCGAAGATTGCCATCCCCTTTACAACCGATGGTGGGGAATTTACTATAGAAGTTTGCCTTGAATATTAACAGACCTCCTGTTGTGGATTTGTGACGCAGGTGCTATCAGTTAGAGCAGAAAGGTCCGTTCAGGACAGGTTTGAGAACAGACGACGTGTCAACATCTGCCGGGGCTGTTCCCGGACAGGGTATCGTACCCTGGGGAGTGTGGCGTTAGCCCCCTCTTTGGTACCGTCATGATGACACCCCTTGAAGGGACGTTGGGTTCGAGTTAGAGATCGATGGAGATCGGGAAATGAGTACATCCTTGAAGATCCTTGTTGTTGATGATTTTGCCACCATGCGCCGAATCATGAAAAACATTCTCAAGCAGCTTGGGTACACCAACATCACGGAAGCCGATGATGGAACCACGGCGCTGGAGGAGTTGAAGCGGGGCAGCTTTGACCTGATTATTTCTGATTGGAACATGCCCAAGATGACGGGTCTTGACCTGCTGAAACTGGTGCGTTCCGACCCCGTTTATAAAGACATCCCCTTCCTTATGGTGACCGCGGAAGCTCAGAAGCAGAACGTCATCGAAGCGGTGCAGGCGGGTGTGTCCAACTACGTGGTTAAACCTTTCACGGCGGAAGCCATCGCGGACAAGCTCGGCAAAATAATTGGATAGACGATAAGGGGCCCTCGTTTTTTCGCCCCCTTGCGTGTTTGCGTACCACATTCATTTGTATTTTTTAGAAAGCATCAAGATAGGACCGTAGCAATCATGTCGGATACCAGGATGATCAAAGTGCTCATATCAGGGGGGCTGGACAGCTCCCTTCTTGTGGGCATGCTCTCCAACAGCGACCTAAAGATCGAGACGGCTCCTGATATGATGGTATCGGAGGAGAATTATGGGGTCGTTGTGGCGTCCCGTCTCTCCGAAAGCGATGCCTCGGCCCTTTCCGGCATTCTGAAACGTTGTGGCGAACCTCCGTTGATCCTTGTGGGGAGGGGGCCGGCGCCGGACTATTCGGACATCATCCGTCTCGACGAAGGGGTGAATGCCGATGAACTCGCAGAGGCGTGTCGGGTTACGTCCCTTGCTGCCGTTGACGGTGGCCTTGTGGGGCCCTTTGATACCCGGGGGATCATCGGACAGAGTGAGGGCATACGTCGCGTTCTGGGCATCGCCCAAAAGGTGGCCACAACGGACAGCACTGTGCTGATTACCGGAGAGAGCGGCACCGGCAAGGAACTCATTGCCCGGGCCATTCACCGGAACAGCCCTCGGCGTAACGCACCGCTGGTGGTGATCAACTGCGGCGCCATTCCCGGGGAGCTCCTGGAGAGCGAACTGTTCGGTCATGAAAAAGGGGCCTTCACCGGAGCCCACAGAGCCCGGCCGGGTCGATTCGAACTGGCCGATGGCGGCACCATTTTTCTCGATGAAATCGGAGACATGAGCCCCGACTTGCAGGTGAAACTCCTGCGGGCCATTCAGGAGAAGTGCTTTGAAAGGGTGGGGGCGACACACTCCATTCATGTGGATATCCGTATCATCTCCGCCACCAACAAGGACCTCGCCCAGGCCGTGGAAGATAATCGGTTCCGCGAAGACCTTTATTACCGGTTGAACGTCATCCCCGTCATTATGCCCCCCTTGCGGGAGCGTCGAAGCGACATCCCCCTTCTGGCAAGCCATTTTACGGAAAAACTGGCCAAGCGAACGGGCATGGAGGAGAAGCAGTTTTCCCCGGATGCCATGGCGACCATGGAAGCTTATGACTGGCCCGGCAACGTCCGTGAGCTGGAGAACCTGGTGGAGCGTTTCTCGGTGCTGGTGGATGGAAGCACCGTGAACCTTGAGGATCTGCCCGGTCATTTTAAAGCGTGTGCATCCGAGGAGACCGGTGAAGGGCCCCTCTATTTCGATGTCCGCCAGGGCGTCAACTTTCACGAGTCCGTGGAGCAGCATCAGAAAAACTTGATTCTTCAAGCCCTGAATGAATCCAACTGGGTCAAAGCCAAGGCGGCAGAGCTTCTCAGCATGAAGCGAACCACCCTGGTGGAGAAGATCAAAAAAATGAAGCTTGAAGATGGTTCGGCTTCCACCTCGTTGTAATTTTTTTTCTCGTCTGCCTTTTCTCCCTTTCCGCACGGGTTGTCACAACAGGTCAACCCTGTGCGATTCCATTGCCTTTCCTGTCAAATTCTTGGCGCAATGTCCGTCCCTGACGTCTCTGAAAATTGAGGCCTGTTATTCTGTGTTTGTTACGTTTTTCTTATGGGTTATGGCTCTCTCGCGTAACGGCCTCCCTGGCTGGCACAGGGGTTGCATTGCTTCTGCGTGGACACCGGCGCGCGTCCAGCGGCGGCGACGGAATCACAAAGGGACCAGTAAGGAGTTGAAGATGGCGGTGTTCCAAATACATAGGGTGAGATGGATCCCATGGGCGGTGGCAGCACTTGTGCTTTTGGCGTGGGGGCAGGGCCTGGCTGCGGAGGTGACCAGGGTGGTTGTTACCTCAGCACCGGCACGCGTGGTGCTGGAGCTCTCGGAAACCGTACCCTCAAAGGTTGTGAAGATTGACAACCATGAGCTGCTTATTGCTCTGAAGGGGACGTCTGTCTCAGAGGCGATGCTTCCGCGGTCTGGGGGGGCTCCCCTCCGTGTGACGGTGCGTCGACAGACCCCCGGGGTCACCACGCTCCTGGTGCGAACAGAGCAGCCGATTTTGACCATGAGCCATGTGTGGCGGGGGCGGAAGCTGGTGGTTTCCATGACCCTTAAGCAGGTGGCCCGTCGCAAGGAATCCCGTGGGAAAAAATTAGCCCGGGAGGTCCTGACCCCGGAACGGGTCCTGGGGCATGTTCCGGCCACAGAGGGGCCACGCGGCGACGACACGCATCTTGTGGCCCGGGACGGGTTTAACGGAACCGTGGATGACCTGCTGCTTGAGGTGAAGAGCACCCTCTGTCGGGAAGGTGACGGCATGGACCGGATTCTGACCCTAATGAGAAGCGGGGCCTTTCGCCGGGCGGAAAAAGAGGCGGAAAAGAGCTTGAAGATCTCGGGCATTTCCCGTGGTTGTGCCGAGGGGCTTCAGATGCTTCAGCTGCTCAGTGCTTTCCGGGAGGCCGAAATCAGGAAGGATGCCGAGGGGCTCGTGGCACTGACGGCACGCATCAATAAATTTATCAGCCGGTTCCCGGACTCCCCCTACCTGCCCTATGCCCTCTCCATGCTGGGCAGCACCTACATGGCATTGGAGGATTACGGCACGGCCGAAGGGTACTACCGCGTGGTGCTGGAAGATCACCCCGGGTTTATTGCGGCACCGGGGACCGCGTTTCGGCTGGGGAAACTTCTTCGTAGCACCGATCGGGCCACAGAGGCCCTGCCGCTGCTGGAGAAGGTGGAAGCCCTGGGAGATGGCCTCTCTTTTTCAGAGGAGGCCCGAAAAGAGATGGCCATGGTCTTGTATGACGTGGGGGCATTTCCCCGGAGCCAGGCCCTTTTTGAAACCCTCATGGCTGAAAGCGATGAGGCGGTGTGGCGCGATCCTGACCTCTTGTACTATGCCGGGCAGGCAGCTTTAAGGGCCGGAGACCGGGAGGTCGCCCGGCGGTACCTGGTGCAGTTTGCCAACCTTTTCCCCGAAGCGGAAGGTGCGGACATGGCCCTTGAAAGTGTCGGGGAAACCTGGCTCGATGACGGCGAGGAGGAACGGGCCAAGGCCTTTTTCAGGCTGGTGATTGAACGGTATTCCGAAGGGGACGGCTATGTGACGGCCCTGGTCCGACTGGCGGAACAGCTTCAGGACCGGGAGGAGAAAGAGGCCCTGTACACCCAGGTCATCGATACCTTTCCCGAGCACCCCCTGGCAAGGCTCTCCATGTTGAGGCTGGCCGCCCTGTATGATGAAGCCGGAGACCATAAAGCCAGCGTGGAGCAGGTAAAAAAACTTCTGGAGGTCGGGGCCGGTGGGTTGAGAGCCGAGGCATATGCCCGGTTGGAACAGGCGGTTCTGGGGCACTTCAAGGCGCTGATGGCCAATGAGCGTTACGTGGATCTCATCGCATTTTTTGAAAAAGAGCGCAGCCTTCTTCACAAGCTGGAAAACCCCGATATCTTTCTTCTGGCCGGGGAGGCGTTCATGGCGGCCCACCTGTACGGCAGTGCCGCCGAAGAGCTGGAGCGGGCCATCATCCTCTCCATGAAACGCCTCAAGTGGTCGGGCAAGGACCGGTTGGCCGGGCTCTACTTTCAGCTGGGGCGGGCCCTGGATGAGGGGGGGCGCAAAAATGAAGCTGAGACCATCTTCACCCGCTACCTGGAACACTATGGCAAGGCTCCGGGGGAGGGGGAGGCCTCTTTCCGTCTGGGACGCATCCTTTTTGACGGCGGGGAGCTTAAGCAGGCCGAGGAGCTGTTCAAAAAGAGCCTCGCCCTTGGTGGGGGAGCCGATTCACGGGTGTGGCTGTCCAGGTGCCGGGAAGAGTTGGGAGACCCTGCCGCCGCTGCGGGGTGGCTCGAAGAGGCGATCCCGATGTTTGAATCCGAGGATCCCGCACCCAAGGCTTCTCTCTACGCCGCCCACCGGCGCCTGGGTGACGTCAACATGAAACTGGGGCGTTACAAAGACGCCGTTGCAGCGTTTGTCGGGGCGGAAAGATTTGCCGGGGAGGAGGTCTCCCCCGAGGAGCTTCGTTTTCTGAGGGCCGATGCCATGGCCCAGGGGGGGGAAGAGGAGAAGGCCCTTGCCCTGTATAAGGCGGTGGTCGCTTCCGACGATGAGTTCTGGAGCGGCATGGCCACGGAGCGTATCTGCTCCATGGAGCTGTCCGACAGGCTTGGCGGGGCTCATTAGGCCATCCGGCAAAAAATTCCGGGCAGTTGAGGGGTTTACCGTTCGTCTGATTTTGTATTTTACGTGTTTTTTTAATCGTGTGTTCGTAAAAAAGGCCGTGCCTTGGAGCGTCTTGCAACACCCAATGATTTTCTTGGTGTGATAAATAACAACATGTTGTATGTCTGCGAGGCTTGCTCCCCTTTTTTTAGGGGCCATCAATAAAGAGAAGTGAAGGGAAGTACATGGCAGCGTGCCGGGTGTTGTTGGTTGATCAAGGGCTCTCCCGAAGTCGGGAATGGGGGCCCGTCCTGGAAACAAAAGGTCACGGGTTGACCCGTGTGGCAGACCTGCCGGACGTTGCAGGTCTGGTTGCGGAGAGCTATGACCTCGTGGTGGTGCACGCCCCTTCCGCCGGAGAATCCCTCTCCCCCTTTCTCTCGGTTGTGGCCGCTGAAGAGGAGGCTCCCGATGTGGTGGTGGTGATGGACACCCCCGATGCTGCCCGTGCCGTGGCGTGGATGAAGTGCGGTGCCCGCGATTGCCTGATGGCACCTGTGACCTCTGAGCAGGTCGGGCTGCTCGCCGATGCCCGTGCGGCCTCCTCAGCCTCGGGCAGGGGACGTGTGGCTGGAAAGACACAGATCGTTACCTGCAACCCCCGCATGGAGGCCCTGCTTTCCATGCTGGATCGTGTGGCCGACAGCTCAGCCTCGGTTCTGATTACCGGGGAGAGCGGCACAGGCAAGGAGCTCATTGCCCGGTATGTTCACGGGAAAAGCAGCCGAAGCAAGGGGCCCTTTGTGGCCGTCAACTGCGCGGCGCTTCCCGAGAGCCTCATGGAGAGTGAGCTCTTCGGCCATGAGAAGGGCGCCTTTACCGGGGCCACAGGGCGAAAGGCGGGAAAGTTCGAACTGGCTGAAGGGGGAACCCTGCTCCTGGATGAGATCACCGAGATGCCGGTCACGCTTCAGGCCAAGCTGCTTCGAGCCATTCAGGAAAAAGAAGTGGACCGCCTCGGGGGCACGGCCCCTGTCTCTGTGAATGTTCGTGTGGTGGCCACCACCAACCGGGACCTGAAAGAGGCCATTGAGACGCGGGAGTTCCGGGAGGATCTCTATTTTCGACTTAACGTCATTCCTGTAAAGATTCCCCCCTTGCGGGAGCGCAAAGAGGACATCGAAGCGCTTGCCCGTCATTTTATGGCGAGATTCAGTGCCCTTGATGGCCGACTTGTCAAAAATTTGACGGAAGATGCCGTGGGTCGACTTCAAAACTACCCCTTTGCCGGCAATGTCCGGGAGCTGGAAAACCTGATTCACCGAGCCGTGCTTCTGGCCGATGGGGAGACCATCGGTGCCGAGGCTCTCTGGTTTGAAGAGGGGGAGATGCCGCTTCCCACCCCTGCGTCTCAGACCGAAATATCCCATGATTTCAAGGGGGCTCCCCTGCGCGAGGTGGAGCGGATCGTCATCTTTGACACCCTGGAACAGACCGGTGGAAACCGGACCCATGCCGCCAAAATTCTCGGCATCAGCGTGCGGACCCTGCGCAATAAATTGAACGAGTACCGGGCCGATGGGTCGGAAATTCCATAAAGGCATGGTTGTTGCAAACCATTTCCCCCAATAACCTGACGCGGATAGGTTCGAGGTTGGGTTGTCCCGGTGGGGTGAGTCACCCTCCCTAATTATTTATACGTCACTTTTTTGAAGAGACAGGAGCATCATGTCACGCGAGCTTCTAATCGATAAAACCTACGCCCTGCTCGGCAAGGCCATGGACGTCTCAGCAAGGCGCCATAACCTTATTACCGGCAACATTGCCAACATGGACACCGTGGGGTATGAGGCCAAGGATCTTGATTTTCAGAAAACCCTGGAGATGGAGATGAGCCAAGGCTCGGGATCCCTTGATCGCACCCATGCGAAACATTTCAAGGGGCGACCTGCCGGGGCCTTGAACACCGAAATGGTGGAAGACGCGCCCGTGGATCTCGACCGGGAGATGTCCCGGCTTGTGGAGAACAACATCCGCTATCGCTCCACCGTGGAGATGATGATGCGTAAGGTGGCCACCCTTCGGGACGCCATCGGTGAAGGGGTGAAGTAGGGGCGTTAAACACGCCAACGTCAGGATGAAACGCAACGAGCGACACACGAGGGAAAACCATGGATCTTCTGGGAGCCATTAAAGTCAGCAGTTCGGCCCTGTCGGCCCACCGTACCAAGATGAACGTGGTGGCGGAGAACATCGCAAACTCTGAGACCACACGCACCGCTGAAGGGGGCCCCTATCAGCGGAAGATGGTGGTCTATGAAAAGCAGGATCCCGCAGGGTTCGATGCCATGCTTAAAAATGAGATGGCCCGGGGGGACGGTGTCAAGGTGACCGAGATTGTCAGTTCACCTGAAGACTTTCGTCTTGAGTACAACCCGGAGCACCCCGATGCGGACCCCGAGACCGGTTACGTGAAGATGCCCAACGTGGACATCCTGTCCGAGGTTGCGGACATGATGGTGGCCAGGCGCTCCTACGACGCCAGCGCAACAGCCGTGGAGAACTCCAAGAACATGATTATGAAGGCCCTCGAGATCGGGCGTTGATGGGTGAGAGGTTTTAGATGAAGATTTCCGAGATGACACCGGGGCTATCCCCCCTGCAGCAGCCCGGTGGGGGCAATTCTGCTTCCGGCCCCTCCTTTGAAGATCGACTGAAAGGAGCCGTGGCCGAGGTCAACGCCAAACAGCAGGTGGCCGATGACGCCGTGGATCAGGTGGTGGCCGGCAAACTGGGCATCCATGAAGGGATGCTCTCCCTCCAGGAAGCGGACATTGCCATGAAGGCCCTGCTTCAGGTACGCAACAAGGTGATTTCCGCGTACAACGATGTGATGAAGATGCAGGTGTAGTCCCTTTTTTGTCGTCTGAGAGCCCCTCCCGTGACGCTGTACCTACTGATCGAGGAGCCCGTTTTACGCCGTCTGCCATGAGGTAAACCGCAGATGTTCCAGTTTTTCCAACAGATTCGTACCATTCTCGTCCAGATGCCCCTCTCCCGCAAGATTGCCGTGGGCGCCCTTCTCTTTGTGGTGATCACCCTGTTTGGAGGGATCATTTTCTGGAGCAACATGGTGGAGTACCGCTCGCTGTACACCGGGCTCTCCCCGGAAGATGCCTCCCAGGTGGTGACCCGCCTGAAAGACCTCAAAGTACCCTACAAGCTGGAAAACGGAGGGACGGGTGTTTCCGTTCCTGCCGAAAAACTCTATGACCTGCGTCTCTCCATGGCCTCGGAAGGCCTGCCCAAGGGCGGGGGCGTGGGCTTCGAGATCTTTAACAAGACCGAATTCGGTACCACGGAGTTTGTGCAGAAACTCAACTTTCAGCGCGCGCTTCAGGGAGAACTGGCTCGAACCATTCGCGAGATCGAAGAGGTCCGCGACGCACGTGTTCTCATCGTGATGCCCAAGGACTCGGTGTTTGTCGAGGAGACCAAGCCACCCTCGGCCTCAGTGCTGCTCAAGCTGCGCAAGACCCTGCCCCAGAGCCAGGTCAACGCCATTGTGCACCTGGTGGCAAGCTCCGTGGAATCCCTGACACCCGATCGCGTGACCGTGGTGGATTCCCGGGGAAAGATACTCTCCAGTGGCATGCCTGAGGATGCCGACAAGCAGCTCTTGAACTCTCAGCTGTCCTACAAGCTCGCCTACGAACGCAATGTGACCCAACGCATCCAGAGCATGCTGGAGCGGATTGTGGGCCAGGGAAAGTGCATCGTGCGCGTGACGGTGGACATGGACTTTTCACGGGTGGATGTGAGCGAAGAGCTCTATGACCCCGATGGCCAGGTGGTGCGGAGTCGCCAGAATGTGTCGGAAAAGAGCGACAAGACCAACGTGGGCCCGGAGAAGATTTCCAGCGTCAATCCCCTGGCAGACCTCGACGCCAACCAGCGCACCGAGAGCCAGGAGAGAAACGATGACACGATCAACTACGAGATCAGCCGCACCACCCGGCGTACCACCCGTCCCCTCGGGGAGGTGACGCGCCTTTCTGTGGCTGCGGTTCTGGACGGCACCTACATCACTGAAACCGCGGAGGATGGAACCCGTACCCGAAAATACCAGCCACGGAGCCCCGAGGAGATGACGCTCTTCTCCACCATTGTGCGCCAGGCCATGGGCTACAGCGCAGATCGTGAAGATCAGGTTTCTGTGGAGTCCATGCCCTTTACCATGGAAGAGGGTTGGGAAGTGGAAAAAGCACCGCTTACAGGTGTTGAAAAGCTGGTGGAGGACTACGGCAAAATAGGCATCAATTTGCTGGCGGTTCTCTTGATCTTTCTCTTCGTGGTACGCCCCCTTATTCGCACCCTTCGGGATGTGGGAGAAAGGGAGGCTGACGACCTGCTGGAGGAGGAAGACGAAGGCGTCACCGTTTCCATTGGGGCGGAAGCCCTGGCCGGTGGCCCTGCACGTGAAGGCACCCCCCAGGATCGGGCCATGCGCCTGGTGCGTGAAGATGTAGACAAAGCAGCCAACATTATCAAAGGCTGGTTGGGAGAGGAGTAGACGATGGCCGGGGAAAATGCCCAGGAAGGTGACAAGAAGATGACGGGGCCCAAAAAGGCGGCCATATTCCTTCTCTCGATGGGGGAAGGGCGCGCAGCCGAGGTGTTCAAAAAGCTGAGTGACGCGGAGATCCGCCAGGTGGCCGCTGCCATGACGCAGATTCGGGAGATCCTGCCCGAGGAGCTTGCCGCGGTGGCTGATGAGTTTATTGAGCGCTTTGAAGGCGATACCAAATTGATGGTGGAGTCTGGCGACTTCCTGAGAAACGTTATCAAGAACACGCTGCCCGCCGACCGGGCCGAAGAGATCCTGAAAGAACTCAGCGCCCTGCAGCGGGACAAACCCTTTGGCTGGAGCCGGGACGTCAACGTGTCGGCCCTCGGCACAGCCCTGATGCTGGAACACCCGCAGACCATCGCCATGATCATGGCTCACCTGCCTCCGGATATTGCCTCCGACGTATTGGTCTCCTTTCCTGAAGAGATGAAGGGGGACATCGCCCTGCGGGTGGCCCGTCTCGGTCAGATTCCTGAAGAAATTGTCAGGGACGTGGACGGTGCCCTTAAGGATGAGCTTAAGAACATGGTCAGTTCCGGCGGGAAAGTCGGTGGCCTGCAGGTGCTGGTGGATATTATCGGTGGGGTGGACAAGGCCTCTGAAGACACCATCATGGAGATGATCGAAGAGGAAGACATGGAGATGGCCATGAATGTTCGGGACATGATGTTTGTCTTCGAAGACATGGTGAGTATCGACGACCGTGGCATGCGCGAAATTCTCAAGCGAGTGGAGGGCGCTCAGCTTACCATTGCCCTCAAGACAGCCAGCGAAGAGATGAAGAACAAAATCCTCGGCAACCTCTCCTCACGTGCCGCCGAGATGATTCTGGAAGACCTCGAGGTGATGGGACCGGTGAAGCTCTCCGAGGTGGAAGAAGCTCAGCAGGCGGTGGTGCAGGCGGCCAAAGATCTGGAGGCCGAAGGCTCAATCACCCTGGGTGGCAAAGGCAAGGACGATGTTCTGGTGTAACACGACCTTCGAATCGTTTCGAGGTCACCAGCAAGTTTTGGAGCAGGTATGACAGACGACGGGTTCAAGCCCCTGGTTGATATATCAGCCAGGCAGTTTGAGACAACGGTTAGCCAAGGTTCGGAAAACGTTTTTCAACGTCTTGAGTTTAAGCAGGAGGAGCCTGGACAGTCCCCAGCCTCAGATCCTGTGGCACAGGATGAGGCGGTCTCTGACGACTGGGAGCAGATTACACCTGCAGAGGTGGACCCGGAAGAGCATCCCGTTGCCGAAGATACCGCTTCCGAGAGTTCTTCTTCCTCTCCTGCTGAAGGGGATCCCGGGCTGTTCGAGGTGGAACAGCAGGCCTTTGACATGGGCTTCGAAAAGGGAGAGCGTGAAGGCTTTCTCAAAGGAGAAGAGCGGGCCATGGAGATGCTGGTGCGCTTGGAAAACCTGATCCTCGGTTTTGAAGGGGCATGGCGTAAGAGCTGCGAGAATCGTGAAAAACAGCTGGTGCAACTGGCCCTTGTGGTGGCCGAAAAAGTGGCCCTGGCCAAAGCCGAACGAGATGATGAGATGGCAGCCCGCTCTCTGGTTGAGGCCCTCTCCGCCCTGGAAAACCCCGGTACCTGTACGGTGCGTGTGAACCAGAATGACTTTCAATCGGTGGAACGCCTGAGGGGCGATCTTTTTCAACGGGTCGCAAACCTGCAGGAAATCACCATCCTTCCCGACGGAAATGTGGACGAAGGGGAAGTCCGGCTGGAAAGCGACAACGGCTGGTTGGAGACTGATGCGAGAAAACGCCTGAATGAGGTAATGTCTCGTGTTGCAGCTGCTTCAGGACTTTCATCCTCCGATCGTATGGAGGCAACCGGTGTGGCATGATGGCGGGCCCTGGGAGGCCATGGAAGACGCAGCAAAACAGACGAGGCTCTTCGCCGGTGAAGGTCGCGTGGAACAGGTGGTGGGCCTCGTTGTGGAAGGCCGCGGTCTGAAGGCCGGTATCGGCAGCGTGGTGACCATTCTTGCCTCCTCCGGTCGGACTCTGCCCGGTGAAGTGGTGGGGTTTCGAGACGGCCGTATCGTGGTGATGCCCTATGGCGACACTGCCGGGGTTTGCGAAGGGGACCGGATCCGCCTGTTGGAATCCGAGCCTGCTGCCATTGTGGGGGACGGGTTTCTCGGCCGTGTTGTCGATGGCTTGGGGCAACCCATTGATGGAAAAGGCCCTCTGGGGCCGTGCATTGACTACCCCCTTTACGGCAAGCCCATCAACCCCATGGAGCGACGCCCTGTGGAGGAGTTCCTCGATGTGGGAATTTCCGCCATCAACCTCATGACCCCGGTGGGTCGCGGCCAGCGTGTGGCCATCATGGCGGGTTCCGGTGTGGGCAAGAGTGTGCTCATGGGCATGATGACCCGCTACACCGAAGCCGACGTCATCATCATTGGCCTCATCGGCGAGCGTGGCCGTGAGGTGAAAGACTTTGTGGACAAAACCCTGGGGAAAGAGGGGATGGAGCGCGCCGTGGTGGTGGCTTCCGCCTCGGACAGTCCGCCCCTGGTGCGTATGCGTGGCGCCTATCAGGCCACGGCCCTTGCGGAATACTATCGGGATCAGGGCAAGGACGTGCTTCTCATTATCGATTCCATCACTCGGTTTGCCATGTCCTCAAGGGATGTGGGGCTTTCAGCCGGTGAGGCCCCGACAAACCGGGGCTACACCTCCTCCTTTTTTGTGAAGATTCCCGTTCTGCTGGAACGGGCAGGGGCCGTTGAGGGAAAAGGCTCCATCACCGGTCTCTACACCACCCTGGTGGAAGGGGACGATATGAACGACCCCGTGGGCGATACCGTTCGTTCCATTGTCGATGGGCACATCGTCCTCTCACGAGATTTGGCCAACCGGGGACACTACCCGGCCATTGAAGTGCTGGGCAGCGTCAGCCGTGTGGCCAGTGATGTGGTGGGGCCGGATCACCTCGCCCTGCGAAGCCGGCTTCAAGGACTCATGTCCACCTACCGGCAGTCCGAAGACATGATCGCCATCGGTGCCTACAACCGGGGGACCAACGCCCAGATTGACGAGGCCATGGACCTGAAACCCAAGATAGACGATCTGCTTCGCCAGAACGTGGACATGAAGTGCAGCTACGGTGTCTCTCTGAACCGGTTAAAGGCCCTGTTTATGGGGTAGGGCAACTAACGGCTGCCTCCGGCGGCAAGGTGTGCCACCTTGAAAGCAGGTAGCGGATGCGTTTTGTCCCTCGTTCCTCGGGTCAAATCACATCAGCCTTTAGTGCGGAAATCGTTCGAGGACCATTTTTAAGACCTGTTTGTGAAACCAACTCTTTCAGATTGGGCAAACGTTTAGCCCCCGGCAAGGCCGCCGGAGTTACTCCGGGCAAAGTTAAGGCAGACTTATTGGTCTTCATACCGGTATTGGTGAACCATGAAGCACCTTTCGGGCTCCATGAAGCCGTTAAAACAACCTATACGGATAACCACGGGCGAAGCCCGTTAGCGAATGTGACGGGTGAGGAATGAGCCCAGAGCATTCGCGAACCTGGGGTCCAGGGGATTTATCCCCTGGCCGCCGGAGGCATTTTTGGTCCCGGCTTTGACAACGCAAGGCAATGAATGAAAAAGTTTAAATTCAAGCTTGAATCGGTGCTTTCCCTCCGGGAGCACAAGGAGCGCCTTGTGATGCAGGAGGTGGGGGCTCTGACCCAGGAGCTGGCCCGTGTGCAGGGTGGCATGGCCGCACTGGAGCGTGAGAAGATCGAGGTGGAACAGAGCCTGGCTGATCGCATGGGTGCGGGCATCAGTGGTGCCGAGCTTCAGAGCATCCAGGGGTACATCGCAGGCATTGCCGTTCGCTGGCAGGAAGAGAATGTGTTGTGCGAGAAGGTCGTGCGTTACCTCGATGCCAAGCGCGGTGAGCTTGCGCGTTGTGCCGTGGACCGCAAGGCCATGGAGACACTTCGGGACAGGCAGCGGGATGAGTTTCTCCGTGTCCAGGGTGAGGAGATGCGGAAACAGGAAGAAGAGACGGTATTGGTTCATCGGGCAGCAACAGCCCGAAACCGGAAGTGAGGAGTAATGAAGGCGGTCAAACATCTGATGATCGTGGTCTTGATTTTTTTGGGACTTGCCGGACCTGCCTTGTGTGCGGACCCAGCGGATGGGGAGGCACCTCAGTCGGAGGAGGGGGTTGACGTTCAGCCTGCCGAACCGCCACCCGAGGTGATCTTTCAGGGCATGGAGGCCAAGCGGATCTCCTTGGAAGAGCGGGCTGAAGAGATTCGCCTCGAGGAGAGGAAACTCAAGGAGCTCAAGGCAGAGCTGGAGGCGAAACGGGAGGAGCTCGACACGCTTCGCAAGCAGATTGAAACCAGCCTGACCCGGCTTGAGGCCAAAGAGAAGACGGTGAACGAAGCGCAGCGAATGGAAGAAGAGAAAAAGATCAAGCAGCTCGTCAAACTCTACTCCAGCATGAAGCCCAAACAGGCCGCGGCCATTGTCAATAACATGGACATCGTCATTGCCGAACGTCTTTTCCTGAATCTCAAAGGGGACGTGGCCGGTAAGATCCTCGCCTATGTAGATCAGGAGAAAGCGGCCCGAATCACCGAACGACTTGCCGAAACCCTGGAGGACCTTCCGGAGGTACCCTAAGGCAAGAGCTCTACCGGTCGTAACTATTCAGCTATGCCTCCGGCGTTTCGTTTTTTGACATGAGCCCCGAAAACTTTCCGGTTGCCGCTTCCTTTGCTATCAGCCCCGCAGGGGCTGATAGCAAAGGAAGCGGTATAGTTGTTAAACCAGAAGCATATGGTTTGTAACAGCGGTGGGTTTTAAAACCTGTTTGTCAAACTTTTCAAAAGTTTGGCCCCCGGCAGGGCCGCCGGAGGCACACTGAGCCGTTCAATAAATAGGGCCACGACGCGAAATGCGTTGTGGCCCTTTTTGCTTTAGCGGCGTTGGTTCCGGGTTACATTTTGTATGTCCTGTCGATGGTTTTGATGTACAGGATGTTGCCCTCGTTTTTCACAAAGACGTTGATCTGGAGGTCCCGGCTCTTCTCTTTTAAAATTTCTTCCAGATGAAGGGTGGCTTTATCGTCTGTGAGTAGCTGCTTTACGCGCTCCGAGTCGGGAAACTGCAGAAGGACTTTTTCTCCCGGAGCCTGCTCCACGTCGCCGCATGGAACGACCTCACCGGAGGGGACAGGAAGGCGGCCCAGCTCCTCCTCACTTGCGTTGGCGTATATCTTGGCCACCATATAATCCAGAACGCCCAAACCGTAGAGGGGCAGTTCGCAAAGGGCGACGATGAATCCCCGGGGGCGTTTGCGTGAGATCTGTATCTCTTCGACGGTCTCTTTGCAGTAGGGCTGTCGGCTCAAGGTGTACGTGCCTTCATCTTCTTCCAGCATATAGACGACGTTGATCCGCTCTCCCACACCTTTTTCCCCGTAGCCCACCTCTTCCACTCTGGGTGCTGACATGGTGAGGGCCGAGGCACAGCCCATGGTCAAGAGAAGGCTTAAGAGGAAGATGGTGCTTATGATGTTTTTCAGGTGCATGGTGTTCTCCCGTTGCTCTGTTGGCAGATGGGCTTCCGGTTCTAGTTGATAAGCGGGGTGAGCCCCCGGCTTTTCATTTTTTTGCGTGAGTCCTCAGAGAGGGCGTAATTGATGACCTCTCGGATCATGCCGGAAGGCTCGCCACGGGTGACCAGGGAGAAGGTCTGCGTGTAGGGGTATTCCGGGTCGGAAGGGGACAAACCGTCGATGATAAAGGTGTGGATGTCATCGTATTGGTTCACCACACTTCGGGTGGCAAAGGAGATGGTTCCGGGGATGTGATTCACCGCCTCTACGGCACCTGACGATTTTGCCGCCTGGTAGTCGAATTTTAATTGGGAGGCGCCCATGGCCTGGTTGGTAAAGTTGACGTAGGCGGCGGTCTCCCTGACGGGGGTGACGATGCGGACGGGCAGGTCCGGGCCACCCACCTCACTCCAGTTGCTGATGAAGCCGCTGAAGAGCTGTCTCACCTGAGCCAGGGTGAGGTTGGTGACGTTGATGTCATTTCCGGTGATGACCACCATGGGGTCCTTGCAGAGGGGAATCTCCACGAGGCCTGACTTTTTGTCTGTGGCGGAAAGTTTAAGGGCCGTGGTCGCCATTTCGTTGATACCGGTTTTGACCCGGTTAATCGAGATCTGGGATGAGAAGATGTGGACGTTGGCTTTGATGCCCGTGGCTTTTGTGAATTCGCTCAGGACCTGGCCTCGGAAAATTTCAGAAATTTGCGAGGAGCAGCTGGTATTGATGACTCCCTTGGCGAAAGCAGGGGCAGGCAGTGTGAACGCTATAGCGATGAGTAATACGAAAAGAGCTTTTGGGGTGGTTGGCATGGCATCTCTCCGATACGGGGTTATGATTCTATGTCCTTGGAAATAAATAGACTGTTGGCCATTTCTTGCGTTTATAAAAAATACGTACAAGTGACAGTAAGGTAAAGAGAAAATATCTTATTGTTCTGTTTGTTGAGAAAAAAACAGGGTGCATGCCCATCAATTGAGTCGTTGAGAGAAAGCTTTTTTGGGGGAAATGTGGAACAGTGATCGCGCTGGGGAGAGTTGGTTACACAATTGTGTTGACAGCAAAAAACAGCCCCGTTTATACTGTTCATTAATGATATACCATGTTCGATAATGCTGAACATTGATGCCGGATGGCTGTAACGCTCACTATTGCCTCCGGCGGCCCTGCCGGGGGCTAAACTTCTGCCTGAATCCATAAGAGCAGTTTGAACAAACATGTCTTAAGACGTTGCCCTTGAATGACGTCTGCTTTCAAGCTGGCACATCTTGCTGCCAGGGGCGTACTTTCGTGTTCCACAGAGAGGGCTTAAGGACTCGGCTGAAGAAGGATATGCCTCACCTCAGAAGATAAACTTGTACCATCGACATAGAGGGAGACCACCATGCAGATTCGTGGAGGAAAGGAGTTGCTCAGTGACGTCCAGGAGAAGGGGCTATGCGTCGACTGTGGCGGCTGTGTGGGGCTGTGCCCCTATTTTCGCAGTCATCGGGGGCGAGTGGCCATGCTGTTTGAGTGCACTCTGGATGAGGGGCGGTGCCATGCCCACTGTCCCAAGGTAGAGGTGGATATGGATGCTGTGAATCGGTGCGTCCTTGGCGTCCCTTACACCGCTGACCCTGCAGGCACCATTCGCCGTATCGTCAAGGCACGGGCCGGGGAGAAGATGATCGGTCGGGCACCCTACCAGAACGGTGGGGCGGTCTCCTCCCTGCTCGCCCTTGCCTTTGACTCGGGCCTTATCGATGCAGCGGCCTTGACGGAACGAAAGGGGCTTATTCCCCGTCCCCGTGTGGTCACCGACGTGGAGGGTGTGCTCGCCTGCGCTTCCTCGAAGTACATGGCTTCTCCCACGGTTTCTGCCGTCCATGAAGCCAGGGAAAAGGGGTATCAACGTATTGCCATGGTGGGGACACCCTGTCAGGTGACCTCTGTGGGGCAAATGAGATGCAATGCCCTGGGGCGATACGACAGCGACCCCATGGCCCTTACCATCGGACTCTTTTGTACATGGGCACTGGATACGCGAGACCTAGTCGCCATGGCCAGCAAAGAGCTTGATCTTTCCACCGTCACCGGTATGGATGTTCCTCCACCCCCCGCCTCGGTGTTTTCGTTTAAAACCACGAACGGCACCGTGAACCTGCCCCTTGAAAAAGTACGCGAAGCAATCCCCGACGGATGCAGGATCTGTCCGGACATGACCGCAGAGTTTACGGATATTTCTGTTGGTGCCATGGAGGGAGACACAACGTGGAATACCCTTATATGCCGAACTGAGGCTGGAGACGCTCTCGTGGATGAGGCGGTCAGCCGAGGTTACCTGGATGTTTTGCCCATGGAGCCGGAGCAGGTGGAGGGGCTTTTGAAAGCCTCTTCTGCCAAGAAAGCCCGGGCTTTAACCAAAGCCATGGAAGATGACCTGCTGAACAACGGGGAGGGGACTTCGGCCCTTCGGATCGACCGTGCCGTTGTTGAACAAATTTGTAACTATTCAGCTTGTGCCTCCGGCGGCCCTGCCGGGGGCTAAGCTTTTAAAAAGTTTAACAAACAGGTCTTAAAAATACCCTTGAACGAATTTCGTTTTAAAGGCGGATGTGATTTGCCCCGAGGAACGAGGGGCAAGGCGCATCCGCAACCTGCTTTCAAGGTGGTACACCTTGCCGCCGGAGGCATCTTTTTGCGAGCCAGGAGGAGAGATGAGCCATTTGCATGAGGAAAAGCCGGGGACCCGCCGGCTCTGTATGGGAAACGAGGCCATTGTCAGGGGAGCCCTTGAAGCTGGTGTTGCCGTGGCGGCCGGCTATCCCGGAACCCCGTCGTCAGAGATCATCGAGACCCTGTCATCCATGGCTGAGCCCATGAATCTTTATGTGGAGTGGTCCGTCAACGAAAAGGTGGCACTGGAAGTGGCCTCATCCGCGTCGTTTGCCGGCCTTCGGACCATGGCGGTGATGAAGCAGCCGGGGCTTAACGTTGCGTCTGATTATCTGCTTCACCTGTCAGGGTCCGGCACGCGTGGTGGCATGGTGTTGATTTCAGCCGACGACCCCGGGGCTCTGTCCAGTGTCAATGAAGGGGAGACGCGCCACTACGCCAAGCTTATGGAGGTGCCCCTGCTGGAACCGGGGGACTTTCAGGAAGCCAAGGAGATGACCACCTGGGCATTCGAGCTCTCCGAAACCATACGAAACCTCGTCTTGCTGCGAACGGTGACCCGGCTCTCCCATGCCAGCGGAACCGTGGAGATGGGGGAACTGCAGGAAACTGAGAAGAAGGCACGCTTCAAACACGACGGCTTTATCATTGACCCCATGGAAGGGGTGGTGATGAGTCCACCGGTGGAGTGGAAGCACGGGCAGCAGCAGGAGAAATTGAAGCAGGCCCAGGAACTCTTTGAAACCTCACCGTTTAACACCTACGAGGGGCCGGAAACACCCGAACTTCTCATTATCACCAGCTCGGTCTGCAACCTCTACTGCAAAGAGGCCGTCAAACTCCTCGACGCCGAAGAGAGGGTGGGGATCTTAAAGCTCGGCACCACGTGGCCCCTGCCTGAAACATTGGTAAAAAAACACCTGGCCACCACCGATAAAATTTTCGTGGTGGAAGAGGTGCTTCCCTTCCTCGAAGGGGAGATCAAAATTCTTGCTGCCGAATCGGTGGGTGAGGTCGGAGCGAAAACCTTTTACGGCAAAAGGGACGGGGCCCTTCCCTCCACCGGAGAGATGAACCCGGACCGTGTGGTTGCAGCGCTCTCCGGGATTCTGAATGTTGAGTATGCAGGCTTGGAGGCTGCCTATGCCCAACGTGCCACAGAGATCTCCTTCATGGGGTCCCCAAACCGGGAAGCAACTTTCTGCCCGGGATGCCCCCACCGAGCCTCCTTCTGGTCCATAAACACAGCACTCTCCATGGACAAGCAAAACGGGTTTGTCTGCGGGGATATCGGCTGTTACTCCATGGCCGTCCTGCCTGCGGGATTCTCGACGCTGAAAACCCTCCACGCCATGGGCTCCGGCACCGGTGTGGCCAGCGGGTTCGGAAAGCTGTCAAAGTTCGGCATGGATCAGCCCGTGGTATCGGTCTGCGGGGACAGCACCTTCTTTCATTCGGCCATGCCACCCCTTGTCAATGCGATTCACAATCAGTCTGACATGACCCTCATCGTTCTGGATAACAGCGGCACCGCCATGACAGGGTTTCAAACACACCCCGGCCTTGCCGCCGATGCCATGGGAGAGGCGGCCACCTCCATCGATATCCCCAACGTGTGCGAAGCCCTCGGTGCCAAAGTGAAGGTGGGCGACCCCTTTGAGGTGATGAAGACCCGGGAAACCCTCTTCGACCTGATGGAAGAGGACGGCGTCAACGTACTGGTCCTGAAACAGGCCTGCGCCTTAAGCCCCGACAAAAAACACACCAAAGCCTGGGACATGGCTGTGGATGAATCGATCTGCCTGGGGGAAGGGTGCGGATGCAACCGCTTCTGCACACGGGTTTTTGCCTGCCCCGGCCTCGTCTGGGACAAAGAAAAAGGCAAAGCCCGCATCGACGAGGTGGTCTGCACAGGCTGCGGTGTCTGCGCCGAAATCTGCCCGGTGGGTGCCATTGGGAAAGAGGCGGTGGGGGCGTAGGGCAAAAAAGTGTGCCTTCGGCGGTGAGGTGGGGCCACCTCGAAAGCTTATTGCCATTGCGATTTGTCCCTCGTTCCTCGGGGCAAATCGCAATGGCGTTCGCCGCGGGCTGCGCCCGCCACCATAGCTGAGGGTTTGAACCGGGTTTGTTACAAGCTTCGCAACGTTGTGTTGGCTGTGTGAGGAGTTTGGGGCTTTCCAATCCAGGCTGACTTTCTCAAGAATACTGACCATGGGCAAGGCCCGTTAGCGAATGTGATCGACACGAGGAACGAGGGGCGG
Source organism: Desulfolunaceae bacterium (assembly GCA_942491485.1). Taxonomy (GTDB): domain Bacteria; phylum Desulfobacterota; class Desulfobacteria; order Desulfobacterales; family Desulfolunaceae; genus Desulfoluna. Next base: position 94,970 of record CALOAX010000009.1, on the reverse strand, counting down.
GAGCATTCGCAACCCGCTTTCGAGGTGGCACACCTCGCCGCCGGAGGCATAATTTTTTTTAGCGAAGGAGACGGGAGCGTATGGAGACTATCGTACTTCCGCATGATCCGTACAATTTGATTATCACGGGTGTGGGTGGGCAGGGCAACGTCATGACGTCTCGGACAATCGGGGCCATGCTGGCGGCGCAGGGGTTGTTTGTGACCATCGGGGAGACCTTTGGGGCGTCTCAGCGGGGAGGATCTGTGATGAGTCATCTGCGTATTTCGAAGAAGTCGAGCTGGTCGCCTCAGATACCCTTGGGCAAGGCGCACATGGTGGTCTCCATGGAGCCTTCGGAGGCCATTCGGGTCCTCAAGGATTTCGGGAACCACGGGGTGAAGGTGATTACCAATACGCGTCCGTTTCTGCCGGTGGGGGTGATTTCCGGGCAGCTTAATTATCCGTCGGATAAAGAGATCCGGGAGTGGATTCTTGAGATGACCGATACCGCATGGTTTTTAAATGCCACGGAGGAAGCCGTCAAGATTGGTGCGCCGGTGCTGGGCAACATCATCATGGCCGGAGCCCTGGCGGGATCAAAGGACCTTCCTTTGGCGAAGGAAATTTTCGAGGGGGCAGCACGGGAGAGGTTTAAAGGGGAGACGCTTGATCAGAATCTCGCAGCATTTGATGTGGGGTACGCGGCGGTTGCCGACTGAACCGCACCCCACATCAGCTGCGAACTATAGGAGAATATATTCGATGAAACTCCCTCACTGAGGAAGTGTTCTCTTATGTTACACATACCGTGCCAAGTGTTTTGAAAAAGTTGAACGCCCTTGTAATAAGGGGATTTCAGCGAAGTGAGAATGTAGGGGAGATTGATGGGCGTGGTTAAAAAAGAACCACGTGATTCCATAATAGGCATGGTGGGCCGCTCTGTGGGTATAAATACCACACAGGGCGGTTTTTTATTCCGGTGAAGGCAACATCTGGGCAGGGGTTGGAATGTCAGATGCCTGTGGGCTTGTGGAGCAGAAGGCAGCCATTATGTTCGTGTCCTTAAAAACGGAATACCCATGCATCAGGTCCAGTTCACATATGGTGCACGCCCTTGAGACAAATCAACCATGGCTTCGCTGCACGTTTTATAACCTGTTTGTCAAACTTTTCAAAAGTTTGGCCCCCGGCAGGGCCGCCGGAGGCAATATTGCGTTGAATAGGTACTATAACCCAAGCTTTAATGCGGTTCCCACCTCTATCTCATGATAGGACTCCCCAAAGGCGTTCCTGAATTGATCAAGGGTCCAGTCGCAGCTATCGTGGGGGGAGAGGCCCACCTCGGTTGCCCCTGTCTTTTTGATGGCAGCAATACCGTTTTGTACGTCCTTTTCGTTAAGGCCGTTCCACGGCATGCGATCCGCACCCACAAGTTTCTGGAGGTTGACGGGGCCGAGCATCATGCGTCCACCGTGGATGGGGTAGTGCAAGCCGCCAATGACAGCGAACACCGGTTGGGGGAATAGAGAGGTGCAGCGCTCAAGGAGGCGTTCGATGGAAGGGTGCCCACACCCGATGATGAGGGCGATGCCCTTGTCTTTGACGTGAATGGCCAGGGCATGTTCCACGGTGTATCCCATAAGAAAAAGGGAACGTCCCATGGGGCCCATGGACCAGATACCGGGGGCAATCTCCAGCGGCTCTGTGACGGTGACAGCCTTGCATCCGTCTGGCAGCTGACCGGTGAGAGGTTGCGGGGAGTACACAGGAAGGTCCTGGCAAGGGTGAGGGCCCTTGGAAAAGGAGAACCGCTTCTCTTTCTCCTCCTGGATTCCGCCCACATGGTCCCGGTGAAGGTGGCTGAGAAAAAGGGCATCAAGGTTTTCCAGATTTACACCGAGTGTTTGTGCATTCGTCAGAAGCGGTGACGGATGATCCCCCCTTTCGTTGGCCCCCACATCGAGAAGGATGCGTTTGCCGTCGGCTTCCACGAGGTAGGAGACCCCTGCCTCGGTGGTCAGCTCACCATTGGTGGCGTGGTAGTCTATCAGGGGAAGAATGGAAAGGGTGGATACGGTTCGTGAGGTATCGAGCTTCGGCGCCTTGAAGGCGGTATCTTCCATCTGTTGACGACGGATCCCCTTGGCAAGCTTGCGTTTCAACAGGGCTATGGGGGCGACAATGATGAGTCCAAGAAACAGCATGAGATAAGGCATGGGTTTCTCCAAGTTGAGTTAAGGGTATGTGCTCTGGTGCTGTATGGCATCAGGGATAAAATATGGGTATGGTTATTTATGATGCGTGGGGGCATTCTCTTTATTCATCTTCAGGCGTTGCTTCGTTTACCGCCGGAGTCACTCAGCTGGCCTGGGTGGGCGAACCGATGAGTATCACGGGTAATCTTATCCACGGGCGCAGCCCGTCAGCGAATGTGAGTGGCCCGAGGAACGAGGGGCAGGAGCATTCGCCAACTGGGGTCCAGGGGATCATCCCCTGGCCGCCGGAGGCTTGTTTCTTTTAAATCTCCACCAGCTGGTCCATCTCCACCCCTTTGCGTCCCTCTTTCAGGGTGACGGCAGCGATGGTGGGGTCGTGCTCAAAGAAGAGGGTCCAGTTTTTTTCCACGGCCTCTTTGAGGGTGCGCTCCTTTTCGGCCATGATGACCAGTGGCTGGTTGTCGTACCCCATATGCCAGGGGACAGGGATGTGGGCCGAGGTGGGAATCAGGTCTCCACAGTAGAGGAGGGCACCGTTCTCGCCCTTGACCAGGGGGAGCTGCTGGCCGCAGGTGTGGCCGTCGGAAAAGAGAAGCTCGATGTTTGGAAGGGGCAGATTGTTGCCGTCAAGGACCGTCAGCTGGCCGCTTTTTTCCATGGGGGCCCAGTTGTCAGAGAAGAAGCTGGCCCGGTCTCTCATGGTGGGATGTTTTGCCCAGTCAAGCTGACGTTTTTGCGTGTAGTACGTGGCGTTCGGGAAGGTGGGCACCGCCTCGCCATCTTTAAGAAAGGTGCTTCCCCCTGCATGGTCAAAGTGGAGGTGGGTGAGGATCACGTCGGTGATCTCCGCTGTGGAGAGGTCGTAATCAGACAGCGCTTCATCGGGGCTTCGGGTGGCGGTGACCCCGTATATGGCCAGCTCTTTTTCACTGAACTTCGTGCCGCATCCTGTGTCCACCAGGATGTTGCGTCCATGGCCGCATAGGAGCAAGGTCCTTGCCTTCAGGGGGATGCGGTTTTTCTCGTCAGCCGGAATCTTTCTCTCCCAGAGAGGCTTGGGCACCACCCCGAACATCGCCCCACCGTCCAGAAGAAAATCACACATCTCCACCGCAAAACATTTGTAGCCGCCACATTCCATCCTGCCACTCCCTTGAAAAAATCCATTTCATCATCGCAGCACACATTCGCCACACCTTTTTTAAAAAAGGTATACCACTTGATTTGGCCTGTAAATACCTGAATATCAAAGGGAGCCAATGTTCCTTGAGGAGGCCTGGGGCCATCTTGAAGGCAGGTTGGGTAAGAGAAAAGAGTAAAAAACTGCCTCCGGCGGCGAGGTGTGCCACCTCGAAAGCAGGTTGCGGATGCGCTTTGCCCCTCATTCCTCGGGTCAAATCACATCCGCCTTTCGTGCAGGAATGATTTAGGACGTGCTTTTAAGGCCTGTTTGTTAAACCCACTCTTTCAGATCAGGCAAAAGTTTAGTCCCCGGCAGGGCCGCCGGAGGCATAGCTATATCGTTACGTTTGGCTTTGATTTAAATGGGAAAGGGTGGGTTGAAGGGGCCTTCGCAGGCTGTGGATTACTCGGGTATGACCGGGCCAACGACTCCATGTGCATAACGAAAGTCGTCGTGCACCCGAAGTCAGGTGCTCCGCAGGAGCGCCTGACTTCGGGCGCCATATGGGGTCCAGGGGATCATCCCCTGGTCAGGCTGCGTTGCGCATGGTGTCGATACGCCGGTCTTTCTCTTCCCAGACGCCGTTGATCCAGGTTTGAAAGTGGGCGCGGAAGTCGGGGTCGTTTTCGTAGGACCCGATGGTGTCGTGGGTCACCTCCATGAGTTCCACGTGGACCTTGACGGCCTTCACCTTTCCGCAGAGGTACTCCCCAAAGCTTTTGGGCCCGTCGGGGTAGACGATGGTGACGTTGACGATGCCGGTCATCAGCTCACCCATGGATCCCAGGACAAAGGCAACGCCGCCGGCCTTGGGCTTGAGGAGGTTCGTGAAGGGGGAGTTCTGTCTGCTGTGCTTGCCTGGGGTAAAGCGGGTGCCTTCCACAAAGTTGACGATGGAGACCGGCAGGGTTTTGTATTTTTCACAGGCCTTGCGGGTCACCTCGATGTCCTTGCCCTTGAGGTGGGGGTTCTTCTTCAGAAACTCCTTGGAGTAGCGTTTCATGAATGGGAAGTCCATGGCCCACCAGGCAAGGCCCATGATGGGGACCCATATGAGCTCTTTTTTGAGGAAGAATTTAAGAAAGGGGATTTTGCGGTTCAGTGCCCGCTGGAGGATGAGGATGTCGACCCAGCTCTGGTGGTTGCTGATGACGAGGTACCACATATCTTTTTTCAGACCCTCGGTTCCGGTAATTTCCAGGTCAAAATCCTGCATGAGCCACATATTGAAGGTGTTCACATCGATCCAGGTGGTGGCGAGCACATCGAGGATTTTCCGTGAAATTACCTGCCAGAAGGAGAAAGGGATCAGGAATTTGGTGACGGCAACGGTGACGAGGGGAACAATGATGACAATGGAGTTGAGAAAGTAGAGCAGGAAGGCGAGCATACCCCTGACCGGGCCTGGCAGAAAGGATAGCATGGTTGGTGACCTCCGTGGATGGGTTGGTTTGGTGATGGTTACATACCGGTTTCGGGAACGCTCCGCAGCCACGTGACGGAGTCGGGCTTGGTGTGCTTGAGTCAATCTGCACCTTACCGGCTTGGTTCTCTTTCCATATAAGCAAACATCGTGCCTGATAGGCAACGGGAAGGGAAGAGCTTGACGTTCAGGCAGTTTAGGCCGTGGGGGAACATTGAATGTGGATGGCAAAGAGAGGGGATGTGCAAATCAAGCAACTTGATTTGCACAATTTGTACAGAACAGGCTGGGTCAGCCGTGGAAGCGCCGGGTGATCTCATCGTAGGCGAGGGAGGTTCCACCGAAAATATCCAGGGCGCTGCCCACGGTGAAGTCGATGGCTCCTTTGCCAAGGGTGTCGATTTTGTCGATATCGGAGATGGCGCGAATCCCCCCCGCATAGGTGAGTGGGAGTTTTCCCCACTGCCCCAGCAGCTCAACAAGAGGCTCTTCGATGCCTGAGACCATGCCCTCCACATCCACGCCGTGGATGAGGAATTCATGGCAGGAGTCAGCCAGTCGGTCGAGAAGGGGAAGGGTGATCACCTCATCGGTCCATTTCTGCCAGCGGTCCGTGACGATGCGGTAGCCCTCGTCGCTCCGCCTGCAGCTGAGGTCCAGGACAAGCCGTTCTTTTCCCACCGTCTTGACCAGCCGTGAGAGCCGCTCCTCGTCAATTCGGCCGTCATGGAAGACGTGGGACGTGACGATGATGGATGAGGCCCCCCGGTCGAGCCAGGTTTTGGCGTTTTCACACGTGATACCGCCCCCAAGCTGCATGCCATCTGGCCAAGCGGCCAGGGCCTCACAGGCAGCCTCCTCGTTGCCGGCACCCAGTTGGATGATATGGCCTCCGGTGAGGCCGTCATTCCGGTAGCGCTCGGCAAACCAAGACGCAGGGTGGGTGGCGGCGAAGTTGGTGGTGGGGGCATCGTCCCCGTCTTTCAACGTGCCGCCCACGATTTGTTTGACGACCCCCTGGTGGAGGTCGATGCAGGGTCTGAATTTCATGGCAAGCTATCCCGGAGAGTGGTTCAGTCAGCGATGTAAGTGGCGCAGGAGTTATCAGACTCCCAGGCTGAGACGCGGGACACCTTGACTCCGTCCACGTTTACGCGCCGCTCCAGCTCTTTGGCGATGTACATGGCAATGTGCTCTGAAGAAGCGGGTGCCTCGCTGAAGATTTCGAGCTCATTCAGGTATTTGTGATCCAGCGTGTCGATCACCTCTTTGAGCTCCTTTTTGACGATGCCGAAGTCCATGAGGACACCGCCCTTGTCGAGCTTTTCTCCCTGGACGTACACTTCCACGTGCCAGTTGTGACCGTGGAGGTTTTCACACTGCTTGCCCACCATGGTGAGTCTGTGGGCGGCTGCAAAACGAGTCGTAACTTTCAATTCAAACATGGGCTCTCCTTTGGCGTGTGGCAGAGGTGTCGCGTCACTTTCGGTCGTGTAGGGCCCCAACCCATAGGGTTGGGGCCTTGAGCTCTGTCGGTATGAACTCCCTGAACAAGGCGTATTAAGGGCTAATATCCGGAACCCTTGAGGAGGTTTTTCAGCCTGTTGCTGAACTTTTCAGAATCAAGCTTTTCAAACTCCCGAAGCAGCTTCTCCTGTTTTTTGGAGAGTTTTTTGGGGGTGGTGATCTCCACCTGGATGATCTGGTCGCCCCGTCGGCCCCCTCGAAGAGAGGGGATGCCCTTGCCGGGGAACCGGAAGGTATCGGCATACTGAGTACCGGCTGGGATCTTGAGTGTTTCGTCACCTTCCAGGGTGGGGATGGTGATGGTGGCTCCCAGGGCTGCCTGGGTGAATGAAATCTCCACCAGGCAGATGATGTCCGTGTCGTTGCGCTGGAAGTGCTTGTGGGGACGCACGGAGATAAAGACGTAAAGATCGCCGGGGGGGCCTCCGTTGGGGCTGGCTTCCCCTTCGCTGGTGAGGCGCAGGCGGGAGTCGGTGTCCACCCCTGCGGGGATCTTCAGGGAGACGGTCTTGCTGACTGCAATCTGGCCGCGTCCACGGCACTCGGTGCAAGGGGTCTTGATGGTCTTTCCGCGTCCCTGGCAAGAGGGGCATGTGGAGCGGACGGTGAAGAAACCCTGGCTCTGTGTGTGCTGTCCTGTGCCCTTGCAGAGATGGCAGACCTCTGGCTCGGTACCGGGCTTGCATCCGTTGCCCTCACAAGTGGGGCAGGTTTCTCGCTTGTCCAGCTTGATCTCTTTTTCCGTGCCGAAGGCGGCCTCTTCAAAATCGATGGTGAGGTCGTACCGAAGGTCGGCACCCCGCTGGACACGGCTTCTGCCACGTCCGCGTCCCCGGCCACCGCCCATCCCGAAGAAGTCTTCGAAGATGTCGCCAAAGTTTGAGAAGATGTCATCAAACCCGCCGGCACCGGAGAATCCATTGCCCTCAAGGCCCTGGTGGCCGTACTGGTCGTAAACCTGGCGCTTCTTGGCGTCGGTGAGGACATCGTAGGCTTCGGCGGCTTCTTTGAACCTGTCCTCGGCCTCTTTGTCTCCAGGGTTTCGGTCGGGATGATACTTAAGTGCCAGCTTGCGGTATTTCTTTTTCAGCTCCTCGGCACTCGCGTCGCGATCGACGCCGAGGATTTCGTAGTAGTCTCTTTTCGTCGTCATGTATATTTCCGATACGCTTCCAACAGGTTGTCACGATTGACCAATTGTGATAGTTCCGTGGTTTGGTCCTGCGATGCGCCCCTCTTGGGGCACGGGATCATATTTTTTATTATCTAAGGCTGCGCAAAACATGCGGCATGGCCGTCGGCGTGGTTCCGCCACCATCAGGTGACGTTCATCAGGGCGCACCCCTCCCATGTCGGCAGAACCATGGACTAAATTAAACCAGAATTTGGTGTTGTCAATGAATAATGTAGAGCTTCCCTTTATCAGGGAGATGTTTGACGCCATCGCCCCGAAGTATGATTTTTTGAATCGAAGCCTGAGCCTGTACCAGGATGTGATCTGGAGACGCAGGGCCATCGCCTCCCTCAAGCTTGGAAACGGGCGCGGAAAAAAAATGCTGGATGTGGCCTGTGGCACTTGCGATATGGCCATCGAGGCAGTTCGCCGAACCCAGGGGCGCCTTGCTGTCACCGCCACCGATTTTTCCTTTAATATGCTGGCCCTCGGTAAAATCAAGGTGGCCAAAGAACCCCACGGAAAGGCCATTGCCCTGGCCCAGGGAAACGGCCTGGCCCTCCCTTCCTTTGATGAGGCCTATGACGCCGTCACCATCGCCTTCGGCATCCGCAACATCATGGACCGCAAAGGTGCCCTGGAGGAGTTCCACCGCTGCTTGAAGGAAGAGGGCCGCGTCGCCGTGCTTGAACTCACCACCCCTACAAACAAACTGCTGCGGGGGCTCTACCTTCTCTACTTCCAGAAGGTCCTTCCCATCATCGGCGGACTCTTTTCCAAAAACAAAGGGGCCTACAGCTACCTGCCCGACTCGGTGCTCAAGTTCCCCAGCCACGCCGAATTCAAAGCCATCATGACCGAGGCCGGCTTCACCGACGTTCACGCCCGCCCCATGACCTTCGGCATCGTGACCCTCTTCACCGGCAAAAAGGGGTAAAAAGTGTGACTCTGGCGGCAAGGGGCTGAGCCCCTTGACCCCAGGTTCGAGGGGATTCGATCTTTCCTCATCGTCGTGCAACCCTAAGGGGCTTCGTGTTCTTCGTGGTTTTATACAAACAATACGCTTGAAACGAGTTGTTTGGCTCTTTTTAATTGCAGGATTTCAGGGGGATGTGTACTGTTTTAGGTTGGTTTGGTTCGTTTGGTACACCCCTGAAAGTATCTGGAGAGAAAGATGAGCGCAGTTGCAGCCTTGCCCCGCTACAGTGCCGCTGAGGAGATCGCCAACAGCATCACCCACGGTGTCGGGGTGCTCTTCGGCATCGCGGCATTGTGTATCATGACCACCTTTGCCTCTCTCTATGGCGACGCCTGGCATATTATCGGGGCCAGTGTTTTTGGCACCACGCTGGTTCTCCTCTATTCTTTTTCGACCCTCTATCACAGCATTCCCATCCCCCGCGCGAAATCCGTCTTCAGGGTCCTGGACCACGCCGCCATTTTTCTGCTCATCGCCGGTACCTACACTCCCTTCACCCTTGTGAGCCTTCGAGGCGCTTGGGGATGGGCTTTGTTCGGTGTCATTTGGGGGGCGGCCATCCTGGGCATCATTTTGAAAGTCTTTTCCCTCAACCGGTGGGAGTTGCTTTCCCTCGGTCTCTATACCGGGATGGGGTGGGCGGTGGCTTTTGTCGTGAAACCGCTTATGGCCGCAGTGCCAACCGGTGGGTTGGTGTTGTTGCTGCTCGGAGGGCTTTCCTACACCTTCGGAATCGTCTTTTATGTATGGGAGACGCTTCCTTTCAATCATGCCATATGGCACCTCTTCGTCCTGGGCGGTAGCGTACTCCATTTTTTCGCCGTGCTTTTCTATGTGATCCCTGTTTTCAGCTGAAAGCCTTTACCCTTGATGCCTTGATGATCAAACGCAAGGAGCCGTGGGGGGGATTCCCCCACGGCTCCTTTTTGTTTGTTGATTTTACGGGCGCAGCCCGTCAGCAAATGTGAAGGGGCGAGGCACGAGCCCTGGAGCATTTGCGAACCTGGGGTGCAGGGGATTATCCCCTGCTCAGCAGGTTTTTTGCGGTGCTGATCTCCACGAAGGAGGCGCCATTGGCGGCCCCGAAGTGGCCGGCCAGGACCACGAGGAGGTCCTCTTCCGTGAAGGCGTCTTTGGCCATGAGGCGGGTGAGGGCTTCATAGAGAAACTCATTGGTGGTTTGGTTGAGTTTCATGTAGCTGCAGTGGACGCCGAAGGAGAGGGCGAGCTCTCGCATGGTGCGTTTGCTGTAGCACTGGGCGTAGATGGGGTTTTCGCCCCGGTAGGCGGCCAGGCCCCTTATGGTGCGCCCGGTGAGGGTGTCGGCGACGATCGCCTTTGTGGGGATGCGCAGGGCCGCTTTCACCGCGGCCTTGGTGAGGTAGTCGGTGATTTTGTTTTCCAGGGTGTAGGGTGTGTCGTTGAAGGTGCTGCGACTCTCCTCGATCTCCAGGGCGATGCGGGTCATGGTTTTTACCGCCTCCACCGGGTACTTTCCGTTGGCGGTTTCACCGGAGAGCATGATGGCGTCGGTGCCGTCCAGGCAGGCATTGCCCACGTCCGAGACCTCAGCGCGGGTGGGGCGCGGGGAGTGGATCATGGAGTGGAGCATCTGGGTGGCGATGATCACGGGCTTTCGTTTTTCCACGCACTTGGTCACCAGCTTTTTCTGGATGAGGGGAATGCGCTCGGCTGGAATTTCGATGGCGAGGTCGCCACGGGCGATCATGGCGCCGAAGGCGTAATCCAGGATCTCGTCGATGTTGTCGAGGCCTTCCTGGTTTTCGATCTTGGCGATGATCTTTGCCTCGCTTCCCTTGGCGTCCAGGATTGCCTGAACCGCCAGGACATCCTCTTTTTTGCGGACAAAGGAGTGGGCGATGAAGTCGACATCGTTTTCGGCGGAGTACTTGATGAACTCGATGTCTTTTTCTGTGAGGGCGGGCAGGTTGATGGCCACATCTGGGATGTTGATGCTCTTCCTGCCTTTGATGGCGCCGTCATTTTCCACGACACAGTGAAGGGTCTTTTCGCTTTTTCCAGTGACGGAAAGGGCGATGTCGCCGTCATCGATGAGAAGCTGGCTTCCTACGGGGACGTCGTCGGCAAGACCGTCGTAAGAGACGCAGAGGAGGCCGGCCTTCGAGGTGCCGGAGGCGTCGCCCCGCACGTCCATGGCGTCTCCGGCGATGACCTGAAGCTCGCCTTCCATGGGCACCGTGCGTATTTCGGGCCCTTTGGTGTCGATCATGATGGCGAGGTGTTCAGAGACGGCCCGAACATTGTCGATGACCTCAGTGGCGTTGTCGGTGGTCATGTGGGCGGTGTTGAGGCGCACCACGTTCATCCCGGCAGCGTAGAGCTCTTTTAAAAAATCAACATCACACTTCAGGTTGGAGATGGTTGCTACGATCTTTGTCTTTTTTTCCACGGGTTAACCGCCTTGTCCGTCGTCTGGGTTCCGCCGCACTCCGAGGCATCCGGCGTCATTGATGATGATGTGTTCATCGCACATGACGCGGCTGCGGCCGCCTTGATTCCTTTGGTTACTCTACAGGAAGCGATACCAAAATAAAACGGTTCATTCAGGATATCGGTTCCTTGCCTGCCATGCCATTTGAGTTCCAGGGACTGGGGGTGCATGGGGAGCCCTGTCGGGTACAATCCTATTGTTTTTTTTCTATGGGCTGTGTGGTATTTGTGGTATTATTAAAGGGTGTTGAATCGCCTTACGGGGTTTCCTTTCGACGCTGACATACCTGATTGTTTCGTCTCCAAAAATCCTGCCAAGCCCCGGTTTCATTTTTTGACAGACAGCTTCCCTGCAAGACAATGTCGATGGTTTGCGCCATGGGCACGACATCGTCTTTGTGCACGGTCCCTTCAATCATGCCCCACGGGCGTGCACCGGCTGGCTCACAGAGTCCGCCCCAACCCTTAAAAACAAGCTGAGAGACAAGCCGATGAACGTACTGGTCGTGGATGACGAGGTCTTATCTGTTGAGCTTCTCAAAGAAGCGCTGATCACCATGGGGTATCAGGTGGCTGTACGGGAAAACGGGCACGACGCCCTTACTTACCTTCGGGATCATGGGGATTGCCGTATCGTGATTACCGATTGGGAGATGCCGGATATGGACGGCATCGAACTGACGCGTCAGATTCGCAACGAGACGCTGGGGCACTACGTCTACATCATCATGGTCACCAGCCGGGGGGGCACGGCCAATGTGGTGGAGGGGCTGGAGGCTGGAGCGGATGACTTCATGTCCAAGCCTTTTCATCCCTCGGAGCTGGAGGTACGTCTGCGGTCGGGGCAACGGCTGATGTCCTTAGAGGCGAGCAACATGACGATCTTTGCTCTGGCCAAGCTGGCGGAGTCCCGGGACCCTGAAACAGGTGCCCACCTGGAGCGGGTGCGGGGGTATTCACGTGCCCTTGCCTCGCACATGTCCACGGACGGGCCTTACAGCGATCAGATTGACGCCACGTTTATCGAGAATATCTATCTCACCACCCCGCTTCACGACATCGGCAAGGTGGCCATACCAGACTATGTCCTGCTTAAACCCGGGCGTCTCACCGATGCCGAGTTTGAAATCATGAAGATGCACACCACCGAAGGGGCCGCAACCCTCAACTCGGTCCTGGAGGTGGCGCCGCACGCCTCGTTCCTTCGGGTGGCCAGGGACATCGCCCTGTGCCACCATGAACGCTATGATGGGTCCGGGTACCCCAGGGGGCTTATGGGAACAGACATTCCTCTGTCTGCCCGGATATTCTGTCTCGCGGACGTCTACGACGCACTGATCTCCAAGCGTGTTTACAAGGCGGCCTTCAGTCATGATGTGGCGAAAAACCTCATCATGGAGGGGGAAGGCACCCAGTTTGACCCCCAGGTTATTGCGGCCTTTCTTCAGTTGGAAGAGACATTTCGACGCATTGTCGCAAGTCAGGTCGACCCCTGACTCACAGCCCTTCCTCCAGGTGTTTGACGAATCGCGCCACCCCTTTTTCAATGTCCCCCACAATACCCCTGGCTGTCTCCAGATCGCCTTTTTGAGCGGCGTTCTGGAGATCAGTGGCCAACTCTTCCAGCATTTTGGCTGAGATGTTGGCAAAATATCCCTTCATTTTATGGGCCTGGGCACGGATACGCTCCAAATGGCCATCATGGGCAGCAGCCCTCAACAGTTCGAGCTCCTGCGGGGTTTTGTCGAGGAAGATGGCGACCAGCTTGTCGAGGAGGCGTGTGTTGCCCTGGATGCGTGAAAGAAGTTCTTTTCGGTCAAAAAGCGGGGGCTCCTCCACCGGGGGCTGGGTTGCGGGGGATGCAATATTCGGTGGGGAAGGCACCTTGGGAAGGCCAGGGTTTCCGAGAAGATGGGTTTGCAGGGCACTGTAGACAGCTTCGGGCATGATGGGTTTGGCGATGTGGTCGTTCATGCCTGCTGCCAGGCATTTCTCGCGGTCTTCCTCCATGGCGTTGGCGGTCATGGCCACGATGGGCACATCATGGTTTTTTACCGTGGAGAGGGGGTCCCGGACGATGCGGGTGGCCTTGAAGCCATCCATTTCCGGCATCTGGAGATCCATAAAGACCAGGTCGTAGGTGGTGTGTTCCATGGCTCGGATGGCCTGCAGGCCGGTTTCGGCCACGTCGGCCCGAAATCCGAAACTCTCCAGAATGCCGAGGGCCACCTCCTGATTGATGGGGAAGTCTTCCACCAGGAGAATACGTTGGTTTCTGCGCCTCATCTCCGCCATGGTGTGACGTGTGATGAACATCTTCCGGGGTTTGGATTGGATGGGTTCTGCCCCCATCAGGGTGGCAATGCCGTTGTAAAGTTGGGAGCGCTTGTAAGGCTTGGTGAAATAGGCGTCAAATCCGGCTGCCTTAAAGCGGTTTGCGTCACCCCGCTGCCAGAGGGTGGCCATGAGGATGAGGGAGATGGCTTTCAGGGCATCATGGTTTCGTATTTTCTTCCCCAGTGTCTCGCCGTCCATGTCCGGCATCTCGCTGTCGATGATGGCAATGGTGAAGGGGTCCCGGCTGGCGGCAGCCTCAAGAAGCATGGTGATCGCCTCTTCACCTTTGGGGGCCTCCCCGGTGCGGCAGTGCCAGGCCTCAAGCTGGCTCTGCAGGGCCAGGCGGCTGCTTTTGTTGTCGTCCACCAGAAGAACACGGCTGCCGCGAATGTCTGCAGCCGGTGTCATGCAAAAGGAGCCTTCGCGTGAGCAGTTGGAAAACTTGACGGTAAACCAGAAGGTGCTGCCGCGACCGATCTGACTTTCCACCCCGATCTCCCCATTCATCAGCGTGACCAGTTGTTTTGAGATGGAGAGCCCCAGGCCGGTTCCCCCGAAGCGTCTCGTGGTGGAGACATCTGCCTGGGTGAAGGGGGAGAAAAGCGTTGCGGCGGCGTCATCGGCGATACCGATGCCCGTATCGGAGACAGAGAACCAGAGGGGAATCGCCCACTCTGTATCGGACTCCTTGTCTCGCCATCGGGTGACGTGGACAAGGATTTCACCGCTGGAGGTGAATTTGATGGCGTTGCCGATGAGGTTTACGAGGATCTGACGTATGCGTGAGGGGTCCCCCGAGACCCGAAGCGGCACGTCCTGATCCATTCGGAAGATATACTCTAGGCCCTTGGCCTGAGCTTTGACGGCCATGATTTCATTGATGTTCTCCAGCATGGTGAGGAGGTCAAAATCGAGGGTCTCAAGCTCCAGCTTGCCCGATTCGATTTTTGAGAAGTCCAGGATGTCGTTGATGATGGCAAGAAGGGCGTCTGCACTTTTTTCGATGGTGTTCACCCGGTGGGTCTGTTCCTCGGTGAGTGTGGTGCCCAGAAGAAGGCGGGTCATGCCCATGACCCCATTCATGGGCGTCCGGATTTCATGGCTCATGTTGGCCAGGAACCGGCTCTTGGCCCGGTTGGCGGCTTCTGCTTCCCGGGTGAGTTTTTTTGCGTTGTTGATGGATTCCCGCAGGTGAAAGTTGGCAGCCTCTGTGGCTGCTTTGGCATCCTTGAGGTTCGCGACGGTCTGCCTCAGCTCCGCGGTGCGCAGGGAGACCGTCTCTTCCAGGACCTCATGCTGGCGGAGGAGCTCACTGTCGCGAAGTTGGATCTGGGCGAGCATGTCGTTGAAGCCCTCCATGAGGAGGCCGATTTCATCGTTGGTTTGTTTCACGGCCCTGACGGCGTAATCCTTTTCCCCTGAGACGCGGTTCATCATGCCGGTGAGTTCCAAGATGGGGTCGGAGACGATTCCCTGGAGGCGCGAAGAGATGGTGTAGGCGGCAAAGATGGAGATGGCAAGGATTCCCCCTGCCGAGGCGAGGTAAAAGAGGAGGCGCCGGTAGATTTGTGTCATGTCGGCCTGAAGGTAGACCGTCCCCAGCACCTCTCCATCGAATTGGATCTCCTCCAGTACTTCGATGTGGGTGTCAAGCAGGGGGACGCCATCCAGCAGTCGGCTGGGGCGTTTGGTCGTGTCGTGTTGATCCGGTGTCTCAAGGGGAGGCTGCGGCTCCATGTGCTGGCTTCGGTACTGGGCAAAAAGGCTGCCGTCGTTGCGGTAGATGCGGGCGAGGTTCAGGCTGGGGTCCACAGAGAGGCCCTCCAGGTTTTCCCTGGCCACCTGGGCATCGTTGAAGGTGAGTGGTGCCACAGCATTGTAGCCGATGATGCGGGCCAGCATGGAGAGGTTGTTGATGATTTCCCGTTTCGAGGTGAAGGCTTCCGTCACCACAAGCAGCAGGGTGGCAAGGATGAGGATGAGGCCAGAGATCAGGGTCATGAGGGCGATTAGTTTCTGGCGAAGGGGAAGGGCTTTGAAAAAAGTGAGCATGGCGTCACCTGCTAAGGGTTAGGAACCAACCGGGCGAGCTTGAGCAATCGGGAACTGATGGAGAGTCCGGCCAGCCGTGTGGTGGTGATGTTGGCTTCAAAACGGATTTTGTTTTCGACCCTGATAAAAGAGAGCATGCCTCCGCGCCTGGCAAACTCGGGAAGGCTGCTCACGGTGAGGATGGGGCGGGTTTTCAATTCAGAGAGGATCTTCTGGACGTGTTGAGCTTCGGTTTCCCCCACGAAGAGCATGTGGCAGGGGCTGAGCTCTTCCATGGTGAGGATACGCCGGATTACCAGGGGACGGTCCTGCACCCGCTTGTATTGGATGGTGGGCAGGGCCTTGTCAATGGGGCCATTGCCCAGGACGCAGAGCACAATGGGTGAGACGCTGCTCTCAAAGGCGGCGTCCGGCCAGGTGACGAAGCGGGCAAAGTTGAGGAGGTAGGCCGCTTTAATACGGCTCTCGGTGGGTGGCTCGGGCAATGCAAGGCTCGGGGCGAGGCTGTGCAGTGCGATGCCGCAAAGAAGTACCGAGATGAGAGTGAGTCGCTTGATGATCATGGCCCTTGGGTGGTGAGTTCAGGCAGGGGGCTGGTTTGGCCGTGCTGCCATGCTGTGTTTTAAAATGAAAGGGTTGCCTGGGCGTGGACGGAACGTTCTACTTCTGTGGGCTGGACCCACAGCAGGCCTTCGATGAATTCTGCATGCCGTCGATGCAGAAGATTCTGGCCGGTGAGGGAGAGCTCCAGCCCTTTTATGGGTTTCCAGGCGATACGGGCATCGAGTTCGGTGTAGGCGTCCACACTCTTCTCCTGAATGTCGTCAACATAGCGGAGCCAGAGATCAAGGGTGACGTGGCGGGGCAGGTCAAATCCGGAGCGCAGGGAGAACTGGTGTGTGGGGGAGGAGTTGTCGGAGTCATCTGAGAAGCTCTCTTCGTACCCGGTTTTGTTGTTGAGGTCGGCCTGGAACAGGGTGTAGGCCGATTGAAGTCGCCAGCGGGGCATGGGTTCCCAGTTCGATGCAAGTTCCACTCCCCAGGTTTGCCCCTCCATGGCATTTACGATGGTGCTTGTCTGGGTGATATGGGGAGGGGTTTCGGCCTGGTTGTCTTCGGGTGGGGCGGGGAGATAGCCGTTCAGGTCGTCGTAGAAGTAGTAGAACAGTGTCAGGTCAAGGGAAAACGAATGCTCCGGTGTCATGCGGTAACCGGTCTCAAGGGCAATGAGCTTTTCAGAGGTGAGGTTTTCATTGCCCTGGATAATGACATCCACAGGGAGCAGGGACGGGTTTTCCGGTGTTCCTGGTGGGATGACCATGTTTCGAATCCGTACTTGGGTCTCGCTGCGATTTGGTGTCCGAACGGCTCTGGAGACAGCCGCCCAGAGGCTGTGGGTCGTATTTGGCATCCAGAGAACCCGGGCATTGGGTTGCACTTCGAACTGGGTGTAGTCGTTGTGTTCCACTTTGGTACCGATGGTGAATTGGATGGTGGGGGTGAGCGTGATTGCATCCTGAATAAAGGCGCTGGAGAGGTGGTCGGTGGTGGTGGGGGTGGTCATGGAGAATGCGTCGGTGAAGTTCAGGGTGTCGGTGTAATAGCGATAGCCGGCCCCCCAGATCACTTCATGGCCGTCAAAGGGCTGGAAGCTGTGCTGAAGGTCAATATCCACCAGGTCCCCCTGCCATGATAACTGGGCCTCCTCTTTTTCAGACCGGTCGTAGTAGAGCTGAAGGGTCATCTCCGAGGTGGCGGAGATGTCTCGGGAGAGGCGGCTGAGGAGGTTCATGCCCTGGTTGTCATTTTCGGCCTCATGCAAGGTTGCGTATGGGGGGATAAGGGAGGGGATGTTCGTCTCTTCGTTGATGTGGCTGGTGTAGCCATCACCCTGAAACGTCACGCGGGTGCCTTGGTTGGGGGAGAGGTCGGTGCGGAAGCCGGTTTGAATGGCGTCCCAATCGTCCCCCAGACCCTTTCCGTCTGCGTTTACGGACTCCTCCCGGTTCCCATAGGTGGCATAAAATCGGTAGTGGCCGGTATCTCCGGCGGGGGCCCCATAGCGTATGCTCCCGTTGGTACGGTCTAAGGTGCCGATGCCATTGGTTGCCAAGGCCCCTTGGGTCTTGCCTGTCTCCTTGGTGATGATGTTGATGATGCCGTTTACGGCATTGGCTCCCCAGAGGCTGGCACCGGGGCCTCGAATGACCTCAATGCGATCGATGTCCTCAAGAAGGGTGGTGTGTGACTCCCAGAAGACGCCGGAGAAGAGGGGGGAGTAGAGGGTCCGTCCGTCCATCTGGACGAGGAGCTTGTTGGAGTAACGGCTGTTAAATCCCCGGGAGGAGATGGCCCACTTGCTCGAGGAGATGCGGGCCACCTGAATTCCGGGGGCCATGCGCAGGGCGTCAGGGATGGAGGTCACCCCGGAGCGGCGGATGTCATCGCCGGTGATCACGAAAATGGCTGTGGCTGCGTGGGAGAGTTTTTGTGGCTTTCGGGAGACAGAGGTGACCTCGATATTGGCCAACTCCTCGATGGAGAGTTCGGTAAGATCCTCCATGGCCTCTGTGGGAGGGGGCATGGGGAGGCTCCAGAGGAGGCATGCAATGGTAAGTACGGTGCAGCGCTTCATACGCGGGAACGTCTTCATGGGGTTCTCCAAACTGTCCGTGAGAAGGGTCAGGGAGGGCGGCGGCCGCGGGTGGGGAGTGGACGTCGCAGGTGCTCTTTTCAAATCAGGGGGTGGTTGGAACGGGGACGCAGAGTGGGGACGGAAAAGGGGCAACTCAAGAGCACACTTTTAAAAAATATACCATGAAAATGGGAGGTTCGGCAACAGGGGAGAGGATAAAACAGGCGGGCTCGCACCTGAAATAAAAAACGCCGAGTCCCTTAAGGAACCCGGCGTATTTTTTGTATGGGTGGTACCCCCAGCAAGAATTGAACTTGCGCACATGGATTAGGAATCCAATGCTCTATCCACTGAGCTATGGGGGCACTAGTCTATGTAGAGTCGCTGACCCGGATAAATGGTACTCCCTGATGTCAGGTTATTCAGGTCAAGCAATCTCGCGACTGACATATTATGTTTTGTGGCGATTGTAAAGGGATTATCACCCCGCTTGACATAATAGGTGGCCTTTTTGGTGGGGCCTGCCTTGGAGGACGGGGGCTGGGGGAGCTTGAGGACCTGGCCCACCTTAAGGGTGTTGCCTGAAAGCCGATTGGTCTCCTTGATCCCCGTGGGGGTGGTGCCGTATTTGCGGGCAATGAGCCAGAGGGATTCCCCCTTGTTGACCACGTGCTTTGTGGGGCGTTTGGCTCCCTGGGCGGTGGCTCCGGCATAGTACCCGCGGGTTGTGTACCCGCGTTGGGGAATCTTGATTTTTTTGCCCGCCACGATCACATGGCGATTGGACATGCCGTTTGCTCTCTGGATGGCCTTCACAGACGTTTGGTACCGCTTGGCCAGGGTGGAGAGGGTGTCGCCCGGCCGGACCTTGTGGTAGACGAAGGCCCGTTGCGGCGGCAGGGAGACCCGAAGGGAGCTCATGGCAGCCAGGACGGCGTCTCCTTTGCCCACCGGGACCCGAAGGACGTAGCTCTCCTGGGGCAAGATGGCGTATCGAAGCTCGGGGTTGAGCTTGCTCAAGATGGAAGAAGAGGTCCCGATGGCTGAAGCCACATCGGAGAGCTTGACCTGCTTCTGAACAGTGACGGTGTCGAAAAGGTCGGGCGTGTCGGGGACCACGGTATCAAAGCCGTACATCTCCAGATTGTTCACAATGTGGAGGGTGGCGATAAATTTGGGCACGTAGCGGGCCGTTTCTGAAGGCAGCCGAGAGTAGAGGTCCCAGAAGTTGTCCAGGTAGTTGATGTTTTGGCGCCTGATGATCTTGAGGACGCGCCCTTCGCCGCAGTTGTAGGCAGCAAGGACCGTGGACCAGTCCCCGAAGAGCTTGTGCATGCGCTCCAGGTAGGCGATGGCGGCATCGGTGGCCTTTTCCGGGTCGAGCCGCTCGTCCACAAAGGTGGTTCGCTTCAAGCCGTACATGTACCCCGTGGAGGGAATGAACTGCCAGAGCCCGAGGGCCCGGGCTGAGGAGAGGGCCTTTACCTTGAAGCCACTCTCCACCAGGGGCAGCCAGGAGAGCTCTGCCGGGAGCCCGGCTTCCTGCAGCTTTTTGAGCATCATGGGGCGATACATGCCGGAGCGCTTCAGGGATTCGGCAAAGAAGCGGCGGTCCTTTTTGGTGAAGATGTCGATTTCCCGCTGCACCTGCTGGTTGATGGTGATGGGGATGGCGTTGCGTGTATTGGAGATGGTGGTGGTTCTGGATGTGTAGATTTCGAGAATACGGCGCGAGATGGTAAAGCGAAGGTCTTCCTTCTGTTGAATCAGCAGGGGAGAGTCACCGGTCTCCGCTTTGATGATGAGGCCGTAGGCCTCGTCGAGGCTGGAGAGGGCCCCGTCCATGTCCCCCTGTTCCCAGAACGTCTGGGCGGCTTTGCAATACTCGATGGCCCGGTCGAATAGGGGGAGCTCCTCTTCGGTCTCTTCGGGAAGTTCCAGGGAGATATTGCGAAGGTTGGTGGCAAAGTTGAACTCCGTCGGCTCCGGAGCCGTCTCTTCTATCCCTATATAAGGGTATCTGGGTGCTTCCGGGGAATGGGTGGCCTTCGGAGTGGTGCATGCAGAGGTAAGCAGCACAAGGATGCATGAAAAAAATAAGGTCTGTTTCATAAAGTATCGGCTTCTATGTTGCTGTAAATTGTTGTTATCTGAAATAAGGGAATTACAGGGTTGGGCCGGAGGTGTCAAGTGATTTGGGGAGGCGCACGGAGGGTGAAACGCGTGGGGAAATTTGAAAATATGGGGGTGGTGCCGGAAAATAGACATAAGAAAGTAGGGGGCGTTAAATGGATTTTTGTGGTAATATCCAAGGATTAGCGTCTTAACCGTATGTCGGGTGCGCAATATAATTAATAAATCGTGTTTTCAGGAGATATTGAGAGATATATGGCGCTAATTTGGGTTTTTGGGGGTTTAATTGGCTCTAATCGGTTGTAACCGGGATTGATAAATTATACCCAGATGGGTAAAAGAGTCTCGTTCTTGAGGACGGCAGTCTTCAGTCGAGCCGGCATAGCTCAGTTGGCAGAGCTTCTCACTTGTAATGAGATGGTCCTCCGTTCGATTCGGGGTGCCGGCTCCAAAAGAACAACTTCAAAATGGTGGGGTTCCCGAGTGGTCAAAGGGATCAGACTGTAAATCTGACGGCTAAGCCTTCGGAGGTTCAAATCCTCCCCCCACCACCATCCCGGAAAAGCAAGCTGGGTGTAGGAGGTCGCTAAGACCGTAACTACACGGCTGCCTACAAATTACTTGCTTACGGTGTTTTCACCGGTAGGTCGGCGGGAGTAGCTCAGTTGGTAGAGCTTCAGCCTTCCAAGCTGAATGTCGCGAGTTCGAATCTCGTCTCCCGCTCCATTTGGCAAATGCCCGGCCGCATATCAGCGATTCAGCCCATGTAGCTCAGTTGGTAGAGCGCATCCTTGGTAAGGATGAGGTTCATCAGTTCGACTCTGATCATGGGCTCCACGCTGATTTGTTGTTGCGCCTTCTGTCATGCGGCAGGTGTAAGCCAGCAAGCCATACCATATTATATATACAATACAGATCACAATTGGGTAACGCACCTAACGTACAGGGAGGTAGTTGACATGGCAAAGGAAAAATTTGAGCGGTCCAAGCCGCATGTGAATGTCGGCACCATCGGTCACATTGACCATGGCAAGACCACGCTGACCGCTGCGATCACCAAGCAGAACGCTCTTCGCGCTGGTACAGGCTCCGCCATTGCATTCGACGAAATCGACAAGGCACCCGAAGAGAAAGAGCGTGGCATCACCATCGCAACCGCACACGTTGAGTATGAGACACCCAACCGTCACTACGCTCACGTTGACTGCCCCGGCCACGCCGACTACATTAAGAACATGATCACCGGCGCCGCTCAGATGGACGGTGCGATCCTTGTTGTTTCTGCTGACGACGGCCCCATGCCCCAGACCCGCGAGCACATCCTGCTCGCCCGTCAGGTTGGTGTTCCCCGCATTGTTGTCTTCCTTAATAAGTGCGACATGGTCGACGACGAAGAGCTCATCGAGCTCGTTGAGATGGAGCTCCAGGAGCTTCTCTCCAAGTACGACTTCCCCGGAGACGACACTCCGATCATCCGCGGCAGCGCCCTTCGCGCCCTTGAAGCCGACAGCCATGAAGATGCCGCAGCGCAGTGCATTTTCGAGCTGATGGATGCCTGTGACAGCTACATTCCTGAGCCCGAGCGCGACACCGACAAAGAGTTCCTCATGCCCATCGAGGACGTCTTCTCCATCTCCGGTCGCGGTACTGTTGTAACCGGTCGAATCGAGCGTGGTATCATCCACACCGGCGACGAAGTTGAGCTCATCGGTATCCGCCCCACCGCCAAGACTGTATGTACCGGCGTTGAGATGTTCCGTAAGCTTCTTGATGAGGGCATGGCCGGCGACAACGTTGGTCTGCTTCTCCGCGGCACCAAGCGTGACGAAGTTGAGCGTGGACAGGTTGTTGCCAAGCCCGGCAGCATCACCCCCCACACCAAGTTCAAGGCTGAGATCTACGTCCTCTCTAAAGAGGAAGGCGGGCGTCATACTCCCTTCTTCACCGGATACCGTCCCCAGTTCTTCTTCCGTACCACGGACGTCACCGGTATTCTGAACCTGCCCGAAGGCGTTGAGATGATCATGCCTGGTGACAACACTGCAATTATTGCAGAACTGATCAGCCCCATCGCCATGGAAAAAGAGCTTCGCTTCGCAATTCGCGAAGGTGGCCGTACCGTCGGTGCCGGGGTTGTATCCGAAATCATCGAATAGATCGAGGAGCCGATAAGTGCGAACTTTAGTGACTCTCGCCTGCACCGAGTGCAAAAGGCGAAATTACACAACGACAAAAAACAAGCGTACGACACCTGACAAGCTTGAATTCAAGAAATACTGTCCTTTTTGCAAGAAGCATCTTGCTCACAAAGAGACCAAGTAATCAGGTCCATTCCCGGGGTGGGTGATTCACGCTTCACCCCGGTCGCTTGAAAAAGGTTTACCCTGCAGGTCAGTAGCTCCAATTGGTAGAGCGTCGGTCTCCAAAACCGAATGTTGGGGGTTCGAGTCCCTCCTGACCTGCCACAAACCTTGATTAGAGGGGCTCCGTGGGACCTCCCTATCGATCGATACAGAAGGAGAGGCATGGGTCGTATACAGCGCAAAAAGACAGAGAGTCAGAAACTCAAGCTGAAAGAGAAGCAACTGCTTCGCAAAGAACGCTCATCTGAGGATCTGGCCGACCAAGGGCCCTCGTCAAAGAAGTTACCTGATCAGAAAAAGCAGATTCAGACCAAGGCTCATTATTCGGTAAAGACCACCGGAATCAATAATGAGCCTGGTTTGATTGAGAAGGTGAAAACTTTCTTTAACGAGGTGAAATCAGAGACAAAAAAGGTTGTATGGCCTGAAAAGAAGCAGACGATTGCCTCCACCTCGGTGGTGATTGTGCTGGTGATTATCATCTCATCCTTTTTGGGTTTGGTCGATGTGGGTTTAAAGGGCCTAATCAGTCTCGTTCTTCACTAAAACCTCAGGAGATAGTTCAGTGGCTCTAAAATGGTATGTGGTTCACGTATACTCGGGCTTTGAGAACAAGGTCAAAGCTGCCCTGGAAGAGCGGATAACCGCATCACCCTTCAAAGAGAAATTTGAAGAGATCGTCGTTCCCACGGAGCAGGTTGTAGAGCTGGTCAAGGGGAAAAGGCGTGAGTCTTCAAGAAAATTCTACCCGGGCTACATCCTTGTCCGCATGGAGCTGAACGACAATACCTGGCACATCGTCAACAATACTGCAAAAGTAACTGGTTTTCTGGGTGGAAGGAACAGGCCTGCGCCGATCTCCGACGAGGAAGCGGAAAAGATCCTGAATCGCATGGAGGCGGGCAAAGAGAAGCCGCTACCGAAATTTCTGTTCGAAACTGGCGACGATATTCGCGTGATCGACGGTCCCTTCACCAATTTCAACGGCACGGTGGAAGAAGTCAACCCTGAAAAGGGAAAGATCAAAGTGCTGGTGAGTATCTTTGGACGTGCTACGCCAGTCGAACTGGACTTTGTTCAGGTAACAAAGTTATAGCATTCATTATCGGGAGTAACTAAGTACAATGGCAAAAAAAGTTATTGGACAAATAAAATTACAGGTACAGGCCGGCAAAGCCAACCCTTCACCACCCATTGGTCCTGCGCTTGGTCAGCATGGCGTGAACATCATGGACTTCTGCAAGGCGTTCAACGCACGAACTGCCAATGAAGAGCCTGGCATGATCATCCCGGTGGTGATTACCGTTTTTGCCGACAGAACTTTTAAGTTCATCACCAAGACCCCTCCGGCATCGGTGCTTCTGAAAAAAGCAGCCAAGCTTCAGAAGGGCTCTAGCGACCCCCTTCGCAACAGGGTCGCAAAACTTACCATGGATCAGGTGGAAGAGATCGCCAAGATCAAGATGGATGACCTCAACGCCAACGATCTCGACGCAGCCTGCAAAATTATCGCCGGCACTGCCCGAAGCATGGGGATTGACGTCGTCTAATTGGATTTAGATAAGGAGCAATAGGGTACGATGCCAAAGCGTGGTAAAAAATACATAGAAGCTGGAAAAGGCGTAACGCCTCTGCAGCGGTTCGAAGTAGCCGAAGCAGTGGAGGCGGCTGTCTCCAACGCATTCGCCAAGTTTGACGAAACCGTGGACGTGGCCATCCGCCTTGGGGTGGATCCCCGCCATGCGGACCAGATGGTTCGCGGCACCTGCATCCTTCCCCACGGACTCGGCAAAGAGGTGAAAGTCCTTGTTATCTGCAAGGGCGAAAAAGAGAAAGAAGCTCTGGACGCCGGCGCTGACTTTGCGGGAAGCACTGAGCTGGTCGAGAAGATCCAGGGTGGATGGTTTGGGTTTGACAAGGCCATCGCCACTCCCGACATGATGGGGGTTGTGGGTAAGATTGGTCGTGTTCTCGGTCCCCGAGGTCTCATGCCCAACGCCAAGACCGGAACCGTTACCTTTGATGTGGCCAAGGCTGTTGAAGAGCTGAAGGCCGGTAAGATTGATTTCCGAGTGGAGAAGGCGGGTATCATTCACGCCCCCATCGGGAAGGTCTCCTTTGGAGCGGAGAAGCTGACTGAAAACCTCGCAGCTCTCCTCGAGGCGCTCTTGAAGCTCAAGCCCTCCTCGGCCAAAGGTGCCTACTTCAAGACCCTCGCTGTCTCCACCACCATGGGGCATGGCTACCGGGTTGAAACCGCCACTCTCAAAGATTTTGTAAAATAGATCTTGTGTTTGGCTGGTTAAAGGTATAAAGTATACCGATTTTTTCTTTCGGACATGGTCCATCCCCAGTCATCGTGGCGGGGGGTGGATTATATATATGTCACAGACAGTAGGTGCACACGTTAGGTTCACCGTGTTTAATCGGCGATGCCGGCCTACCGAGACACTCGTTTTGGTACAGTTGGCACCTCATGTGGAAGAAAATCTGCTAAAAGGAGGTGTGAAAGAATTGAATCTAGATAAGAAAAAGGCTGTTATAGATAGCCTGCACGAAAAGCTTGCGAAGTCCGCCATCGTCATTTCGACGGATTACAAAGGCCTGGACGTGGCTGCCGTGACCAAACTCAGATCGGAGCTTACCAAGGCCGGCGTGGAGTTTCATGTTGCGAAAAACACTTTGCTCCGACGTGCTTCCGTAGAGACCGATGCGGCGCTTATTAACGACTCCTTCAAGGGCCCCACGGCCATCGCCATCAGCTTTGATGATCCGGTGGCTCCTGCCAAGATCCTCACCAAGTTTGTTGAAGAAAACAACAAGCTGGAGATCAAGGCTGCTGTAATGGAAGGGAAAACTCTGGATACCGCAGGCATCAAAGCTCTCTCCGAGCTGCCTTCGCGAGAGGTTCTCCTCTCCCAGGTACTCTCCGCCATGAACGCAGTGCCCACGGGCGTGGTACGCGTACTTGCCGAAATGCCGAGACAGATGGTCAACGTGCTTTCAGCAATCAAGGATCAGAAGGAAGCAGCGTAATAAACGCGGTTTTCCGAATTCGTAAAATCGACACTATAGACAAGATAAGTTTTTCTGGAGGTTATTAGACAATGGCTGATATTACCAAAGACGATGTAATTGAGTTTATCGCTAACATGACTGTTCTCGAGCTTTCCGAGCTCGTAAAGGAACTGGAAGATAAGTTCGGCGTTTCTGCTGCTGCTCCTGTTGCAATGATGGCTGCTGGCCCTGCTGGCGATGCCGGTGCAGGTGCTGCTGAGCAGACTGAGTTCGACGTTATTCTCACTGCTGCTGGCGACAAGAAGATCAACGTGATCAAAGAAGTTCGTGCCATCACTGGTCTTGGCCTCAAAGAAGCCAAAGCTCTCGTTGACGAAGCTCCCAAGCCCGTTAAAGAAGGCATCGCCAAAGACGAAGCAGAAAAAGTAAAAGCTCAGCTTGAAGAAGCTGGCGCACAGGTTGAACTTAAGTAGTCATAGACTTAAACAGCCTACCATACGCAATTACTATCACCCTTGCGGATGAAAGGCAGGCACTATTGCCTGCCTTTTAATCCGCTAATCCTGTTTCTGCAGTCTCAACAAAAAATTTTGGAGATGATATGACTGGAAGCCCCTTGGCGAAAAAGCGATTAAGGAAGAATTTCGGAGGGAAGCACAAAATCGCTGAGATTCCTGATCTTATCGGTATGCAGCGAGATTCTTACAACCGTTTTCTGCAGATGGACACCCCACCTGAGAAAAGGGAGGATATCGGTCTGCAGGCAGTCTTCAAGTCCGTTTACCCCATCAAGGACTTTACAGGCAGCGCTTCCCTTGAATACGTCTCGTATTCCTTCGGCGAAATAAAACACTCCATGGAAGAGTGTATTCAGCGCGGAATGACGTATGAAATCTCTTTACGAATTCGCGTTCGCCTTGTCGTATACGATGTCGATAAAGAAGCGGGTATCTCCAATATTCGAGACATCAAAGAGCAAGAGATCTATTTTGGCACCATTCCCCTGATGACCAAACGGGGCACCTTTATCATCAACGGTACCGAGCGTGTCGTGGTGAGCCAGCTGCACCGATCCTCCGGTGTCTTCTTTGATCACGACAAAGGCAAGACCCACTCCAGCGGTAAGATCATCTATTCAGCACGAATCATCCCCGTGCGTGGTTCCTGGATCGACATGGAGGTCGACCCCAAGGATATCGTTAACATTCGCATTGATCGCCGCAGGAAATTTCCTGTTACCGTACTTTTCAAGGCCTTCGGTTACACCAACGAAGACCTTCTCAGCTATTTTTACAGCAAGGAGAAGATCCTTCTTGCCAAGGGTGAGTTCAAGCGCGTCTTCAACGAAGATTTCCTCAAAGGCCAGCGCGCCAGCGAAGATATCGTGGACGCCGACTCCGGTGAGGTCATTGTCAAGCAGGGCCGCCTGTTTACCAAGCGCGCCATCAAGCAGCTGAAGACCATCAACATCGAAACCCTGCCCATCAGCCCCGATGACATTGCCGAACGTGGTCTGGCGACCCGCCTGGTGGACCCCGTAACCGGGGATGTCATTGCCATGGCTGGCGATTTGGTGGATGAAGAGCTCATCGAGCGCATCACCGAATCCAACGTGACCGAATTTGAGCTCCTTTATCAGGATGCGGCATACTCTTCGGATGCCATTCGAAAGACCATCGTGGCCGACAAGGTGACCTCCAAGGAGGCAGCCCTCGTCGAGATCTACAGGCGTCTGCGTCCCGGGAACCCCGCGACCCCCGAGGTCGCCCAGGAGTTTATCGATCACCTCTTCTTTAAAGAGGCCTACTACGATCTTTCGGGTGTTGGCCGTCTCAAGATGAATCACCGTCTGGGGCTCAACACCGATATCAATATCAAGACCCTGCGCCGCGAGGACATTCTCCTCACCGCCAAGACCCTGGTTCAGCTCCGTGATACCCAGGGGGTTGTGGACGATATCGACCACCTTGGCAACCGACGTGTGCGTGCGGTGGGCGAGCTCCTCGAGAACCAGTACCGAATCGGTCTGGTACGCATGGAGCGCGCCATCAAAGAGCGCATGAGCATGCAGGAAGTGGACGCACTGATGCCCCACGACCTGGTGAACCCCAAGCCGGTATCGGCTGTGGTCAAGGAGTTCTTCGGCACCAGTCAGCTCTCTCAGTTTATGGATCAGACCAACCCCTTGTCTGAGACCACGCACAAGCGTCGTCTCTCGGCACTGGGACCCGGAGGTCTGACCCGTGAGCGTGCAGGTTTTGAGGTTCGTGACGTGCATCCGTCCCACTACGGACGTATCTGTCCCATTGAGACCCCTGAAGGCCCCAACATCGGCCTCATTGTCTCGTTGTGTACCTACGCGCGAGTCAACGACTTCGGGTTTATCGAGACCCCCTATCGCGTGGTCAAAGATTCCCATGTCACCAACGAAGTGCGCATGCTCAGTGCCTTTGAGGAGAAAGCGTTGCCCATCGCCCAGGCCAACGCGCCCATGGATGACGACAACAATTACGTGAATGCGTTGGTGACGTCCCGTGTGGAGGGTGAATTTGAGATGGTCGAGCGCGAAGAGATCGAGCTCATGGACATCTCTCCCAACCAGTTGGTGAGCGTTTCCGCATCCCTGATCCCGTTCCTTGAAAACGATGACGCCAACCGAGCCCTCATGGGTTCGAACATGATGCGTCAGGCCGTGCCTCTGACCCAGAGCCGTGCGCCGCTTGTCGGAACCGGCGTGGAGGGCGTGGTTGCCCGCGACTCGGGTGTTGCCATTGTGGCCGAAGCCGATGCCGTTGTGGTTGAGGTGGATTCCGAACGCATCGTTCTTCAGCACGAGGTGGAGATGGAGAAGCCCGGGTTCAACCCCGTGACCATCTACAACCTCTCCAAATTTATCCGGTCCAACCAGAACACCTGCTTCAACCACCGACCCATTGTGGTCAACGGTCAGAAGGTCAAAAAAGGTGAGGTTCTTGCCGACGGCCCCTCCACAGAGAAGGGTGAGTTGGCCCTGGGTCAGAACGTCACCGTGGCCTTTATGCCATGGGGTGGCTACAACTTTGAGGACTCCATCCTCGTATCAGAGGCCATTGTCCGCGACGGCGTCTACACCAGTATCCACATCGAAGAGTTCGAAGTGGTTGCCCGTGACACCAAGCTGGGCAAAGAGGAGATCACCCGGGACATCCCCAACGTCGGTGAAGAGGCCCTGAAGGATCTCGACGACAGCGGCATCATCCGCCTCGGTGCGGAGGTGAACCCCGGTGACATTCTTGTGGGCAAGATTACCCCCAAGGGTGAAACCCAGCTCTCCCCCGAGGAGAAACTCCTTCGTGCCATCTTCGGTGAGAAAGCCGGCGATGTGAAGGACACCTCCCTGAGGGTTCCCCCCGGTGTCATCGGCACCGTGGTCGATGCGAAGGTCTTTTCCCGTCGAGGTGTGGACAAGGATGATCGAACCCGTCACATCGAAGACGACGAGATCGCCCGTTTCGAAAGAGACCGAAACGACAAGATCGACGTAATCGAAAAGACAGCCCGCGAAATGATCGAGGCCCTGGTGATTGGCAAAACCTGCCCCACCCCCTTGAGGAAGGCCAAGAAAGTGGTCATTTCAGCTGACACCGCCATCACCAAAGAGATGCTCGACGAGATCTCCCTCTCTCAGCTTGAAGGGATTATCCTCGACGACGACACCGTCACCGAGCGTGTGAACGAAATCCTCGATCGCAAGAATGAGGAGACCGACAAGGTCAAAAAGACCTTTGAGGACCAGGTGGTGCGTTACGAGAAGGGCGATGACCTGCCTCCGGGCGTCATCAAGATGATCAAGGTCTATGTGGCGATGAAGCGCATGCTCTCCGTGGGTGACAAGATGGCTGGTCGTCACGGAAACAAGGGTGTTGTTTCACGCGTCCTTCCCCAGGAGGACCTGCCCTACTTTGAAGACGGCACCATGGTGGACATGATTCTGAACCCCTTGGGCGTACCGTCGCGTATGAACGTTGGGCAGATTCTCGAAATTCACCTGGGCCGCGCCGCCAAGGGGCTTGGCAATCAGATCGCCGATTTGATCGACGAGAAGAAGGCCGATGCCCTTCGGACCAAGCTCAAGCGAATCTTCACCGGAGAGGCCGACCATGAGATGGTCGACAGTCTCGAAGGGGATGATATCTATACCTTTGGAGAAAACTATCGTCGCGGGGTCCACATGGCTACCCCCGTCTTTGACGGTGCCGAAGAGAGTGACATCAAGCAGTACCTGACCGAGGCGGAATACAAAACATCCGGCCAGGCTCAGCTGTTCGACGGTCGAACCGGCGAACCCTTTGACGGTGAGGTCACGGTCGGTACCATGTATATGCTCAAACTCCACCACCTGGTGGATGACAAGCTCCACGCCCGATCCATCGGTCCTTACTCTCTTGTGACCCAGCAGCCCCTGGGCGGCAAGGCACAGTTCGGTGGCCAGCGTCTCGGGGAGATGGAGGTCTGGGCCATGGAAGCGTATGGTGCGTCCCATGCACTTCAGGAGTTCATTACGGTCAAGTCGGACGACATGGCCGGTCGTACCCGAATGTACGAGAAGATCGTCAAGGGACAGGCTGTTCTTGAGCCGGGAATGCCCGAATCATTCCGCGTTCTCACCAAGGAACTTCAGAGTCTCGGACTGGACGTAACCTTAATGGAAGGCACAAACTAAGGAGCCGATATTGGAAACCCTATACGATTTTTTCGCCAAGCCGATAGATCCCAAGATGTATTCCGGCGTAAAGATTGCTCTGGCGTCTCCCGAGCAGATCTCGCAGTGGTCTCATGGGGAGATCAAGAAGCCGGAGACGATCAACTACCGTACGTTCAAGCCTGAGCGTGACGGCCTGTTCTGTGCCAAGATCTTTGGTCCCACCAAGGACTATGAGTGCAACTGCGGCAAGTACAAGCGCATGAAGCACCGTGGTGTGGTGTGCGAGAAGTGTGGTGTCGAGGTCATTCAGTCCAAGGTGCGTCGTGAGCGCCTGGCCCACATTTCACTGGCCACTCCCGTGGCCCATATCTGGTTCCTGAAGAGTCTGCCCAGCAAGATCGGCAACCTTCTGGACATCACCTTGAAAAACATGGAGAAGGTCCTCTACTTTGACAGCTACATCGTCATGGACCCCAAGGAGACTGGGCTCACCAAGTACCAGCTCCTCTCCGATGACAAATATATCGAGGCCATCGACCTCTACGGCAGCGATGCCTTTGAGGTCGGTATCGGTGCCGAGGCGGTGGGCAAGCTCCTCTCCGAGCTCAACCTCGACCAGATCTACAACGATCTGCGTGAAGAGCTCAAGACCACCACCTCCCTTGCCAAGAAGCAGAAGCTCAGCAAGCGCCTCAAGATTGTCGACGCGTTTTACAACTCCGGTGTGGATCCCGTCTGGATGATCATGAGTGTCATTCCGATTCTTCCTCCGGACCTGCGTCCCCTTGTTCCCCTTGAGGGCGGCCGGTTTGCCACATCCGACTTGAACGACCTTTACCGTCGCGTCATCAACCGGAACAACCGACTCAGCCGTCTGATGGAGCTCAAGGCCCCGGACATCATTGTCCGAAACGAAAAGCGAATGCTCCAGGAATCTGTGGACGTTCTCTTTGACAACGGTCGTCACGGCCGTGTGGTCACCGGCACCAACAAGCGTCCCCTGAAGTCTCTTTCCGACACGCTCAAGGGCAAGCAGGGCCGTTTCCGACAGAACCTTCTTGGAAAGCGAGTCGACTACTCCGGTCGTACTGTTATTGTTGTCGGGCCGAACCTGCGCCTCCATCAGTGCGGTCTTCCCAAGAAGATGGCTCTGGAGCTGTTCAAGCCCTACGTGTACCACCGACTTGAGAAGAAGGGCCTCGTCTCTACGGTCAAGAGCGCCAAGAAGATGGTGGAGCGCGAAGTTCCCGAGGTGTGGGACACCCTGGACGAGGTGGTTAAAGAGTACCCGGTGATGTTGAACCGTGCTCCCACCCTTCACCGTCTTGGGTATCCAGGCCTTTGAGCCGGTGCTTGTGGAAGGCAAGGCCCTTCAGCTGCACCCTCTGGTCTGTACCGCCTTCAACGCCGACTTTGACGGTGACCAGATGGCTGTTCACCTGCCGCTCTCCATTGAAGCTCAGGTGGAGTGCCGCGTGTTGATGCTGGCCTCCAACAACACCCTCTCGCCCGCCAACGGCCAGCCGGTGATTATCCCTACCCAGGACATCGTTCTCGGGCTCTATTATATCTCCCGTCAGGTGGCTGGTGCCCGCGGGGAGGGGACGATCCTTGGCAGCATGGACGAGGTGCGTACTGCGTATGATCACGGCAAGCTCGGGCTCCACGCCGCCATCAAGGTGCGCATGGGCGATCAGCTGATGGAGACCACCGTGGGGCGGACCCTCCTCTGGGACATTATCCCCTCGCTCCCTGAGCTCTGCTTCCGCCACATTCTTGTGAAGGATCGCGGGAAGGCAGAGGAGATCCATCAGGCGATGACCTCCGGCACCTCTTTTGAAGAGCTGCTTCCCCGTTCCGAGAGTTCAGACCGGAAACGAGGCGGTGAGATCGGGTACATCGACCACGAAGAGATGCGCAAGGTGTTCCGTCTCAATGACGATACCCTTGACGAGCTCTTTGCCATGGAGGTGGGGGATTTCAGTGCGGTGACCGAAACCTCGGGTGGTTACCACATCTTCTACGTCTCCAGCAAGCGACCCGGGGTGCCCTTTGCCATGATCAACAAGGTGATGGACAAAAAGGCGAGCCGGGACCTCATCGACTTTGCATACCGCTACATCAGCCCCAAGGCGACCGTGCTTCTGGCCGACCGCCTGAAGGACCTGGGGTATCGCTTCTCAACCATCGGCGGCCTCTCCATCTCCATCGACGACATGGTGATTCCCGGCAACAAGTGGGACATCATGCACGAGTCCGAGGACAAGGTGGTCGAGATCAACCGCCAGTATGCCGAAGGTCTGATTACCCAGGGCGAGAAGTACAACAAGGTGGTGGATATCTGGGCCAAGGCCACAGACGACATCGCCAACGCCATGATGGACACCATGAGTGAGCCCAAGGTGCCGGTGGCCTCTCCTGTCAAGGACGAGCCCGATATCCGCCTGGACTCCCGGAACATCGACAACATCAACTCCATCTTTATGATGGCCGACTCCGGCGCCCGAGGCTCGAAAGACCAGATGCGTCAGTTGGCCGGCATGCGTGGCCTGATGGCCAAGCCGTCCGGTGAGATTATCGAAACGCCCATCCAGGCAAACTTCCGTGAAGGCCTTTCGGTGCTTCAGTACTTCGTCTCTACCCACGGTGCCCGTAAGGGTCTGGCGGATACGGCCCTTAAAACAGCCAACTCCGGTTACCTGACCCGACGCCTTGCCGACGTGGCCCAGGATTGCGCCGTTATTGAGCCCAACTGTGGGACCACCATGGGTATCGAGGTGGAGGCTCTCATGGAGGGTGGCGAGGTCATTCAACGCCTTGGTGAGCGTATCCTCGGTCGGACGACCCTGGAAAACGTTTACGACCCCTTTACCGATGAGGTCCTCGTGTCCGAGGGGGTTGAGATCGACGAAAAGATCCTCTCCGTTATCGAAGAGGCGGGCATCACCAGCCTCAAGATTCGCTCGGTCCTCACCTGCATGACCCGCGGGGGCGTGTGTGCCAAGTGTTACGGTCGTGACCTGTCCCATGGCGATACCGTGGAGATCGGTCAGGCGGTGGGTATTCTGGCGGCCCAGTCCATCGGTGAGCCCGGGACCCAGCTGACCATGCGTACCTTCCACATCGGCGGTACAGCCAGCCGAAAGGTCGAGGTTGCCGAAATCAAGGCGCGTGTTGAGGGCAACATCAAGTTCCTCGACGACCTGAAGGTTGTAAAGAACGAAACCGGTGAGTTCATTGTCATGAACAGGCGCGGTGGCGAGTTCTCCATCGTCAGCGACACCGGCCGTGAGCGTGAAAAGCACCATGTCATTTACGGCGCCCACCTTCTGGTTAATGATGGGGCTGTGGTCGACAACGGCCAGCTCCTTGCCTCCTGGGACCCCTTTACCGTGCCCATTATCACCGAGGTCTCCGGTAAGGTGAAGTTCGGAGACATCGAATCCGGCAAGACCATGCAGGAGAAGCTGGACCCCGTCACCGGCAAGTCCAGCCGAACCATCATCGAGAGCCGTTTGGGTGATGCCCGTCCCCGTATTTCAGTCAAGGACGAGGCCAACAAGACCGTTCAGCTTGGTGGCGGCGCCCTGGCCCGGTACTCCCTGCCCGTGGAGGCGGTTAT
Organism: Desulfolunaceae bacterium; assembly: GCA_942491485.1. Classification (GTDB taxonomy): domain Bacteria; phylum Desulfobacterota; class Desulfobacteria; order Desulfobacterales; family Desulfolunaceae; genus Desulfoluna. The sequence goes on along the minus strand of CALOAX010000009.1, from coordinate 61,170 downwards.
CCTGGTTGAGGAGCACGATGAGGTCAAGGCAGGAGACATTCTCGCCAAGCTCCCCCGTGCCACCACCAAAACCAAGGATATCACCGGTGGTCTGCCTCGTGTGGCCGAGCTCTTTGAGGTTCGGAAACCCAAGGAGACCGCGGTGCTGACCCAGATTGACGGGTATGTGTCCATCTCCAAGGGGACCAAGGGCAAGCAAAAGGTTACGGTAACCAACGCCGATGCAAACGAGAAGCGTGAATACCTTATCCCGAAGGGCCGTCACATCAACGTGTACGAGGGGGACTACGTCCGTGCCGGTGAGAAACTGACCGGTGGCAGCGAAAACCCCCAGGATATCCTCAACATCAAGGGCGAGGTGGCTCTGGCCAGCTACCTTGTGGATGAGGTTCAGCAGGTGTATCGTCTCCAGGGTGTGCGCATCAACGACAAGCACATCGAGGTGATCGTCCGTCAGATGATGAAGCGCGTGAAGGTCACCGATTCCGGGGACTCCACCTTTATCATGGAAGAGCATGTGGATCGCACCGACTTTGCCGATGCCAACCGCAGGCTTGTGGAGGAGGGCGCTCAGCCCTCACAGGGTGAACCCTTGATTCTGGGTATCACCAAGGCCTCCCTTTCAACGGACAGCTTCATTTCGGCGGCCTCCTTCCAGGAGACCACCAAGGTGCTTACCGAAGCCGGTATTCGCGGTAAAGTGGACACCTTGCGCGGCCTGAAAGAGAACGTGATCATGGGCCGTCTGATTCCGGCCGGTACCGGCATCGCTCAATACCGCAACATTGAGGTTGAAAGCGAGCAGGAAGAGGTGTTGGAAGAGACCAATGTGATCGACCTTTAGAAAAAAAGGGCGAGTTTCTCTGGGATTCAGGGGAACTCGCCTTTGACACAAATAGGTAAGGAAAATAATTCCTTGACAGAACGGGATGGTATATGTATCATGCCGTATTTTGCGTTTTAGGAAAATGACAAACAATTAAAGGAGTTTGGTACGAAATGCCTACTATTAACCAGTTGGTTCGGAAAGGAAGAGCGCGCGCGAAGAAAAAGACCAGCACGCCAGCCCTGATGGGCGGGCCTCAGAAGCGTGGTGTCTGTACTCGTGTGTACACTTCGACTCCGAAAAAACCAAACTCAGCACTCAGGAAGGTGGCCAGGGTTCGCCTCACCACAGGCGTTGAAATCACCGCCTATATCCCCGGTATCGGCCACAACCTCCAGGAGCACTCCGTTGTTCTTGTTCGTGGTGGTCGAGTGAAAGACCTTCCGGGTGTCCGTTACACCATTGTAAGGGGTACCCTTGATACGCTGGGTGTGGAAGACAGAAAGCAGAGTCGCTCGAAGTACGGTGCTCGTAAGCCCAAGTAAACGACTCTCCATCTGATCGTTAACCAAGATTTGTTTCAAAGAGTGAGAAGCTATGCCAAGAAGAAGGGAAGTTCCCCATAGACCGGTAATGCCCGATCCCCGATACAAGAGTGAGCTTGTTACCCGGTTTGTCGCGGCCATTATGCTCGATGGGAAGAAAAGCACCGCTGAGAAGATTTTCTACGGCGCCTTTGACATTATTGAGGAGAAGAGCGGCCAGTCGCCCCTTGAGGTGTTTGAAAAAGCCCTCGAGAATGTGCGCCCTGCCATCGAGGTTAAGTCCCGAAGGGTAGGGGGGTCCACCTATCAGGTCCCCACTGAAATCCGTCCTTCCAGACGCCGGGCCCTGGCCATTCGCTGGGTGATTGATTATTCCCGCAAGCGGTCTGAGAAGTCCATGTCTGCTAAGCTCGCAGCCGAAATGATGGACGCTGCAAGCAACCGCGGCGCTTCCGTTAAGAAGCGCGAAGACACCCACAAGATGGCCGACGCGAACAAGGCATTCGCCCACTACAGGTGGTAATCCGGATCCAATTTATTACGCGACCGATTGCACTGTGTGAGTGAAGCTTTATCCGCTTTATGTCCGCCTGCATGAAGGCACATACCATCACATTCCGGCCCGCCAGGCCGGAGGAGGAAAAAACCAACCATGGCAAAAGAAAAATTTGAACGTTCCAAACCGCATGTAAACGTCGGTACCATCGGTCACATCGACCATGGCAAGACCACGCTCACCGCTGCGATCACCAAGCAGAACGCCCTCCGAGCCGGATCAGGTGCAGCCGTTGCCTTTGACGAGATCGACAAGGCACCGGAAGAGAAAGAGCGCGGTATCACCATTGCAACCGCCCACGTAGAGTACGAGACCCCCAACCGACACTATGCTCACGTCGATTGCCCCGGTCACGCCGACTACATTAAGAACATGATCACCGGCGCCGCCCAGATGGACGGTGCAATTCTGGTTGTGTCCGCCGATGACGGCCCCATGCCCCAGACCCGTGAGCACATCCTGCTTGCCCGTCAGGTGGGTGTCCCCCGCATTGTTGTGTTCCTCAACAAGTGCGACATGGTGGACGACGAAGAGCTCATCGAGCTCGTTGAGATGGAACTCCAGGAGCTCCTCTCCAAGTACGACTTCCCCGGTGATGACACCCCCATCATCCGTGGCAGTGCCCTGCGCGCCCTGGAAGCAGACAGCCCTGAAGACGATGCGGCCCAGTGCATCTTCGAACTCATGGATGCCTGCGACAGCTACATTCCTGAGCCCGAGCGCGACACCGACAAGGATTTCCTCATGCCCATCGAGGACGTCTTCTCCATCTCCGGCCGTGGTACCGTTGTTACCGGTCGTATCGAGCGTGGTATCATCCACACCGGTGACGAGGTAGAGCTCATTGGTATCCGACCCACCGCCAAGACCGTATGTACCGGTGTTGAGATGTTCCGCAAGCTCCTCGATGAGGGCATGGCCGGCGACAACGTTGGTCTCCTCCTTCGCGGTACCAAGCGTGACGAAGTGGAGCGTGGTCAGGTTGTTGCCAAGCCCGGCAGCATCACTCCCCACACCAAGTTCAAGGCTGAGATCTACGTCCTCTCCAAGGAAGAAGGCGGACGACACACCCCGTTCTTTACAGGGTATCGCCCCCAGTTCTTCTTCCGTACCACGGATGTGACCGGTATCCTCAACCTTCCCGAAGGTGTTGAGATGATCATGCCTGGCGACAACACCGCCATCATTGCTGAACTGATCAGCCCCATCGCCATGGAAAAAGAGCTTCGCTTCGCAATTCGTGAGGGTGGCCGTACCGTAGGTGCTGGTGTAGTTTCTGAAATTATCGAATAGGTGGGTAATCAAATCATGATGATCAATACCAAAATCCGGATCAGACTCAGAGCATACGACCACAAGCTTCTTGACAAATCGGCCCTTGATATCGTCGATACTGCAAAGAAGACTGGCGCAAAGATCTGCGGGCCCATTCCGTTGCCCACGCGTATCAATAAATTCTGCATCCTTCGCTCACCCCACGTGAACAAGAAGTCACGTGAACAGTTTGAGATCAGAACCCACAAGCGTCTTCTGGACATTCTTGAGCCGACCCAGCAGACTGTGGACGCTCTGATGAAGCTGGATCTTTCGCCCGGTGTCGATGTAGAGATTAAACTGTAGTTAAGGGGTAGTTACCAATGAGTAGAGGACTTTTAGGTAAAAAATTGGGGATGACGGGCGTCTACTCCTCTGACGGGAGATATATCCCCGTCACTGTAGTACAGGTAGGCCCCTGCGTCGTTACTCAGATTAAGACCGAGGATACGGACGGGTACAACGCCGTTCAGATCGGATTCGGTGAGAAAAAAGCCAAGCATACAAACAAGCCCCTCCAGGGCCATTTCGCCAAGAGTGGCGAGCGCTTTTTTGCCGATGTCCGTGAATTTGAAGTGGCTGACCCTTCCGCGTACACCCTCGGTCAGGAGATCACCGCCGAGATGTTCGAGGTTGGTGAGCTTGTAGATGTAACCGGGACCTCTAAAGGTCGTGGTTTCTCAGGTACCATCAAGCGTCACGGGTTTTCCCGCGGCCCTGAGACCCACGGTTGCCGCAACCACCGAGCTCCTGGCTCCATCGGTTGCAGTGCCTGGCCTGCAAAGGTTTTCAAAGGCAAGAAGCTTCCCGGGCAGTACGGCGGCGTCAGAAAGACTGTTCGCAACCTGACCGTAGTGGACATCCGTCCCGAAGAGAATGTGGTCCTTATTAAAGGATGCATTCCCGGCTCCAAGTCCGGTCTTGTTGAGATCAAGAAGCCCAAGTTTGGCAATTAAGATGAACATCAACGTGTGTCCAACCGCAGATTCCATGCGAAGTGGATGCATGAAAATAAAAAACGAGGGAAGTTATGGCTGTCGTTGATGTACTGAATGTTACAGGAGATAAAGTTTCGCAGGCCGAACTTGCGGACGATATCTTCAATGTAGCCGTAAAAGGAAGTGTCCTTCACGAAGTGGTCAAGATGCAGCTGGCCGGCCGACGTGCCGGAACTGCATCTGTTAAGAACCGCTCCGATATAACCGGTAGCACCAAAAAGCTATACCGTCAGAAGGGTACCGGCAACGCCCGTTCCGGCTCCGTCAAGTCGCCTCTGAGGCGTGGCGGTGGCGTGACCTTCGGCCCCCAGCCCAAGAGCTGGGCTTTCAAAGTGCCCAAGAAGGTTCGTCGTCTGGCTCTGAAAATGGCTCTTTCCAGCCGTTTTCAGGCCGAGGACCTCATGGTCGTGAACACCATTGATCTCGCTGAGGTCAAGACTCAGGCCGTCGTGAAGGTTCTTGCCGATCTCAAACTTGAGAACGCACTGATTGTGACCGACGCGGAAGATATCAAGCTCGAGCTGTCTGCACGAAATATCAAAGGCATCAAGGTCATCCGTACCGAAGGCCTCAACGTGTATGATATCCTCAAGTACAAGAAGCTGCTCCTGCTCGAGACTTCCATCAAGGGAATCGAAGGGAGGCTTTCAGCATGAATACATTTGATATCATAATCAAGCCGTTGAATACGGAAAAGACCACCATTTTAAAAGAGACGCTGAATCAGGTATCTTTTGAAGTCGCTCCGAAGGCCAACCGGATTGAGATCAAGAAGGCTGTCGAGAAGATCTTCAAAGTCGGCGTGGAAGATGTCCGCACGGTCGTCGTGAAGGGCAAGGCCAAGCAGCGCGGCAAGATTGTCGGCAAGCGCAAAGACAGGAAAAAAGCGATTGTGACGCTGGTGCCTGGAAGTACCATTGAATTCTTTGAAGGTGTATAGACCGGGAGCGATAAATGGCAGCAATTAGAAAGACCAAACCGACATCACCTGGCCGCAGGCACCAGGAATATTCGACGTTTGAAGGGATTACCACCGACAAACCCGAAAAAAGTCTGCTGCGGCCTTTGAAAAAATCCGGCGGACGTAACGTCAACGGCCGGATTACCTGCCGCCACAAGGGCGGTGGTCATAAAAGACATTACAGGGTCATCGACTTTAAGCGTGACAAAGTTGGTATCCCTGCTAAAGTAGCGACGATCGAATACGATCCCAACCGCTCTGCACGGATTGCACTGCTTCACTACGCCGATGGCGAGAAGCGGTACATCCTGGCCCCCATCAACCTCAACGTGGGTGATCAGATCATGTCCGGCCCCGACGCCGACATCAAGCCCGGGAACTGCCTCCCCCTGGAGAACATTCCCCTGGGTACCCAGATCCACAACGTTGAGCTGAAGGTTGCCAAAGGCGGACAGATTGTACGCGGCGCCGGTACCTTTGCACAGCTTATGGCCAAAGAGAAGTCTTACGCAATGCTTCGACTTCCCTCTGGTGAAGTACGTATGGTTCTTGCCAAGTGCAAGGCGACCATCGGGCGACTTGGAAATACTGAGCATAGCAGCATCAACAAGGGCAAGGCTGGCCGAACTCGCTGGTTGGGTGTTCGACCCAGCGTGCGTGGTGTGGCCATGAACCCTGTTGACCATCCCATGGGTGGTGGTGAAGGACGCTCTTCCGGCGGCCGTCATCCTTGTTCACCCTGGGGCGTACCCTCCAAGGGCTATCGCACCAGAAAGAACAAGACCACCGATCGCTACATTGTGAAGCGACGCACGAAGTAATGGTCTCACGTAAAAGCTTGTAACGTGTAATTGAAAGATTAAGAACAGGAGACAAAATGCCACGTTCGCTTAAAAAAGGGCCGTTTGTTGATGCTAAGCTTGTCAAGAAAGTGCTCATGGCTCAGGAGAGCCGATCCAACCAGGTCATTCAGACCTGGTCGAGACGATCTACCATCTTCCCTGAAATGGTGGGTTTGACGCTTGCAGTACACAATGGTCGAAAGTTCATTCCGGTATTTGTTACCGAGAATATGGTAGGTCATAAACTGGGCGAATTTTCACCGACACGCACCTACTGGGGGCATGCGGCTGATAAAAAGACCAAGGGCAAGTAGTGCCCCGTAACCTTTAAGTAAGAGGATGATTTACAATGGAGGTTAAAGCTGTAGCACGGTATGTGCGAATTTCTCCTTTGAAGGTGCGAAAGATTGTCGGCGCCGTAAAGGGGAAGCCCGTCGAGGCGGGAATCAATTCGCTCAAATTTATGCCTCAGAAAGCCGCTGCAATCGTCGTGAAGACCCTGCAATCGGCTGTCGCCAACGCCGATCACAACAACGAACTCGACGTTGACGCGCTCTTTATAAAAAATATCACCGTGGACCAGGGGCCCAGTCTGAAGAGATTCAGGGCCAGAGCGCGCGGCAGAGGATCTCGCATCCTGAAGAAAACCAGTCACATCACAGTCGTCGTGGCTGATGAGGCGTAACGAAAAGGAGATAATAAGTTGGGCCAGAAAGTAAATCCAATAGGACTTCGACTCGGGATCAACAAGACCTGGGACTCCCGCTGGTACGCCGACAAGCAGTATGCGGATTTCGTCATGGAAGATTTCCGAATCCGCAAATTTCTCAAAAAGCGACTGTACCATGCCGGTATTTCCAAAGTGGAGATTGAACGATCTTCCAAGAGGATCCGGCTCCGCATTCACACTGCCCGTCCCGGCATTGTCATCGGCAAGAAGGGCGCCGAGATCACTCTTCTGAAGAATGATCTTGTCCGTCTCATCTCCACCGATGGTGAGAAGCGCGACGTGATGATCGATATTCAGGAAATTAAGCGTCCTGAACTCGATTCTCAGATGGTAGCCGAAAACGTGGCTCTCCAGCTGGAGCGTCGTGTGGCTTTCCGTCGTGCCATGAAGCGCTGCGTCTCTTCGGCCATGCGTTTTGGTGCCCTGGGCATCAAGATCATCTGTGCCGGCCGACTCGGTGGTGCAGAAATGGCCCGTACCGAATGGTACCGGGAAGGCAGGGTACCCCTTCATACCCTCCGTGCGGACATCGACTACGGCTTTGCCGAAGCCCATACGACCTATGGGGTCATCGGCATCAAAGTGTTTATTTTCAAAGGAGAGATCCTGAACAAGGCCTGATTTGCACCTTGTTTTGACAGGATAATGAAGGAGTTTCCAAATGCTGAGTCCTAAAAAGGTCAAATTCAGAAAACAGCAGCGTGGAAGAATGAGAGGCAAAGCCTATCGTGGTTCTACTCTCAGCTTCGGTGAGTTTGGGCTTCAGGCTACCGAGTGCGGTTACATCAACGCACGCCAGATTGAGGCAGCCCGTATCGCCATGAACCGAAAAGTGAAGCGTGGTGGCAAGATGTGGATCCGGATTTTCCCGGACAAGCCCATCACCAAAAAGCCTGCCGAAGTACGAATGGGTAAAGGTAAAGGTTCCACCGAAGCGTGGGTCGCAGTTATCAAGCCCGGCAAGGTTCTATATGAGCTGGAAGGTGTTCCCCGTGATTTGGCACGCGAAGCAATGCGACTTGCCTCACACAAGCTTTCCATTAAAACCCGGTTTATTGAGAGGGGCGACGTCTAATGAAAATCACTGATATTCGTGCCATGGGCAAGGATGATCTGAAGGCGAAACTTCAGGATCTGAAGGAAGAGCACTTCAACCTGCGTTTTCAGCATGGTGTCGGTCAGCTCGAAAAGACCTCCACGCTGAACTCTGTGCGCAAGGACATTGCCAAGGTAGAGACGGTCATCCGGGAAACTGAACTTTCTTAAAGGTAGAGATAAGTTAGCGCTATGAAAAAACGTGGAATGAAAAGACAACTGCAGGGAACTGTAGTGTCCGACAAGATGGATCGAACCGTCGTCGTTCTTGTAGAAAGGCTGGTTAAGCATCCTCTTTACAAGAAATACATCAAGCGCCACAACAAATATGCAGCCCACGATGCTGAAAACGCTTGCGGCATTGGCGACAAGGTGGTCATCACCGAATGCAGACCGCTGAGCAAGAGCAAACGGCACCGCGTCAGTAAGATTGTTGACAAGGCGGTTTGATAAAGAAGGAAGACTACGATGATTCAGACAGAAACTAGATTGACCGTGGCAGATAACTCCGGTGCCAAGGAGCTGTACTGCATCAAGATACTGGGCGGTTCCAAAAAGCGTTATGCAGGTGTTGGCGACATTATCGTCGTATCTGTAAAGGAAGCCATTCCCAACGCCAAGGTGAAGAAGGGTGATGTGATGAAGGCCGTGATCGTGCGAACGAAAAAGGCCATCAAACGACCCGACGGATCTTACATCCGCTTTGACGAGAACTCCGCTGTGCTGGTCAACCAGAACCAGGAGCCCATCGGAACTCGTATTTTCGGCCCGGTTGCTAGGGAGCTGAGGGCAAAGCGGTTTATGCGTATCATCTCACTGGCTCCTGAAGTCCTTTAATACCGGAAACGATCCCGGTCGCTATTTTGGAGACAAATTATGAACAGTGAAAAATCTCATATCCGAAGAGATGATAAAGTTAAGGTTCTTTCTGGAAAGGACAGAGGCAAAATCGGTAAAGTCCTCAAGGTCATCCGGAAAGAAAATCGGGTTGTTGTGGAGAGCATCAACAAGGTGAAGAGACACCAGAAGCCCAACTTCAAAAATCCCCAGGGCGGGATCATTGAAGCTGAGGCCCCCATTCACCTTTCCAATGTTCAGCTGATGTGCAACCACTGCCTTAACCCCATCCGGATAAAGATGAAGGTCCTGGAAGATGGTAAGAAGGTCCGTGTTTGCAGAAAATGCAATGAAACCATCGAAGCTTAGGGCCAAGGCGGAGGCTGTAAATGTCAGACATAAAAAATAAATATCAGGAAGAAGTGGTTCCCAAGCTGATGGAGACCTTTGGGTATAAAAACCTCATGGAGGTTCCCAAGCTTGAGAAGATCGTTCTGAACATGGGTCTGGGTGAGGCTATCAAGAACGGGAAGATCATCGACTCGGCGGCAGCTGAGCTTGCGACGATCACCGGTCAGAAGCCCGTCATCACCAAAGCCAAGAAATCCATCGCAGCCTTTAAGCTGCGTGAAGGCATGCCCATCGGATGCATGACGACACTCCGGAAAGAGAAGATGTGGGACTTCCTCAACAGGCTCATCAACATCTCGCTTCCCCGTGTCCGTGACTTCCGTGGTATTTCCGGTAAAGCCTTTGATGGCAGAGGCAACTACTCTCTGGGCGTTCGTGAGCAGATCATTTTCCCTGAGATCGATTACGATAAGATCGATCAGATCAAGGGCTTGAACATCACGATCGTGACCACTGCTAAGAACGATTCGGAAGGCAAAGAGCTTCTTAAGCTCCTCGGAATGCCTTTCCGGAATTAGAGCAACAAGATCTGACTTCATGGAGGGGGCGTAAGGGAGACCGAGTCCCCACAAGGGAAGTCTGCAAGGAGAAAGCTGTGGCGAAGAAATCAATCATGGCGAAAGCCGAACGAGAGCCCAAGTTTAAAGTCCGTGCGTACAACAGGTGCCCCATGTGCGGGCGACCCAGGGCTTTCATGCGAAAGTTCGGAGTCTGCCGTATCTGTTTCAGGAACCTTGCATCGCACGGCAAGTTACCCGGTGTTACTAAGTCGAGCTGGTAGGGTCACCCTATCCTCGAAACTGGTATAAACCTTTACAGTACTATTCAACGGAGTAAATCATGACGATGAGTGATCCTATTGCGGATTTGTTAACACGCATCCGCAATGCCGGCAAAGCCAAGTTCCCCAAAGTCGATATCCCCGGATCCAAAATCAAGGTGGAAATCGCGCGGGTTCTTCAGGAGCAGGGCTTTATCAAGAACTACAAGTTTGTCGAAGACGGGAAGCAGGGCATGCTGAGGCTGTACCTCAAGTACGATCAGGAAGGTACGCACGCCATTTTCGGAATCACAAGAGTGAGCAAGCCCAGCCGACGTGTATATGCCAAGTACAAGGACCTGAAGCCGGTCCTCAATGGACTTGGAGTGGCCGTGGTCTCCACCTCCCAGGGTGTTATGACCGATAAGCAGGCCAAGTCGCAAAAACTTGGCGGAGAAATTCTCTGCAATATTTGGTAGCAAGGGAGCGACATAATGTCTCGAATTGGAAAAAAGCCCATTGTGCTGCCTGAATCCGTCAAGGCGGCCTATGCGGACAGAAAACTTGTAGTTGAAGGCCCCAAAGGCAAGCTGGAACAGGATATCCATCCTGTGGTGGACCTGAAGATTGAGGACAACGTCATTTCCGTTGAAATCATCGATAACGTTCGCGATGCCGGAGCGTATCACGGAATGGTCCGAGCCATTGCCGCCAACATGGTGACTGGCGTCAGTACAGGATTTGAAAAGGCCCTTGAGGTCAATGGTATCGGCTACAAGGTGGATGTAAAAGGTCAGACGATCATTTTGAACGTCGGATACTCACACGCCGTCAGCTATGAACTTCCCAAAGGCATCACTGCCACGGTCGAGAAGAACATTCTCAAGATCATGGGCGCTGACAAGCAGTTGGTAGGCCAGGTTGCCGCCAACATCCGTGACGTTCGACCCCCCGAGCCCTTCAAGGGCAAAGGGATCAAATATGTCGACGAGCACATCCAGAGAAAAGCTGGAAAGACAGGAAAATAATAAGCCTGACTTTGTTCCGCCAGCTATGGTGTGGACGGGACCTGAGATCTTCTCGGGTCCCCCCAAGGTTCAGCTTATCATATACAGGATAAAGATATGGGTACTATAAACTCTCGCAAAGAGAAGCGACTCAAAAAAAAGATCAGGATCCGTAAGAAGATTGTCGGAACTCAGGAACGTCCTCGTCTCTGTGTGTTTCGCAGCGCCAAGCATATCTATGCGCAGCTCATCGATGATACCGCCGGTGTGACTCTTGCATCTGCATCCACCGTCGATAAAGGGTACAGCGCAGAAGAGGGATGCGACAAGACTGCCAATGCGAAGAGTGTCGGCAAGCTTGTAGCGGCTAGGGCCATGGAAAAAGGTGTAAAAAGCATCGTCTTCGATCGAAGCGGTTACATCTACCACGGCCGTGTGAAGTCCCTCGCTGAAGGGGCACGAGAAGCAGGACTGGAATTTTAATCTGAAGGAGGCGTCCTTTGTTTAAGAAAGACACAGAAGATAACGGATTGATCGACAAGGTTGTCTATATCAACCGCGTTGCCAAGGTCGTCAAGGGTGGTCGCAGATTCAGCTTCAGTGCCATTGTTGTCGTAGGTGACGGAGAAGGTAGCATCGGCTACGGTCTCGGCAAGGCAGGTGAGGTTCCCGAAGCCATTCGTAAGGGTGTGGAAAGCGCCAAGAAGAATATGGTGAAGGTGAATCTTGTGAATGGTACCATTCCCTCTGAGGTAATCGGCAAATTCGGTGCCGGTCGCGTGCTGCTCAAGCCTGCGTCCGAAGGTACCGGCCTCATTGCCGGCGGTGCTGTTCGCGCCGTCCTCGAAGCTGTGGGTGTTCGCAATATTCTGACCAAATGCATGGGTTCCAACAACCCCCATAACGTAGTCAAAGCCACCATCGCAGGCCTGAAAGCAAACCAGAGCCGTGAGGAAGTGGCCCGGCGCAGGGGTCTGAGACCTGAAGATCTGTAATCGGGGGAGTTAGCAAATGTCACAGAAGCTGAAAATCACTCTTGTCAGAAGCATGATCGGCCGACCCGAGAAGCACCGTAAGGTACTCAAAGGCATGGGCCTGACCAAGATGAACAAAACAGTAGAGCTGGAAGACACCCCTTCTATCCGGGGCATGGTCAATAAGGTTGTTCATCTTGTGAAAGTAGAGGAGAACACCAATGAAGCTTAATGAACTGTCACCGGCAGAAGGCTCGGTAAAGGCGCGCAAGCGTATCGGCCGCGGTGTGGGCTCCGGCTGGGGCAAGACCTCCGGTCGTGGTACCAAAGGTTTTAAAAGCCGCTCGGGTGGTAGTGTCCGTCCTGGTTTCGAAGGCGGACAGATGCCTATTTACAGGCGTCTTCCCAAGCGCGGTTTCACCAATATATTCAAGAAAGAGTTTGCCATCCTGAACGTCAAAGACCTTGCCCGATTCGAAGAAGGCCAGGTAGTGGATGAAGCGGCTCTCGTAGAGGTTGGCCTTGTCAAAGGTCGCCGCGACGGCATCAAGATCCTCGGCAACGGTGAGATCACCATGAAGCTCACCATCAAAGAGTGCCAGGTTTCCAAGAGTGCCCGAGAGAAAATTGAAGCAGCAGGTGGAACAGTAGAGGCCTAAGACCATATGACGACCAGTGGATTCCAGAACCTATTCAAACTGCCGGAACTTAAGAAGCGGATCGTAACCACCCTGATGCTGTTGCTTGTCTACCGCATCGGGGTCCACGTTCCTACTCCCGGGATCAATGCCGATGCTCTGGCCGATATTTTTTCCAAATACGGCGGGGGCATCGTGGGCATGTTCAACATGTTTTCCGGAGGGGCATTGGAGAGACTTTCTGTCTTTGCCCTGGGGATCATGCCCTACATCAGTGCATCCATCATTCTCCAGCTCATGACCGTGGTGGTTCCCCACCTCGAGCAGCTGAAGAAAGAGGGGGAGCAGGGACAGAAGAAAATCACCCAGTACACACGATATGGTACGGTGCTTCTGAGCGTGATCCAGGGCTTCGGTATCAGTGTGGGTCTGGAAGCCATGCATGTCGTGAGCACTCCCGGTTGGGGCTTTCGAATCATGACCGTCATTACTCTGACGGCCGGCACTGCCTTCATCATGTGGCTGGGTGAGCAGATTACCGAGCGCGGCATCGGAAACGGTATTTCCCTCATTATCTTTGCAGGGATTATTGCCAACATGCCCGCAGCGGTGGTCAGCACCTTCAGGCTCGTCTCCTCCGGGGAGATGGGACTCTTCAGTGTGCTTCTGCTCATCGCCATGATGGTCTCTGTCATGTGGTTTATCATCTTCATGGAGACGGCCCAGCGCCGGATCCCTGTTGAGTATGCCAAGCGTGTTGTGGGCCGTAAGGTCTACGGCGGCCAGAGCTCGCACCTGCCCCTGAAGATCAACACCTCCGGTGTGATTCCGCCCATCTTTGCCTCATCCATTATCGTGTTTCCGACGACCGTTGCGTCGTTTTTTCCCGATATTCCGGTGATGCAGACGATCAGCAACCTCATGGCTCCGGGCAGCCTGCTGTACACGATTATTTTCGTAGCATTTATCGCCTTCTTCTGCTTTTTTTACACCGCCATCCAGTTTAACCCAACGGATGTTGCGGAGAACATGAAGAAGAACGGCGGATATATCCCTGGGATCAGGCCTGGCAAGCGCACAGCCGATTACATCGACAAGGTGCTTACCCGCATCACTGTCGTAGGGGCCATCTATGTCTCCGCGATCTGCGTGCTTCCCACGCTTCTGATTACCAAGGCGCATGTCCCCTTTTACTTCGGTGGCACGGCCCTCCTCATTGTGGTGGGGGTTGCCATTGATACCGTGGCCCAGATGGAGTCGCATCTCGTGATGCGGAACTACAGCGGGTTCCTCGGGGACGGCAAACAGATCAAGGGTCGTCGATAACATTTCGACCTGACAGCGCGTACATGGATTGACAACCCTTCCCGTCTTCCCTTTCCGGGGGGATGGGAAAAAAGGGTTGTCATCCTTTTGTGAGTGTAGTATCACATCATGCTGGTTTTTTTTATGTTTCGCGGCCACCTCTCCACGAAACCCACCGGCTGAGTTGCAATGTAAGATACTCAATATTTGGATATCATTCGTAAGGTAAACTCTGCAATCTGGTCGAAAGCGGTGTGAGCCGTTTTAACCCATTGGACCAGACAGATGCGATCATCGTGGGAGGAGAGTTATGGCAAAGGAGGAACCCATCAAAGTACAGGGGACTGTACTTGAAACTTTGCCCAATGCAATGTTTAAGGTGGAACTGGAAAACAAGCATCAGATCCTGGCTCACATCTCGGGTAAAATGCGCATGCATTTTATCAAGATTCTGCCCGGGGACAAGGTGACCGTCGAACTGTCGCCTTATGACTTGACCAGAGGACGAATCACCTACCGATCCAAGTAGGCATCCTTACGATATTTGAAGGATAAGACGAGGGAGTTTAGCCCAAATGAAAGTCAGAGCTTCAGTAAAAAAGATATGTCCTAAGTGCAAGGTTGTCCGTCGTCACGGCGTTGTACGGGTTATCTGCGAAAATAAACGTCATAAGCAGAGACAGGGATAGAGGAGGATAAATTTTGGCAAGGATTGCAGGGGTAGATATACCCAGAAGAAAAAGAATCGATATCGCGCTGACCTACATCTATGGTGTAGGCCTCTCCACATCTACAGAGATTCTCGCAAAGCACGATATTGACCCGAGTACCAAGACTCAGGATCTGACCGAATCCGACGTCAACCTTATCAGAAAGACCATTGATGCCGACCTGCGTGTTGAAGGAGAACTTCGCACCGAGGTATCTATGAACATCAAGCGATTGATGGATCTGGGTTGTTACCGTGGACTTCGTCATCGTAAATCCCTCCCTGTCAACGGACAGAGAACGAAAAACAACGCACGTACCCGCAAAGGCCCCAAACGAGCTGCAATTAAGAAGAAGAAGTAGTATGTGCAGCTTGGGACACCTGGTCACGATTAAAGGAGGCTTTTAAGCGTCATGGCGAAGACACGCGCACGACAGAAGAAAAAGGTCAGAAAGAACATATCCAGTGGAGTGGTTCATATCCAGTCCACATTTAACAATACCATTGTATCTATTTCAGATACCAACGGCAACGTCATCTCCTGGTCCAGCGCCGGTATGCACGGCTTCAAAGGGTCCCGTAAGAGCACCCCTTTTGCTGCACAGCTTGCAGCAGAAGATGCGGCCAAGAAGGCTCAGGAACACGGCATGAAAACCGTGGAAGTTGAGGTCAAGGGACCTGGTGCCGGCAGAGAGTCGGCTCTTCGTTCGCTTCAGGCAGCGGGATTCGTTATTACGAAGATCAGGGACGTAACCCCTGTGCCGCATAACGGCTGTCGCCCCCCGAAGAAGAGAAGAGTTTAAAAAAGATTATTTCGATAGATACGATATAGCATAAGTATCAAAGGAGGAGGATTTGGCTAGATACAGGGGTTCCGTCTGCCGTCTCTGCAGACGTGAAAACATGAAGCTTTTCCTTAAAGGCGATCGTTGTTATTCTGATAAGTGCAGCTTCGACCGTCGCAGCTACGCGCCCGGCCAGCACGGCCAGCGCCGCTCAAAATTTTCAGATTATGGTATTCAGCTCAGGGAAAAGCAGAAAGTAAGACGCATTTACGGTGTCTCCGAAAAGCAGTTCCGCATTATGTTCAAGAAAGCGGATCAGAAAAAAGGGATCACCGGTACCAACCTGCTTCAGGCCCTCGAATGCAGATTTGACAACGTCGTGTACCGTCTCGGCTTCGTCAACTCTCGCACCCAGGGACGTCACTTTGTTCGTCACGGGCATTTTCTCGTGAACGGTCGCAAAGTCGACATTCCCTCTTACATTGTCAAAAAAGACGATGTTGTTGAGATCCGTGAAAAGAGCAAGAAGGTTCAGTTCGTTCAGGATGCTGTTGACGCCGTGGTTCGCCGTGGTGTGCCCCAGTGGCTTGAACTGGACAAAGAGAACATGAAAGCCAGAGTTGTAAATCTTCCTGCACGTGAAGACATTACCCTGCCTATTCAGGAACAGCTGATCGTCGAACTGTACTCCAAGTAGTGCAGCATATAACGGTACCTAAACTGTTGCTCACGGCACAATTCTGGAGATCAATATGACATCAAACGAAATGATATACATGAACTGGCATGAGATGATCAGCCCTGAGAAAGTTCTTCTCTCAGGCAGTTCAACTTACGGCAAGTTTGTATGCGAACCTCTTGAAAGGGGATACGGTATTACCATTGGTAATGCCCTCCGGAGGATCATCCTTTCATCCCTCTACGGTGCAGGTGTTGTCTCTGTCAAGATTGAGGATGTTCTGCATGAGTTCTCTCCAATCCCCGGGGTTCTTGAGGATGTCTCTGAGCTCATTCTCAATATCAAAGAGCTCAAGCTGAAGGTGAATGACACCGAAACGCGTACACTGGAGCTGAAGGCCGAAGGCCCTGGCAATGTGTGTGCGGGCGACCTCATCAGTCCTGACGGTCGGGTGGAGATTCTTAACCCGGATCTGCATCTTGCTACCATCAATGAGGGTGGCAAGCTTAACGTGAACCTCACCGTCAAGGTGGGACGCGGTTATGCCCTGGCCAGGGACAACAAGGATGAAGACGCACCCGTTGGTACCATTGCCATCGACACCGTCTTTTCTCCCATCAAAAAGGTCAACTACACGGTTTCAAACTCCCGTGTGGGTCAGAAAACTGACTACGACAAGTTGACCCTTGAGGTGTGGACAGACGGCAGCCTGGTTCCTGAGGATGCCGTGGCGTATGCCGCGAAAATTCTCAAGGAGCAGATGAATCCTTTCATCAACTTTGATGAGGATATTGAGCCTGAGCACGACAGCGTCAGTGAAGAGGGCGGCGACAGAGATTTCAATGAGAACCTCTACAGAAATGTGGATGAGCTCGAACTCTCGGTTCGAAGTGCCAACTGCCTGAAAAATGCCGATATCATCAAGATTTATCAGCTCGTTCAGAAAACTGAAGCCGAAATGCTCAAAACCAAGAACTTCGGTCGAAAATCTCTGAACGAGATCAAAGAGGTCTTGACTGAGATGGGGCTTTCCCTTGGAATGAAACTTGATGGTTTCAGTCCGAAAGAGGAAGACGGAGCTGAAGGGGAGTAAGAGGAAATGAGACATAGAAAAGCAGGCGTTAAGCTGAGTAGAACATCTGCCCATCGTAAGGCGATGTTTCGCAATATGGTGACCTCTCTGTTCAAGCATGAGAGGATCAAGACCACTGACGTAAAAGCTAAAGAGCTGCGTCGCTGGGCTGATAAAATGATCACTCTGGCCAAGCGTGGAGACCTCCATGCCCGTCGCCAGGTGATGGCCGTTATTATGGAAAAAGATGTCGTGCACAAGCTTTTTGAAGAAGCTCCCGCACGCTTCGCTGGTAAAAACGGCGGCTACACCCGCGTGACCAAAATCGGTTTCCGTGCCGGTGACGCAGCGCCCATGGCCATGGTAGAGTTTACCGCTCCCAAGGTCGAGGCTCCTGCAGCAACCGACGCATAAAACCGGGGTGGGGCGTTAAGCCCTACCGGTCTGCACGAACAGTTAGTAACAGCCAAGGAGCATCCGCTCAGGAGGTGGCTGTGACCTGTTGCACATAAAAGCCCACGGCATTTCATGCCGCGGGCTTTTTTAGTGCAGTGAGAGGGCGGGGGGGCCCACCCAGCTTCACTAGAAGATCAACAGTGATTTACGGGGTTTACCGTTCCACCCACTATACCCCCTTTTTATCGCCATCCATGTCGCTATTTGTCCATCTTTGGGTTAGCTACTAGGATTCCCCCCCAGGTATTTCCCCCACCCCAACCACCGTCGTTGCCCTCCGACCCTTTCTTAAAACCCCCACAAGTAAAGGGGCACAGTAATCTCAGGGCACCAATAGGCCCATGTGTCCCCACAGCGGGAGCTGGGGCAGAAGGTAAAGGGGGCACAGTAATCTGCAGGTGGGTCCCAAGCCCCCCCATGTGTCCCCACAGCGGGAGCTGGGGCAGACTCAGGCCCCGCCACTAACGACAGGCCACTCTCGGCCGCATCGAGGTAACCCCGTTTTTTATTGTATACAGGCCAGCTGTTTGGCGGCGGGTGTTGGTGACATTTTCACGGCAGGGCATGCCGCACCGGGGTGGGGACAAATCCGTTTTTTATTGTGATACGGGCGTGTCAGCTGTTTGAGCGGGCGTGGTGTGTTGGTGACATTTTCACGGCGGGGGCGCGGCTGACATGCTGGTAAAATGCGTGCCCGTCGATGTGGATCGGCGTTGTAGCCATCGCCTCCCGAATCCGACCCATCATGGATTCGGCCTTGGTTGTGGTGGTTTCAGGCAGCACCAGAACAAACTCATCTCCGGCAAAGCGGCAAAGGATATCGCTTGTCCGTGTGTGCAGGGACAAGACTTTGGCCACATCCATGAGCACTTTGTCACCGGCGTCATGGCCGTAGAGGTCATTCACTTTTTTGAATTTATCAAGGTCCAGGAAGGCGACTGAGAGTTCCCGGTTGTAGCGTTGCGCCCGGTTGAACTCTTGCTCTAAGGCGTGCTCCATGGCACGGCGGTTGAGCAGATCGGTGAGGGGGTCGTTGAACGCGAGAAGTCGCAACCTTTCGTGGGCTGTGACATTGGAGAGGCACAAGGAAAACTTCAGGGCCAGCTGCGCGAGAAGCACAGGGTCCAGGTCGGGAGAGAAACGGTCTGCGGCGATATCTCCCTGGTTGAGGCTGCCGATGACCTCCCCATCCAGGCTGATGGGCGCCACAGACATGGATCGGATCATCCAGCTGCTCTTTTCTGGAATCAGAGCACGGTAAGCGCTGATATCCTGGTTGATGAGGGTTGGGGTGGTGCCGGTTCCTAACAGGCCCTGGAACTGAGACCGTGTCGTGAGGTTAACCCGCTCGGGAAGAAGCTCCGACGAACCGAATGCTTTAAGCAAAAGCTTGGAGGTGTCACTGGCTTCAACCAGCGTAATCCAGACGTAAGGAATGCTGAACTGTTTTGATATTTCCGAAAGAAGGGTCTCGAATAGATCCTTAAAATTAAGAATTGTCAGGATCTTTGCTTCAACATGGTTGAATTTGCGAGATGTTATTTCGTTTTCTTTGACACGATTGAGGAGTTGTTGGAATGTCAGCATATGCCTGATTTTATCAAAGGGTTGTTAAAAAAAGCCAAAAGAAGCTTAAAAAAAATAGTGTAAATCCGATAATAAAGTCAAGAGAATAGATATGAACGCCTTAAAGCGGGGTGAAAGGGCATGGCCGATATGGAGAGTCGACTTTCCGGTATTGCTGAGAAATACAGGAACAACCACCTTGAAGGATTGGGGGAGGAAGAGATTCTTCAGGATATCTTCCAACTCCTTGAAGAGGTAGAGACTGCGCGGAAAAGGAGATCAGCTGGGCTAAGCGGCGCATCAAGGAGCTCGAGCGCGAGAAAAAGGCGAGAGCAAAGTGGGCCGCACCCGTACCGCCATGTGGGCCATCCGTGGCTTTACCGCGTCGAAAATCGCCTGTACGTAAAAATGGCAGGTGAGTTTGATTACAAAGGCGCCAAGCAGTTCTCAAACCATATCCTTTCGGTGCTGGACTCATTGCGGACAGCGCTGCGATGTTATTGTGGATATCAGCCGTATCCGGGACAATGGCGATAAAAAGAACGCCTTTCATATCCGGAAGGTGGCCTGTACCCTGGCTCAAATGAATGTCTCTCGCATTATCCGCATTGCCGAGGGCCTGTCCCAAGGTGTCAAAGGGAGATGGTCGATACCATTTTTGAAGAAATGGGCCTGATCATCCTTGATGTCCCCACCCTGAAGATGCTTCGGACCTCCTGAAAAAAGAGAGCATCATCTGAGGGTTTAGATAGGGCGGCCCGTTTTCCTGATTTCGTCTGTCCTCAGAAATTTTTTATTGCGGTCAACGGCGTAATACCGGAACCGGCATGGTCTTCAAAGCCATGACCGGTTTTTTGCGTTGAGGCGCAGGTCAAAAATGGAGTCACCCGGCGTTCTGGATGGGGGCCGGAATTGGTCGGCGAAAAAACCCTCAAATTCTCGGGTTCAGGGCCTTCTTTGTTTTTCTTGTAATTCAGAGGATAAGATACTACAAACGTCAGGTGGCCGGGCTGACGAAGTTGCTGGTTTGCTCATGAAACCAGGCGTTTTTTCAGCTCGGAAGACGCAGGCGAGTGAGTGGGGTGCGACGCCATAGGACCCGAAAAAGTCCATTGACGCCGACCCAGTGGCGATAAGCACAAGCAAAAAGGTAGACAAGAAAATGTCAAGACGAGTTGTTGTCATCGGCGGCGTGGCCTTGGGGACCAAGGCTGCCTGCAAGTGAAGCGCATCGATCCCACAACCCATGTGACCCTCATCGACAAAGACGACTACATCTCCTATGGAGGCTGCGGTATTCCCTATTATGTCTCCGGCGATGTGGCGGACCATACGGCCCTCCAGAGCACCGCATATCATATGGTTCGAAACGAAGAGTTCTTCAAGACCATCAAGGGGTATGAAGAGGTGGTGACCGGCACCCTGGTGACCCGAATCGATCGCGATGCCAAGGTGGTCTGGGCCACGGGGCAAGGATGGTGTCGAGAAGAGTTACCCCTACGACAAGCTGGTCATCGGCGCGGGAAGCCGCACGCGGGACCTTGAGATCCCCGGCCAGGAGCCTGGCCAATATCCACGCCGTGGGCAACCTGGAAGACGCCATGGCCATCAAAAAGCTGGTGGCGGCCGGGCAGGTGGAAAAAGCCGTTATCGTCGGTGCCGGGTTTATCGGCCTGGAGATGGCCGAAGCCCTGGCTGACATGTGGGGTATCGAAACCTCGGTGGTGGAGATCGGCGATCAGATCATGCCCGGTTTTGTAGGGAAGCAGATGGCCCATATGGCCCAGCGCTCCATGGAAGAGAACGAGGTGAGCTTCTACCTCGGGGAAACCGTCAAAGGGTTTGAGGGCCATGACGGCGCCATTCAGCGCGTGGTCACCGACAAGCGCACCCTGGAAGCCGATCCTTGTCATCATGGCCGTGGGCATTCAGCCCAACGGCGAGCTGGCCCGGGATGCGGGCCTTGAGGTGGGACCCACCGGCGGGATCGCGGTCAACGAAAAGCTCCAAACCTCGGATCCGGACATCTATTCCGGCGGGGACTGCATCGAGCTCAACCACGCCATCAGCGGTAAGCCCGGCATCTGGCCCCTGGGGTCCCTTGCCAACCGCCAGGGCCGCGTCATCGGCACCAACATGGCCGGGGGCAGCTGCCACCACCGAATCGCCGGTGGGAAGCTTTGTGGTGAAACTCTTCGACAAGTCCCTGGCCGGTACCGGCCTGACACTGAAAGGTGCCGAAGAGGCCGGATTTGACGCGGTCAGCGTCTCCATGTGCCAGCTGGACCGGGCCCACTTCTACCCGGAAAAAGAGCTGATGTTCCTGGAACTGGTGGTGGAGAAGGACACCAAGCGGGTCCTGGGGATTCAGGGGTTTGCCGGAAGCGGTGATGCCATGGTGGGCCGCATCAACGCCGTGGCCGCCACCTTGAAGTACAAACCCACCATCCTTGATATCAGCAACCTGGAGTTTGCCTACTCCCCGCCCTTCAGCTCCGCCATGGATATTGTCAACTCCCTGGCCAACGTGGCTGACAACGCGGTGGACGGCCTGCTCCACTCCATCCCCCTTGCCACCTTCGAAGGGCTCTGGGAAGAGGGTGACTGCGTCTTCATCGATTGTCGCGAACGCCCCGACTCCACTCCCTTCTGTGAGAAGTTCCCCGGCAAGTGGAACAGCATCCCCCAGGGGGAGATCAAAGATCGCCTGGCCGAGGTCCCCAAAGACAAACTGGTGGTCCTCATCTGCAACACCGGCGTGCGCTCCTTTGAAGCCCAGGTCAACCTGCGTGAGATGGGCATCACCAATACCGTGAGCGTCCAGGGCGGCATGGCCACCCTGAAAACCTGGGGTTCCAAAGTGACCAAATAGACCTCCCCACCAAACACCCTGATCAGCCAAAAGCCTTTATCGTCATCATTGATGCAGGCTTTTTTATTTGCCTCTGGCGGCCAGGGGATCATCCCCCGGCATCCGGAGGCAAAGCTTTTTGGCTTTTCCGTTGGCTTGTGCTTAAATGGCAGGCATGACTATGCGAAATCGATCCGGAATGATGGCGGCCTTGTGGGTGGTGGGGCTCTGGCTGGCAGTGAGTGCGGCGGGGATTCTTCTGTTGGGGAGCCTTCCAGGGGCTGTGGGCCGGTCGGCCGGTATCGGACCTTTGGTCCTTGCTCTGCATCTTTTTTTCCTTACCCTCATCACCGAGAAGGGAGTGAGCGCCATTGCCACCCCTCTCGTGCCTCAGTGGCAGCGTTGGATGGTCCTGAGCCTGGGGGCGGGCCTCGTTGTGGCAAGTTTTCTGGCAGTGCGAGTGGGCGTGCCGGGGCAGACCGCCTGGGAGGCCCTGACCACCTGCGGTCAGGTTGTGGTTGTGGTGGTGGCTGCCGGCTACCTTCCACGATTTTTGAAACACCCCAATGAGATTCTTCCCCTGGTGAGTGTCATGGTGTGCGCCGATGCGGTGAGCTTTCTGGTGGGGCCCACCCATTTCATCGCCAGGGATGTGGCCGACTATTACCTCTCCGGTCGCGAAGGCGTCTACCCTCTGGCCGAGGTGCTGCTGATGAAGTTTGCCGCGCCCGGCACCTTTGATCTCTTTCCTCTCTTTGGATTGGCCGATTGGTTTATGGCGGTCTTTCTCTCCTCCGGGGTCCGGCAATTCGGCTTGGACGATCGGTTTATGGGGGTACCTCTCGCCGTCCTGGGGCTTTTCATGGCTTCCATCGCAGCCCAGCTGATGGGTGTTTTTCTGCCCGCCCTTCCTGTGCTGGCCCTCTTTTTTGTTCTCTGCATGGGGCTTCGTCATGGCGCTGCCCTTCGCCCGGGAAAGCGGGAGCTGCTCCTCACCCTCTTCCCTCCCCTCACTTCTGTGACTATTCTTGCCCTTCAGTGATTCTTGCCTTCTGTGGTTAAAGTATGAAAGCATGCTCGGCGGCAAGGTGTGCCACCTTGAAAGAGGTTACGAATGCGCTTCGTCCCTCGGTCCTCGGGGCAAATCACGTCCGTCTTTCACTCCGTGTGAAACTGGAATCGTGTCTCAAAACCTGTCTATCAAACCCGGATCATAAAAAAGGCGACCCTTTTGGGGTCGCCTTTTTGGTTTTGGATGCCGGCTTGTTTATTCCTGCAGTTCGTGGATTTCCGGGTGGGTGGAGAGGGCCCGTAAGAACTGCTCCGTTCGGCGGATGAGCCTCTGGGCAATGATGCGGTTCATCCTTGAATGGACGATGTAACCCAGGGTGTGGTTCTTCTCCATGAGGGCAAACAGCCCTTTGGTATCGATGGCGATGATTTCACTGGCTTCGGTGCAGATCGCGCTGGAGCTGAAGGTGTGCTCTTCCGTGATGGAGGAGTACCCGAAGCACTCACCGGGGGTGAGATTCGCCACGGTGACAGTCATGGTTTCAGAGATGTCCTGTTCGATGAGAACGGCTCCGCTTTGGACCATGTAGAACGTGCCTGCCGGTTCGCCTTCTTTAAAAACCTGTTCATTGGCTTCCACGGCTTTCGGTTTGACAACGGTAAGAACAAGGTCCAGCAGATTGTCCGGAAGGGCTTCGAAGATGACAGCTTGTCTGAGATCGTCTTGTGAGATCATGAAATCTTTCTCAGGGTGCGGACAGCTCCGGCTTGGCGGGCTGTCCGTTGGTTTTCTTCCGGGTATCCTGCTTGGCCTCTGACGGCATAGAGAATAAAAATAAAGAGCACGGCGATAAAGGCGCCAACCCCGGTGGGGACGGTGCCTGTGCGAAAGGCCTGGCTCACCTGCTCGGAGAGGTCTTCCTGGCTGGGATTTCCTTTGCCGAAGAGGTGGGGGAAGGGGACATGAGGGCCACAGCAACGGATTCCGGTGCTTTTTGTGCAAAGCTGTTGATGCGTCCGGTGAGTCCTTTGACAAACAGGGCGTCGCAGGCGGTGTTCACGCTGTTGAGTACCTTGTCGGCGATCACATAGAGGACGCGCCCGGCACCGGCATAAAACCAGTCCGTGTCAAGGAAGGTGGCTTTGGAGAGCCTCGGCAGGAGCCCTTTTGCCAGCAGGAGGAAAAAGGCCAGGGTGCCGAAGAACTGAAGCTGGAGCTGATTGATCACGTGGGCTGCGGTGTAGGGCTCGTAGTCCGCGGCAAAGGGGAGCATGTTGTAGAGCACCTCGTGGTGGGTGCCTACATACACGCAGCCCAGGGCGGTAAAGCCCATGGCGATGCGCATGTTCCACGGGGCTTCTGCGGGCTTTAAGCCGGAGTCCCTGTGGAAGAAGGTGAGGAAGGGCACCCGGATGCCCACATAGGCAAAGACCCCCACGGCGGTGAACTGGAGGATAAACCAGGCCAGGGTGAGGTGTTCGTGGGCGGCGGCCGAGATGATCATGGACTTGCTCACAAAGGCGCAGAAGAAGGGCGTGGACATGGACAGGCCGCCCACGATGCAGAAGGTGGCTGTCCAGGGCATGGACCGGAAGAGGCCCCCGAGATCACTCAGGCCCTGTTTTCCCGTCTGCTGGATCACGGCCCCTGCCTCCATGAAGAGCAGGGACTTGTAGAGGATGTGGCAGACCGCATGGGCTGCCACCCCGTTGATGGCAAGGTTGGTGCCGATGCCGATCCCCACGATCATGAAGCCCACCTGGTTGATGAGGCTGTAGGCCAGGACACGCCGGATGTCGTTTTCAATCACCGCATAGCACAAGGGGATGAGCGCCATGGCAAGGCCTAGGGGGATGAGGATGTCTGTCCCTGCAAAGATACGCGCCATCGTATAGACGGCGCTCTTGGTGGTGAAGGAGCTTAAGAACACGCACCGGTCACCGTGGCTTCCGGGTAGGCGTCTTTGAGCCAGGCGTGCATGGGGTAGACCGCCGCGTTCACCGCCACGCCCACGAAGATGAACCAAGAGGCGGGGGAGGCCAGCTCGATGGCCGAGAAGGCGATGGTACCGGTCTCCTGAATCTGAAGGACAATGCCCGCTGCCGGAGAGGCCCCCCAGGATGTGGATCATGATGTAGCGGAAGGCCGCCCTTCTGGGATTTTTCGGTGTTGCCGAGCAAGGATCAGGAAGGTGGAGGCCACGGCGATGAACTCCCAGAAGAGATACAGGGAGAAAAAATCACCGGCAAAGGTCACGCCCACGGCGCGGCCCGCGTAGATCATGGCCGAGGTGTGGGCCAGGGCGTCGTCTTCGTGCATGGCGTAGACGCTGCCGGCAAAGGCGGCGATGCAGAAGATCATGCCGAAGACGCGGGAGAGGGCGTCCACCCGTCCGAAGACAAGCTGGTAGTCCAGGAAGGGCACCGTCCAGTGGGTACCGTTGGGGACCGAGAGCAGGGTCACCAGGGCCAAAAGGGGCAGGACCGTCATCCAGGCGGACCTTAAGCGCCCTTTCAGGATGGGAAGGGCCAGGGCCCCGGCCACCATGATCAGGGCCGGGAGGTATAATGGTCTAATAAAAGGAAAGTGAAGTGTCATGGAATCGAACGTCTCCTTTAGTATGATTACCTGTTATTTTCCGTTTTCACCAGGAACGAAGTCCCAGGGGCAATGATGGGAAGGAAAAACCAGCTGGAGAGAAACCCGAAGATGGGTTTATAAGAACTCGGGCCATCCGTCGACGGTAAACGACGCGTGGGGGTGAATGAGAAGGTCAGCCCCCAGCAGGCAGGCCAGAAAGATCCACGAAAGATGGCCATCACGGTTTTTTATGGTTTTCGGGCTGCTGAAGAGTGTTCGTTGTCTGAAGTCATATCTCACCTTTGAAACCTTATGGCATGGGGTGGCGCCGGTAGATGGTAGCTCACCGTCATTTTTCGCCAGCTGCAGAAAGGCTGGGGGTAGAAGAAGAGGATCACGGAACAGGTAGCCGTGATGCACAGGGGAACACAGGCACCAGGTGGGCACTGGGGGCTTCGTCCACTTGTCGTTCAAACATGGCCTCTTCGTCGGTGCAGAAGAAGGCCTTGTAGAAGATGGGCAGAAAGTAGGCGGCGTTCAGGAGGAGCTGACCAGAAGGACAAAGAGAAAGAAGATCTGCCCGACCTCCAGGGTTCCCGATGACCAGATGCCATTTGCTGATAAACCCGCCGCATGGTGGAAGACCGATGACGCTCAAGGCGCCGATGAAGAAAGCGGTCATGGTCAACGGCATGCGTCTTCCTATGCCGGCCATCTGGCTGATATTTTTAACCCCTGTGGCCACAAAGATGGCTCCCTGCGCAGAAGAAGAGTGTGATCTTTCCAAAGGCGTGCATGGCGATGTGGAGCATCCCGCCCACCAGGGCCTTGGGTGAAAGGAGGGCGGCGCCGAGGACGATGTACGACAACTGGCCGATGGTGGAGAAGGCAAGGCGCCGCTTCAATCCGTCCTGGGAGAGGGCGATGAGAGACGCCGTTATAATGGTAAAGGAGGGTATGTAGCAGACCAGGTCCCCCAGATGAAGCCGGGTGAGTATTTCGGTTCCGAAGACCCCTGTGATAATCCGGAAAACGCAGAATGCGCCGACCTTTACCACGGCCACCGCATGGAGAAGAGCGCTAACCGGTGTTGGCGCCACCATGGCGGCGGGGAGCCAGGAGTGAAATGGCATGATCCCGGCCTTGGCAAAACCGAAGATAAACAAGGAGTAAAAGAACGGTCATCTCCCCTTTGGAGCAACTTCCGGCAAGAAACCCCTCTCTTGCAAACTCCAGGGTCCCGGTCAAATGATAAGAGTAAATCATTGCCGGCAGGACCAACCCGATGGAGGCGCCCACGATGTACAGGAGGTATTTTTCTTCCGGAACTCCTCGCCTCCTGGTCCTGGTGATGGGTCACCAGCGGGTAGGTGGCAAAGGAGAGCATCTCGTAAAAGAGATACATGGTCAGAAGATTGGCAGAAAACGCCACCCCCACCGTAGCCGAAAGGGAGAGGGCAAAGCAGGCGAAATACCTGGTCTGGCTGTGCTCGGAAAGACTCCTCATGTACCCTATGGAATAGGCCGAGGTTATGATCCAGAGGAAGGAGGACACAAGGGCAAAGAGGAGACCGAAGGCGTCCACCCTGAAATTTCAAAGAGGAGATTCCGGCAGAACGGAGGCCAGGTTGTACTCAATTTCACCCCCCAGTATAAAGGGGAGCAATGGAGAGCACGATACAACTGAAATGGCTGCAACAAAGGTCCACGCCTCACGTACGTTCTCCGACCGGCTGGAGAAGATGATGGGCACGATGAAAAAGAGACGAGAATCTCGGCAAGGGGTTTGGCCGAATAGCATTTCCATATCTACAATCCCCGCCGGCATGCCGGCCAGCTGAATGAGTTTCGTGACAATGTCGCCGGTGTAGAGACCCAGGACGATGAGGGAAAGGGCCGCAATGATCAGCGGGGCCACCATGGAGGTGGGGGCTTCGCTCATGGCGGGGCCGTGGCCGTGATGACCGTGGCCTTCCGCAAAGGGCTCAAAGAAGGCGATCTCAAAGATGCGGAAGAAGAGCACCGCATTGACCAGGCTGCTGAAGAGAAGGGCAACCACAAAGCCCCACTGTCCGGCTTCGATGCCGCCGGTGATGAGGTACCACTTGCTGAAAAATCCGCAGGTGGGGGGGATGCCGATAACGGCAAGCGCTGCCAGGACGAACCCGATCATGGTGAAGGGCATCTTGCCGAAAAGCCCCTTCAGGTCTTCGAACTTGTCGCTGCCCAGCTTCCAGGTAATGGTGCTTACCGCCATGAAGAGGGTGAGGGTCATGGCCGCATCGTTGATGATGTGCAGGGTGGCACCGGTGATGCCGGTTTTGTTGCCCAGCCAGAAGCCCCCCACCATGTAGCCCACCTCAGCCACGATAACGTAGGTGAGCATGCGGGAGAGACGCCTTTGCATCAGGGCCAGAAGGGACCCAGCGACAATGGCACCCACGGCCAGCCAGACGATGGTTTCCGACAGGATGGCCCGGGAGAAGGTGAACTCCGGGGTAAAGATCGTGAGGCCGACCCGCACCATGGCGTAGACCATCACCTTGGTGGTGAGCGGTGCAATAAGCCCGGCGGATGCCGAGGGCGCGTTGCTGTAAGCATTGGGCAGCCAGCCGTGCATGGGGAAGAGGGCCATCTTCACAAAGAGGCCTGTCATGCAGATGATAAGCGCCAGGAAGAGGGTTCCTGAGCCCATGAGCTGCGGCATCATGTTCGAGATATCGGCCATGTTGAGGGTGCCGGTGGCGATGTAAATGTAGCCGATGCCCAGCAGGTAGAAGGAGGCGCCGATGGTCCCCATGAAGAGGTAGTTGAGGCTCGACAGGGGGGCCCTCTCCTTTCCGAGGCCGATGAGGGCATACCCGGTGAGGGAGGCGATCTCCAGAAGCACATAAAGGTTGAAGGCGTCACCCGTGGCGACGATACCCACCATGCCGGAGAGAAAGAGAATGTAAAGAGCCAGGTAGGCCCCGAGCTTCTCCTCGAACTCTGCCTCGATCCTGACCTTGGCTCCGATGAGGTTCAAAAACGCTGCGGCAAGAACCACAACGAGAACCGGGGCGTTCAGGTAGTCGATCACATAGGTGATGCCGATGGGGGGGCTCCATCCCGCCATTTGGTAAACAATGGGTCCGGCAGCCATGACCTGGACCAGAAGGCTGACCGAAACGGCCAGGGCACCGCCCAGGGAGGCGACAGCCAGGGGAAAGCACCAGCGCCGGTCGATCCACCCCATGGCGGAGACGGCGAGTGCCGACAGCAGCGGTACGATAATAAGGAGTGCTGGAAAATGCTGAGTCATTCTTACTGTCCTGCCTGCATTCGAATCTGGTGATTGATGTCATCCTCTTCCAGGGTGCCGTACTGCCGATAGATTTTGATGGCCAGGGCCAGGGCCACCCCAAGGGTAGCCACCGACACCACGATGGCCGTGAGCATAAGGCAGTGGGGAAGGGGGTTGATGTAGTCCGCCGCTTGGATGGCACCGTGGCCACCTCCGTGGCCGTCTCCCATGATGATGGGAAGGGTGGCCCCTTTTTTGTATGCGATGGATACGTAGAAGAGGATGATGGCCGTCTGGAAGATGTTCATGCCGATGATCTTTTTCACCAGGTTGTTCTTGGCGATCATGGCGTACAGACCGATCATCATTAAAATCGTGTAGATCCAGTAGTTGTATTTGGCCGCGATGAGCGGCAACAGGTCGGTCATGGTATCAAAGCCCCTCGTCGTGTTTCCCTGCCGAAGACAGGTTGTAGTAAATCCAGACAATCACGGCCATGACGGCAAGGGCCACGCCAATTTCGATGATCAGAATACCGTGGGAGCGGGCCATGACAGCATCCACGCCCAGCAGGGGCCCCAGGGCTTCGTAGTTGAGGAAGTTGGCACCCAGAAGCAGGCAGAGGGCTCCGGCGCCGGCGTAGATGAAGACGCCAAGGGAACCGGAGAGGGCCGCCACCTTTTCAGAAAAGCGATGGATGGAGCGCCTCAAATCGTGGCTGATGGCATAAAGAATGATGGCTGCAGCCAGCAGCACCCCGCCCTGGAAACCGCCTCCGGGGCTGTAGTGGCCGTGGGCCACGACATAAAGGGCGAAGACCTGGATAAAAGGGATCACCAATCGGCAGGTGTTTTTGATGATGATCTGATGGGGCACGAAGTGGGAGTCCATGCGCCGGAACTCCGTGGAGTCCTCCTCGGGGAATGTGCCGCCGCTTTTGATTCGCAAGGTCACTCCCGTGGGCAGGTGACGGTACATGCGGGGCTTGTCCCCGGGCTCTGTTTTTCGGCGGAGCAGGAAGAAGCAGGCCAGGCCGGCGGCAAAGACCACCGTGGTTTCAAACATGGTGTCAAAGCCACGGTAATCGGCAAGGACCGCTGAGACGATGTTGGGGGCATGGGTGTCCCCCTCCCCGTGTTCCAGATAGTAGGGGGAGAGGTGGGTACTTGCCGGTGAGTTGGGGTCTCCGAAGTCCGGGAGGTCTCCGGTGTGGAAAATGATGAGCCCGCCCGTAAGGACGACGGCAATGAGGGCTAACAGTCTCAATCTTTGGTCCTCCGTGTGGTGTGAAAAACAGCCGCCACGCAGAAGACGGTGCTGACGCCCGCCCCTACAGCTGCTTCGGTAAACGCCACGTCCACGGCCCCCATGATGGCCCAGGCCAGGCACATGAGAAAGCTATAGGCGCTGAAGACAATGGCTGCCCCGAGGAGATCCTTGACGGCCAGGGCGCCGACACCGCTGATCACCACGAGGGTCAAGATCATCAGATCAATGGGAGTCGTCATCGTTGCCTCCGTTTTTCTTTTTGGTCCACGGAGCCAGGCCCGCCCGGATACCCGCGTCCACGATGGCGTGGGTGGCGGTGGGGCTGGTGATGTAGACGAAGATTACTATGAGAATGATCTTAATGGCCGTCAGGATGTTGGGACCGGTGAGGCCATGGTGAGCAAGGATGTAGAGAGCCAGGCCGCTCATGGAGAGCAAAAGGCCCATGGTGTCTATCATTCCGGCGGGATGAAGCCGGGAGTAGAAGTCGGGAAATCGGATGACGCCCACGGCACCTGCAAAGAAAAAGAAGATGCCGACGGCGATGAGGAGTGCTGACACAATAACCATTTTTGTCGCTCCTTATTTCTGGGTAAGGGATTCGCCGTGGAGGCCCTTCTTTTTGTGGAAGTAACGGGCCGACGCCAGAACCGTAATGAAGTTCAGGAGGGCGTAGGCCAGGGAGATATCCACGAACATATCCACCCGGTCAAAGAGCAGGCCGATAATGATGAGGAGCACGGTGGTCTTGGTGCCCAGGGCGTTGATGCCGATGATGCGGTCCAGGATGGTGGGGCCGACAATGGATCGGTATAGGGAAAGCAACGAAATCAAACAGATGGCGACGCCTGTGCAGAGAAAAAAGCTATCCATGGTTCTCTCCAAATACGGTTGCAACACGTTTCTCCATCTCGCCGGGCAGGGGCTCGGCGGACGCGTCGTCAATGGCGTGGACCACATAGTCCCCGAAGATGGAGAGGGAGACGGTAATGGTTCCGGGGGTGAGGGTGATGGAGTTGGCAAAGGTCACCAGGCCCATGTCATCCTTCATCCGGCTTCGGAACTCAATGATCTGTGGGTTGATTTTCTCGTGCAGCCTGGGATGGAAGACGAGTTTCAAGACGTGGATGTTGGCAAGAACGATCTCCTTGATGAGCCACGGCATGTAGAGCGCGAACCGAACCCAGAGACCGGGCATGCCCTTGAATGATGTGGTGGTGATCAGGAGATCCGATGAGATGAGAGAGACAATCACGCAGGAGACGACGCCCAGGGAGAGGTGGAAGATGTCGAGCTTTCCCGACAGAATCACCCAGGTTGCCATCATGACCGTAAACGTAACGGTAAAGGGGACCAGTTTGAAACCGCCCTTGGCCTCAGGCCGCTCGGTTGGTGGCCGAGGGGTGTTTTTTTTTCTTATCACAGTTGCTACCTTCCTCAGTATTGACAATGTCGCTGAATCGGTCCGGGGGATGATCCGGACGGTTTCAGGTGTCAGGGGGAAAACCCGTTAATCTCTGGGTGACGGACACAAACCGCGAGCGGTTTTCCCCTGTGTCCCACCCGGGTGGTTTCCGCACATTCATCATAAATCGCTTTCGGCAGCGGGGCATTTTTTCTCTTCTCGAAGGCATGGTAAACTCCCGAAATGAGCACTGAGACCGTGAGCCGAGAATCCCTTCACAGGGCGTGACGACCATTGATAAATGGCTATTCTGCAAAAGATCATATGGGGTGTCAAGGGCTTTGGGTTATTGATCGATATGTTCAATAAAACTTATGAATTAGGCGATGCGGTTGGTTTGTAAGTCCCTGATAAATTTAGCTACCTTTGTGAGGTGGGGGATGTGCCCAATGGAGGCACATCCCTTTTTGTTTTCGGATGGTTCTTGATTTTCCCTCAGGGAGAAACTGGCAAATGGGTTGGGTACATCGGTGTGTATCACTTGTTTTGTAGTTCTTGGGAGAGGTATTTCCGGTTAGGTTATATCCCAGTGATAACTGATCTAAACACTCGGTT
Organism: Desulfolunaceae bacterium; assembly: GCA_942491485.1. GTDB lineage: Bacteria > Desulfobacterota > Desulfobacteria > Desulfobacterales > Desulfolunaceae > Desulfoluna. The sequence continues at coordinate 29,089 of CALOAX010000009.1, read as the reverse complement.
GGGTTTTCAGGGGTGAGCTAAGTTCTCCTCCCTGAAAACCCAATTCGGCGGAGTTTAAGTAAGTAATATTGGCATGCCCATCATGGGCCAGATCAGCAAGACAAAGATCCCGGTGACCACCATGAGGACGATACTGGCAATGATCCCGTAGCCGAAGAATTCTCCGGTGGTGAATTGGCCCGAGTCGTAGGCGATGGCGTTGGGGGCCGCTCCCACGAGAAGGAGGAAGGGCATCCCTGCCGTAACCAGGGCGGCAAAGAGGATCACTTCAGGGGCTACCCCCAGGTAGGGGGCGATGACCAGGGCCACGGGCAGTGAGATGGCGATGGCCGCAACGTTCATGATGAAGTTGGTCATCATGAGGACAAAAAACGCGATGCTCATGACAAAGATGAACCAGTGGGACTCTTTGAACAGCGTGAGCCAGTTGACAGCCAGCCATTGCGCGGCACCGGTCTCCCAGAGGCAGAAGCCGATACTCATGGCGCCGCCGAACAGGAGGATGATGTTCCAGGGAACCGCCTCCAGGTCTTTTAAGTCCAGGATGTTCAGGACAAAGAAGAGGATGGTGGAGACGAGGATGATGGCGGTTTTGTCGACCCCTGCCAGGGCAGGGATAAAGGACCTCATGGAGAGGAGGAAGATGCAGCCGAAGATGATGACGGCTGAGACCACCTCGGTGCGGGTTATGGCGCCCATCTCCCTGAGCATAAAGGCCGAGCGCTCTTTGATGCCGATGATTCGCTCTTTTTCCGGTTTGAACAGGACCATGGTCATGCCCCAGAGGATGATTGTCATTATCCAGCCCACGGGAAACATGTAGTAGGAGAGCTCAAAAAAGTCGATCTCCCGCCCCACGACGTCTTTGAAGAATCCAACGGCCACGGCGCCCCTGGCGGAACCCAGGAGGGTAACGATGGAGCCGGCACCTGCCACCCAGGCCATCCCGATGAAGAGGCCTTTTCCGAAGCGCGTGGGCTCGCGGTCATTGGCGTACATGGAGTGGATGGTGACGAGCAGGGGGTACATGGTGGCGGCCACGGCCGTGTGGGCCATGATGTGGGTGAGAGCCGCCGTAATGACGAAGCACCCCAGGTAGATCATGCTGGTGCGTTCTCCCACGACGGAGAGCATCTTGTAGGCGATACGCCTTGTGAGCCCTGTTTTGGTAAACACCATGCCGATGACCAGGGAGGCGAAAATAAAGAGAACCGAAGGCTCCATAAAATCTTTAAAGGCGGCGTTGGCGGGTCGGACCATAAACATGACCTGCAACACCCCGATGGTGATGCCGGTGATGCCGATGGGCAGGACTTCGAACACCCACCATGTGCCTGCCAGTAGGAAGATGGCAATGGCCCCTTGTGCTTCTGGGCTCAGGGCAAAGCGTTCTCCGTTGGGGTCGATGGCGTCGGGCCAGGCCGGGCTGAAATAGACCAGGGCAAAGAGCCCGAGCCCCAGGGTGAGAAAGAAGAGTCGCTTCCAGTCAATGGGCCGTTTTTCGGCCTGAAGAGCGTCGGTTGTCATAAATATACCTCCATGCAGAACGTCGCAGTCGTGGGTTGCCTCCCCAAACGGTCGGCCGCTTGTTTATGGAGACTGTGTGCACGGGCCAGGCCTTTCCTCTGATCGTCTTGTTTCACCAAGAGGGGCCTCAGCCTTCAGTCTCTCCGGCTTGGGTGGGGGTGCGGGGCGGTGCTGTTACCACCCTTTTCGAGCAATGATGTTGTTGATCTCCGCCTCACGGATTTTGGTGTCCTGGTCGGCCTTGATTTTGTAGGCCTCTTCCAGCTTTCCGGCGATGGTGTCGATGTCACACGGCTTCATGAGAAAGTCGAAGGCCCCCGCTTTCATGCCGGCAATGGCTCGCTCCACCGTGGCCTCGCCGGTGAGCATGAGGACCGGGAGCAGGGGATGGCCGGCTTTGATTCGGATAAGGGTCTCGGCTCCGTCCATGCCCGGCATGAGAACGTCCAGGAGCACGAGGTCTGTGGTTTCGGCTTCAAGGATATCCAGGGCCTCCTGTCCGGAATAGGCCGTTTGTGTGTTGTAATCGCGCAGGGCAAGTCGCTGAGCCAGGGTGTCAGCAAACTCTTTCTCGTCGTCCACAACGAGCACATGGGGTTTGTAGGTCATGGTTACTCTCCTTATAAGGTGTGGGGGCGGCTGGTGGCTTGCGGTGCCTCCCGCAATGGGCCGCCCGTTTTTTATTATTCGCTGGCCGCGGGGGTTTCGGCCCGGGCTGATTGAATCTTTTCGTAGGCCGCCTTCATGGTCTCGGTGAGGCGGTCGATGTCTGCAGGCTTCTGGAGGTAGGCAAAGGCCCCCATCTCCAGGCACTTCCGGCGGTCGTCTTCGGAGCCGTGGCCGGTGAGGATGATCACCTCAACGTGGGGCCGCTCTGCCTTCATGTTTTTCAAAACATCGTACCCGTCGACACCGGGCATTTTCAGGTCCAGTACCATGACATCGGTCTCCTCCTGGCCGGCAATGGTCAGGGCCTCTTCACCACCGAAGGCCACAGAGGTGGTCATTTCGCGCATGCTGAGCCGTTCTGAGAGGGTCTGGACGAACTCTTTTTCGTCATCGACCAGAAGCACCCTGGGTGGTGTGGGCAGATCGAAGTCGTACAGGACATTGGCCTTGTAGAAGCCCTTGCCGATTTTGGTCGTGACGGACGTGACCCCGCTGATCTTGGACGCTTCGGTCTCAATCTTCTGCTTGAATTTGCTCAGCATGAGGACGTTTTTGTCGATGGTCACCGTGACATGGCCATCATTGGCCTCGGCAGAGAGTCCTTCCCCGGTCTCGATAAGGGCTTGCTCCACCCGGCAGGCCAGGGTGAAGTTGGCCATGAGCCGTTTCGCTTCCGAGGGTTCCACTTCGATACGGGAGAGGCTCTCGGTGATCAGGGCCAGGGCCTCCTTTACCTGGGTTTTGTCCGTGGGGATGACCAGGTCGTAGAGGGATGGATCCCAGGCGCTTTTTCCGTGAAGACTGCTGCACCAGAGGAGGGCTGCCTCGTCCAGGGTTTGAATTTTCTGTGAGGCCTCTTTGCTCGACAGCCCTTGGGTCTCCTGGGCACAGGCGATGCGCCGTTTCCTGTCGGTGATGATGAGGGCCCGTAGAACCGGGGTGATCGTCTCAGGGATCAGGTGACCGCTGAGGCCATACAGGATAACCTCTTCGGCCGACAGCAGGTTGGCCAGGGTTAGTTTGACAGCGGCCAGACCTTTTTCCCGCTCCTGGGTGAAGGTGTTGAAGGTCGGGGTTTGGCCCTTGATGATTTTAAGGAGTGACGCCTCTTTGAGATTTTCACGATCGGCGGTGAGGGTGATGATATCCCGGTCGGTGTAGACCTTCATGTTGGCAGCACTGCTGAGGGCGTCCACAATATCGCCGCCTTGGCTGAAGGCGCCGTGGGTGATGGAAATGGATGGCATAAGCAACTCCTTAAGGGGTGTGGTGATTGATGGATAACTTCATTTTAATTGATGTTTGCAAGGGGCATGCCAAGTGTTGACATGCCCGTTATGCAAGGGCTTCTTGGTTTGAGGCACGGAGTGCATCATCAAAACCGAAACAATTTGAAACGTAATGAATCAAACAAAAAGAAACATTATGAAACACGCCATCACGCAGAGGAATGGCTCCGTGTAACATAATCGAAACATCCCATTAATTGTACTTGTTTTTTTTAGGGAACATCTTTCAATGTGCTGCGGGGGCGCGGGCTTGGGGTGGGGACGTGTACGGAGGGGTGATGGTCTGGCGTGACAAAGGGTGTCCTGAAGCGTGACGATTCAGGTTTCGCTTTCTATGGTAAGCCCCCTGAAATAAAAGCTCCCGGAAGCCTGGGGGACTCTTAGACAGCTGTCGTTTCAGGTTACTTGGGCAGGCAGAGGGTCAGCGTGTTGTCGCTGCCGGTGAGGGTAGCGCCGATGGTGTCAGCAAGGCGGGTGAGGGGCTCGGTCAGCTCGATGGGGGCCTGGGCCTGGATGGTGACAAGGAGTGTCTGGTCCTGTAACGCCATTGTGACGCAGGGGCCCTCCGCAAGCGAGGGGTCACAAGCGGCGTCAAGGAGGCGGTAGATCAGGAGCCGAAAGACCATGGGGTCACAGCTGGCGGTATGCGAGGGGGCCGGCGAGGCAAGCTGCGCGTGAAATTTTCTTTGGGAGAGCTGCACCATCTCGGATACGGCGGCTCCGGCATCAAGGGGGCCAGGGTTGAGATCCGTGGCATGGGCGAAGCTGTTGAGCCGGGTAAGGAGGGTTCGCCCCCGGATCACCTGGGCCTCGATGGCCTTAATCCCCTTTTCAAGCTGCTCTGGGGCTACAGGCTCTCCTTTGGCGAACCTGAGCAGGTCGGCGAGGAGCCCGGCGTGTTCGTTGATGATGGCCAGTACGTTCATGAGGTCATGGGTGGCAGGGGCCGTGACGGCCCCCATCAGGGTTGTGGTCTCGCGGTCAGTGGTCTGTTGGCTCATGGTGCAACGGCCTCCTGCAGTTTTTCCATCAGGTCCTCGATGGCAAGGGGTTTCATAAGGTAGTCCACAGCCCCCAAGCGCATGCCCTCCATGCCCTCCCGTGTGGACCCATGGCCGGTGAGGAGAATGACAGGGAGGTTCGGCGAGATCTGCCGGATCTGTTTTAAGGCCTCAAGTCCGTTCATGCCGGGCATGAGCAGGTCCAGGATCACCACGTCAAAGGGCTGTTTTCGGATCAGGGCGAGGCCGGACTCACCGTCTTCTGCTGTGGTGCTTGAAAATCCTCGGATTTCAAGGCGTTCGGCAAGCGTGGTGACAAATTCTATTTCATCGTCAATGAGCAGGATGCGTGTGGTCATGGTCCGGACCTCCATTGATGGTGTCGGTGGGGGGCTGTGCCGGCAGGGTTACGGTGAAGGTGGTGCCTTCCCCCTGGCGGGTGCTCATGGTGATGGTGCCCCCGAGTTTCTTGATGATGCCATATGTGATGGACAGGCCAAGCCCGGTGCCGTTCTCTTTTTTTGTGGAGAAGAAGGGATCGAAAATATGCTTGGCCACCTCTTCGCTCATGCCGCAGCCGTTGTCTTGTACCGTCACGGCGACGCCACCTTCCGGTGCGGGCATGGAGGTGACGGAGACAGAACCTCCATCTTCCACGGCGGCAAAGGCATTGGTCAAAAGGTTGAGAAACACCTGTTGCAGCTGGCCCCGGTCCGATGAAATCGGGGCCAGGGTCTGGTCAAGGTTGAGGCGCATGTCCAGCTGGCGGTAAATGGACTCACGCTCGAGGAACCCCATCACCTCATCTAAGATGTCGTTGATGGAAAGGGGCTCCATCACCGTGTCGAGTTTTCGGGCAAAGCCCAGGAGGCGGTGGGTGATTGTTTTGCATCGTGAGACCGAGCCGATGATGGCTTCGGTGAGTTTTGCCATGCGGTCTTTGTGGGGGAAGTCCCCGGCAGCCCCCATCAGGTCGTTCATGAGGCCCGCTTTTTCATTGATGATGGCCAAAGGGTTGTTGATCTCATGGGCCACCCCTGCCGCAAGGCGGCCGATGGAGGAGAGCTTCTGGGTGTGCTGCAGTTCGGTCATGGCGGTCTCACGTCGCTCATCGGACTCTTTGATGCGCCTGACCAGGGTGCCGGTCATCTTCACCACCATGAAAATAATGACCAGAAGGCTCACGGCATAGATCACAAGGGCGTCCGACTTCATGGCATACCAGGATCTCATGACCACCGAACGGGGCTTGGCGATGGCCAGAACGTAGTTGGCGCTGGTGAAGCCCGAACAGGCGAGGAGGATCTGGCGGCCATCGGGGTCCGTGGTTTCCGTGACAAAGGTGCTGCGGGTGCCTGTGGGGATCTCGAGGCGGCTGGGCTCCAGGGTTTTCCCGTAGAAGGTGGAGTCGGTCTGCAGGATGTTGTCGGAGCTGACCAGAAAGGCGTCGCTTTTCGGGGAGAGTCCCAGGGTGCCCAGGAGTTTGTAAAATCGGTCGGTGTCTATGGTGGCCCGGATGATCCAGTTTGCGCCCTCATCTGTGTAGCGCTGCACGGCAATCACGATGTGGGGGATCTTTCGGTGACCCATGAAGACATTGCTGATGTAGGAGCCCTTGACCAGAACCTCCTGGTAGGATCGCTGGCTGGCATAGTTTTTTCCGAGCAGGTTGTAGGGTCCGGCGTAATTAACCAGGTCTCCTTCGCCATTGATGACGGCCAGGTCCACAAAACCTCCCTGCTCGCTTTTGAGGACACGGAGCAGCTGATGAAGGGTTTGGTTGTCCAGGAGGTCTTCGTACTCATAGGCATTGGCAATAAAGCGGACGGTGGAGAGGCGCTCTTCGAAAAAGAGCTCGAAGGAGTGCGTTGCCTTCCGGGCCGTGTTGGCAAGGGGGGTGATCAGTTCGCTTCTCAGGTGGCGCCCGTACTGAAAGTGGTTGAGGATCCCCATGGCGGTTAAGGGGACGATGGTGACCACCAGCATGGTGATGATGATGTTGCGGGTGAGATTCCGGTAGTGACCCGGAGAGTTTTCCCCACCACTGAAAAGGCCGTCGATGCTGAAGATGAGGTTACGGATGGTCCACATGGCGTCCTTCCACTGAGCGGTCACAGAGGATCTCTCCGGGGGAGAGGGCTCCTTGCAGGTGACGGTTTAGGGCCGTTTCCCATGGCCCGGCCACGCCATCGATCAGGGTGATTTTTTTCCAGGAGAGGAATTGATAATACTCCTCTTCAATGGCACCGCAGATGACGCAGGTGATGTTTTCCATGAGTATCAGGTGGCAGAGTTTCTCCGCGGCACGGGGCAGCACCACGGTTTTGCCTTCCATTTCTCCGCTTTTCAAGCAGATGACAATGCGTGCTTCGCCGGCCAGATCAAAGCGGCAGGCCACCTCATCGGCGGCTATGGGGATGAGGATTTTCTTTAACATGGGGAAACCGTATCATGGGGTTTTAAATTGTTTCAAGTGTTTATTCCGTAGTGTTTCATTTTACGCCAAAGGGTGCTACGGCCCCAGCCGAGGCGTTCTGCTGCCTGCTGTCTTTTCCCCCGGGCATCCTTCAGGGCCTCTAAAATCATCTCCCGTTCGGTGGTGGCCCAGGTGCGGGATTGGGATGGTTCTGGGGTGGGAGGATGGCCGGCCGTGGTGGGGGTATCGGTGGTGGGCGCATCCAATGCCGCTACCGGCGGGGGGTCCATCAGGTAGGCGGGAAGGTCCTCCACGCTGATGGTTGTTTCCGTTGCCATGCTGGCGGCAAATTCGACGATATTGCGCAGTTCCCTGACATTGCCGGTGAACCGGTAGTGGCTGAGTGTGGTGAGCGACTCCTGGGAAAATCCGGTGATGCGTTTGCCCAGCTGCTTTCGGTAAATTTCCAGGAAGTGGTCCAGGAGGATGCGAATGTCTCCTTTGCGTTCCCGCAAAGGGGGGAGGTGGATTCGAGCCACATTGAGGCGGAAGAGCAGGTCCTGCCTGAAGGTGCCATCGGCCACCATTTGGCTCAGGTTGCGGTGGGTGGCGGCGATGACGCGCACATTGGCGCGGAAGGGGCGCGTATCCCCCAGGGGGTAGATCTCCTGGTCATCTAAAAAGGTGAGGAGTTTTACCTGCAGGGGCAGGGGCAGGTCCCCTACCTCTGTGAGAAAGAGGGTGCCATTGTGGGCCATGCGGAACCGGCCCGGCTTGCTCTCCACGGCGCCTGTGAAGGCCCCCTTGGCATGGCCGAAGAGTTCGCTCTCCAAAAGGGTCTCGGGCAGTGCCCCGCAGTTGATCTTGATGAAAGGGCCGCCAGCACGGCTTGAGGTTTGGTGGATCGCTTCGGCCACCACGTCCTTGCCCGTGCCGGTCTCTCCGGTGATGAGAATGGATGCATCGCTCTGGGCGAGGATGGGCAGGGTCTGAAAGAGTTTCTCCATCTTTTCGCTGCGGCCGATGATCCCTTCGAAACTGAAGGCGTGGCTTTTTTTGCTGTCGAGTTCCCGTACGGCCCGGAGGTCTTCGATGGTCTCCACATACCCGGTAATGGTTCCGCTGGGGTCGGTCAGGGGGGCCAGGGTGAGTTTGACCGGCAGGCGGACCCTGTCCCGGTTGATGATGTCGCTCTCGCAGGGGATGGGGGCACTGATGGTTCCCTTTTGGGTGGGGCAGTGTTCCACGCAGGCCCGGCTTCGGACGATATAGCGGCAGGGGACACCGTAGGCCTCGCTTCGGGAAAACCCGGTGAGGGCTTCAAAGGCGCGGTTGAGCCAGACAACGTGCAGGTCTTTGTCCAGAACCGCCATGGCCAGGGGGACTTCATCCATGAGCTGATCAAAGGAGAGTTCCTTGGAGAGAAGATGGGCGATGGCTGGGGAGGGCACGGACATGTGGGTCTCCTTCCTCTGGGTCCGGAAAAGGGGCAGGGGCCCGTCCGGATCGTTGCGGGCTGTCGATTCTTTTATCCATTGCCTACCCGTGCGATGGTGTCAAGGGGCAAAGGGGGGCGAATGTTCCTACCCCTCGTTCCTCGGGGTAATCACATTCGCTGACGGGCTGCGCCCGTGGGGAATGGGAGCAGGTGAATTTTTTTTTAATTTGGCTTGTAACTATTCAGCTACGCCTCCGGCAGGTCGCTTTTTGAAATGAGCCCCGAAAACTTTCCGGTAGCAACAGCCTTTCTTCTCTCCCCGGGGAAGGACGAAAGGCTGTTGCAAAACCTGTTTGTCAAACTTTACAAAAGTTTGGCCCCCGGCAGGGCCGCCGGAGGCACTTTTTTAATATATAAGGGGGGCAAAAAAAAGGGCCTGATCGATGACTCGATCAGGCCCTTTGTATTTTTTATGTTGAAATTGGTCGGGGCGAGAAGATTCGAACTTCCGACCACTTGACCCCCAGTCAAGTGCGCTACCAGGCTGCGCTACGCCCCGCCAAAAACAGAAGCTTTATACTCCCGGGATCCGATAGATGTCAAGCATTCTTGTTGCAGTTATCCTTGCGAGCGTTCAAAGGTTGTAAATTGGGTTATGGATTGGCTAATATTTTTATGCGTTGCTGGTTGTCAAGTGCTTGAAAAGATAATTGGTTTTTTGGTGGGGTTCGTGGTGGGTGGATGGCCTCTCACATGTGGCGGTGGTCTGGCTCGGGGGCAATGTGTTTTCGCAACCTGCTCTCAAGGTGTTTTTGCAGCAGTGGCTTTGCCAGCCTTGCCGCTGGCAAACTTGCTGGGCCCGGGCAATAAAAAGGCAAAAAAAAAGGACCCAATCTGTAAAGATTGGATCCTTTTAAAATCTGTTTTTGGTTAATGGTCGGGGCGAGAAGATTCGAACTTCCGACCACTTGACCCCCAGTCAAGTGCGCTACCAGGCTGCGCTACGCCCCGCCAAAAACAGGAGCTTTATACCCCCAGGTCTCGATTGAAGTCAAGCACTCTTTGACAAAAAAATAGACCGCCCCCATAATGGCCAAAAAAACGCCGGCCCCTGTGGTGTTGGTTCGGCGGTCAAGTCTCTAAAATCAAGGGGTTGGGGAAAGGATGCTCTTTTATGGTTCCACTTTCTAAAAATGCGCGGATTGGTGTTGTGGCTCCGTCGGGGGTCGTGGATCCCGAAAAGCTTGCAAAGGGGATGGCCAGAATAAAGGCAATGGGGTGGACGGTGGATGCCGATGACGGTGTGTTGGCCGCGCAAGGGTACCTGGCCGGGGGGGAGGATGCACGTAAGTCGTCTCTGATCCGCATGGCCGGGACCCGCCCCGGGCTTCTGGTTGCCGCACGCGGGGGGTATGGTGCCATGAGGTTGTTGCCTGCTCTCTCCCCGGACGAACTTCTCTCACTGCCTCTGTTTATGGGGTTCAGTGATGCCACGGCTCTTCTGGTTCGTTTGGTGGGCCTGGGGGGGCGGGCTCTCCATGGCCCTACGGTTCAGTCCCTATCCATGGCATGTCCGGAGACCCTTGACGCCCTTGAGGGGTTATTACGCGGGGGGGATCGACCCAACCCCCTGGGAGATTCCTGGAATACACTCGTGGACGGAGAGGGGGCGGGGGTTCTTTCCGGCGGTAACCTGGCAACCCTGGCCCATCTCTGCGGGACCCCCTATCAACCGGATTTTTCGGGATGCGTTCTTGCTTTGGAGGATCTGAATGAGGCCCCCTACCGTATCGACCGCGCCCTTACCCAGATGCGGTTGGCTGGTGTTTTTTCCGGGGTGGCCGGGGTGATGGTGGGGGAATGCCTTCATTGCGGGGCTGCCGAGGTGCTTGATGGGGTGTTTCGCGAAATCTTTACGCCACTGGGAATCCCGGTGGTGACAGGTGGGCGGTTTGGGCACGGGACCACAAATTTGCCCATGGTCTTTGGAGAACGGGTTGCACTCTCCACGGAATCGGGGTTTCGGTATGCCTGATCTCCTGTGTGAAAAGATGAAGGAAGGGGTTGCAGGCGGTGTTTTTCCCGGAGGGCAGCTTCTGGTCATGGCAGGTGGCGAGGTGGTGGCAGAGCACTGCGCAGGGCGGCTTTACCCCGAAGGGGCCTCGGTGACCCCCGAGACCCTGTTTGACCTGGCGTCCCTCACCAAGCCTCTGGCCGGGGCCACGCTTGCCATTCGACTGGTGCAGGACGGGCTGATTTGTGTTGACCAGCCTGTATGTCGATACCTGCCGTGGTTTTCGGGTGGCGGTCGAGGGGCCGTCACGGTGCGGCATCTGCTGGACCACTCCTCCGGCCTTCCGGCCTGGCTTCCCTTTTATGAAGCACTTGTCCCCATGGCTGCGGAAGAGCGCCGGCACGGGTTGCAGATGCTTTTGCAGGGGTGCTCCCTTGAGGCCCCGGCTGGGGCGAGGGTGTGCTACAGCGACATCGGGTTTATGCTCCTGAAGGTGCTTGTGGAGGCCGTGGCTCAAGGGGATGTGAGGACACTTTTTAACAGAGAGGTGCGTACCCCATTGCGCCTGGTTGATCTGATGTACGCGCCGGATCTGACGCCGGAAAGGGAGGTGGCAGCAACCGAGGTATGCCCCTGGCGTCAGAAAACCCTGGTGGGGGAGGTCCATGACGACAACGCCTGGGCCATGGGTGGGGTTGCCCTTCACGCCGGACTATTCGGAACGTCCCGGGAGGTGGGGCGGCTTGTGTGGCACTTGGCGTCGCATCTTCAAGGGGGTGGGGGTGGGGCCCCTTTTTGCCAAAAGGTGGTGAGGGCCTTCCTTTCGGAATCGTGTGGGCGGGGGCGCGGATTGGGATTTGACATGCCATCAGGCGGGGCGTCGGCCAGTGGGCGTTATTTTAAAGCCGGCAGTGTCGGTCACCTCGGGTTTACCGGTACCTCTTTCTGGGTCGATCCGGTGGCGGAGGTGGTGGTGGTCCTGCTTACAAACCGGGTGCATCCGTCCCGGGAGAACACCAAGATTCGTTCTTTTCGCCCGGAGGTGCATGACCTTGTGATGGAAACCCTCGGGAGGGAAGGCGTTGACGGGCAGTGATGGGTGCCGCTTCGGCTCCTCTTTTTAAGTTGTCAAGATTCATGATTTCTGATAGCGGTGGAGGGTGATCGTTGCCCTTGCCTGTCCGTCGGGCCCATTGCCCCTCACATGAGGCGGTGGTCTCTAAGCGGGGTGCTTCTTGAAGCGAACCCCTCTTTTTGGTGCTCATTTGGGAGTGCAACCGGTCAACGTAACGACGACTCAATGGAGCGGACGCGAGCCACGGGTGATGCGATGCCGGTGTCAAGCTGACTCTCTTTAATTATCAGGCCATTACAAATTATCGGGAACAAAGGCTGACTATGAACCTTCTTGACTCGCTGCTGGGGATATTTTCCAGCGACCTGGCCATCGACCTGGGAACGGCCAACACCCTTGTCTATGTGAAAGGTAAGGGCATTGTGCTCAGCGAACCGTCCGTGGTGGCTGTTCGCACCGACAACAGATCCAAGAACAAGGTGCTGGCCGTAGGTGCCGAGGCCAAGAACATGCTCGGGCGAACTCCTGGGAATATTGTGGCTATCCGTCCCATGCGGGATGGGGTGATTGCTGATTTTGAAGTGACGGAAGCGATGCTCAGTCACTTTATTAAAAAGGTGCATAACAACCGCCAGAAGTTTGTTCGCCCCCGCATTATCATTGCAGTGCCATCCGGGATTACCCAGGTTGAGAAGCGTGCGGTGAAAGAGTCTGCTGAGTCTGCGGGTGCCCGTGAGGTGTTTCTCCTGGAAGAGCCCATGGCAGCAGCCATCGGTGCGGGACTGCCCATCACCGAGCCCACCTGTAATATGGTTGTGGATATTGGCGGCGGCACCACCGAGGTGGCGGTTATCTCTCTTGCCGGTATCGTCTATTCCCGTTCTTTAAGGGTGGCTGGCGATCGCATTGATGAAGCGATCATGCAGTACATCAAGCGGCGTTACAACCTTCTCATTGGCGAGCGCACTGCCGAAGTGATCAAGACCACCATCGGCAACGCCTACCCCGAGACCGAGCATATCGAGACCATTGAGGTGAAGGGGCGAGACCTGGTCTCCGGGATTCCCAAGATTCTCGCCATTGACTCCGAAGAGATCCGCCAGGCAATCAGCGAGCAGATCGATGCCATTGTGGAGTGCGTGAAGATCGCCCTGGAGCAGACCCCCCCTGAATTGGCTGCGGATATCGTGGACCGGGGAATTGTGCTTACGGGGGGCGGTGCCCTGCTTAAAAACCTCGACAAACTCCTCAAGGAGAACACCGGTCTTCCCATTACTGTGGCTGAAGACCCTCTCTCCACCGTTGCCAAAGGGGCTGGCATGTCCCTTGACAGCATCGAAATTTTGCGCCAGGTGGTCATCAGGTAGCCTATGTTTTCACGGCGCATGGTACTGGTTGTGGCGGTGTTGGTGCTGCTTCTGCTCAACATTGCCGCTCTCACCGTTTCAAGCAGCCGCCTCGATTCGGCCGGAGGTGCAGCGCAGATCGCACTGCACCTGACGGCCCCTTTCCAGAAAGGCATCTCCTCTACCCTCGGATGGGTTCGTTCCATCTGGACGGGGTATTTCAATCTTGTCTCCACGGCCGAAGAAAATGAAGCGCTTCGCCTTGAAGTGGCTCAGCTTCGTGAGCAGCTCAACGGGTACAACGAGCTGAAGCTGCTCGACGGTCGGATGAGAGATCTCCTCTCCTTTAAAGAGGCAAAGGCCCGCAACATGGTGGCCGCCGAGGTGACGGGTAAGGACGCGTCACCCTGGTACCGAACCCTTATCATTGACAAAGGCACGGAAGACGGTGTGGTCAAGGGGCAGCCAGTTGTGGTGCCTGACGGCATCGTGGGGCAGGTCATCGAAGCCTCGCATCGATATGCCAAAGTGCTTCTCGTCACCGATCGCAACAGCTCTGTGGATGCTTTGGTTCAGGACACCCGGTCCAGGGGTGTTCTTAAGGGCGGCGGGTCCGGCGAGTGCCATTTTGCCTACGCCAACCGAAACGACACCATCACCGCTGGTCAGCGTATCGTCTCATCGGGGCTGGACGGTGTGTTTCCCAAGGGTTTTTTCATCGGGACCGTGAGCAAGGTGAACAAAGGGGTGGCCGGAATCTTTCAGGAAGTCGTGGTGACCCCATCTGTCACCTTTGAGAAGCTGGAAGAGGTCCTCGTGGTGATGAGCCCGGAGGCGGATAGCTGATGGCGGTCATCGGATACACCCTGGTCTCCACCCTGTTGATCCTTATACAGACGGCCCTCCTTCCCCAGATACCCATGCGGCCCCTTTTTGACCTTCTCGTGGTCCAGGTGGTCTTTACGGCCCTTTCGTTGCCGGGGGTGAAGGGTGGTGCGGTGGTTTTCATGACGGGGGTGCTCGCCGATGGGCTTTCAGGCAGCCCCTTTGGCCTTTATATCACCAGCTATTTCTGGCTCTTCTTTTCCCTTCAGGTTGCCACGCAGGTTCTGCACGTGTACAGCCGCATTCTTATCTATCTTGCCATCCTGGCAGGGATTCTCCTTGAAAATCTTGTGGCGCTTCTGGCGCTCAGTGTGGCCGGGGCCAACGCCGCCACCATGGTGTGGGCTGTGGAGCAGGGGGGCGTCCAGCTTCTCTGGGGGGCTGCCTTGGGCCCTGTTGTTTACCTTCTCCTGGGTGGGGGGTACCGGCTGGGCGGAGCGTTGACCCGCAGGGTGGTTCGTCGCCTGGAAGGGGGCGAAGGTGTGTAGTGCTTCTGGGAACGGGGACAGCGCCGAGGGTGGGCGCATGGGCAGCTACCTCAACAGTCCGGACGGGGATTGGTTCAATCGCCGTCTTAAAGGGACGATGGTTCTTATCTTTATCGCCTTTGCCGTGATCCTGGTTCGCCTCTTTTATCTTCAGATCATCAACGGCCAGACGTACCGGGAGCTTTCCACGAACAACCGCATCCGTCTTCAGAGTCTGCCTCCCTCCCGGGGGCTGATCTATGACAGCGAGGGCAACCTTCTTGTGGACAACCGGCCTGCCTTCGACCTTTTTATTGTCCCCCGGGATGCCAAGCCCCTGCCTGAAACCCTGGAACGCCTCTCTTTGTTTACCGGGATTCCTGTGGAAGAGATGGCAGAGCGAATTGCCAAGAAAGGAGGGGAGAACAGCTCCCGTCGGGTGGTTCTCAAGCGGGGCATCGGGCGTGACGTTCTGGCGCCTGTGGAGGTGCACAGTTTTGACCTGCCAGGTGTGGTGGTGAAGGTACGTCCCAAGCGGTTCTATCTTAATCCGGGCATGGCAGCTCACCTGTTGGGCTATTTGGGTGAGATCAATGCACGCGAGCTTGCAAGTGGCAACCACCCGGAGGCGTCGGTGGGGGATTTTATCGGCAAGTTTGGGGCGGAAAAGGTGATGGAGCCTCTTATGCGGGGCTCCCAGGGCGGCCGACAGGTGGAGGTGGACGCCCGTGGACGGGTGATTCGTGAACTCCAGCGGGTGGAGGCAGATCCCGGCAAGAACATCTTTCTGACGATCAACACGAAGCTCCAGAAGCGGTCAGAAGCCCTGCTTAAAGGGGATGTCGGTGCAGTTGTGGCCCTTGACCCCAGAAATGGTGCTGTTTTGGCCATGGCCAGCAGCCCCACCTTTGATCAGAACGATTTTGTGAGCGGGCTCTCCTATGCCAAGTGGAACGCTCTGAGAAACGATCCCGGCCGTCCCATGGAGAACAAGGCCACCCAGGCTCTTTATCCTCCGGCCTCGATTTATAAAATCGTCTCATCCATTGCGGCCCTTGAGGAGAACCTGGTTGATTCAAAGACGCGGTTTTTCTGCTCGGGCAGGCACTCCTACGGAAACCGTGTGTACCGCTGCTGGAAACGTGCAGGCCATGGTTCGGTGGATGTGCTGGATGCCATCGCCCAGTCCTGCGATGTCTATTATTATGAGGTGGGAGAGCGCCTGGGGGTGGATCGTCTGGCGTTTTACGCGAAGGCCTGCGGTCTGGGCCGTCCAACGGGGGTGGAGCTGGCCGGTGAAGCTGCCGGGCTCATTCCCACGGCCGAATGGAAGAGGCGCAAGCTGGGTCAGAACTGGCTCAGCGGGGAGACCCTTTCCCTTGCCATCGGGCAGAGCTACAACCTTGTGACCCCTATTCAGATGGCCATGCTGGCTGCCTCGGTGGGCAACGGCGGCACGCTTTACAAGCCATACATCCTGGGGAAAATTGAGACGGCCGACGGCGAATTGGTCAAAGAGACCCTGCCGGTTGAGAAGGGGCGTCTGCCTGCGGGAAAGAAGACCCTGGAGTTGGTTCGAAAGGGGCTTTGGGGGACGGTGAACAGCCGGAAGGGCACGGGGAAGATAGCCGCCATCGAGGGGGTCACCGTGGCAGGGAAGAGCGGGACGGCCCAGGTGGTCAGCAAGGGGGATGATGACTCCAGGAAAAAGAAAATCAGAAAATTCCGCGACCACGCCTGGTTTGTGGCCTATGCGCCTGTGGTGAACCCCACCATTGCCGTGGCAGTGATCGTGGAGCATGGTGAGGGTGGGTCCACCAAGGCGGCCCCCATTGCCAGGAAAGTGATCGAGACCTATCTGGAAAAAGGGGAGGCCGCCCATGATTGATCGCCGCGTCGTTGAGCATTTTGACTGGGGACTTCTTTTGATTACCCTGCTTATCTCCGGCCTGGGGCTGGTGGCGCTTTACAGCGCCGTATATGCCGGGAATGATGCCTCGTTGCGCCCTTTGTTCGTCAAGCAGCTCGTCTGGCTTGGGGGGGGCATGGGGGTCATGATAGCGACCTTTTGCGTGGACCCCAAGGAGTTCGAGCGGTGGACCCCGGGAATCTATGCCGGGTGCATGCTGCTTCTTGTGGCGGTGCTTCTTGTGGGGCGTGTGGTGGGTGGGTCGAGGCGCTGGCTTGTTTTGGGGTCGTTGACCCTTCAGCCTTCGGAGCTGGCCAAGGTCGGCGTTATATTGATGCTGGCGCGTCATTACGCTCGAAACGCCACAACCCGGGGGCTTGGGTTTCGCGAGCTGGTCAAGCCAGCGGGCATTGTGCTGTTGCCGTTTTTTCTGATCTATCTCCAGCCCGATCTGGGCACCGGCCTTCTCATCGTGATGATTGCCGGGATCATGACCCTTTTTGTTAAAATTGAGCGGCGCACGTTGACGGTGCTGGTGTGTGCGGGGCTGGGGGTTACGGTTGCCGCCTGGCTCTTTTTTCTCAAGGCCTATCAGAAGCAGCGGGTGCTGACCTTTCTGAATCCTGACCGTGATCCCTTGGGGGCCGGTTATCATATTATCCAATCCAAAATTGCCATCGGGTCCGGGATGCTTACCGGGAAAGGCTTTCTTAAGGGGACCCAGAACACCCTGAGCTTTCTTCCCGAGCGGCACACCGACTTTATTCTCTCGGTTCTGGCCGAAGAGTGGGGCTTTCTGGGGACGGTGCTTCTTGTGCTCCTGTACTGCACGCTTTTTGTCTGGAGCCTCAATATTGCCCACAAAAGCAAGAACACATTCGGTACCATTACCGCCGTGGGGGTGACAGCCATGCTCTTCTGGGAAGTCTTCATTAACATGGGGATGGTGATGGGCCTGATGCCGGTTGTGGGGGTTCCATTGCCCCTGGTGAGTTACGGTGGCTCGTCGGTGGTAACCAGTCTTATGTCCATCGGCCTCCTGATGGGGGTCAGCATGCGTCGTTTTAAAAAATAGCTGTTTAACAATCTGGGGCAGAGATCCGGGCGCTCGTTGCAGCCGGAGAGTGAAATGCGTTATCGGCTCATGGGGTGGGTGGCGGCTGAGACGGGAGGGGTGAATCCGGTGTGATCATCGGTTCTTTTACTCTTTTTCGTGGCGGGGTTATTCGGTTTTGAATGCTTAGCTTTCCATGGTTTGCGCCTGTTCGCTTTACGGCAACATACTGCTTGTGGGTAAAGCGTAAGAGCCTTTATTAGCAAGCGCTGGCGTGTCATGGAAAAAGCTGATATCACTTGCTATCCACTAAAAGATTTTCTAAAACAGGTTGACAAAAAAAGAGAAAAACTGGTATAGGATCGGTGCTAAAATAAGGGATTTTCTAAGACTTGTATCAGTCTTAGTTTCTGTTGTTATGATATTTTTCTGGCATTCTTATTAACTTTTGTTGGAGGGTCACCAATGGTTAGTGTGGATTATTCCTTATTGGTGCAGATCGTCAACTTCATCCTCTTGATTCTTATTTTGAACGTTGTTCTTTATAAGCCGATCAGGGGGGTTCTTGCGAAACGCCGTGAGGCAATCGATGGGCTCAATGCGAGCATCGATGCGTCCTCAGCTGGTGTTCGTGAGAGGGAGGAGACATTTGCAGCCGGGATCAAGGAAGGGCGTACCAAGGGCGTTGAGCTCAAGGACGCGCTCATTGATGAGGCGTCCCAGGAGGAGAGGCGCATCGTCGGGGAGATCACCAGCCGTGCCCAAGAAGATCTTGTCGCTGTTCGTGAGAAAATTTCTCAGGATATGGTTGCGGTGCGGGAGAGTCTGCAGAGTGAAGTGGATGATTTTGCAAATGCAATTGGCGAGAAGATTCTGGGGAGGGCACTGTAATGTTTTCTGTGTTTAAGGCGTCCAAAGGGCGCAAGCTTCTATCCTGGTGTTTTTTTGTTGCGTTGACCCTTACTGCCGGTGTGGCCTTTGCCTCAAGCGGCGGTGATGGCGGACATGCGGCGGAGGCCAAGCACTGGCTCACCACGGATACCGCGCGTGTATTGAACTTTGTTGTACTCATGTCCCTTCTGGTTTTTGTGCTTCGAAAGCCTGTCTCCAATGCCCTCTCCGGGCGTATCGATACCATCCGTGATGAACTCGATACCCTTGAATCTCAAAAGGCCGACGCCGAAAAGACTCTGGCTGAGTATGAAACCAAGATCGCCACCCTGGAGAGTGAGGTGGAGGTGATTCTGGCGCAGTACAAGGAGCAGGGAGAGACCGCCAAGAAGCGAATTTTTGCCGAAGCCGAGCTCCATGCCGCTAAGCTTGAGGAGCAGGCCAAACGCAATATTGACCATGAGTTTAAGGCGGCTCGTGCTGACCTGAAGGCCGAGATCATGGCCCTCGCCCTGGAAAAGGCCGAGGAGCTGATTCGAGAGAAGATCAACTCGGACGATCAGGACAAGCTGGTGGATGACTATCTGGACAAGGTGGTGGTGTAATGAAAGATATCGCAATATCCAAGCGTTATGCCAAGGCTCTGTTGCTCATTGGCAAAGAGGACGGCAATGCGGAGACGTACCGTGAAGAGCTCAGCGGTATGGCTGCGTTATTTGCCAAGGAAGAGGAACTCTCCACCGTCATCGCCAACCCCGTCTACGCTTTCGACGGCAGGCGCGGCGTGTTGAAGGTGGTGGTCGATAAGTTGACCCTCTCCCCCGTTATCGCATCCTTTGCCCTGCTTTTATTCGACAAGGGCCGTTTCGGCCACCTTGGCTCCATCGACGAAACCTATCAGGAACTGGTGGATGAGCTCAACGGCGTCGCCCACGCGCATGTGGTTTCTGCCGTGGCCCTGTCGGAAGATGCTGTGGAGAAGATTAAGGCATCCCTCTCCGCGCTGACCGGCAAGGACGTCATTTTGAATCTGGAAAAAGACCCCGGGTTGATTGGGGGCATTGTTACAAAGATAGGTGACCTTGTACTTGACGGCAGTGTGCGCACACAGCTGCAGAACATGAAAGAATCTTTTAAAAGGGGTGAGAGTGTCTAATGGAAATCAAAGCTGAAGAGATTAGCCAAATAATCAAGGAGCAGATCAAGGATTTCGACAAGAAAGTCGAGCTTTCCGAAACCGGCGTCGTTCTTTCAGTAGGCGACGGCATCGCGAGGGTCTACGGTCTCGAAAAAGTCATGGCCCTGGAGCTTGTGGAATTTCCCGGCGGCATTCTCGGCCTCGCCCTCAACCTTGAAGAGGACAACGTCGGTATCGCCATCATGGGCGATGACACCCAGATCAAGGAAGGGGACATCGTCAAGCGAACCTCACGTATTGCCGAGGTTCCCGTAGGCGAGCCTGTTCTCGGCCGTGTTGTGGACACCACCGGCCAGCCCATCGACGGCAAGGGGCCCATTGAGACCCCCGACACCCGTCGCCTCGAGATGGTGGCCCCCGGCGTTATCCAGCGTAAGGGTGTCCATGAGCCCTGCTACACCGGTATCAAGGCCATTGACGCCATGACCCCCGTTGGCAAGGGCCAGCGTGAGCTCATCATCGGCGACCGTCAGATTGGCAAGACCGCCATTGCTGTTGACGCGATCCTCGCCCAGAAGGGCCAGAACGTGAAGTGTATCTACGTTGCGTGCGGGCAGAAGAAGTCCACCGTGGCCCAGGTCGTGGCGGTTCTTGAAGAGCACGGCGCCATGGAGTACACCACCGTGGTTGCGGCCTGTGCCTCCGATCCTGCAGCACTTCAGTTCCTCGCACCCTACGCCGGTTGCGCCATGGGTGAGTACTTCCGTGACAAAGGCGAGCATGCACTCATCATTTATGATGACCTTTCCAAGCAGGCTGCCGCCTACCGCCAGGTCTCCCTTCTGCTTCGCCGTCCCCCAGGACGAGAGGCCTTCCCCGGCGACATTTTCTACAACCACTCCCGTCTCCTGGAACGTTCCGCCAAGCTTTCCGATGCGCTGGGTGCCGGATCCCTGACCGCACTTCCCATTATCGAAACCCAGGAAGGCGATGTGTCTGCCTTTATTCCCACCAACGTTATCTCCATCACCGACGGCCAGATCTACCTCGACAAGGGGATGTTCTTCGCCGGTATGCGCCCTGCGGTTGACGTAGGTCTCTCGGTTTCCCGAGTAGGTGGCGCGGCCCAGGAGAAAGCCATGAAGCAGGTGGCCGGTACCCTTCGTCTCGACATGGCGTCTTTCCGAGAGCTCGAGGCCTTTGCCGCCTTCGGTTCCGACCTTGATGCCTCCACCCAGAAGCAGTTGACCCGTGGTGAGCGTCTGGTGGAAGTTCTCAAGCAGCCCCAGTATGCGCCTCTGCCCCTTGAAAAGCAGGTCCTTATCCTTTTCGCCGGCACCAAGGGTTACATTGATGCCTACCCGCGTGAGATGGTGACCAAGTATGAAGCGGGCCTTTACCCCTTCGTAGAGAGCCGCTTCCCTGCGATTCTTCCTGCCCTGGCAGAAAGCAAAAAGATTACCTCCGAAATTGAAGCCGATATTGTCAAGGCCCTCACTGCGTACGACGAGGAGTTCAAAGACACCATCAAGTAGCTTGCTGGAAGAGCAAATCTATTAATTTGAGACACGTAAAGGTAAATGGCATATGGCAACGTTAAAGGAAGTACAATTAAAGATCTCTGGTGTTAAAAAGACCAAGCAGATCACCAGCGCCATGAAAATGGTTGCGACTTCCCGCTTGCGTGGTGCTCAGTTAGCCATGGAGGCCTTCCGGCCCTATGCGGAAAAATACGCAGAGGTTTTGGGAAGTCTTGCTCAGAAGGCAGGTGAAGGAGCCAGTCCGCTCCTTGAAGCACGCGAAGAGGTGAAGAAAGTCCACGTGGTTCTCCTGACATCCGACAGGGGGCTTTGTGGCGGTTTCAATATCAATCTGATCGAAAAAGCGGAAAAACTTATCAAGGAGAAGGAGGGGGATGATGTCGAGATCTCTTTCACCAACTTTGGTAAGAAGGGCCGCGATTGGGCTCGGAAAGAGGGGCAATCCCTTGTGGATGAGTACCTCGGGGTGGTTGGTGCCGGGTTTGGTTTCGGCGTCGCGTCCACCGGAGGCCAGAAGCTGATCAACGGCTTTATGGCCGGTGAATATGATGAAGTCTATCTGGTCTATGCGCAGTTCGTCAGCATGGGCAGGCAGGAGCCGGTGGTTCAGCAGCTTCTTCCCATTCCCCCCATCGAGGTGGTTGAGGAGGAAGAGGAGAAGGCGTTTCAGGCCGAGCATATCTGCGAGCCCAGTGCGGAGCTGCTTCTTGGCGAGATGCTCCCGAGAAACGTTTATATCCAGCTCTACCGAGGCCTTCTTGAGACGTCGACCAGTGAACATGCGGCACGAATGTCGGCCATGGAAAACGCCACCAACGCGTGTTCCGACATGATCACCGATCTTCAAAGGGTGTTTAACAAAGCACGACAAGCGGCAATTACTGCAGACCTTATGGATATCGTCGGTGGTGCAGAAGCCTTGAAGGGCTGATTGTAACTCGCTTATCGAATATACAGCATAGATTTAGGTACATAGGAGGTACTTTTCAATGGCTGACAATATCGGAAAAATCACACAGGTCATGGGGCCTGTTGTTGACGTGGAGTTCGAACCTGGAAAACTGCCGGCGATCCTTACAGCCCTGACCCTTACCAACGCGGCCATCAACGACGAAGAGGACAACCTCGTGGTGGAAGTGGCCCAGCACTTGGGCGACAACGTGGTACGCACCATCGCCATGGACGTCACCGACGGCCTGGTTCGCGGCATGTCCGTAAAAGATACCGGAAATCCCATCGTGATGCCCGTGGGCAAGGCCTCCCTGGGACGTGTTCTCAATGTTGTGGGGCGCCCTGTGGACGGCCTTGGTGATGTAAGCATGGAGAACACCATGCCCATTCACCGTCCCGCCCCCGAGTTCACCGAGCAGGACACATCCGTAACGGTCCTTGAGACCGGGATTAAGGTTATCGACCTTCTCGTCCCCTTCCCCCGTGGCGGCAAGATGGGCCTCTTCGGTGGTGCAGGTGTTGGCAAGACCGTTATTATGATGGAGATGGTAAACAACATCGCCATGCAGCACGGCGGTATTTCCGTGTTTGCAGGTGTTGGTGAGCGTACCCGTGAGGGCAACGACCTTTACCACGAAATGAAAGACTCCGGCGTTCTTGACAAATGCGCCCTGATCTACGGTCAGATGACCGAACCTCCCGGCGCCCGTGCACGTGTTGCCCTCTCGGCCCTGACCTGTGCCGAGTACTTCCGTGATGTGGAAGGCCAGGACGTTCTCATCTTTATTGACAACATTTTCCGTTTCACCCAGGCGGGTTCCGAGGTATCGGCTCTCCTCGGTCGTATGCCCTCGGCGGTAGGTTACCAGCCCACCCTGGCGGTGGACATGGGTGGTCTCCAGGAGCGCATTACCTCCACGGACAAAGGTTCCATTACCGCGGTACAGTGTGTGTACGTCCCCGCTGACGACCTCACCGACCCCGCACCCGCAACCACCTTTGCCCACCTTGACGGTACGGTTGTTCTCTCCCGCTCCATTGCGGAACTGGGCATCTACCCGGCGGTTGACCCCCTTGACTCCTCCTCCCGTATTCTCGACGCGGCCTACATCGGCGACGAGCACTACGCTGTGGCACGTCAGGTTCAGACCGTGCTTCAGAAGTACAAGGAGCTTCAGGATATTATTGCCATTCTCGGTATCGACGAACTTTCCGACGATGACAAGATGGTCGTAACCCGCGCACGTCGTATCCAGCGTTTCCTCTCTCAGCCCTTCCACGTGGCCGAAGTTTTTACCGGTCTCAAGGGCAAGTACGTGAAGCTTGAGGACACCATCCGTAGCTTCAAGGAGATTCTGGACGGCAAGCATGACGATCTTCCCGAAGGTGCGTTTAACCTTGTGGGAACCATCGAAGACGCGGTTGCCAAGGCCAAGGATATGGCTGACAAATAAGATGTGAACGGGGCTGGCCGGCTCCTTTTTCGGTGCCGGCATAGCCCCTTCTAACCTGTGAGGGGTTGATATGGCAGACAATATCAGACTCGAAATCGTGACACCTGAAAAGCGTGTGATCAGTGAGGACGCTCAGATCGTCATGGCCCCGGGTTCGGAAGGTGAGTTCGGCGTGCTCGACGGGCACACCCCGTTTCTCACCTCCCTGAAGGTGGGGATGGCCCGTTTTAAGGACGCAGCTGGAAATGAGTGCGGCGTTTTTATTAACGGTGGATTTGCCGAGGCCTTGGGTGACAAGGTGACCATTCTGGCCGAGTCGGCGGAGCGGCGTCGTGACATTGACGCCAATCGCGCCAAAGCGGCCATGGAAAGGGCGGAAAAACGCCTGTCGGGAAACCGTACAGAGATTGATGAGATTCGAGCCAAGGCGGCTCTTGCGCGAGCGATTCATCGCATCAATGCGGTTGATAGCAGGTAAGACCTTCGTGCGCCGAAGGGGAACAATCGTCTCTTTATGGGGCCGTTGTATTGCCTGGACCGAGTCCAGAGAAAGATGTTTGTAAAGGGGCGGCCCCGGTGGGGCCGCCCCTTTTGTCGTCTGGACGGCGTTAAAAGGGGCCGTTTCGGGCCATCGGTTTAAGCGCTGTGTGCGCGATCTTTATGCCAGGTTTTTGCATGCACCCATCAGGTGCTATTGCAACAAGGGGGGAAATTGAGTAAAACCACGGGGAAGACAGCGGTGGTTGTTCTTGCTGCCGGCAAGGGCACCCGCATGAAATCAGACAAAGCCAAGGTGCTCCATGAGGTGCATGGTCGCCCCATGGTGGACTATGTGATGGCATCGGCCTCAGAGATCGCAGGCAGCGATGTGGTGGTGATCGTGGGGCACCAGGCTGAAGCGGTTAAAGCCGCCGTGGCCGGTCAGCGCGAGGCTCTGTTTGCCCTGCAGGAAGAGCAGCTGGGCACAGGGCATGCCGTGATGTGTGCCCGGGATGCCATCGGGGCATCGACCCGGCAGGTGGTGATCCTCTGTGGGGACGTCCCCCTGGTGAGGGCAGAGACCCTGCATCGACTGGTTGTGGAGCATGAGGCCGCCGGTCGAGCTGTGTCGGTACTGGCCGTTTCCCTCGAAGACCCGACAGGGTATGGTCGAATGGTTACAGGGGAAGACGGCGCGCTGCGCTGCATCGTGGAAGAGAAGGATGCAAGTGCCGAGGAGAGGGCAATCAAGGAGATCAACAGCGGTATCTACTGTGTGGATGCTGACTTTCTCTTTTCTGCCCTCGACAAGGTGAAATCGGACAATGCACAAGGGGAGTACTATCTCACCGATATCGTGGAGATAGCCGTTCAGGAAGGGGCTGGTGCCGGCGTCGTGACAGGTGGATCGGCCAGGGAAGTTACGGGCGTAAATACCGTAAATGACCTTGAAACCGTACGCCAAATGCTGGGATAGCAGGCCCAATGAATTCCCTTGACTTTATTGAAAATTGAAGACTATAGTGATTTGAATTTCGAGAGGTGCTAAATTGGATGATGAAGCAATAGTTGGTCAAATTGATTATATAGAAGAACAGGTAGATTTTCTCATTGAACTCTGCAACAGCCTGAAATCAGAGAATGCAGAGCTTAAAGGGAAGGTCGAAACACTCGAAGGTGAGCTTCAGGTGAAGACTCAGACTGAAACCGCCTTTGCAGAACAGAGGGAGAACATTCGAGGTAAGATTGATGGCCTGATGGATCGGCTCAACAACTACATCGACGTTGCTTCCTGATCTCTAACGGATGACAAAAGCGAATCCGCAATCATTGGAAGAGATTCTAACAGTCGACCTGTTTGGGGAGACGTATAACTTCAAGACTGACGCCGATGCGAGTCAAGCATCGGCCATCGTCGGAAGTATCGTTAATGAAGTTGCGCGTGCGGGAGACGGGATGAAAGGTCCCTTAACCGAAAACCGCAAATTCATTCAGCTTCTGGTGGCCACCTTGAATATCGCCAAGGAACTGGCGGAGGTTAAGAAGAATCACGCCGAGCTTCAGGAGAAGCTCACCCAAAAGTCGGCCACCCTCATTGAAAAGCTGGGGGGGTGTCAGCCGTAACGACAGTTCAGAAAAGGCTGTTCTGCTCTGCCGAAATACGATACAATTTGAATAAAAAATATCCCTGCCGTGTTCGTGATTGGAGTATATCCTTTGACCCAATGGCAATACCACGGGAGCCTCCCCTGACTTTGGTGTGCAAGTTCTGCCTGACAGAAAAGCCTTAAGGAGTTATAGAGGCGCCCCCCTTTGAACTAACGGTTCAAAGACCTTAATTCAACACGGCACCCGGGTGGGGATATTTTTATGTCAACTCTTCCCCGCTGCCTGTCCCTTCCTTCCAACCACCACCCCTCGAAGCCGACGACTCTGTCAAGGGTCTCCGACATCCATGGTATATCCATACTGTCCATGCGGCATCGTCTCCTTTTTTTTAAGATTCTGAAGCCTTGCATTGCACGAATGTCGGATGCGCTTGTTCGCTCGTTTTATACCCCGCTGCGGTCTTTGGGTATGCAAAATCATGTGACCTCAAGGTTGGGCGAATGTCTATGGTGTGGAGTCCTTAAGGCGGTTTTTTGCCGTCAAAACTGAGGTGGATATATATTCGGGGGAATCAAATGGTAGTGAAAACTATGTTAATCGGCATTGTCAGTTTCCTTGTCGGCGCTGCCCTGACCTTTGTTATCAAAGGGAGGGTAAACAGCAGGCGGGCCGAGGAAGCCGAAGAAGAGGCCGAGAAGATAATCCGTGATGCCAGACTGCGGTCTGAAAACCTGTTGATGGAAGCCAATGTTGAGGCCAAAGACCGACTCATCAAGATGAAGAGTGAGTTCGACGCCGAGACCAACGAAACACGGATGGAGCTGAAGGGGCTCGACAAGCGATTCAACCAGAAGTCAGAGAAACTGGATCGTCGCCAGGATCAGGTTGAAAAGCTTGAAAAAGAGCTTGCCCAGAGGGAAAAGCAGATCGATCGGGACTCTGAAAAGCTGTCAGAGAGCCAGGTGGAGTACGACGGGCTTATCTCTGAGCAGAAGCGGGAACTTGAAAAGATATCGGGCATGACCTCGGAAGAAGCCAAGGGCCTTCTTTTGACAGCCATGGAAAACGATGCTCGTCACGATGGCGCCAAACTCATCAAGCGGATTACCAGCGAGGCGAGGGAGAGTGCTGATAAAGAGGCTAAAAAGATCATTGCCACTGCCATCCAGCGTTATGCAGGTGACTTTGTGGCCGAACGTACCGTCTCGGTGGTGCCGCTTCCCAATGATGAAATGAAGGGCCGTATCATCGGCCGCGAAGGGCGGAACATCCGTGCTCTGGAAGCTGCCACCGGCATCGATCTGATCATAGATGATACCCCGGAGGCTGTTATTCTCTCCGGGTTTAACCCCGTTCGACGAGAGGTTGCTCGGCTCTCTCTTGCCAAGCTGATCAACGACGGCCGTATTCATCCGGCCCGTATCGAAGAGGTGGTGAAGACTGTAGAGAAGGAAGTGGATCAGACCATCAAGGAGGCCGGTGATCAGGCGGCGTTTGATCTGGGTGTCCACGGGATTTGTAACGAGCTTATCGCCATTCTTGGTCGGTTGAAGTTTCGTACCAGTTATGCACAGAACGTGCTGCAGCACTCAGTGGAGGTGGGATTTCTCTGCGGGGTGATGGCTGCCGAGCTCGGTCTTAACGTGAAGCTTGCCAAGCGCATGGGGCTGCTTCATGACATCGGTAAGGCGGTGGACCACGAAGTGGAGGGTCCCCACGCCACCATCGGGGCAAACCTTGCCAAGAAATTCGGTGAGAATCCCAAGATTGTCCAGGGCATCGCTGCTCACCATGAGGATGTGGCTCCGGAATCGGTCTACGATCTTCTGGTGCAGGCTGCCGACTCCCTTTCAGGGGCACGGCCCGGTGCACGAAAAGAACTTCTTGAGAACTACGTCAAACGCCTGGACGACCTGGAGAAGATTGCCAACGGGTACAAGGGTGTTGCCAACTCCTACGCTATTCAGGCGGGACGTGAGCTCCGCGTGATTGTGGAAGGCGATGTGGTCAGGGATGAAGACGCTGTGGTTATGAGCCTTGATATAGCCAAGCAGATCGAAGAGTCTCTGACGTTTCCCGGTCAGATCCGGGTAACGGTCATTCGAGAAACCCGCGCAGTGGGGTATGCAAACAAGTAGAGGCATCTCCAGCCATTTCAAGGAGAACGTAATAAGCCGAGCGCTGACGCGAAGTCGGGACCTTTTTTATGGGTCCCTTCATTTGCAAGGCGTTTCGGCTATTTTGTTATCAGGGGGTTGTGAGGTTGAGTACGCCGCCCGTTGATAATTGACCCGATGATCTGGGTGTCGTTTTGCGGCACCTTATATATAAAAGGGTGGTGCCCTTGGACGTGGATCCGGTTACGGCACCCAACCAACAGAGACGAGGTATATGCTATGAATGTCATTGAGTCGCTGAGAGACCGCGGTTTTGTGGATAATACAACACATGAAGAAGAATTGATTGAGTATCTTTCCACGCCAGGGAAGCGCTGCTATATCGGTTTTGACCCCACAGGATCCAGCCTTCATGTGGGGCACCTCGTGACGGTTATGGCGCTGTGTCACATGCAGCGGGCCGGGCACTGTCCCATTGCTCTGGTGGGGGGCGGGACCGGCATGATCGGTGACCCCAGTGGGAAGACCGAGATGCGGCAGCTTCTGACCCCCGAGATCATCGATGAGAACAAGGCCGGCTTGCGGGCCCAGCTTTCACGGTTCCTCGATTTTTCCGACGGGAAGGCCATGTTGCTGGACAACGCACACTGGCTGACAGGCCTCGAGTACATCCCCTTCCTGCGTGAGGTGGGGCGTCACTTCAGTGTCAATCGTATGATCAAGGCGGAGAGCTATCGTGCCCGCATTGATTCCGATGAAGGCTTGAGCTTTATCGAGTTCAACTACATGCTTCTTCAGGCCTATGATTTTTACGAGCTCTGTCGTACCCATGACTGCTACCTTCAGATGGGGGGCAGTGATCAGTGGGGCAATATTGTGGCAGGGGTGGATCTTGTGCGCCGAAAGCACGGAAAGACAGCCTTTGGTGTCACCTTCCCTCTGATCATGACCGCTGCCGGCATCAAGATGGGCAAAACCCATAAGGGCGCTGTCTGGCTGGACCCCGAACGCACCTCGGCTTACGATTACTATCAGTTCTGGGTGAATACCGATGATGCGGATGTGGAGCGCTTTCTTGCCCTCTTCACCTTTCTTCCCATGGAAGAGGTGAGGGCGGTGGCCGGTCTCTCCGGGGCGGACCTTAACAGTGCCAAGGCTGTGCTGGCATTCGAAGCCACGGCTCTGTGTCATGGCCGGGACGCTGCCCTCGAAGCGTTCAAGTCTGCTGCCGCCATGTTCGGGGTGAAACAGATAGCCGAGTCACTTCTTCCTTCCAGTGGGATTCCACGCGGGGATGATGGCAGCGCACTCGATGCGGTACCCAGCCTTGAGGTGCCAGCCGCGGATTTTCAAGGGGATGGGATGCCGGCGTTTAAGTTGTTTGCCCTTGCAGGGCTTGCTCAATCTGGTGGGGCGGCACGAAAGCTTATTCAGCAGGGCGGAGCCTATGTGAACGGTGAACGTCTGGATGCATGGGATCGAGCCGTTACAGAGGCAGATTTTGAGGGTGGTGAGGTTCTTCTTCGGGCTGGAAAGAAGCGTTACCTTCGCATTGTTCTTGGGGTGTAGCCCAGGATAAAGCCCGTTCTATGTGTGGGGGCGGTGCGAATTTCAATGGAAATTCGCACCGTTCCAAAAAAATCAAAGAAAGTTCACAAAAGGCTTTGACAGAAGCTGCCTTTCGGGGTAGAACCTTCAAGTCTTCAGCGCGAGACCGACGCAAACCAAGCGACGGCGGGTTGAGGGATTATCTGTTTGAATCATTTTTTTGGTTCTTTTTCTTGACAGAAAAAAGCAGATAAGATACTTTGGTTGGGTT
>CALOAX010000008.1:0-8704 GCA_942491485.1 Desulfolunaceae bacterium | reverse complement strand
GAAGAACGCCACCAAAGAACTCACCGCCGAATTCGAAAAGGAACTACAGGCCGCCATCAAAGAAAAAACCGGCTCTGCAGCTTCAGTTGCAGGCACTGACCTTGGCGGCTTCACCGCCCTGGACGACGACCTCGCCAAAAAGCTGCAGGACGGCAAGAGCCTCCTGTAAGAACAAAAGCAAGCCTCCGGCGGCAAGGTGAGCCACCTTGAAAGCAGGTTACGAATGCGCTTCCCCCCTCGTTCCTCGGGGCAAATCACATTCGCCATTGATTTCAATGTAAACCTGAAGCCGGGGATTAAGCCTGTTTATCCAACGTTTCAAAAGATTGGCTCCCGATAGAGCCACCTTGAACGCTGATTGCAAGCGCCCTCTGTCCCTCGTTCCTCGGGGCAGGGGGCGTTCGCCTTTGGGCCGGACTTCACCAACGCAAACGGTGTGGGCCGGCATCGGTGAACAGGTTTTGTTGTATTGTATGAAAGCCGAAAGGTTGTGAGGAAGAGCGGCTGTGAGGACAAAGAGTGTTGGTTTCGATACCAGCCGTGGCCATGGCCGGGGCAGATCAATAACAAAGCCTTTAAACAAAGAAGAGCCTGAAGAAAACAGAGGAAAGAATGGGTTTTGCGGCGGAGCCGCCTTCATGGTAAACCTGCTTTTTGCTCATAAACAAGCCCGGTGCCATAAGCCGGAAACAAGTAAGTTGCGAGATCTAAACTCAACATTCTCTTGTTTTTTAACGTTGTGAGAAGGCCCTGACTGCTCCCTGCGGCGAGGATCGCAAATCCACTTTACGAGAAACATCTCAAAACGTAGTGAGCCGACGTGAAACGACGCCACCTACTTTTTCCCCTGAGCCTTCCTACATCACATTTCGCAGAATCAAAGCCAGCCCGCCGAAGCTGACAAGGCCGAGAAGGACGGGTCTCAGAAAAGCCCGATCAAGAAAGCTGGCAAAGGGACCGGCAAGGAGAGTGCCTGCAAGGATACCTGGAACAAGGGAGAAGCCGAGAAAAAGATGGAGGAGCCCGAAGCGACCCGCAAAATAGAGAGCGGTGATGGAGGCCGCGCTTGATGTGATGAAAGAAATACCGAGGTTTGCCCGGATCTGTCGTCCCTGCTCGTTCTGGATAACGATGATTAGAGGGGGGCCTGGGACCCCGGCTATCGTGGACATCATGCCCGCAAGAGTTCCACCGGCAAAAAGAGATTTACCGTTTACAGCGATGCGAAGCCCTCCTGCGCTGATGGCAACGGCGATAAGAATGGTGACGCCAATGGCCAACTCCACCCCAGGCCCTTTGAGGTTACTCAGCACAAAAAATGCCACGGCAGAGCCCATCACGGCACCGGGAAGAATGGCTGCGAGCCAGTCCTTGCGAATCCCCTGGCGGTTTCTTGCAACCATAAGGGTGTTCTGAAACAGGCTGGCAACGAGAAAGGCACCGGGGGCAAAAACAGGGTGAATGAGGGTAAGAAGGGGCACGCACAAAAGCCCCATGCCGAAGCCGGTTCCGCTTTGGATAAAGGCCCCAATGACAGCTGCCAGGTTGGCAGCGACAATCTGCCAGAGTTCAGGCTGTTCGAACACGTAGTGAGTCTCCTTGATAACAAACGTCAAACGATCCCCATTCCCTGAAGGGGAAGGGACAAAAACACTACACCCGGCTCTTCGAGCTGTCAATATTTCATAATTTATTTTATATAATTCAAACTGATACAGTTCATCAGTGCCACAGCATAGTTAGCAGGCAAACACCACACATGCCTGGCTAAAGGCTAAAGGCTAAAGGCTAAAGGCTAAAGGCTAAAGGCTAAAGGGCCTTGGATGTATGACGTGATGGTGTCAACTGCTAAAACAAGCCTCACCGATTTCATATCCCCCTCGGAATAAAACCAAATCGCCCCCAGATCATCCGTTTTTCACAAAAGTGGTGTGCCCCATACCCTGCGCGATTTCGCTTAATACAGCGATTGGCTCCACGGGCGCAGCCCGTCAGTGAATGTGATCGACCTGAGGAACGAAGGTCGGGAGCATTCACGAACCTGGGGTGCAGGGGCTTTAGCCCCTGCCCGCCGGAGGCACGCTTTTTTGGATTTCCCCTGGCCATCTGTGCTATCGTGATCGTCAACAACATGTCATCACGCTCTGGAGAGACCATGACCACGCCTGAAATCATCGCATCCGCATACGACCAAAAGCAGCTTACACGTCAGGTGGGAGAGCTGTTGGATCGCCACATGCCCTCCCCCATCACCTCCGGGGAGAGGGTTCTCATCAAACCCAACCTTCTTCTGGCCGCACCGCCCGAGAAAGCCATTCTCACCCACCCCCTGGTGGTGAAAGCGGCTGCCGCCTGGGTGCTGGACCACGGGGGCAGACCCTTGATCGCCGACAGCCCGGCGGTGGGAAATGTGGAAAAAATCTGGCGTGTGGGGGGATTCAAAGAGGCCTTAAAAGAGATGCCCGTGGAGGTGATGGGCTTTGAGACGGCGGCGCCCATTGATATCGGCGCGCCCTTCGGAACCATTGGCCTTGCCGAAGAGGCGTTGAACATCAAAACAATTATCAACCTGCCCAAGTTCAAGACCCACGCCATGATGACCCTTACCCTGGGGGTGAAGAACCTCTTCGGGTGTGTGGTGGGCTTTGAAAAGCCCAAATGGCACGCACGGGCCGGCATCCAGCGGGAACAGTTCGCCAAGCTCCTGGTGGGCATTGCCGAGGCCATTCAGCCCACCGTCACCATCATCGATGCCATCACCGGCCTCGAAGGGCAGGGCCCCGGCAAAAACGGCACGCTGAAACACATGGGCTACCTCGTGGCAGGTTCAAACGTCCACCACGTGGATACCGCCTGCGCCCGCATGGCAGGCCTTGCCCCCGCCAACCTCCCCACCATTGCTGCAGCTTCGGATTTGGGACACATCAGCGAAATCCCCCCAGGCCCCATACCGGAAGAGGTCTTTGCAGACTTCAAGCTTCCCACCCAGAGCCCGGTGACCTTCGGCCCCTCGTTCCTGAAACACCTTATCCGGAAGCACATGGTCCAGCGGCCCGTGGTGAATGAAGAAAAATGCCGAAAATGCAACGAATGCCTGACCTTCTGCCCGGTGACCGCCATCACCGAAACCGATGAAGCCGTGGCCTTTGACCTCGAAACCTGCATCCGCTGCTACTGCTGCGTCGAGGTCTGCCCCCATGCGGCCCTGGAAGCCGTGGACACCCGCGCAGGCGCATGGCTCCAACGTGCCAAGCGCCTGGCGGACCGAGTGTTCTAATGGCTAAAGTGGAGTTAAAAAGCTTGCCTCCGGCGGCGAGGTGAGCCACCTCGAAAGCTGATTGCCCTTGCGCTTTGTCCCTCGTACCTCGGGCCAAATCGCAAGGGCGTTCGCTGCGGGCTACGCCCGCCTCCAGAGCTATAGGTTTTTCAAATGCTTCCACAACCTTCAGGCCGTCGTGGATACGATTTCATAACACTAACAAACCTGGCTGCCTCTGCCGGGGGCCAAACGTTTCGAACTTTTTGCCAAATAACTTTGGTGCAAGAGTTGAAGCCCGTGGAAACCTGCTTTCAAGGTGGCACACCGTGCAAAAATGCCCTGAACAGTTCCATGGAATGAATGGTGTTGTGACCTGACGCATACCCATTCCACGCGATTGTTGATATTCAAACGACGCCACACGAGGCACAACCCAACCAAAACGTTTTTGGAACTCATTTTCAACATAGCGACACACCGGAGACCCCATGAAAAACATCTTCACCTCAGCCCTTGCATTGGGGCTTATACTACTTGCCGGAGCCATGGCCTGGCTGGCGTACAGCATTCAAGGTGTCACGCGGGAGCTTCCTGCGGTGATGACGCGGGTGGACGATATCAACACCCGCATCGATGCCATTGTGGAGACGATCCCCCTGATTACCGCAGAGCTTCCCCCCATCTTGGAGGAGGTCGGGAAACTAAGGGAGACCGTGCCGCCCATCCTTGCGGAGGTGGAACACATCAGAAAGGCGGTTCCCCCCATCCTTGCCGAGGTGGAGCAGGTTCGTGAAGCGATCCCGCCCATCCTCACACGTGTGGATGCCATTCAAGAGCAGATCACAGAGGTGGAAAAAAACCTGCCCCTCATCGCCGAGACCGTCGACACTGCAGCCGGTGCCGTGAACACCGTGGCCACCCAGGTGGAGGCCACCCTCCCGCGGGTTGACAAAGCCCTTCTGGAAGTCGAAGCCATCCGCGGAGAAATCCCCGGTACCCTCGACCGGGTGGAAGGGATCGTGGCGGACAGCCAACAAATCGTTGGCAGGGCATCCGAAGATGCCGTCACCGGAGTCATGAAAGGGGTCATCACCTCTCCGTTCCGGCTTCTGAAAGATGCAGGCAACAGCATCACCGACTCTCTTTTTACCACCCAGAAAATGACGACTGAAGATGAGAGACAGTTCGAAGAAGCGACCAAACGCCTCCTTCATGATATGGACCTGAAATCCGTAAAGTGGTCCAACCCCAAATCCGGAAACAAAGGAAAGGTGGCCCTTTTGAAGGCCTTCAAAGACTCGGGAATATCCTGTGTCTCCCTTAAGTTTGACCTGAATCCTAAATTCGGAAAAAAGGAGAGTGCCGTCAAAACGGCATGCCTGGCGAAAGACGGTTCCTGGCAAATAAAAGAATAAGGGCCTCGCTGTGAAATAATTATACAACGACCGTTACCGGGCGTTTCCACAATACCGTGTGGTCCAACGTTCAATTTTCAAAGCGCACGGTGCTGGTCATACTGAGCGTGTATAATTAAATTCTGGTAAGGCCCTAACCAACCGGCAAGTCCATGAATTCTATGTCACGTGTCGTGTGCTGGGGAAAGGTCGGGTTTACAACCTGGTGCTGCTGAAGCCCGGTGGCTCGGGCTGTGGATTCGAGGAAAACCGTTTATAGGCATGGAGCAGTGGATGTGGCCGGGTCGAGCCACCTCCTTTTACAGACGTCCCGAAAAAGCCACCTTATGGGGCCTTCTCACCACACCAGCAGAAACCCACTGTAAAAACACAAAAAAACGCATCACCACCGGACACACGGGGTCATCCCACCCCATTCCTCCCTCAAGCCCTCCGCCAACACATACTTCAGCATTCTCCTACAAAGACAGAACATTAGCACCAACACCACCCTGTTGGCATGTTCCTTGAGATAACCATCCCCACACGTGAAGGCGATTCCCACAAACACAAACAGGAGAACACGACATGAGTAAAGAACACGGATGGGCAACACCCGCCCCCGCAGGACTGGTGGCTCTGGCTGTGGCATGTTTTACGTTTTTCGCGGTACTCACCGGCAAAGTCGATCACTCGTGCATCCCGCTCCTGGGCTGCTGGCTCATCGGCGGGTTCATTGTTCAGCTTGTGGTAGGTATCATTGAACTGATGGAGGGGAACACCACGGGCGGCAATGTCTTTACCTTCTTTGCCGCCTTTTTCATGCTCGTGGGAGGTCTCGAGTTTTTTATAAAATTCATGGCCCACATCCAGGCATGGCAGATCGACACCCGCATCGACGGCTGGGCATGGTCCGTCCTTGCCATCACCCTTCTCATGTGGACCCCCGCCTATTTCAAAGCCCCGCTGCTGCTGACCGGGGTGGTCCTCTGCCTCGACGTGGCGGTTCCCATCGTGGCCCTCATGGACCTGAAGGTCATCGGCCACGGCCTTGCCCCTGTTGCCGGCTACGCTCTCCTCTTGGCAGGCCTCATCGCTATCTATATATCGTCGGCCATCGTCATCAACACCGCCTACGCCAAAGAAATGCTCCCCATGCCGGGCCCCATCGTTAAAGATGCTCCTGAGGAAGCCCCCTCAACAAAAGATAGCCTGCACCCCTGCATTGAAAAAGCCGGATAGGCAAAGCGCAAGGTGTGCCACCTTGAA
The DNA here is from genome assembly GCA_942491485.1 of Desulfolunaceae bacterium. Lineage (GTDB taxonomy): Bacteria > Desulfobacterota > Desulfobacteria > Desulfobacterales > Desulfolunaceae > Desulfoluna. The sequence continues at coordinate 2,782 of CALOAX010000008.1, read as the reverse complement.
AGCAGGTAGCGGATGCGCTTTAACCCTCGTTCCTCGGGTCAAATCACATCCGCCTTTCATTCACGCACTACGAAGACGCATTTTTTTAAACCTGTTTATCAAACTTTTCAAAAGTTTGGCCCCCGGCAGGGCCGCCGGAGGCTCAAGATCTATTGCGCTTTGCTCCTTTGTCAAACAGTCTGCCTGTGGCATTGTACCGTGCGATGCCACATCACCCGGAACGGAGGCGGTTCGTACCTCGGAGCAAAGCGCATGGGCTATCAACACAACACCCCGACTAAAGCCCCCCGCGCCTTGCAAGGACCACATTCTCATGAGCCTCCCCCTCCAGGTGAAAATACGCGGTCCCCACACGGGCAAGCCCGTATGCCTCATAAAATCCGATGGCAGGGGTATTTTTAATCCAGGTTGTAAGCCATAAGGACTCACCATAGCGCCTGGCAGCCTCGTCCAGAAGCGTTGTCCCGATTCCCTTGCCGTGGAAATGCTCCTGGACATACAGGGTCTTCACCTCAAATCCGTCGATGCCATCCACACCGCAGCGAGAATCCAGAGCCGCGGTCACAAACCCCACCAAATGCCCGTCGTGTATTGCCACCAGAATATGCTGACTCGCCGATTCATGAATGCGCCTGAACACCTCTGCCCGGATATTTCACGAGTCGGGTGCGCTTATATGCAAGGCATCAGAGCTGCAGATGTAGTGGTTTACCTCAAGGCTCTGATAACGCAGCAGATGAGTGCACCCGGCTCGCCCGGAGGGTGAGAAAATCGAATAGAAAGCCGTGGGTTACATTTTGCATTTTTGAAACAACTGAATTATCACAATAACCCGTTGCAATCATGTTCTATTACTTTTACTTGATCGTTTTCTCATGAAATATCCGGGTCAGGGGTGAACTCGGATAACACAAACCCTGAAATGGCATCGCGCACCCCGTCTCTGGCATAGGTATGCAACCAAACCTGAATGGCCAGGGCCGATAAATTTAAAAAATCCTGTTCGTTTGCATCCCGAACCACCATACAATCTCCGTCCAATACCTATCGAATGTTACAAATGCCTCCGGCGGCCCTGCCGGGGGCCAAACTTTTGAAAAGTTTGACAAACAGGTTTTGCAACAGCCTTTCTTCCCCCTCCGGGGAGAAGAAAGGCTGTTGCAACCGGAGTATTTTTGCGAAGCTTTATTCATAAAGCGACCCGCCAGAGGCAGAACTGAATAGCTGCATAAGTAGGCTAATTAACAGGCCTTGCTTAGTGTTCCTGAATCATGCCCGAATCAAACGCGGATGCGCTTTGCCCCGAGGAACGAGGGGCAAAGCGCATCCGCAACCTGCTTTCAAGGTGGCACACCTTGCCGCCGGAGGCATGCTTTTCCCATAGCGTTCCCGTTACACCGGCATCGGCTCCATGGGCTCGGCCAGGTACTTTCCGGCCAGATCGATATAGATCTGTTTGCCGAAATCCCACAGCGCTTTATCGTCTGCAGAGACGTCCCGGATGACTTTCGCGGGATTGCCGGCGGCAACAACGCCAGGGGGAATGACCTGATTTGCCTTGACGATTCCTCCCTCGGCAATAATGGCGCCCTCCCCCACGTCAGAGAGGATGCTCAAGACCGCCCCCATGCCGATGACGGCCCCACTTCCGATAAACTTCCCATGAATCACGGCTTTGTGGCCCAGGGTGACGCGGGTGCCAATCTGGTTCACCGCACCTGGAGGCGCGTGAATAATGACGCCCTCTTCCACGGCGGTGCCGTCCCCGATTTCAATCCTGCCGTAGTCGCCCCTGACGATGGCGCCATGGCCGATGTAGCAATTTTCGCCGATGACCACGTCGCCGATGACGCTGGCCAGCTCACTGACATAGGAGCCTTTGCCCACGGTGGGCTCTTTTCCGTCGAATTTGTAGAGCATGTGAAGTCCTTTCGAAAAGGTGAAATCCGGTGGAGGTGCCTGAGGCACCCGGAAGTAACCATTCAGCCCATGTAAAACGGCCTGTAGCGGCAGGGGGGCGAAGCCACATCAGGCAAAAGCAAGCTGCGGATATGAATCCGAAATGATGAAAGCTGAACAGCCACGCCAAAGGAAACATAGTTTACCCATCAAATCAACAACAGTTTGCTCATCATGGTGCGTGTAGAATTTCGACGAAAGCTTGAAATGAAAACAAGATTGGCGTATTGAGATGGGGAAAAACCCGGAGATTCACAGGATATCCGGACGTGCCGTGCTTTATGCTGGCACACAGGTAACCCCCCCTTTCATCCGGAGTAAGCGATGGGAAGAAAGAAAAAGAAGCAAAAGCCGATGACAGGCCAGGTGGATCTCACCCGGCAGATGGGCCGGATTCCAACGGCCCCGCCATCAAAAACCTTTGACGACAAATCCAAATACCGACGGAAAGAAAAGCACAAAAGAGATTGGACGCCCTCCGGGGCCGGTTTGTGCCTGCCCTTATGCCTCGCCGCATAAGGACAGACACAAGCCGGTCCCAAACCAGGGGATGATCCCCGGAGTGCCGAATTTATTCAGATCATCGTCAAGAGGGTTTCAGGTGCCTTCATGTTTCGATTATCAGGAATAAACCTAAAAGGGATAAAATACCTTACTCCTGACAGGGTGAAAGAAACAAAATTCATCTCTGCCCACAGTCTCCAGATTAACGGTAGCGTCAAGCCGAGTGACAAAATAGATTTCTACCACGAAGGACACGAAGAGCACGAAGGCGGCTTCGCCGCAAAAGCGAGCTATCACTCTTTTATTTTTCTTCGTGTCC
>CALOAX010000007.1:0-12156 GCA_942491485.1 Desulfolunaceae bacterium | reverse complement strand
CATAGGGCCGGCAAAGGCGTGTTGCGCATCAAAACAGATGGCCAGGGCCAGGCCTCCCTGTTCCATGAACCCTGTCCCCGAGTTTTTGGGGAGAGAAATTTCGGTGTGAAAGAGGGAAATAAGAAAACCTCCCCCCATTTTGGCAGTGGTCCGAAGGCTCAGGTAGAGGGCCATGGCAAGGAAGAGGTGCCATGAAAAGGTGATGGCGCGCGCGCCCAGCAAAATGAGCAGGAGAAGGTAAAGGGGCTTTTCAAGGATCATCACCATGGATAGGATACGGTTTCGGTAGCGGGTGGTGTTTCCGAGAAAAAAACCGGTGATGGCGTTGGCCAGCAAAGGGGAAAAATGGTGGGTGGCCGCCAGGCCACTGGTGAGAATAACCATGCCGGTAACGATGAGGATCAGCTCCTCCCGACGGCGTCGCTCCGAGAGAAAGAGGGTGTAAAGGAGCACAAGGACCGCTGTGGTCATGAGGACTGTGGGCAGGTTGGTCTGGATACCCATGGAGAGCCTGTCGGAAGAGGGGCTCGGGGTGGTAAAGAAAAAGGCCGTGGCAAAAACCCCTAAGCTGATGAGGCTCCCGGCGGTGGCAATACGCATCAAAGAGGTGACGGACCGGGCCGGTTTCAGACTTGGGCTGGCCATTACAAGGGCAGCCTGGGAGCTGCAGGCGGCTGTTGCTGCAACGGTGAGAGCAAGAGAGAGGGTGTACCCCGGACCCAAAAGGGGAAAAAGAGTGAGGGCCCCGGCAAAAAAGAGGAGGAGCGTCAGACCCGTGTCAAGGAAGACAGAGATCATGAAAGGTGCGGTGATTCGTTTGATAAATGGAAGGTCAAGCTGCAGGCCGTACATCAGCCCCACCCAGCCAGTGACCAGGCCGCTCAAGGGGTAGAGATGCGTGGCCGTTTCACCGTCGAGGAGTCCCAACAGGTCCGGCCCAAGCAGGTATCCCACCATCAGAAAGGCTGCGCCGGAGAGGTGAAAGCGTCTCCCCCGGCTGCGGTAGACCAGGTGGTAGCCGAGAAAGGCCAAACAGAGAATGGTGAAGAGGGTAATGAATACCGGCATGAATCATCCTGTCATACGTGAGTGATGATGGCCTGTTTTTTGAATGATTATATAGGTAGTAAAGGGGAAAAGTAAACATGAGTCAGCTGATGATCAGTGCCTGCCTGGCGGGAGAGACGGTTCGCTATAGCGGAGAACCTTTGGAGTCCGTAGACCCTCGGGTTCTGAACTGGCTTCGTGAGGGGCGCGGCATTTTGTTTTGCCCGGAAGTGGAAGGAGGGCTTCCCATTCCCCGGGACCCGGCGGAGATCAAAGGGACGGGCGGCGGTGAGGCCGTTCTTGAAGGCACCGCCACTGTGACCACGGAAAAGGGAGGGGCGATGACTGAGGCCTTTATAAATGGCGCCCAAAAAACCCTGGCCCTTTGCCTTGAAAAAGGCATTCGCTTCGCCCTTCTGAAAGAAGGCAGCCCCTCCTGCGGCAGTCACCAAATCTATAACGGCCACTTCTCAAGAACCCGCATCCCTGGCCAAGGCGTCACCGCCGCCCTTCTCACTCAACACGGCATTCAAGTCTTCAGCGAAGAGGAGATCGATAGCCTGGCAGAGCTGATGAGCTAAAAAAGCCTGCCTCCGGCGGCAAGGTGTGCCACCTTGAAAGCGGGCCAACGGATGCGCTTTGCCCCTCGTTCCTCGGGTCAAATCACATCCGCCTTTGGTGTGTGATTAACCCGGAATTCTGTATCAAGGTTTGTTTGTCAAACCCAGCCTGTAGGATTGGCAAAAGGGGATGCAACCGGAACGTATTCGGGGCTCATGTCAAAAAACGACCCGGCGGAGGCATAGCTGATTAGTGACGATGCGCCTCTTTTATATCGTTGATGTTGCCCGAAGGGTGCCTCGGTTTTTTAGGGGCGTGACATAGGCACACCCGCAAAGCATGCACTTGTTGCGCCTTTTGCATTCCCCCACACCTCGTGCGAATGCAGACGCGAGGTGCCTTAGTTTACGACACCCGCCTCGCATTCGCCATATGGGGTCCAGGGGATCATCCCCTGGTTTTGCTATAAATTTTCTTTAAAGAGGTCATCGCGGTTGGCTTCCCGTTCGAGGGGCTGGGACTGCTCAGTGGGAACGGTGCCCTCTTTGAAGCATTCGAAGAGGGTTTTCTTTGTGTCGGGGCCGGGGAGGAGACCTGTTTTTGCGTCGATTTTGGCGAAGACGACCCCTTCGGGTACCTCAAACACCTTCACGGGTTTTTTGGCGAGGATGCCTTTCATGTAGTCGAGCCAGATGGGACTGGCTGCACGCGATCCGGTTTCGCTTTTGCCTAAGGGGGCTTTCTGGTCATTTCCGACCCAGACGCCGGTGACGTAGGTGGGGGTGTAGCCCATAAACCATGCGTCATAGAGGTTGTTGGTGGTGCCGGTTTTACCGGCGGCGGGGCGACCCAGTTTTCGGACTCTGCGACCCGTGCCCTCTTCCACCACGCTTTTAAGGAGGCTTGTCATGAGGTAGGCGGTGGAGGGCTCGATGGCCTGGTTTTTGATGGGGATGGCCTCTTCCAGCACGTTGCCGTCACGGTCCTCGATGCGCGTGATAAAGGTGGGTTCCACCAGGTAGCCGAGGTTGGCAAAGACCGAGTAGGAGCGGACCATCTCCAAAAGGGAGACCCCTGAAGACCCAAGGGCGATGGAGAGGTCTTTGTTGATGGGGGCGGTGATGCCCAGTCGCCTCGAGTAGTCGATGACGTAGTTCACCCCGATCTCTTTCAGGATCTTGATGGTGATGATGTTCATGGACTTGGTGAGGGCCTCACGAAGCAGGGTGGCGCCGTGGAAGGTTCGTTCGTAGTTGTTGGGTTTCCAGGTGAAGTCCCGGTCTTCATCCAAATAGACCACCGGAGAGTCGATAATGACGGTGGCAGGGGTGTACCCCTTGTCGATGGCCGCGGCGTAGACGATGGGCTTGTAGGCTGACCCGGGCTGGCGCCTGGACTGAATGGCCCGGTTGAATTGGCTGTTCAGAAAATCACGCCCACCGATCATGGATTTGACGTAACCGGTATCGGCCTCGATGGAGAGAAGGGCTGCCTCAGATATCGGCTCCTGGTGGAGGGCCAGGGACCAGAGGGCATCCTTGCTGAGGAGCTCCAGGGTTTCGACGCTGGAACCGCTCTTGGTCCACTCCCGCTTCCCTTCGTAGTGTCCGGCAACCCTCACGAGAACCAGGTCACCAACGGAAAGGGCGTCGCCGGGTTTTTGAATGCGGTCTTCCCAGTATCCCTTGTTGATGTCGGGTTTTCGGGCCCAGCGCATTTTGGACAGGGGAATAACGCCACGTCGGTTTCCGCACCTGACCAGCACTTCGCCGTTTTCATTGTCCACCATCTCTACCACGCCTTTAAGGGTGGTGCCGTCGGTGATGTTTTTCCCTTCCATCTCCTTTGCGATGTCTGTGGAGGCCTTTTCCACCTCGGAAGGGGCAAGGTGTCCCAGGGGACCACGATATCCCTGACGCCTGTCCATGGCTTCGAGGCCCTGGGTGACGGCCTTTCGCGCGATCTTCTGCATTTCGATGTTCACAGCGGTCTGGATTTTGAGGCCCCCTTCGTAGAGGGCGTCGGCGCCGTATTTCTTTTCGACGTAGCGGCGGACGTACTCGGTGTAACAGGGAACCTTCTCGATGTACCAGTTGCGCCGTGGCTTGATATCAAGGGGCGTGTTGATGGCTTCGGTGGCCTCAATATTGGTGATGTAGCCCTCTTCCACCATACGGTTCAGAACGTAGATCTGCCTCTGCTTGGCTTTCTCTTTGTACCGGAAGGGGGAGTAGCGGCTTGGGGCCTGGGGAAGGCCGGCCAGGATGGCACATTCGGCCAGGTTAAGATCCCTGGCTTTTTTTCCAAAGTAGTTTTCGGCTGCCGCTTCCACGCCGTAGGCCCCGTGCCCCAGGTAGATCTGGTTGAGGTAGAGGTAAAGGACCTCGTTTTTTTCAAAGCTTCGGTCCAGGCGATATGCGAGGATTGCCTCTTTGATCTTGCGGTCGTAGCTTCTCTCCGGGGAGAGGAAAAAGGATTTCGTTACCTGTTGGGTGATGGTACTGCCCCCCTGGACGATGGTGCCGGCCTTCAGGTTTTTGGTGAAGGCCCGGATGATGCTGAAGAGATCGATGCCACGGTGTTTGTAGAACCGTGCGTCCTCCGCGGATACAAAGGCCTGAAGGAGCTGGTCCGGCATGTCGGACAGGGGGATGACAATACGGCGTTCCCGGAAGAACTCGCCGATTTTTCGGCCGTCGTCGGAGGTAACCACAGTGACTGTCGGGGGGCGGTAGTCCCGTAAGCTGGTAATTTTGGGGAGGTCGGCGCTGAAGTAGAGATAGATGGATATGCCGGTAACCATGGCAAGACAGAAGCCCCAAAGCATCAATTTAAAGAGCAGTCGCACAATGCGTCGTTCTTTTTTTGGGGGAGTCTTCTGGCGGCTCTGGTCGGGTTTTGGGTCTTGGTGATCGGAAGAAGCGGGCATAACAGTCTCTTTGTTTGTAGCTATAGTCGTTGCAGCCCTCCACAGTACATGCTTGGGAGGGCCTCAAATGCTAATCGGATTGTGTTGTGATGGTCACGCAATCATATACACACCACGAGCACAAGGCATCATGACAGCCGGTTTGGGCACACACCATGATACTGCCGTAATGCTGTTGAGATGCGGGCTGGTTACGATGGCATCTTTAGTACAATCGAAAAAATCTATCAAGGATTGGGGCCGGATGCAAGGGGCGGGAATAAAAAAGCAATTGACAAGGACGAAGTCAGCTATTACGCAATGAAGCATGCTTGACTCAGCAGTAACTCATAAAAGAGACTTCAAGGAGATGAGATGGTAGAACTGGATTACACGAAATTTGACGGTCTCCTCCCGGCCGTTGTGCAGGATTGGGAGAGTGGGGATGTTCTGATGGTGGCCTTCATGAACGAGGAGGCCTTCAAGCACACGGTGGAGACGGGCAAGGCCACCTACTTCAGCCGGTCCAGAAACAAGCTCTGGATAAAGGGCGAGAGTTCGGGCAACGAGCAGATGGTGAAAGAGATCCGCATTGACTGCGATGCAGACACGGTGCTCCTCAAGGTTGTCCAGAAGGGCGGAGCTGCCTGCCATCTCGGATACAAAAGCTGTTTTTTCCGGAAGGTGGAAGGGGAGACGCTTGTGGTAACCGGTGAGCCCCTGTTTGATCCTGACGAGGTTTATAAGAAATAATAAGTGGGTCGCCTGCATCTCTTTTCTATGGGGATAGAAGCAGAGGGTGGCCTGGATTTTGACGAAAGCCCGGAATGGATGCAGTCCAGAGATGGGGCGTCGGGATTCATATGGCGCAGATGCATTCGGTTGTTGAGTTCTCCGGGCTTATACCGAAGTCTTCGGTGGTTTGACGAAGCCTTCATGCATGGAGTGTGTATGAACGAGCAGTTGAAACTTGGACTTCCCAAGGGCAGCCTTCAGGCGGCGACCCTTGCCCTTTTCAAAAAGGCGGGCTGGGATGTGTCGGTGGCCGGACGGAGTTATTTTCCCAGCATCGACGATGACACCATTACCTGCGCCCTCTGTCGGGCCCAGGAGATGGCCATCAACGTGGAGAACGGCACCCTGGATGTGGGACTCACCGGGCGTGACTGGATTGCCGAGTACGAGTCAGACGTCCATGTGGTGACGGACCTGGTCTACTCCAAGGTAAGCGCCAAGCCGGCCCGTTGGGTGGTTGCCGTGGCTTACGATTCGCCGGTACAGACCCTTGAGGACCTTCAGGGCAAGACCGTCTCCACCGAACTGGTGGGGTACACAAAGCGCTTTTTTGCCGAGCGTGGCATCGACGTCAAGGTGAAGTTTTCCTGGGGAGCCACAGAGGCCAAGGTGGTGTCGGGCCTTGCCGACGCCATCGTCGAGATCACCGAGACGGAGAGCACCATCAAGGCCCATGGTCTTCGGGTCATCCATGAGCTCATGCAGACCAATACCCAGCTCATCGTGAACAAGACCGCCTGGGCGGATCCGGCCAAGCGTGAAAAGATTGAAGAGATGGCCATGCTCCTGAAAGGGGCCCTGGTGGCCGGCAAGCTGGTGGGGCTGAAAATGAACGTGGCAAAAGCGGATGTGGAGAAGGTGGTGAACCTGCTTCCCAGCCTCCACGCTCCCACCGTGGCCCACCTTTACCAGTCGGACTGGCTGTCGGTGGAGACCGTTGTGGACTCCGGCGCCGTGCGGGATCTCATTCCCCGCCTGCTCAAGGAAGGGGCCGAAGGCATCATCGAGTATCCCTTGAACAAGGTGGTCAACAAGTAGCTACATTTCGGGATAGTCAGCTTCCGTGGACTAAAAATAGCCTCCGGCGGCCCTGCCGGGGGCCAAACTTTTGAAAAGTTTGATAAACAGGTTTTTAGAAGAACGGACTTTTAAAAACGGCACACCTCGCGCTGGAAAAATTCCGGTAAAAGTCAACGCTAAACGTTATCGTTGCCCATCAGTGAATGTGAAGGGCCGAAGGCCCGGACCATTCGCGAACCTGGGGTCCAGGGGATCATCCCCTGGCCGCCGGAGGCGTGCTTTTGCAATGCTCTTTGATCATAGAATGAGACGGTCCTTTCTTTTTTGTGGCAGATCTCCTTCCGGTTGTGATAAAGGTATGAAACCATTCGAAAGAGAGGGGTCTGACCTTATTTCGAAAACTGAGCTTACCCAAATGCCCGGAGCCCCATGGCCCGGGCTTTTCGTTGTATATTACCTATTGTGCGCCCAACGGCGCGTCGGCCCTGAACAGTAAGGCATTATGTGCCTTTTTAAGGGCCACCAGGAAAGAAACAGATTATGAAAATCCTCTCAGCAGAGTTTGTTACCAGTGCGGTGAAGGCCGACCAGTACCCTGAGCTGCGGCATCCGGAGATTGCCTTTGCAGGCCGCTCCAACGTGGGAAAATCTTCCCTCATCAACGTGCTGGTGAACCGCAAGCGTCTGGTGAAAACCAGTTCCACCCCCGGGCGTACCCAGCTGGTCAACTTTTTTGACATCAATGAGGCCATTACCTTTGTGGACCTGCCGGGCTATGGTTACGCCAAGGCCCCAAAGCGCGTCGTGCGGGAGTGGGGCCCCATGGTGGAACGTTATCTGGCCGAGCGACGGTCGCTCAAAGGGGCGCTTCTGCTTATCGATATTCGCAGATCCCCACGTGAGGACGAATTCAACCTGGTAGACTGGTTTCGGGCACATGGCATCCCCTTTCGGGTGGTGCTCACCAAGTCCGACAAGTTCTCCAACAACAAACGTCAGGGCAACGTGGCACGTATTGCCAAAGAGCTGGGTATGAAGAGCCGTGAGCTCATCCCCTTTTCCGCCCTTTCACGAAGCGGCCGGGACGATGTCTGGCAAGCGATTACAGATTTGGTAGGATCGCCTGCCGACACTGCGACGGAGGAGTAAGATATTATGGAAAACGTACACGACTTTAACGGATTTAAAAGCGGCTTTGTCGCCCTGGTGGGTGCCCCCAACGCGGGCAAGTCTACCCTGATGAACAAGCTCTTGGGTGAGAAGCTCTCCATCACCTCACGAAAGCCCCAGACCACTCGTCACCGGATTCTCGGCGTGGTGCACAGGGACGATATGCAGCTGGTGTTTGTGGACACCCCCGGTGTTCACAAGTCAAGCCGTGCGCTGAACGTACGCATGGTGGATGTGGCCCTTACTGCATTGGGCGATGTGGATGTGGTGATCTTTATGACCGATGTCCACGAGGCGGACGAAGAGTCTGACGCCTACCTGGTCAAGCAGCTCAAGAAGGTGAATCGTCCGGTGATTCTGGCCCTCAACAAAGTGGACCGGATCAAAAAACCCGAGGTGCTGGCCCATATCGAAAAATGGCGAGGTATTCACGATTTTCACTCCATCATTCCCCTCTCCGCCAAGCATGGCGACCAGGTGGAGACCCTGCTCTCTGAAATTGCAGGCATCATGCCCGAGGGCCCTCCCTTCTACCCTGAGGATGTGATCACCGACCTGCCTGAGCGATTCTTTGTGGCGGAGATGATCCGTGAAAAGGTCTTTCGACTCACCGGCCAGGAGATCCCGTACTCCACGGCCGTGACCGTGGACACCTTTGAACGCGAAAAGAAGCTGGTGCACATCGATGCCACCATCCACGTGGAGCGTGACTCCCAGAAGGGTATCCTCATCGGCAAGAAGGGCAGCAAACTCAAATCCATCGGCGAAGAGGCCAGAAAAGCCATCGAAGAGATGGTGGGAAAAAAGGTTTTCCTGAAGCTCTTTGTCCGCGTGGAGAAGAACTGGAGCAAGGACACCAAAGCGATCCGGCGTTTGGGGATCTAACCAGGGGCTGAGCCCCTGGACCCCAGGTTTGCGAATGTTCCGAACCCTCGTTCCTCGGGTGCGTCACATTCGCTGACGGGCTGCGCCCGTGGCAGGCTATGGCGGTTCCATGCGCTTCGCCCATTTAAAACCTGTTTGTCAAACCCAGCTCATACAATGGGCAAAAGTTTGGCCCCCGGCAGGGCCGCCGGAGGCATTACATATTTGAGTAGGAGCGGTCATGGATTGGTATTTCGGTGCCGATGAAGAGGAGATCAAGCGGGAGCGGCGAAAGGCCCGTGAGATGCGCCAGAGTCAGTGGTGGAAGCGTCGTTGCGCCAAGGGGGTGTGTCACTGGTGCGAAGGGGCTGTAAAGCCTGCCGAGCTGACCATGGACCATGTGGTGCCCCTGGCAAGGGGCGGCAAGACCACCAAGGGCAATGTCGTGCCCTGTTGCAAGGAGTGCAACACCAAGAAGAAGCAACTCCTCCCCATGGAGTGGGACGCTTATGTTGAGGGTGTGAAGAAGGCACAGATGTAGGGCGCTTGTTCACCCTTCTCGCCGCTTGTGGCAAAGAATAATAAAAAAGGTCCGGCCTCTTTTCGCGAAGAGACCGGACCTTTTGTGTTTTCAGGTGACCCTTTTTGTTGCAACGGGTTGCCGGGTCAGGGGGAGACCCTGCGGGGGGCGGAGTCGGTACTACTCCTGCTGGCAGAGGCGGTGGATGGTCTGAGCATGCCACTTGCCGCGTCCGGAGAAGGTGGCCAGTCCCATATCAGTGAGGTGGGCAGCCACTTCGTTGTAAGTAGAGCCTTCAGCACGCATCTTATGAATCAGCTTAACGATTTCATCCTTGGAAAGCTCCATGGACGGGGCCTCGTCTTCAGCATCATCCATCATGATTTCGTCATCGTCCAGGTCGACCTCTTCCTCAAACTCACGAGCCACGGCATCAATCCCGGAAACGACCTTGTCGATGGCGGGGAATTCAGCACCGGCCAGGGAGCTGATGATGCTGGCGATCTCCTCGATGGCCTCAGCTTTGCGTTCTTCGGCAATGGCCCTGCGCTCATGGACTTCCATGGCCTGGCCCTGCTGAGTGACGAGCGTCTCCAGCAGATCCTTGATCATGCCGAGGTTTTCGTCGCGTTGAGCGAAGTCCTGGCGGGGGCGCTGATGATACTTTCGGTTGTCGTGGTTGCGGTTGTCGTGGTGTCTATTATCGTTGTTTCGATGGTGGTAGTTGTTGTCGTTGTTGCGATGGTAGTTGCTCTGGTTGTGCTGCTGATTGTTGTGATGGTTCTGCTGGTGGTTGGCGTGGCTGCTACCGTTGCCGCTGTTGTCGTAGGGGCGACGGGGGCGGTTGTTGCCCTGATAGCGTTTGTCTTTGGACTGGTTGCGAATGGATTGGAGAAAATCGTTCATGGATACTACTCCTGTGCCTGGTGATGGTGCGCAAATCTTATGGCAAATGGTGTTGCTCGGCGTCGTCCTTATCGGCGAAATTTGCCCCATTTTGGGGTGAACAGGCCGTCTCCTGATGAGATGAAGAGGCTGAATGGCCTCCGGGTGACGTCAACATAAAAATTGCGGTAATAAATCATTCCCTTATCGGCAAGCACACCATGGGGGGGGATGTCGTCAGGGAACGAGGGTTGACCCTAAGGTCAACCGTTCTCTTTTTATGCGGATTTTTGTGAGCTAACAGATATTTTTAGTGTTGTCAAATGGAAACATCTATTTATGACCGGTATCAATGATCCGTGAATTCGCCGTTATAACACGTGATGATGCGCTTGTGTGTTATGATGTATTAAATCAAGTGTTTGTGCGGCGCTTGATGGGCGTCGCGATCAAGGGGGCGTTGCTTTGTCTTAATTGAGTAAGGGGTGGTTTTCAGGCCTCTCCGCGAAGAAAAATGAGATTAGGGTGCCTTTGGGGTTTTATTGTTATGTTCAATGGGGGTGATAGATTACTTCCCGGGTGGGTAATAAAGAGTCATTGACGCCCTTCACCCCCGCCAATGCAGGGTAAAGGGCGCTTGAAACGGTCTTACGAATCGGAAAAACGACCAGATTGCACAATCTTTTCATGCATTTCGCCGTCGCTGAGTTTCTCTTTGTAGGAACGAATGAGGGTGAGGCCTTCCTCGCGTGTTGACAGAGAGATCGCATTCTGTCGGAACGTGGTGCAGTCGGGAAGCCCTTTGACAAACCATCCCAAGCGGCTTCGCATGGTTTTGCAGGCGATAAATTCATCGGTGAAATAATCGAGGCTGTCCGTGAAGTATCGCTCCATCATAGCAAAGTGGTCAACCAGTGTTGGCTTGACGATATCGCCTGATAACAGTGCGTTGGTCCGTTTAAAGATCGCCGGGTCGCCAATGGCTGCCCGGCCGATCATCACGGCGTCGCAACCGGTCGTGTCAAACATGCGAATGGCTTCTTCTGGGGTGAGGATGTCGCCGTTTCCGATGACAGGAATGGCCAGCGCCTCTTTGACCCTTTTGATGACGGACCAGTCCGAGTGGCCTCGGAAGGCTTGCTTGGCCGTGCGCGGATGGACTGCCACTGCATCGACCCCTGACTCTTCGGCATACCTGGCAAGAAGCATCGCATCATCGCCCGACGTGTCCCACCCGGAGCGCATCTTCACAGTCAGGGGAATGGAGATGGCTTCTTTGACGGCCTTGAAGATGTCCCTGGCCAGCTTCGGGGTACCCATCAGGGCAGAACCGGAACCGGTTTTGAGGACCTTTTTCACCGAGCAGCCGCAGTTGATATCGATCATCTCAGCCCCGGTCTCTTCCACCCGCCTGGCTGCTTCGGCCATCATGGTCGGATCCGAGCCGAACAACTGGATGGACAGGGGCTTCTCCTGGGGCTTGCTCTCCATCAGCCGATGGGTTTTGTCCGATTCGTAAATCAGCCCGTTGGCACTTACCATTTCGGAGACCACGAGTCCCGCCCCCATATCCTTTACCATCAGGCGAAAAGGAAGGTTGGTGACCCCCGCCAGGGGTGCCATAACCGTGGGGCTGTCCATTTCTATGTTGCCAATCTTAAATTTTTTCATGACTCATCTCTGTATATAACGGGCATGGCCCGAAGCGAATGCGCAGGATTCTGGGAACGAAGTTCTGAGGGCATTCGCGAAATCAATTATCCCCTGGTTGCGTAGCAGTAGAGGCAGTTTGTGGGGCAGGGGTGCCTTGTGTAGGACCCGATGTCCCGGCTTTTGGTGCACCCGCACCCGGCCTCGCGTCTCTGGCCCGGGTCCCGGGCCAGGGAGAGTCCTCCGCCGTAGAGCCCGGCAAGGAGCGGCCCCGGAATGCACGCCGCAGGGGTGATGCCGCTGCCAAAGGGCAGGGCGTCCTGCAGGTCGTTTTCACAGCAGGTGAAAAGGTCGATGCCAAAGCGCTGCAACTGCCTGTTTAAACGCAAAACGAGGGCTACTTTCTCATGGATGGGGAGCTCCGTCAACTCGATTCCGGCGGACCGTGCGCGGCGCCTGACTTTTGGGTAGAGGTCCACGAAACTGGTGATGCAGCGCTGGATTCCCACATCAGAGGCGTGTTGTGCGATACGGGAGAAGTCGTGAAGGTTGTCGCGTGGGGTGCCGTGGGTATCGAGGAAGTGGCAGATGGGGTCAAAACGCCAGGTGACAGCCGCAGAGCCCACGCGGCGGCACAATTCGCCCAGGGATTCCAAGCGCTCATCAAGGGGCGGTACACCAGGCTCCAGAATGGCGGATTCGCTGTTGACGGTGATATTGAAGTAGAGGTGAAATC
>CALOAX010000006.1:0-207584 GCA_942491485.1 Desulfolunaceae bacterium | reverse complement strand
ATCGTCGGATCTTCCTCGCTGGTCCCTGCTTTGCCAAGACTATGTGTGCGGCGTTGCTTGCGCCAGCCATCTGATGTGTCCCTGATTTGGATGGTAATCCCATTGTCTGGGATAACGATGTGTCCGTTTTGGGAAAGGTCATCGGCAGGGTTGGTGGCATCGTCCAGTGAAAAGCATGGTGTGATGTTAATGATAGATGTCGAAACGCCTTTCGTTGTATGTGTTGTGTTATTAGGTGTTTGTCGTTTTGATCATTTTCTTTAATAAATGAACGATCATTTAAATTGGCGGATTTCTGGGTTGATATAAGGGGATGGGGGGCCATTTATGATGTCTAAAAATGCCCCTGTGACACCCGGTTTGTGAATCGGGCGAATGGTCTCGTATGGAGCACCTGCTAAACGTGATTTGAGACTCTTTGCAACGGCGGTGTCTCAGGCAAAATAAGTTGGGTCTCATGCTCCGTCATGCCATGAAACACCCACGAGGATTTGACTTCAACCACAGCCAGCTCTTCTGCGACTGCAATTGATCTGAGGAACGAGGCTAATATTATGTCTGTGCTGGAGGAAAATGTGTGGAGGGTAAGTCTTTGAAATTACACATGGGGTGGTTTTTGACAGAAAGTTGAATAAACAATCGTTCGTTTATTATAGTGCCTTTTCATGTGGAAGGGCCACCTCTTTACGCCCCGGCCGCTTAGGCATCGAGGTGTATTTTCCAGAGAAGCCCTTTTCCTTGGACGGGCATGCTTTCCACCCGTCCCTTAACCCGGAAATTTCATGGGTTAAGGGGTGTCCATTCGGGGCAAGGGGGAGGGGGGGGCCTTTTGGGGTTCGATGGTGACCCGGATCATGTCGGGGACGTCGGGAAACGATCCGGTGGCAACATGGACTTTTTTATACTCAGGGGCCCCCATGTCGAGCCCCTTTTGCCTGGGCGCCTGGTAGAGGCCAATACCGGGGACTTCATTTACTTCGGTGCCGCAATCCCACAGGCGAATCAGGGACGTGATGTCTCCGCTTAGTGGTGTGCCCTCCTCAAACAGGGGGATGCCGATGCACGCGGTTCCGAAGAAGAGGTCGTTGGATTGAACGAACATGGTGGCAAAGGAGAGATAATCACCGGGCATGGCTCTGAAGGTGAATGTGTACGAAGATCCCGGGACCAGTGGGCCGGGTTCCTCTGAGCCCGATGGGGTGTCGAAGATACCCGCTGCGGCGACGTCTTCCATTTTTAAAAGGTTCGCAAGGAGGGTATCGGGCACGCCATCTTCAGCCAGGGACTCAAGCCCCTTGTCGTTGTCGGATTTTTGGGCTTGGTACATGGGGTAAGGTTTCGTGTGGATGGCCCAGACCCCTGGTGACATATCCGTGGGAACAGAGGAGGTTTCAGAGACGTTATGAAGGGTTGCCGTGAACTCCATGGGCCGTTCCCCCATGTGCATTTTTTTTGCCCCACAGGCTGAGGTGAGAAGGGCAATGGCCAGAATTGCGGTGAGAAGGGGCTTGCTGTTCATGCGTCCTCCTTGACTAGGTCGGTGACGTGCTCGGCACGGCCAGAGATGCTTCATGGTCGGAAGCAGAAGCCGTGGCGGCAGATCACCGGAAAACAGAGGTGATGTGTGGGGGTTGAGTGTGTGCGTAAAAAGTGTTTATGACATGGTATTCTTGTAGGTTATATATCATAAATCATGAGAATGCAAAGGCGCGTTGTTTCAGATATTTCCCGCCGAGTGCCTATCTTTTTGACCATTTGTATTTTGCCTGCTGTCTCATTTCCATCCTTTTTCCTTCCTCGGTTCAGAATAGTCGCCATCGGAGTGAAGAATATTCTTCATTATTTCCTGTTTTTTTCTGTGGTGCTTGGCGAGTCTTGCCCCAATTGTCCTAATTAAATCAGATGTGTATCTCTGTGCTCCTGCGTTGGCATGCCGTCTGCAAAGTATGCAGATGCGTGGTGACACGGCTGACAATCACAAACGATCAATTATGGACTTCATACGGGCATGTGAGATGACACGATTTTTAACAACGCTGTTTTTTCTGCTTGGGTTTCTTGCCCCTGCCATGGCCTCTGCCCAGAGGGACCCTTTGGCAGATCTGCTTCTGGAGGCAGTGAAGAACAACGCTGATATCCAGGCGACCCGTGAAGAGGTCATTGGGCTTAAGGCCGCATCAGACTATGCGGGAGCCCTCCCCAATCCGAAGCTCGGGGTGGGGATTCTCAACCTGCCTGTGGATAGCTTTGCACTGGACCAGGAGCCCATGACCCAGAAACAGGTGAGCATCTCCCAGCGTTTTCCCTGGCCTGGAAAAAGAGGTCTTGCCTCGGAGGCCCGGCTTCTGTCGGCTCAACAAACCGAGGCCAGACTGAAGGAGCAGGTTCTTTCTATTCAGAGGGAGGTGACCGAGGCTTATTACGACTTGTGGTTTGTGGCGGAAAGCATTCGTCTCAACGGGGAACTCTCCGAATTGGTGGCCCAGGCCATCCATGCGTCGGAATCGCGTTACAGCGCGGGACGCGGGATGCAGCAGGCAGTGCTTGCCGGGGAGCTTGAGTTGAGTCGGCTTACCGATGAGAAACTGGCACTGATGAGCCGCTACCGTGTGCTGGAAGCGCGGATTAACGGTTTGCTTCAGCGGGAATCTTATCGGGGGGTGATCCCCGGTGCACAACCCGATCTACCAGAGCTTAAACCTTCTGAAGAGTGGGTGGCCCGGGCCGAGGAAGAGAACCCTCGCCTCGAGTCCCTGAATCGATCCGTGGAACTGAGCCGCACCTCCCTCTCCCTGGCTGAAAAAGAGGCGATGCCGGATGTCGATGTGAAGGTGGCCTACGGGCAGCGGGATGAGGACCCCATGGGCAACAACCGGGCCGATTTTGTCTCCCTTTCCGCCTCGGTTCCTGTGCCCCTCTGGAAACGCAGTCGAGAGGATCGTCTCATCGCTTCCAGAAAGGCAGGGGAGCGGGCGGCATTGTTGAGCTTCCAGGGGTACCAGCGGGCACTCCCCCACCGCATCGATGGCCTGGCAAATGATATGGCCACAGCTGTGGAGCGCCACCTTTTTTACAGGGATGATCTTGTGCCGAGGGCACAGCAGCTCTCCGAAGCCTTGGTCTCCCGCTACGAGGTTGGCAATGCCACTTACAACAGCATGATTGATGCGGTCATGACTGCCATGAAGGCGGAGCTTACGGCGAGAAGATTCTTACGGGATGCCTTGGTGGTAGAAGCAAAATTGAAAGAGCTCACAGGGGAGATAGGCCCTGAGGTGCGCGCACTTGTCGACGGTGCTTAACGGACAGCGTGCCTCCGGCGGCCCTACCGGGGGCCAAACTTTTGAAAAGTTTGACAAACAGGTTTGCTCAACTTAAGCGAGGGTTCCTCCCGAATCAAAGGCGGATGTGATTTGCCCCGAGGAACGAGGGGCAAAACGCACCCGCTACCTGCTTTCAAGGTGGCACACCTTGCCGCCGGAGGCCGTTTTTTGAGAGCTGAATGATTACGGACGAGGGATAGTGACATGACCGGAAAGTTAAAACAAAAGGGCTGGAAATGGATCATCGGTATCGGGGTGGGCGTTGCCGTTCTGGGAGGGGTAGCTTCCATGACCGCCTTAAGAGAGGGACGAGAGACCCAAGAGCAGGCGCCCATTGCCTTGCAGGATCATACCCACGAGACGGCAGAAGAGCTTTGGACCTGCAGCATGCACCCTTTCATTATCGTGGAAGAGCCCGGGGATTGCCCGGTCTGCGGGATGGCTCTGATTCCCAAACCGGCTGAAGCAGCGGCTTCGAAAAGCTCGGGAGAACGGGTGGTGGCCTACTGGCGGGCCCCCATGAATCCTTCTGAAATCTACGACGCTTCGGGTAAAAGCGTCATGGGGATGGACCTGGTAGCTGTCTATGAGGATGAGTTGGTGGGAGGCGTGGTTATCAGCGTTGATCCGGTGGTGGAGCAGAACATGGGGGTGCGCCTGGAAAAAGCCGTGCGAGCCCCTCTTGCGCGTACCCTTCGTACCTGGGGCCACGTGACGTACGACGAGACGCAAACCTACAAGGTCAGTCCGCGCTTTTCCGGTTGGATTCAGACACTTCCCGTCAACTTTGAAGGCCAGATGGTGAAAAAAGGGGAGCCTCTTTTTACGGTCTACTCTCCCGAACTGATCGCCGCCCAGGAAGAGTATCTCAATGCGAGATCGAGGCTTGGTGCAAAGGGAAACGGCATCAACAAGAGGCTCCTGGCATCGGCAAAGAGGAAACTTTTGAATTATGCCATGGCCCCCTCTGAGATCAGGCGGGCTGAAAAACTCGGCAGAGCCCTTGAAACAGTGACCGTTATTTCTCCTTACATCGGTGTGGTGGTCTTAAAAGGTGCTGTGGAAGGGGCCTACTTTAACGCCGGGACCACCCTCTACACCCTGTCGGACCTCTCCCGGGTGTGGGTGGAAGCCCATGTCTACGAGTACGAGGTGGGCCGGGTTCAAGAAGGCCAAAAAGCCTCCATGGCGCTCCCCTTCAGCCCGGGGAAAACCCTCTCCGGCAAGGTGGCATACGTTTACCCCTTCATGGAAGGGCGGACCCGTGATGTCACCGTTCGCCTGGAGTTCGACAATCATGATGCCCTTTTGAAACCCGACATGTACGCCAACGTAACCATCGAAACCGACACCGGCGACACCGGTGTGGTGATCCCTGCAGAAGCGGTTCTCCGCTCCGGCAGCAAAGAGACCGTCTTCGTTCGCACCGCCCGAGGCCGGTACACCCCAAGAGAGGTAACCACCGGCATCACCCTTGATGGCGGACGCCTTCATGTGCTCAAAGGCATCGCCCCCGGCGACCAGGTCGTGACCTCTGGCCAGTTCCTCCTCGATTCTGAATCCCAGCTCAAAGAGGCCGTGGCCAAAATGATGGAAGCCAACAACCCGGCTCCTCCCGAAGTCAAACCGGCGACTGATGAAGAAGATGATTTTTTTGACGACATGTAAAAAAAGCTGCCTCCGGCGGCAAGGTGGAGGCACCTGGAAACCTGGTTGCCCATGCGATTTGCCCTTCGTTCCTCGGGTCAATCGCATGGGCGTTCGCAGAGGGCCTTGTCCGCCTTATGAGCTGATGGCGCCCAAGTGATTGAAATTTATCTTTATATATTGATTGTTTATTTGCCGCACTTGTGGCGGCAACGGAACAACCATTAGCTCTGGCCACGGGCGAAGCCCGTCAGCGAATGTGACGTGCCCGAGGAACGAAGTCTCGGAGCATTCGCAACCCGCTTTCGAGGTGGCACACCTCGCCGCCGGAGGCTCTTAACCAAGGTTAGTCACGATGATTGAAAAACTGATTATATGGTCTGTTCGAAACCGGTTTCTTGTGATTCTGGCGACCCTGTTTGTTGTGGTGGCGGGGATTGTGTCCCTGACGCGGATGCCCCTTGATGCCATTCCGGACCTGTCCGACGTGCAGGTGATTGTCTACACGGATGTCCCCGGTCAGGCACCCCAGGTGGTGGAGGACCAGGTGACCTACCCTCTGACCACGGCGATGCTGAGCGTGCCCTACGCCAAGTCGGTGCGGGGGTACTCCTTTTTCGGTCTTTCCTTTGTCTACATCATTTTCGAAGACGGCACAGACATCTACTGGGCGCGGTCCCGGGTGCTGGAGTATTTGAATGTGGTGGCAGGCAGGCTTCCCCTTGGGGTGACGCCGGCCTTAGGGCCTGATGCCACAGGCGTGGGGTGGGTCTACGAGTATGTGCTGAAGGACAATTCCGGCAAGCTCGACAACCAGCAGCTTCGAAGCATTCAGGATTGGTACCTCAGGTACGAGCTTACAGCGGTGGCCGGTGTCTCCGAGGTGGCCAGCATCGGCGGGTTTGTGAAGCAGTATCAGGTGGAGGTGGATCCCTCGCGCCTCAATGCCTACAACCTCTCCATCGGCCAGATCCGTTCAGCCATCGAGCGCTCCAACACCGATGTGGGTGGGCGGCTGGTGGAGATGGCGGAAACCGAATTCATGGTACGGGGGCTCGGCTACCTCTCCTCTGTGGAAGACTTGGAAATGGTCTCCCTGGGGGTGAATGACAAGGGCACGCCCATTTTGCTGAAACATGTGGCAAGGGTCAAAATCGGTCCGGAGCTGAGGCGAGGCGTGCTGGAGTGGAACGGCGAAGGCGAAGTGGTGGGGGGCATCGTGGTCATGCGCTATGGAGAGAACGCCCTGGCCACCATCGAGCGGGTGAAGCAGCGGCTCAAGGAGCTCGAAAGTGGGCTGCCGGAAGGCGTGACCATTGAAACCGGCTACGATCGATCGGGCCTCATCGAGCGGGCTGTGTCCACCCTGAAGGTAAAGCTGGTGGAAGAGATGGCGGTGGTGGCGCTTATCTGCGTGATCTTCCTTCTTCACTTCCGTTCGGCCTTTGTGGCCATCTTTACCCTGCCCGTGGGGATTCTGATCTCTTTCAGCGTGATGTACTTGAACGGCATCAACGCCAACATCATGAGCCTGGGGGGCATCGCCATTGCCATCGGTGTGATGGTGGACGCCTCTGTGGTGCTGGTGGAAAACGCCCACAAACACATGGAGAGAAGTGACGGAAAGCGGTCTCACCAGCAGATCATTATCGATGCGTCACGGGAGGTGGGCCCGGCCCTCTTTTACAGCCTTTTGATCATCACCGTCTCGTTTCTACCGGTCTTTACCCTTGAAGAGCAGTCCGGGCGACTCTTCCGTCCCCTGGCCTATACAAAAACCTTTGCCATGGCCGCGTCTTCTATCCTTGCGGTGACGGTGATTCCGGTGTTGATGACTTTTTTCGTCCGGGAAAAGGGTGCCTGTGATGGCCAGCCAAAAGGACGTCGTCGCTTGATATACGGGCTGGTTGGCGTGTTGCCTCCTCTGGCGGTTCTTGCGGCCCGGTCCTTTGGCGTTGAGTTGCCTTCCTGGAGTTTCTGGGCGGCCATGATCGTCGGCATCGTGCTGGTGATGATGTTTTTGCCCCAGCGAATCATGAGCGAAGAGGAGAACCCTTTGAGTCGGTTTTTTATTCGGCTCTATCGGCCGGTGATCCACGGGGTGCTCAAGTGGCGAAAACTGACCGTCCTGGCAGCCGTGCTGCTGGTGGTGGCCACAACCTGGCCTCTCTCGAAGCTGGGCAGTGAATTCATGCCCCCCTTAAATGAAGGTGACCTTCTCTACATGCCCACGACCCTGCCGGGGATTTCCGTGACCAAGGCGCGAGAACTGCTGCAGCAGACAGACAAAATTATCCAGCGTTTTCCCGAGGTGAAGCACACCCTGGGGAAGGTGGGGCGAGCCGAGACCTCCACGGACCCGGCCCCCCTCTCCATGATCGAAACCACCATCGTGCTGAACCCGAAGGTGGAGTACGAGACCGTTACCGTTGATCGGTTTTATGATGTGTGGCCCGGATGGGTTTCTCGGCCCCTCTCACAGATTTTTCCCAAAGAGAAAAAAGGGCGGATTCTTAGTGAGTGGCGAAAGCGGAGTGTTGAGCGCTTCTTTTCCGACTGGCCGGGTTTTCTTCGTGTGCCTCTGACCTGGGTTCTGCCCGAAGAACGCTATATGACGATTAACGAGCTTGCCGACGAGTTGAATCAGGCCGTACGATTTCCCGGTCTTACCAACGCCTGGACCATGCCCATCAAGACACGAATCGACATGCTCTCCACAGGCATCAAGACTCCCGTGGGTATTAAGATCATGGGAACAGACCTTGCGGTTCTCTCCGATCTGGGGGCGCAGATCGAGGCCCAGCTGGGGCCCCTTGACGGCACCCTTTCGGTCTACTCCGAGCGGGTGACAGGCGGAAAATACCTCGATATCGATATCAACCGGGATCACATCGCCCGTTACGGTCTCTCCGTGGACGATGTGCAGAAGGTGATCATGACCGCCATCGGCGGGACGAACATCACCTGGACCGTGGAAGGGCTGGAACGTTACCCGGTGAATTTGCGGTACAGCCGGGAGTACAGGAACAATCTCGACAGCCTGGGGCGGGTTCTCGTGCCCACGCCGGGAGGCGCCCATGTTCCCCTGGCCCAGCTGGCCACGCTTTCTTTTAAGGATGGCCCCGCAGGCATCAAGAGCGAAAATGCCCGGAGAACGGCCTGGGTCTATGTGGACCTTAAGGGTGTGGATGTCGGGACCTACGTGAAAGAGGCGAAAGCCCTTATCGATCACAGCGTAACGCTTCCCCCGGGCTACTCCATCGTCTGGTCCGGTCAGTTTGAGTACATGGAGAAGGCGCGAAAATCCCTGACCCTCATCGTTCCGGCCACTCTTATTATCATCTTTGTGCTGCTCTACCTCCACTTCGGCAGCCTTGCCGAATCCACCATCGTCATGGCAAGCCTCCCCTTTGCCCTCACAGGCGGGGTCTGGCTGATTTACTGGCTGGGCTACAATCTCTCCGTGGCCGTCGTGGTGGGGTTCATCGCACTTGCCGGCCTGGCCGCAGAAACCGGAGTTGTGATGCTGGTTTATCTCAACGAGGTCTATGGCAGGCGCATGGAAGAGGGGCGCATGAATACCCTGGTTGATCTCTACGAGGCTGTCATTGAAGGGGCCGTGGACCGCGTCCGACCCAAACTCATGACCGTGGCCACCACCCTCATCGGTTTGCTTCCTGTCATGTGGGGCAGTGGAACCGGCGCCCAGATCATGAAGCGTATTGCCGCACCCATGGTGGGTGGGCTTATTTCTTCAACCCTTTTAACCCTGATTATCATTCCGGCCATCTATTACGGGCTGAGGGCCAGGGAGATAAGAAAGCTGCCTCCGGCCAGGGGATGATCCCCTGGACCCCTGGTTCGCGAATGCTCCAACCCTCGTTCCTCGGGTTGTCACATTCGCTGACGGGCTTCGCCCGTGGATAATGCGGGTGACGGGGTGAGCATTGTTGCACATTACATCAACAGCTCGTTTACCCGACTTTTCAGAAGTGTGACCCCTGGAGGCTCTCTCCAATAACCTTGAAATAAGGAATCAAAACCATGAAACAACGCGCATTGACTGTGAGCCTGATGGCTCTTCTGACACTGGCTTTTACCTCTCCGTCTTTTGCCGACCATAAAGAAGACAGGGCCCAGGAACTGAAAGAGGAGAAAATGAAGGCCCATAAGATGGACATGGAAGGAAAGGTGATACGAACCCACAACATCGACGGCCTTCGTCTTACCTATCGCCTGATTAACATGCAGGCACGCATGAAGAACATGGAGGGCATGGAGAAGATGGCGGATAAGGTCGCGTCTCATCACCTGATGGTGGACGTGAAGAAAATCGGCGGTGGCATGATCGATGATGCCAAGGTCGGCTTTATGTTCACAAGCCCTGACGGCAAGGAGCACAAGGCCATGGCCATGTCCATGAAAGGCGGACACGGCGCGGACGTGGACATGAAAAAGAGAGGCAAGTACAAGGTGGCTGTCAAGGTCAAGGCCGGTGACAAGACCGTAAAGGATGAGTTCACCTATTTCGCCGAGTAATGGCGTAACCGGCTTCTGCCGGAGAGACTATCCAGAATATCAAAAGCCCGATTCAACAGTGCATGTTGAGTCGGGCTTTGTGTTTTAGAAGGGTAACTATTCAGTTTGTGCCTCCGGCGGCCCTGCCGGAGGACAAACTTTTGAAAAGTTAGATAAACAGGTCTTTAAAAATGTTCCCTGGAAATTCATGATTCAAAGGCGGATGTGATTTGTCCCGAGGAACGAGGGGCAAAGCGCATCCGCAACCTGCTTTCAAGGTGGCACACCTTGCCGCCGGAGGCTTTTTCATAGAAGGCTAAACGGGGTAGGTGTAGGTTATTCCGTCATACCCTCGAACGGTGAGGCTTTTTTCGTCTTGGGCGATGATGGATTCCGGCAGCAGGGGCACTTTGCCGCCGCCGCCAGGAAGGTCGATGACGTAGGTGGGGACACAGAGGCCGGAGAGGTGGCCTCGAAGCGAATCCATGATGGATAGACCGGTTTCGATGGAGGTGCGGAAGTGGCCAGTGCCTTTGACGGCGTCGCCGTGGTGGAGGTAGTAGGGCCGCACCCTGTTTTTTGTGAGCTTTCGCATAAGCTCGGCCATGATGGCCGGGGAGTCGTTGACGCCTTTAAGAAGAACCGTCTGGCAGCCCAGGGGCGCTCCGGTTCTGTTCAGGAGCTTGAGCGCATGTTCCGCTTCGGGTGTAATTTCCGCCGGATGGTTGAAGTGGGTGTTGATCCAGAGCTTTTCGTATGTCGCCAGCATCACGCAAAGCTCTTCGGTGACACGCATGGGCAGCGTTGCCGGCACCCGGCTGTGGATGCGGATCATCTCCACATGGGCGATCTTCGAGAGCCGATCTAAAATCGCGCCAAGCTTCTCATCGGAGAGGAGGAGGGGATCCCCACCCGTTAAAATGACGTCCCTTACGGCAGGTGTCTTTTCAATGTAGGCAAGCCCTGCATCAATGGTGGCATCGGTGACCATACCGCCTGCTTTGCCCACCTTTCGTTTTCGCATGCAGTGGCGGCAGTACAGGGCGCATTCGTTTGAGACCAGAAAGATCACCCGGTCCGGGTATCGGTGGGTGAGACCAAAAACAGGAGAATCTTTCTCCTCGCAGAGCGGGTCTTCTAAAAGAGGCGTGTCGGCAAGCTCGTCGGCACAGGGCACCGCCTGACGCACGAGGGGCGCTCCTGCCTCCTTCATCAAGCCAAGCCAGTACGGGTTGATCCGCATGGGGTACACCCCTGCCACCCGAGCCACGTCATGCACATCAACCCCCGGAATATCCCTCAGGCCTTCCGCAGAAACTACCGATTTTTTGAGTATCTCTTTCCAGTTCATAGGGGCCTTGTATCACAGTTGTATGGGGAGGCAAAGAGTGGGGATGCGATGCCTCCGGCGGGCAGGGGATAATCCCCTGCACCCCTGGTTCGCGAATGCTCTCGCCCTTCGTTCCTCAGGTCGATCACATTCGCATTTTCGCTTAATGGCTGCGCCCGTGGAATCATCAATGGTGACAGTTTATACAGTCGTCACCGGCTATCACACGTTTTATAAGGCTTGAGTGTTGTAGTATTCAGCCATGCCTCCGGCGGGTCGCTTTTTGAAAAAAGCTCCGTAAAAACTTTCCGGTTGCCGCTTCCTTTTCCCTCTGCCCCTGTGGGGCTGTGGGAAAAGGAAGCGGCATACCCGTTAAACCAGAAGCATATGGAATGTAACATTGGTGGCGCGGGGAATAGTTTTTAAATCCTGTTTGTCAAACTTTTCAAAAGTTTGGCCTCCGGCAGGACCGCCGGGGGCAATGTCGGGCGAAGCCCGAGCCGAAGGCGATTGCGCTTTGACCCGAGGAACGAGGGGTAAAGCGCAATCGCAATATGCTTTCGAGGTGGCTCACCTCGCCGCCGGAGGCATGCTTTTTGTGCACTTAAACAATCCCGTACAACGGTCCGCCCTTTTCGCACAGGGCATCCACGAGCTTTGAGACCTCCGGGTCTTCGATGAGGGGCGGTGCGTGGTGGGGCTTGAGCCGGGCGTCGATGATGAGGGGGCCGGTGCATCCCCAGTGTTTGTGGGTAGTGGTGGCGCCGGCGCCGTAGATGTCGTGGCTGGGGTTGGACCGGGTGAAGGTGGTCCAGAGGAAATTGTTCATGGTTTTTGCGGTAAAGGGGGCGTCTTCGGTGAGGACGACAAGGGCGATGCCGGTGGTGTTGGTTTGGGTGAGGTGGTCTGCCATGGTTTGGGCAGTGGACTCGCCGTTGGCGGCATCAATGAAGGGGGGCGCTTCCACCATGACGACGCCGGGGAGGGCGATGTGGGGATTGTCGAAGCCGTCGGGGAGGGACAACCCGGAAGGCAGGGTGGTGGCGAGGTCTCGTTTTTTTTCTCCTGCGGCGGCAAAGACTACTTTGGAACCCTCGTTCAGGCCATCTGCGGAGTAATCCAGGGTGTCCATGGTGGACCGGGTCTGGAAGTGGAGGTCCCGGGAGAAATCCATGCGCTCGAAGAGGTGGATGAGAAAGGCCCGTTCATCGTTGATATCGAGGGTGGGATTGTCCTCCTCGGCGGTGATGAAGAGGTATTTTGCCAAAGAGCATTGCCCGAAGCCCAGAATGGCGTTGGAGAGGGTGAGAAGCTCCATGGGTTTTTTCTCTTTATTCTCACTGTAGGGCACGTAAGTCTCCTTGCCGATGGCAAGGAGCAGGGGATGGACCCCTGCAGCGTCCACGGCGTGGATGGCGGAGACCCCGGGAATGGAATCAGGAACGGCCGGGCCGGTGATCTCGTGGATCAGGGCTCCGAAGCTGGTGTCCTCTGCAGGCGGGCGCCCCACCACGGTAAAGGGCCAGATGGCGTCTTTCCGGTGATAGACCTTTTCTACCTTCAAAAAGGGGAAGGGGTGGGTGAGGCTGTAGTAGCCCAGGTGATCGCCAAAGGGGCCTTCGGGCTTCACGGCCTTTGGATCCACGGTACCGACGATGCAGAAGTCGGCATCGGCAGAGAGGGTGTGACCGTTCTCTTTTGTGTAACGAAAGCGCCTTCCGGCAAGGGCGCCGGCAAAGGCCACCTCAGGGATATTTTCCGGCAGGGGCATCACCGCAGCAAAGGTGTGGGCAGGGGGACCCCCGACGAAAACAGACACCCTTAAGGGCCGTCCCTTCTCGATGGCGTGGGCATGGTGGCGGCCGATGTCCCGTTTGATCTGGTAGTGAAGGCCGATCTCTTTGTCAGGGGTATACTCGTTGCCAGCCAGCTGGATGCGGTACATGCCCATGTTGGACCCCAGGATGCCAGGTTTTTTGGGGTCTTCGGAATAGACCTGGGGCAGCAGAACAAAGGGGCCGCCGTCATCCGGCCAGCAGGTGATCTGAGGAAGGCTGCTTAAGGACGTGGTGCACTCCATCACAGGGGCTTCTTTCATCTTCCTGGGCAGGGCCTTGGTGGCGGCGAAGGGCAGCATCAGGTTTTTCAACGGGTGCTTCAAAAGGGGTTTTGGATCCACCTTGGCCTCCACCAGACGGGAGACCTGATCCAGCGTATGCCGGAAGATAAACCGTGAACGCTCTAAAGTCCCGAAGAGGTTGGAGACTGAAGGAAAAGGCGACCCCTTTACTTTTTCAAAGAGAAGGGCAGGCCCCCCAGCCGCGTAAACCCGCCGATGGATCTCCGCCATCTCCAGGTAAGGGTCAACCTCTTCTTTGATACGAATCAGGTGGCCGTGCTGCTCAAGGTCGTCCACGCACTCTTTCATGCTGGCATAGGTCATGATCTGCTCCATATACGATAAGAAAAACGAAACTATTCAGCTCAATATTGCCTCCGGCGGCCCTGCCGGGGGCCAAACTTTTGAAAAGTTTGACAAACAGGTTTTAAAAAAAAACTGAGAATGAGTTCGTTCCGAGGAACGAGGGGCAAACTTATTCTCCACCTGGGGTCCAGGGGATCATCCCCTGGCCGCCGGAGGCATTTTTTAATCCTCTTCAGGAAAAAGCTCCTTCGGATCCACCGCCACGCGGTGGCCGAACCCCTCGCTGTTGTCAAGGTAGAGAACTGTGTCAGGGGTAAACCGGTACCACTTGGGTTTGCCGGATGCAAGAAATCCGGCAAGGCTTCCCAGGTTCTTTACGGAAAAGAGGTCTTTCAAGAACGGAAACCGCTGCACATACCTTGAAAAAGCCGCCATGGCCGTGGGCGTTAGCCCCGCCTTGGTGATCACCCCTTCCATCTGCAGCCCCTCGATCTCCTGAAAATGAAACGGGTTCTCATGGACCGTGGCTGCCGCTGCTTCCCCCACCCCCTCTAAAATATGTCGGGCATCCGGACTCGAAAAAAAGTAGAGGCTCCCCTTGTGAGCCACGTAATACACCGCCGCTGCCCATGGCGTCCCGTCACAGGCGGTAGCCAGGGTCATGATGTGCGCCCGGCTGAGAAGCTTAGCGGCTTTTACTGTCGTCTTTTCCAAATATATGCCTCCGGCGGCGAGGTGAGCCACCTCGAAAGCTGGTTGCGAATGTAATTTGTCCCTCGTTCCTCGGGCCAAATTGCATTCGCCTTCGGCTGCGCCCAATTCAAACGTTAATGGTATTCCAGACTTTGGGACAAGTTTCGTAGCGTTTGAGGATGCGGGTTGTACCTCTGCAGTTGTTGTCCACGGGCGCAGCCCGTCAGCGAATGTGACGTGCCCGAGGAACGAGGGCCCGGAGCATTCGCGAACCTGGGGTGCAGGGGATTTATCCCCTGCCTGCCGGAGGCTTGCTTTTTTAACTCTTCCATCTTGGCACCAGGTCCTGTGCCGGGGTGATGCCGATGTGGTCGAGGATGCGGGCCACCACGGTATCGGCGAGGGCCTCGAGGGTCTCCGGCCGGGAGTAGAAGGCAGGGGAGGCGGGCAGGATGGTGGCGCCTGCTTCGGCTGCGGCAGTCATGTTTTTCAGGTGGATGAGGCTGTAGGGCATCTCCCGGGGGACGAGGACGAGGGGGCGCTTCTCTTTGAGGGTGACGTCGGCTGCCCGGTGGATGAGGTTGCGTCCGTTGCCCGTGGCGATGGCGGCCAGGGTGGCCATGGTGCAGGGGACCACCACCATGGCATCGATGGGGCAGGATCCGCTGGCCGGGGCGGCGGTGAAGTCGCTTGCGTCGTGGATTCGAAGGGTGGTGTCTGCATTTTTTTGGCAGAACCCTTCGAGGGTCTCTCTGAATTGTTTCTCAGAAAGACCCAGCTCCTCTTTAGCCACGATCAGACCCGCCGTAGAGACGATGAGGTCGATCTCCGTTCCGGCCTCGGCCAGGGCTTTCACCAGGCGGAGGCCATAAATGGCGCCGGAGGCGCCGCAGAGGGCGGTGACGATGCGCTTCATCCTACAGGCTCCCCGTAAGGTGGCCGGCGAGGATGCCTGCAAAGAGCACGACGGAGATGATGCTGTTCATGTGGAAGAAGGCGATGTTGACGTGTGTGAGGTCGTCGGGCTTCACCAGCTTGTGCTCCACCACGAGAAGGGCACCGATGACGGCGACGGCGAGGCCGTAGGGCCAGCCCAGGTGGAAAATGGGCCAGAGCAGGAGCATGAGGACAAAGGTGGCAACGTGAATGCCGGTGGAGATCTGCATCGCCTTTGGGACGCCCAGGTTTGCCGGGATGGAGTGAAGGCCCTTGTCCCTGTCGAAGTCGGTGTCCTGGCAGGCATAGAGAATGTCAAAGCCGGCGATGTAGGTGAGCAGGGCAAGGCTCAAGACGAGAATGCCCCAGGAGAACCCGCCGGTGACTGCGACCCAGGCGCCCAGAGGGGCCAGGGAGATGGCGAAGCCGAGGTAAATATGGCAGAGCCAGGTAAACCGTTTGGTAAAGGAGTAGGCGCAAAGAAGGATCAGCACCGGAAAAGAGAGCTTAAAGCAAAGTGGGCTGAGCATCCAGGCGGAGAAGATAAAGAGAAGGGAGGCACCTGCCACCACCAGCCACGCCTCTTTTTTGCCGATCTCTCCTTTGGGGATCTCCCGCATGGCGGTGCGCGGGTTGCTTTCATCGATGTCGGCGTCCACGATGCGGTTCACGCCCATGGCGGCGGTTCGTGCGCCCACCATGGCCACGAGAATCCAGAAGAGCTTGAAAAAGGTAAGGGGCGCTTCGGAGGACGCCAGGACCACGGCGGAGAGGGCAAAGGGGAGGGCGAAGATGGTGTGGCTGAACTTGATCATGCGCCCGTAAACGATGAGGGTCTCTTTCAATTTTGCGGCGAAGGGAGAGGTCATGGCCGCTTTGATCCGATTACGAAGTCTGTCCATCAATATCAATACCGTCAATGTATGTGCCGCAGAAGCTGCAGCGGTTGTCCTTGATATCCACAGCCATAAGACGGTAACCCGATCGCTGGATCACCGCTCTGCCGCAGCCGTAACAGAATGTGTTTTCTCCCGTATTCTGAGGGAGATTGCCAGTGTATACATAGCGCAATCCGGCTTCGATTCCAACATCTCGTGCGGCGAGAATGGTTTCCATGGGGGTGGGGGGGCGATCGGTCATGCGGTAGGTGGGGTAGAACTGGCTGATGTGCCAGG
This sequence comes from Desulfolunaceae bacterium, assembly GCA_942491485.1. Lineage (GTDB taxonomy): Bacteria > Desulfobacterota > Desulfobacteria > Desulfobacterales > Desulfolunaceae > Desulfoluna. Next base: position 191,537 of record CALOAX010000006.1, on the reverse strand, counting down.
GGGTGGCAACGCCCGGGCCTTCGGCGATAAAGTTGGCGATTTTGCCGACCTCTTCCATGCTGTCGTTGAGGCCGGGAATGAGAAGGGTGGTGATCTCCAGGAAGACCCCTTTTTGCTTGAGGTAGAGAATGGCATCCTTCACCGGCTCCAGTGCGGCACGGCAATAGTTCTTGTAGAACTCCTGGGTGTAGGCCTTGAGGTCGACGTTGGCACAGGTGAGGTGGGGGGCCAGAAGGTCAATGGCCTCAAAGGTCATGAAACCGTTGGTAACGAGGATGGTGATGAGTCCCTTTTCCCGTGCGAGGCGGGCCGTGTCGAGGACAAACTCAAAGGCCACGGTGGGCTCGGTGTAGGTAAAGGCGATGCTTCGGGCTCCTGCGGCGAGGGCGTGTTCCACTGCCTCCTCCGGGGTGACGGTCACACCTTCACGCTTTTGTCCGTCGGGGGGCGTTTGGGATATCTCGGCATTCTGGCAGAAGCTGCAGCTGAAGTTGCACCCCACGGAGGCAACGGAAAAGGCGATACTTCCGGGGGCCACATGCCAGATTGGTTTTTTTTCAACAGGGTCTGAGGCGGCAGCCACCAGCTGGCCGTAGACAAGGGAGTAGAGAATTCCCCCCCTGTTCTCTCGAACACTGCACCTGCCCCGCCTTCCTTCTTTGATGGTGCAGCGATGGCTGCAGAGGTTGCAGCGGACCGCATTTTTTTCCAGGCGTTGATACAACAGAGCTTCGACCATGATGGGCTCCTTGGCGGCCGTGGGGCCATATCCAGTTTTACTGGGGATCAGGTTTGAAAAACTGTTCCCCAATGCTCATGTTCTGCGGTCTGGTTTTTTCGGTAAAAATCGACAGCGGGCGGGTGGTGAAGCGGGGCACCAGGCTGACGGACATGCCTGTGTAGGCCCCATACGGAAGGCGCTGAAAAAGGCGTCCGAGGAGGCGCCCCCCGGCGGGCGGATGGTAGGTAATGGTCCGTGAGGTGACGGGGACCTTGCCCAGGCTCCCTCGAATCAGCTGCCGCACCTCCCAGGTGGAGAGAAACCGTGCTTTGGAGAAGACGGCGTTTCCATGGAGCCCTTTGCCGAGGGAGGGGACGGCACCCAGGGAGAGACGGTTGAAAAACCCAATGTAGAGGCGGTCCTTGGCAACGCGAGCTGCTTCGGCGATGGCTTTTTCCGGAGACTCCACAAACTCCAGGGTGAGGTTGAGGATGGCAAAGTTAAACGCGTTGTCCTCAAAGGGCAGCTCTTCGGCAGTGCCTTTGAACAGTTCGGCGCGATTCCCCAAGGTCTCCCCTGCGATATCCAGCATGTAGGTGGAGGCATCCAGTCCGGTGAAATCCAAGCCCGGCTTCATGCGATCCAGGCAGGCAAGGGTTACCCCTGTGCCGCAGCCGATGTCCAGAATTCGATCCCCATAGGCCGGCTTGGTGAGCTTTACCAGCAGCTGGGCCTGGCGTTCGGCGGCATCGCGGTGCCTGTCCATTTCAAGCCATTGGGCATATTGCCCGGCTTCCTGATAGTCGAATACATGTCCCATGGTTGTAACGGTAGAGAATTGTGAACGTTTTTTCAATGTTTATTGACGGCCTTATACACGAATGGAGATGTGAAGGTGACTGCCCCGCTTGCTATACACCATGTTGTGGCAGTATTTTCTCATGATTTCAATGCCACGCCCCCCTTCCGAATCGGTGGGGCTTTGCGTTTCGACCATGGTTTGCCAGTCGAATCCGGGTCCCCTGTCTTCAAACTCCATGTGAACAATGTTGTCCCCAAGAAAGATGGAAAAACGGATGGGGTCGTCGGGGGAGAGGGCTGCGCCATGCCGGACGGCGTTGGTGAGGCCTTCCCGCATGGTGATCATGATGGTGAACAGAGAGCGGGAGAGTCCCTTTTCCTTGCAGAACGCTTTGACATCCTCCACGGCTCTGTCCACCAGGGTCAGGGATGCCTGCATTTCGATCTCAAGGCCGTCGGGCTTTTTTTTCAGGGTGAACGGGTTCATAAACGTCACACCTCCAAGGCGAGGATGACCATGTCGTCTTCCTGGGTGTCCCGGTTGGGGCAGAGGTGAGCTGACACGGTTTGAGGGGCCAGTTGAATGGGGATTGACCGGGCCTTGTCGCAGGCATCAATCATTTTGCCCGTCTCACTGTGCCAGGTTTTTTTTGTGGAGGGGGACTCCACCAGCCCATCCGTGTAGATATAAATGCGGTCTCCCTCTGAGACATTAAGTGTGGTGAGTCCGAAAAGAGCGCTCTGGAACATGCCCATGGGGTCTCCGGCAGCCCCGACGAGCCTTGGGGGGCCTCCCTTTGGGACGTAGCAGACCGGTGGGTGCCCCGAAAAGACGATACCCAGAAGACCTTTTTGTCGGTTCAGCCTTGCGTAGCAGGCGGTGAGGTATTTTTCGGCCGGAAGGATCTCCACAAGGACCCCGTTGATGAGGTTCATGCTCTCCATGGGGGTGTAAACCTGCGTACAGTTCTGCTTCAGGAGCCCTTTGACGGATGATGTGAGGTAGCCGGTGCTGATGTCGTGCCCGGAGAAATCGGCGACAAAATAGCCGTAAATATCATCCGAAATGTGCAGGACATCGTAGAAGTCTCCCCCGGCTTCGTGGAGGGCCATGTAGTCGACACCGAAACGGGCGCCGGGCTCCTGTTCCGGAGTGATGAGGAACGATGCCTGGGCTTCGGTCAGCTGCCGGAGTTTTTCCGCCTGGCTGTTGATGAGGGAGTTGGTGGCGATGGAGAGCTTCAGGTGGAGGCTGACGCGTGCGGAAACCTCCTGGGGGTGAAAGGGCTTGGTGATGTAATCCACGGCCCCCAGGTTGAATCCTTCAATTTTGGAGTCAACATCGGTGACCCCCGTCAGGAAGATGACGGGGATGGAGGCGGTGCGGGCATCGGCTTTAAAGTGTTTGATCACATCAAAGCCCGTCTCTCCGGGCATGCGGATATCCAGAAGGATAAGGTCCGGAGGTTCTGCCGCGGCCATTCTTCTGGCCTCTTTACCGGACCCAGCCGTGACGATCCGAAACCCTTCCTTTTGAAGGGTCTTGGCCATCAACTTGCGGTTTACAGGGTTGTCATCGGCGACCAGGATGGTGAAACTGGGGGACATGGATCACCTCGTCAGGTTTGGAAGACGTCTATCCCGAATATTTCATGAGAAAGTAATTTAGGTCGAAACAAAAGCATGTTAAAAAAAATACAAAATTTAATTAAGGGTTTACTGCTCGTTTTTCTCACCCTTCGGGCGAGCCGAGTGCACCCATCTTCTGCGTTATCAGAGCATTGAGGTAAACCACTACATCGTCAGCTCTGATGCCTTGAATATGGGTGCACTCAACTCGTGAAATATCCGGGGTAGGGTGGTGTGTTCAGGCGCTTCTGGCGGTCAAGGCCGCCTGGATATTTCCCTTCAGCTTTTCAATGGACTCCAGCACAGGCGGGATTGTTGCCAGGGCATTGTCACGGGTAGCGTTTTCGATCTCTTTGGAAAGGGTATAGATCTCTGTAAACCCCAAGTTGCCGGCAGACCCTTTGAGGGAGTGGGCCGCCTCGTTGAGGGCTTGTATGTCACTGTCTGAAAGGGCCTGCTTCAGTCGGTCTATATCCATCTCAGCCGTTTCCAGAAAGAGTTCGACAATTTCAAGGAACTCTTCCTCTTCCAGGCCAAGATCCTCTCCAATTGCTTTTAAATCCATAGGTGTCAGTCCTTCGGTAGCCCGCTAAGGGGAAGGTCGGTTAACAATTCGGGTGGGGCCGCATGTCGGTGTGCCTGGCAAGGGTCACTGCTCTACGGTGCATGTTGCCTGCATATCTGTTTATTATAGCCACGGGTTCATCGAGGCGCAAGGTCATTTTCCGGAGGGCGGGTATGGGTAACGCCTTGACAGAAGGGGTGAAAATAATATATCAATAAATCTTGATATATGGATATCGACAACGACCGGGAGAGCATTCGGGCATGAAAAGCCTCATCTATTTCAAAGCCATGGCGGACAGCACACGCATCCGCCTCTACCATATCCTTCTTCACCATGAAATGAGCGTGAACGAGATCGTTGCCCTCATGGATATGGGGCAGTCCCGTATCTCCAGACACCTTAAAATCCTTACGGATTGTGGGCTTCTGGCTTGTCGTCGGGATGGGGTGTGGGCCTTCTATTCCGCAGAAAAAGAAGGGGACGGGGCCCTGGTGGCGTCCATGGTGGAGTCTCTCTCAAAGGACGATTCCCTGATTCAGGAGGACCTCACGCGGGCCGAGGCCGTGATTCGGGACCGGAGGCTTCGCAGGTTGAAATTTTTCGATGACATCGCCCCCAGGTGGGAACACCTGAAGGCGGATATCATCGGTGATTTTGATTTGAATGAGGCCCTGATGGCGGAGGTTCCATCGTGCCGGATGGCAGTGGACCTGGGCTGTGGCTCCGGAACCCTTATGACCCGGCTTGCCGAGCGGGTTGACAAGGTGCTGGGGGTGGACAGCTCTCCCAACATGCTCAAAGAGGCGGAAAAGCGGCTTCAGGTGCTGGGGGGCGGTTTTGACCTCCGTCTGGGCGAACTGGAACACCTCCCCATGGGGGACGGTGAAGTGGACCTTGCGGTTATCTCCCTGGCCCTTCACCATCTGGATGATCCCAGGGTGGCCTTGAAGGAGTCGTGCAGGGTGGTGGCCGAGGGCGGGCATCTTCTCATCGCAGAGTTCGAGCAGCACGCCGACGAATCCCTTCGGGATCGGTTCGGGGATCGCTGGCTGGGCTTTTCAGAAGGTGAGCTCCTCTCCTGGCTCAACGAAGCCGGTTTTACCCTGGAGAGCACAAGACGGTTTTCCCCCACACGGGGCCCTGCCGTTATGATCTGTCAGGCGGTACGGGCGAGGTGAACCAGATTCAAGCTGCCTCCGTCTGCCCTGCCGGGGGCCAAACTTTTGAAAAGTTTGATAAACAGGTCTTGAGCGCAGTTACGATTGCTTCGTAGGAGTTGGCAGGCCATATAGTTTAGGCTTAACGAGTCTGTAGTTCCCTTTTCCCTTAGCCCCGCGGGGGCTAAGGGAAAAGGGAACTACAACCGGAAAGTTTTTGCGGAGCTTTTTTCAAAAAGCGACCCGCCGGAGGCTCTTTTTGTGGTTGTGAAAATGATCACAAAAAGTGTGCACAAACAACCAAGACACAAACAGTCATCTATTATAGACAATAGAACATCTAAGGAGGACGCGACATGGCGTTTCAGGAACTCGATTTGACCCTTAAGAACAAGGTAGCCGATATGGGCCTGGCAGAGTGGGGCAACAAGGACATGCAGCTTTCCGAGCTGGAGATGCCCGGACTCATGGCTTCACGCGCAAAGTACGGCCCCGAAAAGCCCCTTGCCGGCCTCAAGGTCATGGGCAGCCTTCACATGACCATTCAGACGGCCATGCTGATTGAAACCCTCAAGGAGCTGGGCGCGGACCTTCGTTGGGCTTCCTGCAACATCTTCTCCACCCAGGATCACGCGGCGGCCGCCATTGCAGCCAACGAGTCTTCTGCTGTCTTTGCCTGGAAGGGTGAGACCCTGGAAGAGTACTGGTGGTGCACCGAGATGGCCCTCACCTGGCCTGACGGCAGCGGCCCCGACCTCATTGTGGACGACGGCGGCGACGCCACCATGCTCATTCACGAAGGTGTGAAGGCGGAAAAAGACCCCTCACTTCTCGACCGTGAGCCCTCCAACGCTGAAGAGAAATGCTTCCTGGATCGCCTCAAGGCTGCTTACAAAGTGGACCCCCAGAAGTGGACCAAGATGGCTGCCAAGATCAAGGGTGTTTCCGAAGAGACCACCACTGGCGTGCACCGTCTCTATCAGCTGGAAGCGGCCGGTGAGCTTCTCTTCCCCGCCATCAACGTCAACGACTCCGTCACCAAGAGCAAGTTCGACAACCTCTACGGTTGCCAGGAGTCTCTGGCTGACGGCATCAAGCGTGCCACCGACATCATGCTTGCCGGTAAAGTTGTTGTGGTCTTCGGTTACGGCGACGTAGGCAAGGGCTGTGCCCGCTCCATGCGTGGTTACGGTGCTCGCGTGATGGTCACCGAGATCGACCCCATTTGCGCCCTTCAGGCGGCCATGGAAGGCTTTGAAGTGATCACCATGGAAGATGCTGTGGACAAGGGCGACATTTTTGTTACCTGTACCGGCAACTACCACGTCATCACCGGCGCGGACATGGAGAAGATGAAGGACGAGGCCATCGTCTGCAACATCGGCCACTTCGACAACGAGATCGACATGGCTTACCTCGAGTCTGATGAAGGCTGCACCTGCCTCAACATCAAGCCCCAGGTGGACAAGTGGACCCTGAACTCCGGCCGTTCCATCATCGTTCTGGCCGAAGGCCGTCTGGTGAACCTCGGTTGCGCCACAGGTCACCCCAGCTTTGTCATGAGCAACAGCTTCACCAACCAGACCCTGGCTCAGATCGAGCTGGCCACCGACAATTACGATGTGAAGGTCTACACCCTCTCCAAGAAGATGGACGAAGAGGTTGCCCGCCTGCACCTCGATCGTCTGAACGTGAAGCTCACCACCCTCTCCAAGGAGCAGGCCGATTACATCAGCGTACCCGTGGAAGGTCCCTACAAGGCGGATCACTACAGGTATTAAGAGCCTGCCTCCGGCTGCAAGGTGAGCCACCTTGAAAGCTGGTTGCGAATGCTCCTTGCCCTTCGTTCCTCAGGGCAACTCACATTCGCCTTGGGCTTTGCCCGGGGCCGATGCTGAATGCTGCACGGATTTTGCCATTCACTTCGTGTGAGTGATAGAAAAATAAAAAAGCCCGACAGCTTGAATGCTGTCGGGCTTTTTTTATGAAACGGTCGGCGCTCCGGGAATGCCTGACGTGGAGCCCCCCCAAAAAAAAAGCCGTTGCGCTTTGCCCCGAGGAACGAGGGGCAAAGCGCAACGGCAATCAGCTTTCAAGGTGGCTCACCTTGACGCCGGAGGCATGCTTTTTACGCGTTGTTCTTTTCGATAAGTGCGAGGGTTTTCTCAACGATGTTGTCTGAGGTGAACCCGAACTTTTCGAGGAGGGTGCCACCGGGGGCGGAGGCCCCAAAGCCCTCCATGGAGATGACGGTGCCTTTGTCACCCACATACTTATCCCAACCCATGGCGATGCCGGCTTCTACGGCCACACGGGTTTTGACCTCGGGCAGGAGGACCCAGTCCTTGTAGTTCTGCTGGTTCATCTCAAAAAGCTCCCAACTGGGCATACTCACCACGCGGGCTTTGACGCCCTTTTCGGCAAGTTTCTCTGCGGCTTCCACGCTGATATGCACTTCAGATCCGGAGGCCATGAGAATGGCGTCGGGGGTCCCTTCGGTGTCTTTGAGGATGTAGGCGCCGCTGGGAACGGACCCTTCAGACTGGCTGCGGTCGGAGACGGGCAGGCCCTGTCGGGAGAGAATGATGGCCGTGGGGCCGTCGGTGATCTTAAGGGCCAGGCGCCAGGCATCGGCGGTCTCGGAGGCACAGCCGGGACGCAGCACGGTGAGGCCGGGAATGGCCCTGAGAGCGGCCACATGTTCCACGGGCTGGTGGGTGGGGCCATCTTCGCCAACGGCGATGCTGTCGTGGGTGAAGACGTAGATGATGGGCATCTTCATGAGGCTTGCCACACGGATGGCGGGGCGCATGTAGTCTGCAAACACGAGGAAGGTGGCACCGAAGGGGCGCACGCCGCCGTGGGCGAACATACCGTTCATCACGGCACCCATGGCGTGTTCACGGACACCGAAACGGATGTTGCGGCCATCGAAGGCCCCGTTCTGGAACTCGTGGCTGCAGGCCATGTAGGTGTTGTTCGAGGGCGCCAGGTCGGCAGAACCGCCGATGAGGCCGGGCAGGTTGGGGGCAATGCTGTTCAGGACCTTGCCGGAGGCAGAGCGTGTGGCGATTTTCCCATCTTCGGGCTTGAAGGTGGGGATCTCCTTGTCCCATCCGAAGGTGAGGAAGCCGCTGACGCCGTCCACCCACTGGTTGGTGCGCTTGGGGTGTGCCTTGGCGTAGGCGTTGAAGCGGGCCTGCCATTCGTCTTCGGCTGCTTCACCTTTGGTAATGCATGCGCCGAAGACCTCTTTGGCCTCTTCGGGTACGAAGAAGGGCTCGGTGTAGGGCCAGCCGAGGGTCTTTTTGGTGAGGAGAATCTCTTCCTCGCCCAGGGGGGAACCGTGGGCTCCGGATGTGCCGCCTTTGTTGGGGCTGCCATAGGCGATGGTGGTGCGCATCAGGATGACGGTGGGTTTTTCGTCCTGGCCTTTGGCCTCGGTGATGGCCGCGTCGATGGCTTCGTGGTTGTTGCCGTCTGCAACGCGGATGGTGTTCCAGCCGCAGGCTTCAAATCGGGCTGCCACATCTTCGGTGAAGGCGATCTCGGTGCCGCCCTCGATGGTGATCTCGTTGTCGTCATAGAGGCAGATGAGTTTGCCGAGCTTAAGGTGACCGGCCATGGAGATGGCTTCAAGGGCCACGCCTTCCATGAGGTCGCCGTCGCCGCACATGACGTAGGTGCGGTGGTCCACGATGGTGTGCTCATCGGTGTTGTAGGTGGCAGCCATGTGGCGCTCGGCCATGGCCATGCCCACTGCGTTGGCGATGCCCTGGCCTAGGGGACCGGTGGTCACCTCCACGCCGTTGGTGTGGCCGTATTCGGGGTGACCGGGGGTTTTGCTCTCCCACTGACGAAAGTTCTGAAGGTCCTCAATGGTGAGGCCGTACCCGGTGAGGTGAAGCAGGCTGTAAAGCAGGGCTGAACCGTGGCCACCGGAGAGGACAAACCGATCGCGATCGGGCCATGCGGAGTTTTTGGGGTTGTGCGTGAGGTGCTTGGTCCAGAGCGCATAGGCGGCCGGTGCCAGACCCATGGGGGCACCAGGGTGACCGGAATTGGCTTTTTGAACCGCATCCATGGCCAGGGTGCGCAGAGTGTTGATGCAAAGATCGTCAAGGGTGAGCTGGCTGTCGCTCATGGCGTACTGTCTCCTTACTGTTTTTTATGATGGCCCCTTAAAAAAGTCGGACAAGCTGTGTCAACACACAGCATGCAGTGGTGGCTCGCAACAGAAAAATCACGTAAGGATCCTGCTGGGCACTCTCAGCGCCGACTCTTTTCGGGCGTATCTTGATATACGGGCTCTGGAAAACCGAGGCCTGACTCATGTTGGATGTACTGCCCGGTGGAAAAAACACAGGGACACTGAGCAGGGCACGCCGCACGGAGAGTGCACAAGTATCTCATGTGCACCGCTTTTCCTGCAGGCCTTAGGTTACCCGGATTATGTTTTGAGCCACTGGTTCTACAGTGGATCTCTTTCTTTGTCAAACCAAATCAATGGATTAGAGGGCCCGCAAATGCTCCGGTTTCAAGGCCACTTTTCCCTGGAGAGCCTTGTTGATCAGCTCCAGGGTTCCCTCCTTCTCTTCGGGCAGTTTGGCCCGTATGGGAAGGTAGTTGGAAGCGTGGTTGGAGTGGAAAAGGCCGTCGGTCAAATGGGTGGCGGCAATCATGGCGCCCAGCTCCCGAAGCAGTTCATCGGGCTCAAGAACAGGGAACTTTCCTGCCTTATGGTCCTCGTAAAGTGGGGTCCCAGGGGTGAGCATCAGGCTTAAGGCGCCGACAAACTCGGGATCGATGGCTGAGAGGACCCGGCCGGTCTCCTGGGCGTGTATCATCGAGCGCTCACGTCCGGCAACGCCCAAAAGCACGGTGACGGAAAGCTTGATACCCGCAGAGCGGATTTTCTGGCCCATGTCGATCATGCGGGCAGCGTCCGCCCCCTTGTTGATGGCGGCAAGGGTTTCATCGTCGCCGGTTTCAAGGCCCATGTAGGCGATGGAGAGACCCAGGTTTTTCAGCTCTTTAAGTTCTTCCACACTTTTTTTGGCAATGCTTTTGGTGTTGGCGTAGGTGCCGATCCGGTCCACCCAGGGGAGCTGCCGCTTGATCTCTTTGAGAATCTTCACAAGCCGTTTTTGGGGCAGAATCAGGGCATCACCGTCACAGAGAAAGAGGCGCTTTGTGTGGCGATGGTGTCTCGCAGCAAAGGCGAGGTCCTTCATGATCTGCTCGTCGCTTTTGATTTTGAAGATTTTCTTTTCTTTGTACATCTCGCAGAAGGTGCACTTGTTGTGAGAACAGCCCACCGTCACCTGAAGCAGGATGCTGTATGCTTCCGAGGGGGGGCGGAAAATCATGCCTTCGTAATCCATGCCGTAGTCAGTCATAGCGTGTGTCCGATTGTGTGAGGAAGAGCGCCTCCATGAAAAAAGTGGCGTTGCTTCAGTCGTTATGGGCCCGGCGCAGAGAAAATCACAGGCATAAGGACCATGGCAGGTGCCCTGTATTCATGTGGTGTGCCCTTGAAGTCTCTTGGGAACCCCCAACAAAATCAACGGACTCGGGCCGCTTTACGCCAGGGGTGATGGACGTCGGGTTGAATGATTCCGACACATTATCTTAGAATCATGGGGTGGTGCAAGCCCTTTCAAAGGTGGGGTGGTCCCTGGGATTTTTTTTGAACCCGCTCCTTGACATCCTCCCATTCTGCATAAAATTTTATGTGGTTCGGATCTCTGCCGAATGGCAGGGAAAACATGCTTGTATGCCAACAAGGCCTGCTCGGCGTTTCGAGGGGCCATCATTTTAAAAAAATATGAACACACATGATGTGAGGAGAGACCATGAGCAAAGAGACGCGTCAGTTTGAAACGGAAGTTCAGCAACTGATGAACCTTATCGTAAATTCCCTTTACTCCAACCAGGAGATTTTTCTTCGGGAGCTGATCTCCAACGCGTCGGATGCCATCGACAAGCTTCGCTTCGAGGCTCAGACTCACACGGAGCTTCTGGAAGGGGAGGGTGACCTTCACATTCGTATCGCCCCTGACAGCGAGAACAAGCGCCTCGTGATTTCAGACAACGGCATCGGCATGACCCGGGACGAGGTGGTTGCAAACCTCGGTACCATTGCCAAAAGTGGCACGGCCGCCTTTATGAAGGCGATGGAAGAGTCCAAGAAGGGCGATGCCATTGCCCCTGAGCTGATTGGTCAATTTGGCGTTGGCTTTTACAGCGCATTTATCGTGGCCGATAAGGTGACCGTGGAGACCCGCAAGGCCGGTGAGGGCGAGGCCGTCTGCTGGGAGTCCGACGGGTTGGGATCCTACACCCTTGAGACCTGCGCAAAAAAAGATCACGGAACCACCATCACCCTTCATCTCAAGGAAGAGGGGCTGGAGGAGGACTTCACCGAGGAGTGGGCCATCAAGCGCGTGGTGAAGCAGCACTCCGATTTTGTCGGCTACCCTGTGGTGATGAACGTGGAGAAGGATGAGCCCCTTCCCGACGAAGAGGTGATCAAGGACGCCGATGGCAAGCCCGTTGGGGAGACCACGAAGAAGGTCCGCAAAGACGAAACCCTGAACTCCATGAAGGCGATCTGGACCAAGCCCAAGAGCGAGGTGACCGACGAGGAGTACGACGAATTCTACCGTCACATCAGTCACGACTGGAACTCTCCTTTGGACAAGATTCACATGAAGTTCGAAGGGACCACCGAGTACGATGCCCTTCTCTATGTGCCTTCCAAGGCGCCCATGGACATGTACTACAGTGAGAAGAAGACCGGCATCCACCTTTACTGCAAGCGTGTCTTTATCATGGACGACTGCACCGAGCTGATGCCCGAGTACCTTGGATTCGTCAAGGGGGTTGTGGACGCGTCCGACCTCAACCTCAACGTCAGCCGGGAGATCCTCCAGCAGGACCGGCTGGTGCGCAACATCCGTAAAAACCTTGTGAAGAAGGTCTTCGAGCTTCTGAACAAGATGGACAAAGAGACCTACGACAGCTTCTTCGATGAGTTTGGTGCGGCCATCAAGTCCGGCATTCCCATGGATCATGACAACCGCGATAAGATCTCCAAGCTGATCCGGTACAAGACCACCAAGTCCGACGGGGCTTACGTCTCCCTCGAAGAGTACGTGGCGAACATGAAAGAGGATCAGGAATTCATCTACTACATCACCGGTGAAGACCTTGTGTCCCTTGCAGGCAGCCCCCACCTCGAGGCGTTGAAGGCCAAGGATTACGAAGTCCTTCTCATGAGCGATCCGGTGGATGAGTGGGTGGTTCAGTCCCTGCCTGAGTTTGACGGCAAAAAACTCAAAAGCGCGGAGATGGGTGACCTGGACCTGACCGACGTGGACGATGACACGAAAGAGGCATTCAAGAATTTCATGGAGTACCTCCAGAAGCAGCTGGATGAGGAGATCAAAGAGGTGAAGCTCTCCAGCCGCCTCAAGGACTCCGTCTCCTGCCTCTCCGGGGACGCCTTCGGCATGAGCGCCTACATGGAAAAGATCATGAAGGCGTCCGGCCAGGAGATGCCAAAGCAGAAACGTGTTCTGGAACTTAACGGCGAGCATCCCCTGGTTGCGGCTGTAAAGGGGCTCTTTGAAAAAGACGCCGGCAACCCCGTTCTCCCTGATCATGCCCGGCTTCTTTTCGATCTGGCCATCATCAGCGAGGGGGGACGTGTTGAAGACCCGGCTCTCTTTTCCAAGCGTGTGGGCGATTTGATGGCAAAGGCGCTGTAGGACCGGGAAGAAGGGCTCGGCCTTTCGACGAGCGATTCGCGTCACGTTGACAGATAGATGAAGAAGACCCGTTTTCCAACCGTGGAGGGCGGGTCTTTTTTTTGCTCTTTCTCTTTCCGGGGGATCTGCCTTTGGAAATGGGGCGGAACACAGGGCTGATCCCGTGTTCCGGCTGGTTGACATCTCCCAGATGCTGTACTATCCTCCGTTGCGGAGGTATAGATACCAATAATGCAGATTCATGACCTTGAAAAACAGCAGTTTATCACCCTCTTTGAAGGAGAGGGGATCGATAATATTGATGAACGATTTACCATTCTGGAGGCCTTCTTAAAAACGGAAGAGCACCTGACTGAAGATGACCTTCATCGCCTTCTTGCCGACGAGGGGCATCAGGTGGGGATGGATTTCCTCAAGGAAACCCTTGAGCTCATGTGCCACTACGGGTTTGCCCAGGAAAACAGGTTTGATGAGGGGCGCGTGCTGTACGAGCACCGTCACCTGGGTGACCACCACGATCATATGATCTGCACGCGATGCGGAGAGATCACGGAGTTTGCCGACCCTCAGTTGGAGCAACTTCAGGAGGCCATTGCCGCCCGCCATGGATTTCATATGCTTCAGCATCGCATGGATATTTATGGTATTTGCTCGTCCTGCTTGAAAAAGAGGGTGCCGCTGATGCCTCTTATGCTGGCAAAACCCGGTGAAAAGCTGATTATTCGAGAGTATCAGTGCGGCGAGAACCTTGCGGGGCGCCTGCTCTCCATGGGGCTTCGACGGGGCGACACCATTGAGGTGATCACCAGCCAGGGACGTGGACAGTTTGTCATCGCTGTGGATAACAAGCGGTATATTCTAGGTCGCGGGATGGCTCAGAAGATTATGGTTGAGCTGATTCGTTGATTGCCGGGACAGGGCTGTTTCCTGAGGAGATAATGCCTGGTGCATTTACACGCATTTTCGGCTCATCGGAATCCGTATTCGGGTGACCGGTGTGTCGGGCAGTGACTTTTGACGAAAATTTCAAACTTCAGAGACGGAGAGAGGCATGCGAATCCGTACGATCATTCCTTTAGTGGTTGCGGTGCTGATGGCGGCACCCGCGGTAAGTCTGGCAGGAAAACGAGTCAGTGTGAGTGTCAATTCCGCCAATGTGAGGACCGGGCCTGGAACCAAGTACGAAATCGTCTGGAAAGGGGTGGAAAAATACTATCCACTCGTGATTCTGGATCAGGCGGACTCCTGGTATTATGTGAAAGATTTTGAGAACGATACCGGCTGGATTTTTAAGAAGCTGGTGGACAAGACCCAGACCGTCATCACGACCAAAGAGAGATGTAATGTGAGAAAAGGGCCCGGGGCCAAGAAACCTCTGGCGTTTGTTGTGGACAGTGGCGTGCCCTTCAAGGTGCTTACCCGAAAGGGAAACTGGATTCAGGTTCGGCATGCCGATGGTGACAAGGGGTGGATCCACAAATCGCTTGTATGGTAGGTCGCATTGATTTTTTATATGGCCCTGTCCGGAACTCTGGGGGGGCAGCAGGAGCTTTGTTTGTATGTACGATAAGTTGAGCAATGAAAAGAGAGGGGTGGTCGGTGTCGGTTCTGCGCTGATGGATCTCCTGGTGTTTGAAGATGATGCGTTTTTGGCAGGTATCAGCGACGTTAAAGGGGGCATGACCCTTGTTGACGGATCCTTTGCAGACGGTGTGCTTGAAAAAGTCACTTCGGATGTGACCGTGGTGCCCGGCGGTGCGGCCTGCAACACAATCATCGGCGTGGGGCGTCTGGACGGCAAAGCGACCTTTGTCGGAAAGCGGGGGCGGGACAGCTATGGGGATATTTTTGAAAAGGACCTGGAAAAGAACGGTGTCGTGCCGCGCCTTGTGACCTCAGAGACCCCAACGGGCCGTGTCCTCTCTATCATTACCCCCGACGCCCAGCGTTCCATGTTTACCTACCTTGGTGCCGCGTCTGAACTGGTTCCCGATGAAATTTCCGCAGAGCACTTCAAAGGCGCAGGCATCGTCCTCATCGAGGGGTATCTGGTTTTTAACAGGGACTTGATGATCAAGACCCTGAAAGCCGCAAAGGATGCAGGAGCGGCTGTTGCCATGGACTTGGCCAGTTTTACCGTGGTTGAAGAGGCCCTTGATTTTATCAAAGAGGAAGTGATCCCTTCGGTGGACATTCTGATTGCCAATGAAGATGAAGCCCGAGCGTTTACCGGTGTCTCGGATGAAGAGGCTGCTCTTTCTGCAATGAGTCAGTGTGCGGATGTCGCAGTGTTGAAACTGGGTGCACGCGGAAGCCGGATCGCCCTTGCCGGAGAGGTGACGGAGGTTGAGCCTGTCGTGGGGGCAGAGATTGTCGACACCACAGGTGCCGGTGACCTTTGGGCCGCAGGATTTCTTTACGGCATGGTAAACGGGTATCCCGCTGAAACATGCGGCAGGATTGCATCGGCGTGTGGGTACGAGGTGTGCCGCGTCACGGGTGCGGACATTCCCGAGGAGGGGTGGGCCCGCATCAGGGAGTACCTGCCTGCGTCATAACGTATACCGGAGTTCCAATACGCAAAGGATGGTGTGACATGCAGAAAGAGAGTACACCGGCGGTGCCGGAGAAAGATCAGCTCGTTGAAATTCTCGAAAAAGCCATGGCATTTGCCAAGGCAAACAGGGATAAGGTGCTTCTGGGTGTTTCGGGGGGGGTTCTTCTTCTGGCAATTATCACGGGGCTCGGGCTCTACAACCAGAAGGCCGGCAGGGATGCGTCCATTGCCTTTCAGGCCGTGAAAACGGATTTTCAGGCGGTTGTGGAACGCGAGGGGCGTGACATTGCACTTACACGATGGATGGCCGATGCCCCATCCGTCCTCGGGAACTTAAAAGGGGGGGGCTCTTCCTATGGCGCCGCCCTGCTCTGGTATGGTGGGCTTGCCTTTGAAACCGGGGACTATGAGTCGGCAGCCACGTGGTATGGTGGCGCGGCCGGGGAGTTCGGTTCAGACAGTTCCCTGAGGAATATCGCATGGTGCGGCCAGGGGCAGGCACTGGAGCAACAGGGGAAACCGGTCGAGGCCGCTCCTTTGTACGAAAAGATTCGAAAGAGTGAATCATCGGTGAAGCTCTATGAGGCTGTTTTTCATCTCGCTCGCATCAAGGAAATCCAAGGGGATACTGAGGGTGCTGCGTCGTTGTACCGAGAGATCATGGAGAGTGGTACGGCTTCATCCTACAAAGCTCTGGCCGAAGAGAAAGTCGCAGGGTTGCATTAATTCTGGTTTCGTCGGCGTTTGATCGTTTCTTGATGAAACGCCGACAGTACAAGGGCTGGCCGTATTATCGTGCTGCCTGTTCTGTCAGGTTGCTCTGTGATTCTTACGTTAAGCCCTCTGCTTTAAGCTTTCTTGTCCCACCGTTCTTTTGTCTGTTCAAAAAAACTTGACAGAATCATGTTGTCATGGATAATCGTAAGGATAATCCATTTGACGTGATTCTGTTTGCAGATCTGATCTGTACTCCTCCCCCCCATCTTACCCAAATTCTGAAATGAGCGTGGATGGCACACCATCCAGTTTAGCTGGCTTTTTCTTTAGCGATATTTTGCACAGTTTTTTGTTCCTCGTGAATACATTGTCAGTACTCATGCTTTTGTATTCATAGGTTTTTTTTGCTGAACTGATAAACGCTAAACAGTGCTCAGCTATACAATATCTTGATGGTTTTTTCTTGTGGGTACAAGATATGTTAGTTATCCAAGTGGGTTATATATTTTCCTTGACTTCATTGTAGCAATACTTGAATATATATAACGGATAATAAATGAAGCCATCAACAGGCTTTCGCTTCGGGGAGCGTTTATCTGAATTTTATTTATCTGCGAAAAGCCGAGAATAATGTGTTTCAGCAGGCACGGCGTGGTGTCCTCATGGAATTGGTGTACCCCCCTTTGGGGTGTATGCGTGTTGAGTCCATAAATCCCATTCCTGTAAGGGTGTACTTATGACATTTGGAAAAAAAGATCAGCTGATCGGGCTTGATATCGGTTCCAGCACCATCAAGGTTGCTGAAGTTGCTGATACGAAGAACGGGTATGCTCTGAAGCGCTTCGGCCTTTACGATATGCCCCATGGGGCCATTGAAGAGGGGGTTATTCGTGATCCCGAAGAGGTGGCTGAAACCATCCGCGAAGCCATGCGGGCCCATAACATCAAAACCACCAATGCAGCGATTTCCATTGGGGGATATTCCGTCGTCGTCAAGAAAATCAACGTTCAGAGCATGACGGAAGAGGCCCTGCAATCCACCATTCATTTTGAAGCCGAGCAATACATCCCCTTTGACATCAGTGACGTGAATCTTGATTTCCAGATTCTTGGGGAAAGCGAGCACAACCCCAACCAGATGAGCGTCCTTCTCGTTGCGGCCAAAAAAGAGATGATTGCCGACTATGTCAATGTGTTGGAGATGGCAGGGCTTGGGCCCTGCATTGTTGATGTGGACGCCTTCGCCCTTCAGAATATTTACGAGCAGGGCTACATGGGGCCGGAGGCAACGGGGGATGAATTTGTGGCGCTTATTGACGTGGGCGCAAGCAAGACCTCTCTCAACATTCTCAAAGGGCGTACGTCGCTGTTCATGAGGGACGTCTCCCTCGGGTGCGGACAGACGAACCAGAAGATCATGTCCATTTTGGACTGTTCCGCCGAAGAGGCCGAAGAGGTCAAGCTCAACAACAACGGGGAACGTATCTCCAATGACGAACTGAAAGATATCGAGTCGGCTGTCATTGCCGACTGGTGTACAGAGATCAGTCGGGCTCTGGACTTTTTTTATTCCACCTACCCTGAAGAGAGAATTCAGAAGATTCTGATCAGCGGGGGTGGGGGCAATATCATCGATTTCAAGAAGATGCTGGCACTCAGGACATCCACTGAAGTAGAGACCATTGATCCATTCAAGGCCTTGAATTTAGGGGATGGTCGAATTGACGATGACTATCTCAAGCAGATGGCTCCCCAGGCCGCCATCTGCATGGGGCTTGCGATAAGGAAAGTGAACGACAAATGATACGAATCAACTTACTCCCTTTTCGAGCCGCTCGAACGAAAGAGAATGTCCGACGTCAGGTGACGATCTTTTTACTCCTTGTCCTTTTGATTGTTGTGGGGATGGGGGGGTACTCCATGAGTGTGAGTGCCAAGGTCGCTGAGTACAAACAAAAGGTGAGCGACACCCAGGCCGAACTGAACAAATTCAAGAAGAAGGCCAAAGAGGTGGACGCCATCAACAAGAAGAATCAGGTCCTCCAGAAGAAGATCGACATCATTGAAGAGTTGCAGGTGGTCCGAAAAGCACCCGTCAAGGTTCTCGGAGCCATGACGGAGCTCGTGATTCCAGATCGTATGTGGATCCAGAGTTACGATGAGGTCGGAAACAGTGTCACCCTTAAGGGGTCTGCCCTGGATGAGATCACTGTTGCGGACTTTACCCGCAAGCTTGAAACGTCAGAGTACTTCTCCAGCGCCACCTTGAAAATATTGCAGCGGGGTGCCGCGCAGAAGAATGTGGCCATGAAGAGTTTTCAAATCGTGTGTACCCGAGCCAAGTTGACCCAAAAACCCTCCAACGCAACCGGTATGAAGGTAAAATGATGAACAAGCCCTCAGCGTTTCAATCGATGGACCCCTTGTTCAAAAGGGTTGAAGAACTTGACAGAATACAGAGGATCGCCATCTGTGTGGTCACGTGCATCGCTCTGATAGGGGCCATCTTCTACTTCTCAATTCTGCCCAAATACGAAGAGATCAAACAGCAGAAGCAGACGCTTCAGTCCCTTGGGACCCAACTGGACATTGCCAGGAAGAAAGCGGCTCGCCTTGCCTCCCTGAAGCGGGAGTGGAAGATGAAGGAGGCCGAGTTCAGGAAAGTGATGCGCGCCCTGCCTGAGAAGAAGGAGATTCCTTCCCTGTTGACGAGCATTTCCCAATCCGGCCAGGACACGGGGTTGGAGTTTCTTCTGTTTCAGCCCTTGGCAGAGGTGAACAAGGACTTTTATGGGGAAATCCCCGTCAGCCTCAAGTTGCATGGGAACTTTCACAACACGGTGATGTTTTTCGACAAGGTGACAGGACTCAACCGGATTGTAAACATTCGGAACATCAAAATGAGTGGGTACAAAGAGGGTAAGATTTCAACCACGTGCACGGCTGTGACCTATAAGTTTATCGAGAAGAAGGACCCCGCGTCGGGTAAAAAATAAAATTAAAATAAAGATCGAGAGCCATGTCAAAAAAGATCATTACATCGATAGTGACGGTTGCCTTTCTGATGGGGCCTTTATTCTCCGGGTGTGACAAGGCAGAAGAGACCACCCGGTCGCAAGACCCTGTCAAGACCTTCAAGGTCGCAAAGAAAGAGAGAGAGGCTGAAGAAAAGGGGCTCGAGACTGCTCCGGAACCCTTGGCATCGGGTGTTGTCCCAGTGGTTGGTGAGGCACCGAATGGCGACTCTGCTGTGACACAGCCTGAGGTACTCTCCGAAAAGGCCTCTGATGAGATGCTTTATGGGAAAAGCAGCTATGACCCATCCGGTCGGGTGGACCCCTTTGAACCTCTGTTTGCAAAAGGGGGTGCCGGGGGAGGCGTGACTAAGGGCGCCGATGCCAGGCCGACAATCCGCCAGAGCAGAATTTCCCGATTGACCCCTCTTGAGAAGCTGGATATCAGTCAGATGAAACTCGTGGGGATCGTCAGCATGCCCGGCCGAAGCATGGCCATGGTGGAAGAGGCCGGTGGGAAGGGCTATGTGGTTCGCAAAGGGACCTATATGGGAGTCAACTCGGGACAGGTTGTTGAAATAACCAGGGACCGGGTGGTGATTGAAGAAGAAGTGGAGAACTTCCTTGGGAAGATTGTTGTCAGGACACGGGAACTTAAACTTCAGAAACCTCTTGGAGAAGAATAATATGTTTGACAAGACCTCAATGTTGCTCAGGCAGGCAGCTGCAGCCGTGATCCTTATTTCACTTGTGGCATTGACGGCAGGGTGTGCATCCGACAAAGGCAGTGTGACGCCTGCCGTCGAACCGCCCTCTGCCATGGCTGATCGGGTCATTACTGACGTAGCAACCCGTGTGGAGGCGGGCGAGGTGGTTGTTTCCATTCAGGGCAGTGCCATGCTGACCTATACCTCTGTGAAACAGTCGCTTCCCCTTGGTGTCGTCCTCTATTTCCCCGATGCAACATTTTCAGAGTCCGTGGTTCAGCCGGCAGCTGAAAATGCCGTGGTTGAGAAAATTGAAGCCTCTCAGCAAAACAGTGCCACCCGGCTGAAGATTCTCCTCAAGGAAGATGCCGAGTATGAAGTGGTGAGAAGCGGCAACGGACTCAATGTGATCTTTGTGGCTGCCATGGGTAGTGAGCCTGCGGTTGCAACCGATATGGGGGATACTCCTGTTGACGCGTCTGTGGCGACCATGACGGTTGAGGCCGAGGATACAGCCGTCGCGCCTGCACCTTCAGACACCCCTGCCGTTGTTGGACCCGGAACAGTTAACCAGATTGATTTTACCAGCACACAGAGTGGTGCCTCCTCGATTCTCATCGGAACCACAGGGCCGGTTGGGTATACGGTCAGCAAGAAGGACGACACGACTCTCTATCTCAAGCTTTCCGATACAACCCTTCCTGACTCACGTAAGCGCCCGATTATTACCACACGATTCAACAGCGCTGTGAACCGGATCTTACCTGTTCAGACCGAGCAGATGGGGGGGGACACGCTGTTTATCATCGAACTCAGGGATGCCGTACCCTACCTGGTGACCCAAAGTGGTGACCAGATTGAGGTAAGCCTTGATCCTTCGACGGTTCCTCCGGTCAAAGAAGATCAGGCCAAGCTTCCCGCCTGGAAAAAGGCCATCACAGAGGCCGAAACAATGGTTGTGCCTTCCGTTGAGGCAGACGCCGGTATGGAAACTGCTACCGTTGCAGGCTCCACCATGTCGGATGAGCCGGCTCAGCCTGTGGTGGAAGAGCCCACTGGGCCTGTAATTTCGGTCGGGACGAACAGGACCTACTCCGGCGAAAAAATTGCCGTTGATTTTTTTGAGACCGATATCAAAAACGTGTTCCGTATCATCCGAGCGGTTAGTGGTGATAACTTCGCCATCGATAAGGATGTTACGGGTCAGGTGACCATGACCCTTCAGAACCCTGTCCCCTGGGACCAGATTCTGGACCTGGTGCTTAAGATGAACCTGCTGGGGTCGGTCAAGGAGAACGGGATTACCCGTATCGCCACACTTGAGACCCTTAAAGAAGAGGAGAGCAAGCGCCTTCAGTACATCGCTGCGGAACGCTTCTCCAAAGAGCTCCAGAAATCACTGGCACCTATTTCAACAGAGTACATCCTCATCAGCTACTCCAATGCCGAAGCCGACATCAAGCCCCATCTTGAGCGGATCCTCACCGCGGAGCGCGGAAGTGTCAGTGTGGATGCCCGAACCAACCAGATCATTATCACCGATACAGAAGAGAAAATTGCAAAAGCCCGAGAGATCGTCGGCCAGATTGACCGCATCACTCCCCAGGTGATCATTGAGGCACGTATTGTTGAAGCCTCATCCAACTTTACCCGGGCGTTTGGTGTGGAGTGGAATGCTAAAACCAATGATTACCCTGCTGTCGGGAGTGGCAACGACTATCAATCACTGGGTGGAACATTGGGCTACGGTGTGGCCATGGACTACAGCGTGGACACCACAAACAGCATCGGTATCAACTTTTCACGGCTCACCGGTTCCACCTTTATTCTGGATGCCAAACTTACCGCTCTTGAAACCAAGGGCACCGGTAAGATTGTTTCCTCCCCCAAAATCCTGACCCTCGATAACAAGAAGGCCACCATCAAGCAGGGTGTTGAAATTCCCTACCAGACTGTTGACGATGGGGATGTGGATGTGGAGTTCAAGAAGGTTGAGCTGAAGCTTGAAGTAACCCCCCATGTTACCGCCGATGACCGCATCGCCCTTCAGGTGTTGATCGACAAGAACGACGTCGGCAGCATTACCGATGGTGTCCCTGGTCTCAACACCAAAGGGGTCGAGACCGAATTGATCATGAACGACGGTGAAACCATCGTGATTGGTGGCATCATCAAGTCCAACAAAACCTTTGCCGAATCTGGCTACCCCATTTTGTCCCAGATTCCGGTCTTGGGCTGGCTCTTTAAAAACCGCACGCGCACGGAGGAGAAGCAGGAACTGCTCGTGTTCCTGACCCCGCGGGTCGTAAAGATGGATGAACTGAAGATTTAAGGCAAAATTATCAGCGCGCATCGCTTATCCTGACTTGGGATTTCGGTGCGCGCTGACGCATTGATAATAAAAGGTTGGAAGCGTTACTCCTTCGATGTTTATGAGTCGATTTTTTTTATTCCAAGAGGGTGAACTATGATCACTGATTTGAAGAGTCAGAATGTTAAAAAACTTATTTCCGGAAAGATGGTTTTCGTGATTCTTTTCCTGGGGGCGGTCTTTTTCCTTGGTGGATGTTCGAGTGACGGTGAAAACAAGCCCGGTGCAACCGGTACAGCCAGTGCAGGGGACTCTTCAAGTGTGACGACAGGGGATACCGGCGGAACGAGTGCTACGGGTGGAATGCCGAGTGAATGGATGACGGGTGTGGGTGCTGACAAATGGAGCTATCCTTATTTGAGTCAGATTGGCAAGGAGTTCAGTTTCAGCGTATACTTTAAGGATAGGCATGGCGTTTATTCTGGCTTGGTTCATAATGACAATGTTCACTTTAAAGCAGAAGACGGGGCTGCAACCATCGAGTCTGTGACGGTAGAAAATGGCATTGCCACCGCCACTCTCCGGACACACAATGGTCGTTACAATAAAGTGGGGAATGCGTGGGAATTGACGCTCGCAGCGGATTTACTAACGGACCCTTATCAGATAGAGTGGATGGGTTCAGCCCCTAGTGGAACGCCAAGTAGCGGAAGGGTATCGGTTCTCTGGTATACCCGTGGTGAAGAGTGGTTCACAGAGAAAGAGGGTGATTCTCTTAACGACCTTTATGACCTTGGTGAGCATTTCAAGGATACCGAGGACGATCCCTATCTGGATGAGAATGAGAATGGTAGTTGGGACGCTGAAGAGCCATGGATTGACCTGAATAGTAATGGGCAATACGATGATGGCGAGGAGACCGCTGATCCCAATGGGAATGGAGTCTGGGACTGGGGGGAGCTCTTTGTTGATGCTAATGGCAACAAGCAACGTGACAGCTACAACGACACGTGGGACGCGGACAAATATATATTTGGTAATGCAACCTTCCTGCTGACAGGCGATCAGCCCTACATCGGATGGAATAATACACCTAAGGCTATCGCTTCGGAAGATTCTGGTTCAATTTCTATTGTCGTGTGTGATGGCAATTATAACCACCTTCCTGCTGGTGCCACCATTGAGTTCTCAGCAAAAGATGCAGACAATAAGCCTGTGGTTGTCGCCCCTAAAAAGATATCCTATGCCGATAATGCAGGGTCGTATGGTTTAAATGCAGCAGGACAAATTTCAGTTATTACTAACACGCTGACACTCAATCATTCTGGCTTTACAGGACCCGTGACTATTACTGTCAAGGTCAGCGGAGAGGGTATTGAGGAAACAGAAGCCACTATCAGTGGTGTTGTTGAATTTGATCCAGCAGTACCAGCACCTTAGAATTTAGAGGAAATCATGATAAATTAGGGGAGAAGGCCATTGGCCTTCTCCCCTTTTTTATTATGGAAATAAGAAAGATTAGTAGTAACTATTCAGCTTGCCTTCGCCAGGTCGTTCGAGGCAATTTCAGGAAGATTCAAATGCCAACACGTCACGTCTTTTCATCATCGTGTAGGGTGCGGCTCCCGCACCTTCTACCGTAGAGAAGTATCATCGGCCTCATAAGTTAACGATGACCACGAGTCTTATTTCAAAATGTAGTGTTTCCGGTTTACGATACGCCTGACTACGCATCCACCCGGTACTTCATTGCAAAAAATTAGGATGATACGGCTCTTTATACATGGATTCCCGCCTGCGCGGAAAAGACGAAAAGCGCAGGGTACCGTCAAACCGGCCGGGCCCACAAAGACAGACACAGGTGCGTATCAAAAAGGCCGTCATGCTCCATGAAATCGTCTTCCCCGGGTCTCCGGGGATCCATGCTCGGGTCACGTCATCATAAAAAGACACAACGCATACGTCTTCTCACAACCACCATGGCTCCCCGCCTGCGCGGGGAAGACGAAACGCGTGGGGTGCTGTCAGGCCGGGGCTATAAAGAAAAAAAGGATAGCTGAAAAGTTACGATTAGTAACTATTCAACTATGCCAACATGAACTCTCGCCGTCATGGGAAAGCCGAGAATGCCAGCATTCTTAACGTATTTCACCGTTGAACCAATGACCTCTGTAGGGTAACCCTGTCTGGGCGCACCGTGCTACAGTCGCGGCTCTTTTTGCCGGGAAGACGCCTTCGCTTAGGGCACGCACATATAAACCTTAAACCACTCCCACGTTTTCGAAACCCAACGAGTACTGAGTCTTGACAGATATCGCGTAAATGCCGCGACGGAGCACGACGCGCCCGAAGAGTCTTGCCCGGTGATAATCTGCAATAGCTGCACTGGTCTCTTCTCAATACGGGTTGCTTTACACCACCCTCCACGCATTCGTCATAGTGTTTGCTGGTGCCCTGCCTGGCAGCCGGCATAGCTGAATAGATACAAAGATTATTAACCTTGATGCATTGGTAAAAAGTTCGAGATCAACAATATGTGGTTTATATATTGTTGGCGCTATATCATTGCTTTGAATTTTTGTGTGACCATCAATCTTTGATATCAATGGATAACAAAGCAGCTCAAATTCCTATTCCGAATGAGATGCTGAGTCGGATTTATAGATATAGCTTTATATCTGATTTAGAACAATTTTAGGGGGGAACGTGCAACCACATCAACATGTTGGGTGGATAGGTTTTTGATGTGTTGATGAACGATCAAGGGTGGGCACGCTAAGCGCTTTGGCTTTCTTGCAACGGTGCCACAATGCTGGTGGTCTTTTTGACACGGGCGTCCTATAGGGCTTGCCGAGTCTGAATCACAACCTTACGCAGTGGGCAGCCCGTGATCATACCTTCGGCTGCGGATGTGATTTGACCCGAGGAACGAGGGGCAAAGAGCATCCGCAATAAGCTTTCAAGGTGGCTCACCTTGCCGCCGGAGGCATCGCTTTTATGTGTCTAAATAGAGAGAGCTTTCAGCTCTCTTTTTGCTTGTTGGGCGATGGGGGTCTGCTCATCGATGGAGATGGTGTGAGCCAGGGTAGTTTTTGCTTTTTCATAGGCTCCGGATCGGATGTAGGCGCTGGCGAGCTCGAAATGGAGCTGCTGGAAGTTGGGAGCGGCCATTGCGCCTTTTTCAAACCAGTGGATGGCATCGGCTAGTCGGCCCTGATCCCGGTGACAAAGGGCCATTCCCCGAATGGGAAGCACGAAGTTAGGTTGAATATCAAGGGATTTGTTGTAGTAGGCCATGGCTTTGGCGTACATCTTTTTGTTGTAGTAGGCCCACCCCAGGTTGTAGAGGGGGTAGTGGGGGGTGGCATAGAGGATATTATCCGTTACTTGGCTGAGGGTCTCTATGGCTTCATCCCACCGTTGCATCAGAAGAAAGACGGAGCCCATGTTGTTTTTTGCGGGGGCATAGTCGGGTTGCAGGTCAATGGAGCGCTGGAAGTGGATGAGGGCTGTTTCGTACCTTTTTTTAGCGGTATAGGCTTTCCCCAGGTCGTCTTGGAGGAGGTAGTCATCTGCATAGAGACTCTCGGCTTCGAGGAACTGCTTGAGGGCTATGGTGTAATCTCCCTGGCTCATGTAGGCTTCACCGAGGTTGCGCAGGGCTTCGGATTGTTTTCGAAGCATGGGTGTTTTGTTGGCGCATCCAATAAGAAGAGCTGCCACCAGAAAAAGCGGAATGATCCGTGTTAAATGTCTCATGATACCCCCGGAATAAGAAAATGTGCGCGAAGACTGGAATGGTATAGCGATCATGGCGCATTAGATATGGCAAATCCTCATTGATAAATAATCAATGCGAAACGTGCATCCTTTGTCTCACATGAGCAACCCTGCCATGAATCAAGTTTTATTGCAATCGCCAGTTGATGGTTGTTCAGGCACATCTTGTGATATTTGGTACGTTATAGCGCGTTGCTCTTTTTCATCAACGCTGATGAATCATCAGATTCGATGTGCAGGGCCTATGGGAGTGTCATGTGCATAAGCCTGATCAATGGATCCAGATGATGCCGAACCCGCTTTCCTCAAGCAGTGCAATTACCTCCTCAGGAAGTTTTGATGCGACGATCAGTTTTTTAACAAGGGGGGCGGGTCTGACCAAAATGCCGTCCACGGTAAGGGAGCATGTAAGGGAGTCGCCAGGCTGACCAAAATCAATACGTGGGCTCTTTTCAAAGGGGACGCCCAGCTTGGTAAGAAGTCTGAGTGTGGCATTGAACAGGTAGTCGTCTTTTCGAATGGAGACGACGCTAAGGCCGGATCGTTCAATGGCAAAGACAGCATCTCCGTAGAGCTCGCCGAAATCAACAAGAGCTTCGTTGCCCTGCGGGTCCCGTATCATGTTGGCGGTGGCTTCTATCTGCATGCCTGCATAGGAGAAGGAGATGGAGACATTCGGGTCGTAAAGAATCCCGAGAGCCTTGGCAAGTTCTTCAACATAGACCTTGTGTGTGTAGGGCGTGATTTCTTGAAGAGCTGAACTTTCAGGTGTTGAAAAGTATGCCGGAGGCAATGCCTCACCTTGGAGGGTTTCACGAATCACCAGGCCGTATTTTCGAAAATAGGCGGCAAGGGGGAGGGGCAATCGCTGGGATGCGCTGGGAAGTTCAGAAACAACGATGCCACGAAACGAGGTTTCAGATCGGGTTTTGTCGTATTTGAATGCCCAGTGTGCCTGAAGGGAGAGGTTCAGGCCCTCTTCAGAGAATGAAAGGGGCATGGGGAGTTGCATCTCCGGATAGGTGAGTTGAACCGCATCAAGCAAAAGAGGGACCGTTGGTGATGCTGAGGTATCGGCGAACCGAAGATTTTTGAAATGGTCGGCCATAATACGTCGTTTTTTGCCTGAGAGTGACTGGCCGTTTTGGACAAAGAGAATCCGACGTCCCTCCGGAAGCTGGAGTATGGGAGTTTCTGAGAGGTTGATGGAAAAGTCTTTGCCGTCTGAGTCGGGGAAATAGTAGCGGCCACGGTTCATGAGCACCCCGCCCAGAAGCTTGGAAAGGGTATCAAAGGGGGCTTTGGTGCCCTTCTCTTTTTCATTTTTATACTGAATGTCACCTGTCTCTTCGGCGGGTGTTGGCTCAGATTTGGGGGCGCTTAAAACCACTTCACCGTCGGCTTCAAACACCGAGGCGTACCAAGACTCCTCAAGAAGGGTGGCGTCGGGTATTTTCAGTTTCTGGCCGATGTAAATTCGGTTGACGTCCTTGACATTCGGGTTCACTAAGCGAAAAAGCTTCATTCCCTCCTGGTAAGAGCGAGTTCCCGAGGGGCCAAACTGTTCCGATACCAGGCGTGATACGGATTCGCCTGGTTTGACTCTGTGCGACGTGGATTTCGAGGCGAGTAACTGCTTCACCGGTGCGGCTGTAATAAAGGGGAGGTCGACAATACCCTTTCTTTGGCCGGGAAGGGAGTCCGATTCAAGCCACTTCAGTGGAATGAATATCCGTTGGCCAGGATGAATACGGTTGATGTCGGGGACATGATGGTTTATCAGTTTGAAAATGTTGAGGAAAAGGGGGAAGTTCGTGTGCGAGATCTCTCCTTTTTGCCTGAGGATTTTGATGACATAGTCATTGGGCCGAACCGTGTAGGGTTCGCTCAGGACGTCGCGGCCGTTGACGTTGTGGACATAGTAGCGCTTATAAAGGACTTCGGCATGGATCCCTTCAGAGCATGAAATGATGATGAGAAAAGCCAGCAGGGGCAGATACAGCTTGTTCCAACAACCCATAGCCTCCGGGGCCTCCATAGGGTGACTCAGGCCCCTTTCGGCATTCATGTTGAATCCGAAAGGGGCCTGGGCGAGATCCGATGCAAATCGGGCCTTTGGATTCCAAAGGCCCCATACGATGTCAGGTTACTTCTGGCGGGATAGGTCCAACCGGTCTGCGATGGCATCGGCTGAAAGGCGCACGAACCGATCAAAGGACTCTCCGGTGAGTGGGGCACCGGAAGCAGGGAATTCGGTGATTCCGTCAGCCCTAAGCTCCTCCGGAGCGTTTACCAGGTCGGGATTCGGCGTGATGCCGAACTCTGGTGGAAAGGTCCCTGTGAAGTATGTTTCCTGGAAGCCGGAGAACTTCAGGGCATGAGCCGTTGAGTCGATGACCGCTGTTTCGTCATTTGAAATGAGGCCCTGCTTGACGGCTTCCATGAGACCGGCCAGGGTTTCACCGCCCTGGGTGCAGGCGATGTGGCCATTTCGGTTGGCGATGAGTTCGCTGTCCATGATGGCCTGCTCCGTCACCTCTACAAAGAAGACATTCTTCCCGCCGGACAGGCGGTTGTAGGTCTCTACCACGCTAATAACGCGGGGCATGGAGACGGGGTTGCCGATCATGGCGGCCTGGGCAACGCTGGGCTTCACGGTCACAGGTTTGAATTCCCGCTTGGCCGTGTCAGGCTCCAGGTAATACCGATAGACCGGGTTGGCGTGGTGAGACTGCACGCCGATGATCTTGGGCAGGGTCTCGATGATGCCGGCCTCGTAAAACTTCAGGAATCCGTTCATGACAGCTGTGATGTTGCCTGCATTGCCGATGGGAACCACCACGACCATGTTGGTCATGTTGTAGTCAAAATCCTGGGCGATTTCGAAGGAGTAGGATTCTTGCCCGAGGATGCGCCAGGCGTTCTTGGAGTTTAAGAGAGCCACGTCATAACGGGAAGAGAGGTTCTCCACAACCTTCATGCAGTCATCAAACACACCCGGGATTTCAAACACCTTGGCTCCGTTGCCCAAGGGCTGGGAGAGCTGCTGGGGGGTGACTTTGCCCTGGGGCAGAAGCACCGCTGATTTGATTCCCTCGGTAAGGTAAGACGCATAGAGGGCTGCAGCCGCTGATGTGTCACCCGTGGAGGCGCATACGGCGAGAATCTCTTTCATGGTCCCTTTCTGGATCAGGGAGTTGATGTATGAAAGAGCGCTTGCCATGCCCCTGTCTTTGAAGGATGCACTGGGGTTCTGGCCGTCGTTTTTAAAGTAGAAACGGGCCCCCGTGAGCTCTTGAAGTCGGCTGTTGGCCTCCACCACAGGGGTGTGGCCCTCTCCGAGGTAAATGACGGATTCCAGTGGCACCACTGGCCCCAGGAATTCGTGGTACCGGTAGATCCCTTTCAGGGCAGGGATGTTAAGCATACGCCGGTGGTCCAGGACCTTTCGCCACGTCGGGCCATCGGCTTTTTTTGATGCAAGGTTTGAGGTCTCGTGGAGCATCATGACGCTGCCGCAGTCGGGGCAGACGTAGAGCAGTTCATCGATACCGTGTTCGTTTCCGCAGTCGAGGCAGCGGTACAGCATCTCTCCGGCGGGAGATGGGACGACAAGGTCCCTTATGTCTTCAGGGAAGTCAGTCGGTTTCATCTTGCAATTACCTCCTTGCCGCCCATGTAGGGCACAAGTGCTTCCGGGACCTTTACAGATCCGTCTTCCTGTTGGCAGTTCTCCAGGATGGCGGCCACTGTTCGGCCAACAGCCAGGCCGGAGCCGTTGAGTGTGTGAACGAGGCGGGGCTTTTTCTCATCCTTGCGGCGGAATCGAATGCCCATGCGGCGAGCCTGGAAGTCTTCGAAGTTACTGCAGGAAGAGATCTCGCGATACTTGTTCTGGGCAGGCATCCACACCTCAATGTCGTAGGTCTTGGCAGAGGAGAAGCCGAGGTCACCACTGCAGAGGGTGACAACACGGTAGGGCAGATCCAAGAGCTGCAGGACCTTTTCCGCGGAAAGGGTAAGGCTCTCGAGCTCATCGTAGGATGTTTCGGGGTCCACCAGCTTGACCATTTCCACCTTGTTGAACTGGTGCTGGCGGATCAGGCCGCGGGTATCCTTTCCGTAGGAGCCGGCCTCAGATCGGAAACAGGGGGTGTAAGCAACGTATCGGATGGGCAGGTCGTCTTCGGTAAGGATTTCCCCTGCGTGGATATTGGTCACAGGAACCTCCGCTGTGGGGATCAGGTAGTACTCGCTGTCCTCCAGTTTGAAGAGGTCCTCTTCAAATTTGGGAAGCTGGCCGGTCCCGGCAAGGCTGTTCCGGTTGACGATGAAGGGGGGAAGTACCTCTGAAAATCCATGCTCTTCGGTGTGCAGGTCAATCATGAAGTTGATGAGGGCACGTTCAAGTCGTGCACCGGCTCCGAAGTACAGGGGAAAACGGGCTCCGGTGATGCGTGAGGCACGGCCGAAATCGAGGATTCCGAGATCTTCGCCGATGTCCCAGTGGGCTTTGGGCTCAAAGGAAAAGGACGTGGGGGTGCCCACGGTTCTGAGAAGGGTGTTGTCCTCTTCATCTTTGCCCGCAGGGACCGAGGGGTGCGGAATGTTGGGGATCCCCATGAGGATCTCCTGAAGCGTGGCTTCGGCCTCGTTGGCCTCTTTTTCAAGCTCCTTGATCCGGGTTGAGACTGTTTTCATCTCGTCGATCTGGGGCTGGGCGTTTTCTCCGGATTTCTTCAGCTTTGCAATCTCATCCGAGACAGTGTTTCGCTGGTAACGGAGGCCTTCGAGCTCTCCGATGACTTCACGGCGCTTGGCTTCACACGTGGTGAAGGTGGCGAGATCGGCTTTGCCGCTTCTCTTTTCAAGGGCTTCCTCCACAAGCTGGAGGTTGTCTCTGACGTACTTGAGTTCAAGCATAATAATAACCTGTTTTCTGGCTACGTGGGATGCTGGACGGCCGGACAGCGTGGCCTGCAGAGTACAGGCAGGACACATTACCACTATTTTGTGTCAGAGCTGTCGCTTCCCATATCGTATTGTGTTATGGTGTGGACCGAGGGCCGGGCTGTGCAATGCCGCGGATGAAAATGCCGATGCGTGGTTTGTCAGCATTGATTTTTTGTTTTTTAGCATTGATAGCCTCGAAAAAAGTGGACTGAACCGTGGCAATGCACATCATGTTTGGTGCAAGACGCATTGGGGAGCGACCTTTTTCGAGCGTATCAAACTTAAAATTACTATCACGGTCCATGGTGGCAGTCAATAGCTTTGAAAATTACCAATCATGACTGATTTTATGTGTTTAGAAGAAAAGACTGGAGATTATATATGGAAGATGCCGGAGAAAAAAGACGGGAAATAATCGGTGAGGTAGAGGCCGTTCTTGATGCGCTTTCGCCCGAGGAGAAGACTCGGAAACAACAGACCATCGAAGAGCGGCTTTTTGGCTTTGCCAACTTCATGGAAGCAAAGGTTGTTCTTCTTTACCTCGCGAAAGAAGGTGAAGTGGAAACCATTGATATCATTGAGCGTGCCCTTGGTAAGGGGAAGGTTGTTGTGCTGCCTGTGTTTAATCGGGAGTCCAGCAAGACCACCCTTTACAAGGTGGAGCGTTGCGGAGAAGATCTCATCGACGGCCCTGACGGCTATCAGGTGCCTGACCCATCCAAATGCAAGACGGTTCCCATCAACCACATCGACATTGCCATTGTTCCAGGGCAGGCCTTTGATGAAAAGGGCGGTCGCATCGGTGTCGGGGACAAGTTTTATGACAAGTTTGTGCAGAAACTTCCCATCACCACTCGAAAGGTGGCCATCGCCTTTGAAGAGCAGGTGATTTCCCAGGTTCCCACCGATTCGAGAAACAAGCACATCGATATCATCGTGACGGATACCCGAACCATTTATAAGATCTGATTTGGTAACCTTCAGCTCCTAAAAGCAGCCACCGGCGTCAAGGTGCGCCACGATGAAAGCAGGTAGCGGGTGCGATTTGCCCCCCCCCCCCGTTCCTCGGGGCAGGTCACCTCCGCCATGAAAGCAGGAATCAAACAAGCACAGCTTTTTTGGACCTGTTTGTTAAACGTCTTAAACGTTTAGCCCCCGGCAGGGCCACCGGAGGCAGTCGTGAGCTGAATGGCTATGAAATAGTTACATCTGTTTTATCGAACGGCCCTGCTTGCTATAAGCGGGGCCGTTTGTGTTTTGAGCCCAAGGGGGCTTTATGGCTGAAGCGCTTGTTCGAGTCCGGAGAGGCTTGCTCCTTTGCCCACGGCGATGACGGTGTCTCCGGCTTTTAGGACCGTTTCAAATGAGGGGTTGAAGAGCATGGTGCCCTCATTGGTTTTGATGGCGATGATAATGAGGTCAAATCGCTGGCGGATACCGGAGTCTTTAAGCATCACGTTTACCAGCTCAGAGTCGTTGTGGATGGCTATCTCTTCCATCTGGATGTCTTTGCTGCGGTCCTGAAGGGCCAGCTCCAAAAAGTTGGTGACTGTGGGGCGGAGCAGTTTCAGCGCCATGTTGGCAGCCCCCATGTCGTATGGTGACTCCACCATATTGGCCCCGGCGGTGATGAGCTTGGCGCCCGACTCCTTGTAGCAGCACCGTGCCATGATGAAGATGTCGGGGTTGAGCTGCCTTGCGGTGAGGACAAGGAAGACATTGTCGGTATCGGTGGCTAGGGCGGCCACAAGGCAGGACGCCTTTTTTATGCCGCCACGTATAAGGTTCTCCTCCAGTGCGGCATCTCCCGAGATGTAGAGAGCCCCGTCCGCCTCCATTTGAGGAACCAGCTCCGGTGATTTTTCGATCACCACAATGTCCATGGCTTTGGCGTCGATGAGCTGGTGATAGAGAACGCGCCCGATGCGTCCATAGCCGCAGATGATGTGATGATCTTTCAGCCGGGTGATCTTTTTGTCCAATTTACGCCTCCCCATGAGGGTTTGTATCTTGCCCTCCACCATGAACTGAACCACCGAACCGCCCACGTAAATAAAAAAGCTGGTCCCGAGGACGATGATGACCATGGTGAAGTGGCGGCCGACAGGGGAAAGAGGGTGAATTTCCCCAAACCCGACGGTGGTTAAGGTGATCAGGGTCATGTAAGCGGCGTCGGTAATGCCCCAGCCTTCGATGGACATGTAGCCGCCGATGCCTACCGTGATGATGAGCATCAGGAGAATGACCGAAATAACGACCTGCTTGATCCCTTCCAATGTGTTTGTCCCTATCGTCGGAAGTCAGGTGTGCGGTATTGCAACATCCTGTGATTAAAGGTGTTTTACCTTTGGTGTATTGCCGTATGTGAGTGAAAATATTCTCTATTTTACAGAAAAACAGCAGTATTTCCAATACTATTTGCTAATTAGTTGTGGTATACACCCTCAAGAGCAGTCGCTAGTATAGAGAATGAAGTTGTAAAGAAAAACGCTGTTTTGACGGCCTTTTCTTTTCCATGGCTTGGCCTGTGGAGGGCTTGTAAGATGGCGCTGTTTTTCTCGAAACGTAACGATTCAGCGATGTCTTCGGCGGATCGTTTTTTTAATAGCTCTGCAACAATTTTTTTGGTTCGTTAAGCCGAACCATATAGCTTGCCAGGACCGGTGATGCAGGCGAACTGCTGTTAAGGCCTGTTTTCAAATTTGCCAAACGTTTGGCCCCAGGAGAGGCCGCCGGAAGGCAAGCTTGAGCTGAATCGTTCCTTCGAAACCATCATAATTATAGGTTAAGGACAGCAATGGATGTGATGGAGAGAAAATATGCACGACAGAGGGAGGAGATGGTCAGGCGCCAGATCGCCGGACGCGGAATCAGCGACCCTCGTGTCCTGAAGGTGATGGGGGAGGTTCCCCGGCATCTCTTTGTCAGTGAGGCCTTGATGGATAGGGCGTATGGAGATTTTCCCCTTCCTATTGGTGAGAAGCAGACCATCTCACAGCCCTTTATCGTGTCAGAGATGACCCAGGCATTGGCATTGACGGGGGATGAGCGGGTTCTGGAACTTGGCACCGGTTCGGGTTACCAGGCTGCGATTCTGTCCCGCCTTGTCTATCGGGTGTACACCATCGAGCGCATACACACCCTTTACATGAGGGCACGAAAAGTGTTTGATGCCTTGCGCTATTTTAACATCGTTCCCCGATTTTCAGACGGCACCACAGGGTGGCCGGAGGAGGCCCCCTTTGACGCCATCATTGTGACGGCTGGCGCTCCGGAAATCCCCAAGCACCTCACCGACCAACTGGCCGACGGGGGGCGTTTGGTCATGCCGATGGGGGGGGCCGATACCCAGGACCTCCTGCGCATCACCAGGGTGGGGGAGGAGCTGGTTCAGGAAAACATGGGCAAATGCCGTTTTGTTCCTCTTATCGGGGAATATGGCTGGAAGGAGTAACATCGTTGCAGATTATACGTCGTCTTTACGACTGGGTTTTAAGCTGGTCTGAATCTCCCTACGGAGGGTGGGCCCTTTTTCTGATCGCCTTTGCAGAGTCGTCGTTTTTTCCGATCCCACCGGATGTTCTGCTCGTTGCGCTGGCAGTGGGAGCCCATAAGAAAGCCTTTCGGTTTGCCTTCATTGCAACCGTTGGTTCAGTTTTGGGCGGTATGCTCGGCTACCTGATCGGGTGGCAATTCATGGCTTTGGTTGGGGACCGCATCGTCGCTCTCTTCGGTTTTGCCGACAAGTTTGACCGTGTCGAAGCCCTTTATAACACTTGGGATGCCTGGGTTGTGTTTATTGCCGGGTTTACCCCCATTCCCTACAAGGTGTTTACCATCGCAGCCGGGCTCTTCACCATCAATTTTCCCGTCTTTGTTCTGGCTTCGGCCGTGGGGCGGGCCGGGCGTTTCTGCCTCGTGGCCGGGTTGATCTACCTCTTCGGTCCCACCATCAAGGCGTTTATCGATCGTTACTTCAATATCCTCGTTACAGTTTTTACCGTGCTTCTGGTTGGCGGGTTCGTCCTGATCGCTCGTGTGATGTAGGCAGGATGGGAAGATCTGTTGAAAAACGTTAAAAAACGATGCCTCCGGTGGCGAGGTGAGCCACCTCGAAAGCAAAGTACGAATCGGTTCTCACCACGATAGGTTGAAATGCATCTGCATTTGCGCAACCTTTGATTGTATGCATTGTGGCTCGCACGTGCAGAGGCTGCCGGTAAACTGAGTCCAATTGAAATCGAAAGGCGTCAAGCTCCTCTTATAAGCTTGCCGCCTTTTTTGTTTGTTCCATTTCTATCTATGCATGCCTCATCGTATTCCATGAATTCCGGGCGAAGCACCCAGTGAATGTAAACGACACGAGGAACGAGGGGCGGGGGCATTCGCAACCCGGGGTCCAGGGGCTCATCCCCTGGACCCCGGAGGAATGTTTTTTAATCGGTTATTTTGAGAAAGGCGGCGAAGGCTTCGGCCAGAGGGGATGGGGTGCGTTTCTTGTGGCGTGTCAGGTAGAAGGAGCGCTTGAGGCTGACCCCTTCAATGGAGATGGCGGCGAGGAGGCCCGCCTGGATGTCTCGCTCCACAGCGCGGGTGGAGAGAATGGAGACGCCCACCCCGCATTTGACTGCTTCGCAGACGGAGACGGTGTTGCCCATGCGGGCTGATATTTTAAGATCCGAGGGGTTGAAGCCGGCGTCGGTGAGGCTCTGGTCCAAGGATTTCAGGGTGCCGGAGCCTTCTTCGCGTGTGACGAAAGGTTCCGATTTCAGCTGCTCGGCAGGGATGCTTTTCCGTTTGGCCCAGGGGTGCCCCACAGGGACAATGAGCCGCATGTCGTCTTCGAAGATGGGTTCCTGATGGATTGCCGGATCCGAGAGGGGGGCCCCTGTGACGGCCAACTCCACATCTCCGTTTAAAATGCCGTCGGCAATTTCCCGGGTGTCCCGGATGATCAGGGAGATTTGAACTTCTGGGTGTGACTTCACAAAGCGGCCGATGACCTCAGGGAGGATGTAGCCTCCGGGGATGGTGCTTCCACCCAGGGTAAGGGAGCCTTTGGTGATGCCTCGAAACTGGGAGAGGGCGCTTTCTGTCTCATCACGCAGGGCGAGAAGTCTTTTGGCGTAAGTAAAGAGGAGTTCACCGGCTTTGGTGGGCAAGACCTCCTTGCCCAGGCGATCGAGGAGCCGAAACCCGCAGTGCTCCTCAAGATCCTTGATGTGGCTGCTCACCGTGGGCTGGGAGAGGTGAATGGCCTCAGCAGCCCTGGAAAAGCTTTTGAACTCAACCACCTTGCAGAATATGGTCAATTGCCAGAAGTCCATGGCCGTCCTTACCTGCTGTATTCCTGGTGAAATTTCTCTTTAAGCTTCTTTTCAATGGACGGGGGGACCATGCCGGAGACGTCACCGCCGAAGCTGGCGACCTCTTTGATGCCTGAAGAGCTGGTGAAAATCCAGCGCATGCCTGTCATGAGAAAGACAGTCTGGACATCCCGGTTGAGTCGCCTGTTGAACATGGCCATCTGAAATTCATTTTCGAAGTCTGAAACCGCCCGCATGCCGCGAAGGATAGCGCTCGCATTTCGCTTTCGCGCATAATCCACCACCAGGCCGTCAAAGGCATCCACCTCCACGGAGTCCACGCCCTTAAAACAATTCCGGATCATGTCCAGGCGTTCGTCCACGGTAAAGAGGGGTTTTTTTGCTCTGTTGTGCATGGCAACAATGACCACTTTATCAAAGAGTTTCAAACCGCGTTCCACAAGGTCGATGTGACCGTTGGTGAGGGGGTCGAAGGAGCCGGGATAAACGGCGATATTCTCCATGGGTATCAGATCCTTTTTCGCTGAATGAACAATGGTCCAAATGTCACTGAAGCTCTAACACAAACAATTGAGGGTGAACAACCTTTTTCATCGGGAATTGTGCATGTTAGGGAGCCGCTGGGGGACGTGTTTTATGTGGGTCTCAGGGTGGGGCTGACGGGTGTGATTCGAGTGCGGTTGAAAACCCATGAATTAAACGGGTTGCCCCGGAAAGGAAAAAGACCGTTCATTTCCGGGGCGTCAGGGGGTGGATCAGTTTTCTTGCTGTGGGGTGAGGAAGGAGAGGGCCGTCTTTCCGTATTTTCGGGTTTCGGTGAGGCTCAGCACGTCACCGAACTCCGGGGTATCGCCCGCCGCATGTTCCACGATCACGAGCCCGTCAGGGGCGATGGCCCCCACCTGGACCAGGTGGGCAAGGGCCAGGTCCGCAAGGCCTTTCTTGTAGGGCGGGTCGATGAAGACCAGATCCATGGGCTTGCTGTACCGTGAGAGGCAGTTGAGGTTCTTGGCGATATCCCACTGGATGACGGTGCTTTTTTCATCGTACTTGCATGCCGAGATGTTTTTTCGACAGGTATCAAGGGCCTGTTTCTGGCTGTCGACAAAGAGGCAGTGGTCCGCACCACGGCTGAGTGCCTCCAGCCCCAGGGCCCCTGTTCCCGAGAAAAGATCGAGAACGAAGGCCCCTCGAACTCGGGTCTGGATAATGTTGAAAAGGGTCTCTTTTACCCGGTCTGACGTGGGCCGTGTGGCAAGGCCCGGCACGGCGATCAGTTTTTTTTTTCGTCGGTCTCCACCAATGATGCGCATGGGTGTTGTCTGTCCTTATGGCTTGATGAGCTTGGAGATGTGGCTTTTGCTGACACCCAGGCTTTTTGCAGTGGCTGATATATCGTTGTCGCATTCGGCAAGGCGTCTTTTGATGTACTCCCGCTCAAAGGCGGCCTTGGCTTCTTTGAAATCGGAGATGCCCGCAAGTTCGTCCAATCCGTCCGCAGGCGCTTGAACGTCGGGCGTACGGTAGGGGGTGGGGAGGTCGGAGAGGTCGATGGTCTCTTTGTTTACGGTGATGAGCAGGCGCTCAACAAGGTTTTTCAGCTCTCGGACGTTGCCGGGCCAGTCGTGACTGGCAAGGGTCTCCAGGGCCTCCCGGGTAAAGTTCTTGGGCAGGGTTTCGGACGATTTGCACCACGCCTGGGTGAACCGTTCCACGAGAAGGGGAAGGTCTTCGAGTCGTTCTCGCAACGGGGGCATGTGCAGGGGGACACCGTTGAGGCGGAAGTAGAGGTCTTCCCGGAACCGTCCCGCCTCGATCTCCTGTCTCAGGTCTTTGTTGGTGGCGGCAACAATGCGCACATTGACGTCCAGGACGCGGCTGCCGCCAAGGCGGCAAAATCGCTTCTCTTCGATGACCTGCAGGAGCTTGCCCTGGTTGGCGAGGTTCATGTCTCCGATTTCGTTGAAGAACAAGGTGCCGCCATCTGCCAGTTCAAATCGCCCGATGTGTTTGGCCGTGGCCCCTTCAAAGGCGCCTTTTTCATGGCCGAAGAGCTCACTTTCAAAGAGTGCTTCCGGGATGGCGGCGCAGTTGACGGTGATGAGGGGGCTCTCGGAGTGGGTGCTGAACTGGTGGATGGTTCGAGCGGCCAGCTCTTTGCCGGTGCCGTTCTCGCCGGAGATGAGGATCGCTGCCTCGGTGGGGGCCGCAGCAATGATCTGCTGCTTTAAGGCGAGGATGGGGCCGCTGGATCCGTCAATGGCGTTTTTGGCGATCATTCGGGTCCGCAGGAAGATGTTCTCTTCCTCCAGCTTTCGAAAGTTCAAGGCATTGTTGATGGCCACAATGACCTTGTCGATGCTGATGGGCTTTTCTATGAAGCTGAAGGCTCCGTATTTTGTGGCGGTGACAGCCGTATCGATGGTTCCGTGGCCGGAGATCATGATGACGGGGATACCGGGGTGAGATTTCTTGATCTCACGCAGGGTTTCAATGCCGTCCAGGCCGGGCATCCAGATATCAAGGAGCACGAGGTCGGGGTGCTCGGCATCGATGGTTTTCAGGCATTCGTAGCCGTTGGGGGCTGTGAGGACATTAAATCCCTCATCGGAGAGCAGTCCCTCCAGGGAGTGGAGAATAGGCTGTTCGTCATCCACAATAAGCAGGGTTGGAAACATAAGAGTACTCCTTGTCCGGGCTCACCGGGCAGGCCGAGGCTTTGCAGGCGTCAGGCTTGCGCCGGAAATTCAATGACGAAGCGGGTGCCGCTGGGTTCGTTGTCCAGCACCCGTATTTCGGCGTTATGGTCAGAAATGATGGAGTTGACGATGGCAAGGCCCAGACCGGTTCCCGATTTTTTGGTCGAAAAGTAAGGCTCAAAGAGCCGGGCTTTGACGGGATCGGAAATGCCGGTTCCGTTGTCGGCCACCTCCAGGGTGACCACCTGTTTCAGGCTGTTGTACGAGAGGGAGAGGGTGATTCGGCCCCTCCCCCGAACAGCCGCCACGGCGTTTTCGATCAGGTTGATAAGGGCCTGCTTGATCAACTGACGGTCGAGATTCAAAAGGGGAATATCATTTACAAACTCAACTGTAAACTCAATATCGGGGAGGCCTTCCCGGTAGAGAACCAGGCAGTCTTCCACGATGGGCGGCAGGTCACAGGGCACCGGGTTGGCGGTGGGGAATCGTGCAAAAGAAGCAAAGGAGTTCACCAGGTTACGGATCAAGTCCACGTGTTCGATGATGGTCCGGGTGCATTCATCAAAGACCGGCTCGGCCACCACTCGGGAGTACCGCCTCTTGAGGCGCTCTGCGGAAAGGGCGATGGGGGTGAGGGGGTTTTTCACCTCATGGGCGATGCGCCGTGCCACCTCCCGCCAGGCGGCAAGTCGCTGGATTTTCTCAAGCTCCGTCATGTCGTCAAAGACGATGACCAGGCCCATGGGGTTGCCGTTGTCGTCCCGAAGGGTGGTGGAGTGGACATTGAAGCTGCGGGGCTTGCCGCCAACCTCAAGGGCAATGGGGAAGTTGATGCCGTTGCCGGAGTTTTCGAGTTTTTCTGCGATGTCTTTGGCTTTTTGGCTCTCCTGGCCGCCGAGGAGTTCGGTGTAGTGGTGGCGTATCATGTGTCTGCTTTTGACCTGTAGCATCCGCTCGGCAGACTTGTTGATGGTGGCCACATGGCCGGAGGGATCCAGGGAGATCACCCCGGCCGAGACGCTCTGGAGAACAATCTCCATGTACTGGCGCTGCTCTTCAATCTCGAGGTTCTGCTCCTTGAGCATGCGGGCCGAAAGGGCCAGCTGTTCCCGGCTGATGCCCAGGTCCCGGGTCATCTTGTTGAAGTCAACCACGAGGCTCCCGATCTCGTCGTTTGATACCACGTCTATGTGGAAGGAGAGGTCTCCTTCGGCGACGCGTCGGGTTCCTTCCGCCAACTCCATGATGGGAATGGTGATGGAACGGGCCAGGTAGAACGCGAACCAGATGGCACAGAAAAGCACGAGGAGGGCCACGATGGAGAGGGCAATGAAATAGGTGGTGCGGATGGGTTTTTTCATCAGCTTGATCTGCTGATACTCTTCAAAGCCCCTGGTGACAGAGGAGATATCCCCCACCAGGTCACTGGACACCTGAACGGTGATCACCACATAGGCCCTGGCATCCTGTCGCTTGGCCCCGAAGGGCACGGTGGCGATGCTTCGGATGAGTTCGCGGCCGCCGCTCTCCTCGATAAGGGTGTGGACCCCTTTGGATTGGGCTGCTTTTTGAAGCTCTCCGGGAGCGATGAGGCTGAGATACACCGGCGCTGTTTCCGATGAGATGGAAAAGGTGAGTCGTTCGGTGTTCTTGCTGTAGACCTCGATGGCATCGAGGTTAAAGGAGCGCTGGCTGACCACGATGTAGTTGGACAGGGCCCCTTTTTTTTTGGAGTCCAGGTATTTTTTGTCCAGTTGGTAGGCGGTTCGGTCCAGAAAGAAGGCGTTGTTTTTTTCGATGTGGTTGTAAAGCTCCCTGCCGATGGAGAGGGAGTTCTCCAGGGCCTGCTCCACGGGGGCGTTGAACCAGTACGCAATGCTGTTGGAGATGAACTGCATGGAGAAGTAGAAGAGCACCACCGAAGGCACAAGGGTGAGTGAAATAAAGGCGATGACGAGTTTGACCCTGAGCTTCGAGCCCATGGCCTTTTTACGACGGTCGAAGTAAAGTTTGGTCAGGTTCCGGAAGACAAGAATGATGAGGGTCAGCAGCAGCATCATGTTGATGTTGATCAGGATAAACATCAACAGGGTGTTGGAGATGGGGAAATCGGCGCCGTAGTTGGAGGTTTTGCTGATGGCGTAGGAGATGATGCCCACCGTCACAATAAGGACGGCGATGATCAGGAATTCACGTTTCTGGCGCCTTTTTTCGGCCTCGACAGAGGGCCTTTCAAGATGAAGATCCATGGCCCACCTCAGTAGACGAATGCTGCTCTTCGCCAGTCGGTTGCTTTTTCGTCACAGTCGTGTGTGTCTCGATAAGAAGGTTCATGCCCACCTTTAATAAACAAATGCGGCACGCTGCCAGTCGGTTTCAAAGGCGTCCAGATCGGCGAAGAGTCCGATAAACTTCAGGTAGACAGGCAAGGTAAACTCTTCCAGTCGGGCCCGGGCTCTTACCTGATATGCCTCTCCGCGACTGAGGTCGGTGAGGGCCACCGCGCGCAAACCTTCCAGGCGGCTCATCATCTGTTTGGCTTCTTCGTAGCTGTCGGTGGTGACGCTTTCCGGCTTAGCCCAGGAGCGGGTGATGGTGTAGACCTTTTTCATGGCATCAAATTTGACCCGGTGTTCGGTCTTTATGGACGCGACGCGATGATCAAACCAGAAGCGTTTCTGCTGGTAGATGTCAACATAGTAGGAAACCGTGGTTTCCACCCCGCTTTGGACCGCTGTCTCCACCTTCTCCACAAAGGCCCCTTCAAGCTCTGTATAGAGAAGGAGGTGGTCCCGCGTGTTGGTGATGGTCAGGTTTGTGAGCTGAGGCTCACTTGAAGCGGCCCCGGCAAAGGGGGGCAGCAGAAGGAAAAGGCAGGCCATGAGGCAGGCGAGATGCTCGCGGCGGATTCTCATAGAGCCTTTGATTCCAGTGTGCGTGTTTCCCAGGCACCCTTGTTGCCGAAAAGTGTCTCTAAGAAGGCGTGGTTAAAGGCGTGCCCAGATTTGTTGGTGGTGATCTCTGCCAGAATGGGCATCCCGAGAAGGGAGAAATCACCCAGGCAGTCGAGGAGTTTGTGGCGTACGAACTCATCGGGGAACCTCAGGCCGTCTTCGTTCATGATGCCGTCGTCGGTGAGGGCAATGCCGGTGCCGAGGTCTGCACCTCGTCCCAGGCCATAAAGCTTGAGCATTTTGATGTCCCGGTAAAACCCGAAGGTGCGTGCCGGGCTGATGGTCTCAAGGAATGTGTTGTTCCGCATATCCAGGGTGACGCTCTGCTCGTTGATCATGGGGTGATTGAAGGCGATGTTGCAGGTGATGGAAAAATGGTCGGAGGGCACCGCCGTGACCCGTTTGTCCCCTTCAATGATTTCCACCTTTTCGGTGATGGCCAGAAAGCTGCGGGGCTTGTCCTGCTCCACAGTGCCCGCCTCCATGATCCCCTGGGCAAACACCCGGGCGCTGCCGTCCATGATGGGCATTTCGTATCCGTCGATGGTCACCAGGGCATTGTCGATGGACAGGCCGGAAAACGCGGCCATGAGGTGCTCGATGGTGGAGACAATGGCCCCTTCCTGGCCGATGACCGTGGCAAGGCTGGTGTCCACGACATTTCGGAAGAAGGCTCCGATGGTCGGGCTGTCAGGCAGGTCGCTTCGCTGGAATCGAATGCCATGGTTGGCGGGGGCTGGGTGGATGGCCAGGTTGACCTGAACGCCGGAGTGTACACCGGTTCCCGAGCATGAAAAAGGTTTTGCTAAGGTTCGCTGTTTCATGTAGATTGTCATCACCATATCGTTAGGGTACAGCCAGTTATGGCTACCCGGTATCGTTGTTTTGATCGTATCTGATCGCTTCCTGTCGCTTGAGATTCTCTCCTGACGTATCCGTATCGTTTTGCAGCATGTTGTTTGATGGCTTTGTGAAAAAACCGCATCAGGTGATGCCGGTTGCAAAGATATTCTCTGACAGACCCGTAAAAAGTTAAGCAATCCATATCGACACATCAATATATGAGTGTGATCGATGGCAACAGCAAAACACTTGGTGTTGCGAGGCGCTTTGGGCGCCGGCTTTTTACGGATGCATCTTCTTTGCAGCAATAAGCTTTTTTCAAACGCATCAAGCGTGTCAATACCCTAAACCGTTGCCAAGCCATCTGTCTGTGTGTGGCATCACAAGGTATCGACACACGCGAGTGGATCCGGGACTTTAGTATGTCCTGTAAAAATGCGGAAGACCTCAACTTAGTGGGTTTATATATCAAATACCATGAAATATCAAAGCCATTGTCATTTCAGGCCCCGTCAAAAGGTCATGGAATGGAAAAGGAGGCGGTGTGCTGGCCAGGGTATTAAGCAGTGCGTTGGTGGGGGTGGAGGCCAGGGTGGTGGATGTGGAGGTGGATATCGCCCGCGGGCTCCCCGCCTTTACCACCGTGGGCCTTGCTGAAACAGCCGTTCGGGAGAGCAGGGAGCGCGTGAAGGCGGCTGTGACCAATTCAGGCTTTCTGTTTCCCAACGATCGTATCACCGTCAACCTTGCTCCGGCGGACATGCGCAAAGAGGGGACGGGGTTTGATCTGCCAGTTGCCCTGGGGGTGCTCATGGCTACGGGGATGGTGCCGGAAGGTGCCACCGCAGGGTTTCTTGTGTGCGGAGAGTTGGCCCTTGACGGCAGGGTCAAGCCGGTACGGGGTGTCCTTGCCATGGCCATGGAGGCGAGACGCAGAGGGATGAATGCGGTTCTGGTTCCCCACGCAAACCGCATCGAAGCGTCGGTGGTGCGAGGGCTCCAGGTGTATGCCGTGAACAGTTTGTCGGAGGCCGTGGGTTTTTTAAGGGGCATCCAGTCGCTGGTCCCCGAGCCTCCCTTTGATGGGTTGTCCCCTGAGTCGGTGGACTACCCCATCGATTTTTCGGATATCGCGGGTCAGGATCACGCCAAAAGGGCCTTGGAGATTGCTGCGAGTGGCAGGCATAATCTGCTTATGAACGGTCCACCCGGCTCCGGGAAAACCATGCTGGCCCGCGCGCTGCCCTCCATCTTGCCGCCCCTTGCCTTTGAAGAAGCTCTGGAGACGACTCGTGTGCACTCCGCATCCGGCCTTCTGGATAGAGAGACTCCTCTGGTTGTTACCCGTCCCATGCGATCGCCCCACCACACCATTTCCGACGCAGGGCTCACGGGCGGCGGGCACAACCCCACACCGGGGGAGGTGAGCCTGGCCCACAACGGAGTGTTGTTCCTGGACGAATTGCCCGAGTTTAAAAAACGGGTTGTGGATGTCCTGCGTCAGCCCTTGGAAGACGGGTTCGTTCATATCGCCCGTGCTCGCACCAAAGTAACCTATCCCAGCGATACCCTTCTTGTCTGCGCCATGAATCCCTGTCCCTGCGGGTACGCCACCCATCCCGGTCGTGAGTGTCGGTGCTCCTCCGTTCAGGTTGAACGTTACCAGGGCCGGGTCTCAGGGCCCCTCCTTGATCGCATTGACCTTCACGTGGAGGTTCCGGCGGTCTCCTTTGACGAGCTTTCGGGGCGTAAAAAAGCAACAGGAGAATCCTCATCGGCGGTGAGGGCTCGGGTGGTTGCCGCCGTGGGACGCCAAACCACTCGGTTTAACGACCTCCCCATCCGCTTCAACGGTCAGATGGGAAGCCGGGAGGTCCGGCAGTTTTGCGCCATCAGCCAGGAATCCCAAACCCTTCTTGAAACTGCGGTCAAGCGTCTTGGCCTCTCCGCGCGTGCTTGGATGCGCTGCTTGAAAATGGCTCGTACCATCGCAGACATTGAAGGCGTGGCGTCCATTGAAACCCCACACGTCGCCGAAGCGATCCAGTACCGTGAGATCTTTTCACGTGTCGAGGAGAGGGCGCCTTGGGAGGCCGCCCAGCCCGCACATATTCCGTAAAGGCCAAAAAAGCGTGCCTCCGGCGGGCAGGGGATAAATCCCCTGCACCCCAGGTTTGCGAATGTTTCAACCCTCGTTCCTCGGGTTGTCACATTCCCTGGCGGGCTGCGCCCGTAAAGAGGGGCTAAGGGAAAGGGAATCACAGACTCGTTAAGCCCAAACTGTATGGGATTCGGACATCGGCGATGCAATCGACATTGGGCTCAAAACCTGTTTATCAAACTTTTCAAAAGTTTGGCCCCCGGCAG
Organism: Desulfolunaceae bacterium; assembly: GCA_942491485.1. GTDB lineage: Bacteria > Desulfobacterota > Desulfobacteria > Desulfobacterales > Desulfolunaceae > Desulfoluna. The sequence continues at coordinate 146,657 of CALOAX010000006.1, read as the reverse complement.
GGCCGCCGGAGGCAGTTGTTACCGACTTTTAACCAAGGACGGCGATTTTTTAAGGTGTCGCCAGAGGGTGGCGGTGCCGATGCCGAGGATCTGGGCGGCCTCTTTTTTGTTGCCGTGGGTATGGTCGAGCACTTTCTCCATGTAGCGGTGGGTGAGCTCTTCCAGGCTTGGGAGGTCTCCATCAATGCCTTGGGTGGGGGGAGCCTGGGGGGCTGCGGTGTGTGCCTCCGGAAGATCCGCTGCATCAATGGGGTTTTCCCCGGCAAGGATCAGGCCGTGTTCCACCCAGTTTTCCAACTCTCGGACGTTGCCGGGCCAGGTATGGCTTAAGAGAGCCGCTTCAGCGGCAGGGGTCAGCCCGGGGTGGCCGGGAGACCGTTTCTGCAGGGCTGTTTGGGCCAGGGGCAGGATGTCTTCCTTGCGCTGCATAAGGGAGGGCAGGGTGATGGGAAAGACGGAGAGTCGGTAGTAGAGGTCTTGGCGAAAGGACCCTTCCCGGGCCATTTCGGCAAGGTTTCGGTTGGTGGCTGCCACGATGCGTGCTTTCACCGGAATGTCTTCGAGGCCACCCACGGGGCGAACCTCCCTCTCCTGCAAGGCGCGGAGGAGTTTGCCCTGAATGGGCAGGGGCATGTCCCCGATCTCATCCAGAAAAATGGTCCCCTCGCCGGCTTGAACAAAGAGGCCTTTCTTGTTTTTTTCTGCACCGGTAAAGGCGCCTCGAACATGGCCGAAGAGTTCTGACTCAAGAAGGTCCGGGGAGAGGGCTGCGCAGTTGATGGCAAGAAAAGGGGCCCGCTTTCGTTTGGATCCGGCATGGATCCGGCGTGCCACCACCTCTTTTCCCGATCCGCTTTCTCCTAAGATAAGGACCGTGGCGTCTGTGGGCGCAACCTTGTCGGTTCGGTCCAGGATGCTTTTGAAGCTGGCGGCTTTGCAGACCGGGGACGTGGTGGCGAAAAAGGGGGTTGAGGGTCGGTTTTTTTCGATCCCCAGTTTTTCCCTCAGCTTGATGATGTTGCTCTCAAGGGTCCCACCGTTGTCCTCATTATGATAGGAAGGGGTGTCCCCATGGCCCCACTCTGCTGCGGGCCTTCCTTCAAAGTGGCAGCTTGTTTCCCCCATGGCCTGGCAGGCCGTTTCCCTCACCAGTATTTCCTCCCCAAAAACCGCCGAAGCATACCCGCTCAGAATTCCGCACAACGCGATGCACACCGGCTCATCGGAAAGACCTTGGCCGTTACGGTCAGATGCCTTGAGGAAGATCGTGGTTTCAAAGGACTCCGTCCAGTTGCCGGTGAATCGGATCAGCTTGCCTTGAGGCGTGGTCTCAAGGGAGGCGATGTTTTCATGGCAGTAGCCGGTGAGGCCGCGAAGTTTGCTTCCTGCGCGCAGGTGTTCCACCGGGGAGGGGAAGACGTAAAGGCTTGAGAGGGTTGTTGCCTGGCCCAAGCCCACTTCATAGCTCAGCCTTTCGGCGATACGCTTGCGGGTGGTCTTGTCCACCATCTCCACAAAGTCACGGTGAAAACGTTCCAGGGTGGCGATGCTGATGCTCAGGATGCGGCTGGGGCCGAAAAGGGGGAACCCGTTGTTTGGGTCCTGGGTGATTATCTCAGAGGGGGAGAGTTGCTCAGCTAACATACCATTCAATTCCAATTTGAAATTCCATAAAGAAAAGCATGAATATCATTTTGAAATGATTATTTCAATGTGAAATGCTGTCTTATTTACCGCTAAAGCCGCGTGAATTCTGGAATGTGGTGGAATGATTGTGTAATGACCATTGTTCGCGTGGTGGCACGATGGTTGCAGAATTAACCTCAGGTAGAAGGGTGGTACAGTGCTATGCGGCTTGCGTGAACAGTGGTCGCGAATGCGGCGTTTGTCATGATGGATTAAACGTCGGTTGATTGTGCACCTTGTGTCTATTGTTCCGTACGGTCGGTTTTTGGCCCCTGTGAGTGGGGTGGGATCCTCGAATCCTCTGAGAGCTCGTCGCACACAACGTTTAAGGGTTGTCTGTGTTTTTGGCGGGACGGTGTTTATGGGTGTGGCATCGGTATGAAAGGGTGATTCAGGCTCCGCGCTCCGGGGCGTCGCTGCAATGCAATGAAGGAGGAAACTATGGTGAAACGTTTAGCTTGTGCGGCAGTGTGTGTTCTTGCCGCCTCAACGATGGCTTATGCAGGTTCTGTTGACACGTTCGGTATCGGTTCCCGGGCCACCGCCCTGGGTGGTGCCTATGCCGCAACCGCCGACGACCCCTTTGCCGCGTACTACAACCCGGCAGGTCTTTCCCAGATCGAGGGGAAGGTTTTCTCCGCAGGGGTTCATCTTATTGACCCCACCATTAAGATGTCTGATTTCACGGTGACTGAGCGCGCCAATATGTCAAATAATTTGATTGATCCAACCAGTTTTGAAGATGAGTCCAGTATTCTGGTGGCTCCTCATATGGGCTATGCCCAGAAAATTAACGACACGTTTGCTTTGGGTGTTGCTGTTTATGCCCCATGGGGGCTTGAGTTGGACTGGGAGAAGGATCCCACCAAGAATCCTGGATCCTACAGCTCTTACCACTCTTATTACAAGCGTTACGGTGTGACCCCGACCCTCTCTTATAAGATGAACGACAAGCTCTCCTTTGGTGTGGGTGTTACCATTGGTAAGTCTGAGGCGGGTGCCGATACCACGAAGTACCTTAAAGATGTCGGTAGCTATGAAGTTGACCATGATGGTGATGCCACTACAGATAAGATCTCCTTTTCAACATTAGTGAATGGCATGATTCAAGGCACTCAGGGGCTTCCTGGGAATCCTGTGGCAACTAATACGACAGAGGCTGCGGCCATATATAAAGCAACTTTGGAGTCTGGTCTCGTAACTGATCCGGCAACTGTTGCTACATTAACGAAGTCATACCAAGTAATGTATGCTCTTAGTGCCAATCCTGCGAAAAAGTACGACACAGGTGCTGATCTTATCGGCGTACCGTCGGATATGCACAATAAAACGATTGGAATGGAGCTGGAAGACGACCTGAACTACTCCTACAACGTTGGGGTGATGTATAAGCCCAATGAGACCATTACGCTTGGTCTCACCTATCGTAGTGAGTGTGATGCCGACTTTGAGGGGGATGTATTGCTCGATGGCGTTAAGTCGGGCACTGCAACCATGGATTACAATCACCCCCAGCAGATCCAGGCCGGTGTGCGCTATCAGCCCCACAACAAGTTCTCCATTGAGTGTGACGTGGTCTGGACCGATTGGAGTATCAACAAGGAGCAGCTCTCAGTGCTTGGTAGCCCCATGGAGGTTACTGTAATTAACGGTATTCCTGCCACCATCAGTGAGGAACGATTTGACAGGGATTGGGAAGACACCAAGCAGCTTCGCTTTGGTATGGAGTACATCCTGAACGACATGGTCACCCTTCGCGGCGGTTATTTCTACGACCCCACGCCCATTCCAGATACCACCTTAGACATGCAGTGGCCTGATGCTGACAAGAAGACCTACTCCCTGGGTGCCGGGTTCAACTTCGGTCGCTACACCATCGATACCGTGCTTCAGTACACCGACATCGAGCAGGCACGCCATCTGGGCGGAGAGAGCGACAACCTGAATCATAGTTTTCAGAACAACGTGGTGTCTGCCAGCGCCGATGGATACATCCTGGGTGCGGGCGTGACCCTGACCGCCCGTTTCTAAATGACACGACTTCGGGCTTCGGCATTCGCTGAAGCCTGCGGACGCAGGGCATCCCACCTTTGGCCCTTTTGTCCGGCATTGTCAGGGGCAACCGAACCTTTCCGGTGAGGGCACACCCTGAATAACAGAACCGCCTTTTAAAGGTTCTTCTTAAAAAAAGAAAGGCCACTCCAGTGATGGGGTGGCCTTTTGTATTTTTTGAATTTTTTTCTTCAGTGGGCTCGCCAGAGATGTCACTACCTCAGGATTTACCTTCAGCCTGAGGCGAATGTGGCTTGCCCTGAGGAACGAAGGGCAAGGCGCATTTGCAATGTGGGGTCCAGGGGATTATCCCCTGGCTGCCGGAGGCGTGCCCTTAGTGCTTTTCGCTGGGCGCCACGTGGAGGGCCACATCGCCCCGTTTGATGATCTCCAGGAATTTGGCCGGGGGGGTGCGGTCGGTGAAGAGGGCATCCACCTCTTCCAGGTTGCCGATGCGCACCATGGCGCTTCGGTTGAATTTGGAGTGGTCGGCCACGAGGAAGACCTGGCGGGAGTTGCTCATGATGGCCCGGGCAATGCGCACTTCGTTGTAGTCGAAGTCGATGAGGGTGCCGTCGGGGTCGATGCCGGCAACGGAGATGATGCCAAAATCCACCTTGAACTGGCTGATAAAGTCGATGGCCGCTTCGCCGGTGATGCCAAGGTCGTGGTTTCGAACCACACCGCCTGAGACCAGGATTTCAAAACCCCGGTTCTGTCCCAGGGTGGAGGCGACGTTGAGGTTGTTGGTGATCACCCGCAGGCCGGTTTTGTCCACCAGGGCCCGGGCCACCTCTTCGGTGGATGTTCCGATGTCCAGAAAGAGGGAGGCGTTGTTGGGGATGAACTGGGCCACGTGTTTGGCCACGCGGATTTTCTCTTCCGAACACAGGGATTTTCGGGTGGAGTAGGTAAAGTTCTCCACGCTGTTCAAGAGGCCTGCGCCGCCATGGTACCTCTGGAGCAATTTGGCACTGCAGAGGTTGTTTATATCCCGTCGGATGGTCTGGGGCGTTACGGAGAAGTGCTGGGAGAGCCCTTCAATGGAAACAAAACCCTTTTCGAGGACCATGTCATAAATTGCTTTTTGTCGTCTCGGCAGGGTTCGGATTACGTCCGCCGCATTGTATTCTTGTTCTGCGGTGTTCACCTCTACACTCCTTTTTTCGTTTTTTTTAAGAACGAACATAGTCCGCTTAAACCTTTGATAGCATCGTAATCCCTTTTTCTCAAGACATATTATGTCTCTTCGGGTGGGCGGGTATGGCGTTTTTTTGTTTTCAAAACCGAAAATTTATGTTGTGTTGTGAACAATATGGAGGCCATGTATGGCAAGAAGATCGAATCCGAACCATCGATCGTGACCGGGGAATGCCTGCTGCTGCGGGTTGTTTGTTTCAATATTTCAGGGTTTTGATGGTTTGCGTGCGGTTGGGGCCCTCGGGGCGGGTCATATTTTGGAAACCGAACATTCCGACATGCGGAGTCTTTTGACGTCTCATTTGAATTCCGGTTGTGTCACACGCGGGTGCGGGAAGCCTCTTAAGATAGGTGATTTCTGACTATTTACGGAGCCATCAGTGATTATGAAACAAATGAAAGCCGATGTAACAGTCATCGGAGCCGGGGCGACCGGCTGCGGTGTGGCACGAGACCTGGCACTTCGTGGCCTCTCGGTTCTTCTTGTGGAGCGCGGAGACATCAACTCGGGAGCCTCCGGGGGGAACCATGGCCTTCTCCATAGCGGGGCCCGTTATGTTTTTTCAGACAAAGAGTCTGCGGAAGAGTGCCGGGACGAGAATGCCCTGCTCCGTGAGATGTCGCCCCAGTGTATCGAGGCCACGGGAGGCCTCTTTGTGGGGGTCCAAGGGGACGATGAAAACGACATGGCCGACTTTGAAGGCCACCTGGCCCAATGTGGCATTCCCCACCGCCAGATGGATGTGGAGGAAGCTCGGGCATTGGAACCCAGCCTTTCGAACAGTTTGGTTACCGCCTATGAAGTCAATGATGCCGCGGTGGACCCTTTTCGCCTCTCCCTGGATAACGTGGCCGATGCGTTAAGCCACGGGGCTGAGCTGCTGTGCGGTACCGCCTTGACCGGTGTGAAACGGCAGGGGGCACGTATTACCCATGCGCTTTTGAAACGCCGGGTTTCAGGCGAGACCCTGGAGGTGGAAACCTCCTGTGTGGTCAACGCAGCCGGAGCCTGGGCCGGAAAGGTGGCCTCCATTGCCGGGGCCCACACCGAGGTTCGCTGCTCCAAGGGCAGCCTGGTGGTGACGGACCATCGAATTTCAAGTCGGGTCGTGAACCGCCTTCGTCGTCCCTCTGATGCCGATATCATCGTTCCTGGTGGGACGGTCTCCATTGTGGGTACCACCTCCAGCACGGTGGATGATCCGGATGCGGCCTGGCCGACACCCGGTGAGGTGGATCGTATTGTGGAAGAAGCCTCACTCATGATTCCCTCCCTTGCAAAGACCCGTATGATCCGTGCCTACAGTGGGGTTCGGCCGCTGTTCGGTTCCTCTTCCGGGGCCGACGACCGAAGCGTCAGCCGTGGATTCAAGTTGATTGATCATGGCGAGGAAGGGGTGGAAAACCTCTTTACCATTACCGGTGGCAAACTTACCACCTACCGTCTTATGGCCGAAAAGGCAGCCGATGCCGTCTGTGGCTACCTTGCTGCAGGTGGGCCTTGCCTGACCCGGATTCGTCCGCTGCCGGCGAGTGATCACGCCATGTGGACCGAGCCAGGCGCTGCCCCCAAGAAATGGATGGCAGGGCATCAGGCCGGGGACGGGATGATCTGCGAATGTGAAATGGTCTCTGAATCGGTGGTCTCCTCTCTTGTCTCCTCATTGAAAAGCCAGGGCCTTGCCAATGGCCTTGTGGAGGTGGGGCTTCGGAGCCGTGTGGGCAAAGGGCCCTGCCAGGGAAGTTTCTGCGGGCTTCGGCTGGCCGCCTGGATGTACGGTGAGGGCCACTTGACAGGAGATGCGGGTATCTCCGGCCTTGCACGATTTTACAAAGAGCGTTGGAAGGGGATGCGGCCTGTCTCCTGGGGTGAAAACCTGGCCCGTGCTGAACTTCATGAGGCCTTGCAGTGTGGTTTGTTTGGGATGGAGGTGGATCATGAATAACCCCTTGTGTCATGGCAAGAAGATCGGGGATACCTGGGCCGGGAATTGGGATGTTGTGGTGGTTGGCAATGGGCTTGCCGGAAGTGCCGCTGCCTTGTTTGCTGCCAGGCAGGGGCACTCTGTGGCTGTTGTGGGAAGCGGGAGTCAGCTCCCCCTCTCCAGCGGGTTGTTTGACCTTGTTGGGATGATGCCCGGTGAGAGACGGTATACGGATCAGCCCTGGAAGACCGTGGAGGCCTTGATTCAATCCGAACCCGGACACCCTTACGGAAAACTCGGGGCTCAAGCCATTCGAAATGCATTTGATGCGTTTCTTGAGTTGCTTGCCGCAGAGGGGCTTATGTATGTCGCCTGTGAAAACAACGCCCGCGTGATTACCAGCGTGGGGACCGTCAAAGCGAGCTATGCTCTGCCGAAATCCATGATGGCGGGTGCCGACGCTTTTGAAAAGAAATCAAAAACCCTCATCGTGGGAATTCGAGGCCTTAAAGGGTTTCAGGCAAACCAGGTGGCGCAGTCTGCCGGCTCTTCCTGGCCCGGACTTTCCGCGGTGGAGATCGCTCCTGAAGGCTTGGGGCGCCCCGGGGACCTCTACCCTGAGGCACTCGCACGGGAATTGGACCTTCCCGCAGGTCGGGAACGCCTGATTCAGGCCATCCTTCCTCATATAGACGGCCACGAAGCTGTCGGCTTGCCACCCATCCTCGGCATGGACAAGAGCCATGAGGCCATGGAACACCTGGAAGCAACCCTTGGGGTGCCCTGTTTTGAAATTCCCGGGATGCCCCCCACAGCCGCTGGTGTTCGCTTGCGCGAAGCCCTGGACCGGGCCTTTTCCCGGTATGGTGTGGCCACATTCGTGGGAGGCCGTGTGACGTCGGTCTCTGACGGCGAAGCGGGTTTTTCCGTCACCGCCTCCCTCCGTGGAGAAGAGACGACAATTTCAGCTCGTAAGATGATCCTTGCCACAGGCCGTTTTATGGGAGGCGGGCTGACCGGCGACCGCTGCCTCGTATCAGAACCTCTTTTAAACCTCCATGTTGCCCAGCCCCAGACAAGGGATGAATGGCACCGGTGCGATCTCTTCGATCCCCGAGGTCACGCAGTCAACCGGGCAGGGGTCATGGCCGATCGTCAGATGCAGCCCCTTTCCGCCGACGGCTCTGTGGCAACCCCGAACCTCTTTGTGGCAGGCAGCATTCTGGCCCACCAGGACTGGAAACGGGAGAAGAGCGGAGCCGGGATCTCCATCGCCACAGCCTTCAGGGCTGCTGAATCGTGTGTCGGATAGGTAAACAGGACAAAAGATTGCCTCCGGCGGCCCTGCCGGGGGCCAAGCTTTTGAAAAGTTTGACAAACAGGTCTAATAAGCGAATCGTCTGCTCCATCGATGTTGCAAACCATATGATTCTGGTTTAACGAGTATGCCGCTTCCTTTTCTCTCAGCCCCACAGGGGCTGAGAGAAAAGGAAGCGGCAACCGGAAAGTTTTTGCGGAGCTTTTTTCAAAAAGCGACCCGCCGGAGGCACGTCTTGTTCAAATAAAAAAAGCCCCCTTGTAACCAAGGGGGCTTTTTTGCGTCTCGTTTTAAGCCCCCTGTGGCAGGGGTACGAATGCGCTAGAAGGGGATGTCGTCATCGGGAGGGTTGGTGAATCCGGGGTCTCCACCGCCGTAGCCGCCGCCCTGGGGCTGTGCCGCAGGTTGCTGGGGAGCTGCAGGGGGCTGCTGGGGGGCGTTGTTGTAGCTCCCGGGATAGCCGCCGGCGCTGCCGTAACCACCGCCCTGGTTCTGGTTTTGATTGTAGCCGCCGCCCTGACCTTGGCCCTGGTAATTGTTCTGGCCTCCGCCGAATCCGCCACCGGCCTGCTGGCCGCCGCCTTCGCCGTTGCGAGCGCCTCCCCCAAGGAAGGTGACCTGGTTGGCGATGATGTCGGTGGAGTAGCGGGTGATGCCGTCCTTTTCATAAGAGCTGGTCTGGAGGCGTCCCTCTACGTATACCTGTCGTCCTTTGGACAGAAAACGACCGCAGTTTTCTGCTGTTTTTCCGAATACAGTGATGCGGTGCCACTCTGTTCGTTCGGTACGCTCTCCGCTGTTGCGGTCCACCCGTACATCGGTGGTGGCGATACTGAATTTGGTGATGGCAAGACCGCTGGGGGTATAGCTCACTTCCGGGTCTCTGCCCAGGTTTCCAATAATCATCACCTTGTTTAAACTGGCCATGGATGCCTCCTTGGAAGGTCAAATCGAATGGGCCGGAGCCCTTAATATACTGATCAATAAATGTATGCAGGCCTCGTTTATGAACAACGGGCCGTGCCAGCATGCAATATGCTGTGGTTGGTCTTCATCATGGGACTAATATGGTGCAGCGAGGCGCTGTTCATGCCGACTTTGTTGCGAGTGTTATTGGTGCCGAGGCATTGCAATAAAGTCAGGGTACCGTGTTCGGGTACAGTGCGCAAAGTTGCCTTTGATGTTGTTTTACGGTTTTCAGGCAGGGTTGCCGTGCATGCTGATGCCCCATCTTCAGGCCGTGCACATGCATTATGAAGGATTAGATACAAGATATCGAAAGGGTTGTCAATCCGATCAATTGGGCAGGTCACAGATGAACGTGTGCGGCGGTTCCTGCTGAGAGGGGGCAGGGTGGTAAGATGTAAGATGCTCAAATGGTGTTGACGGTTGCCAAGTGCCTTCACTAAGATGATTTGTAGCCCGTTGACGGGCATTTAAAGCTGGTGCTGAAAATGTGACGCCTCAAAATGTGTGACTGATGTGTTTCGATACCGAAGGTGTATGGATGAAACATCCATGGCACCTTCTATTTTTTAAGACCTTATTTTGTAACTGTTCAGCTTGTGCCTCCGGCGGCCCTGCCGGGGGCTAAACTTTTGCCGGATCCAAGTGGTGGGCTTAACAAACAGGTCTTAAACAGTGTCCTTGCATGATGTCTGTTTTAAAGGCGGATGTGATTCGGCCCGAGGAACAAGGGGCAAAACGCATCCGTTACCTGCTTTCAAGGTATTTTGCATAATGTGGCTTCGCCACCCTTGCCGCCGGAGGCAGCTGAATAGTTAGACTCATTGTTACGTTGGAAGCACCGTGGGTGAGGGGTTGTGTTTTTATGGACTTTCTATAGTGGATGGATGAACAGACGAGACGGACAGGTGTGTTATGGGGGTTAAGAAAATAGTATTGGCGGGGTTGGCGACTGCGGGTGTGATTTTTCTGGCAGCGGATGCCTGGGCTGCGGATTTTTCGGAGATCCACTGGGGCCTTCAGATGATGGGGTTGTTGGGAGGGCTCGCCTTCTTCCTTTTCGGCATGGAGCTGATGAGTGACGGCATGCAGCGCGCAGCAGGTGATCGTTTGCGCTCCATTTTGGCCAATCTGACGAAAAACAAATACCGTGGGATGCTTTTGGGTGTGGTGGTCACCATGCTGGTTCAGTCGGGAAGCGCCACCTCGGTGATGCTGGTGGGGTTTGTTCAGGCTGGACTTATGCGTTTTGTCCAGACCATCGGGGTACTCGTCGGGTCGGGTATCGGCATGACCATTACAGCTCAGCTCATCGCATTTAAGGTGACAGATTACGCCCTGTTGATGATTGCTGCCGGTTTCCTGATCCGGCTTCTCTCAAAGAGCGATGGGATGAAATCCGTGGGGGACGTGCTTCTGGGGTTCGGGGTGCTTTTTTACGGCCTGAAGCTCATGGGGGACTCCATGCGACCGCTGAGGAGCAGTCAGGAAGTGATTACCCTGCTCTCAGGTCTTGAGAACCGTGTGCTCGGTCTTCTCATCGGGGTTGTCCTGACGGCCGTTGTTCAAAGTTCCACCGCCTTTATCGGTATTTTAATGGTGCTTGGCCTGGAAGGGCTTATTTCCCTTGAGGCATCCATTCCCATGGTGTTGGGAGCAAACATCGGCACCTGCGTGACGGCAGGGTTTGCAAGCATCGGTGCAAACAGGGACGCCAAGCGGGTGGCCTTGGCGAACGTGATGATCCGCGTGATCGGGGTGTTGCTTTTCATCGGCTGGATTCCCGAGTTCACCCGGGGTATCGCCTGGCTGGCCAGTGAGTTTGATTCCGATATTGCCCGTCAGATTGCCAACGCTCATTCTGTGTTTAACATTGTTATCGGGATCATCTTTCTGCCGTTTACCGAGCTCTTTGCCCGCCTGATCATGAAGATCATGCCTGAGACGGAGTGCCCGATTCCCCGGCACACCACCACATTTCTTGACGAAAGCAAGATTCTCTCACCGGCCCTTGCCATTGACCTGGCCCGTGCCGAAATCTCGCGCATGGCATCCGCTCTGGAGTACCTGCTGAAAGCCGTGGCGGTCCCCTTTGTGACCCAAAGGCCCAAGAGAGATAAAGACCACCCCGAGTTGACCCTTCTGGAAGGGATCGACCGACGTGAGGAGGAGATCGATTTTCTGGAGGAGAAGATTATCGATTACCTTTTGAACATTGCCCGAAGCGGTGCGTCGGAGAAGCAGATGCGCGTGGTCTATGCCATGGTTTCTATTGTAAAGGACATGGAGAGCATCGGTGATATCATCCACCGGAATGTGCTGCCCCTGATCGAGAAGAAAAAGCGGCTCACCCATGATTTCTCCGATGAGGGGCGCGAGGAGCTGACCATCTACCATCAGAAGGTGTGCAAGCAGATCCGGCTCCTTAAGGAGGCCTTCGCCGAGCAGGACCTGGAAAAGGCTCAGAAAATCATGGCCAAAGAACGAAAGTACCTTGACCTCGAGCTTCAGTACCGGGCGCGTCACCTTGACCGCCTGGTGGGAAAGCAGGAGGCGTCCATGGAGACCCACGAGGTTCATATGGAGCTGATGCACCTTATGGTGCAGGTTGTTGTGTACTCCTCTAACATTGCAAAATCATTTCTTGAAACCCAAACCCGGGAGACGTCCCTTCTTATTTAGGGACCCTCTCGTACCATAGATTGTGAGGACGTCATGCCGGAACGGCAGCAGGAGAAAAAAGCAGGGGACTCTGCCTTTGAGAAGAGGGTTCGACGCCGCGTGGCGGCACGCGAGCACACCTTTTATGTGGGGGCGACACCCGGCCTTGGTGGGCTTCTGGCCCAGGAGGTGGAATCACGACTCGGGCTCGCTGTAACGCGGGTGACCGGGGGGGTTGAGTTTTCGGCACGCCTGGAAAAGCTATGGGAAGCTGCTCTGCACCTTCGCCTGGCCAACCGGATTCTCGTGCGCCTGAGTACCTTTACAGCTGACGGATTTAATCGCCTGGAGCGTCGCACGGCTGAAATTCCCTGGGAGCTGTGGCTGCCCGCCGATGCGGACATTGAGGTGGTGGTGACCACGCATCATTGCCGGTTGTATCACTCCGGTGCTGTGGCCGAGCGAGTGGAGAAGGTGGTGGCAAAGGCCCTGCCGGGGGGCGGTAAGGGCTCGGTTCCTCAGAAGATTTACGTAAGGGGGGAGGATGACCATTTTACCCTGTCCCTGGATGCCGTGGGGGAGCCTCTGTTTAAGCGCCAGGTCAAGACCCATGGGGGCAGGGCCCCCATTCGTGAGACCCTTGCCTCGGCCATTCTCGCCATGGCCGGCTACACGGGTGATGAGCCTCTGGTGGACCCCATGTGCGGGGCGGGAACCTTCAGTCTTGAGGCCGCCATGCTCGCCACTCAGACCCCGCCCGGCCTGTTTCGTCAATTTGCCTTTGAGGCGTGGCCTTCCTTCAGGGGGAAGGGGTTTGCCCACTTGAAGCGGGAAGGGGAGGTCGGGATGCGCAGATTCGATTCTCCGCTGATTTTTGCTTCAGACCTGGATGAAGGGGCCGTGGGGCGCCTGGGGAAGACCCTTGCCGCCATGCCCTTTGGTCAGGCGGTCTCCCTTCAGTCCGCTGATTTCTTCGCCCTTGATCCCGCCTCTCTTGCATCGGGGCCGGGGCTCGTGGTTTTTAACCCTCCTTATGGAAAACGGATCAAGGGCGGAAACGATGCCTTTGTAAAACGCCTTCTGACCCATCTTGGTACCGAGTGGAAGGGATGGAAAACGGCCATCGCTGTTCCCAAAGCGCAGGTGCCCCGGCCTCTTCCTTCCGGCTTTCATGAGCACCCCATGTCCCATGGCGGGTTGGACCTCTCTGTTATCATCGGGCAGATTGCCTGATTCATTTCCATATTGAATCATGGGGGCACCGCAATGTGTGCTCCCCCTCCCCTCTCCTTCCTTCTTCTGTCCTCTCAATTTTGTCTCCGGTGGCGAAGTGGAGCCACCTCGAAAGCGGGTTGCGAATGCTCTGAACCCTCGTTCCTCGGGCTCTTCACATTTCCTGACGGGCTACGCCTGTGCATTTCGGTTTTTCATGGGTTTCGTTTTTCCCGGCTGTCAGGGCAACATGATGTGAAGAGGAGACGGCCCACTTGTTAAAACAAAACTATAAGGGTTGCGAAAACCGGTGAAGAAGGCGAACGGCCTGTAAAACCTGTTTGTCAAACTTTTCAGAGGTTTGGCCCCCGGCAGGGCCGCCGGGGGCTCGTGTCACTGTGCTTGGGGGACAGCCTTTTTTTTATTGCATTCGGCGCATCATTATTTATGCGTTTTGGCGGCGGGGGTACTCCGATTTGCGAACGCTGTTTTGCCTTGGGGTTGCTCTTTCAACGAGTGTGGTACGGTTTTTCGGATAAAATGGGCAGGGTTCGGACGTTGGGTTGGTGATATTGTTAAAAAAAACAGTGGATTTATTGGGCGGTACTATTGTCGGGTCAGTGGACCTTTTTTTTGTTCCCGAGAAAATCCCATATAAAAAAAACAAAGGGAATCATCCTCTTAGCGGCTTTGCAATTGACAAAACTTTCACTGTCATATATCTGCATTCTAATTGCTCGGAAAGGACTTTTAATTTGGTTTGGGAAGGCCAATTAGTGCTTTTTGAGGAGTAAAAACAGTGGCAGCCCCACACACCGGAGCCAGAGGGACGAAACAGTGCTCCAATCGGTGGTGTTTGCTGATTTATGAACAACTGGCAGGGTTTGTGCAAAACCCGTAAGGCCCCAAAACAGGATATAAAAGGACAGGGAAGTTCCTTTTAAGAATAGGAAAAGAAAGGTTTATGTATTCATTTTAGATTTTCAGGGGGAAGTATCGTTATGCTAACCAAGGTGTTTCCATTTCTGCTCTGGTTCAAGGACTACGACACAGGGAAACTGAGAACCGACGTGGTGGCCGGGATTACCGTGGCCATGGTCCTCATCCCGCAATCCATGGCATACGCCCAGCTGGCCGGACTTCCGGCTTACTACGGCCTGTATGCCGCATTTCTGCCACCCATGGTGGCTGCTCTTTTTGGCTCCAGTCGCCAATTGGCCACAGGCCCGGTGGCGGTGGTGTCGCTTATGTCGGCGGCGTCACTCGAACCGTTGGCCACCGCCGGGAGTACGGAATTCATCGCCTACTCGGTGCTTTTGGCACTGACCGTGGGCGTTTTTCAGTTCCTGCTCGGTGTGCTGCGCCTCGGCCTGGTGGTGAACCTCCTCTCCCATCCGGTGGTGAACGGGTTTACCAACGCTGCGGCCATTATCATCGCCTCATCCCAGTTCTCGAAACTCTTCGGGGTCTATGTGGACAAGGCGCCTCACCACTACGAGACGATTCTTCACGTCTGTAAGTCGGCCCTTCATTACACCCATCTTCCGACCCTCGCCATGGGGGTATTCTCCATCGCCATCATGGTGGTGCTCAAACGGGTCAATCCCAAGATTCCCAACGTGCTGGTGGCCGTTGCCGTCACCACGGTGATCTCCTTTGCCTTCAAGTTCAATCACGATCAGTTTGTTCCCGTGAGCAGTATCAATGCGCCGTCGGTGACATCCATGATCGGTGATTTTAACAAGGACGTGGCTGAGATCAAGGCGCTTGGGGATGAAAGAGCCACCCTGAACAACAAGCTGAAAGCCGTTGAAGAGCACGCCACGGGAACCATTCCTTCATCCGAACAGATGGAGCTTGAATACAGCCTGGCCCAAATCAATGCGCAGATCAACACCTTGAAGGCCTCCTCCGGTGCAACCCGTGAGGCTCTTCGTCTGATCCACTTCGCCGCTTCCAAAGACTCCGGGGAGAGCCCAGTCTTTTATGTGCGCGGAGAGGAACCTGCCGGCATGGAAACCGATGGCCGCAAGTGGCGGATGAAGGTGGGGAACAAGCCGCTGAATCTTGACTCCTTGAAAATGATCGGTGCCGGTGCTGTCGTTGGGGATATTCCCAAGGGCCTCAAGATGGGTGTTCCCACCCTGCCTGCCAACACCACCTTTTTGGGCGCCATTCTTCAGCTGCTTCCTTTTGCCGTGATCATTTCCCTGCTCGGCTTTATGGAGGCCATTGCCATCGCCAAGGCCATGGCTGCCAAGACCGGACAGAAGCTCGATCCCAACCAGGAACTGATCGGCCAGGGCCTGGCCAACATCGTCGGTTCCTTTGGTCAGAGTTACGCGGTGTCCGGGTCCTTCTCCCGATCCGCCGTAAACCTTCAGGCCAACGCGGTCAGCGGTATCTCTTCCGTTGTGACAAGCGTGATGGTGGCCCTGACCTTGCTCTTCTTTACCCCCCTTCTTTACCATCTGCCCCAGGCGGTACTCGCATCGGTGATCATGATGGCAGTGATCGGGCTGGTTAACGTGAAGGGCTTTGTGCATGCCTGGAAGGCCAAACGTGCCGACGGCATCATCAGCGTGATTACCTTTGTCTGCACTCTCTACTTTGCGCCCCATCTCGAAGAGGGGATCATGGTGGGGGTTGCCCTGACCTTTATCGTTTTTATCTACAAGAACCTCCGTCCACGCGTTGCCCTTCTCTCAAGGTCCGAAGATCAGACCTTCAGAAGCTCCGTGAAGTTCGGTCTGCGCGAGTGTGATCACATCGCCGTCGTTCGTTTTGACGGCCCCCTGATCTTCACCAACGCATCCTATCTGGAAGACAAGGTGCTGGAGTTCATCACCGAAAAACCCGATCTCAGGCACATCCTCATCGAGTCCAGTGGCATTAACGATGTGGATGCATCCGGTGAAGAGGCTCTGGCAATTCTCATCGAGACCGTGCGCGAAAGTGGGCGCGGCATCTCCTTCAGCTCCATGAAGGAGGAGGTGGTGGCTGTGCTGGAACGCACGCACCTCCTGGAGACCATCGGCAGAGAGAATCTTTACCCCAACGGGGAGAAGGCCCTGACCGCCATTTATATGCAGATTCACGAAGAGGGTGCCTGTGGCGGCTGTCCTCTGTCGAAATATCTGCCCATAGAAGAGGCAGTCAGCGCCTGAGGCTGAATTGCCGAAGCGGTGTAGAGTATAAGGGAGCGGGTCATGTGGTGGCCCACTCCCTTACAATGCTAGGATGTCATTGCCGGACAGGACGGTCCATGGACCGTTAGAAGCCCCGGACGACCATGACGCTGCTATTTTAAAGCGCGGCATGGGGGCAAAAACCCCCTTTCCTGTCTCGGCGACTAAGGAGGTATTCAAGATGAAACAGATAGAAAAGCTGATTGATCGTGTGATTGCTCGAGTTAATGTGAACTTGCGGAAATTTTCTTTTGATGCGGAGCCCTTTGCCAAAGATGTGGTTCCCTTAAAGCAGATGCTTCGCTTCAACGCCTTTTATGGCGTCACCAGCCATCACCCCCTGCACGTGAACTTCAAGAACTCCAGCCTGGCAGGCAGCTATTTCCTCGGCAAATGTTTCACCGACAACGTGGTGCTTTACAAAACCGACGTGCGCGGGGATGAATTGAAGCGCAAAGGGGACACCCTGATTATCCAGGGCATGGAAATTCCCGTGGAGAAAGATGAGGAGATCCACATCAAGGACAGCTACCTCATAAAAACCCTGATTCACAACTACTCCCACGACCCGGAAGCTCCCGAAGAGTTTCTCATCCGCAACACCCTTGCAAGCTTCTACTCCAATATTCACGGTGCACTGGTGGAAGGCTGCTATATCGCCCCCTTTGCCACCGTGGACCTCACCTCGTTGCATGGGTGCAAGGTGGGAACCTTCGCCTTTGTTCAGAGCACGTCGGATCTCTATCACGTTGAAATTCCCGACGGCACCATCTGGATGAAGGGGGATACGTTCGAGTTCAAGTACACCTACGACAAAGAGGTGCTGGACCGCTATATCACCAATGTTCCCGGGGGCAAGCCGGAAGGCATTCTCTGGGATTTTATGGAGGACCGGAAAGAGGATTACAGCGATATCTACAGCTCTGCTGTTCCCACCACCCCGGTGACCGTCTCCAGCAAGTCTGCCCTTAACCGGTATGCCTACGTGGCCGGTGACACCCACATCCATGAAAATGTGCTTGTCTCTCAGCGGGCCTATCTGGACAATGCCTGGATGGGGCCGGGTACCAACGCCCAGGAGCACTCCTACGTTATCAACTCCCGTCTGGAGAAGAACGACGTCACGGCCCATGGTGCCAAGATCATCAACGCCAACCTGGCCGAGAAGGTCTTTGTTGGATTCAACTCCTTTATCAACGGCAAACCCGGCATGCCCGTCACCATCGGCTCCGGCTCCATGGTGATGCCCCACACCATCATCGATGTGGAAGAGCCTTTGGTTATTCCGGAGCGGCATGCTGTCTGGGGTTATATCCGCAATGCCGAAGATCTGAAGAACCATAGCGTCTCTCTGGACGATCTCTCCAGTGTGACCGACGAAGTGACCATGGGGAACATGCATTTCAGCGGAAACGGCCACGACCTTGTTCATGGATTTGAGCATCGCATTGACCACATCCTGGAGGCCAACGGCGCCTATTTCGGCGACGTCAACAAGGTGAGGGGCCACGCTCAGGCGGGGCACATGATCTCTTACAACACCCTGCAGCCCTATCTGTCCGGGAAGATGAAAGGGATCTTTCCCACCATCGATATCCAGCCATAACATGAAGAAAGCCCCCCGAACCGGGGGGCTTTTTTTGTGGTGCGCATCAGGTGACGCTGCGACCTGCTCGCAGATCTTCTGTTCTAAAAATGGTGGCGGAACCTTGAAAGGGGGCTCTGCTTCCGGTATTCTTGGATAAAATTTCCGTTATACCAGCGAGGAAGGGGGAACGATGAAGATCCGATCCTGTCTTGAAGCGAAGCATATCTACGTAGGCGTCGACCTGCCGGATAAAGACGCGGTCCTTCGGTTTGTGGCGGAAAAAGCGGCTGATTCGGGCTTGTCAGTGGATGCCGCAACCCTTCTTTCGGGCTTTCGCGAACGGGAGATGAGTTTCACCACCGGAATTGGCTTGGGCATTGCCCTGCCCCACACCACGTCCCCTCTGTGCGAAAAAACCACCCTTTTTCTCCTGCGCCTTGCACATCCCGTTGATTTCGACTCCATCGACGATCTGCCGGTGGACGTTGTCCTGGCCATGATCATTCCCACCACCAACCCTTCAGAGCACCTTCAGATTCTGGCCCGGACCGCACGGCTCTGCAAGCAGCAAGCCTTCCCGGACGCCCTTCGCAGGTCTCCAGATGCCGTGTCGCTCTGGGAAACCATCCGAAGTTTTGAAAAGGAAGCGGAGCTCGCCTGGTATGGTGGGGAGGTGTAGCCGTGTACTTTATGACCGTTGTCGTGCAGAGCGAAGAGACCGCCGATGAGCTCATCACCGGCCTGATGGATCTGGGGGTCACCATGAGCGTGGTGGTGGAAGCCACCGATGCCCTTGAGATGATCAGCCACCATGTTCCCCTCTTTGCCGGATTTCGCATGATGGCCGGGGGCAGCATCACCCGAAGCCGTGCCATTCTCTCCATTGTGGAAAGCGACCTGCAGCTCGCCCATATCAAAAAATTTATTAGCCGAACCATCTCAGGCGGCCGCGAAGAACGCGACTTCTATGTCGTCATTCCCATGATCGAAGGCGGTCCCCTCTCCAGCCTGATTTCACCCTCTTGAAATATTTCTTCTTATTTCTATGACCAAAACTGGTCGTAACTATTCAGCTCCTAAAAAGCCCCCGGCGGCAAGGTGTGCCACCTTGAAAGCAGGTTGCGGATGCGCTTTGCCCCTTGTTCCTCGGGTCAAATTACATTCACCTTTGAATCGAGAGCTACCCGATATCATTTCTTAAGACCTGTTTATCAAACTTTTCAAAAGTTTGGCCCCCGGCAGGGCCGCCGGAGGCTGCTTTTTCGAGCTGAATAGTTGCAAAGCAGGTTTTTATCTTCGGTCCTTTCCCTCTTCCCCCGTTAAGATCAGGGCTCGCTTTAAGGCCACGGGGCCTATGAATTGGTTGATGGTGATGGTGGCCAGGGTGAGGGTGATGATGTAAGCGGCGGTTTCGGGGTCTTTTTTGGCGATGATCTGGGTGAGGCCGATGGCCACCCCCGCCTGGGTGAGATAGGCCATCCAGGCAAGGCGGCACTCGCGGGCGGGGAGACCGGCTATGCAGCCGGCGCTCCAGGTGGCGAGGGCGATGCCTGCGGCGCGGCTGACAGCAAGGATGATGGCCAGGGGCCAGCAGGCGGCAAGGGCGTCAAGGTCGAGGGAGGCACCGGCCACGGAGAAGAAGAGGACATAGATGGGAAGGGAGATGCGGTGAAGGTCGTTTTCCAGCTCTTCGCCGAAGGGGGTGGCGTTTCGCACGATAAACCCTGCGGCAATGCAGATGAGCAGGGGTTCCAGGGTAAGGTGGAGTTCAGTCATGGCACTGAGCTGATGGCCGGTGAGTTCGGCGATGCGTGTCACGGCAAAGGCGATGAAGAGAAGAAAGAGGGCGTGGTCTTTGGCCACATGTTTGTAAAAGGCCCGGAGGGCGATGCCCAGCATGGAGCCGATGGCCAGGGAACCGGCGATGTCCACTCCGAGGATGCCGACCTGGTGCCATGCCTTTGTTTCGGCCCCACCCAGAAAAGGGGTGAGGAAGGCTACGGCGCCGGTGAAAAGAATGATCACCAGCACATCCATGGCCACGGTGATGCCGAGGACGGTTTCGGTAAAGGGCCCCCTGGCCCGGCATTCGGTGATAATGGCCATGACCGAGGATGGGGAGAATGCGATGGCGATGATGGACGAGAGTAGGGCCAGGGCCAGCAGCTGGATCTGGGTGATGTTGGCGGTAAAGGCGAACAAGGGAGCTGTAACCATGATGGATGTGAAAACCAGCAGGGGAGGGAAGATCATTTGCAGGAGGAGGTTCAGTACAATAGCCCGGGTGCGGCCCGAGAGGATGTCTCGATCTAGGGCGGCGCCTGCGTGGAGGGCGATGAAACTCAAGGCCACCTCGTTGATGAGCTTTAGTCGTGCCACGGTGTCGAATGTGAGGAATTCCGAGACATGGGGGCCTGCCACCACACCCGCCACGATGTAACCGGTGATCTTGGGGATGCCGATATGGGAAAGCAGTTCCGCCGTCAGGAACCCGCAGAGCAGTGTGGCTGCCAGGGAAATGTTGATGTCCCCCCCCCATTGCCAGCCACTGTCGATGGGTGCCTGTTTGGACCAGGCGCAAAGGGCCACGGTCATGCTTAAGGTGATGACGGTACGAACGAGTGAGGTTCGGGGACGTGCGGTCATGGCGTCTTCTCCAACTTGGGAATCAGAGCTCCCCAGGTGAGGCGGCCGGCGAGGTCACTGATCAGTGTGGCCAGCAGAATGGCGGTGATGACGTTGTGTGTCATAGGGCCGGCAAAGGCGTGTTGCGCATCAAAACAGATGGCCAGGGCCAGGCCTCCCTGTTCCATGAACCCTGTCCCCGAGTTTTTGGGGAGAGAAATTTCGGTGTGAAAGAGGGAAATAAGAAAACCTCCCCCCATTTTGGCAGTGGTCCGAAGGCTCAGGTAGAGGGCCATGGCAAGGAAGAGGTGCCATGAAAAGGTGATGGCGCGCGCGCCCAGCAAAATGAGCAGGAGAAGGTAAAGGGGCTTTTCAAGGATCATCACCATGGATAGGATACGGTTTCGGTAGCGGGTGGTGTTTCCGAGAAAAAAACCGGTGATGCCGTTGGCCAGCAAAGGGGAAAAATGGTGGGTGGCCGCCAGGCCACTGGTGAGAATGACCATGCCGGTGACGATGAGGACCAGCTCTTCCCGACGGCGTCGCTCCGAGAGAAAGAGGGTGTAAAGGAGCACAAGGACCGCTGTGGTCATAAGCACCGTGGGCAAGTCGGTCTGAATGGTCATGGAGAGTCTGTCGGAAGAGGGGCTCGGGGCTGAGAAAGAAAAAGGCCGCGGCAAAAACGCCGAGGCTGAGGAGGCTCCCGGCGGTGGCGATACGCATCAGGGAGGTGACGGACCGGGCCGGTTTCAGCCTTGGGCTGGCCATTACAAGGGCAGCCTGGGAGCTGCAGGCGGCCGTGGCCGCGATGATCAGGGCAAGGGAGAGGGTGTACCCCGGCCCCAAAAGGGGAAAAAGGCTTAAGGTTGCCACGAAAAAGAGGAGGAGGGTCAGCCCGTGTCGAGGAAGACCGAGATCAGAAAGGGCGGTGAGTCGTTTGATAAAGGGCAGATCAAGCTGCAGTCCGTACATCAGCCCCACCCAGCCGGTGACCAGCCCGCTTAAGGGGTAGAGGTGGGCGGCCGTCTCTTCATCTATGAGCCCCAGCAGGTTCGGCCCCAGCAGGTAGCCCACGAGGAGAAAGGCCGCACCGGAGAGGTGAAAACGTCGCCCCCGGCTGCGGTAGACCAGGTGATAGCCGAGAAAGGCGACACAGAGTATGGTAAAGAGGGTGATAAATACCGGCATGAATCATCCTGTCTTAAGTCGCTTGTTCAGGTAAATATGCCTCCGGCGGCTCTGCCGCAGCCAACCTTTTGCCTTTATTTAAAAAGAGGGGTTGCCAAACAGATTTTAACTTATGGAATCCGACGGAGGCATTGTTTTTTGAATACCCGTTTTTAAGGGTTATAACGATTATATAGAGGGTCAGGGGGAAATGTAAACATGAGTCAGTTGATGATCAGTGCCTGTCTGGCAGGAGAAACGGTGCGTTATAACGGAGAACCTCTGGAATCTGTGGATGACAGGATTATAAAATGGCTCCGTGATGGACGGGCCATGCTGTTCTGCCCTGAGGTGGAAGGGGGGCTGCCTACTCCCCGGGATCCGGCGGAGATTGCCGGCCAGGGCGGGGGAGAGGCCGTTCTCTCAGGTACCGCAGTCATCACCACGGAAAAAGGCGATGAGATGACCGGTGCCTTTTTGGACGGTGCCAACAAAGCCCTTGCGATCTGTCTGGAGAAAGGCGTGCGCTTTGCTCTCCTGAAAGAGCGCAGCCCCTCCTGCGGCAGTCACCTGATCTACGACGGCCACTTCTCAGGCACCCATATCCCCGGCCGCGGCGTCACCGCCGCCCTCCTCATTCAGCACGGCATCGAAGTCTTCAGCGAAGCGGAGATCGATGCCTTAGAAACGAAGATGTATTAAATTGACACCCATTGCCTCCGGCAGCCCCGCCGGAGGCAGGTTTTCATGAAAAGTAACCAAGACCTGTTAGGGCTCAGGCCAAAATAAATGTACAATTTTGATAAAAAACGCCGCAGTGCTGTGAACCCGAGGAACGAGGGTTAAAGCACCGCGGCTCTGTAGGTCGGGCGGCTCACCCTGCCGCCGGAGGCTGGCGTTTTTACAGGTTTTCCTTGAACAGTTCGTCGCGGTTGGCTTCGTGGACGAGGGGTTGGGACTGTTCGGTGGGGACCGTGCCCTCTTTGAAGCATTCGAAGAGGGTTTTTTTGGTGTCGGGGCCGGGGAGGAGGCCGGTTTCGGCGTCGATTTTGGCGAAGACGACCCCTTCGGGCACTTCAAACACCTTCACGGGTTTGTTGGCGAGGATGCCTTTCATGTAGTCGAGCCAGATGGGGCTGGCGGCACGGGAGCCGGTTTCGCTTTTGCCCAAGGGGGCTTTCTGGTCGTTGCCCACCCAGACCCCGGTGACGTAGGTGGGGGTATAACCCATGAACCAGGCGTCGTAGAGGTTGTTGGTGGTGCCGGTTTTCCCTGCGGCCGGTCGGTTCAGTTTGCGCACACGGCGACCGGTGCCCTCTTTTACCACGCTTTGGAGGAGGCTGGTCATGAGGTAGGCGGTGGAGGCTTCGATGGCCTGATTTTTGATGGGAATGGCCTCCTCCAGCACATTGCCGTCCCGGTCCTCGATGCGGGTGATGAAGGTGGGTTCCACCAGGTAGCCGAGGTTGGTAAAGACCGAGTAGGCACGCACCATCTCCAGAAGGGAGACCCCTGAAGAGCCCAGGGCGATGGAGAGGTCTTTGTTGATGGGGGCGGTGATGCCCAGCCTGTGGGCGTAGTCGATGACGTAGTTCACCCCGATCTCTTTGAGGATCTTGATGGTGATGATGTTCATGGACTTGGTGAGGGCTTCACGAAGCAGGGTGGCGCCGTGGAAGGTGCGCTCGTAGTTGTTGGGCTTCCAGGTAAAGTCCCGGTCTTCGTCCAGGTAGACCACGGGGGAGTCGATGATGACGGTGGCCGGGGTGAAGCCTTTGTCGATGGCCGCAGCGTAGACGACGGGCTTGAAGGCGGAGCCGGGCTGGCGCCTGGACTGAATGGCCCGGTTGAACTGGCTGTTCAGAAAATCCCGCCCCCCGATCATGGCTTTGACGTAGCCGGTATCGGCCTCGATGGAGAGCAGGGCTGCTTCCGATATCGGTTCCTGGTGGAGGGTCAGGGACCAGAGTTTGGCTTTGCTGAGGAGCTCCAGGGTTTCAACACTGGACCCGCTTTTGGTCCACTCCCGTTTGCCTTCGTAGTGCCCGTCCACCCGCACGAGGATGAGGTCGCCCACGGAGAGGGCGTCGCCGGGTTTTTGGAGGCGGTCTTCCCAGTAGCCTTTGGTGATATCGGGTTTGCGGGCCCATCGCATCTTGGACAGGGGAATCACGCCACGACGGTTTCCGCACCTGACCAGCACTTCGCCGTTTTCATTGTCCACCATCTCCACCACCCCTTTGAGGGTGGTGCCGTCGGTGATGTTTTGCCCCTCCTCTTCCATCTCCCTGGCGATGTCGGTGGCGGCCTTCTCCACTTCAGAGGGCGCCAGGTGCCCCAGGGGACCGCGATACCCCTGGCGCCTGTCCATGGCTTCCAGCCCTTGGGTGACGGCCTTTCGCGCGATCTTCTGCATTTCGATGTTCACGGCGGTCTGGATTTTGAGCCCCCCTTCGTAGAGGGCTTCGGCACCGTATTTGTTTTCCACGTAGCGGCGGACGTATTCGGTGTAGCAGGGGACCTTTTCGATGTACCAGTTGCGTCTTGGCTTGATATCCAAGGGGGTGTTGATGGCCTCGGTGGCATCAATGTTGGTGATGTAGCCCTCCTCCACCATGCGGTTCAGCACGTAGATCTGCCGCTGCTTGGCTTTTTCTTTGTATCGAAAGGGGGAGTAGCGGCTCGGGGCCTGGGGAAGCCCGGCCAGGATGGCACATTCGGCGAGGTTGAGATCCCTGGCTTTTTTTCCAAAGTAGTTTTCGGCGGCGGCTTCCACGCCGTAGGCCCCGTGCCCCAGGTAGATCTGGTTGAGGTAGAGGTAGAGGACTTCGTTTTTGGCAAAGCCTCGGTCCAGGCGATAGGCGAGGATTGCTTCTTTGATTTTGCGGTCGTAGCTGCGTTCCGGAGTCAGCAAGAAGGACTTGGTCACCTGCTGGGTGATGGTGCTGCCCCCCTGAACGATGGCACCGGCCTTCAGGTTTTTGGTAAAGGCCCGGATGATGCTGAAGAGATCGATGCCCCGGTGTTTATAAAAACGTGCGTCTTCGGCTGAAACAAAGGCTTGAAGAAGCTGGGGCGGCATCTCGGAGAGAGGAATGACGACGCGGCGCTCTCGAAAGAACTCCCCGATTTTTCGGCCGTCGTCGGAGGTGACCACTGTCACGGTGGGTGGGCGGTAGTCCCGCAGGGTGGCGATTTTGGGAAGGTCGGCGCTGAAGTAGAGGTAGACCGATATGGCGGCAACCAGGGCAAGGCAGAAGCCCCAGAGAGTCGTTTTGAAGAGAAGGCGAAGCAGGCGCCGCTGTTTTTTGACAGCAGGCTGGCGACGGCCGTGTCCGGAATTTGGGGCCTGGTGATTGGGAGATTCGGTCATGACAGTCTCTTTGTTTGTATGGATAGCCGTTGCAATCTCTTCTGGTTCACAGACAAAGAGGGCTTCGGATTGTTTCAGGGTGGCCTCGCAAAACGCCGAAGACAGGCCACCGGCATACCATGTGTTGAGGTATGTTTTCACCTTAAGACAGATGCTGCTGCGAGGCACTGTGGATGCGGACCCTTTGCGAAGGCATCTTTAGTGCAACCGGAAAAAACTATCAAGAATTGGGTCCGGATGCAAGGGGCGGGAATAAAAAAGCAATTGACAAGGACGAAGGCAGCGATTACGCAAGGAAGCATGCCTGCGCATGCAGTAACGGATAAATGACAGAAGGAGAGACAAAAAATGGTAGAACTGGATTACACAAAATTTGACGGGCTCCTTCCGGCCGTGGTGCAGGACTGGGAGAGTGGGGATGTTCTGATGGTGGCCTTTATGAATGAAGAGGCCTTCCGGCACACGGTGGAGACGGGAAAAGCCACGTATTTCAGCCGGTCCAGGAACAAGCTCTGGGTGAAGGGTGAGAGTTCGGGCAACGAGCAGGTCGTCAAAGAGATCCGCATCGATTGCGATGCCGACACGGTGCTTCTCAAGGTGGTGCAGAAGGGCGGAGCCGCATGTCATCTGG
Organism: Desulfolunaceae bacterium; assembly: GCA_942491485.1. Taxonomy (GTDB): domain Bacteria; phylum Desulfobacterota; class Desulfobacteria; order Desulfobacterales; family Desulfolunaceae; genus Desulfoluna. The sequence continues at coordinate 121,065 of CALOAX010000006.1, read as the reverse complement.
GCTACAAAAGCTGTTTTTTCAGGAAGGTGGAAGGGGACACGCTGGTGGTGACGGGAGAGCCCCTGTTTGATCCTGATGAGGTGTATAAGAAGTGATGGCGGCGTAAAAATGCATGCCTCCGGCGGCCAGGGGATGATCCCCTGGACCCCAGGTTGCGGATGCCCTCTCCCCTCGTTCCTCGGGGAGGGGGCATCCGCGAAGGTTTTCATAAAAAGTAACCAAGACCTGTTTGTCAAACTTTTCAAAAGTTTGGCCCCCGGCAGGGCCGCCGGAGGCTTTTCCGTTATCATGAGCTGAATAGTTACGAATAAATGCACAAATCTCATCAAAATGCCGCTGTGATTTGACCCGAGGAACGAGGGGCAAAGCGCTGCGGCAACCAGCTTTCAAGGTGGCTCACCTTGCCGCCGGAGGCATCGATTTTTTGAGTCCAGTAAGGTGATGGGTTGCCGGAAGCTTTGTCTATGGGGATAGAACGGGTGGGCGACCTGGATTTTGACGAAAGCCCGGCCTGGGTGGTTGCCTAAAGCGGGGTGCCGGCATATGTCGGTGCCGGTGCCTTGAGATCACGTTTTGCCGGGCTTATACCGAAGTCTTCGGTGGTTTGACGAAGCCTTCATGCATGGAGTGTGTATGAACGAGCAGTTGAAACTTGGCCTTCCCAAGGGCAGCCTTCAAGAGGCGACCCTTGCTCTCTTTAAAAAAGCGGGGTGGAATGTGTCGGTGAGCGGGCGGAGCTATTTTCCCCGCATTGATGACGAGACCATTACCTGTGCCCTCTGCCGGGCCCAGGAGATGGCCATCAACGTGGAAAACGGCACCCTGGATGTGGGGCTTACCGGCCTTGACTGGATTGCCGAGTACGAGTCGGACGTTCAGGTCGTGACGGATCTTATTTACTCCAAGGTGAGCGCCAAGCCGGCCCGTTGGGTGGTGGCCGTGGCGTATGATTCACCGGTCCAGACCCTTGAAGACCTTCAGGGAAAGACTGTCTCCACCGAGTTGGTGGGGGTCACAAAGCGGTTTTTTGCCGAGCGGGGCATTGACGTCAAGGTGAAATTTTCCTGGGGGGCCACCGAGGCCAAGGTGGTTTCGGGCCTTGCCGATGCCATCGTGGAGATCACCGAAACAGAGAGCACCATCAAGGCCCATGGGCTTCGGGTGATCCATGAACTCATGGAGACCAACACCCAGCTCATCGCCAATAAGGCGGTATGGGCGGATCCGGCCAAGCGTGAAAAAATTGAGGAGATGGCCATGCTCCTCAAGGGGGCCCTGGTGGCCGGCAAGCTGGTGGGGCTGAAAATGAACGTGCCTAAAAAAGATGTGGAGAAGGTGGTGGACATGCTGCCCAGCCTCCACGCCCCCACCGTGGCCCACCTCTACCATACCCACTGGCTTTCGGTTGAAACCGTGGTGTCCTCGGAGCGCCGTCCGGGAGCTGATTCCGGAGCTGATGAAAAACGGTGCTGAAGGAATCATCGAGTATCCGCTGAACAAGGTGGTGAACAAGTAGCCAAATTCGGAAGGGATTCTTCTTTTTTGTGGCAGGCGCCCGCCCGATTGTGGTAAAGGTTTTAAGACACTCGAAAGAGAGGAATGCGTCTCTCGTTCGTACCTGTGCTTAGAAAATACGCCCGGAGCCCCATGGCCCGGGCTTTTCGTTGTATACCACCCATTGTGCGCCCATTGGCGCGTCGGTCCATGGGGCAGAAGGCGTGATGCGTCCTGCCGGGCCGCCAGGAAAGAAACAGATTATGAAAATCCTCTCAGCAGAGTTTGTCACCAGTGCGGTGAAGGCCGATCAGTATCCTGAGCTGCGGCTTCCAGAGATTGGGTTTGCCGGCCGTTCCAATGTGGGGAAATCGTCCCTCATCAACGTGCTGGTGAACCGCAAGCGTCTGGTGAAAACCAGCTCCACCCCGGGGCGCACCCAGCTGGTCAACTTTTTCGATATCAATGAGGCCGTCACCTTTGTGGACCTGCCCGGCTACGGCTACGCCAAAGCGCCCGCGCGCGTGGTGCGGGAGTGGGGCCCCATGGTGGAGCGCTACCTGGCCGAGCGCCGCTCCCTTAAAGGGGTCATGCTTTTGATTGACATCCGGCGCTCCCCTCGGGTCGAGGAGTTCAACCTGATTGAATGGTTTCGGGCCCACGGCATCCCCTTCCGGGTTGTTCTGACGAAATCGGATAAATTCTCAAACAACAAACGGCAGGGCAACGTGGCGCGTATCGCCAAAGAGCTTGGGGTGAAGAGCAGCGAGCTCATCCAATTTTCCGCCCTGTCACGCAGTGGCCGTGAGGACGTCTGGCAGGCCATTACGGATTTGATTGGTCCGCCGGCCACAACGCCGACGCAGGAGTAAAAAATGGAAAACGTACACGATTTTAACGGATTTAAAAGTGGCTTTGTGGCCCTGGTGGGCGCCCCCAATGCGGGGAAGTCGACCCTGATGAACAAACTGTTGGGGGAAAAACTCTCCATCACCTCACGAAAACCACAGACCACACGCCACCGAATTCTCGGCGTGGTGCACAGGGACGAGATGCAGCTGGTGTTTGTGGACACCCCCGGTGTCCACAAGTCGAGCCGCGCCCTGAACGTGCGCATGGTGGATGTTGCCCTGAGCGCTCTGGGCGACGTGGACGTGGTGGTCTTTATGACCGACGTGCATGAGCCGGATGACGAGTCCGACGCGTACCTGGTCCAGCAGCTCAAAAAGGTGAACCGCCCGGTGATTCTGGCCCTGAACAAGGTGGACCGGATCAAGAAACCAGAGGTGCTGGCCCATATCGAAAAGTGGCGGGGCATTCATGATTTTCACTCCATTATTCCCCTGTCTGCAAAGCATGGCGACCAGGTGGAGCCCCTGCTTTCTGAAATCGCGGGGATCATGCCCGAGGGCCCTCCTTTCTACCCTGAGGACGTGATCACCGATCTGCCCGAGCGGTTCTTTGTGGCGGAGATGGTCCGGGAAAAGGTGTTTCGCCTCACCGGCCAGGAGATCCCCTACTCCACCGCGGTCACCGTGGACAGCTTTACCCGCGAGAAGAAGCTGGTGCATATCGAGGCCACGATCCATGTGGAGCGTGACTCCCAGAAGGGCATTCTCATCGGCGCGAAGGGCAGCAAGCTTAAGGCCATCGGCGAGGAGGCGAGAAAAGCCATCGAAGAGATGGTTGGGAAGAAAGTCTTCCTGAAGCTCTTCGTCCGCGTGGAGAAGAACTGGAGCAAGGACACCAAAGCCATTCGACGCCTGGGGAATTTAAGGAGAATCCATGGAGTGGTATTTTGGTGCCGACGAAGGGGCGATTAAACGGGAGCGGCAGAAGGCCCGGGAGATGCGTCAGAGTCAGTGGTGGAAGAGGCGCTGCGACAAAGGGGTCTGCTATTGGTGTGAAGCGCCTGTAAAGCCCACGGAACTCACCATGGACCATGTGGTTCCCCTGGCCCGGGGGGGCAAAAGTACCAAGGGCAATGTCGTGCCCTGCTGCAAGGCGTGCAATACGAAAAAGAAGCAGCTCCTCCCCATGGAGTGGGACGCCTATATCGAAGGCGTGAAAAAAGGCCCTTTATAGGGCGGGGTGGTTTTTTTGCGTCTGTCGAGGGTGCTGCAGAACAAAATTAAAAAGGGCCGGTCTCTTTCACTGAAGAGATCGGCCCTTTTTTTATTTGTCAGGTCAGCTGACCTTTCTGGCCGTTGGGGTACTACTCTTGCTGGCAGAGTCTGTGGATGGTCTGGGCGTGCCACTTGCCCCGTCCGGAGAAGGTGGGCAGGCCAATTCCCGTGAGGTGGGCGGCCACCTCGTTGTAGGTGGAGCCTTCCGAACGCATTTTGTGAATCAGGCTCACAATCTCATCCTTGGAGAGCTCCATGGAGGGGCGGGCCTCTTCCTCTGGGGTCATCGAGCATCACCTCGTCATCGTCCAGGGCGATCTCTTCCTCAAATTCACGTGCCACGGCATCAATGCCGGAAACCACCTTGTCCATGGCGGGGAATTCGGCACCGGCCAGGGAGCTGATGATGCTTGCGATCTCTTCAATGGCTTCAGCTTTGCGCTCTTCGGCCATGGCTCTGCGTTCATGGATCTCAATGGCCTGGCCCTGCTGAGACACCATCGTTTCCAGAAGCTCTTTGATTATACCGAGGTTCTCATCACGCTGGCCGAAATCGTTTTTGGGGCGTGACTGATATTTTCGGTTGTCCTGGTGCCGGTTATCATGGTTGCGGTGATAGTTTTCGTTGCCGCGATGGTAGTTTCCCTGGTTGTGTTGCTGATGTTGCTGGTTGTTGTGGTGGTTCTGCTGGTTGTGATGATGGCTGGACTGGCTGTTGCCGTTTGCTGTTGTCGTAAGGGCGACGTGGGCGGTTGTTGCTTTGATAGCGTTTGTCTTTGGACTGGTTACGGATGGATTGGAGAAAATCGTTCATGAAACTACTCCTGTGCCTGGTGATGGTGCGCAAATCTTATGACAAGTGGTGTTGCTTGACGTCGTCCGTATCGGCGAAATTCGGTTTCCCAAACAGGTGGGAAAAGAGCCGTCTCCTGATGAGATACGAGGCTGGATGACCTCAGGATGACGTCAACATAAAAATTGCGGTGATAAATCATTCCCTTTGTCAAGCTCACCATGGGGGGGATCTCGTCAGGGAAATGTGGCCGACACAACGGTCAACCGTTTTCTTTTTATGCGGATTTTTCTGAGCTAACAGATATTTTTCGTGTTGTCAAATGGAATCGCCTTTTTTACGCGGACTGTGTGAAAGGAGATTTCGCCGATAAAATGGACTGAATAAAGTAAACGAAAAATAAGCCTTAAAATCAGAGTCTTGAGGTTGGTCCTGGCGGCGCTTCGTAAAAAAGAGAGTTGTCTCAACCACGGTGTTTAACCTGTAGCAAAACCGGATGGGGCGAGAGATATTGCCTTGGGTCCCTTTGGGGTCGTTGCTTTGGCTGATCCTGAAGGGGTGCCGGTTGCTAAGGCTCCGTAATTAAACAGGAAAATTGGTGACCTGTTGGGGCCGCCTCCGTGGTCTTTGTTCTCTGCGATGGAACGCTTACGAATGGGGGCGACTGTAGAGGTAAGGGGAGGTCAGGGATGAATTCGTGGGGCACGGTCTGGGCTGCGGTGGTGGCGATTTTAAAACCGTTGCCTGGCCTGGAGGTGGCAGGGCCTCCGACCCCACGGCCAGGCGGTGGCGGTCGGGGAGGGAGGGTCTTACGAATCGGCAAAACGTCCTGATTTCACGATCTTTTCAAGCATCTCCCCATCGCTTAGTTTCTCCTTGTAGGAACGGATAAGGGAGAGGCCTTCCTCGCGTGTTGACAGGGTAATGGCTTCTTTGCGGAAGGTGCTGCAGCCGGGAAGCCCCTTGACGAACCACCCCAGGCGGCTTCGCATGGTTTTGCAGGCGATAAATTCATCGGTGAAGTAGTCGAGGGAGTCGGTAAAGTATCGCTCCATCATAGCAAAGTGGTCAACCAGTGCGGGCTTTACGATGTTCGCCGGATAACAGAGGCGTTGGTGCGTTTAAAGATGGCGGGATCGCCAATGGCTGCCCGTCCGATCATCACGGCATCGCAGCCGGTGGTCTCAAGCATGTGAAGGGCGTCCTCCGGGGTGAGGACGTCTCCGTTGCCGATGACGGGAATGGAGAGAGCCTTTTTGACCCGTTGGATGACCGACCAGTCTGAGTGTCCGCGAAAGGCCTGCTTTACCGTGCGGGGATGAACCGCCACCGCATCGACCCCCACCTCTTCGGCAACTCTGGCAAGGAGCAGGGCGCCGTCACCAGAGGCGTCCCATCCTGAACGCATCTTCACCGTCAAGGGAATGGAGATTGCGTCTTTTACGGCTTTGAAGATCTTTTTGGCCAGGTCCGGCTCCCCCATAAGGGCCGAGCCTGCACCGGTCTTGAGCACCTTTTTCACCGAGCAGCCGCAGTTGATGTCGATCATCTCCACTCCGGTGGACTCGACCCGTCTGGCTGCCTCAGCCATGATGGCCGGGTCGGAGCCGAACAGCTGGATGGCCAACGGCTTCTCGTCGGAGCGGCTCTCCATCAGCCTGAAGGTTTTGTCCGACTCATAAATCAGCCCCGTGGCACTCACCATCTCCGAGACCACAAGCCCTGCCCCCATCTCTTTCACCATCAGGCGAAAGGGAAGGTTGGTGACCCCGGCCAGAGGGGCCATCACCGTGGGGCTGTCCATTTCAACCGTTCCAATTCTAAATCGCTTCATCGTCATTCTCTATTGTCCGGGCGTATGCCCATTTATGCCCTGGATGCGTAGCAGTAGAGGCAGCCAGTGGGGCAGGGGTGCCTTGTGTAGGACCCGATGTCCCGGCTTTTGGTGCACCCGCATCCGGCGCCTCGTCTCTGGCCCGGGTCTCTGGCAAGGGAGATGTCGCCGCCATGGAGTCCGGCGAGGAGCGGGCCCGGGATGCAGGCTGCAGGGGTGATGCCGCTGCCAAAGGGCAGGGCCGCCTGCAGGTCGTTTTCGCAGCAGGTAAAAAGATCGATGCCAAGCCCTTGCAACTCCTTGTTTAAACGCAAAACGAGGGCCACTCTCTCACGGATGGGGGGCGTCGTCAACTCGATTCCGGCGGCCCGTGCGCGGCGTATCACTTTGGGGTAGAGGTCCACGAAACTGGTGATGCAGCGCTGGATTCCCACATCAGAGGCGTGTTGTGCGATACGGGAGAAGTCGTGAAGGTTGTCGCGTGGGGTGCCGTGGGTATCGAGGAAGTGGCAGATGGGGTCAAAACGCCAGGTGACAGCCGCAGAGCCCACGCGGCGGCACAATTCGCCCAGGGATTCCAAGCGCTCATCAAGGGGCGGTACACCAGGCTCCAGAATGGCGGATTCGCTGTTGACGGTGATATTGAAGTAGAGGTGAAATCCCTTGTCCTGGAGGATGCGGTCACAGCGCTGTTTTAGAAAGGGGCCGATGTCCTTGGTCCAGAAAGCCAGGGTATGAACGGTTTCCGGGGTAAGGGGAATGGTTTGGGTGGTGCGGGTATAGGGGTGTTCAACGAGGGCCTCTCCATGTTCCACGGATGCCATAAACCAGTCCAGGTGGTGGGCCGGGATATCGCTGCGCCGGGAAACGGAGAGGATCTGTCGCTTTGCGGTACCTGTTGCCATGCACGTGCGGGGGGTTATCGTTTCCCGAAGGGGAACTGGATAACCTCAGCATCGGATTGCATGATGGGGTCGGCGTCGTTGACGGCGAGGTGCTCTTCGATCTCAGGCATCTGAAGATCATCAAAGGCCTCGTCTTCTGCGTCATCGCTCCGGTCCTCTGCAGGGCAGACAACTTTTTCAAGTCGCATGCGCTTGCCGCCCATGGTGAATTCCGCCCCGTCGATGTAGGCGCCTTTCAGGATCCAGGTCGCCGAGTGAACCGGCAGCTGCAGGAAGAGCAGCTTGACATGGAACCAATCCGGCTTGTCGTCTTCCCAGATTTCCTCTATACGAGCGAACGCCAGGGGGGTGTCTTCGTAATAGATCAGTACGATGTCTTTTTCAAACGTCATGCTACCTGACATGTCACGCTCCTTGCTTATAACAGGGTGTTTCTCCATGAAAAAAAGGACGAGGCCCCTTTTTTCGAAGTTGCATTATGCACCTTTTTCGTCAAATTGGAAATCGAAAAGATACCCTTTGGTATCACCGAGATACCTCAGCGGGAATAAGCCTTGGTAAACGGGGCTGTCAGCCTCCAAAAAGTTTTTTGGCCACGATCCCGTTGCTCCTCCGGCAGGTCGCCTTTGGAAAAAAGCGCCGCAAGAATATTGCGATTTGTTAAGGCAGGCCCATACGGTTTGTTAACCTCGGTGAAGCGGTCCAAAAGCCGTTACGGCCTGCTTGTCGGATGGTACAAACGTTTGCCCCCCGGCAGGGCTGCCGGAGGCAATGTTGGGCTGAATGGTTGCGTTTGGTTTCCGCAGCCGCGTCAGTCTCCCTTTCGTGGAAAAAGAAGGGAGCGAAACCATCCGATGACGGAATTTCCCTGGAGCTGATCCCGGTCGATGACATCAAATTCCCGGGCCAGCTTGCCTGGGTTGGCGAGCCACTCTCCCCGGGTTCGAAGTTTGGTGTCCGGATCGAGGTACTTGATGACCCGGGCCGGGTTGCCCACGGCGATGGCATTTTCCGGAATGTCCGAGGCCACAACGGCACCGGCGCCGATGATGCTGTTTTTTCCGATGTGCACCCCTTTGCAGATGATGGCACTGTCCCCCACCCAGACATTCTCTTCCAGGATAACCGGGGCGGTGTTGCCGATGGGGAGGCTGCGGTCGTAGATGCCATGCCAGTCGGAGTCGGTGATGTAGGCACCACTGGCAATCATGCAACTCTCGCCGATGGTGATTTCCGATGCCGCCAGGATGCGGACACCCGGGCAGAGGAGGCAATAGTCGCCGACGGTGATGCCTTTGGCGTCGGGTTTGTCCGACCAGACGGTGAGACGCAGCCTACGATCCGGAGCGGCGATGACCGTGGGGTAGGAGCCGATGCGGATGGGGCCACCGAAGAGCTCGATGTGCCAGGGCTTCATGTAGGCTCCGCCACGGCCCATTTCGTCAAGCTGGGGGCGAATATACCGATTCGTGTAATATTTTTGAAACAGGATGTAGAGGCGTTTCAGCCAGTAAGGTCTGTGGTCTTTTTTCACGTCGTACGTCCCGGCGCGTTGTGTTGCGTTGTTGATTCGGGCCTTCAGGCCAGTGATCAGGCCGTTTGTTTGAGGGCTTCGTGGGTTTCCCAGAAGTCATGCTGAAACAGGCGCCCGGCCGGGGTCAGGTCAAAAAGGGCGTCTGCGGCCATGAGCACCACCCCGTTGGTCCACGAAAGCTTCTCTTCGGGCCAGATCACCATGTTGGGGAAGGTGTAACCGCACCAGTAGGAGCCGTCGTCAAAGCGGGAGTCTTTGATCCAGTCAAAGACGATGTGGGCCTGCTCTGTGTTTCCCATGGCTGAGAGGGCCAGGATAAATTCGGCGGTTTCCGCCACCGTGACCCAGGGCTCATCGGAGACGCAGCGGACCCCTTGGCCCTCCACGACAAATTTCTTCCAGTGTTTGTCCAGGCGGTTCTGGGCTTCCCTGCCGGTGAGGGCGCCGGAGAGCATGGGGTAGAACCAGTCCATGGAGAACCGGGATTTGGTGACGTTGAAGCAGTGGGGCCGGGTGCGGATGGCCTCCCGGACTCGTTGCATTCCCTCCACCCAGTGGGGCATGGTGTATCCCAGCTCGTGGGCGATGGCCAGGCCGCATTTGAGGCTCATATAAATGGAGCTGGAACCGGTAAGCAGGGCCATGGGGTCCACGACGCCATCGGGGCTGGTGGCCCAGTGGATCTCGCCGCCGGGTGCCTGCAGGGAGAGGGCGAAATCAAGCCCTTTTCTCAAGACGGGCCAGTAAGTTTTCAGGAAGTCCCGATCGGCCGTGATGAGGAAATGGTGGTAGACGCCCACGGCAACATAGCTGCTCATGTTGGTGTCATGGGTTCGGTCCTCGGGGACACCTTCTTTATATGAGGCATGCCAGCTTCCGTTCTCCAGCTGCATGGAGGCCAGCCAGGCAAAGGCGCGTCGGGCTTCATCGATGTGTCCGCCCACAGCAAGGCCCATGGCCGATTCCACGTGGTCCCAGGGGTCGGTTTTGTCACCGTCGCTCCAGGGGATCTCACCTGTGGGAAGTTGGGTCCGAACGATGGATGACACCACCGCTTCCAGATCCAGAGCCGCCACTCTGTCCTTGTCCAATCTCTTAAACTCCATGAACGCCACCTCACTTTTTATCTCATCTGGCCTGCGAAACTTGCCCGATTCACCTTAAAAGAGCCCGCAGGGTCGAACGTTATACCGGTTGGTAAAATATAAGGACCATGTTTAGCAGATGGGTGGGGGGGAATCAAGGGGCGACTTGGCTATTTAGATTGAAGTGAGAGGGTTACCGGTTTTTTTGAAATGCGCCCCCGGCAATTGAATGATGTATCATTCAATTGGTATCATTGCCTTATATTGTATGTATACAAAGTATGTGCCGAAGCGTATATGTGGTAGGAAAAAAAATGTAAAGCCCCATATATTAAGGCTAATGCTTTATCTGTTCGGGGGCAAAACCACAGTGCTTGTTTTTCCTTGACACACAAATAATCGGTCTGTTACAACAATCACTGTTAATATATAAATTGAACGATCATTCATTTTATGGCGTGATTGTAATTTATTATGCACAGGAGGGAATTATGAGTAGAAAAATCAGAAAAGCTGCAGTGATCGGGTCCGGGATCATGGGCGGTGGCATCGCAGCTCTCTTGGCTGCAGCTGGCGTGAAGGTGCTCCTTTTGGACATCGTCCCCTTTGACCTCACCGACGAGGAAAAAAATGACCCTGCGGCTCGCAACCGCATGGTAGACAACGGCATGAAAGCCACTCTGGCTGCCAAGCCTTCTTTGTTTATGACAAAGAAAGACGCTGCCCTGATCGAGACCGGTAACCTTACCGACGATTTCGACAAGCTGGCTGACTGCGACTGGATCTGCGAAGTGGTTGTAGAGAACCTCGCTATCAAGCAGGATCTCTTCGCTCGTATCGACAAGGTGAGAAAAGCCGATGCCATCATCAGCTCCAACACCTCCGGTATTCCCCTTGCCAAGATCTCTGAAGGCCTCTCCGCAGGTTTTAAAGAGCACTTCCTCGGCACCCACTTCTTTAACCCCGTCCGCTACATGCACCTCCTGGAGCTTATCCCCGGAGCGGAGACCAAGCAGGAAGTCCTCGACTTCATCGCCAACTTCGGCGAGGTAAACCTTGGTAAAGGGATTGTTTGGGCCAAAGACACCCCCAACTTCATTGGTAACCGTATCGGTATCCAGGGCATGGGTCGTGTTATGCAGGCTGTTGTTGAAGACGGCATCACCATGGCTGAAGCAGACGCCCTGCTCGGTCCCGCCATGGGTCGTCCCCGTACCGCCATCTTCGGCACCGCCGATATGGTAGGTCTCGACACCATGGTTCACGTGGCTGACAACTCTTACGAGCTCTGCCCCGATGACGAGATGCGCGACACCGTTGTTGTTCCCGACTTCGTAAAGAAGATGCTTGCAGAAAACAAGCTCGGCAACAAGACCCGTGAAGGCTTCTATAAGAAGGGTAAAGACGAGAACGGCAAGCGCTTCAAGAAGCAGATCGACCCCGCCACCGGCGAGTACATCGACTTCGAGAAAGCCTCTTTCCCCTGCCTCGACGCAGCCAAGAAAGCCGCTACTCCCGCAGAGAAGATGCAGGCCATCGTTTACGGTGACGACAAAGGCGCCAAGTTCGTCTGGAAGTGTACCGCAAACGCCATGACTTACTGTGGCAACCGCATTCCTGAGATTGCCGACTCCCTCGTTGAGATCGACAACGCCATGAAGTGGGGTTACGGTTGGGATGTAGGTCCCTTCGAAGCTTGGGACGCCATCGGCGTACGCAAGTCCGTAGAGAAGATGGAAGCCGAAGGCCTTCCCGTTGCTCCCAAGGTAAAAGCAATGCTCGACGCTGGCGTTGAGAGCTTCTACCGCGTAGAAGCTGGTGTTCCCCAGTACTACGACTTCGACAAGGCTGTTTACGTAGACGTGCCCCTGAGCGCCTCTGCTCTGTCCATTGCAGCTGCCAAGGCTGACGGCAAAGTGGCTCTCTCTTGCCCCTCTGCTTCCCTCGTTGACATCGGCGACGGTGTTTACTGCCTTGAGTTCACCACCAAGATGAACGCCCTCAACGGCGAAATCATTGGTTTCCTTGACGAAGCCCTTGAGTACGTTGACGCCAACGGCGTTGGCCTTGTCATCGGTAACCAGGCTGGCGGAATGCCCGGCGCGTTCTCTGCCGGTGCTGACCTCTCCTTCGTTATCGAGCAGGTTAAGAAGGGTGCTTACGACGAGCTCGACGCTTTCCTTGAAAAAGGTCAGATGGGCATGCTCAGTGGCCTTTACGCTTCCTTCCCCGTTGTGGCTGCCCCTTACGGCATGACCCTTGGCGGCGGTTGCGAAGTGTGTCTTGCTGCTGACAAGATCGTTGCTCACTCCGAGCTCTACATGGGTCTCGTTGAGATCGGTGTTGGCCTCCTGCCCGCAGGCGGCGGTTGCCTCAACCTCTGGAAGAAGTACATTACCGCTCTTCCCGCAGGCACCGATAAGGACACCGACCTTGCCAAGCTCTTCATCCCCGTATTCATGAAAATTGCAATGGCTGCAGTTTCCATGAGCGCACAGGGCGCTGTGGCCAACGGCCACCTCTCCCCCACCAAGGACCGCATCGTTATGAACCGTGATCTTCTCATCGGTGAAGCGAAGAAAGAGGTTCTGCGCATGGTTGAAGATGGATACGCACCCCCCATGAAGAAGAAGGTCCGCGTCATCGGCCGTGAAGGTTACGGCATGGTTAACGCAGAAATCTTCAACATGCTTAACGGTGGGTTCCTCAGCGAGCATGACGCCATGCTTGCCAAGCGTATCGCCTTTGTAATTGCTGGCGGCGACGTGAAAGCCAACACCGAAGTGAGCGAAGAAGCCATTCTCAAGCTTGAGCGTGAGGCTTTCATCGACTTCCTCAAGGAAGAGAAGACCGTTGCCCGTATCGAGCACATGCTGAAAACTGGCAAGCCTCTCCGTAACTAATTGCCACGTTGATCAAAAGCCTATACGTTCAATTTTGATGCCTGTGTACACAAAAGCATCACGCCGTGGGCGCACAGGGAGCGATTTCGCCCCCTGTGCCTCACTCCGGCGGGTGCGGTGAAGGCATCAGGAAAATGGAGGAATAGAACATGAGAGAAGCATATATCGTCCAGTCAGTGAGAACGCCTGGTTGTAAGAACAAGAGGGGGCAGTTCAAAGAGACCCGTCCTGAGGATCTCCTCTCCTTCATCATGAAGTCTTGTGTCGAGAAGGCCGGCATCGATGCTGCCGAGATCGACGACGTCATGTGCGGCAGCGCCTTCCCCGAAGGCGAGCAGGGCCTCAACATCGGTCGTATTGCAGGCCAGATGGCAGGTTTCCCCGACAGCGTATCCGGTGCTACTGTAAACCGTTTTTGCGCATCCGGCATCGAAGCCATCGCCCTTGCAGCTCTTCGTATTCAGGCCGGTTGGTCTGACGTGGCCATGGGTGCCGGTATCGAGTCCATGACTTTCGTACCCATGGGCGGAAACACTCCCCGCCCTCACCCTGAGTACTCTGCAGTGAAGCCCGAAGCTTACATCTCTATGGGTGTGACTGCTGAGAACGTTGCTTCCCGTTTCGGTATCGACCGTAAAGCATGTGATGAGTTCGCAGTTCGTTCCGTGAACAAGGCACTGGAAGCTCAGGAAAAAGGTTACTTCACTGAGATCGTTCCCACCCCCGCCCACAAATTTGTTGAGCAGGCTGACGGAACCTTCAAGAAAGAGACCTTCATTGTTGAGAAAGACGACGGCGTTCGTGCCGGTACCACTGTTGAAGGGATTGCTCGACTGAACTCCCCCTTCAAGGCCGGTGGTGTTGCTACAGCTGCCAACTCTTCTCAGACCACTGACGGCGCTGCCGCGACTCTCCTTGCCAGCAAGGAAGCTTGCGAGCGTCTGGGTCTCAAGCCCCTCGCCAAGCTCGTTACTTACGCCGTAGCCGGTTGTAAATCTGACGAAATGGGCGTTGGTCCCAAGTATGCAATTCCCAAGGCTCTGGAGAAAGCTGGCCTCAAGGTTGAAGACATTGATGTTTTCGAGCTTAACGAAGCCTTCGCTACCCAGGCTCTTCACTGCATCGACGTTCTTGGCCTCGACGAGTCCAAGATCAACCTGAACGGCGGCGCCATCGCCCTGGGTCACCCCCTGGGTTGTACCGGTGCCAAGCTTACCGCTACCCTGATTGCCAACCTGCAGCGTACCGGTGGCAAGTACGGTATCGTCTCCATGTGTATCGGTGGCGGTATGGGCGCATGCGCCATCTTCGAAAGAGTTGACGGCTTCTAATTCGGGCCTCTCCCTTTCGGGATCGATATGTAAGTAAAAAAAGGCTGCTTCGCATGTGCGAGGCAGCCTTTTTTGTTTTGAGCGGGAAGACAACACGGTTACCGGATTTACTGAACGGCAGCCTGAGCATGTGACCGGCAGGGGAGCCGGAGGGAACGTTGAAATGAATCGTTACGACTTGTCTTTGACCATCTTTCCCAGCATTTTCATGATATCCCGCCAGCTGATGATGCCCACCGGACGGTTGTTGTCGTCGACGATGGGGATGCAGGTGATGATTTCCGTATTAAACAGGTGGATGGCGTCGTAGACGCTGGCGTTTTCGTTTAACGTGATGGGCTTGCGGCTCATGACCTGGTGGACTCGTTTGTTGAGGGTGGCCCGGTCTTGCCGGTTCTCCGCTGCGGTTTCCAGGTTGGGGCTCAAGGCTTTGAGGAGGTCCCGGTCGGAAAGGACGCCGAACAGTTTGTTGTTTTCTACCACCAGCAGGTGATGAAATTTTACGTTTTCAAAGATATCTCTGGCCACTGCCAGTGTATCATCGAGCTCGACGGTGACGATTCGTTTGGACATGATCTTCTGGACACTCATATCATACGCCCTTTCACTTAATATCATGCAACTAGTCATGGTGGACCTTGGTTTCATGATTCTAAGTCTATTTTCAGGGTCCTGTCAATCACCGGTCTGCAGATCAGGGAGCCCTTCGTTTGATGGAGTTCCCCCTGAAATGTTGAGGCTATTTCAATGCCATGCAGAAGGTGACATCTTCAGATCGGTAGAGGTCGCAACCGGGAAGGATGCCATCCTGGCATGAAGTGGTGTGAAACCCCCGTTCTGTCAGCAATAGCTTTATGTCATCATGGGAAAAGGTATGGCGCCAGAAACGGTACACATCAACGCTTTCGTCCTCACCCATCACGGCATGCAGATTGAGGAGTACTTTTTCTTCCTCGTACTGAAAGGTTTCAGAAAGAACAAGGTAGGGGCTGCTTCGCCAAAAGCCCTGCTCCGCCATCTGCCAGTCCTTGGATTCAGATCCTCCCAAGGAGTGGTGAACGTTCAATACGTCGAAGAGAAAAGTCCCTCCCGGCTCGAGGGCACGGTAGATCCTTTTCAGGAGTTTTGTGCGGTCATTGGGGGGAAGTACGCAGAAGTCGAGAAAAATCATCAGGATCAGGTCGTACCTGCTATCCTCATCCAGTTCCAGATAGTCCTGCTGAATGTAGGCGATGTTCAGCTTTTTCCGGTGAGCGGACTCCCGTGCGTAGCGGATGGAGTTGGATGAGAAATCCATGCCCGTGACATCGTGTCCTTTTTCAGCGAGGCTTTCCGTGTAGAGGCCCGGCCCGCAGCCAAGGTCGAGAATCTTTAAACTGTTACCGGGAACCTGGGTGAGAATCCACTGGATGGTGGATTCTATGGTGCCCTCCTTACGGCTGGCAAGGTCTGTGTCCTGGCTCAGGTGGGCTTCAAGGAGCTGGTTGGCGATGTGCTCATCCACCCACATGTTGGCGGTGCCCCTGGCGTAAATGTTAGGCTTCTTTGTTGCTTTAATCAGTTTCTGGATATTCATGAAAACTCCATATCTCGGCGGGTTTCGCAAGAGTCAAGCGGCTTGGCGGCCGTCTTTGTGCAAAACGCCGGTCTTGTATTTTTATACGTGAAAAAATGGGCGGGAAGGCGGTGCGGAGAAACAGGTGGAAGCCACATTACAATAGAAGGCGCAACTCACCGATATGAGGCAACTGGCCTCACCGCTTTCCGTATTCGGGGTCTGACAAGGGGTGATATGTGCTATGGAGTTTTCATGATGCCTACGTAGTATTGTTGGGTGGTGTTGTCAATGCATTTGGAACACTGCCAGAAGATATTTGTCTGACTCTGGTTGCTATTCCTGTGGGAGGCTCTTATCTTGATGGAGGCACAGACAGTGATTGGTGGTGACGCCGTAAGGTTATGAAAAGACGCTTCAAGCTGAAAGTGCCTTACAGCTGAGTAACAATCATGACGGGATGGTGGCAATGGACGAGTATCTGGGAACAGATGAGTACGTGGACACAGACGAGTGGCTGGAGATAGCTGCAGATGACGAGGGCATGAGCTCCTGTTGCCTGGGGAATATGGTTGTTATCATCAACACCCGGGGCGCCGTCGGCACGGCCAAAGGGGCATACCCAGCGCGCTTTGGGATTTATGGCGAAATTCGAACCCGCGAGTTTGTCTTTCATTTCAATCCCACGGGCGAGATTCGCTATATTCGAGGTCTATCAAGAGCCTGGCCCCATCCCTGGGAGTGGTTGAAGCGAAGCTGGGGCAACGACTGGATTTACTACTCGGTGGGCCTGGACCGGGGCCAGGGACGGGTGAAGGACTGGGTGGGGGAGGATTACCTCCCTTGCCTCTCTTATGAGAGCAACGCCATCCGTGAGGTCACCCCCTACACGGAGCCGGGCGTGTCCACGGCCTTCTCGGCGTGGTCCCAGGTGTATGCCAATATTTGCTGTGCCTCCCTTGAAGGACTTCCCGAGGAGATACAGCGCTTTCTTGGCGATGTGATTCGCACCAACGATGACAACGCACTGATTGCACAAGCCAGGAAACTGCACGGGATCATCGGCGGCAGGGTGAGTGTGCTTCCCCCCGATACCCGGCATTCGGACTACGAAGTGATCCCGGTGAACATCGCCGACGGCTGCCTCTACAAATGCCGGTTCTGCACGGTGAAGTCACGGGCGAAGTTCGCCCCCAAAACAAAAGAGGAGATTGCAGAACAGATTGATGCGCTGAAAGCATTTTACGGCCCCAACCTGCAAAACCTCAACGCCATTTTCGTGGGCGACCACGATGCCCTTGCTGCAGGCGGGGATCTGGTGGCGTATGCTGCGGAAGCCGCCTATGCCGCCTTTGGGTTTTCCCGACCCCAGGGAGGCCCCCCCTCCCTTTATCTCTTCGGCAGCTGCGCCTCCTTCTCCAAGGCTGATGAGGAGACCTTTGCGTCGTTATCCGCATTGCCTTACAAGGTGTACATTAACCTGGGGCTGGAATCGGCCGATGACGCCACATTGAACCAGTTGGGCAAACCCATCACCTCGGCCATGGTGAAAGAGACCCTCCTCAAGATGGTTGATATCAACGCCCGCTATGCCTCCATCGAGGTCACGGCCAACTTTCTTCTGGGCACCACGTTTTCGCAAGACCACCACACGGCCATCATGGCCCTTTTATCATCCCTTCCCAAAGAGGCTGGAAATAAAGGGTGCGTCTACCTCTCCCCCCTGGTGGAGACCCAGAGGCGCGAAGAGGTCCTGCCCATGTTCCATGAGATTAAAAAGCACAGTGCATTGCCCGCTTACGTCTATCTCATTCAGCGGCTATAGCTTCGGGCCGGGGCAAACATAAAACAAGCCTCCGGCGGCAAGGTGTGCCACCTTGAAAGCGGGTTGCGAATGTTCTCAACCCTCGTTCCTCGGGTCGAGGTCATTCGCGAAGGCTTCCGTAAAAAACAGCTAAGACCTGTTTGTCAAACTTTTCAAAAGTTTGGCCCCCGGCAGGGCCGCCGGAGGCATCATTAACCTGGCTGCCGCAGTGCTTTACCCCTCGTGCCTCGGGTCAAATCACTTCGGCATTTCTGTGAAGTTGGTGTATTTGCTTTTTTGCGAGTTGGCTTAATAGCCGATAGCTCAATGGGCACCTTTTTCACAGCGCAACCGCCCTTTCTCAGTGAGTTGGCTTGACCAGGTCTACAATCCCTTGCTGGAGAAAAGGACCACGGTATCACCTGCGAACTGCACCTTGATATGCTTTGCAACATTGCCCCATGTGCAGCTCTTCATGCCCATGGTGCTTGCACAATCATCCGCCTTTCCAATAAGAGAGACCACCTCGTCGTATGACATCCCCACTTCAAGCTGGTTGTAATTTTCGTTGGTCAGTTTGCTGCATCCGACGAAAAAAAGAAGGAGTGCAGTCAGAGCACAAAGCTGAATGGTTTTCTTTGCATTGAATTTCATGTTGTTATCCTTTGGTGGCGTGTGTCTGCAATGTCATGATATTCCCTTGCAGGGAAACGATGCTTGAAATAGATCGTCCCGGCACTTTTGGGCGTGGAGCAAAAATGTCTGGTTCATGTTTTTTGCTTTGTTTATATCAGCTCTCCTTAGAAGGGCAAAGGGTATGATTCATGGGGACTTTCAACCCCGCGTTTGCTGTGCCTGATGCACACCCTTGCACTTTTTCCTGAGGTACGAAGGAAATAGTGCAAGGGTAATTAGCTTTCGAGGTGGCTCACCTCGCCGCCGGAGGCACGCTTTTTCCATGCACTTTAACCATAGAAGGCTGGTTTTTGCCGAATAGAGGCTCTTTCACAAGTCCTTCCCCTTTCATTGCCATTTCAGGGATGTTATATAGTCGCCATCTTTTGATGACGATTCCAGCCTTATAAACTCTTGAGACATTGCAACTTTCGGAGCGCAGCATGCACGAATTGATCATGATCCACATCTACGGCCAGGACAAGCCCGGCCTTGCCTCACAAATGACAGGGATTCTTGCCGAATACGAGGTGGAGATTCTGGACATGGGCCAGACAGTGATCCACGACAACCTCTCCCTTGGGATCCTCATCCGCATTCCCTCAGAGCATGAGGCGGCCCCCATCGTTAAAGAGGTGCTTTTTGCCGCCCATGATCTGGACATCAACGTGAAGTTTCGCCCCATCAGTGACGATCGGTACACGGATTGGGTGGCCGCCTCCGGGAAGAAGCGGTACATCGTAACCCTTCTTGGAAGAAAACTTACCGCCAGGCATATGGCCGAGGTGTCGCGGGTTCTTGCTGAAAATACCCTCAACATCGATGGGATCACCCGCCTGTCCGGTCGCATGCCGATTGCAGATATGGAAAAGGTGGAAAAGCCTTCGTGCGTTGAACTCTCCATTCGTGGCAACCCAAGCAATCTGGAGGGCATTCGAAAAGAGTTTCTGGACATCACAGCACGCCTGGGCATTGACATTGCCCTTCAGGAGGACACCCCCTACCGGCGAAACCGTCGAATGGTGGCCTTTGATATGGATTCTACCCTGATCCAGGCCGAAGTCATTGACGAACTGGCCAGGGAAGCCGGGGTGGGCGATGAGGTGGTGGCCATCACCGAGTCGGCCATGAGGGGTGAGATCGACTTTAAGGAGAGCTTAAGGCGCAGGCTCAAACTCCTCGAAGGCCTGGAAGAGTCCAGCATGCAGAAGGTGGCCCAGCGCATTCCACTGACGGACGGGGCCGAGCGCCTCATCGCCAACCTGCGCCAGTTCGGTTACAAGACCGCCATTCTCTCCGGTGGGTTCACCTATTTTGGCAGGATTCTCCAGGAGAAGCTCGGCGTTGACTATGTCTACGCCAATGAATTGGAGATCAAGGACGGCAAACTCACCGGCAACGTGGTGGGGGACATCGTGGACGCGGCGAAAAAAGCCGAGTTGCTCCAGATGCTGGCCGAAAAAGAGGAGATCAACCTGCAGCAGGTTATCGCCGTGGGCGATGGCGCCAACGACCTGCCCATGCTCAACCTTGCCGGCCTCGGCATCGCTTTCCACGCCAAACCTGTGGTCAAGGAAGGTGCCCGCCAGTCCATTTCCACCCTGGGGCTCGACAGCATCCTCTACCTCGTGGGCGTCCGGGATCGAGATACCCTGATTTAGAAAGGGTCGCTTTCATGGTCAATGATCGTTAAGAGATTGCCTCCGGCGGCCCTGCCGGGGGCCAAACTTTTGAAAAGTTTGACAAACAGGTTTTGATTGATTTCATGAAGATCTCCGTGAAAGCTCTCACCCCGAGGAACGAGGGGTGAGAGCTTTCGTAACCTGGGGTCCAGGGGATCATCCCCTGGCCGCCGGAGGCTGTTTTTTATGCACTTTAGCCATAGAAAGCACATTCGCCTTTGATTTGATGTGAGTCGGGAGATTCATCATGACCTGTTTGCCCCGTTTTTTGAAGGACTGGCCCACTGCACGGCAGCCGGAGGCGACATGAAGCTGAATCGTTGCCCCAATAGAAACACTCCACAGGAGTGATCGTGAACGTCCTCAAATTCGCACTGGCAGCCATCGTTTTTTTTCTGTTTGCAGGGTTGGCATTCTTCCTTTTTGCCTGCAGCGCCATGGGGCGCAAATCCTCGGGCGAGTCCCTTGAGCGCATGAAGCAATCCAGTCAGTGGGACGGCAAGGCTTTCAAGAACGATGTGTCTCAACAGCCCGTTCCCACCTGGCCAGCGGCAAAGCGTTTCTTCCTTGAAACCGCAGACCACAGCATCCCCCAAAGCGACATTCCCGTGCTGAAACGTAACGGCAGCGAGTTTCTCCCACGCCCAGCATCAGGCCTCAGGGTCACCTGGTTCGGCCATTCCACCCTTCTGGTGGAGATCGAAGGCACGCGGGTACTCATCGACCCGGTTTGGGGAGAGCGGGTTTCGCCTTTCCGGCATATAGGTGCAAAGCGTTTTTTTAAGCCCGTTATGAGCCTCGGCGACCTTCCTGTCATCGACGCCGTGGTGATCTCCCACGATCACTATGATTACCTGGATATGGCAACGGTAAAGGCACTTAAAGAGAGATCTATCACGTGGATTGCCCCTTTGGGGGTTGGCTCTCACCTTGTGTGCTGGGGAGTGGACGAAGATAAAATCGTGGAGCTGGATTGGTGGGAAAGCACAGTGCTGGATCATACGGAATTCACGGCAACGCCCGCCCGGCATAACTCAGGGCGCTCTATATTTTTTACAGATACTGACAAAACCCTCTGGGCAGGCTGGGCCATTCGTGGGCACAAACGTTCCCTCTTCTATTCCGGCGACACCTCCATGCACGACGGATTTGTGGACATAGGCGAAAGACTGGGGCCCTTTGATCTTTCCGTTATGGAGGTGGGAGCCTACGACCCTCTTTGGCGGGACAATCATATGGGCCCGGAGCAGGCGGTTAAGGCCCACCAGCTTGTGAAGGCAACGGTGATGCTTCCGGTTCATTGGGGGCTCTTTAACCTTGCCGCCCACGTCTGGACCGAACCCATGGAACGGGCCATTGTCGCGGCACGAAAATCAGGGGTGCCCCTGGTGGCCCCCATGCTAGGCGGGTCCGTAGATCCCTTGAATCCAGAGTCTGTCGGTATCTGGTGGCCTGAGCTGCCCTGGGTTTCCGAAGAAGACAAACCGATTCGTTCCTCTGGCGTTGACCACCTGATGCAGCCCCAACGTCTTTCAGCAGAAAGGAAAACAGCTATAGGTTCGTGATTGGACGATGTTTCAGGCAGATGCTGAAAGGCAGCTTTTCCAGCATGAAGACCCGCCTTTGCGGGAGAGGTGGGAATGGTGGTATTTTTCACTTAATTTCATATTGAGTTGTCACCGTTGAACCTATGCAGCCTACAGGCAACCCTGTCTGGGCGCGCCGTGCTCCGCCACGGCTCTTTTTACAGGAAAAACGCCATCGCTTGGATCATGCACATATAAACCATCAACCACTCCCACAATTTCGACACCCAACGAGTGTTGAGCCTTGGCGGATATCGCTCAAATACCGCGACAGAGAACGGCGCGCCGGAAGAGTTCTGCCCGACGACAGTCTTGAATCGTTACACTGGTCTCTTCTCAATACGGGCTGCTTTGTATCACCCTCCGAGCGAATGCACTGAAGGTGATGGTATAACGATACCCTTCACGCATTCGCCACAGGGTTTCCAGGTGCCCCCACCTGGCCGCCGGAGGCAATGCTGGTTAAGCAGCTTCTGCTTCATCGGCCTTCGCGGGCCGGATGCGGCTCCAGATGTTCAGGAGCTGGACGGCAACGATGGCGGCGATGAGTCGTGGGATCCAGAGCCAGAAGGCGGCCAGGCCCAGGGGAAGAAAGAGGGCCGGGTCTTCGATCATGGCGTGGTTGATGCCGATGGATAGGTGGAGCCGTGTGAGTTCCTCTTCGGTGAAGGCGTTTTCTTTGATCTCTTCCACGATGACGGCGGAGCCGTAAGAGAGGCCGAAGAGTGTGGCGGTGAGCCAGAGCAACCCGAGCTTGTTTTCAAGCCCCATGAGTTTCATCAGGGGTGTCAGGGGCTTTAGGATATAAGGGATGGTATTGAAGGTTTTCATGACCTGAAGGGTTGCCATGATGGTCATGATGATGAGAAAGATCTTGGCAGCGAGGCTGGCTGTGTCCACGGCCCACCCCTGGAAGAGGGGGGTGAAAGCTCCTTTGGTGGCCGTGGCAAGGTTGGCACCAGCGCCAGCGGTGTCTGGCGGGTTCAGGAACACGGCGCAGATCGCCACGGTAATGACCGAGGTGACAAGACGGAAAATGGTGGCCTTGACGGGGCTGATCCCAGCCTGTCC
The DNA here is from genome assembly GCA_942491485.1 of Desulfolunaceae bacterium. Lineage (GTDB taxonomy): Bacteria > Desulfobacterota > Desulfobacteria > Desulfobacterales > Desulfolunaceae > Desulfoluna. The sequence continues at coordinate 98,687 of CALOAX010000006.1, read as the reverse complement.
CTGCACGGTCCCTTCCTGGATGAGGTTGTGGGAGATCAAAAGAAAAATTGCCACCAGGGTCATGTGTTCCGGAGCCATGGGCAGCACGAGCATGGCGGCCACCGCACCGTAGATACCCGTGAATAGACCGATAATGAGTGGAAGTGCCGCCATTGAGGGGAGTGAGAGGAGGCCCATTACGGGTGCGAGGAGAAAGTCCAGCTTCGTGATGATGCCGCTGTAGTCCAGCACCAGGGTGAAAAAGGAGATGGGGATGAGGATCCTCATTATCCAGAGAAACCCGGACCACCCCTTGCTTAACCCCTCTTGCACCGCCTGTACGAATTTTTCCTTGTCCTGCATGTCATGTCCACGTGTTGATGATTTGTAACTATTCAGGTATAGCCTCCGGCGGGTCGCTTTTTGAAAAAAGCTCCGCAAAAACTTTCCGGTTGCAACAGCCTTTCCCTTCAGCCCCATCGGGGCTGAAGGGAAAGGCTGTTGCAGAGTCGTCAAGTCGGCAGTACATGTTGTGTCGGCAAAGACTGAGCCATCAAAAATGATTGCCAAACCTGTTTGTCAAACTTTTCAAAAGTTTGGCCCCCGGCAGGGCCCCCGGAGGCCACTTTGAAAGCTGGGTTGCGAATGATCCTGCCCCTCGTTCCTCGGGTCGGTCACATTCGCATTGTTGCTTTATGGCTATGCCCGTAAAACGCTGATGTAACCTCAGGCGTTGCCGGATGAAATCCGTATTGAGGGCTTGCTCCGGGTGGTTTATTCAGCGGGTGTTTCCAGCTCCACCTTCACGGACATCTCCTGAAAGGTCACCACGTCCCCGTTGTAAACTTTTTTGGCTTTGCGGGTTTCCACTTCGCCGTTTAACTCCACGAGGCCTTCTGAGACAACGAACTTCGCCTCCCCGCCTCCGCCGACCCAGTTGGCAATTTTAATCACTTTGAAGAGTTCAATGGGCTCTTTTTTGATGGTGATAATCTCTGTCATGGCTCTTTATATCCCTGTGCTGTTGAGCCCCTTAATAAATCAGGGGGGCGGTGTTTTATGTGGGGTTTAAATAGATAGAGCTGACGAAATACACGAAATTTTTCGAAAAGGACAGGGGAAATGGTTGGGAACTTGCCTCCAGCGGCAAGGTGGCCACCTTGAATGCTAATAGCCAATGCGCTTTGTCCTTCGTTTCTCAGGGCAAAGCGGACCCGACGTTAAAACGTAATCCGCTCAGGGACGATGGTCAAGATCTGGCAAACGTTTGGCCCCCGGCAGGGCCGCCGGAGGCATTGCTTTTCCTGCTCCTTACCACCCATTGACGCGGTGCCAGATATCCACAATGGCCGTGGAGCCGTCTGTCACATAGTACCGATCGTACATGGCCCCAGTGGCACAGGCATGGTTCGGCAGGATACGGACCATGCTCCCGATTTCAAGGGCTTCCAGGGGGAGCTCAGTTTGCTGTCGTGCTGATATGATTCCATGCTCCTGATTCGTGCCAGAGACAATCAGATCCTTCATTGGGGCGCCTTCTGCATCACACACCAGCCCATAACCTTGGTCCACACGTTGCCCGGATGTGCCCCTGTCTCGGGAAAGGGCCATCCAACCGGCATCGGTAATCGCCCACCCTTTTCGTTTCTGGTGTCCGATGACCGATGTGAGAACAGACATGGCAACGTCTGATTCATCGCACACACCCAGACCTGCCATCACCAGATCGTAGAACATGAACACGCCGGCCCTGACCTCTGTAACCCCTGTCAGGTCTTCGGCAAAATTTGCCGTCGGTGTTGATCCCACGCTTACGATGGGGCATGGGAGGCCGTCTTGACGCAATATCTCAGCACACTTTACCGCCATGGCACGCTCAGTCTCAGCCATGGCTTTGATTTCGTCTGTGGATTTACACTGGTAGGATTCGCCAGCGTGGGTCAGGACCCCGGCCAGGGAGACCCCTTTTTCATTGGTTAGCAATCGGCCGATATCCAGCAGCAGCGAATCCTCTAAGGTGACCCCCGAGCGGTGGCCGTCGCAATCGAGCTCAATGAGAGCCGGGATGTCCACGCCGTTCTTCCTGCCTGCCTCCGCAACGAATGTCACCTGTTCAATCGAATCCAGGAGAACGGTGATCTCGGCCCCCTTATTTATGAGGCCGACAATGCGTTTCATCTTCACCGGGGCGATGCCCACGGCATACACAATGTCCGTGATGCCGTGGCTGAAGTAGTACTCGGCCTCTTTCAGCGTTGAGACGGTGATCCCTCCGGATTGGCCCTCCAAGGCCATGGTCATGACATCCATGTTTTTGGCTGACTTGCCGTGGGGCCTCAGGTTGACCCCGAGTTTTGTCATCCGCTTGTGAAGGCGATCAATATTGTTCTTTAATTTTCCCTTGTCCAAAATCAGGCATGGGGTTTCCAGTGTTGAAAGATCCATGGGGTTCTCCGTTGTCTTCAGTTTGGGGGGCTGAGCTGGGCAGCCCATGGTTTATTTAGCCTCGGCGGCTGGACAATTCCGCTTCGTAGAAGGGCGTGGTTTTAAGCCCTGTGCCTGTGAGGATCACCACCGTCTTCTCGGAGGCCTTGATGGTCCCTGCCTTGATCAGCTTTGAAAAGGCCGCCCCGGCGTGGGCACTGGTGGGCTCTGTATAAAGCCCGGATTTTGCTAAGGCAAGACTGGCTTCAATGATCTCTTTTTCAGGAATAGCAACGGTGCCCCCGTTGCTCTCCCGCAGGGCGGTAAGCATCTCTTTCATTCGAATGGGGCATTTGATGGCGGTGCCTTCGGCCACGGTGGGAGCAAACTCCGTGGGTACGGGGCCGTCGGCCCCAGCCTGGAAGCTTGCGTGCACCGGGGCGCAGTGGGCTGGCTGGGAGAGAAAGAGGCGGGGCATTTTTTGAATTTCACCGGCTGCCATAAGCTCTTTAAACGCCAGGAAGCATCCCAGAAGGTTGCTGCCGGCACCGCCCGGAATGATGATGTTGTCCGGCAGGGTGAACCCGAAATCTTCCCAGATTTCGTACCCCAGGGTCTTGGTTCCTTGGAGGAAGAAGGGGTGCCAGTTATGGCTGGCGTAGAATATCTCGGTAGACATCTCGATGGCGGCGGCTTCGGTTGCCTCCCTGGGGCCGGGGACCAGGATCACTTCGGCACCGTAGGCGCGTACCTGGGCGATTTTTGACGGCGAGGTGGAATCGGGAACGCAAATGCGGGTTTTCATACCTCCAGCTGCGCCGTAGCCCGCCACTGAGCATCCCCCGTTTCCGGAGCTGTCTTCCAGAACGTGGTTGATTCCCTGCTGGCGCAGCATGGAGAGCATGGCGGAGGTGCCGCGGTCTTTGAACGATCCTGTGGGGGCGAACCACTCCAGCTTGAAGTGGCAGGTCGCCCCATCGATCTCTTTTCTTACAAGTGGGGTGCACCCCTCGCCCATGGTGATGGGATCGCTGACCTGAAAGGGGAACGCAGCCCGGTATCGCCAGATGGAACGGGTCGAGGTGTCGATGTCCCCCCGGTTGATGCCGGAAAGCTCGGTGAGCATCAGGGGGTGTCCTGAAGGTGATCTCCAGATGGGTTGCTCAATGGGATAGGTTTCCTGGGTTTGCGGATCGATGTAGTGCACCATGGTTTTATCTTCCTTACGTATCGTTTTAATTTTAATCGATGGCGGCCACAGCCTCTAATTCGACATGGAACCCAAAGTGGAGGTCTCCGTGGGTCGGTACCACGGATCGCACGGGTTTGTGGTCGCCGAAAAACTCGGCGTAGACACGGTTTACCTCGGCCCACAGGGCAATGTCGGAGATGTAGAGGGTGGTTTTGATCACCTTCTCTTTGCAGCTGCCCGCTTCCTTCAGAACGAGTTCCAGGTTCTTCAGCACGTGCCGGGTCTCTTCTTCGATGGACTCCTGATGCTTTTCGCCGGTGTCAGCGTCGAAGGCGAACTGACCGGACGTGTAGATCAGGCCGTTGTGAATGATGGCCTGGCTGTAGTGTCCGGCGGGCTTCAGGGCGTTGTCTGTGGTGATGGTTTTCATGGTGGATATGTTCCTTCTGCAATTGTTCAGGCGTTTGCCTTCTATGGTCAAGAGGCATGGATAAAAAGCCTCCGGCGGCAAGGTGTGCCACCTTGAAAGCGGGTTGCCAATGCGCTTTGTCCTTCGTTCCTCAGGCCAAATCACATTGGCCTTAGGTTTTAGATTGACCCAAGAGTTCTTGAAGATTTGTTTGGCAACCTTTTCAAAAGGTTGGCCCCCGGCAGGGCCACCGGAGGCGTGGTGCTGTTACTTTCTTTTTTTGATTTCATCCAGGTAGCTGTACACCGTGACCTTGGAGATGCCCAGCCGGTCTGCCACCTTGTCGATGGCTCCCTTGATGAGGAAGACCCCTTTGGCCTCCATGAATTCGATGAGGCGGATTTTTTCTTGTCGCTTCATGGAAGCCGTGTCCGCCTGTCCGATAATTTTCTCTATAAGGTTGTCCACAATCTCCACCACATTCTCAACAGGGGCGCTTTCGGGCTCCTGTGTCTCTTCTGCTGTGGATAGAAACTCGTCCAGAAAGGCTTTCATGGGGCCCATGGCTGTCAGGTCGACGTTGACACACAGGGCGCCGATGACTTCGTTTGAGTCGTCCCGGATCAGGGCGGTGGATGATTTCACCTCCCTGCCGTCTTCCGTCATGGTCTTGTAGTTGGCGGTCATGTCCCCTTTGAACTTTTTTGAGAGCAACACCTGCTTGATCAGGTGATCAAAGGATTGGCCGATCTGTCGTCCGGTGACGTGGTTGTTGACGGCGTATATGACTGAATTCTGGGGGATAGAGAGGTCATGGATCACCACTTCGCAGTGTTTGCCGAAGGTTGCGGCGATCATGTCCGCCATGGGGATGTATTTTGTCAGGTGGTTGTTTGAGCTGTGCATGGGATCTCCATGGGTGGTTTTGAAAACGGCATATAAGAAATTCTATATATATCCCCTGTGTGAGGGGTTCAATGTGGGTATTGTATAAATAATTATACAAAAATCAATAAAAAAGTATACAGTCACGGGGTGGTCGTATGAGTTCGTGGGAAGCAGGGCTGGGTGTCTTGCGGGCTAGTCGAGGGTGAGGGCCTGGTCGATAGGATTTCAAATTCTATCGACCATTGTAGTGTGAGGACCCTTTACCTTGCTGGAGGCGTTGTTACAGTGGCCTGTGCTGTATACATCAGGTTCAGACGGGACCGGATTGCATACTAAATCAGAATAATATGGTTTGCGAACTTCAGTGGGGTAGGAGAAGAGCTTTTAAGATCTGTTTGTCAAACCCAGCTTATGAAATTGGTAAAAGTTTGGCCCCCGGCAGGGCCGCCGGAGGCAAAGTTAAGCTGAATGGTTACCCTGATTATTTAATCCCCTTCATGAAGTCGGGGCTGAAAAAGGCGGGGTTGGGGTAGGAGTAGAAGCCTTTGCCGCTTTTGACGCCCAGGTTCCCTGCGTCCACGAATCGCTTGACGAAATCGCCGTTCTGGCGACTTTGGGGATCCTTGGTGGTGTTGGCCCAGTAGTCTGTCACCTTCCAGACGGTTTCAAGGCCGATGGAGTCCATGATACCGAAGGGGCCCACCGGGGTTTGCATGATGCCCATCCAGGCGCGATCGATGTCTTCGATGGAGGCCACCTCACGGCTCGCCAGGGTCATGGCCGAGGCAAAGAGCTGGCTGAGCATGGTGTTGAAGACGTAGCCGGGCTGCTCCTTCTTGAGCTCGATGGGGTATTGGTCGATCCGGACAACAAACTCCCGGATGGCTTCAAGGGTCTCTTTCGAGGTGCCGGGGTGGGGCATGATGTCCACGACATTGGTCACACGCACGTCGTGGAAGTGAAGGGCGGCGAACCGGTCCGGCCTGCCGGTTTGTGCGGCGATCATCGAAGGGAGAAGGGTGGAGGTGTTGGTGGTAAAGATGGTGTGGTCAGGGCAGATGCCGTTAAATGACGCAAAAACCTTTGATTTGAGTTTCGGGTCTTCGGGGATCGACTCGCTGATAAGGTCTGCGTTTTTGCCTGCCTCCCTGGCATCCGTGCAGATGCGAACCCTCTCCATGGCCCCTTCGGCTGCTTCTTTGGAAATCCTGCCGCCGGCCACCATGGTCTTGCCGATCTTGGGCATGGTAACGAGAGCCTTTTTCAGGGCCTCCTCACTCATGTCAAAGAGAGTCACGTCAAGGCCGCAGGCCGCACACTGATAGCCGATCTGCTGGCCCATGGTTCCCGCGCCCAAAATCAACACCTTTTGTATCTTCGCCATCCTTCTCTCCTTTTGATTCGTTCTGTTCAGCCCCTGTGGCAATCGGCATCCGCACCGCTGCTGGTACTTTTTAACCTGCATCAAGTCAGGCAACAAGCGTGCCACGGGTGGTGCGACCCATTTTGCGGGTCCGAAAAGCGAGGAGCTGCATGATACCACGACATGCCACGGTTTGTCTCTCTGGCATATGACGAATCCGCGATATATCAATGGTTGAAGTGGGCTGAGAAAAAGCGAAAAGCATGCCTCCGGCGGCGAGGAGAGCCACCTCGAAAGCAGGATGCCATCGCGCTTCGCCCTTCGTTCCTCAGGGCAAATCGCAATGATGTATGGTGCGGTCTATGCCCGCATTGCTTACAGCTCAGTGAAATTGAGGTTCTTGTGTCGTATTATATAAGACATTGGTTTTAACCTGAGAGTGCCCCTCGGGCTGCACGAAGAGGATGTAATAGCCTAAGCCGTTGATCACGGGCGTAGCCCGTCAGCGAATGTGGCAACCCGAGGAACGAGGGTTGGAGCATTCGCGAACCTGGGGTGCAGGGGATTTATCCCCTGCCCGCCGGAGGCCTGTTTTTCAGGGGTTATTCCAGCCGTTTCCACTCTTCGTAGCCGCCTTCCAGATTGAATGCGGGTGGCAGGCCGGCCATGTCGTGGGTCATCCAGGTCCAGCCGGAGCGGACGCCGCCGGTGCAGTAGTAGACGACGGGTTTGTTCAGGGGCACCTTTTTCTTGATGAGAAGGGCCTTCATTGCTTCCGGGGAGATGGGTGTTCGGGATTTTTTATCGACCATTTTCTTCCATGGAATGTGAATGGCACCGGGGATATGGCCGGTGATCCATTCGCGGAAGGAGCGGGTGTCAATAAGGGTAAAGGAGACCAGGTTTTCCCTAAGGGTCGTGGCTGACATGAATGTGTTGGGATTGGGGTGGGGTGTGTAGTGGGTTGAAGGGCATGGGGTGCTTTTTTTTGTAATAAGGTAGCCTGCGTTTTTCCAGCCGGAAACACCGCCGTTTAATAGGTAGACCGGCCCCTGATGCCCGGCCCATTCAAGGGCCCAGGCGATCCAGCCCTCGCCGCCCCATGATGAGTCGGCATCCCCGGTGATGACGATGGTGTCTGATTCATGGATGCCGAGTCGTCCTAAAACCCTGGCCATCTCTTGGGGGGGGAGGGTTCTGTAAGGTATCTTTTGCTCATCTATTTTTGTATACTCTTCCCAGTTGAAGGAGATGGCTCCCGGGATGTGGCCTTTGGCCCACTCTTTTTTGGGGCGGGCATCCAGGGTGACGGCCTTTCCTTTCATGGTCACCAGCTTTTCAGGAGTGATCCGCTCCACGGCTTCTGCAGGCAATCCAATAAAAAACACGATGACCACCAACCAGAGAATGGTTATGAGATACGCTCTTCCTTTCTGCATCTGTCTTGTCTCCTGGATGGTTCTGCCTTTTTGCCGCCAGCCATTCGGGATGGCTCTGCTCGTGGTTGCTGCCTGTGTGCAGGGGGCGCTGGTGTATGCCGGGTATCGATTGGCAGGCGCGGGAAGGCCGTCCCTGACCGTTGGAACCGTCGTGGTCGTGGCGCTGCTATTGAGGGGCCCCTTTCTTTTTTCCCCGCCCTTTCTTTCTGATGACATCCACCGATATCTCTTTGACGGGATGGTTCAACAGGCCGGGGACAGCCCTTACGCTGTTTCGCCTGAAGCCTACGAGACCACGGATCCCATTGTGTCGGACCTCGCGAGAAAGGTCAACCATCCACACCTTGTGACCCTTTACCCACCTGCAGCTCAGTTTTTTTTCAGGTTGGCGGCGCCCTTGGGCATGACGGGGATGAAGAGCCTGCTTGTCCTGGCCGACATGGCGGTGGTGGGCTTGCTTCTTTTGTGGCTCCCACGGCTGGGGTTGCCGCGTCATGGGGCGATTTTGTACGCGTGGAACCCCTTGGTGGTGTGGGAGATCGCGTGGTCCGGCCATATCGATGCCCTGGCCCTGCCCTTTCTTTTGCTTGCGGGGCTTCTGTTGGTGGGAAAGGGGCGGCGGAATGCCACTTTGTCTGGGACCTTGTTTGCTGTGGCCCTTTGGGTGAAGCTGATTCCAGTGATTTTCGGCCTTTTTTATCTTTTTGCCTCTAGGCGTCGGATGGGGTGGTTTGCCGCGGGCGGGGCTATGGCCTCTGCACTGTTTGTGGTCCCTTACCTGCCACAGATGGGAAACGGCGTGGAGACCCTGGTCTTGTATGGCACCACCTGGGAGTTCTCCGGCTTTCTTTTTCGCACGATTCGCGATCTCACCGGGATGAACCTTGTGGCTCGCCTGGTCTCGGCCCTTCTCTTCTGCGGCGGTGCAGGGGCGCTGCTTTGGAGGCAATGGCGGACAGAGGCGTCCCTCTTTCATTTTGTGGGGTGGGCGGCTTTCTTCTGGCTGTTGACCACGCCAACCTTCTACCCCTGGTACGGTCTCTACCTTGCGTTGTTCTTGCCATTGATGGGAGATGCCTTTAACGGGAAGCTTCTGGCACCATTTCTGATCACCCTGACGCCTCTTTTGGGCTACGTGGTGTTAACGGATTTTTTCGCCCATGGGGTGTGGGTAGAAGAGTCCTGGACACCGTTTTTGGTTTTCGCCATTCCGTTGATTGCTCTTGTTAACCTGAAAGAGCCCTCTCTTTAGGTGACGTGCGTGGAAAAAGCATGCCTCCGGCGGCCAGGGGATGATCCCCTGGACCCCAGGTTCGCGAATGTTCCCGGTCTTCGTTCCTCAGGCCGATCACATTCGCTGACGGGCTTTGCCCGTGGTCTATTTCTCTCAATGACACCCTATCTGTGTCGTCTTACTCGGCTGTCGTATAGGTGAAGGCCACTGTTATGCTTTGAGATAAAATGGATAGTAACGATTCCGTTTTCCATTAAACTACGCTGCTGGCAGACCTACCGGGTGTAAACTAAAAAAAATAACGCGAATGATCTTGTCCCGAGGAACGAGGGGCAAGACCATTCGCAACCTGCTTTCAAGGTGGCACACCTTGCCGCCGGAGGCCTGCTTTTCCTCATACGAACCCATTAACGATTGGTATCTTTTATGGACATCACTCTCTTTTCTGCGGTTTATGCGATTCATCTGGTCTCGGTGATTCTGGTGGCTCTTTACGGCGTTCATCGGCTGGCTCTTCTGCGTCTTTGGATGGGTGTGCGGCGTCGTGAGCAGTCGCCTGCGGCAGTGCTTCCAGACCCCTTGCCCTTGGTTACGGTTCAGCTTCCTCTCTACAACGAAGAAGCGGTGGCATCGAGGCTTCTTGCTGCGGTGGGGGAGCTCTCCTGGCCGAAGGCGTGTCTGGAGATTCAAGTGCTAGACGACTCCACAGACGGCACCCGGGGTGCGGTGGATGAAGGGGTGGCGCGGCTTCAGGCCGCAGGGTTTGACGCGTGTGTGTTGCGTCGCAGCACCCGGGATGGGTTTAAAGCGGGGGCCCTGGCCGAGGGATTCGAGAGGGCCAGGGGGGGCTTTGTCGCTATTTTTGACGCCGATTTTATTCCCCCTTCCGATTTTCTTTTTCAGACCATGCCTCGTTTTTCATCCCCTGAGGTGGGGATGGTCCAGGCCCGGTGGGGCTTTTTAAATGATCGGGACTCCCTGGTCACCGGGGTGCAGGCCCTGACCCTTTCCTCGCATTTCGATATTGAGCACGGGACCCGGTATGCTTCAGGGCGTTTTTTTAATTTTAACGGCACCGCAGGGGTGTGGCGAAAAGAGGCGATTGTCGGGGCGGGGGGATGGACCGCGGACACCCTTACCGAGGATCTGGACTTAAGTTATCGCGCCCAGATGGCCGGGTGGCGACTTGTCTACCACGGAGCGTGTGTGGCCCCTTCTGAGCTTCCGCCCACCCTGACCGACTTTATTGCTCAGCAGGAACGTTGGACGAAAGGGGCTGTCCAGACGGCGGTGAAGATCCTTCCCAAGCTGCTTCGGTCTTCCTTTGCCTGGCGGGTGAAAGTTGAGGCGATCTTTCATCTTCTGGGGGGGCTTGGCTGGCTGGCAGGGGCCCTTGCTACCGTAACCCTCTGGCCGGCATTGATGGTTCATGGCACCCATGACTCAACTCTGGCCTGGATTCCCGGTGTGGCAGCCCTTTCCGGGAGCTGTGGGGCCATTGTGTTCTATTATACGGTCTACGCCCTGATGGAGCATCGGTCTCGGCATCTGTTGAGGTACGTTCCCATGCTTCCCCTGGTGTGCATCGGGGTGGCCCCTTTCCTTGCCCTTTCGGCGATGGAAGGGCTTTTTACCCGGCATGGTGTGTTTCACCGGACACCGAAGTATGGTGAGTTGAAGACCGGAGGACAGCGGAGGAAGGGATTGGCGGATGGTGCCACGTTCGGCAGGGCGCTTGTGGCTTTTGCCCTGGTGGCGATAACAGCCCCGCCCCTTCTCTTTGTGCTGGACTCCCTTGCTTTTTATGCGGTTCCCCTGGCAATGGCTGTGCCCGCCGGGTACATGCTCACCGGGGCCATCCTTGCCCGTGAAAGCGGGGTGGGCAGAGGGGCGTCTGAGCGAAGTATGCCTCCGGCGGCCAGGGGGTGACCCCCTGGACCCCAGGTTGCGAATGCTCCCGACCTTCGTTCCTCAGGTCGATCACATTCGCTGACGGGCTGCCCCCATGAACAACGGCCGAGGTTTCTAAACCAACTTCGTGTAGCCCGAAGGGCGCTTCGTGACCCGTGGGGGCAAAGTCAACTCGAACGTGGCTTGTAAGTACCGCTTTGCTCCTTCTCTCCTGGCTCAGCTTTCTCCTCTTTCAACGCCTGGCCCGCCTTTGTTTTGCCGGGTGAATTATTCTTCCTATGCGCCAGTGGTAAAGGGGGGCGCTGCCATTTGTCGGGATATTCCGTGTATACAGGGGGAAAGCTGGTTTACAGAGAGGTGGCCTCCGGGTATAATGCAAACCTTTTTACGACAGCTTTATGTTCAAGACACGTTTCGGTACTGGTTTTTAACAAACGTATTTTTATATGGCGGGTGCGCTTGGGAAGGGGCATGCCAAGGCAGGCTTTTGGGTCATGCGTTTAGGTAGCCGCCACTGACTTCACACGATAACTTACGCGGCAGAGGCTCAGATAAGCTTCCGTCGCGTTGGTCCCCACCTGTTGTGCGACGGTTTTTTTGATGCATCAGGCGGGGCCGGAAGATGCTTCAGCGTCCTTTTGGTTACCGGGTTTATACAGAGATAGCCTGCCCTCAGGCGGGCATGGAGACAAAAGATCATGGAAATTTTCAAATACCCTTCGGAAGAGGCAGAAGCCAAGGTTCGTTACATCACGGACCGGGGGTTGGGATACACGGCGGACGATGAAAAGGGCGTTATCGATATTATCGAGGCGGTCCGCAAGGATGGTGATGAGGCCCTCTTGCATTACATTCGTCGCTTTGACGCCCCGGAGATGACCCTTGATCAGCTCGTTGTAACCGAGGCGGAGATCGATGCGGCTGTGGCCTCAGTGGACGAGGGGTTTATGTCGGCTCTGGATCTTGCTGTGGAGCAGGTGGAATCGTTTCACCGGAAGCAACTGGAGAACTCCTGGATCGACATGCCGAGAAAAGGGGTGACCCTGGGGCAGATGGTGAACCCTGTGGATGCCGCCGGCGTGTATGTACCCGGTGCCACCGGCGGGATGACCCCCCTGGTCTCCTCCGTTCTGATGGGAGCCATCCCGGCTAAGATTGCCGGGGTCAAGCACATTGCCATGGTCACCCCACCTATGGCCGACGGGACTGTTAACAAACACCTTCTGGCGGCGGCACGGCGCACCGGCGTGGATGTGGTTTACAAGGCGGGCAGTGCCTGGGCTGTTGCTGCGCTGGCCTACGGCACCGAGAGCGTGGGCAAGGTGGATGTTATCGTAGGGCCCGGAAACATCTATGTGACCCTGGCCAAAAAGCTGGTGTCCGGTACCGTGGGGATTGACATGATCGCAGGTCCCAGTGAGATCCTTGCCATTGCCGACGAAAGCGCCAATTCGGTATGGGCGGCGGCAGACCTTCTCTCCCAGGCCGAGCATGACCCCCTTGCATCCTCAATTTTTGTCACCACCGACGCGGATCTGGCTGAAAAGGTCAAAGCCGAGGTGGCACGTCAGCTGGAAGAGTTGCCGCGAAAAGAGATTGCAGAGGCGTCCATTCGCGATTACGGGGCCATCATGGTGACCGACTCCATCGAGTCCGCCTGTGAGCTGGCCAACCGCCTGGCTCCCGAGCACTTGGAGCTTCTGGTCAAAGCTCCTTTTGAGGTGGTGGGCATGATCCGGAACGCCGGCGCAGTCTTTATGGGCCACTTCACACCTGAACCCATGGGCGATTATGTGGCAGGACCCAACCACGTGCTGCCCACCGCTGGTACCGCGCGCTTCTCTTCGGCTCTTTCCGTGGAGAACTTCACCAAAAAGAGCAGCCTGATCTGTTACTCGGAAGAGGCATTTCATAAAGAGGCCGAGGCGGTGATGCTCCTTGCGGAAACCGAGGGTCTCAGCGGCCATGCCCGGTCTGTGAAGGTCAGGCTTTCCTGATTTTTAACGGCGAATAAGCAGTGGGACCCTCTGGGGTCCTGTAAGGAAATGTGGGGCCTTCAGCGCAAGCAGAAGGTCCCATCTCTTTTTGAATCAATGTGTTAACATGGTTCTTTGTGTGGATACCATGTTGACTTATTTTTCAACTTGTACTATTTCTGAAAACATCTAGCTGACCTCAGGCGTATTATTCCGTCTCCTCAAATCGAGCCTTACCCAGAAGATAAGCAGTCTGCTTACTCTTCCTCCCCCCTGGAAGAGCCTGGCGATACCTGTAGTATCCCATGTGTGTTGGGTCCCCAGTTTCTGATGAAATGTTGCTTTAATTGTTTTTGTGTAACCTTAAAAAAGGGTTGGTGGGAGTGTTGTATCTTCTTTTTCCGATGGCCCCCTGACACTCAATGACACGAGCTGGAGGAAACCATGACGGAAGTGATTCATTTGCCGGCGAGCGAGGTTTTGGCCGATATCGTCGCAGACAATGCAAAGCTTCAGGAGGAGCTTGAAGACAGAAGAGAGCTTGATCGCATGATCGCTGCGGTCTCTTCCGACTTTCTGGATGTGTCAGGAGGGTGGACCGGAGATGTGATTCGAAAAGCGTTGAAACGTGTGGCTCAGTTTGCCGGTGCCAAACGGAGCATTGCGTTTCTTGGGCGACCGGAGCACTCGGAGTACGCCCTTTTTTTTGAGTGGATCTCGAAAGAGGATGACATGCAGAGCTTTGAGGCTGTCACCCCCAAGGCTTTTTCAGCATTTCTTCCACGCATGCGCAGACAGAAACTCATGGTTGTGAGTCGGAAGATGGACGTAGCCGGCCTTGACCTGGAGCAGAAGCAGTGGATGGCTTCCCATGGATTTCGGGCCATGGTGGGGCTCTACCTCAGCAGCCGGGACGGCAAGGAAGGGGGCATTTGTCTCTTTGGCGGGCATGATGAGGAGTATTTGTGGCCCGAGGAGTTGATGGCGCGGCTCCTTAAAACGGTGGGGGGGCTTTTTATCAGCTCCATGCGGCAGGTGGAGCTCAACATGGAGCTCAGGAAAAGGGAGGCGCTGGCCTCGGCTCTTCTTAATGCCACCACCGATTCAGCGGTTCTCATGGACACCCACGGAAAAATACTCGCCATCAATCTCTCCTTTGCCCGTCGCCTGAAGGTCAGTCAGAATCATGCAAAAGGAAAAACCTTCTACGATTTTTTCCCCCCTGCCCTGGCACGTTTCCGCCGGAAACAGGTGACGGAGGTGGTGCGAAGCGGTCACCCCATCCGGTTTGACGACGACAACAACGGCCTCATTCTCTCCAATGTGATCTACCCGGTTTTTGATGCCCGGGGGGATGTTGAGCAGGTGGCCTTTTACTCCCATGATATCACGCCCCTGAAAGAGGCGGAGGTCAGTATTCGGAACCTTACCCGGGAGCTGGTGATGGCCCAGGAGGGAGAACGGCAGCGTATTGCCTACGACCTTCATGACAATGTGGCCCAGGAGTTGGCGACGTTGAAGATCAGCTGCGACACCCTTGTGGATGTGGCTCAAAGGTCGCCCAAGGAGTTTGAGGGCACAGTCACCGGCTTTTCCCGGATTCTCCAGAGCTCCATCAACACGGTGCGTGAAATGGCCTACGAGTTGCAGCCCCCAAACACCGAAAAAATGAACCTTGTGGATGCCATCTATAATTACTGTGAGGAGTTCAGCCAGCGTTTTGACATCCGTGTGGATTTTTATACGGCTGGAATGCACAACGTTCATCTCGATAAGGAGCATAAACACCATATTCAGCGCATCATTCAGGAAGCCCTGAATAATGTTCGGAAGCATGCCGAGGCCAAGGCGGTGACCATTCGGCTGGTGGCTGCCCACCCCCATGTGATTTTACGTATTGATGACAATGGCAGGGGCTTCCATGTGGCGCGGCGTATGGATGAAGGGATTCGGGAAAAACGGATGGGACTCAAGGGCATGGAAAACCGGGTTCGCCTGATTAAAGGGCAGGTTCGTATCGAATCAAAGCCGGGAGACGGCACCCGGCTCTTTTTTGAGATACCAGCGGAGCAGAAGAGTGATTTGGCAGATCGTGACGAAGGCGATCTCTATTACCCCCTGTTTACATGAAAGGTGTGCCAGATACCGTCCGGTGAAAGGTGTCTGGCCACAAGAAAGCCATTCAATTTCAGCATCTCTTCGATCTTTCGGGCCTCACTGGTCATGAGGCCTGAGAGAATCGCCTCTTTCTTATTCAGAAACCCTTCCGATACAACAATATGTTTCATGATGTCGTAGTGGATGTTTGCCACGACGAGATCAGCCGGTGCGTGCACCATCTCTTCGGCACGTCCCTGGACAGCGAGGATCTGGCGGTCGAGGTTGTTTCTTCGGGCATTGGAGAGTGTGGTGCTCACCGCAAGGTGGTTCAGGTCCACGGCAAGGACCTGTGGGGCCCCCAGTCGCGCAGCTCCCAGGGCGAGAAGACCGGTCCCAGTTCCCAGGTCCTGCACTGTTTTTTCGGCAAGACGGGGGCCGATCTCACCCAGAAGGGTCAGGCAGCAGCTTGTGGTGGGGTGTGCCCCATTTCCGAAAACCACACCGGCGTCCAGAAAAACCTCACGCGGGCCGGGGACTCCCTTGGGGGCGGTTCCCCTGCGAAAGGGGATGACCGTGAGTTGGCCGGCAGAGAAAGGCTCGGCATCCCCTCCCTGCCACTGGTCGTAATCCATGTCATAGCGGTCGATGAAGGTGAGATGGGGCATGGCAAGACACAGGCCTTTCACGGTTTCATCTGCGGGGCTGCCAAAAAAGAGAAAGGTGGAGCTTTCCTCAACCCAGTTGCCGAGAAAGTCGTCGTGGGCAATGGGGGTGGCCGGGTGGATCACCCCCTCAAGGTAGTAGATGAAAAGCGCATCCGAGTTGCTCGGGTGAACGTTTCTGTCCGTGTCATGGCTCATCATGGAGCGGTGTGTACTTTTTCGGCGGTTTCCTTCAGCTTGGCTGTGACGGCCTCGGTCATCCCGGCGATCTCTTCAATCAGGTCCGCAGCCTCTGTGAATCCCCCTTCGCGGGCTTTTTCGGCCCATGAGAGGTAGGTGCCCTTGTGGGCCTCGTTGTGGTCTACCCAGTGGGCAATGAGGGTCTCCAGCTGCTCTTTCAGGGACATGGGCGCTTTTTCGTGGTCATGGTGGTGATGATGATGGTGGCCGTGATCGTGGTGTGACATGAAACCCTCCTTGATTGGTTAAAAATGGCGGCTTCGCTGAAGGCAGAGTGCGGTGGGTGGACCATCGCATGCTCCTGCAGGAGGGAAGGGAGAAAACCGGGGACAGCGTGGGTGCGTTGCCGTGATTTAACTCTCCGCTCCGTGGCATCAGGTGAGGGGGGCGTTGGCTCCAGCCCCAGGCGCTTCGGGTGATCAGGTGATGGTTACCCGACTGCACCCGTTTAAAAAGGCTTTTCATACTTGGGGAGGGTTGTCAAATAAAAGGTGAATACACTGTTTATGATGGTGATGCCTGTGTCGGGTCGGTAAGGCGGCGTGAGGCCCTGCTTCATGGGCGGTGAACTCCCTGCCCATAAGATGCCGGATGCATGTTCATCCCATAAAAAAAGCGGCCTCGAGTCATCGAGGCCGCTTTGTCGTTTGTCTGTTTGAATCCGCTGTGATCAGGGGGTTCGGACGGCGTGGACATACCCGCACTTGGTCAGGGGGTGGGCCTCGCGCTTGAAGGTCTCTTTGTTGTTCGGATCAAAGGTAAACGCCTCGGTGCTTGTTCCCCACGCCCCGGTCTCCAGTTCGGCGGTCCAGTACCATGGTGCACCGCTGGTGGGGTAATAGGGTTTTCCATTGTAGAGAAGGGCCAGTTCATTGGCTGTGGGGAGGCGCCAGTCGGTGAAGCCCCCGGTTTTAAGGGCATCGACCCAGGCCCTGGCCTTTTTAAAGGTCATGCAGGAGGTACCTGTGTTTTTGGAGTCCAGCATTACCCAGGTGAGACCGGACTGCGTGTCGGTGATGGTGCCGTTGTTGTGGTCCACGAAACGGCTCTCTTTGCCCAGGAGAAGGGCCCTGACACTGGCTTCACGGGCTCGGATCCGGGCGGCGAGCTCTCGTTTTCGCCTGTTCTCGGCTTCAGCCTGCTGTTGACGTTTCAGGGTTCGCTGCTGCTCTTCGATGCGCCTCTTTTCCGCCTGCTGGGCCCGGAGGTTTTCCCGGGTAGCCTTTTCCTCTTTCAGGAGGCGGCTTTTCTGGGACTCCAAGCTGCTCTTCTTTTTTCGGGCGTCCTTGATAAAGGCACCGTCCGGGTACCGTTCGATGTAGAGTTCCACTTCACGAATGCGGATGTTGATGGGCTTTTTGGGGTTGTCGGCAATTTCCTTGACCTCTCTCCATTGACCCTGTTGTTCGGCTTTTTTGCTGAGGGCGGCTATCTCTTTTCGTAACTCCGCTTCGATGGTGCTGTGCGGGTTTTTCTGGAGGTAGGCGATGTACATGTTGCGTGTGTCTGCGTAGGAGAGTTTTTGGGCCTGCCGCCGCATCTCCTGGAGTTGGCCCTGTTCGATCATCTCTCCCCTGAGGAGCCAGATCTCATTGAACCGGCTGTCTTCGGGAAATTCTGCGGTAAAGGTGTCGGCCACCGCGATGCAGGGGGTCCAGTCTTTCTTCTTGTAACAGGACGATACTTTTTCTTTGATGGACAGGTAGTATTCATCGCTGACAGAGGCGACCAGATTGGAGACCTCACGGACGTATTTTCCGTTGGAGTGATCGTTGAGGTAGGAGCGGTAGAGCCCCAGGCGGACCTGGACACTTTTGCTCTCTGCCTCCCGGATTCGTTTGTAGTCCAGATCATCCAGCTGGGCTGGGAGACTTTTCATTTTGATGCGGATGGCGGTCATGAACGGGGTGCCGCGGTGAGCTCTCAGGTACTCCTTGTAGAGCCCCACAGACGTGCCGATAAAATCTCCGTCCCTGGGCATGGCTTCGATACGTTTATCAAGCTCAAGGAGGGCATTGGCTTCGTTGAGACGTTCCGTAACCTGCATGGTGAAACGGTTGATAACGCGGGCGTCCAGATAGTTCTCAAGGAGGTCCCTCTGCTGTTGGAAGTCTTTCATGGCCGTAAGTTCGGTCATGAGCGTGTTGAACTCGACCTCCAGGGTGTGGGCTCGGTACCAGATGTAGCCGCCAAAGGCACCCCCTGCGATGACGAGAAAGAGGAGGAAGGCGATAAGGATCTTACGGATGGGGTTTGACGGTTCCTGGGTTTCCTCATCTTCGTACTCGTAGAGCCATGAACCGTCATCGTCCATGGCTTTTCCGGCGTCATCCTCCAGATCCTGGGCCACGGCAGGGTGCAGTGGTTGTGGGGATGGTGTGGCCTGGGGGCCAGGAGGTGTCGGTCCGGTGGTGGGAACCTGTCCTGACACCGGAGGCAGATCCTCTATTTTATCAGGCAGATCGGGTTTGTCTTCCATCACGAACTGCATGGCGATCTGATCGTCGATGGATTGCTTCTGCCCGGGAAAGGCGGGTGACGCCTCTTCCGCTTCCTGCTCCTGGGCGGCTTTCTCATCACGCAGTCTGAGCCCCTCCATGAGAATGCTCATCAGGGGCGTGGAGATGTTCTGCTCCGGCGCAGGGGCACTGTCTATGACGATGACGGTGTCGTTCCAGCAGATGATGTCGTAGACAGCATCCAGGCCGTGGATGGATCCTGCTTCTGCGGCCACAAGATTGCCGTCGACCAGCCACAGGTAGCCGACCTCATCGTTGGAATAGATTTTTAACGTGCAGGAGGTTTTGTCCATCTGGACAATCTGCAGGAATGAGCTGAGGGAAATTCCCTGTATCTGGCCTCCAACTTCAATCTTCATCGTTTCGGTTACCACCTTATGGCGCGTGAATCCCGGAGTGGATCGCGTGGGTTGGCGTATCTGTTTGACTTTTAAGCGGTATCCTGGATTGTTGCGGCGCAGGAATTTTCCGTGGAGCCGTCCCAGTGTGTCATGGGGTTGGAATCCGGAGTGTACCGACTGGGGCATCGGGTTGATGTACTAGAAAATAAACTATCAGATCGGCATGTTGGTGTCAATCAGTCGCCATTGTATGAGAGAAGGTGAAAATACGTTACCTAACATTGAGGAGTTCGTGTAGAATTTGTCTTCTTGTTTGTCCTGTTTTGAATGGGCATTGGATACTATTGCAACTGCGTGGGTATCTATTCACGGCGTGTCTGTTTTTGACATGACCCCTGGCAACTTTCCGGGGTGTGGCTTTCTCGTTACGTCGGGTTTAATTAGGTATCCCAACGCATTTATATGGTTCGGCATTGTGGCCGAAACCTGTTTGCATCTCTTCTCAAACGTTTGGTCCCGGCAGGACTCTTGGAGGCAAGATTGAATGGAATGGTTATACTGCGTGAACTATTGGAGTCGTGAATGAACAGCAACAAACGTATCGTGGGGATCGGTGGGTTGGTCCTCGTGGCTTTTTTCTGGGGGATGACCTTTACCGTGATCAAAGGGGCCCTTGATGATGTGGCCGTGTCTCTTTTTCTTGCCCAGCGCTTTCTTCTGGCGTTCTTTATTTTACTTTTGGCCCGCCCTTTATCCAAACAATCCCTGGATATCTACACCCTGGGTCGCGGGGGGTTGCTTGGGCTTCAGGTGGTTGCTGGATATGCCTTGCAGACAGTGGCATTGCTCCATACCACCGCGTCAAATACCGCCTTTTTGACAGGGCTCAATGTGGTGTGGGTTCCGATTCTTGCCGTTCCCCTGTTCAAACGTCGCCTAGAGCCGGCCAAGGCTGTGGGGGCTCTATTGTCAGTGGGCGGCATCTACCTGATGTGCGGGCTTATGGGCAAGGGGGGCTTCGGGCCGGTCAACCGGGGGGATACCTATGCGTTGGCCTGTGCCGTGTTTTTCGCCCTTCATATTCTTTACACCGGCCGTTACGCGGCGCGCTGTGACAGCTACTGGCTTGCCGTCGTGCAGTTGGGGACCATCGGCGGGATCTTCGGGGTGACGGCCCTTGTGAAGGGATACCCTCTCTTTTCATGGAATCCGAAAATTGCAGGGGCACTGATTCTCTGCTCTTTTTTTGCCACGGTGCTTCCCTTTCTTATCCAGACCATCGTCCAAAAGTGGGTCTCCCCTTCGGACACGGCCCTTATTTTTTGTCTGGAACCGGTCTTTGCCGCCCTGTTTGCCTGGGGACTTGCGGGCGAAGCCATGGGGAGAATGGAGTTTTGGGGGGCCGGCCTCATCCTTACCGGCATGGTGGTTTCCGAGACGTGGAAGTCGAGAAAGAAAAGCGAACAGTGAATTGTGAACGGTAAGTAGTAAATAGTGAATGAAAAACGCCCAGCCGATGTGTCGGCAGGGCGTTTTTTATTTGGTTTGGGACTGAGAGAAAAGTAGGCGCCACACTTGTTGAACCAGAACCATATGGCTTGACAATATCGGTGACGCAGGCGAATAGCCTTTAAAAGCTGTTTGTCAAACTTTTCAAAAGTTTGGCCCCCGGCAGGGCCGCCGGAGGCCGTTTTTTTGCTTTTGGTGTTAGCCAAGCAGCATGGGCTGTTCCGGCTCCTTGATCTCCACGCGGTCCACCTTCTGATAGCCCCTGGGGAGCTTTTTCCCTCTAAGGCCCCGGGAGCTCATGTACTCGGCCACGTTGCCCGGCTTGAGGGTGAGGTGGCGCTTGCCTGCGTAGATGATGATGCTGCTCTCTTTTTGCAGGGTGAAGAGACGGATAAGCAGCTCCTCACCGGCTTTGGCTTTGGCAGAAGGGATATTGATGATCTTGTTTCCCTTGCCTTTGGGGAGCATGGGAAGGTCCCGCAAGGGAAAGATGATCATGCGCCCTTCGCTGGTAATGGCTGCGAGAAGGGTCTCTTCCAGTTCGGAGATGGACAGGGGTGGGATGGGGCTGGCCCCCGCGGGCAGAGAGAGAAGCGCCTTGCCTGCCCGGTTTTTGCTGAGAAGGTCCGAGAACTTGGCGATGAAGCCGTAGCCCGCATCCGAGGCGAGGAGGAAGTGATCCTTCCGGCGTCCGATGAGCATGTGGCTGAAGGTGGCCCCGGCTGGCGGAGTGAAACGCCCGGTGAGGGGTTCGCCGTGGCTTCTGGCCGACGGCAGGGTATGGGATTCAAGGCTGTAGCTACGGCCCGTGGAGTCGATGAAGGCTGCAAACTGGGAGCTCTTGCCTTCGGCGGCACAGAGGAGTTCATCGCCGGCTTTGTACTTGATGCGGGAGAGATCCACGTCATGGCCCTTGGCGGACCGGATCCATCCATTTTTTGAGAGGATGAGGGTGACCGGTTCCGTGGGCATAAGATCCCTCTCGGACAGGGCCTGGGCTTCCTGCCGTTCCACCACAGGTGACCTTCGGTCGTCGCCGTAGGTCTTGGCATCTGCTTTGATCTCTTTCTGGATAAGCTTCATGAGGCGTTTGCTGGAGCTCAGTACCTTTTCAAGGCCGTCCCGCTCCTGTGAGAGTTCGTCCTGCTCTCCGCGGATTTTCATCTCTTCCAGTTTGGCCAGGTGGCGCAGGCGCAGCTCAAGGATTGCTTCGGCCTGGACGTCGGTGATGGCAAAGCGCTCCATGAGAACCGGCTTGGGTTTGTCTTCGCTCCGGATGATGAGGATCACCTCATCGATGTTGAGGAAGGCCACCAGGAGGCCGTCGAGGATGTGAAGTCGCTTGCGTACTTTTTCGAGGCGGTGGGTGAGGCGCCTTGTCACCGTCTCTTTCCGGAATTCAAGCCATTCGGAGAGGAGCTGGACGAGCCCTTTTACCTGGGGTTTGCCCGAGGTGCCGATGACGTTCATGTTGACCCGGTAGTTCCGCTCAAGGTCGGTGGTGGCAAAGAGGTGGTCCATGAGGCCCTCTTTGTCGATGCGGTTGGAACGGGGCACCACCACGATGCGGGTGGGGGCTTCGTGGTCTGATTCGTCCCGGAGGTCGCCCACCATGGGGAGTTTCTTGGCTTGCATCTGTGCGGCGATCTGCTCGATTACCTTGGCGCCGGAGACCTGGTAGGGGAGAGCCGTGATGACCAGGTCTCCGTTCTCCTGGTTCCAAACGGCCCGCATTTTGACGGAACCGTGGCCGGTGACATAGAGCTTCTGGAGATCTGCGGAAGGGGTGATGATTTCAGCTTCCGTGGGGAAATCAGGTCCCTTGATATGGGCGAGAAGGTCCCGTGTGTCGGCTTCGGGGTTGTCCAGGAGGTGGATGCAGGCGTCGGCCACCTCACGCAGGTTGTGCGGAGGGATATCCGTGGACATGCCCACGGCAATACCGGTGGTACCGTTGAGCAGCAGGTTGGGCAGCCGGGCCGGAAGCACGGAGGGCTCTTCAAGGGTGCCGTCAAAGTTGGGAACCCAGGAGACGGTGCCCTGGCCTACCTCGTCCAGAAGCACCTGGGCGTATGGTGAGAGCCGGGACTCGGTGTAACGCATCGCAGCAAAGGATTTTGGATCGTCCGGTGCACCCCAGTTTCCCTGGCCGTCCACCAGGGGGTAGCGGTAGGAGAAGTCCTGGGCCATGAGGACCATGGCCTCGTAGCAGGCGGAGTCGCCATGGGGATGGAACTTGCCCAAGACGTCGCCCACGGTACGGGCCGACTTCTTGTACTTGGACGTGGCCTTTAAGCCGAGCTCGCTCATGGCGTAGACAATGCGGCGCTGAACGGGCTTCAGGCCGTCGCCGATGTGGGGCAGGGCGCGGTCGAGGATGACGTACATGGAGTATTCCAGGTAAGCATCCTCGGCAAAGTATTTGATGGGCTGCTGCTCGCCACCTTCTGCGGTGAAGTGAGTTTCGTGTTTCATTCCAAACGTGCCTCCGGCGGGTCGCTTTTTTTAAAATGGCTCCCGCAAACTTTCCGGTTGCAACAGCCTGCCTATTCAGCCCCTGCGGGGTTGAATAGGCAGGCTGTTGCAGAGTCGATAAGTCGATAGCGTATGTTGTACCGACAAAGCTGAACCCTCAAGAAGGGTCATAAAATCTGTTTGTCAACCCCACCTTTTTAGGTAACTGTTCAGCTCCCAAAAAGCTGCCTCCGGCGGCGAGGTGTGCCACCTCGGAAACAGATTGCAAATGCGCATTGCCCCTCGTTCCTCGGGTCAAACCACATTCGCATGGGGGGGGGGGGGGGGGGATTCACCCTGGATTGTTTTTTTAGACCCGTTTGTCAAACTTTTCAAAAGTTTGGCCCCCGGCAGGGCCGCCGGAGGCAAACAGTTCTAAATCATCAGGTTGCTGGCCTCGGCGAGGTCGCCCTTGTTTTCCAGCCAGTTTCGCCTGTCTCCGGCTCTTTTCTTGGCCAGGAGCATATCAAACAGAGCGTCCGGGGCGTTCTCTTCGTCTCCTGTGGTGAGCTGCACCAGCCTTCGGGTGTCTTCGGCCATGGTGGTCTCTCGAAGCTGCAGGGGGTTCATCTCCCCCAGGCCCTTGAAGCGAACCACGTTAACGGTGCCGCGTTTCTTTTCCGCGGCAATGCGGTCAAGGATTCCCTGTTTTTCGGACTCGTCCAGGGCGTAATAGACCTCCTTGCCGATATCGATGCGGAAGAGGGGGGGCATGGCCACATAGATGTGCCCTTGCTCCACCAGCGGGCGGAAATGCTTGAGAAAGAGAGCGCAGAGAAGGGTGGCGATGTGCAGGCCGTCGGAGTCCGCATCGGCCAGTATGCACACCTTGCCGTATCGCAGCTGGCTGATGTTGTCGGAGCCGGGGTCCACCCCCAAAGCCACGGCGATGTCATGGATCTCTTTGGAGTTCAGGACGACCTCATGCTCCACCTCCCAGGTATTCAGGATTTTTCCCCTCAAGGGCATGATGGCCTGGGTCTGGCGGTCCCTGGCCTGCTTGGCGGAACCCCCGGCGGAGTCACCCTCCACCAGAAAGATCTCGGTGCGGGAGATGTCGGTCTCCACACAGTCCGCCAGTTTGCCGGGAAGGGCCGGGCCCTGAGTGATTTTTTTACGCGCGACCTTCTTCCCTGCCTTCATGCGTTTCTGGGCATTGGACAGGGCCAACTCGGCCAGAAACTCCCCTTCTGCCGTGTTCTGGTTGAGCCAGAGGCTGAAGGCGTCCTTGGCAATGCCTGAGACATAGGCGGCGATCTGCCTTGAGGAGAGTCGTTCCTTGGTCTGGCCTGAAAACTGGGGGTCTTCCATTTTTACCGAGAGAACGTAGGCGCAGTTGTCCCAGATATCTTCCGGGGCCAGGCGAACCCCCCTGGGCAGGAGCTTGTGGATTTCACAGAACTCCCGAAGGGCCGCAAGGAGGCCACTTCTCAGGCCGTTGACATGGGTGC
Source organism: Desulfolunaceae bacterium (assembly GCA_942491485.1). Taxonomy (GTDB): domain Bacteria; phylum Desulfobacterota; class Desulfobacteria; order Desulfobacterales; family Desulfolunaceae; genus Desulfoluna. The sequence goes on along the minus strand of CALOAX010000006.1, from coordinate 74,536 downwards.
CGCCCTGGGCTGTGGGGATGAGGTTGACGTAACTCTCCGACATGGGAACGCCACCGTCGGGGAGCCAGGTCACCGCCCATGAGGCGGACTCCCTCTCCCCATCGATCTCTCCGATAAAGGGAGGGGATGGGACCTGCTCTATATCACCCAGGCTTTCCGTTAGGTAGGCTGAGAGGCCATCTTCGTAATACCACTGGTGCTTTTCACCACCCGGGATGTCCCGGAAACAGACGGTGAGCCCTTTGCAGAGGACTGCTTTGGCTTTTAAAATATGGACAAGCCGTCGTACGGAGAACTTCGGGGTGTCGAAGTAGCTGGCATCGGGCCAGAATCGGACTGTGGTGCCGGTGTTGCGGCGTCCCACCTCACCCACCTGGGTGAGGTCCTCCACCTTGTCCCCGTTTTCAAAGGCGATGGCGTATTTCTTACCGTCCCTGCGGATCTCTACTTCCACCCGGGTGCACAGGGCGTTAACAACGGAAACCCCAACGCCATGCAGGCCACCGGAGAACGTGTAGTTCTTGCCGGAAAATTTGGCACCGGCATGAAGGCGGGTCATGATGAGTTCCACGCCGGTGATTCCCTCTTCGGGGTGGATGTCCACGGGCATGCCGCGGCCGTTGTCACTGACTTCAAGGGAACCGTCTTCGTAAAGGATTACCGACACCTTGTCGGCATGGCCGGCAATGGCCTCATCCACGCTGTTGTCGATGGCTTCCTGGGCCAGGTGGTTCGGCCGGTCGGTGTCGGTGTACATTCCAGGCCGACGCCTGACAGGATCAAGGCCCTTCAGGACCTCAATGGCATCCGCATCATATCGTTTTACATCCATGTCCATAGCGGTGAAACAGCGCTCCTGAAGATACGATTCATGGTTTGGAAACAAAGGGCAACGACGGCATGGCCGCATGTGCCTCGGGGTATCAATGGTGTAGCAGAAAAGGCCTGAATTCCCCTGACATATTGGGGGAAGGATGGGCCGGCCGGGCAGGGGCTCGGTTCCGGTATCATAACCTTTTTTGAATTTTTCGCAATTTTTTTGTGGGGGAAGGGGCTGGCACTTGCTATTGCTTGATATAACGAGGGTTTTGCAGGGGTGGCCCCGGAGGGTGAAAACACAACAGGCTCTCTCGAATCGGTTATTACTGGCGTCGGGAGAGAGCCTGAGGTCTTCTGCGGGCGGTGCGGGGTATCATGGTGCGGTCGTAAGCGGTCGGTTCCGTAAGTGTTCCGGATCTTACATGGTGCAAACACGCGTAAGGCAATACGTCTAATGCGTATTGCCCCTTGCAACCTGACTTTGTTACGGCGCGACCACGAAAGCCTTCAAGAGCTACTTGGCGGCTTTTACCACGCTGCCTGCTTTGATGCAGCTGGTGCAGACGGTCATCTTCTTCACGGCGCCATTTTTCATGGCACGAACGCTCTGAAGGTTGGGGTTGAAGCGACGCTTGTTAACGTTATGAGCGTGGCTCACGTTGTTCCCTACCATCGGCTTTTTGCCGCATATTTCACACATCTTGGACATGTTGAACACTCCTTTTTTCACGTTGATGGCTTTGTAAAAACGGCCGGTAGGCCGGATATCCATTCGGCAAGACACAAGTGGTTTACCGGCTCTTTTTTACGAACCCGTCAATGCTGGTCAGGTGACGTAAAAAAATAACGAGTCTGTATAAAACAAAAGACAGGCCGTGTAAAGCCTTTTTATCGTTTCGAATCAAACGGGAAAGAAGGGCAGGAACCTTTGATCCTGCCCTTCCAATTGGTACGATAGGCTCAGGCGCCTTGGAAAAGGATGCCTGATCTATTTTTCTTCGGGCTCCTCAGCCAGCTTCTCACGTGACTTTCCTGCAAGCTCGTTGGCTTCGGCGTCAAAACCAAGGCCGGAGTATGCTTCAAGAACCGTTTCAAACCGGTTAAGGGCGCTTTGGTACTTCTTGGATTTGAAATAGAAGCGTCCGACATACATCTCATGGGAAGCAAGGCTCTTGAGACACTCCTTCTTCTCTTTTTTGGCATCTTCCACGTACGCACTGTCCGGGTAGTGCCTGATGAGACGCGTCAGGATAGAGAATGCTTTGAGGGCATTGCTCTGGTCCCTGTCTGCCGTGTCCAATCGGTTGTAATAGCACAGGGCCTGCTGATGGATGATGTAGTCGATGGACTCATGCCTTGGGTGGAGTTTTTCGAACTCCTGATAGGCAAGGGCCGCTTCGTCGTACTCTTCCATTTTGAAGTGAGCCTCGGCGATGTTGTATTCCGCTTCAATGGCCAGCTTGTCAAAGGGGTACCAGTCCCTGAGCTTGGTGTAGATTTCGATGGCCTCTTTGTAGCGTTCCTTTTCAAACTGGACCTTGGCATCTTCCGCCAGCTCGGGTGCCAGTTTCTCTTCCTTGTTCTTGGGGCCGCAGGAGAGAAAGGTGAGCGCAACAAAGGCGATGAGCGCAAAAGAGATCAAACGCTTCATGGGATCAATGCCCTTCCAGATAGTGTTCAGCCATGGTGGCGGCAATGGCGCTGTCCCCAACGGCCGTAGCGATCTGGCGCAAGGGGGTGCTGCGCACGTCTCCGGCGGCAAAGACACCGGGGATGTTGGTGGCCATGTTGGAATCGGTTTTGATAAACTTCCACTCATCCATCTCCAGGGCATCACCCAGGAAATCGGTGTTGGGGAGAATACCGATCCAGATGAAGCAGCCGTCTGCAGCGACCTTGGTCTCTTCTTCGGTTTTCACGTTTTTTATCGTGACATTTTCTACGCCGAAGAGGCCGTCCATGCCGGTGACCACGGAGTCCCAGACCATTTCGATCTTGTCGTTGGACAAAGCCCGTTCCTGAAGGATCTTGGCAGCCCGAAGCTGGTCACGCCGGTGAACGAGGTAGACCTTTTTGGCGAACTTGGTGAGGTAGAGGCTCTCTTGAACTGCGGTGTCCCCTCCGCCGACGGCCACAACGGTCTTGTCCCTGAAGAAGGGTGCGTCGCAGGTGGCGCAGTAGGAGACGCCCTTGCCGTGGAATTTTTCCTCGCCCACATGAAGGCTGCGGGGAGACGCACCGCTGGCGATAATCACTGTTTTTGCGGTCAGGGTTTTGTCACCGATGGTGATGGATTTTAACTCGCCTTCCAGCTCCACCTTTTCCACTTCGCCGTATTCGAACTTCAGGTCGAACTGACGGGCCTGTTCCAGCATCTTGTCTGAAAGGTCAGGACCGCTGATGCCTTCGGGAAAGCCTGGGTAGTTTTCAATCCAGTCGGTGATGAGAATCTGGCCGCCGGTGGCTACTTTCTCCACCAGAACCGTGTTGAGGCGTGCTCGGGATGCGTACATGCCTGCGGTGAGGCCGGCTGGGCCGCCGCCGATGATGATCAGGTCGTAGTTGGTCTCTGCCATTTCTTCCATCCAGAATCGACGGGGCGCAAAGGACAGTGCGGCCCTGCACCTCACCCTGGTCATATGCCTTGCGGTGAGAGGGTGCCGGGCCGCTGATCCGAATGATCGGCTCCGCCAGTATGATACCTGTGCAAAAAAAGTCCTGACCACGGCTCTGCCTTGGGCTCCCCGTGATCAGTGATGTTTTACGCGGTGATCAGGTCAGTCTTAAAGAAGTTTGCCGATGGTCTCTTCCAGTTTTGCCTTGGCAGTCATGCCGGTGATGGTGTCCACAATTTCACCGCCCTTGACGAAAAGCAGGGTGGGAATGGCACGCACTTCATAGCGGCTGGGGGAGAGGGGGTTGTCGTCAACGTTGCATTTCACGAATTTGACCTTGCCGTTGTAGGTGCCGGAGAGCTCTTCAATGATGGGGCCGATGGCTCGGCAGGGGCCGCACCAGGGGGCCCAGAAATCCACAACAACGGGGAGGTCGGCGTTCATAACTTCAGTTTCAAATGTGTCGTCTGTAATATCGAGAATACCTTCAGCCATGATCGTTTTCCTTTGCTTGATATGGTTTGCTTTTTTAATGATTTTCTTCGCGTTGAAATATATTTACGCTTCGTGGGCTTGTCAAGTGGCCCCCTTTGGGTATCACCGGGCTTCGGCCCTGTGATACCCCTGTGCGTCGGAGGGTGGGGAACCGGCCTGAGGGGCCGGATGCTGGAAAATTAATTCCAGTTATTATAGCCCCTTTCGGGGAAATGTGGAAGGGCTGTTGCGTGCGCCGGTGAATTCGACGCACGGTGTCGTGATTTTCAAACCCTGTTTGTAAAACCCACTTTTTCAGATCGGGCAAAAGCTTTGCCCCGGCAGGTCCGCCGGAGTTGATGTCCGTTTCTAAGTGGGCAGGTTTCGGTTCCAGGTCAGTGTGTCGATGATAATGCCCCCAATTTGATCCTCGGGAAGGTTGATGGACCGGGCCGCCTCGGTCATCTCTGCCCACTGGCCCTGCTCGAAAGCCCTTGCCAGCTGGAGGAAAGGGGCCTGGGGACCCGTTCCTTCGGTGAGGGCCGCGACGGTAGCCGAAGAGAGGGGGAGGTGGTCCAGAACTTCGTTCATGGGGCGGTTTAAAATGGTGTCAATCAGGGAAAAGATGCCCATGGTAAAGAGTTCGGACGGTTCGATGTCCATACCAGAGCTCTGGACGGCCAGCTCGCACAGGCGTCCCCGGACTGCGGAGGTGCGCAGCAGCTCCTCGGGCGAGTTGGAGGCAATTTTGCCCATGACAATCAAGCCGACAAGGCGCCGGATCTCATCGAGCCCCAGCATCCGAAGGGCATCCTTGAGGGACGAAACCGGGGATCTCAACCCGTACCACGCGCTGTTGAGGTGGGAGAGAAGTTTGTAGACGATGGCCACATCTTTGGCCACCAGGCGTTCAATGGTGCCAAAGTCTATGTCGGGCCGGTTCATCTCTGCCATCAGTTTCAGCAGGGTCAGGCTGGAGGCAGGGATCTCTTTTCCGGAGATGATTTCGGGCTTGCAGAAAAAATAGCCTTGAAAAAGAGAGAAACCAAGCCTTCGTGACCGGCGGAACATCTCTTCGGTTTCCACCTTTTCGGCCAGAAGGGTGATCCCTTTTTTCTCGGCGGCAACAGCCAGCTCCTCAACCTTGTCAAACGGGGTGTCGAGAAGATCCACCTTGATGATATCGGCCACGTCCAGAAAGGGGCTGGAGGCGCCGTTGAGGATAAAATCATCCAGGGCCACGGTGTATCCCTTGCGTCTGGCAGAGGCAAGGGCCTGGATCACCTCGGGGGTGGCGGGAACGGTCTCAAGGACCTCTATGACGGTCTGCTTCCAGGGGAAAAGATTGGGGATTCCGATGTTTATGAGTTTTTCGGTGAAGTTGATGAAGGCATACTTTCCGTTTGTTAAGGTGTCGATGCCTATGGTAAAGAAGCTGCTGGAGAGGAGCTGGGATGTGGCCGTATCTCCATCGATGTCATCGGGCATGGCGTTGTTCAGGCCGTTTCGAAAGAGAAGCTCATAACCGAAAACTTGCTTTTGGTCATTGAAGATCGGTTGCCGTGCAATATGGGTATCCATCCATTACTCCCGGATAGGTGTCACGTGGACTGCTGATGCAGAATCAGAGAACAAATCACCGAGCCTGCTTCAACTTTATAGGGAACAAAGTATAGTGAAATGCCGGTGACCGGTCAAAAGAAAATATTCAGCATGACATATAATTAATAGGGGTGATCAACCAAGGGGCTGTCCCCGCATGTGTTGGTCACAAAAAGGAGTCGGATGGACGGGAAAGAAAAGATAAAAATCGGTGTGCTGGTCTCTGGCGGAGGATCCAATCTCCAGGCGATTATCGACGCCGTGCAGGTCGGCGCTCTGGACGTGGAGATCGCCTGTGTGGGAGCGGACAATCCCGGGGCCGGCGGATTGGCCCGGGCCGAAAAGGCTGGGATTCCCACCTTTGTCACCGATTACAGCACCCTGTTTGCAAGCAGGAAGGATGGGGCCCCTCTCCCCGATAATTTTTCGCTGGACGACGTGGCTGCAAAGCAGAGCCTCTTAAAAGATGCCCATCCCGATACCCTGAAGGCCTTTTTGGAAAAACGAGCCCTGGCCGAAGCGGACCTGCTGGCCAAGCTGGTCCCTTACAATATCGATCTTCTGGTTTTGGCCGGCTTTATGAGGGTGTTCACCCCCTATTTTATCGATGGCCTCAACGCTGACTCTGATATCCCCCGCATCATGAACATCCACCCCGCCCTTCTTCCCGCTTTTCCCGGCACCGACGGCTATGGCGACACCTTTCGCTACGGCTGCAAAGTGGGGGGGTGCACCGTGCACTTCGTGGACTATGGCGAAGATTCCGGCCCCATCATCGGGCAGCACAGCTTCCCCATCCTCCCCGAAGATGATCTGGATGCCGTGAAGAAAAAGGGCCTCGCCGAAGAGTGGCGCCTCTTCCCCGAATGCATCCAGCTCTACGCCGAAGGTCGCCTCACCGTCGTGGAACGCGAAGGCACCCGCGTGGTGGAAATTATCAAGGGTTCGTAAAAACATGCCTCCGGCGGGCAGGGGATGATCCCCTGCACCCCAGAATGCATCCAGCTCGCTGACGCTCACTGTCTGCGAGGGGGAGCCGGGGGCAAAGCGTGGGCGGCTTGAAAGCTGAACTCACTTGCGCTTGCCTCAATTGTTGAAATCAAAAAGGCCACGCCGATGCTTTCCATCGACGTGGCCTTTTTGATTTGTACGAAGCGCTTTAGCTTTTTTGTTGCAAGCCTTTGGGCGCAGGCAGTCCGAATTGAACGTGATCATCACTGGCGTTTTTCACGGGCGCAGCCCGTCAGCGAATGTGAACGACCCGAGGAACGAGGGACAGGAGCATTCGCAACCCGCTTTCGAGGTGGCACACCTCGCCGCCGGAGGCATAGAGGCCTTGACCGCCTTAGCCGTTTAGAATACGGGCCATCATGGGCAGGGCCACGGCGGTGCCGAGGGTGCTGCCGAGGTTGGTGAAGACCACAACGAGGAGGACACGGGTGACTTTGTTGCGCCAGAAGCCTTTGACGGAGAGGATGTCGTCTCCCAGGCTTTCGAAATCTTTGACCTTGGGTTTGCGCACAAAGGCCTCCGTGAGGCCTGAGACCCAACCGGCCGCAACCATGGGGTTTAGAGATGTCAGGGGGGCGGCGATCACAGCCGAGGCGATGGTGGCGGGGTGGCCGAAGGCGATGATGGCACCGATGCCAGCGAGAATGCCGTTGGCGGCGATCCACCAGCCCATCATGCCTGCACCCGCCTGGGCGCCTCCGCTGGTAAAACCATAGATGATGAGGGCTGTGACCATGAGGGGCAGGCCCCAGGTGATGATTTTACCCGCCTTCCCCGGAGGGGGGAGCTCATCGAGTTCGTCAATGTCGATGGTGTTGTCGAAGTATCGCATGATACCGGGGAGGTGACCGGCACCCACAACGGCCACGATTTTCTCGCCCTGGGCGTTACGGATCTTGTGAGCGAGGTAGCGGTCCCGTTCGTCTATGAGGATCTCCCGAAGGGCCGGGTGGGACTTGCCCACATCCTCCAGAACGCTTTCCAGCATGTCCTGGTTCTTGAGTTTTTCGATCTCCTCTTCTTCGATGTCGTCCGCGCTGCCCACGGAGAGGACCATCTGAAAGAGAAGGGAGACCTTCTTGAAAAAGCCCATGGAGCGCCATGCCCGGGAGAGGGTGGTCTGGACATTCCTGTCGGCAAGGACAAGGTCAGCCTCCACTTCATTTGCTTTGGCCACGGCGCGGATCATCTCTTCTCCGGGGCGGATATCGAATTTATCGGCCACTTTTTTCTGAAACGAGGCCAGGAGCAGGTTGGCAAGCAGCAGAAAGGATTTCTTTTCCCGGATTACTTTGACGATGTCCATGTTGCGCCATGAGTCGCTGTCCATCATGGACTGATACCGTGCCTGGCAGAGTTCCACGCAAACCGTGTCCGGCGTCTCGTCTTCGATGACACGCTCCACAAGCTCAGCGCTCTCCCGAGACACGTGGGCGGTGCCGATAATGATGTACTCTTTGCCGTCGCGCGTCAGGCGCTTGACCATCTCTTTGTCGCTCTGAGTTGATTCCATGTAAAGGTGTCCGTTACCGTTTACCCGTCGTTTGGACGAGGTGATTGATTCAGTTGCAGGGTGCGGCGAAGCTTTCGCCGTTTGCCCAACGCTCCAGAAAGTAACCGGTGATCGAAGAGGGGGGCCCCTCTGTCGTTCCGGTGAGGTTGTTTAACATGTCCAGCAGCTCATTATGAATCGCTGGTTCCCCCAGAAGGGCAGAGATGCGAAGGGCTCTCTCAAGGTGCCAGCTCGCATCGTCCTCCCTGCCCATGGCCATGAGGGTACGGCCCATTTCCCTTAAGTCCGTTACCATGAGGCGAAGGGCGCCACGGTCCCGGTCTACGGTAAGGGCCCTGGAAAAATGAACGAGGGCCTCATCATACTGCGTAAGGGTAACGTAGCTTCTCCCGAGCGCAAAGTGAAGGGATGCGGAAAGAGCCTCTTCAGGTGCCTGGAGGGTGCTGTTCACCTCCCGGAGAAGGGTCAGGGCTCCCAGGGCATCGCCTTGGTGCAGTCTGAGGTTTGCTCTGACAATGCGGGTTTGTGGCCAGGAGATACCTCCCTTGGCTGCCAGCAGGTCTGCCTGGTCCAGGTGTTCTTCTGCTTTGGTCGGGGAATCTTCCGCTACCTGGGCCGACGCCAGGTTCGTCAGGACGCGCACCCTGCCTTCAAGGTTGTCGTTTCGGGTGTGAAGTTCAAGGGCTTCGCGATAGTAGTGGAGGGCATCGGCGCTTTTATCATCGCCCAGGTAAAGGTTACCGATGTTGTTGAAGCAGGTGGCCAGGGCTCCTTGATCGTCGGCAAGGGTGAAAAGCTCCACGGCCTTGAAGTAACTCTTCACAGCTCCTTGGGAGCATCCCCTGGTTGCAAGTCGGTCACCGGCAGTGAGGGCTCGGGCCCCATCGGTGTAAAATCGGTTTGTGGGTGCCGGCGCCTTTCCCCCGGAGCTGCAGGCAAAACACCCGAGGAGGATCGCAACAAATGCGAACAACGCAAGGGGTCTCATGGCAGGTCACCTCCTGGAAGTATGGTGCATATGGTTTATTAAGTTGACCCGTAAACAGGCAGGGCAGTGCGCCGGAAGAGTCAACATAAATGCGTTTATAAGCTAAGTGGGCTGCAGCATCATACCGTCTTGATGCCGCCGTCGATAGCCCCATCTGGATGTCACCACTGTTTTTCCGACGGCTTTTTTCAGGGCGATCAAATATTTCCGTCGTCTTTTCAGGCTTATCCTCGACGGTTGTGTGATATATACACCCAACAATTTGCCCCTGTCACCAAAAAACTCCCACGATTCATATCGCAGGAAACCTATGGAAAAGCAGGTTTGTATCGATAAAAACAATTGGACAGGCCTTTGTACCGTGGTGATTATTCAATGATGGATTCATGCAAGCCCTGGGGCTTGGCTTTGAAGCATGCAGGGGTGTATGGGGTCGGGTGACAGGCTCCCTTGATGAGAAACAGACACGTCTGAATGACGTTGAATGACACGTTGCGTGGAAGAGGTCAGCGGATATTCGAGGTACGTTACTCGGGTGAATCCCCAGACTTTTTTACGCGGCCACGAGGAATAGAATGGAAAATCTCGATTTTAAAGGGTTGGCGTGTCCCCAGCCTGTGATTCGCACCAAGGCATATCTGGAAGAGACCGGGGACTGTCTTGAACTTTCCGTGGAGGTGGATAACCTTGCGGCGGCAGAAAATGTGACTCGCTTTCTTGAGGGGCAGGGGTTTACAACGTCATATAAAGGTGAAGGTTCTCTCTACTCCGTGTCGGGGCAGCGAACCGATGCTTCACGTGCTCCCGCAGAAACTGGAACCCAGGGTGCCCCCGGTTCCGTTGCGGTAATGATCACCCACAATACCATCGGCACGGGCGATCTTGACCTTGGGCATAAGCTGATGTTGAATTTTCTGAAAACCCTGCCCGAGATGGGCGATAGCCTCTGGCGGGTCGTGATGGTCAATGAAGCGGTGAAACTGGCCTGCCATGGTACAGAAACCCTGGCGGAACTCAAAGCCCTGGAAGAGAAGGGGGTGAGCCTTCTGGTGTGCGGTACCTGCTTGGAGCACTTTGGCCTGATGGCGGAAAAGGGCGCTGGCGTGACCACCAACATGCTTGATATCATCACCAGTCTTCAGGTCGCCGACAAGGTGATTAATCTCTGATTCGTTACGAATTTTTTTGCCTGAAGTGGCCTTGATATAAAACAACACACAGGTCTCCATGTCACTTGCAGCGAGGAAGACGATACAGAGAGTGACACCGGTGCTGCTATTCACGGGCGTAGCCCGTCAGCGAATGCTCTCGACTCGAGGAACGAGAGTCGAGAGCATTCGCGAACCTGCTTTTGTTTTGACCCCGGGAAAATGCATCTGATATACTTACCACGTTAGAAAACCCGCGTGCCGCAGGTGCTTTTTTCTTCTCTCCACAGATATCCCCCTCTTTTTCTCTTTCAATGAAATAGCCTGCCGGCAATCGAGACAACCCTCACCAAGGAAATCAATCAGAATGGAAAGGATTCATGACGAGGCCCCCATTGATGTCGATGAGCTGATGGAGATCATGGGGGACGACCGGGAGTTGGTTCGCGACTGCCTGATAGAATTTTCAGGTGAATACGACGGGATGATCGGGGCCATTCGTGAGGCGGCCGGTAAAGGGGATGGTGAGGCGCTCGAAAAGGCCGCCCACGCCCTCAAAGGGAGCCTGAGTTATCTTGCGGCCAAGCCCGCAGCCGATGCAGCTTCTGAGTTGGAAAAGGCGGGGCGGGGAAGGAACCTCATGAATCTTGAAGAAAAACTCTCCCTCCTGGAGATGGAGTGTGGAAAGCTGTGGGCGTTTCTTGAAGGGTTCAGTGCCTGAATTGGGGCCCAGCGTAAAGTGAGAAAGCCATAAAATGCCCATAACTACTCCGGCGGCCCTGCCGGGGACCAAGTTTTTGCCCATTTTTTTGAGCTGGTTTTGATAAACAGGTCTTTAACCATGGACACAGGAAACTCTCGATTCAAATGCGGATGTGATTTGACCCGAGGGACGAGGGGCAAAACGCATCCGTTATCTGCTTTCAAGGTGGCACACCTTGCCGCCGGAGGCAATGTTGAGCTGAATCGTTACTTTTTTTTATTGTTTGTGTTGAAAAACCCATCGGAATATCTGGGGTTCATGAGCCTTGGAGCCCCGTCCTGCCAGCTTTACAAACAGGGGATGCTGTGACATAACATACCGACGCGTTACGCCTGTGCGCGTTCCTGTGTTTTGTGGCCACCACTTCAATTTTGGGGGGAAGGCATCGCCCATGCTCACAGATCTTTCCATTCGACATTTTGCCATCATTGATGATCTCTCCATCTCATTTCGGGAGGGGCTTACTGTTCTCAGTGGAGAGACCGGAGCCGGCAAGTCCATCATCATCAATGCTTTGAACCTTCTTCTTGGCGGTCGTGCATCGGCTGCGCTTGTGCGCACCGGTGAGGCTTCAGCCGAGGTGGAGGGGCTCTTTTCCGTGCCGGAGGGGAGCGATACCGCTGAAAAACTCGTGGAAATGGGGCACGACCCGGACGAAGGTCTCCTTGTGCGCCGCATCATCTCCGCCACGGACCGCCACCGCGTCTACATCAACGGCCGCCTGGCCACCATGCAGCTTCTTGCCGAACTCACGGAAAACCTGGCCAGCATCTCCGGCCAGCACGCGCACCAGGCCCTGCTTAAAGAGGAACTCCACCTGCTTTTTCTCGACCGTTTTGCAGGGCTGATGCCCCTGCGTGAAAGGGTGGGCAAAGCCTTTCAGTCCCTGGCACCGCTTCTTGAGGTCCTTCGAAAAAAAGAGGCCCTGAAAAAGAGGCAGGCCGAGCAGGAGGAGCTCCTCCGGTTTCAAAAGGAAGAGTTGGACGCTGCGGCCTTAGAAGAGGGCGAAGACACCTTTCTTGAGGCTGAGCGCCTGCGCCTTCGAAACGCCGAGACCCTTCTTCGAACGGCCAATGAAGGTGTGGCGTCTCTTTACACGGCAGAAGGGGCTGTTTATGAGCGCGTTACCCAGCTGAAAAAAGAGCTGGAGAAGGGCTCGTCCGCCGACTCCGGTATGTCCCCCCTGCTTTCCGAGGCCGAAGAGCTTTGCTACCGGGTGGAGGACCTCTCGCGCAACCTGCAGCAGTACCGGGACGGAATCACCGTGGATGAAAGGGCCCTGGATTCCGTGGAAGAGCGCCTGGATTTCATCAACAAACTCAAACGCAAGTACGTGGGGGCCTCAGCCGGTCTCCCTGAACTTATAGAACGGCAGCAGGCCATCGAAGCCGAGCTGGCCTCTTTGGATAACCTTGAGGTGGAGATGGAGGGGTTGGAATTGGCGATCTCCGAAGCCCGTGAAAAGCTCCACTCCCTCTGCATCAGCCTCTCGGAAAAAAGGAAGAAAGCGTCAGCAAAGCTCTCGTCCCTGGTGGAAAAAGAGCTGAAAAACCTTGAGATGCCCCGGGCCCGATTCAATGTGGCTGTCGCCCCCCTTGGGGCGGAAGCAGGAGGTACCGCAGAAGGCCCTGCCGGTGTTCGCATGGGCGAGACCGGCATGGACCGGGCTGTTTTCATGATTGCTCCCAACGTGGGAGAGGCGGAAAAGCCCCTCACCAAGATCGCCTCCGGCGGTGAACTCTCCCGAGTGGTCCTGGCCGTGAAAACCATCCTTGCCGAAGGGGATGCCGTGGGAACGGTGGTCTTTGACGAAGTGGACGCAGGCATTGGCGGTGGTGTCGCCGAAGTGGTGGGGATGAAAATCAAAGAGATCTCAAGCCACCATCAGGTGCTTTGCATCACCCATCTTCCCCAGATCGCAAAGTTCGGCCGCCACCACTATCGCATCGAAAAGCAGGTGGTCAAAGGCCGTACCTGCACCTCCATCACCCCCCTTTCCGAAGAGGGGCGCGTGGATGAAATGGCCCGCATGCTGGGCGGCGTCGAAGTGACCCGCGCTACCCTTGATCATGCCCGCGAGATGCTCGAAAACGCGTAGGAGCGTGCCTCCGGCGGCAAGGTGTGCCACCTTGAAAGCCGCTTGCAGATGCGTTTTGCCCCTCGTTCCTCGGGTCAAATCACATCCGCCTTTAAGTTGAAATTTAATCATGATTAATTCTTAAGACTTGTGGGCTTGGTCATCGTTTGGGCCGTGACCTTAAAAAACCGAGAAAGACGGACCGAAACGGAGCGCCGCACTCCGGTGCGGCTTTTTAGTTCGTCCTTAGCCAATGCCGCAGCGGAGTGAGGTGCTCCAGGGATCAAGAGTGGTCAGGTGGTGATGCGAACACGCTGATCGCCCAAACGATGAACAAGGTCAGACCTGTTTGTTAAACTTTTTAAAAGTTTAGCCCCCGGCAGGGCGCCGGAGGCACAACCGGGAAGTTTTCGGGGCTTATTTCAAAAAGCGGCCAGTCGGAGGCATAGCTGAATAGATACCACCGTTTTTTTGTCTTCGGCGTGGACAACGGCCTGAAAATGTCCATGCAGGCCACGGGAGCATTCGCGATCCTGGTCTTGACAAGAGGCAAAAAGTGCTCATAATGTACGGAACTGACGGATGATTTGAACCCGCTTTGTGCGGGATGAATTTGGATATGACCTGCGGCTGAGCCGTGGTGAGACGATGAAAAGGCAGGGAGACGTTATGCCCATTTACGAATTTAAGTGCAGCAAGTGTGAAGAGTTCTTTGAACTGCTCGTTATGGGCAGCAAGGATGAGGATGAATTGAAGTGCCCCAAGTGCGGTTCCCAGTCCTTTGAACGGGTTATCAGCACCACCAACTTTAAAATGGGCGCATCCTCTTCCGGCAGCAACCCCTCCAACCAGTCCGGGGTTCAGAAGCGCCAATGCTCCAGCGGCTCCTGCTCCACCTACACCCTGGGAGGCCAGGAGTAGCAGGTAAACGCCTTTTTTCAGCAGCTTGTAAAACGCCCCATGATGCCGGTAACGGCCATGGGGCGTTTTTTTTAGGTTGCAGGTAGCTGAGGGTGGCCATAGGCTATGGGTGATGAAGAGCCTATGTAACTATTCAGCTCCCAAAAAGTTGCCTCCGGCGGCCCTGCCGGGGGCCAAACTTTTGAAAAGTTTGACAAACAGGTTTTGAAAATGATTCTGGTAACGCCAATTCCTTCGGTACGTCAGATGGTTTCGGGTTGTTACGTGTGTGGTAGCCTTTAATGAAAAAACATGAAGAGCATGAAGCTCCCTTCGGGATGCATGAAGGAGATTGGATACCCTTTTCCGTTATTCACGGGCGCAGCCCGTAAGCAGATGTGACGTACCGGAGGAACGAGGGCTCGGATCATTTGCGAACCTGGGTTCCAAGGGTTCAGCCCTTGGCCGCCGGAGGCGTGTCTTTTATGAAGAACAGGGGACGGGAGTTTTTGCGGGGTGGGGTGAAGGGGCGAATGGGCCTTGTGGGGTCGGCCCGTTACCTCAAGGCGAGCTGGCCGGTGAGGTACGGATTGTTTCATGAGCTCCAAACGGCCTCTTACCTGTTTCAGTTCAGCCCCGAAGGGGTGATCCGGTTTATACAGGGGCGCCCAGGCACCTGGCATGATCATGCCGATTGGTTTAAGCGGACGGCGGGCGGTGATTGGGTTTACTACTCGTCGGGTGGGTACAACGGGGCGTTTTCAGCCATAGGCGAGCACTACATCCCTGTGCTTCCATACCCCACCAACAACGTGATCGGGGAAAAGACCTACCCATACGAAAAGTTGGAGGAAGCCCTTTATGCACTTGAAGAGCTGACGGAATGGGCTGACGCACTGGCAGAGGGAGCGCCTTCCGATGTGGCGGCGTTTCTTGGCCGGGTTGCCCGCAAAAACCGGAAAGAGACCCTTGAGTCCCTTGGCCGCAGCTTTCATGAATTGACCCAGGGCATGACCACTGTGCTGCCGCCGGACTCGCGCCATGTGGATTACGATATTCTTCCCATTCGCCTTGCTAAGGGGTGTCTTTACCACTGCAGGTTCTGCGGAGTGAAGTCTCCCCTTCCCTTTGCCATTGAAACCGAAACTCATGTAAAACGTCAGGTGGCGGCCATGGTCGATTTTTTTCAGGAAGACCTGGTGAACATGGGCGGGGTGTTTCTGGGCGAGCATGATGCCCTTGCTGCTGGAGCAGAGAAGGTTGTGGCGGCGGCCCGGGCATGCGAAACGTTGATTGGTGGCAAGGGGTTGATGGCCGAGGCCCCGTCCCTGTTTCTTTTCGGGAGCCCCGATGCACTGATGGGGGTGACGGATGACGGCTGGAAGTCCCTTTCCAAGCTTCCGTTTCAGGTGCGGATCAACACCGGCATCGAGTCCCTTGACGAGGCGACCCTTCATTGCCTCGGGCGGCCCACGTCTTTGTCCCTGGTAAGGGATGCAGTGAGGGTGGCCGATGATGTGATGCAACGTTATGATGGGGTTACCGTCTCCCTGAACATGGTGACAGGAACCTCACTGCCGCCGTCACACCACGACACCCTGGCACGATTTGCCGCCACCCGGGAATCACGAAACGCGCCTCTCTATCTCTCCCCGTTGAAATCGGCTTCTGAACGAAAACACGTCATGTCCGAACTCACAGCCCTGAAACGGGCCAGCCGGGCACCCCTTTATCTTTATCTGCTGCAACGGCTTTAGGGTCATGCCCTTCATGGTAGAAGCAAGTCTCCGGCGGCCAGGTGGGGGCACCTGGAAATCCTATTGCTCTTCATTCGTCGGAACCGTTCCCCTTCGCATGCCTAGGACAAAGTAGATGAGCCAGCCCACAAAGGGGATGAGGGCGATGATGGCCCACAGGGCCTTTTTGCCGGTGGTGCCGAAATCTTTTCGGGCCACATCCACAAAGGCGAGCATGGTGAGGGCAAAGAAGACAAAGCCGATGACGATCCAGGTGCCGAGGGTGGAGCCGGTCATTGCGTTCATGACGTAAAGAGTCCTTTCTGGTTTCGTGTCAGAGGGGGCCCCGAGACGAGTGTGTAATGTGTGTAAGCTCTTGCTGCTATGGGTGGCCAGTGCATTGACCTGCGGTCACCCGGCGATACAATATTTAAGGTGTCGTTTAATCTCAGGGTCACGTGTTGCATCCCACGGGCGAAGCCCGTCAGCGAATGTGACGCACCCGAGGGACGAGGGGCCGGAGCATTCGCGGGCCTGGGGTCAAGGGGCTCAGCCCCTTGACGCCGGAGGCAGGGCGTTTCTTATTTCAGGGCTTCCATGATGTCGTACAGGGTGTTGGCGTAGTAGATGCTGTGGTTGTAGCGCATCAGCACCTTAATCGCCTTCTCTTTCTTAATGCCGGGTTTCCAGCCGAAGTGGCGAAGGTAGTTGGCCACGCTGGCGATGGCGTCCTCATGGGTGTAGAGGTTGATTCGCCCGTCTTTATCCCCGTCCACACCCAGTTGCAGGATGCGGCTCGGCATGAACTGGGAGATACCCATGGCACCGGCGTAGGAGCCGATAAAGGTGTGCGGATTCTCGTCCACCTCGTTGCTGTATGTGATGAGGGCTTTCAGTTCCCGGTAGGCCCACTCGGCCTTGTCTTTTGTTTTTTTCTCAAATCGTTCTCGGCTGATGCGACGCTCTGGGGGGACCTCTTTCCAGAGGCGGGCCTTGGCGTGATCATCTGACAGGGATGCCAGCGTGGCAAGGATTTCAAAAACGCGGCTGTTGCCGATGTAGTTGCCCAGGGCCGTCTCCACCATGAGAACGGCGGTGATGATCTCTTTGTTCACGCCGTATTCGGCTTCGGTGGCCTCGAGAAAGGCATTGTGTCGCTTGATGTAACTTCGACCGGTGGCAAGGGAACTCTCCTTGAGAAATCGTCCGTAGTTCAGCTTGCCTTCGTTGTGCGTGAAGTATCCGGAGACACCCTTGACGGCAAAGAGGCGCAGCCCATCCTGAAAATAGATGTCCACCTGATTCTGGGAAAAGCCGTCTTTAACCAACCGCTGCCGAACCGATTTAAACGGGTCGGGGGTCTTGGTGATGGCCAGGCCGGAGGATGGAAACGCGCCCGAAAAGAGCAGGGTGATGACAAACAGAGCGATGCAGGATCTTCTTTGTATCATGATGACTCCTGGTGGGGCGGTAAATCAATGGGAACGAGGCTGCGTTGTCTTTTTTCGAACCGGGTTATGTGGGTGGCTTCCAGGGCATGGAGGGTGCCAAGGGCGGTATCAAGCCCTTTTCCCACGGCCTGGGGGGTATGGGCATCGGAGCCGGTTGTGATGGGGACGCCACGTCTGATGGCATGGGCCAGAAGGGCGTTTGACGGGTAGCAGGCCTTCGCAGGGTGGGCGAGGCCACTGGCATTGGCCTCCAAAGCGAGCTCTTTTTCGGCCATGCGGTCGATGACCTCCATGAGGCCGGCCTCCACATCGGCAGGCAGGGGGCGTCCGGTCTTTTTGATGACGTCCAGGTGGCACACCACATCAAAGAAGGTGGCGTCCACCATCTCTCGTACCCTCTCCAGGTAGCGGCGGCATAAACGCTCAAACTCCTCGGGTGACATGGCACTTGCATTTCTTCGACTGGCGATGTTGATGCCGTCCACAAAGTGGATGGACCCGCCGATGAGGTCAAAATCAAAGGTGTCGACGAGGCGGTTTATCGCAGGGAGGGCCTCGGGTGTGAAGTCGATCTCAAGGCCGGTGCGGATGGTGATGCGGTCGTGATAGGCCCGCTTCAGGTCCTGGATGGCGTAGACATAGAGCGGCACTTCGTTGGGGTGCATGGCGTGGGCGGTGCTTGTCTTGTCGAGGGTGAGGTGTTCAAGAAAACAGATTTCCGACAAACCGGCTTGAACAGCGGCATCCACGTAGCTTCGGATGCCACCCTTGGCGTGGTTGCACAACAATGTATGGATGTGGTAGTCAATCATCGCCCTTAAACACTCCTAAAAGAGCGGTGTAACCACTCTTGGCAGTTCATCGGGGTCGCCCAGGATACGTCCATGCGACCAGGATTTGATGATGTCGGGCAAAATATGGTACAAACCGGGGAGTCTATGTGGACCTCCCCTTGCCCTCGCCGGCACACTCTATTCCTGCCGGTACAGGCCAGCCATCTTACCAGAAGCCGGGATGAATTGACACCGTGAAAAAGAGAAGAAAAAGCCTCTACAGTTGCCAGTCGTGCGGCTATCAGACGCCCAAGTGGATGGGGCGCTGCCCGGAGTGCGGAGGGTGGGATACCCTTGCCGAAGAGGTGGTGACGGAAGGGGACAGGTTTCAACCCGCATCCTCGAAGAAGGGCGTCCCGACCCCCGAGCCCGAGAGCATTCTTTCCATTGAAACCATGGAAGAGCCCCGCATACCATCCGGCATCCCCGAATTCGACCGGGTGCTGGGGGGCGGGATCGTGGCCGGCTCCCTCGTCCTTATCGGCGGCGACCCGGGGATCGGCAAGTCCACCCTCATGCTCCAGGCCCTGGACGGCCTCGCACAGAGCGGGCGACGGGTTCTCTATGTCTCCGGTGAGGAGTCCAAGGGGCAGATTCACCTTCGAAGCCAACGCCTGGGCGTCTCGTCAGAGACACTCCTCGTGGTGACGGAGATCCATGTGGACGCCATTCTCTCCATGCTCGAAGTCCAGAAACCGGCCGCGGTGGTCATTGACTCGGTCCAGACCATGTACAACGCCGAACTTACCTCGGCCCCGGGCAGTGTGGGCCAGGTGCGGGAAACCACCATGAAGCTCATGGTGGCGGCCAAAAAGAGCGGTATTCCAATTTTCCTGGTGGGGCACGTAACCAAGGACGGTGCCATCGCCGGTCCCCGTGTTATGGAGCACATGGTGGACACGGTCCTCTACTTCGAGGGCGACACCAATCATATATTCCGGGTGCTGCGGGCGGTGAAGAACCGCTTCGGCTCCACCAACGAAATCGGCGTCTTCGAGATGCGGGGCGGAGGCCTGGCCCAGGTGCCAAACCCCTCGGCCCTTTTCCTCGCCGAACGGCCGGACAGCGCGCCGGGGTCGGTGGTGACGGCCAGCATGGAGGGGACACGCCCCATCCTCGTGGAGATCCAGGGGTTGGTGAGTCGTTCAGGCCTTGGCACGCCAAGGCGCACCGTTCTGGGGCTGGACAGCAACCGCGTCGCCCTTCTGGTGGCCGTGATGGAAAAGAAGATCGGCATGAACCTGGCCGGTCTCGATATCTTTATGAATGTGGCCGGCGGTGTGCGCATCACGGAACCAGCTGCCGACCTGGCCATCCTCGTTGCCGCGGCCTCCAGTTTTCTGGATCGCCCCCTCCCCGAAGGAACCGTGGTGCTGGGCGAGGTGGGACTCACCGGTGAGGTTCGTGGCATCAGCCAACTGGAAGGGCGTGCTGCCGAGATCCGGAAGATGGGCTTCACCCACTTCATCGTGCCCGAGTCCGGTGCCAAACGTCTCAAAAAGATGGACGGCCTCAAGGTAAGCGGCGTCCGCCACGTGTCCGAGGCCATGGAAATTCTTTTTTAAAGGCCAAGTGAATGCCTCCGGCGGCAAGGTGGGGGCACCTTGAAACCCGGTTGCGAATGCAACAAGAGTGCTTTTATGCAAGCTCCCTCGCGTCCGCAACCGCTTCCGGTTCAACGGTGAACATTATGCGTAGCAAGTGCATGAGAATCGGGTGCTTCCGTTTCGCTCAAGCCGTTGGCTTGATGATTTGGCCTCTTGTGGAAAAGCATGGCGTGTATGAGGTAAGGTTGGAAAACCTCTTTCTGTATTTAATCACGGGCGTAGCCCGTCAGCAAATGTGACGCACCCGAGGAACGAGGGTTCGGAGCATTTGCGAACCTAATTTAGCTTTTGGCTAATTGCATGAACTCAAATGGAATCAGACTCCCATGGCAGTAAGAAAAGGAAAGATCTCGAGGCCTCCGAAGAAGAAGGGTCAGTGGGAAGATCACTACACCCGAAAGGCCAAAGAGGACAAATATCCGGCACGCAGTGTCTATAAACTTCAGGAAATACAACGCAAGTTTACTCTTATAAAAAAAGGTGCTAAGGTGCTGGATCTCGGATGCTCGCCGGGTTCCTGGCTCCTCTACGCGGCGGAGCTTTCCGGAGGCGGCGGACGCGTGGTCGGCATCGACTTAAAGCCGGTCACCATCAAGCTGCCCTCCCACGCTGAGGCCCTTGTTGGGGACATCCTCAACCTGACCCCGGAGCTCGAAGAGGCGTTCTCCTCGGGTTTTTCTGTGGTGATCAGTGACATGGCTCCGGCCACCACGGGAATGAAGGATGTGGATGCGGCCCGATCCCTGGAGCTGTGCGACATGGCCCTGACGGTGGCGATTGAACGCCTCCTGACTGGTGGCCATTTTGTCTGCAAGATTTTTCAGGGGGGAGACTTTGACGCTTATGTGACCCGTGTGAAGGGACACTTCAAGCAGGTGAAAATATTCAAACCCGAGAGCTGTCGTAAGCAGAGCAAGGAAATTTACGTGATCGGGATTGGAAAGAAAGAGTAATCAGGGCGCAGGCATGCCCTTTTAAAATATTGATAGTCTTATGAATGAGTGCCGACCTTTTATGGTACAGGCGCATGAGCCAAGATGGCCTGGCAGTAGGCATGATAAATAGGAGGAAGTATGGCTGGACATAGTAAATGGGCCAACATTAAGCACAAGAAGGGGCGTGAAGATGCCAAGCGCGGCAAGATCTTTACCAAGTTGATTAAAGAAGTCACCGTGGCGGCACGTATGGGTGGAGGCGATCCCTCAGCCAACCCACGTCTGCGTTCAGCCATTTCAGCGGCTCGTGCTGAGAACATGCCCAAGGATACCCTGGAGCGCGCCATCAAGCGTGGTACAGGTGAGCTCGAAGGCGTAAACTACGAAGAGATCGTTTACGAAGGGTATGGCCCCGGCGGCGCCGCCGTGATCGTGGAATCTCTCACCGACAACAAGAACCGCGCCATTGCCGAGATTCGTCACATCTTTGCCAAGTGCGGTGGTAACATCGGTGCCAACGGGTGCGTTTCCTGGATGTTTGACAAGAAGGGACTCATCGTGGTTTCCAAAGAGAGCATTGACGAAGAGGCCCTCATGGAAACCGCCATCGAAGCTGGTGCTGAAGATGTGAAGGACGAAGGGGACAGCTTTGAAGTGCTCACCGCCATGGAAGACTTCATCGATGTGAAGGAAGCCATTGACGCTGCTTCCATCCCGACTGTCATGGCCGAAATAACCATGATTCCCCAGAACATGAGTGAGCTGGAAGGCAAGGAAGCCGAGAGAATGGTGAAGATGATGGACATGCTGGACGACTGTGATGACGTTCAGGATGTACACACCAACGCCGACATTCCCGACGATCTGGCATAATCATCAAGATGGGTGAGGGACGGCGGGCAGAGATTGCCCGCCCCTGTGCCCCGAGCCGAGGAGACGCTGGAGGAGACAGATGGCAGTCATCGTAAAATACGTTGTGGTTCGTGATGGGGTCGAAAAGATGACGTTTACCACCAAAAAAGAGGCGGATGCCTACGACAAGATGCTCGATATTGCCGAGAATCTCCATGCGTTCATCGGTGCATCGGGCCTGGATCTCTCCGAAGAGACCCTGGAAAACCTCTCCATGTACCTGGCGGAAAACCGGGATCAGGCGGGGGCAATCCTCAAGGGTGCGGCACCTCGTCCTAAGGCTGACGAGGCCCCGAAAGAGGCTTCTGCAAAGCCTGCCAAAAAAGCGGCTTCGGCCAAGACGCCAAAGAAAAAGGCGTAATCGACAGCCCGTTTTACGTGAAGGCCCTGACCCAGGCGCCTTTACCGGAAAAGGCCGGTCTCCCTCTGGGGAACCGGCCTTTTTGTTTGGGAAACGAGGGCGAAAGGAAGGACAGAAAGCCTTGCCTCCGGCGGCGAGGTGGGGCCACCTCGAAAGCTTAATGTCCTTGCGCTTTGCCCTTCGTTCCTCAGGACAAAGCGCAAGGGCGTTCGCCAGGGGATGCGATAGCCTCCAATGTTGGCGATTATGCAAATGTCGCCATGACATCGGTGTTTCCAGTTTTATCTGGTACTGAGGCTTGGGCGAGCTAAAAAACGAATTATATTTAAAGAATAAGCTTAAGGGGACGTGCTGCGGATGATTGGGCTCAAGTCTTTCCACGGGCGCAGCCCGTCAGCGAATGTGAAGACCTCGAGGAACGAGAGGTGAGAGCATTTGCAACCCGCTTTCGAGGTGGCACACCTCGCCGCCGGAGGCTTGTTTTTAATCTGTTGGAAATACATCATCATGACCCATTTGGTCTGGAACATACGGCCCGAGCTTTTCAGCTTGGGGCCTTTTGACGTGAGGTGGTACGGGCTGTTTTTTGCCAGTGCTTTCCTCTTCGGCTTGTTTTATATGGAACGGCGGGCGAAAAAAGCCGGTCTTGCCGTCAGCACTGACGCGCTTTTGTTCTACTTGATCGTGGGGACCCTTACCGGGGCACGCCTGGCTCATTGCCTCTTTTACGAGCCGGGGTATTACCTGGCCCATCCCCTTGAAATTCTCATGGTCTGGAAAGGGGGGCTGGCAAGCCATGGGGGCCTACTTGGGTTTCTCATCGCCCTGGGGCTCTTCACGCGAAAAGAGAGGCTTCCCTTTTGGGTGCTGCTGGATCTTTTGACGGTTCCGGCAGCAATGGGCGGGGCCTTTGTACGGATGGGGAACTTTTTTAACTCGGAGATTGTGGGGCTCCCCACCGATGTGCCGTGGGCTGTGATTTTCGCCCGGGTGGACTGGATGCCGAGGCACCCCGTGCAGCTCTACGAATCCCTTGTCTGTATCCTGGTGTTTCTGCTTCTGGTTGGCTGCGACAAGGCCGGCGCCTCAAAGGGCAGGGGCTTTCTGTCGGGCCTGTTTCTCACGACGATTTTCTCAAGCCGATTGGCCCTTGAAACCTATAAGACTCCCCAGGCCTTTTGGGCCGCCGAACTCCCCCTTACCATGGGCCAGATACTGAGCATCCCCATGATCTTCGTCGGGCTTTTTCTCCTGATGCGAGGTGCCAAGGCTTTAAAAAGCACGCCTCCGGCGGTGAGGTGAGCCACCTCGAAAGCTGGTTTCCCTTGCGCTTCACCCCTCGTTCCTCAGGGTAAATCGCAAGGGCCTTTACCGCGGGCCGCGCCCGCTATCAAAGCTGTTGGCTACGCGGGTATTGTTTCAAGTTCCGGTTTGGTGATGAAGATGTGGATTAATTTACCACTAACATTGGGCACGGGCGTAGCCCTTCAGCGAATGTGATCGGCCTGAGGGACGAAGGCCGGGAGCATTCGCAACCTGGGGTGCAGGGGCTTAGTCCCTGCCCGCCGGAGGCAACGTTTTTTGGTCAGCTTGCCTCGTCCGCTGACGCCGCCTTCAGTTCCTTCAGCGAATCTCTTACGGCAGAGACCAGGTGGTCCGACTCATCTTCTGTCAGCAGAAGAGAGGGGCGCAAGACCACGCTTTCGCATGACACCGCTCCCGGCACCACAAACAGGCCGTGGCCCTTGGCCATTCGGCAGAAGGCCCCCGCCTTTCGCTGGGAGGGAAAGGTGAGGGCCAGGAGCAGGCCCATGCCGTCTACGGAGGTGATGAGCTCCGGGTAGGTCTTCCGCAGGTCTTCAAGTTCCCCTTTAATCCGGTTTCCCATGGTGAGGGCGTTCTGCCATGGCGCGATGC
Source organism: Desulfolunaceae bacterium (assembly GCA_942491485.1). Lineage (GTDB taxonomy): Bacteria > Desulfobacterota > Desulfobacteria > Desulfobacterales > Desulfolunaceae > Desulfoluna. The sequence goes on along the minus strand of CALOAX010000006.1, from coordinate 50,874 downwards.
GCTGGTACTCTTCGAGGGCCGTCAGGGCCACCCGGCATCCCACGTCTGAGCCGCCGAAGGTGGAGAGGTGGATGAGGGGGTGGCTGTTGAGGAAACGATGGAGCTTTTTCGTGAAGAGGGTGGCGCAGATGGGGAAAACACCTGCGCCCAGGGCTTCACCGGTGATGAGGATGTCCGGCGTGACCCCCATCTCTTCACAGGCAAAACGTGCACCGCATCTGCCGAAGCCTGTCTGGGTTTCGTCGAATACGAGAAGTGCGCCTTGCTCTCGTGTGACTCTTCGCAGGGCCGTGAGGTACTCTTTGGTTGCCGTCCGGCACTGGCGTTCTGCCTGGACAGGTTCCAGAATGAGGGCCGCGGTGTTTTGGGTGACGGCTTCATCGGCCCTCTTGATGTCTCCCCAGGGAATGGTGTGGGTATCAGGGAGCATGGTGCCGTAGAGGTGTTTGTCCTGTCGGTCGGAGAGGCTCATGGCAAAACCGGTGTGGCCGAACCAGGAGCCTGACAGCGATATAAGCTCCGAGCGTCCCGTGGCTCCCCGGGCCAGTTTGCAGGCGAAGTCCATGGACTCCCCCCGGACGACACTGAACATAACACATGAGAGCCCTTCGGGGGCAAAGTGAGCCAGGGCTTCAGCCAGGGAGGCTTTTTCGGCTGAGATGAGGGGAAAGTTCCCCTGGTCTGTGGAGGATGCCGCATTTTTTAATGCCGCCATAACGGTTGAAGGGGATCTGCCCAGGTTGTATGTGCCGCAGGAGGTTGCTGCATCGAGGTAGGCGTTTCCTTCGGGGTCTTCAATCCAGGATCCGTTGCGCTGGCCCTCGAGGAAGCCGTGCCCAAGTTTCTGCATTCGCTTTAAGGTGTTGGGGCTGATGGGGACGTCCTGGAGGGCGGGCGCTGTTTTTGCGGGTTGGTCCATGGGCTACCTCCTTCGTCCCTGGGTGATGTATTGGCCGGCCGACTCCAGGCTTCTCAGCCAGTTGAAGGTGACGGTCTGGATTGTTTCGTTGTTGAGAAGCTTCAGGACCCCAGGGATTTTCGCGGCGGGAAGGGCTATGGGAAGCAGTGTTTTCATGGTTCGGATCGCCTGACGGATGGCGTCTACCACAAGATCGATCTCCTCGTCGCTGACGGTGAGGGGTAGCATGAATCGCATTACCTGGGGGGCGTTACCTGAATACGCGGCAAATACGCCGCCCTCTGCCAGGGCGTTGGACATCATGGGTCCCATGAACTCATGAATGTACTCGATCCCTACCATGAGTCCGATGCCCCGAATTTCCCGGATGATACCGGGGTTTTCGGATTTGATACCCTCAAGGGCCTGCCTGAACTGCTCGCCTCGCTCCAGGGAATTATCGCAGAGGGAGAGTCTGTCGATCTCATTTAACACCGCAAGCGACACATGGCACCCGATGTCGCTGCCTCCGCTGTAGGAGAGATGAAACGCCGGCCAGGCATCGAGGAATCGCTCCACGTCCCGGCGCATTTTGTAGAGCACGGCACCATTGGGGAAAAGCCCTCCCCCGATGGATTTGGCCGTGGCCAGGATATCCGGTGAGACGCCGTAGTGTTCTGCGGCAAAGAGCTTGCCGGTGCGCCCGAACCCTGTCTGTACCTCGTCAAAAATCAGAAAGATCCCAAGCTCATCGCAGAGTGCTTTCAGCCCTTTGATATAGGCGGCGTCGGCCACATGAATCCCCGCCTCGCCCTGCACCGGCTCGATAATGATCGCCGCTGTTTTGGTGCCAGCCACCCTTTTGATCGCTTCCAGGTCGTTGAAGGGGGCAAAGTGCACATTGGGCATGAGGGGCTCAAAGTACTTACGGTAGTGCTCCTTTCCATTGGCGGAAAGGGCAAGGCCGGTGTGGCCGTGGTACGCTTTGATCGTGGAGATGACCTCGGGCCTGCCCGTGGCTCCCAGGGCGAGTTTCAGGGCACAGTCAACGGCCTCTCCGCCCCCAGCGGCGAAAAAGAGATGCGTAAGATCTCCGGGAGCCTTTTCCACCAGTTTTTTCGCAAAGCGGATCTTGGCCTCAGAGAGCAGGTGGCAGCTTCCCATGTCACAGGTTGTCAGGGCCTCCTCAAGGGCCTTCTGGATCACAGGATTTCTGCGTCCCACATTGAAGCAGCCTGCCGAGGTGAAGCAGTCGAACATGAACCGGCCCGATTCGGGGTTTGTAAATCCGAGGGCTTTGCGTCGGCTTTCGAGAATGTCGAGGTGGCCGGCCCTTAAGTATCGAATCTGCCCCTTGTTGAGATGCTTTGAAAATCGCTTGACGATGGCTCGCTTGGCGTCTTGATCCAGGGGGGGATCCTCGGGGGGCGACGAGGGGGGATCCGTGAAAGGCTGTTGCATGGCACCTCCAGATGAATCTCGGGTTTTTGACATATCGTGCTCGGGGTGTTGCAAGCAGAGCGGGGGGGATATTCAGGTTATATAAGGCGGATTTAATTTCTTGCTCCCATACTATTTGCTAGTTTTGGCATTGTCGTCAAGTAAATGATTGAAAAAATGTATGATAAGCGGCTTTTGACCGTGCCAGAGTGGCTTTCCGAAAAGGTCATCGCGGGTCAAGAATGGAGGAACATGGTGTTGACATCTCCATGGGATTGGTGCAGATTTATACAAACCAAATGCGTGTTATTCTTTGGGGTTGACCCCCCAACATTGTTTTTAACCCGGCAGGCGAAAGGTCGCCGGGTGCTCCTGCGCTTTTTTCAACCAACCCCGGTGCACGTGATCAGACGATTTGAGTCGGCGAAATGGCCTTTCCGTGGTTACACCCAGGTCACTATTCAGTTCCCATAAAGCTGCCTCACACCTGCAGGGTGTGCCACATAGAAAGCAGGTCGCGGATGCGCTTTGCTCCCGTCTGGACTGCCGGAGGCATAAGCTGAATCGTTACACATCCGGGGTAATTGTTACAATGTGCGGCTCCACAGCTTTTAATAGCATGCACAGTTCATCTCTTGTCTTTGTTTTTCATGGCTTTCTCAATGGTTTCGGTGTGTGTGTGCTCACGGCTTGTGCAGTCTGCAGCCCCCCTGATATATGCCCCCACCCCGTGGAGGGCATTTTACAAATGGCCTGTGTGCCGGGAAGGATAAGGAGCCAACCATGACAGCATACGAATGCAAAACCTGCGGTAAGGTGACCTCGGATAAAGGGCACCTGTGCGAGCCCACGGAAGTGGGAAAAATCTACACCTGTGAGCACTGTGGGAAACAGGTGAGCAATGAAAAACATATTTGTAAACCTCAGGTGATGGAGTTCAAATTCTTTTGCAATGACTGCGGTAGAAGCGCTGTCAGTGAAAAAGATGTCTGCAACCCAGCACCCATCAATGACTGACCATCCGACCGGGGCCCATGCCCCGGAGGTAATCCATGTGGATAAAGAACTCAGCCTATGTCCAGAGTGCGGGTATGAAGACGGGTTCCACGTCTCCTTTGCTGCGCAAAAGGACCTCAGGTTCGAGGTGATCCTTATCTGCCCCCGATGCAGTAAACGCTATCGGACCGGGTGGGCCGCCTCCCTGGCGTGAGTTCTTTTCAACAGGCCGTATAGGCAATCGGTTGTTTACTACCAACAGGAGGAGAGTATGGGAAAACGTGTCGTGATAGATGAGGAGGAGTGCATGGGGTGCGAAGCGTGCGTAGAGATCGCTCCTGATGTGTTTGAATTTGATGATGATGCCGGAAAGGCTCTGGTTATCATGGCCGAAGGAGGGGATGTGGGGCTCATTGAAGAGTCTATGGATGCATGTCCCGCCGACTGTATTACCTGGGAGGACTGATGGCGTCGTCTCCGGACGACGCGCCCAACGCCCCACCCTTTCAGTGTGCCTGGGGGGTGGGGCTCCTTATTTCAGAAGGCAAATCTCTGGTGTTTGTCCACAAACGCCTCAGGGGCGTGAACTCTTCGGGTTATCGATGGGAGAGAGTTGAATGAATATTCTGATCACAGGTGGAACCGGTTTTATCGGCACTGCTGTGGCAACCCGACTTCTGGAGGAAGGGCACGAGGTTGCGGTGACCGGACGCAACAGCCTTTCCCCGCTTCTGGGAAGGGACCGGTTCCGTACCATCACCTGTGATACCACCATTGCCGGTTCTTGGCAGGAGGAGGTGGCTCGCAGCGAGGTGGTTATAAACCTGGCCGGGCGGAGTATCTTTAGCCGTTGGAATGAAGAGAAAAAAGCGGAGATTACGGAGAGTCGCCTGCTGACCACGGAGCATGTGGTGAATGCCATCACCCCCGGGACAACGAAGGTGCTTCTCAGTGCCTCGGCTGTGGGGTTTTACGGTGATCGGGGAGATGTGCTTCTTGCCGAAGAGGATGTCGGTGGTGCCGGGTTTCTTGCCGATCTGTGCAAGCACTGGGAAGCAGAAGCCATGGCCGCCTCAGCAAAGGGCGTGCGGGTGGCGATCATGCGTTTCGGTGGCGTCCTCGGACTGGGAGGGGGCGCTCTCGATGCCATGCTTACGCCATACAAACTCGGTCTTGGCGGTCCCCTTGCCAGTGGGGAGCAGTGGTTCCCGTGGATTCATATGGAAGACCTTGTGGCTGCAATGGTTTTTTTGATGGGGCGTGAACGTGCGGAAGGACCGGTGAATTTTTGTGCCCCCTATGTGGTGAGAAACAAGGAATTTTCCAAGGCCCTTGCCGGAGCGCTCGGGCGCCCGGCTCCTTTTCCCATTCCTCTCTTCGCCCTTCGTCTGGCCATGGGTGAGCTTGGAGGCGAAATCATCGCCAGTCAGCGTGTGGTGCCGGAAAAACTCTCATCCTGGGGGTTTTCCTTTGCCTACCCCTCGCTGGAGGCAGCACTGGAAAACATTTTGAGGGGAGACATATAAGGGCTGGCGAAAAAAGTAACAACTCAGCTGGAGTCTCCGGTTGCCCTGCCGGCGGGTAAACTTGTTTCTTATTTGAAAGGGTGGGTTTAACAACCAGGGTTTAATAAATACCCTTGAACGAAGTCCGAATTAAAAAGCGGATGTGATTTGACCCGGATACCGAGGGGCAAAGCGCATCCGCTATTTGTTTTTGAGCTTTTTATTCCTGGTGTGGCTTGGCCACCTATGCATGTTTTTTATGCATACAATTCGCTTCGCTTCCAGTCCCTTGCCTGCTTCTGGAAGCTCTTCAGGTAACAGCGCCCTTTTTTATCCGTGATGTCGTATATCGCATGCCGAAGTACCGTGAGTTCTACCCCGCCTTTCATCCGCATTTCAATATCATACCGTGAAAAATTCTCCACAAGACCTTTGATAATCTCCCCTTCAAGGAGAGTGATCAGCATGACCTGCTTCTCTTTGATAAGAGGGTAAAGGGTTTTGTTTTTGATGAAGTTGCGATGTGCCGGCGCATGGATGGGGCCCAGTTCAAGTGCAGATACTTTTTTGTCGGTCTTTATGAGCTTGTTCACAACTTCGGCCGAAGAGGCTTTCGCGTGGCCTTTCACGTCCACCTTGGGAATCACCACCTCCTCTCCGTTGCTTGTGACGTGGATGTCGTAGGTGGTCTGGCGCATGATCGTTCCGGTCATGCTTTTTTGGCCGTGGAGCAGGAACAGGGTCTCCTCCCCACTCTCCTCAAGGGTGGTAAAGCAGGAGGATTCATAATGCTCTTTTTTGTAATCGGAGAAGCCCTGGAGCTGAGTCATGCGCTATTTTCCTCCTTTGAGAACTTTGAGCTTTGCGAAGGCGGGGTGGCAGGTGGATGTATCGCACCCGCATGCACCCTTGTTGAGGTCCTTGCCGCATTCCCGGCAGAGCCCTTTGCAGGTATCATTGCAAAGCGGGTTTTGGGGCAGGGCCATCACCACCTCGTCCTGGAGGTACTGATTCAGGTCAATACGGTCTCCACTGAAGGTCTCCTTGGAGAGTGCCTCTTCGGTGAGCTCTACCTCCTCCCTCTCTTCTGCCTCCTGGGGCTGCTCGGCTTCATCAATGAAGAAAAGTTCGATGGATGTGCTCAACTCGCCGGAAAAGGGCTCCAGGCATCGCCCGCAGGGTTGTTCAACCGTCAGCCCCAAGGTGCCCTTGACCTCTACCTGGCCTCCCGTGATTCGTGCCGACAGGTCGATGGACAGAGGGGTCGTGAATCGGGCTTCGCCGCTTTTTTCGAGGTCAACAAGGCCGGGAAAGTTCGTGTGTGGCTCGCTTACGGAGAACTCGCTCCAGTTTTCTGAAAGAATCGATATGTTAAGGATCATGATGCTCTCCATGTATGACAGGCTGATGATGATTGAAAATGGATGCCTTTGTAAACGCCGGTGCTTTGTCGTTGCTTCAATTCAACGCAGGGGCAAAAGCACCAAGCTTTTTTAAAAGTGTCTCCGGAATCATTAGAACAGAAAGGTGCCCTGTTGTAAATGTCACGGAAGGCTGAACTGGGCCATGACGGGCACATGGTCGGAAAGGGGGGTGGGAAAGGCCGTTGCCGGACCTGTGGGAACCAGCCCTCGATAGAAAATCCGATCAATGGGCAGCTTGGCATCCCCACCGATGAATGAGACCACCTTTGATGCCCCGGGGCGCCCACCGTTTACAGGGACCTCCTTGAATTCGGGAAGGGCCCTGGTCACCACGGCCAGCCGTTCAGCGCTCCAGGTGTTGAAATCCCCGCATACCACAACCGGTCCGTCGAATTCGGTGATCAGCCTGTGTATTTTTTTCATCTGGGCGGAAAGCCCTGTGGGGGAAATTTCAAAGTTAAGCCCATGGAGGGTGACCACCAGAAGGCGGTGTGTCGTGTTGTCCCGGCCCGAAAGCGGGTATGTCGCAGCCAGCCCCATTTTGGGCGTGGTGTACCCGAGTTCACGCCTGTTGACCTTGATGGCCTGGGCGTTGAGGGGAGCTGTCGGAGCAAGCAGGGCGACCCCAGAGTGGGTGTTGCTCCACCACCAGTGGAAGCTGTCCGCGAAATGGGCCCCGCGCCCGAGGGCGTCAAGTATCTCTCCTGTCGCCTCCTGCAGGGCGATGACAGGGGAGGGAAGATCGGAACTGATTGACTCGATGAAGTGTGTGATCTCGTCAACGGAGCTTTTCCCGGCCTTGGCCACATTCCAGGTGACCACGGAAAAGGTGGGGTCAAGCCTCGGTGACTCTTCGGGATAGGGGATGGCCTCTCTGGCCTCTTGAACCGGTGAGCAGGCGGTAAGGATAAAGAATACCAGGAGAGAAACGGGTGCCAGTAGCAGAAGAAGCCGCTTTTTCACACGACACCTCCCTTGCCGCAGTAGAAAGCGAGGCAGCAGATGAAGGCGGAGAGGGCAAGGCCGACTGTTTGAGTGGGCTGGCTCATTTTTTCTGGGACCAATCCGGGAATCACCCCTGCCACCAGGCCGAAGGCAAAGCCCAGCAGGTGCCCCGTCACGTCGGAGCCGGGACCAGCACCGGAAAAGGCAAGGATTGCCACACCGGCCCCCAGGGGCATCAGGGCTCGCCAAACGGGGTCATGGGACAGAAGGCGTCTCAGGGTGCCTCCGGAGGCGAGGAGACCCGCTGCTGCAAAGACCATGGTGGAGGCCCCGAAGGAGATGTGGCCCATGCCTGAAAACCAGGTTGCATTCACCCAGTTGGCAAGGGCGGATGCAAGAAGAAGAAGGAACCACCCCACACCGTCGCCGCAGATTTGGAAGACCCCTGTGGCAAATATGATCAGTCCGGCCATGTTGCCCAGAAGGTGCGGCCACCCTGAATGGAGAAAGAGGGCGGTGAGGGTTCGGTGCCACTCTCCGGAAAGGATGCGTGCCGAGGAGGCCGCATAAAGCTTTACGGGGATCTCTGCCCCGGTGAGGGGCCCGGTTTTGAGAAAGATGACCAGAATGACACAGCTGGCAAAGAGGCCGGACCACGACGGGCTGAGTCGCCATACGCGTTGGGGCCGGGGGCGGTTTTCTGAGTCGTATGTGGCGATAAGGGCTTCGCAACGCGCAGTTTCCTCGGGGGGGACCCGGAGGGTGAGACGTCCATGCTCGGCATCAATGCGATGTTCGATGCCTTCGGCCGTCAGAAGCAGTGCGATTTCCCTGGCTCTTTTGCGTGTCAGGAGAGTCAGGAGAGGTTCCATGGGGGTCCTTGTTAAAGAGAGTGTTTAACGTCGTGATATCCCCTTGTATCACAAGAGGGTTGTGGCGGTCACCCGAAAGGAGGGCCGGTCTCTTTCGTTTTGGCCTGGGATGCCTTGCTTTTTATGGGGGCGAGACATGATAAGCGCTGTGCCGATGATCAAAAAAACTATCGCGTCTCAGATAATAAATATGAATCAGGTGGTGCGGTTTAATATTATTCTTAATGCAGGTTGCGACCTCTGCTAACTGCCCGGCCTGGGGGAGAAAACGGATGACGTGTGGTGATGCTGATCGATTGTCCAACAACGAATTTTCCTCAAGGGGAACGTGGATAGTGCCGTAGAAAAGAGCAGGGATTGTGTGAACTCATGGAAAATCTCACCTATATCTTACTGGTAGCTGAAGTCGACGTGAGCGAGTCGGCGGGTTTTGAAATGATGTTGGGGAAGGAGTGGTTGAGTATGGCGTTACCGCTGGTTGAAGTGATATCTGTGGATCAGGAGAAATGTGTCAATTGTTATGTCTGTATTGCGGCCTGCCCTGTAAAATTTTGTAATGATGCTTCGGGGGACGCCCTGACCATCGATCATGCCATGTGCATTGGGTGCGGAGAGTGTGTGCGGGCCTGTTCCCATAATGCCCGAACCATGAGAGATGATACCGCAGCGTTTCTTGCTGATGTAAAACGGGAGAAGATGGTTGCCATCGTGGCTCCTGCTGTGGCCTGTGCCTTTCCGGGAAATTATCTCAACGTAAACGGATGGCTGAAGTCCATGGGGGTGGATGCTGTCTTCGACGTGAGCTTCGGCGCGGAACTCACCGTAAAAAGTTACCTTGAGTACATGAAGGCCAAGGAGCCTGCCTGTGTTATCGCTCAGCCCTGCCCGGCCATCGTGAACTACATTGAAATTTACGCTCCGGAATTGATTCCCCATCTTGCCCCGGCGGACAGCCCCATGCTCCACACCATCAAGATGATCAAAGAGTTCTATCCGGCCTACAGGAACCATAAAGTGGCCGTGATCTCTCCCTGCCTTGCCAAGAAACGGGAGTACGTGGAGACCGGCCTCGGGGACTATAACGTGACCATGAGCTGCTTGGCGGATCACTTTAAGGCAGAGAACATTCGCCTGGAACGATTTGCCGCCACAGAGTTCGACAACCCGCCTGCTGAGCGGGCTGTTCTCTTCTCCACCCCCGGAGGGCTCCTTCGCACAGCCGAACGCTGGAGTGGAGACGTACGCAACAAGGCCAGGAAGATTGAAGGGCCTGCCGTGGTTTACCCTTACCTTTCCGGTTTGAAAAAAAGCGTTGAGGAGAAGGTTGCTCCTGGCCTGGTGGACTGCCTGAACTGTGACCACGGCTGTAACGGGGGCACGGCGACACCCGCCCATGCCTTTTCTCCGGATCGGCTGGAGCACGAGATCGAAAAACGTAATGCGAAAATGCAGGAAACCTACCGGAAGACAGGCCCGGCCGCTGAAAAACGGAGCCGGAAAGCCCTGGAAAAACTGCTGGGAGATTACTGGAAACCCGGTCTTTACAACCGCAGCTACACCGACAGAAGCCGGGACAATAAGATCCGGAAACCGTCCGAGAGAGAGCTCTCAACTATTTATACATCCATGGGCAAGCACTCGGCAGCCGACATCTTCAACTGCTCGGCCTGCGGCTACAACTCATGCGAAAGCATGGCGGTGGCCATCTTTAACGGCATCAACAAGCCGGAAAACTGCGCCCATTTCATCATGGACGAGAACCGGAAGCTCATCGACCGAATCAATGCCCGGGCCATGCAGGACGAAGAGATCGCAAATATCGATCGCTCCACCCAGGACCTTTCCACGAACATGCAGGTGATTTCCGGCAACATTGACGAGCTTAACAGCAGCATCGCCGAGATTTCCCGGAATGTTCAGGAGAGCAAAGATGTGGCCGTGGATGCCTCGCAAAACGTCAAGGGCTCCGGCGAGGCCTTTGCCGGGCTTCAGGCCGCCAGTAACGAGATCCCTGAAGTGCTTCAGTTTATCAACGACACCGTGGACAACCTCACGCTTCTTGCCCTGAACGCCAAGATTGAAGCCGCCCGTGCCGGTGAGGCGGGCAAGGGCTTTGATGTGGTGGCCATGGAGGTAAAGAGCCTTGCCGACTCGACTTCAGGGGCCGTGGTACGCATCCGCGAAACCACCGACAAGATACAACATGCCTCGGCAAGCGTTACCCAGGCCATGGCAGCCTTAAGCAAGCTCGTGGAAAAGCTGGAAGAGTACCAGATCTCCATCGCCGCCGCCGTGGAACAGCAGACCACCAACACCCACAACGCCTCCGGCATCCTTCAGGACCTGGCCACCGCCGTGGACGATATCCATACCAACATCAGTCGCGTCGCCGCAGGATAGCAGGGGCTGAGCCCCTGCACCTCAGGTTTGCTAATGCTCCGGGGTTCGTTCCTCACCCCGTCTCATTAGCTTACGGGCTGCGGCCGTGAATAACCGCTGAGGCGGTTAAACCTCCTTCGTGCAGCCCGAAGGGCGCTTCGTGACCTTCGTGGTTTTACACGAAATCAAAAACACGAAGGCTGTTGACTCCACTTGACTTTAGTCAGAGTAACCCAAGATCTTTGCTTCACAGTTTTGCAGCCGTTAATTCAGTCAAGTAGTCTGTTACGGTTTCTTCGCCTTCTTCGGGGGCCCAGGGGGCGAAGACCAGCGTGGCGAGGTCGAATGGGCCCTCCTTGATCTCCATAATGACGGTATTGGCCTCACTGACAGCGATGGTGTGCCAGCGGTGGGGTGGGATCTCCACAAGGCGTAGATGGCCGGTGTGGGACAAGTCCATCTGTTCGGCGACCTTGCCCGTGTCGTCAAAGAAGAAAAGGGTGAGAGACCCCTGGATCACCATGAGTATTTCCCACCTTGAATCGCCCTTGTGGAAGTGGGGGCGAACGTACGTTCCGGGGGCAAGCCCAATGACCACCTTCTGCACGGGGTCGCTGTGGGAACCATGAAGGGTGATGTGTGCCCTTTTTCTGTCTGAAGCGTTTGCTTTGTCGCACAATTCTGCCATCAGGGCTTTGTCAATGCGTTTCACTCGTTCTCCTGTTCTGTAAGAAATCTCATTACAAGTGTGTTGAAGGACTCCGGCTCTTCCACGTTGACGACGTGGTGGGTACCGGGAAGGGTCATGAGGACAGCCTGTTTCATGTGGGCGGCCACCTCTTTTTTGTGGGCCAGGGGGGAGTAGTCGTGCTCCGAGTGGATGAGCAGGACGGGGCAGGTGATGTTGTGTAGCCTCTCCATGACGCTCCAGTTTTTGAGTGCTTTTAAGGCGGAAAGATAGGCGCGCCTTGGGTTCTCGGCCCAACGTGATTCAAGGGTCTTCCGAAGGTGATCCATTTCCGGTTTTGGGAAAACATGTCGGGCGATAAGCTTTCCCATGCGCTTTGGGCCGAAGAGGGCGGAGATGAGGAGGCGGCTGTAGTAGAAACGCTTCTGGGCAAAGGTCTTCACCGGTACGACGGCGCTCATGTTGGTGATTACAATGGAACGCAGGAGGTGTTTGTAGTCCAGGGCCAGGTGGTAAGCGACGGCACCGCCCATGGAGAGGCCCACCACATGGGCCGGATCTTTTACGACTTGTTTGAGGAATGCCCCCACGTCTTCTGCAAACAGCTCGATGCTGTAGGGGCCTTTGGGCTTGTCGCTCCGACCGTGGCCCCGAAGGTCAACGGTGATGACCCGGAACCTGCCGGAAAAGGCATCGATCTGGTACTCCCAGTCCCGAAGGCTGGACCCCAGACCGTGGATAAAGAGAAGGGGCGGTCCATCTCCATGGATTTCGTAGTGCATGGAGATGCCGTTGACGGTTGTGTGCGGCATGGTGGGGTCTCCGTAGGTTTGCGAACGCTTTAAAAAAGTGCCCCCAGGTTCGCGAATGCTCCAACCCTCGTTCCTCGGGATGTCACATTCGCTGACGGGCTTCGCCCGTGAACAATTCACCTTTTTCGAACGGTTTGTGGTTTCACCTCGAAAGTGGTGCCTGCGGCCTATCACGTCGGTTTTCTTGCCGGTATTGAAGGGAATGGTTACACCGTATGCATCCATCGGGGCGCTTTTTGAAATGAGCTCCAAAACCTTTCCGGTATACTCATGAAAACCGAGGCATCACTCTTGTCAATATCGATGGAATAGTCGAAAGCCCTTAATACCTGTTTATCAAACTTTTCAAAAGTTTGGCCCCCGGCAGGGCCGCCGGAGGGGATACTGAGCTGAGTAGTTACCACCGTAACAATGATAAATCAAAGCGGTTGGAAGGGGAAGAGGCCAGCCAAAAAGAAAGCCCCCTGGTGCGGACCAGGGGGCTTTTTCTGTGCAAAAAGGGGGGCGCTGTGACTACATCATGGTGTTGCCGTTGATGATGACATGGCCATCTTTTACGGTGGCTTCGGTGCGGTAGTATTTTCCGTCGGAGACGATAAATCCCTGATCCATGAGCTGCATCAGCTTGCCAAGGTCCATGAAGGTGTTGAGAAAGGCCTTGGGCAGGGCCGCCTCAAACTGCACGTCCAGGGCCTGGATGATGAGGACCATGGAGGGGAGGTTGGCGGCTTTTTCTCCAATGACAGCGGCGTAGCCGGTGGCGGAGAGGGTCTCATCCTTGGCGGTTCCGAGGCTCAGGGTCTCCAGGGTGAGTTTGGGGTCTCGCTTCAGGATTTCGGGCAGAAGTTCCATCATCTTACCCATGATCATCATGCCGTACATCTCGGAACCCATATCATCAGCGTTAGCGGTGGCCTCGTTGATGGTGTCTTTCAGGGTTTCCATGGACTCCTTGTCCAGGTTGTCCAGTTTGACGTGGAGTTTGGCCGGGGCATAGGTAAGGTCGTTCACCGACAGGGTGTCAAATCCGGATTCGAGTGCCGAGTTGTATACCTCATCAAGCTCGAGGTTTGATCCGGACAGGTAGAATTTGTCGAGGTTGAAGTGAATATTGGACTCCTCGCTGTCCATGGCGATTTTGTCGATGTCGTACCGTGCGCTTGAATCTCCACCCTTTTTGTATGCTGTCAACATCACAGAGTTGATGGCAAACTCTTCGGTTTCACTCTCGACGACGGTGAAGGAAGGCATTTCAGCTTTGAAGTCGAAATCCTTTGTACCCCAGTTGAAGGTGCCGGCGCCATTCATGCCCGAGAAGTTGAGTTCTGCGGGCTGTGTCTCGCTCTCAATGGTCTTGGCAAAGGCCGCGATGCTGTAAACACTGGAGATCATTTTGTTGAAGCCGATGACGCTTTCCATCTCAAAGGGAGGAAGCTCTTTGACCACGGCATTCATCACCTCGTCCTCACCGGTGGGCTCGATCCAGAGGGTGGAGGTATCAAAGGCCAGCCCCAGGGGGGCACCGGAGGAGAGAGCACTCCAGAAGACGGGACCATGGATGATCACGCTTTTGTAGCGAAGTTCTAAGGGAATGTCCTCTTCTATGGTTGTGATGCCGATGGTGCCGGTGATGGTGGAGGAGAACCAGCCCCTCTGGTAGTTCAGGTTCGTGAGGTCCAGAGTGGGGTTTGTCTGGAGAGTCTCTTCAGTGACCTGCTCGTAAAAGGTCTGTACCTGCTTACCGACGTACCATGGGGAGCCCATGAGAAGAATAAGGACGAGAACGATAATGCCACCGAGTGCTTTTTTCATAAAATCTCCGTGAGATATGTGTCAGGGGGTTCGAGTTTGAAATGATAGGTAAAACAAAGATATCAATATATATCAGTAAATGTATGCGAGTAAAATAAAAAAGGAGATGGGCTGTGTAAAAGTCGTTGATTGTGCGAAGGAAAAACAGCATCTTGATAGGAGTTCTTAGGGGTTTACATTGTGCTTGTTGACCAATATGGTGCATTCAGTTAGGTGGTAGATAAACCGATATGTTTTGACGATGGTCGTCAGTGAAGCCGCCGGGCAGGGCCTTCATGGGGGAGGGGCAAATCGTATGAAGGATGGCATTGTGGTGTTGGGACGGGTGCTTCTGATCTGGTGCATTCTGGCGGGGAGTGCCCATGGGGCCTCGTATACGGTTGCACCGGCAGAGGCCTGGATTGAGTACCGGGCGGCAAGCCTGGGGGCAACGGTACCAGATAACGATATTTCAAGCGGTGTGTACTACCTCCTTCTGGACCGGCAGATCAGAAAGGAGCATGGGGCGATCTCAGACTATCGTCACCAGGTCAAGCGCGTTGTGAATCAGCAGGGGGTGGACCGCAGTGCGACCCTCTCCATTGATTTCGACCCCGGGTACCAGAGTCTTGTGCTCCACAAAGTGACCCGCCACCGGGATGGTGAGGTGAGCGACCTCCTGAAAACCTCGGACGTGAAGCTGCTCCACCGGGAAGAGGAGATGGAGTACCGCATTTACAACGGCATGCGAACTCTGAACCTTATTTTTAAGGACATTCGCGTTGGCGATACGGTGGAGTACAGCTATACCATCACAGGAGAGAACCCCAGTTTTTACGGCAAGCTTTACCGATCTCTTTACCTCGGCTGGTCCGTGCCGGTGCACACCTTTCGGGTTCGTATCAGCGTCCCCCGGGAAGAGCCTCTCTATCACAAAATATTCAACAGCGAATTACGTCCAAAGGAGACCCTTGATACCTCCATGCATCATCTGGAGCTCCTCATCTCTCCGGTGCCGGGGTATCGATTTGCCGGTGAGACGCCTCGCTGGAGCGACCCCTACCCTTCAATCCAGGTGAGTCAGGATGCCGCCTGGAAGGATGTGGTGAACTGGGCCGTGGAGCACCACCAGCGCACACAGCCATTGGCGGAAGCCTTGCGTGGGCGGATTGAATCCATCAAGCTGAGCGCAAAGACCCCTGAAGAGCGAATCGTTAAAACCCTGGAGTTCGTTCAGGATGAGATTCGTTACCTTGGGATAGAGATCGGGGAGGGTTCGCATGTGCCCACCGATCCGTCGGTGATCTATGAACGCCGGTTCGGGGATTGCAAGGACAAGTCACTGCTCTACTGCACCATGCTTCAAGAGATGGGGATCAAGGCCTGGCCAGTTCTTGTGAGCACCTGGCAGCGGGACAAGGTGACCCGTCGCATACCTTCCCCGGCGGCCTTTAACCATGTGATCACCGCCGTAGAGCATGGGGGACAGCTCTTCTGGTTTGACCCGACCGCGACCCATGAACGGGGGCGCCTTGATGTGCGGACCCAGGCGTATTACGGCAGGGGGCTCATTATCCGGCCCGGAGAGGACGCGTTTACCCGGATTATCCGGCCCGAAAGGTCCGTCCCTGATCGTCAGGTGTTCATGAATTTTGATCTGGGCAGCGGCGTGGATGAACCGGCACGGTTGACCGTTCGAACCATCATGACCCACGGGGTGGCCAATGATTTTCGTTACTCGCTGGAGAAAAAGAGCCGTTCCGGGATGGAAGAGCATTTACGGGATTACTACACCTCCGTCTATTCCGGCATAGACGTCGAGAAACCGTTCGAGGTTTCTGACGATGAGATGAGAAATGAGATTATTCTGCTGGAACATTACACCATTCGCGACTTCTGGGAACATGAGGGAGACTCCCTCTATGGGGCGGACCTCTACCCCAGGGAGGTGGGGGGATGCCTTGACACCCCGCGGGTCGTGAAACGGGACGTGCCCTTCAGGCTGACACACCCGACTCACCTTCGCCTCCTCACCACCTGTACCCGGACTTCCGGATGGGATGTCTCTCCAGAAAAGTTCCATAAAGAGAACAAGGCCATGGCTTTTGACTATAACGTCACCACCTCAGGCGAAAAGCTGATTCTCTATTACGATTATCGCTCCACCTCAGATCATGTCGCACCGGATGATTTGCCAGAGTACATCAAGGACGTTGACATGATTCGGGACACCATCGATTTTTCCATTGTTGTTTCAACGGCAGATGAGGAAGAGGAGCTCCCCTCCTTTTGGGGGCGGCTCCCCGAAGGGGCCAGGCCTTTCTCAGCCGGTGTCGGGGTGGGGGTTATTATCAGCTTTTTTCTTGCAGGCATTGCTGGCTGGGTTCGCAGGGGCCGCCGTGCGGCGACGCGTGAGGTATTCAGGCCGGGTGTGTGACCGAGGCTCCTTGAAAGCTTGTGGTGGGTTTGATAATATTAAAAAACGTAACTGGTTAGCTTGTGCCTCCGGCGGCCCTGCCGGGGGCTAAACTTTTTCCTGGTCTGAAAGAGTGGGTTTACCAAACAGGTCTTAAAAAATGCCCTTGAACGAATTCAGTTTTAAAGGCGGATGTGATTTGACCCGAGGAACGAGGGGCAAAGCGCATCCGCAACCTGCTTTCAAGGTGGCACACCTTGCCGCCGGAGGCATTTTGGGGGGAGCTGAATAAGCAGTTGTTTCTGGTGCAGGTGCTGGTCTGGATTAGTTAACCATGAAAAAAAACAGGACACCATGGGACGTAAAGCTACCGAACATTTTAAAGTGTGCCCCTGTTGTGGTGAAGTCTGGCGTTGCCGCAGTGACTTCATTAAGGACAACTCACTCTATCTAAACGGGTACATGGCGGATTTCAATGTGCTTGAGAAGGGGCTTTTCTACTTTACTCACCTTGTGGAAGGGTGCCGTTCGACCCTTGTTGTTCATGCCAGCCATTTTCTGGATCTTTACTCCGGCACACGGTATACCGAAAAAAACAGTGGCCGGGACGACTGCCCGGGCCACTGTCATAACAGGGGGCACCTGGAGCGATGCAGTGCCATCTGTGAGTACGCCTTCGTACGCGAGGTGATTCAGATTATCTTGAAATTGAAGAAACAGCCCGGTGAATCCTTTGATCCCGACATGGTGAACTTACCGTGGCAGGAGGAGGACCACCTCTGATCAGGCGCGTCGCCTCTTGAACGCCACCGCACCCATTCCTGAAAGAATCTTCCAGACCGTTTTATAGACATTTTCATCGGGCCTCGGGTCCCTGCCCATGCCAAGGTAGCGCATCTGATTTTCGTACCAGGTGATCTCCAGCATGGCGATACGGTCGATGAGTTTGATCCCGGTGGAAAGCGGCTTGATGGAACTGATGAAAGGGGTGCCGGAGAGGACCTTGTTCGGCAGCTCCGGGTCCACCACCAGGGGTCTTGCCAGGCCCACCATGGATACATCCGTTTCTGACAGGGCCGCTTCCATCATCTCTCCGGTTCGAAAACCGCCGGTGAGGACAATGGGCGTGGTCACGGTCCTGGCCGCACGGTCCGCAAACTCAATAAAATAGGGGGATGCTTTTTTTCGGCCTCTGCCATCTCCCATCATGGCCGGGGCTTCGTAGTTGCCCCCGGAGATCTCCACCAGGTCGATTCCTTCCTCAGAAAGAGCCGTGATCACGGTCAGGGCTTCCTCTTCAGTAAATCCATTCCGTTTGAAATCTGACGAATTGATCTTTATCCCCACGGGAAACTCCGGGCCGACCTCATTTCGGATGGCGCGGTATATTTCCAGAACGAAACGCATGCGACCGCTTATGTCTCCGCCCCAGCGGTCGCTGCGGTGGTTGTAAAGGGGGGAGAGAAACTGGCTGACGAGATAGCCGTGGGCCCCGTGGATCTGCACTCCGGTGAACCCGGCACGCTTGACGGTCCCTGCAGCCTTGGCAAACCGGTCGATGATCTCGAGGATCTCAGCTTCGGAAAGGGCTCGGGGGGTATTGAACGCCCGTTTCAGGTCGGAAGTGTAGGGGATCGCTGAAGGCGCCACAGGCTCCGGAGAAAGAAAAGACGGGGATTGACGCCCCGGGTGGTTGAGTTGCACCCAGATGTGGGCGCCGCCTTTTTTGCCGCTCTCGGCCCATGTGGCAAGGGGCTCCACGTGACGGTCGTCTTCGATGACCACATTGTTGGGTTCCCCCAGGGCGCGGCGGTCCACCATGACGTTGCCGGTGACGAGAAGGCCGGTGCCTCCTTGGGACCAGCGTTCGTAGAGACGGGATAGTTCAGGCGTGGGCCCGTGCTTGCGGTCTCCCATGATTTCACTCATGGCTGACTTCAGGATGCGATTTTTGAGAACAGCTCCGCAGGGGAGGGTGAGTGGGGCGGCGAGGGGATTGACGTCTGTCTTCATGGGGCTCTCCCTGTCAGGTGGGTTGAAGCTCAAGGTTGTTGTCGGACGTATTTCAAAAGTAATCCCGATATCGGTAAATGCAAGGCGGCATTGGGGGCATCAATACCCTTTGTCTGGGATACTGCATGGGCAAAAGTCGCGGTGGTGAGGGCAGGGGGGGCTTCGGTGCTTTCTCTTTTCATTATGACACGTTAAAATGAGAGTTGTTTTTGCCTCAGGTGGAACTGTCGTCGGCGTCCCTCAACTTAATGATGATTTCGGTGTTATTCCGGTGAAAATCAATCGTACTCAAGAACCATTTCTTGAGTAACCACGAAGAAGATGAAGCGCCCTTCGGGCTCCACGAAGGGGGTGACGCAACCTCAACGGATAGTCACGGGCTCCGCCCGTCAGCGAATGTGATCGACCTGAGGAACGAAGGTCGGGAGCATTCGCGAACTTGGGGTGCAGGGGGTGGCAAAGCCACTGTAGCTAAAGCTCCCTGTCCGCCGGAGGCAATGCTTTTCGCTCTGTGGTTTTTCAACCAAGATTATGGAAGGCACCCATGAACCATGCCCACCACCACCATGTTCCGTCGGGAAGTCGCCTTGGGCTCACCGTTGCCTTGAATGTGGTCATCACGGTTGCCCAGGTGATCGGGGGCCTTCTGTCGGGGAGCCTCTCCCTTCTCTCGGACGCCCTTCACAACGCCAGCGATGTGGTGGCCCTCATCATCAGCGCCATCGCGGAAAAGCTCATCACCCGAACCTCCACCCCGGAGAAAACCTTTGGCTACAGGCGGGCCGGAGTTGTGGCCGCCATGATCAACAGCGTCACCCTCATGGCCATTGCTTTGCTCCTCGTCAAAGAGGCCGTGATGCGTTTGATCAACCCTCTGCCCATCTCCGCAGGTCCGGTGATCCTGCTGGCCATTTTAAGCATCGGGATCAACGGTCTTTGCGTTTTGCTCTTAAAAGACGAAGCCGAAGGAAGCCTGAATATCCGGTCAGCCTCCCTGCACCTCTTTACGGATATGATGACCTCCGTGGCTGTTCTGGCTGGCGGCATCGCAGTGGCCCTCTTCGGGGTGAATCGCCTCGACACCCTCCTCTCCATGGGAATCGCACTTTACCTGATCTATGCCTCCTGGGACCTCGTCATGCAAAGCCTCTCCGTTCTCATGCAGTTCACCCCGCCCCATATCGACGTCTCGGATGTGGAAAAAGCCATGCTCGAAGAAAAAGAGGTCCGGAACATCCACCACCTCCATATCTGGCAACTCACCGATAAAGATATCCACCTTGAAGCCCACGTCGATTTTCATGACGACCTCCCCTTAAGCAGCGTCGGCGACACCCTTAAAAAGATCGAAGAGACCCTCCACCATCGGTTTCAAATCACCCACGTCCTCCTCCAGCCCGAACTCGAGGTCTGCGAAGACAAAGAGCTCATCGCAGACGCTACCTGCCGAAGTAAAAAGCATAAGCATTGAGACAAAGGTTGATTGCCTCCGGCGGCCAGGGGATGATCCCCTGGACCCCATATGGCGAATGCGCAAGGGGGCTCGCCACATGAGGTACCTCGCTTCCGCATTCGCGCGGAGTGTGAAGAAAGGCATCGTGCATTACAAGTCCATGAGCTGTAGGGGGGGCAGGACCGGGTACTGCCGAGGAGCAGTCTAAATGTGATTTCGTTGAATGCATGTCGTTGTCTCCATAGCTATGAGAGCTTGTGGTAACGCATGAACTATCTTTAGATTTGGAGGCGGGCGCAGCCCGCTGCGAACGCCATTGCGAATTACCCCGAGGAACGAGGGGCAAAACGCGATGGCAATCCGCTTTCGAGGTGGCTCACCTCGCCGCCGGAGGCACAAAACAAAACGGGGCGGCCGGTATGCGCAGGATTATTTGTCCTGATAAGCCCCAGCCGAATAGGTCAGCTCGTAGCTGTGGGAGTAGATCTCGATGATGTTTCCGAAGGGGTCTTCGCAGTAGACCATGCGGTAGGGCTTTTCGCCGGGGTAGTACTCACGCACGGGCATTCGCTGCTTGCCACCGTTGGCAACGATCTTTGCGGCGAGTCCTTCCACGTCAGGATCCTGGACGGAGAAGTGGAACACCCCTGTTTTCCAGAATTCGAAGTTGTCTTCCGGCTTTTCCGCATTGGCAAACTCAAAGATCTCCACGCCGATTTTGTCGCCGGTGGCGAGGTGGGCGATTTTAAACTTTCCCCAGCCCTTGCCGAAGACGTCGTCGCACATGATGCCGATGGCCGAATCGTCGGAGACGATCTCCGTCGGGGGCATGATCACGTACCAACCTAAGGTTTCGGTGTAAAATTTGACTGCTGCTTCCAGGTTGGTGACGGAGATGCCGATGTGGGAAAATGTTCGTGGGTATGTCATGGTATGTTTCCTTATTTGATTGTTTGATTGTATGTGTTGTTATTCAGGGATAATATAGTGGCGTTTTTGAGGCGGGGCAATCAGGCACTTTCCGGGGAGCTGCGCACCTTTTGGTATGAATTAAGGAATGTCGGACGTCTGGCAGGAGAAATTTTTTTATGGTGTTATGGAAGGACAAAACGTACCGCTGTCCGGTGGAAGTGACCATCGATATCGTGGGTGGCAAATGGAAGTGCCTGATCCTGTGGCACCTGCACGAGGGGACGATGCGGTTCAAGGAGCTGGAACGAATCGTTCCCGGGGTGAGCCAGAAGATGCTGACCCAGCAGCTCAAAGAGATGGAGAAAGACGGTCTTCTTACAAAAAAAGTCTACCCGGAGGTTCCGCCCAGGGTGGAATATTCCCTTACCGAACGCGGGCACAGCCTATTTCCCATCCTGGAGCTTATGCATAAGTGGGCCTTGGATGAGCTTTCATTAGAAGAAACGTGACCTATTCCGTCCAAAGTTAAGAAAACGTATCCTGCAGCTAAGACACTTGTGGCTCGGTACGTACCAACCACCAGCATGTGAGGCGGGCGCAGCCCGCGACAAACGCCCCTGCGATTTTCCCTGAGGAACGAAGGGGAAAGCGCAGGGGCAATCAGCTTTCGAGGTGGCTCCACCTCGCCGCCGGAGGCATGTTTTTTTTTCCGGCTACTTAAGAAGGAGGATTGCTTACGATGCTTATGCTGCAGAGTCTGTTTGGTCTTCTGGTGTTGACGGGGATTGCCTGGGGTGTGAGTGAGGATCGGCGTGCGCCTCAGGTGAGGAATATTGCCATCGGATTGGGGTTGCAGTTTCTGTTGGCTCTGCTGTTGCTCAAACTTTCGGTCTTCCGGGAGTTTTTCATCATGCTCAATGGGGCCGTTCTGGCACTTGAAGCGTCCACCCAGGCGGGGACGGGGTTTGTTTTCGGGTATCTGGGGGGAGGGCGCCTTCCCTTTGAGATGACGGCACCCGGTGCTGACTTTATTCTCGCCTTTCGCGCCCTGCCCATCCTTGTTGTCATGAGCGCCTTGTCCGCCCTGCTTTTTTACTGGCGCATCCTCCCGAAAATAGTCAACGGCATCGCCTGGCTTCTTGAACGCAGCATGGGCGTCGGTGGGGCGCTTGGACTGGGGGCCGCGGCCAACGTCTTTGTCGGGATGGTGGAATCCCCGCTTCTTATCCGTCCCTACCTTGCAAAGCTCAGCCGAAGCGAGCTCTTTGCCATCATGACCTGCGGCATGGCCACCGTGGCCGGCACCGTCCTGGTTCTCTACGCCAGCTTTATCGGCCCCGTCATTCCTGGGGCCCTGGGCCATATCCTCACCGCTTCTCTTATCAGCATCCCCGCCGCCCTTATGGTGGCACGACTCATGGTCCCCGAAACCGGGGACGGAACCTCAGGGACCCTTCCCCCTGACCAGGCAGCATCCAGCAGTATGGATGCCATTACCCAGGGTACTTCATCCGGGTTGTCTCTTTTCCTCAATGTCATTGCCATGCTCCTTGTGCTGGTGGCTCTGGTTCATCTCGTGAACCAGATCATTGGACTGCTCCCTGATATCGGCGATGCCCCTCTCACCCTCCAGCGCATCCTGGGCTGGCTTATGGCCCCCGTGGTGTGGCTCATGGGCATTCCCTGGGCCGAAGCCCAGACCGCAGGCAGCCTGATGGGCGTAAAAACCATTCTCAACGAACTCCTCGCCTATATCGAACTCGCCAACCTCCCCAAAGGTGCCCTCTCACCACGCAGCCAGCATATCATGACCTATGCCCTTTGCGGCTTCGCCAATTTCGGAAGCCTTGGCATCATGCTGGGCGGTCTTCATTCCATGGTGCCCGAACGCCGGGAAGAGATCGTCGGTCTGGGCCTGAAGTCCATCGTTTCCGGGACAATTGCTACCTGCATGACCGGCGCCATGGTGGGGATCATGATGTAGCAAGGTGGGGCACCTTGAAACCCTGTGGCGAATGCGAATAGGCTGTTGCTATGCAACGTGCTTAGCGTCCGCATTCGCGTTATGTGCAATGGTGAGCAGCATGCGTGACAAGCGCATGGATGATGGGTGCTTCAATGGAATTCCAACGGTTGATTTAGGGCGGAGTAACTCTGGGTGCGAAGCCACTGTAAGAAAAAACACCTCTAAGGCTGGTTTGCACATGCTTTCAGCCCCGTACGTCGGGCTGATCACATTTGCTGACGGGCTACGCCCGTGAACTGCGCGGCCCATTTTATAAAAAAGAGTCATGACATTTATCTGAAGCCGGCTTTATCCCTCCCCATTCTACACGTGGTTGCATTGCGAATAGTTGTTGACGGATATCGTTTGCCAGCGTATGAGATTGTTATATTTACTGAGGAAGTAAATTAATAAAGTTGTGTGTTGTCAGGTGGCTATGTTTCTCTCTTTTACTTCTTTTTGTTGTGTGGGGCTGGTGTTTGAAGGTTGTTTACTTTTGTGAGTAAACAAGAGCTCGCATATTTAATTTTTGCCTTTAAAAGTATTGTCTTGAATACTTGATGCGCCTGTAAAAAAGCGTCCAAAGCGCGTGCATCATTATGACCCGTTACGCGGTGTCTGAGCCACAACTTACCGTATTTAATGCCGTTTGATCTACACTTCGAAGCGCCATCATCACATCAGATTCAGGGTTTTATGAACAAGGAGGCCACTTTTTTGTCCTCCTTAATGGGGACAGGTATTGAAGGTCACCCATCTTTGGGTTTTCCTTAAGATGTGTGTGCGTTATGTGGTGGTGGGTGTTGAAAACCATGCGCTGAACAGGAGAAAATGATGGAGAAGAAAAGGCTGTCACACCCATTTAATGCCAGTTTGGAACCCGGGCCCATCCACAAGAACAAGGTGGTGACGGCAGAAGAAGCCGTGGAAATCGTCCAGGACGGCGATGTGATCGGGCTCGGCGGGTTCGTCGGGAGCGGTTTTGCCGAAGAGATCGCCATCGCCCTGGAATCGCGATTTTTGAACACGGATAACCCCAGGGACCTGACCGTCTATTTTGCGGCAGGCCAGGGCGACGGCAAAGACCGTGGGGCCAATCACCTTGCCCACGAGGGGATGATTAAGCGGGCCATCGGCGGGCACTGGGGGCTGATTCCCAAAATGCAGAAGCTGGCCATCGACAACAAGATCGAAGCCTACAACTTTCCCCAGGGCTGCCTGGCCCACATGCTGAGAGATGCCGGTGCGCACAAGCCGAGGACCATCACCCGTGTGGGGCTCGGGACCTATATCGACCCGCGGAACGGCGGGGGAAAGATCAACGAACGAACCACCGAGGAGCTGGTGGAACTTGTTGAGTTCGACGGCAAGGAGTATCTTGCCTACAAAACCCAGCCCATTGACGTCGCCATCATCCGGGGCACCACGGCCGACTTGGACGGAAACATCAGCATGGAGAAAGAGGCCTTGACCCTCGAGAGCCTCTCCCTTGCCATCGCGGCGAAAAACAATGACGGGTTTGTCATTGTCCAGGTGGAGCGCATCGCCGGGAAAGGGGCGCTTCGGCAACGGGATGTGAAAATTCCGGGCATCATGGTGGACTGCGTGGTGGTGGCAACAGCTGCAGAAAACCACATGCAGACCTTTGACGTCCCTTACAACCCCGCCTTTGCCGGGGAGTTCCGGGTTCCCCTCTCCTCAATCAAGCCCCTTCCTTTAGACGAACGAAAAATTATAGCCCGAAGGGCCGCCTTTGAGCTGATTCCCAACAGCGTGGTGAACCTGGGCATCGGCATGCCCGAAGGGGTGGCAAATGTGGCGGCCGAAGAGAACGTCTTTGACTACATGACACTGACGGCAGAGCCCGGGGTGATCGGAGGCATTCCGGCCGGTGGCTTGAGTTTCGGTGCTGCTGCCAACGTGGATGCCATAATAGACCAGCCCTATCAGTTTGATTTTTATGACGGCGGTGGCCTTGACTTCACCGTTCTGGGACTTGCCCAGGCAGACCAGGGGGGCAACCTGAATGTCAGCAAATTCGGCCCTCGACTTGCCGGGTGCGGCGGTTTTATCAACATCAGCCAGAACTCCAAGAAAATAGCCTTTGTGGGCACCTTTACCGCCGGCGGCCTGAAGGTCTCCGTGGCCGACGGGAAGCTCCGCATCGATCAGGAGGGGAAGGTGAAAAAATTTGTTGATGCCGTGGAGCAGATCACCTTTTCAGGAAAGATCGCAGCGGAAACCGGGAACCCGGTCCTCTATATCACCGAGCGGTGCGTTTTTGAGCTCTCCTTAGAGGGGCTGGTGCTGACGGAGATCGCGCCGGGAATCGACCTTGAACGGGATATCCTGGCACAGATGGATTTTGAGCCCGTGATCAAGGGAGAACCCAGGCTGATGGACCCAAGTCTCTTCAAGCCAGAGCCCATGGGGCTTAAGGCAAAGCTTCTCTCCATTCCCATTGAACAGCGCCTGGTATATGACGCGGAACAAGGGGTGTTCTACGTTAACTTCGAAGGCCTCTCCGTTCGGACCCGTGATGAAATTCGCCAGATAGAAGAGCGGGTGGCCTCCATCCTCTCCCCTGTGGGCGCAAAGGTAAAAGCCATTGTCAACTACGACAACTTCGACATCTCCTCAGAGCTTATCGATGAGTACATGGACATGGTGAAGGCCTTGATGAATCGCTTCTACAGCGATGTGACGCGCTACACCACCAGTACCTTCATGCGGATGAAGATGGGGGACTCCCTCAAGGCGAGAAACCTCTCCCCCCATATCTATGAAACACTCTCCGAAGCCTCGGCGGCTCTGGAGTGATGGGTTGTAACCAACCACCTTGCCTTCTATGGTTAAAATTTGGAAAAACATGCCTCCGGCGGCAAGGTGTGCCACCTTGAAAGCAGGTTTCGAATGCGCTTCGCCCCTCGTTCCTCGGGGCAAATCACATTCGTTTTTGATTTTAGTGCAAACCTGACGTCAGGGACTAAACCTGTTTGTCAAACTTTTCAAAAGTTTGGCTCCCGGCAGGGCCACCGGAGGTAACGTTAAGCGTTTTGCGTCCGGCGGCGAGGTTGGGGCAACTCGAAATCTTATGGCGAGTACGATCGGTAAATCAACGCCTTCGAATGAATCGAAATAGACCTCAAAACCTGTTTATCAAACGTTTCAAAAGTTTGGCCCACGGCAGGGCCGCCGGAGGCACCGTTTTTTTTATATCTTTGATTTTTGCGCAGGCCCTAATTTGTTCGGACTAAGGAGGGAGTATATGCTTGGTGTTGTCGGGATTGTTGTCTCACTTCTCTTACTGATGTATTTGGCCTACCGGGGCATTACGGTGCTGATCCTGGCTCCTTTGCTGGCCTTACTGGCGGCTTCTTTTTCAGGGGATATCCCTTTGTTAGCGGGGTATACCGAGGTTTTTATGGAAGCCTTCGCGGGGTACGCAAAGGCCTTTTTTCCCCTTTTTCTTCTGGGGGCGATTTTCGGGAAAATCATGGATGATTCCGGGGCGGCCAAGTCCATCGCCCTGTTCATTACTGGAAAACTCGGAAGCGACAAGGGAATCCTGGCCGTGGTTCTCTCCTGTGCCATCCTCACCTATGGTGGGGTGTCGCTTTTTGTGGTGGCCTTTGCCGTCTTTCCCATCGCTGCGGCGCTCTTCAGGGAAGCGGATATTCCGAAACGCCTGATCCCCGCCTCAATCGCCTTGGGAGCCTTTACATTCACCATGACGGCCCTGCCCGGTTCTCCCCAGATCCAGAACGCGATTCCCATGCCCTATTTCGGCACCACGGCCTTTGCCGCTCCTATTTTAGGGCTTATAGGTGGCGCCATGATGTTCAGCCTGGGAATGGTGTGGCTGGGTTTCAGGGCCAGAAAAGCCGTGGCCAAGGGAGAAGGGTATGGCGATCACAAGGAAGAGGACGTCAAGGCCCTCGACAAAGCCAGCCTGCCAGGCATTATCCCCGCGGCACTTCCCATCGTCATCGTTATTATACTCAACTTCCTTCTGATCAAGTTCGTGTTTGACGATATGGAGGCCGCTTACCTTGCGGACTACGGAACCACCCTCTCCAGGGTGAAGGGGCTCTGGAGCATCATCGTCTCCCTTACGGTGTCCATTGTCATCTCGGTGATTCTCTACTGGAAGTATTTTGAGGATGTGAAAAGTTCGCTTAACAAAGGGGCCATCGGCTCCCTTCTCGCCATTGCAAACACCGCCTCGGAGGTTGGCTACGGCAACGTGATCAAGGCCTTGGCAGCGTTTGCCATGGTCAAGGCGGCCATTCTGGCGATACCGGGGACACCGCTCCTCTCCATAGCCGCCTCCACCAGTATTCTTGCCGGGATCACCGGTTCTGCCTCCGGCGGCATGAGCATTGCCCTTGCCGCACTGGGGGATGTGTATATGCAGAAAGCAGCTGCTGTGGGCATCAACCCGGAAGCCTTTCACAGGATTGCCGCCATGGCCTGTGGCGGGATGGACACCCTGCCTCATAACGGGGCCGTCATCACCCTCCTCGGCATCTGTGGCCTCACCCACAGGGACTCCTACGCAGATATCGGTGTGGTGACCGTTTTGATTCCCCTTGTGGCCACCGGCGTGGCCATCGTTTTTGCATTGTTTGGGGTATTGTAGGGGGAGAAAATATGCCTCCGGCGGCGAGGTGGGGGCACCTCGAAACCCGGTGGCGAGTGCGCGTTGTGTCTCGTAACTTCGAGTACTTTCCTTTTACATTTGCGAGGAGTGTAAGGCGAGGGCGCCACGTATCTCAAGGTCTTGAGATGTCGGTGCTTTAGTGTCAAACCCACAGTGAAATAGGGCTAACGTTTAACAAACCGGTGCTGCTTAAAAGTTGAAGTTATAACTGCTTTGGTTACGGGCTCTGCCCGTCAGCGAATGCGATTACCCTGAGGAACGAAGGGTGGGAGCATTCGCAATCCGCTTTCAAGGTGGCACACCTTGCCGCCGGAGGCGTTTTCACGACTTCATCAAATCGAAAAGAGGGGTGAACCCATGAGAACTGAATCTGATTCCAGTCAGAAAAAAGATACCACCGAAAAGGCCGACCGCCGTGCGTTTCTCAAAAAAGCGGGGATGGCTGGAGCAACGGCCGTTGCGGCGTCGTCTGTTTTTAAGCCGTCCAGTGTTCTTGCGAATAAAACAATTCACTGGCAGATGGCCACCACGTGGCCGGCGGGTCAGTCGCTTCTGCATGAGGCGGTGGCACGGTTTGCGGAACGTGTGAACAGCATGACGGAAGGGCGGTTGAAGATAACGGCGCTTCCGCCCGACAGCCAGAAGCTCGCGCCAAAGGACGTGTTCGCTGCGGTTTCAACGGGCAGGATGGAGCTTGCCAGCAGCGTTGCGTTTTACCAGACGGAGAGCATCCCCGCATCCCAATGGTTTGCATCTGTGCCCTATGGCATGAACGCCCAGGGGATGAACTCCTGGCTTTACTCCGGAGGCGGGCTGAAACTCTGGGAAGAGGTTTATGCTCCTTACCGTGTGATTCCCCGACCCTTTGGCAACACCGGCGTGGAAATGGGGGGCTGGTTCAAGAAGAAACTGAACCATGTGGAGGATTTCAAAGGCCTGCGGATGCGGATGCCCGGGCTGGGGGGAAAGGTCATCGAAAAGGCCGGGGCGATTCCTGTGTCCCTTATGGGAGAAGAGATCTATCAGGCCTTTAAAGCCGGTCAAATAGACGCGGCGGAATGGATCGGGCCCCTTCACGACATGGAAATGGGCCTTCACCGGGCGGCAAAATACTACTACTACCCCGGATGGCATGAACCCGGAGCCTGCATTGAGCTGCTTATTAACGCCGACGCCTACAGGGCCCTCCCCGAAGCGATTCAACAGATGGTGGATGCCGCCGCTGCGGAAACCAACCTCTGGACCCTGTGCGAGTTTGAAAGCCGGAATTTTGCAGCTTTGGCAACGTTGGTAAAAGAGCACGGGGTCAGTGTTCAACGGTTTCCTGATTCTGTGTTGAAATCCTTTCGAGAGATCTCGGAAACGGTTCTGGAAGACGCCTCCCGCAAGGATTCCCTAAGCCGGAAAGTCCACGAAGCCTATCACGCCTTTGCTGTGGGAAAACGGAATTGGGACGAGATTTCAGAACGGCCCTACTATGACTACATCGATTCCAAGCCCAAAGACCTGAGGCGGTGGCTCCTGCCGGACAATCCATACTAGTTTGAAAGGGCGTGCCTCCGGCGGCCAGGGGCTGAGCCCCTGGACCCCAGGTTACGAATGCTCTCGCCCCTCGTTCCTCGGGTCGATCACATTCGCTGACGGGCTTCGCCCGTGAACAACGGTGGAGATAATGGCCTCGGTCGGAAATAATTATACAACAACATTTTCCGGCCGTTTCCACAATGCTGCCCTAATCAACGTTCCATATAGCAATGCTTATGTTGCTGGTTACATCGAGGTGTATAATTTAATTTTTCCGAGGCCCTAACTCTCTGCCTCCTTCGTGGAGCCCGAAGGGCGCTTTGTGGGTTATGGCCGATTATCGAATCAGGACGTCGAATGACACCGGACGGTTTGTTCTCGGGATAGGGGGGGCAAATACTGGTATGATGAACAGGAAGAGGGGAAATCTGCAAAGAAGAGCGTCTTGAAAAGACTTTCAGAAGGTATATGCCATGAGAATCAGGGATATGATAGAAGATCTGGAAGACGTTTTGAAAGAGAGCGAATTCGTGAAAGGCTATGAGATAGCCGTCGCCTCTTTTGACAAAGAGGACCCCGGCGAAATAAACGTCATCTATATCGGAGCCTGTCACACCGATGATAGGCAGCAGTTCTATCTCGTGCCCGCCGGAGCAGAGCCCTTCCACACCCTTGATCATGGCCCGGACGTGGGCCCTTGCGTTTTTGTGGTCATCATACATCACGTTGATGATCTCAGCGCTCTCGTCGGTGTATTTAAACAGAATATCCTCTTCCTTGGCGTGGTGGAACCGGTCCGCATAGGATCGGATCATGTCGATCCCCATGGCCATCAGGTTTCTGCTCTCTTCAGTCTCAAGATCCAGGCTCTCCACGATTGTCGGGATGAGCGCGATGAACCGTTTGATCAGAACATGCTCGTCCACCAGCTTCTGCACAGGCGTGGAGTAGATGATTCTCATGGGCTTTGCTTCACTCTTCAGCGCCAGCGCAGCCTCGACCTCTCCTTTAAACACCAGCGCAAATCGCTCCATCAACTCCGCCTCCTGCGCTGCGCTTAAGACATGGATGGTGACGATGTCCTTTACAAGGCAGGTCCCCACCGTGCAGGCACCGCACCCCACGCCGTACTCGCTCAATATCTGCTCGATGGTGGGGAACTCTTCAATAACGGATTTTATCTCTCTGTTCATGGTTGCGTCTGTCATGGTCTCGACTCCTTATGCTGGACCCCGCACCATCGGCGGGAGGGCTGTTTGTATGATGGATGTAGATTACAGGGTACGGCCAGGGGTGTCTTTGACTCAAGTCAATTCAGTGGGTTAGGTGGCGTGGGGGATGCTTTCTATGGTTAAATTGCTTGGGAAAAAAGCCTCCGGCGGCAAGGGTGGCGAAGCCACGTTAGGTAAAAAACCTTGAAAGCGGGTTGCGAACACTTTCGACCCTCGCTCCTCAGGGCAAAGCGCAAGGGCGATTGCAGCTGGTCGCGCACATCTCAAATGTTGGGGGTTGATACAAATCATGGCACACCAAATGGCTACCTGCGTTTCTATGTTTGACATGAAAAGAAGGTGATATGAGGGGTTGTTTTTGGTTTGATTTCGCACGACAGGATGCCTCCGCGATGAGTAATTGTATGATAAATAATCTTGAAGTAAGTGGTCAGCTTTTTTGAACAAACACGGCTTTTGGGGCGTGTCCGTGGTTGGGCTCGTTGTCGTCGTTGATGGGCAAAAATGTCAAAATCTTGGGGGGAATGGTTTTTTTTGTGTGTGGAAGAATTTTCTGGAGCTACCCGGAATCAGAAGGATTTGTAATATTCACTCCGGGGGAACGCAAGGTAAGGTCCGGGAAGGGGCTTGCTTTTTTTGAAAATTCTTGAGAGGTCCAATATGTCACGAGCCCCAGCATCAACAATTTCAGCGCTGCAGGTTGTGATGATCTCTCTGCATCGAGCTCGTTCCCAGAGCAGTATGACTCGACAGGTTGTAGGACATTGATTTTATAAGATGTATGGAGTGTCTTTCTTGATTCTATAAAGGCTCTCCATGTGTTTTTTAGGGTTGCGCTTTCTCATCATAATCCCTGAAATGATGAGGTTATCTGAGCGTATAAAAGGTTGTCTTACTTTAGAAATATTTTTCGCAGTCTGACGTGGAGTAAAAATTATGAAGAAAAGAAAACTGTTGAGTATCGTTTTGTTTTCGCTTGGACTTGTGGCCATGGCCTCCCTGGCTTATGCCGCAGGAGGCGGAGGGCACGGCGCTCCAGCCGGCGATGTTTTTCCAAGAGCCCTGGACTCTTATGGGGACAGTCACGCCTCCGGGATCTTTGAGATCCTGAAAGATCGAGTGATCCAGGAACCCTTCAACCTGGTGGCAAGCCTGATCTTCCTTTTTGCCATCATCCACACCTTTATGGCCGGAAAATTCCTCGCCATTGCCCACAAGTGGGAACATGAACATCAGGAAAAAATTATACGGGGAGATGCGGATAAATATTCCGTGAGCCACGGGGCCGAGTTGTTTCACTTCCTGGGGGAAGTCGAGGCGATCTTCGGTATCTGGGCCATTGCCCTGGCCGCGGCCATTTTCAGTTTCTATGACTGGCACACCCTCCTGAACTATCTGGGCCATAAGGTAAACTTTACCGAGCCCATGTTCGTCGTGGTCATCATGACCCTGGCATCCACCCGGCCGATTTTGAAGCTGGCCGAAAATTCCATGTGGAAAATTGCCAGTCTTGCCGGGGGATCGCTCACCGCCTGGTGGTTTACCATCCTCACATTCGGCCCTCTTCTCGGTTCCTTTATTACCGAGCCCGCCGCCATGACCATTTCGGCGCTTCTTTTGTCCTCAAAGTTCTATGACCTGAACCCAAGCAGTAAGTTCAAGTATGCCACCATCGGTTTGTTGTTTGTGAACATCTCCGTGGGGGGCACCCTGACCCATTTTGCGGCCCCACCCGTCCTGATGGTCGCCGGCCCCTGGGATTGGGGAATGGTCCACATGCTCACCAACTTCGGTTGGAAAGCCTTGACCGGTATCCTGATTTCCAATGTTCTCTACTTTTTGGTGTTTAAAAATGAGTTCAAAGCATTGCAGGAAAAATTTGAGCTCACCAGCCTCAAGGAAGAGATCGGCAAGAAATACTTTACCCGTGAAAACCTTGAGCAGGAGTTCAGTGAGCTGGAGCATATCATCAGCAACAAGCTGGGTTATACCGAATCCTTCAATGAAGCATGCACCAAAATCAAGGAAAGAACCCGGACCCGGCTTCGAGAGCAGCTGGACGAGCGGATCAAGAGAAAAGGCACCGACCCTGAGCTGGTAAGGGAAGCCTTTAACGAGAGGTTTGAGGAGATCAAGCGTCGTGAGATGCGAAAAACCATCCCCGGTCTGATGCCTGCGGATGAGCGCGCAGATTTTTATGATCCCGAGTGGGACAAGCGTGATGATCCCGTCCCCGGATGGGTGGTGAGCGTTCACGTTCTCTTTATGGTCTGGACGATTGTCAACGCGCATTACCCGGCGCTGTTTATCTGCGGCATGCTGTTCTTCCTTGGCTTTGCCCAGGTGACCTCGCCTTTCCAGAACCGAATCGACCTGAAGCCCGCCCTGCTGGTTGGTTTCTTCCTCGGCGGCCTGGTCATCCACGGCGGTGTTCAGGGGTGGTGGATTGCCCCTGTGCTAGGCAACCTGGGTGAGCTCACCCTGATGCTTTGTGCCACCGTGCTCACGGCATTTAACGACAACGCTGCCATCACGTTCTTAAGTACGCTGGTTCCCAACTTCACCGATCCGCTCAAGTATGCGGTGGTGGCGGGTGCTGTCGCTGGTGGTGGTTTGACTGTTATTGCCAACGCGCCAAACCCCGCGGGGCAGGCCATTTTGAAGAAGTACTTCGAAAATGGCGTCAACCCGGCCAAGCTCGCCATGGCCGCCTTGATTCCCACGATTGTGGTGGTTCTCTGCTTTATCATCCTGTAGGACGGGTGATTAAGGCAGTCGTCTCTGCTTGATTGCGAGGACCTTCGTTGAGGAAGGGCCTGCAAAGAAGAGTGTGCATATGAAAAGCGCTTTTCTCCTTCGGGGGGGAAGCGTTTTTTTTATTGTGGTGCAGCCGGGGGGGCTCCCCTCGGAGAACACGAAGCCATATGCCATGGATGAGCCGGTGCGTCAGGCTGGTTCCGTTGACGGGTATCAGAGCCGGGTGTAGAATACGATATATCTTTTCAGGGGCTGAGTCTTTCTTTCCCTAACCTCCTCTCAACTCATATCTTTTCATTTCAAGTCGCGTCACACCCCACGGAAAATCCGTCATACCCACAGGTGGATTTCAGGTTATGAAAAAAAACGAAAGAGAGTCCATTGTTTTTGACTCCGGTGGTCAGTGGTGCTCAGGTTGGTATTACAGAGCGCTGCAGGAGAAGACAGCTTGTGTGGTCCTGGCCCATGGCTTTGCAAGTGTCAAGGAGATGGGGCTGGATGCTTACGCCAAGAGGTTTCATCAGGCAGGGTATCATGTGGTTGTTTTCGATTACCGGTACTTCGGGGAGAGCCAGGGGTTGCCTCGCCAGCTGCTGGATATTCGAAGTCAGATTAAAGACTGGCATGCCGCTGTGGCGTATGCCCGATCGCTCCCCGGCGTTGACGAAAAGAAGATCGTGCTTTGGGGAACCTCCCTAAGTGGTGGGCATGTGGCTCAGGTTGCCTCGAGAGATCCCGACATTGCCGCAGTCATCTCACAGGTGCCTCATATGAGCGGGGTGTCCAGTGCCCTTCTGCAAGGACCCAGGCAGATGATCCGCCTTAGCTTTGCCGCTTTTACGGATTCCATGCGCCGGGCTTTTGGACGTACGCCTCGCTATATCGATATTTTCGGCCCTGAAGGGGCCCTGGCTGCCATGACAGGCCCCGGAGAGTTCGAAGGGGCCGAGCAGCTCTTCCCCGACGGGGTTGAGGTCGATCGTCGGGTGGCAGCACGGTTTGCCTTTCCTCTGCTTGGGTATTCACCGGGGCGGCGGGCGGGCAAGGTGAGGGCACCGTGGCTGGTGCAAGTCGCTCTGAAAGACATCACCGTGCCGTCCGTCCCTGCCGTGAAAGCTGCAGAGTCAGCTCCTGAAGCGACCCTGATTACCTACGACCACGGTCACTTTGACTCTTATGTCGGGCAAGGTTTTAACAGGTTTGTTCAGGACCAGCTGGCATTTCTTGCAATGCAGCTTGATTAGAAATGGGCCGCCCTCCTTTTGTTAGGGGGGGCTTGTCATGTGGTCCAGTATTGAAAGGTTGGTCCGCCCTTGGTGTCCGATCGACATCATATTGTCATCTGTTTCTCATCAAATCCAAATGCCCTTCCTTAATAGTCTCCCGTGAAAAAAGAGTGAGTTTGTTGCAGAGCATTTTCTTTCATCACTTATCACGGGAGGTACCCATGGCGCGGTTTTGGCTGTCATCACACTTTTTAACGGCCCTTTGTGCCGGTCTCATTTTTGCTTCATCTGTCGGAGCTTCATCTCTTGCCGTCTATGGCGGAAACCAGGCTAAGTATGTGTTTCTTTTTGTCGGAGATGGTCTCGGTATGCCCCAGCGGGCCGCAGCAACTGAATATCTCAAGGACAGTGGACTGGAGCGTCGGCTGGTGATGGAGTCCATGCCGGTGCATGGTGTCACCACCACGCAAGCGGCAGATCGGTTTATCACAGGATCTGCGGCGGCAGGAACCGCCATGGCCACCGGCGTAAAAACCAACATCGGATGTATTGGCGTGGATGCCAACCTTCGGTCGGTGACCACCCTTGCTGAAAAAGCAAAGCGGGAAGGGATCAAGGTGGGGATCATCTCCAGTGTTTCCATTGACCACGCAACGCCCGCAGCCTTTTATGCCCACCAACCTTCACGCAGCATGTATCACGAGATCGACCATGAGCTTGCCGAAAGCGAGATCGATTTCTTTGGCGGGGGAGGGTTTAAGGACCCGGAGGGCATCAAATCCAAAGCCCCTCTGGGAGACGCTGTAGAGGCAGCCAAAGCCAATGGATTTACCGTTGTGGATTCAAGGCGAGGGATCATGGGGTTGAAAAAAGGGAGTGGAAAAGTGATTGCCGTAAACCCTCGCCTTCCCGACGGTAAGGCGATGCCCTACGACATGGACCGGGATACCAATGATGTAAGTCTTTCTGAATTCACCGGAAAAGCCGTAGAACTCCTGGATGGGGAGCAGGGCTTTTTTATCATGGTGGAAGGGGGGAAAATCGACTGGGCTTGCCACGCAAATGATGCCGCAGCAGCCATTAAAGACACCCTTGCCTTTGATGATGCCGTCTCTGTTGCGGTGGACTTTGCCAAAGAGCACCCCGATGACACCCTTGTCGTGGTCACCGGTGACCACGAATGCGGTGGTCTGGCCCTGGGGTTTTCCGGTACCAAGTATGCTACCTCCTACAGCCTCATGAACAACCAGACCAAAAGCCACCAAGCCTTCCTTGACGACATATTTGCTACCTACCTGAAAAAAAAGGGGCGATTTAAAGGCGCCATGAAGTTGGTGGAGACCCACTTCGGTCTCTCCACCGACGCCGAAGGAAGCCTTAAGCTCAAACCTTATGAAGTGGACGAACTGAAACGTGCCTACAAGAGCAGTCTCAAAGGTGAGACGCTCAAGCCCGGCATGGCCGATTACATGCTCTACGGCAGTTACGACCCCTTTACCATGCAGCTTACCCATATGCTTAACCGCAAAGCAGGCCTTGGGTGGACCACCTATTCCCACACAGGCGTTCCCGTTCTTACCTCCGCCTTCGGCACAGGTGCCACCCTTTTCAGTGGCTACTACGACAACACCGATATCGCTAAAAAGATCTCCCATATTATGAATCTGTAGAGGGCAAGGTGTGCCACCATGAAAGCGAATGGGATATTCTCCCTGCTTTTGACCCTCAAGCCGATCTTATATGCTGACGGGCTGGGGCTCCTGCTAATGGCGAAGGCACGGGGGATAACGTGTCTTCGCAACCACCGTTCAAGGTGGGTCCCCTTGCTGCCGGAGGCTTTTATATTACGTAAGGAGTTTGGATATGGATAAGGGACGGGAGTGGATTTCCCTGGGGGTGTTCATGCTTGCGACATTGGTGTTGTTACTCTGGCCGGGGAGACAACTGGATGGTGAAGGGGTTCGGTGCAAGGCGACGGTGGTGTCGGTGGACAACGACCAGGTGCTGCAGCACGGGATCATCAAGACGGGATTTCAGAGGCTCATGCTTCGGGTGGAGGGTGGTCCGTACAAGGGAGAGGTGGTGCCAGCCGCCAGTAACCTGATGGGAAAACTTGAGCTCGATACGTTTTACAAAGCAGGGGACAAGGTGTTGACCGTTCTGACCATTGGGAGTGGCGGGACGATTGTTCACGTGACGCCTCGGGACCATTACAGACTGACGGGTCTTGGGGTTCTGCTGGCCATTTTCTTCGGGCTGTTATTGCTCACCGGGGGGGAGACGGGGGCACGGGCGCTGGTCTCCTTTGTATTGACAGGAGCCATGATCTGGCGGGTTTTGATCCCTGGCCTGCTTGCCGGATACAACCCCCTTTTTATTTCCTTCGGGGTGGTGATGGTCCTTAATTTTTCCGTAATTTTTCTGGTGGGGGGCTTGAATCGGCTCGGACTCACCGCTTTTTGCGGGGCTTCACTGGGGATACTCACCACCTGCCTGATTGCCCTTGCCACGGGAAAGGCAATTCACTTAAACGGCGCCGTGAAACCTTTTTCCGAGGCCCTTCTTTATGCGGGCCACGCCGACCTGTCCCTTTCCATGATTTTTATCGGAGGGATCTTCCTCGCCTCATCCGGTGCTGTCATGGATCTTGCCATGGATATCGCTGCAAGCATGGCGGAGGTTTCTCGCGTGGACGCCACCCTTTCCCCTGTGGCTCTCATGCAGTCGGGTCTTCGCGTGGGACGCTCTGTCCTTGGCACCATGACCACCACTCTGTTGCTCGCTTACTCCGGCGGGTTTACCTCTCTTCTCATGGCCATGATGGCCCAGGACGTGCCCCTCTCCATTATGCTCAACACCCCTTGGGTCTCATCAGAGATCATCCACACCCTCTCCGGCAGCATCGGGCTGGTGACGGTGGCCCCGTTTACCGCAATCTGCGGGGCCTTTATCTATAACCGAGGGGCTGCGTCAGGGCGCGTTTCAGTGATGGCTGGGGGGGCAGCAAGGGGGTGATGGGTATGAGGCGCTTGTGGGTGGCGGAGCAACCGGCCATCGGTGCTTAAGGTGGCAGGTCGATTTGCCGGAGGCGCCTCACGGGACATCCGCCGTCGGGGGCGTGTTTTCAAATCGTTCGATCACCTGCAGCACCGGTTGCGCATTTTTCCAGAGCCACTGTTTGGTCTTGATCTCCCAGTCCGGGTGCACCTCACATTGCTGGCTTTTTAAAAGGCCTGCCATGGCCATGATGGAATCGGTGTCCCCGCCTATCCAGAGGCTGGTTCGCAAGCACTTCTCATAGGTTGTGGACAATTTCAAGGCGATGTAAACCGAGACCGGAACGCAGTGTCGGGCAGAGCTGTCTTTGGTGCTACTTTTGTGCAGTTCGTTTTCATCAAAGTCGATGGAGTAGCCGTAATCGTTTGTGAGCTGCTGGCAGATTTCATCCACGGAGAGGCCCTGCCTTAACGCCCAGACCGTCCACGCCATGGCCCTGGCCCCAGCGATCCCTTCCGGGTGACCATGGGAGCAGGCAGCGGACTTTTCTGCCAGTTCCAGCACGTCGGTTTCACCGTTAAGATACCCCAACACCCCGACCCGGGCTGCTGCGCCATTGTCTAAGCTCTGGCCCTCCGGGTTCTTGCCGAGAAGCCAGCTTGAAAACCCCTCGCCGTAACCGGCACCCGGAAATTTGTCAGCCCAATTTCTGTAATATCTCTGAAAATCATCACTCCCATCAAGCATCGCCTCGGCTGTGGCGCATAAAAGGACGCTGTCCCCTGTGATACGAGAGAGATGGCTGATGATGTGGTTCTCTTGCAAATTATAGGTCTTCAAGCCGTTTTCTTCGAACACCGAGCCGATATAATTTCCTATAATGCTGCCAATCATAGCGCTCCTGTCGGTTTTTTTGTGACTGTTTGCCTTCTATGGTAAAAGCGTGCCTCCGGCGGCGAAACCACACTGGGCATAAGGCCTTGAAAGCAGGTTGCGGATGCGCTTCGCCCCTCGGGGCAAATCACATTCGTCTTTGATTTTCGTGTAAACATGAAATCAAAAACAAAATATGTTTGTCAAACTTTTCGAAGGGTTTGGCACCCGGCAGGGCCGATGGAGGCAACGTTGGACTCTGTGCCTCCGGCGGCCAAGGTTTTCAGCTAAAGTGGCTTTGCCACCCCTTGCACCCAGGTTTGCGAATGCTTTCAGCCCATGCCCTCAGGCTGATCACACTGGCTGACGGGCTTCGCCCGCGGATTTCTACAGGTCATTTTATATTGTCTTTCCGGGCTGTCAACTATGCGAAATCTTGTAAAGGCCGTTGCTTGATGAGCTGAAGGTACACCAACACGGCACAAAGGTACAAAAAGGTTATCATACCCCGTCTTCATGCAAATTGAACCGAGGGGTGAGATCGTTCGCAACCCGCTTTCGAGGGGGCTCCCTGGCCGCCGTAGGCAGCCCAGTTAAAGATGCCTCCGGCGGCCCTGCCGGGAGCCAAACTTTTGAAAAGTTTGATAAACAGGTTTAATAAATAATTTCAGACTCACACTCCGATCAAAGGCGGATGTGATTTGCCCCGAGGAACGAGGGGTAAAGTGCATCCGCAACCTGCTTTCAAGGTGGCACACCTTGCCGCCGGAGGCATGCTTTTGCCCCGAACTTTAACCATAGAAGGCATGTGTTTTATTTTTTTAAAAGAAAGACGCCGACAAAGATCATGCCCGTTGCCAGAAAGTCCATTGGCTCGATGGGCTCGCCCACGAGGAGAAAGCCGATGAAGAGGGCCACCACGGGTGGCAGGTAGG
This sequence comes from Desulfolunaceae bacterium, assembly GCA_942491485.1. Classification (GTDB taxonomy): domain Bacteria; phylum Desulfobacterota; class Desulfobacteria; order Desulfobacterales; family Desulfolunaceae; genus Desulfoluna. Next base: position 12,118 of record CALOAX010000006.1, on the reverse strand, counting down.
TGACGGACGAGGCAGCCACGGCGCCCATGGTCTCCACGATGTAGTAGTAGAGGATGTAGGCGAGGCCGGTTCCCAGGAGACCCAGGCCCACGATGAGGCCGATGGAGGCGTGGGGGGCAGTCCAGATGGTCCCCATGCCGGTGGTGTCTGTAAGAAGGGCCAGAATGAGCAGGCCGAAGCCGAGTTGGTAGGTGGTCAGGGCCGATGCCGGGATGTGAAGGGGGACGATGAATTTGCGGGCATAGACAAACGAGGCTCCTACGCTTAGGGAGCCTGCCACCATGTAGCCGACCCCTTCCAAATTGGTGCTGAGCACCTCCTGCCCCGAGGGTCGGGCAATGAGCACCACGCCCGCAAGGCCGATGAGCACACCGAGGATTTTACGCAGGGATGCCTTCTCCTCGGGGATAAAGAGCACGGCCATGACAAAGGCGAAGAGCGGTATGGACCCGCTCACGGCACCGGCGATCCCGGAGAGCAGAAGGGACGCCCCTTTTGCAAAACAGTAGTAGTAGAAAGCCGTGGCCAGAACCGCCATCACCAGAAAATGGGGCGAATGGCGAAGGTGGCGCAGACGGAGCGATCGCCTGACCCCGGCATAGATGAGCACGGGGATAAACCCGAAGAGCACCCGGAACAACACGATCTGCCCTGGCGTGATCAGGGCTGCCGCCATTTTCATGTAGATAAAGTTGCTCCCCCAGACGACTCCGAGAACGGCAAAAATAAGAAGGGGAAGGTGGTTCCTGTGCGACGTCATGGTTCTTGGGTCCTTACTGCATGAAAAGAAAGTGCCTCCGGCGGCCAAGGGCTGAGCCCTTGGAACCCAGGTTGGCGAATGCTCCCAGCCCTCGTTCCTCGGGCTGATCACATTCTCTGACGGGCTGCGCCCGTTGGTAACCGTGTGGAATTCGACTATAGCAGGGAATGGGGTTTCGGGTTTGAATAAAAGTGCGCTGTGGAGACATTTGGGGGCTCATGGAGGATGATGTATCGGACGGCCTGGCGATACATCCCCAAAAACAATGTGGCCATAGATACACGCGGATGCGGCAGGACTGTGAAACAGGTCCGGGAGGGGGGGCTGAGTATTTCTTCTTTTCTGAAGATCTGTGAGGTTCTCTCGGTATTGCGGTACGTCTCATATTCAAAAACATCGCATCCTTGCAAATCTATGTAGATATAGAATAAGTATTAATCGTGTGCATCAATAAGGATGTAAGCCAACAGATTCACGATCTCAACACTGGAGGAATGCATGGAAAAGATTCTGATTGTCGGTTGCAAAAAGGCCATGGATGATGTGTGTATCGGCTGTTCGCGGTGCATGGTGGGTTTCAATCGCCGGGAAGGGGAATTTGAGCGGTATGGTCAGGACGCAGAGATGATGGGCCTTCTCAACTGTGGTGACTGCCCCGGAGCCACCATCGTGACGCGCCTGGCCCAGGTGAGCCTGTGGAACAAGCCCATGAACGAAACGCCGACCAAGGTGCACATTGCCCCCTGCATCACCGACCACTGCCCTCACAGTGAGACCATCATTCAAAAGATCAAGGCCAAGGCCGGCATTGAGGTGATTGAAGGAACACACCCTTACAAACCAAGCGATATTTTTGCCTGAATCGGGCGTCGCCCGCAGCGGCTGTTTGCGGGCGATGCTAAAGCGTTTTCTCCTAATGAGGGGACACGTTGTGCTCGGTCCGAATGGGTTGGGCAGATGCATTTATCACGTGCCCTTTTTTTGATGCCTGTTACGTGTAAGTTTTTGAACTTAACGTGTGCTTGGGGTTAATGCGGGCCATGTAGGTTAGGCTTTGAAACATAGGTATACAGCTCAAGGTTACAGCCGTAGCGATTTGATCCGAGGAACGAGGAGTAAACCGCTACGTTAATAAGCTTTCGGGGTCGCTCAGCTCGCTACAAAACTGCCATCACCGCCCTGTACAAAATCATCACGCCCATGCAGGCAAGAACGGTAAATAAAATGCGTCGATAGGAGAACTCACCAATACACCGCGAGGCCCGGATACCGCCCCAGCCGCCCAGGACGGCGGATGGAATAGAGACCATGGCAAGGGTGACGGACTCAAAGCTCTGCAGGCCGCTCAACACCTGGGCGGTGATCATGATGACACCGGCGCACATAAAGAAGCTGCCGATGCCGGCTTTGATCTCATCCCGCTTCCATCCTGTGAGGGATGTGTAGACGATGGTGGGGGGGCCGCCCATGCCAAAGGATGTTCCAATGGCAGACGAGCAGAGGCCGGCAAGGAATCCCCAGTGTCTGGAGACCACGCGACGGGATTTTCCTTCAAAGAAGAGGCCCCATATGGCGTAGGTGATGAGAAAGCAGCCCATGCCGAGTTTCAGGTAGTCTCCGGGAAGCTTCTTCATGAGGGTCACGCCTGTGAGGGCTCCCGGGAAGGCGCCGAGTATCAGGGGCCGGAGCCGATCCCAATCGGCATATTTTCTGTAGGTGAGTCCGGTCTGGGTGTTCATGGAGAGGGCAATGATGGTCCCGGCCGGTACGGCAATGGTCATATCAATGAACTGGGTCACCAGAGGCATGGCAATAAGGGCTGCCCCGAATCCGGCGATGCCGTTGATAAAGCCACCGAGGCCCCAGAAAAGAGCTGTGATCAAATAGTCATTCATGCATTACATCCTGCAAAAGATAAAGCCAGCATTCCACCGACGCATGGTGGCCATATGGCGTACAAGAGTCAGGTCAATAACGTTTTGCAGGGCATTTGTAAAATACCGTTTTTGTATTAGGGGAGATAGGGCGACCCTGTGGCGACCAGATAGTTGTATTTTTTATTTAGGATGGTTTGACAAGCAGGTTTTGCGGATGTGGTGGGTCCACCGGGTCAGAGCATATCCGTAACGTGCTTTTATGGTGGCACATCTTGCTGCCGAGCAGATTCCGATTTGTTGGCTTTGTGAGAGTCTGTGGTTGACTCAATTATCCGAAAATACCATAATATCACCTTCTGTATAGTATTTCTCACCTCACACCTCCCCCGACTTACCTTGCATCGACCCTCATCACATCTGGCCGCCACAAGAGCTTAATCACTGGTTGAGTCCGGTGTGCATAGAAACGTGTTGGCCAACAGGCATTGCAATATTGTGACGGGACAAGGGAGGGGCGTATGGCGACATCAAAGGACAAGTTGAAAAAAAAGCTGGGCGTATGGATCGACCACAGGGAGGCCATCCTTGTTTCGATAAAAGGCGATGAGTCAACGGTTGAACGGTTCGTGTCAAATGCTGAAAGCCACTACCGGCCATCCGGTGGAAACAGATCAGGGGGAACGTCTGTGGCTCAGGATATTTTGAAAGAGAAGAGCACGGGTGAACGGCTGAAGCAGCAGTATCACAGATTTTACGGGCAGGTGATTGCGAAGGCTGCAAACGCTAAGAAAATCTTTATTTTTGGCCCTGGTGAGGCAAAGCGTGAACTGGTGGGCGAAATTAAACGAACCAAAGGATCGCATGTGAAGGTCGCAGACGTCAGGCCTTCAGACAGGTTGACGGAAAAGGAGATCATTGCCAAAGTGGGGGCTTTTTATCAGGGGAATTGATCCTTTCCGAAGGTGCCTGTGTGTGCGACTTTCGGAATCCTCACCACGATGAACGTAGCCCCCGGCGGTCCTGCCGGGGTACAAACTTTTGCTTATTAAATGGGCTGGGTTTGACAAACATGATTTGTCTTTGATTTCAAACTTACACGAAAACCAAAGGCGGATGCGTTTTGCCCCGAGGAACGAGGGGCAAAGCGCGTTCGCAACCAGCTTTCAAGGTGGCTCACCTTACCGCCGGAGGCATCTTCAGCCTCATCACTTCCACACGGACCGAGTGGGTTCGGGAGCCCTCGCTGGGCAGGGTGGGCTCTGTGGAGGTCAGCATGTTCGGTGAGCCCCCTGTGTCCACGCCATTCCTGATGTCTGGCCAGGCTCCTTCCAGAAGGCACACCACCCCTTCCATGATGTCCTCAGAGACAGAGGCCTCCACATGAATTCGGCCTCGATCGTTGGTGATGGCAACCAAGTCTCCGTCAGTTATGTTCCGTTTTTTCGCATCGGCCTCATTCAGCCAGAGGGTTGCCTTGTCTTTTTTTCCGCTGCGGGTGTGGCCTCCGGTCTGGGAGTGGATGCGGAACCGGGGGTGGGGGGTAATCATGCGCAGGGGGTGCTGTTCATCGATGGCATCGTGTTGGCAATGGGGAAGGGAGGTGCCGCCTGCGTCAGCGTATGCCTGGGACGCGATCTCAATGAGGCCGGACGGGGTGTTTAGGGGGTTGGCCTCTTTGTTGTCGATAAACTCGGAAAGCCCCACCCGATTTTGATCGGGCCCGTAGAATATGCCTGTTTCCCTGAAGGCCTTTACATCGTCGATGTCTGAGTCGGCAAGAAAGGTCTCCAGCCACTCTTTAGCATTCTTCCCTTCGGAAAATGCCTCGCCAAACCCCAGTCTGTTCGCAAGTCCACAAAAGATGTCGTAGTCGTTTTTCACCCCTTCGATGGGGGGCACAGCCTGATGGGAGTAGAGCAGAAAATTGCCGGCGGGAGTGATGATGTCTTCGCGCTCCGGCCAGAGGGTTGTGGGGAGAACAAGGTCGCAATAACTGGCCGTGGGCGTCATGAAGGGCTCGTGGCAGATGGAAAATTCCACCTGATTGAAGGCCCGGATGTTTTTATTGATATCACTGCCCTGGGAGAGGAAGTTGCCGCCCACGCTGGAGATGCCCTTGATGTCCGAGGGAAAGCCCGCCTTTTTCCCGCCGAGGATGGCATCCGGAAATCGATAGACAGGAACAGAGACGGGGGTGGTTTCAACGACCCCCATCCCTTCGCACCGGGGCTTTGGAAGCCTTCCCCCCATGTACGCACCGCTGGAACCCCCCATTTTGCGGACATTGCCGGTGACGGTCTGAAGGATCACCGCCATGCGTGCCGCATCCTCCCCGCCCAGGGTTCTCTGGATGGAGAGGCCGGGAATCAGGGCCACAGGGTCTGCCGCTGCGTATCGCCTGGCAAGGGAGGTGATGGTTTGAGATGGTGTTCCGCAGCGCTCCTCAGCCCAGGCCGGCGTTTTGGGCACCCCGTCGCTCTCTCCCAAAATGTAGTGTTTCAGCTCCTTAAACCCGATGCTGTAGGTGGTGATAAAGTCGAGATCAATGAGGTTTTCGGTGATCAGCACATGAAGAATCGCAGCCATGAGGATGGTGTCTGCTCCCGGAAAAACGGGGACCCACTCGGTGCCGAGGTGTTTTACGGAGCGGGACCTCCTGGGATCGATCACCACCACGGACGCCCCGCGCTTTTTTGCATCGGAGATTCGCCGGGCTGTTTCATTTCCGAAGCGCACATCAGAGATGTTGGCTCCCCAGAGAATTATCATCTTTGAGTGTTCGAGGGTTGCCGGATCAAACCCGACCTTGTTGGTTCCCAGAACAAAAGGGACAGAAAAACTGGTGGCCTGGGAGCTGTAGTTGCCGCTGGTCTCTGTGTAATTCCCCCAGAGTCCCAAAAACCTCTCGGGCAGTGAGGCTGTGTTGTGGAGCGCTCCCCGGCAGGAGCCGGAACCGCCCAGGCGAATCAGGGACTCTGCGCCGTAGGTCTCCTTAAGACCCGTTAGCTTCTCCGCCGCATAATCCAGCGCCTCATCCCATGAAATCTCTTTAAATTCACCGGAGCCCCTGGGCCCGGTTCGCAGCAGCGGTGAGGTCAATCGGTCAGGCGAGTAAAGCATCTCGGTATAGTTCAACCCCACAGGGCAGGCACTGGCGTGGGCGGGTTTCAGGGCGCTGTTTTGAATGCGCACCAGTTTGCCGTTTTCCACATGGGCCGTCAGGGGGCACCCGGCGCCACAGTCCAGGTTGCAGGTGACAGGGAGCAGCTTGATCATGGTAACCTCAAAATAAATCGATACGTTGGAATGGTTGCGGAGTGATGAGACCATACAGAAACAGGTCAGATTTATCAACCCGGGGTGGCGAATATGCCGTACCCTCGTTCCTCGGGCCAAATCACATCCGCATTTGATTTGTGGAATATCGGAAATCACGGACTAAAACCTGTTTGTCAAACTTTTCAAAAATTTGGCTCCCGGCAGGGCCGCCGGAGGCATCGTTTTTTTCTCTTTTTACTCTTCCATTGAGAGCCGTAAGCACATAGAATCGAGTGAATTGTTTCAGCAAGGAATCCTAAGGAGTGAGGGATGCGATGAAATACATGGAAACACGAACAGGCCGAACCTTTGTCCTTCGCCTGGATCAGGGAGAGGTGCTGCACGAACAGATTGAAGCCTTTGCAAAGGAGCTGGGGGTGTCCCGTGGCGTGGTGTTCACCCTGGGTGGGGCCGAGTCAAACAGCGAGCTCATCACTGGCCCGGGGAACGGTGATAATTTTACCGCCGGCAAGCCCATCAATACCCATTTTCTTGACGGGGTGCATGAGTCGGCTGGTGTGGGGACCCTTTTTCCCGATGAAACGGGGACGCCTGTTCTTCACCTGCACATCACCTGCGGCCGGGAAGGCCACGCCGTCACCGGGTGTGCGCGAAATGGGGTTGTGGTCTGGCTCTACATGGAGGTGGTGATCATTGAGCTTCAAGGGGAGCGGGGCGCCAGGCTTCCCGATGCCGCATCGGGGTTTTCATTGTTGAACGTGGATTGAGCAAGGACGTCCTGAAGAAAAACAGAGCATTCGCGAACTTGGCGTCCATTCCAAAGGAGAGAGACGAAGGATGACTAAAATACTGGTGATATTTTCGGTCTTTAACTTGCTGACGTTTGGACTTTTTGCCCTTGTGTCAAAAGACATGGAGATGAAGGCCTACCCTAATGCAAAGGCGGGTGTTGAACGCTTTGCTGTGTTTCTTCCGGAAAAGTCGAAAGCAGACGAAGATGCCATGGTGGTGGAGATTATCGTGGGCAAGACGATGTTGACAGACGGGGTCAACGAGGTGCGTCTTGCCAGTGTGATCGAACCACGCTCCCTTGAAGGCAAAGAGAGTGCCTATTACGAGGTGACGGGGCCTTCGGAGGTGGTGAGCACACGGATGGCTACGCCAGAAGGGGCTCTGAAGGAAGAGCGGTTTGTCTCGGCCCCTTCCCTGAAGGTCCCGTACAACAGCGCCGATCCGATTGTGGTCTACGCGCCCAAGGAGTACGAGGTCAGGTCTCGTACCTGGAAGGGAGCCGAAGCGCTTGATGAGGCTGAAGTGGCAGAGAAACGATAGCTTGCAGAATACCTCAGTAAAAAAAGCCTGCCTCCGGCGGCCAGGGGCTCAGCCCCTGGACCCCAGGTTTGCGAATGCTCCGAGCCCTCGTTCCTCGGTCTGATCACATTCGCTGACGGGGTGATCTTCTACAAAATCTTTATGGTGTGTTACCATACGTAAGCCGTCCTGCCATTGTGTTGCACCCAAAGAATCCTCTTGGGGTGAATCAATCTGAATTTCGTTTTTCGTTAGCAAAACCTGTTTGTCAAACTTTTCAAAAATTTGGCCCCGGCAGGGTCGCCGGAGGCGTTTTTCAATCATGCTGAAAAGCATGGGATGTCATATGCCCCGTCTCGGGTGATGTAAAGCGATCGTTTCAGGCGTTTTCCTTGTTATTGGTGTCATGATACCGAAGGTGCGCACTCTGCGCCTTCTAACCACCCAAAATTAAATAGAGGAACCTATGAGACCATGTAATCACTGCTCAGAGCCCGCTGTTCAGGATTGTAATGGAGATCCTCTTTGTATTGACTGCTCATTAAAGTTGTCGGATTTGTATCGCAAGCGCGAAGAGCTTCTCGAACGTGAGCTAAAGCGCCTCATGCGACAAGACGCAGGGCGATGCGTTCAAGGTGGGGCATGAGGCCGCCAGGGGTATTCCATTGAAAGGAAGCCTTATGAACCACGAAGCGCACGAAGGAAAACAAAAGGTAACTATTCAGCTATGCCTCCGGCGGGTCGCTTTTTGAAAAAAGCTCCGCACAAACGTCTCGATTGCAGCCCCCTATCTCTGCAGCTCCGATGCCTTGCATATACGCGCACCCGACTCATGAAATATCCTTACTAAACCTACATTTCAAATCAAATGCCGTTGCGATTTGACCCGAGGAACGAGGGGCAAAGCGCAGCAGTCATACGCTTTATAGGTGGCTCACCTCGCCGCCGGAGGCCAGCTCCCTTGTTGCTTTTTCGCTCATTTTTCTCGATACCCTTAAAGATATCTTGTACGCTGTGCATTTGAGTGTGACGTCCATGAACCCCAAAATAGAGGAGTGCACCAGAGATGAAAAAAACAGTTATGATGTTGTTGGTGATGGGGTTGCTCACCATCGGTGGGACAGCCTCTTGTGCGAGTCATGCGGAATTGAAGGCATTTCCTCCGGCAATGGAGGGGGTGGAGCGTTTTGTGATTGTGCTGCCCGAAAAGGCCCGGGGCGAAGATGAGGGGTTTATGGTTGAGCTGATTGCAGGGAAGATGATGATGACCGACGGGGTCAACATCATGCGGCTCGGCAGTGTGATTGAGCCGCGCCCCTTGAAAGGATGGGGCTACACCTACTACGAGGTGACCGGGTCTTCCCAGGCCATGGGGACCTTGATGGCACCGCCGGAAGGGGCTCCCATGGTCGAGGCCTTTGTCTCAGGCCAGCCCCTTAAAGTCCGGTACAACAGCCGCCTGCCCATTGTTGTTTACGCGCCGAAGGGCTTTGAAATCAGGTATCGGATCTGGAAAGCCTCAGATACGATGGAGTCGGCTGAGAAGGGGTAGTTGGATGAAAAATCCGAACAGAGAGACAGTCTCGCGGCTCGATGCGCTCCCCAACATTGGCAAAGCCATGGCGGCGGATCTTCACATTACCGGTATTGATCATCCGAAGCAGCTGATAGGGAAAGATCCCTATGAACTCTACGAAACGCTGTGCGAAAAGACGGGAATGCGGCACGACCCCTGTGTGATCGATGTCTTTATTTCCGTGGTCCATTTTATGGAGGGCGGCGAGCCGCTTCCCTGGTGGGCCTTCACCGAGGAACGGAAAACGCGGGTGGCCCGATATCAACAGGGGTAAAATGTATACGGCGATCCGGGCGCACTCATCTGCTGTGTTATCAGAACGTTGAGGTAAACCACTACATCTGCAGCTCTGATGCCTTGCATGTAAGCGCACCCGACTCGTGAAATACCCGGCTTAGGGCAACATGGTTCTGCCTTCAGGTTTTCAGGTGCCCTCCCCTGAAAGCCCGAAGGCTTCCCTCAATGTGCCCGGTTACGCTTGATGCTTTATGTGCCGGGCGTGGTCGCGGTCAGTTGAGCGGCATCCTCTGCCTTATTTTCTGCCTGTTTTAAATCAGCACTTTTCTGGTTCAACGTTTCTTTCAACTCATTTACCGTCACCTTGAGTTTGGAGATTTCATCAAGCCCGCGCTCCTTGTCGGATTCGGTGGTTGTCAATGAAGTTGTCGCCTCAGCGATTAAGCAGCTAATGCAGTTTTGTTACCCAACGGTAAGGTCTTTTTATCAGGGTTCAACCAAACCTCAGTGGGCAGTGTCCAATCCCGTGTTTTCCGGCTTCCCCAGCGCTCTGGATGGCGAGCTTTGGCTTGCCGCATCTTTATACTCCTGGCCTCAAGAATAGCGTCAGCAACACCCAAATGCCTCTGAACAGGTGTAACAAATTTAAGGCTGCTATGCTTGTGCTTGTAGTTGTACCAACACACAAAACTGTTCGCCCAGCTTCGTGCATCTATAAGTGTTTTGAACGGCTTTGAGGGGTAGTCAGGACGGTACTTCATAGTCCTGAACAGGGACTCTGAGTAGGGGTTGTCATCACTGACCCGAGGCCTGCTGAAGGAGGGAACCACTCCAAGCCGTTGCAAGGTCGCAAGCATAGTGGCCCCTTTCATAGGGCTGCCGTTATCCGAGTGAAGGATCAGTGGCGTATCTTGGTTGTATATTCCATGCTTTAAACATGCTTTTTGTATCATTTCAGCAGCATGGTCTGCTGATTCAGTACCATGGATTTCCCAAGAGACAATCATACGGCTGAAGATGTCCTCCACCATGTACAGATAAAAGTGTTGTCCTCTGATGGGCGTCGGCAAATAGGTGATATCCCAGCTCCAAACTTGATTTGGACCTGTAGCAGCATATGAGGTGGGCTTCCGTTTCGGAGCCGATACAGCACGCCCTCGCCGGGCAAGTTGCCCAGCTTTACGCAAGACCCTGTAAAAAGTGGATACTGAAGCAATGTAGGTTCCTTCATCCAGAAGAGTTGGGACAATCTGGCTTGGAGGCATACTTTGGAACCGTTTTTGGTTAGAAACTGCAAGAATTTCGAGCTGTTCTTTTTCCGTCATCATGTTTGCCGGTGACGGCCTGAGTGCATCCTTTCTCTTGTCTTTCTGAAGAGAACCGGAAGGTTGATTCCACCGTTGAATAGTTCTCGATGAGACCCCAAGCTCTTGACATGCCTTGGATAATCGAGCCCCTGCATCGACGGCTTCTTGGATGACGCGAACTGCTTCAATGCGATCTGGGAGTGTAATCAGTCGTCCTCGGGATCCCCCCAGATCGCCTGGGCCTTTTTTCTCAGCACCAGCAAAGCCGCTGTTTCAGCCAGGGCCTTGTCCTTACGTTTCAGTTCCTTGGTTAAGCTTTTGATTGCTTTCTTGTCCCGCTTTCGGTCTTCAGAAAGAGCTTTCCGATGGTCGACTGGTGATGAATTAGCCTTTAAACAGGCCGTCTTCCATTCGGTAACTTGTTCCGGGTAAAGGCCTTTTTTCGACAATACTCCGATAGTTCGGATTCATTCAGTGTGGCTGTTTCCAATACAACTGCAAATTTCTCTTCCGAACTCCATTTGTCCGGTTTATTGCCTGTTCCCGGCACAATTACTCCTTTGGATAGGGCCCGTTTCCGCCATGTATACAACGTGCTGTCTGTAATTCCTGTCTCTTCGGCCAGTCTCCGGACAGGCATGCTTGAAGGGGGCATCATCTTTTGAATCATGGACGACTTTAGTTCGTCTGAATAATAATGGCTCAACTGGTTCTCTCACAATCGCCCCGCACTCTAATTGATTTTTTCAAACGAAGCGACAACTATCCTGACACAGGGGGGGCCTCCACCATGTACAGATAAAAGTGTTGTCCTCTGATGGGCGTGGGCAAATAGGTAATATCCCAGCTCCAAACCTGATTTGGGCCTGTTGCAGCATACGAGGTGAGCTTTCCTTTGGAGCCGATACAGCACGCCCTCGCCGGGCAAGTTGCCCAGCTTTACGCAAGACCCTGTAAAAAGTGGATACTGAAGCAATGTAGGTTCCTTCATCCAGAAGAGTTGGGACAATCTGAAGCGGGAACACTTTGGAACCGTTTTTGGTTAGAAACTGCAAAATTTCGAGCTGTTCTTTTTCGTCATCATGTTTGCCGGTGACGGCCCTGAGTGCATCCTTTCTCTTGTCTTTCTGAAGAGAACCGGAAGGTTGATTCCACCGTTGAATAGTTCTCGATGAGACCCCAAGCTCTTGACATGCCTTGGATAATCAGCCCCTGCATCGACGGCTTCTTGGATGACGCGAACTGCTTCAATGCGATCTGGGAGTGTAATCAGTCGTCCTCGGGATCCCCCCAGATCGCTTGGGCCTTTTTTCTCAGCACCAGCAAAGCCGCTGTTTCAGCCAGGGCCTTGTCCTTACGTTTCAGTTCCTTGGTTAAGCTTTTGATTGCTTTCTTGTCCCGCTTTCGGTCTTCAGAAAGAGCTTTCCGATGGTCGACTGGTGATGAATTAGCCTTTAAACAGGCCGTCTTCCATTCGGTAACTTGTTCCGGGTAAAGGCCTTTTTTTTCGACAATACTCAAATGGTTCGGATTCATTCAGTGTGGCTGTTTCCAATACAGCTGCAAATTTCTCTTCGAACTCCATTTGTCCGGTTTATTGCCTGTTCCCGGCACAATTACTCCCTTGGATATAGGGCCCGTTTCCGCCATGTATACAACGTGCTGTCTGTAATTCCTGTCTCTTCGGCCAGTCTCCGGACAGGCATGCTTGGCATCATCTTTTGAATCATGGACGACTTTAGTTCGTCTGAATAATAATGGCTCAACTGGT
>CALOAX010000005.1:0-359951 GCA_942491485.1 Desulfolunaceae bacterium | reverse complement strand
CGAGACACTGGCATACACCTTCATCATGGCCCGCTTGATCACCCCTGCCGGCAACATGATCTGGTTGTTGATATAAAACCTTGAGACCGGTGCACGCCCGGCCAGCACCTCCCTCTCCATATGCTCAGGGAGAACGAGAAGGCCGTAGGCGTTACCGGCAAGGACGGCCTTTCGCCCCTCGGCAAGATCATCCACCGGCACCACCCCCATGGCCGGGGTGGACTCAACCATTCGGGTGATGGAGCGAGACAGCCCCGTCCGATCCATGTCGCACACGGCCACCGGCAAATTTTCGGGGACGCCCTGGCGAAACATGGCGGTAAAAAGAGTCATGGCAAAAAGAGGCAAGACCACGCTCAGCAGAAGCATCAGCCTGCCTGAAACCATGGCATCCAGCTCACGCCGCCCCACACGCAAGAAAATGTTCATGGAATCCATGTCAGCTTCCCATGCCCCAGTTTACAATGGCGCTCATGCCGGGACGGAGCCCGTCCACAGCCTCCTGGGGCACCGCACGCACCTCAAAGGTCTTCATATCAAAATCCCCCGTGGCCTTTGTGGCATGCCAGGTTGCAAACGCCCCCAACGCGGCAATGTGATTCACCCTCAGCACCACCTCTTTGTTTCCCAGGGCAGGAATCCGGGCATGCAGGAGGCTCCCCATGCGGATCTTTGCCAGGAGGTCCTCACGCAGGTTGAAGGTAACCCACACATCCGAGAGATCCACCAGGGTCACCACAGGGCACCCTGTGGCGGCCAGTTCACCGGGGTCCACCACGATATCCGAGACCTCGGCGGCCCGGGGCGCAAGAAGCCGGGTCTCCTCCTCCCAGGCCTCCACCTCGGCAAGGGCTCCCGCTGCCTTGCCAACCAGAGCCCGGGCAGCCTCCTTGTCTTCTTCCCGCGCCCCGTTATCCGCCATCTCATACGCTGCTCGGGCCGCCTCGGCCCCCTGACGGGCCGCTTCCAGCTTGGCCACGGCTTCATCCAACTTCTGTGCGGGAAGAACACCGTCGGCGTGGAGTTTTTCTACGCGGGCGTGGGTCTTCCGGGCCAGTTCAAGCACCGCCGCGGTCTGGTTCCAGATGTTTCGAGCCGCCCGAACCGTCTCTTCCCTCGCCCCGTGGTTGGCCTTGGTGAGCTGGGCGTTGGCCCCCTTCACCGCGGCCTGAGCCTGCTTCACCTTGGCCCTCACCTCTGGACTGTCGATGGTAAAAAGAGGCTGCCCCTTCTCCACCCGGCTCCCCCGGGAGACATAGATATCGGAGACCCGTCCGGCCACCTTGGAGGCCACGTCGATGCGGGTGGCATCCACCTCCCCCTGCACCACCAGGGTCGCAGGCTTCATTGCCAGAAGCCACGCCGCCGAGCCAGCCACTGCCAGCCCAACCAGAACCATGACGAACGTCGTGTATGTTCTCTTCATCAGAAGGTCACCTCCTGTCTCTTTTCATTGCGATAGGTATGAAACTCCGTTGTTAGACCTGCCGTTTCCAAAAGCCTGGCGAGGGCCACATCGTAGTCGTAGACGGCCTTTAGCTGCTTGATCTCCACCCCGGACAGGGTGAGCCGGGCGTCCACCACATCCAGCGAGGTGGCATACCCCTCTTCAAAGGCACGGGTCTGCACCCGCACCGCCTCTTTGGCAAGGGCAAGGGAGGTTTTCAACGCATCGTACTGCTCCACCTGTGCCACCACCTCGTGGTAGAGCTTCTCCGTCAGGGTGGCGATGTCCTTTCTTGCCTGAACGGAAAGATGCCCCACCTGGGCTTTTCTGGCCCGGGCCGCCCGAAGGCGGTTCACCGATGAGAGGCCTTCGAACAGAGGGACCTCCATCCCCACCCCGGCTGCCCATTCGGGCTCCAGGATGGTAAGATCCTCGGTAAGCATCTCCTTTGTTGCAAACAGATACACCTTGGGAAGCAGGGTTCCCGTCTCCGCCTTCACACCGGCTTCAGCCTGAACACCCTTCTCATCGATACGCCGAAGGAGCGGGCTTAAGCGAAGGGCAGCTGACGTGAAGTGCTCCAGAGGCTCGATCTCACGGGAGAGAAAAAGGGGAGAGACCGGCGTGGTCTCGTCATGATCCCCCTCCCCCACGGCCAGAAGATTGGCAAGGGCTGTGTCGGCAATGGCCTGGTCTCGCACGGAGCGTTTCAGCACGCGATCCGCCTCGGCCCATGCCACCTCGGCATGAAGCCGCTCGGAACGGGAGATCATGCCACTGGCTTCCAACTGCTTTGCCTCTGAAAGGTGGCGAGCCATCCCGGCCAGGTAGGCCTCACGAACCTCCACCACCTTTCCGGCAAAACGAAGCCCGTAATAACGCGACACCATCTCACGCATCAACCGCTGACTCGTCTCCTGAAGCTGGGCCCCCGCCTCGGACACCCGGGATGTGGCCGCCCTGTTGGCCGCCTGAATCCGGCCCCCGGCGTACAGGGGCATGGACGCCGTAATGCGCCCCTTCACAAAAGTGTCGTCCTGAACCTCCATGGTGAACTCGGGAAGATACCCGAAACGAGGATCGGTCCCATGGAAAAGCCCCATGGCATCCTTCATCTGGGACAGGTCGATTTCAATGGGATCGTCAATCCGAGTCCACCGGGCGGTGGCTTCCACCGTGGGAAGGTAGAGACCGAAGGCCGCATCCTTTTCATGTTCGGTGACGGACTTGGCCTGCCGGGCTGCAGCCAGGGTATCGTTGGCCGTCTCCATGCGGGAGAGTGCCTCATCCAGGGTGAGCTCTCCGGCCAGTGACGCTTGTGGGGTAAAAAAAAACACGAACATAAGCGCCATGACAGTGAAGCCATTCCTCTTTGTTCTGCTCATCACGCCAACACCCCCCTTCGGATCATGGCCTTGATGTGGGTCCGCAGGGTGGACCAATCATTCGGCTGATCACTCGTAACCCGTTCATAAAGGGATTTTCGGATCCCCCCCAGAATGAAATTGCAGATCACTGTCGCCGGGATATGGGGATTCAACACCCCTTGCCCCTGACCATCCTCAAGAATAGAGAGGAACGCCCCCAAAAACTCGTTGTAGTGGCGGGAAAAACTCACCTCTTTGTTCTTCATAAAATTGTTGAACTCGTTGGCGAACACGATGATCAGGTGCCTGTCTCCGGTCAGCACATCAAAAATAAGGTCAATGGCCGCCTCCAGCTTCTCGAGGGGGCTCAGATCCTCTCGGTCTGCCAGGGGCACCAACCCACCCCAATCCTGTCTCCAGAGCACTTCGAAAATCCGGTCCAGGATATGGTCCTTGTCGCTGTAATAAGTGTAAAGGCTGCCCGCACTCACCCCGGCAACTTCGGCGATCTTGGCCATCTTGGCCTTATGAAAGCCATACTCACTGATCACCTGGATAGCGGCCTTGTGAATAGCTCGTTCCTTGTCGATACTGACTGCCACGTACTCACCCCCAATTATGTATATTCGGTACCCCACACCCACCCACGAGATACCCGACAAAGCGTATTCTTGAACGCCGGTTCAATTTCAAAGCTTGCTTCCGCCCTCATCAGCCCCGCAAGACCAAGCCGACACCAGGAATCACATTCTTCTATAAATAGCTACTTTACTTTCAATGAATGCCACCCTTCCCAACACCACTCCCCCAAGACCCCGGTTCGCCCAAGGAGAACATCATGGCCTGTAGCACTGAATATTGAATCATTGTTCAACGTAAGCCTCAATTACTTTTTTGTAAAGAGACAAACCCTGCTTTTTTTACTTCATGCAGTAAGAATCAGTTGCCCTCACCAGACAATAAGAGGTTGAAAACGGCTCACAGCTGTTCCCACCCCTCGCTGACGACCTGTACCCGGAAGAACTCCGGCGAGTGGCTTAACCCGGATATTTCACGCAAAAGCAATTGAGCCAAAACAACAACCTGTCATTACAGACAGTTACTGTAAAAAATGAAGACATTTCAAAAATACAAACCGTGATTCACGGTTTCCTGCTCGCCTTTCTCACCCTTCGGGCGAGGCGAGCGCACCCATCTTCTGCGTTATCAGAGCATTGAGGGTAAACAACCACATCTGCAGCTCTGATGCCTTGAATATGGATGCACTCAACTCGTGAAATATCCGGGTTGAATGGCATGCTTCTCAAAGTGTTTAAAAGGGTGGCCCCCGACACGCCTGAGCCCCGCCTCACCAACACAGCGTCTCCTTGCGTTTCAACGACGGCCAATCATTTTGAAATGCCCCCGGCTGTGGTATGATGAGGCATACCTCTTCACTGCAAGCCACCCTTGAGCCCATGCAGAGCCACCCCCCAAAGCCCTGATCGCCTCGGCGATGCCGGAAGGCGGCGCTGCCGTATCAAGTCGGTGCCATGCAAACAACATGGGCACCATGGGAACTCACCGCTGGGAGCAACCACGGCATGCCGTGAGTCGATAAGACTATCATCACCTTTTACAAGGCCACCAAAGAGCCGCCACACAATCAATGGAACACACCATGGACATGCGACTGAAAACCACCCGAATTCTTGTTGTGGACGACGACCCGGCCACCCTCCTCCTGCTCAAACGCACCCTTGAACGACACGGCGCTCAATGCCTCACCGCCACATCTGGTGAAGAGGCCCTCACCATTATGCGCACCACCCCCATGGACCTCGTCCTCACCGACATCCACATGCCGGGCATGGGCGGACTGACCTTTTTAAAGCACCTGAAAGAGGAGATACCGGTGGATGTGGTGGTGATGACCGGTGACATTAAAGGGTTTCGATACGACACCATCATCCACATGGGGGCCGTGGATTTCCTGGTAAAACCCCTGGAGATGAACGAGGTAACCTTACGGCTGCAGCGGGTCATCCGCGAACGACGCCTGATGCGTGAGCTGGAGATCGCCCACGCTACCATCAAGCACTCCTACCTGGACACGGTTCGCCGCCTCGTGGTGGCTGCCGAACACAAAGACGAAGGCACCGGTGACCACATTGTACGCATGGGAGACTACTGCGTGCTGCTGGCTAGCATGATGGATCTGTCCGATGACTTCATCGAACTGCTGCGCTATGCATCCCCCATGCACGACATCGGCAAAATCGGCATCCCCGACGCCATCCTCACCAAGCCCGGCCGCCTCACCAACAAAGAGTTTGACGTGATCAAGACCCACACCACCATCGGCGCCAAAATCCTTGCCAACTCCAGCTCCGAGGTGATTCGTCTTGGCCAGGACATTGCCATTTCCCATCACGAACGCTGGAACGGAGAGGGCTACCCCCGAGGTCTCAAAGGTGATGCCATTCCCCTTGCAGGCCGCATCGTCTGCGCCGCCGACGTTTTTGACACCCTCACCTCACCCCGCCCTTATAAATCAGTCTACCCACCCCATGTGGTCCGGGAGTTCTTCGAAAAACAGAGGGAGGAACACTTCGATCCTGATATTGCCACCCTCATCCTCGACAACTTCGACCACTTCCTCGCCCTGGCCAACCTCAACCATTCCGAACCCTACCCCAGAGAAGACAACGTCTTCCACCTCAGCGAACGAGACATCGCCGAAATGCGATAGTTCGCAAATGCTCCGCCCCTCGCTCCTCGGGTCGATAGCATTCGCAACCTGGGGTCCAGGGGATCATCCCCTGGCCGCCGGAGGCATGCTCTTGGTGACTATTTTCCGTCCCTGCCCGAGAAGATATGAGCATAAGCTCATTATGCCCTTGCTATTTCTAGCCCGTAAAGATATGAGTTTTCTTGTACCGTCACATACCCTACAGATTCGACATCCCCACTCACATGGAGACTGCAACCCATGAAATTATCCTTGCGATTTATCATTATAAGCACACTGTTTTGCCTCTTTCCGGCCCTGCTTTTCGCCGCACCCTCCGGTAAGGTGATTATCTTCCACGCCGGGAGCCTCACGGTCCCCTTTGCAAAGATAGAAAAAGCCTTTGAAGCGATCCACCCGGACATCGACATCCAGCGGGAGGCCGGGGGCAGCACCAAGATGGCCCGGATGATCTCTGAACTGGGAAAACCGGCAGATATCATGGCCTCGGCGGATTTTGCCGTCATCGACAAAGGGCTCATTCCTGCCCATGCCGACTGGAACATCCGATTTGCCACCAACCGCCTGGTGCTCTGCTACACCGACAACAGCAAATACGCTGACAAAATCACCTCCGGCAACTGGTTTGACATCCTCAAAAAACGCGACGTGGTCTGGGGCCACTCCGATCCCAACCTCGATCCCTGCGGCTACCGAAGTGTCATGGTCCTGAAGCTGGCTGAGACCCACTACGGCATCGAGGGGCTCTATGACGACCTCATCGCCAACCGCCCCAAGCAAAACATCCGTCCGAAATCCGTGGAGCTCATCTCCCTTCTCAACACCGGCAACATGGACTACGCCTTTGAGTACCTCTCCGTGGCTGTCCAGCACGGCCTCAAATACGTCGAATTCCCAAGCGCCATAAACCTGGGAGACTACCGCTTTGACGAAACGTACAAACAAGCCGAGGTGAAGGTCACCGGCAAAAAACCCGGCACCTTCCTCACCCGCAAAGGCAAATCATGCACCTACGGCATCACCCTTGTTAAAGATAGCCCAAACCCCGAGGCAGCAACACTTTTCCTCGACTTCCTCCTGGACCCGGACAAGGGCCTCAAAGTACTTCAAGAGATGGGCCAGCCCCCATTTGTCCCTTGCCGGGTCCCCTCAAAAGAGGCCATGAGCAAGCTGCCGTCAGAGCTCAAGGGGAGGGTGGAGGTCAGGGGTTGATAAAAAACGGGGCTAAAGGCGAAGGGCGAATGCCAAAAGCCAGGCCTCCGGCGGCCAGGTGGGGGCACCTGGAAACCTGGTTGCGAATGCGCAGCGGGTGTCATGATTCGAGGCACCTCGCGTCTTCATTCGCGCGACGTGTGACGTTATTCATCGTTCTCCACAAGTGCTTGAGCTGCTGGTGCTTCGGTGTCAACTCATGGCTGCAAGGATGACGAAGCCAAGCCGGGCAAAACAACCTGAATACTGCCTACGACAGGGCTTAGGGCCTCGGTCGGAAATAATTATACAACAACCCTTTCCGGCCGTTTCCACAATGCTGCTCTATTCAACGTTCCATATAGTCGTGCTTATGTGGCTGGTTACATCGATGTGTATAATGTGTTTTTTTCCGAGCACCTACGCAGCCACCAGCTCCGGAGACGGGCGCATCCCGCGGCAAGCGCCATTGCGATTTGCCCCGAGGAACGAGGGGTAAAGCGCGATGGCAACCCGCTTTCGAGGTGTTTTTTGCCTAAGTGGCTTCGCCACCCTCGCCGCCGGAGGCATGCTTTTTAACCTTCCACCGGTGGTTCACCCGGTTTGGCAATATAAGGCTGGTTTTTGTGAAATTTTCTCCATCCCGAATACACTCGGGCCCGGTCATCTGGAGCATGGTCCTTGCCAGCGTTCTTGTGATCCTACTGGTTCTCCTCCCCTTGCTTCAAATGGTGACCGGGCCCACCCTCTCCAACCTGGCGGACGCCTTTAAGGACCCTGATGTGCGGGGGGCCGTTGGCCTCAGCCTCGCCACCTCCTTTGGGGCCGCCACCATCTGCCTCGTCTTCGGAACCCCCTTTGCCTATTTACTGGCCCGAAAAAATTTCCGGGGAAAGCACCTGGTGGAGAGCATCGTGGATCTTCCCATCATGATCCCCCACCCGGTCATCGGCATTGCCTTTCTGGGCATCGCTGGCAAGGGTCATCTCATCGGCGACGCTCTGCATGCCTTAGGCATTCGCATCATGGGCACCACCACAGGCATCGTCGCTGTCCTGACCTTTGTCGGCCTGCCCTTTTTCATCGGCAGCGCGGTAAGCGGGTTCAAAAAAGTACCGGAGCGCCAGGAGCACGTGGCCCGAAGCCTCGGTGCCTCCTTTGCCCAAACCTTCGTCCGCGTCACCCTGCCCCTGGCCTGGCGATCCATCCTCGTGGGATTTATCATGAGCGCGGCACGGGCCTTGAGCGAGTTCGGCGCGGTCATCATCGTCGCCTACCACCCCATGACCGCTCCCGTCATGGTCTACGAGCGCTTCACCGCCTACGGCCTTGCCTACTCTCAGCCCGTGGCGGTCTGGCTTATCGCCGCCAGCCTCCTTCTTTTTATTATGTTAAGGGTCCTGACCCTGCGTGGAGAAACCCCGGAATGATTGATATCGCGTACCTCTCCATCCGCCTTCCGGATTTTTCCGTTCAAAACATCTCCCTCACCATCGAGTCCGGGGATTTTTTTGTTCTGCTCGGCCCCACCGGCGCAGGAAAGAGCCTCATCCTGGAGGCCATTGCAGGGCTGGTCCCCATTGCCACCGGGTCCATCTGTTTGCATGGCACCGAGATCACCCACCTCCCACCGGAAAAACGGGACCTTGCCATCGTCTACCAGGACGGCGCCCTCTTTCCCCACCTCACCGTGGAAGCAAACATTGCCTTTGGCCTGCGCTACAAAAAAAAAGAGGTGCCTGACCCCGACTCGCAGGTCCAGCACCTCATGGAGCGCCTCGGCATCAGCCACCTCAAAAACCGAAAACCAGCCACCTTAAGCGGCGGGGAAAAACAACGCACCGCCCTGGCCCGCGCACTGGCCGTCAAGCCCAAAATTCTCCTCCTCGACGAGCCCCTCTCCGCCCTGGACCCCACAACACGTGCCGACATCACCGAACTCCTCAGTGTGCTTCACAAAGAAGAGAACATGACCTGCCTTATGGTCACCCACGACTTCGCCGAAGCCCAATCCCTGAGCAATGCAATGGCCGTCATCAACAACGGCCGCATCGAACAATCCGGCCCCACCCATACCCTCTTCCACCACCCGGAAACCCCATTTGTGGCACGATTCCTGGGGGTCACCAAAAAGCTGAAAAGCGTGCCTCCGGCGGCCGTGCCGGGAGCCAAACGTTTGAAAAGCTAAACAACCAGACCTTAGGCTTTATGCCTTCTGCTCCACCGATCTTGGCTATCCATATGGTTCTGGTTTAACGAGTATGCTGTCTCCTTTTCTCTCGGCCCCCGGGGCTGAGAGAAAAGAAGACAGCAACCGGAAAACTTTTGCGAAGCTTTTTTCAAACAGAGCCCCGCCGGAGGCATAGCTGAATAGTTACAGTGGGTTTAACAAACAGGTTTTAAAAACCGGCCATGAACGAATTCCGATTTACAGGCGGATGTGACTTGACCCTCGTTCCTCGGGTCAAGTCACATCCGCTACCTGCTTTCAAGGTGGCACACCTTGCCGCCGGAGGCAGCGCCGACCTTAACATCCATAAAAAAACACCCTTTCCATAACACCGATAAACAGCTACAATCATTGAAAATGAGAGACTTCACAAGCAACAACATTTACAATCCACATGCCGGATCATCAAGGTCCTTGCCTGATACTGCTTGAGGGCACCCCATGCTACGATTTGGCTATCACCCATGAGGTGTTTTAGATGACACCTGACGACCCCAGAATACCCAACTCAGAAAATCCGTTTTTAACGGACACACAGCATATCCTCAACCTGACCCATACCCCCTTTCTTGTTGTCGACCTGAACCTCGAGACCCTCTGGGCGAACCACAAATTTTACGAGGTATTCCAACTCACGCCAGACCAATTGATAGGGCAAAAGCTCTTCTCTGCTGACAATAACAGATGGGACATACCCGCCCTTCGAAGGCTCCTCGATAAATCACTTGAGTCAAAAAGCAGGAGCCTTGAAAGTGATGAGATTGACACGTCAGTTCCAAAACTGGGCGAAAGATCCTTGCGCATCAACGCTCAAATTTCCTTCCTTCACAGTCTCGGGAAAGAGGTCCTGCTGCTCTCCATTGAGGACGAAACGGAAAAAAAATTACGCGAAAAGCAGGTCCACGAATTTGAGCATCGCTTTCAGCGAATGTTCGAAACATCCCACGACGGGTTGATGCTCATAAACAAAAAAACCGGCATCATCACCGACGTCAACCCCGCCCTTACCGGCATGATGGGGGGTAAAAAAGAGGATTTTTGTGGAAAACCCATTCAGGAGGTGGGCATCGTCGATCGAGAATGCGACCTTGCAACATTGACCGCGAATCTTGGAGCCATCGGGTACTACACCCTTGATAACATACTCATTAACCTGAAGACCTCCATCCCCTTTACAGCCGAGATCTCTTTTGTCAACAAGTCCTCATCGATTCAATGCAACATTCGAGACATCTCCGACCGAATTGCCGACAAAGACCTGTTGCAACTGGATTTCAATGAGTTGCAATCCATGTTCAAGGCAATACCTGATCTGATTATGATCCTGGACAAAGAGATGCGCATACTCAAGTACAACACCGCATTTTCACAAGTGTTTAAAGGCACATCCACCCAAATCCTCGGGCACCAGTGCCATGACATATTTTGCGGAAGGCAGACCCCGTGCGCGGATTGCCCGATGCTCGACACCCTTAAAGACCTCAAAGTCCACGCCACCATCAGCACGCGCAATGCACTTGGAAAAACATTTCAAATCGCCACCGCTCCCATCCTGAGCGAGAGTGGGGATCTTGTCTCCATTGTCCATATTGCAAAAGACATCACGGTTCAGGAAAAACTCGCAATTCAACTCAGGCAAGCCCAGAAAATGGAGGCCATCGGCTCCCTGGCAGGGGGGATTGCCCATGATTTTAACAATATCCTCACCCCGATCCTCGGCTATACGGAAATAGCCATTGAAAACACCCCTGCCGGAAGCGAGATACTCGATGACCTTCACCAGGTTCTGTCGTCCGCCCACCGTGCCAAAGAGCTGGTCAAACAGATCCTTGCATTCAGTCGGCACTCCGAAGAAGAGCTCAAGCCGATGAAAATCCATCAGGTAATTGAGGAGGCCATCAAAATGTTGCGCTCCTCACTTCCCGCCAGCATCGACATCGTAAAAAGCATTGATCACACGTGTGGCGCCATCATGGCTGACCCGACCCAGGTCCACCAGATCTTGATGAACCTGTGCACCAACGCCTCTCAGGCCATGCATAAAGCAGGGGGAACCTTGGGGATTTCCCTTATCGGGGTACAACTTGACTCACTCGACCTGGACCACAAGTTCAACCTGAAACCAGGGCCGTATGTCTTGCTGGAGGTCAGCGACACCGGTGCAGGAATTCCGACAGATAAAATCCATCATATATTTGACCCCTATTTCACGACCAAACCAAAGGGTGAAAGCACGGGCCTCGGCCTGGCTGTTGTGCACGGCATCGTAAAAAAATACAACGGCGATATCACGGTTTACAGTGAGCTGGAAAAAGGCTCTGTTTTCAGAGTGTTTATCCCCGCCATCCCCCCTGTCTCTAAACACAAAGAGCCCCACCCATCCCCTGCGTTTCTTCCGCGTGGCACGGAACACATTCTTCTCATCGATGACGAAAAGATGATCGTACGAATGGAAGAACAGATGCTTCGGGGGCAGGGCTACAGTGTGACGACCTTCTCAGACAGCGAAGAGGCGCTGAAGGCATTTCAAACCCACCCACATGATTTCGACCTGATTATCACGGACATGACCATGCCCAAACTATGCGGGGACAAATTGGCGCAAGAGATGCTGAGCATAAGGCCCGATATGCCAATCATTCTCTGCAGTGGGTTCAACCCCATTGTTTCAGGGACAAAAAGGCAAACCCTGGGAATCCGCAAATACCTCACAAAACCTATTATCAAAAGTGAACTGGTGATTGCGGTACGCCAAGTCTTGGACACCGAGGAGGGCAGCAAAAAACCATCCTGATTGCTAACCCTTACGCCAGCCGGTTTGTCTCCGGGGAGTTCACGGTCTGGATGAAACCACCCCTTACGACATGAAAATAAAGGCCGTGGGGTAACTATTCAACTCAAAAAAAGCAGCCTCCGGCGGCAAGGTGTGCCACCTTGAAAGCGGGTATTGGATCCGTTTTGCCCCCCGGCAGGCCCGCCGAAGCCAAAGGTGAGCTGAATAGTTACTGAAACCTCATTCATTCCCACCCAAACCCCATACCCTCCCGTTTTCGCACATGACAAATCGCCCCCTTTTCTGGTAATTTTATAGTTTTGAATCAGTCAATTGTAGAACGCACGCCTCAACAGGGCTTCACCACGTTCTCAATACAAGCCCATCCTGCCAACAATAAAATTACATATCAATCATTTACATTCAGTCCACGGAGAAAACGATGGAGAATCCCCAAGAATCAGCCATATCTAAATTTTTAAAGCTGGAGTCCGCGGGTGGTATTGTTCTCATGATTGCCGCAACCCTTGCGGTGGTGTGTGCAAACACCCCCCTTCGTTCTTACTATGCCCTTCTTATCGACACCCCTGTTGCGGTGCAAATCGGCGCCTTAGAAATCGCAAAGCCCCTGCTTCTGTGGGTTAACGACGGGTTAATGGCTGTGTTCTTTTTTCTTGTGGGCCTGGAGTTGAAACGGGAACTCATGGAAGGGGAGCTGTCGGACAAGCGAAACATCATCCTGCCCGGACTGGGTGCCATTGGCGGCATGGTGGTTCCAGCGCTGGTTTATGTGTACTTCAACTCGGGTGATGCCGCTGCCATGAAGGGGTGGGCTATTCCGGCCGCAACCGATATCGCCTTTGCCCTGGGGATTCTCTCCCTTCTCGGCTCTCGGGTCCCCAACAGCATCAAGGTGTTTCTCACGTCCCTTGCAATCTTTGATGACATCGGAGCCATCCTGATCATCGCTGTCTTCTACACAGCAAACATATCCTTTGCCGCACTGACGGTGGCGGCGTGCTGCATTCCGGTACTGGCCTTTTTAAACTGGCGAAATGAAGAATCCAGAAGCCTCTACATCACAGTGGGAATCATCATGTGGGTGGCCATGCTAAAATCCGGCGTGCATGCGACCCTGGCTGGAGTTCTCCTGGCCATGTTCATCCCCATGAAGTCAAAAACGGAGAGTTCGCACTCCCCCCTTAAAAGCCTGGAGCATGACCTCCACTCAGCCGTCGCCTTTATTGTCCTACCCGTCTTTGCCTTTGCCAACGCCGGAATTAACTTTGCCGGAATGGGCGTGGAGCAGGTCTTTCACAATGTCTCCATGGGCATCGCCATGGGATTGTTTGTGGGCAAACAGGTCGGCATCTTCAGCATCTGCTGGGCAGCGGCCAAATTAAAGCTGACCACCCTGCCCAAAGGAATGAACTGGGGTTCGCTATACGGGGCAGCGACCCTGTGCGGGGTCGGTTTCACCATGAGCCTCTTCATCGGGTCCCTGGCCTTTGAGGAGACAGGCGCCAACCTCCTGTTTGATGAACGCCTCGGCATCATCCTTGGGTCCCTGGCTTCCGGCTTCATGGGCTACCTGGTGCTGCGCGTCAGCCTCCCTGTCACACGACCAGAGCAGTCTTCTTAAACAGTAAGGGCCTCGCTGTGAAATAATTATACAACGACCGTTACCGGGCGTTTCCACAAGACTGTGTGGTCCACCGTTCAATTTTCAAAGCGCACGGTGCTGGTCATGCTGAGCGTGTATAATTAAATTTTGGTAAGGCCCTAACTACTCCGCTCTGAAAAAAACGGCCTCCGGCGGCAAGGTGTGCCACCTTGAAAGAAGATTGCGGATGCGTTTTGCCGCCGGAGACATGGCTGAATCGTTGCCCTTAGATAGAAGAGTGCCGTAATTTAGGGTGCGGCGACGCATGGGTTGGTGACATGGTAGCCACACACCGGTATGCAGGCTCTTTCATGTCCGTTCTCATCAACTAAAAAAGGGGCTGAGCGCTTAGAATAAAGCGCAGCCCCTTGTTCTTTTTCCTCCAGCCATGCTCAGGAGCCCTCAGGCATCCACATCCACACTGTCCCTCTTTTCAAAAATAAAATCTTTTATCTTTTTCAGGTGTGGGGCCAATACAACAATGGCAATGGCGGCAAACAGGTACTGGATCATGTGAAAACGCTGCTCTAAAAAATCGAAGCAAAAAAACCAGACAACGATGGCTGTCAGGGTGCCCAGAAACGTGGCCGATAAATTTCTGATCAGGCTTAGCCGGAGCATGTACCCGATAATTGAGCCCACCACAGGCCCGGTCACCGGAAGGGGGGCCATGACAAAGAGAAAAATACCGATCCACCCATAGGGTTTTATGTTTTCCTTTTGTTCTACGGCTTTTTCGCTCAGACGGTCCATAAGACGCACGAGCCATTCCACCTTCAGGTAATTTGTGGTGCTTAACACAAACCCTGCGTAGGTGAAGCAGACGATGAGCACCTCAATATAAAAGTTATATAAAATGGTGGGAAAAGCCCCGACGCCATTATAAATGCACAGACCTATACCTGCTGCACGGCCACCAAAGGCATGGGCAACAAAAACAAGGATCAGTGTTTTGGCAGTGTGAAAATCGGTGACACCATAGAATCCGATTAAACCAAGGAGCAGAAAGCTTAAAACAGCACCACTTAACAGCAGCCGGCCTTCTATGGAGTTGGAAAGGGTTTGTTTCATATTGGATACACTACATTAAAGGTTATCGTTGCGAACTCAAATTTATAGGGAAAGACAGTGTCACTGTCAAGAACTACATGATGAGCTCTGAACTGAACCGTCACTTGATCTAACCAAACCTGCCTTCCATGGGCAAACAGACCCGGTTTTTAGGTGCTTTTCCCTGATCTGAAAGAGTGCATTCGCAACCCGCTTTCAAGGTGGCTCACCCTGCCGCCGGAGGCTTGTTTTTTCACGTCTCCCTTAACCAAAGGCCTCCACAGGAAGACCGGCTTCGACCTGGATACGAGAGGCGATGCCCCCTAACGCGATGGCGTCCAGTGGCGTGATATGGGAAGAGCGAGGCTGCCTTGCCACGGTATAGGCCTGAACGGTTCGGATGGCCGCGCCACTTGCATTGAGTCGTTTCAGGCAGCTGATGTACTGATCCACGGCCTCGGTGGAAGGAGGCTGGCCCCAGCGTTTCATGAACATGGACTGAATGGTGACGGGCAGGATCCGGCTGGCATCAACGATGTTCTCTTCCAGGCGTTCGATGGTAAACTGGGTGCCATTGGTGCGGCTCATGCGCTCCTGGTCTCCGGCATCCAGCTTGATCCACACCTGACCGCCTGCGGCAGAAAGACAGTTGAGGGCGCGGCGTCCCATGGAGTGGTGGACAAAGGTACCGTTGGTGATGACCACCACAGGGGTATCGGTAAACCCTAAGGCAAAAAGAATCTCCGCGGCCAAGTCAATACAGCGATCGAGGCAGCGAACAGCCATGGGCTCACCGTTGCCGGCAAAGGTGACGTCCTTCACCTCGGGGCCATGCGGGTCAGACTTGATGTCGGAGAGAATCTGGAAAAGCTCCTGAACAAAGGCTTCCGGGTCCACTCCTGCACACTGTGCTGACGTGTTTCGGTCCACTTCACAGTAGACACAGTTGTAATTGCATCGGTTGTCGAGACTCAGATTGACCCCAATGGAGAGGCCGTGGGAGCGGCGGGAGATGACCGGGTAGATATACGTGAAATGGCCGTAGGCCCGTGAATGATCCACTGTGGAAAGCTGGGACGATTGCATAAACACGAGAAATACCTCACATGCTGCAGGTCTTCAGGAAGACCTGAAAGACGTTCATACGACACAGGCGGTACCTGTGCCGCACGGCTAATCTGACATCTGATATATCATAAAATATATTAGAAAAGCCATGCCTTTATCAAATAAATCATGCCACTATTCAGCTATGCCTCCGGCGGGTCGCTTTTTGAAATGAGCTCCAAAAACGTTCCGGTTGCATCCCCTTTCGCCGCTCAGCCCCGGTGGGGCTGAGCGGCGAAAGGGGATGCTTGTTTAGACGAGTACAGTCGACAAACTAACGCCTTCGCATAAATCAAAATCGACCTTAAAACCTATTTGTCTAACTTTTCAAAAGTTTGGCCACCGGCAGGCCGCCGAAGGCGACTTTGAGCTGAATGGTTACCATTTTAGTAACCATTCAGCTCTTCCAGCATGAATGCCCGCCTTCGCGGAAGAGGCGAGAATGGTGGCATTCTTCACCTATTTCATGTTGAGTTGTCACCGTTGAACCTATGCAGCCTAAAGGCAACCCTGTCTGGGCGCGCCGAGCTCCCCCGCGGCTCTTTTTTCCGGGAAAACGCAATCGCTTGGAGCATGCACATATAAACCATCAACCACTCCCACAATATCGAAACCCAATGAGTGTTGAGTCTTGACGGATAACGCGTAAATGCCGCGACGGAGCACGGCGCGCCCGAAGAGTCCTGCTCGGCGACAATCTAAAATAGTTACACTGGTCTCTTCTCAATACGGGTTGCCCTATGTCACCCTCCACGCGAATGCCCCGAAATCGATTGAGGCATGACCTCCTTTATGCATTCGCCATAGGGTTTCCAGGTGCCCCCACCTGGCCGCCGGAGGCAATATTGAGCTGGTATCAGGCAGCCCCTGCCCCCAACTCTCCGCGAACCACCACACAATTTCGCCCCCCGCCCTTTGCAGCATAAAGGGCCCCATCGGCCTGAGCCACCAGGATGTCGGACTCCTCCTCGGGCTGAGGGATCATCAACGAACCGCCAAGGCTGATGCTGACATGCCCCCATTCAGGGGTCTCGTGGGAGATGCCCAAATCCGCAACCTTCTGCCGCAACACCTCCGCTGTGGCCTTAAGGGAGGCTTCACTTTCACAAGGGAGGAGCACGGCAAACTCTTCACCGCCATAGCGTGACACCATATCCCCACCGCGTCTCGCTCCTGTTCTCAAGGCCTCTGCCACCCGTCTCAGGCACTCGTCTCCGGCCTGGTGACCGTACGCGTCATTAAAAGGCTTAAAAAAATCGATATCGATCATCAGCAGTCCCACGGTGCTGCCCGTACGCATGGCCCGTCGCCACTCCCGGTCCAGCATCTCATCAAAGGCACGCCGGTTGTTCACGCCCGTCAGGCCATCCAGCCGGGACAGATTGTTCAGGTAGGCATTGGCGTTGACAAGCTCCTGGTTGACCTCCTTTAATTGTGTATGCTGGGCTTCGAGGGACGAGGTGATAAGGTAGTTTCGAATGCGGTCTGAAAAGCGGAACCGTACCATCACTAGCCCTAAAGCCGTGGTGATGACCAGATCACTCACCTCAAGGTAGGCGAGATCATGCAACTCACCGGACCAGGCCATGCCCAGCAAAAGAGCACCCAAGGCCGAGCTGTAAATAACCAGAGAGACCAGCGGCACCTGGGGCACAAGGGCAGAAACAAGAAGAATAACCATCTGATAAAACAGATGGTCATGCACAAGAACGCACGGCAGACAGGAACCGAAGATCAAAAGGACAACATTGACTCGATGGATGATAAGGGTTGTGATGCTTTCATTTTTCCTGAGCGCATACAAGGAGAGTGCAATGGTCACCACAGGAGGCGACAGGATACACACGAAAAACCAGAGTGGGGAGAGCCAGGGGAGCACATCTGCGAGGGCCGAACCGACCTCTTCATTATAGGCCACCCAGGCAGAGGTGAGAATATAGCCGCAGAAGAGCATGGCACTGATGAGCATCTCTCCCTGGATATTCTCCCGGGCCATCTCCTGCTTGAATCGCCCCACCTCTTCAGGTGGAATATCATTTTTTCCCTTTAACCTGTTGCGAAGCATCATGGTTGTTTCCTGATCGTGTCTCTGGTCATCCCCAGGCGCCTCTGAGGGGAGTTCTCCGGGAACTGATCATTCTTATCGGCCATAAAACAGGCAACATGAGGCTAAATATTTGTCACTATTCAAGATATTATGCCAAGCGCCTAAAACCACTATACATATCCCTAATAAAATCAACTAATTTTCTCTCATCACAATCTGTACGTCCCTGCTGAAATGTCCATTTTAGACCCCCTGTTCAATCCCTGCGTGTGTCTTTGCCCCCATCGTGTTATTAATAAAAGATCAACAATCCAACACCAACATAGAACGCTGCAGCACCGGCTCCCATTGGTCGGCCCCGGACAGGCTCGCACCAGGCAGACACGGGGACGCCAGAGGCGTTTTATTCATTACCACCCACAATCACCAGGGAGTGCATCCATGGACATTCAAATCGGCGTGGGCATCGGCCCCATTCGGTTCGGCCAGGAAGAAGACAGCGTAACAAAGCACCTGGGCCTGCCCGAATCCCGGGAATACATTGAGTTCGAGGATGCCCTTGGGGACGGCACAAAGGTCCTCGGGTACTATGGAGACGGTCTTGTCTTCAACTTCGATTCCGACGACGACTTCCGGCTCTCCACCATCGCCATCCGTGAACCCGGCCACACCCTCTATGGCGAGGATCTTTTCGGGCAGGGTAAGCTGCGGGTGCTCACCCACCTGTCTCAGCACATTGATGAAACGCCCGAAGAGGAGACCCACTCAGACGAAGACACCCCTGACTACCTGCTGGTGGAGTATGTGGACCAGAGCCTCTTTCTCTGGTTCGACGCCGATAAACTGGTGGAGATCGAAATCGGATACACGTTCCACAACGACGAGCCGGTATGGCCTGTGGTGGACTAACGCCACCATCGGGCCAACCACCTCACCCCTGCTTCGAACGGCAAGGTGAACACAATGCCTCACCCCACACGCGAAGACTTACTGGATAGAATTCGAACCCTGGAAGCCAGGCTTGACCAGTCAGGCCTGGAAATTGAGGCACTGACACAAAAAGAGCGGGAACTCTCCGCCATCCTGGCGGAGGTTCCCCTGTTTATGATGATTGTCAATCATCGCAGGCAAGTCCAGAACGTCAGCCATGCCATCCTTAAGTTCACGCATCAGCGTAAGGAAAAGATCCTTGGTCTCACCGGCGGCGAGGTCCTCAGGTGTGTCCACCACCTCGACAGCTCCCACGGGTGTGGGTTTGGCCCTTCCTGCTCTGCCTGCACCGTTCGTCGCATCGTCCAGGACTCCATAGACACCGGTCAATTTCACTCCAAGATACCTGCCAGGCTCTCGTTTATCGGAGACACCCTTGATGAACGGAGCCTCCTTGTCTCCACCGCCCCCTTGAACACCCCGGACAAACAGGTCATCGTCTTTGTGGAAGATGTCACGGAACAGGACAAGGCTGAAAGGGCCCTTATCAACAGCGAGCAAAGGCTTGCAAAAGCCCAGAAAATTGCTCGACTGGGAAGCTGGGACTGGAACATCGTATCCAATAAACTGATCTGGTCAGATGAGATTTACCGCATTTTCGGGGTGGATCCGCAAGCGTTTGACGCCACCTATGAGGCCTTTCTCTCCTTTGTTCACCCGGACGACAGACAACTTGTCACCCAGGCCGTCGAAGAGGCATTAACCTATAAAAAAACATACAGCATCAACCACAGAATCATCCGTCCTGACGGAACGGAACGCATCGTTCATGAGCAGGCAGAGGTGACTTTTGATGAGTCCGGCACCGCCGTTGAGATGATGGGCACCGTTCAGGACATCACCGAAGTGGAGCGGGCCCACGCTCAAATCAAGCAGCTGGGAGGCCTGCTCCCCATTTGCGCCTCCTGTAAAAAAATTCGCAACGACAAGGGCTACTGGACCATTCTTGAGTCGTACCTCCGCACACACTCAGACGTGGAGTTCAGCCACGGCATCTGCCCGGACTGCATGAAGACATTGTACTCCAAATACAAAGAATAAGATTTCGTTCTACCCCTTCAACGCCCATCAACAAAATGCCTCCGGCGGCCCTGCCGGAAGCCAACCTGTTGAAACGTTCGACAAACAGATCTTGGCTGTGCGTTAATTTGACGCCCCCAGATTGAACGACGGCTGCCAATGGCCACGGGCGAAGCCCGCCTGCGAATGTGATCGATCCGAGGAATAAGAACCGGGAGCATTCGGAACCTGCTTTCGAGGTGGCACACCTCGCCGCCGGAGGCATTGTGTCGATAAGCACTATCCCTCAAGAAAAACACCCCTTCAGCACAAAAACAAAAAAGCCGGCCCTTTAAAAAGAGCCGGCTTTCCATATTTTACGACCGAGCATGGGATCTTCCATCGTGCCCGATTACCCCATGCATAAAAACCTTTCTGCTATCCGAGGATCGCTTTCAAGTCCTGATCCGGTGTCGAGATAGGCATGATATTGAACTTATCCACCAGCACGTTCAACACGTTGGGCGTAATAAACGCGGGTAGTGTGGGCCCAAGGCGAATGTCCTTGATGCCCAGGGCCAGAAGAGTCAGGAGAACCGCCACCGCTTTCTGCTCGTACCAGGAGATAATAAACGAGAGGGGAAGCTCATTGACGCTGCAGTCAAAGGCCTCGGAAAGCGCCACGGCAATTTTCACGGCGGAAAAGGAGTCGTTGCACTGTCCGATATCCAAAAGCCTGGGAATGCCTCCGATGTCCCCCAGCTGCTTGTCAAAGAACTTGAACTTGCCGCAGGCAAGGGTCATGACGATGCAGTCCTCGGGCACCTTCTCCACAAATTCGGTGTAGTAGTTTCGTGATTTCCTGACACCGTCGCAGCCGCCCACAAGGAAGAAACGACGGATGTCCTCATTCTTCACACCGGCGATCACCTTGTCGGCTACACCCAACACGGCATTTCGCCCGAAGCCCACCAGGACCTTTTTGTCCTCGGTGTCTTCGGGAAACCCGGGCAGTTCAATTGCCCTGTCGATGACAGCGCCAAAGTTCTTTTTGCCCACGTGGGTGACGCCGGGCCACCCGACGGTACCGGTGGTAAAGATGCTCTTCTTGTACGACCGCTTGGGCTGCTGGATGCAATTGGTGGTCATCAGAATGGCGCCGGGGAAAAGGTCGAACTCCCTCTTCTGGTTCTGCCATGCGGTACCGTAGTGGCCGTAAAGATGGGGGTATTTTTCCTTCAGGCCGGGATATCCGTGGCAGGGAAGCATCTCGCCGTGGGTATAGACATAGATCCCTTTGCCCTGGCTTGCCTTTAAAATACGCTCAAGGTCACCAAGGTCGTGACCGGAGACAAGGATGGCTTTGCCCTTTTTTACGCCCAGGGGCACTTCCGTGGGCACAGGGTGACCGTAGGTTCCGGTGTTACCGGCGTCCAGGAGTTCCATGGCACGCAGGTTGGTTTCCCCACACTCAAGCACGAGACCAAGAAGGGTATTCATCTCAGGCTCAGCAGCGGTAAGTCCTGCCATGGCCCGGTGCACATACGCATAGACCGCCTCGTCCTCCTGCCCCAGTTCTGCGGCATGATCGGCATACGCGGCCAGGCCCTTGAGACCGAAAAGGAGCATGTGCTGAAGCGACCGGAGATCGGGGTCCACCTCGCCTGCCATGAGGCCATAATTTTTCTCCTGCTTCACAAG
The DNA here is from genome assembly GCA_942491485.1 of Desulfolunaceae bacterium. Lineage (GTDB taxonomy): Bacteria > Desulfobacterota > Desulfobacteria > Desulfobacterales > Desulfolunaceae > Desulfoluna. The sequence continues at coordinate 338,655 of CALOAX010000005.1, read as the reverse complement.
TCCGTCCAGTGTGGATTTCAACTTGATCGTGGTGGCATCGTGGGAGAGATCAACCGTGCCGCCTGCCTTTTTCACGCGCTTGATCATCTGGTCCCTGAGCGCAACGGACTCCACGAGGAGATCTTCAAAACGGTTGGGATCAAAGTCTACGTTGGTGAGGGTAGAAAAAAGAGCCATGCAGACAAAGCGGTCGATATCGGCATCAATGACACCCACCTTACGCCCGGCATCCGCCGCGACACTGAGGCCTTTCAAGGTATGAACCAGAAGGTCCTGAAGGGCAGCCACATCGGGCTTCTTTCCGCAGATGCCGACCCTTGTGCACCCCTTGCCCTTAAATGTCTGCTCGCACTGATAGCAGAACATCGGAGTCTCTTTGTCCCCCTTCTCTACGGCAAAGGCAGGGCCTGATTTTAAAAGGGATGGAAGCAGGGCGGATGCCGCCACGCCAAGGGTGCCTTTCTTGATAAAACCTCGTCTCGATACGTGTTTCTCGCTCATGTTGTTCCTCTCATGCTGCCTGGGTTAAGGACTTCAGGGGCTGCGACGCGTTATATGCTGAGCTGCGGCTCCAATTTCGTACGCCAATAACGAAGACAGACCGAGGGCCTGTCCATGGGTGACATCTCTGTGTTGATTCACACCATGTCAGGCATGTATTCAAAAGTAATTGACCTAAATCAAAAAAAGACGGTAACTATTCAGAACCTGTAAACTCTTAACCGGGATCCGACCATGAAAGTGCATTTCTACACATCAGCCATATGACCCCGATGCATGTTCGTTGGACACGAACTCAAAAAGCTGAAAAAAGAGCACCCCGAGCTGGAGGTGGATGCCATCGAGGTAACCTTGAATTACAAGCGCGCCTGGAAAGACGGGATCCGAGTGTTTCCCGCATTGAAAATTGATGAAGAGACCCTTTCCGGAATGATTCTCAGCCGGGACGCCATCCGTACATTCATCGAGAAACACCTGCAAGGGTGAGCAAAACAAAGGTGTCTCTTTCCCCAACAAAAAAACCGCCCCATGCAATTGCTGCACGGGGCGGTTTGACCTGCCACCTCAAATAGATCCACGTTGTACTTATTCACCACCCTGCCGCCACCACGGTCCCCCGGAACGTCAAACGCTTAAAACGCAACGTCCATATTGGCCTCCGACGTTGAGGGCAAACGCTCCCACGCCTGTCACACCCGGAACCGATTCATCTCCGCAAGCAGCTCAGCCGCCATCTCTTTAAGCACCAGCGAACTCTCATTGACGCGGGAGCTGTTCTCATTCATCGCGGCTGCCGCGTGCTTCATATCGGACATATCTCCGGCGATCTCCTGCACCATCTGGGTGTTCTCGGAGATGACGCGGCTGGTGGCGTTGATGGACTCTGTGGTTCCCATGAGGCTCTGCGTGATCTCATGGGTTGCCGAGGATTGCTCTCCGACAGCTTCGGAGGTCCGGGTGATCATCTCATTCATCCGGGTAATCACACCCACAATCTGTTCGATGGTCTCAACGGTGACACGGGTCGTCTCCTGAACCCCTGCGATTTTCCCCCTGATGGTCAAGGTGGCGTCAGAGGTCTGCTGCGCCAGGCTCTTGATTTCACCGGCAACCACGGCAAACCCCTTGCCCGCTTCACCGGCCCGGGCCGCCTCGATGGTTGCGTTAAGGGCCAGAAGGTTTGTCTGTTCCGAGATCTCCGTGATGGTGCCGGTGACATGGCCGATATCAAGGGCTGCATCACTCATGGCGCTGACCTTCATCGAGGCATCGGAGGTAAGGGCCACGGCGTCCTCTGACATGGTTTTTGCCTTCTCCGAGGTCTGCACGATGTCGGTGATGGTTGTCTCCATCTGTGTGGTGGCTGCGGCGACCCGGTCAGTGCTTGAACTGCTCTCCTCCATGGCGGCCTGAATGGTGTGGAAATTCTGCTCAAGCTGATCGACAATGCCATGAACCGCTTCGGACCGCTCGGCGGCCTGCTCGGCAGAAGCACGCATCTCTCCAGAAAGGGTGGCCTGGTCGGTGGAGGAGTGTGTCAGGGTGCCCATGTTGGTTTTCACCCCGTGAATCATGGTGCCCAACCCGGCGCCAATCTCATCCAGAGCATTGGCCAGCTCGCCGAACTCGTCTTTCAGGGGGGTGTTTATCCGCTGGGTGAAATCACCGGTTTTGATCCTGTTGGCCTGAAGGACTGCTTCCCGGATCGGGACAACAATGGAGCGGGTCAAGATGATCCCTGTTAAAAGGGAGATGACGACACAGGCCAGGGTGACCCCTATAACAATTTGAACATTTCTCGCCTTCTTCTTCTCAGCGTTCGCCATAAATTCGGCGGCATCCTGCCGTGCCCCATCACTTAAAGCCTGGGTAAAAAGGGTCAGCTTCCCGCCATACTCTGCTCCTTCCGTCACAATGAGGTCATCGGCGTCGATAATGTTTCCCTCGGAAGCAAAGGCCAGGATCTTGTCCTGCAGATCCTGCCACTGACGAACCAGTTCCAGCCCCTCCTCCAACACCTTGGGATCACCCGTGTTCAAAGCACGAACCGTGACAAAATTGGCATTAATCCGCTCATCAAGGGAGCGGATCTCCCCGATCATCCTCTCAAGGTCCTCCTCCTCAGCATCCGAGGAGAGGGAGAGCAGGTAAAGAATCTTGGAGATGTCAGAATCTATTTGAAGGATGGAGATACTCTGCTTATACGAGGTATTGTATAAAGCGTCCATGGTGGTGGCAACAGACGAGGTCCCCACCAGGGAGAGGCCCAGAGTGACGGAAAAAAAAACAAAGATAATGCCGATACCCAAAGCAAGCCTGACACTGCTTTTTAATCGCCCCAGAAGTGATGTCATCATAAAAGCCCCTGCTGAAAAATATGAGTAATGTATACCGTCATTATCGGGCATCACACACCATTCCTTGAGCCCTGAGATACTCCGTCACGGTCCCGACCTCACCGAGGGGATCCCCATGCTCACCCTATAGTGACAAAGAAAGGTATCAACAAAATCGACAAAATGGTTCAGGTGGCCCTTCGGTTTATGCCCCCCGGGGAGACTGAGAAGCGGCCTCCTCGTATCGCATCTATCCCGGAGATAAAAAGCTGCTGATGCAGACCGAAAACCGCATCTTCTATTTTTGTGCTGAAAGTGAATCGTGGATGTGGACAGGAACAGACAACCACCGCACCATTGATGGCGAAAAGCAAGGCATGAGAAGGGTAACTATTGGCAAGGTCCTAACTCTATGACCTTCGCACAGCCCGAAGGGCGCTTGGTGGTCTTCGTTGTTTTACACATAAAAACGAACCATGGCTGATGCCCCATCCCTACCCGACGCAACACGGCTGTGTTATAGTACCCAAATCCAGTCGGGCCAAATACGCCCCTACCCACCACCCCAGAGAACCCATTCCCCTTTCCGTCCATCCTCCCATTCGGGTTCTCCCAACCCAAGGAGAAGACCATGAAACGGACCTTTTTTGCCTGGGCCATCGCTCTGTCCATGGTGTTCGTGGCAACCTCTGATCGCGCCTTCGCCCATTGCGAAATCCCCTGCGGCATTTATGATGATGAGATGCGCTTTGACATGATCATTGAGCACATCGCCACCATCGAAAAGAGCATGGAGGCCATCCTCTCCCTCTCCCCGCCCAAAAAAGGAGACCACAACCAGCTTGTCCGGTGGATTTCAAACAAAGAGAAACATGCCAATGAGATTCAGGAGATTGTCAGCCAGTATTTCCTGACGCAGAGGGTAAAAATTCCAAAGGGGGTAAAGGCCTCGGTGGATTATGTGGAGAGCCTGAAGCGGCTCCATGAATTGCTCGTCTACGCCATGAAAGCCAAGCAGACCACCGACCTCGAATATGTCCATGCCTTAAAAAAAACCACGGAATCGTATCGCAACCTCTACATGAAAATGCATGGTCACTGACCCGTTGCCTTCTATGGTCAAAGTGACTCCAAAGAACTGGCCTCCGGCAGCAAGGGGCTGAGCCCCTTGACCCCAGATTACAGAATCAATTTGAACCTCGTTCCTCGGCTCCAATTGATTCTGCCAGTTCAAAGAAACGTGGAGTCACAGTCAAATAAAAATCAAACTTGTCGATTACAGTTTAAATTCGATAAAGCACTTATCTTGTTTGGGAGAAGGACCTTGCCTTGGCTCTTGAAGTCGTGCCGGAGTTTCTTCCTCTAACCAGACTAAAATCCTGGAATAACTTGACCCGCTTGAGGCCGCATAGTTAGAAGGCTGATGATATCTGGTTACCCATTGATATTTAAATGTTTGGAGCAGGTAGTGCAGAAATTTTATTTAGGTTGTGATGTCAGCAAAGGTTACTCAGATTTTGTCATCATCGATGATCAAATGAACTGTGTGGAAGAAAATTTCCAATTAGACGATACAGCCACAGGTCACGCGGAGCTTAGTGAACGTATATCCGCTTTCTTTGAAAAACATCCTTCGGCCACATTGTATGCCGCCGTGGAAAGCACTGGTGGCTATGAAGATAACTGGTATGCCTTTCTCTTGAGGCAGCAGGGAAAGTTCAACTTGCACGCTGCCAGGGTGAACCCCAATGGAATCGCCCATGACAATAAAGCGGGAATGATTCGAAACCTGACCGATAAGATCAGTGCTCGGAGTGTGGCTGAATATCAAATCCGTCATCCAGATAAAATCCCATATGGCAAGAGAGATCCGAACAAAAGTCTGAAGAAAATGTGGGGTCGATACAGGAGTTTAAAAAAGCAGATGGGGGTCCTTCTCAATGAACTTGAGTCGCTTCTCTACAGCGCAAACCCCGAGTTGTTGCCATATTATCGATCACGAATGCCACAATGGCTGATGCTGCTTTTACTGAAATACCCAACAGCCAAGATGCTTGCTCGGGCAAGGGTAGCGACTGTCGCATCAATCCCATTCTTAAAGAAGCCCCTTGCATCGGTACTCGTTAAAAATGCTAAGGCCAGTACAGCGGAAGAATCTGATGATTTAACAGCATTTTTGGTTAGTTCCACGGTCTCCCAAATTGCGTCTCTGTCGAAACAGATCACTATATTTGAGCAGCGTTTTGAAAAAGAGTGTGATTGGCCCGAGGTGCAGTTGCTGATGAGTATCAATGGAGTTGGGCGTATGACAGCCATCGTGTTGATGCTTTACATAGAGGACATTACGCGGTTTAAGTCCGCTAAAAAACTGGCTTCTTTTTTGGGCGTTCACCCTGAGCTTAAGCTCAGCGGGGACGGCTCAAAAAAGGGTAGCTATAAAATGAGCAAGAAAGGCCAAAAAGCCCCAAGGGCAATGCTTTATATGTCTGTTCTTGCAGGGTTGTCGAAGGGGAGCCGCAATGATGTCATAAAGCGTATATACGATGAAAAGAGAGCTTCCGGCATGGTTGCAAAAGCAGCCATTGGGGTGTGCATTCATAAGCTTGTCAGGTTGGCCTATGGCGTCCTAAGCGTCCAGCAAACCTTTCGATCCGGCTATTGATGACAAGAATCGTGAGAAGAGCAAACCAGCTGAAAAACCGGTGCCCTTGAGCAAGGATAGGCGGTATCAGGGGTTTGATACAGCGGCCCCTGTCTCAAGGCGCCAGAACAAAAAAAGAATGGAGCAGATCAAGTCCCAAGACAGCTATGCTGTCGAGTGCGGGATCAAAGATCATGCTCCAAGGGCTCTACAATAACAAAGGCCCTTCCTGATGTATAGGTTGATGTGGTGCTTTACCGAATTTTCAAAGAGCAAATCGACTTGACTTTGACCGGAATAACTCCGGCGTGCAAGGTGGGGGCACCTTGAAACCCTATGGCGAATGCATGGAGGTCGCCGTGATGCAATCTCTTTCGAGGCATTCGCGTGGAGGGTAAGGTAATGCGACCGTTCTTGAGAAGAGACCTGTTTCATTGTTGCGTAACGACAGCGCCCCAATTTCCTCTTCCCCGGCTGTCCGGGTGGTCTTACGTGTCAGGTAAGCCTTTATGATGCGTTTCACGGTCGTGTCGGCGGATCCAGTGACCGGGGATTCATGGTTGCAGGATGACACAGGTTGACGTTCCTTGTGACGGTTGACTTTCACCGGAATAACGCCAGTGACCAGGGTGCGAAGCCACTTAGGAATAACCGTACAATAAATCGTTCAAAATTAAACCTTCGCAGATATACGCATGCTGTTACGTAACAGGTCGCTGTGATTTGACCCGAAGAACGAGGGGCAAATCACAGCGGTAACCGGCTTTCAAGGTGGCTCACCTTGCCGCCGGAGGCGTTTTTTTTTTAAAAAGCGCCCCTGTCACCGAAGGCCCCTTCAGCTCGCCTGGCGTATCTCACACAGGTAGAGATCATCCAGAAGCGCGAACATCTTCTCCTTGGCTTCGATAAAATCGCTCATCTTCCGCCGGGCCTCGTCTTTCTTGCCGGCGTTGTACATCGAAACTATCTCACGCGCCACGCTGTGGACCTTTTCGTGCCACCCCCCCATATCCTGATAGGCGACCTCAGAGGCAAAGGCTTTGCCCTCGCCAAAATACCATTTCCCGAAATCGCACTCCGTATGGGAGGTCACCTCGGAGGCGTCCATGGTCCGCACCCCGGCAAGGACGGACTCCAAGATGGTGCGCCACCCCATATGGGCCACCTTGATTTTTCCGATATTAAAAAGCGCCGAGCCGGTATCAAGGGATGCGGTGGTCGTATCGAGGTTCCGGGCAAGATCGGCCATCTCTTCGACGTTGAGTTTGGTCTCCAGCATGCTGAAGGAGATACCCGAAGCGTCGTTGCTGATGCCGACAATGTCCGTTGAAAGGGCGGAAGCCGCTTCAGATGTTTCGGCGATATTCCGGGTAATCTCGGAAATCCCCCCGGCGGCCTGGGTGGCGCTGGCGGCAATCTCGTTGGAGGTCATGGATTGTTGCTGAACCGCAGCCGAGATGTTGTTGGCGTTGTCCCGGACGCTTTCAATCACCTGACTGATTTCGCCAATGGCCTTCTCCGAGGAACCGATGGAGGTTTGAATGGTGGTGAGCATCTCCTTGATGGTGGCAGTGGCACCGGAGGTTTCCGCGGCCAGCGCCTTGATCTCGTTGGCCACCACGGCAAAGCCTTTGCCGGCATCGCCGGCACGGGCGGCCTCAATGGTCGCGTTCAGGGCCAGCAGGTTGGTCTGCTCAGAGATATCGGCAATGGTCTGCGTCACATGGGTGATATGACCGGCAGCCTGGGTGAGTTCTCCCATGCGGGTTGAGACGCCCTGAACCCTTTCCACCGCATCTTCGGCCACACGCTGAGCCTCTTGGGTACTCCCGGCGATTTCCGTAATGGTGGCGCTCATCTCCTCTGCTGCCGAAGCCACGACGGCGATACCCGATGAGGCCTCCTCCACCGACGTGGAAACCGAGTGCATGTTGTCACTCACCTGTGCTCCCGCAGATGACGCGTCATTCGTGCAGGAGACCGTGTTGCCGCACCTTGAAAGTACGTCAACGGCCAGTTGGTGCATCACCTCTGAAGAGGCATTGATCGTATCGGCGTCCCCCTTGATCTGCTGAACCTGTTTTGAAAGGGAAATGAGAAACTGATCCGTGGCTCGGATCAAACCACCGACGCTGCCTCCCAGGCGAACACCGGGCAGGCGATGGGTCATGCTGCGACGATTGGAGACCAGGTCATCCATGGCCTCGGTGATTCGTTTTAATGGAAGCACAAAGGTCAAATGAGCCATAAAAGCCATGGTGAGACTCGCCAAAAGCGCTACCGACGCTACCGCCAGGAGCGATGGCGCCCCAGCCGCTGACACCCCACAGACAGCGACATAGCCCCCTGTCAAAACGGCGACATTCACTGCACAGACAACCGAAAGTCTGAATCCCCAACCTGATTTCACCATGAAGCCCTTCGCCATCAATTACTCTCCTTCAGCAATACATTGAAACTAATATTTTTCCCTTAATTAATATGCCCCTCACACAAAGGGCATATTATGTTCGTAAATCCAGGCATGTCAAACTATGCACGAACACCAAAACCAAGACATCAACAAGAATTATCACTGTACTAGCCGGCATCATTAACGCTGTTCACTTAAATTAATTCATGATTATCATCATTTATTATCGTACTACCTTTCCCCTGATACATCTGTTCCCGTAACGTTCACAGCGGCGAAAACATCAAGCCTGGCATATTGCAAGACGAACCAGCCTAACCTACCCAGCGTTTGGTACCGTTTATTAAGGGGAAGAAAACCCCGGATTATGCTGATGATCCAAGGAGTTCCCAGACAATCCATCTCCGATTTGTAACACCCCAGCACTCGTTCATGAACAATGAAGCTCCTGCTGCCTTACCGGGGCCAAAAATTGGTCTGATCAAAAAGAGAGGGTTTGACAATCAGCTTCTGTTACAGGGTTGAAGCCTGGTGGGCATATTCGCGACCCGCTTTCGAGGTATGTTGCCTAATGTGGCTTCGCCGCCGGAGTCTTGCTTTTCGACACGCCTTCCCAACACCATCGAAACGTAACCATTCAGCTCAAAAAAACAGCCTCCGGCGGCAAGGTGTGCCACCTTGAAAGCATGGTGCGGCTGCGCTTTGCCCCTTGTTCCTCGGGGCAAATCACATCCGCCTTTAAAGTGAGAATCATCCATGGACATTTTTATAGACTTGTTTGTCAAACGTTTCAAAAGTTTGGCCCCCGGCAGGGCCGCCGGAGGCATAAGCTGAATAGTTACATCGAAACTTTCTATACAACCCCAAAGAAGAGATCGATATTACCAATTTGACCCTGAAGCCACCTGATTATATAAACTCATTTAATTTTTACGGCTCCGAACGGGCCCAATGAACACTCCCCAGACGGTGATTACTTGCAGACACTTCAGACAGCATACATTCACGAGCAGGGCACAGGCCTTATGAACGAAGATTCCGTTGTGGTAAACGGAAACCTGTTCGGTGTGTTCGATGGTGCCACGAGTCTTGATAAAACCACCTTTGACGACGGCGTCACCGGCGGCTACCTGGCCTCCACCGTTGCCGGCGAGGAGTTCCGCACCAACGACGCCCCCCTCTTGGACCTTGCCTTACGGGCCAACACCGCCATTTTCGAGGAGATGATATCCAAAGGCGTTGACGTGGGAAAAAAAGAGAACCTCTGGAGCACCAGCGCAGCTGTCGGAAGGGTTGAAAACGGACGATTCGACTGGGTTCAATCCGGCGACAGCCTGATTCTGGTCATCTATGAGGATGGGTCCCACGCACTCCTGATCCAGGATTACGACCACGACCTGGAAACCCTCAAAATGTGGAAAGAGACCTCAGCAGACCGATCCGGAACGATCCTGGAAGAGTTGAGCGCACAGATACGAAAAGTTCGCTCCGGCATGAATATCACCTACGGGGTGATGAACGGCGAGGAGCAAGCCCTGGACTTTCTCAGGCATGGCAGCGTCGACCTTGACGGGGTGCAGCACATCCTCATGTTCACAGACGGCCTCTTCATCCCTCGGGAAGACCCGGAAGCCAGCAGTGATTTCAACCAGCTGGTCTCTCTTTTTCTGGACGGCGGCTTAGGGGCTGTGAGAAACTACGTAAGATGCCTTGAAAAAACAGACCCCGGATGCCGCAGATACCCCCGTTTCAAAACCCACGACGATATCGCCGCCATCTCCCTCTCCTTCCCCGCATCCAGGCTCGCGGCCTGATTCTAAAAAGCGTGCCTCCGGCGGCCAGGGGATGATCCCCTGGACCCCAGGTTCGCGAATACTCCAACCCTCGTTCCTCAGGTTGTCACATTCGCTGACGGGCTGCGCCCGTGAACAACAGCTTAGGTTTTTAACCTTCTTCGGGATGATTCTTCGAAATCCCCCCAAGGCATCTACGCCGTCACTACCGATGACGAGCGCTCATGGGACCGATATGTCCGACCCCATCCTGAGTCCTCCCATTGTCAGCTCTACGGCTGGAGACGGATTATCGAAGAGGCCTACGGCCACCAAACGCACTGCCTTGCCGCGATACGCGGAGATAACGACCAGACCCTTGAGCTTCGGCAGGCAGTGCCCCTGGCCTGCCGATTCAAACAACAATGGGGAGCCAAAACCTCTCCATTGTTGTGGCACGATGTCTCCCTTGATGGTAAACCGCCCCACTGCGAAACCCTGACCTTCAGGCTCTGAAAAAAGCTCCCCATACCGGTGGCGACCCTCCTGGCCCATATTTACGCAAACACATCGGGCTATAAAGGCGCAGGGCTTGCCTCCGGCTATAGGCAAGACCCAACGCAACGGTTTTCACAGCGTGCTTTTAAACCATGAAGGCCATGAAGCGCCCTCCGGGCTACATGAAGAAGTTAAATAAACGTCACCGTTGACCACGGGCACAGCCCATAAGCAAATGTGGAGGGGCAAAGCCCCGGAGCATTTGCAAACCCGCTTTCGAGGTGGCTCACCTCGCCGCCGGAGGCTTGCTTTTTATGAACATCACCCTCCCCATGCCCCTTTTTATTGTGATCGAAGATGTCGGGTGGTGGTCGGGCACCGACGGATCGCACCACAACCAGCCCTTTCGCACCGCCATGGGCAGACGACACGTTCCGGAGGACTACGAGGCCATTGCTGTCTTGGGGAAAAAGCTCGGCATGCGACCCCTTGCGGCCATGGTGCTCTGTGAGTGGGACCGGGAAAACATCCTGAGGGACATTCCATCCGCGACATGGATGGGAAAAGAGTGGGACAACACACACAACAGAGGGGACTGGCTGGACAGGGCCAGCGACATCATTCAAAAAAACGAGAAACACCTGGAGGTGGGGCTCCACGGCGTGGGCCACGAGTATTGGGAAAACGGCACCCTGTCCCGTTCCGAGTTTCACGACGAAAAGGGGATCATGCGCCCCGATCCCGCCCGGCACCTGGACTACTTCGGCAGGCTCATGGTCCAGAACAACCTCGGCCCCTTCCCCCGTGTCTTCGTGCCACCGGCACTCAATCACAGCTTTGGAAACAACAAAAAAGGCTTTCAGCACATCCTGAAAGCCTTCGGAGTTCACTATGTCTCCACTATTTTTAACAGGGCCCGAGCCATGTCACCACCCATTCACGAAAAGCTCACCTGGGAGTGCGGCGTGATCCTCATAGAGCGGGGCGAAGCCCCTGTACCCTGGCACCAGATCGCGGCCTCTCCCGCTCCCCCAGCCCACGGCCCCATTCTCCCCCTCCACTGGGCCAACATCCTCCACCCCGACCCACGACGCAACATCGAAGTCGTAACCCAATGGGTCGATTGCCTGAACCCCATCCAGGAAAAATTCCACTGGATGCTCGCCCCGGACACCCCCTCATGCTGGACCCAGTTCGCCGCAAAAGAGCTCGCCACCATCACCCCGATAGAAAGCGGCGTTCAAATCGACCTCGGAAAACTCGCAGAGTTGCCTGCCAATACCCTCACCGATCATGTCTACATAAACATCGAAAAACCCTGCCAGGACTCCTGGGAGATCACAAACGGTGCCATCCTCTCCACCACCCACCACAACGCCTTCCTCACCCTCAAAGTGCAACCGGACAAACACATCCGGCCGGTTTATCTGAAACAAACAACAGAGCCTCCGGCGGCAAGGTGAGCCACCTTGAAAGCGGGCTACGAATTATCCCGGCCCTCGTACCTCGGACGGATCGAATTCGCTGGCGGAAGAGTGATGTGTGCACACCGGCACCCTCTTTTCAATTATTGTAGACGTTGGTGAGGATGGCCTATAACCTGCTTTTCTCATACACCCGCTCTATCCGGTCAAACACCCCGGGCCAGGTATAGGGGGCGAGGATCTTTTGGGCTGAGGCCATGTCGATGGTGGGGTTTTCCATGATGCGGCAGATCTGACCCCGCAAGGCTTCGGCGAACCTTTCCTCCAGCCTCTCTTCATCGGCAGCATAGGGCGAATCCACCGTCTCCAGGGGCGGAAGGTTGATAATGCGGAACAGATCATCCGTGGGCTCTCCGAGGAGTTCCCTGACCCCGGGCAATGAGGTGGCCACGAGTCGGCAGCCGGAAGCCAGGGCCTCCAGGAGTACCAGAGGCAATCCTTCGAAGAAGGACGGGAGCACAAAGAGGTGGGATTTCTTCATCAGGCCTGCCAAGTCATCTTGGGGCAGCATGCCGTGGAACACGACCCGGTCCCCCAGATTCTCGGTAAGCGCGTGGCAGAGCTCCTTCTCGGCGCCGTTGCTGCTGCCAGCCAGGTGAAGCCGCCATGGCAGGTCCGTGAGCCGTGTCAGAGACTTCAAAAGCCAGGGAACACCCTTGGCCAGGCTGAGCTTTCCCGCATAGAGGATCTCCACAGGCGGGGTAGACGCCTTCTCAACCGGTGAAAACCGCTCTTCGTCATACCCACCCCCCACCACATGAATGCGCTCTTTTGGCATGTTGTACAGGGAGGCAATCTTCTCCGCCTGAGTCCGGGTCAGGGCCATGACCCCGTTGACCCCACCACAGTGACCAAGCACCAGCCCAGCAAGGTTAGGGCAGGTTTCAAACTGCCTGAGGTCGGTGCCGTGGCAGCTGGTCACCATGGGAATCTCGGGAAAGAGTTTTCTCGCCAAGGCGCTCACAAGCCAAAGATGATGGCTGTGGATAATATCCGGAGAAAAGTCCTCCACAACCCGGGTGAGCTCCAAGGCAAAGGCTTCCTCATAGGCATCGACATCCTCGGGAGTCAGATCAGAAAACCGCGTATTCGGGTACGGCATCACATCGCTCATCCCCACAACCGGGAAAGGCAAGCCCCCGCCCCCAAACCTCACAAAGGCACACGTCGACCCATCAATCACCTCAAGGTCCGGCGCTGGGCCGTCAGGGATCCCCGCCACGAGAAAGTTCTCATGCCCCCGCAACGCAGCCTGCCGCATCACCGCCTGAACATACATCCCGCTTCCGGTGAGCTCAGGCCGCTGGCTGAGCAGATGCAATATTTTCATGGGATCCTTTAAAACCCTCTATGGTCAACGTAGCCGGGAAAAGCATGCCTCCGGCGGCGAGGTGAGCCACCTCGAAAGCATATTGCCCTTGCGCTTTGTCCCTCGTGCCTCGGGCCAAAGCGCAAGGGCCTTCGGCTCGGGCTTCGCCCGACACAAATGCTACCGGTTTGTGCATACATACTCACAAGCTTCAAGGCTACAGGGTACGTTGTCGTAACTTGGCCATTATCAACGTTAACTTTTGCGCCGACGGATAGCAGGGGACTTTAGCCCCCTATACACCAGATTTGCGTTATGGTTTCTCCCCCTCCTTCATGCAGACCGAAGGGCGATTGATGTTCTTCATGGTTTAAACATGATTCATATCGCAAGTTGCAGGTGGAAGGAACGCGTTTTTGTGTTTACACAGATCAACGCGTCATCGCATTTGAGCATATATCGTTTTAAGGGTAAGGTCAGGCTGAAGAAACACCGTGTATGTTCATGAAGCATGAAATGGGCATCTCCTGCGAAGGCAGTTGCCCCACGTCACCCTTTGCGCGAATGCCCCGAAAGAATTGGCATCACAGCAGCCTTCACGCATTCGCCTTATGGGGTGCAGGGGATCATCCCCTGCCCGCCGGGGGCAAAGCTGAACAGTTAAAAAAGGAGATCCCATGACAACATCAAAAAGCCCGGGTTTGCCGCACCATGTGATTCAGCGCGGTATTGACGGCCAACAGCTCTTTTTCACGGATGAAGATTACAGAAGTTTTATCGGCATCCTGGCCGAGGCCTGTGCGGAATATGATGTCATGGTCTGGTGCTACTGCCTGATGCCCGATCATATCCACCTTATTGCCATCCCGATAAGCGAAACGGCCATTGATGATGCCCTGGGCACAGCCATCCGGCGCTACACAGAAAGCCTAAAGAAAAAAGGCGCCCCGGTCGTTCCCCTATTCAGGGGAAAGGCCGCACGCCACCTTCTGGACGACACGTACCTCATCAGGTGTGCCCGCTACGTGGAGATCAACGCCGTAAAGCGCGACTACGTAACCACCGCCCAAGAGTGGCCCTGGAGCAGCACAAAGGCTCATATCAAAGGGGAAGACGACATCCTGGTCTCCGTGGCCCCCCTGCTGGATCGCATCCGGCAGAACTGGTCCGACTTTCTCGCCACCCCCATCCCCAGCCAGGAAGCAGACCTCTTCTATGCCCACGAACTGAGTGGTGAACCCATGGGGGAAGGGCGAAAGAGCATGCCGCCGGCGGCGAGGTGAGCCACCTCGAAAGCGGGTTGCGAATGCTCCCGGCTCTCGTTCCTCGAGCCGATCACATTCGCTTTTTCGCTTCATGGCGTAGCCCGTGACACCGAATGAAATATCAACGCCTTCTTCGTGTATCCCGAAGGGCGCTTCGTGTCCCGGGGTTTTTACCCTTAAGCCAAACCATGAAGATGTTTGAAATCTGATAGCCTGTCACCGGAATATCAGGTCCACCCCCTATCACCTATTACCTATCACCTAACTTATCCTCCCCTCTTGGAAGCCTTGATGGGATTCACCTTCTTCTCCGGTACCGTATTGCCCTCTTCTGCCTTGACCCGGTGCCTGTTCTGTTCAAAAATCGCCTCCGTGTCATACCCCAGGGACTCCAGGATCACCTTGAACTCCATACGGCTTACCCCGTAGCGATTGACGTCCGCCACCCGCCGTCCCACCTTTTCGGGGCTTGTCAGGTAGAGCCCCCTGTCATCGATGGCCATGATCCGCTTGAGGCCATGGTCGTCGATCTCCTCAATCACCATATCCGGTGTGGTCCCGAATTGATTGTGCTCAATCATCAGTCAAGCCCTCCATCAACATGAACAACCAAATTTATTTTGGTACACCTAAATTTACCGAAAAACCATGCCGTCCTCAAGAAAATAACAGGAAAAACAACGCCACGTTGATGCGCATTCGTGAACGCTGAAAACCGGAGCATCACCGGCCCTTTTCTGATAATATATTCAACACCCTTAAAGTAACATCAAGCGTCTAAAAAACTGCCTCCGGCGGCAAGGGTGGCAAAGCCACATTAGGCAAAACACCTTGAAAGCAGGGTTCGGATGCGTTTTGCCCCTCGTTCCTCGGGTCAAATCACATCCGCCTTTAATACGAGCGCCATTCAAGAGCAATTTCCAACATCTGTTTGTCCAACTTTTCAAAAGTTTGGCCCCCGGCAGGGCTGCCGGAGGCATACTGAAGAGTTACCCCTGAAAAAACATACGGGAACGAGAGGGCAACCCTAAGGTGCTGTCAATATAAGCGTTATCATTTGGTGCATAAATGCATCCTACCAGCCTTGAGGCGCAACGCAATAACAGCAAACATCGAAGGTCAGAAACACGTTTCTTTTTCTGCCCCCGGACTTAATTCCAATAAAAAAATCGGTCAGACCCAACGGGTCCGACCGATTGTTAATTACCTGACTTCACGGAGAGAGAAAAGACACCTCACCCCATACACACGGGCAAAGCCCGTCAGCGAATGTAAAGGGGTGAGGAACGAACCCCGGAGCATTCGCGAACCTGGGATCCAAGGGCTCAGCCCTTGGCCGCCGGAGGCACGTTTTTCCCCTATCACCTATTGCCTATGACCTGCACTTACCCGCATTCACAGGCCGGGTCGGAGCACGACCCGTGGCCTCCCCTGCCGAAGAGGACCAGGCCGAAGAGGACCAGGGCGCTTAAGGTGCCGACAAAGGTGCGTCCGGCATGTTCGGCGCCTGCCTGCCACCCGGCGGAAAGGCCGGTCAAGGAGTAGACGGCGTCCACGGCAAAACCGAGGAGAAAAGAGGAGACCATGATCCCGATGAGGTAGAGGACCGTGGACTTTTTCCCCAGGATCCCGGTGATGACCGAAAGGGCTGCTGCATTGGTGGCGGGACCGGCCAGAAGGAAGACCAGGGCGGCGCCGGGATTAAGCCCTTTGAGCACCAGGGCGGCGGCGATGGGAGTGGAGGCCGTGGCGCAGACATACAGGGGCGTTCCGATAATCAGCATCGCGAACATGGCCACCAGGGGGTTGCCGAGGTAGGCTTCCACGAGATCCGGTGAGACAAAAACGGTGATGAACCCGGCGATCACCACGCCCACAAAAAACCAGCCTGAGATATCGGTGAAGAGATCACCGAAGGAGAACCGCATGCCCATGCGAAGGCGCTCCATAATGGTGGCCTTTTTTCCGGGGGCGGGGGCAGAACATCCGCAACCGCATCCGGCCAAGTCTTCGGCTGTAGAGGGGGAAGCCGGTGCCATGGCAAACATCACCATGGGGGCAGTCTTTTTCACTTCCTGCTTGACGTCGGGGTCCAGGGTTCGCACAAGTTGACCGGTGACCATGGCGGTAAGAAAAGCAGACACGGGCCGTAGGAGAGCCATCAGGGGATCTAGAAGGGCCCAGGTTACGGCGATGGAGTCCACGCCGGTTTCCGGGGTGGAGATCAAGAAAGCGGTGGTGGCACCTTTGCTCGCCCCCTGCTTGCGAATGCCGGCAGCGGCGGGAAGCACCCCGCAGCTGCACAGGGGAATGGGCACGCCAAAGAGTGAGGCCTTCAACAAGCTTGCCTTGCTCTCCTTTCCAAGGTGACGGGCCACAAAGTCATCGGGAATAAAGGCCTTAAGAAGGCCTGCGATAAAAAAGCCCAACAGCATGTAGGGTGCTGAAAGGCAGAGGACGTTCCAACTTTCCGCGAGAATCTGTTCAAGTAAAACCATACCGGCTCCTAATGGTTAACGTGTGACCACATGTTCACATGTAATCCTTAAAAAAAGCGGGAGCATTCTCCCGCGTTCTTATTTATATCAACTATTCGTTCACATGCCGCAGGCCCTGCTCCAGCAGAGTCGCCACATGAGAATCATCAAGGCTGTAGATGGCATTCTTGCCTTCTTTTCGGTACTTCACAATCTTCTGCCCCCGAAGGACCCGGAGCTGGTGGCTCACGGCTGAGGAGCTCATGTTCAGAATGCTTGCCAGGTCGCAGACGCACAACTCGGAAAACGAGAGGGCATGAAGAATCCGGACCCTTGTGGAATCCCCCAGGGCCTTGAAAAAGTCCGCCAGCTGAAACAGGGTCTCTTCGGCTTCCATTTTTGCGTTTACCTTATCCACGACCTCTGTGTGTACGCATTCGTCCTGGCAGGTATCCATTGTGTTGTCCATCGGCCCTCCTTCATTTGAATATATGTTCACATATTCCAATATACAACCCCTGTCAATCATATTTAAGTAACCCGGGAGCCCATTTTTTATCCCCTGAGAAACGAAAAACATGCCTTCTATGATTAAAGTGGCCAAAAAAAATGCCTCCGGCGGCAAGGTGTGCCACCTTGAAAGCAGGTTGCAAATGCGCTTTGTCCTTCGTTCCTCAGGCCAAATCACCTTTGCTTTAGGTTTTAGGTTGACCCAAGATTTTTTTTTAAAAGACCTGTTTGGCAACCTTTTTCAAAAGGTTGGCCCCCGGCAGGGCCGCCGGAGGCAAGACCAAGTTAAATTTTCCCACTAAAAAACAAAAGCCCCCGTCATAAGACGGGGGCTTTTGCCGCTCAACTGATTCGTTGCAACGTACCGGTTCACCGGCTCGTCACGTGAAAATCACCACTCTGAAAGCCGATGCGTATCAATCGATGTAGGCAGCGGTCTGGTACGAAGGCAGGTAGAGGTTGATGTAGGCGGTGACGGCGCGGATGCTCTCTTCCATATAAAAATCTGTAATATCTTTATGATGGTCGTAGGAGACACTCCAGATGGCATCGTTGATCTCAATGGCGATGAGAAAGTAGGTAATCATGTTGGGCAGCTCGGTGATGAGCTTGAGGTCCAGGAGAATGGCGATGAGTTCTTCGGCAAGCTTTCGGACCCACTCCCTGTCGGCGGCCTTGATCTCACGGGAAGTGCCCGAGCCGAACATCAGCCCCATGGCCTGGGGGTGCGCCCTGAAGTACTCACGCATGGAGGTGAACCCCACCACCACCGCTTCCTGCCATGTGCGGCACTCCTCGTAGATGTCAGAGTTCCCCTGAAACTGGACGACATCGTCCAGGTAACGATTGGCCAGGGCAAAGCAGGCGGATGCCGGGGAGGGAAAGATGCGGTAGATGGTCTGGGCGGCGAGACCCGACAAATCGGCAATATCATAAATACTGATGTCTTCGGCGCTCTTTTCCATAAGGAGCTGCTCAGTGCACTCCAGAATCCGTTCCATCTTTTCACGCCCCCCCTGCTTCACCGGCAGGCGGGGTATCATTTTATCCGCATGTTTCTTCGCCATATCGCGCTGGTTTCCTTTTTTGTGACGATTCAAAAAAGCCTCCGGCGGCCCTGCCGGGGAACAAACTCTTGAAAAGTTTAACAAACAGACCTTAAGAGCTATTCGACTACTTCACCGATGTTGGCAAGCCCTGTGGTTCTGGCCTGACTTGTTTGTGGGAGCCATTTTCAAAAAATGACCCGCCGGAGGCAAAGTAATCCTCCTTGAAAGCAAGCAGCTTGCAAATGCTCTCTCCCCTCGTTCCTCGGATCGATCACATTCGCCGTTAGCTTAACGCCTGCGCCAGTGACAAACACCAAGGTGCCCCCAGTGTTGTTGAAAGCTTTACACATGGCAAGTTTTTTTCGTCTGACTCGCGAACACTCGTTGATATTGAAGCAACAGAAGTCCATGCGCTTGCCACGCATGATGCATCCCCTCACACAGCTAATGCAGACACGAAACCCATAGAGTTGCGCCCATTGTATCGCATTCGCCCGATGGGATAGAAAATAGTGAACTGTCAGCGAATGTGATTACCCTGAGAAACGAAGGGTGAGAGCATTCGCAATCCGCTTTCAAGGTGGCACACCTTGCCGCCGGAGGCTTGATTTTTCCAAGCACTTTAACCAGAGAAGGCATGTTTTTTTATATAACCCCCGCCCTGACCCCGGCCTCTCCTTCAAGGCGCCCCGCAATGGCCGAAAGGGCCTGAAAACTAAGGGGGGTAAGAGCGTCTTCCGCAAGGGGACGTGCGATGGTGCAGACCTGGACCTTATTGATGAGGGCACCACGCGTTCGGATATTCTTTACCCGATCGACATATGCCGAGACCTCCTCCTGTGAAGGAGCTATCCCCTGGCGGTTCAGGAAAACGCTGTGAAGCACGATCTCTCCGTTGCACCCTGCAGAGACGATTTTGTCTGTCAGGGCCTCAATGGGGTAGAAGGTTCCGTTGACGGCGTTCATGTGCATTTGGGTTCCAGCATCCAGCTTGATCCAGATCTCTCCCCCGGCCTCTCTCATACGCTTCAGAGAGTCCACTGCCCATGGGGTATGAAGGCAGGTGCCATTGGTCATCAGGACCAGTTTGGTGGTCGGCATCCGGTAACGCTCAAGCGCCTCCGCGACCTCCTCCACAACCTGGGGAAGGAGCACACAGGAGGTGGGTTCCCCTTCACCAGCCAGGGCAATACCCCGAATCTCATCAAGGGCCTCTTCCCGCTGCAACCTGGCCAGAAGGACCTCCAATTCATCCCTGCATATGGCGGGGCTGACGTCATCGGCGGGTCCCGCCAGGCTTCGGTCCACCTCGCAGTAGACACATCGGTAGTTGCACCGTTTATCCGGTGTGAGGTTCACACCGATGCAGCGCCCCTTCAGGTGACGGGACATCACCTCAGACACACATTTGTACGGGAAACCGCTCTCCCCACTGCTCACGTCACATGCCATCGCCTTAAAATCCTTACTTAGAGCATCACTCCCAGCTTTTGCAGCTGGGCTTCCGTCGGTCCACCGGTTGCAGGATCGTACCCCCGAATCCGATAATAGCGTTTCACCATCTTTTCGATGGGAACCACCGATGTTTCGGGATATTTTGTGACGGCTTCCTCTGTAAACCGCTTGGGCAGAGTGTCCTCTTCGGCCTTCATGCCCATCTGGACATTTATATAACGCTCCAGCTTGTTGATACGTTCCCCGGCGCGTTTGAAATCCCACTGGGTGAGCCGATGCCCGGTGATGGCCCAGAAAAACCGGCTGAAGCCGCTCCAGTTCATAAGCATCATGGAGGTCCGGGGGGTAAAAAGCATGGAGACATTCAAGGCAGCCTTGGGAAGATACTTGGGAATCACCGGCTCCGTCATGATGCTGAAGCCGGAGAACAGACACCCCTGAAGGGAGTTGATTCCGGTGTAGAGGTCCTCCAGGAAGGCGACCCAATGATGCTTGCCGATGGTGGTGCGCCGGGGCATATACCCCAGCAGCACCTCCATCCCAATGAGGTAGGATCCCAGATGGCAGCCCCCTTTGTTATGAACCGCGTAGGAGAGACCGTGGCCCCAGGCGGCCCGCGGATCATATGCTGCGATCTCCAACCCCTTGGCGTGGATGGCAAAATCGGTTCCACCGTAGGTTTCGCTCATCCAGCGAACCCCTTTGGCCAGATCCTCGCCCTCCCCCCTTCGAAAGGCGATGTCTTTAAGGGTTGCTGAGATGTTGTCCACCTTCCCGAAGGCAAGTTTGGTCCTGCGAAGGCCTTTTTCACCGGCCTCCATGGCCCAGGCAATGACGCCACCGGCGGAAATGGTGTCCATGCCCAACTCGTTCATCAAATCGTTCCACTCGCCTATGATGTCCGGGTCATAGTTATCGATGTTGCTCCCAAAAAGCCCGATGGTTTCGTACTCTGGAATCTGCCGCATTTTGCCGTCGGGATACCGCCCTTTGTGGCCGCAGAGCACCATGCAGTGACGACAGGTGGAGTGGCGGGTTGAGTAACGTTCGGCCATGACCTCGCCGGAGGTGGCCTCGATATCCGGATGGTACCGGTCCCGGAAGTTGCGCACCGGAGAGTATCCGGTCCGGATGCCGTGACGCACGTTGGCGTTGGTGCCGTATGCACGGTAGGATTTGGTCATGTTGTTGCGAAGGATGTGCTTCTTCACCTTCTTCATGTTCTTTTCGAACATCACAGGATCCACAGGCACACACGTGTATTCCCTGCCTCTGGCCACAATGGCCTTGAGATTCTTGGACCCCATGACCGCCCCCACGCCCCCCCGGCCTGCAAATCGATGGCCGGAGCAGATGTTGGCAAAAGGCACAAGGTTCTCACCCGCGGGACCGATGACCGCGGCGCCCTCCTTCACCGTCATGCCGAGGGCCTCCTGCACTTCATGGGTGCCCATCCCCCAGAAGGCCTCTCCGGACTCAAAGGTGGCCCCTGTGCTGTCCAGGCGTACCACCGTTGGTGATTCTGCCCGGCCGGCAACGATGATGCCGTCCCATCCAGCGGTCTTGCTCGCCTCCCCAAGGGGGCCACCGCAGGAGGAGGCCACCATGAGACCGGTGAGGGGTGACTTGGTGATCACCTCAAAACGCGCGGAACATGGCGCGCCGGTGGAGAGAAGTACGCCATTGGAAAAAATAAGGAGGTTTTCCTCTCCCAGGGGATCGATGCTGCCCAGGCGATCCTTGAGGCGGTCGTAGAAAATTTTGATCCCCAGCCCCTTGCCCCCGAGATAAAGGCGTAAATCCTCCGTTGAAATCTTGTAAACAGACCAGGTCTTTGTTGTCATGTCGATGCAAAGGTAGCGGTTACTCGTCCCTTTAATCTCTTTCATGCTGCCCCCTCCATGGAAATGGCATCAAACTGACACGCCGTGACACACCAGCGGCAAGAGACGCAACGTTTTGCCTCGGCAAGGACTGCATAATTCCGGGTCAGATCCAGCGCCTCATCAGCCATGACAAGGGCCCCCACAGGACACGCAGCCACGCAGTTCTCGCAAGCGTAACAGGCCACCATGTCGATAACCGGCTTCTTCCAGAGAGAGCGTTTTACCCGTTCCACAACCCGGCCCGATTCATCTTCCACGGCCCCCTTGGTACATACACGACCACAGGTGCCACAATCGATACAGAGCTGACGGCTGACAAGGTGGAGTCCGTTCTTTTCGCCGGATACTGCGCCCACCGGGCACATGGCCAGGCACACGCCGCATCCCACGCACCGATCCGTAATCACATGTCCCATGCTGTCCTCCCTTTACCCGTGGTTGTTCATCAGGCGATATGTCCTCATGGTGTCAAATCAAATGGAAGGTCGAGTGTCGTCACTGATCAGGGTGACAACATGTTACCCCAGAGGCATCCCCCAAGGGCATTCACGCAACAAAGATAACAAGCAAAACATTGATCCATTCTGATACCATCGTTTTATGCCATAATTTCACAATTCCGTCATTGTAAAATGTTATTTTTATCCATTAATTTTCAGTGATGAGAGAATATTGGTGAGACTTGCGGCCCCGGGGGACACCCAAGCCCACAGAAGGCCCGCGTTTAAACTTTTGAATTTTCTAAGGAAGGGAGCTGATCCAGTTCTATATTGCGGGGGTAGAACCCCAGGCGTCGGTAGAAGGAGAGAACGGCCTCGTTTCCATACACAACGGAAAGGGACATCCGGGTCGCGTTGTTTTCGTCCAGCCAGGCAAGCCCGCGGCGAACCAGGGCCTCCCCCAGACTTTGACCGCGATAGTCAGCCTCCACATAGAGGGAGTCGACTTCGCCGTGCGCCATGGAGGAGAGGGTGCTGATGCAGTAGGCAATATCATGGCCGCCATGTACGGCAAGGTCCACCCGGACCTTATGGGCGTGATGAAGAATATCGGATGTTCGGTCTGCAAAGGAGCGCTTCGCAAGAAGCCCGGAGAAATGGGCCGAGCATGTCGCGTGATGGTCCCTCAGCTTTTCCCACAAAGGCCCCACGCGGGTGAGCAACGCTTCGCCTCCGGTTTCAAAGACAACACCATTCATATCGTAACCAGTCCGCATACGCCCCCGGCGGCCCTTCTCGGAGGCCAACCATTTGAAAACGTTTCCGAATACGCTTTGTTAATTGTTTGGACAACGTCGCGCGCGCTCTCACCACGAGAAACGAGGGGCGAGCCGGGGGACAGAGCCCGTGCCATATTTTATGTTCTGGATTCCAGGTACTTGAGCATCTGACGCATGGTGAGGCTCATGCTGGATGGCCCGCTTCGCACGTAAAAGGCCTCGTCTTTTTTATTGATAAGGAACACCGGCTCGTTTGATCGCTCGCATTCAATGACCATAACTGTATGTCCGTCGATGGTGCCAATCTTCAGGCGGATATTTTTCGAAAACTCAGGCCCGACATGCTGATTGATGAGATTCCTGAAGTGGAGCCGGCACTTGTCTTCGTTCTCAAACCCATCCGGAGCCGTCCCGGTGATCTCTCCATCATCGTTAACCCCAATGACGATGATTCCCCCACCGGTGTTCATAAAGGCTGTGACGGTTTTCATCCATGCAATTTCAATGTTTTTATCATTCTTTTCAGACTTGAGGTTCATGCGCATGGTGGATTTAAACTCCAGGGTGGACCCTTCACCGCGGGAAATAAGGTTTCGTACATCATGCTCAAAATGTCCGCCTCGTATCACCTGGTTCGGCATGTCCCGAAGCTGGTGGCGATACTTCCAGACCAGCAGGCCGGCCATGAGCAGGCCGAAGCCCAGAACACTTAGGGCAATCACCAGAATGCTCCATCTTTTTTTCTGAACCTTCTGGAGAAAATCGGATTGAGGTACCACCACGCCAATCCAAAAGTCACGGCTCTCCGTGTTGATGGGCTGGACACCCGCCCAGAAGTTCTTGCCTTCGCTGACAAACATAAAGGCATCTGACGGCTTTTCCTTGGCATGCCAGGCAGCCATGGCATTGCGCACGCTGGGAACCTCGACCAGTGTATGGTCGGAAAAGTACCGACTGTTTTCCGGTGAAGCCTGTTTACCCACCGGGTGGTATACCGATGTGTCACCATCAAATAAAAACGCCGCTCCGTTGAGGCCCACTTTCGTCTCCGCGATGCGCTCAAACAGATCGTTGATATGCAGGTCAAGGGCCATAACGCATGTCTGATCTGCGTCATCAACGGAAGGCCATGTCATGATGGCCGACAAGCCTGGGGTCTCTTTGTAATCGAACATATACGGTTGCAACCAGGAGACCCTGGTTTGGTTTTTTGGTGCATTGGAGAGCCCCTCCTGAAACCAGATGCGCTGATTCAGATTGTAAGGTGTTTTCTCAACCCTCTTTTCAAGGGATTGACCCCCCGCCCACTTCTGCCAGGTGATGACACCCTCTTTCCCCGGTGACGTGGTCCGTGTCACCCAGATATTTTTGTTACGGGAGAGTAAGTACGATCGGCCCCTGGTGTTCCCGAATTTGATGGCCGCCACCTGTGGCAGGTTCTCCATCATGGGAATAAGCTTGGTCGTCATGGAGTCTACGTCGTTCAAATCAAGAACACCGGCCACCCCCCACTTCTGGATCAGGGAGGCATTGCTTTCCACAGGTTCGTAGAACTGATAAATCACATCAGATGTGGTGCGAAGGCTCTGCCTGATGTGCTCCTGGGCAATGTCATTACGCATATTGTACCCTTGGAACAGGGTAACGGCCATGATGGCACCGGATGTCAGCAGAATAATCGCAATCAGGTCGCGCAGAAGGCGCGATCGGGTACTGGTGGGACTAAGCAGCATTTTTATGGGCACGGGTATTTATTCTCCATGAATCATATACAGAAGACGAGAGTCACCTGCATGTCCGACAATATACGATGGCAATGAAGCGAGCTCCGCTTCTTCTTTTCGCAACCTGAACAAAACCGGATTAAAGCCATGCGGATGTTCACCCGCATGATGGTTTTCAGGATAAGGCCTCCATGACATGTATCATGGAAACACCATCTTTACTCTCCGACAACCAGAGACGGGTGGCCTGGCACTTATCGAAAGGGCGGTCTTCACAGGACCGAACCAGGCTGGCATTCCACAACAACCTGTTGGCCTGAAAAGACGTTTACCGCCCGTTTAATTCGTCAAAAAGATACTCTTACCATACATTCAAAGAGAAACACCATACAGATACACTGATCGTGTGGTTACTTACTCTTGCCTTTGCCCTTCCCTTTATTCTTACTCTTACTCTTGTCTTTCCCCTTCGTTTGGCCCGTATCGGTTGCCACATCCCCCTCACCCGTCAATTCAAAATCGCCACGCTTAAGGGCATGAAATTCTGCAGAGCCCGGCTTGATACCGAGCTCTTTGGCGACGGCCCCCCACCCTTTTCCCTTCTTGCGTCGGTAGGTCTGCACAACCCTTTCAGGCTCTTCATCTGCCATCTCGCCGAGCTGAAGGCACATGAAGGCATCAGCAGGTTCCTCGACTCGTGTGATGATGGTCTCGACCCGGGGCAGCGAGACGTCAAACTGGTTGCTCAACTTAACGCTGAATCCCTCCATGTCGGCCTTGGCCTGAAGGTTCAGGCCGGCGAGGAAGCTGTTGAGGTCAGCGTGAGCGCTTGCAGCCGACAGGACAACAAAACCGAGTATTGAGAGTGCAATCGCTATCTTTTTCATACGTATGCCTCCTTTTGACACGTTCAGATCAACGTTGCCTCCGGCGGCCCTGCCGGGGGCCAAACTTTTGAAAAGTTTGATAAACAGGTTTTGAGGCCGATTTCGATTCATTCAAGGGTGTTGACTTGCCGACTGTATTCGACTTAAGGAGCAGCCGAAAAATTACATTCCGGATTCACATCCAACGAAAGGCGGATGTGATTTGATAATAGGAACAAGGGACAAAGCACATTCGCAATCAGCTTTTAAGGTGTTTTGCCCAATGTGGCTTCGCCACCCTTGCCCCCGGAGGCCGTTTTTCTTGAGCTGAATCGTTCCCTCGACGACTTATTCAATCCAGGGAGGTGCTGCCACCCTGAAAACGTCTCCGACCGGCTCACATGGGGCGGGGATTGAATCCGGTGAAATGGGCTTTAAGGCCTTTGGTATCGGAGGCGCTCCAGCTCTTTGGTCGGGTGACTTCAATCCAGGCATCAATATAGGCCGCTGGCGAAAAATTGTGCCCATACCCGAGTGGAACACTTGTCGCCATGGGAATATCAAACGCTGTCTGAAAGAAAGAGACCACCGGAAACCATCTGAAATAAGGCGACACGTCCCGTCCTCGGTTGGGACCAAGCCAGTCCGGACGCACATAGGCCAAGTCAGTGGAGAAGAAACTCATGGGGTCACTGGCATGCTGCAGATATACGATCCGCAACGGCCCCCATTCAGCCCCTGCCAGATCGGGAAACCCGTCCTGCGTCATAAAACGAACCGCTGAGCTGTCGTGGAACACAGGGCGCCACTGAGGCGAACCGGAAACCCGGCCCTTGGTCACCACGTTCCAGAGCTTGCTCAGAAAAGGGGGGCCACTCCACAGCGCACCATGGATGGGGTCCGTCAGGATGGATGTGAGGTCAGCCGAGAACTCGGACCCCAGGGCGCCCAAACTGAGGCCATGCAAGTAAAGCTCGGGCCTGTGATCATGCGGCAACCTCGTCCAGTGGCTGAAGATTGCCATGAACAAGGCATTGGCCGCCTGTTGGGACACTTCAGGCTCGACAATCAGGGTCAACCAGCTGGGGAGATATGAATACTGCATTGTGACAATGGCAGTGTCACCGGCATGAAGAAACTCAACCGAATCCACCGCCGAGGGGTCAAGCCATCCCGTGCCGGTGGATGTTGCAATGATCAGGGTTGAACGGTCAAACCCGCCGACACGTATCATTTCAGCCAACGCAATCTGCGCACGTTCCTCTAATGTGTCGCCGGAGTTAAATCCTGCATACACCCGGAGGGGCTGCATGGCCTCGCGTCCGAGAACGGCTTCAATCTCTTCCTTCGATGGTCCGTCGGTGACAAATCGTTTCCCGTTTCGGCCGATATCCGCCCAGGAGACAAGCGAGCCTGCGCTGCCCGATGCCCAAGCGTCTTGCGGTGGGACATCGTTGCTGTCCAGAATCCAGTTAATCGCAGCAAAGGACTTGTCCATTGCGTGCAGGGTACTTTTGATGATCACGCCATTTACAAAAGAGATGAGAAGGAGAAAAAACGACACCCCCCCCAGAACAATGGCGATCCGGCGAGGCAGGTAGCGGTTAATGGCGTCCACCGCCTTCGTTGCCACCATTATAAGCAATCGTACCAGCAGGATAATCACCAAAGCGGTGCCACATGCAACGCATAATACGGTCAACGGATAGGCACTGTCGATGGGCGCCATCTCCATGCGCACCCGGATGGAGTTCTGCCAGGTTGTCATGCGGTTCAGGGTGAAGATGCTGGTCAGGGCCAGGATGACCACGGGTATCCATGTCAGGACCCGTGCCCATCGCCCGGTCAGGTCCCTTAGCTCCATGAACGTCCAGGTCCAATGACCGGCGATGCCGATGCCATAGCCTGCGGAGAAGACAACCCCCGCCAGAACACCCTGGGCAATGACATCTCGCGGCAACAGCGAGGGCGTCAGGGAGACACAGAAGAGCGACATGCCCAAAACCAGTCCAATGGTTGAAAAAGACGCTGCAATGCGATGGAGGTACGACATCGTTGGTATATCCCGAGAACATTTTAACCCGGATATTTCATGAGAAAACAATTAGGTTGAACCACCCGTATGTAATTACCGGTAGTTACTGTGAATAAATAAGATATTTGAAAAACACAAAATGTAATTCACGGTTTCCTGCTCGTTTTTCTCACCCTTCGGGCGAGCCGAGTGCACCCATCTTCTGCGTTATCAGAGCATTGAGGTAAACAACTACATCTTCAGCTCTGATGCCTTGAATATGGGTTCACTCAACTCGTGAAATATCCGGGTAAGGGTCTTGCGCAGCCTGTCCCTGCGCTCAGCTGAGGTCATTCCTGCTCGCGATGTACCCAGGGGTTGGGAAGTCACAGTGCAGCAGAAATCAATGTTCAAGGTGTCCCACCTCGTCAACGAAGGCAAGCTTTTTCACCTGATTTCATCCATCGAAGGCCATTTTTTTGTAACTATCCAGCTCCCAAAAAGCTGCCTCCGGCGGCAAGGTGGGCCACCTTGAAAGCAGATAGCGGATGCGCTTTGCCCCTCGTTCCTCGGGTCAAATCACATCCGCCTTTGAATCGGGAGCTACCAGGTATCATTCTTTGAGACATGTTTATCAAACTTTTCAAAAGTTTGGCCCCCGGCAGGGCCGCCGGAGGCGACTTTGAGCTGAATAGCCCCCCCTTTTTACGTATTCAATCCCTTTCTCCCATGCGACATTATACATGTTTAAACGAAGTGGCCGGAAAGAAGCAGGTGGGACATGCTTCCGGAGGCTCATCACCATAGTGGACATACCCACAGATGCGGCAGCGCCATGCGTTTTGCCGGGGTTGCTCTTCGGGGTCGATGTCCCGGTGGACAGGCAAATCTTCCAGTGGGGGCATGGCGGGTTTGTATCCGGTGAGGAGCCATCCGGAGACGATGAGGCGCTGCACTTCGCTGGTTCCTTCGTAGATGCGCAGAAGCCGGACATCCCGCATGAGTTTTTCCACGGGAAACATCTTTGTATAGCCGTAGCCCCCCAGAATCTGCATGGCCTCGTCCACCACCTCCCAGGCGGCTTCGGTTGAGTAAAATTTGGCGATGGAGGCGGCAATGGTGGGGTCTTTGTCCTGGTCGGCCTTCCAGGCGGCTTTCCAGGTAAGAAGACGGGCGGTCTCCACCTTCTGGTACATCTCGGCCAGCTTGAACTGGATCGCCTGGAAATCAGAAATGGTTGATCCAAAGGCGCGGCGTTTTTTGGCGTAGTCCAGGGCGTATTCCATGGCAGACCGGGCGGCCCCCACGGCAAAGGCCCCGATGATTGGGCGGGTCCGCGCGAAGGTCTTCATGGCCAGGACAAACCCTTTCCCCGGTTCGGCCAGTACGTTGGTCTTGGGCACCTTCACATTGTTAAAATGAACCCCCACAGTATTGGAGCAACGCTGCCCCATCTTGGGGATGGTGTTTCCTACCGTTATCCCCTGGCACCTCATGTCCACGAAAAAAGCGCCGATGCCCTCGTGCTTCGCCTTGGGATCCACAGAGGCAAAGACTGACATGAAATCGGTCACGCCGCCGTTGGTGATCCAATACTTGGTGCCGTTCAGGAGATAGTGATCCCCCGCGTCCTTTGCCTCACACCGAAGCCCGGACACATCTGACCCCATGGTGGGCTCCGATGTGGCAAAACTGACCCGGGAGCCCTCCACCAGCACCTGTGCGAATATTTTCTTCTTTAAAGGCTCGTTGTCCGACAAAATAAGGGGCTCCAAGCCAAGCGAGCTGTCAAAGATGCTGGTCGCGATGCCCGGACAGGCCGCGGCCATCTCCTCCGTGACAATGGCAGCCTCCACAAGGCCAACCCCTTTCCCTCCATACGCCTTCGGTATGTCCGCATTCATAAACCCGGCGTCCAGGGCCTTTTCCAGGACCTTTACCGGAATCTCATCCTTTTCATCAAAGTGCCAGGCCACGGGAAGCACATGCTCCAAAGCAAATGCGCGGGCACGGTCACGAAGAGCCAACTGATCGTCTGTCAGATGAAAATTGAGCATGAATCGTCTCCTGTCATGGGGTTGAAGAGAGAAAAAGCTGCCTCCGGCGGCCCTGCCGGGGGCCAAACGTTTGAAAAGTTTGATAAACAGGTGTTAAGGCCGAGTTCTATTTATTCGAAGGTGTCGGTTTGCCGACAGTACTCGTTTTAACGAGCAACCGGAAAGGCATTGCGAAGCGTTTTTCAAAAAACGGCCCACCGTCGGCAGAGCTGAAGAGATACGTTTTTTTCATCGCAAGAAACCGACAAAGACAGGAGAATCGGAAGGGATACGAAAGGGAAAAGAGGTGCCGGTTAAATTTTGGGGAATTATATCACAGAGGCGATGCCCTGTACAAAGATGACGACATGGTGCAGGAAAATTCAAAGATGGACCATTGACGCATCATGGATGCTGGGCCATGATACCCTTAACGGCCGGACATCAACACCAATCTCACTGTGTCAAAGGCACTTATGGAACGCCACGAAATTTTCAAACAAATCCTCTGTCTGAACCTGTTTTCCGACGACGAGCTGGTTCAATTCGCTCTTTCACGGACCGGCTTTTCCGACAACGTCGGCCTTGGCATATCCTACCCAGACCCGGGCGACCCGGAAGAGGACGCCATTCCCCCTTACGCGGTGCGAGCCAGGTACTGGGACAACGGCGAGCAGGAGATCATCGTCGATGAGTGGAACTACCTGGAAGCCCTGGTGCGTTACTTTCTTGACAAAAATGACATTGAAAAAGCAACGCAAGTCAACGATGTCGTTCTCACCCTCAGGGGACTCCCGCCTCAACACATGGGGTAAGGGTAAAACGGCTTCGCCGCCCTTGCCATCGGGACTGCGTTTTGAAAACTGAATCGTGTCTTCCTGGGGTTTCCTGACCGCCCTTTGACTCCGGGGGTGGCACGCGCATACCCATCCGCTTTACAGATAGTAACCAACTTCCACCCAACACAATAAGAGATTATAAGAAATCCATGCCTGACCCAACCCCAGACAAAAAACCAACACAACGGGGGGAAGCCCCCTTTTAAGTCAAAGGAAAAACAATGAACACAACCATGCGAACCACCGGGGACAGAATCCGCCACACCCTTTTTTTTGAACTCTTCCTGCTCATGATCTGCACCCCCCTGTTCTCCTGGGTTCTGAAGAAGCCCATGGAAACCATGGGCACCATCAGCCTCACCATGAGCCTTATCGCCATGGGCTGGAATTACGCCTACAACATCCTTTTTGACCATGCCCTGCTCCGCTTGGGCAAGCCGCTGTACCCGAGGAGCTTTCCCCTGCGCACGGGCCACGCCCTTCTCTTTGAGCTGGGGTTGATGTTCGCCACCATCCCCGTCATCATGTGGTGGCTAAATTTTTCATTTGTAAACGCATTGATGTTCGACCTGGCATTTCTGGTCATCGTGCCCATCTATGCCATCATCTTCAACGGACTCTATGACCGGATCTTTCCGGTGGGGGGTGCCCCTGCGGATAACCAGGGGTTGAAGAGAGAAACAGCCGGGGCTGGAAACTGACAACGGCTCATGCAATCACGCGGGGTGTGATGACTTCCAGAACGGCCACCCCCGCTTTTCAACATAAAACGTAACTAGTCTGCTTGTGCCTCCGGCGGCCCCGCCGGGGGCCAAATTTTTGAAAAGTTTGACAAACAGGCCCTCATACATGATTCCGATTTAACATTGAATGAAGGACGAATGTGATTTGCCCCGAGGAACGAGGGGGCAAAGCACAAGGGCTATCAGCTTTCGAGGTGGCTCACCTCGCCGCCGGAGGCATGTTTTTCCGAACGTTGACCATAGAAGGCCTTTTTGTTGGGTTGAACAGTTACGGTTTTTAATCCGAATCCCTGAGAATCCGCGCCAGGGTCTCAGCCAGCCATTCGGCCGGGGGGCTCAACGGGCAATCCTTTTCCCAGACAAAGCAGATATCACACTGAAAATAACCGCCGACAAAGGTGACGGGCAGTTCCACAAGACGGCCTGTGCGAACCTCTTCGGCCACCTGATGACGGGCAAGGGCAGCCCAACCCTGACCCCTTAAGACGAGCTCCTTGATCACCTGACTGCTCTCGCACTGCCAGATCCGGTCTGCGAAACGGTAGGCATCGGGCTCCCTGTCCCCGCCACGACTGACGACCACCAGTTGCCTGTGGGGAGCCAGGTCCTGGGGGGACACCTTTTTCATGGCAGCAAGAGGATGGTGAGGGGCCGCCACCAGGCTGAAGTGCATGTGCCCCAGAAGCCTCCAGTCACAGGTGCCTGTGGGGTAGCCCACGGGAAGCTCAATCCCCGCGTCAGCACGACCCGAAGTCACCATCTCCCCCACATCCCCCAATGTTCCGATAAGCAGCTCCACATCGGTATGGGGAAAGGCGTCGGAAAACTGTTCCAGGAGCTCCCCCAAAATCGACGATGGCATCAGCTCATCAACAACCAGCCGGACAAGAGAGACCTCGCCCCCTGCAAGGCGGTCGGCATGATCTGAAAATGACCGGCACCGTCTCAGGATCTCCCGGGCTTCCCGCAACAGATGCTCCCCATCGGGTGTCAGGACAGGATACTTGCCCGACCGATCGAAGAGCTCGACACCCAGGTCGATCTCCAGGTTGGAAATGGCTGTGCTCACCCGGCTCTGAGCCTTGCCCAGGCGACGCGCCGCTGCGGAAAACGAGCCGGAATCCACCGCCGTGGTAAAAGCCTCCAGGTACTCCAGACTAAATCTCATCATGCCTCCGATATCATAAACCGCGAAAAAGCCTCCGGCGGCCAGGGGAGGATCCTCCCGGCCTTCGTTCCTCTGGCCAATCACTTTCGCTGACGGGCTGCGCCCGTGAACAACTGCTGAAATGAGCAACCTGCATCGTGCAGCCCGGAGAGCGCTTCGTGTTCTTCATGGTTTTCCCGACCGCTCTCAGACTCCGACGACCGTACGCGCCCCATCCATCCGCTTACCGGATACTATCAAACTTTCATCCAACTCAATACCAGATTATAAAAACCCATCGTCAGAAAAAAATGACGTCACCAGTGGCCAGGCCGCTTCACAGCAAACAGCCCGATCTGTCTCCAGCCCGGGCCAAAGGACTAAACATGAACACCACCATGCGAACAACAGGGGACCGAATCCGGCACACCCTTATTTATGAACTCTTCCTGCTCATCATCTGCACCCCCCTTCTCGCCTGGGTCCTGAAAAAACCCATGGAAACCATGGGGGCCTTGAGTATCGTCATGAGCCTGATGGCCATGGGCTGGAACTACGTGTACAACATCGTGTTCGACCACGCGCTGCTCCGCCTGAACAAACCGCTGTACCCACGAGGCATGCCCTTGCGAACAGCCCACGCCCTTCTCTTCGAGATAGGGCTCATGTGCGCAACCATCCCCACGGTGATGTGGTGGCTCGACCTCTCATTTTTTAAGGCGCTGATGCTCGACCTGGCGTACTTGGTGGTGGTGCCCGTTTATACGATTTCTTACAACGGGCTCTATGATCGGATTTTTCCGGTGGGAGGTGTCCCTATGGGTAAACAGGGGTTTAAAACAGAGACAGCGGAGGCGGGAAACTGACATCGGATGTGCCGGTAACAATAAAGGGGGGGGGGAGATGGTTATTTCCAGAACTCCCACCACCTCTTTTCAAGGTAGAAGGTACGTTCCATGTCAATGCGGGAGTCGTCGTAGGCCACATCCAGCTCCCAGAGAGTATGAAGGGCTACCTTCGGCGGATTTTTTGTCGGATTCAGGGTCTGAGCCTGAAGCTCCGCATCATGCCAGATGCGCGAAATGGCCTGCCTTTCGGCCTGTTTCGGGCTATCGGCCTTGATAACCATGTTCTGGAAAAATCCCTGGCGCAGGTTTTTTCCATCCACAGCCATCAGGTAGTTGCTGCCGTTCATCAGCAAACGGTATTTTTTCATTATCTCACATCAATTGTACGGGTTTCGGAGCAGGGAGAAGGAAGGTCAACGAGAAGCCGTCACCAGCGTGAGAACGTACCTCCGGGAAAGAATGCGGCCGATTTACCGCAGGATTTTTTCTTACAGAAAGGGGACCTGTTTCTTGTCCGCCCGGCTGTGCCTTGCTCCCCCCACCATGGGAAATGGCTACATAGCACAAGGATGCTTTTCAGAGAAGTAAAAAAGGTGACATCCCCAACCGTTACCGGCCATGATCCATGGGGATCTCGCCTTTATCTTCATCACAGGAACAGCCTCACTTGCGTTTGAAAAAAGAGAACCAGAACCCTTTGGTCATCTCTTTTGACATCTGGAGGGGAAGGTAAAGAAGGGCACCGACAAGAGGCCCCAGAATAAAGGCCACGGGCAAAATGACCCACGCAGGCCACCCGGTAAAGAGAAGGGGGAGCAACACCAGAACCACCCCCAACCCCATGGTAAGAAAGAAGCCCCGCCCCGAACGGGCCACCGCCTGCTTGATTTCACGTTCTTTTACCGGATCCATGCGCCCCCTTTTTATCTGACAATCCATGATGCCGCTGTTTATGATGTGATAATCGTAACTGTTCAGCCCCAAAAAGCTGCCTCCTGTAGCGCCGCCGGAGTTATTCCGGTAAAAGTGAACCGTCAAAATGATCTTCAACCGGTGTCATCTTGCACACATGGATCCCCGGTCATTCGCTGTACAAAGAGTTCCGGTTTTACCACGAATAAGCCCCATCTGCACCTCAGATTACCCTGACAGCCGGGGATGACGAACTCTATGAAATGCCGTGATTCACGGGCGTAGCCCGTCAGTGAATGTGAAGAGTCCGAGGAACGAGGACTCAGAGCATTCACAACCCGCTTTCAAGGTGGCCCACCTTGCCGCCGGAGGCACAAGCTGAATTGTTACTGATAATCACTATCATACCGATCCGGTGCCCCCAAGAAAAGTACAAAGGGTTGGACCCGACCAGACCGCAGCCTCAATGCGACCACTTCAGTCAAGGGAGATACGACACCTCATGGACGCCATCGCGCGTCTCGCCCGCATACCCATCAAAGGGCTGCACCTCCTCCTCCACCACCTCCCCGGACGGCAGAATAGCGGCCCGTTCCGGGTAATAAAAGCTCATAAAGGGCCTTGGTGAAAGATCCAGTGCTTCCATGGAACGGGCCATGGGGTGATCCCCAAGGTCAAGAAAAGCCCCTTTGGTCCGAAGGGCAACCTTCTTCACACCCTTGGCCGGAATCACGGTGCGGATAAGTTTGTTCTCCAGAACCGAAAAGGTGGTGATGGGCCTGTTGTCCCGGATGGGAAGCCCCTTTTTCATCACCCGCATGGAGAGGATGTGGCTCTCACCTTCGTGCATGCGGCACTCATAGTACTCCGGAGTGACGGTAAAGCGCATATCCGCCACAAACTTGGTGTACCCCCACTCGCCGCGCCCTGCGTCCCGGGCCGAAGCCTTTGTGACAGGCAGGTGGTGGACAAGCACCCCAAAGCCCGGATAACTGCTTTCAAGAAGGGCCGGGGCCATGCCGGTAAACGCTGTGGGCCGTTTTCCCCAGACCACGGGAATGGCCACGGGCACCTCTCCGTAGGTGCCGATACTGGTGTTGATATAGTTGTAGGCTGCCACCCCAACCACCACACGGCCGTTGGGCAGGGGGACCGGGTAAAGGTTATTGGAGGGAAGAATCGCCTCTACTCTCTTGCGATCCGCGGTAAAGTAGAGGCCAAAAAAGTCATCCCGCTGATAAAGAATGGGAAGCTCAAAGGTGGCATCGCCGTGGGTCACGACCTGAGACGGTCGGGTGCCACTGAAAAAGGGGGTCATGGTCTTCTCCTTTCCACTTTGAATCGATTGATAAACGTCAGGGAGGATACGGCCGCAGCGCCCAGAAGCGATCGTACCTGATGGGCGTCCCGAAACCGCTTTTCCTGCGAAAAATCTTTCATGTAACCCACCCCGCCGAGAACCTGAACGGCATCGCTGGAAAGGTCACAGGCACTCTGGCGAATGTGAAGGGAGGCCGCACCGACCTGAGCGTCCCAGCGTTCAGACCGGCTTGCAAGGGCCCTTAACGCCTGTTCCAGGAGCATGCTGGACGTCTCCACCTTTAAAGCCATCTCAGAAAGGATGCGGGTCACCTCTGACCACGCCACAATGGCCCGTCCCCCCTGGTGGCGATTTTTTGCGTACCCCCAGGCATCCTCAAACGCCCCTTTCATGATCCCCAGGGCCATGGCTGCCGCAAGGGGCTCGAGCTGACACACGGCCCGTTCAAAAAGAGGCACCGCGAACGTCTCACGCCCCACCATCCGGGCGGGGGCCCTGGCCAAGGTCAGGTCCGCCACGGGACAGGTGTTGAGCCCCATGTTCACCACAGGGTCAGAAAGTGTGGCCCCCTCACCATCAAGATTGAGGTAGAACCACCTCAAGCCCTCAGGGGTCCGGGCGGTCACCAGCGCCGAGGCGGCCAAGGGACACGGGGAAAGACTCTTCACC
The DNA here is from genome assembly GCA_942491485.1 of Desulfolunaceae bacterium. Taxonomy (GTDB): domain Bacteria; phylum Desulfobacterota; class Desulfobacteria; order Desulfobacterales; family Desulfolunaceae; genus Desulfoluna. The sequence continues at coordinate 302,721 of CALOAX010000005.1, read as the reverse complement.
ATACCGGTAAGCCACCACGCATCCCCATCCCTTTCCGCCACGGGGGCACCCTCGCTCTCCCGGGGATGGTCATAGAGGGGAACGGCCATGAGCCACTCCCCCACCCCCTTGGCCGAATCTGCCCGCTGCCGAAGAATAGCCGTCTCTCCAGCCTCCTCAAGAAGTGTCGCGGCCAGGGTGTCGGCAAAGACTACTGCGGCGATGCCGGGGTCGGCTTCGGAAAGGGTCTCCAGGGCACAGGCAAGGCTCGGAAGCCCCAGCCCCAACCCGCCACAGGACTCAGGCAGGGCCATATGAAACAGATCCATCTCCCATGCTGTCTCAAGGGCATCCATGGGATAGGGCTCATCCGGGTATCGATCCATGCTCTCCCGCTGGCCCACCAGCTTTCGGCGGGCGAAATCCCGGGCGGTCTCTTTGACCATCTTCAGTTGACGTTCCATGCCACCTCCTCATCCTCAAAGGATCGCCCCGTGGATCCGCCGCCATCACCAATAAGGCATTTGAAGAGATTCTGGCGATTGAGCTGGTTTGTCCCTTCATAGATCTGCATGAGCTTGGCATCCCTCAGATGCTTTTCCGCGCCTCCGTCATGGCGCACCCCGGTGCGGCCCATAAGGGAGAGGGCCAGCTGCCCGTTTTTCACGCCGGCATCGGTTCCCACGCACTTGGCAAGGGAGGCCCACCCCGAAGTCCGGGAGATCTCGGCATCACTCTGCAGGTTGAAATGCGCCTTTCGAAGAAACCAGGTGGCCAGCCTCTTCGAGAAAAGAGGCGCCACGGCCCGCTGCATGAGCCATTTGGGGCTCCATTTCATCAGGTAGTAAAGGGGCTTAAACTGCAGAAGGCGATACATCCCGTAAAGCCCGTTGGCGTAGTTCGCCTCCATATACGCCAGACGGGAGAGGGTGACGTTGGTATACATCTCAGCAAGAAGGCTCTGGACCCACCCCTGGTCCACAAGCCGAACGCCGCCCACCCTGGTTGATTCCGCATAGGCGAGGGCGGTTTCAAATGCCCCGCGCGCCACTCCGGCGCCAAAGGCGCAGACCCCGGCACGGGACACAGAAAAGATGTAATCGATCACCTGCATGGTGGTGTCCATGGAACTGCGTTTCAACGCCCGAACCTGCCGGGGGTCCAGCAGCACATGTTCGCTGCTGACAAAGCAGTCCTTAAAAATCAACTCACTTGCAGGGCACCCCTTCTGGCCCATCTTCTTTTCCATGCGCCCAAAGGAAAACCCCTCCCACCCCGTCTTGACCGCCAGAAGCGCGAGACTTGATGAGGGCTTCCCCGTATCTTCAAAGGCAAACAGCATGTGCCAGGTGGAGAGATGACCATTGGAGATAAACACCTTGTTGCCTGTTACCGAATAGCCCCCGTCCACATGTGTCGCACGGCACGTGATGCTCCCCTTGTCCATGAGCTCCACTTCCTCGATGTCGGTGCCGGCATCGGGTTCGGTGAGGGCCAGGGAGACCAGGCATGGCCGGTCTTTCCGTTCCCCTTCCACCACCTCGCGGCAAATGCGGGAGGCGGCCTCAGCGTTCCAGCTGGAAAAAAGGGTGGCGATACCCAGGTAGTGAACGCCCACCAGATTCGCCATGGCGGTGCAGGCGGAGGCGAGCTCTTCCAGGAAGAGACAGATGGAAGGCAACGAGTACCCCCGGCCGCCAAAGATCCGGGGGATCCAGAGGGAGTAGAGCCCCCACCGATTCGCCTCGGCCACAAACTCAAAGGGAAGAAACGTGGGATCCCGGCTCACCTCCCGATCCAGCTTCAAGGCGTAAGGCCGCACCACCTCGTCATTAAAGGCCCGGGCAAGGGCCATCACCTCACGGTATTCGCGAATCATTCCTGCCGGCTGCTTTCGGGTTGCGGCAAGACTCAACATCACATCATCGAACCGGGGAAAGGCTTTCACCCAGTCTGAAGGGGATCTCTTCATGGTGCTCCTCCCATATGCAACAAACGTGGTTAAGGCAAAAAAAGGACAAAAGTGAGCCTCCGGCGGCCAAGGGCTGAGCCCTTGGATCCCAGGTTCGCGAATGCTCCCACCCCTCGTTCCTCGGGGTGATCACATTCGCTGACGGGCTTCGCCCGTGAACAACGGCTAAGGTGGCTCCACCACCTTGGTGTAGCCCGAAGGGCGCTTCGTGAACTTCGTGGTTTTTATTCGAAAGTAGGACCATGAAGGCGTCTGAAGTCAGCTTGGCTTTGCCCGGAATAACTCAGGCGGCGAGGGTGGCGAAAACGTTTCAGGCAAAAGCACCTCGACAAAAAATACGTTGAGGGAAAGATCATGGGGCATAGGGCTGTTGATTTCCGATCCCCCCAAATCAAAAGCGGATGTGATTTGGCCCGAGGAACGAGGGGCGAAGCGCATCCGCAACCCGCTCTCAAGGTGGCACACCTTGCCGCCGGAGGCACTTTTCTTAAAACTGTAAAGCTACAATTCCGATTAAGAGACCATGGGCAATTCAACGCCCGGAGCCAGCCAGGGCGCCATCACCCCCCTGACGGCAAGTTCAAGGGTCGACAGGGCCCAGGCTCGCGAATGGCTCTCCGGGGCCAGGAACCAGCGCAGCCCCACCCCCTGATAAATCGCAGAGATGGACCGGGCCACCGGCTCCGGATCCATAGCAATGAAGAGCCCCTCCTCCACCCCCTGCTCAAGCACCTCCACGAGAAGCGCCACCCATCCGTCCACCCACTTGGAAAAAATGGGACGATACTCCTCCCGGTGCATGGCGTGATACATGAAATCCGCAAGCAGAGGGTACCCGGTGCCCACCTCGGTGCGCTCCCTGTCAAACAACATCTGGATTCGGGCAAGTCTGGAAAAAGTCGACGGCTCATGGGCGAGCTCCTGCTTGACCGTTTCGTAGACCGCGTCAAAGTAGACGGTAAACACCGTCTTAAACAGTGACTCCTTGGAGGGGAAATAGTAAGCGATGCCGCCCTTGGAAAGTCCCGAACACCGAACGATATCGTCCATGCGCACGTTGGTACTCCCTTTGGAGGCAATGGTTTGTACGGCGGCATCAATAATCTGTGATCTACGAATCGCTTCCAGCTCAGGCAGTAAAGCCATGGGGCTCCTTTATCTTTCCGGATGCATTGCGTCTTCGTAACTGTGGTTGTAGAGCAAGGGCTGCTCTTTGGCTGAAGGATGTTTCGGGATACGGTGCCGAAAGGAGGTGTCCGACCGGCCAGTAGGAATTTCGACCAGCGGGATTTTTTTTCGTTGAATTTAGCACTGTTAATCAATGCGTGTCAACCCAGTCAGGTGCCCTGAACGTCTGCTTTCTTGTATACACTTGTTGATTGACGGGGTTTCGACCTACCTGCCGATTTTTTTCCATGAGGAAGCCATGTCATCCGTTAAAACTGAAGGCAAAACGCTTAAAGCGACCTCCGGCGGATCTGCCGGGGTCCAAGCATTTGAAAAGTAGGACAAACAGGTTTGATCCATGCACTCAGGATTACACGACAATCAAAGGCGAATGTGATTTGACCCTGCTGGTCTGCAACGGCCACCGACAAAAAAACCGCCGAACAATGTCGGCGGTTTTTTAATCAGAGAAAGGTCTTATGAAGTTCAGGTAGAGGACACCTCAAAGTCCGGGTAGGCCATGCCCCCGTGTTCGGTGATATCAAGCCCTTCGAGTTCCTCCTCTTCGGAGACCCGAAGTCCCACCAGCTTGTCCACGACCTTAAACAGAATCAGGCCCATGCCAAAGGCCCAGGCAAAGCAGGTACCGATTCCCAGCAACTGCACCAGAACGATGTTGACACTGGTACCGCCCACGTTGAAGAGGCCTGCCGCAAGGGTCCCCCAGGCGCCGCATACCCCGTGAACCGATATGGCCCCTACGGGATCGTCAATGCGCAAGCGATCAAAGAACATGACGGAAAAGACAACCAGAACCCCTGCCACTGCGCCGATGATGATCGCCGATGTGGGGGAGACGTTGGCACAGCCCGCCGTAATCCCCACAAGACCGGCCAGAGCACCGTTCAAGCTCATGCCCACCTCGGGCTTTCCGAACTTGAGCCATGAGGTAAACATGGCTGAAACGGCCCCTGCCGCTGCTGCAAGGTTGGTGGTAATGAAAATTATGGCGATGCTCTTATCCGCCGTGGTGGTGGAGCCGGGGTTGAACCCGAACCACCCGAGCCAGAGGATAAAGACACCCAAGGCAGCAAAGCCAATGTTGTGACCAAGAATGGGACGAACCGTGCCATCTTTCATGAACTTGCCCATGCGGGGCCCTACGGTGATGGCACCGGCCAGGGCCAACCATCCCCCGAGGGAGTGGACCACGGTGGAGCCTGCAAAATCGATAAACCCAAGGTTTTCCAACCAGCCCCCCCCTTTCAGGAGGCTTCCCCAGGCCCAGCTTCCGAAGATCGGATAGATGAAAGCCGAAACAACGATGCTATACGCCAGGTAGGCAGAAAAGCGGGTTCGCTCGGCCATGGCCCCAGAGACGATGGTGGCAGCTGTGGCTGCAAAAACAGCCTGAAACATCCAGAAGGCCAGAACCCAGGGGGCACCTCCGGGGCTCCAGTGGGAGAGAAAAAAGCCGTCGGTCCCGAAAAATCCGGTGGGGGATGTACCGAACATCAGGCCAAACCCAACGGCCCAAAAGGCGAGGGAGCCCATGGAAAAGTCCATGAGGTTTTTCATCATGATGTTGATGAGGTTTTTCGCCCGGGTAAACCCGGCCTCCACCAGGGCAAACCCCGCCTGCATGAAAAAAACCAGGCACGCGGCCACAAGGGTCCAAAGAAAGTTGGCGTGCTCCTGAACCAGTGCTATGGCGTCACGGTTGCTCAACACATCCGGGGCATCGGCCGCAAATGCGGTGGAGGTGAATAAAAGCAGGAACAGTCCTGTGGCGTATCGTCTGAAAGTGAGCGTTTTCATCTTACAAAGCCTCTTTTCCCGATTCTCCGGTTCGTATACGGATGGTTGTTTCGACAGATGTCACAAAAATCTTTCCGTCACCGATCTTTCCGGTGCGGGCCGTCTCCATCAAGGTGTCCACGATAGACGGGACCCGCGCCTCTTCAGTCACCACCTCCAGTTTCACCTTGGGGATAAAATCCACCTGGTATTCGGTTCCACGATAGATTTCGCGGTGCCCCTTCTGACGCCCGTACCCCTTCACTTCGGTGACGGTCATGCCTGTGATTCCGATGGCCTCCAGGGCCTCCTTTACCTCGTCCAGCTTGTGGGGCTTGAGTACCGCTTCCACACGTTTCATGGTCTCTCCTTGGTTGATGGGTGTTGTTACGGCCGTGACATCCTCAACTTACAACTTCCGTGCCACCCGACCACAGAACTCCACTATCACGAATATATTCAAAAAATTAAAGAAACCTAAAACAACAATAACCATCAACCCAATCGCCTGTATAATTACATTTTTGTTACCCAAAAGCTCTTTAGATCCAATATTGTCACTTTTTTCACCCACAAAAAAAGCCGACCCATATGTTCGGGTCGGCTTTTCCACTCTCGGCTCTACGGCAGGGAACAGGTTAATGCCTGAACATCAGCCCCCCGCCGCCATGATTACCCTCCGAAGTTTCCTCCTCCAATGATCTTGTCGCTTTCATCCGGGCTTAAGGCAAACCCGGCGGCGTCACCGCCTGGCTCGATGACATGCTCAGCATTTTCCGGCCCCCAATAGGTAGGGCACTCGTTTTTAAGCTGGTTGATCCGCTCATCCATCTCAGCTTCCAGCATCCTCAGGTCCTCGACACACCCCTGCATGTGCTGTTTATCCGCCGTGGGAAGTTTGGAGATGATTTCGTTTTCCTTGTGGATGGCATCACGCCACCGCTGAAGTTCAGAGCTCAAGTTGACACAGTATTGCTTGGTATCCATACTCTCTCCTCTTGGTTTCAGGTCGTTACCATGGTCAGTCCCGGATTGTGGATTTAAAACAACCCCGGATTGACGACACCACAAATCAAAATGACAATTTTGTCATGTGTGCCGGTGAAACGAAGGAGAGCATGCAGTAAACCAATGACAGTCCCTTGAACGTGAGGCCGTGAAGAAAGGAAAGGGATTTCCGTTTGGGTGTTTGTGATTTAGAAGATGGTTGTGGCAAAAACCCCCGACGTCAGGCGTCGTGGGGTACTGGCACCGTGCCGTTCCATGGGAGTTGTTTCCATTGCCGGTCACACCTGCCCTATTCTTGATCAGCACAGAGTGCAAGTCAACAGGAAAAGCACCTCAATCCACTGTATTTATAATAAATTATGTTCATGCAGCTTGACAAAGATGACGTCACACCCCTCGGCCACAAAACACCTCACGCAATGGCAAGCGTTGCGGCCACAATAAAGGCGTAACGCCCAAATTTCCCGAGGGTAACAAGAAGGGTAAACCGAAGAAATGGAATGCGGAAAAGCCCCCCCACAAGACACAAAGGGTCCCCGATGATGGGGACCCAGGCAAGAAGAAGGGACCAGCTTCCCCAACGCTGGTAAGTAGAGCGTGCTTTGGCCTGGGACTTTGGGTCGATGCGCAACACCTTGGCCATCAGAAATGGCCCTCCCCAGACGCCAATTGCCCAGGTGGTGAGCGCCCCCAACACATTGCCCGTTGTGGCCGAGGCCAGAAGCCAGGCAGGGTCCAGATTCTGCATCAAAAGGGCCACCAAAAGCCACTCGGACCCCAGAGGCACCACCGTCGCCGCAAGGAAACTCAAAGCAAAAAGATAGAGATAGCCGTTGGCCGTTAACACGTCGAGCATGAACAAATGGGCCCTTTCCGCATGCGCTATAGAACGTCTATGATCAGCGTTGATTCATAAAGCATGCCTTCTATGGATAAAGTATTGGGAAAAAACAAGCCTCCGGAGGCAAGGTGTGCCACCTTGAAAGCGGGTTGTGTGACGTCACCCTTCATGCCTCACAAACGCATAAGCGTCTGCAAGGCCTTGGAGCGCCGAGTTCCTGTGCGGCATGTTCGACGTCATGGGGAGATGCCAACGCAGAGTGCGATGTGTCGGTGACCGATACGCCATGAAACAATCTTTGAAAAACGGCGACTGAGCGTCTACGCCACCGGATTGACACTGACCGAAAGACCCCCGACAACGAGGTGCCCCATCTCGAAAGCAAATTCCAATGCAGTCCGGGCTCAGCGACTCTGAGGTGACTTTACCCGGAATCACCGCTGTGGGCAAGATGGTGAAAAATCTCTTCAGCCCGAGGCTGGGTATTTATAGTGGGAAAATCAGGGACGACGAAGAAGCACCAGAAGTGTCGCTCTTATGGCTGGATTGTTTCGGTGCCATGACTGCCGGAAGGCTTACAATAGAAACCTGTTTCAGGGCAATAACTGATCATGTGTGCGTGTGACGCACTCCGCCGTTGTTCACGGGGGAAGCCCGTCAGCAAATGTGAAGAGCCCGAGGAACGAGGGATCAGAGCATTTGCGAACCTGGGGTCCAGGGGATTTATCCCCTGGCCGCCGGAGGCTCGTTTTTACTGAAGCAATCGAACCCCGAAGACCAGGGAGATGGAAGCATCGATGATGTCGATTTCACTGGTGCGTCCAATGCCCGTGGTGTAGCCGGTGCTGAAGCGAACGGCAAGGTGGGGGGAGAGCTCACGATCCAGCCCGAGCCCCACGCGAGCTGCCGCTCCGGCTCTGTTGGGAATGGCCGACGGGTCTTTTGCATCCACATCCATCCCACCGAAGCCAAGGTCCATGAATCCCCTGGTCTTCTTTTCCGGGTTGCAGATCCAGCGCCCCATGATCATCAGGGTCGTCACTTCAGCCTCTCCATCCGTGATGTCATTTTTCACCTCAAAATCGCCGGTTCTCATAAGCATGGCCCCGATCTCGACATGGTCGGTAACCCCAATGCCGTACGAGGCCTGCCACCCCACCGAGGAGTCGCTCGCCGACACATCGTAAGGGGCCACCACACCGCCTGAAAATTGAAGAGACCCGACATCGGCGTAGGCCGGACAGACTGAGATGCCAAAAGCAAGGCACCAGATAAAAAGGATGCGTTTCATGGCTTCCTCCCCATACAAACCCAGCTGCCCGCGCATGTAAAATGCGACCGTAAAAAATCACCTTCAAAACGACCTTAAGAACATCACCGTGTATCGCTGATACACACAAGCCATGCCATCTGATCTGGCGGTAATTCCTGCTCAACGTTGTTGCGAGGCCATCATAAAACTCTCGGGGCTCAACACCTGAAGGCACCGGTGCCCGTGGACTGAAACGGGACCGTTGACCGGGTTCACGGAATCAAGAATGATGAGGATACCCCGAAGCCTGTGAACAGAAACCGTCACAAAGACCCGGGGTGGAAGGCAAGCAGGATACATCTAAGGGAAAAACAACGAAGGACAAACGATGTGACGAATAACGAGGGTGAATAACGGGGAATCAATCCTGTAAGCCTGACATTGGTTTATTCTCTCTCATATAACGTCCCATGTCAACAATAACACATTGTGTTTACATACAATACAACCCAACTCACCCCAAGCTGGCGACCATAAAACCATTTCAGACTGTCAAACAAAAGACGTTCAGACAAAGCCGGCATTAAAAGCACCCCACCAGCCAGAGAAATAAAAACCTGTTGTCAACAGGAGAGCATCCCTGAACCCACATCAACCCCTTGTTCGCGCCCTTTACACCACACCCGCAACCTGTTAAAAATAAAGCTGTTACCATACACAAACCAATCTTCACCCAGCCATCATCCGGCGCCACCCCAACCCGAGTTGATACCAAGCGCAACACATCGCAGGCAGTGCATAAGCACATTGTAACGATTCAACCCCTGCGTCATTAAACTTGCCTTCGGTGGTCCCCCCGTGGACCAAACGTCTGAAAAATACAGTGGCCCCTGTGGGTGGAATTTATCGTTTTCCACACATGGATCCACGGTCACTCGGGAAGATGATAGGGGTTGGGAGCATTCGAGAACCTTCTTTCGAGGTATCTATTCAGCTATGCCTCCGGCGGGTCGCTTTTTGAAAAAAGCTCCGCAAAAAGGGGATGCTGACTCGTTAAATAGAATGCAGTCGGACAACCAACGTCTTCGAATGAATCAAAATCGACATCAACGCCTGTTTGTCAAACTTTTCAAACGTTTGGCCCCCGGCAGGGCCGCCGGAGTCGACTTTGAGCTGAATAGTTACCTTTCGAGATGGTTTTTGCCTAAGTGGCTTCGCCACTGGAAACACTCAGATTAAAACCAAGTCTCTTAGAGCCACGACACCGTATTCACAACCTTGCGGAGCTTGTGCCAATGCTCGAGTAGCCCCCAGCTTTGATGCGGGCGCAGCCCGCTGCGAACGCCATTGCGATTTGCCCTGAGGAACGAAGGGCGAAGCGCATTGGCAATCAGCTTTCGAGGTGGCTCACCTCGCCGCCGGAGGCTTTACCCTTCTTTTCCTGGGAGCCACAATGACTCGCAAATCTCTCCACATGCTGGTTTTTTCACACATGCTGCTCAGTCTCGGGGGGCTTTGTCTCCACGTCGGCCTTCACCCGCCGGCCAAAAGTCTCTACTTCTGGTGGGCGGCCCCCATGAGCGGTGTGAGCCTTGTTCTGATGCCCATTCTCTTTTTACGTGCATCCACCGTAGGGGTGGCCGTGCTGATGAACGCCTTTGCTGTCACGGCAGGGGTGGTGGGGATGGCCTATTTCTCCCTTCTCAACCCCCCGGTTCCCCTGACCGTGTGGACCATCCTTGGCCGCTCCACCCTGGCTCCCGCCTTTATCCTCCTTGCCAAACTGCCCCTGGCCCACGCCATCCTCGTTGAGATGCGAAAGGAGGGCGCATGACCATCCAGACGGCGACCTTCTGGAACCGGCGAACCCGGCTAAGCATTCTGGCCGGATGTGTGATGATACTCACCCTGCTCTTCTGTGGCGCCCTGGCCATCCCCTTTGCTTATGAGTCCTTCTCCATCAAATACAAATTCGGTCTCCACAAAGCCCTCCTGAGAAGCGGCAAGCTGGTGGGCATGGCCGCGGCCCTTCTTCTGGTGATACAGCTGCTTCTGGCCACACGCATCACGTGGGTCAACCGCATGGCAGGCATGGACCGCCTGGTTACGGTGCACAAATACAACGGCATCGTCATTGCCCTCCTGGCCCTTATGCACCCGCTTCTCGTCTTCGGCCCCGAGGAGATCACCACCCTTCCCCTTGAGTTCAAATTCTGGCCCGAGATCGTAGGGGCCGGGCTTCTCATGGGGATCTTTTACATGACCGCGGCAGCCCTTTTTAAAAAAGAACTCAGCCTTCCCTTTCATCTCTGGATGTGGGCCCATAAAATCGGGGGGTGCGTTGTCCTGTCCGCTCTTTTTGTTCACCTTCTTTTCTCCAGTGAAACCTTTGAGGGGGGGCTTCCCCGCATTGTGGGCATCGCCTTTGCCACCCTCTGCCTGGTGGTCCTCATCAGCCGTCACGCCAAACCCTTCCGCAACCTATCCACCTGGGTGGTTTCGGAAGTCACCCCCGCCGGAAGCCGTGCCACCCGAATCCGCCTCACCCCTGACAAAAAAAGCAAATTCACCTATCTTCCCGGACAGTTTGCCTTTCTCTCCTTCCCCTCTTCTGTGGTATCATCAGAATCGCATCCATTCACCATCGCCTCATCCCCTGCATCCCCAAATGCAATGGAGTTTATCATCGGCAGGAGTGGTGACTGGACCCAATACATGGATCGAATCCAAGAGGGTGAACCCGCCGTCCTCGACGGGCCGTACGGCAACTTTTCCCACCTCATGCTGGAAGATAACGCCCCCCTGATTCTCATTGCCGGCGGTATCGGCATCACCCCCATGCTCAGCATGATGCGCCACATGGATGCCACCAACGACAGACGGAAAATCATCCTGGTGTGGAGCAACCGACGCCACGGGGACCTCTTCAGTGCCGACGAGCTCATACGAATGAAAATGAATCACCCCTGGCTTTCTGTGCACCTCCACTTCACAGACGAACCCGGGGCCGAACGGCTCAACACAGAGCAGTTGCACCACGTCATCGGAGACCTCACCGCGCCCCAGGTCTTCCTCTGCGGCCCACCGCCCATGATGACCGCCGTTAAAGGCATGCTCAGGGAAATCGGTATCCATAATAATCGTATCCATACCGAAACCTTCGGGTTTTAATTTTTGTAACTATTCAGATCACCATTGCCTCCGGCAGCCCTGCCGGGGGCCAAACTTTTGCAAATTTTATAAGCTGGGTTTAACAAACAGGTCTTAAAAAATGCCTTAAACGAATTCCGTTTTAAAGTCGGATGTGATTTGCCCCGAGGAACGAGGGGCAAAGCGCATCCGCTACCTGCTTTCAAGGTGGCACACCTTGCCGCCGGAGGCCAAGTTGAATAGAGACCCCATTTATTAACGATAAAGGAGGAAACCAACCATGAAAGCCAGGCACATTTTCATCCCGATCCTTTTGCTTGTCATGGCCGCCACCGCCCAGGCTGCCCCTGCCAAATGGGATCTGGACACCGCACACTCCGGAATTTACTTTGATGCCAAACACATCTTCTCAATCGTCCGGGGCCACTTTGACGACTACTCGGCCACGCTCAACATCGACACCGACAACATCGCCAACTCATCCTGCAGCGTTACCGTTCAAACCAAAAGCATCACCACCTACAATCGAAAGCGGGACACCCACCTGCGCTCTGCCGAACTCTTCGACACCGGCAAGCACCCCACCATGACCTTCACCAGCACAAACATCATTCCCAAGGGTGGAAACCGCTACATCATCGAAGGAAACCTCACCATCCGGGGCATCACCAAGAAAATATCAGCCCCCTTCACCTTCCATGGGGTCAAACCCAACCCCTTCAAGAAGACAGAGATGGTGTCCGGTTTCACCACCCAGTTCACCATCAACCGCCTCGACTTCAAGGTGGGCGACGGCACATTCTTCAACATGGGCGTCATAGACAAAGAGGTGGACGTCACCATCTCCATTGAGGCAGTGAAATAAAAAAGGTCTGAAAGGCATGCCTCCGGTGCAAGGGGATGATCCCCTTGCCCCCATAAAGCGAATGAGCAACGTGTCGCACCACTCGCGTCCGCATTCACATGGAGGTTGAAATACCCCAGGTTCCTCCACCAGCACCTGAGCAGTATCCAATTTGATGCCAATGACTAATAATGACGTTCAAGCGGTCAGAGCCTCTTCAATGTGTGTATATTTACTTCTGTTATCATTCCCCCTGTTGCTCATTTACCTCCCCAAGTGATAGAACAAAGTTCGCACGTTCAATCTCACCCAGGGAGGCCACAGTGGATATTCACGGTGTATTTGATGCCATCGGCAATAACGAAAACGGAGTCGAACTGACCGTCCCCGAAACCTGGCTCCAGGGCCGGACCACCTTCGGTGGCCTCGTGGCTGTTGTCGGCCTGTCTGCCATGCGGGCTCAGATAAAAAGCGAGCTTCCCCTTCGAAACCTCCTCATCGCCTTTGTGGGCCCTACTGGCACCGACGGCATCAAGGCCAATGCACGTATCCTCAGGCAGGGCAAGTCCGTCACCCACGTCCAGGCCGAGGTTCTCACCAATCAAGGTGAGATCTGTGCCACCCTCCACGGATGCTTCGGCGCAGAGCGCCCCTCAAGCGTCTTTAAAAACGGCCACAACGCCCCTGACTGGCCAACCCCAGAAGAACTCACCGAACTCCCCTTCATGGAGGGCCTCGCTCCCAGCTTCACCCAATACCTCCGTTACTGCTGGGCCGAAGGCCCCTACCCCTTTGAAGGCAAACCTGATGGGGACTACGGCGGCTGGATCTGTTGCCACGGAGAACCAAAAGAGACCCACGAATCCCACCTCGTGGCCCTCATGGATGCCTGGCCCTCGCCCTCCCTCTCCATGCTCAGCACCTTCGCACCGGCAAGCACCCTCACCTGGAGCCTCGACCTCTTCCACACAGGCGAAGGCTTCTCCACCACCGACTGGTGGCGGTTCAAAACCCACGTGGATGCCGCAGAAAATGGATACGTCAGCGAAGAGGCCAGACTCTGGACACCCGATGGCCAGCTGGCAGGTATTTCAAGGCAGGGGGTCACGGTATTCGGGTAGTCTGCAGTCACTTATTGCCTTCTATGGGCACAGACGAAACGCCTGAAGCGATGCCTCCGGCGGCCAAGGGCTGGGCCCTTGGAACCCAGGTTCGATCGAAGAGGTTATCCAAGCGCCTTCATTCAGCCCGAAGGGCTCTTCATGCTCTTCATGGTTATGTATAAAAAGTTGAACCATGACGTGAGCTGAATTCGGGTTGACTTTGGCCGGAATAACTCCGGCGGCGAGGTGGAGCCACCTCGAAAGCTGACAGCCCTTGCGCTTTGCCCGCCTCCAATGCTGGAGATTTTTCAAATGTTGTCACACGTATCGGAAAGCAATGAATACGATATCGTAACTCCTAACGAATCGGCTTTACCTGAGCACTTCCGTGGCAAGATGTGCCACCTTGAATGCGGATTGCGAAGCCTCCACAAAGCGAATCTACGCACAAACGTTTCAAAAGCGTGGCCCCCGGCAGGATTCATGTCAGGCTCTGATTTTTCTGGTATAAACCACATAGATTATTCCCCGTCTCCGGCGACACCGTAAAACATGATCCCTTCAGGCATCACAATGAAAACTCTCCCCCTCAATCGTTGTCACGGGCCCAGCCTGACAAGCTAAAATAAGAGCATGGTCTGCCCCGGGAACGAGGGCCGGGATCCTTCACGAACTAGGACTCATTCCGGATATTTGTGTTGACAATTGGTGATTTTCCGACTAACCGTTATGACATTTCAGGCATAACGAATCCTGCCTCGCACGGTTCCTTCATGCCACCACAAAGAACAACGTCCCGAATAGATACATGCGTTCACAAAGAACCCTTTCTCCTACGTCTGCAGCGGGCGCACCGCAGCTGAGCGGATCATCCAGCGGAGGTTCATGTACATGTCTGACGGCACCATTCTCATCAACGGCACGCCTCTCCCATTTGAACCCGGCCAGACCATCCTTGAGGTGGCTGAAGCTGCGGGTATTCCCATCCCCACCCTGTGTCATTTAAAAGGGTCCACACCCACCGGGGCCTGCCGCCTCTGTGTCGTAGAGGTCAAAGGGGCCAGAAACCTCCTGGCCGCCTGCTCCACACCGGCCGAGGGCGCCATGGAGGTGACCACGGACTCCCCGTCAGTCACCCGCTCACGGAAGATGACCCTGGAACTTCTTCTTTCCTCGGGCAACCACGACTGCCTGAGCAGCGGGGCCTCCAACAACGCCCGGGGTCTCTTTGACGCCAGGGCCGAAACCGACGGCCGCTCCGACCACCTCTGCCCCTCCTGGGGAGATTGCAAGCTGCAGGACTATGCCCTCGAGTACGGGGCCACCGGAACCGAGTACCCCCGCTCAAAGCCCACCTACCCGCCCGAGCTGGACAACCCCCTCATCATCCGGGACTTTTCCCGGTGCATTCTCTGCGGACGCTGCGTCCAGGCCTGCAACGAAGTCCAGGTAAACGAGGCCATCAGCCACGGATATCGGGGAGCCGAGAGCAAAATCGTCGCCCTGGGCGACCTGCCGCTCTCCCAATCTGCCTGCGTCTTCTGCGGTGAATGCATCCAGGCCTGCCCCACCGGAGCCCTTGTGGAGAAAAAGTCCAAAGGCGAATGGAGACCCTGGGATGTCACGACCATCCGCACCACCTGCCCCTACTGCGGGGTGGGCTGCCAGCAGACCCTCCATGTCAAGGAGGGACGCATCGTCAAGGTAACCGGAGATGAGGAGGGACTTCCCAACAAGGGCCGCCTCTGCGTAAAAGGACGGTTCGGGTACGATTTTATCTATTCGAAGGAGAGACTCACCACCCCCCTGATCCGGGAAAACGGTGAATTGCGGGAGGCATCCTGGGACGAAGCCCTGGACCTTGTTGCGGACAAACTGAAGACCATCATGGACGAAAGCGGACCCGATGCCGTGGCTGGCGTAAGCTGTGCCCGGAGCATCAACGAAGACTCCTACCAAATGCAGAAACTCTTCCGGGCGGTGTTCAAGACCAACAACATAGACCATTGCGCCCGCACCTGACATGCCCCCACCGTCGCCGGTCTGGCGACAAGCTTTGGTTCCGGTGCCATGACCAACTCCTTTGGTGAGTTCGATCGCGCCAAAATGTTCTTTGTCATCGGCTCCAACATGACGGAAGCCCATCCCGTGGCATCGACCTTCCTGAAAAACGCCGTGAAAAAAGGCGCTAAACTCATCGTGGCAGACCCGCGACGCCACAAGCTCGTAGAGCACGCCGATCTTCACCTCCAGCTCAAGGTGGGCAGCGACATCGCCCTCCTCAACGCCATGATGCATGTGATCATCGAAGAGGAACTCTTCGACCCCGCCTTTGTCTTTGAGAACACGGAAGGGTTTGAAGCCCTTTCCACAGAGGTGGCAAAAGCCACCCCTGAGGCCATGTCCCCCATCTGCGGCATCGATGCCGACACCATCCGGGACGCGGCGCGCATGCTCGCCTCCATCCGGCCCGCCATGGTCTGCTACACCCTGGGAATTACCGAACACACCTGCGGCAAAAACAACGTCATGTCCGTGGCCAACCTTCAAATGCTGCTGGGGAACCTCGGGGTGGAATGCGGCGGCGTGAATCCCCTGCGCGGACAAAATAACGTCCAGGGAGCATGCGACATGGGGGCTCTTCCCGGCGTGTTCCACGGCTACCAGAAGGTGACCGATGCGGCGGCTCGGGAAAAGTTTGAAACCGCCTGGGGTGTGGAAAACCTTCCCGAAAAGCCCGGGCTCATGATTCCCCACATGATGGAAGGACTCGTGGACAAAAAGGTTCGGGCCTTCTGGATCTTCGGAGAAAACCTCGCCAACACCGAGCCTGATATCCGTAAAGTGGAGCACGAACTCGCGGCAGCAGAGTTTCTTATCTGCCAGGACATCTTCTTGAACGAAACCACAGAGTTTGCAGACGTGGTCCTTCCTGCGGCTGCCTGGAGCGAAAACGACGGCACCTTCACCAACAGCGAACGCCGCGTCAGCCGCGTGCGCACCGCCTCCACGCCACCAGGGGTGGCCAAGCCCAACTGGTGGATTTTCAGGGAGGTGGCCAAACGCTTCGGTCAGGACTGGCCCTCGGCCACAGCCCAGGAGATCTGGGACCGCGAAATCGCGGCCCTTGCTCCCCAGTTCGGTGGCATCATTTACAACCGCATGGAAAAAGACGGCCTCCAGTGGCCCTGCCCCAATGCCGACCATCCCGGTACCGCCTTTCTCCATAAAGAGGGACGGTTCACCCACGGCAAAGGGGTCTTCAACGCCACCACCTGGACCCCGCCCGCCGAAGTGGCCGATGAGGAGTACCCCTTTGTCTTGAGCACAGGGCGGCGCCTTTACCACTACCACACCCGTACCCAGACCGGACGGTGCGAAGGGCTCAACGACCTCCTGGGCGAAGAGACCTGTGATATCTCTCCTTCGGACGCCAGGCGCTTGGGTATCCGCCAGCAGGAAGAAGTCCGGGTCTCCTCACGGCGCGGTACCGTTACGGTCAAGGCAAGGGTCACCCCTGAAATTCCCGAAGGCATGGTCTGGATGGCCTTTCACTTCCGGGAAGGCAACGCCAACTGGCTCACCAACCCGGCCTACGACCCCGAAACCCTCACCGCCGAATACAAAGCATGCGCGGTGCGGGTGGAAAAAGTCTGATAAACTGCCTCCGGCGGCGAGGTGAGCCACCTCGAAAGCGGGTTGACTGTTATGGAAGATTTAAAACGTCTCACCCAAACAATGGCCATCTTTACGCCATAAAGACAAAAAGCCCTTTGCACATCGTTCCCGTGCAAAGGGCTTTCACTTTTGGGGGGGTGGTCACTGGAGTAGGGCTCTTAAGAAGGCGTCCCGTCTCTGTCTGTTAAAGGTTCAGGTAGTCCCCAAGGCGTTTTTCAAACTCCGCATCGGTTTTATCCTCAATCTCTTTCTGAACCTTGCTGTACTGGGCCACCAGCTCTTCGCCCAGGGGGGTCAGGGTGGACCCACCGCCTGCGGCGCCGCCTTTCTTTTTGATAAGGAGGGGCACGCCCAACCGCTCTTCGGTGGCCTTGAGCCGTGCCCAGATGGCCCGATAACCGATGTTAAGCTCCTTGCCGGCGGCATGAATGGACCCCAACCTGCCCACCGCCTCCAATATCTTTAAGCGCCCAAGCCCAAACACCACCTCGCCTTCCTCATTTTCAAGCCATATCTTCGAACGGATGTTGAGCTTCGGCCCCGCCATTAACCTCTCCTTGAGTTTTGTTTCTTCAATTTAAACAATACGCATGCGACACCTGGTTCCTGGTCCGTTTTAACCATAATAAAACGTGGTGCCGTTATGCATCTTCCTAAGTCTGTAGTACACAACCACAAAACGCGCAATACCCCAGCCAAGAAGATAAATGGGTGGGGTATTCAATGCAGCGAATTACAAACATGACCATTCCTGGACTCTCAATGCCGAGTATGCGTTACCCGGGTATCAAACCGTTTCCCTCCTGCTCTGACGTACAAGGGATGACAAAGCTCCCCTTCGAAACCGGCGACAGATACTGCGCAAATCAAATCTTTTGAAGCTTACGCAGCCCGAAACGCAATGGGACCCTGCTTTCGAGGTGGCTCACCTCGCCGCCGGAGGCACACGTTGTCCCCTGCCCTGCATCACGAGAATTTATCGAAGAGGATCATCTCCTCTTCCACACCGAGGCTGTCGAGCATGGCAAGGACGGCGTCAATCATAAGGGGAGGGCCGCAGAGGTAATACTCAACCTCGGCAGGGTCGGGATGATTTTTAAGGAAGTGTTCGTAAACGGCGTTGTGAATAAATCCGCGATCGCCTTCCCAGCTGTCTTCCGGGAGAGGGGAGGAGAGGGCCACACGGTAGTCAAAATTTTCATGGGCTTCTGCCAGTGCCGTGAATTCATCGTCATAAAACATCTCCCGCTTGGAGCGGGCGCCATACCAGAAGCTCATCTTCCGCTTGCAGCCAAGGGTGTTCAGCTGATGGAAGATATGCCCCCGCATGGGGGCCATGCCGGCACCGCCGCCGATGAAACAGAGCTCTCGTTCAGTCTCCTGGACAAAAAACTCCCCGTAGGGTCCGGAGAGGGTCACCTTGTCACCGGCCTTCAAATTGAAAAGATAGGTGGACCCCACCCCAGGGGGGGCGTCGGGAACATTGGCGGGCGGTGTGGCGATGCGGACGTTGAGCATCACCCGCCCATCGTCCGATGGAGGGTTGGCCATGGAGTATGCCCTGAATGCGTTCTCTTCGTTCTTGTACGAGAGCTTCCACAGGTCGTAGGTGTCCCAGTCTTCCCGGTACTCTTCGGCAACATCAAAGTCTGAAAAACGAATATCGTAGGGCGGAATATCAATCTGAATATAGGACCCGGCCTTGAACTCCATTGTCTTGCCGTCGTCCAGATCGATGATGAGCTCTTTGATAAAGGTGGAGACGTTGTCGTTGGAGGCCACGGTCCCTTCGTATTTGCAGATGCTGAAGATCTCGTCGGGCACATGGATCTCCAGATCCTCCTTCACCTTCATCTGGCAGGCCATTCGAACGTTGGCCATGCGCTCCTTTCTCGAGACGTGGCTGAGCTCCGTGGGAAGGATCTCACCGCCTCCCTTGCTCACCACGCACTTGCACATCCCACAGGACCCACTTCCCCCGCAGGCGGACGGGAGCAACACCCCGCCCCCGAGAAGGGCGGAGAGAAGAGTGGGGGTTCCCTCCACGCGTATGGGGTTGCCGGAATCCTCATTGATGGTGATGGTCCGCTCCCCCTGGACGGTGACGATCCGTTCCACAATAATGAGCAGGGCCACCAAAAAGAGAATGATCCCGATAAAGACGCACAGGCTGACCAAGTAAATCAAGAGTGCCTCCTAATAAAAAACAAGCTTCTATAAATAAAATCTGCCTTTTATGGTTAAAGTGGCCCAAAAAAATGCCTCCGGCGGCAAGGTGTGCCACCTTGAAAGCAGGTTGCAAATGCGCTTTGTCCTTCGTTCCTCAGGCCAAATCACATTTGCTTTAGGTTTTAGGTTGACCCAAGATTTTTTTTAAAAGACCTGTTTGGCAACCTTTTTAAAAGGTTGGCCCCCGGCAGGGCCGCCGGAGGCATCTTTAACCTGGCTGCCTCCGGCGGCGAGGTGTGCCACCTGGAAAGCAGGTTGCAAATGCGCTTTGTCCTTCGTTCCTCAGGCCAAATCACATTTGCTTTAGGTTTTAGGTTGACCCAAGATTTTTTTTTAAAAGACCTGTTTGGCAACCTTTTTAAAAGGTTGGCCCCCGGCAGGGCCGCCGGAGGCATCTTTAACCTGGCTGCCTCCGGCGGCGAGGTGTGCCACCTGGAAAGCAGGTTGCGAATGCTCCCGACCCTCGTTCCTCGGGTCGATCACATTCGCTGACGGGCTGCGCCCGTAGTGTATGACCGTGGTGTATGACCGTGGCCGATTTTTCTGTATTGGCTCCCTTGCCGCCGTGGTTATTCCGATAAAAATCACGCCATGGGTTGGTATTGAAACACCAGAAACTAACGCACTTGCCACGCATCATGCTAAACGATGCACGCCATGCGAATGCGGACGCGAGCATCTTAAGAATAATGCCACTCGTATCGCATTCGCCTTATGGGGTGCAGGGGATCATCCCCTGCCCGCCGGAGGCATGCTTTTCCCATACGCCTTACGTCGTCATCCCGGAAAAAATCATAAAACTCATGGCCATGAGGCCGCTGACGATCATGGTGATGCCAAACCCCCTGAGCCCCACCGGCACGTCGGCATAGCGCATCTTCACCCGAATGGCAGCCATGGTGATAATGGCCAGCATCCACCCGGTGCCGGAGCCAAACCCGAAAACCACCGATTCCGCAAAGGTGTAGTTCCTCTCCACCATAAAAAGGGAGGTACCCAAAATGGCGCAGTTCACGGCGATGAGGGGCAAAAAAACCCCCAGGTTGGTGTAAAGAACCGGGGAGTATCGATCGAGAATCATCTCCACCACCTGCACCATGGCGGCTATGGTGGCAATAAAGGTGATGTATTTCAGAAAATTAAGGTCCACATCGGGAAGCCCTGCCCAGGAGAGCGCCCCCGGTGCCAGAAAAAAGTGGTAGATAAACCAGTTGGCAGGGGAGGTTATGGTAAGGACAAACACCACGGCAAGCCCTAAGCCCACAGCCGTTTTAAGACTTTTGGAAACGGCCACAAAGGAGCACATCCCCAGAAAATACGCCAACAGGATGTTGCCAACAAACACCGAATTAAAAAACAAGCTGAACAAGTCGCCCATGGCCTACTCCTCCTCCGGCATGCCGCCCTGAATCCAGACGAGAAGGCCGATGACAATAAAGGCCCCGGGTGCCAGAGACATAAGGCCCATATTGGTGTAGCCGAGATCGTAAAAAAACTGCGGGATCACAGAGATGCCAAATATTTTCCCCGCCCCCAACAGCTCCCGGATAAATGCGACGCCCACCAGGACGAGACCATAGCCCATGCCGTTGCCAAGGCCGTCGGCGATGGAAAGGGATGGCGGGTTGGCCATGGCAAAGGATTCGGCGCGCCCCATGACGATGCAGTTGGTGATGATCAGTCCCACGAACACGGAAAGCTGTTTGCTGATGTCATAAAGGTAGGCTTTGAGGACCTCGTCGGCCACCACCACAAGGGAGGCTATAATGGTAAGCTCCACGATCATGCGGATGTTGCGGGGAATCCGGTTCCGCAGCAGAGAGATAATCAGGTTGGAGCAGGTCAGCACTGCCGTCAGGGCAAGGGCCATGACCAGGGCGGTTCTCATCTGCACCGTCACGGCCAGGGCCGAACAGATCCCCAGAATCTGTCGGGAAATGGGGTTGTCTTCCCAGAGGGCGGCCTTAAAGGTTCGAAATGTTCGGGTTCGGGTAAAGCCCATGATCACTCCAGATCTTTCAGGTTTTCCACATGTTTTTTGATGAGGTTCTCACGAAACCTCAAGGAGACGCCCTCATACGTCGAGAGGTTGGTGGTCAGCCCCTCGCTGAGATAACGCCCGGTGAGGGTGGCACCGCTGATACCATCCACCACGTTGTCCAGGTCTCCCATCGCCTTGCCCTTGGCAATCTTGATGGAGGCAAACCCACCGGATTTCCCCACAATTTTCTTGCCCACAAAATTTTTCTGGAACCAGTCGCTTTCGATTTCGCCCCCAAGCCCTGGTGTCTCCTGGTGAGAATAGACTGTAAACCCCTTGATGGTACTCCCGTCGGCATCGATGGCCATGTACCCCTTGATACGCCCCCAAAGCCCCCGTGAATCCACGGGCAGGATGTAAGAGACAATCTCCCCTTTGTCCACGGTCAGGTAAAGGGGAAGATAGGGTTCATCCGCTCCCGGAGGATCAGAGTGAAGATCGCCATCCGTTCCCGCCCACACCTGGATAATGTGCTTTTTGAATAGCCCCTCGATCGTCTCGGCCGATGCCGGCCCGGGCCCGACCGAAATGGAAGCGGCTTTAAGGATGTTCTTCTGACGATCCAGGCGCATGTTCTTTTGTTGCCTGTTTTTCAGCCCCGTAGAAGCCGCAGTGATGCAAAGACAGCAGACAAAAGCCACTGTCACGGCAAAGGTTATGGCCTTTCTCGCATCAGACATTGGGCACCCGCCTTCCTGTCCGGAGCTTGATCTCGATAATCTCCAACATGGGAGAAAAGAGGTTCATGAATAAAATGGCCAGCATCACCCCTTCGGCATAGGCTGCGTTGTAAGCTCTGACAATGACCGTCAGGACCCCGATAAAAAAGCCATAGGCCCACCTGGCCCCGTCGGTGCCGGGAGCCGAGACCGGGTCGGTGGCCATAAAGGTAATCCCAAACGCAAAGCCCCCCATGATGAGGTGGTTTACCGGGTTGATCCAGTGCCATGGCGAGAGTTCGGACGAGAGAAAAGCCACCAGGGCCCCCATGGCGAGCACCCCCAGAATTCCGCCCACAATAATCCGAACACTCGCCACCCCCACCGCGCAGAGAAAAACAGCGCTGAAGATGCAGAGCAGGGCCGAGGTCTCTCCCACGCTTCCCGGTATCTGGCCGGAAAACATGTTCCAGAAGGAATAACCGCTCCGAAACAACGCCTCCGGCACCGCTTCCCCCTTGGCCCCCAGGGCAAGGGAGAGAGGCGTGGCTCCCGTCACCGCATCCACGCTGCGGGTGGCCACCCACACCGTATCGCCGCTCATGGCCACCGGATAGGAGAAGAAGAGAAAGGCCCGGGCGGTGAGTGCCGGGTTCAGGATATTACGCCCGGTGCCGCCGAACACCTCTTTACCCACCACCACTCCGAATGAAATCCCCGCCGCCACCTGCCAGAGGGGGACGGTGGGTGGCAAGGTCAGGGGAAAGAGAAGGCCTGTAACGAGAAACCCTTCGCTGATCTTATGCCCCCTGACAATGGCAAAAATCCCTTCCCAGGTAAGCCCGACCCCATAGGAGACCACCAGCATGGGCAAAAATGCCTCTGCCCCGCGATAAAGGGCGTGGCCCCAGGTGGGCGTCACCCCTTCGGCCACAAGGGCTATGGTACCGGTATTGATCATCCCAAAAAGGGTCTGTGGAATCAGCGCCACGATCACCAGAGACATAAACCGTTTTAAATCCAGGCTGTCCCGCACGGCAGGCATGCGCACGGTGGCATCACCCGGAACGAAAAAAATGGTCCGGATCGCCTCATACAGAGGATGAAACGCTTCAAGTTTCTCCCCTTTCTGGAAGTAGGTACCGAGTCGGTCCAGTGCTTGCTTCAGATTCTTCATGCTATCCGTCTCGCTCCTTCCGGTACTGGGCCTTGGCGGTTTTCAGGATATCGAGCAGTTCAATTTTTGACGGGCAGACATAGGCGCAAAGGCCACACTCAATGCAGTCCAGAAGGCCATGGGCCAGAGCCTCTTCCACCTCTCCGGCCACCATGCACTTCATGGTGTACTGGGGAAGGATCGCCACAGGGCAGACCTGGGCGCATCGGCTGCAGTTGATGCACGGCCGAGCCTCCCCATGCATGCCGCAATCCAGCTCCAGAGGCCCCTTGTTAAAAACGGAGAGAAAGGTACGGGACTGACTTGGCCGGTTGTAACCGGCCCGGAGAAATCCGAAGAGGTCCTCTTCATCACCCACGGGCAACAGCGTCAGCCCCTTGTCAAAAAAGTTCATGTACCCCGTGGCCGGGAGAAAAAGACCGGAAAAGGGGGATCCGCCGACCTGCCGCCGCCTCGCCCCGAGGGGTTCCAGGGTGGAGACCGGCGCTCCGAGGCGGGAAAGCACATGCCCGCAGACAGTGGAGGCATTTCCCCCCACCGCATAGACCCGTTTCGGATAGAAACACCCTTCCGTGACAAACCGGGCAAGGGCCACCAGGTCCTGGGCTTCAATATACCAGCTGCGGTTCTCCGATGCCTCTTTGCGAATACAGTAGAGGTAATGCCCCGGATCACCGGCGGGATAATTCCCCCGGATCCGGGTGGTGATGGCTTGTGAAATGGGTTTCGGCAGGTCTCCGATGTCAGACGGAGCAATGACATGGACGGAGGAAGAAAAACGCTTCAGTATGGCAAGGCCATTGAGGAACGCCTCCTCTTCCCCTTGAAGGGCAAGGGAGGGACGGGCAAGGTGCCCTCCGGCCCAACCCAGGGTCACGATAATGTGAGCGGGTCGGCTTGAGACATCGGGATGATCCCTGAAGGGAAGCTCCCGCAGCAGGGGCCAGGCGCCCCCCTTAAGAAGCATGAGCCGGAGTGTGTCGGGAGCCACAGAGGCTATGCCATGGGGCGAAATGGGCTCAAAGCGCTCCCACCGTTCCTCTTCGTCAAGCTTGATCACCACTTCGTCAATACGACGTCTCGGCCCAAAGATAATTCGCTCCACAACGCCCGCCCCCGGACTCGGATAGGAGACAACGGGGTTTCGTTTGTCTTCAAACAGGGGGGCCCCACCCTTAATCGCGTCCCCCTCCTTCACAAGCAGGCGCGGCTTCACATGGGGAATCCACCCCGGCATCAGCGCCACTGTGGCAGGTACAGGAGCCTCTTTGATACTCTCCGCCACCTGCCCGGAGAGATTGAGGGAAAAACCATTCTTAACAGTCAGGGTTTTCATCATCGAATCCAAACTTTCGGAAAAACGCATCATCAGTGATGGCCTCGCAAAAGTCGAATACGTCATCTCGACAGACAACACCCTGCGGTGACTCTTAACCGCAAATCAATGATGATGTTGCGAGGCGCTCCGGGCGCCGATTCTTTTTTTTAAAACGCATCGTCGATGCATCATTTGGAAATAAAAAACATGTGAGGAACGTCTTGCGACTGGATCAGGAACTGCAACAGGGGCGAACCACAGGAAGTGAAATGAGGTAATAAAACGGCCATTCACTGCTCCACACGGCCTCGCACCATGTCTCACAGAGTATACCAAACAAAAACAGGGTGTCAACCAAAGGAACAGCGATCAACCAACAGGCAGAATGACGAAACACGCCCCATTCTAACCTCATCCGAGCCCCCGGTCTCCCCCTTTCAACGGCCAACGGTTATTGCGGTTGAACCACCCAGCTATCAGAGGGAAACACCTCAAGTCCGCCATCGGATTTTCGTACGATGAGAAGGCACTCCACTCCGGAGAGGCGGTTGACCAGGGCAAGGCCTTCTTCCGGTCCCATCACCATGAGGGCCGTTGCCAGGCCGTCGGCAAAAACGGTGGAATCGGCCAGAACCGAGACGCTGGTGACGCCGTTTTCAACGGGATGACCGGTGCGTGGATCGATAACGTGGGTCCAGATGCGGCCATCCACTTCAAGGAAGTTACGGTAATCGCCGCTGGTGGCAAGGGCCTGGCCTTCAAGGGTCCGGACTTGAAACAAAGCCCCCACGGCAGCGCCCCGTTGAGGGGTGTTGATACCCACGCGCCATGGTTTGCCGTCTATCCGGCTGCCTTCGCCATAAACCTCGCCTCCGATCTCCACCAGAAAATGTCGGATATTTTTTTCACGGAGCAGGCTTGCCACGGCATCCACTCCGTACCCTTTGGCGATGGATCCAAAATCAAGGAAGAGTCCGTCCCGTTTTTTCTCAAGAGTCCCCTCCCCCTGAAGAGAGATGGACCCAAAGCCCACCCGGAAGAGAGCATCTCTAACCGCCACATCATCGGGCAGGCGCTCCGGTGCCTTTCCCGGCCCGAACCCCCAAAGATTCACCAGGGGCCCCACGGTGGCATCCCAGGCACCACCTGTCATCTCATGGATACGTTTTCCCGCAAGAAAAACAGTCAACAGGTCTGCTGATACTGGCACCAACGCCCCTTTGTCCGCCCGATTAAACCGGGAAATCTCGCTCTCCGGATCGTAAACAGACATGCTTCGGTTGATGGCCTCAAGGCGTTTCGTCACCGCAAGTCCGAGGGCGTCTGCCGACATTTTACCGGAGACAACCGCCTTAATATGGTAGGTGGTGCCCATGGTCCGGCCGGAGAGAACCACCTCCTGCTTCGTATTAAACCCGGTGGTCACCCCGGCGGCCACCACCAGGGCAAAGACCCCCAGAGCCACCATAATGACTATAAGAAGCTTATTCCGGGTGATTTTCCCGTTTGCCTGTCCCGTCTTTGGTTTTTTCATTATCGTCGTTTCTCGATCTGCTGGATAATCCAACGCTGCATTTTTTCATCGTCCTGGCTGACGGCATCAATCCCGCACTCCGCCACCACCATCTCCGCCCGAGCCATGTCTTTATGGCCTCCGGCACTGCCATAGCGGCCAAAGCTTTTCTCGGCCAGCTGACCGGCATTTTTTCTCACCCCGTCGTTCCTGAAAATCACCACCAGTTTTTTTCCGTAGACGCCCGAAACAATACTCCAGCTCACGGCATCGACCTTCATAAAAAAATCAGCGACGAGCACCAGCACATCGGGCGTTGGGACGATGCCTACGTGTGTGTACATGCGACTTCGCTTGATATGACGGTTCTTTAAGGCCTTTTGGAAATACTTCAGGAAGCTGGGTTTGAGCTCCGCCTGCTCCAACTTCTGCAGCATATGCACGTTGCAGAGGCGGTAAAGGTATTGAAAGGACCGGACATCCTCCATCTGTGTCTTCCGCTCGAAGTTGTTGGTATCGGTCTTGATGGCGTAAAGAAGCCCGGTGGCCAGGCGAACCGAGGGCTTGATGTGAGCCCCTCGAAGGTATTCGGTCATCATGGAGGCCGTGGCCCCGTACTCGGGACGGATATCGGTAAACCCGTCACGCCGCCCTCCATCTGGGTGATGATCAATGACCACATCAAAATTGATTTTCTCGAACACATCCGAATGATGAGGCTGAGAGTCCACAAGCACAAACCGGTTAAACTTCTCCATCAGGGAGTGGGAACACGGCTTGATGTCGGCCTTCATATACCGAACCATGGTCAGGTTATCCGGCCGCTTGATGACGTTGATGGAAGCGATGGTGACTTGACTTACCCGCCTCCAGAGGAGCCTTTTCACTGCCGCTGCGCTGGCAATGGCGTCGGGGTCGGCATTGATAAGGATCAATACATGATCATCCCGGTGAAACCGGGAGTAGAAGGCCATCAAATTCTCTTTGATTTTTACACTCATGGATCACTTTTCACGTTTCAGATGTCTGCTTAATTCGGTTGCCTTCAAGTTTTATCGATTTCACCGCCCGGCGAACATCTCCGACGCATCAGCGTTTCTCCGGATGGGTGTCTGCACACCGGCATTTTCCGGAAATTTTGGCTTGGGTGATTTTCTTAAGAAGGGTGGAGGTGCCGTGCTGCCTCAGGTCGTCCGCAATATCTTTGCGGGTAAATCCGAAACAGTAGCAAAGAATGTCGTTATGATTGATAGAGTTCATAACCATTGATTATGGGGCCCATCACCCCCTGAATGCAAGAAGAAAGGTGGACAGGAACCGGGTGCCCCGGTAGGATGGTCCTCCGGATCCAATGAATATCCCAGCCCTTAGTGATGCAAACCCCCTCTTTTCCATCCACATGGAGACGTCCATGCCCTTAGTGATTCTCTTTGTCAAAGCCCCTGAATACGGCCGTGTCAAAACTCGGCTGGCAACCGCTGTTGGAAAAAAGATGGCCCTGTCCCTCTATCGACTCTTCGTGGAAACAACCCTTGCCCGCCTGGCACCCTTTGCGCCACTGCGCATTGAATACACACCCGAAAAAAAGGAAGGGCTCATCAAACACTGGCTGACAGGCCCCCATGAAATGCGAAGCCAAAAGGGAATGAACCTGGGAATCCGGATGAAAAATGCCCTGGCCAGGGCATTTGCAGACGGCCACAGCAAGGCCGTTATCGTGGGAGGTGATATTCCCGACCTCCCCGTGCACCTTATCCGTGAGGCATTTGAGGCCCTGGAGTCCAGCGACACGGTCTTCGTACCGGTCTCAGATGGGGGGTATTGTCTGGTGGGAGCGCGTAAGGGAGCCCTTTTTACGCCCATGTTTGAAGGGATGCAGTGGAGCCACAGCCAGGTGATGACAGAGACGATCAAGCGGGCAAAAGCACACAAGATAAGCGTCCGACTCCTGCCCGAATGGCACGACATCGACACCCCGGACGATTTCCTGGCCTTTGTGAAGCGAAACGAACACACACCGGAATTTCCGAGCATCTACGCAAAAGCCGCTCGGCTCATCAGTGATGGTGGGGGTTGTCCCCATGTTGATGCACATGGGCATGCTGATGCAGGTGAAGCCCCCTGTCCATGACGATCTTTCCCCCCTCCAGACTGTGAAGAGAATCGGTCACCTGCTCAAGAAACTCAAAATCATGGGAAATCACCAGGCGGGCCACCTTGGAGGCCTGAAGCACTTCCACCAAACGCTTCCAGGTGTCGTGGTCCAACCCCGTGGTGGGTTCGTCCAGAAGAAGGAGGTCCGGCTCCATGGCAAGCACCGTGGCCAGGGAGACCATGCGTTTCTCCCCGCCGGAGAGCCGAAAGGTGATCCGGTCTTCGTAGCCGGAAAGCCCCAGCTCCGACAGCACCTCCCGCGCCTTTTTCCTCGCCTCGTGACGCCCCATCCCAAGGTTCATGGGGCCAAAGGCAACGTCCTCAAGCACCGTAGGGCTGAAAAGCTGATCGTCGGCATCCTGAAACAACAGCCCCACACGCCGCCTCACCTCACGGAACCCCTTCTCCCCCGCCACCTCCCGACCAAAAGCCGTCATCACTCCGGCCTGGGGCTTTAAAAGGCCCATCATCAGATGAAAAAGGGTGGTCTTCCCACTGCCGTTGGGGGCAATAAGCCCCATGGCCGCCCCTTCGGGAATGGCAAGGTCCAACCCGTTGATCACCGCTTCCCGGTCCCCGGGATATCGGTACGTGATCCCAGAAAGACTCATTAAATTCTCAGCCATAACAATAATGCCTCCGGCGGCCAGGGGATGCTCCCCTGTGGTTTGCGAATGCGCTTCAGGTGTCATCGTTCCCAACACCTCGCGTCCGCATTCGCGCAACGTGTGACGGTCCGCGTTTTGCGTAACAAGCTCAAGCGCTGTGGGTATTCCAGTTACAACCCCTGAGTTGGCTTTCACCGGAATAACTCCAGTGGCCAGGGAAGTGGTCATCCTATGTAAATGCATCACCCTTGGACTTCTTATATAAAATGATACATATCGCGTCATACATGAATTCAAGCGCCCCCAAAAAGCCCACGTCAATCACGGGCGCAGCCCGTCAACGAATATAACAAGCCCGAGGAACGAGGGCTCGGAGCATTCGCGAACCTGGGGTCCAGGGAATTTATCCCCTGGCCGCCGGAGGCAACGCTTTTAAAGCCCGCCCAGCCGCACTGCCACCTCAAGGCCGACGAGGGCCACCACGGAAAAAGCGATACCGGCGGTTTGGGGGATACATCCCCGCAGCCGTTCGGACCTGCTGGCGGTGAGCAGGTTGAAACGGCCGTCAAAACCTCGCAGCACCATGGCGTTGTAGACGCGCCCGGCGCGCAGGTGGGATCGCACCAGGAGCATGCCGGCGAGGTGAGCAAAGGTTTTGTACGAATGAAAGGAGGTGTCGGGTTGAAACCCCCTCATTTTTGCCGCATTTCTCAGTTTTTGGTATTCCCGTTCAATGACGGAGATATAACGGGCACTCATCACAATAAGAAAGGTGAGCTTTTCCGGCATACCGAGGGCGTTCAGGGCGTGGCCCATGGCAAAGGTGTGCATGGTGGAGACCAGGGCCATGAGGATCAGCAGAATCGAGAACGACTTGACGCTGATCAGAAGGGCAAGGCTCAGGCCGTCCGCTTTGACCGTCAAGGGACCCAAGTGGTGCAGGGTCTCCGCCTCACCCGTGAACGGCAAGACGATCCAGATAAGAAGCAGAAAAAAAGCGAGAGGAAGAAGGCGCCTGGCCACGGCAAGAAGGGGAAGCCTTGCTATCAGAACAAAAAGGATGCCTAAGCAAAGGGCCGCAAGGGGCACGGCAGGGGTCATGGCCAGAGCCGTTACCAGCGAGAGAAAAAAGGCGGCCGCCACCCTGACGGTGGGGGCCGTTCTGTGAATGGGGGAATCTATGTCGACAAAGGGTTCATTCATACGGCCTCCCGGCGGCTGCGAAACCATGCCGCGAGTCCGAAAAGCCCCACGATATACCCGATACCTCCCACAATGTCCTGGAGCCGTGTCTCCTCTTTTGCCTGGTGCAGCGCCTTTGCCACAGCCGCGTCCACCACCAGCTCCATCTGCTTCCAGTCACTGGCTGAAAGCCCCCCCGCGGCAGAACGATTCGACTCAAGGGGCACCGGGTCGGTCACCACGGATTCACTGGAAACCGCTCCCCCTCCTGCTGCTTCCAGCTCCCACGTGCTCTTGTGTCCCTGCCCTGCATCCACTTCCACGGTCAGTGCCCCCGGCTCCGGTCTGGGAAACGTGCAGACCCCTTTTTCATCGGTCTCTTTTGTCAGCAGCAGGGTGCCGTCGGCCTTGAACACCCTGACGGTGCCCTTCTTCACCGGGCGTTTGCCGGCAAAGGTGCTTTCCGTGTAGACCTCGCCGCCCTCGTCCAGGGCGAAGATGTTGATGCGGTGGGCCAGGGCGGGAGAGGCCATCGCAAAAAGAAGGCCAAGGATCAAAACAACACGCACGAACTTCATACACACTCCGTTTCAGTCGGTTCGGGGGTAAGTCCGGGGAGGAGCTCCGGGTAGACGCGCAGAAGAAATGAGATGACAAAGGCGGTGAAGATGCCTTCCACCACCATCACAGGCAGGTTGCCGACAATGGAGGCCCAGGCGATAACTTTAAAATTCTCTCCGGTGAAAACCAGGGCCGATGCCAGGAGCAGGGAGGAGAACAAAACGGTAAGAAACCCGCAGCCAAAGGAGGCAGCCAGCCCCACGCGCCCTTTGCGCTTGACCATGGGGGCCAGCAGAAGGGAGACGCACACGGCCGGAGCGGCCATCACCACGGTGTTGACACCCAGGGTGGTAAGCCCCCCATACTGGAAAAGAAGGGCCTGGAGAAGCAGACCGGTAAAAATCGCCGGAAAGGCAGCCCACCCAAGGACCAACCCCACCAACCCGTTGAGCACCAGGTGAACGCTGGCCGGGCCGACGTTGAGGTGAATCAGTGAGGCCACAAAAAAAGCGGAGGTCACCAAAGCGGCGCTCACAGTCCCTTCAGCGTCCATGCGCTTCAACCCGTAAGCCACGCCCCCCGCTGCAACAGCCGCCCCCGCCAGAAGGACCGGGGCGGACAACACACCTTCCGAAATATGCATACCACATCATTCCTTGATCGTTTGTAACTATTCCGCTCAATATTGCCTCCGGCGGCCCTGCCGGGGGCCAAACTTTTGAAAAGTTTGACAAACAGACCTTAAAAGCCAATCCCTGCTCCACCAATATTGCAAACCATATGCTTCTGGTTTAACGAGTATCCCGCTTCCTTTTCTCTCAGCCCCGCTGGGGCTGAGAGAAAAGGAAGCGGCAACCGGAAAGTTTTAGGGGCTCATTTCAAAAAGCGACCCGCCGGAGGCATAGCTGAATAGTTACGCTCATTTCAAGTTGGCCTAGCGAAAAGTCAACCAAGCCGCCATCAATGACATTTGCCGAACGCATCATGCCACTGGTCCGGATGCCAGGCACCCGGACCGCTGTCATGGTCTCACTACCCCTGCCATTCGGTGAACTCCACCCAGAGAACGGCACCCAATTCAACGCCTTTCTTCTCCCCGTCCACCTCCAGCTGGTAGTCCGCCTCGTTCAGAGCGGAGAATCCCCACCACCCGTTGGTGGGCACGGTGAAGGAAAAAATACCGTTGGCATCGGCCTTCACCACCTGGGTAATCAGGTAATCATTGGCGGCCCTGGCTTTTCCATCCTTGTTATAAAACTCCACCTCCACTTCGGCTCCGGGAACAACCTTTCCATCAAGCTTCACCACCCCCTGAAAGAGGTTCCCGGCATACAGGCCAAAGGGTCGGGTCAGGGGAACAATCTCGGTCTTCAGCCCCAGTTCCTCATCCCAACCTTCTTCACCTCCGTAGGCCGGCACGATGGTCTTGGTGTAGTGGATGATATAAATATCTTCGGCAGGCTCCCAGTAGGGTTTCGGGGTCATGACGAATTGATAGACCCCCGGTCTCTTAACGGGATAGGTAGCCGCCCAGGCGGGCTGACCCATGACGTCCATGGGGGTCAGGGCCTTTGTCAGGTCCTGCTTGGTGCCGTCCATCACAACGGAGAATTCTGCCGGTTTTGCAAGGGGCATCCCGATTCCCTCGAAGGGATGTGAAAAGGAGAGGGCCAAATCGATCTGTTTTCCGGTTTTCTGGGAGACAACGGATGTTTCGGGAATCACCATGCCAAAATGAGCCATGGCGGACGTGGGAAGGGAAACCATAAGGGTCAGGACAACGGCTGCTGCGAAGCGTTTCATCTCTTTCCTCCATTCAGAAAGCAAAGTACCACATGAGTAAATAATGAAGCCTTCGTGGCCGTTTACCTTCGTGGAATGCCCATTCATGATAACTGAGAACAACGAAACTCGCAGCAGACTTCGTGTCTGCTATTATTCAACAGAGATAGCGTGAAGGAATTGCTCTTGTCAAACCCAAAGTGAAAAAGAGCCCCCACCGACACGTCCACCCGTAAATAACGCCATCACACCGCCATCCCGATATACCGCCTGCGATATCACTGCGATAACTTACTGAAATCCCAATTGACATTATCACGACGCATTGGGTATATTTAAGAACGGATAACATAAATTTTAAAGGCATCTCCATCCATATCGGTTCTCTTTATCACCGCCCTTCTCTGGACATGGGTGTCCCTTCTCCAAACCCTGACATTCCCCAGACATCAGCCAGCCACCTCTCCTTTTGGCAAACATGTCTTTTCGTATGGTCCCTTCCGGGCCATCGCCTTTGCACAGACGATGCAATGGAGACCATCATGACATTGACCAACAACACATCCCAAGGCACCATTCTCGTCATTGACGAAGACGTCTCGGTTATCAGCAGCTATATCATGCACCTGGAAGAGTGCGGCTATGAAGTACTGGCGGCACAGGACGGTCGGGCCGCCATCGATCTCATCGCCGTTCACGCCCCGGATCTCATCATTTCAGACCTTCGCATCCCGTCAATGGAAGGCCACTCCTTCTTCGGGCACCTTCACAAAAGGTGGCCTGAAATTCCTGTTATCGTCACCTCCACCACGGGGGATGTCTCCGATGTGGTGGCATGCCTGCGAAAGGGCGCCAGTGATTTTCTGATCAAACCCATCGAGGATATGGCGATCCTCTCCCACGCGGTGACCAAATCCATCCGCGAAATCAAACTCAAAAAGCAGAACCTGGCCTACAAAGAGCTTCTTGAATCGCGTATCTCCCAGGGCTCCAATCAACTGAAAACCACCAACCTCTATCTCACCGAACTGAACCGCCGCCTGACAGAGGTGGTGGCCTCCTCCAAACGACTGTCCTCCTGTGTCACCCTTGAAAGCTTTGGCACCCGGCTGCTCCAGGAGTTCGGCCACCACCTGGGCGCATCGGGGGGAAGTCTGTACATCGCTGGACAGGAAGGGCTGCGCCTCGTTCACTGCCTCGACGGCGGCCACGCCCCCAGCCTCATCTCATATCCCGTGGAAAAGAGCTCTCCCTTCGGGTTCGCCCTGCGCCAAAAAGAGCCCGTCCTCATCGGGGACATCGGCAGTGAAAACGCGCTGCGTCCCAGCGGCTACGGAGGGTACCACAACGGATCCTTTGTGATCTTTCCCCTTCAGAATCAGGAAGGCAAGCCCTTCGGCCTCGTCTCCATCCACGGGAAAAAAAAGCCACCCTTCGTCAATCAGGACCGGGAGGTGGGAGGGCTCCTGGCCTCATACAGTTCCGAAACCCTGAGAGCCGTCCGGGCCATGGAAGCCCTAGCCAAAAGTGAAGAGAAATACCGCCTTGCCGCCCTCACCGCCAGTGACCTCATCAGCGAATGGAGCCCCGCCACGGATGATCTCGTCTGGTTTGGCAATATTGACGCCGTCATCGGGTCCGCCCCGGAAAACCGGCCCACCACCATGGAGGCCTGGCTCTCCCTCATTCATCCGGATGATAAAAAACGAATTGCCGAAACCTACCGAGAGAATCTCCACTGTGCCACAGCCCCGCCCATGGATTACCGGGTCCGGCACCTGGCCCATGGGTGGCGCCACTTCCGTGAACGCACCAGCACCATCAAATCCAAGGGCGGGGGCTCCAAAGTCCTGCGAGCCTGCAACGACATCACCCGAGAAAAAAGTGCCGAAGAGGAACGCATCAAATTCGAACTGAAGATGCAGCACGCCCAGAAGCTGGAGAGCCTGGGCATTATCGCAGGTGGTATTGCCCACGATTTTAACAACATCCTCATGGCGGTCCTCGGCCACGCCGACATCACCCTTGAAGAGGTGGGCGAAAACCCGGCGGCCGAAAAAAGCATCAACAACATCATCACCGCGGGCAAACGAGCCACGGAACTGGCTCAACAGCTGCTCGTCTACTCCGGCAAAGGGGAGGTGGAAACCACCACCGTAAACATCAACAGCCTCGTCTCTGACATGATGCGCCTCATCGATGTGTCCGTATCAAAAAAAGTGCGCATCATCTTTCACCCCGGGGAGCACACCCCCGCCGTCGAGGGCAACCAGAGCCAGCTGCGGCAGGTGATTCTCAACCTCCTGACCAATGCATCCCAGGCCATCGGCAATACCAGTGGACAGATCGTAATCCGGACAGGAAAGATTTTTTGTAACAAGGATGATCTGGCCGTCTGTTCCATGCCCGTGCGCACCGGCGTAGACTCCCCCCTGCCCGAAGCCACATACACCTTCATCGACATTGAGGACACCGGCTGCGGCATGGACGAAACCGCCCGGGAAAAGCTCTTTGATCCCTTCTACACCACCAAAAAAACCGGTACCGGCCTGGGGATGGCCGCGGTTCTTGGAATCGTGCGCCAGCACAGAGGCACCATGACCATCAGCAGTACCCCTGACGTGGGCACCCGAATCCGCGTGTTCCTGCCCTCGTCCAATGGCAAGATAGAGGAGAAGAAAGTGCCCGAGACGCCCCCAACCGAAAAAATAATCAAACAAAACGACGGACTGATCCTCATCGCAGACGATGAAGAACCGGTACGGAAAATTTCTCAGCGCATGGCGGAAAAGCTCGGTTTTTCCGTCATCACGGCATGCGACGGCAAAGAGGCAGTGTCCCTTTATGAAACCCACCAGAAGGATATCAGCTGTATCATCCTTGACATGACCATGCCGGGGCTCAACGGCAGTGAAGCCCTGGAGCGTATTCGAGAGCTCAACCCATCGGTGAAGGCCATCATCGCAAGTGGTTACGGGTCCGATGCCTCCGAATCCGAGCAGGACTCCGATGACTCCTGCTCTTACCTTCAAAAGCCTTACCAGATTGCCGAACTCCGTCAGGTACTCCAGGACGTGCTCAACGGCCATGGATATTCGACACCGGAATAATACCAACGCCAACGCAGAGCCCATCACTCCATGCAACCCCATGAAGCAGGCAGCCCATGATCCGGTACCGCACACTCATCGCCTTTTCGTACCAACACGCCCATGGCAGCGGCACAAGGCGCTTCCCCCACATCGCCTTGTGCGCCGCCATCTTCATACTACTCTCGCTCTTTCTGCCCCCTGGCGCGGCTACCGCCGAACCCCTTCACATCCTCTACATCAACTCCTACCATGCAGGTTACAAGTGGAGTGACGACATCGAAGCCGGCATCCGCGAACGCTTAGACGAAGCCGGAATCGACCATATCCTCCATGTGGAGTTCATGGACACCAAACGCAGCATCCCCAACGAGGCCATTGCCCTCTTCCGTCAAACCATTCAAGTCAAGTACAGCAGCATCGACCTGCAAGTCATTATCACCTCCGACGACAACGCCTTTACCTTTATTAAAGAGAACCGGGACGGTTTTTTTGGCTCCGTACCCGTGGTCTTTTGCGGGGTCAACTACCTCGGCCCATCAGCCCTGGAAGGGATCACCAACGTCACCGGAATCAATGAATCGGCAGACATTGAAGGAACCCTGGATATGATTCTGGACCTTCATGAAAACGTCCGCCACATCCTTGTGGTCAACGACACCACCCCCACCGGACGACGCATGGGGCGCGAACTCTCCTGGATTCAACAAAACTTTTCAGACCGCCTCGCCTTCACCATCCTGGACAAACTGCCCCTGGAACATGTCATCAAAAGGGTGGCCAATGCCACACCGAAGGAGGTGGTCCTCTACGTCCTCTTCCAGAAAGACAGCCTCGGGCATGCCTTCGAATACGACGACAGTCTTCGTGCAATCTGCAACAGCAGCACTGTCCCGGTATACGGACTCTGGGACTTTCAATTGGGTCACGGAATTGTTGGAGGCAACCTCCTCACAGGTCGTCAACAGGGGCTTGACGCCGGTGGGCATGTGCTCAAAATCATCCGGGGAGATAAAGCCGACACCATTCGTATCCTCATGGAAAGCCAAGCCAGCCCCCAGGTGGACCACCGAATGATAACCCGATTCGGCCTTCCCGTGAACAAGCTCCCGCCGGGGACCCGCATCGTCAACCGCCCCTTCTCTTTTTTGGAAACACACAAGGATCTGATTGCAAGGGTGGGAGTGGTTATCGTGCTCCTGTCAGCCCTTCTTTTCACCCTCATCATTCTTCTCATCAAAAAAAACAGGGTAGAAAAAGAGCTGATTCACCGAGAAACGCAACTTCGGATTGCCCTTGACGGCACGGACATGGGGCTCTGGCAATGGGATATTCCCACCGGGAATTTCACCGTAAACAAGGGCTGGATCACCCATTTGGGGTTCGGCGAGCATGAAAAGCCTTCCTCCGCCGCGGCTTTTCACGAACGCATCCTTCCCGAAGACCGTCATGACATGCACGAGGCCCTGAATGACCTGCTTTTATCACGCACAGATCTGTATATAAGCGAATACCGAGTCAAAAAACCGGATGGTTCCATTACCTGGGTTCTGGACAGGGGACGCGTCATCGCCTGGGGAAGCGACGGCAAAGCCTCGCACCTGGCTGGTACCTTTATCGACATCCTCGACCGGAAAACCAGTGAGCAGGAGACCCGCCTTCTCCGGGATTACCTCTCCAACTCCATCAACGCCATGTCCACCGTCATTGCAGCAGTCGACAGCGACATGGCCATCACCCTCTGGAACAGTGAGGCCGAAACAGTAACCGGCACCCCACGGCATGACGCCCTGAACAAACCGGTGGACAAGGCCCTTCCACTTCTGGTGAATCACCGGGATCTCGTTGCCAGGGCCATGCAGACCGGGGAGGTACAAACCCGGTACCGCATCGCCAGCCGCATCAGCACCCTGAAAAAACATTACGACATCTGGGTCTTTCCCATCAAAGGCATCGCATCAGGTGGCGCTGTCATCCGCATTGACGACATCACCGAACGCATCCGAATGGAGGAGGCCATGCACCATACGGAGATCATGATGTCAGTGGGGGGACTGGCAGCCGGCATCGCCCATGAAATCAACAACCCCATTGCAGGCATTGTTCAAAACACCTCCCTGCTGCTCTCGCGTCTTACCCAGAAGACACCGGACAACCTTGAGGCTGCCGAGGAGTCAGGGACCTCCATGGAAGCCCTCCAGTCCTACATGGAACTCAGGAAGGTAACGTCCCTCATTGACGCCATTCACCTCTCCGGCAAGCGAACGGCCGAGATCGTCAGAAACATTCTCTCCTACTCCAGGCGAAACGACAGCCGGATGGCGCCCTACCAGCTCACCAAACTGTTAGACAAAACACTCTCCCTCCTTGAGAAGGACTTCCTGTCCGGTGACCAGAAGGCATTCCAAAGCATTCGTGTGATTCGACACTATGAAGAGAACCTGCCCGATGTGGTGTGTGAGGGCGCAAAAATCCAGCAGGTTTTTTACAACATCCTCGCAAACTCGGCTGAAGCCCTCCTCCAGGGGGCTGCCCCCGTAAAGTCCCCCATGTTGACCATCACGGCGCAAAAAGAGAGCCGTATGCTGCGCATCGATATTGAAGACAACGGTCCGGGTATGGGGGAAGAGACCTGTCGGCTGGTATTCGAGCCGTTTTTCACCACCCATTCCCGGGAAAAGGGACGGGGTCTTGGGCTGTTTATCGCGTACTTCATTGTCACCACCGGGCACAGCGGGCAACTGGACGTCGCCTCAAGACCCGGGGTCTTCACCCGGTTTACACTTCGCCTGCCTCTGGAAGCATGCGAAACCGAGCCCCCGGCCCATGATGATCCAAGCGGTATGTAACCTCATGCCCCGGGCTGAAAACATGTACGGCTCGGATTTGACCGTGAATGGTCACCCCATTGGTTTTACACACAAAAAAACCCTGTAAAGGAACATCCTTTGCAGGGTTTGATTTTTTCAGATACCAGGCGTATATCTAGTTTTTTAAAAACCACAACAAATGCATAGATTTTTAAGGAGTGAAGAGAAATGGAACGACCGAAGAAGATGTGGGGAGTCAACGTGACTCTTTTTGTGCTGGGGACGTTTCTTGCTGTAACCGGCCTGATCAATGCGTGGGTTCTTCCCCACGGTTACGAGGCAAAGGGAAGCGTGCTGGTGGACATCCGCCACTTTCTCACCGAATGCCACGAGTGGGCAGGTATTTTATTTATCATCGCCGTGGGGGTCCACCTGGTACTCCACAGTGATTACGTCCGCAAAAACCTGTCAAAATTCGGCTGGACACGCTGGATCAAGAATTAGTCTTACCCGAGTTCCAAATACAGGGTATTGGCAATGGAAAACCTGTCAAAGGGAGCTTGTCCGCCAAAGAGTTCATCCTATCCCGAATATTTCAAGAGAAAACAATCAGCCCGAAACATCAGCTGTTATTACAGACAGATACTGTGAAAATTAAGATATTTAAAAATTCAAAATGCAATTCACCGTTTCCTGCTAGTTTTTCTCACCCTTCGGCGAGCCGAATGCACCCATCTTATGCGTTATCAGAGCATTGAGGTAACCCACTACATCTGCAGCTCTGATGCCTTGAAAATGGGTGCACTCAACTCGTTAAATATCCGGGCTATAAGCGCGCATTGATGGTCGCCGGCATCTGATTCAGGGCATCCATGGAATGCATTTCAACCCGTCCGACAATCACAGGAGACAACCATCCATGGACATTCATCCCATCGGCACCCTGCAAACCCCACACACCGAACTCTCTTCCATGCCCATCCAGCCCAAGGGGGCCCAAGACATTAACGGCCGCGCTGACCTCCTCCCGGAGTATGCCGACGGCCTGAAGAACCTGAACGGGTTCAGCCACATTTACCTCATCTACCATTTCCACAAGGCCACCCGTACCGAACTTGCCGTGATTCCCTTCATGGACACCCAGCCCCGGGGCGTCTTTGCCACCCGATCCCCCTTGAGACCCGCTCACATCGGCATCTCCATCGTCCGAGTCACCAAGGTAGCCGGAAGCACCGTCCATTTCACCGGTGCCGATATGCTGGACGGCACCCCTCTCCTCGACATCAAGCCTTACATCCAAAAATTCGACGGTGTGGAAGAGAGCACATCGGGCTGGATGCGCGCCGATGAAGAGACGGTCTCCAAAACACGATCCGACGATCGGTTTGTGTGAAACACCTGTGTTAAGACTGATCTCTTCTCGAGGGCAGCAATACCTTACCTGCCGCGCGAATGCCTCAAAAATGAGTGCATCATGGCGACCTCCACGCATTCGCCATAGGGTTTCATGATGCCCTCACCTTGCCGTCGGCCATGGTGATGGTGCGGGAGGCGGCTTGGGCTGCCCGATCGGAGTGGGTGACCATAACGACGGTCTGTCCGCTGGCATTGAGTTCGGACAGAAGATCGAGCACTGCACCGGTGTTCGCGGAATCCAGGTTCCCGGTGGGTTCGTCGGCCAATAGAATGGGCGGCTCGTTTACGATGGCACGGGCAATGGCTACACGCTCCTGCTCTCCGCCGGAGAGCATCTCCGGCAGTTTCTCAGCTTTCTCCGCAAGCCCTACCCTGGCAAGGGTCTCATGGGCACGGGCCCTTTTCTCTCCCTTGGAGAGGGGCGCCACGGCAAAGGAAAGCATGACGTTTTCAAGAACCGACAGGTAATTCACCAGGTGAAAGGACTGAAAGACAAACCCCAGGTATTCCCGACGGAAGTCGGCCCGTCCATCGGTGGTGAGACCATAGATATCAAGGCTGTCGGCAAGCACCTTTCCGGAGGATGGACTCAGGAGGCCCCCAAGGGTGGAGAGAAGCGTGCTCTTGCCAGAACCGGAAGGGCCCATGATGGCGACAAACTCACCGTCGTCCACGGTCAGATTCACGTTGCAAAGGGCATGGGTGGCCCCGTCGCCCCCTCCGTACACTTTGCTTACGTC
Organism: Desulfolunaceae bacterium; assembly: GCA_942491485.1. Lineage (GTDB taxonomy): Bacteria > Desulfobacterota > Desulfobacteria > Desulfobacterales > Desulfolunaceae > Desulfoluna. The sequence continues at coordinate 262,651 of CALOAX010000005.1, read as the reverse complement.
CCGCACCTCCAGGAGGTGAGAAACAGGGTATTCCAGCATGTGGGGTCTCCTGGTTAAACAGTTATAAAAACAGTGAGAGAGAAAAGAATGCCTCCGGCGGCGAGGTGTGCCACCTCGAAAGCGGGTTGCGAGTGCGCCTCGCCCCTCATTCCTCGTTCCTCGGAGCAAATCACATTCGTTTTTGATTCGATGTTAGACAGGAACCATGTATAAAGACATGTTTATCAAACGTTTCAGAAGCTTGCTCCCCCCGGCAGGGCCACCGGAGGCCTCTTTAACCGGGCTGCCTCCGTGGTTTTATTCGTAAGCCTGACCATGAAAGCCTTTAAAAATCTGTATGACTTTGGCTGGTGTAACACCGGCGGTTTTACTGATGTTGCCGATATCGGTTGCATGATCGCTTTTCGTTGCCCACGGGCGAAGCCCGTCAGCGAATATGACGTGCCCAAGGAACGAGGGCTCGGAGTATTCGCGAACCTGGGTTCCAAGGGCTCAGCCCTTGGCCGCCGGAGGCTCTCCTAAAGGGTTCTCAGCGCCTCGGTGGGGTCGAGCCGGCTTGCTTTGAGGGCGGGAAAAAGCCCTGCAAGCAGAACCACGGCAAGGGTCACCACCAGAGTCCAGGCGGCCATCTGCCAGTTGACAACGGCAGGCCCCACCCCTTTGATCATCACCGGGACGAGGACATGGGCGAGGCCGTTGCCCAGGAGGGTCCCGAAGAGAGCTGCCGCACCGCCCGCCACAAGGGTCTCCAGGAGCATCACCTCCATGATATGGCTCTGGCGAAAACCCATGGCGCGAAAGATCCCAATCTCCCGCACCCGCTCGTTCACCGAGGAGGTGGTGATCATAAAGACGAGGAGCGCCCCGGTGACCATCACAAACACCACGGCGCCAAAGCCGAAGCGTCGGATCATGTCCATGGACTGCATTTTGGACATCACCGCCTGGCTCAATGCCGTCACCCGTGCTCCGGGAAATTTTTCCGCAATCTGGAGCACCAGTTCAGAAACGGGGCACCCCCTGCAGAAGGCCGCGACCTCAACCAACGAGATCTCTCCCTGACGGTTCAGGAGCTGCTGCACTTCAGGCAGCGCCCCCAGGAGCACGGCATCGTCGGAGCCACCGGAGGGGTTGAGCACCGCCGTCACGCTAAAAGAGCGTCCCATGATTTGCAGGGTATCGCCAACGGCAAGGCCCAGCTTGGAAGAGACATCGTGACCGGCTACGATCTCACCGGCTGCATCTGGAAACTCCCCGGTGAACGTCCACCAGCTCTTCAGGGCCAGCTCCTCTTCGAGATTGGCCCCCACCATAAGCACACGTTCGTCTCGCACATCCACCACGCCCACGATCTTCGGTGAGATAACGCCCAGGTTCCGGCTGTTTTTGATGGTGCGGATATCGCCAAGGGTGTCCTGCTTAAAATAGCTTGATTCAACCCCCACATCCCCTAAGGCCATGCCACCATACACAAGGGGCAGGCTTTCGCGCTTCGGCATCATCACGATGTTGGCGCCGAAACGATTCAAGCGTTCCTCCACCTGACGGCTCATGGAGTCCGTGACGGCAAACATCGTCACGATGGCGGCCACACCAAAGGTCAGGGTTGAAATCAAAAAAACAAAACGCATGCGTTTGCGACGGATATGCCCCAAAACTATATCAAATAGCTTCACGTGCTGCCTCCTTTCGCTGATGCTCTCCGACGCTGTGGGGCATGGTGTTGAGCAGAAAACAATCCGTGCCTGAGGCCTTAAGTGTCTCCACGATACGCCTGGCCGAGGTCTCCCGCCGATCAAAGGTCACCACCAGCCGATTGCCGCCCTGGTCCTCTGCCACGTTTCGTATACCGTCTCCGACAGGAAGCTGGGTAACCGCATGGGCCGCTGCGTCCACCCGGAGGATCACATCATCCAGGTGGCGGGAAGAGAACGACTCCCACACCACGGGAGCCCCCAGGAAGAGCCCCAGGGCAACCACCCCAAGGACCGTTCCCAAAAGGACCTTCACCATTTTAGAGCCCTGCTTCCGGTTTCCGGTCAGCACGCGCTCTCGTTTTTCTCGGTATCGTTCCGGATTCCAGGCCACCCCTACCTCCTGTATTCCATGTACCAGAGACTGTCAGTCACAACGGACATGGGGATCTCAAGGTGATCCCCTTTGATCTGCCGCTCCAGAGGCGCTGGGTTGCAACCACCCTTCACCACGTTGATACGCGACAATGGGAATCTCATGCCGCAGTTTTCGCACACCATGACATCGGCCTTTTTCACGTACCCCTTGCCTGCCCGATAGCACACATCGCAGGCATCAACAGCCGCACGGATCACGCCGTCGTCACTTCGAACGGTAAAAAACTCAAGGTATTTCCCCTCGCTCACATCCACCCTGAAGAAGTGGGCCTTGTCGTCGCTGATTGAAGACAAAGGAATACGAAGGGTCTCTCCCTCTGGCGTAATAACCTCAAACCGTTTCCCCCCGAAGGAGAAGCCATAGGCCGTCGAAGCGGCCAGAATCAATATCAAAAACAATCCAACTATTTTTCGCATGACGTCACCCCTCTATTCACCCTGTACTGCTTCCGATTTCGATAATAATCGCTTTTTCATCGCATTATAAAAAGCCTTCCAGCTCTCGGTGCTCCCGCCGCAGGCAGGCCTTTCCGCCTTGGCACAGCAGGACCCGCCGGCAATTCCCTTTGAAGATGCAGTGATCGCCTCCATCTCCCCGGGCCGGGCATCGACGCTGGCCATCACCCGGGCGGGATAACCGCTCTCTGTAATAGCCAGTGCAATGGATTCAGCAGAAACGCCTGCATCATGCATCACCCGCACCACGCCCTCAGAGGGATCACCCGTAACCAGAGCCCCTGCAGCCACACGCGCCACGCCCTTTGAAATGGTGGTAAGGCACGCACCACAGGTCATCCTCTCCACAAGGTAGAGCGTTTTTTTTCCGGTTTCCTGCGCCCATGCCGACGCCGACACAACCACAACAAAAATGACCGTCAAAACAGCTCCGGACAATCGCATAACGCCTCCTTCAACTCCCGGGTTCTCTATCATTCGGCCACCCTCAGGCAGCATGACGGACAATCACGTCCGCATTAATTTCACAAAGCATGCCAGCCCCCACCATGAAACACAGGAAAGCGTAACAACCGGAATAGAGAGAGTTATTCGGGGTAACCCAAGGAGAGATAATAAAGAGGTGTAGGCATGCATTGAAGAATAATCTACACGGCTGTAAAGACTATTCTTCGATGGGCCATGAAAGAGCTTGACCGCAGGAACAGCGAGAGATTATAAGCATCCTTTTTAACTAGTTACCAGCCATCGCTTGGAGCCTCATCCCCATGGACTTCGTACTCACACCTGCCATCGCCCTTCTTCTTTTTGCCACTGGCACAGCTGCCGGATTTGTGGATTCCATTGCAGGGGGAGGCGGGCTTGTGGCCCTTCCCATGCTGCTGTCGGTGGGGATGCCGCCGCAAATCGCCCTGGGAACCAACAAGCTGCAAGGCTCCTTCGGAACCTTTTCCGCCGCCCTAAACTACATTCAGAAAGGCGAGGTAAACCTCAAAGAGGCTGCCGTCGGCATTGCCGCGACCTTTGCCGGAGCCGCCACTGGTGCCTGGACCATCCAGCACATGAACGGCGGTTTTCTCAAAGGGCTGATCCCCATCCTTCTCATAGGGGTTCTCATCTACACCCTGGCATCCCCCGATTTCGGAGACGCCCAGCGCAAGCCCAAGCTTCCCGCCCCCCTATTCTACACCCTCTGCGGCCTGCTGCTGGGGTTTTACGACGGATTCTTCGGACCGGGCACCGGCTCCTTTTGGACCACCGCCATGGTTCTCTTCCTCGGCTTCTCCATGACCCGCGCCGCCGGCTACACACGGGTCATGAATTTTACCAGCAACATCGTGGCCCTCTCCGTCTTTATCGCCCTCGGCAATGTGGTCTGGACCGCAGGGCTCGTCATGGCCGCAGGACAAATCATCGGCGCGCGCACCGGTTCCTCCCTCGCCATCAAAAGCGGCTCGAAACTCATCAAGCCCATCTTCGTCACCGTGGTTTTCCTCACCACCGCCCGACTCGTCTATCAAAGCTATTTTTAATAACATCGAAAAACGCCTCCGGCGGCGAGGTGAGCCACCTCGAAAGCTGAATGTGAATGCGCTTTTCCCCTCGTTCCTCGGGGCAAATCGCATTCACCCGGATTTGGCACGTGTGCAACATGCATCACAAAGGTATGAGTCTATGGATAGCCTATAAAAACGATACATCTTCGCATAGAATTTCACCACGACATGGAAACAACGCGTAGAAGAATGAAAAGCCGAACAACCTCCGCATTTACGGCAGATCAATGAGTGATATCACCCTGTGCGCATCCGGTGAGCGCGTAGCGAACCGGATGCCATATGGGGTCCAGGGGATCATCCCCTGGCCGCCGGAGGCACATAAAAAACCCCGCAGGGCATAAAGCCTCTGCGGGGTTTTGAGTTCGGTAGAGTTCTCTCTTTTTACAACGATTTATTCAATTCGCTTTTGAATTTGCTGGCGATGTCGTTGAAGAGGTCCTTCTCTTTTTTCTTCTGCTCTTCCTGAATCGCCTTGGCCTTTTGTTCGTAGACTCCGGCGGTCTTCTCTTTGAACTTTTTCAGCTCCTCTTCCATGCGGTTTTCCCGCGCTTTTCGGGGAAGGGACTCCACGGCCAGGTGATCGACAATCACGATGCAGGTGGTCTGAAAAGGCCCCTCCACCAGTTCGAGGATCCCTTTTTCCGCCAACTCGGAGCACACCCGGGAGACCCAATCGGTGGTCATCTCGAGGATTTCTGCCACCTCTTTGAAAGACGGTGATGTTTTGTTTGTAAACTCATGGACCCGCACGGCGGCCACCAGGGCCTGTGCTTCGTCATAGGGCGTCAACCGGTTCATCATACACCTCCATCATCCCGGTATGCTTGCCTGACAAGCCGGGACTGAAACGGTCTCAATCTCTCATGCACCCCATCCTCATTATCGCGGCTCGAGGTGCGGAACCTTTGTTTTCAGTAACTGTTCAACTTATGCCCCCGACGGATCTGCCGAGGGCCAAACGTTTAAAAAGTTTGATAAACAGGTTTTAAAAATGATCATTTGCAGCACTCAAATCATATCCGCGGCCTGCTTTCAAGGTCTGTTGCCTAATGTGGCTTCGCCACCCTTGCCACCGGAGGCAGCTTTTTGAGAGCTTAATGGTGCCTTGTTTCATTCACTTGAATCGGGCCATCTCAACTCGCGTGTCAGACCCTTACACGCCCCTCAAACGCCAGCGTGGCAGGCCCTGTTTTCATAATATGGTTGTCCGACTCATTCCAGGCAATGGCCAGATCGCCCCCCTTCAGGCCCACCTTCACCTCACGTCCGGTGAGCCCGAGAAGATGGGTGGCCACCGCTGTGGCACAGGCCCCTGTCCCACAGGCGAGGGTTTCACCTGCCCCTCGCTCCCAGACGCGCATCTTCACCTCAGATGGCGACACCACCTCCACGAACTCCACGTTGGTCTTTTCCGGAAACAGGGGGTAAGTCTCAATGGACGGCCCAAAGGTGACCGGTTCCTCCCCGGTCAGGCGGTCCACCACGATGACGGCATGGGGGTTGCCCATGGAGACTGCGGTGATGGCAAACTCACGATCATTGGTGGTCAGGGGAACGGACACAGCCCTGTCACCCTCCACATCAAAGGGAATGTTGCGGGGTATCAAAATGGGCTCGCCCATGTCCACGCACACTTGAATGACGCCGCCCCCTAAGTCTTCGATAATCTCGGGCACAATGGTCCCTGCCTTGGTCTCCACCTTAAATCGTGATTCTGAGAGAAGCCCCCTGGCGTTCACAAAGGCGGCAAAACAACGCATGCCATTTCCGCACATCTCGGCCTCAGACCCGTCGGAGTTGAAGATACGAAACCCGATGTCGCAAGAGTCCGAGGGAAGGGCAAGGATAATGCCGTCCGCTCCCACGCCGAAACGACGGTCGCAGAGTTTTTTTGCAAGGGAAGCATAGCCAATCTTTCCAAGCTCGCCGTCCATGTCGTCCAGCATGATAAAATCGTTTCCAAGGCCTTCCATTTTGGTGAAGTCGATAACCATTGTGTCCTCCGGGTATAAAAAAATAAACGATGACGCCACTGAAAATTGAGGTTCGCCACGTGCGAGACACACGAGCGATGAACCGTTTCGGCCATTCACGCATTGCGCTATGGGCAAAGAAAGTGCCCCTTCGGCGGTCTCCGGCCTCATCATTCACCTGATATCTGGTCCCATTTTCATACAGGATACGGCCCCATCCCACAATCCCATTTCGTTTTTTTCTCCCATGAAACACAACGGCTTACCTCTCAGCAGCAAAGGAACGCTATGTTTGACAGCCGTCACCGATAAAAGGTATAGTAAATCATTCAATACCCCGCCACGGGGAGGCGATGGCCCACACATTCCTTCGCTCTTTCCGGGCACAACCTGCCACAACCCACACAACCAAAGCAAAACCCAATCACCATCCGACAGGCCCGAGGAATCGCCCTCCCCCCTGCCGGACAACCCATTTGACAACGTCGAACCGGAGGTGAGCCTATGAAAACCTTTATCATTCTGACCGAACTGACCGAAGAAGGGAAAAAAACCATCCAAAAGGACCCTGCAGGGATGAAAATCTCGGCCCAAGCCATTGAAAACCGGGGCGGTGTTCTTGTGGATCAATACGCCCTTCTGGGGCCCTGGGATTTCCTGACCATCATCAAGGCAAAGGATGAAAGAGCCATTTTCCGCATCACCACGGAGCTCGACGCCCTGGGTACCGTCAAAACCATGACCCTGCCGGCCATGCCCATCGAAGAGTTCATCGACGACATCATCACCAACGTATAAAGGCGATATCCCCCTTGCCCCGCGGCAAGGGGAATGAAGCGACTCGACCAGCACGCCCCAAAAGCGATTGTGGCCCCACATGCCGTCTCGAACCTCGGCTCCAATGCCACTGCCCTCGTTTCAAGAATAAAAAGGCCCATGATCCCCCCTCGGATCATGGGCCTTTTTTTAATTTGATTGAACGACGAACACATGTCACCTGGAAGGGCTTCCGAAAGTATATGTTCTTGGCGTGCCCTTGAAACCACTCAGCCTTGTCTCTGGGCTTCGAGGTGATCAATATAGGAGAGACGCAGGCTGTCCTGATAAAACACACCGGTCATGATTCGCTCATCCCGGGCGAGTCTCAGGGCCGCCTCATGGTCATCGGTGGCGTGGGTATGGGGCAGAGGCATGACCAGCTCCGAGAGGCGCTTCCAGGTGTAATTCTCCTTGTCAAAGGTGACACACGGCGAAACAAGGTGCAGAAAACTGAAGCCCTTGTGAGTGATGGCTTGATGCATGATGGATTTCATCCCGTCCACGTCCCCGGCAAACCCCCTCGCCACAAAAGAGGCGCCATAGGAGAGGGCCAGGGCAACGGGATTTAAAGGAGTATCCGGATTACCCCGGGGATGCGACCCCGTGGCATTGCCCATGGGCGTCGTGGGAGAAGATTGCCCCTTCGTAAGGCCGTAGATGGAGTTATCGAAAAGAAAAAGGGTAACGTCTATATTCTTCCGGGCAATATGGGGCAGATGCCCGCCCCCGATCCCCAAAATATCTCCGTCCCCCCCGATGGCAAAAACGGTGAGTTCCGGTGACGCCAGCTTCACCCCGCTTGAAATGGGCACGGCCCGTCCGTGGAGGGTGTGAAACCCATAGACCTTCATAAAGATGGGAAACCGACCTGCGCATCCGATGCCGCTGACCACGCACATCTCTTCATTCCGCAGGCCCAACTCCCCCACCACCTGCAACAGAGCATGAGCTATGCCGAAATAACCGCAACCGGGGCACCAGGTGGGCAGCTCACGGGTCCGGTAGTCAAGAAATCCCTCTCCCCGAACTTTGACCAGGGCGTCACTGATGTAGGTCATCGAATGCACTCCATTTTCTGTCTATGATTACGTGTTAGCCTCCGGCGGCCAGGGGCTGAGCCCCTGGACCCCAGTTTCAATGAGTTTGGTTAACCACCCCAAATAGTCATCCCCGTCAGGTCCGACGGAGTCTATTTCAGCTCCAAAAAAATGTAGTGAGCTGCTGAAAATAAACATACAATCTTTGGTATCTATTCAGCTATGCCTCCGGCGGGTCGCTTTTTGAAAAAAGCTCCGCAAAAACTTTCCGATTGCATCCCCTTTTGCCGCTCAGCCCCGTTGGTGCTGAGCGGCAAAAGGGGATGCTTACTCGTTAAATAGAATACAGTCGGAAAACCAACGTCTTCGAATGAATCAAAATCGAGATCAACGCCTGTTTGTCAAACTTTTCAAAAGTTTGGCCCCCGGCAGGGCCGCCGGAGGCGACTTTGATCTGAATAGTTACAATCTTTGTAACTATTCAGATCTTACAGATTGAATTCCCGCCTTCGCATGTGAGACAAGAATGGTGGCATTCTTCACGTATTTCATGTTGAGTTGTCACCGTTGAACATATGCTCTTTATTAGAGATACCCCTGTCTGGGCGCGCCGTGCTGCGCCGCGGCTCTTTTTACCGGGAACACGCCATCGCATGGATCACGCACATATAAACCATGAACCACTCCCACGATCTCGAAACCCAACGAGTGCTGAGTCTTGACGGATATCGCGTAAATGCCGCGACGGAGCACGGCGCGCCCGAAGAGTCCTGCCCAGCGACAATCTTCAATAGTTACACCGGTCTCTTCTCAATGCGGGCTGCCTTAGTTCACCCTCCACGCGAATGCATTGAAAGTGATCGCATAACGATACCCTTCACGCATTCGCCATAGGGTTTCCAGGTGCCCTCACCTGGCCGCCGGAGGCTTGGCTTTTCTGGGTCTAAAATTTAAACCGTCCGATGTACTCCAGGATGTCTTCAGAGGCCATGGGAAGGCCTGTGATCATGGTATTCCGGTGCACCTCCCGGTTGATGACCGGGGCGATGAGGTTGGCGTACTGCCCGGTGTGGTTCAGTTCGGCCACCACAAGGGTTTTGCACCGCTTGCTGAAGGTTTTTAAGGCCTCTTCAGGCAGGGGATAGATCGTCGATGAATGGAATGACGCGATGCGATGCCCCTTTTCCTGGGCCTGTCGCACCGCCTCTTCTGCGGCCCCCGAAGATGAGCCCCATGAAATGATCCCGATGTCCACCTCCCCTTCGGTGCCCGTCTCCACCGTGGGAGGAAGCTCTGCCTGCATGGTGTGGAACTTGCGGTACCGCTTCTCTGTCATGGCGAGGTGGTTTTCCCCGTCATACACGGGTTTGCCGTAGGTGTTGTGCTCCAGCCCAGTATCCACGAACATGCCATAAGCCATGCCGGGAATCGTCCGGGGTGAGATCCCGCTCTCCGTGATCTTGAACCGCTGGTAATCATCAAGTTCCTCATCGTCCGGGAACACATTGGCCGAGAGCATGGCCTCATCCGGTGGCACCGGTTTGTCGATGTTTCGAATGCTGTTGGAAAGGTAAAAATCGAGGAGAATCACCACCGGGGTCTGATACTTTTCGGCGACATAAAAGGCGAGGCAGGTCATCTCATAGCAGTCCGTCACGTCGCGCGGGGCAAAGACCACCCGGGGCGAATCACCGGTACCGCCGTTCACCGCCGCCGACAAGTCGCTCTGTTCCATCTTTGTAGGGAGGCCTGTACTGGGCCCGCCACGCTGGGAGTTCACGATAACAGCCGGCACCTCGGCCATCACGGCCAGGTTGATCATCTCCCCCATCAGGGCAAATCCGGGGCCTGAAGTGGCTGTCATGGCCCGTTTACCGGAAAACCCCGCGCCCACCACATTGCCCGCGGCCGAAATCTCGTCTTCGGTCTGGATCATCACCCCTCCAGACTCGCCCAGGCGCTTGCTTAAGATCTCCATGATCTTGGTGGCCGGGGTGATGGGGTACCCGGCATAGAGGCGGATCCCGCTATCCATGGCCGCCATGGCCACCGCCTCGTTGCCGTTCATGATGATTTTTTCGCCCTCGGGAATGGGGGGGGCCGCCCCTTCAAATGTGTAGGGGTCTTCTTTGGTGATATTGGTTTTTGTCCATTCGTACCCAAGAAGAAAGGAGTTGATGTTGCTCTCAATGATCTTCTGCTTCTTGCCCTTAAATCGGGTTTCGATAAACGCCTTCATCGCCTCCGGGTCGATACCGAAAAGAGAGGCCACAGCCCCGATGGCCACCATGTTCCGCCCCTTGGCATTGCCCGCGGCTTTGTTGGCCAGCTCCAGCATGGGAATGCCGTACGCGGTGATGCCGGGCTCGGCCCATCCGGCGATACTCATGTCCTCTTCATGACAGACCGGTGGCTTGCTGTCGTAAATCAAGACCCCGTTTTTATGAAGCTTCGAAAGCTGGGTGATGGCATGGGCATCATTCAAGGCAATGAGCACATCGGTGTACTTTCCCGGCGAGAGCACCTTTTCCGAGCTGACGCGGAAATGGGCCACACACTTCCCGAAGCCCCGAATCTCCGATGGAAAAGAGTCAAAAGAGACGATCCCAAAGCCCCTGCTGCTCATGAACCGGGTCATCACCTCTCCGGCGGAAATGGTCCCCTCCCCCGCGCTGCCACAGATCTCAATCACAATATCAACGCTGGACGTCATCGTTTTTCGCTCCCTTGTTATTCATGCAGCCATCACGGCAAAAAAGCGTGCCTCCGGCGGCGAGGTGAGCCACCTCGAAAGCGGGTTGCGAATGCACTTCGCCCCTCGTTCCTCGGGCCAAATTGCATTCGCCTTTGCCGCGGGCTTCGCCCGCCTCCAGTGCAGGCGGTTGCTTCATATGATTCCACAAGCCTCAAACGTTGTGGATACGGTGTCGTACCTTAAACGGAATCGGCTTTGATTTGACCGCTCCCCATAGTCCTTCAAAACGGGCGATCGCACTTTGCATGTCTCCAGCTTTAAACCGGGCGAAGCCCGAAGCGAATGTGACGTGCCCGAGGAACGAGGGCTCGGAGCATTCGCAAACCAGGGGGTCACCCCCTGGCCGGAGGCTATTTTAGGAAAACGATTTCCACCAAGAGGTTCGGATCGTGACCCCATCCATTTCAAAGATCTCTTTGGGCTGGTAGTCGATAACCTTTTCCCGCCCCAAAAGGTTCATGGCGGTTATCTCCCCTTGCGCTTCGGCGTTCCCCCACCCCACCGATATCCAGTAATCCTTGAACTCCGGGTTGTAGATTTGGGCACAATCCCCACATGCGTAGACATCCTCCTGATTGGTGCGCATGAGATCGTCCACCAGCACCCCCTTTTCGGTGTTGATGCCACTGCCAACCAGAAAACGGATGTTTGGAACGGACCCGAAAAAGGAGAAGACCAGGTCTGCTGACAATTCCGAGTTATCGGGCAGGGTCACGGTGTAGCCGCCCTCCGCGGGCTGAACATCCGTCACCGGTTCGGCATCGCTCACCACCTCGACCCCCAGGGAAGTCAGCCGCTTTGTCACGCTCTGCCTAATTTCTTCTTTCAGGCTCACCGGCCAGAAAAGGCTGCTGTAAAGAATGAACACCACCTCTTTCCCCGCCTTCCGGGCTTCCCTGGCAAACCCCATGCTGATGAGATCCCCTCCCAAAATGACGATACGGGAAGACGCCAACAGCTTCTCACGCACCCTTTTGGCGTCATCAAAACCGGCCAGGCACTGAAGATGTTCGGCAAAGGCTGCGTGATTGGGGAGCCGTCGGGCCGACGCCCCCACAGCCAGAATCAGCTTGGTGTAATGCACCTTCTCCATATGCTTCAGGTACAGGAGCTTTTCAGGCGGAACCACCTTTTCCACGCGTTGCCCCAGGCGGAGCCGGATCTGCTTCTCCCCATAGCCCCGGTAGGGCCGGATGGCCAGATCATCGGGTTCACAGCCTCCCATGGCATAAAGGGGGACCCGGTGCTTGTAGTAGTAGAGAGGCTTCTCATCGGAGATGATGGTGATTTTTGCCTCCGGGTCTTCCTTTCGCAAGGTATCGGCCGCACAATTGCCTGCCGGACCGTTTCCAATGATGACGTAATGGTCGTCCTTCGGCATCACTCCTCCCTGTCCACTTCCACCAGTTCGGTTTTGGTAATGGTTATGCAGTTCATGGGGCAGACATCGTAACACTGCCCACACCTTATACAGCGCTTGTTGTCAATGGCGATGGCCACCACCTCATTCCATTTTCCCGTCTCCCCATACTCTCCGTAGCTGCCGTCCGGCCTTTCGGCAACGCTTGAGATCATCTTGATGCAGTCCCGGGGAGCCACGTCGATGCACATGGAACAGTAAATACACCTGGAGACATCGATTTCATACTTCAGGCTGCAGAGATAGCAACGCAGGGACTCTTTCTTCGCCTCGGCATCGCTGTAACCATTCTCAACCTCATTGTCCGCCTGCTCAAACCGTTCCTCCACAGGCAGGGTCGGCATGGGCACCGGCTTGATAAAGTCGTACTCCCGCTCCCGGTCGGTCTGCTCAGCCGGTTCAAACCGAACCACCAGGGACTTTCGCCTGCGCCCGGCAAAGAGCTCATCCACCTCATGGGCGACGTTTCGCCCCGCCGCCAGAGCGGAGATGACGTTTGTTGCCCCTGTCACGCAATCTCCCGCTGCATAGAGACGGTCCTCAGAGGTGAGGAAGCGTCCGGGCCTGACGCCGATACGCTGCCCATTCATCGTAAGCGACTGCCCCAAATTCATCTTGGGGTGCTGGCCGATGGCGCTGATAATGGTGTCCGCCTCCATGATGAATGCCGAATTCTCAATGGGCACGGCGATGCGCCCGTTGCCGTCAGGGGTGTCCTCAAGGCGGGTTCTCAGAAACTCAATACCCTCCACCTTTCCGTTGCTGCCATGGATACGATGGGTGGTCACCAGGCTGTAAATACGAGCCCCTTCCACCTTCACCTCATGCACTTCATGCGCATCCACAGGCATATACTCCTCTGTGGCCCGGACGTTGATCCGAACACTCTCCGCCCCCAGCCGAAGGGACGTACGGGCACAGTCCATGGCGGTAAATCCATCCCCCACCACAATCACCTGCTTGCCTGTGGGCACGGGCTGTCCGAGGTTGGTCCTCACCATGTAATCAAGGCCGGAGATAACACCGTCCAGCTCATCGCCTTCCACCCCCAGTCGGTTGGGCTCCATGCACCCCACAGTGGTAATCACGGCGTCGTATTTATTCTGCAGGTCTTTCAAAAGGATGTCGTGTCCCACAAGCACCCCGGTTTCGAGGGTAACCCCAAGGCGCAGGACGTTGCCGATCTCCAGGTCCAGGACATCCCTGGGCAGCCGAAAGGCGGGAATACCGTACCGCAGCATCCCGCCAGCTTCAGGCATGTTCTCATAGAGGGTGACGTTGTGGCCGTATACCGCAAGGTCATGGGCCGCCCCGATCCCTGCGGGACCGGACCCGATCACCGCCACACTTTTCCCGGACGGGGCGTACAGATCCTCTTTGATACGGTGCATGGCAGGCTTCAGGTCAGCGGCAGCCCGCTTGAGCTGGCAAATGTTCACCGACTCGCCAAGGTCATCCTCGCCATGGCGACATGCCGCTTCACAGGGACGGGAGCAGATGCGCCCAAGGGTGGCGGGCAGAATGTTATAAATTCGGTTCAGTTCGTAGGAACGTCCGTAGCGATTCTGTGTGATACACCGGATGTACCCTGGAATGTTGGTCCCGGCGGGGCAGGCATGCTGGCAAGGGACGTTATCGGCCATGTAACCGAAATCCCTCGGATCTTCAGAGAAGGCAATTTCCTTGATAATACGGAGCATGCCACTGGTCCCGTCGTTTCCCACCTGGCTTCTGTAGATCTCTCGTCTCATCGGCTTTTCCCGTGGGGTCTATCCCGTAAAGACCGATACACCGGTCGTTTATAGGGAATGAAAACAAGATACGTTCAGAAAAATCAGTCCATATGGCGCCTGACAACAGGCTTCGTTTTTCAAAGCGGATAAATCTTGACGTATCGCATGTTCAACGTGCTGCGAGGCCATTAAAAAAGTGATGCGGGGATAATCACGGACCGGCTCGGTTTCGGCCCATCCGAAGGGTGACCATGGGTGACAGCAGGGGGCTGTGTATCGGCCATCCCTCGAAAGAGACAGGAGGAAAGGATCAGGCCCTTTCGTGGGAACCGCCCTGCTTTGGAACAGGGGCCGGCATGGTAGAGCTCACCACCCAAGTCCCTGGCAATAGAATTGTTACCGTCAAATATACTCTCTTTTTCATAGACACGCAAGACGGTTGCATTTTTTAGCCTTGTGGTTATCGAGAATTTGATGTTTAATAAATCAGTTCACAAAGCCGGCAAAGCCCTGTTAAAAATCCATTTATATCAAAAACTTGCAAACCACACCATCTCGCTTACGCCCCAGTTTTCGCAGCTCGCACAACACCGACGACACCTCTTCTCCGAACGTGATACCTCTTTCTCATCTTTGTGCTTACCCGGCATCACCACAAGCAATACAGTGACGTGGCAGACTGCCTCCCGGAAAAACCTGCCATGCCCGGTCAACGAGTGAAGCCTTTCTTCGCAGCACCCACAACCTATTGACCATACGGTTGCCCCGGGAATCCCCTCAACTCAGGTCCCGGTTTCCAGGGTGGGCCCCCTTGCCCATGGAAAGGATCCGGTATAATCCATTTCCAAGGGGTAAAACCGGAGTACAGGCAGCTCAAACGATCACACGCATCGTAAATATAGACCGGAGCCACGAAGGTGTTACGGGATCAGCGGCACACGTTAGCATCATGATACTCCCAAGGGCCTTCTCGCGACTTCCGGAGGCTGTTTTTTATCATGTACCATGTCTTCTACTCGCCTTAACTAAGGAGGATTCCATGAAGAGCGCCATCAAAAACATAGGCCTTCGAGGTGTGGTTATCGCAAGCACCAAGATCTGCGACGTGGACGGCGCCAACAGCCGTCTCGTCTATCGCGGGTACCTCATCCAGGACCTGGCCATGGAGACCACCTTCCCGGAGGTGGCCTACCTGCTTATTCATGACAAAATGCCCGATGTCCATGAGCTGGTCAATTTCATCAACCAGCTGGAACGAAACCGCTACCTGCCTCCCAACCTCATCTGTGCCATGCAGACGCGCCCCGTGGGCACCCCGCCCATGGACATCCTGCAGGCCTGTGTAGCCCTTCTGGCCCACCACGACGACAGCCTTCCCGAAAACAGCCCTTCCCTTGCAAAGAACCGCGCCCTGGGCCTTATCGCCAAGCTTCCCACGGTGGTGGCCGCCTGGACTCGCATCCGCCAGAAGCTTGAGCCCATCGATCCAATGCCGGGGTTGTCCATGGCTGAGAACTTTTTTTACATGCTCACCGGCCAGGAACCGAACAAACGCATGGCTGAACTCTTTGACCGCGCCCTTGTCCTCCACGCCGAACACGCCTTCAACGCCTCCACCTTTGCGGCCCGCGAGGTCGCCTCCACCCGGGCCCACATGTACGCCGCCGTCTCTGCGGCCATCGGCTCTCTCTCCGGAGAGCTCCACGGTGGTGCCAACACACGGGTGATGGAGATGCTCAAAGCCATCGGCAGCATGGATAAAATCCGACCCTTTGTGGAGGATAAACTGGGCAAAGGTGAACTGGTCATGGGGCTGGGCCATGCCGTTTACAAAAACGGCGATCCCCGCGTGGAGATCTTGCGCCCCATGAGCAAAGAGGTGGGAGAGATGGTGGGCGACACCTGCTGGTACGAAATGACCCAGGAGTTGGAGAGAGTGGGCAAGGCCCTGTTCATGGAAAAAAAGGGAGTCGAAATTTTTCCGAACGTCGACTTTTACAGCGCCTCCCTCTACCACACCATGGGGCTTCCCCACGACCTGTTCACCCCCATCTTCGCCATGAGCCGTGTGGCTGGATGGTGCGCCCACGTCATTGAAGAGCAGTTCGCCGATGAGGCCCACAAGCCGGTGCTTTACCGCCCCGAATCGGAGTACATCGGCACCTACTGCGGCCCTGAGGGGTGCACGCTTATTCCTATGGATAAAAGATAAACAAGGAAAAAACGTGTGGATACATTTGCATAACCTCCAGCATTGAAGGCGGGCGCAGCCCGCGGCGAACGCCGTTGCGCTTTGGCCTGAGGAACGAAGGGCAAAGCGCAACGGCAATCAGCTTTCAAGGTGGCCCACCTTGCCGCCGGAGGCAACGCCTTTCACATTCCCCAAAAGGAGACACGCCATGATCTCCCTGGACTCCCTGATTCAGGATATTGTTGTGGACGGAACCCCCTATGCCGCCGTCAACCTCTCCGGCCTTGCCAGCTCCTCGGCCATGGCCCCTTCCCGGCTCCCCTTCTCCCTTAAGATTCTGGCTGAAAACATGGTGCGGAACATCCTCTGGGGACGCCTTGAAAAAGAGAACCTTTCCCGGCTGCTCTCCTGGCGCCCCGAAGGATTCTCCCCCGTGGGAATCAGTTTCTACCCGGCCCGTGTGCTGATGCAGGACTTCACAGGCGTGCCCGCCCTCTGCGACCTGGCCGCCATGCGTGATGCAGCGATGGCAGCAGGGTTTCAGGCTTCCCGGGTCAACCCCGACGTACCGGTGGATCTCATCATCGACCACTCGGTGCAGGTGGACTTTTTCGGCATGAAAGGGGCCCTGGAAAAAAACGTGGCGTTGGAGTTTAAGCGCAACCGGGAGCGATATGCCTTTTTGAAGTGGGCCCAGAAGAACTTTCAGAATGTGCGGATCGTTCCGCCCAACTCCGGTATCTGCCACCAGATCAACCTGGAGAAACTCGGCGGTGTGGCCATGCAGAGCTCACGGGATGGACGCACCTGGGCGTATATGGACGCCCTTGTGGGCACCGACTCTCACACCCCCATGATCAATGCCCTGGGCACCCTTGGCTGGGGCGTAGGGGGCATCGAGGCCGAAGCGGTGATGATGGGCCAGCCCCTCTCCATGCGCCTGCCCCACGTCACCGGGGTCCGTATCTGCGGAGCCCCGAAAAAAGGCGTCACCGCCACCGATGTGGTCCTTTATGTGACCGAGCTCCTCAGAAAAGAGGTGGTGGTGGAGCAGTTTGTGGAGTATTTCGGTCCCTCCCTTGCCGAACTCTCCCTCCCCGACCGGGCCACCATTGCCAACATGACCCCTGAAAACGGAGCCACCGTGGGCCTCTTCCCCGTGGACGAGGTGACCCTTGGGTACCTGAAAACCACGGGCCGCGATGAGGCCGCCCGTTTTGCCGAGGCCTACACAAAAGAGACCGGGCTCTTTTTTGATCCCCAAAGCGACCCCGACTACAACCGCGTCATCGAACTGGATCTCTCGGCCATCACCCCGTCGGTGGCCGGCCCCTCCCGCCCCCAGGATCGAATCCACCTGCCGGACCTCAAGGGTGTCATGGAAAAAGCCTTTGAAGGCGGAAAGAAAGGACGGGACATCTCCATGGGCGGCAAGCTCTGCCGTGTGGAGGACGGCTCGGTGGTCATCGCGGCCATCACCTCCTGCACCAACACCTCCAACCCCCATGTCATGCTCGGTGCCGGCCTCATCGCCAAAAAAGCGGTGGACCTGGGACTCTCCGTCCCACCCTTTGTCAAAACCTCCCTGGCCCCCGGTTCCAGGGCCGTGGTCAAGTACCTGGAAGATGCGGGGCTCATGGCCCCATTGGAAAAACTGGGATTCCACCTCGCAGGATTCGGCTGCACCACCTGCATCGGCAACAGCGGTCCGCTGCCCCCGGAAGTGGCCCATGTGGTGGACGAAGAGAACTTAAACGTCGCCGCCGTTCTTTCCGGGAACCGCAACTTCGAGGCCCGGGTCCACCAGAAAATACGCAGCAACTTCCTCGCCTCCCCCATGCTGGTGGTGCTCTTTGCCATCGCCGGACGCACAGACATCGACCTCATGAACGAGACCATCGGCTGCACCCACGACGGCAGGGAGATCTTCCTTGCAGATCTCTGGCCCACACAAGAGGAGATCAATGCCGTGGTCACACGCTGCATCACCCCGGACACCTTCACCTCCACCTACGCATCCCTCTACGACGGGGACGAGAACTGGCAGGCCATCGAATCCGAAACCAGCCTCACCTTCAAGTGGGACAAGGAGTCCACCTACATCAAAAAGCCCCCCTTCTTTGACAGCTTCGAAATGGCACCTCCCCTTGCAGAAAAAATAACCGAGGCCCGCGTGCTTCTGAAACTCGGAGACTCCGTCACCACCGACCACATCTCCCCGGCCGGAGCCATCCCCCCCTCCTACCCCGCCGGAGCGTATCTCACCGGCAAGGGAGTTGCCCCCGACGCCTTCAACTCCTACGGGTCCCGACGGGGAAACCACGAGGTGATGATGCGTGGCACCTTCGGCAACATTCGCATCAAAAACGAACTGGCCAAGGGAAAAGAGGGGGCCTACACCACACTCTTCCCGGAACATGAAGAACGCTTTGTCTTTGATGCAGCCCAAACCTATCAGGACCGAAACACCCCCCTCATTGTCCTGGGCGGCAGGGAGTACGGTACCGGCTCCAGCCGGGACTGGGCCGCCAAGGGGAGCCTGCTCCTGGGCGTTAAGGCAGTTATCGCCGAATCCTACGAGCGGATCCACCGAAGCAACCTCGTGGGCATGGGGGTTCTCCCCCTGGAGTTCATGAGGGACGAGTCCGCCCACACCCTCAACGTAAACGGCACCGAAAGCTTCTCTCTCTCCGGCCTCGATAACCTGGAAGCGGGCGGCACCCTTTCGATCCGTGCTCAAAAAGAGAATGGACAGGCCATCCTCTTTGGAGTGAAAGTCCGCCTGGACACTGCCCGGGAGGTGGAAACCTTCAAACACGGAGGCATCCTGCCCATGGTGCTGCGGGAGCTGCTTAAGGCATAAAAACTGGTTCGCAAATGCTCCGCATACTCGCTTCTCGGGTGCGGCACAATAGCTGACATCTCTCGCCTGGGGGGGCACGGGCCGGAAGGAGAACTGACAAAACGCCGTCAGCCCCTGGCGGACTTGAAGCCGCAGTACTTTGTTCTTGAGTATGGGTCTCGCAGATAAAAATCGATTGGCTTGCCGGTTAGCTTAGGGGGGCGTGTTGTAATTATTCAGTGGCAAAGAGCATGCCCCCGACGGCAAGGTGAGCCGCCTTGAAAGCTGAGTTGCGGCAGGGGCACAGTTAGATTCATCTTAATTCTTCACGACAATTTCGATGCGTGATATAAACCGTCTGGAAAATGAAGGTTCATGTCAGGCCCGAAAAGCTGGGGCTGCTGCTATCAACCCCAAGGTCTCGAAGCTTTTTTGAGCTTTGTCTCCCCTGTGCGCTTTTCAAGGAAAAGATGTCCGCGTTCCTCCTTTCACAAATCCTCATCGCCGTTGCCATCTGTTTTGACCTGTTGTCCTTTCAATTCAAAGACCGGAAAAAAATTGTCGCCTGTCTCTCGTGTTCCTGCACCCTGATTTCAGCACACTTCGTGCTTTTGGGCCAGATGACCGCCGCCATCCTCCTCTGCCTTGCAACCATCCGCTTCTTTACAAGCATCTTCACCACCTCAAAAAAAATCATGGTGATCTTTGCCCTGGGTTCCATGGCAGGCACCGCAGTCACTTTCGCTGGCGTCATCAGCCTCATAAGCTGTGCAGGCTCTCTCCTGCAGACCACCGCTGCCTTCTGCGAAGACGACAAAAGGCTCCGAGAGCTGATGATCGTGGGCACAAGTTTCTGGGTCTTCCACAACGTCCTCATACACTCCCCCATGGCTGTGGCCATGGAGCTTCTGTTCATGACAAGCAACATCATTGGCTACTACCGCTACTACAAGAGACCTGTGCTTTCCGAGATGTGTGACACACTTGATTAAACGCTGGCAGAGAAAGGCCATGGCACCGGAATACGCCCTATCCCCAAAGACAAGTACCGAATAGAACGACGAGTCACCGTCACCCCTTGTATTCGATCGATCTGAACCCCGTCGACCGGACATCAATCAATTATTGATTTGGCGTACAAACCATGTTTTTCTACCGAAAAAACACGTGTCGCTATTCAGCCGGTGCCTCCAGCGTACCTGCAGGGGCTAAACTTTTGTTAAAAAACACACAGATTGTATAAATTATTCGCGGATGAGTCCCGTTTTAAAGGCGAATGTGAATTGACCCGTGAAGCGAGAGTCAAAGCGCATCTACGACCTCATCAAGATGGCACCCCTTGGGGGTGTAAGCTGATTTTTGGCAGTCAACAACCCGTTCAGCAGTTTTATTTATGGATCAGACAAAAAACAAGGAGTGTACAATGGAGCAGGTTCGTGTTTTGTCGAATGAAAGCGTAACAGACAGGTATGGGAAAATTAAAAACAATTCAGGGATGAAAGAAGATTTTGTCCCCGAGGGGGTCAAGGGGTGGAGCTGGGGAGCTTTTTTTCTCAATTGGATCTGGGCACTCTTCAACAAGACCTACATTGGTTTACTTGCACTCATTCCTTACATAGGCCTTATTTTCGCTTTTTACCTTGGTTTCAAGGGCAGAGAGTTGGCATGGAAGAACAAACGATGGAACAGCATGGAACACTTCAACGACGTACAGCGTAAGTGGTCATTTTGGGGAGTCATGCTGTTGGTCGTACCTGCCGTCCTCGGCATTCTGGCCGCCATTGTCATCCCCATGTTTGCGAATACCTGACACATCGATTCCGTGGTCCAACCGCCCTCGTATGCATGATTTGACACGTTAAAAATAAGGATGCCCCAAATGGCACATGTCATCATCCGGTATTGCAGAATATGACTTCACAATCGCTTGTATGCCGCCAGGGTGGCGGATTTCATGAAAAGCGAATCCGGAATTGAAGCAGCCATCGATCCAGGGGGAAAAATCGGAGAATTTACCGTTTGGGTCGGTGACAAACTGGTTGAAAAAAAAGGGCTGTTAAAATTCCCGGACAAGAACAAAATTCTTGCCGCAGTTCAGCAGGAGCTGGGCTAAATCACCTTCTCACGGGGAGAGTTAGCCAAGCAACGTGCCAAGGCAAAAGCTTTGGCACATTCATTCCTGTGCTTATCAGGACAATCCTAATCGAATAAAACCCAAATGGACCATTGCTGTACTCACTGAACAGACACATGATACGAAAAGCCAACCCCACGGAATATCAGACCCTTACCAACCTCTCCTTTCAATCCAAAAACTATTGGAACTACCCCGACGCCTATTTTGAAATCTGGGCAAAAGAACTCACCATCACCCGGCAGTACATCTTAACCAATGATGTATACGTGTTCGACCAAAAGAGTCGTGTTACGGGCTATTACTCACTTGTTGAGCTTCCTTGCGACCTCATGCTTTCAAACCTGACCATTGAAGCGGGAACATGGTTAGAACACATGTTTGTTTTGCCGGCATATGTCCGTAGCGGTGTTGGAACAAAATTGTTCTCCCATTGCATTCATCGATGCAAATCGAAACACACCCCTATGCTCAAAATACTCTCCGATCCCAATGCCCGGCTCTTTTATGAAAAAAGGGGCTGTGTCTTTGTGAAAGACTACCCTTCCACGATTAAAGGCAGAACCACGCCGTATTTGGAATATCGTCTAAAGAATGGCTGACACCAGGGCGGCTTCGTCACCTAAAAAATTCGTAACCATTTGGGTTTCTTACGGTTCTGACCCATCGTCCTCTGTTGCTTTATCAACACTCTGGAGTCATCAGGGGGAAGATAAATGCAACCCCTTCAGCTCAAGCACGTTTCTGCCCGACAGTCATAGGGTTGTCGTGATCAACTACAAACACCCTCCCACCAGAGAACAATTCATTTCATATTCATAGAACAAAGGGTAATCCCAAGCACCTTGATCAACTCAACAAATCGAACCCTGAGACAGCAGACCAAAGATACCTATAATTCTCAGTCTATTATTAAATATTTCAACATCAATAGAATTACTCTTAAAACCACTTGTATTGCAATGCACCAAGTACTAATATATCGAGAAGTAATATTGATATGTAAGCGGTCAGTGGTTTATTCATAAAGCTATTTTTTTTTGATTCATAAGAACGACAGGCATCATGCGTAAAAACATAAGAGACGACAGAAAGCCTGCCTTAAAGGCAAAAGAAATTGCCGACAAACTCATGTTATCTCTGAAAAACTATGAGTTGTACCCTGAAAATCATGTGGTCACCCAATCGTCGGTAAACGATTTCATGGATAAACTTTCAGACTACCTTGAGGTCGATGAGTCATGCGTTTTTCAAATCACAAAAGATGCATACATCCATGATGGGAAAGTCGTATACCGGGGCCGGGCCAGCGAAGAGAACCCAGCCTATCAAATGTACCGTGACGGGATTGAACGGCTCGCTTTCCATCAGGGACTTACCAAGAAAGAATTCCTGCAATTTTTACAGATCCTGCGCCATCACGCCGTAACCAGATCTCAAAAAGAGAGCGATATCGTCACCGACCTGTGGGAAGCGGATTTTACCTGTATCTCCTATCAAACAACGGATGTTTTCTGGCAGGACGAAAACCTGATCGACTTTCAAGCAGTGCGGGTCGCCGATCCTGTGCAAATCCGGCAGGCAAAGGGATCCAAAGAGAGCCCGGAAGGCGTCAGCATATCCCGGGTCGCCAAAGACCTGGATATGTTCACACTGTCTGCAGATGAAATCAGCAAAACCTTACAAATGATTCAGGAGGAAGAGGCTCGCAATTTTGATGCGGATATTTTTGAAGTCCTCCTCGTCATTTTAAAAGAGCAAAAAAAAGAGGACGATTTTGAGATTGTTCTCGATATCATTCTGGAAAGTTTCCAGCACACCTTGGAGCGGGCGGAATTCTCATACATAATCCTGTTTTTCGATCGCCTGAGTGAGTTGAAAGAGTCCTATGTTCAAACCCAGTCCTGGGCCATCCCCTATATCGAGGATTTTGTTTTAACCCTGTCCAGCAACAAAGCCATCTCATCACTCCACGAAGCCTGGAAACATGTCGACCTTAACGATACGAAGCACCTTAATGAACTCCGCACCGCGTTGACGAAATTTTCTCCCCAGGCGATTCATGCCCTGTGCCCCATGATCCTCCAAGTACCGTCACTGCGACTGCAAAACCTTTTGATTGAGGCCATCAAGGACCTTGCAAAAAAGGACGCGCAACCTCTGATTAAGCTGCTGTCGCACCCCGATGACTCGGTGGCTCAAAATGTTGTTCATATATTAGGGGCTGTACCGGGGCAGGATGCAATAGCGGCGCTGCAACATAAATTCAACACCTCATCCGGCAGATTAAGGTTTGAGGCAGCCAAGAGCCTGGGAAAAATAAAGCCACTGCTGACAGAATTCTTTTTCCCATTGGTGGATGACTCCCAGGGCGCTGTCCGGGAGTACGCCATCAAGCGAATCGGTCAGGAAAAGAACCTATTATCGGAAGAATTCCTCATTGACTGCATCCGTTCCGGAACGTTCAAAAAGGAAGATCACCAACGCCTTCTCAGCCTGTACAAGGCGCTTGGAGGGTGCGGTTCAGCAGAGGCGCTTCCGTTTTTAAAAAAACAAACGAAAAAGCACTCGGTCATCCGGCGGAAACTATACGCCATTCACCGGGAAGGAGCGGCCCTGGCCCTGGGCATCCTCAATGTTATCGAGGGTCAAACGACACCGGTTTCTTAGATCCGCATAAGTCCCCTGGGAGCCACACCATGACCACGAGAACTCAACGACCTCAGAATAACGCCCTCAGTCCAAAATTCACACCTGAGGAATCATTTATCATTGCCTGGAATAAACTGCTGCACATTGTCAAGATCCATGACAATTCAAACAAACTGGTCCGGCATGCAGCCAAGCTCTTCATTTTATCCATCGCACAGTTATCGGAAGCCCAGGACGCCTTTACCATCGAAAAGGCCCGATTGCGATTCTATATTCAGAAAAAAAAAGTATTGAATCGCAATGAAACGACAACTGTCATTCAGCAGCTCATGGGATTTTTCGATGCCATCGATGTTGCGGGCTTTGTTTTTTCGTTACCGGAGACCGGAGACCGGATAAATCAGGCTGTTCTATTTGCTCAATTGTTAAACCAGGCCTCGAAAAAAGAGAACCCTGCCAACTGGCTCCGTTACAGCATTGAAAATGCCGGACTGGACTGGGTCCAACTGACAGCGAAAGAGCAGCACACGTCCGGCCCCCACGGTGAAGCGACCCGGCAAAAAGCCCGCAAGGTCTATTCATACGCGTTCAACTCCATCTCCAATGTTACCCAGAGAATTGCATCCAAGAAACGAATCGGGATTCGCAAATCCATTCGAGTTGTTCAAAACATGGCGGACCTCGTGATCAGTGAGGAGGAGGTTCTGCTGGGATTATCGACCATCAAGGACTATGACAACTATACATATGCCCACTCCGTAAACGTTTCCATTCTCTCCATGTGCCTTGGGCAGAAGATCGGCTTGTCAAAGAAAGCGCTGGTTCGACTTGGGATTTGCGGGCTCTTCCACGACCTCGGGAAGGTGGATATTGATATCAACATCATCAACAAAGCCGGCAAACTTTCAGACTCCGAATTTGAAAAAATACAACAGCACTCGTTAAACAGCGTCCGTCAGATTCTGAAGCTCCAGGCAAGCAGAAAAATGAAATCACAGATTGTCCTCCCCCCATTTGAGCACCATCTCAAGTACGACCTTTCGGGATACCCACACACAAACTGGAGCAAACCACTCAGCCTTTTTGGGAGAATTATCACCATCGCCGATGTGTATGATGCGCTTACATCTGCCAGGGTCTACAGACCCGTTGCCATGAGCCAGGACAGAGCCTTGGGCATCATGCTGGAAGGCTCCGGTCGGGATTTTGATCCGTTGCTGTTGAAATGGTTTATCAATATGGTGGGCGTTTACCCGGTGGGGACCCTGCTAAAGTTGTCCGACGGGCAGATGGGGATCGTCATGAAAAGCTCCTCTGACGAGGCTCCGACAAAACCAAGGGTGGCCTTGCTTATCTCAGACAAAATCGAAGGGTACATCAAAGGGGAAGAGGTTGAACTGACAGACACGCACCCTGTGTCTGGAGAGCCCCTGCGTGTTCCGGTTGAATCCTACAACCCGGCGCAATTCGGGATCAAGGCAGCCGACTTTCTGGTGTAAAGAGCCTCTCTTTTCTCCATGAGCAGGATTTATGAAAATCGAGTAAGATTATTTTATCCTCTCCTCACGCCGCCTCTGATTTCCCCAACAACAGCTTAAGCAACAACATAAACAGCTGTGCATTCGGCATGCTGCCGTAAGAGAACCTGATGGTGCCGTTGCCAAAGAGCTGAGAAATCGCACCCGACGCCCGATACCTGTCGCTGTAGACAATGATGCTCCCATCGCGCAGACTCACCGAGTCGATGTGGTTTATGTCCCATTTCAAGCGCCTCTCCCCATCATAGATGTAAAGGGACCCGAGACCCATCTCCAGGGTCATGCCATCCACCTGGAAAGGGACATGCCCTCCATTTTCGATGGTCGCCACCATCTTATCCAGCTTGTGATCATTCCAGGCGTCTTCGGAAGCCGCACCAAAATGGAAAGTGTGGCAAGGGTCCTTAGGGGGCCCGCTTTTCTCGCAATAGGACCCTTCAATTTTAAAACAGGCGGTACCGCGCCTGCCCTTCCACTCATAGGCATACGTGGTCTTCTCATAGAAAGCGTTGCCGTAATGATCAACGAGGGTTACATGAAGGGACTCCGCATCATCAAATCTCAACACCTTTGAATGCGGGTGCCTCTTCCGGCTCTTTTTCAAGGTGTACTCCGCCAGGCCGTCTTCTCCCACATAGCTGCAGGTATGACGAAAGGCCGTCTGCTCCCTGCCCGCAACCAATCCAAAGAGCGGCATTCCAATGGCCCACAGGTAAAAGGGGACTCTCTCAGGCGTAAGGCCCGCGACATGGGTGATGCCAAGCCCCACAAGTAAACCGACCCCGGTGCCGGCCGCAGCAACCACCATCCGTTTCAATCCACCCGAAGGGTTATCGTTTTTTTTCATGGTCGTGTGCGCCGACAGGAGTACGCCGATCTCTTTGGGCGCCGTCGCAAAAAAGTCACTGTCCTCCGGCAACTCCTGACCGGCATGGTTTTCTATCTCATTCATCACGTCTTCTTCTCACTTCCGTAGTACTGCGCCTGCCCAAAGAAGCCTCCGGCGGGTCGCTTTTTTCAAAAAGCTCCGCAAAAACTTTCCGATTGCCGTCTCTATTTCCCTCAGCCCTGCGGGCTGAGGGAAATAGAGACGGCATGCTCGTTAAGCCAACATCACCTGATTTTCCGACACGAGCAATGCAGGTGATCTGACCCCAAGACCTGTTTATCTAACGTTTCAAAAGCTTGGCCCCCGGCAGGGCCGCCGGAGGCAATATTGAGCGGACTAGTTACAAACAGCTTTGATCATAGCATGGACAGAAAAGCAATTTTTCAGTCAAGGGCGGTCATTTCTCTATTTACCAATGAAGGGAATGCGCCGATACATTGGAAATAGAATTCTGTTACCTGACGCTACGGGAATGTTGAGCCAATGACCTTTGATATGAAGACCGCCATCTTTACCTACATCCTCATCAACTACCTTTACACCTTTGTCCTGGGATTCCTCTGGTACCAGAGCAGGCAGCGTTCCTGGGGGACCGGCTTCCTCCTTGCCGACTTCCTGTTCAAATCCATCGGGATGACCCTGGCGATTCTGCGGGGCACCCTTCCCCCGGTTATCTCCGTTGTGTTTGCTAATTTCCTGATGTTTTCAGGGAGCATCTTCATGCTCTTCGGCATGGGGGCGTTTCTCAAGGTACGCCTTTCCCGCACGCCGTATCTTTTCTACACCCTGCTCTTCACCGCCCTGTATGCCTGGTTCGCCCTGGTGCAGCCAGATGTGCGGGTCCGGATCATGCTCTTCTCCGGCATGCTGACGCCGGTGCTGATTCATATGTCTGCCCTCGTCTTCACATCAAAAGAGGCGGCCCTCCGCAAATATGCCCACCACGCGGGAATCGCTTTTTCCCTGTTTGCCCTCGTGTCTGTGGCCCGGTTTGCCTGTGCCCTCACCGGCGACCCCATATCCGGATATTTCAACAAGCCCATCACCGACAGCGTTCTCACCATTGTCTGCCAGGTCCTGTCCATCTACCTGGCCTATGCGATTTACCTGATGATCAACGGAAGGCTCTCCCACGTTTCAGAGGGTGAAGGCAAGAGACTGAAACGGCTTGCCCTTACCGACACACCCGAGGAGATTGACATCCAGATTCATTCATGACCATTTTGAAAGCAAAACCTGTCAATCACCCATCACAGAACAGGATTTTACGATGCCTACGTTTTACGCGATGATAGCAGCCAGTGCCTCATCCCTCATGGTCAACAGTTTGTTAAAAGAGTCCATCGGGCTCGCCAGCTCCATCCTCTCCCTGCTTGTGTGGGTGGTGGTCTTCTTCGCGCTCAAGAAATGGTTGACCGATTTGCGGCCCTAAAATGATGCCTCCGGCGGCCAGGGGAGGATCCCCTGGACCCCAGGTTTGCGAATGCTCTCAGCCCTCGTTCCTCGGGCTGATCACATTCGCTGACTGGCTGCGCCCGTGGGGTTAAAGAACGACCTCATCTGTATCGTCTTCCCCGGCTGCTCTATAAACCGTTCTTGTGGAACAGGTGCCACAGGCAGGTGATCGACGCTCTTGGAAAATCGAGTGACCGGGGATCCATGTATGCATACCGCCACCGGTTGGTATTCATTTTGACAATTGACTTTCACTGGAATAACTCCAGCGGCCATGGATGATCCCCTGGACCTAAGGGCTAATCCGTCCGCACAGAACGCTACTGGTTTGTCAAACTCACTTTTTCAGATCGGAACCAATGATGGACAGAAAAGCACTTATAAAAAAACGCGAAGCATTAAAGGCCAAACTGAAACTGGAATACCGTCGTGGGTTGATTTGTGATGTTTTGGAGTCTCTTGATACCCGGAATATCGATTACGCTATCCGCTTTGATTATGGCCCGTTTGAATGGATCGCCGACAGGTTCCCCATCCCGTTTTTCGGGATTGACTGGTCAAAAGTACCGGGCATGATCAAAATCAGGTATGCAGACGACGAGGAAAAAGAGCGCCTGATCTCGCAGGTTGTGGCTGAAAACCTGAAACCTTCAGATGGGGTCACGGTAATCTGGGGCAACGCCTCGAACCCCAACCTCGAACTCAAAGCAGATGCCGTGATTCATCACACGGCCATCTTTACCGATGAGTGTGAAGACCTGTGGGTGACGTGTCCGGACAGGGGGTTCTGCTTGGAGTGCTCTCACAATGATTATGTGGCGTATAAAGCGGGGCTAAGGGCTAAGGGCTAAGGGCTAAGGGCTAAGGGCTAAGGGCGGGTAGAATCGACAGAGCTCATGGTCAACCGTTTATGTAAAATACATCCGGAATAAATAACTTCGAACCCACAGGTATAAAAGGCTTGTAGCAAGGCCAGAAAAATCGATAGCAATGGTAGCCGCAACGAAGGCCATTGCGATTTGCCCCGAGGGGCGAAGCCCGATGGCAACCTGGGGTGCAGGGGATCATCCCCTGCCCGCCGGAGGCAGAGCTTTTCGCCCCTTCTTCGCTTTTAGATCTCCCCCAACCCGAACGGTTTGATGACCCGATCCAGGAGGCCCTGGACTTTGGAGATGGCCACGCCGTAGTTGGTGATGGGGACGCCACGCCGTCTGCATTCACGGATGCGGCGGAGCATGGCTGTCCTGTTGAGCATGCAACCGCCGCAGTGGACGGCCAGGGCGTATTTTTCCAGGTCTTCGGGAAAGTCGTTTCCGGCGTAGAATTCGAAGTTGAGATCGAGGCCGGTGTACTGGGTAATCCACCTGGGAATTTTCACGCGTCCAATGTCATCGGCCACCTGATGGTGGGAGCAGGCCTCTCCCATAAGAATGGTGTCCCCATCCTTGAGTTTATCGAACATTTCGGCCCCTTCCACCAGGGCCTCCAGCTCACCTTTAAAACGGGCCATGAGGGTGGAGAAGGTGGTCATGGGAATCTCGTCCGGAACGTCGGCGGCCACCTTGAGGACCGCCTGGGAGTCGGTGATCACCAGGGCGGGCTTTTTGCCCATGTTGGCAAGGGTCTCCTCGATCTCCCGCTCTTTCACCACCATGCCGATGGCATCGCCATCTAAAATATCCCGAAGCACCATCACCTGGGGCAGGATCAGACGACCCTTGGGGGCGGCCAGATCGATGGGCACCACGCAAACCACCCAGTCCCCTTCGCTGATGAGGTCCCTCACCAGAAGCGGCTCCTGACGGAACTCTTCAGGGGCCATGGCAATGAGGCTCTCCTTGAGCTCCCGCACCCCGTCTCCACCGTTGGCCGAGACAGCGAGAACCTTGATCCCTTCCTCGCCACACCAACGGATATCGGCATCCAGATCATCCCGAAGCTCACGCTTGTTCAGCGCCACCACAAAGGAAATGTCCATTCGCCTGAGTTCTTCGATGATCTCCTTCTCGTAAGCGGTGAGCCCCTCTTCTCCGGCCACCACAATCGCCACATCTGTTCGGAACAGCACTTTTCTCGCCGCCTGAATCCGCAGCTCACCCAAGGGTCCCTCGTCGTCCAACCCGGCGGTGTCGTAAAAGGTCACCGGCCCCAGAGGCAACAGCTCATGATGCCGCGCCACCGGATCCGTCGTGGTCCCCGGCATCTCCGAGACGATGGCGATCTCCTCGCCACAGATGGCGTTGATCAAAGAGGACTTTCCCGCATTCCGACGCCCGGTCAGCGTAATCACCAACCGAACACCCTTGGGTGCTTTTACAGACATATAGAACTCCTTTGCGTGCCTTACAAAGCACGGATGTAAACAGAAAAAAAGCCTCCGGCGGCGAGGTGAGCCACCTCGAAAGCTGGTTGCCATTGCGCTTTGCGCCCTCGTTCCTCGGGGCAAAGCGCAACGGCATTAATCGGAGGCTGTGGCCACATGCAGAGCCGAAGAGCTACTAAGCTCTGTGAAGTGGTGAGTTCGACGATATCATCCGAACTGTATTCATAGAAACCCGCACATGAATCGCCGGGCACTCGGCAGTACAAACGGAGATGTGTGGTCTTATGTTAAACCACCATACGCTTTGTCACTGCAACTCCGGCACCTCAAGCACTTGCGACGCATGATGTGTAAGGGCCTCGCCACTATTTAATTATACACGTTCTGTATGGCCAGCACCGTAGGCTTTAAAAATGAACGTTGGAACGTTCAGCATTGTGAAAACGCCCGGTAACGGTCGCTGTATAATTATTTTACAGCGAGGCCCTAACGTTACACACCGTGCGAATGCGAACGCTTTATCGTCCACACACCGACATCCTTATCGCATTCGCAACCGGGTTTCGAGGTGCCCCCACCTCGCCGCCGGAGGCACGTTTTGTCCCCCCTACATGATCACCCCACCTGCTTGACCTGTTGTCCGACTTTTGAACCGCCCAAGCTAATTGAAGGCTTTAGCCCCATGCCCTGAATGAGATTTCGGGCGTTATCCACGGTTTGGGCGGCGGTGTTGGTCTCCTGGTTTTTCCCCGGGTAGATGGCGTAATTTTTGCGGACCGTTTCCGGGGTGACGGAGAACATGAGGACGTTGGCACCGGCTTCGATGCCTTGCTTGCGACCCTCTTTCTTCACGGTTTCGAGGGCGCTGGTGGCCGGAATATTGGCGTTGGGGTTCAGGAGTCTCAGGATGGCCATGGTTCGCAGCGCCACCTGTGGGTCACCGCCCGACTCGCCCCCAAAGGGCGTCTGCTGGTGGGGGACGAAGGGTCCGGCTGAGATCATGTCGAGGCCGAGTTCGGTGACGGCGAGGATGTCGTCTGCCAGGGTGTCGGATGTCATGCCGGGCAAGCCAGTGATGATGCCTGATCCGGCTTCGTAGCCCAGCACCTGCAGGCTCCGCACACTGGCAAGGCGCTGATCGAAATCGCATCCGGGCCGGAAATTCGGGTAAAGGGCTGGGTTCATGGTCTCCATTTTAAGGAGGTAGCGATCGGCACCGCAGTCGCGCCAGTGGGAAAAAGCCTCTGCGCCCCGCTCACCTAAGGAGAGGGTGACGGCAATCTTGTGGCGTTTCTTGACGGTCTGGACAATCCGCCCGATGGTGGCGACATCAAAGTGGGGGTCTTCCCCCCCTTGCAGCACCACCGTGGGAAGGCCCAGGGCAGCCAGTTCGTCCACGGCATCGAGGATCTCCGCCACGGAAAGCCGGTAGCGGTGAATCTCGTTGTTGGGCCCACGAAGACCGCAGTAGTTGCACTGGCATCGGCAATAGCTTGAGAACTCCACGATGCCCCGAAGGTAGATCTCCTCACCAAAGGTCTCCAGGCGCTGCGCTGCGGCGCGCTCAAAGAGCCCTGCATCGTCCTTCCCTTCAAGCAGGGCAATGATCTCGTCTTTTGTCATCCTTGTTCCCCTGTACCTATTCAACTCTTCAAAAAACAGCCTCCGGCGGCAAGGTGTGCCACCTTGAAAGCGGGTTGCGCATGCGATTCGCCCCTCATCCCTCGGATCAAATCGCCTCCGCAGTCAGCGGGTTCCAAAAGTTAAAATTTGCATAGCTATTCAGCTATGCCTCCGGCGGGTCGCTTTTTGAAAAAAGCTCCGCAAAAACTTTCCGGTTGCATCCCCTTTTGCCGCTCAGCCCCAACAGGGCTGAGCGGCAAAAGGGGATGCTTGCTCGTTACGTCGGATCCAATCGGTAAGCCAACGCCTTCGAATAAACAGAAAGCAATCTCAAAATCTGTTTGTCAAACCCAGCTCATAAAATTGGCAAACGTTTGGCCCCCGGCAGGGCCGCCGGAGGCATCATTGACCTGATTAGTTTCGTTCCCCATTAAAAAAAGCCTGATCACCGGCATCAAACCCCATTTTCTGCATCCGTTTGGGGGAGAGCACCTCTTTTACCTGTGCTTCGCTGAGGATTCCCTCTTCCACCACAAGGTCGGAAACGGAAAGGCCGGTATTTTTGGCTCTTGCCATCAGTTCCGCCACCCGGTCGTAGCCGATAAAGGGCACCAGAACGGTCAGCAGGGTATCGCTAGCCGCAACGTGCGCCAGGCAGGTATCCATGTTGGGGGTGATCCCTTCCACACAGTGGGTGCGGAAGGTTCGGGCAGCGCCCACGAGAAGGGTAAGGGACTCCAGGAGGCCGTGGGCCACCAGGGGCATCAGGTGGTTGAGATCCAGCTGCCCCATGCTGGCGGCGGATCCGATCATCTGATCGTTGGCCATGGTGCGAAGGCCCACCTGGATAACGGCTTCGGGAATCACAGGGTTCACCTTCCCCGCCATGATGGACGAGCCGGCCTGACGTGCAGGCAGGGTAATCTCTCCCAGGCCACCCTTGGGGCCGCTGGAGAGGAGCCTCAGGTCCGAGGCGATCTTCACCAGGTTGACGGAGAACGCTTTCAGCATCCCCGACACCTCCACAAAGGCATCGAGGTTCTGGGTGGTGTCCACCAGGTTTTCAGACCGAGCGATAACCACACCGGTGTGGGCTTTGAGCCGCTCCACCACCTTAAAGATATAGGCCCTTGGAGCGCCGAGGCCGGTTCCCACGGCGGTGCCGCCGAGGTTCACCTGCTTGAGTCTCTCCCGGGATTTAAACACCCGCCAGCGGTCCCGGGCAATGGCCTCTCCAAACGCGCCGAATTCCATGCCCAGGGTCATGGGCACGGCATCCATCATCTGGGTCCGGCCCAGCTTGACCACGGAGGCAAACTCAGTCTCTTTGATCTGAAAGGCCTGCTGAAGGTGACCGGTCTCTGTCTCCAGCTCTTTTAACAGAAACAGAGCGGCGACCTTAAGAGCCGTGGGGTAGACATCGTTGGTGGACTGGTGGAGGTTGACGTGATCAAGCGGTGAGACGAGCTCCCGGTCTCCCCGGCTTCCACCGAGAAGCTCCGCGGCCCTGCCCGCGATCACTTCATTGACGTTCATGTTGGTGGAGGTGCCGGCCCCGCCCTGAAAAGGGTCCACCACAATCTGGTCGGCAAGGGTGCCGTCGGCCAGTTCGTCGCAGGCGGTAAGAATCGATTCCCCCACCGGTTTATCGAGATACCCCAACGAGAGGTTGGTCTCTGCACACGCTTTCTTCACAAGGGCCAGCGCACGCACAAAGGGCGCAGGAATCTTCTGCCCGGAGAGGGGAAAGTTATCCAGCGCCCGCTTTGTATGGACGCCCCACAGGGCGGAGGCAGGAATCTCCACCTCCCCAAGGGCATCCTTTTCACGACGTATGGCAGGACTCTTCGAGTCCGTTGGTTGTTTCATGGAGACTCCTGATCAAAGCGAGACTAAAAAGCATGCCTGCGGCGGCCAGGGGACTTTTTACCTAAGTGGCTTCGCCACCCCTGGACCCCAGGTTGCGAATGCTCTCACCCCTCGTTCCTCGGGGTGAGAGCATTCGCGGATGGGCATAACTGGTGGCTGAAGCTGCCACACATTTAATCGTTAAGCAGAACCTGAGGGTGCTTGCAACACAATTCGGGCACAGCCAGCTGCGAACGCCATTGCGATTTGCCCTGAGGAACGAAGGGCGAAGCGCAATGGCAATCAGCTTTCGAGGTATTTTTGCTTAATGTAGCTTCGCTACCCTTGCCGCCGGAGGCAACGTTGATCTCAACAGTTACGGCTGCATCAGATATAGAGATCCCTTTCGCCTGCGGTCACGCGCTTGAGCAGCTCTGAGAACTCTTTGCCGCGTTTCCGGCCAGCCATCATCTCTTCGTTTTTGGCCAGCAGGGCTTCCCCCGCCTTTTTCGTTTCGGGGCTTGCGTAATCGTTCAGGTACTCACGCAAGGTCAAAAGGGCGTTGGGAATGCAGTATTCCTGGATAAACCCTTTTTTAGCGAGCCCCATAAAATGGTCCCCGGTGCGTCCTTTGCGATAACAGGCCGTGCACCAGGAGGGCGTAAAACCGTTTTCCGCCATTTCGAGGATCACCTCGTCCAGGGTGCGGTTGTCCCCGAGGCAGAACTGTTGCACATCGGGCCGGTCGAACTCCGGATCGGAGTAAGCACCGGGGTAGGTGCGGGAGCCGGCGCTCATCTGGGAGACACCCAGCTCCATGAGCTCGCGTCTCAGCTCGGCGTTCTCACGGGTACTCATGATGAGACCGGTGTAAGGAACCGCGAGACGCGTGATGGCCACGATCTTTTTGAATCGGTGGTCGGTGATCACGTCAGGAGGGTTGTTGGACATCTCGGATCCCAGGGCCGGTTCGATACGCGGAAACGAAAGGGTGTGCGGACCGACGCCGGTGTCCGCCTCAAGCTGCTGCGCGTGGGCAAGAAGCGCGAGGAGTTCAAAGCGGTGGTCAAACAGGCCGAACAGCGCCCCCATGCCCACATCGTCGATGCCGCCTTCCTGGGCACGGTGCATGGCGTGAAGTCGCCAGAGGTAGTCTGTCTTCTTCCCCTTTACATGGACTTTTTCGTAGGTTTCCCGATGGTAGGTTTCCTGGAAGCACTGATAGGTTCCGATGCCGGCCGATGCCAGGATACGGAAGCCTTCCACGTCCAGGGGGGCGCAGTTGATGTTGACGCGTCGAATCTCACCGCTCTTTTCCGACTGGGTGGCGTAAACGGCCTCCACGGTCTCCTTCATCCACTCGGCTCCGAAGCGGGGGTGCTCCCCATAGACCATAAGAAGGCGCTTATGCCCCAGGTCTTCAAGGACCGTCACCTCCTGCTGAATCTCTTCCGTGGTAAGGGTGCGGCGGGTGAGTTCTTTGTTCGTGGCATTGAAACCGCAATAGGTACAGCAGTTTTTGCACTCGTTGGTGATGTACAGAGGTGCGAAGAGCACCATACGGTTACCGTAGATGCTCTCTTTAACGTGCTTTGCAGTGTTGAATATTTCGTCGTCGAGTTCCGCCTCTTCGCAGGCAAGAAGCACGGCGGCGTCCTTGAGATCCAGCCCGTTGAATTCCAGGGCTTTGGCCAGGACCTCCCGGACCTGCTCGGGTGTGGGGTTTTGCGCCGCCTCTATATGGTTCCAGATTTTTTCCGCGTCAATAAAGTCGTGGGGATTCTCGGGGTCATACGTCATCTTGTCCATCCAGTGGCATGGCGCCATGGCGTCACACCGGAAAGTCCCGGACTCCAAACATAGATTTGATGTCAGGGCTTCCCGCAATCAAAGAAGTTATTACAAAGGCACTAAAGCCCGCGTGGTCCACAGCGACAATCGGGCTGATTGTCACCATAGATGGCCAGCACATTTCATGCCATCCCCCCGTCAAACGGTGGAAGTCACATGAATGGGGCCTCCAGGCGGGCTTAAGAAAATGGTTCAAAGCTCCCTGGAATGTACCAGGGAGCCTAATATATCACGGCTACATCGCCAGTTCGACGCCTTTCTTTTTCAGCGCCTTAATGAACATGCTCTTGTCCTTATAATGGGTGTGGAGCAGCTCATGGGAGTGATGCCCGCAAGGCCCATCCTTGAGAAATCCGTCCTTGGCGTAGAGCTTCTTCACCATGGGGTTCTCCTGGGATTTGCGGAGCTTGTAAATCTTCGGGTTGGCGTCGGCGCTGTACACCGACTGCTGCCGAATTCCAACCATATCCAGAACCGACGCCACACTCTCCTTGGCTGTCCTGAACCCGAGGAGGGCGTAACCACAAGCCAGGCCTGACGCCTTCATGAAACTTCGCCGAGAAAGATCCCATCTTCCTTTTTTCATCTTCTCGCCTCCCTTATGCAATCTTTCTCATGTTGAACCGCTTGTTGACCTTGGCCACCATCTTCTTGAAGACCGAGGCTTCCATGATGGACGGATCCACGGGCTGACCGCCGCCGTTGACGCAGCCGCCGGGACAGGTCATCACCTCGATGAAATGGAGATTTGAGGTTCCGGCACGAACCTCCTCACACACCTTGGCCGCATTATCCAAGCCACTGACCACGGCAATATGGACCGGGCCGAAACCGGGGACATCCACATCCACCTTATTAATGCCGTTGGCAGTTCGAACCGCTATAATGGAAGGGTCTGCCAGGGTCTTGCCGGAGATAACCTCGTAGGCCAGGCGCAGGGCCGCTTCCATCACGCCGCCGCTGGTGCCGAAAATGGTGGCAGCACCGGTGGCCATGCCCAAAACGGGATCGGGCTCTTCGTCGGGAAGGGCCATGTAGTTGATGCCCGCCTTTTTAATCATGTACGCCAGCTCACGGGTGTTGATGGTGGCGTCGATGTCCCTCTGGCCGCTGGCGTGCATCTCGGGACGAAGGCCTTCGTACTTCTTGGCGATACAGGGCATGATGGAGACCGTGTAGATCTTCTTGGGGTCCACTCCGGTCTGCTCGGCACCGTAGGTCTTGGCCAGGGGCCCCAGCATTCCGACGGGGGACTTGCAGGTGGAGAGGTGGGGAATCAGGTCCGGGTAAAAGGACTCGCAAAACTTGATCCAGCCCGGGCAGCATGAGGTGAACTGGGGCAGGGGCTTATCGCCTTTGCCACCGTGCTTCACACGCTCAAGTAGCTCGGTGCCCTCTTCCATAATGGTCACATCGGCGGTCCACTCGTTGTCCCAGATATAATCGAATCCGAGGCGTCTCAGGGCCGCTTGCATCTTGCCACCCGTGTACGTTCCCACGGGTGTGCCAAAGCACTCGCCCAGGGCATAACGCACGGCAGGGGCCGTCATGGTCACCACCACGGTGTCGGGATCCTTGAGTTTTTCAAACACTTCGCTGACATAAGACACACGTTCGGTCACGGCACCGTAGGGACAGTGAGTCAGGCACTGACCGCAGTTCATGCACGCAGCAGGGTCCACAATGCTGCGGGTTCCGTCTTTTGTCTCCTGAATCGCGCCGGTGGGGCAATGGGTCTCACACTCGCCGCACCCTTCGCAGACATTGGAATCCACCTCTACAAAGTACAGGTTCCCAAGGTCATTCACCCGGGGTGAATAAATGGTGTAA
The DNA here is from genome assembly GCA_942491485.1 of Desulfolunaceae bacterium. Lineage (GTDB taxonomy): Bacteria > Desulfobacterota > Desulfobacteria > Desulfobacterales > Desulfolunaceae > Desulfoluna. Next base: position 225,591 of record CALOAX010000005.1, on the reverse strand, counting down.
TTTACCCCTTCCATTTTCTGGACAGTCCCAGACGGATCCACTTTAATGGAACCGAGCTCAGGCTTCTTCTTAATGGCTTCTGACATCTTTGTACTTCTCCTCCCATTCAGTACAGGACAACCCCCCGTCATACATCGACTATTCGTGTTGGTTGTTACGCATGCATCCTGAAAAAATGCAACGGGGATATCTTCCTAAAAATGAGCCACAGGTCGCACACCCTGTTAAAGCCCCGAAACACCATACACATTCGGGCCACAGCGTTTTTGTTAAATTTTTTCGATCGTTTCTTTCAATATGATCCCAAAATTTGATCTTTCCCTCAATCAGGGCGCTTTCGCAATATTGCGCACATTTACTCATTGCGATTCGCCAAAGTCAAAAATCAGATATCTTAAGATCGACCGAACTAAAAATAGGACTTTTGGTTCGAAAAATAGGAAACTATTCCAACCACTTTTTCATCGCAGGCCACCGTTTCAATACAAACAAGACATTCTCATCTCAATTTTTCGTCACAACGCACAACGAGTAACTTTATGCGAAACAGTGTTCTTTCTCGTGGCAGGTGGCCCAAAAACACCCTAACGCGTTAGGTTTGGTTTGGTACCGTTGCCCTATTGGGAACTTTTTTGCACAGATAGACATTTTCCGGTTTTTTGATCCTCTTACAAAACAATTGTCACCGACTTTTCAAAAGGGTACAGTCAGAAAAGTGCATGGCCGCAACGTCATACCGGGCCCTTTCAGCACCTTGACGTCCGATAACATGACAAAACATCGCCATGCCCTGCTTGCAGCAGCCTTCACAACAACCCCCAAGACCAACCACGGAGAAGCGCATGTACGTCACCAACATTGAAACGATTCCGGGAAAAACCATTGTGGAACATTACGGCCTTGTCCAGGGCAGTACGGTTCGGGCCAAACACATCGGGCGTGATTTAATGGCCGGCCTGAAAAACCTGGTGGGGGGAGAGCTGAAGGGATATACGGAGCTCCTGGGGGATGCCCGCAAGGAGGCTGTGGAACGCATGAAAGGCCAGGCATCACAGCTGGGAGCCAATGCCGTGGTAAACGTCCGGTTTGCGACCTCCTCCGTGGCTCAAGGGGCCGCTGAACTCTTTGCCTATGGAACCGCCGTTCGCGTGGAGTAGCCCTAACGCTGGTGGCCATGTGCCGCCCCTTTCCACAGGAGAGCCCCATGATCGAACTCATGATACAGAACTCCGGCCTGCTGACGCTCCTCTTCCTTGTGGCCTTAGGCTACACGGCGGGGTCCCTGGCAGAAAAGCGCCACTATCGCTCCATCGAAAAGAGGGAAAGCGAGCTCCTCACCCTGCCCGCCGTCACCATCAAGAATTACCAGACGGAGGATGAGATCCGTGGCACCATGATGGTCTCAGGGAGCGTGGTGATCAGCATCGACTACTTCAAACGCTTTCTCGCCCGATTGCGGAACATCTTCGGCGGTCGGGTAAAATCCTATGAAACCCTGGTGGACCGTTCCCGCCGTGAGGCCATCCTTCGCATGAAGGAGAGCGCCCCGGGCGCAGACATCATCGTGAATATTCGGATGGAAACCTCCACCATCGGCAACAGCGCCAACCAGAAGAAAATGGTCGGCAGCGTGGAGACCCTCGCCTACGGCACCGCCATCTGGCTCCGGAAGGTCCCCACCAGCGAGGAGATTTTAAAAGCGTAGCCTCCGGCGGCAAGGGTGACGAAGCCACAGTAGGCAAAATACCTTGAAAGCAGGTAAAAGAGATGCCACCATTCTCGAGGTGATAGTATCCCTCGACATCAACGCATTTAACCGCCGGGTTAATACGTCCTATTTTTTGTATTCACCATTCACGAAAAGAGCCATGGAATTCAAAGCCCGCCCCATCAAAAATAATGTCAACGTCTCCGGCGGTTCCCGCCTCTGGGACATGGTGCTCCTCATCTCTGGTGTATTGGGCGGGCTGGTGGTTCTCTTTATTGTGGCCGGTTTCTTTGTGGACGGCCTGGTGCGATTTATCCCGCCGTCCTATGAAAAAATGCTGGGCCAGCGCCTGACCAATGCCATGGATGTGACAGAAGACCCGCGACTCACCGGCATCCTTGCACGCCTCGAAAAGGGCATCGCCAAGGACGACCCCAATTACGGCCGGGCATTTCGTATCGGTGTAATAGACAAGGAGGAGGTCAATGCCGTCGCCCTGCCCGGAGACATGATTGTGATCTTCTCCGGGTTACTAAACGAGGTGGAGTCTGAAAACGAACTGGCCATGATCATTGGACACGAACTGGGGCACTTTGCCCACCGGGACCACCTCACCCGCATGGGAAGAGCCCTTGTCTTCGGCATCGCAAGCCGGGTCATCCTGGGAGATGCCGTCTCATCCCGCCTCACCGCATTTTTTTCCAACACCCTTCACGCCTCCTACTCCAGGAGCCAGGAAACGGAAGCGGACCTTTACGGTATCACCCTTCTCGTCAGAGAATACGGCCATGCAGGTGGGGCCGTTGATTTTTTCAAACGGGTCGCCGAACGAAACCAAACAGGTCACCTGGCTCATCTCGTGGCCTCCCACCCTCACCCGGAAGATCGGATGGAAATCCTGACAGGCACCATCCGGGAAAAAGGATGGACGATTTCTGCAAAAAAACCTCTCCCAGAGCCCCCTGTTAAATAACCTGTTTTACATGGGTTTCCCCACCTGACTTGTCCTACACGTACCAACCTCTGCCTGAACGCCACCTCACTGGTGACTCTCTTGGGAACACACCTGATTATAATGCAAACATTGGCACCCTGCCGGTAACCAGAGACGCCATGAATGTGACCTCAAAGGTCCATTCCAGACACGACTCAACCCTTAACCATACAATCCGGGTCACGCTTGTTTAATCGAAGAATCCAGAGGTTAAGGCAATTTCTTTCAGGTTCAGCCTAAACTTTTTATCAAACACGGCCGATAGCGGGGATAGCGACTACATGTATCCATGGACTCTTATTATCCCCATGGCGCATACAGAAATTTCGCCCCTTCCCCAAGGACGGAGAAGGGTTCCGGGTGGTTTATACAAAGGAGTGTAACAAATGACCGAAACAGGACTGGCGGTGATTCCCCTCACAGAAATCCCCGTCTCCGAGCGGGAACAGGCCAAGGCAGAGATTGTGGAGAGCTACCTATTCAGCTCCCTGGTCCATACCGCAGAAACCCTCACCGCCACCATCACCACCACGATGCAAACAGGTGAAGAGAAGGTCTACGCCCTTGCCCTTCTGCAGATTCTGCAGCGGTTTCACCTGGAAACAGTGAAAATCAGTGCCCTGATCATTCATGGCGTCCTGGCAGAAGACGCTTTTGATGAAAAAATCTTCGTTCCCTGGGACAATGAGGGGCTCGGCCGAACAGTGACCCTGGCCTCCCAAGGCAACGACGTCACCCTCACCATCTCCGGCACCTTGCCTGAGGATGGAAAAAGCGGTGAAATCATCCACACCTTTTTTGATACAGGGTCCGATGCGGGGAGAATTCTCTCTGACGGCAGCATCGATTTCCGTGAGCTTCACCGATACCCGTCGGTGAAGGCGGGGGAACCCCTTCTGCAGGTCACCCTTCCGGATTCCGAGAAAAACGGCCTCTCCCACGGGGGCGCCCCCATTCAGGCTGTCCCAGCCAAAGAGTACCCCCTTCAGCTCGGTAAAAATGTGGAAAAGGTCTACATAACCACGGAAGACGGTCGCCCCGGCTATGATGTAAAAGCATCAAAAGAAGGGGTGGTAACCACCCGCGTGGAACAGAACAACATCGTTTTCATTGATGTCAACGACCGGATTGTCATGGGAGACATCGATTATTCGGTGGGAAACATCGGCAGCGACGAACCCTGCCCTGTCAACCTTCAGGCGGAGACAGTCTGCGAAGGATTCACGGTAAACGTGGCTGGTTCCGCCACCATCCGATCCATCACCGGCGGTGATGTGGTGTCAGGCAAAAAAGCGGATGTGGACCAGATGCTGCCCGGCAGTGTTTTGACGGCCAATGGAGACATCTCCTGCCGAAGCGTTTCCGCATCGACCATCACCTCTCATGACGGAACCATCGCCATTCAGAGGGAGGCCATGGAGTCTCTGATTACGGCAAATCGGGTGGAAATGAACGCCTCGACCAGCCTGCTGCTCAACACCCGTATCAATGCGTGCATCGTTGACCTCGACAAGGTCCGCGCCAGTGGAACCAACCGCGTGGTGTTGGGTGCGGGCCTTTTTTCTAAACGGGAAGAGATGATCAAGGAGAAGAAGCAGGTCGCCGCCGACCTCCTCAAGGCAGAGGAAACCCTCAGCAAAACCAAGGCAACACTTGTGGGCGAGTTAAAAAGCCTCTCGGCTGCCTTCGGGGAAGACAGCTCTGTCTGCTCGGTGTTCAAAGCCATCGTCCAATCCCTCAAGGCATATGACTTTGATAAGGTTCCACACCTTATGTCCAGCCTGAAGCGGGGGAACAATGGCCTGGCTGTAAACAACGCCCTGCGCACCGTTGAGCAAATAAAGCAGGAACTGAATCAATTCTGGGAGCATGAGGCCCGCGACAAAGAGCTTGTCGCCGAGATTGAATCGGTGGAGGGGCGCCTTTCAACAATCTCCTTCAGCATCAATGCACGCATCCGGCCCTCTGCCGTCATTGAGCTCCACCTCGGCGACCGGGACAAGGACCCCCTTATTCTCGCCGCTCCCCCGGAAAAGGATCAGGACCACGCGGTGAGTGTCAAAGGGAGTTTCACCTTGAAGAGCGGCCTGACCTTCTCAAACAAGCGGGGTTAGCCCTGCGCGTCAGCCTTGATGTAGTGGCTGAAAAGGGGCTCCAGGGTGTCCAGTGCGTCTTCGATGGCATAAGGAGCCGCTTCGGCGTAGAGATCAAGAATCACCAGGGCGTTAACGGCCGAGTCGGTCTTTGAAGCAGCACGCAGGCGCTTGGCAATATGGCGGTTCAGGGTCTGAAGGTTGTCGTAGATCTTTGTCAGACCATCCAATTCCACACGGGAAGGCCCTCCCTTCATCCCAACAAAATACCGGGAGAGCAGGTACATGCTCGTCGACCTGTAAAGTGTCTCTGCTTCGCTGGCCAGGGGAAGATGAAACCGGGCCATGGGCTTGAAAAAAGCGGTATGGGGACACCCACTGGTGGCCATCAGCAACCCGATGAGGGAGCTGACGCATCGCTGGGCTGTTGCTGTCTGCTTGACCACCCTCTCGGAGGTTACCACCTCCAGCTCCACGGTGTCATAGGAGAGAATGGACCCAAACCGTTCCGTCACCTCGGCAAGACTTAAGGCCACGGGGCACCGGCTCATGGCCTTTTCCGTAAACGGGCAATGGGGACAGATATTGAAGCCCAGGCGGGTCCACTCCGGCGTTGGCGTGCCGGACGGGCGAATCAGTTCAAGGGTCTCCTCATCAATGGAAAGCATGAAGCGCTCGCTTCCCTTCTCCCCCATTGAAAAGTTGTAGAGAACGGACAAGGTTTTCATGGGCCTCTCACTGTTGAGGGTTTGGGTGTTGAACCACCGGAGTCAATGCGCAAACAAAAAAAACCATTGTTTTAATCGACATTTTTAACAAATTATCACAGATTGAAGCGGTTGTAAAAAGACGACACAGCCAGTAACCCGGCCTGCATTCCGGCTGGCAGCCCTACGAATTGAGCAACACGAGCCAGGAGGATGGATGATCCCCAAAGCATGTGAAACCTACCGGACTCTCTTGACCCACTTCGGCGTGGAGGGCCTTCCCCTCCCCGTCTCCTTCGTAAAAATCTTCAGAAAAAACGACGACCTTCCTGACTTCGTTTCGGACCATGCCCCCGTCGGCATCACCCTCACCGCATGCCAGGCTGAACGACAAGCCGTCCTGGGCGACGCCGTCTGCCTCACCCGGGAGAACATCGGGTGCGTGGCCGCCGCCATCAGTTTCGGACTTGTGGACCAGACTGAAGAGGCCCCCCTTTCCGGCCCCCGTGTCTATACAAACATCATGAAAGATCAGGCCCCGGATCAAAACGACTTCTCCCCACCCAGCCCCGCCGATTTCCAGCGCGGCACCGTCTACGCCTGCCACAGTGAAGAGCGCCCCGACTTTGCCCTTTTCGGGCCGGAAGACTCCGGCCGATTCAAAGACATCGAAACCGCCCGAAAAGCCATTTCAGACATGGTCTGTATCGAGCCGGCCGATACCCGGGCCGTCCTCTTCTACAACCCGGAGCTGGGGGATGAGGTGCCTGTGGAGCCCGACGTCATCATTATCGGCGCGCGGCCTGTGGAGCTCACCCGACTGGTCCAGGCGTGGCAGTTCATGACCGGAGAGCGGATCGAGGCTTCCATGGGAGGCCTGCGCGTGGTAAACTCCGATCTCATTGTCCGGCCATACTTAACCGGACGCATCAACGTTTCATCGTACTGCCTGGGCGCACGTCTTATCGCTAAGTACGGCCCGGATCGGATGGGAATGGGCATTCCCGCCTCTCAGTTCGAAACCCTTGCTGAAGGGATGAAACGTTCGTTTACCGGCTACCCCTTTCCAGATTATCCAGGTGCCAGGCAGTGCTGAGCAATTACATAAAGACCTTCATGAACCAGATGTCGAGGCGGACCGGGGTGACGCTCACCGAAGCACACCGGAAAATCCTCACCTTCGCACATACCCACTACGAGACCCATGGGGTGCCCCCCCTGTACACCGCCATTCAGAAAGCGACAGGGACAGACCGCCCTACCCTTGAACGGCTCTTTCCCCACGGCATCGCCTCCGTCTACGCCTGGTGCGGCATCCCCGTCAAGCAGGGAGAGGATGGTTGCAAACCTGTGGCTGAGGTGACCGGTGAGCAGGGAAGAGCCCTTTTTCTTGACCACAACGCCACCACCCCTCCCCGTGCCGAAATCCGGGATCTGATGGCGCGCTACTACAGCGGGGAAATGGGGTTCGGCAACCCCTCCAGCAGCAGTCCAGAGGGCAAAGCGGCCTTTGACCTGGTCATGAATGCCCGAAAAGACATCGCCGGCCTGATTGACGCCCAGCCCCACAACATCATTTTCACCGGCAGCGGGTCGGAGGCCAACAACCTGGCCATCAAAGGCATTGCCTGTCGCTACATGGACAGCCCCGCCAAAGGGCACATCATCACCACCGAGATCGAGCATCCCTCCGTCATTGAGTCTGTCCATTTTCTGGGCATGCTGGGTTTTGACATCAGCTTCATTCCCCCCAAAAAAGATGGCACCATCGACCCCTCGGCCATCATGGAGGCCCTTAGGTCCGACACGATCCTTGTCTGCGCCATGGCGGCGAACAACGAGATCGGGACCATCACCCCCATCCGGAAAATCGGAGCACTCCTGAAGATGGCCGAAGTGCCGTTTATGGTGGATGCCGTCCAGGCCTTCGGACGCCTCCCCCTCTCCCCGAAAGAGATGGGGGTCACCCTCATGAGCTTTTCAGGCCATAAAATATACGGCCCCAAGGGGATCGGTGCCCTCTACGTGGACGACCCCGTTGACCTGGTGCCCGTCACCCACGGTGGCGGCCAGGAGCTGGGACGCCGTGCGGGAACTGAAAACGTCGGCCACATCATCGCCCTGGCCAAAGCAGCGCAACTGGCACATCATGAGATGGATGAGGAGTGGGACCGCCTGACACGGCTGAACGCTTACTTTCTTGACCGACTCCATGCGTCCGTTACCGGCTGCGTGGTGAACGGAAGCCTCACGGCCCGGATTCCCCATAACCTCAGCATCGGCTTCCCCGGCGTGGACGCCGGCGCTCTTCTCCTGAGCCTTGCCAACGCAGGGATCGCTGTCTCGTCCGGTTCCGCCTGCCACTCCGGCAGCCGCGAAGTGTCCCACGTCCTGCATGCCATTCAGGCCGATAGCACCCGGTACGGTACCCTTCGCTTCGGCCTGGGACGCAGCACCACCCGGGAAGACATTGACTACCTCTTTTCTCTCCTGCCCGAAATGGTCAGGCAGCTTCAGGGATAACGAAGCGGCCTCCGGCTGCAAGGGTGGCGAAGCCGCTTTAGGCAAAAACACCTTGAAAGCTGATTGCGGATGCGCTGTCCCCCTCGTTCCTCGGGGCAACTCACATCCGCCTTTGACTGAGGTGGTTCATGCCCAAGCCAAACAAACCTGTTTATAAAATTTTTCAAACACTTGACCCCAACAGGGTCGCCAGAGGCACAAGCTGAGCTATTACCTTCAGGGCTAATAAACACTGGAGAAACCTCGCCCCTGCTCCCGCCATAGGCGGTATTTTCACTCGTCAAGACCCGTGCACCTTTTTCAGCCTCCCTTTCCAACGCCCTTACCACCCATCATTGACAGGATTTTACCGGCCCTTTATCCTCATTGAAGGGTTCCGGCTTCATACAATAATAAACCGCATTTGGTATAAGCTCATGCGCACCCACCAGACCCCAGACCCAGGGCTGCAATGCTTCACTGGCAGAAAACCCTTGGCAGCAAAGGTTATTACGTTCAATATCAACCTTTCTGGTGGGAGGCGGAGCTCCCACAACGTATGCGCTTGTGGCATACCATGCACCACCTCGACCTTCACGCGAATGCGGAAGCGAGGTTGACCACAAAATGACACCCGTCTCGCATTCGCTACCGGGTTTCGAGGTGCCCCCACCTCACCGCCGGAGGCAGGCTCTTTGACCATCGCAAACGACGACTTTCACGCTGGGCCTCCCCTGTTGGACCCAGCCCCCCCATAGATTCCCAAAACAAGGCAGGTGACACATGCCCATGGAAAGCATCCTGAAAGACCAGATTGAAACCATGATCCACGCCGCCCACGAGGCCGGACGCGACATGCTCTACGAACATGAGGTGTACGGCATTCTCCACACCATGGGCATCCATGTGCCTCGCCACGTCTTGGTCACCTCAGCGGATACCATCACCCGAGAGCTTCTCCACGCCATCGGGGGCCCCAAGCTGGTAATGAAAATCGTATCGTCCGCCGTCACCCACAAAGAGAGCGCCGGAGGCGTGCGCATGGTCCACGCCGATCCCGATTTTGTCCGGTACACCTTTGAAAAAATGACGGCGGCTTTTGAGGAGATGGGGGTGCCTGTGGAAGGGGTGCTCATCACCGAACGCGTGGACTACAACCCCGAGCTGGGCAATGAAATCCTCCTGGGCTTTCGGGAGAGCGAAACATTTGGGCCCATCCTCTCCTTTTCCAAGGGGGGCAGCGACGCCGAATTCTTTGCAAAGCACTTCTCCCCGCCCAACCTCATCCTCGCCCCCGTGGACCGCAGCTGGACCTCAGCCCTGCTGGAGTCGTCCCACATCTATGAAAAATTCAAGGCACGCGGCCGGGAAACGGACGTGAGCCGCATCGTGGACGCCGGGGTCGCCTTCTCCAACCTGGCAGTGGCCTTCTCCACCACCTTCGATCACGACACGCGATACGTCATCACGGAGTTCGAGGTAAACCCCCTGGTCTTCAGCGAGGACGGCCGATTTGTGGCCATCGACGGATTCGCCCGCTTTGAAAAACGAGGGGCCCTGCCCGACCTTGCCATCGCCCCCAAAGAGACCATGACGCCCTTTTTCGAGCCCAACGGCATTGCCGTGGTGGGGATCTCAACCTCCGACAACGCCAAGCCGGGCAACATCATCACCGCCAACCTCATCCGCATGGAACGGGACGACATCTTCTGCGTCAACCCCCGCGGCGGAAACTTGTCCATCGAGGGCCACGAGCTTCCCGTCCACACCAGCCTGGAGGACATCGACGCCCCCGTGGACCTGGCCATCATCACGGTGCCGGCCGGTGCCACCCTTCCTGTGGTCCGGGAGTGTGCAAAAAAAGGGGTCAAGGCCGCCATTCTCATTCCGGGCGGTTTTGCCGAGCTGGACAAGAACCGGGACCTGGAAGACGAGATCGCCGCCATCGCCAAAGAGGCGGGCTTTCGTCTCATCGGCCCCAACTGCCTGGGCATCATCTACGAAGGCAGCGAAGGGAAAAAAGGGCTCAACACCTTCTTCATCCCCGAGGACAAATTCTCCGTCAGCATGGAACAGGAGAATAAGGTAGCCATCCTGAGCCAGAGCGGTGCCCTGGGCATCATTGAAATCGACAACCTGAAAAACGCCATCTCCCCCAAGGTCATCGTCAGCTACGGCAACCAAATCGATGTGGATCCATGTGACCTGGTAACCCACTTTCAGGACGATGAGCGGGTCAACGTCATCGGCTGCTACATCGAAGGCTTCAAGCCCCACGCAGGCCGAAAATTCTTCAACGCCGTTCAGGCCAGCAACAAACCGGTCATCGTCTACAAGGCAGGGCGGACCGAAGAAGGCCGCAAAGCCACCGAATCCCATACAGCCAGCATCGCGGGGGAGTATGCCGTGGCCCGGGCCGCCATCAAACAGGCCGGCGCCATCGTGGCAGACACCATGGTGGACCACGGAGATTTCATCAAAACCTTTGCCCTCATGAACGACTTCACCGTCTCGGGCAACCGGGTGGCCATCATCGCCAACGCCGGGTACGAAAAGACCTATGCGGCGGACAACCTCGGCAAGCTCGTCATCGCCGACTTTGACGAGGCCACCCTTGATGCCTTAAGGGCCATCATCCCCCCCATGGTGGAGGCCAATCCCCTCCTGGACCTCACCCCCATGGCCGATGACGCCATCTTCGAGAAGTCCATCGAGATCATGCTGAAGTCTCCCGATGTCGATGCCCTCATGGTCTCCATCGTGCCCCAGAGCGCCCTCATCCACACCACCGACGAGGAGATCAGAACCAACCCGGACAACATCGCCGCCCGCATTATCCGGCTGGTCCACAAGTACAAAAAACCGGTGGCCGTCTCCGTCAATGTGGTGAGCCGGGCAGATGCCGTCTACAACGAGCTGGGTCGAACCTTAGATGCCGGTGGGGTCCCCACCTACCTCACCGCCAACCGGGCCATGGTCTGCCTCAATGCCTTTATCAACCATCGGCTGACGCGCAACCATGCCCACCCCTTGAGCAACCGACTGAAAGGATAAGCCATTACAAACAGCCTCCGGCGGCGAGGTGAGCCATCTCGAAAGCGGGTTGCGAATGCTCCTTGCCCCTCGTTCCTCGGGTCAAGTCACATTCGCCTCGGGCTTCGCCCGGCTCCTGAGTCGGGGGCAACGCATGTGCAGCCACAAGCACCGAGAGTTTGTTGATACAGTAAAGATGCACTTCAGCATGCTGGATTTTTCTTTCGCTTAAGGGGCATAGTGCAGCGGTAACCTCAGGAAGGTTCATCCATACAGTGGTGCTGTTCCGGTGAGAATAAACGTTCTTAAAGAATACCAAATGGCATTGCGACAACAAACATGGATCCCCGGTCATTCGGTCGTAAAATGGGTGACATGTTACCTTAAGATAAAGCAACAGAGCGGTCCCCACGTATCATGCAGCCGGGGAAGACGGCTTAGACAAAGCCGCCTGAAAACCCCACGGGCGAAGCCCGTCAGCGAATGTGATCGACCTGAGGAACGAAGGTCGGGAGCATTCGCGAACCTGGGTTCCAAGGGCTCAGCCCTTGGCCGCCGGAGGCGAGTTTTGATAAATAAAAAACGCCGTGTGAATGTGTTCACACGGCGTTTCTTTACAGAGAGGGTCCACCGGGAAGGCGGATCATCCTTTCAGGGAGTATTACATGGGCCGCAACTCCACGCGGCGGTTTTTCTTACGGCCTTCCGCGGTATTGTTGTCCGCCACGGGGTTCTTCTCACCGAAGCCTTTGTGGTCCAGGCGATCAGCGGCCACGCCCTTGCTGATAAAATAGTCTTGAACTGACTTGGCCCGAGCATCGGAGATACGCTGATTCCCGGCCTCACCACCCTGGCTGTCGGTGTATCCTTCAATGGAGACACGCACGTCCGGGTTGGCCATCAATACCCCAACCACATCGTTCAGAAGGGGCAGGTATTCGGATTTGATCTCGGTTTTGCCGGAGTCAAAGGAGAGCCCTTCGATGACCCAGCACCCACGTTCGTCGGTCTTTGCACCCTGGGGGGTGTTGGCACAACGGTCCTCATCGTCTTCCACACCGTCGCCATCCGCATCGAGGACCACGGGGCATCCCAGCTCATCCACGGGCTGACCCACCGGCGTATCCGGACAGACGTCCACATGATCGGGCACGCCATCGCCGTCGGAGTCCAGGGGACACCCACTCGCATCCACCTCGATACCGGCAGGGGTATCCGCACAGATATCCATATCATCGGGAACCCCGTCCCCGTCAGCATCCATCACCACAGGACACCCCGATCCATCCACGGCTGCACCTGCAGGGGTGTCCGGACAGGAATCACTCTCATCTGGGACCCCATCGCCATCGCTGTCCGTGGCCATCACCTCCATGGGCTTGTCTCGCTCCCCGAAGCTCATGGTCAGCCCCAGCTGCACGACAAGGTTGTTGTAAAAATCGTCGAAGGGCATCACGTGGCGAAGTTCGCCCCTCAGATCGAGGTTGGGCATCACCTTATACTTGATTCCGGCCCCATAGTTGGCCATAAAGTCGGTCTCTGAATCCCCAACGTCCGGATCCAATCGCAGGGCTCCGGCCCCCACCAGAACAAAGGGGCGCAGTGCCTCATCCGGCATAAAATGATACAGGCCGTCAAGGCTGTAGCGCTGGCCATCCACATCAATGCTGCCAACGTCGGTCTCGGCCATTATCCACGCAAAGCTGCCTTCAAGGGTCAGCCGGTTGTTAAGGGGAAATCCAGCTGAAAGCCCCAGACTGATGCCATCATCCAGATTCTGGTTGCCCTCAAAGATATGCCACCCCACCATGGGGGAGAGCTCAAACCGATACGTCGCTTCTTCCGCCACCAGCTGTCCTGCCCAAAGCGTCACCGCCGCAATCAAAACCAGAGCTTTCATGAATCGTATCATACTGCCTCCTTTGTTCTTTATCGTGGATTGCCTTGTTCATGCGATGTAACGGAAAAGACGGGTTGCTCAGGACCATCGAACGGATCCAGGGTCAGAAAGAGGAGACAGAACAGAATACGGAGTGGGGTCTCGGCTTCTATGTAAACCGATGAGAGGAGCTGTGGTCAGGGTAATAAGAAAGGGGGATACTATGGCGCCGGAGCCTTAACAGCTTAGGGTCTTTCCGTGATTAACCTCCCGAACCAATTCGAGAAGTATACACCATGCCCACCGAGACATTCAACCAATAATCCCCTAAATTCATTTAATAAACAACAAAACCCCATCCATACAGACAGGGTTTTACAGGGGGGTGATTCATGGGGGGCCTTCAGCCCGTGGGCGAGTGCCCTTTGCGACCTTGGGATCAGTTGAGACAGGTATGCCGCCTGACATGCTCCTCGATTATGGGGTTCACCAGCGGTCCGTGGGTGATGGGTGCCATATGCCCTGCATCCACCAGATGGTAATCCACGCCCGGAATCACTCCGGAAAGGGATTGAGCAATCTCAAAGGAGAGATCGGGGCTCTGTTTGCCCGCCATGAGGCATGTCGGGGCTTCAAGCTTTCCGTAGCGCCCCATGCGAAGGGTTTTGTGGGCCGAAGCAAAGTAATCCAGGGGCATCTTCCTGACGCACGCGGCCAGCATCTCCTGAACCTCCTCAGGTAGATTGAAGAAGAGCCCCTCTCCGCTGAAGAAATCCACAAACATGGAGGCCCCCTGTTTCAGGTTGCCACGATCAATCTCCTCAATCACCGTCCCCATGAGTTCCTTCTGCTTCTCATAGAGGGCGTCATCAATTTCGCAAACGACGTGGTTGGCCATGGGCTCATAAAGGGAGAGGCTTTGAATACGCTCTGGCATGGCCAGGGCCAGGTGCATGGCAACGGCACCACCGTACGAGTGCCCCACCAGGTGGAAAGGGGTGCCCTTGTCAAGGGTTTCGGCAAGAGCCTCTTTGATAAGGGCAAGCTCATCGTCCATCGTAAAATCCCCCGCCTTCTCGGCGGGAACGGTGGGAGCTTCTCCGTACCCGTAAAGATCCACAGCAACCACTTTATGGGTTTTTTTCAAATTCTCCATCAGGGAGAACCACTGAATCTTTGAACTCATGGAGCTGTGAAGCATTACCACAGCTTCCCCTTCACCGGCTGACATCCATCCTGCGTTCATTGCATCCTCACCAAACATGAATTTCAAAACCAAAACACCGGGAAAAAGCCGTGTCAATTCAAGGCCATCCCATCTCTCTCCACCGTAGCAGAAGAGATTATTGCATACCCATCGCACAAGATGTCAAGCAGCCACCTGAAAACGCACCTGTCAAACAACCTGACAACCCTCCCCGTGATCACAATCAACCCCGGACCCGCCGAGATGGCTTCCCACCCTTGCCAATCCGATACTGCAGGTACACCTTAAACTGCTCAGGTGAAAGGATATCCCGCATGGGCATGTCTGCAGATCTCCCCTCCCGCAGCATGGCTTCATAAAGGGCATCCCTCTCATCCAGTTGAGAGACGAAATCTTTGGAATGAAACTGTTGCGCCAGCACCCTTCGAACCACAAGGGGCCTCAGGAGCTGCTGCTGCTCATCGCTAAGCGACAGTACGTTTGTCAACTCCGCCATGACCTCATCCGGTCCCATCTCTGCCCAGGGGAGCCGCCAGTTCCTCGCACCTGTCCAACGCCTGGTGAGATGCTCGCTCTCATGAATCAACGCCTCACGTTGAGCTGGGGACAACAACGCTTGAATGCGCTGAAACCCCTGCCACAGGATGGTAGACCCCTCTGCCAGGGTACCATCGTGGAACTCCATCATCTCACCACGAAGCTCATCCAGAACCCTGTCAATTGCCCGCCTCTGCTCGGGTTGCAGATCAATACGCTCTACTATTTTTTTCATCACAACGATGGGGGGAGGCCCCTCTCTTACAAATCGGCGCACCTTCTGGTATGTCACCTGCCGCGACAGGAAGAAACCGCTCATCGCGCCCAGTACAAAAATCAACCCCACACCGATGCAGAATTTCACCCGTCTCATGAACACCTCGCTAAAAAACATAAGATCCCAGATACGCATAATATTCGGGAGTCCCCAATGTTTCAGGGGACATGGAGCAATCGTTCATATATAAAAAAAGGCCCAACACAACGGCAAGGCACATCACGGCGACTGAGGTTATGGGCACCAGCCGCCAGACGGCATCGGAGAACAGAACAGGTGGCTCACCTGCTGCAAACCGAACCCGTTGGCTGGCAACAGAGGCCATCACCTTCCGGTGAAAGACAGCCTTCGCCTCCGAAGGCTCCCATGCCCCCTTTGCGTTTTGAATGTCTTTCAGGGCTTTGAGCAGGCGTATCTCCCGTGCTTTTTCTCCCATGCGTCCCCCTCCCCTGCCTTGAATGCTTAACAGGCGTCTATCACAGCCAGGCATTGACTGTCAGCTGACAGTAAAATGCCGACATCATCTCAATATCACATGTTTTTTTCAAGAATCCGTTTGAGTTTCTTGCGACTCCTGTAAGCTTTGACTTTTACGTTGGCCTGGCTCATCTTCAGAAAAGAGGCCACCTGACGTGTCGAGTATCCTTCGAGGTAGTAGAGTTCAAGAACCATTCGCTCCTGAGGAGAAAGAACCCCCAAGGCCCACCCGAGGGCCTCAATGGCCATCTGACGAGTTTCCTCCGCATGAAACTCGCCATGCGCCCCTTCTGAAAGGAGCCCCTCCATCCATTCGGCAGATGGGGCTTCCCCCTGGTGGGTATACGAGCTCACAGGTCTTTCCCGCCACCGCGCCTCCCGCCGCCAGAATTCATAACACCCCCGCACAGCGATGGTGATGAGCCAATTGCGAAACGAGCGGCCGACCATAAAGGTTTCAAGGGAACCGTAAGCGCTGACGAAGACCTCATGGGCCACCTCCCCCACCTGACCGGGAGGCACGTGCCGTCGCACAACCTTCTCCACCACATCGGAGTATTTCACCAACAACTCTTCATATGCGTTGACATCGCCACGAAGAACGCGGCGTACCACGCTCCCGTCGGCCACATCAGAGGCCCTCTCGATCTCTATCTTCTGCATCCACCCACTTAGACCTGTCCCGCCATTGCAGTTGCCCACACCCCCCGTGTGGAAATGACAAAAAACACGCGTATGTCCGCCACCTGTTCGGGCCCCCATATAAAACAAGCCCCTCCTGAAAGCGTGGCGCGCCTCATAGGCTTTTGTTATCTATACTATTCGCGCAAAAGTAAACAATGGTTACACAAAAAAATACTTATACCACAACCTTCCACTCAGCCTTGAGTCTATGAGCACCGCCTCGGCCCCCTCCATCATAAAACAACACCATGGGTCCCTCCTTTTCAGGCCAGGCATTTTTTTTACTCCCGTGTAACCATTCCACGCACACAGCCCAATACCTATACAAGATACGTTGATAACCATGCAGCTTGTGCATCCCGCGACCCTTCCGGGAGCTAACCTTTTGCCTGATCCGAAACAGTTCGTTTAACAAGCAGATCTTAAAAATTGTCCTTGAACGAATCTCGTTTTAAAGGCGGATGTGATTTGCCCCGAGGAACGAGAGGCAAAGCGCATCCGCAACCAGCTTTCAAGGTGGCACACCTTGCCGCCGGAGGCCGTTTTTCATGAGCTGAACAGTTACATCAAACTTTGTTTACATACTCCCGCCAAGGCCACAACGACCGCGGCGGTCATTGATCCCCAAAGAGTCCGCCATACCATGTTGCCCGACATGGGGAGGGCTCTCCCACCAAAGAAAACCGACCATCGCATCCTGCCATGGTCGGTTTCTTTGTAAATGGAGCCACCCCGGCACGGGAGGCGAATCTGAACAGTTAGGGCCTCGGAAAAATTAAATGATACACGTCGATGTAACCAGCAGCATAAGCATTGCTATATGGAACGTTAATTAGAGCAGCGTTGTGGAAACGGCCGGAACAGGTTGTTGTATAATCATTTCCGACCGAGGCCCTTACCTTCGGGGTGGGCCTGCATCACATGTTGATGGTGAAGCCCAGGTAAACGGTGCTGCACTGCCCACCGTACGAGTAGTCCGGATTTTCCCCGGTGGGGGCATCCTTTGAGATGTCCCGGTCCTCAAGGAACTGGTGCTGATAAGCCACGAACAGATCGATATCCCGCTTCATGCGGCCAAATCCCGGGAGCCGGTAGCTTGCCCCTGCCGAAAGGATGTGTTTGTCATTGTCGAGGTAGTTGATGGTTTGTGTGGTGGCCTCATCCGGCACGAAGCTGGGTTCGTAGCAGTACCCCCCCTGAACGGCAAGTCGCTGGGTGAGACGGTACTCCATGCCAAGCTTGGGAATAAGGATATCGTCGAGCTCCGGGAGGACATCGCCAAAGTTCTCCTCATGGTTCAGCGAGACCTCGTACTCAGACCATTGCTGTTGCTCCAGTTCCAGGGAGACCAGAAGACGCTCGGCGACATCGTAGGAGACACCAAAGGTAAAAATATCGGGCTGAAAATAGTCCAGGAGAGCCAGCCTCATGTTGAGGAGAACATTGCCCGTATCCAGAGTGGCAAGGGTGTCCAGAGGATCAATTTTAAGCATCGATTTCTGACGGTAGGAGGCCCCTATCTCCAGCCCCTGCAAGGCGTTGATTTTCTTACCCGGGCTGAAGTAAAGACCAGCCACCATCGTGGGCTCCAGGGATATTTCCATCATGGCGTTGTTGACAGGCACCTGCTGGTCCTCGGTAATCAGGAGATCGGACAGAGCAATGGTGCCCGAGCCCCCGAAAGAGATGTTGAGTCCCAGCCCCACGCCGAAGAGGTCATCAAAAAACCCGGCGCCCGCCCCTGCCAAAATAAGGGCGCGCTGGGCCTCGTTGCCATACCGTATGTAATTGTGGGTGCGGGGGTCGATATCGTTGATCTTCACGGCGGAGAGGTCATCGTTGATGCCCATGGAGACGCCCAGGCGAGCCGAGGAGATCACCTCGGGCATGGTGTAGATGGTGTTAAGGTCCATGGCCCCCCCAGGACAAAGCTGCCGAAGTCCAGGTTGTCAGCCCCTTTTGTGGGCAGGGGATTGCCGGTATCTGAGTCGATGCGATTGATGTTGATATCAAGGGAAGGGAAGGTGGCCAGGTAATTCACAGAGAGCTGATTGATGCCCTCCTTCGTCTCGGTCCCGCCCTCTTCTGTCTGGGCGCGGGTGCGCCCGAGGCCGGCGACGTTGTAATAGACAGCATCCCAATTGTCCGTGTGGGCCGTCATGGCGTTTGCCATGGCCATGCCGCGGGGAGAAAATCCGTAGGTTGTGCCGAAACTGCTCGCCGTGACGGGCGTTGCCGAGAGAAGCTCAAACATGACAATCACAAGCAATCCAATCCATTTTTTCATAGTCGCTCCAGTAGATGTCACAAAGGGGGAAGGGGCACGGAAAAAAACAGGTCAACCAATCGCAGGTTACGGTCGTCTTGGTGGTGAGTCGTACCAACGACCGGTTACTTTGTGTGTGAGAGAGTGCAACTGCCTTCAACTGTGCCTGTATTTATTTCCGTGCCCCAGAGTAAACCGGCCCTGCACTGCCGTTAAGGAACCGGGATGTTTCAGGGATTAGTTGTTGACCTGGATCCCGTACTTTTCATACACATTCAGCAGGCGGGTGATGTCCTGTGCCAGATCAATGGCATGGCCCAGATCGAGAAGCAGGTCCGCCAGGGTGGACCAGAGAGGGTCGGGTTCGGTGACCTTTTCCTTGATCAGGAAGTGATACAGATCGTTTACGATGGCTTCCCAGTCCGAGGGGATGGTCACCTGGTCCACAACGGCCTCCACAAGGCCCGATTCCTTTAACAGGTCGTTGATGATGACAAGGCTCGCGTGATAGTTGGCGCCGGTATCGTCCCTGATGACGTCATGCATCGCCGGCAGTCGTTCCTTTAACACCCGGTAGAGGGCATCAAAACCTTCCTCACCCTGCGTCACCCACCGGCTCTGCTCCCCGTCAAACCTTGAGAAGATCCTGCCCAGTGCGTAGAGGGCCCCGGCCATGTCATCCCGGTCGTAGGGTTCGGGCTTGGCAAGGGCTGAGTCCAGCAGGTTGAGGAGAACCCCCGTGATGCTGTGCGGGCTGCTTTCATAAAGGAGATCGGAGAGCAGGCTCACAGTCTCGGTGAGGTCCTGCCAGTCCTCCTCTGTCTCCCGGGCGTCCGGGTAGTCGGCCAGGCCACGTCCCCCGGTGCCCTCCACGGCGTCCTCACCCACCAGGAGATCGATGCCCCAGTCCAGATGCAGATCTTCATCCCGCATGTGGGTGGGAGCATCCAGAGACCCTTCGGAAAAGAGCCAGCCCGGATAGGTGATAGGGTTGTTGCGGTTTTCGTTCAGGGCGGTGGCGGTTCCCTTTGTCATGCGCACGGCACTGGTAACCTGCTCCAGGCCGTAGAGAATCCTGCGCCGCGGGCCCCATGCGTCTCCTTCCTCGGCGGAACCATCCGTGATGGAAGGCGGAGCGTCGTCGTCAAATCTTGCATCCCCCAGCTCCTGCATCAGGTTCAATAACCCGGTGAGAAACCGTGACCGTGAAAAATTCCCCGTCTCCACATCGTACTCGGTGATCCGTGCCAAAAGGCCATCACACCGTGCAGGCATCCCATCCGCCGCCTTATCCCCGTAAGGATCGCTGTCGGTGAGCATGGTAATCAGGGTGGGGACCTGTGCCGGTCGGTAATAGGCCCGTTCCTCTTCGCTGCCATACCAGGTGGCCATGGGGGTATCGCTGTAGAACCGGGCGCTCGGGTAGAGATAATCCTGCCCGTCAACAATGCGGGGTTTCCAGCTCTTACGGGGCCACTGGCCGGCCTCTTTCTGGTAATAGAAGAGAGGCTTGAGAATATAAGCCATCATGTCAAAGAAGGAGAGCATGCCCCCTTGAGTTGACTCATAGCCCACCTCGGTGTGGCTGTGAAGGCTCCCCCAGAGCGCCTGAAGCAGGACAAGGACCGCGCTGCGGTTCTGCCACAGCTCATCGCCCACCTCAAACTCCCGGGAGCCCACCAGGTAATCTGTCACGGGGTTGCCATCGGCATCCGTGCCATGGGTCATCACGGGGGCACGGGGAAAGCCCATGCGATAGATGACCGGCGAGTTGTGCGGAATAATCGCATTAAACGAGACCCCGCAATCGAGGGTGTCGTTGTAAACCGACTCTTCGGTAACCGCCAGGTCGGCCAGAAGCCCGTTGTTCACCACGCGGATACACAGACGATAGTCCCCGGGGATACTCGAGGGGCCGTCGGCGCGTTTTTTTGCCCATACCTGATTTCCCAGATATTTACGCCCGTTCATGAATCCGGTGTAGCCATTGGCCTCCATTACCTGAAAGATAAAGGCCTCAATGCCCAGAAGGTTCACCGAGACATGGATGGGCATCACCAGAACAAATTTTCTCTCGGCAAAAAAGAACTGGTAGTTGCGGAAGAGGGCCTCTTCCTGGGTGGCGCACTCCCGCCCAGGGTCCGCCTCATCGATAAGTTCGCTGACCACCATGGAGCCTGCCCTTTCATGGGACGCCACCTTCGGCATGGCGAGGTTTCCGTCGGTGCCGTAGGCAACGGTGTAGTAGTCGCCACCGACTTTCCCCAGGTAGTAGTCCGATCGCCAGGTGTCCTTGTAGCGTTCCATGCGATTGACATACCGGGTAAGGGTGCCGCCCTGCCCCTTAAGAAAATCGGCGACGCCGCTTCCCGAAATATCGGTGGCGATGATGCGGCCCACCGCCGGGTCCCCGCTGCCCCCCAGAATCTCAATGCCGCTTCCGAAGGGAAGGACGGTGAGTCCGGCCTCTTCCAGCCTTTCCATGACCATCTCCTGCGTCCAGGCCCGGGAGGGGTTGATGAAATCCACGGCCACCGCAGGGGCCCCGTCCACCGAAATGGAGAGTTCCGACGTAACGTCGGTGGCCGGAAAGGCCAAAACCGCAACGTTGACCTCGTCCCCCAGGGCCGCCCCATCTTTAAAGAAGGCGCCCAAAGGATTGAAGGCGGCGTTGTCAAGGTTGATGGGTCCGTACGGGCTGACGATGCGCAGGTACTCTCCCCCGCTTTCATCATGGGGGAAGCAGACGGTCTCGCCAAAGGCGTCGTTGATCATGGCCATGATCTCATCCCGGTGGTACTCCCGGTTGTCTCTGAAGGAGATGGAAGCCTGGTACCCCTCTCCGAGGTCGATGGCCAGCTTGCGCCCGGTCCAGATGCCGTTGTCGACCCCGCCTGACAGGTCAATATCCGAAGTAAAAAGGGCGAGGCTGGGGGCACCGTACTGCACGGCAAGGCTGGCCTGGTCTTCCATGGTCTGGCCCTCATACTGGGAGGGGTAAACGTACTCCCAGCTCTTCGGGTCATCGGAAGGCTTGTGCACCCAGGCGTAGACGAGCCCAGCGGGTGTATAGGTGACCTCCCAGGCCCTGCCATCGAAGGAGACGGTCTCCCCGGCTTTGGCCGCACAGTAATAGGGGCCTTCCGCATGCCAGGCTGCACGGACGGAAGCACTCATGGTGTTCAGGGCAACGTTGTCTTCTTCAACACCGGTGGCGCAGTAAGCGCGGTATCCGTTTAAAACCGGTTCCCCGTGGACATCCAGGGGTGGTTTGCCCCCTTGAGGTGAGCCCATATCGCCCGGGGTGCCGGCAAGCATCAGGCCGATGGGGTAGTTCTGGTCGTAACGAAAGCGGTACTCATCCATCCCCGGCCCATCCGCCGTAAAAGGAGCCCGCCCTCGATACATGTAGTTGTAATCACCCTCCTGCAGGGAAATATCATACATTCCCATGCCGAGGGTCTTGTGGGTCGTCATGGCAAAGAGGACGTCGTTGAGGGTCAGGGTGCCCCGGCCTTCACCATGCCCGTGGTCGAAGTTGGGGTCGGCGCTGTCCGTGACTTCCCCTGTTTTCCCACCGTCGTTGTAACCGATATGAAAGCCCAGGCTTGCGAAGAACATCAGGTTTTCAAGGAAAGAGGTGTGAAAAGCCTCCGGATCGGTAACCCGGTCCCTGCCCCAGATGTCGTAACGCAGCATGTCGTAGACGGACTCCTCGATGCGGGCGTTTTCCATGTCCCACCCCATGCGGTGGAGGTTCTGCCCGAGGATGCCCAAAGGGTAAGGCTTGGTACCGAAAGGGTCGGAGATCATCGCCATCTCCCGGTCGGCGCGGAAAAAGTACTGCATCAGATAAGGGGCCACCTCCCTGAGGGTCCCCCCCAGCTCGGCGTTGGAATAGATCTCACCTGTTTCTCCGTGGTACACCGGGTCGTTCTCATAAATCGCCCCCCCCACGGTGAGGCGGTCTTCCATTTCGCAGATGAGGCTCCGCATGATGGCGGCCAGGTCCAGCTCGGGATCGAAGATGTTGCCCAGCCCCTTGATGACCTGATGAATGGCGAGCCGCGCCTCATCATCGCCCATGATCTCGTCAAATCCGGTGGCAAGGGCGTGCACGCCGGCCACAATGTTGCCCAGGTGAAGGTTTTCATCCGCCTCCGGGTCAATGTCCGGGGCGTTCAGCAGGTTGCCCTCACCATCTTTCCACATGGGGTAATCGGAGCGGATGAGAAGCTTGCCAAGGGTACCGGAAAGGTCCCTGAAATCCTGCGGAAACTCGGGGTCTTCGATATCGTCAATCAACTCCTGCATGTCCTCTGCCACCTGCACTGGGGTGTTGGTGTGCATCCAGCGTGCGATGATGCGGTAGATGATCTGATTGGCGTACCCCTCATCCATTAAGGGGACATCCACGGAGAGATCATCCAGAAGGGCGTAAAATCCACGAGTATGCTGATCTACGGTTGTACCGCCATAAAATGCGGCGATTCCCTCAGCCATCCGGTGGCTGGGGTGGGGGTCCATCAGATATGCCAAAATCTCGCTTGTGTCCTTTCCTGTCAGAAGAGGCATAAGGCTTGGCTCCTCGGTGAGAACGGCACCAGCCACCTCGGAGAAGGTCACAAACTCTCCCGGATAGAGATCGACGGTCTCAGAGAACTTTTCATTGACCAGCTCCCCGTCCAGGGCATCCCACGCCTCTTCCAGAGCGCCCTCCCCGTCAAAGACCTCCATGAGGGTAAATCCTTCCGCCTGGTTTTTCTGGATGTTCGTCTCCAGGCCTTCCCCTTCACCGCAGCCTGTGATCCAGATAAAGGCCAGGACCACCAGCATATAAGCCCACCGATTCTTCTGCATGCACACCCTCCTTTAACCCACCAAATTGCACACACCACACACCCGTTCCCATAAAAAAACATCGTTCATACATCATGTATTCGGGGGAAGCTGTGAATTGGTTACAAGGCGTGACAAACATTTATTTGGGGAAGGAGGGAGGATGCAGGAGTGACGGCAATGCCTCCGGCGGTCCTGCCGGGGGGCAAACTTTTGCCTGATCTGGAAGAGTGGGTTGGACAAACAGGTTTTGAAAACGGCACCGACGGTGCCGGCTCTATCGGCAAGCCACACGTATCTGGTGTAACTATGTCGCAACAGCCAGGGGATACGGCATAAAAAAATGCAGCTGGGAACCCCAGGGGCGAAGCCCGTCAGCGAATGTGACCATCTCGAGGAACGAGAGGTGGTCACATTCGCAAACCGCTTTCAAGGTGGCACCCCTTGCCGCCGGAGGCATTTTCTTAGGCTGAACAGCTATTTAGCCACGATTATGGGTCCCCGGCCGCATGGTGTAGGCGTTTACGCCACCACCCCTTCGGACTGGCCCTCAGCCGAGGGCATTTTTCCACTGAAAAACATCAAGAGCAGAAAGAGCCCGTAGCCAACCGTGGCCCCCACCGCCACCAGGGGAAAGCCGTCACCCAGGGGAATCGCCACCCCGACCAGCAGCCACTGGCCGGCGATAAGCTGTTTTGAGTTGAGACGAATAGGAAAATCATACCGACGGTAGATCACTGCCAGGCCGCTCAGGTTCCATCCGTAAAGGGCCGCCACAGCATGAATGCGAAGCAGCAGATCACCCCACTTCAGGTACCCGTCGGACATAATCTCCAGAAGGATGTACGCAATGCCCGTGATGGCCGTGTACAGAAGAAAAAGCATGCCCGAGACAAGAAAGCTCTTCTGCTGCAGCTCCTTCACGTATTTTACAAAGAGGGTGAAGATGAGAATGACCGTAAAAAAGAGCACCAGGGTCACCGCCACCTGGGGCCAGAGTTTTCCAGCCACGATAAAGAGGAAAAACGTGATCACGCCCAGATTCACCGCCCAGAAGGCAAAAAGGCTCGCCACCTTCATGAGGGGCTTTTTCAAATCCGGAATCAGGGAGAACATCACGCTCATGGTGATAAGCGACACCGGAAAGGAGAACCCAAGAAAAAAGGTATCAATACTCAGGGTTTCCAAGGTGAAGAGATGCAGCCAGGAGTCGTTTATAATCACGAGGACTGAAATCAAAAGCCCCAGCACCAGGCAGAGAATCGATGCATGGGCAAACCGCGATGCTGTGGTGTACCCGCTGAGAAAAAACTCTTTGGGAAAAAAGGAGAAGGCATCACGCCGGACCATATCCGCAATCACGGCAAGGGCCACACCGCAGATCGCCGCCGGTATGAATATTTCCAGCCAGGCAAGCACGGCAAAAACCACGGAGAGCACAAGAAAAAGACGCACCCGGCCGGACATGCGCTTCTTGTTCTCAATGTAATAGAGAATCGACGTGCCCCCGGAGGTGAGGTTAAACAAAAAAATATGAAGGCGCTCGAAGTTGTGGGTGCCCTGCACAAAAAGATGAAGGTACCCGAAGCCCAGGGCCATCACCATAATAATCATAAACAGCAATCGGTATCGTTTCCTCACGGCCAGTATCTCCTATAATGGTATGCCTCCGGCGGCCAAGGGCTGAGCCCTTGGAACCCAGGTTCGCAAATGCTCAGGGGCTGCGCCCGTGATCAATATATTGATTATACGAGCTCTTTTATGTAGTCCGAAAGGCTGTTGAAAGCATATGGATTGCCAAAAACGATGGCACCACCAAACCAGCTTTCCAAACCCAGCTCATATAAATTGGCAAAAGCTTGGCCCCCGGCAGGGCCGTCGGAGCCAAAGATAAGCGGAACAATTTGCTATAAAACCTCGTCCAGCGCCTCGGCCAGGGTGGGATGGTAAAATTGATAGCCGGTTTTCTGAAGCACGTCCGGAAGGGCCTTCACCCCCTCCAGCAACACCTCCCGGCCCATGTTGCCAAAGGCACAGGTCACTGCAACCGATGGAAGCGAGGTAAGGGCCCAGCGTTTCACCCCTCCGGCAAGAATCCGGGTAAACTCCCGGTTGGTAACGGGTTGAGGGGCGGTGAGGTTCACCGGCCCGCAAATAGCTGGGGTGCGCATGATATGGGCCATGGCCCCGAGAACATCCTCCATGGAGATCCAGCTCATGAACTGATCCCCACTGCCAATGGTGCCCCCAAGCCCTGCCTTGAACACTGGAAGCAGCCTTGCCAGAGCCCCTCCGGAAGGGGTAAGCACCACCCCGATACGCAAGGTAACCAGGCGACCGCCAGGACGGGTCCAGTGCTCTTGGGCCGCCTCTTCCCACCTTCGGCACACCTCCGAGATAAAGGCCTTGCCATGTGGTTCGGACTCACCCACCGCGTCATCGTAGCGGTTGCCGTAATACCCCACGGCAGATGCCGACAGAAAAAGCGTCGGCCCCTTTTCAAGCTCTGACGCTGCTTTCGCCAATAGCGTGGTTCCGTCCACCCGGCTTCGGATAATCCGTTCTCTTTTTTCAGGGGTCCACCGGGCATCCCCGATGTTCTCCCCCGCAAGGTGAATCAGGACGTCACACCCTTGGAGCTTCTCTTTGTCGATGGTCCCCAGGGCTGGGTTCCAGGAGATTTCCCCCTCGCCTGCGGCCTGTCGCCTCACCAGGGTCAGAACCCGGTGCCCCTGGCTCTTAAGCCACGGCACCAGAGCCGAGCCGATGACGCCGCTGGCCCCTGAAACGGCAATGGTCTTGGGGGATTCGCCGTCGGCGGCCACACGTGATGCAATATCACGGGCGGTAATCGTATGGCGATAGCGAAACATCCGCTCAAGATCCCTCTGCACGAAAGCCCCGGCCACCACATCGGAGGCTGGGGCAAGGGGAAGGCTGTAGGCGATGCTGTCGGTGAGAAGGCACCCATCCCCCTCCTGCTCAAACAGGTGGGTGTGCTCAAAGGTACCAAACGGGCCTTTTGTCATGGTGTCGGTAAACCGCTCTCCATCGACACACTCGGTGTGAATGGAGTGCCAGTGAACCGGCAGCGGCCCGATCTTCAGGGTCAGGGCAGTGGTGGCCCCTTTTTCAAGCCGCCCCTTTCTTACCAGCTGATTGTAGGAGACCCAGGGTGGGGTCAGCCGCTCCACAACCCCATCGCCACTGTGCCAATCAAAGGCCTGGCGGGGTGAGCAGTTCAATCGGACCCTCTTCTTAAATCGTCGACGCATGCCGGCTCCCATCGTTTCTGTTGTTTTTTGGTAACGATTCCATTTGCCTTCCATGGTCAAGGCCCATGGCAAAAGCGTGTCTCCGGCGGCAAGGGTGGCGAAGCCACATTGGGCAAAATACCTTGAAAGCAGGTTGCGGATGCGCTTTGCCCTCGTTCCTCGGGTCAAATCACATCCGAACTTTAAAACGAAATTCGCTATAGGACGATATTCAAGACCTGTTTATTAAACTTTGTAAACGTTTAGACCCCGGCAGGACCACCGGAGCCACAGCTGAACAGTTACAAACAGAGTAGATAAAGAATAAGACGGTTGCGGCAGGATGCAAGGAAAAAGGAGAGTAATGAAAGGGAAACAGCAGAACCGGCACCATCTTTTCGCGTGACACCGGGGGAGGACACTCCGGGAAACCAAAGTGCTTCACACAGGGGATTTCTTCACCTCGTCTTCTTCAGTGCCAGTCTCTTTCACCAGCTCCGGGCCCAGGGGCACCTCCACAACAATTTCACACCCCTTGCCCGGAGAAGAGTAAATACGGAACGCCCCTTTCATCAGGCGGGCCCGTTCCTCCATATTCCGAAGGCCCATGTGCCGTCCACTCACAGGCACGCCCTCCACGGCATGGGGAAAGAAGCCTTTCCCGTTGTCCCGAATCCGAAGGATCAGGTTGGGATGAGAGAAGACAAGACGAATGGACACCTTGTCGGCATAGGCATGCTTGAAGATATTGGTGAGAGACTCCTGCACGATGCGAAAGAAGTTGATCATCGTGTCGTACTCAAGAAGCGACTCCTGAACCCCGGCCGCTCGAAAATCAACCTCCACACCGTGCTTGTCAGAGTAGTCCGTGGCATAGACCTGGATCGTATGCACCAAGCCGAACTGGGCAAGAGACGGCGGCTGCAGGTCGTAAGCAATGTTCCGAACGGAATCGATGGCGCCCTTGAGAACGGTGACAAAAGCGTGAAGGTCATCGGCGAGCCGTTCCTCTTTCTGAGCCGCCTTTTCCTGCATCATGCGGGCTGTGATCACAAGGGACCCCAGGTCCTGGGCCACATGATCGTGCAGATCAAAAGCTATGCGGCGCCGTTCATCCTCCAGCCCCTTTTGCACCTGCTTTCGATAACGCAGCTCCCCTTCGGCCAGTTCCCGTCGCTTGACCACATTGTCGATGCTGAGCCCCACCTGGGTCGCCACCCCGATGAGCAGGCTCAGATCCCCTTGGGTCAACGCCCGCTTGCCTGGAACGTTGGCAGCGATCAAAACACCGGAGATTCGCCCCTCCATGGAGACGGGGACAGCCAGAAGCCCCTCCAACTCCTGCACATCAGGAAAGTCAGGACCGAACAGCGAGGTTTCAGAGTATCCCTTGACACCGTTGATCACCAGGTTCTCTTTGTTTTCAAGTACCCGCCTCATGGCCTCGGTCTTCCAGACCCGCTCCCCGGCATCTTTGAAGTGAGCCACCTGAAAAGGTGTGTACCCCACATGAAATGCCAGTCTCAGCCGGTTGTCATCATAAAAGAAAAAAGCGATGCGATCGTAATCAAGGTGCCGCTCCATGACGGTGATCACGCCCTTGGCCACCCCGTCCTGGGAGTCCGTCAATGCAGCCTCCTGGCTGATGCTTTTGATAAGAAGGGCATGACGGTTTCGTATGTTGTCATCCTCAAACAGATCCCCGGCATAGTTCCCCTGGGCCTGAATGATATTCAGCAACTCCTCTTCCCGTTTGTGGTGCGCCACAAAGCTCAAGGCGGCCATGATAAGAAGAAGGCCAAAGCTGACCAACAGGGCCGGTAGAGTCCTTACCAAGGCGACCATGCCAAGGGTCAGAGGCATCCCCACCACAAAGGCCCGGTTCCTCATGCGCCGCCACACCACGGAGGGCGCCGCACTCCACGTGACCTCAAACCGACAGGCTTCACCCCCCTCATGAACACACTCGGTGTGCACCACATGGGCAAAGGCATTGGTGAAGAGAAGCCCTACGGCCTCAAGTATGCCCACACACACTTCACATTGGTAGGCTTTGGTATTGGTCCCCGGAGCGGGGTGGCAGATCATCTCAGCAGACTCTTTCCCCGTGAGCCGAGCTGTCGCATTAACCCCACGACTCACTTTCGTATAGTGCCTCTCGATGGTGGAAAAAAAAGCGGCGGGGGAGACCATGCCCAGAATAAACTGGCGGACCACCCACATCTCTTTGGACCTGATGACATACCGTCCGGCCTCCCGGGCAAACTCGGGGTTGCCGCACATGTCCATAAGAGCAAAATAGTACCTGTCGCTCTGGTCCTGGGTAAACCAGTGCCCGGGATCGTCAATCTCGTATTTGCGAATCCCTGCGGCCTGGTATACAGGGTCCAGCCGCAGTTGCGGGTACTTCTCCCGGGCGTAGTTATCACAAAACTTGAGCAGGCGGCTGTTGTACAACGCCCCGGTAGCACTGTTTGTTTTTTCGCCAGATCGCACCACGTGTGAATTACCTCTTAAAGAGACCTCAGTCGGCCGATACGCCGTCACATGCCCAGAGCACCCCACCCCCAAAGGGGCGGGGCCAGTCCGTCATTATGAAACATCCGGGGCCATCTCCGGCTCTCGGCCTGTTCGTTGCAGCACAAGCCTGACTCTCAGGTACTGCCAGCAAAGATAAAGGTAGAACCTGTTTTTCAGCAGGTAACTTACAAAGAGAGGCTCAAGCTCATCGCAACTGGAGACCGGTTCCCTGTTGGCCCGCAAAAACCTGACATAGGTGTTTCCCATCAGGGCCGTCGCTCCCATCCCGTTCTTCGGAGACTTCGCCATCCAGTCATCGATATCAGCCGAAGGCCAGATGGATTCCATAACATCGGCAGGATCCAAGGGGAGCATGGCGTCACTTTTGCCGTCCCAGTCCACCAGCTGTGCTGTGGGGTTAAAGTGACCGGTGGCACGGCAGAACTCGTAGTCATCAGATGGGTCCACTTGAATCCATCGGCCTTCCAGAAAAACGGCCCCATAGATATGCACCGACTCTTCCTTCATAAATGCCCTGAATAGGGGGAGCATCACCGGCCCGAAATATCGCTTGCCGCTGACCCGGAGCACGCCATATCCCGCCGGGATTCCCACGGCCCGACACATGGACACAAAAAGGTTGGCGGCATTGGTACAGGTACCTTCGCGCTCGTAAAGAGTTTCCGATGCCCGCTTTTGCCAGTGCCCCACACGATACAGAATTTTATCGCGTACCCAATAAAATATCGCCAGGGCTTTTTCCGTGTCGGTGGATAGGTTTGCGGTAACGGCTCGTGACTGCCGGATGATTTCAGGATGATCGTAATCACAATACCAGGTCGTCTTCAAATACTCTGCCTGAGGATGAGTCATGTACACCTCCGCTTTAGAAATAGAAAAAATGAAGTTGTAGAACCAGACTGTCAGCAAAACGAATCACAGGGTATTACGAACCAGCGATATTGACTGGTGATAATGGGTGCCAGATTGACCTGACCACACAGACCAGCCCAAAGGCATGAAATCACATTAAAAGCACAACCAGATTGACTTAAATTTTTACAAGGGTGGCCCACAACCGAACCAACATGGGGTAAATGAAGAAAAGGTGCGTCGCCAGGGTTACGAAATCGCACAACCACGGATGGCGAATCGCAGACTATTATCGCTCTATCCTACAAGGAGAAGGTATTGAGGAAATGTTTCGTTTTAAGTACTAAACGCCCACAAGACAGGTAGACCAGTTAAAGGTCTGAACATTATACCACAAAGCAATTAGAAAGCTATTATTTTTTACTTACACCAACACTTAACCACACATCACACGTATCCTGACCCGGATATTTCACGAGTCGGTGCGCTTATGTGCCAGGCATCAGAGCTGCTGATGAAGTGGTTTACCTCAACGTTCAAATAACGCAGCAGATGAGTGTACCCGGCCCGCATGAAGGAAGAGAAAATCGATTAGAAAACCGTGAGTTACGGCTTGCAACTTTAACAAACGGAAGTTTCACACCAACCCGCCGCAATCACGTTCTATTGATTAGACTTGATCGTGTGCCCATGAATTATCCGGGTTCCCCCACCCATCGCAACCCATTTCGCAAGGTTCCACCGGCCATCGCGGTGGCTTGGTTCACTGCCGTTGTTTTCTCCAGGGGCAATATCTGCTATAAGTACGCCCATGAATGATGACACACCAAATTTGGAAGACGGCTTTTCATCCCTCACCCCGGACGTGCTCCTGAACGCCGTGGAGAAGGAGGTGGGCGAACGCCTCACCGGGCTCACCTCACCCCTGCCCAGCTACATCAACAGGGTGTACGAACTCCTGGCGTTTTCGGGAAAACGGTACGTGGTGAAGTTCTATCGTCCCGGTCGTTGGAAAAAAGAGGCCATCGAAGATGAACACCGATTCATGATGGACTGTGTGGGCAATGATATTCCCGTGGTGCCCCCGTTGCCCCTCTCAGATGGACGCACCCTGGGTGAGGTTGGCGGAATCTACTTTGCCGTCTTCGAGAAGCGCTCCGGAAGAGAGATGGAGCTGAACACAGACGACGACTGGAAACGGGTCGGAACCCTTCTCGGCCGGGTTCATATGACCGGCAGCTCCGGGGCAAGCCCCCACCGGGTTCACCTCCACCCGGAAAAATCCCTTCGAAACGACATCGACTGGCTCCTATCCGGCACCGATATCCCCCCTCATATGACCAAGGACGTGAAGGCCGTCCTTGAGTCGGTCCACTCAGCTGCCAGCCTGGCTTTTGACGCCGTGGCCGATGCCGACACCATTCGCCTCCACGGAGACTGCCACCTGAAAAACTTCCTCTCGCGCGATCAGGAAGGCCTTCTCATCATCGATTTCGACGACATGGCCACCGGCCCCGCTGTCCAGGATATCTGGCTTCTCCTTCCCGACCGCGTGGACAACTGCAGAAAAGAGTTTAACCTCCTTTTAAGCGGGTACGAGCAGTTCCGGGATTTCGACGACCGGACCCTCTGGCTCGTGGAACCCCTGCGCGCCATGCGCATGATCTACTTCCTCGCCTGGTGCAGTCGCCAGAAAAAGGACTACCGCTTCAAAACCCTCTTCCCAGATTGGGGCAGCGAGAACTTCTGGCGTTCCGAAATGAACGACCTCACACGCCAGCTGAACCACATGCAGACAGAAAAGCCGAAGGGGAACTGGTAAAGAAACTGCCTCCGGCGGCCCTGCCGGAGGCCAAACTTTTGAAAAGTTTGACAAACAGGTTTTGAGCACAATATCGATTGCGTCGCCGATGTCCGCAATCCATACAGTTTAGGCTTAACGAGTTTGTGGTTCCTTTTTCCCGTAGCCCGTGTCCTCTCCAAACTATGTCCAATTCACTGCCCCAAAACCAAAACAGGCCATGTCGATCCTTTTAGATCAAACACAGCCCATGCCAGAGGTTTTCAGCAGTCCGATTGTCACGTTGTTTCTATTTGCCGCCAAGGGGCTCTACCAGAATGGCTTAGCCCCCTTACCGCCGGAGTCATTCCGCACAACGCCAACCCCGCCCCAACTATCCCTCTTTTTTTTGAAGATCAAAACAGATCTCTTCTCGAAATGGATTGTCT
Source organism: Desulfolunaceae bacterium (assembly GCA_942491485.1). GTDB lineage: Bacteria > Desulfobacterota > Desulfobacteria > Desulfobacterales > Desulfolunaceae > Desulfoluna. The sequence continues at coordinate 193,512 of CALOAX010000005.1, read as the reverse complement.
TATGCCACACCCCACGCGAATGCCTTGGCAGCGAAGGAAATCACAAAAAACTCCGCGCATTCGCAACCCGCTTTCGAGGTGTTTTGCCTAATGTGGCTTTGCCGCCCTCGCCGCCGGAGGCAGCCAGGTTAAAGATGCCTCCGGCGCCCTGCCGGGGGCCAACCTTTTAAAAAGGTTGCCAAACAGGTCTTAAAAAAACCTTGGGTCAATCTAAAACCTAAGGCAAATGTGATTTGGCCTGAGGAACGAAGGACAAAGCGCATTTGCAACCTGCTTTCAAGGTGGCACACCTTGCCGCCGGAGGCATTTTTTTGGCCACTTTAACCATAGAAGGCATTCTACATCAAGGTGCCCACAGCTTTTTCGGCCACTTCCATAAAGAACTGGGGAAAGATACCCACGAGAAGGATGGCGGTCATGAGGGCCACACCAAGAAGGGAGGCCGGCTTGCCAACGGAAAGGGATTCGCCCGGGTCGTCCACGGGCAAGAAAGCGGCGCGAACCAGTTTCAGATAGTAAAAAGCGGAAATACCGGCATTGATGACGGTGATGATCACAAGGGCGTAAAGGGACTCTTGAATGGCGGCCGTAAAGATCTGAAATTTACCCATAAACCCAACCGTGGGAGGGATACCCGCCATGCCGAAAGCTCCAAAGAGGAGGACGAGGGCAAGCATGGGAGACCGCTTGTAAAGCCCGGCGAGATGATCCAGAGTGACGTTCTCTCCGTCCTGCCCCACATGATAGACCACGTAAAAGCAAGCGATGTTCATCATCATGTAGCCCGCGATGTAGTAGATGGCCGTGGAAAAACCATGCACGTTGACGCAGAGAAGGGCCACCATCACGTACCCGGCATGGGCGATGCTGGAGTAAGCCAAAAGTCGCTTCACATCGTCCTGCACCAGAGCCGAGAGGTTCCCGATGACCATGGAGAAAACGGCAAATGCAGCCAGGAGCCAGTTGAAATCGCCGATGTCGGTTCCCTGGGCCAGGGAGATAAAGCGGATAAGAAGGGCCACGGCACCCGCTTTGGGAATCGTCGCCACAAAACCGGCGGTCTCGTTGGCCGACCCCTGGTAGACGTCCGGTGCCCAGAAGTGCATGGGAAACATTGCCAGCTTAAAGAAGAACCCGGCCAGCATCAGAATCAGCCCAACAATAAGCATGGGAGTCGAGGCAAGAAGAGCGGGGACAACCGTCACCAACTCCGCAAGGTAGGTTGTGTGGGTGATGCCAAACACATAGCTCATACCAAACAGGGAGATCCCGCTTGCGATGGCTCCAAAAAGGACATACTTGATCCCCGCCTCCATCTGCTCACGATGCTGCCCGTCGGCCTTCCTGAAGGGAATCACCACATAAAGGGCAAAGGAGGAGACCTCCAGGCTGATAAAGATGGTGATGAGTTCCACCGCGCTGGAGAGAAAGACAAGGCCTGCTGAACTTAAGGTCACAAAGAGAAAATACTCCGGTTTCAGCTTCGTCTCTATCCCTTTGAGCCCCTCCCCCATGGCAAGCACCGCAAAAAGCCCCATGATGATGAAGATCTTGAAGAGCTGGGAAAAGTCATCCACCTGATACGCCCCGAAAAAGAGCGCCCCCTCCTGTCCCCAGGAGGCCACCGCACACACCACCACGGTGGCTGACATGACCATCGTGAGTCCGTAAAGGCGTTTGAAGCTCCAGGATCCAAGCGTCGCAACAAAAAGCACCAATGCCATGGTTATCAGTGCAAGTTCAGGCAGAAAAATAAGCATGTTCATCTGACCAATCCCCAAAGGTTCGCAAATGCTCCCAGCCCTCGTCCCTCGGACTGCTCACATTTGCTGACGGGCTGGGCCCGTATTTGATTTTATGTTCTGTGGCGTTATTCTATTGTATCTATTCAGCTTAGCCTCCGGCGGGCAGGGGGATGATTCCCTGCTCCCCAGAGTCGCGAACAATCCCGGCCTTCGTTCCTCAGGCCGGTCACATTCACTGACGGGCTACGCCCGTGTTAAAAAGTTGAAGACGGGCGCAGCCCGCAGCAAACGCCATTGCGATTTGCCCTGAGGAACGAAGGGCGAAGCGCAATGTCAAGCAGCTTTCAAGGTGGCTCACCTTGCCGCCGGAGGCACGTCTTTGTGCCCTTTCTGCCATCAATGCCCTTCTGCTGTGGCCAGGGCATGTTGGGGTTCGGCGTGGTGGGTGTCATCCAGTTGGTGCTTGCCCTCTTCCACCTGTTCGAGGAGGTGGGTGATGCTGGTGTCCATCACGTTCATGAGGGGTTTCGGGTTCAGCCCGATCCAGAAGACAAAGATCAGGAGAAAGCCCAGGGTGAGGGATTCCCGCATGTTGAGGTCCCAGAGTTTGTGGCCGTGGTCCCCCTCGTGATCGTCATCGTGGTGGGCATGGCCATCGGAGTCGGCCCAGACCATTTTCTGCACAAGGCGCAGCATGTAGGCAGCAGCCAGGATGGCGCCTAAAATGGCGATGACGCCGGCCGTGTTGCTTTTGGCAAAGACTGCAGCCAGAACGAGGAATTCGCCCACGAAGCTGTTGGTTCCCGGAAACCCGAAGGAGGCCAAAGAAAAGATGACAAGATATGTCACGTAGGCCGGCATGAGCATGCCCAGGGCTTTGTTGTCTTCGATCTCACGGCTGTGGGTTCGCTCGTAGATGATCCCCACCAGGATAAAGAGTGCGCCGGTGACGATGCCGTGATTGATCATCTGAAGCATGGCCCCCTGAAGCCCCCCGGTGGTCAGCAGAAAAATCCCCAGGGTGACGAATCCCATGTGCCCCACGCTGGAGTACGCGATGAGTTTTTTAACGTCGCTCTGCCCCAAGGCAAGGTAGCCCCCCACCACAATGGAGACAAGGGAGAGCCCAATGAGCCAGGGCATGAAGTAGAGGGTGGCGGCGGGAGCCATGGGCAGGCAGAACCGCAAGAAGCCGTAGCCCCCCATCTTCAGGAGGATACTTGCCAGGATGACGGACCCGGCAACCGGGGCTTCGACGTGGGCAGCCGGAAGCCACGTGTGCAATGGAAACATGGGGATCTTGATGGCAAAAGCCAGGGTAAAGGCCAGGAAAATCCACACCTGAAAGCTGAAGGGAAAGACCACATCCATGAGAGCCGGGATAAAAAAGGTGCCGCACTTAATATATAGGACGGCAATGGAGACCAGGAGAAAGACACTGCCAAGCAAGGTGTACAAAAAGAACTTGATGGAGGCGTAGTCCCGGCGCTCCCCGCCCCAGACGGCGATGAGAAGGTACATGGGCACCAGCATCGCCTCCCAGAAGATGAAGAAGAGGACGAGGTTCAGGCTCACAAAGACCCCGATCATGGAGGCCTCCATCATAAGGATCACACAAATAAACTCTTTGTGGCGTTCTTTGATGTAGGTCCATGAGCAGAGAACGCACAGGGGCATGATAAAACTCGTCAGGAGCACGAGCAGCACACTGATGCCGTCCACGCCCACCACGTAACTCAGGTCCAGGAAGGGAAACCAGTACGAGACCTCGGCAAACTGATAAAGGGCCGTCCCACGATCGAAGGCAGTATAGAGAGGCAGAGAGAGCACCGCCGTGGCCATTGTAACCACGAGCCCCCAGCTTTTCAGCATCTTTTCCCCACGGAGAAACAGGGTCACCAGCCCTCCCAGCAGAGGAAGCAAGACAAGGGTCGATAAAATGGGATAACCAAGAGTGTTTGCAATGAGATAGTTTTCCATACGTTCCCCCAGGTTCGCAAATGCTCCGTGCCCTCGTTCCTCGGGCTCTCCTCATTTGCTTACGGGCTTCGCCCGAAAAAAGCAGATTCGATGACTTTAATGTGTCGCAAATCCCGAACTGTGCGTCGAGTTCGAGCTATTTTTTTAAAACAAAGCGGCTGTTGATACCGATTCAGCGTGTGCCTCCGGCGGGCCTACCGGGTGCCAAACTTTTGAAAAGTTTGACAAACAGGTCTTGGTTATGGCCCCAAGATCTCTCGCGGAAGCTATCGGCCCGAGGAACGAGGGGCGAGAGCTTTCGCAACCTGGGGTCCAGGGGATTATCCCCTGGCCGCCGGAGGCATGCTTTCAGCTCTTCCTCTCTGCCTACTAAACAAGCAACACCACCGCTGCCAGGATCACAAAGACAGCTGCCACGGCGCTTCCGATGTACTGCTGGATCTGGCCTGTCTGCATTTGACGCAGCTTGTCTCCGCCCTCCACCACCTGCCGGGCCGACCCGTCAATGGTGTAGTCGATCCCCTCTTTGTCAAACCAGGTAAAGGCGCGGGCCAGGGCCATGGTCAGGGGGGTACCGATGGTTCGGTAGACATTGTCCATCCATTCGTTGAAGGCATTCACAGGCTTTTTCGCCACCCACATGAAGACCTTTGCCCCTTTGCGGTAAAACCAGTCGAGGTCAAGGCTGATATAGTCTGAGGGGCTGAGTTTGTTCACCATGAGGTAGAAGCCGAGGGCCGTAAAGCTCAAGATCTGAAAGGTTTCCGAGAGGTGATATGAGCTGTAGGGGTGGTAGGCCACCTCAAAGGGGAGCATGGAGTAGAGCCATGCGGTGCCCGGCCCGAAGCCCAGGAAGAAGCAGAAGAAAGCAGCGATGAACATGGCAAGGTTCATGTTCCAGTGGGCATCTTTGCCTTCCACGCCGGAGTCTTTCCCGAACCAGATAAAGTAGGGCAGCTTAATGCCAACAGAGAGAAAGGTACCCACGGCAGCCAGGCTGAGCATCACAAGCAGCACAGGCCGATGGGCCTCCCCTGCCCCTGCGATGATCATGGATTTGCTGACAAACCCGCTGGTGAGGGGAAAGCCCGAGATCGAGATACCCCCGATGACTGTGAAGACCATGGCCCAGGGCATCCGTTTCCACATTCCGCCCAGTTCGTTGAGCTTGGATTTTCCGGTCATCTCCAGCACCGCCCCGACGCCCATGAAAAGAAGGGCCTTGTAAAGGATGTGGGCGTAAGCGTGGGCGCAGGCGCCGTTGAGGGACATGGCCGTCCCGATGCCCACCCCGCAGACCATGTACCCGACCTGGCTGACGATGTGATAGGCGAGGATCCGCCGGGCATCGTTTTCGATGACCGCGTAGGCGACACCGTAAATGGTCATCACCGCCCCCAAGATGGCCAGGGCTTCAAATCCGGGAAAGGCGCGAGCCAAAACGTACACCGCGGTTTTTGTGGTGAAGGCGCACATAAAAACGGCCCCTCCCACGGTGGCTTCGGGATATGCATCCGGGAGCCAGGCATGAATGGGGGGCACAGCGGCGTTCAGCATGAACCCGATCATGATGAGGTAGTCGGCCAGGGTCGCCCCGTCCTTTGCGATCTGCTCAAAGGCGAGCCCTTCAAGGCCCACGTTCTGGTATCGAAGAAAGATCCCAGCCAGAAGGACCAGGCCCCCTGCGGTGTGGACCAGAAGGTAGCGAAAGCCGGCCTCGATGGATTTCTTCTTCTTGCGGTACCAGACAAGGAAGGTGGAGGCAAAGGCCATGAGTTCCCAGAAGACAAACAGGGTCAGGTAGTCCCCGCAGAGGGTCACCCCAAGGGAGCCTGTCACGTAGAGAAAGGCCGCCGTATGGTGCCCGCTCTCCTTGACATGCATGGTGTAGAACCCACCGATCAGGGCCATGATGGTGAAGACGTTCAAAAAGATAAAGGTAAGCTTATCCACCCGCCCGAACACCAGGTCAAAGCCCATCCAGTTTACCGTGCCGAAACTTTCCGGGAGTTGGTAGATAAGAAAGATGGAAAGGGCCGGAACCGCCACCAGGGCCAGTTTCATGAGCACCGGGTGAATCCGCTTCAAGACCGGCATGAGAATCGCCGCAAGAAAGAACCAGGTGGCCGGATGCATCAGTAGCGCGTTACTTGTCATAATAGTCCCCATCCTGCTTCAGCCAGAGGTAATAGATCCCCTTGCAGATAAACCCCATCGCAAGGCAGCCGAAAAGCCCGAAACCCGACCAGAAGCCAATGATGGAGTCCCCGAAAAAGTGGGGTTCATGCCGGTGGGCCATAAAATCAAAGATGATGGTAAATCCCAGCCAGAGAAAAAAGAGCCATTTCAACAGGCCGGAGCGATCCCGAAGGAACCCAATGAGCTTGACCATTTACAACCCCGCTGTCACATTCATGAACCCGGTGAAAAAACCCGTATCGAGCACCGAGATGATTTTAAAGAAGAGGTTCGGGTAGAGCCCGAAAAGGACTGAAAAAATGGCGGTGATGGTTAAGGGCACCACCATAAAGCGAGCCAGGGGTGTCTGCTCCAGGCTCTCGGTTTGCCCTTCGTCTTCCGGAAGGGGTTTGCCGAAGAAGGCCTGAATCACCACCGGCACGAAGTAGCCAGCGTTTAAAAGACTGCTCACCAGAAGCACGGTGAGAAGAATCCAGTTGTGAATCTCCATGGTGCCCAGGGCCAGATACCACTTGCTCACAAACCCGCTCACGGGCGGCACGCCAATCATGGAGAGGGAGGCCAGGGCAAAGGCCCCCATGGTCCAGGGCATGCGGCGACCAAGCCCGCCCATCTCCCGGATGTCACTTTTCCCCGAGACCACAAAGATGGCTCCTGCGCAAAAGAAGAGGGTGATCTTGGAGAAGGCGTGGTTGGTGATGTGCACAAGCCCGCCGGTGACCCCGGTGGGGGTGAGAAGCGCCACGCCCAGAATGATGTAGGAGAGTTGACTCACCGTGGAGTAAGCGAGTCGGGCCTTGAGGTTGGTTTTGGTGAGGGCTATCACCGAGGCACCCAGAATGGTAAAGCTCACAAAGTAAGCGGTAAAAATCCCCAGACCCGAGGAGCTGAGAAGGTTCACCCCATACACGGACAGCATGACGCGTGCCGTTGAGAAGACCCCGACCTTTACCACCACCACCGCGTGAAGAAGGGCCGAGACCGGGGTGGGAGCCACCATGGCCGAGGGCAGCCAGTTGTGAAACGGCATGATCCCTGACTTGGCAAAGCCGAAGAGAAAGAGAAGAAAGCTGACGATGACCAGAAGCGTCCCGGCATCCGCCGGAAAAATCCCACCTGTAATGCCGTCGGAAAACTCCAGGGTTCCGGCCATAAGATAGACCAGCACCATACCGGTAAGGAGAAAGGCCTTGGAGGTGAAGAAGAGGTAGATGATGTACTTTTTGCCCCCTTCGTAACCCTCTTCGTCCTGATGGTGCATGACCAGCGGGTAGGTGACGATGGAGACGATCTCGTAGAAGAGGTAGAGGGTAAAAAGGTTCCCCGCAAAGGCCGCCCCCATGGCAGCGCCCACGGCCGCCGCATAACAGACGTAAAAACGTGTCTGGGCGTGTTCATCGAGCCCCCGCATGTACCCCACACAGTAAAAAGCGGCCAGAATCCACAAGAAGGAGGAAGTGCCCGCAAAGATAAGCCCTAAGCCGTCCAGTTTCAGGGTCAGGGCAATGCCCGGCAAAATCTCCGCGTAGGTGTAGCGAAGGGTCTCCCCATTCAGCACGGCCGGCGCGAGGTTCACCACCGAGGCAAAGGTCAACACCGCCCCCACCACCGACCACCCTTCACGAATATTGGGCCGCTTGCCGGAGATCATCACCAGAAGGGCCGCCACCATGGGAATGATGGCGGTGAGTATCAACATACCGGGAGTCGTTTCAATCATCGTGAATCAGCCTTGTATGGTTAATATCAGCCTTGCATGGTCAAAAGCAGCATCCGGCTGCGAGGGTGGCGAAGCCACTTAGGCAAAAACACCTCGAAAGCGGGTTGCGAATGCGCTTTGTCCCTCGTGCCTCGGGCCAAATCGCAGTCGCCTTTGCCGCGGGTTACGCCCGCCTCCAAAGCCGGAGATGTCGCCAGCGCTGCCACAAGCTTCGTGGCTCTGTGGATACGATGGCGTGAATTCAACTGGATGGGGTATGCCTCTTGGCTTCGAATAGCGCTCGAAGGCCCCCTGAAAACCTGTGGTACCTATAAGGGAGGGGGACAAAACCCACCCCAATATTTATACCCTCGACCCTGACCACGGGCGCAGCCCGTCAGCGAATGTGATCGACCTGAGGAACGAAGGTCGGGAGCATTCGCGAACCTGGGGTCAAGGGGATTTATCCCCTTGCCGCCGGAGGCACGGTTTTTTATCCCTTCAAATCTGTCACGCCCTGCGGGTCACCGGTGGTGAACTTTCGGTAGACGGCGAGGATAAAACTGATGGCGATGGCGGCTTCGGCGGCGGCGATTCCCATGATAAAGAGGGTGAAGATCTGTCCCACGGCGGGGTCGGGAGCCAGGAACTTGTTGAAGGCCATGAAGTTTAAGCCCGCGCCGTTTAACACCAGCTCCGAGGAGATCAGCATGCCTATAAAGGTTTTGTGCCGGATCATGCCATAGATACCCATCATCAGAAGAAAGAGGGCCAGGATCAGGTAGGTGTTGAGATTGTCATGGAAGCTCATCGACTCACCTCCTCTCGTCCACCCCGGGCCAGGATAATGGCCCCCACGATGGCGATTAAAAGCACCACTGAGATCAATTCAAAGGCAAGGCACCAGGTAAGGAGCAGGCCTTCGCCGACGTGTTCGATGGAAAAGTCCCCCAGCCGGTGGGCTGCGGGCACCCATGTGGTGCGTCCGATGACCATCACCATGAGAAAAAAAGCAGCGGTCCCTGACGCCAAAAGCCCCAGAAAGGCGTTTCTGCCCATGGCCACCTTTTCCGCCACTTCGTTGGGGGTGTAGCCCACCATGATGCCGAAGACCAGCACCACGCAGATGGCGCCGACGTAAATGAGCACCTGCATGAGGGTCAGAAAGGGGCTTCCCAAATAAAGGTAGAGCCCGGCCACCCCCAGAAGGGAGATGGCAAGCCCGAGAACGGCGTGCATGAGGACCCCGGCCCGAACGGCCAGAAGAGCCCCGGCCATGGTCAGCACCACAAAGCCGAAAAAGAGGACATCCATCAAGACATTCATGCCCGCTCCTTTACGCGTGTCAGAAGGTCGTAGAAAAACTCATCACGGGAGAAACCGGCCAGTTCGTATTCGTTTGAGAAATCGATGGCGTTCGGTTTGCAGGATTCCACGCAGAGGCCACAGAGACTGCACTTGGTAAAGTCCAGGGTAAAAAGGGTCAGGACCTTTCCCTTGACGCCCTCCTGCTTCTCTCCCTGGACCGTGATGCACTGGCATGGGCAGGCCTTCATGCAGGAGAGGCAGACGATGCACCGGTGTGTGCCTGTCTTCTCATCCTTTACAAGGTCAATGTGGCCGCGAACGGCAGGGGTCACGTCGATCTTTTCCCGGGGGTACTGCACCGTCACCACAGGAGAGACGATGGCTTTAAAGGTGACCCCCAGCCCCACCAGCAGGCTCTTGCTTCCGGTTATCAGGTCGCTGAAGTATCCACTCATATGCATTTCACAATCAAGGCGGTTAGAAGAAGGTTCACCAGGGAAAAGGGAATCAGGTATTTCCAGGCGAGGTTCATCAACTGATCGAACCTGACCCTCGGAAATGTCCAGCGTACCCAGATCATGGTGAGCATCAGGAGAAAGACCTTCAGAAGGAACCAGAGGGCTCCCAGGTACTCTCCGCTGAAGGGGCCATGCCACCCGCCAAAGAAGAGAACCGTGGCGACGGCGCAGACGATGAACATGTTGGCGTACTCGGCGATCATGAAAAGCGAGAAGCCGAAGCCGCTGTACTCGGTGTGAAATCCGGCGGTGAGTTCACTCTCCGCTTCGGGCAGGTCAAAGGGCGCCCGGTTGGTTTCGGCCACGGCCGACACCAGGTAGATAAGACAGGCCACCGGCTGCACGAGGCAGAACCAGACGGTCCCCTGGGCTGCCACAATCTCCTGCATGCTGTAGGTGTTGGTGATCATCACCACCGACAGCAGGGACAACAGGATGGGAATCTCGTAGGCGATGTTCTGGGAGACGGAGCGTACCGCACCGAAGAGGGAGTATTTGTTGTTGGAGGCCCAGCCAGCAATAAAAATGGAGAGGACGTTGATGGAAGCGACGGCAAGGATAAAAATAAGGCCGAGGTTGATGTCCCGTCCAATGAGGCTCTTTGAAAAGGGCATCACCAGAAACGGAAGCACCACCGGCGTAAAGGAGAGGAGCGGCGCCACGCGGAAGATGGTTCGGTCGGCATCCCGTGGGACGATGAGTTGCTTGGCGATGATCTTGACCCCGTCGATGATCATCTGAAGCCACCCCTGCACCCCTACTTCCATGGGTCCCCAGCGCCTCTGGATTCTGGCGGCCACCTTCCGTTCCATGTAGCCCATCACCAGCGCGTTGATAAACACAAGGGAGATCATCAGCACAAAGGCGATCACCATCCGCAGCACGTCATAAAATGTCAGTTGCATCGTGTCCATAATCACCTGTCGATTTCCGGTATCACCAGGTCAAGGCTTCCCATGGCCGTCACCAGGTCAGAGAGAAGCATCCCTTTGCAAAGTTCGGGCAGGGGGCTCAGGTTGGAATATGAGGGAACCCTGATCTTCAGACGGTAGGGGGTGTCACTGCCGTCGCCCACGATATAGTAGGAGAGGGAGCCACGCGCCGCCTCCACGGTAAAGTTGCACTCCCCCTTGGGCAGTTTCAGCTTTTTGGTTTTGGCCATCACCGGCCCGTCGGGCAGGGCATCCAGGGCCTGCTCAATGATGCGGAGGCTCTGTGCAATCTCTCGTATACGGACGATATAGCGGTCAAAGGAGTCCCCGTTCTCACCGGTGGGAATGTCAAAATCAAAGCGATCGTAGATGGAGTAGGGTTCGCTCTTGCGCACGTCGTAGGCGATGCCCGACCCCCTCAACACCGGTCCGGTGATGCCGTAACGCAGGGCCATGTTCCGATCGATGACACCGATTCCCTTGGTACGTCTCAAAAAGATGACGTTGTCGGTGACCAGGTTCTTGTACATGGGAAGGCGCTCTCTCATGCGGTCGATGAAGGCCCGGGTTCTGCGAATAAAGGTGTCGTCGATGTCCTTTGTAACACCGCCGGTCCGCACATAGCAGTACGTCAGGCGTGAGCCGGTGATCTCTTCTAGAATATCGAGAATCTTTTCGCGGTCATCAAAGGCATACAGGATGGGGGTAAAGGCGCCGAGGTCGAGAACATAGGCCCCGATGCCCACCAGGTGGCTTGAGATGCGGTTGAGCTCTGAGGTGATCACCCGGATGTACTCGGCCCGTTCCGGTACCTCCACGCCAGCCATGCGTTCCAAAAGCGCTACATAGCCATGATTGAAGAGAATCGCCCCCAGGTAGTCCATGCGTCCGGTGTTGGGGTAAAAACCACTGGTGGGGCGTGCTTCAGCCATCTTCTCATGCATGCGGTGCCCGTAGCCCAAAACCGGGTCCAGCTCCATGGCGTACTCGCCGTCCATCTCCAGCACGATCCGGAGCACCCCATGGGTACTCGGGTGCTGAGGCCCCATGTTGAGCAGGAACCGGTGCTTGGGACCGGCAATTTTTTCAAGTTTGGTTACCATCGCTGCTCCACCTTGATAATGTCGCCGTAAGCAAGCCTGATGCCTCCGGCGGCCGGGGGATGATCCCCAGGATCCCGTGGAGGCCTCACAATCCCGCATCGAAACGAGCTGTCGGGCAATGAGGCACACAGGGTGATGTAAGTAGATATTCTAAAGCGCTGAAAAATGCCTTCACTTGGAAACACACACTCAGGTATTCGTGCCTTACGAATCCGCACCCTCTGGGGCGGCTTTCTCCCCCCACCCGACCTCTTCGAGGGGTTTTCGTGCGCCCTCTTTTTTCAGGAGGGGTTTTAAGTCCTTGTCCTCTTCACAGAGAATCAGGGGCACCAGGTTGGGATGCCCGGAAAAGACGACTCCGAAAAAATCGCGGGCCTCGCGCTCATGCCAGGATGCGCCCTGGTAGATATCGCTGATGGTGTCAATGGCTCCCGAATCGGGGAGAGATACCCGTGCGTTGATTCGGCAGGGGCCATCAAAATGGGCGAATTGATAGATCACCTGAATGGCGGGAGAGACATCCACAGCAGAGAGGAAATCAATGAAGAACCCTTCAGAGAGCAACCATTGAGCAAAGGGCCGCACCTGGGTCGCCTCCAAGGCCACCCTCACATGGTACCCCACGCGGTTTACCTCCCCTGGTTCCGCCTGAAATCCTGCATCCATCAGCTTTGTAATCGCTTCGTTACTCTTCACGCTCTACCTCGCAAATCATGTGACGCGCCTGGTGCGCCGCCAGATCAGGGAATGGGATGGATCTTCGTCTCTTTCTTAAACTTTCGCTGGGGCCAGGGATGCCTTTTCCCGGCAATCTTCTCCTGAAGTTTTAAAATCCCCTCGATAAGGGCTTCAGGCCTGGGAGGACAACCCGGAATATAGACGTCCACTGGGATCAGCTGATCCACCCCTTCGATGACGTTGTAGTTCTCTTCCACTTTAAAGGGCCCCCCGGAGATCGCACAATTGCCCATGGCGATGACCCACTTGGGAGAGGGCATCTGCTCGTACAGAGTCATCAGGGCTGGAGCCATCTTCTTGGTGACCGTGCCGGAAACGATGAGAAGGTCGCACTGACGCGCGGAGGGGCGAAACACCTCGGCGCCGTAGCGGGCCATATCGATTCGCGCCATGCCGGAGGCCATCATCTCAATGGCACAACAGGCAAGACCAAAAGTCATGGGCCAGAGGGAGTTGGCCTGGCAGACGGAAAGGATCTGTTTGGTGAGAGGGAAGCTTCCCATGGCTCCGCCCTCGACTTCCTGGGCGCTGGCGGCGGATTCATCCTTCAAATATTTCGCGTAGCGTTCGATCTCTTTCATGCCTTTTTCTTCTCCCAGGTAAAGACCCCTTTATTCCAGGCATAGACAATGGCGAGGCTGAGAATACCGATGAAGATAAAAAACTCAACCACCCCCCTCACACCGGAGACCCTGTCAAAGACCGAGGCCACCGGAAAAAGGTAGAGCACATCCACATCAAAGGCCAAAAATATCAGCGCATAGAGATAGTATGAGACGCCAAAGCGATAATCCCACATTTGATTGAAGGGCTCGATCCCGCACTCATAGGTCTGGTGAGACCTAACAGTGACGACAGTTTTTGGGCGTATGAGCCAGGCGATGATAAAGGGAAGAAAGGCGGCGGTAAATCCGCCAAAAATGAAAAGCATGACATACAGGTAATCGATGGCTAACACCGAATCCATAAACAACCCCCATACCGTTTCGCAAACTTAGTTATACCGGTGCGCACAAGAAAAAACGTTCCAGACGTATCGTCGTCTTTCGGTCATCTCTTCAAGGGGTGAGGCAATCCGCAGGGACGAATCAACCCCCCATTACCCCTTTTATCCAGTCAGTGAATAAACAACTTTTCACTGCCCGAATCGTGCTCAATTTACTCTAACAAGGAACGGAAATATTATCAGGAAAGTTCTTATGCTGCCCCATCATCATTAGTCCTCTCATATCGAGATGTCAAGGCATTTTTAGGTGGTTAGAAATGACAGAAACAGCTGTGTTCCCTCTCACCCCACAAAGGAAAAAGGAACGTAGCAACCATTTGGAAGGAGCTCATATGAATAAAGAAGGAAGGTATAAATCCCTTACATCAGGGCAGATGAAGCAAAAAGGTTATGCAACGCAGAAGAGAGGGGACAGCGACGCTTCAATCACACAAAAAATGGAATCGCCGTGCCACCCATAGAGTCGGGCTGGAGTGCCTGAGTCACCCGTTCACAAAAGAGCGGGTCACATGATCAGCCAGGCAAGTTTATGCACGGGCGCCCAAAAGGGACAGGACCTCGGAAAAATCGTCCGGCAACGGAGCGGTAAACTTCATCCTGTCTCCTGTTCCGGGATGATGGAAGGCAAGGGTGTGCGCATGGAGGAGTTGGCCGGAAAGCTGCCTGATCGACGCCCTTAAGGGGGCAGACTGGGGAAGGTCCCGGTCAGCTTTACGTCGGGTGTAAACGGGATCACCCACCACCGGGTGACCAAGCCAATGGGTGTGGACACGAATCTGATGGGTCCGACCCGTTTTCAGGTCAACATCCAGGAGTGTGGCACCCTGATAGCGATCTGCCACGGTGTAATGGGTTTCCGATGCCCTGCCCACAGGAGAGTTCACCCCCATGCGCTTCCGGTCCCGGGGGTCCCTGCCAATGGGCTGATCAATGATACCGCTGTCATCGGAAACCTCACCGAACACCAGGGCACGGTATCGTTTCTTCACCTCACGCGCTTTGAACTGGCGTGTAAGTTCAAGGAGAGCTCTCTGATTCAGGGCCACCACGATCAGGCCTGTGGTGTCTTTGTCCAGGCGATGTACAATCCCGGGCCGCAGCTCGCCACAGATCCCCTCCATGTGGGGAAAGTGGTGCAGCATGGCGTTCACCAGGGTACCGGACTCATGCCCGGCCGCAGGATGCACCACGAGACCCCGCTGCTTGTTGACCACCACAAGATCCTCATCAGCATGAATGATCTCAAGGTCAATGGCTTCAGGCGCAAGGGTCAGGGGCTTCACTTCGGGCAAAACCGCCGTCACATGCTCCCCTTCACGCACCTTGTGCTTGGGCTTTCTGGCCTCACCGTTCACGGTGATATAGCCATGCTTGATAAATTGAGAAGCCTGGCTCCGTGAGAGAACCAAGCCTTTATCCGCCACAAACAGATCAAGGCGCCGTCCGTGATCTTCGGTGGTAACCGTCACGGAACAGGCGCCTTGCTGATCCAAACTATCGATTTTGGTCGTCAATGGAATACTTATGCCAATTCAGCTTGTGGTCCAGTGATCCCTTCATCGCTGAAAAGGGACTCAATTTCCTGCATCATGGACTTTTCGTCGGTCTGCTTGGCCATGCACAGCTCCTTCAGGAGAAGGCTCTGAGCGGTATCGAGAAGCTTTCGCTCCCCAAAGGAGAGATCCTTGGTCAAACGCAGAAGAAAGAGGTCTCTGAACACCTCAGCCACGTCAAAAAGGGATCCCGTCTTGATCTTTTCCATATATTCGCGGTAACGGCGGTTCCAGGTCTGGTTGTCGAAGGCGCACTCCCGCTTCTGGGTCATCACTTCATAGACCTTGGGAATGTCGTCTTCCTTGATGACCCGTCTGAGACCCACCGACTCTACGTTAGCGGTAGGAATCATGATTACCATGCCATTTTCAAGAACTTTCATAATGTAAAAGGTCATATCCTCTCCACCGATTTCCTTAATCTCGATGGATTCGATACGTCCCACACCGTGTGCCGGATATACCGCGAGGTCACCTGCCTGAAACTCCAGATTATCTGTATGTCCCATGTCCTCACCTGTTGCTACTCTGACGATCACATCAAGAGCTTTATTCAAGAAATTTGAACATTGCTATTGACAGAAGATTCTAAGTTTCGTATGCAATCGTCGAGTCAAATAGTAAATTAGGATAAATGTAGCCGCCAATACGACATCTCAATAAATATACCACACACCCCTGCCTTTTTCAACATCAAAGATACACCCACGCCCAAGCAACCCGTTAAAATGAAAATATTTTTTGGGTTTTTGATGTTGAGGCAAGCGCAAGAACACCTCATTTCCTCGAATGTTCCCTGTAGCGTTCCTATGCCACTATTTTAAGGCCGAGCCCTGAAAAATAAAAAAAAATTACCCGGTGCAACAAACCAGGAACCTCCGGACCACAAATCCGAACCAACCCACCGTCACCCCACGAAAAAAGGGCTGTCCCGTTAACCCGGGGACAGCCCTTTTCTGTACATCAGATACCCGACACCTTCCTACCCTGCCATGCAGAGTCGAAGGGCGCTGAAGCGCCTGCTATGCAAACACTTTTTCCAGGAAGGGTACAACCTGCTTCTTGCGGCTCAGAACGCCGTCAAGCCACATCTTGGAATCCGCGGACTTTCCGTCGAATGCTTTCTCGATGATGGCAGCGTCGTCAGAAGCGATGAGCAGCTCGGAACCCTCTTTCATGATGTCGGTCAGGAGGAGCAGAACGGTGTGACGTGCGCCCTCTTCCTTCAGAACGCTCAGGTCCTTGAGCAGGTCGGCTTTGATGTCGTCAAAGATGGCAAGGTCCACAACTTCAAGCTGACCCACACCAATCTTGTTGCCGCCCATGTTGAAATCTTTGTAGTCTCGCATCACGAGATCACGGATGGAGGTGCCGGCAACAGCAGACTTTACGTTGAACATCTCGATACCCAGGGCTACCACATCTTCAACACCGGCAATCTTGGCCAGGGCCTCAACAGCCTCTTTGTCCTTGGGGGTGCAGGTGGGGGACTTGAAGATAACAGTGTCGCTCAGGATGGCGCAGAGGAGAAGCCCTGCGATGTCCTGGGGAATCTCAACACCGCTGGCGTCGAACATCTCTTTTACGATGGTACCGGTGCAACCCACGGGGCGGATCCAGCACTCAAGGGGCTCGGAAGTGGTTACGTCGCCAAGCTTGTGGTGGTCGACGATCCCCAGAACGGTGGCTTCCTTCAGATCATCGGGGCTCTGAGCGAGGTCAGAGTGATCCACAAGGTAAACAGACTCACCGGCAAAAGAGGTTTTCACTTCGGGAGCTGCAACACCAAATTTTCCGAGGATAAATGCAGTCTCGGGGTTGATGTCACCCTGAACAGCGGCTACGGTGTCTTCACCGAGCTTGTTTTTCAGGTAAGCCAAGGCGATGGGGGAACAAACGGAATCTGAATCAGGAATTTTGTGACCAATTACATAAGTGCTCATGAATTTTTCCTTTCTCTTGTTAAACGTGTATCGTCAATGGTTTCATATATTATAACCTTGTGTACGCAAGGTTCTATAATCACGAACAGATACAACCAGGATCAACCTGGCGTTTCACCTTTAAAAAGGATCGTCCCCTCAATGCAAGTCAAAGGCGAGGGGTCACCGGACCCTCAGGTCAGGTGCGGTGCCGTGGAGCGAAAAGAACCAAACGGACCAAACACATCGGGGTAGACCCCGGAACATATAATACGCACAGTATCATGCGATGGAAAACAAGTAAAAAAAGACAATGCAATATGGGGAGGACCGATGCCCCGGTGCGAAGAAATCATCCGGATGCCATGGGACATTTGAGAAGAACAGGCAAAAAGAGGGGAGACAAAAAACGTGGTAAGTCCGGCGCAGAAGCCGCTTTTTCGCGCAGCCGAGGGAGAGGCCGAGAAAACAAGTGAGAGGGCAAGCAAAGCCAGGGTCACGAAACCACACACCAACGGCAGATTGTCCATTCGCCCCTCCATTTATGTGCTGAGTTAAATCAACGCAACTACTTCATGCAGTTAAATGCATTCATCCCCTTTACCAACCCTTCCGTGAGGATCTTGCTTACTGCGTCACCGCCCCGATCTACAAAGGACTCAAGTGAGTCCGCCTCTTCGGCGGAAAACTTGCCCAGGACCCAGTTGCTGACTTCCATCCTCGGATCCGGCCTTCCGACACCCATTCGAATCCGCGGAAAGTCTCTGACTTTCATGGTATCGATGAGGGATCGGACTCCGTTGTGCCCACCGTGCCCCCCTTTGGCTACGATTTTCATTCGACCGTAGGGCAGATCAATCTCATCGTAAACGACAAGAATTTCACTGGGCTCGATGTCGAAGTAATCAGCCAGGGACCGAACGGGACCACCACTGAGGTTCATGAAGGATTGGGGCTTGGCAAGAATCACTTCCCGTCCTTCAATGCGCCCTTTCTCATACAGGGCGTTAAAACGAGAGCGGGTTACCGACATGCCGAGACGCTCTGCCAGGCGATCAATAACCCGAAATCCAATGTTGTGTCGTGTATGTTCGTAGCGTCCGCCCGGGTTTCCGAGCCCCACCACCAACCTGACTGAAGATTCACTCATAATTGTAACCGCTTAAAGGCCAAAAGCCTTCTCATTCATCATATTCAGACTGCCAACCAATGCGTTGGCAGATGAAGGAGGCTTCAGGCCTTGAACGAGCTTCCTCTCCATGTCCGATACCAGACACAACCATGGCGGCCGAGGCCGCCATGGCAGAAAAAAGGGGCTTAAGAAGCCTCTTCTTCCCCTTCCTCTTCTTCGTCCTCACCAAGAGTCATGCCCTTGGGAGCCACGCACGTCACAACAGTAAAGTTTACGTTGTGAGGAATCTCGACACCTTCAACCTGGATCTCTTCCACGTGGATGGATTTGCCGATCTTCAGCGCAGTTACGTCCACCTCAATGGCGGTGGGGATGTCAAGGGGAAGGCAGAGCACCTCAAGTTCACGACGGATAACCTGAAGAATGCCGCCCTGCTCGAGACCCGCAGCTTTGCCGACAGCCTCAACAGGAGCAATGGCCTTGATCTTCTTGTCAAGGGCCACAACCTGGAAGTCCACGTGACGGTAATCGCCACGGGTGGGATCAACCTGAATATCCTTGATGATGGCAACCTTGGGCTCGGCATCGCCCACCGCAAGGTTCACAACCACCTGAATGGTCTCGCTCTGCTTGATGGCTTCCTGTACATCGGAAACCAGAACGTCTACAGCGATGGCCTCGGTGTTGTCACCATAAACCACGGCAGGAACCCTGCCCTCGGAGCGGAGAACGCGAGCAGCGTTTTTGCCTCGGGCTTCCCTTATATTTG
Organism: Desulfolunaceae bacterium; assembly: GCA_942491485.1. GTDB lineage: Bacteria > Desulfobacterota > Desulfobacteria > Desulfobacterales > Desulfolunaceae > Desulfoluna. The sequence continues at coordinate 174,908 of CALOAX010000005.1, read as the reverse complement.
TCTTAAGTTCGAAAAGTTCCAAATCGATCCTCCTGAAGAACCAGCTTAATTTTCTAAATGGTGTAATTACACAAACAGCGTTGTAACCGAGTCACCCCGATGACTTCGAATGATGGCCTCGCCTACCAGGGAGGCAACGGAGAGGACCTTGATCTTGTCACACGCCATCGCCGCTTCGCTTAAGGGGATGGTGTCTGTTGCAACAAGACTCTTTAATGCCGATTTCTGAATGCGCTCGACGGCAGGGCCTGAAAGAACCGCATGGGTGCAGCAAGCGTGGACCTCTTTGGCCCCCATCTCGCTGATGGCGTTGGATGCCTCCGTCAGTGTGCCGGCAGTATCGACCATATCATCAAGAATAATCGCTGTTTTCCCCGCCACATCACCGATAACGGCCATGGCTTTGGCCTCATTGGGCCGGTCGCGACGCTTGTCTACGATGGCCAGACCACAGTCCAGGCGCTTGGCAAATGCACGGGCACGCTCTACGCCACCGGCGTCGGGCGATACAATTACCACATCCTCACCGGCAAACTCTTCACGCATCTTATCAATCAGAATGGGCGCGGCATAGAGGTTGTCAACAGGGATATTAAAGAAGCCCTGAATCTGACCGGCATGAAGGTCCATGGTAATGATGCGGCATGCCCCGGAGTGGGTGAGAAGGTCGGCAATCAGCTTGGCTGAAATTGGAACCCTCGGAGCCACCTTCTTATCCTGACGTGCATACCCGAAGTAGGGAATGACAGCCGTGATACGTGAAGCCGATGAACGTCGCATGGCGTCGATCATCAGGAGCAGTTCCATGAGGTTGTCGTTCACGGGAGAGCATGTGGACTGGATGATATAAACATCCTTCTTGCGCACGTTCTCCTCAATTTCAATCTGAATCTCGCCGTCGCTGAAGCGATTCACCTTCGAGCTGCCAAGTTCTTTAAAAAGGTACTTGGACACCTTTTGGGCAAGCTCGCCGTTGGAGTTCCCCGTAAATATGGAAAGATCGTTCATTCCATTCCCGTTTTCCCGGAAGCACTGCCGGTATAAATAAATTGGCAGGGGCGGCAGGATTCGAACCTGCGAATGCTGGAATCAAAATCCAGTGTCTTACCGCTTGACGACGCCCCTGCATTGTAATTTTTTAACTACGACACCAATTCGGCCGAGAACAGTTGCCATCCGGCGTATTGTTCTGGCCTCTCCTCTCTCAGGCGCATCAGGTGCGTTTCCGCGGCCTGTGCCTTTTGAGACTCACTGAAAAGCCCAAATACCGACGAACCACTGCCGGACATCAGCACGCCCTCTGCACCAGCATGCTTCAGTGCTTCCTTGGCGTCCCCCACAACCGATGAGAGCATCAGTGCAGAGGTTTCCAGGTCATTATGAAGAAGGTGGAGAGGATCAATCACCGCTTCATTCAACAGACGACTTTTAATTTTTTTTTCGGTTTTTGTCAATCCCAATTTGAGATTTTTATAGACAGCCACCGTAGATAACCCTGTGCCCGGATAGATAATTACCAGATGGTAGGGTTTAAGGGCCGGAATGGCTTCAAAGCACTCCCCCACGCCAGAGGCAAGAACAGGGGCGCAGCGGACAAAAAAAGGTACATCCGCTCCGAGGGTCAGGGCCATTGTTTCCAGGGCTTTTTCATCAAAGGGGTCCCCATGCATCGCGTTGAGCCCCTTAAGAACCGATGCGGCATTGCCGCTCCCACCCCCGAGCCCTGCACCGGGGGGAATGTTCTTGTCGATGGCAATATGACAGCCGCCCTTGAGACCCGAGACCCGAAAAAAAAGCTCTGCCGCGCGCCATGCCAGGTTGCTCTGATCCTCAGGCACGCCGGGGTAGTCGCACGAAAGGGAAATCCCCGACGGAGTAGCCTCCAACACAATGCGGTCGTAGAGGGTGATCCCGCTCATCAGAGAACAGAGTTCGTGATACCCATCCTCCCGCTTGCCTGTCACATAAAGAAAAAGGTTCACCTTGGCCGGTGATGCAAGCTCCACTACGCCCCCTGCTCCTTGAGCTTGACGTACATCAGCCGAAGATCATGAAGCATATTGGACAACAGGTTTGTCTCGTCTTCGGTCAGGTTGCCGGAGGTCTTGTCCTCGAGCATCCCCAGAATGTCGATGCTCTGCTTGGCCAGGGCGAGGTTGACCTCCTTCCCGCTGGCACCGGGCGCGGTAATCTTCCCCAGATGCACCAGGGCCGAAGAGTTCAGCGAAAAGATAAAGGTGGAAAAATTGATGCCGGGCAGGCTGGCCGTATCACGACCGTCCCCCGCGCCGAAAGCCTCGCTCTTTGTGGTCTCGCTCTTATCCATGTCACCGCATCCTTACAAATTAAAGCACCTGAAATTCATGCCGCCGTCCCCATCGCTCTCGTCGAACGCAGCCCGCTACATTCATACAGTATAAGAAAAAAGAGCGTTCACATCAACGATGAGTTGTCCTGAACCTGTTTTGGCTACAACAATTCAAGGGAACTCAACAGCGGGCGCGGGTCCACCAGGTGCTTCTTCACCCAGTTTTCGTGCCCCGGCAGCTTGGCCGCCAGGCCGATCAGCTCCGAAATATAAAACACGGGAAGGGGCTCCACCTCCTTGCCCCTGAGCTCCAGGTTCACCTGGCAGAGCGGACAAAAGGCGATGATGCAGTTGGCCCCGGCGCGCCGGGCATGGTCCCGTATGCGATCCACCATGCCATCCACCATGTCTGACTTTGTCACAGCCAAGTGGGAGCCACAGCACTGCTTACTGAAACTCCAATCCGGCGTTTCCACCCCCAGGACGTTGACCAACCGTTTCAACTTCCGTTCGTAGGGGCGGATGTCAAACCCGGTGATCCACTCCGGCCGGGTCAACAGACACCCAAAATAGAGCACACCGCGAAGGCCCTCTAAGGGGTTCATAACAGCCTTTTCAAAGACGATGGGCGCATCCGAAAGAATTTCGGGCGTAAACTTCACCTGAACCCCGCCTTCATACTCCCGCCCGCACGCCTTGGCGAGCTTGGCATTGAGACTGCCATCGGTGGACAGGGTTTTTTCTGCTGTCCGAAGCCGCACAAAACAGCTGGGGCAGACCACGTATAGATCGTCGATCCCCTGCCGCTCTGCCAAAAGCAGGTTTCGGCCGGCAAGAAGGGTCGCATAATCCGGATTCACACTGTGGGCCGGAGATGCCCCGCAGCAGTTCCAATCCTCCAGGGGCTCCACCCAGGTCCCCATCAGTCGAAACATCTGAAAAAGGGAGGTGCCGAAATCTTTGGCAGACGACATCAGCGAACACCCAGGATAGTAATGCACACGCCGCAGCCTCTTCTTTCCCGCGCTCTTTCCGCTACTCATCGCAGGCCTCCCTGATTTTTTTCATGATCTCTTTGTGTTTCACGCTGCCGGGCAACAACTCCAGGCGCCCGAGGCGAAACATCTTCATCCCCATGACGGCATCCTGGAACAGATTCCCTGTGGCCAGCTTGTACCGGGCCATGAATTCCAGCTCATAGATGCGCCCCCGCTTGTCCACCTGCTTCAGAAACTCCCGGTGAAAAGCCCAGATATCCGGCTCCCCAATATCGGCACCCTCAGCCAGGGCGATCTCCCGAAGCGAATCCATCATATAAGGAATGTGAACCCTGTTGGGACACTCGGTCACGCACGCATAGCACCCGATGCAAAGCCAGATGGCCCGACTCTCGAGAACCTCTTTTTTCATTCCCAACTGAATCATCCGAAGGATCTGGTTGGGCAAGTAGTCCATGCCGTGTGCCACCGGACAACCACCCGAGCAACACATGCAGTGAAAGCACCTGGAGAGATTCTGACCACTTCGCTTGGAGACTTCATCAAAAAATGAATGATCAACTTTCATATCAGACCACCCGGATGTTTCACACCGGAGACGCCTGCCCGAAAAAAGCACAAGAACCATCGGTGTGGTTACGAATGAAGGGCATACGCCAACCCCGCCTCAGCCACCTCAGCACCCTTGCCCGGCTCGTCATTTCGCCGGCGTCAAACGTCGCTGATACTACACCCCCTGAGAAAACCAATGCCAGCCTCGATAACCACCAGCCGTGACAGGTCAAAACAAAACGAACAGGCACGTCATATTGTCTACCTGTTTCCTATTCCTGTCAAGCCAGCGAACACCACCGTTGGCAAATCGCAACCAGGCCCTGTTATCAAGAAAGCCTCAAGATATCCCTAACAATGGCAGGGTGTAACCTGTATGCATAATGACGCATATATAGCTAACAATCGACAAATGTCAACAATTGCAAACACCCTGTATTTACACGTGGTAAATTTCATACCTCTGAATATTCAACCTTTCCGATTTATTAATTCAATAAATTTAATTTCTATCAATGCCCCACCCATCCCTCAAGAGAGAACAATCGCCATGCAAGACGCATCCATGCACAGAGAAAACAAACAAGAAAGGCCCACGCCCGACAAAACACCGTTCTGAGGGAGACTGCGCAACAACCGAAACAAGCACGCCAACAGAGGAACGCGACCACTCAATCCAAGCTGCCGCCTTATCGCGCAGCCCGGCAGAGACAAAGAAAAAAGAAGACAACACCCAGATGGTTTTTGCGAAGCTTTTCTAAAAAAACCGAACCACCTGAGGCAGAATAAGCGGTTGCACAAGAAAACGAGAAGTATATCAGGCACGAGAGGAAGGGAAAATATGAGGCGAGGAGCAACCATTCAGATTGCACCACCAGCAGCCTGCCGGCAGCAAACGTGTGAAAAGCAAGCAAACAGATCTTAACAATTGCCCTTGAACGGATCCAGTTTCAAAGACGGGTGCGGGCTGACCCGAGCAATGAGAAGCGAAGCGTATCCGCAACCCGCCTCAAGACAGCACCTTGCCACCAGGGACAGCGTTGCGGGAACCGATTAGCCCCGCTGACCATGACATCAAGAAACGATTGCGAAGCGACACGGGAAACGACCCATAAAAGACGGACGATGAGGGCATCAATCGCCTGGGTCATCTGAGAGACGTACGACAGCATCGTAGACCTCACCCTTCGGAAGCCCCAATCGCTTGGCCAGGGATTTGGCGAGGCGTGACGGGGACTCGGTGGAATCGGCAAGGGCAAGGCGAACCTCCTCATCAAGATCACAGCCAGAGTCAACCTCGGCCACCTGAGCCCAGCCCACCATCAAGGTACACTCCCCCTTCACGACAGGGCGCTGAGAGAGCTCACGGGCAATACCAGAGAGAGACCCCCTGAGAAACTCCTCATGGCGCTTGGTCAGCTCCCGGGCCAAAACCGCAGGGCGGTCCCCCATGATGACTTCCAACTCCCCGAGAAGACGCACCACACGGGAAGGAGATTCGTAAAGAACAAAGGTATGAGGAAGGGAAGCGAGACCCTTCAGGATCTCAAGGCGCTTCCCCTGTTTTTTCGGCAGGAACCCCTGATAATGAAAGGCATCGGTGGGAAGCCCTGCCGCAGCAAGCCCTGCAAGCAGTGCCGATGCTCCGGGAACCGGTACGACACGAACCCCTGCTTCGGCCGCAGCCGACACCATACGGTAACCGGGGTCTGAAATACATGGGGTCCCGGCATCCGTAACGAGGGCGATACTCTCACCTCCATGAATCTTTTCAATAACGCGAGCGGACCGCTCCTGCTCATTGTGCTCATGAAGTGCCATCATACGGGTGGAGATATCAAAGGCGGAAAGGAGCTTGCGGGTGTGCCGGGTATCTTCGGCAGCGATAAGAGACACCTCTTTCAGAATACGAAGGGCACGAATCGTCATGTCTTCGAGGTTGCCTATGGGTGTGGAGACAATATAAAGGGCCGGACCTTCGTCCTTGTTAGCGGATAGAGATGGGAAAGGCATTTTCAATCACCTGAACGTCGTCGGTACCGTGGTCCGCCAGGATGGCCACCACATCAAATCGGGCCGGCCTTGACAGAGCATCGCGACTCTTCAGCCAGTAGAGGGCCGCGCGGGCCAAGGTGGCTTGCTTGGTTTTCGTGACAGCATCTTCAGGACGCCCGAAGAGCAGAGAAGATCGGGCCTTGACCTCAACGAAAACAAGGGTCCCTTTATCTTCGGCCACAATATCGATCTCCCCCAGAGGGGTGATTTCATTCATGGCAAGAATCCGGTACCCCTGACGTTTCAGATGACGGGCCGCCCGCCTCTCACTTTGCCTGCCGAACCGTATACGGTAACGCGACATGATGCCTCCGGGCGATCGCCTGAAACCAACACCGTCACTTCACGTGTTCGGCGACACCTTTAAAGGTCATACGATGAATGGGAGATGGACCGTAAAGGGCAATCGCTTCCTTATGGGCCTTGGTGGGGTAGCCCTTGTGACCGGAAAACCCGTACTCCGGATACATTTCGGCATACTCAGCCATCAACCGATCCCGAACCACCTTGGCCACAATGGACGCCGAGGCAATGGAGACAGACCTTGAGTCGCCTTTCACCAGAGCCTCCTGGGAAAGCTCCATGGGCACCTCAAATTTGCCATCCACCAACAGGTGGTCGGGCACAACACCAAGGGCCTCCACAGCGACACGCATCGCCTTCAGGCTCGCCTGGAGAATGTTGATGGCCTCAATCTCGACAGAATCGATGACGCCAACCCCGACAAAGGAGGCTTCCGATCGAATATAATCGTACAGAAGATCCCTTTTTTTGGGGGATAGTTTTTTAGAGTCGGTGATCTCACCGGCCTCAAAGCCAGAGGGGAGAATAACGGCCGCAGCCACCACAGGCCCTGCCAGGGGTCCCCGGCCGGCCTCGTCCACTCCCGCAACACGCAAAAAGCCGTTAGAAACGGCTTTTTTTTCGAAGGTCCACATACAGGCAAACCCCTTACGCAATAATGTCTCCATGGCACACGGCCCGGATTGAATCAATCCGGACCAGCCACAGATCGGATTAGTTCAGGCGACGCTCTTTGATACGAGCAGCCTTACCTCGCAGATTGCGGAGGTAGTAGATACGAGCACGACGAACACGGCCGCGGGTCACCACTTCAATGTGGTCGACACTGGGGGAGTGCAGGGGAAAGACCCTCTCCACACCAACACCGTTGGAGATCTTGCGCACAGTAAAACGTGCATTGACCCCGCCCTTGCTCTTGCTGATTACAACCCCTTCAAATACCTGAATACGGGTTTTTTCACCCTCAACAATCTTCACATGAACCCGAATCGTGTCGCCGGCTACAAAGTGAGGTACGTCGAGGCGCATCTGCTCTTTTTCGATTTTAGTAATTATATTCATTATTTACTCCCAAACGTAAAATAGTTCACCGGATAGTCTAACAAATCCGGTAATCTATATCAGACATCCCACAGGCCGTCAACATCGATAATAAAGAAAAAACGTCGGCCCACCCTTACCGCCCCAAAAGGCGATCCAAGATGATCGCCACAGCGGCTCGTACCGGAAGATGGTTGTAATGCGCCCCCCCGTCAACGGGTTCGAGCACATGATCGGCCGAGGCAATCACATCATCGGTGACACCCCATGCAGTTCCGAAGATCAGCACCATGGGCCGGCCTTCCGTCAGACACTCCCGACCCGCCTGCCACGTAAGGGCATCGGCGCATTGCCGTGCCGACGTAGCCACCACACAGGGCTTCTGCCCCGATAGCTCGCGAATCTCTGCCACCACATCCTCAAGGGACTCCCGAATCTTAACGAGTTCCAGAGCCTCTTTCCGTGCAGGGTTTAGCTCTCCACCCCGGCCGGTGGTCCAATGGGCGACAATCTTCTCCGTCAGAACCTTCTGGTCTTCCAAGGTGGTCACGATATAATACCCTTTGACACCGTAGGTCCGTGAGGTCCTGGCAATATCATGGATATCAAGGTTCGTCACCGCCGAGCAGATGGTCTCTCCGGTTTTGCTTCGCACCGGATGATGAACCAGAACCACATGAAGTTCCGCCTGTGTTACGTTACCGTCACCCGACAAGCTCTTCAATCCTTCTGCACCATTCGGTTAACACGTTTTTCTCCTCACGAGTGAACGACCGCTCTTCAAGCAGGTCCGGCCTCTTGAGAAAAGTTCGGATGAGGGAAGTTTCCCTGCGCCATTTCTCGATCTCGGCATGGTTACCGGACATCAAAACATCCGGAACGCTTTCGCCTCCAAAGGAATATGGCCTGGTGTAGTGCGCATGTTCCAGAAGTCCGCCGGAAAAGGAATCCTTTTCGGCCGACTCGTCTCCCCCCAGTACCCCGGGCAAAAGGCGCGTCACCGCATCGATAATCACCGTGGCCGCGAGTTCCCCGCCAGTCATCACATAGTCCCCGATGGACACCTCTTCATCCACCAGCTCTTGACAGATCCTCTCATCCACCCCTTCGTAACGGCCACAAATAAAAATCAGACCGTCAGACGCAGCAAATTCATGCGCCATAGCCTGATTAAAAGGCCGCCCCTGGGGAGTCAACAGAATCCGCTTCGCGGTGGGAGCTATCTCCGAGGCCGCACCAATGGCTCGCGAAAGTGGTTCCGGCTTCATCACCATCCCACACCCACCACCATAGGGCTTGTCGTCGGTTACTCTGTGCTTTCCTTCGGCGTAATCACGGATGTTCATAGCCCTGGCATCAATCAGACCACGTTCCACGGCCAGCCGAAGCATGCCGCTTTCCAGAAACGGGTTGACCATCTCAGGAAAGATCGTCAATACAACAAACTTCACGACAATCCCTCCGGAAGATCCACCACCATGATCCCTTTGTCCAGGTCGATATCCTTGAGCACCGACTCGAGGGCCGGAACAAGGATCTCCTTTTTCCCATCCTTAACCACGTACACATCGTTGCTGCCCGTGGGAAAGATGGAATCCACCCTCCCAAGAACATCCCCTTCTTCCGTCACAACCTGAAGCCCGATGATATCGACCCAATAGTAGGATCCATCCTCAGGCTCCGGGAGGTCGGCACGATCCACAAAGAGCTCGCTGCCAACCAACGGTTCAAGGGCATTGATGTGACCCACCTCTTTGAAGGTGAGAAGCAGCCCCTTTTTATGGGGGGCCGCACTCTGCACGGTCAGCTCGAGATCACCGGTGGGCGTGGCAGCAGTAAGCAGCGCGCCCTTCCCAAAGGAGTCGATGGACTCCGCCCAGGAATAGACCCGCGCCCCGCCTTTCAGGCCGTGGGTACCGATGATCTTGCCGATGGCTATACGCCTGTTTCCCGAATCGCTCTTACTCGACAATTTCTAGAACAGTCCTCTTCTTCACCTTGGCAGATGCTGCACTGAGAATCGTCCTCATTGCACGTGCAGTACGTCCCTGTTTACCTATCACTTTTCCCAAATCCTCTTTCGCCACCTTCAACTCGAGAACAGATGTCTGATTGCCTTCCACTTCAGAAACCTCCACTTCATCCGGATTATCCACCAGCGCCTGGGCAATGTAGTTGATCAGCTCTTTCATCTCGCATCTCCTTTCGGGCATATGAGAATTCGGTTAGTGCGTGAATCAGCTGGCAGCTTCCACGGGAACGCTTTCCTTTTTCAGGATGTCACGTACCGTATCGGTCGGAATCGCACCTTCGCCAAGCCAGTAGCCCACGCGGTCTTGTTTTACGGTTACTGTCGCAGGATCCTTGAGCGGATCATAAGTCCCGACGATTTCAAGAAACCGGCCGTCACGCGGAGCTTCAGAGTCGGCCACAACAATACGGTAAAAAGGCTTCTTTTTCGCCCCACCCCTTGCCAATCGGATCTTAACTGCCATTGCTTTTACTTTCTCCTCTAAAATGGAAGCATGCCCTTTAAGGATCGCATGCCCCCTTTATTAAATTTTTTCATCATCTTCATCATCTGGGTGTAGTTCTTCAGGAGCTTGTTCACATCCTGCACCGAGGTCCCACTTCCCCTTGCGATACGCTTTCTGCGGCTGCCATTGATAATGGCGTGTTTCTGCCGTTCCTGCGCAGTCATGGAGTTGATAATGGCCTCAATGCGGGCGATCTCCCGATCATCCACATCCAGATTGCTCAGATGTTTGTTTCCCGAAACCCCGGGTAACATCTTCAGCATATCACCCAGTGACCCCATCTTACGGATGGACACCAGCTGATCCCTGAAATCTTCCAGGGTGAATTGATTTTTACGAAGTTTCTTCTCAAGGTCCTGGGCTTTTTTTACATCCACCATTTCGGTGGCCTTCTCGATCAGGGTGAGGGTATCCCCCATGCCCAGAATACGAGACGACATCCGATCAGGGTGAAACGGCTCAAGAGCACTTGATTTTTCACCGGTACCGATAAATTTTATCGGCTTGCCGGTAACGGCCTTTATGGAAAGGGCGGCACCACCCCTTGCATCACCGTCCATCTTGGTAAGGACCACACCGCCGAGGTCCAGTGCACCGTCGAAGGACTGAGCAATATTGACAGCATCCTGTCCGGTCATGGCGTCGGCTACCAGCAGAATATCCGAAGGAGCCACCTCCGTTTTGATCCGGACCAACTCGGCCATCAACTCCTCGTCTACATGGAGTCGACCCGCCGTATCCAGGATCAGGGTATCACACCCTCTCTGCTGCGCCGCTGCCCGAGCCGACCGACAGATGTCGACCGGATCCATGCCCACCTCGGAATCAAAGACAGGCACGTCCAGTTGGGACGCCAGTTTTTTCAATTGGTCGATGGCTGCGGGACGGTAAACGTCCGCGGGGACAAGGAATGGTTTCTTGCCCCGTTTGCGAAGATAAAGCGCCAACTTACCGGCCGTGGTTGTCTTACCGGAACCCTGAAGTCCTGTCAACATAACAGAAACGGGATTCTCTCCGGAAAGGACCAGATCCTCATGGCTTTCGCCCATAAGGTCGGTCAGGGCCTCGTTGACAATCTTCACCACCTGCTGGCCGGGGGTGAGACTCTCCATCACCTCGTGGCCAAGGGCACGTTCCTTGATTTCGGCAACAAAGGTCTTGGCTACCTTATAATGAACATCCGCCTCGAGAAGGGCCATGCGCACCTCTTTGAGGGCGCCGTTGATGTTCGTCTCCGTGAGTTTTCCGTGACCCCTGAGATCCTTGAGGACCGACGTCAGCTTTTCGGTTAAATTATCAAACATACAACCTTAAATCAGTGTCAGAGGCGAATACAACGCATGAAAGTCATTGAAATTTTTACCGGATAAAGGTATACCAAGAAAAAGAAACTCCTTATTATACACGTTTCCCATGGAAAATATATGAAAAAAAGAGACATTAAAGATTTTTCCCGCCCAGAGCTTGAAGCCTGGCTTAAAGAGCATAACATTGCACCTTATAGAGCAGGTCAAATTTTCAAATGGGTTTACATCCGTCAGGCCGACTCCTTTGAGGAGATGACAGATCTTGGCAAAGAATTAAGAGCAGTGCTTGAGGAAAACTATACCATAGGCCGGCTCGAAAAAGCAAACGTAGAAATATCCTCAGACGGAACACGCAAGTACCTGTTCCGACTCGCCGATGGCGAGTACACCGAGTCCGTACTCATCCCCGGAAAGGACCGTAAAACCCTCTGCATCTCAAGTCAGGTGGGGTGCGCCCAGGGCTGCCAGTTCTGCCTCACGGCCAAGGGCGGGTTCAAGCGGAACCTCACCGCAGGAGAGATCGTCGGCCAGGTGCGGGATGTCCTTGCCGACCTCCCGAGGGACGAAGAGGCCGCCGACACCGAAAAGACATTTCAGAATATCGTTTTCATGGGGATGGGTGAACCCCTGGCCAACCTTCCCCAGGTGCTGACCGCTCTCTCCATCATCACCGACGGCGACTACGGCCTGCGCTTTTCATCACGCCGGGTCACGGTCTCCACCTGCGGCCTGGTGGGACGCCTCGCCGAGCTGGGCGACAAAACCCAAGTGAACCTCGCCGTCTCCCTCAACGCCACGGAGAACAGCACCCGAGACACCCTGATGCCGGTGAACGCCACCTACCCCATCGAGACGCTTCTCGAGGCATTGGCCAACTACCCCTTGCGGAACCGAGAGAAGATTACCATCGAGTACATCCTCATGGAAGGGATCAACGACACCGATGCCGATGCCGAGCGCCTCATCCGGATGCTCCGCCCCATCCAGGCAAAAATCAACCTGCTCCCCTTCAACGAACACGAGGGAAGCGATTTTAAACGCCCCGATGACGCCAAGGTAGACCACTTCCTCCAGAAGCTCCACGACGCCGGCTACACCGCCATCGTCAGGAAAAGCATGGGACAGGATATCTCGGCCGCCTGCGGGCAGCTTCGCGCCAACCAGATCAAGCAGCATGCCGAAGAAGAATAAAACGACAAGGCTACTATTCAGTTTACGCCTCCGGCAGCCCTGCCGGGGGCCAAACTTTTGCCTGATCTAAATAAACGGGTTTAACAAACAGCTCTTCATACATAATTCCGGATTCACATAGAACGAAAGGCGGATGTGATTTGACCCGAGGAACGAGGAGCAAAACACAATCGCAACCCGCTTTCAAGGTGGCACACCTTGCCGCCGGAGGCCTTTATCATGAGCTGAAGAGCTACATCAACACCGCCATTAAACGCAAAAAGCCTGGCCGGAAATCATTTCCGGTCAGGCTTTTTTTATGGCTAAAATTTCTGGTGACACCGCGAAATCAGATAATGCACTCCCGATAATCGGCCGGATCCACTGAGGTTACCGAGATCACCCGACGCCCTTGAGGCGACTGAACAACGGCCTCCACAGCCTCTCCCACCGGCACCTTGGCATAGCCAGCGCACAGGGCCGCCCCGATGGAAATCGTCTCTTCCGTGGCGTCGGCGTCCACGAGAACGGTGGGACTCCCCTTGCCTTTCAAGTCGAGGAGATAATGGCGCGCCGGATCATGGTACTTGACAATCCATCGGTTGTCCCCCTTGGTACGGCCAATGATCACCTTCTCTCCGTTGGGAAGGCGAAGGTGACGCCCCTGTTTCAACAGGTGCAGGTCGCTTGACTCATAAGCTTTTCCACTGCCAAACAGATCACGCAGGCGATCTGAGTACTTCTTATCGGTCAACAGGCACCCACCGGCTGGTGCGGGATACGCCTTCAGGCCGTAGGACTCAGCCAGTGCCATCTGCTCCTTGCGGGAGCGACCCTGAATCCCCAGCAGACGCTCACGATCCACCAACCCCTCGGTTTCCATTTCTGTCTCCGGAAGTACCTTGGCCGACAGGGGCCTTAACACCTTGCCGTCAAAGCCGGAACGCTTTTCCACATACCGAAGGGCCTGCTTGTTCTGGGAAAGGGGCCGCTGCCCGGCCACCTCGCCACTGAAGAGAAAGTCAAAACCCTCTTGTTCCATCACCTCACCGGCCAGCCGGAACATCAGCGCATGGCAATCCCTGCAGGGGTTCATGTGCTTGCCGTACCCACAGGGAGGGTCTGTCAGCATCTCAAGGTAGGTGGCGGTGATCTCCCTTACAATAAGGGGGATGCCCGTCATCTCAGAGGCCTCCCTGGCCTTGTCAGCCGGGAAAAAAGGGGTTTCAAAGCAGATCCACGTCACATCGATGCCCTGATCCTTCAGCACCAGGCCTGCCAACATGCTGTCCAATCCACCTGAGCAAAGCCCGATGGCCCGCACACTCGTCTTATTATCTGTCATGGAAATAAATTCCTTTGATGATCAGTTCAGGGCAGGCTGATTGCCTGCCGGGACCTCTGCGGGAACCGACGGTGTACGCCTGGTCAGCAGCGGGTCCTCACCCATGCCGACATCCTCCAGCATGCGCGTCAGGGACTCTGGGTCCCCACCCGCCATGAGCGACTCCACGTAGGTGGAGAGAATGCCCGCCACCAGCTCCTCATGGTCCAATTTCTCAACATAGCTCCGCCCCATCATGGACGCGCCCTTCTGGCGGGGCTCCACGAGAGTTTGAAGCTGATTTTCCAACACCCCCTTGAGGGCCTTTTCATCACCGGCGTCCAAGCGGCGCACAAGGGCCAACAGCCCATTGGGGGCCGGTATATTGGGGGACTTTAAAAATCGGCCCAGTTGCTCGCCGAACCGTTCAATCCCTACGGCAATGTGATGCTCACGCACCATGTTCTTTCCCATCCACCCGGCATTGAGCCACTTGTATGAAATCGCCGTAAGGGACCCTGCCCCCGGGGCATCCTCAAGGTAAACGGTGATGGCAAGGGAGGTGTAAATGTACGAATCCACCCAGCCGAGACCGGTTTTGGTGAGGCCTTTCTTTCCGGAATAACAGTAGATGGTCCCCCCGTCACGGGTGGCTACGGGGTACCCCTTTTTTCCCACATTGGACGGCGCTGTCTGACGCGACACCGTCAAGAGGTATCGCCGACCCTGCCATGAGGAGAGTACGGTCACTTCATTCTGGTCATAACCGTAGTAGGCGCCGGAGTTGTCATCCGGGGTGACCTCCATGACATACCGGCTTCGCACCGTGATGGGTGCGTCACTGCCCCCCCCATCTGCACGAAGGCGGGCGTAGTTCTCTTTGCTGTTCTCTTCCCCATCCACATCACGAACCAGACGCACCACCCCCGGCACCACCGCACTCACGGGGATCTCCGGGTCGTACATGTACTGGATAAAGCGGGAAAGGGAGGACGGAACTTTAAACGTCACCCCGACACCGGTCTCCTTACCCTTCCGGTTTTCTTCCCAGACGGTAGCCGGAACAGGGCTTTTTGAAAGAAAGGTCAGCAGGGTGTCCAGATACTTGGCATCCGGTACCTCTGTGTTGGTACGGACCACCTCTTCAAGGTGATCAAAGGCGGCGGGAAGCTCTTTCCCTGCCAGGGAATCGGCGGCATCGGCCCCACCAAATGCTCCCAAAAGAACGGCAAGACAAATCAGTGCTACTTTTTGCGTCATATACCATCCCGGGCCCCTCTCGGGATCCCGGCTCTGTGCTTGTGTTACTATTTCAGACGCAGGACTCTGCAGGATAAAAGCTGAAAAAAGGTTCCCCGATAATTCACCAAAAGGTTGAAATGACAAGGTCCCTGAAAATCAGGTCCCCCTTACGGAAAACCGCGCCCATGACTCAGGACCCTCTTTTTACCTCAACTTCACCTATTTTGCAAACAGGGCTCACCATATTCCCGAATATAATGATGAATTCGACAACAGGCCTGCCTGACAACCCTCCCTTCCGACACCACAAAAGACCCTCCTTCACCGCACCGGTGTCGCCTGACACACCATCCAAAACAGATAACGCTCAGGCTCAGTGAAAACCTGACCCACAGGTGGTGATGTCACGCTCCCCCTTCCAAGCATCGCCGCACAAAAAAAACGGCCCACCTTAAATTTAAGGAGGGCCGTTTTTTTTTATGCTGCACGATAAATTGTGATACCGGGTCCTACTTGCTGCCGAAACTCTCTTCGGACATACCGATGACCGCATCGTCCATGGACTCGATGGCTGCAAGACGACCAACGGTCAGAGCAAGGGTGTTGTTGACGTAGTAAGCACAGGTCTTGATCTGGCCTTCGTAAAATGAAATGTCCTTCTTCTTGGGCTTTCCGGCCAGGGCCTTTTCCGCCACAAGAGCACGCCAGAGAAGAAGCCAGGCAAAGGTCAGGTCGCCGGTGGCTGTAAGCAGAGGATGGGACTGAGCAAACGCACTCTGCACCTTCTCCCCCATGGCGGCGTTGGCCAGGGCCACCACCACTTCGTTGTAACGGGTGTAGACCGCTTCAACCTTAGCTGCCAGAGGCCCAAGGGTGTCCGAGCCCTTGGCTTCGTCCACGGTCTTTTTGATGCGGGCCAGAAATGCCATGAACGGCTTTCCTTTGCTCATGCCCACCTTGCGCCCCAAAAGGTCCATGGCCTGGATGCCGTTGGTCCCCTCGTAAATCTGGAAAATACGGCTGTCCCTTAAGAGCTGCTCCACGGGGAAATCCTTGCAGTAGCCGTAGCCACCGTAAATCTGAACACCGTGACTGCAGACCTCATTGGCCTTGTCAGTGATGTACCCCTTGATAATGGGCGTGAGAACCTCGAGGAGCTGACTGTACTCCATGCGGGTCTCTTCATCTTGGGCCAGCTTCACCTGGTCGTGGCAGATACCGGAGAAGTAAATAAGGCTTCGCATGGCATCCACGTTGGCCTTCATCTCCAGGAGCTGCCGGCGCACGTCAGGATGCTGGATAATGGCAACGGGCCCTTCCTTGGGCTTCACCATGTTGGCACTCTGAATGCGCTCACGGGCATAGGCCAGGGAGTGCATGTAACTGGCCGTGGCAACCCCGAACCCCTGAAGCCCCACAAGCTGACGCGCATCATTCATCATGATGAACATGTTACGCATCCCTTTGTTCTCTTCACCCAGAAGCTCGCCGACACAATTGCCGCTGCCCCCCAGTGTCAGGGAACAGGTGGCGCTGCCGTTGATGCCCATCTTGTGTTCGATGCCGGTGCAGACCACGTCGTTGAACTCACCCAGGGAGCCGTCCTCGTTCACGAGGTACTTGGGAACAAGAAAAAGGCTGATGCCGCGCGTTCCGGCAGGGGCACCCTCGATGCGGGCCAGAACCGGGTGAATGATGTTGGGGGTCATGTTGTGCTCACCACCGGAGATGAAGATCTTGCTGCCGGTGATGGAGTAGGTCCCGTCGGGGTTTTTCTTTGCGGTGGTCTCCAGGGCCCCCACGTCGGAGCCTGCGCACGCCTCGGTGAGAAGCATGGTACCGGCCCACTCGCCGGTGTAGAGTTTTTTCAGGTAGGTCTCTTTCTGCTTCTCGCTTCCGATCTCTTCAACCATCTTGGCCGCCCCGTGGGTGAGGCCATGGTAAAGCATGAAGGCAACGTTGGCGCCGAGAAAGTACTCATTGGCCGCAAGGGAAACGGTCTTGGGCATCCCCTGCCCTCCCCACTCGGGAGAGTCGGGCATGGCGAGCCACTCGCCTTGAATAAAAAGCTCCCAGGCACGGTTGTAACACTCGGGCAGGGTGACGGTGCCGCCTTCAAAGTGGCACCCGACATCTCCGGGCTCCTGGGTAGGCATAATCTCTTTGATAGCCAGAGAACGCGCCTCGGAGACAATCATATCGATGGTCTTCTTATTGAACTCGGCAAAAGTGTCGTTTTCGGTCAGCCGGGCAACCTCCATCTGCTCATGGAGGACAAAGTCTACATCCCGTCGATCGGCAATGGGTTGAGCCATGGAAAATCTCCTTTCATATGAAATCGTCTGTCCGTTGGTGCCGGAAAGGTTTACATGCAGAAAAAATTAAGCCTCGGGTCCGGAACCCCCTCGTCCTGGGCAAAGCCTTCCGATGCGAAGCCACAGAGCAAACCACTTTTTGTTCCCCCGGAGCAACACAAAATAAGCCCGACAGAACAACGCAGCCACTCCCCATAGTAAAACTCGTGAGTTGACTCCCCGGCACATTCACCACAAGCACAGACATACGCGACTGTAAACAATGTACCGAAAGAAACAAGATAGTAATGGATGTAACAATGGATGTCAAGATGAGGGACCATTCACTTACTCAAAACAGCATCCACCAGTGGTAGTGCCTTTCATGCACAGAGAAAAACCCCTTTGCCTGTTACTGTCACGGGAATTATCATTACGTCAGAGACACTGCGTCTCCCTCATTTTTAACCTGACGATATATTCATTTGACCCCTTGCCCACACAACTCAGCTCTTCTCACAGGCCATACTTAGGCACCCGTTTGAAGCCCCTGTACGGTGACTTCACCCCGGGCCATCGGGGGTCTCTGCTTTTCGCACGCATCATCAATTTTTCTCACAAGCAACTTGTACGAAACCGCCCCTCTGCGCTATGCTGTTAAAAATGCTTAGAAAGAAGGCACCCCGAAGGGTGTCTTTCCCTTCAACCCGGCATGACATGATGCACGCGCATCACGGTGTATGCCCGCAGGCACGATCCCGTTTCTGTGCGAGGCATCCTGCATGATCACCATGCCCATAACCCCTGAGGGACCGACATGTACATCAAGTGCTGGGGCTCCCGCGGCTCGATCCCGGTGTCCGGACCGGGCTACCTGACCTACGGCGGCGACACGACGTGTATAGAGGTGAGAAGCGATACCAACGACCTTGTGATACTGGATGCCGGCACGGGAATCCGCAATCTCGGCAGCCTCATGACAAGGGACGGGTGCAGCTCCTGCCACCTTCTCTTTACCCACGTCCACTGGGACCACGTCATGGGCCTCACCGCCTTTACCCCCCTGTTTAACAGCGCGTGCACCATCACCATCCCGCGGCTTCCCTTTGGGGGAAATTACATCGAAGAGGCCCTGGACACCCTCTTTTCTCCCCCCACCTTCCCCGTGCCCTATCGGGACATCAAGAAGCACATCACCTTTGCCGAGTTTCCCATGGACCGCTTCACCATCGGCGGGCTCAGCTTTGATACCATCCCCATGAGCCACCCCAACGGCGGGCTGGGCTACAGAATCCGTGAAGGCAACCGCCAGTTTGTCTTCCTCACCGACAACGAGTTGGGCATGCAACATGACGGGGGGGCCTCCTTTGACGAATACGTTGATTTTGTCCGGGGCAGTGACCTGCTGCTGCACGATGCCGAGTACACCCCCGAAGAGTACGCCGTGCGGACGGGCTGGGGGCACTCTGCCTGGCCGGACACCCTGCGGCTCGCCCTGAGTGCGGGGGTCAAACGCCTCGGCCTGATCCACCACAACGCCGAACACACCGACGACGCCATCGATGACATCGTCAATGCCTGCCGGGATGAGATCCTGAAATCCGGGTCCTCCCTGGATTGCTTCGCCGTCGGGTCGGACACCGTCATCGCCATTTGATCCCGAAGGAGAGAAACATGGAGACAAGGATTCAACAAGCGGCAGAAGTCCTTTCCCGCAGCCGCCTTACCGTGGCACTCACCGGGGCCGGGATCTCCGTTGAAAGCGGGATCCCCCCGTTTCGGGGCCCGGGCAGCATCTGGGAAAAGATCGACCCCATGGAATTTGCCCACATCGATGCGTTCATGAAAAACCCCGCCCGCGTATGGGAGGTACTCGTCAGCGGCCTGAAGCGAAAACTCGACACCGCAAAGCCCAACAAGGGCCACCTGGCACTGGCCGAACTGGAAACCAGGGGGCTGCTCTCCGCTGTCATCACCCAGAATGTCGACTCCCTCCACCAGAAAGCAGGAAGCCGGGACGTCATTGAGTTTCACGGCACCTTTGCTACCCTCAGATGCCTTGACTGCGGGCATCAGACGCCAAGTGCCGCCATCACCCTCAACGCCCTTCCGCCCCACTGCCATTGCGGCGGTATCTACAGGCCAGACTGCGTCTTTTACGGAGAGTCCATTTCCATGGAGATCCTCACTCGCTCCCGGGAGTTTTCATCCCAGTGCGACGCCATGCTGGTGGTGGGCACCTCAGCTGTGGTCCAACCGGCGGCCATGATGCCGGTGCTTGCCAAACAAAACGGAGCCACCATCATTGAGGTCAACCCAACCCCCACGCCCCTCACCGCCGCCACCAGCGACATCTTCCTCCAGGGCGGCGCAGGATCCGTTCTCAGCCGCCTCACCGAGGCCGTGGCCATCCCCACCGGACCGTAGCAGGGGATGATCCCCTGCACCCCAGGTGTGCGAATGCGATACGGGTTTCGTCTTGTAACTATTCAGCTTGTGCCTCCGGCGGCCCTGCCGGGGGCTAAACTTTTAAAAAGTTTAACAAACAGGTCTTAAAAATTGTCCTTGAATGAATCTCGTTTTAAAGGCGGATGTGATTTGATCCGAGGAACGAGGGCTCAGAGCATTCGATCGAGTAGGGTGAAGCAGAGTGTTGCAACACATCTCTGCTTCATCCCTCTCACAGAACCGTGCGTACGGGCCTCGTACACGGCTCCTGCTCAACCTTATCCCCTGTTGATGGGGGGAAGCACACCTGTCTTTACTTGATCCATTGCAAACAACCCGAGTTCATCAAACCACTGTTTGGGCATAGCCCAGTGGCTATACTGGCATGCGGCGTTTCGCCATGAGGCCATCTTGATGCGTTGGAACTCCCCCTGATAGCCTAGCTTGCCTGAGCCTTCGGTGGAGCTTTTGTGGAACCTTCCACAATTTCATCTGGATGGATCTCAAACGTCTGCGTATCCATTTCATCATTGCCTGGAACACACTTTTGCAGTTCGCCACCTTAAAATAGTTGGCAAAACCACGCAGTATTGGATTCAGATCGCTGATGATTTTCTGTAAATTCACAGGGCTGTTCCGCTTGGTGCGACGCCTGATTTTATCTTTAAAGCCCTGAAGTCGATCGTCCTTGATTTGAGTAAATCCTGAACGAATGACCACACCAAGATACGGCACCCCTTGCATCAGACTTGTTATGTGAGTCTTCTTCTGGTTTACCGTCAGTTTCAGTCACTTTTCCAGATATTCGGTCGCCACTTCCAGAACATTTTCAGCCCCGGCTTTACTGCCTTTGAAGATGACAATATCGTCGGCATAACGCGTAATTCGATGCCCCCTGCACCTCATATATTGGTCAAACTTGTCCAGATATATGTTCGCCAGCAATGGACTGATAACTCCGCCTTGTGGGCTGCCAACATCTGTCGGCTCCAACGCGCCGGAGTTCAGAACACCACTTTCAAGGAACATTCGGATCAGCTTCAGGATACTTCCGTCTGCCACTTTTTCTCGTATTGCATGGATGATCAATTCATGATCCAGCGTATCAAAGCACTTGCTCAGATCCATATCCACAACCCACTCCAACCCGTAGTCGCGCATGAATGCCGTTGCCTTGGCAATGGCGTCTTGTGCACTCCGCTTGGGCCTGTATCCGTAACTGGACGGATGAAAACCCGGATCAAAGATGGGGTCCAGTATGTTCTTCACGGCCTGCTGAACCACTCGGTCCCGAACTATCGGTATCCCTATTTTCCTGATCCCACCGTCCGGTTTGGCGATTTCTACACGCTTCACCGGCGTGGGGCGATAGGTCTTCCCGCGCAGTTCGATAAGGAGGGTGTGGATGTTTGCGTCCAGGTGTAAGGCAAAATCTTTGCAGGACTGCCCGTCTACTCCGGGAGCTCCATTCGCCGATTTTACCTTTTTAAACGCCTCCAGCAGGGCTTCGCGGTACAAAAGCCTGTCATAGAGACTGTACCAGACACGACAACTCATCACTTCTCCTTCGCTTCGTCTCTTCTCTCGCATCATACCGAGGGTGCGTTTCGACACTTCAACAACGGGGAACTGCCTTCTATCCGTGGTCGGCAATATACAGTCCCTTACGTTATCTACTTCGATGAGAGCAGTTTGCATAAAGAGCCCTGTTCCCAGGGGTACTTCATCGCCACTTGCCCGCCGCCATAGACGGTTTTGTTCTCCGCATCTCTAATGTGACGGTTTCAAAGACTTTCGGTTAAACTTCACCCCTTCGCAACTGCCGACGCTTTTGGCTCTCCGACAGCTTCAGCAGACAACAGCTGCTGATCATCCCTGTTTTCTCCTCCACTCCGTTGCCGGGCTTCTCAGGCAGGGACTTCATCACTACTACGGGGTCATCTGCCACCCTGCAGAGAATCTCACCCGCTTTGCTTGACGGGTGGTCACCTTCTTAAGAACTCTACAGGGCTTCCCCGGTTAATTTCCGGTCCCTGTGAACGATCCCATCCTCACCCACTCATGCAGTCTGTCCGAGTACTGGGCATCGCCTTAGTTGGCAGGCTTACCCTCTGCACCAGCCGTATCTGGTTCGCTTACGCTATGTACCGTTCACTTCCTATCGCTTCCTTCAGACCCTTCCGTTACCAGAAACGCCCTTGCGATTCGGATTGATTTCCCCTCGAACGGGGCATCTCTGCTCTCTTTCAAGCAGACGGGATACCGGCTTTGCCGGGCAAACCAACCCGCTTTCAAGGTGGCACACCTTGCCGCCGGAGTTATTCCGGCTAATGTTAACCATCAAAATGAATGTCTATTGATGGCGACGTACACAAAAGCCCCCTTCCGAACTTCAGGTTGCCCTGACAACCGAGGAAGACAAACCCCCTAAAATACCGAGATTTACGGGCGTAGCCCGTCTGCGAATGCGATGAACCCGAGGAACGAGGGCTCAGAGCATTCGCAACCCGCTTTCAAGGTGGCACACCTTGCCGCCGGAGGCATGCTTGTGCATTCCCCAAAAAATAAAAAAGGGACCGCATGGTCATTTGACCATGAACAGTCCCTTCAATTGCGCCATGTTTCTTCCCCTCGAAACGTCAGATCACCTTCACCACCAGGACGGCCATGTCCTCCAGGGCGCGCACCAGCTTGATACTGGCATCCCCCAGAACAAACTCCTCGGCCTTGCTCATGCGTTTACGCCCTATGACCACCAGGGAGGGTTTGATCTTCCGAGCCTGGTCGATAATGCCATCGGCAATTGTATCGTAGGGCTCCGTGACCATCTTAAGGGTGATGTTCTTCGGGGGAACCCCCTTCTCCGTAAACCGGTCCCTGGCCTGCTCCAGAATCTCCATGTACCTTGCTGGCTGTTTTTTCATGTACTTTTGCCCCATGAGCTCCTCCCCGCCCGACTGCTTGCGGAACACATGGAGCAAGGTTACCTGTACACTTTCAGGGCACCAGGCCATGGCCAGAACATACTCCAGCACCGCCTTGGAGCTCATGGAATCACTGAGAGCAATTAAAATAGAATCCATGCCCACCTCCGGTTGGTAGAACCCATTAGAAAACAGAATAAAGACAGCGGTTGACGTCCTCGATCAGTTCATCCGTACTTTCGTAATACACCTCACACCCCCTTGAAAAGTGGAGCAATATATTGTTCAGGGCCTTTGGGATATAAGGGAAGACCTTTCGCAGGTTCATCACCCGGTTTCCATCTAAAATCGACAAATCCGACGGTTCCAGGGATTCAAAGAGGTTTCCATACTTTCGGGTGTCGTACTTGATCAGGTGAAGGGTGTGAAACCCCATCCCAATGGCGTAAAGCAGGATGTTCCCCATACCGAAAATATCCAACCCGAAGGGGTTTTCCGTGGCCTGATAGTCGTAGTCAAAGTCAATCCAGGTGTAATTGCCCGACTCTTTGTCGATGATGATGTGGTCATTGCGCACATCCCCATGACGAAACCCGTTAATATGAAGGTACCTGAGAGACTCAAAGGCTTTCACCAGGTTTTTGAGAATACCGGGAAGCACCTCTTCAAAATATGTCTTATGGGACATATGGAGGCCTTCGATGTAGAAATAGAAATTCTTCCCCCGGACCACATCAATGATCCGCACGCTGTTGTCCTGATTGTCGTTGTACGCCACCCCCTGCATAAAGTAAGGGTGGTCCTTCACCAGAGCCAGGATGTCCCCCTCCTTCACCGGGTCCCGAAAGCACCGGATCTTCACCCCTCCCAATGACGTGACAAAGGTCTCAAAAAAAACCAACTTCATTAATTTGCGATCACCACTCTCCTCATCCACCACCCACTTGACCCACATCTTGGGGTCTTCCACACCAAAGCGACCCTCCCGGGCGTTTCCGGTGACCCTGTACTCCCGGCCGCCCACGGCAACGCGATCGCCAATGTCGATGGACATGAAATCAGAGGTATCGGTAACAAGCCGCCCAGCCACGTTAAAGTCCTTTCAACTTACGCAGGGGAAGGCTTCCCATGGCCACCTTCACCTCGGTCAAGAAGTTCTGAAGCCCGTTGTTTTCGATCACCAACCCATACTGCTCGGCCAGGACCGAAACACTCATGATATCTTCTTTGTGAATCATCCAGTGCTCCGTATTGTAGAGTTTCAAGAGCCCCAGGATATTCTCACTGCGCTTGATGGGCACCGACAGCATGGAGGCGATCCCCTCTTTCTCCACCACCGCCTTGTTCTTCACCCTCGGGTCGTTGGCAAAGTCTTCAAAATAGACCCAACGCCCCTGGGTGAACTCCTGAAACATGTCCGAGAACTCCGGCACCACCCGGTTGTACTCTTCGCTGAGCCCATGGCTGCAGACATTGAAGAGTCGCTTTTCGCGATCATCAAAAAGAAGGATGCTGGCCGCTTTGATCTCAAAGGTGATGCAGATGCTCTCCACCATATGGTGCCCAAGCATGGTGATGTCTTCATAACGTGAGATGGCATGGCTGATGGCCCGAAACTGAGGCAGACCGATCTTCCTTTCCGGTTCAAAGGTCATGAAACCTCCTCAAAATGCCCCCAAAAAAGAGAGTCAATTGACATAGGGATACGAGGTACTGCAAATCAGTAAAAAAAGGGCTGTGATGTACTGCTGATGGGTCAGTGAATGCTGTCCGGCATGATAGGTGAGACTCAGAGGAGAGGGTACCGGACCCTGAGATAGAGAGGCGCGTCGCAGAAAAAAAGACATTTTGTCCGTATTTACGAGGCGATATAAAATGCTACTCCAGAACCCGCAGGGGAGTCAACATTCTTTTCTTAAGGAAGGGCGCTTATCCAGGCCAGCGGCATGGCTCCGGACGGCACAACGCCGCCCGGAGCAAACAGCACCGTCACACCAGATTATGAACGTGAGGCGGGATCAAGAATAAAGAGATGGATAAACCGTGCATCGGCACGCTCGGGGTCGATGGGGCCATACTCATCGGCCACCTCGGCAAAGATCCGCTCAAGGGCCCCCGCGAGCCGTTCACCGACCTCCATTTTGTCGAGCCCGGTCTCATCGACGAGCCATGCAAGAAAATGGGCCTTCACCTCATCTGAGATGGTCCGCCCCTCGCCTTCCTGAGCCCAGAGGCTCGAAAGGAGTCGCTTCACCTGTGACAGGGTAATGGGACCCGTGTGATCCGTCTCTCCAAGCCATGCCGGCACCCACAGGGTGAGCAGCAGGCTCTTGAGGGTAAAGTTGGGCCCCTTGAATGGCCCGGGTTCCGGATCAATCAGCGAGACAACAGCATCGATGCCCATCACATCGGAAAGAACCTTATCCGTGGCATCAATGTCGGCAAGGGTCTCAAACTCCCGGTAAAGACCGCCTGTGCTGTAGTTGTCGAAGTAGAGGGGACGATTCAGAAGCAACCCGCCGGTAACCCCCATCCAGGCCTCACCGAGCAGAGAAAGAGAGAGCCCCTGGCCAAGCAGCCAGCTCTCTTTGCGCCACCGCTCCGCCTTGAACTTGAGCCCCATGGCAAGACCATACCCCACCCTGAAAATCTCTTCGAGGCCCGCTTCGACGAGCCAGGATCCCAGGGGTCTCTCCTCTTCAGAGTCGCGGTTGAGCGCCTCAAGCCCGAGGGAGATATAGCCGCACACCTTTTTCACGACGCCCGCAAGCTGGGCCCGCTCTCGCACCGGCTTCTGATCGGCAGCTATCACCCGGTTGCAGAGAACAGCAAATTCCATCTGAAGGGCAGAGAGAAGCACCCCGTCATCCACCTCTGCCAGCATGTCAGAAAACAGAGTCCCCTCGCTGACAACATCGGTGTGGGAGTGCGGGACCGCCGTGGGTCCCTCGTGGGGCGTGCTCTTCCGAACCCCCTTTTGCAATCCGTCCGTCGAGAGGGGGACATAAACCCCCAGCGCCTCTTCAAAGGGGAGAAATCCTTTTTCGGAAAGACGGACATTGTGCATGCGGTAACTCTCTTCTTCCACCTCGGCGGAGAGAAGGCTCACAGCCTCCAGCAGCACACTCTGGAAACGGGCATGGTCTTGGGTTGAAAGGGTCTGAAGAATGGAGAACACCACGTCGTTCCGATCGCCCGGGTGAATGTAAGGGGCGCCATCCTCCACCGGCCCTTCCGGAATCTCTCGATGACGGATGTAAAACCAGTCATCAAAGGTAAACCACCCGGGTCCGAAATCTGAAGGGTCTTCGTCCTTCTCCCGGACCCTGACCTCGATGTACCGGGCAAGGTAAGCTTCAAAAAATGCGGTATGCTCGGCCACCATCCAGTTGACGCATCGATTGGGATCCGCTTTCAAAAGCAGATCAAACCATCGGGTCAAACCATCTGCATCCAGGAGATCCCGCTGCCACACTTCGGCATCAAGGAAAAATTCCCACTGCTCGGAAGAGGCCACCGCCAGAACAGGCAGGGCGTCCTCCACGCCGATGTCGTTTACCAGAAAATAAAGATCCTGATGGGGAAAGGATTGCACCAGGGTCGCAGGGGTGGGATCACTGATGATGGCATCCAGCGCCTGCTCCGGCTCCATGTCCATAATTTTGAGGCGGCTCTCGTACCGGGCCGCTTCCGCGGGAGAGAGGCTCCCTTTCAATTCCATTTTCTTTTCGAGATTCATCGTTGGTTCCTCTATGACATGGTACCGGGGTACCCGGATTCATTCAAATTATTTCTCTGGCTTTTGTAACTATTCAGATCAACATTGCCTCCGGCGGCCCTGCCGGGGGCCAAACTTTTGAAAAGTTTGACAAACAGTCCTTAAGAGCTAATTGGCTGCTTCTCCGAACATTTGCAAACCATAGGGTTCTGGTTTAACGAGTATGCTGCATCCTTTTCTCTCAGCTCCTGCAGGAGCTGAGAGAAAAGGATGCAGCAACCGGAAAGTTTTTGCGGAGCTTTTTTCAAAAAGCGACCCGCCGGAGGCATAACTGAATAATTACTGGCGTTTTATTAAAACCAACCAAGATAAGGCCGCTCAGCCCATCTGTCAAAACAATTGCCCACGGCGACCCTGCCAGGGACAAACGTTTGAACCCGTGGGCAAACAGGTGGAAGCTTTGCGAGGCTTCTGGCCTTACGGTCTCCAGACCTTGATGATCAGAAAAGCGATCACACCGGCAATGGACATCAGCAGAGCTCCCTGGCCGAATCGCAGAAACATGAAGCTACCCATCCCAAAGCAGAAACTGTAGACCCCAATGGCGCCGCCCCCCCAAAGCATGCAGGCCTTGCCGAAATCGGGCCGCCATTCAATGTGAGGATATTTTCTGTAAATGGGGCCCCAGAAGGCGGAAAAGGGTTTCACTCGTTCGCAAAACGCCACCAGGTGTGCCTCGTCGTCGGGTTCTGTCAAAAAACAGACCACAAGCCAGCTCACCGTACAGACCCCCACCACAATAAGGAAGCGGTACTGCCACCTTATGTGAGGGATGGCGTCCCAGTACCCCAAGGCCTTGGCAAACTTGGGCGAGAGAAGGGTGCTGGTAATCCCCGACGCTGCAAGGGCTGTGATCTCCGCCCAGGCGTTGACCCGCCACCAGAACCATCGGATCACAATCAGGATACCGTATCCGGCTGTAATCATCGACATATAATACCAGGCATCGGCCACGGAATCGAGGTTATAGGCCACAGCCACCGCCACAAGAAGCATGATCACCGTGCTTACCTGGGAAGCCCGCACATAATGCTTTTCTGAGGCATCTTTCACCATGAAGCGGCGATAGATGTCGTTCACCATATAAGAGGCGCCATAGTTGATATGGGTGTCCACCGTGGACATGAAGGCGGCCATAAGCGAGGCCATCATCAATCCGAGCAATCCTGAGGGTAGAAGCGTCGTCACCAGCATGGCGTAACCGATCTCAGGGCTGGAGGCGTCAGGGAAGGCGATGAGGGAGACCATGGCCGCAAAAATCATGGGCCAGTAGTTGAACCCGAAGGCCACCACGGCAAAAAAGAGGGTGGCAAGGGACGCGTCTTTCTCATCTTTCGACGCGATGATCCGCTGGGTAATGGCGGGAGGCGGGTTTCCCCACCACTTAAGGGTCATGAACACCACAAAGGTGACAAAAAAGGGCGTCCCCACCTCCGGCAGGAAGGAGAGACGAAAGGCGGCATCCGCTGCCCCGTATTTTGCCGTGAACCCGGCCACCACCTGGTCGATGCCACCGATATAGCGCCAGGCGTAAAAGGCAAGCAGGAACGACCCGATACTGCCGATGATAAACTGAATAAAGTCAGTGGCCGCGATGCCCCAGAGCCCGCTCATGGCCGTATAGATCAATGTAAAAAGCAAAAGCACAAACAGCAGCAGGTCCCGGTTCACCCCCGGCACCACCACCTCGGACAGGGTCCACACCGCCTTTAAAATCCACCCCAGGGTGATGGCATTGGCAAACACGCCGAAATAAACACCCTTAAAAGCCCTCAACACCGCTGCCTGTGGGCCGGAGTACCGCAGCTCGATGAGCTCGGCCGTCGTAATGATGCGCGAACGCCTGAGCATGGCCGAAAAAAGAAAGGCGCCCAGGGTCCCTGCCCCGCCCAGCACAAAGGACCAGGCGAACCACACGCCCGGAATGCCGTTTTCCGCGATCAACCCTGTGATACCCAAGGGGGTGTCGATGGCAAAGGCCGAGGCCACCATGGAGACACCCGCAAGCCACCAGGGAAAGGAACGTCCGGAGACAAAATAGTCGTCCACACTCTTCAAAGCCCGCCGGGAAAAATAGAGACCCAGCGCCACGCTGAAAAGAAGATACCCCCCGACAATCATCCAGTCCAACTGGGACATAACACCTCCACATTCAATTGATAACAATCCGCTGCCCACCACCCATATCAGAATTGCCACAGCGAGGCACGCGATTCTAAAAAAGCGCGCCTCCGGCGGCGAGGTGAGCCACCTCGAAAGCGGAGAGCGAATGCTCCCGGCCTTCGTTCCTCAGGCCGATCACATTCGCTGACGGACTTCGCCCGTAATGTATAACAAGGGTGGCATTGCCACAGACGAAAGGTTTACAGTCCGGCTTAAACCATCCCCAACAAAAAAAAGCCCCGTTCGATACATGTATCGAACGGGGCCGGTATACCCTGAAACAGCTTGACGTCATCTTACACGGAACGCACCCGGTGAGCCAAGGCAAACCGGATGCAACCTGGGGTCAAGGGGATCATCCCCTTGCGCCGGAGGGAAAAACCTAGGCGGCGTTTTTCTCTTTGAGGTCAAGGGGGCTCACGACAGAACCGAAGCTTTCCTTGAGGGCCACAAGACCTGCCTTCTGCTCCTTGAGGACGTCAAAGAAACGGGCAGGAATGTCCGCCTCCTTGCCGTAGGCCTCGTTCTGGAGGTCGATACGGGAGACAATGTTGTCCACGTAGATGGAGAACTGCTTGGTGTAGAGCTCAATGGGGTACGGCTTGTCGAGGATATCGGCGAACAGGGCCTTGAGGTCCTCATACTCGGGAATGATTCCGATGGGGGTGTCGATGCCGCCCACTTCACAGTGGAATCGGCGCTCAAGCCATGAGAGCCATACCTTCACGTCCCGCTTCTCGCCCAGGAGCTTGGTGGACTCGCCGCCGCGCGCCTTGTGGGTCAGGAAGTAGTTGAGGCCTGCCATGAGGGGACGCTTGCCGGCGGTGATACGCTCATTGGCCCAGAAGGTGAACTGAGCGTCCATGTACTCGCCCAGTGCGCCGGGAATGAACGGAGCGTTGGCCCAGGGAGCACGCTTCACGCCGCTGGCTCCAACCTCTGTGGCAGTCGCCGCAGAGACGATGCAAGCCCCGATGGCAACGCCGTGATCGGAGTTCCTGGCCACCCAGACAGGGGGCATGGTGTCGGCATCACGACCGGAGTAAGTGATGACGCTGGTCTCCACACCGTTGGGATCTTCGGAGGCAGGGGAGTAGTTGGCCAGGGCGCTGGCCACGATGGTGGCACGGGCGTTGGGGTGGGAGACGGGAACGGCCTTGCCTTTCTCGTCAACCATGCCAGCTTCCCACTCACCCTGGAAGTTGCGTCCCTTGGTGGGGGCTGCTTCGCCGTTGCCGGTCCACTGGGGCACGTTGTTTTCATCAATAAGGACGTTGGACCAGATGACCTCGGTCTTCTCCTCGCGGAGCAGAGGCATCAGGCCAGGATCGCCCTCCATGTTGACGTCTTCCACGATTCCGAAGATACCGGACTCAGGGTTGATGCTGCGCACGGTGCCGTCCTCGGCAATCCACATCTGAGCCAGGTCGTCACCCACGAAGTGGTGACCGGCCATGGCCGTGGTGGTCTTGCCGCACCCGCTGGGGGCTGCGCCGGCGAACCAGGTGGTGCGGCTGCCGGGGCCTTCGATGCCGGTGATGAACATGTGCTCAGAGAGTTCGTTGCCTCGGTTCTTCACGGCCTTGTCAACGGAGAAGCGGTGGTTGCCCTTCTTCATCAGGAGGGTGTTGCCCGCGTAAGTGCAGTTGATGGAGTAGGTGGTCTGATCGTTCCGGTCCATGTAGACCCGCGCATTGGGCAGGTCTTCACTTCGGTTCAGGCCCTGGGAGTGGATGTTGGTGTAGAAGTACCCGAGACGCTCCACCTCGTTGTCAAAATCGTTGAAACGGTTTCGGTAAAGCAGCTCCGCGCTGTGAGTCACGTAAAAAGAGCTGGTGATCTGAAGAGAGGGGTTGGATGCAAAGGCCCCCACGGGACCGCGCATGTAAAGCCCCACAATCATGGTCATGCCCTTCATGATGCCGCCCATCTTGGTCTTCACGTCGGCAAGGCCTTCGCTTCGATCAATGCGGTTGGCAAGGGAGCTTACCTTCTCATCGGGCTCAGCCAGGTAGAAGGTGCGATCGGTGATGCGGCCCTGCTCCTCTTTGAGTTCAAAGTGGAAGGTATGCTTCGGCATGGGAAGAGTTTCCTCTTCACCGGCAGCCAGCGCGCCTTCACGAATGAAGCAGAGATCTTCCTCTGAGCCCGTGTTGATGAAGATGCTGTCCGGCGTGCAGAGCTTCGCCGCATTGGCGATGGTAATCACTGCGTCCTTCGTGCGAATCTGTTTCAGTTTCGCCAAGGTCTCAGCGTCCATGCGTGCCTCGAGAAGGGCCATGGCCTCCTCTAAGGTCTCGATTCCCCCAATCATCTCTTTTTTCTGTGCCATGTTGATCCTGATCCTGAAATGTGATGACAACCCAATGTCCCCTTCCCCATCGCCGGGCAATACCCCACACCCGACCTTATCACGCGCCGTATCGCCGCAACCCCATGCGGACAAAAACGGCAGGAAAGGCTCCATTAAATCATCATACGTTGGAATTTGAATACATCGTAAAAATTGGTTGTTCTGAATTTGTAAAGGCGGCAAAAAAACCTGCCGAAGCAGGTTCATGTGTTCATCAGGAACACCCTCCCTTGCACTCAAACCTCTCCTGAACCGGCATATGGATCTCAAGCCAGGTCAGAATCTTGTCAAATTCGTTTGCCACCTCTTTTAAAGCCCGGCCTCTGTGGCTGATCTCGCCCTTCTCTTCCAGATTCAGCTCCGCAAAGGTTTTCTCTTTGTCGGGGCAATAGAAGAGCGGGTCGTAGCCGAAGCCACCCTCCCCGGAAGGCGCCTGTGCGATAACCCCATCGCAGCGGCCTTCGTAGGTGAGCGCCGCCCCTGTGGGTACGGCAATGGAGATAACACACTGAAACGCAGCTCTGCGATCCTCAACACCAGCCATCTGTTCCAGAAGCTTGGCGTTATTGGCAGCGTCGTCAGCATCCTCTCCGGCATATCGGGCCGAATAGACCCCGGGCTCACCATTCAGGGCCTCAACAACCAGCCCCGAATCATCGGCGATGGCAGGCAGACCCAGAACGCGAGCCGTAAAACTCGCCTTTTTGTAGGCGTTATCATCAAACGTCTCACCATCCTCGATCACTTCGGGAATGGGCCCGAAGTCGTCAAGGTTCTTCAACTCCACCGGATACCCCTTCAGGAGCGCCCGGATTTCTTCAGTTTTTCCGCTGTTTCGAGTGGCCAGAACAAACACGGCCGGCTTATCCATGGATTGCATCAAATTTCCCCGGCAACCGGGCCGACGTTAACATATCGACACCGTTGCTTAAATATATGGTGGCGGGCCCCTCTCAAGCGTCTGTTCCCTTAGGAAAAACAGCACCACGGGACCCGTTCTCTGACATTTTACACACCGTCATAGTGTAAAAGCCGAGGGGTTGTAAAGGCTTTTGGGCATTGAAGGAGCAAGGTTTTCCAAGCCGAACATTTCCGCACATTTTTACCCCTTCAAACGAACATCTTGTTCATTTTCGAACCATCTTTCTGCCTCCATCTGCGCCGAAAAGAACACGGCTTTAAAAAGGTACACCTCCGATATAAAAAACCATGCCAGATGGTCCTCTTTTTATAATCATCACGTAAACAGGCAGCCTTCTTCAAAATCTGGTCAACCACAACTGACAGCCGGTGCATTCACTGATTAAGGCCGAAGGAAAAATGTGCCTTCAGCGGTGAGGGGGACGAAGTCACATCAGGCAAACCCCACACCGAAAGCCCATTGCCCAGCACCAATGGTGGCAAAGCCATGCAAGGCAAGAACGCTGCGTAGCCTGACTGTGACGAGAGCTTAACAAACTCGATACGCCTGCGACGCCTCCTTATTATATACTGCGGCCGTGGCGTTTTCCTCAAGTCCGCCCGGCGGTGCCC
This sequence comes from Desulfolunaceae bacterium, assembly GCA_942491485.1. Taxonomy (GTDB): domain Bacteria; phylum Desulfobacterota; class Desulfobacteria; order Desulfobacterales; family Desulfolunaceae; genus Desulfoluna. The sequence goes on along the minus strand of CALOAX010000005.1, from coordinate 142,578 downwards.
TTTACTGTTTTGCCGCTATGCGGCTTCCCAAACCCTTGACATTCGGGCCTATCGCGTCTAAAAAAATAAGGATTTAACTTTAACGAGAACGTCAACACCCATCCATAAGGAATTTTGCCATGCACAAGCTTCTCACAGACAACCCGGGCCAGAAGATGCTCATGCTGGGCAACGAGGCCATTGCACGGGGCGCCATCGAAGCCGGCGCTGCGTTTACCGCCTCTTATCCCGGGACACCGTCGTCAGAAATTTCCCTCAACTTTTTTCAGATGTCGAAAGAGAGCGATCTCTATTTCGAGTACAGCATCAACGAAAAAGTATCCGTTGAAGTGACGGCGGCAGCTGCAAACTGCGGCGTACGAAGCATGTGTGTGATGAAACATGTGGGAATGAACGTGGCGGCAGACGCCCTTTTGACCCTGGCCTACATCGGCGTCAAAGGCGGCATGGTCATCCTCACCGCCGACGACCCCTTCATGTTCTCCAGCCAGAACGAACAGGACAACCGTTACTACGCCAAGCTTGCCGGTCTCCCGGTTCTTGAGCCCTCTTCCGTTGCCGAAGCCAAGGAGATGACCAAGCAGGCCTTTGAACTCTCCGAGACCCTGGGCGAGCCCGTGATCCTTCGCACCACCACCCGAATCAACCACTCCACCGGCGTGGTGGAGCTGGGCGACATCAAAAAGCCCATCACCAAGGGCGACTTTGAACGCGACCCCATGCGATGCGTCACCGTCCCCGCCGTTTCCCGAGGGCTCCACGTCAAGCTCCTGGAGAACCTTGCCAAGGCCGAAGAGATGGCCTGCACCTCCCCCATGAACATGGTGGACGGTAAGGGGACCCTGGGTGTCATCGCCAACGGCGTCAGCTACACCTACGTCAAGGACGGCCTGGCCGACCTCGGCGCCACGGACAACGTGAAAGTCCTTCGCCTCGGCTTCTCCCTCCCCATGCCCAAAAACCTGGTCCTCGATTTCATCAAAGGCTGTGAGAAAGTTCTCATCGTGGAAGAGGGCGAGCCCGTCATGGAAGAGGCTGTGAAAGCCGTGGCCCAGGAGAACGGCCTCACCATGCCCATCTGCGGCAAGGGCGAAAAACTCTTCTCCCGCCTCTACGAGTTCGACCCCAAAATGGTTCGCAACGTCCTCGCTTCCTATTTTGACCTGGCCCCCGTGGCCAGCGAGAGCGTCAACCTTGAAGGCGTTCCCCCCATGCCCAACCGGCCCCCCAACCTGTGCGCCGGGTGTTCCCACAGGGCCACCTTCTACGCCGTGAAAAAGGCCACCGAAGGCATGGACGTGATGTTCCCCTCGGACATCGGCTGCTACACCCTGGGTTTCATGCCCCCCCTCTCCACCGGGGACTTCGTGCTCTGCATGGGCGCCTCCACCAGCACCTCGGCTGGTTTTTCTACGGTGACGGACAAGAAGGTCATCTCCTTTGTCGGAGACTCCACCTTCTTCCACTCCGGCATCATGGGCCTGATGAATGCCGTGTTCAACAACCACAACTTCACCCTGGTGATCCTCGACAACCGCATCACCGGCATGACGGGCCACCAGCCCAACCCCGGCGTGGACATGGACGAGATGGGCTTTGAAGGGTACAACTCCATCGACATCGAAGGGCTCGTGAAAGCCGCAGGCGTCAAGCACGTCTCCGTGGTGCGCCCCTACAACCTCAAGAAGAGCGCCGCCGCCATCAAAGAGGCCGTGGAGTTCGAAGGGGTCTCCGTTGTCATCGCCAAGGAGAAGTGCACCCTCTACGCCAAGAGCCTCAAACAGCTCACCGGCAAGAAGTTCCAGGTGAACCCCGAGAAGTGCAAGGACCACAGGGACTGCATCGATACCATCGCCTGTCCCGCATTCACCACCGAAGGCGGCAGGGTACGTATCATCGAGGATATGTGCGCCGGATGCTCCATCTGTGCCCAGATCTGCCCTGAAAACGCCATCATGCCTGTCAAGAAGTAGGCGACCTGGCTCCATGAACGACACCGACTCTGCTGCACATATACTCAGCAGCGTCTTCGTCAAAATACTTAGGCGAGAAGAACAAATCCACAACCTGCAATCAAGGCATCCATGATTTTTCCCGAGGAACGAGGGGAAAATCGTGGATGCAACCTGGGGTCCAGGGGATCATCCCCTGGCCGCCGGAGGCAGCTTTGTGCATTTCATTTTTCGCCTTACAGCAAACAAGGTGACACCCATATGGATACCAAAAGACTGATCATCGTGGCGGTGGGCGGCCAGGGAAACCTCCTCGCATCCCGAGTTCTGGGCGAAGCGGCCCTGATGCAGGACATCCCCGTGCGCATGAGCGAGATCCACGGCATGGCCCAGAGGGGCGGTGTGGTGGAGTCCTCCATCGTCTTCGGCGATGCCGACAGCACCATCATCTCCGACGGCGAAGCCGACGTCTTCGTCAGCTTTGAGCCCTGCGAGGCCCTTCGCGCCCTCGGACGCTGCAACAAAGAGACGGTGACCATCACCAGCCTCTCTCCCCTGCCCCCCTTCACCGTGGCCATCGGCAAAGGAGAGTACCCGGAGATCGAGACCGTGACCACCCTTCTCGCCGAGAAGACCAAACGCCTTATCGCTTTTGACGCCACGAAACTGGCCGAAGAGGCGGGCAACGTCCTCTCCGTGAACATGGTGCTCCTGGGCGCCCTGATCCAGACCGGCATCCTGCCCCTCAGCGCAGATGCCATCCGCGAAGCCATCGCCACAAAGACCAAGAAAGCCTTTGTGGACATGAACCTGAAGGCCTTTGATCTCGGCTTTGCCGAGGCTGAAAAGCACTAAAAAGCTCGCGAACAGTGCCTCCGGCGGCCCTGCCGGGGGCCAACCTTTTGAAAAGGTTGCCAAACAGGTTTTGTTTGTTTTCAATAGCATATGACAGCCAAAGACGGATGTGATTTGCCCCTCGTTCCCATGGCAAATCATATCCGTTATATGCTTTCAAGGTGGCATACCTTGCCGCCGGAGGCTGTTTTTTTTTTAGCGCTGAACAGTTACATCGTACGCTATATTTCAAAACGCTATGGCCAGACAGTCGACCCCGGGCATTTCAAGGCTCTTCTGGCCTGCATTAATTATATAATGATGTGCCAACCGTCTCCCCCACAGCAACGAATACCATAGCCCCCCATATTTTTAACATCACAGTGCCTCTTCATATGCTATGAAAAGAGACAGAATTTCACGGCAACATTCCCTGATAAACCAGAGAGATCAGGGAGCGCCGAGTCTATTATCCACGGCGTTTGATGCGTGTCTTGCAGTCACGTATCACCCCTCAGCTTTCAAGGTGTTTCTCCCAAAGAGGCTTCGCCACCCTCGCCGCCGGAGGCCCGCTTTTTCCATACACTTTAACCATAGAAGGCTTGCGTTTCCATCTTTGACGAAGGGCATGATCCATGATTCAGAAACGACTCACCACCTTTCTATTGGTCATTCTGCTCGTTGTCGCCATCGGCACCCTGGGGTATTACCTCCTCTTTCAAGGGCAGGCACGATTTATCGACTGTCTCTACATGACGGTTATCTCCATCACCAGTGTCGGCTACGGAGAGGTGTTGAACGTCTCCAGCAGCATTCCTGCCCAGATTTTCACCATGGGCCTCATCACCTTTGGCATGGGGTTTATCCTGTATGCCATCAGCTCCATCACAGCCCTTCTGATCGAGGGCGAACTTTCAGGTGTCCGAAGGAGAAGACGTATGAACAAAAAAATCGATCGCCTCACCGGGCACATCATTCTTGTGGGAGGAGGAGAAACGGGCCGCCCCTTAGCCGACGAGCTCATCATCAGCGGGGAGGAAGTGGTGATCATCGAGCAGGAGCCCGAAAGGCTGGCCATGTGCCTGGAGGGACGACACCTCCTTCATATCAAGGGTGACCCCACGGATGACGCAAGCCTGGAAAAAGCCGGCATCCTGAGCGCCAAAGGGGTGGTCATCGCCCTGCCCCAGGACAAAGACACCCTCTACGTCACCATGACGGCCCGCATGATGAATAAAAGCCTTCGAATTGTGGCACAGGTGAGCGACCCCAAAATCGAGCCCAAACTCCGCATGGCGGGGGCAGACAGCATCGTCGCCCCCAACACCATCGGTGCCCTGCGCATGGCCTCGGAGATGATCCGTCCCGCTGCCGTGGATTTCCTCGACCAGATGCTCCGAAGCGAAAAGGGCCCTTTAAGAATCCACGAGTTGCCCATCGTTGATGGGTCCCCCCTTTCCGGAAAGCGACTCTGCCAGACCGACCTGAGGCAAGAGTACGACCTTCTGGTCCTGGGCCTGAAGGATGAAGAGTCCATCACCTTCAACCCCAAAGCGAACACCACACTGACCACCGGCATGACACTCGTGGTCATGGGAAAAATTGACGAGATCAAGCGCCTGCAGAACCGTGTGAGCAGCCTGTGATAACGAAGGGGTGAGCATGCAACGAATTCTATGGATATGCCTCTTGTCGTGCGCTGTGCTGTGTACACATTGTGCGGGAAACAGAACCCAGCAAGAGCCCCTCAGCGATTCTGGCTCTACGATCAGCCAGGTTCGCCTCATCCTTAATAAAAAAGAGGCCCTTTACCCCACCGGTTCCATTCATCTGCTGGAGACCCTTCCCGGAGCCATCTACCCAAGAGACATGGCCCCTCCGGAGTTTGAATGGGCAACTCAAACAGAAGGCATTCAACGCTGGCTCATTGAACTCACACCCTCCCTTGGCAGCCCGATGTACGCCTTCTCCAAGGGATCTCCCTGGCAACCAAGCGAAAGCACCTGGCAAAAAGTCAAAGAACAGGCCGGCGACAAACCAGTAGAGATTCACATCCATGGATTGGGTGGGGATGCGTCCGAAACCCTTTTTGCCTCGGCAAGCAGCCGCTTTTATATGTCTAAAGACGCCGTGGGTGCGGCCATTTTGTACCGCCAGCTGCCGCTGCCCTATCAGCAGACCGAAGACTACGTCAGGTGCATCACCTGGAAGCTGGGAGATGTGAGTGATACCCATCCGCCGAAAACCGTCATGGAGAATCAGCCGGTCTGCAGCGGCTGCCACCAAACCAGTGCCGACGGATCCCTTCTTGCCATGGAGATGAATGTGGCCGGAGACGGCGGTGCCCACTGGGTCAAGCCCGTGTCTGAATCCATGACCATCACAAATGATGACGTCATGACCTGGACGGACTACCCGAAGCCGCCCTTTTTCCCCGACACCCGGGGAAGCTTTGCCAAACTCTCACCCACCGGGCGTTTCCTGGCGAGCCCCGTCAATGAGATCAGCCTCATGGTACTCTCAGGGGACCCGGCCTACTCCCAGCTCTTTTTCCCGACCTTCGGATTTTTAGGAGTCTATGACCGACAAGACGAAACCTTTGCCCCCCTGACCGGAGCCCAGGACTGGGACTATGTCCACACCGACCCCAGCTGGTATCCCGACGAATCCGCCCTTCTTTTTTCCCGGGCAGAGACAGCAAACGCCTACCACCCGGATTTGGGGGACATAAAAACCCTGAGGTCAAGCCTGCCCATTCAGCAGCTCAACGCCCGGTTCCCCATTCATTTCGACATTTTCCGGTTACCATTTAACAACGGCAAAGGGGGAGAGCCCGCCCCCTTAAAAGGTGCAAGCAACAACGGCATGAGCAACTCCTTTGCGCGGGTGTCACCGGACGGAAAATGGGTGGTGTTCACCCAAAGCCGCAGCGGCTTGATGCTCCAACCGGATAGCGCCCTTTACATTGTCCCCGCCAGCGGCGGAGCAGCCCGGAGGATGACCTGCAACCGCACCAACATGAACTCCTGGCACACCTGGTCCCCCAACGGCAGATGGCTTGCCTTCGCATCCAAAAACCGCTCCATGTACACGGAGCTTTACCTGACCCATGTGGACGAAAACGGCGTGGACTCTCCGGCCATTCAGCTTTCAAGATTCAGCCACCCCACAATGGCGGCCAACATACCCGAGTTTGTGCCGTTTAAACCGGATGCCATTGACCAGATTCGATTGCAATGAAACTGTTACAAAAACGATGCCTCCGGCGGCCAAGGGCTGAGCCCTTGGATCCCAGGTTCGCAAATGCTCTCGCCCCTCGTTCCTCGGGCCGATCACATCCGCTGATGGGCTGCGCCCGTGAACAACAACTTCGGCAACGAAGTGTGACACCTCGAAAGCGGGTTGCCACAGCTTTTTGTTTTTAAAAACGGGGCCTGATATCAGTATGATTTCAGATTAAATCAAAGCCATTGGTGGATCGAACATGGTGCATAAAATGCACCCTACGGTGGTGGTGGGATGCCCATGGATATGATGATCCCGACCATTTCTGACGAGCAAACCTTTTGATAGTCAGAGTAGATCGAGCAAGTCATGATCCTTTGAGGCTCCGGAGCCCGTAGGGTGCGTTCCACGCAACAAAACATTGACCTTGATCCCCCTGATTTTAGAGTGAACGAAGACTTCGGGGCAACGAACCAGGTCAATATTACCGCCGTAAGCACAGCCGCAAGACAAAGACCTGAAACGTTTAGCAAACAGCCTTCAAATGCTATCAGATTGATTCACCGAATATTGGCAGGATTAACGAGTTTGCTGCCTCCTTTTCTCTCAGCTCCGCAGAGGCTGAGAGAAAAGGATACGGCAACCGAAAAATATTTGAAGCTCATTTCAAAGACGAGCCGCCGAAGTTATAGATCAACAATTTCAAGAGAATTTGATAAACAGTTTTTTATGAATAAGCCCGATAAATTCATGCTTGAAGACGGATGTGATTTGCCCCGAGAAACGAGGGGCAAAGCGCATACGTAACCAGCTTTCAAGGTGGCTCACCTTGCCGCCGGAGGCACGTTTTTAGACCCAGCTTTGATCACACAAGGCAACATTATTAGATCATATCAAGAAACAAGGAGGTTCCAGTGAAAGGGAAGTGTCTTGTGGTGGTGCTGTGTGTGGCACTGCTTCTCTTTGGGTGCAGTGTGCGCCAGGCAAAGGTTTTTGATAAAAAATTCGGACCGGAGCGTGCGGTGTCCCGGGTTGATATGGCCCCCAGGGAAGACATCACCTATTTTGAAGATATTCAACCCATCTTGGAAAACAGGTGCAGCGCGTGTCACAGCTGTTATGACGCCCCGTGTCAACTGAAGCTCACCTCCTTTGAGGGGCTGGACCGTGGGGCCACCGAGCTCTTGGTCTACAACGCGTCACGTATCTCCGCCGACGACCCCACCCGTTTGTTTGTTGATGCAGAGACCACCTCTGAGTGGCGGGACAAAGGGTTCCACCCCGTGTTGAATGAGCGCACCCAGACCCCTGAGATCAACCTTGAAAATTCCGTCCTCGCCCTGATGCTGAAATTAAAACAAAAGCACCCACAGCCCTTGGACGAACTCCTTCCCCAGACCTTTGACTTGTCCCTTGCCAAGACCAACAACTGTGAAAAGAGCGAAGATTTCGAAACCTTTGAGGAGCGGTACCCGTTGTGGGGAATGCCATACGCCCTGCCCGGCCTCACGGAAGAAGAGCATGCCGCCATCATGGAGTGGATCAGGGATGGCGGGCGCATCAAGGCTCAGGATGAGGCCTCTCCACTTGCCACCGACATCGTCCATCGCTGGGAATCCTTTTTCAATGGGGAGTCGCTTAAAGAACAACTGGTGAGCCGCTACATCTACGAACACCTCTTTATTGCCCATATTCATTTTGAAGGACTTCCCGATCGTGAGTTTTATCGACTGGTGCGTTCCGCCACCCCTCCCGGCGAGCCCATCGAGGAGATCGCAAGCGTCCGGCCCTATGATGATCTCGGCGTAAGCACCGTCTATTACCGGCTTAAAAAGACGCCAGCGGTGGTTGCAAAAAATCACACGGTGTATCATCTGTCCGATGCTAAAATGGCGCGGTACCAAGAGCTGTTCTTCACCCCGGAGTACAGCGTCTCAAGCCTGCCCTCGTACGATCCCCAAACGGCGGCCAACCCTCTGAAAGCGTTTGTGGAGCTGCCTGCAAAGTCCCGGTACAAATTTATGCTGGATGACGCCCATTTTTTCGTGAACGGGTTCATCAAAGGGCCGGTATGCCGAGGTCAGGTGGCGTTAAACGTGATCAACGACCATTTCTTTGTGATCTTTTTTGATCCGGACAAAGATGTCATCAGCAACGACTCCGCTTTTCTGGCGGGCATGAGTGAAGACCTGGCGTTGCCCGGTGAACGGGAGAACACCCTGAACATTCCCAGTATCTGGTTCACCTACTCCCGCCACCAGAAAAATTACCTCAACTCCAAAGAGGACTACCTGAAGAGCCTTCACACGGACAATATCGGAAATGACGTCACCCAGATCTGGAACGGGGAAAACGGCACCAACGACAATGCCGCACTCACCGTGTTCCGGCACTTTGACAGCGCCACGGTGCTCAAGGGCCTTGTGGGGCAAGTTCCCAAGACAGCCTGGGTTGTGGATTTCCCACTGCTTGAACGGATTCACTACCTTCTCGTGGCCGGATTTGATGTCTACGGCAACTTGGGGCATCAGGCCGTCACCCGGTTGTACATGGATTTCCTCCGCATGGAAGGCGAGAACAATTTTTTAAGCTTTATGCCCAGCGACCAACGCATGACCATGCGTAACACCTGGTACCAGGGCACCCGCGCGGAAGTCAGAAACCACCTCCAAAACCCCCTGCTTGGCCTGGAGCGAGAAACAGGCATCTCGTATACAACAGAAGATCCCAAGGGTGAGTTTTTTGACAAGGTGCTGGCCCATGTAGGCCCTGTGACCCCGCAGCACGACCACCTCAACCGGTGCCTGGATGAACACTGCACCCTGGCCGGTGACACCCAGGCTGAAATCACCACAGAACATGCCCTGCGGCGACTCACCCATATCAAAGGATCGCGAACCGAAGTGTTTCCTGATGTGACCTTTCTCCGGGTGAAGACCCCACCGGGCCAGGAGGACCTGGCCTACTCCATCATCAAGAACAAGGCCCTCAGCAACAACTCGTTTATGTTTGGAGAGGAGAGACGGCGAAAGCCTGAAGACGACACCCTGAGCATTGTCCGGGGACATGTGGGCAACTACCCCAACGCCTTTGCCCAGATCCCGCTGGGAGAGGTGGAACATACATCCAGCACCCCCGCCGGCATCGCCGGGGCTATTTTTTCAGGCCCTCGTCGTCGATGGTCTACGGTATGGTATAGATATTCGGTGTCAGTTTTAGTGCCTCAAGGAATTTGAGCTGTTCAGGTTTTAGAGGTCTGGCAAGCCGTCTAACCCCATCAATGGTGAGTACGTTAATCTGCTTGAACTTGATGCTCATCATAAATGTCGTAGGCCGAGTTGTCCCCTTTGGCTTCCATCCAGGTAGTGGAGTGCTCGTTTTTTTTATATGTTGCCGTAGATCACGCTCAATGAGCCTCCAAATTAAGAGGGCGAGTAAGAGTACAAGGCCTAACACTTCAATGCGTGAGGTCTTTTTCAGAAAGATGGCGTTAATGATGGCTGGATCTTTGATAAAGCCAAAGTTTTTCTCAATGCCATCCTGCTCTTTATAGAGCCTGAGCAGTTCCGAGGGACTCCATCGGCCTTTGTCATTAAGGCTCGTGAGGAGAACAAAACACCCTGCACGTGTCCGGAGATCCTTTGTTTTTTCGGGGTTTTCATGGAGCGTTGTGCTGAGCTCGTACCGGAACGCCCTCGCGACTCTGGTCTCTCCCTTTTTTGGGCGTCCTCTTTCAAAGACAGGGGTCTCGGTGATCTCCGTTTCTATGGTGTGCATGCTCTTTGATGCCAGTTTTATCATTTGCTTACGTGCAGATTCTGCATCATCGCGGCATTTATAAGCTGGGAGCAAGCTGTCATGGATTGTTTTTTCAAGGGCTGTTCGGTCTTTTTTTAGCTGGTTCTCGATGGTTTTTTGCCTGCGCTTGTCGTAGGCACTTGAGTGGTAGGTTATGGCGCGATACGAATGACCTTCGACATCAACAATTCCCTCCTGAGCCCGGTAATAGGCGGATGGCTTTTTGATGGTTCCTTCATCGTTTGCAAGGATGCCGACCTCCTGCCAGAGTTCTTTTTTAACGGCTTCGTCTATGACGCGCTTGCACTCCTTGAAGTTGGCAGGCATACGACTTAGAAAGTCGATTTTGAGGTCTCTTGCTTTTTCAAGATTTAAGGCGGTTACAAATGCGGAGTCGGCAATATGAAGAGATGCTCCTGTTTCAAGCCCATGACGTGCCATGTAGGCTGATGCGCTGGAGAGAAGCTTGTTATTGAGGGTTTTATCCGAGGCATTACCATTTTCAACTTGACCAATAATGGGGATGTTTCTCTCGACACAACACATAGAAACCATGAACTGTTTCAGATCCGGGCGCTTTGCCTTGCTGTGGCCATACGTAACATTTGAGGGTTCTTCATCCTGCAGTTCATAGTCTCCGTAAACCGATACAGACGTTGTGTCGAAGTGGTAGGCCTTGGCGTCAATATCAAAGGTGCTCAAGGCTTTCATTGATACTTCAGTAAACAGGCGCTGAGCGCCAGCCTCGTACACCCTGTCCATGGCCCGGCCGAGGTTGGTCTCACTGAACATTTTATGGTTTACAGGAAAGCCGAAAAGAATCTCGCTGTCTTGTTCATTGATTTCGTCGGTGAATCGGCAAAGTGGTGTCCGGCCTGAGAATGCGTCTATGACCATGGCACATATGGCATCACCCGGGGCCAGGTTCATCTGGCTGTCGACTAGTTCGTTGACAGTTTCACGAATCATAAGTCGCTTCGTGTATTCTCGGGCAATGGGAAGTAGACCCGCTCTTGTGATCTGGAGTTTTTCTAAATCGATGGTATCCATAATAGTGGCCCCCATGTTTGAAATTATTCGATATCCATGGGCACTATCACATATAGACATTGTGTTTGTCTAGGCAAACTTTTTGGGCTAATCACAGCACTTCTATAAACCTCGAAGTATACATGTAATAGCCTGAAAATATTCGACTTAAATTCCAGTAGCAATGAAGCAAGGGGGTGCTGGAGGTATGGTGGAAACCCTGGTGGACCACTATTTAAAAGTCAAAGACAGGATCACCTATTACCTGATGGCCAGAAAATACGTCATTCGCCGCACCAACCCAGACTTCTGGGACGAATATGACTGGCACTGCCGAACCTTTCTCAAAGCCCACCCCATCGAGGGCGGCACCTTTGACCTGTACCGGTACATCCGCATTGCGGAAAAAGCGGACGGAACGCCAACCGAGTGGTAAGGGGAAAGGATGGAAAAAGCATGCCTCCGGCGGGCAGGGGATGATCCCCTACACCCCAGATTGCAAATGCTCCCGCCCCTCGTTCCTCGGGTCGATCACATTCGCTGACGGGCTGCGCTCGTGAAAGAAAAAACAAATAGAGGATTGATGTTCAATAAAAAAGGCCAGCCCCAAACTCCTGCTGAGACACAACAAACACATAAACGTTAAGAACATTACCTTCATATGCGAACCACTAATCTACGCCGCACCAAAGGCAGCCCCATGGCACGGCCTTCGGGGCGACGCTGAAAGTGGTCGAAGAATCCTTTGAATGGCTGAATGTATCAGCTTGCAAATGCTTATTGTGTTGGTAAACGACGACAAAGACACCATTAAGACACTGTATTTGGTATGGCAAACATATAGACCTACCCCCTTCTCCTGCCTAAAGGATCATGATCGCCTCATCTATTTTTTTTTAATATATGTAAATATGATTATAACAACTACAATAAAAAAAACTGTAACATCTATTCCAATTATTTTTTTTATAATTTCGCCAACACCTCCCGCACAAAAAAAGGCAAAAACAAGTAATATAAATTGTTTAATATTCATTTCCAAACCCTTAAATGGATTGCATAGTGTTTTATTGTGGACACTCCCCCCATCTGCTTGGTACTGGATATCTTTTTGGAGGCTTGGGTGGTACTGGATAACGTCTTGGCTCAGGTTCGGGCCAATCCCCACTAACAGCTTGAAATCCCGCAGCTCCAAGGAAAGAGGCAGCAACTAACCCAAAGCTTGGATCTCCCACAGCAATACCAAAAGCACCGCCTGCAATCGTACCGATAAAGGCTCCTTCTGTTCCAGATTTGGCAACAGCTGTATAATCAAATCCATTTCCTTGCATGGCTGAAACTGTTTGTTTTCCCAAGCCTGTAGCTAATCCAGTTACCCCACCAGTAAGTGCACCTGCACCAGCAAGTGCCCAGCTTCCACCCCACAAACCATTTGAATCAATAAGATTCACCGAATCACTCAGAACATACCCATAAAGATCCGTATCCCCCCCTTCAAACAAAATCGGATCCTTAGCCGTCCACCTGCAGGCCGCCGGGTCATAATCCCTGTAGCCGAACCTGACAAGCCCAGTATCCCTGTCATGGAGCCCTCCTGCAAAGCCGAAGGGCACAGAGAAGGCGTCATTCGTATCACTCAGGATAAAGCCGAAGGTGTCGTATGCGACTTGTTTTACATTATTACCGGATGAATCGGCAACAGCCCTTAAGGTTCCCACCTGATCATAGAGGAGGAAATAGGTGTCTGATCCTTTTGTCATGGAAACAGGCATTCTGTCATCGGCATACTCAAACCGCATAATCAGATTATCAGAACCGTCGAAGACCGCCAGGAGGGTGGTGATACCCTCCCATAGGTATTTTTCTGTGATGATACCGTTGACCTGTTTGGCGATGCGCCTGCCAAGGGGGTCATGGAGATAGGTGATGGTTCTTGTGTCTGGAAGCGTGACACTCAGGAGTTCACCACGGGATGAATACGTGTATGTTGTTGTCTCATCGCCTTTAACTTTTGATTCAAGGAAGCCATCCTTGTCATAAAAATATGAGGTATCACCGATACTCAATAGACGATCTTCTTCGTCATAGTGCAGATCCTGATCTGTTATGCCGCGAAGAGTATTTGTTCGTAGTGTACAGGTTCCGTAGGGAATATTTGAATAGTCATACTCTTCGACAAGAGCCCCGTTTTTTGTGACGGTTTTAAGCCTGCCGTTATCATCGTAGTCGTAATTGTAAGTATCAGTTACGCCACTGATGGTCTCGGTTTTCTCTTTGATCCGACCGGCGTTGTCGCGGTCGGTTATTGACCATGAGGCTGCATTTACGCCACCGACGATACAAGCAACGTTATCGAGTTCAGCGTACCCGTTAAAGGTGCGATTAATGGTTAAAGCATCGCCGGAAACAATCTCGGGTAATGCATTTTCCGAATTTCTGGTGATCGTGTAGTCTCCAGCTTGTGCCAACAAGTGGTCTGCATCATATAATATTTCCTCAGTCTCACCTGCGTAGGTAAGCCCATCAATTTTAAAATCACCATTATTATCATATCTGTATGCTATGGTTTTGTTTAGTGTGCCATAGGATGATTGAGAGGTTACAAGAGTAGAGTCATAGGTCCAGGCAACAACTTCATCTTCAGATGAGATGGACTCAATATTATCACCGCACCAATACTTGTAATTAATGGTTTTATTTGGAGTGACAATTGTTTGGAGTCTCGATTTATTTCCATAGCCATCATCATAGTCGTAATCGATTTGATTACCGGAAGGGAATAGAATACTTGTGAGTCGCCTATCTTTATCGTAGTTGTACCTATACTGCCTTGGATGAGGTGTATCATACGTCTTTTTCAGGTCAACACTACTAAACCCAAACGCATGGCGATTGTTGGCAGGGGTAATAAGCGCTGTCATATTCCCATTTGCATCATACTCGAATTGAACAGTTGTGCTATCGGGCCTTTTAACTCGTTTGATACGGCCAAGGAGATCATACTCTTGGTAATCTGTGATTTTCTGTTCAGGATCAGTAATTGTATGAAGAAAGCCATTGTCATAATATGTGTACTTAATCTCACGTGTGCCTGTACGGACAAAATGGAGTTTTCCGTTATGTAAGGTATTCTCGTCATAGTATTCAAAATTTATATCATTAAGCCCGGTTGGGGATACATGCTGGATTAGTAGGTTTTCAGGGTTGTAATGATATATAATTTTTTTACCACCTGTTAAATTAATAGTTTTGGTGCTGTTTTTTATATCGTGAGAAATACTATTCCAAGTGACATCTTTTATAGAATTACTTCTGGATAGTTTAATAAGTTGTGCGGGGCATCCTTCATAATTAAAAAACCTTTCTTGCTCTATAATCTTTCTTAAACCTGACTCGGTGGTTTGTGTAATTTTTGCAGGATAACTATACCTAAACAAGGGGTCATCTTTATTTTCAACTATTACCTTCATCCCGCAAGACAATGTGCTGTTGACAGTGAGCCCATCCTGGAGAATTGTCGATTTAATTATCTCACCATTTGAACGAGTAATGTTCGATGATTTAGATCCAGAGAACACTCTATCTTCATATATTATCTGGTTACCTTCTTTGGAAGTAACTGAATTTTTGGTAAGCCCACTTGAGAACAAATCACTTTTATAACTCCATTGCCCACTTTCGGAATCTAACAATTCCAATAGTCGCCCAGATTGATTGTATTCATAACTAAATGTGTTTTTAGCAGGATCAATTTCAGTAAGCATCAATCCATTATCTGTGTAAGCGAATTCAAAAAAATTATCATCTGGATAGAAAACCTTTTTAAGATCATTTTTGTTATCTATTTCGAGAGTCGTAGTAAGACCATACGGAGAAATTATCTCGCTTGGTTTTCCATCGTCATACTTGATTTCAGTGTTTTTCCCAAAGCGATTGCTAATAAATCTTAGCCTGCCATTTTCATAGATGAATTCAAAAATAGTTTTTCCTGTTTCAGCATCAATGGTTTTTTCATGCGTCCCGACCGCGGAGAAAACGTATGCTTCTCCATTATTGTCAGTAAAAATGGATTCATCTTCTTTTCCATGGCTTACAATAAATTCAGGTAGAGAGTATCTATACACTACATTGTTATCAAGCCCTGAAACATATATATTTCCATTCATATCCGTCACAATATCAACAGGCATACTAACGTCATATGCATACCAATCTGTTATGGTTGATATATAGCCATTCGTATCGATCATGTATGCAGCACTTCCACCATATTCGATATAAGTAGTAAAAAAAACATTACCATAATTATCGATATGCAACCCCCTGGGCGAACAAACGCTTGTTTCAATGGCTAAGCCATAGATATTTCGAGTACAGAAACCCTCATCACTAGTTATAGCTGAAACAACACCTGAATTATCAATTCTTCTGATACAAAAATTATTACTATCTGTAAAATATATCTCTCCAGCTGGATTCACGGCAACATCATAAGGAGAATCTATTCTGGCATCAACTGCCAACCCACCTTCTCCATCATAACCAGCAAAGCCCGTCCCTGCAATTGTTGAAATAATCCCTTCGGTATTAATTTTGCGTATGCGATTATTACCAGTATCAGCCACATAAATATTACCCACAGAGTCAATACCTATTCCAGACGGGTAAGATAGCTTAGCATACAAAGCAAGACCTGAATCTCCACCAAAACCATTTTCTCCAGTGCCAGCAACAATTGAAATGATGCCATTTTTATCAACTTTTTTTACGTAATGATTATACTTCTCAACAATAAACATATTTCCCGAGTGATCAATCTCAATATCATATGGTCCATCAATATTTGGATTATCAACTGTATCTCTTTGAGAATTTGTTGACCCCTGCCCAATTACTGTTGTTATAATATTATCTGTGTCTACTTTTCGAACGCTGTCATAGGCAGAAGCAATATATACATTACCAAAACGATCTACCGTGAGCCCTTTTGGCTTTTCAATGGAAGCCTTTGTGGCCAGACCGTTATCTCCGTTATTTCCTAAGCAATGTGTACCAGCAAATCGGTTCGGGACATACCCCATTCTATCCCTGATCTCCACTCCATTTCCTTTAAAAACTATACCATTTGAAAAATGATGAGCAGAAAGAGACCAACCGTTTGCTAATCGATTGTAATTGTAATGATCACTCTTCCCACGTATAGAATAGATTGGTATAATTTTATTGTACCACTTGGTTATTTCTTGCCTTGAACGAATACCCAAGGATCCCACAGCAGGGGCATTCCCAAAAGCTAACGCTTGCGAGGGGGGAACTCGATAGACAGCGTCATACACAAAACCAATGGATACATGAACATCTATCTCTCCATGAAAATTATTACCTAGATAATCTTTACCATCCCAAATAAACTCTGCTTTTTGGTTAGGAAACGGATCGAATTTTTTTACTATTCTACTCCCTGCAACTTCGACTATAACGACAATCCTTTTAAGACTATCTGGAACAGATATCCCACTTACGGGTACATTGACGATCATTTTCTCATTGTAGCCATCGGCACGATTACTCGCATAATGTAGTGTCAGACCTGTCCCAGGAACAGGAATATCCTGATGAAGAACTCTCTGTTTGGGATCAACATCTCCAGTACATCGGTTATGTACAAGTAGCTCTGAGATACCTACAAAATATGAATGAGTATTTTCAACCTCCAGATTAAAAACTGTTTGAAGATTAATAAAGTCATTTCGAGTTTTGAGCTCCACTGTATTTCCATTGAACGAATAGATTAGATCCCCAGAAATCAAATCTTTTGCTGCCGTCCAACCCTTTTCTAAAACCATAAATGGATGTTCGGGTGTTACTACAATGCTTTCACAGGTATCTTTATTTTGGAATGTTAACTCAATGAGCTTTCGATCAGGTGTAGCATATGTGCGAGACACTTTATTTGCCTCTATCTCACCTGTTTTTTCATCGAAAGACCAAACATGATGTTGCTCATTAATTTGTTCAATAGGAATAAGCCCATGGGTAGTTTTAACAAGCGTCCCTGCAGCAAAACAGGGTGGAGGGCCTGAACCCAGTGACGGTTCTCCATCCGGATTTGGAGAAATGGCATCCTCCGGTGCACCATGCGGCCAATTAAAATCCTCGGGAGTAAAATGATTTAAAGAGACTCTCCAGTAAGCGGTTCCGGGGGTATAATCCTTAGGATTTTCCAACCCTTTAATTTCATCTAAAAACAAACCGTCTTGATCAAGGTCGTCAGGATCTCCGTCCCCGTCACTGTCAAGGGCATCAACAACTCCGTCTAAATTGGTATCCAGAAGTTCCACAACCACGCCATTTTCTGAAGGAACCCACACTCCTTTATCCCTATCATAATATCCGACAGGCACAATGCCCCCCACCGGAAAATCAAGAAAATTATCAACATACACGATAACCGGTTTGTCAAATTTCACCCGTTCAACGCCATCCACGCCAAGTTCTGCGCAGTAGGTATATGCAGAAAGAGGAGGAAGAATGCTTGGCATGGATTCGGGCGTTATAAACTCGGTTGCTCGTGTAGTAATTGAGGAGAGCGGACGAATTACATTGCCGTACTTATCCATTTCATAAGCCATGTTGTCGCCGGTAAATACCATAGTACACGACCGGTTTCCGAACTCTGGATCAACGATTCCCGTGCTTTTATGTGTGATTATGGTGCCTGGGTTTCCATCAAACACCACTGTCGTGGATCGATCTTTCTTGATCAAAGTGATGGGGTCAAATATAACAACATCGTTCCATGGAGTTTCTTTTTGCCTGTGAGAGGTAATGTAGCCCTCTTTTGTATAAACCAATTTCAACAGCTCTCCACCCTCGGCAGGGATAGAATAACGCCCTTCTGAATCAGTCAAGGCGGAACCATATTCCGGATGATTAAAAACCTCGACTCGAACTCCGGAAAGCGGTAAATTGTCAAGTTTTTTTATAATTCCCGTCAAAACAACAAACCGCTTCTCATCATATGATTTGAGACTTACATCGACGGGAACCAGGTCCTGATATTGTTCACCGAATGATCCTTCGGGCAGAGCTTCCGGTGGGGGGCTCCCCACAACACGGACCGTTATGGTATGAAATACTGACTTGTTTTCATTTGAAGCACTGATGGCATACGTTGTTGTGTAATCGGGTTTAAATTCTCTGCTTCCCTCACATTCCACCGAACCGATCCCTTGGTTGATAAATGCATTGGGACTTACATTATTCACAGACCAGCTTAGTGTTACGGAATCGCCATATGTGATTTCTGACTGAGAAAGAGAAAGCTTAACAATGGGCGGACCGGCAACCTTTACCTTGATACTTTTTTGAGTGGTCCCTCCGGGGCCGGTAGCCGAAACTGTGTATACAGTACTATGGTCAGGTATAACGATAGCAGAGCCACTTAATAAATTGCCACCCACTTCCGGTTCGATGACACAGGAGTCTGCACAGCTGGTACTCCATGAAATTGTCGCCGATTCACCGTGTTGAATCTCTGAAGGGTTGCTGCTTACAATTACTTTCGGCGGGTTAATCCCAACGGTTACCCAGTCTGTTGCCGTTCCGCTCTCACCGGTTGCCGTAATGGTATATGTGGTAGGCGCAGAAGGAGCCACAGAGACCGAGCCTTCGGCGTCAAATGTCCCAACATCCGGTTCAATCGTATAAGAATCGGCATAGATCGATGACCATGACAGGACAGTAGGTTCACCGCATTTAATTAACTTTGGATTAGCATTCAGGGTAACGGAAACAGGGTGTTTATTAACTGTAATCTGAACATCAATAGTGTCTGTATTCAGTCCGTCAGCAACTGAGAACTGAACATCATAGATACCGGATTGTCCCAATGATGGAGTCCAGAAAAAAGCGCGAGAGCTTGCATTAAAAGAAGCACCCTCGGGAAGATTTGTTGCATAAAAAGACAGGGGATCGGAGTTGGGATCAATTGCGCTGATGTTAAATGACAGTGTCTTCAGTTCGGTAACTGATTTAGAGGAGATGTCATTTAACCTAGGTGTATGATGATCAACGACAACCTTGAACTCAGTATAGTCTATAACAGGTTCGCTTTTTCCGTCATCGATTACTGCATAGATGTAATATGAACCTTCAGGGACTTGTTCTGTAGGCCAAGTTGCCGTATCATGACTGCTATCTTGATCTTCATCAATACCATCGGCAATAAGAGTCCCATCGGCACCGGTGTTATCCGTATCATAATAAAGTGATATTTTTGCGTTGTCGTCGGTGTCCACGTCAGCCCATTTCACGACAAAACTCCCATGAGCGTAATCCCTTACCCCATCGGGTTCTGTTATGGCTATAGACGGTCGGGTCGTGATTAAGACTGAAGCCTCTGCTGTTCCACCAGGCCCGGAAACCTTCAGGGTGTATGTGGTATCTCCTGCCGGATAAACCACTCGCGCTCCCTCAGGGTCAACAACAGTACCCACTTGGGGCTCGATGATATAGGAGTCCCCATTTTTCGAGGCCCAAGACAGGGTTACCGGCTCACCTTCTATGATTGTATCTGAAGATGCTTCAAGGGAACATTCAGGAGGTTGAATAACGGTAACTGTGGTTTTTTCCGTTGCCGTTCCTTCTTTGCCGCTTTTATCTTTTCCGGTCCAGGTAATTGTATACGTAGTCGTTTCATCCGGACGCACGATGTATGTCCCGTTAACCCGTACAGAGCCTATTTCCGGTTCAATGGATGCACTATCAGCCTGAGCTGAATATTGTTCAAGATCCCATACCAGAGTAGCAGATTCACCCCGAATAATTGTATTCGGCTCAGCCCTGAAATAGCCCTCAATTTCACAGCCGGCGAGAAAAGATATACTTAGCAGTAATAAAAAATAAGATAGTTTCCGAATCGGCAACATATTACTGATCTCCTACTGATAAAATCATGAATTACCCGACACATGATACAGAGCACTGGGATCATATCGCTCCAAATGCGAGCTGTGTTGTGTATACACCCACTATTTTCGTCCCGCATTTTCCGCACTAAATCTCACGCAGAACGACCTATTTCTTGAAAAACGACCTTCAATTGACAATTGATAAAACAAAGGCAGGTGCCACTCAAGCCTCGGGTATCTTCCTCAACTGGGATGATTTTACCCGAAACGATGGCGCAGACCATCACCTACACAGCTCAGACCTGTGTATTGATTATGGGGCTGTGCAGATATGATCCCGTATTGTGAAGAAATTACTATATCTTTCGCAAACAACACTCCAACACAAACAAATATTAACGCACAGTATACATATGTTCACCACAATAACAACATGTTTAATCATTTGATAATTATAGAAATAAACATCAAGCCACAAACAACAAAAGAAATAATTCAAAAACACGTTCTCATTATCTTCCTTACAGATTCTGAGTACGTAGGTTATCTCTATTTCATTCGCCACAGAGGCTCAGTATCGGATGCATACGGATACATAGAAGAAAAATTGCTGTGGACTGATGATGGAAGGATTTGTTCCAGGTAGGCTCTATCGCGATAGTGCTGTGCAGTTTTTAACAGCACTGGCAGGTGACGAGCTTTCCCTTCGCACTCACGATGATGGCAAACCTGCCATGGAGTCAGTGAAAAACCATGGGTTACGAGTTTCGTCATTGGGGCAGACACCCTTGAAACGAATAAAAAAGATTGTGTCAAATGTCAAAATGCGCCCCTGGAATTATAAAGGTGTTTGAACAACCGCCAGCATAGAGTGGGGGCGCAGCCCGCGGCGAACGCCATTGCGCTTTGCCCTGAGGAACGAAGGGCAAAGCGCAATGGCAACCCGCTTTCGAGGTGGCTCCACCTCGCCGCCGGAGGCACCGTCTCAGTTCACCCGAGAATATCCAGACCGAAGGCGGCCTTCACATCCTGGACGATCCCTTCGGTTTCTGATTGTGCTTTACCTGTGCCGGCGCGCAAGATGTCTGTGAGCTGGGCTTTGTCGGCCATGAATGTTGCCCTGCGCTCTCTGATGGGTCTCAGAAATTCCTGCAGGCACTCTTCGAGGGTGTTCTTCAGCTGACTGTCGGCCAGGCCGCCACGCTCGTAGTGTTCCTTCAGCTGCCGGACGTGTGCGTCATCAGGATAGAACGCATCCAGGTACGTAAACACGACGTTGCCCTCCACCTTGCCCGGGTCCTCTATGCGCAGGTGGCCCGGGTCGGTGTACATTTTTTTAACCGCCCGCCTGATCTCTGCCTCATCGCTTCCCAAAGTGATGGAGTTGCCCAGTGACTTGGACATTTTCGCCTTACCATCCACGCCCGGCAGTCGAGAGACCTTGCTGAGAAGTGGCCTGCACTCCACCAGGACCTCTTTTCCAGCGACGCTGTTAACCTTCCGGACAATCTCATTTGTAAACTCGATCATGGGCAGCTGGTCATCCCCCACTGGGACCAATGTGGCCCGGAATGCGGTAATATCTGCCGCCTGACTGATGGGGTACGAGAGGAACCCTGCAGGGATGGAACTGCCGAATTTCTTGCTGGCAATTTCCGCTTTGACGGTGGGGTTTCTTTGAAGCCGTGAGACCGTCACCAGGTTGGAATAGTACATGGTGAGCTCGGACAGTGCCGGCAGTGCGGATTGAAGGCAGATCGTTGTGCGCTCGGGGTCGATGCCGACGGCCAGGTAATCGGCCAGCACATTCAGAATATTGTCAGACACCTTGCGCGGGTTGTGACCGTTGTCTGTCAGCCCCTGCAGGTCGGCAATAAGAACTGTCTGGGACGAGGTGTTCTGCAGCTCAACGCGCTGCTTGAGGGAGCCAACATAGTGGCCGAGGTGAAGTGGACCGGTGGGGCGATCGCCCGTGAGGACTTTTTGTTGCATGTTTTTCTCCTTAGGTTCGTTTAAACCACCGAAGGAGACAAATACACGCTATCCATATTCACCTGTCGCCCTTCGGCGGCAAATGAATACAAACAGATTCAGGCGCCGCTCCGTCAGGAACGCCACCAGGAAATGGGCATATTCAAAGGGTATGTCACTGTGTTCATCATGACAGGGGATCTATCACCCTTCATGCAAGAGGGCAATAGAATTGAAGCCGCATGGGGAAAACTAAAAGCGTTGCCTCCGGCGGCGAGGTGAGCCACCTCGAAAGCTGATTGCCCTTGCGCTTTCCCCTTCGTTCCTCAGGGCAAAGCGCAAGGGCGTTCGCCGCGGGCTGCGCCCGCCTCCATAGCTGGAGATTATTCAGATGCTTCCACAAGCTCCGAAGTGATGTGGGTACGATCTCTTTTGCCCCTCGTCCGTCGAATCAAATCACATCCGCCTTTGAATCGAGAATTCCCAGGGTTCATTTTTAAAGACCTGTTTATCAAACTTTTCAAAAGCTTGGCCCCCGGCAGGGCCGCCGGAGGCTTGGCTCTTACCCCTCCGTCAGCCAGGATTGAATCGATGAGAACTCGGCGCGGGATGTAAGATCCAGGGTCAGGGGTGTGACGGAGATGACCTTGTCCGTGCTGAGGGCGTAGACATCTGTCTCTTCAGGTTCGCCTAGGTTGTGCACTTTAACGACCCTGACATCGCGCAGGCGGCTCTCCAGGGTGGGGGAGTCCAGCTGTGCCTGGTAGTGGAGAAATGGGGAAAGAGTGGTCAGGCGCCAGGGGGTGTCGGGCGTTGCGGTTCTGGGGACATCGATTTTTAAGATGTGGACATCCGGGGGCAGGCCTTTTTCTAAGACGACCCCTGCAAAATAGCGAAGAAAGTGAATGGCTGTGCCCCACTCCTGCTCGGTGTATTCATAGTGGGAGCTCACGGGGGTCTCAAGGGAGATGGCGATGGAGGGAATACCTCGGTACGCAGCCTCCATGGCCGCCCCCACGGTGCCGGAGCTTGTGATGTTTGCGCCGAGGTTCTCGCCGTAGTTGATCCCTGAGACCAACAGATTCGGGGTCTTTTCGGGCATCACGTTCAGCCCATGGGCCACAGTAGCCGCAGGGGAGGCATCGCAGGCATAGGCTTGAAGGTCTTCGCCCCCAACACGAAGGATCCGTGGCAGAAGGGTTGCGTCGGGGTTTCCTATCTTTGCCCGCCCCATGGCCGTCTGCTGATTAAGCGGAGCCACCACGCTCACCCTGGCCAATGAGTTCAACGCCTCGGCGGCAGCCAGAAGACCCGGTGAATCCACGCCGTCGTCATTGGTAAGAAAAATCCCTCCTGCCGTTGTCATCTCGTCACTCATGCACCACACTCCACTATAAAAAAATCAGGTAAGAAACGGCCTCCGGCAGCACGGTGAGCCACCTTGAAAGCTGGTTGCTTTGATGAGTTGTTCTACACCAACGCCTTTTTCATAAAATAAGAGGTGAAGCCTTTCGGCAAATCACGCAATTCACCAAACACGTCATACCCGTGTTTTTCATAAAACTTGCGCGCCTGAAAGCTGGTGGTTTCCAAGCGTGAATGAAAAAAACCATGCTTCATGGCAAAGTCTTCAGCCGCAAACAACAGTTGACGCCCTGCACCTGACCCTCTCGCATCCTCTTCAAGCCAAAGGAGCTCAATATGAAGCCAGTCCCAAAACGCAATGGCTCTGATTCCACCGATGATTTTGCCTGACCCATTTCGTGCAAACACGGCAAACCGAACGTCCTCTTCTGTTGCAGCGTGACCGATATGCTGTGAGTTGTAGGACCGAAGGCCATGACTGAGAAGGCGTAAATCATCCTCCGTGGGGTTTCGTGTGACATCAACGTTCAAAAGGGCCCCCTTTCCGTTTGGGTATCAGCAATAAAGCCAAGCCTTCATAGGGATAGAGGCCAGGCGCACCCCGCAACAACCGCACAGACAATGTTCACCAAGGCCGAATCCGTTCTCAGCCTTTACCTGCCCATTCGGCCCCACCGTTGTTTAAAGCGCAGGCTTGCAGAGAATCTCACGGATTTTCAGGTTGAAAAAATCACCGGTATTGACGGCGCGCAGGATTACAGCGGTATCAGCCCCTTTGCCGGTGCCTCCCACACAGAGGACGTCTTCACCGGTTTTGATGAGGCCGGCATCGGCGGCCATGAGGCTGACCTCCACAGCCACTTTCACCCCCACCCCGAAGAGTTTGAGGGTTTCGGCGATGACCTCGTCCACCTGATAGGTGTTGAACCGAAGGCGCACGGCCCGTCCGATACCATAGAAGGAGTGGCTGGAGGTGAGGACCTTCACCCCGGAGGCTTGGAGCTGTTCACGTGTCTCTTCCGGCAGTTCCTGGAAATTGGGCTCTTTCAGGCCTGTAAAGTGGGTGACGGCTACAATGTTGAACCCTTCCAGGATCTCTGCCGCCCGCTCTGCCGTGAAGCCCTTTGTTGTGGCGAGGACACAGGTCTTGATGCCAAGGGCCTCCCCTTTCTCTTTGACGCATTTCAGAACATCATCGGTGTTGGTTTTTCCGGGTTTTTCAAAAAGAATCATCTTGTCTCAACTTTAAAAGAAACAGTTAATAAATTGCATGATTGCCCGGCCGGCAATCTATTCGCCCCAAACAAAACATGGTTTTGAGGCTGAATCAACCTTGGATGTAACAATTCAGATCAATATTGCCGGCGGCCCTGCCGGGGGCCAAACTTTTGCCAATTTTTATGAGCTGGGTTTGACAAACAGGTCTTAAAAAGCGCCCATCGGAGGCATAGCTGAACAGTTACCCTCGGATCAATGCGATGAATGAGTTGGAGTCGTCACCAGAGTGGTGCATGAATGCACCCTACAGCGGGTCGACGGAAATACCCTTGAGTAGATACTTGGGGCGTTGGCTGAACAATTGGTGAGGTCGGGGAATGGCGAGATTATTGCGTTCTGGGGTGATTGAAGCCACATGAGGAGCTGAGCGTGCCATAAGGCTACGGCATTTGAGAATCAGTGAGCCTGTTTTGGATTAAGGGTATCCTTGGAGATATTCAGACCAATGCAAATACAAGTGGCACAACGTCACCCTATCCTGTACTTCACGAAGCTTGTGCCAGAGCCTGAGCAATCCTCAGCTCTGGAGGCGGCCGCAACCCGCTTTCGAGGTGGCTCACCTCGCCGCCGGAGGCATGGCTTTTTGCCCTTCCTCTGTGGCTACCCTTCCTCGCCCCGGTGTCGCCCTTTTTTGGTGGAGGCGCCCTGAAGAAAGGCCGCGTAGATGGATTCCTGCTCGTCCAGGATATCGCGCAGGACGTCGATGGTGGTAAGAGGGTTCATGAGGACGCTTCGAAGGACGACGACGTTTCCTTCCGGAGCTCCGGGAAAGACCGTTTCCTGTTCGAGGACGGTGCGGGAGACAAAGCTGTTGCCGGCTTCCCGCTGTTCCTGCTGGAGGGTGCGGTTCACCTCGTTGAAGTGTTCGTTGACCTCATTGATCCGTTCATCGGAGGCGTGTTTCAGCTCTTCCTGAACAGGCTTCGGGCAGATGCGATAAGTGAGGATATTGAGTTCCGGCCGGGTCACCAGCTGAAAGAGGTCGCGTTTTTCGATCTCTTCGGCAAAGTCCCGGGCCAGTTCGATGCCGTGATCGATGAGCATGCCGTAGCCCCGGCTGCCCATGATTTTAAGGGCGCTGTCCAGGATCAGGCAGTTGGCTTCACGGGAGCCTGAGAGGGTTTTGCTGCCCAGGTCCACGCTCCCTTTTCGGATAATGTAGTTGGCGTGGTAGGCCACGGCATCCAGGCTGGTGGGGTCTTTAAAGAAGATCATGCCGCAGCTCATGGGCATGTAGAACTGTTTGTGGCCGTCGATGGTGACGGAGTCGACCAGCTCGATCCCTTTAAGGATAGGGGCGTATGTCTCGGACATGAGGGTGGGGCCGCCCCAGGCGGCGTCGGCGTGGAGAAAGATCCCCTCGCGTCTGCAGATGGCACTGATCTCGGTCAGGCGATCCACGTTGCCGGTCTCGGTGGT
Organism: Desulfolunaceae bacterium; assembly: GCA_942491485.1. Classification (GTDB taxonomy): domain Bacteria; phylum Desulfobacterota; class Desulfobacteria; order Desulfobacterales; family Desulfolunaceae; genus Desulfoluna. The sequence continues at coordinate 116,795 of CALOAX010000005.1, read as the reverse complement.
TCCGGCCACGGCGACCACGGCCATCACCTTGGTTCTGCCCTCTTTTTTAAAGCCTTCGATCATCTCGGCCAGGCGATCCACCCGCATGCGGTTGGTGCTGTCCACGGGCACGGGAATGATGTTGGCGTTTCCGATACCCAGGATCCCCCCGCATTTCCGCAGGGAGTAGTGGCAGCGTTTGGAGACAAGGACCACGCACCGGTCGATGCCGTGGGCTGCATAGGCTGCCGGAAGCCCTTCGGCTTCGACGCCCTTAAAATCTCCGACAGGCCCCAGGGATTTGTTTCGGGCCACCCAGAGGGCGGTTAGGTTGGCGGTGGTGCCGCCTTCGGTAAAAGAACCGAGGGAGGTGTGGGTGTTCTGGACATGCTCGTTGTAGAAGGCATCATCCTTGGCGTAGATGATGCGATGGACTTTGGCCACCACCTGCTTCTCCAGCACGGAGAGCATTTTGGAGGTTTCCAGCTTCACCACGTTCTGGTTCAGGGCCGCCACAATGGCTTTGAGGTGCACCATAAAATAGGGAATGGCTGCCGTCATGTGCCCCACAAAATAGGGAGAGGCCACGTTCACGGCGTGGGGAGCGATCTCCTCAAAGACACCGGTGATGACGTCGGCCAGTCGCTTTTCAGGATCTCGGTTCATCACCGTATCGGTGCACCGATCTGAGATCTCCTTTAAGCTGACCGCTTCGGTAATCCCCACGTTCTGAATCAGGAAATCATGGAGTTCAAAGAGAATCTGCCGCATGTGGTGGACCAGTACGGCCCGGGTTGTCTCATCTTCCGGACAGGTAAACACCCGTATCAGATTCACCCACTCCTGCTTCATCTCACCGCTTGTCTCTGCACCAACCAGTTCTTTCATGCCCCTACCCAATCCCAAATTTCAGACATAACGCGCCATCATGATGGCATATATCCCGTTTACCGGAAAATAACAACGACGACTCGCAAAAAAGGGAACATACTGCCTGTGCCAGGGCAGATATACAAAGCAGCCTCCGGCGGCGAGGGTGGCAAAGCCACACTAGGCTAAAACACCTCGAAAGCTTGTTGCCATTTCGATTCCGCCCCTCGTTCCTCGGGGGAAATCGCAATGGCGTTCGCTGCGGGCTACGGGTTGACGCCACTATTTTCACACGTTCTAAGGGGCATCCATATTAGGAGTGGCCTTTAATACAGACGCCTCCGGCAATAAAGGACTGCCGCCCCCCTGTTTCACTGAAGCCCCCATACCAAGCACAAAGGGCCCCCCAAGCGGAAACGCATGGTTCATCCCGGCGCGGGAAAACATCACAACCAACGCCGTTCAGGGGATTGTGATGAGTCTGGACTGATGCCTAAAATGTTTGAATACCGAGGCAATCCGTCCCTCTTTCTTGACAACTTTTGCATTATAGCCTAAATTTTGCTGTCTCATAACGGCCTTCCATCCTCAAAACCGGGCCCAGTGCCAGTCAACAGCCTGTAATGCATCAGGTTCATGGTGATGGTTCCGTATCATCCCGACACGTGGCGTAGCCACCTGCCGGACGCAGACTCGACTCGCACGGGCACCGCCACATGCCAGGCAAAGGGAACCCATCTCCATCATGACGGAAAACGGCAAAGGACAAACCGGAGTTTTTATTGCGGCGGCAGCAGCCACGCTGCTGGTCGTGGTCCTCTTTTCCCTCTTTACGGGCCCTAAAACAGCAACGTCGGAGACGCCCGACACGCCCCAGGCGGCGCACTCTTCCAATCGCATTGAAGAAGAGAGTTTCTTTCTCTACTTTTCAGAGCGGGAAGGCCGGTTCCTCACATCCGAGGAACGCACCGTCTCCACGGCAAAGGACCCCTGGCAACTGAGCCAGAAGATCATTGCCGCCCTTATCGAGGGGCCGGAAAGGGGCAGCACCCGAACGGTTCCGGCGGCCACCCGTCTTCGGGCGGTGTACATCACCCCCCCCAAGACAGCGGTGGTCGATTTTTCAAGGGAGATTCGAGGAGAGCCCAAGGGCGCGGCAGCCGAGCTGCTCACCGTCTACTCGGTGGTCAACTCTCTGGCCGTCAACATTCCGGAAGTCGATGCCGTCCGTATTCTCATTGAGGGGAACCGGGCAGAGACCCTTTCCGGTCACATCGACATCTCCGAGCCCCTCACACCCGATATGCTGCTGGTGAGATAAGAGAGCACGGCACCATACGAAGAAAGTTACAGCGGGCCCCCATACAGCGGGCATGCTGTGGTATCATAAAGCAAACGCAGACAGATTTTCGGGCCTGTTGCCCGTTCACAAAAATAGATCGTAATAAAGTCGACGCCCATAAGCACCCTGCAAAGATCCCTGCCAAAGACGGCAGCGATCGAGCGCATCGATGGTATATGCCAACACCGCTTGTTTGACTTTTTACAAGGCCACCAGGAAAAACACGCAGACATGAAAAAGACAAAGATCGAACAGATACGAAACATCGGCATCATGGCCCACATCGATGCGGGCAAAACCACCGTCACCGAGCGCATCCTTTATTATACCGGACGCTCTCATAAAATCGGTGAGGTTCACGACGGTGAAGCGACCATGGACTGGATGACCGATGAGCAGGAGCGCGGCATCACCATCACCTCTGCGGTCACCACCTGCCAGTGGAAGAATAAGCAGATTCAAATCATCGACACCCCGGGCCACGTGGACTTCACCATCGAGGTGGAGCGATCCCTGCGCGTGCTTGACGGAGCCATCGGCGTGTTCTGCGCCGTGGGCGGCGTGCAGCCCCAGTCTGAGACTGTATGGCGCCAGGCCGACAAATACAAGGTGCCCCGCATCGCGTTCATCAACAAGCTGGACCGTATCGGCGCCGATTTTTTCACTGCGGTTGGGGCCATCAAAGAGAAACTCGGCGCCAACCCCGTGGTGATTCAACTCCCCGTAGGGGCCGAAGAGGCCTTCAAGGGAGTCATCGACCTCATCAAAATGGAGATGATCACCTGGACCGACGACGCCCTGGGCGCGGAATTTGAAATCAGCCCCATCCCCGCCGACATGGTGGATGATGCGGAAGCCGCCCGCGACGAAATGATCGAGGCCCTCTCCGATGTGGACGAGGAGATCATGGAGGCTTACCTTGCCGAGGAGCCCGTCACCAATGATCAGATCACAGCCGCCCTGCGAAAAGGGACCATCGACCTTGCCATTGTCCCCGTGCTTTGCGGTACGGCACTGAGGAACAAGGGGATTCAGCCCCTCCTGGACGCCATCTGCGACTACCTCCCCAGCCCCGTGGACATCCCTTCTGCCCACGGCATCGTTCCCAAGACAGGGGAATCCATCACCTTTGAGCAGAGGGCCAAAGAACCGCTTTCGGCCCTGGTCTTCAAGGTCTCCATGATCGAAGGCAGAAAGCTCTCTTTTGCCCGTATCTACAGCGGAAAACTCATCGCCGGCAGTGAGGTGTACAACCCTCTTTTAAAAAAGAAAGAGAAGCTCTCGCGAATCCTCCAGATGCACGCCAACCGCAAAGAGCGCGTCGACGAAGCGGGGCCCGGCAGCATCGTGGGCATCGTGGGCCTCAAGGACACCTCCACAGGCGACACCCTCTGCAACGCCGACAACCAGGTAATCCTGGAACGTATCGACACCTACGAGCCGGTTATCTCCATCGCCGTGGAGCCCAAAACCCACGCAGATCAGGACAAGCTCGAAACAGTCCTGGCCAAATTCACCACCGAAGACCCGACCCTTAAGGTCAGAATTGACGAGGACACAGGCCAGACCATCCTCTCCGGCATGGGCGAACTTCACCTGGAGATCATCATCAGCCGCATGCAGCGTGAATTCAGCACCGACGTCAATGTGGGCAAACCCCAGGTTGTTTACCGGGAAAGCATTGCCTCTGAATCCAGCGCCACGGCCACCTTCGACCGTGAAATGGCTGGCCAGAGCCACTTCGGCCAGGTATCCCTCACCCTCAAGCCCCTTGGCCTGGGCGAAGGCAACCGTTTTGTGAACACCCTGGACGAAGAGGCCCTGCCTCCCCAGTTCCTCGCCGCCATCGAGAAAGGCGTCATGGACGCCCTGGACAGCGGCACACTCCTGGGATACCCCGTGGTGGATGTGGAAGCCACGGTGACAGGAGTCGACACCCGGGAAGGACATGGCACCGAGCTGGCTTTCTCCGTCAGCGCTTCCATGGCCATGCGGGAAGCCCTCTCCAAGGGCACTCCCTTCCTCCTGGAGCCGGTGATGGCCGTTGAGGTGTTTGTGCCCGACGACTTCATGGGCGAGGTCATCGGTGACCTGAACTCACGTGGCGGCAAGATCGAAGCCATCAACCCCAACGCGGGCATCCAGGAGATCAACGCAGCCGTCGCCCTGTCAAAGATGTTCGGCTACTCCACCGCCCTTCGCTCCTCCACCCAGGGCCGTGGCAACTTCACCATGAAGTTCTCCCACTTCGACCGCGCTGTGGACAAATAGAAGGGGCGCGAATGCTCCTGACCTTCGTTCCCCAGGTCAATCACATTCGCTGACGGGCTACGCCCGTGATACGTGAATTCAAGAAACGACAAAGGGCCGCTTCCCCAAACGGGAAAGCGGCCCTTTTTTATTGGACTCGCCAAAGCCTGCCTCCGGCGGCAAGGTGTGCCTCGTTCCTCGGGTCAACACACATCTGCCTTCAAACACGAATGTATCGGGGCCACGCCTGAAAACCGATTTATCTGATGTTTCAAAAGTTGGCCCTCTGCGGAACCACCGGAGGCCTCATTTGAACTGAAGATTTTTTCTATCACCTATGGCCTGCCACCTATCACCTGCCTTACCCCTTCCCCTCTTCCGGCGTCGGATCCTCCGATGGCGTATCACCCGATGGCGTCTCCTCCGGTGCCGGCTCCTCAGCCTTCTTCTTTTTCTTGCGATTCTTGCCCATAATTTCATCAAGAACCTTTGCCACCTCTTTTCGGGAGGCATCGTTCGGCGCCATCTCTTTGGCCCGCTTCAGCTGAAACACAGAATTACGCAGGTCCCCAACACCCCGATAGTAGAGCCCAAGGTGGTAGGAGGAGTCGTAGGTCTTGCCGATTTTGGAAAAGGCGTTGCCCAGATCGTAGTGGGCACGGGCTCCGGGGCCGTAGTCCCTTGCAAGGGGGCTCAGGCGGCTCACCGCCTCATGGTAGTACCCCTCTTCGATAAGAAGGCGCCCCATCCAGAGGTTGCTTTCAAAATCATCGGGGTCCATGCTCAAGGCCCCTTCGAGCAGCTGACGGGCCTCTTTGTATTTCCCATCATGAAAATAGATGCTGCCCAGGCCTTTTAACGCGTCTTCGTCAAAGGCCCGTTTCTCAAGGATCGTGCGCATGTGGGCGGCTGCCTTGTCATATTTGCCCATGCGGTCCATGAGAAGTGCCAGGCCATACTCGGTGTAAAGGGTGGACTCGCCCCTCTCCTTGGCAAGGTTAAGCCGGTCCAGGGCAATGTCAACAGGGGTATACAGAGCCGTCAGGCGAGCCTTGACCTTCAGAAACGCCGATTGATCGATCTCTTTCCTGCGCGCATCGATCGCCTCTTTGTTCGCCTCGATCCAATTGCTGATATAAACGATTCGCTCTTCCAGGGCAGGGTGGGTGGTAAGGTAGGTGGGGATTTCAGCCGGACCAAACCACTGCTTCGACCGAAGGGTTTTCAGGCTCGTCAGCATCTCCTCGCCACCGTAGCCGGCCTCCATCATGTAGGTCATGCCCACCTGATCGGCCTGCATTTCATCGTCCCGGCTGTACGAGAGGGCCGCTGTCTGGGATCCGGCAAGGGAACCGACGGTGAGGGCACCGCCTGCTGCGGCATTGCCCGACACCCCCACGAGAATGCCGGCCGCCACACCGGCCAGGGTGCCGATACCGATTTTTTTGGAGCGGTCAATCCGGTCGGAGATATGACGGCTGTGGACATGGGAAATTTCATGGGCCATGATGCCGGCCAGGGCTTCTTCATTGGGCAGGTCCGTCAAAAGACCGCTGTGCATGAACACATGCCCGCCGGGTCCTGCAAAGGCGTTGTAGACATCACTCTGCACCACATAAAAATGATAGCGAAAAGGTTGCTCCGGAAACGCCGCCAGGATGCGCTCACCGAGCCCGGTGATGTAATCGTTTACCACGGGATCATCGATGATCGGGTAATGGGCCCTGATCATCCGAATGAACTCTCCGGCCACTTCGTTCTCTTCACGGACGGTGATGGCCGAGGCCACCTGCCCGCTGAGAAAGACCAGCAACATCGCCACACAGACAGCCCGTGTGAGCAGTCGTCCTCTTTTTATCATGCAAACCTCACATTACAGTCATTCCACCCCGGCAAGGGGATCGGAGCCGAATCAGGACTCCGTGACGGATGCCCTCGTAAAACAAATAACCAACACCACACTCACTGTCTGTGATGCGGCGCACATGTGTCAACATATCCATGACATATGTCCCAACACATTATTCTATCACACCATTCTGAAGCCCACAACCAACGACCACGCATCATTCCTGCGAAACCGCGTGTCGCGCCCGCCCGCCCCCAAAGTACTTAACCCACCCAATATACAGCAAATTTTTACCATGGCGTTTTTTACTCATTTTCTTTGCAAAACCCCATTTTTATGCTAATCTACTCGACCATGGCACAGATTATCTGCATAGCAAACCAGAAAGGTGGAGTGGGCAAAACCACCACGTCAATCAACCTGGCAGCGGCGTTGGCCCAAATCGGGAAAAGCACGCTGCTCGTGGACTGCGACCCCCAGGCCAATGCGACCACCGGCATCGGGATCGATAAAACAACCCTCAAACAGAACCTCTACCACGGCCTTATTGGTGACGTAGACGCAAAGGATTTGATCCACACCACGGCAGTGAAGGGTCTTTCAGCCATTCCCGCACGGGTGGAGCTGATCGGTTTTGAAGTGGAGATGATGGCCCACGAAGGACGCGAACTGGTGATGCGCGAGCTCCTGGAGGAGATCAAGGACGATTACGATTACATCGTCATCGACTGCCCCCCCTCCTTAAGCCTCCTCACCCTGAACGCCATGGCATCTGCCGACTCCATTCTGGTTCCCCTGCAGAGCGAATTTTACGCCTTGGAAGGGCTCACTCAGCTCATTGACACGGTGAAGCGTATCAAAGCCAGCCTGAATCCCCCTCTCCGAATCAGCGGGATTCTACTCACCATGTTCGACCGCCGAACCAACCTCTCTTTTCAGGTGGCGGAAGAGGCGGAAAAACATTTCAACGATCTGGTCTTCACCACCCGCATTCCCAGGAGTGTCCGGCTTTCAGAAGCCCCGAGCTACGGTGAACCCATCTTCATGTACGACCCATCTTCCGTGGGTGCCAAGAGCTACCTGGCTCTGGCCCACGAGGTGGTCGAACGATGATGACGCTGTAAAGGCCAACGCACTCGCACGTTGCCCCTGGCTGGCTGCGACACCGATGCTGCCATGTTAAGCAAGGTGCTCTTAACGGCCACCACACAGCGCCCTTCCAGCCCCGGCCGGCCCATTGGCCACATTGCCGGGACACCCGGACGGCATACACCCGTCCTCCACTCAGACACATGGCGCCCCGAATACGGCAAGGCCCTTTCCCGGACCTTGCCCCGCCTTTTTTTCACGGGGCCTTCATAAGGTCATCCACAGCACACCGCTGCCGGACCGATAACCTTCACCTAAAAGATGGTGACTAAAAACCATGACCACAACCGCCAAATCACGAAAAAAGAAGGGCCTGGGACGGGGTCTTTCCGCTCTGATTCCCGAAAGCAGCCTTCAACTTGACGACCCCACTGGATCGTCCCCGGAATTTTTTAGATGCGAGATCCATCGCATCACCCCCAACCGCTATCAGCCCAGGCACACGTTCTCCGACACCGAACTGTCGGAACTGTCCGCCTCCATTCAGGAGCAGGGCATCATCCAGCCGCTGATGGTACGCCCCGCAGAATCCGGTGCCTTTGAGCTGGTGGCTGGCGAGAGGCGACTCCGGGCCGCAAAACTGGCGGGCCTTGAGTCGGTTCCCGTGGTGATCCGCGAGATCTCCGATGCCAAACTTCTTGAGCTGGCCATCGTGGAGAACATCCAGCGCGAAAACCTGAACCCCATTGAAGAGGCCGACGCCTATCACCGCCTCATGGAGCTCTTCGACCTCACCCAGGAGGAGATGGCAGCCAAAGTGGGCAAGAGCCGCCCTGCCGTGGCCAACTTCCTGCGCCTGAGGCAGCTTCCGCCGGAGATCAAGGCGTGTATTCAGGACGGCCGTCTCAGCATGGGCCACTCCCGAGCCCTCTTAGGAACAGACAACCCCCTCACCCAGAAAGAGGCCTTTCGCACCGTTCTGGAAAAAGGATTGTCCGTAAGGCAGACGGAAGACCTGGTTCGCCGCCTCAAGTCCGAGAGCACCACCCCCGAAAAAGAGCCCCAGGCCCCAAGCGCTTACCAGCTCCAGCTCGACACCATTGCCGAACGCCTGACTCACCGTTTCGGCTCCAAGGTCCAGATCAACAAACGGGGAAAAAAGGGCAAGCTTGAAATCGAATTTTATGGGGATGAGGATTTCAACCGCCTCCTCACCCTCCTGGAACCTGCATAAATGAAAATAGTCATTGCCCGTACCGCCGGTTTTTGCATGGGCGTCAGAAGGGCCGTGGATACGGTCCTCGACGCCTCCAACGGCCAGAAAGGTCCCATCTGTACCTACGGCCCGCTGATCCACAACCCCCAGGTCCTGAACCTCTTAAAAGAGAAGGGCATCCCCGTCATCTCCGATATCCCGGAGAAGGGGGAGGGAACGGTGCTGATCCGAGCCCACGGCGTCCCACCAGAAGCCAAGGACTCCCTCAAGGAATCCGGGTTCTCCGTCATCGACTCCACCTGCCCCCGGGTAATCAAGGTGCAGCGCATCATCCACAGGTATGCAAAAAAGGGGCACCACGCCATCATCATCGGCGACCGGGACCACCCCGAGGTGATCGGCCTCAACGGCTACGCATACGGACTGGGACATGTGGTGGAAACCCTGGAAGAAGCAAAAGCCCTTCCAGCGTTTGATAACGCCATTATCGTGGCCCAGACCACCCAGAGCGTGCAGTTTTACGAAGAGGTGAAACAGTGGGCATCCAAGACCCACCCCCACTACCTCACCTTTGATACCATCTGCGACTCCACGGAAAAAAGGCAGGCGGATATTCTTTCCATTGCCCAAACCGTGGACGCTGTGGTGGTGGTGGGCGGTAAAAACAGCGGAAACACCCAACGCCTGGCCGAACTGGCCCGGGAATCGGGCAAACTCACCTTCCACATCGAAGACACCGACGAGCTCGACCTCTCCCAGCTCAAAAACCTGGATTCGGTGGCCATTACCGCCGGTGCATCCACCCCAAACTGGATCATCAACAAGGTCTACAGAGCCATTGAAAGCAGCACGGCAAGCGAGGAGACCCTCTTCGGCATCCCGGTGTCCGGCCTCAAGATGGGCCTTTTGCGCAGCAACGCCTACCTCGCCATGGGGGCGGCATCCCTGGCCTATGCCTGTTCGGTACTGCAGGGGATTCACAACTGGCTGATTCCGTCGGCGGTGGCCATGCTCTATGTGCTCTCCATGCACATCTTCAACCACCTCACCGCCATCTCGTCAGACCGATACAACGACCCGGAACGGGCCGATTTTTATGACCGAAACAAATGGGCCCTGGCTGCCTTTGCCTTCACCGGAGGTGGCATCGGCCTGCTCCTCGCATACAGCCAGGGGCTCTTCCCCTTTCTCGTACTCCTGGTCATGAGCCTGGCGGGACTCTCCTACAACGCCCCTGTCATCCCCAAACGCTTTTTTGACGGCAGGTACCGCTGTTTAAGGGATATACCCGGCTCGAAAACCATCCTCATCACCGCAGCCTGGGGAACGGTGACGGCCTTTCTTCCAGCCCTGACAAGCCCGCAGGGTTTTGCCCTGTCGACCCTGCCCGCCTTTGCCCTGGCCGCAGGCATGGTCTTTGCCAGAACGGTTTTCTTTGACATCCTCGACATGCAGGGCGACCGCATCGTGGGGCAGGAGACCTTTCCGATTATCCTGGGGGACAAAAAAACAGTCCGGTTCCTGAAAAACCTCCTCGTGACCCTGGCCGTGATGCTTCCCCTCTCCAGCGCCTTCGGCATCTTCACGGGCCTTGGCTTCATCCTTTGGATCTACCCGGTGATGATGTTCGTCCTGCTCCTCGCCTACCAGAAACGCTTCGTCCTGGCAGGCGTTCAGCTCGAGTTCCTCATCGAAAGCCACCTGGTCCTCTCCGGAATCATCGCCCTGACCTGGAGCCTCCTGCTCGGATAAGGCGAACAAAACGAGGTGAGCCACCTCAAAAGCTGGTTACCGCTGCACTTTGGCCCTCGTTCCTCGGGCCAAATCACAGCGGTCTCCTATGAAACAGCGTGCGTTTACCTGCAAAGATTTCATAGTGTACGGCTTATTAAAGGTTTATCCCTAAGTGGCTTCGCCACCCTGGACCCCATAATACAAAGGGCCACATGTTATCCTGATGGATCGCATGTGGCCCTTTGCGCTTACACTAACAATATTTATACGCTGTGGAATACACAGCCATACCCACCCTTCGTTGGATCCTCTGAGTACGTCCCACCATTCAGGCACCGGCATCAGTCACCATGGTCACGCAAACCTGGGGGGCACCCCCTGGTTTCCCAGACCACACTGAGTTGGTATCCCTCATGGAAATCGGGGGTGGCCCAGGCAATACCGCCCACCATCTCCCCGTGATGGCAGATCCCACAATTAAGGATCTCCACCTTTTTCAGGCTTTCGTGAAAGCCCTTGGCAATGTACTTGAGAAAGGCTTCTTTTAAGGTCCACCGTCGGTACCATTCGTTATCGGCCGCCCCTTGCAGCTCGGCAATCTCCCGGGGGGTGAAGGCCACACGGGAGACGTGGGGCATCCGCCCCTCTTCCACCTGCTCAATATCGATGGCTACGCGCCGCTCTTTTCGGGTGGAGATCACTGCAACGGCATGATCCCCCGAGTGGCTGATGGAGATGGGACTCGACCTGTGGTCCGCAAGAAAGGGGGCTCCTTCGGGTTCGGTGTCCACGGCCACGCCTTTCGGGTCCACAGAAAGGAGTTCTGCCGTGGCCTGCTTCACAGCAAGGCGGCCGCAGAGCCACTCTGCCTGTTTTTTCAGAACACGAAACTCTGACGCCCGTTTCCTTTCGGCATCCATGAACAGGGCGTCCAACCCGGGAACATTCATCAAATCCAAACCGGGAACGCCCCGCCTCCCTTCCGGGAACTCCGGGAGAAAGGTTCTCATAAAAACGGAAATATCCACGTCGGCCAGCATCATCCCCCCATCGAGCCGGGAGAGGCGCACCATCTGTTTAAGGGAAGGGTTCACGTCGTTCATATCCTGTCGTTTCCTGTTTAAGGCCAGCACTGATCCTCAGTGCTTGTTTTTTAGCAACCATTCAGCCCGGGAAAGCAGCCTCCGGCGGCAAGGTGTGCCACCTCGAAAGCGGGTAGCGGATGCGTTTTTCCCCTCGTCCCTCGGGGCAAATCACATCCGCCTTATAATCGAGGGTTTATAAGGGTCACTTTTTTTAAACCTGTTTATCAAACGTTTCAAAAGTTTGGTCCCCGGCAGGGCCGCCGGAGGCATAAACTGAATAGTTACGTTTTTTATTACCGAAATGCATGTTGTCATGTTTCCCCGGGGGTGTCAAAACGGCCACGCGCCCCTCGTTCTGATAAATCACCCAAAGAACGAACAGAACCGGGAACACTGGTTCTTCGCCTATTCCCGTTGACGCAACCTTATCTACTTTGTCGCTTGCGTTTCACGCTTCCGCGATGTTCCGCGCAAACACAGAAGCGCACCCCAGCGGGTTTTGTCTCCCCTCATTTTATCTGTTTCAATGGGCGGTTAAGCCTCATGTGACGAACGCACCGGCCCGTAAACGTCGCCACTGGCAAGCCGATTCTCGCAACCAATTACTCAACAAAGCAATTTACCAGTATTTGACACACAAAGAACAATATTCTATAATCGCTCGTTCGGTACTCAGGGGATTCCCAAAATCATACAGGCAGCCACAACCAGGCATGTACTTAAGGAAACACGTCATCGTTTCCATGGGGTATCTTCAATGCCGTCTGCTCCGAGGGTTCTCGACATCTCACACAATGCGCGTTTTTTAACGGCAGACATTGTGTACAGCAATGGATTTTGACAGGGAGACGACATCATGATTCGAATAAATGAAAACTACACCAAGCTGAAAGCATCCTATCTCTTTTCAGATATTGCCAAACGTGTCACTGCCTTCCAGGAAGCAAACCCCGAGAAGGATGTCATCAAACTCGGAATTGGTGACGTAACCCGTGCCCTTCCCCAGGCATGCATCGACGCCTTCCACAAAGCCGTGGATGACATGGCCGATGAGGCAAACTTTCACGGCTACGGCCCCGAACAGGGCTACGCATTCCTCCGTGATGCCATTGCCGAAAACGATTTCCAGAGCAGGGGAGCCGACATCGCCCCCGACGAGATTTTCGTCAGCGACGGCGCCAAGTGCGACACCGGCAACATTCAGGAGATCTTTGCCGGCGATGTTCGAATTGCCATTCCCGATCCGGTCTACCCGGTTTATCTGGACACCAACGTCATGGCCGGCCGCACCGGACTCAACAAAGACGATCGCTACGAGGGCGTTGTTTACCTCGACTGCAAAGAAGAGAACGGGTTTATCCCCGCTCTTCCGGAAAAGCCCGTAGACCTGATCTACCTGTGCTTTCCCAACAACCCCACCGGCACCACCATCACCAAAGAACAGCTCAAGGCCTGGGTGGACTACGCCAGGGAAAACCGCGCCATCATCCTTTACGATGCGGCCTACGAGGCCTTTGTCACCGACGAGAACATTCCCCGCTCCATCTATGAAGTGGAAGGGGCCAAAGAGGTGGCCATCGAATTCCGCAGCTTCTCCAAAACAGCCGGTTTCACCGGCACCCGCTGCGCCTTCACCGTGGTCCCCAAAGAGCTGAAGGCCTGGGATGAAGAGGGCAATGCCCACTCTGTCCACGCTCTCTGGAACCGCCGACACTGCACCAAGTTCAACGGCGTCTCCTACCCCGTTCAGAAGGCGGCAGCAGCCGTCTACTCCGAGGAGGGCAAGGCCCAGGTCAAGGAGCTCGTGGCCTACTACCTGAACAACGCCGCCATCATCCGCAAAGAGATCTCCGCCCTTGGCTATGAGATGGTGGGTGGAGACAACTCCCCCTACATCTGGATCAACGGCAAAACCGATTCCTGGGAATTCTTCGACCTCCTTCTTAACAAGGCTGGCGTGGTCTGCACCCCCGGTGCCGGTTTCGGTTCCTGCGGCAACGGGTTTATCCGCATCAGCGCCTTCAACAGCCTGGAAAATGTTGAAAAGGCCATGGCCCGTATTCGAGAAGCATTGAAATAGCACGCCACCCCGCGCCCTGACCGGCGCGGGGTTCTTCCACAGACCGTAAAGCGCCCCACCATCCTCAAGGGGCACACTGGTCTGATACGGCTTGGCCATGAGCCCGGCACCCCATCTCAAAGATATTTCCCGGAATCACCCGGGACCACACGGCACAGCACCAAGCGCTGCGCCATATTGAATGCACGGGCATGACCCAAGCCCACAGCCAAGCGCTGATTTTTCTACAGCGGGCAGACCCCACGCCGGTCTCTCCGCACGCGGGACACCGTTCGTCCCGTAATCACCCGACTTTTGCCGGTCAGGGTTGACGCTTGCGTACCAATGCGACCTGAGACATTTTTGTGAGGCCTCCGACAGCCGGAGTCTTCCACACAGTTTTCCCTTATTAAGGGGACCGCATACACATCGACGTTTTGCTTGATTGTTGGCCGACACTAAGCACTGCCGGCCAACCTTAGGGGATACACGCACACCGGGGGGCTTCACCTTACACGAGGCTCCCGAAACCGCTACATTAAGGAGTGTTATATGAAACGATTGGTCTATCTGAGTGCAATTCTGCTCCTCACCCTCGCCGTTGGATGCAGCCAGCCTGCCAGCGATGAACCCGCTGAAACCAAGAGTAAAACCACCTTTGTCACCATCGGTACCGGTGGAATCACCGGGGTCTACTACCCCACAGGCGGCGCCATTGCCAAGATCGTCAACAAAAAGCGGGACGAATACGGCATCCGTGCCACCGTTGAATCCACCGGCGGTTCCGTCTTCAACGTCAACGCCATCATGGCTGGTGACTTAGAGTTCGGCGTCGTTCAGTCCGACCGTCAGTACCAGGCCATTAACGGCGAAAAAGAGTGGGAAGGCAATGCCCAGACAGACCTGCGCGCCGTCTTCTCCATCCACCCCGAGTCTGTGACTGTCCTTGCTGCCGTGGACGCCGACATCAAAACCATTGCGGATCTTAAAGGCAAGCACGTCAACATCGGCAACCCCGGATCCGGCCAGAGGGGCAACGCCATCGACGCCCTCGAAGCCGCAGGCCTCAACTGGGAGACCGACATCAAAGCAGAGTCCGTCAAAGCTGCGGAAGCCCCCGGCCTTCTCCAGGACGACCGTATTGATGCGTTCTTCTACACCGTAGGTCACCCCAGCGGCGCCTTCAAGGAAGCCACCTCCGGTCGTCGCAAGACCCGTTTCGTCTCCATCACCGACACCGACGAACTGATCAAAAAATTCCCCTACTACGCCAAGTCCTACATCCCTGCCGGCCTCTACCCTGGTGCCGCCAACGAAGAGGACAACCCCACCTTTGGCGTAAAGGCAACCTTCTGCACCTCCGCCAAGGTTTCTGATGACGTGGTTTACGCCATCACCAAAGAGGTGTTCGAGAACTTCGAAGATTTCAAGAAGCTTCACCCTGCCTATCAGGTTCTCACCAAGAAGAGCATGCTTGAAGGACTTTCCGCACCCATCCACTCCGGTGCCATGAAGTACTACAAAGAAGCAGGCCTGATGTAGGTTATACGGTCCCGTGGAAACGGGGGCCCTTCTCGAAAGAGATTCGGCCCCCGTTTTCATGTCTGCGCCCTGGCAGAAACAGGTACGCCCTTTTTGAATTTTCTGACCGCCAGTCAGGAGGTCCGGGTGTAGTGCCCTCATCAGCGAAACGCTGTCAAAAAAGGCATACCTGTTCCTGTGAGCCGTCATGCGGCCGCAACGCGCGTTCCTTATATATTTGAATTGATTACAGTTTGAGGTATTGAATGGATAATCACCTTATTAACGACACCGACAGCGATTTTGAGATCGCTGAAAAACTCGCCGAGGAAGAGGCGGGTATCCACCGCAAGCCCCAAGGGTGGGCCGCATACGTCATCCCCACCATTGCCGTCACGTGGAGTATCTTTCAACTGGCCATTGCCAAGTGGGTCACCTTGAGCTCCACTTACACACGGGCCATTCACCTGGCCTTTGCCCTGCTCATCGTCTTTTTAAACTACCCCACCTTTAAAAAGAGCCGATTCGGCCTCAAGATGCTCTCGGCCACAAACCGAATCCCCTTTATCGACTGGGTTCTGGCAGGCGTGGCCTCCTGGTCTGCTCTCTATCTGATTATTAATTACGAGAGCATCGTGAACCGTATCGGTCAGCCCATCTTCATGGATATCGTGGCAGGCAGTGTCCTGTTGGTGCTCCTCCTGGAAGCGGCTCGCCGGGTCATCGGACCGGCCCTTCCCGTCATCGCCCTGATCTTCAGCGGGTATGCCTTTTTAGGCCCCTACATGCCCGACCTCATCGCCTTTAAAGGGACCTCCCTAAACCGGTTCATCGGTCAGATGACCATGTCCACCGAAGGGATCTACGGCGTTCCCCTGGATGTTTCGGCCAAAATCGTCTTTCTCTTTGTCCTCTTCGGCGCCATGCTTGAAAGAGCCGGGGGCGGCCAGTACTTTATCCGCATGTCCCTGGGCCTTCTGGGCGGTTTCAAAGGCGGCCCCGCCAAGGCGGCCATCCTGGGATCCGGCCTCACCGGCATGGTCTCCGGCTCCAGTATTGCCAACATCGTCACCACCGGCACCTTCACCATCCCCATGATGAAAAAGGTGGGCTACCCCGCCACCAAGGCCGCCGCCGTGGAAGTGGCAGCCAGTACGGACGGGCAGCTGGCCCCCCCCATCATGGGAGCGGCGGCCTTCATCATTGCCGAGTACGTGAACGTGCCCTATGTGGAGGTGGTCAAGGCAGCGGCCATTCCGGCCTTTGCCTCCTATGCGGCCCTCTTTTACATCTCCCACATCGAAGCGTCCAAACTGGGCCTCAAGGGGATGTCCAGAAAAGAGCTTCCGCCCCTCTTCGCCACCTTTATCAGCGGCATCCACTACCTGATTCCCCTGTGTTTCCTCATCTATGAGCTGGTGGTGATGCGTCACTCCCCCGAGCTGGCCGCCTTTAACGCCATCTGGATCATGGCCATCATCATGCTGATACAGGAGCCGGTCAAGGCGTACCTCAACAAAGAACCCATCGCTCCGGCCTGCTTCCGGGGCGTGAAAAACATCTTCTCAGCCCTGGCCATGGGTGGGCGCAACATGGTCGCCGTGGCACTTGCCACGGCAGCGGCCGGCATCATCGTCGGGGTTGTGGCCCTGGGGCTTGGCGGCCTCATCACGCAGATCATCGATGTGATCTCCATGGGCAACATCTACCTGATGCTCGTCATCACGGCCCTGGCAAGCCTCCTCATCGGCATGGGACTGCCCACCACGGCCACCTACATCGTCATGGCCTCACTGACGGCGCCGGCCATCGTCACCATCGGTGGTGCCCAGGACTTCATCGTGCCCTTGATGTCCGCCCACCTCTTCTGTTTCTACTTCGGCATCCTGGCTGATGACACCCCCCCTGTGGGTCTTGCCGCCTACGCAGCAGCCGCCATCGCCAAGTCGCCCCCCATCCAGACGGGTATTCAGGCCTTTATGTATGATATTCGAACGGCCATCCTGCCCTTCATGTTTATCTTCAACAGCGACCTGATCCTTCACAACGTCAACAGCTGGTCCCAGGGAATCCTCATCTTTGTCATGGCCTGCCTGGGTAACTTCGCCTTCGCCTCGGCCACCCAGGGGTGGTTCCTGACCCGAAACAAGAAGTGGGAAGTTCCCCTCTTCCTGGCGGTGACCTTTATCCTCATGAGACCTGACCAAATCGCCAGCTGGCTGGGCATGGCCCATGACCAGCGCTACTGGACCTACCTCATCGGCCTGGCCCTGTTCGGCCTCCTGATGATCCTGCAGAAAAAACGCACCTCATCCGAGGCGCTTCTCCAGGAAGCCTGATCCTAAAAAAAACGCCCTTTGCTTGCAAAGGGCGTTTTTTTGTATCTTGAGGAAAGACATAAAGCATGCCTTCTATGATCAAAGAGCGTGCCTCCGGCGGCAAGGTGAGCCACCTTGAAAGCTGGTTCCATTGCGCTTCACCCCTCGTTCCTCGGGGCAAATCGCAATGGCGTTCGCTGGGGGCTGCGCCCGTCTCTATGGTTGGCGGTTGGCACAAGGAAAGCCACAGGCTTCAAAGGGTTTGGATTCGACGGTATCAGCGTTAATTCCCTTACCTCTATCGTATTGATCACTCATGTTCTTTGCGCTTGTGACGGAGTTCGAACTTCTTTACCCTCCGCGTAAATGCGGACGCGAGGTACGTTGAGCTACGACAGCTGTTGCGCATTCGCCATAGGGTTTCGAGGTGCCCCCACCTCGCCGCCGAAGGCA
Source organism: Desulfolunaceae bacterium (assembly GCA_942491485.1). GTDB lineage: Bacteria > Desulfobacterota > Desulfobacteria > Desulfobacterales > Desulfolunaceae > Desulfoluna. The sequence continues at coordinate 99,030 of CALOAX010000005.1, read as the reverse complement.
TAATATTTTCCATGTTCCACTCCCCCTAATACAGCCAAACGAAGACATGCCCCTCACAATCCGCTATACTCGCCCTTTTAATCACGACGTTTCCAAAGGAAAACCCATGCCTGAAACCATCACACGCATCCGTGTGGACGCCAACACCATCGGCATCATCGGCCTCAAGCACCATCTGGCTGAGGTGGCCCAGAGCCTCGGGGATGCCTCGGATGCCGAGATCACAGACGCGCTTTTCACGCGCCTTAAAAAACGCAACTACATCGCTGCCCCTGCAACGGAGCGCTACCGCAGCGCCTTTTTCAAAGCGTACCTGACATTTGTGGGAAGGGAGGTGCCAAAAAAGGAAGGGGGACCGTTGTCGATGCGGATTCTGGGGACGGGCTGCGCCCGGTGTGAGAAGCTGGAATCAGACATCCGCCGGATCTTAAGCGAAGAAAACATTCTCGCCGAATGCGACCACCTTCGGGAGCCGAAGGAGATCGCGGCCTATGGATGCTTTGCCTCCCCGGGGCTGGTGATCAATGAAGAGCTGAAGGTTTCCGGGCGGGTTCCCACCGAACAGGAGCTGAGGTCCCTTCTCGGCGTTTAAGGTGTGTAAATACTCCGAAGCCTCACGTGTCGCGCCGCAGCATGGTGACAATAATCGGGTAGCCCTGACAACCTGTTTATCCAACATGTCAAAAACCTGGCCCCCGGCAGGGCCGCCGGAGGCTCCGTTGAGCTGAACAGGTACTGCCAAATCAAAGAGGTACCATGCCCCAGCAGCAACTTCCCGGGCCGACCTTCACGGAAATAGAAGCCCCCGCCTCCACAACCTGAATGGTATGACTCCCCTTCCCCAGGGCTTCGGCAAGTCGGTTTCTTAAGTAAAATGCGTTCTCTTCGGCATCACAGTGTCCCACCCAGACCTCCCAGGTCTGACTGCCGTCCCCCTTCACACGGCCCGCATAAGCGGCCATCTCATCCAAGGCACGGTCCATGCCCCGGACCCTGTTCACAAGGGTCAGGTGCCCGTCCCTCAAGGCAATGATCGGCTTGATATCAAGCATCTTCCCAACCACGGCCGTCAAGGCCCCCATCTTCCCGCTTTTTCGAAGCCAGGTCAGTTTATCCACCGTGATGTTGTTCACGCTTGCCTTAACAGCGGCATCCAGCTTCTCCTTCATGCCATCAATGCGCCCATGGGCTTTCAAATACCGAATAGCCATGATGGTATAGATGGCCTGCCCGATACTCAACGTACCGGTATCAAACACATCCACACGTTTTGCATCGTCGGGGTGAAGCAGTGAAAGGGCATTTTTTGCGCTTTCATAGCACTCAGAAAGATGGGTGGAGAGCTGAAAGGAGAGGACCCGGTCATACCGCTCCAGAAGCGACTCAAACAAATCGGCGTACTCCCCCGGTGCCGCAGGGCGTGTGGAGACACTGGCCCCATTGCGCATGCGCTCCACCAACTGCCGGGTCGTGATGGTGACACCGTCCTGATATTCCACACCATCGACGATGACATGAACAGGCATCATGTTGATTCCCAACTTCTCAGCCACCCCCTTTGGAAAATCAGCGGTGGAATCTGTAACTATGGCTATTCTCTGTCCCATGGATCTCCTGCTTCCATCTCTTCGAGTAAACTGTTGGGTACCTAACCCGGATATTTCATGAAATATTCGGACTAAACGCCCCCCTTCAGGACATTACCTCGGTCTTCCGCTTCTTTTTTCGACTGTAACAGATCAGTGTGCCTGAGGGCTCAATACCCTCTCGCAGTATCATCACACTTTTCCCTTCGTCATTGATCCGGGCCATGGGGATATCCCCATCCTCCAGCTGGTCCGCCTCCTTCTCCGTCAGAAACGCCTGCCCTTTCTCCATCTGCCTCACCGCCTCGGTAATAAAAAAACGGTTGGAAAAGGCAATATGGGCCACATTGTCCTCACCGGTGAGAAGGGTATCTTCCGCGCGCCTTGCCAGCCCCCGATAAACACGCCCCGGGGCCATGTGGGAAGCGGCCCGAAGGGCCACCAGCTCATTCAGGGCATTGTTCCGAGTCAGTGCCACCAACCGGTCAAACCCTTCCCGGGAGGCCTCCTCGTACACGTCGGCGCTCAACATATCAGCGCACACGGTCTGAAACCCCTGTGCTGATGTCAGCGCGCACGCATCTTTTCGGGTCTCAAGAAATGCCACAGGAACATGCTGGGCCAACAACCTGGCAAACTCACGGCTCATGAGGTTGGACCCCACCACGAGAATCCCCGTCTGGGACTGGGGCACACGAACCTTTAAAAGTGAGGCCAGGGGCCTGCAAAGCAATGTTGCCATGACCCCGGAGAAAAAGATAATGGCCATGGTCTGGTTGAGAATCACCTTCATTTCATAGGGAGAGCCGGGCAGCAGAAAAGCCGCATAGGAGGCCGTCGCCACAGCCACGATACCCCGGGGCCCGATCACCCCGATGTACCATCGCTCCGAATGGGTCACCTCGGAGCCCACCAGGGCCATGTGAACCGCCAGGGGGCGGACAACTGCACCCAGAATAAAAGCCACCGCCAGCATGGTGGGCCAGAGGTGGAGAAGCTCCATGGGGTTCACGAAGGCAGAAAGAAGGACAAAGAGAGTGCTGATAAACAGACTGGCGATCTGCTCTTTAAAATGGCGGATCCCCACCACGGCATCACCGCACTTCAGGGAGAGGTACATGCCGGCAACAACCACAGCCAAAGGCCCCGACGACTCCACAATTTCACCGGAGATATAAAACAGGGCGATGGCCCCCCCAAAGGAGGCGATGCCTGAGAGCGCCGGGTCTTTCAATTTTTCCAGCCAGGCCACCACGTATTTCAGCAGCACGCCTCCGGCAAGGCCCACAACGCAGCCCGCCAAGGAGCCCAAAATCAGGTGAGCAAACACCCCGGCGGTGATCACGCCGCCCTTGGAGATCAGGATCACCTCAAGTGCCAGGGCACTGACCATAACACCGATGACGTCACCCCAGAGGGACTCCCAGTTAAGAAGGGTTTCCAGCCTGGGCGTCAGGGCCACGCTCTTTAAAATGGATCCGATGACTGTGGGGCCGGTGACCACAATAAGCGCGCCGAAAAAAATGGCAAAAAGCCAGGGAATGCCGGTGAGGTAGTGACTGAGGAGGGCGGCCGCACCGCCTGTGACGGGAATGGTAATAAATAGAAGCCTTCGGATGGCCTTTTTTTCCATGCGAAAACCCTGAACGGAAAGGGAGAGCCCCCCTTCGAACAGAATAATGGCCACGGCGATCTCCACCATGGGGGCTATGCCCCCCCCGATGGCCTCTTCCGTGCGAATCAGGTTAAGGCCGGCTGGCCCGAACACAAGACCGCACACCAGGTAAAAAACAATGGCGGGAATCTTGTATGCCCTGGAAATGATGTAGGAGAACACCCCAAGGGCAATGGAGAGAGAGATGGCCTGCAATGCGTCGTGCGTCATAACACCCCTAAAAGTACCTTGTGTGCAGTGGTCATGCGATCAATAACAAGCTGGACGGCAAGAGCGCACAGGGCTTCAGGGGGGGGTGAGGCTCTCCGGGTTATACCGGGGCCTCGGCGGCCTTGCGTGCCAGCAGGACCTCCACCGGAACCAGATCGCAGGGGGCGGGAAAAATTGCCACCGGTTCCATCATGGAAGGCTCCATATAACGTGCCCAGGTTCGGGCGTCCTCGTTTTTCCAGTACCCCTTTTCCGTCATCCGGTGACAGGTGGTCCCCCACCAGACCTGCCAGGGGACGAAATCGGGAACAATGGGCCATCCCAGGGGGGTACGCAGGAAAAACTTCACCCGGTACGACAACGAGGTGGCCCGAAGAAAATCAAAATCCGCCCGCATGGTGGAGGCAAGCAGGTGGCCTCCGGGTTTAACGCACCGGGCGATTTCGTTGAGTATACCCGGTTGCTCTGCTTCGGAGGCGTAATTCCCAGTCAGGGAGAAGATCACCAGATCCTGACTTCCCGTGGCCAGCGGAACCCGCTGCCTGAACGACCATCGCCGCAGGCTCACCATGCCGGGTTTGAGCAGCCCCCCTTCAAGAAGCCCCTCAACGGTCTTCTTGAGGCGGTCAAAATTCTCAAGGCTGAACTCCGTGACAAAAAAACGGGCATCGGGTTTCACCAGGCGAAACCATTTGGGATTGATCTCCCTCCAGGTCCCCCGGATCCGTTTGGGAGCCATGGATTCCCAGACACCGGCTGCAAGTCCGACCTTAAGGATATCACGTCCGGAGCCGGCAGATAAGATCGCAATGCGAGGGGCATCCCCCGGCGCCACGTTTCGAATCCCCGTTTCTATGGAACCCCAGAAACCAAGGCGCTTGCGCCCTTCATACCACTCGTAACGGAACATCTCCTCGTACATGCCCCGGCCGTTTTTTCGACGGCGCATGGCAGAGAGGTAGCCATCCCAGGCATCACTCTCCATACGGGCGGCCTCCGCTTTCTGCGGAGGACAGACAGGGTAATCCTCTGAAACCCCGGAATAAACGGTTTCCGGAATGTATCCGTTGCTGTCGGAATGGGACTCCACCTGCTGCCACGACTCCATGACGCCTCCTCTGCCCAAAGGGGTGTGCCACACGGTTCTCGGTTTAATCCGGTCCAGGCGGCAGGCATTGCACCCACCCACCCGACAAGAGTAAACAAAGTACCACAGAAGAAACGGCTAATCCATCCCAAACTATTTCAGAAGCCCTGAAAGCCGCTCCCTGATCAGGGATTCGGCATCGGCCACAATCCGGTGCACCAACTCTTTTACCGTGGGAATGTCATGGATAAGCCCCGCCACCATGCCGGCTGTCCAGACCCCGCCGTCGATGTCCCCGGTTTCATACACGCTGGCCCCGCGCTTTCCGCTCACCAACGGGGCAAGTTCTTCGATGGTGACGCCCCCTTTTTGTTCCAGGGCCACCACCTCGTCGGCCACCTTATTCTTATAGATACGGGCGGTGTTGTTAAGGGTTCGGAGAATCAGCGCTGTCTGCCGTTCATCGGCATCCACCAGGGCCTGCTTCACGTTGTCATGAATGGCCGCCTCTTGTGTGGCCAGGAACCGGGTGCCCATATTGATGGCGTCGGCGCCCAGGGCTAAGGCAGCGGCAAGACCACGCCCGTCCCCATACCCGCCGGAGGCGATGATGGGAATCGAAAGGGCGTCGGCAGCCAGGGGCAGGAGCACCAGGGCCGGGATATCGTCTTCCCCGGGATGCCCCGCGCACTCAAATCCGTCCACACTCACCGCCGCACACCCCAGTTTCTCCGCTTTCAGAGCATGTCGTACCGAGGTGCACTTGTGGATCACCTTGATCCCGGCATCCAAAAAGGCAGGCATAAAAGCTTCAGGACTTCGCCCTGCTGTCTCCACGATGGTGATGCCTTGATCCACCATCACCTGAACATAATCGTCATAGGAGATGGGCTTCAGGGTGGGCAACAGGGTCAGGTTCACACCAAAGGGCTTGTCCGTGATGCGTCGGACAGTGGCAATCTCCTCAGCCAGGGCCCCCGGTGTCGGCTGGGTCAGGGCGGTGATCATCCCCAGGCCACCGGCTTCCGATACGGCGGCGGCCAGCCCGGCCTTTCCCACCCACTGCATCCCACCTTCAATGACGGGATGTTCGATGCCCAAGAGTTCCGTTATACGTGTTTTCATAGATCCCTCCTGATAAACTTAGTTCCCTTTCTATAGTGTACATAGTAAGGTCCCCTCGTCCGTTGTCAATCTTCATGTGAGGTGACACGGGGCACAGACACGGCGACAAACCTGTGGTAGGTTCCCGCTGTCACAGATAAGTTCGTTTTTTTTGTAACTATTCAACTCTCAAAAAGCTGCGTTCTATGGTTAAAGTGGCCAAACAAAATGCCTCCGGCGGCAAGGTGTGCCACCTTGAAAGCAGGTTGCAAATGCGCTTTGTCCTTCGTTCCTCAGGCCAAATCACATTTGCCTTAGGTTTTAGATTGACCCAAGATTTTTTTTAAAAGACCTGTTTGGCAACCTTTTTAAAAGGTTGGCCCCCGGCAGGGCCGCCGGAGGCATCTTTAACCTGGCTGCCTTCGGCGGCAAGGGTGGCGAAGCCACATTAGGCAAAATCCCTTGAAAGCAGGTTGCGGATGCGATGTGCTCCCCGTTCTTCCGAGCACATCACATCCGCCTTTAAAGCGGAATTCGTTCAAGGATTATTTTTAAGACCTGTTTGTTAAACTTTTTAAAAGTTTAGCCCCCGACAGGGCCGCCGGAGGCGCAAGCTGAATAGTTACGTTTTTTATCCGAAGCTTCTTTTCAGAATGTCCGGCCGTGCCGATGCGTTATTCGGCAGAGCCATGAAAGAACCTGCGGAGACATGTCCGTTGACGCACCAGCCCCGCCCCGGCGGAGACCTTCCGGTTTCCTTGACACGGCGGGGCTCGTCAACTAATCTATTGAATACTCTCAACATCAGACACCGTCACCATCTCCCGATGGATATCGACGCCGCGGTGCCCGAATCACAGGGCGACACAAAAAAAGGCCGCGCCACGTCACGGAGGACCCCATGATCAAACGCACAGTGATAACCACCCTTGCCCTTTTCCTGCTTCTGGTACAAACCGTCGGAGCCCTAGAAACGAACTCAGTGGAGACGATTCTCAAAGGGAAACTCGATTTTGTCTTCTCCACCCTGAAGCGAAGCGACATTCAGATCGAGAAAAAAAAGGCCCTCATCGTAGAGAACGTCTCTCCTATTTTCGATTTTTCCCTTATGGGCAAGCTGACCCTGGGCAAAAAGAACTGGTCCGGCCTCACCAAAGAGCAGAGACGCACCTTCATCGTCACCTTCACCGACGTGATGAAGGGCTCTTACTCGGACAAGCTCTCCCTTTATACCGATGAAGAGATCAAAATCCTGCCCACCCAGCAGTCTGCCCCCAACAAGGCGGTCATCCCCACGGAGCTCATCTCCAAGGAAAACCGCTACGCCATGAACTACAAATTCTACAAATCCAAGAAGGGGTGGAGAATCTACGACATCGAGCTTCAGGGCGTCAGCATCATCGCCACCTACAGGACCCAGTTCAACCAGGTCCTCACCGAAGGGGGCTTTGACGAGCTGATCACCAAACTCAACCAGATCAAGGTTTAAACACACCAAAAGGCCTCCGGCGGCCCTGCCGGGGGCCAAACTTTTGAAAAGTTTGACAAACAGATTTTTAAGGCCGATTTCGATTTATGCAAAGGCGTTAGTTTTTCGACTGTACTCGTCTAAACAAGCAACCGGAACGTTTTCGGGGCTCATTTCAAAAAGCGACCCACCGGAGGCAAAGCTGAATAGTTGCACCGTTTTTTGTTTTCAAGGGTGTGACACTCTTCCCCTTAAGCCCCGTAGGCTTGCCACAGCATTGCCGAAGCATGTTAATAGAAAGAGACCGGCCGGAATTATTCTGGTAATAGCAAATCTGAGATTGCTGCCTTCATTCGTTTTTTCTTCATAAAAGCATGAAGAGCTCTTTGGGCTCCATGAAGGAGCTTGAATTCCCCAACTGTTGACCACGGGCAAAGCCCGTAAGCGAATGTGAAAGGGCGAGGAACGAGTCCCGGAGCATTCGCAAAACTGAAAGGCTTTTTCTCCATGGAGCGATTCACCCCCTTCATCGAACGCGTGTACCGACGCAGCATTTTAAAATACCCACTCATCACCCTGCTGCTGCTTCTGAGCCTCACCCTCTTTTTTGCCTACCAGATCAAAGATTTTCGTTTGGACGCCTCGGCTGAGACCCTGGTGCTGGACGACGACGAAGATTTGAACTACTTCCGCCAACTCAGCGAGCGATTCGGGCAGCAGGACTACCTGCTCATCGCCTACAAGCCCAAAGGGGACCTCTTTTCCAAACCGGTCTACGACGACATCGCCACCTTGAAAGAGGAGCTTTTGGAGGTGGGGCTGGTGGAGTCGGTTCTTACCGTTCTGGACGTGCCCCTGCTGGAGAGCCCTCCCCTGCCGGTAAAAGAGCTGGCCGCCAGCATTCGCACCCTCACCTCTCCGGAGACCGACCAGGCCCTGGCCAGAAAGGAGATCCTGGAGAGTCCCGTCTACAAAGACCTTCTCGTCAGCCCCGACGGCACCCTCACCGCCGTGGTCATCAACCTCACATACGACCACCGGTACATGGAGCTTCTGGGAGAACGCGATGCCCTTAAAAATCTCTCACGGGAACGCGGCCTCACCACCGACGAGCGGGCGGCCCTGAAACACGCCGAATCTGTTTTCTGGCAATACCGGGAAGATGCCCGAAGCGAGCGGCACGATGACATCGCCGCCATCCGTGCCATCATGGACACACACAGGGACAAGGCCGACCTCTTCCTCGGCGGGGTCTCCATGATCGCGGATGATCTCATCACCTTCATCAAAAACGACATCCGTCTCTTCGGCGGGGGCATGGCCCTTTTCCTCGTCGTCACCCTGGGGCTCATCTTCGGCCAGGTCCGCTGGGTACTCCTGCCCATGCTCTGCTGCTTTATCTCGGTCATCCACATGTCAGGCATCCTGGGCTTCATGGGGTGGGAGGTGACGGTGATCTCGTCAAATTTCATCTCCCTGCAGCTCATCATCACCATGGCCATCGCCATCCACCTTATTGTGCGGCACCGGGAACTCCACAAGGCGAACCCGGAGTGGAGCCAGCTGGACCTCACGGCCAGGGCCACCGCCCTCATGGCCAAACCCTGCCTCTTTGCGTCCCTGACCACCATTGCCGGTTTCGGGTCCCTCCTTTACAGCGAGATTCTTCCCGTCATCACCTTCGGGTGGATGATGAGCGCAGGCATCGCGGTCTCTCTCACCCTGACCTTTCTCCTGCTGCCTGCTCTGCTGGTGCTGATGCCCAAGGGCCCGACCCCGAAGCGCCTCTCCTTAAGATTTCCCCTGCCCGAAATCCTCGGTGCCTTCACCGAAAAACACGGCAAGGGCATTCTCATTACCTCGGCCCTGGCGCTTCTCTTCTGCATCACCGGCATGATGCGACTCCAGGTGGAGAACAGCTTCATCGACTACTTTAAAAAAACCACCGAAATCTACCAGGGCATGAAACTCATTGACGACCAGCTCGGCGGCACCACCCCCCTTGATGTGGTCATCACCTTTGACCAGGCCAAGGCAGCCACCGGTTCGGATGTGGACGCCGACCTCGATGCCTTTGCCGATGAGCCCGACGGGGACGTCGCCCTGGACGAGGAGAACGGAGATTTTGCCGAATTCGATGAGTTCGACGAGGTGGAAACCAGCGACAAGTACTGGTTCACCTCGGACAAGGTCGCCCTGGTGGAGAAAACCCATGCCTACCTGGAGTCTCTGCCTGAAACGGGCAAGGTGCTCTCCCTGGCGTCCCTCACCCGCATTGCGGAAAAACTCAATGACGGAAAGCCCCTGGACAACTTCGCCCTGGCCCTTCTCTACGGAGAAATTCCCGAGCAGTACCGTGAGCTCCTCCTCAAGCCCTACGTCTCTGTGGAGCACAACGAAGCACACCTCTCCATCCGCATCAAAGACTCCGCACCGGACCTGAGGCGTGACGACTTTCTGAAGGAGGTGGAAAAAGGGCTCATCGAGCAGGTGGGCCTGAAACCCGAACACGTCCGACTCAATGGAATGCTGGTGCTCTACAACAACATGCTCCAGAGCCTCTTCTCTTCCCAGATTCTCACCCTGGGCATTGTGCTGGTCATGCTGGCAGCCATGTTCCTGATCCTCTTCCGGTCCCCTGTCACGGCCCTCATCGCCATCTTCCCCAACATCCTCTCCATCGGCGTGGTGCTGGGGCTCATGGGATGGCTGGGTATTCCCCTGGACATGATGACCATCACCATCGCCGCCATCAGCGTGGGTATTGCCGTGGATGATACCATTCACTACATCCACCGCTTTGCAGACGAGCTTGCAAAGGATGGCGACTACATGGCCACCATGCACCGCTGCCACGGCTCCATCGGTCATGCCATGTATTTTACCTCCATCACCATTATCTCGGGCTTCTCCATTCTGGTCCTCTCCAACTTCATCCCGAGCATCCTTTTCGGGCTCCTCACAGGACTTGCCATGGCCATCGCCCTGCTCTCGTCCCTGACGCTTCTGCCGAAACTGATCCTCGTGTTGAAGCCCTTTGGGCCTCAAAGCGAAGCGACACCACAGTAGAGCTGATAAACATGCCGTCTATGGTCAAAGTATGCCTCCGGCGGCAAGGTGTGCCACCTTGAAAGCAGGTTGCAAATGCGCTTTGTCCTTCGTTCCTCAGGCCAAATCACATTTGCCTTAAGTTTTAGATTGACCCATTTTTTTAAGACCTGTTTGGTAACCCCACTCTTTCTGATCAGGCAAAAGGTTGGCTCCCGGCAGAGCCGCCGGAGGCATCGTTAACCTGGCTGCATCCGGAGGCAAGGGGTGCCACCTTGAAAACGGGTTGCAAATGCGCTTTGTCTTTCGTTCCTCAGGCCTAATCACATTTGCCTTAAGTTTTAGATTGACCCATTTTTTTTAAGACCTGTTTGGTAACCCCACTCTTTCTGATCAGGCAAAAGGTTGGCTCCCGGCAGGGCCGCCGGAGGCATCTTTAACCTGGCTGCCACCGGCGGCAAGGGGTGCCACCTTGAAAGCGGGTTGTGACCAAAGGCTTCTCTACCCTGCTTCGAATAATCCTTTTTTTTTGTTTTTCTTCGAGACCTTAGACATCTTTTCTCGCTTACAAACCTCTTATTTATGTTACAGTAACCATTAAAGACCCAAACAAAACCCGTTGACCACAGCCTCTGCCAAGGCACTGCCATGTCATGAGAAGCGCATGTGCCCGAGCTGAGGAATCCGACGTTGCTACTGGCTAAGCCGTGACAAGTACTTCTGCGCCCATGGGGGACCCTAAGGGCCTTCGTTCCCCATGAGGGTTCCGTTCGAATCCTGAACACGATTTATATTCGAAAATATTTCATAAAATCAACTTCCCGACGATCCGGTTAACCATCCTGAGTTACAATCGAATACCGGATGAGCCATTTTTTCAGAACATTGTTAGCGCCTTACAAGGGGCATCTCAACTCAAAGTCTCCCTTTTCAAGTCTTACCGTTTTTTGGTAGACAGGTTCCATTGTTCAATATTTTTTACACTCAGTAAAAATAATCTTTATTAAACAAAGCGTCATTTATTCATCATTATGAATTTGTGGCTCTCTCATAATGACTGTCTCAACCCTCCACAGATGGGGTGTCGCCATGTATAAACACATTTTCCTTGCACTCATCGCCCTTTTCACCTTCGTCTTCCCCGCGACAGACGCCGTGGCGAAACAGATCCTCCGCATCGGCATGAGTGCCCCCCTGGAATCGGATCAAGGACTCTTCGCCCGCCGGTTCAAGGCCATCGCAGAGAGCCTTTCAAACAATGAGATTCGCGTCTCCCTGTTTGCCGACGGTGCCTTTGGAAACGACCTCGAGCTGCTCGACCACCTTCAGGAGGGCAACCTGGCCGCTGTCACCGTCTCTGCGGGCAACGCCGTCTCTGCAGTGGAAGAGCTCGGCACCCTCGCCCTTCCAGGCCTGGTGGAAACCCACGAAGAGGCGGTGAAAGCCACCACCGGCAGTATCGGGCGCTACTGGAACGACCTCTGCATGAAAAAGGGAGATTTCCGGATCCTCGGATGGTCCTACTCCGGAACGCGAACGGTCTACGCCCCACGCCCCCTTCCCCGCTTACCGAGAGAAATCCGAGAATTTGTCGTCGCCGCTGCCTTTGCCGAGTGGGAAGCAGGCCCCAACCCCACATTCGAGGCACATGCCTCTTCAGCCGGCAGCAACGACATAGCCCTCTATCGCTACTACAGCATGCACCCCTTTGTAATCGGTGGCCCCTCGTGGAGACGACTCAGCCCGGACCTCCAGGCCGTTCTCATCCACGCCGGCAGGGAAGCCCAGCAGTATGTCATGCTCATGCAGGCCCTGAAACCGATGAGCAGAGAGAGCGCCCTTACACGCCCCGTCCTGACCAACCAGCAGATCCAGGAATGGGTCTGGCCGGAATTCTACGACCTCCTCGGCGGCAGAGCCCCCATCACCCGCGTCCTCGACGCCATCAACTGGCGCTAGCCAGGGGGTAACCCCCTGGACCCCAGGTTTGCGAATGCTCTTGGCCCCTCGTTCCTCGGGGCCTTCACATTCGCTGACGGGCTGCGCCCGTGGCCAAGGTCGGCAGTCCCCCACCCCTCATCCACCACATCCTGAATAATAAAAAAGAGCATCCGGCCGCCTTGCCGGGGGCCAAGCCTATGAAAAGTCTGACAAACAACTTTTTCAAAAACCTCCCAATGAATCCCGAATCAAAGGCGGATATGACATCCGCAACCAGCTTCCGAGGTGTTTTTGGCTAACGTGGATTCGCCACCCTCACCGCTGGGGCATTTTTTGTAGGCTGAGTCATTACCTTTAACGAGCCATTTTCCAGAAAAAACAACGAAGAACACGAATCGCCCCCAAGCTACACGAAGAAAATTGTGTCACCTCAGCCCTGTTTACGGGCGTAGCCCGTCAGCGAATGTGATCAGCCCGAGGCACGAGGGCTGGGAGCATTCGCGATCCTGCTTTCGAGGTGGCTCACCTCGCCGCCGGAGGCAAGTTTTCTGGTTTTTTCTCTGTGCTCCTATCTGCGTTGACAATCCCACAAACCATACATACGTTTGCAACTTCAGTGGTTCGCACCAAGGCTCTGCAACATGACTTACAACGAAGGACAGCAAAGGGCTCCCATGACGTTTAGACTGACCCCCCGATTTCTCTCCCGATTTACCCTTTTCCTCCTTCTGGTCCTTGTGATTTCGTTTTCCGCAAGCGATGCCGACGCAGGAAAGTACCGCCGATCCTCCTTTAAAAAAAGTTCCAAAAGCTGGAGCAAACCGGCAAGCCCCAGCAAAAAGGTGTGGGGCCAAAGGGACGGAGGCGGAATCTACGGTAAGAAGAAAAGCTCTTCCGGCTACTCCAAACCGGGCACCACAAAAAAATCCACCGCCAACACCAAACAGACCAGTTCTTCCTCCAACGGCTATGGCAAACCCGGATCGAAAACCGGAAAAAGCTTTTCCGGTGCCTCCGCCTTTGACAAAAAAACCGCCACCGCCCTGAAGAAAAAAAAGGCCGCCTCCTCCTATGCCGCTTACCAGAAGGAGACCGGCAAGTTCAAACAGGCGAACACCTCAACAGCACGAAAAACCTACAACTCCAACCCCATCTATACCAAGTCCAAAAAATACAGCGATTTCGACTACCGCACCCACTACCAGCGCCGTGACAGCTACTACCAGGGGCGCGGATGGTCAGCCCCCGGCTACGCCTACCGAACCCGGCCCCGTTTCGGCATGTGGGACGCCATGGTCTGGTGGATGGTCTTGGATAACGTGGGGAGCCGAAACAGCTACGCCATGGCCTACCACCACGCCGACGACCCGGGCTATCGGGAGTGGCGACAGGAGGCCGACAGGCTGGCACAGGACGATGCCGAGCTCAAAGGCAAACTCACCGAACTCGACGCGCAGGTTGCCACCCTTGAGGGAACCCCTGTTCGCGCCGACTACCTCCCCGAAGGCATGCCCCCCGAGGTGGCTCTATCCGCCAAGGCCATGGCCGATAAAAAGGCCTACAAGCCCGAGTTCACCCTGGCCACGGCCTCTTCCGGCGGTAACTACACCTACTTTGGAAACCTGATGAAACAGGCGACGCCATCCGTGGACGTTCGCCTTCGCACCACCGCAGGCTCCATGGAAAACCTGCGACTCCTGGCAAACAACGAAGTGGATGCCGCCATCGTGCAGTCCGACGCCTTTGAGGTCTTCCGCCGTACCGCCCCCAAAATGACCCTTCCTGCCTCAGAACAGGTGGCCCTCTACCCCGAAGTGGTCCAGATGATCGCCAACCGGAAATCGGACATCCAGACCGTCCAGGACATCAAGCCCGGCGAGCACATCCTCTTTATCGGCCCCAAAGGGTCCGGAACCGCCATGACCTGGGAGGGACTCTGCCTTCAGGACAAAAGCTACCGCAAAATCAAAACCCGCCACTCAAGCTATGAGAACGCCCTGCTGAGGGTCAGCGAAGACCCCAATGCCGTCATGATGTTCGTCTCCGGGCTCAACTCGCCCCTCCTGCAACGGGCGGAAAGCGAAGCCCGCACCAACAAAAACATCCGCCTCGTCCAGGTCAACGACTGGGACTTCAACGACGCCAAAGATACCCGGGGCAACCGCATCTATCAATTCGTCACCATCCCGGCCAGAACCTACCCCGGCCTTCAAAAAGGATTTCTCCTGGGAAGTGACGTCGAAAGCATCGCTGTTTCCGCCGTCCTCGTGGTTCGCACCGACTGGGCAAGGCAATACGGTCCCGAAGCCCTGGATGCCCTCTCCTATGCCATCATGGAGAGCAGGCCAACCATCCGGAACCGAACCAACGGGCTCACCCGGTAAAACCCAAAAGCGTGCCTCCGGCGGCCAGGTGGAGGCACCTGGAAACCTTATGGCGAATGCAAGACGGACTTCATTCTGCGGTGCACCTCGCGTCCGCATTCGCACGAAGGGAGACGTCAGGCACACGTCGATACAAGCGCCAACAATTCGTGGTGTGGCCCTTGCCACAGCTTCAAAAAAAGGAAATATGGGAACTCGTAACTCGACCGTCCCCTATACAACAGGCTGGTTTAATGAAATAAGCCTCAACACAAAGAGCATGAAAGCGACTCCGTCGCAAAAAGCTGTCATTCTTCATGGTTCATCTTCTGGTGACCCAAAGGGTGCTGTGTGATGACATGATAAAACAGGTTACGAAACCGACATCATTACCCACGGGCGCAGCCCGTCAGCGAATATGACGAACCCGAGGTACGAGGGGTCGGAATAGTCGCAAACCTGGGGTCCAGGGGATCATCCCCTGGTCACCGACAAAGGAGTTGTTTTGGGATTATTTGATATATTCAGGGCCGTGGCCGGAAAGAAGATCGGCGACGCAAAGGAGACCCTCACCGGTGGCAGGAAAGAGGCCATCGACACCTCGCTGCCTCTTCAGATCCACCTGGGCAGCTGCCTTGTTCTGGACCAGGCCCCCTTTTTGATTCACGGGGAGGCCATCACCCAGGCTCGGCCTGCGGCAGAATCCCTTGTGTTTGCTTACGGGCGCATGGACTTAGGTGAGTCTCTGGTGCACCGGTTCTATCTCGAGTCATGCGTCAACCCCGATGAAAAGTCGGTTCTCCAAGTGGTGGTGGGGGAAGGGATTGAAGAGTGCCGTCTCTTTTCCTCCCTGGATGAGGTGTACCCCGAGACCGCTGATGAGTGGGCCTTCTGGGTGGGTGAGGAGGACGGCTACATCGGCCTTCCCGCCTTTGAAGACAAAGAGGGCCGCCACTACGACCGCGCCTGGGGGGACGACGAGGGCCGCATCGCCCCCGCTGAATTCACGGAGACCCTTTACCTGGATCGCTTCGGTGAAAAGACCGCCACCGTCTCCCACGCCTCCATGCTCTACGGACGCTGGATCGACGAGGAGAGCGAGATGGCCGAGTACATCCTCGTCTCCCGGGAAGAGCACACCGACGGATCGGCCCTGATTCAGCTCTCCACCGGCATCGACATCATCCCGGAGTCCATCACCGTGAAGTACTAACAACAACGCCTCCGGCGGGCAGGGGATGATCCCCTGCACCCCATATGGCGAATGCGCTACGGGTGTCATAACGTTCAGTACTTCGCGTCCGCATTCGCGCAACGTGTGACGGTATGCGCCATGCTTATAAAGTGCATGGGCTGAGGGTTCTCCGGTGGCATATCAGTCGTTGTTCACAGGCAAAGCCCGTCAGCAAATGTGATCGACCTGAGGAACGAAGGTCGAGAGCATTCGCAACCCGCTTTCAAGGTGGCTCACCTTGCCGCCGGAGGCATGCTTTTTTATTCATTTATTAAAACAATCAACATGACACATAAGGAGTCACCCCATGGGTTTTTTCAGTTTTGTTTCATCTTTCGGCAAAAAAAAGAGTGAAAAAGTGGGCCAGAGCATTGTTCAGATCCTTGCATCCTGGGACCCTGAGACCGCCTCCAAGGCAGAGCTTGAGCAGATGGAGAAGAGGCTGAACAAGCTGGTTCAGGAGGTGGCGGAAGCGCGCCAGGTCTACAAAAAAGAGCAGGCCGAGGCCGATGCCATCACAGCCCTTTACAACCAGCGGTTAAAGGCCGCAGAGATCCTTCAGGTGCGCCTGGCCGAAGCTCCGGACAGTGCCGAGACCGAAAAGGCCCTCACCGAACTGGTCCAGATTTTGGAAGAGATGCAGCCCGAGATCGAGATCGAAGAGCAGGAGGCTGTGGAGGCCAAGGCGTTCATGGAAGAGCTCGAAGAGGTGGCCACCCTCTCCGCCGAAAAGCTGAAGACAGCCAAGAAGAACCTTGAAAAGGCGGTCCAGGATATGAAGCGGGCGAAGGTCCGGGAAGAAAGGGCCTCAGAGTCGGCAGAGCGTGCCGCCAAACTGGCTGGATTGCGTGAAGAGTCCGACCAGCTGGGAAGCGCCCTTTCCGCCATGCGTAAAAATGCCGACGCCTCCAATGCCAAAGCCGAAGCCGCCCAGATGAAAGCAAAACTCCTCGGGCCCAGCGACACCGAAAAAGAGAGCGCCCTCATCGCCGATGCCATGAAAGAGGCCGGCGGCCAACCCCAGGCCACCGACTCCATTGCAAACCGCCTGGCCGCGTTGAAAAAATAGCATTCTATTGTCACACTGAGTGATAAAAGCATGCCTCCGGCGGCAAGGGTGGCAAAGCCACTTAGGCTAAAACACCTTGAAAGCAGGTTGCGGATGGATTTTTCCCTTCGTTCCTCAGGGCAAAGCCCATCCGCATTTGATTGTAGTGTCTGCTTGAACTCATACAAAACGTATGTTTATCGTAACTATTCAGTTCAAAGTCGCCTCCGGCAGGGCCGCCCGGGGCGACTTTGAACGCTGGGTTTCGAACGCTCCTTCCCCCTCGTTCCTCGGACTCGGCACATTTGGACTATCATGTACCCGGGGATCCATGTGTGCACGCCTTCACCGCCTGAGGTTTACTTGTCATCCAACCAACTCCGATGAGACGTCGTTATAGCCCCATGATGCAAACAATTTAAGGACAGACACACCAAAGGATGTGGAGACAAAGGCGTCAGGTGTGCTACTTGTATGCTTGGAATGGTCTCTTTCAGGAAGGCGGCCCCAACTTGAAAATGGACTCGATTTTTCTCTCCGTACGGAACGTAGAAAGGGAGCTGACACATGGATGATCACCCCACACCTCCAGGGAAAAGTGAACAGACACCGGACACCACGCCCCCGGCAAAGCAACAATCCCGATTGCGCAAATGGCTCATCCGGCTCTCCGCCTTTCTCACCATCTCAGCCACCGCCCACATGATCGGTGCCTGGACTTCTGTCCACGCCATCATGGAAACCCGTACAGCTCAAGGGGCTGTGGCCTGGGCTGTCTCCCTCAACACCTTTCCCTATGTTGCCGTACCGCTCTACTGGGTCTTCGGGCGCAGTGAGTTTCAGGGGTATACCACAGCCCGTCACAAGGTGGATGAAGAGCTCATCGACCTGGAACCTGACGTAGTGGCCGCCGGTGAGAGCTTTCTCGTCTCTCCGAGCGATCCCCGGGGAACCCACCGAGTCCTCACCCGCATGACCGAACTTCCCA
This sequence comes from Desulfolunaceae bacterium, assembly GCA_942491485.1. GTDB lineage: Bacteria > Desulfobacterota > Desulfobacteria > Desulfobacterales > Desulfolunaceae > Desulfoluna. The sequence continues at coordinate 81,278 of CALOAX010000005.1, read as the reverse complement.
TGACCACCGGCAACTCCGTGGACCTTCTTATCGACGGAAATGAAACCTTCGAGAGTATCTTCGCCGGAATGGATGCGGCCGAAGAGTACATCCTTGTCCAGTTTTTCATTGTCAAAGATGACAATCTCGGTCGGCGGCTTCAGGCGAAACTGATCGAAAAGGCCAAGGCCGGTGTGCGGGTCTTTTTCCTTTATGACGAGATCGGCTCCCACGCCCTCTCCCGGAGCTACCTCACCCCCCTTCGCGACGCCGGGGTGCATGTCTCCGCCTTCGGGACGACCCAGGGACGCGGTAACCGCTTCCAACTGAATTTCAGGAACCATCGCAAAATAGTCGTCACCGACGGCACGGCTGCCTGGATCGGCGGCCACAACGTGGGGGATGCCTACCTGGGAAAAAGCGAAAAGTTCGGGCCATGGCGCGACACGCACATCCGAATCACCGGTCCGTCCGTCCTTGCCGTCCAGCTCTCCTTTCTCGAAGACTGGTACTGGGCGACCCGAAATTTTGTGGAGCTCGACTGGCTGGCCGCCCTCACACGGGAAGGCAACAAGGTGGTGCACATCATCCCTTCCTCTCCGGCCGACCCGCGGGAGACAGCGTCCCTGATGTTCCTGGAGGCCATTACCAGTGCCAGGGAACGGATCTGGCTCGCCAGCCCCTACTTCGTTCCGGACGAGGGGTTCATCGCCGCCCTGAAGCTCGCCGACTTAAGGGGGGTGGAGGTAAAAATTCTTATACCCGATGACCCGGACCATCTCCTCGTCTACCTCACCGCCTTCACCTTTTTAAGGGATCTCAAAGGCACCGATATCAAAATTTACCGATACCAGAACGGATTTCTCCACCAGAAAGTCATGCTTATTGACCAGGATGCCGCAATGGTGGGAACCGCCAACATCGATAACCGATCCTTACGGCTCAACTTTGAAATCTCCGCCCTGGTGGTGGACAAAGGGTTTGCCGACAAGGTGGAGGAGATGCTAAAGGCCGATTTTTCACACTCCCGAATCATGAACCCCAACGAGCTGGACGCCAAACCCTTCTGGTTTCGATTCGCCGCCCGAACAGCCCGCCTGATGGCGCCTATCCAATAAGAGTCTGTATTGCGGGCAAATTCTTCATTTACAGAGCAAATCAACTCGTTCTAAAATAAGCAACTATTCCCACTGAATCCACCCCCCGGAACCTTGCATCAGACCTGCAGAGCAACCGGATTCACCCAATCAAATCAACAAACAAACCGGCCGTTCAGCCCTCCCGGCTCAGGTGAGTCGGGCTCTCTTCAAAAGCATACCCTGAAAACGGGTTCCGCTGGCCGGCAACGCCCTGTCCGAACATCCGCAAGGAGAGATCGGCATGACCCTTTCGACGGAAAACCAGGATGCGATCTCCTTTTCTGCCGGGCACCCTGCCAGAAACATCCTGCTGCCCATCGCCTTTATTGCCGTCATCATGGTTCTTTCCACACTGGCCCTGCGCGGCATCAAAGGGCAAGTCCGGGCCACCCTCAACGCCCAGGTTCTCACCACCCTGCGAACCACCCAGGGCATCCTGTCCAACTGGATGGACAGCAAGCCCCACGAACTGGAACTCATGGTTTCACGCCCCGGCACCATGGCTCTGATCAGGGAACTCCTCAGCGATTATAAAAATGCAGAGCTCAACAAAAACAACCCCTCTCTTGCCGCCCTGAGAACACGGGTCACCCCCTGGATAGAGGAGCGCAAGGCCCTCGGTTTTTTCGTCTTCGGCCCGGACCACGTAACCATTGCCGCCACGGATGACCTGCATATAGGTGCGTTTCTGCCCTTTGCCATGCACGACACCTACCTGGCCGATACGTTCAGAGGCATGCCCCGCTGCGTGCTGCCGCTGGCTTCCAGCGTGCCACTTCCAGGCCCCCGGGGAAGACTGAAGCAGGGGGAACCCACCATGTTCCTGACGGCCCCCGTCCGAGACGAATCAGGGGACGTCATCGCAGCCTTTGCCCTTCGCCTGGAGCCTGAGAACCACTTCTCCTCCCTGGTCCATATGGCCCGAACAAAGGAGTCCGGTGAGGCCTATGCCTTCGACAAAAAGGGCCTGTTGCTCACCAGCACCCGCCATGATGACACACTGCGCCAATATGGTCTCATCCGGAAAAACGACCGGGCCACCCTTGCCCTCACCCTGCGGGACCCGGGTGGCGATCTCACCCGGGGGTTCCGCCCCCAAACAGGGCGGGACGACCTGCCCCTCACAAAAATGGCGGCAAGCGCCACGTCCGGACACAGCGGGGTCGATGTAACCGGCTACCGGGACTACCGTGGCGTGCCTGTGGTGGGGGCCTGGGCATGGGACGAGGCCCACCGATTCGGTCTTGCTTTTGAAATGGACGTCGCCGAGGCTTATGCCCCTTACATCTCCATTCGCCGCATCGTCATGATGGTAACAGGGGTCATCACCGTCCTGTGCATCCTCATCATTGTCGGGCTTGAAGCCAGGCGGCGTGCGGCGGTGACCGCTCGGGAGACCCTTGCTCTCAGCGAAAAAAAGCTCAAGACCCTCACCAACACCGTCAACGATGCCATCATCATGATCGACGACTGGGACCGGATCCGTTTCTGGAATAAGGCGGCCACCGAGATGTTCGGCTATAAGGCCCATGAGATCATGGGCCAGGAGCTGCACAAGACCATCGTCCCGGAAAGATACCACGCCCGGGTCTACAAGGGGCTCGAAGCCTTCTGGAAAAGTGGGCGGGGGGCCATCCTGGGGAACCTGCAGGAGCTGACGGGTCTCAGCAGCGAAGGCCGTGAATTTCCAGCCGAGCTCAATATCAAAGGAATAAAGGTGGACGGCACGTGGTGGGCAGTGGGCGTCATCAGGGACATCACAGACCGGAAAGTCATCGAACGGGAGCTGGCCCGCACAAACGAACGGTTGTCACTGGCCACGTCATCGGCCGGAATCGGTGTCTGGGACTGGAACATCACCGAGAACCAGCTGATCTGGGACGACTCGATGTACGTATTGTACGGCGTCCGCCCCGATGCCTTCTGCGGATCGTACGAAGCGTGGAAAAACTCAATTCACCCGGAAGACCTGGGCCGGGTCGAGGAAGAGCTGCGAATGGCCATCTCCGGGGAGAAAAACTTCAACACCACCTTTCGCATTGCCCTTCCTGAAGGCTCTATGAAATACATCAAGGCCAACGCCACGATGCACCGGGACAGGGCCGGACTTGCCGAGCGCATGGTCGGGGCGAACTACGACATCACCAAGCTGGTGAAGGCAGAGTTGACGTTGAAAGAGATGAACCTCAAGCTGGAAGAGCGGGTGGCCGACCGGACCCGGGAGCTTGAAAAAGAAAAAGAGAAAACCCAGCAGGCACGCCTCCGTGCCGAGGAGGCCAACCGGGCCAAAAGCGATTTTCTGGCCAACATGAGCCATGAAATCCGCACCCCCATGAACGCTGTGATCGGCATGACCCACCTGGCACTGAGCACAGAGCTGTCGCCCCAACAGCAGGACTATCTCACCAAGATCAGTATCGCCGCAAACTCGCTGCTTGCCATCATCAACGACATCCTCGATTTTTCCAAAATCGAGGCAGGCCACCTCACCATGGAGTCCATCCCCTTCAGTCTTTCGGAAATGCTTGAGGATGTGACCACCCTATCAGAGGCGACCGTCAGGGACAAAGGACTCGACCTTCAGATCGACATCGACCCAACCCTGCCGGAGACCCTCGCAGGGGACCCGCTCCGCATCGGTCAGGTGTTCAACAACCTGCTCAGCAATGCCGCGAAATTCACCGAATCGGGTGTCATTCGTATATCCCTCCGTCCAGCAGAGACCCGGGGCAAGCAGTTGATACTCGAATGCACCGTGGAAGACACCGGCATGGGGATGCCCCAGGAACAAACGGAGACGCTGTTTCAAAAATTCAGCCAGGCCGACACCTCCACCACACGAAAATATGGGGGCACCGGCCTGGGATTGGCCATCTGCAGGCAACTCGTCGAGCTGATGGGAGGCACCATCCGGGTCCGAAGCACCCCGGGCCGGGGAAGTATCTTTACCTTCACCCTGGCCCTCGACCTGGTGACGGCCACCGGGACGGACTCAAATCAGAGCCTCGGTCGCATCAGGAACAGACGAAAACCCCAGACCGCCATGCCTGAGAACATCGGTGCCATCAGGGGGGCCCAGGTCCTGCTTGTGGAGGACAACATCATCAACCAGCAAGTGGCCATGGAGCTGCTGACCAACGCAGGCCTTGCCGTGACTCTGGCCCGCAACGGGAGAGAGGCTGTGGACAAAAGCCGGTCCGATGATTTTCAGCTGATTCTCATGGATATCCAAATGCCGGAAATGGACGGCCTTGAGGCCACACGGGCCATCCGGGCCCGTGAATCTCAAGGGGAGCCCCCCGCCTCACCCAAACGCCGGGTTTCCATCATCGCCATGACAGCCAACGCCATGGACGAAGACCGGAAACAGAGCCTTGCCGCTGGCATGGACGATCACATCAGCAAGCCCATCGACCCCGGCGAAGTGTTCGAACGCCTGCTTGAGTGGATTCCCCACAACAAGCCCCCCATCCCCGCGGCCTTCCAAAACACAAAGGGGGAAAGACCCCCGAACTCGGCCCTTCCCCCCGGTGTGCGCGAAAAACTCACCGATATCCACCTGGAATCGGGGCTCACACGAGTGGCCGGAAACCAGAAACTCTACCTCTACCTGCTGCGTGATTTCATGGAACGCTACACGGGATTCTCCAACAGATTTCAACATGCCCTGGCCACGCAGGACCCCCATACAGCCCTCCTTCTGGTCCATTCTCTCAAAGGGGCCGCAGGAACCTTAGGGGCCACCGGCGTCCAGTTGGCTGCAAAGGAGCTCGAGGTAGCCGTCAAAGGCCAGAGTGATGCCATCGGCGACCTTCTTGAAGCCACCGAGGCCTACCTCTCTCCCGTACTTTCCGGCATCGCCGAAGCCCTTGACATTGTCCATGGCCCCGCCCTTTCAGACCAGGCAAAAGAGTCACCCCCGGCAGGGCAGCCGGGGGATTAAGCTGAATGGGTGCACTTTTTCACCACGATTAAATCTCAAACCGGGAGACCAGCCGGTCCAGATGCCGGGAGAGTTCTTCCAGGGCGGAAGCTTGGGACTTCACGGTGTTGCCGTTTTTCTCGTTGTTTTCGGCGTGGGTGTTCACCTCCCGGATATCCCGGTTGATCGCTTCGGTAAGTTCCGTGCTGGTTTTCACACCACCGCTGATCTCCGTCAATCCTTCGGCCGCCTGGGAGATGTTCCCCGCAATCTCCTGGGTTGTGGCTGACTGCTCTTCCACGGCAGACGCAATGACGGAAACAATCCCTGCCACCTCTCGGATCACGCCTCGAATTTCATCCACAGCCATGACTGCATCATCGGATGAGCTTTGAATGCCCGTAATCCTCTGGTGAATGTCAAGGGTCGCATCCGACGTCTGCATGGCCAGGGCCTTAATCTCGTTGGCCACGACAGCAAAGCCTTTTCCCGCCTCCCCTGCCCGCGCCGCTTCAATGGTGGCGTTTAAGGCAAGAAGGTTGGTCTGCTGAGAGATCTCGGTGATGGCCTCCGTTACCGTGCCGATCTCCTTTGCCGCATCTCCCAAGGCATCGATGCGTTCAGAGGTGGTTTCAGCCAGAGAGACGGCATTGTCGGTAATGGCACGTGCCCGCTCTGTGTTTCCGGCAATTTCACCGATGGTGGCGTTCATCTCTTCGGCTGCGGCCGCCACCATGCCCGAGTTGACCGAGGCCTGCTCCATGGCCGCGGCAATGGAGGTCATGCCGGCCTCGGCATCTTCGGCGGCCCTTGCCACCTGTCCTGATTTTTCTGAGACAGAGTGGGATGTGTCGGCCATGTTTCCGGATACAGTCAGAAGGTTGCTCGAGGAGGTTCCGAGCATGGTTACCCCTTCGCGAATCTCCCCCACCATCTCTCCCAGCCCTTCACCCATCCGGTTCAGAGCGATTGCAAGGGTCCCTATCTCATCGGTCCTGTGGCTGGTAATCCGAACGGTAAAATCACCCTCCGCTATTTTCTCTGCGGCCTTCACATCGGTCAGAATCGGACCCGTGATCGTCCCCGTCAGCCAGTAAATAACCACCCAGAACGATGCGATTGCAGCGATGGCGATGCCAAGACCGATAAACATCATCCGCCTGACCTTGGCAAGCACAGCGGCCTTGGGAATGCTCACGATGACGGACCAGGGGGTTCCTGTCTCGCCAATGGTAACCGGTACCCCCATGCGAAGGACCTTTTCATCAAGGGTGGTGGACATGTTCTCAAGATGAAACGCCTCCCCACGAGCAATGCTGTCAAGGTAAGACGCAACCCAGGGGTCCGATTCCACCGCGGGTTTTCCAACAGACGCGGCATCGGGGTGGACAACATACGTCCCCTTATGGGTCACAAGGGAGATCGTCCCGCCACCAAAAACAGAGTAGCCCTCGACCATCTCCTTGATGCCTTTAAGGTCCAAATCCACCCCAACAGCCCCTAGGTTCTTTCCCTGCAGAGAAACAGGGGTTGAAAGGGTGACCAGGGTAAAGCGCCCCCCTCCCATGACGTACGTCGCAGGTTCCGTAATAAATGGATGTCCCGTTTGAATCGGAACACCATAAAAGTCCCCCGACGGCTTGTCGTAATTTGCCAGGGGCTTGGACAAGACCTCCCCCCCTTCACCGCGATACCAGCACGGCACGAACCGACCGGAGGCATCGTGGCCTTCGGTATTCTGGAAAATTGAATCGTAACCATCCAGGGCGTCGGTCTCCCATGCCGTCCAGATGGAGCAGAGCCCCGGGCTGTTTTCGAGAACTTTCTTGATGATACGACTGAACGAGGATCGTGAGGGGGAAGGGTCTCCCTCTTTGATGCCCTCAAAAACCTGGGCCACCGTCTGGGCTGTTTCAAGTTCCGCTTCCAGGGCCCCTTGAACCTCTCGGGCATAATACGAGGCGGCCTCCTCCGCCAACGCCATGGCCTCTTCTGTGGCAAGGTTTCTGGCAAGGTACAGGGTGGTCCAAAGTGTGACTCCCAGAGCAAGGGTCGCAACCCCGCATATCAGGAGGATCATTCGCGCGCGCAATTTGAGTTTCATACTGCCTCGATCATCATCGGCCCGGAAAAAAGCAATCCGGAGACCATGGCCGATGGAGCCCCCGGATCAGAAATCAACAGGGCATAGTATATCGGTGCGGTAACAGTTGACTATGATTTTATGTAATATTTTATAAAAGATACCCGGACACGGAACACCACCACCCCGGACACGGAACACCACCACCCCGGACACGGAACACCACCACCCCGGACACGGAACACCACCACCCCGGACACGGAACACCACCACCCCGGTAACGATCAAGGCCATGATCTTCCGCGGGAAAGGATAAAAACGGACATAACTGTTCAGCAGGAGCCTCCGGCGGTCCTGCCCGGGGCCAAGCCCCTGAAAAGTCGATCAAACAGGCCTAAACTATTCCCGAAATGAAAGCGCATCCGCAACCTGCTTTCAAGGTGGCTCACCTTGCCGCCGGAGTTATTCCGGTAAAAGTCAACATCGAGTATTGCCGGACCCACACATGGATCCCCGGTCATCCGGCCCCTCGAAGCCCGACATACCACCTTAAATACCAGGCTGTTCATATAGCCTCGCATGACTGACAGCCGGGGAAGACGGCTTGAACAATCACCGATGTGACGCCACGGGCGAAGCCCGTCCGCAAATGCTCTGGGCCCGAAAAACGAGGGTTCAGAGCATTTGCCATAGGGTTTCAAGGTGCCCCCACCTTGCCCCCGGAGGCATCGCTTTTAGTATGTTATCATTGTGTGTCGGCCTTTACTCTTCTTCGGCATGCCCATCAAGAGGGGGGTAGTCGGTGTAGCCTTTGGAATCGCCACCGTAGTAGGTGGACTCGTCCGGCGTGGCAAGGGGCGCACTTTTTTCAAAGCGTGCCACCAGGTCGGGGTTGGCGATGTAAAGGGAGCCGAAGGAGACAAGGTCGGCTGAACCCTCCCGGAGACTTTTTTCCGCGAGTTCTTGTGTATAGCCCGCGTTCGCCATATAGGGCCCGCCAAAGCTCCCTTTGATCTGCCTGTAATCCAGAGTTTTTTCCCCGGAGACAAAGTCCCCTTCCACCACATGAAGGTAGGCCAGGTTGTAAGCGCTCAGCATCTCCGCCACAGCGCCAAAGGTGGCCTGGGGGTCGCTGTCACTGATATCGTTAAAGGTGTTTTCAGGGGAGAGGCGCACCCCCACCTTTCCGGGCTCCACCGCTTCCAGCACCGATTCCACCACCTCTTTTAAAAACCGCATCCGGTTCTCGAGGCTACCGCCGTAATCATCCGAGCGTTCATTGGTGCCGTCCCGGAGAAACTGGTCGATAAGGTAGCCGTTGGCCGCATGGATCTCCACCCCGTCAAACCCGGCTTCCATGGCGTGTTCGGCAGCCTGCGCGTACTGGGCGGCAATGTAGGGGAGCTCTTCGATTCCAAGGGCCCGGGGGGTCTCAAAGGGAGCCATACCGTCTGCGGTAAAGGTCTCGCCCCGGGGAGCGATGGCGGACGGTGCCACCGGTTTTTCGCCCTTGGGCTGAAGCGATGGGTGGGAGACCCGCCCCACATGCCAGAGCTGTAGAAAAATGCGGCCCCCGTTTCTGTGAACGGCCCCTGTCACTCGCTGCCATCCCGACACCTGGGCCGGAGAATGAATCCCCGGCGTTCCCGGATACCCGATTCCCTGGGGTGAGATCTGGGTTGCCTCGCTGATAATGAGACCTGCTGAGGATCTCTGGGCATAGTACTCGGCATTCAATGCGTGGGGTGTGTTGCCCTGGCCGGCGCGATTTCGCGTCAGGGGGGCCATCACCACGCGGTTGGGAAGGGTCAATGACCCGATGGTAACAGGGGAAAAAAGGATATCATGGGACATGGTATGGGCTCCTTCTGGTATGGTTTCGTTCTTGAGGCGGTGGGGCTCCGGCGGCCCTGCCGGGGGCCAAACCTTCGATAAGTTTGGCACACAGGTTTTGAGGCTGATTTCGCTTCATTGGAAGGCATTGGGATGCCGGCGTTACTCGTCACAGAGATGCAACCGGAACGTTTTCGGGGCTCATGTCAAAAAGCGACCCGACGAAGGCGTAGCTGAACCGTTGGTAATTATCTCAAGAAACGTGCCAGAGAGAATACAGGCGACGGGGGACTGTGGGGTGGAGGCATCAGGAAGAGCGTAAACTTCCCATACCATACACCATTTCTATGATGAGACCCATTAAATATCGGGTTATGATCACCATAATTTGTCTCAAAGCCTGAGACAAATGTGATCACATACGCGGGTCGGCGTTCGCCGACCCGAAGGGGAAGTCATCCATCATAAAGCGGGGGAGGCATCACCGGGCAATGGCGTGTCGCTACCGGCAAAAAAATCGACCGCTGCGGTCAATTTTTCCTGGAGCGTCTCCGATGCGAGGTTCAAATTCTTTAAAAATTCATCCTGGGTCGGCGTGTCGGTATCCACAAGATCCGTAATGGATTTCAAGGCGACCATGGGAATTTGATAAAGCTCTGCGACCCAGGCAATGGCAGCCGCCTCCATCTCCTTGACAACCCCCTGATTGGATTGGATCATCAACCGGTCCTCCGGAAGCATGTCCAGGGAATTGCCCGTCGAGACTACACCCTTTTTGAGCCCCAGCGCCGTTGCCACGGCATCGACATCCGGGGTTCGGTAAGACCCCACACCATAGGCTGAAAAACCGGGAATGGGAATGCGCCGGTCATGGAACCGGATCGAATCAGAGCCGATATAGACATCTCCGATATCTGCGCCCTTTGACTTGAAGCCACCGGCTGTTCCGGCATTGATGATAAGGTCGGGCTTGAACGTTTCAATGGCAAGGTACGCTGACAGGGTCGCGGGCTGCGTGCCCACATTGTCTACCCCGAATCGCCGGTCCTTTCCCCCCACAACGAGAACAATCTCCGCCTTCTCCACCGCCCCCGTGTACACCTCCATGGGCAGTCGGCTGTCAAATGCTGACACAGCTCGCTTTAAACCAAGTGCTTCAATAAACGGCTTCGCCTCGTCGGCCATGGCCATGATAACGGCAATCGTTGAGATCTTCATCAGGTGGTTCCTTTCTCTGTCGCGTGATTCATCCGTCCATAAGTCAAGGAACCACATAGCACAAAAAAACCGATTTGCCTCCGGCTGCGAGGTGAGCCACCTCGAAAGCAGCTTGCAGATGCGTTTTGCCCCTCGTTCCTCGGGTCAAACCACACCCGCCTTTAAGTTGAAATTTAATCATGATTCATTCTTAAGACGTGTGGCCTTGCTCATCGTTTGGGCCGTGACCTTAAAAAAACCGAGAAAGACGGACCGAAACGGAGCGCCGCACTCCGGTGCGGCTTTTTAGTTCGTCGTTAGCCAATGCCGCAACGCAGTGCGGCGCTCCATGGTTCAAGAGTGGTCAGGTGGCGATGCGAACACGCTGGTCGCCGAAACGATGATCAAGCCCATACCTGTTTGTTAAACTTTTTTAAAAGTTTAGCCCCCGGCAGGGCCGCCGGAGGCAACCATGGATGAAACGAAGTTCCCCCGGTCACTCGGTCATCCCGACGGGTTCTTCGTTGGCGCGCATGAGATCCTGGGCCAGGGCTTTCAGGGCGCTGTAGAATTCATAGAAGCCGGCGAGCATATCGAGGTCGAAGCGAAAGGTTGCGCCTTCGTTGCGAAGCTCAAGGAGCCGGGTATCGCAGGCAGTAAGGGCGTCGTGGAGATTCCGGCTGTCCACGGGGCCTGTGGTGTCCCGCATCTGCTCCAGGGTAAGGGCGCAGGCGTCTGCCAGGTCCAGAAGCTCCTTTTCCATATGGAACCGCTCTTTAAGAAGGGCTTCCTTCTCCAGGGCATGGGCCATGACGGCAAGGTGTTCGGAGGTTCTCTCAAGCCCTGCAATCACCGACTCAAGGGTGTCTCCCCGGTCTCTTCTGGCAAAGAGGAGCTCATGGTGGGTGATGCCGGAGAGGCTCTCCCGATTTTTCCGAACCTCGACAGCAAGCATTTGCATCGATTTGAAAGGGGGGCTGATCTCGCCATGAACAAAGGCGGCGGTGAGTTCCCTGCAGAGGTCGGCGGCTTGGCTTTTCTGGCTGCTGAGCCTTTCGTTCAGGTGTTTTTCAAGGCGCTCTGGAAACACAAGAACGGAAACGAGGAATGCGGTTCCCACGCCCACGGTGATCTCAAGGACCCGCCAGAGGGCATAAAGGATCCGCTCGTCTGTCGGTGTGCCGAAACTGCCCACAAAGACCACGGAGACGGTGATGGCGGCCATGCGATAGCGCGGGCTGTAGCGGGTCATAAAGCCACAAAAGCCCAGGGTCAGGACGATGGCAACATCGTTCCAGAAGTCGCCGGGGGGGAAAGCCCATATGGCAAAAATACCGATGACTGCCCCCATGGCGGTGCCGAAAAATCGGTACAGACACATCTTCACGGAATCGGCCACATAGACCTGCATGACGATCACCGTGGAGATGACCGCCCAAAAGCCGTACGGCAGACCCAGGGCCCGGCTCGCCTCATAAGAGATAAGGGAGGCGAGACCCGTTTTGAGCCCGTGCCGCAGGTGGGCGGCCGGTATTTTATCTACAAAAGTCTTTCTGGTCATTAAAATCGAACCTTCTCTGAGCAACGAGGGATAACAAAACAAGCCTCCGGCGCAAGGTGGACCACCTTGAAAGCGGGTTGCGAACACGCCCTGAATTATCATCGACAAGGCTCTCTTCGGCAAGCACTTTCCTTGTTTACGCCCCCTCCATTGACACCCCTGCCCCTCTGCCATATGGTGAATATCATGCCACATATCATGCTGCCCCAGCACCGATACGGGGTGAAAGGAGTCTTCCATGCATGTCACGTTTTACGGCGCCACCCGCGAAGTCACCGGTTCCATGCACCTGCTCGAAACCGGAAAAGACCGGATCCTTCTGGACTGCGGACTTTTCCAGGGCAGACGAAAAGAGAGTGAAGCCAAAAACCGCGTTTTTCCCGTGGACCCGGAGCTCATCACCAACATGATCCTCTCCCACGCCCACATCGACCACTCAGGGCGTATCCCCCTGCTGGTCAAGGGGGGCTTCAACGGCCGCATCATCACCACCCGCACCTCGGCCGATGCCAGCGCGTTCCTGCTGCGGGATTCTGCCCACATCCAGCAGTCGGACGCCCTCTACCTCAACTACAAAACCGTTCGAGGCCATCTGTACAACCTGACCAACGGAAAAAGAGGCAATCTCACAAACCGGGAGCGGTCTGAAATCACGAAGCTCCTCAAACACAACGGCCTTCGTCTCAACAAAGAGGCCATCGACGGACTCCTGGCAAAGTACAAGCTGCAAAGCGTCGAACCCCTGTACGAAATGGCCGACGCCGAAGCAGCTCTCTCCGCCTTTGACGGATACCCTTACAACACACCGGTCACCATCGGCAAGGGCATGACCGTGACCTTCTTCGATGCCGGTCACATCCTGGGATCGGCCCTTTGCCTCCTCTCCTTCCGGGAGAGGGGACGAAAGTTCAACGTCATCTACACCGGGGACATCGGCCGATTCGGAAGCCCGATCCTCAAAAACCCCACCCTCAAATTTCCTGAGGACATTGGGCCCATCGACCTGATGATCATGGAGAGTACTTACGGCGCCCGTCACCACGAGCCTGCGGAAGAACTCAAAGACCGGCTGGCCGAGGTCATCAACGACACCGTGGAGAAAGGTGGCGTGATTGTAATCCCAGCCTTTGCCTTCGGCAGAACCCAGGACGTGGTCTACATCATCCACGAGCTGTACAACGAAGGACGGGTTCCAAAAATTCCGGTGTTCGTGGACTCCCCCCTGGCCGGCAACCTCACGCGGGTCTTTGCCGAGCATCCGGAGGTGTACGACAAAGCCACCCACACCGCTTTCCTTGAAAAGGGAAAAAACCCGTTTGAGTTCAAACAGCTGAAATACATTGATACTGTGGCAGAATCCATGGAGTGCATGAAATCCACCACCCCCCACATCATCATCTCCTCTTCGGGCATGTGTGAAGCAGGGCGCATCCTTCACCACCTGCGTTACCGCGTGCACAACCCCAACAACACCATTGTTGTCGTGGGGTACATGGCCCAGCACACCCTCGGACGACGTATCATGGAAAAAGGGTGGGAGTACAAGCAGCAGGGACGAAAGGGGGAGGCTCCTGTGGTAAAAATCCTGGGCAAAGAGTACCCCCTCAAAGCCGAGGTGATAAAAATTGGCGGCTTCTCCGCCCACGCCGACCGCGAAGAGATGCACACCTTTCTGCGCAAGTCCAACCTCCATATAAAAAACATCGCCGTGGTCCACGGCGAAGAGGAACAGTCCGTCGAGTTTGCTGCCTTTCTCAAGGAAAAAGGCCTCCACGCCTTTGTTCCCAAGAGAGGCCAGACCATCACCATGGAATAAAACCAGGGGATAATCCCCAGCGCCCCGAATGCTTCGGATTCGCTTACGGGCTGCATCCGTTATCAAAGCAAGAGGTTACTCCGCACTTATGGGGTAAAAAAAAGGAACAGGCGCCTGTAATACTTTGGAAGCAACCAAGCACTGACCTGATACCTCAACGCTCAACATTCAAACGCAAAAGGCCCCATCCTGCAGCGATGCAAAATGGGGCCTTTTTGTTTGCCGGTTAACTGGGGACGGTTAACTGGGGACGGTTAACTGGGGACAGGCTCTTGGTTCTTGTTGCTGCCAACGTTACATTCACGTCAGTTGCCATCACCGCCATGGTCCGATGTACACGACAACCAAAGGCGGATGTGATTTACCCGGGGAACGAAGGGTAAAATGCATTCGCAACCTGATTTCGAGGTAATTTTAGCCATAGTGGCTTCGCCACCCTTGCCGCCGGAGGCTTCTCTATGGATCTTTTTAGAGTACTGTCAGAAAAATGTCAGGCCCGTTGTGTAGATTGATAACGAACGAAGCGGTGTTGTCTGGGCAGGACTATTCCGGGGGGGACAGTTCCTGTTCAGGCTCATCGCACGTTCCGGGTTTCATCAACCCCACAAAAAAAGCCCCACCTTGCAAAAATGCAAGGTGAGGCTTTTTTGTTTATCAGTAACCGGGGACAGGCTCTTCTTTTTTGTTGCTGCCAACGTTACAGTCACTTCGGCTGCCGCCATGGTCCAATGCACAACAAAATCAAAGGCTGATGCGTTTTGCACCGAAGACCGAGGGGCAAAACGCTTCCGCAACCTGCTTTCAAGCTGGCACTTCCGGCCAAAGTCAACCCGAATTCAGCTCACGTCATGGTTCAACTTTTTATACATAACCATGAAGAGCCCTGCGGGCTGCATGAAGGAGCTTGGATAACCTCTTTGATTGTTCACGGGCGCAGCCCGTCAGCAAATGTGACGTACCCGAGGAACGAGGGTTCGGAGCATTTGCGAACCTGGGTTCCAAGGGCTCAGCCCTGGCCATAAAAGCTATTCAGTCCCTACAGCAATCCACGCTCACCCAGGTTTCCGTAACGATGGTAGTTGTTGCAGATGCTCTGCTCGCGCACATACTGAATGAGCTCCACGCGGCCTTCGCCCATGACTTTCGTGCGGGCAATGTAGGCACCGGTTTTGGCGGCAGCCTTCAAAAGTGCTTCAGGAACCCGGTCCGGTGCGGCATAGCGGATGCGGTCCGCGCTATCGATACGGGCGGCAAGGGAGGCTTCACCTTCCCGAGCCACGGTCACATCCCGCAGCAGGCGGCTGCCGTCGGCACTCTCGATAAAACGGCTCACCTCCCCTTCAAGGCCAGCGGGCAAACTCAGGGTCACGTGGTTCTGCGTGACGACAGCAGCCACGCACATGGAGAGTACCTCAGAAAGCGAGTCCGCCTCCGTAGCCCTGACCACAACCCTTCCAACAGGAAGGTAACGCACGATGTTGTCCTGACCCCGAAGTCGGAAATGGTCTGTCTCCTTCTGGAACTCTTTCTCGTACCAACCCATGTAGCTGAAAGCGGCACGGGTAAACCGGAGAACCTCCGCAGCTGAATCCCCCAAACCACCCCAGCCGGCCTTGTTTTCGAGATCCTGGCAACAACGGAAAAGATGGGTTTCGGTCTGAACCGGCAGGCAACTCGGAGCAGCTGTCTCATCAAACGCCATGAACTGGCTGACGTAGTTGGGGCTGCCGGCCTTTACGCCGGAACCGATGGCGGACTTGCCCATGCCACCGAAGGGCTGGCGCAGCACGATGGCGCCGGTTGTCCCACGGTTGATGTAGAGGTTTCCGGCCTTGATGCTATCCTTCCAGAGGGCTTGTTCCCGATCGTCGAGGCTCTCAATGCCTGAGGTGAGCCCGAAGCCGGTCTGGTTCACCAGGCCGATGGCGTGCTCCAGGCTGTCCGCCTTCATCACCCCAAGAACAGGGCCGAAGAACTCGGTCATGTGGGTATAGCTGCCGGGTTTGACGTTGTACTTGACCCCCGGGCTCCACAGATAGGGATTGTCCCCGATCTGTTCGGGCTTCAAGGCCCACTCCTCGCCGACCTCAAGCTCGGTGAGGCCCTTTTTCAAGTCCCCCGAAGGCGGCTTGATAAGGGTGCCCATGCTGTTTTTGTACTCCCAGGCAGACCCCACGTTCCAGCTCTTCGCCGCGTCCACCAGCTGCTGACGGAACTGGGCATCCTCGTAGATGTCCTTTTCAAGGATGAGAAGGGAGGTGGCGGAGCATTTCTGGCCCGTGTTGCCGAAGGCGGAGTGAATGACGTTCTTGATGGCCTGATCCCGGTCGGACATGGAGGTGACGATGGTGGCATTCTTGCCGCCGGTTTCAGCGGAAAGGGCCATGTGGGGTTTCCTGTCCAGCAGGGCAAGGCCGGTGTCCGTGCCACCGGTGAGAATGACATAATCGACACGATCATCCTCGGCCAGTTTCTGACCGGTTGTGGCGCCTGAACAGGGCATAAACTGCAGGACGTTTTTGGAGACCCCCGCCCGCCAGAAACAGTTGCAGAGAATCCAGGCAGGAAGGACCGCGTCAGAGGCGGGCTTGAAAATAACGGTGTTGCCCGCGGCAAGGGATGCTGCGACCCCACCGCAGGGAATGGCGATGGGAAAGTTCCAGGGAGAGATCACAAGGCCAACGCCTTTGCCTGTTGCAGAAACACTCTCCATACCGGCCAGCTTTCGGGAGCTTAAAGGGTAGAACTCCACAAAGTCGATGGCCTCGGAGACCTCCACGTCTGCCTCTGTGATGAGCTTGCCGGTGCTTGCCGCGGCAGCCCCCATGAGGTCTCCGCGTGATTTCCGGATCTCGTTGGCCACTCGCCCCAGAACCTCATGGCGTCCTTCCCATCCCAGGGCCCGCCATCCATCGGGGTCAGCCACAGCCGTCTCAATGGCTTTCTCCGCATCGGCATCGTCTGCCAGGGCATACCGGGAGCTGATGATGTTCTCCTTCTTTTTCTCGCTGTACAGAGATGGATCGGCTCCTTCCCTGATTTTTTTACCCTCGAAGAGCTCTTCGCCGGCCACCACCACTGGAATGTCATGGGGAGCTTTCTCGTCCGTGGGCATCCAGGCGTCACGGATGCCTTCGGCCCAGGCTCGGTTTCCTGCCAGAGCCCAATCTGTGTCCGCCTCGTTTACAAACCGGCCGGTGTCATAACTGCCGCCCGCAAAGTCATCCCAGGACTCTGCCTGACGATCCTGGACCCGTTTGGTCTCTTTTGCGGCTGTCTCACGCAATTCCAGAGATGCAAGGAAGCCCTTCTTCAGGAACTCCCACTCATTGGATCCGGGCTTGAGGTCGTTGGCATACCTCAGGAAGTTTTCCGGTGCGGTGTTCTCGTCCAGACGACGGATCAGGTAGGCGATGGCGTTGATAAACTGCTCTTTTCCGGCCACCGGTGCATAGAGAAGCACATCTCCCGTGGTCTCGAAAATAGCACGCCGCACATGATCGGCCATCCCTTCCAACATCTCGAACCCAAAGTACTCGGTGACCTTGTTCTCTTTGGCCATGGCATAGGCATAGGCCAGCTCAAAAAGGTTATGGGAGGCAATACCAAGGCTCACCGCTTTAATGTTCTCAGGATCCATGCCGTATTCAGCCATGCGCTTGTAGTTGGCATCCACATCCGGCTTGTTGTCGTAAGGAGCCAGGGGCCAGTTGTGAAGGGCTGCCTCCACCTGCTCCATCTCCATGTTGGCACCTTTGACGATGCGCAGCTTGATGGGAGCGCCCCCATCTGCCACACGCGCTTTCGCCCACTCGGTGAGCTTGCGCTGCATGGCCCAGGAATCGGGCAGGTAGGCCTGGAGCACGATACCCGCAGCATGGTTTTTCAGCTCCTTCTGATCCAGGGTCTCCATGAATGCCCGGGCCGTGAGCTCAAGGTCCCGGTACTCCTCCATGTCGAGGTTCACGAACTTTTTCACCGTGGTGCCGTCTTTACGGGTGTAATTGTGTTTTTCTGCTGTGGTGAACAGCACGGTGAGACGTTTCTTCAACTCCGCCACGGTTTCATCCATGGCCAGGGAGGAGATCTGGGAATAGATGGTGGAAATCTTCACCGAGATGTACTCGATGTCCGGGCTGGAGAGGTCATGAACATAGGCATCCAGACGATGTTTCGCCTCCTCTTCACCCAGCACCGCTTCTCCGATGTGGTTGATGTTCATGCGGACCCCTTCTTCTTTCCGCTTGGCCAGATGGGCCTTGAAGGGTTCCTCCTCACCGGGAACCACCGCCCGACTGCTCTGCTTTCGTATCTGCTCCACCATCTGCGGCACGGAAACCCAGGGCACATGACGCCCCACTCCCATGAAAAGCATCATGAGCGACTTTTCAAGGGGCCCCATAAACTTGGGAATCCCCTTCTCCTTCAAGAGGGTGTACACCCGATCCGCCACCTTGGGAGTGAGCCCGGACCGAAAGCTCTCGTCGATCATTCGGGTCAGGATCACCTTGTCCAAGGGGTGGGTAAGAAGCCTGCTCATCATCTTCTGAAGCTTCTTCTCATCGGGGGTCAACAACTCGTTGGCACGGGTCTGCCACGTCTCCGCCAACTCTGTTGCCTCTTGAACCAGTCTTGCCTCAATCTGCTTTTCCATCGTCCTTCCTTCCTGCGTCTAATGGGTCATACTGCCTTGCCTGGAGGCTTTGGACTCCGCCGGCAAACTTTTTAAAAAAAGTTTGATAAAAAACTTTCCAGATTGCGAATGCTCTCAGCCCCTTGATCCTCGGGTCAGATCACATTCGCCCCGGGCGTTGCCCGGCTCAAAAGCTGATATACTCATCAAGAAAACGACAACGTTTCTATGTCTTCACCCGGCGGTTAAATGCATGAATGTCGAGGGGCGGTATCGTCCCGATAACGTTGACATCTCTTTCACCGCCTGCTTGTATATTTAGTTGCCGGGTTACTATTAAAATACCCGCCTCATCAATCGGACCGATTATAGGACATTGCGATTTCCCCGAGGAACGAGGAGAGATCGCAATGCCAACCGAATAATTTTGCAGCTTTTTTTTTAAAAACCGACCCGCCGGAGGCATTATTCTACTGATCCGAACCCATGTGGCGGTCGAACTTGACCACGTGGCTACTCATGAGGGCAGCGGCGCGGACGCCGTTGCCGTCCTTCACGGCGTGAAACATCTCTGTGAGGTCCTGAAAGTTTTCTTCAAGGATCTCCCGTTTTCTTGCGAGGTAGGATTCGTAATACTCGTGGATGTTTTCATGGACGGCCTTCTGGACCAGGGAGAAGAGCGGGTTTCGGGCGATGCGGGCCAGCTCCTGATGAAAACGGCCGTCTGCAGCGATGAAGGCATCCCAGTCGTATGAGTCTTCCAGATGATGCTTTGCTTCACTCAGGATACCTTCGAGGCGCCCAAGGTCTTCCTCTGTGCGGCGCTGTGCGGCCAGGGAGGCGATATCGGCTTCCACGGAGCTGCGGAACTCCTGGAGGCTTTCAAAGGGGAGCTCTTTTCGGCGCACCATGAGGGAGAGAGTCTCCAGCATGGGCTCTGTGGATGCCTGCTTCACGATGGCGCCACCGCGCACACCCAACCGGATCTCGATGAGACCCTTCTGCTCCAGAACGCGAAGGGCTTCCCGCAGGGTGCCCCGGCTGATGTTGAAGGTCTCCTTGAGTTCCCTTTCCGACGGCAGTTTATCACCGGCCTTGATGCGCCCGTCCAGGATAGCCTCCTGGATCTGATCCACCACGTCCTGAAAAACCCGGTTCTGCTTTGCTTTTTCAAACATGTCTCTTTGATGGCTCCATACGAAGTAAGACCACTGATTTTCGTCAGCCGGCACATTGAATCGATTCTTCTTCGACCGACCTGCGTTTGGGTATTAAGACACCCTTTCCTGAAGCGGCCCCATAAACAACGAGGTGCAAGCCGGATTTTCTCACCCGCCACAACTCACACACACCGAGCAAAAACAGGCCTCCCGACAATCAAGAAAAAGTATCTAATGGTTAAATGGTTTAACCATTAGATACTTTAAACATCGAAACCTGTCAAGACGTCAACAGTTCGAAAATGTGACACATATCGACAAAGAGTGACAAAGGGAGTGGAGAGTGAATCTGACAACCACAGATAAAGATCGGTCAAAAGGAGAGGGATACAATAGAACGGAAGGGGGAAATTGGCTGCAATCGTTTTATGAGTTTACCATAATGAATCATCAAAAAAATGAAGATTATTATAAGGGACAGGCTCTTTACGATAAAACACGTCACGATCCCACGCCTACCCTTCAAACATACGTTATTTCATCACCACCCCGCCACAAACCGAGGGGAATCGAATAGCAACTGATGAGATTCGTTTTGCATCAGTCGCCAAATCCCCAATTCAGACGCACCTCACCACCTCAGGCTCTCACCTGCCATGTGGTGGTCACTTGGCTCGAGGCTTACGTCAGGTTTCTGCCAACCGTTTCAAGGAGTACATACCCTCTATACCTTTGACGGGCTGTGGCTTCTTTGGGTGTTTTGACCTGAACCGGTCTTTGAATCTGCTGTAGGTTACCGATACAAATTCACGGGACCCGATAATACCCGAATCAGAGAAATACCGGGTTCTGTATTTCAACCGTCTAAAACTGTTTATTTGAAAATTAATTTCCGACGCTTCATCAAGAATTTCTCTGGCAATCGAGGCCTTTCCCTTTCTTTCGATAGCACCAGCATTGTAAAGGTACGCCCTGTACGTCTTCATCTGATCCTCAGGTGTTTGCATACCGGGCTCAAAATATGCAGCATCGAGACAAAGGAATCCATCTTTGTTGCCCGTCTGAGCGTGGTAGCCCATAGAACACCACCGGTAATCCTCAGGCCGCTTGACGATCCCCGCCCGCACAGCATTCAAATCAATATAAGCAAGGCAATGAATGACGGTCCGCCCCTGCTGGACGATAACGCTCTTAAAGCGTTCTCCCCACAGGGTCCCTTTTCGATTTTTTCTCTTATTGTAGAACCGGGAGAAGGTCTGTTTGATCTCTTTGACGTACTCCGACAGGCTGCAGAACCTGCGCCTGAGTTCAGCCATTCTTGACTCGGGAAAAGGGAGCACATCGCCATACAGAAGATGAAAGCGGCGCCTCACCTCAGCATCAGTCAACAGCACATCGGGGTAAACCTGTACCAGCAGATGAAAATGGTTTCCCATCACCGCATAGCCGAGAACATCCACATGGTAGACCGCAGAAAATTTCTGGATAATGCGGACCAGCTCATCTTTTTCGATTTTCTTAAAAGGCAGACCGTCCAGGGCGGTTCGAGAGATCACATGGTAAATCGCTTTTTCATCTGGAACAACCAGTCGGGAAACACGAGGCATCTCATCCTCCTTGGTTTCATGCGAGGTCAAATTCAAATGGCACGAACAGATTGTTTCGGTGTGATTCAGGCGGGATACAAGCATCAAAAGGAGTGTCTCACATATCATGACGAACCGCAAACATAATGGGCCTGTCCCCACTTGGGAGGGAAAACCGACCACGACCGGGGCCGGAGGCGAAAATTGTCGCCTCCGGCCATATCGGTTAAATCAATCGGTGCAGTTGGTCCATAAGAGGGTCAATGGCTTCCCCCTTGAAACAGTACCGCATCTCGGTAAAACGGCTTCGAAGTGTTACGGCCTCTTCCTTGACGGTTTTTCCCTTCTTGATGACAGCGGCCATGAGTTCGGCCAGTTCCTCGAAATCCTCTTTCTCCATGCCAAACCGGGTCATCTCCTGGACACCGGTTCGCAGGGCGCCTGACGCGGTGAACCCCTCTTCTTCGGGGGTGGCCTGGTAGTTCACCACGATGTTGTTTTCTTCGAGGCGTGTGGCCACCTCAGGGCCTTTCGTGTAGCCCACCTTGATGACCACCTGGTGGGTTTCGGTGTAGCCGAGGGAAGGATCACCGGCCACGTTGAGGCCGCAATCGGCAAGGGCCCGGGCAAAGTGGCGGGCATTTTCCACCACCTTTTTCTGGTAGGTCTCTTTAAAACAGTTCATCTCAATGGCAGCGGCATAGAGGCCAAGGAGCGTTCCAAGGTGGTGGTTGCTGACGCTTCCCGGGAAGGTGCGCCGCGTGATGGCTTCCCACAGATCATACTTGGAATCGTCCACATCCACGTTGGAGGCAATCACCCCGCGCTGGGGGCCGAAAAAGGTTTTGTGGGTGGAGCCCGTCACAAGGTCGGCCCCTTCTGCAAAAGGATCTTGAAAGCAGGGGCCTGCAAGGCCAAGGACATGGGCCATGTCGTACATCAGAACGGTATCCAGGCCCATGGCATCCACCATGGCGCGGATCTCTTTCACCGGCTCTTTATGAAGAATCATGCTCTTGCCGAAGATGATGAGTTCCGGCTTCTCCTCTTCCAGAAGCACCCTGCAGGCGTCCACATCAATCCGGTACGGGTTGTCGACGAGCACCGGGAAATTGACCACCGCGGGCTTTTCGGTGCGGGGATTTCGGGCAATGAAATCCCTCAAGGCCCCCATGGGCTGAGCACTCAGATGCCCCCCTTTGATGATGTGATGGTTCATCACGCTCCGCATGCGGCGTTGCTCGCTCTTGCGGTCGGCGCGGTTGATGTAGTCCACCATGGCACTGAAGACGGCGGTGTTGGCCATCTGTCCCGAGATCACGCGGGTTTCCGCCTGACGACAGCCAAAGAAGCAACGCATCTCCTCTTGGAGCAGGGATTCCACCTTGGCGATGAACTCGGTGCCTTGGTAGTAAAAGACCTCCGCCTCGCTGAAGGCTGCCACCTTTTTGTGTTCCGCATAGCGCCCCGCCGGGTCCATGGAAGAGAGCAACTTCACCATGGGGGAAACAGACTGCTCCGAAGGGATCAGGTTGATGCACTCCGTCTGCCGCCAGATGGTATTTTCTGCGGCCTTTGAAAGAAGGGACTGGATTTTACGGGAGGCCTCGGCGAACTGCTCCTTTTCTTCTTCTAACCGAAGCTCGTTCCACAGGATGGGACGGGCGTAAGGCGGCGCCTCGCTTCGCATGTGGTAAGGCACGATGACGGCCTCGCTCATCTTGCCGCGAATTTCCACCTGCAGGGCATCCCCTACCTCGAGCTCGCTATCCATAATGGCAAGGCAGATGGCGCGCCTCCCCTTCTCATCGGTGAGGCGGGAGTTGATCCCCTCACCTTCCATCACCCAATAAGGGACCATGGTTCCGCTGCTGACATAACCAACATGACGGTCCTCCCTGAACACCTTACAGCCCTGACGGGCGATGCCTTTACCCGTAATGGCAACGGCTTTGGCAATGCGGGGCAGGTCGGCTTTCAGGGAGTAATCACGATCCACAATACGGGCAAAGGCCTTCTGCTGACGGGCGAGGGCGCTCCTTCCAATAAAATCGCCTTTCAAGGGGCTCAAGCTCACGGCAAACTTGGCCAGCGGGCAGGCAAACACAGGAAGCTCATTGCCCTCGGCGTCGAGGCCCATCTCATGGCCGTAAAGGGGGAGGCCCGCCTCCAGTCGAAGGGTATCCCTTGCTCCCAAGCCTACGGGTTCGGCCCCCTTCTCCGTCAGCATCCTCCAAAGGACATCCGCATGGGCCACATCACAGAAAATTTCAAAACACAACGGCTCTCCGGTGTACCCGGTGCGGGCCAGGCGCACGGTGACGCCACCCAAAATAACTTCGGAAAGGGTGTTGCGCATGGGGTCGGGAAGCTCTCCTTCCTCAAGGAGGTCTGTGAGAATCTTCTTTGATTCCGGGCCCTGAAGGCTCACCATGACGATATCCATGGTGCTGTCTTCCAAGGTCACATCGCCGAAACCCTCCACGTGTGACTGAAAATGGTCCCAGCCCTTCTCTCGGTTCGAGGCATTCACGACAAGCAGGTAATTCTCTTCTTCAAAGCGGTAGAGGTAGGCATCGTCGATGGCCCCGCCACTCTCGTTGGGGATGATGGTGTACTGTGACTCTCCGACATCAAGGGCGGCGACGTTGTTGGTGAGCACATGCTGAAGGAACCCAAGGGCATCGTCACCGCTTACGATAAAGCGCCCCATGTGAGACACATCAAAAAGGCCGGCCCCTTTTCGGGTGATAAGGTGCTCCCCCACAATCCCTGACGGATACTGAATGGGCATCTCCCAGCCCCCAAACTCAACGATCTGGCCTCCGGCCTCCTGATGGAAGTCAATGAAAGGTGTTCGGTGAAGTTCCGTCATGCGCGTCTCCTCCATGGTTCATCAGCTTGGGTTAAATCACTTCGTCTGCAGTGAAGTGATTTCACTTTTTCCTACATCCCGGTGCATTTCAGCAGCCCACGATAACATCGCGGGAAAACAGGGGGGCGTGTCAATTGATTTGCTCGCCCATTGTATAGTGCGTCCCTCCAAAAGGAAACATCTGAGTGTCACACGATTTATCCTTTGTAAGGCCCTGGCCTTCCGAAAAAGAACTGCCGGCATAGAGACACCCTGAAGCACAACCGTCTCATGGATCCCATGTACCCAGCCCGTCTCTCCCCTCTTGCCCCCGGAGCCGAAGACCTGATATAGTTCTAAACCAAGAGAATACCGTCATATTCCTATCCCTTCTCATGGTTCTCACCAGGCTGGCATGCATTTTGTAAACACATCTAAAGCAACGTGTTCGTCATGTATCAACATCATGACGCCCCCCCGCTCTCAGGGGTGTGGCAAAACCGGGTCGCTTACAGCACCCAATCCAAGGAGACAAACCATGGCAGAGATCATGATAGGCGGCGTCCCCGCCAACACCACAGGCAACCTTCCCGGCATTGGCACCAAAGCCCCCGGATTCACCCTGACCAAAACCGACCTCTCCGATGTCAGCCTTCCCGACCTGGCGGGAAAGCGCGTTGTTTTGAATATTTTCCCAAGCATCGACACACCGGTCTGCTCCGCATCGGTCCATCGCTTCAACCGGGAAGCGGCATCCCTTAACAACACCCAGGTCCTGAGCGTTTCTGCCGACCTCCCCTTCGCCCACAAACGGTTCTGCGAAACAGAAGGCATTGAAGGGGTCACAGCCGTTTCGGAACTTCGCACCCGTGGCTTTGGCGATGTCTACGGTGTTCGCATTACCGAAGGCCCCTTGGAGGGGCTTCTTGCCCGTGCGGTGGTGGTTATTGACGAAGGGGGAACGGTTATTTATTCTTCATTTGCAACAGACTTAAAGGAGGAGCCTCCCTACGAGGAGATCCTTGCCACGTTGAAGTAGTAACCAAAAAAAAGACAGGTGATGCGTCCAACGTGTCGCATCACCCGTTGGCCCCAGGGGTAAACACATCATCTTTGGTACCTGTTCAGCTCAACGTCGCCTCCGGCGGACCTGTCAGGGCCAACCTTTTAAAAAGTTTGACAAACAGACTTTGAACGCGGTTTCGATTGCATCGGCGATGCCCACAATCCATAAAGTTGGGGCTTAACGAGTCTGTCTCCCCACGGAGCAAAGGGCACCTCAACCGGACAGTTTTCGGGGCTCATTTCTGAAAACGACCCGCCGAGGGAGCTTTTGGGGGGGCTGAATGGTGAGCCCATATAACTTTGGTGTTCACCCGGATACGTAAACAGATGAATTCCCAGGTGGTGGAGAGGGCAAGAATAGACGGGTGTAGCACCCCTCAACAGTCATGCCTGTACACGCCGGGTTGATATCAGCACGGCTTGATCAACGTCATACAAGTCGAGCTTCAGACACATGACGTACGAAAGGGAAACAATGGGAACAGAGGAAGTGCGACTGGTATCGTGGAATGTCAACGGCCTTCGGGCCGTTTTAAAAAAAGATTTTCTGGACTCCATGGAGAACCTCGGGGCCGATGTGCTCATGGTCCAGGAGACCAAGCTCCAGGAGCCCCAGCTCACCCCTGAAATGACAGAGATCAACGGTTCCAAACCCCACTGGTCCTTCTCCACTGTCAAAAAGGGATACAGCGGTGTGGGTGCCTGGACGAAAACAAGCCCCAAAGCCGTTCGGCACGGCATCGGGATTCCCGAATTCGACGACGAAGGACGAATCCTGGAGCTGGAATACGACAAATTCACCCTCTTCAACGTCTACTTTCCCAACGGCCAGCAGAGCGATGAGCGCCTTGACTACAAGCTCAGGTTTTACGATGCTTTTTTCAACTACACCAACGCCCTCAAGGAAAAAGGGCGCCCTGTCATCATCTGCGGGGACGTCAACACCGCCCATAACGAAATTGATCTGAGACACCCCAAGGCCAACTCCAAACGCTCGGGTTTTCTCCCCGTGGAGCGGGAGTGGATCGACAAGATCCTGGCCATGGGCTACGTGGACACCTTTCGGCACCTCTATCCCGAGGAAGAGAAGTACTCGTGGTGGTCCTACCGTTTCAACGCCCGGAAGAACAATGCCGGGTGGCGCATCGACTACTTTTACGTAAGCCAGGACATCATCGACAACGGCTGGCTCAAAGACGCCTGGATCGACAACGACACCTTCGGATCCGACCATTGCCCCATCGGCCTCGATCTTGTCATTCCTTAAATCATGAAGGTCACGGGTGATCCCCTGCGCCCCAGGTTAAGAGTCACCTCGTTCCCCGGGCAAGATGATTCACGGAGACGCATAAAAAAACAGCGCTTATGCTTCAATCAAAGTTATAGCGATCTTTGCCACGGGCTATGCCCGTCAGCGAATGTGATCACCCCGAGGAACGAGGGGCGATGCGCATTCGCAACCTGCTTTCAAGGTGGCACACCTTGCCGCCGGAGGCACAAAAAAGAGCCGTGATCCTCCCCTTGGGTGGTTCACGGCTCTTTCATTTCATAAGGAGCTTCAGACAAACGGCGCAAAAACAACCGCCCGCCTTTTACCGGCCTTTTATGATGCCGACTTTAACGTGGCGATGCTCTCCAGTGATGCCCCGTCCATGGACAGGTGCAGGTCTCTCTGGGGGAAGGGAATCGAGATCCCCTTTTCGTCAAAGGTCTTCTTGATTGCCTCATTCAGGTCAAAGTAAACCGGCCAGTAGTCAGCGGTCTTCACCCAGGGCCGCACCACAAAATTGACGCTGCTCTCGGCAAGCTCCACAACACCAATGGTGGGAGCCGGCTCAGCCAGGAGCCGGTCATCTTTGGCCAGGATATTCTGCAGGGTCCTTCTCACCAGATCGATATCATCGCCATAGCCCACACCCACGACAAGATCCACTCGCCGCTGGTCATTTGCCGTATGGTTGATGATGTTGTCCCCTGTGACACTGGCGTTGGGTACAATGATCCGCTTGTTGTCGGGACTCTTTATAATCGTGGAGAAAATGCTGATCTCCTCCACGGTACCGGACGTGCCTCCGGCCTCCACATAATCCCCCACCTTAAAAGGGGTAAAAATCACCAACAACACCCCTGACGCAAAGTTGGAGAGGGACCCTTGAAGTGCCAAACCAACGGCAAGGCCTGCGGCACCCAGCACGGCAACAAAGGAGGCTGTCTGCACCCCGAGTTTTCCCAGGGCGGCGATGATCACAAATGCCAGCATCGCCACATACGACACGCTGCAGATAAAGGAGGTAAGGGTCGGCTCCACCTGCCCCTTTTCCATCATCTTTTTTAACACGCCCCGCAACATCCCTGCAGCAATTCGCCCAATAATAAAAATGGCCAGAGCCGCCACAACCTTCAGTCCGTAAAATGCCAGCAACTCCTGGCCCTTCAGCAGTATCGCCTCCATAAACAAGCCCTTTCTCTCATCACAGATTCATGTAACACAAAACTTAAACGGAATACGTCATCCCCTGCCAACTGAAAAAAAACGTAAGCCCCACAGAACTATCCGGAAGAGGCGGCCAAGGGCAAGGAAAAAAGAATCACGCTTCATCTTAGCTAACAAGCCAACTTTAAACCCATTATTATCCCCCTCCCTTTTCCCTCATCTCCCCACCCCACATTTCCTTTCAAATACCATAAAGATTTTAACCTCATCAGCCGATATCTACTTTCAGCGGTCATGCGGCCGAGGTGGGTCTGCCGTATCGGCTTGAGGAACGTTTATCCAGTTTTGTTAGGTATGTGGTTGATGTATGGATGATTTTATTCAGGTCAAGGAGAGCCAGGTTCACTACTACCGGGACGTTCCCCTTTACTGCAAAGCTGCCAGTGGCGATTATGTCCTTTATAAGCCCAAAGGCAAACGCATCAACTTCACCGAAGATGCCCGCAGCCGCCCCCCTGAAGTGTATATCCAAACAAGAGACAGCAAAGCCGCCGTCTCCGAGCTCCAAAAGAGTTTCAACACCCACCTCAAGCAGAGCCTTACCCCCGGTGGCCTCACCAAAGTAAAGTCCATCCTCTGTGACATTGTGTCGGAGGCCATGGCCGAGCCATCAGATTCCTCCCTCAAAGAACTGCCCGAGACCATTGATGTCGTCTTTGACGGCTACGGGAACAATGCCCAGTTGCTGAAAAAACTTGCCGACTCGTCCACCTCTGACAGGTCCACCATGGACCATGCCATCAA
Source organism: Desulfolunaceae bacterium (assembly GCA_942491485.1). Classification (GTDB taxonomy): domain Bacteria; phylum Desulfobacterota; class Desulfobacteria; order Desulfobacterales; family Desulfolunaceae; genus Desulfoluna. The sequence continues at coordinate 53,212 of CALOAX010000005.1, read as the reverse complement.
TACCATGGCCATCACCATGCTCTACGGCAGCCACTGCAACCTCTCCCAGGACGAGACCCGGAGACTGTCTCTCACCGCCCTTCTCCACGATATCGGGAAAACCCGGCTGGACTCCAATATTGTCATCACCAACCGCAAACTCACGGACAAAGAGTTTGAAGAGTACAAAACCCACCCAGCCATCGGCCATGACATCATCAAAGAGGCGGGGACCTTTGACTTTTCCATCGCCAGGGCCATCCTGGAACACCACGAACGTTTGGACGGCAGCGGCTACCCAAGGGGAATCGCTCACCTCAGCTTTGAAGCGCAGCTCATAGGGCTCATCGACAGCTACGAGTACCTCACGCACCGGGAGAAAACCCACCGCAAGCTGAAGAGCCCCTTTGAGACCCTGAACCTGATAAAAAATGAGGTCGTCCTTGAGGGAAAATTCGACAAGAGCATCTTTAAAGACCTCTGCACCTGCCTTGCATAACGCATAGTCCGACCCACCCGCAGGGTGAGATAATCAAACAGAAAACCGTGACCAACATGTTGCATTTGTAACCATTCAGCTCAATATTGCCTCCGGCGGCCCTGCCGGGGGTCAAATGTTTGAAAAGTTCGACAACCAGGCCTTGGGGTTGATTTCGATTTATTCAGAAGCAGTTGGTAATTCAGCTGTTTTGATTTAACGATAATGCATCCCCCCCCCTTACCATGAAATATCCGGGACAGGCACACACGCCATGCCAACCCTCATCCGGAACAAGCGTTCACGGATAGAGAACAAACGATGTCCCCACCTGAATCTCCGCCCCCTCCCCCTTTTTTCGACCTGAAGCCAAAACATCATCACATTCTGCATACCTCGCTGATTTTCAAGTAAAACCCTACATCAAAACCGTTCCCCCCCCAAAAATGCCGTCATGGCACGCATCTTGTTAAAGAAGATGCCCATACCTTTGAAACACCCCGACAACGGGTCCGGCCTCCCCGGTTGCCCCTCCCTGTGCCCGGAGAGGCCGGACCCGTTTGTTGTTCAGGTGCATGATGAACCTTGAAAGCATTCCAACCACAGGAGCCGGACCCTTGAAGCAAAAAATACAACGCCTCTTTATCAGCGACTGTGCCGCCATTGCCATCTCCATGGTTGCCATCTGGGCCATGGTGATCTTTGCCATGACGGCTGTGCGCGTCATCGCCCCAAGCCGCATGGTGGAGGCCCTGATTGTCTCCTCGGCACTGCTTATCTGCCTTTTTGCCACCGCCTCCCTTGCGGCCGTCTTCGTCCATGTACGGCGAAACCGTGAGGCGATTTACACAGAAGACATCCTGGCCTCCATCGGCCAGGAATAAGGAGAAACCATGAAAGAGAAAAAAGCGAACCCCTGGCTTGTTCTTTTCGACACGCTCTTTGTGATGCTGCTCTGTTTTGCCACCCTGCTTTCCGCCATGGTTTTCAAGGGCAAAAGCGGGGCCGGAATCCACTACCTTCTGGACCTTCCCACCCTAGGAATCACCATCGGTGCCCTTGCCGTCTACTTTGTTTACCTGCTCCCCCGCTCCAACAAAGGGCTGAAGCTTACCATCCGTGAAATCTACGGAAAGGCATCGACGGACCGGGCATAGAGAGCCTTAAGAATCGTAACGATTCAGCTTGGCTCCGGCGGCCAGGGGATGATCCCCTGGACTCCAGGTTGCGGGTGCCCTCGTTCCTTGTGGCGAGGGCACCCGCGAAGGTTCTCAAGAGAGCAGTTAAAAACCTGTTTATCAAACTTTTCAAAAGTTTGGCCCCCGGCAGGGCCGCCGGAGGCAACCATGCAACAATAACCGACCAAGGAGAGCACCCATGGGTTTCTGGAAAATTATGAACGTCGTGGCGTGGGGGTTGTGCGGGCTCATCGCCTTTCAACTCATTGCGGATGTCGTTCGGGTGGAAACAGCCCGGATCAAAGAGACAAAAGAGAAGGAACGATAATGGAAAAAACAGATTTGACCCACGTGCAGGAGAAGAGCAAGGCCTCAGCGCTGCATAAAACCCTGGGCCCTCTTCACATCTGGGCCCTTGGTGTCGGCGTGGTACTGGTGGGGCAGTTCATGGGGTGGAACCTGGGCATCGTCAAGGGAGGGTCTTTAGGGGCTCTCATCGCCTGCTGGGTCATCGGCATCCTTTACATCTGCCTTGTGATGGTCACCACAGAGATGGGCTCTGTGATTCCCGAGTCAGGCGGTCAGTACGCCATGGCCAAATACCTGCTGGGCCCCCTGGCCGCCTTTAACGTGGGGCTGATGCTGGTCTTTGAATACGTGATGCTCGAAGCCGCCGATGCCCTTGTGGTGGGAGAGATCCTCAAAACCCTCAGCCCGGACGTCCACGCCCTACCCTACGTTCTCCTGAGCCTTCTGGCGCTCACCTGGCTCAACTACCGGGGGACCCACGCAACCTTAAGCCTCAATATCGTGCTGACGGGCATCGCCTTTTTCACCATCTGCGTGCTCCTATTCAGCACCCGGTTTTACTCCGCCGAGACAAGTCTTCTTCGCATCAAGGAGATGACCAACGGATTGCCCTACGGCTGGATGGGCATCTTGGGGGCGTTTCAGTTCGGATGCTGGTTCTACCTTGGCATCGAGGGCACTGTGCTGGCTGCGGAAGAGTGCCGTTCCACAAGCCGAGCCCTTCCTGTGGGGGCCGTGGTTGGCCTGGTCACCCTCATCGTCGGCGCCACGGCCACCTGGTTTGTCTGTTCCGGCCTGCTCCCCGCAGGCAAGCTCGCAGGGTCCGTCTATCCCCTCTTTGATGCGGCCATGGCCACGCACATGCCCCTGGTCATCCACCTGCTTTTTATCGGAACGGTCCTCTCCTGCCTGGCCAGCGCCAACGGCTGCATCGCAGACGCCAGCCGCGCCTGGTACGCCATGGCCCGGGATACCCTGATTCCGGACATCTTTGCCGTGCTGCACCCGAAGTACAACACCCCCTACCGGGCCATTCTCTTTCTCTTGCCCATCGCCATCGCCTTCGGGTTTACCGGGCTGCTGGATCAGGTGGTGACCTTTTCCATTCTCTCCGCCCTTCTCGTCTACCTGCTCACCGGCTACATGATGATCAAGTTCCGAAAGATGTACCCCATGGGAAGCATCCAGCGCGGCTACACCGCTCCCCTCCACCCGCTGCCCACCATGTTGCTACTGGTTCTCACCACCGCAACCCTGGCCGGTATGTACTTCGGGTACTGGATCAACATCGCCTCCGGGTGCGCCTTCTACTTCCTCGCATCGGTCTGGTTTGTGATCCACAGGTCCCGGTACCTGGATGTCTCCAGCTACATGGCAACCGGAGCCTCCCTGCTTCCCAGGCCCAGAGGGTATTGATCATGAACGGACGCTCACGAGCCGTAAGGCGACTGCGATTCTGGGGGATCATGGTGGGTGCTTTCGTCATCCCGTCATCGGGCTACGTCTTCTTCGGAAAACCTGTGCGGGGCCTTCTCATGCTCTGCTGGGCCTTTGCCCTGGGATACATCACCTTTCAGCTCACCACCCCGGAGATCCCATGGATGGGACGCCTTTCCGGCGGGCTCACCGTCTGGACACTCTCCCTCCTGGAAACCCGCACCCTTGCCATCAGGTATTTCGCCCCCTGATTGCTCCAAATTACAAAGCGCCGACCCCACTATAGGGATCGGCGCCTTCAAAAAAAACAGCCTCCGGCGGCAAGGTGTGCAACCTTGAAAGCAGCTTACGGATGCGCTTTGCCCTCGTGCCTCGGGGCAAATCACATCCGCCTTTAACCACATTTCATTGGGGTTCATTCCTAAAAACCTGTGTATCAAACCCTCTCTTTCAGGTCAGACAAACGTTTGCCCACCGGCCAGGGCAGTCGAAGGCAGTTTTCCACCCACATGAGCTGAATCGCAGGTTACGGGTGGCACCCGCAACATCATGTCCCCGCGGCCTCTTCAGCAATAACACTGAGTACCTCTTTTGGCATATCCAGGTGCAGGTCACGCTGGGGAAAGGGAATGGTGATGCCCTTGGCGTCAAAGTTCTTTTTGATGGCCTCATGGATGGCAAACCAGACATCCCAGTACTCGGAGGTCTTCACCCAGGGACGCACCACAAAATTGACGCTGCTATCCCCAAGCTCGCTCACCGCGATGGTCGGGGCCGGCGTTTTCAGCACCCTCGGATCGGCATCCAGAATCTCCTCAAGGGTCTTTCTCACCAGATCAAGATCATCGCCATACCCGACACCTGCCACCATGTCCACCCGACGGATATCCTCTGCCGTATGGTTGACGATGGTCCCGCCGGTCACCTGGGCGTTGGGAATGATGATCCGCTTGTTGTCCACGCTTTTGATGATGGTGGAAAAAATCCCGATCTCCTGCACAACCCCCTTGGACCCTCCCGCTTCCACGAGATCCCCCACCTTAAACGGCGTAAAAATCACCAACAGAACCCCTGATGCAAAGTTGGCAAGGGACCCTTGAAGGGCCAGGCCGATGGCAAGACCGGCAGCACCCAGCACCGCGATGAAGGAGGTGGTCTGTACCCCCAGCTTACCGAGGGCCGCAATCAACACAAAAGCTACGACACCCACATAGACCACACTGCAGACAAACGCTATCAGCGTCTGTTCCACCCCGCCCTTCTCCATGGCCTTGCGAAGCAACCGGCGAATGATACCGGCGGCGATGCGCCCCAACACAAGAATCACCAGGGCCGCCAACACCTTTAACCCATAAAAAGCCAGCCACTCTTGAAGTTTCACAACTACGGATTCCATAAGTCCTCCTTCGGTTGATGAATCGTCGGTTTATCACAGGGGTCGTAAAATGAATAACACGAGAGGGGGTGCCACAAACAAAGCGCCGCGTCAGGGTGGCTTCAGGGAAGAACACAATGCAACAGAAACAAGCCTCCGGCGGCCCTGCCGGGGGCCAAACTTTTAAAAAGTTTGATAAACAGTTCTTAAAAGCTATTTGCCTGCTTCATCAATATTGGCAAACCACATGAGCCTGGTTTAACGAGCATGTCGTCTCCTTTTCTCTCAGCCCTCAGGGCTTAGAGAAAAGGAGGCGACAACCGGCAAGAGTGCATGAAGCGCCCTTCGGGCTACATGAAGAAGGGTAAAAAAAATTTGCGGTCAGTCACGGGCGTAGCCCGTCAGCGAATGTGACACCCCGAGGAACGAAGGGTGGAGCATTCGCGAACCTGGGTTCCAAGGGCTCAGCCCTTGGCCGGGGAGCTGAAAAGCCACCCCGGCAAGGGAAATCAGGGAATGTGAACCACGCAACGGCCGGTGCGTTCGCCTTTGACCATACGCTCCATCTGGGCATCGAGGTCTTCCAGTCCGTTGAGGCTTTCAACGACCTCCGCTAAATTCTCCGGTTTCCAGTCAACCGCCAGCTTTGCCCAGACGGCAACGCGTTCGTCCATGGGACAGGTGGCGGAATCGATGCCGCAAAGGGAGATGCCGCGGAGGATAAAAGGATAAATGGAGGAGCTGAGATCACCGGAGCGGACATTGCCGCAGCAGGTGACAACACCCCGGTGGCAGGTATTCTTGATGGCGGTTTCCAGGACTTCGCCGCCCACGGCGTCCACCACCCCGGTCCAGAGTTGCTTACCTAAGGGCTTGCCGCTTTTGTCCACCGCATCATCCAAGGGCACCACCTCGTCCACACCGATGGAGGAGAGGTAGTCTCTCCGCTCTTCACGGCCGCTCACCGCAGCCACGGTGAACCCGAGCTTTTTCAGGATCAACACGGCGAGGCTTCCGACACCTCCGGTGGCACCGGTGACAAGAACTGTCCCCATCTCAGGGGTCACCCCCAGGTCGACGAGGCGCTTGGCAGAAAGCCCTGCAGTAAAACCGGCGGTGCCCAGCATCATCGCCTCTTTCCGGGTCAGCCCTTCGGGAAGCCTCACCACCCACTCTTCGGGAACCCGAATGAACTCGGCAAACCCTCCGGCGGTGTTCATGCCCAGGTCGTAGCCTGTCACGATCACCTTATCGCCCTTGTGAAAGGTTTCCGTGGTGCAGTCCGCCACAATGCCTGCTGCATCGATACCCGGCGTGTGGGGGTAGCTTCGGGTCACCCCGGGATTTCCCATGGCCGACAGGCAATCCTTCCAGTTCAGGGAAGAGAACCCCACCCGAATCAAAACATTGCCTTCGGGCAGATCCTTGAGGGTCCGTGTCTCGATGTTTCGTACAAAGGTTCCCTCCTCTTCGGAGACAACCATCGCATGATAGGTCACATTATCCCAGCTCGAATGTTCCATGGTCCACCTCCGTTTTTGGGTACATATTCAATGAGATGACAGCCATATTGTACGACGGAAAAAACAAAATGTCATTGGGGAATGCGCAAAGGGGGCAGACTCCGTTGCAGGTAGAGCGGAGCCATAAAAAACAGACTGGCAAGGGGGAGATAAAAAGGAAGCATCAAGGGCGGCGGGCCGAAACCCGCCGCCATATAAGGATCAACCGGCAGCTCTGCCGATCAGTAGATTTTACGTTTGGAGAAGGTGGAACCGATGACGCTGAAGGTGTTGTCCACGATAAAAAGGGCATTCTCATCATGGGTAAACACAATCTCTTCCAGGCGCTTGAGCTGGATGTTGTTGATGATCGTCATGAGGATCTTCTTTTCGGTACCGGAGTAGGCCCCTTGACCGTTGATAAAGGTGCTGCCGATCTTGAGCTTATCGATGATCTCCTTGCAGATACAGTCCGGTTTTTCCGACACCACCAGCACCATCTTTCTCTGGTTGAACATGGAGAGGGCGTAATCCATGCAGACAGAGGTGACAAAAACCGAAATAATGGAGGCGATGACAAGATCGGTATTCATGGTGGCAAAGCTGAAGCTGTAAAGCACCAGGTTGAAGCCCATGAAAAACTTCCCCACGCCGATATTAAACTTCTGATAAAGAATCACGGAGATAATGTCCAGGCCCCCGTTGGACCCCAGGGAGCGAAGCGCAATCCCGGATCCGATGCCCACCAGAACCCCGCAGGTAACCGCCGCGTAAAGCTGGTTGACAATACCCAGGTTCACCGGAATCAGGTTGTAGCTGATGGAGGAGACGGCCATGGCAAGGAAACTGTATGCCAAAAAGCGCCCACTGATAAAAATCTTGCCGATGATGAACATGGGAATGTTCAGAAGGGCAAAGATCACGCCGGGATTCATCCAGTCTGTGAGATAGTAGAGATAAAAGGCGAGTCCGAAAAGCCCGCCGGGAACAAAACTGTGAGGGTCAGCGATCCCTTTGAGCCCGATAACATAAATCAGGGTTCCGATAATAATGAGAAAGCAGTTCCAGAAGACGGAGTAGGTGAAATCTTTCTTAAGCATGGCTGATCCTCCAAACACACCGAATTCTGCAGGCCATGCAAAGGAAAGCGCAAAACGCGCCAACACTGCCGAATCCATGATGGGGTGTGTCTCTTTTCAAATAACAAATGAATGTATCAACGGATGATCGGGCGGTTCGAGCTGTGGGAGCCACCCTTTTCGGACAACAATGAGAAATATGCGGAAGAAATTCCACGGCAAAGGTCTTATAACGAAAATACCGTAATCCAACGAGATATGAACCACGGCACCCACACAATTTGAGGCGGTTTATGGCAGAGCGCATAAATCGTGTCAAGGGATTTTAATCCTCCCTTCTCCCTTTTTTTTACCCCAAAACGCATTTCCTAAATTGGTAAATAATTTCAGAAGATTAAACTCCTTTGAGCTCAAAATATTTATGTATCGACAGGTAGAAGCACCCCTGAAAACGAAGCGGGCAAGGTATACCGGAAATGATTGTGTCGCGGGGAAAGGCTGGCTAAAGGCTAAAGGCTAAAGGCTAAAGGCTAAAGGCTAAAGGCTAAAGGCTAAAGGAGGATAATAGAGCCCCACCGGATGTCAACAGTGTAAAGCTGACCTGGGGCGATCAAAAAACAGTCAGGAAAATTGGACCTAAAGTATTGGGGGCCTTGTTTTTGAACCCACCCCTCATCCACGGCCTGGGTATTTCAAAGACAGAGATGATACCTGCCGACCTCGTTTTTGGTGCGTAGAACGCACCCTACGGATCAGGGTGCCTCGGACTGTTCCGGGTCTTTACCCAACCATTCCGACTGTCAAAGACTGAATTTTATGAAGACCTGCAGCGCCAGCCACAGACACTGCGTCACACCGATGCAATGGCTGATGAACGTTTCATTCCTTTGTCACAACAAAGGGCATGGGTCAAATCCACTGGATCTGACCCATGCCCTTTTCAGAAACGTCTCGAGTTATACAAGCCCCCCCCTGGCCCCGGCGCATCCCGAAGCAAACGCCATTGCGATTTGCTCCGAGGAACGAGGGGTGAAGCGCGATGGCAACCCGCTTTCGAGGTGGCTCACCTCGCTGCCGGAGGCGCGCTTTTATATCGCTGCCAACAGGCCTGTGATGGTCTCTTTGGCGTCACCGAAAAGCATGCGGGTGTTGTCTTTGAAAAAGAGAGGGTTTTCCACCCCGGCGTAACCGGTGGCCATGCTGCGTTTGAGGACCACCACGATGCCGGCGTTCCACACCTCCAGGACGGGCATGCCTGCGATGGGGCTGTTTGGGTCTTCCAGTGCCGAGGGATTGACGATGTCGTTGGCACCGATAACCAGCACGGCATCGGTTTCCTCAAGGTCCTCGTTGATCTCATCCATCTCCAGAACGATGTTGTAGGGAACCCTGGCCTCGGCGAGAAGAACGTTCATGTGCCCGGGCATGCGCCCTGCCACAGGGTGGATGGCAAAGCGAACGTTCACCCCGTCTTTTTTAAGACGCTCGGTGAGCTCAAACACCGGGTGCTGGGCCTGGGCCACGGCCATGCCGTACCCGGGGACGATCACCACATTTTTTGAGTCCTTAAGAAGGGCTGCGGTCTCCTCAAGGGTGGTGGCAATGGCCTCGCCCTGCTCTCCCCCTTCCGCGACCTTGCCCCCCGAGGTGCCGAATCCGCCCAGGATAACATTGGCCAGGCTCCGGTTCATGGCCTTGCACATGATGTAGGAGAGAATGGCGCCGCTGGATCCCACAAGCGCCCCTGCGATGATAAGAAGGTCATTGCCCAGCATAAAGCCGGTGGCTGCCGCTGCCCAGCCCGAGTAGGAGTTGAGCATGGAGATGACCACTGGCATATCGGCCCCGCCGATGGCCATGACCATATGCCAGCCCAACCCAAAGGCGATAAAGGTCATGATGACAAGCCCGAAGAGAGGAAACCCCGTCCCTTCGGCCCCCACAAACAGGATGCCGATACCGATGGTAACGACAATGGCGGCAAGGTTGATGAGGTGCCTGAAGGGCAGAAGCAAGGGCCGGCTTCCGATGGTGCCCCGAAGCTTGCCGAAGGCCACCACAGACCCCGTGAAGGTCACGGCACCGATGAAGACCCCTAAGTACACCTCCACCTCGTGGATGGTCTTTTCCACGCCGGTTAAATAGTGGGTGTTGGGATCCAGGTAGCCCGCGATACCCACCAGCACAGCGGCCATGCCCACAAAACTGTGGAGGATGGCCACCAGTTCGGGCATCTGGGTCATCTGAACCTTTCTGGAGACCATGACCCCGATGGCGCCCCCAATGCCCATGGTAAACACGATGAGCGCATACCCTGTGACCTCTTTGCCGAGAATGGTGGCCACAAGGGCGATGGCCATACCGAGAATGCCATAGAGGTTTCCGCGCCGTGCCGTCTCCTGATTGCTCAAACCACCCAGGGCGAGAATAAAGAGAACGCCTGCTGCAATGTAGGCTGTGGTGATGAGGCCGCTACTCATGATCGCCCCCTTTCCTGAACATCTTCAGCATGCGCTGGGTCACGAGAAATCCCCCGAAAACGTTGATGGTGGCGATTAAAACGGCAACGGCCGCGAGCAAGGTCTTGAAGCTCAAAATGGGGCCCGAGACCTGCAGGAGCGCCCCGATTACAATGATCCCGCTGATGGCGTTGGTCACACTCATCAAGGGGGTATGAAGGGATGGCGTCACATTCCAGATCACCATGTAGCCCACAAAGCATGCGAGCACAAAGACCGTCATGTGTTGCAGAAAGGCCGGAGGTACCACACGGCCCAGGCTGTAGAGAAGAAAACCGCCGATTGCAAGGGAGATGAAGGGCATCACCTGCGGGGCCCAGCGCTGCCAGAGCTTCATCATAAAAGAGGGCTCAAGGGCGATTGCCTCATCGGGCGGGGCGGCGGATTTGGGTGCCGGCTGTTTCGGAGGTGGGGGCGGCCAGGTGATCTCACCGGCCTTTGTCACCATCATGCCCCGCACCACCTCGTCCTCCATGTCATAGACAGCCTCTCCGTTCTTTTCCGGCGTCAGGTTGTCCAGCAGATGGGTGAGGTTGGTGGCGTAGAGACGGCTGGACTGGTTGGCAAGCCGGCTCACCATGTTGGTGTACCCGATGAGGGTTACTCCCTCTTTCACCACAGCCTTGCCGGGGCTGGTGAGCTCACAGTTGCCTCCCTGTTCGGCGGCCAGATCCACAATCACGCTCCCGGGCTTCATGCTCTGCACCATCTCTTTCGTGATAAGGGTCGGGGCCTTTTTTCCCGGGATCATGGCGGTGGTGATGATGATGTCCACCTCTTTGGCCTGTTCGGCAAACAGGGCCATCTCCGCCTTGATAAAGGCGTCGCTCATCACCTTGGCGTACCCACCGGCCCCTGAGCCCTCCTCCTCAAAATCGAGCATCAAAAAGGAGGCCCCCATGCTCTCAACCTGCTCCTTCACCTCCGGGCGGGTATCAAAAGCGCGAACCACAGCACCAAGCCCCCCTGCCGTGCCGATGGCCGAAAGCCCGGCCACCCCTGCCCCAATGACAAGGACCGTTGCCGGCGGCACCTTGCCCGCCGCTGTCACCTGCCCGGTGAAAAAACGTCCAAAGGAGTTGGCCGCCTCCACCACCGCACGGTACCCGGCAATGTTGGCCATGGAACTTAAAGCATCCAGCTTCTGGGCCCTCGTGATACGCGGTACCTGCTCCATGGCAAGGGAATTGATCTTCCGGGCTTTCAACACCTCCAGCAACTCAGCGTTCACCGCCGGCTGGATAAAAGAGACCAGGGCGGCCCCTTCCTTCATCTGCTCTGCTTCCGTAAGTGACGGTGGTCGAACTTTCAAAATGATGTCCGAGCCGGACCAGACCGCCGCCGCGCCGGTGAGAACGGCCCCTGCAGACTCAAGGGCGTCATCAAAAAAACCGGCAGCCTCACCGGCCCCGGTTTCCATGGACACATCGTACCCCAGGCGGATCAGCCTCTTCACGCTTTCCGGGGTAGCAGCGACCCGATTTTCTTCTTCATAGGTCTCTCTGGGAATGCCAATTTTCACAGGTTCTCTCCTCTCTTCCAGGAATAAGAAGGGCGCTCTCGCCCTTTGAGGATTTCTGAGGGTATCAAGTTCCGGGCTTGCCGGCGGGGACGGCATCGAGGATCGTCGGTCCAATCACCCGGGGAAATATCGGCGATGGGGTCGACCGTATCGGCAAGGCAGGGATAAATCGCTCAGAGTGAACCCGTCACCGGATAGTGAAGGGTTCACGAATACAATATGGGGATAGATCTCAACTCTTCAACAAAGAACTATCAAGACCATTGATTATACAGGATAGAGAAACCGGGGAAAAGGGATTAAAAAACTGAAACAATTCAGGTTTCACGCTATGCTTGAAAATCAAAAAAACAAGCCTCCGACGGCAAGGTGTGCCACCTTGAAAGCAGGTTGCAAATGCTCCCGCCCCTCGTCCCTCGGGTCGATCACATTTGCATTTTTTCTTAATGGCCACGCCTGTGACAAAGGCAGAGGCGCTTCCAGTGCTGTTGAACGATTTTTATCATGGCATATTTTTTTCCGACTTAGCCATCATCACATGCGTTAATAATGAAGCACTTGAAGCCCATGCTCTTGCGACGCAGACTGAGTGATGTCACACATCACGCGAATGCGAACGCGAGATACAGCGCATGACGAGACCCACCTCGCATTCGCCAAAAGGTTTCGAGCTGCCCCCACCTCGCCGCCGGAGGCACGCTTTTCTTGCCTTTACCGGGCGCAAGAACCGGCACACCTACCTTCCCCCTGGTCCTGGAAAAGGGAGACCCCTTCTCTTGCCACGCTGAGGCCGTAGGCCTCCCCTTCCCTCAGGCAGCACCGGGTTTCCGAGGCGGCCTTGATCAGCTCGCCGGAGGGGAGCTGAAACAGGCAACTGCGGCCAGGGCCTCGAAAGCAGCTTTTTTCAAGCCGTGCCGTCGCTTCCTCACAAGAAGCGGCAATGCGAATTGCCTCGGGGCGAATAAAGACATGCACCTTTTCGGCTGTACCGTTGACGGTTTTCATCTCCACGGGAAAGGCTCCCAGCTCGCAGTCCAGGGTGCCGTCGGGGCTCAGGGTCCCGGAGATCAGGCTTCCCTCACCGATAAAACGGGCCACCGAGAGATTTTCCGGATGGTGGTAGAGCCCTTCCGGGGTATCCCACTGCAGGATCCGTCCCGCCATCATCACGCCGATGCGGTCGGCCATGGCAAAGGCTTCGTGCTGATTGTGGGTTACCATAAGGGCGGTGATCCCAAAGCGCTTGATGATCTCCCGCACCTCGGCAGAGAGGCTCTCCCGCAGGGTGACGTCCAGGTTGGAAAAAGGCTCGTCCATCAGCAGGCAGCGGGGTTTGGGGGCGATGGCGCGGGCAAGGGCCACCCGCTGTTGCTGACCGCCGGAGAGTTCGTGGGGGTACCGCTTTTCCACCCCTGCAAGGCCCGTCACGGCAAGAAGCTCCTCTATGGTCTCCTTGATCTCAGCGCGGCTCACATTCTTCATGCCGAAGGCGATGTTCTCCCACACGGTGAGGTGGGGAAACAGGGCGTAATCCTGGAACACCATGCCGATATGACGGTCTTCGGCGGACAGCCCCCGCCCACCCGTCCACAAAGGGTTCCCATGGAGGTGGATGGAACCGCCCTCGGGCTCCTCAAAGCCTGCTATCATCCTCAAAAGCGTGGTCTTGCCGCAGCCGCTGGGGCCGAGCAACGCTCCGATCTCCCCCTGTTCCAGGGAGAAACCGACCCCATGGGCCACGCAGGTGTCGCCAAAATGCTTGGTAATCGCCTCTACATCCAAATACATCACTGGTTTACCGTCTCCTTTTGATCATCATACAGCGTGGCCTCCGGCGGCCCTGCCGGGGGCCAAACTTTTGCCAATTTTACGAGTTGGGTTTGACAAACAGGTTTTGATAACGTTGAGATGACGACTTGCACCCATGGATCCCCGGCCATTCGCCGTGCCAAGGGTACCCGGTTTCCAACGTTTACCCACCCTCTGCACGTCAGGTTACCCTGACAGCCGGGGTAGTCGAACCCCATAAATACCATGGTTCACGGGCGTAGCCCGTCAGCGAATGTGATCGGCCTGAGGAACGAAGGCCGGGAGCATTCGCAGCCCGCTTTCGAGGTGGCACACCTCGCCGCCGGAGGCAAAATGCTGTCACCGTTCCTTTTGCCACACCAGCAGCATCACAGGAATCAACCCGGCCGCAACCAGGGCCACAGCCGGTATTGCGGCCCGTTCCCACTCCCCTTCGGAGGTCAGTTCAAAAATCTTCACCGCAAGGGTGTCCCATCCAAAGGGGCGGGTCATGAGAGTCAAGGGCATCTCTTTCATAATATCGATAAAGACAAGAATGGCGCCGGTAATCATTCCGCCCCGAATCAGGGGCAGGTGAATCCTCCGCACCAGGGAAAGACCGCTGATGCCCATGGTTCGGGCCGCCTCGTCCATGGAGGGCGACACCCGCCCCAAGCTGCTCGACACAGCGCTTGACCCCACCGACAGAAACCGCACCATATAGGCCACGGGCATCATCCAGACGGTGCCCTGCAAAATGGGCCCGGAGAGGGCCACGCCGAAAACAGCCAGAAAATCAGCCACCATGTGATCAAAGCCGGTCAGCACCCGAACCATCCCCACAGCAAGCACAGTGCCGGGAAGGGCGTAGCCCAGAAAGGAAACCCGGGAGAGCACCGCCATGAACCGCCCCTTGATCTTGCGACCTGCAAAGGCCAAAATCAGCGCCGCGGCAAGGGTAAGAACCGCCCCGGCCCCTGCAAGGACAAGGGTGTTGGTAAACAGCTCGCCGTAACCGAAATGCAACTCCTCCCGCCAGGCCTCCGCCACCCAGGCGAAAAGCTGGACCATGGGAATCACAAAGGCGATGGCAAAGAGTCCGCCCAGAAAGAGAAGGGCTCCCAACGCCTGACGCCTGGAAAGGGGCATCCGCTTGGCCCGCCTTCCGTCACGACCCCGGAAATAACGCATGCGACGCCTGCTCCATCCTTCGGCCGTCAGAACAACAAGGGCCATCACCACAAGAAGGGAGGCAAGCTGAGAGGCGGCATCGATGGAGAAAAAGCCGAACCAGGCCTTGTAGATGGCCGTGGTGAAGGTGTCGTAGTTGAACACGGCCACGGCCCCGAAGTCTGCCAGGGTTTCCATGAGAACAAGGAGCAGGCCGCCGAAAATCCAGGGACGCGCCATGGGAAGCATCACGCGGAAGAAAAGACGCCTGCGGCTCAACCCCATGGAACGCGATGCCTCAAGTACCCGCTCCCCCTGGGAGGCAAAGCCCCCGGCGGAAAGCAAAAAGACATAAGGGTAAAGGGCCAGTGCCAAAACGAGAATAACCCCACCCGTGGAACGGATGGGAGGCATCATGGGGGCCAGTGCAGGGGCATGCCCCCTGAGAAATGTGGCGACAGGACCTGAAAAATCGAGAAGCCCCGTGTAGACAAAGGCCATGACGTAGGTGGGAATGGAGAGGGGCAACAAAAGGGCCCAGGAGAAAAATCGCCGCCCGGGAAACTCACACAACGCCGTCAGGTACGCAGCCGAGACACCGAAAAAACCTGTCAAAGCCAGAACCCCCACAGACAAAATCGCCGTGTTGGCAACCAGGCCCGCCAGAAGATTCTCCTGAAGATGTTCCCAGATATCACGGGTGTCGGCAAAGACCGAAGCCATCACAAACAAAATGGGCAACACCACCACCAGCGCCACCCCACAGGCCAAAACCAATGAAGGCTCCACCCGCCCGCCAAACCGGAAAAAGCCGGTGGGCCTCTCCGTCATCATATGTGCCTCACAACGTTCCATGAAATCCCTTGCGGTGTCTTTGAAAAAGCTTGCCTCCGGCGGCGAGGTGAGCCACCTCGAAAGCGGGTTGCCATTGCGCTTCGCCCCTCGTTCCTCGGGTCAAATCGCAATGGCGTTCGCTGCGGGCTACGCCCGCCTCCAGTGCTAAAGATTGCTCGAGCATTTCCACAAGCCGCATGGCCGTGGTTGCGGTGATGTCCCCCCACCGATGTCGCACCCGACGAGCCTAAGCGAGCCGGGTGCCACCTGGGGTCCAGGGGATCATCCCCTGGTTACTTATACTCAGCGCGATCCATGAGCTTGATGGCGTCGGTCTGGAGTTCGCCGGCTTTTTCGAGGCCAAGCTCGGAGCCTTTGAACTCACCCCAGGCCGCCACAAAGTCATGGGGTTTCACGGCAGGGTTCACGGGGTATTCCATGTTGGCGTCGGCAAAGAGATTCTGTGCTTCAGGGCTTGAGAGCCACTCAAGGAATGCTTTGGCTGCTTCAGGATTTTTGGAGTGAGTGGTTATGCCTGCGCCGGAAACGTTGACATGGACGCCGCCGGAAGCCTGATTGGGCCAGAAGATGGCCAGGGGAAGACCGGGCTTCTTCTTCAGGAGGCGACCGAAGTAGTAGGTGTTGACCACGGCCACATCACCCTGGCCCGCGATGATCGCTTCAAGGGCCTTGGTGTCGCTGGAGAAGGGAGGTGCGGCAAGGTTGTTTACCCAGCCCTTCACGAGCTCTTCGGTCTTCTTCTCTCCGTGTTCTGCGATGAGCATGGCAACAAGGGACTGGTTGTAGACTTTCTTGGACGTTCGCAGGATAAGGCGTCCTTTCCAGTCTGAGTCGGCAAGGTTCTCATAGGTGCTCAACTCCGAGGGGGTCACGCGCTCGGTGCTGTAGAGGATGGTGCGGGCACGCTTGGAGAGGCCGAACCATCGGTTCTCGGGATCTCTCAAGCTTTCCGGGACATTCGCCTCAAGAACACTGGAAGAGACAGGCTGAAGAACGCCCTCATTGGCCGCATGCCAGAGGTTCCCCGCATCCACGGTCATAAGAAGGTCGGCAGGGGTCTGGGTGCCCTCAGACTTAAGGCGCTCGAGAAGAACCGGGGCCTTGCCGGTGATGTACTTGACGGTAACGCCGGTCTTCTTATCGTAGGCGTCAAACAGGGGCTTGATCAGGTGTTCCTTACGGGCCGAATAGACCACGAGCTCCTGGGAAAAAGCTTGGGACAAACCGGTAAAGGTGACCATGGCGGCGCAAAGTGCGCTGAGTAAAAGTTTCATCATTCCTCCAACAAAAGGCAGCCTTGGCCGGCAGCCCACTGATTCAATCATTCATCTTCAGGAAAATCTCGAACCCGCCGGTGGAACCTCGGCAGTCGTCGGCATGTGCTTTCCATGCTCACTCTCTTCCTGACAAACACAGCCTCATCCGGGAGGCCATCCTCTTTTTCCGAACCAGGGTCCACCCCTTGGTCCGCTCAGTTGTTCCACGTCGAGGAACTACTTAGCCCAAATCAAATTCCATATCAACAACATTTTTAGGTAAGCCAAACTTTTCTTCTGCCATCTCACAAACCTAACAAAAGCAAAAGCTTCATGGCTCGACGATCAGAACTGTTCTTCAGCCTCTGAAAATAAAAAAGCCCCTCGGACTCATGTTGAGTCCGAGGGGCTTAGGAAGGGCTAAAGGCTAAAAAACCCGTGTGCATGACATGATGGCGTCAACCTTTAAATCAAGGGATTTCATATCACCCTCAGAGTTAAAGAAGGTTAGCCACAACTCATGCGCTTATCACAAACGTGATGTCCCTCATGCCCTGCCTAAAAACGCTCAAAGCATCAGTTGAGTGCACGGGCGCAGCCCGTCAGCGAATGTGATCGGCCTGAGGAACGAAGGCCGGGAGTATTCGAAAACCTGGGGTCCAGGGGATCATCCCCTGGCCGCCGGAGGCAGGTTTTTTATGCCCCGCCGTTTCCCAGGGCCTTGGCCATCCACGCCTTTTTCTCTGCCTCGGGCAGGAAGCTGGCTTCAAAGCTGTTGGCCGCAAGGCGGCGTGCCTGGGTTTCGGTCATGCCCAGTTCATTGACCAGCCCTTCGAAGTTGGCGTTCATGTAGCCGCCGAAGTAGGCGGGGTCGTCCGAGTTCACGGTCACGCAGGCGCCCTGGTCGAGCATCTCCAGGATATTGTGGTCGGCGAGTGTTTCGAAGACCTTCAGCTTGACGTTGGAGAGGGGGCAGACAGTCAGGGGCATTCGCTCGGCAATCAGGCGTTCCATGAGTTTCGGGTCTTCAATGGCTCTGACCCCGTGATCGATACGCACCACCTTCAGGAGTTCCAGGGCCTGGTGGATGTACTCGGGAGGCCCCTCTTCCCCGGCGTGTGCCATGGGAATAAAGCCAGCTTTACGTGCCTTGGCAAAAACCCGCTCAAACATCTCAGGGGGAAAGCCGGCCTCGGAGGAGTCGAGCCCCACACCGATCATGCGGTCTTTGTAGGGCAGGGCCATCTCCAAGGTCTCCATGGCGCTCTCTTCGGAGAGGTGGCGAAGAAACGACATGATAAGGTGACTGGTAATTCCCAGTTTCTCTTTTGCATCGGAAAGGGCCCCGTCAATGCCCTCAAGCACCGTTTCAAAGTCGATGCCCCGTTCCGTGTGGGTCTGGGGGTCGAAAAAGATCTCGGTGTGGACCACGTTGTCCGCTTTGCATCGCTCCAGGTAGGCCCAGGTGAGATCGTAAAAATCCCGGGAAGTCTGAAGCACGCCGGCTCCGGCGTAATAGATATCGAGGAAGCTCTGAAGGTTGGTGAACTGGTAGGCGGCGCGGATAGCCTCCGTATCTTTATACGGCAACTTGATACCGTTTCGCTCTGCCAGGGCAAACATCAGCTCCGGCTCCAGGGTTCCTTCAATATGCAGATGCAACTCTGCCTTGGGCAGGTTACCGTTCATTTTTACGTCCATGGGGTCTCCCTAAAATAAAATATGGTTATAAGATCTATTTTAATCCCCTTCGCCTCAAAAGAAAACCCCTGCATCCCATACCGACGCAAAGAGTGTCAATCCGGTTTGTTCCCTGGCACGCCATTCTCCGTAGGATCCCTTGCCCCATGCCTCTGCATACGATATAAGATATGATCAATACAGAGAATGATGTTATCCAGAACCTCAGGCAGATGCGGAAACAAACGACGGACGGTTTCAACGCATGCCCATGCGTTAACGTGCCTGACCATGTGTCTCCGCATCTCTTACACCCCTCACCGGTCACAGGATATCGCCATGAAACGAATCGCCCTCTTGCTTATCGCCCTGTTTCTTCTCTCCGGATGCTCCATGTTCAAGCCCTCGCAAACGACGGTGGTCCTGAGCCCTCGGCTCCCCGATTTCGATCATAACAACTTCGCCATTATCCCCTTTGCAGACAAGCGATCCGCAGAGCGGGACAACTTCGGGTTCAGTGTGCCCGAAGTGGTGGCTGACGCCTTTGAAACCGCCTTTGCAAAGTCCGGTTACACCATCGTGGAGCGCGACCTCATCGAAACAGCCCTTGAAGGGATGGAGTTCTCCTACATGGGACACATCGATGACGCGCAGCTCAAGCAGATCGGTGAGCTGACCGGCGCCAGCGTCATTGTCCTCGGCAGGGTTCGCGATTTTAAAAAGGCGAAGTACGAACGGGTGAAGGGAAAAATGAAGACCGTCTCCTGCACCACGTTAAGCTACTCGGTGAAGGCGATCCATGTCGAAACCGGGGAAATCATGTGGAAGGGTGCCATCACCCGCAGCTCCGGGTTCAAAGACGACATGTTCGCACCGTGCGACTGCAACGGCGTGCGATTTGCCGAGCGCACCTCAAAAACCCTGGTGAAAAAGATCCTCAGCCAAACCGACTCGGCCCTTAAAAAAGAGAGCGGTGAGTACGACATGTTCCCCTCCCTGGGGGATTGATATTCAGGTTGCAACGGTTCGGTTCAACATTGCCTCCGGCGTGCAGGGGATTTTTTGCCTAAGTGGCTTCGCAACCCCTGCCGCTGGAGTGATTCTGGCCAAAGTCAACCGTCAAAACGAATGCCGAGAGGTGACGACTGGCACACATGAAATACCGAGATTCACGGGCGTAGCCCGTCAGCGAATGTGAAGAGCCCGAGGAACGAGGGCTAAGAGCATTCGCAACTCGCTTTCAAGGTGGCACACCTTGCCGCCGGAGGCAGCCAGCTTAAAGATGCCTCCGGCGGCCCTGCCGGGGGCCAAACTTTTGAAACGTTTGATAAACAGGTTTTGAAAAACACCCTTGGATAAATCCAAAGCCCAAGGCGAATGTGATTTGCCCCGAGGAACGAGGGGTAAAGCGCATTTGCAACCTGCTTTCAAAGTGGCACACCTTGCCGCCGGAGGCAGCCAGCTTAAAGATGCCTCCGGCGGCCCTGCCGGGGGCCAAACTTTTGAAAAGTTTGATAAACAGGTTTTGAAAAACACCCTTGGATAAATCCAAAGCCCAAGGCGAATGTGATTTGCCCCGAGGAACGAGGGGTAAAGCGCATTTGCAACCTGCTTTCAAGGTGGCACACCTTGCCGCCGGAGGCAGGCTTTTGCCCTGAACTTTAACCATAAAAGGCAACGCGCTTAAAGTTACCTCCGGTGGCCCTGCCGGGGCCAAACCTTTGAAACGTTTGACGAACAGGTTTAGTCTTTGTCTTTAGATTTACACTAAAATAAAAAGCGAATGTGATTTGCCCCGAGGAACGAGGGGCGAAGCGCATTTGCAACCTGCTTTCAAGGTGGCACACCTTGCCGCCGGAGGCACACTTTGACCATAGAAGGCTTTTCTGTTACTTGACGTGATGCCCTCCGCCGTTGATTTCACCTTGACACCGCGATGCGCCCCACCTAATCTATCTGAAATACATAGACAAACCCGCCAACACCCCACACACAACATGCGATAAACAAATGATATTCATCATATTGCCGCGTACGACCCGCGAGGAGGCCCCATGATCCAACTTGTTGCCAACCTGTTAAAACTGTTGAACTCGGAAGCGGAGCCGGCCCAAATCAGCCTGGCCCTCTGCCTCTCCGTGGTACTCGGGTTTACCCCGCTCTTTTCGCTCCACAACCTCATTATTCTGTTTGCCGTGTGTGTGGTAAAGGTCAACCTCTCCGCATTTCTTCTCGGCTGGGCCGTCTTTTCGGGCATCGCCTGGCTCGGCGATCCCCTCTTCCACGGCCTCGGCAACTGGATCCTGACCCTGCCTGCCCTGGAGGGCCTCTGGACAGCGCTTTACAACATCTCCCTCTTCCGACTGGCCCGGTTCAACAACACCGTGGTCATGGGCAGCCTCATCTCAGCCCTGGTACTCTTTGTGCCCCTCCTCCTTGTTTTCAACCGGCTCATCACCGCCTACCGGGAAAAACTCCTGGCCCTGGTAAACAAAAGCCGCCTCATGCAGATTTTCAAGGCATCCAAAATTTACGACGTTTACAAGGCCCTGGCCTGATCCCAAGGAGGTTCCCATGAAAAAATGGATTCGTATCAAGGGTGTGGCCGCCTTTATCGTCATCACAGCCGCCATCATTCTCTTTTGTGTTCTCTTCGCCGACAGCCTCATCAAAAAAGCCATTGAGACCACCGGCACCCTCATCGTTGGCGCACGTGTAGAGCTGGCCGATGCAGACCTCACCTTTATTCCGGCAGGGCTCGAACTCACCGGGCTCGCCGTCACCAACCCTGACGCACCCATGACAAATGCCGTAGAGGTCGGCCGTATGGCTCTCTCTGTGGAGACAGCCCCCCTCTTCTTCAGAAAATGGATCATTCCCGAGATGGCAGCAACGGGCATCCGCTTTGATACCGAACGAAGCCGCTCCGGAGCCGTCACAAAGAAAAAGAAACAAGCCAAGGAAAGCCCTGATGAAAAAGAAAAGAGCGGCAAGGGCTTGTCTCTGCCCTCCCTGGACATGAAAGACCCCAAGAAAATCCTGGAGCAGGAGACCCTTGCCAGCGTTGAAGAGGCGAAAAAAATACAGGAAGACATAAAGAAGCTCAAAGTACAGTACAAGGAGCGCATCGCTGCCCTTCCTGATGACGACGACTTTGACGGTTACGAAAAGCGCATCAAAAAACTGAAAGAGGGGAAATCCGACTGGAACTCGCTTCAGCACGAGAACATCCTCCACGTCATCGATTTTCTAAAAGACGGTCGGTCGATGTTCATCGTCATGGAGCACGTCGACGGGATCGATCTCTACGATCTGCTCGAACGCTCTCCGCGCCTGCCGCCGGACATCGCCGCGATCATCGCTCTGCAGTTGGTCCGCGGTCTCGACTATGCGCACTTCCGCGGGATCATTCATCGCGACATCAAGCCTGCGAACATCATGGTGTCGATGCAGGGCGACGTTAAGCTCATGGACTTCGGCATCGCCCGTCACGAGCGGTTCGGCGTCCTCACCGAGACCGGTACCGGTCTCGGCACGCCGAGCTACATGAGTCCCGAGCAGATTCTCGGCGATAAGCTCGACTTCCGAAGTGACCTCTTTTCGGTCGGTATCGTGCTCTATCAGATGCTCACCGGCCGTAAGCCGTTCGTCGAGGACGACACCCGCACGGTGATGCAGAAGATCCGGCTCGACCGCTACACCAGCCCTTCAAGAAGCTCAACGCCGCGGTCCCGCGTGCGCTGGAGCGCATCATGGCGCGGGGCATGGAGAAGCTGCCGGCCAACCGGTACCCGACGACCCAGGCGCTCATCGACGACCTCACCGAGTTCTTGGCCCCCCGCGTCGCGATGAGCCACAACGCCCGTCTGGTCATGTTTCTCCATGAAATCGGGGTGATGACGGGGAGCAGACCCTGGACGAAGTGTCGGTCGCACCGCGAGTGCTCCGGAGCACCCGCCGAAACGGGAGCTTTCTCCGTTCGGCGTTCTCAAACAGGCGCTCGTCTTCGGGGCCATTCTGCTTTCGGGACTCACGGTGCAAGCCGCCGCGAGCGGCCGGTGGTCCGCCCCGGCGTCGCAGGGCGAGCCCGGGTTCATCAACCCGAACGACGCGGGCTTCCTGCGCGTGAGCGCGACCCGTGGGCCCACGTCTACGTCGACGGAGAGCTCATGATGACAACTCCGCTGCACGCTCGGTCTCGCTCAGCCCTGGGCGACACTTCGTCAAGTACGTCAATCCCTACTTCGCGCCGATCGAGCGCGAGGTCTCGATCGAGCTCGGCCACGCTCGCCGATCGCGTGACTCTTCGACCAGCCGGTGACCATGGATGCGCCCGCGTCATCGCCATGAGGCGCCGATGAGACGTCTCCCGTTCCTCGCCGTCCTGGGTTGCCTCGCCGGTTGGCTTCCGCCGTCGACCTCTGCCGCCCAGGCGGTCTACACGCTACCCGGTGCAGGAGGGCGACACGTTCGAGTCGATCGCGGAGCAGTTACTACGGGGATCCGACGGGAGGCGGTCTGCTTCGGCGAGGCCAACCGGGTGCGCAGCAGCGACCCGCAGGAGCTCGTGTCCGGGAGCTGGGTCTACATCCCGGTCCGTTGCTTTCTACACGGTGCAGCAGGGCGACACCCGGGGGTCGATCGCGCCTGAGCTCTACGGGGGCGAAGATCGCTATTCAGCGCTGGTAGACGCCAACGGCGCTGACCGGCGCGTAGAACCGGGGGCAGGCACCGAGCTCCTCGTCGCGTATCCGCTACCGCACCGGGTGTCTCCCGGCGAGACTCTATCGGCGATCTCGAAACAGTATCTCGGGGACGACGCCCCTGCGCCGGAAGCGTCTTCGCCGGTTCACCGCCAGCGCGCGTATCGAGCGGCGGGCCAGGTGGTGCTTGTCCTCATCGTCGACCTTCGGCTCGTCGCCAAAGGCGGTAGTGAGGCGCGCGAAGCGTTTCGTGAGGCAGCCACCGACGGCGAGGCCCAGGCACTCCAGCAGCAGATCGACGCGAAGCTGCCAGAGCTCATTCAGCAGGTCCGTGATGGCCAGTACGAGGAGGCGGTGGCGCTCGCCAACCGTCTGCCGTTTCGAATGACCCGGCTCAGCTCCTCGCAGACCGTGACCATTCAGAAGGAGCTCGCTGTGGCCTACGTCGCCCTCGAGCGCCTCGACTTCGCCGAAGCCGCGTTCCGTACGGCCCTTGCGCTGCAGCCGAATCTCGAGCTCGACAGCGTGCGCACCCTCGCCGCGGTTCTCGAAGCGTTCAACGCCGCCAAGCTCAGCGATGACCCTGAGCGGCCGCCCTTTCAGCGCTTCTTCTTGCGGGGCTTCTTGGGGCGGTATTTCGCCGGACGATCGTCTGCGCTGGAGGGTGAGGGCGGTGCCTCCGCGGCGGGGCCCGGATCGAGCGCCCAGGCAGGCAGGGGTACGTCTCCGTTCTCATCAGCCTGCTTCTTGAGGTGCAACAGGCGAGGATGCAGGCCGGGATCAGGGCAAGCGAGATCAGCTGCGAGGTTGAAAACCTGACGCGTGCCGCGCTCCGGGTCGTCTCGGAAGGTATCTGGAGCATGAACCGAAGCGCTGCGTAGATCCCCGCGACCGTCACGAACACCTGCCCGCGAAATCGCCGATGCAAGAGCAGCCAGACAGAGAACCTGAACAGCAGAAAAGGCCGGCTGATAGACTTGAGTATCTGCTTCCCAGAGTTCTTGCGCATCGGGTTTGGAAGCCCGATCTTGCATTTCCGCGAGATCCATCCCGGCACAAAACACGGGACCGTTGGCTGAGATGACCACCAGCCGCGTGGAATCCTTGAGCGGCGGTTTGAATTTGGGCGTGCAAATTTTGGATCAACTCGCGCGAGAGAGCATTTCGTTTATCGGGACGATTGAGCACGATGCGACAAATGCCGCCACTGCAATTGACTTCCAGGACTTGCTGGATCATTGCTGAGTTTTCACTTTTGGGAAAGATTCAACAGAAGAAAAACAAAGACAACCAAGCCCGCCAACCGCGTTTAATCGGCAGGCTGCATGTCTTCAAGATTCGCCGGGCGCGGGATGGGCATTTCTAAAATCGCAAGCCCCAGAATTTTGCCTTGGCTATCAATCCGCAATGATCCACTCGCCCCGCCCGCTAACACATCGCTCAACAGGAAATTATAAGCCCCGATGCCGGGCATTGAAAATCTCGCCACCGCTTTGGGTCTTAAGGGCAGAAAAAACTCAGCCACGCGAACTTCCGTGAGCACTTGGCCAAGATAGTCAAACCCGGCGGGTGTATAGGCGATGACGCCCACATTCGCATGGTTGCCTTTATCCCCGGAACGGGCATGCGCGATGTCTCCCAATCGGATGTTGCTCATGTCAACCATTCCTTTGCGGAAAGCACATGGACTTCGGGTTGAATGAGTTCTCGGCCAATCGTAGTTGGCCAGAAACTCAACACGGGATAAGGTTTCGCCCGCGGACCCGTGTAACCCGTCACGCCAGGCGGACCTGAAGTCACCAACGGAGCCAATTCGCGGGTCAGGCGTTCCAAAGTTTCCCGATTGGGATCCCGCGCGCTGATTCGCAGCACGACTTCACCCGGAGAGGAAGCGGAGTCTTGTGGCCAAATTCCGGGCAGCGAATCCCCCGATCCTAAAATTTCGACATTCGACATCCTAGGCGAACACTCGGCGAGACGAAGCCGGTCCAAAATCATCTCCCCGCACATTCGGGCTTTCGATTCCGCTTTTCGTCCGCAAACCACGATCATCGCGGAAACCGCATAGCCATCCCGATAGGCAAGCGAAACCTTGAACCGTTCCGGCTGGGCTTGTCCCTTGGCTCCCGTGACTTGCACGCGATTAGCATTCTCTTCGATCAATCGCACATTGGTAAAATCCGCCGCGACATCCGGCGTGAGATAGTTCGCGGGATCGCCGATTTCGTAGATTAACTGTTCGCTTAAAGTCGCCTTGGTGACTTGGCCTTGAGTGCCCGCAGGTTTTGTGATCACCACGTTGCCATCGTGGGAAATTTCTGCAATGGGATAACCCACATCAGAGAGAGACATTGATTCCGACCAATCCGAAAACATCCCACCCGTGGCTTGGGCACCGCACTCGATCAGATGCCCCGCCACCGTGGCTTGGGCGAGGGAATCCCAATTGTCCGGTGACCAACCCAATTCGTGCATCGCCGGAGCCACTGTCAAGGAGGCATCCGCACAACGCCCTGTGATAACTATGCGTGCATTTTGTTGGCAGGCTTGAGTTATCCCGGTTGCTCCCAAGTAGGCATTGATGCACACCACATTTTCCGCACACTGTCCTAAAGGTTCGCCGGTTTCCATGTGTTGAAAAACTTCGCCGACTTTGGCCAATTCCTCTCGGCGGGAAAGCAGGTCATCCCCGGTGACCACGCCAATGGGGACATCGGCCATGCCTTGCTCACTTAAAATGCGGGCGGTTTCCCGGGCGCAACTTGCGGGGTTCATGCCGCCGGCATTGGTGATGATGTTGAGGTTCGGCTGTTGGCGGAGTGCGGGAATCAAACTGCGTAGCACCAGCGGAAAATCCGTGACGAACCCGGCTTGGGGATCGTGAGATCTTTGATGAGCCAACACCGAAAGCGTGAGTTCCGCCAGATATTCGAGCGTGAGATAATCCACCTCGGCGGATTCCACAGTTCGGCGGGGAGCTTCCAACCAATCTCCCCAAAAACCAGCCGCATTAGCAACGCGAATCAACGACATGAAAGCCGCCCTTTATTCGGACAACCATACTCAATGCGGTCATTGATGACACTAGCCCGAAGCGCAAGCGAGGAGGCCCACTTCTGAATTTCTGCCTCCCTCGCTTGCGGCTTCGGGCTAGTTTGGATGGTGTCATTTTCCACCGCATAGCGTATAGCGATAAAAAGACCCGACTTCTTTGTGAAGAAGCCGGGTGCATATTTCGTCAACGAAAGATGGGAGTAGGTTTTGGTGAGGAATAAATCGTCATCCATCCCTCACCGAATCTCGTACGGCGGATCCTGCATGGGCAGCCTCCTATTCCCTGAGTTAAGTAACCATCTGTGTTTTTACAGATGTGGGAAATGTGTTCAATAAAAAGATACCAAACCCTCGCCCCAAATGTCAAAGTTTTTCCCGCGAATTTGAAAAGTTTTTCAAGTTTCCTTAACCATCATTTTCCGGGTGGGAAAACGGCGGCGGGTTCTCTGGGGGAGGTGGGGGCGGTTGTTGTTGGCGAACCTTGGCTTGGTATTGTTCAAAGGCATGCGTGATGGAACTTAAAAATCGCGGCACATTTCCAGCGGACATATACACACGCGCGGAGACGGCGGAACGCGGGAAAAACGTGGTGATAAAGTCGAAGGAAAACTCGGTCGCGGTATGGCCGATCATCACGGCATTCGCGTAGGCACCGCACAGCATTTCATCGGGCATCTTTAATTGATCGTACAAATCCTGCACGGAATTTTGGCTGAGCGTGGTGGATTCTTGCTTGTCGGGCGGTTGAGGGTTTCCCGTCGGTGTTGCTCCTGCTCCAGAGTGGCCATCGAATTTTGAAGTTCCTCCCGGAGCAGGCAAGGCAGTGGCCTTTTGTGAGGGCGGTTGAACATCCACCGTGGAAGTGTCGATTTGCGTCACGCCGGGCGGCGGTTCGTTTTGGAAGGTGCGTTGAAAATTCCCCAGGTTTTCCCGCAGGGCAGTGATAAACCGGCCCAACACTGAAGGCGCAATCACCACGCGAGCCGCGACCTGGTGCGGCATCGTCATTCGCAACAGAAAATCGATAATAAACTCATGCGCTCCCTGAAGAACCACGGCTCCGGTGCTAAACACGCCTCGTGCCACGGCTTTCGGCACAAGCGCGCTGACCTGCGAATGTCGAATTTCCTGGCTCTGGGGCGATGGCTCATCTCGCGGGGGGAATTCATCGCCGGGCGGGCGTTCCTCATTCGACATGCTTGTCTCATTCTGAGAGGGGAATCAAGGGTGTTCGCGTTTCTTTTGACCATAGCAAGCGCAGGGTCGATCCTCAAGCATTGGTTCTTCGGATTCACGAACCTTTGTGATCGACCTGCGCGAAAAAATCCGAAGCGTTTTTGTCGTAGCGATGGCAACACAAACCAGAGCCGCGAGAAAACGCTTCGGAACGAATATGCAATAGTAGAGATGTCGCTTGATTACCCTTGCTGGCGAACCCGCTTGCGGACATCGGTTTCCAACACGCCAAAGGCTTGCTCGTGTCGTTGAAGGGCCATCGACAAGGCACTTAACAACCGTTTGGCGGTGTAGTGGTTCAAAATAATCCGCTGAGAAACATTCACCGTTTGGGGACCGGTCGCATAGGGTTGGGGATTTAATCCCAAATCCAACACGAGTTCTTCGGGAGTGCTCATCACGCGGCAGAAATTCGCGTAGTGGGCTTCCACGTTGTCATCGCTCACGGTGATGGCTTGTTGACCGGCCGCGATTGCGGGCTGTTCGGCTGCCGGGGCATCCGCGGGAGGGACATCGGTTGAGGGGGTTTCTTGCGGTTCGTCACTTTTGGCCATGTTTCAGAGTCTCCTTGTTCAAATTCGAATCGTTAGGGATCAAGAAACTCTAGCAGTCAAACTCGCCACTTGCAACGACATACTGTGTACAAATCCCTGGGATTTCCAAGAACCCAAACAGCAACTTTTCCTATTCACCCTGTTTTAACAGAATATGGACACAGACGGAAACATTTTGGCAATTTCCTGCCTTGACTTATTCGCCACGGAGCAAGCGACGACGCCGGCGGCGATAAGTTTGGTGCAGTTCTCTATCGCTGGTTTCCGCTTCCACAAAGAAACAGCCCGCGAGGATGCGATAAAACAGGAGGATCAAAAATGCCCCAGCAATCGCGGAGAAAAACCCGATCACACTAATGGGGCTAACACGATGGCCTTCCCAAAAGAACATGACGCTGCCGCACCCGATCACGCTGCCGGCGATGCCCATCAACAAAGTGGCCAAGGCTCCGCCGGGATCGCGTCCGGGCATCAGGGCTTTGGCCAAAAGGCCGACCAAAGTTCCAAACCCGACCCACATCAGAAATTCGTGCAGGGCTTGTTCGATGGCACTTAGCATTTCCGCATCGGGCAGGACATCAGGCATATTCGCCCCTCTTTCGAGAAAGCCCCGCGGAACCGTTCAAATCTCGGTTCCGCGGGGTAAAGCATTTTTGGGAGTGAAGCATCGCTTAGCGGAATTTCAGATCGCGGAAGCGAAACTCTCCGCCAAGCGTCAAACCTTGAATGTGCATATCTTGCGTTTCCGCATCCACCACGACTCCCGGAGCGGCCAGCGGTCCGTTGTCGTTATAGTAGATGTTCTCCGCGGGCCGTGTGACTTTGAACAGGTAGGTGTAGTTGTAACTGGCATGCAGCGAGAAATGGGGCGTGATATTCACTTTTCCGTACAGCCCCATTTCGAACACGGGGGCGAAGGTCAGCTCATCATCTTCAGTCCGGCGGGTGCCATCCAACACCGAGCGAAGATTGGTCGTGGTGACTTCCGCTTCATATTTGTTGAGACCCAAGGAAATTCGCGGGTCAGCTCCCAAGGTAAAGTATTCATTGCTGTATTCCAGCACCGTTCCGACTTGCAAACCGAATAGGCTGTTCTCCACTTTGGAATCAATGATACTCGCACGTGGAGCACTGGCAATCACAAGCCGCGGTTGCACGGGGTCCAAGGGAATCGCGGGCAGCGTCGAAATCCCGACTTGGCGAAACTGCTCATCCACGCTCATGTAGCGAAATCCGACCAAGGGATTCAGCGTAAATCCATTGCTGTTGGGGCCAATATCCAAAATGAGTTTAGCTTCCGAACCCCAGACATCGCTGTGATAATCCGCCCCGTAGCCACCATCGTAGATCAGAAAGGTGGTTCCCGGTTGACCATTGGACAACAACGACAAAGCGGGGATTCCGGTTTCCGTCGTTCGCAGGACGGTTCCCGCGGGAAGTGTAACACCGCCCGGAGAAAGTTCATCGGCCAACAGGCGATTCACGCCGCCAAACAATTGTGAACCTGCCGGCACAATGATAATTGCATCGCCACCAGGAAATCGAGTCTCAAACCCTGGCGGTCCCGGCGGGTTGGGAATCGGAACCCGGCTGGGATCAATCACGTTGGGAATCCCGAAGGTGAGTGAGGTAAACATGGCATTCAGGTCGGGCCGGTCCACCAAACGGTTTCGGATATAAAGCGGAAGCAGCACACCACCCCGTTGAATGGCGTTGGCTTCCAGGAAAGCCCGGCTGACATCAAACGTGACGTTTTGTCCTTGAAAGTTAAACAATGAGTAAAACTGCCCGTTGGGAAGCGCCACAAGGTTCCCCGTGGTGATGTCCAGCACATTGGGCCGCAAACCAACAATGGGCGGATTCCCAGGAGCAAACGGAAACGCCGAAGGCGGAATCAACGAGTTTGCGGGAATGTTCGGTAACAATCCCACCCCGGTTGCGTTTAACGGTTGTGCAACCGCAAGCACGGTCCCCGGAGTGGTGGTAACATAGCCGCCCGCTGGCACATCCAAATCCTGAGCCAACACAAAGGCACCAGCTTGAAATTCCGGGGCTGTCAAAATTCGGTCGCCCCGCACGGGTCCAAAACTGGGGTCCAAAATGCTACTGTCCCCGGATTCCAATCCCCAAGCGCTGACCTCCACGCGACCAAACCGCAAAGGAATTCCATAGGTTGCCCGAACGCCGGACAGACGATTCATGCTAATTGGTTCCGTCGTGGGCACTAGCAAGGACTGACTGGTTCCCTGGCCGGGCGCTCCCCCTACGGGAATGAAAAACGCCCCGGATTCAATCGGTTGTCGCACATCGTCCGTCAGAAGGGTCGGTGCTCCCACGGCCTGGGCGCCGATGTCGTCGATATTCCAGGAAAGGTATTCGATCCGCACATAACTGTTGGGAGCGACTTCCCTGAGAAATTTCCGCAATGGGGAATCGCCATCGCGATCCCAAGGCATGGGGGCGGGTTGATAGTTGGCCGCATCGAACGCGGAGCCATCTCCAACAATATCCACCCCCGGTTGGGGAGCATAAGCATTGGCAAGTTGAATGGGACCTCCGGGATAACCGCCTGGAGGAACAGAACCGCCAGCCTGTTGCACCGGATAGCCCGGAGGCGGACCGGCAAACTGTTGTTGCGGTGTACCCGGCAGCGGAGTCCACTGAGCCATCACCGCGGAAGGCCAAACCACACTGGCGGCCAATAAAACTGACATGGTAATTCGGGCAATCATGCTTGGGTTCCTGGTCGTCCAACGGGGTTGTGGTCGAACCACGTAGTTGTCCCTACGATGTCTCGGTGCGAAAGCGCGAAAAGTTCGGTCGCAACAGAAATATCGGTTGTGCCGGAAAGAGGACTTAGGCGAAACCCACTCCCAAAGCGTAAAATGTGCGGATTATATCAATCCTGCCGAACGCAAGGATTATTTCACGCGAGAAACTTGCAGGGTCAATCGATGCGTGTAACCTAAGTACGACAAGTAACTTATGACTGAGGAGACCGATCGAAATGATGGTTCTTGGCACATTTTCCCAACATATTCCCCAGGAAAGTTCAAGTATCAGGCCAAAGCAAACGGCGAGCGTGGGGCGTCAGACCCATGATTTCCCGCGCGAAATCCATCCTGACATGAGATACATCGTAGGGCTGACGCACCACGCTCGCCGAGCGCGCTGCGTGATCAGGATTGTTGCACGATTTCTTGAATCAACCCAGCCCCGAAAAGTCGGTCCACCAAACAGCGGGCTTCGATCATCGCTACGGGATTCTTGTCGGCATAGTCCAGCAGGATATTGGGATTTACAAAAACCAATCCGGGTTGATCGACTTTTTGCTCTTTCCCAGCCAGGCGAAGGAGTTGCCTTTGGGCTTTGGACAATTTGTGCAAATCGCAAAGTTGGAGAAATAAGCCCTCGCGGTCCTGACCGGCGTTCGCGCGAGGTTTTCGGAAGCGGTCCCAACAATACAATCCAATCCAAAGCGCAACGATGGCCAGAATGATCACGACCCAGATTCTACTCTCCGAACCAGATCCCGAACGTCGAAACCAGCGGTCCACGGCTTGCGAAATCTCCACCGTGGCCGCCAACAGCGGGACACCCAACGAGCAAGGTGTAGTGAGCATCGGCAGTTATCCTCAAATCAATTGGCGAGCGTGGGGTGTCAGCCCCATGATTTCCGGGTGAGATCAATCAATAGCAACACGAGACTCATCCTGGGGTTTACAACCCCACACTCGCCTGAGTGACTCCTAGTTGGGCCAGGGCTTGCTCCACGGTCTCGCGAACCCGTTGACTGGGATCGTTTTCCAATGCTTTCAAGGCCATCCGAGTTTCCGCAGTGGGAATGTGTGCCAACACCTCGACGGCGGTGCGGCGAATCAGGTTGTCTTCATCCTTCAATAATTTCCGCAAGACCGCCGCGGACTTCTCATGCCAACCATAGGCCAATGCCGCCCGGATCGCGCGAATCCTTCGGCGACGGATGGAATGATGCAACTCTTGGTGCAGTTTGGCGAGATAATCGGGATCGATTTTCTCCAACAACCGGGCGGCATTCTGGCAAGCATCGGGCGACAGGCTGTCAAATTTTTCGAGCAGGCATTCCAAGTTGAATCCTTGAAGCTCCTGTCGAGCCACGGTTTGAACGCAAATTTCCGGGCTATCGAGTCGGTCGATCAGTTTTCCCAACGCATCGGGCACATGTTGTTCGCGGAGTTGGCTTGTGGCCCAAGCTTGAACACTGGGGTCTTCCGATTCCAAACCATCCAGCACGATTTCTTTCACAAAATGGCTGTCGAGATCCCCCAAGACCTCGACGGCGGCGTTTCGCGCAGCGGGGCTGCCATGCCGGACAATCCATTGACGGATTTCCAACTTTTGGTTGCGATCAAACCCCGCCGCCGAAACGAACTCCATCAACGCAAAGTGCATTTCTTCGGGAATCAGTTCCAAGGCGTCCTCTCCTTCTTCCAACCACGCCAGGCGTTCCAATTGTTTGAGGTTTCTTTCTTGTGTGTTCGTCCAGCGCTTGGGCACCCAACGAAGCGTGGCCAAGCAAAATTCCATATCGGATCGGTTTTGAATCGCCTCCAAAACGCGGGCTGAGGGATGCGGTTTTCCCAGGGAGTCCAACAACATTTGCATCACGCCGGGATGCCGACTCACATTGAGTAAGTGTTTGGCCAACGAGCGGCATTCCACGCTGGCTTGGTTTAAGACTTTATTCGTGGCGAAATGTCCCGGCCCTCCCAATGCCAAGATGGCTTCGACCACATCCTCGGGGAAGGCCAGTTCTTGAAAACTCGAAAGGGATTGATCCAACGCCATCAACATCAGATGTTGAATTTGCGAAGGGTTTTTCAGCACGCGCGCTTCCGCAGATTGATGCCCATGGAGTTGCTCATACAATCGATTGACGAGATGCCGAAATGCAATAACGGCTTCTTTGTGCAATTCGGTCCGCTGACTTTGGAGAATTTCCAACAGCGTTTCCACCATGCCAAAGGCTTCCCCCGCGGAGGTCAACTCCAGTGCGGCGATTTCAAAATCACCCCGACCCAACAGGCAGCATTGTCGAAGCGCGGGAACCAAAGCCGGCGCGGCGTCTTCCAAGAGCGATTGAATCTCGACGGGCAATTTCGGATACCGTCGGATGGCTTCCATCTGTTCTCGCACGCCGCCGCGTTTGGCCAGGGAATTGACGGCTTCGCGTTGGATGCCAAGTTCCGGCACATCCAAAGCCGCCACCAACAATTCACCCGCGAAAGGGTTGGCCGTGGTGGTTAATGTCCGAAAGGTATTTTGTAATGGATCGGGCATTGGAGTTGGCATCAATCAGGAATCAAAAGGAACAGACCTTCCAAGGACTATCGAATCCCAAGCGCGGGTCTCTTCACTTCAAAATCCCTAACCGGAATGTGCGTTAGAATTGGCTCAATCTGATCCGAGTGTTCGATTGGATGTGAAGACACCCGGAAAAACCCTATCTCGAAAACCTGGCCTTCACTGGATGCAAGCAGCCGTTTTTCTTGCTTTTCGGAAATTTCTCAAATCCTTGCGGATTGCTAAAGATTTGTGGAAATTCCGTGGATGGCAGACTCCCGCTTTGATGCAAATCGGGTAATATACCGTTCCAGTTTTGCATCATTGATCCTCAGCAGAAAGAAAGCGGATCACTATGGATGGGGGGTTGGTTCTGTTAGGCACCACCGCTGTCATGGCGGGACTTGGAGCTATTGAAGCTCATACACATCGCCGAAAATTGCGACAAATTCCCACGCGGGTCCATGTCAACGGAACGCGGGGCAAATCCAGCGTAACCCGATTAATTGCTGGTGGAATGCGAGCGGGAGGAATCCGCACGTGTGCCAAAACGACGGGCACCTTGCCGCGCATGATTCTTCCCGATGGTTCGGAATATCCCGTGTTTCGACCGGGCAAAACCAATGTGATCGAACAAATTCGCATTGTTCGCACGGCGGTGGCTCACGATGCGGAAGGGCTTGTGATTGAGTGCATGGCGTTGATTCCCTATCTGCAATGGCTTTCCCAATCGCGATTGGTTCAGGCCACGCATGCGGTGATCACAAACGCACGGGCCGATCATTTGGATGTGATGGGACCGACCGAACAAGATGTGGCGTTGGCCTTGGGAGGCATGATCCCCTCAAACGGAAAACTGTTTACCGCCGAGCAACGCCACCTGGGGATTTTTCAAAAAATCGCCACCGACCGAAACACCAAGGTCATCCCCGTGACTGCGGAAGATGTCGCCAAAATTACGCCCTTGGATCTAGCCGGGTTCACTTATATTGAACACGCCGAGAATGTGGCCTTGGCCTTAAAAGTCTGTGCGGATTTGGGGATCGAACGCAACGTGGCATTGCCCGGCATGTGGAACGCCAACCGCGATCCCGGCATGATGACGGTTGCCGAGGTGGATTTTTTTGGCCGGCGATTGGTGTTTGTCAACGGCTTTGCCGCCAACGACCCGGAGTCCACCGAGCGGATTTGGAATATGACTTTGGAACGCTACACGGATGTCAAAACCCGAATCGCGATTTTCAACTGCCGAGTCGATCGCCCGGATCGATCCAAACAATTGGCCGATGTCGTCGCCAAATGGCAACCGGCGGAACACTATTTGTTGATCGGATCGGGAACATATATCTTCGCGAAATACGCGGTAAAAAGCGGGTTGGATTCCCGCAAAATTTCAATGGCCGAAGGGCTTCCCGTGGGGGAAATTTTTGAGCGAATTATCGACCTGGCGGGGCGTTCCGCCTTGGTGATGGGCATGGCAAACATTGGAGGACCGGGTTTGGAACTGGTGCGCTATTTTCGCAACCGCAGCCGCGCTGGAGAAACCGCCTTCGGAAAAGAGGAGATTGTCTAATGGATCCGTTGACGGTGGCCATCGGGCTGGGTTTAGCTGTCAGTTTATTGTTTTCCGAGCTATTTGGTTTGGCCGCGGGCGGCATGGTGGTGCCGGGCTATTTTGCCTTGTACCTGAATCAACCGTTGGCCGTGGTTCTCACCCTGGTCGCAGCGCTATTCACCTATTGGCTGGTTTATGGACTTTCGATGGTGGTCATCATCTATGGCAAACGTCGCACGGTCATGATGATTCTCGTCGGCTTTATTATTGGCATGCTGTTTCAACGGATTCCGATTGGGGCCGCTCAATCTTTGGAAACGCTGGAAGAAATGTATCAATTCCAACCCACGGAACTTAGGGTCATCGGTTATATCATCCCCGGATTGCTTGCCATTTGGATCGATCGCCAAGGGCTGGTGGAAACCGTGTCGATCCTGCTTACGGCTTCCGTAGTCGTGCGATTGGCTCTGATCGTGCTAGGGGTGGAGGGCTTCGTATGAAACGCGTGTATTGGAGGCCGCGCGCGGTCTCTCAAGCCGTGGTGGTCTTGGTGGCGATTCTCGCCTTGTCCAGCCTCTTGGCGGTGGAATTTTTCAAAGCCGACGTGAGGCAACCGTACTACGAGGAGAAAGCCAGCGCTGTCAAACTTTCCCATCAATGCATGAAGGCCATTCGAAAGAAACGGTTGGACTTAGCGAAACTCGAAGCGAAGGAAATCGCGAAGGAAATCGAGTTGGAGAAAACCAAGCAAGGCGAGGAAAATCTTGAAGAACCCTTCAAACCCAGAGAACCGATTTACCCCATCGACCGCGATATTGACCCCGCCAACACGGGGATGATCGGCAAGATGATGACCAATGTCACCACGATTGCCGGGCATCTGCCGTCCAAGCAAACCACGACCAACCCCAACTTTGCCGCCGTTGTCGTTGAGATGTTAAGACAGGCGGGCGTCAAGGAAGGTGATAAAGTGGCGGTGGGTTGTTCGGGTTCATTCCCGGCCTTGAATACTTCTGTTTATGCCGCGTTGGAAACTCTGGGCGCGGCCCCCGTGATCATCGCCAGCGCCGGAGCCTCTCAGTTTG
This sequence comes from Desulfolunaceae bacterium, assembly GCA_942491485.1. Lineage (GTDB taxonomy): Bacteria > Desulfobacterota > Desulfobacteria > Desulfobacterales > Desulfolunaceae > Desulfoluna. The sequence goes on along the minus strand of CALOAX010000005.1, from coordinate 17,576 downwards.
GGGCCAATTTCCCGGAGTTGCTTTGGATCGACATGGAGAAAGAACTTCAAGCCAAAAAGTTGATCTCCTTTCGCGCGGTGGCCTGCTCGATTGGAGGTTACGAAGATTTGGGGGTGGGCATGGACGATGCCGCCAAAAAGCTGATCATCAAGGCCATCAAAGATCGAAACGGCCTTCAACTGTTGCAACCCCAGAGCACAAGCACGGAATACAACCAGCAAGGATTCCAAGAAGCCATCGACAAACGCATGGCAATTTATGAAGCCAATGCCGAAGGGAGAACCTACAAAGCCTATATCAATGTGGGCGGCGGCACGATTTCCGTGGGACGAAGCGTGGGCAAGAAACTATTTAACCCCGGCTTGAATCTTCGCGCCCGCCAAGCCGCGCTACAAGTGGATTCCGTGATGAGCCGCTTCATGCGAGAAGGCGTACCCGTTCTGCATCTGGTTCAAGTCGATGAACTCGCCAACGCGTATGGGCTTCCGCTGGCCCCAACTGAACCGCGGATTTCCGAAGGCAAAGTGATCCTCGAAGGCACGGTGTTTGAGAAACGCCAATACCGCCGCTGGTTGGCGGCTTGCCTCTTGGTTGTGTTATTGGTCAGTCTTCGCGCGTTGGTGTTGACCGATTTGGGTTTCCGGTTATTCCGAGGGCAATCCAGCAAAAAAGCCGCAGGCGAACCCGAACCGATGGTGTAACAGCCAAAACCAGCCCGAAGCGCCAGCGAGGAGGCCAACCAAAACCAGCCCGAAGCGCCAGCGAGGAGGCGACTTGCCGTCCCACTCACCAAGGCAGCGTTTTCACTTGGGAGCCTGGGTAATAATGTTGCAGGATTTCCATTGCGGATTTGCCTTGGAGGGCCAATCCGCGGGAACCCCATTGACAAAACCCGACCCCATGCCCGTGGCCTTGCCCTTCAAATCGAATGACGTTGCCTTCTTGCACTATTTGGAATTGGGCGCTTGGCAGGGAAAACTTTCTTCGTAAATTCGCGGCGGAAATTTCGATGTGTTGTTCTCCGCATGTGACTTGAAACAAACTCGCCGGGGTAAGCGGGTCTTGATCGATTCGGCGCATCATGCTGATCAAACTTCGCGAGGAGCCAAATAGCGTGGCCAGTTTTTTTGTTGCGGCAGTGTTGGTGAATTTTTCCGTCCACCGATAAAGGCGGGCCGGTTCGCAATAATTGCAGGCTACCGATTTCAGAGGCGGGGCGGCATCACGAAAAACCAAATCGCCGCGAGTGGTTTGTCCGCCGCAAACCGCGGAGTAGTAGGTGCAAAATAATTTCCCATTGTGGATGCAAACCATGCCCTTGGTTTCTCGCGCGATTTGTCGGCCTTTCTCGGATTCCCCCGCTAACCGCCTCCCGTTGGAAAGATATTGATACCCCAAATAATTCTGGCTTTTCGTCGAAGAGTACACATCAAAATAGGGATGGCTTCGCGATTGACCCATCTGATAGAGCGCGTAAGTTCGCGAACAAATCGCCTGCGCCCTGCGGGCCGAGTTGGGAAACGCGGCAGGCATTTCACTATCCACCACGCTGGCCAGATAGTCTTCCAAAGGCAGCACATTCACGGCCAACAGCTTGCTATCGGGTTGCCGATGGATTCTGATGACCCCGCGATATTGGTGCCCGTTTACCCAAACCGAAGGAGAGCGTTTGGGCACAATTTCCAATCGCGTGCCAGGGAAACTTTGGCTGCCAATTTTGACGAATTGCCCCGCGCACTCCACTTGAGATTCCTTCAAAGCCGATCCCGTTTTCAGCGTTGGCCCAGTCTCCATCACGCGAAGCGTAAACGCTCCATCGATTTTGAGTTTCAGAGAACTCACTGGCTTGGAAGTCAAACAGACGCGAATCGGTGGAGAGTTTCCGGTCGCGGGAACCGGCAAGTTGGTGAACGCCAAAGGCGACGCCACGGCGGGGGCCGTTGGTTCCCGATTCGGTTTTGGAGTCTCGTTCCAAAACAAGGCGGAAGATCCCAACGCCAAAATCAGAACGCCCGCCATACCCGCTTTCACACCCGCTGCCAAATTCGCACTCCCTCGCGATATACTGTACGCGGTAAAAAATGAGACAATCCAAACTAGCCCGAAGCGCAAGCGAGGAGGCGAATGTTTAGGATTTGGCCTCCTCGCTTGCGCTTCGGGCTAGTGTCAACACTGACCGTGTTAAGTAGAAACACACCCAACAAATCCGCAATCAGGAATGTCGTTCAAAACACGGCAAACTGTCAACAGGGATTTCTCATGGAACGCGGCGAAGCGTATATTTGTGCGGTTTGGGATGTTTAAGGGATTGGATTAACTCCTCCTGCTTGGCAATCAGCGGATCATACTGCGGAACTTCCTTCGCGTTTTGGCCCTGTTCGTGTTTGCGGAACAAAAAGAGATACGTCACGTTCTGGGGTCGCCAGCGATGGAAGTACAGCCGATTTTTATTTTGGATTGCCTCCCGAAGTTTTTCCGCTTGCACAAACTCCGGGCCGGATTGAATCAATACGCCATCCGCCCAGTTTTGTTGATCGCCCTTCGCAACATTCTTCCCATCGATTTCCAACGCGTATTGCCCGGGTTTGAGTCCGGTGACGATCAGTGTATGCCCATAATCTTTTGACAACGGCAAACACTTTGAAACCGCGTTGAATTCCAATCCATTCTGTTGAATTTGGAAATTTTCCACCCTCACGCCGGGGGCAGGTTCCACTTTTCCATCCAGGGAGCACGTCAAATTCCAACGCGGTTGAGGCCAGCCCATCGTGCGTTGCAAATAGAGCGCGGTAAACCAATACCCCCGTGCATTCCAATGCACGCCGTTCTCGCTGATGGGGTCGATTGTCCCTTCGGAAAATCGCTCGGCGGTTTTCATCCATTGGGTGATGGCTTGGAACAAATCCACAAACGGGGCATCCTGCTCATTCGCCAACTTTTGGATGGTGTTGGCATAAAGTTTTAGGTTGGCTTCTCGCAGTTTTTCTGTCTCATCAGCCAGAGGAAACGCCAGTCGGTTGTGAGCCGGCGGACCGAAAAACACCAAACGGGCTTTTGTGGGTTTGAGATCGTTTAACAGTTTTTTGTACTGACTCAGAAACGCTTCTAAACCCGCAGGGCCTTGGAATGCTTCGTTGGACCCGTAACCCAACAGTATGACCGTGGGTTTGAATTCCTTCACTTGGGCGATCATCTGTTGATAACCTTTGGCGGGGGAATCGAAAATCCCTCGCGAGTCCGCCCAAACCGTGTCGCCGCTCCATCCCAAATTGCGAAACGAAATTCGCTGTTTGGGGTGCAGCACGGTCATCAGCATTTCCCAACCGGCGTGGCGTTGTTCGCGTTCGATCATCGTGCCACCCAATAGCACCACGCGATCTCCTTCCTTGAACCCAAACGCAAGATGATGCGGGGTTGGCTCCGGGGCAAGATTGAAATTGCAGGGAACCGTCTTCCCTTTCCCCGTGAGTTGGGGCGATTCGGTGTCGGCTTCAATTCGATTCCGCTGAGAGAAGAGCACGCCCACACTAAAGATCACTCCCCATGCCAATACGGCGGGTGCCCAATTTGGTTTCATGACTACCTCTCAGTCGGGATGTTGGAATCTGATTGTCGTGAAGCAACCAGAAAAGTCGATCTTGTCCTCCAGAATAAACCAAAGGCCGCTGTTCAGGCGGCCTTTGGAATTTCATCAAGTTATAGCAAACGAGGCTGGCATTAGACCAGTTCGCGGATGGGGTCGCGCTGTTCGAGAAGATACTGCGGGCGACCGGCGGGATCGATGAATTGCGTGGTTTCCAAATCGATGCCCAAGTTGTGATACAGCGTGGCCAGCACTTCTTGGAAATGCACGGGACGGCTTTCGGCTTGTTCGGCGTAGCGGGTTGTCGTGCCGATCATTTGACCGGTTCGCATTCCACCCCCCGCCAGAAATGCCATCGCCACGCGCGGCCAGTGATCGCGACCGGCATTGCGATTGACGCGCGGCGTGCGGCCAAATTCGCCCCAAACCACGATGGACACATCATCCAACATGCCATGACTGTCGAGATCGGTGATTAGCGAATGCAAACCTTTATCCATCGTGGGCAAGTTTCGCGTGCTCAGGTTTTTGAAGTTGTTGGAGTGCGTGTCCCAACCGCCCCAAGAGGCGTTCATCGTCACCACGCGAACGCCGGCCTGGATCAACCGCCTGGCGGTTAAGAGATACTGGTTTTCTCGCCCATAGCGTTCCACCACGCGAGGGTCTTCTTTTTTGAGATTGAGGGCATCGGCTAACCGACCGGACGTCACCACGTCAATCGCGGTTTCCGTGAAGCTGTCCATCGCGGTCATTTGCCCGCTGGCATCCGCTTCTCGTTTCATACGATCCAGGGAATCCAACAACGATTTGCGGTGGGACACGCGCTCGGTCGTCAATCCGCGATCCAGCGTTAAATTGTTGCCGCTGCGGCTGGGGTTAAACGGTTGATACGTCGCCCCCAAATACCCGGAGTTTCCACCATTATAGGATGCAAACGGCGGGGCACCATTTCCGCTTGAGCCTTGCACCTTGGAGACCACACTGCCCAGCGAAGGCCGACCGCCGATACTTTCCAAACTTTTTTGATTGAACCCCGTGTGCGTTTGAAAACTGCTATGCCCGGCATTGGAACCCACCAACGCGCGGATGGCGGCGAACTTGTCGGCAATCGTGGCGAGCATGGGGAGATGCTCGCAAATGTGCATGCCTTCCACATTGGTGGAGATGGGAGAGAACTCGCCGCGAAATTCCTTGGGGGCATGCGGTTTGAGATCGAAAATATCTTGATGCGATGGGCCACCGCTCATGTGGATGTTAATCACGGCTTTGGTCGAGGAACCAATTCCGGCGGCGGCTTCCGCACGAAGCAGATCCGCCAATGTCAAACCGCCAATTCCCAGAGCACCGGCTTTCAGAAAACTCCGCCGAGAAACCCCATCACAATAATCCTGTTTCTCACCCCAAAGTGTCAGCATGATTTCGCCTCCGTTAAGTTGGTGAATGTGTCAGAACAAGCGGTAAGGGATCGCCCCAAGCGATCTTTCCATCTGTAGCATGGCAGATTGAATCAAACACTTCAACACTTATTGATAAGAAAACCGAATCTAGGCCAAACTAGCCGGTCGAGGTGGTGATTTGTTGGTATGCTCCCAATCCTGTTCGAGGGTTATTTCCGCGAAAGGGTGGATTGAGTTCTGATTTCTTTCGCTCTTGGCAATGGGGATTTTCGAGGCGTGCCTCCCAAGGCTTGGAATAGTAGGAGGTGAAAGTTCAGAACCGTGGCCTACTCGCTTGCGTTTCGGGCGGGTTTGGAAACTCGCTCATCCGTTGGCATCGCTATAAACAGTACGAGTTTGGCGTGTTAATAGTGGATGGCTGGTGTAAACCTGCGTGCGGGTGTATCCCAATTGCAACGCAAGTTGCCGCGTGAAACTTTCGCGAACCGTGTTCATGGAAACCAATTTCCCGGATTGCGCGGAAAGCGAGGTCATCCGCTCATCCCCTTTGGGATAGGGATTGACCAAAGGCGACCAATCGACTTTGGGGGCCACATCGATAAACGTGCCGTGATAGGAAACCCAGGATTTGACGGCCACTCCGAGATGCGCGAATTGACCACATCGGCACCAAATGCCTGGATGTTCGGGATGCCGATGCGCGGGCACTTGGAGTTCCTCGGCCATCTCAATCAGGGCTTGTTCCAACTTCGAGCGGTATTCCCAAAGGCCAAGTTTCAGGCGATCCAAGGGTAAAATGGGGTAGGCGGCCAATTGGCCCGGCCCATGCACGAAACAACCGCCACCCCGATTGAGCCAACGGGTTTCGATTTCCAGTGCGGCCAGTTCACGGGGGTCAGCCAAGATGTTTTCTCGGCTGGCTTCTCGTCCCAAGGAAATCAATGGCGGATGTTCGCACAGCAACAACCCGGCCTTCAAATCTTCCCGTCCGCTGAGTTCGTAAACCAAGCGTTCTTGCAAAAATAACGCGGCATCGAAATCTAAAATCCCCAGCAAATGGATTTCTAACAACCCATCGTGATCCGCGGTTTTTGGTAAGGCATGTTGTAAATTCATGGGTGGCGGCTTTCTATTTGCATTTTATCACGCCCGAATCCCAGAGACAACGGGCGTCTTTTCCCGGAGAGGAATTTCGGATTCGTTGACAGGTCCTAACAGCCGCTCTACGATGGTTTCTACAATTCTCGAACGCAATTTCATTCCCTATTTTCCGGCTCAAATGTTAATGAGAACTTCGCGAACCTAATCCGCGGATTTGCCTAACCTCGTGCCCTACTTTCGTGATCTGGTTATTCCCTATGGCCGCACGCGCTACCAAACCAAGACGCGGGGGAACCCCCTCCCGACAAAAAACGCAAGCGAAAAAAGACCCCGTGTTGACCGTGACACGCTACGACAATGTGCGCGCGTTTATGCTTGCGATCGTGGTGGCCTTGGTGATGGGGGTGGTCTATCTCTTTGTGTTGTATTTTTCGCAACTCGAACCAACCGCGGAAGATCATGTGGCGCTCGAAATCGTGGAAGTCTCCGGCGGATTTGAAGATGGCGCTCTCGATGAAACGCTCAATGTGGATTCTCCCGATCCGCCTACGCAAGATGCCTCGTTGACGGAAGTGCAATCCGAAGTCACCGAGATGCAGGAAACCTTGGATAACGTGATTGAAGTCTCGGACCAAGCAACTGCCCAAGCCCCGCAACAATTTCAAGTCAACTTCCAAAACACCGGCAAGAAGGGTTCCGCCACTGGTAGCGGTCGCCGTGCATTGGGTTCCGGCGGCGGAGAGGGAGCGGGGATTCCACGCTCAAAACGCTGGAAGATTGTGTATTCGGAATCGGGAACAATCGACACTTACGCTCAGGAGTTGGACTATTTCGGGATTGAGTTCGGCTTACTCACCAACGCCGGGCAGTTGCACTATGTCAAGAATTTCAGCCAAGGCCGACCCACGACCCGGACAGTCAACAGCGGGAAGGATGAGAAGCGATTGTTTTTCACTCCGGATGGCGGAAGCCGAATCGCCACGGACAGAAAGCTATTTCAGAAAGCCGGCATCAACGCGAACAGCGGAAAAATCTTTCACTTTTACCCACCAAACGTGGAAAACATCCTAGCCGGCTTGGAACTCAAACACGCAAACCGCCCCGTGGAGCATATCCGAAACACCTATTTCGGAATTCGGAAAGATGGCCAAACCTACAAATTTATTGTCACGCGGCAAACGCCCTTTCAATAAGGCGAGCGTGAGGTGTCAGCCCCAGGATTTGCTGAACTTGGAATACCGCGGAATGGATTTTTCCACGACATTGAAATGAGACATCGTTTTCAAAGTTTAGAACCTCTTGACGAATTCACGAAACTTACACGCCACGCTCGCCTAGTGAATTATTGCAGCATCTTATTTTCTTAAAACGCACACCTGGATTTCTCACTGATGGAAAATCTCGACAGTTTATATGCCATTGCGGGCAACGTGATCTATGTGACGATGGGTCTCACCGCGTTATTTGGCATGTTTTGGGTGATCTTGTTGTTGTTTCGGATCAAGCAGAAACGCTTTCCGAACTCCGCTGCCGCCGATCAGTTTTTGGATGACATCCGCGATAGCATGGCCCAAAAAGATTACAACGCGGTCCTCGATCTTTGTGATTCACCCGCGTATTGGAGCAAAGCCGTCCCGCAATTGGTGATGGTCGCGATTCAGAACATCGACCGCCCCATGAACAAGCTACGAAAACTTATCGCGGAACGCTTTGAACGCGACATCTTGGCCTCCTTGGAATATGGCACCTCTTGGATTACCACCGTGGTGAAAAGCGCCCCCATGTTGGGTTTGCTGGGCACGGTGTTGGGGATGATTCAAGCCTTTGCGAAAATCGCATCTGCTCAAGGAACGGGGACCGATCCCACGGCACTCGCCAACAACATCAGCTTTGCGCTTCTCACCACGGCTTTGGGGTTGGTCATCGCAATTCCCCTCGTGGTGGCGGGGAACTTGGTTCATATTCGCATCGGAAAATTGCAAGACGCCGTGCAACATGACTTGGGGCAATTCTTGGAAGACCTGGAAGACACCCATGCCGCCGGAGGAACCAAAGCGTGAAACGACGCAGCAGTTCATTCGGCGGGGAAGAAGATAGCCTCGCCAACAAAAAGCGAGGCGAATCGGAAGCAGAGTTGGACATTACCCCCATGATTGATGTGGTGTTTCTGCTTTTGATTTTCTTCATGGTCACCTCCACGATGCAAAAAAAGAAGGAACGCGATGTGCCGCCCGCCAGAAACGGGGTGGGGGTGGATTCGAGCATCTCCACAATTCTCACGATTAACCGCCCCACGGATTCCTCGTCCGATCCCATCGTAATCTTAAGCGATGGCACGGAAGCGACATTGGATGATGTGAAAGCCGCCGTTACGGAGGGCAAGGAAAAGGGGCAAAACATGGTGATCCTCAAAGCCGACCGCGATGTTCCGCACGGCATGATTGTGAAAGTCATGCGGAAAGTGAATGAGGTGGAAGGCATGCAGTTTCTGATGGAAGTTCGAGATAAAACCAACTGAAAGCCAGGCGAGCGTGGGGCTTACGCCCCATGATTGTTTTCCGTCAACGTGCGGGTTTAGGGTGATATGCCGATATTGTTTCGTTGCGAGAATTGCCAACAAAAATTGAGCGTAAGCAGCCGCAAGGCGGGCAAAGTGTTGCCTTGCCCAAAATGCGGGAATGATCTGCAAGTGCCAATTCCCCCAGGCAAAGACCCCCAACCCGATGCCTTGCCGCCGACCCGTGAATTCGCCAACTCGGACAAAGAACAAGAAGAAAAAGCCTGGGCCGCCACGCGGGAACTTTCGGAACGCCCCAACAAACCGCGCGAGTCGCAACAAGAAGCCGATCTGGTCTTCGAGGAATCTCCCCCTCCCCCCGCTGCGACGTTGGCCGTCAGGCAGTCTTCATTTCTTAACGCGAACGATTCTCCTTCTCCGCCACAATCCGAGTTCTCTCCCGGACCGCAAAGCCAGCGGCCAGCGGAGGACGATGAAGAAGAATTCACCCTCAGGCGGGCGACATCGGATATGGAAGAGATGGATCTCACCCCGATGGTGGATGTCACGTTTTTGCTTTTGATCTTCTTTATGATCACAGCCTCGTTTAGTCTGACGAAAGCCATCGAAACCCCGGCGCCCGATCCCGAAAGCCAGGGCGCTCAAACGATCCAGACGTTGGAAGACCTGCAACTGACTTCCATCATTGTCAAAATTGACGACCAGGATGCGATCTTGGTGGATGATGAACCCGTGGATCCGGCGGACTTGGAAGACAGGTTGGGCGACATCCTTTTGAAAGACAAAAAGAACGAACTCATCATCAAAGCCAGCCCCCTTTGCAAGCATGAAACCTTTGTCGCGGTCTTTGATGCCGCCACCAGCGCGGACATGCAAAAAATCCGTCTCGCCACCACGCGCGGCGAGGAATAACTAGACACGCACATTTGCTCCTTCGGTTATCGAACTTCGAGAAACACTGAATTATGGCCAAAGATCCCAATTCCCGTCGCTCTTCCAAAAAGAAGAAAGGGGAAGAATTCGCTGACCTCTACCAGGATGATATGGAGTTCGAAGAAGACGATTTTGAAGAGGATGACGAACCGCTCGAGGCCGAGGAATGGGTCGAAGAAGAGGACGACGAGCGCGAGCGGCGGAGTCGAAAGGCAAAAGCCGAAGCCGAATCCAAAGCCGCCCCGGAACCCTCTACCGCGGGGAAGCTGGTCGATAAGCTACGACCCAGACCCGTTCGGCCCGGCGAACATGATGTCCTGCAATCTCCCGTGGTATTGGGGCTGTTCGGCGGGACGTTGTTGTTACTGCTGGTGGGCGGAATCTTGTGGTTTATCATCGGTCGGCAAAGTTCCGACAAAGCCTTCGAGGCCGCCCAAGCAGCATTAAATGAAACCCGGTATCTGCAAGCCATCGATTTGTTCAAACAATTTGAAGAGAAATATCCCACGCACAAACTCCTGCCGGAAGCGCGGATAGGTATCGGGAAAGCATTGATCCTCTCCAACATTCGAGCCTTTCCGCCCAAATGGCCGGAGGGGTTATTGGCGCTTCAGGATTTTGTCCGCGAGTTCAAGGATTCCAATTTCAATGCGAAAGAAAACCCCGAGAAAGCCGAGGCCCTGAAAAAAGATCTCAGAGGGTACGCCGAGGAAATCGCGGTTGGGGCCGCCGATGATGCCGCGAAAGATAAGAATCGCAAGTTGCTCCCCATCCCCCCGGAAGCCTTGAAAATTTATTTAAGGCAAGGCCCGAACGAAACCGATGCCAAAGCATTTGAAAAAAAACTGAACCAGATGTTGGCCGCCGCCGAGAAAGCTATTCGCGAGGAAGAAACCTACAACCAAGCCGTCGCCGGCATGAAACGCGCGTTGGATGCCAAACCGCCTCGGCCATTGGAGGCCTTAACCTACCGCGAGAGTTTACTGAGTGTTTACCCCAAAATCGGCAGCGGGTCGAGATCGAAACAGAAGGAACTCAGTGAGCTGCTCAAGGAATCCTTGGACGCGGAAAAAGCACTGGTGACTTCAGAGCAGATCGCGATTGCTCCCTCAACAGAAGATCATCCGGGTGCCGTTTCCGTGCCGGTTTCGTTTGTGATGCAAGCTCGCACGCGAACGGATCAGGACTCCCAAAACCGTACTATCTTCGCATTGGCGAAGGGGTGTTGTTATGGAGTGGACTCGGCCACGGGAGATCCCATTTGGCGAAGAAGCATCGGATCACAAGAAGTCGATCATCACGCAGCGCGAGGTCGGCACCGACGTCGGGTCGTTCAAGGAAGCCATGAAGCGCGTCCTGCGTATGGACCCCGACGTGATCCTGCTGGGCGAGATGCGTGACCTCGAGACCATCTCCACCGCGATCACCGCGGCCGAGACGGGTCACCTGGTACTCGGGACGCTCCACACGACCGGCTCGGCGCGCACGATCGACCGCATCATCGACGCGTTCCCCTCGGATCAGCAGGAGCAGTGCCGGGCGCAGCTCTCCGTCGCGCTCCTGGCCGTGATCTCGCAGGTGATCATGGGCCGCGCCGACAAGGACGGTCTGGTCGCCGGCTTCGAGGTCATGATCATGAACTCCGCGATCGAGAACCTCGTCCGCAAGAACGAGACCTTCAAGATCCGCAGCGTCCTGCAGACCCACAAGACGTCGGGCATGGTGATGCTCGACGAGAGTCTGTGGGACCTCTACAAGGCGGGGAAGATCACGGCCGAGACCATGCTGCTCAAGTGCCAGGACCAGAAGGAGATCCAGCGCAAGCTCGACTTCGACGATCTTGGCGGCGGCGGCGGCGGCGGAGGCGGCGGGTCCGCCGCGTCGCCGGGCGGCGGTTCGTCGTCCGGGGCGGCCGGCGGAGCGTCGCCCGCAGCCTGCGTCCGGCGGCTCCAGGCCCACGTCCATCTTCCAGCGGAAGAACCCGCAGTAGGGATGCCGATGCCTCCGCGCAAGCAGCTCCTCGGGCAAGTGCTGAAGTCGCTCGGGATCGGGATCCACGAGGGCATGATCCAGGAGGCGCTCGCTGTCCAGCGCGCCGAGGGCGGGCAGATCGGCCACATCCTCGTCGGCCTGGGCCACGTCACCGAGGCGCAGCTCCTCCTCGCGCTCGGCAAGCAGGCGGGCCTGGAGGTCGTGGACTTCCGCAAGACTCCGCCCGATCCCGCGCTGGTCGCCCGCATCGATCCGATGAGCGCCGAGATGTTCTGCGTGTGCCCGGTCCGGATGGACGGCGACGTGATGATCATCGCGCTCGCGGACCCCACGAACATCTCGATCCTCGACGAGCTGCGGTTCCTCCTGAACTGCGAGCTGCGCGCCGCCATGGCAGACGCGGACCAGATCAAGGCGCGCGCTCAAGGGCGGGGCCGAGCGGGCGACGACGCGCGCCAGCGCGCCGCCGCCGAGGCGCAGGAGGACGAGGCGTCGGCCAACGCCGCCCCGGTCGTCAAGCTCCTGAACTTCGTGATCCTGCAGGCGGTCAAGGACAAGGCGTCGGACATCCACCTCGAGCCGTTCGAGAAGGACTTCAAGATCCGCTACCGCGTGGACGGCGTGCTCTACGAGCTCGAGCCGCCGCCGCAGCACCTCGCCGTCCCGCTGATCAGTCGCGTCAAGGTCATGGCGGGCATGGACATCGCCGAGACCCGCCTGCCGCAGGACGGGCGCATCGACATGACGATCCAGGGCCGGTCGGTGGACCTGCGCGTGTCCACCCTGCCGACCATGTTCGGCGAGAGCTGCGTGCTGCGCATCCTGGACCGAACGGTCGTCGCCCTCGACCTCTCGCAGGTCGGCCTGCGGCCGGACGAGCTCGCGACCTTCCGCGGCTTCCTGCAGCGCCCGCACGGGATCATCCTCGTGACGGGGCCCACGGGCTCCGGCAAGACGACCACCCTGTACTCCGCGCTCAACGAGGCGAACGACCCGGCGGTGAAAATCATCACCACGGAGGACCCCGTCGAGTACGACTTGGCCGGCATCATCCAGGTGCAGGTGAACGAGGAGATCGGCGTCACCTACGGCAAGTGCCTGCGCGCGATCCTGCGTCAGGACCCCGACATGATCCTGGTCGGCGAGATCCGCGACCGCGAGACCGCGGGCATCGCGATCGAGGCCGCGCTGACCGGCCACGTCGTCTTGTCGACCGTCCACACGAACGACGCCCCGCTGGCCGTGACGCGCATGGTGGACATCGGGGTCGAGTCGTTCCTGCTGGCCGCCACGCTCGAGGCGATCGTCGCCCAGCGGCTCGTCCGGCGTGTCTGCACCGGCTGCAAGGTCTGGTACGACCCGTCCGACGAGGTGCTGATGGAACTCGGGCTCCGGGCGTCCGACGTCCAGGGCAAGCAGTTCGCGCACGGCAAGGGCTGTGACAACTGCCACTTCACCGGGTTCCGCGGGCGCACGGCCCTGTTCGAGATCCTGACCCTCTCGGACCGCATCCGCGAGATGATCATGGACGGTTCGGCCACCGACGCAATCCGGTCGGCAGCCAAGGAACAGGGCATGCGCAGCCTCCGCGACTCGGGACTCCTGTCGATCTTCGACGGCGTCACGACCGTCGAAGAGGTCCTGCGCGAGACCATGGAAGTGTTCTGAAGTACCTGGGAGGTTCCCGGGCGCCCCGCCTTCGGGAACTTTCCGCGTGCCTCCCCCGGGAGCCGCGCTTACCATCCCCACCCTTGGGCTGATGCTTTCTGGGCACGGCACACGGACCCGCGGCGGGCCGGTGCCGCGGGAGGTGCTAATGCCGCCGAAGACCAGTGCCGGCACGGCGTCGGCCGGGACGTCACGCGTGCGGGTGAGCGACAAGACGCTCACCCAGTTCACCTCCAACCTCGCGGTCCTCCAGGACGCGGGCTTGCCGATCGTCCGCTCCCTCAAGATCCTTGAGGGGCAGACCAAGGTAGGGCCGTTCAAGAAGGTCCTGGCGGCGGTGCACGAGGACGTCGAATCCGGCAGCTCGCTGTCGGAGGCGATGGCCAAGCACCCGGGGGTGTACGACCCGCTCTACACCAACATGGTGAAGGCCGGCGAGGCCGGCGGCATCCTGGACACGATCCTGCTGCGCCTCTCCGAGTTCAAGGAGAAGAGCCAGCGGCTCAAGACCAAGATCCAGGGCGCGCTGGTCTACCCGATCGTCGTCACGCTCGTGGCTGCGGGACTGCTGACCTTCATCACGGTCTTCGTGGTCCCGAAGTTCAAAGAGGTGTTTGCCTCGATCCCCGGCCCCGGCGGCCGGCCGCTCGAGCTGCCGGCGCTGACGCGGTTTGTCCTCGGCTTCGCCGAGTGGATGCTCCCCGGAAGTCGCTTCATGCTCCCGGACGATTCCGGCAAGGGCTGGGGCGTGGTGTGGATCCCGCTCGTCCTCGTCGCGATCTTCATCGCGATCAAGACGGCCGTGCGCACCCCCGGCGGGCGCGAGTTCTTCGACCGCATCAAGCTGAAGGCGCCGCTCTTCGGCCCGGTCACGAAGATGAGCCTGGTGGCGCGCTTCTCGCGCACGCTCGGCACCCTGCTGTCGTCCGGCGTGCCGATCCTCGACGCCTTGTCGATCGTGAAGGGCTCGATCGCGAACGTCATCCTCCAGGGCGCGATCCAGAAGGTGTACGACTCGATCAAGGAAGGCGAGAACATGGCGGAGCCGCTCGGCAAGAGCGGCATCTTCGACGACATGGTCGTGAACATGATCGACGTCGGCGAAGAGACCGGTGAGCTCGACAAGATGCTCATCCGCATCGCGGACAACTACGACCAGCAGGTCGACGTCCGGCTGCAGGCCTTGGTCTCGATCCTCGAGCCCACGCTGATCGTCCTCATGGGCGTCGCGGTCGGCATGATCGTTTTCGCGATCTTCCTGCCGATGCTCCAGCTGGTGCAGAACCTGGCGTAGCGTCGGCGGCACGGTGGCGTCGGCGGCGCTCTCGGCTACCTCGTCGGGAGCGCGCCGACTGCGGGCGAAGTCCTGCGGCTCCTCGGTCCGCCGAGGGGTTTGCTCCCCGGCACTCTCGGCTACCTCGTCGGGGGCGTCGCGACTGCGGGCGGAGTCTCGTGGCTCCTCGGTCCGCCGAGGGGTTTGCTCCCCGGCACTCTCGGCTACCTCGTCGGGGGCGTCGCGACTGCGGGCGGAGTCTCGTGGCTCCTCGGTCCGCCGAGGGGTTTGCTCCCCGGCACTCTCGGCTACCTCGTCGGGGGCGTCGCGACTGCGGGCGGAGTCTCGTGGCTCCTCGGTCCGCCGAGGCGCCGGGGCGTCGGCGGTGGTTCGGCGGGGCACTCGTGGCACCGCGCGCGGGAGTGGGGCCGTTTGTTCCCAGGCGCGGTTCCTCGCCGGCGCGGTTCGTCGCCGGCACTCTCGGCTACCTCGTCGGGGCGCGCCTCGACCGAAGGCGGAGTCTCGTCGGCTCCTCGGTCCGCCGAGGCGCCGCGGCGTCGGCGGTGGATCGCCGGGGCATTCGTGGCACCGCGCGCGGGAGTGGGGCCGTTTGGGGTTCCCCGGCGCGGTTGCTTGCCGGCGCTCTCGGCTTCTGCGTTCGCCGGTCCCCTGCGTATCCCGCGCGGGCGCCCGAGCCGGGGCCTGCTAGCCTGCTCGCTGCATGTCGCTCCGGACCAAGCTCTTCCTGTCGATCGCCGTGACGCTCAGCGTGCTGCTCGGCGTGCTCGTGGTCCTGACGTTCATCCAGCAGCAGGCCCGGACGTCCGCCGAGCGCGAACTGCGCGGCGATCTGCTCGAGTTCGCCGTCGATCTGTGCGCTCCCGCGGATCTCGTTCCGTCGAGCGCCCTCGTGCGGGGAGAGCGTACGCATCCCCGCGTCCGCGCCGTCTCGGTGTACGCCGGGCCGTTCCAGGCCGGCACTCCGCTCCGCGCCGAGCGCTCCTGGGGGCCCTTCGATACGGACCCCGCTCTCGCTGAGCGGGCGCTGCGCATGGTGGACGCGGCCTGGCGCACGGGCGAAACGCAGATCGAAGGGGCTTCCGCCGCCGTGCCCTCGCGCCGCGGCGGAGCCACGGCGGACGCATCGTCGCGCGTGTCGGCGGTCGTCTTCCTCCAGTTGCGCGAGGATGCCGTGCAGGACGCCGTCGAGGTGGCGCGCGCGACATACGTCTCGATCGTGCTTGCGGGCGCGCTCCTGCTCGTCGTCACGTGGTTCATCGTGGATCGTGTTGTTGCGCGGCCCCTGCACGCGGTCGCAGAGGCCGCCGGCCGGGTCGCCGCCGGCGACTACGGCACCCCGGTCCCGGAGTCGGGGCGTGACGACGAGATCGAACGGGTGGTCGAGTCGTTCAACTCCATGATGGTGGACCTGGACCGGCTCCAGGGGCGCATGAAGGCGCAGATGGGAGACGTCCTCGCGGAGGCGCGGCGGACCCAGGACTCGCTCGTCATCGCCCAGCGCCTGGCCGCGACCGGACGCCTCGCCGCGGGCATCGCACACGAGGTGAACAACCCGCTCGCCGGGATGCTGGCCGCCGTGCACTCGCTGCGCACGCGCGAGATGCCGGAGGCGAAGCGCGGCGAGTACCTCGAACTCGTCGAGGAGGGGCTGCGCCGCATCGAGGCCACCGTCAGCCGCATCCTCCAGTTCACGCCGCACAAGGTCGCGCCGCGGCCCATGACGATGGACGAGATCGTGCGGCCGGTCCTGGCGCTGGCACGGCACCGGGTCGAGCGGCAGGGCGTGGTCGTGACCGTGGACAACGGCGAGGAGCCGGCGATGGTCTACGGCGATCCCTACGAGCTGCAGCAGGCCATCCTCAACGTCGTCCTGAACGCTCTGGACGCCCTTGAAGACGCTGGTTCGAAGGCACCTGCGCTGCACTTTCGCACGACGGCCAACGACCGCGACGTCCGCCTCGTCGTGTCCGACAACGGACCTGGAATCTCCGCGGAGGACCTGGCCCGGGCGTTCGACCTGTTCTTCACGACGAAGGAGCCCGGCAAGGGCACCGGCCTCGGACTCGCGACGGCAAACAAGATCCTGACCGACCACGGCGGGCGGATCGAGCTCCGGTCCAAGCCCGGCCAGGGCACGGAGGCCGAGTTCTCGCTGCCCCGGTTCCACGCCTGAGAGGGTGCTGAGCGGACCAAACGGTGACGGAAGGCCGTTACTCGTCTATTCGACGGTCGTCGGCACGCCGGGCGCGAGACTCCGGCCGTCCAACCCTCGGAGGTGTCCCGTGCGCGACCCCAGGAACCTAGCGATCGTCGGCTTCGCGTGCCTCACGGCGTTCCTCGCCGGAGCGCTCTTCGCGCGGCCGGAGTCGGCCGTCGCCCAGCAGGGCGGTGCGTACGGCGGCAACGCGGCCTCCAGCAACGGCCGGATGCTCGCCGCCACCGGCTCCGTCGGGAGCGGCATGAGTGTCCTGTGGCTGTTCGACACCGAGAGCAAGCGGCTCCTGGTGTACGGAACCAACAGCCTCGGGAAGAACGTCGAGCTGCGGGCCGCCCGGAACGTCACCTGGGACCTCGCGCTCGAGGAGCTCAACGACGACTCCCAGTACAAGTCCGAGGATCTCCAGCGGCTGGCCGAGCGCCGGCGCAGGGAAGGCCCGGCCGCGCCCAAGCTCCCCGAACCGAAGGCTTCGGAGCCGCGGGACGGGGCTCCGCGGTAGCCCGGACCCTGAGTTCCAGAATCGTAGTTCTCGCAACCGCCGGAAGCCCGGGGTAGGATCGCGACCCGGCATCTGAGGCGGCATCTGGAGGTATCCCCGTGGGCAAGAGCGGCGAATTCTACACGTTTGACGAAGTTCTCAAGTACCTCCAGATCCCGGAGACGAAGCTGAAGCGCCTCGTTTCCGAGGGTGAAATCCGCGCATTCCGCGAGGGCGACGAGATGAAGTTCCGGCGTGCAGACGTCGAGAACATCGACCTGACCGGCGCGCTCGCTCCGAGGAGGAGACCGGGGTCATCGATCTCTCCGCCGGGACGAAGGGCGATCCGGAGACTCTCACCGACGACCTGATCTTCGACGAGGGCGACGACCTC
>CALOAX010000004.1:0-1208645 GCA_942491485.1 Desulfolunaceae bacterium | reverse complement strand
CGGAAACGTGAACCAGACCTTCGATTCCCTCTTCCAGCTCAACAAACACACCGAAATCGGTCACGTTGGTAACGGTACCGTTGATCTCAGTGCCTACAGCGTAACGCTCGCCAACGCTTTTCCATGGATCTTCCTGGATCTGCTTGATGCCGAGGGAGAAACGCTCGCTCTGCTTGTCGATGTCCAGAACAACCGCCTGCACTACGTCACCCTTCTTGTAGACTTCGGAAGGATGCTTGATGCGCTTGGTCCAGGAGATATCGGAGATGTGGACCAGACCGTCGATCTCGTCGTCAATACCGATAAAGAGACCAAAGTCGGTGATGTTCTTGATCTTGCCTTCGATGATGGTACCCACGGGATACTTATCGCTGATAACTTCCCAGGGGTTCTCCGCAACCTGCTTCATACCCAGAGAGATACGACGGTTGTCGGGCTTGATGTCGAGAACAATGGCCTCGATCTCTTCGCCCACGGAGATAATCTTGGAAGGGTGACGGATCTTTCGAGTCCAAGACATTTCGGAAACGTGTACCAGACCTTCGATACCCTCCTCGAGCTCCACGAAGACACCGTAATCGGTGAGGCTGACCACTCGGCCACCCACGCGTGAGCCAACAGGGTACTTGGTGGAAGCAGATGCCCAGGGATCTTCAGAGAGCTGCTTCATACCCAGAGAGACACGCTCCTTCTCGAGATCGAAGGAGAGAATCTTCACAGAGATGTTGTCGCCCACTGAGAAGAGCTCTGAGGGATGCTTGACACGACCCCAGGAGATATCGGTGATGTGGAGGAGACCGTCCACGCCGCCGAGGTCCACGAATACACCGTACTCGGTGATGTTCTTGACAACGCCGTCCATGACCTTTCCTTCCTCGATGGTCTCGAGGGTTTTGGAGCGGGTCTTCTCGCGTTCTTCCTCAAGGATAACCCTGCGGGAGAGGACGATGTTGCTGCGTTTTCTGTTGTACTTGAGAACCTTGAAGGTATAGGACTTGCCCACCATCTCGTCAAGATTACGGATGGGGCGCAGGTCGGCCTGTGATCCGGGAAGGAAAGCCTGGAGACCAACATCAACAGAGAAACCACCTTTAACGCGGCTGACGATAACGCCCTCCACAGTGCCTTCTGCATCGTAAATCTCTTTGATTTTCTCCCAAACCTTGATCTTGGCGGCTTTGTCTTTGGAGAGGACAACACGCTCTTCCTCTTCGTCCCAAAGCTCAACCATAACCTCCACTTCATCGCCGATGGCAACGTTGACTTCACCGTTCTCATCTTTGAATTCGTGGATGGAAATAAGGCCTTCGGATTTGTATCCGACGTCCACCAGAACGTAATCTTTGTCTACGGCGATGATCTTACCAATTGCAAGTTCACCTTCGGAAAAAGATTTGAAGCTCTCCTCATAAAGTGTGAGAAACTCTTCGTAACTCCCTTCCCCATCCATTGCAAGATTCTCGTCGATTGCATCGCCAAAAAGATCTGTTTTCACGTTCTTAATACCCTTGGTTTCATGTTCGTTAACTGACATTAATATGTAACCCCCTAAACAATATTTTACGTCACCACCGGTTATAAATGGAGACGTAATCCGGGTCAACATATCAGCTGTTTAAAATTAATACAACGAAAAATTATGACCTTACCGAGGCCACAACCTTCGCCATGGTTTCCACAACCTCTTCCACACCGATGCGGCTCGCATCCACGTGGACCGCATCTTCAGCCGGTTTTAAAGGTGCAATTTTTCGAGTGCTGTCATTTTCATCGCGGGTGACAAGATCTTTTTTCACCTGATCGAAATCAACATTCTCGCCCTTGGCCTTCAGCTCTTCATATCGGCGCTCAGCACGAATCTCGGTGTCCGCATCAAGAAAAAACTTTACGTCGGCTTCAGGAAACACAACGGTGCCCATATCCCGCCCCTCAAACACAACAGCCCGCTCTTCCCCCAGGCGCCTTTGGAGCACGGTGAGAAAGGAACGCACAGGTGCAAGTGCCGACACGGCCGAAGCACGCATGGAGATCTCAGGAGTGCGGATCAAATCGGAAATATCATTATCGCCGGAATAAAGTCTTAAATCCCCATCCTCAAGTCGAAATCGCAGGTCAATGCTTCGGCAGGCCACTTCAATGCCAGCCTCATCATCGGCGGCAATACCCCGCAACTGCGTTTCAAGGGCAATTCCCCGATAAAGGGCCCCGGTATCAATGTATCGATAGCCAATTCTGGCTGCCAGCGTCTTGCTAACCGTTGTCTTGCCGGCCCCGGAGGGCCCGTCAATCGTAATAACCAGTTCTTTTTTCAACATTTCTTCCTGTATTGAGTCATGTCTCTGGTGGCCCTTTTTACAGACCCTGCCTCACCGATGACACTCGGCGGTGAAAACGAGCGCCTGTCGCCGATCCGCGATATACAAACAAACATCATGGCCTTGGCTGACCATGTGTATATGCGAAAACAACTAAAAAATGTAGCCCCAATTGATCAAATACCGCTTCCCATCAATACCAGGGGCGCACCGGAAACTGAGAGACCACAATGCGATTGTCCACCTTATGGACCCCCTGAACACTTCGAACAATATTTTCGGCGGAGACCTTTTCCCCTTCCGTGGGGAGATAACCAGTGAGCATCACCTTGCCACTTTCACACGGGGAAACCTTCACGGCATTGGATTCCCCCATCTCCATCATGAGCATCAACTCTGCCCGCTTACAGATGGCCATCTGACGGAACTCAAGCTTGATCTCCGGAGTGACCGGGTGGAGAGTGTCCACCTCTTCGGCAGCCTCCCGAATGAGCTTCACTGCCATTTCCGGGGAGACCACCCGGGTGTTGATGGTCAGGTCATAGGCACCATTTTCCATAATATTTCTGTTGTGGAGGTACTTGATAAAGGCACTGCGCTCGCGGTCGGAAGCTTTTATAATGTCGCCAGCCATGCCGATATCGATACTCTTGAATCCGGCATAGTTTCGAATCCGTTCCTCAACGGGGGACACAACACGAACATTCAGGACACATTTAAGCCCCTCAAGGATAAACTGCCCTCCCCGCCCGACGATCACCACGTTATCCGCCGCAGCAGCCTCGTAGACCATGGCTGCAATGATATTTCCATACACGCAGTGATTGTGAAACAGCTTCTCAAAGAGCTTTGGCGGGCTCTCGTTGGTCAGGGCCTCCACCTCCCGGGCAAAGTGACCATGAAAACCTTCGGCCTCACGATGAAACCGCTCCTTGCCGTAGAGTTGATACCCATTCTCCTCAGCGAACCTGGCGGCAATCGAGCCCCCATGGCTTCCAACCTCTCTGGATACAGTGATAACGGTCATGGCACCTCCTTTTGAAGGCCCCGGAAGCCCGCACTCACACCTATCCCGAACATTTCATGAATAAATCAACGCACAGATCAAATTGCACAACACTTCAGTGTGCCACTTTAAAAGATGGTTTCGCGTTAAATTTATTCACACGTCGTGCGAGCCTGCAGCACCTATGGCCCTCGTTATCAAAGAGTTGCGGTAGTTCACTACAGCTGCCCCCTTTGAGACCTTCCCATAGACACATCAAACTCGTGAAACTTCCGGCATAGCTGCTTTAAAGGACCCTCCCGGGACAATCCCATTCGAAGTCCATCTCATCCAAATATCGCATGAAAAGCTTACGGAGCTGCCTTCAGTACCGCTTTCTTGCACCGCCACCGGCCACGCTTGGAATATTTGGATTCTTGCCTTCCATGGCAGGGGTGGTTTACACTGACACGAACCACAAAAAAACCCTCCAATTGAGGCACTTCCATGAAAAATGTTACGCAAAAAATCGCCATCAGGCAAGCAGATATCACCATCCTTGATGTGGATGCCATCGTCAATGCGGCCAACAGCTCACTCCTTGGCGGTGGTGGAGTGGACGGAGCCATCCACCGAGCCGCCGGGCCAGAGCTTCTTGCAGAATGCAAAACCCTTGGAGGGTGCCCCACAGGCGAGGCACGAATTACCAAAGGATACAACCTTACCGCCCGCCACGTTATCCACACCGTGGGACCGATTTACACCAATGCGGGAAGCGACCCGACCCTTCTTTCCGGCTGTTACCGGAACAGTTTTGCACTTGCTGCCGGACACAACCTTGCCTCCCTCGCCTTCCCCGCCATCAGCTGCGGGGTGTATCGGTACCCCATCGAAGAGGCGTGCGCCATTGCGTTGAAAGAGTCCGTCGACGCACTTCACAGATACCCATCAATCCAACAGGTTATATTCGCTCTCTTTTCCAAAGAGCATGTCGAGGTTTACACCAGACAGCTTGGAACGCTCTAACCACCCCTGATCGAAATAAAGTAACTATTCAAATCAAAAACGCCTCCGGCGGCCCTGCCGGGAGCCAAACTTTTGAAAAGTTTGACAAACAAGTGTTGAAAGCAGCTTCGATTGCTTCGCCGATACTGGCAAGCCATATAGTTTGAGCTCTACTACCGGAAAGTTTTCCGGGCTCAGTTCAAAAAGCGACCCACCGGAGGCAGGCTGAATAGTTACAAAAGTAACATAGCCCCCACACGCCCGCATCACACCTTCATCACAAATAAAAAAAGCCGCACGGGTGCACTGCACCCCAAGACGATCGAGGGATGCAGAAGCAGAGGTCTTCAGATTTGCATGGGGAATGGTGCGCACGCGCACCGCTGATAAGCAGTGATAAAAGGGAAATAATGCACAGGGGAGGGGCTGTGTGACTTGTTTGCATGGCAAGCACTGTTGGTTTCGCTAACAAATGGTGCGCGAGCGCACCCTACGCTTGCAACACAAATTACATGTCACCACATACAACGCGGACGCGAGGCACCGAGAGTAACAACACTCTATTCACAAACCAGCTTCCAAGGCTTTATTGCCTAATGTGGCTTCGCCACCCCTGCCGCCAGAATTATCCAGGCTAAAGGCACCCGTCAAAATACATATCGAGAGAAGACGACTTGCACACATGGCTCCCCGGTCATTCGCCGTACAAGAAGCGCCTACGCTTCACCGATTAAGACCTCCCCTGCACGTCAGATTGCCCTGACAGCCGGGAAAGACGAAGTCGGAAGGATGTCATTACACGAAAATTAATCAGCCCTCTTCTCAAGAGCGGTCGCAAAGCCTCACCCTCCGGGCGAATGCCACGAAACCGATTCGTATTACGGCAAGCTTCATGCATTCGCCATAGGGCTTCAAGGTGCCCCCACCTTGCCGCCGGAGGCAAGCTTCTTTGTCCCTTTATTTATCCAACCCCTGAGCTATGAATCTCGGCAGCAGATGCGAACGATGATGCGGTCCAAAAGCACCGTGGGATCTTCCGGACTGCTCTTCATGGTTCGGTCGCAATCGGCCAAAAGTGCATGAATGGAGGTAAGTTCGGCCATGGAAAACCGGGCGGCATTCTGAAAAAGCAGAAACAGAGGATAAGGACTCCCTCCCCGGTTGAGAAGGAGATCGGTCTTCTTTTTGGATACGGAAAGGGAAGCCTGCCACGACTCAACCTTGGCGACCATGGCTTCATCTGCTGCTTTCACAATGGGCAGCCCGTTGCTGCGAAACTGGTTGTAATCCCGTGCACCGCCAAGGGCCTGCCCTTGAGGGCTCTGCAAAAACGACCGGGCAAGAAGAAGCCTGCGCGTCTGGTTCACAAGGGCGGCCAGAACCTGCAAAGGATGGGTATCATTTGCAAGGAGGTTTCGAACACAGGCAAGGGCCGCCGGAGCCTTCCGCTCGGAGATGGCGCCCGTCAGTTCATAGATTGGGTCCTGCTTTGTTTTGCGTGTAATT
Source organism: Desulfolunaceae bacterium (assembly GCA_942491485.1). GTDB lineage: Bacteria > Desulfobacterota > Desulfobacteria > Desulfobacterales > Desulfolunaceae > Desulfoluna. The sequence continues at coordinate 1,202,834 of CALOAX010000004.1, read as the reverse complement.
CGCCGTGCGTCGTCATAGGTGATGTTGGGGTTGTCCCCCACAAAAGAGCAAAGCTTTTCAACGTCACCTGAAAGGGTCCTCAGATCAAAGCCAACCATATCAGTCAGGTATTTGATGGCACGGGGCTCCATGTTCTTCCCGAACCGAGAAAGGACGCCCTTTACTGTGTCATTAATTATCGTTGCCTGCTGCTCTTTGTCCGCCTTGCGCTCCCCCTTGGGGGCAGAGCAATCCACAACACTGCCCAACTCTTTAAACGCCTTGTAGAGGCTTTTGCGCTTGTCCGCCAAGTCCGTGGTCAGTATCAGGTGATGCCCGACCGGAAGCCCAGACCGTATGGCCCGCTCCACCAGGCTCTGATCATCCATTGCCTCGGGAACGGAAATCTTGTTTGCGGCAGCCCAGGCCGAGACCTCACCAAGCCATGCCGGCACCTGCCCGTCTTCGGCAAGGCCTTTGATCTTGTCCAACCCCTTTGGCATGGAAAGCTCCTTGAACTGAAGCTTCAGCTTGGATAACAACTGGGCAAGCCGCCGAGCGGCCAGGCGCATTTTCCCATCCTCAAAGGCCTTGGCGATTTTGATGAGCTCCTTGTTCTCCCCTTTTTTCGCATAAAAAATATGGGAGTCCCGAACCACCACCACCTTGCCGCTGGAAAACAGGGAAAAGGTGGACACCTGTTCCAAGGCATCCTGCAACTCGGCATCCCCTTCCACCACCTCACAGGAAGAATCACTCAAGCCACCGGGCAACAGCGTTCCCACAAGGGCCTTGAGCGATCGATCCACAAGGAACTCTTCCCCGTAGATAAGCCATACCGGCGTAGCCACCCCCTTGGCCAGACTCTTTTCAAGGGTGTTGTGGGCCAACTCAGCCATGGGCAACCTCCCTGCGTGCACGCCTTGAAAGAACACCAAGCATCACCGCACCAGACAAGCAAAGAAGCACGCCCACCTGCTGGGCCGGCGAGAGCCCCAGCAGGTACCCCCCCCTTTCGTCTCCCCGTGCAAACTCCAGCAAGAACCGAATAACGCCGTATACCACCACATAGCCCCAGAAGAGCTGCCCATCAAATCGCTTCTTCTTTCGTACCGCCATGATAAGGCCGAACAACGCAAGGTTGGCAAAGGCCTCATAAAGTTGGGACGGGTGCAGGGGAGTATGAAGGGGTGCCAGGGAATTGGGGTCGCTAAAGGTCACGGCCCAGGGCAGATCACATGCGTCTCCGTAGCAGCAGCCCGCATTGAAACACCCCAGGCGGCCAAGAAAATGACCGAACGGAAGGGCCGGCGTCAAAATATCAATGCTTTTCCAGAAAGGCATCTCTCGCTTGCGGACACAATAAAAGGCGGCTGAAAGCCCACCGATAAACCCGCCGTAAAAGACAAGCCCCCCTTCCCACACCTTAAACACCTCAAGGGGATGAGAGACAAACCAGGGCAAATTGACAGCCACATAAAACAGCCGCGCACCGATAACGCCCCAAAGAAGAATATAAAAGATCAGGTCGGCGATCTTCTCTGGATCTTCGCCAAAGACTTTCGCTTCGCGCTTGGAAATCACCATGGCCGAAAGAAAGGCCAAAGCCATCATGAAACCGTAAGTATGAATCACCACCGGACCGATTTTAAAAAGTATCGGATGCATCAATCCTCCGCAGGCATGCGATCAAAAAGAATATGAACCACCAGAATCCCCACCCCGATACAAATGGCACTGTCGGCGATATTAAACGCCGGCCAATGCATGTCGCCGATGTACCAGTCGATGAAATCCACCACATTGCCGAAACGGATCCGATCGATGAGATTCCCAACCGCACCGCCAAAGACCATGGCAAGACCGGCCGAAAGAATCCGGTGTGTCTCGGGGACCGTGTTGTATACCCAGACAATAAACACCGAGGCCAATCCGGTCACAAACAGAAAGAAAAACTCCCGAATTGCCTGGCTCTGCCCGGAAAGAAATCCGAAGGCACCACCGGGGTTTCTCACATGTACAATATCAAAAAAACCGTCAATCAAAGAAAAACCGCTGCCCAGGGGCATGGTGTTCAAAATCACCTGCTTGGAGATCTGATCCAGAATCACCACCAAACCGGCCACCAAAATAAGGCGCGGCCACTTCTGCTTAAACCATGTCATCCAATCGTCCTTTCCAGAGATTAATAGCCTTGCCTCCGGCGGCGAGGTGTGCCACCTCGAAAGCAGGTTGCAAATGCTCCCGACCCTCGTTCCTCGGGTCGATCACATTCGCTGACGGGCTTCGCCCGTAAAACCGAAGATGGTGATCAACGTCATTCGTGAAGCCAGTTGGGCACGGCACAGCCTTTGCCCACCCTACATCAGGTTCACGCGAATACACCGTATGGGGCTGCGAATCGCGAATCCGGTAGCGGGATGGACGCGTACACGCTAATAGTGCTTTGCAATACAAATACGGTGCACAAGCGCACCCTACCGTTGAATTGTACTCGCTTCGCCATGCAACACCCGCAACATGCATGAGTTGGCCGTTGGACCTTGCTGGGGTTCATACAACCAGCCAAATCCGAGCACCAACCGTCCCTACAGCGCCGCCATGGATCCCCGGTCACTCGCCCGTGCCATGGGTGACGTGTTCCTCTAAGGTAAAGCACCACAGCTGCTCCCGGTTATCCGGCAGCCGGGGAAGACGACACAGGGAAAACCGCCGCCTGAAAAACGCACGGGCGCAGCCCGTCAGCAAATATGACGTACCCGAGGAACGAGGGTTCGGAGCATTTGCAAACCTGGGGTCCAGGGGATCATCCCCTGGCCGCCGGAGGCATTTCTTCCAAAGCAAAAAAGGGCCGGAGCACGTTCTCATGCTACCGGCCCTTTGATATTCAGCTTTTATACGCTTTAGGCTGTCTGGTCAAGGATCCCGCGGCAACGGCCGCACAGGGTTGGCCTTTCGTCGTCGGCGCCAACTGTTCGGCTCCAGGTCCAGCAACGCTCGCACTTGTCACCGGAAGCAGCAGCAACCTGAACGGCGAGATCGGACACCTCTTCACTCACGAAGGCACCTTCAGGCGCGTCACCCTCTTCGAGGGTAAGTGCAGAGACAATCAGCACCTGCCTCAGGTCGGAAGAAAAGCCTTTGAGGAAGTCAAGGGTCTCTCCCTTGGCTGTGATGGTGACGTCGGCATCGAGGTTCTGGCCGATGAGCTTTTCGCTTCGGGCCTTTTCAAGAGCCTTGTTGATTTCATCACGAAGGACCACCAGGCGATCCCAGCGAGCGACAACCGCCTCATTCTTCCAGACGTCCTGGACGTTGGCGGAACCCATAAGGTGGACGCTCTCTTTCTTGCCCTCGAAGTCCGGCATGTGTGCCCAAATCTCTTCTGCGGTAAAGCAGAGAATGGGGGCCATCATACGAACAATGCCATCCACAAGATCAAAAAGAACCGTCTGAATGCCGCGTCTCACGGTAGAATCTGTACCTTCCACATAGAGAGCATCGCGAACGATGTCGAAGTAAAAGCTGGAGAGATCCACGGTACAGAAGTTGTTGAGGCTATGGTAGATGGTGTGAAACTCGTAGTTGTCGTAGGCCTTTTTAACCCGGTCGCAAAGGGCTGCCATGCGGGCCAGGGTAAACTGATCGATCTCACGTAAATCTTCATAGGCAACCCGATCGGTATCCGGATTGAACCCGTCGAGGTTCCCCAACATGTAGCGGCAAGAGTTTCGAATCTTACGGTACGAGTCACTCAGCTGCTTGACGATGTTGTCGGAGATTTTCACGTCATCGCGGTAATCGGTGGAAGCCACCCACAGACGAAGTACCTCCGCACCGTACTTGTTGATCACCTCTTTGGGTGCCACGACATTGCCCACAGACTTTGACATCTTGTGGCCTTTGGCGTCCACGACAAACCCATGGGTGAGAACCGCTTTGTATGGCGCCTCACCTGTCTTGCCCACGCTGGTGAGCAGGGAGCTGTGGAACCATCCGCGGTGCTGGTCAGAGCCCTCAAGATAGAGATCGGCAGGGCGCCTGAGGCCGTCACGGTCATTTAAAACCGCAGAGTGGGTGACCCCGGAGTCGAACCAGACATCAAGGATGTTGGTATCCTTGGTGAAGGTACCATGGCCGCACGTGGCACATACGGTGCCTTCGGGAAGCAGGTCCGCCGCCTCTTTTTCAAACCAGATATCGGCGCCATGCTCTTTGAAGAGGTCGTAGATCTTGTCCACAGCCTCGTGGGTGGCATGTACCTCGCCGCACTTCTCGCAATAAAAGACAGGGATGGGAACACCCCAGCTTCGCTGACGGGAGAGACACCAGTCGGGACGATTCTCGATCATTCCATAGATGCGCTCACGCCCCCAGGAGGGGATCCACTGAACCTTATCGATGGCAGCCAGTGCTTTTTCACGCAGCCCGGTGTTGTCCATGGAGAGGAACCACTGGGGCGTAGCGCGGAAGATAACCGGTTTTTTACATCGCCAGCAGTGGGGGTACGAGTGGCTCATCTCGTTGTGCTTCACGAGGGCGCCACAAGCATCCATCTTTTCGATGAGCTCGGCGTTGGCCTTGAAGATGAACTTACCTTCCAGATCCTCGCCGGCTTCCTGGGTGTAGCACCCGTTGTTACCCACGGGAGAGTAGGGCTCAAGACCGTACTTGAGGCCTGTGATGTAGTCATCGGCACCGTGACCGGGAGCGGTGTGAACACAGCCGGTACCCGCATCAAGGGTCACGTGATCGCCGAGGATGATAACAGAATCCCGATCGATAAAGGGGTGGCGACATGCTTTGTTTTCAAGGGTAGCGCCCTCGGTTTCAAAAAGAATGGTAGAGTTCTCTTTGCCGAAGGACTCCATGAGGCTCTCCACCAGGTCTTTTGCCACCACCAGCACCTCGCCGTCCGTTTCCACGAAGGCGTAGGTGAATTCAGCGTGAAGACAAACTGCCAGGTTGGCAGGAATGGTCCAGGGGGTGGTGGTCCAGATCACAAAGGAAACAGACTTGCCCGCAAGGGAAGCGTCGATATCGGCCGCATCGCCCTTCAGGGGAAACTTCACGAAGATGGACGGAGAGGTGTGATCCGCGTGCTCGATCTCGGCCTCGGCCAGAGCCGTCTGGCAGCTGCAGCACCAGTGGATGGGCTTTTTGCCGATAAACATATCACCGTTGGCGGCGAACTCACCGCACTCCTTGGCGATACGCGCTTCAAAGGGGTAGTTCATGGTCAGGTAGGGATCTTCCCACTCGCCCATAACACCAAACCGTTTGAACTCATCACGCTGGATGTTCACAAAGTTGGTTGCGTAGTCCCGGCATTTGCGGCGGATATCCGCCTTGGACATTCCCTTCTTTTTGGACCCCAACTTCTTGTCCACATTGTGCTCGATGGGAAGCCCGTGGCAATCCCAGCCCGGCACGTAGGGCACGTCAAAACCATCCATCTGTTTGGAGCGGATAATGATATCCTTGAGGATTTTGTTCAGGGCGTGTCCAATATGAAGGTTGCCGTTGGCATAAGGAGGGCCGTCATGCAGAATGAACTGTTCACGTCCCTTGGACTCTTCCCTGATTTTTGCATAGAGTCCGCTCTCCTCCCACGCCTTGAGCTGCTGAGGCTCTTTGGTCGGCAGGTTGGCCTTCATGGCGAACCGTGTCTGTGGCAGGTTCAGCGTTTTCTTGTAATCCATTATCTCCTCCAGCGTGTAGATCTGCGCGGCCTCACCTGTTTTATACATGGTGGCCTCGCAAAAAGTCGAACAAGCGATATCGACATACAATTATGTCGTGATGTATTTACCCATAACATACGATGATGACGCAGGGGCCTTGCCAACATGAAATGAGACACGTCGTGTGTGGTCAGCACCGTGCGCATAGAAATTAAACGTGGGCCACACAGCATTGTAGAAACGCCCGGCAGCGGTCGATGTAAAATTATGTCACAGCGAGTCCCTAATGCGTCGCACCAACAAATAAAACCGGACCAGTCGTCAATAATAAAACGTCTGATCAGGTAACGTCAAAGCGATGGTACCGCCAGCTTACGTGCCTTATTTCAGGCTCATCAATATGTAAGAACGCAACAAACAAGGCCTTCCGTAGCAACTGACCAAGCCCGTCACTTCAAAATAACCACAAACTTTATGGCATAGTCCCTTCGAATGTCAATGGGATTGCCCATTTTTCCAGGCGCAGTCTCAACCCGACTATTTTACCGAGATCAAAAAGAGGGCCCGCTGCGACTTGGAAAAGGGAAGTTCATAGCGAATCAGCTCCGTGGAAAGGGCAATTCCCTCCCCGGCCAAAGACGCCTCGCAAGCGGCCAGCGTCTCCTGGTCCTCTTCAAAGCCCTTGCCCTTCATGGCGATCATAAGCCCGTTCGGCTTCAAAAACGGAAGGGCCATGGTCACGAAGGTGTCGATGGACGAAAAAGCCCTGGACGTAACCACATCGTAGCCTGCTCCCCTGCCCTCTTCCAGGCAAAGTTCTTCAGCGCGTGCATGAATCGCCTCTACGCCATTCAGCTTTAAAACCCGAGCGGCATGCTTTAAAAAGCTGACCTTTTTTCTCACCGCATCCACCAGGGTCACATCAAGGGATGAATCGACAATGCGGGCCGGAATACCGGGAAACCCGCCTCCCGTCCCCATATCCAGGAGCCTGGCCCCGTTCGGTATGTATGGCGTAACAGCAAGGGCATCCACCATGTGCTTTTCCGCCACGTCCATGGGGTCTGTAATGGCCGTCAGGTTGCACTTGCGATTCCAGGCCAGAAGTTCCACGGCATAGGCAGCCAGTCTGTTTTTTGCCTCTTCATCGAGGTCAACACCAAGGGTCTTTGCACCTTTTACAACCCGGGCAACCCACCGATCGTCTATTCCTGTCATGTTCTCACCATATTTTCTATGTATGTCATCATCCCTGCAACGGCCATGGAGCCCCAGCCAATCACATAGTGTTGATTTACGGTTGACAGGCAAAAGCGCCTGTTCTTATATAAACTTTAAAGAGTGCTACTCAGTTATGTATCCGGCGGATAGGTGTGCCACCTTGAAAGCAGGTTGCGGATGCACTTGGCCCCTCGTTCCTCGGGTCAAATCACATCCGCATTTAAAGCAGAATTCATTCAAGGACAATCTTTAAGACCTGTTTGTTAAACCCACTCTTTCAGGTCAGGCAAAAGTTTAGCCCCCGACAGGGCCGCCGGAGGCACAAACTGATAGTTACCATAGACTATCCAATCCCACCAACCACATTGACAGGCATCATGAAAGAACACCCAAGAAATCCCTACCTGACCGTAGACACCCTTATTGAAGCCGAAGGGGGTATTGTCCTGATCCGGCGAAAAAACCCACCCCACGGCTGGGCTCTGCCCGGAGGGTTTGTGGACTACGGCGAGTCCGTGGAGGTTGCCGCAAGGCGCGAAGCCTTGGAAGAGACAGGCCTCGACGTATCCCTTGTCCGCCAGTTTCACACCTACTCCGAGCCGGCAAGGGATCCGAGACACCATACCGTTTCCGTGGTCTTCATTGCCACAGCCACCGAAAAACCCGTCGGGGCGGATGATGCCGCTGAAGCGAAAATTTTCCCGCTGGACGACCTGCCCGATCCAATAGTCTTCGACCACGGCCGGATACTTGCTGATTACGCCGCCTTCAAAAAGGGGCATTCCATCAACGAGATCTTTTCCCTCAAGGGATAATCATAAAGCTGCCATACACCCCAAACGAACGATTGGAGGTTGGAATGAAAAAAATTGGTATTCTTCTTTCAGGTTGCGGCAACATGGACGGATCAGAAATCCACGAATCGGTCCTCACCCTCCTATACGTGGATAAGGCCGGAGCCGAAGCGGTCTGCATGGCCCCGGAGATGACCCAGACGGAAACCGTCGACCACCCCGGAGGGCAAGTCACCGGAGAGAAACGCCAGGTGCTCACCGAAGCCGGCCGTATCGCCCGGGGCAAGATCCGCCCCATCACCGACGTCAACGTCGAAGACCTTGACGCCCTCATCATACCCGGTGGTGCCGGCCCTGTGAAGAACCTCAGCAACTACGCATACGAAAGCGCCAATCTTGAGGTGAGACACGATGTCACCATGCTGATTCGCTCTTTCCATACAGCCGGAAAACCCATCGGGGCCATCTGCATTGCCCCCGTGGTTCTGGCCAAGGCCCTTAGCGCTCACAAGCCCGTCGTCTCCATTGGAAACGACGTCGCCACCATCGCAAACATCAATGCGTTCGGCGCCTTCCATGAAGACCATCCCGTTGACGGGATCTGCATCGATGAGGCCAACAAACTCGTCACCACCCCTGCCTACATGCTGGGGCCGGACATCTCCGATATCGCCCAGGGCATCGAAAAACTCGTGGACGCGGTGGTCAGCATGACCAAATAGAACGCCTCCGGCGGCGAGGTGGGGGCACCTCGAAACCCTATGGCGAATGCGATACGGGTATCGCGATACTACGCGCTTCTCGTCCGCATTCGCGCAGCGTGTAACGTCACTCAGATTGCGTTACAACGACGTACGCTGCCAAAATCCCAGAGCCACGTCAACCGGAAGACTCTTGCAGTGCACTGGCTGCATTTATACTCCAAAGTGAGTCCCCCCAAAAAAACATTCGACGATGGAGCGCCGCACTCCTGCACGGCTTTTTGGTTGCCACACAATATGCCCATGCCGCACGGTAGTGCGGCGTTCCAAGGCCCACGCCCTCCATAAAGAACAAAGAGATGGGCACGCTTCGCCTATACAGGGTATTAAATGTGTGCCCATCCTACGCATAAAATGAGCAGTTTGGCCTGATCTTCCAGAATGGTGAGTAGCCGTTGTTCACGGGCGTAGCCCGTCAGCGAATGTGACGTGCCCGAGGAACGAGGGCTCGGAGCATTCGCGAACCAACTTTCAAGGTGGCACACCTTGCCGCCGGAGGCGCGCTTTTTGGATTTTACCAAATCATTTTTGTTCCCCTGCGGTTCATTCACGAATCAAAACCGTTCGAAATGGACCTTGCTGGAATCGAGATAGCTTTCCGGGTGCCCTTTTTTCTCTTCAGCCGGGTAGCCGATACCAATGATGGCGGCCACCTCCAACCCGTCGGGGACAGCAAGGATCTCACGCACGCGATCGGTTGCCATGTTGCCGTGCCCGTCTTCTCGAAGGCGGATCTGACACCAGCAGCTTTTCAGGCCGATGAACTCCGCTGCCAACTGAATGTAGGTGGCGGCAATGGCGGTGTCTTCCACCCAGACATCGCAACGCTGGGGGTCAGCGATCACAGCAATGGCCAGGGGAGCCCCGGCAAGAAACGCCCCGCCATGGGGCTTGACCCCTGAGAGAGCCTTGAGGGTTTCGGGATTCTTCACCACCACGAATTGCCAGGGGTTAAGGCTCCTTGAAGAGGGACTTCTCAAGGCCGCCTCCAGGATATGAGAGAGTTTCTCTTCTTCCACGGGGCGGGATTCAAAAAGCCGAACACTCCGCCTGTCACGAATGACCTTCATGAATGACTGATCCATAACACCTCCGGACAAGACAAAAACAGGCGATGGGAGAGATCTCCCTCTCCCATCGCCCTGTATTTTATTCCTGCAATATAACGAACGTGGGTTTCCCCACCTTATTTTTTCTTATTCATCGCGGCCTTCAGCAACTCACCCATGGTGCCCATGGAGTTGTCTGACTTGGCCTTCGGCTTCTCGGTGTATCCCTTCCAATTGGATGCCCCGTCAGCCGCCTCAGTTGAAACCAAGGTAATCCGACGTTTTTCTTCGTCCACAGCATCCACGAGGAGTTCGAGGGTCTCGCCGGGCTTGGCTGCGCTCAATGCCGAAGCATTGGCGGCTTCAGCCAGCTTGGACTTGGGAAGAAGACCCGTCACACCGGGCTCAAGCTTGACAAAAATGCCATAGCTCTCTTTCTTCTCAACGGTTCCCGTCACCTTGGAACCCAGGGGATACTTGACCAGGACACCCTGCCATGGATCACCGTGTGCATCACGGATGGAAAGGGAGAGACGCTTCTTCTCGAGGTCGATGGCCTTTACCACCACCTGAACGGTCTCGCCTTCGGAGACAGCGTCTTCGGGCTTGAGAATACGTTTGGTGTAGCTCATCTCGCTGACGTGGACCAGCCCTTCGGTACCGGGGGCCACTTCAACAAAGGCGCCAAAGGGGGCGATTCGCACCACCTTGCCGCTGAACTGCTCACCCACGCGGATGGTATCCCCAGCCAACTCCCAGGGGTCCTGGGAAGCCTGCTTGACGGACAAAGCGATACGAAGAGCGTTCTTGCCTTCAACAGTCTCGATCTTCAGCACTTTCACGGGAAGAGTGTCACCCACCTTCACCGCCTCTTCGCAGGACTGAACGCGGCTCCAGGAAAGCTCTGAGATATGAGCCATCCCTTCCACACCGGCATGAAGCTCCATGAAAGCGCCGTAAGGCATCAGCTTGATAACTTTCGCTTCCACGGTATCCCCCACGGAAAGGGTCTCAAGGAACGTTGCACGAACTTCTGCAAGCTCGGCTTCAAGGATCTTGCGACGGGAGATGACAATGTTCTTTCCATTGCCCTCAATGCGGGTCACGAGAAAAGTAAAGCTCTTCCCAAGGTAATCCTCACCGGTTTCGACAAATGCGGTGTCGATCTGGCTTACGGGACAGAAAGCACGCTTGCCCATGAGAGTTACGGAAAAGCCGCCCTTGATCTGCTCATTGACCTTCCCCTCCACCGGAGTTCCGTTGGTGAAGGCGTCAAAAAGCATCTCCTCGCTTCCGGCCCCGGACATCTGCTTGGAAAGGACCACCTCGCTTTCATTGGCACTGACCACATAAAGAGTCAGAGTATCGCCAACGGCAACGGAAAGCTCCCCGTCTTCGTTGGTCAGCTCGATGCGATCCACCACACCATCGCTTTTTGTTCCGGTGGAGACATAGACACTGCTCTCTCCGATGGAGATCACTGTTGCGTCTACTTTATCCCCACTTTTCAACTCCTCACCCAATCCGTCGCCATATGCTTCCAGCAACGCCTCAAAGCTCTCCTCTTCAGGAACGCCCATGTCACCCTTGTCGTTCATCACTACTCTCCGACATGCCCCCAGCGGGGGGATCTGGTTCACCCGGTATCTGACTGTCGATTACCTATTATTTGTATCAACGTTTTGTTCGTGCCGGCCTTTACAAAAAAGCCCGCTCAAAGCCGTCAACAGCCCATCTATAAACTGTATTCATGAAATACGCCACCTTTTTCACTCTGTCTGAATGCAGGGTTCCGGTGATATTTATGGCTCCTAACAGCATGCCGGGCAGAAAGAACCAACCGGAATCTCTGCACGCACATGGATCCCCGGTCACTCGCCTTTTCCAAAAACGTCGAGCATCTACCTGCGGCAACTGTACACCTGCTCGGCTTACCGAGCAGCCGGGGAAGACGACACAGACGGGGTCGGTCAACAACCCCACGGGCCTCGCCCGTCAGCAAATGTGATGAGCCCGAGGAACGAGGGCTCGGAGCATTCGCAAACCCGCTACTTCGGCACATCAATCACGAGGCGCATTCCCACTTCACTGGATGCTCTTGCCGGGTCCGTCGCTTCACGATAGGCGCTACGGGCGTTGTAGGCATAGGTTGCCCACCCGCCCCCACGAACAACTCGCATGGTTCCAGATGTGGGACCCACTGGATTTTTGGCAGATGCTCGAGGATAACGACCGTACCAGTCAAGACACCACTCGGCCACGTTGCCGTGCATATCGTAAAGCCCCCAGGCATTTGGCTTGTAGGCCCCAACGGCCACTGTCCCACTGGATGCGCTACCGGACGGGCAGCCTCCCCAACTTGCATTGGCGTCCACGTTGGCATCGGCACTTCCCAGGCAAGCCCCGGTTGAAAACGCCGTGGTTTCACCAGCTCGCGCGGCAAACTCCCACTCTGCTTCGCTGGGCAGGCGATAGGTCACCTGCCCCTGATCGTTAAGCCACGCCACAAAGGCCAGGGCGTCGTTATACGTAATCCCCGTCACAGGATGGTTCTCATCCTGGGCAAAACCGGGATTTTTCCAGCTGTACTCCCTGCTCTGACGCCACATATAATCTTCCATGGCATAGGCACCACCTGCGGTCTCCGCCTCGCTTTTGTAACCGGACGCGGAGACAAATCGCTCCCACTGGGCCACAGTCACTTCCCGGTCCTGAATAAAGTACCCCTGGGTCAGGGTCACGGCATGGGGAGGTTCATCATCTTTGCGACGCACCTCCGAGGAGGGGCTTCCCATCCTGAAAGAACCTGGCTTGATATAAACGTACTGTCCCCACTCCCCCTTGAACGTAGGGAGAGGCGTCAGAAACACTTCCACCCAAGCGTCTTTCCCGGGCGAAACCTGGGCTTTTACTTCCCTGCTTTCGTAGAGTGCTGCGGTCACTTTTACTGTGTAGGTTCCAGCATCCACAGACAAGCCACTTTTAAATGCTTCCCCGTTAAGACTCATCACCGCAGACTCGGGCTTGACCGTAACAAAGAGCTTCCCTTTTTTGGGTGGTTCCTTCTTCAACGTGGCAGTAAGGCGGCGCTGTTTTCCCTTTTCGATCTCAACGGTGCCGTTCCATGCGAGGTAGCCAGCTTTGTTGAGACGGATTTTATGCGTACCGGCCTTCAAGACGATATCGCTCACCGGCGTTTGCCCCTGCTTTTTTCCGTTGATAAACAACTCAGCACCCTTAATATTGGATGAAAGCTGAAGGCTTCCATTCGCAGGCTGGGGCTTGGATTTAGGGGGAGACAGCTTAACCACAGGAACGGGGGCAGGCACAGGCGTCGGCTTGGCTTTAACAGGGGGCGCCTTAACCACAGCGGGCTTTGACGACTCTGAAAGTAAAAAAACGAACTCGCCCCCCTGATCACCCGTATTCCGCAGGGAGCGACAGCGGGGAGGCTTGTCCCCTGCCTTTCTGAGGTCTTTTTTCATGGAAGAATACATCTCCATGGTGGAGAGGCAACGGTTCTTCGATGAGAGAGCTTTGGCAACCCCTTCGGCAAAAACACTCATCCCTTTCCCCTGAGGCACAGGTCGGGTGTTGCCGGAGATCATGGCCCAGCGGCTTCGCTTATTAAACAAATCCACGTAATAGCTTCCATCCCGCTGGGCAGCAAGCCTGTGGGTGGCACCGAACACCGTATCCCCAAGTGCTGCATCAGATAGAATAAGAACATCTCTGGCCTTCATGGTGTTCACGGCTTCCTGAATCTCACGATCCGCAATCCAGGTGGAGTCATCCCCCGGAACAGCATCACTCGGGAGCCACCACGCTTGTCTCGCAGCGTTGTCTATCGTTGAGGAGCCGGAGTAGTACACCACCACGCTGTCATTGATGCCCATACCCCGTGCCAACCCGCGGAGTTCACGCAAGACGGCTGCCCGGCTTGCCTCCCCGTCCACAAGGAGTTTCACATCAAAACCTGCCCGGTCTCGCAATGCGTCGGCAACGTGACGTGCACCTTTTACCGCAACGGAAGACGCCTCTATGCCCGGGTCGGCATATGCATCAATTCCAATCACAAGTGCTTTGTAACTCCCGACAGCACCATTGCGCCTGTCCAGTTCATCAAAGGTCCCGACATCTGCTGAGGCAGCAACCGTCCAGGCTGCCAGCAATAGAAAAATGATTGCGGGTTTCATCGCTCTTGCCATGCTCTATCTCCACCCTACTCTTTGGTCTTTTGACTTGAAAAATGGGGATTCTTCCCGCCCTTGCTTCGTCCACGCTGGCCGTTAATGCTTGCAAACTCGCCTTTGGCTGTGTTCTCCGCACCGCCCAGGATCGTGGCGTAGGTCCCCGAAGCCGTATTCGATTTGCCACCGGAAATGACGGAATAATCGCCCGATACCACGTTTTTCTTTCCGCCGATGGCAGCGGAACAGTCACCAGACACGATGTTGCTGCGACCGGAAACCACGCTGCCGAAGCCTTCATACTGGTTTTCCGCGCCCACCACAAGGTTGTGGGACCCTTTTCCGGTGGAGCCATAGCCAATGATGACATTGCCTTTGCCATTCACTTTGTCGGCCTGGCCGGTGCCATTGGTCACATACAGGTTCACACCGTTGAAATAGATGTTCCCACCTTTACGGGTGATATTTGTAAGAAGAGCCTCCAGCTCCTTCACCCTGGACTCAAGTGCAGCCACGCGCATCTGAAGCTCAGGGGAACCCGCGTTGGTCTTCATGACGGGCATCACCTTTGGAATGTCCTCTTTTTTCGCATAGCCGGACAGAAGCTGCTGCAACTCGCTGTCCCGGGTAATGGAATCGTCAATAAAGGTCTCGTCCACCACCCCTTTTGTGATGTCACTGCCGGACACCGATGTGTCCACCACGGCAACCGGTTTACTCGCCTTGGCTTTCTGAGCGGCAGCCACCTTCACATCCACGCCCCCTTTGCGGAAAAGAGCGGCGAGCTGCGTGTCGGTCAAACCCGGGTAAGAGGCCACCTCACCGGCGTCACCGAGAATCAAGAGATGCTGCATCTGGTGATCAAGCCCCTTGCCGGCCTCCTTGAGGAAAAGCAGGACATAAATGGCCGTTTGCCCCTTGGAACGAGCGCTGCCCGCCTTTTTCACGGTGGCCTGAAAGCCCACCGTGGCATAACGATCTCCCAGCACCCGAAAATCCACGGGCTTTTCAAACGTTACATCGCGTTTGTAGCGGCTCCGCTGGTACTTGGTGACGCTGCGTAGCGAGTTGTCAATAAGCCCCGGCTGGGCTTTGCCACCAAATGCCTCGGCAAGGCGGTTGGCGGAACCCACATCGTTGACTTTCTCTGCCGCGGCAGAAAGCGGCATCAAAAAAAACATAGCAAGAATACATGCGACACTTTGAAATCTTCGTCTGGTCATCACACCCCCCGAAAAGGTCGTTCGCGGTAACATTCTCCGTTCTTCTCTCAGAAAACCCAAACTTTGAGTAAGCCACAATCAAAAATGCCGGCACCGTCATGAGACATGAACGATGCCGGCATCTTAGCTATACGTGTTTCTTACACACCGGCATCAAAAGCTAAAAGAGACCTTTGCGGTGTAAAGGTACCAGTCTTTGTCGTAGTCAGGACCAACAGCCGGGATTGCTTCCGTACCATAGTTTTTAGTATTACCATCGGAGTTGAGCATAATGGCACCACCCTTCATTTTGTGGCCTTCGACCTTAAGAATCCAGTTCTCAGTGATGTCAAAACGCAACGAAAGAGCCAGGTCCTTCAGGTAAGCGCGGTGTTCTTGGCCAGGAGGATACCCTCCAGCCTGACCACCATATGCATTCCACTTTGCAACCGCGTCTTTGCCGTCCTTATCGTCTGTATTACTGTAGTATTCTGAATAATAGGTTCCTACTTCGAACCAATCGCAGAAGCGATAAGTTGCCATGCCATAATACCCTTCACTATCAAAATCTTGTTCTAAGCCTGTTGGGGTGAAGGGCGTTATAAAAGTTGGTGCGGAAAATTCATAGTTGGTTCGGTTATATTCAGTGGACAAGACTAGGTCACCGATCGCGTACTCTATGGAAGTAGTCCACCCCGTCTGGGTAACATCGATGACTGCATCAGGATAAGAATCTGTCACCATATCAGCATCAAAGCTCATCTCCCAGCCACTCATCCCCAGACGAAACCCTTCCAGAGGAGTTTCCCAAACGATAGAACCAACATAGGTCTGATCAACATGGTTATTCACAACATCCACACCCAAGGAAGGAGGTAACTGATCTTCCAAGAGCCTCATCTCAGGCCCGTCATCCTTAAACTTATTCACGCCGACCTGAGCATGGTACTCAAAGCTTCCCACTACGCCAGCAGGTGCATACCCATAAAATTCAAAACCGTCCATGGCGTTAATCGAATCTCGCCACCCCTCGTTGTAGACACTCTGGGGAAGAAGAATAGAGGTACGGAGCATGTCAACGTCGCGTGTGGTGTTATAAAGCCCCTGGGGCATTTTAATTTTTCCGGCCTTGAAGTTGGCCCACTCTGTGAACGTATAATCGGCAAAGGCCCAGTCAATCGTCACCTCGTTATCCCCAAGGGAGCCAAAATCCCTTGAGAAGAACTGGAGGCCCACACGAAGGCGGTCGCTCACATCTGCAGAAAAGTTGATCCCACGCTCGTTAAACTGAAACGACCCGTCTTCCGTGGGACCAAAAAAGTTGTTGTCCGTAGTCTTGAGATATCCCTGTGAGATAAACCCGTGAATATTGACGTTTCCAGTAGAGCCCAATTCATAGGCCCCGGCGGCTTGCGCCGACAGAAAAATTAGAAACCCCGCAAGCAGGATGGCCATTCTTTTCATCATCGTATCTAACCTCCGCATCAAGATAGGAATTGGATATATGTTTAACACCGTTTAGATGGACATTTCACTGAGGATCTTAACCTGGTCCGTGTTGGCACCGGAGGTCACAAAACCGATGGCCCCTTTGGTAGTCTCCACATACTTCACGAGATCGCGCTCTTTTTCAAAGCTCTTGGGTGCCTGTCCGCCTCCGGTAAACACTTTCTTTTTCCAGTAGCGGGTAAACGTGCTGTGGTTTTTTTTGACGTATGTTTTCAAAAATACGTCCTGCGTGTCTCCCTTTGAAAGGGTCACAAACTCCACCTTCATCCCGTTTTCCCACATCTTCGTCTTCCCAAGATAGATTTTCTGGATTGCTTTTTGATCCAGAGATGCGGCGGGAACGCTTCGGTTACCAATGACCCTTAACTGCTCTGCAGATGCGCTCCCCAGAAACAGACAGAGGATCGCAGCGACCAACATGCTCCTTAGAACCATTCTCCTCATTCCATGCACTCCTTGTTCGATTTGATGGTAAAAATCATCTATCGGCCATGCTAACAAACATTATATTCACTAAATATAAGCATCCAAAATAAACTATGTTACCCTTTGTGCACTACTAGTTTCCGCACAAGGTGTCAATACCATTCACGTTACAGGCTGCTCGCCACGACATCCAAAGTACTACGTCGAAGCAAAGCCACCTGCTTGGATGGAATCGAAAATGCCCCGTCGGATAACACGTCGATCACTGCCTGACCCTTCCTGGCAATAAAAAGGCGGATGGTTCGGTCCGGTCGATGCCAGACCCTCAAGGCACCCACAGACGCTGTCTCCTTACGGGCAGCCCCGTACCGCAATGAGACCAGCTTTTCAAGCTTATCGAGGGTATCCGCACCTTTGACAGGCAAAACATACCGGGCCCCCACAAGGCGATCCTCGTAGAATCGATACATCAAATGTGCGGGCCGCTTGAACAAAGAGATGCGGTACAGGATTTCATCCCTCTTCATTCGCTTCGGCGCCCTGTTTTCAGAGGCCATCACCTCAAACCGGTTCATTCCCCAGCGGATACTCCTGAAGTCAAAACCTTCGGCGGACACAGTCCTGGAAACCACCAGAAAGCAGAACAGGCATACGGCGACCCTAAAGACACATAATTTCTTCTTCATCGGTCCCCCTGTGCGTCAGGGCGTTGCGAATGGATGCGGAGAGCTCACGAATCTCAAGGGGCTTCATCAGCAGATAATCTATACCCGCCTCAGAGACGTCACCTGCCGAAACGCTGTCACTGTAGCCGGTACAGATGATAACCGGGACATCCGGCCGGACAGACTTTACTTTGCGTGCAAAGGGAACGCCCGTCATTTTCGGCATGGTCAAATCCGTCACCACAAGATCATATTCATCGGGAGATGAGGTAAAGAGATCCAAGGCCTTCTGGCTGTCCGTTACGGAGGTGACGGTGTAACCGAGGCGCTCCAGCATGGTCATGCCAAGCTCTGCCAGATCGGGTTCATCATCCACAAAAAGAATCCGTTCATGGCCTTTGGCAAGCCCTGCCACAGCCACGGCCTCTTCACCGGCTCGCCCTTTACAAATGGGAAAGTAGAGATAAAAGGAGCTGCCCTCCCCAACCTCGCTTTCCACATGAACAGCGCCACCATGGGCCTTAAGGATGCCATGAACCACAGAGAGGCCCATGCCGGTCCCCTGGCCTTTGCCCTTGGTGGTAAAATACGGGTCAAAGATGCGTTTCTTCACCTCGGGGTCCATGCCGGACCCGGTATCCTTCACCCAGAGTTTCATGTACGCACCCGGCTCAAGATCAACAAAACCATGGGCCTCCAGTTCATTAAAGGTCACCACGTCCAGGACGATGGAGAGGGTCCCCCCGTCGGGCATGGCATGGGATGCATTGGTACAAAGGTTCATGAGGATCTGGTGGATCTGCGTACCGTCCGCCTCAATGGGGAACATTTTTGAGGTCATGGATTGCTTTATTTCAATCGTGCTGGGCAGGCTGGCCCGTAAAAGCTCCAGGGATTCACTGATAATCTGCTGCATGAAGACGGGCCTTTTCTCATGCATGGACTGCCGGCTGAAAGAGAGAATGTGCCCCACGAGATTGCGGGCACGCTGGGAGGCTTTGTAGATCTGATCGATGCTCTTGCGGGCGGGGCTTGTCTCATCCACGTCAAAGCGTGCAAGTTCGATGTACCCGAGGATCGCGGCCAGGACATTGTTGAAGTCGTGGGCGATGCCTCCGGCAAGGGTGCCGAGGGCCTCCATCTTCTGGGCCTGACGAAGCTGTACCTCCAGGGACTTCCGGGCGGATGTGTCCCGAACGAGGGTAAGCTTCCGAAAAGGTTCCCCCAGGCTATCCCGAAGCAGCCAGCTTCGCACCTGGGCAGGAATCCGGGTGCCGTTTTTTCGGATGTACTCCTTCTCGTAATCGCCGGACTCTCCCTGCGAAAGAAGGGCAGGAGACACAACGCGTGACTCCAGCAGGCGCCACTTTTCCGGCGTCATCTGCTGCTCGAACATGTCGCACACCTCATCAAAGGGGTATCCGACCATCTCGAGAAAAGCAGGGTTGGCATCCTCGATACGCCCGTTAAGGTCTGTAAATAAAATGCCGTCACGGCTTGTCTTAAAAAGTTCTCTGTAGCGAGTCACGTCATTAAAGGGTTCACCCGCACGGTAATCAGACGAACCCGACTGGGACACCACCTCTTCTGAGGCGATTCCAGCTGATGCAAGAAGTTGCCGGGCACGGGCCAGGGTCTCTTCATCACCATTCACAACAAGAACCGTTCGTTCACTGTCCCGGTTCAATGCCACCCCCTTTTATCTCTTATGCGAGGTTTATCAAGCAGATCACAAGCGCATGTTCTCAATCATATCGGCAATGGCGCTGTATTTCTTTACCTCTGTTCTGTGGATTCGTGTGTTAAACTGAGTCTCTGGCAACCCTGCCGGGGGCCAAACTTTTGAAAAATCTGGCAAGCTGCTTTTGCGTGTATAATTGAGCGGGGGCAGCTCCCGCAGGGATGTGTCATCCCCCCTGAGTAATAAAACTTGAGAGAACTCGCGACCTGCTTTCAAACTGGCGGCCCTGCCGCCCGGTCAAAGTCGCCCCCCGTAGCTTGAGCCCCCAAAAACCATCCCCACCTGTCACTCATTTTTCACAACGCATGAACAAGCGCTTCTACCACACATGACTCACTTGTGCCACCACCCCCTTGCAATCAGGCAACCCGTGTTTATATTTTTATTATCATGAGCCCATACAATGAAAACATACCCGACCCCAAGGAGCTCGAAAAGGAGATCGGCAATTTCCTCAATCAGAAGTTTGGCGGAAACGTAAAGATCGTCTCTCCCTTCTCGATGCCCGAGCGGGAAAAAAACGAAGACAAGAGCGTCAGAGCTGAGAAGGAGAGTTTCAATCTCGACTTCAACATGAAGCCTGAAGAGCTGGTCGCTTATCTGGACCAGTTCATCATCCGTCAGGAGAAGGCCAAAGCCGTTCTGGCAACAAAAATCTGCACACACTTCAACCGCATCCGTCACCTTAAACAAGAGGGCCGCAAAGCATCAGGCATTGTCGGAGGCATCAAAAACAATGTCCTGATGATCGGACCAACCGGGGTCGGCAAGACCTATATGGTCAAACTGATCGCCGACAAAATAGGGGTCCCTTTTGTCAAAGGGGATGCCACTAAATTTACAGAAGCCGGCTATGTGGGCGGCAACGTCGATGACCTTATCCGTGATCTCGTCCGAGAGGCCGACGACAATATCGAACGTGCCGAATACGGCATCGTTTATATTGATGAGGTGGATAAAATCGCCTC
This sequence comes from Desulfolunaceae bacterium, assembly GCA_942491485.1. Lineage (GTDB taxonomy): Bacteria > Desulfobacterota > Desulfobacteria > Desulfobacterales > Desulfolunaceae > Desulfoluna. The sequence goes on along the minus strand of CALOAX010000004.1, from coordinate 1,182,645 downwards.
GGCCTCCAATGCCATGGGTGCCGACATCTCCCGGACTGGCGTCCAGCGGGCCCTTCTCAAACCCATGGAAGAGACCGACGTGGAACTTAAGGTGCCCCACGACCCCGTCTCCATGCTTAAAGAGATGGAGCGCTACCAGAAATCCGGGGCCCTGGAAAAGCAGGTGGTCAACACCGGGAACATCCTTTTTATTATGAGCGGTGCCTTTAATGGTCTCTCCGAGATTGTTGAAAAGCGGAGCCGAAAAAAAAGCATCGGGTTCGGCGCCGAACTTCATGATTCCAATGAGACCAATGCCGTCTTGAAGGAACTTCGCACCGAAGACCTCGTGGAGTATGGCTTTGAATCGGAGTTTGTCGGTCGACTTCCCGTGCGCACCACCCTTGAAACCCTTTCAGAAGACGACCTCTTCGAAATCCTGAAGAACCCGAACAACCCGGTCATCTTAAGTAAAAAGCTGGATTTTTCCGCCTACGGCATCTCCATCCGGTTCTCAGATGAGATCCTGCGGGAGATTGCGCGACGTGCCTTCCTGGAGAATACCGGTGCAAGGGGCCTGGTCAGCGCCGTGGAAGACGTGCTCCTCTCCTTTGAGACACGCCTCCCCTCCCTGGGCATCAAAGAGTTCCCCGCGACCATTGAAGCGGCACAACAGCCTGACGAGACTCTGGCATCCCTGGCCGACCCATCGATGAAAGAGACGTGGAAAAAGCGGTTTCAACATCTTGAAGAAGAAGAGACATCCTACCTCTCCACTTACATTGAAAACCACTGGACACAGCTCACCATCGGCCACCTGCTGCCCCTCACCCCCTGGCGTGCTGATTTTGCCGCAAATCTCTGTATCGGAAAGGGAATCGCCACAGGCTATGCAATCGAGACACTTCATTCACATTACGAAGATGTAAAAAAACTTGAGGTGAATTTCTTCTCGAAATTTGGTATGCATGTCCTGTTTGATGAAGATGCAGTGGATTTCCTCATGGACCAGATCCTGACGGCAGACGCCACCGGTGAAGAGATATTCACCAAAATAGCCGGGGATTTCGAGCTGGGCTTGGCACTTATCCGGGAAAAAACCGGAAAAACCCACTTCTTCATCACACGGGAGGCTCTTCTCGCGCCTGAACGTTTCCTGGACGACCTTATTAAAGAGGAACTCGTGGGAAAAGATGACGCCATAAGGCTCCCTGACGACACCAAGACATAACGAACCATGGGGCGGATTTTTCGCCTGTGGCTTCGACACCATCAAACGAGATAACGACAAAGGCCCCGGTTTGAGGGCCTTTGTTGTCACAACCGGAGAGTATACGTAGATGATCGGAATATCCAAACTCTACTGCGGAACCGTGGAACCCTCGGACGCCCTGCGTTACGGACGCCATTCCGGGAGCCTCCCTTCTCACCTGCTTCAGTTCTCTAAGGACAAGAAGCCGGTGGTGGTCTGGAACTGTACCCGTGCCTGTAACTTGAAGTGCATCCACTGCTACGCCCACGCCAAAGCCACCTGTGAAGACAACGAGCTCACAACCGAAGAGGGCAAGGCCCTCATCGACGACCTGGCCGCCTTTGGCGCCCCTGTCATCCTCTTCTCCGGCGGTGAGCCCCTCATGCGCAAAGACATGCCGGAACTGGCGGAATACGCCGTATCCAAGGGGATGCGCGCCGTTATCTCCACCAACGGCACCCTCATCACCCGTGAAGTGGCCCAGAACCTGAAGCGCATCGGCCTCTCATACGTGGGCATCAGCATGGACGGCATGGAAGATATCCATGATCATTTCAGGGGAGAAAAGGGATCCTTCAAGGCCAGCCTCGAAGGGATCAAAAACTGCCAGGAGGCAGGTATCAAGGTGGGGCTCCGCTTCACCATGAACCGAATGAACGTCAAGGACATCCCGGCGGTCTTCAAACTCCTCGAAGAGCACGACATCCCCCGCATCTGTTTCTATCACCTCGTCTACGCAGGCCGAGGTGTCAAAATCGGTGACGAAGTCCTCTCCCATGAAGAGACCCGAAAGGCCGTGGACCTTATCGCCACCGAGGCCAAACGTCTCCATGACATAGGCAAATCCAAAGAGGTCCTCACCGTGGACAACCACGCCGACGGCCCCCACATCTACCTGCGCATGCTTGAAGAAGACCCCGAGCGAGCCAAGGAAGTACTTGAGCTCCTCGAAATGAACGAAGGCAACAGCTCCGGCCACGGCATCGGCTGCGTAAGTTGGGACGGTTCCGTCTACGCCGACCAGTTCTGGCGTCACCACAGCTTCGGCAACGTTCGCCAGACCCCCTTCTCTGAGATCTGGACCAAGCCCGAGGACGACCTCCTTCTCAAGCTCAAGGAAAAAAAGAAGCACGTCACCGGCAGGTGCGCCAAGTGCAAGTGGCTTGATATCTGTGCCGGCAACTTCCGCGTACGCGCCGAAGCCGCCACCGGCGATGTCTGGGCCCCCGACCCCGAGTGCTACCTCACCGACGAAGAGATCGGTTTAAGCGAATAACCCGTGCATTTCGGGTGAAGCTATAGTGTTTTAAAGGGGCGTCGGCTTGATAATTCAAGACCGACGCCCTTGGTTTCACCTGAACCCGACACGGCCCCACCTTCAAAGGAGTACCTGATGCTGTTTCCCCAATACCGAGGACGACGCATGAGAGCGTCTTCCGCCCTGCGCCGCATGGTCCGTGAGACGTCCCTCTCTGTAAACGACCTGATCCTGCCCCTCTTCGCCATCGGCGGCAAAGGTGTGAAAAACCCCATAGAATCCATGCCTGGCCACTGCCAGCTCTCCGTGGACAACATCGTCAAGGCAGCAAAAGAGGCCCATGACCTTGGCATCCCTTCGATCATGCTCTTTGGAGTCCCCGATAAGAAAGACGCCCTTGGCACCTCCGCATATGACAAAAACGGCATCGTTCAGAAGGCGGTGCGCGAGGTGAAGAACAAGGTCCCTGACCTTGCCGTCATCACCGACGTCTGCCTCTGCCAGTACACCGACCACGGCCATTGCGGTGTGGTAGAAAAAGGGAAGATCGACAACGACATGAGCCTCGATCTTCTCGCCAGAATCGCCGTTTCCCATGCCAAAGCCGGTGCCGACATGGTGGCTCCTTCGGATATGATGGATGGCCGTGTGGGTGAAATCCGAGAAGCCCTCGACCAGGAAGATCTCTCCGAAACCCCCATCATGAGCTACGCGGTGAAGTACTGTTCGGCATACTACGGTCCTTTCCGGGCCGCCGCCAACTCAGCGCCCCAGTTCGGCGACCGCCGCACCTACCAGATGGACCCCGCCAATGTCCTTGAAGGCATTCGCGAGGCCACCATGGACGCAGAAGAGGGAGCGGACATCATCATGGTCAAACCCGCCCTCTCCTACCTCGATGTCATCTCCAAGGTACGGGACGAAGTGGACCTGCCCATGGCTGCCTACAACGTCAGCGGCGAATACGCCATGATCAAAGCAGCTGACCAGCTCGGGTGGATCGACGGCACCAAAGTCATGATGGAAACCCTCACCTCCATCAAACGCGCCGGTGCAGATATCATCCTCACCTACCACGCACTGGAAGCGGCACGGGAGCTGGGCGGAAAATAAGGGACGAGTAAAAAAGCCTCCGGCGGCCAAGGGATGATCCCCTGGACCCCAGGTGGCGGAAGCGCTTTGCCCCTCGTTCCTCGGGTTAAATCGCTTCCGCGTTCAACGGGTACCAAACGTTAAAATCTGTTTGGCCACCGTTTCGAAAGGTGGGCCGGCAGGGCACTCATGAGCTGAATAGTTACCAGAGTCTAAGCTTCTGAGAACTTGTAACAAAATTCGGAGCGTCTCCGGCTTTGGAGGCGGGCGCAGCCCGCAGCGAATGCCATTGCGATTTACCCTGAGGAACGAAGGGGGAAGCGCGATGGCAACCTGCTTTCAAGGTGGTTCACCTTGCCGCCGGAGGCCTTATTTTTCCATGATAAGGATAAAACGACGATGCACGACCACACAAAAAAAGGTGCCCCCCACGGCCACGGCGGCGGGCATGGGAAGAAAGAGGCCGAGCTGAGGCTGGTGGCCTGGGAGACAACCCGGAGCTGCAACTTAAGCTGTGTTCACTGTCGGGCTGCAGCCGAAAACGGACCTTATCCCGGTGAGCTTGACACGCAAGAGGCGTTCAAGCTCCTGGACCAGATTGCGGAGGTGGGCAAGCCCATCATCATCCTGACCGGTGGCGAGCCCCTGATGCGCAAAGACATTTTTGAGATTGCCACGTATGGCACCAAGCTGGGCCTCCGGATGACCATGGCACCCAACGGCACCATGATGACCGAGGAGAACACCAAAAAGATGGTGGACTCAGGCATCATGCGCATCAGCCTGAGCCTGGATGGGGCCACCAAAGAGTTCCACGACGGGTTCCGGGGAGTTGAGGGTGCCTACGACGGCGTTATGCGTGCGGTGGAGCTTGCCAAAGCCGCAGGCCTGGAGTTCCAGATCAACACCACCATCACCAAGGACAACCTCGACCAGATTCCAGATATCCTTGCCAAGGCCGAAGAGATCGGAGCCGTGGCCCATCATATCTTCCTCCTTGTCCCCACAGGCAGAGGGAAATACATCGCGGACAGCGAGATCAACGCCAAAGAGTACGAAGAGACCCTCAACTGGTTCTACGACCAGCGAGAGAAGACCTCCCTTCAGCTCAAGGCCACCTGCGCCCCCCACTACTACCGGATTCTTCGCCAGCGGGCCAAAGAGGATGGAAAAAAGGTCACATTTGAGACCCACGGCCTGGATGCGGTAACCCGCGGCTGCCTCGGCGGCATCGGCTTCTGCTTCGTCTCCCACACCGGCACGGTCCAGCCCTGCGGCTTCCTCCACACCGACTGCGGAAACGTCAAGGAAGATTCTTTTACCAACATCTGGCGTGACTCCAAGACCTTCAAGGAGCTTCGTGACTACGATCTCCTCGAAGGAAAGTGCGGCCCCTGCGAGTACAAGCGCGTCTGCGGCGGATGCCGCGCCCGCGCCTTTGAAGCCACCGGAAGCTACCTCACCGAAGAGCCCCTCTGCAGCTACAAGCCCCACAGCATGGGCTAAGGCCCATTGCACCCCTGAATAAAAAACCCCGAAGCGAGACATATCGCTTCGGGGTTTTTGTTTTTGAAGGATAAAAAAACGTGCCTCCGGCGGCGAGGGTGGCGAAGCCACATCAGGCAAAAACACCTCGAAAGCTGGTTGCGAATGCTCCCGGCCCTCGTTCCTCGGGCTGATCACATTCGCTGACAGGCTTTGCCCGTTGACAACAATTTTGGATGTAAAGTCAATCAGGAATGCAATTATACCACGGTGCGCACGCGCACCACCATTTCCCGCCCTTTTTTTCGATAATCAATTCCGGTTTCTGAAAGATACATCCAACAACAACGAGAATATTTGGTCTCACGTCAACTCGTAGGGTGCGCTTGCGCACCATTATTATAACAAAGCCAACCCCAGGCAACCTTTTCACCACGACCACCATTTTTTGAACAAAAAAAGCCCCGCAAACCAAAGAGGGTATACGGGGCTTTTCGAAAACCTGTTTGTCTGCCTTTTCAAAAGGCAGGCCGCCGGAGGCATATTTTTTATTCCAGGGCATTCAATGTGAGCATCATGGGTTTCTCTTCTTCAAGCTCACCACGGAACCGGATGGCACCGGGCTTTCGGAACCGGTCCGGGCCGGGATAGGCGGCCATCCATTTCTCCCGCATGGCCTTGACGATACGGAATGCGTTGGAATCGAGCTCCACCACACTCTTTTCAAGGACCAGCTTCATCTTGCCGCCACGCTCTTCCAGGTGCATCAGGGGAGCAATGGGAATGCCAAGGGGTTCCCACTCGTCAAAGGATTTTTCGAGGTTTCGGATCCCCACCATGTGGCCGGTGCTTCCCCCTGCAATCAGGCTGAAGGCGGTCTGCCCCAGGTTGTAGGTGTAGGTGCAGTCAAACTTGGTGGGATCGGAGCCACGGCCGTCATATCCGTAAAAATGGGTCTGGACCTTAAAGTTGGGAACGGACTTGTTGTAAATCTTTAGGATCGCCATGGGCACCTGATCCTCATCGTCCAGCAGCCCGGCTTTGACCAGGGCCTGCTTCAGGGTCTTGTGGGAGATGAGCTCCTCCTTGATCAGCAGGTAGCGCCCCACCCCGTAATTCCGGAAGAGAACCGGACCGTACAGGTCGGCACTGAGCCCCGCCTGGGAAAGTGCCTTGGCGTAATAGGTCTCTTCAATGCCGATTTTGTAACGTCCCTTCTCCTTGAGGATGTCCAGATAGTCCATGACAAGCTCCAGGATAACCCGATCCGTCTCCACCTGGGAAAACTGGAAGTTGCCGTGGCTGTCCCGCTCAATAAGAAGGCCCGCCTGGAAAAATTCAGGAATGTCGTTAAAAAGCTCGTCATCCCGGGCATTCCAGATGGTTTCAGGCCCCATCTTTCGAATCCCTCGAACCAGCCGCCTCAGATACTCCAGCTTCTCTTCCAGAGTCCTGAAGTCCGTATGAAAATCTGTATCGTGGACATCGTTGTACTCAGAGATAATGGTGTTGAGCTTGATAATGAAGATCTGGACTTCGTTGATAAACTCCAGAATCCCCTCCGGGATCACCACCACACCGTAGTTTTTGCCCACGGCGGCACGACGAACGATGGCATCACACACCACCCTGGAGAGGTGGCGAAGGGTCATGCCGTAAGCGGTATAATCCACCGTCCCTTCGGCCTTGGCTTTTTCGACACGATCCTCATCCACGTAATCAGCCAGATCTTCGCCGATGAGGGTGAGGTTCGCATGGGTCTGGAGTGAGACCTCAAGGGCAAGGTGGCTTGCCACCCGGCCCATCACCTTACAGAAGTGCCAGTATTTGACATCGGAGCTGCCGTCGGTGCAAAGGTCCCCGACGTTCCGGGCAAAGGAGCGAGCCGCGCTGTGAAACCCGAATGAAATGGCGCAAAGGCTCTTTCCATCGGCATCATTTACCTGAATATCACCGTCGATGGTCTTGGGCACCCCGATGACCTGAATGCCCTCTTCCTTCATGGACTCCGCCATAAACGCCGCGTTGGTGTTGGAGTCATCCCCGCCGATCACCACAAGGGCATCCAAACCAAACTTTTTGCAGGTCTCGACGGAGAGGCGCATCTTGCTGCGGGTATCAACCTTGGTTCGGCCCGTCTTAATCATGCAGAAGCCGCCAAGGTTGCGGTACCTGTTAACGATCTCGTCGGTCAACTCGCAGGCATTGCCCTCAATGATGCCATCCTGGCCGAGGATAAAGCCGTAAACACGGTTCTCGGGGTTGGCTTTTTTGGCGGCATCATAAAGGCCCGCAATCACGTTATGCCCACCAGGTGCCGGCCCGCCGGAAAAGGCAATACCGATGGCCCTGGGTCGAAGATAACCTTCAGCTGCGTCCTCGCCCGCCGTCACAACCTTCTCTACACGGTTCTCCATCAGGTGCGGAAGCTGTTCCTTTGCGGCACCATCGATGTTAAACCGATATTGGTTCTGGGTTTCAAGGGCTGTCGGCCCGTTTTGGAACACATCACAAAGAGGAGGTGTGTAGGCCCTTCTCTCAATGGCGTCCAGGCTGTCCTCACCAATGATCTCCTGAACACAGTCGTGTGAGAAGAGCTCATCCAGGCTCATCAGGCGTTTTTCCGACATGCTTGTCTCCGTATAATCGATCGGTTCGGCGGGAAGAGTGCCGTTCCGGGTGAAATTAGAGTAGCCGCCCACATCAGGACCTGCTTGTAACCGCCCAAATATCTTTCAAAACAGCGCCAGTAGCATTTTAAAACACCACAAAACGCAAAAGACCTAAGGCTTAAGGGAGTCATCCGAAAAACCGGTTACAATCACATCACTCGGGGCTTCGTAGAAAAGGGGAAATAAACCGCAGCTCCCCCGTCGACGTCACATAAAAGAGCCGCACACACCGTGAAGCATGTGGGGCTCATCCTGCAGCAGGCACACCACGTGCCTAACCCGCTTTTAGTAATCATTGCTATAGCAGACAGTTAAAAGATGATGCAAGAACCAATCCATATTAATGCCCTCCGGCCCCGCCACACCCCGTGCGCCAGTCAATAAATCATCTTGCGGATTCAGGTATTTCCGCCATCTTTACATCATACCGGGGGAATGATATGTGATAGCTGACGTAACGGTGACAGGCCTCCGGCCCGTCGCATCCTCTGCGGCCTGTGCCGCTCAATCCACCAACCCCGCGGACAAACCACCACCAATGAAGCTCAAAAAACTCGAGATCACCGGGTTCAAATCGTTCATGGGAAAAACACGCATTGTGTTCCCCCCTGGTACCACGGGTGTGGTGGGCCCGAACGGATGCGGTAAAAGCAACGTGGTGGATGCCTTAAGATGGGTCATGGGAGAACAGAACGTCCGCAAACTACGGGGCAAGACCTCCGAGGACATTATCTTCGCAGGGTCCGCCGGCAATCCCCCCATGAACATGGCTGAGGTCTCCCTCACCATCGACAACGAAGACGGAACCATTGTCGGCCCCTTCAACGACTACAGCGAAATCACCGTCACACGTCGAATTTTCCGTTCCGGTGAAAGCAACTACCTCATCAATCGTCAGCCCGCCCGCCTGAAAGACATCCAGACCCTCTTCCTGGGAAGCGGCACCGGAAAAAACGCCTTTGCCGTCATCCAACAGGGCAATATCGGCGCCCTCACGGATGCAACGCCGGAGGAGCGACGCGTCTTCATCGAGGAAGCGGCGGATGTTACCAAATATAAAGCGCGGAAACGGGAAACCGAATCCAAGATCAAGTCAACCCGGGAAAACCTGGACCGCGTAGGGGACATCCTCTCTGAACTGGAACGCCAGCTTGCGTCCCTGAAACGCCAGGCAAAAAAAGCGCTCTTCTTCAAAGAGCTCCAAAAAGAGATCCGGGATCTTGACATCACCCTGACAGGTGTCGAGTACCTGTCCCTGGCACACAAGGCCAAAGAGCTCGTCACCTCGACAGAACGCATCAAAGCACAGTCCAAAGCGGACGCCACCCGCCGTGAAGCGCTATCAAGTGCCCTTGAGCGACTCAAACTCCACGCCCAGGAGACCACGGATGCCATTGAGGCAAAAAACCGTAAGATATACGAGCTAAAGCGCCTCGCCGATCGAGACGAGAACGAAATAGGGCACCTCAGGGAGAAGTCCCTGTCCCTCACCACCGAGGTGAAAGAGGACAACCACCACCTCTCCGTTGCCCGAGCCAAAAACAGCGAACTGACCGATGAAATCCGCACCCTCCGTCATGCCCACGGAGACCTGGACCACGTGGTCACCGAGCTGGACAAAAAAATGGAGGCGGCTGAACACCATCGCAGCGCCTGCCAATCAACCCTGACCACCCTTGAGAAAACCAGCAACGAAGAGTCCTCCGGCCGCATGGAACTTGTGGCGCGAGAAGCCTCTTTTAAGCACGTTTTTACAAACGCGGAAAAACTCCACGAAAACGCCACCCGCAAGCTGAAGCGGCGGGATGAAGACCTGGCAACAGCCAGAACCTCCCTTGCCGCAGCAAAGGAAAAAGGGCGTATCCTGGAACAGGAGATGGCCGAGTTTAAAGAGGAGACCACAGAACTCAGGGACCACCTGGATGACCTCCGTGACGGGATCAACGCCATGGAGATGGATACGTCCCGCCTTGATGACACCCTGAAGCAAAAAGAGATTGAAGAGAGCCGCATTCGCTCCTATTTAGATACCATGCAGCGCATGGTTCACAACCTCGATGGGTATGGAGACGGTGTCAAAAAGGGAATGGATCAACTTGACACCCTTGGATCCATCTCCCATGAGGTGGTGGCCGACCTGCTCCAGGTAGAAAAAGGCTACGAAACAGCTGCTGAGACAGCCCTGGGGGAGATCCTCACCCACATTGTGGTGGACTCCCATGACATGGCCTTTAACGCGGCTCTGGCCATGCAGCAGGAGGGGACCAGCCGTTGCGGTTTTCTTCCCCCGGAGCTGAGCGATCTTTCCCCCTTTGCCGGAGCGCCCCTTGAAGGGTGCCGCCCTCTCACGGAGCTGGTTGTTCCAGACGAGAGGCTTACAGCCCCTTTCCCGGCCCTCCTCTCCCGCCTTTTTGTGGCTGACGACCTGGAATCAGCCATAAAGGCCAAAGGACTGACCGATCAGTGGGTTGCCATTGCAACCAAAGACGGCTCCCTTGTGGATTTTTGCGGTGCTGTCATCGCCGGAACGCAAGGCGCATCTGCCTCGCTTCTCAAACGGCGTACCGAAATGAACGAAGCCGAAGAGAAGCTCACCGTCCTTGAAGCCAACATCGCAAAACTCTCAGAGCAACGGGAAGGGCTTCACAAGGCAATGGAGACCCGAAGGGAATCCCTGCGTCAGGCCGAATCCGAATTGAGCAAACTGCTCCGCGAACGTTCTGAAAAAGAACGCAGCTGTCTTCTGGCAGCAGAAGAGGTGAAGCAGGGCCAGAAACACCTGACCCTTATGGACCTGGAGACAGAGCAACTGGTGGGTGACCTGGCGGACCTCGAAGACGAGATGGATGAAAGTCGTGAAAAGCTTCAGTCTGTTCAGGAAGAACTCGCAAAGCGGGTCAAGGGTGAAGAGGTGGCCAGGGAAAAACTCACCGAAGCACGGGAGGCCCTTTCTCGGGCCGACCAAGCCATCGTGGAGTTAAAACTGGCCCTTGCCCGGGAAGAGGCCAAGCATGAAAACCACCGAAGCACACTGAAGCGACTCACCGGCTTCCTTAAGGAGGGTGAGGAGCTTATCCAGCGCCTCCACGAAGGCATTGAGAAGAAAACCCGGGACTCTGAGGTTCTCCTGAAACAGGCCGAAGAAAAAGAGAAAGGGCTCGCCGGCGCTTTTGGTGCCGTCACGGCTGAAGAGGAATCCCTTGCCGTCACCCGAACCCACCTTTCCCGTATCGAAGCGGACATGACGGAAAAAGAGACAGAGCGCAAAGAGCTCGCCACCCTTTATGAGGAACGTTCCGAAAGACTGAGAAAAGATGAGGTCGCCCTGGCAGGTTTTCTCGCCCGGGGGGAGGAACTCGAAGCCCGAGCCATAGAGCAGTACCGAGTCCCCATCAAAGAGCTGACCGCCACCTTTGAAGAGGAGATCCACGCTGTCCTCCATGGAGAGGTGGACAAGGAGTCCCTGAAGCAGGATCTGGACAGACTGAAGCGGAAAATAAACCGGGTCGGAGAAGTCAACCCGGCAGCCGTAACTCAGTACGAAGAGGTGATGGAGCGCCATGGGTTCCTGCTTGAACAGCAAACGGATCTCAACTCATCCCTGGATGACCTTGAGGCCATCATTAAAAAGATCAACCGGATCACCCAGGACCGGTTCGTCGACACCTTCCACCGCATCAATGAAAAATTAGCCGAGATCTTTCCCAGGCTTTTCGATGGGGGATCTGCGCGCCTGGTCCTCACCGAGCCCGGAAAGCCCTTGGAAACCGGCGTGGAACTCATGATCCAGCCTCCCGGGAAAAAACAGGCCCGACTCTCCCTGCTCTCCGGCGGGGAAAAGGCCCTCTCCGCCATCGCCTTTGTCTTCTCCATCTTCCTCTTGAAGCCCTCCTCCTTCTGCGTGATGGACGAAATCGACGCTCCCCTGGATGACGCCAACGTCCTGAGGTTCAACAACCTCCTCACCATGATCGCCGAGAGCTCCCAGATCCTCGTCATCACCCACAACAAGATCACCATGGAACACGCCGACATCCTCCTTGGGGTCACCATGGAGAAAAAAGGCATCTCAAAGGTGGTCTCCGTCAACTTGAGCGGCAAGGAGCTCCCCGCAGAGCTGGAACAACCCGACGTCGCCTGAGCCTGACCTGCAATAATCCTAATAAATCCAATTGAGCACTTAGGGCCAACAAGAGCCTCCTATGATTAAATGCATGGGAAAAACGTGCCTCCGGCGGCGAGGTGTGCCACCTCGAAAGCTGGTTGCGGATGCGCTTTGCCCCTCGTTCCTCGGGTCAAATCACACCCGCCTTTGATTCGATATTAAATCAGAGTCCCTTATTAAGACCTGTTTGACAAATCACCCCAATTAAAACCAGGCACAGGTTTGTCCCCGGCAGAGCCACCGGAGTTATTCGAGTTAAAGTCAACCACTGGATTCAAAACGGTTCACCCAAAACTCATGCACTTGCCACACAAGATGCACTCCCTCGCCCACAACGCGAATGCGAACACAAAAATCGTTGTATTACAACACCCGTTTCGCACCCGCAACGCCGGAGGCTATACTGAGCAGCGACTCTCAGACGAGGGAATAACGACTTGGACAAACACACCGGACCCAAAGCTCACGGGCGCAGCGCGTCAGCGAATGTGAGTGACCCGAGGGACGAGAGTCAGGGGCATTCGCGAACCCGCCCCCTGGTGTTTACAAGAGCCTCGTGCCCTGCTACATTAGCCTGATTTATGTTATTAACGATCCGAATCAGAACACAGGACAATCAATATGGATTTTAGCGTTCTTCTGGAGAGAGTTACCGATTCCCTTGCCCCTGTCAAAACGATCCTTGAAGGGATTGCCGACAAGGCAGCAACAGCCATTCCTGCCCTTGCACCATACAAAGAGGCCCTCTGGTGGATGATTCCTGCGACAGCAGTGATTCTCATTCTCTTTCTCCTGGTCATCTCAGCAGCCCTTAAAGCCCCCAAAGCACCGGTACAGGCACCACCCGAAGAGAAGAAACGCGTGGATGATAAGCCTGCGGCGAAAAAAGAGGCCAAAGCAGAACCCGCCCCTTCCCGAAAAGTTGCAGCCGAACCAACCCCGGAGCCTGCTCCCGAGGAAACCGGTGTCTTCAAAAGCCTGAAAAGCGGCCTCTCTAAAACCCGCAACGCCCTTTCAAATGGCGTGGATGCCCTGTTTAAGGGTGGTCGAGCATTAGATGACGATCTACTGGAAGAACTGGAAGAGCTCCTCATCACCTCTGATGTGGGGGTAAGAACCACCATGGAGATCATCGAGACCCTCTCTGAAAAGGCCTCCGAGATCTCCAACTCCGACGAGTTGAAGACAGCCCTGAAAGCCCTTCTCCTTGAACGCATCTCCTTTGATACGCCAGCTGAAACTGCCCTTAAAAAGCCCCACGTGATGATGGTCATTGGCGTCAACGGTGTGGGCAAAACCACCACCATCGGCAAAATGGCCACCCGTTTTGTGCGTGAAGGCAAAAAGGTCATCATCGTTGCCGGCGACACATTCCGTGCCGCGGCATCCGAGCAGCTCACCATCTGGGCCGAGCGTTCGGGCGCAGAGATTGTCCGCCACAAGGACAACTCCGACCCAGCAGCTGTCGCCTTTGACGGAGTTCAGGCAGCGGTAGCGCGAGACGCGGACATCGTCATCATCGACACCGCTGGCCGCCTCCACACCAAAAAGAACCTCATGGAAGAGCTCAAAAAGATCAGGCGCAGCGTCGCCAAAACCATTCCCGATGCTCCCCATGAGACCCTCATGGTCGTGGACGCCACCACAGGCCAGAACGCCCTCACCCAGGCCCAGCTCTTCCACGACGCCGTGGGCATTGACGGCGTGGCCCTCACCAAACTCGACGGAACCGCCAAAGGCGGCATTGTCATCGGCATCACCAGCACCTTAGGGGTACCCTTAAAGTACATCGGCATCGGCGAGCAGGCCGACGACCTGCGCCCCTTTGACGCCGAAGAGTTTGCCGACGCACTTCTCTAAAATCTGCGCCTCCGGCGGCCCTGCCGGGGGCCAAACTTTTGAAAAGTTTGATAAACAGGTTTTAAAAATTGATACCTGGTAGATCTCGATTCAAAGATGAATGTGATTTGAGCCCAGGAACGAGGAACAACGCTCATCCGCAATCTGATTTCAAGGTGGCACACCTAGCCGGAGGCATACTAATCAGCCACGTACTACACCTAAACCAAGACAAGTAAGGCTGTGGTTTTGGTGCGTGGAACGTACCCTACGGGCTCCGGTGCCTCGACGAGTTACGAATTGCTCGACCTTCTACGCTTGTTAGAAGGTTACCTCGTCGGAAATGACCATGACCGGGGTCATGTTATCCATAGGCACCCCATCACCGCCGTAGGGTGCATTTTATGCACCATGTTCGTGCCACCGACTGCCTTTATTTCTCTATGAAATCAGGTAGATTCCAGACCCCGCTTTTAAAAATAAAAAAGCCGCCGGATTATCCAGCGGCTTTTTTTGTTCATTCAGAAAGAGCTTCAGTATCAAATACTTAGAGACTGTCTTTATATAAGCTGCACCAAAATATAACGTCACAGACAACCGCACAATGCCCCGAAATATACCGTTGCGCATTGCCCCGAGGAACGAAGGACAAAGCGCAACGGCCACCAGCTTTCAAGGTGACTCACCTTGCCGCCGGAGGCAAAAAAAAGCCCCCTGCCAGATATATGACAGGGGGCTTATTTGTCGCACCGAGGGGGGTGGTGCGGCAAACTGTAAACGGGTTTACTCTGTTGTGGGGCCATCCTTGCTAAACAGCTCTTTGGCTTTATAGGAACTCCGCACAAAGGGACCGCTCGCCACGTCGGCAAATCCCATGGCAAGGGCGCGTTCCTTCCAGGCGTCGAAGGCCTCGGGGGTGACGTAACTTTCAACGGGCAGATGGTCTTTTGATGGCTGAAGGTATTGCCCCAGCGTAAGGATGGAACAGCCGGCAGCAAGGAGGTCCTTAAGTGTCACCTCCACCTCGGCATCGGTTTCACCCAGCCCGAGCATCAGGCCTGACTTACCCGGCATGGCGGGCGCCGCCTTCTTTAAATACCGAAACACATCCAGGGATCGCTGGTAAATGGCCTGGGGACGAACCGTGTCATACAGCCTGGGAACCGTTTCGATATTGTGATTCAACACATCCGGTGCAGCATCGATCACACACTGCAAAGCCTGTTCATCCCCCTTAAAGTCAGGAATCAGCACCTCCACGTAGACCCCGTCAATGGCTTCCCGAAGGGCGGCAATGGTCTCCGCAAAATGGGAAGACCCTCCGTCTTCAAGGTCATCACGGGTCACAGAGGTCACCACCACGTAAGAGAGGTTCAGCTCCTTTGCCGCCTCGGCCACGCGCCGGGGCTCTTCTGGATCCGGAGGTAAAGGTTTCCCACCCTGAACGTTGCAAAACCGACACCCTCTCGTGCAGGTCTCACCCAAAATCATAAATGTGGCCGTCCGGTTGGAGAAACACTCCCACTGATTGGGGCACTTGGCCTCCTGACACACCGTGTGCAGGGACGATTCACCGATAAGCCGCCTCACCTTCTCGTACTGGGGCGATGTGGGCAGACTGCGCCGAAGCCAGACCGGTTTTCTCAGGCGCTGATATTTTTTTACGTCATCCAGACACGCATCCTTGCCCATACACTCTCCCTTCATCGAAAAAAGCCTCCGGCGGCAAGGTGAGCCACCTTGAAAGCGGGTTGCCGATGTGCTTCACCCCTCGTTCCTCGGGGCAAAGCACATCGGCATTATTCTCAACCCCTGAATCTCTTCTATGTCCAAGGTATTATCTTTCACACCCCAGATCTGCCATCGTCACCTCAGAAAGGCCATCGCTGAATAGATCGGCAAATTTTTGTTTCATCTCAGCCCTTGCCATCTCCATGGACACCTTGTGCCCCAGCTCTTTTTCAGCCGTGGTGATGGAAATCGTTAAGCCACAGGGATTGATCCAGGAGAAACACGTCAGGTCCGGTGCCACGTTCAAAGCCAGCCCATGAAAGGAGACCCCTTCGGTCACCCGAATACCGACACTGCCAATCTTGGCCTCACCCACCCAGGCTCCCCGATTCACCTCATCTCCTCGGGCATCAACCCCCAAACAAGCCAGGGTCTTCACCATCACGCCTTCTAAAAATCCCACAAAATCGGCCACGCCCATCCGGGCTTTTTCCAGATGAACAATGGGGTACGCGACCAATTGTCCGGGACCGTGCCAGGTGATATTGCCCCCCCGCTCGGTCTGAACCACGGAAATCCCCTTCTCCGCAAGAAAGGCCTCAGAGACGATGAGGTTCTCCCGACCTCCCCGCTTTCCAAGGGTGTACACCGCCGGATGCTCCACTATAATCACCACATCCCGATCAAGGCGACCCGACGCCCGCTCAGCCACCAACCGCTTCTGCAAGGCATGAACCTCCTCATACGCAGTCAACGGCAACTCAAGAAGCAATCCCTTCATTCCTTTGCCTTCCATGGTTAAAGTTCGGTAAAAACATGCCTCCGGCGGCAAGGTGTGCCACCTTGAAAGCAGGTTGCCATCCAATGGATCACCTTTTGATAAACTCTCCGCAAAAACTTCCCGGTTGCCCCCTCATTTCCCAGCCCAAAGACTCAGCAAAATAAGAGTGTTGCATGCTACCAGATGCTGAAGCGACTGGATTACCGAGAGAGTTGGAGTCGTCAACCTTACTCACAGGACCTGTTTGTCAAACTTTTCAAAAGTTTGGCCCCCGGCAGGGCCGCCGGAGGCCTGCTTTTTAGCCACACAGACAGGGCTTACGTGCGGCCGTGGTTTCATCGAGGCGGCGCACCTTGCTTCGGGTTGGTGCGTTTTTCAAGAGTTCGGGTGACTCCTTGGCTTCAACGGCGATGGCTTTCAGGGTGTCGATGAAGTTATCGATATCCTCTTTGGTTTCGGTCTCCGTGGGCTCGATCATGAGGGCGCCGTGTACCACCAGAGGGAAGTAGATGGTGGGGGGGTGGAATCCGTAGTCGATGAGCCGTTTGGCGACATCCAGGGTGGTGATGCCGTACTCTTCCTGTTTCGCATCGGAGAAGACACACTCATGCATGCAGGTCTGATCAAAGGCGAGGTGGAAGGTGTCTTTGAGTCGCTCTTTGATGTAGTTGGCGTTGAGCACCGCGTGGGCGCTGGCCTCTTTGAGCCCTTCGCCCCCCATGGAGAGAATGTAACTGTAGGCGCGAACCATGACGCCAAAGTGACCGTAGAAGGTCATCATGCGACCAATGGAGTCCGGGTAATCCGTCACCAGGTGGTAATGGTCCTGCACCTTCTCCACCCGGGGAACAGGTAAAAAGGGAGTCAGGGTCTTGTTTACGGCCACAGGGCCGGATCCGGGGCCACCGCCACCGTGGGGTGTTGAAAAGGTTTTATGGAGGTTGAAGTGCATGACGTCCACACCGATATCCCCCATCTTCACGTAGCCCATCACCGCGTTCAGATTGGCGCCGTCGCCGTAGACCAGGCCGCCCTTCTCATGAACGATGTCGCAGATCTCACGAATATTCTTTTCAAAAAGCCCGAGGGTGTTGGGGTTGGTCACCATGATGCCTGCGGTCTCTTCATCCATGAGTCCGCGCACGTCTTCGACTCTCATGATCCCATCTTCGTTGACCGGAACGGCCACAGGGATATAGCCACACAATGCGCCGCTGGCGGGGTTGGTGCCATGGGCGGTATCGGGAACCAGCATCTTGGTTCGGATTTCGCCCCTCTTCTTATGGTAGGCATAGATCATGAGAATGCCCGCCAGTTCGCCATGGGCACCGGCTGCAGGCTGAAGGGTCACCGCGTCCATGCCGGTGAGCTCCATGAGGTACTGCTCCAGGTCGTACATCAGCTTGAGGGCTCCCTGGCTGCGGACTTCGGGAAGCAGCGGGTGGGCCTCGGCAAGGCCCGGAAGGTTTGCCTGACGCTCGTTCACCTTGGGGTTGTACTTCATGGTGCAGGACCCCAAGGGGTACATGCCGGTATCCACGCCGAAGTTCCAGGTGGAGAGACGGGTGTAGTGACGCACCACCTCCACTTCCGAGAGATCGGGAAAGTCGGGGCCATCGCCTGCAAGCTTTCCGTCAAAAGGCACTTCATCCACATCACACTCGGGCATTGAAAAACCGCAACGCCCTTTTTTTCCTTTTTCCCAGAGAAGGGGTTCGTTCAATATGAGGCCGGAATCGCCTTGTCTGTATCCGCTCATGCCGTCACCTCCTTGACCAGCTGGTCGATATCTATTTTCGAGAGGGTCTCCGTCACACAGAGGAGGTAGTGCCCCTCGAGTTCCGGATAAAAACGGCCAAGGGGAAGGCCTGCCACGATCATCTTGGAGAGAAGCCGATCGTAGGTTTTGTCAAACCCATCGGGAAATTTCACCACAAACTCGTTGAAGGTGGGAGAGGCAAAGGGCATCTCCACGCCCGCTTCGACAAGCTTTCGTTTCAGGTACTCGGCTTTGTTGTAATTGATCTGCGCCAGGCGCTTGAATCCGGTGCCGCCAAGGGAGGCCATGTACATGGCCGCGTTCATGGCGCACAGACCGTTGTTGGAGCAGATGTTGGAGGTGGCTTTCTCACGCCTGATGTGCTGCTCGCGGGCGGCCAGTGTGAGCACAAAGCCGCGCTTGCCGTCCAGGTCTGTTGTGGTACCCACGAGGCGACCGGGAAGCTGCCGCATATAAGCCTTGGTGCTGGCCAGAAGCCCCAGGCCGGGGCCACCGAATGATTTGGGAATGCCAAGGCTCTGACCGTCACCGGCCACGATGTCCACGCCCTGGCTGCCGGGATCCTTCAGGAGCCCCCAGGAGATGGCCTCGGTAAAGGATCCGATCATAAGGCCTTTCTTTGCATGGATGACATCGGCAAACCCCTGAAGGTCCTCCACCACACCGAAGAAGTTGGGAGACTGCACCGCCACCGCGGCAATACCGTCCATGGCTTCAAGGGCGGAGAGATCGGTGCGACCATCTTTTCCGTAAGGGACCTCAACCACCTCGATGCCTGCAGGGCCCATATAGGTCTGAATGACATCCCGATGAAAAGGATGACAAAGGGCGGAGACGGCCACTTTGTTCTTTTTTGTTTTTCGGACAGCCATCAAAAGGGCTTCAGAAAGGCCAGTGGCACCGTCGTAGTGGGAGGCCGTGGCAACGTCCATGCCGAGAAGACGAGTCACCAGGGTCTGAAATTCATAGATGCCCTGGAGCGTGCCCTGGCTTATTTCCGGCTGATAGGGGGTGTATGCCGTGGCGAATTCCTGGCGGGAAAGGAGATAGGGAACCGATGACGGAATATGGTGGTTGTAACTTCCCGCCCCAATGAACACCCGATACTCGCTTGAGGGGGCCATGGTGGCAGCCAGAGCATCCATGTGGGCGTTGAGTTCCCACTCGCTCTTGGCCTTCGGCAAGTTTAAAGGCTCTTTGTTACGGCATGATTCGGGGATGGCTTCAAATAGCTCATCCACCGTGTCGACACCGATGACATCAAGCATCTCCTTGATGTCTTCCTGGGTATGAGGCAAATAACGCATCTTCATTGTCCTCTTAAGATGTTGTCACCCCGAAGCGACGAGGGAAGCCGCTGAACAGCCTTCGTCTCCAAGGGGTCAAACCGGTTTGCCGGCGGGTGAAGACCCGCCAGCAAGCCGCTGTATTCCCGTCCCGGACATGGAATCTAATCAGCTGTTGAGCAAATCCAGGTAAGCGGCCTTGTCCAGCATTCCATCCAGCTCGGACATGTCCGCAGGCTTGATGCGGATCAACCACCCTTCGCCATACGGATCGGTGTTGACCAGGGCCGGATCGTCCTCAAGGGCCTCATTCACAGCCACAATCTCACCGCCGAGGGGCATGTACAGTTCCGAAACGGCCTTCACAGACTCCACGGTTCCGAACTCCTCACCCTTGTCAAAGCTGTCCCCTTCCCCGGGAAGCTCAACAAAAACGATATCTCCCAGCTGATCCTGGGCGTAGTCCGCAAGGCCGATAACCACTTCATCCCCTTCTACTCTGGCCCACTCGTGGTCCGTGGCGTACTTGACATCTTCTGGCAAAACAAGCTGGTTGATCTCTTTCATGGGTCCTCTCCTTTGCAGGGTGTGCTTCCTGCCCCGAATCACACGACCTTACTTCTGTTCTGGCGGTGTCATTTACGGGCATCTCATATGGGTGGTATATCCGAACCTTTTCACGCACGGTTCGGGCTTTTATGCTGACCCCGGGCCTGCCGGGCTCAGGTCTCTACAGCATCTTTTGCATGGGCCGGCGAGCCGTACGCCCGGGGCGGATATCCTCCACAATTTCCACCGGTATTTTTCGTTTGCCGTCTGTGAGAACCACAGACTCACCAGGAGCTACAGGCACGTTCAGACGAACAAACCCGCAGGAGAGCCCCCGCACTTTGGCTCCTTCGGGCAGATCGCCTGCAACCGAGCAGACAATCGTCCCTTCGTGGCGGCCCAGCGAGACATCCGTGGTGCAGGTCAGAATGGTGCCGATGGTTTCCCCCTCTTCGTTAAGGACGCCACTGCCCTCCCCTGCAGGGATTTTACGGGGGTCAAACCCGGCAAAGGGTACCGTGTAAAACACCTCGGTGGCACTTTTAAGGGCCTCGCTCCCCTGAAAATGCTTGGTGAAGGCCTTCTTCTCAGCATCCCATGGAAGGGTGAAATCCCAAGGATGATTCATGAAGGTCCAGTCTCCGATGTCCTGATGGGAGAGGGGCAACACAGCTCCGGCCCGGAGCGAATCTCGGGAGGCCAAACCGCAGGTGCAGATGCCTGAGGATTTTCCCGCCTCAAGGAGGGCCGTCCAGGTGGACTCCGTTTTTTCGGGAATCACAAAAATTTCAAAACCGAACTCACCGGTGTATCCGGTACGTGAAAGGAGAATGGGGGTGCCGTCTTTAAGGCGAACCTGCCCTCCCTGGGGAGCGCGGGCATCAAAGTGCCCTTTAAAGGAGAAGTAGGGCATCTTGGCAAGGACCGTCTCGGGGTCCTCAAGAATGGAAGCCAGAATCTTTCCGGCGCGGGGGCCCTGGATGTCGATTTTACCGAGGCTGTCTGTGAGATCGGTGATGATGCTTAAACGACCATCCGATTGTTGTTCCAGTTTTTGGGCGATGGCGCTTCCCATACCGGCGTTCACACAGACCATGTAATTCTCAGCGCCAAGCATATAGACCAGCGCATCGTCCATGACATGGCCCTTTTCGTTTAAAAAGGCACCATAAACGGCCCGACCGGGAACCAGGGGCCCCTGGTCTTTTCCTATGCAACGGGCCAGATCTTTAGAGAAGCACTCCTGAAGCAGGGCAAAGGAACCTCCGCCATCCACGAGGATCACCGCCATATGGCTGGTATCGAAGAGGCCTGCCGCCGTAAGCACCGTCATGTGCTCTTCACGGGTACCGCCACCATACCAGAGAGGCATCTCATAGCCTCCGAAATCAGCCATATTGGCACCGTTTTCACTGTGCCAGGAGTGCAAGGGTGTTTTTTTTACCTGAGGATCCATACGCTTTTCCTTTTCCACCTGTTGACATGATCATGACACGGGGTTGATCCCGAATGGGCGTAACGGAGATACAAACAGAGAAGAAGCACCGACGAGAAAGAGAAGAGCGGAAGGAGAGAGCGGAAAGGGAACTGCGGTCAAGGCTCTGATGAAAACCTGTCCATCCTGTGAAAACCCGAGACATCATAACCACCTGCCAGAGTTTTCTCCGGTGTCACCCTGTTTGAAGAGCGAATTGCGTTCACCCCAAACAGAAGAAGCCGGAACATCCTGATGGCTTCCCACAGACGCCTAAAAGGCGCCTGCATAGCCACCACCTCTTTAATTCACCTACAGCAGATAGGGCACTTTTAAATTGTACCCTTTATAGACAACGAAGGTCTCCACGGACTGGATATCCTTTACCTTGGAGAGCTCTTCGGTGTAGAATTCAAGCAGTCCGTATCCCTCTTTGAACAGCACCTGAACAATCAGATCATACCGACCCGTCACAACACTGACCGATACCACCCCTTTCAGGCGACTGATCTCCTCGCCTTTGTCCACCAGGTTGACGTGGTTGATGTTCATCCCCACAATCACCACCCGATGCCCCCGCAGGGATTCAGGATTGACCAGACCCGTTACATCGAGAACGCCCTCGTCCTGAAGGCGCCTGACCCTGGCCCTCACCGTATTTTCGGTGATGGCGAGCTCTTCGGCAATCTTCTTAAAGGAGCGGCGCCCGTCCCGAAGCAGCTTCATGATCGCAATGTGGGTCTCGTCGATGTTCATAGACTCTCTCTTGTCGGATTGGTTCTTCTCGTCATCAGTAAACATAAATCCTTCACTTTCTGTCAATAATTTTTTTATATTTTTATGTATACAGCAATAATGTTGACAATTTTTTATGTTTTACCTAATAATCCATCAAATCACTATTAACACACCACCCGCAGCCGGATCCTGTTGAAAACCGCCCCTTTCCGATCAGTGTCCCTTG
This sequence comes from Desulfolunaceae bacterium, assembly GCA_942491485.1. Taxonomy (GTDB): domain Bacteria; phylum Desulfobacterota; class Desulfobacteria; order Desulfobacterales; family Desulfolunaceae; genus Desulfoluna. The sequence goes on along the minus strand of CALOAX010000004.1, from coordinate 1,160,338 downwards.
ACTCCGCACGGTTTTCACCCGGAAAATCCGAAAGAATCCGCACCAAGGAGAAATCGTATGGCAATGAAAATCACCATCATTGGAGCCGGACCTGGCGGCTATGTCGCAGCCTTGAGGGCTGCGTCCCTGGGCGCAGAGGTCACTGTCGTTGAAAAAGAGAGCGCAGGTGGCACCTGCCTCAACTGGGGATGCATCCCGTCAAAAATCATGAAAAACAGCGCTGATCTGATGGAAAAAATGGCCCATAGCGAGACCTTCGGACTCTCGCTGGAGGGTGCCGTCTCCGTGGACATGGAAAAACTCATGGAACGCAAGCGCTCCGTCATTTCCGCCCAGCAAAAGGGCATTGAAGCGCTGTTTAAAAAGGCCGGGGTCACCTACCTTCTTGGAACCGCCAAAATCACAGGCAAGGGCGGCCTTTCCGTTACAGGGGAAAACGGTGAACTCACCGATGTAATCTGGGATAATCTTATCATTGCCACGGGTACCGTGCCAATGGCCTTGTCCGATTTTCCCTTCGACGGCAAGCGTGTGGTCTCCAGCAACGAAGTTCTCAGCCTCACCGAGGTCCCTGAAAGCATCGCCATTGTTGGAGGTGGAGTGATTGGCTGCGAATTTGCGTTTATCCTCAATGCCCTGGGTTCACGGGTCACCCTTGTTGAGGGGCTGGGCAGGGTCCTTCCCATCGACTCTGTGGACGACGAGTGTTCCAAGATTCTGACCAGGGAGATGAAAAAAAAGAAAATCAAGGTTCTTACCAATCGCACCGTTACGGCCGTGGACACGACAGATACCGGAGCCCGCGTCACCATCGGCCCCTCTCCCTTTGCGGAAAACCTCAAGCCCAAAGAAAAAGAGGAGATGACAGAAGAGGTTGCCATGGTGGCCTTCTGTGTGGGCCGCAGCCCCAACTCGGCGGGCATTGGCCTTGAAAACACCGACGTCACGGTCAGCGAGCGGGGATGGATCCCGGTGAACGACCGAATGCAGACCAGCGATCCGTCCATTTACGCCATCGGTGACATCACCGGGCCTGAGCGGATCATGCTGGCCCACGTCGCCTCGGCCGAAGGGATCGTGGCCGCTGAGAACATCATGGGCGGATCCAGGGAAATGGACTACACCGCCATCCCCAACGGCATCTTCACCATGCCCGAGGTGGCCTGCACCGGCCTCACGGAAAAACAGGCGAAAGCAAGTGGCATGGATGTTCGCACCGACACGGTCCTCTTCCGAACCATCGGCAAAGCCCAGGTACTGGGCGAAATTGCCGGCCAGGCCTCCATTGTTTCGGAGACCGACTCGGGCCGCGTGGTGGGCGTCCACATCACCGGGCCCCACGCCACGGACCTCATTGCCGAAGGGACCCTTGCCGTAAACAAAGGGCTCACCGTCACCGACCTGGCCGAAACCATCCACGCTCACCCGACCCTTGCCGAGGTGATGATGGAAGCCGCCATGAAGGGCTCCGGACACGCCCTGCACGGTTAACGAGACGTGCCACCTCGAAAGCGGGTTCGCAAATGCACCAACCCCCTTTGCTTACAGGCTGCGCCCCTGACATCATGGCTCCCTGACCATTACCCTCATCGCACGGGCACTGGGCAGGGAGCCATCCCCAACCCGGATATTTCCCGAGAAAACAATTGGTTCAGAACAACAACCTGTCATCCACGCATCACCCCTTGCGGCCGCCCCTTTCTGTGCTATAGTAGCAGAACAGATAACAAACCAACTTCACTTGGCATCTGATATCTCCCGCTGCCAAACGAAGACGCGTTTTCCGGCCCTACAAAACCTGTGTATCAAACCCTGCCCAATAAAATCGGGCAAAAGTTTGGCCCCCGGCAGGGCCGCCGGAGGCTGCCCAATGACCCCAAACCAGACGGTCGCCAATGACGCACTCTGCAGAGAGTTTAAAGCTGGAGCTTAAATTTTCCGACCGAATCGGCATTGTCGCCGATTTGGCCCTGGCGGTAACCGACATGGGCCTCAACATCATCACCATGGAGGTGGTGCAGGATGAGGGGGTCGCCATCGTCTACATCGAGTTGGATCGCACCGACGTTCTCAGTCCCGATACCGCAGAGGTGGTGCGTGCCTTCAGTGATCTCAATGGCACCGAATCAGTCCGTGTCGTTCGAACCCTCCCCCAGGAACGCCGGGAAAAACACTACCAGGCCATTTTCGACGGCGTCTCCGAGGGCATCATCGCCACTGACGAGACAGGGCGTGTCACCACCGTCAACCCCGTGGCCTGTCGCATCATCGGCTACAAAGCCCATCATGTTCTTGGCAGGAATGTCCACGAAATCAAACCCAACAGCAACATCCTTTTGGAGTGCATGGCTCAGCGGCGAACCCTGAGCCGCCGTGAGGCCCTGGTCACTCCGCGCGGGCGGGTAGAGTTTTACGCCTCTGCCCAGCCCATCCACGACTCGGCCGGCCGCTATGTCGGGGCTGTGGTACTCATGAAGGACCTCAAAGAAGTTCGAAAGATGGCCGAGGAGATCGCCTCCCCGCCCATCGCCACCTTCAACTGCTTTGTGGGGAAAAGCCTGGGCATCAAAAATGCCATCCACCTGGCACAACGCATCGCCCCCACCGACGCCACAGTCTCTATCCGGGGCGAAAGCGGCACGGGCAAAGAACTCTTTGCCGGAGCCATCCACTATGAAAGCGGCCGCAAAGGGCCTTTTATCCCCATCAACTGTGCAGCCATGCCGGAATCACTGCTGGAAAGTGAGCTGTTCGGATACGCTGACGGGGCCTTTACCGGCGCACGAAAATTGGGGAAGCCCGGCCTCTTTGAGGTCGCCAGCGGCGGGACCCTCTTTCTCGATGAAATCGGCGAGATGCCTGCAGGCCCCCAGGCCAAAATCCTGCGCGTCCTGCAGGAGGGGCTGGTGAGGCGCATCGGAGGCTCCCAGGAGATCCCGGTAGACACCCGGATTATCACCGCCACCAACAAGAACCTTGAAGAGATGGTCCAGAAAAGACTCTTCCGCGAAGATCTCTACTACCGCATTAACGTGGTTCCCGTGCATATTCCACCCCTTCGGGAACGGCGGGAAGACATCCTGCTGCTTGCCGGATACTTCCTTGACCTCCTCACCGAGAACCTCGGCAAAGAGCGGCAAATCGTCTCCAATGAGGCAATGGAAAAGCTCACCGGCCACCACTGGCCCGGCAATGTCCGGGAGCTGAAAAACGTCATGGAGCGAGGCGCCATCCTCGGGGATGGAAAAGTGGTTGAGCGGGCAAACATTCTCTTCAGCCATGAAGTCAATGCCGCGACCCTTACCGTGGACGGTGCCCCGTCGGGAGCTGGCAACTTACGGGAACTCACCGCCCGATTTGAAACAGAAGTGATTATCCGGGTCGTCTCTGAAGCAGGGAGCATTCGCAAAGCCGCAGGGCGCCTCTCCATCTCCCACACCGCCCTTCTCAACAAGATAAAAAAATACGGCATCAAAGTGGAAACTAATCGTTCCACTGGTTCGTTTTCGTTCCAATAACCAAACCAACTGTTTTATTGATCAAAAACGCCGTCCTAAACTCTTTATGGAAACAATTAGAACCACTGCCTCTTCATCTCCACGCCCCCACGGACCCGTAACCACGTCCTGCTCCCTGCTCACCCACCGTTCCCCTTCAGCTGCTCTGAAACAACCTGCGACCCTTTGTTCACAGCCATAACCGTCGTACAACCAACAAACGTCAACCAACATCAAAACCGTCGATTTCAATCGTTTCTCATCTTTCTTACAGACATGGCAAAGCTTTTGCTTTGTCTCTATGGCAGGATAGCCCGGCACCACCTGACGGCCATCCTCAACCATGAGAACACAATCCCGGCCCGGATAGGCCATTTGCCGTATCCCCGCCACTAAACAGGCCAGCCCCCTGGCCCCACGGAGGTTTCTATGATCGTAGGTATCCTGAAAGAGATAAAATCTGAGGAAAATCGTGTATCCATGACCCCCTCCGGCGTAGAGGTAATGATCGCCAACGGGCACACCCTGCTCGTGGAAAAAAGCGCCGGGATCGGTAGCGGATTCCCCGACGAGATGTATACCGAAGTCGGGGCGGAAATTGTCGCCACCCCCGCCGAGGTGTTCAAGCGTTCCGACATGGTCATGCACGTCAAGGAGCCCCAGCCTTCCGAGTACGCCATGGTGAAAAAGGACCAGATCGTCTTCACCTACATGCACTTCGCCGCCGACGAGAGCCTTACCCGTGAATTCCTGAAAACCAACTCTGTGGCCATCGCCTATGAGACCATTGAAGACAAAAAGGGCGCCCTTCCCCTCCTCACCCCCATGAGCGAGGTAGCGGGCCGCATGTCCGTGCAGGAAGCCGCCAAATACCTTGAAAGAGTCCATGGAGGACGCGGTATCCTCCTGGGAGGGGTCACAGGCGTACCCCCTGCAACGGTTGTGGTCATCGGTGGCGGCATCGTGGGAACCAACGCAGCCCAGATGGCATGCGGGCTCGGGGCCAAGGTCTATCTCCTGGACATGAACCTCGACCGCCTGCGCTACCTGTCTGAAGTGATGCCCAAAAACTGTTTCCCCATGATGAGCTCCCCTGCAACGGTTCGCAAACTCGCCCAGGAGGCAGACGTTGTGGTAGGGGCCGTGCTGATCCCCGGGGCCAAAGCACCCAAGCTCATCACCCGTGAGATGCTCAGCACCATGAAACCCGGTGCTGTTATCGTGGATGTGGCCATCGACCAAGGCGGCTGCTTTGAAACGTCCAAGCCCACCACCCATGGGGATCCCATCTATGAGGTGGACGGCATCATTCACTACTGTGTGGCCAACATGCCCGGGGCCGTGCCCATCACCAGCACCATCGCCCTGACCAACGCCACCCTCCCCTATGCGGTTCAAATTGCCAACAAAGGGTGGAAAAAGGCCTGCAAAGAAAATGAAGGGATCAAGCTGGGCCTCAACATGGCCGACGGCAAGATCACCTACAAGGGTGTGTCCGACGCATTCGGTCTCGACTACACACCGGCTGACACTCTCCTTTAAATATTACCCTGGCAGATAATGCCGATGGGCTCTGCCATGTCAAAACAGAGACATAATAAACCGGCAAACGAATACCTCCCCCATGAAAAGGCGGGGGATTCCCCCCGCCTTTTCTGATATCACCGAAGGTACACAAACATGACACAGGGAACATCCCCTAAGATCGTGCACCCTTGGAAATCACCTGCCCCGTCGTTTGTTTGCACACAAACAAACGACACCAAAACTGTGTATGTCAGGCATATGCCTCAACGCAAGAACCGCAGTCAAGCGCGCTTAACCAACGAATAAACTCAAATTTAAAGGAGGATATTGATTAATTATTAAAATCATGCTCTACTAATTTCCGATTCTTATTAGAACATACGATTCAAGTCGCTCTTTCTCATCCCCACATGGCATCGTTCGCACCCACCCCCTGGCATCCCCACTTATTCCTATTGCTCACAAGAAGTTACAAATCATCTCACAACGGGACAATAACTTCTTTTTCTCTCTGCGGGTTGTGATCATGCCGCGGTTAAGGCATGCTATACGCTGGGCGGAAGGCACCGCCTGGAGGTTATACGTAACACCACATCACCATTGGAGGAGTTTTATGGAGAGCTTTATTCAGTTACTGGATAAAATTGACGGCATCATCTGGGGTGCACCCCTACTTGTCCTTCTCGTGGGCACCGGCCTGTGGCTGACCCTTTCCCTTAAAGGGCTTCAGTTCACCACCCTTTTTCATTCTCTCTACCTGGCGCTGATCAAGCGCAGGGAAGAAGGAGAAGAGGGAGATGGCGACATTACCCATTTCCAAGCACTGATGACGGCTCTGTCCGCCACGGTTGGTACCGGTAACATCGCCGGCGTGGCAACGGCCATCGCCATCGGCGGACCTGGCGCCATGTTCTGGATGTGGGTCACCGGCCTGGTGGGAATGGCCACCAAGTACGCAGAGGCCGTTCTTGCCGTAAAATACCGTGAAAAAGATGAGAACGGCAACATGTGCGGTGGCCCCATGTACTACATCACCAACGGCCTCGGCTGGAAATGGATGGGCACCATGTTTGCCTTCTTCGCCGCCATTGCCGCCTTTGGTATCGGCAACATGGTTCAGTCCAACTCCGTTGCTGACGCGGTTCACGCCACCTTCAATATCCCCGTGGGCGTCACCGGTCTCATCCTCATGTTCTTCGTCGGCCTCGTCATCGTAGGCGGCATCAAGAGCATCGGTAAAGTGACCAGCGTGCTCGTGCCCATCATGATTGTCTTCTACATCTTAGGCTCCCTGATCATCCTTGTTATGTACGCCGGAGCCATCCCAGCTGCAATGAAGCTCATCTTCACACAGGCCTTCAACCCCACTGCCGCCACCGGCGGTTTTGCCGGCGCAGGCATCATGCTCGCCGTGCGCATGGGTGTGGCACGCGGTGTCTTCTCCAACGAATCCGGCCTCGGTAGCGCTCCCATCGCGGCGGCGGCTGCCCAGACCAAGCACTCTGTCACCCAGGCCCTGGTCTCCATGACCCAGACCTTCATCGACACCATCATCGTCTGCTCCATGACCGGCCTTGTCCTCATCATCACCGGTGCCTGGTCCAGCGGTAAAAACGGTGCAGAGCTCACCACCTTCGCCTTCCAGGGAGCCCTCCCCGGCGGTGGCCTCATCGTCACCATCGGCCTGATTCTTTTCGCCTACTCCACCATCCTCGGCTGGTGCTACTACGGCGAAAAATCCATTGAATACCTCCTCGGTGAAAAGGCCATCATGCCCTACCGGGTTCTCTTCGTCATCTTCGTCGGCATCGGCGCCACCCTTAAGCTCAACCTGGTGTGGACCCTGGCCGATATCTTCAACGGTCTCATGGCCTTCCCCAACCTCGTAGCCCTCCTGGCCCTGACCCCTGTCATCGTCAGTGAGACAAAGGACTACTTCGAAAATCACTACAAAAAATAACCGGAGAAAGTCGAACGACCGGAAGAGCCTGTGATTTACTAAAAAACCCACCCCTTTAAAAAAAGGGGCGGGTTTTTGTTTGTCCGGAGCAGGAGCCTGCACCGCGTCAGTCAGCAAGGAGGGTATCCGGGTGGCTCTTCCGCCAGGAGCTCCACGAGGTGTCCACATGGGAGACTTCGTGGAGGCTCTTGCCCAGGTGCCTGCCCTGAATGGCCTTCAGGTGTTTCCCATCTGGATACCAGAGGCTCCGGCTCTCCTTGTCATAAAGGACAAAGGTGTTTTTGTAAGTCCACCCCGAAGGAGCCAGGGTCAGGGGTTTTCCATCCAATTCTCGGCTGTACACAGCCGACAGATTTACCAGCGGTCAATAGGCTGCCGCCACCGGAGTCCCTCCGATTTCAGTGTTGAGAATCTCATGGCGCACAAGCCTCTCCACCGATACGGCTTTGGATGCCTCCCCTGCCGCGAACCCAATCACACGCTTCACACCTGACGTGCGCTCGCGCTTGCCCAAGAACGCCCCTTCGCCCAGAGGGACGATGGCGTCTTTTCCAATGCCGTACTGGAAATTATCCGGGACAAACCCCTGTTTTTCAGCCTCCGTCACCTCCCACTTCTCTCCCATACGGTCGATAATCCACACCCTGCTGCCCTCACGCTCCACAAGGGCAGCAGATACCCAAGAGCCCCACAAAAGCAGAGCCAGCACCAAGATCCATATATATCCCCATTTTTTACACATGGTTTTCTCCTGTTGGCTAAAATTAGAACTATTCCGAGCCAGAGAAGCCAAAAGCCAGGGGCCAGACGTTTACCTGGTCAGAAAGAGCTGATTTCACAAACAGGTCCTGGCTAAATGATGGGAGCACAATCAACGGAAAAGATGGACATCTGGATGACGAAAGAAAAGAGGGGGGACTGCGAAAAGTATGGTGTGAATTATACCATGTCACCTGGCAGTAAGCCACCAGGCGTGACAGATGAAATCTTAGCCGCCTCGGGGCTCGTCACAGCTGTCAAGTAGTTGAACACCATGACACTGAACTCATCAAGGAGACTCTCCTCATCGGCATCACAGTTAAGCAGCAAGGCTTTATGGGCAATATTCTCGGCGGAACTGTGAATCACTATCGCTGCAGCATCCCGATCCTGAATCGACAGGCTGTCCTGAAACAGGGTAAAGAGCAGCTTGATGTTGCCCAACTGCCGCTCCACCTCTCTATCGTAGAGGGCCATCACATCCGGATCCGAATACCTTAAAACGTGGGTCTCCCTGTGAAAACCCGGAGCGATCCTGTATGCCGCAAAGAGATTTGCAAAAACAACTCGAATATTTTCCCGGGTAAACGAGTCGAAACGAAGATCGGGACTGTTCCAGGTGGTGTCGAAATGGTTATCGAGATACCCTTCAAGGGCCTCAAGGAGAAGAGCCCTTTTATCGGTGAAGTAAGCATAAAAGCTACCGATGGAGACACCGGCACGTGATGCGATATCCTTGGACGTGGTTTTATGGATTCCTTTTTCTGAAAACAGAGCCACAGCCGCATCCATGAGTTTCTGCCTCATGACAATACCGCGTTTCTGCTTTGGGATACGAACACCTCGGTCTATGGCCGAGCCTCGTTTTGCCTTCTCCATCTACCGCCCTCTGGTATTGCCCCGGAAGGTTCATGTATAGTTGGGATATGAATAATTCGTCTCATGAGCGCGGGCATATCGAACGGATGAAACCACCGGGCTGGATTCGCCCCCTTCCCGACAAAATCCCAAGGTGTCGCATGCATCATTTGCCTCCACGAGGCTCTGCACAACCGGCTAAAATGAACTATAGTTCAAATTATTCAGTGACGCAACAACACAGTACAACATATCCAACACACTCGAAATAAACATTTAATATCAAACAAGATCAATGTTCACTTTTGCGCTTGACAACACCAAACCCCGACGGTATGAAAATATGAACCTGACATCATATTCATACGATAAGAATTGGTGCACTGAGAGCCCTCCCCCTTTTTATCCTTCCAAACAGCACAAAAGGGCGACCCCTCTTTCTTATACCCCGAACCCATGGGGGTGGCACCGAAAAGGGGACTTTACAGCCCATGGAACCTTAACCCTCCTCAAATCCAATGAGCTCACGCACACTCGTCCCCTCCCCACACCATCACTGCCATTGGATACCCACGACGCAAGGCCATGAAGAAGCCCGATCAAGGAGCGAAACATGAATTGCACCTATGAAAACAAAGAAGAACTGCAGGCTGTTCTCAGCAATCTCTGGGCCCGCATCTTTGCCACCCCCGCCATCACAAAGAGTCTCTCTGAAACGGATATCACCGTACAGTTTCGGTTTGTTGATTTTCATACCAGCATGACCATCCAGGCAGGAAAAGGGGAAAACAGGGCCTTGTGGGATGTCGAGTTAACGCCGGATGTGGTGATGATCCTCTCCTCGGAGACCAGCCATCGCTTCTGGCTGGAAGAGCTGAATGTTCCCCTTGCCCTTGCAAGTCGAAAAATTATCGCCAAAGGGTCCATCCAGAAAGCCCTCAAACTTCTCCCTGCTCTTAAACCCGCCTTTGCCCTGTACCCTGAGGTGCTACAGGAGATGGGAAAAGAGCACCTGCTCAGCACGTCCCGGAAGGCAGATAGAAAACGGAAACGCCCCCTCTTCACATTCCGAAAACCCACCCCCCCACCCATGGAGAAGCTCCACCCGTTCCCCTTGAGTTTCGATGAGCCTCCGCGGCCGGATCCAGCAGCCCCCGTTCGATCGGCCGAACCCACCCTGCTGGATATGTACTCGACAATGTGCACCATCCGGGCTTTTGAGACCCACCTGGCCGAAGCGTTTCAGCGCGGCATCCTCCCGACAGAAGCCATCCATCTCTCCATCGGTCAGGAGGCCGTGGCGGCCGGGGTGTGCCTCAACCTGCGGTCCACTGATATCATCAACACCACCCACCGGGGACACGGCCACATCATCGCCAAAGGGGCAAATCTCAACCGCATGATGGCAGAGCTCTACGGAAAGGCTGGAGGTCTGTGTGAGGGCAAAGGCGGGTCCATGCACGTCACCGACAAAAGCGTCGGTATCATGGGGGCCAACGGAATCGTCGGTGCTGGCTATCTCCTGGCCATGGGCGCAGCACACGCCATGAAGTACCGGGGGGAAAACAACATCTCCGTGGTCTTTGCAGGAGACGGCTCCGTCAACCAGGGAATGTTCCATGAAGCACTCAACATGACCCAGGTCTTTGACCTTCCCGTTCTCATTGTGATTGAAAACAACCTCTACGGTGAGTTTACCCACGTTGAACGCCACTCCGCCGACCCGGAGATACACAGGCGCATCGCGGCCTACCACATTGAATCCATCAGCCTTGACGGAAACAACCCTGAGGCCGTTTTCTCCTCCATTGCCGATATTGTTCGGCAGATGCGAATCGATGGGCGACCCCGCGCCGTGGAGATGAAAACCTACCGCTGGCACGGCCACATGGAAGGGGAACCGGAACTCTACCGCACCAGCGAAGAAAAACTCGCCCACATACAAAACGACCCGATCAAACGTCTGAGAACCGCCCTTATCCAAAAAGGCATGGCCTCCGAAAACCAACTTAACAGCATGGTCCAGGAGATCACCCGCCTCATGGATGACGCGGTTGAGTTTGCACAAAAAAGCCCCGATCCCGGCCCAGCCGATCTCTTATCGCGTGTCTTCGCACCGGAAGAGGCCTCCCTTTATGAAGGCACCATCCCCATTGAGAGCATGGGGCCAAATCGAGCATACGCCCAAGCCGTCCACGACGCCATTGCCGAGGAGATGACCCGGGATGAAACCATCTTTCTATGGGGGGAAGATGTCAGTCTGGGGGGCTATTTCAATGTGACAGACGACCTGAAACAGAGCTTCGGCAGTGATCGGGTCATCGATACCCCCATCAGTGAAAACGGCATCGTTGGAGGCGCGGTGGGCTCGGCCATGGTCGGCCTTCGCCCCATCTGTGAAATCCTCTTTTCTGATTTCCTCACCTGCTGCATGGACCCCATTGTCAACCAAGCCGCCAAACTCAGGTACATGACCGGCGGCCAGGCCACCATCCCGTTGACCATCCGTACCCCGGCGGGCAGCGGCATCGGGATGGCCGCACAGCACTCGCAATCCATGGAGAACCTTTTCAGCGGCATTCCGGGCCTCATCGTGGTGGCCCCGAGCGACGCATACACCGCAAAGGGACTCCTGAAATCAGCCATACGCTCCAACAACCCTGTCCTCTTTTTTGAGCACAAACTGCTCTACGCCGAAGCCACTCCTCTGCCCGAAGAGGAGTACACGCTCCCCCTCGGGAAAGCCCGCATCGCCAGAAAGGGCAAAGAAGCCACCCTTGTAAGCCACCTGCTTGGGGTTTCCATATGCCGAGACGCAGCCCGGATTCTCTCCTCACGGGGGTTCGATGTGGAGATCATCGATCTATGCACCCTCTACCCCATGGACACAGAGACCCTCCTCACCTCGGTTAAAAAAACCGGGCGCCTGATCACCGTTGAAGAGGGCCCCATAACCGGAGGCATCGGGGCCGAAGTGGTCAGCCGGGTCTGCACGACGGGCTTTCATCTTCTCAAGGCCCCTCCAGTGCGAATCGGTGCACCGGAGTGCCCCGTCCCCTACGCAAAAAGCCTGGAAAACAGCATGATGCCCGACCCGGCCCACATTGCCGACATCGCGGAAAAACTGATCTCGGGTTGACCTGAAATGAAACATGCCTTCTGATGGTTAAAGCGCATGGAGCTATTAAGCCTCCGGCCGATAGGTGTGCCACCTCGAAAGCGGGTTTGCGCATGCGACTCGGGTGTCGTTCGCATTCGCCAGACGTTTGAAGGCCTGTTCCGTGCCTCACAAGGGCATGAGCTGAGGGTGCATCCGTTCAAATCCAAGAATTGACTTTCACCGCAATGACTCCGGTGGAAGGGCGAAAGAATGAAACCACATTCGAGGGGCGTGGGATGAAAAAATCACCGACTTACGATGAACTTGCAGAAAGGGTCCGGGAGTTAGAAGGGATGCTGGATGACGAAGGGCGGGTGATTCAGTGGGACATTCTTGAGCATCTGGCGGCTGCCTGGGACCGGGATGGCCCTCCCGGCATTGTTGAAAACCGGGACCTGGCGACAGCTCTCCGCCTTGGGATAGGACAAGCCTCCCGGGCCTTAAAGATCCTTGCCACCCTCGGACTCACCGACCACGACACCATGGGCTTTGCATCCTACCTCACCCCTGAAGGCTACGACATCGCCAATAACAACGACCGAAAAACGCCCCTGAACGAACAGATAAAGGGGCTAAGGGCTAAGGGCTAAGGGCTAAGGGCTAAGGGCTAAGGGCTAAGGGCTAAGGGCTAAGGGCTAAGGGCTAAGGGCTAAGGGAAGTGTATCCTGGCGATTGGGGATGTCAATGGGGAAGAGCCATGACAAATGTCACGAATTAAGCGGGTGGACCCACTCACACTGAACGTTGCATCGTTATCGTTGCTTCCGGGCGCAGCCCGTCAGCAAATGTGACGTACCCGAGGAACGAGGGTAAAGGAGCATTTGCGAACCTGGTTTTGATCATGTCAGGGGCTGAGATAAGGCTCCAGGGCATCATAAAAATGACCGGCCATTTTGCCGTAACCGCGTCCATTGGGATGAATCCTGTCACTCATAAACGCAGATTTGCCAAAAATGCCTGCATAGATATCGGGCACCAGAACCGCACCCATCCGGTTCGCCGTCAGATGATACCTTCGTGTGACATCACGCCCCAGGATTGGGATATTTATCCCCCCCAAAACCACCATGGCCCCTTCGTCCTGAAGGAATTGAATGATGAGCTCAAGATTCTGGAACGTCTCCCGGATGGGCACCCCATTTTTCAAGTCGTTGCCCCCTAAGGTAATGAGCACGATACCCGGGTCATACATCACCACGTCATCCAGCCTGACGATGGCACTTTCCGTGGTTTCTCCAGGGACGCCGAGATTGATGATCTCCCGCCCGATACGGGCCGAGAGTTGAGAGGGATAAGAGCCATTTTTCCCGCCACCGGTACCAAAGGTAAGGCTGTCACCGAAGGCGACGATGGTGGGCTTTACAGGCGGTGCATTTCGAATGGGGTGGGTCTTCTCGGGCCTGTACGTAAACCAGGTGGCCACGAGAAGGATACCGATGACAGGAATAGCGATGCGTTTGTCCATACCGTCCTCCACAACGTTCCAAGCCGTAAAAGAAAGAGGGGTCCAACGGTTGACTGATGAACTGGATAGTCGAACAACAACAATTTAATGTGAATGAATATAAGCGAAGCCGCCATTCCACTGTTTTTCAAACAGAGAATCGGCCTTGGGCCCAAGTCAGCGGCATCTCGCTATATGTTGGCTCATTTAATGAGCCATCAGAATTTACTATACAGGTTTTCTGACAAGACGTGAAAAGGAACGTTCCACAACCTCAAGGCCGCTGCGGATGTTATTTTGCAGAACAGTGCGAACCCGTTCTTCGTCCTTCTCCTTGATGGCCTCAAGGATCTGACCATGCTCAAAGGAGAACTTATGGCAGTCGGTGATCTCTTGGCGGTAAAGGTTGAGGAAGGCCTCTACTGATTCGATGAGCTTGTGAACGATGGTGCAGAGATGAGGAAGGTTGGACGCCTCGTAAATAATCGAATGGAACTCTCGGTCCAGCGCATAAAAATCAGCATCAACACTTGCCATCCGCCCATGGAGATCCTCCAACTTGCCAATCTGATCAGGGGAGATGTTGTTCATCGCCTCAACGGCAAGCTGAGCCTCAAGCTCGACGCGAATATCGAAGATAATCCCAATCTCTTTCCTTGAGGGGGGGCTGGCGACTACGGCCCCTTTGTAAGGAATATTCTTCACCAGTCCGGAGCGGTCGAGACGCATGAGAGCTTCCCGGATGGGACCCCGCCCAATCCCCAGTTCAGTTTCAAGGTCCGACAGCACGAGTCGGGTGCCGGGCAACTTCACACCCGTAAGAATCATATCACGAATCTTTTCATAAGCCACGAGGGACTTCATCGAAGATGCATTGTTGTCCAATGTCTTTTCTCCTGCCAGTCGAAATCAAAAATAAAAAAAATCTGTGGAGACCTAAAGTAATACTCAGCCCCGTATGAAACGGCCAAACACACAATCCCAGCGGTTATACCGTCATCAGTTGCACGTTGTAAGGGTGTATAGAAAGGAGACGGCGAAACAGCACGAATCACTTCAAAGCACTTTTTTTACACACCCTTATTTATTTCGTACAACAATGTTTGTCAAGGCGCAGCTGTCTCGGTATGGGGAGTTTTCCCCTCCCTGGCAACAGCCACGATTTCACGAGCCAGAACATCTGCTGCATCAACGCTTGCAATGGGCAGGTCTTTATCGGCAATGATCCCAAGCTCTGTGCATCCGAGGATGCCCACTTCGGCGCCACGACCGGACAGATGAGCGCAAATATCGGCAAAATCCTTTCTGACGGCCTCACCGGTCTCCCCCGCCTTCACGCGTCGGATAACCCCCAGGAGATCCCCCTGAACGGTCTCGTCCGGGTAGACAACATCAACCCCCCTGGCAGCAAATCGGGACTCGTAGAGTTTTGTCATCAACACGGCTGTGGATGCGAGAACCCCCGCCTTCTTGATGCCGGGATTCTGCGAGATCACAGTCTCAACCACGAGATCGATGAGGTGAACAACGGGAATATCGACGGCTTCTGCCACGTTGTAATAATAATGGTGAGCCGTGTTGCAGGGGATCACAAGAAAATCAGCTCCCCATGTCTCAAGGCGTTTGCCCATATCAGCCATGCAGGGCCCGGGGTCTTCCCCGTCCCCGTCAATGATGGCCTTCATGCGCGAAGGGACCTTGGGGTTGTTGTCCACGATGCACCGAAGATGATCAACATCATCCAAGGCAGGGGTAAGCGCGATGATTCGTTTCATCAAATCCACCGTGGCTTCCGGCCCCATGCCACCAAGGATACCCGGTATTTTTTCAACGCTGCTTTGCTTACAATTCTTTTCCATATCATCTCCCAAAAGCCAAACACCTCAACTGGGTGTCGCCTGGCATCACATCATGTTCCCGGCCCGGCAATATGACCGGTTGCCCTGATAAAAACAGAGTGTCGACATACCACACCCAGACGCATTTCGCATCAGGCACGTGCAGAAACCCGACTTTTTTATCCCCCACACTTGCATCTTCTTAAACGACAAATGCCGGGGTGGCACAAGGCCACCCCGGCAGAAAGCACATGATGCACCATCATGTCAGTGCAGCGCTCTCGTTAACGCTTACCCGCGGAAAGTATCCAGGTAGGCGTAGAGTGCGGGAGAACCTCCGGTGTGGAGGAACAGAACGTTGGAACCCTCGGGGAAAGTGCCATTGCGAACGAGGTCGATAAGACCAGCAGCAACCTTACCGGTGTAGACGGGGTCGAGGAGAATCGCTTCCTCGGCAGCGAAGAGCTTAACCGCTTCAATCATGGCATCGGAGGGCAGAGAGTAGCCGGGACCGACGTACTCGCCGTAGCACTTAACGGCATCGCGCTCAATGCCGCCTTTAACGCCGAGCAGTGCAGCAGTCTCTTCGGCCAGCTTGTAAACACCGGGCTCCTGATCGGCTGCAGGCTTGGATACGTCGATGCCGTGAACGGGAATACCTGCATTGGTGCCGGCCATACCGACAACCATACCTGCGTGGGTACCGGCAGAACCGGAAGGAACAACCACATGGTCAATGGAAAGACCCATGGTGTTGAGCTGGTTCATCATCTCTTCGGCACAAGCGGCATAACCCAGGGCACCGATGGCGTTAGAGGCACCGCCGGGAACGATGTAAGGCTTTTTGCCAGCTGCTTCGAGCTCGGCAAATGTTTTTTCCATCTCAGCCATCATGTTGGAACCGCCCTCAACAACACGCTTGCTTTTCACGCCAAGGAGTTCGAAGAGGAAGTTGTTGCCGCTGCCGTCCTCTTTGTAAGAGCCCTTAACGCGCTCTTCGAGAACAAGGTGGCACTCAAGGCCTTCTTTGGCAGCCCAGGACGCAGTCAGACGGCAGTGGTTGGACTGGATGGCACCACAAGTAATAATGGTGTCAGCACCCTTCTCGATTGCGTCAGCGATGCAGAAGTCGAGCTTACGGGTCTTGTTGCCACCGGAAGCACCGGGAAGCAGGTCGTCACGCTTTACATAGAGGTTAACTTTACCACCGAGGGCTTTGCTGAGGTTTTTCATGGGCTCGATGGGGGTTTCACCCTGGAGGTAACCGCGACGGGGGAATTTAGTGAAATTCATGTTTCGTATGTCCTTAATTCTAAGTAATAAGCGTTTATCGGATCTATCTGTAAGGTCCGCAAGCGGGCGGGGTGAGAAGCCACCACCGCCCGAATATCATCTTCTACAGAGCAAAAATAGCTTCCACTTCGATGTCGGCTCCCAGGGGCAGCGCAGCTACCTGGAAGGCACTGCGAGCAGGGAAAGGCTCGGGGAAGTATTCTGCATAGACAGCATTCACAGCCTGGAAATCAGCAATGTCTGCCAGAAACACAGTGGTCTTTACGACATTGGCAAGGGAGGTTCCCGCTTCCTCGGCAATGGCCGCAAGGTTCTTGAACACGACGTGGGCACGCTCTGCAATGGGGCCCTCAGGCATCTTGCCCGTTGCCGCATCAATGGGGAGCTGGCCAGAGGTGAAGAGAAGACCGCCGGTCATCACAGCCTGAGAATAGGGACCGACAGCAGCAGGTGCCTTGTCGGTATGAATCGCTTTTTTACTCATGGGTTCACTCCATGTTTCACATTATATGAGAGGCGCTGATGATCAATCAGCGCATGTAACCTTAAATCAAAGTGCTGCTTAGAAGCCCATGGCCCTTGGCAGCCACATCACGATGCTGGGGCAGTAGGCCATGATGAGAATCACACCGATGGTGATGGCACAGAAGGGAAGCGCCTTCAGCGAGATCTCTTCAAGGGTCACCCCTCCGATACCGGAGGCAATAAACATGTTCTCACCCAGGGGCGGTGTGGAGAACCCAACGCCGCAGCAGCAGACCAGAACAATGCCGAAGTGGATGGGATCCACACCGAGGCCGGTCATGATGGGCAGAAGAACAGGGGTCACGAGCATGATGATGGCCAGGGTCTCCATGAACATCCCCATGAAGAGGAGGAACATAACAACCAGCAGCCAGATCAGATGGACATCGGATGTTACAGAGAGAAGAAGCTCGGCAATCATGTCGGGAATTCGGTATTGAACCAGAAGGCGACCGAAGGCATAGGCGGTGAACATAATCACAAGCACACGTCCTGTAAGCCAGCTCGTGGTCTCAAGGGACTCCATGAGCCCTTTGAGGGTAAGCTCTTTGTAGATAAAGATGCCCACGAAAAGCGTGTAGAAAATGGCCACAATGGCAGACTCGGTGGGTGTAAACAACCCGGAGTAGATGCCGCCGAGGATAACCACCGGTGCCAGAATGGACCAGAAACCCTCTTTCATGGTTTTGCCAACGTGCTTCACAGAAAGGCTGGGCATGCCCTTTCCATACCCCTTGCCGCGGCAACGGAACACATGAACGATGATGAGGCCAACAGAGATGAGGAGACCGGGAACAACGCCCGCCATGAACATCTCGGTAATGGACTCCTGGGCGGTGACGCCGTAGATGACCATGGGGATACTGGGGGGAATGATGATGCCCACACCGCCGGATGCGGCGGTTGCAGCCGATGCGTAGCCGGGGTCGTACCCGCGCTTGATCATGGCCGGAATCATGAGCATCCCGACAGCCGCTGTGGTAGCGGGGCCGGAACCGGAGATCGCACCAAAGAAGATACAGGCCAAAGTGGTAGAGATGGCAAGGCCACTGTCAAGGGACCCAACCATGGACTCGGCGACCTTCACAAGACGCCGTGAGATGCCCGCACTCTCCATCAGCGCTCCGGAGAGCACAAAGGCCGGAAGGGCCATGATGGGAAACTGGTTGACCGAAGAAAAGGCTACCTGTACGAGGGTGGAAAGATCCTGGCCCACCGTAAAGAAAGCCGCCATGGCTGCCACGCCGAGTGACACCATGATGGGTGCGCCCATAAAAAGCAGAGCAGCGAAAGAAATGAACAGAATACCTGCAGCTGACATGTCCTTTTCCTCCTAAGACTTTTCTGCTTCAGAGAGCATTTTTTGGGTTTCCTCAAGGTCCACGGAATCAACATCCTTGATTTCGATTTTGAGAATGTATTTCATGATGTCCACCTGGATAATACGAATGGTCATCAGAGCGAAGCTGATGGGGAAAATCCAGTAGACATAGGCCATGGACCATTCCAAGGCCGGAGAATGGTAAGGAAACTCGGTGAGGTCTCGAATCACCTCGATACTCTTTTTTATCATCACCACGTTGAAACAGATCCAGATCAGATCGGTCACGACCATCGCGATATCCTGCACCACCTTGGGAAACAGCTTGAACTGAATCATTACGCGGTTGTGGGCTGCGAGGCGTGCAGCATAGGCGGCGCCGAAAAAGACGAACCAGACAAAAGCAAATCGGGAAATTTCTTCACTCCAGGGAATAACGTAGTTAAAGCAAACCCTGAGAGCGATCTGTAAAAACAGAATGACAACAAAAAAGCTTAACAGTATCTGGCAAATGTAACTTTCAATGTTATCAAGCAGTTTAAATAAACGCTTTGCAAACATGGGGATATTCTCCTCACCCGGTGAACGATGAGCTGTGAAGGGGCAAGGAGCCCCTTCACAGCGCGTTTAATCAGCTACTACTTCTTGCCGAGGGCTTCGAGAACGAGATCTACGTTCGCCTTGCCGCCGATGAAGTCGTAGTACTCAGGCCATACTTTTTCGATGGCGAGTTTTTTCCATACGTCTTCGTCTTCGAGGGTGCTGACTTCAACACCGGCCTTGATCATGCCCTGCTTTGCTTTCTCGGCTTCCAGGATCTGGAAGGCGATGCAGTACTGCTGAGCTTCGATACCTGCACGAGTCAGGAGGGCGCGGGTTTTGTCGTCGTACTTTTTCCAGGAACGCTCACCAACAATCAGGGGCTGGAGAGAGTACTGGTAGTGTACTTCTGTCAGGTAATCCTGAACTTCGTGGAACTTGGTGGTGTAGTTAACGATGTAGGGGTTTTCCTGGCCGTCAACAACGCCCTGCTGAAGAGCGGTGAAGGTTTCAGACCAAGCCATGGGAACGGGGTTTGCGCCCCAGGACTTGAGTGTGGCCATGATGATCTTGTTCTGGGGGATACGAATCTTGAGACCCTTCACGTCTGAGATCTTGCTTACAGGACGCTTGGAGTTGGTGATGAATCGAAAGTTGGAGTAAGTCCACCCCAGAATTCGGAACCCACCTTTTTCGATGGCAAGCTCGTTCCAGTGAGCACCAAGACCACCGGTGGTGGCTTTGATTGCCTCAAAGTGGTCTTCAATGAGGTAAGGCATGGTAAGGGTACCAAGCTGCTTAACAAAGGGAACAGCGTTGCCCACACCGATAAATGCCATATCCAGGGTTCCACGACGGGAGTTCTGGAGCATCTCGGTTTCGGTACCCAGGGCACCGTTGGGGAAAAGCTGAACTTCGATTTCACCATTTGAGAGGGACTCGACAAGGGACTTGAACTGCTTAGCCATGGCACCCTGATCGGACTCAATGGCATCGCCCATACCTACACGGAAAATCTGCTTTGCAGAAGCACCCTGAACGGTAAAGGTCATAGCCAGAACTGCGATGGCGGTAATACAAAGTTTCCTGAACATCACTTCCTCCTAACTTCGTTGTTTCAATGGTTCCATCATCCTCCTCCATGGAGGCCTGGAAGTAATCTATACGTTTCAAATGTATACATTTGACAATTATACCATACTTCCGGCCCTGCGCCCAATCATAAGGAGAACAGAGCCCCTCCGTTTCCGAAGGGACATTCTTTGCATGCGAGCCATCCCCGCACACAAAACATGACATGCTGAACTCAGCGGGTGGCCTCCTCTTTCTTCCCAAGGACCTCTTCCCACGGGGCGATCTATGGTGTGGTGAACTATCCACCGCCCCGCAAATCCCAGGGGAGAAACAGAACGTCCACCCTGCGCCTGCACGACCCGCCCTGCGTCGGATGGGTCGGTCCTGCTTTTCATGTTGCCTTAAAGATACCACCTGCCATGGAACACGCCGTTTCCATAGGCCTCGCCTTGTGTGCCCACTTCCCATGAGCCCACTGTTGTTGACGTAGGCATCGCACCTTTTTTTGCTGACGCGGCCTGAAGGTGGCCGACCTAACCCGTCTCCCACCTTCAGTATTTTGAAATCAACCATCCCCCCGCTTCAGCAGATATAACAAACTCAATCATCGGGACTCCCAAACACAGAATCCCATGTTCTATTTCTTCATTCAGAGAGACAGGAGGGGCGAAGGGGGGAGCCCCTCGCTGTCTCTTTCTGCTGATTTAAGAGAGGGTTTCTTCGGCAACATCCCGAAGAATCTCAACAATCAGCCGACAGTCATCCAGTTCAAAGGTCAGGGGTACCCGCATATCGCACATAACGGCGAGAACACGGTTGGTCTCCTTGAGTTCCGGAAGATTGCCGAAGTATTGCCAGCTGGCATAAGCGCTGGTAAATCCGACAGGTTCAGAATCACCAAACCATTTGAGCTCCACACCGCGCTCCAGAGCCACTGCCAGAAACTTACGGATGGAGGCTTCATCCTGCCCAAGAAGGGAAAACTGGATAGAGCTTCCGACGTACGTCTCTTTTTCAGGGCGCTTGGGGCAGGTAATGCCGGGGATCATGTTGAATCCCTCTTCAAGGACGCGGTACCTCTCGTTCCACCGCTCACACTGATTGTCCAGGTTGCGAAGCTGGAAACGCAACATGGAAGCGCGGAGGTTGTCCATACGGCTGGAGTAGTTGGGGGTGAGTTTCTTTACTTTCTCGAACACCTCCATCCCAGGGCGGGAGGTGTGACGCTCGTAGAGCATGTAGGAACCGGAGTGAATGATGGCGCGGGCAATGACATCCGGGTCGTCGGTGGTAAGAAGGCCACCCTCTCCGGAGTTCATGTGCTTGTAAGTCTGTGTACTGTAGCACCCTACCTTACCGAAGGAACCGGATTTCTTCCCGTCCCAGGTGGCACCCATGGTGTGGGCGCAATCCTCAACCAGGGTCAGACCATGGTTTTCGCAGATCTCCATCAGGCGATCCATATCGGTGAGGTGACCACGCATATGCGAAATGAGGAACCACTTCACATCGGGATCTGCAGCCTTTTTCTCAAGGTCCACAAGGTCGATGGTGTAGTCATCGGTGATCTCAACCAGAACGATTTCGGCACCGGCGTTATGAATGGCTCCGGGAACCGGGGCAAGTGTGTAGGCATTGCAGAGAATCTTGTCACCAGGCTCAACACCAACGCTTTTCAGGGCAAGAAACATGGCCATGCCACACGAAGCGCAGGATAGGCAATACTTTGCTCCCATGTAGGCAGCAAACTCCTCTTCCAGAAGGGCCGCTTCCCCCTTCTCACCAGGGCCGACATTGTAACGGTGGAGTTTGCCGCTTCGCATAATCTCCACTGCCCGTTCAATGGCCTCTTCACTGATGGGTTCCTGCTGAGTAAAATCCTTGGTAAACCGTTTAACGGATACGTCTCCCATGCGACCTCCTGAATATCTCAAAGTCAGGGGGTGGGAGAGGACATCTGTCCTCTCCCACTCCATATCGTCAAGCTTCGGCCTGTAGCCGATCAGACCCTAGTACTTGGTCTGGTTGTAGACTTCGAAGTCCCACTCTTCGTTGGGGAAGAACTTGCGAAGACGCCAGTCGCAGGCGCGGGCGTGGCCTTCCATGCCTTCCACTCGGGAAAGACGGGAAGCAGCACCGCTGACCACTTTGTTGGCCTCGGGTGCAATCTCCTGGTAGGTCATGATTTTGAGGAACTTGTGAACGTTCAGACCACCGGACATGTAACCGGCTTTTTTGGTGGGCAGGATGTGGTTGGTGCCGGAGCACTTGTCACCCTGGGGTACAGTGGAGCCTTCGCCGAGGAAGAGTGACCCGTAGTTGGTGAGGCGCTTGGTCCACCAGTCAAGGTCTTCTGCCATGACCTGAACGTGCTCGGAAGCGTACTCGTCGCTCACCTTGGCTACTTCTTCGCGGTCTTCGCAGAGAACGATCTCACCAAAGTCTCTCCAGGAGGTAGCGGGAGTTTCGGGATCGGGCATGTCAGCGATAACCTTGGGCATCAGCTCAGCCACCTTCTCTGCCAGCTCGCGGCAGTCGGTGTGGAGCCATACGGGGGAATCGAGGCCGTGCTCGGCCTGGGATACCAGGTCAACCGCAACAGTCATGGGGTCGGCAGTCTTATCCGCGATGACGGAAGACTCGGTGGGGCCGGCGAATACGTCGATGGCGCACTTACCGGTACCGGAGAGAATCGCCTTGGCTTCGGCAACAAAGGCGTTGCCGGGACCGACGAGGATGTTGGCAGGCTTGCCGGTGAAGAGGCCGAAGGCCATGGTGGCAATGGCCTGAACGCCGCCCATTTCGATGATGATATCGGCGCCGGCAAGTTCCATGGCGTATACTACTGCAGGAGCAATGCTCTCACCGCGGGGGGGGGAGCAGGCAATGACGGTCTTAACGCCGGCAGCCTTGGCAGTGGCAACACTCATGATGGCAGAGCAGGCGTGGGCGAATCGCCCACCGGGAACGTAGCAACCAGCCACTTCCATAGGAATAACCTTCTGGCCGAGACGAACCCCTTCAAGGGTCTCCTTCTCGAACTCAACAATGCTCTCACGCTGCGCCTTGGCAAAACCGAATACCTGATCGTAGGCAAACTGAATGTCTTTTTTTACCTGCTCGGGAACTTCGGCAATAAGCTTGGCTTTTTTCTCATCGGAAAGGACAAAGTCACCTTCCCAGTTGTCGAATTTCTTGGCCAGCTCACGGACTGCTTCTTCGCCTCGTGTCTCGATGTCCTTGAGGATACCTTCTACGATGACGCGCTTCTGATCGCTCACTTCTTCGAAGCTGAGCTCTGCTTTCTTGATATACTCCATTGTAAAACAATTCTCCGTTAAAAAGATCACTGTGTATATTGGAAGTCAGAAATTTCCCTTTGGTATGACCAAAATTAGCCATGAGAGATGATCCTTGTCAAGGATTTTATAAAATCTGTTTGAAAATTTTTTTAAACTTCCGTTCAAACATTTTGATTACCCAAAGAGGAACTTTCACGAACACCCAATAATTAAGGGGTATTGCACCCCATGCCAAAAACACAACTTTCTAAAAACGGCAAAATTCCGGATACAGAACAGCGATCACCCCCTAAGCAGACTCAACCCAATCTTCCTGACAGTCCTTTTGTGAATGCCGCGAGAACATCATACCACAGAGCCCGAATCACACATATATATTAAAGGTAGAATAGCCCCCTTTCCAAACGCCTCCTGGCCTTTCAAGACGTGTGCCGTTCCTGAAACCACGACGCCCCTCACTGGCGAGACCCCGCTTAAAATCAAATGCCCATACCCGATGATCCGCCTCCCGATCTATAGAGGCCGAGGACCTACCAATCATGCCTGCCCATCAGTAACAATCGCCCATGATCAAATACACACGTACCCGATAGCTCACGATTAATCCCTACCGGCCTGCCGATAACGCCGCTCCACACAGAACCTTTCCTTACGGAATTGCGAGTCAGAGCAGTTCACACGTGCGCAAGGCGCCATAAACCAGCCCAAAACCTGGCACCCCTCAGAATATACCTGTATTAAGAACGTTATCAACCATGGGGAAGCAACCGCCCCACCCGCAATGTACTTAAAACGTCAGGGCTTGATTCCATAATATGGGAAACATAACAATTTTTATCATAATGTGTTGACACAGAGACTAACCTATGAAAAAGAAACATGAAGTCATGGACATACTATTTGAGATCTGTCCGGCAACATCGGACATCCCCTCAAACCAACGTTGAGTGACAGTCACCCTGCTGGTCAGTGAGACTCTGATGTGATACGTGCCCTGCCCTTCGGAGTCGATGATATCCGCTATCAATATCGGTTTCATCACCCCCAATTCCACTGCCATCATTGAACTGCCATCTGTTGGACTGCCCAAGACAACATGAACCATACGAATCCATAAGCAAAACGTTGCCAATGCCCGGCAACTTTGTATCTGTATGCCGTCATCAACCAAGGGATCATCCCCTGGAGCTTCATGCAGATTTCCAACCACAGTATTAGGAGGAAGTATGTTACGAAAATCATGTGTTATCGTTGTCGCCCTGCTTACCTTAGCGCTCTTTGGATCCACTGGAGCGTATGCCACCCAAACATTCAAGCTCGGCTTCGGCGATCCCCCAGACTCAGACCAGGGGGCATATGCAGAGCGATTCAAGGCGGTCGTGGAGGGGCTCTCCGACGGAGAGATCCAAATCGAACTTTTTTCCGGTGGCGCCCTGGGCACTGAAACCGAAATGCTTCAAAGCGCGCGAAAGGGAACCCTTGACCTTGCCTTGGTTTTCAGCGGAAATGCCGTACCCTTCGTGAAAGAGCTGGGTACCCTGACCATGCCCTACCTCATTAAAAATGAGTATGACGCGGTGAAGGTAACCACCGGAGAACTTGGAAAGATGTGGAATGAGATCTGCATCAAAAAAGGCGGATTCCGAATCCTCGGATGGACTTACTCCAACTTCCGTCACATCACCAACAACACTCGGCCAATCACGTCCATCAAAGATATCAAGGGCATGAAAATTCGAGTCCCCCAGAACAAAATCCACATGGCCACCTACAAGGCATGGGATGCAAACCCTGTTCCCATCTCATGGCCTGAGACCTTCACAGCCCTTCAGCAGGGTGTTGTGGATGGCCAGGACAACCCTTACATCGTCTGCTACACCTCCAAATTTCAGGAAGTACAGAAGTACATGACCGAAGTACACCATCAGTACGCGCTTCAGCCCCTGATCATCGGGGAACGAAGCTGGAAAAAATTTGACGACAAAACCCGCGAAATCTTGATTCGAGCCGGCATTGAAGCCCAGCAGTACAACCTGCTTTTCCAGGTCTCCGAAGCCTCCAAGGCCAAAGCCGCCATGGAAGCCGCTGGGGTTCAGATGGACAACCTCACCGACGAAGATGAGTGGATCCGCTTGGCCAAGGAAAACGTATGGCCCGAGTTCTACGACTTCATCGGCGGAAAGGAGATGCTCGACAAAGTCCAGGGTGTCCTCGAAGCCAATTAGTTCTTTTTTTGAAGGGTCACATCCCTCAGGGTGTGATCCTTCAACCAGACGGGCACGAAGGACTGAAGTCAGCCCGGGGCAAGAGCATCAGACTGACGTCACTCCTGCATGCCCGCAGGAACAATGCAACACAGGCCATGTTGAAGATAATGGGGCCACGGAACGTCGTAAACAGCTCGACGGCCTCCATGAATGTTTTCATGAATCACCAGAAAGATGTCCCCTTAGGGGGGTGAAGGAGCCCACATGAACAGCAAAGAACGCGCACTAACCGCTTTGAACCACGAAGAACCGGATCGGGTTCCCATTGACCTGGGTGGCCGCAATACCACCCTGATGCTGAACGGGTACGAAGCATTCAAGAAGAAGCACGGCATGGAAAGCCTTCCCACGGAGATCATGTCCAAAGTATGGCAGACCGCCTTCATTGATGAGAAGTTCTTGACGATGTACAACGCGGATTTTCGTCATGTTCGCCCGAAAAATATCACGGTACTCGGAGAGGACGCGAAATCGGAGTACGCCGAGGATGGCAGTGAAATCTTTACCGACCAGTGGGGCGTAAAACGAAAAGTCGACGGCGAGTATGCCACCATCCACGAGTACAACATGAAGAACCCCACCATGGACGCGATCCTCGAATACCCCTGGCCCAACGCCGCCACGGACTTCGATTTCAGCACGGTGCGGGAAGAGGCGAAAAAACTCCACGACGAAGGGGAGTACGCTGTGGTGGGCTGTATGGGAAGCCCCGGCAACCTCTTTGAACAGTGCTGGTGCCTACGCGGAATGCCTGAATTTTTTATGGATATGGGCATGCGAAAGGACTTCGCCCATGCCTTGCTGAGAAAGGTGTGCGACCACCGTAAAGAAAATGCCCGACTTTTCCTTGAGCAGTCCGGTGAGTATATCGACGTGATTCAGTGCGCAGATGACCTCGGCATGCAGAACGCGCCATTCATGTCCCCTGCCATGTACCGCGAATTCATCAAACCCTACCAGGATGAACTCTTCAGCTACATCAAGAGCATGACCAAAGCCAAGCTCTACTACCACAGCTGCGGAGCCATCACGAGCCTGTTGGACGACCTGGTGGATGTAGGGGTGGATATTCTGAACCCCGTCCAGGTTTCAGCCACCGGTATGGAAACCGACAAGCTCAAAGAGCGGTTCGGCAAAAACCTCAGCTTCTGGGGCGCCATCGACACCTTCCACGTCCTCCCCACCGGCAGTGTTGAGGATGTTCGGAACGAAGTGGCCAAACGCATTCGCGATCTGGCACCGGGTGGCGGGTATATCCTGGGTTCCGTACACAACATGCAGTCTGATATCCCCCCTGAAAACGTCATCGCAATGCTCGAAGCAGCCATTGAGTTCGGCCAGTATCCCATCGCCTCCTAGCACATGTATTCCCTGGTCGGGGGCTTGAAACGCCCCCGATCAGAGAATAAAACGACGGGATAAGGCGTGGATGCCCCTGAACGCATCACCGCCCCGAACTCTGAAATCCGTATGGCTCATGTCCGTGGTTATGTGACAGGGTCATTCGGATCACCTCCCTCTTTCCATCAAAAGAGGGAGGTTTTTTTTGTTCACAAGGATTGTACCCAGTGGACCTGCCTGCCTCCCCCCCCGGTAACGGCTTATTTTTTCTTCAAATAAGGTAATAAAAAGGTAGGTAGCACGCCAGACGCTTGAGGAAAAAGGACCTTAGGACGCTCAGGCTTTCGGCCACTTATGCAAACGGATAGGTTTTCAGTGGGATTAAAAAAAGGGCTCACTGGAAGCGAGGGGGTAGGCGACAGTTGATCTACTCCAAATGCTGCTGAAGATAACTCACCAGTTCGGGACGTTTGGCTTCCCACTCTTTGCCACTTACGGCATCCACAGCCAGAGCACCCACCACGTTGCCCTTGTCTCTCAACGGATAAGAGATCCCCAGCCCTCCTTGTATCAAAAGAGATTCGGCGTATCCGTAACCAAGGCGGCGAGACAGGGTGATGTACTCCATAATTTTATCCCTGCCCTCCAAAAGAACATCCTGAAGCATGGGAAGGTTCCGGTCCAAAATGGCATTGACGTCCTTGTCATCCAAAAAAGCGATGATCCCCATGGTGGCGGAACCGTAGCCCAAAAGAGCCTTTTCCGCTGGCCGGACTGCGGCGAGCTGAATGGGGTTTGCACCCTGATACATCCCCACGCATTTGCACTCGTCTCCCTCTCGTACAAACAAAGAGGCTGTATAGCCGAAACGGCGGGCGAGATTGCCCGCGAGGGCACCATAACTGGTGCGCACATAACGCTCCATGGAGAGCCCCGAGTAGATCACGCTGTCAGATCCGATGGTGTAAGTCTTGGCCTTAGCGTCAAACAGAATATAGCCGCTCTCTTTCAGGACAGAGAGGAGGCGGTGGGCTGTGGACGTGGTGATTTCCATGGCCTCGCTCACCTCTTTGAGCGTGGTGGGAGTCTCCCCTCGTTGAATGATCATCTTCAGAATATTGAGGGTACGGTAGACACTTTGTGCACCTTGAATCATAGCTTCTTCTGCCTATGGGGGTTCAGGTACCTTCCGGGCACCGAAATGAGTGTGGTCATGGGTAAACAGAGTTAGACCCAAATGATACTTAACATGGATGGTCTACTCACGCATGGGGGAAATTGCAAGAAGAATCATATCAACTGACCCCGAGATACTTTGGCCTCCCCATATTCCACCATGTGGGAAATCTGATATTTTTTCCCACATTGTATTGACGCATAAATAATGCTGTGCCATGATGCCCTTGACATTGGGAGGGCCATTCAATGAGCGGCCTTTCTCACCAATCACGGACCGCCGAACAGGTGCAGCTTGTTCCCAACACACCTCAATTTCAGGCGCCCGATATGTTTATAAAACTTCAGGAATCCAACCACATAATCCTGAACCTTCATATGCCCACAGAAGGAGAGATACCAAAATGTCCCTTGAAAATGTGTTTCAGGCCGTCATCGGCCTCGATGTCGACAAGGTAGTCAGTGAAGTTAATGGAGAGCTTGAGGCTGGAACAGAGGCAAATGTCATCTTGAACGATGGCCTCATCAAGGCCATGGATGAAGTGGGAGAACGCTTCTCCGCAGGAGAAACCTTTGTCCCTGAAATGTTGATGTCCGCCCACGCCATGAAAAGCGGTGTGGAGGTTCTGAAACCCCACCTTGCCGGTGAATCCGAAAACAAACTGGGAACCATTGTCATTGGCACAGTGCATGGAGACCTTCATGACATCGGCAAAAACCTCGTGTGCATCATGCTGGAAGGGGCTGGCTTCAATGTCGTTGACCTTGGCGTGGATGTGACCAAAGAGACCTTTGTGGAGGCCGCCAAGGAACACAACGCAGACATCATCGGCCTTTCAACCCTCCTCACCACCACCATGTGCGTGGTCGAAGAGACCATCGAGGCAATCAAAGATGCCGGCATCCGAGATTCTGTAAAGATCCTTGTGGGTGGCGCTCCGCTGAACCACGACTATGCCGACCGCATTGGTGCAGATGCATTTGCCACCGATGCCGGGGACGCGGGGAAGGTTGCCCGCGAGCTCATTGTTCACTAATCCATAAAGCCAACACGCTTATCCAGGAGGTACCCCATGGACGGCAAGTCTCTGATCTTAAACGCGCTCAAACACAAAGACGTTCCTCGCACACCCTGGGTCCCTTACACAGGGGCACAAATTGCAAACCTTAAAGGGTATGCTGCGGATGAAATTTTTCAGGATGCGGATAAACTCGTGGAATGCCTCCTGGATGCTGAAGCCCAGTATGCTCCGGACGGCCTGCCCGTCATGTTTGACCTTCAAGTGGAAGCTGAAATCCTGGGCTGTGACCTCAAGTGGTACCCCAACACGCCCCCCACCGTCTGCACCCATCCCCTTGCGAACGACTTTATCATCCCCACACAGCACCTGACCAAAGCAGACGGCCGTATCCCCATTATCATGGAGGCCACAAGGCGGCTGAAAGAGGCCAAACCGGGCATCGCCCTCTATGGACTTGTCTGTGGTCCGTTCACCCTGGCCTCCCACCTTCGCGGCACCAATATCTTCATGGACATGTACACCCAGCCCGAAAAGGTCAAAGAGCTCATCCTCTACTGCGAGGAAGTGGTCAGCGAGTACGCGGGTTTTCTTATTGAAGCGGGATGCGATGTCATCGGCGCCGTGGACCCGCTGGTCTCCCAGATCTCGCCAGCCTCATTCGAGCAGTTTCTGAGCACCCCTTTTTCTGCATTCTTCGATAAAATTCGCGCCCAGAACGTGCCCTCCACCTTCTTTGTCTGCGGCGATGCCACCAAAAACATCCCTGCCATGTGCGAAACCCGCCCAGATGCGGTGGCAATCGATGAAAACGTGGACATCCTGGCTGCCAAAAAGGTCACCGATGAGTACGGCATTCTCATCTCCGGCAACCTCCAGCTCACCATCACCATGCTCTTCGGAACCCAGCAGGACAACCAGAAGGCCGCCATCGAGCTGATGGATTCCCTGGGCACCAAAGACTTCATCCTTGCCCCGGGCTGCGACGTGCCGTTTAACGTTCCCCCCGAAAACATCGTGGGTGTCGGCATGGCCGTCCACAACAAAGAGGCAGTACGAAAGGCCCTTGAGACCTACGTAAAAAAGGATGAGCTCCCCGAGATTGAGCTGCCCGATTACGCCAACCTGGACCACGTCCTCATCGAGGTGGTCACAATCGACGCACAAACCTGCGCCGCCTGCGGCTACATGGTCGCCTCGGCCAACGATGCGGCCGCTCCCTTCGGCGACACAGTCAAGGTTGTGGAACGTTCCATCATGTACCCCGAAAACGTCGCCTTCATGGGCAAGGTGGGCCTCGAAAATGCCCCAACCATACTCATCAACGGCGAAATCAAGCACGTCTCCCTGATCCCCACCAGCGAGACCCTTGTCAATGAAATCAATGCCGCCATGAAGTAAGGCTGTTGAAAAAAGCCTCCGGCGGCCCTGCCGGGGGCCAAACTTTTGAAAAGTTTGATAAACAGGCCTTCAAACTTGTTCTTGAGTAAGTTTCAACTTAAAGGCGGATGTGATTTGACCCGAGGAACGAGGGGCAAAGCACATCCGCAACCTGCTTTCAAGGTGGCTCACCTTGCCGCCGGAGGCATTAAACTGGACCATGCCCATGACAGTCACCATCACCGTTACCCAGGGCCGGAAAAAGACCCAACTCGTCGTCCCCAGAGACAAGCCGTTGGTTGCCGCCCTGCGAAAAGAACAACTCCTCATCGCACCGTGCGGTATCGGCAAATGCGGCAAGTGCCGTATTATTTGTTGGTCTGAGCCCACCGATGAAGAGAAACGTCACCTGAGTCCCATGGAACTTGAGGCCGGAGTACGCCTTGCCTGCCACACACTCCCCATGGAGGGAATGCACATAACTTTGGCAACTAGCGCAGAACTCAAGGTCCAGACCCAATTTCGGCGTGCAGGCTATGAGATCAGACCTCTGCTTTCAAAGATCGCCTTTAAGGCCCCGGCACCTACCATCCTTGACCAGCAACCGGATCTGGCCCGCCTCATGAAAACCGTCGGTGCGACAACACACTGTCTCCCCTTTGAAAAACTGAGTGCCCTTCCCGATTTTCTGCGCGACCACACCTTTTCTGGGTACGCAACCCTTGAAGAGGAAACCCTCGTGGACTACGGCAAAAGCTCCGAGCACCTGGGCATGATCGTGGATATCGGTACCACCACCGTGGCGGCCATGCTGGTGGACCTTACCACCGGAAAAATCGTTGCGACTAAAGGCTCCCACAACGCCCAGGCCCCCTTCGGTGCCGATGTCATGACCCGCATCCAGTACAGCATGGAGCATGGCGTGACCAGTCTTCAGACCGCCATCACCGAACAGCTGGACACTCTACTCAAAACCCTTCTCGCCCGAAGCGGCAAAACAGATGTCAGCCTCATCTCCCTGGCCGGCAACACCACCATGATGCACCTTCTCTGCGGGCTGAACCCGGAGTTCATCAGCAAGGCCCCCTTTATTCCAACCATCCTTGCACCCATGGATCTGCCAGCAAAGGACCTCGGCATACACTCCGGTGCACGGGCCTTTCTCCTTCCCGGTGTCTCGGCCTACATCGGTGCGGATATCGTCGCCTCCTTACTGGCCACAGGCGCCGTGGGGTCCGACCAAACATTTCTGCTGGCTGATATCGGCACCAACGCAGAGACTGTTCTGTATTCAAAGGGCACCTGCTACGCCTGCTCAGCCGCTGCCGGCCCCTGCTTCGAAGGCGCCAACCTGAGCTGCGGCATGCCGGGTCAGGCCGGAGCCATCGATTCAGCCTATGAAACCGAAGACGGATTCGGCATCACCGTCATCGACGACAAGCAAGCCACCGGCCTCTGCGGCTCCGGCGTCATCGACGACAAGCAAGCCACCGGCCTCTGCGGCTCCGGCGTCATCGACGCCATTGCCCTGCTCCTGAATCAGGGAGCCCTCGACCCCACAGGGCGCCTTGTATCCCAAGGCCCCCTCTCCCAAGCAATTCAGGGCGAGAACAACGGCATCCGGTTCAACCTCACGGACCGGGTCCACCTCTCCCAGAAAGACATACGCGAGGTACAGCTGGCCAAGGCCGCCCTGCGCTCAGGGATCGAGATCCTGATGCAGGAGGCAGGCATCACCGCAGATGATATCGACACCCTCTACCTTGCAGGGGGGTTCGGCTCTGCCACCCACCCGGAGAGTGCCGCACGCATCGGCATACTCCCCAAAATCCTGTTGCCAAAAATATCCGTCCTCGGCAACGCAGCCTCCTTCGGGGCCCTGCGCTATGTCACCGAAAAAGGAGGAGCGCAAGCGGCACGCGACATCGCGTCAACATGCCGCCATATCGAGCTGTCGGCCCACAAAGCCTTCAGCAAGGAGTACATGACCCGCATGATGTTTGCGGAGGATTAACGTCGCCTCCGGCGGCCCTGCCGGGGGCCAAACTTTTGAAAAGTTTGACAAACAAGTATTGGGTAATAAGGCCACGATTAACGCCGAATCAAAGGCGAATGTGATTTGACCCGAGGAACGAGGGGCAAAACGCATTCGCAACCTGCTTTCGAGGTGTTTTTGCCTAACGTGGCTTCGCCACCCTCGCCGCCGGAGGTAGGCTTTTACCGAACATTGACCATCAAAGGCAGGCTCTTCCGTTTTAAGAGCGATACAAGACCCAAGGAGTTCGTTATGAAAACCCCCATCATTGTCCTTGCCGGCTTCTTAGGAAGCGGAAAAACCACCCTCATGCAGTATTTCCTCTCGCAGTTTCCGGAAAAAAAGGTGGCCGTTCTCGTCAATGACTTTGGCGAGGTGCCTGTGGACGCTGCCATTCTCTCCGGCCATGGGGTCCCGGACAACATGCTTTTTGAGGTCAACGGCGGTTCCATCTTCTGCGCCTGCCTCAAAGATAATTTCATATTGGGCCTCAAGGCCCTCACCGAATTCAATCCCGACCTGATCCTGGTGGAAGCCTCGGGCATGGCCGACCCATCCGGCATCAGTCCCATGATTCGAAATGCAGGCCTTGCAGATTCCTGCGAGCTCATGTGCACCCTCTGCGTCTTCGATGCCATCAAAAGCCTTAAGCTCGCCGCAAACCTCACCACCATCGAACGACAGGTGGCCAACGCCCACTACGTGATCCTCAACAAAACCGACATCGCAAGTCAGGACGAAGTGGACGCCGCCACCAGCTACATTAAAAGCAAAAACAGCCGGGCCACCATCTTTCCCGCCACCCACTGCCAGTTCGATGTGGCACGCCTGAAACACGAGATGGAAAACCCCTTTGCCATGATGCCCAGCCTCAACACCCCTGAAAACCGGCCCGACGCCTTCATTGTGGAGGTCATAAACGGCTCGGTGGACGCCTTCATCGAGGCCCTGAAAAAAGAGGAAGACCTCCTTCGAGTCAAAGGCTGCCTCACTGAAAATGGCCACCACTACTACATCTCCGACACCGGATCCGACATAAAAAAAAGACAAGAGGAAGAAAACTTCACCCCCGTGGTGGTCATCACCATGCAGGGCAAGGGCGAGGACATGAAAGGCCGCCTCATTGAGGCTGGAATTTTGGGGTAATCACCATGAAATACGCTGTCATTGCCTGTGAAGTGATGCGATACGAGATTGAACTGTTGTGTAAGGAAATGAAGGCCCCCCCGCCCCTTCGCTTTCTTCCACAGGGTCTTCATGACACGCCAAAGCGCCTGAGGGCGGAGTTGCAGGAAACCATTGATAAAGTGGAGACGGAGAATCCCGAACTCAAACACCTTGTGCTGGGGTACGGATTTTGTGGCAAGGGGCTTGAAGGAATTGCAGCGGGTCGTTGCGAACTGGTGGTTCCCAGGGTCCACGATTGTATTCCCCTCCTCATGGGCTCCAGACGGGCTCATCGTGAGGAACACAGCCGTGAATACGGCACCTACTGGTTCTCACCGGGATGGATCACCTGGTCGGTGATCCCTTACCTCGACAACCGGGCCACCCGCCGTCACCGATACGTGGAAAAATACGGACATGCCAAAGCCGAGATCCTCATGGAGATGGAAGCAGGGGTTCTGTCGCACTACACCCGGGCCTGCCTCATCGAGTGGCCCGACATGAGTGAATCATTCCGGAACCAGGCCCAAGACGCCGCAAGGCGGTCCGGCCTGCCCCTTGAAACCATTCAAGGGTCATCAAACTACCTGAAGGACCTCCTCTCCGGCACCTGGAATCACGCCTGCTTCGTCCGCATTCCCCCTGGACAATTCATCGTCCAAAGCATGGATGACCATGCTGTCATGGATGCCGGAACAGCCTTAGAGCAAATCGCATAATAGGACCGAGCGAACCCAACCGAACGTCACAAGGAAGGGTAGAAAAGCGAACTTACAAAACACAAATATTCAGAAGGAAAATGAAGTCGCCATGAAGCTGAACAGGGAAATACTCTCGATTGTAAACAGGGCGATGGAAGGGCACCCCCCTTGCTCAGTACGGCCAGATCACCGAGCTGCGACTGGCACACATCACGGCTGTTGTCGCCCTTGCCAGTCTCGGCTCCCCGGAGACAAAAGCCATCGCGGTACATGAGCCCAACCTCATCGGGCTCACCTCCGGCGCAAACGTGGTCTACGCCGAAACCGGTGCAACCCCCCGAGACACGAAGACAGACACTGCAGGGCACCGAGGAAAGGATGTCCAGGAGTGCAAAACCATGCTTTACGAAGCGGGCTTTGAGTCCATTGTCACACCATGGGATAACAAGCGCCCCATCTCCCAGATGTTCTACAGCTCGTAGGGACAGGCACAAAAAATAAAACATGCAAAAAGCGATGCCTCCTGCGGCAAGGTGAGCCGCCTTGAAAGCTGGTTGCCGCAGCGCTTGAACCCTCTTGCCGAAGCCACTCATGGAGTGACTAAACAGGCAGACCCCATGTGCTCTGTAATTTTCAGAGCACATGGGGTCTGTAAATGAATCAGTGGCCTATATAAAAAAGCAAAAGCCTGTGGCGTACCCCGGCTATCTCCCCTCTTCTTTTTTCATGACGAGGTACAGTTTCTCGACTTTTTTTCGTGCCCAGGGCGTCTTCCGCAAAAATTTCAAGCTCGACTTCACTGAGGGGTCAAGGTTGAAACACCGGATGTCGATGCGGCTGCCCAACACGGGCCAGCCATAGTATTCAACCAGGCTGCTTACAATCTGTTCAAGGGTTACGCCGTGCAATGGGTCTTTGGATTTTTGTTCACTCATGAACCAAACATCGTCCTTCATTTTATTATGGAACAGGGTGAGTCTGAGGTGCCCCCAGCGCAAACTCTTCCGATTATTGCCTGTATCAAAGCCAAGCAATATGCCTTGGCCTGTCCCCTTGTACACCGAACCATGCCCAATTCACAACACAGAAGCATAACCGGCTCAGCGTCCTCAGGGGTCGGCTTGGGGGATCGTTACCCTTTTGCTGGACTATCGCATGCCACGTGGACGATTACTTTATTGCCGGGCCCTTTGACCAGTCATTCAGCAACTTTTTTAACAGGTCAAGGCGCTTTCTGTTCTCTTGATCATCCCTGAATGCGATGACCAGCTCTTTTTGCATGAGCACTTTGACCGTCTCAATATTATTGATCCCCTCTTTTTCAGCCAGATACATCATCACATTCGGATCTGTAATGGCGACAACGTGACGTCCCTTGGACAATTTCTTGAGAAGAGAGACTTCGTTGGGGGCCCCGTCCACATGGTGGGGATATTTTGCCATGGCATCCCTGATGAGTGATGGATACGTATACGTCTTAACCACGCCAACGGTGTATTTTTGAAACAACTCATCTATGCTACCGAAACTCACACTGGCTGGCGAATGTTTCAGTATCCCCACTTCAGACCAGTCAACCGGTGGTGACGCAATGAATTTGCGCCCCACTTCCTCCGGCCATGCTGGGTAATAGCCAACATACTCTTTTGACCTTGCCTTCGCCTGCGCCCGTGTCCATGGGTAAAATTCAACGATCAGGCGAATCCCCTCTTTTCTTAACAATTCCCTCAGCCTCTGAATGGAATTCCCCTGGTTGGTCAATTCAGCACCCGAGTAAGGTTCCCAATTCAGAGACGTAATCGTCCAGGTCTCCTCCGCGATGGAATGACCAGCCATCCCCAAAACAAGCACGAAAACAAACACACAATTTTTGATCAACATCGTCGCCTCCTGTTTTGTTAAGGAGCTTTCAATCAGCAAGGCTGTGTTAACAAGAAAGGCCCAGGGAAGACGGTGGGAAGGCTGAGAAACAATACCTAAGCGGCAAGATAAGCCACCTTGAAAGCAGGTTGCACCTGTCTCCGATACTGGAGACAGGTCCTATATTACCACAAGTCTTGAATGCTTGGGGACATGTTCTGTCATAGAACAAACATGAGTGAACCAAAGGGATTATGGGATCATCCCCTGGCCACCGCAGGCAAGGCTTTTCTCTTTTCGCCCCTCGCCTTCTTTCCCCCACAAAAAAAGGGCCGCCCTCATCATTGAGGTGCGGCCCTTTTTTGTAGGAGGATTTTTGCTTTGGACATGTGGGGGCATGGGCCAGAGCAAAAACAACCTGAAAAAGGCCGGAGGTGTTAGGGTACCACCGGCCTTGTCCAGAATGTAAGGAGAGAAGTTGGCAGCCCGGCAGGAAACGTCCTGCACAACAGGTTCAGCATGTCAGATTGTAACTTAAGCGGTCACAAGAGATCAGGCTGCCCGGTAATCAAGGAGATTACTCGTATTAAAACCCGGCAGGCGAAGTGGCGTATCAACCCCTGCCAGGGGTAGAAAAATATATGCAAACCCGGATAATCGCATCATGGGAAGAGCCCCTCATCCCTGTGTAATGGCTCTTCCCACGTGCGTCGGGATTTAAGCGTATTCTCTTCCGCACCCTCGGGAAGGTATCGTGGGCGCGGAAGTTGTCTTACCCGTCTCGGTTCTCACGGGCGCAGCCCGTCAGCGAATGTGAACACCTCGAGGAACGAGAGGTGGGAGCATTCGCGAACCTGGGGTCCAGGGGATCATCCCCTGGTTAGTACTTGGTCTGGTTGTAGACTTCGAAGTCCCACTCTTCGTTGGGGAAGAACTTGCGAAGACGCCAGTCGCAGGCGCGGGCGTGGCCTTCCATGCCTTCCACTCGGGAAAGACGGGAAGCAGCACCACTGACCACTTTGTTGGCCTCGGGTGCAATCTCCTGGTAGGTCATGATCTTGAGGAACTTGTGAACGTTCAGGCCACCGGACATGTAACCGGCCTTCTTGGTGGGCAGGATGTGGTTGGTGCCGGAGCACTTGTCACCCTGGGGTACGGTAGAGCCTTCGCCGAGGAAGAGTGACCCGTAGTTGGTGAGACGCTTGGTCCACCAGTCAAGGTCTTCTGCCATAACCTGAACGTGCTCAGAAGCGTACTCGTCGCTCACCTTGGCAACTTCTTCACGGTCTTCGCAAAGAACGATCTCACCAAAGTCTCTCCAGGAGGTAGCGGGAGTCTCGGGGTCAGGCATGTCGGCGATAACCTTGGGCATCAGCTCAGCCACCTTCTCTGCCAGCTCGCGGCAGTCGGTGTGGAGCCATACGGGGGAATCGAGGCCGTGCTCGGCCTGGGATACCAGGTCAACCGCAACAGTCATGGGATCGGCAGTCTTGTCCGCGATGACGGAAGACTCGGTGGGGCCGGCGAATACGTCGATGGCGCACTTACCGGTACCGGAGAGAATCGCCTTGGCTTCGGCAACAAAGGCGTTGCCGGGACCGACGAGGATGTTGGCAGGCTTGCCGGTGAAGAGGCCGAAGGCCATGGTGGCAATGGCCTGAACGCCGCCCATTTCGATGATGATATCGGCGCCGGCAAGTTCCATGGCGTATACTACTGCAGGAGCAATGCTCTCACCGCGGGGGGGGGAGCAGGCAATGACGGTCTTAACGCCGGCAGCCTTGGCAGTGGCAACACTCATGATGGCAGAGCAGGCGTGGGCGAATCGCCCACCGGGAACGTAGCAACCAGCCACTTCCATAGGAATAACCTTCTGGCCGAGACGAACCCCTTCAAGGGTCTCCTTCTCGAACTCAACAATGCTCTCACGCTGCGCCTTGGCAAAACCGAATACCTGATCGTAGGCAAACTGAATGTCTTTTTTTACCTGCTCGGGGACTTCGGCAATGAGTTTGGCTTTTTTCTCATCGGAAAGGACAAAGTCACCTTCCCAGTTGTCAAACTTCTTAGCCAGTTCGCGAACCGCTTCTTCGCCTCGGGTTTCGATGTCCTTGAGAATCCCTTCAACGATTACACGTTTCTGATCGCTGACTTCTTCAAAGCTAAGCTCTGCTTTCTTTATAAATTCCATTGATACACTCCACAAGTATATAAAATTCAATCCAAAAACTGCGTTTACTCCCCCTCACAGCGTGAGGATGATTTATGTATAGCTGTGGTACACATCTGTGTCAATATTTTTCATAATCTTTTTTCGAAACTATTTTATAAAATATGGTAAAAACTTACACAAAAAGATCAAGCAGCAACTTAACCCACTATAAATACAATCGATACAAAGCACAACCCCTATACGTCCATCACCCACGGGAGCAATGCAACCCCACCTCCAACCGCCTTGTCGGCCCCTTCAGGGGAACCATCAATCATCCAGACCCACGTACGTCCCATTGTTTTCGTTACCTTATTATAAAGCTGTCAGGCAACACCCAGCATGATCCCTATTCGCGGTCCACATGGCTGAGGCGTCTCCCTGCCGATGCTTTCCAGAACACTCGTTCAACAAAAAAGAGGCACTGATCACTCAGCGCCTCTCCTTTTTCTATCGTTTTTACCAGCCAGTTTGTGCCTACTGACGGGTTGCTATGCCTGATATCTTCCCGTTACCCGGCAACATCGATGCCGAGGTCACACCCGAGTGGTCCCTCACAATCGAGGTTGGGGCTTCTTACGTCAATGTGTCCCTCATCGCGCTCTTCGTCTGACTCGATGTAATTATGTTCGGTTTCGGAAAATTTCATTGTATATATCCTCCCAATTGGGATCTATGTTTTATTGAGGTGGTTCAAATCTTTCGTTAATTTCAATATAAGGCTTAAGATCTCTCGCGTCAATTAATTATTTTTGGATAGCCTAACTTTTTTCAAAAAAAGGCCCACCGCCAATCTAAAACAGGGCCAGAACGTGCCACCGACGAGCCTGTTTTAAAATGTGCGGCTACTTTCCTTACGATAAAAACAGCCATCATCCCACATCACACAGTCC
The DNA here is from genome assembly GCA_942491485.1 of Desulfolunaceae bacterium. Classification (GTDB taxonomy): domain Bacteria; phylum Desulfobacterota; class Desulfobacteria; order Desulfobacterales; family Desulfolunaceae; genus Desulfoluna. The sequence continues at coordinate 1,121,189 of CALOAX010000004.1, read as the reverse complement.
CCGATATTACCCTCAACCCAATTTAAGCTGCGGCTCATCATCATTCCATAAAATCATGCGAAGAGCAGAAGACTGACAGCCATCACTCCCATCCCGGCAATGACGCCCAAAATGGCATGGTGATGCTCACCGTATTTCTCGGCAGTAGGAAGGAGGCCGTCCAAAGAGATAAAGACCATGATCCCAGCCACCGAGGCAAAGAGAAGTCCGAAGACCATGTCATTGAAGTAGCGCATAAAAATCAGGTACCCCACCAGCGCCCCCACCGGTTCGGATACACCGGAGAGAAATGAGTACCCGAAAGCCTTTTTGCGACTCCCGGTTGCGTAATACAGGGGCACCGAGACGGCAATCCCTTCCGGGATGTTATGAATGGCAATGGCAACGGCAATGGAGACACCCAGGGTGGGGTCCTGAAGGGCACTTGTAAAAGTGGCCAGGCCTTCCGGGAAGTTATGGATACCGATGGCAAGGGCTGAGAACATCCCCATGCGATAGAGTGAACTCTTCCCTTTGTCCACCCCGGCACCGCTTGAAGGCCCCATCTCCTCGATCTTGCGATACTCATGGGGGTTTTCAAAGGATGGGACGAATTTATCAATGAGCCCAATGACGGCAATGCCGCCGAAAAAAGCGAGGGTTGTGTACCAGTATCCAAGGGTGGGCCCCACTGCCACAGTGAGTGCGTCCCGCGCCTTGACGAAAATCTCGATCATGGAGACATAGATCATCACCCCGGCTGAAAACCCCAGGGAGATCGCCAGAAATTTGGTATTGGTCTTCTTGGCGAAAAAGGCGAGGGCACTTCCGATACCAGTAGAAAGACCGGCAAAGATGGTAAGCCCAAAGGCAAAAAGGACCGTACTCGTGGGGATGTCTGTGGACATGGGAGGCTCCAATGCGTCAATCGTGGGATTCGGGTCGTTATACCGCAAATACCTATTTTGATTGAGCTGTCACCCATATGTCAACGGTTTTCCAGTACATATAAGTTTGAGTCTTCGACGGCCCTGCCGGGGGCCAGTATTTAAAATACGTTTGACAAACACGTTATGAGACTCGCCCCCCTCACCCCCAGAATTACACCGTTTAATACCAAGCTTGCTTTCCGGCAAAACCATTTCATTTCATGGGGAAAACCACGAAGATCACGAAGCGCCCTTCGGGCTACACAAAAACGGGGATATTGCCCAACCCATTGTCCATGGGCGCAGCCCGGCAGCAAATGTGCCGAACCCGTGGCACGAGGGTTTGGAGCGGTTGCGAATCTTGAGGCAACGCTTTTTTAGCCCTGCATTTCCGTCAGAGCTCTTCTCAAGGGGCAATCGGCCATCTCTTCGCCACTGCGGTAACGCTTAAGCAGAGCCACAGATTCCTGGGCCAGCTTGCGCCGAACCCGCCTGCGCTCGCCCTTGATTCGGAGAATTCTCAAATTGTCGTAATTGGTGGTGTGGTGACGCATCCAGGCGATAACGGCGGCTTCTGCCCGTTCAGGCAGGGGAATGCGCTTGGTCCGGGCCACGGTGCCGCTTCCCACAGGGGATGCGTGCTCGGTGACAGCCTTTGCCATGGACTCGGCAAGCTCACCGTGACGAGAATGGAACCTGAGAAAGGAAAGAACGGCCCCGCTGAAATCCTCCACATAGGCCACCTGCTCTTTTTCACGGCGAGCCCGACCCGCGGCCAGCTTTTTCTTGTAGGCCGGGTTTTCCCGTTCTGTTTCAAGGTCTGCCCGAATGGACCGAATGATCGAAGCAGACGCCCAGATCCCCCTGGAAAAAAGCTTTCGCCCCTTTTTCTCCTGCATCTGCCAATAGGGTCCGGCCTTTTTCACCCGCCGCGTCAACGCGGCATCCCCCGGCATCAGAAGCGCCCAGTTCTCCGGCACCGCAAGCACTTTGCCGGCCTCGGTCATCACTTCGCCCTTATTCTTCCCCGGTTTTACAACCCGTATCTCGTCCGGCATGGGTCTCCTTTTTATTGCATTACTGTTTCAAAACTGGCCAACCAAAAAGCCACAGGGGCCCAGAGGAAAAACCAAAAAGCATGCCTCCGGCGGCGAGGTGAGCCACCTCGAAAGCTTATTGCCTTTGGGCTTTGTCCTTCGTTCCTCAGGACAACGCCCAAAGGCGTTCGCCGCGTGCTGCGCCCGCCTCCAGCACTGAAGGATATTTCAACTGTTACCACACATTTCGAAGGGCTGGAGGGCACAATGCCGCAACCCTACGAGAATCGATACAAACGTTTGCAGTGCAGCCAACTCTTGACACGGCATAGTCCAAGGCGGATCGTGACATACGTTGAGATCCCCCTTGATAAGAGCCTATAGGAAGCCCCCCCCTGATTTAGACCAAAGTCCGCACCGCGGCTGAGCCCGTCTGTTTCATTCTCCGAATCCGCTATCAGCTATTAGAAAAAAGAATTCCCGTCAAGGATGCCCTTGACGGGAATGAATTCTTTAATCGACAGAGCGCAGCGACTCCTTCACCATTTACCATTCGCCATTCGCCCTTAGCCTGCTTTTAACTTGCTCTACTTCTTCTTCGACCTTTTAGTCTGATCGGTAAGATTAAGAAAGGGAAGCGGTGTCGTCGCATTGGGGTCCATGATAATCAGGTGGTTCCCGTTCTGGAGGGCCCTCAGTGCTTTCATGCTCTCCAGTTTCACGTAGGCATCGAGGGTCAGGGCGCCAACAAGCTTTCGTTTGGCCTCGGCCTCGGCTTCTGCCTTCACGAGCAGCGCCTTGGCTTCGATGCGGGCCGCTTCCAGCTTGCCGTTGGCGGTGATAAGAAGCACCTCTTTCTTCTTCATGGCTTCGATGAGCTCGGCCCGTTTCTCTGCTTCGGCCTGGGCCTCTTTGCGCTCCTGGTCCACCTTGAATTTCTTCAGCTCTTCCTTGGCCTTTTCAGCGGCCTGGGCGGCTTCTTTCTTCCTGATCACGGCGTTGGTGATAATCTTGGGGAGGATCACATCCCGGATAAGAAGCTTTTCGACCTTGATCCCTTTTTCAGCAAGTGCCACGAGGGAGGTGAGGAGTTCCTCTTGAATACGCTGTTGAACGACCTGATCGTAAAAAGCTTCGGCGGTCTGCACGCTTTTGCCCACCTCTCGAATCCGGCTGCGCAAAAGGGGAATCATGTGCACGTCCAACACCTCCCTGGGGGTGCCGGTCTCTTTGAGCATACTCGGTGCCTTCTCCTTGATCAGACGATACTGAATGGAGAGTTCGAAGTTGGTGATCAGCTGATCCTGGCTGGGAACGCCCATGGACTCCTTATGAGTCTTCTGACGCGCATCAAAAAGGGTAATTTTTGTAAACGGGTTGATCACATGGATCCCCTCTGAGTAGGTATTCGGCTGTACTTTGCCGAAAATACTGCCCACACCGACATGACCGGCCGGAATGGAGGTAATGAAATTCAGCAACAGAGTCACCACCAACACCCCTAAAAGCCCAATCCCGATATAACGGCCAATCCCCTTTTTCTTCATCTCCACGCGCACTCTCCTTTATCCATAAACCATCTGTTATCGCCACATGTCTGCGAGCCGGAAAACCCCAAACAAATATCCGTCTACATCAAGGGCTGAACAATCCGCCCATACCGGAACACCGCCACCAACAATTGGCTTTACCGTGGTAAGGCAAGCGGATTCGTCTTGATGAATGTTAATATCTGGCATAAACCGGCAAATGCCTCGGAGGAAGCGTTCCGCTGTTAACGCCCATCACCGTCATCCCCTTGGGCACCGTGGCATGGCCGTAAACCCATGCAATGGGGACTTTGGGTTCGCCCTCGACGATGGCCGGCCTGATGACCACACTCTTCCCCTCGGCGTTGGCATTGATACGGTTGCCGAGGATTACCGTCACCACCCCGTCCTCCACGGAGACCCGGGTCACATAATTCCCGATCATCTTCTCAGCGGCAGGCAATCCCGCCCGTGAATTATCTCCGGGAAATGTGCCTCGGACCTTGTAGTGTTCTTCAACGGATGCCATGGCGACTTTGCCCAGGGCAAAGGCCTCCTCCACCTGGGCCCTGATTACCCTGTCCTGAAACGACGGGAGAGCCATGGTGGCCATAACCGTGATGATACTGATCACCACCATCAACTCAATCAGCGTGAACCCGCCCTCTTGCCTCTGTGCCTTTCGTACTGACGTCGTCATTTCCTCTCCTTTTGATGAGGAATTTCAGCTTATGCCTCCGGCGGCCCTGCCGGGGGATAAACTTTTAAAAAGTTTAACAAACAGATCTTAAATAAATGTTCCAGAACGAATTTCGGTTGAAGGGCGGATGTGATTTCACCCGAGGAACAGGGGGCATCTTTTTGGGTGCTGAATCGCTACAAAAAAGCTCCAGAACAAATTTCGGTTGAAAGGCGGGTGTGATTTGACCCGAGGAACGAGGGGCAAAACGCACCCGCAACCTGCTTTCAAGGTGTTTTTGCCTAATGTGGCTTCGCCACCCTTGCCGCCGGAGGCATGTTTTTCGTTCAACTTAGCCTGCTTTCGTCACTCAACCGACGACACTCGCCAGTTGAAATACCGAGAAATAAAACCCGATCACAAGGGCCGCCACCAACAGAATCACCACAAGGGAAACCAGAACCTCAAGCCCCTTGACACCCCTGGCAACATCTGTTTCAAAACGCTCTTCATAATACGACGCCACGTTTTGGAGGGTCTTTACAATATGCCCCTCACCTTCCCCGGCTTTCAGCATCCGGATGGCCATGGGACTGAACATGGTGGAGTCCTTGAGCGCGTCCACAATTGATGCCGTGCCGGTCATCCCCGTCGCCAAGGCCTGAAGCCGAGGGGTGAAATATCCGTGGCCCAGCATCTCCGCCGCATCGGAATAGGCTTTGTCAGCGGGCGTATTCAGACTGAGCATCACGGAATAATATCGGCAAAAACGAACGGCATGGATCATGCGCGCGCTTCCACGAACAAACGGGGTAGAGGCTATCAACCATTCCAGGGGACGCCTGAAAAACCGGAACATCAGCCATACCGACACCATGGCAAGGCATGCCATGGCCACCAGTATGTTTGCCACGCCTGAGTTGCCAATAAAAAAGGAGGTCACCATGGGCTGAGGGACTTTCATGGCAACGGAGACCTCCTGCAGCACGGGAACCACAAACATGGAGATAATGGTGTAGACAAAAAGGGCCACGACAAGAACGATGCTGGGGTATCTCAAGGCTGCGGCCACCTGCCTTCTGAAGGCATCCATCTTCCTGTACTCCTCGGCGATGGTGCCCACCATGGCCGCGATCTCTTCACGCCTTTGGGCATCCTCGGGCCACCCATGGATGATTTTCCGCAGGAACTCCGCATAGTGCACCCGCCCGAATACCGGTTCCGCCGCTCCGGCATCCGAAGATCGCACGGCCTTTGCCACCTTCTCCACCACAGGGTAATCGTTGTCCGTATCCAGTACCTCCAAGGCTCTCGCCACAGGCACCCCGGATGCCGTCAACAAAGCCATCTGGCGAAGAAAGTGGGACATTGCCGACAGATGACGCCCTTCCGATTTCGACATAAATGCCATATTGTTTGTCTCCCTTTAACGAGCCCAGTTCATCACCCAATGCCGCGCAAGGGTGGTTCGATCTTCTCCAAAGAGTACCCAGCCATCATCGGGCACTTCACTGCCGGGCATCCAGATCACAGGTCCTGTAGGATTCTCCGCAAAGGCCCCGAATCGCATGCTCAGGGTACTCCCCGAAAACAGCCATCCCAACTCTACGTGGACGGCGCCGAGACCAACGTCAACGGCCAGTATGGTTGAATCCCGGTCCCTATTCTCGAAATAGCGATCAAAGAGACCGTCCGGAAGCTCCGAAGGCTGCGGCCATCGTCCGTTAAGGGCGTAATGCGTCTCCATGGGAATCAAAAACCCCTTGAGACCGAGAACACCGGTGAGCGTCGATCTTTTCAGGGATACAAGGCCGAAATGGGCGATCAACGCGTAGCAGACCATAAGCACCACAACGACACCCATTCGTTCAAAAAATGTTTCTGAAGGACACCTGACCATGGCCATCTCCTGATAAAAAATGATGCCTCCGGCGGCCCTGCCGGGGGCCAACCTTTTAAAAAAGCTTGCCAAACAGGTCTTTTAAAAAAAAATCTTGGGTCAACCTAAAGCCTAAAGCAAATGTGATTTGGCCTGAGGAACGAAGGACAAAGCGCATTTGCAACCTGCTTTCAAGGTGGCACACCTTGCCGCCGGAGGCATTTTTTTTGGCCACTTTAGCCATAGAAGGCATAGCTGATAGTTAGCTTGTGCTCTTATTTTTTGCCTGGGCCCTTACTGTTCTTCAATCCGTTCGTTTTCCCAACGGATAATGCCTGAAGGGCCAACGGCGGGGCTCAACTGAAGCTGAACGCCTTTGAGTCGTTCCTCGCCTTCTTTGAACGCCACGAGAATCCTGCCGTCCTTTACGGTGATGCTGCCCACGTATTTCCCCTGGATTCCGATGGGTTCGGGAAGACCGCACCGGGCATTGTCCTCGGGGAGTGTACCGGTGACATCGTAATACCCCTGAACCTCTTTTCGCACATCGCCTGCCAGGGCATAGCCCTCGGACTCCATGGCTTTTACCCGGTATCCCATGAAATTCGGTATAGCGATGGCTGCCAGCACACCGATAATGGCCATTACGGCCATCAACTCAATCAGCGTAAACCCCTTCCGGTCCCATACGGGCAAAAGGCTTGTCATGGCTCACCTCTGCATTGATAAGATAAAAAAACTCGGATTGATGATCATTTTATCGTCTGGAAACAATTCGACGGGGGCCCTGCTGCACGCTCTGAAAGACCCTGACAGCCTGCAGTTCACTTGAGAGAATCATTGTTTACTTAATGCAAACTCATGCACCTGTAAATGGCTATGATGGTTCCATCAAAAATCAAGGTTGGTTTTGTGATACGTCGTGTACCGGAAGATCTTGCTGTACAAAAGAGGGGACGCTTGGAAAACTCAGCTCAGGTTTCAGTTAGGTTCTATAAAAAAAGTCGACTCCATTCGAGTGAAGACATCGTATCCGGAGCAACATGAAGTATGCACAATGTCCAGGGTTGGAGAAGCACAATACGCGGCAAACGCGATTGCAATTGGAGCCGAGGAACGAGGCAACAAGTGCAACCGCAATCCGCTTTCGAGGTTTTTTTCCCCAAGTAACTTCGCCGCCGGAGGCATGTTTTTCCGAAGTTTGACCATGGAAAGCCATCAAACGCTGCTACGGCGTTTCCACTTCAGGATTACCGGACGTTTTCTGCATGATCTCCCTGTAGAGATCCATAACAGCCGCGTCAACGCCGGTGCCGTCTTCAGCCATGGTCTCCATGGCTTTTTCGATCATGGTGCGGGCTTCCGGGATCTGGTCCAGGTTTTTATAAGCCTTGGCCTTAACCAGCAGCGCCTCATACTGTTCCTGATGACGCGCAAGCGCTTCATTGGCCAGTTCGATAGCCTGCTCGTTAAGCCCGGCCCCTTCAGCGGACTCCGCCGCGCCGGAAAAGGCTGCAGGGTCACTGGTCTCTTCGGCAAGCTTAAGATAAAGCTCCAGTGCCTTGCTGTACTCCTGATTGTCTTTCAATGCTTCAGCAGCTGAAAAGGCTTCGGCTGGGTCCTGTGAGGAGAAGGGGTCCGCCTGATCCATCACAGCCTGAATCTTTTTGTTGTAGGCATCCATCAGCGCATCGGTTGACCCGCTCGGTCTTGTGATCTCGGCATTGGAGGGGATCTGCTCACCAGGCGCTGCAGCGGGGTCAGGATCCTGTGCAAAGGCATTCCCACCCACACCGGAAAGAAGGCAAGAGAGGGCAACAGCCATGATGGTTCGACCACCCCATGACGCGCTCCACGCCCCTTGTATGTTACGAAGCACCCTCTTAGCAAAAACCGATTCCCTGAGAATGCCAATGGTTACGTTGTTCATATTCTCACCTCATTGTCTTGCACGGGCCGCATTCGCCCTCTTGATGTTCCCCACAGGCCCCCTAAAGGGTCCAGCTCAGGCCAGAAAATCGTTAACTCCATCCTTCATGATGCATAAATTCACGATAAAATTCAACAAAGAGTTCTCCCACCCCAAGACCGGGTTTTGAATGGTTTCGGTCGAAGGCAAACGACGTGTTAACCCAATGGCTGGGTGAAGCTCCACACAATTTGGGATTGCACACCTCAATCCCGGCGATTTGCTACTCATTAAGTCTCGAACACCAGGCGCATGCTATCGCTCCAGCAAAAACAGGTTATCAAACACGCGGGGAGGATCATGCGGATATAATGTCGTTCCCATTGCCCACGGCGAACGCTCTTGCGATTTGGATCGAGGTGCGAGGGACAAAGTGTTCATAAGGCTTCACGAAAGAAACAGTGTTATCCGGGCACTGCCCGTCAGCGCATGTGACGTACCTGAGGAACGAAGGTACGGAGCATTTGCGAACCTGCATCCCCTGCCCGCCGGAGACATGGACATACCATTCAGAATCAACTGGATTTTTTATAAAAAATCGTGTAATTCATCTGGCGTTTTGTCAACTCGTGAAATACCCGGGTTACGTTGCATTTGTAATACAATCGGCGCTGAAAAGCGCGATAGGAAAATATATTGATGAATCCATTTGTTGTGGGCCAGCGCTGGATCAGCGAAACCGAGCCGGAGCTGGGGCTGGGAACCGTATGGGCCGTGGAAGGAAGACGGGTCACCGTCCGGTTTCAGGAGAGCGACTGCACAAGGCAGTATGCGGCGGCATCCGCACCGTTAAGACGGGTCACCTTTAAACCCGGAGACGCCGTCACAAGCCGCCAGAAAGAGTCCTTTGCCGTGGACACGGTGGAAGAGATCGAAGGAATCCTCGTCTACTGTGGGGACGGTTACCAGCTCTACGAATCCGAGCTTGCCGACACCTTGAGCTTTTCCACCCCCCTGGATCGCCTTGCCGGAGGATTCTCCGATTCCTCGGATCTTTTTGACCTGCGCATGGAGGCCCTTTCCCACCACCTCTCCGCCAAAGCCTCACCGGTGCGCGGTTTTCTCGGAGGCCGTGTGGACCTCATCGGCCACCAGTTCCATATCGCCCACGAAGTGGCGGGACGCCACCTTCCCCGCGTGCTCCTTGCCGATGAAGTGGGCCTGGGAAAAACCATCGAGGCCTGCCTCATCCTCCATCGACTTCTCCTCACCGAGCAGGTGTCCCGGGTTCTTATTCTTGTGCCCGATGCCCTTGTCCACCAATGGTTTGTGGAGCTCCTGAGGCGATTCAACCTCCACTTCCGCATCGCAAACGAAACCCACTTTCAGGAAATGGAACAGGTCGACCCGGAGTGCAACCCATTTGCCGAAGACCAGCTGTTTCTGGCTCCCATGGCCATTCTGGAATCAGAAGACCGCATGTTTCAGGCCCTGGACTCCGGATTCGAGATGGTGGTGGTGGACGAAGCCCACCACATGGAACCGGGGAGCCACAATTTCCGATGCGTGGAGGCCTTAAGCCGTCTCAGTCGCGGACTGCTGCTTCTCACCGCCACGCCGGAGCAGATGGGCCGCAAGAGCCACTTTGCCCAACTGCGCCTGCTGGACCCGGCCCGCTACCCCAGCTTTGAGCAATACGAGAAAGAAGCCGACAGCCATCAGAACACCGCCGCCCTTGCCGGAAAACTAATGGATAAGACATCATTGACCACGCAGGAGCAAACGGAACTTACCAACATCCTCGGTGCACCAGTCTCCCGGGAAGCCCTTGAAACAACCCCCACCGCCATTGTGGACGACCTTCTGGATCGCCACGGCCCAGGCCGCGTCATTTTCCGCAACACCCGAAAGGTCATCCAGGGTTTTCCGGACAGGGTGCCCAATCTTCACAGGCTTGACGCATCAGACGAGGCCATTGACCGGCACCACGCTGAGCTGCACCATGATGCAACGCCCGGACACCCCATGCCGGAGCTTTCAGACGACCCCAGAATTACCTGGCTGGCCAACCACCTGAAAGAGCACCGCGACGAAAAGGTTCTCCTGATCTGCAGTTCCCGGGAAAAGGTCCAGGCCGTAGAAGCGGCACTGCTTCAAGAGCTCTCCATGAAGATCGCCCTCTTCCACGAAGAGATGACCCTTATTCAGCGAGACAGAAACGCCGCCTGGTTCTCTGAAACAGACGGGGCACGCCTTCTCATCTGCTCGGAGATCGGCAGCGAGGGACGAAACTTCCAGTTCGCACGACACCTGGTCCTCTTTGATCTCCCCTTAAATCCGGAAAAAGTGGAGCAGCGCATCGGACGGCTTGACCGCATCGGTCAGAAACACGATATCCAGATCCATGTGCCTTTCCTTGCCAAGAGCGCCAGCGAAATCCCTGCGCAATGGTACGAAGCCATGGGTATATTCACTCGCTGTATCCCGGGCCTTCATACCATCGGCAGTACCTTTAAAGAGACCCTTGAAAGCCTCATGAAGACGGCCATGAACAACCGCCCGTTTCCTGAAGGCCAATTGAACACCCTCCTGTCCGAAACCAAAGAGTTCACAAAACGGCTTTCAGAAGAGCTGCAAAAAGGGCGTGACCGCCTCCTGGAGCTCACCGCCAATCGCCCCGATCGCATCGCTGAACTGCTGAATACGGTGAGAGAAAACGATGAATCCACAGATCTTTTCCGGTTTATCCTCCGTCTCTTCAAGCACCACGGCATCGAGATGGACGAGGCAGGAAAGAATAACTTTCTCCTGGAATTCAAGGAGGATGACGACCCGACCCTGCCCCTGCCGCCGTTCCGACGAAACCCCCTATCCGTTACCTTCGACCGGAATACAGCACTCCAGCGCGAAGAGATCGAATTCCTCACGGCCGATCACCCCATGGTGGTGGGCGCCATGGAATCCTTCCTCGGCTCCGAATCTGGCAACGCCTCCCTGGCCACCTTCCACGACGCTGGGGAACAGGGGCTCCTGCTGGAACTTATCGGTGTCCCGGAGTGCGTGGCACCGGCACACCTGCGCGTGGACCGGTTTCTCCCCACGGCACCCTTTCGCCTCGTCCTCGACCACACCGGCAACGAACTCACAAAGGCGTGGCAGCCGAAGGACTTGTTCGGCAACCTCGAAGACCTGCCGGTCTCCTGGCTATCCGAACACCCTGCCATATCCCGGGAACTCCTCCCCGGTCTTATGAAACAGGGAACAGCCAATATGGAAAAGCAGAGCAAAGCCGTCATAAAAAAAGCCACGGCTGCCATGACCGCCTTCATGGACCATGAAATCGACCGGCTCACCACCCTGAAGCTGACAAACCCCAATGTCACAGAGGAAGAGATAAACGCCCTGAAGACTGAAAAGAGGGCCATGGCAGGTGCCCTTGAAAATTGCCGCATCCGCCTTGATGCCATGCGCCTGGTGCTGCTCATGCCCTAAAATGCCTCCGGTGGCCAGGGGATGCTCCCCTGGCCCCCAAGTTTGCTCTTGCGATCTGTCCCTCGTACCTCGGGCCAAGTCGCAAGGGCGTTAGCAGCGGGCTACGCCCACCTCAATTGCTGGAGATTATTCATGTGCCTTCCACAAGCTTCGACGTGTGTGGATACGGTGTTGTAAATCCGACGAAATCGACTTTGAGCTGAATACATACAACTGACTGGTGATGGCACTTGCAAACCAGGCTGTGAATGCTTCCGGCCCTCGTTCCCAAACCCTGCCTGGTAAAACACAAAGACAGTGCATCTGGGTAACTGTTCCATTTAACACAACAAAGCCTCCGACACCAAGAAGCACCGCCTTGAAAGCGACGTTCGGAGACTGTTTGTCTAACCTGCTTATTCAGATCAGGCAAACGCTTGGTCCCGGCTGAACTGCAGGTGGCTTGTGCTCCCTTTTTCCCACACCAGGCAGCCATATATCAGTAATTCATTTCTACTTTCATCGAATCAACCAACATCCCCACCAAGCCGTATACCAATACTTTTCGACCCTTACCCCTTGATCATTCATGAAATATCACGTATTACTGAATCACATTCCTCTTCTCGGCACTTGATCTGAATACAAAACAGCAGTTACGATTGCCATACACCCTTACCAATCACTGATTGGAGTCTTGTATGCCTCAATTCCTTTTCGCACTGCTCCTTACAATGGCCACGGATACCGTTAATATTGACATGCCACACGATCAGGCTTGGCTGCACGGACGGTGGCTTCATGTGGCCGTCTCCTCCGATACGACCACCTGCACCGAGTCAACACAACCAAAGCCCCCAACGGGAAAACATCTCCTTGTCTTTCGCCCTGATGGCGAATTGCGGCGGTACTCCCCCCAGAAAGGATGGGCAAGACTCCTCTTGGATTTCAACGTGAGCGAGGACACGGTCGTCTTGCACCCACAGACCCAGGACCAGTCTTGCCTCATGGCAGAAAAAACCGATGAGGGGCTTTTGATGGTGTGCATGCCCAGATATGGTAATTTCTACTACAAAAAAGTCGACCCGACGACACGCCTTGAAGAGATCGACTTTCTCCAACCCCCAACAAACAAGTCAGCCCCTGCTGCTGTCGGAGAGTAACCGATGCATAAAACAACCTGGGGCCATATCGCTCTGTTCCTTGCCATCCTTTTTCTCCCCATGTTGGCATCGTCCTCACCCCTTGCCCTCCAAAAGGCAAAATCATATACTGGGGAGGAACAGGTCACCGGATGGTTTATGAGCGAAAAGCTCGATGGCATCAGGGGGTACTGGACAGGCACAACCCTCGTCACCCGGAAAGGAAACCCCATTCACGCCCCGGCATGGTTCACCCGGAGTTTCCCGCCCTTTGAACTTGACGGCGAACTCTGGAGCAAACGAAACGACTTCGAATTTGTCCAGGGCACCGTCATGGACCATACCCCTTCTGGTGACTGGAAACAGATCACCTACAACATCTTTGAAGTACCCAACGCCTCCGGGGACTTCCCCACCCGCCTTGATAAAGCAAAAACATGGTTTTCAACCCACCCGGGCTCCCCTGCCCGCATCATCCCCCAGATCACCTGTGAAGACCGAGCCCACCTCGACCGGTTCATGGCCGACGTCGAAAAACGCGGTGGAGAAGGGCTCATCATCAAAGACCCGAAGCTTCCCTTTCACACCGGAAGATCACCCCACGTCCTGAAAGTCAAACACGCCACAGATATGGAAGGCATTGTCGTTGATATCAATGAAGGGAAAGGAAAATACAAGGGGATGATGGGAAGCCTGCGGCTCCAGCTGGATAACGGGGTGGAGTTCAACCTCGGCACGGGGTTCTCCGATAAAACCCGCAAGGAACCACCGGTAATCGGCAGCGTCGTTACCTTCAAACACCACGGTTTCACCCCAACCGGCAAACCCCGCTTTGCCTCCTACCTGAGAATCCGAAAAGACTAACCAGGGATCGCGAATGCTCCGACCTCTCGTTCCTCGAGGTAGTCACATTCGCTGACGGGCTGCGCCCGCGGGTTTAGACAGCAGTGCCAAGGCATAAACTTAACGACGTATCCGACATGAAGTAGTTCTTCAAACAATCTGTATAAGCCGTAACGTTTTTAAACGGGAGGGAAGGATGACTATTCTTGCGATGATCGCAAACGCCATTTAATTTTGTGTCGTCATTTTGATGTGATCAGATCATCCACAGCGCTGGAGTGCTGACGACGTTTTTTTGGTTGTTGTCATGCTTGCTGTACCGGCTTTGAATTTGATGTGGTTTCTTTCTACTGCGGAAAAGGGAAATGATAAGAAAGGATTTCTGTCAATGTATTTTGAAAGAAAGCGTCTTGAGGAGCAAGAGAAGATAGATAAACTCAAATCGAAAATCAACTCTCAGTCCGATGCCCATCTTCTTCAATAATTGATAGTTGAGATTTCATATTTAGGAGAAAAAACGGGCTCACCCTATCAGCACAACCGCTCTCCCCCCCCCATTTCATCTAAGATAGGTTCGCAATAAAACTTCGTCCCTTTCTATCGCTACCATATGATCTAAAACTCAGCCATTATAGCTACTTCTTGCTTTATCCCGGCCCTATATCAATTATGTTCAGTTTATGTGCTTTTTCACAGCCAGACAGGCACCTGTAGCGCATTCACTTTCCAAGATATTTTGTCTACGCTTTAACGAAGCTTATAGCAATGTCCGTGTCATCATCAGCGTTGATGGCGACCGCAGCCCACGCCAAAGGCGGTTGCAATTGGGGCCGAGGTACGAGGCAACAAGTGCAACCGCTATCAGCTTTCGAGGTGGCTCACCTCGCCGCCGGAGGCACGTTTTTAAACCCGGCTTTTCCATGGAAGACATGCCTGGTTCTTTACAGACCAAACACCCCATGACCCTGGAGAATATGAACGCCGATGGTCAAAAGGACCACACCGCCCAGGACTTCTGCCCAGCGGCTGAGGCGTGCAGAGGAGGCGAACCGGGTGCCGATCTGCATGCCGATGAGGGTAAAGAGGCAGGCAGTGATACCGATGATAATGGCTGGAAAGGCGATGGAGACATCAAGGACGGACATGGAAAAGCCAACGGCCAAGGCGTCGATACTGGTGGCCACGGAAAGAACAACAAGACTCATGCGACGGGTGGGATCATGGGCCGCATCGGCATCCTCGTCATCGCTTTGAAAGGCCTCCCAGAGCATCTTCCCCCCCACAAAGGCGAGGAGCCCAAAGGCAATCCAATGGTCAAAGGCCGACACAAAGGCACGGACCTTCACCCCCAAAAACCAGCCAATCACTGGCATCATGGCCTGGAACAGACCGAAATGCCAGGAGAGACGAAACATCTGGCGGGCGTTTACTTTTTTCAGGCTGATGCCCACGGCCACAGCCACGGCAAAAGCGTCCATGGCAAGGGCCACGGCAAGGGAGATCAACGAGAGTATTTCCACAGTATCACAAAGGGAGGAACCTGAAAAAGCCGGATAAACACAGGTTGGTTACGCTCTGGGCACCGCAGACAAACATCAAACACGAAAGAGCGTGTACCAGTGTTGAGACTTTTCCGGAGTCCTCACGAAAAAGGGTTGATAAGAAAAATGCTTGTCTGTGCTATATCACAATGCCCTTAAAACCTCACGTCACAACCGCCCCGTCATCCCCCTCATCACACATCGTGCAGTTACGCCCCCCAGACTTTGCTCTGTATAGAGCTCGATCCGCTTTAGAGATGAGATCTTCAAGGGAGTTGCCAGAGGAATACTGGGCAGCCCCGCAGGTAATGGTCACCGGCAAATGCTTCTCCGGTGAGACGGATGAGCCAAAATAAAAGTCTGTATCCTCAATGGTCCTTCGTAGCCTCTCGCAAAAAGCACGGCCTTTTTCAAGGTCCCCCCTGAACAGAACAATGAACTCGTCGCCCCCCCAACGGGCAAGGACATCATGACGCCTGATGCTCTTGCCTGATATCTCTGCCACGTTTTTGATTACCGTATCCCCGAAAAGGTGCCCGGCGGTGTCGTTGATGCTTTTAAAATGATCGATATCAAGAATCACCAAAGAAAAGGGTCTTCCGTCTCGTGAAGCGGTGTAGGCGATTCTGCGAAAATCATGCTCAAAGGCCCGGCGGTTTTTTGCACCTGTGAGCTTGTCTGTGGTGGCCATTCGCTCTAAGCGATCCTGGAAATAGTTCACGGTAAGGATATTCACGCCAATGACCAGGAACGTCACAAAAAGGCCAACGAAGAAATTAATCGCGCTGCTCTTTTGCAGTCGTTGAAGCATCACTGTTTCATCCATCTCCACAATGAGGTACCAGTTAAATTCAGGAATGTACCGGGAGGTCACCAGCAGCGTTTTGCCACGATATGTCACCTCGTGGGAGGAGTTTGCATTCCCGCGATCCAACAAAAACGGAGCTACCTTTGCCATCTTGGGACTGTTACGAATATTGTCCCTCTCAATTCGGGTAGTGTCCGTGTGAAGCTGAATGGTTCCATCAGTACAAACAAAGTAGATGTTGCGGGTGTACTTCTTCTGATAGGTCTGGATCAACTTATTGATGTGGTTGACATTGAGCCCTGCTCCGGTCACCCCGATCAGGTTGCCCTCGTAGTCCTCCAACCTGTGGTTTATGAAGATGGTGAGGCTGTTGTCAGCCGCCTGATTGGAGTCGACATCCAGATCGTACTCCTGGCCGAGCTCAATAAACCGGTAGTACCAGACATCGTGTTCATCTTCAGGGGAGAGCGTCTTTAATACCCCGTCATAGTGATAGTAGCGCCCCGTTTTCTGGGAAACCATGAATGTAGAGAAAAAACCGTACTTCTCCTTGATTTCAGAAAGGTATTTTGTGATTTTCTCAACATCATCCTCCCCCTCAAGGATCCAATCCTTGAGAAACGTGTCATTGGCCATAAGCGAGGAGACAAAAACCGGACTCATGAGATCTTTCTGGATCTCGGAGTAGATGTTGTCACTGGTCAGCGGCAGGGTGTTGTATACCAGATTGTCCCTGAGAAGTTTCCTTGAGCTGTTGTAGTGGGTAATGGTGATGACCAGAAAGGCCGCAATCAGAATAAGGCTCAAGCAGAGAATCAGGCGGGTTCTGATGGAAACGTAACGTAGCATATCAACTGTCCGGTATTTGGGGGTCTTGGTTCCATGGCCCCATTTACGGGACATCTAATTATTCTCTTATCACGTCAGAGAATGCAGCCAAGGTCATGACTCAAGCGTGACTTTTTATAGTATTAGCGATTAGAGGGGTATCACACAAGACCTCTCCTGCTGTCAATTCAGATCACCAACCTGGCAATGGAAACATGCCACAAATATGATTTTACAGGTCATGCATCCCCCAGCCATGTGATTAGCACGTAAATCTCAGTGACCTCTCTCGACCCTCTTCGCCATGGTTTCCACATCAAAATCACGAATCCAGTGGGGCAGGTTGGGCCAGATGGCATGGAACCCGTACAAGGGCTAAGGGCTGGTTATCCGAGAGAAGAGATGTGTCAACGTCTTTCTATCGGACTTCAAGCAACTCCCCCCCCAAAAAAAACGACTGAAAAGCAGCTAAAAAACAATTAGCGTCCCATACCCCTTAAAAGACATCCACGCGTTAGCCTTTGTTCACGGGCATAGCCCGTCAGCGAATGTGATCAACCCGAGGACGAGGGGTGGGAGCATTCGCGAACCTGGGGTCCAGGGGCTCAGCCCTATACCCCGGAGGCTTATTTTTTACGCAGTCAACCACTGGATGACCCAGAGAGCTGTCAGACCTGAGACGAGGGTCAGAAAGACACTTCGTTTCCACAGGGCAACGGCAAGGGCCACCACGCCGGCCAGGAGGCGTGGGTTGGAAAGGGAGATATCCAAAGACCCGTTGGGCATAAAGAGAGCCGGGGTGATGAGGGCGGGAAGCACCGCCGCAGGAACCAGGCGAAGGGCTTTGGCAAGGCGAGGGTGGGGTTCTTTTCCGCCCTGGAAAAGAAGAAAGGAGCCCCGCTCGGAAAAGGTAACGGCCCCGCAAAGGATGACCACAAAAAAGAAGACCCCGTGGCTCATGATGTTCCCTCCTCTCCCTTGGTGTCCAGGAGCAAGCCGGCGCCGATCCCCAAAAGGGCAGCACAGATGATATTGAGGCCATACGGAAGGCCGGAAGCCACCACCGCTGTGACGCCTGAGACCAGGGCCGCCACAAGGGCCGGGCGATTCTGAACCGCGGGGACCAGAAGGGCCATAAAGGTCAGGGGCACCCCAAAATCGAGCCCCCAGCTGTCCGGGACGCCAGCGCCCAGAAGAAGTCCCAAGGCATTAAAAGCCTGCCAGACGAAAAAAATCGTCACCCCGGCCCCGAGGGTATAGGCAAAGGGATTCCTGCACCCCTCCTTTTCACTGAACCTTGTGAGTGAAAGTGCGTAGGCCTGATCGGTGAGAAGGTAAGAAACCAGAGGACGCCACCTGCCCGGCAAGTCCCGGAAATGCGGGGCGATGGAGGCACTGTACATCACAAAGCGAAGGTTGATCACAAGGGCCGTCAGCACCATCACAACGGCAGGAGCCCCGATCACAAAGAGATGAAGCACCGCAAGCTGAGATGCCCCTGCAAAAATCACCAGAGAGATCCCCACCGCCTGCCATGCAGGGAGCCCCGCCTCCATGGAGGCAATACCGCAAATCAGGGCAAAAGGAATCACCCCGAGCAGCAACGGCAATGCCGCACGCACCCCTTGCAAAAATAATCCCCTCTCTTCCTCTTCCCAGCCCATCACACCCTCCGATCAAACGTAACAATCACCCCGAAGGTTTTAACAGAAGGGGTCACCGGGTGAAAGAAAAAGAGAAGGGAAGACGAAACAAGCCTCCGGCGGCGAGGCGGAGGAACCTATAAACCTGATGGCGAATGCGATTAGGAAGTCGCTCTTCACCCTCTGTCGCATCCGCATTCGCGCGAAATTTGAGGCCCTGCCCCGTATACCACAAGCTATTGAGTGCCGGGTACTTCGGTTCCAATCCAGAGGTTGACTTTCACCGGAATAACTCCGGCGACGAGATGAGGGCACCATGAAACCCTATGGCGACTGTGCGTTGGGTGTCTTCATCCCCAGAACCTTGTGCCATACAATCTGGGTTTCCACACATGCTCCCCCGAATACCCGGCCATAAGAAAGGTGTTGTGTGGTCATATGGTAAATTACCACAGCGGCAGCCAGACATAGGGATGCAGATGATACACCTGAAGTCGTTATGCACGGGCACAGCCCGTCAGCGAATGAGATCACCCCGAGGAGAGGGGTGAAGAACATTCGCGAGCCCGCTTTCGAGGTGGCACACCTCGCCGCCGGCAAAGCACTTAATGTTACCTCCGGTGGCACTGCCGGGGGCCAAACTTTTGAAAAGTTTAATAAACAGGTTCAATCCCTGACTTCAGGTTCACACTAAAATCAAAGGCGAATGTGATTTGTCCCGAGGAACGAGGGGCAAAACGCATTCGCTACCTGCTTTCAAGGTGGCTCACCTTGCCGCCGGAGGCTCACGTTGACTATAGAAGGCTTGACGTTTGGCAAGACCTCAAAAAAGACAGGTCACCTGAACGTACCCGGGGGCCACACCGAAGCGAAGGGTGTCCGTAATGGAAGGTCGGGATGGCGTGATCTCAGCGAAATCGCCATTCTGATAGGCTTCCCAGCTGGCGGTGGCACGTTTGGGGGTGGTAAAAATCTGAAGTTCCGAAACCAGTGTGGCCACTGCAAAAAGGGCAAGACCGTCCTGATGGCGACCACCGTCTAACGTCACTACAAGTCCACCGGCAAGGTTCACGGCACCGTATGTAAGATGGGTTTTAAGGGAGCGCTCCTTCATTTCCCGCTCTGCACCCTTGCGGAGGTAGAGTTCGGCTGCGGCAAGCTTTTCTGCGGTCTCTTCCTCCGAGGTCTGGGGCATGGCGGAAAGATTTTTTGCGTCACGATGCAGGGTCATGGGGTCCAAAGCCAAGCCGACAACCCCCAAAAGAGAGAGAGTGGCACTCACACCGGAATCAAACCGCTCGTCCTCTTCGTCCTCGCCGTCTTTATCGATGGCAATGGCAGTTTCGAAAATGACGTCCGCCCCATAAAGCCCTGTCCATCCGTATTGCCAGAGCTTTGAAGCCCCGGCCCCGTCATCCATGGCCTTCTGGATCCAGTCAATGCGAGCCTCTGCATCGCTTTCCATGCCCCCCTCCTCTCCCCATGCAAGGGGTAGACAGAAAAGCAGCACAACTGTGAACACCAAAGCCATTGACGTTGTTCGCATACCCACCTCCATCTGATAATAAAAAGGCCTGCATTCAGAAAATAAACGTACCCCCAAAGCCCCATCCATATGTCAAATGATACTATTCGTGACGATTGCGACGATATACGTGATGTATTCAGGCTTAATGCGCCTGATCAATCCGTCAGTGCCATGTGGGACAACCCCATAGCCATGCTTGCCATGCAGGTTCTACTTGTGGGACCTTTCCCTTTGCCTCGATTGCTTAACAGGAAAAGCAACAAAACAACCGTTCTTACAACAATCATCGTTCACCAGCGACGGTAGCCTCAGCCATCATCATTTGTCAACCGCTAACTGACTGGCCAGTCTAATGACATGAATCACCCTCAACTCTTTTTTGCACTGACCAGTCAGTTTTTAATTGACACAAAAAAAGCCATGTCTCTATAGTGTGAGCAGTACAGCGTAAATCCATGTATCATCCGGAGCTTAAGTAACATCGCTCACCGGCTCTCCATGACGCTTATAACCCTGCGCTGCACCATAACGTGCGAAGCATGGAAACAGGGGACGCCTCCCCGCCCCTGAGGCATTGAGTGTCACAAATTGACAAACCCATCAGGCCAGACAAGGTGAAGGAACCATGGACAAACCCGGATACGCTATCAGCCAGTATCACGACACACGAAAAGTCTACGAACAGCTCAATGCGCTTATCAGCCAGCCCATCCGCACCATTCGCAAAGATGCCATGGACGAGTATCTCTCCTACTTCGAGGCAAAGTGCACCACCTCTAAAAAAATGATGGGTGAAGCCGAAAAGGTGATTCCAGGAGCCGTCCAACACAACCTGGCGTTCAACTACCCCTTCCCCCTGGCCTTTACCAAGGCGGAAGGGGCTTACCTTCATGACGTCGACGGCAACGAGTATATAGACTTTCTCCAGGCGGGGGGCCCCACGGTCCTTGGAAGCAACCCCGAACCGGTTCGTAAAAAGGTGATTGAGCTCCTGAACTCCTGCGGTCCGTCCACGGGCCTCTTCCACGAATATGAAATGAAGCTTGCCCAATTCATCTGCCACCGGTTCAGGGGTGTGGAGATGTTCCGCATGCTTGGCAGCGGTACCGAGGCCTGCATGGCCGCGGTTCGTGTGGCACGCGTGGCCACAAAGAAAAAAAACATCATCAAACTCGGCGGTGCCTACCACGGATGGAGCGATCAGCTCTCCTACGGTAACCGCATTCCCGGGCTTCGTTTCCTCGAGTCCCACGGCATTCCCCTTGCCTGTTTCAAGTACACCCAGGAGGTCTTCCCCAACGACATCGCCGCCCTTGAAAAACAGCTCAAATGGAACAAACTCCGGGGCGGAACCGCCGCTGTTTTCATGGAACCCATGGGCCCTGAAAGCGGCACCCGCCCCCTGGATTACGACTACAACGCCCAGGTACGAGACCTCTGCACAAAATACGGCGCCCTCCTCGTCTTTGATGAGGTGGTCACAGCCTTCCGCATCGGTGTGGACGGTGCCCAGGGCTACTTCGGCGTCACGCCGGATCTCACCATCTTCGGCAAGGTGGTGGCCGGCGGCTACCCCTCGGCAGGGGGCATCGGCGGTAAGACGGAATACATGGCCAGCCTGGCCGGGGGACTCGGCGGTAAGAAATCAAAAAAAGCCCACGTGGGAGGTACTATGGCGGCCAACCCCTTGAGCTCCGCTGCCGGGTACTACACCGTAAAAATGATCGAAGAGACCAATGCCTGCGAAGTGGCCGGAAAAGCCGGAGACCGACTCACCCAGGGACTCCAGAAGCTCATCGCTAAATACGAACTCCCCTTTGTGGCCTACAATCAGGGCTCCATCTGCCACCTGGAGACGGTGGGCACCATGCTCTTTGACATCAACATCTTCAGGCCCTGGGAGATCCCGGCAAAGATCAAGGAGATCCACGCACGAAAAGACGTCATGACCCACATGGGCGCCGCTTACATGGCCGAAGGCCTGGTGACCCTTGCCGGAAGCCGCCTCTACACCTCGGCCGCCGACACCGATGAAATCATCGACGACGCCCTGACCAGGTTTGAACGTGTCTTCAAAAATGTAGACGGCGTCAAAGCATAAAAACATGCCTCCGGCGGCCCTGCCGGGGGCCAAACTTTTGAAAAGTTTGATAAACAGGTTTTAATGGCTATTCCCCGGCTTCGCTGGTGTTGGCAAACCAGATGTCTCAGGTTTAATGGGTAAGCCGCCTCCTTTTCTCTCAGCGCCTGCGGGGCTGAGAGAAAAGGAGGCGGCAACCGAAAAGTTTTTGCGGAGCTTTTTTCAAAAAGCGACCCGCCGGAGGCATAGCTGAATAGTTACTATAGAAACTTACCTGTCATCAAAAGGATCATTCCATGGAACTCAAAGAAGTCCGTGATATCGTGTATCAGGCAGGCCTGAATCTGGTGAAGGAGGGGCTTGTGGCACGCACCTGGGGTAACATCAGTGTGCGCCTGGATGAAAGCCGCTTCGTCATCACACCCAGCGGCAGGACCTATGAGACCCTTAAGCCCGAAGAGATTGTGGTGGTGAATATCGAGGATCTCTCCCACGAAGGAGCCATCAAACCATCGTCAGAAAAAGGGATGCATGCCGAGGTCTACAAAAACCGCCCTGAAATAATGGCCGTGGTCCACACTCACCAGCGCAACGCCTCCACCGTCGCCGCAGCCCGCAAAGAGGTGACAGGGCTCTCAGAGGCCCATGCCCAATGTCTCGGCGAAACGGTTCAATGTGCTGCATACGCTCTGCCCGGAACAAAAAAGCTTAAGCTCGCCGCTGGGTCAGCCCTTAACGGGAATCGCAAGGCGGCCCTTCTGGCCAACCACGGCGCCGTCTGCATCGGAGAGACCATGGAAGAGGCCTTCCTTGTGGCCAAGACCCTTGAAGAGGCGTGCGAAGCCTTCATCGCCGATTCCTTTGCCAAGCGCTATGGAAAATCCGATCTCTCCCTTAACGAAATGCATGACCATTACCTTAAAGCCCTGGCCTGAAAGGAGCGCCCCATGACCATCCCATCCATTTCCCAGGAAATCTGCTCCCGGGCCCAGGCACTCCTTTCCGAAGGCATTGCCACTGACGCCACAGGATGCCTCAGTGCTCGCATCGGACATCACCTGGTCATCACCCCGGAAGGAAAAAAACTCTCTGAACTGACTCCCGATGCTCTGTCAGTGGTGGACCTCACCACCTGCACGCCCGTGGAGGGCCCCAAACCGGACAGCCGCTTCCCCCTGCATGTGGCTCTCTACAAAAAAAGAAAAAACCTGAGCGCCCTTCTCCACGCAGACAGCTTGAGCATCCTCACCTCCTCACGTGCAGGGATTGAAGTCCCCCCCCTTCTGGACGACATGGCCCAGATCGTCGGTGTCTCCGCCAAAGTCGCCACCACCTGGCCCTACCGGGGCACAGGCCCGGTTATCTCCGCCATGAAGGGCCGAAACGCCGTCCTTCTCAAAGACGCAGGGGGCCTCTGCGGCGCCGGTAGCTTTGAGGATGCCCACGCCGTGGCCCAGGTCCTTGAAAAGGGCTGCAAAGCCTTTATCGAATCCACCTTCCTGGGGGGCGGCGTAAAAATCAATCGCTTCGAAGCCCTGCTCATGCGCACCGTCTACCAGCTCAAGTACGCAAAGCAGGATTCAAAAAATAAGTAGGTCCAAAAAGCG
Source organism: Desulfolunaceae bacterium (assembly GCA_942491485.1). Classification (GTDB taxonomy): domain Bacteria; phylum Desulfobacterota; class Desulfobacteria; order Desulfobacterales; family Desulfolunaceae; genus Desulfoluna. The sequence continues at coordinate 1,097,757 of CALOAX010000004.1, read as the reverse complement.
AGCCTCCGGCGGCGAGGTGAGCCACCTCGAAAGCTGGTTGCGAATGCTCCGAGCCCTCGTTCCTCGGGCACGTCACATTCGCTGACGGGCTACGCCCGTAACTAACAGGAGGGGTGAAGGTTGAAAATACCCTGAACCCTTATTGTTCATCGTTACCGTATATAATTCATACAACACAAAACCCCGCTGAGAAACAATGTCACAGCGGGGTTTTATGTTGCATTCTGAATAATATAGAGCAACAGAGACAGATGAGATCAATATATCTATTGGTAAGCACCACGGGCGTAGCACGCCGGTAAATGGAATCGCCATACTGAGAGCATATACACCCCAGCGACTCATAGGCGGATTTGATCTGCCCTGAGGAACGAAGGGCAAAGCGCATCCGCAAGCAGTTTTCGAGGGGGGTCACCTCGCCCCCCTCATCCTTTGCCACTGCCTTCAACAGCGACGCCATCCACGAGGATCAGTTCGGACTCGCTGAGAGAGGTGGTCAAGAAGATGATCACAAGGGCCAGTCCCACAAAGATCCCCATGGAGAGGGCCATGCCGATGATGTTCATGGCGACAATGAAAAGAATACCGGAGATCTGACCGGTAAGAAGAATCATTCCCTGGGAGGTGGACTCTGGTGCCGGCCAGGTGATTTCGGCGCTGTACTGAAAGCCTACGGGGGCTCCTGCGCCAAGGAGGAAGAAGCCAAAAACAAAGGAGGAGATGAGAAGAAGTGTGTAGTCGGTAAAAAAGGTAAGGCCGATAAGCCCGGGAGTCATGCCCACCATTCCCAGAACGATAAAGAATTTGCGTTTGCGAAGCTTGTCCGAGAAGACGGGGAGAATGAGTGCCCCCACGATCCCGGCGATGAGCATCATGCCGCCCACCAGCCCTGTCTGCTCCACGGTAAGGCCCTTTTCCTGGCAGATCTGATCGATGCAGGTACTGACGGCGTTGAACATACCCAGCCCAATGAAGAAGAGAAGCAGGGTCTTTTGCATGTCCCGGCTGCGCACAATATGGGAGAGCCCCTTTTTAAAGGAGAAGCGCTCTTCCCGGGACTCTTTGTCCGGCGCCGTCAGAGGTTTTTCGCGAAGCAGAAGAAGGGTCATAACAGCACCTGCAGCAGCCCATTTTCCATACATCCACAAGATGGGCTCCAGGACAATCAAGCCGTCGGGTCCCCGGGTAATAAACAGGGGCGTTACGATCATCACCACGATGATCCCCACAAACTGAGCCAGAGTGGCCACCCCGACGGCAATGGCCCGCTCGGTAACGGGAAACCACTGCCCTGCCACCTTGGTGGCGGCATTAAGAATAAAAGGCTGGGCCACGGCAAGGCCCACCTGCGCAACGAGAACCAGCATATAGTCCGTCGCATAGTACGCCTTCATCAAACTGAAAACACCGGTGAGGGCCGCCCCGATACCAACCCCAACCCGAATTCCAAAGGTGTCGATGACGTAGGAGGCCGGCAGGCAGACAATCAAAAACACCCCCATAAAAACCAGGGATAGGGTGTCGATCTGAAGGGCCGTCACCTGATACACCTCCCGTGCTTCCCGGGCAATGGGTGCAAAGGTAAGCCACTGAATTTCAATGAGGGCTGTAATAATAGCAAACACAAGCAAAATCACCCACCTGTACCCGTACACCGTTCTTCCCGTCCCCTCCATCGCTGCTTCCCCTTGGCAATGACCTGACCAGTCGGTTTAAAAACCACACCTAATACGCCCTAAGGCTGCCTCGGGCAGTGATGGTGCAATAATAAAACATACAAAAAACGATGCCTCCGGCGGCAAGGTGAGCCACCTTGAAAGCTGGTTGCCGCAGCGCTTTACCCCTCGTTCCTCGGGTCAAATCACAGCGGCATTATCATTAGGATTTGTGCATTTTTTTTTGCGTGAGCCCTAACGTGTAAGATCACTAAGCATGCGATATAAGCCTTCACGGCAGAAATTCAAGCATCACAAATGAGTTGACTTTCACCTGATACTTGTTTGTCAAACTTTTCAAAAGTTTGGCCCCCGGCAGGGCCGCCGGAGGCTGCTTTTATCCCCCCAACAACCCCGATGACAGGATATCGTAGAGGGTTTCCACGGCTTGCTCTTCACTGCCCTCGTCGGGGTTCTGGAGAATATGGCTGCAGACGCTGTCGATGATGCCGGCCAGGGCCACGGCAGAGAGTTTCAGGTCGATGTTTTTGATGTACCCCTTCTGCTGCCCCCAGGAGAGCATCTCTGCGATAAACTCAATGAACCGCGAGCGGACCCGCTCGATCTCCACCAGAACCTCATCGTCGATACCACTGGAGAGTTCGTTGAAAATAATGTGGGCAAGGTCGCTGTGCTGCATGTAAAGACGCACGATGGTGGAGACCAGCAAATGGAAGTGCTCTGGAAATGGAAGGTCGGATACCAGCTCAGCCCGAACCTGGCGGACAATATCTTCCATCCCCTCGGTGACCGTGGCGGCAAAAAGCAGGCTTTTGCTGGAAAAGTTATAGTAGAGGGTCCCCTTGGCCACTTCGGCCATGACGGCGATCTCATCCATGCGTGCCTGGTGAAAACCCTTTTGCGAAAAAATGGTGGCAGCTGCATCCAGTATTTGCTTGTGTTTGTTACTTATTTTTGCAGAACCCATGGTCCTCCGATTTTTTCCCGTGATTTTTCCGTAGCGTGATAAGACCCGTCACAGACTCTCCCAAAAGGATCATGCATCAGCAATGCGGAACATCAAAAAGGGAGAGAAAAGGAGTGACAAGCTTTCTTTGTTACCATCAGGGTCGCCCGATCAAACACCTGATATCTGTTCACTTCTACCCCATTTGACCCAACCGGTCAATTTCTTCCGAGGCCGTTTTAATTCAGCGTCTTGAATAGCTTTTTATTTTTTGTGTAGAGTTTTTTGAAGACATGAAAATTGCGATCGTACATGGGTTTAAACTCAGCCCTTGGATCAAACGTTTTGTCAACGTGGATCAGGGGTTTGGCCGCTGCAAAGGAGGGCATCAGCCCAAGGCCCACGGCGCACACCACAGCGGCTCCCGCCGCCCCACTGTCCTGGGGATTTTCTATGGTCTCAATGCGGCGCCCTGTTATGTCACTCATAATCTGGCACCACACGGAGGACTTGGCACCCCCCCCCACAAAACGAACCACCTCCTGTCTCGGAATTCGCTTCTCCATGGCCTCCAGCATCCACCGTTTGTGGAACGCCACCCCCTCAAGAACAGCCCGGATCATTCGGCGTTTGCCCGTGTTCATGCCGATGTTGAAGAAGATGCCGCGTGCGCTTGCATCTTCCCGTGGGGCCCGGTTGCCGTGGAGCCAGGGGGTAAAGAGGAGATTCCCCGCCCCCGGGCTGGTTTCGTCCACGGCTTTGTTCATGAGAGTGTAGAGTTCCCCCAACTCCTCGCACACCGTCTCGTGCTCCCTGTCTTTCAGGTAGACCCCGATGGCGTCCATGGCCAGGTGATCCCGCACCCACTGGAGACATGCCCCTGATGTCTCCTGCTCAGCCACAAAGTTGTAATGCGAAGGAATAGCCCCCAGAATTGAGGCCATAAAATTGGTGATGTCCACATACCGCTTGTCCACATTGGAGACCACCCAGCCGGAGGTTCCCACATAGATATGTGTGTCGTTAAGATTGAGACAGCCGGAACCGATGGTGGTGAGTGTCACGTCCCCTCCCCCGCCGAATACCGGAGTGCCGGGACAGAGTCCAAGCTCTTCAGCCGCAGCTTGAGTCAGACCACCCACCACATCTGTGGACTCCACCACCCTTGGAAGGTGAGCCATGTCCACGCCAAACCTTTTGCAGAGCCCCTGATGCCACCCCTCTTTTCCCTTTCGGGTATCGTAGATAAATGTGATGTGTGCCGAATCCGGTGTCATGCCGTACTCTCCGGTGCAGCGTAGGATGAGGTAATCCTTCACATCCAGCCACTTGTGGACCTTTGAGTAGACCTCCGGCTCATTGTCCCTCACCCAGTGATATTTCCACAAGGGGTCTTTGGGGGTTGCGGCAATGCCGCCCGTGATACGCAGGGTGTTCAAAAGAGTCAAGGCGTCGATATTGCAGATGCGCAAGGGGCCTCTGCGGAGGTAGCGATCGATTTGCTCAGTGGCCCTGCCGTCCAGGTACACCATGGGATTTCGAAGAGCCACCCCGGCCTCGTCCACCACAATGGAACCCTGCATCTGGCAGCAGAAGGAGATCCCCTTGATGTCTGATGCCGCGATGTCGGTCTTCTCAAGGACCGACCGGGTGGAGCGGCACAAGGCACCCCACCACTCATCCACACGCTGCTCAGCGCCCCCGTCCTCCGTGATGTAAAGGGGATACTCTTCAATCTCGGAGGCCACCTTGGTCAGGCTGTCGTCGATACGATAAATGCACGTCTTGCAGCCTGTTGTCCCAACATCAAAGGTCAGAACATGGGTCGCCTGGTCCGCCATCACTCCCTCCATCGGCTCGAAAATGCACCAGGCCTTCGTACCTCAGGCCCTGAACATTTGATTACGGGCTTCACCCGTGGAATATGTCATGGGTTATGTGAGCTTCTCTGTGGAGACCGAAGGGCACGTTCACGGCCCTTCTCTGAACTTCGATCTCTTTGATTAATCATGTTTGATAAAAACCATACCCGAGAGTAAACAAGGGTGTCAACCACAAAACTGACCAGTCAGTACAAGAACAACACGTACAAAAGATACCGATACTCCCCCAACCCCTCATCACGATCACCCGTCGGTATGCACCAGGATTGACACCCAAAGAAGCCCCGTGCTAATAAACGCCCCATAACCCTTAACCCGGATATTTCATGAGAAAACCATCAGATCAAAACAACGACATCTGCAGCTCTGATGCCTTGAATATGGACACACTCAACTCGTGCAATATCCGGATTAACCCAGCCACCCAAAGGCGGTTTTATGACACGCACGGCAGCATTTTTTGACTTTGACCGCACACTCATTGCCGCAGACAGCCAGAGAGAGGAGGCCCTTTCCCTTGTTTGGAACCACCGCCCGAGCCTCCTCTACCCCTTTCGCCTGCTGAAGGTGGTGGCTGCCGAGCCGTTCTACAAAAAAAATATCATCGATCACGACCGATACAACCGCCTCTACCTTACCTCATATAAAGGTGTCCCCCTTGCAAGATTACGGGCCCATGCAAAGCACCTTTACCAAACGCGACTGAAGCCCCTGCTCTTCCAAGAGATGCTCGCCCTCATGGACGCTCACAGAAACCAGGGACACCTCATCATCGTCGTCTCCGCCACCAGCAGCCACCTCATCGAGCCTTTCATTGAGGACTGTGCCCCCGACGCCTGGGTCGCCACCCCCATTGAAAGCAATGGCAACGGTATCTGCACAGGCCGGCCCGACGGCAACGTCTGCGTCGGCCGGGAAAAAGAACGAGCCATGGAGCGCATTGCGGAGTCTATGCACATCAACCTCGCTTCATCCCACGCCTACTCGGACCACCACGCCGACCTCGAGTTCCTGGAAGCTGTCGGCCACCCCACGGTGGTGAACCCCACGTCGGTTCTTTCTGAAATCGCCAACGAGCGAGGGTGGCCGGTAAAAAGAGTGCCTTGATTTAAACCAGCAGGAAGAAAAATATTGAAGGGCCTCCGGCGGCCCTGCCATAGGGTTTCCAGGTGCCCCACCTGGCCGCCTGGGGCATAGCTGAATAGTCGTACACAACACCACAAGAGACCATCCAGATTAACCTTTTCACTCAGGTGACATCACTGCCCCTCCTGTAATCCACTCTATTCAACCCGTGCACCCCTCGTCCAATTTGCTGAACATTCGAAAGATTCACGATAAAGGAATATCGCTCCCCGGTGTGCAATTGTGAACGAACACAGGCCTTGTGACTTGTTGCCTGCTCGTCCTCCCTTCATGATTTTTACATCTCCCCATGCCTGTTCAGCCCTGTTTTACAGGGCTTTTCCATCTTTATGTTTCCATGCGCAAAAAAAGTCGCAGATCCTGGCCCGGTTGGAACGGAATGTGAACTACCTGTAGGTAACACATCAGGCCAATCACCCCGTACCAGAGTCTGCCCCACATTTTCTCCATGTGCGTTTACGGCCTGACAATAAACAACGCGAGCAACTGTCGCCAAACCGATGAAAAACATGGAGAAAAAAAATGAAAAACATGACCTTAAAAATGACACAATGCATCATGATTACCGGGCTCCTTATCATCACCGCCACCCCCAGTGTGGCAGGACTGACCAGTCTTAATGACCAGGAGCTGAAAGGGATCACCGCCCAGAGCGGCATTCAAACCTTTCTGGATGATAGCTTGACGGAAGAGCAGAGGCGGGAACAGGAAAAAAACAACAGCCAGATTCAGGCCCTCATGGCTCTTAACCAAGTGGTCCCCTCTGAGCTGCTCAGAGACATCCAAAACGCACAACGAACCTTCAATGACAGCACCCGCATCGTTCGCGAGGTGAACACCATACAAAAAGACATCCTTGCCGTCCCCACCGCCGTCACCACCATCATCAACCTGCCCACCATGGGACTCGGGGGCGTTGGAGGGTTCTTCTAACCCTTGCTCATTAAATAGATACCATGACGCAAAACGGCCGACGTATGATAACGTCGGCCGTTTACTACCCGCAGGGGGGCACCAGGTCAGTCTGGAGTCATGTTTGGTTGGGTTCTCTGGCAATCGCCCTACTGGTCACCACCTCTTTCGCTATGCAACCCCACCTTGTATTTTTGAAGTATGATCTTCATGGTTCCGTCGTTCTTTAACGCCATTATGGTATCATTGATTGCAGGTATCAAAGAAAGCGATGGGGACTTTTTGGAGAAACCAAACCTATATTGCGCCTCATGCAAAACCTTGCCTGACATTTTAACATCCTTCTTAAATTCAGGATATTCCCAAAGAAGAGCATCTGCGTTGGTTTTATTCAGAATAACAAAGTCAAACCGCCCTGCAACCAGCTTTTTTATGTTCTGTAAATCCGATGTGACCCCATCAAGTGTTATCCGGTATGCGTGAACCGCCGCCTTAAAATCGTTCCCGTAATTAAACCCACTGACGACGCCGATTCTCAGGTTCTTAAGATCATCCCACGCCCCCCATTCAAAAGATGAGATCCGCTTCGATGAGTAATAAAGATAATATGGATCTGATAGAACAACGTCCGAGAAAGCCATAAAAGTTTCGCGTTCCGGTGTCTTGGAAACCATGAGCATGATATCTCGCTCCCCTGTTTGCATTTGGCGTAGACACCGCTTGAAGGGAAATATTGTGATGCCATATTCTATGTTAATACGTGAAAATAGAGCCTCTGTTATCTGGATAAACACACCGCCCGTCGGTTTCTCCCCCTGCTTCCCTTCCATCCAGGGAGCCCATGGATCACACGTTATTCTAATTTTTCCGGTTTCCCCCGCCGCAATTACCGGAAAAAGGAGCACCACAATAAGTACCCCCCTTGAAATGGACCATAACCGCGTCACTGCCATGCAAATTAAATCCATCCATTTCTTTCCGAAGGCACTTTTCATAGAACGCCACCCTATTCATTGGTCCAGACCTCAGGTCACGGAACCATCAAGGCAATGAAATACACCAGGAGCGAAAAATTCAGAAAGGCAAAGGCAATACCGGGCCTCTTCATCACAAAGAGGGTGTGGGCAAAAAGCGGGGTAAGAAAGCCTGCGTTAACAAAGAGAAGGAACATGGCCCATTCGGAAAATGGCGCCATGAATATCAGGTGGTAGAGGGAGAGGTTATAGAGCATCACCCACATAAGGGTAACAAAGGCAAGGTCTGGGTCCTCGAAGAGTTTGGTGATGGATGGGTAGTCACCTTTTCGCATCTCATCGGAATGCTTAAGGTTCTGAATCATGGAGTGGGGCACCTGCCAGACCCCCACCACGAGTGCAGCCGAAAGGGCCCCTTTGTCCATGGGGGACCCACCGGCAGCCATCCAGCCAGCCAGGAGTGCCGTCATCCCGCACAGTGCTCCGGGAATCAAAGCCAGGTGGCTCTTTTTCTTCAAAGGGGTGTAAACCCCGTTGTAAATGACAAGCCCTGTGAGAACCATGGCCGAAGGCCAGAGTCCCCCCGAGGCATCCACCACAAGCATCATTCCCAACACCAGCATCAACCCGGCACCTTTCAGCAAGGGCAGAACCCCTGCAGACTCGAGGGCTTCCAATCGCCACTGCGTTCGACTGAAGGCCTGGTCCTGAATCCGATCCTGGATATTGTTTACAAGCGAGCCGGCCATGGCCGCCAGCGTCACGCCAACCCACACCATCATGGCCGCCCGAACCTGGCCATCGGGGTGGAAAAGACATCCCGCGGCAGCGGCAAGCCCGACGTGGAGCGACAAGACCGTCTTGGAAAGAAGCAAAAAAGAGATGAGCTTCCCCCGGGACGAGGCACGAACCGGTGGACGGGTCTCCGCCAGGGCCATATCCATCTTATGAAGCGATGTGTTCCTCTCATTTTTTCCCATGGGCCCAAAGGTTCTCCGATCACTCATCGTCATCCTCCTCGAGAAAGGCTTCGTAAGCGTCCATGGAGACAATCGTAAGACGACCGTCCATGGAGGAGTGTCCAGTTCCACAAAACTCCGTACAATGAAAAATATACTCCCCCTCCTTATCCGGATAGAACCAGGCATAGGTCTCCATCCCCTTGACAGCATCCATTTTCACCCGAAATGCGGGGAGAAAAAAGCTGTGCAGCACATCCTCTGACGTAAGGGTGATCTTGATGGGGGTTCCCACGGGTACCACCAGCTCGTTCTCTGTCTCCTTGTCGTTAGGATAAACAAATATCCACGAGAACATCTGGGCATAGGCCTTAATCTCCATGGCCCCATCCGGTACGGTCCGAAGCCCCGTATATGCCTGCCATCCCGAAACAAACATCGCCAGGGCAATGATGGTGGGAATCACCGTCCATGCAAGCTCCAGCCAGCCATTGCCCCGAACATCAGAAGGCTCCGGGTGCCTGCTCCTCCTGTAACGGATCACAAACCAGACCATCACCACCGTAATGGCAAAAAGAAAAAGAAAGGAGAACCCGATGATAAAGTAAAAGGCCTTGTCAACCAGCTCAACCGGGTTGTTGTCCATGGGCATGATGCACTCCTTGGGTTCAGAAAAAACCGTAAGGAAACCAGAGACTGTGCCTCCGGCGGCCAAGGGATGATCCCCTGAACCCCATAAGGCGAATGCGCAACGGCTCTCGTCATTCGAGGCGCCTCGCGTCCGCTTTCGAGCGAAGAGTGAGGGTATGCACCCTTCGTCGCAAATTCATGAGCTGTCTATACTCAGGTGTCAGCAATCATCCTGGCTTTACCCTCAGCTGGACCGGTGGGAACACATCAAAATGCAACGCCCCTGCTCACTATCCATTAGCGAAGCTCTTCGCATGATTCAGATCCCCACCGTGCCCCGGAACGCAACATCCCAGAAGGTAAAACCTATCATCACGGCCAAAAACAGTACCGTGCCGAGAAAAGAGACAACAACCAGGCGCCCCTCGATGCCGATATGCATGAAAAAAAACAGCACCAGAGATGCTTTGGTGGAGGCGATCAAAAGGGCGACCCAGACGTTCAGGGCACCAAGGTCCACATAAGATGCCGCCACTGTTACCACCGTCAGCACCAGAAGTGCCACCAGGACCCCCATCAACCGACCATACGATGAAATGTGCATACTTTTCCTCGTGTACCCGTCGAACGCCTGTTTCATCATTCATGCCTTCTATTTGGCAACGTGGGTGGTCTACCACCAGCGAATGCCCTGAAAACTATTGCATCACGGTGACCTTCACGCATTTGCCATAGAGTTTCAAGGTGACCCAACCTTGCCACCGGCAGGCTGTTAAAGAACCAGATAAAAAAGCGGAAAAATGAAGATCCAGATGAGGTCCACAAGGTGCCAGTAGAGGCCGGCATTTTCGAGAAGGACGTGGTTTTCTTCATTTATGCGCTCTTGTACCGTAAAGGCCAGGGCCACCGAGAGAAGGGTCATGCCGATCACAATATGTATCCCGTGCAGGCCGGTGACGACGTAGTAGAGACCGAAAAAAATATTTCGCCCCGGTTCCCCGTAGGTGAGGGCATCGGATCCGGGGTAGATACCCACGTGGATTTTATGCCCCCATTCAAAGTACTTGTTGATGAGAAAAATCAACCCGCAAAGAATCGCTGCCGAGATCAAAAAAATGCTCGCTCTCTTCTGTTTTTTTTGCACCGCCGTGATGGAGGCAGCCACGGCAAAACTGCTCGCCAGCAAAACAATGGTATTTGCCGCCCCGAAAAGGCGATTCAGGTCCTTGCCGCCTTCGATGAAATCCTTGGGATATTGCGAGAGATAGACAGCGTAGAGAACAAACAAGCCTCCAAAGAGAATGATCTCCGTGTAGAGAAACAGCCACATTCCCAAGCGTTTCCCCCTGTGGTCCATTGCCTGTCTCATGGCACCTCCACGTCACCGGGCCTGTTCTTCAAGACCTCGGAAAAATCGTAAGGGTAATCCGGCACGACCGGCTCATGGGTAAAATTATGCAAGGGAGGCGGTGAGGGGATCTTCCATTCCAGGGTGGTCCCTCCCCAGGGGTCGGACACCGCGGGTTCGCCCTTTTTTAATGAGAGCAGAAGATTGACGAGCATCAGGAGAAGCCCCACCAGCATAAACGCGGCACCGAACCCCGCCACAAAATTTCCCGTTTCGAACTCTGCGATATAATCATGGTAGCGCCTCGGCATGCCCTGGAGCCCCAGGATAAACATGGGGATGTAGTGCAGGAGAAACCCGAAGGTAATGAATACAGCTGCCCAATAAGCTTTTTTAAAGTCGTACATTCGGCCAAACATCTTAGGCCACCAGTGATGCAGGGCGGCAAAAAAAGCAAATCCGGTGCCGCCAAACATGGTGAAGTGAAAATGGGCCACCACAAAATAGGTGTCATGGACATGGATGTCGGTCCCTGCAGCTCCCAGCACCAGGCCCGTCAGACCTCCTACGGAGAAGAGGTAGATAAAACACAGGGCAAAAAAGAGGGGGGGGGTCATGAGCACCGACCCTTTGTAAAGGGTGGCCACCCAGCTGAACACCTTGATGGCCGAAGGGATGGCCACAATAAAGGTGAGAAGGGAAAAGACAAATACCGCCGTGTCGCTCATACCGCTTGTGTACATGTGATGGGCCCACACCAGAGACCCTGCAATGGCGATGGCCAGGCTGGAAAAGACGATGGCCTTGTATCCGAAGATGGGTTTTCGGGCAAAGACCGGCATGATCTCGGAGATCACCCCCATACCCGGGAGAATCATGATGTAAACCGCCGGGTGGGAGTACATCCAGAAGAGGTGCTGGTAGAGAATGGGGTCCCCTCCCCTTGCCGGGTCAAAAAGCCCAATGCCCAAAAAACGCTCCGCCATGATGAGAAGCAGGGTAATGGAAACCACGGGTGTGGCCAGAATCTGAACCCAACTTGTGGCATAGAGGCTCCAGGTGAACAGGGGCATCTGAAGCCACCCCATTTTTTCGCTTCGCATGCGGTGGACGGTGGTGACAAAATTGATGCCCGTCAACATACTGGCCATGCCCAGCACGAACGCTGCAAAAACGGCGGTGGAGACATTGCTGTTGGTGCCCACACTGAATGGAACGTAAAAGGTCCACCCGGTGTCCGGAGGCCCGCCGATAAACAGGGTGGCCAGGGCCAGCAATCCGCCGGTGACGTAAAGGTACCAGGAGAGAAGGTTGATCTTTGGGAAAAAAACGTCGTCGGTTCCAATCTGGATGGGGAGGAAAAAGTTCCCGAAGATGGCAGGGATGCCAGGGATAATAAACAGAAAAATCATGATCACCCCGTGAAGGGTGAAAAGGGCGTTGTAGGACTGGGGCCCCATGATGGTTTCCCCACGGAACATAAGCTCAAGGCGCATCACCCCGCCGAGAAACATGGCCACCACAAACCAGAAGAGGATAACGCACATGTACATCAAGCCGATGCGCTTGTGATCCGTGGTGATAAGCCAGGACAACACGCCGGAATAGCGTGAGGGCGATGGTGTGTCAAAAAAAGAGGGGGCCTTTTCCATGGCAACGCTCCAATGATCACGAATGCTCCCGTTATAATAGCTACGATAGAGCCGCCCGAAACGGCCCCACACCCCAAACGTGTGACATTAAATGCTCTTACCTGCGGTATAGTGCCTATCAACCAGCTCTTAAGTCCTTCGAACACGCCGAACCCTGGGGGCCACCACCAGATAGAGAAACAAGAGCCCCACCAGGGTTAGCGTAACAGTCCCCATCGTCCGATACACATTCAGAACATAACCCCGGTTTTTGGGGTCGTAATCAAAACAGAACGTCACCAGCCTGTGGATGGAAACACGGGGAACCCCTTCCGCTGCCTCCTCTATGCCTTTTTTCATGTCAGCGGTTAGAAAGTCAGGACCGTAGAGATAGCGGATGATCTTTCCCCGGGGAGCGACGGCCAGGGCCACATTGGGGTGGATATAGGAGTGGGGCCCTTTCTTCGTGAAACGATACCCCATGGATTCACAAAGCCTGTCGATACTCTCTTTGTCGCCCACCAGAAAAGGCCACCCATCCTCCGGGTACCCTGCCCCTAAAATTTTAAAATACTGCGTCTTGGCCGTGGCCGCGTGTGTGGGGTCCTCATCATCCGAAATGCTCACGGCCACCACCCGGTACTCCAACCCTGGAAAGAGGTCGAGGTCACGAACGGCCGCTGCCATGGAGGCCAAAAGGAAGCTGCACGATTTGGGGCAGTGGTAATAAGCGGGGATCAAAATCGCAGGAAGGTCCAACACCTCTTCAAGGTCCACCTGTTCACCCCTCTCATTCCACCACCGACCTTCGGTATGAAGGGTGTCTCCTGGTTTTTCATCCACCCCCACCACCACAGGTATCTCCTCTTCCGCCACGGGCACCGGCTTCCCACCGTGGGTTTCATTACCATGGGGAGCACTTGGTAAGGCCGTCACCAGCACCAGGAGCAGTGAAAAGCCCCCTATGAGAACCAAAGATCTCATTTCACTTTCTCTGTTGCGCCGGTGGAAAGGTTCACCCGATGTACCGCCCGAAAACTGTGTACCGACCGGAAGCTGTCACGCCCACCGCCCATGGCCAGAAGTACCGTGGTCATGGCCGCCGGGTCTATACGTGTGTCGTTTGTATCTTTGCTGTCGAGGGGGATGGTAAAGGATATTTCGGTGACGCCACCTTTTTCCGATCCGCCCGTATTTGAGGCGTTGTTCTTCCCTCCGGACTTGGTATCGGCCTTGTGGTTCCTCTCAGTGTTTCCGATATGATCCGTCACCTTCACCTTGCCATCCTTCACATACCCCATGATGAAGTTGGCTCCCTTCATCATCTTTACCGGGTTAAACCCCACGGCGACCCACCCTTTGGTTTTTCCAGTGATCTTGACCTGAAGCACCCCATCCCCCACTGTCCAACTGAATGTCATGGGGCCATCGGTAAGGGTATGGCTGAACGGCTCCGCACCCGCCAACGATGCGCCACACACGATGAGCGCCATAAGAGTAAAAATCGCAAACAAACGTTTCATGTCGTCCTCCGTCAGCCATAGATAAGTTCACCGCCGGAAAATCCCAATCCAACGGCATTGAGTAGCGCCAGAACATAAAGCAGGCTTCGCAGGTCCACTTTCGGTTCTTGCGGGTCATCCAGCACAACGATCAAGGTAAGAATAACCAGAAGGGTCAAGGCCAAAACCATCTTAAACCCGATTAAAAACTCCCATTCGCCTCCATACCGGTACTGCCAGTCCATCCACCCCAGAATCGCGGTGGGCGGCACCCCGAGCAGGCCGACCACGGCACAGTGGTAACCGCTCAGGGCCAAGTGCTTCATGGGGGAAAGGACAGCACCCATGCGAAAGATAATCGCCCCCATGACAAGCCCCATGGGAACATGGGTTACTGCCGGGTGCAGGGGATGGGCAAAACCGATGCTCTCCAGAAGTCCGTAGATAAACTCGACCATCATTCGTACCTCGCAAATTGTGGTGTCGTGAAAAAACACATAAGCAGGATAACTGCTTCAGCTCGAATTTGTCTTTGACGGCAAGGGCTGCAGAGCCACATCAGGCGAAAAGCGCCTCGCAACGACACGTCAGAGACTATGCACAGGCTGTGATGTTATTCCTTTGGTGGGAAGACGGAATATAAGAATCGCGAGTCGTTCATTACGCAGCGCAGAGGCTCTGAGAGAGGGAGGGAAGGGTTATTTGGGAATCGAATCTCCCTAAAAGAAAACCTTTCCTGAAGAAAAACATACACATAGTTTACCAGAGTGCGTTCAGGTGAGCAATACCCTTACACACGAACAGACGCATCCCTACTCTGGGAAACGACGTCTCCATAAAACAAGCGGGCACCAAAGGCCTTTGGTGCCCGCTTTGTCACTGTCGCCTCCGGCAGCTCTGCCGGGCCCAAACTTTTGAAACGTTTTACGAACCGGTTTTGAGGTCGATTTCGACTCTTTCGAAGGTGTTGGTGTACCAACTGTATTCGACATAACGATCAACCGGATCATTTTCGGGGCTCATGTCAAAAAGCGACCCGCCGGAGGCATAGCTGAGTAGTTACCAGCTTTTTATCTGGTCTTGTCCCAAGGCGCGTCTAATCACGCAGTTAATAATCTTTTTCCGGAAGATCCGCAGGTAAAGACCCGCAGGGATAACGCCTGAGCACTCCCAAGGATCCGATGCGCTCAACCACCTCGTACTGCCCCGAAGCAACAGCCATTTTATAAACATGGTGGGGGGCCTGCCCCCCTTCGTCGATGGAGTCGTAGATATCATGGATCAAAAGGTAACCACCGGGGACGATGTGCCGTGCCCAGCAGGCGTAATCGTTGTAGGCGGCTTCGTAGGTATGGCCGCCATCGATGAAGACCAGGCTCAAAGGGGTGGACCAAAACTTAGAGGCCACCGTGGATTTTGACACCAGAGGGACCACCGTGTCGTTGAGATCCGCCTGGTCCAGGGCTCTTCTGAACTCCTTGAACGTGTCCACCTTCTCTTCCGTGTCATCCCAGAGTTCCGGGTCAAAAAATGCCTCCCCTTTCTGCTGCTCTTCGGAGCCCCTGTGGTGGTCCACGGCAAAGAGAACGCTTCCCGCTTCCCGACACGCCTCGCCGATCCAGAGGGTGGACTTTCCGCAATAGCTGCCGATTTCAAGGCAGGGCCCCATTTTGGATGCTTCTGCAGCTAACGTGTAGAGACGGGTGCCCTCTTCCTCGCTTAAAAAGCCTTTTACACTGTCGATCAATGATTTGTTCAAAGCCATACAACACCATCTTTCCTGAAATAAACGATAAAAAAACGGGGCACCCCATGGGGTATGCCCCGATCACATCATTGAATAAAAAGCATCAAGTTGCCTCCGGCGGGTCTGCCGAGGGCCAAACTTTTGACAATTATATGAGCTGGGTTTGGCAAGCAGGTTTTCGGCTTCGCATTGACTAAGGAACCTTTGGTCCTGCCCAATGAAGTTTGAACCAGCTCATCGGCTCTCCACGGGCGAAGCCCGTCAACGAATGTGATGTGGCCGAGGAACGAGGCCTCGGTGCATTCGCAAATGGGGTGCAGGGGATCATCCCCTGCCCGTAGAAGGCACCTTACTCGTCGTAAGACGCCACCAGGATTTCCCGGGACTTCGAGCCGTCGGCGGGACCGATGACCCCGTCACGCTCCATGGCCTCAATAATCCGGGCAGCCCGGTTGTACCCGATGCGCAGGTGGCGCTGGACGCTGGAAATGGATGCCTGCCGGGTTCGGGTCACAAGGGCCACGGCCTCATCGTACTTCTCGTCGTAATCGGCTTCTCCCTCTTCGGCGGCTGCCGCTTCGGGCGGTGCCTCGAGAATGGAGCTGTCATACCCGGGGCCCTGCTGCTCTTTCCAGAAAGCAATCAACTCGTTCAACTCCTCATCGGAGATGAAGGCCCCGTGGATTCGCATGAGCTTGGCGGTTCCGGGCGGCAGGTAGAGCATGTCGCCCATGCCAAGAAGGTTCTCCGCACCATTGGAGTCGATGATGGTACGTGAATCGATCTTGGAAGAGACCTGAAAGGAGATACGCGTGGGAAAGTTCGCCTTGATGATACCGGTGAGGACATCCACGCTGGGCCGCTGGGTGGCAAGGATGATGTGGATCCCGGAGGCACGAGCCATCTGGGCCAGGCGGGTCAGCGCCACTTCCACATCCCGTGATGCCACCATCATCAGGTCTGCCAGCTCGTCGATGATGATCACGATAAAGGGCAGTTTTTCAAGGGGCTCTTCATCGTCCTCTTTTTTTGCCTCTTTGCTGGCCTTCTCCACCTTCTTGTTGAACTGGTCGATGTTTCGCACCTTGTGCTCGGCCAAAAGCTCATAACGGCGCTCCATCTCCCGCACGGCCCAGAAAAGGGCATTGGTGGCCTTTTTCATGTCCGTCACCACCGGCGTGATCAGATGGGGAATCCCGTTGTAAACGGAGAGTTCGATGCGCTTGGGGTCAATCATGATCATACGCACGTCATCCGGGGTGGATTTGAAGAGAAGGCTGGAAATCATGACATTGAGCCCCACACTCTTACCGGCACCGGTGGCGCCGGCAATCAGGAGGTGAGGCATCTTGTTGAGTTCGGCGGAGATGGGGTTGCCCACGATATCGTGGCCCAGGCACATGCAAAGCGGGGATTTGGACTTGATGAAGCCACTGGAGGTGACGATCTCTTTAAACCACACATTGCTGCGAACGGCGTTGGGAACCTCGATGCCGATGGCATCCTTGCCCGGGATGGGAGCGACGATACGGATGCTGATGGCCCGAAGCGCCAGGGCCAGGTCATCGGAGAGGTTCACAATCTTGTTGATCTTCACGCCGGGGGCAGGCTTGTACTCAAAGGTGGTGATGACAGGACCGGGAGAGACCTCGGACACCTTGCCATTCACCCCGAAGTCCTCGAGTTTTTTCTCCAGAAGCACCGAGAGCATGCGCAGGCTCTCGTTATCGACAACGGCCCCCTCCTCTTCGACGGGATCCATCAAAAACGAAATGGTAGGCAACCGAAAGCCCTTGGTGTCCCCCTTGGGGGTCATGAAGCTGAACTCTTCCTGCTGGGCCACGGTGGCTGTGTGGGCCTTTTTAGGCTTCACACTCTTGATTTTCACCTCGGAGAGCTCTGCAGGGGTGGGTTTTTCCACCTTGCGGTTGATCTTCCGCTCTTTGGTACGGGCTGTTTTCACGCTCTTTTCGAGATCTTTTTTCACCTGAAGCTGGGCGCGCTTCTCCCGTCTCGTTTCCATCCAGCGTTTGCTGAATTGGTACAAAGCGATAAACGAAAAACCGGTGGAGAGGATCAGGCCGATGAGAATGGCCACACTGATGATGATGAGGCCGCCGGTGAGGTTGGTGTATTTCAAGAGGGCCCCTTTAAGAAGGGTGCCCACCAGCCCCCCTGCAGGGAATCGGTTGGTAAAGAGGGTGTAGTAGTCTGCCCCTGAAATCATGGCCAGGAGGGTACCGGTGGAAAAGACCAGGATCAGCCCGCCTCCGGTGATGTAATAGAGGCTTTTCCCTTCCCGGTTGCTCAGGAAATGAACACTGGCGATGAGAAGCAGAATCGGAATCCAGAAGGCCCCCATCCCGGCAAGTCCGATGAGAAAGCCCGCAATGTGGGCCCCCAGCAGGCCAAAGAGGTTGTGGACCTCAGCCGAAGCGCCGGCATGGTTGATGGACGGATCGGTCCAATTGTAAGAGACGAGACTGATCAGGGTCAACACAACAAGAAAAAACAGCAGGGTACCGGCGATCTCTTTTCTCATCCGAATCTACAGCTCCATGATAACGGGCACGATGATGGGGCGACGCTTGATGGTAAAGTTGAAATACTGACGCAACGCTTTTTGAATTTTGGATCGGATCAGGTCGGTGCGATTGGGGGCGTCCATGCCGATATCTTCGATCACCTCAAGGATCACGCACTGGGCGTCGTCCAAAAGGTGGCCCGTGGCCGTCCAGAAGACAAACCCCCGGGAGACAATCTCCGGTCCGTACACGATGACGCCGGTCTCTTCATCAAAGACGATGGTCACCACCACCAGGCCGTCCTCGGCGAGCATCTGCCGCTCCTTGAGCACACTGCGCCCGACATCCCCCACCCCTTTGCCGTCCACCAGCACGCGCCCCGTGGGAACCTTGCCATCCACATGGACGCCCTCATCGTCGAAAACGATGACATGGCCATTTTCCGCCAGAATGACATTCTCCTCAGGGATACCCGCCGACTGGGCCAGGCGTGCATGGTGCACCAGGTGCCTGTACTCTCCGTGGATGGGGATAAAGAACTGGGGCCGGGTGAGGTGCATCATGGTCTTGAGCTCTTCCTGATGCGCGTGACCGGAGACATGCACCGGAGCCGTCTTTTCATACACCACGTTTGCCCCCAGGCGATAGATGGTGTTGATGATGCCGGCAATGGCCTTTTCGTTGCCCGGAATGATCTTGGAAGAGAAGACGATGGTATCGTCTTTACGGATCTTGATGTGCTTGTGGGTCCCGGCAGCCATACGGGCCAAGGCGCTCATGGGCTCTCCCTGGCTTCCGGTGGTGACGAGAATCAGACGGTTGGCGGGAAAATCGTTGATGCGCCGGATATCCAGCTCCATTCCCGCCGGAATATCAAGATAGCCCAGTTCCCGGGCGATTTTAACGGTCAATTCCACGGAGCGCCCGCAGAAAACCATCTTGCACCCCTTCTTTTCGGCAATGTCCACGATCTGCTGGATGCGTGCCACGTTGGAGGCGAAGAGAGCAACAACAATGCGCCCTTCGGCATCAAAGGCGATGCGCCTAAGGGAGTCAGCCACCTCACTGTCGGAGATGGTATACCCATGCTTCTCAACGTTGGTGGAGTCGGACAACAGGGCCAAAACCCCTTTTTCCCCATACCGCGCAAAGCTGTTCACGTCGGTCATGGAGGATTCTTTGCCCGAAAGACTGATCTTGAAGTCCCCGGTGTGGACGATAACGCCACGTGGGGTTCGGACGGCAAGTCCCACCCCGTCCACCGTGGAGTGGCTCACCCGGATGGGGTCCACCTCAAAGGGCCCGATGCGCAGGAGTTCCCCTGCGTGAAAGGCATTCAGGGTGGCTGATCCCAACCCCGCCTGCTCTTCGAGCTTTCTGCGGACCACCCCTAAGGTAAAGGGGGTGCCGTATACGGGGACATCCACTTCGCGCAACAGGTACGGCAAAGCTCCGATGTGATCTTCATGGGCGTGCGTGAGAACCACCGCAAGGACACGTGAGGCGTTCTGCTTGATGTAATCCATGGCCGGGATGACAATGTCGATCCCCAGCATGTAATCTTCCGGAAACATCAGTCCGGCATCGATGATAATCGCATCATCGCCGTACTCAATCACCATCATGTTAAGCCCGATCTCACCAAGGCCTCCCAGTGGAATGATTTTCAAGGCCTTATGGCCTTCCGGTGACACCATGTTATCCATCTATTCACCCATTTTCTTCATTTCGATTGTCGACCGGATTGTAAGGCCAGCAGCCGCTCTCCACACGTTCAAGAGAGGACTCCGGCGGCTTCAAAGAGGGTATCCATCCGACGCACGAGCCAGAGGAACTGTCGATCGGAAGCATAACCGATGCAATTACAGGTAACCCGTATTCTTGTTCGAACAAGCAATTCACAGGAAAGGCGCCCATGACTCAGTTCAAGGGCAAACACATGAGGGGCACACTCCGCGTGATCCTGCTGAACCTCACTGAGAAGGTCCTTATCAATAGGAAGCCAGTAAAGGTCTCCCACGGGAGAGTGTTCCAAATTGTCGTCAAGCCAGGCTTTGATCTTTTCGTGATCCTCGGGCCTCAGTTCATCAATGACATACTGTTTCATAAACCAAATGATCCCACTTTTACGAGGTATATATAAGAAAACGACGTATCACAGATTGCTTCCTCAGGCAAGGTAGTTGTTCCACCGGCGACCAAACCAATAATCTGAAACTATTTGTATTCAAAGGAAGATTTCAAAGGCGAGTCCGAAAAGGCGGGAAAAAAAATCCCCGACTACACCCAGAGGCGTATCGGGGATTCATAAAGAAAACGTCAACTAGTTTTCTTCAACAACAATTGCGTCAGATTCGCAAACTTCGATGCAGCTTTCGCAACCAAGGCACTCTTCGGCGTTTACAGGATCGGACTTGCCGTCCTTCATCTCAAATACCTCAGTGGGGCATACGTCTACACATTCTTCACAACCGGTGCACTTTGCTGCGTCTACTTTAGGATCGAAACCCATCTTTAAAGCCTCCTTAAAATTATTCAGTTATATTCTCACCCAAACTAAAATCAGGCGCAAAACGCCTGAGAATAATCTGTCATGTCGAAGTCAGGTATATTCATTATATATTTTGCAGGGGCTGTCAACATGGTTTTAAAAAAAGTGCCCCCTGCCAATAAGCACCCAACCGATCACTAGCGATGGAAGGCCTATCCCAGCAACACAAATAAAATATTCCCATTAATTTCAACACCTTCAGAGCGGCGCGCTACAGAGGAAACATTAGCCCGCTGAATAAACTCGTTAAAGACATTATACGGGTGTTCACTACCAGTGATAAATATCCTTACCGTGACGGGTCCATCACCTGTTACATCCCCCTCTCCGACCACCGATTCGAGTGACTCACCGGCAAGGAGCTTTTCCAGGATATCGGCGGAGATATGTTCCCGCCGAAGCACCCCCACCTCTTTTAAAGGACATCCATATTCCTCAACCAACTCAATGGCCTCGCGACTGTCCGTCACAAACACCCGGTCACGGCATGCCCCCTCTTCTCCGACAAAAAGGGTGGCCCATGCGGTAAGTCGTTTCAGCATCTTCACCTCACCGGATTGATCCGCAAGGTCAGGGGAATCGGAAAGCTCCGGCACCTCTCCTTTCAGGGTATCCAAAAGCTCCTGTTGCATCTTGTCGATCTCGGCCAGGTCCTGCTGAAGGTCCCGGCTGCGCAGGTCGTACTCGGCAGCCAGGCTGAGCAGCGCCCGGGCCGCCGTCTGGGCAGCATCACCTTCATCTTCTGCCGGACCGCCCTCCACCTGACGCAACAATTCACTTTTGATCTGCGAGGTAAGCAGCTCATCCAGAGGGTCAACCCGCCTGCCCAACCCCATGGCGTAGGTGGCAACCCCCTCCTGATGAAGCCCGCTGAACCGTCGCCAGTCCGCAAGAAGAGCGCTGAGCCTCTCGGACTCTTCGGGGGACGGCCCCAGGGCTGTCAACCCGTCGGGGACCGGGTCTTCTATTGACGCAACGATAACGGCGACCTCATCAAACAGTCGTTTCAAATCATCGGCCAGGGCATCGGAAACGTGGGTATGGGGAAAGTATCGTACACGCATGGAGTGCTTCCTTAATATATAAAAGGTGTATTTCTTTGGTTGTGACGGGTCAGCTCCTTATCATCTGCCCTGGTTAAGGCGCAGTGAAAAATAAGCCTCCGGCAGGCTTGCCGGGAGCCGAACCGTTAAAAAAACTGACAAACAACTCGTATGGTTCAGGATTCACAAACCGGATTATTTTCAGAGCTCATTTCAAAAGCGACCCGCCGCAGATCAACGACACAGCCAAACCTCCCCTACTTAACCTAAGAGGAGAATTCTCATATCGCCTTGACTGCACGACCATCACGGACGGTGACCCCCAGGACTTCCAGTTGATCACGAAGGGCATCGGATCGCCCCCAGTCTCCTTTTTCACGGGCCTCTGCCCTCTCTGCAAGGAGACCTGTCACCTCATCGTGGTGGCATTCCCCCCCGGCCGAGAAATCAAACACCCCAAGGACCTGGTCCACATCCCGAAAAATCTTAAGGACCTCTTTTGCGCCATCCGAATCTATCCACCCCTCACTCATCAGGGCGTTGATCCGACGAATCGCCCGGAAAATCACGGCAAGGGTCCTGGAGACGTTGAGGTCATCATCCATGGCATCGATGAGACCACGACGAATGTCGTACACCACCTGATCCAAATCGGCATAAGGGCGCCCCGTTTCACGCGCCATCAATGCCTTGATGCAAGCGTCAATCTTGGATAAAGCTTTCGCGGCCTCTTCCAGGCGGTCGGGGGAAAAGCTGAGTGGTTTCCCATAGTGACCGGAGAGGAGCCAGTACCGTAGCACACGACCATCAAACCCAAGGGATTCAATCTCCTCAAGGGTAATTCGTGAACCGTTTCCATCCATTTTCCGTCCATGGGCGAGGACCCGGTCGCAATGGAGCCAGAAACGAGCCAAAGGCTCTCCGGTGAGGCCACGGGCAATGGCCTCTTCGTTTTCATGGTGGGGAAAAAGAAGCTCGCGGCTGCTGGTATGGATATCAAACCCCCCGCCCAGATAAGCCATGGAGATGGCCGCGCACTGGACGTGAAGCGATGGCCGCACCCGCCCCCAGCGAGTGGCGATGCTGACCCCCATCTCACGTTCCCTTCCGCTGGTGCGCTTAAACAGGGTGAAATCCCGAGGGTTTTCCTTCTCATACTCGTCAAGATCCACGGTGGCGCCCAGGCGGATCTTGTCCAGATCGACACCGGACATCGCCCCGTAGTTCTCCACCTGGGAGATATCAAAATAGACGGAGCGCAGCTTTTCGTAAGCGATCCCTTTTTTCAGCAACTCTTCGGTGACAGAGACCATGTTGTCCACATGCTCGCTCACCTTGGGGCAGGCCTCGGCCGGCTTGATGGAAAGGGCGGCAAGATCTTTGTGAAAAAGGTCAATCCAGTGGCCGGTAAATTCAGCCAGGGGCACCCCTTTTTCTACAGCACCTGCGATGGTCTTGTCATCCAGGTCGGTGATGTTGATGATGTGACGGACAGCAAAGCCCCTGAAGGTCAGGTAACGGCTGAGAAGGTCGGAGAAGAGAAACCGACGCATCAGGGACAAATCCATGCGCTGGTGAACCGTAGGACCGCAGGAGTAAAGCGTCACCACCCCGGGCTCCTTCGGGGCAAACATCTCTTTTCGCCCCGTGCGTGTGTTGCAAAGCATGGGGCCTGGCTTGTCCTTAACAGAGAAGAGGTGGGTGGAGAGGTAGCGCTCCCCGCCGTCGGGCAGAACCACCACCACCGTCCCCGACGTCATGGTCTCCGCTTGCCTGATGGCAGCAACAAGGGCAGCACCGCTGCTCATGCCCACAAAGAGGCCCTCTTCTGCGGCAAGCCTGCGGGTCATTTCAAAGGCTTCGTCGTCTTCGACGTTGACCTTGACATCCAGGCGATTGCGTTCGTAGATCCCGGGTTCATGGGCCTCTTTCATGTTCTTGAGCCCCTGGATACCATGGCCGAGATAGGGCTCAACCCCCACGATCCGAATCCCTTCGCGATACTCCTTCATGCGGCGGGAGAGCCCCATGAGGGTACCCGTGGTTCCCATGGAGGCCACCACGCAGTCCACCTGCCCCTCGCACTGCTCCCAAATCTCCACCGCCGTGCCGTTGTAATGGGCCATCCAGTTGGCCGGAGAGCTGTACTGATTGCTGCGGTAATAGAGTTCGGGATTCTCAGACACCAACCGGGTCACCTCATCGATGGCGCCGTCGGTCCCCAAATGGCCGGGGGTGAGCACAATCTCGGCCCCACGGGCCCGCAAAATCTTTTGACGCTCTTCGCTCACCGCCTCGCTCATGGCAAGCTTCAGCCGGTACCCCTTCACCGAGCAAACCAAGGCCAGTCCGATGCCGGTGTTTCCGCTGGTGGCCTCAATGACCGTTTTGTCCGGTGTCAGCTGCCCGTTGTTTTCCCCGTATTCAATCATGGAGAGGGCCGCACGGTCCTTGATGGAGCCCCCGGGGTTGACATACTCCAGCTTGGCCAAAATCCGGACGTTGGGATTGGGGTTAAGGCGCGAAATCTCCACAAGGGGGGTGTTGCCGATGGCATCCAATATCGTATGGGTCTTCATTACCGCTACCCTTTTCATCCCTTGCTCCGGGCCAATCGAGCATCGATGGCCGCCAGGATCTCTTCGGTTACCTCATCGGGCGTGAGGGTGGCATCGACCATCACAAAACGCTCCGGCTCCTTTGCAGCCAGAGCCAGATACCCCCGCCTCACCTTCTCATGGAAAGCAAGGGCCTCATTTTCAAATCGGGATTCGTCCACGGTTCGGTCTCCGGACTCAAGGGCGGAGAAGGCCCGCTTCAATCCAACCTCTGGGGGAAGATCCAGCAGCAAGGTGAGATCAGGCCGAAGATCCTTAAGGACCATGGCATGAATTTTTTCTATCACCTCAAGATCCAGGCCCCTGGCATACCCCTGATAGGCGGTGGTCGCATCAAAGAAACGATCACTCACCACCACATCCCCTGCGGCAAGACAGGGGCGCACCCTCTCTCCGAGGTGCTGGGCCCGGTCGGCTGCATACAAAAACAGTTCAGCAAGGGATGTGAGTTCCCCATTCTCCGGATCCAGCAGTATCGCCCGTATCTTTTTTCCGATGGACGTGTCACCGGGTTCCCGGGTGAGCACACACCGCCGCCCCTTTGTTTCCAAGTGGGCTGCAATGCGCTTCATCTGGGTACTCTTACCGGAGCCCTCAATTCCCTCAAGGGTAATCAGCATAATTGTTCCTCAACTCGTATCGTTTGATGGCCTCGTAAAAACGTCAGGACACGTGACATTCACATTTTTATATGGGTTGGGCCTGTTCCCCGGCAGCACACGACATATTCGCAGGCAACGCGTCAGACAGTCAGCAGCCCAAGGCTCTCTTTCAACACAACAGACCCCGCACACAGACCGCGCCAAACCATGTTCAGCTTGACTTTTCAGGGTATTCGGGGTTTAAACTTGGTGTCTTCGCAAAGGCTCCTGCCCTGCAGAAAGCCGGCTGTCGAAACCATACCGACACGACACCCAACGGCATGTTCCGGAAATAGCAAGAAGACAACCCCACACACTCCCTTGATGCAAGTCTGGGGTGAGTCCTTCAGACCCTTTCGGTTTGTGGACGGCATCATACGTGATGACTGCGCAAAAAGTCAAAGCCGCAGTCGTCCTCCGATACATCGGCAACCCCCATACCCAGTCATGCAGACACCGGGCACGGCACCTTTTTTAAGCTGCCGAAGCCGGCACAGACTGGGGAGCTCAACCCATCCCCACTACCCATGGGGCAACAGACGACACAGGCACGTTCCGACATGGTCTTTCCGCACAGATTCACATGGCTCCTCCTGCTTTGCCTTCTCTCCCTCTCTACCTCCGTCGCCCTGGCAGCCCCGGAGCCGGGAAGCGCCCCGGTGAATATCACCGCGGACAGCCTGGCCCACGACTCTGCCAAAGGGGTGTATACAGCAGAAGGGGATGTCCTGGTCACCGATGGCTCCGTCACCCTCCGAGCCGATCGGGTCGTCTACCATCTGGAAGAGGGCACGGCTGAAGCGGAAGGCAACGTGCACCTTGTCTCTAACGGTGAAGAGGTGTCGGCCGAGGCCGTCACCTACGCCATGGAGAGCCAGGAAGGAACCATCACCAACGGCTCCGTCTTCATTAAAAGCCGCAATCTCTGGATCCAAAGCGACTCCCTTGAAAAACGGGGAGAAAACCGCTACACCGCCGACCGGGTCCGGATCACCACCTGCGACGGGGAAAACCCCGACTGGGCCATTACCGGTAGAAAGCTC
The DNA here is from genome assembly GCA_942491485.1 of Desulfolunaceae bacterium. Taxonomy (GTDB): domain Bacteria; phylum Desulfobacterota; class Desulfobacteria; order Desulfobacterales; family Desulfolunaceae; genus Desulfoluna. The sequence goes on along the minus strand of CALOAX010000004.1, from coordinate 1,071,982 downwards.
GACCTCACCATCGAAGGCTATGGCACGGCCCGACACGTGATGCTGGAAACCGCCGGCGTCCCCGTGATCTACACGCCGTACCTCCTCTTCCCCGTAAAAATCAAACGACAAACCGGCCTCCTCCCCCCCACGGTAAGCTACTCCTCACGCAAGGGTATCGATGTGATTCAGCCCCTGTTCATCACCCTGGGGGACAGCATGGACGCCACCATCTACACCAACTACATGGCAGACCGGGGAACAAGGCTCGGCGGAGAATTCCGCTACATGGCCAGCCCCAAATCCAAGGGGATCCTCTTTGCCGAAGGGCTTAATGACCGGAAGATCGATGACGGCACCGCGGCAGGGTCCGACTACGGATACAGCGGCACGCCGAACCGCACCAACACCGACCGCTATTGGTTTAGGGGCAAGGTCGACCAGAGCCTTCCCGGCGGGTTCAATGCCAAGCTCGATTTCGATTGGGTCAGCGACCAGGATTTCCTGAGGGAGTTCAAGGACGGGCCCGGGGGGTTTTCCTCCACCGAAGACGGCATGGAAGAGTTCATGGGACGCAGCATCGATGACCACACCGACACGGTGCGAACCAACAGCCTCTCCGTGGTCAAGTCCACCAACGCCTTCACCGCAAGCCTTTCTGGTATCTGGAACGATGATGTGGTCGCCCGTTCCCAGGAGACCGACGACAACACCCTTCAGCAGCTCCCCACCCTGACGGTAACCCAGTCCCGAAGCGCCCTGGGCTCCTCGGGGCTCCAATACTCCATGGAGGGAGGAGCATCCAAGTTCTACCGCCAGGATCTCACAAGCTCCACCTATGACGGAGAGCGCAGCTACGTCCTGCCCAAGGTTTACATGCCCTTTAAGGTCGGCGCATTCTCGGTGGACCCCAGAGCAGGGCTCCGCGGCCTCTGGTGGGACACCAACACCTATGATGCCACAAGCCCCCTCTCCGGCACCCAGACCGCCGCTGTTCCTGAATTTACAACAGACCTCTCCACCGAGTTTTACCGCATTTTTAACACGGAGGCCTCCTGGGCCGACAAGGTCCGCCACCGGATCAAGCCCACCCTTACCTACGACTGGCAGGACGACCTCGACGACGATCTCTACCCGACCTTTGACACCGTGGATGAGCTTGACGGAAAAAACAATGTCACCTTAAAGCTCTTCTCAACCCTGACCTCAAAAAAGGGCGAAGGCGACACCCCCGCCTACCGAGACTTCGTGACCGGCACCCTCTCCCAAACCTGGGACATCAACGAGGAGCGGGAGACCGACCAGACCGAATGGCGAAACGGCCTTACCAAGGAGCCCTTCAAGCCTTTTTATGCGGACCTGACCTTTTACCCGGTGGATGGCCTCTCCTTTAAATTCGACGGAACCTGGAGCTGGTACGAGTCGGAGATCCTCACCCAGAACAGCTCCCTGACCCTGGGCCGCGGCTTGGGACCTCAGCTTACCGTCAGTCACCGAAAGAAACGGGACCCCCTTGAGAGCATCCACGAGAGCCTCGGCATCACCCCTTCAGCAAGTTACGACTCCTCGGAGAGCCTGGTCACCACCCTGAACATGGGGCTGGGACGAGGATTCTACCTGGACATGGAATACGAGCGGGACCTGTTAAACGGCACCGACATCACCAAAAAGTGCGGCGTGACCTACAAGGCCTCATGCTGGGCCGTCTTCACCCGGTTTGAAGACTCCACCGACGACACAAAAATCACCTTCGGCGTGGAGCTCACAGGCCTTGGCGGCTTCGACAGCAGCTACAGCACGGATTAACCCCATGGTCGTGCAGAACGCTGCATTCCAAAGCACTCTGGACGACCGAGACACACTTTTAAGGATCTTCACATGACACTTGTCGACCCCAATGAGAGCTGCTGGTACGCCCTTCACACGCGGAGCCGATTTGAAAATGTGGTTTTCGATAACCTGTCTAAAAAGTCCATTGAGGCCTTTCTCCCCAAGATGAAAAAGCCGAGCCGGAGAAAAGACCGTCGCGTGATCTTAGACGTTCCGATCTTTCCCGGATACGTCTTTGTCAAGGCGGGTCTCACCCCCGAGACCCACCTCTCCATCCTGAAAACCATCGGGGTGGTCCGTGTCCTGGGCAGCAACCAGGGCCCGGTCCCCATCCCCGAGGAGTCCCTCTCCTCCCTTCGCATCATGGTCGATGCAGGGGAAGAGATTTTCACGGCCGCAGCCTTCATGGAAGGGGACATGGTCATCGTCACCGAAGGCCCCTTCAAAGGGCTCACCGGCATCTTTGCAAAGCACCTGGGCCAGGGAAGGGTCGTTGTGAACATCGATATCCTGGGCCAATCGGCAGCGGTGCATGTCTCCGACACAGACATTGAACGCGTCCCGTAAACGAGGCGTCAACCCGCGAGCCTGAAACGCGCCGAGACACCTGCAGGATTCCGGAATGCCCCCGGAAATCAGTTTTTTCCACAAACCGCTCAAAACTTCTCCATAACCCCTTGACTTGCTATGGATTTACGTTTATTTAAGAGCGGTACTACGCCGATCCGGCGAGAAATTTGAAAGATAAGTCTTAGTATTCTAAGGAGGATGTATGAATAAACTGGAGCTGATCTCCACACTGAAAAACGAAGCCAATATTTCCAAAGCGGAAGCTGCGGAAGTTGTTCAGATCTTTTTCGACTCAATGACCGATGCCCTCACCCGAGGTGACCGCGTAGAAATTCGCGGTCTGTGTTCCTTTTACGTAAAAGAATACAAGAGCTACACCGGCCGCAACCCGAAAACCGGTGACAAAGTTCTCATCAGCCCCAAGAAGCTGCCTTTCTTCAAGTGTGGCAAAGAGCTCAAGGAGCGCGTCGACTACTAACGCCTCCACCGGGTATGACACCGTCCGCCTTTATATATAAGGTCAGACGGTGTCACCGACAAGCTGTCGGAACAGCCAAGGCACTGCCGGGACGGTAAGCAACAGGGAGATTCTCCCGAACCGTCCCGAGTCACGTGCCGTTTTTGTTTAAAAAGACGTTTCCCACCCGAACACCTCGCGTCATCACCCAGACAGGTGGCAACATCTATGCTTGAGCATTTTCGAGAACAAGACGGGAGCGTTTCCAACCTCCTGTCCATGGCACAAAACGACACCCTTCCGCACGCCCTGCTCCTTTCCGGCCCTGCCGGCACAGGCAAAGAGGAAGCGGCCCTGACCCTGGCCCAGATCCTCAACTGCCAAGAGGCCGAGACGACCCAGCCACCACCCACCGCTGACTTTTTCTCCCATCGCTGCGGCACCTGCCGAAGCTGTCGGAAAATCACCGCAGGAACCCACCCGGACATCCGTGTTATCGAGCCTGACGGCAGCCATATCAAGATTGCGCAGATCCGTGATCTATGCAATACTCTGCTTGCAAAACCGCTGGAGGCAACCCATCGGGTCATCCTCATCAAGGAAGCGGGACGCATGAACCGCGAAGCGGCCAACGCCCTTTTAAAGGTGCTTGAAGAACCCCCGGCCGGGACCTTTTTTGTCCTGACCACAAGCCAGCCCTCGGAGCTTCTGCCCACCGTTCTCTCACGCTGTCAGCTGGTCCGGTTCCGCCCCCTTGCAAAGGAGACGGTGGTACGCTGCCTGATGGAAGAGGCAACCCTTCACCGGCAACAAGCCGAGTCGGTGGCGGCCTTAAGTGACGGCAGCCTTGCCCGGGCCCGCGACATGGTGTCCGGTAAGGGCGGTGTGGAAGCCTGGTTCACTCAGCGCAACTGGCTCTTTACAGCCCTTCCCCTGCCGGGACGGGGCGATCTGTCCCAGGCCCTGGCCTTTGCCGAAGTGCTGGGACGGGACAAGGAGAAGGCCATCCGGTCTCTCTCCCTTATCGGGCACTACCTTCACGACCTGATGGTGTGCCAGATAGACCCTGAACGTGTGGTAAACCGCGATCTCATGCCGCAGCTGGAAGCCGATGCGGCCCGGTTTGCCTTGCCACGCCTCACCGTCATGGCCGATACAGTACGGGACACCCTTGATCGTATCGAGGGCAACACCGTCCTCCGGCACACCCTGGAGGTGATGGCATTGAAGTTGATGCAGAGCTGACTTTTTCAGGCTTCCGTTGGCATATCTCGCTGCAGAGACAGGTCCGTACGTGACCATTGACTCCATGCAGGCAGGATATCGGTGCTTTCGCAGACCAATGCGACAAGCAACCCTTTTACACCCAAGCAGTGTGGCACAACCTTATGGAAAAAGTAGTCGGCATTCGGTTTAAACCAGCCGGAAAAATATATGATTTTAACAGCGGTCCCTATGTCCTCAACGTCGGTGACAAAGTGATCGTGACCACCGAGCAGGGGCTTGGGCTGGGCGTGGTGGCTACCCCACCGGAGCCTCTCAATAAAAAAGAGACCAGCAGCCCCTTGAAAAAGGTGTTTCGCCTGGCAACGGACGAAGACGTGGTGCAACGGGAGAAGAACATTCTCCTCGAAACCGAAGCCCACGATTTCTGCCAGAAGCAGGTGGAAAAACTGAAGCTGGAGATGAATCTCTTTGCAGTGGAGAGCACCTTTGACGCCAGCAAGCTCACCTTCTTTTTCACCGCCGATGGCCGGGTGGACTTCCGCGAGCTGGTCAAGATTCTCGTACGCCAGTTCCGCCTGCGCATTGAAATGCGCCAGGTGGGCATCCGAAACCAGGCCAAAATGTGTGGTGGTTTGGGACGGTGCGGTCGCGAAATCTGTTGTTCCTCCTTCATTGAAAAATTCGAGCCGGTCTCCATCAAGATGGCCAAGGAGCAGGGGCTGTCCCTTAACCCCACCAAAATTTCCGGCCTGTGCGGGCGGCTCATGTGTTGCCTGACCTTTGAAGATGGCACCTACAAGAAGCTCAAGGAGTGCTACCCCAAGGTGGGTAAGTTCGTCACGACGGACAAAGGCCGCGGAAAAGTGATTCGCCACAACGTCATCGGCAACCGCCTGACGGTAAGACTGGATGAGGGAGGCGAATACGAAGCCGAACTTGCCAATGTCAAGCAGGACAAGCCCAAGGGGTAAGGGTTTTAAAGAACAGGCGCACAGACAAGGCTCATTTTGGCGACTCGACGTCACTTGTTTACAGCAAAAGACGCTCGTCACCTTCGCCAAACGAGTCTTTCCGAACGCCTGTTTTTCGTGCAACGGATTCTTGCCCGAGGCCTTTTGCTCTACCCTTTAAGCCTGCACCATGACCGGTCAGCAATGACAACACCGAAACGATGAAAAGAGATGAGATCCATGAACCAGACCGATCCTTTTTATATTACGACGCCCATCTACTACGTTAACGCCAAGCCCCACCTGGGTCATGCTTACACCACCATCGCAGCTGACGTGGTGAGCCGATTCCACAAAATGCTCGACGTACCCACCTACTTTCTTACCGGTACCGATGAGCACGGGGACAAGATTGCCGAGGCCGCAGAACTCAACGACTGCAGCCCCAAGGAGTACGCCGATAAGATCAGCGCTCTGTTCAAGGATCTCTGGCCCAGGCTCTCCGTTGAAAACGACCACTTTATCCGCACCACCGATGAGAGCCACAAAAAGGTGGTGGCTGATGTCCTGCAGAAGATCTACGACAACGGGGACATCTACTACTCTGAGTACGAAGGCCTCTACTGCGTGGGGTGTGAACGCTTCTACCTGGAGCGTGAGCTGGTGGACGGCAAATGCCCGGACCACAAAAAAGAGCCCAAGCGCATCAAGGAGTCAAACTACTTCTTCCGCATGAGCAAGTACCAGCAGTGGCTCATCGACCACATCGAGGCCAACCCCGACTTCATCCGACCCAAACAGTACCGAAACGAGGTGCTCTCCTTTTTGAAGGAGCCCCTGGAAGATCTCTGTATCTCCCGGCCCAAGACGCGTCTCACCTGGGGCATCACCCTGCCCTTTGATGAGAACTACGTCACCTACGTCTGGTTTGACGCGCTGCTGAACTACGTCTCCGCACTTGGCTACCCAGAAAGCGAGAACTTCACCACCTTCTGGCCCAAGGTGCAGCACATTGTGGCCAAGGACATCCTGAAAACCCACGCCATCTACTGGCCCACCATGCTTCAGGCAGCCGGCATCCCCATCTACAACACCCTTAACGTCCACGGTTTCTGGAACATGGGTGAGGCGAAAATGTCCAAGAGCCTCGGCAACGTGGCCAGTCCTGAGTACCTCCTTGAGAAGTACGGGGTGGATGCCTACCGGTTCTTCCTCATGCGGGACATGGCCTTCGGGCACGATTCCAACTTCTCCGAAGAAGCCATTGTCAAACGGATCAACTACGACCTGGCCAACGACCTGGGGAACCTTTTCTCCCGCGTGGTGGCCATGAGCTTCAAATACTTCGGTGGTGTGGTTCCCGAACCCGACAGCGTTCTCATGGAAGAGCTCTCCCTTTCAGCCGATGCCAAGGCCGCCCTTGAGGCGTTTCAAACCGAAATGCCCCTCTTCGCCTTTGACCGGGCCTTAAAGTCCGTGTGGGCATTTGTCAGCCGCATGAACAAATATGTGGATGAAACCGCCCCATGGGACCTGGCGAAAGACGAAGCCCTGGCCCCTCGCTTGAAAACAGTGATGTACAACCTTCTGGAAGGCCTTCGTGTGGTGGCCGGCCTCATCTCACCTGTCATGCCGGGCACAGCGAAAACCATGCTCGATCACCTCGGGGCGGGCGACACGCCCATGGTTCTCTCCGCCTTTGAATCATGGGGGTCCCTTACGCCGGGAGGCAGCATCACCAAGGTGAAGGCCCTCTTCCCCCGGATTGACATGAAAGAGTTAGAAAAGGCTCAGGAAAAGGCGGCCCCTGTAAAAAAAGAGCTGGCCAACCCGATAAAACCTGAAATCACCTTTGATGATTTTCAGAACCTTGACCTGCGCGTGGGAACTGTCCTTGATGCGGAACCCATCCCCAAGGCCAACAAGCTTCTCAAGGTGACTGTGGACCTTGGCGAGGGAGCCCCGCGAACCATCGTTGCGGGCATCGCCAAGAGTTACACCCCCGAAGAGCTTAAAGGAACCCAGGTGGTGGTGGTGGCCAACCTCGCCCCGGCCAATCTCATGGGTGTGGAGTCCCAGGGCATGCTCCTTGCCGCCACAAAGCGCAAGAACCTCTCCCTGGCCACCTTTGCCATGGAAGGCCTCAAACCGGGAACGCCTGTCAAGTAGCACCCGGATCGTTGCCAGGCTTAAGGCAGGGCCACAAAAAAACGCAGCCCGAAGGGGTCTTCCTTCGGGCTGTCTGTAAACCCGGCGCACAAATCTGAATCGGCATCCCGAGCGGACGCCCCACTGAGCGATACCTTCACCCCCCCGGGTAGAACGCTGTTAACATCACGACACCTCCAACGAGATCTATGCGACAGCAAAAACAGGACTGGCGAGCTTACCAGCAGAGCCTGAAGCAGCGCCAGAAACTCAATCAACGAACCCTCACCCTCAAAAAGGGAATGGTGCGCGGCTTGGCTGCCGTGGCTTTGGCTGCCCTTTTCATCGCACTTGTGGTGACAGGTGTTGCCCATGTGAAGAACCGACCAGACGAGCCCCAGGAATCCGCCCAGAAGCCCAACCCCAACCTTCTCTCCCGGGACAGCCTGCGAGACCTCCTTGACTCCCAGCCCCTGGATCGACTGGATCATAAGGTGCTTCGCATTCAGCAGGGAGACAAAGAGTTGACGGTGACCACCACCCTCAACCTTGAGCTTCAGTCCCTTCTCATCAAAGAATTCAAGCGAAACATCGCCCGAAAGCGGGGCACCCCCCGGTATGTGGCGGCAGTGGCGGTGGACCCCGATACGGGTCGCATTCTCTCCATGGCCGGATTCAGCAAAGACAACGGCACAGGCAACCCCAGCCTCACCGCCTGCTACCCGGCCGCCAGCATTTTCAAAATCATCACGGCATCGGCCGCCGCGGAAAAGCTGAACCTCACGCCCACAACCCGGCTCTCCTTTAACGGGGGCAAGTACACCCTATACAAGCGCCAGATCAATGAGAAGAAAAACAAATACACAAACACCATCACCTTCCGGGACTCCTTTGCCCAGTCGGTGAACCCTGTGTTCGGCAAGCTGGGTGCCCTGAAGCTGAAACGGGAAAATCTTTCAGGCTACGGAGACAAGTTTCTCTTCAACAAAGAGATCGATTTTGACCTTCCGGTGGAGATGAGCGCCCTGTCCATCGGAGAAGATCCCTACCAGTGGGCGGAGGTGGCCTGCGGCTTCAACCGTGTCACCAAAATCTCCCCGCTTCACGGGGCCCTCATTGGTGCCACGGCCCTCACCGGGGGAGAGATACCTGCCCCCTACCTTGTGGATTCGGTCCAGACCACTGATGGTGAAGAGATCTACGCCCCGCAACGCCAGAGCCTGGGCCGCGCATTTCCTCAACGGGTCTCCAATACCTTGAGCGAGCTGATGCAGCGAACCATCCGCTCAGGCACAGCCAGAAAAAGTTTTTCCGGGTACCGACGAGACCCCATCCTGAAAAACCTGACCCTCGGCGGAAAAACCGGATCTATCTCCAACAAAGAACGGGATGTGCGCGTGGATTGGTTTGTGGGATTCGCCAAAGAGAAGAAAACCGGCCGTTCCATGGCCATTGCCGTGGTGGTGGGCCATCAGAAGTACATCGGCACCCGGGCCAGCGCCTATGCAAGGAAGGCCATCACGCGTTACTTCAGCATCCCTATGGTCCCTGAAGAACCCCGTGTTGCCACGGCAAAAAAGGCCCTCCCCCCCAGCGACACATAAAAAGCCGCTCACTTTTTCGAGGCCCGCCCCATGGAGGTGTGGTATAAGGCTTGAAACCTTCAGCCCATGGACGGGCTGCAAAGAACAGACAAAAATCAAACAGCCGCTCCGGACCATCACAACGGAGCCCACCCATAGAGGACTCGCGCCCCGGCCTGATGGCCGTCCCAGGATAACAGGCGCCCCATATACATCATCGGAGAATCTGCCCATGACATCGACGCTCTCACGCCCTTTGACCGCCCTACGCTCTATGTTCAACGCCACCGTCTGCATCGGCAGGCGCCCCCAGGGGCTCACCGGCGATGCCTGGGTTCTTTTTCCATATGCACCCACCACCCTGCACTGCGGCCTGGCAGGTCTTGTCTCCTTTGAACGCAGCGCCTCCGAGGCCCCCATGCCATCTCTTATGGATGCCATAAACGCCATGTCCGCACAGGGACTTCTCTGCCTCATGGAGAATCAGGGAGACCTTGCCGGCGACTACCTCGGTGGGCCCCGCCAGGTGGCATCCCTTCTGAGCGATGCCAACCGTCTTAAAGGGGATCATTTTTTCGCCAGCCTTATTTTAAAAAAGGCCAACCTGGATCTCCTCACCCAGGCGGCAACCGCAGCCCGAGAGCTTCTTGTGCGTGAAGAGGAGGCCTTCTCCCAGAAAGCCGGATTTCTCTCCCCTTCCGACACCGACGCCGTGGCCGGCTCCATAGAGCGGCTCAAAGACATCGCCTGGTCCCTGTCCCAGGAGACCCTTGAAAACGTAAAAAAGGTCCAGGACCTTGCCGGTGCCGAACTTCTTCAGTCCGGAAACGGATGGATTGCCCCTTACAAAAAAATCAACACCACCCTGAACGCCATCAACCGGCTGGAGGTAAGGGGACGCGACTCCGCTGGCATCTCAGTGATGTTCACCTTTTCCAATAAGGATTGGAAAACAGTCGCAGCCTATCTGCAGAAGCAGGGCCTGGATGAAGGGCTTACCGAGCGTTCCTCAGGGGACACCCTTCTCAACAATACCGTGGCCGTCGAAGAGGGAAAAAACACAACCTCCATTGCCTTTGTCTACAAAAGAGCGGCAGAGATCGGCAGCCTGGGCGACAACGTCGATTTTCTGAAACGACAGATCCGAATCGACCTTCTCCTGAAGGTCGTGGCATCCTTTTCACGCAGTGATTTCACCGTCTCTTCCCACACCCGCTGGGCTTCGGTGGGCGCCATCACCGATGCAAACTGCCACCCTGTGGACAACCAGAACACCGACGGCCGGATCCCCCGTTCCGGAATCATCCACGTCAGCTTAAACGGGGACATCGACAACCACGTTCCCCTTAAAGGGGAGTACGAAGATCGGTTCGACACCCTTCAAAAAGAGATCACCACGGACACCAAGGTGATCCCCATGCAGGTGGAGACCCACCTCAAGGCCGGGCACGACATCGAAGAGGCCTTCCGCCTTGCCGTCAACGACTTCCAGGGATCCCACGCCATCACCATGCAGACCGACCTGGCCCCGGGAAAACTCTTTCTTGCCCAGAAGGGCAGCGGCCAGGCTCTCTTCGTGGGAATTGCCGACGACCACTACATCGCCGTCTCAGAGGTCTACGGGTTTGTGGAGGAGACCTCCCGGTTCATCAAACTCAACGGCGAGAAGGTCATTACCGGAAAAGACGGCAGCCCCGTCTCCGGGCAGATCATGATCCTTGACGGCACCAAAGCAAGGGTCGACGGGGCAGAGGCGGGTATCCGCTCCTATCACTACGACGGCACCCCCATTGATGTCACCGAATCCTCCGTCATGGAGACGGAGATCACCAGCCGGGACATCGACCGCCAGAACTTTCCCCACTACTTTCTCAAAGAGATCTCCGAATCCCCGGACTCTGTGGAAAAGACCCTGCAAAACCGATGGAAAATCGAAGGGGACGAGGGACTCTGCAACACCGTGCTGAACGAAGAGGCCATTCCTGCCGCCATCATCAAGCGCATCACTGAAGGATCCATCAGGCGCATCTTCCTCGTGGGGCAGGGGACAGCAGGCATCGCGGCCCAGGCCATTGCCCATCTCTTCACCCACTATCTGGGAGATCCCTCCATCCAGATCTGCCCCTTAAAAGCCTCGGAGCTCTCCGGCTTTATGATGGGAACCGGAGACGGCGACACCATGGCCGATGCCCTGGTCATTGCCATCAGCCAGTCCGGCACCACCACCGACACCAACCTTGCGGTGGACATGGTCAAGGGCAGAGGGGCCGCAACCCTTGCCATTGTCAACCGACGCGACTCAGACCTCACCTTCAAGGTGGACGGGGTGGTCTACACCAGCAGTGGCCGGGACATCGAGATGAGCGTGGCATCCACCAAGGCCTTCTACTCTCAGATCGTGGCCGGGGCCCTTATTGGCCTGCACCTGGCCTCCGAGACTGGAAAACGCGATCCCCGCTTCATCTCAGAAGAGATACGTGAGCTTCTCGGCCTGCCCCCGAAAATGCGAAAAGTCCTTACCATGACCGAGGAGTTCAAAAAGTCGGCCTTTACCCACGCCATCGCTAAAACCTACTGGGCGGCCGTGGGCAGCGGAGCCAACAAAGCCTCTGCCGACGAAATCCGCATCAAGCTCAGTGAGCTCTGCTACAAAACCATCTCCAGTGACTTCGTGGAGGACAAAAAACACATCGACCTCTCCTCGGAGCCCCTGATCATCGTTTGCGCCGCCGGCACCCGGGAAAGTGTCCTGGGGGACATTATAAAAGACACCGCCATCTTCCACGCCCACAAAGCCATTCCCATCGTCATCGCCAGCGAAGGGGAGGAACGATTCAACGGCTATGCGGAAAGCATTTTCCACGTTCCCCACCTCCCTGAGCACCTCGCCCCGGTGGTCAACACCCTGGCCGGGCACATCTGGGGTTACTACGCGGCGCTCTCCATCAACGAGGGATCCCGGGTCATGTACGACCACCGCAAAGGAATCCAAAAGGTCATCAAGCGGTTTGAAACCAAGGGGATGAACCTGTATGAGATCATCCTGGAAAAGGATTTCCGGGAGAAGATCACGGAGATCTACAAAGATTTCCGTATCAGTCGTCGAGATGGAAAGCTGCCCCCCATCCTCGGCTTCAACACCGCCTCAGACATCACCCTGCTGCTGAAATACCTGGCAGGCAAACTCCCCTCGGCGGATTTTGAGCTCGACTTCAGCTGCAAGGGCACCCCGTCCAACATGCTGGACAAGCTCTTCGAGTGCTTTTCAAGCGCCATCAATGCCATGGCAAGACCGGTGGACGCCATCAAGCATCAGGCAAAAACCGTCACCGTGGGGACCAGCCGCATCACAGAGACCTTTGAAGGTGTTCTTTTTGATGAGCTGGCACGCAGGGGCATTACCCTTCCCCAACTCACCAGCACCAACGTACTGGTTCTCCGAAACCTGCAGGGAGTCATCTCCGGCATCATGGGATCTCTTCTCTACCGCGTCGAGGGCCTGAACCTCCTTGGTGAAGCCACGCCCGAGTCCACCATCTCACTGGTAGAGAAAGACGGGATCTTCACCGACATCACCTCCCGCGTGGAGAGCGACCCCCGCCTCAAGGGAACCAAAAGCATCATCGTTCGCGAGGGCAATGTCTTTATCGGCAAGGGCAACAAGGACGACAAGAACACCCTCATCATTCCGGTGCTCTCAAAAGAGGCCAACGTCATTGAGTTTATCCTCTCCCTCAACGTCACGTTCAAAGAGGGACGCATTCCCCTCCACGCCAAATCAAAGGCCCTGGGCGGGAAGCACGAGCGGATCCGGAACATCATGCAGGAAAGCGGCTACACCTGGGATGATTCCTTCCTTGAGCTCATCACCATCGACAACCTGTTCGGCCTCTCCGCCGAGAAAATTGGCGAAAAAATGGGCGAAGCCCTGGACAAAAAGCAACCCCAGGAATAATCAATTCGCGAGGTTGACCGTCCTGGGTTCCTCAGGCCGGCCATATTCGTGGACGGGGCCTGCCCATTGGCCCCAGTGAAACAACACTACGTCTTGCCCACCTGATTGTTTTCACATGTTTTTTCAGCATGGATAAAAAGGGGGAAGCCCTTTGCATGGAGCTTCCCCCTTTCTTTTCACCTGCCGGCATGCCCCAGCCGGTGCCCCTTTTGTTGATCCGTATCTATTCAGCTGGTGCCTCCGGCGGGCCTATCGGGGTTAAGCATTCAACATGTGTAATCAACAGGTTTTTAGGATCTGAATGGTGACGTTGATAAAACGATATATCCCCATCCGTCAGGATCCCATGAAAACGCCCGTCCTTAAGGCCCACCGCTACTTTCAGATGCATCTTTTTTCCATTTTTAACTCCAGTTTCCGCCTGGAAATGTCGATGATTAGACAACGTAAAATAACGGGCCTTACCGCCCCATAATGCCTCCAGTCAATGAACAAGGCGATGGCCCTCCGGAGTGTTTAGACCATGATGGAACATGCAACCCAACAAATATTGCTGGTGGACGACCGGAAAGCGAACCTGCTCGCCCTTGAACAAGCGCTGACACGTCCCAACCTTTCGATCCTCACGGCTTCATCAGGCAACCAGGCCTTAAGCATCCTCCTGGACCACCCGGTGGCCCTGATTCTCATGGATGTGCAAATGCCGGGGATGGATGGTTTTGAAACCGCCGAGCTCATCCGGGGCAACCCGACTACCTGCCGCATTCCCATCATCTTCGTCACCGCCATCAATACCGAAACCCGGCATGTCTTCAAAGGGTTCGATGCAGGAGCCGTGGACTACCTCTCCAAGCCCCTGGAGCTCGAAACACTCACCCGAAAAGTAAACGTCTTTCTCGAACTCCACGAGTACCAGCAATCCCTGGTAGCCACCACACAGGAGCTCACCGAAACGGTTGCGACATTAAGAGAGGCCAACTCTCAAATCCAGGCTCAGCAGAAAAAGATACTCCAGGAGGAGCGCCTGAAGGTGCTTTTGCAGATGGCCGGTGCCATGGCCCATGAGCTGAGCCAACCCCTTATGGCCCTTCAGGGCAATATCCAGTTGATGAACCTCCACAAAGGAACGCCCGAAAAGCTGCCTGTGTACGTGGACCGTATTGATGAATCCGGCCGACGAATCGCCGAAATCATCCGAAAAATCCAGACCCTCCATGTGGACGACACCCTCGACTATGCCGGTGACGCATCCATCATCAACCTCGATCAGACGGTAAAAATCCTTATTGTGGGCGAAGACGGCCACGAAGGCTCCCCACTGAGGATCGCCCTTTCAACCCTGAATCGCCTGGACATCGCATGTGTGGCCGATGCCAAAGGGGCAAGAAGCGCCCTTGACATGGAGAGCCGAGACCTTCTCTTTGTCTCACAGAACCTGCCCGACGGCCCCGGGGAAGGAGTCGCCCAAGGCCACTCGATCCCCTCAAAAACACCGCCTTTTGTGATCATCTCGGAAGGGACGGACAAACTCACCACCTCACGTCTCATCCGCCAGGGGGCCTTTGAGGTACTGGGGAGGTCCCTCATCACACCGGAGACCATCCGAACCCTTCTCCACCGGGCCCTGGATGCCGTGCTGCCCGGATCAACCCTTGCAGCCATGGACCGTACCGACGAAGCCTCACTCAGGGACCCGCGCACCGGCCTTTACACACGTCAATGCTTTGAAAACCTTCTTCTCCGGGACGTCAGCCGCGCCCACCGGCGGGGGCAGGGTCTCGCTCTTCTCCTTATGCAGCTCGACAATTATGATGAGGTCATTTCCACCTACGGCGTAGAGGCCGGTGACATGGTCATGGGAAGCCTGGGAAGCCTCTTGGGAGACATGATCCGCACAGGTGATCTGGCCGGTCGTTTCGATCACGCGACCTTTGCTGTTCTCCTGAACGGCATCACCGTTACAGAGGTGCCGCGCATCTCCCAGCGATTCACAGAGACCATCACCCAAAAAGAGTTCCTCTACAATGCCTTCCGGTTCAACCTCACCTTGAGTTCGGGTACCGGTATTCTCGTCGCTGGAACTCCGGGCACCGCAGAAACACTGATTCTTGAAGCCCGGGAGTCCCTTTCCGGGGCCACGGCCCAAATCGCAAAAAGCTGAAAAGGGGTAACGCAACGAACAGCTCCATAAAGGAACCTGATTCAGCTCAACATTGCCTCCGGTGCCCCTCCCGGAGGCCATACACACGACCTGATCGGTCAACGGGTTCTCTGCGCCCCCACACCACCCCATCCACCTCGATACATCACCCTGCCTTGTATTAAACCCACCGTTTCCCTAAGGCCTTGGCCCATGGCGAACGCTTTTTCTTTATCCTTTGAATTCAGAATGATATCATTAGAATAACACCCGCCCGTTTGCAATAATCGCCATGTATCAGCCCAATGTTGCCTCTGACAGGCAGCAGAACTCAGCCTTTGTGCCGTCACCACCCTGCCCCCACATCTCCACAGCACTATGGGTCGTCGCCATTGGCAGATTCAAGAACCGATTCATCAGGGGTAGCCCCACATGAGATTATCCTTGGAAGATCTGATGACATACCTCACATGGAACGTGGGCAAACGATTCCTCATGCTGTTTCTCCCCTTGCTGACACTCATCCTCATCCTCTCGGCGATCTTCACGCAAACCGTTGCACGGAACAATGCCGGAAACTTCGCAAAAAAAGAAGAATCCCACGTAAAGATAATCCACCGTGCGATATCCGTTAATATAAACACGGTATTCTCAGACTTGTTTCTTCTCTCCGGGAACTGCCATCTTCAAGGGGTGCTGGACACAAACGAGCAAGAGTTCATGGAAAGTGTGAGGGAGGATTACCTGATCTTTTCCGACGTCAAGGGAGATTACGACCAGATCCGTTTCCTCGATGAACAGGGGATGGAAACAATCCGGATCAATTACAACGCGGGAACCCCATCCGTGGTCCCGAACGAACAGCTGCAGAACAAAGGCTCCCGATACTACTTCAAAGATGCCTACCGCCTTGACGCTGACGAGGTTTACGTCTCCCCCTTTGACCTCAATATCGAGCACGGCAAGATTGAACAGCCCCTCAAGCCCATGATCCGAATCGGTACCCCTGTGTTCGACAACCAGGGACGCAAGCGGGGGGTCCTGCTTCTCAACTATTTAGGGCAAAAGCTCCTTGACCTGCTGGCCCTGCCGGGCACGTCATCTCACTACATGCTGATCAACCCCGAAGGATTCTGGTTAAAGGGCCCCTCGGCCCAGGATGAATGGGGCTTTATGTTCGACGAGAGGATAAACAGAAAATTCAGCGCAGCCTTCCCAGGAGCATGGAGCCAGATCACCGCCCGGGATTGCGGACAGTTTTCTAATAAAAACGGGCTATTCACCTTCGCAACTGTCTACCCGTTTTTTCAAGCAACCAAAACCAGCACCGGCTCAGCAAAACCCTTTGAACCCAGCAGGGCATGGATGGATGCCAAGGGCTACAACTGGAAGGTTATCGGCCGGATCTCACCCGAGACATTGCATGCCAACATTCAGCATATCCAGACAGGAATTCGATCCGCGACAGCAGCCCTTATCATTGTAATTGCCGTTATCTCATGGTTCCTGACGACCATAAGTGTCAAACGCCGCCAGGGAGAAGTGGCGCTTCGAAACCGTGTTGACGAACTTGCCAATGCCAGACAAACCATGCTCACCATGGTGAAAGACCTGAAACAGGCCAGAAAGGACGCCGAATCGGCGACCCAGGCCAAAAGTGATTTTCTGGCCAACATGAGCCATGAGATCAGGACCCCCATGAACGCCATCATCGGCATGTCCCACCTGGCGTTAAAAACAGAGCTGACCAAAAAACAGCTCCATTACATCAACACCATAGACCTTTCAGCCAAGTCCCTTCTGGGGATCATCAATGACATCCTCGATTTTTCAAAGATTGAAGCCGGTAAGCTGGATATGGAGAGTGTGGAGTTTCACCTCGATGAGGTGCTGGACAACCTGACGGCCGTAACCGGTATCAAAACTCAGGAAAAAGAGCTGGAACTCCTCTTTTCAGTCGCCACCGACGTACCGCTCAACCTGGTGGGAGACCCTTTGCGCCTGGGTCAGGTCCTCATTAACCTGGCCAACAATGCGGTAAAATTCACGAAGGAGGGGGAAATTGTCATTTCGATAAACGTGGTGTCGAGAAAAAACAACCTGGTCACACTTCACTTTTCCGTGCGTGATTCGGGGATTGGCATGACAAAAGAACAGACCGCACGGTTGTTCCAACCCTTCTCCCAAGCCGACACCTCCACAACCCGCCAATACGGAGGCACCGGACTGGGCCTGACCGTCTGCAAACGCCTGGTTGAAATGATGAACGGAGAAATCCGAGTGGAAAGCGAGCCTGACATCGGCAGTACCTTTTCATTTACCGCCAACTTCAGCGTGCATGAAAGCCATCCCCAGAAAAAGTACCACATCACAACAGATCTGATGGGCAAACGGGTGCTGGTGGTGGACGACAGCGCAACCTCCCGTGAAATATTCAACATATTCCTCCAGAGCTTCGGTTTTTCCGTCACAACGGCCGGATCAGGAACCAAAGCTCTGGAACTCATCGAAGCGACCATTGAAGCCCAGTCTTTTGAGCTGGTCTTGATGGATTGGAAGATGCCGGGCATGAGCGGTATTGAGGCCTCACGACGTATCAAGAATCACCCGGACCTCCCCATGAAACCGCCCATCATTCTTGTGACAGCCTACGGGCGGGAAGAAGTGATGCACCAGGTGGAGGTTCTCGGGTTGGAAGGGTTTCTCATCAAACCTGTCAACCAGTCGATGCTGTACAATACGGTGATGGAGGTCCTCGGCAAAGAAGTCAGGCGGTCTTCTCCGGTCCGACCCTCAGATGAAAGCACCCATGGCATCGAACGTATTTGCGGCGCTCGAATCCTTGTTGTGGAAGACAACGAGATCAACCAGCAGGTGGCCCGCGAAATCCTCGAAGACGCTGGCCTGGTTGTCACCCTGGCCAACGACGGCCTGGATGCACTGAAAAAAGTTCAGGAAGCCCCCTTTGACACCGTCCTCATGGACATCCAGATGCCCGTCATGGATGGCTACACCGCGACACGCGAGATTCGAAAACTGCCATCCGGCGTTGGGGATATCCCGATTGTTGCCATGACAGCCCACGCCATGTCCGGCGATCGTGAAAAGAGCCTGGCCTCGGACATGAATGATCACGTCACCAAACCCATCAATACGGATGACCTTTTGTCGGTCCTGTGCCGTTGGGTAAAACCAAGGAAAAGTCCTCCTCCTCCAACGACAAGGCCCAACAACATCAAAGCGCCCCTTTCTGTTCCGGAACTGGCGGGCATTGATACAGAAGAGGGGCTGTCGCGTGTTGCAAATAACAAACCGCTCTATCTCAACCTCTTAAACCGTTTCCTGACCCATCATGCCAATGCCGCCACGGAACTTCAAGAAGCGCTTGCGGCACAGGATTTCCACAAAGCCCGGCGCATGGCGCACAGCATCAAAGGTGTCGCCGGCAACCTGGGTGCCAACGAGGTCTCAAAGGCGGCAGCAGCCCTTGAAGCCGCCATAAAGGCCAGCAACGGCAAACAGACCCGGCAGGCTGAAGTCGGGTTTTCGAAGGCTCTCGCACACGTCATGCAAAGCCTGAAAGGTGCTGACCTTCAGAAAACGGAATCGCGGCAAACCATGCCGGCGCCACAAGGGGCAACCCCGGAACAAACACGACAACTTCTATCGAAGATGTACCGCCTTCTTTTGGACAACGACAGCGAGGCCCTGGAGTTCTTGGATGAGATGGGCCCTCAGTTGAAAGGGACCATAGACACCACTGTCATGAAACACCTTGGAGAACAGATCGAAGCCTTCGAATTCGACAAGGCCATCGAAACGCTTAAACACAGCGCAGACACGTTAAACCTATCCCTGGAGGACGAACGATGATGGAGCAAAAGACCGTGCTGATTGTTGATGATATGCCCGAAAACATCAAGCTGATCAGTCAGTTGCTGAGGGGCACCTGCAAAACAAAGGTCGCGACAAACGGGGAAAAGGCAGTTGAGATCGCCTCCATGGACACGCCGCCGGACCTCATCCTCCTCGACGTCCAGATGCCGGGTATGAGCGGCTTTGAGGTATGCAAAATACTTAAAGACCAGGAGAGTACCCGGGACATCCCGATCATTTTCTTTACGAGCCCATGCGATGTGAAAGATGAACAACGGGGATTTGAGCTGGGGGCAGTGGACTTCATCAACAAACCGGTCAGCCCGCCGATCCTATCAGCCAGGGTGCATACCCATCTCAGAACAAAGGAGACGGATGATGCCCTGAAACACCAAACCGACATTCTGGATGTAGCCTTGCTGGCCATGGGATCCCTTGCCGAGACCCGAAACAACGAAACCCGTAACCACATCCTGCGCACCGCGCATTTTGTCAGAATTCTGGCTGAACAGCTCAAGGAGACGTCGCCCTTCCGTGAAACCCTCACCGCTGACTACATCAAGCGCCTTCACAAATCTGCCCCCCTGCACGATATCGGGAAAACCGCGGTTCCCGAATCCATCCTCCTCAAACCGGGCAAACTCACCGCTGAAGAGTTTGAGGTGGTGAAAAAACACACCATCTACGGCAGGGATGCCATTCTTTCCGCAGGACGGGAACTCAATGTCTCGTCACCCTACCTGAAGATGGCTGCAGAGATCGCCTGCTCCCACCATGAACACTGGGACGGCAGCGGCTACCCCGACGGGCTCGCCGGCAACGAGATTCCCATTCCCGGCCGACTCATGGCTGTGGCGGACGTCTACGATGCCCTCGTGACATATCGGGTTTACAAGCCGGCATTTTCCCATGAGGTCGCCATAGAGATCATCAAAGGAGCCCGCGGCACCCAGTTTGAACCGGATGTGGTGGATGCCTTCCTTGCCGCGGAGGCGGATTTTCGAAAAATCACCCTGCAATTTTCGGGATTTGAGGAAGAACGCAAGGCCCTTTAAGCAACCCTTCATCGGAGTGGTTCCCATGCTTACCCGCAAAATCATCATAAACACCCTGGCGCTCCTTTGTTTTGCCCTTGCAGGCATCCCATCCCTTGCCTTCGGCCAACTGGAGAGAGTGACCATTCAGCTGAAATGGTTCCACCAATTCCAATTTGCAGGCTACTACGCCGCCGTGGAGAAGGGGTATTACGCCCAGGAAGGGATAGATGTCGTCTTTCGGGAGCGTGACACCCAGAAAAGCCACATTCAATCGGTTCTTGATGGTGAAGCGGAGTACGGCGTGGCCGATACAGGGCTGCTCCTGGCTCGTATGAATGACAAGCCTGTGGTGCTTCTCAAGCAGATATTCCAGCACTCCCCGCTGGTCTTTCTCTCCCTGAAAAATTCGGGTATCACCACCCCCTACGACATGGCCGGCAAGAACGTGATGTTCGACATCGCAGGCGGAAGTGACGCTCCCCTGCTGGCGATGCTGCTTGATGCCCTGGGCGACCTTAAAAAAGTCACCCCGGTTCCCCACTCGTTCAACGCCGATGCTCTCACCCTTGGAAAAGTGGACATCGTTTCCGCATACATAACGTCTCAACCCTTTGCCCTGAAACAAACGGGCATTGAAACCCACATCATCAACCCTCAGAATTACGGCATTGATTTCTACGGTGACAACTTCTTCACAACGGAAGCCGAGATACGAAACCATCCGGCACGGGTAAAGAAAATGATCCGTGCCACCCTGAAAGGATGGGCCTATGCATTACAGAACCCCGAAGAGATCATCAGCCTGATTCTGACCAAGTACAGCCCCGAGCTCAATCGGGATCAGTTGATTTATGAAGCGAAAATGACGGACCTCATGATTCTCTCTGACATCACCCCGTTGGGAACGGTCACTACGCAGCGATATGAGCAGATCACTGAGATCTACGAAAAAGCCGGTTTTTCTGGAGCCGACCTGGATTTCAGCACGTTTATTTACGGAAGCCCTGAAGACACCATGGGCCATCCTTCCCTGATGCTTACCCCAGAGGAGAAGGCCTGGCTCAAAGAGCACAAAACCGTCCGCATCGGGGTGGACCCATCTTTTGCGCCCTTTGAATTTATCAGGGGGGATGACACCTACCGGGGCATTGCTGCCGATTATGTCAGGCTGATCGAAAAACGCCTTGGGATCAAATTTGACCATGCCCCCGGCCTTGCCTGGAAGGAGGTTGTCAAAAAAGCCAAAAACCGGGAAATAGACCTGCTCCCCTGTGTGGGAATCACGGAAGAGAGAAAGAGGTACCTCAGCTATTCAAGACCTTACCTCTCTTTCCCCCGAGTGATCATCACCAGAAGCGACTCGGAGATCGACTCCATCGATGCCCTGAAAAAAGTCGCTGTGGGGGTGCAGGAAAACAGCTCACATCATGGATTCATCAAGGAGCGAACAAACTTAGAGCCTGTTCTTTATCCCACCTTCCAGAGCGCCTTGCTTGCACTCTCAGGACAAAAGACAGATGCCGTCATCGGAAACCTTGCCGTCGCTCATCACACAATTCAAATGCTGAGCCTGTCGAACCTGAAGATTGCGGCCCACGCCTCACCAGAATCGTTCCTTCTCGCCTTTGCTGTCCGCAACGATTGGCAACCACTGGTCTCGATGATCGATAAAGCCCTTGCATCCATCACCGAAGAAGAAACATTCAAAATCCTGCAGAAATGGATTCCCGTCCAATACGTGCAGGAACTTCGTCCGAAAGCAGGAATGGCCATCGCCCTGACGGACGCAGAGAAAGCATGGGTAGCCGAGCACCCCACCATTCGCATGGGCGTCATGAACGCCTGGCCCCCCCTCAACTTTGTCAATAAAAAGGGGCTCCCCAGCGGCATCGGAGCCGATTACATACACGCCATGAACCAGCGCCTGGGTGGGGCCATTGTCTTGGAGTCCCGGCCCTTCAAAGAGAACCACGACCTGGTAAAAAACCAGGAACTTGATGCCATGATGGACATCACACCCAAAAAGGAGCGAGAGCCTTTTTTCCAATTCACAACTCCCTACCTGATCATTCCCCACGTGTTTATCGGCCGCAATGACAGCCCTTACATCAACTCTGAACAAGACCTGTCAGGAAAGAGCGTTGCTCTGGAAAAGGGCTTTTACAATGTCAAATACTTCCGGAAAAACCATCCGAAGGTCATGATTAAAGAGTACGAGTCCACCAGTGAGGCTCTGGGGGCGGTATCAAGGGGTGAAGCCGATGCCTATGCCGGCAACCGGGCGGTGGTCACCTACCTGATAGAAGAGGAGCTGCTGGCGAACCTCAAGGTAATGGGACGCATGCAAAAACCCCCTGTGGTTCTGGCCATTGGCATTCGTAAAGACTGGCCGGTACTCGCGGGCATACTCCAGCGTACATTTGACACCATCGGGCAGGATGAAATCCGTGCGATTCACCGCAAGTGGCTCGGCGAGCTCAAGGGCGTAAAAACCAAGCTTGAACTGACAGCCATGGAAAAGGCATGGATCAGACAGCATCCCGTCATTCGTGTCGCCATGGATCCCAACTGGGCACCGGTGGAGTTCGCCGATAAAGAGGGTCATTTCCACGGCATCTCCATGGATTACCTGGAGCGGATGACCCAATTGCTGGGCCTGAAGTTTGACGTGGCCACCGGGCTCACCTGGCAGGAGAGCCTGGCTGCCGTCGAGCACGGTGAGCTTGACCTCTTCTCCTCCATGGCACGAACACCGGACCGTGAGATCAAGTTTCATTTTACCGAGCCCTACCTCACCATGCCCGTCAACATTTTTGCCCACAGTGATGTCGCCTATATAGGGAACCTGAAAGGTCTTACCGGCAAACGCGTGGCCGTAGTGGAAGGGTTTGCCATCCATGAATGGCTTTCCGACAACCACCCGGACATCATACTGGAGCCTGTGCCCTCTCTTCCCAAAGCCCTTGAAATGCTTGCATCGGGACAGGTCCATGCCTTCGTCGGCAACGTCATGACCACCAGCTACTACATCAACAAGCTGAAGTTAAAACAGATACGCGTTGCAGGGGAGACACCCTACGCAAACAAACAGGCCATGGCCGTTCGACAGGACTGGCCCATTCTGTCCGGAATCCTGCAGAAAGCCCTTGATGCGATTCCCCCAAATGAGCGGGACATGATTTTCAACAGCTGGGTGTCGATCAAATATGAACATGGGTTCGATTATTCTCTGCTCTGGAAAATTGGGATCCCCCTTGCCCTGCTTCTGATGCTCTTAGCGTTCTGGAACCGACGACTTGAGCACGCCGTGACGATGCGCACCTTTGAACTCAAGGAACGAGAAGAGCTGTATCGCCTCCTCTTTAACAGCGGCAATGACGCCGTCTTTGTTCACGGCTGGCCCCAAGGCGAACAGCCCGGTCCCTTTGTCCAGGTCAACGACGTGGCCTGCCAACTCCTGGGCTACACCCGGGAAGAGTTGAAAAACCTGACGCCATCGGACATCATGCCATCAGGGGTCGACAATAACGACACACACCGACTTGCAGCCGGGAAACCCGTTCTTTTTGAAATAGAACAGACCACTAAAACCGGCCACCATATCCCCGTTGAAATCAGTTCCCGCAGCTTCGATATGGAGGGTGAAAACTTGGTGCTCTCCATTGCCCGCGACATCACGCAGCGAAAGCAGGCTGAGCGGGAATTGACCCAGTACCGTGAGCACCTGGAAGAGCTGGTGTCGCAGAGAACCGCCGAACTGGAGTCCGCCAACACAGAGCTGGACAGCATCTTCAACCTGTCCGTTGAAGGGTTGGTTCACATTGACCGTGACTTTACAATCCTCAATGTAAACGACACGCTTCTCAAATTATGGGAAGCGACGCGCGAGGAGGTCATCGGCAAAAAATGCCATGAGTTCTTCTGCCTGTCGGCATGCGCCGACCACTCTTTCGGCGGCCGGTGTCCGCTTGCTGCGGCTCTTGCCGGCAACGATCATGAGCAACGGGAACACGAAGTCGAAGTCCAGCGGAAAAACGGATCCATCGCGGTCTTTATCGAGTCCGAAGCCGTGCTCAAGACCCCATCCGGCACTGTGGCAGGCCTTGTAAAAAATTTCCGGGACATCACGGACCGCAAACAGGCCGAAGTGGAGCTGAGGGAAGCCAAAGAAACAGCCGAGGCCGCCACCGAGGCAAAGAGCCACTTTCTGGCCAACATGAGCCACGAAATCCGAACCCCCATGAACGCCGTCATCGGCATGTCCCACCTCGCCCTGAAAACCGACCTCAC
This sequence comes from Desulfolunaceae bacterium, assembly GCA_942491485.1. Taxonomy (GTDB): domain Bacteria; phylum Desulfobacterota; class Desulfobacteria; order Desulfobacterales; family Desulfolunaceae; genus Desulfoluna. Next base: position 1,047,940 of record CALOAX010000004.1, on the reverse strand, counting down.
TCCGAAACAGTATGACTACCTGACAAAAATCGACGCATCCGCCAAATCCCTTCTCGGTATCATCAATGATATTCTCGATTTTTCCAAGATCGAGGCCGGCAAGCTCAACATGGAAACCATTGAATTTCATTTAGAAGACGTCTTGGACAATTTGAGCAATGTCATCCCTGTAAAGGCCCATGAAAAGGGCCTGGAAATCCTGTTTCAAACCACCCCCGACGTCCCCATGGCACTCCTGGGCGACCCCTTGAGGCTTGGGCAGATCCTATTAAATCTCGTTAACAATGCCGTGAAATTTACAGACATAGGAGAGATCATCGTCCGAACGGAGCTGGTTGAGCAAACAGAAGAGAGAGCCACGCTCCGATTTTCCGTATGCGATACAGGCCTTGGCATGACCCCTGAGCAAACCGCCAAACTCTTCCAGCCCTTTTCCCAGGCCGACAGCTCCACAACCAGAAAATACGGTGGCACAGGGCTGGGGCTCACGATCTGCAAGCGTCTTGTTGAGATGATGGGTGGAGACATCGGGGTAGAAAGCGAGCTGGGCAAAGGCAGCAGATTCAGCTTTACAGCCGTCGTTGGAAAGGTGACCGGGGAAATCACTCGAACCCGTGATGTGGGAGATCTCAATGGAATGAGGGTCCTCGTTGTGGATGACAGCAATGCGGCCCGGGAGATATTCAAAGAGATGCTGGAGTCCATGACATTCAACGTCACCCTGGCGAATTCCGGAGAGAAGGCCCTGGCCGAACTCGACCGGGAAACGGACATGGACAAACTCTATGAACTCGTCATCATGGACTGGAGCATGCCCGGCATAAATGGAATTGAAGCATCACGCCGCATCAAAGCAAACACAAGCCTGTCGCCCCAACCCACCATCATCATGGCCACATCCTACGGACGCGAAGAGATCATGCAGCAAGCAGAGCAGGCAGGGGTGGATGGGTTCCTCATCAAGCCGGTGAGTGCCTCGGTGCTCTTTAACACCATCATGGATGTCTTTGGAAAAGCAATACACACACGCAATCATATCAGGCCGCTGCATGGGCCTGACCCCGAGGCTCTCCAAAAAATAGGGGGCGCCAGAGTCCTGCTGGTCGAAGACAATGAAATCAACCAGCAGATTGCCCGGGAAATCCTGGAAGACGCCGGCCTGGTGGTAACCATCGCAGGAGACGGCAAGCAAGCCGTTGAGGCGGTTCAGAAAGGTCCGTTCGATACGGTTCTCATGGACATCCAGATGCCTATCATGGACGGCTACACAGCCACCCGGGAGATCCGAATGCTGGCACCCGACATCCGAAAAATACCCATTATTGCCATGACGGCCCACGCCATGGCCGGTGACAGGGAAAAGAGCCTGGAAGCCGGAATGGACGACCACGTGTCCAAGCCCATTGATGCCGAGGAGCTGCTCAACACATTGTGCCGCTGGATCAAACCCGGAGAAAGGGCTGCGCCTCCCGCTTCCAGGGCACAGAAACACGGTGAAATACATTCAATACCGGTCCTCAAGGGGTTTGACACTGAGGAGGGACTGTCTCGGGTGGCTGGGAACAAAACACTCTACGTTGACCTTCTGCACCGTTTTCTCACCAATCACGCACATGATGCTGAGGAAATAAAAAACGCCCTCCGGGAAAACGATTCCCAACGGGCGAAACGGGTTGCGCACAGTGTAAAAGGGGTGGCCGGCAACTTGGGTGCCGAAGCGTTGTCCACGGCAGCTGCAGCCCTTGAGGTTGCCATACACAACGAGGCCAATGAAGAGATTGAACATGCACAGGTCAGGTTCTCAGAACACCTGGCACAGACCCTGACCACTCTGTCAGAAGCGAAACTGCACACACTGGTGCCTGAAGAGGAAGAGCCCGCCACGGGAGAAATAGACCGGGCCCATACCGAACCGTTGCTATGCCGGTTGTATGCCCTCCTCCGGGACAACGACGGCGAGGCCCTGGACCTCCTTGCCGAGACCCGGCGTCACTTAAAGGGAACCGTGGACGACACCTTGCTTGACCGGCTTGAAAAAACGACCGAATCCTTTGAGTTTGATGAGGCCGTAGACGTTCTGAAATCCATGGCTGCCACACTAAACATCCCGCTGGACAAAGAGAGCGAGGGGTAAGGGCTCACGCGACAACAACATGTACGTAACGGATCAACGCCTGAAAAGCGGCCTCCGGCAGATCCGCCGGAACCATAAGCTCCATACTTACATATGTACAGCCACAGATTAGAAGCGTTACGTAACCCCTTCATGCTTTTCGGCGTTGGGCGCCAACAAAAGGACGGCCAGACTCATCACGCTGTATAATGAATCTTAACCCGAACCCTATGCTATGGTTCTATCCAGACGGTGCCCTTTTTATACAGCTCCAGTCGTTCCCGGAAAGAGCCCACCAGGTCTGTATTCCCGTTATCGACCAGTTTATCAATGGCCTCTCCCTGGGCTTGAATGGCTTTTTCAAAAAGACCATTGGCAGCGTAAGCGGCCGCCAGGGTATCAAGGGCATTGGGGTTTGTTCCACCGGTTTGCACCAGGGACTCTGCAAGTTTCAGGGCCCGCTTGCTGTCCCTGTAACTCTCATCAGCGCATGTGGCCAGGATCCATGCCAGATCGTTCGTGGCGACAAAAGATGCCCGGTTCTTCTCCTTCAACGCCTCTTCCAGCCAGCGTATGGCGATCCCCACATCCTTTGCCACCCCAGTGCCAAAGCGATACATCCCTGCAACCCTGAGCATGGCATCGCCATTCCCCAGCTCTGCCGCACGCAAAAACCAGGCAAAGGCAAGGTTCATGTCTTTTGGCACCCCCTTGCCCGTGGCGCACATGTTTCCAAGGGCTATGGATCCGGGAGGGAAATTCTGTTTGTCAGCCCTTTTGAACCAGAGCACGGCCAATTCGTAATCCCGTGGCCCCCCATGGCCGTCGAGGTACATCGCCCCCAGCGCGAACTGGGCCTCAGCCAGACCGCGATCCGCGGCATACTGATACCACCTTCTGGCTGCGGCCGGATCTGGGGTGGTCCCATCCCCCTTCTGGTATATAAGCCCCAGAACCTGTGCGGCTTGTGCATGCCCCTGGAGTGCCGCTTTCTCAAACCAGGCAAAGGCCTTGGCGCTGTCCGGTTGCACAAACGCCACCACCGGCCGCTGATGAAGATACCCCATGATAAACTGGGCCTGAGCATTGCCCTTTTCTGCCTTCTCTTTGTCCTTCACGTACCGTTCGTGGGTATACCCTTGAGGGAAGGTCCCTGTCTCCTCGGCAGCAAAGGCTGCCGTACCGATACAACTGGCCAGGGCCAGATAAAGCGCACAAACAAGCAAAACACATCGATTTCTCATAAACACCTTCATTTTCAAGCACCCGCAGAAAAAAACCGGCGTGACAGCATGCCGGCAAACCTTAACAACCCCACCCCCGAAACCAGATAAAGCCCCCCCGTTACACACCCTGACCAGAGATGAATTTTCCCCCGTGTGTCAAGCATTGCCACCTTTCCACCGTAGACAACACAAGTGGAAATAAAGTTCACAAGATACTGAAATGAAAGTCCGATGGCAACAATCCCCAGTAAACACAACGCCCCCTTCACAAGGGCGGAGGTTGTCAGATGAGGGGCCTGGGGAAGTTCAAAGGGCGTGGGGTTAAACACACGCGCCAGGGTATCGGCTTTGGCGATCAGAACCCCGGAAAAGAGAAGCATCACAAAGGGCAAAAAGGTATTGAGCTGCGCAAAGGTACTTACCCTTGCGGCCATGGCGAACGCCTCATCCCCGGGAAGCATCCGAACGGCATCCCGGGAGACGAAGTAGTTGCCCACAGCGCCTGGAATGGCGAAGAAGGCTTTGACGGCATAGAAAAGTGCCAAAAGTCGGATGGCAATACCAGTCAGTTTCTGTGATTCCATGGGAGGGCCTTTCCTCGTAACGGGGTTCAAAAAAGACAAATAGATTCCTTTATATACCATTTTAAGCCAAAACGGTATGACCAAGGTCACAGCAGGGGAAGATCCCCTGGCGGCGCAGCCCCAACCTGCGTTCAAGATGGCACATCTTGCCGGAACTCAAGCTATAGATGCCTCCGGCGGCCCTTCTGGGGGCTAAGCTTTTGCCAATGTTGTGGGCTGGGTTTAACAACCAGATTTTGGTAAATGATCCCAGGTTTACACTGAATCAAAGGCGGAAGTGATTTGACCCGAGGAACGAGGGGTGAAGTCAAGCGGATTTCAGATGCCTTCATGGCCCTGTTAACTGGCATAAACCCCGAAGGCCACGAAGCGCCCTTCGGGCTACACGGAGGAATTTTTATAAACCTCAGCAGTTGTTCAGGGGCAAAGCCCGTTAGCGAATGTGATCGACCTGAGGAACGAAGGTCGGGAGCATTCGCGAACCTGGGGTCAAGGGGCTCAGCCCCTTGCCGCCGGAGGCATTCTTTTACGGCCCTTTAACCTTAGAAGGCTATGCTTTTTCTTCAGCAAGAAAAGGCTGAACCGAATTTCCGGTGGTCTCTTTTACGAGCTGGAGCCCCGACCAGACGCCGGCCACGAGAAAAACCATGCCGCCTGCAAAGAGGGTGGAGGACATGCCGGAGTGATCGGCGTACCACCCCAGAAAAGGGCCGATGACAACAAAGGCAAGACGGATAATAAGGCTTCGGATGGAGAGAACGGTGGCCCGGATTTCTGAAGGGGTCGACTCGTTGATGTAGTTTCTCAGCACCGGGGTGGCCACGCCCCTCACGAGATAAAACAGAAAGAGAAGGCCCACGGCCCAAAGGGTGCTGAAAAAGCTCAAGGCAAGGTAAATGGAGGCGATGGAAAACGCGATAAAGAGAACGGTCTTGTCCCGCCCCAGGCTCTTTTCCACCTTCCAGGCATGCATGGAAACCGACCCGGTGGTAAGGTTCAGCGCTGGGAGAAAGATGCCGTAAAGGGCAAGGGGAACGGCGAGAAAAACAAAGTAGGGTTGAATCAGCCAGGCCATGGTAAGCGTGGCAGTGCCGATGACGGACGAGTAAATGATGCTCCACTTAAGACCCGTGTTCCGGGTCAGAGCGTAGCGGATGATCTGGAACACCTGGGTAAAGTTCCCCTTGCTTGTGATCTTTCGACGTTCCGGTTCAAAAAGCAGCAGGGAAGCAGGAACCGCTGAAAAGGCCACCAGGGCCTGAAAATAAAAAGGGGTCCGAAGACTCAGCGCCGCCAGGGCCACCCCGATGGGTGCGGCGACAGCCTCGGCGTAGTTCCCAATGGAGACCAGACGCCCCTCTTCCTTCAGGTAAGCCTCTCCCTGACCGCCCTCTTGGAGGGTGTCGTAAAGAAGGGCCGAATCAGAGCCGGAGATAAAACTCTGCCCCACGCCCAAAACCACCTCGCAGATAAGAAAACCCCAGAACCCCGTTGACACGCAATAAAGACCGAACCCCACGGCCCCAAGTACGCTGCCAATGCCCAGCGAGGTCTTGCGCCCCCAGATATCCCCAAAATACCCCGAAGGAATCTCCATCACCACAATGGCAAACGAGTACGCAGCCTTCAGAAGAAAGAGATCCCGGGTCCCAAGTCCGTTCTCACGGTAAAAGAGAAACACCACCGGTACGGTCAGCATCAACCACTTCGAAATCTTGATCACGTAGAGCTTGTATATGTTCGACTTCACATCATGTCGCATTGTCAAAAAACCTAATAAAAAAAAAGCCTTGCCTGATAAATCCTGCAAGCAAGGACGGAAAAAGAGTGCCTCCGGCGGCAAGGGGCTGAACCCCTTGACCCCAGGTCGCAAATGCTCTTGGCCTTCGTTCCTCAGGCCTCTCACATTCGCTGACGGACTTCACCCCAGGATAAGGGCCTCGGTGACAATCTATGATGTCATCTTCCCCAGCGGCAGGAAACGAGGGGACCGATGCAATAATACCTGTATGCGGTAAGGCATATGGAAGGGAAGGTGTAGTCGATTCCCATCTGATTTTCAAGGAGATTCATTTTCGGAAAGTCGTTGCAGATGGTGGGACAAAGGGTCTTGCTATTTACCAAATAGAGGTGCCACATGCTCCAGGGCATGTACCAACACCCCCTGCGGGAATCGGAGAGTTTCCTGTACCCAGTACGGCAGGAGACATTAGCCACTGCCTTGCCAAACCACAGCGGCAACTTATGGCCCCTGGATTTATATTGGACACGTGGATCCCCAGTCGCTGGAACTGCGAAGACCGACGTGCCACCATAAAAATCAGGCAACACACCGGCCCTCATGTATCTGCCAGCCAGGGAAAAGTCACGGATGCAGCCCGTCAGTGAAAGCATCCGGCTCTCAAGGTGGCTGTCCTTACTTATATCAACGTTCGCAGTCGCCGCGGGTTGTCTCGTCCAATGTAAAGGTCTCTTTTTTCCCGAAGAGCCTCTTAAAAAAAGCGCCAATGGCCACAATGACAAGCAACCAAGCCTTTTTAAAGGCCAGCAGAATAACACCCAATTTCGCGAGAATTCCTGCCTTGCTGGCCACTTTCCCGGCAATGAGCGCTGCGATACCGTAGGACGCCACCTTGTCTATCTTGGGATTAAAATCGGTGTAGAGATTGCCGTCATTGAACTCAGTCATTGCCAGGATCCCTGCAAGTTGGGAGTCTACCTCGTCAAGCATGTTGCTGCCGGTGACGATGTTAACGTTCAATACCCCCTCACGCCCCAGAACCCGAATGTTGTAGTTCAACGTATTGTCCGGAGACTCCCCGAACCTCAGCTCCTTTGCCCAGTGGAGCTTGTGGTTGGCTTTGTCGTAATAAGGTTCAGCTGCCCATCCAAGCAACTCAATGGCTTCGTACCCGGCTTCCACCCTGGCTTCGTTGCCCTCCCGGGTGTCCTCCTGCATCCCCTCGAGTAACTCACTGTAGTCAATTGTTTCCGCCTCCTCGTCTGAGACGTGACCGCTCTCTTCATAGGTGATGATGGCAACCCAGCTGTCGACATCGAGAACCGTTCGATCCGTTGGAATAATCATCCCAAGTGTCTCGTTCCCCGGTGGATTCCCCCAGGCATCCACAAGGACCCGCTCGGTGTCATCGGGGGACAGGTAAGCAAACCCCTCGATGAGGTCAATGGAAGCCAGCCCGTAATCCAGGTCGATGGTACCGTACTGGTAAGTAAGGGAGCCAACAAACTCATCGGCCGTCATGCCGCCTTCTTCGCCGGAATCGGCCATGGAAGAGACGGAACAAAAGACAAGTACAACAAAGATAATAACCACGCATTTAAATAACTTCACAATACCTCCAAAATAATAAAATCAATCAAACCGTGTACGACTGTCCACCGATTTAGTCAGAGAACCGCCTTCCTTAGCCTGCGCGCGCGCCTCCATATACTGCCCGACAACCGGAAGGAACTGCAGGTACATCAACGACCGTTTAAACGCCACCCAGGAGGCTTCAATAAAAAAACAATTGTCCTCGGAAAAGGCGATTGAGGCTTCCCGCGCAAGCCACAGGGAGTAGACAAAAAGAAGCACGGAAAGCCCCTGAAACCCGAGAGCAATCGCATCCACCCACTCCTTTGGTATGGGAACAAAGACAAGAAGAGAGGAGAGGGCGACCGAGCAGGCCACCATTGGAAAGAAAAAAAGGGGAAAGTAAACACCCCTGACCATGTACATCACAATAGGATTCGCGGGTTTCATGGAAGACCTCAATGGGGTTGGCAAGCGGCCATCATCAACCATGAAGGCCTGAAGAGGCATCGTCATTCATGGCTTCTCTCACGTCCCTCACCCGGACGTTCCAAACCGGTTCCGATGCCATCATTGACATACGCAACATGCGATAATTGAGCAAGTAAAAATAACATCACCAAAAAGCAGAAAGATAAATCAACCCTCGAAAGAAACCGCTATCTACGCATACAGACAACACTTCTTATTAACAGAAATATAGATATTCGTATCTTTTCATTTACTGCTTGATCGCAACTCCTTTTTGCTATATTTCACCGCTGACATAGTGATCAAAACGAGCAACCCAGACCTACCGGTTATACTTGCACATGAAAAGGAACAATTATTATGCACTCTCAGCTCCGCCTCATTCTCATCTGTGTTGTACTCTCTCTTCTCGCTTGCATGGGAGGGTGTCATTCAGACAAGGACCACGGCCCCACCGACCAGGAGATTTCTCTCGAAGCCCAGCGGATAATCAGTGTCGGCAAGCTTCTGGAAGGATCAGCCCGTCAGCCGGAGATGGCGCCATACATAATTAAACAGCACGAAACGTACTCAGGCTTTGATGGGCGATTTCTGGTGGAGACCCACGTCCCCCTTCTTGAGGCTCGGATCGTCGCCTTCGGAAAGTACATTGAAGGTGCGGCGCGTCAACCTGAAATGGAACCCGCGCTGAAAACCATTTTTGACAGCTATGCAGGCCTTCTGACGCCTGAAGATATCGCCCTTCACGAATCCGCCATTTATTACAGAATGGTTGCTTTGGGAAAACTGTTGGAAGCCGTTGCCCGCCAGCCCGAAATGGAACCAGTCCTAAGTGACAAAGCGGCAGCCGCGTTGGGCCGTTTTGCAGAGTATCCGTTTGAGGCCATGAATACACCTTTGGCACTGGCCGGACGGGTTCAACTCGTGGGAAAGTACATAGAAGGTATTAACCCGGCAATTAAATACACTAATCATGCAGCGTAAGCAATTTTGGGGTGCTGAAAGTATTTTTTGACTCTTCCCGCCATCTTCTGAAGCATTCTCAAATGCGATATTGCCTTGTTCTTCAATTGCGTTTTTGTTCTTGCTGGAGACTTGCTATGAACACCCGCTTTCAAATCGCAGTTAAGATACTCATCTGGGTTCAGTTCTGGTGAATAGGAAGGGAGGTAAAACACTTCAATGTCAGCTTCATGATCATCCAACCACGTTTTCACGATTCGGCTGTGGTGCACCTTTAGATTATCGAGAATCAGAAAAATCTTCTGGGATGCCCCTTTTACGAGACGCTTCATGAATTGGAGCAGAGTCTGAGAATTCATTTTTCCATCATAAACCATGAAACGGACTTTCCCTTGATTTGTTACAGTCGATATCAGGTTAACCCGCTCACATCTCGGATGCAATTTAACTGATGGTGTTTCTCCACATGGCGCGTAGCTACGTCCGTGATAGCTATCATTACAAAGGCCTGTTTCGTCGCCCCAGTGAATTTCCGCTTTTTCTTTCTTGGCCCTTTTGGCAATTGATGGATACTCGTTGTTTAACCAACCATCCACAGCTTTGGGGTTTTGTTTATATGCCTTTCGAAGTGGTCTCTGCGGGGTAAAGTTCCATCGCATAAGATATTCACCAACCGTGCGAATTGGCATTTTTATTGAAAACAGCTCGTTGATAAGTTGCTGAACAGCTATACGTGTCCATAGGGCAAATGGGAGTTTCAGTTGATCTGGGCACTTATCAATAAGGTGATTTTGGATTTCAACTTCCTGAAGCGGTGTCAATGTTTTGCATGTGCCTGTGCGACGGCCTCTTTTTTGGATCTTTAGGGCTTCAATACCGCCTTTTTGATATGCCTTATACCAAGTACAAATTGTTGTGGGGTGCACATGAACTATTTTGGCAATCTCATCGTAAGTTTTACCTGACTCTTTGAGTCGAACTGCTAACTCACGGAGTTCTTGCTGGGCCTCTGTGCTAATTTTTCTTGCATCTCGTTTATCCATGACAGCTACTATAGCACATTACTCAAAAACCTTTGACTATTTAATCTCCGGGTTAATATCGCCCGTCAGCCTGAAATGCAACCGCTCCTCGAGGAGGTACTTATAGAGTTTGCCGGAGATAAATCGATGGTTGTTGGGAGTACGGAGTGTCTTGTTAATGCAGCTCGATTATCCGTGTTAGGCAAACTCTCGGAATCCACGGCACGTCAACCTGAAATGTTCATTAAGCCGAATGAACACACGGGGGGAGATTGCTGCACGTTCAAAAACGTGCTCACAGAACAGGTAGGGCCGATTCAGCCAGGTGAGTCATCACATGGATGTACGCTGCCTGAAAGCACTCTTTACTTTTAAAATGTCGCCAATAGCTCAGGGGCCAAGACAACCTGGTCCCTCAGTCAATCTATTCCACCTTGTGCAGGGACTCAGCCATCACGATGATGCTCTGGATGATAATGTAGCCCCCGATTAAAATCCCTACGATGGGCAAAAAGGTGAGACCGGTGAGAAGAAAGAAGAGGCCCACGGCCAGAAGGGCTATGCCGTTGGTCAGGCAGCTGAGCCGTTCAAACAGCCTGTCTTTAAATGACAAAGCTGTCTTGTGACGTCTCTCGCTCGTATCCCTCCTGTTTTTAAGGAGTCTGGTTCCGAACTTCTTAAGCCTCGGTGCCGGGCCAACCTGGCGTCTCTGATCCCCAGAGCGGTGACCCTTTAATGCCATGATTCGTTTTTCATCTCTTACGATATACACATCTTCCATGCTACCCCCTTCCTCGAATCCTCAGCGCATCCGTATGTACCCGGCACATTCGATGCCACAAGGGGCCGTGCCGTCACCAGATGCCTGCATATCCGAGTGTTAAGAAACCCAGCGTTCCTGACGGTGAGGGTGCTAGAGCCGTGTGAGGAAGAATCCATGTTGAACCATCTGGAGGGGAAAACAACGAGGGAAGCCCGGTGCCCAAAAAGGGCCCGTGGTAGAAGAGACAGGACACTGTGTCGATCCGTAATTCAACTATACAAGGCCCTTGGCGGGGTGTCAATTCAGGCCAGCGAAAGCAGGTGTACAGCTCATGGCTGATGTGGCTTCCATGGTCTAAGTGCATGGCAAAAGTGTGCCTCCTGCAGGGCCACCGGAAGCATTTCCAGCCCTCATACCTCTGAAATCATTGCAACGACACCGACAGCGGTTTACAATGCGGCCCACAATTGACCATGACCTCAACCGCCATCGGAGATCTCATGACGCGACCGCTCACCGCCTCTTTTCTGCTTTTCGCCGCAATCCTCGTCTGGCCCGGGATCAGCCACGCCCGCTACGACACGTCATGGACATGGCGTACCCTTTCAAACGAGCATTTCACCATCTACTACCCGGAAGGACACGAGGCTTTTGCCCAAAGGGTCTACAACCTGTCCGACGAGGTGTACGATGACATCACCGGCTTTCTCGGAGTCACGCCCCGCCGCTGCCCTGTGGTCATCAACCCCGGCACCGACCTGTACAACGGCTTTTACGCCCCCCTTCCCAACCGGATCTCTCTTTATGAGACCCCCTTTTACACCGTCCGAGGCTTCGGGCCGGGATCGGATGCCGTGGACAAACTCTTCACCCACGAGTTCACCCACTTTGTGCATCTCACCACCAAACTGGGGTGGTATGGCAAGCTCACCGAATTTATCGGGGACGGGGCCGCCATCTCCAACAGCCTCTCCCCGGGCTGGGTCGTGGAAGGGCTCACCACAACCACCGAAACCCTCTTCACCGACGGAGGCCGGGGTCGCTCCGCCCTCTTCCAGGGCACGATTCAATCCTTTGCCGAGGGCGAGGGTCTCTGGAGTCTCCCCTCTGCCGGCGCCCACCCTGTCTACGCCCCACCCGCCGGGCGCATCTACCTTGCCGGTTACCACATGATCGACTACCTGAACCGAACCTTCGGGCCCACTGCGGCGGCACGCATGGCGCGATATCAGGGCGAGCACCCTGTGGGGGGAACCCGAGAGGCCCTCACCCATGTCACGGGTCAATCCCCGGACGAGTTCTATGCGGCATTTCTGGAGGATTTCAACAGACAGGTTGAGGGGTCTCAGGCCCTGGCCCTGTCGGCAGGTCTTCCGGAAGGGAGGGTGATCGCCTCCGAGCCCCTTGAAAGCTTTGAGTCCCATACCTGGACAGACAAAGGCACCATCCTTGCCCTGCGCAAAGGGTACGGCAAAAGAAACGCCCTTGTGGAAATCGACCAAACCACCGGGGCTGTTCGCGAGACAACCTTTCCCGGAACCCTCTTTACCACAGCGCCCCTTCGCCTGATGAACAACCAGAATCATGTGGTCCTGAGCGTTCCCTACCCCGATCCCTTCGGGGCCTATGAATTAGACACCACTGACCTCACCCTCTTTGATAAAGATACAGGAAAATACACCCGCCTCACCAGAGGCGACCACATCTTTTCAGCGGCCCCGTCCCCGGACGGCCTGTCCTTTGTTGCGGCTCGTCGAAACGGCATGTGGTCCGAGCTGGTCCTCATGGATGCCCGGGGAGAACACCTTTCCCCGCTCTACTCGCCTCCAGGCGCTTACTGTGAAGCCCCGGCCTGGTCTCCTGACGGCACCGCCATCGCAGCGGTGGTCAAAATCGGCCAGAACGCCGACATCGTCACCATCTCTCCCGAGTCAGGAACCATCACCCCCCTGTTCGGCTCCGATATTGCGGAAGACAACGACCCTGCCTTCTCCCCTGATGGCAAGTTTATTCTATTTGCCTCGGACCGGAGCGGTATCTGGAACATTTTCGCCTATAACAGGCAGGACAAAAGCCTGAGGCAACTCACCTCGGTGCGCTACGGCGCCTTTGAACCCCGGGTCTCGCCTGATGGTTCCACCCTCTCTTTCACCCGTTTGAACCGCGGCGTCAAAGAGCTCTGCACCCTGCCCTTTGAACCCGAAACAGGGAAAACCGTTCCATTGCCAGCCCCCCAAGAGATGCCCACCCCCGACCTGAACCGGGTGGCTCCAGCCGTCACCATTGAAAGCAACGGAATCCCCTGGGCTGAGGCGTACAAGCCCCTTCTTCACGTCCCCTTCTTCACCAGTGATGAAGAGGGCAGTGCCCTGGGTGTCTTCCTCCTGGGACAAGACCCCCTGGGCCTGAACAGCTACCTCGCCTCCATCTTCTACGGCCTGGAATCCAATCGCCCCGGATTTGACATCACCCTTGCCAACCGTTCCTTTAAACCCATCATCCGGGCCCGTCTCTACGACAGTGCAGAAGAGGGCAACAAAGTAAACGGGCTGGAGAGGTGGCAGCGCGAACGAAGCCTGGAGTTGGCCCTGGACCTTCCCGCCATCCTCCAGAACCTGCCGAGCCACATCCAACTCCTTGGCACCCTTGGAACCAAGGCACGAAAATTCGACGGAATCAAAAACGTGGAGCTGAACCCCGATAAAGACCAGTCCTTCGCCTGGTTCACAGAAGCCACCCTCACCCGAAGCCCGGACGCCCCCCGGCGCGATGTGCTGCACACCTGGGGGCAGTCCATTTTTGCCTCCTATGAAAAAAGCATCGCCGAAGCAGGCGGCGAGCTCATCTCCCACAACGGCGTCATCTCCATCAAACAATACCTTCCAGGCCCTATGGACCACGACGGATTTGAGGTCACCCTCACCCACCAGGGACAGGACGGCGACATCTCCTACGCCAAAGACCTCAGCCTTCCACGAGGATACGATAAAGAGGATTCCGAAGGGGGCATGAACCTCGACAACAACCTCCTCGCCTCCCTCGAATACCACATTCCCATCACCTTCCCCGACTGGGGCGTGGGCCTCGTCCTCTACCACATGGCCCGCCTGAAGACGTCCGTATTCGCCGACTACGGCGCCGGATGGCAGGACCATTTCGATGCCGGCGAATGGACCGATCGGGCCCGGCTCTCCGTCGGCACCTCCCTCACCGCACACTCCACCCTCATGGCCGTCGTCCCGGCCGAGATCGGCGTGGAAATCGGCTATAAAACCAAAGAAGAGAGCGCCTTCGCCAACTTTATTTTTCAAATTATCTTTTAGAGAAGCATGCCTCCGGCGGCGAGGTGTGCCACCTCGAAAGCAGGTTGCAAATGCTCCCGACCTTCGTGCCTCAGGTCGTTCACATTTGCTGACGGGCTGCGCCCGTGAACTGAAGCACGCATCTCCGGTTCGACGCTATCCACAAGGGCAAGGCAATCATGTTCATAAAATCGCTACAACACACAACTTTCATGGCGGATCACCTCGCTACCGCGAGTTATTCCGCTGACGCCAAAAGAGGATTCATCCGGTGCCACCTTGCAACCATGGATCCCCGGTCACTCGTCCTGCCAGCACGACCATAAACCAGAACATAAAGCTTTATCTGACAACTCAGGGCACCCGAAAAGACGGGGAAGACGATATCAGGAAGCTGTCGTTACGCAAAAAATGAAACAGGTCTCGTCTCAAGAATAGTCGCAAGCCCTTGCACTCCGCGCGAATGCCTCAACGGTGATTGCAGCACGGCGACCTCCACGCATTCGCAATAAAGTGTCCAGGCGCCCACCAACTTGCCGGAATTACCAAGGTAAATCTCAACCATCAAAAGAAAATTCACCGGTGTCACCTTGCAACCATGGATCCCGGTCATCGGCCTGCCAACACGACCATAAACCACACCATAAAGCTTTAGCTGAGAACTCAGGCCACCCGAAAATCCGGGGAAGACGATATCAGGAACCTATCAGTAAGCAAAAAATGAAACAGGTATCTCCTCAAGAACGGTCGCAAGCCCTTGCACTCCGCGCGAATGCCTCAACGGTGATTGCATTACGGCGACCTCCACGCATTCGCAATAAAGTGTCCAGGCGCCCACCAACTTGCCGGAATTACCAAGGTAAATCTCAACCATCAAAAGAAAATTCACCGGTGTCACCTTGCAACCATGGATCCCGGTCATCGGCCTGCCAACACGACCATAAACCACACCATAAAGCTTTAGCTGAGAACTCAGGCCACCCGAAAATCCGAGGAAGACGATATCAGGAACCTATCAGTAGGCAAAAAATGAAACAGGTATCTCCTCAAGAACGGTCGCAAGCCCTTGCACTCCGCGCGAATGCCTCAGCGGTGATTGCATTACGGCGACCTCCACGCATTCGCCATAGGGTTTCCAGGTGCCCCCACCTGGCCGCCGGAGGCTTGCTTTTTACCCCGTCCCTTTAATCCCCAGCTTTTCCATGCGGCTGCGGAGGGTGTTGGGGTGGATGCCGAGGATTTTGGCGGCGCCTTTGGGGCCGGAGATAATGCCGCGGGTGTGGTCCACGACGTGTTGGATATGGGCGGCCATGGCGTCATCTAATGAACTGAAGGGGTCGGAGAGTGAGGCGTTGTTGGAGGGTGACTCTGGGGTTTCGCGGCCCAGGTCGGCAAAGGTCAGGGGCCTGCCTTTGCTGATGATGAGGGCCCGTTCGATGATGTTCTGGAGCTCGCGGACGTTGCCCGGCCAGTCGTAGTCCGAGAGCCGGGTCAGGGCTTCGGGGGCAAGTTCGGGCTGGATGGGAAGGTTCATCTCACGGCATTTGGTGGCGATGAAGTGCTCCACCATGGCGGGGATATCCTGCTTGCGGTCTTTGAGGTTCGGGATACGGATGGGGAAGACGTTGAGGCGATACCAGAGATCGGAGCGAAAGGAGCCCTGGGCCACCATGCCGGCGAGGTTCCGATGGGTGGCTGCGATGATGCGGACGTCTGCGGTAAGGGTCTTCGAGCCGCCGACCCGTTCGAATTCACCGGTCTGGATCACACGAAGGAGTTTGGCCTGGGCGGCTGGGGGGAGTTCCCCCACTTCGTCGAGGAAGAGGGTCCCGCCGTGGGACCGTTCAAAGCGCCCCGGTTTGGTTTCAATAGCACCGGTAAAAGCGCCCTTTTCGTGACCGAAGAGTTCGGAGTCGATGAGGGTCTCCGGGATGGCCCCGCAGTTGAGGCTCACCATGGGTCCGGGGGAGCGTAGGGAGAGCTTATGGATTTCGCCAGCTGCCACCTCCTTGCCGGTGCCGGTGTCCCCAAAAAGAAGAACCGGGCTGTCCGTGGGGGCCACGTCTTCAATAAGGCGCCGGACATGTTTCAGGCCGGAGTCTGCGCCGATCATCACGTCGCCGCGCATCTCCCGAGTGTCCTGGTACAGGGCTTTGTGATGAAGTTCCAAGTCCATGAACCGCAGGGCGTTGGAGAGGGCAATGGCAAAGGGCTCGTTCACTTCGCTGATGATATCGGCATGGGATTCGTTGTAGTGCCCCTCCCCTTCGGCCACGAAGGTGAGGTTGCCGATGATCTGCTGCTTGAGCTTCAAGGCGCAGGTGATGGTACTGAAGACCCCGAAGGTACGCCCACGGGTGGCGATAGCTGTCATACCCCTGATGAGAACTTTCTTGATCTCGGAGTTGATGGGGTGGGTGTGATCCCTGATCCAGGGAACGGTAAGGGAGAGGGACTCCTTCTGCCAGGCTCCGATGGAAGCCCAGGCGGCATTGGAAAGCGGAAAGACTTCATCCACAAGGAGCCCGCCTTCGTCGTAAGCCACAGCAATAATCCGTGCCCGTTTCTGCTCAAACTCGTAGACGGTGAGCATCACCGAATCGAGGGGCAGTTCCTCCTTCAGGTAGAGAAACACATCAAACAGGGCCTCATCGAGATTAAGGCTGCCGCAAATCCGTCGGGTCACTTCTCTGAAAAGATCCTGGCGCATAGCTTCCCCATATTTCGTAAATCGTTACGATATATCAGCACATCATCTCCGAAATACCGTACCTCCATTCAAAACACAGGTCAACCCCTTGGTATCCATACAATTTTAAAACCAACCATCCACCACTGGTCACCCAGTCTCGCCCCACGAGCCCGCCTGAATCACTGACGTTCCTCAACTGCACGCCCCCATAAGGCCCACCCGGCACCATCAACGGCTTCTTTAAAACGAGTCCTCGGCACGGTTATGGCAATACCAATGACTCTGATTGACTAAAAAACATGCCTCCGGCGGCCAGGGGGTGACCCCCTGGACCCCAGGTTACGAATGATCTCACCCCTCGTTCCTCGGGGTGAGATCATCCGCGAAGGTTTCCATTAAAAAAGTGGTAACTATGCCACTCAAAGTCGCCCCAGGCGGCCCTGCCGGGGGACAAACCTTTGAAAAGTCTTACAAACAGGTTTTCAGGTCGATTTTGATTTATGCGAAGGCGTTGGTTTTTTACGGTACTCGCCTAAACAAGCAAGCACCCCCTTTTGCCGCTCAGCCCCACCGGGGCTGAGTGGCAAAAGGGGGTGCAACAGGAAAGTTTTTGCGGAGCTTTTTTCAAAAAGCGACCCGCCGGAGGCTATGCTTTTACAGGTCTTAAAAAATCCGTCCAAAATCATTTCCGCACTAAATTCGGATGTGGTTTCAAGGTGGCACACCTTGCCGCCGGAGGCACGTTTACCTAACCCCACACAGGAGCCCTTATGAACTGGAAAGAAGAGTACCAAAACAAGTTGATGAGCCTTGAAGAGGCTGCATCCTTTGTTCAGTCCGGAGACGCCATTGCCACAGGGCCCATGACCGGTTTTCCCCTGGCCCTGGTCAACGCCATCACTGCCCGGGAGGACCTTGATGGGGTCACCTTTGTCTCCGGTCTCTGGATGACCCTTCCCGATTTTCTGTTGCAGGAAAAGGACCACCGCTTTCACTACGACACCTTATTCATGGGGCCTGTGGAACGCATGTTTCTCAAGTTCGGTGCCATCAACCCCGCCAGTGTTCACTTTCACCGTGCCCAGGATTTCAGCGGCCAGTATGATTTTGGTTGCGCGGTCATGGATGTGTCCCTGCCGGACGAGCATGGCTACATGAGCATCGGGCCGGGCTCCTCGCTGCTGGGCAAGTCCGCCTTTCGGGCGGCAAAGAAGGTGCTGGTGCAGGTCAATCCGCACACGCCCTTTCTCATCGGTTCAGACATGCACATCCATGTCAGCGAAGTGGATGCCATCTGCAAGGTGGACCAACCCCTGTTTGAACTTCCCGACCTCATTCCCGATGAAACGGAAATCAAAATCGCTCAGATGGTGGCGGAACGAATCCCCGACGGTGCCACCCTCCAGCTGGGTATCGGGAAACTGGCCAACGCCATCGGCGACTGCCTCACCGACAAGAAGGACCTCGGCATCCACACCGAGCTTCTCACATCGTCCATGATCAATCTCTATGAGCAAGGCGTCATCACAGGCAGAAGAAAGACCCTTCACCACGAGAAGATGGTGGCCGCCTTCTGCATCGGCAAGACCCGGGATTATGAATTCCTCAACAACAACCCCGCCACCGAATTCTACCCCGCACCCTACGTCAACAACCCCATGACCATCGCCAAAAACAAAAACTTTGTCTCCATCAACAACGCCCTCACCGTGGACCTCACAGGCCAGGTGGCCAGCGAGTCCCTGGGCTTTGCCCAGCACAGCGCCACAGGCGGGCAGCTCGACTTTGTGCGCGGCGCAAACATGTCCGAAGGCGGCATGTCCTTCATCACCTTAAAATCCACCGCCAACACCGACAACGGCACCATCTCCCGGATCAGCGCAACTTTTGCTCCGGGTACCGTGGTCACCACCCCCCGAAGCGACGTCCACTACATCGCCACGGAGTACGGCATCGCAAACCTCGACTGCCAGACCATTCCCGAACGCGTCAACCGCATGATCAACATTGCCCACCCCGACTTCCGGGACCAACTGGCCAGAGAAGCCGTGGAGTCAGGGCTGGTCAACGCCGGCATGATCAAAATGGATTCCAAGGCAGCTTAGCAAGGTGAGCCACCTTGAAAGCTGGTTTGCGAATGCGATGCGGGTGTCATAACTCAAGGCACCTCGCATCCGCATTCGCGCCAGGTGAGAGGGAATGCTGCGTGTGTCACAAGCGCATAATGGATGGGTTTTCGAGCAGGACTGTATATTCGGCAAGACAGCCGACAGGGTATGATTTAGAGTTCTGATTACCACTCTTTTTCGGCTACGTCTGTTTGCCCAAAGGGCCAAAGGATGACTCAAAGCAACCCCTGTAGGATGGGCAAAGGTAGTCCCGTGCCCATCACGGGCGGTGATAACCGACCATGCCGGGTGAGGATGCCGGGGTGCCGATACGTCGGTTAATACCCCCGATAGAGATTGTGGATAAAATGCACCCGACCAAACTCATGGATTGCGTCTAAGGTTTTCCCTCATCCACAGGTTCTATCCGAGAATGAGACAAAAGCAACGAAGCGAGCATCAACATGTACGATGCCGCCCCCCTTCGTCCACGGGCGCAGCCCGTCAGCGAATGTGACGAGCCGGAGGAACGAGGGCTCGGAGCATTCGCGAACCTGGGGCTCAGCCCCTGGCCGCCGGAGGCAAGCTTTTTAGAACAAGGGCGTCAGGAACTGAAAGGAGTCGACGACGGAGTTCAGGGGAGCCGCGTCCTCAAGGGAGCTGATGGTCTCCCAGCTCTCGCGCACCTCTTCGGGGGTGATGGTGCGGGCGGCGTCTCCCAAGCAGATACCCGGTGCGCAGCAGACAGCCGTTCGGCTGAACCACCCTGCGGCGCAGTTAAAGATCATCTGGGTCTCTTTGTTCTCCTTTGAGGCAAGGTAGAGGACCAGGGGGGCAATAAACTCAGGCTTCAGTTTCTCCAGGACTTCAGGCGGCATCACGTCGTCGGTCATCCGTGAGGCGGCCACCGGGGCGATGGTGTTGCAGAGGATGTTGTACCGAGCCCCTTCGGTGGCCACACTGTTCATCAGGCCCACCACGCCCATCTTGGCGGCCATGTAGGCGGCCTGCCCGAAATTGCCGTAGAGCCCCGACCCGGAAGTGGTGTTGATGATCCGCCCATAGCCGTTCTTCTTCATCAGGGCAAAGGCGGCCCGGGTGACGCAGAAGGCCCCTTTCAGATGAACATTCACCACCAGATCCCAATCCGCTTCCGCCATCTTTAAGAGGCTCTTGTCCCGCAGTACCCCGGCGTTGTTCACCAGCACATCCACCCGACCGTAATTCTCCTCCGCCGTGCGAACAATGGCCTCCCCCCCTTTCATGGTGGCAACGGAATCGTAATTCGCAACGGCTTCTCCCCCGCTTTGCCGAATTTCCTCCACGACGGTGTCTGCCGCGCCATGCGCCTCCCCCGTCCCGTCGCGGCTTCCTCCCAAATCATTCACCACCACACGTGCGCCCCGAGCCGCAAAGGCATGGGCATAGGAACGACCAATGCCAGCCCCGGCACCAGTCACTACGGCCACCTGATCGTCAAACCTGATCTCATCCATCAACCGCCTCCTTTCCTCAGATACCCTGGATGGGTAAAAAAGATCGTACTATTCAGTTCCAAAACAACTGCCTCCGGCGGCCAAGGGCTTAGCCCTTGGAACCCAGGTTCACACATGTTCCGAACCCTCGTTCCAAGGGGACGTCACATCTGCTGACGGGCTGCGCCCGTGAAAGCAGATTGCGAATCTGATTTTCCCTTCGTTGGATGTAAATCCGGAACTATGTGCCAACGCCTGTTTATCTAACTTTTCTAAAGAGAGCCCTCGGCAGGACTGCCGAAGGCAATAATGCGCTGAATAATCACAAAAGATTTTTTTGCCAGAATTGCTCCAGGGGCGAGGTGAGCCTCCTCTTACATATGTTTATAGAAAACGAGGCTCAGAAAGATATGTTGTTTCAAACCGCTTGGGCTGTGAATGCGTGCAGAAAGGCACCTCTTTGGGTGGAAACAGTCATTCCCATCACAAAAAGGTAGTGATATTGTACACGAAAAATCTGAAATACGAAATCAGCAATAACTCTTTATCGGGTCCTTTCCCATTTACTCGCAAGGTGGCTGACATTTCACCGTCATCTTTTTCCGGGGTAGCCAAAACCACTTCGCACTTTTCCCATATTTTATTTGTTATTTTTCCGGTCTCCCTGTAAAAAAGAGCCTCCTTTCAGACACTCTCCGGAAAAGCCACGGTTCTTTTTTAACCATGCCGCCTGTGATACTCTGAAACTGCTTGGGTCGGAAGGATCTACCCCCACTCATTTGAGGTTATTTACCCCGTTTTTCAGTTAGTTTGAGCCACAACATGGCCACAATATATAAAGGACAATCACAATGATCCCATGGGAATTTCTGGGAGAGGCCGAGGTACCGGGTGGTGACACCCTGCGGCTGACGAAACGAAACGACGAGTTTTCCATCCGAACGGAAGGCTATGAATTGATGAACAGCCGTGCCCACGGCTCCGAAGAGGTTCTGGCCAAAGACGCTTTGCAGCGTCTGGGCGGGATTAATGAACGCCGGGTACTCATCGGCGGTCTCGGCATGGGCTACACCCTGCGGGCTGCTCTGGACCATGCCGGAGAAGATGCCGACATCACCGTGGCCGAGTTGGTCCCCGAAGTGGTGGAGTGGAACCGGGAGCACTACGGCCACCTGGCCGGACACCCCTTGAAAGACCCCAGGGTCTCCGTTTTTGTGGGGGATGTCGGCGAGGCAATAAAATCAAAAGAGCCCTGGGACGCCATCCTCCTTGATGTGGACAACGGACCCGACGGCCTTACCCGCAGCGGAAACGACCGGCTGTACAGCAAAAGAGGCCTCCTTTCAGCCAAACAGCACCTGACGCCCGGAGGCATCTTAGGGGTCTGGTCGGCCCACGCCGACCCGGTCTTCACCAAGCGCCTGAAAGAGTGCGGCTTTAACGTGGAAGAGGTCCACGTAAAAGCGCGCCTCAAACGCGGCGGCAAACACACCTTGTGGTTTGCAAAGAAAACTAAACAAGCTGTTATTTCAGCTTAAACTCGCCTCTGGCGGCCCTGTATCTCAAACGTTTGACAAGCAGGTTTTGAGTGCAACTTTAATTGCATTGTCAATGGCCGCACGCCTTACAGTTTGGACTTAACAGGTCTGTGATGCCCTTTTCCCTTAGCCGCCGCAGGGGCTAAGGGAAAAGGGCATCACTACCGGAGTAGTTTTTGCGGAGCTTTTTTCAAAAAGCAGCGCGCCCGAGGCAAAAGCTGAACAGTCACAAAAATAAAAGGATACATCATGAGTGACGATCGTCTGATGGACATCGAGACCAAACTGGCCTTCCAGGAACACACCATTGAAGAATTGAACGGGGTGGTCATTGAGCAGCAAAAAGAAATCGACCAGCTGAAAAAAGCGGTGGAGTACCTTCTCGACAAGATGGAGCTTCTCGTCGATACCAACATGGAGCGGGCCCCGGCCGACGATAAGCCCCCTCACTATTAAAGATTAGGGGATGAGGTTCAGGCCACCGTATGAAAAATCCATGGGCCCACGAGAGGCCTTAAGGACACGGATCGTCCACCGATTTCTGCCTGTTGCATCCAACCTCTGACAACATGAAGCAGGGCTATCAACCCTGCTCCATTGCCATCAAAAGAACCGAAGCGGCCGGCACAGGCACCGCTTCCACGTAACAGCCTACGGACAGATAAATAAGTGGCCATTAAGCGTTGAGGTGCATCCCGCCGGCACGAGACAACCCTTCATTTTCGTTTATGAAAGGATTTCGAGGATCTTTACATCACCGGGTCCATCCAGAAGCTCTCCGGCCTTCTTGCCAAACGCTTTCAGGTGGGGCTGGGCAAGATGCTGATCCAGCAACTCCTTGCTCTCCCATTGCTCATAAAAAACAAACACCGAACGGTCATCCGAACTCCGGTGCAGATCGTACGAGATACACCCATCATCTTTCCGGCTTGGGGAGACGAGGCTGGTCAGCGCCTCTCCAAGGGCATCTTCTTTTCCTGCTTTTGCTTTAAACATCGCGACAACCGCAATTTTGCTCATCTTTTCATCCTTTTTTTTCACATATACCATTAAACCACAGTGAATAAACGCTGTGACAACCCGCTTCCAAGGTGGCTCACCTTTCCGCCAACGTTATTCCGCTCAAAATCAAGCCGGTTTCAAACGCCCACTGGGCTGTTTTTTGAAAAGTGAAACAGGCCTCTTTCCGAAACATGTTGCCCTATGACACCCTCCATGCGAATGCCTCGAAATCGATTGAGGCATGACCCCCTTTGTGTATTCGCCATAGGGATTCCAGGTGCTCCCACCTGGCCGCCGGAGGCATCTCTGGCGTCTATCGGGACGCCCGGTCCAGAATACAGGTATTGCCGTCGTCACCCCAGCACTTGTTGCAGGCAAGACAACGCGGTTTTCCCTTATCGCCCTGACGCCACCGGTTTACGAGGCCTGGCTCGGAAAGCAGGGTGCGTGACATAGAAAAATAGCCGACTGAGGTTGTGTTCAGAATCGTCTCCAGTGTCTCAGGGGTTCGGTGCCCGCCAACGGATATCACCGGAACAGTCAAATGCCGGGCAATCCGTGCTGTTTTTTCTGCAAAATAGGATTGATTGGCCGTTTTTAACATCCCCCCGCGAATGGGTCCGGCATTGGGAAAGTTCTCAGCATCCAGGTTCCCGCCGCTGAACTCGATTCCGGAAATGCCTCTTTTTTCCAGCTCTTTTGCCACAAACAGGCTCTCCTCAACAGAGAGGCCATTCTCTTCCCAGTCATCGCTGCAATGCATTTTGATAAACACCGGGTAGTCGGCCCCCACCTCTTTCCGCACAGCCTCAAGGGCTTCGTACAGGATTCGGCTTCGGTTTTCGATGGATCCCCCGTATTCATCCCCACGCCGGTTGTAGTAAGGGGACAAAAACTGACTGAACAGGTACGTGTGGGCGCTGTGAATCTGAACCCCGTCAAAACCGGCTGACTTGGCTCGTCTTGCCCCCTGGGCCATGGCCTCAACCACGGTGGCGATATGTTCCTTTGTCATTTCGGTAGGCACAACCTTGAACGCAGGATGGGCAACGGCCGAGGGCCCCCATATCTCACGGCCCTCGGGCCTGAATGACGTGGCGGACCCACCGTAAACGATCTGCATGATAATGTTGGCCCCGGCATCCTGAATTTTTTTTGTGAATGCCCGATACTCCGGAATAAATGAATCGTCGTAGATTCCAAGCATACCGGGGTTGGGCTGTTCCTCTTCCAGCACGAAGGCATAGCCGGTAATAATGGTACCCACGCCGCCGTGGGCCAAATCAAGGTAGACCTGCTCCAAGCGGTCTGTCAAATGGCCTTTCTCGTCGGCCATGTTCATCCAGGTGGCGGAGCGCCACAGGCGGTTTCTAAGGGTCATGGTTCCGATATGTGTTGTTTCAAACAGTGATTTCATACGTGTCCTTTAAAGTATATCTATTGATTGAGATATCGCAAATTCTCGATATGTACGGGCATAAAAAAGTGAGTC
The DNA here is from genome assembly GCA_942491485.1 of Desulfolunaceae bacterium. GTDB lineage: Bacteria > Desulfobacterota > Desulfobacteria > Desulfobacterales > Desulfolunaceae > Desulfoluna. The sequence continues at coordinate 1,023,876 of CALOAX010000004.1, read as the reverse complement.
AAAGCCCAGCCTGGATACAACGGCCCGCTAAAGATTGGCGATGTAATCGGCCGTTTTTCTCAAAATCTCTTCATTCCTGCGGTAATACGTCCATTGCCCGATCCGCTTGCAGGAGAGCAACTCCGCCTGCTTCATCAGGTTCAGGTAGTGAGATACTGTGGACTGGGTCACCCCGGCTTTTTCCTGGATCACCCCGACGCACACATATCCCTTGCCCTGCTCTTCATGCGGAAGATGAATCATGGGAGGGAAATGGGTCTCCGGATCTTTCAGCCAGGAGATAATCCGAACCCTCACAGGGTTTGCGAGTACTTTGAAAATTGCATCCATATTCATGCAGATCTAAATATCGCATTATCTCGATATGGTCAATACCAAATAAAAAAGTTAAATAGCTTGTGCCTCCGGCGGCCAGGTGGGGGCACCTGGAAACCCTATGGCGAATGCGTGAAGGGTATCGTTATGCGATCACGTTCAATGCATTCGCGTGGAGGGTGATATAAGGCAGCCCGTATTGAGAAGAGACCCGTGTAACTACTCAGTTCCCAAAAAGCTGCCTCCGGCGGCAAGGTGTGCACTTTGAAAGCAGGTTGCGGATGCGCTTTGCCCCTCGTTCCTCGGGTCAAATCACATCCGCCTTTAAAACGAAATTCGTTCAAGGGCAATTTTTAAGACCTCTTTCTAAAACCCACTGTTTCAGAACAGACAAACGTTTAGCCCCCGGCAGGGCCGCCCGAGTTATTCCGGGTAAAGCCAACCGTCAAAATGATTATCAAGACATGACGACTTACACAGATGGATCCCCGGTCATTCACCGTGCAAAGAGAGCCGGGTTTACAGCGCTTAAGCCCCCCATGCTATTCAGGTTGACCTGACAGCCGGGGAAGACGATACCCATGAAATTCCGCAATTCACGGGTGTACCCCGTCAGCGAATGTGACGGGTGAGGAACGAGCCCAGAGCATTCGCGAACCTGGGGTCCAGGGGATTTATCCCCTGGCCGCCGGAGGCACAATCTGAATAAATAGTTACCTTTTTTATAACTGATGGAGTGCAGCGACTCCTCGAACCAAGAACCAAGAACGAAGAACGAAGAACTTTTTCAACTAACCACCATACCGGGGACACCGATGCTCTGGGTGGTAGCCAGGAAAGATGGTGATCAATATAAAAAAAGCCGCCCGGCAATGTTACCGGGCGGCTTCTTTAAAGTCCTGAAATGTGCAGAGCGGGGTATTTTTTCTACGCTACCCCACCACCTGATCCGATTCAAACGTCATCACATCCCCGTCCACGGTCATGATCAGCCACTCACCCTGAGTATCCTGAGCCTTGACGAGGCAGTCGATGGACTTGCCATCCGTGGTTTCGATGCGACACTCAACATGGGTGTTGAGATCGATGACGGTGACGAACTCCCGATCCTTGGCGCGCTCTTTAAAGGCCGCTGCGGCCTCCTCAAAGCGGATCATCCGGTTGTACTCTTCCGGGTCCAGGGCTTTGATCTCCTGGCGACAGGCTTCAAGTTTTTCTTTGATGTCGGCAATGGTCGCCAGAGTCTCTCGGCTCTGCTCCTCTTCACCGGTGGGTGTTGCACGCAGAATATGCTTCTGGAGTTCCAGATCCTTCTCCAGGAACGTAATCCTCTGCATGACCTCTGTGAGCTTTTCTATCATCTACCCCATCTCCTTCAAAATCTCCTTGACCGTGTTGCCGTCAGCCAATTTGCCGAAGTGCTTCATCACCTGTCCCATGGCCTGCATGGGGCTCTTTACAGACGAAAAATCCACGTTGGCTTCGATCCAGGATTTAATATCTTCTGCGTCCGCCATTTTAGGCAGGTAACTCTCAAGCAGATCAATATAATCCGAGGTCGACTCCCCCTTGAGCTCCAGCACCACTTTTTCCGACTTGGCGAGGCCGCGGATAATATTTTGAAGGTCTTCATCGGTGATCTCGTCGGGATTCTTCACCCGAGTGGTCTTTTTGCCACTCTCAAGGGTGAGAGCCACCGTCAACTTGGGATACTCTCCCATGATCAGCCGAAACGTGTCCCGGGCATCATTGTCCTTTGTTTTCATAGCCGTTTTGAGATCTTCTTTGATCTTGTTGTAGAGGGTGATGTCCGAGCCCTCTTTCCAGCCATACGGAGACTTGTCGTTTTCAGCCATTACGCACCTGATTCTTCTCTTCCCCACGTAAAGCGAGGCAAGATTTTTTGGATTGGATTTAATGACCCCGGTAAAAAGCACACCCTGCCCTTTTCAATTGAGGTACTGCATCAGATGTCACTGAAACAGCACCTCAACCGAAAAAAATTGTGACGGTGACTTTTCACGGTGGGTATCGGTATAGACTAAACTCTTTATACTATTTTTACCGTTTCGTGAACATGAAAGTGGTTTACACTCCGTACAAACCGCCCACCTACACCCCAAACACCATGCATCCCGCTTCAATTAACTGGTTGACCAGAAAGAAGGTATTCCCAACCTCTCCGCTAAGCCACCCGCACAGGGAACATTGTTGATGTGATTTTCAACTTTTAGGCAACATAATAACTCAAACACTAATTTAAGATTGAATTTAAACCACCGTTCCCATATCTACTACCAGTGTCAGTTTAGATCCATTTATTCTACTATGGGGATGGTATTATGAAAAAAACAGCAATGATCTTTTCGGTAATTTCACTTGTTTTGCTTGCGGCAGCGACTTCTTTCGCAAGCACCCTTGAAGACGTAAAAACCAGAGGCATTTTGAACTGCGGCATCAGCGAAGGGGTCCCCGGATTTTCCATTCCGGACTCCACAGGTACCTGGGTCGGGTTTGACGTGGATATGGCCCGCGCCGTGGCCGCCGCCGTACTTGGAGACAGCACAAAGGTTAAGTTTGTTCCCCTGGCGTCCAAGCAGAAAATCGTTGCGGTCTCCTCCGGTCAGGTAGACCTCACAAGCCGCACCACCACCTGGACCCTGAAACGCGACGGCAAGCAGGGCGTTGACTTCACCCACGTGGTCTTCTACGACGGCCAGGGTTTCCTGATTCCCAACAAGCTCGGCGTCAAGTCCGCCAGAGAGCTGGATGGCGCGTCCGTCTGCGTCACCGCAGGCACCACCACCGAACTCAACCTCGCCGACTTTGCCCGCGCCAACGGCATCAAGGTGGAAGCTGTGGTCTTCGACGGCAAGAAAGAGGCCCTCAACGCCTATGCATCCAATCGCTGCGACTGCTTCACCACCGACATCAGCCAACTGGCCTCCCTGCGCTCCACCCTCAAAGACCCCAGGGCCCACTCCATCCTCCCTGAAGTGATCTCCAAAGAGCCCCTGGCGCCCCTGGTCCGTCACGGTGACAACCAGTGGAAAGACATCGTGACCTGGGTCATCAACGGCCTCGTGGCTGCTGAAGAGAACGGCATCACCGCCGCCAACGTGGATCAGATGAAAGCCAAATCCGAGAACCCCGTTGTTCAGCGTATGCTGGGCACCTCCGGCGATACCGGCAGCTACCTCGGCCTCGACAAAGAGTGGCTGGTCCGCGCCGTCAAGGCCGTGGGCAACTACGGTGAGATCTACGACCGTCACTTCGGTCCCGAAACCGCCTTGAACATTCCCAGGGGCGTGAACAACCTCTGGTTGAAGGGTGGCTTGCAGTACGCACTCCCCATCCGCTAATGGTTATGACACGTTTTGAGGACCGGCACATCGTTCTCAAAACGTGTCCCCCTGCGGGCGACTCAGACGCATCTGCGCAGCTGCGATTATCGACAACCGAGGTAACCAACCACGTCGTCGTGTCGATATGCACCGCCCTTGAATCCGTCTGAGCTATGAACACAATGATGCTGCGGGCGCCCATTGAGGCCTCCACACTGCGTCACTCATGGAAGCCCTGTTTGGCAAACTGCCCGTTAAACCTCCGGTATTCAGTCCACCGGGGGTTTCTTAATATAGACAGGCGGACTTGCCGGCTTAACCTCCGGCACCACCCGTCACCTTCATTAAAGTTGTCGTCCAATGAAACACACACTGCTCTCCTTTGCCAAAGAGCAGGGCCGGACCCTTTTCATGCAGTTCCTTGTCATGGGGGGAATCCTCTGGTTCTGTCACCTTCTTTTTGCAAACACCCAGGCCAACCTCGAGGCCCGGAACATCGCGTCCGGTTTCGGGTTTCTGGCCTATGAAGCGGGCATGCCCATCAGCGATGCCCTGCTGCCCTACACCCCTGCCAACTCTTACGGCTACGCCTTTTTTATCGGGGTCACCAACACCCTTTACGTCTCCATGATCAGCATCGTGCTGGCAACCCTCGTCGGTGTGCTGGTGGGCGTTGCCCGGGTCTCCAGCAACTGGCTGGTGGCACGCCTTGCAGAGATCTACGTGGAGGTGTTTCGTAACATCCCGCTTCTTCTGATCCTCTTTTTCACCTACGGGGTGGTCCTTACGGCCCTGCCGTCACCAAGGCAGAGCCTCCACTGGGGGGCGGGATTCTTCCTCAACAACCGAGGAATCTACTTTCCCAAACTGATGCCTGAAAACGGCTTTCTGATGATCCCGGTGGCCTTTCTCATCGGCATCATCGCCGCCGTCATCATCCACCGAAAGGCAACCAAACGGCGTAAAGAGACTGGCCGATCCCTGCCATCGGTACGCATCGGGCTGGCCCTCACCTTCGGCCTTCCCCTGCTCACCGCCCTGATCCTCGGCATGCCTATGGCCTGGGAATTGCCCGCCCTCAAAGGATTCAACTTCAAAGGCGGGGGGGTTATCCGGCCTGAGTTCTGTGCCCTGTTGATCGGCCTTGTCCTCTACACCGCCGCCTTCATCGGAGAGAACGTGCGAAGCGGCATTCAGTCCGTTGCCAAAGGCCAGCTGGACGCAGCCCACGCCCTGGGCCTGCCCGGGGGCCTCATCATGCGACGCGTGGTCCTGCCCCAGGCCCTTCGGGTCACCATTCCGGCCACCACCAACGACTACGCCAGCCTCGTGAAAAACAGCTCCCTGGCCGTTGCCATCGGCTACCCGGACATGGTCTCCGTAGGCGGAACCATCATCGGCCAGAACGACCAGGCCATTGAGATCATCGTCATGTGGATGGCCGTTTACCTCTTCATCAACCTCGTCATCTCTCTGGTGATGAACTGGCTCAACGCCAGGGTGCAGTTGATCGGAAGGTAGGCTAAAGGCTAAAGGCTAAAGGCTAAAGGCTAAAGGCTAAAGGCTAAAGGCTAAAGGCTAAAGGCTAAAGGCTAAAGGCTAAAGCGACATGCCAGGCAGCGCCCCTTGATTCAAGTGATTTATATGCGAGTGGAAAAAAGATGATACCAGCAGAAACAGCAGACATAAAAATATTCACCCCCCAGCCGGACGAAGCGCCCCCATTGGACGCCTCCGGCCCCATCGGATGGATTCGGCAGAACCTGTTCAACGGCAGGCTCAACACCGTCCTCACCGTGGCAGCCCTTCTCCTTCTTGCCAAAACGGTCCCGCCCCTCTTGTCCTGGGCCTTCTTCAAAGCGACCTGGGCTTCCAATGCGGCCTGCGATGCCGCCCGGGAAGGGGCATGCTGGGGCTTTGTGGTTGAAAAGTTCCGGGTTCTCATGGTGGGCATCTACCCCGAGCAGTACCTCTGGAGACCCGCGGTCTTCTTCGGGCTCCTTGCGGCGGTGGTCATTGTCACCCTTTTTCGGCTGGTCAATGCCCGTACCCTTGCCATCCTCTGGTTCTCCCTGCCCCTGCCCGTGTTCTGGGTTCTCAACGGAGGCATGGGCCTTGCCTACGTGGACCAGTCCCTCTGGGGCGGCCTCATGCTCAGCTTGTGCCTTGCGGTGGTGGGCATTCTCTTCTCCCTTCCCTTCGGCGTTCTCCTTGCCCTGGGAAGACGGTCCGAGATGGCAACCGTCAAGGCCATCTGCGTCGGCATCATCGAGCTGATCAGGGGCGTGCCCCTCATCACCATCCTCTTTATGGCCTCGGTGATGCTCCCCCTCTTTCTCCCCGAAGGGATGACCATCAACAACCTCCTGAGGGTCCAGATCGGCGTGATTATGTTCTCCTCCGCCTACATCGCCGAAGTGGTTCGTGGCGGGCTCCAGGCGATCCCGCCGGGCCAGATGGAAGCGGCTGTATCAACCGGTCTCACCAAGTGGCAGGCCACCCGCCTCATCATCCTGCCACAGGCCCTGAAGCACGTCATTCCGTCCATCATCGGCCGATGCGTCGCCCTGTTCAAGGACACCTCCCTTGTCATCATCGTGGGCCTCCTCGACTTCCTCGGCATGATCAAAGCCTCCACCCAGGACCCCGAATGGCTGGGCCATGAAGCCGAGGCTTACGTGTTCTGCGCCCTGGTCTACTGGCTCATCTGCTTTTCCATCAGCCGGTACGGACGATCCATTGAAAAAAACAACGCCTGGTAGCAAAGGGGCAGCCTTTTATGACTGAAAACGCCGTCATCGAAATCAAAGAGCTAAACAAGTGGTACGGCCACTTCCATGTGCTCAAAAACATCAACTTAACCGTCCGCCAGGGGGAGCGCATCGTTATCTGCGGTCCTTCGGGATCGGGCAAATCCACCCTGATCCGATGCATCAACCGCCTTGAGGAGCATCAGAAAGGCTCCATCGTGGTTGAGGGCACGGAGCTCACCCAGGACCTGAAAAACGTCACCGACATTCGGAAAAACGTGGGCATGGTGTTCCAGGGGTTTAACCTGTTTCCCCACCTCACCATCCTGGAGAACCTCACCCTGGCCCCCACCTGGGTTCGCGAGATGCCGGAAAAAAAGGCCAAAAAGATGGCCATGGAGTATCTTGGCCGGGTTCGTATTGAATCCCAGGCCCATAAGTACCCCGGTCAGCTCTCCGGCGGACAGCAACAACGCGCCGCCATCGCACGGGCCCTCTGCATGAACCCGCGCATCATGCTCTTTGATGAGCCCACCAGCGCCCTGGACCCGGAGATGATCAAAGAGGTCCTGGACGTCATGACCGAACTGGCCGAAGAGGGCATGACCATGGTCTGCGTCACTCACGAAATGGGCTTTGCCCGAACCGTGGCGGATCGCGTCATCTTCATGGATGCCGGAGAAATTGTAGAAGAGGCAGCCCCGGAAGCCTTCTTCACCAACCCGGGCTTTGACCGCACCCAGCTCTTTCTCAGCCAGATTCTTAAATGATGAGATAAGGGATCAAAAACGGCCTCCGGCGACCCTGCCGGGGGCCAAACTTTTGAAACGTTGGACAAACATCTTTTTTTGAAAGCCCCACCCCAGCCGATTCACACATCGTCGCTCTTAAAAATCCTGCAACCAAAAGAGTGTTCAGAGCTCATTTAACAACGTGCTTACCTACCTATTCACAGCCATGGGTTCCTGCGGTACCCACGCCCCTCTAAGGTATTGCTTTTTGGACGCGCCGCGCTCCGCCGCGGCAATTACCCGATGTCGGTGGAAGGAAGTCGCTCGTTGAGATGGGATAACGGGTGCGTGGCACGTTTTGGCTGTTGAGGTGGTTTGGGCCGGGGGAACCCCCCGGCAAAAAAGCCGCGACGGAGCACGGCGCGCCCAGGAGGGTGCCGTGCCTCCGAATGGTCTTTAAAAAGCTCATTGCAGCTGCGCTTTGAGCCTCGTTCGTCACTCTATACTCGGGGCTCAGGAAATCCGCTTCGCCATGCCCTTTTTCACAATTGTAAGAGCGCAGCGACTCCATAACCTATTGCCTATGCCCATCACCTGCCCTTCACCCCACAAACAAAACGGGGCGTGATTCATCTGAATCACGCCCCGTCTGGCTTTAGATTTCACAAAGGAACAACCCTTGGTTCGACGTTGCAATCACACTTGCAGACGAAAGGTTCACGGCCCGAAGGATCTCATCGACTCAACAACCCGGCAATTCGGCACGTTGGATGAGCGCATCCTCAGTCGAACTGTTTCCCACCCCCCGCATTGGCCCTGAGCTGCCCCACCTGAAAACTGAGTCCCACGCATTGACCACGGGAAAGACAAGCATCCACGTCCGCCTCATCCACAAAGGTCTTCAGCGTCCGCTTCCACCCTGAGGCCTCGACGACCCAGGCGTGTTCATCTTTGTCGTAGGTGATGCGCAGGTCTTTTCCACACTCACCGGAATCGGGGTACAAATTCCGAATCCGCGAGCACACATCGTTGCTGTTAAACATATGGCCTCCTTCCGGGTCGCCTGTCGGCCTCTCCGGTATAAATACGGCTGAGCCCTGCCCAGGTAAAAGGCAGGGGTACATAGCCGATTGTTTGGCAGATCGTCACAGAAGGGACCACTGGAGAAGCCAGAGAGGGATTGTGAAAAAATAATTGAGAAAGGCCAAAGGGAATGCGGGAAGATCAGAATTGTGACTGCTTGTTTTTCTTGGATTATTATACCACAAAGCACGTTCGCCGCAAACGACGTAACGCCTCAGGGATGCTTCCGGCGGGCAGTTGGGGTTCTTAAATACCCACAATAAACACGCGGAGCCTGCCATAACGCCCTCGCAGCCTGGACATTCGCATGAAGGGTATATATACGCTTCGCCGCAAAAAAGAACTTGGACGACGTTGAGATGAACAGACAAAAAAAGGCCCTTCGGTACACATCACCGAAGGGCCTTCTAATTGTCTTCACAGACTGTTTCTTAAAAAAAAACCGGCGTTATGCGGCTTCTTCAATCTCCATGTCACTTAATGGAGTCTGAGCGATGCCACGATCCAGTTCGTTTTCAAGGGATGCCACCACAAGGCCTGCTGAGTTGTCACCGAAGATGTTGGTGGTGGTTCGGAACATGTCGAGGATTCGGTCGATACCGGCAACAATGGCGATGCCTTCCAGGGGAAGACCGACGGACTCGAGAACCAGGGTCAGCATGATGAGACCGCCGCCGGGGATACTCGCCGTACCGATGGAAGCCAGAACCGCTGTGAGAACGATGGTGGACTGCTGCGCAAGGGAGAGATCCACGCCGTAGATGTTGGCCACGAAAATGGCGCCGACAGACTGATAAAGGGCGGTTCCGTCCATGTTGATGGTCAGGGCCATGGGAAGGGTAAAACCGGACACCTTCTCAGAGACGCCGAGCTGCTTCTGAGCACGCATGGTGAAGGGGAAGGCTGCTGCAGCGCTACAGGTACTCAGGCCAACAAGGGCAGGCTCAAGAACCTTCTTGAAGTAGTGGATGGGGCTGACACGGGCCAGAAGCTTGACAGCACCGGAGTAGACAATAATGACGTGGAGGGCACTTGCGATAAAGGTCGCGGCAATGAGCTTGCCCATGGGCATGAGAATCGCCATACCAAATCGACCGGTGGTCCAGGCAATCAGTGCGAACACGCCGTAGGGAGCCATGCGGATGACGATATCGGAGAGCTTGAACATAACCTCGGCCAGGGCCGCGAAGAAATCAGCCACGGGCTTGCCTTTGTCGCCCGCAAGGGAGAGTGCGCCGCCAAAAAGAAGGGCGAAGATGATGATCTGAAGCACGTTTCCTTTTGCAAGGGCTTCGGCAGGGTTCATGGGAACCATGTTGACGATCATCTGCATGGGGGAGACCTTGTCAGGTCGTGCGATGCTTCCTACCTCACCCAGGGCGAGTCCGGCGCCGGGCTGGAAGATGTTGGCCACAACGAGGCCGATAACAACGGCGAAGAAGGTGGTGACAATAAAATAAACAACAGTTTTTATGCCCAACGACCCGATCTGCTTGGGGTCGCCTGCGCTGGTTACACCGGTAATAAGGGTGGAAAGAATCAGGGGAACAACGATGAGTCGCAGGCCACGGATAAAGATATCACCGATGGGCTTCAGGTAAACCGCCTTCTCACCGAGAAGAAGCCCTGCAAGGAAACCTGCAACCAAACCAATAATAATCTTGTGATACAATTTCAATTTCATGTCTTCATCTCCTACATAAAAATTGTAGTGCTTATAGTGGTGTATATTTAAGAGCTTTCCACGCCGCGCTGCCCGAAAAGCCATGGTGCCGATAACGCATCAAACCCAGACGGAGCCCCTTGTTAAAGGCTGCCTCCATGGTTTATCCGGCGCTGCTTCGCAGCATCGTTAAACGGCAGTGAGTCCAAAGAAATAAATGGTGTGGGATGAAAAAAGCAGAGCGCTCTTTTTTATAAAAGAGGCAATGTCCGAGTGCATTGCGACGCCCGGGGGCGTGTGGGAATAAATGCACCGCTTGATGGAGGATGTGATGGCTTAAGGAAACAATATCCGAATTGATTTTTTATGCAAGGAAAAACTGATGAAAACCATCAAAAAAGCTTTATTATCAAATAATTAGGGAAACCCCTACGCCATTATAGGGGTTTCCCTAATGGACAGCAGGGTTCGTTTTCAACTATTAATTGAGCCGTGGAATAGAAAAAAGGATGTGATGACAATTCGGATCTATTATAATACGCGTTCGGTTGTGGGAAACGGAACGTTTATGACACACACGGGATCCGAATAATGAAGTTCCTTTGCAGCAAAAAAAACAGGACAGGGAAAAAGGCCATACCAAGCCTGTTCCTTATACTTGCCATGGCCATCGGCTGGCCCTGCCCATACGCAGGAGCAGAAGCCATCACCTTGACATACGCCACCAACACAGCACCGGTGGGGCTTCGAGGCATGGCCGAACAAGCCTTTGTGGAAGAGGTGGAGCGTCTCGGCAACGGCAAGATCAATGTCGAGGTGTTCTGGAAGCAATCCTACCTCAAAGACAAAGAGATCCTCGAAGGCGTCAAAGACGGCACCGTGGACATGGGGCACGTCAACATCAACTACTACCCCGGCCGCCTGGTGGTCAACGGCGCCATCACCCTCATGCAGCAGGGCCCCACGCAATACGCCAACCGCATGTGGGCCTATGACACCATCTACGACGACATCCCCCAGCTCAACGCCGAATTCGAAAAATACCACCAGAAAATAGTCTACACCTATTCGGTGCTGCCCATTGCCGCCGCGTTCACGCAGCCGGTTTCTTCCCTTGATGACTTTAAAAACCGCAGGGTTCGTGCATCGAGCCGCTGGCTCCTGAAAATCCTCGAAGGCGCCGGTGCCATCCCCGTCAACCTCCCCTGGGCCGACACCTACATGGCCCTGAAAACCAACGCCCTTGAAGGGATCTATACCAACATCGATGCCATCCACCGCGTTAAACTCGATGAAGTGGCCCCCCACCTCCTGGTTTTCCGCGAGTTCTGGAACCCCGTCCCCTTCCATGTCACCATCAATCTGGACTCCTGGAACCGACTCCCTGAAGACGTTCAGGAGATCATCCGGACTGCATCCGCCAACTCCAAACGCCTCTTTGCCGCCCGTTACGAAACCATGCTTGATGACATTGTTTCGGCCCAGAAAAAAGCGGGATACCAGGTGGCCTTCGCCAAAAGAGAAGACATCGACACCTGGCTGAAGCTTCCCGAAATCGAGAAGGTCAAAGAGCTGTGGGTCAAAGAGGTGAGCCCCATGATGAAGCCCGCGGAAGCCCGGAAAATTTTGGAGAAGATTGAACGGATCGTTGCAAAGGGAATTCAAAAAGACGGGTAAAAAGTAAAGAAAAGCGTTCTTGGTGCTTGGTTCATTGTTCTTGGTTGTGGGGTCGCTGCGCTCCGGCAAGTAAAAAACATTGAGACCATGAAGGCCTTGAAGCGCCCTTCGGGCTTCACGAAGAAACTGTAGTACCCCAATTCATACTAACCTGTGATGAAGCCATCAGCCCTGTAGGGTGCATTTATGCACCATGGTCGGGAAACCAAGACCTTTGTGGTTCATTTTATCTCGGTGACATGAAAGCCATCGTTCTGGTGCGTGGAACGCACCCTACATGCTGCGGTGACCCGACACGATATCGGATGAATTGGCGACTGACATGACAGACTGCTGAACCCAGACTCGCCCTTGATAAACCCACCAGCCCCGTAGGGTGCATTTATGCACCATGGTCGGGAAACCAAGGCCGCTAGGGTTCATTTTATCTCGGCGGCATGAAAGCCAGCGTTCTGGTGCGTGGAACGCACCCTACATACTGCGGTAACCCGACACGATATCGGATGAATTGGCGACTGACATGACAGACTGCTGAACCCAGACTCGCCCCTGATAAACCCACCAGCCCGTAGGGTGCATTTATGCACCATGGTCGGGAAACCAAGGCCGCTAGGGTTCATTTTATCTCGGCGGCATGAAAGCCAGCGTTCTGGTGCGTGGAACGCACCCTACATACTGCGGTAACCCGACACGATATCGGATGAATTGGCGACTGACATGACAGACTGCTGAACCCAGACTCGCCCCTGATAAACCCACCAGCCCGTAGGGTGCATTTATGCACCATGGTCGGGAAACCAAGGCCCCTGGGGGCCATTTTATCTCAGCGGCATGAAAACCATCGTTCTGGTGCGTGGAACGCACCCTACATGCTGCGGTGATCCGACACGGTATCGGGTGGTTTTACGTTGAAAGTGACAGCCTGCTGGACTCAGACTCGCCCTTGATGAACCCACCAGCCCCGTAGGGTGCATTTATGCACCATGGCCGGGTAACCGAGACCTCTCTAATCAACCTCATCTCGGCAGCATTGAAGTCATCGTTTAAGTTCGTGGAACACACACCCTTACGCAAAAAAACCATTTCTACCACGAAGGACACGAAGAGCACGAAGGCGCCTTCGCCGCTAAAAACAGTTCTTTGGTTTTTCTTCGTGGTTCATAAGGTTCTTTCTATAGACAACCGAGCCAAGCTTTGTGCTTAAGTATGACGATCGCTCAGCCCTGACTTTTCCATGCAGGAATAAAACGGCCATGAGCGAAGCGAATACCGCGAACGAAGAACAACGAACCAAGAACAACGCACGCTTTTCCTAAAACCCCAAATCCACCAACCCCTTGATAATCGCGTACTTGGTCAACTCCGCGGTACCGGAGACCTTCAGCTTTTTCTGGATGTTGGCCCGATGGGCTTCCACGGTCTTGGGGCTGATGAAGAGCTGTTCGGCGATGTCGCGGTTGGCGTGGCCCTCTGCGATGAGCTGAAGCACCTCGCGCTCCCGATCGGAGAGCTTGTCCAGCCCCTCGGGCTCGTCGGGTACCCCCTCTTTCTGCTTCACGTAATAGTTGATCACCTTGTTGGAGATATCGGGACTCAGGTAAGAATCCCCCTTGTATGCCACGTGAATCGCCTGGATAAGATCGGTGGTGGCCGATCGTTTCACCAGGTAACCGGACGCACCGGCACGGAGGGTCTCGAAAATATACTCCTCGCTGGTGTGCATGGAGAGAATCAGGATCTTCAGGTCCGGGAACCGTTTTTTGAGCTGGCGCGTGGCGTCCATGCCGTTCAACTCCGGCATGGTGATGTCCATAAGCACCACATCCGGGCTGAGCTGCTCCACCATCTTGATGGCTTCCCGCCCGTTTGCCGCCTCCCCCACCACCTCAATATCAGACTCCGCATACAGAAGGGCGCAGAGCCCTTTCCGGACAATGGTGTGATCCTCGGCAACAAGCACCTTTATTTTTGACATCTTTATTCTTCCTTTATGGGCCTCCGGCGGCAAGGTGAGCCACCTTGAAAGCGGGTTGCCGCTGTGCTTTGCCCCTCGTTCCTCGGGTCAAAGCGCAACGGCACTTTTTATAAAACGTGTCCTTTTCAATCACCAACACCGGTGGAGTAACAGCGGCACTGTAGGATGGGAAAAGCGCGAAGCGTGCCCATCATTGACCGAAACATCGGCATCCCCGGAATCCTCTCCTTGCATGGATGGTTGCCACGGCCCGTGATGGGCACGGCACTACCTTTGCCCATCCTACAGGGTCAAAGGGTGTCCACTGTACAGGATTGGCTCTAAATCAACGGTTGCAACGTAGCAGCCAGAATTATTCCGGTAAAAAGTCATGCGGACATCAGGCATTTTCAGGCCTGACGTCAGTTTAAAACCACGAAGAACACGAAGCGCCCTTTGGGCTACACGAAGAAATTTTTGTCATAACACCCGCTGTCACGGGCGCAGCCCGTCAGCGAATGTGATCGCCCCGAGGAACGAGGGACGGGAGCATTCGCGAACCTATCCCCTTGTCCAAGGTATTTCGGTTGAGATGGAGGTTCCCTGCCCCGGGCTGGACCAGATGGTGAGCCGGCCTCCCAGAAAGGCGACCCGTTCGCGCATGCCGAGGAGCCCCAGCTTGTCGTTCATCTGGTCTCCGGAGAGAATCTCTTCGGGCTCGAAGCCCACCCCGTCATCTTCCACCTTAAAAACGATCGTGTTATCGGACCTGAGTTTGAGGGAGACGTTCACGCGGGTGGCCTGGGCGTATTTCAGCACATTGTTCAAGGCTTCCTGGGCCAGCCGGTAGACGGTGGTTTCGATCTCACCTGAGGGGCGTTCCGGAAAATCCGGGGCGTCCAAAATCAGGGGGATCTCCACCTTCTCACCGATGCGGTTCAGGTACCACCTGAGTGTGGGGCCCAGCCCGAAATCCCGCAGCATGGGCGGCCACAGGTTAACGGAGAGGTCATGGGCCTGCTCGGTAAGGTGGTTCACGATCTCTTCGGTATCAATCAGGAGCCCGGGGATTTTCGCCATGTTCCCCGCAGCGATCATCTTCTCCATGGCCGCCAGGTTCAGGGTGGCCGCGGTCAGGGATTGGCCGATCTCGTCATGGAGTTCAAAGGAGATCTTCCGGCATGTGGTCTCCTGCATCTCAAACACCTTGGCCGAAAGCCGCTCCAGCTCATGGCCGTGCTGCAGGGTGGCCTGCATCAGGTTCACGCTCTGAATGGCCACAGCCAAGGAGGTGGCCACCTCTTTGATGATATCGAGGTTCTCGAGGGTAAAGCCCGGGGCGGGAAACCGGGAGAGGTTGAGCGCACCGATGAGCTCCTCATTTGAAACCAGGGGCACGCTCACGTAGCCTTCCCTGCCCCCTTCCGATGCATGAAATTCGGAAACCAGAATGTTTTCCGCGGCCTCGTCTCCCTCGATAACGATGCGGTGGCCTCGGGTCAGACGTTCGGGTTTGAATTTATCGATGGGATACGAGCCCCCTTCTGGTACGCCGTAACCGGATGCGGTGTCCGCGGCCACCACCGTCGCCTTCTCTTTGGGAAAATCAAACACAACCACACAGGCCCATAAGGCCCCGTAAAGGTTCCGCACATACTTCAACACACCCTGCATCGTTTCTTCTGAAAAGCTGCCATCCAGCACCGCCCGATCGATTTTATTCAGCACACGCAACTGGTTGGAGTAATACGTAAGGGAGGTCTCCACCCGCTTGCGCTGGAAGGTATTCACCACAAGAATCAGAATGATCATGCCCAGAAATGCAATGCTCAGGATGATGCCCCACACCAGCCTTTTATAGGTCTGATAAAAGGAGAAGGGCACGTTGATCACCTCGGCCCCGGAAGGAAGAGACGCCTCCCTGATCTGGAACCTCTCCATCTGGGTGTAATCAAACATGTGGCGGTTGAGACTCTCCTTAAACACAGGGATGGCCTGCACAGGGACACCCGCAAGGATACGCAGGGCAATTTCAGCGGCTTTTTCCCCGTGGGCGCTGCCACTTGCCATCATCCCCCCCACGACACCGTACCCGAGGTGATTGT
This sequence comes from Desulfolunaceae bacterium, assembly GCA_942491485.1. Taxonomy (GTDB): domain Bacteria; phylum Desulfobacterota; class Desulfobacteria; order Desulfobacterales; family Desulfolunaceae; genus Desulfoluna. Next base: position 1,008,254 of record CALOAX010000004.1, on the reverse strand, counting down.
CCCAAAAAGAGTAGATGGGGGCATTGGACGCCTGGGCCACCCGCTGCAATCCTTCCGTCACGCTAAACTTCCGACCGTTCCGGTCCACGGTGAAGTTGACGAAAAGGACCACGGTTTCCGGCGGCAGGGAGCTCACCTCCTCCTGGAGTTCGTCCATGCTCATGGCCGGAATAAAGCGAAAGACAGAGGGATCGTCCATGCGCTTAAAAAAGGTGACCATGGTTTTGAGGATGGCGATGCTTGTGTCGGTCTGGTCCACCACCACGAGAATTTTTTTGGTCTTTGGGTGAAGTCGCAGGGCCGTTCTCACGGTCTCCAGAATATCGATGCGCTCCACCACCCCGGTAAAGCGGTCGTGGCCGAACATCTCGAACTCTTCGAAGTAGTTCACCCCGCAAAAGACCACAGGGGTCTCCGGGAAGATCTTTTTCTTTTCATCCAGAAGAAAACGGAAGGCTGAATCATCGGAGGCGATGATCACATCAAAGCGGGTATGACTGTATTTTACCTTTAAAAACTCCGACAGGCGACGCATCTGCCCGGCATCGTCAAAGCGCTCCACATCCATGTATTCGTAATAGACGCTGAGCTTCATGGCCGCAGCGTCTACTTTAGCCAGGCCGGATTCGATGCCCTTGGAGATGCTGTCGTTCCAGACATGCCCTTTATGAAAGGAGTGGAAAATCAGGATATTTTTGTGCGGGGAATCCTGCGCGTGCGCTGAGGAGGTTATAAAAAGGAGACATGCCAATGGCAAGATCAACAATCGTAGTATGTAACGTCTGTCCGTCACGTAAAAACCCCAATTCCCGGAATCACATCCGGGCTTCTCTTTCGGCAATTATTCAGATCAACAGTGGCCTCCGGCGGCAAGGTGTGCCACCTTGAAAGCAGGTTGCGGCTGCGCTTTGCTCCTCGTTCCTCGGGGCAAATCACATCCGCCTTCAAAACGGAATTTCGTTCGAGGACACATTTTAAGTACTGTTTGTTAACCCCACTCTTTCAGAACAGGTTAAAGCTTAGCCCCCGTCAAGGCCGCCAATGGTACAAGCTGAATAGTTACCCTCTTTTTTATATATAATTAGGCAGAAAACTATCAGCGTGCCCCCCATAAATCAAGACATGATGCGCATGATAATACTCACTCGCAGAGAACAAAGAGCCCCCCCTGAAATCCCCACCACATGGATGGGACCATTCTGCCTTCGTGTGCTCCCAATACCTATATTGGATCTTAAATACACACTGCATCCTATGTCGCCATTGCAACCCAAAAAATGGGGTATTTCACCCCACATTCAGTCCAAACTGACTTATCCCGTGCCCGGGGCTACTGGCTTCCAACAAAAAAATAACCGCCCCAAAGCGGCTCATTATTCGATTAAATTCAGATCATTGAAACCACAAGCACACACATCACCCAAAATAATTCAGCGTAATCATTCACTCTTGGCAACCGTTTTGCATTTCAAGAATGCCAGTTACACAAACTCGATTATTCATGGGCAACACAGCCCGTTTCAACTCATACCCCCGATCAAGGAGGTTCTATCATGGCTAACAATGACGCAGTTTTCGGATTCTATATTCCTACCGTCACTCTCATGGGCATCGGTTCACACAAGCAGCTGGGTGAGCAGATCAAGATCCTGGGTGGAAAAAAACCGTTCCTGGTGGCCGACAAGGGCATCACCGAAGCAGGGCTGACAAGCCAGATTGTCGACCTCATCAAGCAGGAGACAGGTGCCGATACGGTGGTCTTTGACGACACCGTTCCCAACCCCACGGACACGAACGTGGAGGAGGGTGTAAAGGCCTACAAAGAGAACGGGTGTGACATGATCATCACCTTAGGTGGCGGCAGCCCCCACGACTGTGGCAAGGGAATCGGCATCGTCCTGACCAACGGCGGGACCATTCACGATTTTGAGGGGGTCGATCAGTCCACCAAGCCCATGCCGCCCTTCATCGCCATCAACACAACGGCCGGAACCGCCAGTGAAATGACCCGGTTCTGCATCATCACCGACACCAGCCGCAAGGTGAAGATGGCCATCGTTGACTGGCATGTGACCCCGACGGTGGCCATCAACGACCCGCTTCTCATGGTGGGCATGCCCACGGCCCTCACCGCGGCAACGGGGATGGATGCCCTCACCCATGCCGTGGAGGCTTACGTCTCCACCATGGCAACCCCGGTGACCGACGCCTGTGCCCTGAAGGCCATTGAACTGGTGGCGGACTACCTCCGGCAGGCGGTGGCCAACGGCGAGGACATCGAGGCGCGGGACAAGATGGCCTATGCCGAGTACCTTGCGGGCATGGCCTTCAACAATGCGAGCCTCGGCCATGTCCACGCCATGGCCCATCAGCTCGGGGGGTTTTACAACCTCCCCCACGGGATCTGCAACGCGATCCTGCTGCCCCATGTGTCGCGCTTCAACCTCATCGCGAGGCTCGACCGGTTTGCAGATATCGCCATCGCCATGGGTGAGCCTGTGGGCGAGCTGTCGAAACGCGAGGCGGCTGAAAAAGCCATCACCTCCATCGAAACCCTCTCGCGGGACATCGGCATTCCCCCCAACCTCACCGTGTTGGGCGTGAAAAAAGAGGACCTGCCCATCATGGCGGATAACGCACAGAAGGACGCCTGCGGTGCCACCAACCCCAGACGGCCGTCCCATAACGATGTTATCGATATCTACACGGCAGCACTCTAACCCGGATATTTCAAGAGAAAACAAACAGGTCGAAACAACATCATGTTATTACTGATGGTTACTGTGAGAAATTCAGGCATTTAAAAAACACAACATGTAATTCACGGTTTCCTGCTTGCTTTTCTCACCCTTCGGGCGAGCCGGGTGCACTCATCTGCTGCGTTATCAAAGCTTTGAGGTAAACCACTACATCTGCAGCTCTGATGCCTTGCATATAAGCGCACCCGACTCGTGAAATATCCGGGATAAACCATACACCCGTCATCGCGAACAACCCAGGCCGGCAGGCGCCCATGAGCGTTCGCCGGCCTTTTTGCGTTTGATGGTGGGTTATATAAAACGTTCTTCGTGCTTGGTTCTTCGTTCTTCGTTCGAGGAGTCGCTGCTCTCCATCAGTTATGAAAAAAACATGAGCTGGTGGCTGAAGTCGCAACGTTTCATGAAGTCCAAAGCCTTGATGGCCGCAGAGGGTCTGGAGTCGCGGTATTTCGTCTTCCCCGGCTGCCCGGGGTATGAATACGACTGTCTGGCTTTAGTGAAGATATAGCCGCCACATCCCAGTTAACCGAGAGACCGGGGATCCATGCCTGAAACACCGCTCAAGGCGATCCATACTTTTGTGGGTTGACCCGCGCCATGATTCATGATGAAAGCATCGGAGTGGTACGCAAGAAAAACAGACACCCGTGACAACAGAACAGGAACCAAGACCCATGGAAATGCCCGTGTTTGACCCGACAATGCTCCTTAAAATCGCCCGAACCCCCATGCCCTTCGGCAAGTACCAGGGCGTCCTCCTTGTGGACCTTCCGGAGCCCTATGTGGTGTGGTTCAAGCAGGAGGGGTTTCCAAAAGGGGAGCTGGGGGAGATGCTGGGGCTGGTGTATGAGATCAAGGTGAATGGGTTGGAGTATTTGGTGGAGCCGCTGAAGGCAAAGAACTTTGCCGGTAAATAGTCAGTAGTGAATGGTGAATAGATAAACGCCCCCACCACTCACTGTTCACTATTTACCATTCACTGAGTAAGTTCTTGGTTCAAGGAGTTCGTTTCGCGAATGGCCAGTTTGGATAAGGGTAGAAGAAAAAAGGGTTAACCACGAAGAACTCGAAGCGCCCTTCGGGCTACACGAAGGAGATTGAGCACCCCTTGACATACGCTCGTTTCCAGGCGTTGCCCTACCCAGTGAATCGTGAGTAGTCAGTAGTGAATAGTGATGGAATCACGATGTTCTGCCATTTGAAAAAGGCCCCAACCCAATGTGTGATTAACAAGCCACCCCACCCTTAAAGCCTTGTGACCTCCCCCGAACAATCCCCAGCCTCTGAGGCGGGCGAAGCCCGCGGCCAACGCCCTTGCGATTTGGCCCGAGGAACGAGGGACGAAGCGCAAGGGCAACCCGCTTTCGAGGTGGCTCACCTCGCCGCCGGAGGCAAGGCTTTTCATATTTCTTCTTCCCCCAATTTGCGTTATGACAGGTGCATGACCACTCTCATCCTCACCGAAAAGCCCTCTGTGGCTGCTGACTTCTCCAAAGCTCTGGGCGTCCGGACCCGACGGGACGGATATTACGAAGGAAACGGGACCCTGATTTGCTGGGCTGTGGGTCATCTGGTGGAGCTGTTTTCTCCGGAGGATTACAGCCCCTCATTTAAGAAGTGGTCTTTGGAGACGTTGCCCATTCTGCCGGATCCCTTCAAGTACAAGCCCATCAAAAAGAGCGGAAAGCAGCTTGGGGTGATCAAGAAGCTGCTTAAGACGCCGGGGCTTGATCGGGTGATTATCGCAACGGATGCGGGGCGCGAGGGCGAGGTGATTGCCCGGACGATTCTTTTGCAGGCGGGGTACACGGACAAGGGGCGGATCATGCGCTTCTGGACGAGTCAGGCCCTGACCCCTGCCGTCGTGCGGAGCACGCTTGAACAGGTTCAGCCCATCACTCAGTATGACCGACTCTGGCGGGCGGGGTATTACCGGCAGGTGGCGGACTGGATGGTGGGGATGAACGGGACGCGGGCCCTGACCGTAAGGTTGGGGGATCTCTATTCGGTGGGCCGTGTCCAGACGGCGGTGCTGGCGCTCTTGGTGCAGAGGCGGCGGGAGCGGGAGAACTTCAAACCCGAGCCTTATGTGGGGGTGAAGGTTCACTTTTCAAACGAGAAGGGGACGTGGATCGGCACCTGGTTTAAGGAGAAAGAGACGCGGATTTTCGACCTTGAGGCGGCTCAAGGGTTGGTTGCGAGGCTCACCGCTGAAGAGACTCCGGGCACGGTGCTTTCGGCAGATAAAGAGAAAAAGTCGGAGCCCCCGCCGTATCTCTTTTCCCTCACGGACCTTCAGCAGGAGGCCAACAAGCGATTCGGCTTTCCGGCGAAAAAGACCCTGAATGTTGCCCAAGGGCTTTATCAGGACAAGAAGTGTCTGTCCTATCCCCGAACCGACTCCCGGGTATTGGGTACACAGAACCTCGATATGGTGAAAAAGCTGGTAGACAAGCTCGCGGGGACTGCCCCGGAGTTGTTTAAGGGTGTGGATCACGGCCGCATCTCCCTTTCCAACAAGCGGGTGTTTAACGACGCCAAGCTCACCGACCACCACGCCCTGATACCCTTGAAGAATCTGCCCCCGAGTGCCACGGCAGATGAGAAGAAGATCTACGAGCTGGTACTCAGACGATTTGCGGCGGCCTTTCACCCCAACTGCCACTACGAGAACACAAAGATCATCACGGGCTTTTCCTCCGAGACCTTTCAGACCACGGGGAAAATCATTCTCTCGCCGGGCTGGCGCGAAGCCTGGCCCATCAAGGCGAAAAAAGAGGACGAAGCGTACATTCCGCCGCTGGTCAACGGGGATGCGGCCCACAAAGAGAAGGTGGCCGCCGAAAAAAAGGAGACCACCCCGCCTGCCGCCTACACCGACGCCCTGATCCTGAAAGAGATGACCAACCCGGGACGATACGTCTCGGAAAAAGCGATGAAGGACCTCTTCCGCGGCGAGGTGGGCATAGGCACCCAGTCCACCCGCGCCCAGATCTTGGAGATCCTCATCATGCGAGATTACGCAAAGCGCCAAGGAAAGACCCTGGCTGCCACGGACAAAGGCTGCTACCTCGTGGAGATGCTCCAGAAGACCGCCGTAAGCCGGGTCCTCACCTCCCCCGAGGAGACGGCCCGCTGGGAGATGAGCCTCAACCGCATCGCCCTGGGCGAAGGGAACAACGAGAATTTCCTCGCCACCATCAAAGAGTTCGTTCAAAAGTCCATGGATGAGCTGAAAACCGTGGCCATGGAAGGCGAGGCCCCGGCTGGCCGCAAGAGAACCGGCGAAGTGGTGGGCCGATGCCCTGCTTGCGGCGGTGAGGTGATAGAGGAGTACAAGAATTACAAGTGCGCCTGCGGCTTCGTTCTCTGGAAAAAGATCGCCGGCAAGAACCTCACCCCCAACATGGTGGGCCACCTCCTCCGCACGAAAAAATCCGGTCCCTACAACGGCTTTATCTCCAAAAAGAAAAAACGGTTCACTGCGTCTCTTATCCTCGCCCCGAAGGAAGGCACCTGGCAGATCAGCTTTGACTTCGACAGCAAAGGCAAAAAGGGAGGGGCTAAAAAAAACGCGGCAGAACCTGCGCCCTGGAGTTCCTCGTCCCAGAATGCCTCAGGTTCCTTCTCGCACAACCAAGAAGCCGCCAGTTACGCATCACAGCCTGAGAGGCCAACAACGATAGCCCCCAAACCAGCCCAAAACACGCCGACACTCAGTGGGCCCAAACAAAAGTCCCAGAGGGACTCAAACCCGCCGTCCCGCAGGGACTGTCCCGTCTGCGGCGGGTCCATCATCGAAGGCAAGCGCGGCTTTGGCTGTGCCAACTGGCCCGCAGACAAAGGCGGTTGCAGCTTCGTCATCTGGAAAACCCTCTTCGGCCGAGAGCTCACCGAATCCCAGCTCACGTCCCTCCTCTCCATGAAGCCGACCCGGCCCTGCAATCTGACGACGCCTGACGGAAGAACCGTCAAAACCCGGCTGCGGCTGACCAACACGCCCCAGGGGTGGATGGTGATGGCGGATGCGGATGAGAAGGGAAATAAGCATTTTTCGCCTGTTATGTGTTCACACGGTTAAAAGCAGGTTATGGGCAATAGGTCATAGAAAAAGCATGCCTCCGGCGGCGAGGGTGGCGAAGCCACTATACAAAAAGTCCTCGAAAGCTGGTTGCATCCAGTTCGCTGGCGCTCACCGTCTGCGAGACGTGTCATGACATACCCTGGAGCGCCGCACTCCTGTGCGGCTTTTTTCTTAGGGGACAGAAAAAGAGTAACAAACCCCACCCTCACCCCTACTTTTCTGGTTTCACAGTCGTTTCAAAAGCCCGAAGGAAATTCTACCATGAAGGACATGAAGAGAATGAAGGCGGCTTCGCCGCGAAAAGCGGGTTCTCTCATGATTGTTGTTCTTCGTGTTCTTCATGCTCTTCATGGTTCATAAGGCCCTTCTTTTGAGATAACTCCAAACGTTGCCACCATAGCAAATAAGTCCTCGAAAGCGGGTTGCATCCGGTTCGCTGGGACTCTCCGTCTGCAAGACGTGTCATGACATACCCTGGAGCGCCGCACTCCTGTGCGGCTTTTTTCTTGGGGGACAGAAAAAAAGAAACAAAACCTACACACACCCTAATCTTTCCCGGATTCATGGCCTCATCAAATTACAAAAGGGATTTCTACCATGGACATGAAGAGCATGAGGGCGGCTCTGCCGCAATAAACCTTTCTTTAGTTTTTCTTCATGTCTTTCAAGCTCTTCATGGTTCATGTGTTTCTTCGGTGTTAGGCGAAGGCTTCTGATAGGAGCAATAACGTTGGTTTGCGAGTGTATGTGAAGAATCCCTTGAGATTTGGTGTATCGAAGACGTAATCGCGAGAGGGCTTCAACTTTTTCTGTTGAAATGTTGTTGACGTTGTCTGCTCGGATCAGACTGGCGGTGGTGTGGGGCGACTGGCCTTGTGAATATCCAGGGGACTTCGAACAGCCAGCCCGCCTTTGTTCAGAACATGGGTGTAGATCATGGTCGTGGTGACATCTTTGTGTCCCAGCAGCTCTTGAATGGTGCGGATATCGTATCCGGCCTCAAGGAGGTGGGTAGCAAAGGAGTGCCGGAAGGTATGGCTGGTGATATGTTTGTTGATATCCGTGAGTTTTACAGCCCTTGTGATATTGCGGTTTAGGCTGCTCAGATGGAGATGATGACGACGACGAATCCCACTTCGAGGGTCAACGGAAATGTTGCGGGAAGGAAAGACATATTGCCATTTCCACTCTTCGGCAGCTTTCGGGTATTTTTTGGACAGGGCATTGGGGAGATAAACTGAACCGACACCGGCGGCAAGGTCGCTGTCATGTTGACGCTTTCTAAGGATAAGCTGGTTTTCCAGCAGCTTTTTTAGCTCTTCTGGTAGCATCGTCAACCTGTCTTTTGATCCTTTTCCGTCACGAACCATCAACTCCATCCGTTGGAAGTCTATATCGAGAACCCGCAACCTGAGGGCCTCGATCCCACGAAGGCCGCAACCGTATAAAATCTGCGCTATCAGCTGAAACGTGCCGCTCATGCCTTCCATGATCTGGAACACTTCGTCGCTTGTAAGAACCGTCGGGCGTCTTTCCGGCTTCTTGGCCCGGATGGCATCCACATATTCTTCCAAGGGTTGATCCAGGACCTGCTGATACAAAAAAAGCAGGGCGCTCAAGGCCTGGTTTTGAGTTGAAGAAGCTATCTTGCGCTCCACGGCAAGATGGGTCAGAAAGCTTTCGACATCCCGATGGTTTAGTTCTTGGGGGTGCTTTTTGTCATGAAAATAGATATACCGCTTTATCCATGCAACGTACGCCTCTTCCGTGCGAATCGAATAATGCTTGACGCGTATTTTATCTCTGACCTGATCCAGTAGTTTTATTGGGCGTGAATTCATATTCCACCTTGATTGCAGGTTGATATTTTCGTATGACTCAGTGAGATATTGTACGATGGGATGGCTGGAAATCGAAATGCACCTTTTACGGTAATATACAGGTTTATAGTGCAAAAATGCGTCATAAGACAAGTGTTTTTGGATTGTTGTGCATTAATGCACAATAATCCTGGGGATACTGGGTTTATTGCGCATCCAAACCACTTATTGTGCAATTTTGCATCATAAGACCAATATATTTTTATATACGAGCGTTTTTGCATCATAAACCCGGGGATCACGGTTTTATGACGCATTTTTGCACACTAATACTTGTTGAACAGACCCGCTTCGCGGGGGATAGTCATTCAAACAGTAATTATTTGCTCTAAAATCTCTGTTTATCATACAGTCAAATGCCTAAATACTCTGTCAATCAGATATTTAAACAGGCATACCGATCTTACGACAACTCTCATCCTCTTCCTTCTTACAAACGCGACGCCGCCTACAGCATGATGGTATGCCGTACCGCATCCCTTGGCGGGCATGTTCAAGGGTGCCCCGATGGCCACTTTCATCGGGTATGGTATAACTCGTGCAAACATCGGAGCTGCCCTCAATGTGCCTACCTTCAGGTTGAGAAATGGCTTGAAAAACAAAAAGCAAGGCTTTTGAAATGCCCTCACTTTCATGTCGTTTTCACGATTCCTCACCAGCTCCGGTTTCTGCTTCAGATGAATCTCAAACTGTTGGCCGACATCCTTTTGACCTCTTCACGTGACACCATCTTCGAGTTGTCTCTCAACCCCAAACGAATCGGTGCAAAACCCGGGATTATAGCCGCTTTTCATTCCTGGAAGAAAAACCTTGAGCCCCATCCCCATACCCACTGCCTGATCAGCGACGGTGGGCTTAATGAAAGGGGGGAGTGGGTTTCCGTAAAAGGGGTGTTCCTCTTCCCCTATCAAGCAGCTTGTGCCCTGTTCCGTGGCAAGGTGAACGACACCCTGAAAAAAGCCTTAGAGAAAGGCCAACTCATCCTACCTGCTGACATGAGATCACAGCAGTTTATCAATCTTCTGAACAAGCTCGGGCGCAAGAAATGGAATGTTAAAATATTCAAGAAGTATAGACATGGCAGTGGTGTCGCCACTTATCTGGCCCGCTACCTTCGAGGTGGCCCAATAGCCAATACGCGTATCAAACAAATAACCGAATCCCACGTTGTCTTTGATTATGGCCGTAAAGAGGAGAAACTGCTCTCGCTTCCACTGGAAGAATTTATACGCCGAATTTTAACCCACGTTCCTCCTCCCAAGGCTGTCCTTGTTCGGTCCTACGGTCTCTATGCCCAGGCCAAAAAGAAAAACTTGAATATCGCCAGACAAACCCTCGGTCAGGGGCGAGTAGAGTTGCCCAGAAAGATTCTATGGCAGGATGCAGTCAAAAAATCAGACCCTTCAAAGACGTCCTGCCCGACCTGCGGAAAGGCCTTGATTCTCACTCAAACCATTGAACCCTTCAACAGAGAGTCAAGGATGAACAGCCCTCCGGTTACCCACGGAATGATCATTTGCGGGAGCCACTAACTGTCTTTGATTCTGAGATTTATCATGCATTGACAGCACGGGTGAGTTCTGCTTTAACTCATCTGAGTATTAAGATTATTTACTGATTCGACAGCAAAAAGGGACCAGGCCTCATGACAAGCCACCCTGACTCCGGCCAGATAGAGAGATTTTATCCCATACATTTACGTTTCGTAACGTGGGTTTGGTATCGAAAGTCCATAGGATAGGGTTGGCCCTGGAGATGAAATTGCGCGGCTCTGTTCAACAATTCGTTGAAGAGAACTTATTGGCTAAACAACGGTTTTCGTTATTCAAGCAGTCCCTTAACTATTCGTTGTGGGCCTTGTCACAACGCAAAAGAATAGAAATAAATGTGGGTTTTTGATCTCGTAACTCGCACTCGTCCGGCTTATGCAACAGGACTGGATTGCAAACAAAAAGCAGTTCTACCATGAAGGCCGGGAAGAGCATGAAGGCGGCTTCGCCGCAAAATCATTTCTTTTCAGTTCTTCTTCATGTCCTTCATGCTCTTCATGGTTCATAGGTTTTCCTGTGTTTGGCAATAGCTGGTGGCAAAATCAACAATCTTTGCCCATACACGGCCCACAACAAGTCATTTCACCGGACGGGCTTACAGCTGCTCTTTGGCGAGTGCTTCCGGTTCACAAACAATTTAACCTGTTCACCGTTGTCGGTCCTCGTCGCCCGCCCGGTGAATTCCAGCGTTAACCCCCTTTAAGGACATAGCAATTTCATGGAAGCGGAAATCCTTGATAGACCACCCTTGTCTGGAGATTTTGAAGAACACAATTTTTCAATGTCTGGGAATACATTGTGGGTTAAGTTTCTTGATAAGGATTATTTAGAATGGGTTGGTGTATTCAGTCAAAGCGGGTGGAGTTCTTTTAACACTGTTTTTCGTATACCCAATGAAAAACTATTTTTAGTCGTTGCAGGTGGCCAGGGGTATTTCGTTGATCCCAATAAAAGAGAAATTATATCAACAACTGAATGGGATGGGATTGACAACATACTTTACAACGACGAAACAGGTTTTTTAGTTGCAACTGATGGCTTGTGCCTCGCGCTATTTAAGGGGCCTAAACTAAAATGGTCAGGCGAAAGAGTGTCGGCTGATGGCATTAGTTTTACGGGTCAATCAGGACCGATAATTAAAGGCGTGCTAAATGACCTTACTGATGAAGGTTGTAAATTTACATTTAATGCAATCACACGTGAGTTCCAAGCCGCATGGATATTATCCGAGAATTGGGGTTAACGGGATAGGACCCTCCATCACTGAAGGGCCCTCCCACACCACCTGGCATACGGATCGCGTACCTCGGCGATTCGGCTGATCAAAGGAGTTACACTCCCGGAAGAAACAATCCGCGAGAGAAGAAATATCGGGGCGGAAGCGCGAAGTTTATCCACTTGACCTTGCTCATGCGCCAGTACTTCTTTCGTGCGTTGCCGCACATCACGGCGGGACCATGAGGGATTCCAAGCTTCTTTAAATTACGAATCTTGGTCCTTGGATTCTTCCACTGCTTCCAGACGACACATCGAAGCCGCCTGATAATCCACTTGTTCAGGGCCTTGAAGATATACCTGGCTTCCGTCAGACGGTAGTAGTTCCACCATCCCCTGAGGTAATTGTTCAACTCCTCAATTATCCTGTACAGGCTCTTTCCGCAGTTGCGGCTTGTCAGCTCCCGGACCCTCTCCTTGAATCGTTTGATCGATTTGGCGTGGATCCGGATCTTTGTCTTCCCGTACATTTGAATAAACGTAAAACCAAGATACTTGCGTAGCCACGGCCTACTGACCGCGCTCTTCTCCTCGTTGACCTTGAGCTTGAGCTTCTCGGTGATATACCCCGTGATGCTCGTTTTGACCCGCAACGCAGCTTTCTTGCTTTTGGTGTAGATCACGAAGTCATCGGCATATCTGACAAAGCAATGCCCCCTTGCCTCCAGCTCTTTGTCCAATTCGTCAAGGACGATATTGGAGAGCAGCGGCGAGAGAGGACCGCCCTGGGGCGTACCTTCCACGGACGGCGAGACAAGCCCGCCGATCATCGTCCCGGCGGTCAGGTATTTACGGATCAGCTTCAGGACGCGCTTGTCCTGAACCCGTGCCGCCAACCTGCTCATCAGGCGATCGTGGTTGACCCTGTCGAAGAACTTCGACAGGTCCATATCAACGACGTGAGTGTACCCCTCAAGCAGATAGCCCTTCGCCTGATAAATGGCGTCACGCTGGCACCGTCCCGGCCTGAATCCATAGCTGAACTCAGAAAAGGTCGGGTCCCACACCTGTGCCAAAATCTGACTGATGGCCTGCTGGATGAGCCGGTCAAGGACCGTCGGGATCCCAAGCAACCGCACCCCGCCATCCGGCTTGGGTATCTCCTTGCGCCGGACGGGGAAGGGGTTGTAGGTCCCGCTTAAAAGCTCCTCCCTGATCGTGGGCCAATGCCGCCTCAGGTATCCACCCAGTTGGTTCACGGTCATCCCGTCAACCCCGGGGGCTCCTTTGTTGCTTCGGACCCGCTTCAGGGCGCTGAACATATTCCTCCGCTCAAGGATCATCTCCATGAGCCGGGGGTTGCCTCCCAGACGTTCGGCTATCTGCGACGCTATGAACATTTCCACCTGCTGGGGCATAATGCTCATAAGTACACACCTCCTACTTGTCATTTTCATTTACCCGCCCCATTCGGGTCGGGCACCGTTCAGGCCTTCACCAGGGTGAGTCCTCCGGGTATACTTCTCCCCTTTAAGGGAGGCCCGGCTCGTTTCCTCTGACTACTATGCCCTCGGCTGACTCCTCCCATGCGGTCAGAGCGGGTTGCCCCGCCCTCAGCCAATTTCCGTCGCACGCGACTTTCCGGGGCACATGGGAGGCCTCCCGGGGTAAACACACGCCTTTCGGTACGTGGGCGCCGAGTATACGGGCAGAGCCTATAGTGGATAGAGGACTTCGCCTTGTGTTGCAGGCTCGTCCCACTCATGCACGCCTCAACTCGGTTTCTGTACGTCACCCCGTACCTTCGCGGTATCCTGCCGCAGCAGGACGACTGCCTTCCGAAGCACCGTCACCGATACCTCGTTGTTCTACCGCTACACCCTTCGCCTCCACCTGGCTGGGTCTAAGACTTGCCAAATGCTCACAATAATACTACCATTTGGCTCACTTTTAAGGACGTGTGCCGTGCCCGGCACACAACAAGCACTTTCACACCGACCGGGCGCAAGTGCGGCATTTTGGTCTTGTTCGTTAGCCGGAAGGTATCGAATATCAAACTCTATCGTACTTCAGCGCCCGTCGGGTGAAGTGCGGCGTTAGCATTGAAATTATGAGACCTGAAAACCCCTTTGATAATTTCATTAAAATCTTTGATTCATCTTGGTTGCAAAATCAGGTTAAATCACACCTGTTCTTCGGAGAAATTAAAGGAAAATATGCTTATTTATTTGCAATAGTGGCTTATATCACAATGTGTTTCATGTTTTTAGGTTCACATCAAATAAGTAGCATTCAGTCTATTTTTATGGAACCTCCTGTAGGGGCATTTTCAGTTTTTCTTATTTGGGCTATTATTTTTGGAAACTATAGAACGAATGCTTTACTTTGGGCGGCGGTCAAATCCACAGTATTATTTGGATCATTTATTTGTATTTTGTGTGGTTCAATCAATATGCTCAAAGACGATCCCGCTGACATTGAACTTGTCTTCTTGGGCCTTTTATGGTTTCCCGGCCTTGAATTCTTAAATAGGTTCACTAAAAACCAGAGATACATTACTCTGATAAGGGTGCTTGTTTCTGTGCCTATTGCACTGAAATTATGACCAAATGCCAACAATCGCATTGTACGGGACCGCTGGCGCTCCGCGCCAGTGCCCTCGCTTCGCTCGGCGGCCCCACATGCAAGGCGTTAAGCGCCAGGAAAACGAATGTACATTGAAGTATTAAACAACCTTACTGAATCGATAAAATCAAATGGCGAGCATGACGGTGCACTTGAGGGAAAATTCAATTATCAAGGTACCGAAGTCACTGTTTGCATTGATCCTGATGATGAGAAACTTGATATCACTGTGGGGCTTGCAAAAAGGTTTTTATCAAATCTTGAGGGGTATGAATTAAAGGCCAAGGATAAAATCCTTAAAGAAATGTTTGATCAATATAATGAAGACTGGCGCCAAGAAAATGAGCCTGTTTTAACAAAAGAAGAATTTCTTCAAAAACTCACGTTGGTTCAGATCTGGTTTTCAGGAGCAGATAGCGTTGATTTTATGTACCGTGATGGCGGTATGTTTGGTGGCGATTCCCTAATACCACGGTGCTTTAACGGTGAAACATTTACATATGTGCAAATATACGGGTAAGCGCTTAACAAATCATTACACCGGATCGGGCTACAGCTGTACTTCGTTGAGCACCTTCGGTTTTAGAGCACTTTTTACCTTTCCACCGTTGTTGGCCTTCCCGCCCTCACCGGTGAAGTCAAACGTTAGGCAGACACTGGAGGCCGATAATTACATACATGTTTACATGAAAAAGGAATAAGGGGACAGGCAAAATACGCTTGACCCCTAAAGCATCCCATGAGATGATCACACCAAACACATAACCATCCTTATTCACACACAAATTACCCATACAAATTCCATACCCCCACCAGAGTTTAAAAAAACGAAAGCCCAAGGAGAAGACCAATATGCCTCGGATTCCCCGGATGGTCAGGACCGATCCAGGTCAGAAAACAGTGTATCATGTCATCAGTCGCACGGCGTTGGACGGACTTCCCTTTCAAGATGCTGAAAAAGACGAATTGGTAGGTGTGATTCAGCGATTTTCCATGGTGTATGCTGTGGAGGTGTTGGGGTTCGCGATCATGGGAAATCATTGGCATCTCCTGGCTGAGGTATCGCCATGCGCAATGCTTTCGGATGATGAGGTCAGGCGGCGGTTTATGCTCCTCTACTCAACGGGTGCTGAGTTTCCAGAGGGCCAGTTGGAGGCGTTCAGGGAGCGATTTTGCAGCTTGTCGTGGTATATAAAGGACATCAAGCAGACCTTTTCCCGGATTTACAACCGGAAGAAGAATCGCCGGGGCACGCTCTGGGGAGAGCGCTTTAAAAGCGTGATCGTTGAAAAGGGAGAGACCCTGATCAATTGTCTGGCCTATATTGACCTTAATGCCGTTCGGGCAGGGATTGTGAAGCGACCGGAGGACTACCGCTGGTGTTCCATCGGGCATCATGTGCAGACGGGAAACCGGGACGGGTTGCTCTCCATGGACTTTGGGCTGGTGGAGTTTGGCGTGGAGCTCGCCCGGCGACTGAAAAAATACCGCGACTTCCTTTATCATGCAGGGGCCGTATCCAAACGGGGCAAGGCGAACATCTCGGAAAGAATCCTGAGATCAGAAAGCGAAAACGGCTTTGAGGTGGATCGACTCAGGCGATTCCGTTACCGGACCCGGTATTTTACCGACTCAGGAATCATTGGTTCCAAGGCCTTTGTGCTGGCCACCTACGATGTCTTTAAAGGCCGGTTTTATGCGAATCGGGAGAGAGTCCCCAAGAGGAGAATAAGGGGACAGGCAAAATACGCTTGACCCCTAAAGCATCCCATGAGATGATCACACCAAACACATAACCATCCTTATTCACACACAAATTACCCATACAAATTCCATACTCCCACCAGAGTTTAAAAAAACGAAAGCCCAAGGAGAAGACCAATATGCCTCGGATTCCCCGGATGGTCAGGATCGATCCAGGTCAGAAAACGGTGTATCATGTCATCAGTCGCACGGCATTGGACGGACTGCCCTTTCAAGATGCGGAAAAAGACGAGTTGGTAAGTGTGATTCGGCGGTTTTCCATGGTGTATGCTGTGGAGGTGTTGGGGTTCGCGATCATGGGAAATCATTGGCATCTCCTGGCTGAGGTATCGCCATGCGCAATGCTTTCGGATGATGAGGTCAGGCGGCGGTTTATGCTCCTCTACTCAACGGGTGCTGAGTTTCCAGAGGGCCAGTTGGAGGCGTTCAGGGAGCGATTTTGCAGCTTGTCGTGGTATATAAAGGACATCAAGCAGACCTTTTCCCGGATTTACAACCGGAAGAGGAATCGCCGGGGTACGCTCTGGGGAGAGCGCTTTAAAAGCGTGATCGTTGAAAAGGGAGAGACCCTGATCAATTGCCTGGCCTATATTGACCTTAATGCCGTTCGGGCAGGGATTGTAAAGCGACCGGAGGACTACCGCTGGTGTTCCATCGGGCATCATGTGCAGACGGGAAACCGGGACGGGTTCCTCTCCCTGGACTTTGGTCTGGTGGAGTTTGGCGTGGAGCTCGCCCGGCGACTGAAAAAATACCGCGACTTCCTTTATCATGCAGGGGCCGTATCCAAACGGGGCAAGGCGAACATCTCGGAAAGAATCCTGAGATCAGAAAGCGAAAACGGCTTTGAGGTGGATCGACTCAGGCGATTCCGTTACCGGACCCGGTATTTTACCGACTCAGGAATCATTGGTTCCAAGGCCTTTGTGCTGGCCACCTACGATGTCTTTAAAGGCCGGTTTTATGCGAACCGGGAGAGAGTCCCCAAGCGGGTCAAAGGGCTCGATGGCATGTATTCCATGAAGCGGCTGGCTGAGACGTAAAAAGCTGCCTGTTTTATGGACAGCAAAGAGAGGCTCGAGAATGGGTCGGAATCATTGCCACGGTTAATAGTCCACAAGGGCACGTTCAACGACCATCGAGGTATCCATATTCAAGGAGAGAAAACCACTTTCCAAATCCACGCGATCATTCCCTTTGTCGCCGAGAAACTCAAGGTGAAAATCAAAATCCTTGAGGGACGCATAAAACGAATCAAAGACCGCTTTTTTCGTGTTTAGACAAATTCGACACGCATGTTGAATCTTATTGAAATTAGCAAAATGCTGCATGACCATAAAGAAACATACGGCGGAAAAATAACGCGTCCCTGAATGCAGGAACAGACCGGGGCAGAATGTCATCACGTTGATTTTATCCGCATCATCGTCAAAGTTGACAGTCAAAGAGCAGGAAATATCCGAGCCTGTTTTTTTATTATAGACAAAATATTCAAGTTGAGGTCCATCGATGCAAAAACTCAGGCCGTAATCTTTGAAGAAATCAGGAAGGTGCGAGGCCATAAACGCAGAGACCTTGCAGGGCGAATGGGAGGCATTCATGGGTGGTCTCCTTCTGGGTGAGTGGCGGGAGATCATAAAAAAGCGCCCTCGCCTATTTATTTATCTTTCCGGTGTTTGCAATGGCTATCACCGCGTCTGTAGCTTGTCAACGGATTTCACGAGGAACCCCAAGCAACATGGTTTTTTATTTCATATGTTCACCCTCCGTGCGGGCCGATCATAATTATCTTATGCATTATCAGCACCTTAAGAAAAACCGCGACAACTGCCGCTCTGATGCCTTAAACATGGGTGCACTCAACTCGTGAAATATCCGGGCTAAGGGCCTGTAGCTGATCTTCGGCACCCTTTTGACATTCCCCCCCCCCCTGATTAAGGAATGACTATGAACACCCGTCATATGTCCTTTATGGAACTTAGTGACATCCAGGAAGCAGCAACCGTCCTCAGCCATGCCATGCTGAACAACCCCCTTCATATTGCCGTGTTTCAGGGCAGTGGCGAAAAAGAGCGTTTGGAGATTGCAGGGATGTTTGTTGAGCTCTTCACCGAGCGCCCCGGCATCGTCTTTCTTGCAAAGGACGGAGAGAAGATCGTTGGGGTGATGCGGATGAATTCATGCGTCGGTCGAAAATCCAAGGGTGTATCTAACGAGCCCAAAGATGAGAACGATACCCATGTCAGGAAATCTATTTGGTTGAGGGAGTGGGCAAGCAGAGACCCTGAAGAGCAGCATTGGCATCTCGGCCCCATAGGGGTTCTTCCTGCGTATCGCAAGATGGGCATTGGTTCCAGGCTTCTGGAGCGGTTTTGTGCAGAGGTAGATCATTGCTCGGCAAAGGCTTACCTGGAAACAGATCGGGATGAGAATGTTCGGTTTTACGGAAAATTTGGATTCAATGTCATCGCCAACTCCGATATTTTCGGTGTAAACAATCGATACATGGTCAGGGAATCGCAGAGATGATGGTGGGGAATGGCAGAAGGGATTTCTACCACGAAGAGTACGATGTCAGCTTTGTCGATAAAAGCGAGCCTTTGGTTTTTCTTCGTGCTCATCGTGGCTCCTATGGCTCTTTTCGATGCCATAGCCCCGTTAAACACATTGATATCCCAATAATTTACCGATAAGATAGTGTGTATACGCCTTCAGTTATAACTGATGACATATCATTGCCCTGCGATGCTGTAAAAAAGCTTACCGCTGCCTTTGAGCGCCTGTACCCTCGCCTCCCTCGCTGTTCCATGCCCACGGCATACCGCGTTCTGAATTCGCCCTCTCCATTCCCGTATTAAAAACACGCAAGCATCTCCCTCTTTTCTACCCTTAACATCCCTGAGCCTCACTAATATCTCGGGACAATCCCCCCGCACCGACCGGCAAGGCATATAAAAAAGACAGAACCCCAAAATGTTATGTGTTTACCTCTTATTCGCAGCCATGTTTCGAATACAAACGATAGTGGTAACAGACTGAAATGGCGAGAGTCCAGACCCACTGCGGCCATCAAGCCCTTGAAATTCATGAAGAGGTAAGACCTCAACAACCAGCCCATGTTTTATTCATTACCGATGGAGTGCAAGGACTCCTCGAACTAAGAACCAAGCACGAAGAACGTTTTCCACAAGCCACGATGCTGGTGACATCAATGTCTTGGATGGTAGCTGAGAATTGAGGGTAATCGGCAAATGTCATGCCATCATTTGGTTGTCCTTCTGGTCCCTTCCGGAGCGTATCAGATGACAAACACGTCCGATTATAATTTGGCGGACAGTGCAGTGCATCTTCAACGAAAAAAGGAGCGAAGCCGTGAGCCGAAAAATAAACGCAATACCCCTGACCATACTGTTGTTTCTATTCTTTCAAAGTGGCTGTACCTATACGGCCTCATTTAACAGGTTACCATACGTCGATATGGAAGCCGCGAAGCAATACTCAGAAGCCCATCAAAACAAAAGCCCTGAAGAGATATTGTTTCTGAAAGAATACCCAGAGGAGAGTCATGTCGTTTTAGGGACATTGCACGCCCCTGAAATTGAATGGACGGCGCACTATGACACAGATGACTTGATCAAGGCGATGCGCAAAGAGGCTGCAAAAATTGGTGCCGACGCAGTTGTCAATTTCAGATTCAAGGAGAATCCTTCAGTCCAAAGTGTAGGCAGCATCTCACGATCCGGGTCATCATCATATGGTTCCGTCAGCGCAATTCCTTACAAAGGGCTGCATGCCTGGGGAGAGGCGATCCTATTCATCCCTGAAGACAAAAAGAGCCTGATTGAGTCAAATTAGCTCCTGACTTGATTGGACTGCTGTGTTGCTCAACCGGGTTGCCCGGGGGGGCTATCTTGCCCCCCTCTCTATTCCGGCTCATACAACAGGGCTGGTTTATGTGAAAAAATCAGGGTTTCCATGACGGCCATGAAGAGAATGGAGGCGGCTTTGTTGTCCCTTACCCCTTCGTTCGTCTAATTTTCTTCCTGTCCTTCATGCTCTTCATGGTCCATCGGTTTTCAACTCTTCACCCGCCCGCCCGCGCCATTTCATTTCACTGAACGAACCGACAATGCGTTCCATTGCGGTGAGCCCCGCGAGGACGCCTTAAAATGAGCGAGAATCAGCTTTCAAGGAGACTCACCTTGCCGCCTGAGCCATCGCTTTTTGTCTGTTTTATTGTTGTGTGCCCCTCATTTTCGCCCTCCTTCGTTCTTCCACGTTGTTTCATCTCCAGCCATACGGAACCTCACGGCCCCGGCCTTGTCTCAGGCTAGTACTTATGCTAAACCCTTGTAAGCTCGTGAAGATTTACCCAGAGAACTCCTCCCGATAAAACGTACGGGGATGCCTCATACGATCACGCCCATGCCGGACGTAAAAATTCGCATTTCGAATCACCAAACAAACACTGCGTACTTTGTAATGATGAAACATATTATCCCAGTCTTACTACTCGTCGTGTTTTTCGTGAGTTCATGTTCACAGGGCAACAGCACTGCTGCACCTGAGGGCCCCTCTGTAAACAAGGATCTGCATCCAGGAGAGGGTATTCGCATCATCCGAACCGCTGATGGTTTGGAGCGGTTAATTGGTGTCTTCAGGGATGAGTGGCTGGGTGATCGATACAGCGATCCTCGGTTTGAATGCAAAGCCTCATCCATCGATCGGTTAATCCTGTTCCTGGCTCAGCAGGCAGGTCAACCGATAGATAGCATCGATGGTTCATGGCAATTGCCCCCAGGAACCTACAGCTACTCGTTTACGGAGAAGACCTGGAAAAACGAAAACGAGATATTTGATGCTGTATTAAGAGCAACAGAGGAAGCGTTTCATCTGACACTTTCTCTTGAAAATCGTGATGGCAAACGATGGCTTATTGTCAAAGAGTCACAGAGACATTAAGGCTGCCCAACCCGCTTTCAAGGTGGATCACCTTGCCGCCGGAGGCGTCGCTTTTTGTATCTGATTCTTTTACGACGCCCCACAACCAAAACCAAACGTCACAATAAAAAGAGGGTTAAATGGACAGTGTATTCGAAAGGACGGATGCAGATTCATCGGGTCATTTGATAAGCGCCAATATGTACAACCTGGTTATTGGGTTGGTCTTAACCTGGGGATTCATAGTCAATTGGTGGATGGTCCAAAATATCCCCGCTGCATCCATTGCAAGCATTGACGTCAGGATCTTTTTGCTTGGTTATTTTTGCTCTTGTTTTTTGGGAATCTACTTATTCACAAACTCAGACAACCCGCTTGTTAGCTTTATCGGTTACAATTTTGTCGTGGTCCCCTTTGGCCTGATCATCAATTTGGTTGTATCAAGATACAATCCGGACCTGGTCATTGAGGCGATCAGGATAACTGGGGTGGTCACCATCGTAATGATGTTTCTTGGGACTGTGTTCCCTGCTTTTTTTGAAAAAATCTCCGGGGCTCTTACGGTAACGTTATTTGTTGTTATTCTGGTTGAATTGTTTGAGATATTCTTTCTCAACACCCACCATGGAATTATCGATTGGATCGTCGTGTTTATTTTTTGCGGTTACATAGGCTACGACTGGGGTAGAGCCAACGCCATCCCAAAAACTCTTGATAACGCGGTGGATAGTGCAGCATCGCTCTATATGGATATAATTAACTTATTCCTCAGGATTCTAAGAATCATGGGACGAAAATAAATTTACCTGTATAATCGAGAATCCGGAAGGTCCCCGCTCCGGTATGCGATGAACTCTAAAAAGCTTGAAGGCGACCGCACTACGAGCTGAATCTCTTTCTTGAAATTGTTTCATGGCCTTTCTGCCCTCCACGGACCACGGGGTTTTCACGTTTCAACCAAGGGGGAAAGGGGACCTTAGCCTGAGCCTCCTTTCCTCGACCCACCGCACGATTTATCATGGAGTCACACCATGAGCATAAGGCCAGAGATTCATGGCAGAATTTTTCACAAGATTGTAACCGATTCATTCGACCACCAATCAGCCATTTCGCATATCGACTTCCGGCGTGCCAACAAAGGAAATTTCGAGTGCCTTTATGAGTTTCATGACTACTCGAATATTGAGGTACATCTTCTCAGTGAAGCGGAATTGATCAGCATTTCAAAGTATTCAAAAACGACTGACATTAAATGACCGTATCCAATTCAAAACTCACTATCGTTGCCACAACCATTCTCCTTGTTCTCGCCACCGCTGCCCACGCAAACGAGGTGAAAATCAAATTCATCAATGCCGGACTCGTGGATGTCCACAGCATCGACCAAAGCATCCAGGTCGATCTGGTGAATTCAGATCCCAAGAAGAACTATTTTCGGGAGAATTTTTACGACGGTCTCAACACGGCATACCTGAGAAAAGAAGTGGCGATCAAGCTCTCCGGGGCCCAGGTAATTTTAAAGGCCAGGCATCCGGACTATTCCCTTCTGATCCTTGATGCTGCGCGTCCAAGAAGCGTCTCCACGGCCATGTACACCAAGATGAAGGGGACCCGGTTCGAAAAATTTGTTGCCAACCCGGCAAAGGGGTCCATGCACAACTACGGTATTGCCGTTGATATCACCATTGTGGATGGATCTGGGGATGAGCTGGATATGGGGTTTACCCCGTTTCGAAAGAGCAAGGTGGCCCTTTACTGGATGTTTGCCAGGAAAAAGCTTGGGGCCGGGCTATCCGAAAGGCAAAAACGCAACCGAAAACTGCTGGCCGATGTGATGATTGAGGCAGGTTTTTTCCCTCTGAGTTTTGAGTGGTGGCATTTTAACGGGATGCCGAAGGCTGAAGCGAGAAAGACATACAGGATCATAGAGTAAAAGATCCGACTCCAGAGGGAACGGTATTCCCCCTGCTAAAATGGGATACATTATCTCTCCCCTTACGGGCAAGAGAAACCAAATGTTCTCTCTGACCATCGTTTCTGCAATTCACGGTAGACTCAAATAGCAGAAGGGCTTTCTACCATGAAGGACATGAAGAGCATGAAGGCGGCTTCGCCGCTAAAAACAATTCATTTATTTTTCTTCGTGTCCTTCGTGCTCTTCGTGGTTCCTAAGGCCCTTTTCTATCAGTTAAAAGGTGCGGGAACCGCACCCTACGATCTCGCGGCGCCATAAGTCAGGCGGCCACACTGATTCATAAATACAAGACACTCCCATGTTTTAAACGACTATACTTTGTAGCAACTGAGGATATCGTCCCATTTATCTCAGCCCTCTAACCTCATTTTTTGGAGACCCAATGAAATTCAAAATTCTTGTTTTGTGTATGTTCATGACCTTGTGTTCGTCCTACGCCATGGCCAGCGAGGCCTCTCACCGGGCAGCGGCTGAAGAGCTCCTCCTTCTTACCGATCCCGATGCAACTCTGAATCAAGTCTGGGGGCAAGTGGACGGCATGATGACCCAGCAGTTTGAACAAATGGGTGCCCCCGAAGAGTTGAAGCCCCTGTTTGACAAGTACACCGGCAAAATGCTTTCGGCCATCAAAGAGGAGATGAGCTTCAAAACCATGAAGGACGACTTCATTACCATTTATGTCAACACCTACACAGAAGAAGAGCTTCGGGCCATCGGTGACTTTTACAAATCACCGGCGGGCCAGGCTTTTCTAGTAAAAATGCCCAAACTGATCCAGGAGTCCATGGCCATCACCCAAAAAAAGATGGGCCCGCTGACGGCAAAGATTCAGGCCATTTCCATGGAGATGGACGCAGAGGTCAAAAAGCTGAAAGAACAGCAGGCTCATTAATGCCTCCGGCGGGTCGCTTTTTGAAAAAAGCTCCGCAAAAACTTTCCGGTTGCCGTCTCCTTTCTCTCACCCCCTGTGGGACTGAGAGAAAGGAGACGGCATACTTATGGAATACGAGGCACCTATCTTGTCAATATTGATGGAATGGTCAAAAGGATCTTCAACCGGTGTCATCTTGCAAACATGGATCCCCGGTCACTCGATCTGGCAACACGACCCTGAAACGCACCATAAAGGCCTACCTGACACTTCAGGCCACCCGGACAGCCGGGGAAGACGAAATCAGGAAGCTGTCGTTAAGCAAAAAATGAAACGGGTCTCTTCTTAAGAGCGGTCAAAATACCTTACCCTCCGCGCGAATGCCCTGAAAGCAATTGCAACACCCCGCCCTTTGCGCATTCGCCATAGGGTTTCAAGGTGCCCCCACCTTGCCGCGGGAGCATATACACGCTACCAGATACGCTTTTTCCATGATTTCTAAACAATGAGAGGAGGAAGTGCCATGGACATCGAGTCCGTTTGTTGCGTCTGTTTTTCACCGACAGGAACCACAAAGGCCATTGCGGAAAGCATTGCCCGGGGCATCGGTGCCGGGCGTTCCGACATGGTGGACATCACCCGACGGGCGGATCGCCCGGGTAAGCCGCTGTCGTTCACCCAGGACCTCGTGATTGTCGCCGTCCCGGTCTATTACGGACGCGTTCCGGAGGAGATCGCGTCTTATCTGTCCACATGCCATGCAGAGCAGACGGGTGTTGTCCCCGTGGTGGTGTATGGAAACCGTGCCTTTGACGATGCACTAAAGGAGCTTCACGACATTGCCTTGGGGTGCGGGTTCCGGCCTGTTGCCGGCGGTGCTTTTGTTGCGGAGCACTCCTACTCCTCAACCGCTACCCCCATTGCGGTGGACCGTCCAGATAGCTCTGACCTTGAAAAAGCACAAGAATTTGGCGCCGCAATCCGTGGGCTGCTTGACGGCGTTCGATCTCTTGACGAGCTGCCTCCCCTTGCGGTCCCCGGTGAGGTGCCTGAAACCGAGCCCGAGAACCTCACCATGATCAAGGCCGCCCGGGAGTTCGTGGCCCTGACGCCCGAGACGGACGCCTCGCGTTGCAACGAGTGCATGGCCTGCGTCGAAGCCTGCCCCACGGGAGCCATTTCCCCCGGCGATATAACCCAGACGGACCGGTGGCAGTGCATTCTCTGTTTTGCCTGTGTAAAGGGATGCCCGGAAGGGGCAAGGCAGATGAACGAGCCGAACTTTCAGGCAGCCATTCAAGGGTTGCACATGGCCTGTCAGGAGAGAAAAGAACCCGAGGTGTTCATCTCCGGATAAAGGGCAAGAAATGCCCAAATTGAGCCAAAAAGCCATGGTCATCACACGGCATGGGATGACGCCGGTGACGGCCAGGGGGCAGAGCGCCGGTATTGAAATAACCCTAAACGGTTAAAATACCTTACTCCTGACAGGGTGAAAGAAACAAAAGTCATCTCTGCCCACAGTGTCCGGGTTGACGGTAGCGTCAAACCAAGTACCAGAACAGATTTCTACCACAAAGGACATAAAGAGCACGAAGGCGGCTTCGCCGCAAAAGCGAGCTGTCACAATTTCTTTTCTTCGTGTCCTTCGTGGTTCATAAGACGTTCTATTACAACACCCCCAAACCCCAAATAGGGTCCCCAAATAGGGTCGGACCATGATAACACCATGTTTTATTGGAACCAAACGATCTTTTACCCCAATAAAACGTCTTTAAAACACTGTTTTTTCCCATAAAAGAGAGCACGCCTTTAAATATAAGGACGACCTCCCGGCAAGTCCGAATCGCCTCACCCTAATTCAGTTCAAATGAAAAAAAATACCCCTTCCGTACAATCTGTGGACCTGCCCTGCGACCCTTGGTACACTCAAACAACAGGTTCCGGTACAATCCAAGCATGGGAACCACCTCACCTGTCTTGCAAGGCAATCCGCCGCACCCTGCCATTGATGACAGCGTCCCAAAAAGAACGCTGACACCACGTGAACACTCTTGATGAACCTGATGTGTGAGTGACGCTTCCAGATTCCAATACCAGGGCACCTACCCAAAAAGCCGCAACCTTTCCCATAACCCGGATATTTTATGAAAAACAACGACATCTGCAGCTTTGATGACTTGAATATGAATGCACTCAACTCATGAAATATCCGGGATAAAGTCTCCAATAGCATCACAAGGAGAGGTTTTATGAAGCGCTTTATCATTCATTGGATCTTTTTATTATTCGTGATTCCCATCTCCCTTTACGCGGAAGAGGGTGGGAATGTTTACCGGCACCCATCCGGATTGTCTTTCTGGTACCCACAGCAATGGAAACTCCACGAGCTTGACGAGGCCCTGCAGCTTGTCCCCGCCGATGTTGCCATGACTCAGGAAGGCCCGTCGGAGGTCTACTTTGTCACCGGTGAGAGTGTCCAGGGGACAGGGATCCTTCGGGCCGATGATCAACGGGTCGTCGCCTACATGGATCAGCAGGTGCGCTCCATCCTGCCGGCCCTGCAGCTGCAACACAGCCGCAAGACCTTTGCCCTGCCGGGGGCTCAAGGCATCGTGCTGACATGGAAAGGAAACAACAACGCCGGCAAACCGGTGGAGGGACGCGCCTATGTCGTCGTCATCAAAGAGTATGCGTTGACACTCTCGGGGATCTCCCTTCAAGGGCTTGTCAATAAACGCACGCCATCCCTTGAAAAGATATTCACATCCTTCGTGATCGGTCAGGGCCAGCTCGACCCGGCGCTGACAGGAACCTGGCACAAACACGCCACCATGTCAGTGGCAAACCCCGACAGAATCTATGAGACGTCATGGAGTGCGGCACAAGCCGTTACGGAAGATAAGAGCCAGCTGACCTTCCAATCCGACGGCCGGTGGCACAGGGTCGACGCATCCCATACCCTGGTCGGAGCCGGGGGCATCTGGCTGGAAGACAAAAGCCAGAACGAGAACAAAGGCAAATGGAACGCAGACGGCAAACGACTTTTTATGCTCTTCGAGGACAACACCTGGGAAGAGTACGCTTATAAAATTGTAAACACTGACCATGGACGCGAGCTGAGAACCGCTGTCGGCAAAGAGGTGGTCATCTGGCGACAATAGGCTTTCATTGGTCGTTGCTCTGATGGCCTCCGGCGGCGAGGTGAGTCACCTCGAAAGCTGGTTACGTATGCATGACGGCTTACGTTATGTGGTCCTTTTCGGAGCATTCGCAAACCTGGGTTCCAAGGGACAGCCCTGGCCGCCGGGGAAGACGAACCTCATGAAATAACGTGATTCACAGGCGTAGCCCGTCAGTGAATGTCAAGAGCCCAAGGAACGAGGGCTCAGAGCATTCACAATGCTGCTTACAAGGTGGCTCACCTTGCGCCGGAGGCAAACAGATTAAAAATCGATGATAAACATAAACAAATATACGGGTTGTTTTCTGGGGGTGGCCATGGGCGATGCCTGCGGCGCCCCGTTTGAGGGCGGGCCTGTGGAGCGGTTGCTCTGGAGAATCATCGGAAAAACAAAAGACGGCAAGTTGCGGTATACGGATGATACCCAGATGGCTATGGACTTGGCCATGTCATTTATTCAGAACAACGGGATCAACCAGGACCATCTGGCCGCTGCGTTTGGGGACAGTTATCGCTGGTCGAGGGGCTATGGGCCAAGTGCCGCCTGGTTGTTAAAGAAAATAAAAAATGGTGCAAACTGGCGGGATGTCAACCGGGCAAAATTCAAGGACGGGTCTTTCGGCAATGGGGCTGCCATGAGGGCACCCATACTGGCCATGCTCTTCCCGGAAGATACAGAGCAGTTAAACGCCAATATTATCGCTTGTTCTGAGATCACCCATGCCCACCCGGCTGCCATGGAAGGAGCAAGACTCATTGCCTTGACGGCCCGTTCAGCCCTTCGTGACTGGAGCACCGAAGCCATTGCAGAGGCCTTGCCCACGTGGTGCCGATCCGACGAATACCTGTCAAAGGTGACGTTCTGCATTGAATCGATTCAGGCTAAGGATGCTCTGCCTGTTAATGTGTTGAAGCGTAAGCTGGGGAACGGGATGGCCGCGTCACACTCATGTGTCACGGCCATTTATTTCGCCCTTAAATACAGGAATCAGTTTTTAAACGATATGCTGACGCAGATCTGCAACCTCGGTGGTGATGCGGACACAATCGGCGCCATGGCCGGGGCAATATGGGGGGCATTCAATGGCAGTGCCGCCATAGATGCGGATACGATCAAACGCATCGAAAACGCGGCAACAATCATTGAGCTTTCTGAGCAGATTCACGCCATGGTGTATAGCAATCCCCCTGTGTCAGCATAGCGGGGGCTTTGTTTCTATTCACTACTTACTATTCACGATTCACTGACCTACCATCAAAGGGAGAGGCTACCATCGACGACGCATCCCTGCCATGGGTTGCGCCGCGAGAGAAGGTTTTATTCCGTTTCATCTATCTTTTTTTGAAGCCAGGTCAACGTTTCCGGGTAGGTCTTGAATGTCACTTCCGTGCCTGTTTCGTCGTAGGATTCATTTGTAATGCTGGCTTTGGTTCTCAACTGCCCCAAAATGTGCCCTTTAGCGTACGGAATCAGCATCGTGCCTTCGACCATGTTTTCCTGGAAAAAACCGAGAATCTTCCCTCGAAGAGAAGCGACATCCTCTGCGTTATGGGCAGAGATAAAGATTCCATCGGGAAATTCATCCTGCAGCTCTTCCAGCTCTTCGGTTGTGAGTTTGTCAATTTTGTTCAGGATCAGGCGGCTTGGAATGGTGTCGCCACCGATCTCTTTTAAGACCGAGTGCGTCACCTCCAATTGAGACCGAAACGCCGGGTCCGAGGCATCCACCGTAAACAAAAGCAGGGACGCGGCAAGGGCCTCATCGAGGGTGGACTGAAAAGAGGCCACCAAATCATGGGGCAATTTCTTGATAAACCCGACGGTATCGGAGACGAGCACCGGGGGGAACGCTTCCGGATACAGGGATTTCACGCGGGTATCAAGGGTTGCAAACAGCTTGTCCTCCACCAGTACATCGCTGCCGGTGAGCTTTCGCATGAGCGACGACTTTCCGGCATTGGTGTAACCGACCAAAGAGACCTGAAAGTTCTCTTTCCTGCGGCTGCGCCGCCTGTTTTGCTCCTTGTGAATGTCAACAAGGCGCGCCCTCAACTCGGAGATCCGGTCCCTGATGCGTCGTTTGTCAAGCTCATGGGACGTCTCCCCTGCCCCTTTGGATCCAATGCTCCCGCCTTGTCGATCCGCCCCGATACGAGAAGCCCTGATCCGTGGCGCCAGATACACCAGCTTGGCGATCTCCACCTGAATGAGGGCCTCCCGGCTTTTGGCGTGACGGCTGAATATTTCCAGGATGACACCGGTTCGGTCCAACACTTCGACGCCGGTGGCCTCTTCCAGGTTCTGCAGCTGCTTGGTGGTAATTTCACCATCATAGATGACAAAATTGGCCTCCACGCCATGATCGCTTTCACTCTCTTCGTCAAACTCATCGTAACTGTCAGCCAGATACTCTTCGTCAATGTCCTCGCTGGTTTTGTCGTCTGATTTCCGGCTGAAGCCTTCAACAACTCCCGTCCCGCCGGTATAGCCGGCAAGTTCCTTTAATTTCCCCGCGCCCAATAAGGTTCCCGTGTTGGGTTTTGGACGGCGCTGCGTGAGCGTTGCGACGACTTCCAGGCCCATGGTCTTGACCAGGCGCCCAAGTTCGAGGAGGGACGACTCGTTCTCCTCATCGGAAATGCCGTGGGTTTGAACTGAAAACAAGACCGCTGTCTTCTTTCCGCCGTTGTTGTGTGAGTGTTGAATCATCGTTTGGTTTGGTCATCCATTGTTGGTTTATGCTGCTGTTATGTTGGGGGGGGCAGGTCAAAAAGCCTTGCCTCCGGCGGCCCTTCAGAGAGCCAAAATGCAATCGCAACCCGTTTTTAAAGGCCTTTTGCCTCATGTGGCTTGGTCACCCTTCCTACCGGAGGCTCACGTTAACCATAGAAGGCGCAAGCAGAACAGATGCGTTGTATTATCGTTGTTCATGGAGATCTACCCCATTGTGTCACAGGAAAGCAACAGGACAAAACCGAATCTGGTGACCTTCTACTCTTCAGCACCCCCCATGGCCTGTGTATTCCCAGTATCCATGTCGGTCCCTTTAAACGATTCATACCAGTCGATCTTCCTGGTGATGAACATAACAGCAACCAGCGCAAGGAACAGGCCCGCGGCCCCCAACACCAGGGAGAGGTTCTCAAGTTGAAGCATGATGTAAAACGTTCCAAAAAGGGCCACCAGAAGCACAAAAATTATCCCTGAGTCCTTTGCCCCTGAAAGGAACCCGGCGGAATAGAAACTGATGGATGAAATAGAGGCGGCCGCTGCAATAAGATAGGCATATGAAAACCCCAGGTGCTCGGAAAGGGAAAGCAGAAGGAGATAAAACAGGGAGAGAGAGAACCCCATCAGTATATACTGCATGGGATGAATACGGCTTTTTTTTATCACTTCAAAAATAAAAAAAGTAAAAAATGTGAGGGTGATAATCACAAGGGCATACTTCACCGAGCGTTCCGATTTTGTGTAGATATCCACCGGCTGAACAAGCCGAACCCCAAAAGCCATCGCCTTCAGTGTTTCAGTGACACTTTCTGAATGGCCCCTCTCGGAAACCCATGCCCTTGGAAGGATCCCCGCGTAATTGGACACATCCCAATGGGCGCTGAAGCCCTCCTTGCTTATATCCCTGGACGTTGGAAAATATCGCCCCTGAAACCCGGGGTGTTCCCAACTTGAACGGATATCCACGGTGTTGGTTTTTCCCACAGGAACAAAATTCAACCGGCCGGCCCCTTGAAGCGGCAGATAGATCTCAAAGGAAAAGGTGTGCCCTCCCCCACCCACCGACTCTTTTGCATGAAGGGCCCGAGCCAGAGAGGTGTTTTCCAGCACAACCGAGGCATGGAGTCCGTTTAACGGAGCGCCCGATGTTTTTCCGTGGCGGATCTTGCACGCTTCCTCTTGCCAGAGAAAACGGGCTTTGCTCTGAACCCCCTGAAGCTGGGAAATACCGGCACTTAAGAAGGCCTTGTCCCAGAGCACACGGTCTATGGTGCGTTCACCTTCCAAAAATTCAGGAATTGAAAAGGTCCCCTTAAGGGTGATTTCTGATTTGTAGACAATAACCTCATACATTCCCCGTCGTCTCTTTTCAGGGACCAGTGTTCCCTCGGTTTCAAGGGCATCGGGCATAAAATGGGCATACCGGGTCACATGTTGCTCGTCCACAAAGGGAATGGTCAACACAGGTCCGGTGACCGTCTGTTCACCGCCCCAGATGTCAGAGACCTCCCGCGTTGCCTCCATGCCCCGTGCTTTGCGTTCGGTCACCAATGATTTTATGGCGGTCAACGGGACAAACAATAGGACGATCAACAGTACGATAACACCTGTTTTCTTGAAAAATAATCCATTCATAACCAATACTCCTGCGGTTGTTTTGTGGTAACTATTCAGTGAATGCATCCAGATTCAAAGCACCAGGGCTGCATACCTCAATGCTCTGATACCGCGGAAGGTGGGTGCACTCGGCTCGCCCGAAGGGTGAAAAAAACGCACATGAAACCGTAAATGACATGTTATTGCTTTGATCTAATGGTTTTCTCATGAAATATTCGGGTGATGCTTGGGCGCCTCTCTCTTTCAGCATGATAATTAGCCCACGGATATGAACCCATTATGAAGTGGATATGAAAAGTGTATAAATGATGAAGTCTATAGTCCTGATCGTGGAAGATGAGCCTGCCATTGCGGAGAACATACGATACGCCCTTATGACCGAAGGATTTCATACCCTGTGGCAATCCGGTGGGATGGGGGTGCTGCAGCTTCTTGAAGGGGAGCGCGTGGACCTGATCGTCCTGGATATCGGGCTGCCTGATATAAACGGAATGGAGCTGTGCAAGGCCATACGCAAAAAACACTCGGTGCCGATTATATTTCTGACGGCGCGATCCCAGGAGGTGGACAAAATCGTCGGCCTTGAGATAGGCGCGGACGATTACATGGTCAAACCCTTCAGCCCGAGGGAACTTTCGGCACGGGTCAAGGCCATTTTACGCAGGACAGCCGCCCCTTCCGTGCCTGAACCGGAGAAAAAAGAAAACCCGGTCTTTCAGGTGGACGAATCGCGCTTCAGAATACTCTATTTCTCACACGCCCTTGACCTCTCCCGATATGAATACAGGATGCTCTCCCTTTTCATTGCCAGGCCGGGGCAGATCTTCTCACGGGACAAACTCATGGAGAGGGTCTGGGACGAGCCGGACATGAGCATGGACAGAACCGTGGATGTGCACATCAAAAACATCCGCGCCAAGCTGAAGAAAATCAACCCGGAGATCGACCCCATCCAGACCCACAGGGGTATCGGCTACTCTCTGAAAGAGACGCTATGAAACTTGCCGCCCGGATTCTTATCGCCTTTTTCCTCATTATCTCTGCGGGGTTTTATTACCTTACCCACGACGTCCTGGAGAACATACGGGTCCGTTACCTTGAAGGCGTCGAGGAGTCCCTTGTGGACGGGGCCCGGATCATGGCCTCATTTATCTCCCACGACATGGAAACCGGCACATTTGCACCCGACGAGCTTCAGAAGATGTTTACCCGTGCCTACAACCGGGAGTTTGCATCCAAAATCTATCATTTGAATAAAACCAACGTGGATATGCGGGTCTACATCACGGACAGCCGGGGGATCCTTCTCTTTGACTCCCTTGAAAAAGACCCTGTGGGCACCGACTATTCACAATGGCGGGATGTCCTGTTGACCCTCCAGGGTACGTACGGTGCACGGTCCACCCATGAAAGCCCGGACCTGAAAGAGCCCACGGTTCTGTACGTTGCAGCCCCCATCCTTATAAACAACCAGATCAAAGGGGTCCTTGCCGTCGGCAAGCCAACCACGAACATCAACAACTTCTTGGCGATCGCAAGGGCCCGGATCATACAACGAAGCACCATCGCCCTTTCTGCGGCGCTTATTACCGGTCTTTTTGTCATTCTTCTCATCACAAGGCCCATCAAGCGGCTCACCCGTTATGCCGAGGATGTCCGACGTGGTAAAAAAGTGGCGCTGCCCAGCCTGGACAAGAGTGAAATAGGTGACATGGGGCGAGCCTTCGAGAACATGAGAGAGGCCCTTGAAGGGCGCAAATACGTTGAAACGTATGTTCAAACCCTCACCCATGAGATCAAGAGCCCGATCTCAGCCATCCAGGGGGCCGCAGAGCTCCTGGAAGAGGAGATGCCAGAATCGCAGCGCCTGCGTTTTATCAACAACATTCGCAACGAATCAACACGGATCCAAAGACTCGTCGACCGGATGCTGGAACTGGCCGCCATCGAAAACATGAAGGGCCTCAACAAGCCTGATACAATCGTTTTCCACTCCCTCATCGACAATGTCACCGAACGGCTCCTGCCCCTTACCACCCACAAAAAACTGACGATCATCACAACCGTCAATCAGGAGCTATCCGTTAAGGGAGACGCCTTTCTCTTAAAACAGGCCATCTCAAACCTCCTCCAAAACGCCATCGATTTCAGCTCTCCCGGCGGAACCATCCGACTAACCAGCCACATTGCAGACGCATTTGTCTCCCTCTCCGTGGAAGACCGGGGCCCCGGTATTCCCGATTATGCCCACGACAGACTGTTCGAGAAATTCTTTTCGCTCCAGCGCCCCTCCGACAACAAAAAAAGCACCGGCCTCGGGCTGAACTTCGTCAAAGAGATCGCCGAGCTGCACCAGGGTAACATTAAACTGGAAAACCGCTCCGATGGCGGCACCAGAGCGACCTTGAGCGTGCCGTTGAGTTAGCCCGGATATTTCATGAGAAAACAATGAGATCAAAGCAACAACTCGTTATTGTCGATAGTTACTGTCAAAAAAATGCTCTTTTGTAATTTGATGCAACCATGAATCCGGGAAAGATGCGGTGTGAGCGGTTTGTTTCTCTTATTCTGCCCCCGGCGAAAAAAGCCGCACAGGAGTACGGTACTCCAGGTATGTCATGGTACGTTTCGCAGCCACAGCCGCCCTTCATCACGTCCCACCCCCTTCAATGCCATTGCCTCGAATTTCTATTGAGCAATTCCAAAGAGAGGCGTATGACTAACAGTGGCATATTTGAAGTACTAACCCGGCAACATTTTATTCAAAGCTGATAATTGCTCAATTCCTAAAAAGCTGCCTTGAAAGCAGTTTAGGGAGTCCCGTGAACAGACGTAAATTTATAAAACTCGCTTCTGCCATGACACTAACCGGTGTCCCATTCTTATGGCATGCATTGTCCGATACGATATTGCCCGATGCCTTCTCTGGCGCGACCCTCCTGACTCCGAGCGACGAGATCCAGGACAACTTCGGTAATTTCAACGTCAAAGAGCTCCTCTCGTATCAAAAAACGTTGATTGAGCATGACCGCGATAAGCCCGTGTTCATTGAACAATCGGTAGATCCCTTTTCCGCCGGATATTCAATAATGCAACAGCTTTCACCTGTTTTGAACGATCAACTGTCGGTTTTGATCAAACCCAATGTGGGTGGGTTTGCCTGGTTCAAGGGTGGCATGGACAACGGGCTCCTCGGGCGTATCACGGATATACGATTCGTGGATGGGATCGTCAGCTATCTCAATGACGAGGGTGTCGGGCAGATCCTCATTGCCGAGGGGTGGGGTATTCCAGACCCCAAAGATTTTCAAAAACTCTGGAACATGGCGGGATATAGAGCCCTTGCTAAAAAACACAAAAATACGAGGCTGGTTGACCTCAACCACTATAACGGGCTCGGACCGAACGACGATGAATGCATCCCGGTTCAAATCGATATGCCCGATGCAGAGGAACTTAAAACGGGGCTGGTTGTCTCCCGGGTATACCTTGAACATATTGTAAACGGTCTGGTCATCAATGTGCCCAAATTAAAGACACACCGTTTTCCCTTCGTCTCTGCAGGCATGAAAAACCTCATGGGAGCCGTCGGGTTTGACGGGCCGGGCCTCTATCATCAAAAAAAGTGGAAAATGCATGCAGAGCTTACCGGGTACCTGAAACGCAGGGACACCCTTGCAAAAAAAGAGCAACATGCAGGCTATATTGATGTTCTCAATAAATTTTCGAACCGTCTCTGTGACGCATATGATATTCTTCACCCCCATATAACCATTATCGACGGGGTCCTGGCCGCAGAAGGCGATGGATTCAACAAGCTCTCGTCAGTGCCGTTGTGCACGGCCATCGGCAGCTACAATACAATTTCCGCAGATATTGTTGCATCAAACCTGGCTGGCTACTGGCAGAACAACCAGCTGATGACGCAATCCGGCTTTCACTCGCCGCCCTACCTTGTTGCCGCAGCAAAAAAATATGACAGGCATCAAAAAGCGCTTGAACACATCACCATTATCGGCGACCAAAAAGCATACCAGAACGATCTCAGGCTGGACCTCATTGGGTTGGCTGACGTCAACATCAAGGGGAATGCCAAAGAGACGTTGCGTGGTGGCAACAAAGTCTCTGCAACCTATGTCGATGCGGCCCACGTTGATATTCATAAAGAGATGATGAGATGGCCTGTTGAGGCCACATCCTGGATTATGTCGGATTGGAAGGGAAGATCTCTCCCACCTGGTGTGGCCACCGGCTTTCGCTGCCTTTACACCCAGGAAGAGTTGATTGTTTTTTTTGTTGCTCACTACCGATCCATCGATAAAACACGCTACTCAGATGGCCAGAAGGACGTACCGGACCTTTTCAAGCACGATGTGGTCGAACTATTCCTGGACCCCGGTCCCAAGTCTCCAAACACATATTTTGAATGGGAGTTAAATCCCGCCAGGGATCAGCTGGACCTTGCGGTAGATCTGGATCATAAAAAATACGATGTAAACTGGGATTCAAACTGGACAGGTTTTTCTTTTGTTCACGAGGAGCGACGCCTCTGGTATTCCGCGATTCGCCTCCCCTTCAGCAAGACAGGCAGACCGGAAAAAGGAGAGACATGGAAAGCAAATTTTTTCCGAGTTGAAGGAAAAGGGAAAGATCGCCTCTATATGGCCTGGCAACCCACTGAAACAAAAAGACCGGCCTTTCATAAGCCTGACAAATTTGGGCAGTTGGTGTTCGGGTAAACCACATCAGGGGGGAACATCAACACCTCGTTTCGTTCCGGCATGGTGTCAATATAATCGGGCCAAAAAAACTACCCTGACACACACACGTTGTTCAAAACAAGACGAACCGCAGCCTCCGGCCGCGAGGTGTGCCAGCTCGAAAGCACATTGGAATTTCACGGTGACCCTTGAACACAGGTTACGCAGGAGAGTGAAACGAATCCGGTGCCCCTCAACGACCATTTATACCCGGCTCACACCACTTGGATCAAAGCCACGTCCAAATAGCCTGCCACATCTTCCGCGATACCTCCGCCACACATATCCAACTGTATTTATACGTTTATATCTGTTATTATCTTCTAAAACACATTCAACAAACCGAGCATGACTCGGTACACTCATTATTCCAATCTCGACCCTTTTTCATGCCCGTTCGTTTTGACGAGCAAAGAATTCCCGATACATTCGTTCATGCTGAGACCCATTAGGCGTACAATGCGCTTGATTTATCAATCCCTGGGACGCACTTCAGCACTGAGACGACTGAAACACCCGTCTATCCCGGATATTTCATAAGAAAACGATTAGCCCAAAGCAATAACCTGTTATCACTGGTGGTTGCGGTGAAAAATTAAGGTATTTTAAAAATTCAAAATGTAATTCACGGCTTTCTGATCACTTTTCTCACCCTTCGAGCGAGCCAAGTGCACCCATCTTCTGCGTTATCAGAACGTTGAGGTAAACAACGACATCTGCAGCTCTGATGCCTTGAATATGGGGGCACACAACTCGTGAAATATCCGGGTTAAGCAACTATTGCCACGTACAAGAGGAGAGAAACATGAAAAAGTATGGAGCAGAGTTCGTTGGAACATTTTGGTTGGTTCTTGGTGGGTGCGGCAGTGCTGTACTGGCCGCTGCGTTCCCAGGTGTGGGTATCGGCCTGCTTGGGGTTTCATTCGCCTTTGGTCTGACCGTATTAACGATGGCGTTCGCTATCGGGCACATTTCCGGGTGCCATCTCAATCCAGCCGTGTCTGTTGGTCTCTGGGCCGGTGGTCGCTTTCCTGCAAATGAGCTGCTGCCTTACATTGTTGCGCAGGTCTCAGGTGGAATTGTGGCTGGCGGCGTGTTGTATCTCATTGCCAGCGGAAAGGCGGGCTTTGAACTTTCAGCTGGTTTTGCTGCCAACGGCTACGGTACCCATTCACCGGGCGGGTATAGCGTCTTGGCGGCCCTCATAACTGAAGTTGTGATGACCATGATGTTTCTCATCGTCATCCTTGGTGCCACTGACGAGCGGGCTCCACAAGGCTTGGCGCCAATTGCAATTGGGTTGTGCCTGACTCTCATCCACTTGATCAGCATCCCGGTTACCAACACATCTGTCAATCCTGCACGCAGTACCGGCGTTGCGGTATTTGTCGGTGATTGGGCACTTGCACAGCTTTGGCTGTTCTGGGTTGCCCCAATCATTGGAGGCATTCTTGGTGCTGCGATCTATCGCTTCATCATCGGAAAAGAGTGACGTCCGTCACTCCTTTCCGATGCAAACCTCCGGGACCAGACCAACGAAAACAACGTACAATACGTATCTTTATTGAGACCCTCAGGAGTCGGATCAAAACAAAGGCCTGTAAACACGCCAGTGAATGGTGGGGGATTTTTTCCTGTTCACGGGTTACTGGGAGAAGCCCAAACCACCTGCATCAGCTCTCATCTGCCTTTGCAGGGATCCGATCAAGAAGCGAATCAGGAATATCCCAGCCATCGGGGCTGTCCTGAACTTTCCAGCGTTTGTGGAACCACCACCACTGGTTGGGGTTCTCACGAATCCAGCCTTCCGCGATGCGGTTAAGCCTCTCCGTGTTGTGGCGGATGTTCAAGTCTTCCTCGGCATAGGGGGTCTCCAGGACAAAGGGTGGGGAGACCTTGACGTGGTGGTATCCAGGTTTGGCTTTCCGGCTGATCACCGCCGGGATAATGGTGGCTCCGGTCTCGAAGGCAAACCGTGCCGGGGCAGGCGTTGTGGCTGCCAGCTCACCGAAAAAATCGCACACGATGGACCGATGCTTTGCAAGGTGCTGATCGATGACCAGGGTCACGATTTTATTTTCAGCCAGAAGCTCTTTGATCACATTTTTGGTGCCTTTGCGTGACACGATGGTCACGCCGGTGTTCTCACGAACACTGGAGATAAACTGCTCCGCTGTTTTGCCCATCTCTTTTACCACAACCGCGATGGGGGCACCCCGCATGGCCATGGAACAGCCGCCGATGTCCACGTTGTCGAGATGTGTCGCAACCAGAATCACGCCTTTGCCGCGCTCAAGGGCGGCGTCCACGTGCTCCCAATTGTCGATCTGGACCAGTTTCTTGTTTTCCTCTACGGTCATGTGGGGAATGCGCAGGATCTCCATGATGTACATGCAGAAATTAGAAAAGAGCTCCCGAATGGCTTTCTGCTGTTCCTCTCTGGACAACTCTTTGCCCAGGGCGCGATTGATGTTGCGCATCGCAAGGCCCCTTCGGAACGGAACAACATAATACCAAATCCACCCTATAAATCGCCCAAAAGCCATGGCCCAAGACAAGGGCAGAAATGCCACAAACCGGCTGAACACATTTAACATCTCGTATCGTACCTTTATTCTGTAATTCCAATCCTACGCGGAAGCTGTAAAAATGTCACAAAAGCTGTCACAACAAACGTGTGGAGGATCAGATAGTTATCATTAAAACAACAACCTGCTATCGTCATTTTTCGCTAGTATATTCCAGCCCTATCCGCTTTAGCAAGATTTTTTAACATTTTCCAAGATCAGGAATTGAGTGCAGATTATGACAGGAAAACAGCGCCCGCAAAGACGGATTGTGTTTCCTCTTTAAGGTTCCACGAATCGCTAAGGCCTTCAACTCTCGGTGGATAAACGCAGAGATCGAATCGCCCTCCACGCACATCCCACGGCCCCGATCGCCTTCGGGACAAGCACCCCGGACAGACGAAAGTCGGTAAAACTATTCACAGATATGGCCCAGGCTTTGAACTGGCTATCCCGTGACGCCCGGGACCTCGTCGCACTACAGGAATTTGTAAAATCCACTACATAAGGAATCTTTCAGCACCGGTGGACAAGACGGCGGAAAACATCGGGTTACGAAACATTTATTCCATCCAACACACCTTAAAACAAAAGGAGCCCGCAATCTTCATTGCAGGCTCCTCTCTTACGCTTTACTCATCCTGAACTTGGGTATCGAGGTGATATGCGAAGACATCACGTCCAAGGGCCGTGCCCCTGCCTTACGTAACGGCAGGATTGTTCTTCAACAACTCGCACGTAGCTTCTGATATTAAAATGAGATTCGGGCACCGGTAATGACGGTGTTCACATTCTCGTAGTCATGGTCGTCGGTATCCAGGCGGTAATGACGGTAACCGGCGTAGACTTCAACACCGACAGCGTCGAAGTTGTGCACAAGCTGTGCACCGAAAACGTCGGAGTTGCCGGTATAAATATTGTCGGACTGGACGTCTTCGTAGCGGCCGTAATCCAAGGAGACAGCGGTTTCACCCGTTGCGAAGAACTTGTTACGGTAGCCTACCTTACCGTAGTAGAAGTGACCGTTATCAACGTTGTCTTCCTTGTACTCCTGCTTACCGCCGGCCAGGGTCGCGTTGAGGCCGGTGGAGTGAAGCGCAGAAACAGAGCCGTTGTACTGATTGTCAACGACGTCAGAGGTGTTTCCGGGGTTTGCATAGGCAACGGCACCCTGCACCTTCACACCGCTGAACGCGCCGGAGTATTTCAGGGCGATGTCACCACCCCCGTCCGCTACGTAAGAACCGGAAGCCATCACGCCGGCGAAGGAGGGGCTGTCGTATCGAAGACGCACGTCACGGCCCAGGCCGTCCATGTTGTCGATGGCACCGCCAATGGTGTTATCGGAGACGCTGTCTGTCCCTTTGTTGACGTAACCGACGCTGTCTCCAAAGTCAGAGGCATAAGAGTAACCGATCAGATCGGTACCGGAGAGATCCACCTCAGAGGTTCCATCAGACGCAGTGGACCCGTGACCCATGGAGACCTTGCCGTAGGTGCTGTGATCGAGGAACATGTCCGCGTGGCGTGTGTAAATCCCCGAATCATTACCGC
Organism: Desulfolunaceae bacterium; assembly: GCA_942491485.1. Lineage (GTDB taxonomy): Bacteria > Desulfobacterota > Desulfobacteria > Desulfobacterales > Desulfolunaceae > Desulfoluna. The sequence continues at coordinate 968,177 of CALOAX010000004.1, read as the reverse complement.
GGGGATCGTCCTGGCTTACATCAGAACTTGAGTTCACGTTGAAACCAGCCTCGAAAACGGTGCCGAGAGTCAGGTTCTCAGTGAGTTGACTGAAGCTGCGGAGACCGAAGCGGGATCCGGATGCATCACCGTCCACCTGGTAAAGCTTGGTGCTGTCCCCGTCATCCAGGGCCATGACACCACGGTTGATATGGCCGTAGAGTTCCACTGATGTGTTGCTGTTGCCCGCCTTAAGGAAACCCATGCCCCCTTCGGCCTTGCTGGCCTGGAGGGACTCGAGCTGAGTTTTCATCATCTCGATGGTTTTTGCCTGATCATCAAGCTGCTCCTGCTGCAATTTATTGCTTCGGACCATATCGTCGATCGTGGCTTCCTGGTCGGCAAAAACCGGGCTTGCAAAGCCGGCGCACGACATCACGACAGCGGCAAACAGAATGTTACTTTTAAACGCTTTGTTTTTCATTACTATCCTTCCAAAACGATAACAACAAAACCAAACAACCGGCCAACTCTAAGTAGGCAATCTTGCCCATGCGCCAACATGAGCAAGACTGATTTTCACTACCCCCTGTAAGCCCCACTGTCAACCACATTACAAATTGTTAATAATCCTTTCTAAAATCTTATAAGAGCAATCGTTCCAGCCATGAACAAGGGGCCACAAGAGAAGCTCAACCCATAATATTTGTTACAGATTTACACCCTGACGTCACCCTGCACGGTGAAACACAAACAACCTGAAGCCCCCCCCCCTCTCCTGCCGTCCAACAAGCAGGAAAGGCCACAAGGGTACCACGCCCGGCTATTCATCCCCTATGCCCACACAGCCGACTCGTGATGTCACCCGATGGCTGACTCACCGCATTTCACCGATCTCCGTTCTCCCTCCTCACGCGTTGAGTGGATTGTGGTTACTACGCAGAATTGCATTGCATGCCGTGGGTGTGTTCACGTAAACAGAAACAAGGATATCGTCATTGAAGGCTGAATGGTCGTCACCAAGGCCGTCTGAGAGACGTCGGAGAGCCACATATATAATAGGAGAGGTATGGGACCGGGTGAAAAGAAGCTTAAGGAGCTTGAGCGTAAAATGGAGTCCTTGGGAATAAAGCATAAGGATATCGACGAAAAATTCGTTCGGTCATCGGGCAAAGGCGGCCAGAATGTCAACAAGGTCGCCTCATGCGTTCACCTGAAGCACACTCCCACCGGAATCATCGTAAAATATGGCGCAAAACGCTCCCAGAACCTGAACAGGTTCCTCGGACTGCGGCTTCTTGTGGAGAAAGTTGAAGCGGCACTTCATGGGACAGACAAAACGAATGCCAAAATTGATAAAATCAGGCGGCAAAAAAAGAGGCGGAAGCGTCGCAGCAGTTCAACGATAAGCTAACGTATTGTTGACAGTTCATTCCTGCCGCCCTTCATCCGGTTTGCCCTCAATTTTGGGGCAACGCAATGAATGACAAAAGACGATCAGAAGTGCGGTGCTCCCATGAACGCATCGCACAATGATCCCCACACTGACGCCCCGAAGCCTGAGACGGCTTTTTATCCTCCCTATGACCTATCCCCTTCCCGCCCCCTTTTTAGCGACATAGCCGAACCTGCGTGCATCTGTGTTTATCTGCGGCCACACTGTTTTTTACGGTTTTCCGACAGTAGAAACGCGCAGGAATGAACAGACCGGGTTCCCCCCAGCCTTCATTTCATGTAATATTAAGACGTTTTATCAAGGCCACCTCTCCCCCCCCCTCACGCATCCAGCACTCAGGGAGGACGGCATCGATAATGCATTTGTTCTCTACACCACGGGCGCAGCCCGCCAGCAGATGGAACGCACCTGAGAAACGAAGGCATCACTTTTTTCTCCCGCCCCGCCAGACAACAGATCGTTATCCACCCATCAACACTGTTTTCAGGAGAGTTTTTGCCATGAACAGCACTGAAAAAAGCCAGACCAAACCAACGGACTGCGGCTGCCCGGTTCCGGAACAGAACTCAGCGCATAAAAAGACCATAAACCTTGCCCTTCAGGGAGGTGGAGCCCACGGGGCGTTTACGTGGGGGGTGATGGATAAACTCATCGAGGACGGGCGGCTGAAGATTGACGGGTTGAGCGGAACAAGCGCTGGGGCGATGAATGCGGTGGTGTATGCCTACGGGAACATGGTCGGCGGGGCTGATGGGGCAAGGCAAGCGCTTCATGACTTCTGGAAAGAGATCAGTGATACCTCCATGATCATGAGCCCCCTTCAGCAGACGCCGTGGGAGGCATGGACAGACAAATGGAACATGGACAACTCGTTTTTATTCCAGATGTTTGAGTTGATGAGCCGGGCATTTTCTCCCTATCAGTTCAATCCCATGAACGTTAACCCGTTAAGAGATATCGTCGATAAAACAGTGGATTTCGAAGTGCTGAACCGATGCCAGGAGACCAAGTTATTTATCGGTGCAACCAAGGTGAGTACCGGCAAGGTTCGGGTCTTTACCACGGACGAAATCACCCTTGATGCCGTCATGGCCTCGGCCTGCCTTCCCCAGCTTTACCAGGCCGTAAAAATCAATGGCGATCATTACTGGGACGGCGGGTACATGGGCAACCCGGCCATCTTTCCCCTGTTTTACCACACGGAGACCCGCGATGTGGTGATCATCCACATCAACCCCATGGACCGGGAGGAACTCCCCACCGATGCCAGTGAGATTATGGACCGACTCAATGAGATCACCTTTAACTCATCTTTGTTAAAGGAGATGCGAGCTACCGCGTTTATTACAAAGCTCATTGAGGAGGACTGGCTGAAGGATGAGTACAAAAGTCGCCTGAAGCATATGCTGATGCACTCGATCCGTGCGGACAAAATCCTGTGTGACCTCAAGGTATCCAGCAAATTCAACGGGGACTGGAATTTTCTGATGGACCTGCATAACCGTGGCCGGGCAACGGCAGAAGCTTGGCTTGAGGCCAACTATGACGACATAGGAAATCGATCCACCGTTGACCTGAAAAAAGAGTTCCTCGATATCGGCAGCGAGCATGCCGGATAACAACCATTGGAGAAGTGCCCATGCGAACCATTTCCTATGAACAACACGAATTCCACGGAGCCCCTGAAATCCATAGCGCCAAGCTTTCCGCCTTTGTCTACGACATCCCCTACTTCGGCGCCTGCGGGATCTTCCCCCCCTTTCACATCATCAACAAGTTATTCGAAACGGGGGGCTCCGAGGGCGGTATGGGGCCGGGCACCACATGGGAGCCGTTCCGCATTACCGAGGGCGAATACAACGAGCTGGTCACAGCCATCCAAACCCTTGACCCGCAGAGCTTAGGCGAAGAAATCCGTTTCGGAGAGGTAAAGTTTGAATTTGATACTGAGTTCGACTCTGAGACAAGCTGGGAAAAATGGATGCACAAGGTGTGCGCCAGGCACCGGAAGGCCTGGCAAAAAAAGATGAGAGGATAATAACTGCAACTCTCTTGATGTGTGTTGCTGACTGCTTTGTGTCACAAAGTGAGCTTCCGGAGCGACAGGCAATGGTAACTATTCAGCTCTAAGAAAACTGCCTCCGGCGGCAAGGTGTGCCACCTTGAAAGCAGGATTCGGATGCGTTTTGCCCCTCGTTCCTCGGGTCAAATCACATCCGTCTTTAAAAGACGAAAGTCATTCAAGGGCAATTTCCAACACCTGTTTGTCAAACGTTTCAAAAGCTTGGCCCCCGGCAGGGCCGCCGGAGGCACCTTTTCGCCCTTAGCCTTCCGCCCTCAGCGTGCTTTTTCCCTACTCATGCCTGTGAATAATAAACTGCTTCCCCTTGATCTTCTTCGTGGAGAGCGCTTTTTCTGCCTTGTCGGCCATGGAACGTTCGATGGCGACGTACGAGTAAAAGTCAAAGCAGTTGATCTTGCCGACAGCACTTCCGGGAAGCCCCGCGTCCTTGGTAAGCGCCCCCAGAATATCTCCGGGGCGAAGCTTGCTCTTACGCCCGCCGTTGATAGAAAGGGTCACCATGGGTGGCACAGCATCCCCATCGGCGGAGGGCTCAAGGGCATCAACATCGGACGTCTCAAACGACGTGTCCATCATCACGTTGATATCCTCCAGCCGGAATCGCTCTTTCGGGGTTATAAGGGAAAAGGCCATCCCTTCTTTCCCTGCTCGGCCTGTCCGGCCGATACGGTGGACGTACACCTCCGGCTCAAAGGGAAGGTCAAAGTTGATCACCGCGCTGAGTTCGGAGATATCGAGGCCCCTGGCCGCGACATCGGTGGCCACGAGGATGGGGCAGCTGCCGTTGGAAAAGCGGACCAGAACCTCGGTGCGGTCCTTCTGCTCAAGGTCACCGTGAATGGCCAAAGACGAAAGCCCTTTTGCTTCAAGGGCCTTGGAAAGCGTGCGACAATGAAGCTTGGTATTGCAGAAAATCAGCGTTGACGCGGGTTTGTGGGTCTCTATAATCTGCGCCACGACATCTGATTTTGCCTCCCACTCGGACTCAAAAAAGTGCTGGAGAATGACGTTCTCTTCATGCTCAACATCCACCACCACTCTCTGGGCGTTTTTCTGGAATCGCGTGCTCAGTTCCAGAATGGGCTCTGGAAACGTGGCGGAAAACAGAAGTGTCTGACGACGCTTTGGCACATACTCTAAGATCGCGTCAATGCTGTCGGCAAAACCGATGTCCAGCATCCGGTCTGCCTCGTCCAGGACAAGGGTGTGAACGTGATCGAGGTTCATGGTTTCACGCCTCAGGTGCTGATCAATACGGCCGGGGGTTCCCACCACGATATGGGCCTGATGCTCCAGGGAGTGCTGCTGAGGACGGAAGGGCACCCCACCACAGATCGTCACAATCTTGATGTTGTGCTTGAAGCGGGCAATGCGGCGAAGCTCACCGGCCACCTGCTCGGCCAGCTCCCGGGTCGGACACATGACCAGAGCCTGCACCCGGAAAAGTTTCACGTCCAGGTTGTGGAGCAAACCGATGCCAAACGCCGCCGTCTTCCCACTCCCCGTCTTGGCCTGAGCCAGCAGGTCCTCCCCTTTAAGCACATGGGGCAAACTCCCCGCCTGGACAGGGGTCATCTCATGGTAGCCCATGGCCCCTAAGTTCTCGATCATCGATTTGGTTAACGGCAGTGTTGTAAAAGCGCTCATGGCATCCTTCTATCTATTTATACAGCCTCGGACAGGCTTATATTTTTCATTGCACCCACCGGTGCCTGTGTCACAAAACCCCGCAGATAGATCACAATTTTCCAATAAAAGCCACCATTAATACCCTGTTATCACCCAATCCGGTTATTTCATGAGAAATCGATCACGTCAAAACAATACAGTCGGATTATTGCGAACGGGATAGGACCCTCCATCACTGAAGGGCCCTCCCACACCACCTGGCATACGGATCGCGTACCTCGGCGATTCGGCTGATCAAAGGAGTTACACTCCCGGAAGAAACAATCCGCGAGAGAAGAAATATCGGGGCGGAAGCGCGAAGTTTATCCACTTGACCTTGCTCATGCGCCAGTACTTCTTTCGTGCGTTGCCGCACATCACGGCGGGACCATGAGGGATTCCAAGCTTCTTTAAATTACGAATCTTGGTCCTTGGATTCTTCCACTGCTTCCAGACGACACATCGAAGCCGCCTGATAATCCACTTGTTCAGGGCCTTGAAGATATACCTGGCTTCCGTCAGACGGTAGTAGTTCCACCATCCCCTGAGGTAATTGTTCAACTCCTCAATTATCCTGTACAGGCTCTTTCCGCAGTTGCGGCTTGTCAGCTCCCGGACCCTCTCCTTGAATCGTTTGATCGATTTGGCGTGGATCCGGATCTTTGTCTTCCCGTACATTTGAATAAACGTAAAACCAAGATACTTGCGTAGCCACGGCCTACTGACCGCGCTCTTCTCCTCGTTGACCTTGAGCTTGAGCTTCTCGGTGATATACCCCGTGATGCTCGTTTTGACCCGCAACGCAGCTTTCTTGCTTTTGGTGTAGATCACGAAGTCATCGGCATATCTGACAAAGCAATGCCCCCTTGCCTCCAGCTCTTTGTCCAATTCGTCAAGGACGATATTGGAGAGCAGCGGCGAGAGAGGACCGCCCTGGGGCGTACCTTCCACGGACGGCGAGACAAGCCCGCCGATCATCGTCCCGGCGGTCAGGTATTTACGGATCAGCTTCAGGACGCGCTTGTCCTGAACCCGTGCCGCCAACCTGCTCATCAGGCGATCGTGGTTGACCCTGTCGAAGAACTTCGACAGGTCCATATCAACGACGTGAGTGTACCCCTCAAGCAGATAGCCCTTCGCCTGATAAATGGCGTCACGCTGGCACCGTCCCGGCCTGAATCCATAGCTGAACTCAGAAAAGGTCGGGTCCCACACCTGTGCCAAAATCTGACTGATGGCCTGCTGGATGAGCCGGTCAAGGACCGTCGGGATCCCAAGCAACCGCACCCCGCCATCCGGCTTGGGTATCTCCTTGCGCCGGACGGGGAAGGGGTTGTAGGTCCCGCTTAAAAGCTCCTCCCTGATCGTGGGCCAATGCCGCCTCAGGTATCCACCCAGTTGGTTCACGGTCATCCCGTCAACCCCGGGGGCTCCTTTGTTGCTTCGGACCCGCTTCAGGGCGCTGAACATATTCCTCCGCTCAAGGATCATCTCCATGAGCCGGGGGTTGCCTCCCAGACGTTCGGCTATCTGCGACGCTATGAACATTTCCACCTGCTGGGGCATAATGCTCATAAGTACACACCTCCTACTTGTCATTTTCATTTACCCGCCCCATTCGGGTCGGGCACCGTTCAGGCCTTCACCAGGGTGAGTCCTCCGGGTATACTTCTCCCCTTTAAGGGAGGCCCGGCTCGTTTCCTCTGACTACTATGCCCTCGGCTGACTCCTCCCATGCGGTCAGAGCGGGTTGCCCCGCCCTCAGCCAATTTCCGTCGCACGCGACTTTCCGGGGCACATGGGAGGCCTCCCGGGGTAAACACACGCCTTTCGGTACGTGGGCGCCGAGTATACGGGCAGAGCCTATAGTGGATAGAGGACTTCGCATTGTGTTGCAGGCTCGTCCCACTCATGCACGCCTCAACTCGGTTTCTGTACGTCACCCCGTACCTTCGCGGTATCCTGCCGCAGCAGGACGACTGCCTTCCGAAGCACCGTCACCGATACCTCGTTGTTCTACCGCTACACCCTTCGCCTCCACCTGGCTGGGTCTAAGACTTGCCAAATGCTCACAATAATACTACCATTTGGCTCACTTTTAAGGACGTGTGCCGTGCCCGGCACACAACCATTGCAGTTGTTTCAAACCACGAACACGGCACATCACGGCTTACGGCTGACTCTTCATCCCTATTCAGGCAAACAACAAGAGCTCCGGCGACAAGGTGTGCAACCTTGAAAGCGGATGCAGATGCCCACACACAAATCCCGGTAACGTGGATAAACCACCTATTGTCCTGCAATGGTCCAACGTGAATGAACCGATGTTAAACCACTGTTAATGCTTGATCACGAACAAAAACCTTAGTATAAATCCAACGTTTACCCACCCGATCCCCATGGCGGATATGAGACAGGTGCCGCCAAAGGCCTGCCCCGCATTCGCCAATAGTGACAGATATACGTACATCGTGCACCGTACCGGCCTAAAACCGCCGGTGCCCTGCCACTGATAAACCAGACGTGATCATCGCCCCAACACCAAAAACACAGGAAACCGTCACATGAAAAACTGCAACGCCACCAAAAAGCTCACAGGGTATCTCCTGGCTGTTTTTGCAGGATTCCTGGCCATCGTGTTCAGCACCCCCGCCTCTGCTAACTGGAGCGCAGCCATCGGCACCGGAATCTCCAGCACCCAGGTGAAAGGGGACCAGGGTGTGGGGACCTTTTTTCTCGGCCCTGTGTATACAGGGGTAGACCTCTCACCCAGTGAGTATAACGATTTCATGAAATCGTCCATCTCCATGGAGGTTGCCATGACAGATGGCACCTGGATGGTGGACTTTTACTTAGGTCTTCAAGAGTTTCAGGACAACGGATTTACGCTTTTATCCGATGGAGCAACCCTGAGGTCAAACTTCGATTTTGACGCCACCTCCGGAGAAATCACCGTGGGGCGTCAAGTCTACCGCCACCCTTGGGTTATCTTAGGCGTTCACGGGGGCCTGCGCTACGATCGACACAAGCTCTCAACGGACCTCAGGCGAAACGGCACCACCGAGAGAGTCAGGGTGGATGAAAGCTGGACCGATGTTCTCATCGGCTTGTCGGCAGACATCCCCTTTGCCGAAAAATGGCTCTGGAAAAACAAAATGAACGGTGGCTTTGGCGGATCCGATGGGACATACTTTCTCTCCAGTGGCGTCACCTGGCGGTTCCACCCCCGCTGGTCCACCGAAGTGTACGGGGATTACACAGCAATTGATTACGAAAACGGCAAAAAAGGCGACACCGACTGGTACGCGTACGATGTGGATGAATTCATCTGGGGGCTCAACATACTATTCCATTTTTGACCCATTAAATTGCGATGCCTCCGGCTGCAAGGTGAGCCACCTTGAAAGCCAATTGCCTCCGGCGGCCCTGCCGGGGGCCCACCTTTAGAAAAAGATTGCCAAACAGATCATCAAAGCTGATTGCCTGCTTCACCGATTTTGACCACCGGGTTTCAAGGTGCCCCCACCTTGCCGCCGGAGGCTGTTTTCTCGTCTTACAGGAGTTTGAATATGGCGTTCTTTTGTAAAAAAACGACATGGGTCCTGATCGCCCTGCTGGTTTACCCCGTCATCGCATCTGCAGAACTGCCAAAGGCTGAAGACAGGCCGTTCTGGACGCAGAAGACCTGCTACCGAGAGGAAGATACGGTGTTTGGGGTGGGGCTCTCCATGGGAAACCGCTCCCTGGAACACGCCCGCAAAGAGTCCTTTAAAGCAGCGCTCTGGGAAATCTCCAACTATGCCCAGATCAACGACACCACCCTTCTTCTGGTCGAGACCCAAATGACCTATGAGGAACAGACCCCCGAGGGCAACTATTCGGTCTGGCGCCTGGTGAAGATCCCTTTCCCCATGATTGAAAGGACCCGGGAGCTCATCACCCGGAACAAGCCTTCCACCCAACATACGGTGCATCAAATAAAAAAGCTGGAAAACGAAGACCGGGAAGACCTGGCCGATGAGCTGAGGCGCGCCCTGCTCCAGGGCGATGAAGAGCCACAGGTCTCCTATGGTCGTTCCCAGGTGGACAAAACACTCCCCAGCGGATCCGTTTCCGGCCTGAAGCCAACATATCAGTCGGGTGACATCATCACCCTCACCATCCTGGCCATGGATAACACCCAGCTCAAAACCGTTCTCTTTTCCATCAATAATTCCAGCATCAGAAAGTCATGGCGTGTCAACGGGAAGAACGCGACAAACAAACTATCCTTTCCCGCCTCTCACTTCATGCCGGGCAAACAGGTCTATTCGCTGAAAATCACCGATGCTGCCGGCAACGTTGCCCTTAAAAGCGGCGTCTTCCGTGTGGATGATTTCCACGATGAGCTTTATGACATTTTATCGCGAGATATAGATTAAAAAGGAGAAACCGGATGAAGAGCTACCTGCTTATGAGCGTTGCCATCGGCCTGTCCTGCCTCATCACCGCCTCAGCTCAGGCGTCGAAGCCTGTGGGAATGGTCACGGGGTCGAAAACGGGAACCTACATTCAGTTTGGCAAAGACATTGCCGGGGTTTGCGCAAAGTATGGCCTGAATATCAAAGTCAAAGACTCCGAAGGGTCCCTGAACAACATCAAGCGCATGAACAGCAAGGAAAATGCCGCCTTTGGTATTGTTCAATCCGATGTGCTGGGAATCCTTTATATCAACAAACCGAAGGTGGCCAAAAACCTCCGGATGGTTTACCCCCTTTACAACGAGGAGGTGCACATCCTTGCCCGCAAGGAGATCCGCAGTTTTTCGGACCTTCAGGGGAAAAGAATCGCCACAGGGACCAAGGGCAGTGGCAACTGGCTGACACTGGCCAACCTTCTCCACAAAATGAAGGTAAAACCTGCAGAGAAAATCACCGACATGAAGCCCCTGGATGCCATGGTCGCCGTCCTTGAAGGCAAAATCGACGCCATGATCTACGTCTCCGGCAAGCCGGTGAAGCTGTTTCGAAAATTAGAGCAGCTCCAGAAAAACCCCAAGTTCAGCAGGCTGATGCAGGATGTCCACTTTGTGCCCCTGAACGACCCCGAGATGCTCCAGGAATACTACGTGGCCTCGGAAATCGGTCCGTCTGATTACCGATGGCTCCCCCAACGCGTGCCCACCATTGCTGTCAAGGCCCTTCTTGTCAGCTTCGACTTCTCCAGCCGCCACAACACGTATTACCAGAACCGGTGCGGAAGCCTGAAAACCATGGCCAAAGCCATCCGCGACAACCTTGGTTACCTTCGATCGAACGGCCACCAGAAGTGGAATGCCGTGGACCTGGACGCATCTGTCGGTAGATGGCAACGGGATACCTGCTCGCACCCGGAAGCCCCCGCAAAACAATCCGACGAACTCTACGACACACTGCAAGACCTGTTCGACGATTGACCAGGGGGCGCCCCCCTTGACCCCAAGTTCGCAAATGCTCCCGGCCCTCGCTTCTCGGGTCGGTCACATTTGCTGGCGGGCTTCGCCTGTGGTGTATGACTTTGGTGGTACTCCCTGCAGTGTTGGTTTCGGCAGGAAGGGCGTTTGTGGCGTAGCGTTTCTTTATCGCAGGAACACACGGAGCCATACCCGCTAATGCCGTTGCGGGAATACCCCACGGTGGGGGCGGTGCTCCAGCACACCATCGGTTCCTGACACACTCTAAGGTTTGCCAGTTTTCATGGAACGCCGCACTCCGGTGCGGCTCCCTTGAGAATTCTTACCTGCTCAAATTTATCCCCATCCCGTTCCCCACAAACGAAATCAAAACATGCCCCCACCACCCTTCCTTCCACTCATACGTTGCCTTAATATTAAAACTATGTTTTGTTCAGGTAGAAATATTTGTCACAAGACAAAACCGACCCATTCATGAAGCCATCCAGCCTCACTTATCGGCCATACTCTTCTCACACACTCTATTGTTGTGTCTTGTCGCGTGTGCGCCGCCAATTGGAATGGCATCAATCATAACCCCGATGTGTGAAAATCTTCATTTGATATGGCGTACCGGGGGACAAAGGAATAAGCAACATGACTGTATTACCTGAAAACGTAAGCAAAGCATGGGATGACCACCAAGGCCCAGTTATCTTAACCACCGTTGACGAAGCCGGTATCCCCAACGCCATCTACGCCACCTGCGTCTCAAAATACGATGAAGAGACCCTGGTGGTGGCCAACAACTACTTTTCCAAAACCCTTGCCAACATTCAGTCCGGAAGCCGTGGATCCCTCCTGTTCATCACCAAAGAGGGGAAGGCCTATCAGGTAAAAGGGGCCATCGAATACCACACCGAAGGCTCGGTTTTTGATGACATGAAAACCTGGAACCCTGAAAAACATCCCGGCCACGCGGCCACGGCACTCAAGGTAGAGGAAGTCTACTCAGGGGCCGAAAAGCTGCTGTAGCACGGATATTTCATGAGAAAACAATCAGATCAAAGCAATAGCATGTTATAACTGATAGTTACTGTAAAAACTTAAGATATTTCAAAAATACAACATGTAATTCACGGTTTTCTGCTCGCTTTTCTCACCCTTCGGGCGAGCCGAGTGCACCCATCTTCTGCGTTATCAGAGCTTTGAGGTAAACCACTATATCTGCAGCTCTGATGCCTTGAATATGGGTGCACTCAACTCGTGAAATATCCGGGGTAGATTGGAACGTAAAAAAGCCGTCTCATAGCTACCCAGGCACGAGACGGCTTTTTTATATGGCACATGTTGCACCCCAGCTTTTTCCATCCCAACATCAAGCAATCGTCAAATGCCTTCTGTGGGGTTCACAGCATAAACCACGAAACGCTCGAAGCGCCCACCGGGTTGCACGAAGAAAGAAAAAAACCTGTCCGTTCATCGCGGGCGCAGCCCGTCAGCGAATGTGATGAGCCTGAGGAACGAAGGCGAGAGAGCATTCGCAAACCCGCTTTCGAGGTGGCCAACCTCGCCGCCGGAGGCCCTCCCTTCTCTTCTGCCTGTAGCTATCCCACCAGCCGCAAATCCCTGTTTGGCCTGCTTCCGTCCTGTGAAGGGGGCCGTTTCCAGATATTCATTTTTTCCGCTTCTTCGATGAGGCTCTCCCTGAAATCGGGGTGGGCTATATTAATCAGGGCTTCGGCCCGCTGCCAGGTGGCTTTCCCCTTGAGGCTCGCGATGCCGTACTCTGTGACCACGTACTGGACAGCCGTTCTGGGCAAGGTGACGATGGTGCCATGATCGACAAAGGGCCGGATTCTGGAGGTGACGTGGCCGTCCTTGCCGGTTTTTGTGGAGGCAAGGCAGATAAAGGATTTCCCGCCGTTGGAGTGGAAACTCCCATAGGCAAAATCAAACTGGCCGCCGGTGCCCGAGATTTGCCGGAAACCGGAGGATTCGGAGCAGACCTGGCCGTAGAGATCCACCTCCACGGCATTGTTGATGGATACGGCCCGGTCGTTTGATGCGATGCGATGCAGATCGTTCACATAGCCCACCGGGTAGCTGGCGCACCCCGGATTACCGTCGATGAAATCGTAGAGTTTCTTGCTGCCCAGGGCAAAGGTGTAAACCATTTTGCCGGGGTTGTTGGCTTTGCTCCGGTTTGTAATCCGGCCTGCGTTGTACATGTCCACGTAGGCGTCAACGAGCATCTCCGTGTGGACCCCGAGGTCTTTCAGGTCCGATTCGGCGATCATCTTCCCGATCACGTTGGGGAGGCTCCCGATACCGAGCTGGAGACAGGATCCGTCTTCAATCTCGGCCACCACATGGCTGGCAATGGCACGGTCGATATCGCTTGCTTGTGCTTCCGGCAGGGAAATCAGCTCAGGGCTTGGGCCCTCAACGATAAAGTCCACCTCAGAGATATGAACCGCCTCATCAAAGCCACCCTGACAGCGTGGCATCTTGTCATTGACCTCCACAATGACGGTCTTTGCCTTTCGCACCTGGCTGTGCTGGCAAGAGTTGGCAATGCCGAAATTGAAATAGCCGGCGTCATCCATGGGGGCGACCTGAACCATAAAGACATCGGTTGTCATATCGCCGTCATCGTAAATCCGATTGCCCTCGTGATAAAGCACCGGAATGTAACTGCAGGCACCCTGGTCGTGGAGATACCGTTCGCCGCCGGTGAAATGAAAGCTGTTGTAATAAAAACTCCCGCCCCCGGGGTTAGCCATGGCCACCTTGGGAAGGCCCGGGTAACCCACGCCACGCACTTTAACGTCCGAAAGCTCCCCTGCCCTTTCTGCCAATGCGGCATCCAGCACCACAGGTCCGCACAGAAAATTGCCATAATCCACCCAGTCGCCGGATTTAACCTGTTTCACCGCCGTGTCCGCATCCACCAACTTTTTTGTATAGTCTGCTCTGTACACACGCACCTCCTGTTCCCATTAAAGGTTCACTTTCCAATAACTTAGTGAGCAAGGGGTGTGCCACAAGGGCCATTCATTCCTGAACAGCCTGTATTTACGGGATTACCTAGCGAAACAAAGGCATGCAACCACTGCACGGCCTGAAAACGAAAAATGCGGCAACATTGCCGCATTCTTATCCAGATGAACGATATCCCACTGATTTACCGCGCCATTTCAACATGCGTCAAAAGTGTCGCATACCACGACACCTTGTTCGCATCACCCGAGTTCATACCGAGTCATCTTCCGCTCCAGTGTCCGTCGGTTAATCCCCAGTCGATCTGCGGTTTTTCCCCGGTGCCATTTCATATCTTCCAGGGTCCGGGTGATGTGTTCCCGCTCGATTTCAGCAACGACGGTTTTCAACTCGTGCCCAGCCCCCGACATGTTCGGGTAGCGCTCTTTGACATCCGGCAAGGCTCGGGGGATGGCGAACTCATCCAGTGAGTTGAGTTTTTTCATGGTGACATAACGGTGCAGCACATTTTGAAGCTCCCGGATGTTTCCGGGCCAGTGGTACTGTTGAAACGCATCCAAAATGGACGGGGTGATGGGGGGCAAATCCGCCTTGCCGGCGTATTGTTTCAAGAAGTGCTCGATAAGAAGGGGGATGTCCGAGGTGCGTTTTCTAAGGGGGGGCAGTTGAATGGGGATAATATGGATTCGGTAGAAAAAATCCTCACGCATGAGCCCCTGGGTGATCAGATTGGTCAGGTCCCGGTTCGTGGCGGCGATGATTCTTAAGTCGGGCTTTCGGGTCTCCTTTCCCCCCAAGGGCATGTACCCGTTGCCTTCGATGGCTCGCAAAAGTTTCACCTGCATCCCCAGGGCAATCTCCCCCAGCTCATCCAGAAACAGGGTGCCTCCGTCGGCCAGGTCCAGGTACCCTTTTTTGTCCTCCACGGCCCCGGTAAAGGCTCCTTTTTTGTAACCAAAAAACTCACTTTCCAGAAGCTGCTCGGGGATGGCCCCGCAATTCACCGGAATAAAGCCATGTGCGCTGCGGTCACTCATTCTGTGAATCTCACGCGCCACCAACTCCTTGCCCGTGCCTGACTCTCCGTAAATGATGATGTTCGCATCGGAGGCTGAGGCATTTAAAATCACCTCGTACACAGATTGCATTTCAGGACTTTTCCCGATGAGGTCGCCAAACCGGTACCGCTCATTCATGGTGGATTTCAGGCGTCGGTTCTCTTTGCGCAAACTGTTGGCGCTGTCTCGAAGGCGCTTCTCTTCGAGTTTCTGGTCGGTGACATCCGTAATCATGGTCTGCTGTTTTCGAACGCTGCCGTCCATTGCGTAAATGGGCGTGGACACCGCAGCATACCACCTGTTGTCCAGCGGGTTCAAAAATTCATGGTGCGCGGTTTCCCCTTTAAACACCTCTGCGGCTCCGCACCATGTGCAGGGAGTGTCTCTGTGATAGATCGCAGAGTAACAGGGTTCACCCACGGCATCTCGGCCGACGTGATCAGTTAAATGGCCATTCATGAATTCAAGGGTGTAGTCCCGGTAACAGGTGTAGAGATGGCCCGGAAAATTTTCCACGATCCCCCTGAGCTCGTCTTCCCTGAGCTTCAGGCTTTTTTCCGCCTCCTTGCGCGATGTAACATTCACCAGGGTCGCCACGCTGGTGGTGCCATGAACCATATTGAGCTTCATCAAAATATCATAGATGTCACCATCCCGGTTCATCAGACGACACTCGTACTCCTCCGGAGCCAGCGAGGGGTCATCTCGCCTTTTCCGGTGAAACGAGGACATCCGCTCCAGGTCCTCTGGAACCACAAAGCGGGGCCACGTCATTTTTCCTTCGATCTCCTCCTTGGAATACCCAACGAGTTCTTCGATCTTCTCGTTGATCATGGAGATCGTTTGATCCTCTTCAATGATAAGGGAGGGTGCCGTGGACTTCTCAAAGATGCGGCGAAACAGCGTGGCCCGCTCTTCCACATCCTGACGCTGTTTCAGGTTTTCATTGGCGACAGCTTCGGTTTCTTTGCTCATTTTACCCTCACTCATTGCTGATCCCCCCCCCCACGTTTGTACCCAAACAGACCGCCCCTGGTGACAGACCGGTATGTTAACTCCTGGCAGGTGTAATTTGAAGTATTTTCGCAAACACCAGTCCACCGCCAAAAGCCTTGGGGGCGTATTAAAGCCCGCCGCCACCAGAGTTCCCGGTTCTCCCCTGAAGCCTTGCCCTTGTCGCCGATCATCACTTATGCTAAGCCTTTCAGTAAGACAACATTGGTATTCTCACACACAAGGACACCCCGGCATATTACCGGGTTCCTTCATATCTCGCCCATGCCGGGCGTCTGCAATACCATACACATATAAGATGGTGTTTGTGCGGAACATACAGAGGCAGACAAAATTCAAGGTTATGTCCATTGGAATCGGGGTAATCGTCAGCCTGGTTTTGCTGGTGCTGGCCGGTACGAGCTTCTGGCTCTCCTCGGAGAACGGCCAGCGCATGATAAAAGCCCAGATCAATGGGGCCATCCCCGGCACTCTCTCCTGGGAGGATCTCAACCTGTCTCTCTATGCCGGCAGGGTTGATTTCACAAACCCCCGCCTGACAGACCCATCCGGTGAAGAACTCATCACCCTGGACCGCCTGCTCATCAACATCAGCTGGGCAGCCCTTTTCAAAAAACAGATCACGGCAGAGACCGTGATCCTCGACACCCCACGGGTTTGGCTGGCAACGGAGCCCAACGGCGACCTGAACATCGTCAAGGCCTTTGTCGATCCCAATGCCCCGGACTCTTCCCCCGACACCGAGTCCGGTGAGTTTTCCTTCAATATCCTCATTGACGACCTGACCCTTACCAACGGTTTATTCAACTATGAGTTACACACTCTCTCGGGGCCACCGAAACACATCGCCATCCATGATATACAATTCACCCTTACCGATGGGGACTTCAACGATCAAGCGGCACGGTTTTCCCTTGCTACAGGCAAAGGGGCAATGGACATGGCGGACATCCAGACATCCATTCGCGCCTTTCGGTTCGAAGGCACCCTTACCCAGAAGGGCTTAATAGGTGCAGCCGTTACACTGGACTCGGAGTTGGCCGAGCTCAACGCCTCAGGAGATGTCGATGCCATCTTCTCTGCCCCGTTTTTCGATCTCGATCTCAAGCTTTCAGGGGACCTTTCAGAGACCCAGCGCACGTTTCACATCCCCACGGAGCTGACAGGCCCGGTGGACCTTCATGGAACCATCAATGGCGTCATCGACAATCCCAAGGCAACCCTTGCCCTCACCTATGGGGGAGGAGTCATCGCCGGCAGCCGGGTGGATGGAATGTCTTTGGCATGCCGTTTAAATGAAAAACAACTCACGGTAAGCCAGCTTGAGGTTGACACGTCCCTCGGCCAGGTGCAGGCCTCAGGGGACATTGATCTCCAAAAAGCCTTTAAAGATGGCTTTACAGCCGCCACCCGAAACCTTGAAGCCATCGCCTACCGACTCAAGCTGACGCAGTCCGGCACCCAGCTTGAGGCGCTCCTTGGCCCAGACGTAAACATAACGGGGGCGGCCACCTCCAACCTTACCCTGGAAGGCGTGGGAGTCTCACCGGAGACGTTAACCGCAAAGGCCTCGTTGGAGCTCAAAGGCCAGGACATTGCCATGGAGGGACTCCTTACGCCCTTTGACCTGAACCTCAACGCCCAGGCTGAACTCGAAAACCACCAGGTCGAGATCCAACAGCTGGAGCTCAGCTCCGGAGAGACCCGAATGGAGGCCAACGGAAATTACGATCTCTCATCGGATACGGTTGGTGCCGTGCTGTCCCTTTCGGTTCCGGACCTCACCAAGCTCATGGTCTCACCCGTTTCAGAGACTCTGTCCGGGAACGCCTCCCTTGACGTCGTGGTCAGCGGCTCTGTAACACACCCGGAGGTAAACGTACGGCTCTCCGGGGAGAACCTGGCTGCCGCAGGTATTCCCATGGGTACCCTTAAGGTGGACGCCGCCCTCGATCACTCCGGCCAGGTGACCATCGCACAGATGGAACTTCAACACGTTGATTCCCTGATTCAGGCCCAAGGCACCATCCAGGTGTTTGAAAACGGCATCTCTTCAGGCGTTCCAGCAGACCTTGCCGTAAGGATCCAAAACATCAACGCCTCCGACTTCCTTGTGGCCCAAGGGGTCTCCGGGCACGCCGATGGGCTCCTCACCATCAAGGGCCCCCTTCTCTCCCCTGCGGCAACCCTCACCCTGCAGGCCCAGGGCCTGGCCGTTGGCGAGCATCGCGTGGGAAACATCAATGCACGGTTAAGGCTTGACCAGGGGCTGCTGGTCATCGATGAGGTGAAGGCTCAAAACGGAAAATCGGACCTGACCCTAACCGGAACGACCCGGTTGCTGGATGCCGAAACCGGATCTCCCGTGGAAAACCCGGCCCTTGATATCAATATAGGGGGGGAGGGGCTGTTCCTCGAAGACTTCATGGAGGGACTCAGCGGTAAACTGCGTTTAAACGCACACGTGCAGGGCGATGCCTCAGCGCCTAAGGCAACCCTCACCCTTACGGGGCAGAACATCGACCTCGGGGTGCAGAAAATCCATGAAATAGACGTGGCCGCCCACATGGACAAAAACCGCATCACCGCAGACGCCATCAAGGTGTCCCTGGCCCCGGGCGAGGAGGTGGTGGCTGAAGGGTGGCTCACCTTGACGGATCAGGCGTATGCCCTTCGGGTGGTTTCCCCGGGTATCTCCATGGCGCACATCGATACCATAGGGACAAAGAATGCCGTGGAGGGAGTCGTGGCCCTTCATGTGGCCGGTCAAGGCAACCTCGATGCCCCAAAACTTGATGGCGAAGTGTTGATCACCCAGCTCCAACTCAATGACGAACCCTTACCGGACAGCACGCTTACCCTGAAGCTTCAGGACGATGTCGTGCGACTCACCGGCGACCTTGTTGTCAAGCTGGAGGGGTGGTTCAACCTGTCGTCCCAGAATTTTTTTGCAAAGGCCCAGTTAAACCAGACCCGGCTGGACCCATTTTTCAACATGGCCAATCGAAACGACCTTTCGGGGGTCATCACCGGACATATCGAGGCAGAAGGAAACGCTGCCTCACCGGAAAAAATCCGTGCCATCGCCGAAATCTCTCAACTCGCTGTCTCTCAAGATGAGATGAGTCTTGTGAGCGCAGGGGAGTTCCACGCCTCCTTTGACAACGGAACCATTCTGATTCCAGGCATCCACCTCTCACTGTTTGATCAGGGACATTTAAATATCAGAGGAGAGGGAGTCCTTGGCGGAGCCATGGATTTTACCGGAGACGGCGCCCTGCCTCTTGAAGTGATCTACCTGTTAACCGATGATATAAGTGGGGTCACGGGGGACATGACACTCACCGCCCACCTGAAGGGAACTCTCGACAAGCCTGATTTCCATGCCGATATTTCGCTGGTTGAGCTCGGTCTTACCGTGCCGGTGCTGGAGCAGAAACTCCACAGTGTCAACGGTCGCATTAAAATAACACCCGAAGCGTTGACCATCGAGAGTCTTACCGGAAATCTGGACAAAGGGCGCCTTGATCTCTCCGGAACACTTGCCCTGAAGGACTTATCGCCGGTTTCCGTAAATGCCCGGCTCCAGGCCCAAGCCCTCCCGCTTGAACTTCCAAACATGCTGGAAACCCTTGTAAATGGAGATCTGACCTTTGCAGGTTCCCCTGAAAAGGCTAGGCTATCGGGCAATATCACCATTCTCGAGGGTCGGTATTACAAAGATGTGAGGCTGGGCCTCATCGAAGGGATCGGGCAGCGACGGCGGGAAGCGGCCCCTGCCACCAAAGCGGAGTCCCCCCCCTTGCTGAAAAACACAGCCATCAACATCACAATTCAGCACCGAACCCCCTTTATCGTGGAAAACAACATGGCCCTCATGGCCCTGAAGCCAACCTTTAAGATCTACGGCCAACTGGACAACCCGCTTGTCACTGGTCGGGCCGAGGTGGAGTCTGGGCTTGTGAGCTACCTGGGCAAGGAGTTTAAAATAAAAAAAGGGGTGGTTGATTTCCTCAACCCCTACAAGGTCGAAGCAACCATTGACCTTGACAGCGAAGTCGTGATCAGACGATGGACCATCAACCTGAAGGTGTCCGGTGTCCCGGAAAACCTTAAGTTTGAAATGAGCTCAACCCCGCAGGAGAGCGACACGGATATTATCTCACTTCTTGTGTTCAACAAAACGCGCGGTGAGATGATCAATGGCGAGGGTGGATCCAACACCTCTACAAAACAAGTGCTTGCGGATATGGTTTCCAAAAGTCTTGAGGGCAGCATCAAAGGGGCCACAGGGCTCGATACCATTGAAATGAAGTACACCGAGCGAACCGACCAGGAAGACGCCGATGATGTCAATATCACCGTCGGCAAAGAGCTCTCCAAACGAATGACCCTTAAATACGGCGTGGGGACAAAAAACGGCGAGACAGTGCAAAGCGCCATCACCGAATACAAGTTTTATGAAAACGTCCTGATGAATGCCTTCCGGGACACCGATGGAGATTTTGGAGGGGAGTTGATGTTCAGGCTGGAGATGAGATAATCGGCAAGGGCTGAGACCATGGAACCCAGGCTCAAGCGCCGCCAATCGAATTCGTCTTCCCCGGCTGCCGAATAAGCTGGAGCCCCGGTATTGATTTATTACACGAGCCAAAGGCCCGGGCCCCAGGCAAGCGAGATGACACCACGCACCATGAATACTGGCAATTGACAGATCACGAAGAGCACCATCAGCCCACATCTCCATGGGGCAGGGAGCCCTTCCTTACAACATACGAATGCGGACTTTGGCCCGGACAATCCATAAGAAAACCATCAGACCAAAGAAACTGGCTACAATTCACGGTTTTCTGTTTGATTTTCTCACCCTCCGGGCGAGCCGGGTTAGGTTCGTTGCACTGCAACACCCTTTGGACGGTAATAGTTGACCCACTCATCACTCATAAAATGCAAGCTGTTGCGCCTGGTACAGGTGGTGTTTTTTGCAATGGCATTCATGGGGGGCCTTGGCCCCGACTCTGCCCGTGCTGTCAGCATCAACACCGAAGCTTCGCCTGTTGTCTCTGATATTTCGATCGAAATATTGGGGACATATGGCCCCACGGACCGACTGAGGGCCTTTGCCGAGGGGCTTGTCCTGCTTCGAAAAGGAGAGCCTTTCTCCGATGATGGCTTTCAACAAACCCTGGGACTGCTCAAAAGCTCCGGCCTCTTTCAAGCCATCGATGTTCCCGACCCCGACTGGAGCAAAGGGGAGATCATCCTGACATTTCGCCTGACCCCCTTCCGGCGCATCAAAGACATCAAAATCCACGGGGCTTTCCCCCTGCTCCAGCGGGAGGTGCTCAATGCCATGACTATCTTTACCGGGGATGCCTTTGTCCCCGGCAAACTCAAAGAGCAGGAAACCCTGATTGAAAAGGCGTTCATCCGCGAGGGGTACACGACCCCTAAGGTGAAGATTACATCGGAAGAAGACCCGGATGATGGCCACTTTATCATCATCGTCACCATCGACAAGGGTGACTTCCTTCGAATCCAGCACGTGGAAATCCACGGCAACAAAGCATTTTCCGGCACGCGCCTCAAGCTGAGAATCGACTCTTGGAAAGCCTCCCTTTTTTGGGGCGAGATCCCTCGATTCATAGAAAAAAAACTCCAGGACGACGTAAAAAACCTCACGGATTTCTACAGGAATGAAGGCTATGCGGATGTTGAAGTAAGTCCCTCGATCAATAGACTCTCCGGCACCAACGACATGGTGATTCACTTCCTGATAACAGAAGGAAAGAAGTACAAGATCCATTTTGAGGGCAATGAGGAGTTCTGGGACTACACCCTTAAAAAGGAACTGGCCCTGTCAAGTGGAAACAACCAGAATGACCTGGGCCTGAAAAGAGGGGTTCGCAATATCCGAAACCGTTACAAACAGGCCGGATACTTAGATGCCCGCGTGCGCATGTCTGAGACAGATGCCGACGATGAAACCCGACAGATGCGCACCATCCTGTTCACCATAGAAGAGGGTCCCCGGTACCTTGTGGACACCATTGCCATCGAAGGCAACACGGTGTTTGATGATGAAAGAATTGAAAAGCAAATGCTCACCCGAACGCCCCGGATCCTTCACGCTGGGGAGTTCGTACCCGACACCCTGGCTGAGGATGTCAGCGCCATCCACTCCCTTTACCTTCGAAGCGGCTACCTGAGTATCGATGTCCAGGAAAAGGTAACGTGGAGGGATGGAGAGGAGGAGAACCAAAAGCTCACCGATGTGACACTGGTTGTGGATGAAGGGGTTCAGACAAAGGTGACCTCCATTGTGTTCAACGGCCTCAGCGGCCTTACCGATGCCAAAGCGCGGGCCGCCATCGCATTGCAGCAAGGAGAGCCCTTTCGTGAGTACATGGTAGAAAGCGATGAGAACACACTGTCTGAACTGATCTCAGAAAAAGGGTTCCCCCATGTGACGATTAAGGGAAAGGTCACCATCGATAAGGGAAGGGATGGCTTTGACCAGGCCTCGGTCACCTTCGAGGTGGAGAAGGGCCCCCATGTAAAAACAGGACGCATCTTTTATACAGGAAATTTCAGAACCCGGGAACGAATCCTTCAACGGGAGGTGGAACTCACGAAAGACGCCCCCTTCTCTCTGACTGAAACCCTTGAGACACAGCGCAACATCCGCAATATCAACGCCCTGAATTCCGCCACGTTCAGTGTCCTCGGTCTCAAAGAAAAAACGGATCAAGTCAACCTTCTGGTAGAGGTGGAAGAGAAGAAGCCGTATTTTTTTGAGTTCGGTGCCGGGTACGACACCCGACGGGAAAAATACGTCCACGCCCGACTGGGAGATCAGAACCTCTTCGGCCTGAACAAGTCTGGCTGGATCTCTTCAGAAACGAGTGATATCGGCTACCGCCATGAGTTGGGCATCACCGAGCCACGTTTTTTGGGAACACGGATTTCATCCACCTTCAGCATGTTTGCGGAGGATATCCAAGAGTTCAACCAGGAGTTCGGCACACGCACCTTCGGTACATCCCTTGCTTTCAACCGCCGCTTCCTTGAACGGTTCAACGCCACCCTCACCAACCGATACGAATACAGGGATCAATATCATGTGGGCTCAGAGCCCATTGCCCCGGAGGATTTGGACCAATACGAACCGCGAAGTCTCGTGGTGACCACCCCATCTATAGCCTACAACACCACAGAGTCCTTCATTCAACCCAAACAGGGCCTGACGGCCTTTGCCGCCCTTGACCTCTCCAAAGGCATCGAAAACACGTTAGATAACTTCCTCAAGCATCGCTACGAGTTACGCTACTACTACACCCCGGTTGACCGACTGACCTTTGCCCTTCGGGGCCGTTACCACTTCATCAACCCATACGGAAGCAACCACAACATCGCCGAAGACCAGCTCCTCTTCCTGGGGGGTGTCTCCGATGTCCGTGGCTTTTCCGAGAACATGCTTGCCTTTGACTCCGAAGGAAACCCCGTGGGCGGGCGCACCGCCATCCTCGGTAGCGTTGAAGCCCGCTTTGATTTAGGCCTCAATGTGGAGTTCACCACCTTTTATGACATCGGCTCTCTCCGGGATCTCACCGACCCCACTGTCTCGGAGGAGTTCCGGTCCTCTGCCGGCATTGGCCTCCGCTACGTCACCCCCATCGGACCCGTCGGCTTTCTCTACGGCTGGAAGCTGGACCGGAAACCAGAGGAGGGAACCGGGAGTTTCCATTTTTCCATTGGGTACACCTTTTAGGTGGGCGTTGAGTGGCTCCCCGGAAGTCTTTGTCTTACTGTTAAATCTGAAAAATCAAGACTGATGATTTGGTACGCGGAGCGCACCCTACGGGCTCCGGGGCCTCGACGGGTCACGAATTGCCCGATCTTCTCCGATTATCAAAAGGAGGGCTTCTGTGAAGTGACCAGGGGCATATGATGCATGGGCATGCCATCACCGCCGCAGGATGCATTTATGCACCACGCCCGAACCATCAAGGGCCTTTATTTTTATAAGAAATCAGGTAGATTTGAGGCCCCGCCATGAAAAGCCAAAAGCCACTGGATTATCCAGCGGCTTTTTTGTTCATTCAGGCAGCTCACCAATATGTGTAGAGCCTCATCACCCAAGAAAACCGTTCAGGGTGTCATCAAGATCCGACAACGCCTCACAATAAGGAAGGTCAAAAAAGCACCTGCCCTCCCGATCAAAGGACCGGATCAGATCATTTTCCAGAATCGTTCCCCCCACCGGCAGCACGACATGGGAACGGAGCACCTCTGCCTCATCGCGATCCTGCATCCTGTTGAGAAGGAGAGCTGCCTTCCCGATGGATCGCTTCCCTACCGCTTCATCATAGATGGTTTCGGCGACCCTTCGCCCTTTAAGGGATGAATCGCTCACAAGCACAAGGTGGGTGACCATCTCCATGACACGGCGGCTGACCTGCTCCACCCCTGCCTCGGCATCGATGATCACATAATCGAAGTTTGCGGCTATCTCCCGGATGATATCCCGCAGAAGGGCATTGATCCGGCAGTAGCAGCCATCCCCTTCGGGACGGCCAATGGCAAGAAATGCAAGGTTCTCACGTTCTACAAGGGCGCCAAAGACGTCGTAATCAAGGGACCTGACCAGGGCCTCCTTCCCGTCTGTCCCACCGTCCGAAAGGCGCTCAATGAGATCCCTCCGGATATCGTCCACCGTCCGGGTCACCGTGATTCCAAGGGGGAGCGATAGCCCCACCGCAGGATCGGCATCGATGGCGAGGACGCGCTTGCCCCCATCCCGGCAGAGCTGCCTTGTGATCAGGGCGCTGATACAGGTTTTCCCCACGCCCCCCTTGCCGCATACGGCGATGATAATCGGTGATCTCTTCATCATGTACCTTTCTGATGATAATCTGTGAAGGCCCTGTAAAAAACAGACTAAAAACGATGCCTCCGGCGGCAAGGTGAGCCACCTTGAAAGCTTGTTGCCATTGGGTCCCGGCTGTTATGGGGCCTATGCTGATCAACCCTTGTCTATTGCTGGCATCAATTTCACCAACATCACCGAAATTATGACGGTTTCGTTAGATGGGCAAAGCGCGAAGCGTGCCCATCATGGGTCGATCTACCGTCACCGTTCTTATTAACCGAAATATAGACCCCCAAACCTCCTCTCCCGGTATGATCGGTTATCACCGCTAAAAGCGATGCCTCCGGCGGCCCTGCCGGGGGCCAAACTTTTGAAAAGTTTGATAAACAGGTATTACCTACTGACTCAGCCCCTTGCGGCTCGCGCTTCCCGGAGCTCGTCCGCCTCCTCGCACACATCCTTATACCCGCAGCTTGAGCAATCGTGATTCACTTCGCTGGTTCGTTTGTTCATGGCGTCCACCCGCCGCAAAGCACTGTGGCCCATATCGTAGAGTCCATTCACGTCAGCACCCGAGGATGTCACGAAGATCACCTCCACGGCCTTCACATAGTCCAGCCTCCTGTACCCCTCCACCAGGGCGTGCCCCAATACAGAGAAAGAAAACCCGGTGTCCACAGCCTCTTGGCTGACCCGGCTCCATTCCGCCATGTACCGCGATGCGGCCTTGACCATGTAGCCTTTCAGAGAAAGGTTAAACTTCAGGAGAAACATCTCCCGGTGTCGCTTCACAGTGAGGCCCTCCTCCGCTTCATCGACACGGACAATGACGACCTTGCCGAAAGGGAGCCGGGTGCCAGAAGCCTCTCCAATATCCGGGCCGACAAGGGTGATGCGGCCATCCTCCACCAGGGACTGCTCTTCCGTCGTGACCAGAAAGGAGACGGATTCATCGGCAGGGTTCCCCAACTCCAGGGCCAGGTCCGCAAGAAGAACGAGATTGTTCCGCCCTGCCCCGGGCCACGGAATGCCGCATGGTGCGGAAAGGGACCGACCGGCCCTGTGTCCCACATAGGCTTTCACGTCACGAATAATGCCGTCGAACATCCCCATGGTCCCCTGCCCTCCCATTCTATTCAGCGGCGATGAGCGCTGCCCCTAAGGCCCCGTTGATCTGCGGGTCAATCCCCTCCAAGGCCCTTATCGGAACCTTCATTCCCGTGGCGAGAGCCTGAAACACCCCCGCGTTTTTGGCGACGCCCCCGGTCATAACCACCTCCTCCTCGATCACAAGGCTGCGGGCCTGGGACGCGATGCGGTTCCCCAAGGCGCGATGCAGGGCGTTGAGAATATCAGGCACCTCCTTGTTCTCGTTGATCAGCGAAACCACCTCGGTCTCGGCGAAGATGACGCATTGGCTGGAGATGGTGATCTCCTCTGCTCCCGCCATTCCCATCTCCCCCATGGCATCCAGGTCCACCCGCAGGGCCTCGGCCATGATCTCAAGGAACCGCCCCGTGCCCGAGGCGCACTTGTCATTGTACGAATAACGGATGACCTTCCCGTTCTCATCGATCCGGATTGCCTTGGCATCCTGACCGCCGATATCCACAATCATCCGGGCGGAGGGAATGTTCCACCACGCCCCCTTGGCATGACAGACGATCTCCGATTCAAGACGATGGGCAAAGGGAATCTCCAACTGCCCATACCCCGTTCCGACGATGCTCCCGACATCCCCCAGGGCAAGCCCCGCCGCATCGAGGGCAAGGTTCATCACCGCCTCGGCGGACTCCACGGGATCAAGCCGTGCGGGGATAACCTGACTGGCCACGATCCGGTCGTCTTCGAGGATCACCGCCTTGGCGGTGCGCGATCCGACATCACATCCTGCTGTGATCATGTTTTTCCTCCATGGAAACGTCCAAGGGAGCCTCCGGCGGCCCTGCCGGGGGCCAAACTTTTGAAAAGTTTGACAAACAGGTCTTTAACGATGTTTCGATTGCTTCGCCGATGTTGGCCTGCCATAAAGTTTGGGCTTAACGAGTGTACCGGAAAGTTTTTGCGGAACTTTTTCCAAAAAGCGACCCGCCGGAGGCATACCTTAATAGTTACTGCCTTTTTTGAATACCGCTGCGATTTGACCCGAGGAACGAGGGGCAAAGCGCAGCGGTAACCAGCTTTCAAGGTGGCTCACCTTGCCGCCGGAGGCACTTTTTTGTCTTTCTCTAACTACAACCGGTCGCCTGCAAAAAGAGCCGCGCCAAGGGCTCCGGTGAGCTGGGGGTCGGCCCGTCGTGTCCGTTTGATTCGTCGGCCCAGTATCCTGGAAAGAGCGTTCACCACGCCCTCATTTTTTGCCACACCGCCTGTCATGCAGATATCGTTTTCCACCTTCAGGGCATTGGCCAGCATGGAGACCCGGTTGGCCATGGCGGTGTTAATCCCTGCGCAGATATCTTCCGGCGGGCACCTTGCGTTGATGTGTTTGATCACGTCGGCCTGGGCCCAGACGGTGCAGGTTGACGGAAAGGTCACGGGTGCGTTGGAGATGGCGCCGAGGGTGCCGAGCCGGGACGCGTCGATATTCATCACCTTGGCCATGACATCAAGGAAACGGCCCGTTCCCGAGGCGCACTTGTCGTTGGTCACGAATTTAACGATGTTGCCCTCCCCGTCGATCCGCATCACCTTGCAGTCCTGCCCGCCGATATCGATCACCGTCCGAGCCGAGGGAACCAGCCACCGAGCCCCCCTGCCGTGGCATGAGATCTCGGACACCGCATGATTAACAAACGGGATGCTCTCCCGGCCATAGCCGGTGCCCACACAGCAATGGATGTCCCCCAGAGCGAGGTTCATCTCAGCACAGAGGCGCTCCATGGCCTCAGCCGCCGATTCGGCTGGCCGGGGCCCCGACCGGATCACCAGAGAGCCTGCCACCCGCCCCTTTCTCATGATCACCGCCTTTGTCGTAAGCGATCCCACATCACATCCGGCCACCAGAGTCATAGAAGCCCCCTTATCGAGTAAAATTCATCAAGACGCATGGCGGTGGTCTCCCAGGACTCCACCCGCGCATCAAAGGAATCGGAATAAGCAAGGTGCGTGGGATACCCGTGGTCCTCAAGGTCCCGCATCATAAGCTTGACGTTGGACCAGGTGTTTCGGCATCCCGGGGTGCCGTTGTAGATGCAGGCATCCGCCTTGTAGATCCCGGCCAGGGAGAGGGTATCATCCAGCCACATGTGAGGAGCATCGTAGGGTCCACGGATGGTCCGGGTCATGGGCATCCGCGCGTTGATATCGGCGAGGCTGTCGATCATGGAATCCAAATCTGTGGTGTCGATGCGATAAGTGGTTCCGGGAACCCCGGTGGCGTAGGTGGATGACTCGGCAAACGAACGTGACAGGATGTTCCCCAGATGCGAGATGCCATGGGCCTCAAACCACTCAAACATGCCGAGGCTCAATGCATAATGATCAATATAAAAGAGAAAAGCCCTGGATCGTTCCTTGCCGCTCTTAAGGCCCGAGCGACTCTCGGCGGCATTCTTCGACACAATCTCCACCATCTCCCTGAGCATCTTGGTGAACTTTTTCCGTCCCGAATAGATGAAACGCGCAGCATAAATCATGATGTGGTAAATGCCGGGAACAGGGTTGGGGACAAGCCGCTGCATCTCCTCAAGCTCGTCCATCAGGGCGTCCTGCGTCTTCTTTTCCTCAAGGAGCTCTCTGAGCCGGTCGATATCGAACCGGCACCCCGTGTTCTCTTCAATAAACCGGATCAGGGCCCGGTAATCCTTGTGATGATACTCCCGGACCTCTTGGGTTGTCAGCTCCGAGGGGTAGTCGAGTCCGTAGAACGGCACATCAAGATACTGGGCAGCGAAACTGTAGGCATTGGCGTTGGTATCACACACCCCTCCCATATTCAGCGCAATGAGATCAATCTGGGCTCCTGCCCCGGCGAGGTACCCTCCCATGGCCCCCCGCTGAGACGAGCACCCCGTCTCGGAGAACCCGATCTCCGTGCAGAAATCCATAAAGTCATGGGACCCACGCTTCCAGAGCAATGAGGTCAAAGCGGTGCCGATCTCAAGGGTCACGGGCACGAGATTGTCCACCGCGTAAAAGATCACCGGATCAAAGCAAAAGGTGGTCATCACAACCTTCTTCCCGTTCTCCCTGGCCTGTACGATGTTGGTGTAATACTCTGAAAAGAGATCAAGATAGGTGATGGCCGGCTTTCCGGTTTCCAGAAGCGGCTTCAGAAGACCGCTGACATAAGGCGTGTACCTCATGAGCGCAGCAATCTCCTTCGGGGTGGCTTTGTCCAGTTTCTTTGCAACATTGAACGTGGCGGCAAAGAGCCAGTCCAAGTCGTATTCCATCAATTCCGGTCTCATGACGCCCCCTTTTTACGATGCGCCTTCTGTGGTTAAAGTAGCAGGGAAAAGCCTGCCTCCGGCGGCGAGGTGAGCCACCTCGAAAGCGGGTTGCGACGACTCTTGCCCCTCGTTCCTCGGATCAAGAGTCGTCGCTGGTGCTCCCGAACAATTTCAGATAAGTCGTGTCTGTCCAAGTTTTCAAAAGCGTGGCACCGGCAAGCCCGCTGGAGTTATTCCGGTGAAAGCCTATTCAAGAACATAAACCATCCCTTGAGTAACCACGAAGAACACGAAGCGCCCTTCGGGCTACACGAAATAAGGTTGAATAGCTTCAACTTCTGACCACGGGCGAAGCCCGTCAGCGAATGCGACAAGTCCGAGGAACGAGGGCTCGGAGCATTCGCGAACCTGGGGTGCAGGGGATTTATCCCCTGCCCGCCGGAGGCAAGGATTTACCCCTGCAACTGTTCGAGAAAGGCGTCGATCCGCATCTTGAGCCGGCCGGTTTCGGTGAGGGGGCCGTATTCCCGCTCGATTCTAAGGGATGGAATGCCCTCTTTTTCAAGGTGGCCCTCAAGCAGGCCGTTTTCTGAGCCGTGGAGATCACAGAACCGTATGTTCTGCAGGACCACCCCATGGGCGCCTGAGTCCCTGACTCTCCGGGTGATCTCGCCCCGACGCTGCTTATACCAGCCCATCATGCGGGGACATGCGGCACCGGTGAGATATTTTCTTGTCAGGGCCTCCACCGGGTCTCCGATTTCGGCCACCCTGTCTGTGGCATCCTTCACACCGAAACAGATGTTCTCTCCCACCACAACGGCACCGGAGTCCTCAATAAGCCTTACCAGCTCAAGGTCGTCGCAAACGCTTCCGCCCAGGAAAAGCCTTTTTCTTCCATTCTCACCGGCCGCCTCTGTCCCGCGGATGTCGTCAACAAAACCGGAAAGGAGCTGACCATACAGATCCCTTGGCATCACGGTTCCGGCGACAATGGCCGCGTAGGCATCGGCTCCGGAGACCCTGGAGGCCTCGCTTCTCCTGAGGGATTCAAGTTCGAATAGGTGGTTCCGTATCCGGTTCTGCTCCCGGATGGCGTTTTCAAGCTTTTCTCCGGTGATGACCACGCCAAATGTGGTCTCAATGGCCGTTATCAACTTATTCACCTGGTCGACATACCAGTCAAAGGCATGGCCGTCCGGCTTGTGGGGGACATCGAAGTAGTGAAACCAATCCGGCGCCGACCCGCCGATGTCCTTTCCCATCTTTCGCCAGCAGTCGTCCAAACGGCGCATGGTGTCGCAGCCGTTGGAGATCACCACACCGTCAAGAAAGTCGTATGCCCCGCTTCCGGCAATCTGAAGTATCGCCTTGGGAAAGGAGCAGACAAAGGGCCCGTAGTAAGAGGCGGCAATCTCCATGGCCTCGGCCTGAATCCCCCGAAGCCGAATGGGCAGGATCCCCGCCGCATGAAACACCTCCACAGGAAGAAAGGCACATGTATAACCGACGACCTTCCCGCCATCCTCTTTCCACTGGCGGACACTGGGGACATCCATGTTGGTAGCAGCTTCCTGCAAGGTCTTGTCCATCACCGCGCCTCCTTTCCCGTTATCGTTCGGCAAAGCATAGTGAGGGCCTCGGCGATGGGCTCGTCGTTGCCGTCATCCTCCGGTGTCAGGCAGCCAAGGACCTCGTTAATCAGGATCGGGGCGGCAACCCTGATAAGGGGCCTTGCCGCCTTACCCACGTCCTTCGCCAGCCATGTCACGGTCTCCTCCACTTCCTGAAGGTCCAGGGCTCCGAAAAAGTCACTCATCATCTGTTCCACGACATCGGGATTCTTCGCCTTGAGTGTATTGGCCGTATAGGCCGCAAGATTCAGTGTTTCAGCGAGGTCGTACCCATTCCAGCCGGTCAAGCCCTCCGCCAGGGCATAAGCCACATCCTCTTCAGGAAGGGACTCAAGCATCTCAAGCCGGTGCTTCATGAGCCGAATGTTGGAGTTTTTCCGGGCCGACAGGTGCCTCAGGTGGAGCAAAAGCAACTCAGGATTCTCCCCGGCCACATCA
The DNA here is from genome assembly GCA_942491485.1 of Desulfolunaceae bacterium. Taxonomy (GTDB): domain Bacteria; phylum Desulfobacterota; class Desulfobacteria; order Desulfobacterales; family Desulfolunaceae; genus Desulfoluna. Next base: position 937,168 of record CALOAX010000004.1, on the reverse strand, counting down.
CTGGCCGTCTTCAAGACGGCCTCACGCCCATCAATCAGGGATTTGGATGCCTTAAAAAAAAGAACCGGGTCGATCTCGGCAACGGCAACCCGGAGCTTTTCCCTCAGGTCCGACGTAAACTGCGGCGTCCCCGCATCGCCGATCAAAGAGCTGCCGGTGTGAACCAACCTGATAATCTCGTTCGCCCGGTCCACGAGCTGCCCCAAGGTTTTCCCGTCGATCTCCTTAAAAAACATGAGGAGGATATCCGAGAGGACATCCGGGGGAAGATCGGCAAAGCGCTTCAGGAGGTCTTCGGTGAACACCAGAAGAAAATTGGAGGCATCGGGTATGGCAGAAAGAAAAAGGACCAGCTTTGCCGGGTTGTCGAAGGCAAGTTCATTGACCCCTGTGGCAAGAGCGGCAAGGTCCTCCCGGGAGTGATCGAGGAGCTCCCTTAACTCCCCGAAGTCGACTGTTTCCAGAAATGATGCCAGGAGCGAGAGCACCCTTTTGGAAAAAAAGGTGGGGTCGCTTTTCTGAAGATCCCCGGCAGCCCGTGCAAGGGATGTAAAGACCTCCCCCATTTTTCCGGAGTTGGCCTGCGAGACGATCTCGTCAACAAAAGCGGCCTTCCCTTCCGGAGGCAGGGTTTCCAGGTGAAGGACCATCGCATGGAGCATGGAGACAATACCGCCAGTCATGGCCGGCAGCTGCTTGACCAGCGCCTGGCAATGATCTGGGTTGCTGAACACCTTCGCGATGCCTTCGGAGTCGTGAGCCCCACCATTTTTTGATGTCCCGCGAGACACAGCCCATGTCACCGGCCTTGCCACGGTCTTTCTCAACTGACTGCCCGATGCCCACCCCGCAACCACCTCCGAAAAAACCTGTCCCACCGCCGCCCGGCACTCCGGTGTGGTGAGAAGCTCGGCGGCAAACCCGGCGAGGGCTCCACCGCCGTTGCCGGATGATTGCTTCGGATTGAATCGTTTCCGTGTGTCGGTCATGGGATCCTCCCTGATCTAAAAGCAAGCCTCCGGCGGCCCTGCCGGGGGCCAACCTTTTGAAAAGGTTGATAAACAGGTTTTGATAATGGATTCGTATTTATTCAGCCCATGCTGTCGCTTTTGTACTTAAATCAGAGAATTAAGGACGATATCATGGCTGCGTTACCACTGAAATTATTCCGGTGAATGACAACCCCCGAAACAAATAACCACCGTGGGACCCACTTATCCGGCCATCGGGGAAGACGAGACGAATGGCACGTCTACACAGTCCACGGGCCCAGCCCGTCAGCGAATGTGAACGGCCTGAGGCACGAAGGTCGGGAGCATTCGCGAACCAGGGGTCCAGGGGCTCAGCCCCTGGCCGCCGGAGGCATTTTTTTGTCCTTCTCGCTTCCCCCACCCGAAAGGTGTCCGGACAGCCTTCGGCCCAGGGCCAACAGGGTCAGGGTCGGGGGCAAGCCCCAGGCTTCGGGGATCACGGAGCAGTCGCAGACATAGAGGTTGTCGCATTGGGTTTTGAGATCGGAGTCGACGAGGTGATTTATTTTCACCGTCCCGCCGGGGTGGGCGGCAAGTTTCCAGCCGCTGAAGATATCTCTGGCCCCGGCGTTGTTGAGGATCTGGCGTCCCCTTTCATAGCCCGCCTTCAGCTTCTGGTTGTCATCCGGGCTCAGGGATTTTCGCACGCCACCACCGGGGGTGATCTTGCCACCGAGGCTGTCTTTGGCCTTCACCATGAGCATCAGCGTCTTTGACCTGGAAAGACCGCGGTGAGGCCTGAGCCTTAAAGTACTCTGGGCACCATAGAGCAGATCCGAAAAGCTGAGGTCCACCATGAGATAGCCCTCCTCTTCCATATGAGCCCCGGCCGCCATCTGGGGTTCCCCCACTGACGGAAGCCCGTCGACGGTTCCGAAAACCATAATCAGCGGATCAAAAAAGAAGTCATGGCCGGCGTCTTCAATGCCGCTTTTGCGAAGAATCACAGGGGTACCGATGCCCCCGGCAGAGAGGATGGTGTTCTCGGCGAAGGCTTGGTGTGTCCGGTGGTTTTTCCGATACTCCACCCCCACAGCCTTGCCGTTTTCCATGATCACGCGCTGGACTTTTGCCCCGTTGACCAGCTCAGCTCCGCCCGTGGTGGCCTCCTCGACATAGTTACGTGCCGTCCATTTGGCACCATAAGGGCAACCGTAGGTGCATTTTGCGCAACCAGGCCGGCACTTGTCCTGAAAGATAAACTTGTTGAGGGGTTTCCAGTCATAACCGAGGTCAAGGGCGCTCTCCATCATCCTGCGTGCTCCGGGGCCCATGAGATCGTCAGCCAGAGGGGCAATGGGAAGCTCAGCTTTCAAGGCGGCGACCTCATCTTCGAGATCGATGCCGTAGGAACGCATAAGGGAAAAAGGCGGGTCAAATGCAGTCGCGCAATAAAAGATCGAGCTGCCACCGGTACAGATTCCCCGGACCATGCCGAGGAGTCGCTTGTCGGTGAACAGCAGGCTTCTTCCAGGGATTCCGGCATTTTTTACGAACTGGCTCACCGAACCGGCTACAGGAGCGTTGTCGCCCCACTCAAGGATGAGGACCTTCTTTCCATTTGCCGTGAGTTGCTTTGAAACCGAAGCTCCCCCGGGGCCAGAGCCAACGACGATGGCATCATACTGAGCTTGATACATGGTTAATCCCCCCTTACAGATATGCGTATCGTACAAAAAAGGACTTTTGGTGAATATGTCGTTACTATTCAGCGCATTGTTGCCTCCGGCGGCCCAGCCGGGGCCAAACTTTGAAAAGTTTGACAAACAGGCCTTGGGATTGATTTAGCGATAATGCATCCCCTTCTTTCGCCCAGCCTCAGGGGCTGAGCAAAAGAAGGGGATGCTAGCGGAAAGTTTTTGCGGGGCTTATTTAAAAAAGCGCCCCGTCGGAGGCAAGCTGAATAGTGACAATATTTCTACAACTTGGCATATAGAAGGGCCCCCTGGGCCTTCTGGTTGCAACCATGGGTGCCATGGATAGGATCGGGTGGCGATTTTTTCGATAATCGATTATCGATAATATAGACACAGGTAGCGCGTCCGTGTCAATATCAATTGATCACAACCCCTTACCCTGACTTTTCAAACTGCATAGGCGGGTTGCCCTACGAAAGCCCAGCCACAGACCGTGCATCCAGTCATGACAGGTGCTTCGGGTTATCCACCCTCACAATCCGCTTCTTCAATTGAAAAGAAAGAGGTTCTGGTTTATATTTTTTTGATTTTCTCCTTCATCTGCGAAAAATTCACCGCAGGGAACCACTTTATGTGTCTAACTTTAAGGTAAACAGATATGGGTTTTACGATGGATGGCAGCCTTTCCGACCGTGTCACAGAATTTATCGGCAACAAAATCATCAAGATGGAGTACAAGCCGGGTGACAAAATCATCGAATCCAGGATCGCAGAGGAGCTGGGCCTGAGCCACAGCCCCATCCGAGAGGCACTCCGGGTCCTCGAAAAAAACAGGCTGGTGGAACTGGTCCCCCGAAAAGGGGCCTATGTCACGGAAATCACGGAAGCCTACGCCGACTCCCTCTACGATATTCTCATCGAGATGCTTGTCCTGGTCATCAAAAAAAGCGTGAGGAACGCCACTGACGATGATTTTTCACAGGTGGATGCTGCAATCGCCGAAGCGGAAAAAGCATCCAACGAGGGTGATACTGAAGCCTATTACAATGCCATCATCCTCTTCTGTGTCACAAGCCTCTCCAGCTGCCATGACCCGTTACTGGAACAGATCATATCCAGCCTCCTCCCCTCGCTGAAGCGCCTCCTCTACCCCTCGTTTCCCTATCGAAAAAACAACCTTTCAAAAAATTTCTCGTACATGCAGGAGGGTGCGCGACACTTGAAAAATCGCGATGCAGGCATGGCTGAAACATGCCTCAGGGAGTTGTACGACCTTGAGAAGACAACACTGAATGAAAGCCTCAAGGCTGGAAACTTCTTTAAGTAATGTGAGGGCGTCTGTACGACCAGGCCTGATGCGGTCATGGAGGACGGAGAAGCACGTGAGCGTCAGAAGAGCAGAATTGAAGGACCTGGACCACCTTGTGGGCTTTACCTCGGAAGAGGCACGGAAGGCCGAAGGCACCGTAAAAACCCCCGAGACACTTGAAAAGGGCATCCGAGGCGCCCTTGAGGACAGCAGCATCGCTTAATATTGGGTATTGGCGAATGAGAATGACACGCCCGTGGGGAACATCTCCGCCTTAAGGGAGTGGAGCGATTGGATCGCCGGGTACGACTGGTGGATTCAAAGCATGTACATTTCCCCGGTGTATCGTGGCAAAGGCTGGATGGCACCCCTTCTTGACGCGGTGAAATCAGAAGTCAAAACGCAACAGGGCCTTGAACTTCTTCTCTACGTCCATGAAACAATCAACGTCGCCATCAGGGCTTACGAAAAGCCCGCTTCACCCACCCCAGCTAAAGACCCATGACCCAACCTCTAAGCGTCAGAATACAGCAACTTACCACGCAGAATCCAGAGATAACCTTTCAGATCCTGAAATAAAAATGCCTCCGCGCCCCTGCCGGAAACGAAACGTTTAAGAAATGATCATTGACAGCCCTTGAACCAAAGGCGGATGTGATTTGCTCTGAGGAACGAGGGGCAAAGCGCTCAAAGTTACCTCCAGCGACCCTACCGGAGGCCAAACCCTTGAAAAGTTGAACAAATAGGATCAACCTCTGCCTTCAGGTTTACACTACAATTAAAAGCGAATGTGATTTGCCCCGAGGGACGAGGGGCGAAGCGCATTCGCAACCCGCTTTCAAGGTGGCACACCTTGCCGCGGAGGCACACTTTGGCCATAGAAGGCCGTTCTTTGGGAGCTGAATAGTTACGACGGATCTTTTATTATGGCCTCTATTTCTTGACCATAAGATCGAGCATATCGGCGGCGTTGTCTGCCCGTATCACCAAGTTTCGGTCTGGTGATGCCAGAAAACCTTCTCGCTCTGCGTTGTCCAACAGGGCATCCAGGGGGGCGTAATAATTGTTTACGTTGAGAAGTCCGCATGGCTTGGTGTGAAACCCCAGCTTAGCCCATGTGTACACCTCAAAAAACTCCTCAAAGGTCCCGATCCCGCCGGGAAGGGCTACAAACCCATCAGACAGCTCTGCCATCAGAGCTTTTCGGTCATGCATGGTGGGCACAACGTGAAGTTCTGTCAGGCCCGGGTGGAAAATTTCCTTGTCCTTGAGCGCCTGGACCGTTACGCCGATGACCTTGCCCCCTGCCTCCAGTACACTGTCAGCCAGCAATTTCATGAGGCCTGTATCGGACCCACCGTATACACAGGTGAGACCACGGCCAGCCAGCTCTCTGCCCATCTCTTGAGTTGCCTGGGCATAAGCCTCGATGGAGCCGGGGTTGGCCCCTAAAAAAATACAAATCGAACGCATGGTAACTCCTTATCCTTCGTCTTTATCCGTATTCATAAAGTCATGAATGATGGCGTAGTACTCAGGCAGAACGGCGCTGAGTTTGTCACGGCCTGTGCCTGTCAACGTGATCCACTTAGCCCTGCCGTCTTCGGCATGGGGGGTGACGTGAAGCAACCCGTCCTCCTTCATGGATTTTAAAGTGTTGGTCACGATGGGACGGGAGATATCGAGCTTGTCCGCAATCTCTTTGGCCAGGAGGCCGCCATCTATCCCTTCGCGGTCCAGAACCACCAATATAAGAAAGCGGGTCTGGGAGAGCTTGTGCGTCGCAAAGTAAGCCTCAATACGCCTTAGAAGAAGGCTTGCACGCCGCAGCAGCCTGAGCCCGTCCCCCACATCATCTACATTCAGTTGAGGAAAACGCTTTTTGTACCCCTCAAGCATGTGCCGGGATGGCAGGTCCTTTAAAAAAAACATCCCCATCTATCCTCTGATCAGGTCTCGTAAATTTGGTTTCGTCCTTACCCGGATTTAATTATCATGCTAACTATATTACCCGACAAACCATGTCAACCGATATCATGGCCCACCTGGTGTGCATCACAGCCCCATGGCATCCGATGCCATTTGATGTGTCCCACGCACCGGATCGATGACTTTTCTGCCACCAAAATGAGATACCAAAGGTGATGCGAACACGATGCATGAGTGCACCTGCTGGCTGCTGATTTCAGGTAAGCCAAGCCTGATGCAACATTAGAAACAAGGGGGGCAAACAAGTAGGGGTCGGACCTTCTCTTATACTTGTTTTCATTGAATATATTATCATAAAAAACCTTATACTCAAGCTTAGAAGGCTAATTTTTCAGGCAAAACACTCAATATGACACCTCCCCCCATGCTCATGCATACCAAACGTATAACACGATATGTGACCATGCAGGATTTACAAACCCGTTTGCCCTTTTGTTCCCTGTCCAGATGCGCCAACGCCACACCTGAAATCCTTTTCCCGCAAGGTATTTCCTGGCCCTTCTCCCTGCCTTCGTCATTTCTCTGAATGTGTACCCCAGAAAATCCTTGCACCAAATTCAAACATCGTTTAAAACCCTTTTCCAAACACAATTTCAAACAATGTTTGAATCAGATCCAATAAACACCGAACGGGAACGTATGGATACAAAAACCAAAATACTCGATGCAGCGGAAAAGCTCATCGTGGAGCTGGGTGCCGACAAGGCGTCCATGCGGAAGATAACCGAGGAAGCAGGGGTCAATGTGGCAGCCATCAACTACCACTTCGGTTCCAAAGACAACCTGATCTCTGCCATTGTCACCCGGTTTCTCACCCCCCTTGAGAAGGATCAGACAAAGCGCCTGCAAGTGGTAATGGAGAAGGCCGGAAATGAAGTGCCAATCCTGGAAGACCTGCTGCGTAGCCAGCTGGAACCCCTCTATGAGTTCACCGTGTCCCACCCGGACTGGATGAACGTCTTCCATCAGTTTGCGGCAGCCTACGAAAACGAAGATTTTTTCAAGCAGAACCTGAAAAACATCCTGGAAACCAAACTCATTTATTTGGCTGAGTGCATGGCAAAAGCCCTGCCGCACCTGCCGAAGATGACCCTGCTCCGCCGTATCGCCTTCTTCCGCATCTCTGCCTTCAGCATCATGCAGGGAGAGTGCGTGATGGAAGAATCCATCGCTATCCTGGGCATCGACAGGGAGCCCAAGGCCATGCTGGAGGAGCTGATTCATTACATCGCCACAGGCCTCCGGGCGGAGCCGGTCCTCCCGTAAGAAAATCGCCTCCGGCGGCCAGGGGATGATCCCCTGGACCCCAGGTTGCAAGTGACCTCTCCCCTCGTTCCTCGGGGTGAGGTCACTTACGAAGCTTTCAAATTAACAGGCAAAAGTTTGGCCCCGACAGGACCGCCGGAAGCTTGTTGATGCAAAAAATGGAATAGTTACAGAAAAAGCATGATTCCCACCGCAGGAAAACTGACTGTGGTGCGTTGTTATATTTTTACAGCTGAAAAAAACAAAACCATGCCGGTGGACACATTACCCATGAGGGCCACCGCTCGAATCGACTCATATTGAAGAATAAGGAAACCCGATGAAAGCAATCAAGTGGATCACAATCGTTACTCTTCTCGCCTTTCCGATTCTGGCCTACGCTGAAGGCCCGGCCCAGCCACCAGCACGTGTTGTTACGAGCCAGGCGAAACTGAAGACCATCGCCAAGACCCTCGATGTGGTCGGCACTCTGCAGTTTGACCGCCTCTCCGCCCTTTCCCCTGAGGTCAGTGGCCAGGTTGCGAGCGTCCTTGTCAAGGAGGGCGATCAGGTTCAAAAAGGTGCCCCCCTCTTCCGCCTCAACCTCGATTTTGTGGAAAACGAGATCGACACGGTGAAAAAGCAGATCGCGCAGGTGGGAATCCGTCTGGCACAGGCAAAAAAAGACATGGCCCGTTACCAGACCCTTTTCGAGCAGCATGCGGCCAGTGAGCAGGAGTATGACAACATGCGCCTCTCCATGGAGGACCTGGCCATGCAGAAGGCCACCCTGGAAGAGACCCTGGAGTTGGCCAACCTGAAAAAAGCGAAGAGCGTCATCCGCGCCCCCTTTGACGGGGTGGTGCTGGCAAAGGACGTGGACACGGGCAACTGGGTTGCACCGGGAAGCCGTCTCTGCCTCCTGGGCTCCATGGATGACCTCTACGTGAAGGTTCCCATGGCGGAAAACCTCCTGATCTTTGCCAGGCGGGGTGAGGAAGTCGGCGTGACCATCAGTGCCCTGGGCCACACAACACAAGGCACCATCTCCGGGTATATCCCCGTTGCCGACCCCACCACCAAAAATGTTTTCGTGAAAGTAAAGCTTCCCAAGATGGAGACCGCCGTCCTCAACATGAGCGCAACCGTCTCCATGCCAGCTGCAAACAAGCAGGAGATGACCCTGGTGCCCCGTGACGCCCTGGTGACCTTCAACGGACAGACCATGGTCTACACCATCAAGGAGGGAGCAGCGACACCCCTTCCCGTCAACGTTCTTGCTTATGTGGAAGGCTCCGCTGGCATCGAAGCAGGCCCCGTCACCCCGGACATGGCCGTGGTCATCGACGGCAACGACCGACTTCGTCCCGGCCAGCCCGTGACGGTCATCGACACGAAAAATTAGCGTAACTATTCAGGTGAATGTTGCCTCCGGCGGCCCTGCCGGGGGCCAAACTTTTGAAAAGTTTGACAAACGGGTTTTAAAAACGTTTTCGGCTGACGCCAGCTCTGTTGGCAAATCATATACTCTCAAATTAGCAACAGCCTTTCTTCCCCGCCCTTGGGCGGGGAAGAAAGGCTGTTGCAACCGGAAAGTTTTCGGGGCTCATTTCAAAAAGCGACCCGCCGGAGGCTAAGCTGAACAGTTACAGCCAGACAAAGATAACCAAGCAAGGGATACCAAGCCACCCATGGATCTGATTAAATTTTCCATTCAACGCCCCGTCACCGCTGCCGTGATGGTTATCATGATCGTGCTCTTCGGTTTCATCGGGCTCAGCAAGCTTCCTGTGCAGCTGGCGCCTGACACCGAGATGCCCGAAATCGAGGTCATGACCACCTGGTATGGAGCCAGCCCCAGCGAGCTGGAAACCGAGGTGGTGGAGAAGCAGGAAGACAAGCTCAAGAGCCTGCAGGGACTCCAGAAGATGGAGAGCTCCAGCTACAACGACTACGCCACGGTGACCCTCACCTTTGACCTTGAGACCAACGTGGACACGGCCCTTTTAAGGGTCTCCAACAAACTCAGCGAGGTCTCCGGCTACCCGGACAACGTGGACGAGCCGGTCATCTCCAGCTCAGGCGGTTCCTCAAGCCCGATCATCTGGATGCAGCTCCGGGCCAAACAAGACGGCGGAGCAAACATCCTCGCCCAACGCACCTTCTTTGAAAACGAGATCAAGCAGTACCTCGAGCGCATCGACGGGGTGGCCTCACTCATGGTCTTCGGCGGCACCGAGGACCAGTTGGAGATTGTCCTTAACCCTGAAAAAATGGCCCGCCGCGGCATCACCATCAACCAGGTGATCACCCGCGTCACCGCCGCCAACAACGACATCTCCGCTGGCGTTCTCGGCATCGACCGCAGGAACTACCGAATCCGGACCACCTCCAAGTTCCAGAACGTTACCGACCCTCTGGAGGTTGTGATCATGGATGACGGCATCAACCGGGTGTTCCTCAGGGACATCGCCGACGTCCGTATCGGCTACGAGCCCCAGTTTGTTTCGGTCATGGAAAACGGCGACGAAGGCATCGTCATCGGTGTGAAGAAGCAGAAGGGCGGCAACGTCATCGAGATCGTGAACCGCGTAAAAGAGGTGGTGAACGATCTCAACGACGGAATCCTGGCCGAACGGGGTCTTTACATCAACTGGTCACACGATGAGGCACCCTACATCCTGCGCTCCATCGCCACCATGAAGAAAAACGTCTTTATCGGGGCGTTCCTGGCCATCATCGTGCTGGCCACATTCTTAAGAAGCGCGCGTTCCACCGGCACCATCGGCCTGGCCATTCCCATCTCGGCCATCGGCACCTTCATCTCCCTCTGGCTCATGAACCGCAACTTAAACGTGGTGAGCCTTGCCGGCATCTCCTTTGCCGTAGGCATGCTGGTGGACAACTCCATCGTGGTGCTGGAGAACATCGACCGCCACCTGAAGCTCGGCAAAAAGACCTTTGACGCCGTCTACGAAGGAGCCTCCGAAGTTTACGGGGCCGTCATCGCCTCGACGCTGACCACCGTAGCGGTCTTCCTGCCCGTCATCTTCATGAAGCAGGAAGCAGGACAGCTCTTCCGGGACATCGCCATTGCCATTACCACGGCCATTCTCCTGAGCCTGTTTGTCTCCATCACGGTGATCCCCTCCTTCATGCACCTCATCTACAAGAAGAAGGGGCCAAGCGAGAAAGAAGGTGGATTCATCGGCAAGATCGGGGACCTCTTCATCTCCGGCATCATGGCGGTCTCCAACTTCTGCCTTAAAAACGTTTTCACCCGTGTGGGGTGCGTGGTGACCTTCACCGCCTTCTCCATCCTCACCGCCTGGGTCCTCATGCCCAAGGCCGAGTACCTGCCCCAGGGCAACCAGAACTTCATCATGAGCATCCTGGTGCCGCCCCCGGGCTACTCTGCGGACAAGCGCAAGGAAGTGGGTGACTACATCTTCCAGGAGACGGAAAAATACCGTCAGGACACCGGCGAGGGGCTGCCCAAAATTGAAAACGTCTTCTATGTCTCCGCGGACATGATCAGCCTCTTCGGCGTCACCATGGTGGACGAGGACGAAACACGGGCAGGTGAGCTGATCCCGGCATTGAACAACATCATCTACTCCATGCCCGGCATGTTCGGCATCAGCCTTCAGCCCGGCATCTTCGAGTCCGGACTCGGCAAAGGCCGCACCATCGACCTGAACATCTCCGGCGAAGACATGGGCGCCATCGTCCAGGCGGGCTATACCCTCATGGGAGCCGTCGGCCAGACAGTGCCGAATTCCCAGATCCGCCCCGTACCGTCACTTGAGATCGCCTACCCCGAAGGGCGCATCATCCCGGACAAACAGAAGCTGGCGGCCAACGGCCTGACAGAACAGCAGCTGGGGGTCTATGTGGACGTTCTTATGGATGGCCGAAAGGTGGCGGACTACAGCCCCGACGGGAAGGACCGCATCGACCTGGTCATCCGGGGCGAAGAGATGGATTTCAAAACCCCGGAGGCGATTCTTAATGCCCCCATGGTCAACAACCTCGGCCAGCTGGTCCGTGTGCGTGACGTCTCCTCCATCTCTTACGAGCACGGCATGACCCAGATCGACCGCCTTGAAAAACGGCGGAACATCCGCCTGGAGATCACCCCCCCTGTAGAGGTCCCCCTCCAGGAGGCCATGGAGAACATCCGCGCCAATGTAGACGGACTGAAAGAGGCCGGCCAGCTCTCCGGGGTGGACGTAAAACTGGGCGGCAACGCCGACAAGCTGGTGGAGACATTTGATGCCCTGAAGTGGAACCTGCTCCTGGCGATTCTCATCACCTACCTGCTGATGGCCTCGCTCTTTGAGAACTTCCTCTACCCCTTCATCATTCTCTTCTCCGTGCCCCTGGCAGCCGCCGGCGGATTCATCGGGCTGAGGCTGGTGGACCTCCTCGTGGCCCCTCAGCCCCTGGACGTCCTGACGATGCTGGGCTTCATCATCCTGGTGGGAACGGTGGTCAACAATGCCATTCTCATCGTGCACCAGTCCCTGAACAACGTGCGCTATGAGGGCATGGTGGGAATGGAAGCCATCACCGATGCGGTACGCACCCGTATCCGCCCCATCTTCATGAGCGTCTGCACCAGTGTCTCCGGCTTTCTGCCCCTGGTACTGGCCACCGACGCCGGTTCCGAGCTCTACAGGGGTATCGGCAGCGTGCTGCTGGGAGGCATGGCCCTCTCGACGCTGTTCACCCTATTCGTCATCCCCGCCCTTCTCTCCTTCTTCATCGGATGGGAAGAGAAAGGCGCCGAGGCGGAAGACACGACAAAAATGGTGGCTTAAAAAGCCTGCCTCCGGCGGCCGTGGCCAACGATAAAGGTTAGCCAGCCTTCTTCATGTATCCCGAAGGGCGCTCTTGTCATGGGGTAGCCGGAGGCGAAGACGGATCAAACTCTTCATGGTTTTCTAAGACTAAGCTGTGAACGCACATCTTTTTGGCGTTGACTTTTACCGGAATATCTCCGGTAAAAGTCACCCGGTTTCAAAGCCCCACTCGGCCTGTTTGTCGAAGAGTAAAACAGACCTCTTTTCGGGACGGGTTGCCATATATCACCCTCCACGCGAATGCCCTGGCAGTGCACGAAGTCACGACACACTTCGCGCATTCGCTATAGGGTTTGCAGGTGCCCCCACCTGCCCGCCGGAGGCTTTTTTTCAGTGTTTTATATTTTCCAATGAGGTCACAACAATGAAACGACTCCTCCTCATCACTGCCCTTTGCCTGGCGGCATCCCCGCTCCACGCCCTGACCCTGTCCGAGCTGCAGCAGGAAGCCCTTTCACAGCGCCACAGCGTGAAAGCGTTTGAGGCCGAAGCCGCCATCGCAGAAAAGAACGTCCAGGCGGCACGTAGCCCTTTCCTTCCCAGTGTGGACGTGGGCTACACAGCCAACCGTTACAACCACGAGACCATCACCGGTACCCAGGAGAAGAACGATGCCTTCCAGGGCACCGTCTCCCTGAACGTCTTTTCCGGTTTTTCCGACTCCTACAACCTGAAGACCGCCAAATCAGGGGCCGAAGCCGGCCAGCTGAACCTCAAGGGGACCAGGCAGGATGTCAGCCAAAGCGTGGCGCTGGCCTACCTTGGTGTCTACCGCAGCAGGCAGAACCTCAAGGTGGCCCAGGATGCGGTGAGCCTCTACCGGGATCGGTATCGGGAGATGCAGCTCAAATACAACGTGGGGGTTCTCAAGAAACGGGATCTTCTCTCGGTGAAGGTGGAGATGGACAACGCCGTTCAGACCGAGCGGAAAACCAAGGCCAACATCACCTCGGCCCTCAACACCCTTGCCCTTGTGGTAGGACGCCCCCTTTCGGCGGAGGAAGTGGACGCCCTGGACTTCAGCATCTTCACCGATCTGCCCGTCGCCATTGAGGCGGAAGAGGGAAAAGCGATTCTCCTTTCAAAAAACAGCAGCCTTCTCTCCATGCAGGAGAACCTGACCGGTGCCTCCATGCAGAAGAAGGCAGCCCGCGCCGCCTACATGCCACGCGTGGATGTCTCCGCGACTTACAACAGCCGCTACCTTGACGACTACAGCTTTGGTTCCTCAGAGAGCAACGGGGATGATGTGCGCCTCACAGCCACGGTCTCCATGAACCTTTTTGACGGTTTGAAAAAAGAGGCCACCATCAGCCAGGCGGCCCTGTCCGAGACTGCTATTCGACACCAGCTGAGAGAACTTGAAAACAGCCTGACCACAAACTTCGACAATGCCATCCTCGATCGGGACGTGGCCATCGACAACCTTAACGTGGCACGGTCCGGCCTTGACGAAGCCGAAGAGAACCTCCGGATCACCGACCTCGCCTTTGAGCAGGGTGTCGCCACCTCCACCGAGGTCCTGGACGCGATCTTCAACCTGTCCCGCGCCCGGTTCAACAGCATCTCGGCCCAGACCGATGTCTTCTCCACCCACTTTACCCTCCTTCGTCTGACAGAAGGGTATGAGAGCGGCTCCGCCGCAAATAATGGGTGATAGAAAAAAATAAAAATGCCTCCGGCGGCCCTGCCGGGGGCCAAACTTTTGAAAAGTTAGACAAACAGGTTTCAGGGGTTCACCTATATTGGCAGGCTGTATGATCCTGCTGAACGAGTATACCGCCCCGGCTGCAGGATAGAAGTGCGCGATCTTAAAGGTGGCACACGCCCCTTTGCATGGCCCAAAGACCGGGGATCCATGTGTGTACCCGACTCCGTCTGAGGTTAACGCTTCGAGCGACTATGCCCGTAAGAGTATCAAACGCGCCCTATTCTATGCCGACTTCCCCGGATAGACGTTACGGGTGACAGTGTCACCCCAAAGGCCAAATAAAAAACTGAGTAATGATGAGTTATTAATATTCAACTCATGCACTGATTCATCTATATCCCGGCCCGGAACCCCCGGCCTTAAGAGTACCCCATGTTAAAAGATACAAATGTAGAGTTCATATCCCGAACCGCCCTTCGTTTTTTTGTGTACGCCATCCTTGTCGGGGCTGTGGCCCTTTGCGTTTCCTGGGAGGCAAAATACGGCACCGCTGATTACCTGTTTGATGAGGACTCGATTTTAGAATACCTCCAGGTGATCGCCCTGCTTTTCACTGCCCTTGCAGCCCATGTGGCCGGCCATTGGTCAAAGCCGAAAATGGCCCTTTCGTCCCTTCTTGTGGGGGCCGCATGCATCGCGTGTATCCGTGAGTTTGACTTTGCCCTGGACCGCTACCTCTTTGACGGCGCCTGGCAACTCATGGCGTGCATCACCGCCTTCATCGCCATAAGCAGGGCCTGGCAACACAAGGAAAATCTTAAAGAAGCCATCAGCGAATTCCTGGCGCGCCCCAGCTTCGGCATCATGGCCGCCGGATTTATCACCGTGTTCGTCTTCTCCCGACTCATCGGACGCCAGGTCTTCTGGCAGGCCGTCATGGGCGACGACTACATGAGGGTTGTAAAAATAGCCGTTGAGGAGAGCACCGAACTGTTGGGGTACACCCTGATCCTCATCGGCAGCCTGGAATTTCTCCGGGATGCCCTCATGGCCGAAAAGAGCAGCTTCCCCTCAGCCGTGGGTGCTGCCCTGGACTCCATAACAAAAGGATACAAAGCCCTCCCAAACAATCCGGTGAGCCAGATAACCACGGGCTTTGACGACAAACACCTCCACCCCCGGGGCTGATCACTCACATGCAGGTCTCGCCACCCATTCCATAAACCCAGGCGAAGCCCCCTTACCACACCCAGTTTGAGAGCAGCAGCACACCATGCGACCTGCCGGACCGCACGCGCGACTGCGATCCGGCAGCCCACCGCATGATACCGGGCCGCTGCCCGCAAAAACCATAAAATCTCCTTATGGTTCAAACCGCCCTTCGGGGCGGTTTTTTTATTCAAGCCGTTTCGTAACTATTCAGCCATGCCTCCTATGGTCGAAGTGAGGTGCAAAAGCGAGCCTCCGGCGGCAAGGTGTGCCACCTTGACAGCAGGTTGCGTATGCGCTTTGCCCCTCGTTCCTCGGGGCAAAGCGCATACGCCTTTAATTTTGGTGTAAACCTGAATTCGTTTACCCAAATCTGTTTGTCCAACTTTTCAAAAGTTTGGCCCTGGCCGGCCACAGAAGGCAATGTTGATCTGAACAGTTACGCTGTTTCTATCTGTGCCCACCTTTATTTTTCCTACCCCAACCACGCATTTCAAAACCATTCGCCCACAAAAAAACAGTTAAATGTGAGCCATATCATTCTCACTCACGTCTTAAATGGAATATCTACATGCTCAATACTTAATCATTACCGTAACTATTCAGCTATGCCTCCGGCGGATCGCTTTTTTAAAAAAAAAGCTCCGCAAAAAGGGGGCGGCATACTCGTTAAACCAGAGCCATATGGATTGCCAATACCGGTGAAGAAGGCGAGTAGCTCTTAATACCTGTTTGTCAAACTTTTCAAAAGTTTGGCCCCCGGCAGGGCCGCCGGAGGCAATATTGAGCTGAATAGTTACTAATCACCCCTGCTTTTATGAAAAAACCATAAACGCACAGCATGATCACCACCACTTTCAAGGAGACATCGCATGAAACTCGTACATGTCCTGGCAATTGGAGTTCTGGCCCTCATCACCGGGTGCGTCGCCAATCAGGCCCCTGTGTCCACCGCCCCTCCCATTACGTTTGATGATGGCTCCCCCGCCGTTGAAGCACCACGGGGCCTTACACTGGGAGCCCCCCTGCGCAGTCAGGCCTATTTTGATCGGTTCACCCTCTACAACGGGGACCTGAAAATCGGATACCACCTGGGCACCACCAAAAAGATGGGTATGAACAATCTCAAGGTAATCAACGGAAACCTAAACCTTGAGTTGGACACCGTCACCTACCGACTCTTCTTTCCGAAGCTTGAAAAAGTAACAGGAAACATCGTCGTCACCTGCCCCCCCTTCAGTAGCTTTGCACCTGCCGTCAACATGCTCGAGACCCTCGACTTCAGCAGCCTCAAAGAGGTGGGGGGCAACATCGTCTTCCAGGGAATTCCCGAGTACAACGGGGCAAAGGTGAATAAAAACCGAAGCGCCTTAGACAAGGCCCTCATCCAGATCAGCGATGTCGGTTTTGATATTGCCGCCTTCGGAAACCTCAAAAGGGTTGGCGGCAATATCCTTTTTGAACACAACGCCGCTTTCTCGGCCATCCGCATGCCCCTGCTTGAAACCGTGGGTGGGCGTCTCTCCGTCACCTCTTCTTCCAGGCTCACCTATCTCGATCTCAGGTCCCTGAAAAAGGTCGGCGATGAGATTCGCATCAGCAACAACGAAGCCTTGGAATCCACAGACCTCTCCACCCTGAAGGAGGTCACCTCCATGGACGTGGAAGACAACAACTTCGTCAATGACCGCCCCATGGACCTGAAGATGAATTCCAGCCTCAGGGCCTCTGCGAGCAACCTTTAAGAAGACAACCGGAGGCAACATGAATCGCGCGTCACGACGTCCTCTTTTCATGGCCTTGGCCCTGTTTCTGACAGGATGCGCCACCACACCTCAAACACAGGTGTTCCAGGCCCATGATATTTACAGGCGTGCCTACCTGGCTTTCTATAGCAAGGTAAAAGAGAACATCGAGGAATGCGGCAGAAAAGACGGCAGGTTTCGCTACAACGACGCCGAGGTAGCCAAAAGCTACCTTCAAATGGTGAAAACCATCCAGGCCGACTACGACGCCGCCGGAATCAACATCCGCGTTTACCCCGTGAATGGGGGAGAGTGGGGGTGGACCCAGAAAAAAGCATACCTTGTCCACCATGCAGACTCCGTGGAGAAGCTCACCCGACGCTTCCGCAACGAGTTCCTCCGGCAACGGCCCATGGCTGCTGAAATAGCTGCGGCTCATCTCCTCACCCAGGGGTGGGACATCTCGCAGAAGGGCTTTGCTTTAGCGGGGGAGGCCGGAAAAAGATACTCCGTTCCCCTTCTCGTGACGGTCAACATCAACCAGGCATACGGCGGGATGGGCCACTTCGAGTTCAACACCAAAGCCCTCACCGCCACGCCCCGGTACATCGCCGACACCACGGTGCCGAGTGCCAGGAGCGCCGAAATTGCCGCCATCAACTGGGATTTCAGTGAGGCCGACCGGCAATTTGCCCGGGTCGAGAGCCCCGCGCCGCAGCTGGCCCAACTCCTCCAACGGGAAAAGACAATCCGGACCCGCTATGAGGCCATGGCCCGTGACGTCGGAAGCAATGGGGACGGCACCTACGAACGACTGGATGCCACCCTTCAATGGATCGATCGCAACAAAGTCTGGATCAAAAGCATCATCAACCATATCTGACCCCTGACAATGGCCTCCGGCGGCCCTGCCGGAGGACAAACGCTTGAAACATCAGACAAACAGGTTTTAAAAGCTGTTCGCCTGCTTCACCGGGATTGGCAAGCTATATGGTTCTGTAGGCTGCCACGCCCCTTTTCAACCCACACATTTTTTTCTATAACAATTAAACTCAAGTAAAATACGGATCTGCAATGAAGGAGTATCATGGGGGGATCAGAGGTGTTCAGTGCGGCCCGGAGTAGGGATGGTCAACCCATCCCGTTAAAACATTACCTGAACGACAAGGTCACCTCCCTTGAGGAAGCCATCGCCATTGCCGCTGGAGTGGCACAAGAACTGGTGCCTTTGCATGAAAAGGGTGTGATACTCAAAGGGCTCAACCCCACCTCTGTGTTCACCGATCAAGAGACGGCAACGACCTCCCTTCACACGTCCTGCCCATTTGTGATGGACGGGGCTTTGAGCGAGACAGGTGACGACGGGCAAACGGTTGCTGCTTATTTCGAAAAAACAGAGCTGCTGACCGATTACCTTCCTTACATCGCACCAGAGCAGACAGGCCGCGGCGACCATGCCCCCGATCACCGCACAGACCTTTATGCCCTGGGAACGATCCTTTTCGAAATGCTCACAGGACGTCCGCCCTTCACCGGAAAGAGCGCCCTTGAAATTTTCCACGCCCACATGGCCGCCCCTGCACCGAATCCTTGCACGCTTAACCCGGAGATCCCTGAAGCCCTATCAGGGATTACCTTGAAACTTCTCGAGAAATCCCCGGACGCCAGATACCAGAACGCCCGAAGCGTGATGGCCGACCTTGCCGCCTGCATGGACCAACTGCAAGCCACGGGAGAGATCAGGCCTTTTCCCCTCGGGGGGCATGACAGGGAAGGTGTTTTCAAGATCTCAAACGCCATGTACGGAAGAGAAGAGGAGCAAAAAAAGCTCCTTGCCGCCTGTGATGAGGCCAGACAGGGGAACTCTCCCAGGGTGTGGATCGAAGGTGGCCCGGGCATGGGCAAGACAACCCTGATAAAGGCGTTTTCAAAAGAGTTTCAAGATGAAGGGGGACTCGTTCTCTCCGCCAAATTCGAACAGAACCAAGACGAAGCACCTTACGGGTTTCTTTCCCGGCTATTTGAAAAGGCGACCCAGCGCATTCTCGCTTCCAAACGGGGGGAGCTTGACTCCTGGAAAACACAGCTGGCGCGGCACATCGGTTCAAATATCAGGGTCCTTACGGATATCGCCCCCGGTTTCGAACCGATCCTGGGCCCCGGGAACCCGGTAGCGCCCCTGCCCCCGGATGAGACCCGAATCCGTTTGGTCGCGGTGCTCAAGGGAGCATTGAGGGCCCTGTCAGAGGCACTGCCCCCCCTGATTCTCTTTCTCGATGACCTTCAGTGGGCCCCTGATGAAACCCTGGCTCTGCTCACCGAGCTTCTGGTGCATGAACCCTTGCCGGCAACACTTTTTATCGGTGCTTTCCGGACCCACACGAAAGGGTCGGCCCCCTATCTCGCTCCATGGCTGGAGACGTTTGACAACCTTGGAGAAGAGACACCCCGTCTCTCGCTTGACGGACTCGACTCCCGGCAGATCCGGCAACTTGCCTCAGACACCTTTAACCTGAAGGCTGCCGACACCGACCAGTTGGCCCGACTCATCGAAGGGGTATCCAAGGGCAACCCCTTTTTCATCCGAGAGTTTCTCATCAGCCTCCATGAAAAAGGGCACATCTTCTTTCATGACACGTGGCGCTTTGACCTTCAACAGATAGGCCGCCTCAGCCTCACCGACGATATCCTTGTACTCCTCGGGCAGCGTATCGAAGAGCTGTCTCACTCACATCAGAACATCCTCGCGTTCGCCGCCTGCATCGGAGCGAGCTTTGACTGTGGTTTCATCGCTCGGCTAACAGACCAGGGCGAGGTCACCACAGAAGAAGCCCTTGAGATGTTCACGGCCCGTGACCTCCTGGTGAAGGAAGGTGCCTTTTACCGTTTCTCCCATGACAAAGTGCATGAAGCCGTAAACAACCGCCTGACAGAAGTAGCGAAGGCAGACCTCCACCACCGCATCGGAACCCTTCTTCTCGAAATTCATACAGAAAGACCAGAGGGGAGCGCCCTTTTTGAAACGGTCACTCACCTGAACCGGGGACACGCCCTCACTCAAGGTACAGCAGAACGTATAGACCTTGCCCGACTCAACCTCAACGCCACCATAGCAGCCAAGGCCAACGCCGCCTTTGATGCTGCACGGCACTATGCCGAAACCGGCCTGAGCCTCTTGCCCGAAGAACCTTGGGCGAGCCACGCCGACCTCGCCCTTTCCCTCACGGTGGAAGCAAGCGAAGCGGCCCACCAGATTGGTGAAAGAAAACGTGGTGATGAACTCCTTGCAACAGCCCTTGCCAATACCTCCTCGCATGAGACAAAAGCTCGGCTCTACACCATCTCCGCACGGAGTCGCATCCGCGCAAGCGAGGTAGCGGAGGCCTATGCCATTTGTATTGAGGCTCTGAAGGACATGGGAGAAAAAATCCCTTCCAACATAGGTAAAGCCCTCACACTCAAGGAGTTCCTCAAGACCTACGCAAAGCTCTGGAGAAAACAAGTCCCCACCTTTGTGGACCTCCCGGAACTCTATGCCCCGGAACAGGTGGCTGTGGCCCGACTCTACAAGTTGGCCTTTGAAGTGGGGTACATCGCGCAACCCGATGCCCTGCCCTTTCTTGCGATGAAACATCTGAGTCAATCTCTCAAGCACGGCATGTCCGCGCACTCAGCCTTTGCTGCGGGTTTTTACGGCATGATGCTCATCAGCAGCGGCCTCTCCTTCAACAAAGGGTACCAGTTCGGCGAACTTGGGCTCGCACTTCTCGAAAAGTACCCGAATGCCAATCTGGAGAGTGAGGTTCACCTGATATTCGGAGGCATGATCTGCCATTGGAAATGCCACTACCGGGAAGGAATACCCTACCTCGACCATGCCCTGCGCTGCGCAACAGAGACCGGCAATTTTACCATCGCAGCATACAGCATCGGCCATATTGCCATTGTTAACCAGTACCTTGGGGCCAGCCTTCTAAACACCCTTACGAAATTTAAAAAACAGCGTACCATGATGGAGCGCCTCAATCAGCCCCGCAGCCATGAGGCTCTTAAATTCATACAGCAGTTCACCCTCAACCTCACCCGACAATGCCCGGACTTCAGAGATTTCAAAGGGCCTTTGTACACAGAAGCGGACATCGAGAAAAAAATCGCAGAAAAGGACCAAACGGCCATCGCCAATATCGCTGCGTACAAAGGCATCCTGTTCTACCTTGCCGGCGATTATGACGCTGGGGTAAAACTCATGACCGAAGCCGCCCCTGCCCTCCCTGGTATTGCCGGGACCCTCTTCGTTCCGGATTATCACCTCTTTTACGGCTTGAACCTGGCCGCTATTCACGGAGAAAAAAAGAGATATGAAACGTGGAAATCTCTTCGGACAATAAAAAAAGCCATCAAAAAGCTTAACACATGGGCGATCCACGCCCCGGAGAACTTCGAGTGCCGGGCGCTCCTGTTGCAAGCAGAGCTCTGCCGTATCCGAAACAAACCGACCGATGCCATGGACCTGTACGATAAGGCCATCGCCGCAGCCAAGACAAACGGCTTCTCCCAGATCGAAGCCGTGGCCTGCGAATGCGCCTTTCGATTTCATCTCTCGGCAAAACGGGAAGCCGTGGCAAAGGTCTACCTTGTCAAAGCCAGGGACGCCTTCACAGCCTGGGGGGCCCTGGCAAAGGTGGCCCAGCTCGACGAGGCCTGGCCCCACCTGCTGACCGACACCTCATCCCAGACAGACCGTCGCAAACTCACCCGGGAGCCTGACCTCATCTCCATCATCAAGGCCTCCCAGGCCATTGCCGGAGAAACCGATTTGTCACGGCTTATGGAGCAACTCATGGCCATCGTCATCGAAAACGCAGGGGCACGGAGCGGAAGCCTCATTCTTGCTGGAGAAGACGGCCATCTTGTTGTGGAGGCCCGGGTCGAAGCAGGACAATCGGAATCCCGCCGGTCCCCCGCCTTTAATGCCCTGGATACCGCAACCAAAGGCACCATCCGCTATGTGGTCCGAACGGGAAAAACCGTGGTCCTCCCGCAGCCCGAGGGCGAGGCCATGGACATCTCCTTTCACTCCGGCAAAGCGCCCCGATCCCTTCTCTGCATGCCCCTCATGGAAGGCGGCAACACCTTGGGCGCCCTCTACCTGGAGAACGATCTCCTGGAAGGGGCTTTTACCTTGGGAAGGGTCGAGATCCTCAAAACCGTCACGGATATCCTTGCCCACGCCCGGGCCAGACAAAAGGCCGAAGAGGAGGTGACCCTCTACCAGAAAAAACTCCGAGGTCTCTCCTCGTCCATACTACTCACCGAAGAGAAAGAGAGACGACGCATCGCCATCGGCCTCCACGATCAGATCGGCCAGGCCCTGACCCTCTCCCGACTGAAACTCTCCACCCTGAAAACGGTCGTCCCCCAGCAAAAGAACAAAGGCGAGCTCGATGAGATCAGTGGGCTCGTGGACCAGACCATCCACGACATCCGAAACCTCACCTTCGAGCTAAGCCCCCCCGATCTCTACGACCTGGGTCTGGCCGCCGCCCTGGACTCCCTGGCGGAACAGATGCTGACGCCCCACGAAATAAAAATCGATTTCGAAGACACCTTGGAACAGGATTCCCTCCCTGAGAGCGCCCGCATTCTCCTCTACCAGGCCGCACGGGAGGTGATGTTCAACATCGTCAAGCACGCTCACGCCACGCGGGTCAACCTCTCGGTGGAATCAACAGAAGGCAGGGTCCAGATCTCCATCACAGACAACGGTGTGGGCTTTGATATCCCCGAGACCTTTGCTAGGCGGCACAAAGCAAGCGGCTTCGGCCTCTTCTCCATCAAAGAGCGACTTGCCCACCACGGCGGCCATGTCACCGTCACACCGGGTCCGGCCAGCGGCACCTGCGTGGTGCTGAGCTTACCTATGTAAACCAGTGAATAGTAAGTAGTAAATAGTGAGTAGCCGAAGAAGGGTCATCTCCACTACTCACTATTCACCATTCACTACTCACCAGCCCCCCCGACTTTTTCACCCCTATTTATAGTAATTCTACCAATTGCTTTTCCCATCCCCCGGTTGTAGGGTAAACTTCGCACACAAACGACATGAGGCCTCGGAGAGTAACATGACGATCAAGATAGTCCTGGCAGACGACCACAACATTATCAGGGAAGGCCTTGCCGCCCTTCTTTCAAATCACCCCGATATGGAGGTGATGGCCCAGGCGAACAACGGTCGGGATGCCGTCAAATACGCTCTGAAACTCAAGCCTGACGTTGTGGTGATGGACATCAGCATGCCGGACCTGAACGGGATCG
Organism: Desulfolunaceae bacterium; assembly: GCA_942491485.1. Taxonomy (GTDB): domain Bacteria; phylum Desulfobacterota; class Desulfobacteria; order Desulfobacterales; family Desulfolunaceae; genus Desulfoluna. The sequence continues at coordinate 914,172 of CALOAX010000004.1, read as the reverse complement.
ACGCCACCCGTATGATCAAGGCTGAGAATCCGAAAATAAACGTCATCGCCCTGTCTGTGCACACCGGCAGGCGCTTCGTCACCGGCATGATCAAGGCTGGGGTCTCCGGCTACATGCTGAAACACTGCGCCATTGAAGAGCTTCTTGAGGCCATCGTTCTGGTCAATAATAACAAGTCCTATTTAAGCCCCGATATAGCCGCCACCGTGATGACCGACTACGCCAACAGCTTCGCCACAGAAGACGAGCCGACCCCTTTGAGTCTCCGTGAAAGAGAAGTACTCCAATTGGTGGCCGAAGGCATGACATCGGAACAGATCGCCGGTCGGCTTAACGTCACCGCGAAAACCGTCTCTGCCCACCGGCAGCAGGTGATGAAAAAGCTGAACATCGGCAGCATCGCCGAACTGACCAAATACGCCATTCGCGAAGGCATCGTGGCGTTGGAATAAAGGGCGCCTGCCCCATCTGCTTTCATAGCCGCCACACACAGCAACTAAAGAAGTCCGAATCCTATAGAACCTTTTTGACGCGGCTCCCCATTCATGTTCCGGGGGGGAACCGGGGAGTCGCGTCATTTCAATTCAAAGAAGCCTCCGGCGGCCCTGCCGGGGGCCAAACTTTTGAAAAGTTTGACAAACAGGCCCTGAGATCAATCCAGATTATTTCACTGTTGTCGGCAAATCACATGCTTTGGACTTAACAAGCATGCAACTCCCCTGCTCTCCATACAAACCTCTGTTCGGGGAATCCTAATAAATGCCCTTCGGCGCGTTATTTTTGTGAGGAAAGAAGATTGGGCGCAAATGCACCCTGCGGGGTGTCGCATTGCGAGGCATGTGGTTTTATGCGGTGAGTGCGCTTTCGCACCGCCAGGCGCCCCATAAAACCGTCAGTGTTTATTATGATAAGCATGTTGAAAACCGTTAGGATACGGGGCCGGTGGTTTGCGCAACGCAAGAAGGTGCGGGAGCCGCACCCTACGGGATGTCGCATGGCGAGATGTTTTCGCCACCCTCGCTGCTGGTGTTATTCCAATGACGACACCGAGAATGTCACCGATGCTGTTATCCACGGGCGCAGCCCGTCAGCAAATGAGACCAGCCCGAGGGACGAGGGCTGAGAGCATTTGCGAACCTGGGGATCATCCCCTGGTTAATCGTGGCCCCAGTTGAGGTATCTGCGGAGAATCTGGATGCTGCCGTCGAGACAGAACCCGATGACGCCGATGGCAAGGACAGTGGCCATGAGCAGGTCGTACTCCATGGTGTCGCGTGCGTCGTTGATGATGTAGCCAAGCCCACTTGAGACCCCTAAGAATTCGGCGGGGACAAGGACGATCCAGGCCACGCCAAGGGCGAGGCGAAGGCTTGTGAGGATGTAAGGAATGGAGGCGGGGATCACGATGCGTGTCAGGAGCTGCATGTCCGTGGCGCCCTGGTTCCGGGCCATCATAAGCCAGCCCGGATTGACCCTCACCACCCCTAATGAGGTGTTGAGAATAATGGGCCAGACCGTGGCCATGGTGATGATAAAGCAGATGGCCGACTCAAAGCTGGAGAAGATAAGAAGGGCAATGGGCATCCAGGAGAGGGGGCTCACCATCCTTAAAAACTGCATGGGTGGGTAGGTGAGCACCTGAATCCTCCGGTAAAAACCGATGAGAAGCCCCACAGGAAACCCCACGAGAAAAGCAATCAAGATTCCCGCACACACCCGAAAGAGACTCGCCGCCACAGAGGTCCAGAAGTGTTGGCTCACACACAGGCGTGCCAGGCCCTTCAAGGCGGGCAGCGGAAGAAACCCCTGAAACTGAGCAAAGTCGGGTCGGGTAAAAAGGACATATCCACCGACGGCCCAGAGGGCGATAAAAAAGAGAAACCCTGCAAGCCCCATGAACACACCGCTGTTCATCATCTTTTCCGCGTAGGGCTGTTTGGTGTAGACGGTCTGCTTTTTCACATATCTCGCAATCACATTCATATGGAAATAATCTCCTCCCGATGGAAGGGATTCTCCACATGTCCGTATGAAAATTTTCCCAGGCCCCCCACGGCTTCGATGGCGCGTGTGACGAAACGGTCGTCCACGAGGTCTGCCGCCGCCACATCCGGGTTGAGGCTTTTAAGAAAACCGGCATCCCCCTCAACAAGGGTCCGGTCCAGTTCACGTACGAGCATGCGTGTGGCTGATGGGTATGGCCAGGGCTGAAAGCCAATGCGTTCCATCTGCCACTCGGGGTGGTGAATAGCGCCGGTACCGCCCATCCCTCCGTAGACTAAAGGGTCATAGCCAGTGAACGCCTTGAGCAGGATCGACTCATCCACAGGAAGGTAGTTGCCGCCCTGGCGGCTGAGGATACGAGCCGCTTCATGACGGTTTTCCGTTATCCAGAGCTGGGCACGGACGATGGCATTCATGGATTTCTGGGCAAAAACCGGATGCCGGTTAATAATCCCTTCGTTCATCACCACCACGCAGCATGGGTGGTTCTTCCATATATCTCCGGTGAACCGCATGATCCGGGCCCCGGTTTTCACCTCACTGATGGCGTTGATGGGTTCGGCAACGATGTACCCGTCGATTTTTCGTCCTGCAAGGGCTGCGGGCATCTCCGGTGGAGAGAGAACGAAAAGGTTCACCTCGTCTGGAGCAAGGGGTACCGACTGGGGCTGGATCACCGGTTTCAGCCCGAACCTTCGAAGGCCCATCTGAAGAATCACGTTATGGATGGAATACCAGTAAGGCACAGCAATCTGACTGCCGCCCAAGTCGGCAAAGCTTCGGATCTCCGAATCCCCGCGCACTGTAATGGCGCTGCCGTTGGTATGGTTCCAGGCCAAAACCTTCACCGGTACCCGGTTCTTGAACCGCATCCAGACCGGCATGGGAAGCAACATGTGGGTGAGATTGAATTTTCCGGAAAGGAACGACTCCATAAGGGTGGACCAGCTGCGTACACGCACCGGTTTTTTCAGGCGGAGCCCCTCCTCCTGAAAGTATCCCAGGGCGTGGGCAATGAGAAGCGGTGCAGAGTCGGTGATGGGCAAGTACCCCACCTTCAATTCCGGTTCACCGGCGGCATGAAGCAGGCCGGGCAGTCCCGACATGGCAAGGGTACCTCCGGCAGCGGCCAACCCGGCCTGTCTGATAAAATCCCTGCGGGTCAGTATCCGTGTCATGGCCCCATCTCCCAAAATCGATTCATGATCTCAATTTTCATTTTACGAATCTCCGGGTCTGCCGGATCCCTCGGGTAGGGTCGGTCCACGAAGACGTCGGCGACAATGTTGCCGGGCTGCCCGCCCAAAAGCACCACACGGCTCCCAAGGGCCAGGGCCTCGTCCAGGTCGTGGGTCACAAAAACCACGGTAATGGAGGTGGTCTCCCGGATCCGTATCATCTCCTCATGGAGCCTTGTGCGCGTAAAGGTATCCAGCGCCCCGAAGGGCTCGTCCATCAAAAGAATGTCGGGCTCCCCCATAAGAGCCCGGGCAAGGCAGACTCGCTGCTGCATGCCAAGGGAGAGTTCTCCGGGTAGGTAGGTTTCATGGCCACCCATCCGGACCAGCTCCAGGTGATACCTCGCCCGTTGAAGCAGATCGTCGGTATCGCCCCTGAGTCTGCACCCGAAGGCGACGTTTTCTTCCACTGTGAGCCAGGGAAGGAGGGTCGGCTGCTGTGTAAGAAGGATGCGAGAGGGGTCGGGGCTGGTGACGATGGAACCATCCACCGTCACCTCTCCGCTTGTGGGGGGGACCATGCCGGCCACAATATTGAGCAAGGTGGATTTGCCGCACCCGGACCTGCCGAGCACAACAACGAAATCCCCTTCAGAGACGGTGAGCCGGACACCGCCGAGGGCTGACTTCCGCTTTCTTTTTGAGAGCGTGAATGATTTTGAAATGTCGCTGATTCGAATCTTATCCGTCATAGTCCATGCCTGGTTCCGCCGTTACATCGAGCGTTCGTCTGATCACATCTGATTCAGATCCCCCCACACTGTGCTTTTCGGTTGTTTACCCAAAAGAGTTAAAGGGAAAAATTGCTGATAATCGGCGCAACCCAGGCATACCGCTTATTTTACGCTTATTTCTTGGGTTCTGTTTTTCAGTCATCCAAAAACGGCGATGCCATCATCGGCCTAAAAAAGCAGTGTCCTTCGGACGGCACGAAGAGAACTCAGAGCATTCGCAATCCGCTTTCAAGGTGGCACACCTTGCCGCCGGAGGCAGCCAGGTTAAAGATGCCTCCGGCGGCCCTGCCGGGGGCCAACCTTTTAAAAAGGTTGCCAAACAGGTCTTTAAAAAAGGTCTTGGATCAATCTAAAACCTAAGGCACATGTGATTTGGCCTGAGGAACGAAGGACAAAGCGCATGCGCAACCTGCTTTCAAGGTATTTTGCCTCATGTGGCTTCGCCACCCTTGCCACCGGAGGCATTTATTTGGCCACTTTAACCATAGAAGGATCCTGTTTGGTGCCACAAAAAAAGGACGCTGATAGCAGCGTCCTCGTTCTACGTAAAGCAACTCGATTATGATGAAGAGCCATAAATCTGAAAGCCCTGCACCGACTCATTCACTTTTTGAACTCACACAGTATCCCCCCATATTTCACCGGTGGCATGGGTATCTTCTTTGGCATCCCACACCTGTTTCAGATGGCAAATCTCGTCTTCCACATCAAAAAAGCAGTCAACTATTTTCGGGTCGAACTGGGTCCCCTGGTTCTCCTTGATGGCGGCAAGGGCATCCTCCACCGTCCAGGCATCTTTGTACGGACGTCGCATGGTCAACGCATCAAACACATCGGCAATGGCCACAATTCGGGCGCTTTCGGGAATTTCCTCACCGACAAGGCCCTTGGGATACCCCGTGCCATCCCACTTTTCGTGGTGACAAAGGGCAATATCTGCCGCGAAATGAAACAAGGGGGTATCGCTCTTGGAGAGAATGCTGTGCCCGATGGTGGTATGACTCTTCATCACCTCCCATTCACTTCCGGTGAGTTTTTCCGGTTTTTTCAAGACGGTATCCGGAATACCGATTTTCCCGGTGTCGTGCATGGGGGACGCCAGTTTCAACATGACGGCCCGGTCCACATGCCAACCGGCAGACCGGGCAATGGCGTCGGCATAATCGGCCATCCGCCAAATATGAACACCGGTGTTGTCGTCGTTGAAGTGCCCCGCCTCTCCGAGCATATAAATGGCGGCTTTCTGGCTGGACTCAAGCTCGGCGGTACGCTTTTCCACCAGCATGTTGCAGGCTCTCTGATCATCGTAAAGGTGCAGGTGTGTCGCCACACGGGCCAGTACGATGGGGGCTGAAACCGGCTTGGTGATATAATCCACGCCACCGACATCAAAGCCCCGGCGTTCATCTTCCACATCGTCCATGGCGGTGACAAAAATCACTGGTATGGAAGCCGTCTCCGGGTTTGATTTCAATCGCCGGCACACGTCATAGCCATCCATCTCCGGCATCATGATATCGAGAAGCACAATATCCGGCTTGACCTTGGAAACGATGGATAAGGCTTTTACGCCACTCGGAGCAAAGGCCAGATCGTATTTCTTCCCCAGTATCTGCCCCAACAGTTTCAGGTTGTTGGGTTCATCATCCACCACGAGAATCTTCCAGGACTTGTCGCTCGCCATAGACACCTCATCTTTTATGGGCCATCTTCGGGGAGACGCATCACAAAGGTTGCCCCCTCGCCTTCAACGGTCAACACACCAAGACTTCCACCATGGTCTTCCACAATGCTTTTTGCCATGTGCAACCCCAACCCGCTGCCGCCTGCCTTGGTTGTAAACCTCTCTTCAAAAATATGGGGCAGGACATCCTCCGGGATTCCGGTGCCATTGTCGTGGATAGAGAAACAGACCCATGGGGGCTCACGCCAAAGCCTCAAGGTAATCTTTTTATCCTCCCGGGCCTCCACGGCCTGGCAGGCATTGACAAACAGGTTCACTATCACCCGTTTGATCTGGGAGCCTTTGCACATGATGAGGGGCTCATCCTCGCAAAGTTCCCGTACAACCTCTCCCCGAAACACCTTGCGGAACATGTCCACAGGCTGAAGCAGGGTGAGAAAAGAGTGCTCCTTCATCTCTTCTCCGAGCCCTCGCAGGTAGCTGGTAAACCCCTGGCAAATCTGCCGCCCCGTAAGAAACGCCTCCTTCACCATCTCACAGATGGAGAGGATGGTGTCCCTCTCCTCAAACCCTTCCGGAAGCAGCTCCGGCACGTCCTCAAAAAACATGACCACGGCAAGGACATTGTTGATATCATGGGCCAATCCACCTGCAAGAAGCCCCAACTCGGCCTTGTGCTGAAGCATTTCCGCTTCGTGCTCGAGAATCGAGATACTGGCCTTTAACGTGTCCTTCTGATTTTTCAGGAGCAGGTGTGTCTTTATCCGGGCTTTCACCACCGAGGAGCTGACGGGTTTGTGAATATAATCCACAGCCCCCACCTCAAAGCCTTTCCGTTCATCCTCAATCTGCGCTTTGCCCGTCACAAATATCACCGGAATTTCACGGCACGCCTCATCTTCCTTAAGGCGGCAACACACGGTATACCCGTCAATATCCGGCATCATAATATCCAGAAGAATAAGGTCCGGTTTCATCTTCCGGGATACGACAAGGGCCTTCTCCCCGCCCGTGGCGAAAAAAAGATCGTAATCCTCCTGAAGAATCTGCTGCATAAGCTTCAGGTTGTTGGGCTCATCGTCAACGATCAGAATCTTTTGTCTCGTCATCTCCATCTGCCCCCGTCACTTGAATTCCCAGACGTTCAGCCAGCGAAATGGCTTTGGTTCTGGCCTCGTCAAAATCAAACCGTTCCAATTCTGTCAGCACCGGGCCGAGCTGGCCGACCGTCAGGTAGCTACGCAGTTCGGTGAGACAGGGTTCCACGGCCGACGGGCTGTAAAGCTCAAGGGCTTCCAGCATTTCACCGAAGAGACGCGTCAACTCAGGTATATTCAACTCCTTTGTCGGAGCCTTTTCCGGTTTTTTAAGGGGCCCGACGCCCTCGATGGATGCAATCACCGTATGAAAGGCTTCAGCAAGAGCCCCCAACCGCCCCTGGACCTCATCAAATCGATCCTCAGTCATCAGGGTGTTCATCTCTTCGGAGACCGCGAAGACATCGACCATGGACAGGTTGCCTGCCACACCTTTCAGGGTATGAATCAGCTGTCGGGCCTCGTCCACGTCTCCCTTTTCAAAGTGAGCCTGAAGGATTTCCGTGACGTTGCCATACCGATCTGCAAAGCTCAGGAGCGCGTCAAAAAAGGCGTCCCTGTCACGCCATGTGGTGACCCCCTGCTCAACATCCACCCCCTGAAGGGAGGGAATCCGCGACATATCAAGGCCCTTCTCATCCGCCACCACCCGCATCATGGGTTTTCCCCACCCCTGCGGCACCACATCCTCCATCACCTTGAAGAGATGCCCGAAGTCGATGGGCTTGGATACCACGGCATCCATCCCCGCTTGCAGATCCTCCTCTTTCTCCTCCTTGGTGACACTTGCCGTCATGGCAATGATGGGAACCTGCCTCTCAGTTTCCGCCTCCATGTCACGAATACGCCGGGTGGCCTCCAGCCCATCCATCACCGGCATCTGAATATCCATGAGAATCAGGTCAAAAGAGTCTTCCCGGGCAAATTCCACGGCCTCCCGCCCGTCCCAGGCCACACTCACCTCATGCCCCTGCCCTTCCAGGCGGATGGAGGCAAGCTTGACATTGGCCTCCACATCTTCGACCAGCAGCACCCGAAAACAGCGCTTTGGTTCAAGAAGGATGGCCTCATCCTTCTCTCCACCATCCCCCTCGGACTGAAATTGATCCACACGACGCAGGTCGATGGTAAAGCAAAAGGTGCTTCCCTCCCCTTCAACACTCTCAACCCAAATCTTGCCATTCATGAGATCCACCAGCTGGTTGGAAATCGTCGTGCCAAGCCCTGTGCCACCAAAACGCCGGGTAATGGAGCTGTCAGCCTGGGAAAAGGGTTCAAAAATCTGCGTAAGGCGCTCAGTGGCAATCCCAATGCCCGTATCCGACACGGCAAACTGCAACTTACCCCCTTCTGCCACCGGCTTCACACTGACAATAACCTCGCCCTCTTCCGTAAATTTAATGGCGTTGCCAATCAGGTTGATAAGAATCTGCTTCAGGCGCAGGGCATCCCCTAAAAAAGAGCCGGACAGGGCCGGATGAATTTCCAGGTGCATGGTGAGCCCTTTCTCCCGAGCCTTCACATTCATGATCTCGCATGTCTGATTCATCACCGTGGCAAGATGGAAGGGCTCCTCTTCAATCTCGAGCTTGCCGCTTTCCAGCTTGCTGATATCAAGGATATCGTTGATGAGACTTAAGAGCCCCCGTGCGGACGAGAGGGCGGTGGAGAGATACTGATGAATATCGTCCGGAAGCGAGGTCCCTTCCAGAGCCAGCTCCAGAAACCCCAGGATGGCATTCATGGGGGTGCGGATTTCATGGCTCATGTTGGCCAGGAAGTTACTCTTGGCCCGAGTCGCGTCCTCGGCTTTGTCCCGCGCAGCCATGATCTCCAGCTCCATCTGCTTGCGCTCGGTGATGTCAATGAGCCAACCCAGGATGGCTTTTTGCCCCTCATACTCCACCGAATAAAAGGTGCTCAGGACATCTAAAGGAGATCCGTTGTGACCGTGCACCGAGAGCTCAAGGTCCCTGACAATCCCCTTCGTCTGGACCTCAGTCCGGACCTGTTGCCGGTCCTCCACGTTGAGGTACATCTGGTGAGTGGATTCCCCCACCCCCAGATTGGTAATCTCTGAAAATCGAGGGTTGAGCCATTGCACCACCTCATCCACGGCAATTCCAACGCCCACCGGGCTAGTTTCCAGAATATTCTGAAGCTGTTCCCGCTCCCTGGCCAACTCCCCCTGGGATTCGGCCAGCCTGGCCAGGGCCTCCTCCGCCCGGGTCCTCTGACCGGTGGCATCCTGCATCAACTGCAGGGCCTCATCTTTGGCCTGGTCCAGCGCCTCATTGGAGGCCCTCAGCTCTTCGGTATGCCTCCGGCGCTGCATGTCTGACTCGCAGCGCTGCCAGACATGGCCCACCTGCCCCACGAGGGTTTCGATGAGCGGGGTGATCTGGGGCAGGACCGAGCCCTTGCCCCGCTCCTGTGAACGAATGGTAAACACACCGACACATGTCTCCCCTGCGAAGAGAGGAAAAGTAGCGCAGCTGCCGAACTCATGAATTTGCGCAGCCTCATTGCACACATCAAAAAGGGGCATCCCGTGAACATCCGAAACGACCACGGGCTCTCCGGTCTCCATCACCCGGGCCTGACACGGACAACGACTCACCCAAGGCCGGGGTGTCTCATCGTCCAGTGGAAAGGGATGAATCTCCCCGGTGCCGTAGGGAAGCCCGATGCATGCCATGGAAAGCGGGAGGTACTGAACCGTGGCATACCGGGCGACGGCAGCCACCTCCTCGACGGTCTCACAGCGGGAGAGTTCCATCCCCGCCTTGTGAAGCCCCTCGGCCCACTTGGCCCGCATAGAGAGAGCCTCTTCTGCCCGCCTCTGCTTCAGGATCACCATCAGGTTGTTCATAAACAGGTTGAGCTGGCGGGTATCGGACTCGTCATAGAAATCGCCCTTGTTGCCCACCCCGGCCACCCCGACAATGTGTTCCCCGTCAAAAATGGGGATGCTCATGTGACGGATCAATTCGAAGTGGCCTTCCGGAACCCCCTTCCTGCTGGGCAGATTCTGGTAGTCGTTGTGAATCACCGCCCGCCTCTCACGTACACTGTCCGCCCACACCCCGGCCTTTTCCAACGGATAATGGGTGGTCGTCTCCGTGTTGCACCCCTTCAAGACCTCATGGGACCAGGCGTTCAGGGTCAGGCTCTTCAGCTCCTCATCGTAAAAGTGAAGGTACCCCACCTTGCTTCGAGTCAGCCTCACCCCCTGTTCCAGGGCAAAGTCAGTGAGATCCTGTTCCGAATCCCATCTCCCCTGGCTCAACCTGAGCAGAGACCCAAGACGCTCCTCGTTCAACTTGAGTGCCTCTTCGGCAGCCTTGATTTCCGTCACGTTTTCATGGGCCACCACCACCCGGGAAGAGCCGGTGTCGTCCAGCCGGTTGACCCGAAGGCTGAACCACCGCCTCTCCACCGGGCTGTGGCAGGGGTATGTGGTAAAAAAGTGCTGTCGTTCCCCCCGGATAACAGCCAGAATGCCGTCATAAACCATGGTGGCATCGTGGGATTCCGGGCCTGTGGCCCCTCGGCACACCTCCAGGTAGTTCGTCCCGATGCCCCCGTCCTCCTCAGTGCCACCATTGGCTATGGCAAAGTCTCGCCATGCGGCGTTGACGGCAAGGATGGTCCCGCTCACTCCCAACACAGCAATATGAGCGGAAATGCCATCGAGAACAGACTGCAGGAAGGTTTCAGACGCCCGTAGATTCTCTTCAGCCCTCTTCCGATCCGTGATGTCGCTGCCCATGGAGAGCAGGGAGATAATGCGCCCTTCTTCGTCCATCACAGGTATCATGGTGAAATCGACAAAATGCGCCCGACCCCGGGTGTCCAGATGGATCACCTCAAATCCCACCTGCTTACCGGCAGCCGCATCCCGAACCGCGCCAAGCACCTTTCCCTGAAGATCCGTGGAGTGAGTCCACCAGGGCCCGGCCCAGAAGAGTTTCCCGAGAACCTCCTCCGCCTTGTGCCCCGTCATGTCCAGGGCGATCTGGTTCACTTCCATGATGCGGCCCGAGGTATCCAGGATCGCCATAAGCTGAACGCTCTGATCAAAGATACCTCGAAACTTCTTCTCCCGCCTCTGAAGCTCGTCATGACGTTCCTCCGCCACCGACTCCCAGTCATCCCGGGCCTTTTTCAGGTTGCGCTGAGTCTGTTCCACGTTCAGGAAAACAAACCCCGAAAGCAGGGTCATGAGGAGCATGGTAAAGCCGATAACGCTCACCACCACACGTCTGTTGGCCCGGTAGGTGGTCAGCACCTCCTCCTCGTCTATCTCCGCTGCCATGCCCAGCTGAAGGTCCTCACTCCACACCCAGGAGCCAAGAACACGTACCCCCCTGTAATTTCGATACCCCGCCACATCAAGCCCGGCGCCTCCGGAAATGGCCGAAGCGGCCATACGGGTCAGGGCCTGTTCTTCTCCCTGAGGCACCGTGTCCCCCCCCTTACGGAGATCGTCTCCGGGATCGCTGACGCGTACGGTGAGGATGGAAGAGGTTTCCGGGGAAAGAATCCCGTGTTGAACCAACTCATTCTCAAACCGACTCCTCGAAAGAAGAAACCCGTTGCGATTAAAGGCATAGGTCTCCCCTGTTTTTCCGATGAGCCCGATCTGGCAGAGTCGCGTGAACTCCTCCGACGGATCAAGGCGCCGCGTCAACACGGCAAAAACCGAACCATCCGCATTTTTTAAAGGGGTGGCAATAAAGCTCGTCGCAATTCTGTTCTTTCCCCTCTTCCCCAGGGGCACATCGCTACGAATCGGCGGGACAAACACGGTGTTCCCGGAAAATGCCGCCGCCATCAGGTCCGGCCGCTGCTCGGCAATGAGGTTTTTCCAACCGATGTTTTCATCCCGCATGGAGGCGATGTTGGTGTAGTCTTTGGCAATAACAAAAAAACCTTCCTGCCAGTGGCGTGCCCCCGTGCTGCGGAAAAAGGCCCGCAACGCCGTGAGGGCATCACTCCCCTGAAGGGCTTCCCGTGTCCGCGGAATCATCGCCTGCTGTTTTGCCAGGGACACAAGCCGGGGATCGCGGGCATACTCTTCCACATGCTCCTTCTCTGCATCTATGGATGCCGTCAAAGCCGCCTGCGTTGCGGTCAGAACAATGCTCAGAGTATTGCCCACCCCCTGCCTGATCCGTCTCTCCAAATCCCGTACTCCGAACCAGGCGTAGGAGACAACAGCGGCCACCAGCACCGTACCCGCAATGACCCCCACGGCCTGCAATCCGTAGGTGCGAAACACGTCTGGAAGAACGTTTCCGGCCTGACGAAGCAACACCCACATGCTCAGCGTCAACAGGGCAAGGGTCAGGAGAGTCAATCCCAGCATCTGATCGATGCGGCCGACATCCACCTCCTGCTCCAAGATGCGTGAAGCAGGCTCCGTCATCCACTTCTGATGAATCTCTCGCAACTCCGTCCGGGAAATAGAGGCCAGGGCCTTGTCGAGAATACCCCGCAAGACCGGCCTATCCTTGCTCACCCCGATGGCCAGGGGCACGGGAGCTTCTGACGTCCGCCCCATCACCTTGAGATTTGTAATCACCTCCTTTTCAAGAAGGTGCACCGCCACCGCCCGGTTACCCACATAAGCGTCCGCCTCCCCTCGGGAGACCGCATCCAGGCAATCACTGGTGGTGGGGTATTCAACAACCCCGATCTTCGGTTCTTCACGGTTGAACTTGCCAACGGTGAAATACCCTTTCTCCAGGGCCACCGTCAGCCCCCGGAGACTCTCCTCCCCTTCGAAATAAACCCCGCCACGCTTGCCCACGATCACTTGGGGGGTGAACAGATAGGGGCTGGTAAACTCAAAGAGGGCCTCCCGCTCTTTTTTCGGAGTGATGTCCATCAGGGCATCAAGCTCTCCGGACGTCACGGCTGCCATGTTCTTTTTAAAAGGCCCGGGAACCACCTCAAGGATGCCGCCCAACCGTCGGTTAAGCACATGGAGATAATCCATGCCGATCCCCCGCGGTACGCCATGGGAGTCCAGGTAGTTCATGGGTGGCCATGCATTCATGACGCCCACCCGAAGCTTGGGATGCTCCGAGAGCCAGGCCCTCTCCTCCTGCGTAAGGGGCAAACCTCCCCACCTCGCCCCTTGACTGACGGGGCTGTCATGGATAAAGCCGTCAAGAGCCACGGAGCCCCTTATTTTTCCGGCCTGTTGATAGACCTCGGCTATATCCACATAACGGGTACGCGTCACTGTTCCAAGGGAGGTGAACTCCGGCTGGATTATGAAACGGGTCAGCTGCGCCTCATAAGCCAACTGCTCCCTTGACCTGCCCGACGTACCCTTCTCTGTGATGAGGTCAATCATCTCATCGGTGTTGGCAAGGGCGTACTCCCACCCCTTCAGGGTGGCACGAATCATCTTCGCCACACGCTCCGGGTGTGCTTCGACTTCCCCTTCTGTGGTGAAAAGATTGTCCCCGTAAAAATCGATGCCGTAATCCATGGGGTTGATGATGTTCACTGCAATACCGCGACTCTTGAACAGAAAAGGCTGGTCCGTCACGTAAGCGGACATGACGTCTATTTTTCCCGTGATAAGATCGTCTGGCTTGTAGGAGTGCTGCAGAAAGGTCATCTGGTCCTGACCTTCCGGCGCAAGTTGAAGCATGGCAAGAAGGGAGGCATCCTCCCCCGGAAACAACATCACCTTCTTTCCGGCCATGTCGTATGGGCTATCAATGCCCGACTCCTTGAGTGTGAGTAAAACCAGGGGAGAGTGCTGAAAAATCTGCTTGAGAACCACCACCGGGTCGCCCTTCATCCGAGCAACCAGCAAACGGGTGTCGCCAACGCCGTACTCGGCTTCGCCCGTCAGCACCGGCATCACCGGGTCCATGCCCTCATCAAACGCCTTCAACCGGACATCAAGCCCCTCGTCTGCGTAAAACCCTTTCTCAACGGCGGCATAGTAACCGGCGAACTGAAACCCGTGAAACCAGCGAAGCTGAAGCGTCACCTGCTCCCCTTGTGCCGACGCGACAAGGGGCAAAGAAAAGATGACCATCAGAGCGATCAGGAGTAGTGCAAAAACGGAAGGAGCCTGAGAGGGTGCACACCTTCGGCCAGTGACTTCTGTTGGACGGCGAATCAGCGAAACAACACCACGACATTGGGCAGGTGAATCTTCCATTGAATAGTCCACATTAATTGTAATGCTTGATGAGAAAAGAGCTGAGAACATGCTCGAAGAAAAGAAGCTGTCCATCCGTACGATGGGATGACTCCCTATATGATGCAGAAAATTTCTCCAAATTACAACAGCGGCATCACGGGCCAAACAACCCCTTGAATTATCCTGACAATACGCTACAATACTCGCCACCAGCGCGGGGATTTTACGACCGCCACAACCACAAAAAAATAAGCTTTAATATCTGACAGTTAAGAGATCCAAACAAGCAAAACATTGCAAAGCAGGTTGACCATTTCAGCCATAGGGTTCCGCTGTTGCCCGATAACCCCTTGCGCGAAACCCGCCCGTCCCGGATGATTTCACACCAAGGGCACCATCCGGGATGCATGACACACCACTCCAACCACTTAGAGTCAATGACACCCCATATCGCGGTGCATGATAAGGCAGGTTTGTACGCCGACGTCCAAATCGCATTCGCAAACCAGCTTTCAAGATGGTTCACCTTGCCGCCGGAGTTATCCCGGCCAAAGTCAACCCGAATTGAGCTGACATCATGGTTCAACCTTTTATCAAGGACCATGAAGAGCGTGCAGTGCCCTTCGGGCTGCATGAAGGAGCTTGGATACCCTCTTCCGTTATTCACGGGCGCAGCCCGTCAGCAGATGTGACGTACCCGAGGAACGAGGGTTCGGAGCATGTGCGAACCTGGGCTCCAAGGGCTCAGCCCTTGGCCGCCTGAGGCATACTGAATCGTTACCCTTATATATTAACCCACATCATGAGGTACCCCATGCTTGTCCCTCAGTATGATGCCGTACACGTCATCTCCGATATTCACCTGGGCGGAACCCCGGGGTTTCAAATTTTCAACCAGCAGGAGGCCCTGGTCTGGTTCATCGACCAGCTGGAAGCCCTTCCGGATGATCAGAAAATCGCCCTGGTCCTGAACGGCGATATCGTCGATTTTCTCGCCGAACCTGCACCCAACCATGAAAAAGAGTGCTACTTCCGTCCGCTCCATGCCATCACGGACCTCACACGCATCATGTGCGACCCCTCCTTCGAGAAAATCTGGAAGGCCCTTGCGCGCTACATGCAAGCGTCCAACCGCTTTTTGGTGCTCGTGCTGGGCAACCACGACGTGGAGCTTGCCCTGCCCGAAGTGCGGGAATTCCTCACCAATCAGCTGTGCGAGGATAATGATGCGGCGCGGGGCCGCCTCACCTTCGCCATGGACGGCACCGGCTACGCCTGCCGGGTGAAAGACAGAAACATCCTGTGCATCCACGGCAACGAGACCGACGCCTGGAACCCCGTGGACTACCGAACCCTGGCCCGCATCAGCGCCGAAAAAAAACGGCACACCCCCCTGACCGCCTGGGCCCCCAATGCCGGCACCAAAATGGTCATCGACGTCATGAACGGCATGAAAAAAAAATACCGATGGATTGACCTCCTGAAACCAGAAACGGAAACCGTCCCCGCCCTGCTGCTTGCCATGGACAACGATGCCGTCACCTGGTCACGAATCAAAAAACTTTTCGGGGTTGTCACCGATTTGGCCCGGGACAAACAACGCGGCCCCGACAACTTTCTCGGTATCGACGTGATGCTCTCCGGTGAGGAACCGTCGGAAGACGAGGCCTTTCACAAGATGATGACCACCAGCTACCCGAGCCTTGCCGGAAGCTCCTCCCCACAAGAGACTGAAATGGACAGCCTCCTCCGGGAGATGGACTCCCACGTGGCCCACGGCACCTCTCCCACCACCCTGGCCGGCGACAGCGGCCAACCCGAGTTCCTGGGGATCTGGGGCGCCGTCTGGGACAAGATTCGGGGACGATCCCCTGAAGACAACATGCGTGAAGCCCTTCAAGGGTGGCTCGATGGCGACAAATCCTTCAACCCCACCGAGCAGGACAAAACCTGCAAAAACGTTCGGGAGCTCGTGGGCCCCGAGGTGGACGTGGTGGTCGCAGGCCACACCCACCTCCAGAAAGCCATTCAGGGAAGCAACGGCACGGCGGCCTACTTCAACTCCGGATCCTGGATCCGTCTCATGCAGCTCACCCCCGACCTCCTTCAAAAAGAGGCTTTTACAAAGGTGTGGGCCGTCCTCGAAAAAGGGGACATGGAAAGCCTCGACAATGCCACCGTCCAGGGCCAGCCCCTCATCCGGCACATCCGCTCCGTGGTTTCCATCCAAAAAGAGACCGACGGCAACGTCCTGGGCACCCTTGCCACCGTGGAAGGGAGCGGCAGCAACTTCAGCCTGACGCCGGTGCAGGAAGGGCAGTTTACGTTTTAAAAACAGAGCCTCCGGCGCCCAGGTGGGGGCACCTGGAAACCCTATGGCGAATGCATGAGGGGTGTCGTAACTCGATCGTTGTCGATACATTCGCGCGACGGGTGGCGTTGGGCAACCGCTACCGCAAGATAGGCAGGTCTCATCGTTCGATTTCGTCATCCCAGACTGCTTGGGTTATCAGAAGCACAGGCTCCCCCTTTAATGATTCGTTTCCCGATATCGGAGGTGAAACGAATGATCGGGGATCCATGCTCGAGAAACAATAGAGCCTGGGGCCATCCCTACGGTTGACTTTTACCGGAATAACACCGGCTGCCAAGGGCTCAGCCCTTGAATACCAGGTTCCAAACGGCAATTATCTATGCCGTCTTCCCCGGATGCCGAGTACATAAAACCATACCAAACAGTTCTTAGAGAGCTTGTGACAGAATCCGGAAAATCACCAGCTATGGAGGCGGGCGCAGCCAGGAACGAACGCCATTGTGATTTGCCCTGAGGAACGAAGGGCGAAGCGCAATGGCAACCAGCTTTCAAGGTGGCCCACCTTGCCGCCGGCATGCTTTTGCCTATCTCACCCAACAGGAGACAACCATGCGAAAAATTCGATCGGTGAAATTGGAGTTGTTGCGGCATGGTCCGCCCCACAACCAGTTGCTGTCGCCGTTGACACGGTACATGGGGCTTTGTGGGCGCCATGAGCCCACCACGGTAACACTGCCATACGAACAGCAGAATTTTCTCACGCTGCTCAGGGCGTTGCGATATGTTGAGAAGGATACGGAGACAAGGCGGGCTCAGGTTCGGGAGCTTTCGTCGGCCATGGGCAAGATCATGGAGAAGGTGCCGGGACTCATCGCGGATCTGTCGCTGGACGGCGAGGAGCGATTCGTTCAGCTGCGTCTGGTCTTCTCCGCCTCGGAGCTGGCCCTGCTCCCCTTTGAGATGGCCGATGCGGCCAAGGGGTTTCCCGGTGAGGGATCGCCGTTGTCCCTTCAGCAGGATGTGCCGGTGGTGACCACCCGGGAGATCCGTGGGGCGTGCGGGCAATCTGTTTCCTGGGCGGTTCGACCCCGGATTCTCTTTGCTGCGGCCGCCCCTCCGGGGGTGGGGAGTATCCCCTTCAAGGCCCATCTTCTCGCCCTTCGTGAGGCCGTGGGTCCCTGGCTTCCACCGCCCTCGGCGAACACCACCCCCACAGAGCGCCTTTCGCCCTTCCTCACCGTGCTCCCCTCCGCCACCCTGGAGCAGATCCAGTCGGCCTGTGCCAAAGGGTCCTACACCCATGTGCACATCCTTGCCCACGGATTGCGGCAACCGGATGCGTCGGAAGCGCGGTATGGCCTGGCCCTTTGTGATGAAACAAACCCCAGAGGAATGGATGTGGTGGATGGGGAGAGGCTTTCTGCAGCCCTTCGCATCAAGAACAAAGGAGAGGGCTTTTCATCGCCCCTGGTGGTGACCGTTGCAAGCTGTGACGGTGGGCAGCAGGGATCGGTGGTTCTGCCTGGCTCCAGCCTCGTCCATGCCGTGCACAACGCAGGGGTACCCCTTGTCATCGGCTCCCAGTACCCCTTAACCAAGCCCGGCTCCGTCACCATGGTCCAGACCCTTTACTCAGGCCTTCTCTGGGGCAAGGATCCGCGAATCTGCCTTTACGAACTGCGCCAGAAACTCAGGCGCCAGGATCGCACCACCCACGACTGGGGAAGCCTCATTGCCTACGCATCCCTCCCCGATGACATCGAAGCCCAGCTCAGGGAGCTCAAAACCGGACAAGCTCACCAGGCCCTTGCCGCCTCACTGGGCCGCGCCCACAACCTCACGGAAAAACGTATCAAGGAATCAGACCGCGATTTCGATCACGTTATCACGGATATCAATCATGCCATCGACTGCATGCCCGATGCCGAATCGGATCAGGACACCCCCTTTTTGGATGCCCAGGATAAACGCATCGCCAAACTCTGCATCCTGGGGTCTGCGGAAAAACGCAAAGCCCAGACCCTCTACCTGCAGCAAATAGAGAAGAGAACCAAATCAAAAGCCAAAAGCTCGCGCCTGCCCGCCGCCACCATCAAGGCCCTTGAGCGCTCGTGGGCTTTCTACAAACGGGCCAGCGCCATCAATGCCCACGCCCACTGGCCCGGAACCCAGATGCTGAGTCTCTCCATGTTCCTGCAGTTTCACAAAACAGGTCGAATCGCCCTTGATACCCCGGTATGGGCCTTCCTGGAGGCCTCGGCCAAAAACGATCTTCACCACCCCAACACCTACCAGGCGCTCTGGGCATGTGCCAACCTGGCCGAGCTCCACTTCCTCGGCCTCGTGGCCGGAATCACCCTGCCCGACAACCAGCGCCCCGACCCGGAACACTTTATCACCCAACTCATCGAAGCCGCCCCGTCCAAGGCAATCCAGATCATCGCCTCACGATGGCAGTTTCATCGTTACACCCACATGCTCCGGTTCGACAACACATCGGCCACCTTTGCCGAGAGGCTTACCACCCTGCTGGCCGGAGAAAAAAACATGGATAAGACCGACATGGCAGAACCCATGACCCAATCGGGGTGAATTTTAATAAACCGGCCCCCAAGGGAGTAGCCCATGGCTCTTCGTATGGCGCCTCAACTCTGTGCGGTGTCGGTTGTACCATGAGTTTGGTTATTGCCCGGATATTTCATGAGATGATGCACTCAACTCATGACATATCCGGGATAGGGTCTCTTGCCTTTGAAGAGACAAACGTCAACCTGCTGTTTAACGAACGTCTCGGCACCATTCTGGGCTCACTGGCCGCGGGTGTTATCGGTTATGTTGTGTTTCATGCCAGTTTGCGTTCCAACAACAGCGACCATGGTTACAGAGGTGATGTATGAACACAGACAAAAACCGTTCCATACACGGCCACACCGTAACACGTTGCATCTTTATCCTGGTGGTATGTATCGCGATGGCCTTCATTCCGGCATGTTCGTTTAAAGGCGTACAGGATTCGTCATACCTGACGGATCAACGGTTTCCGCCGAAACCAGCCAATGCTCCCATAGACATTCTCACGGAGAAACCCACCACCCCTTATATCCTGATCGGCGAAGTCAGCGCATGGGCTGATGTTCCTTTTATGAGCAGGCCACAAGCCCAGAATGCCATAAACAAAATCAAAACCATGGCCCGCGAGATGGGGGGGGATGCCATCATGAACTATCAGGGCCATCGTGCACCGGCCGGTACAGTGGGGGCGGGTGGATTTACCGCCCAGGGCGTGGTGATACGCTGGAAATAGAGTTGCAGACGACACGCACTGTTTACGATCAGCCAGTCAACTCGAACAAAAAAGGTATCGCATGTCCCGCACGTCCAACAGACTGAAAATGATCCTGGGGAGCATTCTCCTGCTGGGCCTTGTGTTGATCGCCTGGTCGTCCTTTAAGAGCGCGCAACCCATGGAAAGATACCGGGGAAGCGCCATCGCGCAGCTTCCCGATGTTCTCCCCGAAAACCTAACGGATCTGGGAACCCTTGTGACGACAAATTACATGGAGTACCGTGCAAATGCTGCCAGATGGAGTGCGGCATACTTTGGGTGCCTGTTCGGAGCGGCCTTTTTGAGTGCATGCGCAGGGGTGATCTTAAAGCTCGAAAGCATAAATGTGCAGCAGGCACTCAGAAACGACCTCGCCGCTGTCATGGCAGCCCTGGCAGCTCTTCTCATCACCCTGCTGACCATCGGGTCCTTCGAGGAGAAGTGGCGATCCAACAGAATTGCAGCAAGTGACATGGAAAACCTTGCCTATGACCTCCTCAAACCAGGCGCGGCCAAGGAAACGGGCGCGATCCTTTCTCACATACAAAAGATTAACAAAGCACGTAACTCCGGAATCGTTGGAACCGGTTCATTGACAGAAAGCAACCCAACGCCTGAATCGTCAAGATGAGTTCTGGCGAACGGCACAGACAGGGTGTTTCATTGCCTCTTCGGCATCCCAAGGCTGCTTTCAAGGTGTTTTGCCCAATGTGGCTTCGCCATCCTTGCCGCCAGATGTTCACCTTGCCCATGGAAGGCATTGCTGAATCGGGTCTGTCGTTTTTTATTCTCGTGCTCCATAGTGCCGTTCATGAGCCCGTCAGGCTGACGTAACAAGGCTGTTCATGCCTTATTGTTCGTCTCGTCGACTGGCCCCTTATGGACAGTTTCATTTTTGTCCCTGAAATTCTGGGACATCCTTATGAAATTATACTATATGTCCTGTTGCTGTTGACATTCGGCACGGTCTGGTCGTGCAGGAGTCTTTAAACGTAAAAACACTGATATCATTCAGGATACTTATATGCCATTCGATCAACTTGGCCTTCGGGCCGAACTTCTGAAAGCCGTTGAGACCAAGGGGTACACCACCCCCACCCCCATTCAGAGCAAGGCCATCCCCGTGATCCTCAACGGACGGGACATCTTTGCCCGGGCACAGACGGGAACGGGCAAAACCGATGCCTTCGGACTCCCCCTTGTTGAAATCCTGAGCCGAAGCAAAAGCAACGGACGCCACCCCCGCGCCCTGGTCCTGACCCCCACCCGGGAGTTGGCGCTTCAAGTGGGTGAAAGCATAAAAGCCCTTGCCAGACGAGTCTCTCTGCGGTGCACCGTGGTTCACGGCGGGGTTCGAATCCAACCCCAGATCGATCGTCTGAAGCGAGGGGTCGATATCCTTGTGGCCACGCCGGGTCGCCTGCTGGATCTCGCCTCCCTGAGACACCTGAACCTGCTTCAGATTGAGTTTGTGGTCTTCGACGAGGCGGACCGAATGCTGGACCTGGGCTTCAACGAGGAGATCACCGAGGTCATTAACCTCATGCCCTACGAGCGCAGGACCATGCTCTTTTCTGCCACCTACACCCAGGAGATCCGGGATCTTGCCGCCAAAATGCTGAGGGACCCCGAGCACATTGAGGTAACCCCCAAGAAAACGGCGGCAGAATCGGTAACTCAGAAAGTGCACCTGGTGGAAAAAACCAACAAGCGCCCCCTTCTCGTCCACCTGATCACCAGCGGCCGCTGGTCCCGGGTCCTGGTCTTTTGCCGCACAAAACACGGGGCCAACAAGCTCACGGACAAACTCACCGCACATGGGGTCAGTGCAGCGGCCCTTCATGGCAACAAGAGCCAGTCCCTGAGGACGCGAACCCTGGAAGAGTTCAAAAAAGGGGAAATCCACGTCCTCGTGGCAACGGATGTGGCCGCAAGGGGCCTGGATATCAGCAACCTCCCCTATGTGGTCAACTACGACATGCCCTCCATCCCCGAGGATTACGTCCACCGCATCGGCCGCACCGGCAGAGCCGGCGTAAGCGGCATTGCCGTCTCCCTTGTCAGTGCAGAAGAGAAGCGGTTTCTGGATGCCATCGAGGCTCTCCTGAAGCACAAAATCCCGGTGGAGAAAGTGGCCGGCTACACACAAGGCCACGACGTACCGGATTTTGTCCTCTTCAGACCCGGAAGCACCGGCGGCGGAAAAAAAGTCGACAAGGAACTCCAGGAGATCGTCGATCAAAGAAAAGAGTCCAAACAAAAATCAAACGCCCGCAAAGGCAAATCCAAAGGGTCTGGCAAAGGCCCGAAACCCGGCTCCAAAGCGGGGACAAAACCCCGGGCAGGAAAGAAGACAAGCGATGCAGGGAAAAAGCCATCCAGATCAGGATCGCGTCCCCAATCCTCCAGGCCGGGCAAGCCAAGGGGACGAAGGTAGTTTCATCCCGTCAACCCCACGCCTGTGATTCAGCCTCATTAAAGATAAAAAGCCACTGAGAGATTCAAATCCCTCAGTGGCTTCGCCTTCCATACCACCGGAGTTATTCCGGCCAAAGTCAACCTAAATTCAGCTCACGCCATGGTTCCACTTTTTATAAAAACCATGAAGAACATGAAGAGCCCTTCGGGCTGCTTGAAGGCGCTTGGGTAACCCCTTCGGTTATTCACGGGCGCAGCCCGTCAGCAGATGTGACGTACCCGAGGAACGAGGGTAAAGGAGCATTTGCGAACCTGGGTTCCAAGGGCTCAGCCCTTGGCCGCCGGAGGCAATGCCCTTTGCTGCCCTACAAAGGCCACAGGGCTGTCGCCAAAGTAGCGTTTAAATTCCCGGCTGAACTGCGTGGCGCTTTCGTATCCCACGGTGCTTGCCGCTTCGTTGACCCGAAGGCCTTGTTCCAGCAGCAGGTCTTTGGCCTTATTCAGCCTGATTTTCTTGATGTACTGGATGGGGGATGAGGCCGTAACATCTTTAAAGGCACGATGGAAGGCCGAGACGCTCATGTTGACCATGCCGGCCAGGTCTGTCACGTCCATGGGCTCCTGATAGCTGCCGTGGATCTGTTTCAGGGCCTTGTCAATTCGGGAGACGTTGGAATTTTTCATGGCCAGGGCATACAGGGATGCCGCATTGTCCCCGCTCATGACCCTGAAGATCAATTCACGGACAAGCCCTTCTCCGAGTACCTCTGCTTCGAGCGGTGATTGAAGGGCCATCAGCAGCCGTTGCACCGCCAACTTGAATGACGCGTCTGCATGGGCCAGAAAAAGGCCATGGGAACTCACGGGTTCATCCCACCGGCTGAGATCGCTGTGATCATCCATGGCCCCGATGATGTTGTTGAGGACACGCAAGTCGATATCCACGAGCAATGCCAGAAGGGGGTTTTCTTTGGACGCGGTGGTTTCACACTCGGCAGGAAGCGGAACCGACAACACCAGGTAGTTGTCCGGGTTGTATTCATACTCCACACTGCCCAAAAACACCCGTTTGGCCCCCTGCCCCACAATGATGAGCCCTTGTTCGTAGAGCAGCGGAGCACGGGGCACATACTGGGTCGCCTTGTAGATTCTTACCCCTGGAAGTGGGGTATCGCTCAACCCGTCCCCTGCTGCCAACCGATCCATCAACATAGCCATCTCACTCATCGTCACTCCTTGGGTATCTGTTTGCCCCACGGTACCACAAAGGGGGTCAAAATAAGTATATCCTGCTTACAAAAGCAGAAACAGGCATAAAACAGGCAGGTTTGTCTATTCCCAATTCAACAGGGTGTTCTATATTAACAAGCAAGATAACCAACCTGATCAAAGGAGAATACAGATGCTGAATTTTGATTTTTACAACCCTACCCATATTGTTTTCGGAAAAGATCGACTGTCAGAACTGGACAACCTTGTCCCCAAAAAGGCAAAGGTGTTGATCCTGTACGGCGGGGGAAGCGTGAAAAAATACGGCACCCTCGAAAAAGTGATTAAGGCGTTGCCCGGCCGTGAGCTCAAGGAGTTTGGAGGCATCGAACCCAACCCTAAGTTTACAACCCTGATGAAGGCTGTGGAGGTGGTGAACGAGGAGAACATCGACTTTCTGCTGGCTGTGGGAGGGGGCTCGGTCATGGACGGCACCAAATTCATCGCCCTCGCTGCACATGCCGATGGAAATGCCGAAGACCTGTTATCCCATGGATTCCAGCCTGTGCCCGTCACCACGGCCCTCCCCCTCGGTACGGTGGTGACCCTTCCTGCCACAGGATCGGAGATGAACAACGGTGGCGTCATCAGCCACAACGGCGGCAAGTTCCCCGTGTTCAGCCCCCTGGCGTTTCCCAAATTCTCCATCCTGGACCCGACGCTTACCTACTCGCTGCCTGCAACCCAGGTGGCCAATGGCATCATCGATACCTTTATTCACACCGTGGAACAGTACGTCACCCTTCCGGCGGAAGGCAGATTCCAAGACCGTACCGCGGAGGGCATCCTTCGGACCCTCATTGAAATCGGGAAAAAGACCATCGACGAACCCACGGACTATGATGCACGGGCAAACCTCGTGTGGTGCGCCACAAATGCCCTCAATGGGCTCATCGGCGCCGGTGTCCCTCAGGACTGGACCACCCACATGATCGGCCACGAACTCACCGCCCTGTTTGGCATCGATCACGGGAAAACACTGGCCATCCTGCAACCGTCCATCTGGACCATCCGCAAAGACCAGAAACGGGAAAAGCTCCTCCAGTATGCGGCCAGGGTATGGCACATCACCGAAGGAGATGAGGAGAGCCGCATCACTCTGGCCATCGATAAAACCCGCGCCTTTTTCGAGGAGTTGGGGGTCAGCACCCGGCTTTCATCCTACGGGGTGACTGAAGATCGCATCGAGGACATCATCAATGCCCTTGAGGCCCATGGCCTGACCGCCCTTTCCGAGACAGGAGAGGTCACCCTGGATGTGAGCCGGCAGATCCTCAAAGACGCGATGTAAATCAGGACAGGGACAAAAGCGTGCCTCCGGCGGCAAGGTGGGGGCACCTTGAACCCCTGTGGCGAATGCGACAGGGTCGTTTTCTATGCAGCATCCCTCGCATTCGCGTTATGTGCAAGGGTGAGCGGGATGCGTGGCAAGCACATGAATGATGGGTGTTCCGATTTTAATCCAACGGTTGAATGGGCCGGATTAACTCCGGTGAAGAGGATGACCACGGGCTCGGCCCGTCAGCGAATGTGATCACCCCGAGGAACGAGGGGTGGGAGCATTCGCACCCTGCTTTCAAGATGGCGCACCTTGCCGCCGGAGGCTTTTCCCCCTCCACTTACCCCTTTGCCTGTCGTCTCTTTCGCCGTCGCCACACGGTGGCGGCAAACGAGAGGGAGAGCAGAAGAATCAACGTGGGGTCAAACACCCCGTCGTTCCCATGCCTGTTCATGGCGCACCCGCCGCCTCCGCCGGAGCCTCCACCTGCAGGGCTTGGGCTTGCACTCCCCTGCACGGAAGCCTTTGCCATGCCCCCCGGATCTCGAACGAGCCCCACGGCATCGTCATCGTCATAGATTCCATTGTCCGTAAGGTACAATGTCACCGTCCTTCTGTCCGCACTGATAACGGCGCCATCGCCGGTGCCACCGGAGATAAGGGACCTGTCAAAGTTCACCCACCGACTGTTCTTCCTTGAAAACTTGTACCAGCTGTAGCCTTCAGGCGCTGCCTCCGGAAGGTTGACCCAGACCACGGCTGTTTTGTCCTCGGGAGTGACCATTTTGACTTCGAAATCGAGCAGGTCGGAGCCAAAGGCATCCGGACGGTTTTCATCCCCCGCCAGATCCTGATCAGAGATGGGATAGAGCTTGGTGATGTCATCCCCGACATCGGATTGAATCCGGACCTGCTCCCCTCGGGTGTTTCTAAAGGAGAGAGAGCCGGGGGTATCGTCTATCCTGTTGTCAAGAATCGTCACGGTCACCTCGTCCCGGGACTTCAACCCGAAACTGTTTTGAACCGTCACCGTGAATTTCCGAACCGTCATCTCACTGTCAATATACGGTGCCACAAATGTGGGCTTGGCAGACGTGGGGTTTGAAAGAGTCACACCACTGCCGTCGACCTGCTCCCAGAGAAACAAACGTGCATCCGTTGAGCCCGAGGCATCAAGGGTCACGGTCACCCCCTCTTCCACAGCCAGGTCTGCCCCGGCATCAGCAACGGGAGCCGTGCTCTCCTCAACCACGTTGACAAGGGTCACGGCATTGGCACTCAAGCCGCATTCATTGGTGACGGTCAGGGCAAAACCGATGCATGTGTCCGAAAATGAGCTGAGCGAACCCACCGTAAATCCAGGGGAAACGGCTGTGGGGTCGGAGAGAGTCACGGAGGGACCGTTTGTCTGCTTCCACAGGTAAGTCAACGTGCCGCCGTCCGGGTCGGATGATCGGGAGCCGTCAACCGTAACAAAGGCCCCTCTGCTTACACTCTGTGATGCCCCGGCATCTGCCACGGGAGTCACGGGGGACATGCCGACAGGGCTGACATTGACATGGCAGATGTCAGACGATGAGAGGCCGTCCTTGTCGGTCACGGTCAACTCAAAGCTGAGAAACACGGTATCATCGCCAGAGAGTTCCGCCGTAAAAACCGGTTTCACAGAGGTGGTCTCCAGCAGCGCCACCGGCTGCCCCTGGACCTGCTTCCAACGAAAAGATGTGATCCCGCCGTCCGGGTCTGACGAGTTGGCACCGTTAAGCACCACGCTTGCCCCGGCCTCGACCCTCTGGTCAGGGCCTGCATCGGCTGAGGGCGGCATGCCACCGGTGGTGATATTGACCAGCACCGTATCGGTGGCGGCAAGGCCTCCGGAATCTGTAACGGTAAGTTCGAACTCAAGGGGTCCTCCTCCGGTCCCTGAGTCCGGTACGGCAAAAGAGAGAGTCCGCATGGTGTTGCCTGCAAGCACGACCTTCGGTCCCTTGATCTGGTCCCACGCCCAGGTAGCCACCGCACCATCGGAGTCGGAAGAGTTCGATCCGTCCAAGGTCACGTTCTCCCCAGCCGATACGGTGACATCGGGGCCTGCATCCGCAACGGGGGGAAAATTTCTATTGAGAAGGTTCACAATGCACCGATCGGTGTCTGAAAGACCATGCCTGTCCGTCACGGTGACGCGGAATTCAACGGCTTGCCCATCGGTATCAACCGAGCCGGCTCGAAACCATGGCGTTGATGTCTCGCTGTCGTAAAGTGTCACGCCGGAGCCAGAGAGTTGCTCCCACCGATAACTTGCAATCCCATCATCGGAATCTGAGGATCCGCCTGCATTCAATATCACCCTGTCTCCCCGGGAGGCCGTCTGGTCGGGACCGGCGTCGGCAATGGGGGAGTCATTGACCCAGTCTACGGTAACAAAGCACTCATCCCTGGCCGAGCCGCCCTCATTGTCGGTTACCGTGAGTCTGAACACCAGGGTTTCCCCTTCCATGCCGGTATCCGGAGCGATGAATGTGGGCCTCAACACGGAAGTGCTGGACAGGGTGACTGCAGGGCCTGCCATCTGTTCCCACCGGTAGGCCACCAGCCAGCCGTCGGGGTCACTGGAACGTGAGCCGTCAAGGGTAACCTGGCGTCTTTCCCAAACTCGGACGTCATCCCCGGCATTGGCCTGAGGAGCCCTCTTTTTGTTCAAAATATCCACAGAGCATGTATCCGAAGCAGTGGCACCGTCGTCATCGGTCACGGTGAGCCGCATGACCACCGACTCAAGGGCTGAAACGTCAGGGGCCGTAAAGGCCGCCTGAGCAGCCCCCGCATTTGACAGAACAACGGAGGGGCCGCTCACCTGGCTCCACCGGTAGGAGCGGATGGTTCCGTCAGTGTCGTTGGACCCTGACCCGTCAAGCTCAACCCGCGTTCGCTCATACACCGTATGGTCAGACCCCGCGTTTGCAACAGGCGGCTGGTTTGAATTGGAATAAACATAGACACGGCAGAGGGCCGAGCCGGTGAGCCCCGTGTTGTCCGTCACCGTCAGGCGAAGGGTGATCACCTGGTACGGGTCGTCCACCATAGGCGCCGTAAACGTCGGCTTTATTAACGACGCATCGGCAAAAACAACAGCTGGACCCGACACATGATCCCAACGGTACGAAACAATCTGCCCATCATCGTCATGGGAGGCCGAGCCATTAAGAACAACCTGGCTGTTTTCATAGACACTGACGTCTCGTCCTGCATCGGCAACCGGTGCAAGGCTGATATCTTTAACGTTTACAACACAGGCATCCGAGGCGACCAGTCCTTCGTTGTCCGTCACGGTCAGGGTAAACGTCAGGGCTTCATCCCCCCTGACATCAGGGGCGACAAACGAAGGTCTTGAAGAGTTCGGGTCAGACAGAGTCACCCGGGTGCCCCCCTGCTGTTCCCACAGGTATGCGGAGAGGCTTCCGTCTCTGTCCCTTGACGCCGCGCCGGTAAGGGTGACACCTGAGCCTTCCACGACGGCCTGATCCGGACCGGCATCGGCGATGGGCGGCAGGTTGCTCCCTGCCCCTGCCGCCATCAGGCCTTCATAGGGGATGGCATCATGTTCGGTGACGGTGACGGTAAAGGTTGCTGTGTCCTGGGGGGTAAAAGAGAAGGAGGCGATGCCATCGGCCCCGGTAAACACCACATGGGTTTCAGATCCCACGGCCTTGTCCATGACAATGGCCACCCTGGCATGAGCAAGGGGGGTGCCGTTTTTCTGCACGGTGACATCAAAGGTCTCGAGAGTACCGGCTGAGATCGTCTCAGGGTGGGTCACGGTAAGGGAAGCTGGGCGCCTGGTTCTCAGCTCCATGTCCGGATCCCCAAGCCAGTTGAAAAAACGAGCCGTTAAAAAAGCGGTCCTGTCGCCTGTCCCATAATAGGCAAATACCCGGTGCTTTGCACGGTTCAGGGCCGAGGCAGGCTTCCAGGAGGCAGGGTAAAGATCACTGTCCCAGGTGGTGTCGTAATCGCTCCAAAAAGTGTCCATGAGCCCCACATGAAACAGATCATTGTACCCCGAGTAACTCACCCTGGCAGCCCCTGTGAACCCCACGGCACCGCCCTTTTCATTGTTGACCCAGGATTCGGCAAAGCTGTCTTTGCCGTCAAACCATCCGGTGGCGCAGTTGAGGCTGAAGACCACGGGCGTCATGGTACCGTTTGTCAAGCCATTGACCTCAGTGGCTGTGTAATGCGGGTCTGCCCAGCCGGCTCCGCTGCCATACCCGTGGTCGCGGTGAACCACAAGACTCACCCCATCGTTGATGGCAGCGGAAATATCCGCCCTGTCTCCCGCCCCCATGTTTTTCCACACCAGGGGAACCGGGTTGGGAGGGGTCAACCGACCGGAACCGTACCTCCAACCGCCGTAACGAAGTTCTTCGTCTCTGTCGGCATCCCACTGCAGGGCGGTATGAATGGCATACCCTTTGTTGTAGGCATCCCCCTCGCCACTGAAAAAATCATAGTCCGGTCCGAGAAAGTCCGAAATTCTGTGGAGGTCCTCCATAAACATCCGGTCGGCAGTAAGGTTCCCACCGTTGTTGCTGTCCTGAAACTGGCCCGCCACCAGCATATGGTTGTACCGATCATTCAGCGGTGGGTTCGTTTCATAGGTGAGAATTTTATTCACCATGACAGTGACCTCGGCCGCCGTATCCCCGGGAAGGCGCCCGATGGTTACGTCTGCGTACCGGTCGTTCCCATCCACACAGGCGTATTCGTAATCCGTGTGCCACAGATGATCACTGCCGTGATACGGATGCCCCACCACCTCAAAGGAAGGCACATCTTCGTGATCCCCCACAAGAAGGACAAAGGAGGTCCGCGCATTGCCACCGGCATACGCCTCTTGAATGTAGGTTTTTACGTCGTCATCCGTCGCCCCCACCTCTGCCATGGTGGCAACAAAAACCCTGTACCCTTTTTTCCGCTTCCACTCTGCAAGGGGGGCGACAGCACCTGAATAAGCCGCATCCGTTATGATGAGGTAATCGGCGTTTTCGGCGGTCACCTGCTCGTTGATATCAGCGGAGACGTCGACGCTGCGGGATTCTGATACAACCTGATCTTCCGTTCGCAAATCGATGTCCGAGGCCAGAATCTCTCCCCCCGGGTCAGCGGCGTCCCTTTGCTCATCTGGGGCCGTGCCTTCAAGGGGGGTGATGGAGAGGTGCCAGTTCACCCTGGTGGCCAGGCGAACGGCTTTTCCGGCAGGGTTAAAGTCGAGGGGGCGGTAGGCAACAACGGCAAAGGTCTTGCCCCTGACCGATACCGTATTAACCAGCTCCACGGGACCACGTTCTGAAAAGGCGTCCTTTGCATACGCCTCGTGGTTTTTCACAAAGGGCATGTTCTCGTCAGGGCGTTCACCGTTCAAGAGAGCAACATCCGGTATGGGACGCTGAAGCGGATCTAAAGTGACGTCCCGGTCGAGGGAGGCCCAGAGAATCTCATCCATCTCCAGGGCAACCCGTGCACCTTTAGGAATCCGGATCATGGTCTGGTAACCGGTTATGTTCGGCAGGCCCGGTTCTTCCGGGTGCCCCCCGCCGGGGAGCAGGAACCGGTCGTACTCGTTTCCGTCTTCAAGGGTGATTTTCCGAACTGCGCAGTAGGGAAGCAGGCTCGCGAAGTCCGCCCGGCCATCTTTGTTGCCTTTCAGGCTGAATGAGGATGGGTTGGCGTTCCAATCAAGGGTATCCACGTCTGCCGGGGCCCCTTCCGAAAACAGGAAAACATCTCCGAGGCTGTCGCTGTGAATCGCCTCATCTTGTTCTGTCATGGTGTATCTTGCCTGGGGCTGTCCCCCGGCTGCCACAGATTGAGCCGTTCCGCCGGCCTGATTGGTTCCATTGGGCTCGTGTGTACCTGTCTCGGCCGAGGCGAATTCGCCGTCCCCCGGTGCGGGTATCAAGGAGCCATAAAGATAAACCCCGGCCCCGGCCATTACGACAAGCACAAGGCTCCAGACAAACAACGTGAACAAGCTCACTCTTTTTCTCATCAAACATTCCCGGGGCCCCATACGGGCCTTGATCATCTGGCTGTATTTTAGATACAAAAAAAGGCATGCTCCAAAAAAGCATACCTTAACTAACGGTCTTTCATGGCAGCCCGGCTATCCGCATGTGCCATGCGGACCCGTGGTTTTCCGTCCCAGCCTTACGACTGGTTTGGCTTTGTCTCCCAAGTTTTACCTATACTTACAATACTCAATATAGAAAAGACAATAAAAATGAGGTTATTATTATATTTCGCCCCACTCTCGACAAACGCAAGCCATCGGTGGCCACATGCATCAACAAAAAAGGGGGGCGTCTTGGGACCTGCCAACACAGCCCCACCCATTCCCACAGGCGTACGAATGCGAACCAGGCGAATCGCATTCGAGCTCCGGGTTGATCCGTTAACGCCTCCGTGTTATTGCAGACACACCCCTGGTGCTGGCGCCCCCCCATCAGATCCGGGTCGCGGCCGCCACACGACCAGAGGAGAAAAGGAGACTGCGACACGACATGCCCACTGCCAACCACACCCAAAAACAAAGACGGGTCATTGATTCGCCCGGCATTGCTTTTCCTGCGGCCCTTGCTTCGGGGATCTGCGTATTATGGCTTCTCAAATTCGTCACCTCTCCCAACGCCTCCACGGCCCACCCGGTACCTTCCGTCCTTTTCTATCTGAAAGTCATCCTTCTCTTTCCCTTTTTAGAAGAGTACCTCTTCCGCGGCGTGCTGCAGGGCGCCCTGGCAAAGAGACCATGGGGAGCCCACCGCGTCTGTGGGATTCTCTCGTTTGCCAACATCATAGCCAGCCTGGTCTTCACGGTGTTTCACACCCTTTACCACCCGCCACTGTGGGCCGCCTCGGTGTTCATCCCGTCACTTCTTTTTGGCTGCTTTAAAGACCAATACGACACCATCGCCTACTCTTTCCTCCTCCACATGTTTTTCAACGCAGGATACTACGTGTGGTTTTAGAACACCCTGCCTGACGCGATCCGTTAAAACGAGTCTTGAGAAAACACCCCTGCCATGGGCAACACGCATAAACAAGAGGAGCACCTGCTGCCGTCACCGTAAAGCCATCTGCCATCCTTCCATCAACAACAAGAAAACATGCGAAATATAAACGCGGGCTATTGATTTGGTTGTGATGAAGATTACGATCTGGTATTATTCTAAATATTTCCCATCCACAGAGAGATCATTCCCCATACCCAAGGAGGTCACCATGGACGCAAGCGTTTACAAAGTGATTGAAGTTGTCGGCATGTCGGAAAAATCGTGGGAAGATGCTGCAAAAATCGCCATCCAGAAAGTAGACAAATCGCTACGGGATATTCGCATCGCAGAGGTAGTGGATATGGACATGCGACTAGAAGACAACAGAATTGTTGCCTACCGGACCCGCTTAAAGGTGTCATTCAAGTTTGACGATTGATAAGCCAAGCAATGAATTATCATTGACACCTTGCAACTCTCTGATCCATTCAACAAAAAAAATACCCAACACACCGTCAAGCACTCCGCACACTGCCTGTATGTAATAAACCTGCGGACTCTCCAGGGTCGAATGGTTTGCCGATGACGTTCGAGGATGCAACGGAGCACTCACTCTTTTCCCGGATAAATCAGCGCCTGTGGCCAGTGTTCAACCCGCTATATTCAAGTCAATGCCATCAAGGGCCCGGAGGCCGGAAGATCACCTTTCAGTGACTTTCTGCGACAGCCCTGCCCAACAAACTCCGGGCCCGGATTTTTGCCTGCCGTCAGCCCTTCTCACCCAGGCACGCCCGTAAACGTTGTCCGCCTTGCCTCTTTTCTCCCACCCATAACTTATGCTAAACATTTAAAGGCCTTTAACATTCAGCCACCGAGTCGTTCCATACGCACCACCAGTGCATCCCAGAACAATCATCATGGAGTTGACGTGGAAGTAGACATATCCCTTTTGCCTGTTGCCGGAGCCCTTTGCCTTATGGCCGTACTCATCGAAGGTTGGGTGATGGCACTCATACGATACCTGAACATAAAATCCATGAAGACGCTGTTTCCCGGATACAGGTACCTGGTCCGTTCACATGTTGACTACGCGTTGATGGCAGCCCTTCTTTTCGTTGCCTACCTGGTCTTGAAAAACCTTGGGTTGTCCCCTTCAAAATTGACCATAGCAGCCCTAATTCTGGGTGCACTCTACAATCCATTCGGTTTTTTATTGCAGGCAGTAAAACCTGAACTTACCGAATCTGCTTCAAAACCGCTGAAAGTCGGTATATTGCTTGGATTCATTCCGGCAACCTATGGATTTGGTTCTGTATGCACCCTGATAGTCGCGAAACTGATTACAGCCCCCCCCTTTTAGCCCGGGTGTTTCATATAAAACACGATGCAGCCAAACCCGAAGAACGAGTGTCAAGGCGTTGCGACAACCCGCTTTCAAGGTGGCTCACCTTGTCGCCGGAGACATCGCTTTTTGTCTCTATTATTATTGCGTCGGCCATGTTCCGTCGATGCTTCATCTCCGAATACAAACACCGTGTTGATACCATAACTATTAGAGTAGGAGGCGTACATGAAGTGCCCAAAGTGTAAAACAGCAGACCTGAAAAAGCCTGACTACAACTCACCATGGGGTTGCGAAACATGCGGTGGGATATGGCTCATGGATCTCGAGAACGCTAATTTTCCGGGCATACTGACCGAAGAGTCGGACCACCCTCCAGGCACAGCCAACCACGACAACAAGACAGGGGTCTGTCCCTCCGGCCATGGCATTATGATCAGGGCAAGGGTGGATATCGATAAACCCTTCTACCTGGAAAGATGTACGGCATGTGGAGGAATTTGGTTTGACAAAGGGGAATGGCAACGCATCGCCGAAAACAACTTGGCTCAACATTTAACGAATATATGGTCCCTGTCATGGCAGCGTAGCCAGCGTAAGGCAAAAAACAGAGAGAACTTTCTTAAAACAAACCAAGATCTTTTGGGAGAGAACATTTTCCAGTCCATCATGGCGTTAACAGAAAAGCTGAAGGACCACCCGGAAAAGGAGCGTGCAGTCGCATTATTGCAACAGGAAATATTCTAATGGCAATGGATGATTCAGGAGCACACCAAAGCAATCACAACGACAGGAGAAGAAATCATGCAATACGTAAAATCCCAATCAGGCGGTTTTCTTATGGCATTACAGGTCGCTGCGCTTGCCTGCACCTTTGCCCTGACCACCGGGTGCGTTAAGGGTGTTGAACCACCACCTGCCCACGCCCAAGGGGCACCAGCCCCTAAACTGATTCTGCAAATCACCGTGGACGCACTTCGCGGTGACCTTCCGGGACGATATGTCAGCGGCATGGGCGATGGCGGTTTTCGCTACCTCATGGATCAGGGGATCTGGTATACCAACGCCCACCACGGCCACGCCAACACGGAAACCATCGTGGGTCATGCCACCCTTGCCACCGGAGCTGACCCTTCCGCCCACGGCATGGTGGGCAACCTGTGGGTTGATCGTGAAACCGAAAAACTCACCTACAACATTGAAGACCCCGAGTACCACATCCTGACCCCGGGTGCTGACGTGGACAAGGAAACCGAGATCGACCCGACTCAGAAAGCAGCGTCTTCCGACGGCCGATCCCCTTCTGCCATCATGACCTCAACCTTCAGCGATGAGCTCTCCAATTTTACAGCTGGAAAGGCCAAGATCTTTGGTGTGTCCGTAAAAGACCGGGGAGCCGTTTCCATGGCCGGTCACACAGGCAAGGCTTTTTGGTTTTCAAAACAATCTGCCGAGTTTGTCACCAGCTCATATTATTACGACGACTATCCCGCCTGGGTCACGGCATGGAACGCAAAAAAACTGCCAATGACCTATGCCGGCGCATCATGGGAGTTGATGCACGAGCCCTCGTCTTACATGTTCGGGGATGCTGACGACAAGCCATGGGAGACCGATTTCCCGGGCTACGGCCGCGTCTTCCCCCACCCCTACGGAGCTGAGGACAACAAGTACCTGACCACACTGCTGACCCTCAGCCCGGCCGGAGATGACCTCACCCTCGACTTTGCCAAGGCTCTTATCGACGCCGAACAACTCGGTCAGGATGCCGTGCCGGATTACCTCTCCATCAGCTTCTCTTCCACCGACTACATCGGCCACATATTCGGCCCTTCGAGCCTGGAAATGGAGGACAATCTCCGGCGCCTGGATCGCACCCTGGCGGAGCTGTTTGCCTTTATAGACCAACGCGTGGGTTTGCAAAACACAGTCATCGTCCTGTCGGCCGACCACGGCACCCCGGAAGCGCCAGGTTACCTCAATGCCATGGGAATCGATGCAAGCTATGTGGCGCCTGACACGTGGGACAAAAAACCGGGGTTGACAGCCCTCAAGAAGACGTTCGGTATCGGCAAAGAGCTCATCCTCTCCTACTCGCACCCCTACCTCTACCTCAACCGTGATGTCATTAAGGAAAAAGGGCTCAACCTGGCCGACGTTGAAAAGGCGGTGGCAACAGAGGTGATGCAATTGGAGGGCGTGGCCCTGGCCCTTTCAAGCACCGCCCTTCGTGAAGGCAACCTACCCAACACGCCCACTATTCAATCGGTGCTGCGCAACTACAATCCCAAGCGTTCAGGCGACATCTATATCGTCTTCAAACCCCACTATTTCATCAACGATTTTGACGGATTAACGGTAACCGCCACCCATGGATCCCCCTGGCGCTATGACAGCTTTATTCCCATCGTTTTTGCAGGCAGCAACTTGACTGCACAGCGTGTTCACCGCAGTGTCGAAGCCGTTGATATCGCGGCAACCCTTGCAACCATTGTTGGCGCCAAGCCACCGTCCGGTTCACGCGGGGAGTCCTTACCGGAAATCCTCCGGGGGCTGGAATGCAGGCGTGACGCTCGATTCTGGAAAAAGTAAACGACTGAGGCCAATCAAAAGGTGCCCCCGGCTGTCCCGCCGGAGGCCAAAACCTGAAACATTGGATAAACAGCGCCATTCTCTTAAGCAGGGCTCTTCTCAAATCACACCCGCTACCTGCTTTCAAGGTGGCACACCTTGCCGCTCGAGACTGTTTTTTTTGAGAACCGAATCGGTACAAAGGGGAAAAAAAATTATGGCTGCTTTGTCACAACAGATCATTGAAAAATACCATCTGAAACAGGTCACTTTCAGCCTGCACATCATCAACGCCATAGTTCATATCATTCTCACCAATCTCCCAGGGCATGCGTATGCCGTCACCAAGGTCCTTCTGCTCCCGCTTCTCTGCAGTTTTTTCCTTGTCTCCGTCAACGATTTGAAGCGTGGGTGGTGCATACCCTGGGCCCTCTGCGGGCTGTGGCTTGGAAACATTTGCCTGATCTGGGGGGATAGCTCAAAAACACTCTTCTTCTTCGGGTCTGCATTCACCATCATCGGTATTTTTGGATATCTCTGGGTGTTGGTGCGGCCCGTCAAAAGCGTGCCCGTTGTCTTTGTGCTCCTTCAACTCCCCATCATCTGGAGTTGCGCCTCTTTTGTCCTGTTCATGAAAAACGATTTGAACCACATGCTGGTTCCCATTGCTTTGTATATGACACTGATAGCCGTAGTCAGCATGCTGGGTCTTGCCCATCTGATGACGGCTATCCGCTCCTCAGGCGCCTGGTTCATGTTCACAGGGACACTCTTTTATATCGCGGAAAACGGACTCTATACCGCCGACCACTACATGGCACACTACTCTTTCGGGGTTCATATCGTTCACCCCTGCTTTATTGCAGCACAAACCCTGATCGTCTGCGGTTATCTCCTGATGGAAAATGAACGTCTCGCATCGCCTGCCTCCATGGAAGCCCCTCTAAGCACAGAGGGCTGACCCGAATATTTCATGCGAAAGTGACGGGATCAAAACAAAAGCATGTTATTCACGATGGGTACTGTGAGAAATGAGTGCATTTCAAAAACACAACGTGTCATTCATGGTTTTCTGCTCGCTTTTCTCACCCTTCGGGCTGAGGGCTCTCGCAAATATCAAATGCGCAATAGCCTTATAATTCTGACAACCATTCAACTTGTGCCTCCGGCGCCCCTGCTGGAGGCTCTGATCCCCCTGCCGGGTGGGCCTGCGTTGTTGCACTCGCCTGGAGAGTTCCCTCGTCCTTCTGCCCATATCCCTGCCCCCCGACACAACCCACAATAATACTAGTTATATTTTGAAAATATAAATGCTATAGACAAATATTACTATAGTAGCAACACAACCTCATTCACATAAGGGCCTCGGAAAAATCAAATTATACACAGCGATGCAATCAGCATCATAAGCACGGCTATATGGACCGTTCAACAGAGCAGTATTGTGGAAGCGGCCGGAAAAGGTCGGTGTATAATTATTTCCGACCGAGGCCCTAACGGCTCGCCATCGCCGAAAGGACGTACGATGCATATCCCCCAGATATCAGCCCCCTTCCGACCAATCCACCACATCGTGTCCGCCGGGTACGGTCACCACATCCTGCAGACGGCCATGGAATTACGTCTGTTCGACGCACTTGAGGCAGGCCCTTTAACCATACAGGAGCTGGCCTCAGCCCTGGACACGTCACCTGAATCAACAGGGGCGTTGCTGGAAGTGCTTCGGGCTCTAAGTCTTGTAACCGTCTCCGAGGGGTCTTACGAAAACAGCCCGTCCGCCCGACAATACCTCGTCCAGACATCTGATGCCTGCCAGGCTCCCTTTCTCTCCATGCTCACAAATCTTTACGACTCGGCGATGACGGATATCTCATTCAAGATGAGGCATCGTGGCGGCGAAAAAGAGAAAACAGAAAAAGATTGGGCCAATCCAAAGGTGCTTGAGGGGATGGGTCGTGCATCACTTCGTGGGCCAGTCCAAAACGCCCTGGCCTTTGTACGGAACCTTCCCGGCTTCGATGCCTTCACCTCAATGTGCGATGTGGGAGGAAACCACGGGTTCTACAGCATGGCATTCCTTGACGCCAACCCACGCCTTCAAGCAACCGTATGCGACCTTCCCCATGTTACAGGCCCTGCTCGCCAGCTCCATGAAAAATACGGGTACGCAGAGCGTATGCAGGTAGACAACCTCAACCTGGAAACAGAGGCCCCAACGGGATTCTACGACCTCGTCTTTACCTCCCACCTCCTCTACAACTGGAACGGCCGACTAAGCGAGGTAATCGGCAAACTGGCTGGTGCCCTGAAACCAAAAGGATGGCTGGTGCTGAACCACATGGCCCCAACCCAGGGGGCGCCGGATCTGATCAACGCCCTGGTGAACTTCCACACATGCCTTTCCGGCTACCCCACCCATTCTCTCAGTCAACCGGCGTTGGAGGCTGCCTGCCATGCCGTCGGGCTGGAAGAGATCACGACCTCCTTAGACCCCGATACCCAGAACCTCCTCTTTGCCGCCAGAATGCCCTGACGCTCACGCCCGACGCCTAAGATCCCAGGGCTCGTGCCCACGAGCCCCTGGGGTTCACCACCTTGCCCAAGGGCCGCTCCTTCTCCCCCACACCGCATTTCCATGGGAAACGGAGCCTTCCTTACACCTCGATATCATGTTGATTTGTGACGAAGCCTGTGCTTATCTGAAGGGACTATTCAGTATGCCCACGCACCTTGCCGAGACGCATGTATAGACCACCCTTTCCTGACTCGCACTTAACGCTACCAGATCAGAGGCGACCCATGCATCACCCATGTAAGCACCCCATGGCCATCTTCCCTGCAATCCTGCTCATCCTCTTTACATCCTGCACAACCCTTCCGAAACATCCACCGGAAGAGAACCGCGTTGCCTTCACCGTGAAAGAGGACGACACACTCCAAAGCCAGCATGCACCGGTGTTTGTCATTGAGAATCCAGGGGCCAGCCACAACCTCATCGGCACGCCGAGTGCAGAGATCACCACTGGTGACAAAGAAATCATCTATACCGACCCGTCCATGGCCACCGTGTATACCGAAGAGCGGCCATTCAGCACACCAAAAGGGAACTACACAAACCTCATCTATCGTGTCCACTTTGAAAGCATACCCGGTGGGTTCCTGCCATATTACCTGGGCAAAGGAAAAAACGTGGGGTTGATCGTGGTGGTGACCCTTAACGAGGCGCATGAACCCGTCCTCTATACCACGGTCCATACCTGCGGCTGCTACCTGGCCTTTGTTCCCACATCGCACCTGCCGGGCGACTCCTTTCCCGACGGGTGGAAAAGGACGCGTCAGACAGTCCACGCCGAAAATCTTCCCGGTCACCTCGCTCACAAGGAAGCCTCCCCGCAACGGGAGAAAACCATGATCCTGCTCAGAAATGACACCCACAGGGTGAAAGACATCTGGCGAGTGCCAGCGAGCTCGCTCTTGGATTACCGCAGTGTTCACGCACAGAGACACCCCCTCTCCGCCCTGGAGTCTTTGCCCCTGAAGCAGGGGGCGACCACCTCCTTTTATGAAACATCCGGCCCCCGCACAGGCTACGTAAAGGAGAGCTACAAATCCCGGGAGCGGCTTTTCATGAGTTGGTGGGCCTTTGACTGGCGGATAGGTGAAGACAAGGTCTTCGGCAGAAACAAAGAAGACGGCATTCAGTTCTACACAAGCCTGAAACCCTGGGCCCGTGACGCATCGGACATGCGGGATTTCCCCACCTTTTTACATCACTGGGGATGGATGCTGTAAAGCGCCCTACCCGGGCAAACCGAAAAGGTGCCCTTTAAATATTCCTTGACAACTCACCCCCTCTCACCCTATCTATTGCCATATCAACAATTGACATAGCAACAATCAAGGCGTAGCCCTTATTCCACAAGGTCACCCATACAGGCACCCCATGAAGCCCAACTGCACACGAGAAACATCCTTCGGTTATCGATTTGCCATGATCCAGAGACTCCACGCGACCCTTTCACGGGAGGGTATTCTCGCCCTTGGCATCACCACGGCCCAACTGCCCTTCGTGGCAGAGTTGTTGCACCGCCAAGAGCCCATTACCCAGGATGAACTCTCCAAAGCCATCAGCATCGATCCTGCAGCCACGGCCCGATCCTTGGAACAACTCGAGAAAAAAGGGATGGTCACCCGTGAGGTGAACCCGGAGAACCGCCGCCAAAAACTGGTGACCGCATCCTCCAAGGCCCGGGAGCAGGGAGACGCATTCTTTGCCATCCTCCGCAAAGCATCCGACACCCTTGTGGAAGGACTCACAGACGATGAAAAAGAGAGCGCCCTCACCCTGTTGGACCGCATCATGGCCAACGGGATGAAGGCAAAGTATGGGAAGTAAGGCTAAAGGCTAAAGGCTAAAGGCTAAAGGCTAAAGGCTAAAGGCTAAAGGCTAAAGGGCGGCATATCGTGCCCTTCCGGCATTGGCAATGCGTCATTGGGAAAAATTGGCACCCGTCTTAATTTAGCCGATGATAAGCCCTTACGCCATATTGGGCCTTTCTCACGGGAGTATCCCGTAAGCGAATGTGGGCGACCCGAGGAACGAGGGACGCAAGCATTCGCAACCTGGGGTCCAGGGGATCATCCCCTGGCCGCCGGAGGCACGCTTTTAAGCACGGTCCTGGTCATAGAAGACACGCTGACCCGTTACGAAAAAACATGAGAAAGAGTTACACGCAATGAATTCACACAGTCCCGAAAAAACGCTATCCCCTGCCGTCACCATCTTTGTGGTGTCGGCGGTGCAATTTCTGACCCCATTTATGATGTCCGCCGTCGGCGTGGCACTGCCTGCCATCGGCAAGGAGTTCTCCGCCGGTGCCGTGCAGCTTGGCCTGGTGGAAATGGTCTACATCCTGGCCGTATCCCTTATCATGCTGCCCGCAGGGAGGCTGGCAGACATACACGGGCGGAAAAAAATCTTCGTGGCCGGCACGATCCTCTTTGTGGTGGCCACCCTGCTTCTGGCCCTGGCCCCCACCATCCAGACGTTTATCCTTTTCCGCTTTCTCCAGGGAACCGGTGCCTCCATGGTCACTGCCACCAGTGTGGCCATCCTCTCTTCGGTGATCCCCCCGGCTCAGCGTGGCAAGGCCATGGGCATCGTTGTCGCAGCTGTCTATGTGGGACTGTCTGCCGGCCCAACCCTTGCAGGATTCATGGTCACTCACATCGGGTGGCGATGGATCTTCTTCTCGGCCCTGCCCGTTGAAATCGCCGCCCTGATCCTCACCCTCACCCGGCTCAAAGGAGAGTGGAAAGGTGCAGAGGGCATGCCCTTTGACTGGATCGGCAGCCTCATTTACATGGCGGCTCTTTTTACCATCATTTTCGGAGCCACACACCTGAAGGAAGGCATTCTCCCCGTGCTCCTTCTCACCGGTGGACTTGCGGGCATGATGGCCTTTCTTGTCTGGGAGTCAAAAAGCGACTCTCCCATTCTCAACGTACGGCTTCTGCTGGAGAACCGCGTCTTTGCCATGAGTAACGCGGCCACCCTGATCAATTATGCAGCCTCTTTCGGGGTCACCTTCTTTTTCAGCCTCTACCTCCAACAGGTAAAGGGTCTTTCACCCCAGGATGCGGGGCTGATTCTCATCACCCAGCCCATCCTGCAAGCGGTGCTTTCCCCCCTGTCCGGAAAGCTTTCCGACACCCTGCCACCGGGTCGTATCGCCACCTTCGGCATGGGACTCTGCACCGTGGCCCTGGCTCTCTGCACCACCATCCGGGTGGAGACGCCCATCCAGGTTCTGCTGGGCATCCTTGTGCTTCTGGGCATCGGATTCGCCTTCTTCTCATCCCCCAACATGACCACCGTCATGGGAAGCGTCACCCCCAAGGACTACGGCATCGCCTCCAGCCTCATCGCCACCATGCGAACCGTGGGGATGCTAACCGCCATGACCGTCATCACCATCATCCTCACCCTCTATATGGGCGACTCACCGGTGACCCCTGAAACCGCCGTTTCCTACGTGGAATCCATGCGAACCGGATTTATCATCTTCAGCGTACTCAGCGTACTCGGCATTTTCTGCTCCATGGGACGCATGGAGAAATCGTCCGACGAGGCTCTGCTCGAACCCAAAGGGTAGCTCTTCAGACTCCCATGGCCCCCTGCAGACCAAATCGGTATGCAAGGGGCCCATCTCTCTCGCCCGTTGCCGTTTCCTGCGTCACCCAAGTTCCCCCTGGGTAGACCTTCAAGCCCACCACAATCCACCTTTTACAGACACCCCATCAGAAGATGCGCGTTCAACGTACATGCAAATCCAGGGGCATGTCTTTTTGCACATTTGCCATTGAGCCTCAAAGCGCCCTTTACCGATTATAATTCAAGCAGCCCATCCCCTTCCTTTCAACCACCGGAGATTTTGTGGTAATCTTAACAGACACCCACACCCCAACCGGACAACTGATACCATGCCCGACCACCCCATACACACTGTCGGATGGCGAGCCCTTCGAAACCTGGCGGGAACGTTTATTATCATCCTGACCCTTGCAGCCTGCGGGATGCATGACGCCGTTTCCCTGACGCCGGAAGAGAAAAACTGGCTGAATGCCCACCAGGGTCAACTGGAAATTCTTCTGGAGGCTGAGGCTCCCCCATACGCATTCCATGGTGAGGACGGAACCTATAACGGTTTCTTTCTGGATTACCTGCGCGAGATTGAAAATGCTCTCAATTATCGCTTCACCATTCGAAAGTTCACCCTTTGGAGTGAACTCCTCGCGTACTCAAAAACCCACAGAAACTTCATCATACTCAACGTCAGCAGAACGGAAGGTCGCGCAGAATACCTTTTATTCACAGATCCTGTCATCAAAGTGCCTTACTCAATCATTACCCGGAAAACCAGTCACGCCACATCCATTCCGGAATTTGCCGAGAAAAAACTCTGCACGGTAAGGGGGTACGCCGTCATCGACGACCTTACCCGCGACTACCCGCACATCCCACTCAGCAACGTGGATAACAGCGTCAAAGGCTTCCATGCCGTCTCCTCCGGAACCTGCGACGCCATGGTGATCAACCAGATGGAGGCCTCATACCTCATCGAAAACCTGGGACTCACCAACCTTCACATTGCCGGGCAGACCCTGTTTCTCAACCGACTCGCCGCAGCAACCTCCCACCACGACCCCGTGCTCTTCAGCATTTTAAAAAAAGCCATGGACAGCATCAAACCGCACCGTCGGCAGGAAATCTATCGCCAATGGGTCAGCACCGGGCACATCGGGTTGCCATTTTCAATCCTCCTGATCATTGAGGTGGGTGGAGGGCTGATTCTGTGCATCATCTTTCTGCTCTGGGCCTGGAGCACCAGCTTGAGAAAGCAGGTCGAAAGCCAGACACGACAAATCAGGCAAAGCAGGGAGAACCTTCGAATCACGCTTCTCTCCATTGGAGACGGGGTCATGGCCACCGATACCGAAGGCAGAATCACCCGCCTGAACCCTGTGGCGATGAACCTTACCGGCTGGACCTTTTCAGAGGCCCAGGGAAAAAACATGGCCGGTATCTTTGAACTTAGGGACTCCAGCACAGATCAGCCCATCCCCCCTTCTGATCTCACGGACTATAAAAAGTACGGCAAGGAGACAGCGACCAATGAAGCCATTCTGATTTCACGAAACAAAGACAAATACCGAATCCACTACAGTGTTTCCCCCATACGCGATGACGCACACAACACCACCGGTACTGTTTTTGTCT
The DNA here is from genome assembly GCA_942491485.1 of Desulfolunaceae bacterium. GTDB lineage: Bacteria > Desulfobacterota > Desulfobacteria > Desulfobacterales > Desulfolunaceae > Desulfoluna. Next base: position 870,894 of record CALOAX010000004.1, on the reverse strand, counting down.
TCAGAGACATCACAGACAACATAAAGGCCGAAGAAGAGCGCCTGCGCTTTAAAAAACTGGAGTCCCTGGGAGTCCTCGCCGGGGGCATTGCCCACGACTTCAACAACCTGCTCACCGGCCTCTACGGCAACATTTCCATGGCGAAAATGTCCCTGCCACCTGAGCATGAGGCCCTGAACTATATCGCCTCTGCCGAAGAATCCATGGAGGCAGCTGTGGCCCTGACCGGTCAGTTCCTCACTTTTTCCAAAGATGAAAAGCCAGACAGAAAAGTCATCGATCTCGGCAAGACCCTTGTTGATGCAGCATCCTTCGCCGCACATGGCCTGAACACCAAACTTGAAACATCCATTGATGACGACCTGTGGCCCGTCTCGGCAGACAAGGGACAACTGAGCCAGATTGTGGGCAACCTGATCATTAACGCCCATCAGGCCATGTCCACAGGGGGGATTATCACCCTTACCGCAACAAACGTTCACGAACCTTCAGACCGTCATGTCTGCATCAGCGTGCAGGACCAGGGAACGGGCATCGCACCGGAAAACCTGGACAAAATTTTCGATCCGTACTTCACCACCAAAGAAACGGGCAGCGGCCTTGGCCTTGCCACCACCTACGCCATCATCACCAAACACAACGGAAGCATCAAGGTAGAGTCCCAGCTGGGGAAAGGCACCACCTTCACCATCACCCTCCCTGCCGCCACAAAGCCCTTGGAAGAGCCCACGAAGGAACGACTGGAGGAGTTCGTTGACACCCAATCCATGGAAGCACATATCCTCGTGCTGGACGATCAGGCGGTCATACGAAAAATCCTGGAAACCATTCTGACAAAACTGGGGTTTGAGGTCACCTTTACCGTGGAGGGGTCAGAAACGGTGGACATCTACCGAAAACAGATGAATGAAGGCACACCCTTTGACGCGGTGATTCTTGATCTCACCATCCCCGGAGGGATGGGAGGAAAAGAGGCTTCAGAAAAAATCCTCGCCATGGACCCCGACGCAAAGCTCATCATCTCCAGCGGCCATGCATCAGACCCCATCATGTCCAATTACAAAGAGCATGGCATCAAATCCATCGCCATAAAACCCTACCGGTTTGATGACTTCAAAGAGATTCTCTTGCGGGTCCTTCTGGACAAATGAGGGCGTTCCCAAAAACAAGCGGCCGGGGCTGAGCCCCTGGCTCGCAAATGCTCTCGGCCAACCTTCTGTCTCCCCTCCCATTTATAAATCTATGTCTCTTCCAAGTAGAATTCACACAACAATACGTGTTAAGCAATTGGTGTCAGCAACGTGAATATAAAATAAGGAATTCAGTCATGAAGGTATCGATCACGACACTCGTAGAGGATTCGCCCGGAGAAAACACACAACTGCAGTCTGAGCACGGGTTGTCATTTTATGTGGAGGCCGGAGACGCAACATTCCTATTTGACACCGGTTCATCCGATCTGTTTTTGAAAAATGCAAGGATACTTGGGGTCTCCGAGGAGGGAATGCGAACGGTCTTTATCAGTCACGGGCACTACGATCATTCCGGGGGCTACGAGGCGTTGCTGAATGTTACCGGAGGCGAGGGGACCGATCTTTTTGTAAGACCCGGTTTTTTCCACAAGAAGTACGGAATCAAAAACGGGGAGCTGAGATTTAACGGAAATTCATTCTCAAAGGAAAGGCTTCTTGAGGCAGGCGTAACAGTGAACCAACTACCTGAGGATGTGGCGGAGGTCTTTCCCGGTGTCTACTCTGTCACAGGCTTTCAACGAGACTGCCCCTTTGAAAAAACAAACCCCAATTATGTCGTTCAGCGCAACGGAATCCGCAAGGTCGATGAGTACTCCGATGAGCAGATTCTCGTCATAAAATCGGGAAAAGGCCTCGTGGTGATCTTGGGGTGCTCACATCCGGGGGTGGTCAATATCCTGGAAAAAGTAAAAACTGTTTTCAAGGAGCCCATTCACGCTGTCATCGGCGGGACCCACCTGGTTGAAGCAGATGAACAACGGATTGAGAACACGACGGCATGGCTGATGAAGGAAAACATTCCCAACATCATGTTCTGCCACTGCAGCGGGGGACCAGAGCATTTAAAAGGCTTGATATCGCAGCTTGGGGAGACATTTCATCCGGTCCACACAGGGACCGTGGTTTCATTTCAGTAAAAGTGGAGCCACAGGCCTAAGGCTGTAGCGTGGATGCCGTACCTGAGTACGGTATTCATTGGCAAGGCGATATCGTGTGATGATGTACTATTAAGCCCCAAAAAAGGCCTCCGGCGGCAAGGTGTGCCACCTTGAAAGCGGGTTGCGGATGCGTTTTACCCCTCGTTCCTCGGGCCAAATCACATCCACCTTTGAATCGGGAGCTACCAGGCAATTCTTTTAAACCTGTTTATCAAAGTCTCTTTTTCAGATCGGGCACCCTTCTGCCCCACCATGAATCATGCCACACGCTGCGCGAATGCGGACGCGACATATCCAGAAGCCCACCAGCCATTTCGCATTCGCCACAGGGTTTCAAGGTGCCCCCACCTTGCCGCCGGAGGCGTCCCTTTTAAATCACCCCGACGGTCTCTTGTTTCACCCAGCCGATCTTGCCTTCGGCAAAGGCGATACGGACCCACCCCCCGCGCTGCTGTTCCACGACAACACGGCTTCCGGCGTGGAGGGTAAAGAGTTCGGTGGCGGTGTCGGAGAGACCGGAACGAACAGAGACGGCCTCGGGAAGGACCACGCCCTTTTGGATGCGGGCGTCCATGGCGGTATCCCAGATGGCCGTGGACGCAAGGATGGCAAAAACCGCACCCCAAAGGGCTGCCGCTGTTTTCAGCGGGGTGTTGCGCAGGAGAATCTGAAGGGCAAGGAGAGCCCAGAAGAGAAGCCCGGATCCGATGGCCAGCCACTGAAGGGTTTTCAAGGGAACGCCTTTTTTCCAGAAGAAGAGCACGGACATCACGGGATTCACCGTCTCCTCCTGGCGATCTTTCACCTGGGCAAGGGCGACATTCCGGTTGAAGATAAGATCCGGGTCTTTGGGCATCAGGCGAGCGGCCCGCTCGTACCAGAGGATGGCCCGGCCCAGGTCCCTCTTCTGCATATGGGTGTTGCCGATATTGTAGGCGAGTTTTCCGTTTTCAATGCCTTGGTCGGAGATGGAGAGAAACCTCTCAAGGGCGTCATCATAGCGCCCGGCTTCGTAGTGGGAGACCCCGTCATAGAAGGCCTTGGACAGATCACTTCCCAAGGCGGTCATGGGGAGCAGCAGCAGGATAAGAAAAATCAAGACGCGCTTCATGCTTTCACCTCCTTCATCAGGCGTACCAGGGCCTGAACCTTCTCTTTGCGTCCCCCTTCGCCTTCAGCACCGCCGCCATACCTGGCTGCTTCCACGCTATCAAGGATGGCAACACACTGTTCGGCCGCATCCACACTGCCACCGGCAGCCGTGACGATGCGCAGGATATCCTCACCGGTCATCCCTTCCACAGGCCGCCCGGCCAGGGCGCCCATGACAGCGGAAAGGGCACCGTGAAGTTTCGCGTAAAAGAGCTCCCGGTCGGAGGTGGCCTTTTCAGCCGCCCTCACCTCTTCCGCAGCCCTTTTGGAAAGTTTTTCACGCGTACTGAGATCACGCGTGAACCGTTTCAGCCCCAGAACGGCCAGCAGGAACAGCCCCATGGGCCCACCCAGCCAGGCCAGGACACGAGTCGTGCCCATAGGGGGGTCATGACGTACTGCGTCGGGATTTACCTTCAAAGGAAGAATATCCTGGCCTTTGAGGCGAACCTCCTTTTTGGCCATGCCGAGAGGCACTCCGGAATCGCCTCCCTGAAACACATCCACCTGCTCTGCAGCCGCATTTTCCGTCACCACAAACCGAAGGGGACCGCTGCTCGCCGTCCGATAGGATTTGGAGGCAGGGTCGAACCACACCAATATGACAGGCGAAATCTCCACGGTTCCCGCCTCAAGGGGAACGATGGCTGTTTTAAAGGTCTTCTTACCCTGCCAGCCGTTTGGGCCCAGGGCGATCTGTTCCACAGGGGTATCGCCGTAGTGCTTGAGCCCCTCGGGGAGAGAAATGACCGGTGCGACGGCGTCCCGGATATTGCCCGTGCCTTCGATGGTGAGGGTAAGGGTGACGGGATCCCCTGCTTTCACTGTCTCTTTTTCAAGGGAAGCAGAAAGGGAGTATTGCCCCACGAGCCCGGAAAAAGAGCCTGCCCCGGCATAGGGCGGGAGAGGACGCACATTGACGGTGAAGTCTTCGGTGGTAAGCAGCTTCTGTTCAACAACATTGCGACCGCCGAAGACATCGTCAAAAAAAGGATCGGCAGACCTGCGGGAGCGCCCCGTGACAATGCCCACGGAGAGGCTTGCCGGCTGGATGGCTATCGTTCCCGGTTTCTGGGGAATCAACAGCTGATTCACTTCATGAATGGCGTAACGCCGCCCGTTGATCACCTGCTCAAAGGCGCGGCCCTCCCCCAACTCTTCGGAAGAAAAACCGTCAAAGGCAGGTTTGCCCAACCGGGCGTTCTGAAAACGGGCCGCCGTCTGAAACCGAAAGGTCCAGACCACCTGCTCCCCGACATAGGGGGTAGAATTTGAAACATCGGCACTCACATTCCAGGGCTGATCCGTCGACGATGGCGCGCTCCGTTCGTCAACCTGAATAGCCACAGGCTGGGTGTAGACAACGCTCTTTCCCCCCGTCACCGGAATGGCTGGGATGGTGAACGCACCGGCTCTGACGGGCATTAGCAGGTAGAGACTCTCCACCTCCCGGGTGGTTTGTCCATTGATCATCTGCATCCGTGAGTTGGTGCCCCGGGAAGAGATACGAAACCCTTCCACTTCAGGCATCTCCACGCGAGCCTGCTTAAAATCAGCAATCACCCTCAGGGTGAGGGACTCCCCAAGGCGCAACCGATTGGTGTCCACCACCGCCTTTGCGCCCTCGGCATAAACAGCTGAGGCGCCAAGCCCACAAAGCAAAACCATCACAAGGATGGATAACATGCGCTTCATCTACCAGTCCTTTTCCACACGTCGTTTTTCGGCACGTCGCATCATGGCACCGCCGGGTTTGTCTTTCAGTCGATTGAGAACCGAGGCCGCTTTCTGCATCTCCTCGTCTCCGGGTTTCGCTTCGGCCTGCTCTCCTGCAGCCTCTTCGGGCTGTTCCTGTCCCCCCGACGCCCCATTGGCCTCAGAAGGCTCGTCTTCTCCCGACTCCGGAGAAGGTGGGGGGGGCTGCTGGCCGGCCTTTTCGTCCTGAGACTCCTCACCGCCGGAGGGCTGCTGGTCCTGGCCTTGCTGGGATGGGTCTTTCTGTTGATCCTGCTTGCCCTGCGACCCTTTTTGCCCCTCTTGGTCCTGATTCTGCTTCTGGTCCCCGTCCTGTTTCTCTTTTTGGTCCCCGTCGCCCTGCTGATTCTGCTGCTGCTTTTTCATCTCTTCAAGCTTCTTCTTGGCAAAATCGAGGTTCTCCGTTGTCTTTTTGTCTTCAGGGGTCTCCTTGAGCAGGGTTTCCCAGGTTTCGATGGCCTTTTCAACGTCACCCTTCTTAAAACGGCTGTTGCCGAGATTGTAGAGCCCTTTGCCCCGCAGGTCCTTTTTTTCAGAGGCTGCGGCCCTCTCGAAACTCTCGGCCGCTTCGTCAAATTTACCCAGGCGATAATAAGCAGTTCCGATATTAAAGTCGATCTCCGGGTTGTCTGGGTCCTCCAGCTGAGCGTCAATGAAGTGGGTCAACGCACCCTCATAATCAGCCGACTCAAAGGCCTTCACCCCCTTTTCCAGCGGTGAGGCCAAATCCAGAGCCCGGGCCGGTTGCGGCATCAACAGAAAGATGGCCAGTATAAGAGCCGCTCCGTTCTTCTTGGCATCCCCGACTCCCAAAGAGAAAACAAGGCATACCATGGAAAGGCCAAGAAACCACTGGTAGCGGTTCTCCCACACTTTTTTCCGAGAGCTTTCAAGGGACCTCGCTTCCATGGTCTTGCGAATCCCCTGGGTATAGATGGCGTCAAGGTCCATGTCACCGGCCACAGAGCGGACAAAGCTGCCTCCGGTCAACGCCGCCATGCGCTTCAAGGTGGCAGCGTCCAGTTTGGAGAGGAGAATGCTGCCGTCCCGGTTCTTCTGAAACCCGCCGGACGGATCAGGCACCGGCACCCCCTCCTTGCTCCCCACACCGATGGTAAAGATTTTTACCCCCATCTCGGCAGCCTTTTTGGCCACCTCCTCAGGATTCCCCTCGGTGCTCTCCCCGTCGGTAATAAGGATGATGGCCTTGTCCGTCGCCTCTTCAGCCTTAAAGGCCTTCATGGACGCGGTAAGCGCCCCGTCGAGATCCGTGCCCCCAACAGGCAGGTAATCCGGGGACAACGCCTCCAGAAAGATGTTGAAGGAGCCGTAATCAAGGGTCAGGGGGCACTGCAGAAAGGCCTCTCCGGCAAAGGCCACCAAGCCGATGCGATCCCCTTCCAGCATCCCCAGAAGGTCAATGATCTCCCGCTTGGCCCTCTCCAGGCGCGATGGCTTCACATCCTCGGCCAGCATGCTCTTGGAGCAATCCAGAGCCACGATGATATCCACCCCTTTTCTCTCCACCTCCTGCCAGACATACCCGTATCTGGGACCGGCCAGGGCAAGAATAAGAAACAGCACCGAAAGGACCATAAGCGCCGCCTTTACACGGCGCCTGGAAGTCGTCTGCTCGGGGAGAATGGAGTCCTGGCTCCTTACCGACGCAAAGGTCGAAAGAATACGCCTGCGGCGTACAGCTCCCCAGACAAAGAGAGCCACCACCACAGGTACCAGCCAAATCAGGTAGAGCATATGAATATCAGCAAAGGTCATGGCACCCTCAAAAATCGTGTGTTAGCCAACATGACAGACAACAGAAGCAAGCCCAAGGCAATGAGAAGCGGAGTGGTGTAATACTCCCGGTACTCCGTCCAGGAAGTGACCTCCACCTCGCTCTTTTCCATGCGATCGATGGTGGCCCAAATTTTCGACAGGGCCTCGGCGTCCTCGGCCCTGAAGTAGAGCCCCCCCGTATTCCTCGCAATCTCTTTCAACGTCCCCTCATCCATGGAGACCTCCTGGTAGACATAACGCTTCCCAAAAAGCGGGTGGTCCACAAGAAAGGGAACCTTTCCCCTGGTCCCCACACCGATGGTGTAGACCTTCACGCCCCTGTCGGCGGCCAGTTCTGCAGACAGGATAGGAGAGAGCTCTCCGGCGGTGTTCTCACCGTCCGTCAAAAGCACAATGATGTTGGACTTGCTTTCGATGTCTTCAAGTCGCTTGAGTGAAATGCCCAGGGCATCCCCGATGGCTGTCTTCTCACCAGCCGCTCCAATTTCAACCTCTTCGAGAATGGATGAAATGGTATTGTAATCACGGGTCAGGGGAATCTGGGTAAAGGCCTCGGTGCCGAAGACCACAAGGCCAATGCGATCCCCGCTTCGCCCCGCAACAAACCGGTCCACAACCTGCTTCACCGCCTCAAGGCGGTCCACCACCTTGTCGTCCTGCTTGAAATCAAGGGCCGCCATACTGCCCGAGGTATCCAGGGCGATGACGATGTTGACCCCTGCCGTCTTCACCGTGCTGTGCTCGATGCCCAACCGCGGGCGCGCAAGGGCCACGATCATCAAAAGAAGCGCCAGCACCGCGCACAAAGGCACCAGTTTCGCCCCCGAGACCGCCCAGGAGCGCCCCACCAGGGAAAACGGAACCGTGGTGGAGACCCGAAGCGCAGGAACCTCCCTGCGCCGCCTCACCCACCAGAGCAGCGGAAAAACCAGAAGTAAAATAAACGCCCAGGGCGTTCCGAACTCAAACATTTAAAAGATGCCTCCGGCGGCCAGGGGATGATCCCCTGGACCCCAGTTTCGCGAATGTTCTCCCCTCGTTCCTCGGGCATTACATTCGTTTACGGGCTGCGCCCGTGGTCCATGATTACTATAGAACATTCCAAATGGCTGTATCAAAGCCAGTCACCTCATGCCTCGGTGACAGGTCTTGATGCATAAAATTGAGTACTCTTTCCTCTCAGTATCCTGCAGTTATACCACCATTAAGGCATTGCCTCCGTTTCCGTCGCAATGCGCCGAATCATGGAACGCCGCACTCCGGTGCGGCTCTTTTTTGCCGGGGATATACCACGACATGATCACCCCTTATGAAAAGCCCCACACAACAGCCTCAGTGGTTTGATATCCCACCCAGTGCCATGCCTGAAATCGTTGTTGCGTTAATGCCGCACTGGAGTGAGGCGCTCCAAAACAGCTCGGAGCTCTCTTCACCACATCGATATTACAGACCAAAGCCCATCTGCGAATGCGATCGACCTGAGGAACGAAGGTCGATCGCATTCGCGAACCTGGGGTCAAGGGGCTCAGCCCCTTGCCGCCGGAGGCACGCTTTTGCTGTGCCCCTCTTCCACCTCTTCCACCTCTTCCTCTGCCGCCGTTTCCGTCACAAAGCACCGTATCGCGGATAAATCTTCCACCATGGCGTTGTGGTCAGGGGTGACCCCTGCAAACTTCACCGGTTCGGCGTGGGTGAAGAGTGTGGACACGCACTTCTTCTGTTCCAATGTGACTGGAAGATCGGGCAGTTTGGGAAGCAGCTCTTCGGCGGTCATCTCCGGGGCATCGAGGCCGAAGCGCCCTTTGAGGTAGTGTTTGGTTGCTTCGGAGAGTTCGAAGTAGAAGGCCTTTCCGTCGCGACTCATGAGGGGTTCGATGCGATCCAGGGCCATGTTGGCCAGAACGTCCGGGGGTTGAATGATCTCGGCGGCCTTTTTGACCCCCTGTTTGCGGCGGAACCAGAGCCAGAGGCCCACGAGGAGCAGCAGCGCCACCCCGGCGGCGATCCCACCAAAGAGCATCGCCTTTTTCACACCGGAAGAGAGCCCGGTGAACAATGGCAGGGCGATATCATGGATATCGGTCATGGGGGCCGGGCCTACGCTCTGCTGCTGGGGAGCCGCAGGGGTCAGAGGGACCTGTGTGGCCTCGCCTGCGTAAAGCGTGGGTGCTATGATCTGCAACACCAAAGCAAGTGCGATAGCACAGACTGCCCTACCAGGACCCAACCGACTGAAAATGCGACCAAAAAAACTCACAGCCCAAGAACCCCAAGGGCCCGCTGAATTCGGATATGATTTATCCCGAGGAACGAGGGGGAAACCATCTTCGAGACCTGGGGTCCAGGGGATTATCCCCTGGCCGCCGGAGGCATTTTTTTTGTATGTCTTCATCATCGTCGCCTCCCCTCCCGCCAGGTAAAGTACCGGGTGAGGGCATCGGTGGTGGAGGCTTCGGTGGAGAGATCGATGATGTCTACCCCCGCGCGCTTCATCTCGTCCATGATGTCCGTCTTCTCCGCGAGCTTGACCTGCCTCACTTTCTCACGGGTATGCCGATCCGAAAGATCGAGGATCACGGACTGGCCCGTTTCAAAATCTCGCGCTGTAAGTAAACCCGCTCCGGGAAGCTGAAAATCACCGGGATCGGACAACAGAATCGAAATAAGCTCGTGCTTTCTCCCCACGAGTCGCAAGGTCCGGGTGCAGGGTTCGGCGAGAAAATCGGAGATGACGAAGCTCACCGTCCGCTTGCGGCAGACCCTTGCCAGAAACGCCACGGCTTCGTCGATGTCGGTGCCCCGGGACTCGGGCTTGAAGGTAAAGATTTCCCGAATCACGCGCCAAATATGGGCAGATCCGTTTTTGGGCGGGATGTACTGCTCCACCTTGTCGGTGAAGAAGATCGCCCCCACCTTGTCCCCGTTCTTGATGGCGTTGAAGGCCAGCACCGAGGCCACTTCCGCGGCTTTGTCCACCTTGAGGTTGTCCCCGGTGCCGAAGAAACCCGAGCGGCTCATGTCGATAAGGAGCATCACCACCATTTCGCGTTCTTCGCGAAACTGCTTGATAAAAGGGCGCCCCATGCGGGCGGAGACCTTCCAGTCGATGCTGCGGATCTCATCACCGGGAGAGTACTCGCGCACCTCCTCGAACTCCATGCCCGCCCCTTTGAAGACGGAGCGGTAGTGCCCCGCCATCATGGTATCGGCCATGCGCCGGCTTCGAATATGGATCCGTTTGATCTTTTTCAGAACCTCGGCCGGAAGCATATCAGGGCACCTCCACCCTCTCAAAGAGCCGCTCAATGATGACGTCTGTGGTGATATCCTCGGCCTCCGCTTCATAGGAGGGGATAATGCGATGACGCAGCACATCCGGGGCAATCTGCTTCACATCCTGGGGGGTGACATAGGTGCGCCCCTGGAGAAAGGCCCAGGCACGTGCGGCGAGGCTTAAAAAGATGGTGGCTCTTGGGGAGGCACCGTAGCGGACCCATGCAGCCAGATCGCCGTCCACTTTTTCAGGCTCTCGGGTGGCACAGACCAACTCCACGATATAGTCCCTGAGCTTCTCATCCATGTAGATGGTATGGATAAGGTCAAAGATCTCGGAGAGATCCGAGGGGTTGATGACGGGCTGAATCGCCTCCGGAGCTTCAAAGCCCACACGGCGCATGATCTCCTTCTCTTCGGATTTACTGGGGTAGTCCACGAGAAGCTTGAACATGAAACGGTCCACCTGGGCCTCGGGCAAGGGATAGGTCCCCTCCTGCTCGATGGGGTTCTGGGTGGCAAGGACGAGGAAAGGCTCCGGCAGGCCAAAGGTCTCATCGCCGATGGTCACCTGACGTTCCTGCATCGCCTCTAAAAGGGCTGACTGCACCTTGGAGGGGGCCCTGTTGATCTCATCGGCAAGGATAATGTTATGAAACAACGGCCCTTTGCGTGTGACGAAATCCGACGATTGGGGACGATAGATCTCGGTACCCACCAGGTCGGCAGGCAGAAGATCCGGGGTAAACTGAATGCGCTTGAACACAGCATCCACGGCGTCGGCCACGGCCATAACCGCGCTGGTCTTTGCAAGCCCCGGCACGCCTTCGATAAGAATGTGCCCACGGGTGAAGAGCCCCATGAGGAGGCCGTCCACCAATTTTGTCTGCCCCACAAGAACCTTGCCGATCTCCTGGCGAACGGCGTTGATCCGGCCGTGCGCCTCTTCCACTTTTGCTTTGAGTTCTTCCATTGTTATCTCCGGTCTGTTCAGACATCATATGTCGCCGAGGTGTGGCACCTCGAAAACAGGTATGCAAAGGCTCCCATGGTGTCGCCCCATACTGTATGGCAAAAGGCTTTTCAATTGACGTTCACCGGAAGAACACCGGCCCCATGGTGGGTATTCCACGCAACCTGGAAAACGGTCCCCCGGCTTGTCTTTTGAAGACGTGCCACAAAGGCTCTGAAACGCCCGTCCTTTCCCGCACAGGCTAAAAAGATATAATCATTTTGAACACAGGTTTCAAGGGAAACAAAACGGCGTCTGCGAGTAAGCCACATTGTTCACTATCAATCCTCACATAAAAAAACCGCATATTCACCCGAAGGCGAACATGCGGTCAGTGTATGCCAGCATGCAGAGACAGACCAAATGACTTCTTTGTAATGTTTCTCCTTATTATAATTAACCGGACAACATTCAGGCTGTCACCTTACTCATCTAATCCGAAATCATGGACCATGATGTAATCATTATCCGCAAGGGAGGCGTGACAATTAATGCAACCCTGGGGCCTGCCATACTTCTCTGCAACGCCTTTTGGAGAGTACTTCACCCAGTACCAGTCTCCGGCCTCCGGGTTGTACCCCTTCACCTTGTACATGACGGTCACGGCCTTGAGGTCTTTGCCCATCTCATCGCCATAGTTCTCCTTGACGATAAGGGTGCCGTACTGAACCGGTGCTTTCATGGAGTAAAGGCCCCGCTTGTTCACATAAACCTTATGATAAGAGCCATGGGGTGCGGACCCTGCTTGCAGGCCCTCGTGATCCCCCCAGAAACCCCATGTGTCATAAGCGGACTCATGGGTGATGAACCGCCAGAGCTTGTCAGGGTTGGGCTCGGGCATCATGGCGTTGACCACTCCGATTCCGATAAACATCAACACGGCCACCGCGGCCAGAATCCATCGTGTCTTCATGGCGTCTCTCCCTCTTCTGTTGTGGGTTTTATGTGTCGGCAATACCTTGCATGGAGTTTCTGTTGAGCATGCGGGATCACAGGGTGATCCGGTGTTACTAAAATACGGGATATATGGATTCGGATCAGAACCGAGGCAAGGCGAATAACAGGATACAACCTATTGAGTATCCATGACAATTCATTTAAAGCACTATACATCATCCGAGCAAACTTGAACAGTCCCGGATCCCCTACACAAGGGTGGGCTTGCCTTGCAATCTCTGGTATAGAAAAACACGAAGGCAAGGTGTGCCACCTTGACAGCGGGTTGCGAATGCTCCCAACCTTCGTTCCTCAGGTTGGTCACATTCGCTGACGGGCTACGCCCGTGGCACTGGCGCCTGTGGGAAGAAGGCTCTGTTGAGTCCCCCGGTGCTGAATGGCCAGTAACGTTAACAACCCAAGGTGCCCCATGCCCAAGTCAGCTTCTCCACAACCAGCGCAATCCGACACGGCCCGCCTCTGGAAGTCCAGGGCCATGGATGGCATCTCCCTGTTTAAAGCCCACTTCACCCGTTTCAGCTTCGCACGGCATGCCCATGACGACTTTGCCGTCGGGGTCATCGAATCCGGAACCCAGCGGTTCTCCTATGGACGGAAAACCCACCACGCACCGACCTGCTCCCTCATCACCGTCAACCCCGGAGAAGTTCACGACGGAGAGGACGCCACCGGGGATGGCTACCGATACCGAATCGCCTATCTCCCCGCAGATCTTGTTGCCGAAATCGGAGGAAGCAGCGAGCCCTGGTTCACACGGCCCGTCACCTGGGACCCCGTCATTTCACACAAGATGCGACACGTCATGGACCTTCTGGAAACCGGTGCCACCGGACTGAACCCCGAAGATACAATCCTCTCCTCCTTTGCAGATCTGTTCACCCGGCATGCAGGGGCTCGACCGGAAAAGGATTACACCCACGCCAACCAGAGGCGGGTCTCCCTTGCCTGTGATTACATGAACGACATGGCAGCCCACGACCTTCAGCTGGAAGAGCTTTCAGACGTTGCCGGCCTCTCCCGGTTTCACTTCCTCAGGGTCTTCAAGGAGGTCACCGGCTTCACCCCCCACGCATACCTCATCCAGAGACGCCTCACCCTGGCACGGGGCGCCATTGAATCCGGAGCCACTCTGGCGGAAGCAGCCTCCCTGTCCGGGTTTTCCGACCAAAGCCACATGACCCGAAAATTCAAAGCCACCTTCGGCATCACCCCCGGCCACTTCGCAAGGGAGTACCGACGCTGAACACCCTCTCCCCACAACACAGCAATTTTGTTCAAGACCCAACGAGACGTTTCCGTCTAAACATAGTACGGAAAAAAACAAAACCGTTGCCTCCGGCGGCAGCCAGCTTAAAGATGCCTCCGGCGGCCCTGCCGGGGGCCAAACTTTTGAAAAGTTTGATAAACAGGTCTTGAAAAACACCCTTGGGTACATCGAAAGCCCAAGGCGAATGTGATTTGCCCCGAGGAACGAGGGGCAAAGCGCATTTGCAACCTGCTTTCAAGGTGGCACACCTTGCCGCCGGAGGCGTTTTTTAAAAGGAAAAATCAGGTATGTCGGAATCGATACGAAGGGGGTTTCTCGCCAATCTCCCCGTGGCGGCCAGTGTGGGCGCCTATGGAAGTGTGCTGGGAGTTCTCGCTGCCCAGAAAGGGCTTGGCTGGTTGGCACTGGCGTTGATGAACGTCTCTGTCTTTGCGGGCTCGGCGCAGTTCGTCATGGTCGAAATGTGGGGGACCCCCCTGCCCATCTTTGAAATGACCATGGCGGTGATGGTGATCAACCTGAGGTACCTGTTGATCGGAGCCTCCCTGCGGCCCCTGTTTGCAGGCAAGAGCCTCGGGCACAAGTTTGCCCGCATGCACCTTGTGGCCGATGAAAACTGGGCCGTGACCATGGCCGAGTACAGAAAGTGCGGCACGGACACGGGGTTCCTCCTTGGAGGCGGCCTCTGCGTGGTCACGGCTTGGAGCGCCGGAACCCTTATCGGGCACAGATTAGGCGCCTTCGTCACCCACCCGGAGGCATTTGCCCTGGACTTTGCCTTTGTGGCGGTCTTCACAGCTCTGGCCGCCAGCCTTTTTGAAGGCAAGCGGGATATTCTGCCCTGGCTCGTTGCAGCTGCCGCCGCCATTGCAACGGAGTTATTCTTTCCCGGCAAGTGGTACATCATCACCGGCGGCATGGCAGGCGCCCTGGTCGCCATGCTCACCCAGCCCGAAAGGGAGGTGGCCCATGTATCCTGATCTCTCCGTGGCCATCGCCATCGCTCTTGCAGCCATCGTTACCTACAGCCTTCGCATCGGCGGCCTGCTCCTGGCCGATCGCCTGCCCGACTCAGGTCCCTTCAAGCGGTTTATGGACGCCCTGCCCGGTACCATCCTCGTCTCCCTGGTGGCCCCGGGCATCATCCAGGCCGGCATCTGGGGCATGGTCGCAACCGTCCTGGTTATCCTGACCGCCATCAAAAGCAGGAACGCCTTTTTTGCCATGCTGGTGGGCATGATCGTGGTGGCGGCAAGTCGGGCCCTGGCAGGGGGGTAGCCTCCGGCGGCAAGGTGTGCCACCTTGAAAGCAGGTTGCGAATGCGTTTTTCTCCTCGTTCCTCGGATCAAATCACATCCACCTTTGATTCAAGAACCACTATGAATCATTTTTAAAAACCTGTTTATCAAACCCGGCACATAAACTTGGCACTGGCAGGGCCCCCGAAGGCGACATTGAGCTGAATAATTACCAGGTTTTAAGCAACCATTTCGAGAGTCTTCGTGAGTCATCTCTCACCGAGGAATGAAAGGCGACATCATTCGCAACCTATGGTCCATGGATGGCGAAGTCACGTTGGCAAATAAGTCCCTGCCCACCGCAGGTATTCCGGTAAACGCCAACCGGTATCGGTTCGCAGACAGGGTTCCCCGGCCACTCGCCATACAAAGAGTACAGGAGTTTTGCCAATGAAACCTTCTTCAGCACGTCTTGTTGCCCTGACAGCCTGGAAAGACGAAACCAATGAAGAAACGTGATTCACGGGCGTAGCCCGTCAGCAAATATGATCGACCTGAGGAACGAAGGTCGGGAATATTTGCAAGCCTGGGGTCCAGGGGGTTACCCCCTGGCCGCCGGAGGCGACTTTGGGCTGAATCCTTTCATATCATCGGTGGTGAATCACAATCATTTTTTCCTGGGTCATCTCCCGCATGGTGTACCCGATTCCCCCTGTACCCAGTCCGCTCAGCCGCCTGCCGCCGAAGGGCATCCAGTCCACCCGGAAGGCGGTATGATCATTGATCATGACGGATGACGCATCGAGGTGACGGGCCGCCATCATGGCGGTGTCGATGTCGTGGGTAAAGACCGAGGCCTGGAAGGCCATCTTGACGCTATTGGCCCTTCGGATCGCCTCGTCCATGGTCTCACACGGGTAGATACAGATCACCGGGCCGAAGATCTCTTCTGTGGAGACCTGCGCCGTATCAGGGGGGTCCAACAAAATCGTGGGGGCATAGGTGGATTCCGCCACCTTGGTGCCGCCGCACAGCACCTGCCCGCCGGATTTCACGGCAGCCTTCACCCAATCATGCACCCGGTCCGCCTCTCCGGACCGGATCAGGGGGCCCACATCCGTATTTCCGTCTGCGGGGTCGCCCACGGCAAGAGTCGATGCGGCCTGGGCCATCTTGGCGGCAAGTTCGGCTGCAATGCTCTTCATGGCGAAGACACGCTGAACCGACACACAGACCTGACCGGCGTGGTAAAACCCTCCTTTCATCAGCGGCGGCACGAGAAGATCCAGATCGGCATCTGCCCCCACAATGACCGGAGCAACGCCACCATGCTCCAAGCCGCACCGGGTTCCCGGAGCCAGCATGCTTCGGAGCCACCACCCCACCCTGGCAGATCCGACAAAGCTGAGGTAAGCCACCCGCTCGTCCGTTACCAGGGCCTCGGCATCCGACCGGCTGAGGAGCGCCACCTGGCACCAGGCCTCGGGAAGGCCATTTTTATGCAACAGATCCACCAGAGCAATGCAGGACAAAGGGGTCTTCATGGCAGGTTTCACGATCACGGGACAGCCGGTGGCCACGGCCGGAATCACCTGATGGACAATGAGGTTTAAGGGGTGGTTGAACGCGCTCACAGCCACCACCACACCAATAGGTTCCCGGGTCGTCACGGCAAGGCGCTTTGCCGAGGCGGGATTCAGCCCCATGGGAATTTCCTGGCCTCCCATCCTCCCCATCTCCGCTGCGGCCAGTTCAATGCCTTCGATGGCCCGGCCCACCTCTACCCTGGCATCGATCAGGGGCTTGCCCCCCTCCTTGACGATGGTCAGGGCAAATGCCTCTCGGTTTTCCCTAAGCTCGGCAGCGGTCTTGAGAAGGATGGCCCTGCGCTCCCACGCAGGCAGCCAGGCTTTGCAGTTTTGAAGAACGCCCGTGGCTTTTTTCAGCAGCTCTTCCACACGCTCTGCACCACCCAAGTGAAACGTCTCCAGGGTACTTCCATCCCAGGGGGATCGCACATCCACTTTCATACCAGCCTCCTTCACGTTTGATTTAAACAGCTGCCTCCGGCGGCCAGGGGGTAACCCCCTGGACCCCAGGTTCGCAAATGATCCGCCCCCTCGTTCCTCGGGTACGTCACATTTGCTGACGGGCTGCGCCCGTGATTAACGGCTTTCATTATTTCTCATCTATCGTAAAGCCCGAAGGGCGCTTCGTGACCTTCGGGGTTCATACCAGCGGTACTGGAATAACCGTCCTCCCCCTATTCCCTATTCACTATTCACCATTCACCATTCACCATTCACTACTCACTATTCACCATTCACTACTCACTATTCACCATTCACTACTCACTATTCACCATTCACTACTCACTATTCACCATTCACTACTAACTATTCACTACTCACTATTCACTACTCACTATTCACTACTCACTATTCACTACTCACTATTCACTACTCACTATTCACTACTCACTATTCACTACTCACTATTCACTACTCACTATTCACTACTCACTATTCACTACTCACTATTCACTACTCACTATTCACTACTCACTATTCACTACTCACTATTCACTACTCACTATTCACAACAAACACACCCTGGCCGCCAATTCATCGATGAGAACGCGCTGGTTCTCAGAGTAATCCACCGGCACCTCAATAAGATGGACGCCCCCTTGCTGGAAGCATCGTTCCATAAGGGGGAGGAAACTCTCCGCGCTCTCCACGCGATGCCCTCCGGCGCCGTAGGCCCTTCCGTAGAGCACAAAGTCGGGGTTCCCATACTCCAGGCCCCAGTCGTCAAACTTATTCATGGACTGCTTCCAGCGAATCATCCCGTAGGCGTTGTCCCTTAAAACAAGCACCACCAGATTGAGCCCCAACCGGACGGCCGTCTCCATCTCCTGGGAGTTCATCATAAACCCTCCGTCCCCGCATACGGCAATCACCCGACGAGTGGGGTTGAGCATGGCTGCCACCATGGCCGAAGGCAGCCCGGCCCCCATGGTGGCCAGAGCGTTGTCCAGGAGGATGGTGTTGTCCTTGTTGGTGCGGTAGTTCCGGGCAAACCAAATTTTATAGATACCGTTGTCCAGGACGACGATCCCGTCAGCTGGAAGCACCTTACGCACATCACCCACCACGCGCTGGGGCAATATGGGGTATCGGGTGGACTCGGCGTCCATATCGATGTGCTTGAGGACCTCCTGACGAATCTTCATAAAGTAGGAAAAATCATGATGTTCTGAGGGGACAAGTTTTTCGGCAAGCCGGCGAAAGCTGTTGCCGATATCCCCCACCACGTCGTGTTGAGGGAAATAGACGGTGTCCACCTCTGCCGGGCTGTAGTTGACATGAATCACTCGCTTGCCCCCGTGCTTCATGAAGAAGGGGGGCTTTTCCACCACGTCATGACCGGCGTTGATCACAAGGTCGGCCCGATCGATGGCACAATGCAGGTAGTCATTATCCGAAAGGGCCGCAGTCCCTATATATAAGGGGTGACTGCCCCCGATGACCCCTTTGCCCATCTGGGTGTTGAAAAAGGGGATGCCCGTCTTCTCCACAAAGGCTTTCAGAGGCTCGATCACCTGCTTGCGGTTTGCACCCGCCCCGATAAGCAGAAGGGGCGAGACAGCCTCTTCGATCATCGCCGCCGCTTTGGTCACAGACGACTCCGAAGCGCAGTTTAAGCACGGCTCCCTGCGTGGAATAAGGTGCCAGTTTTCTATCATCTCAGCGGCAATATCCTCGGGCAGTTCCAAGTGAACCGGGCCGGGCCGCTCCTCTTCAGCCAGCCGAAAGGCTTCCCGAACAAGGGCCGGCACGGAGTTTCCATGGACAACCTGACGGGTAAACTTGGTCAGGGGGCGCATCATGCTCACCACATCCACAATCTGAAAACGCCCCTGCTTGCTTCGGGTGATGGGTTTCTGGCCGGTGATCATCACCATGGGCATGGCACCCAGCTGGGCATACGCGGCACCAGTCACCAGGTTTGCTGCTCCCGGGCCAAGGGTGGCAAGGCACACCCCTGCCCTTCCGGTAAGACGGCCATAGGTGGCAGCCATGAAAGCGGCGGCCTGTTCATGGCGTGTCAACACCAGCTCGATGGTGGAGGTGCGAAGGGATTCCAGAAAATCAAGGTTCTCCTCGCCCGGCACGCCAAACACATGGCGTACCCCTTCTTCTTCAAGGGCTTTGACCAAAAGATCGGATGTTTTCACGGGGGTGTTGAAACGGGCCATGGACTCTCTCCTCAGGAAATCTGTCAGGGTTCCGGATCACAGGAAACGAAGACCTCTGCACCGGGCAGACGAGACAACCACGGATACACGCTGGGTGTCACAAGGGTAAGGGGAATAAGGGTGACGCAGGCCGGAAATGGATGACAGCATTGAACGGATGGGAGAGAGGGGCACCTGGCTGCTGGAGAATGGGCTGGTCGATCCACCCGGCGGTGGGCTCGTGAAAAGCCATCATGAATGGCGGGATTCGTAAAGGGCCAACGGCAAAAGGACCCAGCCCACACGGAGGAAGGCGTGACTACTTTTTGCGACGCCCTTACGAACCAAATGCTTAAAATTACCATAGTTACCCTGCCGGAACAAGCGATGTTCCGGCAAGGTAAACCGTGGGGTTTACAAAGGAGAAATGAAGCCACCTGTAGATGGCTGACGTACGGTCTCTTACTGGGACAGTCCGTCCCAGTCGCGGGTAAACTCAATGAATGTGCTGAGAAGGGAGCTCATGAACTTATTCTTATGCCAGATGGTGTAGAACGAACGCGTAAACGAGTAGCCCTCCACAGGCAACCGGAACAGCAGCCCGTACTTCAACTCTTTCTGGACGCTGTACCGTGACAGACAGGAAACGGTGTCTTTATTGGAAAGGATGGACTTCACCGCACCGGTGTGGTCCAACTCCATATAGATATTCAACGACTTGCCCAAATCACCCAGATGGTTCATGAATGTCTCGCGGGTACCGGAGCCCTTTTCACGCAACACCCAGCGTCTGCTGAGAAGCTCTTCCATACGGTAGGGCTCTTTACGAACCAGGGACGCATCACCGGTCACAATGTAAAGCTCATCTTTACCCAGAACTTCATTTTCAATGTCGAGGCCGTCATACTCCCCTTCAATGAACCCCATGTCCACACGGCCGCTTTCAATCAGGGAGGCAACCTCATGGGTGTTGCCCGTCTCCATTTTGAAACTCACCCCGTCATGGGACTGCATGAAGCTGTAGAAAACTTTCGGAATGATGTAGTTGGCAATGGAGGAACTGACCCCCACACGGATCTCGCCATGGAGATGTTCATCCCGGAAAATAGACTCCGCCTCTTTCAGGCCGAGAACCAGGTGCTCAACTCGTGTCAGGAAATGCCGACCGTTTTCGTTCAGCACAATCTTTTTATTGATCCGGTCAAAGAGCCGGGTCTCCAGAATCTCCTCCAGAGACTTGATGGCCATGGATACGGCCGACTGAGTCAACCCTACCTCTTTGCCCACTTCACCGATGTGAGGTTTTTTAGACAGAGCCAGAAACAGCTCCAGTTGCCTTAATGTCATGCGCATCTGCATGGTAACGTTATCTCCTTCTATAAAACCGGCTCGATAAAACCGGTATTTTTCCGTCCCCCCCCGGTGTCGGCAAAAACATACCGCCAACCAACACCTTGAATTTTATATCAATAGAACACAAAAATCAAATATTTTTATGAGCTTTTTAAATACAATGAATTTGACTTATCACAGCCCAACCCATAAAACAAGCGCATCTCCTTCACGGAGTGGAGCACACAAAAAGCAGTCTGTATCTCCTATGCACCGGGCGGCGCGACACGTGCACGGTCCACACCGCCCGGTGCACAATACAAACTGTTTGAAGCTCCAGCTCCTTCCAGGAAACTGACCTCGGCCTGAGACCTCGCGTCAAAGACCCCGGAACACTTTTTCAGACCTTCTTCGACAAGCTGAGAAGCGATGCCCAACCCTGCGCCAAAACAGGTACAGGAGAGCTGCCTCCTCACTTCCGAGATCGACTGACACACGAATCGTCCATGATTTTGGCCCGTCATGCGGGCTGTCCAAAGCAGAATTTCAGGAGCTGTAACCGATGTTTTTTCCAGCAGAAAGTCGCAAAGAGGCCATGAACGGACTCCTTTTCGTCACCCTTTTCGCCGTAACAGCTATCTACTGTTCAGAGTTTCCCCCGATCAAAAGAATGGGGGTCAGCCCCCTTATTATCGGGATCGTTCTTGGAATGATCTACGGCAACACCCTTCGCATGGCTCTGCCCGCGCGCTGGGTCCCCGGCATTGTCTTTGCCACACGCACCCTTTTAAAGCTCGGCGTGATCCTTTACGGATTCCGTCTCACCTTTCAGGATATTGCCGCCGTGGGCACCGCTGGATTTGCCATCAGTATCACAATGGCCACCACCACCTTCTTATTAGGGAGCTTCCTCGGCGTGAAGTTCTTTAAACTCGATTACGAGACCGCCATCCTTACCTCCATAGGCAGTTCCATCTGTGGAGCGGCGGCGGTCCTTGCCACAGAGCCGGTGCTGAAATCAGATGCCCACAAAAGTGCCATGGCAGTCTCCACTGTGGTTCTCTTCGGCACGCTGAGCATGTTCCTCTATCCGATCCTTTACAGATCAGGCCTGTTTGCCGTGGATGCAAACACCTTCGGCATGTACATCGGGGGAACCATTCATGAGGTGGCTCACGCCGTGGCCGCAGGAAACGCGATCTCTCCGGATGCTGCATCCTCTGCCATCATCGTGAAAATGATCCGCGTCATGCTCATCGCTCCCTTCCTTATCGGCATCAGCATCTGGCTGGGACGCCGGAAAGGTGCGGTCAGCGGAAAACGAGGCAAAATTACCATTCCATGGTTTGCCGTTCTCTTCATCGTCGTGGCCGGTATCAACTCCCTGAATGTTATCCCCACCCCTGTGGTGGACTTCTGGAACAAACTGGACCTGTTCATCCTCACCATGGCCATGTGCGCCCTGGGCATTGAGACCAACTTCAACCGAATCAAAGGGGTAGGCATGAAGCCGGTATGGCTGGCCCTCATCCTCTTCGGATGGCTCACAGTGGGAGGCTACGGCGTGACCCGACTCATGTCCGCCATCTTTGTCTGATAAGCCACAAATGGTCAACGCCGATCGTTGCGAACACCCAACACGCACACGGCTCTGACTCCCGATGCAAATGCCGGCGGGCTGTGCGATGGACGCCATCCACCATCGCACAGCCCATCCGCACACATCGCCCCCCCCTTCACAACAGCCCTACCCCTTGAAGCCTTTCCCCTTGGTGCAGCCTCGCGTTTCAACCGGATGAACGGCCCAGGGCACATCGAGTCATTTTTCCCCCTGAAGGCACATTCTGGCAATCAACAATTTATGTATCCCATATTTAATCAGAATGTTGCGGAACTTCAATCAATCCAACTGATAGGTATGTTAAATATGTTGAATTTGACTTGTTTCAGAATCTCTTATATTTCATACATCAAGGTGCTGCACGGTATTCGATGAAGTTGTTCGTCCCTCCTTCATCTCCTTCAAGCCGGGCTTTACCTGAAACATCCTCGATCCCCATCCGCGTTGGGGAATCGTGGGGGAAACACATAAGATGATGATTTTAACGTAAGACCTCCCTGAAAATCATCACTGTTTAAAAAAGGCCCGGATCCAACTTCCCAACTTCCCAACTTCCTCCTACGGGCCTTCCTCCCCCTCTCTTTTCAGGGTCATTTTCATCCACACAACGTCCCTTATTTTGTCCTTTTTAATCCCGACCAACCAGAGCTGCAGTCCTCCCAGAATGACAGCCCTGGACGCAAAGGCTTAAAAAAGTGTGGGTGAAAATACCCCCTTTCTGGGGAAAAAAGCACCTTGCCTACCTGCTCCCATGGTTTCTCAGCCATCACACCATATCAAAAAACAATTTACATAACGATTCAGGCCACCTCCGGCGGGCCGCTTTTTAAAATCACCCCAGAAAACGTTCCGGTTGCCGCTTCCTTTTCTCTCAGCCAGCAGGGGCAAGGGGAACCACAGACTCGTTAAGCCAAAACTGTATGGATTGCGGACATCAGCGATGCCATCGAAATTGGGATCAAAACCTGTTTGGCAAACGTTTCAAAGGCTTGGCCCCCGGCAGGGCCACCGAAAGCAATGCTAAGCTGAACAGTTCAGGGAACCCCTCAATTTAATACAGCCATTCTCCCATTGTCAAACCGGAGACCAACACCGGTATCGCACTCGCCATCTGGTTTCGAGGCACCCTGCTTCACCTCCGGAGGCATGCATTCAGTGCGGACAAAAAAAACGCCACTCTTTTAATATGGAAAGAGTGGCGGTTGATCGAGTCAATAATGGGAATGTTGTTACCCTCCCCCCCGGGGTCAGACTATCAGGGCCTGGATCCTCTGCATGTAGTCGTTGAGGTTTGCAGCATACTCTGGAGATCCCTCCACGGTCACCATCTGGCGCCCCAAAGCCTCCACGAACTCCACGTCGCCCAAAAGAACCGGCAAGGCCCCTTCGATGCCGTTAAAACAGATATGAACAAAGGGTCGCCTGCGGGTATAAATGCCGCGTCCGGCTTTTGTCTTGCCCGCTTTCACCCGAACATAGGCGGCAATCTCTTCGCCGTCCACGGACATCTGATAGATGCGATCGGGCTGCTTTCCCGTCCATTTGGACATCTCGGGGTCCCCGCCCTTGTTGTACTGGCTCAGCGCGGTGGTGATCATATAAACAATCATCTTCACCTTCAGGCGCTGCTTGTCCTCCTGCTTGGGTCGGGCATCGGGCATGAGAATCTTCATGGCCAGGAGCAGGGAGACGACCTTGATGATAAGGCCGGGCCGTTTCCAGCCCTTGATCCCCGGGATCACGGGTTTACCGGCCATAAAGGCATTGAACTTTTCCGCGGTCTTGAAGGAGAAGACCACGTCAGGAGCACCCTCCATGGTGGCGTCCACGGAAAGCTCACCCTCTTCAAACACCACGTCGGTTCCCAGAGGTTCCGCTTCACCGGTCACGGAAAAACGCACCCGGGCCGAGACCCCTTCAAAGCGCTTCCCCATTTTCGGGTCATCGGTCACCACCACCTTCATGACGGGAAACAGGGCCTTCAACAAGATGCGCGTCGCAAGAAGCGTTCTGTTTTCTCCCATATCACACCTCGTCTTCCCAATCTTCGTCCTCTTCAAAATCCCGGCCCATCACTTCCCGCACCTTTTCGATGATGCCGTTGGTGTCGAGTTTGTAATGAGCGTAAAGGTCTTCGGGATACCCCACCAATGAGAACGCGTCCGGCAATCCCACTTTTTCGAAAGCACACCCCTTGCCGCTTTCGGCAATGACGTCGGCCACGGCGCTTCCCAGGCCGCCATAGATATTGTGCTCTTCAAATGTGATGACACGGCGGGTCTCAAGAACCGCCTTCAGAACAGCCTCTTCATCCAGGGGTTTGATGGTGTGCAGGTTCAGAACGCGCACACTCAATCCATCCTCTTCCTTCAGGACCTTGGCTGCCTCCGCCGCCTGAAGCACGGTCACCCCACAGCAGATAAGGGTGATATCTGTGCCCTCGCTCACGGTGACTGCTTTGCCGATTTGAAAGCCATAGTCTTCCGTGTCGTACCAGGTTGGTTCAAACCCTCGTCCCACACGGATATAGACCGGCCCGTCCCAATCCACACAGGCACGAACCGCGTTGGCCGTTTCAATGCCGTCGGCGGGGATGATGACGGTCATGTTGGGGAAGGAGCGCATGATGGCCACATCTTCCTGGGCGTTATGGGTGCTGCCCGCCGTGCCAAAGGAGATGCCACCATGGGTGGCGATGATTTTGCAGTTGAGGTTCTGATAGCAGATATCGGTTCTCACCTGCTCGCACGCGCGCATGGAGGCAAAGGCCGCCATGGTGGAGACAAAGGGCGTCATTCCGGAGAGAGCCATGCCGGCAGCCACGCCGAAAAGGTTCTGTTCGGCAATCCCGACGTTAAAAAAGCGTTCCGGAAACTTGTCCCCGAAAAGCCCGATCTTGGTGGACTTGGCCAAGTCTGCGGTAAGCCCCACCACGTCTTTGCGCTCATCCCCTATCTCACACAGCACATGGCCGTAGATCTCTGCCTGGCTCATGGAGTTGGCGTCGTAGACGGTCCAGGTTGTTCCTGTTACTTCACTCATCGTGCCCTCCTTTATGCCTTGCCATACATGCGATCCACGGATTCCCGGGCCTTATCCGCCAGGGTGGAATCGATGCTGCCATAGTGCCATTTCACGTTGCCTTCCATGTAATCGATGCCGCGCCCTTTTTTCGTATGGGCGATGATCACACAAGGTCCATCCGCAGCCAGCGACGTATCGATGGCCTCGGCCAGATCGGCAAAATTGTGGCCGTCCACCTCCAGAACCTTAAACCCGAAGGCTCGCCATTTATCACTGAAGGGCTCCAGCTCCATCACCTCTTCCGTGGCTCCGTCGATCATGTACCCATTTCGGTCCACGATGGTAACAAGGTTCGTCAGCCCGAAATGGGACGCCGACATGGCTGCTTCCCACACGGTTCCCTCGTTGCACTCCCCGTCGCCCAGGATGCAGTAAGTCTTCCACGCCTTGTTCTGGGTCCGGGCCCCAAGGGCCAACCCGACAGCCATGGGGAGACCGTGCCCCAAAGATCCGGTGGAGACATCCACACCCGTCACCTTGGCCGCATCCAAGTGCATGCCAAAAGGGGACCCAAACTGGTTGAATGTTTTCAGATCGTCAAAATCAAAGTAGCCCCTGCGCGCCAAAACCGGGGCAAACCCTACGCCACCGTGGCCCTTGCTCACCACCACCCGGTCCCGGTCATCCATCTCCGGTTGGGCAGAGTCGATGTTCAGGTATTTGAAATAGAGGAGCACCAGAATATCCAGCATGCTGAGTCCTCCGCCGATATGGGCACCACCGGCCCACACGGTCACGTTGATAATGTCGTGTCTGAGCTGCCAGGCCTGCTCTTCCAGCTCTTTGATTTCCGCGTCGGTCAATGCCATGGGTTCTCTCCTTTGGTTGAGAAAAATTTCAAGACAATCAAAAAAACTGCCTCCGGCAGCCAGGGGCTGAGCCCCTGGACCCCAGGTTCGCGAATGTTCCGAACCCTCGTGCCTCGGGTGCGTCGCATTCGCTGACGGGCTTCGCCCGTGATAAAATCTGATGTAATCCCAAACGTTGTAATAAGCTCCGACAGAGTCTCGGTGCCGTATCCAAACCCCTTCCGAGGCTTGTGGTAACATTTTAAAAACTCTCCGGCTTTGGAGGCGGGCGAAGCCCGCGGCAAACGCCGTTGCGATTTGTCCCGAGGAACGAGGGGCAAAGCGCAACGGCAATAAGGTTTCCAGGTGCCCCCACCTGGCCGCCGGAGGCACGCTTTTTTGCCCTTCATCCGTGCCCTGTAAGCTCCACTCCACTCACGATGCCAGTCGCCCCTGTTCCGTGGCCTCTTTGATGACCTGGAACGACTCGTCGCAAATGTCGAGGGTGCGGGCCACCACCTCATCGTCATGGGCCATGGAGATAAACCAGTTGTGGTGGGAGGCGAAGAAGGCCCCTCGCTTTGTGCATTCTGCGCACCACGCCTGGTGGAGCATCCCGCTTGGATCGTCGGTGAGGCGCACATTGGGCATGGAAGCCTCGCCGGTCACCTTGAGGTTAAAGCCGTAGCCTGCCGCCATCTCTTCCATCCTGCCGAAAAGTTGGCCTCCCTGTTTCAGCATCCACTCCGGAGCGCTCAGCCGCTTGAGCTCCTCAAGGCAGGCCAGGGCAGCTGCCATAGGCATGGCCTGGTACCAGTAGCTTCCCGTGTAAAAGACTTTGGCCGCCTCATTTTTCATGGCATCGGTGCCCATGAGGGCGGAGATGGGATACCCGTTGGCCAGGGCCTTGCAATAACAGACAAGGTCCGGCGTGAAGCCGTAATGCACATGGGAGCCCTTCATGTTGAGGCGAAACCCGTGACGGATGTCGTCCAGAATCAGAACGATCCCCTCTTTCCGGCAAATGGCCTCGATTTTCTGCCAGTACCCGGGGTCTGGAAGCTCATTGTCGTAAAAGGTGGGAACGTGATAGGGGGTGGCGATGAAACCGGCAACATTCCCGGGGTTCTCGGCGATCACCTTTTCAAAGGCCGCCACGTCATTCCAGGGAATCCGAAGGGTGTGGGTGTGGTCTTCCTCTATAATCCCATGATGTCCCAGGGCCTGCATCCAGGGTGCCACACCATGGTACCCGCCCTTGATGGCGACCATCTTCTTGCGGCCCGTGGTGCTGCGGGCCACCATGGCGGCGTAGTTGGTCACATCCCCGCCGTTCTTGGCGAAAAAGGCCCAACTCATGGAATCCACCATGTCCACGAGGTACTCTGCCAGTTCCACCATCTTCGGAGAGGCACACATGGTCAGATCCGCCTCCTCGCACTGACGCCTGGCCGCCTCGTCCACCACGGGATTGCCGTACCCCAGAATCATGGGGCCGTACCCGCACATGTAATCGATGAACTCGTTGCCATCCACGTCCCAGAATTTGGCCCCTTCAGAGCGTGCCGCATAGATGGGATAGGCTGACGGAGGAATGTTCACCGCCGGACTCATATGACCCGGTACCCCACAGGGAATCACCTTAACGGCCCGATCAAACAGAGCCTGTGACTGCTTATAGCTGTATGTTTCCATCTCTCCCCCTGCTTCAAGAAAAATTGTTGGTTTGTCTTCCCAGGCTGTCTGTGTCTCAAGACCTACTGAAAAGGGAGTGCTCAGTGATAACGGCCACCTGTTTCAAACGAGTGGGCGTTCCTACTCCAAATAGTGGGGAATCCGGTCCATCAGCAGGTTCACCGACTCGATCATGGGGATTTTCCCCTTCATGGAGACGTCACCCCGGGCAAGGGCGGCGAAGGCATCACATTTTCCGTTCATCAGATCATTGGCCACAGACATGTCCCGAAAACTCATCACGGCCATGGGATCCTTCGGGTTCTCCTCACCCACGGCGTATGTCCCATTCTCCTTCACAATGGAGACAGACGGACCGTCGGGGAGCACCTTGATGGCAAGGGTACCCTCCGGCATGGAGGCCGCATTGAGCTTGCCCATGGGATCCCACGTGGCCAGCTCTCGAACAGCATAAGCGGCGACCCCAAGGTTGAGCCGGGTGTTTATCTCGCGATAGCTGTCGTCTGAAAGGAGGGTTTCATCGGGTTTCAGGAAGTACTCGAGACGATCGGTGAGCTTGGGAAATTCTTTGGTGAGAAATTTAAGACGGGTGATCCCTTTGAGAGGAATGGGAGACCCTTTGCCGTCCATCATGCTGTTGAGATGGCCGGCGGAAACAAAAAAGAGGCGAACATCCGGTGACGGATGGGCCCCTTCCCCTGCCTTGCACTGCCCGTTTTCAAAGGTGAGAAAAAGGGTCGGCCCCCGGAACACAGAGAACTGCAGGGTCACCTGCCACTCTTTGATGATGTCTGCTGCATGCCCGTCACACGCCACAAGGGTTTCGAGGTTCCGCAAGACGGCATGGAGATTGAGATTGGCCTTGACACGCTGGTAATCCATGACACAACGCTCCTTCCCGCAAAAGTTGTCAGCACCCCCGTGATCCAACATGCCTCGTACCCACCGAAAGCCTCGGCAAAAGAGCCCCCTGCCCTCGCCTTTACTTGGAAACCGGGCCGTGCTACGTTATAGAGTGAGCGATCACTCACTTGCCAATCATTGAATAAATAAGAGAGGTTGTCAATAGGCATTCGCACACACAACGACTTACTGACACAAGTCAACCGAGGAGCCCCCCGAATCGGCGGCCCGATACCAAAGCCCCGTTTCCCACAGATGCCTTGCGGTGGTGCCACAAATATGCCATGACACCTCAATAAGGAATTAAAAAGTCGACCCCGGTCCTGCTCCGTGAAACATGACTCGCAGGCTACTCTTGCGATAAGGGCCATAAGCAAATACCAAGGATCTCTCTGGGGTGTCCCTGGTGAAACAGCCCCTTTTCGATACCGTGCGCCACGACCCGAACACCGACGCCATATGTCAGGAGACTGCAACCATGAAGCCCGCCTTTCCGGCATCCGACATCATAGAAAAACTCGAAGGAACCCACTTCAAACCGGCCTTCGGAAAGATCCCCGTTGAAAAACGGGAGCGCATCTTACGAACCGCTGCCAAGCAATTTGCCAGACTGGGGTTTTCCTCGGCCAACATCAACGTCATCGCCAAAAAAGCCGGTATCAGCATCGGCTCCATGTACAACTATTTCGAATCCAAAGAGGCCCTGTTCCTCACCCTCAACGACCTGAGCTACCACCTCATCGAATCGATCCTGGCCGCCATTGACTTTGAAGAGGGAGATCTCTTCGACAAATTTGAACGGCTGCTGAGGGCGGTGCAGGTCTACGCCCGCCTCTACCCGGAGTTCAATCAGATCTATCAGGAACTTACCTCGGAGGGACTTTCCCACCTCTCCAGCCAGCTTTCCGGAAAGCTTGAGACGGTCACGGCACAATATTACCGCACCCTCCTACGGGAAGCCCGTGACGAAGGGGTCATCGCCCCGGATGTCGACGAATTCACCGCCGCCTTCTGCATGGACAACATCCTTGTCATGCTCCAATACGCCTACTCCTCGGAGTATTATTCCGAGCGAATGAAGATCTTTGCAGGGGAGGACGCCCTTGAAGACGACGAAAAGATGATCGAGGGAATTATGCGCTTTATCCGTCGGGCCCTCACGAGGTGAGCCACCTCGAAAGCTGATTAGTGACACGCAATGAAACCAGTCAACAACGACCATACCCAGCGCCTCAACCGTGCCCTGGATTACATCGATGCCCACTTAGGCATGCCCCTCTCTCTGGATGATGTGGCAGCTGTGGCCTGCTACTCTCCCTACCATTTCCACCGGGTCTTCAAGGCCACCGTGGGAGAGACGCTGAACCGCTACATCCAAAGACTCCGAGTGGAAAAGGCCGCCGGCTTCCTTCTTCTATCAAAGAAGACCATCACCGACATCGCCCTTGACTGCGGCTTCTCAAGTTCGGCCACCTTTGCCAGAGCCTTCCGGGACTTTTACGGAATGAGTGCGGGTGAATGGCGACACACAGGAAGCATTCGAAACAGCAAGAATTGCAAAAGGGCTGGCAAGAATCGGAAAGCCGCCATCATCAAAGCCGTCTATGATGCGACAAACCAACATCAATGGAGGATTGAGATGAATGAAACGCTGAAAACGACGGTAAAAGTAGACACCCTTGACGCCATGGAGGTGGCCTACGTACGCCACATCGGCCCCTACCAGGGGGACGATCAACTCTTTTCCCGGCTGTTTAACCAACTCTTTGCATGGGCAGGCCCGAGAAACCTCATCAACTTCCCTGCCACCCAGACCTTGAGTGTCTACCACGACAACGAGCCCTTAACAGAAGACGACAAGCTCCGCTTGAGCGTCTGCATCACCGTTCCAAAAGGGACCCCTGCCGAAGGCGACATCGGCCGGATGGCCCTTCCCGGTGGCACCTACGCCGTGGCCAGGTTTGAGCTTCTCCCCCCGGAGTACGGTGAAGCCTGGGACATGATGTGTGCTGACTGGCTTCCCCAATCCGGCTACCAGTCCGATGACCGTCCCTGCCTCGAAATCTACCAGAACAACCCCGAGGAGCACCCCGAAGGGCGCCACATCGTGGATATCTGCATCCCGGTAAAGCCGGCATAGCCAAAGAAAAAAGCAGCCTCCGGCGGCCAGGGGATGATCCCCTGGACCCCAGGTTGCGAATGCTCCCGACCTTCGTTCCTCAGGTCTGTCACATTCGCCGACGGGCTTCGCCCGGACTTAATGACAGTGGGTGATCGATGCATGGTTCCCCAGTATTCATGGAGCGCCGCACTCCCGTGCGGCTCTTTATGCAGGGGCTTGCCCCGGCATAAACCACCGTTACAGCAAAAACTCGCCAGGCAAACGGTCTCTCATCCCAACGAGTGACTCCCTCCCACCGGTGTCGCATAAATGCCGCGGCGGAGCACGGCGCGCCCGAAAAGCAACATCCCAAACACAAAAAGAGCCGATGGGTAATCCCATCGGCCCTTTTATATATCCAGGCATGGTGCAAAAATGCACCCTACAAGATAGCGGCTCGCACGCTTTGTTTCCGTGAAAACCACTCACCGAAATTACAGCAACTTATTCCATATTTGAGCATTATAACGGCAACGCCCCCACGGGCGCAGCCCGTAAGCGAATGTGACAACCCGAGGAACGAGGGTTAGAGCATTCGCAACCCCCTACCACTTAAGGCCGGTCACGAAGATCCAGCCGATGGCAGCAGGAGCCACCACGCAGCAGATCACGCGCCATGCGGGGTAGATGGCAAGGGGCTTGCCGTCGGAGCCCGAGAGTTCTTCTTTGGCCATGGAGTGGATCACCCATCCGGCCAGAAGGGCGAAGCCCATGCCACCCAGGGGCATGATCACGTTGGAAGCGATAAAGTCCATGGCATCCAGAAACGACTTTCCGGCGATGTTCAATCCACCGCCAAGGCTTATGGCCGAAGGAATGCCCAGAAGAAAGGTGAAGCAGGCGACAACCAGGGTTGCTTTTCGTCGGCTCCATTTCCGCTCGTCCACGAAGTAGGCGCTGATCACCTCCAGAAGACTCATGGAAGATGTCAGGGATGCAATCACCAGGAGAAAAAAGAAGAGGATGGCAAAAAGGGAGCCTCCGGGCATCTTGGTGAACACGGCAGGGAGCGTAACAAAGGTAAGACCTGGACCGGCTCCGGGCTCAAAGCCGAAGGCAAACACCGCAGGAAAAATCACGAGCCCTGCAATAAAGGCCACAAAGCTATCGAGAAAGCAGATCTGAAAGGCAGGGCTCACGATGGGTTCGGACTTTTTCAGGTACGACCCGTAGGTGAGCATCACCCCGATCCCGATGGAGAGAGAGAAGAAAGCCTGGCCCAGGGCGGCAAGAATCATGGAGCCATTGACCTTGGAAAAATCCGGTTTCAAGTAAAACGCAAGGCCTTCGGCTGCACCGGGAAGGGTCACGGAACGAATGGCAAGAATGATAAGGAGCAGAAAGAGGATGGGCATGAAAATGGTGCAGAACTTTTCGATGCCGTCGCCAATGCCCCGGGCCACAACCACGTAGGTTCCCAGCATGAAAAGGGCCTGATAGAAGACCACAGACATGGGGTTGCTTATAAAGGTCCCGAAGACCGCTCCTGCCGATGCCACATCGGTTCCCAGGGACCCCATGACAGCATCAAGGGTGTACTTGATGGTCCAGCCCCCCACCACGGCATAGAAGCTGAGGATAATAATGGAAGCCAGGATGCCCATGCCACCCAGCGGCGTAAATGCCTTTCCCACCACCCTGCGAAGGGAGCCCACGGGGTCCCCCTGGCCTCGCCGTCCGACAACGAACTCGGCGAGCATCACCGGCATGCCGATGGAAAAAACCAGCAGAAGATAGATAAAAACAAAGGCTGCGCCTCCGTTTTCACCGGCAACAAAAGGAAATCTCCAGATGTTTCCAAGCCCCACTGCCGACCCGGCAGATGCCAGAATAAAGCCGATCCGGCTTCCGAATTGATCTCTGCTTCCTACTTCAGACACAACGATTCCCCTTACCCTGATATAATTCGGTAAAAAATTGACACATATATCCCGACAACCCAACCGGGTTGATTTCGGACAGACCAGATTGTGATGTGATTGAATGAACTACGTGGATACAACTCGGAAGATGAGAGAACAACACATAGAAACAACGGAAGAGATGCTGCGCAAAAGATCCATCACAAAATACAAAGAATTATTAATAAAACCAGAGCCGTTTCGTCAAGAATAAAATAACCACTCGTAACTATTCAGCTTGTGCCTCCGGCGGCCCTGCCAGGGGCCAAACTTTTGAAACGTTTGACAAACAGGTCTTGAGAACGATTTCGGCTTATTCGGAAGCGATTGATAGCTCCACAACTCTTGACTTAATGGCCATGCCCTCCCTTGGTGTTCCCATGAAAACCAAGCCATACGTTGACACCTGAGCAGCGGCACCACTATCCCATTCGCCACAGGGTTTCGAGGTGCCCCCACCTCGCCGCCGGAGGCTCGGCTTTTTGCCCAACGTTGAAAATGGGCCCTTATTTGTGCTTGGTGTTGGAAGGGAGCTTTGCACGGGAATAGGTGTCATCGTTCACCTTGAGGGTCTTGCCCTCCCGCAGGCGATGGTAGCCGATGGCTCCGATCATGGCCGCGTTGTCGCCGCAGTATTTGAGCTCCGGTGTATGGAAGGAGAGGTTACGCTTTTTGGCTGCCTCGGCCACCATGGCACGAACGCGTGAGTTGGCGGCAACGCCACCGACCACGGCGATGTGACGGCACTTTTTGACCTGGGCCGCATAAATCAGCTTGTGGCAGAGAACCACGGCCACGGACTCCTGAAAGCTTGCCGCAATATCGTGAAGTCGCGTCTCGTCCGGGTCCGGGTGATCTTTCAGGTGTCGCCCCACGGCGCTTTTCAGGCCGCTGAAGCTGAAATCAAAGGCCTTCTTGTCGAGGTAGGGTCTTGGAAAGGCGATGGCTTTGGGATCCCCTTTCTGTGCCAGCCCGTCGATGACCACGCCGCCGGGGTAACCAAGGCCCAGCATCTTGCTCACCTTGTCGTAGGCTTCGCCCACAGCATCGTCCCGGGTCTGCCCCATCAACTCGTACTCGGTGGGGCCGGTTACGTAATAGAGGCTCGTATGCCCCCCGGACACCAACAGGGCCACGTACGGAAATTCAGGGGGGGTGTCTCCCAGGAAAATGGAGGACATATGCCCCTCAAGGTGGTTCACCCCCACACAAGGGATGCCCAGCCCCCAGGCAAACGCTTTGGCATAGGAGAAACCCACGAGAAGCGCCCCCACCAGGCCCGGCCCTTGAGTCACCGCCACCGCATCGACCTCGGATCGGTCGATTCCTGCCGTTTCAATGGCTTCCTGCACCACAGGCACGATGGCTTCAATGTGTTTGCGTGAGGCCAGCTCCGGCACCACACCGCCGTAAACATGGTGCACATCCACCTGGGAAGCAACAATGGATGAAAGGACACGGGTTCCGTCCTCCACCACAGCGGCGGCGGTTTCATCACAGGACGATTCGATGGCAAGTATTTTCATGGGTCACAACTCTCCAAATGATCAACCCGGCGGGTAAATGCGTGATGACCGGGGGGCACTGTTGCCCCAGCAAATCATCCGTCCTTATCACCTTATGGTTGTTATAGTCATGCCGGGTTAATACAAAAAACAAAAGGCCACTTTCACCAGGAAACCCGATAAAAATGGCCGCAACATTTCTTTTTAACGTTCTTAAGTCAGCTACACCCACTCCACCTGGGACTCATCGTCCCGGCGTTTGTCGATTTCACCGATGAGCCAGGCTTTCTCATCCATGGCCTCAAGCATATCCAGAAGGGACTGGGCATTTTCTTCAGGAACCACAACAGCCATCCCGATGCCGTTGTTGAAGGTTCGCATCATCTCCCTGTCCTCCACATTGCCGGCTGCCTGCAGCCACTTGAAGACGGGAAGGACATCCCAGCTGTCCCTTTTCAGCACCGCTTTGCACGCATTGGGGATCACCCGGATGATGTTCTCATCAATGCCACCGCCGGTGATGTGGGCAAATCCGTCCACCTTGATGCTTCGCAGTATCCCCTGAATCAGGTCTGAATAGATGCGAGTGGGGGTGAGAAGCTCTTCCCCTAAGGTCTTGCCAAATTCGGGAACATGGCTCTCAACGGTCAGGTTCATCTTTTCAAAGCAGATCTTCCGCACCAGGGAGAAACCGTTGCTGTGAAGGCCGGAGGACGCAATACCGATGATTTTGTGGCCCACATGGATCTCAGAGCCATCCACAATCTTGTGATCGTCCACAGCCCCCACGACAAAACCGGCCATGTCGTATTCGCCATCGGCGTACATACCGGGCATTTCGGCTGTTTCCCCGCCGATCAGGGCGCACCGAGCCTGGCGGCAGCCTTCGGCCACCCCTTCGATGATGGCCTTGGCAATGTCATTGTCAAGGTGCCCCATGGAGATGTAATCGAGGAAAAAGAGAGGTTCAGCACCCTGAACCGCAATGTCGTTGACACACATGCCCACCAGGTCGATACCCACGGTGTCGTGTTTTCCCATCATAAAAGCGATCTTGAGTTTGGTACCCACCCCATCGGTGGAGCTCACCAGGACCGGCTTCTCCATGCTGGAAAAGTTGGGAGAGAAGAGCCCGCCGAAACCTCCGATACTTCCCATGACGCCGGGTCGGTTGGTCATTTTGGCGATCTTCTTGATCGATTCCACAAGGGTATTGGCCTTGTCGACATCGACCCCCGCACCTGCATATGTTAACGACTCACTCATCTTATGAGGATTCCTCCAGAGATTGATCGATCCCGGGCAGTTTGTCCGGGTGACACCGTAAAACGGCCCAAACCACCATATTCAGGGGCCTGGCCATGCACATTCGGCCCCCCGTAAAAAACCACGCCCGGGCAGTATTTTCGAAGCCTAATACCTAAACAGATTCCTTTGAAAAGTCAAACCAAAACGGGGAAAACCGGCGATCCTCAATCCGGGTTTTCCCGACAGATACAGACCCTCAGGGCTCTTACCTTTAGAAACAATCTTTTTGACATGGACGGCCTTTGTATTGTAGGTAATGCCTGTATTTTACATGGTTTTCCACCAAACACGCCAAAAAAGAATAGCGGAACGATTTCAAGTTGTTGTCGCCCCTTCTCATCGGCCTGTGTTTCAGATTATCACGTTTTGTCGCTGCCTCAAAGGAGCTCCCACTTATGAAAACGATAAAAATCGGTATCCTTGGACTTGGAACCGTAGGAACGGGTGTGGCCCGAATGCTTGAAGAGGAGAAGGACCTCATCTCTTCCAGGCTGGGTGCCGAGCTCGAGATTGCTAAAATTGCCGACCTCGACATCGAGACCGACCGAGGTCTCACCGTTTCCCGCGACCGCCTCACCACCGATGCCTTCTCCGTGATCGATGATCCCGACATTGACATCATCGTGGAGCTCATCGGTGGAGAGACCTTTGCCAAAGAGTGCTTCGAGCGGGCCATCGCCAAAGGGAAACACATCGTCACCGCGAACAAGGCCCTCATCGCCTCCCACGGAAACGAGCTCTTCCAACTGGCCGCTGAGCAGGGCGTGGACATCGCCTTTGAAGCGAGTGTTGCCGGATGTATTCCCATCATTAAAACCATGAGGGAAACCCTTGCAGGCAACACCATTCACAGCCTGGCAGGGATCATGAACGGCACCTGCAACTACATCCTGACCAAAATCACCTGCGAAGGCGCCAGTTTTGAGGATGCCCTTGCACAGGCCCAGGAGAGCGGATTTGCCGAGGCCGATCCCACCCTCGACATTGAAGGGTACGACACAGCGCACAAACTGGCCATTTTAAACTCCCTGGCTTACGGCATGAAGATCAACCTGGATGATATCTACGTCGAAGGGATCACCAAAGTGACCCGTGAAGACATCCAATTCGCAGAGGAGTTCGGCTACCGAATCAAACTCCTGGCCATCGGCAAGAGGACCAACGGCGCCATTGAAGCCCGCGTTCACCCCACCATGATTCCCATGGACAACCTCTTTGCCAGCGTAAACCACTCCGTCAACGCGGTTGATGTCTGTGGCAGCGCTACGGGGGATATGTTCCTGGTGGGCAAGGGAGCCGGCATGATGCCCACGGCAAGCGCCATCGTCAGCGATCTGGTGGACATCTCGCGCAACCTCATCAGCGGCTCCGGCCAGAGGGTGCCCTACCTCTCTTTCCGCAGCGACCGCATGAACGACCTCTCCATCCTGCCCATGGACGAAGTGGTCACCCGCTACTACGTCCGGTTCATGGCCAAGGACAAGCCGGGTGTCCTCTCCCGGATCTCAGGGATCTTCGGGGAGTACAACATCAGCATCCGCTCCGTTCACCAGAAGGATGGCGGTGATGAATGCTGCGTCCCCCTTGTCATGCTCACAAGCATGTCGCGGGAAAAGGACATGCGTCAGGCCCTGGCCGACATTGAGTCCCTTGAACTCAGCAAGGGCGAAGCCGTGCTCATCCGCATTGAAAAGTAAGACTGTTGGCCTCCGGCGGCCCTGCCGGAGGCCAAACTTTTGAAAAGCTTGATAAACAGGTTTAACAAACCAGTCCCTTGTAGTCCTCGAATCAAAGACGGATGTGATGTGACCCGAGAAACGAAGGACAATGCGCATTCGCACCCTGCTTGCAAGGTGTTTTTTGTCTGAGTGGCCTCGTCACCCTTGCCGCCGGAGGCTTCATTTAGATCTGAATAGTTACCTTGTTTTTCAAGTCGCCTATGTCTGTTTGGCCGGTCCGCCCCGAAAGCATTCCGTTGCGGACCGACCATCCCCACAACAAACCGCCCTGCCGGGCACATTCCCATACGGAAACCGCACACCATGATGAACATCATCTGCTCCGACCTCGAAGGGGTCTTCATTCCTGAAATCTGGATCAATGTGGCTGAAAAAACCGGCATCGAAGAGCTGAAGCTCACCACCCGGGACATCCCCGACTACAATGTGCTCATGAAAAAGCGGCTGGGAATTCTGGACGCCCACGGTCTGAAGCTTGCCGACATCACCGATGTCATCGACACCATGGACCCCATGGACGGCGCAGCAGAATTTGTGGCGTGGATGCGAGAAAAGTCACAGCTCATCATCCTCTCGGACACCTTCGAGCAGTTTGCCGGCCCCTTCATGCGAAAACTCGGCATGCCCACCCTCTTCTGCCACCAATTGATGATCGACACCGAAGGACGCGTCACCGACTACTGCCTTCGCCAGCAGGACCAGAAAAAGCATGCCGTGGCGGCACTCAAGGGTCTCAACTACCACGTCACCGCCTTCGGAGACTCCTACAACGACGTAACCATGCTCAAGGAAGCCGATCAGGGATTTCTCTTCAGGCCGCCTGCCAACGTCATCGAGGAGTTCCCCCAGTTTCCCGTCACCACCAACTATGAAGAACTCAAACCCCTCATTGCAGCATCCCTTGCAACTGGAGCAGAGCGTTAACGATGTTTGAGATTGAAGAGAAACATGGGGACCTTCTCTTCCGTATCTTCGTGCAGCCAAAGTCATCGAAAAACATGGTGGCCGGCATCCACGGAGACGCCCTGAAGGTGAAAATCACCGCCCCTCCCGTGGACGGGGCGGCCAACGCCATGTGCATCAAGTTCTTTTCAAAGCTCTTCGGGGTGCCGAAGTCTTCCCTTGAGATCGTCTCGGGCCAGACGGGCAGAAACAAACGGGTCCGGGTAACCCTTGGAGACACATCTACCTGCAGAGAGAAGCGGAGCAAGATCAGAGAGTTATTGAATTCATATTCATAACGGCTAATTTTTTGCATCCCCTTCTTGACAACCGCCCGGAGCCCATGTATATTCCCTCACATTGTTGCGGGGTGGAGCAGTCTGGTAGCTCGTCGGGCTCATAACCCGAAGGTCAGTGGTTCAAATCCGCTCCCCGCTACCATCTGATTTCAAAAGCCTTGAAGGTGCAAACCTTCAAGGCTTTTTTTTTGCGCCGCAGCTGTTCAGCTATGCCTCCGGCGGCAAGGGTGGCGAAGCCACTTAGGCAAAAAACACCTTGAAAGCAGGTTGCGGATGCGCTTTGCCCCTCGTTCCTCGGGTCAAATCACATCCGCCTTTGGTGCCGGAATGATTTAGGGCGTGCTTTTAAGACCTGTTTGTTAAACCCACTCTTTCAGATCAGGCAAACGTTTGGCCCCCGGCAGGGCCGCCGGAGTTATTCCGGCCAAAGTCAACCCGAATTCAGCTGACATCATGGTTCAACCTTTTATGAAAAACCATGAAGTGCCCTTCGGGCTGCATGAAGGAACTTGGATAACCTCTTCGGTTATTCACGGGCGCAGCCCGTCAGCAAGTGTGACGTACCCGAGGAACGAGGGTTCGGAGCATTTGCGAACCTGGGATCCAAGGGCTGAAGCCCTTGGCCGCCGGAGGCATGTTTTTACCAAGCTTACCTATTGTCCCCAGGCTGTCCCTGTCGTGAAATAGATCGCGTAGTCATCTTCGCTCCAGGCGGCATCCATGCCTGTGCGTATCCCGAACAGCTTTGAGATATAATACCGGAACCCCACCCCACCTGCGATGTTTCCCTCATCAAAGGAAAAATCACCCACCGAATCCTCTGCAACCCAGCCGGAGCCGAAAAAGCCGATGAGACTCCACCTCCGGGTGACGTCCCATCGGAGCTCCGCCTCGGATGTCATCGTGTGGTCGCCCTGGTACCGGGTCCGGGATATGCCGCGCAGGTTAACAGACGACAGCATGTAAAACGGGACGTTTCCGCTGCTGAAGTTGACATCCGTCCGAAACCCGAGCACCCAGGATTCATGAAGCGGCACCCACCCGCGCACATTGAGGTATGACTTTTTGAATGTCCGATCGCTGCCGAACAGGTCATTGTAAAAATCGGATTCGAACTTCGCATTGATTCCGGAATCCGGCGTAAAAATGGAGTTGCGCGAGTCATACTCGACAAAGAGCCCTGTCCCCCCGGAACTGAGCGTTTTCTCAAGGGACGGAAACCAGCTTGGAGGCGTTATCCCCAACCCAAGGTCCAGCTTTGTGTCATAGGTCATGTACTTGTAGTTGGCCCCAACAAACAGACTCGAATCGGGAACCCGATAGGCCACTTGCTGAATCAGGTAGTATCCCTCCAGCGTGTAGGCGACGTGATCGATGGGCAGAAGGAGCTCGCCTCCCCGCCCATAATAATCAAGGTCCATTTCCGCATTAAAGAGGCCGCCCAGGTATCGGAACCTGTCGTCTTTGAATACCTGCATATGAAACGCACCGCTGCCCCAGGACCCGTTTTCCGTTCCGAATCCAGCGACACCGGTCATGCTTGGAGGGGGCAGGTGTATGGACGAACCATCGGCGTTTTTTTGCCTGACCGCCTCAGCCCGATTTTCAATGGAGTCATGAAGAAACAGCAGACCAAGCCCGCCCCCATACCCGATGGCCGGCTCTGTGATCACCGTCCCTATGGGTAAAAAGCCCCTGGCCGTCCTCAGAAAGGCTGACACATCCAACGCGCCATCCTCCGGATCGATAAGAAGGTCTGCAATAGATGGTTTCTCATCGGTCTTCTTTTCAGGGGCCATGTCCTTTTCCGTCTCAACGCTCGGAACGGATAGGGAATCAGGGGTCTTTCCGGGTTGGGCAGGAGGTTTGGCAAGGGCTATGGGTTGACTGAGTGCCACCACCAAGGCGACAACGGAGAAGAGGGCCACAAAACGAGCGATCATGATGTTTGCCTTTCATATCGGTATGAGGAACGTTCTCTGGAGCAACTCGACAACAACAACTGCACACGCAAGGCACATTCACGCACAGCCACCCAACATACCGTATTCAAAATAAATATCAACAACCATCATGGGGTAACATTTCCGACAACCATGGGCTATCAAGGCAGCGGTAACAACCCCCAGGGCAAAAGCCCCGAGTCCCCGTCGACGAGCCCATCGCCATTGGCATCCACCGTCACCTGAAAGCCGTTCGCAAAGGCCTCAAACCAGGCGAATGCTATCCCGCCGGTTGCCGAAGCCCCGGTCATTTTCAACGTGCCCTCATGGGGAAGTTCCAGCCCGGGCTCTGCCACAAAGGGCTCAACGGTTTCCACATCCACATACCCATAGAGGGAGTAATAAAACCGTCCCTCCTGGGTCCAGGTGGTCTCGGTTGATGTAATGTCTGTTGGAATACGAAAGTTGACGTACTTCACGCCCAGCCCCGTGGAGAGGTTCGTGACCACATAATCGAAGGTCCTTGTGATATTATCGGCAGCCCAGGTTACAGCCAGGTCCCCCTCGTATCGATTCACCCCTGAGGGCTCCGTCACAGTATGCAGGGTGTAGGTTCGGGTGATGTTCCCGTTGTAGGTGCCGTCTCCGGCTTCGTCAACGGAGAGGGTGTAGGTGCCGTTCTCGGTGATCCCTTCGTAACAGAACTCGTCATAGGTCACCTCAATTTGAGAAAAGCCGATGACTGTATCGATGGTCGTCTCCAAAGTAAGGGTCCCCCCACAGGCACCGTAAATGGTGTATATTTGGGAAACAGCCGCCTTGGTCAACTGCTGGGAATCACTCGCAACCCCCTTACTTGATGCGACGCCCTTGTCAAAGAGAGGAGGCTCATTGACGGGAATATCCGTATCACTGTCCAGGTAAATGCCATCAATGGACGACAGGCTCCCCTGCGACTGGGTCTGGACAAAGAGCTCTTTGGACATATCACTCGCGCTCGTGAGCGTGATGACCCCTTGCGAATTCAACCCGTTGTACCCCGGCGGCTGTGACGAGACACTGTCACCGCTGCTCCCGCTGTCTCCGCACCCTGTGATTAACGCACCCACCATAAGAGGAACACACACCGAAATCGCAACCACCCGCTTCCATGCAGCCATACCCGCCTCCCTGAACTTGCGCCCATTCCGGTCGCCTTAACCAAGGCGACATGACGTTAACCAATGGCAGACCGCTCAATGGCCGAAACCGGATCTCGAATTATTGATTGAATGGCAACTATTCAGTTCCGAAAAACAGCCTCCGGCGGCAAGGTGTGCCACCTTGAAAGCAGCTTGCAGATGCGATTTCCCCCTCGTTCCTCGGGTTAAATCACATCCGCATTTAGTGCAGAAATAATTTGAGAGAATTTTTTTAAGACCTGTCTGCTAAACCCACACCTTCAGATCAGGCAAAAGTTTAGCCGCCGGAGGCGCAAGCTGAATAATCACATTGAATGTAACATTTTACGCCACATGAACGCAGACATCAACAGCTGTAATTTTTGTTAACCATTGAATTCCAAACGACGCAGAGGATAAAGGGAAGCACTGACCCCCATGGTTCAATTGTCCCCCCATGAAGCTCGTTGCGAATGCACTTCACCTCTCGTTCCACGGGGCAAATCACAGTCGCTATTGGTTATCGTTTAAACCTGAAGCCAGAAACTAAACGTGTTTGTCAAACTTTTCAAAAGTTTGGCCCCCGGCAGGGCCGCCGGAGGCACTCCCCCCTGCCCCCGAACCCACAGAACAAATGGGATGCCATCCGATTCTGTTTCTGATATGAACCACACGGAGACGCATAAAGCTGCCAAATCATGAAAAGCAACAGGAGCCATCAAGCCGCCCATGCACCACCCAACCCCGGAAAGCACCCTTAAAGACACCTTTGGTTATGAAGCCTTCAGGGGCACCCAGAAAGAGATAATCGACCACCTCATTGAAGGCGGCGATGCCCTGGTCCTCATGCCCACAGGGGGCGGAAAATCCCTCTGTTATCAAATCCCCGGCCTCTTAAGGCAGGGTACTGCCGTGGTGGTCTCCCCCCTCATCGCCCTCATGCAGGATCAGGTGGAAGCCTTGAGGCAGAACGGCGTCAAGGCGGGCAGCCTCAACTCGGCCCTTACCCAGGGAAACGCCCTTCAGATGGAACGCGCCATGGTCCAGGGCGAGCTGGATATCGTCTATGTGGCTCCCGAGCGACTCATGACACCCCGGTTCCAGGACCTTCTCTCCCAGACCCATGTCTCTCTGTTCGCCATCGACGAAGCCCACTGCGTCTCCCAGTGGGGCCACGATTTCCGCCCTGAGTACATGCAGCTGGCCATTCTGGCCGAGCGGTTCCCCCAGGTTCCGCGCATCGCCCTGACTGCAACTGCAGATCCCATTGTTCGTGAGGAGATGGCCGAACGGCTTCACCTCACCCAGGCAAAACGCTTTGTTTCGAGCTTTGATCGTCCCAACATCCGCTACCGCATCGTGGTGAAGAACAACCCCAAAAAACAGCTTCAGGATTTTATCGAACGGGAGCATGACGAAGACTCGGGCATCGTCTACTGCCTGAGCCGCAAGAAAGTGGAGTCCACCGCAGCCTGGCTGGCCGACAAAGGCTACACCGCCCTGCCCTACCACGCCGGGTTGCCCCAGGATGTCAGAG
Source organism: Desulfolunaceae bacterium (assembly GCA_942491485.1). Classification (GTDB taxonomy): domain Bacteria; phylum Desulfobacterota; class Desulfobacteria; order Desulfobacterales; family Desulfolunaceae; genus Desulfoluna. The sequence continues at coordinate 828,094 of CALOAX010000004.1, read as the reverse complement.
CGGAAAACCAGCGCCGCTTTATCACCGAGGACCAGGTGATCATTGTCGCCACCATCGCCTTTGGCATGGGCATCGACAAACCTGACGTCCGCTTCGTGGCCCACCTCGACCTCCCGAAAAACCTGGAGAGCTACTACCAGGAGACGGGCAGAGCCGGCCGAGACGGCCTCCCTGCCGACGCCTGGATGGCCTACAGCCTGGGCGATGCCGTTTTCCTGCGTCAGATGCTGGACTCCTCGGACGGAAACGAGACGTTCAAACGCATCCAGCACCAGAAATTAAATGCCATGCTTGGCTTCTGCGAAATCACCGGGTGCAGAAGACAGGCCCTCCTCACCTACTTCGGCGAGACCCTTGAAAAGGCCTGCGGCAACTGCGACACCTGCCTGGAGCCCATCGACACATGGGAAGGCACCACCGAAGCCCAGAAAGCCCTCTCCTGCGTCTTTCGGACCGGTCAGCGCTTCGGCGCAGGCCACCTCATCAACGTGCTGCTGGGAAAAATCACAGAGAAGGTGGAAGGCTGCGGCCACGAGAACGTCTCCACCTTCGGCATCGGCAAGGATCGTTCCGACAGTGAATGGCGGTCCGTCTACCGACAATTGGTGGCAGCCGGCCTTTTAAGCGTGGAGGCCCAGACAGGCGGCTTTCGCCTCAATGAACGATCCATGCCCGTCTTAAAAGGGCAGGAGCAGGTCCACTTCCGGAAAGACCCCTCCCCGGTTCGAAAAGGGCAAAAATCAGCCAAACGCGCCCACGCCTCCCGTCTCATGGAAGAGGTGTGCGTCGCCCCCGGTGCCCGCGCCCTCTGGGACAAGTTAAAAACCTTCCGGAAAGAGACCGCCAAAGAGGCCGGTATCCCCCCCTACCTCGTTTTCAATGATGCAACCCTGGCCGACCTCATCGAGAAAATGCCCACCGACGACATCGAAATGCTCTCCGTCTCCGGCATCGGCCAGCAAAAATTGTCATCGTATGGTGACGAAATTTTGGTCATCATTGATGAGCATTTGAAAGACTTCATTTAAAAGAATGCCTCCGGCGGGCAGGGGATGAATCCCCTGCACCCCAGGTTCGCGAATGCTCTCTCGCCTTCGTTCCTCAGGCTCATCACATTGGCTGATGGGCTGCGCCCGTGGCCAATCACGTTCAATCGACAAACTCAGATCCCCCTCCACCTCCGTAGGGTGCGCCGTGCGCACCGCCAAACGCCCCGTAAGCCGATATCGCTCATGTTATGAAGGACTCAACCAAAAAATGGGTGGGATATGTGGCCGGTGATTTGCGTCACGTGAAAGGTGCGGGAGCCGCACCCTACCGAACCCGATGTCCCTATCGTCATCTTCTCTCGGAGATCCCCAACAAAAAAGCCCATAGAAAACCTAAAAGATTCCCGAAGGGCCTTACTCCGCACACAACCTGATTTATTCTCTCCCTATGCCCTAACACCCATTACCTATAACCTACTTTATTGCCCACTCCTCGCCGCTGATTCAACTCAGCATTCACCAATCTTTTGCGAAGCAGGCCCTTTTCATATTTCACTATAATTACAATACCAATTGACATATAGTACGACACCGTACTATTCAATATCCATGAGAAACGACCCCACCATGATTATCTCCCTCATCTCCCGCATTCGCGAAAAGGCGAACCGGCTTCTTGCAGCTGAACTTTCCAAACATGGAATAAAAGGGGTTGCCCCGGTGCACGGGGACCTCATTGTGGCCCTTCTCATCCACGGTGAGCTCACCATGAAAGAGATCGCAGACATCCTGGACCGTAAAAAATCCACGGTGACCACCCTGGTGGAGAAACTCATTTCATTGGGGTATGCCACAAAAAGGCAGGATGAGATGGACGGCCGCTCCTGGCGGATCTCCCTCACGGAGGAAGGAAAAGCGCTTCAGGATAAACTGATCGATATCTCGAACACACTCATGTCGAAAGTCTACCAAGGTATCCCCGACACGGATCGCAAGGAAGTGACGCGAATTTTAGGCGGAATCAACAATAACCTGGAAACATAATGAAGTTCGCCGATCAATGGTTTCGGTTCGCTTGTGACCGTTCTTTTTTCCAATAGTGCTGACTCCCCTCTCCAAGGGGAATTCACGGGACATCTTTCGGTTGTTTCACTGCCCAAAAGCAATTCCACCATGAAGGTCATGAAGGGCATGAAGGCGGCTGCGCCGCTAAAAGCGCAACCATGAACCCGCCTCAAGGGTAGCAAGCTCTTTTTTTGAATTGAAAAGATGGTGCACAAATGCACCCCACATCTTTCACTCCCTTTTTTGCCGTTAGTCTTTTGACTTTGTTCTTTCTTTGGTGACTATTCAGTTTTGCCTCCGGCGGATCGCTTTTTTTAAAAAAGCTCCGCAAAAATGTTCCAGTTACCGCCCCCTTTCCTTTCTGACCTGTGGGGCTGAGAGAAAAGAGCGCGGTATATATGAATTGCCAATAGCCATGAAGCAACCTGACCTGTTCTCAATACCTGTTTGTCAAACCCACGTTTATGGATCAGGCAAAAGCTTGGCCCCCTACAGGGCCACCGGAGGCAATATCGAGCTGAATAGTTAGGGTCTTGCCAGAATTTAATTACACACGTTCTGTATAGCCAGCAACGTGCACTTAAAAAGTGAACGTTGGATCGCACTGCATTATGGAAACGCCCGGTAAAGGTCGTTGTATGATTATTTCACAGCGAGGCCCTTACCCTTTCTTTTTCCTTCATCTCCTTCATGCTCTTCATGGTTCACGATTTTTTGATTTCACATAGTTCGATGTCGTACTTTTTACATATCATACTTCACAACCCAACCCCTGGAGGTCCCATGATGCACTGTCAGAACGTCACCCGCCTTCCATCGCCTGCCCGTACCCTCTGGATGGGATTTCGCAACCGAAAGGCCCGGCACAACGGCACCGAAGAGATCCCTGCACTATCCGCATCACTTCCCGGGCTTGCCATCAATGACAATCATCTCACCCGATACAAGGCCCTTTGCGGCCTTAAAGGTGGAGGGGTTCCGCCTTTTTACCCCCTCACCCTGGCTTATCCCATGAGCCTTCGCCTGCTCAGTCAGAAAGCTGTCCCCTTTTCCATGTTCCGGATGCTCAACAGGAAGATCGCGATGTCCCAGCATCAGCCGATTCCCCCTGGCGAACCCTTTGACATTCACAGCGCCATCGCCTCACACACGGTGAAGAAAAATGGAATCGATCTTCATGTGAGCACCCGGATATCCATAGATGACACCACCTTCTGGAGCTGTACCAACACCTTCTTTTTCAAAGGTGCAGGGATTACGCAAAAGAGCGTGATACCCGAACCGCAAGTCGGAACGAAAGCAACGTATTCCGAAGTTGAAGATGAAACATCGAATGATATACGTCTTGCCGGTGAGAAGACCCGGTCCACCTCCTGGCCCCTTCCCCACGGCAACGGATTTCGCTTTGCCCGGGTCTGCGGCGACAGCAACGGCATCCACTACAGCGCCCTCTACGCACGCATGCTGGGGTTTGAAGGGGCCTTTGCACAGCCCATGCTGGTTATGGATAAGTGTTTGGAAAAGGTGGGGTGGAAAGCTATGGAAGAGAGGTTTTCAGCAACGGTCCGGCTCAAGGGACAACTTTACTACGGGCGGGAGCTTACCCTTGCTTATGGCGACACTGCTGAAGGCAAATCCTTTGATCTTTTCTGTGAAGGAAATGAAAGGCCGTGTATCTCAGGTATATTGAGAATAAAGGGGGAAGGGTAATCACAATGAGAAACAATTTCAGTGAATGATGACATGGCGAAAGCGTCATCCTCTTCAGATGCGCCCTCACAGCACCGTATCATTCACCCTAATCAATGAGGTATGTTGCCGGAGGGTAGGTTTTCTGTCAGGCTGAAGTAAACCAGTTCCCACTGGCCGGATGCGACATCATGGCGAACCAGGTACACGCCCCCGTCGTCACCCCGGCATTTGAAGTACCGATGGTCCGGGGCCAGCCACTGATCCAGCACCTCCACCACTTGAACGACGGCATCTGCCAGGGAGATACGTTTGGGGGTCTCCTCCCCTTTGTAACCGGCATAGCAACTGACTTGGATTTCCATGGTTTATCTCCAACCACCATTGACAGGTGCTTAAATATAAACCAAATTGAAACTTTAGACCATAACCCACTGAGGTATCATATGAAATCCTCAAACAACTCCCGGAACAACCTTTCCGACAAAGAGACCCAAGCGAGCATTGCGATGCTGATCATTGCAGCCATGGGGCAAAGGGACATTGAACAGGGAAGGATTCAACCGGCAAAAGAGGTTTTTCGAGAACTTTTTGAAAAAATAGGCCATGAGGATTCTGAATGAAGCAAATGGTTCTTTTCCAACAGAAGCGAAAAAGAATCTATTCGAAACCTATGAGTACATCCGTGCCCATGATTCAAAAAAAACTGCAATACGTAATCTGAATAAGCTTGAAAAAGCCTGCCTGAGTCTCTCTACCCTATCAGAGAGAGGTCACCTTCCCAAAGAGCTGCTTCAACTTGACATGACGGGTTACTTCGAAATCATGTCCCCACCCCACCGTATCATCTATAAGATCGGTCCCCGTACCGTCACGATCATCGGCATCCTTGACGGCAGGCGGGATATTCCCTCCATTTTACTGTCTCGGCTGCTGAGAACACAGAACAGCCCTCCCTCATGAATCAATCGTCATAGATTCCCATCACCAAACACAACGAGCCCTGTGCGATTCGTCAGGATCGCACAGGGCTCGTTGATACCGGAAAATTTTTGATCAAACTTTTTTCAAAAAGTTTGGCCCCCGGCAGGGTCGCCGAAGGCTTTCCTTATGCACTTTCCAGGTTCTGCTCAATCACCTCCAGATGGTTGTAATCCACCCCGTCGATCTGGACACGTTTCCCGCTTTTCCTCACCGCCACGCGGTGTTCAAAGAGACCGAGGGACTCGGTGTCGTTAATGCCGGTGAAGTAAACACACTGGATGCCCATGGCCCTTGCCACTTTGAGCTGGGCGTCGAGGAAATCCGACCGGTTGCAGACGCCCAGGGGGTTGTCGGCAATGAGAAAGGCGGGGAGGCGATCCTCTTTCCGGTTTCGGCGCTTCTGGCGCATGGAGGTAAGAAGGGTGTAGAACAGCACGGCGGTGGTAAGGGCTTCGCCGCCGGAGCCCAGGTCTTTGCCCACCTGCTCGTAGCGTCTGCCGGTGTCGTCGCACTTGAGGAGCCGTACGGCAAACTCGCTTTTGCCGGTGGCAGCGGAGAGCAGGCGGTACATGAGCTCGGCACCAAGCATGTTGCCGGCGCGTGCGTTGACTTCGGGCATGCGGTTCTCTTCGATGAGCTCATGGAGCCAGTTATCGATGGTCTCGCGGAAGGCCTCTTCATGACGGGTGAAGTCAAGGCGCCTGCTGCATTTCAGAATGGCTTTTCCACCATAGATAAACACATCGTCAGGCATGGTGATGCGCGTGGCGGTGAGGAGTCTCTGGTGGCACTCCTTCACGTGCTGGAGCATCATGCCGATAAGGCTGCCCACGAATTTTTCGGACCGGGCCAGGTCCCCTTCGATGTTCTCGGCCAGATCACGGCAGGTGGCCACCATGTCGGCGCTCTGGGCGCCCAGGGTTTCGGCGTCGTGACGTCGAAGTTCGTCCACCACGGCGGGAAGGGCCTGCTGCAGTTTTTCATCAGCAAGACTCACCTGAAGGCGATCAAAGGCAGTGGCCATCACCCGCTGCTGTTTTGCGGTATCGGCGACGGCGGATGCTTCCAGCTGGATCACCTCCTCAACCTCTTTAAGAAAGACCTCAGCTGCCACCACAGGGTTGGTGCAGGAGACAAGGTCGGGCCACTCCCGCCTCGGTGAGTGCTCATCCCAAACCGGATCGTAATCCTTGATACGGGCAGCCCCAAGAGCAAGGGAGGTGGCCCAGGTTTTGACCATGTCCGCCTTCTTCTTAAGGGTGTTCGCCTTCTCCTCCAGATCCATAAGCTCTTCTCGAAGCTGGGAACCTTCAATGGCGCACCCTTCAATGGCTGCGTCGATGTCTTCGGCTTCCAGGGTCTCCGGGGAGACGTCCGGCGTGATGCCACGCCCTTTCCAGCGCCCCAGTTCAAGCTCAAGGCGCTGCTTTTCACGGATCAGCCCCTCTTGTTTGCCGGCGTAGGAGCCCTTCTGTTCAAGGGTCTCCTCCAGCATCTTGGAAAGTGCTTCGTACCGTTCTTCACGCTCGGCATCGGTATGGGATGCCCAGGTATCCACAAGCTCTTCATCGAGGTTCTGCTCACGACGCAAGCGTTCCAGATCCGCCACATCCTTCTGGCGCCTGGACCGCAGATCTTCCAACTCGGCGGTAAGGGTCTCGATACCCAGCTCCCCTGCCACCTGCCGCTCCCGATCGAGGGCCTCGGTGTAGAGGGAAGCCAACGCGGAAAGATCCATCTCCCGCGCTTCCTGTTCCTGGGAGGCGTTGAGTTCCCCATCGCCCCGAGGAACGGACTCCGCCTTTTCATCCAGGCGTTTCATGACCCCCTCATGCCGGGCAAGGCATTCCACAAGACGGGTGATCTCCTCGCCCAGGGATTCCCGGTCCTCGCGGATCCCTTCCTGGCGCTTGGCACAAGCCGTAAGGTTTTTCTCCTCATCGACAAGGCTCTGCTTCCAGGCGGATAGCTCACCGTACTGCTTCTGCCAGCCGGCAATCTGCTGAATCCCCCGGGTGAGATCGGCTTCGGATTCGGAGATCTTCCTCACCTCTTCCTTAAACCGGTTCTCTTCGGAAAGCAGGACCCTCTGAGCCTCTTCAGCACGATTGATGTCGTTTTGAATCTCCTCCACCCGCTGCTTCGCCTCGATGACGGCCCCTCCAAGGCTCACCACCCCGGATTCCTCGGGGTACTGCTCAAGATAGGCGGTCAACAGGCGTCCGGCATGTTCCATTTCAGCCAGAATCGCCTGTTCGGAGACAAGGGCCTCAACCAGAGAGGCTCGCTGGGCCCGGAGTTCGGTGATGCGTGATTCGATAAACGCGGGACTGTAGACCGATGCGTCCGCAGGCGCCAGCACATGGCCTTGACACTGTGCCACGTCCTCCAGGGTTGAAGGGGTAGAAATGACCACAGGCCGGGTCAGCCAGCCGGGCACATCAAGCCCCCGAACCTTCTCCAGCACTTGCTCATCCCTGGCCATGATGCCGGTAAAACGCCCGGGATCCATTTCCAAGAATCGGGCCACCACAGACGGATCACTGAACTCTGCCGCAAGGTACTCCGGATACGCTTTCACCTCGCTGGAGGAGAACCCCTCCTCATCGAGCCACGTCAGCAAACGGCGCGTCTCGGCGTCCACGGCAAGTGTCTCCGTGGTGGAGAGGCGTTCGATCTCATCTTCCAGGCTGAACCGCTGGTGGTTCTGCTCTGCCACGGCATTTCGCTTGCGTTGAAGCATCTCCGAAACCCGCGAGGCAAGGTCCGACTGGTGGGGGGAAAAATCCTTTGAGCCGGCCACGGCAGCTATGTGCCTGTTGCCCTGAAGGGCCTCCCGTGACTCGGTCTCTTTTGCCAGGGCCACTTCGGCTTGTTTCACCGCCGCCTCGGCCGCTACAAAATCACGCTGTCGCGCTTTCCAGAGCTGCTTGCTCTCCTCCACCTCAAGGTAGAGATCTTCAAGGGATGCAATAATCTCTTCCCGTCGCTCCCCGAACACACCATGTTCCCCTTTAAGACGCTGCTGAGCATCCTCAGGGGTCTCGCCCTGGGCGAGTCCGAGGGCCTCCAGGGACTCGTGTGCTGAGTCGATAAGGGTGGTGCAACGGGTAAGGGTATTGTTCGCCTTTTCCACCTGACCGGCAAGTTGTTCCGCCTCGGCTTCGATGGTTCGCCGCTGGGATGCAGCGCCCTGCTGGGCCTCTTTCAGGCGCTGATGCTCCTTGACGGCCTCTTCGCGCTCATGCTCCAGGCGGTGATGGTACTGGGCGGATCTGACGGAAATCTGCTCTCGCACCGGTGCCAGGGCGTCGTCCTTGTCGGAAAGAGCCGTCTCGCGGTCATCGATCTGGGCTGAAAACTGCCTGATCTTGGCCACGACGCCAGCACCCCGAATGGAGGCCTGTTCCCTGCGCCCCACGCCATAGGCTTCGGTGGCCGAGTCGACCTTCTCCTTAAGCTGCGTCTCCTCACGGGCTATTTTTACCGATTCCAGGTAAAACGAGTTGGCCCGCGTGCGATTCAGGCGCAATGACACCGCATCGTGCTCGTCAGCCGATTTGGCAATATTGGCTGCCACCTCATCGCCGCTTTCGGCTGCGGCGGTCTTGGCCTTTGCCAGAAGGCGATTCGCCTCACCGATGCGCATCCGAAAGGCTCCAGTGTCCTCCTTGGCATCGCGCCACTTCCGACTGATCTCTTCAAACTCAGAGAGCTTTTCCCGAAGGCCCCAGGCAGCCTTGAGGCGCGCCTTCTTCTCCGGCCTGTGACGCATCTTTTCCATGGACTGCAAGGTGGTCTCGCGCAGCTTGGCCGCCACATCAAGGTCGGTGACACACCCGAGAAAAAAGCTTAAGAACTCCTCTTCGTTGCGAAACTTAAAGGCATCTTTGATCCCCCCTTCCGAACGGGCAAAGTCCACCTGACGGTTCACCAGCCAGGGGTCGAGGTCGAGCTTTTCCAGGTGCTCTTCCCACTCCCTCTGGGACGTGGTGGAGGTGATACGAGGCGAAAGGAACTCCCGTGCCGCGGTAAAGGGCTTCTCTTCAGAGGAGAGATCCGGCCACGCTTTGCGGAGGTCATCAAACAGGGTCTCTTCGCCGGAGGTAAAATAGATGCGGTCGATCTTGCCCGCGGCCCCTTTGTGACGGTAAATCAGCTGCCCCACGAGAAGGTGCTCTTCGGGTTCGGCCTCGAACAGCGTGGGCTCTGCAGCCACCGTCAGGTTGATGAGCACCACCGCCGGGCGCCCGGGAATCAGGTACTGCTCCAGGCTCTTATCACCGCCGGACTGAAGGTGCTGAACAAAACGTCGCTGCTCCGGGCAGAAGGCGCTTAATAAAAAGGAGAGAAGCGTGGTCTTGCAGGAGCCGTTCTGGGCGAAGAGCACCCCGTGATCGGCCCGTTCCCCCTCTTTGCAGATGGGAAAGTAACCATTCTGGACAAGGTTCTCCCCTGCCGCCACGTCACTGATGAAAAATCTACTGAGTCGATACACCTGTTACTCCTCCCCGTCCGCCTGATCCGACATCATCTCATGATCCTCCACAACATCGCGAAAGGCGTGGAACGCATACACCGTGGCACTCTTAAGCGCCGCCTGATACGACGGCGTGGGCCGGTACTCCACCTCGCCGGGCCGGTCTTCAAAGGCCAGAAGGTAACTGGTCTCCACCATGTGCTCAAACACCCGCTGGATAAGCTCCACCCAGCTGTGGCCACCGGTGGCCCGCTTGCTGTCGGGGTTCTCTTCGGGAAGCTCCCGGAACCTCTGCGCCGCGGTCCTCACCTCGGGATGCATCAGGTCGTCGTCTTCATCCAGCGCCTTCTCGGCAGATGCAAAACGGCGAAGCACCTCCACCACATCCTCCACCATGACGATGCCAAGGTCCTCCACCGGGGCGTCCAGATCCGCCTCCGAGGGGAAAAAGGCCGTTGCCACAGCGCAATGCACCATAAGCAGCTCAGCCGCTTTCAGCTCGTTTCGGGCCAGGATTTTTCCGTACTCGGTGAGGTTCGCCGCAAAAAAACTCCCCGCATGCAAAGCAGAGATACGCAAAGCAAGAGCCTCCACATCCAGAACCTGCAACTCCATACCGGCAAGCCCCTCATGGACCATCACCTGAAATTGCCCGTCCGCCTGATAACGCTGGACCAGCTCCTTGGCCTCGTCCTGATGGCGGTTCACCAACTGCTTGCGCCCGTTGCTGTGGGCCAGGCTGAGGTAAATCAACCGATTGACCTGATAAATGTCGTTTGTTTCCAAGCTATATCTGCCTCCGGCCAGGGGATGATCCCCAGGTTCGCGAATGCTCCCGCCTCTCGTTCCTCGAGTCGATCACATTCGCTGACGGGCTGCGCCCGTGAAAGGTGAATATGTATAGGGTGTCGTCATATGATTCAGAGAGGTCCCTGCAACAACACTCCTTAATTTTAAACGATACAAAGCATGCGACAACCCCAGCGATGTCCCCAGATCAGGTGTCGGGTGCAACCCGATTTCGACTCACCCAAGCCCTTAACTTCGCCATGACAAGGGGACCTCTCGCAGACGGTGAACGCCAGCGAGCCGGATGCCATATGGGGTCCAGGGGATCATCCCCTGGCCGCCGGAGGCATGCTTTTTTTTGCTGTTGCTTTAATTCGCCTCTGCCCTGCCGACCGCTATAGGCACCAGGGCCAGGTTGTGGCCGCGGTAGAGGCGGCCGTCTGGCAGGCGTGTGGCAAAGCGGCTTTCGGTATCGGCCAGTCGAACCTGAACGCGGTTCTTTTCGGCGGTTCGCGGGTCCACGAAGCATTGAAAGACGGTCATGGCGCCGGCAACGGCCATGGGCGCGCCATGGTCGGAAGCCCGTTCGATAAAATCGGAGAGGGCCAAGAAGCCCTCTTTGTGAACGGCATTTCTCAAAAACGCCCCGGCCGATGCCATAAGCTCGTCGGTGAGTTCCGATCGATAGGTTTCCAGCTCAATACCATCAATTTCATGGACGGCTCTCTGTTTTTCCTGGGGACCGCTCATGCGCTCCAGAAAGCGATCCATGGCATCCATGAGGGTGGCTGGGTCAAAGAGGGAGATCCTGGTCGGCGGATCGAACCGGGCGATGAACTCCCGCCCCACCTTTGCTGCGGCGTTCTCTTCCATGCTTGAGACCCGTTTCAGGACCTCATCGGGAGAAGGAAGGATGCCGTAGGAGTGACGCCTGAAGAGTTTGTGGCTGTGTTTGTGGTAATCGTCTGGCAGGCGCTGGAGCTCGTTTACAAGGTCCATCTGGCGGGAGTTGAGGTGCCGGAGCTGGCCTGACAGCTGGTGCAGTTTCTCTTCAAGGGATTCATCGGTGGTATCCTGGAGGTAGGCCATGACCAGGGTCTGGAGGCGGCTGCTCTCATCCTGGATCTGGATTGCCTGCCCTGCCCCTTCGTCGGCCATGGCGTTAATTTTGGAAAAATCCACGGAATGGATGTTCCGGGCAATGCCCCGACGGACGTTGCGGATTTCACCGGCTTTTCGAAAACACTGCTTCTGGTTCTGGTCGGCCACGAGAATGGCGTCATCCACGTTCCCGCGCTCGATAAAGAGCTTGATCCGCAGGTTGCCGATGGCCGTGCCATCCAAGGCGCTGGTTTCGTGAAGGCCGAAGTAGGCGGCGTACCCTTCATCGGTGAGGGCAAAGGAGGTGGTCTCTCCGTGGCCTGTATAAACGGCTTTTATAAGCCAGAACTTTCGGGTTTCGAAACGTCCGGCCTGCCCCTCGAAATAGGGGTATTCAAAGGGGAGGTAGCGCCGTTCCCTGTTGGAGAGGTGGTCGAAGACCCGGCTGATCACCTCTTCAAGCTCATCATCGGAAATTGCTGCACGAGCGGCTTCCGCCTGCATGCGGGCCGAGGGGAGGATGCGTTTGATCACCTCCATGCGGGTGGCCCCCACCTGATACTCGGTTACCTCCGAGATGGTATCCAGCACCGCAAAGGCGAGCCAGTAGAGGTCCAGCACCTCCCAGGCTTTGCCGCCTGCCTCTCCGAAACGAAACCGCCTCGCTTCCAGCTCATAAATGGGCCGCATAACCAGGCCCGAATGCACCACCCGTGTGACATCGGATTCCCGGGTTCGAACGGTTCTCGCCTCAGCCTCTCCGCCAAGCTGTTCCTCGTCTATTGTCAACGTATTCAACACTCCACGTCTGTTTTCGTAAGATCTCGTCATCATACTGCGCACCCTGTTCCGGCAGACCAATGTGTCGCCATGGGTGTCGGGCAAGGGCAAAAATAAGAAAGGCCCCGTTTGGGGCCTTCTTTGGTATCATATTTTCCTGTCAGTGACACCCCCGATTGCAAGATAGTGATAGGGAAATCATCCTCTGTCCCGTTGCCGCACCATCCGAACCAACCGAATGACCAGCAACGTCACCGGGATCAGGTGAAACACCAGATCAAACATATCCAGGGGCCGGGTGAGAACCCCATCCTTAAGCATGATGATCTTCTCCAAAACGTGGGGCATGGGGGTAAACGGGGCCAGAAGCATGTAGAACGCCACAATGACGAGAAACCACAAAGGGATTCTATCCAGCCACATCACAGTGATTCACGCATCATGGAGCGTTCCTGCTTGGTGCTGACCTTTGTCTTCACCCACTCCAGCCAGGGATGAAACCCATCCTCCGTCCGGGCGGAAAGCCCAAAAATGGGCATGGCAGGGTTGATGCTCTGGATGTTGGCAAGGGCCACCTCCATGTCGTAATCGAGATGGGGCAGCAGGTCGATCTTGTTGTAAAGGGCCGCCTCGCTCTCCCGGAACATCAGGGGGTACTTGAGGGGCTTGTCTTCACCTTCGGTGACGCTGATCACCACCACCCGGGTGTCTTCACCGAGATCGAACTCCGCCGGGCAGACCAGATTGCCGATATTTTCAATGATAAGAAGGTCGGTATCCTCCAAGGGGATGCTCTCCAGGGCCTTTTCAATAACGTGGGCGCCGATATGGCACTCACTGCCGAAAGCGTCGGTGTTGATCTGAACGGCGGCCGCCCCGGTGGCCAGGAGCCTTTCCGCGTCGTTGGTGGTGCTGATGTCCCCCACGATCACCGAACAGCGAAGCTCCGGCAAAAGCCGGCCAAGGCTCTTCACCAGAATCTCCGTCTTGCCCGACCCCGGCGCACTCATCATGTTCAGAACAAAGACACCGTGGGCATCAAAAAGAGCGCGGTTTTTCTCCGCCACCGCGTTGTTGGCATCCAACACATTGCGAACCACAGGAATATCCATGCAAAGCTCCTTTCTTTTCGAGTGAACAGATGACTTAAATCCAGCCTTTATAAACGAAGTTGGGTTAAAAAACGTGCCTCCGGCGGCCAAGGGCTAAAGCCCTTGGAACCCAGGTTCGCGAATGCTCTGAGCCCTCGTTCCTCGGGCTCTTCACATTCGCTGACGGGCTTCGCCCGTGGTGATTATAAACGGCCTCATATGTGCCGTCTTCCCCGGCTGGTGGAACCGTGAGGACCATTGAGTTGTTTTACCTTAAGGTACCACAGAACCCGTTGTTTAAACGGTTGACCGGGGATCCATGCTTGCGAGCCATCACATCTTGACATTCATTGTGATGGTTGATTTCAGCCGGAATAACTCCAACGACCAGGAGAAACCAACGACGCTGGCAAAGACAGCACCCCTACCACTCGAGATACTGTTTGTGCAAACGACCAACTTTAATGGCGGGCGCAGCCCGCAGCAAACGCCATTGCGATTTGCCCAGAGGAACGAGGGGGAAAGCGCAATGGCAATCAGCTTTCGAGGTGATTTTTGCCTAACGTGGCTTCGCCACCCTCGACGCCGGAGGCATCTTTTCCCTGGCCCTCTGTGGCTCTGTGGCCTGACTCACCTGTACACGGCTCATCGGCCACCCGAATGGTTCGCACGGCCAGCTCCCGACCGGTGTTAATCTGGATATCGATGCCATCGCAGGAGGGACAGAAAAAGGCGGGTTCGTCGGCGTCCCAACCGTGGGAACAGGTTCGGCAGGAGAGGGTCAGGGGTATTTCAAGGATGTCGAGTTCGGCCCCGTTGCACACGGAATCCTGGGCCGTCACAGAAAAACAGAACCGAAGGCTTTCAGGAACCACGGTGGAGAGGCGTCCAATCTCCACCACCACGGCCTCCACAGTGCGATCCCTCATGGATTCGGGAATGGAGTCTTCCACAATCTCTACAATGCTGATCGCAATACCCATCTCATGCATGACTCACCTCAAGCGGCTGCATCCATTTACCGACAGCTCGGGTATCAGGCGTTTTCGCGCCAAACAGACAGCCCGCATGGCTGCGGAAACCTTCTGCTTGAGACCCTACCCCTTACCTGCCAGAGACATTCATTCATTTTTATTAAGATATGCATTGTAATTATATAGCGTTGTGTTTTACTTATTAGTCGTAATCGCAAAACTTGTAAACATCTTTACTCTCTTTTTTCATGGTGTCGTAGAAAAATCCGCCGGTGTCGCTTACGGGCTCTCCTCATATCACCGGAAACGCCTCGTAAGCTCATTACAAACAATCCGGGTAACTATTCAGCTATGCCTCCGACGGGTCGCTTTTTGAAATGAGCCCCGAAAACTTTCCGGTTGCTGCTTCCTTTTCGCTCAGCCCCTGCGGGGCTGAGCGAAAAGGAAGCAGCATACTCGTTAAACCAGAACCATATGGTTTGCAACATCGGTGGGTCAGGCGATTGGCTTTTAAGCCCTGTTTGTCAAACTTTTCAAAAGCTTGGCCCCCGGCAGGGCCGCCGGAGGCAATATTGAGCTGAATTGCAAACAACCCGGCGTTAATCCATACCAAGGAGATTCCCATGTGTCTGGCGATTCCTTCACGCATTGTGGAGATCAATGGAGATGAGGCTGTGATTGATGTCGACGGGGTTCGACGCGAGACAAGCCTCCTGCTTGTGGAGGGTCCCAAGGTGGGAGATTACGTCATCATTCATGCAGGGTACGCCATCACCATCTTGGATGAAGAGAGCGCCCGGGAGAGCCTCCGAGCCCTGAATGAGCTGGTTTCCGGAGAACCATTATGATGGGTGGGTTCAGACTGGACAGTTTACCTCAGTATCTGAGCAAAAATCATCAACCCCTCCAATACAGGAGTTGCCGATGACGCAGGCCCTGTCCCCGGTATCGGCGATGCAGCTCACCGTGTGCGGCGTGGTTCAGGGAATCGGATTTCGCCCTTACATCTGGCGCCAGGCAAAGCGATTCGGTCTTAACGGCCGGGTTTCCAACACCCCCTCCGGGGTGACCATCCGGGTGGAGGGAACGCCGGAAAGCCTGGAGCAATTCGTGGCGACACTTCCCACTGACGCCCCCCCCCTGGCCCACATCACAGAGTTCACCCACACCCCCGTAACCGCTGAAGGGTATTCCGACTTTCTCATCTCCGAAAGCACACACGGCGAGGCCGTCGCCACACTGATTCCCGCCGACATCGCCACCTGCGCAGAATGCATCGATGAGGTAAATGACCCAGCCAACCGGCGTTTTGGCTACCCCTTTACCAACTGCACCAACTGTGGCCCGCGCTACACCCTTATTGCCGGGCTTCCCTACGACAGACCCCTTACCTCCATGGCACCCTTCCCCATGTGTGACGCCTGCCGGGAAGAGTACGAGAACCCCGCCGACCGACGCTTCCATGCCCAACCCAACGCATGCAGTGCATGCGGCCCCCATGTTTTTTTACAGGACAACCGGGGGGAGGCTGTGCCTGGGGCCCCGATCACCAACGCCGGACTCCTTCTCAAACAGGGAAAAATAATTGCCGTCAAAGGCCTGGGCGGATTTCACCTGGCCGTAGACGCTGCAGACAATAAGGCCGTATCGCTCCTCAGGGAGCGGAAAAAGCGCCCCGCAAAACCCTTTGCTGTCATGTGTCGCGACCTCACCCAGGCAAGGCTTGTGGCCATGATCTCCCCCGAGGAAGAAGCCCTTCTCACCTCAACAGGAGCCCCCATTGTCCTGCTCAGAAAAACACCGGAATCCGAAACCCTACTGGCGCCAGAACTGGCACCCGGAGTGAACACCATAGGCATCATGCTGCCCTACACCCCCCTGCAGCACCTGCTACTGAAGGCGGGGCCACCCATTCAGGTCATGACCAGCGGCAACCCGTCGGGTGAGCCGGTCCTTGTGGACAATAACGAAGCCCTTGACCGGCTGAGCCAGATCGCCGACGGATTTCTTCTGCACAATCGGGAGATTCTCCAACGCAACGACGACTCCGTCACTCAGGTGGTGGAAGGAAAAGAATCACTCATTCGAAGGGCCCGGGGCTACGCCCCCATGCCCCTCCTCCTTTCCCGCTCTCTGCCCCCGATCCTTGCCTGCGGCGGAATCCTGAAAAATACCCTTTGCCTCGCCAAGGGCAACAAAGCCTTCCTCAGCCAACACATCGGGGACATGGAAAACGAGGAGACCCTTGATTTCTTTCATCACACATCAACGTTGATGCAAAAACTCCTGGGCATCACGCCCGAGGTTGTAGCCCACGACCTGCACCCAGACGCCGCCTCCACACGCTACGCCCAAAGCCTGAAAGGGGTCGATGTTGTTGCGGTCCAGCACCACCACGCCCACATCGCCGCCTGCCTGGCCGACAACGATGCGGATGGCCCGGTCATCGGCATTGCCCTGGACGGCACCGGTTATGGCACAAACGGCACCATCTGGGGGGGAGAGGTGCTTCTCGTGGAGGGCAATTCATTCCAGCGAGTCGCCCACCTTGCCGGCACCCCCATGCCCGGAGGGGATGCCGCCGTTAAGGCGCCCTGGCGCATGACCGCGGCCCACCTTCTTCACCACGGCATCCTCACCGCAGAGGAGGCCTGCCACCGGCTACCGCTCCCCGGCCACCTCTTTCCAAGCGAAACCGTCACACTCATCATGCAGATGATGGAAAAAGGAATCAACAGCCCCATCACCTCCAGCATGGGGCGGCTCTTCGATGCGGTTTCCGCCCTTCTCGGCACCTGCACCCACGTGACCTTTGAGGGAGAAGCCGCCATCCGGCTCCAGGCCGCAGCAGAAAATGCCTGGCCCCAAGAGCCCTACCCCTTTTCCTGGCACGGGGAGTCAGACACCCGAATCATCCATACCGCGTCCATGTTCAAGGGTATCCTGAAGGACATGGACAAGAAGCGTCCGGTTGAACAAATCGCCGCGCGGTTCCACGCCACCCTTGTGGAACTCTTCACCGTCCTCTGCCAAAAAATCAGGAAAGAGACAGGGCTTGATCGTGTGGCCTTGAGCGGAGGCGTCTTTCAAAACCGACTCCTGCTGCGGGAGATGCTGCACGCCCTCGACAAAGAACGTTTCACCGTCTTCACCCATCACAGGGTCCCCGCAAGCGACGGCGGGCTCTCTCTGGGACAGGCAATGGTCGCAGGAATGGGCAAAAGCATGCCTCCGGCGGCGAGGTGAGCCGCCTCGAAAGCTGGTTCGCAAATGCTCTCAGCCCTCGTGCCTCGGGCTGATCACATTTGCTGACGGGCTGCGCCCGTGGGGTTTACTTAAGACGATTATTTTTGCCGTCTTCCCCGGCTTTCAAATAAGTGGGGCGGCTGTGTTGCTTTACCATTAGATGACAAGTTTCCCTTCGTACGGCCGAGTGACCGGGGACCCATGGTTGTCTTAGGCTGACGTTTGCCATTTGTTTTAACGATTCGCGTCCTCAAGCAGACTGAGCTTGAGGGTGTATCGTACATAAACCTATCAACGACTGCCCCTGACACAGTGGTTAGCTTTGGCCTCAAATCAACGAATGGAACAATAATTCATTGGACAAAAAAGGCCGTTGTGGTTTGACCCAAGGAACGAGGGGCAAAGCGCAACGGCTACATGGGGTCCAGGGGATCATCCCCTGGCCGCCGGAGGCTGCTTTCACCCCATCAACAGGAGTTTTTGTGTATGCCGTCATACCAGCGAGAATTCAGAGATCCGGCATTGGCAAAGGAGCTTGTGGAGAAGATTCATCAGGCTACCACGGCTCCCATCACCATCATGGAAGTGTGCGGGACCCATACCATGAGCATTTTCCGTCATGGGATCAAAAGTATTCTGCCCGAGGGCATCACCCTTCTCTCCGGTCCGGGGTGCCCTGTCTGTGTGACGCCTCAAGGAGAGATCGATGCGGTGATGGAGTTGGCCGCCCGGGACGAGGTGATCCTCACCACCTTTGGCGATCTTTTAAGGGTGCCTGGTAAGCATGGTTCTCTGTACGACATGCGGGCCAAGGGGGCTGATATCCGTATGGTCTACTCTCCCATGGACGCTGTCGCCATGGCCCAGGCCAACCCCGCCAGGGAGGTGGTGTTCACCGGTATCGGCTTTGAGACCACCGCCCCAACCACCGCTCTGGCCCTTTTGGAGGCCAAAAAGAAATGCATAAAAAATTTTTCCCTTTTCTCCCAGCACAAACTTACCCCGCCGGCCCTTTCTGCGGTGCTGCAAGGGGCAGGGAAACGCATCGATGCCCTCCTTCTTCCCGGCCACGTGTCCGTCATCATCGGTGAGGAGGGATTTCAGAACGTCTTTCAGGACCACCCCATGCCATCGGCCGTCACAGGGTTTGAACCCGTGGATATCCTCGGAGCGATCCTGTCGATTATGAAGATGAAGGCATCAAAGAAAACGACCCTTACCAACCTGTACGGCAGGGCTGTCCAGCCGGAAGGCAACCCAAGGGCCCGTGGAATCATGGAGACGGTGTTTGAGGTAAACGACTCAACGTGGCGGGGCATCGGAGAGATAGCCCGAAGCGGCCTGGGCATTCAAGGGGCGTTCTCGCCCTTTGATGCCAGAAAAAAATTCGGCGTTCACATTGAAGAGAGTGCATCACCAAAGGGATGCAAATGCGGCGAGATCCTCACGGCACGATTGACGCCTCCGGAGTGCCCACTATTTGGGTCTCTCTGCACCCCCTCCAAACCGGTGGGGCCCTGCATGGTCTCCAGCGAAGGAAGCTGCGCGGCGGCCTTTAAGTACAGCAACTGACAGCGCGAACCAAACATGCCTCCGGCGGCAAGGTGGGGGCACCTTGAAACCCTATGGCGAATGCATGAAGGTCGCCGTGATGCATTTGTTTTCGGGGCATTCGCGCGAAGGGTGAGGCGTTGCGACCGTTCTTGAGAAGAGGCCTGTTTCATTTTTTCCATAACGGCAACGCCTCGATTTCGTCTTCCCCGGCTATCCGGGGGGCCTTCTATGGTTAAAGTACATGAAAAAACAAGCCTCCGGCGGCAAGGTGTGTCACCTTGAAAGCGGGTTGCGAATACTCCCGCCCCTCGTTCCTCGGGACGTGAGTATTCGCATAGATTTCCATAAGAAAATAACCAAGGCCTGTTTACCCTCTTGATTCCCGGCAGGGCCACCGGAGGCATATTTAACTGGCTGCCTCCGGCGGGTCGTTTTTTGAAATGAGCTCCAAAAACGTTCCGGTTGCATCCCCGTTTGTCGCTTAGCCCCATTGGGGCTGAGCGGCAAACGGGGATGCTTGCTCGTTAAGACGAATACCGTTGGCAAACCAACGCCTTCGAATGAATCAAAATTGACCTCAAAACCTGTTTGTCAAACCCACTTTTTCAGATCAGGAAAAAGTTTGGCCCCCGGCAGGGCCGCCGGAGGCACTTTTTGCATACCACCCATTCGGTTTTCCAAGGGAGTTATCATGACAGGACCCGCCATTCTTCTTGATCACGGCAGCGGTGGAGAAAAATCCGACACCCTTATCGAGGAATCCATCCTTCCCCACATCATCAACCCGCACCTGGCCGTGCTAAACGACGGAGCCAGTGTGTCCATTGGGGAGCATCGCCTTGCCATCTCCACGGACAGCTATGTGGTGGACCCGATCTTTTTCCCGGGGGGCAGCATCGGGCACCTTGCGGTCCACGGCACGGTCAATGATGTGTCCATGTGCGGGGCGAGGCCCCTTTACCTCTCCTGTGCCCTCATCATGGAGGAAGGATTTCCGGTGCACGATCTTGAGCGCATCATGGCGGATATGGGAGCCGCGGCAAAAAAGGCGGGGGTAGCCATCATCACCGGGGACACCAAGGTCGTTCCCAGGGGAGCCTGTGACAAAATTTTCATCAACACCACCGGCATTGGGATCACCCCCGAAGGCACAGCCCCCTCGGCGGACAGGGCAAAGCCCGGGGATGCTATTATCTTAAGCGGCACCATCGGTGATCACGGCCTGGCCATCCTCTCAAGCCGGGAGGGCCTCACCTTTCAATCCGAAATCAAAAGCGACACGGCGCCCTTGAACCAAATGGTCTCTGACATCATCGCCATCTGCCCGGAGATCCACGTCCTGCGGGACCCCACCCGAGGAGGCGTGGCAACAGTCCTGAACGAGGTGGCCGGTGCCTCCGGAGTCCACATCACCATTGACGAAGCCCAACTTCCCATATGGCCCGATGTGGCAGCCCTGGGCGAGCTCCTTGGCCTCGACCCCCTTTACACGGCCAACGAAGGCAAACTCCTGGCATGGGTCCCCCGGGAAAAGGCCGAAGCAGTTCTCGCCGCCATCCAAAACAGCCCCTACGGAAAAGAGGCCGCCATCATCGGCGAAGTCACATCCACAACCGATCACCCCCACGTCACCCTGACCACCCTCACCGGTGGCAAAAGGCGGGTTCCTCGACTCACAGGAGACCAACTCCCGAGAATCTGTTAGCAAGAAAAAAGCCTCCGGCGGCAAGGTGTGCCACCTTGAAAGCTGGTTACCGCTGGGCTTTGCCCCTCGTTCCTCGGGTCAAATCCCATCGGTATTCTGGCAAGCCGGTGTAATACAATTCAGGTTCATCATAATGCTTTGTAAAAGTAAGTTTACAAACAGGTTTTGAGGAAAGCCGTGGTTCTTTTTTTGTGCAGGAGGGGCACCCCTAACCATTCCCCCGACAAAAAGAGCCGCGACGGAGCACGGCGCACCCAGGAGGGTGACGTGACTCATGGCAGTCCAAGTGTCCAACGGTGTGGTTTTTCGGGCGCGCCGCGCTCTGCCGCGGCATTGATGCGATACCGGTAAAGGCATATCGTTCGTTGGGATGACAAAACGGGTGGGTGACTGTTTTTCGATGTCTGTCCGTTAGCAAAAGAAATGGCGAAGACCATTCTGTAACAGAATGAATTCAGCATCACTCCCCCAGCAAACACATCACCTCACAATTAACTATCCCCTGTTTTTGAAAATGCCAGTGTGATTTGCCCTGAGAAACGAAGGGAAAAGCGCAATGGCAATGTGCTTTCGAGGTGTTTTTGCCTAAAGTAGCTTCGCCACCCTCGCCGCCGGAGTTATTCCGGTAAAAATCAACATAGTTTGCACTTCTTCAAACGTTTTTTTTTTAACCACGAAGAACACGAAGCGCCCTTCGGGCTTCACGAAGAAGGGAAGGTAGCCAAAGCGTTTCACGGGCGGGGCCCGTCAGCAAATGTGTAGGGGCGGAGCCCCGGAGCATTTGCGAACCTGGGTTCCAAGGGCTCAGCCCTTGGCCGCCGGAGGCACGCTTTTTTTAAGCATTAGAATGGCAAAAAAAATGCCGGGAAACCTTTTTAAGGCTTCCCGGCATCTTGTGTCAAATTATCTGGCCGGCCATTGTCTGATCAGGTTGTTTTTGGAATCGGTGATGTTGATGGATACGCCGTGATCGCCATCCAGGCGATGGGTTGCGCAGGAAATTCAGGGGTCGTAGGCGCGCACCGCCATCTCCACCTTGTTTAGGATCCCTTCATCCACATGGCCATCTTTGATGAGGGTCCGGGCCGCCTGGGTGACGCTCATGTTGATGGGCCCTAAGTTGTGGGTGGTGCCCACGATCATGTTGGCCCGGGTGATCATGCCGTTTTCATCGGTGCTGTAGTCATGAATCAAAGTCCCCCTGGGGGCCTCCACGAACCCAACACCCCGTCCGGCCCTGGGCACCGCGTCCGCCCTGATTTCGGGGTCGGTGATGTCCGGGTCGTTGAGGAGCTTCAAGGCATGCTCGCAGGCGTATACCTCTTCGATGAGGCGCGCCCAGTGATAGAGCAGCGTCGCCTGGGCGGGTCGCCCGAAGAGAGAACGGAACTCCTCCAGCTCCGCCTGGGCCCTGGGGGTGGACATCTTATCCGCCACATTGATGCGGGCCAGGCAGTTGGCGCGATAGATCCCCTTGGGCTCGTCGATATCCAAGGAGAAGCCCTCGTTCCAGGACTTGGCGTAAGGGAACTTCCCGTAAGACCAGGGCACGATTTTCTCGCCCAGGTGGTCGGCATAATCTTCTGCGTTAAAATCGTGGTAGCTGCCGTCCGGTTTCATGAGGCGAAGCTTGCCGTCGTAAAGATTAAGGGCCCCTTCGTCGTCCACAGTCCCTATGAACCCGGTCTCGATGACCCCCAGCGTCTTTACCGTATCCAGGTACTGGGGAAAGATGTCCTTCTTGGCAAACTCGATGGTGAAAAGCGCGAAATCGAGGATTTCGGTCATCTCCTCGATCATCCGGCCACGATCCTCCTCCAGCAGAGGCTTGGAAAAGCCCCCCACCACACCGGCCACAGGGTGAATCGATTTTCCCGCAAACTGCTCCAGGATCATCTTTGCCTTGTAGCGCATGGTGACGACCTTCTTCGCCAGCTCCGGGTTGGCCTTGGCCACCCCGATGACGTTCCTGACGGCATAGTCGCTCTCCGGGCCGATAACAAAATCAGCCGCGGCCAGAAAAAAGAAATGAAGCAGCTTGTCCTCGGCCTGGGCAATGGTCTGCATGAGCTCTCGCAATTTCTGCCCCGCAGGAGGGGGCGTCACCCCAAAGCAATTGTCCACCGCCTTCACCGACGCAAGGTGATGATGCCAGGGGCAGATACCGCAGATTCGATTCACGATCCGCGGCAGCTCCTCGGCGGGCTTGCCCTCCACAAACTTTTCAAACCCCCTTAACGATTGAAAGTGGACCTTGGAGTCCTGCACATTCCCATCGTCATCAAGCTTGATGGCGATGGAGGCGTGACCCTCAATCCGGGTAAGGGGAGAGATATGTATCTCCTGACTCATCGTTTCCCTCCTTTATGTGTGGTAATCCTTCCGGCACGAAGCCGAAAGGATGCGTCCTTTTTCTTGCCCCGAAGGGCCTAAGAGGTCTTCAAATCAAAGTCAATTTCGCTGGATCCATAGTGACGGGTGTAACCCTCGGCAAAGGCCATTGCGATTTGCCCCGAGGAACGAGGGGCGAAGCGCGATGGCAAGCCGCTTTCGAGGTGGCTCACCTCGCCGCCGGAGGCTGCTTTTTAGCCAAACGTTGAGCATTGCAAGCCCCTCCCCGTCCTTACTTCGGCTGCCTCAACATGCAGTGGGCGCCGGAGAACCGCTGAAGCGACGTCACCTCTGGCAACGATCCCAGCTCAATGCCGTTGGATGCCAGGGCATTGAGCATGTCCAGCATCTGGTTTCCGTCCTGCTTCACCGGCCCGTTGCAGCCGCGGCAGGGCACCAGGGCTGAAATGCAGCGCGGGTTTACCAGGTCCCCTCCGCAACCGGCCCGGGTCACCGGACCCATGCAGAGGTACCCCTGCTCCAGCAGGCAGCGCAGCCCCTCCATGGGTTTGGCGTAATCCTGAACCACTGGGGGGGTGAGGAACCGCTTGAGCTGCTTCACCTCTCCCTTGCCCTCCCGGACAGCGGGACAGGTATCGCAGACGCTTGTCGTGAGAAGGTAGGGCGGCCGCCCTTCCAGCAGGGAGAGAAGCGCCTCGAACACCTGATCCGGATGGGGCGGGCATCCCGGCAGAAAAATATCCACCTTAATCCGCTCGTCCAGGGCATAGCTCCCCTCCAGAAGGGGCGGTATCCCCTCCTTGGGTCGATCCGGACCCTGGTCGGTGGTCCTCGTGGAGTAGTATCGCTGCAGGATATCCTCGTTACCGTAGGTGTTGCTCAAGGAAGGAATCCCCCCATGGGTGGCACAACTGCCCAGAGCCACGATGTACTTGCACTTCTCCCGCATCTCGATGGCCACTTCCAGGTGCTCTGCGTTGCGGATGCCCCCGCTGATGATGCCCACATCGGCCTCGGGGATTGTCAGCTCTTTGCCCTCTCCCTTCTGCCCGTAGTATTTGTGGTCCATGAGCACCGGTATATGCACAAACTCCACCAGCTCAAGGAGCGTGAGAAGTCGCTCGCCCAAGTCCACGATGGCCACTTCACACCCAGAGCAGGAGTTTAACCAGTCACTTGCTACCTTTACGGCCATAACCAACTCCCTGTATGATTGATGATGGTTTGACTATCCCAGAACAAAGGCCTCACAGCCCCACCTCGGCAAGATCCGGGCCCAGGTAGACCCGTTCTTCCGGCCCCAGAATGCCCAAAGACAGAGCGATGAGGGTCCAGAGGTGGACGGTGTGATACCCCGCCTCATAATGCTCGCTCAAATCATGAATCTGGGCATGGCAGTTATGACACGGGGTGATGCAGTAGTCGGCCTCGGTGGCCCGAATTTGATTGAGCTTGATGCGGCCGTAGGCCCGTCTCTCCTCGGCATACCCCGACTGGAGAAATCCACCGCCGCCACCGCAGCAAAAGTTGTTGGATTTGTTGGGGTACATATCCACAAAATTCTCTTCCCCAACCACCTTACTCACCACATAGCGCAGGTCGTCGGCCATGGGATCGCCAAAACTTTTTCTCACAAGCTGGCAGGGGTCCTGCACGGTAAACTTGATGCCGAGCTCCTTGTTCCAGTCGGAGTTCACCTCAAGCTTTCCTTCCCTGATCCATTTGGCGTAGTATTCGATGATGCTTTTGATCTCAAAGTTGTGAGGGATCTTGAATTTTTCCAGTCCGGCCCGGACTGCGAAGAGTTCGTGCCCTCACTCCGTGTTGAGCCACACCTTGCATCCCAGCGCCTCCACGGCATCCACCTTGGTCTGCACGATGGAGCGCCAGGCATCGTCATCGGCCAGGAACATGCAGTAGTTTTCCGCTGCCCAGCCCTTGGAACCGTAAGTCCAGTCCGCCTCCGCCCGGTGGAGGATCTTCCAGAGGGGAATCATCTCTTCGGGCTCGGTTACCGGCTCACGGGAGTTCTGGTTGAGGAAAAACTCTGCTCCGGACTTGTCCATGGGAACGGGCATACCAGAAAACTCAGGCTGGGTCTCCCGCACCTCGTCGGCCACATCCTCCACCACAAAAACCCAATCCTCTTCCGAGGCCCCCATGGCGCTGCAAGTATCATGCTTCAAGGCCAGGTCGCAGGACCCGACAATCCCAACAGGCCGATCCTCCCTGGCCCGTGTTTTCCGCACATTGTAGACCAGCTGCGGGATGTTTATGCTCATGGGGCAGACATGGATACACCGCTGGCACATGGTGCACATCCACGCCCACTCGTGGTTTTCAAGTTCCTCATCCATGCCCAGCATCGCCATGCGAAGAAATTTCCTGGGGTCCATATCCTCAAGACCCGTGGCCGGACATCCGGAGGCACACAGCCCGCATGTCAGGCACAGGTTCAGGTTGCCGCCTTCGGGAAGGAGCTCCATCACCTTGTCCTTGAAGCTGATTCCCTGTTTGGATTTCAGTCTCACCTCTTGGGGCATCGCTATGTTCTCCTTTGCTTCGTTTGATCGTTCTGATGGCCGCGCCGAAGCCTACTCGTCTCCGGCCGCACGCCTGCAGGGACCTTCCAGGTTGGGGCCCAGGGCCTTTACTTTTTCCGTAAAGGCGGTGACCACCTCCGCAAAGCGACTCGCCTCTGCCGAGGAGACCCACTCCAGAGCGTACCGCTCGGGATCAATGCCCTCTTCTTCCAGAACAAAACGAATGACTTCCGAGCGTGCACTTGCTTTGTGATTACCTTCCAGGTAATGGCACTCGCCCGGATGTCAGCCCATCACCAGGACGCCGTCTGCGCCCCTGGTAAGCGCCCCCACCACATGATTGGGGTGCACCATGCCCGTACACATCACACGCACCGCCCGCATGTTGGGTGGGTACTGAAGCCGGGAAACCCCCGCCAGATCTCCACCGGCGTATGCGCACCAGTTGCAGAGAAACCCGATAATGACCGGCTCAAATTCTTCCGTCATGCTGTCCTCCCTTCCGACGGCAGCTGCCGCCTTCTCTGGATGTACCAAAAACATGCTTAAAAGATTGTCTCCATTCAGCTCTTGAAAGAACACGCTTCCGGCGGCCCTGCCGGGGGCCAAACTTTTGCCTCATTTAAAGAAGCATGGGTTTGACAAACAGGTCTTGAGTTTTTACTTCCAAAACCTCCGCGACTGATCACGCTCCGAGGAACGAGGGGCGTGATCGGTCGCAACCTTGGGTCCAGGGGATCATCCCCTGACCGCCGGAGGCAAAATCAAGCTGAATAGTTACAAAAAAGAATCCTCTACAACGGCGAAAGCGCCGCCTCCACTTGTGCCCAGAGCTGATCCCCCGTGAACCCCTTGACGGTGATGCCTTCCTTGGGGCAGGTGGCCGAGCAGAGGCCGCACCCTTTGCACAGGGCGTGATCGCTCTCGATCTTCTTGTGCAGCTGGTCGCCGGACGTGTACTCGATGAGGCTCAAGGCATCGTAAGGGCAGACATCCAGGCAGAGCGCGCAGCCGTCGCAGCTCTCCATCACAACGGACTTCACGGGATCAAGTTCCATCTTCTCCTTTGCCAGGATGATGCCGGCACGGGCCGCAGCCGCCTTGGCCTGGGCCTTGGACTCGTCCAGGGTCTTCGGGTAGTTGCAGAGCCCCGCCACAAACAGGCCGTCCACGCTCACATCCACGGGACGCAGCTTGGGATGAGCTTCGTTGATGAACCCGTCGGCGTTGGTGCCGCACTTGAACAGCTCGGCCAGGGCCGAATTGCCGTTTGATTCAATGGCGGCGGCCAGAACCAGCTGGTCGGCCTCGATGGCCAAGGGGCGCTGAAGCACCGGGTCAAAGGCCCGCACCACAAGGTGCCCGTTTTCGTGCACCACATGGGGTTTGGTCGCCTGGGTGTATCTCATGAAAATCACCCCCAGCGCCCTTGCCTTCTGGTAGAGAAGTTCCTGGGTTCCGAAGGTTCGCATTTCGCGATAGAGGACCACCACCCGCATGTCCGGGTTCATCTCTTTGAGCTCCACGGCCTTCTTCGCCGTGTGGGAGCAGCAGACCCGACTGCAGTAGGGTCGGTTCTCATCCCTTGAGCCCACGCACTGAATGAAGACCGTGCAGTCCACGCCCCCCATGCGCTGGGGATCTTTGGTGAAGGCCTTGTCAAACATCAGGTGGGTCATCACGCGAGAATCCCGCCCGAAAAGGTGCTCATCCGGAACCGACTCCTTAGCGCCGGTGGCCAACACCGCCACGCCATGCATGAACTCACGCTCTCCTCCGGCCACCTCCACGGTGGTGGTAAACTTGCCCACAGAGCCTTTTACGTCCACCACGGATGCCCCCGTCATAACCGAAATATCCGGGTGGTTTTCCAGGCTGGCGATCATCTCATCCAGCATGGGCCCAACGGCACTGCCGTCGGTGGATTTGTCCAGGAACAGAGCGTTGCCACCGAGGCAAGCCTTCTTCTCCACAAGGGTCGTCGGATAGCCTTGATTGGCCAATTCCAAGGCGCTCTGCATACCGGAGACCCCGCCGCCGATGACCAGGGCTTTCTGGGTCACATCGATGATCTCACCATAAAGGGGAGCGGCGAGCCCCACCTTGGCAACGGCCATGCGCACCTGAACCTTGGCCTTTTCTGTGGCCTGCGCCGGTGTCTCTTTGTGGACCCAGGCGTTGTGGTTGCGGATATTGGCCATCTCAAAGAGAAAGCCGTTGAGGGCGGACTCTTTCAAGGTGTCCTGAAACAAAGGTTCATGGGTTCTCGGGGTGCAGGCAGCCACCACCACACGGTTGAGGTTGTGCTCTTCAATGGTGCCCGCAATCAGGGCCTGGGTGTCTGTGGAGCAGGTAAACAAGTTGTTCTCCACATGCACCACCCCCGGAAGGGTTTTCGAAAATTCCGCAACCTCCGCCACATCCACCACGCCCGCGATATTCACCCCGCAGGAGCAGACAAACACGCCGATACGAGGCTCGTCGTTTTCCACTGCCCGTTCTTGCGGGTAGCTCTTAACGGCAGCGTCTTCCCCCCTGGCATCTTTGAGAAGCACCGAAACCTCGGAAGCCGCCGCAGAGGCCTGTGTCACCGCCCTTGGAATGCCCATGGGAGCCCGGAAGCTTCCCACTGCATAAATACCCGGCACGGTGGTTTCGATGGGAGAGCCTTCAATGCTTTGGGCAAAGTTGAACTCATCAAGGGCAATGCCGGTCACCTGCGCCAGCTCCTCCACCCCCTTTTGAGCTGTCATGCCAACCGAGAGAACCACCATGTCAAAAAGCTCATCGGCCATGGTCCCGGCCTCTTCGGCGTAACTGAGTCTGACCCCCTTGCCGCCGGGTCCCGGTAGAATGGTGTGGGGACGTGCCTTCACAAACCGAATGGCCTTGTCCCTGGCATCTTCGTAATAGTTATCGAACTCTTTGCCGTGGCAACGGATATCCATGTTAAAGATCGCCTGCTCGGAGGCCCCCTTGGGCAGGTGGTCCCGGGTGACGCCAGCCTGCTTGATGGCATACATGCAGCAGACGCTGGAGCAATACTTTTTGTCCTCGCGATTAATGCTTCGCGAGCCCACACACTGAATCCACGCCACCTTCATGGGCCCGGCATCATCCGATGGCCGCTTGAGGTGCCCCATATTGGGCCCTCCGGCCGAGAGGAGGCGCTCGTACTCCATGCTGGTGACCACGTCGGGAATAACGCCGTAGCCGGTGTAGTCATAATTGGAAGGGGAAAAAGGCTGGAAACCGGGGGCAAGAATGAGGGCTCCCACGTTCAGCGTGAGCTGCTCCTCTTTCTCGTCAAAATTGATGGCATCGCTGGGACACGCCTTGGCGCAGGCCCCGCACTTGCCTTTTTGAAGATAGATACAGGTTTCGGGGTCCAGGGCGTAGGATAGGGGAACCGTCTGGCCATACTTGATGTAGGCTGCCTTGCGCTTGCTGATTCCTGCATTGTGCTCGTCATCCACCTTTTTGGGGCACTTTTCCGCACAAATTCCGCAGGCAATACACTTCTCCATGTCTACAAAGCGGGGTTGTTTCTTTACCGTTACCGTAAAATTTCCCGCTTCACCCGATACACTCTCAAGCTCTGACAACGTCAATATTTCGATATTTAAGTGCCGACCGCACTCAACCAATTTGGGTGAGATAATTCACATGGCGCAGTCGTTGGTGGGAAAGGTCTTGTCCAGCATGGCCATACCGCCACCGATGCCGGCGCTCTTTTCCACCAAAAAGACTCGGTACCCCGAATCCGCAAGGTCCAGCGCGGACTGAATTCCGGTAATACCGCCCCCCACCACCATGACGGAACCGACAGGTTTGCTCATAGTCGCACCTCTTGATCGTTTGGATGGTTGTTTGCGATGGTCCTGTAACACATCAAAAACCACGTCAGAAATCCTTCCAGGGCACCTGACGCTTCCTCGGTTTTTTATCGTTTACACCCGCATCGCTATATGGAGCCCCTCGGCACGCCATACGTACCGAAGGGAAACGGTATCTCATGATGAAAAGAAGAAATGGACCTTGCACCTGCTGCGTCCGCAAAAGCCGGAACCCGGCTGGTCAACACACAGAGTGTGTATCTAACCCGGACATTTCATAAAAAAACGACCACGCCAAGAGAATGGGATGTGATTAAAGCGTGTTATCGCGAGGAATTCAGTTGTTTCAACAATTCAAAATGTCATCCACGCTCTCTTGTTCGTTATTCACACCCTTCGGGCGCGCCGGATGCACTCATCAGCTGCTCTGATGCCTTGCATGTAAGCGCACCCGACTCGTGAAATATCCGGGCTAAGAAGCTGTCGAGTCAGAGTTCAACATATCAAGGACCTGCAACCCCATCTTGGGGACCGCGGCGGAGACCGGAACGGACAGCCCGGGGTCTACCTCTTCCGGAAGGTCTGTGATCTGCACAACGAGAATGGAAACACGCATGTCCGTATGTTCTTTGAGCTCTTTAAGCATGTTGGTCGTAGGGAATTGATGAAGGGAGAAATCCCCCGCCTTCTGGACGTCGACCTCGTCCACGTCGATCTCGAAGATCTCGCCGGGCTCTTTTCCCGGTTTGTCTGCGGCGTCGATAATGATTATTTGGGCGGGTTTGTTTTCTAACAGGAGGATATCAAACAGAAGGTCACGAATGGAGGTTCCCACATCCAGGCAGGCTGCCTGGGGGGGGAGGGTTCCAGCTTGTTCAAGGTACCGGATCACTTCCGGTCCGAATCCGTCATCCCCAAACAGGGGATTGCCACAACCGAAAATCAGGGTCTCTTTCTCATGGATCAACTCGATCATACAGACTCCGTCGGTGAAGGTGGGTGGAGAAGGATTATCCTGAATCACACAAGTCAGCACCAGAACAGCGTTCGCACACAATACATCTCTCTCACATCATATTTATCGTGTCAATACGATTATCACCTATAAAGTCAACAATTTGCTTTGATAACCCATCTCTGGACAGCCACATTTACTACAAGCAACAAACCTTAAAATACAAAACATACTGTTTTAACAAGAAACAACTTGTTGAATTATCTTAAACAATGATTAAAAGTATTAAAATCATTCACTACATAAATTTCCACCCCTCCAACTGATGGTTTCGTCAAAACAACCCGCGCAGCCCCCCTCTCACTGCCACAAAATAGTCATTAAAAAAAACAGCTCCCCACAGACAAATCAGACCGACCACGAATAATTTTGTTCCGCATCAAACATGGTTGTTGCCGGAATCAAGCACCCATAGTATTGTTCTCCGGATATTTCAGACAGCCCCCCTCGCCAACCGTTCTCCTGTCTCCGGGCTGGGATTAAGACACCGTTTTTTCATGGATGGCTCCGGAAAAAACGCCGCGTCCATATACATCAAGGAAACGGCCACACACCTTAGAAAGCCGAAACAAACCGTGCACCACCTGCGGGTGGCCGGCTCTCTCAAAGCCATCTTCAATGACCGACTTTTTTGGAGGACCCGAACCAATGTCTCGCCAACCCAACCCGTTCAGCAACCTTACCTCGGATGACATCGACGCCTGGGTCGAAGGCTCCACCGCCGATGCAGGAAAAAAAATCCATGAGAAGGGTGGCATCAGCGACCTCAGCCTCACCGAAGACGGGGATCTTCTCGCATGGGTGGATGGCTCCGCACGCCACGCCGTCATGGTGTTCTTTGAAGACCAGATCCTCTCATCGGTCTGCACCTGCCCCAAGTCAACCTCCTGCGAACACGCTGTGGCCGTTGCTTATGAGAGCCTGCTCCTGGACCCGGACGGAATCGACCTGCCTGCCGCCTCCGAAGAAGACGAGCGCCTAAGCCTGCTCAGCGACCTCAACGACGAACCGTCACAAGTCGACCACTACCTCAACAGCCTCTCCCGGGACGCACTCATTGAGCTCATCCTCGACCTGACAGACGAGATACCGGAGGTGGACGAAGAGTTGACCTGTCGCATGGATGAAGCGTTCAGCGAAGATGAAATTTAAGGAAAACAAAGGAGAGAGAAGGCAAAAAAGCATGCCTCCGGAGGCAAGGTGAGCCACCTTGAAAGCGGGTTGCGAATGCCACCGACCCTCGGGCCGATACCATTCGCTGAGGGCCGAAGCCCGAAGCGGAGCTGAATGCGCGTCATATCCGGGTTCGTTGTAAGTGCTTACCTCGCACCCGGATTGACACAACCATCGGAAGCTTCACGACAAACGCAGAGCGGGAAATGCCCCATCTTCTTTGGCAACATTCCCCTTTGTCAATGCATTAGACGTTGAAACGGAAGTGAAGCACCTCACCATCAAGCACCTCGTAATCCTTGCCCTCCACGCGCAGCTTGCCCTTCTCTTTCAGAGCAGCCTCGGACTTGTATTCGAACAGCTCTTCACAGTGGTACACTTCGGCGCGAATAAATCCCCGCTCAAAATCGGAGTGAATCACACCTGCGGCCTGGGGTGCCTTGGCTCCCTTGGGGAATGTCCAGGCCCGAACTTCCTTCTCCCCTGCAGTGAAGTAAGTCTGAAGCCCCAGCATGGCATACCCTTCCCGGATCAGGCGGTGAAGCCCGGACTCTTCAAGGCCGGCATCCTCAAGAAACGCCTGTTTTTCCTCTTCGTCATCCATCTCGGAAATTTCGGACTCAAACTTTCCGCAAATCACGACAACACCAGACCCATCTTTTTCCGCAAACTCACGCACCTGGGCGACGTAATCGTTTTCGCCTCCCAGGTCGTCTTCGCCCACGTTGCAGCAGTAGAGCTGCTTTTTCAGGGTAATCAAATGAAGATCAGAAATGAGCTCTACCTCGCGCTCTTCCAATCCAATGCTTCGGGCAGGTTCGCCCTCTTCAAGGGCTGCCACCAGCTTTGTCAGCACAGGCTCCACCGCCTTGGCAGCACCGGAGATCTTCTTGTCCTGGGACTTGAGCAGCTTGGGCAGGGCAGTCAGACGTTTCTGAACCGTTTCGAGGTCGGCAAAGGCAAGCTCAATGCTGATGGTCTCAATGTCACTGACGGGGTTTACCTTCCCATCCACATGTACCACGTCATCGTCATCAAAGCAGCGAACCACATGGATGATGGCCCCCACCTGACGGATGTGCCCGAGGAACTGGTTACCAAGCCCCTCTCCCTTGGAAGCACCCCGGACGAGCCCTGCAATGTCCACGAACTCCACAATTGCCGGAATCAGCTTCTGGGGCGTGATGAATTCGGTGATGCGGTGCATGCGCGCATCGGGCACAGCCACAACACCCACGTTGGGTTCAATGGTACAAAAGGGGTAGTTTGCCGCCTCAGCAGGTGCGGAGGTCAGGGCCGAAAAGAGGGTGGATTTACCGACGTTGGGCAGGCCAACAATGCCGCAGTTCAATTGCATGGGTCACAAAACTCCTTATAAAAATAAAAAGAGAAAGACCGGCCACCCGGGCTTTCTCATCAATTCAATATCGTTACGCATCCGGTCATGGATGACGAATCATGCTGGACGTTATCCGACAAAACACCTTCTATGGTGTTTGAATCAGATCCCGGGATGATGTTACCGCTTCGGGGTTCAGCCCAAGAAACCGGGCCGCTGTCTTCCAGACCCTGTCAGGGGTCTCCCCTGAATCGCGCATGTCTTTCAGGGCGTATGATCCCCTGGATTTCGACAACTTTTCGCCACCGTCCCCCAGGATCAAACCATGGTGCAAAAAAGAGCAGTTCCTGAAACCCTGGGCACCGAAGAGATCTGCCAGATAGAGCTGAGCAGCCGTAGAGGGCAACAGGTCCTCCCCCCGGATGATAAAATTGACCTTCCCACACTCATCTTCCAGAAGGCTGGCAAACTGGTAGGACGGCTGATCATCCTTGCGCCAGAGCACAAAGTCACCGAAGGTCTCCGCCACATTAAGGCGATGCCCCCCCACATCAACCACCGCCCCTTCGTCAACCTGAACCCGCATGGCAGTTTCATTGGGGGCCAGCGCATGATTTCCGTGGCGACAGGTCCCGGGGTAGAGCCCGTTTGACGCCGCTTTCTTAATGGCGCTCCTGGAGCAGCCGCAAGCAAAGAGCTTTCCAGTCTCCTGACTGAGACGCCCCAGCTCGCTGCGGTAAAAGTCACGTCGTTTTTGAAGCGAGAAGTGAGCGTGGAACGAATCAGGCCCTGTGGGACCGGTATCCCAGTCCAACCCCAGCCACTCCAGTGATTCAAAAATATCCCCAAGAACGTCATCCCGGAACCGAATCCCGTCCATGTCGTCGATACGCAGGTGAAGCGAGCCCCCCTGCCCCGGACCAGGGCCCAGGTGATAAGAAAATTGACCGCGTTGCCCAAATGCAGATAGCCACTGGGCGTCGGCGCAATACGCGACACGGGTTTATCGGGTATCTCTGTGATATCTAAGGGTGTCACACACTCATCCAACAAATGGGGTCCTCATTTCAGCGCCCCAAGGCGCATTTATTTGAAACGAACCTTCATATCACTGTTTTTATTCTATGTCCAACCCAGGATACCGGCTTTTCCACCGAACCCACAAAAGCGTTCCCGGTTCGTGGCCCATCGCTCCCGGGCCGTCACCCAGGGTCTTCCCCATAATAAGGCCCAATCCCAAGCAGGATTCGCTAACCGTCCGAACACAACGGCTCACCCCCCTTAGCCCTTAGCCCTTAGCCCTTAGCCCTTAGCCTGCTTACCCGACCTGCGGCACCGGCCCAAACAAAAAAAGGCCTGGAAGAAACTCTTCCAGGCCTTTGTATTTTTTATTGGTAGCGGGAAGCGGATTTGAACCACTGACCTTCGGGTTATGAGCCCGACGAGCTACCAGACTGCTCCATCCCGCATCAACGAAGCGTACATTACAGACCGACCCCGAGGATGTCAAGGCATTAAGCAAAAAAGATACCAGACCTCTGATTTTGCCACCGACGACCAGGCATTTTTCAGACTGAACAGCTTCGCCACTGGACCCCTCATGGCAAAGTCACAGCGCACCTCGCCACGATCTACCCCATCACGTTGGAATTTGCATGATGTGTGAATGTCCGTGGCATAGATCTGTCGAGTCAAGGCTGATATCAATCGAATCGAATCCGATTCCCTCGGCAGGGGCAACCGAACGGTTACGCCAAAACAAAAAAGGCCTGGAAGAGAACTCTTCCAGGCCTTTGTATTTTTTATTGGTAGCGGGAAGCGGATTTGAACCACTGACCTTCGGGTTATGAGCCCGACGAGCTACCAGACTGCTCCATCCCGCATCAACGAGACGTACATTACAGACCGCCCCCGGGGATGTCAAGACATTAAGCAAAAAAGATACCAAGCCTCTGATTTTGCCGCTGACAGCCAGGGGATTTTCAACCTGAATGATTTCGCCCTAACGTCATGAATACACAACGGCCCGCCATCATCGCACCCCATCACGTTCGAATTCACACGAAGCGTAAATGCCCGCCGCAAGGACCTGCCAGTTCAAGGCTGATACCCATCGAGCCAAATCCGACTCTCTTAAGCAGGGACAATGAAAAAAAACGACGCAACCACGCAACCTTCAGGCCGGAGCTGTCTTAACAACTGATTTTTGTTTTCAAACGCCCGTCGGTTGATCAAAGGCCAACCGAACGGCTGCGCCCAAACAAAAAAAGGCCTGGAAGAAACTCTTCCAGGCCTTTGTATTTTTTATTGGTAGCGGGAAGCGGATTTGAACCACTGACCTTCGGGTTATGAGCCCGACGAGCTACCAGACTGCTCCATCCCGCATCAACGAAGGGCACACTACAGCTCAGCCCCTGGGATGTCAAGGCCTTTGAAAAAAAAGGTCAACATGTTCCGGAAGCGGCCTTTAATCCGCCCCTGTCCCACCATAGACCCCCACGGTCGATATTGTATGCACGAAAGACTCCCACCCCAACCATCTTGCGTGATACCAAACGTCCCTGGCTTCCGGACACCCTGCATCGAGCCCCCATCATTACGGCATCGTTTTCTATCTGCACCTTTTTGGGATTTAAAGGCGTTATAGGGTAGTCGCCCTCCACTTTATCCATGATTTCATTGAACACTTGCTCTATTCATGAAATAGCAAGAGTAAGGCTGTACGGATCACATCACGTAACAATCAATTGGATCAAAAAATTCATGGAAGCATTAAAGCAGTGGTTTGCCGACTACACCGCCAGATTTATTACCGGTGAGGAGGAGGATGACCGAAATATCGTTCTGAAGCAAAAGCACACCCGACGGGTCTGCAGGGAGAGTCTCTTTTTGGCAGACTGCCTGGGCCTGGACAGCAAGCAGACAGCCATTGCGGAAACCGCCGCCCTTTTTCATGACATCGGCCGTTTTGAGCAGTACCGAAGGTTCAACACCTTTGTGGATGACCAATCAGTGGACCACGCCTTGCTCGGCCATGAGACCATCGAAAAAGAGAAGTGCCTGAACCATCTTCCCCCGGACGATCTTGACCTCATCAAGCGGGTTGTTTTGTATCACAACCGGGCCTTTCTTCCTGAGAATGAAACCGACGAGTGCCTTTTCTACAGCCGCCTGCTGCGCGATGCCGACAAGCTGGACATCTGGTATGTGGTGACCTCTTATTACGCGGAGCTGGGCACAAAACGAAACAGAACCCTGGAACTGGGTCTGCCGGACACCCCTGGGATCTCTGAAAAGGTCTATGACAGCCTCATGAAGCACCAAGTGGTCCTGAAAGATGACCTGCAGAACCTTAACGACTTTAAGCTGTTGCAGATGGGATGGGTCTTTGACCTCAATTTCACGCCATCCATAGGCCGCCTTGCTGACAAAGGCTATCTCCGGCTGATCAGGCACACCCTGCCCCGGGAGCCCAGAATTGACCAGGTCTATAAAGGCATCACGCAGTACATGGACGAGAAAACGCAGAATAATTAAGAGAAATTCGGTCTTGGTTCGTGGTGCTTGGTTCTTCGTTCAAGGAGTTCGCTTCGCGAGTACCAGTTGGGGCCAAAGGCACAAAACGTTTATCCACAGATGACACAGATGGACTCAGATAGGGCGGCTTCGCCGCTAAAAGTGAAGGACGCTCTTAGTACACATGCCATCACCTATGCCCTGTTTTTCGGGCGCGCCATGCTCCCGCGCGGCCTTTGATATAATAGTGGAGCGCAGCGACTCCATAACGAAGAACAAAGCACGAAGAACGCTTTTTATCGTTTTACGCCCTTCGCCTTCAGCCATTCGCCATTAGCCTGCGTTTCCTGCCCTTATTCCTGCCATCCCAGAATCCCGCCCTCGATGTTGTACACCTCGTCAAAACCTTTGGCTGCAAGAAACCTTGAGGCCAGCTTACTTCGGCTGCCGGATCGGCAGTAGACAAGGATGGTATTTTCTTTTTTGAGTTCCCCTGCCCTTTTGGTGGTTTCAAACAAAGGTATATGAACCGAATCTCTTATGTGACCCTCGGCATACTCGGACGGCTCCCGAACATCCAGGAGAACCCATCCATCGCCGCTGGCCATCATCTCTTTCGCCCTTTGCGGCTTGATGGACTTGACCGGCAAGAAAAATTTCAACCATCTCATGTGACATGACCTCTCGATCCAAAGAAACCCTCACAAAATCGAAGAGCATGTTGCCTCACTATCCGGGCACACCATGCTATTTTGCGTGGTTTGATGACTGTTTGAGGGACCACCCAGGCCCCATTGAAAACCATGCATCCCGCAACGGGAGCCCAACCTCCTTCGTGCAGTCCGCAGGGCGCTTTGTATCCCTGATTGTTTTACTCGTAAAATGCTTCCATTCACACCGCCGTACATTATATTTCAAAACACCAGCTCGCCACAACCGGCAACCATCGCCTTACCCCCTTCCATTCTCGCCATATTTGTGCCTAAATAAAGAAAATTCATCACCATTCAGTTCAAAGTAGCCTCCGGCGGCCCTGCCAGGGACCAAACTTTTGAAAAGTTAGGGCCTCGCTGTGAAATAATTATACAACGACCGTTACCGGGCGTTTCCACACGACTGTGTGGGCCAACGTTCAATGTTCAAAGCGCACGGTGCTGGTCATGCTGAGCGTGTATAATTAAATTTTGGTAAGGCCCTTACGAAAACTCTCCCCTTCCCCTGTTTCAGTAAAGGAGCATGCGATGCGATCCAAGACAATGGTCGGCCTGGCTCTTCTGAGTACCGCTATCCTGGCGGTGATGGCCCTTGCCTCCCTGGATGAGAAAGAGCAGAAAAAAGCACCCAACCAAAAACGTGCGGCCCATTTTTACACAGGGATTCCTGAAGCACCGATGCGCACCCGTGCCACCCTCACCGAACCCCGCACCGCCCTCGTGCTTCCCACGGCACTCCAGGGCGATGTGGTGGAGCTCACGCTGATTGTTCCCAATCCCACCGACAAAGCTCTTCAGCTGACAAAGCCCAAAAGCTGCTGCGGCATCATTGTCACCAACCTGACGCCACTCGTCCCCCCGGGAGAAGACGGTATGGTAAAAACGGTGATCATGACGGACAAGCTGGGCGGGAAGACCCTTGACGCCTATGTTCAGGTGGAAACCACAGACCCTACCCGACCCCTTCTCAGGTTTGACGCTTCCATGGAGGTCACAGAGTTCGCGACCATCTCCGAACACAAAATCATCCTCACCGGCCCCCACAGCAAGGCCGTTGAGGGCAGCTCTACCGTCACCCCCGCAACGGCATTTCCCTTTGCCATCACCGGCATCAAGGCCAAAAAAGGGCTGCACTTCGCCTACAATGTGGAGGAGATAAACGACAAGGAGGGCACCCGCTACCTTGTCCGGGCCACCAACACCCGAAAGACAGCCGGCGTGTACAGGGACATGCTCTACCTTCAAACAGACAACCCGCTAAGGCCGGAGCTCCGGATACGGGTTGAGGGACACATCAAATGAAAAAGCAAAAACGTTCTTCGTGCTTCGTTCTTGGTTCTTAGTTGAGGAGTCGCTTCGCTCCGTCAGGTAAATGCAGGCCAATGGTGAAAGGCTGAGGGCTAAAGGCAAAGGGGAAAACAGGCAAAAACAGTTAGCCATAGATGGCAAAGATGGGCGAAAATCGCCTGTGAGTGGAAAATAGTGAATCGTGAATAGAACGGCTTCGCCGCTGATAATCAAAATAAAGGCCAAAGCAAAAGGAAGTGTTCTTAGGTGCGCCGCACTCCTGTGCGGCATTTTTTCAATGATGGAGCGTAGCGACTCCACGGCCATTCGCCTTCTGCCCTTAGCCATTCGCCCGCTTTTACCTGCCCTTACTCACCTTTGCTGTATATATCCAGCGCCACCTTCCTGCCGCTGATCTTCATCAACACAAGCACATCATCATCGATGAACCGGGCCTTGTGGGTGATTATTTTTCCGTAGAAATCCTGCTCCCAGGCGAACTCTCCTTTCTCGTCGTCCCAGGCGTAGGAACGGCTGGTGTCCGCATCAGGGAACAGGGCGTAGGTCCCGTCTTCCCGCTGTTCGATACGGAACCCGTCTCCGCGCCGCTTCCAGTCGTCCGCACTGGACCAGTCCCCCTGCCAGAGTGCCTCGGGGGGTTGGTCTGTCACCTGCCCTGCCGCATCCAGGGCGTCCAGGTCCTCGATGTACTCGATATTCATGTCGTAGATCTGCTGCTTGATGCCCTCAAGGCCCTCGGGGTACTGAACCGTCACAGCTGGCTCCGCATGCTCCCCCTGCCCCGTACGCCCCTTTGCCACAGAGGCTTTGCCTCCATGCTCGCGCTTTGCCTGTGCCGTAGCCGCATCGCCAAGTCCCGGGGCCTGGTTCACCGAGTCCACGCCGGACGTGGTTTTCTCCATCTGTGGGGATACATCCGTGGCCCCCTGGCCGTCCCCCCCAATAAACAATAGCCCGCCCCCCCATATCAGGGCCAGACAGAGGCATGCTCCCATCGCAACGTCCCGTTTTCGCATCTGCACGAATCTCCGCAAGGTGGACACCTTGAAAGCTGGTGGCCGCACCGTTTTGCCCCTCGTCCTTAGGGGCAAACCACATCCGCCTTTGAATCGAGGGTTTATAAGGGTCTTTTTTAAAAACCTGTTTGTCAAACTTTTCAAAAGTTTGGCCCCCGGCAGGGCCGCCGGAGGCACAATCCGACTAGTTATATTCAACCGACGTATAAAACCACGAAAAACACGAAGGGGTTGAGCCCCTCCAGCCCATCAGCGAATGCGATCACCCCGAGGAACGCGGGGCGGTCGTATTCGCCACCCGCTTTCGAGGTGGCTCACCTCGCCGCCGGAGGCTTGTTTTTAAGTTTTTTCAGTGCGACATTGAATCATTCACTTCGCATAGACAACGCCGAGCAGACGACACGGTTCATCACCGCTCGTTTCTGCACGGCTGGCCATCATAAAAAACATACCCTCTTAACGATAGGTATCCTCTGCCACCATCACATTCCAGATAAGGTTGGCCAGAATCTCGGAGCCGGCATAGGTGGGATGGATGTCATCAGATTTGATATGGTTCGGTTCAATGTCACCCCTCGAATCGATGAGGTAGGCCCCGCCTGAGCCGTAGACATTAAAGCTGGCATCGCTGAATATAGCCGGATAAAGGCTGTAGGCGTAATCAATGGCTTCCTTGGTTTCGGCCTCGCTGCCCGTCATGTAGTAGTAGCCGAGCCAAACGCAATCATCGACCCCATCCAGATACATGTCTTCAAGCAGCACTTCCATCCGGTCAGCCACGTAATCGATGGTGTCGATGCAGCCCTGGGTCAACGGATCCGAATCACAGTCCGCGCTTCCCAAGTGGATGTCGTTGCCCCCGCCATCGGCAAGGACGGTCTTCAGACTGGGGGTGTTTCCGATGGCCCGATCATACTGGGTGAGAATCCCGGCAATTTTCTCGCCACTCACCGACCGGTCTTTGTACATCTTACCTGACAGGTCCTGGAGGACCTCCTGGATATCACCGGAATAATCGTAAATGGAATCGCCGATAATCTGCACATCATATTCATCGGCATTCGGGTTGTTCAAATCAAAGGAACACCCGGCTGTAAACAGGAGAGAACCTGCTACCAAGGCCAGCAAAACAGACTTCGTCACGTTCATACAACCTCCTCCAAAAGGTAAAACGTTGTGAATGAATGATTCAATGTCGCGAAGGTGGTCGGGGGAAACACGACCACGGACCTGGTATGGCATCGTTCAGCGTGCCGCTGAATCGATTCGATCTAAATAAGTAGGGAAAGACTGGAGAGAAGGCTGGCTCCCCGAAAGACATGCATACAAATACGTCCAAAAACCTGCCGTCGCATGAAGCCCTGCTCAACACAGGGCCCTTCTGGTACGCAAGAAAACAGAACGGCGTTCACAACTCTGGATGTCGTTTTGAATGCTTCAATGTACCCAAAAATTTAAAACTATGCAACAGGGATAATTACTTGAAATTACACAGGTGTGAAAGGAAAGTGGTTAACCAGATGTGATGCAGTGAGTGGTAAATCATGAACTGAGAATGGGGCTGAAAAACAAAAACCGTTCCTGGTTCTTGGTGCTTGGTTCTGAGAACAGGGGCGAAAGGCTGAGGGCTAAAGGCGAAAGGAAAAAGTGAAAAAAACAGGTAAAAAAAACTGTTCCTCGTTCTTGGTGCTTGGTTCTTCGTTCAAGGAGCTCGCTTCGCGAGAGCCAGTTAGGGTAAATGGCAAAAACCGTTTGGCCACAGATGGGGCCGAAAACCACCTGTGAATGGTACGTAGTGAGTCGTGAACAGGATGGTTTCGCCGCTAAAACGAAGGACCGCCATAGTGCCCATGCCCCATCACCTATACCCTGTTTTTCGGGCGCGCCGCGCTCCCGCGCGGCTTTTTTATATAATCGTGGAGCGAAGCGACTCCATGGCCTTTCACCTTCAGCCCTTCGCCATTAGCCCGCTTTTTTCTGATGGAGCGCCAGCGACGCCACCACCCTTAGCCTTTCGCCTGTTTTTTTACTCCACCGGCATCTGCCTCGGCACCTGAATCCGCTTTTGATTTGGCATGACCATCTGCGGTTTCTCAACGGAGTGGGACAGCTGAAGGTCCACGGCGTGCATGTCCCGAATTTCATTAGCGGCCAGGGTCCGCTTCCACAGCACCACTTCGTCCAAGCAGCCTTTAAAGAGGCGATTGGTGTGCTCTCCCACCCAGATGTCTCCCCCGCTGTTCACATCCCCCACCACACCAGGCTTGGTGCCGGTATGGCGACCATCCACATAAAGGCTTATGGTATTGGCGGGGGCATTTCTTACCCCTATGATGTGGTGCCAGCTGCCGACATCCATGGGGCCGGAAACAAAACGGCTCTGGTTCTCCTTGTTCCGGATGCGAAACCTCATGTTACCGGAGCTGTAGGTAAAGCTCCAGACCGGGCGTGTGTTCATGGAGTTCGTCACAACCTTGTGCCCGCCTGCATCGGATTCATCAATGTTCACCCAAAACGAAACCGCAAAGGAGCCCCGACCAAAGGTGTTATCCGGGATCAAGGGAATTTTAATCCGGTTGTTCCGCTCCGAGAAGCAGTAGGCGCTGTCGGCATGGTTGAACCTGTCCGCTGCAGGGTGTGCTGCGTTAACCATGGCGTGATTCTGCTTCACCGAGTTGTCATCACCGTTGCCTGCAAACAGGTATTCGCCCACCGGTTCCTGGACCATCTCCTCCACTGGAGACGATGTCACAGCAACCGCTTGAAGGGCAGAGGCCTCTGCGAAGAGTGCTGCCACCTTGCTCTGGTTGAGGGCCTCATCCCAAAGCATCACCTCATCGATCCGTCCTGTAAACAAGAGGTTCCTATGATCTCCGACCCAGATATCTTCCAGGCTGTTGACGCTTCCGGTCACTGCCGGTTTGGTCCCCACAAGGGCCCCATCGACATAGAGGCTCATGGTCCGGTTGCGCGTGTTTCGAACCCCCAGCACATGGTGCCACTGCCCGTCTGTGATGGGATAGGAAATAAACGAAGACTCCCCTTCCTGGTTCCTGAGTCGGAAAAGCACATCACCAGACTGAGAAGCGTAAAAGCCCCACTTTGGCATCGATCCCGATTCATTGGTCAACAGGCCGGTTGTGATGTTCTCCTTGTTCACAATTCGAACCCAAAACGACGCGGAAAAACTCTGTGAGGAAAAGGTGTTTAAAGGGGTCAACGGAACCTTGATGCGGTGCGACCTCTCATAGAAAAGGTAGGCTCCTTCCTCATTGCCCGCCCGGTCCGGTACCAGCTCGGCACCATTGACCATTGCGTTGTTGCCATTGCCCGAAGCGTCCTCGGCATTGCCGTTAAACGGATAGGCCGCCACCGGTGCCGGCACTGCAGCCGATGCCAGCTCCAACGATCCCATGGCGGTAACCGGACTGCCGATCTCTCTGGTGTGAAGGGCCGTAAGTCCCCTTTCGTCCAGGGCCACGTTCCACAGCCGGACATCGTCCAACCGCCCCACAAACAAGAGATTTTTGTGGTCCCCCACATAGATGGGCCCACCACTATCCACGCTGCCGGTGACATCCCTGCGGGTCTCAATCAACCGACCATCCACGTAAAGGCTCATGGTCCTGCTTTCCGCATTCCTCACCCCCGTCACCTGATGCCACTTTCGATCAGCAATGGGATGCACGATGAAGGCCGATTCTCCGTCTTCGTTTCTAATCAGGAAATGGACCTTCCGACCGCTGGCATAACGAAAGGCCCATTGCGCACTCCCCCCCGACTCATTGGCCACCATCCGCTGGCCCCTGGCATCGTCGTCGATACTCCGGACCCAAAACGAGACGGTGAAACTGCCCGTCCCAAAAGCGTTGGCATCGCTTCGCGGGATCTTGACCTTGTGGGGCCTCTCGTAAAAAATGTAGGCACTCGCCTCCCGGCCCCCCCAGTCTGTGGTCAGCTGAGCTCCGGTCACAACGCCGTGGTTGTCGAACCCTGAGGAGTCCCGGGCATTGCCGGTAAATAGATACTCCCCAATGGGTTCCGGCATCTCATACGCAATCTCCACCCTGGGGGGCTCCTTGCGAAACACCGCCGGAGCTTTCTGCTTCGTGTTGACGCTCTTGGTCTCCACCACCGGTGCAACCGGAGCTTTGGTCTCTCCCGTCACATCCTGCTGAAACTCGGATTCCGAGCCCACCTTCTCCTCCATGAACTCGGTCATGTCGTCCTGAAACGTCTCAGCGGCCGCATCAGATGCAAAGGCACTGACGAAAGATACAGACAACAGAATCAACATCCCTGCAATAAGTCTTGTCATGGTCTCCCCCCTCATATTTATTTTGGACATGGAATTTTAAAAAGCGTGCCTCCGGCGGCCAGGGGCTGAACCCCAGGTTCGCGAATGCTCCGAACCCTTGTTCCTCGGATACGTCACATTCGCTGACGGGCGGTGCCCGTAAAGACCTTACGGTTATCGTCTTCTCCGGCTGTCAGACATATGGACATTTATAAGCTGCCTGGCCTTTAACCCGAATATTTCATGAGAAAACAATCAGATCATGGCAACAGCATATTATTACTGATGGTTGCGGTGAAAAATAAAGACATGTCAAAAACACAAAATGTAATTCACGGTTTCCTGCTCGCTTTTCTCACCCTCGGGCGGCTCGTAAAATATCCGGGTAAGGTGGTGCATCGACTTTTGCAGGGCTGAGTGACCGGGAAGCGACGTATGCGCCCCATGCGTTTGGCATCAACTATTACCGTTGGTTTTCATCAGTACAGCCCCCATGGCAAGGGTGCCGAAGGCTCGTTGCATCTTAGAAGACGCATCGGATAACGCTGGTCATACATGAATGTTCGCATTACCCGACAGGTAAGCACAGTTTATTTCCGGAGACAAGAATTAATGCTATAAAAATAGAGAGATAACAGCAGAAAAGAGCAAACGGGCTAAACGTGACGTTGCACCCGATCCAATGCCCTGTGCCCAGGCCATTCACGGGCATCACGCGTCCCCTCACACGAGTCCCGTTTAATCTCCACGTGCCACCTCACCGATCATTATATAT
Organism: Desulfolunaceae bacterium; assembly: GCA_942491485.1. GTDB lineage: Bacteria > Desulfobacterota > Desulfobacteria > Desulfobacterales > Desulfolunaceae > Desulfoluna. Next base: position 783,764 of record CALOAX010000004.1, on the reverse strand, counting down.
TCAAGATGACAAACCCTGATAATAAAGGTACCTATTTATCGCCCGTTTATTCATGCGCCTTTTGGCAAATACAACCGCTTGGTTTGAAGCCAGGTCCTTTACCCGCGACCTTTTGGCGTTCGGATCAGGGCACAGAACGTGACACCCGGGCCTTTTTTTTGATTCTGAATAGTATGTGGTTTCGAGAGCCTCAAGTCACAGCGACACCATACGAAAAGGCTTTTCATACAGGAGACGAATGAAGAAAAAATTGAGTTTTAAGCGCCTTGGATTTGCAGCCTACCTGGTCATTCTGCTCTTTTTGATAAAGTGCGCGTTTCTGGACTCCCCGGCACTGTTGCTACGCGTGATGGATCGGTTTGAGCAGCCCTCCAAGCCCTTTTATGTCGTATTGGAACGCATCTATAAACTGTCAGCAAAGGATGACTTTTTCACAGAGATGAAGTTCTGCCTGATGGGCCAGGGACGGGATACCTACCACGGAATCTACCTTCGATACATCGGCGTGGTAGGCCAAAAATGGGCTTCAAATGATATCAGGTCAGCCTATGTCAAAGGGCTTAAGGATATTGACGCAGAGGGCTACTTCATGGTGATTTCAAGCATGGGCCTGACTGGCAATGCATCCCTTACCCCCCTCTTGGAAGAGCTGCTCGCACAATCCCGTCACGATAAATCCCTCCGCGGGTCAGGGGCTGCCATTGCCTCGTCACTCTATTTAATTACGGGGAAAACCGACTACCGGTTCACGAATGAAACGGGTTCCGAGCAGCAACTGGCCCTGACTCCTGAGTTGATGTACACACGAAAGGTCATTGTCGAAAGCCGTGGCCGCAAAAGGACCCTTGAAGAGATGGTGGTGCTTGATAAGACGTATCGAATGCACGATTAACGATGCTGTGGGGTATTGCTCAGTTTGAAAAACCGTTTGTGATGCTTGGATACAAAAACAGGCGAATGGCTTATGCGGAAGGCTAAAGGTGGTGGAGTCGATACGCTCCGGTATGTTGAAAAAACCCTGAAGGGTGATTGGTTTCCAGGTGCGCCGTGCTCCATCGCGGATCATTTGATTTCAGGATTGCCTGAAACATCAATGAAAGCGATATTCAGGTCGTGGCTGTTTTAAGGCAAGGGAACCGAATATGTGAATGAGCACCTACCAAAAAGGACAGTATGCCTTGAACAATGATATACGAGAAAAAGACTGGAAACTTGTTCGGGATTTGCAAGGGGACGTGTTGAACACAGCCTGCGACAGGATTATGCAGAAAGTTGAAGCACTGGCGAAGTCGCGTGGTTCTGAAAATCATAAGAGCTACAACAAGCTTTGGAAGCTCATGGAGCAAGAGGACGAGCAGATATCACTGATGCTTGATGACTTCAAGAGAAGCAATGCCGTTTTCAAACTGGCGATGTGGAAAAAGAACGGCCTGATTTCAGATGAGGTTTTTGACCCCCTCACCGAGGAGACTCGCGAACATATCCGGATCTACAACGAAATGCCGACGTAGGCACGATGAGCCATGGGACAGGCTTTGGTGTTTGGGAGCTCCGCACTCCCGTACGGCTTTTGGATTGCAACTGTTCAGCTCCTCAAAAGCTGCCTCCGGCGGCAAGGTGTGCCACCTTGAAAGCTGGTTCCGGATGCGTTTTGCCCCCTCGTTCCTCGGGTCAAATCACACCCGCCTTTGAATCGGGAACTACCAAGTATCATTTTTTAAGACCTGTTTATCAAACTTTTCAAAAGTTTGGCCCCCGGCAGGGCCGCCGGAGGCAATGCTCGTCATAGTACCTACCCATCATAACGAGACCAAAAGCTGGTTTTTCTGCCATGCTGGATGCGCAGGCCCTCTGCATAGACGCCGTGCTCCTCGACTATTCGCCAATCCAAGATGTCCAGAGCCAATTTGTCAAGCCGCTTGAGATACCTCACCCCCATGGGGTAGGTCTTGGTTTGGGCACGTTTTAAGATGGAATCAAGAAGAGCTCGGTATAGAAGGGTCGCCGAAAGAGAGTACCCTGCCTCGTCCATCTGCTTGGCAAGAGGCGCAAGAGTCCAGTAGTGGTCCCCATCAAGCTGATCTGCCCTGGGTATGAGGTAACGCTCCACATCACCTAAGTTCCCCAACGCCACAAGAAAAGAGAGGTCCTCGTAAGAGAGCTGATCTTGGGACATCATGACGCCAAACTCACCCGCCAGGGCCGCCCCACGCTTTTCTTCCCCAATAACCCCGATCACCCGCTCAAAGTCTGCCATGCTGCGGGTCCGCCTGAACACCCACCAGGCGAGCTTGGCCTGCTTTTCTTTCTCCCCCAACGCCCCGTAAACGCAGACAAGAAGGTGAGCGCGTTCCATGGCCTGAAACGACTCATCATCGGGCACCCTCTCCAGCCATCCACGAGCCGTCTCAGCATCGCCGCTGTCAAAATACGCCTGGGCAATGACCAAATAATCGGCCGTGCAAAGCTCGCCTCTCCACCTCCTTCTCACCCGCTCAAAAAGCGGAGCGTCCTGCACCTGAAGGGCCAGAATCTCCTGGCAATGGCTTCCCTGGTTAAAATCATACCGACCATCCTGTTTTTCAGTGAACGCGGCAAGCAAGGCGATCAGGTATCGTATTTCATCCTCGGAGAGCCACCCCGTAGCCTCCTTTACAAGAGCATCCCGAACCCCAAAATCGTCTTTATTAACAACCTTGAAGAGTTTTTTTATAAGCCCTTTCTTGTCCTTGCTCTCCGCCGCCCAAGACCTGAAAAGCTCCGGCGCAGTATACCTGTACACATCCCCAATGACCCCATCGGAGTCGTCGCACCGACCAAGGGTGCTCGTATCGGTTTCGCAAAAAGAGAGGACGAGCTCCGCACCGGTTTGTGGCTCTGTCACCGCTGATTTCAACAGTGCAAGCAGCTCTTCCAACTCCCCGGCAACCGTGGATGAATCCCGCCTTGGCACAAATCGCTTTGACCGTTTCAATCCAGACAGCTTTGACTTGAATCGCTTGATCTTTTCTTCAGGCCCGGTAATCAGCCGGGTAACGAGGTCACCGGCTCTCTTTTCCTTATCGGCCAGTTCAAGAAGTGCCTCGGCCAGTACGTCAGCGCCCAGGGCAACCAACAGCTCTTTTGGGGTTTTATTCATGGGTATCAGTTTCCATGGGGGTTATGGTTCAACGACAATGGGACTCGCTGTTCTCGTGGGTATTGTTGATATGGATGCCACTGTAACGAAAAATAAGGGGAGAAGAAAGGAAAGCGTGACCGCAACTATTCAGCCTGCCTCCGGCGTGTTGCTTTTTGAAATGAGCCCCGAAAACGTTCCGGTTGTGACTCGTTAAGCCCAAATTATATGGATTGCCAACATCGGCGATGCAATCGAAATTTTCCATACTGAGAGAAAATACCGGTTGCTGACAGTTCCAAACTTTATTAGTTAGTATTCAGCTTATGTAGCCTCCGGAGGCTCTGCCGAGGCCACACGTTTCCTGGTTTACATGACGTCGGTTGACAAATACGGCTTGGTTGTTTCTTCGCGGATGCGTTCGCCCGAGGAACGAGGGCAAGCTCATCCGCAATCTGGGGTCCAGGGGATCATCCCCTGGCCGCCGGAGGCATACCTGAATCATTTTGTTTATCTGGCAGGATGTTGAGGTATTAACCGGATTGATGGGGTTTTTGTGGAAAAACTATTGGATTTGCTGTCCCAGCTTCTGAGCGGGTTAAAAATGCTGGCCACGGCCCCGGACTACAACGCCCTATTCAAGGGTGCCTGCGCCATTGTTCTCCATGCCGGGCCCTGGCAGCTCCTTGCCCTCTTCTTCATCTCCTCCATGCTTATGGTCTGGCGACTGAACGCCTTTGAGCAAAAGGGGTTCGAGGGCACCGTCATCGGCACCATGGTGATGCCCTATTGCTCCGGTTTCTCCAACCTGGCCTTTGCCTACATCATGGGAACCTCCGGTGGTGATGCTGCCATGGTCCTGGAAAACTGCATCGTCAACAACGTCACGAACCTCACAATCCTCCTTGGCATTCCCGCCCTCATCTGGGGGTTGACCCTCTACGGAAAAAGTGAAGACAGCTCCAAAGTGAAGCTGGATTATCTCTCCCTTCTCCTCACCCTCATCGCCATGGCCTTTTTTACGGGAGTGGTCTGGGCCCTTGGCCGAGACGGTGTCCTGAATCAGGGCGATGGCCTGGTCCTCATCGGACTGTTCCTGTTCTGGCAGGTGTTTCAGGTCTTTGAGCTGATGAAGAGCAACGTACGGAACCAGCGAGCCGTCAACCCCTGGTTTCTCGTCGACCTCGTCCTGGTGGCGGCAGCGGCCTGGGGAACGTATTACAGCATCGAAGGGCTGGTGGAATGGGTCTCAAACGGGGGCGGTGGAGGGGTCATCTCATATAACCAGATTGGCATTTTAAGCGGCCTGTTGATGGTTGTCCCCAACGGGATCCTTGCCTTCTATTACGCCGCCGTGAATCGGTCGGATATCGCCTACTCCTCCCAGATCGGAGATGGCCATATCTGCATTCCCATGTGCATCGGCATCTACGCCGTCTTCTCCCCCATCACAATCCCCGCCTCCTTCGAAGCAGGGGCCATCACCATCATGGCCGCCTGCGGAGCGCACTTCTTCTTCATCGCAGGGTTCAAACGCCTGCCCCGCGCTGCAGGTGCCATGCTCGCCGCCAGCTATGGCTTCTTTTTCTTTAAGGGAATCTTGGGATAGGGAATAAAAAGAACTGCCTCCGGCGGCAAGGTGAGCCACCTTGAAAGCGGATTGCGGATGCTCTTTGCCCCTCGTTCCTCGGGTCAAATCACATCCGCCTTTTTGCGTCATGGCTACGACCGTGGACAACGGTATCGGTGTTATGACCCGTGTCGTCTTCCCCGACTGCAGGGGACGTGGGGGCGAATGTGTTGCTTTAGCATGTAAAGACAGAACACCCTTCGTACGACCCATTGATCGGAGATCCATGCATGCAATATGGCACAGGTTGGGATTCACGCAGGCTGCAGTTTAAACCATGAAGGACATGAAGAGCATGAAGGCGGCTTCGCCGCTAAAAACAATGCTTCGGGTTTTCGTCGTACCACCGGGCACCTCGAGATAGGATTCACAACCTATCCGGTTGTTCACGGGCGCAGCCCGTCAGCAAATGTGACGTACCCGAGGAACGAGGGAACGATGCATTTGCGAACCTGGGGTGCAGGGGATCATCCCCTGCCCGCCGGAGGTATCGTTATGCACTTTCAAGACAAGTCTCATTATCCAACGCTTCGCCCCAGAGGGTCGTCCGGTTCCTGCCCTCATGCTTGGAGCGATAAAGGGCTCTGTCCGCGCGGCTGATCCATTCCAGGGCATCGCAAGGCTCGGGTTCCGAGCGGTTCTCCGCGATACCGAAGGACATGGTGATGTGAAGGGATTCGCCCGGTATGGCGTTGCCGGCTTTATCGGCTTTGCCGAATGCGTGATCCTCAATTTTCCTGCGGATCCTCTCGATGATTTCCAAGGTATCCGAGTCTTGCGTCCCATCCAGGACCAGCAGAAACTCCTCCCCGCCATATCGTCCAGCGACATCAAAATCTTTTCGCATGGACGAGGAGAGAATCTCCCCCACTTCCTTTAAAATCAGATCACCCTGGATATGCCCGTAGGTATCGTTCACTGCCTTGAAATGGTCGATGTCGCACAGAGCAATGGTGGCAACGGCCCCGGTCTTCCGATCGAAACGGTTGCAGATGCGGGCAACCTCTTCCTTGATGCTCCGGCTGTTGTTGAGTCCGGTGAGGCTGTCAAAGACAGCCAACTGTTCAAGCTGCGTTTTGATAAGGATGGTGCTGAGAAAATTGCACATGATCTCGCAGACACTCGCCTCATAATCCCTCACCCCGGACTCCTGGCCGCAATAATCGCCGCCGAAGAGATACCCGCCCCCAAGGCTCTCTGGGAGATAGACAAACCCCATCATGTCGCACCCCTGGTTGGGAACGTTGATGTGGGAGATCTTTCTGGACTTGAAGGCCTTCACCTCATTGATATAGATCCCCTCGGGGTTGTCCATATCGAGAATCAGCTTCTCCCCCTCCTTCAGGTCGCTCCGATACCCTATCGGGTCGAACACCCGCGTGATCTCCAAGATCAGCCAGTTGTCGACCACGTTGCTCACCTCGTAGAGAACGCTCACATCAAAGGCCATGGCCTTTCTCATGATCTCCAGAGGCAGGTTGAAGCAGGAATCCTTCTCCGCCATCGCGTCCATACCGGTGAGATAGGAACTTAAGGAACCAAGCTGGTTCAGAATGTGTTTCGCATCTGTTTCGGCCTTGTCCATATCACATCTGGTCATCACGCACTCCGTTGGCTTCGGTTCACTTAGAGACTTGGAAAAAAGCCTCCGGCGGCAAGGTGGGCCACCTTGAAAGCTGATTGCCGTTGTGATTTGCCTCTCGTTCCTCAAGTCAAATCACAACGGCTTTAAGGCAAAACTTGTACATTCAACATGCCTGACAACTATATAAAAGATGTCAAGGGTGTCAATAACCGAAACGGAAGAGGACGGGTGGATTGCCACGCAGCCTCTAATACATGGGGGCGCGTAGGGTGCGGCTCCCGCACCGGATTGCGTAGGGACATCATGTCACCCAATGTCCGAAATCATTTATACCTTACGAACACCCGTCAAGAAAGGTCAGGCCAACCTTTTACGTTGCACTATTTAATACGGAAGACAGGAAACAAACATGTGACAACACCGGTGTCACTCAAGGTACACCTTACGGACAGGGCGACATGGGGACCGCTTCGGGTGCGTCGATGCCGGTCGAATGTTGACGATGATGGAAACAGCCAAGCAAGGTTGGTATTCAAAGTCTCAGGGAAAATGCAAAAGGTCAGCATGTTTTGGGTAACATGCTGGTCGGTTCTGAAAGTCGACCATTATCTAAAAGTCGGGATTCATACTTCTGCCCCGGTTCATTATATGTCTCCGGTCAACTGAAACGCCGCCCAGTAGTACGGGTGCTTGTTAATGTTTCGCTTTGTGTGGAGTTGGGCCTTTCTCAGGGCCTCTCTCCTGTCGTTCTTTACGAGCTCCCGGTAGAATTTCTGCATCAGCTCCGATGTGGCCTTGTCATCCACCTTCCAAAGGCTGGATACGATGGAGTCGGCTCCCGCATAGAGGAATCCTCGGGTAAAGCCCACCACGTCATCACCATTTGCAACTTTGCCAAGAGCTGTTTCACAGGCCGACAGGGTGACCATATCGGCATCCATATCGAGGGTGTAAAGTTCCCCCACGGTGAGTATACCGTCATTCTGATCGTCGGCAGCCATCAGGAGGCCGGAGCCCAACGGGTTTTTCGGGTCAAAGGTTCCATGCAGAGCAAAGTGAATGTAGCGGTATTGATTGCCAAAGGAACGGACGGCCGTTTCCGTTGCCTCTTTCCCGGTAAAGAGAGAGGCTCCTTTTACGCGACGGGTGATGGCCCTGGATTCTTTCTCCGCTCCAGGAAGACTGAGGGAGGGGTCTCCGAGGTCAGGGTTCCCGAACGCCACCAGGCTTCGGGCCTTTCGGTTTTCATTTTGTTGCAGAAACTCCAACACCCCTGCGCTCGGAAGAATCCGAATCCGGTATCGGTCGAGCATATAGCGTCTGCCGTCCGAGAGTGCGCTAAACGGGAGATAGTGGAGCGATCCATGGGGCACGATGGTGAGATCTTTCGTGCGGATCTCACCTGCGACAGGTTTGATCAGATGATCATAGAGTGCAATTCCGGCCTCAGGACCGCCGGTTTCGACAGTGGCGATTCTTTTGAGCCCCCGGACGGTTCCCGGCGGTGTCTGGATGTAGTTTCTGAAACGGCTCACAAGAGTCGAAATTTCGGAGGCATCAAGCCGGTGGGCCTTGATTGAGTTACGGGTCACCACAAAGAGGAACAGCTCCTTATCGTCCCCATAGTACTCAAGAAGGGTTTCGTCTTCAGGAAGGAGTGCCTGGATCTTTTTCAGGTCAGGTGGCGTGACGGTGACGAGGGATGAGAATTCCGGATCCGCTTCACGGATCTCATTTAGCTTCAGGTTAACGCTACGGGTGAGGTTTTGGCTCTCTTCAGGCGAACTATTTGTATAGTTCAAGGCGACTCGTTGCTCCATCTCATCCACTTCCCGAAGCATGCCGGACAATTCCTTTCCTTTCTCTCCCCTTCCTTCACCGAGATCGCTCCGGGCAGCAAGCATGTCCACAAGGGCTCTCGCCTTGGACCTTTCGGCTATGGTAAACGCCTCTTCATATTCTCCCATATCAACCAGTAGGGCTGCGAGATCCCTGTACACGGCCTGCTTGTTTCCGACATAACCGATCTTGGAACTTTCTGTGTGGATGGTTGCACGCTGGGCTTCGATAATTTGAATTGCACGTCTGAAGTATTCTGCTGCCGCATTCTGGTCACCATCATGAATTGCAATTTTTCCTCTGTCATGGAGGACAACATAATTTAGGCCGGGGCGGTTGTTCAGATCTGTTCTGTAGCTGGCAAGGTTTTGTATACCACCCCAGCCGGCTCTGTGATGGTTATTGATCATGGCATCGTAACCGGCTCGCGCCTTTTCATATTCGCCCGTATGAAGGTAGATGTGGGACACTAAGAACAACTCGTCTATGTTTAAGGGGTTTATGTCAGTTTTGTATGTTCCGAAAACTTCCGACATGCCCCAAGACCCAACAAAAGCCCAAGCGCGGTATGACAAGTTGTTCTCCCCAGTATCCTGGTCCAGTGCTTTTTTTGCATTTTCATATTCACCGAGGGCAATATATCCACGAGCCTGTTGAACATTTCTATCCGTTTTGTCATCGGGAAAATCCTTCCCCCTCGATAACGTATGTCGTGGATGGAAGTGAGCAGCTCTCTTGCCCTTTTATTATTTCCGGTTTTTGAAATTACGATCGCCGCATTTGCCATAAAGTGGGCGTGCACATTCATGCGGCCTATTCTCATAATTGTAAGGCTCCCGCTATGTCGGATATAGCATTCTATCCCCTTTTCCGCATGATACCGGGCCTTTTCATAACTTCCCAATTCCAAGTAAAGGTTCAGGAGCACCCTGTGGTAACGGTATCCAAAATAGTTGCGATCCTTCCCCCATTTATGTGTTTCCGGAATTTTGTCTAAAAAGAGTTTCGCATAGGCCTCTGCGCACTCTTCGGTTTTTGACATATTTCCCAGACGGAAATAGCAGTTGCAGATATCTATTAAGCCCCAGATGTTCTCGGGACCCTCCATCATTGTTCCTTCAGGAACCCAGTTTTCATACGATCCGATATTACGTTCGAATTCCTCAATAGCTTCTCCTGGGGGATACCGTGTGGCCATTAAGTGAGCTGTTGAAATCTTTGACATACAACCTTGAAGGAGAAAGACCGCCGTCAGTAAAAAAAGTGTGGTTACTATACGTTTTGAGAAAATCATCCTCTATCCTTGCTTGGGTATTCACTTAAAGAATATGAAAGCAGTAAAAGTGCGGTTCGACTGAAATGCATATAGCTTCATGCATAGCATGCCGATCTTTCAGCCTGCAACGATTAAAGATCCGGTCCCTAAAGGGCCGGAGTGGATACCCGGTAAACGTCCTGGCAAAGGTAAGCCTATTCCTTAGTTGAAAACCCAAGGACTGCCATATATCCTTTGTTCAAACATCCGCTGATCGTAGTGAACACCCAAGGTAAGTAGCGAGTGGATACAAAGCCATACCAATGAGTTAAACCCATTAATGAAGGCGCCGCCAAGGCGATATCCTTCAGCTCCACCAATCCATGAAGGCACTCCTACCCCCTCCCTTCCCGAAAATTCCGAAAAGGCCATGGCTGGATGCCTCTCTCAGATTTTTGAAACCCCAATTTTTCAAACAGATATAGAACAGTATGGAGGGAACGCAAAGTCGTCTTTATTGAGGCCGGAATGGGCAAAGGAAGGGTGGTGCAGAGATTGACTTCATGCAGGGGCATCCTGCTTGACGGCCGGTCCAACGTTTGCTACAAATTTGCTCCAAAAACGGAGTTTCCGAGCAAAAGGAAAAACACGGTCAGGATGCGGAAAGGCGCGCCCCTGCTAAGGGCGTATGGGTTAACGCCCATCGAGAGTTCGAATCTCTCTTTCTCCGCCACGCCAGACCCTAAGGGCCCAACAATGTTCGGGCTTTTTTTGTTTCCAGAGTTACCATTTACAATGTCTTCAAGGGGTACCCCTTGCTAAATACTGAAAAATCTTTGATAAAGGTGTCCCATGGGTGAATTCAAAAAAATAGTCGATGGACTCTTACCTTATGTCTCTGAGATTAAGCCTGCTGAAAACTCGCAGGACTTGGATCACCTCATAGCCCTTGCGGACTACATCGTGGACCGCATGGATGATGACGAGACCCCTGGACTTGAATCTCTATTAATCCTCGTCGGTACTCTGATTCACGACTACGAGTCACGCCAACCCCTATGCCCTGAATCCGATGCCGTTGACAACATCCGAATGCTGATGGAAACCCATGGCCTCAAACAAATTGATTTAACCGAGCTGGGCAGTCAAGAGGAGATCTCTGAAATCTTGAATGGAAAACGCCTTCTTAACATTGATCAAGTGAAAGCTCTGTCTAAACGATTTCGATGCAGCCCTGCTCTGTTTATTGAATAGATCGTAAGCATTATTCGACTGGAAAATCGGGTCGTGGAAAATTAGGTCGGACCATTTTAATGGACTGAAAGTGATACCAACACTTTCATAAAGCCCATTATCACAGAGCTTAAACATCCAATTTTATCGTTAAATTATAGTCACTAAGAGACGCTGCCATAAGTTTTAAACATAGACACACAACAGCTCAGAGAATTCATAAGGTTTAGTCGCTGCGCTCCGTCATTTTCTGAAACAACCACCCGCTTTTGCCTTGACCTTTATTTTTATTTTTAAGCGGCAAAGTCGCCCTATTCACCATTCCCCACTTACCACTCACTGGCGGTTTCCACCCCCTCTGTGGCTCAATACTTTTGCCTTTGACCATTCGCCTTTAGCTCTTAGCCTTTCGCCCCTGTCCCCAAGCACCTCGAACTAAGAACGTTTTTCATGCTTTCCCCTCCGTTATAATATTGTGCCCACCCTGCCACAGGTTTATAAGTTGGAATGTAGGTTGAGTATACCGAATCGAGGCGTACAGGCATCTCGAAGGATCAGCCCCTTGAGCAACCAACACACAGGAAATTCAACATGCTGAAAAAATTGCACACCGCATACATGGGAGAGTTGTTTGGAATCGTCTTTTTTAAGGCGTTCAAGGAGAGATCAACAGATCAGTCAGAGCTGCAGAAATGGGACCACCTGATCAAGGTGGAGCAAAGAACGGCTGAACTGCTGAAAGCATATTTAGAGCCCCTGGGCATGCGCTGTCCGACCTCTGATGCGGAGATGACCAAACAGGGACTGGAGCAGGCGCAGACGTGGATTGATCTTGCGTGGAAGCCCTTAATGCATACCCTGGCCCCCTGGATCCGGGAGTATGCCGAGAAGTACAGGCGGTCGGCCGATGGCGCTACAGAGCACCGGGATCTCTGGAACATGGTTGCCGACCATGAAGAAGCACTGCTTGCATTTGTGGAAGGGGAACGTGACGGGGTGAGTGACAGCCTTGAAATGGTGCGGGGGTTTTTAAAGCGGTATGCATGAAAGAAGGGCTAAAGGCCCTATAAAAACGTTCTTCGTGCTTTGTTCTTGGTTCTTCGTTGTGGGGTCGCTGCGCTCCGTCAATATACAATAAAAGCCGCGCGGGAGCACGGCGCGCCCGAACGGCTGCGTGGATCAATTATCTCATAGCTTTTACGGTTCCTTTAACGAAGCTGAGCGTAACGATTTCCTTGAACGAAGACCCAGGCACTACGAACCAAGAACGTTTTTTTGCTTATCCAGCGGCGAAGCCGCCCCTACTCACTATTCACCACTCACCATTGACCGGCGGTTTCCGCCCATCTATGGCTTTATGCTTTTTCTCTTTCGCCCCTGTTTCAGAACCAAGCACCACACATGTTTTTTAACGTCCGGACGCCCTGCCCGGTCGGGATTGTTGTCACTGCCACACCCGCCCCCCTTCTCTTCCTGAGGCACATCTCACGCGCATCGTTCTTCGGATTCATTTGACAAAGGGGAAGCTTCTGGCGGCGATAAGGGCTTCCTTCGGTACAGGACATGCTCCAAGGCCAGCACAGCCAGCACACCCATGACAAACCCATTGCCCACCAACGGGATCAGAACAGGAGGCAGTGCCCCCCTGACATCCGGTGGCATATAGGAGATCAGGATGCTCAGCATCATGGGGATCCCGATGATCAGCCCATCTTGAAACGAAAACTCCCCTGCCCCGAAGGCCACCATAAGGCCGGCTGCCAGCTGGGAGCACATGATGTAGAGCAGGATCGTTCCCACCACGACGGCGGGTACGTTCCAGATAAAGGCCACCACACCCGGGAGAAAGGCCATGAGCAGCAGGCCTACACTGGTGGGGATCATGGTCAGGCGAGAGGCGTTGCCATTGGCTGCAATGATTCCCACGCTCATGGAGAAGTTGACCGGCCCGATCACGCCAAAGAAACCTGCGAGCATGTTTGACAGTCCGCTGAAGGTAATACCGGCTGTCACCCGGCGTTTCATGGCCGGGGGCTTGATGAGCTGCCCCACGGCTTGAATGGATCCAAGGTCGTTGATGGAGAGGGCAATAAAGCAGATCAAAAATGAGATCAAAAGCCCCGGTTCCCAGACAGGGGTGGTCGTGAAATCGATAAAACAATTGGACACGAAGCCCAGTTGGTGTGAGTCACGCCATGCATCGGGAGGAACCAGGAGCAGGTAGCCGATGCTGCCGACAAGGATGGCCCAGACGATCATGGTGGATTTCCAGATCCCCGGGAGCAGCTTGTCCGCGACGATCATGGATATGAAAAGGCACAAGGCAAAACCAAGATTGGTAAGCACTGTGTCTGCAGGCGCGTTTGCAAGAATCAAATTCAAAATGGTGGGGGTAATGGTCAGCGCAATCAATATCAGAATCGTGGCCACGACCCGGGAGGTAAACAAGCGTGAAATTCGCGAAAACAGCCCCGTAACACTCAGCAGCACCAGAAATGCGCCACCGGCTCCGATGGACGTGTATATAGCGTTTATACTGCTTTCTGATCCGGCGAGAATGGCCACCAGCAATACCGTTGCCGGCCCGGTAATCAGCGGCAGCCTGTGGCCCCACAAGACCTGAACAAACAGCGAGCTGCCCATAACAAAGAATAATTTCTGCATGTAGAGCAGTTGTCGGTCGGGATCTGTAAAATGGAGCCCGGCAACCACTTTGCCGATGATGATAACGGTGGCGATTGTGATGGCCAGCCACTGCAGCCCAAAGATCAATGTTTGGCCCAATGGCGGTCGCTCATCCAAGCCGTATGTTGTGCTAAGTTTTCCCAAGATCCCCCCTGAAACAGTTGACTGAAGACTGGCTTTACCGATTGTACCCAATCGAGCCCATGTAATAAACACTTACTCAAACAATACCAGACCACAAAACAATAACGATACTACATCATAATTCACAAGTATAAAACATACGTCATCCCCCGCACCCATTCAACGTAAATCCAAATGGCTGGCTCTTCAAAATTCAGCGAGACTGAGATACACGCAGCCAAACCTAAAAAACCAGGAGAGTAGATCATGGCGATGTCGCAAAGACCGCCTGTAAATGGATCGATGAGAGGCACGGCAACATGATGCAGAACAGTTGTTATTATTCCTCTACACCGCAAAGGAGATAAGATGATCATCGAGCAAAAGATTCACATGGGATCTGTGCGTGGAATCTGGAGCGGGCAAACGAGTATCGGACTTACCGAAACATTCCAGGTGAGCACGTATTTGAACTGACGGGATACACCCGCACCCCCCAGAACTCCAGGGATGATGATGGGTTTGAATTTGTGGAAAAAAGCTCGTCGGGAGAGGTCCTGACCAGGTATGAGGCATGGCGCAGGATGTCCGTCCGGCCCCTCCATGGAACGGATCATGGGTTTAAAAAGTACTCTTTTTCCGGGAACTTTCTGAAAGAAGGGACCATTGCGTAAGGAGTGAATAAAAAGTAGTGAGTGGCCGTGGAATCACTGTGCTCCATCATTTTCTGAAAAATGCCGGACAGGAGCACCGCGACCCGCTTTTGCTTTGATCATATACTATTGTTTTTAAGAGGTAAAGCAGCCCTATTCACCATTCATTCCTCTCTACTCACTGGCGGTTTCCGACCCCATTTTTGACTAAACGGTTTTTGCCTTTCATCCTAACTGGCACTCGCGAAGCGAGCTCCTTGAACGAAGAACCAAGCACCAAGAACGAGGAACGGTTTTTTACCTGTTTTTTCGCTTTTCGCCTCTGTTTTACATCAATTGCTCCTCAAGACTGTCAATACACCGTTGCCAATCCCTCTGCCTGCTCTTGCCGTCTATGTAGAGCAGCTCACGGAAACGGTCGATCAACCGCTTGATGATCTCTTGCGGCAGATACTCTGCGGCGCAGTCGATGAGGGCAAACCGCACGCCATAGGTGTCGTTTCTATTTAATTCAAAAAGCTGGGTTGCGAGCTGGCCTTTGTCGTCGCAACGAGCCGCATAAGAGAGAAACAGGTCCCTGGCCTGTAAACAATAGACATCTCCCACTTCGCCATGGGAATCATCGCACCGTTCAAACACCGCCACATCGGTGGAAAAAAAATCAAACACAAGCTCTGTGCCCATGCACGGGTCCTCGACACCGGCATAAATGTCGTCCAAAAGCCCGGCCAGTTGTGCTGCAAACGCAGAGGCCTCATGCCACTCATACACACGATCTGTCTCTGTAAGATGAACGACCTTTGCCCTGAACCGGGCCACGTTCTCTTCCGGCGTGGCCAGCATGCGCTCCACCACATAAAATGCAGCAGTATGCTTCTCCGCCTGATCAAGCAAGGCCTCGGCCAGCACCTCTTCACCCAACGCCATTAACCGCTCTTTTCTGTCGTCACTCATGGTTGATCGCCTCGCAAGAAGTCAAATAAATGATATAAGTTTACAATATCCAACAGTAATGGACGAGATAAAAACGGGGTAACCAGGGGATAAAAGCGTTCTTCGTGCTTCGTTCTTGATTCTTCGTTGTAGAGTCGCTTTGCTCCACCATTAAATAAAACAGATCATAGGAGATAGGCCATGGGGAAGAGAGCATGGTAACCTCACCTGCAGCGCCCCTGCCCCTCTTTTGTTTTTTGCCTTTTATCCCAACTGGCACTCGCGAAGCGAACTCCTTGAACGAAGAACCAAGAACTCTTTTTTGTTTTCCAGCGGCGCAGCCGCCCTACTCACTATTCACCATTTGCCATTCACACCCCAAAACCCCCTGTAAAAATGACATTATTTCATGGTATATTGCATTATCTAAAGACAATACCCCTCCCCACAACAATCCGGCAGATTCCAACAACAGAGATCAAAGCACCTAACCCGGCAGGTAACAAACCCGTTTCACCGCCGTCACACATCATTGTCATCTCGGAGTGACTCCCATGACTATAAAAACTCGGTATGCCCAGCTGTTTTGCGTTGCCTCGGTTTGCCTGCTTGCAACCCTGTGGGGTGCTGTGGATCGACCGGCAAGTGCCGAAGAACACAAAAAACAGGCCCCCGTCCTCATCGGCCTGGACGCGGATCTTTCGTCGGGATCGGCGGAATCGGGGCAGGCGATCCGCAGGGGCATCGAGCTGGCCCTGGATGAAATCAACGCTGGTGGCGGGGTACTGGGTCGGCCCCTGGCCCTTGTGGTGCGTGACCACCACGGCAACCCCACCCGAGGCATCGACAACATCCTTGAGTTCGCTGACATGCCCAACCTGGTGGCGGTGGTGGGCGGGCTGCACACACCGGTGGCCCTGGCAGAGCTTCCAGCCATCCACCAGCATCGAATTATCTATTTGGGGCCATGGGCGGCCGGAACCCCAGTGGTGGACAACGGGTACTCCCCCAATTTTGTGTTCCGGGTCTCGGTGCGGGACGCCCTGGCAGGCGGCTACCTCATCGACCAGGCACTGGCAAGGGAATTCAAGCACCTGGCGCTCCTGCTGGAAAACACCGGGTGGGGTCGTTCCAATGAAAAGGCGATGAAAACAGCCCTGGCACGACACGGCAAGACACCCGCCACGGTGCAGTGGTTCAACTGGGGAGCAAAGAAGGTTGCCGATCAACTCCAGGCAATGGAGGCCTCAGGGGCCGATGTGGTGATGCTGGTGGCCAATTCACCGGAGGGTGCCGTTGTCATCAAGGCCATGGCCGCGCGCACCGAAGAGAAACGCCTCCCCATCATCTCCCACTGGGGCATCTCCGGGGGACATTTTTTCCAGGACACCCGAGACGTCCTCCCCAAAACCGACCTGATGTTTCTTCAGACCTTCTCATTCCTGGCTACGGCCTCACAGCCCCGCTCAGCCAAGGTGGCTGAAGCCTACCTGACCCGGTACGACGACTGCGACACCCTTGCCCATATCAAATCACCGGTGGGAACCGCCCACGCCTACGACCTGGTGCACCTCCTCGCCCGGGCCATTGAGGCGGCAGGCACATTCGACAAAAACCTGGTAAGGGACGCCCTGGAGATGATCAAGCGCCATACGGGCCTTGTACGGACCTACGCCCCCCCCTTCACCCCGGACAGGCACGATGCCCTCACCCGCGACGACTTTCATCTGGCCCGTTACGACGAAAATGGCGCGATTCAACGAATCACGCCATGATAAAGCCATTGCCTCCGGCGGCCCTGCCGGGGGCCAACCTCTTGAAAAGGTTGCCAAACAATTTTAATGAATTGAAACTCGCTGAATGCGGAGGTGATTTAACCCGAGGAACGAGGGGTAAAGCACGTCCGCCACCTGGGGTCCAGGGGGTTACCCCCTGGCCGCCGGAGGCTGCATTCTCAGTCCACCGCACACGGAGCCGTCAGACACCATGAAGAAAAAAACCGCACCAGCCCGATTGTTCTTCTCCCTGGTTCTAAGGGTCACCCCCCTTGCGGTGGCAGTGTTTCTCACCATCGGCTATGTCATCATCACCCGAACCTCGGACTCTGTGTCGGCCCGGGTGCAGGCGCATCACGAAGCGCAACATCGTCATGCCGAACTCATCATGGACAGGAAGCTGAACACCCTGAAGGAGTCCGTCAGGGTTCTGGCGACGAACAACCTGGTGATCAACGCCCTCATTGATGTGGAGAGTCGGGACCAGTACCTGCCCGTGTTCTTCCGTTCGCTTCGCATGCCCGGACCCGGAAATGCGTGCATCACCCTGGGAGACTACAAAGGGCGGCCCATTATCTGCAATGTTGGGCCGGGATCTCCTTATGGTGCAACCCCCTTTTGGAAGGCCATCTCCAAGGGGCAGGAGCATACCGAGCTTACGCCCGACGGGCTCCTGGTTGCAGCCCCGGTCCTCTATCACGGCCATACGGAAGGGGCCATTGTCGCCATGTACCCGCCCTCTGAATTTACCGGTTTCTTTAACATAGAGGTGGGAACCGACGCGGTGGTGGTCACTTACCGTCATGGCCTCTCCCTTTTTTCTCATCAGACAAACCCGGAGATGGCAGCAACGGACTTTTTCTGGATAAAGACCCCCCTTGCCGGATACGAAAATATATGGATTGAAACGGGCATATTGAAGACTGAAGCCTCGGCCCCGGTGAAAAGCATTGAAGAGTTTTTGACCCTTGCCATCTGCTTGAACATCCTGGCGCTTTTAACCAGCCTTTTCCTCACCGCCCGTGTTGTCACAAAACCCGTTGTGAACCTAACCATGGGCATACAGGCGATTTCACAAAGCGGAAAGCTTGAGTCCCGGGTTGATGAAACAGGGCCCCGTGAGTTGCGCGAAATTTCAAAGGCATTCAACCGGCTTCTCTCCCGATTGCAGGAGACAATGATCTCACGCGAAGAGCTCCGGGACAAAGTGGAGGAGCGTACCCGAAAGCTCGCGGAGGTTCACGGCCAGATGGTCATGCAGGAAAAAATGGCCTCTGTGGGCCAGCTGGCTGCGGGCATTGCCCATGAACTGAACAACCCCATCAATTTTTTGCGAACCAACGTGGCCACCCTCACCGACAACGTCACCGATCTGACCGAGATTTTAAATGATTATAGAAAACTCATTGGGGGTGAATCACAGCCGGAGCCGGAAGCAATCAAGGCCAAAGAAAAAGCCCTGCAGGTTGACGCCATCCTGTCTGACATCCCGACCCTTTTCGGGGAATCAGAACGCGGATTCAATCGTATCGCCGGAATCATCCAGAGCATGCAGGATTTTTCCCACGTGGATCACACAGGCACCCTCACCTGGTTCAATATCAACAAGGGCATTGAAGACACCCTGGTCATCGCCGGGAATGTCTACAAATACCACGCAGAGGTGCAAACCGACCTGGGTGAGCTGCCGGAGATCGCCTGCCTGCCCGAGCAGCTCAACCAGGTCTTCCTGAACCTCATCGTCAACAGCGCCCAGGCCATCGAAGGTGGGCCTCAAACCGGGAAGGGGTTAATCCGCATTCGAACCTGGCAGCATGATGCGCATGTCTACTGCGAGATCGCTGACAACGGTCCGGGCATTGCCGAGAAGATTCAGCCCCGCATCTTTGAACCCTTTTTCACCACCAAGGCCCCCGGCAAAGGCACCGGCCTCGGCCTGAGCATCTCCTATGACATCATCGTCCACAAACACCTGGGCGGGCTATGCGTGCGTTGCCCGGACACCGGGGGAACGGCTTTCACCATCCAGCTTCCGATAAACCCTGGGCAATAAGCCAAAGCCTCCGGTAGCCCTGCCGGGGGCCAAACATTTGAAAAGTTGCACAAACAGGCCTTGAACATGGATGCACGCAACTCGTGAAATATCCGGAATAGTGTGTGCATCTCCATTTGTCGCCTACGCCCCGGCGGGGCGTTGGCGACAAATGGAGATGCAACCGGAACGTTTTTGCAGAGCTTTTTTCAAAAAGCGACCCGCCGGAGGCATGTCCTTTATTTGCCTTAACATCATCAAAGGGCCCCCATGAAAACAGCGCGTGATGTGACCATTCTGTTTGTGGACGACGAACCCGATCTCCTGCGATCCCTGGGTCGGTTCCTGCGCAAGGAGCCGTATCGTCTCCTTTTTGCGGGCAGCGGCACGGAGGCCTTGAAGCTCCTGTTGGCCGAGCCGGTGGATATCGTCATCAGCGACCTGCGCATGCCGGACATGGACGGCCTTGCCCTGCTGCGGGACGTAAAGGCCGGTTACCCGAAGGTCATCCGCATCATCTTGAGCGCCACCCGGGACGTGGAGCAGACCATCGAGGCCATCAACACCGGTGAAGTGTACCGGTTCATCTCCAAACCCCTGGACCCGGAGTTGTTCAAACAGATCATCAGAGATACCGTGGATTACCACCTCCTGAAATTCGAGCGCCGGGAGGTGATAACCGAAATCGAGAAGCGGCTTCTGCAGGCATCACCCCCAGAGCACCTTGCCGGAGCGAGCATCAGGGCACTGATGATTCCAGCGGGAAACCTTGGCGGGGATTTCACTGATTATTATGTTTATGACGATCGGCACCTTGATATCTTGATTGGCGACGTGATGGGCAAGGGCATTCAATCCGCCCTGGTGGCAGCAAGCCTCAAGCACCTGTTTGCAAAATCCCTGGCCCTGCATGATTGCAGCGTCACCCCCAAATTAACGTGCCGGTATTTCACCCACGACATCAAAAAGATTGACCAGGTGATCTTGAGTGTTGAGGCCATGTGCCTGGAAAGCCTCATGGAATTAGAA
The DNA here is from genome assembly GCA_942491485.1 of Desulfolunaceae bacterium. Classification (GTDB taxonomy): domain Bacteria; phylum Desulfobacterota; class Desulfobacteria; order Desulfobacterales; family Desulfolunaceae; genus Desulfoluna. The sequence goes on along the minus strand of CALOAX010000004.1, from coordinate 763,874 downwards.
ATCTTTGCCACGCTGAACTACGCGCGCCTGGATCTGGAAACGGGTAAAATTGGCCTGGTGGACTGCGGCCACCCGCCCGTGATTCATTACAGGTCCGAAACGGGGAGGTGCTCCTTAATCAAAGGAAACAACATGCCCCTGGGAATCATGAAGCAGAGCGACTACCACGTGGTCACACAAGAGATCGAGGCAGGAGACCTCCTGCTCTTCTACTCCGACGGCATCACGGAAACCCAGGACGACTCCGGAGAGTTGTTCGGGGAGGAGAGGTTGACGTCCTTGATACAAACCCACCACCACCTGCCCCTTGACGAACTGCTAAGCACGATCAAAGCAGAAGCCGCTGCGTTTTGCCAGTGTACTCAGTTTCGGGATGACTTCACATGCATCGCGGTGCGGATAGAATAGTAGGACGAGCGGGCTAATGGCGAAGGGCTTCGCCCGGTGAGTAGTAAATCGGGAATGGTGAGTGGTCGAGGAGTCGCAGGGCAGGAAAATCTGGCTAATGGCGAAGGGCTGAAGGCGAAGGCTCGTGGTGTCGCAGGCTCCATCAGCGAATAAAGATCCACCCCAGAGGGGCCGGTATTGAAATAGCCCTAAAAGGGCTAAAATACCAGACTCCTGACAGGGTGAAAGAAATAAAATTCATCTCCGCCCACTGCCTCCAGATTGACGGTAGCTCCATGCTGAATGACAGAATGGATTTCTACCACGAAGGACACAAAGAGCACGAAGGCGGCTTCGCCGCAAAAGCGACCTATCAATCTTTTGTTTTTTCTTCGTTTCCTTCGTGATCTTCGTGGTTCATAAGGCCTTCTTTGGATAGGGTTCCAAACGTTGCCATAAATTATGAGGTATCACGTCGTTTATTGTGAGTCGTTCACTCGGCAAAGCCTGTGACTCTGACCTTGGCCCTGCCCCTTTTGTGTTTTGTGTACAAACTGGCACTCGCGAAGTGAGTTCCCCGAACGAAGAACATTTCAGTGAGAGTCGTGATTAGAAAGTAGTGAATGGCCATGAAATTGCTGTGCTCCATCAATTTTTGAAAAATACCGCACAGGAATATAGAGCACCAAACCCACCACCCGCTTGTGCTTTGACCTTTATTTTTGTTTTTAAGCGGCGAAGCCCCCCTTCTCACTGTTCACCACTTACCATTCACTCGCGGTTCCCGCCCTGATTCCACGCCAGCACCAGAACCGAAAAACACAATTTTAGGATTATGCCTTGACATCCCTTGGCCCGCCCTGTAGGTTGCGCTTCGTTGATGCGGGATGGAGCAGTCTGGTAGCTCGTCGGGCTCATAACCCGAAGGTCAGTGGTTCAAATCCGCTTCCCGCTACCAATAAAAAATACAAAGGCCCGGAAGATTCGTCTTCCGGGCCTTTTTTATTTGGGGGCGAATCAAACGACAAGTGGTGGGCGTCGGCCTTGAATCGCGACGGGGAGGTGTCTCCTGACTCGGCGAACGCTAAGCTCTTATTTCAAGATGTGATAATAGGGCTCGCCCCGGTCGTCGCTGTCGAGTTTAAGTTCCCGCATCCCGTACTGCTTGCCTGAGATGGTCCGCATGTTGTCGATCCCTTCCCATATCCAGGACTCTGATTCAGCAAAATAGTAAAAAATGCTGTTGGTGGATTTGCCCATCAGTGTCTTTTCACCCGGGTAAATTTTCGCCCACGCCCGAGTGACCCAGTCGCCGTCAGAGTCTTTGAGGCGAATCGCCACGTGCACGGTTTCACTGGTGGTGTTTTTAAACCCAAGAAAATAGAGCCCCTTGGTCTCAATCATCTCCGCAAGGTTCTTGTACGACTCACGGGTTTGTTTCACAGCCTCATCACCCGATAGGATCAGCATGGGAATCATGTCGGTCAGATCACTGCTGTCCCGATACGCTTCGGCCATGGCAAGGGCATTCTGGCCCTTGGTGTTCTTGGGGGACAGGGACACATCCAGGTCCATCAACTTTTTGATATGATCCCAGCACTGATTGTCGATGGCCACCATCAAGGGGGTGTTCCCCTCCCCGGTACGCTTATTTTTATCGGCCCCTGCAGCGATAAGGTACGCCGTCTCATCGGCATCGGAAAATCGGTTGCGCACGGTGTGGTGCAGCGGGGTGTATCCATCGTTGTCAGTGGCGTTGATGTCGGCCCCTGCCTTGAGAAGCAGGTCGATTTTTCGGAACCCTTCATAGCACACCGTTCGACTCAAGGGGGTCCGCCCGGTACTGTCACGAATGTCCGGATTGCAACCGATGTCCAAAAGGGCTCTCAGCACCTTCGTACCATGCAGGTAATGGGCGGCGATGTGAAGAAACCCGTCGCCCTCACTGTTCTTCTCCTCTGTGTCTATGCCCTGCACCTTTCCGAGGATCCGAATGGCCTCTGCATCCTCCATCTTCACGGCCAGGCTCAACGGTGACCTTCCGTGCAGCCCCTTTCCACTGGCAGAGATTCCCTTGCGTATGGCGCCCTGCAGTCCTTCCCAGTCTCCGGCCAGCACCCAGCCGGCCAGGCTGGTCACAGGCTTGGCCCCCTCAAACGTTTCAAGGGCTGTGATCGCCTCCATGGAACCGTTGAGGGGAAACAGGACCTGCACCTTCTCGCCCAAGAGAGTCAACAAATCAAACCGAATGGAGTCTCCCTCTTTAAGCAAGACAAGGTCCTCAGCATTCAACGGAATGGCGGACTGCATTGAGTCCTGAACAAATTGAGGCCGCCGCACAGCTCCCCGTTCAAAAGAGACAAGGGGCGTTCCATCCACAAAGACGCCTTGCAACGCCTTTACAAAGCCTTTTTCAGTGGCCTCTGGGTAGTCCTTGGCCCACATGGGATAAAGTTGAGATTGAAAGGAGAGCCATGGTATCCCCTGCACGTAAGAGACAGTCAGCTGGTGACGGCCGAAAATCATCCCCTTGTCGGCCTGCCCGCGATACATCACCACACCAGCACTGGGTGTGCCGCCACCCTTGGTTCCATCGTCTTTGGCGTTGATATTCTCCGTCTTCCACTGGGCCTCGGAGGCCGTAAACACAGTGGTTGCCCGACTGCGCTCTCTCCTGTAACAGCCCAGGGTAAGGGCAGGGGTTCCATCACCATAGCGGATGTCGAGCTGCACCTCATAATAAAAATCGTTTGATTCCAGGGTGGCATGCCGAAAAATAACCAGAACACCGCCATCCTTTTTTTCTTCCCGATGATACAAGGCCAACTTCTCCTGGACCACGTTGGCCACATCATGATCGGCATTGTCCCAGCTCTCATCAAGATGGATCGTCACGTCCTCCCGCCCCACCGTGCCGGAAAGCTTGTGACCCGTTGCCCCAATAAACGTACGACTCTCAAACCGGGCCTCCTCATTTTCCTCGTCAATGACAAAGCCGGTATACTTCGAGTCATCTCTCAATGCCGAAAAGTCCTCACTCACGTACGCTTTAAATGCCGGGACCATCGCATCAACAAAAAGCCGGGCCTTCTCCATCCCGGTTAAGGGCGGCCCTTCAGGGGCGGCACCTCACAAAAAGGGCTGACACAACAAAAGCAACACCACACATACAATCGAGCTGGCACGTCTCATACAAGTCTCCGTCACGCTAAAGTGTCCACAGCAAAGCCAATTAGAGGACCTACCATAGCACATCTTTCTTCCCCTGTGGGTGTAACGCATCACACAGCTAAGGTGATCTGAGCACAACGAACCAGAAATGCCTCCGGTGGCCCTACCGGGGGCCAAACCTTTGAAAAATTAGACAAACAGGTTTTAATGGCGATGTCTGTTCATTCGAAGGCGTTGGTTTGCCGACTGTACTCGTCTTAACGAGCAACCGGAAAGTTTTTGCGGAGCTTTTTTCAAAAAGCGACCCGCCGGAGGCATAGCTGCTTTCAAGGAGGCAGCTTTTTGGGAGCTGAAACGTTACTTATTTTTTGTTTTCCTGCGGCGCAGCCGCAACCCTTGCCATCTGCCCAAAATTCATGTAAGTTCCCTCTCTCTTTGTTTTTGATGTGTTGAGAAGAACACGTAGCTGGTGCGCAAAAGAGATTGTGCCCCGGCTTTTTTTGTGAGAACGCCCCTAAGGCGACCGGCAGCCCACGGCTCACCGGCCCTCTAAGTGTGCTCTCTTATAAAGGTAGATCGTATTATGTCAGTTGTTTTTGGACTGGACTTCGGGACCAGCAACTCAGCCCTCTCGGCCAGCGTGGACGGCCAGGTATCCATGATTGATATCGACCGGTTCAACGAAACCGGTTCCATCTTGAAATCCGTTATCTATTACGATGATGAAGAGAGGCAATTTTTTGCCGGCCAGGAGGCGGTGAACCAGTACATCGAAAACGACGCCTTCGGGCGGTACATCCAGTCCATCAAGACCTTTCTACCGGACGCCAGTTTTGAAAAAACCGAGGTGGGCAACAAGACCTACACCCTGGAACAGCTCATCGGCATGATCCTTCGGACCATCCGGGAGCGGGGCGAAAAAGCGGTGGGCAAAGGGGCGGACAGCCTGGTCCTGGGACGCCCCGTTGTCTTCTCCGAGGATCCCGAGTGCGAGGCCCTGGCCAACCGAAGGCTTTTAAAAGCGGCCGAGTTGGCAGGTTTTACAGATGTCCACTTCCAGCTGGAACCCATCGCAGCGGCACTGGCCTATGAGAACACCCTGAAAAAAGGGGAAGAGAAGACCGTGCTGGTCGGTGATTTCGGCGGGGGAACCTCTGATTTTACCATCATCAAAGCACGAGGCGGGCAAAACGGAGAGAAGCGGGATCGACGAGAGGACGTCCTGGGCCTCGGCGGCGTCTACATCGGCGGTGACACCTTTGACTCAGCCATCATGTGGCAGAAAGTGGCCCCCTATTTCGGCAAGGAGGTGCGCGTTAAAGCCCTCTACGACGACTTCACCCTGCCGGTCTCTTCCCTCATCCTTGGCAGGCTCAAGCAGTGGCACCAGATCCCCCAGCTGAGGCACCCAAAAATCGAGGGCATCCTCAAGGATATTCGCCACCGGGCCGACAAGCCGGAACTTATTGAAAACCTCCAGAACCTCATTGAGGACAACTACGGCTACCTCCTTTTCCGGGCCATCGAGCAGACCAAATGCCAGCTCTCCTCCGAGGAAACCGCCCTTATTCGGTTCAAGGAAGGAAGCCTTGCCATCTCCGAGCCCTTGAGCCAGACCGAGTTCAATGGAATCATCGATGCGGATGTGGCCAAAATCGAAGGCTGCGTGGATGAGGTAATGGCCCAGGCCGGCCTCACCCCCGATGAGGTGGACACCGTCTTTCTCACCGGCGGCTCCTCCCATATCCTGAAAATCCGGGACCTCTTCATCACCCGCTTCGGCATGGAAAAAATCGACACCCAGAACGCCTTTACGAGCGTGGCCTACGGCCTGGGTTGCAGCCAGTACCTGGTGGGATAAAAGCGTGCCTCCGGCGCAAGGTGGGGGCACCTTGAAACCCTATGGCGAATGCTCCCACCTCTCGTGCCTCGAGGTGATCACATTCGCTGACGGGCTGCGCCCGTGGGCAACGACTGAGATGGCTCAACTGCCTGCGTGCAGCCCGAAGGGCGCTTCGTGTGCTTCGGGGGTTTTCCAGACAAACGGTTCATGACCGAACTTGAATCCTCTTCATCAAGGCCTCCAACACCCCTCTTCAGTGAAGACGCCACAACCCGACTCGTCTGTTTTTCTGCATGGGGCCACAACCGGGTATTTGATGTGACGAGTGTCGATTCATGCCCCAGCCGTCATTATCTCCGATTTGCCCGCTTCTTATCCCACTGAATACATGGCCCAATTCCCACGCCTCTTTTTTCTTTTAAGATCCCCCCTCGAATTCCTTGACTTCAACCACAGCCCCATGTACTGTTCGCCTCGTTGATGCGGGATGGAGCAGTCTGGTAGCTCGTCGGGCTCATAACCCGAAGGTCAGTGGTTCAAATCCGCTTCCCGCTACCAATAAAAAATACAAAGGCCTGGAAGAGTATTTTTCCAGGCCTTTTTTTGTTTAAAGGCGGCTCCGGCAACCGGGAAAGACGATGCGGAGAATATCATCGACACCGTAACCCACGGCCGTAGCCATGAAGCGAAAAAGCGAATGTGACCGGCCTGGGGAACGATGGCCAGGAGTATTCACGAACCAGGATCGACCCACCGATAGACCCCACGGGACGGAGAGTCCACCAGGCCCTTCTGCTTCATCTGATAGAGGGTGTTTCGCACCTTCTGGGGATCCATCCCGGAGCGGGAGATGACGTCTGCCACCGGCATCCCCTTTCGCTTCTTCTTCAAGAGCGCCGAGATCTGTGTCATGGGTTCGTTCAGTGTGGCTGCGGCAGTTGACGGCGCCTCTTTTTTCTTTGGGGCGATCCGCTTTGGCGCGATGCCCATCGGGGTATTTTTTTTCTTCTCCACCCCCTTTTTTGCCGCAACCTTTGGCTTCGCCACGGTCTTTTTCTTCCCCACGCCTTTTACCGGGGTGTTTTTTTTAACGGGTGCCTTCCCTGTTTTTTGTCGGCCCTTTGCGGTTCGTTTGGGTGATGAAGGTTCGAGATCCCCGCCGCCAAGGTCGATGCCAAACAGGTCCGAGAGTCCGCCCACATCCTCCATGACCCGACCGGTCCGTTTTTTGGCCTTGCTCAACATCTCCCCTCGGGTCTCGGTAACGGTCTCGGTAATCAGGTCCTGGACACTGACCTTCCGCAGCAGAAACAGAAGGGAGGGGTCCTCGTCGAGTCGTGCGCCGACGCCGTAGAGGCTGGCCGCCACATGCTTGCACATGGAGGCCGAATCCGGGCAACTGCAGGCAAAGGAGATCTCGTTGGGCGAGGGAAAAAGGCCCTTTCCCTTTTCCGTCAGGAGATCGGCCATGGCCTCTGGCAGGCGGCCGGCCATAAACGCCTGCACCGAATCCATGGTCCCCACCGCGCCCGCCTTCAGGGCCTGCCATTTCGAGATCATCATGGGCACGACCTTCACGGTCACCTCATAGGGTGTTCTGCCGCTTCCCTGGACCAGGGCGGTCACCTTGCTTGAGGTGACCTTTAAATCGAGCACCGCCCCGTGCCGTACGTAGCTTCGGCCACGCTCCAGGCGGTAGGCAAAATCGGCGTACCGTTCCAGGTTTTCGTTCCACGCCTTCCCCCACCAGCTTCGGGCCAGGGTTCGCCCCGTAATCGTCACAGGCGTGATGCCGGGGTTCTTCTTTTTCAACTGCTTCAGTTTTTTCTCGGCTTTGGCTTTTTTTTCCGCCACCGATACATATTTTGGATACCCGTAATAACTCATGGCAATAAAGCGCCCCGCATCGTTATAGTGTCAATGTAAAGAGCTGTACCAGTTCCTCATCGGCCATCTCCGTGATCAGCGTCTCGCCGGACTGCGACACCACCTCATCGGCAAGATCGCGTTTCTCGTCGAGCATGGTGTCGATTCTCTCTTCCAGGGTCCCTCGGGTGACAAAGGTGTGAACGATCACCTTTTTTTTCTGCCCGATGCGGAACGCCCGGTCCGTGGCCTGATTTTCCACGGCGGGGTTCCACCACCGGTCGAAGTGGACCACGTGGTTGGCCCGGGTGAGGTTGAGCCCCACGCCCCCCGCTTTCAGCGAAAGGACCATAAAGGGGCAATACGCGTCGGCTTGGAAGGTGTCGATGAGCTCGGCCCGCTTCCCCACGGGCACGCCCCCGTGAAGCACCAGCCCCGGATGGCCGAAGATGGCCTCAAGAAACCCGCGCAGGGGTTCGGTCATCTCTTTGAACTGGGTGAAGACCAAAATCCGCTCACGCTTCTCCAGCACGGTTTCGCAAATCTCGCGGAGGCGCTGAAACTTGCCGCTCTCGCTCTCTTTAAAATCCCCGGTGCCCACGTACTGGTCCGGATGGTTGCAGAGCTGCTTGAACTTCATCAGGGAGGAGAGCACAAGGCCCCGTTTCTGTATCCCTTCGGCCGCATCCAACCGCTTTGTCAGGTCGGTCACCCCCTTGCGGTAAAGCACGACTTGCTTTTTGGACATGCCGGCATAGCTCTTCATCACCACTTTATCTGGAAGATCGGAGATGATTGTCTTATCGGTCTTCAGGCGACGCAACACAAAGGGCGAAATGAGGTGTCGCAGGCGGGCGTATCTATTGGGATCCTCCCGCAGGCGTTTGCAAAAGTCGGAAAATTCACTTCGACTTCCCAGCAGCCCGGGGTTTAAAAAATCAAAGAGGGACCAGAGGTCGGCCAGGCGGTTCTCCACCGGGGTACCGGTCATGGCAATGCGGTGGGAGGCGGAGAGGGATTTTACGGCTCGGGTCTGGCGGGTGGCGGGGTTTTTAATGGCCTGGGCTTCGTCGAGAATCAGGCAATCCCATTTGCGAGAAGCGACCCAGGGGTATTTCTGAACCAGGGTGTAGGTAGTAATCACCAGGTCACACCCTGACATCCCGTCCGGCCCCGTTTCTCCCAATCGTTTTTTGGCGGCTGCACGGGTCTCGCCATCTATCGGCAGCACATAATCGGGATGCGCCACCATGACGCACAGAGTCGGGGTAAATCGCTCAAGTTCCTGAAGCCAGTTGGTCACCAGGGAGGCGGGAAGCACCAAGAGAGAGGGGCCTTGCCCCTTCGTTCGGGTACGGGCATGGAGGTAGGAGAGGATCTGCACCGTCTTGCCAAGACCCATGTCATCGGCCAGGCAGGCACCGAAGCCAAGGGTCTCCATAAAGGAGAGCCAATTGAGCCCCTGCTGCTGGTAGCCGCGAAGCGAGGCCGCAAACCCGTGCCCCGGCTTCACGCTGGGCGCCAGGGACGGATTTTCCAGTTTTGCAAAGGTCGAGGCCATCCACTCCCCTCGGGAGACCTCGTAATCCACCTCTGCCATGGAGGCGTCCAGGTAAAGCTCGGGTCGAAGCTGTAGGCGCATGGCGTCGCCAAGGGAGAGCCCCTCGTAGGCCAGCTCCTGTGCCCGCTCACACGCCGCTAAGGCCTGGGCCAATTTCTTATGATCAACGGCCACCCACCTGTTTTTCAAGAAGGCGAGCCCTTCGCTCTCCGCAAGAATCTGCCGGGCCTCCTCTTCGGTGAGTTCCATCTCCCCCATGACCAGGCTGGGCCGAAAGCTGACGAGGGCTGCCTCCCCCAACAAAGAGGGGGGCTTGTCGCCCATGGAGAGACTGACCCGGACGCCGGATCCTTTGGGCTTCCACCAGTCTGGAATACGGCAGATAACACCGCATGATTCGTAGAGGGGGACTTCCTTTAAGAATTGGAACGCCTCCCCGGAATCCCATGCCAGGGGGTGAAAGAGCTCGCCGCTTTCCACCAGGCCATCCACCAGCTCGCTTTCCGATGCCGCGCGGTAGACCGTTGAGAGAAGCGACACCAGCGCCTCGTCATCAAAGAGGTCGATGGCGCGTTTCATGGGCAGGTGACGAGGGGGCTCCCCGGCGCCTCCTGCCTGGGAGTAGGTGGCCATAAAGGCAAAGGGGAGGGCCCCGGTTTTGTTCTCCACCAGGTGAAAAAAGACCCGACCCGCAAGGTGAATGGCGGGATTCAAGGCCTCAAAAAGAGAGGCCACTTTGCCGTCATGGGCGGCCAGGAGAGCTGAGTACCCGTTCCCCAGGGATGCCCACACCGATTCCAGCATGGCGATGTCAACCAGCTCGCCCCCCACCATCATGGGGACCGCTGCGGCAAACTCGTCGAGGGCTTCTTCATTCAGGAGAACCGTGATCGCTTCCGTCCACTCTTCCAAGTCGGGAAGACGGACCAGTTCATTCACGAATCTCTTTGCCACCGACGCCATCCAGGCAATGGAAGGGTCCACCCCCTTGGGAAGGGCCAGGCAGCCCAGGGTAAAGAGCCAGCTCTCCGGTTCCCGCTGAAACCGGTCAAAAAGATCCCGCTGAAACGTGTCAAGGGACGCCGCCACCGCCCGCTGGGTTTCGCCCCACTCCAGGTGCGGCACCCCGCCGGGCATGACGGACAGTGTCAAAATTGAACGCATCGTAGTAAAACCACCCCAGTTCTAAAAAGTAACTCAACCAACAAGGCCAAAGCCTCCGACATCATGGCGGTCACTTTATTTTCAGATCCGACAGGGGTCAACCATTTTGATACATCGGTGTGGGAACAAGAAGAAAAAGGGCTGCCTCCGGGGACAAGGGTGGCGAAGCCACTTAGCCCGGAAATTTCACGAGGCGGGTGCCCCCATATTCAAGGCATCAGAGCTGCAGATGTAGTGGTTTATCTCAAGGCTCTGATAACGCAATAGATGGGTGCACTCGGCTCGCCAGAAGGGTGAGAAAATCGAATTGGAAACTGTAAATTACATTTTGTATTTTTTGAGCAACTTACTTTTCCACAATAACAAACTGATATTATGAGCTATTATTCTATCGACATCGTTTTCTCATGAAATATCCGGGTTAGGCAAAACAGCTTGTAACTATTCAGCATGCTGTTGCCCCCGGCTGGGCCGCCGGAGGCACTTTTGAGCTACGACAGCTGAACGGTCGCTAACAAAGAGCCTTTTCGCCCTTGCCTTATCACCGATAGCCTATAGCCGATTTGCCCATCGCCCCTCTCACACCTTAAACCTCCCCACCAGTGACTTAAGCTGACCGGAAAGCCCCTGCAGCTCCTCGGCGTTGCTGCTCACCTTGGCACTCACCTCGGTCATATGGGCCGCGGTTTCATTGACATCGGCAATTTCAACGGCCATGTCCCGGGCCACGGTGGAGCTCTCCAGGACCTTGTCGTTCATGGCCTGGATGCCGGAGGAGGTCTGGTTGACGTTGCCCGAGATCTCCGAGGTGGTGACGGACTGCTCTTCGATGGCAGCGGCAATGGTGATGACGATCTGGTTGACGTTGTCGATGATGTCGGTGATGGCCTCGATCTCCGTCACGGTCTCATCGGTGGAGTCCTGGACCCCTGCGATGCGCTCCTTGATCTCCTGGCTGGAGGCGGACGTCTGCCTTGCGAGCTCTTTGATTTCATCGGCCACCACGGCAAACCCTTTGCCCGCCTCACCTGCGCGGGCAGCCTCGATGGTGGCATTTAAGGCCAGCAAGTTGATCTGGTTTGAGATGTCTGCGATGGTTTCCGTCACCTTCCCGATCTCTGTCGCCGACTCCCCCAGGGCCCCCACCTTCTCTTTGGTCCGTTTTGCCTGACCCACGGCATCACCGGTAATGGTACGGGCGGACTCGGAATTTTGAGCGATCTCGCCGATGGTTGCCGTCATCTCCTCGGTGGCCGAGGCCATGGTGTTGATGGTGCCGGCGGACTGCTCGCTCTCCTGGGAGACGTCGTTCATGTTGCAGCTCATCTGCTCAGCGGCAGCGGCCACGCCATGGGCCTTCTCGGATGTCGCTTCGGCACCTCCGGCCATCTGCCCGGCCAGCGTGGTGAGCCTTCCCGACGACGCAGCAAGGGTCTCGGAGTTCCCGGCAATCTCGCTGATCATCACCTGCAATTTCTCAGCAAAGGTGTTAAACCAGCGGGCCACATCCCCCAGCTCGTCCCGTGTGGTCACGGTAAGGCGCTGGGTGAGGTCACCGTCCCCTTCCGCAATATCCCGCAACATGGCGCTGGTCTGTTTCAAGGGGGTGGTAATAGAAACAATCAAGAGAACGGCTGCGCCCACCGCCATCCCCACACCAATGAGGATAAACAACACAATCACCGTCTTCCCCGAGGATGCGGCACTTCCAAAGGCCCTTTGAGCCTCCTCGGCCATGGCATCCATGGCGGTCGAGGCCTGGCCGATGACCCCACGGGCGTCCTGGCCGCTCTTCATTTCGAGGACATCCTGCGCCACATAACCATCCCAGTTGGCCATGTACTCATTGGCCGAGGCCTTCACGGCATCCGTTGCCGAATCGCTCTCCATCAGCTCAACCAAGGTCTCGTTCACCTTCTCAGGTGTTATGCGAAATGCCATGTAGTACAGGGCGCTCAACCGGGCATCCATGAGAAGGGTGCCCACCTCCCGGATCTCCTGCAGCCTGTAAAAGCCATCCTCAATCTGCTCGTTCAACGCCTCCCCGGCCTGTTCGATGTCATCCACATAGACACCCGCACAGATAACCAGATCCCAGGCCTGAAAGTAACGGGCCACCGTTACTTTGGGAAAGACCGCATCCCCCATTCCCGGCTTGGTCCAGAAATACTCCGTCACGGACGCCCCGTCTTTCACGGCCCCATTCACCACATCGACCATAAAGGCCTTCCCGGTCTTCTTGTCCTTGATCCTGGAAAAATCCATCCCTTCGAGCGTCTGATTGGCACCGTGGGCCATGAGGGTAAAATCAGAGTCCACCACAAAGAAGTAGTTGTCCCCTTCAAAATGCATGTTCCGAATCAGGTGAAGGGCCTCATTTCGTGGACGTGCCGACGCATGCATACCTTTCACGGCATCGTGGGCCACATCAACCAGGTTGCGCACCGACGCAAAGGCATTCTTCTTAAGCTCGTGGGTGCTGTTTTTCAACATCTCCTCACGAATGGCCTCTTCTGCCATACCAGCCTCCTGGGCCACCACACTTTTGACCTCCCATGCACTTTTTTGAAGGGTCACCAGAATGTCGGCCTTTTTGAGCTTGGCCTCGTTGAGCGATGCCAGGTGCTGCCCGTAAAGAGCCTTCCCAGCCATCAGCTCCTTAACGGCATCGGTCTTCCCCACGAGCTGTTGAAAGCCCTCCACCTTACCGCCCACGGATTCGACCCCTTTACCAAGGGCTTCATACTGACTCGGTTTTCCTTCCCGTTCATAGAGAGCCTGCTTACCGATCAACGCACTCATTGCAGAATTAAGCTCCAGGGTCATGATCCCCTTATTGGATTGACGGATCACCCGATTCAAACTGACATACCCCGTCAATCCCACCACCAGAAGCACAACAACAACCAGAGTAAAACCCGAGACCAACTTTTTTCTGAGACTTAACGAAGCAAACACGTTTCACCCTCCATTTCAACACAACCTGAAGTTACTTATCAGCCGAAGAGAGGAGGCCGGAGAAGTCTCCAGTCACACTATCTATCCCCACAGAAAAGCTCATCTTTTCCGGCTTATTCACCTGGCACAGGCATGCAGCAGAAATCCAAACCACCCACAGTAACCTGAAAAACAGACACAACCTGCAGTGCCAACGCCCAATCCCCCTGAAGTACGAGATTGACTCAACCAGGCATTCACATAACAATTTTTGGTTTTACTTAATATCGGCATCGCAAAGAAAAACTTTAGTTATATCCACCACAGGTCAACCAGTGCTGCTCCCAGACGGACGTAACGCAAGGCCTCAGTGCATGAGGAACACACGTGAAACCCAGGCTCAAAACGCAAAAAGCCCCCGGTAAAAAACCGGGGGCTTTTATAACAAACAGGCTGAAGCTGTGTCGTGTGGGTGAGAATCTCACATCAGAAACCTGGGCAAGATGAGAGCGCCCTGCGCTCGTCCTGACGTAAGCAAGCCTTCAGCCCGCTTGCCCTGAAGCCCCCCGAAAGAGGGAGGATAAACCCTCTCGGGGAGTATTCAATCAGGGTGTCCGGGCGGGCCGGCAATCAGCCTTAAAGAATTCGATTCGTCTTCAAAAGGGGCATGGGGTTGACCAGATGGCGACGCGCCCATTTTTCAGCTTTTGCTTCCCCGGAGGCGAAACCGGCCAGCTCGGGAATAAAGAAAACAGGAAGCCGGTTCTTGGCAGTACCACGCATCTCCAGGTTTACCTGGCACAAGGGACAAAAAGTCACGATGCAGTTGGCCTTGGCACGGTTGGCCTGCTCGAGGATCCGATCCACAAGGCGATCGGAGAGATCGGGTCGCGATACGGCCAGGTGGGCCCCACAGCAACGGGATGACGCACCCCAGTCGATCACCTTGGCACCAGTGTTCTCCACAAAGTTGATGATGCTGGACTCGTAGGTCTTCAGCTCAAAACCGGTGACCCGCTCAGGTCGGGACATGAGACAGCCGTAGTAAATAACGGCGTTGAGACCTTCCAGAGACCGGTTCATTCTCTCTTTAAAGATCGCCTCGTCCCCGGGCTGCAAAGCTTCCAGGAAAAAACGGACCTTCACTTCACCGGTGTACTCGGTGCCGTAAGCTTCGAAGAGCTTGTTGCGGAGCCTTTCGTCGTTGTCGAGCTTGTGAACCGCCTCTTTAAGCCGAATATAGCAGCTTGGGCAGACAACATAGAGATCTTCAATTCCCTGCTTCTGGGCAAGAATCAGGTTACGGCCCGAAAGGAGGGTGGCGTACTCGGGGTTAACGCTGTGGGCAGGTGACGCGCCGCAGCAGTTCCAGTCCTTGAGCTCTTCAACCCACATGCCAGCCATCTTGGCCATCTGAAAAAGGGCGTCGGCAAAATCACGCGAGCTGGCTGTCAATGAACAACCCGGGTAGATACAGATACGTCGTTTCCCCAAAGGGATCACTTTATTCGTGCTTTTAGACATCACACACCTCGTTCAGCCTCTTCATATCCACACGCTTATGAATCCGCTCGGGTAAAAAGTTCAAACGGCCTGAAAAGAAAAATTTCATGTAATTGGGAATATCGCGAAGGGCGGGCAGGGACTTCATGCGATACCGGGTCATAAAGCCCAGCTCGTACAAACGCCCGTAGCGCTTCACCTGCCCCAAAAATTCCTGGTGAAAGGCAACCACTTCAGGCTCTTTGATCTTGGCCTTCTCTTCCAGAGCAACCTGGCGCAGGGTATCCATCATTTCTGGAATGCTGATGCCGTTGGGGCACTCTGAAACGCATGCCAGGCAACCGACACAAAGCCAAATTGAAGCACTTTCAAGCACCTCCTGCTTCAGGCCCAGTTGCACCATGCGGATAATATCGTTGGGCAGGTAATCCATCTCCTCACCCATGGGGCATCCCCCTGAGCAGGCCCGACAGTGAAAGCATGAGTTGAACATCTGTCCACTTCGCCCGGCCACTTCCTTCATGAAGCCGGCTTCCATCCGGATGGGTTCTGTTGTCTTCATCTGTATTTCCTCTCTCCCGTAACATCATGCCCTGCACGACGGCCCGGTGTGTCTGGCAGCACCCCGGGCCATCGCCACAGGAAGTGCAGGTGTGTTGTCCGAACGTTTTCTCGACATGCCCTCTGGCGGGGGCACTTACGTCAAAAAAAACCATCTCGGTGTCATGTCGCAATCCAGGAGGGTCAAGCCCCGGGTAGTCATCCCAGGGCCGGCTGAATCGTGCCTGCACCTCAAATCGGATCGTCCCTTCTTTTCCAGGCTGGCGAAACAGCTACCGCCCGGATCCTACCTATTTTCTCAACGCCTCACCGCATCTCCACAGGGTTCTTTTTTCCGCCTTGCGAGGGGCGAAAAAAAGAACCCGTTCCAACCAAATCGGGTGAGGTATTGGTTGTGCCTTTTTTGTACGATCGTACCATTTTACGGGGAATCGAACGCTTTTCCCGGATTTTTGGGACAAGCTTCCCCCTGCGGTGCATCGTCGATGCATCGCCAACCAAATCGTCAATTTTTAAAGGTTCTGGTCTGAGTCGTATAAATGTATTCGAACAAAGGTGATGGCAGTACCTGCGACGCCCTTCCCAAAGCGACGTGGCCCTCTTCCCTCACCAGGGTCTCAAAACTAAAAAAGCCTGCAACAGGAACATCTCTTGTAAGGTCCCTTCAGCAAGCTTCATCGCTTTGATTACGCCCCACATCTTTGTGAGCGTTTACTGATTGTGAGAAGGACCCTTAACATGCATTGCTCATTCAAAGCAAGTCTTTTCTTAGCCACACACCCTTAATTTTTCAAAGAATATCCCATGGAGCCATGCCGCTGCCACCCTCCCCCGATTAGAACCGGGAGCCCAACAGAGTAGCAATCGGCATGCCACTATCCATGTTTTTTTTCGCGACAGAAACGATGCGTTCCCTGCATCGGGTATGCAAACCCATGCGCCTCGCTTGTATGGCCCCGCAGCACCCTGCCCCATGAAACTCGGCAGACAAGCTGTTGCGAGGCGTTTTCTTACTTGCTGTAGTCGTAAAAGCCTCGTCCGCTCTTACGTCCGAGCCAACCCGCCCTCACATACTTCTTGAGGAGGGTGTGGGCACGATACTTGGGATCGCCCGTCTCTTCGGTCATCACGTCCATGATGGCGAGACAAACGTCCAGGCCGATAAGGTCACCCAGAGCCAAGGGCCCCATGGGGTGATTGGCACCAAGTTTCATGGCGCTGTCGATGTCTTCGACGGAAGCCACACCCTCTGCAAAGATCCCGATGGCTTCGTTGATCATGGGGATCAAGATTCGGTTCACCACGAACCCGGGAGCCTCGGCCACTTCCACAGGGGTCTTACCGATCTTCTCGGTGACCTCTTTGATGGTGGCATAGGTCTCATCAGAGGTGGTCATCCCCCGAATGATCTCCACCAGCTTCATGATGGTGGCGGGGTTGAAGAAGTGCATGCCGATGACCCTGTCCGGCCGTGCCGTGGCGGAAGCCACTTCCGTGATGGACAGCGACGAGGTGTTGGTGGCAAAAATGGTCTCGGCAGGACAGACCTCGTCCAGCTCCTTGAAGATCACCTTCTTTATGGCCATGTTCTCCACAGCGGCTTCCACAATCAGCCCACAGGAGGCCGCGTCTGCGATGTCCACAGAGCCCTTCACGCGGGAGAGCACCTCGTCTTTAAAACCCGCCTCAATCTTGCCCTTGGAAACCAGGCGATCCAGGCGCTTCTCCATGCCGGCCAAGCCCTTGGCCACAGCCTCTTCGTTGATGTCCCTTAAAACCACGTCGAACTTATTCTGTGCGAAGGCCTGAGCTATTTCTGCGCCCATGGTTCCGGCGCCGATTACCATAATTTTCATTGTCTCACCCTTGTCATGTAAAGTTGTGTGTCGGAAATTGACCTCCGTGACAGGTGCGAACTGTCCGGGTCAAATCACGTCTCGTTGAGTTGTAGCCCCCGCCCACTTGGTTGCGTTACCAGTTTTAAAAACGGGGCGGGGGCCAGGCTTCTCCTGCCAGTAGACCAGGGGTGCCTGCGTAACACGCCCGGTACTCAACACAATTGTATGACTTAGGCTTCGATGACCATGGCCATGCCCATGCCACCTCCGATGCACATGGAGACCAGGCCGGTAGACAGGCCTTCTCGCTGCATCTGGTACATGCCGGTGACCATCTGCCTGGCGCCGGTGGCACCGATGGGATGGCCGAGAGAGATTCCGCTGCCCAACTGGTTGGGCTTCTCCATGGGAATATTCAGCTCTCTGAGGCAACCGATGGCCTGGGAAGCAAAGGCTTCGTTAAGTTCAATCATTTCTATATCGGAAACATTCATGCCGAGACGACCCATCACCTTCCTGACGGCGGGGATGGGACCAAGACCCATGTACTTCGGATCCAGACCGCCGGAAGAGAAGCCCTTGATCTTAACGATGGGGGTAAGCCCCAGCTCCTTGGCCCTCTCCTCGCTCATCACGAGAACAGCGGCCGCGCCGTCGTTGATACCGGAGGCGTTGCCCGCGGTGACACTGCCGTCTTTTTTGAAGGCAGGGCGCATCTTGGCGAGTTTCTCCAGGGAGGTTTCCATGGGTCGTTCATCCACATTAAACACCGTGTCGCCCCTGCGGGACTTGATGATCACATCGGCGATCTCATCTTTAAAAGCACCGCTTCGGATCCCTTCCATCGCTCGCGTATGGGAAAGAAGGGCCAATTCGTCTTGTTCTTCGCGGGTGATGCCATATTTCTCAACAATATTTTCAGCAGTAATCCCCATGTGGTACCCGTAAAAAATTTCATACAGACCATCGTACACCACGAGGTCGGTCACTTCCCCGACACCGGTGAGTTCCATGCGGTGCCCCCAGCGAGCCTTGGGCAGCGCCATGGGAGCGTTGCTCATGGACTCCATCCCGCCGGCAAGGACCACATCTGCATCGCCGCACATAATGGACTGTGCCGCAAGGGCAATGGCCTTCAGACCGGACCCACACACCTTGTTCAATGAAAAAGCCGGGGTCTCTTTGGGAAGACCGGCCCGAATCATAGCTTGGCGAGCGGGGTTCTGACCCTGGGCGGCCTGAAGCACGTTCCCCATGATCACTTCGTCAACAACAACAGGGGTGGCACTCTCGTCCCAATCATACCCCTTGGCTTCCAGTTCGGTGAGGCCCTGATCCTTCAGGGTGTCAGGACAGATCGCCTTCATCTCGTCGCTTACAGAGGGACGGAGACCGGCTTTCTTGAAGAGATCTTTCATCACCACGGCACCCAGATCGGCTACGCTGACACTCTTGAGGCCAGCACCGAAGGTCCCGATGGCGGTACGCGATCCACTGACAATGACTGCATTTCTCATGATCTTCACTCACTCCTTTTCATGGCCTTCACGGTCACCCGAAGGGCCATCTCCTGATCCACAAGTCGGCTGCCACCTTGGCGTGGCACCTGCACTCGATCTCTTCAGCCGGCATGTGGGAGTCCGGTATGTTTGAAGCATCTGGCGCATCACCGTTTGCGAATGATTCTATGTCTCTCGTTCGCCCATTCCCCCGGCAGGGTCATGGGCTGGTATCGGCTCGGGTTGCGCCATTGCAACCCGGGTCATCCGTGATGGGAGCGCCCGCGAAAAGTATCACCCTGATCCCGGAGGACATCGGGCGCTGACTCCCTGCGAAAACTTCCGCATCACAGCCCTCTGGTCAAAGCAATTGTTATGCCACATAACACACCATTCCTACCTTAACTTGTTTTTTCAAGAACTTAACCCGACAACGTATCACACCCAACCAACCTAACGTGTTCCGGAACCCTTGCCCACAGGGAAACACCGATAACTCGCTGAGAAATTGGACAGATTAGATCCATATCGCCGACACACCCCCTAAGTTCAGCATTTGGTGTGGAATCCGGCCCGCCGCTATGGTACAACCCGATGATTCTCCGGGAAAAAACGCCCCCACGCACTGCCTGGGGCACCCTCGTCACGGGCCGTCTAAAAAGACCTCAACTCGTCAAGATCACATGGGATTATCCTTACGCCCCGGATCAAGGCCCAAAAAAGAGCTTTACACTGTATCAAAAATGCGACATATAGCGTCTTTGATACACCCAAAAGTGTCGTAAAACAGATACAGGTGGACTAAATTCACGCCCCCACAGGATTAAAAAGGCCCCATGGAACGCGATAACGACAGAATTATTGAAGAGCTCCAGGAAGAGATCGATCACTACCAGCTGATTTTTGACTACACCTACGGCGCCTCCGTGGTGGTGGACCCGGATGGTTACATCATCGACATCAACAGGGGCTACCTGGAGTTTCTGAACATCACCTATGAAGAGGTGATCGGCACCCACTGCACCAAAATCCTGGGCGACTCCCGCCTGCACATCGTGGCCCAGACCGGCAAGGCCGAGATGAACCAGGTGCAGACCATCAACAACCAACAGATTCTGGCCCGGCGTATCCCCGTTAAGCAGAACGGCAAAGTGGTGGCTGCCGTGGGGCAGATCATCTTTGAAGACATCCGTCAGATTGCCAGCCTCGCCCGAAAATACTCGCTTCTTGAATCCAAGGTGAAACACTACGAGCAGGAGCTTCGCCACCTGCGCTCCACCCGCTACTCCTTTGAGAGTATCGTGGGGGACAGCAAGCCCATGCACCGCATCAAGAAAGAGGCCCTCATCGCCACCTCCAACAGCTTCCCTGTTCTCATCACCGGAGAGAGCGGCACCGGCAAAGAGATCTTTGCCCAGGCCATCCACCACGAGAGCAAACGAAGCGTCCACCCTTTTATACGCATCAACTGTGCGGCCATCCCCCGTGAGCTCATGGAGTCCGAACTCTTCGGCTACGAAAAGGGAGCCTTCACCGGAGCCCGCAACGACGGCAAACCCGGTAAATTCGAAATGGCCCACCAGGGAACCATCTTCCTCGATGAGATCGGGGAGTTGCCCCTCGAGATGCAGCCCAAGCTCTTACGGGTCCTGGAAGAGAAAGAGTTTGAACGTGTGGGAGGAACCCGGGTGATTCGCTCTGATTTCCGCCTCATTGCCGCCACCAACCGAAACCTCGCCCAGATGGTTGCCGAAGGCAGCTTTCGAAGCGACCTCTACTACCGCATCAACGTCATCCACCTTCACCTGCCCCCGTTGCGCAAAAGACGGGAGGACATCCCCCTGCTGGGAAGACACCTCCTCGGACTCATCGCCGACAAGGAGGGCCTTAGCGGTGTGACCCTCTCCATGGAGGCCGAAGAGCTTCTCACCGGCTATGCCTGGCCCGGCAACGTGCGGGAACTCTCGAACTGCCTGGAACGTGCGGTGGCTTCCATGACAGAATCCACCCTCACCACGGAAGACCTCCCTTTCTGCATGCTGCAGTACAGCGAACGAAAGGAGACCCTGCGCCACTCCTCCCTCAAAGAGGCCCTGAACGACGCGGAGAAAAACATCATTACCGCCACCCTCAAAGAGGAGAGTTTCAACAAAGCCAAGGCCGCCAGACGCCTTGGAATCCACCGCACCCTTCTTTACAAGAAAATGGACAAATACAGCATCAGCGCCCAGAACGCATAATCATAAGGGGAGGGCAACCTCCCCATGGTATGACCTGTTCGCCTCATCCAAATTGACATTTACAGGAAAAACAGGTTAATTTGCTTTTTTTACATTCGGTATAAAATCAACAGAACCGACCGCAACGAGGTGACAGATGGACGCAGCACAGAAGAGCATGGATGATTTTCAGATCTCGAGGGAAGAACTGTTAAAGCTCTGGGGAAAAGTGAAGGATCAGAATCTGGAGGGGCTTTCCGAGATAGAGATCTTTTATGCCGGGATTATCAAAAAACACGAAGCGATGTTCATCAAAGAGGTGGACGGGGTAGAAAGCCCTGAAACGCATGAATACCAGCCGGAACAGGGGGTCAACCCCTACCTTCACATCCTGCTGCACGGCCTTGTGGAAACCCAGGTGATCCGTAAACAACCCATCGAGGTGATCCAATTCGTAAACGCCATGAAGAAGCGGGACCTGGAAGAGCACGCCATTCAACACCTTCTCTGCGCCATCTTCTTCCCCCTGATCCTGGAAGGACGCAGCCGGGGTGGAGAGACGGACATGGCGAAATATGCGGCCCTGCTCAAACAGCTCAAGAACAAAAAACCTGAAAAAATCGATGCCGTCCTGGACAAGAAATTCCAGCAGACGATTTCATAGCCCGGACATTTCATAAGAAATATGATCGAGCCAAAGCAGTAGAACGTGACTGCAATGGGTTATTGGGAAAAAATTCAGTTACCCCAAAACTGCAATGCACGGCTTTCTGCTCGATGTTCTCATTCTTCGGGACAGGGCGACGATATGGGTTGTCATTTTAGCCCCTTCCCTGACAGGTTGCAACACCATACGCAAAACGGCCTGCGATCTCATGAGATCACAGGCCGTTTTCCCCCCTCGAAGACTCGACAGGCTCCCCTTTCACCACGTTATCAACTGGTAAAAATCACCCCGACACTGTACGCAGGATTTTCCCTGGTGGACCGACTCATGGGCCGACTCCACACAACTTTGGCTTGTTGCCGGTAGGGATCCTTCCGGTTCTTGGAGCGAATGACCAGGGGCGTTTCAGGAAGATAGGGGCACTTGCTTTGAAAGCAGAGCCCCCTGTCCGTGCAGTCGAGCAGGTCGGCATCAAAGTAATCACCCGCCGGAGCGCGTGAGTACTGAATCGTGCCGGGAATATGCATACGTTTGTTGTGCCTTTCATCCATAAAGACGCTCATACAGCACCTCCTTGTTCCTCGGCAGACAGCGAAAGCGCCTTCATTTCTAAAAAAAAATCTGGAGTCTCCTCCAGCGCTTTTCGCGGCTAACGGCATGGGTGGACTGTGAACCACAGTCCTTACCTTGAGATAGTCTTATTAACCCGGCAGCGTGATATGTACATTATCAGCAATGGAGACTGCTTATGCATTAAGGGGCAGCGCACCTCGTCATCCTTGCAATCAACCACCGGGCTAACATGAATAAAAGGCAGGCATACCGGACAGCGTGGGAGGTCTCCATCAGTGTGGATCATCTTCACCCGCCACCGTGGCGGGCCGGGTCTGTGCGTTTCAGGGCGTGTTCAGCTCAGGCTTGCACCATGCTTGTGGCCGAATGCAGGGATTTTTCAGATCTCGCATCAACAGGTTGCCTCACCTTATCCCGAGAGGGCGTAAGGGTCCCCGCCGATTTCGGCGCGCATGTGGGGTCGCATTGGGTGCGACATCACGAATAGAACGCATCAAACAAAAGGAAACAGATCCATGGGGTCATGATAGGGGGAATATCGGAAAAACAGAGTCAGACGAAGAGTGTCTCAAATTACGTGGAATAAAGGAGGACTCAAACCCATCTTGATGGGGAGGTTTCTGTCCAGTCGCACACCTGCCTTTATGGTCATAAGTATACCACATCACCACAGTGGCAACAGGATTTTCTTCCCTTTTTTCAAACAGTACGGCGTGATTTCGTCTCAAAAGCAGATTGCAAATGCACAGCCGGTGTCGTTGCCCCGGACACCCCACGGCCGCATTCGCCGACAGTGCGGTGCCCTGCAATACATGCCACCGGTGCATAGGCTCTGGTTGCACTGCAACAAAACGGAGGCCCGCCGGAATCAGCGACCACCCCTGCACCTCAAAGCCCGGAGACCGCCTTGCGAACATCGACAAAGGCCTCTTCCAGGGCCTCCACTCCCTCAAGGGCCTCGGCCTCCTGACCTGTCTTCAAAACCGATTCAAGCTCTTTGGCCGTGGCAAAGAGAAGATTAGCCGAAATATTGGAAGAGGCACCCTTGATGGCATGGACCTCATGGGCCGCCCGCGTATAATCCCCGGTATTCACCATGGCACGAATCTCCACCAGGCGATCGGTATAAAGGTCCACAAATTTCTTCACTATGGATCGGTAGATCTCGTGGCTCCCACCGATACGCTCGACCCCCTCATGGATATTCAAAGCCGGCAAGATCTCAGGGGCCTTACGCATTGGTTCCGGAGAAGACGCTGGGCCTGCTTCGGGCCCACTGTTATGCAGGTATCGGGAGAGCACCTCCATCAGCTGTGCCCGGTCGATGGGCTTGGGGATATAATCGTCCATGCCCGCTTCCAGGCACGCTTCGCGATCCCCTTCCATGGCATGGGCGGTCATCGCTATGATGGGCACCTTTGTGTACTTCAGCTCATTTCGAATAATCCGCGTGGCTTCCATACCGTCAAGTTGGGGCATCTGCATGTCCATGAGAACAGCGTCGTAGGCCCTCTCCTTGATCCGTTCGATGGCCTGAAGGCCATTTTCGGCGATCTCCACGCGGATGCCGGAAAAGGTGAGAATCTCCGTTGCCACCATCTGGTTAATCCGGTTGTCCTCCACCAGAAGAACGGTGGCCCCTTCAACAGCGCCATAGGTGCCTGCATACTCCACAGACTCCTGCATGGCGATATTCTGGGAGATGACCTCCTCACCAAAGGTCTCCATGATCGCATCAAAAAGGGTGGAGGGCCGCAACGGCTTGGTCACCACTCGGTCGATGCCGAAGCGATCTTTGTCGTACAGGTTAACACCGGCACTGAAGGCATCCAGAAGAATGACATGGGGACGCCTGCTCGCCCCTTGAATCGTCACCTTTCTCGCCAATTCCACCCCATCCATGTCGGGAAGGTTCATGTCCACGATAAGAAGGTCAAATTGATGCTTGCCCGCCAGGACAGAGAGGGCATCCATGCCATTTTCACAACAGGAGACGCCAAATCCGAACGAACCGAGCATGCGATCCAGCACGTCCATCAAGGTGGCATTGCCTTCGGCCACCAGAACCCGCACATCCTGAAGGTGGGTCGGGGTATCATAGGAAAAACGCAAGGGAATCGTGGTGTCCTTGGCCATGGGCGCCGTAAATGTAAAGGTGCTCCCCTCCCCCGGACTGCTCGACACCTCAATGGTGCCCCCCATCATCTGGACAATGCGCTTGCAGATGGTGAGGCCAAGGCCGGTCCCCCCATATTTCCGGGTGGTGGAGCCATCGGCCTGAGCAAAGGCATCGAAGAGACTGCTGCTGATCTCGGAGTCCAGGCCAATCCCCGTGTCCACGACCTGAAACTTAAGGGTCACCTGACTGTCGGTCTCGTCCACCATACCCATCCGCAGCGTGATCTCACCCTCCTCCGTAAATTTCACGGCATTGCTGGTAAGGTTCACCAGAACCTGCTGAAGGCGTAAGGGGTCACCCACCAGACGATCGGGCATTCCGTCACCGATGTCGATAATGAACTCCAGCCCCTTTTCGTTGATCTGGTCCAGAAACATGCTGGAGATATTTTCCACCAGGCTTCCGATATCAAACGGGGTCTCCTCCAGGTCCAGCTTGCCTGCTTCTATTTTGGACAGGTCGAGAATGTCGTTGATAATCCCGAGAAGAGATCGGGCCGACGTACGGATGATGTCCAGATACTCACGGCGCTGATCCCTTGTGATCTCTTCATTCAGGGCCAGGTCACTCATGCCGATGATGGCATTCATGGGAGTCCGGATTTCATGACTCATGTTGGCAAGGAACTCTGTCTTTACCCTGGCCGACTGATCCGCCGCCTCTTTGGCTTGGGAAAGCTCGTCATTGATGCGGACCAGCTCACGGGTTCTGGCATCCACCCTGAGCTCAAGCTCACCGTGAATTTCCCGCAGCTCCCGGGCCACCTTTTTTCTCTCTTCGATCTCGGCACGCAGGTTTTTATTGATGGTGGCCAGCTGAGCGGTTCGTTCCTGCACCCGGTGCTCCAGCTCCAGATTCGCCTGCCGCGCCTTCCAGCGTTCATTCTCAAGCTGGCAGGAGATGATAAAATTCTTCCGGTTGTAGTATTCGAACATGTAACAGGAAGCCATCCCCACAAGGTTGGTGGAGATAAAGAAGAAGTTGTTGTTGATGATGATGGAAAGGGGAGTCTCGGAAAAATAAAGGGCGGCCACCGTGTAAAGGCCCACCAGGAACCAGCCGGACAGGCTGGCCCAGAGAAACTTGACCCGCCCGAAGCTGTACCCGAACATCAAGACCAGTATCAACCCGGCAAAATAGGTATACCCGGCAGGGGAAGGCGCAAGGCACAGCATCATGATGATTCCGCCACCACCTGCCATGAGGACCGCCACAAAAAGCGGCTGCATGATACGGACAAAGACACGGGTAAAGGAGAGGCAGAGAACCAGCATCACCACCGGCAGAAAAAAGCCGAACCGGATCATGAGGAATGTGGAGAGATACTCAGGGACCTGCAGGACATCCAAAAACCCGAAAAGGATATAGAAGATGGCCGCAAGAACCAGGACGATACGAATCTGCCAGATATACTTCTCAAAATCTCTGTTCAGATACGCCTCTTCCAGTTCTTCATCCGCACCGGAAAATGTGAGTGTTATGGGATTTAGTTTCATGCCGCCACTGGTGTAGGAATGGCCGTGATGATCATTTCGGCCATTTTAGAAACAAGCACAAACAGACACGCATCCCACAACTTGCTCTGGTTGAAGCTGTATTATTTCTGCAAGCTGAGGCTCATACCCGTTCGGCTCAAGAAAAGATCAATGCCAATGAATGCCATGCCTTCAATGCACCAGGCAGGTGTATCAACTCTTTTCGGGCCCTCACACATCGCACAAAACATCTCATGTCACACATCAAGTCCGGCCCGGAGAACACGTCTTCCCCTATGCGTCTCTCTTACAAACGGCTGGCTTCAAGACACCATGCAGAAGTGCTGAACCCTAAACATTGATTACCAGGCACGCATCACATAATCACCAATTTCTCAACAAATAAGACAAAGGGCCCCCCAAAGAAATTGAACCCATTGGAATTTATGGCATATGAGACAGGTTATTTCAAGAAACATTGACGATTTTTTAGCAGTGACACAAGGGAGTTCCGCAAGAAGGCACATCCCTCCCTCTACCGGTACGGAGGCAATAAAACTGGCCCCTTTCCGATGCCATACTACATGCTATGGCGGAGTGGTTCCCCTTCAAAGGCCAGAGCCAGCATCTCGGCCTCACCATCACTGATTCCAAGACTCTCCGGTGCCAGCCCCATGGCAAGCCCCAAAAGCTGGGGGTAGACAACCGGCAAAGGCAGGTTCTCACCCTTCCCCGCCACACCGCTAAACTGAAGGTGGCAGTGAGGACAGCCCGTGGCCACCAGGGAGCCCCCCATTTCACGAATCGCCTCAAGCTTCTGAATCGTCATCTTTTCGGACAAGTCGGAATTGATTCCATTTAATGGCGCACCGCAGCAATCGAATTTCTTCTTGTAATCAAGACTCTCCATACCAATGGCCGAAAGAAGCAGGTCGAAAAACTCCGGAACACCGGCCTCATTGAATTCATTGATGTTGCTTGGGCGCAGCATATGACAGCCATACTGCGCGCCGACCCGGACACCGGATAACGGCCGCACCACCCGCTGACGAATGGCCGTAAGCCCCACGTTGTGCCGGAAAAATGAGAGGATATGGGTCACACGCCCCACGCCCCGGTAGACCAGCCCCTCACGTTTCAGGATGGCATTCACCTCATCTCGAAGCTGAAGGTCCTGATTCAATGCATTCTGGGCGCGTTTAAAGCTGCCGAAACAGCATTTGCACATCACCAGGATATCCCGCCCTTTTTTCTCCGCCAGGGCCAGGTTCCTTGCCGATGAAAGCAGAAACAACTCCGGGTCGGTGTTTCGCATGGGGTAGCCGCAGCAATTGAACATGCTTTCATGGCAGATATCCACCTCAAATGCTTTTAAAACAGCCACAGTGGCATGGCGATAGCCGATCAGCCTCGCGGGTATGTTGCATCCTGTAAAAAGTTGGTATCCCATAGGGGATCGCCTCCCTGGGCTGACGGTTCACCGTGCATGCCCCGGCCCCTGGCGTCAAGTTAAGGGGCCTTGTGTATCAATTCGAATAATTATCACCTCCCACCTGCATCGCCATAGGTCATAGACTTCGCACCGCAAGTGGAATGGGTACCGCTGCCAACACACAGCGATACAGACAAAGCGTCTTCATATGAAGGAGTTGTGGCCCCCGAACTTGCTCAAAGAGCCCCTGAAGAGCCACAGGCTGGACACAATGCAATGATAGTGCCACACCAACCACACCAAGGTTTTATTTATTATTTCAAATACTTAAAATACCACCCACACAAACCATCGGACCACCTCACCCTGAGATGGTCCCAAAAAACGAACTTTCCGGTTTTGTATTGCCTTTAACAACCCTTTCAGTTATACATTCAGCCAGTTGACGCATCATAGCCCTTTGCGGGTCTCCGGTCGTAACGGCTCCATCGCACCATCGGGATCACGGCGCGACAGCCTCGGGCCCTCGCCGCTCAACCCAACAGGATAGGATCAAGCAGGGTGCCGTCGACTCTTTTCGATGCCACCAGTGCCTCCCCACACGACCAAGCGCCGCCTTAGCCCGGATATTTCACGAGTTGAGTGCACCCATATTCAAGGCATCAGAGCTGCAGATGTAGTTATTTACCTCAATGCTCTGATAACGCAGAAGATGGGTGCACTCGGCTCGCCCGAAGGGTGAGAATAGCGAGCAGGAAACTGTGTATTGCATTATGTATTTTTGAAATATCTTTATAATTCACAGTAACTATCAGTCATGGGTTGCTTTTATTTCGGCCTGACTGTTTTCTCATGAAATATCCGGGTTAGGGCAAATGACCGCTTTGCCGTACCATCTCCTTTAACAACCATGTGAATAAGCGATACAAAAACCATGATACGAAAAGCCACCATCCAGGACATCAAGCAAATTCACGCCCTTCTGTCAGAATATGGAAACCGGGGCGAACTCCTCTCCCGACCCTTGAGTGAACTCTACGACCATGTGCGGGATTTTTTCGTGTATGAGCACCCGGAATCGGGCATCATCGGATGCGGGGCACTTCAATTCTGCTGGGAGGACCTTGCCGAAGTACGCTCCCTTGCCATACACCCCGACCACACAGGCAAGGGGATCGGAAAAATGCTGGCCCAGAGCGCCCTGGATGAAGCGGTGGACTTTGGCATCAAAAAACTCTTCACCCTCACCTACCAGCCCGGCTTCTTCAAAAAAATGGGGTTTGACCTCATCGACCGGGCGGAGCTTCCGTTAAAAATCTGGAGCGACTGCATTACCTGCGTCAAATTCCCCGACTGTGATGAGATTGCCATGATGCGTCAACTCGGCGAGTAGAAAATGGCCCGGCTTTGCAACCGGCGGCTCATTTCAGGCGAAAGCCACTGACCGCTGGCGTAAAAACCGACCGGGACCATGTCCACGCATAAAAAAAACGCCCCGCTGAACAGTTCAGCGGGGCGTTTGTTGTTTTAAAAGAGTGTCACGGCCATCAGGTATAGACCATGTTGACACTCAGGAGGGGGTACTTCCACACACCAGGCCTGGGCATGATGAGCTGATTGCAGATGGTGGACCAGGCCGTTTCCGCCTTGATGGCCCGAATCTTTCCGTCCTGGGGCGGCCTGGCTGGAGGCGTGTGATCGTAATCCACGCGTAAAATGCAGACGCCATCCTTCTCTTCGTAATCGATGACGTAATTGTTGGTGAAGGTCTCAAGGTTCATGGAGTTCTCCTCGGCCACCTCCAGCATCTCCGCCAGGGGCAATCGGACCAGGGCGTACCTGGAGAAACCTCGTTCGGAGAACCTGAGCACACAGCGCGACTCACTGCTGGAAACGTAAACCGTGGAGATGGAGTTGAGACGCTTCAGATACTGCGCAGCCACACTGGCCGCCGTACGTCGCCCGCCGGCCATGATGGGCAGGCCGTGCATCTCGAAGAACTTCTTCTGAATATCCTCGGCACACTTGTCGCCGCGCTCATAAAGATCCTTGATAATGTACCGCAGGTCCTTGCCCATCTCTTCGGCGGCCTCGGCAATGGGCCAATCGATCCGCACATGGTAATGGGAGAGAGCGTAGCGGTCCGTGGCACGTGATACCGGATCCCTCTGAATGAGCAGGGCGTAGTCCACGGGAAGCAACTTTCGTATAAAGTCACTGAACTCAATGGAGTCCAGATACTTCCAGCCACGGTCAAATTCATCGGAAAGGTCGAGGATGCCGGAGGCAATCAGGTTGCTTTTCACCGTCTTGTTGACATCGAAAAACCGGATATACTTCTTGCAGGGGGCGGGGATGGTGTCCTCAACAAAAATAATGAGAAAGGCGTTGTGCTCCTCATACTCCGTACCAGGAATACGAGCCCTCGGTTTCAGCTCACGCCGCTCAACGAAGGGGTAATCCATGTTATTTTTTTTAAAATTATCATACGACTCGACCAGGCCGTACTGAAGCACGAACTCATCGAGATCATCCCGCAGGACTTCATAGTAGATGCGCCTCAGTTTATGGGCGCGGCTGAGCTCTTCCCTGTAACCCCAATATCCCAAAAGAACCCCCCGTCAAAGGTATATCGCTCCCCATCTCATGGAAAGGGTCAGCGTCGTTCACGTGTTGATCCACATTCAAATGTCGTCTGGATATAAAAAACGCCCAACGCGATCAAAGGCAGATCACCGGGCGCGAAAGGAGAGGCTGCAGTGGTATCAGCATTTCGAGGCAAGCGATAAATCGCTGATATCTTACTGTGTAAGGAAGTCCCCCGCAGGTGCTGAAAAGCTGTCATACCCTCCAGTGCCGGTGCAAGTCCTGTGATCCGAAGTTTTAGCGGGTCATGGCTGGGCATATCACAACATCTTGTACCACGATTCCTGGAAAGGGTCAACAGGATAGCGCACGAAATCGAAGAGATAGACTGCTATTTCAGTGTGTTTTAAGACCTTCATCAACAAATAAAAACGGCCCTGACTTCATATACAAAGTAGCAGGACCGTTTATTTGGTCGCATTATCGTTTAAAATTGATGTTTTTCAGCGACAGGTGCATCCTAAATGCCGTGCACCACCCCAGCATATCACGCGTCAAGGTAGGTGACGCCGGCAAGGGGCTTGCCCTCCATAAGGGTGAGAAAAGCACCACCACCCGTGGAGACGTAGGAGACTTTATCTTCGGCACCTGCCATATGAAGGGCCACGTCCGTATCGCCTCCCCCCACGACGGTCAACGCGTCGGCCTCGGCTACAGCGGCCACCAGATCCAAGGTACCATGGCTGAAGGGCGCCATCTCGAAAGCCCCCATGGGCCCATTCCAGACAATGGTCTTCGCCTCTTGAACCACCTTGGCATAGGTTGCACCGGTTTCAGGGCCGATATCGAGCATCATGACATCACCAGCAATGGCATCCACGGAGACCACCTCGGAGTCGGCATCCGCACTGAACTCGCCAGCAACCACCCCGTCAACGGGAAGGTAGAGGGGAATGCCCTTCTCCCGACAGGTGGTGATAACAGAAAGCGCACTCTCCAGCATGTCGTCCTCCACCAGGGAGTTCCCAACAGAGAGACCCTGGGCCTTTAAGAAGGTGTTGGCCATGGCTCCACCGATGATCACCTTGTCCACGACACTCAGCATGTTGGTGAGAGCCCCCAGCTTGCTGGAGATTTTTGCTCCCCCGATAATCGCAACCAGAGGACGAACAGGCTCCCCCATGGCTTTGTTGTAAAAGGCGATCTCCTTTTCCAGGAGAAGGCCGGCCCCCTTCTGCGCCACCTTTTCGGTGATGGCTGCCACCGAAGCATGAACCCGGTGAGACACAGCAAAGGCGTTGTTGATGTAGACATCGCAAAGAGTGGCCAGCTTCCCGGCAAAGTCAGCGTCGTTGGCCTGCTCCTCATCGTGATAGCGAAGGTTCTCCAGCAAAAGCACGTCCCCCTCGTTCATCTCTGCCACCATAGCCTCCGCGCCTTCACCGACACAATCAGGCGCCATGGCCACCTTGCGACCGAGAAGCCCTTCCAGGTGCTTTGCCACCGGGGCAAGGCTCATCTCAGGGACACGCTTTCCCTTGGGGCGCCCCAGGTGCGATGCAAGAATCACCTTGGCACCCTGCGCCACAGCATACTCGATGGTCGGAAGGGAGGTACGCACACGAATATCGTCGGTAATGCGCTGCGTGGCATCCATGGGTACGTTGAAGTCCACACGGATAAAGACCCGCTTTCCAGTAATATCCAGTTCCTTGATTGTCTTCATCTCTACGGTTCCTTAAAAATGTTGGGGTATATGCTCGCCTGTCCCAGGCGAAAAAGTATCGATTCAACTTACATTCAAAAAAAGCCTCCGGCGGCCCTGCCGGGGGCCAAACTTTTGAAAAGTTTGACAAACAGGTCTTAAGCGCAGCTTCGATTGCCTCGCCGATGTTGGCAAGCCATATAGCCTGGGCTTAACGAGCCTGTAGCTCCCTTTTCCCTGGGCCCCCAAGAAAAATGGAACGACAACCGGAACGTTTTCGGGGCTCATCTCAAAAAACGACCCGCAGGGGCAGGCTGAATAGTTACAAAGTGCCAATGAATTTTCTCCACACTAACGGCGGATATGATTTGACCCGAGGAACGAGGGGCAAAGCGCATCCGCAACCTGCTTTCAAGGTGGCACACCTTGCCGCCGGAGGCTCATTTTTGTTTGAAAAAACGCTACGAGCGCCGCTTTTTGCCGGCCAGTGATTTTTTCTTTGACCATCGGGATAAAAAAGAGAGGTTCCCCGAGGCATAAGCCCGGTCCACTTTCTCCTCCTTCACATCGTCCGCTTTGGGATCGGTGGTAAGGGCAGCCCTCAGGCAGGGGGTTTTATGGGGGCATGCCATGCAGCACTCCGGCGAATGGCGCAGGCCGTCGTCCCCCAGGGGGAACACGTTTTCTAACACGCCGTAACATACCGGCTTGGTTGGTTCATCTGTCACAACAATGGACTCCTCAAGGCTCGGAGATCGCCGCCTCTGCCTCTCGGACAAAGCGGTCGATATAGCCGTTTTCTGCAAAACTGTAATGCCCGGCAGACCCGATAACGAGATGTTCATGGACCGTGATACCCATGACCCGCAACGCGTTCACCAGTTTTTTCGTCACGCGGACGTCTTCCCCGGAGGGTTCCGGCTCACCCGAAGGGTGGTTGTGGGCGAAAATCACCGCCGCCGCCTTGTGGGCAAGGGCGGCGCTCACCACCTCCCGAGGGTAAACGGCGCTGGAGGTGAGGCTCCCTTCAAAAAGCACCTCGGATGCCACCACACAATTCTTGGCGTTCAGATAGACAGCAAAGAAGCACTCACGCCTCTTGTGCCCGATCTTCAGGTTCAAAAAATCAAGCAGCTCCCGGGAGTTCAGGATCCGGGGCTGACTCACCATCCGCTCCTCAAGGTACCGTGCCGCCACCTCTTTAATCAATCGCAAGGTTAGAAGATTCGATGGGCCGATTCCGGCAA
Source organism: Desulfolunaceae bacterium (assembly GCA_942491485.1). Taxonomy (GTDB): domain Bacteria; phylum Desulfobacterota; class Desulfobacteria; order Desulfobacterales; family Desulfolunaceae; genus Desulfoluna. The sequence continues at coordinate 731,461 of CALOAX010000004.1, read as the reverse complement.
CTGCCTTCAACTCCCGGTCCTCGGCCTCAAACACCGCCTGAAGGGAGCCGAACCGCTCAAGGGCCGCCTTGGCAGGCCCCTTGCAATCCTTCCGGGGCGTGGACAGCGTCAGCAACAGCTCCACCACCTCGTAGTCGTGAAAGCCCTCCAGTCCCCCGGCGAGAAACCGCTCCCTGAGCCTGCGCCGATGCCCCTGCCGATCATCCTTCCCTTCCGTCACCATCCGAAGCCTCCAGGTTCGCAAATGCTCACCACCCCTCGTACCTCGGGGTGTTCACATTTGCTGACGGGCTGCGCCCGTGATCAATGACCAAGACTACGCAAACGACATGACCATTCCAGCTACAAAAAAAATCGGCATTACCTCCGGGGGCTCTGCCGGGGGCCAAACGTTTACCCGATTTTCTGGGATGTGTTTGACAAACAGGTGATGGGTGAGGGTTTCCCGAGGAAAACCTCACCCATAAAGTGGGGCCTGAGTGTTCTCACAGGTTTTTTCGGTCTGGATGTTACTCCACCTCAACCATTGCCCACGGGCGAAGCCCGTCAGCGAATGCGATCGACCTGAGGAACGAAGGTCGGGAGCATTCGCGAACCTGGGGTCCAGGGGCTCAGCCCCTGGCCGCCGGAGGCATGTTTGCTCTTCTTGCCCTACAGTTCCATCTCGTGCTTCAGGTCTCGGGTCATGAGGCGGTTGATGGATTCGGCCGGATCGCGGCCGTCAAAGAGAATATGGTAGACCTCGTTGCAGATGGGCAGCTCCACCCCCAGCTTGTGGGAGAGGTTGTAGACCGAGCGGGTGGTTTTCACCCCTTCGGCCACCATGCGCATTTCGTCGAGGATCTCATCGAGGGTCTTGCCCTGGGCAATCTTCATACCCACGGTATGGTTCCGGCTTAAGCTGCCGGTACAGGTGAGGATCAGATCGCCCACCCCAGCCAACCCTGAGAACGTGAGGGGCTCTGCGCCCATCCTTACGCCCAGACGCGTCATCTCGGTAAGGCCACGGGTGATAAGGGCGGCCCTGGGGTTGAGGCCCGCATCCATGCCGTCACACATGCCGGCGGCAATGGCGATGACGTTCTTCATGGCACCGCCCACCTCCACCCCGATGGGGTCGGAGTTGACATAGACACGGAACACCGTCGAGGCAAAGGTCTCCTGGACCTTTTTGGCCACCTCGAGGTCCTTGGCGGCCACCGCCACCACAGTGGGAACCCCTGCCGCCACCTCTTTGGCAAAGCTGGGACCCGAGAGAACAGCAATCCGTTCTGACGGAACCTGAGGAAGGCACTCGTCGAGGACCCCTGTCATGGTCAGGTGGGTCTTGTTTTCAATGCCCTTGGAGGCGGTGACCACGATGGTATCCTTGTCCATATGAGGGGCCATCAAGCCTGCAATGACACGCATGTGATGAGAGGGAACCACCACGAGTACCAGGTCTTTGCCGCTGACAGCCTGCTTCAGATCACAGGTAGGGGTAATCCGCTCGGGCAGTTTTGCACCGGGCAGGAACACCTTGTTCTCGCGATCGGTTGCAATCTGGTCCCTGACCTCCTCTTCAAACACCCAAAGGTCGAGGTCGAATCCATTTTCCGCCAGAAGATACGCCAGGGCTGTTCCCCAGCTGCCGCCGCCAATCACACCTATATTCATTGTCTTTTTTTCCATAAGTCCTTTGCTTTGCGTCGATCGCTTTCTTGTTACTGCGTTGCAGACCGTGGATTCCCGAAGGGAGGATCCGGCAGTGACGTCCTGGCACTGCCCCCCATACAACGACGGGGGAAGCGTCGGCGCCCATGATGGTTTATGAACAGCCCACAGGGAATCCAAAGAAAAAATGGTCGTAAACGAAAAATGGCGGGGCAAGCCCCGCCATTTTCATTATGGTTTATTCATCGTCTGTCGCCTCGGGCGTCTCCCCGGGGTCTGCTTCGGGACCCCCGTCGTCTGAGGGAGTCGCGTCAACGGCTGCCCCATCACCGGGCTCCGTTTCGGGGGCGTCACCCCCTGCCCCTTCCAGGGCCGCATCCTCTTCCTCGGCGTCCTCCTGCCACGGCAGGCGGACCGCACCGGCCACATGCTCCTTCTCGTCCAGACCGAAGAGCTTGACGCCTTGTGTGTTTCGCCCCACCACCGACACATCCTGAACCCGGATTCGGATCAGTTTGCCGCTGTTGGTCATCATCATGACGTCGTCCTCGTCATCAACGAGAAGAAGGGAAGCCACATTGCCGTTTCGCTCAGAGGTCTTGATGGAAATAACACCCTTGCCACCACGGCCACGCAGAGGATACTCCTCCACCGGTGTCCGCTTGCCGTAACCGTTTTCGGTTACCATCAACACCTTCTCGCCGGCATTGAGCACTTCCATGCTTACCAGGGAGTCCGTCTCGGAAAGGCGAACGCCTCGAACGCCTTTGGCGCTTCGCCCGGAGCCACGGACATCGGTTTCCTTAAAACGAACGGCCTTGCCCTCTCGGGTGGCCATGAGGACATCCATGTTGCCGTCGGAAAGACGGGCAGAGACAAGCTCATCCCCATCGGCAAGGCCCACGGCGATGATGCCTCCCTGACGGGGTCGGCTGTAAGCCATGAGGTCGGTCTTCTTCACCGTGCCGTTTCGAGTGGCCACGACCACGAAGTGATCCTCTTTGAACTCAGGAACGGCCAGGACCGTGGTGAGTTTTTCCCCTTCCGCAAAGTTGAGGAAGTTGACGATGGCACGGCCCTTGCTCGTCCGGCTCGCCTGGGGCAGTTCGTAAACCTTGCTCCAGTAGACCCGTCCGAGGTTGGTGAAAAAGAGGAACATATGGTGGGTGGAGGCCACAAAGAGCTTCTCCACAAAATCGTCGTCCCTTGTGGACATGGCCATACGGCCTTTCCCGCCCCGGCCCTGGCTCTCATAGACGCTGATGGGCGTCCGCTTGATGTAGCCCCGGGTGGAAACGGTCACCACCATGTCCTCTTCTTCGATGAGGTCTTCAATGGAGATATCACCGGTGGCCTCAACAATCTGGGTGCGGCGCACATCCACAAACTCTTCACGGATGGTGGTGAGTTCGTCCTTGATGATGTTCAAAACAATGCGCTGGCTCCCAAGGATCTCCTTGAACCAGGCGATGTCCTTCATGACCCCTTCGTACTCTTCGATAATCTTCTCTTGTTCCAGGCCGGTGAGACGCTGGAGACGCATGTCGAGAATCGCCTGGGCCTGAATATCAGAGAGACCGAAGCGAGCCTTGAGCCCATCCTTGGCTTCAACCGGGTTCTTTGACTTCCGGATCAGGGCCACCACCTCATCGAGGTTGTCCAGGGCAATCTTAAGGCCTTCCAGGATATGGGCCCTGGCTTCGGCTTTCCGCAGATCGTACATGGTCCGACGAACCACCACTTCCTTGCGGTGAAGGATAAAGTGATCCAGGAGTTCCCGCAGGGTGAGAAGCTCGGGCCGGTTGTTCACAACGGCCAGCATGATGATACCGAAGCTGCTCTGCATCTGGGTGTGCTTGAAGAGCTGGTTGATCACCACCTCGCCCATGTGGTCCCGCTTCACGCCCAGGGCGATGCGCATGCCCTTTCGATCGGACTCGTCACGGACATATCGGATGCCCTCAATCACCTTGGCTTTCACCAGTTCGGCGATCTTCTCGACAAGACGCGCTTTGTTGACCTGATACGGAAGTTCGGTAACAACGATGGTCTCGCTGTTGTCCTTCTTGTCCTTTTCGATCTCCACCTTGGCGCGGACCTTGATGATCCCCTTTCCGCCGGTGTACGCTTCACGGATTCCCTTTCGGCCGTAGATAATCCCCTGGGTGGGGAAATCAGGGCCGGGAATGTACTCCATAAGGTCTTCGCTGGTGAGCTCAGGATTGTCGATGAGGGCGCACACACCGTCGATCACCTCACCCAGGTTGTGGGGAGGGATGTTGGTGGTCATGCCCACGGCAATGCCCGAGGAGCCGTTTACCAGAAGGTTGGGAAATTTGGCGGGGAGTACTGACGGCTCATGAAGAGATTCGTCGTAGTTGGCAACCCAGTCCACGGTCTCTTTGTCGAGATCCGCCAGAAGCTCATGGGCGATGCGCCGCATGCGAACTTCCGTGTAACGCATGGCGGCGGCGGAGTCGCCGTCGATGCTGCCGAAGTTGCCCTGGCCGTCCACCAGGGTGTATCGAAGAGAGAAGTCCTGAGCCATTCGTACGATGGTGTCGTACACGGCAGTATCCCCGTGGGGGTGATACTTACCGATGACATCACCGACGATACGCGCGGACTTCTTGTAAGGCTTGTTCCAATCGTTCTTCAACTCCCGCATGGCAAAAAGAGACCTGCGGTGAACCGGTTTGAGGCCATCCCGGACATCGGGCAGGGCCCGGCCGATTATGACGCTCATGGCATACTCGAGATACGATTTTTTCATCTCGGTCTCGAGGCTGATATGTGGAGAGCTTTCCAGTTGAGTCATAGAGTTCACTACCTTCATCTGCTAACGTGCATGTCCAAAGTCGCAATGGCACCTGTACCCGAAAAACCGGATAATCATGACGGCCTCGCAAGCGCTGCATTCAAACTGTCGTCGAGGATTTAGAGAGCCTGTTCCCATAGGCTTCACAGGAAGAAGCCACCGCTAAAGGATGGCTACTCGTCATGGATTTCTCCTGAGACCTCATCGAAGTGGATCCGCTTTCGTCCTTCGGGTTCCACAAGGCTTTTGTAACTCTTATTATATATATCCGATAAGGTCAAAAAAAACGTGATCACAAGGGGGCCATATATGATCCCGAGAATACCGAAAAGCTGAAGACCGCCAACAATCCCCAAAAAAACCAGCAGGGTATGCATCTTGATACGCTTGCCCACCACCGCCGGTTTAAAGAGATATTCCACGCCGCCGGAGAGAATCACATAGATCACCATCACGGCAATCCCCGCCCCCATTCGCCCCTCAAAAAAAAGCCAGATGGCCGCAGGCATAAAGATAATGCCGATGCCCACAATGGGCAGAAAAGCGAAAAAGGCCATCGCCACTCCCCAAAGGACCGGAGACCGAAATCCGAAAAAGGTGAAAACAAGCCCTCCAACCACCCCTTGAATCATCCCGCTGATGCCGTTGACCACCAGAACGGCCCCGGCCATGTCCTTGAACTTGTTCATCAGCTTGATGTCCTGATCATCGGGCAAGGGGGAGAGGTCAACGATGTACCGAAGAAGCCGGTTCCCGTCTATCAGCAGGTAGTAGATGATGATCAGCATCAGAAAAAAATGAACCACGAACTTCAGGAGATGTGAGGCAATGGCATTGGCCTGGTTAAGAAGCTTCAGCCCCACGGACTTGCCCATGTCGGCAATGGGCTGCATCACCTCGTCAAAGGTGAGGTGAAGATCAAAGTTGGCAAGGATCGTGTTGATACGCCCCAGGATATTTCGGGAGACAAAAAACTGCTTCACCGAATCCACAACATCTGCACTGATTGCACTTACGTAGAAGTTATGAATCTCATTGGCCAGAACCCCCACAAACAAAACAATGGGGACGAAGAGAACCACAAAAATCAAGCAACAGGTAAGAAATGACGCGTACCGGGACGGGATCTTTTTTATCAACATCCGGTAGACAGGATAAAAGACACCGCTCACCACAGACCCCATGACAATCACGGAGATAAAGGGCCAGAGGAGCTTACCCAGAAGAAACAAAGAGATAATAAACAGTATCAGGAAAAACCAGAGAATCAGGTCGCGGGGTGTCTTGTCCAGCATAATCGAGAGATCCACCTCCCCGGAATGAAAGCCGCGGAGGCCTGTCGGGGATGAAGGGGCCGGAAAAGGGCGGAGAAGGCGAATCCAGGCCTCCGCCCCCCGGCAAAAATGGGGCTACTTTCGAATGATATTAAATACGCCGGCAAAAAGCAGCGTTTCGTAGATCACAACGGGAAGTACGGCGTGACCGAAAAGGGCAAAAACGATGCCACCGCCCATAATAGCGGGAACACCTGAAAAGATCATGATACCAACCTTCTGTGCCTTATCCATCGTAGCAAAAGCCTCCTTGGTTTGAGCTGCATAGCGCGAAATCAATCGATTATCCCTTAAATCGAGTGATTTACATTTAGCAACAACGCACCATCAAGTAAAGCAAAAAAGGCCCCTGAACGGGCATCCGGCTGGATTGTCAGGCTTGTGGGCACGCAAGAGCCATTCATAAATCCCCTGCATGCCTCCGGCGGCAAGGTGTGCCACCTTGAAAGCGGGTAGGGATGCGTTTTGCCCCTCGTCCCTCGGGCAAATCACATCCGCCTTTGAGTCGAGGGGTTTCAGGGGGCATTTTAAAGACCTGTTTATCAAACCCAGATCATAAAATTGGCAAAAGTTTGGCCCCCGGCAGGGCCGCCGGAGGCATTTCACGGGGGAAGCCCGTCAGCAAATGCAACCAACCCGAGGTACGAGGCTTGGAGCATTTGCGAACCGGCTTTCGAGGTGACTCACCCCGTTATGATTCAATCACCATGGCCATGCCCATGCCACCGCCGATGCACATGGAGATAAGGCCGGTGGAGAGCCCCTTTCGCTGCATCTGATACATGCCGGTAACCATCTGACGGGCACCGGTGGCACCGATGGGGTGACCGAGGGAGATGCCGCTGCCCAGCTGGTTGGGCTTGTCCACGGGGATATTCAGTTCCCTCATGCAGCCGATGGCCTGTGATGCGAAGGCTTCGTTGAGCTCGATCATCTCGAGGTCATTCACGTCCATGGAGAGGCGCCCCATGAGCTTGCGCACGGCGGGAACAGGGCCAAGGCCCATGTATGCGGGATCAAGACCACCGGAGGAGAACCCCTTGATCTTGACGATGGGGGTGAGGCCCAACTCCTTGGCCTTCTCCTCGCTCATCATAAGAACAGTGGCAGCACCGTCGTTGATACCGGAGGCATTGCCTGCGGTCACCGTGCCGTCTTTCTTGAACGCGGGGCGCATCTTGGCGAGTTTTTCAATGGAGGTTTCCATGGGACGCTCGTCCACGTTAAAAATGGTGTCCCCCCTGCGGGATTTCATAACCACATCGGCAATCTCACTCGCGAACACACCGCTGTTGATGCCTTCCATGGCACGCTGGTGGGAGAGAAGGGCCAGCTCATCCTGCTCTTCCCGGGTGATGCCATATTTGGCAACGATGTTCTCTGCGGTGATCCCCATATGGTACCCGTAGAAGATCTCGTAAAGGCCGTCGTACACAACAAGGTCGGTCACTTCACCGACACCGGTAAGCTCCATGCGGTGCCCCCAGCGTGCCTTGGGAAGGGCCATGGGCGCGTTGCTCATGGACTCCATGCCGCCTGCCAGCACCACGTCGGCATCCCCACACATGATGGACTGAGCACCGAGCGCAATGGCCTTCAGGCCTGAACCGCATACCTTGTTGAGGGAAAATGCCGGTGTTTCCTTGGAAAACCCTGCCCGAATCATGGCCTGGCGTGCGGGGTTCTGCCCCTGGCCCGCCTGGAGGACGTTGCCCATGATCACTTCATCGACAACCACGGGAGTGGCGCTCTCATCCCAGTCGCAGCCCTTGGCTTCCAACTCCGTGAGCCCCTGGTCTTTCAGGGTGTCAGGACAGATGGCCCTCATCTCATCGCTCAAGGCAGGACGAAGACCGGCTTTTTTAAAGGTCTCTTTCATGACCACAGCACCAAGATCGGCAACACTGACACTTTTAAGGCCAGCCCCGAAGGTACCGATGGCGGTACGTGAACCACTGACAATGACTACATTTTTCATGGGATCCTCCCGTTAATATATTTAGGCCATGACTCTTTGAACTTTTCTGCTATGATTAAAAGCTTGTTCTATTTCATGTAGTATATAGACGGCGCTATCACCGCTTGTTTCAACGCATCAAGCTTTAACAGAACCGATAACAAAAGACAACATACGTCATGTGCCTGATCCTTGTTTCCTTCATGAGTCACCCATCCTATCCGCTTATCATCGCCTCAAACCGCGATGAGTTCTACAACCGCGAAACCCAACCCATGGCATGGCACCGGAGAAGCCCTGCCACCCTCCACGGAACCGACCTCAAAGAGGGCGGCACCTGGATGGGCATAACGGAGAACGGACGCATCGCCGCCCTCACGAACCACAGAGACCCCTCGCGCATCAAGGCCGATGCCGCCTCACGCGGCTGGATCGTCTCACGGTTTCTGGAAGGCACCGACGATGCCCCGACCTTTGCCGAGTCCTTGAGACAAGAGAAGGAGAACTACAACGGATTCAACCTCCTCTTCGGAACCGTGGACCGCCTCTACCACTACAGCAATATCTCAGACACCCTTACGGAGCTTTCGCCCGGAGTCCATGGGGTCAGCAACGCCCTGTTGAACACCCCCTGGCCCAAAGTGGAGACCGGCAAAAAAGAGCTAAAAACCCTTGAAAACCCATCCGATGCGCACCTCTTTGCCCTTCTCGCAAATCGCACCAAGCCCGACGACGCCCTCCTGCCCGAAACCGGCATGAACCTGGAATGGGAACGCATCCTCTCCCCCCTCTTCATCGAAAGCGAGATCTACGGCACCCGCTCCAGCTGCCTCATCACCATGGACACACACCGCACCATAACCGCCACCGAACGCAGCTACACGTGCCCCGGCACTGGGCCGACAGACATTGCAGGCGAGCAACGATTCGAATTCAACGTGTAAGGGCGAGGGAAGGGAAAGGGCATGCCTCCGGCGGCGAGGTGAGCCACCTCGAAAGCTTAATGCGAAGGCACTTTGCCCCTCGTTCCTCGGGTCAACATGCCTTCGCGTTCGGCGCGGGCTGCGCCCGCCATCATAGCTGGTGGCGTCTCGGGCATTGGCACAAGCTTCTTGAGACTGTGAATACAGCCTCGGAGCCACTGAGATTCCGGATTTTACCTGAAGACCTCCATCACAAAACAACCTCAAAAGAGAACTTGATCACCTCTTCTCCTCAGCCATGGGTTGCTGCTGTATCCACGGTATCGTGGTATGTACCGCACCAAAAACTATCCATAGAACCCCTTATTTCACCGCCCACGATTGAATGACAGGCAGGATGGGCAAAAGTAGTACCGTGCCCATCACGAGCGGTGATAACCGCCCATGCAGAACGAGGATGTCGGGCTGCCATTATTTCGGCCAGAATAATCGGTGAGGTTAATCGACCAATGATGGGCACGCTTCGCGCTTTGCCCATCCTACTGAATTACAACAGCCTCACCTGTATGGAATAAAAATAATGCGGGAGTGGTATCACAGATTTGAATGACGAAAAGAGAAATAGACGGAGACTGGTAACAAGCAAAGATCACAAGTGCCCATCGGGCTACACGAAGGAGATCAACAAACCTCTGCCCTTATTCACGGGCGAAGCCCGTCAGCGAATGTGATCGGATCGAGGAACGAGAGCCGAGAGCATTCGCAAACCTGGGGTCCAGGGGGTTACCCCCTGGTTTTTCGGATGATCTCTTTCCAAGAGGCGAGACGCGGACCGACAACGGATTCGTAGCCGCGATCGGTGGGGGTGTACCAGCTCTTTCCCTCGAGCTCGTCAGGGAGGTACTGCTGTGGAGCAAAGCCGCCTGGGTAGTCGTGGGCGTAGCGGTACCCGTCTTTGTACCCCATATCCTTCATGAGGGCGGTTGGGGCGTTCCGGATATGCTTGGGAACGGGAAGGGAGCCTCCCTGTTCGACCTCTGCCCTGACGGCTGCTAGGGCGGTGTAGACGCTGTTGCTTTTTGCGGCCGTGGCGAGATAGACCGCAGCCTGGGCAAGGGCACGTTCCCCTTCGGCAGCCCCTAAAAATTTGTACGCCTCCACGGCATGCATAACCATGGAAAGGGCGGCGGGATCCGCCATCCCCACATCTTCCGTGGCAACCGCGGCCATTCGGCGGGCAATATAAAAGGGGTCTTCCCCGGCATGGAGCATACGTACCATCCAGTAGAGGGCTGCATCCGGGTCGCTGCCACGGAGGCTCTTGTGAAAGGCAGAAATGAGATTGAAGTGCTCGTCACCGCTCTTGTCGTAGCGAACGGCCTTGCGCTCAAGAAGGTTCTCGGCCTCGGCAAGGGTGACCCGGCAGCCCTTCCCTGAGTCCATGCGCTTTTGTTCCACGAGGATTTCAAGGGTATTCAACGCCGTACGCACATCGCCGTCGGCCATGTTTACCAGATGGGAGAGGGCCTCATCATCCACAGCCACGCCCAGGTGTGCCAACCCGCGTTCGGTATCGTCAATGGCACGCTTCAAAACCTGAAAAATGGTCTCGGAGCTCAGGGATTTAAGGGTCACCACCCGGACTCTTGAGAGAAGGGCGGGGATCACTTCAAAGGAGGGGTTTTCTGTGGTGGCACCCAGAAGGGTAATCAGGCCGCTCTCCACGTGATAGAGAAAGGCGTCCTGCTGGGCTTTGTTGAATCGGTGGATCTCGTCCACAAAGAGAACGGTTTTGCGACCCTTTAGGTTGCGCTCTTTTTTGGCCTCTTCGATGACGGCCCGCACATCCTTGACACCGGAAAGAACAGCCGAGATCTTGATAAACCGGCACTGGGTTTCAGAGGCGATGATGGAGGCAAGGGTGGTTTTTCCGCAGCCGGGAGGGCCCCACATGACCATAGGGAAAATGCGATCGGAGGCGATGGCGCTGGCAATGAGCCCGCCAGCTCCGGTGAGATGCTCCTGGCCCATGACCTCTGCAAGGGTCCTCGGGCGCATCCGCTCAGCCAGAGGGGCGTGATTGGTGCCGTGCTCCTCATTTCTGTAGTCAAACAGATCCATGAAAAAGTGCCTCCGCGGCAAGGGTGGCGAAGCCACTGTAACAAAAACACCTTGAAATCAGGTTTCGGCTGCGCTTTACCCCTCGTTCCTCGAGGAAAATCGCACCCGCCTTTAATTCGGGACGAACTCTGCTTAAGTTGACCAAACCTGTTTGTCAAACGTTACTAAAGTTTGGCCCCCGGCAGGGCCGCCGGAGGCACACACTGAATAGTTACATGTCACGCAAGTGATGTTACGTTAAAAAACCGACGGCGCCGCCGTCGGGATCGTCGCTGCACCCAACACAGGGCATATCACGCAGCGACGATTCAAGAGCTTATCACTGCTGCGATTCGTCACGCTTGCGCTTCTTGACGGTCTGCAACTTGCGCTCTTTCTTCTTCTTCAGTTTGTTGCGGCTCTCTTTGTCTTTATGGCCTTTGTTCCGGGTGTTGGTGTTGTCATCCGGCTTGGGACCAAACTCCATGCGTCCGCTCTTTTCCCTGTAGAGCAGCTTGATGGGTGCCTTATCAAGGCCCGTGTACTCCCGCATCTGGTTCAAGAGGAACCGGCGATAGGAGAAGTGCACCGCCTCGGGGTAGTTCACAAAAGAGACGAAGGTCGGGGGCTTGGTGGCCACCTGGGTGGTGTAGAAAAATTTGAGTCGCTTGCCCTTGTGGAGGGGGGGAGGCGTTCGCTCTGTGGCCCACTCGATGATGCGGTTCACCTCACCGGTGGAGAAGCGGGTGTTGTACTGTTCGTAAACCTCTCGAATCTCGCCGAAGAGTTTCTCCACACGCTGCCCGGTGAGGGCAGAAAGGGTGGTGTAGGGGGCAAAGGTCAAGAACTTGGCTCCCATATCGAGGCGCTCTTTGAAAAGCTTGGGGTTCTTCTCATCGGCGGGAACCAGGTCCCACTTGTTGAAGACGAAGATCACGCCACAACCCTTTGCGTGGGCATAACCGGCAACGGTCACGTCCTGATCGGTCACCCCTTCGGAGGAGTCGATAAGAATAAGGGCCACATCGCATCGTTCCATGCTTTTGATGGCCTTAAGCACAGAAAATTTTTCCAGCTTCTCTTTGACCTTGCCTTTTCGGCGGATACCGGCGGTATCGATAAACCGATATTGCTGGCCGTCACGCTTGACCATGGTGTCGATGGAGTCCCGGGTGGTCCCGGCCACATCACTCACCACCAGACGATGCTGGCCGGTGATGCGGTTAATGATGGATGACTTGCCCGCGTTGGGGCGCCCCACCACCGCCACGTTGATGATTTCATCATCGTCTTCGGGGTATGCTGCCGCTTCAGGAAAGGAGGCTGACAGGTCGTCCAGAAAATCGGGGACCCCATAGCCATGCTCGCCGGAGACAGGGTACGGGTTATCAATACCCAGAGAGTAAAAATCATAGAGATTCTCTTCCTGATTCTCTCCGTCGATCTTATTGACCACATAAAAAACCTTGGGATGAGATTCTCTTAGGATGGTGACAAGGTCGCGGTCATAGGGAGAGATCCCCCCTTTGCCGTCCAAAACCATGACCACGGCATCGGCCTCGGCCACGGCCTGCATGACCTGGTCCCGAATGGCACCTGCGAAGGCATCTTCGTCATCAATCAGATAGCCGCCTGTGTCCACCATAAGAAACGGAGCATCGTTCCATACGGCTTCGCCGTAGTGGCGATCCCGGGTCACACCGGGCATGTCATCCACAAGAGCCGAACGGCTTCGTGTGATGCGATTGAAAAGGGTTGATTTGCCCACGTTGGGGCGTCCGATGATAGCGACGATGGGTTTCATGGTTTTATCCGTCTGGGTTTAATCTGGAGGTACTGGCACAAGCCACACCATTTGAAAATACATGGTGGCAAGGAAAATGTCATCCCTTTCCAACACGGTGTGCCCTCTTCCGGTTTCCCCAATACAAAAAAGGGGCTGACCGGATTCTTTGGTCAGCCCCCATTGCTTTATAAGTGGCGTCCCCAAGGGGATTTGAACCCCTGTCGCCGGCGTGAAAGGCCGGTGTCCTGGACCAGGCTAGACGATGGGGACGCATGGTGGGTCGTACTGGGCTCGAACCAGTGACTCTCTGCTTAAAAGGCAGATACTCTACCGACTGAGTTAACGACCCGGTGTGTCGCAAGGACTCGGAGCTTATACTCAAATAACAACAGAGCTGTCAAGCCCAAAAGAACAATTAAATCGTCAGGCGAAAAAGAGGGTCCCCCACCGACACGGAGCCCCCCGGCTCAACGATGGGAGTGGCCATGGTTTTGGGCAAGAGAAGCACAATGGTGGAGCCCAACTCGAAACGCCCCATCTCCTCCAACTGCCCCACCTCTGTATCGCATGCCTCACGGCACCCCGGCCGGAATGGCTCCGGATGTGCCTCCATCTTGATGCTGCCCACAAAGGTGGCCCCCACCGCAGTGACGTAATACCGGTGCCCACGGGAAGCAAAGCACGCCACCACGCGCTCATTTTTCACAAATAGCTTTTCGATGGTGGAAACGCCCATGGCATTCACCGGGTAAAGGCGCGCCCCCATGTGATGAAGGGACTCCAGCCGTCCATCAAGGGGGTAGTGGTAACGATGGTAATCGGCAGGCGAGAGATAGATGGTGGCCAGCCACCACCCTTCCGCCCACGGCTCCGATGCACCGACAAGCTCCGAGACGGGATAACTCCACCCCTTGACCTGAAGGGCCCGGTCGGAGTCAATGCACTGAAGGCTCGCCAGAGTGCCGTCCACCGGAGAGAGCACAAGGCCGGGATCGGTTTTCAAGGGTCGGGTTTCCGGGTCCAGGGCGCGGATAAAAAACTCAAGCAGGCTGGGATAGTCAGCCAACGCCCCCCGGTACCCCGCCATATTGATCCCATAAAAGCCTGCAAAACATCGGATGACAAGGCGCACAAGGCACCTGGGCCTGCGAAGACGCACCAGCCGGCCAAAGGCCCGGCTCACAGGAATATGGGAAATCAGTGACAGAAACAATTTTTTCATGTCTCACCCCGCTTTTATCGCACCCTCAAAAACAAAAAAACCCTCAGAAGTGAAAACTCCTGAGGGTCAAGGGGTAGTCACCCCATACATTTAATTTTGGCGTCCCCAAGGGGATTTGAACCCCTGTCGCCGGCGTGAAAGGCCGGTGTCCTGGACCAGGCTAGACGATGGGGACGCATGGTGGGTCGTACTGGGCTCGAACCAGTGACTCTCTGCTTAAAAGGCAGATACTCTACCGACTGAGTTAACGACCCACAGCGTCTGTGAGACTGCAATTTGTAAGTGGCGTCCCCAAGGGGATTTGAACCCCTGTCGCCGGCGTGAAAGGCCGGTGTCCTGAACCAGGCTAGACGATGGGGACGCATGGTGGGTCGTACTGGGCTCGAACCAGTGACTCTCTGCTTAAAAGGCAGATACTCTACCGACTGAGTTAACGACCCGCTGCGTCTCAAAGACTCGAAGCTTATACTCAAGTTGTGAGCCAAGTGTCAAGCCGAAACTTAATGAAAAACATCTTTCTTTCAAAAGAGCCGAAACGACGCGTGGAAAAACAGGTGCATTCACCTTAAAATGACTGCACCTTAGCCGCCTACTTGCGCCAGAACTCCGGAACAAGAAAGATGATGACCGTATAGATTTCAAGGCGCCCCAAGAGCATGCACCAGATAAGGAGCCACTTCCCGGCCTGGGGAATCAGGGCAAAGTTCTCCGCAGGACCCACCAGGCCAAACCCCGGCCCGATGTTCCCGATACAGGAACCCACAGCGGTAAATGCGGTGACAAAATCAACCCCCATGGCGGCCAGAAGCACAGAACAGAGAGCAAAAAGCCCCATATAGATGGCAATAAAGCCAATAATACTGCGCATGACATCTTCCGAGACAGCCTTCCCGCCGAGCTTGATGGTGGCAACAGCACGGGGGTGAATCATCATGTACAGCTCTCGATAGCAGTATTTCAGACAGAGCATCACGCGGACAACCTTCATGCCGCCACCGGTGGACCCAGCCGAGGCACCGATGAACATACAAAGAAAAATCAGCACCTGACTCAGGCCCGGCCAGAGCTCATAATCGGCCGTGGCATACCCCGTGGTGGTAATAATGGAGACCACCTGAAAGGTACCGTAACGCAAGGCATCCGGGAGACTCTGGTACACGCTGCCATAGATATCAAAGGTAACAATGACAGAGAGCCCCAGCACAATCAGAAGAAACCAGCGACACTCCGGGTCTTCCCAGAAGGCAAGGCTCTTCCCCCTCAGCATCTGGTAGTGCAGGGAGAAGTTGATACCGGCCAGCACCATAAAGACAATGATCACCACATCTATATAGGTGCTGTTAAAACCCGCCACCGAGGTGTTGAGCGTGGAAAAACCCCCTGTCGGCATGGTGGTGAAGGTGTGACACAGGGCATCAAACAGATCCATGCCACCAAAGAGCAGCAGCCCCACCTCCACCAGGGAGATGAGCGCATACACCTTCCACAAAAGAGAGGCCGTCTCTGACAGGCGAGGCTTCAGCTTATCCGGTACCGGGCTTGGTACCTCGGCCTTGTAAAGCTGCATCCCACCCACCCCGAGAAAAGGCAGAATGGCAAGGGAAAGCACAATAATCCCCATCCCCCCCAGCCACTGAATCAAACTACGCCAAAAGAGAAGCCCTTTGGGCACCGCCTCGATATTGGTGAGAACCGAGGAGCCTGTGGTGGTAAAACCGGAGACAGACTCAAAAAAAGCATCCACAAACTGGGGAAAATAACCGCTGATATAAAAAGGAAGCGCTCCATAAAGCCCCACCACGGTCCACCCAACGGCCACAATGGCCATCCCCTCCCGCTGACTGATGTTATCGAAACTGGCGTCCCGGCAAATTAGAATGGCCACAGCCCCTGAAATTGTCGTAAAAAGAGCAGACACAACCAGAGCGGAAAGCACCCCATCCCCATAGAACACAGAGCAGACCACAGGCAGCAGCATGGAAAGCCCAAGGGCGAAGAGAAGAATCCCTGTAATGTAGGTTACGACCGGCCAGCGCATCAAAAGAACTCCAGCTTGACAGTGAGCATCTTCTCAATGCGGGGAACCGCCTCACGGGTGGCAAAAATAATCACCCGGTCATCGGGCATGATAACGCTGTCCCCGGACGGAATGATAACCTCCTCATCGCGGATAATGCAGATCAGGAGGGCCCCCCTGGGAAAGGAGACCTTGCTGATGGGGGTATCCACAAGCTCGGATGTCTGAAGGGCAACCGCCTCGATCACCTCAGCCTGCTCCCCATGAACGCTGATTGCGGACAGCACCTTGCCCTTGCGGATATGCTGCTGAATGGAGTTGATGGCCGAAAGCCTCGGGCTCACGACCTGTTCAACCCCAATGGTGCCCATGAGGGGCAGGTAGGTAAACTTGCTGATCTTGGTGATGGTGTTTTCAGCCCCCATGCTCTTGGCAAGCAGGGAGACGAGAATATTGGTCTCTTCATCGTCGGTGAGAGAGACCACAACATCCATATCCTTGATATTCTCTTCCACCAACAGACTCTGATCGGATCCATCGCCACAGAGAACAACGGCCCGGTTCATGCGTTCAGCGAGAAACCGGCATCGCTCGGGATCTCTCTCCACTATTTTTGTGTGGATATTTTTACTCTCAAGAAAGTCGGCCAGACGCGTTCCGATACGCCCCCCACCCACAATCAGCACCCGGTTCACGGGCTTCATGCGGCGGTTGAAAAGACGCAGAACATCGTTAAGCTTGGTGGATTCACTGATAAAGTAGACAAGGTCGCCGACCTGCAGGGTGTCGCCCCCGTGTGGAACGATAAGCTGCCCCTTTCGAACAATGGCAGCAATGAGGGGCCTTACCCCACCTAAGCGCCCGGGAAGCTCTGCGAGCCGCAAACCGCCGAGAATACTGCCTTCCTCAAGGCGCATTCCGACAATTTTTACGCGACCGCCCTCGAACTCGTTTACATCCACAGCACCCGGAACGCGCATCAACCTGTAGATGGTCTTCACCACCTCGATTTCAGGATTGATGATGGTATCGATATGGGGGGCACTTTTTCGGAAGTGCTCGTGGTAGTCGTCGTAGTCACCGAGACGAATACGTGCCAACTTTTTTGTGGCGGGGGAGAGAATGTCACAGGTAAGGCACGCCACGAGGTTGGTCTCGTCGCTGTCGGTTACGGCCAGCAGAATATCTGCTTTTTTAACCCCGGCATCGATAAGGACATCAGGGCTGCTGCCCGACCCCTTCACCACCTGCACGTCCAGATTCTCCGAAACCCGTTTCAGGGCATCGTCACTGGTATCGACCACCATGACATCTTTGTTCTCAAGGGAGAGCCGACTGGCGATATGAAACCCCACCTCACCGGCTCCTACAATAACGATCTTCAAGCAGTATCTCCTGATCTCATTGGTTCCCGGCGTCTTTCCCCGACACGGCCGGCTGACTGATCTCCAGCTACAAACAAAAACAACATAAAATAACAGAGATTTACCCACCAAAGCACAAGGCACCAACAAAGACACCCGCAGGGCGGGTGGTCGGTTCCGGGTGGGCGTCGGCCCGGCAGCGCATGCGGTATTCCTCTTAGCCTTCAGGATGTTGCATGGAAAAGCGCCTGCAATATATCGCTATGTCATAGCCGATTCCCTGCCCAAGGTCAAACAAATGGCCGCCTCCCTGGCACAAGCGCCTGTCACGCCACAAGGTCTCGGGGTTCACGCCCCCGTCAAACACAACCCCTTCACCGACAGCCAACCCGACAGCAGGCAGTGGTAACAACCGTACGCAACCACCCCATTTTTTTGATTAACAATAGCTTTTAACCGCGGGGTATTGTATCATCATACACAGTACGATGTTTACAAAGATAGCCGACACGAGACTGCAAATGACATCGTTCCCGAACGCGGCGCTCCCCCACCTCCTCTCCTGAGATGTTCATCACCCACCCTCATCGGTACTGCGCGGCAACAACATTGACGCGAACGTATACAAGCCCTTCGGCCTGCCCGCTGCCATACACCTTTAGTATTAGGGAGGACACCATGACAGCCATCCACCCCCTGCCCCAACCGTCTGCCCCGACCCCACCACACGGACGGGATAACCTTGTCCGAATGTACGACGGTGCCATGAGCCACCTTGACTCTGCCCGCAAAAGTGCTCCGGCTCAGCAGAAAGAGAGCATCT
Organism: Desulfolunaceae bacterium; assembly: GCA_942491485.1. GTDB lineage: Bacteria > Desulfobacterota > Desulfobacteria > Desulfobacterales > Desulfolunaceae > Desulfoluna. Next base: position 713,464 of record CALOAX010000004.1, on the reverse strand, counting down.
CCACCGTCGTAAAAATCCTGAGCAACCTGAAAGAAGTCAGTGAAAAGACAAAGAGCCCGGAGGATGACGGCACAGATCTCTCTGCCCTGTACGCCTATATGATCGATCGACTTTCAATAAGTCATTCCGGCCTGGGTATTGACCCGATCAATGAGGTAAGCTGGCTGCTTCGCAACCTTCGAGATTTCTCCACAAGGCCCAAAGGACGCAGTCCTGTTGACGGCTAACGCGTTCCCTCCCCCAAGACCACCCCTCCCCAGGCGCCCCCTCGGCGCCCCGGGGGAGGGGCGCCCGTATCCAAAATCATCCCACATCCCACCCCCCGGCATGTTTCAACCATTCATCGTCATTTTTTTCTTAAAGAAAATACCTGACACTCCGATAAGACTCTTAACACGACGGATTGCCCGACACGCTTTGGAAAAAGGATTTTCTAATATGGCGCACAAGGCCTCAGTCGAGACAGACAAATTGATTTCACGGCACGGATGCCGACAATTGAAAGTTAATTTCACGGAGGAAATGACATGGCACTTTCAATCAACACCAACGTTACGTCCCTCAACGCTCAGCGCAACCTGGGCAACACCGCTTCTGGTCTCAACAAATCTCTCCAGAGACTCTCTTCAGGCTTAAGAATCAACTCCGCCAAGGACGACGCCGCAGGTCTTGCCATCACCGACCGTATGACGTCACAGATTCGCGGCTTGAACCAGGCGGTCCGCAACTCCAACGACGGTATCTCCCTTGCTCAGACTGCTGAAGGCGCCCTTCAGGAGACCACCAACGGCCTCCAGAGGATCCGCGAACTGTCTGTTCAGGCTGCCAACGACACCAACACCGCAGAAGACCGCGCATCAATCCAGCTCGAGATTGACCAGCTGGTGTCTGAGATCGACCGAATCGCCGAAGCCACCACCTTCAACAACAAAAACATCCTCAACGGCAGCTCCGGAACCTTTAAGTTCCAGGTCGGCGCAAACGCCAACGAGACCATCGGCGTAGACCTTGTAAACGTCAAGGCCAACGCCCTGGGTGAGCAGCCCGGCATGGTTCAGTCCACCGGTTCCCGTACCTCCCTGTCCAACGATGCAGCCGAAGCAGGCAGCACCGGTATCCAGGAAGGGGCCGCAGGCACCACCATCACCGCCGGCGACGTCACCGTGCAGGTGGCAGGGGCATCCTCTGTGGATATCGCCCAGGCCAAGTACGGCGGCGACATCACCTCAGCCTCCACTGCAGACCTCAAGGACACCAACTCCGCGAACTACGGCGGTGGTAGCGCAAAAGACATTGCCGAGCGTATCAACAGCGTTCGATCAATGAATGAGGAAGATCCCGGCGCAGGCATGGAAGGCAAGAGCCTCGAAGGCGTTTACGCCAAGGCAACCACCAGCTTCCGTGCCTCTGACATGGATGCCGCTGACTACTCCGGCTCCAGCGTTGCCGGCAGTGACGGCGACAAAAACGTCGGCACCGGTTTCATCGACAACAGCGACCTCGTCATCAACGGCGTGGGCGTAGGTCCCGCCGCCTTCAAAGAGAACGATGCCGATGGCAGCCTCACCAACGCCATTAACGCCAAAAGTGAGCTCACCGGCGTCAAGGCAAGCGTAGATGATGACGGTGAACTCGTCCTGACCGCTGAAGACGGCCGTGACATCGTCATGAGCACCACCAACGCGGAAGTCACCAACCTCGTGTTCGGTGGCGGTGGAAAATCCACCTCCTTCGACGCAGGGTTCAACGACCTGCGTGTCAGCGGTTCCGTCAGCCTTACTGCCCAGAACACCCTGTCCCTGGGCGGCGCCAACGCAGCCGATGCTGGTTTTGCAGCCCTTACCGAGGACAACGTCCAGGCCGAGGGTTCCATCGCCAACGCCGACGTCTCCACCATGGAAGCCGCCAACAACACCATCAAGTCTGTTGACAGCGCCATCCGCCAGGTGGACGACATGCGAGCCAACCTGGGTGCGGTTCAGAACCGTTTTGAATCCACCATCCAGAACCTCTCCAACGTTTCCGAGAACTTGAGCGCGTCACGGTCCCGTATCCTTGATACAGACTTCGCGTCTGAGACTGCCAACATGACCAAACTGCAGGTCATGCAGCAGGCTGGTACCGCCATGCTCGCGCAGGCCAACCAGTTGCCTCAGTCAGTTCTCAGCCTGATCGGATAGAGCGTGCTCTCGCACCCTCTGTAAGGGAAGGTTTGCGTTTATCCGGGCACTTAGGGTAAACGCCCTGCAATCGTAAGCAAAAGAGTCCGAAGGGCCTTGATGGCCTCAACCATCAGGGCCCCTCGGACACCTTGCCTGCGACAGCATCGGAAAACGTTCACAAAGGCATCATCGGCCAGCCAACAAAAGGCCGTGGCAGCACATGCCAAAGGAGCAGGAACATGGGAGTTTCGGTGGGCGGCATCGTTTCGGGCATCGATCTCGACAGCATTGTCGATCAGATTACCGAAGTGGAGAAGAGACCCGTCAAGGGGTTGGAAGCGAAGAAGGAGGATTTCAAAGTCCTCATCTCCGCTTACGCCAACCTGTCGAAGGAGCTCTCTGGCCTCAGCAACGCAGCACGCGACCTCCGCTACCCCAGCTCCTTTACCGCACGCACGGCTACCTCTCCCAACCCAGAAAGTTACACGGTTTCCGCCGGCTCATATGCCCGGGAAGGAAGTTACACCCTGGAGGTAAACCAGCTGGCCTCCGGCCAGAAGATGGCCACCGGCCCGTTTCTGGAGGATGCTGTCCCCGGCGGTGGCACCCTCACCCTTCAGGTGGGAGAAGAGGACCCCATGGAGATCACCGTGGGCGCCAACTTCACCCTCCATGACCTTTCCAATGCCATCAATGCAGAAAAAGGCGGTGTGACAGCCGGGGTGATCTTTGATGGTGAACACCACTTCCTTACCCTCTCGGCCAACGAGACCGGGGCGGAAAACACCATCAACGTTTCGGTTACAGCTGATGAGGACGGGGATACGGACGACAACTCCGGACTCTCTTCCCTGGTGGCCTGGGGAGACGAGGAGGGCGAAGGCGCAGGTGACAAGGCGTTTCACGTCACCCTGGAAGCACAGGATGCCATTATAAGCGTTGACGGGGTCTCCAACATCCACCGCCCCTCCAACACCATCACCGACGTTGTGAAGGATGTGACGCTGACCCTCACCGACACCACGGCCCCCACGACATTTTCTGTGGCCATGGACCAGGGAGCCATCGCCGAAAAGCTGAACACCTTTGTGGAAAAATACAACAATGTCCTTACCTTTTTCTTCAACAGCCAGAAGTATAACGGCGAAGGAGAAGAGCAGGGAACCCTCTTCGGCGATCAGACAGCCAACCGCATCAACGGTGCCCTCACCCGGATTACTGCAGGAACGGTCTCGGGAAATGACAGCTTCAGTTATCTTTCCGATATCGGTGTCACCATGCGACGGGTCACGGACAAGGAAGACCCCGAATACGGGAAACCTTTCCTGGAAATTGACCAGGGAAAACTGGGCCAGGCTGTCACCGAAAACCCCGAAGACCTGAAGCGATTCTTTACCAGCATCGATGAAGGCAACGAAGGCTTCGCCGTTCGAATGTGCACCCAGATTGAAGGGTTCACCGACCCCTCGGCCGGCATCATCTCCTCCGGGAGCAAAGGCCTCAAAACCAAGATAGGCAACATCGACAAACAGATCACCAGAGTTGAGGACAAGGCGGAACGATCGGAGGAGAGGCTTCGAAAGAAGTTCAACTCCCTGGAAAGCTTACTGGCGGAATACAAAGTTACCAGCGATCACCTGGCCTCCCAGTTGAAGGCTCTCCCCGGAATATCCAAGCAGTAGATCCGGAAGCAAGGGCTGACAAGACCCGTTTCCGTCAAAGTTGAAGGAGCTCACACCTATGACACCCATGAGTTACAATGCGTATGCAGCATCGGCCGTTCGGGAAGACCTCCCCAAGGACCGCATCCTCATCATGCTCTACGAAGGCTCTATCAAATTCATCCACCTCGCAGCACGGGGCATTGACGAAAACCGTCCGGCGCTTAAAGGGGAATACATTTCCAAGGTCCTGGCCATCATCACCGAACTCACCGCAGCCCTGGATATGGAACGCGGCGGGGAGATTGCCGAAAACCTGGCTTCCCTCTACGAGTACATGGTCAAACGTCTCACAGAGGCCAATGTACAAAACAGCACGGAGCCCCTCCATGAGGTTGAGAAACTCATCATGAGCCTGAAAGAGGGCTTTTCCGAAGCGTCTCGCATTCGAAAGCAGTCCGCGGTACGACGCCCTGAAAAGCCAAGGGAGAGCTGTGGTGTCTCTGTTGCCATCTGATAACCTCATCGACGTCATCACGGCCATGGAGGCACTGATGGACAAAGTAGAATCCTCTCTGGATTCTGCCGACCCAGACGCCCTATTCACCATGGCCAGGCACCAGGCAGCCCTCATGGAAAAGATCAAAGAACTGCCAGTGCCCCAAGAGAGCGCTCAATCCCTCTCTCGCACCCTGGAACGAAGTCGACACCTTGCCCTGCGCATTGAAGGGGAGATGGACGCCATCCGCTCCCTCCTCACCGCATCGGCAAACAAAAAACGCATAAGTGGAGCCTACGCCTCCTCTTACTAATCGGCGGAGCCCATTGCCACATGCCGCCGTACCCTGGCAGAACAATCTGAAAACCAGGCCCGCACACGGAGATGATCATGCCCCCCAAGAGCGACCTCTCCGCCTGTGGGCCCCAAAATAAGACAAGAGAGATCACCATGATGCAACCCGTATCCCAAGTCCAACACCAGATGCCGTCCCGCCGCGATGATATCGCTGCCGTGGAACCCGTCCAAGCCACCAGAAACTCCGAAGCCTCTTCGGAAAGCACGGCAAATGCCGATGCGAAAAGTGAAAAGGCTCGCGCCCTCCAAGAGAAACTAATGCGCGAAGAAGGCCTCTCCCAGGAGACCCTTGATGAGATCTCCCGGGACCTTGAAACCCTGCACGCCGTTGGCCTGAACTTTACCCAACACGAAGCAACCGGCCGTACCATGGTCCGTATCACCAACCGTGACACCGAAGAGGTCATTCGCGAGATTCCAGTAAAACAGGTCCTTGATCTTGCAGCAAAAATTGAAGAGATGGTCGGCATGCTCTTCGATGAAAAAGTGTAATACGACGTTTAGCCCCTCCCCTTCATCCCCCCCTTGATTTTCATCCGGCGCAGTCGGGACGGGATTGTTGCGTCCTTTTTTGAGCATTCCCCCAGTTGATCTTTACTTCTTCCTCAACCCCCCTTCCCACACACAAAAAACCGCTCTTTTCACCAACCCAGAGTTAAACATACACCACTGAAATTACAGCCCATCTTCCCACGCCACATGCAACGTTACCCCATATGATCATTGTTAAAACAATTTGCTTTTCGTTTTCATTTTTGCTAATTTTTATAGTTTATCAGTGATATTTCCTTATAATCATAGGTTTTCTTGAAAATAGGGAGCGTCCTGGTAACTGGTTTCCACCCGAAACGGTGTGGAAATCAGAAAGTGGAGAGACGTGCAAGGAGGCTCCTGCACCTTTTTCCAACCCCGAAAACCGCCCGGAGGCATAGCGCTTGAGTCACCTCACTGCAACGTGCCCCGGAAGTTGGCGGGTCGTTTTAACTTGGGTTTAATAACCACCACACTACTTTCAGGAGGCGTGAATGAAAAGAGTACTGATACCTGTCCTGGCCCTGATGTGCCTGGCCCTGTGTGCATCCACCGGGATGGCCGCTGGCGCTGACAAATACACCGTGAAACTCGCCATGGATGCCGACCCGGTCTCCCTTGACCCCCATGTTCAGCTCTCAGGCGCCATGCTCGCATACTCCCATGTGGCATTTGACCCACTTGTTCGCTGGACCCAGGACATGAAGCATGAAGGTCGCCTCGCAACAAAGTGGGAGCGTATCGACAAGCTGACCATGCGTTTCTGGCTGAGAAAAGACGTGAAGTTCCACAGCGGCAACCCCTTCACCGCCAAGGACGTGGCCTGGACCTTCAAGCGCCTCCAGAAGAGTGTTGACTTCAAGGCGATCTTCGAACCCTACGAAGCCATCAACATCATCGATGACTACACCATCGACATCGTCACCAAAAAGCCCTACCCCCTTCTCATCAACACCGCCACCTACATCTTCCCCATGGACAGCGCCTTCTACTCCGGCACTGACGAAAACGGCCAGCCCAAGGACGCAATCATCAAGAGCGGCCCCTCCTTCGCTCTCAGCCATGCATCCGGAACCGGCCCCTTCAAGGTCACCTACCGTGAGCATGGTGTAAAGACTGTCTACGAGCGTTTTCCCGGCTACTGGGACACCAACTCCCCCGGCAACGCACAGAAGATTGTCCTGACCCCCATCAAGAACAACGCCACCCGTGTGGCGTCTCTGCTCTCCGGAGACACCGACTTCATCTACCCCGTCTCCCCCCAGGACTTCAAGCAGATCGAAAAGAACAAGAAGACCAAGCTGGTCACCCTTCCCGGTGCCCGTATCATCACCTTCCAGATGAACTCCAGCCGTCGTCCTGAATTCAAGGACGTACGCGTTCGTCAGGCCATCGTTCACGCCATCAACAACGAAGGCATCGTCAAAAAGATCATGAAAGGCTTCGGTACTGCCGCTGCCCAGCAGGGTCCCAAGGGTTACCTCGGTTACAAAGAGGAGCTCACCCCCCGCTACGACCTGAAAAAAGCCAAGGCCCTCATGAAGGAAGCCGGCTACGCCAAGGGTTTCGAGTGCTCCATGATCGCCCCCAACAACCGCTACGTAAACGACGCCAAAATCGCCGAAGCGGTTGCCAACATGCTGGCCAAGATCAACATCAAAGTGACCCTGAAAACCATGCCCAAGGCCCAGTACTGGGATGAGTTCGATGCCAAGGTTGCTGACATCCAGATGATCGGATGGCACTCTGACACCGATGACTCAGGAAACTTCAACGAGTTCCTCACCATGTGCATCAACCCCGAGGCCGGTTACGGCCAGTACAACAGCGGCACTTACTGCAACGTGACCGTGGACGCGCTCACTCTGGCTGCCCAGTCTGAGACCGACGTCGAAAGGCGCACCGCCATTCTCCAGGAGATCGAGCAGGTCCTCTATGACGATGCAGCCTTCATTCCCATGCACTGGCAGAACCTTGCATGGGCTTCTGCAAAGGGCCTGAAGATCGAGTCCATCGTTAACGAACAGAACTTCCCCTACCTTGGCGATCTTGTTGTCGAGTAATGGTTTGAAGTGAACGACCCTGGCCGGTTCTGCCGATATTTCATTGGCAGAACCGGCCATTTTTTTAGTGGATTCATTTGCATTCCACCGGAAAAGTATGGTTGAATGCTGGCGTTTCATTCACTGCAGAGGGAACTTTCCTCCCTTGCCGGCTGTACCCGCTACCTTCCGGTGCCCACACGTAAAGGACACCGGAAGGTAGCGGGTAGAACACCCAGGGCATCAAGCCGAAACGCGGCCTTAAAAAAGGCTTCGCTTCGCACCGCCGACACGGCGGTTACCCAATGTATCGTTAGAAAAGGACGCAACCAGACCCATGTTTGCATTTACTGTTAAACGCATTTTGCAGGCCCTGTTCGTTATGCTGATCATCAGCTTCCTGGGCTTCTCCATCAAACACCAGTTTGGGGATCCCATACGGGACATTGTGGGGATCCAGGTCTCCGTCAAGGACCGTGAGATTCTCCGGGAAGAGATGGGGCTGAACGACCCCTTCATGACCCAGTATGTAAGGTTCCTGAAAAACGCTACCCACGGCGATCTCGGCACCTCCTTCTTCCACAAGAAACCGGCCATGGACGTCATCCTCGCCAAGGCACCGGCCACCATCGAACTGGTGTTTGCGGCCAGCCTCATCGTCATGTTCGTCTCCATTCCGGCCGGCATCTTCGCCGCCATCAACCCCAAACACTGGTTCTCCCGGGTCACCATGGGGGGGAGCATCGTGGGGGTCTCGATACCGGTCTTTCTTACGGCCATCCTCATGATCTATTTTTTCTCGATCACATTGGAGTGGTTCCCCTCCTACGGCAGGGGCGAGACGGTCAACCTCTGGGGATGGCACACGGGCCTTCTCACCATCGACGGCCTCATGCATCTCGTCATGCCCGCCGTCGCCCTCTCCTCCATCATGCTGCCACTCTTCATCCGGCTCATTCGATCTGAAATGATGGAAGTCCTGGAGACGGAGTACATCCGCTTTGCCTACGCCAAGGGCCTCAAGAAGCGTCGCATCCGGTACGTCCACGCCTTTAAAAACACCCTGCTTCCCGTCATCACCGTGGGCGGCGTCCAACTGGGCATCATGCTCGCCTACACCATCCTCACCGAAACGGTCTTCCAGTGGGGTGGGTTGGGCTTTATGTTCCTTGAGTCTGTCGAACGATCGGACACCACCCTTTTGGTGGCCTACATCATCTTTGTGGGCGCAATCTTTGTCATCGTCAACACCTTCGTGGATATCATCTACGGACTCGTCAATCCCACCATCCGGGTCTCGGGGAGAAAATGAAACAGTCGCTACAAAATTTCAAAGATTCGTATCTCTTTTACAGCTTTAAAAGAGACAAAATCGCCATTATCAGCTTTGCCATTCTGCTGGTACTCGTGGTCCTGAGCTTTTCAGCCCCGCTGATCGCCCCTTACAACCCCTACGATGCCGAGTCCATCGACATCATGAACTCCGAAATGCCCCCGGCATGGATGGAGGATGGATCGTCTGAATTTCTCCTGGGCACCGACCAGCAGGGGCGAGACCTGGTCTCAACCATGATGTACGGCATGCGCCTGTCGATTCTCATCGGCCTGGGTGCCGTCATGCTGCAAGCGGTCATCGGCATCAGTGTGGGCCTCATCGCCGGGTACTTAGGTGGGAGGCTCGACAACTTCCTCATGCGCCTGGCCGACATCCAGCTATCCTTTGCCACCATGCTGGTGGCCATTCTTGTGAGCGCCATCTTCCAGACGATGTTCGGGGCGAGCCGCTACAATGAACTGGCTGTGCCCCTTCTCGTTATCATTATCGGCATCGCCGAGTGGCCCCAGTACGCACGTACCGTGCGCGCCTCGGTTCTCGGAGAAAAGGGCAAGGAGTATGTGGAAGCCGCCAAGGTGGTGGGCCTTTCCAAGGTACGCATCATGTTCCGGCACATCCTGCCCAACACCATGAGTTCGGTTCTCGTCATCTCCACCGTACAGGTGGCCAACGCCGTCATGAGCGAAGCCGCCCTCTCCTTTCTGGGCCTCGGCATGCCGGTGAACCGCCCCTCACTGGGTTCCCTCATCAACGCTGGATTTGAATACATCTTCAGCGGTGCCTGGTGGATCACCTTGTTTCCCGGCATCTTTCTGGTACTCCTGGTCCTTGTCATCAACCTTCTCGGGGACTGGCTCAGGGATGTGCTGAACCCCAAGCTTTACAAAGGATAAAGGTGACGTTTGATTATGGAACCGATACTCGACATAAAAAACCTTGATGTAAAATTCGCCCTTCGAACCGGCGAGGTCACCGCCATCGACAACCTCAACCTGTCCCTTAACAAGGGGGAACGGCTGGGCATTGTGGGGGAGAGCGGGGCCGGCAAATCAGTCCTGGGCTTCTCCATCATCAACCTGATCCGAAAACCCGGTTTTATCGGCAACGGGTCCATTGACTTTCGGGGCAAGCAGATCTCCACCTACTCGGAAGAGCAGATCCGCAACATCCGTGGCAACCGTATCAGCATGATCTTTCAGGACCCCATGATGGCCCTGAACCCGGTCCTTACCATCGGCACCCAGATGACCGAGGCCATCTTCGCCCACATGGACGTAAGCCAGGAGGAAGCCGAGCGCATTGCCCTGGAAAAGTTGGCCAAGGTGCATATCCCGGCCCCTGAGAAACGACTGAACCAATACCCCCACGAGTTCTCCGGGGGCATGCGGCAGCGAATCATCATCGCCATCAGTCTCCTTACGAGCCCGGACCTCATCATTGCCGATGAGCCCACCACGGCCCTGGATGTCACCATCCAGGCCGAGATCATGGACCTGCTCATCGAGCTGTGTGAATCCGAAGGCATGAGCCTGATTCTCATTACCCACGATCTCGGGGTGGTCTCAGAGGTCACCGAGCGCATCGCCGTCATGTATGCCGGTCGGGTGATTGAAAGTGGCCCCACCGAAGCCATCATAAAAAACCCACAGCACCCTTACACCCAGGGACTCATCAAGGCCCTGCCTGAAAGCCGCAAGCCAGGAGAGCCCCTCTACCAGATTCCGGGCATGATGCCGACCCTTACAGATATCCCTCCCGGCTGCGCCTTCAACCCCCGCTGCCCCATGAGGGGAGATATCTGCATGACGAAACGGCCCGAGGCGGCCTTTGCCGATGAAAAAACAGGCCACATGGCCGCCTGCCACCTTGTCTCGGGAGACCTTGCATCATGAGCACACAGTCCAGCACACCCATTCTGAGCCTTAAAAACATCGTGAAGCACTTCGACATCTCCGGAGGCTTCCTGGAAAAGCTGCGCTTAACAGATGGAAAACTGAGCCTTCAAAGCACCATCGTCAAGGCGGTCAACAGCGTCAGCTTCGATATCCTGGAAGGGGAAACCTTAAGCGTTGTGGGGGAAAGCGGTTGCGGCAAATCAACCCTGGCCCGATGCGTCATCGGCATCCATGAGCCCAACAGCGGGGAGATCTACTTTCGGGGAGAACGCATTGATGAGCTCTCCCCCAAGGCGATGATGCCCTATCGCGCGAAGATGCAGATGGTTTTCCAGGACCCCTACTCCTCTTTGAACCCGCGCCTGACGGTCCAGAAAACCCTGGAGGAGCCCTTCAGGTTCCACAACCCGGGCGTGGGCAGCGGAGAGGTGAAAGATCGCATCGACGAAGTCATGGAACAGGTGGGCGTAGACCCCAAGTGGGCCCTTCGCTATCCCCATGAGTTCTCCGGCGGCCAGCGCCAGCGCGTCAGCATCGCACGGGCCCTGATGGTGGACCCCGCCTTTATCGTGGCCGACGAACCCATCAGCGCCCTGGACGTCTCCGTACAGGCACAGATCCTCAACCTGCTGATGGAAACCCAGGCAAAGCGCGGCCTCTCCTACATGTTCATCTCCCACGACCTCTCCGTGGTACGCCATATCAGCAGCAGGGTCGCCGTCATGTACCTGGGAACCCTCTGCGAGCTCTCCGACTCGGAAAGCCTCTACAACGAGCCGAGGCACCCCTACACAAAGGCCCTGCTCAGCGCCATCCCGCAGATGGGCGGAAAAAAAGGCCACATTCGCCTCAAAGGGGAGGTCCCCTCTCCCATCAACCTCCCCACGGGATGCGTCTTCCACGGCCGGTGCCCGTATGCCGATGAGCGATGCGAGCAGGAGGTCCCCGAGGCAAAAGTCAACGGCTCCAGCCTCGTGGCCTGCCACCGGGTGGAAGAGGGCGCTCTCTAAGAAAAGAGCCACTCATCTTTGCAGATAAAAAAAGGGCGTAAACGGACAAACAGCCTTCCGTTTACGCCCTTTTTGTTTTTAACGCCTCCGGCGGCCAGGGGGTGACCCCCTGGACCCCAGATTGCGGACGAGTTTGACCCTCGTTCCTCGGGACGAACTCGTCCGCGAAGAAATCGAAGCGCTCTTCAGACCACACAAAAACGATTGATCCACATCAGCAGCTGTTCACGGGCGTAGCCCGTCAGCAAATATGATCGACCCGAGGAACGAGGGGCGGGAGTATTCGCAACCCGCTTTCAAGGTGTTTTCCGCTACAGTGGCTTCGCCACCCTCGCCGCCGGAGGCACTCTTTTTAACCCTGCGGTAGCTTATTTTGTCTCGGAGTCGGTTTGATTGGAGGTGCGGTGGGCGATGAAGTACTTGAGCTGGGCCTTCTGGTTGGCGTTAAGGCCCACGAACCGGACCCGCCTCTGGCGCATGATGATGGTGGACAATGAGGAGGGGTTGTCGATTTCGACGTCTTCCACCGTCTCGTAGGGCATCTTTTCGAGGTAGAACCCGTTGTCCCCCACGTAAATATGGGTCTCCACGGGTTCTTTGGGCTGATCGTCATGGACGATATAGCGAAAGCAAAGCCCGTTCATGCTGATGTCCACAATGGGGCCCACCTTGCTCGAGTCCGGAGACAGGGCAGCATAGGCACCATCACTTGCGCGATAACGTCTGTGGGCACGTCTGTCAGCCATCTCCTGGGATTTTCCGATCATTGTGGCTCCATGGCGAGTTCGTATGGAAAGGGTGCCTTTATTATTAGGCATAATTAGAACATTTGTAGCACAATCCTACCGGCAAGGCAAATCGAAATACTACCTAAATCAAACCATAGCGGGCTTTTCATTACTCTTACCAAACAACAGTTCAGTCATTACCTGAATTTAAAACAGAATTAAAAAAGGGTGATGTTGTAGTGATTTACCTTAAAAACAGGTTGCAGGAAGCCAGGCGAAATGCCACGACTGCGTCAGGCGTCATCGCCCAGTGGAAATCGTGGCAGAAAAAGCTCGGCAAGCGCCATATCATCCGGTGTGGTAATTTTGATATTGCACCTGCTGCCCGTGATGACAGTGACCGGATCCCCCATGCGCTCCACAAGAGACGCGTCATCGGTCCCCAGCGCCTTATCCTCCCGCGCCTTCTCATGGGCCCTGGCAAGCAGGGAAAACCTGAAAACCTGAGGAGTCTGAGCCATCCATATCCCGTCACGGGGGAGGGTGGCCTCGATGGTTGTCTCCTCGTTCACATGCTTGAGGGTTTCAAAGGCAGGAACCCCCAGAATCGCGGCGCCGTCCATCTCCGCCTGCTCCAGGACGCGTTGAATCTCGTCATGTGAGACAAAGGGGCGCACCCCGTCGTGGACAGCCACCAACCCCTTAAAAGAGGCCCCAAGAGCCACCAGTGCGTTATACACGGACTCCTGGCGTTCGGCACCACCGGCAACAAGCTCTATGCGATCTCCCCCGGTAACGCTTTTCAAAAGGTCTGTTCGGATAAAAGGGAGATCGTCCCCAGGGGCAGCCAGGACGATTCGATCAATCTGTGGGCAGGAAAGAAAAACGCGTAGGGTACGAACAAGGACAGGAACGCCGCCCAACTCCAGGTACTGCTTTCGGGTGGCGGCTCCCATGCGGAGACCTTTGCCTCCGGCGACAATGATGGCGGCGATACTCATAGGTTGAGGACTCTCTCAGGTGAACGGATCCACAAGACCGCCCCGGAAAAGGCGAAGGTAAAGACGGGTGCTTGAACACACCCTACTTGAGGTATTTGAGCTCTTTGGGAAGGGGCAATCCCTTTCCCATGGAATCTTCGGCGTAATTGACAGAGGCGAGTATCTCTATGTCGGCAAGGGCCCTGGTGTCCCCTTCAAAGGTCACCTCCCTCACCTCCTCCTTCTGAATTTTCCCACCGGCCCACTGAATATCCAGGACGCTGCTGGCATCGAACCGGTCGCCGTTAACCACCAACTCGACCTCACCGCCATAGTTCTGAACAATCTTGGCCACCATGAGGCTGGGCCTTGCATGAAAGCCCCGTGTCTCTGGAATCCCTACGGTGATGGAACCTCTTTCAATGTTTTCGTTCAGCACTTCCTTGGCCAGGCGTTTGCCGCAGCTCATGAAGTGACAGGCATAAAAAAGACCGTAGTTGATGGTTCGGTCCAGAAGCATGTCGGGATCAACCAAATCCAAAAGCCGGCTCCGCACTGAGCGGTAGGTGGTAATGGATCCGACCTCATGGAGGTGGCGCTCGTAAAAGTGAAGCAGCCGTCCCTGAACCTCGAGAATATGCAGCACCACGGAAAAATGGGCACGAAGCTGTTTGAGCTTGCGATTGCCATGCCTGAAGCCCCCTTGAATAACGTAGGAGTCGAAGGAGGACTGGAGGTTGTGAACCACCATTTCAAACCCTCGGATCTCGACCTCGTTGACCTTGGCTGGAACCATTTCACGGATCGCGTCAAGGGATTGGGACTCATAAAAGGTAAAGGGGGCAAAGAGCTTGGCAATGCTCAGAAATTCACTGGAAATCTTGACAATATGCTTGCGCTGGTCGTGACCGGCATCGTCATCGATATTGTACTCAAGCATTTCGCCTGACACCACGCCGGGAAAGTTCGCCTGATCGTACCCGCCTTCCGGAACGCGAATGTTGAGGCGCTTCGCCTCTTCGATGACGGCCGGTGCGGCTTTTCTCAACACATCATTCAAAAAATCGAGGGTTTTCTGGCCCTCGTTTTCAAAGTCTGCAATGTCGGGAAGATCGTAAAACGCCATGCGATTGGCAATGTGGCGCTGGGAGTAGCAGCTGATGCTGATATGACAAACCAGGGACGTCAGCTCACGGTAATAAAACCAGTCCCGGTTGTTTTTGGCACCGTGGAGGTCAAGAAAATCCTCCAGAAGATGGCTGGTGGCTCTCAGGCGTGAGTAGAGCTTTTTGGTAAAAGGATTCTCACCCCTGTCGAATCTTGCAATATAGACACAGGCCTTAAGAAAATCGTGGGAATAAATCTGCACTTTTTCTTTAAACGTAATGGAACATGCCGTCAGTTTCTCTGCCATAAAGCCTGTCGCCTGCCTGTGTTTCGAAAAAAAGCCCTTCCAGGGCTTTTTTCGGATCAATCCATAAAAAATGAAGACGGTTGAAGGGGCACGTAAGCCGAATTTTGTTCCCCGCCTCGGTTACCCGAAGACGAGGCGATGATCATTCATCTAGGATGCCGGTTACCCGACACCTCACGCGACCTACCCGGAAGCTCAGGCGGGCAGCCCTCAAACACTTCCCTATTTGGTCTTGCACCGGGTGGGGTTTACCCAGCTTCTCCGATCACCCGGAGAACTGGTGCGCTCTTACCGCACCCTTTCACCCTTACCCCGTACCCGAAGGTACGTGGCGGTCTACTCTCTGTTGCACTTGCCTTCGCGTTGCCGCGACTCCACGTTATGGAGCACCCTGCCCTGCGGTGTTCGGACTTTCCTCCCGGTTGCCTTGGCAACCCGGCGATCATCTGTGCCCCTCCAACCGTCTTTCGATTGTTTGACCGTGTTATACCCCAAAATGAGGGAAAGGAAAATGACCATTTTCACCTTGACGCACATCCTTTCCAACCCCCCATCCAACTGCCTGTCCCAAGGGAGGGTCAGGCAGAGTTTTTACTGTAGAGAACGCGATGGCACCGGG
Source organism: Desulfolunaceae bacterium (assembly GCA_942491485.1). Lineage (GTDB taxonomy): Bacteria > Desulfobacterota > Desulfobacteria > Desulfobacterales > Desulfolunaceae > Desulfoluna. Next base: position 698,230 of record CALOAX010000004.1, on the reverse strand, counting down.
GGCAATGATGGAGCCCGCCGTCCCTTTCAATTTCAATGGCTTGCTGAGGGGGAATGTTCATAAAGCAGCCATAGCAGGTACCGGCAGCAACCGCTACCACGGCAAGTCTGTCACTGGTTTTCAGCAGCTTCTCATAATGCTCCAGAAGACCCGGGGGCACATTTTTGGCGACCTCAACCCGCTCGCTGGCCATGTTTTCGATGGATTCACGCTCCTCGGCGGTCTCATTGTAGATCTCTTGCTCAATGCTCTTCACCTTCTCTGATTCGGCATCATGAGCGCTCGTGATCTCGGCCATTTTTTTCTCACGGCCTTCCAACTCATCCATCATGAGGATCAACACCTCTTCAAGCTCGCCCACACGCTTGGTGTTGTCGTCCACCTCCCGTCGAAGAACCTGGTAGTCCTTGTTGTTTGTCACAACGCGAAGGTACTCCTGACTTTTGGTCACACGGGTATTGAGCTCGACAATTTCCTCTTCGATGGCCGCATATCGCTTCTTTTCACCGGTCAACTCCTCACGGGCGGCTTCAAGCTCTGCTTCAAGCTCCTTCAAGCGCTTGCCCTGCACCGATGTCTTGGTGCCTACCCCTTCCAGCTTCTTTTCAATCCGCGCCGTCTCAGTCTCAATCTCCTGAAGACGCTTCAGGGCTACGATATGCTCCTGGGTCACGTTAAGATTACGCATGTAAGTTTTAAGCCTCCAAGGTCTATGGACCGGCCCTAAGCCGGTGGATGTGTCATTATCTAATGGGCTGCATCGCCGCCCTTTTATATATGGCCTGCCTCACTGCATCACGCAGCGCGGTTGTCAAACAAAGGCAAAGGGGTCTTTTTCCATGGTGCTCGCCACAACGTCCACCCCAAGGCCCCTATCTTTGATTTTCGCCTTGAGAAGCCGGGTCAGGAGGGTACACACAAAGTGCTCCGTCCCAAAATGGCCGGCATCCACAAGCCCCCGCCCCTTCTCAAGAGCTGTTTGGGCATCATGGTACTTCAGTTCACCACTGATAAACACGTCGGCCCCGCTTTTATAAAAGTTCTTCATCAACGAGGCGCCGCTGCCGGTACAGACAGCAGCCCGTGTTACCGGCATATCGGGATCTCCGACCACCTTCACAGACGGCATGCCAAACACCTCTTTCACGCGCTCGGCAAGGAGCTTAAGTGTTGTGGGGGGCTCAAAACTCCCAACCCGGCCCATGCCCGCGCTTGCTTCGTCACCGTCAGACGTCCTTACCATGGGGTAAATGTTGTACTCCATGGTTTCATAAGGGTGAACATCCCGCACCACAGCCAGCACGTGATCGATCTGGGACCGTTTCACAACGGTCTCCACACGGATCTCGTCCACGCAACTCATCTCGCCCGAACTGCCTTCAAATGGTTCGGCGTCACTGCCTGGCATGTACGTCCCACGGCCGGGCGATGAAAATGAACAGCAACTGTACTTTCCGATGGAACCGGCCCCTCCGGAAAAGAGCGCCTTCATCACCTTGTGACGGTACTCTTCAGGGACAAAAAAGACGAGTTTCACGGTTTCAGCGTCGGAGGAGGGCACCAGGGGGGCTAACCTGTTCATCCCAATCATACGGGAAAACGCAGCATTGAGCCCTTCGGGGGCACTGTCTAAATTGGTATGGGCTGAGTAAATGGAGAGGGGGGAGGAAACGGAGCGGGAAAGGATATCGCCAAGGGGGGAGGCAAGATCCAGGGTCTTTATTGGGGCGAAGATCAGAGGGTGATGTGTAATCAGCATCTCCGCCCCATCGGCTGCGGCTGCAGCCACCACCTCCGGGGTGGGATCGAGGGCGATGTGAATCCGAGTGACGACCTGGTCTCGCCGGCCAACCTGCAGCCCCACATTGTCCCACGATTCGGCAAGGGATGGTGGGGCCAGCTCCTCCATTATGGAGATAATCTCAGAAACGGTAACGCTCATCTCTCCTCCATTCGTCTCGAAGGCCACTGCCCCATGCCACGACTTCAGGCAAAGGCACATACGCCCTCTCAATAAAAAAGGCGTGGTGGCCTTTCAGCCAGCACGCCTTGGTGTCTACAAACTGCTTCGGCATTTTGCTGCATCTTGCATGGTGCATCATCCGCCTCGGTTCATGGAAGTGAAGTGTGTGAATGCCCCTGTGACAGGCTCTTTCCTTCCATGGTAATTTTTGCTGGTGGGCCCACCTGGATTCGAACCAGGGACCGACCGGTTATGAGCCGGTGGCTCTACCAAGCTGAGCTATAGGCCCTTGCATTAAAGGTGAGTATCCTTACCCTTGGCGCGCACCTTTTGTCAAGTGTTATCCACCTTGAAAAGGTATGAGCTGCGCCCCCCTCACCGCTTGCGGGGACGGGGGCGACTCCGCCTTATATTTCGATAAAGCTCTTGAGCTTTTTGCTTCGGGTCGGGTGTCTCAATTTTCTCAGGGCCTTGGCTTCAATTTGTCGGATCCGCTCACGGGTGACGGCAAAATCCTTGCCCACCTCTTCCAGGGTATGATCCGCCTTCTCACCAATGCCAAAGCGCATTCGAAGGACTTTTTCCTCCCTCGGAGTAAGGGTGGCCAGAACCTTTCGGGTCTTTTCGGCCAGGTTCATGTTCACCGCCGCATCGGAGGGGAGCATGAACTTCTTGTCTTCGATAAAATCGCCAAGATGGCTGTCTTCCTCTTCCCCGATGGGGGTCTCGAGGCTGATGGGCTCCCTTGCGATTTTCAGAACACGACGGACCTTATCAAGCGGGATCTCCATCTTCTCAGCGATCTCCTCAGGGGAGGGCTCACGCCCGAGCTCCTGCACCAGGTATCGGCTGGTCCGGATCAGCTTGTTGATGGTTTCGATCATGTGCACCGGAATACGAATGGTGCGCGCCTGGTCAGCAATGGCCCGTGTGATGGCCTGTCGAATCCACCAGGTGGCATACGTACTGAACTTATAGCCCCTTCGGTATTCAAACTTATCCACCGCCTTCATCAAGCCGATATTGCCTTCCTGAATCAAGTCGAGAAACTGCAGGCCACGGTTAGTGTACTTCTTGGCAATACTCACAACAAGGCGAAGGTTGGCCTTGACCAGCTCACTCTTGGCCTCCTTGGCCCGAACCTTGCCTTCCTCAATGGATGAGGCGATGCGGGAGAGAATACGACCGTTGGCCTTGATGCCGAGCTCGCGTTCTTCAATAAGGTTCTGCAGGTAAACGAAGTCGGGGTAAATCTCACGGAGCTTCTCTTCACCCATGGCACTCTTGTCAGAGGCCCACGCCATGAAGGTCTCCTCATCGACAAGCTGCCCCCTGAATTCTGTCACAGAGGTGCCAAAGGTGTCGGCGCAACGGCCCATCACCTTGTTCATGGCATCAAACCAGCCGATGTTCTCCAGAATTTTGGCATCGATGATGTCGGAGACACTCACCTCAAGACGCCACTCCTTCAGGAGGTTGAATATCTTTTCGGTTCGACGGCTCACGGAACGCCTGATCTTGCGCTGCTCATCCGAAGAGAGTTCCTCGGTAAAGATTCGGTTCCGAAGACCCGTGTTCTCTTCATGGACGGTGCGAATTTCGGCAATGGTTTCCAGGAACCTACCAACCAGGTTCTGCTCATCGGCAGCGCCGTCCCCTTCGTCCACATCACGCAGGACATTCTTGGGGCGAAGCTTTGTGCATGAAATACCGTCGGCAAGGGAGAGGATGTAATCCACCGCAATGGTGGTATCGAGCTGATGACGCAGAACTTCCTGGTCTCCCAGCTCAATCTTTTTGGCAATCTCAATCTCCCCTTCCCGAGAAAGGAGGGTCACCATGCCCATCTCACGAAGGTACATCTTCACAGGGTCGGTTACCGTCCCGTAGTCTGCCACGCCATCGTCGGAGACCGTAGCGGCCTTCCGTTTCGGAGCAGCCCCAGAGTCCATGGGCATCTCGGAATCCAGCTCGGCGGGTTCGTCGTCTTTCTCATCCCCGTCCTCGCTGTCCGAAGCGCTTTCCGCCACCACCTTGATATCCATTTCCTGAAGCATCACAATGATGTCATCAAGCTGATCCGAAGAGCCCACCTCATCCGGAAGCGCCTCATTGATCTCATCGTAGGTAAGGACACCGGCTTTCTTCCCCTTCACAAGCAGTGCCTTAAAGGCCGCTTCCTGGGCCTTCTTGGCCTTAGCGGGAGTGGTATCGGACTTTTTGGTCATATGGTTTTGCCTCCTGAAACCCCGGATTGATGTTTAACCTTCCTGGCTTGATCCTGACGTTTTTTCAAATCCTGAGAAAAACGCCGTTTCTCTTCCAGCAGGGAGAGCAGAAGTTCATGATCACCATGCGCCTCCGCCTCCCTGATTTTTTTTGTAAGATCATCGCCCAGTCTGTATTTATTTCGGACATACTGATCAATCAGAGCTACACACTCTTTATGAACGACCGGAAACTCGTCGATGGCAAGCCGCGCCACAAATTCCCTCTGCCCATCCTCCCGAAGGTTCAGAAGAAGCCAGTCCGTCATGGCCTCCGGAGGTCCGTCGTACGCCAGGGCAAGGGAGCAGATCTCCTTCAGCCCCGGCTCTTCAAAATAATCTGTCACACCCACATCCCTGCAATAGGGATGGATCCCCGTGTACCGAACCAGGTTGGAAACAATCTGCAACTCCAGGCTGTTTTCCACCGCAATCCGTCGCACGGGCTGTTCGTTATGATCCACCCGGACATGCCGCCCCTCCACTGCAGGAGACTGGTGAATTTTTTCACTGACCGCCCCTTCGTCGATGCCCACCTTATCGGCGAGCACACGAATATAAAGAGACCGGGCCACCCGGTCCTCCATGGCAAGAAGCGGTTCCTTCATATCGGAAAGGACCTTCAAGCGCCCTTCGATGCTGAGCCCATGGCGCCTAATGGATGCGTCCATCAGAAACTCAAGAAGATCCATGGCATTGTCTGCCATGGCCAAAAATGCATCCGGGCCAGACTCACGCACAAAGGAGTCGGGGTCGTGACCCTTGGGGAGCACCAGCACCTTGGCTGTCATATACTCCTTCTGGAACACCGGCACACTGCGAAGGGCCGCCCTGATTCCCGCCTCGTCTGAATCGAAAACCAGAACAAAACGTTCGGCACCGCACCGGGAGAGAAGACGCACATGATCCCGGGTCAAAGCCGTACCCAGCGTGGCAGCCACCTGGGTAATACCGTTCTGAAACAACGCGATGACGTCAAAATAACCTTCAACGACAAATGCCGTCCCACTTTGCCGGATCCCCTCGCGCGCGGCGTTGAGTCCGTAAAGGGAACGGGCTTTATGATAAACAGGCGTCTCGGGCGAGTTCAGGTACTTGGGCAACGAGTCATCCATGACGCGACCCCCAAACCCCGACACCTGCATAGCTGTATCAACTATCGGAAACACGATGCGATTTCTGAAGCGATCATAAAAACGCCCCGTGTCTTTAGCAATGAGAAGCCCACTGCCCACCGCAATGTCCACCGGCACCCTGTTGGATGAAAGACACCGTGACACCGCATCCCACGAATCCGGGGCATAGCCGAGACCAAATCGTTCGATGGTCTCATCGGTGATGCCTCGATTGCGCAGATAGGCCAAGGCATCTGCACCCACGGCCCCTTTCAGGGTCTGAGAAAAAAAGTCGGCAGCCAATCGATTGGCGAGGAAAATCTTTTCCCGGGCACCAATTTTCTCTTTCTCTTCGGGGCTCATGGGACGCTCCGGCACATCGATGCCGCACCGGCTGCCCAGAGAACGAACCGTTTCGGGAAAGGTCAACCCGTCACGCTTCATGACAAAGTTGAAAACACTGCCCCCGGCTCCGCATCCGAAGCAATAGTAGATCTGTTTTGTCGGACTGACAGTAAAGGAAGGGGTTTTTTCGGAATGAAACGGACAAAGACCAGCAAAATTGCTTCCCGTCTTTTTGAGCTGAACGGTTTCAGAGACAACCTGAACAATATCGGTCGCGTGCTTAATATCTGAAATCACTGCTTCGGGAATCAAGTGCAAAAAGCTCCTGTCCGCGAGAGTCCGGTATCCAATCCGAGAAAAAACCACGTCGATGGCTCAAAAAAAGGGATAGGCGAACCATCGTCAAGTCGTCTGTCATGCCATTTTATATATAAGTGAAGCTCTCACCACAGGTGAAAGCCGATCACGCTTCCTGGTGCCGTTGGACCTGCCACCACGACCACCGGAGACACACTCGAGACATCCCGCAGCCTGAAACAAAAGCCCAACAGCCTTAAAGAACAGGTAAAAAAGACCAAAAGAACCAGCCACATCAAGGCTGGCATCACGTCCTGAAAACCCGTCCAAGCAGGTGCATAAGTTAATGCCAATAACATGTTTGTCAAGAACTATTTTACGCCCCCACACCCAAGCAGGGGGGAACACTTGAAAAACCGATCATTGCTCCTCGGCGACCTCGTCAACCGGACTGAGCCGCCCCCCCACACGAACCATGGACGATACCAGCCCCCTGAAACCGGTCTCCGCAAGATCTCCGGCCGTTACCCAGCGGGCCTTTCGCTTCACAAACCGCTTCAGGGTGAAGAGATTCTCACTGAGGGGCTGTTGGGCCTCATCAAAGGCCCCTTTCCAAACCACGCGCCCCGTGGCCGTGTCCATCAAAAGAATCTTAAAGGCAACCGAAGCCGGTCGATTCACTGACCAGTCAGAGCCAATACGCTCCTCGTAACGCTCCACCCGCCCCAGGAGCACGCATGCATACCCCTGCTCTTTCAGTGCATCCACCTGTTCCTGAAGTCCACCCTCACCATTTACGGCGACGGCGGTGGCACTCACCCCCTTCTCCTTCAGGCAGAGAGCCATCCGGCTGGCCAGATCAGCCCCGGCGGAAACCGAGTGAGAGGGCACGTCACGGCCCTTTTCTTTTTCGCGCTCAATGTACACCGTGTCTTCGGGAGCCATCCAGGCAAAGGGAGGAACGGCCACATCAGAGCAGGAAAACAGGAAAATGGGAGGCACCGGTTCCGGAGCCGGGGCCTTGCGCGCCGAGGAGCAGCCGAGAAACGCCAACATCGCTATCACAAGAAGCCATACCGCCTTTCCTGAGGCCAGACCTCGCATCGCATACCCCATACACACCTCCCCGTAAGGCCGGCCCGGGACCGTCCGTGGCCGAGCTGTTACCCCGGATATTTCACGGGTTGAGTGCACCCATATTCAAGGCATCAGAGCTGCAGATGTAGTGGTTTACCTCAAAGCTCTGATAACGCAGAAGATGGGTGCACTCGGCTCGCCCGAAGGGTGAGAAAAGCGAGCAGAAAACCGTGAATGACATGTTATTGCTTTGATTTAATTGTTTTCTCATGAAATATCCGGGTTAAATCACACCCTTGGTGGAACGGACCCCCTCGATCCGGGGGTCAATGGAAACAGCCTGGTCCAGGGCCCTCCCCAGAGACTTAAACACCCCTTCAATAATGTGGTGATCATTCTCGCCATAGCGCACATTGATGTGCAGGTTCATCCCAGCCTTGACGGAAAGGGCCTGAAAAAACTCCCGGGCCAGCCAGGCGTCGAAATTGCCATCCCGCACCCGATGCTCAGGAAAGTTGTAGACCAGGTAGGGCCGGTTGGAAAGATCGAGGGCAACCTCGGCCAGTGTCTCATCCATGGGGGTCACCGCAAGACCGTACCGCTTGATCCCCGCACGATCCCCAAGGGCATCGGCTATGGCCATGCCGAGGGCAAGCCCCGTGTCTTCCACCGTGTGGTGGGCATCGATCTCCAGATCCCCGTCCACCTTCATGGTCAGATCAAAAAAACCGTGGGCAGCAAAGAGGGTCAACATATGGTCGAAGTAAGGAATGCCTGTTTTCACATCGGCCCTGCCCCTGCCGTCCAGGTCCAGATCGATGGAGATACGGGTCTCTTTGGTGTTGCGCGTGATGGTTGCTGTGCGTGTCATATGAGATGCCTGTGAAAAATTCGGAGTTGAAACGCTGGAAACAAGGGGCAAAAGGTGTGGTGATGAATCCGTTTTACGCCCGCGTCCGCAGGTGGTGTAAAGGGTAAACTACGACAAACCTGCTCTTGGGACCGCAATGGAGCGGCGAGCTGGATAAAGGGACTGTAATCACCGGATTCAAAGCCGCACAGCCCCTTATGATACCCTTCCCCAATTACCAGATTGGCCATGGTGGGTCAACGTAAAAAAGGCTTTTCACTTCCATATGTTGTATGTTACGAAGATTGTTTTTTTCAAGCTTCGTTTTCCCTTATCCGATAAGAGGGGATAACGACAGGAAAAAAGTCGCCGTTTGAAATACCTTGCGATGCACCATGCCCGCATGCCGAGCATAACATATCCCCGGGCCCTGACCGGGGAGCCACGAGAAGGACGTGTTGTATGAGTGTCAAAATAGTACTGGAAGATGCGATCAAAACCTGTACCAGTGACCAGGACAAAATAATCTCTCCCGAAGAGACCGTGGCCCGGTTCAAAGAGAAGGCAAAGCACCTTAAACTCGACATTTTCAAAGAGACGTCACGAATCGACAACGGCAGACTCGATATCCCTGTTTTTTTCAGCATCTGCGGCAAGGACGCGGCAGCCCTCACGGGGACGGTTAAGCAGATGGGCAAAGGGGCAACCCCCCAGCAGTCTGAGGCCAGCGCTGTCATGGAGTTAGCGGAGCGCTTCAGCTTTTTCGCCTTCAAGGCGGAGAAAAGCCACTTTTTCAGCGACACCTATCGCAACGTCAAAGATCGCGCCCTCCCCTTTCACCTGATTGCCAAGTCGGTCCACGACAGTGAGACCAGCCCGGAAACGGCTGAAGCCATCTTCTCAGACATCCCCTTTCAGTGGACGCCGGCCTTTAACATCACCACAGGACAAGAGGTGCTCATCCCCTTTGACTGGTTCTTTGCCATCAACGAGTTCAACGGCCCCTCTGCGGGCAACTGCAGAGAAGAGGCCATCTGCCAGGGCATATCGGAAATTGTTGAACGCCATGTCTGTTCATTGGTGAGCCACGAAAAACGGGTCACCCCCACCATCGACCCGGACACAACCACCGACCCCGCCGTAAAGGAGATGCTCGCCAAGTACCGAAAAAACGGCATCGAGCTCGTGTTCTCCGACCTCTCCCTTGACACCGGAATCCCCACCGTTGGCGTGCTGGGCTGGGACCCCGCTACCTTTCCCGGGTCCAGTGAAATTGTCTGGACCGCCGGAACGGCCCCTGACCCTGAAAAGGCCATCAGTCGCGCCATGACGGAGGTGGCCCAGCTGTCCGGTGATTTCAACACCTGCGCCAACTATGTGGCCAGCGGCCTTCCCAAATACACTGATCTGGGCGAGGCGGAGTTTATCACCCGCCCCCAGACCGCGGTGCCCATCTCGTCCCTTCCCAACCTGTCGGACGCCAACATCAAGGTGGAGATTGAACGCTATGTGGAGGCCCTGAGAGCCATTGACATGGAGATCCTCCTCATCGAGACCACCCACCCGGAACTGGGCATCCCCGCCTTTTACACCATCATCCCCGGGGCCCACTTTCGCGAGCGAAGCTTAGGCACCAGCGTCCCCATGTTCGCGGCCAAACTCGTCACCGAAAAATTCGAACCGGAAGCGGCCCTTGCCCGTATTTCAGAGATGGAAGAAGCCGTGGGGGAACGCTACTACTTCCACTTTTACAAAGGCCAGCTCCTGCTCAACCAGGGAGCCTTCGACGAGGCGATTGATGCCTTTGAGAAAGCGCTGACCGCCAGCCCCCACGAACAGGAAGTTCCCTCCATCTGCTCCTGGATGGGGGTTTGTCTCAAGGAGACAGGCCGCTACAGGGAAGCCTTGAAAATCCTTCAGACCGGTATCGACATCGACCCCGAACGTGAGGACATATACAACCTCATGGGTTTTTGCCACTACATCCTGGCCGACCACGAAAAGGCCATTGACGCCTTCCGTGAGGTGCTTCGCTTAAACCCCAACTCGGCCATCGACTATGCCAACATCGCCTCCAACTACCGGGAACTTGGAGAAACCGACAAAGCCATCACCTACTACAAAATGGCCCTGGAGATGGACGCCACCATCGAGTTTGCCCGAGACAACCTGGAAAAACTGGCAATGGCGGTCTGATCAAACGTATGTGAACGCAAAAGAGCCTCCGGCTGCCCTGCCGGGGGCCAACCCTTAGAAAAGTTTACCAAACAGGTAGGGGGTGTTTGCCCAAGGAACCCGCCGAATTCATTTCGACGTGAGCCAACCTTTGAGTTGGAAACGAGTCGCCACCAGTTCATGGCTGATGATGCACATTGCCCCTCCCCCTCAAAGCCTTCGCGAATGCGGACGCGAGGTCACCCGGGTGACGACAACCGCGGCGGATTCGCATTCAGCTTTCAAGGTGTTTTTTTGCCTATAGTGGCTTCGCCACCCTTGCCGCCGGAGGCTTACAACATAAAAAACGCCGCCTGATCCCCATAAGGTCAGACGGCGTTTTTGCTTTTTCGGACCACAGAGACGCTGCACCACCCCCCGCCCATCAGGTGGAAACAGGCCCCACCGATTCATCCCGTTCACTCCAGTTAAACGACTCCCCCCAACTCGCCAGCTCTCCCCCCTTGCTGTTGCGAATGCTCATGAAATCATCGAAGTGATCCAGCACAATATCCACCAGTCCGGGGTCAAAATGCTTCTCCCGCTCATCTTTGATGATGGAGTGAATCACATCCGGCGGGTAGGGATCTTTGTAAGGTCGTTTGGTGGAGAGGGCATCAAAGACATCGGCGATACACACGATGCGCCCGGAAAGAGGAATCCGCTTTCCCGAGATCCCTTGGGGATAGCCGGTTCCGTCCCACTTTTCATGATGAGAAATGGCGATTTGCTGCCCGGTTCGCAGCACATTGGACTTGGAGTTGGCAAGAATTCGCGCCCCAATGGCCGGATGGGTCTGAATCACATGGCATTCACGGCCCGACAGCTTCGACGGCTTCATCAAAATATTGTCCGGGATACCGATCTTCCCGATGTCATGCATGGCCGCCCCATAACGGATTCGGTCCACCCAGGCCCCATCAAGGTTCATCTTCTCTGCAAGGAACGCACTGTAGGTGCTCATGCGGGTGATATGATCCCCGGTGTTTTCATCCCGGTACTCCGCAGCGGTCACCAGGCGATTGATCGTATCAAGGTAAGAGTCCCTCAACTCCTGGTGGGTCTCCTTGAGCCCCCTTACGAGGCGTCGCTCACGCAGCACCCGGCGCACCCGAAGAACCACCTCTCCCGGAGCCATGGGCTTTAAAATAAAATCCACGGCACCTGTTTTGATCATTTGCTCGTAACTGAACTCATCGATGTGACCGGTCATCACCATGGGATCGGCGCTGTACTGAGCGCGGATCAGCTGCACCAGCTCAATGCCACCCATGCCCGGCATGTCCACATCCGTCAACACAATGTCAACAGGGTGCTTGTTGAGCACTTCAAGGGCATCCACCCCATTTGCGGCCAGGTGGCAAGTAAACCCCTGTTTCTCCATGACCCGCCTGAGAATCGTTCGTATGGTCTCTTCATCATCCACAATCAACAAGCTGGGTGGTGTCTTTTTTTTCTGCGTATCCATAGGCTGTTGCTCCCAAAGGCATAAACCGGGTGAAAGGGGGCTGCTGAAAAGAGAGGAAAAGAAAACGAATGATCATCAGAGAATATCGAATAAACAACATGAGGGTCTGCAGGAGGGATACGTCATTTCAGCAAAAAGCTACCCTGTTGGCTCCGTAAAAGGGTCAGGGGCCAGGAAGTAGTCCTCCGTGGCCCGCTATCCATTGCCGCCTCAATCCTGTAATGCAGGAATGGAGCGGGCACCTTTTCACGGGGTCGACTGTCTTCTGAATCTTAAAGAAAAGTAGATTCAGTATACCCCAAACAAGCGAGCCCAACAACCGAGAATCGCAGGCAATAAAAAAGTTCACATCCTATTAACATATAAAGTCAGTACCCATGAAAACACACGTCAGCTCGCAACCGGGTCATGGGTCTCCATGACCAGAAAGCTGGCCGTCCCGGTTACCACAAGCCGCTTTTCGGAATCCCGGACTTCGGCGGTCATGTGAATCTGGCGACGGGAACGCGCCGTCACGGTTGCCGTGATGACGATATGGGTCTCATCCGGGTACACCGGTTTCACGAAGGTGGTGTTCATATGCGTGGTCACACTGGTGGTGCCCAGCAACACGGTGAGCGGTCCATAGGTATTGTCCATGGCCGCCACAACCATGCCTCCCTGCATCGCCCCCATGGGGTTGCGATACCTTTCCATCACAGGAAAACGGACCTCGATGGTTTCACTGATGTCATCAAACGAGAGAACCTCTCCACCCATGTCCCGAAACACCTCCGGGGGATTAAACTGAAATGCCATCTGACCTCCACCTAATTATAACAGGTATATAAAAGCGGTTCATAACAGCCCAACACATTACGCCAAAACATGTGTCGACCCAACGAAAATCATACACAAAACGTGTTGTTTCCTTTTCAACAACATATCGCTGTTGACGCAGCTCAACAGAGGAGCCAATGAACGACCACAGATATGCCTGCACTGGTTCGGCACAAACCACACACCCAAGGCTCCGCCCCAGCTTTCTGTTGACACAGAAGAGTCGTTGTATAAATCTTGTTTACAGTTTCGACCAACGCCCACCAAAAACCAGGATGGCACCGGAACTCCCAGGGTCATACAAGAGGCCTGCCGCCATGACCTGACATAAATCAAACACAGGAGCACGCAATGGAACTTGAAAACATTCTCATCGAGACCAAAGGAAACGTCGCCACTCTCACCATCAACCACCCCCCAGCCAACGCATGGAACCTGGCCACCATGCAGGACATGGAAAAAGCGCTTGATGCCCTGGAAGCGGACAAAGCCGTCCGTGTCATCATCATCACCGGCAGTGGTGAAAAGTGCTTTTCCGCTGGTTTTGACGTCAGTGATGCCGGGAACGCCGGCACGACAGCCCCCCTCGGACGCACCCTCTGGCGCCGCATCGATCGTTTTTCCAAGCCCGTCATCGCCGCCATCAACGGCTTTGCACTGGGGGGCGGCCTTGAACTGGCCCTTTCCTGCCACTTCCGCTTCATGGTGGATGCCCCCAAAGTCACCGTGGGGCTCACCGAGCTCAACCTCGGCATTATCCCTGGCTGGGGCGGCACCCAGCGCCTTGCCGCAGTGGTGGGCAAAGCCAGGGCCCTTGATATGATCTTCTTCAGTAAAAAAGTGGGCGCCAAAGAAGCCTATGACATGGGACTCGTCAATCACGTATCCGAGCCCGGCAAGGTCGTGGACGATGCCCTTGAATTCGCTGAAACACTGGCCAAGCGCCCCCCCATAGCCGTCAGCTGTGTTCTCAAAGCCCTCTCGGCAGGCCAATATGAAGGCATTGACCAGGGCCTTGCCCTGGAAGCCGAAGGCAGCGACCTTGTTGCCACCACATCGGACTGCATCGAAGGATTCACTGCCTTCCTCGAAAAGCGCGAGCCAGCGTTTAAAGGCGAATAAGGCAGCCCATCCCATTACGCCGCACGGGCCTCCTTCCGGAAGGCCCATGTGGCGTCCTCCCCTGTTGCCTCCCGCACCTATTTGTACTAATATAAATCCATTATCATCTTCCAGCCACAACGTTCCGTTCGTACAGTCCCTTTTGTCCACCACCCCGTACGAGCGATTTCCCCTGCCATCTGAGTCCTACGCATAGATCGTCACCCCGATCCGTGACCCCCTGCATCTTTTTTTTCAACGCCCCTGACCACTGAGCCCGCTGCAGCACCTTTCGTGCCTGACCTGAACCCGGGAGACAACAACCCCAAGGAGCATAGATCCATGAACCGTGCCACCGACTCACATCTCTACACCCTGGGACGTATTGCGGAAACCAAACGAATATTTACCGCCATCCAGTCAGCAACCGGCCGAAAGGAGAACCTGTGCCTCGTGATTTCAAGCGGTGCCAGGGGAGAGGGAAAAACCACCCTTGCAACGGGCCTTGCCATGGCAGCCACCGATTCGAAGAGTCGCCGAACCCTTCTCGTGGACTACAACTGGTATGCACCGGCCATACACGACTTTTTCAATGTGGACCTCATCGAGAGCCCCGCCCATTTCTACAAGGCGAACTCCCTGGATGAACTCATCGTACAGACAGCCACCGGCGTGGACATCCTCCCGGCCGCCCGCATTACAGACGATTTTTCCGGCACCCTGTCAACCTCGGAGGGCTATGATCACAGACTTATTCAGGATGCCAAACACCGCTACGACACCATCATCATCGACACCTCAGCCACCTTCCCGGAAAACCAGAGGATGCGGGATCCCATCCTGATTTCAGGAATCGCAGACGGGGTGGTGATTGTCTTCATGACCAACATGACCCCTCGCTCCACGTTGAAGCGCACCACCACGGCCATGCGAACCAACGGGGCCAAAATCCTCGGGGTGGTGGCCAATCAGTGGAAAAACCCACTTGTTCAATCCTGTTGATCTGTCAACCGAACACACCCATGCCCGGCCCGCTTCCCCATCAGCCCGGGTTATCAGGAGACTGACATGTCATACATACTCAGACGCTACGCCCACGGTGCCAAACGATACAAAGCCTGGTTTTTCCTCTCCTTCCTGATGCCGGGCCTTTACCTGCTTTCCGCCTTTTACGCACCGGACCGCCACACCGTCTGGCAGGATGTCCAGCTGCCCAAGGAGACACGTTTTGCATCAGCCACCACCCCCACGGTCTTCAACACCATTGACGAGGTGATAACCGACCAGGCCCTCTTCTTCCAGAACAACTTTGCCGTGAACCGCTACTTCAACCTCTCCATGGAAAACGTGCAGCATCTTGAAAAGGAGCGCTACCAGAAGGTCACGGCAGCCATACGATCCAACATCACCCTCTCATACACAGACGGCACCGCCCGTGTCACCTACCTGGGAAAAGATCCGGAGCTGGGAAACGATCTGGTGGGATACTACGCAAGAAGACTGGTGAGGAAAGCACGGGAGGGAATCGAACGCAGCGGCCTGCTGGTGCCTCAGAATCGCCAACCCAAGCTGGCCAGCGGCATTGAGTCTTCAGCCATTCGGGCTCTCTGGCGCCCTGACCGGCTGGGCCCCATGCTTATTCTGTTTGTTGCCTCTGTCCTGGCCGTGCTGGTCCTTATCGCGGCTCTGGAGTGGAACGATGCCGCTTTAAAATCCGAACGGCAGATCGCCCGATACGTCAACCTGCCTGTTCTGGGGTCTTTGCCCGATCTCAACCGCATCACAAAGGTCCTCGGGGAAGAGCAGCCCGATGATGACATGGCCCACAGCAGTTAGCCCGGATATTTCATGTAAAAAACAATCAGATCACAGCAACACTTATTATGGCTGTGAAAAAATAGGACATGTCAAAAACACAACATGTAATTCACGGTTTCCTGCTCGTTTTTCTCACCCTTCGGGCGAACCGAGAACCCTCATGTTCCGCGTTATCAGGGCATTGAGGTAACCCGCTACACCTGCAGATCCGAGGCCTTGAATATGAATGCACTCAACTCGTGAAATGTCCGGGTTAGGGCCACCAGATCATCCGACCAACCGCAGTCCGGCCCTCCGGGCAAGGGACAAAGCACGACGGTAAGTCTCTGCGGAGACCCGTTCCCCCAGCCCCTCAAACTCATAAACTTTGCCGCAGGGATGATACTGCCCCATGATATTGACAGCGCATCGGGGGGACACATGCTCTGCCAAAAACCGCACCACGGCCTCTGCGTCCGCGAGGCCCCCCGGCATCACCAGGTGGCGCACCAGCAAGCCCGACGAAGCCACTGCCCGCGTATCCACCTCCAGGTCCCCTACCTGCCTCTGCATCTCCTGAAGAGCCTCGCAAACCCTTGCAGGGTAATCTGCCACACCGGTAAGCCGCTCCCCTGCCTGAGCATCCATCCATTTAAAATCCGGCATGTAGATATCCACAATGCCTTCAAGAAAACCAAGGGTCTCAACGGACTCGTAGCCCCCTGAATTCCACACCAGGGGCAGTCGAAGCCCTGCCCCGGCTGCGAGACGCAAGGCTCGTAAAATCTGTGGCACCACATGGGTGGGCGTCACCAGGTTGATGTTCTCACATCCCATCTCCTGTACCGCGAGCATCACAGCAGCAAGAGCCCCGTCATCCACCTCATGCCCTTCCATGTCATGGCTGATCTCCCAATTCTGGCAGAAAAGACACCCTAAATTGCATCCGGCAAAAAAAAGGGTTCCCGATCCCCCCGTCCCCACAAGGCATGGTTCTTCGCCGTAGTGCGGGCCATACGACGCCAGAATCGCCCGCGCACCCACCCCGCAGAAGCCCTTCTCCCCCCTTGTGCGATCCACGCCACATCGACGGGGACAGAGAGTGCAGGCTGAGAGCAGAGCCTCAGACTCTGTGATGGCCCGATCCAGGGCTCCCTGCCCCAAAGCACGTAGATATGAAGGTTGATCCATTTCCATGGCCCCCTGCAGCCGTACGGCCGGAATTATTCAGCAGAACCTCATCAACACCATATCATTGATATTGGTCAACGTCGGCAAAAAGCCAAGGCTCCGGCGACCAGGGGATGATCCCCTGGAACCCGGATTGCGAATACTCTTTGCCCTCGCTCCTCAGGTAAATCGCATCCGCCTTTGATTCGCGAGTTCGCGGAAGCCACTTATTAGGACATATTTATCAAACGTTTCAAAAACTTGCCCCCCGGCAGGGCTGCCGGAGGTATCTTTTATACAGGGCAACTGAATAGTTACCCTGTTTTTTTATTTTCCGACAAGCCAGCTTGTTGTACAATCCTCACTCAGAATTTCCGCAATTTTCATCATGTGCCATCAATGACCGTTTATCTACCCCTGACACAAAGGACACCTTTCATGCACACCCCTTCCGGTAACGTCCCCAGAGCCGGTATTCTCCTCTCTCTGGCCTGTTTTATGGTCGTGGTGGCCGGCATTCAGGCCGCATCCTCCATATTGGTTCCTTTTCTTCTCTCCGTGTTTGTTGCGGTGGCTGTCTCCCCGCCCCTTTTCTGGATGGAGCAAAAGAAAATTCCCTCTGGCCTGGCGGTTCTTGTCATCGTCTTTGGCGTTCTTCTGCTGTTCCTTCTCTTGATCAGCATCATCACCGGGACCATCGACTCCTTTACAAAAAGCATCCCCCTCTACCAGGAGCGCCTGGAAGCCCTGGTCAGCAGTGTGGTCCCCCTGCTGCAACAGGCCCATATCGATATCAACAATGAAACCCTCTTAAACGTCATCAATCCGGGACGCATGATGGCATTCCTGGGGGGATTTCTCGCCCGCCTCGGCGGAATCTTCACCAACACCTTTTTTATTATTTTGACGGTGGTCTTTATCCTGCTGGAGGCCTCGGGCTTTTCCGTAAAACTCCAGGCAGCCATCGGAGACGAAAATGCCTCACACGCCGGATTTCAACGCATTACGTCAGGGATCCGCCACTACCTCGCCATCAAAAGTTCCACAAGCTTCGTAACCGGAGCCGTCATCTATGTGGGGCTAAAAATCTTCGGAGTGGACTTCCCCGCCATCTGGGCACTCATTGCCTTTATCTTCAACTTTGTTCCCAACATCGGTTCCATCATCGCCGCGGTCCCGGCCATCCTTCTGGCCCTGGTGCAACTTGGGCCCATGACCGCCCTGATGGTGGGCATCCTCTATGTCGTGACCAATGTGAGCATCGGCAACCTCATCGAACCCCGTGTCATGGGAAGTGGCGTAGGCCTCTCCACCCTGGTGGTGTTCCTCTCGCTGGCATTCTGGGGCTGGATCATGGGCCCTGTGGGCATGATCCTCTCTGTTCCCCTGACCATGGCCCTGAAGATCACCCTGGAAGCCCAGGACGACACCCGGTGGATTGCCATCCTTCTGGGCCCGGAAAAAGAGGCCCGAGCGCACCTTAAGGAGGCTGCAAAATGAAGCGCGACGTTCATGTCGTCATCGATGAGGCCCTCTGCACAGGGTGTGGGGCCTGCGTGGACATCTGCCCCCACGACACCCTGACCCTTGCGGACGGCAAAGCCACCGTCACCGGCGACGACTCCCTCTCCTGTGGTCACTGCCTGGCCGTCTGCCCGACGAATGCCATCACCCTCACCGGTCACACACCCATGACCCTGGGGTATCAAACCTTTGAGACACCAAAGGGCTGGCTCTCCCCCGGCACCTTTGACGTGGGACGCCTCGTCCATCTTATGGCATCCCGTCGATCGTGCCGTCACTTCACAGACGACTCCGTCCCCCTGAAGGTACTGCAAGACCTCGTAAAAATCGGAACCACCGCCCCTTCAGGCACCAACGCCCAGCTCTGGAACTTTACCCTGCTACCCGACCGTCCATCCGTGGAGGGTGTTGCTGAAGGTGTTCTCACCTTCTTTAAAAAGCTGAACCGCCTGGCCCGCATCGCCCCCCTTCGCGGAGTGTTGAAGATACTGGGCAAACCGGAGCTCAGTGCCTATTACGCCGATTACCACGATCGCATTGAAGAGGGCATCGCCTCCTGGACCACCGAGAGATGGGACCGCCTCTTCCACGGAGCCCCGGCGGCAATCCTCGTCAGCTGTTCCAGGGACGCTTCCTGCCCTGCCGAAGACGCCCTCTTAGCGTCAAACCAAATTCTTCTGGCTGCCCACGCCATGGGCCTTGGGACCTGCCTGGTTGGGTTTGCCGTAGAGGCCCTTGCCCACGACAAGGCACTGAGGGCCCTGACCCAGACCCCGGATAATGAAACGGTCTATGCCGTCATTGCCATCGGTCACCCCGATGAACCCTACAGGCGCCCCTCCGTACGAAAACCGATCACCCCCCGCGTGGTCCAGATAGAGAGCGCCCCATGACACCGTGCATGACACTCCCTTTTACCTCCTACGCCGAGTCGGTCCCTGCGATTCTCGACCAAAGCGGGGCACAGCTACTGGTCAAAGGCTGTGACGCCATCCTTCTCAAACCGAACCTGGTGACCAGCGATCCCTTTCCCATCACCACCCACCCGGACTGCGTCCGGGCGGTCATCACCTGGCTGAAGTCTGTGACCAATGCAGACATCGTCATTGGGGAGGGGTGCGGAGACATGGCAAAGGAGACCGACGACATCTATGCCGCCCTGGGGTACACGGCCCTTTCCCGGGAGACAGGTGTCCCCCTCATCGACCTCAACACAGCCCCACTCACACGGCGTGAAAACCCCTCCTGCGAGGTGTTCCCCGAGATATACCTGCCCGAAGTGGCCTTCACCCACACCCTTATCTCCCTTCCCGTCCTCAAGGCCCACTCCCTGGCCGATATCACGGGAAGCCTCAAAAACATGATCGGCCTTGCGCCTCCGGACCACTACTCCGGGCAGTTCGGCATCTGGAAAAAAGCCCTCTTCCACAACCGCATGCACCAATCGATCATGGACCTCAACTCCTACATCACCCCGGCCTTCACCCTCATGGATGCCTCCGTGGGCATGGCCGAATACCACCTCGGCGGCCCCACCTGCGATCCACCCGTAAACACCCTCATCGCCGGACACGACCCCAAAGCCGTGGACAGAAAAGCTGCCGCCCTCCTCGGCTTCGACTGGCACACCATCCCGCACCTGCGTTAAACAAGACTACCCAAGGTGGCTCACCTTGCCTTCTATGGTTAAAGTGGCCAAAAAAATGCCTCCGGCGGCAAGGGTGGCGAAGCCACACTATGCAAAAAACCTTGAAAGCAGGTTGCAAATGCGCTTTGTCCTTCGTTCCTCAGGCCAAATCACATTTGCCTTAGGTTTTAGATTGGCCCAAGGTTTTTTTAAAGACCTGTTTGGCAACCTTTTTAAAAGGTTGGCCCCCGGCAGGGCCGCCGGAGGCATCTTTAACCTGGCTGCCTCCGGCGGCAAGGTGAACCACCTTGAAAGCGGGTAGCGAATGCTCCCCCCCCCTCGTTCCTCGAGGTGATCACATTCGTGGACGGTCTGCGCCCGTGATGAATGAGAACTGATGATTATTCTGCATTGCACTCATTGAGTTGTGGCGGGTGAAGCTTTTTAAAATATTTATACATGTTCAATGGGCTCGTATTGCCAATAAAAAACGCCATGAGAAACCTGCACAGGTTCTTCATGGCGTTTTTGTGTATGATATCAGAAAACGTCTACAAATATGACAGTAGAGCCTATCTCCAGCTTTGAAGGCGAAAGCACTTTGGCCCGAGGAACGAGGGACAACGTGCTTTCGCAATAAGCTTTCGAGGTGGCTCACCTCGCCGCCGGAGGCATGGCTTTTTGCCCCGCCCTTAAGCCAAATCGAGAATCGTTTTCATCCTGGCGAGGAGGGCGCCCTCGGCCTTATCCATAACGTTGTCGGCCCAGGCGATGTCGGTGGCGAGTTTCAGGGCCCGTTCCCGGTCCTTTTTTTCAACCAGCAGTTCTGGCAGGGCCTCAAGGGCCTTATCAAAATCGGTTTGGAGAATGCGGGACTGCTCTTTGACGATCAGCTGAAGTTTTTCGGGGGTCAAGCGCTTGAGACGCCAGCTGGCCTTAACGATACGTGCCCCCATGGCCAGTTCCGCCTCATCCACGGAGCCGTCGGCACTTGCCATGGCGATGATCATGCGAATGGCCCCTTCAGGGTACCCGCCTTCAGCCATTTTCGAATTCCACTGCCGACGGTCCTTGCGCCTCTCCCGGCTCTCCTTCTTCTGTGTTTTCCGAGTCTCTGCCGGGGTTGGCCCAAGGGCTGTCCCATACAACCAGGCCATGGCCGTGTTGTCATAGAGGGTGTGGAACACTGTCTCCTGGGTCAGGTCACTGAGAGCCTGCCCCCAATTAAGGGTGGTCACCACCATATCGGAGAGCGCGCGTTCCACCTGGACAAAGGGGTTCTCCTCTGCAACGGGTCGCCTCACCCGACGAACCAGCTCGGCCGCATCCTTCACCGGCTTCATCATGGGGTTCTTGTCGGAAAAGATACTGCGCTGAACACGCATGGGGTGCATCTCGCGCATCCACTCTGCCGCAAGGGGCGTCACCATGGCGCGAACCATGGGGCTCAACCAGTGTGAATAAAATGTGCCGTTCCGCTCAGAGATGGAGGCCACGAGCTCAAAGGCTTTTTCATCTTCCAGACCGTCGTCGTAGGCAAGGATGTCTTCAATGGTGCGCTCCGAGAACTTCACCTTGTAATCGTTCATCCACTCTTTTGACGGGGCCTCCACAATTTCCATTTCATAGAGACCCGGCGAGAGGTAATGGATCATCTCCACGCTACCGATGATCTCTTTCTGCTCTTTGCCGGCAATGGAACTCGCCACAAAAATCCCCAGATGCCCGATGGTCGGGTGAACCACATAAACGATCACCTGACCGCAGCGCTTGATCTCATCCTCGGACTTGTACACCATGGGAATCCAGTTCAGGGCCTGCTGTGGGGGTGTGATGTTATCACCACTGGAGGCAAACACCACCACCGGATCGTTAAATCGCTTCAGATCAATGGGGGGACCGTCCTCCAGTCTCAATTGCCCTTGGGCCAGGTGATTGCCGATAAAGAGATCGGCGACAATGGTGTGTATCTCATCCCCTGTCAGCAGGTAAAAACCACCCCACCATGTTTCGAAATCGAGGAACCGCTGTTCTTCGGTGTCCACCTTTTTGTAGAGGTTGTACTGCTTGGACCAATAGGCATGGCCAGGGTTAAGACCCTCCATGCTCATGACAAGGTTTGCTCCGTCAAAGACCCCGCCCCCAAGATCACTCACAAAGTCGTTGATCCAGACACCCCCCACGAGCCCTCCCTTGTATCGCATGGGGTTCGTTCCATTGAGTCCCGACCAGTAGGAAAGGGGGGCACCGTTCAACACAACGGGCCCTGCAAGATCAGGTCTGTCGGCGGCCACGATGGCGGTGGCCCAGCCTCCCTGGCAATTGCCGATCACCACCGGGCGAGGCGCGTCCGGGTGACGCCTCGCCACCTCTTCTAAAAACCGGATCTCAGCATTCTTTACATCGGCCAGGGTTTGCCCCGGCTCGGGGCTGGTAAAAAAGAGCACAAAATAAACGGGGTGTCCGTTGGAGAGGGCATGACCGATTTCAGAGGCCTCTTTGGAGCCTCCAATTCCCGGACCGTGGCCGGCCCTGGGATCGATGATAACAATGGGACGACGATCCGGGGCGATGTGATCCCCTTTTTCTTCAACGGCCCCCACCCGGCGATCGCCCCCGCCGGTAAACCCGTCCTCCCCACTCCCGCGCTTTCCACGAATGATGGCCATGGCATAGTTGCACGGTTTCTCATACGTCCGGGCATCACAGATAATTTCATAATCAAAAATCAATACCGGGGGCTGCCCTTTTGCAAGGTGCTCATGATAATTGTTCCCCCGCTTGCGAAGCACATCCCAGAACAGGACAGAACGCTGGGAGGCATCAAGCATGTAGTTGGAAGCGTGGCTAAAGAGATCAAAGGCAGTCGACATGGTGTTGACAGATGCTGCGTCCATAACTCCTCCTGATTCGCCCAACGGGCAGGCCCTTAAGGGCATACACGCATACAAGGGTGCATGCCAAAGGCTTCGGCAAGGCGTCATTGTTATCGTAAGGCAGGATTTTTCTAATAAGGGAGCAAGGCCTTGGCCGGCATCAGTAGCAAGATGAGGAATAATAGAACGTGAGCGCCGGGTATGGTGCCTTCACCCAGGGTTTCGGGTTTCACAAAAGACAGGCAGCTCGTATTATAGCAGCATAGGTGGTCTTATCAAGAGGTTATTCTGGGACAGTGATGCGTACCCAGTCTTCATCTCCGCTGCTCAGGAAGTGGGGTTGAACGATCTCCGGGTCAAGAATTGACGCATTCGCAGGCCCATCGTCCGGTTCGTGGGTATCGCCTGCCTCTGCAATGGGCGCACATGGGGTCGCTCGACCCGTTCCGGCATACACACCATAGCTGCCCTGTGTCGCTGCATGCCAAAAGCTACCGGGTGAGGAAACGCGCAGGCGATAAGAAGCCCCCTTAGCCACTGGAATGCGAAGGCCACTGAACCCATACGGCGTGGCTAAATCGTCATTTCCCGCGATGAATGTAAGGGAATCCGTGTAAACATCAAGCTGCGTATTCAGCCCTGGTGTTCCAGCAACCGTCTCAAACGTGTAGTAAAAGGCATTCTCGCTGTAGCTATCAAGGGCGTCACGCCAGAGGGTCTCCTGCACAAAGGCGAGGTTTGCGAAGGTATAGTTAGCATAATCAAAAGAGGTGGAACCGAATTTGGGAAAATAGATGGAGAGGCCGCATGCCTTCTCCAGGTGCCTGGCCCCGTTCAGGATGACGGCCTGAGAAAGGGCTGCATCAATAGCAGCACGTACTTCTGCAGAGGCCCCTAAAACCTCGGCAAACTGGCGAAGATCCACACATTTATCGTAGTTGTAGTTGACAACGCCATAACGTGCCGTGGTAACCACATCAGGACCCAATCCTTTGATCTCAGCGGCCAGGGCGTCCACGGCTGCCCCCAGGGGTGCCATCTTGGCAAGGTCCAACACAGCGAGAGTGTATTCCGAACCACCGGTGAAGCTGTTGATGTACGACTCAAAAATGCACCGAGCCAACGCCTCAGGTGTCTTTTCATTCCCACTCATGCCTGAAAAACGGTTGAATAATTCCGTGTACTCCCAGCCGTCTCCCGGCTCAATGTCTTCAGAGGCCACCATGTACCTGGCAGAATTGCGAAGTTCCCACGCCACCTCCAGCTCAGACATATAACAGGCATCGAATCCCAAAAGATCTACTTCCTGCCCGTCAAGAGCTGAAGCAACCTCCTTTATCGAAAGAGAGTCCTCATTACTGGCACGATCAGAAGCGATACCCTTGGATTCGATGGAAGGGATGTCCGCTGAGGCGGGTATCCATCCGTCTCCATGATTCCAAAGGATAAGAGCGGTGTGGTCTGATGGGTAATTCGCCGAACAAAAGGAGACGAAATCCCTCAGGGTCTTACCACTCCCCATGTTCAACTCATCAGCCTCATCACCATACAAGCCCAGCCAGGTTGTATCAGAAAGACGCTTCGAGGCGATGCGGTTTAAATCGGTATCATGGTTTATTTCATAGAGCCGTGTACCCTTCCAATCTCCCTGATCTTCATTTTCGCCGTTGCAGCGATCGAACAGAACAATAATCTTTGTATTGGGGTTGGCGATGGCGGCTTCCATCTCATTGAAATCGATCAGGGCATTTCCCTCAAGGTTGTTGTCCCCGTCGAGATAGACCATCACCGTCCAGTCCGATCCGGAAACCCCACCTGTGCCTGCGCCCTCACCTCCGCCTCCGCCACCACAACCCGCAATAAACATTGTGACAACAAAGCCAACAATCATCATCCAGTGAGCAGAATTTATCGTATGTCGTTCCAAAATCACCAACGTCTCCTGATAATCTACCCTATACCGAGTTAAAAAATACCACATGCCAAAAGGGGGGGCATGCATACCAGCGACTGCTTATGAACGAAACGTTAATAAGTCGTAGGCAATTAAACCTTCGCAGATAAACGCATGCTGCTTCGTAAAAGGCCGTTGAGATTTGTCCCGATGAACGAGGAGCAAAGCGTAGCGGTAATCAGCTTTCAAGGTGGCTCACCTTGCCGCCGGAGGCTTGCTTTTTGGCTTGGTACACTTGTTATTTAATTTGTTCCCATGATCACGCGATCAGACCGTTTAAAATCAAATCAAAGGCCGTGTCCAGTGACTGCTGCGAGGGGACCTCCCCTGGAACCAGATATCGCTTGATCACCAGCATCACATAAAAGGAGTAGAGAAGCTCCGCAACGCCCTCCACCTCAAAGGATCGAAACTCCTGATTCTTGATCCCCTCCACGAGGTACTTCTGAAGAATCAGTCGCGATTCCCTGTTGATTTCATAGAAGCGATCCCCAGATTCTGTCAGGGGAAACAGTGACTGATCATTGATGATGAGATTGCGCAACACCGGGTCCGACTCCAGGTACTGATACCCGGTGAAGAAGTAGGCGTAGATCTTTGCGGCGCAACTTTCCTCTTCGTCGGCTGCAGCTCGGGAGCGCTGCTGCCAGCTGCGAAGCGCCCATGCAACCGCCGATTCATAGAGGTCCTGCTTGTTTCTGGCGTAGAGGTACAAGTTGCCCTTGGTCATGCCAAGGGCATCGGCAATATCCTCCACCGTGGTCTTCTTGAAGCCGTACCGGGAAAAGAGCTGGAGAGCCGCCTCATACACCCGTTGTCGTTTCTCCTCTTTGCCCATGTCCTTCCATTCCTTTCTTTCGGCATAACGATTCAGCTTAGCATGGCCTCCGGCAGCAAGGTGTGCCACCTTGAAAGCGGGTTGCGGATGCGCTTTGCCCCTCGTTCCTCGGGTCAAATCACAACCGCCTTTAAAATAGAGCTCGCACGATAACGGATTTTCAAAATCTGTTTATTCAACGTTTCAAAAGCTTGCCCCCGACAGGGCCGCCGGAGGCGAAGCAAAATGGTGACCTTTCAGACATTCACGATCTGTCATTAAGACCACATGACGCAGGGGAAACCGTGCCTAAATACCGCGTTCCTTTTTAACATGCTCCCACGCTTCCTGGATCTCGCGAAACTTCTCTTCCGCAAAGTGTGTGAACTCCTCGGGGAGGCCTTTGGAAGCAATTTTATCCGGATGGTACTCATTGACCAGCTTACGATACTGCTTCTTCACAAATTCATCGGCGTCACTCCGGTCACAGCCCAGCACCGCATGGTACTTATCGCTCTGATCCACATAGCGGGCTTTAAGTTTAAGGTACCCTTCGGTGGGGTAATTGAAGATGTGAACCGCCGATAAAATGAGTTCCTCTTCCTGGGCGCTGAACTGCCCGTCTGCAGTGGAGACCCTGAGCATCACATCCAGCATCACCTCAAGCAGCCGGGGCTGGGTCTTGAAGGTGCTGTAAAACTGCCGGGCGAACCCTTCAAAGGGCTCCGGCGAATTGACCGCTTCCCGAAAAATATCGATGGCAATGTTCCGGCTTTCCCGGTTCAGGTGCAGATCCTGGGTCATAAACTGGTCGATGGACTCAATCTCATCCTGGCAAACCTGGCCGTCTGCCTTGGAAAGCTTGGCCAGCATGGAGAATGCGGCCACAAAAAAGGTCATTTGAGCCGCTTCGTTGCCTGTGAGGCTCCGCCTCTCGTCACGGTTCAAATCACTTCCATCTTTATCAAAGGCGTGTCCGAAAACAGCCCCTGCGACACCGCCAACCGGCCCTCCCAGGGCAAACCCTATGGCACCGCCCACCACTTTTCCAAGCCAACCCATAATTGTCTCTATCCTAAATAGTGTTAATGGTATCAAATCCTGGTATTGCCGCTCAAATACCGCACGAAGGTTTTCTGTGGCGGCTTGAGGCTCTCTATTTTTAGCAAAACCATGAAACAGTACGTCGTCAACCAAAGAAGACGGAACATCCTTAGACAACACGCACAGTGCACAACAGTTTAACCTAACATGCAACCGATGGCTGTCAAGGTTGATTCCATGGATCCGGGACAGCCTTTCAGCGACATCCGGCACCCATGTCCCGGTTCACCCCAGTGGAACCCCAGACAAAAGACCGTGGCCACAAATGCGCAACAATTTGAAATTACACGCCACTCAGTCCGTCACCACAAAAAGGACCTGCTTGCTCGACAATCCGTTGTCATCGGTGATACAAGGGGAGACCTTTATAATGCCTCACCCCTTATGGAATGAAATGGATGAACCTGATTCTTCTTTTTGACGATGATTTTACCACTGAACCCGGAATGGTCCGGTTGACAGGTCGACGCCTCCGCCACCTCAAGGAGGTCCACCGGGCTGCTGTGGGGAAAACCCTCACAGTGGGACATGCCAACGGTGCCATAGGGACCGGCGAAATTCTCTCCATGGATAATAACGCCGTGGAGATGACCGTGAGCCTGACCGAACCTCCCCCGGCGCCCCTTCCCCTCACCCTGCTCCTCGCCCTGCCTCGGCCCAAAGTCCTCAACCGCGTGATCATTGCCGCCACAAGCATGGGGGTGAAGCGACTGGTCCTTATCAACGCCGTCCGGGTGGAGAAGAGTTTCTGGCAAAGCCCGCGGGTCTCGGAAGAGAATCTTCTCGCCCAGAGCGTATTGGGACTCGAACAGGCCAAAGACACCCAACTACCTGAGATCCTGCTCAAGAAACGATTCAAACCCTTTGTGGAGGATGAGCTGCCGGCCATGGCACGGGGAACGGAAAAACTGGTGGCACACCCCTACGACGCGACGGTCTGCCCCATGGGTGTGGGTGGCCCGACGACGCTTGCCGTAGGCCCGGAAGGGGGATTTATCCCCTATGAAATTGACAAACTGAAGGAAGTGGGATTTGACGCGGTCTCCATGGGAGAGCGCATCCTGAGGGTGGAGTCGGCCATACCGGCCCTTCTCTCACGCCTGTACCCTCTGTAAACACATTCGAGTGAAAGCATGACCAACCAACTGATTCTTACAGCAGACATCCACGGCCACCTCCCCACGTGGCGCCTCATCAAAGCCCAGCTGAACCCCGGTGACGGCCTTGCTGTGGCCGGAGACCTTTTCGATACCGTCTACGGCAAAAGCGGACCCGACTTTGATCCCATCACCATTCGGGAGGAGTTCCAGGCCCTGGCCAACCCCACATGGTACGTCTGTGGAAACTGCGACCACCCCGACTTCTTTTCCGATGCCCCGATCCTCTCCTTCGACTGGGAGGAAAAAACCCTTCTGCTGGCCCATGGCCACCGCCCCCTGCCGGACCTCACCGATTTTGATATCGTAGCCCAGGGGCACACCCATGTCTCACGACTCGACACCCTCATGGGGAAGGTGTTCCTAAACCCCGGCTCTCCGGTGCTGCCCCGCGGCGGGCATCAGGGGTTTGCCCGTCTTAAGGGCAACCGCCTCGAGCTGGTGGAACTTGCCAGCGGCAGGGTGGTGGATCAGCTGGACCTCGCCACCCTGACCACGCCTTAAAGCCATGCCTCCGGCGGCGAGGTGAGCCACCTCGAAAGCATATTGCCGATGCGTTTTGTCTCTCGTTCCTCGAGCCAAATCACATCGGCCTTCGGCTCGGGCTTCGCCCGACTCCAGGACAGGTGGTTGCGCAAGCGTTGTCACAAGCGTCCAAAGGAGTTGATACGGCAGCATAACTCAAACGGAATCGGCTTTAACATCCGCGCCATCCGGAAAACCAGTCAGATTTCAGTCATCTTCATAATGCAATCATGAGCATGAGGCGCTCTTCAGGCTGAATATTAGAATGTAAACCACCTCTTCCGCTGTTCACGGGCGCAGCCCATCAGCAAATGTGACGTACCCGAGGCACGAGGGTTCGGAGCATTTGCGAACCTGGGGTGCAGGGGCTCAGCCCCTGCCCGCCGGAGGCATATCACGCGTTTTTTATGCCTTCGAACAGGGATTTATCCATGGCCTTTTCATAGGCGGCGGAGCCGGTGATCCTCTTGTCCTTCACCAGCTGCATAAGGTGCTGATCCATGCTCTGCATGCCCTGGGAGGTGCCCGTCTGGATCATGGAATTGATCTGGGCAATCTTGCCGCTTCGGATGATGCTGGCAAGGGCCGTGGAGCCAAGAAGCACCTCATTGGCTGCGCAGCGGCCGGTGCCGTCGGCTGTCTTGAGAAGCTGTTGGGCGACAACCGCCCGGAGGGATTCGGAAAACATCGTCCGGACCTGCTCCTGCTGATCTGAAGGGAAGGCGTTGATCACCCTGTCCACGGTCTTGGAGGCGCTGTTGGTGTGGAGGGTGCCAAACACCAAAATCCCCAGCTCTGCGCAGGTAAGGGCCAGACCAATGGTCTCCTTGTCCCGCATCTCCCCCACAAGAATAATATCGGGGTCTTCTCGGCCCGCCACCTTCAGGGCGTCGGCAAAGCTCGCCGCGTGGGTTCCGATCTCCCGCTGGGTAAAAATACACCGACGGTTCTGGTGCACGAACTCCAGGGGGTCTTCGATGGTGATGATGTGAGCTTCCCGGCTCTTGTTGATGTAATCGATCATGGCTGCAAGGGTGGTGGACTTGCCGCTGCCCGTGGGCCCGGTCACCAGAACCAGCCCCTTGGGAAAATCAGCGATGGTCTTCAGCACCCCAGGCAGCCCCAGTTGCTCAAGGGTCAGAATCTCCGTGGGAATCATGCGGAACACCGCACCGGGGCCGTTGTGGTGGAAAAAAAAGTTACAACGGAATCGCCCCACCCCTTCCAGCTCATAGGCCATATCAAGGTCAAGGTTCTCTTGAAACTCAGCCTGTTTTTCTTCGGGGAGAATCTCCCAGAGCACCTCTTTCATGCGGTCCTCGTCCAGCACAGGGTGCCCGGTTTCCACCAGTTCCCCCTTTAAACGAAGCAGGGGCGGGCAACCAACGACCATGTGAAGATCGCTTGCGCCCTTTTCCATCAGTTCCCTGAAGTAGGTATCAATAACTGCCACAACATCCCCCTGGCCGGACTTCGCCGTCCGTTTTCCTGTGAATCATCCTGTTGAATTAGGTCTGAGCACACACCTTGCGGGCTTGCCATACGCAGGCACCACGGCAGTGCTGCCGTCTGCTTTTCCACGGTGATTTTCTCTACTCTACCACCGTCATATCACCCAGCCTGCTTGGCCTTGAGCTGACGCTGAGTGGTCTCCGACTCCACGTGGATCAGGGCCTTTTCAGCGCTGATCGCCCCGTCATTGAAGTGGGCCATCACCGACTCGTCCATCAACCTCATGCCGATGTTTTTGCCCGTCTGCATGAGGTTGGGAATCTGAAACACCTTGGAGTCTCGAATCAACCCCGCCACCGGCAGGTTCACGATAAGAATCTCTGCGGCCATGAGCATGCGCTCTTCCTGATCCGACGGAATCAGCTTCTGGGTAATGACGGCCTTGAGGGTTTCCGACAGGGTGGCCCGAATCTGGGACTGTTCGCCGGGGGGGTAGGAGTCGATGATACGATCCACTGTTTTTGGAGCGTTGGTGGTGGAGAGGGTACCGATGACGAGGTGCCCCGTCTCGGCTGCACTGATGGCAAGGGAGATGGTTTCAAGGTCTCGAAGCTCACCGATCACGATGACGTCCGGGTCTTCCCTCAACGCCCCTTTAAGCGCATTGAGATACGAGCGGGTGTCCCGCCCGATCTGCCTCTGATTCACCACGCCCTTTTTCTTGGGGTGAACAAATTCGATGGGGTCTTCAACGGTGAGGATATGGTGAGCCCTTCGTTCGTTGAGAAAATCAACCATGGCGGCCAGAGTGGTGGTCTTCCCCATTCCTGTGGCCCCGGTAACCAGAATCAGCCCCTGGTGTTGGTCAAGCACCTTCTCCACCACCTCCGGAAGCCCAGTGGACGAGAGGGTGGGAATGGCGGGAGGGATGACACGAAACGCTGCACTGATCCCACGGTTGTGCGTCATGGCACTGCCGCGAAAGCGGCCCAGGCCTTTAATTTCGTAGGAAAAATCAAGCTGGTTGTTTTTTTCCAGAAGCCCTTTCTCCTCATCGGAGAGCAGCTCCATGATCAGACGCTTTGTCTGATCCATCGTCAATTTCGGGGTTTTCGTTTTTACCAACGCCCCATTTCGACGCATGATGATCGGTTCGCCCGGAACCACATGCACATCCGATGCCCGTAAGTTGACACCGGCCTGAAAAACCTTATCCAAATCTGCCATGTTCGGCCTCCAGGGCCCCTTTGCCCGTTCTTGATTGATGCCCTCGTAAAAAGTAAATCAGCCGATATCGACACCCTAAGGTAAGGGGGGTCCCCCCGACACCAAAGCCATGAACGTGATGTGAAGCACATCGTGTCGATTTTTTACGAATGCATCATACTTCTTCGTCGGGAATGACCCAGAGGTACTGGGTTGTTGAAACAAACATAATGGAATTGATCGCCTCACCGTCCACCATGGCGCTGGAAACCTCGCTGAACATGTCGGTGTTTTTGAGGAAATAATCAGACACGCGATCGTAACCGGTGATGTCAATCTCTCCACTCACCACCTGGCCATTGGTCATCTTCATCTTCATGTTGCGATTGATGACCACCTTCCGATCATTCAGATCCAGATCCTTTACTTCCACCCAGAGAATATGTTTCTTGGGAACTATCATGGGCCGCCGCCGGTCATCTTCGCCGTTGACAGCCTCGTACATGACGATATCGGACTCATTGTCCAGAAGAAAAGTTCGGATGTCCCGTCCCACGATATTCACAAGACCATCCAGCTGACTGTTGTTGGAAAGACACAACCTGATTTCACAATCTTTTTTGGGATAGATACCCATGCTCGCTCCTTCTTACCAAAGCCTTAACCTGCCGAATTCCAAATGATCCATGCCGGGGTGCCACGGCCAGAAACCCACCGGTGTTTCCACGGCAGAGGTCTCTGATTTAATTGGCCCATGACCTCAATTACCTTTATCGTCACAAACGGCGCAGACATTTACCCATTTTTTCCATCTTGTAATATCCCGATAAACCTTATAAATATATCGTGTAATAAAAAATTTTGTCAATTATTAAACAATTGTTTTCATCTAATTTATCATTGGAAAACCAAATGAAACCAGAGGGAACCAGCATCCTGCTCGTCAACAATCGGAACAAGGTGCTGCTCATGCTCAGGGACGACCTTCCCCACATCCCCTGCCCGAACATGTGGGACCTGCCAGGTGGCCATGTGGAGCCCAACGAGGCACCGGACGACTGTATCCGGCGTGAGCTCCATGAAGAACTGGGATTCTGCCCCGAGACCATCCGTCCCTTCGGTGTCTATGATTTTCCCGATCGCCTGGAGTATGTCTACACCGCCCGGGCCGATTTCAATCCAGACACCATTTGCCTCACTGAAGGACAAAAAATTGCCTGGTTCTCCCTGGAAGAGGCCGACGCCCTTGACCTCGCCTTCGGGTTCAACCTTGTGATTACTCATTGGGGGGAGAAACAGGCGTCTGATTGACACCGTCGGTGAAAATACAGTAAAATGTGACGATACATCACAAGCGGGTGATTTGCTCACCCCCTTGCACAAGCAGATCCATCAGTTGCCAACTGCACGGAGAGGGCATGGCCGACGAGAAGCGATACAGTGTTGAAGAGGCGGCAAAGGAGCTCAGAACAGGAGTCTCCACCCTTCTCCTGTGGCAACACATCTACAGTGAGTTCCTCACAAGCCCCGGGAATGACGGAGATCAGACCCTCTCCCGTGAAGACATCCACCTTTTTACCTACATTTCAGAATGCACAGAATCGGGACTCACCCGCGAGGAAATCCGCCAGGCCCTGAGAAACAGGGCTACGGGACAAGGCCCTCTCTTCTCCCGGAATGCCTTTCGAAAAGACGATGACGAAGACATCCTCTCCCTCCTCGATGATGACAGCCCCACGCCTGCCCTTCTGGCACGGCTCGTCATCCAGCAGCGCCGACTTGCCGAAGCCGAAGAGCGCAAAGCTACGGCACTGGAAAGACGCCTTGCCATTGAGGAGGAAAAATCCCAGACCCTTTCGGCCATCCTCACCACCCTGCAGACTACAGGGGTTCCCCTTGCAGCAGCTGCCGCCGTAGCACCGCCCGCCACCCCACCGCCGGAGCCGGCCCCGCAAGCCCCGGAGACACCAGCAAAAAAAGCTGAGGCCCCTCCAAAGGCCGTGGAAACTCCCGCCCCCGAAGAACCTGCGGACGATCTCAGCGCCCAGGCGACAGAACCGGTACCGGAAGAGATGGATGACCTCAGCGCCCTGGTGGGAGATGAGACACCGGAAGACCTGGACGACCTCAGCGCCCTGGTGAGTGAGACACCGCCGGAGGATCTGGACGACCTCAACGCTCTGGTGGGTGGACATGTGCCGGAAGGCATGGATGATCTCAGCGCTCTCATAGGTGAGACAGCATCCGACGAGTCCATGGATGACCTCTGGAGCCTCGTCGGAGAAGAGGCACCCCGGAATACGGCGGATATGGATAATCTGTGGGACCTGGTGGGTGGAGAACCCGAAAAAGCCCTTGGTGAGGCGCAGGACAACCTCTGGGACCTCGTGGATGACTCAGCCCGGAAAGATGACACCAAGCCCGTAGACGACACAGGCCTGGACGACCTGTGGACCCTTGCGGACGAACCTGCCGCCCCTCCGAAGCCCTCCGAGCCCGTATCCGAACCGGACAACCTCTGGGACCTTGTGGACACGCCTCCGGCTCCTCCAGAAAAAAAGCCCGCACCGGCACAACCCGCCCCCCTACCGAAACAAGAGGCAGCACAGCCGTACCCCACCGAGCCCGGGGCCTACAAAGATTTTATTTTAAAGGAAATCATTGGCATGAAACGCCAGAAAGGGTTGTCGGCAGCCCAGGTAGCGCGCCGACTCAACGACGAGTCAAAACCCACCTTCAGCGGGAAAGGCACCTGGGGGGCCAAAACCATCGAGGGGATTTTCCAAATCATCGAAAAGGCCGGCCCCAGCTGAGCCGACCTTAAAAGGGCCTCCGGTGGCCCTGCCGGGGGCCAAGCGTTTGCCTGTTTTGAAAACGTGGGTTTGACACACAGATTGTATTTAAGACGTCCAGTGATGGAGCTTTAACAACGGGCTCTGCCCTCAGCAAATGTGACGTACCCGAGGAACGAGGATTCGGAGCATTTGCGAACCTGGGTTCCAAGGGCTCAGCCCTTGGCCGCCGGAGGCAAAACTGAGCTGAACAGTTGGCCTGAGGTCTTATTTCGCTCCGGCATCTTTTGCAAAACGGGTGTCCACGAACTTATCCAGATCGATCTTGTCCGTCAAAATCCCCATCTCATCTTTCATGTAATCCTGAATCCGCGCCAGGTCATCAATCACCGGAAAAAGCTCGTCCGTGGAGATACGCTCCTTGGGCTCGGTGAGAACTTTGTAAATCAGGTCGGGATCCTGTCCCAGGAAATCGGCACCGATGATGGAACCCGGCTTCGGCTGCGCCTCCACGGCCATGCCGGAACGGACAAGGCTGTGGGTGAGCTCATAAACGGCGTCGGGATTCTTCTCGATCACCTCATCCCGCATCACCAGAACGCAGCAGGGGTGTTTGGGCCAGAGGTCGCACGAGAGGTGCAGAGCCTCCCCGTTGCCGCTGTTGATGACCTTGGTACCGAAGGGCTCGGCCACAATAAACCCGGCAATCTCGCCGTCTTCATCCAGCTCAATGGCATCCGGCATCTGAAAGGGCGCGACCACCTCCTGATAGACATCGGCGTTTTTGTCCCTCGTGGTTCCGAGGTTTAACCCCTTCTCCTTGAGGAGACGATGAAACAGCATGTTGTGAACGGAGAGCTGGTAGGGAATCAGAACCACCTTGCCGGCAAAATCTTCAATGCGCTCGATACCGGCCCGCATGCTCTTTACCAGGATACTGCCCGATTTATGGGTAAAGAGAATCAGCTTGATGCCCACCCCGGACTTGTAAATATCCATGGCTGTGGGCGCAAGGATAAACGCGCCGTCCAGGAGCCCGGCTGCCAGATCATCGGCCACCTCATTCCACCCGTTCTTCAACACTGGCTCGAGGGTGCAATGCTTAAAGGTCTCCATTCCCTTCTTCAACTTGAGATCCGTGACACCAAGAATGAGGTGGTCGGTGATCCGCAAGTGCCCAATCTTCAATACAGGCTTATCCGTCATACATACACCGCTTAAAACACCAGATGGGTTTGCCAGGCCAAGAAAGAAAACGATTCTCCCTGCAGGGCCTGAAACACGCCTCCAACTGGCCTTGGAGGCGTGTCACCAGTCATGTCCGAAAAGGTCCCACCTGTGGCGGGACCCTCCGGAGTGTGCGTTATGATACCTTCTTACCTGCCCCCGGACTGTGATCGCGGGGTCCGTCAGATTAGAAGGACACCACATGATATCCGGCGCAGGATCAGTGCTTGAAACTTCGCTGGCCGGTGTAGACCATGGTGGCGCCATGTTCGTTGCACGCCTCAATGGACTGATAGTCATTCATGGATCCGCCGGAGTGAACAATGGCGGATACCCCTTCGCGAAGCCCGACGTCGGCGCCGTCACGGAAGGGGAAGAAGGCATCACTCACCATGGTGGATCCCTTGATCCCGCCGTTTTCGGCTTTTACCCGAGCATCGATTGCCGCGATTTTATCCCTGCCCTTGAGGTCGGCGTAGCCCACCCCGTAGGTTTCAAAGGCATACCGATCGGCAAGTTTCTTGTACGCTTTGTCCACGGCAATCTCCGCAACACCCACGCGATCCTGCTCACCGGTGCCGATACCCACCGTCACCTGATCTTTGACGTAGATCACGGAGTTGGAGGTAATGCCCGCCTCAACCAGCCATCCGAAAAGCATGTCTTCGTATTCGGCCGCTGTGGGCGCACGCTTGACCTTGTACTGCTTGCCCTTGTACTCGCACTCGGCAAGCTTCAGGTCTTCGCGGGTCCGGGCTTCCGGCACAAAAGAGAGCTGGGTGATGAGGCCACCGTCGATGAGGCTCTTGAAATCCACCACACGCTCCCCCACATAACTCTGGAGGCGGTCCATGTTGCCGATACGGATCACCCGGAGGTTCTTCCGGGCGGAGAGGATCTCCAGGCTGCCCTCTTCAAAATCAGGCGCCACAACCACTTCGGCATACTGGTTGCTGATCGCCTCGGCCGTGGCCTTGTCCACGCTGCGGTTCAGGGCAATGCACCCCCCGAAGGCCGCAATGCGGTCTGCCATGTAGGCTTTGGTGTAGGCACTCTCAAGGGAAGCGGCCCGGGCCGCACCGCAGGGGTTGTTGTGCTTTACGATAACCGCCGTGGGCTTGTCCGTAAAATACCGCAGAATATTCAGCGCGTTGTCGGCGTCGGTGAGGTTGGTCTTGCCGGGGTGTTTCCCCGACTGGAGCAGCTCAATGTCCGAGGCGAGGTGACGCCCGGGGGCAATGGTCTGGGTCTCCCCCACCACGAGGTTGCCGTTGGCCAGGCGGTAGAGAGCCGCCTCCTGGCCGGGGTTTTCGCCGTAGCGCAGCCCCTTCTTGACCTGGTCGATGGTCCAGGCCACTTTTTCATAAAAGAGTGTCTGGCGATTGTCGCCATCCACAAAGGAAATCTCCATGGCCGGAGCAAAATGGTCGTCCATGATGGTTCGGTACATCTTCTTCAGATCGTCTGCCATGCTCTTTCTCCCCCCGCAGGACATGTCCTGATGGCGTCGTGATAAGTCGTCAACACGTTATCGACTCCCTTGTGACACGCGCATCATCATCCTGTCGGGTCCGGCTCAGGTTATGATGCGTTGTAACACCCCGAAACACTCTCAGGGGCCTGCTTTGCAAGGTAATCAGCGATATTGCGGTCGTATGTGGCTGTGTGCTCGAAGGCCTTCACAGCCAGATCGTAACGCATGGCCAGGTCTGTTGCACCGTCGTTGGCCTCAAGGGCTGCCACAAGGGCCCCGTAATCCGAAGGATTCACCACAGAGGCCACCCGAAGGTAGTTCTTGGCCGACGCCCTCACCATGGTGGGGCCGCCGATATCGATGTTGCTCCTCGCCTCCTCCACGCTCACACCGTCTTTGGCAACAGTGGACGCGAAAGGATAAAGGTTAACAACTACCATATCTATCGGAACAGCAGCGGTTCTCTTTAAGTCTTCCTTGTGAGAATCGTTGTAAGTTTCGGTAAGAATCCCCAAATAGATCTTAAAATCAAGGGTTTTGACGAGTCCGCCCTGGGTCTCCGGTTGACCGGTATAATCCGACACCTGAACAAGGTGCTTTTCGGCGGCATCCCCCAGAATCTTTTCGATGGCCCCGAAGGTACCACCCGTTGAGAAAATACGAATCGATGGATTTACACGCACCAGGGCAGGAATCAACTCATCCAGTCCGCTTTTATCCGACACACTGATCAGCACATGATTCACCTTTACACGGTCATCGATGCGATCGACAATATTCATCCCCATAGTTCTGTCCTGTCTTGTGTGGTGCCCCCCGGTTGGGGTGGCATCTTTGATATGTGGTTTAAAAGCCTGTAAACTCTGCATCCGGTTGGACCACGCAGACACGCCGTGATGATCCATACCTCTTTCGGATAAGGAAAACCTCCCCAAAAATTACAGGCTGCGCAGGTGGCGCAATACTAAAACGCCCCTTGCCAAAGGTCAAGGAGCATTCACCCGGGGGATTCCATGGGAATCACCGGAAATACGCTTCCGGACCCCGCCCGTTTTTCCCATGCCGCGGTTTACATCCGGGCGATTTCGTTTTACCCTGCTATAATAATAATCACTCAGAACACACCTTTTTTCCGAGACACACCATGCTTTCGGCATTCATTCGCCTGCGCCCTCCCCTTCCACAACGTTTCATCATTACGCCAAAGGGCCCAGGCGCTATCCGTACCCCTACGGTACCACTGTGCTTTAACCCGGGTATTTCATGAGAAACCCATCAAGCCAAAGCAGCTGATCGTGATTGCAACATGTCATTCACGGCCTATTATTCGATTTTTGCCCTCTCTGCAGGCGAGCCGGGTTAACCCCCAATCACTGACATCGGGAGTCTACCATGAAGATCACCGAATCGATTCACAGCTTCCCCTGGACCTCCATGGAGGCCAACAACTGCAACACCTACTTAATCGACGGCCCCAAACGCGTTCTCGTGGACCCGGGCCTCACCCTGTACTTCGACCGGGTCAAGAGCGAACTCGCAGACCTGGATGTGGCCTTAAGCGATATTGATTACATCGCACTCACCCACATCCACCCCGACCACTTTGAGGCCGCCCTGGTCTTCCGGGAG
Source organism: Desulfolunaceae bacterium (assembly GCA_942491485.1). Taxonomy (GTDB): domain Bacteria; phylum Desulfobacterota; class Desulfobacteria; order Desulfobacterales; family Desulfolunaceae; genus Desulfoluna. The sequence continues at coordinate 660,383 of CALOAX010000004.1, read as the reverse complement.
TTCGGCACCCGAATCCTCTACCACCAGAGTGAGTGGGAGCTGTTAAAAACCATGGGCCCCTGGATCAAAGAACACACCGGTGTCGGTTTAGGCGAACTGGAGCCCCATCAATTCCTCACCGATGGCCCCTTCCCGGACCCCGCCGTACACCTTGATATCATCCACACCCCCGGTCACTCCCCCGGCTCCATCAGCCTCTTCAGCACCGAGGACTCTGCCCTCATCACCGGAGATGTTATTTTCAAAGACGGGGTGGGCCGCACCGACCTGCCCGGTGGAAATGGCGACCATCTCAAACAGAGTATCACGCGCCTGTCCGAAACCAATGCCTCGGCCATGCTTCCCGGCCACGGGGAGGTCATCGTGGGCCAAGATGGGGTTAAGGCCAACTTCGACCGCATCAAAACCTACTGGTTTTCATTTGTCTGAGGCAGAAAAGCTATTCATGAAAAAGCATGCCTTCTATGGTCAAAGTGACTCCAAAGAACTGGCCTCCGGCAGCAAGGGGCTGAGCCCCTTGACCCCAGATTACAGAATCAATTTGAACCTCGTTCCTCGGCTCCAATTGATTCTGCCAGTTCAAAGAAACGTGGAGTCACAGTCAAATAAAAATCAAACTTGTCGATTACAGTTTAAATTCGATAAAGCACTTATCTTGTTTGGGAGAAGGACCTTGCCTTGGCTCTTGAAGTCGTGCCGGAGTTTCTTCCTCTAACCAGACTAAAATCCTGGAATAACTTGACCCGCTTGAGGCCGCATAGTTAGAAGGCTGATGATATCTGGTTACCCATTGATATTTAAATGTTTGGAGCAGGTAGTGCAGAAATTTTATTTAGGTTGTGATGTCAGCAAAGGTTACTCAGATTTTGTCATCATCGATGATCAAATGAACTGTGTGGAAGAAAATTTCCAATTAGACGATACAGCCACAGGTCACGCGGAGCTTAGTGAACGTATATCCGCTTTCTTTGAAAAACATCCTTCGGCCACATTGTATGCCGCCGTGGAAAGCACTGGTGGCTATGAAGATAACTGGTATGCCTTTCTCTTGAGGCAGCAGGGAAAGTTCAACTTGCACGCTGCCAGGGTGAACCCCAATGGAATCGCCCATGACAATAAAGCGGGAATGATTCGAAACCTGACCGATAAGATCAGTGCTCGGAGTGTGGCTGAATATCAAATCCGTCATCCAGATAAAATCCCATATGGCAAGAGAGATCCGAACAAAAGTCTGAAGAAAATGTGGGGTCGATACAGGAGTTTAAAAAAGCAGATGGGGGTCCTTCTCAATGAACTTGAGTCGCTTCTCTACAGCGCAAACCCCGAGTTGTTGCCATATTATCGATCACGAATGCCACAATGGCTGATGCTGCTTTTACTGAAATACCCAACAGCCAAGATGCTTGCTCGGGCAAGGGTAGCGACTGTCGCATCAATCCCATTCTTAAAGAAGCCCCTTGCATCGGTACTCGTTAAAAATGCTAAGGCCAGTACAGCGGAAGAATCTGATGATTTAACAGCATTTTTGGTTAGTTCCACGGTCTCCCAAATTGCGTCTCTGTCGAAACAGATCACTATATTTGAGCAGCGTTTTGAAAAAGAGTGTGATTGGCCCGAGGTGCAGTTGCTGATGAGTATCAATGGAGTTGGGCGTATGACAGCCATCGTGTTGATGCTTTACATAGAGGACATTACGCGGTTTAAGTCCGCTAAAAAACTGGCTTCTTTTTTGGGCGTTCACCCTGAGCTTAAGCTCAGCGGGGACGGCTCAAAAAAGGGTAGCTATAAAATGAGCAAGAAAGGCCAAAAAGCCCCAAGGGCAATGCTTTATATGTCTGTTCTTGCAGGGTTGTCGAAGGGGAGCCGCAATGATGTCATAAAGCGTATATACGATGAAAAGAGAGCTTCCGGCATGGTTGCAAAAGCAGCCATTGGGGTGTGCATTCATAAGCTTGTCAGGTTGGCCTATGGCGACCTAGCGTCCAGCAAACCTTTCGATCCGGCTATTGATGACAAGAATCGTGAGAATAGCAAACCAGCTGAAAAACCGGTGCCCTTGATCAAGGATAGGCGGTATCAGGGGTTTGATACAGCGGCCCCTGTCTCAAGGCGCCAGAACAAAAAAAGAATGGAGCAGATCAAGTCCCAAGACAGCTATGCTGTCGAGTGCGGGATCAAAGATCATGCTCCAAGGGCTCTACAATAACAAAGGCCCTTCCTGATGTATAGGTTGATGTGGTGCTTTACCGAATTTTCAAAGAGCAAATCGACTTGACTTTGACCGGAATAACTCCGGCGGCCAAGGGCTGAGCCCTTGGAACCCAGGTTCGCAGATGTGACGAACCCTCGTTCCTCGGGTACGCCACACCTGCTGATGTGGCTGCGCCCGAGAATTACGGAAGAAGCTACCCAATCGCCTTCATGCAGCCCGAAGAGCACTTCATGCTCTTCATGGTTTTTTATAAAAGGCTGAATCATGAAGTCAGCACAATTCGGATTAACTTTGGCCGGAATAACTCCGAAGGCAATGTGTGCCACCTTGAAAGCGGGTCGTTTTATGAAATGACCCCCGAAAATTTTTTCGGTTGTTGCCTCCTTTTCCCTCAGCCCCGCAGGGCAGTGGGAAAAGGAGGCGACATACTCGTGAAACAAGACTTATATGGCTTGCCAACAGCGGAGAAGCAGGCAAATCATTCTTAAGCCCTGTTTATCCAATTTTTCAAACGCTTGCCCCCCGGCAAGGCCGCCGGGGGCTTGTTTAAGCTGAATAGTTGCTGGCGTTCATTTATTTCACCCAATGCGGTTTCCCGCGCTTTGCCTTACTTGACTTTTGAGCGAGCCATCTTAATTTGATGGGTAAGGTTTTCATGCGAAGCGATGAGAGACCTGGCGCCCGCCTTCATAAGGCGTCGTAACCTTCACTCCATGCATACAGGTGCCCCAAATGAGCAACATATCCGTAAAAAAGATTTCCTCCTGCACAAATGCCGATGTGGCCAATGCGGTCCTCTCCCTTGCTGTCCCCCTCTTTGCCGCCTGCGGTGACGATGAGTCCATGAAGCGCAACTTGATCTCCATGGCCATTACAGCCTGGAACCTCTCTCTGTTTGATGCCACCGAAGAGAACGACTACAAAAAAAAGGTGGAAGCGCGCCTCTCGGAAGATCTTGCCGACAACAAAAAACAGATCTTCACCAAATTTGTCCTCCAGATCATCACCACCAAGCAGGAGAAGTACCCCGCCATGCTCAAGGGCATCAAAAGCTGGGAGTTCTCGATTAAAGAAGGCACCCCATCACTTACCGTGGACGCACTGCCCGTAAAACCTGTTTGATATGCCGGGAGACACCACCATGCTTGCCATCACCCAGTTCAGATACAACGCCGACAACCTGGCCTATGTTGTCAGCGGCCCGACCTCTGCCGTTGCCATCGATCCCGGAGCCGTGGACGGCATCCTCGAATTTCTGGAAACCCATGGACTCACCCTCACCCATGTGATCAACACCCACAGCCACCCCGACCACACCATGGGGAATGCCGAGTTGATCAAGCGCTCAGGAGCCACGCACCTCGACTTCCAAACGCTCCTCGGCACCGGTAGCCTGGACATTGATGGAGAGCCCCTTCTCGTCCACCACACCCCGGGCCATATGGCAGACTGCCTCACCTTTGAGCATGAAGGCCATCTCATCACCGGTGATACCCTCTTCAACGGTACCGTGGGCACGTGCTTTTCCGGCGATATGACGGGATTCTTCCACGCCATCAGCTTTCTCCTCACCTTCCCCGGTGAGACGAAAATATACGCGGGACACGACTACGTGAAGGAGTCCATGGCCTTTGCGCGCACCATCGAGCCGGAAAACGAAACGGAGATCGCCCGTTACCTCGCCCTCTACGACCCGGTGCACGTCATGTCCACCCTTGCAGATGAGCGCCGGGCCAACCCCTTTGTGCGCTTCAACGAAAAGAGCCTGGTTGAGACCATGGAACAAAGGGGACTCCCAGTGGCAACGGAACTTGATCGATGGAACTCGGTGATGGAGCTGTACTGATGGAAAACACTGAAAAAACAATCAACCCCGAACTCTGGAAAGACAAAGCCGTGGCTGCCGCCGTCAAGGCCGAAAAAATGCTCTGGGGCAAACACAACGAATCGATTCAAGCCTGGATGTACGAAGCGGGCTTCTCCCTTGCCACCATGCGGGAGGCCCTTCTGGGATGGCAGGTCAGAAACACCCTGCGCCCCGCCGAAAGCTGGGGCGTGGAAGGCATCGACAAGATCCGCCTGCCCGAAGGCATCATCATCCCCGTCATCCGGGAAAAAATTCTGAGACGCCTTGTCATCTTCCGCATGGGCCACAGCCACGACGGCCACTACCACACTGTCGAAGGCAGCGCTCCCGTCCCCCTTGTCCTCCATGGAACAACAAAGCGCACAGCCCTCGTCACCCGCGAACTCGATGCCATCCTCCTCCACCAGGAGCTGGGGAAAGAGTGGACCGTGGCCGCCACAGGCCTCCTGCCCACATCCGCCCTTGACGGCACCCTGGCCCAGGCCGACGAGGTCCGCCTCATCGCCATGAGGGGCGATGCCGAACGCCTCGCCCCATGGCAGCCCGACGCCACCCAAACCCACACCCTTGAAAGCGACAGCCTTGTCAGCCTTGCCCGGTCAGGTGACTTGACCGAATGCCTGGCATCGCTATTCGGGTAAGTCGCGCGAACGGAGGAACTGAAAAGCATGCCTCCGGCGGCGAGGTGAGCCACCTCGAAAGCTTATTGCGACTGCGCTTTCCCCCTCGTTCCTCGGGGCAAATCGCAGTCGCCTCCGGCTCGGGCTTCGCCCGACTCCAGCGCTGAAGCATTGCAAGCAACCTCACAAGATTCGTTACGGTGTGAAAACTACCCAATATACCCTACCGAATACAGCTTGAGTCCCTCCTGGGTACGCACACCATTTCAAAGCCATAAAACACAAAAAGCCGTAATAAATCTTTAAAGATTCATTACGGCTTTTTGTGTTTGTAGAAGACGGTACAGCCTGAAGCTAAGTCATTATGGCGACAACCTTAGGGGAAACCTAATAATACTCTATGGCAGCCAGGCTTAGCCAAGCCAGGATCGATTGGGCCCGAGTAACGAGGACTGAATCATACCTCCAACCCGCTTTCGAGGTATTTTTACCAAATATGGCTTCGCTACCCACGCCGCAGGAGTCATTCCGGTAAAATCAACCTCTGACCTGGGACTGAAATACCCGCAACTATTGAACTTGTGGAGTACGACCCCCCCCCCTTAAACGTTGTGCGAATGCGAACGCGACAAGACATGGATAACAACAACCGAGTCGCATTCGCAAACCAGCTTTCAAGGTGGCACACCTTGCCGCCGGAGGCATGCTTTTCTACTTCGCAGCGCCCGCTGCGTCGAACTCATCCTGAATCTCTTTGGAGGGCTCTGCGTCCATGAGGCTTACGGCGACAATGGCGATGATGGAGACCACGAAGCCGGGGACAATCTCATAGAGATCGAAGAATCCGCCGGAGAGCTGTTTCCAGGCGATGACGGTGAGGCCACCGACCACGATGCCGGCAAGGGCCCCGTTTCGGGTCATGCGCTTCCAGTAGAGGGAGAGAAGGATGATGGGGCCAAAGGTGGCGCCGAATCCCGCCCAGGCATAGGAGACAAGCCCCAGCACAGAGCTGTCGGGATTTCGGGCAAAGGACCAGGCAAAAACGGCCACGATCATCACAGCAATGCGGCTCACCCACACGAGCTCGGCATCGGAGGCCTCTTTTCTGAAGAGCACCTTGTAAAAATCCTCGGTAAGAGCAGACGAAGTAACGAGGAGCTGTGAGTCAGCGGTACTCATGATGGCGGCAAGGATTGCGGCAAGGAAGACGCCTGCAAGGACGGTGGGGACCATCTGATCCACCATCACCATAAAGATCTTCTCCTGCTCACCTGCAGCAAGGGGGGTATCGAGGCAGAGAAGCCCAACAAGCCCCACCACCACGGCAAAGGAGAGGCTGGCAACAACCCAGATCATGGCAATGCTTCTCGCCTTGCGAATCTCGGCGGTGGTCCGGATGGCCATAAATCGGGCAAGGATGTGGGGCTGTCCGAAGTACCCCAGGCCCCAGGCCATAAGGGAGACCACAGAAAGCACGGCCAGGGGAGCGCCCGTTGAATCCGTGAAGATGTTAAGCAGTGCGGGGTTGATGGAGCGGATGCCGTCCAGGGTGGAGGAAAGCCCCCCTGCCTTCATGACGCCAAGGGTCGGCACCACGATAATGGCCACGAGCATGATAATCCCCTGGAAAAAATCGGTCCAGCTTACGGCCATGAACCCGCCGAGGAAGGTGTAGGAGATGATCACCGCCACACCGATCAGAAGGGCGGCGTTATAGGAGAGCCCGAAGACGGTGCTGAAGAGCTTGGCTCCCGCCACAAATCCCGAAGCGGTGTAAATAAGAAAGAAGATCAGAATAAAAATGGCAGAGATGATACGCAACAGGTGCGAGGTGTCCCGGAACCGATTCTCAAAGTAATCAGGCAGGGTGATGGAGTCACCGGAGATCTCCGTGTAATTACGAAGCCTCTCTGCCACAAACTTCCAGTTGAACCAGGTCCCCACGGCCAGTCCAAAGGCAATCCAGAACGATTCAAGGCCCGCCACATAGGCGTAACCGGGAAGGCCGAGAAGAAGCCACCCGCTCATGTCCGATGCCTGGGCGCTCATGGCCCCCACCCAGCTGTTCAGGCCCCGGCCGCCAAGAATGTAATCCGAAAGGGTTTTTGTTTTCCCGTAATAAACCCAACCAATCCCCACCATAAAAATCAGGTAGAGAATAAACGAAATCAAAATCGAAAAATTACTGTCCAACATACGTCTACTTCCATTCCCCATAATTCATACACACAAAAAACCGGCGCTCTGCCGATTTTACGAACAACCCTAAATTATTATCAGAACCGCCCCTCCTTTTCAACTCCGCAAAGAGCCTGCCTCCGGCGGCCAGGGGATGATCCCCTGGACCCCAAGTTTGCGAATGCTCCGGGCTCTCGTTCCTCGAGCCCTTCGCATTCGCGGACGGGCTGCGCCCGTGGTACATACCAACGTCCCTATCTGTGTCGTCTTCCTCAGCTGTCATATAAATGTGGGGTCTTGAAGCTCTTGCCCGGCAAAACCCGCTGACAGGCTGCACCATGCGCCAGGGCATGGTGCAAACAAAGCCATTATGACCTCTGATTCACACCCACACCTGTTCATCACAGACATTATGGTTAACCAACACCCTTAGAATGATGGCGACGGGTAGGATGGGCAAAGCGCGAAGCGTGCCCATCATTGGTAGCATAAGCGCCATTGGTCATCTGAACCGAAACATTGGCATCCCAAAATCTTCCCCCGGCATGGACGGTGATCACCACCGTGATGGGCACGGCACAGCCTTTGCCCATCCTACAGGGGGGAACTGTCTCAACTGTTCAGGGTTTGCGCTGCGTCAAAGCCTCCCCACTGGCCATTACATATGACTGAACATAGAGGGTCATCAAAAAATAAAAATGGCCGCCCCCGAATAGGGAGCGGCCATCATTACGTATCAAATCTCAAGAACGGTCAGCTAAACCTTAGAAGGTATAGGTGACGGTCAGCCCAGCACCCCAGAGGATGCCTTCGTCTTTTAAGGTCACTGACGCAGGAGCTCCGTATGCCTTGCTGTAGTTCTCATCCATATTGTGACTGTTCTCTGTCAGGCGTTTGGAAGTTGAAATGATGTGCTGAAGAACGGCATCGACCATCCAGCGCTCGTTGATCTGCCATCCCATACCCACAGAGTAGAGGTTTCGGTCGGTGTCAGGCCACCCCATGTCAAAGGTCTCTTCAGGAACAGGCGAGGGATCGTAGGCGTAACCGGCGCGGAAGACAAAAGCCTCTGTGGCCTGGTAGGAAATGCCCAGTCGGTAGGCGGTGGTATCTTCCCAATCCCTGGGGTGACCCATTGTTTGCGTCACATCGCCCTGACCCGGCACATCATACAAGGTGATTGTTTCATACTGCCCTTCGTTGATGCTCCAGCGCGTCCAGGTGACATCGGCTTCCATGGAGAGTTTGTTGCTGGCAAACCAACGTACCCCGGCCTGTACCTGCTCAGGATGATCATAATCCATGGTCACTTTGCCATCCAGGTCCGTTGTTCCACCAAGTCCACCTGTCAGTGTCGCATCCCCTTCGAACTCTGCATCAGTGCGACCCCGGTAAGTCAGACCGACAGAGATCTGCTCAATAGGACGATACATAACACCCACGTTAAAGGAGTAGTTAAAGTCATCCGTGGCCTCCAACTTCATCTGGGCGCCATCAAACAATGTGGCCCCTGCCACGAAATCCGAAGCTATTGAGTTACCATCGGCATCATATGGAGTCGTGGCCTGCGCAAAGGTAAGATCAGTTGTCTCAGCAATAAATGTTCCGGCGTTGAACCCTGCCATTGCATTGCCCGCGGGGGAACCGTCGGTCTTGAATTTATCGGCATATTCAAATGTTTTACCAGCATCCGAAACGGAACGTCCAAGACTTACACCAACACCCACAGAAAGCTTGTCACTGACCTTGTAGGCCAAGGTAGGAGTGACGGCCACACGACCATACGTGGATTCCCATGCATAGGCAGCTGCGGGGTTCACCGAGGGGTCCTTGTCCCAGGTCACGGTCATCCCGTAGGGGGTATAAGCGGCCACACCCAAGGTCACCTTTTCTGTGATCGGCATGGCAAAACCCATGGAGGGGCTAAGAATGGACATTTCATCCGATTCAAAGTCCATGGGACCACTGGCAATGTTATCATTCGTCCCGGTGGTAGCAACATTCCAATCATACACCTTAATCTGAGCATCATAGAACATGGTGCTCACCGTCAGGGTCGGCTTTTCAATCAAGGTCAGACCCGCCGGGTTGTAGTAAGCTGCAAATACGTTGTCCGCATAGGCTGCCACGGCGCCCGCCTGGGCCGTGTTCATGGAGCCAATACCCATGGTTTCAACGTTGGCCGCATTAGCCGAAGACGCGGTCAGCACGACCGCCGCCAGGATCACCAATCCCTTTTTCACCATTCTTTCCACCTTCATAACCTTCTCTCCCAAAAAGTTTTTCGTTACCTATATTGTCAACGGTTGTTCCAAACTAACTAAGTTTACAATGAGCAACCGCCAGTCAATCCTATGAAGCAGGGAAATAACTTTTTTTACGTGGTTGGAGCGATAGTAGAGAGAGTGAAATGTACTTGTCAACCGCAAACGGCATTCACACTCTAAAATTAGAATCACAATTCCACTCTCATGGTTAACAACTTGTTAAAATTTCATTTTTTTGAAATCTACGTTTTATCATGGATACCTGAATCACGTTATAGAACGCAGTTCCTGAAATTTATCGACATTCCCCCAAAACACAGATGATTGTGGCAATCAACACCAGAGCCTGCTATGTACATGGTAACTCTAATAAGCTCTGTTACCAGACTGTTCGGTAACAATAACAATTGTCAGTCGTGATGCCAGTGAAGTCTTGCCTGGCCAGCCACACGCAAAACTCCAAACACCACGACCGCCAAGACAACTTTGTTTAATTGATTGCCATTGAACGCCTCGCAGCCTATGAATAAGCTATAAACGTCAAAAGCAAACGCCCTGCAACTCGCAATGTCAGGCAGCATCCAGCGCCCCCCCTGACACCAAAGAGGGACCGGTCGCAACCAACCGTTGGAATTAAAACGCAGCACCAAAGGCTCATGTGCTTGCCACGCATAATGCCTCACCTCGCACACAACACGATTGCAGACGCGACTGGCCTTGCAAGCCAATGACCTTTTTGCATTCGCCACAGGGTTTCAAGGTATTTTTGGCTATAGTGGCTTCGCCACCCTTGCCGCCGGAGGCTTGTTTCAGAGCACGTTGACCTTAGATGGCTGTATTGGATCTCAACCCCTTAAACAGAGAGGAAAGATGGAGAAACTGATCAGAGACGATGGCACCCTTCCTTTCGGGTACCATGACGGGCCGGTGGGTGAACTCAACTTCCTTGATTTCGACCTCAAATCAGCCTTTGGAAGCAGGCGAAGCAACCTCTACAAGCGCATCAAGTTCAACCGCTTCAATTTTGTGGGGTTTATGGCAGAGGATTTCATGGCCGGAGTCGCCGTGGTAAACCTGGGGCTGATAAAAAACGGATTTGCCTATCACTTTGACAGGAATACGGGTGAGCTTACGGAAGCCTCGGTATTAACCCCCATCCGCGCGAAGATCCGCCCCACACCCGATACCCCCTTAAGCCGCATCACCACCTCTTCTCTCTCCATCTCCATCTCGGAGACAGCGGTAAAGTGCAACACGGAAAAATTTTCACTGGAGGTCGACTTCACCGCACCCCACCCCAACCCTCTACGCGTTCTCTCCCGCACGGGATACAGGGGCTGGACCTACACCGACAAGCGTTCCCCCGTCCCCGTGAAAGGGACCATGACGGTCAATGGAAACCTCCGGGAGATTGCATCGCCGGACGTCCTGGCCCTTACCGACTGGTCTGCGGGATACATGCGTCGGGAAACGTTCTGGAGCTGGGCAGCCTCCGCCGCCACCATGGATGACGGCAGACCCTTCGGCATGAACCTCGCCGCCGGGGTCAACGAAACCGGCTTTACGGAAAACATGATCTGGATAGACGGTTCGCCCATCCATATCGGTCCGGTGCACTTCGACTACAAAGAGAACGACACCACCTCCCCATGGCATATCACCTCCATGGATGGCATCGTCGACCTCACCTTTACCCCGGAAGGATACCGGGATGAAAAAGTCAACGCCGTCTTCATGGGCAGCCTCTTCACCCAGCTCTGCGGCAGCTTCTCCGGCACCGTCACCCCGCCCGGCGCTGACCCCGTCACCATCACCAAGGCACCGGGATTCTGCGAGGACCACTTCGCCCGCTGGTAAGGGACAAAAAAATTGCCTCCGGCGGCCAGGGGATGATCCCCTGGACCCCAAGTTTGCGAATGCTCCCGACCTTCGTTCCTCAGGTCGGTCACATTCGCTGACGGGCTGCGCCCGTGAACAACCGAAAAGGTTATCCAAGCGCCTTCATGCAGCCCGAAGGGCACTTCCTGCTCTTCATGGTTTTTCATAATAAGATGGAACCATAACGTCAGCTGAGCTCGAGTAGGCTTTCGCCGGAATAACTCCGACGGGGGAGGGGGATGACCCACTGGTCCCAGGTTGCCGCCTCCACGTCTCTCGCCCCTGCAAGGCTGTAAGAAATTGAGACGGCATACTCATCAAAACCTGTTTATCAAACTTTTCAAAAGCTTGACCCCCGGCAGGGTCGCCGAAGGCAATATTAAACTGAATAGTCACGTACAAACAAAAAAAGCCCGCCAATATGGCGGGCTTTTTTAATTCAGACAAGGCCCTGTCCAGGCCTTTTCAACGTGCGAACGCTTAGGGCCTCGGAAAAATCAAATGATACACGTCGCTGCAACCATCAACATAAGCACTCTATTATGGAGTGTTGAACAGAGCAGCATTGTGGAAACGGCCGGAAAAGGTTGTTGTATGATTACTTCCGACCGAAGCCCTTATTCTTCTTCGACCCTGCAACGGGGAAGCACGAGGTTCAGCACCACGCCGAGGATACCGGCAAGGCCGATGCCCTGAAGGGTGAACTGACCCGCGGAGAAGCTCATGCCACCGATGCCGAACACGAGGATCAGGGCCACGATGGTGAGGTTGCGGGCCTCCATGAGGTCTTCACCCGACTTCACCAGGGTGTTGAGACCTACCACCATGATCGCACCGAAGAGAAGCAGCATGATGCCGCCCATAACCGGGGTGGGGATGGTGGAGAGAAGCGCGCCGAGTTTGCCGACAAAGGCAAGCAAAATGGCGGTAAGGGCCGCCCAGGTCATGACACCGGCGTTACGGGCACCGGTCAGTGCCACAGCACCGGTCACCTCGGAGTAGGTGGTGTTGGGGGGACCGCCCAGCAGAGATGCAAAGCTGGTGGCGAGACCGTCACCCAGCATGGTGTTCTCAACGCCGGGGTCTTCCAGGTAATCTTTGCCGGTGATGCCGCCAATGGCAAGAATGTCACCGAAGTGCTCGATGGCAGGGGCAATGGCCACGGGAAGAATGAAGAAGACGGCCTGTGAGTTCCACTCAGGGAATGTAAAGTCCGGCATGGCAATCCAGGAAGCCTCTTTCACAGCGGTAAAATCAACCAGGCCGTAAAACAGGGCCACCATGTAGCCCACAAAGATCCCGCAGAGAATGGGAATGAGTTTCAGCATGCCGCGCCCCAGAAGGGAGACGAGGATGGTGGTACCCAACGCCGCCATGGAGACGGTCAGGGCTGTACTCTTGGGAATGATCGCCGCAGGGTTGACCACGCCGGTGGCCATTTTTACGGCCACGGGAGAGAGAATAAGGCCGATAACCATAATCACCGGGCCGGTGACCACAGGGGGAAGCACCTTCTCAATGACGGCTGAGCCTTTCCAGCGAATCAGAAAGCTGAGCAAAATGTACACAATACCGGCGGCAATGAGGCCACTCATGGTACCGGCAATGCCCCACTGCTGAACCCCGATGGAGATGGGCGCGATAAAGGCAAAGGAAGATGCAAGAAAGACCGGAACCTTGCCTTTGGTCACCACCTGAAAAATCAAGGTGCCGCAACCTGCGGTAAAAAGGGCCACGTTGGGATTGAGACCCGTCAAAATCGGGACAAGAACCAGGGCCCCGAAAGCCACGAAGAGCATCTGCGCTCCAAGGAAGCTGTCCTTTACGTCAAATCTGTAATCACTCTTGTCAGTGTTCGTCATTTCCCCTCCTGCTCAGCACACACATTGTGTAAATCATCCTTTGCTAACAAGCTCCTGCCGAAAAGTGATCCTTCAGCCATCCATGCCCGCATGGCATGGGCGACAGACCCAGAGACCTCAATCCAACACCAACCGGGCTTGTTGCAAAGCAACCTGCAAACCCCATAAAAAGGGCCCCCGAAAGGACCCGCTTATACAACCAACCTGTCATGCCCTTCTTAAAAATAAGGTAACTATTCAGCTCAATATTGCCTCCGGCGGCCCTGCCGGGGGCTAAACTTTTAAAAAGTTTAACAAACAGGTCTTAGAAATTATCCTTGAGCGAAGTCCGTCTCAAAGGCGGGTGTGATTTGACCCGAGGAACGAGGGTCAAAACGCATCCGCTACCTGCTTTCAAGGTGGCACACCTTGCCGCCGGAGGCTTACTGAATAATTACAAAAAAAGGGCATAAAAAAAGAGGGGCAAATGCCCCTCTAAAAAACTTATTTGGTACCGAATATCTTGTCCCCGGCATCACCGAGGCCCGGAAGTATGTACCCTTTGTCGTTGAGTCGGTCGTCAACGGAGGCAACATAGATATCGACATCCGGGTGCGCATCGGTCACACGCTTGATCCCTTCGGGTGCCGCAACATGGAAGAGACCACGGATGCTGGTGCAACCGGCCTTTTTCAGCATGTCGATGGTGGCAATGAGGGTGCCGCCGGTGGCCAGCATGGGATCGAGAATCAGCGCGATACGCTTGTCCATCTCGCCGGCCATCTTTTCATAATAGACCACAGGCTCAAGGGTCTCTTCATTTCGGTACAGCCCCACAACGCTCACCTTGGCGGAAGGGATGAGGTCAATCACGCCGTTCATCATGCCGAGACCGGCACGAAGAATGGGAAGGATGGTGATCTTCTTGCCCTTCATACGCTCAACGGTCACAGGACCGGCCCATCCGTCGATCTCCACCTCTTCGGTTTCAAGATCTTTGGTGGCTTCGTAAGTGAGAAGACGGGCAACCTCGGAAGAGAGGTCCCTGAAGTCCTTGGTGGATATATTTGCTGCACGCATCAAGCCGAGTTTGTGCTTGATAAGGGGATGATCTGCAATATGTACGGCCATGAGTCCTCCTGAAGCCTGAATAATAGCTGGCTATTTTTTTTCGATCACCCGGCATGTCTGCAGCACACGGCCGTCTCGGTCGCATACCGCCCTGCACGGGCATCCATTCATTCGTCGCCTTGCGTCTGAAGCCCGGTGGGTCCCACACCCATGCCTTTTACCCAACCCGTGTGGACGCCTTTGCGCATGCGCAGATCGACCCTGAAGATCGGAAAAAGGTCCGTCACGTCAACTCAGTCTTCAAACCGGCCAAGTCATGATTTCAAGCGGAAAGGGGGAGCACGATACAAGCCATCGGACTTTCTGTGTATTCAGACAAATCCTGCCTGAATCGCACGCAAAAATCAACGCAGTATATTAAAACCACCCCGAGATTTCAACCTGTTTTTTCCTGTATCGTGCATGGCTGCGGGGTTGCGCTTGTGGTTTTTACTCCGAGCCATTATATTGGGCTCTCTGAAAAAGACAGAACATCGTGCCTCCACACACTGATTAGATCTTTCGCCATACATAGAGTACAGAAGGATTGACACATATGCCCTTCTCTGCGCGCCAGGTTGCCCTGGCAACCCGGAAAGACCAAGTCAATGGAGTACCGTGATTCACGGGCATAGCCCGTCAGCGAATGTAAAGGACCCGAGGAACGAGGATTCAGAGCATTCGCAACGGGGTTTCAAGGTGCCCCACCTTGCCGCCGGAGGCTTGTTTTTCACCGGCCCTGAAGCCAGACCACGTTCACAATAAAACCGAGATCTCCATGCCCGACTCCATCTGCTACGCCCAGATCACTGTGACCCTGCCCCTCTCCGGACCTTACACCTACCGGGTCCCGGACAACCTGCGCCCCCATGCTGCCGTGGGCTCACGGGTCCTCGTGCCCTTTGGGCGCCGCACCGTCACGGGCTACATCATCGGTTTTGCCCCGCCGGCCAAGAAAATGAAGGTCAAGGACATCATCGACACCCTGGACCCGTGCCCCCTGTTCACCCCTGAGATGGTCCCCCTGTTTCAGTGGATGGCGGACTACTACCTCGCCCCCATGGGGGATGTCATCAAGACAGCCCTCCCCGGCGGCCTCAACGTGGTGGACCAGCAGGTGGTCTCCATCACCGAAGAAGGCAAAACAGTCCTGGCAACCCAGGGTGCCGAAGAGACGGAAGAGATCCTTCTCAGCCTTCTCTCAGATGCAGCGTCCCCTTTAAAGCCGCTGGTGGAAGGGGAGGATGCCTTCTCACGCTCTCTGGTCAACACCCTTGAAAACAAGGGTTGGGTAGCCATCACCCGGGAGCTCGGCACCGGACGGGCACGGGCCAAAATGGAGACCGTGGCCGAAGCAGCCTTCGGGCCCAACCCCAAAAAAGGGGTTACCGAAAAAAGACAGCACCTCCTGGACTTCCTGCGTGTCCACGGTCCCACAGCCCGGGCGGACCTCATGCGCAAGCTCCCTTCAGCCAAAAGCACCCTGGCACCCATGGTGAATATGGGACTCATCCACCTCTTTGAAAACCGAGTGGAGCGCTCGCCCTTAGGGGAAGAGATCGTCCCCGATACCCCGCCCCAACTCACCGACGAACAGCAGGAGGTGGTCTCCACCGTCTCGGACCAGCTCACCCAGGGCTACGCCACCTACCTTTTAAAGGGGGTCACGGGCAGCGGAAAGACCGAAGTGTACATGCGCCTGGTGGACGAGGCCCTTCAGGCGGGCAAAACAGCCGTGGTGCTGGTGCCCGAAATCGCCCTCATCGCCCAGACAGACCGCCGGTTCAAGTCCCGCTTCGGAGACCGCATCGCGGTTCTGCACAGCGGCCTCTCGGACGGCGAACGCTACGACCAGTGGGTGAAAATTGCCGAAAAAAAGGTGAGCGTGGTCATCGGCGCCCGCTCCGCCATCTTCGCCCCCCTGACAAACATCGGCCTCATCGTGGTGGATGAGGAACACGACGGATCGTACAAACAGGAGAGCGGTTTAAGGTACAACGCCCGGGACCTGGCAGCCGTCCGCGCCCGCATGGAAGGCGCCGTGGTGCTTCTCGGCTCGGCCACGCCGTCCATCCAATCCGCCTGGAACGCCCAGACCGGCAAATTCAAAGAGGTGCTCCTCACCCAGCGGGTCAACAAAAAACCCATGCCCGAAATCGAGGTGGTGGACCTTAAAAAGTACAAAGACCTGCCCGGCATCCACACCTTCCTCACCCCCCGGCTCGTGGAGGCCATGACCCAGACCCTGGACCGGGACGAGCAGGTGCTGCTCTTTCTCAACCGGCGCGGTTTTTCCGGTTCCCCCATCTGCGCCCACTGCGGTGAGCCCCTGAAATGCCGCCACTGCGACGTCTCCATGACCTTCCACAAAGGGGTCAACGCCTTTCGATGTCACATCTGCGGCTACTTCGAGCCAGGCAAGACCCACTGCCGCGTCTGCAACGGAAACAAAATCAAACTCCTGGGCAGCGGCACCGAAAAAGTGGAAGAAGCCGTCAAGGATATCTTCCCCCACAAAAACGTCGCCCGCATGGACCAGGACACCACCGCACGACGCGGCTCCCTGTTGCAGATCCTGAAAGGGGTCCGGGAAAAAAAGGTCGACATCGTGGTGGGCACCCAGATGATCGCCAAAGGCCACGACTTCCCCGACATCACCCTCGTGGGGGTCATCTGCGCCGACACCTCCTTGAACCTGCCGGACTTCAGGGCCGGTGAACGAACCTTCCAGCTCCTCGCCCAGGTGGCCGGACGCGCCGGAAGGGGCGACAAACCCGGACGGGTCATCCTCCAAACCTACGTGCCGGATCACTTTACCATCGGGTGCGCCGTGGACCACGACGCCGAGGCCTTCTACACCCAGGAGACCGATTTCAGGCGTGCCCTTGCCTACCCGCCCTTTACCCGCATCATCCTCATACGCATCGCCGACAAACACAAAGAACGATGCCGCACCGCCGCCAAGAAACTTTCCGGACTCATATGGGAACGTCGCCCCCACGACGGAATCGCCATCATGGGCCCGGCTGAAGCCCCCCTGACCCGCGCCCTGAACCGCTACCGCTGGCAGATCCTCATCAAAGGGGAATCCCCGTCCCTCATGAAAAAAATGGCCACGGATGCCCTGGCTGCGTTTCATAAGGAAGGCGGATTCTCAGGGGTCTCCGTCTCCATGGACGTGGACCCCTACGCACTGAGCTAAGGCCTGCCTCCGGCGGCGAGGTGAGCCACCTCGAAAGCTGGTTCGCGAATGCTCCCGCCCCTCGTTCCTCGGGTCGATCTCATTTGATTGACCAATGGGTAGGTTCTGGCGCAGAACGTACCCTGTACGGCGGATACTGTTGAAACCATGTAGGATGGGCAAAGCGCGAAGCATGCCCATCATTTGTGGATTAACCTTCATCGATTATATTGAGCGAAATCTTGGCAGCCCGAGATCCTCTTCCGGCATAGGCGGTTATCACCAATAGTGATGGGCACGGCACTACCTTTGCCCATCCTACGGTACCGCCCTCTCTCCACGGGTGTTGATGAAATTGGCGCCTGTAATGGCCAGGCTTTGGTGCGGCACATGTCACCATACCGTGGATATCGCAGGAACCCATGCCTGTGAATAAGAGGTAATCAAGATTTTTTATGCCGTCTTCCCCGACTGGCAGGGACGTGATGCCCCTTGTGTTCCTGATCCTTACGGCATCACGCCTGTGTTTGCAGAACCAAATGACCGGGGATCCAGGCCTGAATGCCTGTACCCTTTGCCCCTTCACACGATTGACGTTCACCGGAATACCTCCAGATCCGAAGGTGGCGTTGCCACGCCAAGCCCCAAAGCCCAAAAATAGATTTCTCATGCCCCGCGGCTTGCCTTTGCCCCCTCCTTATTGATAAGACATCGTCTCCTGTACCCGCAAAGGAAGGTGACCAATCACGTCACATTATAAAGGTCTCGGGCTGCCATTTAATTAGGGCCCGCACAATCATTAAATCAATACCCGTCAGTCCAAGGAACACACCATGCGTATTGCCATCATGAGCGACAGCCACGACAACATCTGGCACCTGAAAACCGCTCTGACCCTTATCTCAGAATCCGGGGCCGAAGCCATCATCCACTGTGGCGACTTTGTGGCCCCCTTTATGTTGAAGCGCCTCGACAAAGTGGGCATCCCCGTCTACGGCGTCCTCGGAAACAACGACGGAAGCGTCCTTACCATGGCCCGGGACGCCTACCGCGACCTTACCCACATTCACCTCGATGACGTGGTGGGCAGAATCACCCTGGGCGACTGCCGCATCGCCTATACACATGATCCCGTGGTGGGCAAGGCCTTTGCCACCACAGGAGACTTCGACTTGGTCTGCTGCGGCCACTCCCACACCTGGAACGAAACCAAGGTGGGTGACTGCACCCTGCTGAACCCCGGCGAGATCATGGGGTCAAACGGAGACCCCAGCTTCGCCTTGTTTGACACGCAATGGGGAACGATCAAGAAAGTCACCTTTCCCCACGGATTCCAGGGCGACTCCGGGGCCGCCCTGCACCTTGACAACGCCGTTTGAGGGGCATACACTGAGCGCGAACGCTGATGCCTGATACACAGCTATTCATGCTCACCCCCTTCGTCCCGAGCGACGACAGCAACATACGAAACTGAGGTGAAATCATGCTTAAAAAGACGTTGGCACTGGTCCTTCTGGTGCTGTGCACGGCCCTTCCCCTTTCGGCTGCCGAAAAGTTGGAAGGCCCTGCTATTTTCTACCCGCAATCTGAATTCGATTTCGGTACCACCCTCGAAGGAAACCACGTGGAGCACATCTTTTCCGTGGAAAACCGGGGAACCGAAGAGCTCCGCATCTCCAAAGTCAAACCCGGCTGAGGCTGCACAGCCGCTTCGTTTACGAAGCGTATCGCGCCAGGCGGCAGCGGAACAATCAAGATCATCGGCAACACGGAAGGCTACGCGGGAAAAGAGTTCAAACGCAGCATCCAGGTCATCTCCAACGACCCGCGAAAAAACAGCACCAGCCTTATATTCAAAGGGCACGTCAAGGAATTTGCCAAAGTCACGCCCAACCGAATCCGGCTTTTGGGTTCCGAAGGTGAGGACTTAAAGGGCGTGGTGCGTATCACCCCCACCCGGGAATACCCCTTCAAACTTCTCTCTGCCAGCCCCATGGATCCGAAGAAAATCGCAGTGGATTTAAAAGAGGTAGAGGGGAAAAGCGGCCCCGAGTACGAACTCACCATCACAAACGTCATGAAAAACGAAGGCCGCTACTTCGGTTACATCAACATCGGCACCGACAGCAAAATCAAGCCGGAAATGAAGGTCTACGTCTCCGTATACATCCGGAAAAAATCGTAACCCCCGGCCATCCAAATACACATCATTAAAATGGAAAGCCCCGATCATTAGGGGCTTTTTTTCAAGGTATGACAAAAACATTCAGCACCGACACCATCCGGGTGGTCGCCTTTGACTGCGACGGCGTCATGTTCGACACCGAAGAGACCAACCGGGTCTACTACAACACCATCCTTGATCGGTTCGGCCTGCCACCCATGACCGACGCTCAGTTCCGTTACATTCATATGGCCACCGTGGGCGATGCCCTTCTCCATCTGTTTGAGGGAAGGGTCGACATGGACGATGTTCGCACGGCCACCGCCGCCTTTGATTACGGAACACTCATCCCCCATATGAAAATTGAGCCCAGCCTCAAGCATGTGCTGAAGACCCTTGCCCCACACTGCAAGCGGGCCATTGCCACCAACCGCGCCAACACCATGGGGACGGTCCTTGAGTTCCACGAACTGAACAATCTCTTTGAACTCGTGGTCACCTCACTGGATGTGGAGAATGCCAAGCCGGCACCCGATCAGCTCCTGAAAATCATGGAGCATTTTGACGTATCGGCCCACGAGATTCTCTATATCGGCGACTCATCCACGGATCAACACGCCGCCCAGTCAGCAGGAGTCCCCTTTGTGGCCTTCGGCAACACAGAGCTTGAAGCGGATGTTTACATGGATAGCCTTGATGAAATCCCCGTATTGATGGGAATTTCTCACTAACCAATGGATGCCGAGCCCCATCCTTGCCAGAATGTAATGGCACCCGCGTTTGACCCTGAAGTGGTCACCATGGTATGTACGCCATGCACGACATAAAAAACACGACCGTTCGCCTTAATTACCGGAATCGTGGAATAAACATACCTATCTCGACTCCGGTAAACACAACGGTCTGCCAAGGGCTCCTCCCCCAATGGAGGCCCAAACCAACGACATGACAACCAAAGGACACCCAATGAAAAAGAACCTGATCTCTGCATCACTTGCATTGCTCTTCACCCTGATGCTGGTCACTGTCGCAACTGCCGATGAGGCAAAAGCACCTGCCTTTAAAACCTTTGAAGAAAAATTCGCTTACGCCATTGGTGTGGAAATGGGCACCAACCTGAATCAGAATGCCATCGAGGTTGATCTGGATGCACTGATGAAAGGCATGAACGATGGCTACACAGGCAACGAGCCCGCCATGACCAAAGAAGAGATGGTCCAGGTCAGAAACGAAGGCATCCAGAAACTCCGCGCCAAGGCCCAGGCCAAGCGCATCAAAGATACCGCGGACAACCTTGCCACTGCCGAAAAATTCCTTGCCGACAACAAAACCAAGAAAGGTGTAAAAACCACCAAGTCCGGCCTCCAGTACGAAGTCATCACCAAAGGCACCGGCGATATGCCCAAGGCCACCGACCAGGTAACCGTGCACTACCGAGGCACCCTCCTCAACGGCACTGAATTCGACAGCTCTTACAGCCGCAACACCCCTGCCACCTTCTCCGTAGGCGGCGTAATCCCCGGCTGGGTGGAAGCCCTTCAGATGATGAAAACCGGCGCCAAGTGGAAGCTCTATGTTCCCCCCGCCCTTGCTTACGGTGATCGTGGAACCCCCAACGGCACCATCGGTCCCAACGAGCTCCTCACCTTCGAGGTGGAACTGCTTGAAATTGCGGAGCCCGCCCAGGCAACAGAGTAACGCAGGCCCAAACAGCCTGACAAAGCCCCAGACCCGCTGCCGCCCATCCATACGGGTGAAACACGGGTCAAGGGCCATCCCGTTTGACGGGATAACACATTCAAAAAATACCTTTTCCCTACCGCACACATGATGGTATAGAAAAGCCCGTGCCGGTATCATGCAAATCCAAGGGTTTCATTGTACCGGCACTCTTTTTTTTAAAGCCCCGGATGACAACGCTCTCACCGGGGTTTACGCTGGGTATAGGAGTGTTGCGGGAGCCGGAAACCAAGCCCTCGCCAACGTTGATCCCCTGTCCGGTACGGCAGGGACATATATGAACACCACCAATTAAGGTTAAATGAAGACGATGCTGGAGAATTTTTTCAAGCTCAAAGAGAATGGAACCGACGTCAGGACAGAAATGATCGCCGGCCTGACCACCTTTATGACCATGGCCTACATCCTCGCCGTCAACCCGGACATCATGAGTGCCACAGGCATGGACAAGGGCGCGCTCTTTACCGCCACTGCCCTGTCCGCAATGATCGCCACCCTGGTCATGGCCCTGGTGGCCAGACTCCCCTTTGCCCTGGCACCGGGCATGGGCTTAAACGCCTTCTTCGCCTTTTCCGTGGTCCTCGGCATGGGATACTCCTGGGAGAT
This sequence comes from Desulfolunaceae bacterium, assembly GCA_942491485.1. Taxonomy (GTDB): domain Bacteria; phylum Desulfobacterota; class Desulfobacteria; order Desulfobacterales; family Desulfolunaceae; genus Desulfoluna. The sequence goes on along the minus strand of CALOAX010000004.1, from coordinate 638,719 downwards.
GGCCCTCACCGCCGTCTTCATCGAAGGCCTCATCTTCATCGTCCTCACCTTCTTCAACGTACGTGAAGCGATCGTCAACGCCATCCCCCTCTCCATCAAAAATGCCATATCGGTGGGTATCGGTCTCTTTATTGCCTTCATCGGCCTCAATAACGCTGGCGTCATCGTCAAGAGCGACGCCACCCTCATCACCCTCGGCAACATGGGCGAACACACCGTCTGGGTGGCCTTTATCGGCATCATCGTCTCCGGCACCCTCCTGGCCATGAACAAGAAAGGGGCTCTCCTGGCAGGCATTATGGCCTCCACCCTTGTGGGAATCCCCTTGGGCGTCACCAGCGTGGAAGGGCTGAAACTCTTCTCTGCCCCCCCTTCCCTTGAGCCCATCATGTTCAAGTTCGACTTCTCCAAGCTCTTTACCACCGACATGGCCGTGGTTCTCTTCACCTTCCTCTTCATCGATATGTTCGATACCGTCGGCACCCTCGTGGGCGTCGGCGCCAAAGCCGGACTCCTCGACGAAAAAGGACGCCTCCCCAGAGCCAAGCAGGCCCTCTTTGCCGATGCCATCGGCACCACCTGCGGCGCCTGCCTGGGTACCAGCACCGTCACCACCTACGTTGAGAGCGCCTCCGGCGTTGCAGAGGGTGGCCGCACCGGCCTCACCTCCCTCACCACCGCCGGCCTCTTCTTCCTGGCCCTCTTCATGGCACCCCTCTTTCTTATGATCCCCGCCGCAGCCACCGCTCCGGCCCTCGTGATGGTTGGCTTCTTCATGCTCTCCCCCATCACCAACATCGACATGGAAGATGCCACCGAAGCCCTGCCGGCGTTCATCACCTTCCTCATGATGCCCCTGACCTACAGCATCTCCGAAGGCATCGTCTTCGGTATGCTCAGCTACGTCATCATCAAGGTCCTCTCCGGACGCTCCAAAGACGTCTCGCCGGTCATGTACATCATTGCAGCCATCTTCATTTTAAAGTTCATCGTGTAAAACGATCTGCATACGCACTATGAAAAAAGGGAGCACCCGTTTGGGTGGCTCCCTTTTTTTGTGATGAACCAAAAGATGCCTCCGGCGGCGAGGTGTGCCACCTCGAAAGCGGGTTGCGAATGCCCCCGACCCTCGTTCCTCGGGTCAGCCGCATTCGCTGACGGGCGAAGCCCGTGGTGACATGCCAGCGGAGGCAGATCCCAGAACGTCATGATGGCATGGGATGGTATCACCACTCGTGATGGGCACGGCACTACCTTTGCCCATCCTACAGCGCCGTCGGAACGCCAAGGGTGCGTGTGTAATGGCACCTTAGCACGCCATCACGAACAAGGTAGTTCATCCCGCCCCAGCCGCATTGAAGCCGTCATTCCGGTGCGTGGAACGCACCATACGCATTGCGGTACCCCAACCGTTTCGGCAACGTTCATGTGCATTGAGCCCCCGCCTAATGACAACCCCGATAAAACCGCCAGCCCGTAGGGTGCGGTCCCCGCACCATGTTTGAGCAACCAACGGCCCCGATCACGCCCTAAATCAGGAGCAATCCACACCCGTCATCTCTTGCTCTTGCTTCCTAATTGATGAAGCGCAGCGCCACCTCAACCAAGCACGTTTTTCGGGACACCATATTCGGGCATTAAAGAGTTCCGTAATTCGAGCTATTGCAACGAAATCAAATCCGTCATTCCGGTGCGTGAAACGCACCCTACGCATTGCGGTGCGCCAACCGTTTCGGCAACGTCCATATGCCTTTGCCCCCCGCCTTATGACAATCCCGATTAAACCGCCAGCCCGTAGGGTGCGGTCTCCGCACCATGTTTGAGCAACCAACGGCCCCGATAGCTCCATAAATCAGGAGCAATCCACACCCGTCATCTTTTCTTCCTGCTTCCTAATTGATGAAGCGTAGCCCACCTCAACCAAGCACGTTTTCGGGCCACCATATTCGGGCATCAAAGAATTCCGTAATTCGAGCTATTGCAACGGGATTAAATCCGTCGTTCTGGTGCGTGGAACGCACCCTACGCATTGCGGTTCACCGACTGCTTCGGCAACGGCCATGTGCCGTCATGCCCCCACCGACACATGGCTTCCGCCTGGGCGCGCCGTGCTCCGTCGCGGCTTTTTTGACGTGGGGTCGCCCTGCCCCGGGCTAACGAAACATCCCAAGTTGCCATGCACCTGTTATGGCATCTCAACGAACGACGCCCTTCCAACGGTATCGTGTCATTGCCGCGGCGGAGCGCGGCGCGCCCAAAACCCAACACCTTAAGTAAAGGCTCTATCGTTAATAAAATACACACGCACCGCACAGTGGAATAAAAGCAAGCATCATGGGTGACCCAACCGCTTCGGCAACGTTCATGTGCCTTGCCCCCCCCCCCCTTATGACGACCCCGATAAGACCACCAGCCCGTAGGGTGCATTTATGCACCATGACCGGGTAACCGACGGCTCTGATCCCCACCACAAATCAGAGGCCATTCACACCCCGAATCACCTTGGGCTTTTTCATAACCGATAAAGCGAAGCACCACCTCAACCAAAAGCAAAGCCCTCTGTCCTGAATTCAATGTGCAAGGTATTTCATTCTCATCGGCATGATAGACGTCTTCATTGTGGTGCGTGAAACGCACCCTACGCATTGCGGTTCACCGACCGCTTCGGCAATGTTCATGTGCCGTCATGCCCCCACCGACATATGGCTTCCGCCTGGGCGCGCCGTGCTCCGTTGCGGCTTTTTTGACGTGGAGTCGACCTGCCCCGGGCTAACGAAACATCCCAAGTTGCCATGCACCTGTTATGGCATCTCAACGAACGACGCCCTTCCAACGGTATCGTGTCATTGCCGCGGCGGAGCGCGGCGCGCCCAAAACCCAACACCTTAAGTAAAGGCTCTATCGTTAATAAAATACACACGCACCGCACAGTGGAATAAAAGCAAGCATCATGGGTGACCCAACCGCTTCGGCAACGTTCATGTGCATTGAGCCCCCGCATTATAAAAAACCCCGATAAGACCACCAGCCCGTAGGGTGCATTTATGCACCATGACCGGGTAACCGACGGCTCTGATCCCCACCACAAACCAGAGGCCATTCACACCCCCAATCACCTTGGGCTTTTTCATAACCGATAAAGCGAAGCACCACCTCAACCAAAAGCAAAGCCCTCTGTCCTGAATTCAATGTGCAAGGTATTTCATTCTCATCGGCATCATAGACGTCTTCATTGTGGTGCGTGGAACGCACCCTACGCATTGCGGTTCACCGACCGATTCGGCAACGTCCATGTGCCGTCATGCCCCCACCGACCTATGGCTTCCGCCTGGGCGCGCCGTGCTCCGTCGCGGCTTTTTTGACGTGGAGTCGCCCTGCCCCGAGCCAACGAAACATCCCAAGTTGCCATGCACCTGTTATGGCATCTCAACGAACGACGCCCTTCCAACGGTATCGTGTCATTGCCGCGGCGGAGCGCGGCGCGCCCGAAACCCAACACCTTAAGCAAAGGCTCTATCGTTAATAAAAAATTTACACGCACCGCACAGTGGAATAAAAGCAAGCATCATGGGTGACCCAACCGCTTCGGCAACGTTCATGTGCCTTGCCCCCCCCCCTTTATGACGACCCCGATAAGACCACCAGCCCGTAGGGTGCCGTCCCCGCACCATGGTGGGGTAACCGGTGGCCGCCATAGTCCCACCCCCCCAGCGCAACCTCCACCCATAATCACGTGCCCTTTTTCATAACGGATGATGCGCAGCGCCACCTCAACGAAGAACGAAGAACCAGGCACCAAGAACGATTTTCCTTATTATAACAAAACGGGCCTGGCGCAATCATTCCTGATCACATCAAGCCCGTACAATTTCCAATCGTTTTTCTACGCCAACGCTTTGGCGGTCAGCTTGAGCGAAACCGCCCAATCACAGGTACCGTCCTACCCCGCGAACAGCCATACACCACGAAGGCCACGAAGCGCCCTTCGGGCAACACGAAGAAGGTTTACCACCCCCCACCGTTGTTCACGGGCGCAGCCCGTCAGCGAATGCGACCAAGCCGAGGAACGAGGCCTGAGAGCATTCGCAAACCTGGGGATCATCCCCTGGCCGGAGGCAAGCCCGTCCCTATAGCCTATCGCCCATGGCCTATGACCTGTATTTACTGGTTTCCAAACCCGTTCTGTTCGCTACAGTCCGGGCACTCCCAGGTAATGCCGTTACAGGTCATGCCCCAGACGTTCTCGTCCATGCAGTCCTGGCATATGGTAAAGCTGCAACGGCAGCGGTAGGCAAAAAAGAGGTCCTCCTTGCCGCAGCAGTGGCAGGGCTCTTCCTGAGCTTTGAGTTTCTTGAGTTTATACGAGGATATTTTTTTTGAAGTACGAGCCATGATCCACCTTAATACACCGGTCCATGATCACGTCGATGCCGTGATCTGTCAAACGTTTAGCCGCTTCCATGTTTTCGATACCGAGCTGCATCCAGAAAACCTTGCAACCGACGGCGATGGCCTCGTCCACGTGGGGGAGGACGTCCTCGCTTTTGCGGAAGACGTTCACAATGTCCACGGGTCCGGGCACGAGGTCCAGGGCTTTATACGCCTTTTCACCCAGAATCTCTTTCTGGGCGGGACGAACGGGGATAATGGTGTACCCGTGTTCCTGCATGTATTTGGAAACATCGTGAGAGTCCCGTTCGGGCTTGGGGGAGAGCCCCACCACCGCGATGGTTTTGGCACCCTCCAGAATCTCTTTAATCTGCCGATCGGACGTCAGAATTTTGCCTTTTTTCTCTGCCATGGTTTACCTCCGGGTGATTGCCGTTTGGCCCTTTTCATGGTAGGTATACGCCATTGCAACGGGTTACCGGTGCAATGAATCTCATCGAGTAAGAATTCAGCTCATATGTGCCTCCGGCGGCCCTGCCGGGGGCCAAACTTTTGAAAAGTTTGACAAACAGCCTTGAGAGCCATTCCAATAGCTTCATCTGTTTGGCCAAACACTGTGTTTTTGGCTTGACGAGCATACCGGAAAGTTTTTGCGGAGCTTTTTTCAAAAAGCGACCCGCCGGAGGCATAACTGAATAGTTACCTCATCGACACGTATACAATCAGATAATGATTAAGATGGTTCCGGCAACGCCGAGGGTTCACCTCAGTGATACCCCATAAACCGGTCCATCCGTCACCATTTCAGCATACACGGACGGCAGCGTTCCACGCTCCGTCTTTAATGACGATCACACCATCATATACGGGGCTGAAGGTAATGCAGCGGGAGGCCTCTGTCAACTCGCTTCCCGGCCCTTACCCCCTTTGGAGCCTTTAAAATCCATGACCGATAAGAAGAAACTCTACCTCATTGACGGCAGTGCTTACATATACCGCAGTTTCCACGCCCTTCCCCCGCTGACCAACGCCGCAGGGCTCCCCACCAACGCCGTGTTGGGCTTTACCAACATCATCGTCAAGATGATGAACGATTTTGCCCCCACCCACGCCGTGATCTGCTTTGACGCCAAGGGCCCCACCTTCCGTCACGAGATGTACGAGGAGTACAAGGCCAACCGCCCTCCCATGCCCGATGACCTGCGTCAGCAGCTCCCCTTTGTCCGAAAGGTGGCCGAAGCCTACCGCATCCCCACCATGGAGCAGCAGGGACTGGAAGCCGACGACGTCATCGGCACCCTGGCTAAAAAAGGCGAGGCCGCAGGCTTTGACGTGGTCATCGTCACCGGGGACAAAGACTTCATGCAGCTCGTCTCCGAGACCTGCGTCATCTCCGACCCCGCGCGGGACGTGTACCTCGATCGCGACGCCGTCAAAGAGAAACTCGGCGTCTGGCCTGAGCAGGTGGTGGACATCATGGCCCTCACCGGCGACACCTCGGACAACATCCCCGGCGTCCCCGGCATCGGCAAGAAAACCGCCCCGGACCTCATCAACCAGTTCGGCTCCCTGGACGGCCTCTACGAGCAGGTGGAGACCATCACCAAGAAGAAGCAGAAAGAGAACCTCATCACCAACAAGGACCTTGCCTTCATCAGCCGGGACCTGGTCACCATCAAAACCGATGCCGACCTCCCCTTCGACTCCGATGCCGTCGCCGTTCCCGAGCCCGATGCCGAAGCCCTTCTGGAGCTCTTCAAGGAGCTGGGCTTTAAAAAGTATATCAAGATGTACAGCACGCCCCAGAAAAAGGTCGCCAAAAAATACCACGCAGTGCTGACGGAAGAGGCCCTTTCCGAGCTCGCAGAAAAGATAAAAGCCGCCCCCATGGTGGCCGTGGACACCGAGACCACCGCGCTTGATCCCATGCTGGCAGAAGTGGTGGGCATCTCCGTTGCCGTCGAGCCCCACGAGGCCTACTACATCCCCTTCGGGCACACAGGCCTCGAGTCTGAAAAGCAGCTCTCCAAAGAAGCCGTCTTCTCCGTCATGAAGCCGATCCTGGAAGACACCGGTATTCCCAAGTGCGGCCAGAACATAAAATACGACATCCTCGCCCTCAAAGGGGCCGGTATCGACCTTGCCGGTGTCACCTTCGACACCATGATCGCCTCCTATATATTAAACCCCACACGGCGAGCCCACGGCCTCGACGACCTGGCCATGGACCTCTTCGACCACAAAAATATAAAATTTGAAGAGGTGGCGGGCAAAGGCAAGAACCAGCTGATCTTCTCCGAGGTGCCCCTCTCCCAGGCCGTGCCCTACGCCGCCGAAGACGCCGACATCACCCTCATGATTGCCCAGCTGTTCCAGAAAGAGCTGAGCGAGAATGAGGGATTGAAGAACCTCTTTACGACCATGGAGATGCCCCTCATGCACATCCTGGCCGAGATGGAGCACGCGGGTGTTGCCGTCAACGAAGAGGAGCTTGTGGACATCTCCAAGACCTTTGAAACCGAGATGAACACCATCGAAGAGAGCATCTACAAACTCGCCGGAGAAGAGTTCAACATCAACTCATCCCAGCAGCTCGGATACATCCTCTTCGAAAAACTGGAGCTGCCCGTCCAGAAGAAGACCAAGAAGAAGACCGGGTACTCCACCGACGCCGAGGTCTTAACCGCCCTTGCCGCCATGCACGAACTCCCGGCCCAGATCATCCGGTTCCGCACCCTCTCCAAGCTCAAAAGCACCTACGCGGACGCCCTGGTGGAACTGATTCACCCGACAACCGGCCGGATCCACACCTCCTACAACCAGACCGTGGCCGTCACCGGACGCCTGAGCAGCTCCAACCCCAACCTCCAGAACATCCCCATCCGAAGCGACGAAGGCCGCATGATCCGCGGCGCCTTTGTTCCGGAAAAAGGGTTTAAACTCATTGCCGCCGACTACTCCCAGATCGAACTGCGCCTCCTGGCCCACTGCTCCGGCGACCCCATCCTCATCGAGTCTTTCAACAGCGGCGAGGATATCCACAAACGCACCGCCGCCGAAATGTTCGACTGCGACGTCCTCTTTGTCACAGGCGAGATGCGCCGCCAGGCCAAAGCCGTCAACTTCGGCATCATGTACGGCATGAGCCCCTTCGGCCTCTCCAAAGAGCTCGGCATCACCCAGAAAATGGCCAAGAGCTTTATCGAAAACTACTTCGCCCGCTATAGCGGCGTAAAAACCTTTATCGATACCTGCATCGCGGAAGCCGAAAAAACCAAAACCACCAGCACGCTCCTGGGACGCATCCGACCCCTGCCGGAAATCACCAGCTCCAACCGGAACGTCAAACAGTTCGCCGAACGCTCCGCCGTCAACACCCCCATCCAGGGCACCGCAGCCGACCTCATCAAACTGGCCATGATCAATTGCAGCGCAATCATCAAAGAGAAGAACCTGAAAACCCGCATGATCATGAGCGTCCACGATGAGATCGTCTTCGAAGCCCCGGAAGCCGAAGTGGACGAGGTAAAAGGCCTCATGCAGCAGGCCATGGAAAACGTCTGGGAACTCGCCGTCCCCTTGTCCGTCAATATCGAGGTAGGCGACAACTGGAACGAAGCACACTAGAAAAGCAGATTATAGGTCATGGGGGATGGGTTATAAAAAACGAAAAGCCTTGCCTCCGGCAGCCAGGGGATGATCCCCTGGACCCCAGGTTGCATCCGGCTCGCTGAGGCTCGCCGGATGCGCGATGGGTGAAGTAGCTTGAGGCGTTGAGATAAAACCAGGCCGTTTCGTTTTCAGAAACAAAAAAAAGTTGCCTTGATCAATATGTTCATCTCCAAATGACACCCGTGTTTCGGGAAACACGTCATTGACTATGGAGTCTCTCAGAAATAAGAGACTCAACTTCTGGGGGTGAGCAGGTAATTCCATTCTCCGTGGAAGTCAGCTTGTTCTATTGACAGTGCATCCATTTCAGCATCTGTCACCTTTAAACCTTTTGGGTATATGTCGGCGTCCAGGCTGGCACCTATTTTTAACCCTTCTTTCGTTGTTGTAGAGCCAATCAATTTAATTATAACTTCGTGGCTTACGAGTGGCATCCCTCTCCAGTTCCGCGTTATATGACAAAACATTCTGTGTTCAATTTTATTCCACTTGCTTGTCCCAGGAGGGAAGTGGCAAACCATAATAGACAACCCTTCTTTATCCGCCCATTCCTGAAGGGATTTTTTCCACAGACGGTTGCGCCAGCCGTTACTACCGCCTCCGTCTGCCATGATCAGTATTTCTTCGGCACCGGGATACAGTCGTTCCCCCAATTCCTCCCACCAGCGCTGAATACTTCTGACGGCAAACTGTGCCGTATCATTATCGGTCCCCACATTAACCCATCCCAAATTATGGGTAATATCGTAAGCTCCGTAGGGCGTTACTTTTCCAAGCTCTTTATCTATAAAATCATACGCTTCTACTTCCAACGGATGATTTGTTTTATGCCACTCGCGTCCAGAATTTGCAAAATTCCCTACCAGCTCCTTTTTCTTTGCATCTACAGAGATTGCGGGGCAGCCCCGACTTTGGAATTCTTCCACTGCTGCTGCAATATACTCAAACTGCAAATTTCTATCTGGATTCTGCCTGCCTTCGAATCGTTTTCGGTTGCTCTGTAGGCTATAACCTAACTTTTTGAGCAGTCCACCTACGGTTGTAGGTGAAATGAAAAACCCTTGTTTTTTTAGCTCATCAGATAGATTGGTTGTGCTTTTACAAGTCCATCTTAGCGGTTTCATTGGGTCACCGCTGGTATACGGCTCAACAAGCTTTTCTAAAGCGTCAAGCAGTCCTGGTTGTTTTTCAGTGAGCGACTTACGGCCACCACCGGGCTTACGCTGTCTACCCGTACTATCCTGAGTTTTATGAGAGAGTTCTTCAATACCATGACAGATTGTCCGTGGTGTAAGTCCCGTTGCACGAGATACGGCCGCGACACCTCCGTACCCAAGCTCTAAAGCTTCTACAGCCGCCCAGCACCTACGACTTTTTTCGGTTAGCTCGGACGCTATCTTTTCATATCTGTTTTTTATTGATTCATGTGGTAATGCTTTCATCCCGGTAATATAACAGAAAACGCCTAAAAAGAATTGCTATTTATTTTCGTGAAGCTCCTATGGCGTTGCTTTCTGGGCGCGCCGTGCTCCGCCGCGGCTTTTTCACGCGTCTACCCAAGGCCGCACAAAAGCACGACACATACACGGGTGTAATAGCTTTCAAAAAAGCCCATACGCAAGCTCTCTTCATCCTTGAAACTTGCGACTATTTCGACCTGCCCCCCTAAGTCGGGCGCAGCCCGAGACGAAGGCGAAAGCGATTTGACCCGAGGAACGAGGGACAAAGCGCTTTCGCAACCCGCTTTCAAGGTGGCCCACCTTGCCGCCGGAGGCATGCTTTACCCAAACCGAGGCAGTAAAAACATGCGACACTTTGCCAATCTCTTTTTGATTCTATTTCTGGCTGACGGGGCACTGTCTACGTTGGACGAGCTTCTTGCGGTTGTAAGCGGGATGCACCTGTTGTCACAGGTTCGAAACCTGGTGGCGTTTCCGGTTCTCTTTTTAGCTGTGCCGTTTTTTATATGCATGGGCATCGACCGCAGGATTCCCAAAAAGATCTTTCTGCCCATGGTGTTGTATGCCATGTGGGCTCCCATGATGTTCTGGCCCATGCCGATGTTTATACCGGAGGCGGGGTTTGGTTTTTTGATGTCCCTGGGGCAATTGGGGATCGGGGTTGCAGGGCTTTTGGCTGTTCGGAAGGAATCCGACCACGATTTCCTCATCACGCCTTCCATGTTTGAAGGCCCCTGGTTCAGCTTGAAAAACACCCTTGGATTCTTCGCGGCAAGCGCCGTTATTGTGCCCCTTATCTTGGCAGTCATCGGCTTCTGGTCCGTGGCCACCCTGGTGGAGGTCAAAACCGCAGGGTTCATGAAGCTCCGGCCTTCCGGCCTCTACATGAACGAAAAGATCTACAGCAAGGGCGGCAAAACCCTTCGCCTGCTTCCCATGATCCACATCGGCCGCACCGATTATTACAACGAGGTAAGCGGCTCCATGGCAAACGGCAAAACCATCATCCTGGCCGAAGGTGTCTCCGACCGGGAAGGCCTCCTCAAAGCCAAACTCACCTACGACAGGATCGGCGAACTCTTGGGCCTCGCCTCCCAGGAACACATGGAGCTGGACGGCACCTACGTCACCTCCGACTTCAAAACCATGGACGAGTCCCTTGAAGCCAACGGCCACAAACCCCACATCGTCTCCGCAGACCTCGATCTCTCCGAGTTCTCCCCCATCACCATCGAATTCCTAGGGGTCCTCACCACCGCCTTTTTCAGCGGCCAACCCCTCTCCGACGGCTACGCCCAATACAGCGCCTGGGTCGAACTCCAAGGCGACGACCTCAAAGTCCTCGATACCATCACCCACGACATCTTCACCCAACGCAACGAAGCCGTCTTTGCCATGCTAAGCAAAGCTCTCCCCCACTACGACACCTTGATCGTCCCCTGGGGCGCCCTCCATATGGCCGAAATCGAGAAGGAAGCCCAACGACTGGGGTTCTTCATGCTTGGGGAGAAAGAGCGGCTGAGCGTGGATTTTGGGGAGGCGTTGGGGCATTTGAGGAAGATACAAGACAGAGAGAACAGGCGATAGGTTATAGGGGATAGGAAAAGAGGAAGGGCATGCCTTCTATGGTCAAAGTGACTCCAAAGAACTGGCCTCCGGCAGCAAGGGGCTGAGCCCCTTGACCCCAGATTACAGAATCAATTTGAACCTCGTTCCTCGGCTCCAATTGATTCTGCCAGTTCAAAGAAACGTGGAGTCACAGTCAAATAAAAATCAAACTTGTCGATTACAGTTTAAATTCGATAAAGCACTTATCTTGTTTGGGAGAAGGACCTTGCCTTGGCTCTTGAAGTCGTGCCGGAGTTTCTTCCTCTAACCAGACTAAAATCCTGGAATAACTTGACCCGCTTGAGGCCGCATAGTTAGAAGGCTGATGATATCTGGTTACCCATTGATATTTAAATGTTTGGAGCAGGTAGTGCAGAAATTTTATTTAGGTTGTGATGTCAGCAAAGGTTACTCAGATTTTGTCATCATCGATGATCAAATGAACTGTGTGGAAGAAAATTTCCAATTAGACGATACAGCCACAGGTCACGCGGAGCTTAGTGAACGTATATCCGCTTTCTTTGAAAAACATCCTTCGGCCACATTGTATGCCGCCGTGGAAAGCACTGGTGGCTATGAAGATAACTGGTATGCCTTTCTCTTGAGGCAGCAGGGAAAGTTCAACTTGCACGCTGCCAGGGTGAACCCCAATGGAATCGCCCATGACAATAAAGCGGGAATGATTCGAAACCTGACCGATAAGATCAGTGCTCGGAGTGTGGCTGAATATCAAATCCGTCATCCAGATAAAATCCCATATGGCAAGAGAGATCCGAACAAAAGTCTGAAGAAAATGTGGGGTCGATACAGGAGTTTAAAAAAGCAGATGGGGGTCCTTCTCAATGAACTTGAGTCGCTTCTCTACAGCGCAAACCCCGAGTTGTTGCCATATTATCGATCACGAATGCCACAATGGCTGATGCTGCTTTTACTGAAATACCCAACAGCCAAGATGCTTGCTCGGGCAAGGGTAGCGACTGTCGCATCAATCCCATTCTTAAAGAAGCCCCTTGCATCGGTACTCGTTAAAAATGCTAAGGCCAGTACAGCGGAAGAATCTGATGATTTAACAGCATTTTTGGTTAGTTCCACGGTCTCCCAAATTGCGTCTCTGTCGAAACAGATCACTATATTTGAGCAGCGTTTTGAAAAAGAGTGTGATTGGCCCGAGGTGCAGTTGCTGATGAGTATCAATGGAGTTGGGCGTATGACAGCCATCGTGTTGATGCTTTACATAGAGGACATTACGCGGTTTAAGTCCGCTAAAAAACTGGCTTCTTTTTTGGGCGTTCACCCTGAGCTTAAGCTCAGCGGGGACGGCTCAAAAAAGGGTAGCTATAAAATGAGCAAGAAAGGCCAAAAAGCCCCAAGGGCAATGCTTTATATGTCTGTTCTTGCAGGGTTGTCGAAGGGGAGCCGCAATGATGTCATAAAGCGTATATACGATGAAAAGAGAGCTTCCGGCATGGTTGCAAAAGCAGCCATTGGGGTGTGCATTCATAAGCTTGTCAGGTTGGCCTATGGCGTCCTGGCGTCCAGCAAACCTTTCGATCCGGCTATTGATGACAAGAATCGTGAGAAGAGCAAACCAGCTGAAAAACCGGTGCCCTTGAGCAAGGATAGGCGGTATCAGGGGTTTGATACAGCGGCCCCTGTCTCAAGGCGCCAGAACAAAAAAAGAATGGAGCAGATCAAGTCCCAAGACAGCTATGCTGTCGAGTGCGGGATCAAAGATCATGCTCCAAGGGCTCTACAATAACAAAGGCCCTTCCTGATGTATAGGTTGATGTGGTGCTTTACCGAATTTTCAAAGAGCAAATCGACTTGACTTTGACCGGAATAACTCCGGCGGCGAGGTGGGCCACCTCGAAAGCGGGTTGCATCCGGTTCGCTGGCGCTCACCGGCTGCGTGACGAATAGCTAAATGCAATTGGAACGCAGTACTCCTGTGCGGCCCTATCCCTTATACTTCATGAGCAAACGACCGGACACCGACAATCAACTGTAATTCTATTATGTTATTGTGAAACGGTTTGTTGTTTGAAAAACACATTACGTAGTTCAGGGTTTGGGGAACGATTTCCTCACCCTTCGGGTGAGCCGGCTGCACTCATCTGCTGCGTTTTTAGAGTCTTGAGGTAAGCCACGATGTCTGCAGCTCTGAGCCCTTGAATATGGGTGCAGTCAACGCCTGAAATATCCGGGTTAGAGAACAATTATCAGACGGTATCCAAGCACCCCATGGATTTTTAGGGCATATCACGGTACAAATGGAGTCAGGAGCCACATGATGAAAGGAACTGAGCCAATGGCGGAAACAGACAAAGACATTCGATGGGTACAGCGCTTTGAGAACTTTTGCAGGGCCTTTGGGGAGTTAGAACTCGCCATTGAAATCGACACCCCCTCCCGGGTAGAACGCGCCGGCCTGATTCAGTTCTATGAGATGTCATTTGAATTGGCATGGAAAATCATGAAGGACTATCTGGAAGAGGAAGGGTATGAAATTCAAAGCCCCCGTGCTGCCATCAAACAGGCGTTCCAATCCGGTTTAATTGCCGATGGTGAATCATGGCTCAAAGCTCTGAAGGACAGAAATCTTACGGTCCATACCTATGATGAAGCCACCGCAATGGAAGTAGAACGCCGCATTCGAACAACCTACTTCCCAAATCTCACCGAACTCCACACCACGTTTCAGGGCATGATCCAAAAATGAAGCGATTCGGGTTAAAAGAGAGAGAAATCAGCGTTATTCGAGACGTTGCAACAAGATTCCCTACGGTAGAGTGCGTCTTGATTTTTGGATCACGCGCCAAGGGAACAGAAAAAATCGGCTCTGATGTCGACCTTGCCGTTAAAGGAGAACGGGTGACCCCAGAACAGGTCCTTGAACTCAAAGACCTCCTTGAAGAGGAGACTCTCATTCCCTACTTTTTTGACATCCTCCACTACAATACCCTCCAGAATCCCGCCTTAAAATCTCACATTGATCGCGTCGGAAAGCCCATTTACCAGAGAGCATCAACACTCTAACCCGGAATTTCAAAAACACAACATGTCATTCACGGTTTGACGCTCGTTTTTGTCACCCTTCAGGCAAGCCGAGTTCACCCATCTTCAGCGTTATCAGAGCATTGAGGTAAAGCACTACATCTGCGGCTCTGATGCCTTGAACATGGATACACTCAACTCGTGAAATATCCGGGTTAACCCGGGTATTCCATGAGAAGACAGTGACACCAATGATCTACCCACGATAGCTCTTCTTGGAGCACACTCGTTACCATTCAGTAAACATTGATATTTCTTCCTTGCCCAACGATGGTATCTTTCATATACCTTAGAGGGAAATTTGGAGTACCCCTGACGGCCCCATGCGCTTTTTTGTGACATATACGGGTTTATGACGCATTTTTGCACCATAAAACCTTGAATCAATATTTATTGCGCATTTTCGCGCCATAAACCCTATTACGATGGTTTTATGGCGCATCCAAACCACTTATTGTGCAATGTTGCATCATAAGACCAATATATTTTGATATGTGAGCGTTTTTGCATCATAAACCCGGGGATCTCGGTTTTATGGCGCATTTTTGCACACTAATAATTGTTAACCCCCTTTAAGGACATAGCAATTTCATGGAAGCGGAAATCCTTGATAGACCACCCTTGTCTGGAGATTTTGAAGAACACAATTTTTCAATGTCTGGGAATACATTGTGGGTTAAGTTTCTTGATAAGGATTATTTAGAATGGGTTGGTGTATTCAGTCAAAGCGGGTGGAGTTCTTTTAACACTGTTTTTCGTATACCCAATGAAAAACTATTTTTAGTCGTTGCAGGTGGCCAGGGGTATTTCGTTGATCCCAATAAAAGAGAAATTATATCAACAACTGAATGGGATGGGATTGACAACATACTTTACAACGACGAAACAGGTTTTTTAGTTGCAACTGATGGCTTGTGCCTCGCGCTATTTAAGGGGCCTAAACTAAAATGGTCAGGCGAAAGAGTGTCGGCTGATGGCATTAGTTTTACGGGTCAATCAGGACCGATAATTAAAGGCGTGCTAAATGACCTTACTGATGAAGGTTGTAAATTTACATTTAATGCAATCACACGTGAGTTCCAAGCCGCATGGATATTATCCGAGAATTGGGGTTAACGGGATAGGACCCTCCATCACTGAAGGGCCCTCCCACACCACCTGGCATACGGATCGCGTACCTCGGCGATTCGGCTGATCAAAGGAGTTACACTCCCGGAAGAAACAATCCGCGAGAGAAGAAATATCGGGGCGGAAGCGCGAAGTTTATCCACTTGACCTTGCTCATGCGCCAGTACTTCTTTCGTGCGTTGCCGCACATCACGGCGGGACCATGAGGGATTCCAAGCTTCTTTAAATTACGAATCTTGGTCCTTGGATTCTTCCACTGCTTCCAGACGACACATCGAAGCCGCCTGATAATCCACTTGTTCAGGGCCTTGAAGATATACCTGGCTTCCGTCAGACGGTAGTAGTTCCACCATCCCCTGAGGTAATTGTTCAACTCCTCAATTATCCTGTACAGGCTCTTTCCGCAGTTGCGGCTTGTCAGCTCCCGGACCCTCTCCTTGAATCGTTTGATCGATTTGGCGTGGATCCGGATCTTTGTCTTCCCGTACATTTGAATAAACGTAAAACCAAGATACTTGCGTAGCCACGGCCTACTGACCGCGCTCTTCTCCTCGTTGACCTTGAGCTTGAGCTTCTCGGTGATATACCCCGTGATGCTCGTTTTGACCCGCAACGCAGCTTTCTTGCTTTTGGTGTAGATCACGAAGTCATCGGCATATCTGACAAAGCAATGCCCCCTTGCCTCCAGCTCTTTGTCCAATTCGTCAAGGACGATATTGGAGAGCAGCGGCGAGAGAGGACCGCCCTGGGGCGTACCTTCCACGGACGGCGAGACAAGCCCGCCGATCATCGTCCCGGCGGTCAGGTATTTACGGATCAGCTTCAGGACGCGCTTGTCCTGAACCCGTGCCGCCAACCTGCTCATCAGGCGATCGTGGTTGACCCTGTCGAAGAACTTCGACAGGTCCATATCAACGACGTGAGTGTACCCCTCAAGCAGATAGCCCTTCGCCTGATAAATGGCGTCACGCTGGCACCGTCCCGGCCTGAATCCATAGCTGAACTCAGAAAAGGTCGGGTCCCACACCTGTGCCAAAATCTGACTGATGGCCTGCTGGATGAGCCGGTCAAGGACCGTCGGGATCCCAAGCAACCGCACCCCGCCATCCGGCTTGGGTATCTCCTTGCGCCGGACGGGGAAGGGGTTGTAGGTCCCGCTTAAAAGCTCCTCCCTGATCGTGGGCCAATGCCGCCTCAGGTATCCACCCAGTTGGTTCACGGTCATCCCGTCAACCCCGGGGGCTCCTTTGTTGCTTCGGACCCGCTTCAGGGCGCTGAACATATTCCTCCGCTCAAGGATCATCTCCATGAGCCGGGGGTTGCCTCCCAGACGTTCGGCTATCTGCGACGCTATGAACATTTCCACCTGCTGGGGCATAATGCTCATAAGTACACACCTCCTACTTGTCATTTTCATTTACCCGCCCCATTCGGGTCGGGCACCGTTCAGGCCTTCACCAGGGTGAGTCCTCCGGGTATACTTCTCCCCTTTAAGGGAGGCCCGGCTCGTTTCCTCTGACTACTATGCCCTCGGCTGACTCCTCCCATGCGGTCAGAGCGGGTTGCCCCGCCCTCAGCCAATTTCCGTCGCACGCGACTTTCCGGGGCACATGGGAGGCCTCCCGGGGTAAACACACGCCTTTCGGTACGTGGGCGCCGAGTATACGGGCAGAGCCTATAGTGGATAGAGGACTTCGCCTTGTGTTGCAGGCTCGTCCCACTCATGCACGCCTCAACTCGGTTTCTGTACGTCACCCCGTACCTTCGCGGTATCCTGCCGCAGCAGGACGACTGCCTTCCGAAGCACCGTCACCGATACCTCGTTGTTCTACCGCTACACCCTTCGCCTCCACCTGGCTGGGTCTAAGACTTGCCAAATGCTCACAATAATACTACCATTTGGCTCACTTTTAAGGACGTGTGCCGTGCCCGGCACACAACAAGGCGCTAAACTCGGACCGGGCTACTGCTGGGCGTTTCCAAGCGTTTCTGCAAACCAATCACTTTCGCTTTCAGGCCTTTGTCGCCATGCGCCGCCCGGCCCGTTAGCTATACGTTATGCTTCAAAATTAGATTAAAAAAATGAATGAAGACTTTGATGCATTAATTGAAATTACTCTATTACCAACTGAAATAAGTGGGCATGGACCAATATTTTCAGGGTATAGGGGAGCACATTTAATTAAAAAGGACTATCTTACTTCAGGAAATATTCAATTGGTTGATAAAGAAATGCTTAATCCGGGAGAAACAGCTCTGGCCTTTGTAAATTATATTTCACCAGAAGCTTATCCAAATTCACTTTGGATTGGTAAAGAAATGAATATTCAAGAAGGCAGTAGAATAGTTGGAACATCAAAAATTATTGAAATATATAATGACTTGTTAATACGAGTAAAAACATAACATGTCATTTCACTGGACTGGCTGGACAGCGCCGCTTTTTGAAGTGCGCTTTTTTTTTTAACTTTTTCTTGAATTCACGTCTGTCGCTATCACCCGCCAGCCCGTGAATTCTGCGTTCGGTGTATAAAATGAATTGGCAAGAAGAACATAAGCGTAGAGTTTCAAAATTCCCAAAAGATATCAGTGGTGCTCATAGACACTCGGCTAATCATCGAGTTGAAATTGAAAACAGCCTTACTTGTGGTTGTTTCTATTGCACATCAACTTTTGCTCCAAAGACGATCGAGGAATGGATTGACGAAGATGATGACGGTATCGGCCGGACTGCGTTATGCCCTGAATGCGGCATTGATAGCGTCATAGGGGATAAATCTGGATATCCGATAACTAAAGATTTTTTATCTGAGATGAAGCGGAATTGGTTTTAAACCCGCCTCACCGAACGGGATAGGACCCCTCATCACTGAAGGGCCCTCCCACACCACCTGGCATACGGATCGCGTACCTCGGCGATTCGGCTGATCAAAGGAGTTACACTCCCGGAAGGAACAATCCGCGAGAGAAGAAATATCGAGGCGGAAGCGCGAAATTTATCCACTTGACCTTGCTCATGCGCCAGTATTTCTTTCGTGCGTTTCCGCACATAACGGCGGGACCATGAGGGATACCAAGCTTCTTCAAATTACGAATCTTGGTCCTTGGATTCTTCCACTGCTTCCAGACGACACATCGAAGCCGCCTGATAATCCACTTGTTCAGGGCCTTGAAGATGTACCTTGCTTCCGTCAGACGGTAGTAGTTCCACCATCCCCTGAGGTAATTGTTCAACTCCTCAATTATCCTGTACAGGCTCTTTCCGCAGTTGCGGCTTGTCAGCTCACGAACCCTCTCCTTAAATCGTTTGATCGACTTGGGGTGGATCCGGATCTTTGTCTTCCCATACATTTGGAGAAACGTAAAACCAAGATACTTGCGCAGCCACGGCCTGCTAACTGCACTCTTTTCCTCGTTGACCTTGAGCTTGAGTTTCCCGGTAATAAACCCCGTAATGCTCGTCTTAACCCTCAATGCAGCTTTTCTGCTCTTGGTGTAGATCACGAAGTCGTCGGCATACCTGACAAAGCTATGCCCCCTCGCCTCCAGCTCTTTGTCCAATTCGTCAAGGACGATATTGGAGAGCAAGGGCGAGAGAGGACCGCCTTGGGGCGTGCCTTCCACGGATGGCGAGACAAGCCCACCAATCATCGTTCCGGCGGTCAGGTACTTGCGGATCAGTTTCAGGACACGCTTGTCCTGAACCCGTTCCGCCAACCTGCTCATCAGACGATCGTGGTTTACCCTGTCAAAGAACTTCGACAGGTCCATATCGACGACGTGAGTGTACCCCTCAAGCAAATAGCCCTTTGCCTGTAATATGGCGTCACGCTGGCACCTTTTCGGCCTGAATCCATAGCTGAACTCAGAGAACGTCGGGTCCCAAACTTGCTCCAATATCTGGCCAATGGCCTGCTGAATGAGTCTATCAAGCACTGTCGGGATACCCAGCAACCGTACCCCACCATCCGGCTTATCTATCTCTTTTCGCCGTACGGGAAGCGGGTTGTAGGTCCCATTCAAAAGCTCTTCCCTGATTTTGGGCCAGTGCCGCCTCAGGTACCCGCCAAGCTGGCTGACGGTCATCCCGTCTACCCCTGGAGCACCCTTATTGCTGCGGACCCGATTCAGGGCTCTGAACATATTCCTCCGCTCAAGGATCATCTCCATGAGCCGGGGGTTGCCTCCCAGACGTTCGGCTATCTGCGACGCTACGAACATTTCCACCTGCTGGGGCATAATGCTCATAAGTACACACCTCCTACGTGTCATTTTCATTTACCCGTCCCATTCGGGCCGGGCACCGTTCAGGCCTTCACCAGGGTGAGTCCTCCGGGTATACGTCTCCCCTCAGGGGAGGCCCGGCTCGTTTCCTCCGGCTACTATGCCCTCGGCTGATTCCTCCCATGCGGTCAGAGCGGGTTGCCCCGCCCTCAGCCAATTTCCGTCGCACGCGACTTTCCGGGGCACATGGGAGGCCTCCCGGGGTAAACACACGTCTTTCGGTACGTGAGCGCCGAGTATACGGGCAGAGCTTATAGTGGATAGAGGACTTCGCCTTGTGTTGCAGGCTCGTCCCACTCATGCACGCCTCAACTCGGTTTCTGTACGTCACCCCGTACCTTCGCGGTACCCTGCCGCAGCAGGACGACTGCCTTCCGAAGCACCGTCACCGATACCTCGTTGTTCTACCGCTACACCCTTCGCCTCCACCTGGCTGGGTCTAAGACTTGCCAAATGCTCATAATAATACTACCATTTGGCTCACTTTTAAGAACGTGTGCCGTGCCCGGCACACAACAAACACTTTCACGCCGACCGGGCGCAAGTGTGGTTTTTCGGCAGGCATCATTAACTGCTGGTTGTCAAATATCAAACACTGTCATACTTCAGCGCCCGTCGGGTGAAGTGTGGCGTTAAGTACCTAAAGATTGGGCATTATGAATTATTTCGAAGCTATTAATAAACACGCATACCTTTATTTAGATTCAATAAATGAGCCAGAAGAAAATACACTATTATTTGAGCTTGCAATTGGAGAAGTCAGTACCGAAACCCAATCCATAAATGTTGGCAACTCTGTTATCTCTGGTGTTCGTGAAGTCTTAGTAGATGACAAACCAACCTATAGTATATACTTCGATTTTTACATTGCCTACACAATTATAGACGAATCATTTGCCCTTCCACCAAGAGGTAATGAAAAGTACAATGGTCATCTTTATCGTATATATGAGCATTCAGATTATTTAGATTACCTTAAAAAATCTACATATGCTCTTCAGCAATACGAAGATGAAATCAAACACTATGAATTCGTTTGCCAAAATCATGTAATAAATGTTGTTACAATACTTGAACCTGAAATTAGAACATTAAAAAGTACTTAACAAACGCATTGTAAGGGACCGCTGGCGCTCCGCGCCAGTGCCCTCGCTTCGCTCGGCGGCCCCACATGCGTGGCGTTCGGCTTCACACTGAAGATCCTTCTATGAAGAAGAATAAAAAGAAATCTAACAAACAAAGGCCACAATCCAAATTCGATAAAAGAATTAATCGTTTGGGGTTCTGGTTCTCCCTTATTTTTCTTCTAATACTGTGGGTTACACTTATTTCATACGTTAAATCTGGTAACTATTTCGGCCACTCAAATTATATGGGTTTATCAGTAGGCACGTTTTTGCTTTTACCAGCCCTGATAGTTGCAACCGGGGTATTCATTTATGCAGTTTGGAAACATTTTAAAGGGATTGAGATCATGAATAAAACAATTAAAAATCCCAAATGGATGAACAAACCACCATACAAATGGCCCTGGGAATAATTTCAAAGCAAGTAAACTGTTTCCTGTGTAGTTAAGTCAATACAATAACATATCGGCGTAACCGCCGAATAAGCGCTTCCACACCGACCGGGCGCAAGTGGTGTTTTTCAGGTGTTATCATTTAATGAAGGTCGGCATTATTCAAACACTTTCGCGTTTCCGCGCCCGTCGGGTGAAGCGCGGCGTTATGCCTTAGGAGATTATTCATGGGAGTGAAGTCAGCATACTATATCCCTGAAAACCAAGATGCATATAAAGGGAAAGCAGAAGAAATTTCCGATCTTTTCTGGAATAAAGGGATTTTTTTATCAACTCCTAATCAACACATATATACAAGGTTGAGGAAATACGAAGAAAAAGGTATCGCTGTTCCGCCATGTAACCATGAGTTTAGTTTCCTTGAAATGGGAATTGCGGATGAGGGAATTGAAATTCCTGTTCCATCCAACGTATACGACGCAGTTTGCCCTAAATGTGAAGCAGAAGTTTATGAAGAGTTTACAGAGTCATTGGCTCTTGGAGACGAATCAATTCCGCTACCAGATAGAATAGTGATTTGTTCAAGCTGCAGTCATAGTTTTAAATCATCAGAAACTAAAACAACCGATACTGGGTTTCAATTTGCAAGAGTATATCTGTGGGTCTCCGATATTTACGAGGAGGACTGGGAGCCTACTTTTAAGGCTACTGTGGAGTCAGTATTGGGCCCATGCAGAGAGATAATTGCGTGGGACTCATAGGTTGGCATAACGGGATAGGACCCTCCATCACTGAAGGGCCCTCCCACACCACCTGGCATACGGATCGCGTACCTCGGCGATTCGGCTGATCAAAGGAGTTACACTCCCGGAAGAAACAATCCGCGAGAGAAGAAATATCGGGGCGGAAGCGCGAAGTTTATCCACTTGACCTTGCTCATGCGCCAGTACTTCTTTCGTGCGTTGCCGCACATCACGGCGGGACCATGAGGGATTCCAAGCTTCTTTAAATTACGAATCTTGGTCCTTGGATTCTTCCACTGCTTCCAGACGACACATCGAAGCCGCCTGATAATCCACTTGTTCAGGGCCTTGAAGATATACCTGGCTTCCGTCAGACGGTAGTAGTTCCACCATCCCCTGAGGTAATTGTTCAACTCCTCAATTATCCTGTACAGGCTCTTTCCGCAGTTGCGGCTTGTCAGCTCCCGGACCCTCTCCTTGAATCGTTTGATCGATTTGGCGTGGATCCGGATCTTTGTCTTCCCGTACATTTGAATAAACGTAAAACCAAGATACTTGCGTAGCCACGGCCTACTGACCGCGCTCTTCTCCTCGTTGACCTTGAGCTTGAGCTTCTCGGTGATATACCCCGTGATGCTCGTTTTGACCCGCAACGCAGCTTTCTTGCTTTTGGTGTAGATCACGAAGTCATCGGCATATCTGACAAAGCAATGCCCCCTTGCCTCCAGCTCTTTGTCCAATTCGTCAAGGACGATATTGGAGAGCAGCGGCGAGAGAGGACCGCCCTGGGGCGTACCTTCCACGGACGGCGAGACAAGCCCGCCGATCATCGTCCCGGCGGTCAGGTATTTACGGATCAGCTTCAGGACGCGCTTGTCCTGAACCCGTGCCGCCAACCTGCTCATCAGGCGATCGTGGTTGACCCTGTCGAAGAACTTCGACAGGTCCATATCAACGACGTGAGTGTACCCCTCAAGCAGATAGCCCTTCGCCTGATAAATGGCGTCACGCTGGCACCGTCCCGGCCTGAATCCATAGCTGAACTCAGAAAAGGTCGGGTCCCACACCTGTGCCAAAATCTGACTGATGGCCTGCTGGATGAGCCGGTCAAGGACCGTCGGGATCCCAAGCAACCGCACCCCGCCATCCGGCTTGGGTATCTCCTTGCGCCGGACGGGGAAGGGGTTGTAGGTCCCGCTTAAAAGCTCCTCCCTGATCGTGGGCCAATGCCGCCTCAGGTATCCACCCAGTTGGTTCACGGTCATCCCGTCAACCCCGGGGGCTCCTTTGTTGCTTCGGACCCGCTTCAGGGCGCTGAACATATTCCTCCGCTCAAGGATCATCTCCATGAGCCGGGGGTTGCCTCCCAGACGTTCGGCTATCTGCGACGCTATGAACATTTCCACCTGCTGGGGCATAATGCTCATAAGTACACACCTCCTACTTGTCATTTTCATTTACCCGCCCCATTCGGGTCGGGCACCGTTCAGGCCTTCACCAGGGTGAGTCCTCCGGGTATACTTCTCCCCTTTAAGGGAGGCCCGGCTCGTTTCCTCTGACTACTATGCCCTCGGCTGACTCCTCCCATGCGGTCAGAGCGGGTTGCCCCGCCCTCAGCCAATTTCCGTCGCACGCGACTTTCCGGGGCACATGGGAGGCCTCCCGGGGTAAACACACGCCTTTCGGTACGTGGGCGCCGAGTATACGGGCAGAGCCTATAGTGGATAGAGGACTTCGCCTTGTGTTGCAGGCTCGTCCCACTCATGCACGCCTCAACTCGGTTTCTGTACGTCACCCCGTACCTTCGCGGTATCCTGCCGCAGCAGGACGACTGCCTTCCGAAGCACCGTCACCGATACCTCGTTGTTCTACCGCTACACCCTTCGCCTCCACCTGGCTGGGTCTAAGACTTGCCAAATGCTCACAATAATACTACCATTTGGCTCACTTTTAAGGACGTGTGCCGTGCCCGGCACACAACGGGATAGGACCCCTCATCACTGAAGGGCCCTCCCACACCACCTGGCATACGGATCGCGTACCTCGGCGATTCGGCTGATCAAAGGAGTTACACTCCCGGAAGGAACAATCCGCGAGAGAAGAAATATCGAGGCGGAAGCGCGAAATTTATCCACTTGACCTTGCTCATGCGCCAGTACTTCTTTCGTGCGTTTCCGCACATAACGGCAGGACCATGAGGGATTCCAAGCTTCTTTAAATTAGGGAGAAGGGGTCAGACCTACACATCTGACAAAATGCATTTGCACAGAATATGTTTCTGATCGGTTGCGAGCGTTTATCGACCTCGAAAAACCCGATCAGCGAAAAACGTGTACGGCCCTGAAACGCAGGGCTTTCCGTGCACCCCACCCATAACATCCTGTCATTGCAGTTATTAACGTCAAATGTGTTTTATTGTGGCTGTTGATTTTTGTTGCGTTAGAAGGTGCGGGGGCCGCACCCTACCCTCCGTGGGCAACGGGCCAACCTCTGGCCCCTAAGAAAAGCCCCCTGTTTTTATCATAACAGATGGAGTTCACGACTCCACAAACCAAGAACAAAGAACCAAGCACGAAGAACCTCTTCCATCTTATTTAGCCAACAGGGGGCAGGCTTTTTAAGCTTTATGTATGAGTAAGGGCCTCGCCACTATTTAATTATACACGTTCTGTATGACCAGCACCGTAGGCTTTAAAAATGAACGTTGGAACGTTCAGCATGATGAAAACGCCCGGTAACGGTCGCTGTATAATTATTTTACATCGAGGCCCTAAACCGAATCAGGCGACCATTCTTTGCGTCTTCCAGAATCCAGATAGCCCCATCCGGCCCCTGCTCCACCTCGCGAATACGGGTGCCCCAGTAAAACCGCTCGGCCTCCCGGGCTTTGTCGCCGTTCAAACGGATTCGAAACAGAGTCTTGGACCGGAGCCCTCCAATAAAGGCATTCCCCTTCCATTTTGGAAAGAGGTCCCCTGAGTAGACAATCAATCCCGACGGGGCAATGGTGGGAACCCAGTACAACTCCGGCGCATGGAACTCCGGACGCTCATCATGATCGGGAATGGGAATCCCCGAATACTGATCCCCCCAGGAGACGATGGGCCAGCCATGATTCTCTCCTGCCATGGTGAGGTTGAGTTCGTCTCCATGCCTGGGGCCCATTTCGTGGGTCCACAGCCGCCCCTTATCATCAAAGGCAATACCAAGCATGTTCCGATGGCCCAAAGACCAGAAACTCTTTGCAAGCTCCCCTTTGTTCTGGAACGGATTGTCAGAAGGGACGCTCCCATCTTCGCTTAACCGAATCACCTTACCGAGGTTTTGATCCCACGTTTGGGCAGGGGCCTGCTTCTGCCGATCCCCTGAGGTAATAAACAGTTTTCCATCGGGGCCAAATGCCATCCGGTAAGCGTAATGCCCATTGCCCCAGAGCTTTGGGGTCTGCTTCCAGATCATTTTGATATCTTTCAGCTCAGGCGCTTTTCCCAAATCGTTCAAACGGGCCCGAACAACCACAGCCCCTTTTTTCCCCGGAGCATCGGATTCTACGTAGGAGAGATACACCAGCTGGTTCTCGGCGTACTTTGGATGGAGAATAATGTCTCCAAGGCCGCCCTGCCCTCCATAAGCCACCTCAGGCACCCCCCTGACGCGAATTTTTTCTTTCTCTTTAACACGATACAGATACAAACCGCCCGGTTTCTCGGTGACCAGAAGATCTCCACCGGGAAGAAAGACCATGGCCCAAGGATAAGAAAATTCACCGAACTCTGTTGCAATCAGCTTGGATCCGGCACTGCCCTTAATGGCCCGGGTTTTTCCGCCTGCATGTGCATGGGATAAAATAAACAGAAAAGAAAGAAGAGCTATGACGAGGTATCGCATCATTCCACCTCCAGCGGTTTCTTTTTTTTGGAATTTTCGTAGGGAAAACAACCAGAAGTATAGCATATGTCAGGACAAGATACTGTTATGGCCCGTTTAATTCAAGGGTGGGTACACCTTCCAAGAAAAATGCATTGATCCGGGTCCGGGCCTCCTTTCTCAAGTCCGGGTGAGAGAGGTAATGGTCTCCCCCCAGGGGATGGAACTCTGTCCTGGGTCAGAGCCTAAGAAGGGATCAGACCAACACATCTGACATAATACACATATTTTTATCATAACAGATGAAGTTCAACGACTCCTCGAACCAAGCACGAAGAACCCCTTCCATCTTATGTTAAGCTGTTTTACCCCCTCGTTTCCAGGCAAGTCTGCAGGCATTGATTACCGGCCCCAGAGCTGTCTCTGTGTTTCCAGAGAACACGAATAAACAGGGTGGCGTTGACGATCGCAATAGCGGTCAACCCCACGGCCATCCCCATCCACAATCCGGCAGCCTCCATCCCTTTTACATAGGCAAAGAAGCAGCCCGCGGGAAACCCCACCGCCCAAATCCCCACAAAGATATAGACCATGGGCCTGAAGGTGATTTCAATGCCGCGAAGGCATCCTTGAATCGTCACCTGAATGGCATCGGGGATCTGGTAGATGGCCCCAACAAAGAACAGGGTTGCGCCGTAATGGATCACCTGCGGGTCCCCGGTGGCCAGGCCCAGTATCTTTTCTGGAACCGCATAAAACAAAAGCCCCATCACGGATGCTGACAAAAGGCCCAGGGAGAGGGTGGCCAGGGCATACGAGGTGATTCCTGCATAATCCTGGTTGCCATAGGCCCGGGCAATTTTTACGGAGGCGGCACCGGCAAGGGCGTATGGGATCATGTAGGTGAGGGATGAGACGTTGATTAAGATGTTGTTGGCGGCGGAGGCCGTCACAGACATCTTGCCGGTGAGGACCGTGACAAGGGAAAAAATCAAGCCGACGAGAAGCCCGTTGAGACCAATGGGGAGCCCTTTGCGGGTGATGAACAGCATCGTGCTGACGCACACCTGCCTGTTGATGTTCAGCACGCGCACTGCATGGCCGTACAAGACAAGGGCCATCAGGGTCCGTGACAGGGTCGTTGCAATGGCAGCCCCCACGATGCCAAGGTCCAGGGAGAAGATAAAGAAGACGTTGGCCGCGAGGTTCACGAGGTTGAAAAAGAGGATGAGACCGTTTGCGAAAAGGGTCTTTTCCATGGCCTGAAGGTTCTCTTTCAGCACCTGAAAGATCATAACAGGGAGCATGGAGACGGAACAGATGATCAGGTAGTCAACCACCAACTGTTCAATGGTGGGGTCAAAGCCCATAAGCGGCACGCAGAATGCTGCGGCAACCACCAGGAGCGACAACACAGTCCCGGTGATCAGTGCAAGGAAAAGCGTGGTCCCCGGCAATGCATCGACGTTTTTGTTTTGAGCGATCATTTTCGCTTTCAAGGGGCTGATGGCAAACGTGATGCCCGTTCCGATCAAAAGAAAGGGGGAGAAGATGGCGGTCGCTATGCCAAGGGCTGAGAGGACCTCGGTGGAGTATCGACCGGCAACGATAATATCGCCAATGCCAAAAAGCATCTGGCCCAGTTGACCGGCGATAATGGGAAGGGAAAAAAGGAAGATTTGCTTTAACGAACGAAGGTATGCTGGCATGTATGCCCCATCAAAAAAAAATAGAATGAACACGTCAATTGCCGGGAGGATGAACGATTTCACAAAAAGGTCCCGATAATTGGATGATTATCAGGATTCCTTCGAGAAAGCGCAGTCACACTCTAAAAGAGGAGGAAGAAATCCGAAAAAGTAACCTCTTTTAACAACACATCGCTTCTATTTTTTTTGAAGGCTCTTTCGTACATGCAGGGGCTTTTTATGTCAATAAAAATGACCCTGTTTTTGCCCAAAGGGTCTTGAGAAGGAGAGACGATCAGGGGACAGGCAACATCCGCTTGCCGTGCCTATTCAGCGTGTGCCTCGGGCGGCCAAGGGCTGAGCCCTTGGAACCCAGGTTCGCACATGCTCCGAACCCTCGTTCCTCGGGTACGTCACATCTGCTGACGGGCTGCGCCCGTGAATAACGGAAGGGGTTACCCAAGCGCCTTCATGCAGCCCGAAGGGCACGTCATGCTCTTCATGGTTTGTAACCATTCAGCGCAATCGTGCCCCCGGCAGCCCTGCCGGGGCCAAACGTTTGCCTGGTTTAAAAAGTGAGTTTGACAAACAGGTTTTAAAAAATGAGCCCTGGCAGTTCACGAATTAAAGGCGGATGTGATTTGTCCCGAGGAACGAGGGGCAAAACGCAGTCGCAACCTTTGCTCTACACGTAATCCGTGAAGAGTTGGGGAGACGCAGACGGTATAACCACGGTGTTGACGAGCATACCAGAGACTTTGATCACCTCTTTTGCCGCAGCCACGGCCGAGTTCACGGCAGCGACATCGCCATTTAAGAGCATAAAACCTTTGCCGCCGATGGCCATGGAGACGTGCACCCTGTAGAGGGTGACATCCGCGGTTTTCACGGCAGCGTCGGCGGCCTCGATGATGGGGGTGGCCGAAAAGGTTTCGACGATGCCCATGGCGCGGCTGTGGTCCGCCGGCAGCTGGACGGTTCCGGAGAGGGCCGCGAACACCTGTCGATCGATGTTGGGGATGTTAAGGACCTCGATTAAAAACCCTCCGGCAACATGTGTTCCCGCGGCAAGGGCGGAGGTGACGGCTGAAACACTGCCGCCGATTACCACCAGAAATTTTCCGGAGCAGATGGTCCTGGCGATGATCGACTCGACATCCGCCGCTTTCAGCATGGCGTCATGGGCTTGGTAACCAGCTGCGATGCTGGAGAGTTCAATAATTCCTATGGCAGTAGACATGGGTCATCCTTATGTGTCTCATGTAAAAAGCCAGCCTCCGGCGGCCCTGCCGGGGGCTAAACTTTTAAAAAGTTTAACAAACAGATCTTAAAAACACCCTCAATCATTCCCGCACTAAAGGCGGGTGTGATTTGCCCAGAGGAACGAGGGGCAAAACGCATCCGCAAGCTGCTTTTTGAAGCTGAAGAGTTACGAGAAACCAATCGAACCACCACAACAATGCGTTATTACGAACAGTTGTGGTGACCAATTTAGAGGGAGCCACGTTATCGATCCACCGAGATTTCGATAAACGCGTCTGTGACCGCTTTCACGGTGCCGTCTTCCGGGGCGTGGATGTCGCACCCCAGGGCGTCCCCCACCGTGGCGATTTTCTGGCCGCGGGTGACCTTGTCGCCAGGGCCCATCAGGGGCGAGGCGGTGGCGCCAATGTGCTGCTTCAGCATCAGCTTCAAGGTCGATGGCTTAAACGTGGCGTCCGTCAAGGGGCCTTCGTCCGGGTACCCTGCAAGATCCAGCATGTTTTTCAGACGCTTCGAAGGGGTTCTCCGGTACTCCGCCAGTGGGTGCGCCTGGTTTGATACAGGGCCGGTGTACGCGATCTTCTGTGCTGCGGCCGCCCGCTTGTTCTGAACGCAGACGGTGCCGGGGTAAAGGCCTTCCGGACAGGAGACAAAGCTGCAGAGGTTGCACTCGCAGCAATAAAGGGCGTGGGCCTCAGGGGCGACGTTGGTGCCCGTCTCGTCCATAAAAACCAGAGAGCGCATGGCCATGTGCGGCTGAATGGGATGCCCAAGGAGAAATCGCGGGCAGAGCTCCGTGCAGAACGTGCACTGATCGCAGGCGGACTTTCCGATTTTGTTCACCTGCTTTTCAGAGCCCATCACCCGATACCGCTGGATGAGAAGGTGATCCTCGGGCAGGACGATGAGGGCGGCGGTGGTTTTGGTCACCACCTCGTCCAGATCGGTGGCGAGGACACCCATCATGGGACCACCGACCAGAACCGCGTAGTTGTCGATGGTGGGTTCCGCAAAGGAACTAGGGGACGGGCGAAATAAGCTTGATCTTTTAAACACCCCATGTGATGCTTTTCATTAAAGAACAACACCCCTTATTTATTCCAAATTAACATTTAAAACCCCATCGACCCCCACCAGAGATTCTGACACGAAAACCCAAGGAGGAGAGCGTTATGCCTCGTATTCCCCGGATGATAAGGACAGATTCAAGTCAAAAAACAGTGTACCATGTGATCAGTCGCACGGCGTTGGACGGGCTACCCTTCAAAGACGCTGAAAAAGACGAATTGGTTCGTGTCATCAAGCGCTTTTCCATGGTGTATGCCGTGGAGGTTCTCGGATTTTCAATCATGGGAAATCATTGGCACCTCCTCACCGAGATATCGCCAACCTCCATGCTTTCGGATGATGAGGTTAGACGACGATTTATGCTTCTCTATACTACCGGGGTTGAATTCCCAGAGGGACAAATCGAACACTACCGAAAACGGTTTTGCAGTTTGTCGTGGTATGTGAAGGACATCAAGCAGACCTTTTCACGACTCTATAACCGGAAAAAGAATCGCCGGGGAACGCTCTGGGGTGAGCGCTTTAAAAGCGTGATTGTCGAGAAGGGAGAGACCGTGATTAACTGCTTGGCCTATATTGACTTAAATGCCGTAAGGGCGGGCATTGTGAAGCGTCCGGAAGACTACCGATGGTGCTCCATCGGGCACCATGTGCAGACGGAAAACAGGGACGGTTTTCTCTCGTTGGATTTTGGGTTGGTGGAATTTGGTGTAGCAAATGCTCAACGGCTGAAGAAATACCGAGACTATCTTTACCATGCCGGAGCCATTAAAAAACGGGGCAAGGCAAGCATCTCGAAGACTCTCCTGGATGAAGAAAACTCAAAAGATTTTCACATGGATCGAAGCATGCGGTTTAGGTACCGGACCCGGTATTTCACCGATTCCGGTATCATTGGCTCCAAAGTGTTTGTCCTGGCTACCTACGAACTATTCAAAAACAGGTTTTTTGGAAGCCGGGAGCGCGTGCCAAAAAGGGTCAGCGGCTTTGATGGCATCTATTCCATGAAACGGCTCTCAGAAATGTAAAAAGCCAAAAAGTTTAGGAGATAGATGAAAGCAGGACATTCGAAACTCGCCTGTCCTCAACTACTGTCCCCAACTATTCCCCTTTCACCTACGGAACTGGGGACAGGCAACATATGCTATGAGCTTCTATAAGAAATTCTCTTCATATATTGCCTGTTCTGACAGCGTATTCCGACCAAATCGACCAGAGGATGCCCTGCGACTGAAAAAGTACCCTGAATGCGGATCAGGGACCAGAGGATCAGGGGACAGGCGCCATGCGCTTGATTCCAAGGCGTTGTCCTCACGTCTTTGAGCTCTGTTTTGACAGGATTTATGGACGCTGGTGCGCCTGCTAAGACGAGGGCGCGGCTTTGGGGGTCTGTTCTTCTCCAACACGGATCAGGAGACAGGCACCATAGAACAGGGCACCATGCGCTTGACCTCCAAGCCAATCTGTGAGACGCTCATTCTCGACAATTAACCTGTCTTTTTAATTGAAATTTCTTCTAAAATCGCCTCAATACCCCCGTATTTCTGACATGACACACCAAGGAGATGAAGCGCTATGCCTCGTATTCCCCGGATGGTCAGGACAGATCCCGGCCAGAAAACCGTTTATCATGAGATCAGCCGAACCGTGCTGGACGGACTCCTTTTAAGGATTCTGAAAAAGACGAGCTGGTTCGGGTGATCCGTCGATTTTCAATGGGGTATGCTGTGGAGCTTTTGGGATTTTCAATCATGGGAAATCATTGGCACGTCCTCACTGAGGTATCGCCAGCCTCAATGCTCTCGGATGACGAAGTGAGACGGCGGTTTATGCTTCTCTACTCCACCGGGGCTGAGTTTATAGAGGGGCAATTGGAGCACTACAGAGAGCGTTTTTGCAGTTTGTCGTGGTATGTGAATGACATCAAGCAAACCTTTTCAAGACTCTATAACCGGAAGAAAAATAGCCGGGGAACACTCTGGGGGTGAACGGTTTAAAAGCGTCATCGTTGAAAAGGGAGAGACCCTTATCAACTGCCTCGCCTACTTCGACTTAAATGCTGTAAGAGCGGGTATCGTAAAGCAGCCAGAGGCTTATCGCTGGTGCTCCATCGGCTATCATGTGCTGACGGGAAACCGAAATGGGTTGCTCTCTCTGGACTTTGGGTTGGTGGAGTTCGGCGTGGAAGATGCCCTTCGGCTGAAAAAATACCGTGAATACCTTTATCATGCAGGGGCCGTTAAAAAACGGGGTAAGGCAAAAATCTCCAAAAAGGCCCTGGAAAAAGCCACCTCAAATGAGTTTCAACTGAATCGAATCCGGAGGCTTCGGTATCGAGCCCGGTATTTTACCGATTCAGGAATCATCGGTTCTAACCCGGATATTTCATGAGAAAACAATAAGGGCTAAGGAATCATTCGTAATGACAGTTCTTTTTAGTAATATTTTTAGTCGTTTCAAAAATGCAAAATGTAATCCACGGTATTCTGTTTGATTTTCTTACCCTTCAGGCGAGCCGGGTGCACTCATCTGCCGCGTTATCAGAGCCTTGAGGTAAACCACTGCATCTTCAACTCTGATGCCTTGCATATGAGCGCACCCAACTCGTGAAATATCCGGGCTAAGGCATTTGTCCTTTCCACCTATGAACTATTTAAGGACCGGCTTTATGCAAGCCGGAGTTATTGTCAAATCTGGTGTACGGGGTCTAAGCAGCATTCTCCGCTGACTGATTCGTCACTTTGACTCCGTCTTTG
The DNA here is from genome assembly GCA_942491485.1 of Desulfolunaceae bacterium. Lineage (GTDB taxonomy): Bacteria > Desulfobacterota > Desulfobacteria > Desulfobacterales > Desulfolunaceae > Desulfoluna. The sequence continues at coordinate 606,220 of CALOAX010000004.1, read as the reverse complement.
AATTTGATGTTGTTTACCACCAATGTCAGCAGACGAAAACCTTGGATTCGTCTCCATCGTTTCTGGGCTGACTCCAACAATTTAAAAACCATCGACAGTGTAGTCTCTCTTGATCCACAGTTTCGTGTTCGGTTCGTTCGCAACCGAACCGTAGCAAATGTCGATTCAATTGGGTTGGTTGTTCGTATGTGGACCCAGTGTTCCGCAGGAAAATCGTAAAATGCCAGAAGTTCCTTCCTGCTTTTCTTCAGGCATTTCATTGCGCTCGGATATTTGGGCTCAAATCGAAACAATGCCTCGTCGAATGCCTTTTGAGCGTCCTTACGAGTCTCTGCCATCCAAATTTCATGAAGGGCAGCTTTGATTTTTGGCTGAATGGTCTTCGGTACCTTGTTCAATACGTTGGCTGTCTTGTGCACCCAGCAGCGTTGATGTTTTGTGCCGGGATAGCATTTGGAAAGGGCCTTCCAGAATCCAAGAGCACCATCACCCACGGCCAACTTCGGGTCTTCGGTTAAACCACGAGAACGCAGGCCTGCGAGCAATTCATACCAACTGGCCTCCGACTCCCGAAAACCGTCTTCAACGGCCACCAGTTCTTTTATGCCATGCTCGGTGACGCCAACAATAACAAGAAGGCACAGGCGATTGTCCATCCGGACATTGCTGTAAACACCATCGGCCCACCAATATACGTACTTACTCTGACTCAGGTCTCGCCGGCACCAGCAGTGGTGTTCTTCAATCCACTGGCTTTTCAAACGACTAATGGTATTCGCGGATAATCCTTTCGCCTGTTCTCCCAGTAGCGCTGACAGAGCTTCCTGGCAGTCACCCGTAGAGATACCTTTCAGATAGAGCCACGGCAAAAGCTCTGTTATGCTGGCGGCCCGCTTGAGGTAAGGTGGCAGCAGGCCACTATTAAATTTGATACCTGAACCACTTCGATCACGCACTTTGGGTACGCGAACCTCAATGTCTCCAATACCGGTCTGAATTGTCCGATGGGGGAGGTAACCGTTCCTGACTACCGCCTTTCGCCCGTCATCCAGTCGTATGTTTGAACTCTTCTCAAGCATAGAGTGAAGTTCAGCCTCAACGGCTTCGGCTATGAGCTTCCTGGCACCTTGGCGGAGCATTTCTGTTAAGGGGTCAGTTACGTTTTCTTCTGGTTGTGAAACAGCTTTCAGGGTAGGTTGACTCATGGCGTATTTCCTCCTGTTGGTTGGATTCTTTGCGGGAATCAATCAACAGGATACGCCATTATCCCCATATGCTGTACACCAGAAATGACTATAGCTCTGCAAGCCGAGAATGGATGCCAAAGCGGGTCAGCGGCTTTGATGGCCTGTATTCCATGAAACGGCTCTCAGAAACGTAAGAGGCGAGAGCAGACGTCACTCGCCTGTCCCCTTAAGCCCTTATGGGATTGTTGGCGGCGGCAGTTGTGTTTCCGTTCGCCCCGTTGATTGCGGCCGGTGTGTCTTCACTTGTTCTTGTATCCATGGTGCTATCCACCAGTAAAGCAAATATGAAATAGGCCGAACAAGGCAATTGGGAGGGACGTTCGTACTGCTTGCCGCTCGTTCCTCGCTCTGGCAGTCCCAGCGCCACTCATTGCTGCGTTCTGCAAGAAACTCAAGGAGATTGATATATGGGACTTGACAAACGTTTTGTGCTCTTGGTGGCATCCATAATACTCTTTAGTTCTTATACCGATTATGCTCGAGCCATCACTTTTGATGCTTCGGCGTCTCAACACCAAATCGATGTACTCCTTGACACAACAAATTATTTACAGAACCCGGTTTCCTCATCCATTGACGGCATATCGTTCAATAAGTCTTCGGATGGCGTTTTTTATATAAACAGCAACTATGCCCTTACAGGTGCGGATGCCCCAGGAGCTCTGCTTAGGCTTGGGGAGAATCGACCGTATCAAAACATGACGTTTACGAATAGCTCAACCTCCAATCGCTGGGTGTTATCCGCTATTAGCCAGCAAGCAGATACTCTTGTCTTAGGGAGTCTCAGTACAAAGAGCTTAACTCTAAACAATACGACCCTAGCTCTTGAGACGAAGGTGGGACCAGGGATTGCTCCGATCCCACCACTCAACTATGTGAAAGATCTTATTCTGGGAAGCCAAAGTAGTGGGCCGGCGCTCTTTAGCCTGAATAATGGGCATTATGATTCTACGGGGTCGCTAAGTACAAAATTGCAATGGGGCAGTGATGCCAGAATCGATGTGACGGGTACCGATAATATGATTTTAGCACCGCTCAATGGGATTGATCGTTCTTTTCACGGTCTGGAATTACGGTTAAACGACAACAGCAAACTGCTGGTGACCGGTGGAACTACCATCCAAGGTGACTATGCTGGTTTTTTAACGCTCGGCAGTGGTAGTACGCTTGAAATCGAGGACAGTCAGGTGTTCCTCGCAAGCACTGGTCAGCAATCGACCATCAACAATGCAACGATTAATATGCGCGGCATCTTCGGTGCTGATGGGGCTCGCCTGGTTCTAACCGATCCGAAGATTAGCAATTCGACAATCGACATGAGCAATAATGACCGCTTTGTGTCCACCAAAAGGATCTCTCCATCTGTCTTTGATGTAGGTCATTTTTACTTTTACGGAGATAATACGATCAACATGGCTCCCGGAGCACAATTATTGGCACAAGCGAATGGGGTGCCAGAAACGAGTACCTTCTTTAACTTCTATAACGGCAAGACAACCATTAATGCTGCCAATGGCACTTCCCTGTTACTTGCCGTTCGTATCACAATGGATAATGCGACGCTGGATTACACTAACGTTAACCTCCATGAGGAGTTGAAATTTTTAGACATTAAAAACAACAGTCTGTTTCGAACCCTTTCAGCAGGAGGAGATAACTTCGTTAACCTCAAAGATTTGAACGTCGATAACTCCACGCTCTCTGGTGACAACCTATATGCCCGAGACGCGCTCCTCAATGCAACGTTCAATGATGCCACGATCCGAATTGACAAGGCCAGCCGCACCGCTGGTGTAGCATTTTATTTTAACGGTGTGGATGCTGCAGGGCCTATAGGTAAAGCAACAGCGACTTTTACGGGCAATAATACCGTCGTGAGTCGTATCGACCCTAATGGTACAGATATTGGTGTCGATTTAGGTGGTATTGTTACTGGCTTTAAAACCTATTCTGATGGGGTCTTTTTTACGCGTCACCTATCTTATACCGATGAAACCGCTTCGGTCAGCGGCCTCGCGAATGTCGGTGTTGATTTAGAACCCTTTGCGCTGGGATTGACTGCCCAAGAGTATGCCTCGGGAGGACAAAACAGTGACGGGGTGTATGACGTACTTATTTTTAATAAAGCCAATACGGCGACGACGGAAACGACGGCGGATAGCGATGTTGTTCAGGGGCGTCTCGGAGCGGATATGCCCGCCTTGCTGACAACGACCCAGGTCGCCACTCCTTCTGCTGACAATAAAGTCTCTTATAAATTAGCTGTCCAACCGGTTGCCAGTCTGACTACACACCCGACGATTACAAGCAGCAACCAGCTAAGCACTTTGAACCTGCTGATTAACAGCCACAACACGGGGAATTCTCAGACGCAATCCGCATTAAACACCATTACCAATAGCCAGCTGGGAGCTCACACCGAAAGCTTCCACCCGGAGCCCTACTCTTCGTATATGACTATTTCCCTGGAACATTCCGACATGGTCATGAACACCGTGCTGAACCACACATCCTCGAACGGTCATGTCAGTACCGGCCACACCAGCGAAGTCGAGGAGAAAAAGACAAACAAATCTTTCTGGATGGAGGTCAGCTATAACGAGGGAGAGGTATACGGAAAAGGAGATCTGGGGGATTTTGACTACAGTCTTTCCAGCCTGACAGTCGGCCAGGATCTGACCGCCTCAGCCGACCGATCACTCGGTATGTACTTCTCCTTTGGCACACAGAAAATGGACGAGCATGACAAGGCCACCCAGAATTTTGATGGCAGTATGTATCACCTGGGCATGTATCTGAAGCAGGCTGACATCGGCGGCTGGGATCTGGGTAGTGTACTGGGTTACGCCTATGGTGACAACAACTCAAAGCGAAGCGTATTTCTGGCAAGCCAAAGTGAAACGCCATCGGCGGACTATGACAGTCACAGTGCTTACATTGGAATAAAAGGTTCTGTGACCGGCTATCAAAACGACTGGATGACGCTGTCACCGGAGTTCGGCTTCAACTACATCTACTACAAACAGGAGTCTTTCGAGGAATCAGGTGATTCGAACCTAAGTTTGAAGGTCGATTCCGCAGATGCTCAAGCCGTGATCGCTTCTGCTGGACTGAACGCGCGCTTTGCCAGTCTCTCGGATTCAATGATCATTTCTCCTTTGGCCTTTGTCCGTTATGAGCATGATTTCTACGCCAATGAAAACAACGAGCATGAGATCGATGCAGCGCTTGTGGCGCATCCCGAATACAAGCAGACCTTCGTCGGTCAGAATCGGGGTGAGCATGCCATTCTCTTAGGGCTTGGTTTGAGCAGTGATATTTCCAGCGTTTTGCAGGTTAATGGCGGCTTCGTTTATTCAGAAAGCAGTCATGGTAACGAGTGGGGTGCGGGGTTGAATTTTAAGTATCTCTGGTAAGAATCGCTGCGCAAGAGCCGAACAAATGAGTGGACACATACTTTTTCGAAACCGTGCTTCGCTTGCTTTGAAAAGATGGTCACAGATAAAATAGAAAATAGGGGACAGACAACATATGCTATGAGCTTCGAGAAGAAGTTCTCTTCATATATTGCCTGTTCTAACTGCATATTCCGGCCAAATCGACAACCTGTTCCGGATTAAATCGACCACGAGTACATATTTCGCCCGTCCCCTAACTTCCTGTCCCCTAACTTCCTAACTTGTCGCTAACTTGTCGCCTAACTTGTCCCCTTGGGGCGTACGGTGCCGACCTTCACTCGCCGCGCGAATGCGGATGTATTTCAGCCTAAAAAGACGCATCCCTATGCGCATTCGCAACCCCGCTTTCAAGGTGGCACACCTTGCCGGAGGCAAGTTTCGAAACGACGCAGCTCTTGCTGTCAAACATTGATTCTTGGAGAGAGGTGTGGTTTTCTATGCGGTGACGTGGCCAGGCACTGTTCGCGTGACCCCGCTGTTTCGTATCCTAACCCGGATATTTCATGAGAAAACAATCAGATCAAAGAAATAAACAGTAATTACAGTTTTTTATCGTGATAAATTTAGTTGTTTCAAAAATGCAAAATGTAATTCACGGTTTTCTGTTTGATTTTCTCACCCTTCGGGCGAGCCGGGTGCACTCATCTGCGGCGTTATGAGAGCTTTGAGGTAAACCACTACATCTGCAACTCTGATGCCTTGCATATAAGCGCACCCGACTCGTGAAATATCCGGGCTAAGGTAGGCCGGGGAATGTCATCATACAGATCATTAAGGTGGATTTATGAAACAGGTACGGCAATTTGTCTCCATGACCAAAGGGGCTCTGGGGCCGCTTTTTCTTTCGCCCCACAGCCGACAGAACGTGGGCGCAGTCCTCGATCGACAGGCGAGGAAGCGGCCCCACCAGCCCCTGTTTCTCTTCGAAGGACGGACGGTGAGCTACCTGCAAGCCAATGAGCTGGCCAACCGATATGCCCGGTTGTTTCTTTCGCGGGGATTCCGCAAAGGGGAGACCGTGGCGCTCCTGATGGAGAACCGGCCCGAGTACCTGATCATCCATGCGGGCCTTGCAAAAATCGGGGTGGTGCCGGCCCTTGTCAACACGAATCTCCGTGGACAGGTCCTGGCCCATGCCCTGGGCGTGGTGGAAGCCCGGGGTGTCATCGTAGGAATTGAATTAGCGGGCGCATACGCTGATGTGACTGGGCTGGCGGCTCTTTCCGGTCCGGTGTTCGTAGAAAAAGAGGGGCAGGAGCACCCCACCCCAGAGGGGATGGAAGACCTGGCACCATTGCTGGCGCAGCAATCGGTGGAGGAGCCCACACCTCCCGAGCCGGTGACCCTTTCCGACACCCTCGAGTATATTTACACCTCCGGTACCACAGGCATGCCCAAGGCCACGGTGCTGACCCACCGAAAATGGTTTCAAATGGGGTATGCGGTGGGTGGGTTTGCCATGCAAACGATCCCAGGCGACGTGCAGTACGCCTGCCTTCCCCTATACCACAACAGCGGCATCAACATCACGTGGCCCCATTCGCTGCTGTGGGGCGGAACCATGGCCCTCGCCCGGAAGTTTTCGGCTCGGCGATTCTGGGAGGACGTGAGACGTGCCGGAGCCACCCATTTTGTCTATGTGGGAGAGTTGTGCCGCTACCTTTACAATCAGCCCCCATTGCCGGAGGACCAGGATAACCCGTTGCAGGTAATCTTTGGAAACGGCATGCGGGCGGAGTACTGGGTGGCCTTTCAGGAGCGATTTGGCATCAAACGCATCGTGGAGGCGTACGGAGCCACGGAAGGCGTGGGAGGAATGATGAATCGCAAGGGCAAGCCGGGCATGATCGGCCAGCTTACGATCGCCGGGGTTTTGCGCATGGGAGAGCTCGCTCGATGCGATGGGGAAACAGGGGAGATTTTTCGTGACAAGAGCGGCTTTGCCCAGAAGTGCACGGTGGGTGAAACGGGCATGTTTCTTCCCAGAATAGGGGCATCAACCAGTTCTCCGGCTACAAAAACAACGGCTCGGCCACGGAGGAGAAAATTTTGAAAGGGGTTTTTTCTTCCGGCGATTGCTATTTTTTAAGCGGGGACCTGATGACCCTGCATGAAAAGGACTATCTCTCCTTCGTGGACCGTTTGGGGGACACCTTTAAATGGAAGGGGGAGGTGGTCTCCACAAACGAGGTGGGAGACCTTCTCTTTCGATACGGAGGCATCGACGATGCCAATGTGTACGGGGTGGAAGTCAAAGGGGCCGAAGGAAGGGCAGGCATGGCGGCCTTGACCCTCTTACCGGGGTGCGAGATCGACTTGAAAGGCCTTGGAGCATACGTGACCACGCACCTGCCCGCCTATGCTCGACCCTGGTTCCTGAGGATTCGCGAGCGTTGCGATACCAGCGTCTCCTTCAAACAGCAAAAGGTGACATTGAGAAGAGAGGGCTTCGACCCTGCCATCATCACGGACCCCTTGTATTTTTTCCACCCGGATCACGGGTATCTTCCCGTTACAAGCCATCTTTTTGAAGAGATCCAACGTGGGGAGGTACGATTTTAAAGGGAGGGTGCACGAATCAATCAGAGGGAAAATCAGGGACAGGATCTTTATGCCATGCCCTATTTCTTTCATATCGATTATGGCACTATCAACATCACCCTATTTGTTGTCCTATCCCGGATATTTCACGAGTTGGGTGCGCTCATATGCAAGGCATCAGAGCTACAGATGTAGTGGTTTACCTCAAAGCTCTGATCACGCGGCAGATGAGTGCACCCGGCTCGCCCAAAGGGTGAGAAAATCAGTTAGGTTACCGTGAATTACACTTTGCATTTTCAAAACAACTAAATATGCCACAACAAAGCACTGAGACCACAGCTTATCCCCCATAACATACTGTTTTGCCATAAAAAATACATGAGCTATGCAACCACCATGTCAATCAGATCCCCTTGGACCCGGTTCAGCCCCCTTTGAGGGGGGGGGGAATTTCGTGACCATTTTCTACACAACCGCAGCATTGACAATATCGCTTCGAATCCAGCATTTCGTCATGTCGTTCTGGCTCATCCGGAAACCTGGCCGTGGTGGCTGGTGACTCGAAACGTCCTGTTGCATGCCCTTCCCTCGTTCTCACTGTCCCTCGTGAATCCGAGTTGCTCCATCCCCTGCTTACGATACCTCACTGCACCGCCCTTGCGTTGGACCTCAATCCATGCTAAACCACTGTAAGATAAGATAGATTCCATCATAACAAGCAACCCATCAAAACAGAACCTCCCCCCATTAGACCACCTCCATGCCGGGTGCACACAATCCACCCAAGCGACCCCAGGTAACGAGAGTGTCATCATGAAATGAAAACTCTTAGAGATGCGTCATGACATCCCCACACCCAGAGCCCCCCACCCACCCCCTCCGTAGATAAGGAGACCCACGATGAGCAAGAAAGACAAGAAAATCATTTTGGTTGCGCAGTGTTTGATCAACCCATACTGCCGCGTTCACGTGCTTGGGCAAAATTTCCCCTTGTCACATGAGCTGGTGAATTATTTCATGAAATTACGGGTCGGTATCATCCAGTACCCTTGCCCGGAAACAACAGCCATGGGATTGCAGCGCAACCCTCAAGGCAGGCAGCAATATGACAATATTTTTTTTCGCAATCATTGCAAAGAGCTTCTGCAAACCCCATTTCTTATGGTTGAAGAATTTCTAAAAAATGGTTTTCGCTTAGTGGGCTATATTGGACTGCGCAACAGCCCGACCTGCGGCATCCACTGGGGCAAGCACAAGGTGAACAGGTACAACACCGAATCTCCCATACCGATTGAGAGCCCCGACCCTGAAGAGCCCTTGCTCATGGGCATTATGGCTGAAATTCTCTCTGAAAAATTCCATGCCTTGAACATGGAGGTTCCTTTTCTTGAATTGCCCATTCAGCAGCCACCGGATTCGGAACCCCGAGCTAATTTCTGGCTTGATCTAAAACGACTGGTGGAGCCCCGCAATATCACATATATGACACCCACTGCCGACTGAAAAATGACGGGCCCCTGTCGGCGCGGGAGATGGGGGCATAAATCTACTTATAGGGGACGGAATCAGGGGAATCAGGGGACAGGCAGGATACGCTTACTTAAACTCTCTGAAATTACTTTTTTGTAACTATTCAGATCGAAAAGCAACCTCCAGCGGCAAGGTGGGCCACCTTGAAAACAGGCAGCGGCTGCGCTTTGCCCCTCGTTCCTCGGGGCAAATCACAGCCGCCTTTAAAATGAAATTCGTTCAAGGAGGTTTTTTAAGACCCGTTTATTAAACTTTTAAAAGTTTAGCCCCCGGCAGGGCCGCCGGAGGCATCTCTTTTTGTATGTGTTATCTTTGCCCCGGCCCGTATTCATCATGACCTTTTAGTTTCTCAAAGAAAACGCTGCGACAACTCTCGCCCCGAGGCACGAGGAGGCGAGAGCTGTCTGAACCTGCTTTTAAGGTGGCACGCCCTGCCCTACACGTAATCCGTGAAGAGTTGGGGAGAAGCGGACGGTATGACCACCGTATTGACGAGCATGCCGGAGACTTTGATCACCTCTTTTGCGGCAGCCACCGCCGAGTTCACGGCACCGACATCACCATTTAAGAGCATAAAGCCTTTGCCACCGATGGCCATGGAGACATGCACCCGATAGAGGGTGACATCGGCGGTTTTCACGGCAGCGTCAGCGGCCTCGATGATGGGCGTGGCCGAAAAGGTCTCGACGATGCCCATGGCGCGGCTGTGGTCTGCGGGCAGCTGGACGGTACCGGAGAGGGCCGCGAACACTTGCCGGTCGATGTTGGGGATATTAAGGGTCTCGATTAAAAACCCTCCGGCTACATTTTTTCCCGCACTAAGGGCGGAGGTGACGGCTGAAACACTGCCGCCAATGACCACCAGAAATTTCCCTGAGCAGATGGTTCTGGCGATGATCGTCTCGACATCTGCCGCTTTCAGCATGGCATCATGGGCTTGGTACCCAGCGGCAATGCTGGAGAGTTCAACAATTCCTATAGCAGTAGACATGGGTTATCCTTTGTGTCTCATTCCAAAGCCAGCCTCCGGAAATCTGCCGAAGGCAAGCTGTCTGTTTTTGAATACGGCGAAGCCACAATTGCGAGGCCTTTATCTTTAGTAACCCACTGTGATTTCGATAAACGCTGCGGTGACCGTTTTCACGGTGCCGTCTTCCGGGGCGTGAATTTCACTCCCAAGAGCATCCCCAACCGTTGCGATCTTCTGGCCGCGGGTGACCCTGTCGCCTGGACTCACCAGAGGCGAGGCGGGGGCGCCAATGTGCTGCTTCAGCATCAGCTTCAAGGTCGATGGCTTAAACGTGACGTCCGTCAAGGGGCCTTCGTCCGGGTACCCTGCAAGATCCAGCATGTTTTTCAGACGCTTGGAAGGGGTTCTCCGGTACTCCGCCAGGGGGTGCGCCTGGTTTGATACAGGGCCGGTGTACGCGATCTTCTGTGCTGCGGCCGCCCGCTTGTTCTGAACGCAGACGGTGCCGGGGTAAAGGCCTTCCGGACAGGAGACAAAGCTGCAGAGGTTGCACTCGCAGCAATAAAGGGCGTGGGCCTCAGGGGCGACGTTGGTGCCCGTCTCGTCCATAAAAACCAGAGAGCGCATGGCCATGTGCGGCTGAATGGGATGCCCAAGGAGAAATCGCGGGCAGAGCTCCGTGCAGAACGTGCACTGATCGCAGGCGGACTTTCCGATTTTGTTCACCTGCTTTTCAGAGCCCATCACCCGATACCGCTGGATGAGAAGGTGATCCTCGGGCAGGACGATGAGGGCGGCGGTGGTTTTGGTCACCACCTCGTCCAGATCGGTGGCGAGGACACCCATCATGGGCCCACCAACCAGCACTGCGTAGTTGTCGATGGTGGGTTCCGCAAAGGCGAGCAGCTCCCGAAAGGAGATCCCCAGGGGAACCTCAAGGGTCTGGCGGTGTGCCACATCCCCGGTGATGTTCAAAAATTTTGTGATAACCGGGCCGGGCTTGCCGATGTTGTAGATGGTTTCCACGTTGCTTACCACCACCCCTTCGGTGAGGGGAAGCTCGCCTGCCTTGACCACCCGGCCAGTGGTTTCATAAATCAGGGTGATCTCATCCCCTGCCGGGTAGAAGTCCCGTACAGGAATAACCTCCACCTCCGGGCCCACGGTTGCCTTCAGGTGGTCGATGAGGGCGTGGTGCTTCTCCTTGATCCCAATGATCCCCTTCGTCGCTTCCACGGATGTCATGAGCTCCGACAGCCCCGCAAGGAAGAGATCTGTCTTCTTGGCCAGGATCTCCTTGTCTTTGTGCAGCAGGGGCTCGCACTCCGCCGCATTCACAAGGACGATCTCGGCGGGACGGGCCATTTTGATGTGGGTGGGAAAGCCGGCACCGCCGGCGCCGACAATGCCTTTTTCCCTGGTCTGTGTGGCGATATCCATAAATTGAGGCGTTCCTTATGTGGTAAGAAGGCGTATTTGTTGTGCCTTCGGATGTTGAAACGATGATGTGAACCCGGCCCCCCAGTCCAATCAGGACAAAGTTCCTTTGGGCATCCTGACCCAAATCCCTCGAGGACTCAAGAACTAAACCAACAGATGTCGGGACCACGGCCTCCTTGTTGCCCTTCTCCTTTTATCCAAGGGGGCCCAACATCAACCGTCAATGGAGTTCCCACTCCCTGATCCCTCCCCTTATCTTTTGTGTCGATTAAGGCACAATCAGCCCCGCGACCTGCCGTCCAATTCAACGCCCGTTCAGTTCTTCCAGGATTGGCTCACCCCTTCATTTAAGGAAGGGAGCGCATCGGTTCACAGGGTGACGACGCCCATCGATCAGTCTTAGCCTCGAACGCGACCCTGCGTCGTGCCGTCTATTTCTGACGCGGCAGCAAGGGCACACCCTTGCCCCAGACCACAACCCATGGTAATTTAACCTATTATCTCCCAAACCCAATACATCCGCCCACCTCCTTCCGCCCTTAAGGAGACCCACCATGAGCAAGAAAGACAAAAAGATCATTTTGGTTGCGCAGTGTTTGATCAACCCATATTGCCGCGTTCACCTGCTTGGACAGAACTTCCCCTTGTCACATGAACTGGTCAATTATTTTATGGAACGCAGGGTCGGTATCATCCAATACCCTTGCCCTGAAACAACCGCCATGGGCTTGCAACGCAACCCTCAAGGCAGGCAGCAATATGACAATATTTTTTTCCGCAACCACTGCAAAGAGCTTCTGCAAACCCCCTTTCTTATGGTTGAAGAGTTCCTGAAAAATGGGTATCGCCTGGTGGGGTACATCGGACTTCGAAACAGCCCGACCTGCGGCATCCACTGGGGCAAGCACAAGGTGAACAGGTACAACACGGAGTCGCCCGTACCGGTTGAGAACCCTGAGCCTGAAGAGCCATTGCTCATGGGCATTATGGCTGAAATTCTATCTGAAAAATTCCATGCCTTGAACATGGAGGTTCCTTTTCTTGAACTGCCCATTCAACAACCAGAGGATTCCAAGCCTCGGGCCACGTTCTGGCTCGACCTGAAACGCCTTGTGGAGCCCCGAAATGCCAAATACATGACACCGTCTTCCGACTGACCAACGCGGGAAGTGCAGACCTCCCCCCCTGAAAAACGACACATGTTTATTTGATAACGGATGGAGTTCATCGACGCATCGACGCAGAAACGAAGAACCAGGCACGAAGAACGTTTTCAAAAACCCCACCATACTGGGGGCATCAATGCCTTGAGTTGTCACTACAAATCGATGGGAAACAGATATGACGATGCTCTATTCAAAAAACCAAAAAGCCCGGTCATGCAGTTGCATAACCGGGCTTCATAGACCCTGAATATCACGGCCCTACGGGACAATAAGGTTGGCCCAGAAACAACGCATCAGGCCTTCCCCCTGTCCGGGCATCAGTTAGCAAAGCCTATCCTGCTAACTAAGTAAACATTACGATATGCAAGACGAATGGCTTCTTTTACCGCATTGCCCCATATGCTTCGCTTCATCTGGCCTTTTTCATAGGTCAGGGTGGCATAGCCCATCGGCTGGTCACTGGCTGCTTTCTCCTCACCATCAGAGACCTTTTCGTATAATTCAATGCGCTGTGGGTTCCCCGCCTCCGTAAGGTCTGTGAACACGACCGAGTAGCTTCCTTCCACCTCGAAACCGGCTTCAGGGGCGTCCGCTCTACACTCTGATATTAATTTGACGTCAATGTTCCCTATGTCTTTCCCACCGTTTTTCCCAGCTCGGTAGCTGTACTCCGTATACTGAATTTCCGCTTCCGTGTACCCCTTCAAGAGACCATTGAACTTTGAAATGTCTTGGCCTTTCGCTTCGTAAAGAGTCGCAACCAGATCGTCGATGCCTTCTGTGCCAATTGAGTGATCGTCATACTCGACGTCATTAAGGGAAATCACAGTTTTCAGGTTCCCATCCCCATCGTAATAGAACCAGTTACCGATCAAAAAGCGAGGTGACTCGGTGTCTGTTTTTACGTCGGCCACGTCATCATCTTTAACCAAAACCCGGTCAATTCGACCGTTCTCCAAACGCCTGATTGTCACTTCTCCATCGCCCTCCAAGGTCATGCTTTGCAGCAGACCGGCTTCATCTACGGTCGTAGACCCGATGGAGTCATTTCCTTTGATCGCACATGACGCAATGTAGAAAAGGTTCCCTTCTGTAAATTCCAGGGCCAGAAAATCATCGTCGCCCTCTTTTTCGCCCATATTTACAAGGGTCCTGGCAAGCAACCCCTCTGCATTATAGATATTGCTCAGATCAAAAAGGGTCCCATCATCTGATTTCTCGATGACGTTTTCGGCCACCTTCACCGAAGCGAGGGATCCGGACTCATCATAGGTCAGCTTACCGGTCATATTGATTTCCGGGTGGTCCGCGTTAACGGTTACCGTCGAGAGGTTGTTTTTTTCATCATAAGAAAAAAGTGCCTTTCCAAGGAGCCCGTCACCTGATGTTTCTGGTGCACTCCCTTTGAGCTCTTCCGTTCCATCTTTCTTTGACTCGAAAACAGAAATACCTGTCACACGCTCAGACGAGGTATACCGTGCCCCGATCACAGCGTCATGGAGCTCATTAAACTCTGTCTCACCCGTGACATTGTTTTCATTATCAGCACTAAAAAAGTCTGCTGCTGCCTGGGCAAGGGTTGTTTCCATGGATACGGAACCCGCAGGTGCATTCCCGCCCAGGTACGCGGCAAGGTCATCCAATATGTCCCCGGACTCTTTCTCTGCATCGTTTTGATCCGCCTGGGAGATAACGGCGAGCATTTTGGCGTAACGTTTCTGGTTGTCGTCTCCCTCACCAAAGGCATCGGCGTCTTGAATATCCACCGGGTTGACCTTGGTAATGTCCATGACGGGATTGCCCCAGGCATCCACACCCAATATTTTCGATACATTTGTATTGGACGCTTCAATGTTTGCGCTGGACAGACCGCCCTCCATCTCCAGTGCGATCCTGACGGCAATCTCAGTCAGGTCCGTTACGGCAACGGTCAACTCTCCGCCAGCGTGATTAGAAACCACCGCTCGCAACGCATCACTCTCGTCCCTTTCGGTCTCAACCCCGGTGGCCTCATCGATATACGAGCCCCCTGTTACCTCGACATAATAGTCCGCTTCAGACAAAACGCTCACCGAATAATATCCGTCTTCATCTGTCGTGGTCGTTGCAAGAAGCTTTCCTTTGACCCCACCTTCATCGATCTTATATACCTTTACGGTACCATTACGGACCAGCCCTTTGGCAGCCACACCGCTGATTTTGTTATAATCAGAACCACCACCACAACCGGCAACGGCACACAAGAAACATACGAGCAACACAGTGACCAAAACGGACCCCTGCTGCCTCCCCCCCTTTGACAACATTTTAAGACTTTTCATTTTTCACACCTTATTTTGTAAGCACTTACTGGCTGAATGGATTCAGCCGGCCCCTTGAACACTGTAACCATTTGTAAAACATCCAAATCACCCAAACGAATGTGTCACAACAGCCCCGTTTACATGAGCTTGAGACGGCCGTAGGGGTCTCTTGTTGAAATATCCGGGCTAAAGACTTGCGCACATTTAAAGTTTTCAATGATGCCAATTTGAAAATTCGCCTCTGTGCAGGTTCTGGATTTCAAAACCGACCCAGCCCGAGACCCCTGACTATTCTTCCATCGACAAGCAAAGATAATAAAAAGAGTTAAAAGAAGGTTAAAAGAAGGTTAATTTTTGGTTAAAAAAAGCAGTTTTGCCCCGTAATAAACGCCATTTTTCAACAACACCCTATATTTCGATCACAAGACAAAAGTTGACAGACCGATGAAGGAAACAAGGGCATACCAGAGGGTTGGCGGGATAAGAAGGGTCAGGGAGGGACTGGGGAAAACGTTCTTCGTGCTTGGTTCTTAGTTCTTGGTTCGAGGAGTCGCTGCACTCCATCAGTTAGAAGGTGCGGGAGCCGCACCCTACATTCCGTTAACAACACACGTAACGGGTCATGAAATAAAACTCGGTACCCTCACTCATTTCAACCACGAATGGCCCCATATCAAAGACAAGCCGAGGCACGACCTCTATAGGCCACAGGTATCTTGGCTGGTGATAATATTGTTTTATTTGGAGTTCATTTAGGGCTCAGGCAAAAAACAAATGTAGAAAGTCTATAAAGACACCGCTGTGATTTAACCTGAGGAACGAGGGTTAAAGCGCTAAGGCTACCCGCTTTCAAGGTGGCTTGACCCCTTGCCGCCGGAGGCAAAGCTGATCTGAATGGTTACTTTAAAAAAAATGATAAAACCTCAACACACACCCGTTGAGTATTCATTTGCCACAAAGGGGCATAATCATTGTATCCCCCTCACATAGTTGAGGATTTACATCCTCTCTATAGAAAAATTCTATACTACTCTTGGCAACCATTAAAATTAGCATTTTGACATCCGCTTCCAATCTCTCTATTTTCCCCAATTTTACGGGTAGAATTAAGGGAGAGGCCAAAAATGGATCTTAATCCGTTCATATCATTTTCAGAGCTCAGCATTGCAGACCTCGACACATGGCAGCAGGAAGGAAACAAAACAGCCGGGGTGTACTGCATTTATGCACCGAGTGAGCTCATACGCGCGGCAGGCATAGCGCCTGTAAGCCTCTGCGGCAAGAAGGAGGCACCAATAAAGGATGCGGAACAGGATCTTCCCGCCAGCCTGTGCCCCCTCATCAAATCCAGTTACGGGTATGCCGTAACGGACACCTGCCCCTTTTTCAGCTTTTCAGACATCCTCATCGCCGAAACCACCTGCGACGGCAAAAAGAAAATGTACGAACTCATGGGCGAGCTCAAGCCCCTGCACCTGATGCAGCTTCCCCACACACAAAAAGGAGCGGCACCGCTTGCGTACTGGATGGAAGGACTCCGGGACCTGGAACGGTTCCTGGTTGCATGCTCCGGCATCAAGGTGACAGAAGCCGCGCTTCATGCCCAGATCGTTCTTCAAAACAAGATACGCAAGGCGCTTTACGACATTTCCATCCTTGCTGCAGACAAACGCTCCCCCCTGACAACCTCGGACATGCTTGCCGTGCAGGAGAGCAAAAGCTTTGCTGTCTACCCCGAGAAATACCTGGTTCAGCTCACCACCCTGCGCAAGGAACTGGGAGAGTTCCTCAACCAGCCGGACCTTCCCGAGCAAAGCGGCCCTCGCCTCCTGCTCACCGGGTGCCCGGTGGGCAAAGGGTCGGACAAGGTCATCGCCATTGCCGAGTCCCTGGGCGCACGCGTGGTCGCCATGGAAAACTGCTCGGGCCTTAAAGGCATGACCCTGCCCGTGGATGAATCGGGCGACCCCTATGAGGCCATTGCCCGCCGCTACCTACAGGTCCCCTGCTCCTGCATGACCCCCAACCCCCACAGGCCGGAATCCATCAAAGAGATGGTGGAGACCTTCCAGGTCGACGCCATCGTGGACATGACGTGGCTGGGCTGCCACACCTACAACGCCGAATCCACAACCCTGCAGCGGTTCACGGAGACGCACCTCGGGCTGCCCTTCCTGCATCTCGAAACCGACTATTCGGAGTCGGACGAGGAGCAGCTTCGGACCCGTATCGAGGCGTTCATTGAGCTTTCGGCATAAAACCCAGGTGGGGGCACCTGGAGACCCTATGGAGAAGGCATGAAGGGTGTTGTCACGCGGTTGCCGTCGGAGCATTCGCGTGACGGGTGATGCCTTGCAATCGCCTCTGCAAGAGAGGGGGATTTCATCGTTTGATTTCGTCATCCCCGACGGCACGGGAGCTCCGAAGCGACTGGCTCCCCGTGATGGCGGTTTCCCCTACAGCGTGGTGACTCGATTGATCGGGAGGACATGATCGAAACCCCGTACCGTTCAAAGCCTGTTTATCAAACCCAGTTCTGTGTAAATCGGGCAAAAGTTTGCCTCCGGCGGCCCTGCCGGGGGCCAAACTTTTGAAAAGTTTGACAAACAGGTTTTGAAAGCAATTTAGACTTATTCGAACGTGTTCATATGTCGATAGATTTCGCCTTACGAGCATGCCTCTCCTTTTGTTGCTCAGCCCCAACGGGGCTGAGCAACAAAAGGAGAGGCAACCGGAAAGTTTTTGCGGAGCTTTTTTCAAAAAGCGACCCGCCGGAGGCATAACTGAATAGTTACGAAACGTTGTAAAAATGCCGCTGTGATTTGCCCCGAGGAACGAGGGGTAAAGCGCTGCGGCAACCAGCTTTCAAGGTGGCTCACCTTGCCTCCGGAGGCATCGCTTTTTATATGTTTTTTTGCGTCTGACCGAACTTGAGAATAATACCAACACCACTCCAGGAGACATGCGAACATGAACATCCGTCACTTTATCTCGAAAACACTCTGCACAACCTTTGCCGCGCTGCTGCTGGCCCTTTGCATGGGGCCTGCGGCCCATGCGGCGAAGCCGAAACTCCCCAGCCTTTACATGGGCTATATTTTCACCACCCACCACACCCCGATCATGGTGGCCGCCATCAAAGGCGAGGCGCTCAAAAAGTCCGGAGCCTACCTCTCGCCCATGGTGCCCAAGCAGAAATACAAGCTCATGGCTGCCGACGGCACCCCCCTTGCGGTGATCAACCTCATTGTCTCCAAAAACGGTTCCGAGACCTCCACCCTCTTCGCCATGAACCGCCTGGACCTCGGCCTGGCCTCCAGCACGGCGTTCATGAGCGGCATCGACAAGGGCACAAAGGTCAAAGTCCTCTGCCCCATGCATGTGGACGGAATGAGCATGGTCTTTCCCGAAGGGAGCTCCATCAAGGGGTATGACGATGTGGCGGCCGCCATCAAGGCATCCAAAACGCCTTTTAAGATCGGCTACCACTCCCCCACCAGCGCCCCACGGATTGTCTATGAAGGGGCCCTGCACAAGGCCGGCTTCACCATCACCGGCAACCCCAATGACGGGGACGCCGACATCCTCATGGTGGACCTCAAGTCCACCTCCAACCTGATCCCCGCCCTCCTGAGCAAGCAGGTGGACTGCTGGGTGGGCCCCTCCCCCCACCCTGCCGTGGCGGAGCACAAACATGTCGGCCACATCGCCCTCGATTCCCGGGAGTTGCCCCCCGCAGGGCACTGGACCGACTTTCCCTGCTGCGTCATGGGCGCCAGCCAGCAGATCATCAATGACCAGCCCGCCGTGGTCCAGGCCATGACAGACCTCATGACCGCTGCCGCCGATTGGAGCAACGCACACAAACCGGAGACCGCAAACATCTCGGCAAACTGGATCGGTGTTCCCGCCCAGGCCGTGGAAAAATCCACCATCATCTACACCACAAACCCCACAGAGAACTGGCTAAAAGGAGAAGAGACCTTCCTCGGCATGCTCAACAGCATGAACAAGTTCAAAGGAACAATGAAGGGCGCGGACCTCAAGGCCGCGACTCCCATTCTCTTTGATTTCTCCTTTGTGAAGAAAACCCTGGCCAAACAGGGCAGATAACGACAAAAACTCCGCCGGGCAGGTGGGGGCACCTGCAAACCCTATGGCGAATGCGCGAAGTATGTCGTGACTTAAAGCACTGACGGGGCATTCGCATGGAGGGTGGCACATGGCAACTTGTCTTGAGAAGAGACCTATTTTCATTCTTCCATAAACAGGCCGAATGGGTCTTCGAAATTGGATTGACGTTTACGGGAATAACTCCGGCGGCAAGGTGTGCCACCTTGAAAGCGAGTTGCGAATGCTCTTAGCCCTCGTTCCTCAGGCTCTTCACATTCGCTGACGGGCTACGCCCGTGAATCTCGGTATTTCATGGATTTCGTCTTTCCCGGCTGTCAGGGGAACCTGAAGTATAGAGGGGGCTTAAGCGTTGTAAACCCGGCACTCATTGCACGGCGAATGACCGGGAATCCATGTGTGCAAGTCGTCACCTCCCGGCATTCATTTTGACGGTTGACTTTAGCCGGAATAACTCCGGCGGGTCGCTTTTTGAAAAAAGCCCCGCAAAAACGTTCCGGTTGTATCCCATTTTGCCGCTCAGCCCCGTTGGGGCTGAGCGGCAAAAGGGGATGCTTGCTCGTTCATTCGAATACTGTTGGCAAACCAATTTCCTACGAATGACCACACATCGTACTTAGAACCTGTTTGTCAAACTTTTCAAAAGTTTGGCCCCCGGCAGGGCCGCCGGAGGCGAATGCTTTTCAGCCTGAGGCGTTCATCTAAACCATCGGGTGCCGATATCAGCTGCGTTGATGTCGACACCGAAATCTGGACTCATCATGAAACAACGTGCTTTGTCGCTGTCCCTGCCGGTGTTTGTACCGGCGCTTTTTGCCGTTTTGTGGGTGGTTCTGGCCCAGCGGATCGCCAACCAGGTGATCCTACCCGGCATGGACCAGGTGGCGAACCTTCTCGTTCACCCCACCGACGACCTCATCAGCATGGGCTCCCTGGCGAGCAATGTGCTGGTGAGCCTGGTGCGGGTGATCATCGGATATTCGGTGGCCGCACTCATCGCCATCCCCCTGGGGGTGATCATGGGATATTACGGGGTGGTCTTCAAATTTTTCAACGGGTTCCTGAACCTGTTCCGGCCCATCCCCCCCCTGGCCTGGGTGCCGCTGGTCATGGCATGGTTCGGCATTTCGAGCCTGGCCACCGTCACCGGAGTGGAGACGGGCCAGCTCTTCATCTACCTGAACAACATCAAGTTCTCCATGCTCTTCATCATCGCCATCGGGGCCTTCTTTCCCATCCTCACCTCAACGATCCACGGTGTGCGCCATGTGAATGCCACCCTCATCGATTCCGCACGGGTCTTAGGGGCAAGCGAGCGCCAGGTGTTCAGCAGGGTCCTCATCCCCGCCGCCATGCCCTCCATCATCACGGGCATGCGTATCGGCCTTGGCATTGCGTGGATGTGCCTTGTGTCTGCAGAGATGCTTCCCGGCTCTCTTTCCGGCATCGGGTACATGATCACCCACGCCTTTACCCTGGCCTCCACAGACATTGTCATTGCCGGCATGGTTTCAATCGGGGTTGTGGGGGCCTTGATGGATATGATGTTCCACCGAATCGAGAAGAAAAAATTCTCATGGCGAAGGCAGGTTCACGCATGACTCAAGAAAAGAAAGAGATCATCGCCATCGACGGTCTCTCCAAATCGTATACCACGGAGAAAGGGGAGCACCTCCTCGCCGTGGAGGAGGTGAGCCTTACCATACCCGAGAACTCGTTTACCTGCATCGTCGGCCCTTCGGGATGCGGAAAATCAACCATCCTGCGTATTGCCGCGGGCCTTGAGAAAGCCACCGCCGGAACCGTGCATTACCGATCCGCCCCCGTCACAAAACCCTGCGGGGAGATCGGGCTTGTGTTTCAAGAGTACTCTCTTTTTCCCTGGCTCACCGTCCTGGACAATGTGGCTGCCGGCCCCGAATTTGCCGGTGTGGACAAAGCAACCCGTCACCAACGTGCCATGGAGTACTTATCCATGGTGGGAATGGAGGAGTTCAAGGGTGCCTACCCCCATGAGCTTTCGGGTGGGATGAAGCAACGCGTGGCCATAGCACGGGCCCTGGCAAATGAACCGGATGTCCTGCTCATGGATGAGCCCTTCGGCGCCCTGGACGCCCATACCCGCATCCTGCTGCAGCGGGAGCTTCTCAACGTATGGGAACTGACCCGTAAAACCATTGTACTGGTCACCCACAGCGTCGACGAAGCCGTCTACCTTGCCGATCAGATCGTCATCATGTCCAGCCGTCCAGGGAGAATCCTCAAAAAACTTGAGGTCGACATGGCGCGCCCACGAAGCCGGGCGGTTCCGAAATTCGGAGAATTGACGGATTTCATCCTCAAAGAGCTGGAGTACAGATAACAGTAAGGGATGGTGCCCCTCGACAATGACGCATTGAACCGCCGGAGTAATGATACGGCAACGTAGCGATACAACGTGTGCCTCCGGCGGCCCTGCCGGGGGCCGAACATTTGAAACATTCGATTCGAACAACGCCCCTGCCGTACAACGGCACTCCCGCAGGACCGGGAACTTGCCAAACAGAACTATTCCGTATACCCTTTCCCTCGTTTTTAAAAACCATGGGCCGTGCCCGGCACACAACACGTCAACCCGGCTGCCAAAAGCAGACCGACCACCCTCTGTGCATTCTGGCGGTGGATCAGGACTCACGCACATAGTAAAGGGACACGACCCATAAACAGCCACTGTCATTCCCCCTGTGGAATGAGGGGAAAACCACTGCGGTGAGCTGCTTTCAAGATGGTTCACCTTGCCGCCGGAGGCAGCCAGGTGAATGATGCCTCCGGCGGCCCTGCCGGGGGCCAAACTTTTGAAAAGTTTGACAAACAGGCCTTAGCTTTTTTTACGGAAGCCTTCGCGAATGATGTCAACCCGAAGAACGAGGGTTGAGACCATTCGCAACCCGCTTTCAAGGTGGCACACCTTGCCGCCGGAGGCTTGATTTTTCCAAGCACTTTAACCATAGAAGGCATCTCTTTTTGAATGTTTAATTTTTGCCCGGCCCTTGTCTGTGGACCCAGGCCAGGAGATACATACAGATGATGATAACAAACAAATACAAACCTACGGCGACACCCAACCTTCTTTTATTCCTTGCGGGAAGTGTTTGGATAGCGGCAGGCACCATGTTGGTATCCTTAGCTTATTCATGGCTATCGACAGCAGTGGGTATTCACACCTACCTGTTCGCCACAGGTGGGGTAACAGTGGCATTGCTGGCTCATCACTTCGGATTTTTAAAAATCGCAGACAAAAACTTAAAACGAATCCTGTTGATGCGCGGGAAGCAATGCCTGTTCGCCTTCATGCCCTGGAAGAGCTACCTCATTATCCCTGTCATGGTAACAATGGGGGCCGTGCTTCGCCATTCGGCAATACCGAAACACTACCTGGCGGTTTTCTACATAGGCATGGGCCTGGCCCTTATACTGTCCAGTGTGCGATACATAAGAACCTTTATTTCGGAATGCAAAAGAGCCCGATAGAGGGCGAGAATGGTGCCTTCTATGGTTAAAGTTCGGAGCAAAAGCCTGCCTCCGGCGGCAAGGTGTGCCACCTTGAAAGCAGATTGCGAATGCGCTTTGCCCCTCGTTCCTCGGGTCAAAGCACATCCGCCTTTAAAGCGAAAATCATTCAAAAACCCGTTTTTAAGACCTGTCCTCCAAGCATGTTCAAACTGACGAGCAGGCAGCCCCCTTCTCCCCGACACATCCTATAAAAACACGCCCCCACACACAAGCGAAGCAACCTATTGAATTGAATGGCCCAACCCTCTATTAATCTAAGTCAATCTGCATCCTCCTTGAGTCTCCCGCGCATGGTTGTCACCGCACAATCCATAACGTCACCAAAACCGAAACCTGAGATATTGTGCCTTACGCTCGAGCAGATCACGGCCCACGCCTTGCCATGGTGGCCGACCGTCTGAAATTAGGAACGGGGTCCCCCCCCCGGAGACCTTATCCATGACGGGCATAAAGCGCCCTACGAATCTTGGTTGACAACTGAGACGACCGGTCATATTTTCTGTTCATGAGAAAACAACAGACACATACACACCTCCTCCAAACAGGAATGACACTCTTTGGAGAGAAGGGATACCACGGCACCGGCATCAAAGAGATCGTGGACGCCCTGAAGATTCCCAAGGGCTCGTTCTACAACTATTTTAAAAGCAAAGAGCATTTTGCGTCAGAAATTGTGGCGCATTACACCGGCCTTATCGGTAACCACTGGGAGACCTGCATGGCATCAGGGCCAGAAAGTGACCCCCTGTTGATGCTTCAGCACTGCTTTGAGCAGATGATTTCCCTGCAGGAAGAGCAACCCATCCAGACGGGGTGCCTCATCGGCAACCTGGCCGGAGAGTTGGCCGAATCCAGCGATCTTTGCCGCTTGGCCCTGGACAACGCAAAAAACACATGGTGCACCCGCTTGGCCTCTCACTTGGAGAGGGCTCAGGAGGTTGGGTCTGCAAGAAGCGATATACCGCCCGAAGAGCTTGCCGGGTTTTGCTGGGATGTCTGGGAAGGGGCTCTCCTGAGGATGAAGATGGAAAAATCGATGATCTCCATTCGCAAGACAATCGCCCTGCTCTTTGAGGTTTTTTTAAGACCCCCGGCCAGCTAAGCATTTATAATCAACCTTAGAAAAAGCGCTGGACTTATGAAGAAGTTATCCACGATACTGTCTGTGGCGCTCGGCCTGTTCATGATCTACGCCGGCGTCACCCACTTACAAAAGCCCGTGTTCTATCTGCCCTTTGTGCCGGAATTCCTGCCATTTCGAGACGCCATTGTCACCGTATCCGGCCTTCTTGAGATTGCCCTTGGGATTGCCGTGTTGCTCCCCCGGTATCGATATCTTTCCGCCCTGTCAATCCTGGCTCTTATGGTCCTGTTTCTTCCGGTGCATATTGCGGATCTCTTCAGGGACACTCCCGCCATCGGAAGCCATGACGCTGCGTTGATACGCCTGCCAGTTCAATTTGTCTTTATCTTATGGGCTTGGGTCGCATCACGGAATGCAACCTTAACCCGCCCCGTTCATGAGAAACCGATCAAGCCAAAGCAGTAGACCATGATTGCAATGGGTGTTTGTGAAAAGTTCTGTCATTTCAACCCATGCAAACTGTTATTCCCGGTATATTAGTCGATGTCTCTCCCTACGGGTTAAATCACCACCCACACGACAAAGGAACAAACCAATGAAACATGACCAACCACTTTTGACACCATATGAGATGAACGGCCTCTTACTGAAAAATCGAGTCATCATAGCTCCCATGACCCGAAGCAGGGCTGACAACCCCGAAAGCGCCGCCACCGACCTTATCGCCGAATACTATGCCCAGAGAGCTTCTGCAGGCCTTATCATCTCAGAGGGTTCCCAGATATCCAAACGGGCCGTGGGCTATATCAACACCCCTGGCATCCACTCCGAGGCACAGGTGAACGGGTGGAAAAAAGTGACCCGTGCGGTTCATGAAAAGGGAGGAAAGATCTTCATTCAGCTCTGGCATGTGGGGCGCATGTCCCACCCTGATTTTCACGACGGGGAGCTGCCACTCTCAGCGTCTGCATTCAACCCGAATTCCCAGGCGTATACTCCCAAGGGGTTTAAAGATACGGTGGCCCCCAAAGAGATGACCTTAGAAGAGATCAAAGAGACCATCGCAGATTATGGAAAGGCTGCGAAAAATGCCATGGCAGCCAACTTCGACGGGGTGGAGATCCATTCGTCAAACGGTTACCTGCTCCACCAGTTTTTCAGCAGAACCTCCAACGTAAGAAACGATGCGTACGGGGGCTCCATTGAAAACAGGGCACGTATTCTCTTTGAAGTGATCGATGAAGTCAAAAAACATGTGCCGGAAAATCGCATTGGGGTCAGACTGAACCCATCGCTTCACGGCATCTTTGGCATGACCCTTGATGAGGAGACGATCCCCACATTTGACCACATCGTCACCAACCTCAACGCATACAACCTGAGCTACCTGCACCTGTCAGAACCATTCAATGACGTCACCGATGTGCCCCACGCTGAACCGCACATCGCAAAGCGTTACAGACCCATGTACAAAGGCACCCTCATGATCAATACCGCCTTTGACCAGACATCTGGCAACGCCGTACTCGAGGAGGGGCTGGCAGATCTTGTCGCTTACGGAAAGCCCTATATTTCAAACCCCGATCTGGTTGAACGGTTTGCTGCAAACGCAGAACTTGCCCCCTGGGATGAAGCGACCTTCTACACCCCAGGTGCAAAAGGCTTCACAGATTACCCACCCATGTGATCACCAGCGCTGCACCGTGGCGGAACGGGCCCTGGGCCGTCTATACATAAGCTCCCGGCATCCATGCCGGGAGCCATCTATGCCTTCTACGGTCAAGGTGTGCCACCTTGAAAGCAGGTTGCAAATGGGCGTCACCCCTCGTTCCCCGGAGCAAATCACATTCATCTTTGATTCGATGTTAAACTGGAATCATATATAAAAACCTGTTTATCTAACTTTTCAAAAGTTTGGCTTCCGGCAGGGCCACCAAGGAAATGTCGACGTGATTCGTTGCACCCTTCTAATAAAGATCCGACCCCAAAGGGGCCGATATTGAAATAACCCTAAAAGGGATAAAATACCTTACTCCTGACAGAGTGAAAGAAACAAAATTCATCTCTCCCCACAGTCTCCAGATTGACGGTAGCGTCAAACCGAGTGACAGAATAGATTTCTACCACGAAGGACACGAAGAGCACGAAGGCGGCTTCGCCGCAAAAGCAACCATCGCTCTTTTATTTATCATCGTGTCCTTCGTGATCTTCGTGGTTCATAAGGCCTTCTTTCACAGGGACTCCAAACGTTCCCATTAATGATGGCGTATAACTTCGTTTATTGTGAGTCGTTCACTCGGCAAAGCCTGCGAACTCTGACCTTGACCAGAGAGGCCAAGGTTTTCCATGCTGGAATAAAAACCATTGCGAGCCCCTCCCCCGTCACTTAACCACTCACCACACCAACCTCTGCGACCGATCGTGGTTGCGGACCGCCATAGGGCCACCTGTTGTTTCTCCCGTCTTTCCCATATTTTGACACTTGTTCACCGAGGCAGTCATGTGTTAGATGTGAACCCGTCCCCTAACGCGGATATTTCATGAGAAAGCAGCTATATCGAAACAATGACATGTTATTACTGATAGTTACTGTGAAAAATCAAGATAGTTCAAAAACGCGAAATGTAATTCACAGTTTTCTGCTTGCTTTTCTCACCCTTCGGCGAGCCGAGTACACCCATCTTCTGCGTTATCAGAGCTTTGAGGTAAACCACTACATCTGCAACTCTGATGCCTTGAATATGGGAGCACTCAACTCGTGAAATATCCGGGCTAAGTATCGTAACCTGTCATCAAATATTGAAAGGTTACGCATCGGTGACAAAACCGGAAGATTCAGACGCATCTCTTCCGAGACGTTGGTCCGTGCCCCCCCCCCACACACATCGTCAATAACGTTAAACCAAAGCTGACGCTTCCGGTTTGGCCTTAATCGTTTCCCATGTCTTATTCAGCATACGCACTCAATCAAGGAGATTGTTTCATGATCTGTTCGAAGTTTTCCCGTCTGTGTTTGGCTTGCCTTGTGTTCCTTTCCATGGTGGGATTTTCCATGACAGCCTCAGCCGACGACGTCACAAGCACCATTGAAGAAGCGTTAGCGGCTTACAACGACGGCGACTACACTGATGCCGTCGAGAGCCTCAACTATGCATCCCAACTGATTCAACAAAAAAAGGGCGAGGGCCTGGAAGCGTTTCTCCCTGCCCCCCTGAAAGGCTGGACCGCCGCACAGTCCGGATCGGCCTCAGCCGGGGCGGCTCTGTTTGGTGGTGGCATCACCGCTGAGCGCAGCTACACCAAAAAGCCCTCCGGATCTGCATCGGTTCAGATCGTCACCGACTCACCCGTGATGCAAAATGCCATGATGATGATGTCCAACCCCATGTTTGCTACGGCTGACGGTGGAAAGCTGGAGCGCATCAACCGCCAGAAAGCCATTGTCAAATACCAGCCCGGCAATCAGTCCGGCGACATCACACTTGTCGTCGCCAATCGTTTTTTTGTCACAATCGAAGGGCGGGGGATCTCCCTGGAAGAGCTGAAAGGGTTTGCCAAGGGAATCAACTACAAAAAACTCGCGGCCATGCCATAACCCAGTCGGGTCCGGGGTCACGCGTGTTCAATCCATGAGTGTAAAAAACGCTGTCACCCTTCCACGTCATGCATCTCCTCCACGTTGGTGATTGTTGACCATGACATGGCCGGGTGCCCCCAAAACCCGGACCCGAAACATCACCTGCAGACGGGGCCCCGTTGGTATCCGGCCAGGGTTCCACGGCCCATTTCCACACGGGCTTTTCGGCGGATGCCTCCGGCGGCCATGCTCGGAGCCAAACGTTTGGAAGTCCGGCAACCAAGCCTTGGGCGCCGTTTCGATTTCATCACCGATGTCGTCACGCCATACAGGTTGGGCTGAACAAGTCTGTGGTTCCCTTATCCCCCCTACCACGCATCATCTCCGCGACGCAGCCATGGGATAGCTCCAGAAGTACCATTTTTTCACGTAAAGCAGCGACCGGACGGGCGTCTTGATAATGACCATCAACAGGGCAATGGAGAACAGGCACCAGACCGCAGGCCACTCGTTGTAGTTGCTTGTTAACAAATACGCCAACCCGGGCCCCACAAGGGCATGATACACGGACATCCTCCAGGATCCGTACAACACCGGCAGGACAAAGGCTGGGAACGTGTACCCGAAAAAATAGAGGTAACTGATGGCGTTGATGGGAACATTCCATGCGATATGCCAGCTTCCGTGAACCGAGCAGAGGTTGGTTGCGCACATGGGCGCAACGCCGCATTCGCAATCGCCCCCCCAGGCAAAGGGGTAGACCTTGATCACCATGAGCACCGTCCCCACAAAACAGATGCCGTAGACAAACCACGACAGTTTTTTTTTGACATGCTCTGGGACAAAGTGCATGGCCACCATGTTGATGAAAAAGGGTTGAAAGGCGATGTGGAGGTATCCGAGGAGTGTCAGGAGTTGATTGGTGGGATTTGCGCATTCGTCGATGAAGATGTAGGTGATCGCCTGAAGCAATTCCATGAGCGCAAAGTACCCCAGGGGAACCCACAGCTCTTTTTTTTCTTTTTTTAGTGCAACGTATGCGGTGCTGCCGAACCCGACGGTGGCCAGCACGGCCGATGCTTCTCCACTCCAACACATGATGTTTCCTCCCCACTAAATGACAGGGTTGTTGAGCTTACGGAGAATCGTACGAATTTCGTATTATGGTCGAATTCAAGTTAAAATAAATCAGTGCCTGCTTACCCCCTTCAGTATAATCCCCAGCAAGATATCGGTACTTTGCCCCTGCTCTTCTTTGGAAAGTTCCTCCAACCAAGGGTATTCAAGGCCTTTCAGCGCATAAAAAATGCCCCGGGAGCTCCCCGTAAGATCAGTGACGTCGAACATCCCCTTTTCAACACCAACCATCAGAATCCCCCGAATGAGGGCTATTTCCCATTGGGAATAATCGGCGAGGACATCCTTTATAAACGCATGATTCCGGTGATACTCTTCCCTGATTGAAATGTACTGATCTGACTTTTTGGCGAAATACGTCATGCGGGACCTGACAAACGCCCTGAATTTTTCACACGGGTCCTCCTCGCGCCGGACGGCGCTTCCGATGGCCGCTTTTAACCCCGCAACCTCCAGCATAATCACATGGGTAAAGACATCCTCCTTGCTCTTGAAATAGTAATACAGGGTACTTTTCGCTTTGTTCGAGGCCCTGGCGATATCTTCCATGGTCGTTTTGCCAAGTCCGAATCGTGCGAAAAGCCCTTTGGCGGCAATAATAATCACCTGCCGTGGATCAACACCCTCGTCCATCCCTGTTTTCATACCCACCTCGTTCTATTCGACTAAATTCGTTCATTGGTCTAAAATTCTACGCCCGTTGTACGCCAATGTCAAGCAGAGCAAACGTTAACCATCAAAGAATATGGCACATACAAGCAAAGAGGCAACAGAGAAGGGGGACCCGCTTTCAAGGTGGCTCACCTTGCCGCCAGGGGCTCTTTTTCTATATTTTGTAACTATTCGGCTTAAGTCAGCGAATGTGACAGCCTGAGGAACGAGGGTTGGAGCATTCGCGAACCTGCGGTGCAGGGGATTTATCACCTGCCCGCCGGAGGCATCGTTGAGTCGCTGCACTATTTTCTTCTTTGCCCCTTGCGGCTTGCCAATGCGCAAAAGTCAGATAAACGTCCAGGCCAATATCCGGGTGATTTTGTTTCCCTGTGCCATCTCTATTTCCCGAACATCCGTTGCACCAAGTTTGCGAATCAGTTTTTTTGAAGGCGTTACATTGTCACTCTTTGAGACCAGGCTGGTAAACCAGCGGCATTGAGTTGAAAACCCGGCGCTCTCTTTGATCATTTTTTTAAGAAACAACCGTTCGCCGCCCTTGCACCACAGTTCTGATTCTGTACCGCCAAAATTCAAAGAGGGAGAGGTGGAAGCCGATTTCCGGGTGGGTTGCTGCTCACCGCGATTGCGGGCAAGATTGCCGAGTTTCCGCATGCTGCCTTTGAGTGCTTCTTCCGGGGACGCATGGAAGGGTGGGTTGCATACGGTGACATCAAAGAACTCCCCTTCCTGAATAACCCCGTCAAACATCTGATGTTTGTCGTGTTGGGTACGCAGTGTAAAGCGCTCTTTCAGTTTGGGATTCCTGGCGAGAATCGAGGCCACGTTCTCAAGGGATTGGGCATTGATATCACTGCCCACACAGTGCCAGCCGTATATCTGGCAGGCCAGGATCGGGTAGATGCCATTTGCACCCGTTCCGATATCGAGCAGGGTGATGTTGGGCTGAGAGTCAGCCTGATTCATGGAAGGTTCGCCGATCCCAAGCAGTTCAGCGACGTAATGAATGTAATCGACCCTCCCCGGGATGGGTGGGCAGAGAGCCCCTTCCGGGATATCCCAATGGGCTATGTCGTAGTATCGGCTTAGCAGCGCGCCATTCAGCGCTTTAACGGCCAGTGGGTCAGCGAAGTCGATGGAGAGGGTGCCGTGGGCGTTTGGTTTTACGTAAGGAGCCAGTGACGGGCAACACGTGACGAGGGACGGAAAATCATACCCTTGCCTGTGCAGGTTCCTCGGATGCAGGCCTTTGGGAGTATGCTTGCCGTGTTTTTTTTTATTTCGATGGGGTGTATTCACAATTATATATCCGACGTTTTAAGTTCAAAAATGGCATGATCCGAGATGGCTTTCTTCATATATGAATTCTGGTTGCACCACAACCGATGCCCACCTTAACCCGAATATTTCATGGGAAAACCATTAGATCAAAGCAACAACATGTAATTCACGGTTTCCTCTTTGTTTTTCTCACCCTTTGGGCGAGCCGAGTGCACTCAACTCGTGAAATATCCCGGTTAAAGGGCCAGAACCGAACAATGCTCTTCCCCCAATTCTAAGCCAGGGGCTTGCCAAACTAGTCACATCGTATTATCCTAGCACCCACTCTTTTAGAGCAATAACGTACTATCCCTGCTTGCCCGAAAGAGGAGAAAACCCAACTGAAAACCGTGAATTACGCTTTGCGCATAGACCCATCAACACACTGTAATCACATCTCATTTTTTCAAATCTGTCGTTTTCTCATAAAATACCCGGGCCAGTAACTCACTTCGAACCAAAACATAAAAAAGGCAGCTATGGATCCCCTTGTGCTCACAAACGAAATGATCATGGCCTTCTCTGTTCTCGGCATGGTCGTTGTCCTTCTGGTATTTAACCTTCTGCGCGTAGATGTTGTCGGGCTCCTGGTCATGACAGTGCTTCCGCTGACCGGTCTCCTCTCCGTTCAGGACTCCATTGCCGGGCTTGGCTCCAATGCCGTTGTCGTCCTCATATGCGTCATGGTCCTCGGAGCATCCCTGGAAAAAACCGGCGTGGTGGGCAAGATCGCCCAGAAAATCATGTCGATTGCCGGGACCAGTGAATCAAGGGTGGTGAGCCTGCTGAGTGTCACCGTTGCGTTTCCCTCTGCCATCATGTCCAATGTAGGGGCTGTAGCACTGATGCTTCCTGCTGCCCTTAAGGTCAGCCGGTTAAGCCGCATCCCCGCATCGAGAATTATCATGCCCCTCGGATTTTGCGCTAATATGGGCGGGAACCTCTCCCTGGTCGGCTCGACGCCGCTGATTATTCTAAACGATGTGATGGCAAAGTGGTGGTCTGGGAACATCACATCTGGTGATGGATTTGTCCCCTTGGGCATTTTTTCGACCACCCCCATTGGAATTGCAATGGTACTTGGGGGCCTTGCCTATTTCCTGATCATCGGTTGCCGGCTGCTTCCGTCACTTGAAGGGCCCGAAGAAAACGGCGCCATCAGTGCAAAGCTTCGCGACGTGTACGGGAAAGAGATTGGCAAAGGGTACGAGTGTGTTGTGCCGGACGATTCACCTGAACAGACCTTGGGGCAACTCGATTTACGCTCCAAATACAAGGCGACAGCCGTTGGAGTGGCAAGTGGAAACGATCAAAACAAAACCCTGGCACCGTCAAGCAAAACCCTCATAAAACCTGGTGATTCTGTTCTTCTTGCCTGTCGTAAGGATGCCCTGATGTGCATCGCCAAAGACCTTGGCTGGCAGCCAAGGGAGAGTTTCAAGGCCTTTGCCAAGGAGTCGGCGTCGGAGCAATTTGGAGTGGCTGAAGCCATTGTCTCCACCCGTTCGTCCCTCAACGGCCACACAATGAAAGAGCTTGAATTCAGGTCTCTCTACGCCATCAACCCGCTGGGCATCATGCGTGGAAACAAGATTTATATCAAAGAGCTCGTCGACCTTGTCCTGAAGCCCGGTGATGCCATTCTGCTCCAGGGCAAATGGGAGAGCCTCCGCACCCTCCATGAAAAAACCGATGTTATCTACACGGAAAAACTGCGCGGTGAAGTGATCAGGGAAGACAAAGCCGGCATGGCACTCCTTGCCCTCGCCACCTTCCTGGTCCTTGCCCTGGGCACAAACCTCTCACTGTCCGTAGCCGGACTGGTGTCGCTGATGGTGATTGTCATCAGCAACGTCATGCATATAGACGACGTCTACCAAGCCGTTGAATGGAAGACCATCTTCCTGGTTGCCGGCCTCATCCCGTTGGGTGCTGCCTTTGAAAAAACCGGGGCCGCAGATTTCCTGGCAAACTCGGTCATGCAGCAGTTTGACAGCATCACCCCCATGCTCCTCTACCTCGTCCTGACCCTGCTGACCTCCTTTTTTGCCATGTTTGTCTCAAATGTCGGCACCACGGTCCTGCTTGTCCCCCTGGCCATGAATATCGCCTATCAAGTGGGCGCTGACCCCAAAGTCGCAGGCATGGTTGTTGCCGTGGCCTCCATCAATACCTTTATCCTGCCGACACACCAGGTCAACGCCCTGATCATGCAGCCAGGTGGCTACAAGACCACGGACTACATCCGGGTGGGCAGTGGGTTTATGGTGCTTTTTGTTGTGATTTTGATGAGCATGCTCGCCCTGTTTTATTGATCAGAAAAGGCGTGGTGGGTGGCTCGACGCGGGAAAAAAGCGATGCCTCCGGCGGCATGGTGAGCCACCTTGAAAGCACGTTGCCGCAGCGCCTTAACCCTCGCTCCTCGGGTCAAATCACAGCGGCATGTTCATGATGAGTGTTCGTTTTTGTTTGCGTGAGCCCTAAAGACCCGCTCTTGCCGTTCAGCCCCAGCCGGGCTGAACGGCAAGAGCGACTGGGATCACGATTGCTTTATTACATCAGATCATTTTCTCATGAACTATTCGGGATGGCAGAACAGGTCCCCCTATTTGTGCCTCACAAAGAGAAAATCCCCACCTTCATGCCCTGCCTTTCGGACATCACCATACTCGGGGGTCTGGTCCGCGTTTAACATCACCGAGTGCCTGACTTGTGCAAAGGCTTCCGTGCCCTCGATCACAGCGTTGTTCCTTTCAAGCATATCGATAAATGCCCCAGCAAAAACGGAGTGCCCCTGCTTTCCCTCATCTTCCACGGGCTCCAGCCCTCCGGATGACATGACGATGCGGGCCTTTTTCTCACTCAGGCGTTGGATGTACCCCTGGGTTTTGCGGTTGATATGAATGGCACGGGTGAGCTTGCCGGAGTAGCAGCTGTCGGCAACGATGAGCACATGCTTGGCCTCGTTGGCGCGGATGGCTGAGGTGATGGTGGAGTTGGAGATCCAATTGGACTCATCGCCGGCCTTGGCATCCGAGGGGAGCCAGTACCCTTCATCGGCCCGTTTGTCCAGCCAGCCATGGCCGGCATAATAAATCAGAAGGTTGTCCCGGGGCGTGAGTGTTTTTCTTAAACGGCTGAGAGAGGCGATGATATCGGCTCGTCCCGGGTTTGTCAGGAGCGTCACCTCAAACCCATACTTTTGTTTGAGGATATCGGAGACGGACCGGGCATCGTTCACGGCGGTTTTGAGGTTCGTCAAGCCGGGGTAGGTATCAATGCCAATGACGAGGGCATGGTAGTTCCCGAAATTTCCGGCAAGTATTGCGGGTTGTTCGGCAACTCGGACCTTAGGCTGGGGGGAGCCCCCGGTTTTCATCGGGGACACCCGGGTCAGTGCCAGGATTCGTTTATCCGAGGTCAGCTCATCGGTCATCTTCTCAAAGACCGAGCTGTAACAGGCCCCAAGATTGGCTTCCGCATCCCCGTTGTTGAAAAAGCCATAAAAGGTGACGGAATACGGCTGGGTTTCGTATGCGTCATACTCTGCAACCAGATCACCGGCTGGGGTGTACACACTGCAATCCATGGAAACGGACACGTCGCCTTTTTTCGGCTGCCACGGCCAGTAAAAGGGCATGGGGTAGATGGCCGGCCAGGCAGCCCACCAGTTGAATTCGTGTGCTTCCTTTGGCGTGATGTTCGATCGGACGACGAGGTATTTATCGTCAGGAGCTGTCTCCAGCGCCCCGTTAGCGAGGACGTTGTTGAAGTAGCGTGCGCGATCCAGGTATTTGCTGAAAAGGGTTTTCACTGCATCCTGGTCCGCGTTTACATCGCCATGGACCTGGACCGAATCGACGTAAAGGGTATACTCACTCTTTGCGGGGAGTTGGGAGGCGGGAGGAGCAGAAGGAAAAGAGACAAGGTTCACCTTGGTGCAACCCGTTGCAAAGACGACAGGAATGATGAACAGACAAAAAAGCAATCTCAAAGCAGCAGGCATCGTAGTTCCTTTAATTCAATTATATCCTGATTTCTCCTGCTAAATAACACACGGTTTTCGTTAGGTCAAAAGCCTGCAGCCATGCCTTCGAAGCCCCGCCCGGAACGTCAACGAGTCCGTCCGGGCAAGGGTCTTCGACGTCAAAATAGATGCCCTTGCAACTTACCGGACAGAGACGGTCTTTTTTGTCACAAGATCGACCCCCTGGGCATCCAGTCGGGATTCCACGGTCCACTCCACACGTGACTTACGGCTTCCAAAACTGTGCGCCAATGTCTCAATGGCCTTGCCAAGGGCGGTTTCCCTGTTGTTCATGGCAGGAATGGTGAGCTTGAAATCAAGGGCAGCCTCATGGCCGGGCGGGTAGGTTCTGTTTCCTTCAAGCTGGTACTCATCACGGTAGACTTCCCGGGTATCGGTTTCCCGTTCGCCGTCTTCATACCTCGTCGTCACTTCGTCTGCCACCAGGGCCACGGAAAGAAAATTACCAAGGGTTTCCTTGTTTATTTTCACAAGAATTTGCCCCTCCATGTCCCCTCCGGAGGCAAACGATGTCCTTGGCATGACAATCTTCAAAGAGCCTTTCAATTTTCTGAGAATAAAGACCGTGATAAAGGTGACGGCGGCTGCGGCAACAAGGCCAAACATGATGTAAAAAACGGTATCTCCGGACATCTGCGTAGTCTCCACTGAGCGGTTGTGGCGATGAGCGCAACGTGCTGGCTGAGGGCTCAGGTCGCCTGGAATCAGGATCCCTTGTCGGACTTTCTTACAAACGGGATTGATGGTTATCCCGGATATTCCATGAGAAAACAATTAGATCAAAGCAACGACATGTTATTACAGATTATTACTGTGACAAATTAAGATATTTCAAAAACTCAAAATATAATTCACGGTTTCCTGCTTGCTTTTCTCACCCTTCGGGCAAGCCGAGTGCAACCATCTTCCGCGTTATCAGAGCATTGAGGTAAACCACTACATCTGCAGCTCTGATGCCTTGACTATGGGGGCACTCAACTCGTGAAATATCCGGGTTAAGTGTGGGGGGGGGAGGTAATGATGAGGTAACAAGCTCAGATGTATTTGTAAAGCTCTGCTTTGACCCTGAAATGGATTTCCAGCAACTTAAAGGCACAAATCTGTTGTGGGAATGCTCCCTGATGTTTTAATAAGTCATGAGAACCTGCTCATAAAGCACCACCGACATAATGGTACAACCCCAAGGGGATGTGGGGGGAGCGCTTGCCTCCGGCGGCCCTGCCGGGGCTAAACTTTTGCTAATTCTATGGGCTGGGTTTGGCAAACAGATTTGTAAAAGGGGCATTGGCTGCACTCAAATCGAAGGCGGGTATGGTTTGACCCGAGGAACGGGGGACAAAGCGCATCCGCAACCTGCGTTCAACGTATTTTGCCTAATGTGGCTTCGCCACCCTTGCCGCCGGAGGCAGCTTTTTGGCAGCTGAATACTAAGGCTGGCCAGCGTGGTCAATGACCATCCAATGTCTACAATACTTCAGGAGAACCCATGACACGTCGCACGCTGCTGTTCTTTTTATCGCTGATAACATTTTTCAGCATGGCTCTCTTGCCTCCCTGTATCGCCATGCCCCCACTTAACCCAAGCACGTTCCCCGATGCCCCGGACTATACACAGCCCGATGCCTGGCTTGCAAAACCCAACGCCCCTACGGCTCCTGTTGATGTCTTTTTTGTCTACCCGACGGTCCTGTTCAACGATACGGACTGGGTCCTCGATCCTGCCAGGCCGGACATGCGTGCCGCAGCCCAAAGCACCATCGACACACAGGCTGTGGTCTTTGAGGGGCAGGCAAACATCTACGCGCCCATGTACCGCCAAATGAACATCGCCGGACTGGGCCTGAGTGAGGCGGACGCCGCCCCCTTGCAGGAGATGGTGCACAGCGATGTCTGGCGCGCCCTTTCCCATTACCTGAAACATGAAAACAAAGGTCGCCCTTTTTTTCTGGCAGCCCACAGCCAGGGGTCTATGATCCTCACAGACCTTATGCTCGAGCATTGGGGGACCACCGGTGCAGAGAAACAACTCATCGCCGCGCTCCTGATCGGCTGGTCATTAACCCCTGCTGACCTGAAAGCCAACCCGAACGTGCGCATGTGTGAACGCCCGGACCAGACGGGCTGCGTCATTTCGTACAATACAATGAAAAACGGCAGGCAGTCTGTGGCCCCCACCATGAAGCCCGATGCCCTGGCCGTAAACCCCCTCTCCTGGTCCATGGGTGGGGCCTTTGTCGCTGCCGAAAAGAATCTCGGGTCGGTCTTCTTCGATGCGGATGCCAACCCCACAGCCTACCCGCACTTCACGTCGGCTCAGATCGTGGACGGGGGGCTGGTTGTCCAGCCAGAAAACGCGGAGCTGATAACGGTAAAAGGCGGGCACTTCCCTGAAGGGGTGTACCACGCCTTCGACTATTCGCTCTTTTTCATGAACCTCAAAGCCAACATTGCAGAGCGTATCAAGGCATTTCAGCGGTAGCACTCCGGAGACGGGTCAGGTGGTCTTGCCATGCGACAGACTCACTCCCCCGACCTTTCCCGTCATCCACCCGGGCAACCACACGGGTTGCCCCTGCCAGTGCCATGCTCTTCATGGGGACGTGCTCTGCCCCTAAGGAAAGCGCTTCGTACGCAAACCTTTGTGCAAGGTAAAAAAACATAAGGTCACTTACCGTCAGAGCCTGCACCGATAAAGGCTCGGCATACCCACATAAGCCCCGGGAACGAAGACAAATGAACGTCGATCGAATTTTCAAATTATTGCCACTGACCATTCTTATTTTTTCGTTTGCCGCATGCGCAACCAACACAAAGCGCTCAGACTTTGATAATGACTGTGATTACGCCAGGGCTCATTATGAAGAGATGCAGGAGTCCGCAAGGGTCTATTACGCATTAGGAAAAACCACTGTCGTTGAAATGGCAGCTGTAGAGCGGCGCGTAAAAAAAGCGAAAGATGCTGTTGCCGAGGCATGCGAAGATTAGTCGAAAGGGGGGTGGGGCCTATCCATCTTTATCATGGATTCATGCCCCATAGTACCGGCAAGGCCGAACAGACAAAAGAGCCACACACAACGCAATGCCCCCCTTTTGTGTACCCGTGTGTACCATTCATCCCCCCCTGTTTGCCGGCGCAGCCGCTTCATGTCTTTCATGGTAAACATTACGCCATCTTCCCAGACAACACCCCACAGCCCCACCCTTGTTTTGGACTATCACGTATGCTAAACGGTCGTAAGGTCAAAAGGGTTCACGTACAGGGGACTTGCCGACACAACTTACGGGTCACCTCAATAAGATCACGCCATGCCGGGCGCACACCATCATATTCAGTAAACGAAATAACCGCGCCGGCCATGCTTCAATAACAAAAAGGAAGGTTCGGAATGACAATGACATGGGATACGGATCCTAAACAGGATCGGTTTGATCCGGCAGATGGCCAGAAAACCATGAAGGCCGTTGTCACCGCCGGCAACGGAGGGTACGACAAACTCCAGTGTCGCGAGGTACGCCTTCCCGAACTTGAAGCGGGCGACGTTCTGCTGCAAGTCCTCGCCGCCGGGGTCAACAACACGGAAATCAACACACGGATCGGCTGGTACTCCTCATCGGTTACAACAGGGACAGAGGATGCGGCATCGGCCGAGGAGGACGAAGCATCCGACAAAGCAGACGGCGGATGGAACGAGACAACACCGTTTCCCTTCATCCAGGGAACGGACTGCTGTGGCCGTGTTGTTGCCGTTGCCCCCGGTGGGGATGAACGCACCATCGGTTCCCGCGTTCTCGTGCGAGCATGCATGCGAAAATCCGGTTTTGAGTCCATGGAGAACATCTGGATGGCCTCTGACTTCGACGGTGCCTTCGCCCAGTTTGTAAAAGTGCCTGCAGACGAAATGTTTGCTGTGAACTGCGATTGGAGCGATGCCGAACTTGGCACGATCCCTTGTGCCTACGGAACAGCCGAAAACATGGTGCACCGCGGAAAGGTACGTGAAGGCGAGCATGTTCTGGTTGCAGGGGCCTCCGGCGGCGTCGGCTCAGCCGTCGTGCAGCTGGCCAAGCGGCGGGGCGCCACCGTAACGGCAATTGCCTCCAAGGCAAAGATGGACCTGGTTCGCGCCCTGGGAGCAGACCGTGTCATCGATCGCAATGACGATGTCGTTGCCTGTCTCGGGGAAAACTCCGTGGATATCGTGATCGACAACGTTGCAGGGCCAGCCTTCGGAGGCATGCTCAAGGCGCTGAAGCGGGGTGGAAGGTACGCCTCCTCCGGGGCCATCGGAGGGCCACTTGTGGAACTCGACATGCGCACCTTCTATCTGAAGGATTTGACCCTGATCGGCTGCACGGCATGGGACGAGCCGGTTTTCCCGAACCTTGTCTCTTACATCGAACGCGGCGAGATAAAGCCCCTTGTGGCAAAATCACTTCCCCTCGAACAGATTGCAGATGCACAGCGCGAGTTCTTAGAGAAGAAGCATGTCGGCAATTTCGTCTTGATCCCACCGCCATTGGACGATTGATACAAGGTTCACGAATGCTCCCGACCTTCGCTCCTCAGGTCGATCACATTCGCTGACGGGCTGCGCCCGTGAACAACGTGCGAGACACGTAAAGCTCCTTCGTGTAGCCCGAGATTTATACCTGTTAACAGGGCCATGAAGGCATCCGAGACCTGCTTGACTTTGGCCGACAAAGTGAGCCACCTTAAAAGCTGGTAGCTGATGTGATTTGCCCCGATGAACGGGGGGCAAATCACACCAGCATTTAAATGCGGAATTCGTTCAACGATTATTTTTAACACCCGTTTGTTGAACTTTTTAAACATTTAACCCCCGGCAGGGCCGCCGGAGGCAGAAGCTGAATGGTTACTTCACGATCTTCTCCCCCCTTTTATTCCCCTTCCGCACCACCTCAACACGTACAACAAAGCACTGCTGTAAGCACAAAAGCCAAGATGCCAGCACCACGTATCCAGCCTTCTGTTTTCTATTGACTTATTAATTGAACGGCTGTTAACTTAACACACGTTCATTGCTCAACTGTTCTCTTTTTTAAATTAGAAAACGACAGGTCTGCATGGGACCTTAAAATAATAGCCCCCCTTTTTTACAGGAGACTCAGATGCCCAAAGCTGTGCGCAGCGCTGAAGAGATCGAAGAGATTAAAGATCGGATTCTTGATACGGCCACCATCATTATTTACGAGCAGGGATTTGACAACCTGAGCATGAGGAAAATTGCCTCCCGGCTGGGCATGACCGCTGCCAATATATACAACTACTACTCCAACCAGGATGAGCTCTATCTCAGCATCCAGATTAAGGGCTTTACGCTTTACAATGACTATATCGTAAAGGTCTACAATGCGTATGCCGACCCGGTTGAAAGGCTCGGAAAACTCCTTGTCGCCTACCTTGATTTTGGAATCGGCAACCCCGGCTATTATGAAATCATGCTGGACAGCAACACCCCAAGGTACACCGACTACATGGGAACAAAACTGGAACCCCTTGCCTATGAGGCCAAGCAGTCGGCGCTGACCCTGTTGGGACGGGCCAAATCAGCAATCGAAGAGGTTGCCGTTGCCACCGGACGCTTTCCGAAAGAGGACGCCTCCTACCTCTCCCTTCAGCTTTGGAGCCATGTCCACGGCACAGTGATCCTGCAGAACAGAAAGATATGGCAGGAGGTGGTGGACGATCCGGAGGCACTCATCAAGCGGATGGCCAGTGACCTCATGGAGCGCTTTTTGGGGACAGGAAAACAATAAAAGCCCAAAAATATTTAGCTTGTGCCTCCGGCGGCAAGGTGTGCCACCTTGAAAGCGGATTGCGAATGCTCTGACCCCTCGTTCCTCGGGCTCTTCACATTCGCTGACGGGCTGCGCCCGTGAATCACGGTATTTCATAGGTATCGTCTTCCCCGGCTGTCAGAGCAACCTGAAAGTGCAGAGGTGACTTGAGCGTTGTAAACCCGGCACTCTTTGCATGGCGAATGACCGGGGAGCCATGTGTGCAAATCGTCACTTCTCGACATTCATTTTGATGGTTGGCTTTAGCCGGAATAACTCCGGCTAAAGCCAACCCCGCTCCAAAGATCCATTCGGCCTGTTTTTTGAAGAATAAAGAAGGTCTCTTCTCGAAACGGGTTGTCTTATATTACCCCTCACGCGAATGCCCTGACAACGCAGGAATTCACGACAGCCTCCACGCATTCGCCATAGGGTTTGCAGGTGCCCCCACCTGCCTGCCGGAGGCATTGCTTTTTTGTAAATTTTAGTTTTGCGCAGCCCCTTACAATTGATTCAGGAAAAGGCATTTAAAATGAGCAAAAGAAACCACATGAACATTCTGGCGAGCCTTGCTTTGCGGATGATGGCAGCTCAATTTAACCTGAGGCCTTCGCTCCGGGAGTATCTTAAAAGCACGGACGGATGGACCAATTTCACGATCGGCCTGAAGACAGAAACCGGAACGGTGGAACAAGCCATC
Source organism: Desulfolunaceae bacterium (assembly GCA_942491485.1). GTDB lineage: Bacteria > Desulfobacterota > Desulfobacteria > Desulfobacterales > Desulfolunaceae > Desulfoluna. Next base: position 565,545 of record CALOAX010000004.1, on the reverse strand, counting down.
GTGTTTCACGATGGCCGCGTAAGGGTCGTCAAAACAATCCCGGGCAATGCTGATGCCGTGATGCGGTTTATCAATGACGATGTGTTAAAAGAGATCGTCAAGATCACTCCCAACGAGATGCTCAACCTGGTTTTGAAAAACAAAATTATCCTGGAAGGAAACATGGCCTACCTTCAGGCCTTCAACTTCTTCATTTCGCTTATCATGGGTAAGAAGCACCAGAAAATGCTCGACAAGATCAGGCGGGAGGAGATGAAAACCAGGAAAGAAGAGTACGGAACGGAGGATACCGGCCTGTCCGAAGAGATCAAGCGCAGGTCGGAATACAGGATGAAGGCCACGGCTGAACAGGATGCCGGTGTGAGATACCTCGATGACCCCTACCTTTCCGAATACAGTGTTGATGATTTTCCGCGCATCAAAAGACTGCTTGATGAGCACTTGAGCACCAAACCTGAAATCTCCTCGGAGAGACCGCGACTTCTTACACGCTGGTACAGGGAAAACGGCTTTGAGGTCGACAACGAGGGGAACCCCTGGTTTCCGGAATTGCGCCAGGCGCATGCCTACAACTATTTCATGGAAAACAAAAAGGCGGTTATCCGCCCGGAGAGCCTCATCGCAGGGACCTGCGCTCCGGAAGATGTTGCCGTCATGATCTACCCGGACACCACCGGTACCATGATATGGGGAGAGCTCGGATCCATCGACAAACGCTTCCTTAACCCCTGCACCATTTCAAAAAAGACCGTCGAGGAGCTCCACGACATATACCCCTTCTGGGCAAAGAGAATTACCAGGGAGTGGGTCCGCTCAAAATTCGAGTACCCCCTCTGCCAGAAGATTGACGAACGCGCCGTGGCCTCATTCAACTTCAAGACCGTGTCCATGTCCCATATCATTCCTGACCTCCCCATGATCGTCAATGAAGGGACCCACAGCATCATGGAGCGGATACGCAGGCAGATGGACACTCTTAGTGAGAGTGAAACCGATCAGCTGAATACCCTGCAGTCCATGATCATCTGCCTGGAGGCACTTAACACCTACGCGGGTAACCTCGCCGGAGAAGCGCTGAACCTCGCGGAAAGTGAAGAAGATCCAAGACGCAGAGAGGAGCTGAAGACACTCCATAAAATTTGCCTCAGGGTGCCTGCGCACCCTGCCCGGGATATCGATGAGGCGGTCAACGCCTTCTGGATTTTCTGGGTGGGCCTTGTGATGGAAAACAACAACATCTCCCTCTCACCGGGGCGGCTTGATCAGCTGTTCCAGCCGTTCTTTGAAAAGGGGATGGAAAAGCTGTCCACAAGCTCGGAAAAGCAGGCATTCACAGAACATGTCATTGAGCTCTTCTGTTTCTACTTTATCAGGAATGCCGAGCATCAGAACCTGGTGCCCGATGTGGCGAACTACCTGTTCAGCGGCAGCCATGCCGAGACGGCCATTACCGTAGGCGGGGTAACACCTGACGGAAAGGATGCGGTCAACGACATGACGTACATCCTTCTCAAGGTCACGGAAATGCTCACCATGAGAGACCCGAACATGAACGCAAGATTCAAGGTCGGGGTCAACAGCGACACCTACCTCAAGCGTCTCTGCGAGGTCAATTTCATCACCGTTGCGACCCCTTCCATGCACGGCGATGACGCGGTGATGGAGGCGCTCAGCCAAAACGCCGATAAAATTGAAGACATACGGGACTGGGCGGCCACAGGATGTGTTGAGATAACCATCTCAGGAAAACAGGGAAACCACGCGGGGGCAACATCCATCAACATGGTGGCGGGTCTCGAGATGGCCCTGAACAATGGCTATCACCCCCTTATGAACTGGCATCTCGGCCCGGAAACAGGAATAATCGAAAACAACGACTTCACGTCCTTTGATGAATTTTATGACGCCTTTGCCGCACAAACGAAATTCATCATCGATCAGACAGTCCTGTTCAACAACATGGCTGCAGAAGCCTACGCCTACTTAAGGCCCACGCCTTACCTCAGCGCCGCCATCCAGGGAACCATTGAAAGCGGCAAGGACGTGACCAACGGCGGCGCAATCTACAATACCTCCGGCACATTCAACATCGGTCTCTCGGATGTGGTCGACTCCATGATGGTGATCAAAAAACTTGTGTTTGAAGAAAAGAAAATCACCATGAAGGAGCTGAAAAGAGCGGTTGATTCCAACTTTGAAAACGATGCCGCGCTCCACACAATGGTGATGAACAAGGTCCCCCGGTTCGGATCCGGGAGCGATGAAGCGGTCGAGATGGCCAACCGCGTGGCATCCCTGATTCACAAATGCTACAAATCCACCAAAAATTTCCGTGGCGGCGACTATACCGTGGGGTTCTGGTCTGTGGCCCAGCACAGCGCATACGGCGCTCTCTCAGGGGCGATCCCATCCGGCAGGGTTGCCTACGACCCCTTCACCCCGGGCCTTACGCCGCACCCATCTGCCTCCAAGAACTTTCTTGACAACATTCGGGACGTCGCAAAGATGAACCCGCATTACATGGACAACAACATCGCCTTTAACGTAAGGCTCGTCCCCGCCGAGCAGGACTCCCACGAAAAAACGGTGGATACGATGTTTTCCTACGTGAAGACATACTTCGAACAGGGCGGGATGCAGATGCAGTTCAATATCGTCAAGTCTGCCATCCTGAAAGATGCCATGGTGAATCCGGACAATTATAAAAACCTGCTTGTCCGGATCTCCGGATACAACGCCTACTTTATCCACCTTTCAAGGGATATGCAGCTTGAGATCATAAACAGGGCTGAGTTCGGGATATGAAAAGCAGCCCACTGATACTGGAGATAAAGGGCAACTCCCTTGATGACGGACCGGGGATAAGAACAGTCGTGTTTTTCAAGGGCTGCCCCTTAAATTGCGTCTGGTGCCACAACCCGGAAAGCAAAAAAAGGGGCGTTGAGCTATCCTTTGACGCAACCGGGTGCGTCGGGTGCAACAGCTGCATAGACGCGTGCGCCGTTGACGCTTTGTCCCGGGACACCCCCTGCTTTGTGGACCGCGACCGCTGCACCCTCTGTTTTGAGTGCGTCGGTGCCTGCCCCTCCGGAGCCATGAGTCGGGTGGGCAATCCCATGACGATTGATCAGATCGTGGACAAGGCGACAAAAGACAAACCGTTTTTCGACACATCAGGCGGCGGCGTGACACTCTCCGGGGGAGAACCGACCCTTGATACCCCGTTTGCATCAACGCTGATGAAGGAACTGAAGAAAAAGGGCGTCCGTATTCTCATGGAGACATGCGGGTTTTTTGATTCCGAGTCTTTCATGAACCTCATCTACCCCCATGTGGACATGATCTACTTTGATATAAAACTCATGGACCCAAAAGAGCACAAAACGTTCTGCGGGGTCTCCAATGACCTGATTCTCAAAAATTTCATCATGCTCCATAACGAATACCGCAAGGGGAGCGTTGACATCATGCCGCGCACCCCCCTGGTCCCTGACATCACAGACACAGAACACAACATCTCAGCCATCGCGGACTTTTATCGTAAACATGACGTCAAAAAGGCAGCCCTGCTGAGCTACAACCCCCTCTGGCACGAGAAAAACAGAAAGGTGGGCGTTGAGAACCCATACAGCGATATCGAAAAGATGACACACTGGATATCACGGGAGAAGGAGGAGGCCTGCAGGGCTGTTTTCAGAAATGCAGGAATAGAGGTCGTGTAGGGACAGGGGTTAAAAGAAAACAGACAAAAAGCGATGCCTCCGGCGGCAAGGTGAGCCACCTTGAAAGCTGATTGTGAATGCTCTGAGCCCTCGTTCCTCGGGCTCTTCACATTCACTGACGGGCTTCGCTTGTGAATCACAGTATTTCATGGGGTTCGTCTTCCCCGGCTGTCCGGGAGGCCTGAAACTTTTGGTGAACCGTTATGGTACGTTTCATGGTCGTGTTGACGAATCAAGTGACCGGGGATCCATATTTGCAAGGTGACACCGGCTAAAATTCAAATCGACGGTTGGCTTTGACCGGAATAACTTCGGCGGCGAGGTGGGGGCACCTCGAAACCCGATGGCGAATGCGCCAGGGTTATCATTATACGACGAGCCTCGCTTCCGCATTCGCGCGATATGTGCCACAAGGGCAGATGCTGTGGGTACTCCAGATCAAACATTGAGAGTGACTCCCACTGCAATAAAACCGGCAAGCGGCCCGAACAAACAACCAAAACCTGTTTATCAAACTTTTCAAAAGTTTGGCCCCCGGCAGGGCCGCCGGAGGCACAAACTGGGCAGCTCAAACGAACGCCACCGTCTCCCCATCGTCCGGAACAAATGTCTTGGGCATCAGGCCGCTTGTTACCAAAGTTTCTTTTAATTGGCCGCGGGTGGTGGGGCAATGGTTGAGGGCCTCCAGGTGGTTGGCAACAACTTTTCCCGGGGCGGCTTGGACAAAGGCGAGGATCTCGTCCAATGTCATCAAAATGGGGCCGCCCACGTCCAGGCTGGCACCTCCGGCGGCCACCACGGCAATATCCGGTTTCAGCTCCTTAAGGGCCCGCTCCACCTCTTTTGTAAAGACGGTGTCTCCTGCAATGTAGATCGAAGGTTCCCCGGGAAGCTCAAGGTAGTACCCGGCCCCGTTTGCCATGACATGGTGTACCCATCCATGGCCGTGCTGTGCCGGAACCGCTGTAATCGCCCCACCCCGAAAGCCTTTGGGCTGCCAGTAATCCAGAGGCATTTCGACATAAATCCCCTCTTTTTTTAAAAACGCCTCATCCTGCCTCCGGCACACAACCGGAATACGATTCTCTCGTAAAAAGGACGCTCCGGCATCATCAAGGTGGTCTGTGTGCTGGAGCCCTTTGATCCCGAATTTCTGGCTGTGTGTGATAAGGCACGTCGTGACGTTGCCCAGGACGTGCGGTGCGTTTCCCGGCAGGGGAACCCTGGGATTGCGTCTGGGTTTGTGCCGGTACCGGGCAAAAGGAGGCAATGCGCCTTTGTCACTGAGCATGGGATCAATCAACAGATGGTGTGCCCCGGACTCGATAACGAATGTTGCGTTGCGTAAGTGGTGTATTTTCATAACGTGCGTCCCTTATGTAGCCCCCTTACAAACCATAGAAACCAATGTTACCACGAAGGACATGAAGAGCACGAAGGCGGCTTCGCCGCTAAAAGAAGCCTCCGGCGGCCCTGCCGGGGGCCAAACTTTTGAAAAGTTTGATAAACAGGTCTTAATACATAGTTCCGGATTCATACCCAACGAAAGGCGGATGTGATTTGACCCGAGGAACGAGGGGCAAAGCACATTCGCAACCTGCTTTCAAGGTGGCACACCTTGCCGCCGGAGGCCGTTTTTCATGAGCTGAATAGTTACAGAAATTCTTTGGTTTTTCTTCGTGCCCTTCGTACTTTTACTGGTTCAGGAGGCCTTATTTTAGAGAATCGACCCAAGCTTTTCCACATTGAAATAAATCGTATCTCATTTTTATATCACTAATTTATTGACAGAAAAACAGAAGAAAAGGGAAAGCGCCTGCGCATTTGCGAACCACCAAACACCGCGACATCTCCATGGGGCAGATAAAAAATCAGGGGCAGGCACCAGGTCGTTTCATGTGAAGGAGAGAAGGTGAAAACGACCTATGGGTGTGTGGTGGGCCTGCCCCTGACACCGGCAGAGAGATGCTGGTGAGACACCCCATCTGCCGTGTTAATCCAGAGGGTTTCAGAGGGTAAAAAAGAGGGAGGCGGATACCTCGAACAAAGAGATCTCGTCGGTTGCACCGAAGCCACGGGCAAAGCCCGCCCCCCAGCTCAGGCCCAGGTCAGGGGTCATCCAGTGGTCCAACCCCACGCCCAGGCGTGCCACTCCGCCATTTCGTGTGCCGTCGTCTCCCTCCGGAGAGTTGTCAGCATCCAGCTGCATCACCCCCATGCCAAAAGAGACATACCCTGCGCTGTCTCCCTTTCTCGCAGAGAGGCACCGACCGCCCAGGGTAACAATGGAGATGGCGACCTCTCCATCGGTCAGGTCATTGCCCGCACTGAAGTCAGTACTTTGAGCCCCGTAGAACTCCAACTCGACCCCCGGCTTTACCGGGTACCCAAGGGTCAACTGCCCCCCTCCCCCCGACTCCTGATCAAAGGGGTCGTACAGAAAGAGAGTCCCTGCAGAGACCCTTATAGAATCGTTATATTCTGCCATCACACCCTGCGCGCCCATCAGCAGGCACACAGCACTCAAAACCAAAATTCGTTTCATCCGATACATCATTGTTACCTCTGTCAATCTACTTTTTAAAATGCCTCCGGCGGCGAGGTGGGGCACCTCGAAACCCGATTGCGCATGCTCTCGCCCCTCGTTCCTCAGGGCGATCACATTCGCGCGACGTTTGGCGCTATGCCATGTGTGCCACAAAGGCAGGTGCTGTGGGTACTCCAGAGCCAATCTTGAGAGAGCCCCTCACTGGAATAAACCCGACAAGCGGCCCAATCAATCAACCAAAACCTGTTTGTCAAGCTTTTCAAAAGCTTGCCCCCCGGCAGGGCCGCCGGAGGCATCGCTTTTTCCCACCCCCCTACTTCAGGACCAGCTCCACGCCCATGCCGATGTTAAGGGTCTCCTTTTCCATCTTGATCCCCTGTGAATTGGTGTAGTCGTCATAGAAATAGGGGCTCACCCCGAAGCTGAAGGAGAGAGCATTGTTGTGCCGGTACCTAAAGCCCGCGGCCACGGCCTGGTACTTCCAGCTTCGGGTTAACGGTGAGGGTCTCTTCCTGGTTGTCTTTGGGGTCACAGGTGATATAGCCCGCGCTTAAGGTCCACTTTGGGGTGAGGTCGTACTCTGCGCCAAAGGCGACATAGTACCCGTTGCCCAGCTCATCTTCTGCCCCACTCCGGTCCGCCTCTTTCTGCCAGGCCACGGTACCGTCCATGGCGACCCGCCACCTGGGCGTCAGTTGGTATGAGACTCCCAGGGCCGTCTGAGCCGGGAAATCAAGGCGAGTGGTGTCCCCTTCTTTCGCCAGCATGTTCACCACCGGCATGAGCGGATGGGTCCCCGTCAACGTATCCACCTCGTACTCGAGCTTGGTTCTCATTTCATGGCGAAGGGCAATGTCGAGGCGGTCCGTCGCTTTCCATGCGAGGCCGAAAATCGGGGCAACCCCTGTGGCATCGGCGGAAGCGTCCAGAAGGGCGCCACCGTCCACTTCCGCGTCCATCATGGCGTGAAGAACACGAAGGCCCCCTGAGACCGCCAATCTGCCTGAGACCTGCCAGGAGAGACCGGTGGTGATGCCCGGCACGATATAGGAGAACGAGGACTTCTCCCGGAAGGTAAGGTCATAGGGCCCCATCTGTCCAAGGGTGAACCCGTCGTCATAATCTGCGGATCCCATCCCGCCAAAGGCAGCAACGGCAGCATAGAGGCCCAGACGGCCCTTGCGGTGTACCCCGAACAAGTGGGGAACATAGGAGGTGGTTGTGGTCTCAAAGGTCTCGCCATCCTTGGAATGCTGCCACTCTTTGGGAACGATCTGGCCCGTGAGGCCAAGGTGGGTGCCTTCATCCAGCCAGGCCGTACCTGCGGGGTTGTAGATGGCCGCGTCCGTGGAGTCCGATGCGGCCACCCTGGCTGGCATCCGGGTAAAATCCACGCTGAGGCTCGACTGGTTGTCCACCATGCTTGCCGTGGCGGTTGTTGAGAAGAGAAGTGCTGTGAGAAATCCGGCGCCAAATCGTAAAACAAACTGCTTCATAACTGCCTGCTCCTTCGATTGAGAGTCATTTCTTATCTTGCGAACAACGCTTTCACCCTCAAAAGCAATTCAAGAACAGTGCCAAAGTCATCTTACTGAAAACACGTAACAATCCACTCAGACTCGTTTTTAACTACCAAATATAACAGTTCGACATGACAAATATCACTTAAATATTATATTTGACAGACACGACCCAACAGCCCCATAAAGAAGGGACCACAAGAGCGCGACGCCTCCCTTCGAAGGCATGTCGGCTGGCAGAAACCATCAAACGGGACCCCTCATGAGCACAGATATGGATGAATATCGCTTTTTCAAAGAAGCGACCCTTAAAATCTGCGGAAGCCTTCACGTACAGGAGGCCATCGACGCCTTCCGGATCTATGCCCAGACCTGTATTCCCTTTGATGAAGCCTGCGTCGCCTTTTACGACGAGTTCACCAGCAGTGGGATCATCCTGGCCATATCCTCATCCGATCCCATCCCCCCTTACGTCCGAACAGCCAGATACACACGGGATGAGTGGCACCGATTCCGCGAAGCCCTTTTAAAAGACGGCACAACGACCATCATCAACGACTTTGAAAAAGCCGACGAGATTTATCGCCTTACCAACCGCCTACATCACTCCGATGACTCGAACAGGTCCATGCTCAGGCTGACCCTTTTCATGAACAGCAGGGAGCTCGGCGTGGTCATGCTCAGTTCACACCAGAAACACACCTTCAAAGCCAGCCACGCCCGATTGCTGGAATTGCTGCACGATCCCTTTTCCGTGGCCATGGCCAACTGGCAGCAACACCTCACCCTGATGAGGTATCAACAGACCCTTCAGGATGATTGCCATTTCTATCAGGAAGCCCTACGCAAAGAGACGGGTCACACTGTTATAGGAGCAGACAAGGGGCTGAAGAGGGTGATGGAAATGACCGGGCGCGTGGCCGGTACAGACAGCCCAGTGATGATTCTGGGTGAAACCGGGGTTGGAAAAGAGGTGGTGGCAAATGCCATCCACAACGCATCCAAAAGACGTGGGGGGCCCTTTATCAAGGTCAATTGCGGGGCCATTGCCGAAAACCTCATCGACTCAGAGCTCTTCGGCCATGAAAAAGGCGCCTTCACCGGGGCCACACGAGACCACCGGGGCCGTTTTGAACGGGCCTCCGGGGGCACGCTCTTTCTTGACGAGGTGGGAGAGCTTCCCCTTCAGGCACAGGTACGCCTCTTGAGGGTCCTCCAAACCCAGGAGGTGGAACGCGTGGGAAGCTCCGAGTCTATCCCCGTAGACGTCCGGGTCATCTCCGCCACCCACCGAAACCTCGCGGCCATGGTTTCCGAAGGCCTGTTTCGCCAGGACCTCTGGTTTCGACTCAACGTCTTTCCCATCACCATCCCTCCCCTTCGGGAACGCCCCCAGGATATCCCAGACCTCGCTCACCACTTTGTGGTGGAAAAACAAAAGGAACTTAAGCGGCACACCCCATGGGAGATCACGGAAGAGGCCATGGACAGGCTACAAAACTACCCTTGGCCCTGCAATGTAAGGGAACTGCAGAATGTGGTGGAGCGGGAACTTATTTTGACATCGGGCGAATCGTTGCACTTTGGAAGCCTTCTGCCCAATAGCGTGGCGCATCCCCCTGAAGATCGCCCGGATACCGTTGTGGAAGCCCTGGACACCGCCATTGCCCGCACCATCCGCAATGCGCTCCAGGCTGCCGACGGCAAGGTTCAAGGCAAGGGTGGGGCTGCAGAGCTGCTCAATATCAACCACAACACCTTGAGAGCCCGCATGCGAAAACTCGGGATTGTATACGGCCGGCAAGAAAAGAAAAAGGGGGCCCCCAGGCACCCCTGAAACATGGCGCCGCTGCAGAATCCAACCCATTTCACCCAACCGCACACCGAAGCGCCCCTGAGAGACACCGGGCAACCACAAGGGGTGCCCCTACACCATGACCCTGTACCACGTAGGGGTACCCTTACCGTCCAGCCATGCCACCCCGTGGCAACCCCCAAACCGGCAAGTCGCTTTGAATCTGTTCTTGCCTGGCATCATTCGCCCGCCTCACCACCTGAGGATAAATAAATCGGAACATTTACAATTCAGGTAGAAATAATTTGATTTTTCTAAAACTATTCACATAAAATAAACCTCATTTTACGCCATACCTTAACGGGGCTCAAAGCACCACGAGCCCACACCTGCGACTCACACTGAGTTATTCCCAGGCCGCTCGGCCCACTCCCTCTTGGTTTTACCCCAATTTTCAACATATAAATCATTGCGACCACGAAGGCGGCTGCGCCGCCCTATTATTGCCTTTGACGGCCCTTCCGGGAGCCAAACTTCAGCCAATTTTCATGAGCTGGGTTTAACAAACAGAGCTTAATGGCGCCCCACCACCAACCTTTACAGACTAAAAACATCGCAATAATCCTCACCCGCTATTCTCACACACAAAACCACAACTACAAGGAGTCAACATGAGTAAGAAAATGTGCATCGTATGCCTGGTCTTGTTCCTCTCTTTTTTCCAAGTAGCCTGGGTTTTTGCGTGGGATTCCGTCGAGAGTCCCACCCAGATGGACACGCATAAGCTCATTGCCGAGCAAGCCGTCTCCATCCTGCAAAACGACCTGGCAAATGGTGAAGACCCCGATTTTCTGGACAACCTGCAGATCCTCTCCGACAATGTGTATGATTTAAAACGGGGTGCGGTGTGGCCCGATTTCAACCCGGACGGGTACGCCCTTTATCAGGAGCATTTTTACGACCCCGATACGGGGCAGAACTTCACCAACGGGTACATCCCGGACACGGCGGAGTCCATGACCCGACTCTACACGGCCATGGCCCTGCACAAGTGGAAAAACGGCGACTACAGCGGTGCGGCCTTTGACCTGGGAACCGCCATGCACTACTTTGCCGACCTCAACGAACCCCACCACGCCGCCAACCAGACCGGAGGCGAGGGGATGGCCCATACAGAGTTCGAGCAGTGGGTGGAAAGCGTCAAGTACGACTATGTCGTCAACGAATCGGGCTTCCTGACAAACGACATTTACTATACGGACAGCGTCACCAATTACCCCTATATCACCGACTACCTCGCCACCGCATCCTACCAGAGCGCAAGCAACGCGAAAAACCTCGCGGGCCTTGCCACCATCATCAGCTCATGGGCAGATTGGGAGTTTGTTGCCGAAGAGACCATGGCAGAGGCCCAGAAAAGCATGGCCCGTGTTTTCTACCGGTTCCTCCATGAAATCGACGCCCCTGACGTCCAGCCAGCCCAGGGCCCCATCGGCAAATTCCACGTGGTCTTCAAGGTGGCCGATGAATACGAAGCAGGCACCGACGATTATGTTTACTTCGGCATGCAGCTTGCCGATGGCAGAACGGTTCAATTTGAATGCGATGTCCCCGGAAACGACTTTTACCAGAACCTTCTGTGGGGCTACGAGTTCAACATCACGGATGCCTCCTTCACGGCTGCGGACATCACCCGGGTATGGGTAAAGAAAACCGATGCCACCTGGTTTGGTGACGACCTGAAACTCGAAAGCATGGATGTCTACATGAAGGGCAAAAATGTTTTGAGCGAGCCCATCAACCAATGGCTTGGCAAAGGCGGCTGGTGGTACAACGATGTCTATTATAACGTGCCTGTAAACGGTTTGGCCTACTGACACCGGCACCCGTATTTACGAGCAAAGAGAGGCCGCCACCCCAGGCCCCTATCCCGAATATTTCATGGGAAAGCAACCAGGCCGAAACAAAAGCATGTTGTTACTGATCGTTACTGTGAAAAATTAAGACATGTTAAAAACACAACATGCAATTCACGGTTTTCTGTTGGGTTTTCTCACCCTTCGGGCGACCCTGACTATATTGCCAATGAGCTCGTCCCTCGGGACGAGCTCATCTTTTTATCAGACGCACGGACCCGTTCCCCTTTCTTATTTCTTAGAGCCTCTGATCACTCATGCACCGCCATGCGCCCTCTGTCCCCTCCTGTATCTAACCTTCTTGTCAAAAGGTATTTATAAGTCCAAATACAGTTGAAAAATGCAGTCATGTAGCATATGACTACCTGTAATAAAGTGCGCCTCAGATTAAGGGCACGGACGCACCAAGGAGATGGCATATCAACCTTGAAAGCCATTTCACGCCACAGGACAGCCCCCCGACATCCAACATTCAGCGACAGTGCCTGGCCACACCCATGGTTATGGCAGTAAAAGAATGTGTAAGCGTTCCATACCGAAACACGATATTTCATCAACGCCGGAAAAGCCCGTGTTATGACGTGATCATTTGTAACGATTCAGCCTGTGCATCCGGCGAATCTGCCGAGGCCAAGCCTTTGAAACGTTTGACAGCCATATCTTAAGCATTGCTACCTGAGGGTTTTCGCGTCAAAAGCGGATGTGATTCGACCCGAGGAACGAGGGGTGAAACGCATCCGCAACCCGCTTTCAAGGGGCACACCTTGCCGCCGGAGGCCTTTTTTGTCGGGCTGAATAATCACGATCATTTCAACACGGTACCACCCGAATTAAAGCGTTCACACATATGTCCGTCTGTTTTAATGGCCCGCGATGGGTTCTCTGTAACCCCATCCTACCCAACACACGATAGAGACAAAGGAGAATGGTATGAACTGGTACATTGATGTTTTAAAGAAGTATGCGGTTTTCAGTGGAAGGGCCCGAAGGAAAGAGTTCTGGATGTTTAACCTGTTCAGCTTCCTGATCTGTATTGGCCTCATCATCATAGAAAGTATCATTGGAACCCCGGGCCTCCTCACCATGGTCTACAGCCTCGCCATCCTGCTTCCCGCCATCGGCGTCAGCATCCGAAGGCTCCACGACATTGGAAAAAGCGGTTGGTGGCTTCTGATCACCTTCGTCCCCCTGATCGGTGCCATCGTCTACCTTGTCTTCATGCTCCTCGACAGCAAACCCGACGAGAATGAATACGGCCCCAACCCCAAACTGGCTGTGGCCTGAGCCTGATATTGAAGGGCACTGGGGCAACCACACGGGTTGCCCCACCCGATTGCCCCTCATAACGGAAGGGTGCCCCTATTGGACATCCTTCCCCTGCATTGCGACCCTTCTGTAACACCATGAAACCTTTGCTTTATAATCTTCCAACCCTACATGTTCAGATTGTTTTGTTGAAAATCGATACCCATTGACTTTGTGTATCCAGGAGACTTCAATTGATCATGGTTGAAATCCGCAAAACGGATGTATTCGCTGAGTGGCTCAATGATTTGCGTGATATCCGTGCTCGGGCTCAAAATTTATAAGGTGCACTATGGCAAAAACAGCCACCACCCCATACGACATCGCAGACCATCTTCGCACCCCTGAAGAGATGGCCGCCTACCTTGAAGCGTGCCTTGAAGAGGCAAACGGTGACGCGGCTTTCATCGCCAAGGCATTAGGAGATATAGCCCGAGCCAAAGGTATGTCCCAAGTGGCACGAGAAGCCGATTTATCACGCGAAAGTCTTTACAAATCACTCTCTGGTGATCGAAGCCCAAGCTTTGACACCATCCTCAAGGTGACCCGCGCCCTCGGCTTGCGACTGCACGCAGAAGCTGCTTCTGAATAGAAGGCTGAAATGGTTAAAGGAGCTTCTGTTGAGCCATGTCAGGACTCTGCAATTCAGCTTCGGCTCAATAAAGTGCCTGGCACCCCTCTGCCATAACCTTCGCAGCCACCCTCACTCATTCCGTGCCCCTCATGGTTGATCTGTTTTTTGTGGCCCGTGATTGAAAAACCGATTATATCTAATTCCATTGTCGGCCCAATCCCCGGCTACCTGACTTTCTTCCCTTACACCTCTACAACGGACTTTCACCATGTCGCTTCACTTTATCCTGATCTTTTCCATGACCGTCTTTGTCGCTTCCATCATCCCCGGCCCCAGCATGCTCCTGGCCCTCACCCACGGCATGCACCACGGAGCCAGGCGAACCGTTGCATCGGCCATGGGGAACATAACGGTCACCCTCATCCAGGCAGCCATCTCCATCGCAGGCCTCGGCACAATCTTAATGGCGTCTGAGCCTGTCTTCCACGGGATCAAGTGGGCAGGGGCGGCCTATCTTATCTACACGGGAATCGGCGTGTTTCGTTCATCGAACATGGCGTTGTCACCGGAGACGTCACATGCCACCGTCGAATCAGGGTCTTTGCGGAAGATGTACACCCAGGCCGCCATTGTCACCGCCGGGAACCCCAAGGCCATCCTCTTTTTCACTGCCGTATTCCCACAGTTCATCACCCCTACCTCCTCGTACCTGCTTCAAGCCACGATCCTCATGAGTATTTGCGCGTCCATCGGGTTCAGCTGTTTCATGGTCTACGCTCTGGGCGGTCAAAAAATTGTCTCCCTCTTTTCCAGTGCAACCATCGGAAAACAGGTCAACAGAGTGATTGGCGGCACCTTCATCGGGGCAGGCATCGGCCTTGCCGTAAGCAACAGGTAACCCTGCACGGGCCTTCGCACTTTACTATTGACACCCCCACCAAGGTATGAATATGAATACATTTATATACTCATCAAGAAGATGAGGAGTTACCAGCAGTAACCTGAACAGAAAAACCATCACAGATACCAACAAAGCCACGAAGGCAGGTGAGATTATCTCGCCCTGAATTCGTGGCTTTTTTTGTGTCCATTTTACAGTGAGGTCTTCATGCTGGCATTCTTATCCAAAGGTGGCGTTCTTGTGATCCCCATCGGGCTCTGCTCGGTGGTCGCGCTGGCCGTGTTTCTTGAGCGGCAGATCTTTTTTTGGCGGATCCGAAGAAGAAGCCGTGGGCTGCAAAAGGATCTTCTGCGCCTCACCCGTGAAGAGAAACTGCCAGAAGCCATGGCCCTGGCCACTACCAGCCGAAGCCCTGTGGGGCGACTCTTTTCCGAACTAATCTCCGTCAAAGGCTGTGAGGCCCACACGCGTCAGGAGGCGATCCGTGAGGCCTATGCCCGGGAGACCCGGGTTCTGGCATCCCGCCTCCAGCTCCTGGCCACCATCGGCAACATCGCCCCCCTCCTTGGGCTATTGGGCACCATCACCGGCATGATCAAGGCCTTTATGGTCATCCAGCAGACCGGCGGTAAAGTGGACGCCGCAGCCCTTGCCGGCGGCATCTGGGAGGCCATGCTCACAACGGCCTTAGGCCTTGCAGTGGCCCTGCCCGTAATGATGGCTCACAGCTACCTGGTCTCCTGTGTGGAAAGCGAGGAAGCCCACCTGAAACAGGGCGTCGTTTCCTACCTCAAGGAGACCACAGCCCTGTGATGATGGATTTTACCGACATAAAACGAGAGACCGGATCAGTCCAGCCACCCCTGACGGCCCTCATCGACATGGTCTTCATGCTTCTCATCTACTTTCTCCTCACCATGGGGTTCATGACAGATGAAGGCATCGGCATCAAGCTGCCCGAAGCAAGCCAGGCCTCACAGGTGCTGCCCAGGGACATCGTGGTGGCCATCTCTTCTGAAGGCACCCTCTTCTGGGAGGGAACCGAGGTGACTCTTTTGGAGCTGGAAACCCATTTGCGACAAACCACCGGCCTTACCACCGACACCCGCATCGTCATCCGGGCGGATCGGGGAGCAATGGTCAACAACGTGGTCAAGGTCATGGACCTTGCCAAAGCTGTTGGCGCAGCCAGCTTCTGCCTGGCGACGGAGAGTGAAGGCACGTAAAAACAAAACCGTTCCTGGTGCTTCGTTCCTCGTTCTTGGTTCAAGGAATTCGAACACCTCATGTTAAATGAGAAGGGCCTCCGGCGGGTCGCTTTTTGAAAAAAGCTCCGCAAAAACTTTCCGGTTGTATCCCCTTTTGCCGCTCAGCCCCGTTGGGCTGAGCGGCAAAAGGGGATGCTTGCTCGTTAGGACGAATACAGTCGGAAAGCCAACGCCTTCGAATGAATCGAAATCGGCCTCAAAACCTGTTTGTCAAACTTTTCAAAAGTTTGGCCCCCAGCAGGGCCGCCGGAGGCGACTTTGGGCTGAGTAATTACCGTATTTTTTATCCATTTTCTCACGGGAGATCGGCGTTGACTGACCATTCACAATGCATCCTGGGCATCGCCATCTCTCTGGCCCTGCATGTGGCCGCCTTCTGGCTCTGGCAGCCGGAGTTCCTGCACGCAGAAAAGGTCCACATGGCCGGAGAGATAGAGCTTCTCTCCATCGTTGAGGAGAGCAGCAAACAGCCTGAAGCGCCCCCACCAAAGGCAACGGAGAGGCCCCACATGATGCCCAAAAGCCGCGTCGTGAAGAAGAAAACGGCGACCGTCATAACGCCTGTGGCGATGCGTGAGGCACCGACAGCCCCGGTAAAACGCACCGAAGAGTTAAGACGTCCCCTCGCGGAGACGGTCTCGCCATCAATCATTGCGTCGCCCCCAGCACCTGAGGTGGCGAAAAAAGCGGTGGTTCTCTCCCATGGTGAGCTCACGCGGCTCTACGCCAGCCAGGTCCGCCAGCGTATCGAAGCGTTCAAAACATACCCGAGGCGCGCGCAAAGAGCGCACATGGAAGGGGCCATCAGGGTGCGCTTTGTCCTCTCACCCGGTGGAGACGTAAAGCGCATCACCATTGTCCGTGGCAGCCGGTTCGCAGCCCTCAACACGGCGGCGAAAAAAGCGGTGCTCTCAGCCGCCCCCTTCCCGTCCCTGCCCGAACACATGGCAAAAACACCCATCAGCCTGGAGGTGACATTGTGTTTTGAACTGACATGACCCCGACCCATTTTCATGGGGTCGTCTGCCCACATCCCTGAAGGGATAGCTGCAGACCCATGCCCCATCCCAAACAAAAAAAGGAGACAGTCCGGCTCCGGCAAGAGAAGGGACTGTCTCCTTAGGTATTGAGTCTTCCCGAAGGAAGATCCCGGATTAGTCCTACCATCCGAATCCTCCCTTCGTCAATCCATGACTCGCCCTTGAAAATCGCCGTTCGCGATACGGGAGAGGTGCGTAAAAACTCTCGACCCAAAAACGGATGTGATTTGACCCGAGGAACGAGGGGCAATGCGCATCGTTACCCGCTTTCAAGGTGGCACACCTCGCTGCCGGAGGCTGCTTTTCCAGGCTGAACACATACAAGAATCACGACATAAAGGAGATAGATATGAAAACACTCGATGAGGACATCAAGCGATGCGTGGACTTTCACGGCCACCTCTGCCCGGGGCTGGCCCTGGGCATCGTGGCGTCACGGGCGGGCCTTTGGGAGCTGGGAGTTCCCAGAGCAGGAGACGAGGAGGTGGTCTCCATTATAGAGACAGACGCCTGCTGCGCAGATGCCGTTCAGGTGCTCTCCGGCAGCACCTTTGGAAAGGGCAATTTCATATACAAAGATGTGGGAAAAGTGGCCGTCACCTTCATCAGTCGGGAGCGCGACAAATCAGTCCGACTCTGCCTGAAGCCGGGGGCGGTGGAGTTGTCCGATGTACACAAGGCCCTGATTGCCAAGGTGATGGACGAGTCCGCCACCGAGGCAGAGACCGCCGACTTCTGGGCCCACCACCGCACAAAGGCCGAAGAGATTCTCTTTACGCCATGGAGCGCCCTCTTCTCCATGAAGGCCGCACCCCCTGACATGCCGCCCAAAGCCAGGGTGGAGCCCTCGCTGCCTTGCGATAAATGCGGCGAGCCTGTGATGGCATCCAAACGTCAACAGGTGAACGGCAAATCCCTTTGCTACACGTGCTGTGAGGCATAACCAACATTGATTATGGCTCCAGCGGAAATCAAATGCACACATTTCATAAAAGCACTGCGGCAACCCGCTTTCGAGGTGTTTTCGCCTAATGTGGATTCGCCACCCTTGCCGCCGGAGTTATTCCGGCCAACGTCAACCCGAATTCCGCTGACGTCATGGTTCAACCTTTTATAAAAAACCATGAAGAGCCCTACGGGCTGCATGATGGAGCTTGGATAACCTCTTCGATTGTTCACGGGCGCAGCCCGTCAGCAAATGTGACGAACCCGAGGAACGAGGGTTCGGAGCATTTGCGAACCTGGGTTCCAAGGGCTCAGCCCTTGGCCGCCGGAGGCATGTTTTTTTTAACGTTTCACTCTTCTGTTCACCCACCCCAAGATGGAGGCTTTGTTATCCTTTGAAACACGCAATGAAAACACGATCTGCAGGCATGTGTCTCTTCCTGCTGCTGTGCGCATTCACCGGCCTTGCATGGGCCGACTCGGAGCCTGAAGACAAAACGGTTCTTGCCCTGGACGAGGTCACCATCGAGGCCAGGCGCCCAGATGCCGTCAAACCGGAGATCCTCTCCCGCGAGCAGGTGGTTCAGCCGGGCATCTCGGACACCGTGCTGGACAACCTCGTCGAAATCCCCGGGATTCAGCTCAGGCGCACAGCGGTCTCGGGCAACGAAAACGGAAAGCTGCGCATGAGGGGGTTCGACGAATCCCGACTGCTCATCCTGAAAAACGGGGTCCCCATCCAGCGTGACGGATCATACGGCAACGGACCCGTAGACTGGAGCACCATCAACCGCAACAGCGTTGAAACCATTCAGGTGTACAAAGGCGCCGTGCCGGCCAAATACGGCAATACCTTAGGAGGCGTGGTGGACATCACCACCCGAAAGCCGGACGAGGGGCTGGAGACAGAACTCCGAGGCCTTTACGGCAGCGAAAAGACCCACGAAGAGGTGCTCACCCACATGGGACGAAACAGCTATGGAAGCTGGTTTTTTTCCGGCGGCCATTATGAAACAGACGGATTTTTGAGAAACAATTTCATGGACCGCAACCATGGCGAGATGGATCTCTCGGTCAACCTTCCCATGGGCCTTGAGGTGGGCGCCGGCATCTGCTGGAGCAAATACGAAACGGGCATGCCCGTCTACAACCGTCCCGACAGCCCCTATTACGATGGGGGTGAGCCAGACGCTGACGAACGGGAGCTGGGGGGACCCGGCATCTCCAGCAGGCTTATCAACGGCGCCACCGCCTGGGGAGACGACAGCTTTGCCGAGGACGAAAACACCCGCATCACCGCCTGGGTCGAAAAGCAGTTCGAAAAAGGCCACCTCCGCCTCGACTACCTTACCTGGAGTCAGGACAAGGAAGAGACCTACGTCGACGCCGCCAACCCCGACAAGGTCATCTACAAACGAGAAACCGAAGCGGAGCCTGACAACTGGTCCCTGCAGGCAGAAGGCCAACTCACCTTCGGCAACCATACCCTTGAGGCCGGTGGCGAAACCCAAAGCCAC
The DNA here is from genome assembly GCA_942491485.1 of Desulfolunaceae bacterium. Classification (GTDB taxonomy): domain Bacteria; phylum Desulfobacterota; class Desulfobacteria; order Desulfobacterales; family Desulfolunaceae; genus Desulfoluna. The sequence continues at coordinate 546,494 of CALOAX010000004.1, read as the reverse complement.
GGCTGGGGCGACCAGACGGTCACCGACATCGACACCAGCTATTTCAACGGCTCCATCAACTCCCCCTATTTCGCCTTCATCAAAGAGGGATTCGAAGGGCAGCCGGACATCATGGCGTACCATGCGGTCTACCTTCAGGACACATGGAGCCTGTCCAAAAACTGGACCCTCGAAGCGGGCCTGCGACAGGAGTGGTTCAACGCCGATGCCATCGACCCGGATGCCTTCGGGTTTCCCGCCGCAGCCACCCCCACCGACCTGTCGGAATCCAACCTCGCCCCACGGGCAGCCCTCGCCTTTCACCCCTGGAAAGGCGGGGAGTTTACCACTCGCCTCGGCATCGCCCATCGCTACCCCACCTCACCTGAATACTTCTGGTGGTACCTGAACCGCAGCAGCGGCTTTTTCAACACCGACTTCAGCCCCGAAGAGTCCAGGCAAGTGGAGCTTGCCTTCTCCCAGGATATTGCTCACACCTTTCAGGTCGAAATCCGTGGCTACCATTACGACATCGACGATTACATCACCTCCACCATGGTCCCCGGAACCGGCTCTGTCGTCTACAACATCGATGAGGTGACCATCTACGGAACCGAGCTCTCCCTGCGGAAACAGCTCCCCTTCAACATCTCCGCCTGGGGCAACCTCACGTATCAAAAGGGCGACAAAAAAGGGGACCCCTGGGATACCGAAGACCGCCTCGAAGGACAAATCCCGGACTTCCCGGAAACCATGGTCAACCTCGGCCTCGACTATCAGCTTGAAGAGCGCATCAGTGCGCGCCTCACCCTGAGACACGTGGACGATCGCGAGCACCTAAGCGGCACCACCCTTGAAACACTGGATGCCTACACTGTCGTGGGCGCAAACGCCTCCGTCCTCGTCTTCCAGAACGCATTCAGCGCATGGCGGCTCCTGGCCTCCGTCGACAACATCTTTGACGAAGACTACGAAGAAGAGGCGGGCTACCCCATGCCTGACAGGACCTACACCGTGGGGCTCTCGGCAACATTTTAAAAACAACGCCTCCGCCTGCGAGGTGAGCCACCTCGAAAGCTGGTTGCGAATGCTCCCGCTCCTCGTTCCTCGGGTCGATCACATTCGCTGAGGGGCTGCTGCCATGGTTAACGGTATACGCCTGACACACGACGCATCGCGTATGTCCTCAGACGTCGTGCGAATGCGGACGCGAGAAACGTTGAGCTGCGGCACCCGAATCGCATTCGCCTTATGGGGTCCAGGGGATCATCCCCTGGCCGCCGGAGGCAAAAAATGGAGAAATAAGATGAAAAAATGGAACATCGGAATTCTGGTTTGGTTGCTTGTGATGGGGTTATCCGCCTTTTCGGCCCATGCCATGGGAGGTCACAACCCGACCCTTGGGCAACGTGCGTTGATGCATGCCATGGAGACATTGTCTGCGTCGCCGTTTGACGAAGGGCTGACCCTGGTGACCAACGCGGGGTATGTGAAGCATCAGGGTGAGTCCACGGGTCCGATCCTGGACACCGTTACCCGGCTGAGCGCCATCAGCAGGGGGGCCGGGAATCTTTTGAGCGTCCATGCCCGGTTTGACGAGCCCCTCATCATGGTCTTCGTGCACCGAAAGGGCCCCAAAGAGCTCTCCGCTGTCTCCCTGACGGCGGATGGCGACGAACTGGTTGCTTCGAAGGTTTTCAACCTCTGGGTAGGGCCCGGCACCTCCTTTGCTCCTTTTCAGGAAATTCTGGGTAAGAAATCCTTTGCCATCGTCACCCTTGCCAACGGCCGCTACGACAGAGTGCCTGAGGAACTCCTCCAGGGAGCCCTCTTCCACGACCATTTCTGCTGCGGGGTTGCCACCGGCTATTTCACGGCAGGCTACATCCTCAGCCAGCTGCCCTTAAGGGACGGCGAATCCTACACCTACATCGGTGTTCCGGCCTGGTGCCAGGACGACTACATCGTCCGGCACCTGAACCTCACCCCCGGCAAAAAGGGGTACCTCTCCATGATCTACCCCTACAACCGCCCATGGAAAAGCGAGGGCAAATCATGGGACCAGCTGGGGGGTGTTGTGATCCGGTTCAACAGCACCACCCAGAAAGGAGACGCGTCGGTCTTGTCTTTCCAGTGGAAGACAGGGGCATTCCTTGAGAGCCTCGGCCTCTCCCAGGACGACCTCAACTGGAAAGCAAACCCCTGGCTCCACGTCTGCTACAACCGCTGGATCTTCAGCCAGCCCCCCAGCCCGGAAGAGTTCGTCTCCACCCACAAGACCATCCCGTTGAACTCAACGGACGATTTTAACGCCCTCACCCGCATGGGCGCCAACCCCCTTTCTATGATTCTCGGCGAGGACACCGAATGGTAGGCGCAAAAACATGCCTCCGGCGGCGAGGTGAGCCACCTCGAAAGCTGGTTGCCCACGTGATTTCCCCTTCGTTCCTCAGGGCAAATCACGTGGGCATCATCAAACCCCAACACCTTAGAATGATTTGAAATCAGCCTCAAAACCTGTTTATCAAACTTTTCAAAAGTTTGGCCCCCGGCAGGGCCGCCGGAGGCGACTTTGAGCTGAATAGCTACAAACGTCTTTACCAATAAATTTAAGGAACCCACCATGCTTCTCAAACCCTTCATGCGGGAAGGCATCATGCCCCTTCCCGTCAGCTTTATCTCCACCATCAGCATCGACGGCGTCCGAAACATCGCCCCCTACTCCTGCATCATGCCGGTCTTAAGGCCCCTGGACCTCATCTGCTTTGCATCGGCTGAAAAAAGGGACACCCTTAAAAACATCCGCGACACCGGGGAATTCGTCATCAACCTGCCCGGCATCGACTTTGAGGGAAAGGTCATTCCAACAGCGAAAGTGACACCCCCCGATGTCGACGAATACGACCTCGCGGATCTTGAAGAGAAACCCTCCCACACCATCAGCGCCCCCGGAATTCAAGGCTGCTACGCCTGGATGGAGTGCCGCCTTGATAAAGAGTTCAAAGAAGACCACTACAGCCTCATCATGGGAAAGGTCCTGCGCCTTGAAGTCAAGGACGAAGTCCTGGACCACACCCACCACCTGGACCCCTTTGCCGCCAACCCCCTTATGATGACAGGCAGCAAAACCGGCATGCACTTCTGCACCATCCGGGAGACCCACGGCTTTGAACCCTTCGCCGCCATGTTCCCCACCGGCGTGGACCCCATAACGTCCGAAGTTTAGAAAAACCGTGCCTCCGGCGGCAAGGGGCTGAGCCCCTGGACCCCAGGTTCGCGAATGCTCCCGCCCTTCGTTCCTCAGGGCGATCACATTCGCTGATGGGCTTCGCCCGTAAACAACGACAGAGGTATTGGATACACATTAAACACCGGTTGCCATTGCGCAACGGTCATCCGCTTTCAAGGTGGCTCACCATGCCGCCGGAGGCCCATGTATATCTACCCAATGACACACCAAACACAGGAGGAAACCATGGCACAAGTTTTAAGCATGAAAGAGTACGACCAAATGGCTCGCCCCAGGATTCAGGAGATCCCCGGATTTTACGGTGAGGCCATCATTGATGGGGTGGTGATCAAGGAGTTGGATCTCTTTTCCGATGAGAGGGGATTTCTCATGGAGGTGATGCGCTTTGACGACGCATCCATGAACGCCGGAGAGATCAAGCAGGCCATCGCCTCTTACTCTTACCCCGGCATGGTCAAAGGCTGGCACCTTCATTCGGTTCAGGAAGACCACCTCGTCTGCGTCACCGGCATGGTGAAGTTGGTGCTTTACGACTACCGCGAGGAATCCCCCACCTACGGCGTCCTCAATGAAATCTTCATGGGGGAGCGCCAGCAGCGCGCCGTCTTTATCCCGCCCGGCATCTTCCACGGCACCAAGAACATCGGGCAGGAGGTCTCCGTGGTCATCGGCATGCCCTCGGTCTATTACGATCCGGACAACGTCGACGAACGACGGCTGAACCCCACGGACAACGACATCATTCCCTATGACTGGGGTTGCAAGCTGGAATAAGAGTGCTCCCCAAACCCGGATGTTTCACGAGTCGGGTGCCCTTGCATGCAAGGCATCAGATCTGCAGATGAGTGCACCCGGCTCGCACGTAGGGTTAGAAAATCAGGCCCCATGGTTGGGGTAAACGCCAATCGGTGGCTTACCCAGACCCCCCAACCTCACTCTTTACAACCCAGGGGTGGCATTCATCCATCCTGTTCTTCTCTAAAATCCGTTTGCAAAACATCAAGCCGTGGTTTATTGCTTAAACCGGCTTTGGAGTGTCACTATTCAGCTTAAGCCACTGGCGGACCTTCCGTGGGACAAACGGCTGAAACGTTGGCCAAACAGGTCTTGTTGGTTAAGTCCCAGGTCACACGCCAACCTGCTTTCAAGATGGCACACCTTGCCGCCGGAGGCCACTTTTCATGAACTGATTGGTTCCCTTTGGATGTTGCAAAGGCCATGCATAATCAACCCCATACGGTGCAAACGGAGAGATATCCACATGGAAAAAAAGGCCCCGAAAAAGAAAAAGCCACAAGCTCCCGCCACGTGGCTCTCCGATGAAATCCTCTCCAGCAAACAAGGGCTCCCGCACTTATCTGAAAAACTGGCCGAGATGATTGAAGGCCGGGACGACGCCAAAAAGAAAAAGATCTCCTACAGTATCTCCCCCTTGTCCCAAACCCTCATCAAGTCCATTTCAGAAGAGACCGGTGCCACCCAGGGCCACCTCGTGGATCTCGCCCCGTTTCTTTTCGGGGCCGTTCTGGAGAAAGCCATGGAGAGGCGAAAAGACGCCCTTGAACCCTTGGAGATCCTCACCCGGCAGATCAAAAACAGCCTGAAAGACCTCTCTGCCCAAGCACCCCACCTCGCCCCCTTTGCCGAGGCCATGGAAAAGATGGCGGCAGAACTCTACGCCATGGAAGAAGAAGCGGTTCAGGCCCAGAACCACCAGGGCGTCTCCCCGGAGAATTTCCCCCACCTCTCCCGCATCGACCATGGCGACACAAAGCCCCCCTATTTCAGAGAGATCGAATCCTTTCTCTCCCCGGAGAGCCCACTGGGGGAGATGTTTAAAGCCTCCACCCGCGACGACTCTTAAAAACCAAGGTGTGCCACCTTGAAAGCTGGTTGATGCACACCTCTTCATTCGCCTTCCCCGGCTGCACGATACCCACGGAACATTGGTATGCATTCACCTACGATGGGATGCTACCCTATAACCCGGATCCTTCTCGATTCGGGTGCGCTTATATGCAAGGTATCAGAGCAGTAGGTAAGTGCTCAGGTAGGATGGGCAAAGGTCGTCCCGTGCCCATCACGGGCACATAACAAACCCCAGACAAGCTCCAACACCCCTCCCCCGACACCAAACCATCGCCACGTCATCCCACCCAAACCATACCCACCCCTTCGCACCCACAATCCATCAAACAAAATTACCGGTGCGATCACTATCGCGCTTTTTTGAGTTTAAGTGCGAATTAATACTTGACCCGATGCACAATACCACACTACAAATAATCCAAACTGCCCTTAAGAGTTCCATACCTCAAAAAGACTATTAAACAACAGCGTCATATAGCGTTCTGTCAAAGAAACGTCACCCTTTGCTCTACTTCATAACTATATTGGGTGAGACAAGAGGTTCAAATCAGCTCTATCAAGTGCGACGGCTCCCCCCTGGCTTCATTGAAACCCCGGTGTTTCGACACCCGACCATAAATCCAGCACCACAGGGAGATTCACATGAAACGATCCGCCATTGTCCTGATCACGACCCTTCTCACCCTTTTTTCTCTCCATGGGGCAGCCCTTGCCTGCACAAGCTTTGCCGTTTACTCACCCCGGCCCATCTACGGCATGAACTTCGACTATGCCCGGTTCCCCATGAAGCTTCGCATTGAAACAAAAGGCGAGCTGCGAACGTTTCACCTCGCCTTTGAAAAACAACTCGGCGAGTTGCGCTTTTTCGCCGATACCGGCGGAATGAACAGCAAAGGCCTCTTCTACGCCTGCCAGGAGCAGTACCCCTTCGAGCTCAACCCACCCGAACCCGGCGAGGGCAACCTGCCCCTGTACCTTTTAAACGAACTGCCGGAACGTGCCGGCACCGTCAAAGAGATCCAAGAGGCCTGCAACAACACCCACCTGGTCCAGATCAAGGGCGTCACCATCCACACCCTCTTTGCGGATATGACCGGCGCGGCCATGGTGGTTGAGACCGGGGAAACCCAAAACAGGCTCACCCCCATGACCGGTGGACACATCGTTATGGCCAACTTCCCCAACCACACCCTCAAGGGAAAAAGCCACACTGAGGCCAAGGGATGCGGAGACTACCGCTACAAAATCGCCCATGAATACCTTCAAGCACACCACAAGGAGTTCACAGTTGACCACGGCCTCGCCCTCCTCGGAAAGGCCCACAACCAAAACCCGGAGTACCCCACCACCTGCTCCATGGTCTTTGCCCCGGAGACCAACAGCGTCTACATCGCCTTTCACCGAGATTTTTCAAAGGTGTGGAAGGTCTCCATCGATAGGGGAACCCTTGAAACTTTTCGCGGATTTCAAGCAAAAATCAAACTGCCATTGGGTCAGGCCGGCCTGCTGATCTCAGACCTGCTGAACCAACCCATGGGTGATACTGCCTTATAATCCAAGCCCATGTTTCAGCCGGATGGTCAACCATACCTGAAACACAAAAAAACCCGGCCATGCAACTGCATGACCGGGCTTTTATAACAACCTCGAAAAAACTAACCCCCATTCACTATTCACTACCCACTGTTCACGATTGACCCCACCCCGCTGACCAGAAGCTCCCGAAAGAGCCACCGCTTGGCAAGGGAGATGGTGATGCGTCCGTTTTCGGGCTGAACCTCCGGCGGATACCAGACGGTAATGCCGGAAACAGGGGTGGTGGTGTAGCTTTCAAGAAGAAGAGGTTTTCCCCGACGAACCGCCGGGGTGCGGGTGGAAACCTGCCGCATGGCGCATCAGCCGCCGGAGGAGTGGTGGGTCTCCAACCAGACTGTGAGGTCGCTGCCTTTTTTCTGGATGTACTCAAGGGCGTCCGGGGTGATCTCAAACATCAGGCATTTCCTTTCTAAAAAGCTGAAAAATAAGCATTGATCCTACCCCCCAGAATCCAAACAGGTCAACCAAAGAGACAACGTGGTCTCAGAAAAGACAGTACCCCTCCGGAGGGCTCGTTATTAAATGAACCACAGAATTTTCCACCATCGGTGGAGTATGCGAATAGCTTTTAAGACCTGTTTATCAAACTTTTCAAAAGTTTGGCCCCCGGCAGGGCCGCCGGAGGCTTTCTTTACTCTTTCCTTTGCTCGCCACCCTCTGTATATAAGCCCGCAGCGGGCATCTGCCCGCTTGAATAAGTGAGATGCCCGCCCGCTTTTCCACAGCTGTGACGAGCGCCCCGTGTTATCCAACTACCCGTCTATGAAAGAGCCCGTCATGTCTGATCGAACCTGGGTTGAAAGCGGCAAGAGCCTTTTCAAAAATATACTCCTCCTTACCCTTGGAAGCTGCCTTTCGGCGCTCTCCATCAACGGAATCCTCATCCCGAACCATTTCCCGTCGGGCGGCATCACGGGCCTGAGCCTGCTCCTGCATTACGAATTCCCGGAGCTCCCCTTTGTGCTGTTCTACCTGCTCTTCAACATCCCTCTTTTTGCCGTGGCGTGGCGATACGTGGGCCGGCGCTTTTTCCTTTACAGCCTCCTTGGCTTTACGACCTTCTCCGTGGCCGTTCATTTTGTCCATGTGCCCATTCCCCTGGACGACAAAATACTGGGCGCCCTCATGGCCGGAATACTCTCCGGGACAGGCCTCGGCATCATCCTGAAATCCTACGGATCGTCAGGAGGCACGGACATTCTGTCGGTTCTTCTCCTCAAGCGTTTCTCCATCCGCCTTGGCAACACTGCCCTTGCCTTGAACGCCCTCGTGGTGGCCCTCTCCTTCGTCCTTGCCCCCCTGGACACCCTGCTCTACACCATCATTTTTCTCTACGTGAACGCAAAAATCCTGAACCTCGTCTTTATGGGGATGAGTCACCGAAAGATTGTGCTGATCATTTCGGAGCAATGGGAGTGTTTATCGGAGAGGATGCTGAAGGAGTTCAGGCGGGGCCTTACCATCATTCACGGGGAAGGGGCCTATTCCCACAAGGACGAGAAAATCCTCTATGCGGTCATCACCTTAAGGGACCTTGGCAGGGCAAAAGATATCATCCGGGATGTCGACCCCAAAGCGTTTGTGGTGGTCACCGAAACCCTGGACGTCATGAACCCCCGGGTGGGAAACCAGCCCCACTGGTAGAGGGGAAAGCGCTGCCTCCGGCGGCCAGGTGGGGGCACCTGGAAACCCTAAGGCGAATGCACGACATATGTCGTGACTCCGGGCTCTGACAAAGCATTCGCGTGGAGGGTGATATTTTGCAACCCGTCTCGAGAAGAGGCCTGTTCTATTCGTCGATAACCAGGCCGAATGAAACGTCGAAACGACGTTGACTTTTACCGGAATAACCCCGACGGTAAAGGATGCCCCCCTGGGCTATAGGTTGCGAAGGGCCTGTTTATCCGACGTTTCCTAATGTTACTCCCAGCAAGTCACCGGGCGATATTAAGCTGAACTCTCAGAGCCCCTGAAAAATCGAATTATACGTTCCGATGTAACCAGTATTAACCCGGCGGTTAAATGCGTGACTGTCGAGGGGCACTATCACGTTGCTAAATCAGTCATCTCCATCACCAGATGATCCATACATTAAGTTGCCGGGTTAACAACATACGCTTTACTATATGGAACGTTGAATAGAGCAGCATTGTGAAAACGATCGGAAAAGGTTGGTGTATAATTATGTCCGACCGAGTCCCTTACCTGCTCACGATGATTCGTTATCAGAATGAGGCCAGGGGGTGTCCCTGCTCTCTTCCGTGAAATAGCAGAAACGCTTCCATTCAACCTCGCGATGTGAAACGGGACAGCGCAGTTTCACTGCCTTGTCGGTGAGACCTACCACCTCCCAGTCTCCCCTGCGGGGCCCGTCTTCGATATAAATTCTCTGTCCGATGTCAAAGGGGTATTGTCGGAAGGTGATGACAGATTGATGAGCCATGTGTGACCTCCTCTTTTGGTTGACGGTGTTTCACTGATAATAGCATCATTCCTATCTTTATCGAACCCGTTTCCAATCCCCCCATGTGCGTATAGAGGAGGACTCACGATAATATCATCCACCCCCTTATGGCGCCGGTTATCTCTTGACACTTCTCTTACATATCATTCATGATGCATTTTGATTTAATACAGAACAGTTACCTCTCATCCCTACTGCCTGCCCATCTTCAGAAAGGACACCATCATGTCACGACTGTTTACACCCGAAACGTTAGGAACCCTTGAGATCAAAAACAGATTCGTGAGAGCACCTGTTTATGAGGCCCTGGCAGCGGAAGACGGCTCCATCAGCGATGACATGATCACCTTTCATAAACGGCTGGCCAAAGGAGGCGTGGGGCTTATCTGCACCGGGTACATGTTCGCACACCCCTTGGGACGGGCACAGAAAAGACAGGCAGGCATCCACAGCGATGCCATGATCCCCGGGTTAAGAAAACTTGCGGATGCGGTTCACGACGAGGGGGCAAAAATCGCCTTTGAGATCTCCCATGCTGGCCGGCAGACCGAAAAACACCTCATCGGGCAGAACCCCATGGGTCCCTCACGGATCAGGCGCGATCCCTCCTTCTTTATCAAGCCCGACGAAATGACAGATGCCCAGGTTCACGAAGCCGTGGACGCCTTTGTGGCTGCGGCACAAAGAGCTGTGAAAGCCGGTTCCGACGTCATCTACCTCCATGCAGGCGGTGGTGACCTCCTGAATCAGTTTATCAGCCCCTTTTTCAATACCAGAAAAGACAGATGGGGCGGCTCCGATGAAAACAGGTTCCGGATCCTGCGTGAAATCATCACCGGCATAAAAGAGAAGGTGTCGCCAGACACCCCCATCCTCGTCAAGATGAACTCCCGGGATTTAACCCCGGGCAAAGGCATCACCCTTGACCTGGCTGCTACGTATACCGCATGGCTCTCAGAGCTCGGTGTCAACGGCCTGGAGCTTACAACGGGTATCAAATTCTACGACCACATGAGCTGCTGGCGCGGTGCCGTCCCCGTCAAAGAGATTGTCAGGGCCCTGCCTGCATGGAAAAAAGCGGTGGGATGGATGCTGATGAAAAACCTGGAAGGAAAACGTAATCTCATTGAAGGCTGGAGCCTGGAAGACCTGAAGGCCGTCAAGAAACAGGCCGGTGACATGAAGCTCTTCATCGTCGGAGGCATGAGGAAAAAGGCCCACATGGAACAAGTTCTTGAAGAGGGCCACGCCGATTTCATCTCCCTTGCCCGGCCCCTCATTCGACAGCCCTCCTTTGTAAACCAGCTGAAAGAAGGAAAAACCGACGAGTCATCGTGCATCTCCTGCAACCGATGCATCGGAGGCGTCATGAACCAGCTTCCCACCGCCTGCTACCGCAAGGGGCTGAGCCCCTTGACTCCAGGCTCGTGAATGCTCCGAGCCCTCGTTCCTCGGGCACGTCACATTCACTGACGGGCTGCGCCCGTGGAGGTTTCAGGTAGCGGCATTCTATGCCGTCTTCCCCGGGTACGTCACATCTGCTGACGGGCTGCGCCGTGAATAACGAAAGAGCTTATTCAAGCTCCTTCATGCAGCCCGAAGGGCACGTCATGCTCTTCATGGTTTTTTATAAAAGGCTGACCCATGAAGTCAGCGGAATTCGGGTTGACGTTGGCCGGAAGAACTCCAGCGGCAAGATGAGCCACCTTGAAACCGGGTTGCGAGTGATTTCGACATCCTACCTTGCCCTGATAACATTCTCTGACAGGCCGTGCCTGTGAGCATAAGTTGGCATTGATTAACGTGCTTCGTGTAGCCCGGAGGGCGCTTCGTGTCCTTCGTGGTTTCACCTGAAGTTCAGAACATAATCGCCACCGTCTTCCTCGGCTGTGAAACATGTGATGGCCGCCGTACTGCCTGACCATGGGTTCACACGAAGTACGTCGTATGGCTGCTTGACCGGGGACCCATGTATGTATCCCCACATGACGTCAACGCCTTTCACCATTGACGCCAACCGGAATAACGCCGGATCCCATCTGAAACCGACCCATAAAACGTTCATCAACACACATTAACCAAGGAGGTAATCATGTCCGTGAACCCGTGGTCTCAGTTCAATTTTCCGTGGAGTGGAGACGTCATCCAGAGAATTGACCCCGACTTTTTCTTCGGTGCCATCCCGGTAGGTGCCGGCATTGGCGAGATAGAAAAAGAGATCTTCAAGGTCGCCTCCTACGGAAAACAGCTCGGCCTGATCACAGAGGTGCTGCTTGCCCTCACCGATGAGTCCAAACTGCCTGCTGAGCCGGACAGTTCGTTAGAAAAATTAACAAAGATTCACACTGACATTGAAAAAGTCAAACAGAACACAAAGGACGAGATTCGGAAAAATGCCCGAAGTGTACTTGATAAGCTGAAGGTGAGCGACGAAGACGGGTTGAAAAAATTACTCAATGACTACAAAGAGTACATGTAAGGATCTCGAAAGAACGATCTGACCATCGTGTCGCAGTTGACGGTACTGCAAACGGTATAAATTTTTGCTACCACGAGGAGCACGAAGGCGGCTACGCCGTTAAACCCAACGTTGGGTTTTGGTAAAAACAGCCTCCGGCGGCAAGGTGTGCCACCTTGAAAGCAGGTTGCGGATGCGCACGCTGAATAGGTACGTTTTTTTTCGTGTCCTTCGTGCTCGTCGTGGTTCATAAAGCCACTCCTTTAGAACGCCCCCAACCTCAGCCCCCCCCACTCTCTCGCCACGGGCCACGCCCGTCAGCAAATGCGATCGACCCGAGGGGCGAGAGCATTTGCAAACCTGGGGCCAAGGGGATGGTTCCCTTGCCGCCGGAGGCAGGGACTGAGTCATTGCCACCACATCATCAAAACTGAAACGGCTGACTCACCATCATCTGGACCCCCACGGCCTCTTCAGAAAAGGCCACGTCCAGCCGCCCCACGATCCCTTTGGCCCAGGCCCTGATTCCCATGCCGGCATCGAATTTCATGTCTGAGTGAAGCTCAGAGAGATCCCATGAAGGGGCCACGCGACCGATTTCAACAAAAGGGACAAACTGAAGCCACTCGACACCGATGTATTTCTGAACGACGGGCCACTGATCAAACGGGTTCCAATCCGGAATCATCCGAAGTTCGGCTGAATAGTACACCGCTGTCTTGTCACTGAAACGATTGGAAGCGTACCCGCGCATCCGCCAGGGCCCTCCCAGGGTGGCCCCAGAAAACGCGGGCGGGCGATTCTCGATGTCACCCTCCGGTGTCTCCTGCCAGGAGGGGGAATAGCAGGTCCAGAAATCCAACGCCAGAACCGACTGACGAAATTTAGAAGAGAAATCCAAAGGGAAATACTGATCGTATTCGGATGAAACCGAAGTCCAGGAATTGCTGCTGTTAAACCACCCAAAATCCTTGGACGCATTAATTTTCCAGGCATTCCCCTTGGAGGGGTTCGGATGAAAGTCCCGGTTGTCCCAAAACAGAGCAAACACGGACCCATTGGTTTTCAACTCCGAGTCAAAATCGTCTCCTTCGACCTGTTGAAACCTGTAAAAGGGGTTTAGTTCCACGTAGGACCTGCCGCTGGTAAGCGGGTTCCATGCCACAGCTGATTCTACGTCAGATGCAAGGAACCCATCCTTCAGGGTCACAGGTTTAAAGGGCTCACCTCGACCTTGCCCCAAGGGCAGCAGGTACTTGAGCCGGAAACGAAAGTAGTTGTCCCACCCGTCCCCCGTCAAGAAATTATCCTGATCAGACCCATTGCTTCCCGCCCGTTCAAATGGAAAAGCCGGATTCCCGTCAATATAGCTATCGTTTTCGGAAAAATACCCGACAGAGGCAATGGGATCGAACAAAAGGCGCTCTGTTCCGGGGATCAAAATATCCCGTCCGTAAAGAAACCCCATGGCAGACCCATTGGACCCGGCCATGGCCGTGGCCAAGAGCCCGGCCTGCTTTTGGGGGAACCCAACGACACTGTGAACGTAGCCGACGGCTGTTCCAAAATTTTCATTATAAAAAGCGTAGGGAAGACTAATCGTCCCTAAGGAGTCGTCCATCTCCGGCATGAGAGGAATCTCTTCCGCCGACGAAGCAGACATAACGACAAGCGATAATAAGCACCAGATCAGAGCAATCCGGGCAGGCGAATAGAGATTCATTGGCTAAAACTGTCCTCATGCTGTTGAGTCAGTATATCACGCAAAATTCGAGAGTTTTCACTTTACACACAACCAGAGACCGGCAAGGAATACGGGGAACAAACCCCTGCTGCGAAAGGCTCTGAGACTATAGCATTCCAGTCAAAATAAATGTATCGTTTTTCGTAACTATTCAGTCCCGAAAAACAGCCTCCGGCGGCAAGGTGTGCCACCTTGAAAGCAGGTTGCGGAAATGATTTTGGGGGATTTTTTTAAAACCTGTTTGTTAAACCCACTCGTTCAGAAATGAATACCACATGCCCCCCGTTAGCAAAGCCGAAACACAGACAACGCCCCTCCCTATCGAACGACTCTATAGACCAAACAAATAGCAACACCCTGCATCCATCAATATTATCTCTTTGACGCCCGACACCCACACCACATAAAACACGAAACCATGACGACTCAGTCTTTGAGGTCTTCCTGCGCCCTTTTCCAGGGTAGCAAAGACATCAGAAACAAGGCATATACTCGCACAAACACAACAGGAACTTCCCATGATTTCGGCAGGCATAGACATCGGATCCAGAACCATCAAGCTGGTGGTGATGGACAACGGCGTGGTCACCCACTCGGACACCACCAGCACCGGGTTCCAGCCCATGACACGGGCCAAAGAGATTCTCAATGGCCATACCCCTGATGTCACGATGGCCACTGGCTACGGAAGGAACCTCTTTGAGCAGCAGGTCGAGGCGAAAACCGTCACCGAAATCAAGGCCTGCGCCGCTGGTGCCGCCCTCCTCTACCCGGAAGTCTCAACCATCCTCGACATCGGCGGCCAGGACGTAAAGGTCATCCGTGTGGGGAAGAACGGACGGGTCATGAAATTTGAAATGAACGACCGGTGCGCCGCCGGCACGGGCAAGTTCCTGGAGATCATGTCCGACAACCTGGGGTTTGATCTCTCAGGCTTTGGAGATGCGGCCCTGGCCGCCGAAAAAACCATCCCCGTGAGCAGCATGTGCACCGTCTTTGCCGAATCCGAGGTCACCTCCCTCCTGGCCAAAGGCGAAGAACCTGTCAACATCGCCAGGGGCCTCCACGACTCAGTGGTCAAACGTGCCGCCACCATGATCCGCCGCGTGGGCCTTGACGGCCCCTTGTGCTTTGTGGGCGGCGTCGCCAAAAACCCCTGCATCCGGGACCTCTTGGCAGAAGTCCTCCAGACCGAAGTGGTGGTTCCCGAATCGCCCCAGACGGTGGTGGCTTTGGGTGCTGCGCTCTTGGCGAATGCGTAAAACAGGCCGCTGACCACCGGAATTATTCCGTTCAAAGTCAACTCGATTTTATGCTTCTTCATGCAGTCTTTTATTCAAACCACAAAGAACACGAAGCGCCCTTCGGGCTACACGAAGAAGGGGGATTAACCCAAACCGTTCTCCACGGGCGAAGCCCGTCAGCGAATGTGAAGGGGGGAGGAACGAACCCCGAAGCATTCGCGAACCTGGGTTCCAAGGGCTCAGCCCTTGGCCGCCGGAGGCCGATTCTTTAACTTAACAACCAAGGAAACCCGACATGTTGAAACGACTCCTGACACTTGCCCTGTTCCTCTTCATCGCTGTGCCCATGGCTTCGGCAGCAGACATGCCGCAGACCGGCAAGGACATGCACATCTGGTTCGACACCGGCGGCCCCGTGGGCGGCACGTACAACACCGTCGTCTTTAACGGCGCCAAAACCGCCGCCAACGACATCGGCGCCAAGATCACCTTTGTCTACTCCGACTGGAGCCCCGAGAAGATGATCGAGAACTTCAAAAAAGCCCTGGCCGAAAAGCCCACCGGCATCGTGGTCATGGGACACCCCGGCGATGCGGCCTTTGCCCCCTTCATCGATGAAGCTCGCCAGAGCGGCATCCGCGTCACCTGCGTGGACACCCAGCTCCCCGGCACCCAGGCCAAGTACCAGTCCCAGGGCTTCGGCTACATCGGCCCGGACAACTACACCCAGGGGCAGAGCATGGCCAAAGAGTGCCTTCAGCGTTTCGGCCTTAAAAAAGGCGACCGCGCCTTTGTCTGGGGCCTCAAGCGCCTTCCCACCCGTGGCCGCAGAGCCGTGGGCATCCTTGAAGTCTTAGAGGCAGCCGGGGTGGTCGTGGACTACCTTGAAATCTCCCCCGAAATCGACAAAGATCCCTCCCTCGGTACCCCGGTCATCACTGGCTACCTGGCCTCCAAGCCCGACTGCAAACTCATGGTCGTGGACCACGGCGCCCTGACCGCCCAGATGGAGAACTTCCTGAGGGCAGCCGCCGTAAAACCTGCAGACATCAACGTGGCCGGATTCTCCCTCTCCCCCGCCACTGCATCTGCCATTAAAAACGGCTATGTGGACCTGATCGGGGATGCCCAGCCCTTCCTCCTCGGATACTTCTCCGTGCTCCAGATCGCCCTCACGGAAAAATACGGCTTCTCCGGCCTCAACATCGACACCGGCGGCGGCTTCATCGGTGCCGACAACCTCTCCCTCATCGAGCCTCTCGCCAAGAAAGGCTTGAGGTAAAAAAAACGCCTCCGGCGGCCAGGGGATGATCCCCTGGACCCCAGGTTGCGAATGCTCCAACCCTCGTGCCTCGGGTTGAAGCATTCGCTGACGGGCTGCACCCGTGAAAAGCTACAGAGGTTTATAAACCTTCTTCGTGCAGCCCGAAGGGCGCTTCGTGACCTTCATGGTTAATGCCCGTACCGCATCATGAAGGCGTCTGAGTTCCCCTCGACTTTGGCCATAGTTATGAATGCCGTAGCACGTTGCCCCGAGGAACGAGGGGCAACGTGCTACGGCAACCCGCTTTCAAGGTGGCTCACCTTGCCGCCGGAGGCTGCTTTTTTGCATTTTATTCAAAAGCTGATGGACCATGACACCACTTATTGAACTTTCCGGGATCACCAAGTCCTACGGCCATGTGGATGCTTTAAACGGTGTCGACCTGACCTTGCATGACAATGAAATCATCGGTCTCATCGGGGACAACGGCGCCGGCAAATCCACGCTGATCAAGATCCTTTCCGGGGTGGAGTCCTTTGACTCCGGGACCATGCACATTTGCGGGAAGGCCATCGACCCGAAGAGGCACTCTGTGAACGCGGCCAGGCGCATGGGCATAGAGACTGTGTTTCAGGACAAGTCCCTGGGTGAGTCCCAGTCCATCTGGCGGAATTTTTTTATGGGAAGGCACCGAACCAACGCCCTGGGGTTGATCCGTGTGCAGCATGAAAAAGAAGAGGCCATGCGGGTGCTCACCGAGACCTTGGGACTCGGAGGAGCAGGCCTTTCTGCCGGAGCACCGGTGTCGGTGCTCTCCGGTGGTGAACGTCAGGGACTTGCCATCGGGCGGGCCATGTATTTCAACGCCCGCGTCGTCATCCTCGATGAGCCCACCACCGCCCTTGCGGTGAAGGAGGTGGGCAAGGTGCTTGGGTTCACCAAGACCCTTAAACAAAGCGGAAAATCGGGGATCTTTATCTCCCACAACCTGCACCACGTCTATGATGTGGCCGATCGCTACCTCTTTATCCAGCACGGCAGGGTCGTGCATGAAGCCCGCAAAGAAGACGAATCCCCTGAATCCCTGATCAAAACCCTCATGAAATGGTCCTGATATGCCAGACGTTCCCGCACACATAAAATTCAACGCCGTTCAATGGGCCATTACCCTGATCTTTATCGCCTTGATTCTGGGGTTCATGACGTTTGCCCCACACACCTTTCTCCATGGGCGAATCTATATCGCCTATCTCTCCACCATCCCCTTTGCCGGTATGGTCGCCATGGCCATGACCCTGGTCATCATCACCGGAGAGATCGACCTCTCCTTTCCGGCCGTCATGGCGGCATGCGGGTTTGCCTTTTCAAAGACCTTCGCCGCCACCGGCAGCCCGGTCCTTGGGCTTGTGGTGGCGATGGCTGTGGGAGCCCTTGCCGGGGGTCTCAACAGCGTCCTGACGGTGGGGTTCGGCGTGCCGGCCATCATCGCCACCATCGGCACCCAGTTTTTCTGGCGCGGGGCCACCGTGCTCCTGGCCGATGGCCTTGCCGTGAACATGGCAGAAATCCGGGAATCGGCCTTTCACCATGTAATGGTGGGCCGCTGGTTCGGATGGCTTCCGGCACAGGCGGCCTGGTTTGCTCTTTTAACGGTGCTCTTCTGGCTGCTCCTAAACCGGCACGTGTTCGGTGATCACCTGCGGTTTTGCGGCGACAACACCGATGCGGCCCGCATGATGGGCATTCCGGTGGCCCGGGTCCGGATCGGGGTCTTTGTGCTCATGGGCATGGTCACCGGCCTTTCAGGTGCCATGGTCTGCATGGAGATGGCCAGCTGGTGGCCCACCCAGGGAGAGGGCTACATGCTCCTCGTCTTTGCCGCTGTCTTTGTGGGAGGAACCTCGGTGTTCGGAGGCAAGGGCACCATCTACGGCACCCTCATGGGGGCCATCATCATCGGGATGATCGAAGCGGGCATCATCAGCATCGGCCTTTCAGGCCTCTGGACCCGCATGGTGTACGGCATCGTCATTATGGCCTCTGTCTCCATCCATGCCCTGCTGACGAAATATTCAGCTTAAAAGAGCCTCCGGCGGCCCTGCCGGGGGCTAAACTTTTAAAAAGTTGAACAAACAGGTCTTAAAAAATTGTCCTTCAATGAATTCCGCTTTTAATGGGTTGGGTTTGACAAACAGGCCTTGATGGCAATCTCAGTTGCGTCATTGTTGTCGGCAATCCACATACTTTGATTTTAACGAGTACATGCAGCCCCCTTTTCCCTCATCCCCTGCGGGGTTGAGGGAAAAGGGGGCTGCAACCGGAAAGTTTTTGCGGAGCTTTTTACAAAAAGCGACCCGCCGGAGGCACAACATGAAATCCACCACACACCCCGATATCGTAGCTTCCCTGAAGCCCTTTACCCTCCTGTCCGAAACCTGCCAGGGCCACCTGGCCGAAGCCCCTGATAACGGCATCAAGGTGGCCGGCATCTACTGCGCCTTTGCCCCGGAAGAGCTGGTTCGGGCCGCAGGCATGATCCCGGTCACCCTCTGCGGCAAAGACGAAGCCCCCATCGCTACGGCTGAAACCGAGCTTCCGGCAGCCCTTTGCCCCCTTATCAAATCAAGCTACGGGTTTGCCCTTTCAGGCTCCTGCCCCTACTTTGCGGCAGCCGACATTATCATCGGAGAAACCACCTGCGACGGAAAAAAGAAGATGTTTGAGCGCATGGCCAGCCTCAAGCCGGTCCACGTGATGCAGCTGCCTTATGCGGCGGAAAGCGAATCAGCCAAAGAGTTCTGGCGTTCGGAGGTAAGCCGATTAAAAACGTTCATTGAAGAAAAAACCGGAAACACCATCACCGATGAAGCCCTTGCGCTTCAAACCGAGCTCATCAACGCCCGCAACCAAAAGCTCATGGAGATCTCTACCCTCATGGCACGGCCCATGCCGCCCATGACCGGGAAAGAGATGCTCATGGTCATGGAGTCCCGGAACGTGGCCGTGGACATTCCCGCTTACATCGAAATGCTTGATGAGCTGCTGGAGACCATTCACAACGTCACGCCCAAGGATTCGAAGCACTCCGTGGGTCCACGCATCCTCCTTACCGGGTGCCCCATGGGCAGCGGGTCGGACAAGGTCATGAAAATAATTGAAGAGCTGGGCGGACAGGTGGTGGCTCAGGAGCACTGCGGCGGCCTCAAAAGCATTTTCAGGCACATTGAAAAAAAGAGCGATATGCTCACCGCCCTTGCCGACCACTACCTCGGTACCCCCTGCGCCTGCATGAGCCCCAACACAAAACGCCTGGAGCTCCTCCTATCCCTCGTGAGGCAATTCCATGTGGATGCCGTGGTGGACGCCACCCTCCAGAACTGTCACCCCTACACCGTGGAACACACCACCGTAGCGGAAACACTTGAAAACCAATGCGGCATTCCCGTCCTCCATGTCAACACTGGCTACTCGCCGTCAGATACGGAACAGATCCGGGTACGCGTGGAGGCGTTTCTGGAAATGATGTAGGTCCGCGAATGCTCCGGGGTTCGTTCCTCACCCGTCACATTCGCTTACGGGCTTCGCCCGTGGATAAGAACAACACCACATTCTTTGATGGGCTGCGCCCATACCAAAAAAGGTATCCATGGGCAGCCGAAGCTTGTGGAACTATCTTAATAATTTCCAGCGTTACAGGCTGGTGCGCCCACGGCGAACGCCCTTGCGATCCGTCTACACTTTCAGCTCCACCGTCACAAGGGTAGCCCAAGTTCACCCTGACGCAGACGGTGAGCGACAGCGAGCCGGATGCCTTATGGGGTCCAGGGGATCATCCCCTGGCCGCCGGAGGCTCGCTTTCGCCCTTCACTTTGACCCATACAATCTGACACTCACACCAAAGGAGCCCCCATGACCACCGATTACACCCCCATGTGGAAAGACCTCGGCCTTGACCTCACCGCCCATGACGCCCTGCTCGGCGTCTTGGGGCAGGCTTACGGCGATATTTACCAGAGCCAGAAGAACCGCCCCAGCGGCATGGGGTATTTTGATTTCGTGGTGAGCGAAGTCCACGGCCTGCGTGTGAAGGAGCTGGTGGATGCCAAGGCAAAGGGCCGGAAAGTCATCGGCTCGTACTGCGTCTTCGTGCCGGAAGAGATCACCCTGGCGGTGGAAGCCATCCACGTAGGCCTCTGCTCCGGCGCCGACTTTGCCATGGACGAGGTGGAGAAATACCTCCCCCGAAACACCTGTGCCCTCATCAAATCGGCCATGGGCTTCAAGCTCGCGAAGGTGTGTCCTTACCTCGAATGCGCGGACATGGTGGTGGGCGAAAACACCTGCGACGGAAAAAAGAAAGCCTACGAGGTGATGGGCGCCATGATGGACAACCTCTACGTCATGGACCTCCCCCAAGTAAAATCAGCCGAAGGCAAAGCCCTTCTCAAGGCCGAGTTCCTCCGTTACAAAGAGGCTGCGGAAACCCTTACCGGCAAAACCATTGACGTGGCCGCACTCAAACAGGGAATCTCCCTCGTCAACAACAAGCGCAAGGCCATGGCCCGTTTGGCCGCCCTGCGCCACAACGCGAATGCCCCCATCTCCGGCCTCGACGCGCTTCTGGCCAACCAGATCTTTTTCTTTGACGACCCTGTCCGGTTCACAGACTCCGTCAACGCCCTGTGCGATGAGTTGGAAAAACGCGTCGAGCAAAACGTCTCCGTGGCAGATGCGAACACGCCCCGCATCCTCATCTCCGGATGCCCCATGGCCGTGCCCAACTGGAAACTCCCCGCCATCGTGGAAAGCTCCGGTGCTGTCATCGTCGGCGAAGAGTCCTGCGTGGGCGAACGAGGCTGCCGAAACCTCGTGGATGACTCCGCCGATACCTTAGACGGCCTCATCGATGCCCTGGTGGATCGCTACCTCGCCATCGACTGCGCCATCTTTACCCCCAACACCGAGCGCACCGACCACATCAAGGAGATGGCCCAGGCATCCAAGGCCGATGGGGTTATCCAGTACACCCTTAATTTCTGCCAGCCCTACGCCATGGAGACCATGCCCATCGAAAACGAACTCGAAGCAACAGGCCTCCCCACCCTGCGCATCGAAACCGACTACAGCCAGGAAGACATGGGCCAGCTCCAGACCCGCGTGGAAGCATTTGTGGAGTTGTTGAAGTAGAAAGAAAAGAGAGCCTCCGGCGGCGAGGTGAGCCACCTCGAAAGCAAATTGCGAATGCTCTCAGCCCTCGTTCCTCGGACTGAGAGCATTCGCTGACGGGTTGTGCCCGTGAATCACAACAAAGGTGGAGGCATGGCCCCCTCCTGGGCGCGCCGGCTTTTCTCGTCATCCCTCTGGCTCGTTTCGATTGTTGAATATCATCGACAGATCGCTCTGTTTGGGTGCTGTAACCCAGCCAACCGAAGAACAAAAAGCCCGTTCCCAGAAATACCCTGGAAACGGGCTTTTTTTGATTGGTCCCTTGTTATCACGTAAACACGGGATCAGGCAGATTCGGATTCGTCCGATTTGATCGGCTCCGGAAACGCATGCTCCAAACCCCACTCTTTAAGCGCCAGTAAAATCGGCCGCAGCGATTCCCCCTTTTCCGTCAGGCTGTACTCCACTTTGGGCGGCACCTGAGCATAGACCTCACGGTGAATCAACCCGTCGGCTTCAAGCTCCCGGAGCTGCTTGGTAAGCATCCTCTGGGTTACGGTACCGGCACTTCGCATCAATTCATTGAAGCGCATGGTCCTGTCCAGGAGGTGATAGAGAGCGATCCCTTTCCACTTCCCCCCGATGATGTTCAAAGACGCCTCGACGGGACACCCCGGCGGGCGATCATCAAAATGTGATGCCATTGTCTCACCTCACGGTATACTTTTTGTAACTACAGCACAAAACTGTATGTATATTTCAAAATTGTGCGTACTTGATAGTTTATCAGGTAGATACTATCTTTGCAGAACAAACCGGTTTTGTACATGGTCATGACATCGAACATCTAACCCGAATATTTCATGAGAAAGAATCATGTCGTAATTAAGGCGTCTGGTTAAAGAGGTCTACTGTGAGGCATTTACAACACTTCAAAAACACAACATGTCATTCACGATTTCCTGCTTGGTTTCTCACCCTCGGGCGAGCCGAGAGCACCCATCTTCAGCTCTGATGCCTTGAAAATGGATGCACACAACGCGTGAAATATCCGGGCTAAAAAAAGCAACGCAGGCAGCGGCCACCGCTCCCGGCAAAATCAACCCATAAAATAAAGAGAGCAATCCCCATGAATGGTTCACTGATAGACGTTGTCAACAAACGATACTCCGCCAAGACCTTTGACCCTGAAAAGAAAATTTCAGATGCGCATGTGGAGCAGCTCATGGCCCTGCTGCGATTCAGCCCCTCAAGCGTCAACTCCCAACCCTGGCACTTCATCATTGCCGGCACCGATGAGGGGAAGAAGCGTATCACCAGGGGAACCCAAGGCTTTTATACCTTCAATGAGGCCAAGGTTCTGAACGCCTCACACGTCGTTCTCTTCTGCGCCAAAACCGACATCGATGAAGAGTACACTCTGAAACTTCTGGAACAAGAGGATCTGGACGGCCGTTTTACAGAGCCGGGCTTTAAAGATGACAACCACATGGGCCGCTCCATCTTTGTCAACATGCACCGCTTTGACCTCAAGGACGCCCAGCACTGGATGGAAAAACAGGTCTACCTCAACATGGGGACCCTGCTGCTGGGCGCAGGTGCCCTCGGCATCGACGCCGTGCCCATCGAAGGCTTGGACCCCAAGGCCTTGGATGAAGAATTCAGCCTGCGCGAGAAGGGGTATACGGCCCTTGCCATTGTCGCTCTGGGCTACCACAGCGAGGAAGACTTCAACGCCTCCCTGCCCAAGTCCAGATTACCGGAAGAGGAAATTTTTACCATTTTACCATAAACGAGGTCCAAAAATGGGAACCGGCCAACCAAAGATCGGTTCTCATCGCCGCATCCCGACGCACGTGATCCCCGGAAGTTCCAAGAGGTTGTGCGTGTCATAGAAGATTTTCTGAAGAGGTAAAAAAACGGTAACGATTCAGCTATGCCTTCGGCGGATCGCTTTTTGAAAAAAGCTCCGCAAAAACGTTCCGGTTGTGGTTCCCTTTTTCCTTACCCCACAGGGGCTAACCCGGACATTTCATGAGAAAACAATCAGGCACAGGGAATAAACTGTAATTACAGTCCTTTATTTTGACGTATTTAGGTATTTCAAAAATGCAAAATGTAATTCACGGTATTTTGTCTGATTTTCTCACCCTTCGGGCGAGCCTGGTGCACTCATCTGCCGCGTTATCAGAGCTTTGAGGTAAACCACTACATCGGCAGCTCTGATGCCTTGCATATGAGCGCACCCAATTCGTGAAATATCCGGGCCAAGGGAAAAGAGAACCACAGACTCGTAAAGCCCAAACTGTTGGATTGCGGACATCGGCCATACAATCGAAATTGGGCTCAAAACCTGTTTATCAAACGTTTCAAAAGTGTGGCCCCCGGCAGGGCCGCCGGAGGCTTTCCTGGTTTTACAGGATTTGAATGGTTACGCTCTTGGGCTCAACGCGCTGCCCACCCTCGATCTTTACAATGGAACCACTCCCTTTGCAGGCAACAATGAGGCCCCCGTCGAGGTCCAAAGTAATACCTGCTGGCTGACACAACCCGTCCGCCACACGTGTCATTTCCCCGCTGGGGTGAATGCACTGTACGGTGCCGGGCAAAGCCTCACACACGTAAACCCGCCCTTTGAAATCCACAGCAATACCCGTTGGCGTGGCCAGACCTTCCGCAAAAACCGTTTTTGTTCCATCCGGCATGATCAATTCCACGCGGCCTTTTTCACGATCCACTACATAAAGGTTTCCGCGACGATCCATCGTGATGGCACTGGGTGTGGTCACGTTTGCCGTCAGCTGTGTCACTTTAATTCTCACAGGAAGTACACCGGAACCTGTCTCATTGCTTCTGCAGGACAAGAGCATCATTGAAACAAGTAAACCAAGGATAGCCAAACACAATCGAATTTTTTTGGGATGTTTTCGAATCATCGCTTTCCTCCTTTCATAGTGATCTGTTGCACTGGTGATACAGGAGTTGTATTACTAAGTCTAATATATGTTTGTGCCTTGATTGATATCCATTTGATATGGATCGGCCGTCACTATTCAGCTTACGCCTCCGGCGGCCCTGCCGGGGGCCAAACTTTTAAAAAGTTTGATAAACAGGTCTTAATAGATAATTCCGGATTCACATCCAACGAAAGACGGATGTGATTTGACCCGAGGAACGAGGGGCAAAGCACATTCGTAACCTGCTTTCAAGGTGGCACACCTTGCCGCCGGAGGCCGTTTTTCATGCGCTGAATATATCTCTCCGAGGAATTGAGAACAAAGGCAAAGCAACAATGGAACTCAGGCAACTCAAATATTTTCTGGCGGTGGCAGAGGATCTGCATTTTGGAAACGCTGCCCGCAGAATGAATATATCACAGCCACCTTTATCCCAGCAGATCAAGCAACTGGAAGACGAACTCGGGACAAAACTGTTTGAACGAACGAGCCGGTCCGTGGCGCTCACCCCCGAAGGCGACTTTCTTAAAAAAGAGGCACAATCCGTTCTTGAGAAACTCGACAGGGCAACAGAAACCGTCCAAGCCATGGCCCGCGGTGAAGAGGGGCAACTCACCATCGGCTTTGTCGTGATTCTGAATCAAAGCAAGTTGCCAGAAGTCATTCGGGATTTCCGCTCGCGGTGTCCAAACGTCCGGCTTGAGCTGAAAGAGTTGAGCACCAACTCTCAGCTCTCTGCCCTGTCAAACGGGGACCTTGATATCGGATTTATTCGTGCATACGGCCACAACCTCAATGGGTTCCTCACAAAAACCTATCTCAGGGAAAACTACGTGCTGGCACTGCCCGACCACCACCCCCTGGCCGGAAACTCCGAAATCAGACTGAGTGACCTGACCGATGACGCCCTGATCATGTTCAACCGTGAGTACCAGCCGGATTTGTTTGATTTTATCATAAGGAAATTCACGGATGCCGGTGTGAAGCCCAAAATGATCCAGGAAACCAATCGCCGACTCACGGCCATCGCCCTGGTCGCTGCCGGCATGGGGGTCAGCCCGGTGCCGGAGTCAACAAAGCGGCTCGGCCGGGAAGGGGTGGTTTATCTGCCCATTGCGGACCCGTTTCCAACCATTGAGGTGATCGCGGTCTGGCCGGAGAACCGGAACTCCCACGTTCTGGAATCTTTTGTGCAGGTAATGGAAGGGCATACACAGTAACAGGCAGGTTCGCAAATGCTCCGGCCCCTCGTGCCTCGGGTACGTCACATTTGCTGACGGGCTTCGCCCATGGTGTTAATAAAGACGCCTCCGGCGGCCCTGCCGGGGGCTAAACTTTTGCAAAGTTCAACAAACATTTTTTGGTAAATGAGCCCAGGTTTACACTGAATCAAAGACGGGTGTGATTTGACCTTAGGAACGAGGGGCATCCGTTCGCTGCTTTCAAGGTGGCACACCTTGCCGCCGGAGGCATTTTTTGGCCACTTTACCCATAGAGGGCATCGCTTTTTTATTTTTCCTTCCCCTCAAAAACGCTCATCAAACGCCACGGCCGAATACTCAGCCATAAGATCCACAAACCGACGGATTTTTGCCGGGACAAAGGCCGTGGAGACATAGGTGGCATAGAGGGGGTACGGTTCGAGCTGGTAATCGGGCATCAACTGGACCAGTTCCCCGCTCTCAATCAGGTCCCTGAAGGCCCACCGGGTACCTATGCTGATCCCAAGCCCTTCCCTGTTGAGCTTCCGAATCACCGATGCACTGTTCACAATGATTTTCTCAGACACCTTGACTGTCTCGGGACCATCCGGGCCGATGAACTCCAGAGGGTCCTCCCGCTGCACGCGTGTAAAGAAAAGAAAATCGTGGCCGGGCAGGTCCGATGGTTTTTTCGGGACAGGCCGCCCTTTAAGGTACTTCTTTGAGGCAAGCAGGACCACTGGCACCTCGATCAATTTGCGACAGATGAGGTTGGAATCAGGAAGGTGGCCAATGCAGATGGCCACATCGATCCCCTTTTCGCTCATGTCCTGCACCTCCCCCGTCAGGATAAGCTCCACCTTCAGGTCCGGGTACATCTCCAGCATGGAGGTGAGAACCGGGGCCACATGCTCGTCACCGATGTTATTGGGGGCTGTTACCCGAAGGAGCCCCCTGGGGATGTCCGTCTCATGGGCTACGTGGGCCTCCAGGGCAGACTGCTCGTCCGCCAACCTGCGCATGCCGTCATAATAATGCTGGCCTGCCTCCGTGGGCATGGAGCGCCTGGTGGAACGCTGGAGCAGCTTTACCCCGAGTCGTGCCTCCAGTGCCGCGATCTTCCGGCTCACCGACGAGGGGTCGGTGCCCAGCTGCTCCGCCGCCGCCTTCAGACTTCCTGCCTCCACAACCCGCAAAAAGATTCGTTCATTGGTTTCCATTGTCATATGTCTAAAAGCGTTCCTCGTGCTTGGTTCCTGATTCGTCGTCCGTAACTATTCAGCTTCTCATTGCCTCCGGCGGCCTTGCCGGGGGCCAAACTTTTGAAACGTTTCACAAACATGCACTGAGAGCGATCCAGATCATGTCAATGCTGTTGGCAAACCCCATGCGTTGGGCTTTCCACATATGCAGCGCCATTAGCCATTAGCCATTAGCCATTAGCCGCCCTGAACTCACACATCCAGTTTGTCAATCTTCCCAGGCCCTTGATTTCCCAACAGGGAGTACCGGCTCATTAATTGCAAAATTTGCAATTAACAAATGCTTTTTTACCCTCTACATGAATTTAAATCAACCGAGTATAACCGTTCCCAGGATGGCAATACGCCACCTTAACGAATCACAATCGCAGATTGCCGGGGCAAGTCCGCCAGTTATCAAGAGAGCCCCCTTGCCCGGGCATCAACCGAAGACACGCATAAAATCAGGAGTTTTATAACCATGAAAACAAAAACTATCACCCAGTCCCGTATCGTCTCCACTTTGATGGTTCTTTTCGCCCTCACTCTCTTCAGCACCCAGGCGTCTGCCGGCGTCATGGACTTTACGTTCGGCCCGGTCGCCCATGAAGGAACCCAGCTCCACGAGCTTGCCATGGCCTCTCTGAACCAGAACGGGGGAGACACCACCTACTTCACCAATGGCGAAGGTCGAATCCTGGATGTACAAGCCAAAAAATGCGACGACGGGCGCGTCCGTGCCTCCGTTCAGCGTGTTTATATCCCCCGAAACTACATCGCTGGCAGCCTTGACGGAACACAAGCCATCGAAGCCACCTACGACAACCTCCACGAACTGGCACAGCAGGGCGAAAAGGTCGGTGAATACACCATGATTCCTGCCTCTGTGGGATCAGATGCTTTCAGCTGCGGTGCATCCATCGCCATGGCCCTGGACTCTGAGTAGCCCAGGTTCGCGAATGATCCGAACCCTCGTTCCTCGGGTTCTTCTCATTCGCTGACGGGCTACGCCCGTGATGAACGGCACAGGTTGTTTAACCTTCTTCATGTAGCCCGAATAGCTTTCGTATCACGAGTTAGCCGCAGGTGTAGACAGATTAAAAGCAAGCAGGCCCCCATCCCCCCTCCACCCACCCCGGTGGGGCCTGCTTGTGGTTCTTGAGTGATACAAATAAAAAAACCCGTTACCATGATGTACATGGAACGGGCTTTTTTCATTGTCCCACAGGAGCAACGACTTTATTGCAGCATGGAAAGACTTGGCATATGGCCAAGGTCTGAATTCATGGGATTTACCAAGTGAACGCCCACAGTAAATGAGGAGATGCGCTACAATGAATGGCAACTTTTGATGCTGTTACAAAAGAAGGGCCTTATGAACCATGAAGAGCACGAAGGACATGAAGAGAAACAAAAGAGAGACAGGGCGCTCTTAGCGGCGAAGCCGCCTTCGTACACTTCGTGTCCTTCGTGGTAAAAATTCGTTCTGTCATTCAGTTTGCAGCTACCGTCAATCTGGAGACGGTGTGGAAATAAATTTTGTTTTTTCACCGTGTCAGGAGTGTCGAAACTCTCCTTTTCCGGTTTTTTCCCATCACGAACTCGTTGCCACTTTGACACCCAGACCAATCAAAAGGGCCCCCACACATTTTTCAATGAGGCCTTTCACTGAATTGAACCTCGCCAGAAAGGCAGGATGGGTGAAGAAAGTCGCCACGGCACAAAACCAGAGCATGTGGACAACGGAGATAATGGCACCATACACAACCAGCACCGCCAGAGGGGTTTGAGGGCTGACGATCTGGGTAAAGAGACTCAAGAAAAAAATCGAGGTCTTTGGGTTCAAGGCATTGGTGATGAACCCGACCTTAAATGACGCGCCATTTCCCAATTGCGAAGAGGACGAAACCGTGTCCGTACTTTCGCCCGGTTTCGAGGTGAACGTCTTCCACCCGGTATAAATCAGATAAGCCGCCCCCAGGTATTTTAAGATGGAAAACAGAACGATGGACTTCGATATCAGAATCGCCAACCCGGCAATCGAGTAGGTGACATGCACCCAAATCGCCACCCCGACGCCAAGTGCCGAATAGAGACCTGACTTCCGAGAGTACAGCAGGCTGTTTCGTGTCACCATGACAAAGTCCGGCCCCGGGCTGACGGCCATGAATACAGCGATAGCACCCACCGACAGGCATTCTGCTAAATATGGAATCCCCTGCGCAAACGGCATATCTTACCACTCCTTAGTACGGGTTTTATGAAATGTGATCTCATTTGCCCGTGTAATATGCAACATTTTTCATCATTTAAGAAGCGATTTGCCCTGACGGGTATTTGTGACTCACCATAACCAATAAGGCGAACCCCATTCCCATCACGGGATGATGTGAGAACCCTGGGTGCCCTGCACCGCACCGGAAGCATCGCTGAAGCAGGGGAAGAGCTCAGCCTGACCCATGGTGCGGTGAGCAGACGAATATCCAGTGCCAGTACGGCACTCGGTACGCTAATACCCCAGCCCGGCACGGTTTTCCACTTATGTTGTACGAATCAAAAAGCGACCCGCCGAAGGCATTCGTGAATAGTTACGATGAAAGAAACAGACGTCATCTGCACCCACCGTCTTGAGGGTGGCGACAGCCCCCAACCAAGGGCAGAGTGGGCTTCGACAACAAAGGCGGCTTCGCCGCAAATACATGCTATCAGCTTGTCTTCGTTTTTCTTGGGTTTTTACAAGAGTTCCTTTTACGACAACGCCACACGTTGCTAATTACAATGACATACCTCTTTGTTCCCTCGGCACCGTTTCATTCGAAGTGTCTGACGCCATGGGTCTATAAAAAACCCCTGAAAATCTTCGCAAAAGCCTCTGGGTCCTCCAGATTTAACGAATGACCAGCGTTAGGAACGATTTTCAGTTCGCAATTGGGCAGGAGACTGACCATCTCCTCCACATGGGATTTCGGAATCCAGGCATCTTTTTCTCCCCACACCACCAGGTGCGGATGGAAGATTTTTTTGAGCTGCCCTGTAAGCCCGCCGGACTCATATTCCTTTGCCAGCTGGATGGGTGTGCCAAACCAAATGCCATCACTCAATTTTCTGGTCTTTTCAACAATGGTGGAGAAGAGATTTTTCTGGGGATCGGTGGCGCTGCTGCTGAATATGGGGACCTTTCCAGGCTCGAGGCTTTGGGGGTCGAACAGGGACGTTGCTGTACCAGCCAAAACAGCAAACGCCGTATCCGAGCAATCCTTCATCGCCTGGAACACATCGCTGCTCCCTTCGGGGAGTTTCATCCCCTGGGGCCCCACCGGGTCGAGACAAAGCACCTTTTGGAAGAGATCCGGCTCCATCAGGAGCATATGCGAACAGATAATGCCCCCTGTGGAGTGATTGACCAAGTGACACTTTTTGATTTGCAAAGCCTTGATGGCGTTAATCATGTCCACCGCATGCTGCCGCATGGAATAATTGTCGAAATCCTTGGTGGGTTCCGGCTTGTCTGATTCCCCGCACCCCCTCCAGTCAAAAGCGTAGATATGATACTGGTCGCTGAGCATGGGCCATGCCAGGTCCATCCAGTCAAGGCATCCCAGGTTGCCATGAACGAATACGATGATGTTATCGCCCGACCCATACTCGGCATAATGCAGTTTGATATCCCCTGCTTGTACGAATGGCATGCTGCCCTCCTTTTGACGTATAAAATATGATGGTAACGATTCCGTATGCCTTCTACGCTCTAAGTAGCCGAAAAAAAACGTACCTCCGGAGGCTAAGGTGACGTAACCACCATAGCGCAAGGGCCTTCGGCTCGGGCTTCCCCGACACATAAGCTGGCGGTTTGTGCAGGCAGGATCACAAGCTTCGACGTGTCAGAACACGCTACCGTAACGTGTAACTTGTCCGCTTTAACCGCCGTACCTCAGTTTGCCAGCCACCCGAATGCCAACGGACTTGCCCAGTTCGAAATGGGATCGGTGCGTTGGCAGACGGAGGCCAGCAGATCGGAAAAAAGGCCTGCAACCATCCGCCGTTTTTCATCGACAATCTCTTCTTTTTCAACACGGGTCAGCGGCAGCTCCATGTCCTTGAGGAAACGAATCTGTGTCTGAATCTGCCGTCCGTTTTCATTCTCAATGGCATACAACGCTGCATAGAATTGGTTTTCCAGGGAGTAATCCGGCGAAAAAAGCGGGACAAAACGAACCTCAGACATGAAGGCATGGCTCAACGCAAGGTATTCGAAAAATGTCCGGTCCTGGGAAAACCAACCCGTCGTAAATTGATAGGCCTTAATGCTGGACCAGAACTTCGCGTTCATTTGGGAAGCATCCATGTATGTGAGGGGGTTCAGGCTCCATTGTGTGGACCGATGGAGTAGCGTGGCCAGCTCCATCTCCTTATAATACTGCCTGTGAAGCAGTGTATAGGGGAGCCACTCCATGGGCTGATATTCATTTTTTGCCAGAATCATGGCATTTGCCTGTTTGAGACTCATTAAAAAAAGGCTGATACGGGTCTGCGTCTCGGCTCCCAATGGATGTTCCTCAAAATATCGAACTGCCACGTCTTTTATACTTTCGCTGTGGTTTTCCATACGTTCCCTGCATGATTAGTTTTCGCAAACGGAATATTCCTCGTGTGGTCCCCATGGCAGGGGAAAGCGATTTCGTCTGCCGTGGGATCATCCGTTGCCACCCAAACAGATTTATCCCCGACCCAGGTTCCGTTTTCCACCTGGCCGATGAAATCGGCGATGACCCGACAGACGATCTCGGGAATCTCAATGGTAAACGCATGGCAGACATGCTGCATCAACATCAGTCGGGAACTGCTGATATGAACCCTCATCAGTTCATGGGCCCACCGGGGCGTCAAATTGTCATATTCACCGTTCAGGATAAGGGTCGGGCAGGTGATCTTTTTCAAATCATGGGTAAAGGGCTTGAAATCCCGGATTGATTCCATCAGGTTCTGTATTCCATACAGATCGTTATAGGAGGCCGCGTTGCGCTCGAGTTGCGGAATACTGTCCTGATTCGCAGCCATCCATTTGGAGCTGAAGTTGATGGGAATCAAAAGGCTGACCAGGTATTCAAATCCGACGCCGGTCATCCCCAAGTGTAAATTGGTCCCGATTTTAGACAGCGTGGCATCCATTTCCGTAAAGCAACTCATGGGGATCAGGCCTTTGACCCGGTCAGGATATTCGATGCCAAAACGAAGCACGATGACCCCTCCAAAGGAGACGCCCCCGATATAGACCTGATCAATATGCAAGTGGTCTAAAAGTGCTGCCAGAATTGCTGGATTTTCATAAAAATCTATAAATAAAACCGGCTTGGACGAAGTGCCTTGCCCTAAAAGGTCGTAGGACAGCACCTGAAAGCCGGCTTTGTTGAGATCATCCGTATACTGGACCCAGTGATCGGTGCGCTGGGTCAACCCGTTGACAAAAACCACCACCGGTGTTCCGGGCTCCCCCCGGAACTCATAGTGGATATCCTGATTGTTGTAGTTAAATACGGGCATTGTCTTCCTCGAGTTGGTCGTGGATGATTTGCATTGGGACCGGCGCAAAAAGTAACCAGACAAAAAAC
The DNA here is from genome assembly GCA_942491485.1 of Desulfolunaceae bacterium. Taxonomy (GTDB): domain Bacteria; phylum Desulfobacterota; class Desulfobacteria; order Desulfobacterales; family Desulfolunaceae; genus Desulfoluna. Next base: position 514,451 of record CALOAX010000004.1, on the reverse strand, counting down.
GATGCCTCCCGCGGCCCTGCCGGGGGCTAAACTTTTAAAAAGTTGAACAAACAGGTCTTAAAAAGGTGTCATTGAACAAATTCCGTTTTAAAGGCGGATGTGATTTGCCCCGAGGAACGAAGGGCAAATCGCAACCGCTACCTGATTTCAAGGTTTTCGCCTAAGTGGCTTCGCCACCCTTGCCGCCGAAGGCTGCTTTTTCGAGGTGAATAGTTACCTTGTGCATTTATTATTTGCCCGAGCCCTTAGTAGTTCCAGCTCAAGTATGCAAGGGTGCCAAACTTGCCGGCACCGGGACCGTCATCGTCCTCATCCCCGAAAATGTAACCGTATTTTGCGCCCAGCTCCAAGGTATTGTAAAATCGCCAGGAAGCCTGAACGTCCACAAAGGCTGCCTCCAGATTGTAGAGGTTGTCCTGGCCGTTGTTGACCGGGTCGGCATCGTCGTTGCGCGTGTCCACGTAGCCGCCGGCCAAAGCCCAGCCCACTTTTGAATCAAGCAATTTCCCACTGAGGCGAGTGGCAGCAAGCCACTGGTCGTCGCCGTCATACCCCAGGCCACCAACACTGGACAGCCGGATGGGGTTGGGATCGTTGCGGGTGGAGTTCTGGATCACGCTGGAAAAGGAGTCCCAGCCCGCACCGACCAGGGCCCCGTCCCGGTTGAGATATCCCTGGACCTCCACCTTCATGGAATCAAAGTTGTATCCCAGCACTGCAAATGTGGAATAACTTTCATTGGACCAGAACCCCTGGCCGGGTTCATACTTACCGTCCCCACGGCCGTTGCCGTTCATGTAGTGCATCGTCCAGAAAAACTCGAAACCGTCACCAAAGGTCCCCTCGAGGGTGGGGCTGATCGACCAGAGATCGTCAAGAACATACCCGTCGGTCCCATCCGGATCCGGGCTGACATAATCCGCCCAACCGTGCCAGTAATCCAGTAACAATCCCCATGTCCAGTCACCGACCGTGGCCCACGAGGCGACGGCAACCATGTCACCGTCGTCCTTTTGTACTTCAACCTCCCCTTCCTGACGTTTGTCGTAGATGGCCATGACCGTCATATTGCCCAAAGAGGTTTCGCCGAGGCTGTTCATCAACGAGATTCGGTCGCGGCGATCGTCGTCCGTGACGAAGTTCCGGGCCCAAAAGGCCTCCTGCCGGCCGATCTTGAAATTCCAGGTCTCATGAAAAGGGATTTCCAGAAACCCATAGTCCAGAGAGATATTGTCCTCACCGGAAGAGATGTCTGATCCGGCTGATCCGGACGCCCGCCGATCGCCGAGCCAGACGTTATCGTACAACTGCGTCCTCGTTTTCAGGGCCACACCGCTGTCGTCAATATAATCGAACATCACCCGTATTCTATGATCGAAGGCGTCACGAGCGTCAGGACCCGCGCTCGCGCTCGTTTTTTCGCGGTACCCATACCGGCTGCGATAATCCGCGCCGAGATGAACATTTTTTAAGAATGCCAACTTAGGGTCACCCGCAACGGAGGTCTCTCCGGCAGCTGCCTTCCCTTCATTCAATTGCCTGACCTCCGCGTCCAGTTGAGTCACCGTTTTTTTCAGATCCTCGATCTGCTGCTGGAGATCTTCCTCGGAGGCATTGACGCAATGGGGTCCAATAATCAACGATAAAATGGCAAGCATTGTCACGACTGTTTTTTTCACCTACTCCTCCTTCTTTTTTACCTGTAAAACCCTTAGAATAATGGAAAGCGTAACGATTCAGATGCCTCCGGCGGCCCTGCAGGGGACCAAACGTTTGATAAGTTTGACAAACAGGATTTGTGAAACAATTCCGACAAAACCAGTGGCGTTGGAAACATCAACAGCCTTGACTTTTAAGATGTAACCGGAAAATTTGCGTAAGCCATTTTCATAAAGCGCCCCACCAGAGGCGAACTGAAATATGACTGGAGCCCCCTTCTTTTCCGGGGTGTCGCAAAGCGAATCACATCGTTTTATCTTCCGGCCCCAATCCGATTTCCCTGAAAAAGGCGGTGACATCTTTTTTGCAGATATGCGGTGCGCGAAAACAGGAATAGTGTGCCAGCGGGCTTTCAAAACCGACAATACGGGCACCGGGAATTTTGCCTGCCGTCTCCTTTGCCTTTTCATAGATCAGCCATTGATCCGAATACGCGTGCAAGACCAGGGTTTTTGCCTCGATCTCATGGAGATGATCGCTGATATCGTATTTCAGGCACGTGCGGTTGCGAACAATCATGTCATTGGTGTCGAAATCCTCGGCCCGTTCAATCAGGTTGCTCCCGCAACCATTTTCAGGTTTCCAGTAAAACACATCCCCCTTGACCTGTTCCCAGGCTTGCCCGGATCGATAGTCAAACGTGAGTGCGGTCAAATTCAGAATCGACCACCCGAACATCAACCCTTTTACGGGCCTTTGGTCTCCGGGCAGGTTGTAGTAATCGCCGTTGGTTTGCCTCCAGACAGGATCCGACTTCAGCCCTGCGTTCATCAGCTGAAATATCCACCGGGCGACATTGTCGGGGGTTGAATTGGCGGCAATGGGCAAAATACCATCCACAAAGTCAGGATGAAGCAGCGCCCATACATAGCAAAGCGAGCCACCCATGGAGACGCCGGTTGCAAGTCGGATTTTCTCGACCCCCAGCTTGTCCTTCAGCAACCGGTAGCTCACCTGCACGATGTCGGCATAGCTGTAATCCGGAAATCGAAGCCCCAAGCCGTCACTGGGTTTACTTGCGCCCCAGAGGCCCAATGAATCCAGAAAAATAACATAGTACGTATCGGTATCGATCAACCTTCCGGGGCCGACAACCGATCCGTTTGAGAATGCCGTACCTGGCTGCCCCTCGTGCCAGAAAAAGTACATATTGGTTGAATCCCCGGAATAGTAAGAGTTGATCACGATGGCATTGGTGATCTTCCCCGCCTGATTCCGCTTAGGGGTGCCCACAGCAATATAGGCTGTTCGCAAGGGGCCGTACCCCAGGGACTCCAGGGTTACGCCCCCCTGGCCACCGGATTCATAGGTTTCTTTCCCACCGGGTTCGTAGTGCCCACCCAGTTTAAAATTCCGAATGGTATGAAACTGCTTTTTCCCGCCCAGGGCAGGCACCGCCGACAGGCGTGTTATGACCGGCCTGGCGGTCGGCACATCCGCGAAGAATGGCAATTCCTGACCTGAAACCTTCCGGCACGGCAAACCGATCAGAAAGACGAGAAGAACCAGAACCACCGCCGAGAAACCGAACGTATTAAAACGCAATTCTTTCATCGGTATACCTGTGGAATTACCATGTAGTGATGTCAAAACCCAGATGCCTCCGGCGGGTCGCTTTTTTTCAAAATGCACCTCAAAAGCATTCCGGTTGCCCCTTTTCTGGTGCCCAGCCATAGTAGAGCTGGGCGCCGGAAGAGGGGCATGGTCGTTACATCAAAAGCCGTTGAGTTATCGACGGCTTTCAAAAAATCGGCATCATGATTAAAACCTGTTTGTCTGACGTTTCAAAAGCTTGGCCTCCGGCAGGGCCGCCGGAAGCAAAGATATGCCGAATGGTGACGCGGTTATTTTGAAAAAGCCCCTTTTGTCTTCTCGGCTTTCACGGGCGCTCCGGCAGGCGCGGCTGCTGTAGCCACGCAGCTCTTTCCTTCCATAAAAGCTTTGATGTCAGTGCTCAGGATATTGGGAGCCTGGAAAACGGCGTAGTGGGCTATCGGACTGGAGATGCCCAGCAAGCGTGCGCCGTCGATTCTGGCCGCTGCCGCCTCAGCCAGTTGATAGTTGAGCCAGAGATCCGTCTTTACATGTATCACCAGTGTTCTGGCCGTTATCCGGTGCAGTTCCTTGTTGATGTTAAACACCGAGCCGGCATTGTTTCGATAGATAAGGTCGATGGCATCGAACGCCTCGGCCTTCTTCATCTGCACGGCAGCCTCGTCTCCTTTCGGATCCCAATAGAAGACTTCCTGTTTTAACTGATCCCATGGCTGAGAAGCCCTGAAGTCGAATGTGAAGCCCGTGTGGCCGAGAATGGACCACCCGAAGGCCACCCCCCTGTTGGGGTGCTTGGCTTTGGGCAAATGGTAGTAGTCGCCCTTGGTCTCTCTCCAGACCGGATCACTTTTCATGGCCGCCGTCATGAGCTGAAAAAGCCAGGCTTGAACGGGGTCTTCCCCGTCGGATTGGGTTGTGCCGCCGATGGGCATGATCGCCTTTGCATAGTCAGGGTGCAGCACGCCCCATGTGTAAGTCTGTGTACCGCCCATGGAGACCCCGGTGACCAGTTGAACCTCCGCCACGTTGAGCTCGTCCCTCAACACCCGGTAACTCGCCTGGACCAGATCAAAATTGCTGTACTGAGGAAATTTCAACCCCAACCCAGAGCTTGGCTTGGCGGTTCCCCACAGGCCCAGCGCATCCACGAAAACCACGAAGTATTCGTTGGTGTCGATCAATTTCCCCGGTCCCACCACCGCCCCCTGGCTGAAATCGTTACCTGGCTGGCCGTCGTACCAGAAGTTGTACATGCTGGTTGAACCGCCGGAGTAATGGCAGTTGATGACCACCGCATTGACAATTTCTCCCCCAGCGTTCTTTTTCGGCTTACCCACCGCGATGTATCCGATTTCAAGGGGTGGTTGCCCGAGGGATTCCAAGGTTGTGCCGCCCTCTCCCCCGAAGTCATAACTGGTTTCGTCATCCAGGTTGTATGTTCCCCCGATCCTGAAATTTGGGATGGCGTGGTACGACTTAAGGGATGCCAGAGACGCGACGTCAGCCGATCTTGTAAGGGAAGCCGCCTCCGCATGGCCCGTGACGCAAAAAATGGCAAAAGCCAGTGCCAATGGGAACATTCCTGCCCAGAGACGGCACCTTAAAAATGCGATCATGTTCTATTCCTCCTGTCTGATAAAGGGAGTCTGGCATCGAAATGCCATCCATCTTTTCACCTTGTGTGTTCCACCATGCACCATGCCTTGCATATAAGCGCACCCGACTCGTGAACTATCCGGCTATTTGGAGAAGGCACTCTTTTTCTTCCCGGTGGGCGTCGCCTGCCTCTCCGCTGCAGCCTGGGCAACAACGGGGGGTTTGAACATATACTTGATGGTCTCCCTGGTCAGTACATCCACCTGCCCGGTGAGGACAAAATCCGCGGTGTCCTTTGCAAATTCATAGGGCACATCCGTGTGGATGAAGTGGGCGGCCCCGGGATAGACTTTTAAACGGGGCCTGTTCCCTGAAGCTGTCATGCGCTCCATGAAGGGAATAATCACATCGTCGCTCAGGCTATCCAGCCCGTTCAGACCTGTGGAGGGAATAAAGGGTTCCTCGTTGCCAAACATAAGAAAGATGGGGGCTTTAATCTCCGTCAGGCGAGAATAAAGTGACGTCTTGTCTCCCTCGACCAATTCGCTTCCGATGGAATAGACATCATAGATGAAAGCATTGGCACCCTGCTCGAATTCCGCCCCGTTGCCCTGGATGATCGCCACGCGCTGATCCTCCAAAAGCCTGGCATATTCTGTGTGTTGCTTGAAGTAACCGAATTTGGAAGAGACGATGTCACCTGTATCCGGATCCTTCTTCTTGAAATCGTAGAACAGGCGGATCCCTTCTTCCGTGAGGTTCTTCTCGTTCTGCAGGGCTCCGAAGGGGTCCCACACCTCTCTCCACCGGTTGAAATCGTGGGCGTAGGAGGGATCGAAGGCCGGTGCGCCGGCGATCTCCAAAGGAAACTCCTCGAGCCCGGCAGGGGCTTCAAGAATAAGCCCTTTCACCGTATCAGGGTAGGAGAGTGCGAAGCCCAGGCAGAACTGGCCGCCCAGGGAATGCCCCATGTAATAAGCACTCTTGACATTCAACTGCTCTACCACGACGTCGTGGATCGCGTCGCGGCAGTCCTGCAGCGTTCGGGCAGAGGATTTGTCCAGGTTACCCGGTCCGGACATACCGTAACCGGGCATATCAAGGGCAATCACCCTGAGCCCCCGCTCAAGGGCATATTTCATCACATACCCGTAGTGTCCCGCAAAGGCACCCTTGCCGTGGATAATCACCAGGGTTTCCGGGGCACGTTCATCCCCGTCATACTCATCCATATACCCGATTTCCCATGCAACGCCCCGTGAATCTGTACCGGTGGCGTACTTGACCGGGAACGGATAGATGACCTGGTTTTTCCAAAAGCTTTTCTGGGGATCCCCCTGCATGACCACCCTTGGTTTGCGGTAGTTCCTGGCCGTCAACGTGGCCCCGGGCTTTTCAATGAGGCCAGCCTCCATAAAGAAGGTTTTGGCCATGACATTGTCTTTGAGCAGGTTGGTCGCCTGGAACACGGCGTAGTGGGCAATGGGGCTGTCGAATATGATGGTTTCAGCACCGGGGATTCTGTTGGCGGCGGCCCTGGCCAGATTGGCGTTGAGCCAGTTGTCGTTGCCAACATGCAGAACCAGGGTTTTGGCACGCACCCGATGAAGCTCGTCATTGATGTTGTAAGTCAACCCAGCTGTGTTGCGATAAACCAGGTCGCAGGCGTCCTGCACGGCTGCTTTCTTCTTCAGGTTTGCAGCCGCCTCCCCCTCGGGGTTCCAGTAAAAGACATCCTTCTTGATCTCATCCCAGGGCTGGGTAACCCGAAGATCGAAGGACAAAGCGGTGTGGTTTAGAACCGACCAGCCGAACATAACGCCCTGGTTGGGGTGCTTCTCTTTGGGAAGGTGATAATAATCTCCGTTGGTTTCCATCCAGACCGGGTCACTTTTGATCGCCTCTGTCATCAATTGGAAAATCCAATTTCCCAACGGGTCGCCCCCGTCGGACTGGGTTGTGCCGCCAATGGGCATCAGGTTCTCAACAAATTCAGGGTGGAGCACGCCCCATACATACGTCTGGGTTGCCCCCATGCTCACTCCGGTGGCCAGCTTGACGGAACCGACCCCCAGCTCGTCTTTGAGCAGACGATAACTTGCCTGGACCATGTCGAAATAGCTGTATTGAGGAAACTTCATCCCCAAACCGTCACTGGGCTTGCTGGCCCCCCACAATCCAATGGCATCCAGCAGAACAACGAAATTTTTCTCGGTGTCGATCAGTTTCCCGGGGCCAATGACGGCGCCAAGGCAGAAATCGTTGCCGGCCTGACCTTCAACCCACTTATCGTAGATTGAGGTGGAATCCCCAGAGTAGTAACTGTTGACAACAATGGCGTTTGTTATCTTGCCGTCTTGGTCCTTCTGCGGAGTTCCAAGGGTGATGTAACCAAGATGCAGCGGCTTTTGCCCCAACGATTCAAGGGTCACGCCGCCTTCACCGCCATAGGCATAGGAGGCTGGATCGTCCAGGTTGTATGTTCCGCCCATCTTGAAATGGTCAATGCTGTAATACCGCTTGAGATCAGCCAGGGAGCTCACCTCGGCTGAAGGCGTAATCGGTTGTTTGCGAACCGTCTCGGCCGATGGGCTCATGGACGAACTGGGCGCATTATCAGCAGCAGGAACAATCGACGGATTGGACTCATATTTAACCGAGGCGGCTTTTTGCGTCACGCATCCCAAGCTTGTTGCAATAAGAAGAGAGACAAAAACCGCAACCCATCTGGTCGCAACCCCTTGTTTCCATTTCGTTGCCATTGGTTGTTCCTTTCCACGTTAGGGTTTGTACTGCCTGGTCACTGTCAGAACTGCCCATGTGCGTGACTCAAGCAATGGTTCCACGGCGGCCAACCTGCCGAATGGCGTGGTAGCCTTTCTGAGACAATGGCTGTTTCACCCTTCCCCTCGTCCCTTATCTCCCTCCTGTTACGTTTTCTTGTTGGGAACGTAACGATTCAGGCATGCCTCGGCGGGTCGTTTTTTGATATGAGCCCCGAAAACGTTTTCGATTACAGCCGGAAAACCAACATCTCCGCACAGATGAAATTCGACATCAAAGCCTGTTTATTCAGTATTTCTGAACATTGCCCCCGGCAGGGCTGCCGGAGGTGACTTTGGGCTGAATCGTTACTTGGGAACAAAATATGATTCCACCGTTGCCAAACGTTTTTCCAGAGGCTTGGGCAAGGCGCCTTTGGCTGTCACCACTTGTTGCACTTGTTTCAAAAGTTGGGGTCCCTCGTCTTCATACCCCTTGAGAAGCTCAGGGATGGTTTCCAGCGCCCGGGTTTCGTCCAGAAGGAGCATAAACAACTGATCACGGATCGCTGTTTTCAACTCATCCAGGGTGATATCCGAAGCGTAGAGTTTCTGTATTCGGTTCAGCATGGCGAAACCGCGCTCGTCCGGTGCATTGTCCGGCATCCGAACATAAATGATCGATCGGATGACAGCCTCCCTCGGACCACCTTGGTCCATGGAGGTTCGTAACTCGTCGATTCGGCGTTCCACATATGCCAGGTGGAGCGGATCATGCCCGGGACTGGGCCGAACCGGATCATCGGAAGCCCGAAGACCCAGCGTGGCCTGGGTGATTGGATTGTCATACAATCCAAAAAACATCTTCTCCGAGAGGTCTTCAGCCGTCTGCCGATAGAGATCCAGGCTCTCCTCGATGCTGTCGGAAAAAGCTGCCTGCCACTGCCAGAAAACATTGTCTGTTTTGGCAGGCTTTCGGTTTTCCCGAACTGTTTTTGCAGCGGACTCTAAGGGGGCCATCAGAGGGTTCTGGTCGGAGAATATCTCGTAGCCGGAACGCAAGGGGTGCATTCGCCGCATCCACTCTGCTGTCTCGTCATTGGCAAGAGCACGAATAAACGGCTGCCATGTGGTCCGGTACAGGCCAAGGTTTACCTGGGAAAGCCTTTCCACAGCCGCAAAACATCGCTCCTCTTCGGGGGTGTTCCCGCCCATGGCCCGTATGTCATCCGGTGTCCTGGATTCAAATCGGGAGATGTGGTCTGCATTGATCAGGTCGGGGCTTGCTGCATCCGGCCCCACTTCTTCTATGACGGCTTCATACAGCCCCGGGGGGAGGCAATCGATAAAATCGATATTATGGGCAAACTCCTGATGTTCCTTCGTTGCGATGCTGCCTGCCACGAAAATCCCGAGATGACCGATGTGTTCATGAACGGCATAGACAATCGTCTGTCCTGCGGCCCGAATATCTTCTACATTTTCATACAGATCTGGAATCCAGCCGAGCGCCTGTTGGGGCGGAGTGATGTTGTCGCCTTTGGAGCAGAAACAAATGATGGGAGAGCGAATTGTTCTGAGGTCTATCTGTATCCCCTCCTCAGAAAGGATACCGGCTGTGGATAGCTTGTTCCCGACAAACAGGTTGTCCACGATATACTGTATTTCCTCATCGTTCAAAAGCACATGCCCGCCCCACCATCGTTCAAAGCCCAGGTAACGGGGCACTTCTGTGTCAATTTTTGAGTAAAGATTGTACTGCTTTGACCAGAGGGTATTGGCAGGATTTTGCCCCTCAAAGTTCTGGACCAACCATGCACCGTCGAACAGTCCATTTCCCAGATCACTTGTCAGGGCCGTCAACCAGCTGCCACCCAACAGCCCCCCCGAATACCGCATGGGGTTTTTACCGCGTACCCCGGCCCAATAGGAGAGCGGAGCCCCGGCGCTGATGATCGGACCGCAAAGATGGGGGTGTGTCGCCGCAAGCATCATGACAGCCCAACCGGCCTGGCAGTTGCCGATGAGAACGGGCCTGCCACCGGCCTCCGGGTGGCGTTCGATCACCCGTTCCAGAAAAGCGGCCTCGGCTTTCATCACCGTTTCTATGGTTTGTCCCTTCTGGGGCATAGGAAGAAAACCGATGAAATAACACGGATGGCCGGCCTTGAGGGCAACACCGATTTCGCTGTCCGCCTTAAAGCCGCCAATGCCGGGGCCGTGCCCGGCCCGCGGATCGATAACCACAAAAGGCCGCCTGGTCTCATCCACCATGGTCCCTTCAGGAGGAAGAATCTTCACGAGGCCATAGTTCACCGGCTGCGGCAAATCCAGTCCTGACATAACCAGTTCGTAATCGAACTGAAGCACATGGGGTGCCTGTTGAGCCATATGTTCCAGATACTGGTTGCCGCGTTGACGCATGGCATCCCAGTACAGCACCATTCGTTGGGCAGCGTCCGTCAGGTACTCGGCCGGGTCGTTTTGCATGGAAAAGAAGGTATCTGATTGAGTTGCATCCATGTTGTTTCCCTTTTTATGCGATTCATTATTGATGAAACCGTAAAAAAATACCGGATGGCGTGGCGACATGTCGTCATACGAAATCGTATGTCCTGCCTTCCTGCCAAACACGATAGCGAAAGGAGATAAAACCAATGCTTCACGCCAACAGAACGTCATGATCAAGAAAAACAGAAACACCCGACAACGTTAGGTTTCAACACGGCCGCCAGCAAAGTGACGAGTGAGTCCGCGTTGGCAAAAAGGCTCTTTAAAATTCGATATATCTATCGCAGGACAAACGTGACCTGTAATTGAGAGACGGCCACATGTGACAGCACTGTCGACGACGGTGTACTTCAAGTTGGCGGTCAGACCGGGCCAGGCTGGCCAGAAATATCATTGGAGCAATATCGTTAAAAACAGTCAGTATTGTGGCCACGATCGACGATCGTTATTCAGTTATCGTTATATCTTCTTCAGGAGCTTATCTACATTATACCCTGACAAGGAAATTAATAAGGAATATTGATATCGTCAGTTAATGTTTACCTGGTGATTCCATAAGGCTGGCTATTTACTTTGTTTTTCAAAACAACAAGGATCAAAAAATAAAAATCATGCATTAATTGTTTGAATATACTGTCCGATTCCTACATGCATGTCAAGATCAATCACCTATTTCATTGGGACTTACGCATATTGAAACCGCACTTACATTGATGCGATTAGCGTATTCCCAAATTAACTACTGACCACAAGCATCAAATTAAGAATGGAGTAATATGGATCAAATCTTATATCAAAACAAATCACTGTCATTTTCTACGAGCAACCCGTGGCAAAAACCTGCCTGGGTTTCTGTTGCCGAATACGATACCATCCATAATCGGCATACCTCATCTTGCCATTGGTATCAGGCCCCTATAACTCACACCCGTTTGATGGTGAAACATTCTTTTACCTGTGCCTGACATGAGCATATAAAATTTGACCATACCGACCTTGCAGGCCCCACCCTTGGCCCCTGTATACACTGGCAATCAGGACTCTTTCCCCATAGGAAAACCGATTTGACGAATATTCGTAACGTTTTTTTTTAAGTAATACCCTTGCCGCCTGAGGCATCCCCTTTTTCTACCCACCCCCCTCCCCCTCTATGGACAAATTCCCGGCATCTTTGCGTTCGGGTTTTTTAAACAGGGCGCTCAAGGCAATTCCGGTCATCACCATGGCGCAACCCAGGAGATGCTGTTTTGCTATCGATTCCCCGAGGATAAGAGCCGCCAGCAGAACCGAACTTGCAGGCATGGCCGCGGTGGCGACACCGGCAACTTCGCCGCTGACCTTGCCCACGCCGTGGGTCCAGAGCAGGTAGGCGATGACCGTTGCAAACACGCCGTAGTAGATGATGGCCAGAAGGGCAGGCAAATTGAGCACGATGGGACGGCTCTGAAATTCCCAGGCAGCGAAGGGAGCGAGCAGGACGAGACTGATAAACACGAGGCCAGAGGTGTTGCTCACGGCGGAGACCTGGTCGGCCACTTTTTTTCGAAAGATCGTGAAGAGGGCTTCTGCCACGACGGCCCCGAAAACAAGAAAACTGCCCACAAGGTTACCCTGTCCTCCCGGCTGTGCAGACGAGAGGTTCAGGACCATCATGCCGCACACCGCGCATCCGACCCCGGCCATGCCGCAGGGAGTCGGGCGCTCCTTCAAGAACATCGCCGCAAACACGGTGAGAACGGCCGGCGTGGTGCCCATGATGACCCCTGCCTGAACGGCACCGGTATGCTGCAGGCCATAGAGGGTCAGGACTCGAAAAAGAACAATGCCGCACAGTGCCTGCATAAACAGGGAGCCCCATTGACGAGGCGTTAACGCTGCAATCTCCTGCCAGCGTCTGGCAGCCAGGGGCAACAGGACCAGAAACGCAACCAACAGGGTGGTGAAGCTGATGAAAAAAACCGGCAGGGCCCCCGTAAGGGATTTGCCCACCACCACGGAACTGCCCGCCAACACCATGGCCAGCACCAGCTGGACCATTCCCTTTACCTGCCCGTCAGCGGGCATGGGGTAACGCATGAGAAACCTCCTTTGACTCCATTTGAAAATGGATGTACCTTAGCTCATTCAAAGTGGTTCTCAAAAGATCCATTATACCCCTATTTCGATAGGGCCATTTGGAACTCGGGCAAAAATCAACTTGTGCCTCCGGCGGCCCTGCCGGGGGCCAAACTTTTGAAAAGTTTGACAAACAGGTATTGAGCGCAGATCCGATTGCATCACCGATGTATGCAACCCATCCCATTTGGGTTTAACGTGTCTGTGGTTCCAGGCTTTGTCGTTTCACGACCATGGCACCCCGATCATTCGTTTCACCACCGATATAGGGAAACGAGTGATGAAAGGAAACTCCTGTCGCTTCGGATAACCTGAGCAGTCGGGGATGACGAAATCGAACGATGAGACCCGCCTATCTTGCGGTAGCGGTTGCCCAACGACACCCGTCGCGCGAATGCATCCAGAACGATCGAATTACGACACACCCCATGCATTCGCCATGGGGTTTCCAGGTGCCCCCCACCTGGCCGCCGGAGGCAGCCAGGTTAAAGATGCCTCCGGCGGCCCTGCCGGGGGCCAACCTTTTAAAAAGGTTGCCAAACAGGTCTTTTTTAAAAAAAATCTTGGGTCAACCTAAAGCCTAAAGCAAATGTGATTTGGCCTGAGGAACGAAGGACAAAGCGCATTTGCAACCTGCTTTCAAGGTGGCACACCTTGCAGCCGGAGGCATTTTTTTGGGCCACTTTAACCATAGAAGGCATTGCTTTTTGTGAATTTGTTTTTGCGCTGGTCCTTACAGGAGAGATCCCATGATCTGGTTAACACTGGATAAAGATTCGGGCGTACCCATGATCCGGCAGGTCTACGGCCAGATCAGGCAACGCATTTTGGACGGGGAGCTTCCCGAAGGCACCCGACTGCCTTCCAGCCGTGAGCTTGCGGGACGCCTCGGTGTTTCACGGAATGTGATTCTGGAGGCCTATGACCTTCTTTACGCGGAGGGGTTTACTGAGTCCAAAACCGGCTCCGGCACCTACATCGCCCCCGGGACCCATTACCCGACGGTAAAACCAGCACCGCTCCCAGCCCCCCGCCCGGTCTCCATGGGACACGCCTGCCCTGATGGGGAGATCAATTTCAAGTCGGGCACCCCGGACCTTCGCCTGTTCCCCGTCCGCACCTGGCTCTCCATGTTGAAGCGGGTCTACGACAGGCCCCCGGAAGAGGTTCTCGTTTATGGTCACCCGGAAGGACGCATGGAACTTCGGGAGGCCATCTGCCGCCATGTTGTGGAGCGAAGAGGGGTCTGCTGTCATCCGGAACAGATCGTCATCACCGCCGGCACAACCCAGGCCATCGGCATTGTCTGCTCCCTGCTCCTGCAGAAACGGCGGGAGGTGATCTTGGAGGACCCCATCACCCTCGATATTCAGCAGATTGTGGAGCAACATGGCGGCATCATCCACCCGGTTGCCGTGGACGACTCGGGAATGATCACCGAACGGCTTCCAGAGACTCTCTCCCCGGCCTTTGTGTTTATCACCCCATCGCACCAGTTTCCCCTGGGTGCCACCCTGCCCATCCAGCGGCGCATCGAGCTGCTGCACTATGCCCAGGCCAAAGGGACCTTCATCGTGGAGGACGACTATGACAGCGAGTTCCGATTTGACGGGCCTCCCCTAAACTCCCTGCACGGTCTCTGCCCGGACCGGGTGATCTATATCGGGACCTTCAGCAAGACACTCTGCCCCTCCATTCGAACCGGCTACCTTGTGCTCCCACCGGAGCTCATCTCCGCAGCCCGAACCCTGAAATGGCAAAGCGACCTCCACAATGAAACCGCATCCCAGCTGGCCCTCGCCCAATTCATCGACGGGGGCCACTACCAAAGGCACCTTGCCAAGATGAAAAAACTCTACCGCCAAAGACGAGACACCACCGTAAAGGCCCTCAAAGAGGCCTTCGGCAGCCGGGTGCACATCCTGGGAAGCGCCACAGGCCTACACCTCTCCGCCCGCTTTGATGGAGTCACCTTCACCGACGAATGTCTCGCCCGCATCGAAACCGAAGGGGCCCGTGTCTACCCGGTGTCCCACCACAGCATTCAACCCAACCGACACCGGGACACCCTTATCATCGGCTATGGCAACCTTAAATGGGAAGAAATCAGCCAGGGTATTGATGTGTTAAAGAGGGTCTTGGGTTGACTTGGCCCTCAAACCCTTGAATGCCAGCGGTATCTCAAGTCTCAAGCCCACCCGCATTCAAGGTATTTTCACCCAACGCGGCCTCATCACCGTTGAAACCGAAACCAACATGGTCACAATACAGAGGCCCCTCAGTACCCAGTCATCTCCAGGTACCCGCGGCCTGAGCCCCCGTTGCCTGTGGCTTTCACAGCCCCTTCCCAGTAGACAACACCTTCACCATGCTCCTGGTTGTCAAACAGAGGTGTCACCGTGAGCGCGATGGCCTCTCTGGGTACCGAGACCGTCCATGTTCCGGGGTACTCCCTCCCGGAAGGAGCACTCAATCCCCCATTGGGAACCATGGTGAATTCACCCATACCCAAAACCCGATAGCTTCCGTCAGCCAGGGAGATAGATCCGAAGTAATAATCCGGCGCGGCCTTCGTTCCCCGGACCCGGCACACCATGAGATCGCGCCCGTCATCAAGGTGCAGGGCCAGCCAGTCCCAACCCGACTGATCACTGCCAAGAGAGCCGGTGCTCCACTCCCGATCCATCCAGCTCACCCCGGCCACCTTAACAACGCGCCCCGGTAACGACAGCGTGCCGTCTGTTTTCAGGCGGGACAATGTGAGGTAGTGCGAAGCGCTTCCCGAGGCCGGGTCTTTGACACTGAACCCAGCCTCTCCTTGCAGGACAGGCGGCTTCACAGATTCCAGCGTAAGGGAGAACCCGGGCTCGCCATGTCGGGTTGCCAGGTGAATGAACCCTGCATCCCAGCCAAAGGAGACATCGGCCACCCAGATACGCAACGGCTCCTTCTGCCAACCCGACAGCCCGAAGCTCTGGCGTTCCATACGGTAGCCGGTGTGAAAGCTCTTCTCTGATTCGCTCGAAACGGCCAGGTGGGCAAAATAGAGGTGCCGGGCGCTCCAGGACAAACCGGTCTCATCGGCATCGCAGGCAAGTCCCCGTCTGAATATGGTAAACTGATATCCGTAGTGCTCCCCAGACTCC
The DNA here is from genome assembly GCA_942491485.1 of Desulfolunaceae bacterium. Classification (GTDB taxonomy): domain Bacteria; phylum Desulfobacterota; class Desulfobacteria; order Desulfobacterales; family Desulfolunaceae; genus Desulfoluna. Next base: position 499,048 of record CALOAX010000004.1, on the reverse strand, counting down.
CCTTCAAGATTCCCCGTCACATACCACCACTCTGTCCTGAAATCCTCGTGGGGGAACAGGTCTGCCGGAACAGACAGCACCGTGCCGGGTTCGGCCTTTCGGTAGCAGCTTTCTGCCCCCCCGGACAACGCAGACGCGGCATCAGGCCCGGCGGCCCACGCAAGGGGGCCCCAAAACAGGAGGGTGGCCAGACAGAACAACAGACTCCGTTTCATTTTTCACCTCTGATGGTTTGAAAAAGCATGCCTCCGGCGTCGAGGGTGGCGCAGCCACATTAGGCAAAAACACCTCGAAAACAGGATATGGATGCGCTTTGTCCCTCGTTCCTCGAGACAAATCTCATTCGCCTTTGGCTTTCGATCCACCCGGGGTTATTTTTTAAGGCCTGTTTATCCAACTTTTCAAAAGTTTGGCCCCCGGCAGGGCCGCCGGAGGCATCGTTAACCCGGCCGCCTTCGCGCAGTCTGAAGTACGAGGTGTGGGAATAGTCACCATTTTGGCTACTCGGCCTGGAGGGCCTCCCGGATGTCGGTGCGCGACGCCCTGACAGCGGGGATAAGCCCCGCGGGAATGGCTGCTGCAAAGGGAAGAAGAAGGCATGCAATCAAGCTTTTCCCCGAGACAATGAGGTCATAGCTCCAGCCAAAAGAACGCGCGTTGATGACATCAATAAGGTAAATAGCCATCCCCACGCCCAGGGGGAGCGCAAAAATCACGGCCAGAAGCGCCAGCAGCAAAAATTCACCAAAAAAAAGGCGCCGGATGCCCGATGGGGCCACACCCAGGGCACGAAGGACACCGGTCTCCCGATAGCGTCCAGAAACACGAGCGGTAAAGGCAGAAAAGACACCCACAACGGCGGTAAGGGCAATGAGCAGTTGAAGCGCCCCGGCAATGCGAAAGGTACGATCAAAGACCCTCAGAGTCTCCTGGCGAATAAGAGGGCCCTCCCGCACAAGCAGGCCATGGGTTTGTGCAAGCCCCCCGCGCAGGCTCTCCGCCACTTGCGCAGGATTCGCCCCATCCGCGAGAAATATCTGAAGGCTGGTGTGGCCCGTGTTCGACCAGAGGGACTCATAAAGCCGCCTTGGAAGAATCACCCTGCCGGTCCCCGAGAAGAAATCGGAAAAGACCCCCACCACAGGCAACCGCTGTTCTCCTTTCGCCGTTTCAAAGGAGATGGTTCCCGGATCCCCCTCGGTCACCCCGGCGTGCCGGGCAAAGACTTCTGACACAAAAACCCCCTGCCCATCGGAACGCCACACCCACGTCTGCTCGGGCATGGGACCATCATAGGAGAAGAGCAGGGTCTCTTCGGCCTTGCCCCACTGCACCCGCCGAATGGTGTAAGGCAAAATGGACGCCACCGCCGAAAGATCTCCAAGGGAGGCAAGAACCCCGTCCGGAAGATTTCGTCCACTGCCCACACTCGTTGCAAGTTGAAGGTCACCACGGATGTTTCGGTGAATCCACTCGGAAACAGCCGTTCGAAAGCTCCCGGTCATCAGCCCGATGCCCAGGGTTGCCGCGGTCACCACCATCAGGGTGGCAACAGTGAGAGCATTCTCGGCAGGCCGTCCCGCGGTGCGTCTCACCGCAGACCGAACGCCAAAGGAGAGCCCCCGGACCAGAGGGGAGATGAGGCGTCCCATCACCACAAGCATCAGGGGAACCAAAAGAGCAGCTCCGGCCAGAAGAAGAAAAAGCCCGGAAAACGCAAAGGAAAGTGACGAAGAGAGGCCTGTGAGCGGAAGGGCTCCCAGGGATAGAAGCGCCATGCCCGCACCACCCGAGGCAAGGGGGCTTATTCGACCCACAGACCGCTTGGCGATGACGGTGACGGGCTCCTCCGATGCTGCGGCAAAAGCCGGGAGAAGGGCTGCCAAAAAGGCTGCGAGGCACCCGAACAGCACCCCTTTTGCATAAACGCCAATGGAAAGGCCCCCGGCAGGGGCGATCAATTCATAGTACAATTCGGAGACGGTAACCGTCACGAGCCCCACCGTCAGGCGGCCAAGGAGCGTCCCCAGCACAATGCCGGCTGCTGACCCCAGCAGCGCGTAGACCCCGGTCTCCCCCACCACCATGAAAAAAAGATCCCGGGGAGACGCGCCAAGGGCCCTCAGCACCCCTACCTGCGTGAGCCGTCCATGGACTGAAAACGAGACGGTGCTGTAGACAAGAAACATCCCCATAAACAGAGCCAGCACGCTGAAGGCGGTGAGGTTGGTTTCAAAGGCTTCGGAAAGCGCACGTCGCGCCCCCATGGAGTCCTCCAACGCCGTCAGGTGGACCCCGTCCGGCAGGCTTGCTGAGAGCGCTTCAGCCTGATCCGTGCCTTTCAGGATCAGGTCGATGCGACTTAGGTCCGACCTGGAGCCCATGAGATCCGAAGCAAAGGCAAGGTCCGCCACCACGAGTTCCGAGAGCCCCAAAATACCACGGTCTGTCACGCAGCGGACACGTGCCACGACCTTCCGTTCCCCCGTGACAAGGCTGATGAAATCCCCGGACGAGACCCCGAGATGCAATGCGATGGCGCGAGAGATCATCACCCCCTCTCCCTGGGGGAAACACCCGCCGGTCAACCCGTCACCCAGCTCCGACTCCGGGCGAAAGACGGACACTGAAAATGGATCGATGCCCAACATCCGGACAGTCCCTTCCCGGCCCTCAAACGCCACCCGCCCCTCAATGACAGGGGTGCTTGCAAACACACCCATCTCCACACGCAGACGTCGGTACACCTCGGGCGAAAAAAAAGCGCCACTTCCGGTGATCTGGTGGGTGGCACGCCCATACAGCGCCTCTGTGGTCAGCTCAAATGAGCGGGACACACTTTTCCCCGCCAGCTCCACGGAAATAACCACCGACACGCCCAAGGCAATCCCAAAGATCAGCAGCAGTGTGCTCCCCGCATGCAACCGCCCATGGCGCAGAGCAAGCCGAAGAAGTGGACGGTTCACCATGAGGTCACCCCATGGTCAAGGGGAAAAAGCCCGTGGTCCCGCACCTCAAAAAGTGCATCACAAGCCGAGGCGATATCAAGGCTGTGGGTCACCACCACCACGGTTTTCCCCCTCTTGCGAACGAGGGACGCAAAGAGGTCCATCACCGCCCTGCCCGTCTCACCATCTAAGTTACCGGTGGGCTCGTCGGCAAGGATCAGATCCGGATCCGATGCCAGGGCCCTTGCAATGGACACCCTTTGCCGTTCCCCTCCCGAGAGAAGCTCCGGGGGCCTCCTCTCCATTCCGGTAAGGCCCACATCTGCCAGACAGGAGACAGCGCGCTTTCGTGCCTCGGCTGGCGATACCCCGGAGAGCTCCGGCACCATCATCACGTTCTCTTCCACGGTGAGCACCGGGATAAGGTGAAACGACTGAAAGACAAACCCGATTCGCTGCCGCCTGAACCGGCAAAGCTCCTCTTCGGCAAGGGTTGACACGGAGACATCCCCCACACGCAAGCGTCCGGAGTCCGGTCTGTCGATGCCTGCGATGAGATTCAACAGGGTGCTCTTTCCCGCCCCGCTTTTGCCGAGAATCGCAGAAATGCGCCCCGACGCGAAGGTGGCCGTGAGGTCTTTAAAAATAACCTGCTGCCGTTCACCGGACCGGTAGGATTTCCCGATCCCGTTCATGTGGATCTCCATGGGCGATGCCTTGGTGTGTGGTGAGAATCAATGGACTGGGTTCTGAAGGGGGAGATGCAGTACGTTGTACATGGTAGCATCCTGTAAACATGGGGAAAAGAAAATAGGCAGAAAACTGGGGTGTGAGGGAGGATTGCCTTCAACTGCACGTACGATCAACCCGAGAAATGAGGGGTGATCGCACTTACAACATAGGGACCAGGGATGATGAAGTTACTTAGCCCGGATATTTCATGAGAAAACGATCAAGCCAAAGCAATAGTTGGTAATTACGGCTTTTTATTCCAAAAAAAATCGTAACCATTCAGCTCCAAAAAAGATGCCTTCGGCGGCCCTGCCGGGGGCCAACCTTTTAAAAAGGTTGCCAAACAGGTCTTTTTAAATAAAATCTTGGGTCAACCTAAAGCCTAAAGCACATTTGCAACCTGCTTTCAAGGTGGCTCACCTTGCCGCCGAAGGCAGCCAGATTAAAGATGCCTCCGGCGGCCCTGCCGGGAGCCAACCTTTTAAAAAGGTTGCCAAACAGGTCTTTTTAAATAAAATCTTGGGTCAACCTAAAGCCTAAAGCAAATGTAATTTGGCCTGAGGAACGAAGGACAAAGTGCATTTGCAACCTGCTTTCAAGGTGGCTCACCTTGCCGCCGGAGGCATTTTTTTGGCCATTTTAACCATAGAAGGCACGCTTTTCGTCTATTTCTCCCCTTCCAGCCAGCTGGAGTAGAGGGCCGAAGCGCAGATGGTGAGGAACTTCACGATGTCGGAGTCGGAGCGGGATGTCATGATAATGGGGGCCGAAGCACCCAGCACCACATTGGCCACTTCAGCGCCCATGGTAAAGGCCCAGCTCTTGTAGAGGATGTTACCGGTGGCGATATAGGGGACGACAAGAATGTCGGCCTTGCCGGCCACGGGGTTATCGGTGATTCCCTTGGTTTTGACGAACTCCTCGTAGAGGGCGAGGTCGTAGGAGAGAGGGCCCTCCACGTCGGCGTCTTCCCAGTCCATCTCCGAGAGATTGCGCTCAAAGACCGTGGTGGGGATACTGTCCGTAGGGACTTCATTGGCGTCAAGCAGGGCCACCTTGGGCCTGGCCACGCCCAGGGATTTGGCCACATCGATAGCGTTCCGGACGATATCCACGCCCGAGGCCACGTCGTCACCCACGAAGAGTTCGGGGTTGATGCCGGGGTCGGTGAGCATGAGAAGCCGGTCCACCCCGGGCACTTCGAAGATGCCAACCAGGGAGAGCCTGCGGCCGGTGCCGATGCCCTCTTTGCGGTTCAGGATGGCCTTCAGGTAGGCGTTGGAGTTTACCTTTCCCTTCATGATCATATGGGCAAGGCCTTTGCGGACAATGGCCACCCCGGCCTTTGCCGCCTCCTGTTCGAAGGTGTCCCCTTCGGCCTCCACCTCCACGTATTCATAGGAGGCGGGAAAAGAGAGTTCGCCGTCGCACCGCACATCGATCCACTCTTTTTTGCCCACCAGATACGCCTTGTCGATGATCTCCTCTTCAATGGCGAGGTTGATGGCGGAAAGGGTGGTTTTGTCCGGTGAGATCACCACAATGTTGCGCCGGGTGAGAAGCTTGGCCGCTTCGATGATCGCCTTCATGCGGCGACCACGGGTCTGATGAACCATGGATTCGCCCTTGTAGATGGAGGAGATGAGCTCCACCTTTTCGGTGACGGAATTCACCGAGTGGGGAAGGCTGGAGTCAAAATAGAAGCTGTCCCCCTCCTCAAGAATATGCGTGTCACCATTCACAACTATCTTAAGGGTCCCCTTGGTCACATAGAGAAACTCCTCGCCGTCGTGTCGGCTGACCTCCACATCGGCGTCGTCCCGCTTGTAGATGGTCACCAGAAAGGGCTCCATACGGCGGCCCACATAAGAAGGCGCCAGGCTCTCGTAATCCAGGGTCCGGTGGTGCCGGACCAGCACCCGGTCGGCAACCGCCGTCTTGATCGCCTTTCTCTCCCGGTACTCCTTGCCGTACAAAAGCGCAGGAAGGTCGGTCTTCAGCAGGGTGGCCAGCTTGAGCAGATCGGACACCCCCAGGGAAAGCGCCCCGCTCGTAAGCTCCTCAAACCGAGCCACATCAAGGCCCAGAGTCTCCATCACGTCCTTCTCAGAGACCCCTTCCCGCTCCATATATCGTTTTAAATGCGTTCCAATGTCCATTGTATGCCTTCTATTACCAAAGCTGAGTTAAAAAGCATGCCTCCGGCGGCGAGGGTGGCGAAGCCACTTTAGGCAAAAACACCTCGAAAGCAGTTTGCGGACGCGTTTTCCCCCTCGTCCTCGGATCAAACCACATCCGCTTTTAAAGCGGAAATCATTCAAGGACAACTTTTTAAGACCTATTTGTTAAACTTTTTAAAAGTTTAGCCCCCGGCAGGGCCGCCGGAGGCAAGCGTCCCCCACTCACCACGTCCTATTCACTATCCATACCGCTTCGCTTCCTCTTCGCCCTTAAGAACCCTTAAGGCCCCTTCGGTGAGGGCTTCGAGTTCGAATTCTCCGGGGACGGTCACCACCCTGGCGATGAAGCTGACCTTCTCTTTGATGGCCTCGGTGATGCGCTTGCTGTGGGCCATGCCGCCGGTGAGGACAATGGCGTCGACCTCTCCGGAAAGAGCTGCTGCGAGGCTGCCAATCTCTTTGACGATCTGGTAGACCATGCCGTTCCAGGCAAGGGTGGCCTCGGAATCGCCCTCTGCCATGCGCCGTTCCACCTCCCGGACATCCACGATGCCGAGATAGGAGAAGATCCCGCCCTCGCGGCTCACCGTTCGGGAGAGGGCATCCGGGGTGTAGCGGCCTTCTTTAAAGGCCTTTACAATACCGTCGACGGGAAGGGATCCGGAGCGTTCCGGAGCGTAGGGTCCATCGCCATTGAGGCCGTTGTTGACATCCACCACCCGTCCCTTTTTGTGGGCACCGACGGTGATGCCGCCGCCCATGTGAGCCACAATCAGGTGGGCCTCGTGATAGGTGCCCCCCATATCTTCGGCCACCCGCCTTGCCACGGCTTTCTGATTGAGGGCATGGAAGATGCTGTTGCGCTCGATACCGGCAAGGCCGGAGAGACGTGCCACGTCGTCAAGTTCATCCACCACCACGGGGTCGACGATAAAGGCTTCGCAACTGGATGAGGCGGCAAAGCGTCGAGCGAGGATGCCGCCGAGGTTGGAGGCGTGGCTGCCGCTGACGCCTGTCTTAAGGTCGGAAAGAAGGGTATCGCACACCTTATAGACACCTCCCGAAACAGGCCGTATCAGGCCCCCGCGCCCCACCACGGCATCAAACCGTAAGTTGCCGAGGCCGAGCTTTTCCAATTCGTCCATGATGCAGGCGAACCGCATCTCCTCCTGCTCGTGAATCTCCGCAAATGTGTCGATGAGGTCGCGGTCATGGTCCATGCCTGCATGGATCATCTCCCCCTCTTTTAATACCCCGATTTTGGTGGATGTGGAACCGGGATCTATGGCCAGAATCAGCATACGCCCTCCGGAAAGGCGAACGGAAGAGATTCACTGCGTGTCTCTTTCACTCTATCCTGTCGCCCGAAGCATCAAAGCATGAACGGTGACCCGGTCCCTTATTCCCTCACAGAGCCAAACCCCAGGAGTTTTCTGGCGCTGAGCTTGCACTGGGTTGCAGCAGGGGGACGGGCAAACTATCAACAGTCCCATAAAAACAGAGTCGAATCAGGTGAAGCGCCGCCCACCGATGTTACCTTCGCCAGGCCAGCCAAACATTACGTTAACGTAAAGTTTATCTTTATGTCAAGCAGGAGGTAACCCGAAGCCAGATCAAGAACAGGGTTCACCTTTGAACATCCCCGCCACCTTCAAGACAGGGTTCCACAACCCGATGGATGAGACCCCACACAGAAAAACCACCTTATCAAGCGAACACCAACGCTCCCCAGAGGGGAACAGGCATCGCTACCCCAAAACCCGTCGAAACATCTGTAAACTCGTTAGAACTTAACTATTAGCCGTCAACAACCACAAAACTGTCATCCGTTTGCCAATGAACCAACCGGTCAAAAATGATAGACAGACCCATCATCCAATGTTATTCGCACTAACAGTTCATATATGAAAAATGCCACACTGGAAGACATGTGCTTTTTTTCTCTATCGACCTGTACAACCCATCTCAATGGCGTTGAAGGCGTAAAAAAAGCACGAGGGGTGGTTCTTCGGAACCTGTTTCACAACATGATCTATTTTTAGGAGTACGAAGCTCATGAAAAAATCGATTGCGGTATCTCTTCTCTCGCTCTGCATGGCAGCCATCCTTGCAGGCCCTGCCTCTGCAGCGACCCTTGACGACGTAAAAGCCAAAGGCACTCTCAAGTGCGGCGTCGCCCCCGACAACCCCGGCTTCTCAGCCCTGGACAGCAAAGGCAAGCGCATCGGATTTGGTGTCGATTTCACCACAGCCGTGGCAACTGCAGTGGGGGTTGAACCCACCTTCGTGCCCCTGACATCCAAGGAGCGCCTTCCCGCCCTCCAGTCCGGTGAAGTGGATCTTCTCTTCAAAACCACCACCTGGACCATGAGCCGTGACACACGCCTCGGTCTCGACTTCGCCGCCACCATTCTCTATGACGGCCAGGGCATCATGGTTCGCAAAGAGCTCGGCATCAAGAGCGCCAAAGAGCTGGACGGCGCCTCCATCTGCCTGGCCACCGGCAGCACCACCGAGCTCAACATCTCCGACTACTTCCGTCAGAACGGCATGAAGTTCAAGCCCGTGGTCTTCGAAAAGCAGGCAGACGTTCGTAAAGCTTACGACGCCGGCCGTTGCGACTGCCACACCACCGACGTCTCCGGCCTGGCCGCCCAGCGCAGCCTCATGACCAACCCTGCCGAGCACATGATCCTCCCCGAAATGATCTCCAAGGAGCCCCTCGGCATGCTGACCCGTCACGGCGACAACCAGTGGAACGACATCGCCCGCTGGGTCATCAACCTCACCATCGCCGCCGAGGAGAAAGGCATCACCAAAGCCAACGTGGCTGAGATCGCCAAAACCTCCACCGACCCCGAAGTACAGCGCATGCTCGGCATCACCGGTACCCTCTGGACCGACCTGGGCCTCGACAAAGACGCCCCCATCCGCGTTCTCCAGAAAGTGGGCAACTACGGCGAGATCTTCAACCGCAACCTGGGTCCCGACACGCCCCTGGGCATGAACCGAGGCCTCAACAACCTCTGGAACAACGGCGGTATCCTCTACTCGCCTCCTTTCAGGTAAAAAAACAAAACGCGCCTCCGGCGGCGAGGTGAGCCACCTCGAAAGCGGGTTGCCATTGCGATTCGCCCCTCGTTCGCTGGGGCAAATCGCAGTGGCATTTGCTGAAGACTGTGCCCGCATCCGAGGCAATGGGTTCTTCTCCATGGGCGCAGCCCGTCAGCGAATGCGACCCCAGAGAAACGAGGGATGAGAACATTCGCAAACCTGGGGTTCAGCCCCTGGCATTGTCTTAAACCAAAGGTTTTTTTTCCATGACCCACACAGACAACGGTCCACAGAGAGAGAAGGTCGCCTTCTGGCGCATTCCAGCCGTGCGGGCCATCCTCTATCAGGCCCTTGCCATCGGCTTTCTCGTGATGATGGCTCTGGTCATCTACAAGAACACCCTGGCCAACCTTGCCAAGCGCGGCATCAAAACAGGATTTTCATTCCTCACCAACGAAGCGGGATTTGCCATCGGTGAGACGACTGCCTTGCCCCTTTTTCAGGGCAAGACTCTCTGGCTCCTCGGTGCCATTCTTGTGGGCGTCTCCGTGGTCTTCTTTCTCTCGAAAAAGATGAAGAAGAAGGGCAAAACGATCACGGACAGCACCCCCATGAGCCTTCTTGCCGCCGCTCTTCTCATCGGCGTGCCCGGAGCGATTCTCTGGTTCTTTCCCGGTGAGGTTCCCACCATCCGTTACTCGGAATCGTCCAACTACATCGCAGCCCTCGCAACCGGTCTTACCAACACCCTGAAGGTCTCCATCATCGCCTGCATCCTCTCCACCATTCTGGGCCTATTGGTCGCCCTGGCGCGCCTTTCACCCAACTGGTTGTTGAGCAGGCTGGCCCGGTGGTATGTGGAGATCAACCGGAACATCCCCTTATTGATGCAGCTCTTCTTCTGGTACTTCATTGTCTTCCAGGGGCTGCCCAGCGTGCGGAAAAGCATCGAGCTCTGGGGCGTCATCAGCATCAACAACCGTGGCCTCTTCGTTCCAAAACCCATCTTCCTGGCCGGAGCCGCTCCTTTTATCGCAGCTGTGGTCCTGGCCCTTGTGGCCATCTGGTTTTATGTGCGCCATGCACATCGCCTTCAGGATACAACCGGCAGACAGCTCCCCGTGCTGCTGCCCGCCCTCGGGATTTTAGCGGCCCTTCCTGCCCTTTCCGCACTCTGTTTCGGAACACCCTTTGATTTTGACATCCCGCGCCTTGCCGGCTTCAACTTCAAAGGAGGCATGACGCTGACACCGGAGTTCGTGGCATTGGTCACCGGCCTGACCATCTATGTCTCGGCCTTTAACGCCGAGATCATACGCTCGGGCATCGAATCGGTCTCACGTGGTCAGCGGGAAGCGGCCTACGCCCTGTCGCTTTCCAATTCCCAGTCCATGAAGCTGGTCATTCTGCCCCAGTCCCTGCGGGTCACGGTCCCCCCCATGATCAATGAGTACCTGGCCGTCACCAAGAGCAGCTCACTGGCCGTTGCCATCGGCTACCCGGACGTGGTGAGCGTGGGCGGTACCATCCTCAACCAGACGGGACAGGCCATTGAAGTCATCGGTATCTGGATGGGTGTCTATCTTATCCTGAGTCTCGTGATCTCCATGGGCATGAACTGGTACAACGCTAAAATCAAGCTGGTGGAACGCTAATGACTACCTCTGAATCAAACACAACGGGCCCCCACACCCCCGGCGAAACCCGCCTGCCGCCGCAGTCCACAACAGGCCCCATCACCTGGGTGAAAGAGAACCTCTTCAGCCCCTGGTACAACGGCATCCTGACGGCGTTGGCCGCAGCGATCATTTACGGCCTGCTCAAGCCCCTCTATGTCTGGGGCATCAAAAATGCCTCCTTCGGCACCGTCTGCGGGAGCGGTCACGACGGCGCCTGCTGGGCCTTTATCCGCGATATGTGGCCCGTCTTCATGGTGGGTACCTATCCCCACGAAGAGCGATGGCGGATTGTCATCGTCCTGGGGGTGGTCATCGCCATCGGCCTCTCCCTGGCCTTCAAACGGGTACGCCAATGGAAACCCATCTGGGTTCTGTGGGCCCTTACCCCTGTGGTGATCTTCTTTCTCATCCGGGGCGGCTCCATCACCGGCCTCACCCAGGTCTCCACCTCCCATTGGGGCGGCCTCATGCTCACCGTGATGTTCGCAGGGGTCGGCATGATCTGCGCCTTCCCCATCAGCCTCTGCCTGGCCCTCGGGCGGGCCAGTGACATCCCGGTGATCCGTGCCATCTGCATCGCCTACATCGAGCTGATCAGGGGCGTGCCCCTCATCACCCTGCTCTTCATGGCCTCGGTGGTGCTTCCCCTCTTCTTTCCACCGGAAATGGAGATCGACAAGCTCCTGCGCGCCCAGATCGGCATCACCCTCTTCTTCTCGGCTTACCTCGCCGAGAACATCCGAGGCGGCCTTCAGGCCCTGCCCAAAGGACAGGAAGAGGCAGCACGGGCACTTGGCATGGGCTACTGGCAGCGGATGCTTCTCATCATCCTGCCCCAGGCCCTGCGCATCGTCATCCCCCCCATGGTCAACTCCTTTATCGGGATTTTGAAGGACACCTCCCTGGTGGGCATCGTAGGCCTTGTGGACCTGCTGCAGGTGGTCTTTGCCGCAACCTCCAACCCCAAATGGCTGGGACGCATCGAAGAGGCCTACGTCTTTGTGGCCATCTTCTACTGGTTCATGTGCTACGGGCTGTCACGCTACAGCCAGCACCTGGAAAGGCGCTACGCCGTGGATAAAAGGTAAAGAATGCATACAGACCTGGCCTCCGGCGGCAAGGTGAGCCACCTTGAAAGCTGGTGGCCGGTGCGCTTTGCCCCTCGTTCCTCGGGTCAAATCGCAACGGCGTTACAAAATACACGGGTAATTACAAGCACTCACTATTGCATAACTGATTAAAAAACCAGTTCCGAAGGTTTCGATCCAAAACAATCAGGATTGGTAGGATACCCTCAAGCCCCAAAAACAATAGATAGCCCCTAAGCTGTCTACCTAAAGATATAGCGACAGAAATAATGAGCTGAGACCCTGAAATAAACGCCGCACACGGGCACAGCCCGTCAGCGAATATGATCGACCCGAGGAACGAGGGTCGAGAGCATTCGCAATCCGCTTTCGAGGTGGCTCACCTCGCCGCCGGAGGCTCATTTTCATTCTTCTGTTCGCTTAAACCACAAAGGACTCAGAACCATGATCCGTGAAAACATAGACGAGAACATCATCATTGAGATCAAAGGGGTCAACAAGTGGTACGGCAAGTTCCACGTCCTCAAGGATATCAACCTGAACGTACGAAAAGGGGAGAAGGTCGTGGTATGCGGCCCCTCGGGCTCCGGTAAGTCCACCCTCATCCGCACCATCAACTACCTGGAGACCCACGAAGAGGGCGACATCATTGTGGACGGCGTCAAGCTCGTGGATGACGTCAAGCGCATCCAGGAGATCCAGCGGGACGTGGGCATGGTCTTCCAGCAGTTCAACCTCTTCCCCCACCTTACCGTCAAAACCAACGTGATGCTTTCTCCCATCTGGGTAAAGAAACTGCCAAAAGCCCAGGCCGACAAGCGGGCCATGGAGCTCCTGGCCCGCGTGGGCATCGCCGACCAGGCCGATAAATTCCCCGGCCAGCTCTCCGGTGGCCAGCAGCAGCGCGTGGCCATCGCACGGGCCCTTGCCATGGATCCGAAAATCATGCTCTTCGACGAACCCACCAGCGCCCTTGACCCCGAGATGATCAAAGAGGTCCTGGACGTCATGCGCGAGCTCGCCGACCAGGGCATGACCATGGTCTGCGTTACCCACGAAATGGGCTTTGCCAAAGAGGTGGCCGACACCATGGTTTTTATGGAAGACGGCAACATCGTGGAATACGCCACCGCCAAAGAGTTCTTCACAAACCCCAAAGAAGAGCGCACCCGACAGTTCCTGGAGCAGATTTTGAACCATTAAAAGCAGCCTCCGGCGGGCAGGGGATGATCCCCTGCACCCCAGGTTGCGAATGCACCCGGCCTTCGTGAAGCCCGAAGGGCGCTTCGTGGTCTTCGTGGTTTTTACCTTTCAGTCAGGCCATGGAGGTGTTTGAATTCCCTTTAACATTGACCGGATTAACTCAGAGAGCGAGGGGGGGGGGGGGGAAGCCATGTTTTGCCTCTTCGGTGCGCCGCGCTCCCGTGCGGCTCTTTTTCGTTCTCCGGCTCTGCTGAGAATGCACTTCGGGATACACCATTCATCTCAATGCCCGGCCTTGACCTGGATTAAAAAGTGGCCCTGTATTATAGATTATCACCGAGCGTAGCGACTCCATGGCCACTTGCCTTCAGCCACTCGCGCTGTTTTCTATTCACCACTCACCATTCACTACTCACTGGCGAAGCCCTTAGCCTTGCGCCCCGACGTTCCATGGTGACCAACATTGATCAACGCCCCAAAGGATAGAAGAATCATGGTTTTCAACTCAGCCCACCGCGGCGCCCGAAGCCTCGCCCCTGAAAACACCCTTGCCGCCATTGAAAAAGGATACGAGGTGGGCGCCCACCTCTGGGAAACCGACATCTCCGTCACAAAAGACGGCCAGCTCGTCCTTTTCCACGACGACACCCTTGAGCGCACCACCGATGCCCTCACCCGGTTCCCGAACCGTGAGAGCTACGCCATCTCCGACTTCACATTGGAAGAGCTCAGGCAACTCGACGCAGGCTCCTGGTTCGTGAACACCGACCCCTTCGGCCAGATCAACGCAGGCAATATTTCGGCAGAAGAGGCTGAGGGCTTCAAAGGCATCAAGATCCCCACCCTCGAAGAGGGGCTCGCCTTTACTGTCTCCAAAAACTGGCCCGTGAACCTGGAGATCAAAACCCTTCTCGGCTCAGCCGTCGGCTTTCCCGTGGTGGACAAAACCCTTGCTGCCGTCAAAAAAAGCGGCATCGATCCGGCCCACGTCTTCTTCTCCTCTTTCGACCACTCCCTCATCGATGAGATCAAACGAAAAGCGCCCGAATTTGACATTCAGGCGCTTACAGGCGACGACGGTGAAACAACCAACAACTGGGGCGACTTCTCCTACGGCACATACAACGCCAACCAAGGGCTCATCACGACAGACGAGCTCCGATCCGTCGTCGCCAAGGGGAAAACTGTTAACCTATACACCGTCAACGCCCCGGACCGCATGAAGGCCTTCATCGAAGCGGGGGTCACGACCCTCATCACGGACTTTCCGCAGGTATTGAAAACGATCCTGGAAGAGAGTTGACATCGTGCCATGGGCCAGGAGCCAATTTCCTGGCCCCCAGGTCATGACTACGCGCCGGGTCTTGAGGATCCGCCACCGCATTCACCAACCCTCCGTCCATGCCCCACTCCTTTCCCCCTGCCATGCCCCCCACGATTAAGAGTTGGGCAAACATCCATTAAAGTTGAAGGTTGTTGCCAAGACCACCTCTCTCGGCACGTCATATGGGTTCAGTTTTAATCCGGACACGACCCGGACTTTTTTAAAATGACCAGCCAAAGACAAAGCGAAACGGCAACGAATACTCACCCACCTCAACAAAGAATTGATCACACCACATAAAAGTTTACAATGTTCCCCCTTGACACAAATCATATTTTGTAATGTTTCTAACAAACTGCCATCATGTGGCATCAACCTGAGACAAAGAGATTCAAACCCATGAGAATTTCAGGGGAGACCCCACGCCAGAAAAACACCGGGATGCTTTTAAAGATCCAGGAGCAAATCCAGTACTACGCTGAAACCATCTCAACAGTAACAGGGCTCGACGTCGACGTGGTCGACACCGACCTGATCCGGATTGCAGGGACGGGGAGATGCGCCAAAGGGATTGGCGAGAGCATCAAAAACGCGGGCAACCTCCTCAAAACAACCCTGAAGGGAAGCAAGCCCCTTTTTATCGTCAACCCCCGCGAGAGCGATATCTGCAAAGGCTGTCAGACCAAGGCCGATTGCCATGAGCTCCTGTCGGTCTGCGCGCCCATCTCTGACGGCAAAACGACCTATGGGGCCATCGACCTGATCTGTTTTTCCCAGGAAGCCCGGAAGCGGGTCCTCAGTCAACGGGCCATCTATCTGAATTTCCTTTCCCTTCTTGCCATCAGCATCGCTGCACGCGTCAACGAAAGGCAAGAGTTTGAAGACATCAGCGACCTGCTGGATATCATGTCCCAGGTGGTCAACACCAACGACAAGGGAACCCTGATCTATGACGCCAGCGGGAAAATTGTCTATCACAACGAGCGCGCAAAAGAGATCTTACACAAGACCCTCCCTTCTCAATTTGAGAACTTTACCATCACCCCCACGGGTTGCACCTTTTCCGACCTGAACGAATACACCGTCGAACAGGAGAGCCGCCAGCAGCTCATTGTCGGAAAATACGCCAAACCCCACTCTGCAACCAGCCGGTTCTCCTCTGTCTTTGTCTTTGACACCATTCAGTCCGTTATCTCCCACGCTCCCCAGGCAGCCACCTCAAGCTTTGACAGCAGCCTGGATAACATCATCGGCCAGTCCCCCCTCGTTCTCCGGCTGAAAGAGCAGATCACGGCCACCGGCAACACCGGATCATCCGTACTGATTACCGGCGAGAGCGGGACAGGCAAAGAGCTCGTTGCCCGCGCCATCCACACCATCGGCGACCGGGCAGATGCTCCCTTTATCGCCATCAACTGCGGTGCCATCCCCGAATCCCTTCTGGAGAGTGAGCTCTTCGGCTATGTGGGTGGGGCCTTTACCGGAGCCTTAAGCAAAGGGCAAATCGGCAAGTTTGAGCTGGCGGAAGGAGGGGTTCTCTTCCTCGACGAGATAGGTTCCATGCCCCTTTACCTGCAGGTCAAGCTCCTGCGCGTACTCCAGGAAAGGACCATCACCCGCCTTGGCGCCACCCGCCCTGTCTCGGTGGATATCCGCGTCATCGCAGCCTGCAATGACAACCTGCAGGAACTCATGGCCCAAAACATGTTCCGAAGCGACCTGTACTACCGGCTCAATGTCATCCCCCTTCAAACGCCTCCATTACGCCAACGCATCGGTGACCTTGAATTCCTTGTGGACCATTTCATCCATAAATACTGCACACTGTTCAACAAAACAGCCTTTGCCCTGCCCCATGGCATCATGCAGAAAATGAGGGATTACGAATGGCCTGGAAACATCCGGGAACTCGAGAACACCATCGAATATCTGGTCAATATGGTGTCGGGAAATGGGGAGATCAATGAAGCCACCCTTCACGCCGGTTTTTTGCAAAATGAGAATTCTTGCTCCTTGCCGACTCACGATCCAGATCCTCAGCACCCCATCATCCCCCTGCGTGCTTTGGAGCAGCAGGCGATCCTGCGCGCCCTGGCCTACTACGGAGACTCCACCCAGGGCAAAAAACAAGCGGCAAAGGCCCTGGGGGTCAGCCTGGCGACCCTCTACCGAAAGATTGAAAAATAGACATCACCCCCTCCGCCCAATTCGCAATATGAGAACTTTCTCATATTGCGAATCATTCTCACCCCTCTCAGCCGGCAGAACTACCCCTTAAACAGCTGAAAACACGGATAATTTATAATCAAGATTGATATTGGCATATTCTCTGCAATACCTCCTTTCCGTTCACAATGAGCTTACCAAAAAGGAGAAAACCTTGTCGAAAGTCGATATTAAATTTAACGAGAAACGAAAAGCTCCTGAAACGGGGGCCGATGTCTCCATATTGAGCCGGGAGATCGCTGAAAAGGTGCGCAGGTTTCACAGCACCTTTGACACATATGCTCCCACCCCCCTTGCGCGACTGAACCACCTCGCCGATCACCTTGGTTTGGGGGAAATCCTGGTCAAAGACGAATCCTATCGTTTTGGCTTAAACGCCTTTAAGGTCCTGGGCGGCTCCTATGCCGTGGGCAAGCTCCTTGCCGACAAACTTGGCAAAGGAATCGACGAGATCAGCTGCAACGAGCTGCGCTCCGCAGAAGCCCGAGAGACAGTGGGCGACATCACCTTCGCCTCCACCACCGACGGCAACCACGGGAGAGGGCTCGCCTGGGCCGCGGAGCAGTTTGGTCAGAAAGCGATCATATACATGCCCAAGGGGTCCGACCCCATTCGCCGGGACAACATTCGCGCCCACGGCGCCGAGTGCACCATCTCCGAACTCTACTACGACGACTGCGTACGCATGGCCTGGAACGAAGCGCAGAAAAACGGCTGGCTGACCGTCCAGGACACCTCCTGGGAAGGCTACGAAGAGATCCCCACATCCATCATGCAGGGATACACCACCCTTGCCCTCGAAGCCCTGGAGCAGATGCAGGCCATGGGCGTTAACCGCCCGACCCATGTGCTGCTTCAGGCCGGAGTGGGATGCTTTGCCGGGGCGATCCTGGGCTTCTTCATGTCCGTATTCGGAAAAGACGCCCCCACCTTCATCATTGTCGAGCCCGAGGCGGCCAACTGCTTTTATGTCTCCGCCTGCGAAAACGACGGCAAGCCCCACGCCGTCACCGGCTCCCTGGCCACCCTCATGGCGGGCCTTGCCTGCGGCGAGCCCAACATCACCAGCTGGGAGATGCTGCGCGACTACCCCCTGGCCTACGCATCCTGCTCCGACGACGTCGCCGCAAAAGGCATGCGGATCCTGGGCGCCCCCATCAAAGGCGATCCCCAGGTCATCTCCGGAGAATCCGGTGCCGCCACAACAGGGTTCCTGCAGTGGGTGATGCAAGAGGAAGAGGGCCGGGAAGCACGCGAGAAACTGGGTCTTGATAAAGACGCAAAGGTCCTTTGCATCAACACCGAAGGAGATACCTCGCCTGAGACCTACCGCGACGTGGTGTGGTTCGGACGAAACAATTAATCCATCTGAGTGATTTTAGGATAAAAAAGATGAGCATACTGGAATCTGGATTCACCGTTGAAGAGTTTGAAACACGGACCTCCCGCATGCAGAAAATCATGCGAGAGAAAAAGCTGGACGCCGTCTTCCTCACCACCGAGGCCAACGTCCGCTACTTCACCGGTTTTTACACTCAGTTCTGGGAGAGCCCCACCCGGCCGTGGTTTCTGGTCATCCCCTTAGAGGGAAAACCCATTGCCGTCATCCCCGGCATCGGTGAAAGTGGCATGCGCAGCACCTGGCTGGACGACGTTCTAACCTGGTCCGCTCCCAACCCCGAAGACGACGGCATCTCCCTGGTGGCAGGTGTCGTCAATTCGCTGCCCACACGCTTTGGCCGCATCGGCGCGACCCTCGGGCTGGAGTCTTACCTGCGCATGCCCACGGCCGACTACCTGAAGCTCACCACCATGGTGGATGGTAAAACGTTTGTGGACATCGCCTATGAGATGCACCACCTGCGGTCCATCAAATCCCCTGCGGAAATCGCCAAAATCCGCAGGGCCTGCGAAATCGCCAACCACGGATTCGACCTCCTCCCGGGCCACGCAAAGGTCGGCCAGACCGAGCAGGAGATCTGCCGCCAGATGCGGATCAATATGCTCGAAAACGGGGCGGAGTTCGTCAAATACCTCATCTCCGGATCCGGCCCCGACGGCTACGACAGCATCATCATGGGCCCCACCTCCCGCGTCATCGAAGAGGGCGACGTGCTGATCATCGACGTAGGCGCCGTTTACGACGGCTACTTCAACGACTTCGATCGCAACTTCGCCTTCGGCCACTGCAGCGAGGAGACCAGCCGTGCCTATGACTGCGTCTACGCCGCCACCACCGCTGGCTTCGAGGCGGCCCGCCCCGGTGCCACCACCACCGACATCTACAATGCCATGTGGAGCATCATGGAAGAAGGCGGCGCCCTGGGGAACGGGGTTGGCCGCCTCGGCCACGGCCTCGGCAGCCAGCTCACCGAATGGCCGTCCAACACCGCCACCGACAACACGGTCCTGGAACCCGGCATGGTCATTACCCTTGAACCGGGCATGGCCTATGCCCCAGGCAAGGAGATGGTGCACGAAGAGAACATCGTGATCACCGAAGACGGTTCTGAATGGCTATCTCGCAGAGCCGCTGAACACATGGTTATTATAAAATAGGATTCGTGATGTCTGATATTTTCGAGAAAATAGTGTCCCTCACGCGAGATTATGCCCAGGACATCTGTGATTTTGCCTGTGAACTGATCCAAGTCGAGAGCTGCTCCGGCAACGAGCAAGGTGTTGCCGCCCTCGTTGAGAACAAGATGAATCAGATAGGCTTTCATGATGTCACCGTGGACAAGATGGGCAACGTACGCGGTTCCGTGGGAACCGGCCCGGCCCTGATTGCCGCCGACGGGCACATGGATACCGTCGGTGCAGGCAACCACGCACAATGGACGCGCCCTCCCTTTTCCGGAGAGCAGGATGACGACAGCCTCTACGGTCGAGGTGCCTCGGATATGAAAGCGGCCATTGCGGCCATGATCTATGCGGGAAAAGTTGTTCAGGATTTGCATCTGACGGACCGGTTCACCTACATGGTGTGCGCCACGGTGCAGGAAGAACCTTGCGAGGGGCTGGCGTGGGAATACCTGATCGAACAAGAGGGGCTGGCTCCTGACGTTGTGATTATTGCGGAGCCCAGCGATGACCAGATCTCTCTCGCTCAAAAAGGCCGCATGGAGCTTAAAATATCCGTGACGGGCAAAAGCGCCCATGCCTCCGCACCACACATGGGGAACAACGCCATTTACTCCATGGCAAAGATTGTTTCCGAACTGGAGGCACTGAACGACAACCTGGAGGTCGAAGACGAAGACCTGGGAAAAGGAACCCTCGTTGTCTCTGAAATGGTTTCCAGCGCGCCGTCACGTTCCTCTGTCGCCGATTATTGCGAAATATCCATAGACCGTCGGCTTACGTGGGGCGAGTCTCCCCAGTATGCACTGGAACAGGTGCAGCAGCTGCCTTCCGTTATTGCGGCCCGGGCAGCCGTTGAATTCCATACGTTTGAAGAGCCTTCCTACACAGGACTTGTGCCGAAGAAAGAGTGTACCTTCCCTGCCTGGAAGCTTGAAAAAGACCACGTTGTCACCCGCAGCACCGTAGCGGCGTACGAACAGCTTTTCAACTGTTCCCCTACGCTGACGACATGGCCGTTTTCCACAAACGGTGTGGCCATCATGGGCAAACACGGCATCCCAGTTATCGGCTACGGCCCGGGTATGCTTGCGGCATGCCACGTACCTGATGAATACGTGAAAAAAGAACAGGTGCTGCGTGCAACCATGATGTACGCAGCCATGTGCATAACCTACTCAAACGAAGAGCGATAAAAAGAGTTTTCCAACAGAGATTCAAAGGAGTGGTGTCATGCTTAGCCAGTCTAACTATGAAGCAAGCGAACTTTTTCTGGAACATTCCAAGGCTCCCCGCCCGGACAAAGTGCATATCGGGCTTGTGCAGCTTTCAACGGATCATTCCATTGAAAGAGATTTGAATATGCTGGTGGGATCGTCCGCCATGGTGTTCAGCAACCGTGTGTACTATTCAAGCGCCATGACGAAAGAGGCGCTTGCGGAAATCTCGAAAGGAATCACGCAGTCCGCCAGCCTCATCGCAACCGGGCTCCCCATGGATGTCATGGCTTTCGGGTGTACCTCGGCTTCCATTGTTATCGGTAATAAGAAAGTTCGGGAGTTGCTCACCGTTGACAACCCCGGAATTCCCGCAACAAACCCGTGGGCCGGAGCACTTGCCGCCTTCGGGCATTTAAAGGCCAAACGGGTCTCCATCTTTTCGCCGTACCCGACAGAGGTGAACTACCCGCTGTATCAGCAGTTGGTTGCAGAAGGGCTTGAGGTGCCGACCATCGGGGCCTTGCGCATAGAGAAAGACACGGACATTACCACGGTCTCTTTTGACTCCATGCTGGAAGGAGCCAAGCGTATCCTGGCCCAGGCACCGACTGATGCACTGTTTATGTCTTGCACGAACCTGCGTGTACTTGAGCACATTGAAGAGATTGAAGCGGAAATCGGGGTTCCCATTGTCACAAGCACCCAGGCCATGTTCTGGCATGCCATGACGCTTGTGGGGAAACACCCCAGAATAGAAGGATTTGGACAATTGTTGGCAGGTTAGAGTCTTGTGGCTTTTTGCTGCCGCACAACCTGTTTTTTATAGAGAAGATGACATGCGTAACATGCCCGAAGGCACGGGTTAGGAGGAGATTGCATGAAACTTTTTTGGAAAATTGACGACCTCATTGCACTGATTACGGAGTGGATACTGGCCAGCGGCGTGTTTCTCATGGCCGGCCTCCTGATCAGCAATGTCGTCTCCCGCAAACTGTTTGCAAAAAGTATGGCTTCAGCCGACGAAATCGGGGGATCCCTGCTGATTCTTGTGACCTTCGCAGGTATTGGCTATGCCGCCCGCAAGGGACGCCACATCAGAATGACGGCTATCTTTGACACGCTCTCCCCCAAGGTTCAAAAAGGGCTGACGATATTCATCTCGTTTGTGACGATGCTCACGTACATTTACGTCAGTGCCATCGCCCTTGACTACATTGAATACACCCAAATGCTGGGCAAAGTGACCTCTGCCCTGGAAATGCCGGACTGGATCAGAGCAGCCGTTATTCCCATAGGGTTCGGCCTCGGGGCCATTCAATACCTGATGAATATCATCATCAACATCAAAGAGCCCGGCCTCTACATTGGTACGGAAAAATCGGAAGGGGGAGAATAACATGCTGGTTCTTTTTGGGTTAATGCTTCTCTTGCTGCTCATGGGATTCCCCATGATGATGACCATGCTTCTCTCAACACTTGTGTATGTCTACATGTACACCCCCATGGTTGAGCCATTTATCGTCGTTCAACAAATGATGCTGGGCGTGCAGGCACCGGTGCTCATGGCCATTCCCATGTTCATCTTAGCTGCCGATATCATGAGTAAGGGGCAGACCTCGGAGCGGCTGCTCGATTTTGTCGAAAGCCTGGTGGGCCACCGCAGCGGCGGCCTTGCCTCCACAACGTCCATCACCTGTGCACTGTTTGGTGCGGTTTCCGGCTCCACGCAGGCAACGGTTGTTGCCGTCGGTACCCCTGTTCGAAAAAAGCTTCTGGACAGAGGATACAGCGACAGCGAAGCGTTGGCGCTTATCATTAACTCAAGTAACCTGGCTTATCTTATTCCGCCCAGCCTGGGGATGATCGTATACGGTGTTGCAAGTGGCGCGTCCATCGGTAAGTTGTTCATCGCAGGTATCGGCCCGGCCATCGTTATTATCGCCCTGTTCGTTGCGTACAATGTCTTCTACGCAAAGAAAAACGACATTCCACGTCTGGCAAAGGCGTCCACCGCAGAGCGCATAGCAGCAACCAAACGTTGCATTCTCCCCTTCGGTTTCCCCGTCATCATTATGGGCGGTATCTACTCGGGTATCTTCAGCCCTACCGAAGCCGCTGCTGCGAGTGTGCTGTATGCAGCTTTTGTGGAGATGGTCATTTACAGGTCGGTGAAGATTAAAGACCTGTATCAAATTGCCCTTTCCACCGGCGTGCTTACCACGGTTGTGTTCATTCTGGTTGCCGTGGGTCAGAGTTTCTCCTGGGTCATCTCTTACGACCGTATCCCGCAAATACTTACCCAGGGCTTGCTTGGGGAGTCAGCGTCTGTCTTTCTTATCCTGCTCACCGTTAACCTCGTCTTCTTTATCGGGTGCATGTTTGTAGAAGCCGTCGTTGTTATCCTTATCCTTACGCCCATTTTTGCCCCCATCGCCCATGGTGCCGGCATCGACCTGGTGCACCTGGGTGTTTTGATTACCTTGCAGGTGGCCATCGGCTCCGGGACACCGCCCTTTGGCACGAGTATTTTCACCTGCTGTGCCATCTTCGACAAGCCGTACCTTGAGGTTATTCGAAACGAAGGACCGTACATTGCCATCCTGCTGTTTGCCTGCTTGCTGATTTCGGCGTTCCCCGAAATCTCATTATTCCTGGGAGGACTGATGAAGTAATTCATCAACTTAAATAAAACACAACGTTACTTAGGAGTGAGAGATGAAAAAGTTTAGTATTGTTAGTTTGGCCCTGTTGCTCGTATTTGCCTGTGCCTTTTCTGCATCGGCAAGAGACAAGTCATACACCTTTAAAATCACACACGAAGAGTACGCTGATACCGTCCCGGACCTCTACGCAAAAGAATTTGCACGCCGAGTGACAGAGAAGAGCAACGGTCGAATCAAGTTTGAGATTTTCCAGGTTGGCCAGCTCGGTGTGGGAGTTGACCTGGTAGAACACCTGCTTACCGGATCCACCCAGATGGCGATTGTCAGCCCCGGCAACGTGGCCACCATTGTGCCTGAAGGCCAGATGTTTGCCCTGCACTTCCTGCTGCCTTCCAGCGTGGAAAAAACCTACGAATTCCTGGCACAGAGCAAGGTGGTAAAGAAAGACCTCGCCGGTGCATACGCTGAAAAGAGCCTGCGCCTGATGGACCTGTGGCCCCTGGGCGCAAGTGACTGGCTGAGCGACAAAAAGATCACGAGCCCCGACGACTTTAAAGGCCTGCCCTTCCGCACCATGGACACCCCCCTGATCATTAAAAACTACGAAGCATACAACGCCAACCCCACTCCGGTTTCCTACACCGACGTGTACAGCGCTCTTCAGCTGAACATGGTTGATGGTGTGGAAAACCCCCTGGGCGCCCTGGTAGACATGAAGTGGTACGAAGTGCAGAAGTACCTCATCATGTCCAACCACATCATGTACCTTGAAGGCGTGTTCATGAATGACCGTTTCTTCAAGAGACTGCCCAAAGACCTGCAGAAGATCCTCACCGATACCGTTGTTGAAATGCATGACTATGCATACAATCTCCAGAAAGAAGCCAATGCAAAAGCGGCAAAAATTCTTGCCGAGCACACCGAAGTTGTAGAACTGACTGCCGAGCAGAAAGAGGCCTTCAAAAAAGCGGCCCTGCCTGTACGCGACTACTACAAGAAAAAGCTGAGCAAGCGCAGCGCTGCCTTGCTTGAAAAGCTTGAAAATGAACTGGCTGATTTCGAATAAACTCTCTGTCAGACGATGCCGGGGTATGGTGCCATACCCCGGCACAGTCTGAAGGTACCTTGCAAGGGTTGCATTAAAGCAGGGCAAACACACTTAATATAAATAAAAAGTTACTGTTCAGCCCATATATGCCTCCGGCGGCCCTGCCGGGGGCTAAATTTTGCCTGTCTGAAAGCGAGGGTTTAACAAACAGGTCTTAAAAAGAGTCCTTGAATGAATTCCGCTTTAAAGGCGGATGTGATTTGCCCCGAGGAACGAGGGGCAAAGTGCATCCGCAACATGCTTTCAAGGTGGCACACCTTGCCGCCGGAGGCAGCTTTTCAGGAGCTGAATAGTCACCAAATAAAAAGGGATAAAACAGATGAAAACCCAGATCAGCACCCCCAACGCACCGGCGGCTGTCGGTCCTTACTCTCAGGCGATCAAAACAGGAAACCTTCTCTTTGTCTCAGGGCAGCTTCCCATCAACCCGACCACAGGGGCCATGTGTGAAGGATCCATTGAAGAGTGCACCCGCCAAGCCCTCCAGAACCTCGTGGCCATTGTCACCGAGGCCGGAGCCACCATGAACGATGTCGTCAAGACCACCGTCTTCCTCGCCGACATTGCCGATTTCGCAAAGGCCAACGGCGTCTACGCCGAATTCTTCGGGCAGCCCTTCCCTGCGCGCAGCGCCTTTGAAGTGGCCACCCTCCCCTTGGGCGGTCGCATCGAAATCGAAGCGATTGTGGCCGTGAGCTAAAGCACGGTCTGGAGCGATCCATTCAAGCGTGTCTCCCTTTTTGTCGGTCAGTCCCGTGGGGTTGATCGACAAAAAAGGGATCCAACCGAAAAGTTCTCGGGGGCTCACACACTTCAAAAAGCACGCCTTCCAAGGCGTACTGATTATTTACCCTTTACTCACCGCCTTCACCCTGAAATGTGAGCTCCCACAGCGCCTTTTTGAAATAGGTCTGGGCTGTTTTGTCCGTAAAGGTGGCGATTTTATCCTGCAGTTGAACCAGGGACATTTTGTTGTAAATTTCTTTTTTGTCGGTTTTTATATGAACAATAGACCCTTCCTGAATCTGCCTTTGAGCGACGGTGCGGGTGATAACCCCCAGACCGAAATCATTCTCAATGGCCGAGCAGATTGCCTGAACACTGTCCACGGTCAAAGCAACATCCACCTTTACCGATTGCCTGCCGAAGTGATGCTTGAACCAGCCGTTCAAGGCCAAAATAGTTTGATCGTATGAGATGAACGATTGAGCCAGGATGTTCTCAAGGGACAGATCGTCTTTCAGGTGAGCCTCGAAATATGTTCGTGAGCAGGCCAGGATCACCTCCTCGTCCATGATGGGCTCCACATGGTAAAGACCTATATCCGCGATGTAGTTCCGCTGGCTTAAAAACAGATCCACCATGGCAAAGTCCAGCTCCCCATCCTTTACCATCCCCAGTAGTTTTTCCGGGTTTCCAAGGGTCAATGCAAAGGTCACCTCGGGATACCTCTGCCTGAAGGCACCCATGAGCTTTGGAAAATTCGCTTTTCCGAACTCCACAGGTGCGCCAACCCTTAGCAGCCCTGAAGGCTCGTCCCTGCCTTCACGCAACGATTTCAATCCCGCCTCCAACTCCAGAAAAAAGGGCTGAAGGATCTGGAAGAGCTTGTCCGCCTCCACCGTGGGCACCAACCGCTTGTGCATCCGAGTAAAAAGGTGCACCTTGATCTCATACTCGAGTTTTTTCAGGTGCTGACTTACCGCCGATGGCGTGACGTTCAACTCATTGGCGGCACCACTGATGCCCTTGTTCACGTAAATATAATAAAAAACTTTGAGCCGGTTGACGTCAAGTGACTTAAGCATAACTTAACCTATGGTTTAAAATGTTTAAATTTACGTGATGCAACATGTGGTGTAATTTGTCAACCATGACGCTTTCGTAAACGAGAACAACCTTCAATGGGGAATCAGATGGAAACGAATGAGTGGAATATAGAAACCAAGGCCGTCCAGGGTGGGTACTCACCAGAAAACGGAGACCCGCGGGTCACACCGATTGTGCAGAGCACAACGTACAAGTATGATACCTGCAAAGGCATCGCAGACCTGTTTGACCTGAAGGTCCCCGGGCACATGTACTCACGGATCAGCAACCCCACCGTGGAAGTGCTTGAAAACAAAATGGCTGCCCTGGAAGGCGGCGTGGGTGCCCTTGCCCTCTCATCCGGCCAGTCAGCCTCCACCATCTGCATCTTGAATATCTGCGAAGCCGGAGACCACTTTGTGGCGCTCTCCACCCTCTACGGCGGCACCTTTAACCTCTTTAAGCACACCATGAAGAAGATGGGGATCGAGGTGACCTTCGTAGACCCCGAGGCCCCGGTGGACGAGGTTAAAAAAGCCTTCAAGCCCAACACCAAGCTGCTGTTTGGAGAATCCCTCTCCAACCCCGGAACCAATGTCCTCGACTTTGATAAGTTTGCCGCCATCGCCCAGGCCATGGAGGTTCCCTTTATCGTGGACAACACCTTCCCCACCCCCTGCCTGTGCCGCCCCCTGGAGCACGGAGCAAACATCGTGATCCACTCCACCACCAAATACTCAGACGGCCATGCCACGAGTGTGGGCGGCGTTATCGTGGACGGGGGCTCCTTCAACTGGGCCAACGGCAAATTCCCAGGTCTCACCGAGCCCGATGAGTCCTACCACGGCTTAAGCTTTGTGGAGACCTTCGGCAACCAAGCCTACATCGTCAAAGCCAGGGTCCAGTGGATCCGAGACGTCGGCTGCTACATGACACCCCAAAACGCCTTCCTCACCAACAAGGGCTTAGAGACCCTGCACCTACGCATGGAACGGCACAGCAGCAACGCCCTGGCCCTGGCCGAGTACCTGGAAAGCCATGACAAGGTGAGCTGGGTCAAGTACCCCATGCTGAAAAGCGACCCCAACCACGCGTTGTGCAAGAAATACATGAAGGCAGGAAGCGGCGTGCTGACCTTTGGACTCAAAGGCGACCGCAACGCAGCAGAAACCGTCATGAACAGCCTCAAACTGGCTGCCATCGTGGTCCACGTCTCCGATGTCCGCACAGGGGTCCTTCACCCGGCAAGCATGACCCACCGCCAGCTGAGCGAAGAGGACCAGCTCAAAGCCGGGGTCCTCCCCGAACTGGTGCGCGTCACCGTGGGCATCGAACACATCGACGACATCATCGCGGATTTTGACCAGGCATTGGGACGCCTGTAAAAAAGAGAGGCCAAAACATGCCTCCGGCGGCGAGGTGAGCCACCTCGATAGCAGGTTGCCCTTGCGCTTTGTCCCTCGTACCTCGGGCCAAATCGCAAGGGCGTTCGCTGCGGGCTACGCCCGCCTCCATGGCTGGCGTATATTCAAACACGGCCGCACGCACCATATGACTTACATGCTCGCCCATTCGCGTCAGCAAAAGCGGTTGTCATGCAATCTTACGTCGCCCGTCATGAACTCCGTAGGGTGCACTTGTACACCATGTTCGGGAGATCAATGACTTCGATTTTGCGAATATACCTGGGGGGATGATATCTGTCGTTTTGGTGCGCAAGCACACCCTACGCATCGAAACAATCCGTGGGCCTCTGTGTAACCATCCCTTTGTGACAGAACGAGCGATTACAATACCGGCTTACGTTATCAGTCATACCCGTCATCGAATGCTCTCACCCTGAGGAACGAAGGGTGAGAGCATTCGAAACCCGCTTTCAAGGTGGCACACCTTGCCGCCGGAGGCCATTTTGTCCGACCTTAAATCTTCACCACCGAAAAACCGAATTGGAATGCACCATGTTTATATTTGACGCACCGTACATCTCTGATGTGGCTGAGACCTTTCTCATTGAGTCCCAGGCCCCGCTTTTAAAAAATGACTTTTCCATGGCGTCAATTTCCCCCAAAGCCAATCAGGTTTCGGAAGATGAGGCCATCAGGGAGTTGGAGCGTCAGAATCTCAGGTGGGTGTACAGCAACAGCGAGAACGCCATCGGCTGGATCGTGAAAACCTTCGGGGAAGACTCCGCTCTGGCAAGAAAAATCGAGCTCTTTAAAAACAAGGGCACATTCCGCAAAGCCACTGCCACGCTCTTTCCCGACATCACATTTATCGAAATTCCGGCAAGCGAAGTGGAAACATTCACCTTTGACAGGGTCGGGTCGCCATTTATCATCAAGCCCAGTGTGGGGTTTATCAGCGCAGGGGTCCATCGCGTCAACAACAGCGACGAGTGGGAGACAGTCCGGGGGGTCTTCTAAAAGAGACGGAAGAGACCGCCAAGGCCTTTCCGAAAGAAGTCTTGAGCAGCACCTCCTTTATCATCGAGTCCATCATCGACGGCGATGAATTTGCGGTGGATGCTTACTTCGACGATGAGAACAAGCCGGTCATCTTAAATGTCCTGCACCACAAGTTTAGCCATGAGCATGACATGAGCGACCGGCTCTACCTCACCTCGGCTGAGATCATCAACACCCATCGTGCACCCATTGAAGCCTTTTTACGCGACATCGCCACACTGGGTGATTTCCGCGGGCTCCCTTTCCATGCCGAGATTCGCATTGACGCGAAAAACACCATCCGCCCCATCGAGATCAACCCGCTCCGCTTTGCCGGCTGGTGCTCCACAGACATTGCCCATTATGCCTATGGCATCAATGTCTACGACTACTTTGCCAACAAGAAAACGCCCGATTGGCCCACCATTCTTGAAGCATCGGGAACGGACACCCATGCCATGGCGGTGATTGAGCGCCCCACCCCCCTTTCGGACAATCAACGCTTTGACTATGACCAACTGGGACAGAGCGTCAGCTCTGTTCACGCCCTTCGCATAATGGATTACCGGACCTTCCCGCTTTATGCCTTCCTCTTCTTTAAGGTCTCCCCGGAAACCAGACATGAGCTCGACATGATGTTGACCCTGGACCCTGATGCCTTTGTGGTCAGTCAAAAATAACAATAAAAAACGTAACTATTCAGGTCAATATGGCCTCCGGCGGCCCTGCCGGGGGCCAAACTTTTGAAAAGTTTGATAACCAGCTCTTATAAACTGGTTGCCGGTGTGCTCTGCCCCTCGTTCCCCGGGGAAAGCACACCGACCTCTCCACAAAAAACAACCCCTTCGCATTGCAAGCGACCTTCCACCCATTCCTCACACGACCTGAAATAAAAATGCTTCCCGTTGCGCCGTAAGCCAACGCCGTTACGCCAAAAAAGATCTGGGATGAACCCCTCCCATCATGATACTCTGCCAGCCGTACTATAAAAAAAGCCTTCTCAGAGGCGCTAAATAGTAACGAACAGCTCTGCCACCCCACCTCTTCAAGTAACTACGTTTAACACCCATTTTGCATTATCACGGCACCCATGCGTTTTCCTCCTTTCGCAAGGGACTTCCGAGCGGGCAGGCGTATTGCTGTATCGTCACATTCGCAGCGCCTTTTTTCCATACGACATCGGTAACTATTCAGCTTGCGCCTCCGGCGGCCCTGCCGGGGCCAAACGTTTGAAAAGTCTGATAAACAGGTTTATATAAATGATTCCAGTTTAACATCGAATCAAAGACGAATGTAATTTGCTCCGAGTAAGGAGGGGCAACGTGCATTCGTAACCTGCTTTCAAGATGTTTTTAGCATAAGTGGCTTCGCCACCCTTACCGCCGGAGTTATTCCGGCCAAAGTCAACCCGAATTCAGCTCACGTCATGGTTCAACCTTTTATAAAAAACCATGAAGAGCATAAAGAGCCCTTCGGGCTGCATGAAGGAGCTTGGATAACCTCTTCGGTTATTCACGGGCGCAGCCCGTCAGCAGATGTGACGTACCCGAGGAACGAGGGTTCGGAGCATTTGCGAACCTGGGTTCCAAGGGCTCAGCCCTTGGCCGCCGGAGGCATCGCTTTTCATGAATGGCCCCATGCGGTGTTCTTCCACACATTGCAAGCGACACATGCGGGTTGGTTCGACATATCTCTGTTTTACGCTTTGCTTCAGACCCTGTTCTAAAAGTGACGTTAACGTTCATCCGAAACTCATAGCACACAGGAGGTTCATATGAAAAAAACGCCGTTAAACATCAACCAGGCCAAGGCGAGCAGTCTTGCCGAGCTTCCCGGCATCGGAGAAGGGCTCGCAAATCGCATCCTGGCGTACAGGAAAGAGGTGGGACCCTTTCGGAACATCAACGAGCTGGCGGCAGTTCGGGGAATCACGGACAGGATGGTCGGTGCGTTGAAGGACAAGGTCCATGTTGCGGAGTTTGCACCGGTGGTCAAGCAGGACGGGGTGGAGGCAAAGCTCATGCTCACAAGCCGGAAACCCGGTTCCTATGCAGCCCATACGGTCCAGCTGCGTCTGATGCGGCGGGAGTGGGTGGGAAAAGAGAAGGCAGGAGCCAAACCTGTCTGGATTCTATCGCAATACGATCAGGTGTTGACGGCAGATGGGCGCGCGTCCCTTCTCCTGCCACCGGAAAAAGAGATCAGGGACGAGGTGCAGGTGGTGGTCACCGCACCGGATGGAGAGCAGCTGCTGGTGACGGAACTTTCCGTGAGCAGTCTTGCAAAGGGTGTGGAGCTCAAGGTGGACCCGAAGGCATACCTGGAGGTAAAGCCCAACACCGACCCGAGCTTTGGCAGGCCGCAACGCCTGCGGGGCCAGGTCATCGATCGGGCCGGGCAGAAGAAAATCAGCAACAGGCAACTGGTGGTCTGGGCTGCGGAAAAAACCAACCCCCAGGGCAAGGATTTTCGGGCTCTCCTGGTTACCCAGACCGACGTCAGCGGGCATTTTTCCAGCATCTTTCCCCTCGGCAAATTCAGTGCGGCCCATGGCAGCGTCTCCATCGGAGACGAGGAGATGTCGGTTCCCATCCATCTCGAAAAGGACGGGCAGTTTCCCGGATCCATGGTGCTGGTGGTGGACCTGCCAGAAAAAGAAGCCCAAAAGGAAGAGTGCCCCTGGGCGGGGCTGGAGCCCCCGCGCGACCCGGACAACGCCGACCTCACCCGCGCCTCCGGGGTGTTCAGTGACGATTTGGGCACCGGCAGTTGTGTGGACTTTACCAAGCCGGACCGCACCTTGGAGGAGTTCACCTTCTCCCACGTGATTCGTACCACAGAGCCGAAGATCAAGAGCGTCACCCTTGAAGAGCCGGCCAAGGTGGACCTGGGAAGCATCACCCACCTCTTGCCTCAGATGTCCGCGATGACCATTACGGATCATGGGGCCTCCGAAAACGACGCCCAGAAAAAAATGATGAGCGCACTTGCCCCAACGGCGGAGGGCGAGAAAAAACCAAGCATAACCTCTGCACAAGTGGATGCCAGAATTGTCCGAACCCTCGCCCAGGACCCCGATGGATTCAGCCTCACCAACCTTGCCAGTGCTTTGCAGCTCAGCCGGCAAAAGGACCTCGAGCGCCTGCTTGGGAAATTGATTCGCGTGGCCCCCGGCCGAGAGATCCTGGACGGCCAGAACCCTGTGGACTGGGACGAAGACCCGACGGTTTACCAAGCCTGCACCATCGCCCACGGGCACCTGCTTCGCTTCAAGCAGGAGTGGGTGGCCGATGGGTACTCCATGGGCAACCTCCTCTACAGCCTGCCCCTGGCACCTGCCCAGAAAAAGCAGATCGCCATTGTAGACTGGGAGCGACGTGAAGGGACCAGCCGAAGCGAGTCCCAGGAAGCGTTTGAATCACTGGACTCGGAACTGACCCGCGACAGGGATATCAATGAGATTGTCACCGGAACCCTCCGGGAAGATGTGCGGGGGGGATCAAGTGCATCCACGGGCTCTTTTGGCGGCGGTCTGGGCCTTGGTTTTATCAAAGGATCGGTGGGAGGACTTCTCGGAATCGGAGGCGGAACGAGCAGCTCCAGCTCCGATGCCTGGCAGAACTCCTCCCGGGACACCACGGCCAACAGCCTCCAGCAGCTCAGGGACCGAACCATTCAGTCAGCCTCGGCCCTTCGTTCCCAGCGGGCAACGGTGGTTCAGTCCGTGCGCCAGGGGGAGCGCATGACCGTGGAGACAGAGACCGTTGCCAACTACAACCACTGCCACGCCATGACGGTGCAGTACTTTGAGGTGTTGCGCCACCTGCTGGTCAAGCAGCGCCTCGTGGATGTGCAGGAGTGCCTCTTTGTGCCCCTGTTGATGAGCCGCTTTGACCGGGCCAAGGCCCTTCGCTGGCGCGACACCATGGTTCCCTATGTAAGAGATAGAAAGCTGCGGCGCGGGTTTGCCGCCATGGAGCGCATTGCCGCCAGCTACCAGGGAAGCGATCTTCCCAATGGCACCTACGCCGATGAGAGCCTTGAGCACGTGAGCGGAGAGCTCTACCTTCGTTTTGAGCTGGCCCGTCCCAAAGACGAGTCGGACGAGTTTCACCCCATCAACTGGGTGTGGCTCCCCTTTCTCATTCCATCGCTTAGTGCCATTCAGTTCCACAAGACATTCCTTAATAAACAGGAGTCCAAAGACAAGATCTTCCTGGAACAGCTCGGCCCCAAGATCGCCCGGAACTTTGCGCAGATGCTTCAACTTTCGGCGGTTCTGGAAAATGGAAGCGAGGTGGTGCTGCCCATGGACCCGACCCTCATCTCCGACTTCAAGAACGACCGACGGCTCTATGTCACCCTAAACCCAGCAGATGAGCTGCCCCCCATCACACGAAAAGACATCAAGTACATCAAGATCAGCAATCGAAACGAGGAAGGCGTTGCCCTTGAGGATCTCCTGCCCACCGGATCCAGGGTGATCGTGGAGTCGGGCAACATGCGCTACCGCACGAACCATCACAGCGGCTACTTGTTCAGGAATTCCCGCATCAAAAATGACCTGACAACCCAGGATGATGTCCGGCTCTTCACCCCCCTGACACACCGGGAGCTTCGCAATCCCAAGCAGGAGGACAAGGAGTCCGCGAGACTTCTTCTCGACTACCTGAATGAACACATCGAGCGATTCCACCATATCATCTGGTGGCGCATGAGCCCGGACCGCCGTTACATGCTCCTGGATGGTTTCCAGGCTCCCGGGGGCATCGGGCGTAGCGTCGCCTCGGTGGTGGATAACGAATTGGTGGGGATTGTGGGCAACAGCCTTGTGATGCCCGTCTCCCGGGGATTCCACCTCGACCCCACCTTCAGGCAGAACAAAGAAAAACCCGTGGACCTGCTGGAGCACTACCAGCCCACCACCCCCATAGAACCCATGCGCGTGGCCATCCCTTCCAAGGGAGTCTATGCCGAAGCGGTGATGGGCGCCTGCAACAGCTGCGAGCACAAGGAAGAAGACCGATTCTGGCGCTGGCAGGAGGCCCCCATCCCGGACAACCCACCTGCCATCGGGACCACCAGCACGGACACCCGCCGCAGCGATCCACCCGAGATGGCAGCCAAGGATTACCCGGCCCCCATCATCAACCTGCAGAACGCTCCGGCAGCTCCCGATCCGGCCGGCGTCAATGCCGCCCTGAGCCTTCTCGGAAAATCCGACCTATTCAAAGACATCACAGGATTGGAAGGAAACCAGAAGAGCGCCCTGGCAGCGCTTCAAAGCGCCATGGGCACCGCTCAGTTCTTTGGCGGGAAGGCAGCCAGCCTGGCCCTGCAGGGAGCCATGCAAAAAGACATCGATAAAACCCTGCGCACCATTACGGATGCGAAAAAATCAGGGCTCATTGATGATGCCCAGGCAAAGGTCCTTGCCCAGAACGCCATCCAGGGCATGGTGGGGGGCAGCACAAAAGCCGGGACCAGCCTTGCCAGCCAACCCGAGGTGAAAAAGCTCCTTGAAAAGAGCGCCGAGGGCAACAAGAAAACCAAGGTCGCTTTGGAGCGCAACGAGGGCGGAGCCAGTGAAAAGGTCAACATCTCGCAATCCTCTTCGGCCACACCTGCCACCGGCCCGGGAGGGGCGCCCACGCCCACCACCATCGGCAAAAAATCCACCAAAGCAGAAGCCCGTGCCCATATCGCCACGACCCGGGTAAGCCAGGCCACCAGCCCATGGAAGATCGACAGGGCAGCGTTCCTGAATCGCCTGGAGGAGCTGGTCAACAAGCCGGAGCTGGTCGATCAGGCCAAACTCAGCCTCTGTGGCCCCGCCGCATTTCTAAGGGTCTGGCTGGCCCGCGATCCCCTGGCAGCAACCGAGTTCGCCTGCGAGCTCTACAACACAGGCAAAAGCAAGATCAACGGCTACAAGGTGGAGCCGGACTCGGATTCCCTTCTGGCGGAAAACTACGCGACCCTGAAGGAGACCTACAAACCGGGGTTCACCCCGGTGGCCGAGTGGATGCTCATGGGATCTCTCCGGGATGCGGAGAATTTCTGGAATGATTACGAAGGGAAGCCCGAAGAGAAAGTTGCCGCCATCACAACCTCCGGAGAGGTTCAGGAATGGTTGGAGGCCACAAAGCTGTACCGATCGGTGAAGGACGAGGGGAATTTTTACATAACCAAGGGAGTAAACCACGCCCTCGCCCAAAGGCCGGCGCCGTCAAGGGATGTCATCCTCCTGATCAACGGGCGCATTCTTGACGAAATGGACGAGAAGACAGGGGCAAGAAAATCCAGTGAGTTTCTCCTGAGCGCCTTCCCAAACCACTTTATCGTTCTCACAGCCCCCATTGCCAGGCTCCCGGGGGATCTGTTGAAGATAAGCTGCTGGTCCTGGGGGGCGCACACCACAGGCACCGTGGCGGAAAATATCTTTGAGGCCAACTACTACGGCGCCGTCATTGCCGAGGGGTAGGAAAAGGTTGCGAATGCTCCTGCTCCTCGTAAACAAGACAAAGCCTCCGGCGGCCCTGCCGGGGGCCAAACTTTTGAAAAGTTTGACAAACAGGTTTTGAGCGCAGTTTCGATTGCATCACCGATGTTCGCAACCCATGCCGTTTGGGCTTAACATGTCTGTGGTCCCCTTTTCCCTTAGCCCCGCAGGGGTTAAGGGAAAAGGGAACCACAACCGGAAAGTTTTCGGGGCTCATTTCAAAAATCGACCCGCCGGAGGCATACTGAATAGTTACAAACATTCTGCGCCAGCTCTCGCCCCGAGGAACGAGGGGCGAGAGCTGGCGCAACCTGGGGTCCAGGGGATCATCCCCTGGCCCCGGAGGCCTGCTCTTACCTCTTCTTTTTCCCAAGAAATACCGCATGTCGATACCCCCCTTTGCCGGGACGCTCACATGTGGTGGCAAAGCCCCCCTGGGTCATGCGTTTGGCAAAGCCTTCGTCATAGGTCTCACCCCAGACGGCAAGGGTGCCACCAGGTTTGAGGCAGGCGTGGGCGCGTCCGATGGCACGGCTTCCGTAGAAAGGGTCGCTCTTTTTATCGGTCCGGGCATGGGGGCCCCGGTAGAGATCGAGGATGATGGCATCGAAGCGCGGGGTGTTCGTCTCTTTGGCGGTGTTGCTGATGAGCTTGGCGACGTCTCCCAGGGCAACAGTCACCCGTGGGTCTGAGACGGCCCCGTTGGTAAGAGAAGCAAGGGGCCCCTTGCACCACGTGACAATCTGTTCGCTGAGCTCCGCCACCACCACCTCGGCTGTTTCCGGAAGGGCATCAAGCACAGCCCGAAGGGTGCAGCCCATGCCCAGCCCGCCCACCATGACCCGAGGGGCCGGATGGTTTTCAAGCCCCTTGCATCCAAGGGCCCCCAACGCCATCTCGGATCGCTGGGCCATGCTGTTCATCAACACCTGGGAACCCAGGGTGATGATAAAATCCCGTTCTCCGCGCTGCCGCAGCTCCAGGGTTTCGTCGTCGGTGGTGAAACGGTCTAAGGTCTTCCAGGGTAAAGCCATGTGTATAAATCCTTCAGGGGGCCTCAAGGGCACCTCTGGTATTTTGAAAAAAGGTAAAAAGCCTCCGGCGGCGAGGTGGGCCACCTCGAAAGCTGGTTGCCGCTGTGCTTTACCCCTCGTTCCTCGGGTCAAAGCACAGCGGCGAATTGATGAAACTTGTTCGATTATATTTTGCCTGAGCCCTAACTCCGCACTCTTCTAGTCCGAATTCGCCCAAATTGTAACGGAGCAAATCATCCAGAACAAAGGCATGGGCCTGAAGACTCCCAGAACCGAGCCGGAAATTGGATGTGAGGCGACAACACCACGAATGTTGGTTCCTGTTGGGAGTGAGCATGGAACGATCTTTATATCAACCGCGCTCTATTTTGCCATGAATCTTTTTAAGAAGGGTTGGGTTGAAGCATGGGACGAATGACACGTCGAGACACAGAAGGCAACGGCCCCATATGAGATAATCATGATCCAAAAGTCATCACATATCACACATGGCTCCCCGGTCACTCGGCGATACGCAAGGTGGCGTGTACCCATATAATGACATGAACCAAAAGGCACCGCATATCTAAAAGCGGGGGAAGACGACATATAAAATAACCGTTTCCACATTTGGAGTCTAATGGTTGCTCCATTAGTCGCCAGAGTCCTTCCGTCGAAAATCCATCTGATTTTCTGGCGATATCCATAGTTCTACGTACGTATAGAACCAAGAAGAACACGAAGCGCCCTCACCCACTGTTTACGAGAGAAGCCCGTCAGCGAATGTGGCAACCCAAGGTACGGCGGCTCGGAGCATTCGCAAACCTGGGGTGCAGAGAATTTATCCCCTGCCGGCGGGAGTTATTTCACTCAAAGTCAAGCCGGTTTCGAGCGCACACTGGGCTGTTTTTTGAAAAATGAAACAGGCCTCTTTCCGAAACGGGTTGCCCTATGTCGCCCTCCACGCGAATGCCCCGAAATAGATTGAGGCATGCCTCCCTTTATGCATTCGCCATAGGGTTTCCAGGTGCCCCCACCTGGCCGCCGGAGGCATGCTCTTTTATTTCACAACCACTTTGACGATGTTGCCTGGAAGCATGTGGCCGGTGTTTTCGAACATGACGTTGAAATAGACGGCACTTGTGATCCCCGGCATTTTGTCGCTTAACAGCTGGGGTACGCGGAGCTGGACCTGGCCTTTTGCGGAGAGTGTTCCGGGGATGGATTTTCTGGTGGCTCCGCCGTAGAGGCGTATTTCTTTGTCTTCGGTAAACAGGGAGGCTTTTTCGGCTTCCACGTAGACATCCACCCAGAGGTGGCTCAGGGAGGAGCTGGTTAATATCGATTCCCCGGAGTTCAACACGGATCCCTGGGTGACAGTGACATCGGTGATGATGGCATCAAAGGGGGCTGTGTAGGTTGCCGAGCCATATCTCTTCTTCAGCTGGTCCAGTTGTGTCCTGGCTGTTTCGATCTCGGAGAGAAGGCTCTGGTAATCGGTTTTTGTTTTGATGGAATCACGCATCAGGATGGATTCGAGTTTCCGGGCCTCTTTCTGCGCTTCGGCCTCTGCTATTCGATTGGCTTTCAATACCTGCTGATAATGATCCCGGGCCAGGACATAATCGTTGTAGCGAAGTTTTTTTTCGGTCTCTGCGGCTTTGACCTGGGACAGGGTCGCAGCATCAAGTTCATAGAGTTTCCGGAGGTTGTTGTAACGCTCGCGTTTCGCCTCATAGAGGATTTTTAAACGGCTCTGCTCATACCGAGCCTCGGATTGGAGCCGCTCACGTGCTATGCCGGTCCCCTGCTGCTTTAATCGCAACAACTCCCTTTCATTTGCCAACGGATCAGCGTAGCCCCCTTCCTCAGCCGGGCCGGACACACTTTGGATAAGATCGTACTCCGCCATTTTGGTCTGCAGGTTGACCTCAGCCGCCCTGATCTGGGCCTCGCCTTCGATGGAGAGTTGGGTAAACAGAACATCCCCCTTTTTAACGACATCCCCTTTTGAAACCAGGACCGTCTGAATCTCGGTGGGGAAACCGGCGGTGACCTCCGCTGTACTTCCAGAGACAATGCCATAGGTGTAGAGGGTGTTTCTTTTGTAGAGGGCAACCCCTGCGGTAAGAATCGCCAGCCCGATAAGAATTGTGGCACCTGTTTTAAAGACGGGTGTTTTCCGCCTTTGAAACTCTTTCATCTCTGTCTGGGCCGGGGTGACGGGTTGCTGCGATTTGACGCCGTTTCTGAACGATATCTTCATGGTATCACCTGACCCCATTCAACATGGGTTTTAACGCTGAGTAATCATGAAACGAAAGCCCCATATATCCGGGTGTTCCAAGAAATTGCCCCGAAAGGGTCTCCACAACCTGCGCCCATTCATCTCTATCTATGGGATAAAGGGTATCCGAAGGCGGTGCCTTGCTGGAAAATTCAAGCCCGACCTCTATGGGGCCAGCAGCTTCCTCAAGGACTGTTTTTACAGCGTTGATGGTTTTGCCCGGGTCATTAAAGTAAGCCATGACCGTAATCCCGTCGGTAAGACGGGCGATCTGGCGCATAAGGGCTCTGTGTTGTTCCTGGGAAAAGTATTTGACCGGACAATCCACCCACAGGGGCATCACATCATCAATGCGGGTTTCAGCCCGCTTCAGAAGCCGAAGGTAGCTGCGGTTCAGAACTTCCCGCACCTCGCTGTCCGTCTCCCACCCCGGGATAGAGTGGGGCTCCAGGTCAATTTTGACACCGCTAATTTTCGGCTCAAGCCTGTTTTTCGAGGCATTGAACTGGTTGATCCGGTCGATACCGCGCGTCAAATCCTGGATCCCTTTACTGTCCGTAAGCCACTCGGGCTCCCCAAGCAGGGCCCAGACCTCAATCCCCTCTTGTGCGCATGCATTCAAAAAGAGGGTAAACCGTTCTCGAAACATCACGTCGGTTAAAAGCCGTGAATCTGAGTAGAGATACGCATAGACCCTGTTTATGTTGCCTGCCTTTGCTGCGCGAAGAAACGCCGCTGTTCCGGCAGGGGTTTCAATTGCCGCCTTTGTTTCCCACAACCAGAGCGACGCCATCGTCTGATCCACGTGTTTGGATGAAAACCCTTCAATCTGCTCCGGAAGAAACGTCGAGCGCCCCGTTTCCCGCCACACATTCACATACCGGATGCCCAGGTCTTTTCTCACCTCGGCCAACGCTCCTGCGGCGAAGAGATACTCCTGAACAGCGGTATTTACAGCCAGGGGATCTCGCTGTGCCTCCTCGTCCAAGGTATCGATGGACTCATACAACCGGGCCACCCTGGCCCTTTCCAGGTAGTATCTGGTGCTTGCTCTCTTGGCCAGGTAATCATTTTTGGCGGCCTTGAAATCCATGAGGGCCTCGTCAAGGGAGAGCTGCACCTCGCCGGACACGATCCCGAGGCGAATCCGAAGGGAATCTTTAATCTGCCGCCAGTATTGCTTGTGAAGCCTTGCGGATTTTCTATTGGCCGTTGAGACGCTGCCACTGAGCGTGAGGTTGATGTTGTCTGTCACTGCGTTGCTGGTGCTTCGACCGGTGTATTCATACTCCGCCGACACGTTCAGCCTGCCCCGGACGGCAGGGCCTGCAGACTCCAGGAAATAGGCTTTTTTCAGTTCACTGGTGACGGCCTTGATCTGCGGGTGGTTTAACACGGCAAGGTCATGCAACTCACCTTCGTCATGGAATGCTGCTTTATCCATAAACAAATTGTCACGGGCCAGGGTAATTCGAGTGCCCTGGGAGAGCCCGCACAGGTTCTTCAAACGACGCTTGAAAAACAGGATCTGCTGCCGATTGTGTGCCTGCTGCGCCCTGCCGGCGGCCAAAATTCTATCTGCCGCAAGGAGCTCAACCCCGTAGGCCTCTCCCACTGTTTTCAGGGTTGAATAGTGGCTTGCCCGCTTGCCATAGGCGGTCATCAACTCCTCCCAGACCGCATCCATCTCGTTTAAGTAGGTAATTTCAAAATAGAGCTGAAGGGCTTCTGCGACCCGCTCATTGATCTCATTGTCGAGCTGGTTTTTGGCTGTTTCCGCGGTGAGTTGGGCCGCCCTTCCCAATTCCGTGTTTCGCCTGAGATCAAACAGGGGCTGCACAAGACCGACCAGGCCGTCTATCAGCGTTTGGGAAACAAAGCCCCCCTGATTGCTGAAAAAACCTGCAGGGGAGACGGTTCCGATCTCAAAATAAAACGAGGGGTAATTGGGAAGCGTGGCAATGCCCACCTCCACAAGGGCGGCGGCAAAGAGCGCACGTTGTAAACTGACCTGTGGGTTTTGCGCCGTGACAAGGGAGGTGATATTTCTTACATCCATCGTCTCCGGCAGTTTGACGACCACAGGGATGGAGGCGCCATAGGCATATCGGCTTGTGAGGATGTACGGGTTCTCACCCATCCCTTCGTTATCGGAGCGGCTGTAATCCGTCACACTGCCATCATCAGGGTCCAGCCTGAAGAGGGACTGGTACCCCTTTTTGTCGGACTCAAAGATCAGGGTGTTTCCATCTTCCGAATAGATGCGGGCGATCTTGCCTGCATCGTCCAGCGCATGTTCCTTCAAATTCTGCCCATTTTGATCCACGGACAGCAGGCTGTGGGCCCCATGTTCATTCCGGGCCAGAAAATAAACCAACCCTTTTTTCCGAAGATGCACGGGGAGAAAGGGATCACCAGCGATCCCGCGCACCTTCTTTTTTCCAGCAAACCGAATCTCCCCTGCGCGGGTGTATTCAAAGGCAAGTCGCATAAGGGAGAGATCCCGGTCCCCGGGAAGCCATCTGCCACCATCGGAGAGGGCTTTGAACAGGGGAAACGTGTGGGGATGTTCCGCCAGCTCAGAGCCGTGACCGTTGTCCCCTTCAGGCAGCCGGATCAGTCGAAATGTCTGGGGGTCAAAATAATGAAGGGCACCATGGCCCCCATCAGAATCGTTCACCTTAAAAAAAACGATGCTCTCCTGTGCCCAGATATGAGGAAAATCCGCCGGTTCCGAAACCCGTGTCACCGACTGGTTTTCTACCCGGAACATGATCATGTTGTGCTCGGTGACACCAAGGGTATCAATGAGAGCTTGCTGCCCCATGTACACGGGTTCCATCAGCTCTCTCACCAACGCCACATCGGCGTCCTGGGATACCGACTGGCGGTTCAGGGTGCTGCAACCCAGGCACAGCAAGGCAAGGCTCAGGGCAAGGGCCTTAAGAGAAAGTTTTCCCAAGAGCGTCTCCCTACTCATCTGCAAGATCCTTCATGGCAAGGGAAATGACATGTTCGGCAGAATCGTGGGCGGAGTCCCCTTGAACCACGCTGAAGGTGACCTCTGGTTTGCAGAGATCGTAGAGATATTCGAGTGCCTGAATGTTGTTGTTGATTCGTTTTACAACGATGATGGCCCCTTCAAGGTTTGTCTCGGCAAGGATAATGCCCAACGTGTTGGATTCCCACACACAGGTGGTATCCAGTTCTCGCAAGTCCTGGGTCAATGCTTTAAAGATGCTGTTTACATACCAGGTGACCCGGTCCGGATGGTTCCTCTGAATTTCATCAATTTTTTCGATTCGAGCAAGGACCAGGGTGAACTCCGATTTGTATCGCTTCATGCGAATAAGCTCACGCTTCAGCTCGATCTCAAAATACTGCTTGTTGTACAGGTTCGTGTGATGATCGTAGAGAAAGGCGGTAAGATCCACCCCTGTTATCTTTCCGCTGCGTACCGCTTCCCATGCATATTCCGTCAATTCGTAAGAGTAGATATTTTTTTCCACGGTTTCACCCGGCCTGCAAATCAACCCGCACACCAGGCATTCGAGTTCTACCACAGGTTCTGGCACAATGCTCAGGCAGCTTGCGCACTTGAAATAGTCGGAGGGTTTTTCATAATCGATGCCGATATGACGAAGGGTCTGTTCACACTTGGGGCAGATGAGGTCCGTGCCCACCCTGAAGCTCTCTAAGGAATCGACGTGACCGCATTGAAAGTGGTGGATCATCTGCCCTTTGACGATATCAATGGCTGAACAGACAGGGCACACCTCTCGATAATTTATCTGGTATGAGTCACAGAGCCCGCAAAGCCTCACCCGGTTTCTCAGCCTTTTGATAAAAAAGCCCCTTTCGGCAAGGGCATCGAGGTAGTCCTCCACATTTTCAAGTTCATCCGTAATTTTTATGACATCGGGATAAAAATGACCGGTGGGTTTAAAGGGAGACGAGACAGGCTCGAGGGCAGTAACCCCGCTGTTGGCGACGTCTTCGAGAAACGCCAGGATGGCGGCATCGGTTAAGCTGGTCTCCCAGTATTTCTTCGAGAAGAACAGCACGTTTCGAATGGCAAGCAGAACCTCCGACCTGTGCAGTGGCCGGTAAAGAACATAGACGGCCCCTTTTTTAAAGGCCGTGTTAAGAATTTCTTTTTCATAACAGGAGGTCACAAAAATGGTTTTGCTGACGAAGACGGGCACATGATCCGGACCGGAGCCCCCCTCTTCCTGACAATAGATCGTCAAATCCGTGTTGTCCGAGGCGTGCTGAAGCGATGCCTTATCCTGCTGTGTAATGGACAGGGTCGTTTCAAAATGTGCGGACGCAAGGCTCTCTTTCAAACTGCGGAACTCTTCTTCATGGGCCCCGACTATCGCTATGTTAAATACTTTTCTCATGTACCATCACCATTTCTTTGTATTGCGCCATGCGGATTCCGGCAGGTAACCCTCTTGGTAGTTAATCCTGAAAAACTCAAGAAGAAGCGCCCCGAACCGTACCCACCTGAAAACTGCCTTGTAGGCAGGAAACATAAATACGGTGGGAAGAAGGGACAGCTCCTCAATTTTGCGTTCACTGAAGAGAAGTGAGATGGAAAAACAAAGGAGCGCGACCCCCACATAGATGACATAGGTAAAAACCCAGATAAAAATCAGAATTTTGGGATAGAACGTCAGCATCAAAACCAGATAAAGGGCATAGATGAAGGTCAAAACCACGGTAAAAAAGAACTCCAGGGAGAGCTCAAAAGCGTTTCTCCAATCATACTGCCAGAACTTCATGATATCGACGTGTTTACGGAAATAGGTGCGGAAGCCCCCTTTGTCCCAGCGAAATCGTTGACCTTTGAGTACCTGCCAGGTTTCCGGGGCATTGGTCATGGCGATGGCTTCCGGTGCGAAGACAATTTTCCAGCCCACCTTTTTAATTTTCAGCGAAAGGTCGGCATCCTCGGCAAGTTCGGGGTCCCACCCCCCAAAGGAGGACAACGCCTCTC
This sequence comes from Desulfolunaceae bacterium, assembly GCA_942491485.1. Classification (GTDB taxonomy): domain Bacteria; phylum Desulfobacterota; class Desulfobacteria; order Desulfobacterales; family Desulfolunaceae; genus Desulfoluna. The sequence continues at coordinate 455,983 of CALOAX010000004.1, read as the reverse complement.
GCCTGAACGCACCAAACGCCCCACTGACCTGCATGCTCATGCCTATCAACCCAAGCCAGCGTTTCCACATGGCAATGGACAGGGCGTATTCCACGGCCTGAAGACGGGTCCAGATGGAAACATCAATGTTTCTGACCTTGATGTTTCCGGCAACCCCCCCGACCCTTTCGTTGTAAAAAGGCCCGATCATATGAAAGAGCATGTCCCGGTCAAAGGAGGTATCGGCGTCAACGGAGACAATAAAGTCACCGGTGGCAAGGTGAAAGGCCATGTTGGAGGCGGTGGGACGCCCGGATCGTCCGGTGGCCGCACTGTTTCTGTAAAGTTTGATGAGACCTTGATCAGCGAAGGGATTGGCCTCTTCATACATCCGGTCTTCGGAGTTGTCATCGATGACGATGATCTCAAGGTTGGGGTAATCAAGCTCAAGCAGGGAACGAATGGCATTGGCCACGCAAGCCTCTTCGTTGTACCCAACAAGAAGAACACTCACCGAAGGGGCTGTCGCAAAAAATGCTCTTTTTTTCCCATCGTCGCTGGTCAACCGCCCAAAGGTTTTGGCGACAAAAAGAAAAATGGCGGGAAAAACATAACGGGGAAACTCACCGAAGATAAAAACAGGCATAAAGAACAGCAGCCATTCCCATAATTCGCGGGAGGCAAACTGAATTTTAATGACGTGAATAAAATCAACGATTGAAAATAAAATGAGATTCAAGAAATCTGCCACGATGGGGCCTGCCATGTTTGAGTCGAGTGTGGTGACCGGGGGAAAGCAAAAAAGCTACCACCAAATATAAAGGAACGTCAATGGAATAGCCCTGTAACAGAACTTTAATACAGAGAGGCCCGTTGGACAGCGCTTTGCCATCAAATGCATCGTGTATCTCTGAGCAATAGCCGTGAAGGGAGTGACATGTCCTGAAAAAATGTGATGTGAACCAAAAGAAGAGTAACCACCAAGTGTATATATAAAATCATAACACATCCGACACAAGTAAACCAGCCCATCCCCTTTCAAAAACAGGATGTTACCCCCCTCGCAGCATTCTCCTTCTAAAAGATGAAAGCCGGTTCTGCTGACGTTTACTCACTGGGCAGTATCATAAGGAGCAAACAAACAACAGCAACTATTCAGCAACGCCTCCGGCGACAAGGTGTGCCACCTTTTAAAGCAGATTGCCAATGCTCTGGGCCTCGTTCCTCGGGCTCTTTACATTCGCTGACGGGCTATGCCCAAAACAGATCAGCCCGTCCGGATACGGACGGGCTGACGGTATATCTCACTTCAGACGATGCTCTGTTTTCTGGAAAGCCTCAAAGCAAAGCCGCTCCTCAGGTTTCTTCTTAACCGGCCAAAACTCCTGAAGGGGTTATGGAACAAGCACGTTGATACGACTTGAAACGGCACCATTGGCCATCATCGCTGCTCCATAGGCTGCATCGGGAATAACCCGCAACTCGCCAGCCTGGGGAAGGGCCTTCATAATAAAAGTATACAGTGCCTGCCACTCCTTGAGCTCTTGAACCCCCTCCGCCGCGTCGGTATCAAGGCGGTAGGCCAGCAACAGGAAAATGTCCCCCACACGGCTGGAGTCAAAGAGCCTGGCGTTTCCTTCGCTGTCTCGGAAAATGGGCCCTTTGTCAATGGCCCTCGGAACAATGGGAATGCCCAGTTCTGTCAGCATGGTGGCGAACACCTCATTCTGCATGATGAGAAGGGCATAGAGATCGATAATCACGGGATACAAGGCCTCTTTCTCAAGCGGCACGGAAGGTCCTAAACAGGTAAAGTCCATAGCGGTATAGACTGTCACCCCCGCATCGGGATCCACCTGATACATCCCATTCGCGCCTGCATGGACAAACCGGAACCCGGAAATGTTCATGAAGTAGTCCGCACCCAATGCCGGAAGCACTGAGTTGGCAAGATCATCCGGGTTGTACAGGCCCACAGCCAGCCTGGCGGATTGTGTAAGCTGGGCTATGGCGCCGTCAGGATCGCCTCCCATCAAGAGCCCCAGCGCGGACCCGGCCACCAGGTCCCCACCGAGATAGAGGGATTGAAGTGCACCCGCGGCTGCCGGATCATCCGGATTCACCGTCAGTTGACCTACTATTGTGGCATACTCTGTGGCCCGATCAGGAAGCCCGGCAATAAAGTCAGAATCGCTCGCAGCCATCACATAGGAGATCAACTGAGCCACATGAGCCAATTCCTGGCCGGTGAGATACACCTTCATCAAGGGGTAACCCGGAATGTCCTGATTCTTTGGATCAAGGGTCATCCCCAGGGGCAGAACGCTGTAGATGTCGGCAAAACTGATCTGCTGATGAAGACCGAAACCGTTCCTGACCACGCCGTTGGCAACCACACCCACAGTCGGAACCGCGGGCTCGGGCATAGTCAACGCATAATTCATGAACCGAAGGGAATCCGCCACCAGGTTGCCCATGCCGCTTTGAGCGGGAAGGGTGGGTTTCGCCACATTATCCGAGTTGGTTGTCGCGAGAACGGTGTTGATTTCCGGAAGCCCGGCTTCGCCGACCGCTTCATTGATCCCGCCGTCCAGGAGCGCCACCATAAAGGAAATGTTATCGGCCAGGGGCACGCTGGTCTCCAGGTCGTTGTTGGTCAAAGCAACCTCGGTGACACCGGCGCCGACCTTAACGGTGATATCCAGCTGGGCCAGGTTTTCGCCGTAACTTCCGGCGCAGATGATGCGGGTGTCCCCCACCGTCACGACATCGGCGGTCATCTCATGGTCATGGCCGGAGGCAATGATATCGATGCCCTGGACTTTGGTCGCCAGAAGCACGTCATCCCCTTCCGGTGTGGCGGTGTCTGTTTTGGTAATTCCTGAGTGGGAGAGGGCGATGACCACGTGGGCACCGGCAGCCTTGAGGCTGTCCACACGGGCCTGGAGAAACGCAACTTCCTCAGCGTCTACCAGGTTGTTCTTGAATGTCACGGGGGCGGCAAGGGGTGCATCTGCTTCCGCACCCTGCCCCATAAGACCGAGCAGGCCCACCTTCAAGCCGTTGGGCAAGGTGAGCAGCAAGGTATCCTTGATCCGCCCCTCTTCCATCAGGGCCTCAAGGCCGTCATCCGACGTGTCACCACTTGCCGTCACCATGTTTGAGGCCAGAACCGGCACCTGGAAACCCGAGCGATCCTCTCCAATGGCCGCATTGAGGAAACCTGACAGGGGCTCCGGGCCGTAGTCGAACTCATGGTTCCCAAGGGTGACGGCGTCATATTTCATCAGGCTGATAAAAGACATGGCCGCAGGGACCCCGCCAAGGGTGAGGTCGTAAACGGTTCCCATGAGGTAATCACCGGAGTCCACCAGAACCACGGGCGTGCCTTCCGCACTCTTCGCGCTTCGAATCTCTGTTACTTTGGTGGCGATGCGGGCGTAGCCGCCCTGAGTTAGGTCGGTATCCGTTCCATAGCTTGCCGAAGGGCCGGTGCCGATCGCCCGGTGATGGACATCCGTGGTCTGGAGAAGGGTGAATTTTACAACCTCCCCGTCTGCCAATGACGAACCGTTATCATCATCCGAGCTGCCGCATCCTGCGACCAGAAACACCAGTGTAAGCAGTATCCATGCAAGGTACTTTATTTTATTCATCGTTAAATCCCCCATAGCGGATATTCAAGGCAAATGTTCTTAATGGGCCACTGATAGGCATGAGGCCGACAAGACGTTGACTTTTGTTCAAGGGGCGCCCCTAAAACGCCATGTCAAGACCGATGGCGATGACCGTGGTGTCGTTTTCGGTTGCAACAGGGATGGTCCCGGCACCGAAAGCCTGGTCAATGGTCTCATCATCCCAGATGGTTTTGGCCACGGCAACGTTCAGCTTGTAGTTCTCCATGAACTCCCAGGCACACCCGATGCCCACATGCCAGTTGTCGGAATAAAGGACCTCAAGGGAGCCCAGGCTGGCATTGTAGTAACCGTTGATGTCATCCCACTCAAACTTGGTGTAGGTGGTACCGCCACTGACCTGAAGGGTGGGGGTGAGTTTGTAGGCCAGGGCCACACCGGCGCTCCAGGCATCGCCAGCCATATCGGAAATGTCCCGGCCAGCGTCGTCTTCGCCCCAGTCTGCGTCCTTCTGGAACCAGTAACTTCCGTTTACCTCAACGTACACTTTTTCCGACACGTCGTACCCTGCTCCCAGACCGAGAAAGGCCGGGAAATCCCGACGGCTCTTCGCGCCATCCGTAAACATCCCGAGATCATCACGGTTTACCGATGTTTCAAAGTCCAGCTTGACCCGGGTCTGATAATTGAGGGCCAGGTTGAGTTTGTCCGTTGCATTAAAATTCACCCCCAATACACCGCCGAAGCCGTCAGCGTCATCTTCCGTATCAATGCCAAGGGTCGAGGGAATAGCACCGGGCTGCAAGGAGTTTACCACGTCAGCTGCAGGGGTCAGGTCGTCCGCCACAACCTCAGCTTCAATGGTATTTTCCGCGTGGATGTAGCGAACCCCTGCGGCAACGGAAATTTTGTCGTTGATTTTATAGGCAGCACCAAGGGAGGTGGTGAGGTACATGGACGAGGCTTCCAGGCAACCATTCGATAAACCGGTATAGACGTCTGCCATGGTGGTAAAGCCAGGGGGAAGATCCGGATCAGCCGGAGCCGCCAAAACCCCTTGAGCGGCAATATCCGTGGTTATGGACCCGTCCGGGTAGTCCACCACCGCACCGCCACCGGGGATATAAATACCGCCGAAAAGGGCCCACGACTCTTTGTTCCAGGAGGCAAAGAAGTTGGGGAGCAAGTAATCAGGGCTGTCCTGTTCGTAGTGCTTGGGCCCGTCTCCCACGCCCAGATCAAAGGAGTGCTCAGGCTTGCGAATCAGCGTCTGGTTAGAAATATTGAGGTGCACTCCCTCTGACATCTCTGTCAAGCCGGCAGGGTTGTACAACACAATGTCCGCAGCATCGGTGGCCGCGTTGCGGTTACCGGTTCTTATCCACTCCGCACTCATGTTCGACAGGTTGTCGATGTTGGCATATACGGCCGAGGGCACCAGGGACACACACAACAGGATTCCAAGAACACTCCAGAGTCTCTTTCCCATCTATTGCCTCCTTATATGGTTGATGACGGTACAAGCACACTAACAACCATTCTCTAACCGGAACATCGTTCTTTGTAAAGCAACAACTTCAAGCAAGAGGCTAGCCACTTTTGACTGACAACGATATTTAAGAGCTTGAAATAGCGCCATTTCTGGAATGAGCGACTGACTACACTCCTCTATGCGGGAAAATACACGTGGGTCATTCCTCAAGTTTCGAGGACGGAAGGTAGTGGGTTTTAAACAATTGGGTCAAATGGGGAGGAATTGCTTCCGGCGGTCCTGCCGGGGGTCAATCTTTTGCCAATTTTATGAGCTGGGTTTGACAAACAGGTTTTAAGTGCCATTTCGAGCCTTATGAATGCACGTCGGTATGCCGACGGATCCAGACTTAACCAGCATGCCACTTCAGGAGCGGTGGATAACCGGAAAGTTTTTATGGCGCTTTTTTCAAAAAGCGAACCGCCGGAGTTATACCGGCTAAAGTCAACCGTCAAAGTGAATCTCCAGTGGTGGCGACTCGCACACATGGATCCCCGGTCATTCGCCGTGCAAAGAGTACCGGGTTTACGACGCTTAAGCCCATCTGCACTTCACAGGTTGCCCTGACAGCCGGGGAAGACGAAACTCATGAATTACCGTGATTCACGGGCGTAGCCCGTCAGCGAATGTGAAGAGCCCGAGGAACGAGGGCTCGGAGCATTCGCAATTCGCTTTCAAGGTGCTTTTCGCTACAGTGGCTTCGCTACCCTCGACGCCGGATGCCTGCTTTTTCCACGTACTTTTACCATAAAAAAGCAGCCCTACCTTACCTCTTCCGGTACGGTTCCGGGTCAATACCGTAGCGTTTCATCACCTGTTGCAGGGCCTGGCGCTCCATGCCGCAACGGCGGGCTGCCTGGGCCACATTACCGGACGTCTCTTCGAGTAGCGCCCCCACATAGACGTCATTAAACTCCTTGAGGCAATGCTCTTTGGCTTCTTTGTAGGGCAACTCCTTTAGGTTTGAGCCAGGGGTCTCCCTTACGTCCGTGGCAGGCAGTGTGGAGAGAACCTCCTTTAAATCCTGAGGCTCCATCATCTCCCCCTTGGCAAAGAGAAGCCCCTTCATCACAAGGCTTTCCAGTTCGCGAATGTTCCCAAGAAAGGGCAGCTCCATAAGAAATGCCATGAGCTCATCGGAAACGGGCAACGGATCGCGGCCCATGGAGCCTGCGTGCTTGTGAATAAAATGGTTCACAAGGGCCGGAATGTCTTCGCGCCGCTCGCGCAATGGGGGCAGCCGCAAGGGAAACACGTTAAGCCGGTAGTAGAGATCCTGGCGGAACTCTCCATCAGACATCGCTTTGGCCAGGTCTTTGTTGGTGGCGGCGATAATCCGAACATCCACCGGAATGGACTTTGTCCCCCCGAGGGGCTTGATCTCTTTTTCCTGAATGACCCGAAGGAGCTTGGACTGGATCACCGGGCTGATTTCTCCGATCTCGTCCAGGAATAGCGTCCCCCCGTTTGCCGCCTGAAAAAGCCCCTGTCTGTCCGAGGATGCCTGGGTAAAGGCGCCCTTTTTGTAACCGAAGAGCTCGCTCTCCAAAATCTGCTCGGGCACAGTGGGACAATTGACGGTGATAAATGGCCCGTTCTTTCGTTCGCTCTGGGCATGGATCGCCCGGCAGGTAAGCTCTTTTCCCGTCCCCGACTCCCCCGTGACGAGAACCGTCATGTCGGTTCGGGCCACCATGCGAATGGTCTCAAACACCTTCTGCATGGCAGAGGAGCTGCCCACGATGCTGTGAAAGGTCTCCTTCTCCCGGAAGGCGTTGTGGAGCCGGATGTTCTCGCTGATCAGGCGACTTCGCTCAAGGGCCTTTCTCAGGCGGAAAACCAGGGTATCATGATCAAAAGGCTTGGCGATAAAATCGTAGGCCCCGGCCCGGATGGCCTCCACCGCCGAATCAATGGAGCCGTAGGCCGTCATCATGATCACCGTGATCCCCAGCTTCAGCTCCCGGACCTGCCTGAGGAGCTCTGCCCCGCCCATTCCGGGCATTTTCATGTCCGACAGCACCAGGTCATACCGTTTTGCCTGAATCATGGAGAATGCCTCTTCCCCGGAAGAGGCGGTCTCCACACGGCAGCCGAGGTCTGGCTCCAAGCTCCGCTTGAGAAGCCTGAGCATGTCCGCTTCGTCGTCTACAATTAAAATGCGGTGTCTCAAATGTATGTCTCCAAGGTGATGAAGGGCTAAAGGCTAAAGGCTAAAGGCTAAAAAATAGCGTTTGTCCATGAGGTGTCAAAGCATAAAGCGTCAAATGAGTGCGAGGTGATGATTCCAGCAGCCATCTACTTTAATAGCTGACAAAACCCGAATCAAACGCCATTGAGATTTACCCCGAGGAACGAGGGGTGAAGCGCAATGGCAACCTGCTTTCGAGGTGGCACACTACGGTACACCTCGCCGCCGGAGGCATGCTTTCCCGATCTTTTTACCCTGCTGTTGGCAAGTGCAGGGTAAATGCCGTGCCTTTGCCGGGGGTGCTGATCACATCGATTTCGCCCCCGTGGTTTTTAATGATGCCATAGCTCACGGAAAGGCCCAGGCCGGTGCCGGTCCCAGTGGGCTTGGTGGTGAAGAAAGGGTCAAAAATCCGGGAGCGGGTATCGGCATCCATGCCGCAACCGGTGTCAGCGATTGTGATAAAAACGGTTCCGGGATCTGCCATGCCGGTGGTGACGTGAATTTCACCCTTGCCATCGATGGCGTGAACCGCATTGATGATGAGGTTGATAAGCACCTGCTTGATCTTTTCCGCGTCGGCATAGATCTCCGGCAGGGTATCGGCCAGCTCGCTGATTACCTGAATGCCGTCCATTTCAGCCTGATGGCGGGAAAAGGCAAGGACCTCGCCAATGGTTTTATGCAGATCGCAGGGCCGTTTCTCAGGGGGAGCGCTACGGGCAAAATTGAGCAGGGACTCCACCACCTTTTTGCACCCGATGACGTGCTTTTCGATAACAGAGAGATCCTCCTTCAAGGTGCTCTCGTCTTCTGCGCTTCGCTTAAGGAGCTGGGTGTAGCCAAGAATAATCCCCAGGGGATTGTTCACCTCATGGGCCACACCAGCTGAAAGCTCTCCGACGGCCGCCAGCTTTTCGGTGGTTGCCATCTTTTCACGCATGGTCAGCGTCTCCTCAACGTCCCGCACCATAAAGAGAATGGTTCCCTCACCGCTGTCAATGTCGGTAACACCGCTCACCAGCGCGCGAAACCTTCGACCACCGAAACCCCTTAACATCACCTCGGTGTTGCCGACACGCCCATTCTCCCCAATGGTCTCCATGATGGACTGGAACCGCTCCACATCGGTAAAAAAGGCCCCGAAGTGATCCCCGCCTTCAAGGTGCTCCTCCCCGGCAGGGTTAATGGCCAGAAGCCGCCCGTCACAGGTGGTAACAACAATGATGTCTCCGGAGAGTTCAAACATACGACGGTACTTCTTTTCCGACACGGCCAAAGCTTCGGTGCGTTCATCCACCAGTTTTTCAAGGTTGCGGTTAAGCCAGGAGAGCTCTTCGTGGGCCTCTCTCAACGCCCTTCGGTCCCTGAGGATGGCCCGGTTGATCACCCACACCCGTTCAAAAAAAACAGTCACCGAGGCAACGAGGATAAAGGTCAGGGTGTTCACTGACCCACTGAATGGACGGATATGCTCCCACACCCAGGGAACCTCCACAAAGAGCAGCACCTGCTTGACGATGTGGCCGGCGGAACGAGACATGGCAAAAATGGAAAGGGCCGCGCAGACAAAAAGAAGGTAGGTCCAGAGAATATTCTCCCTTTCAAGGGAGGTGAGCCTCACCATGCGCTCAAAGCACAAAAGGGAAAACACGATCATCATCATGGAGCCGATAAGATCCACGATCACAATGGGAAATGCGGAGACGATCACAGGGCGCCCCCTTTTTCCCTGCGCTCTTCAGCCTGTTTCACAAGCTGACGCAGGCCCACCCAGAGAAAACCGATGGCAGGCACGCAGAGGAGGTGGTCCAGCTTGGCGATGTAATAGACAAATGAGAGGCCAGGAACAGGCGAGGTGATCTGAAGTTGCCCCGTGGCAAGGCGCTGGACAGTGACGAGCTTCACCTGCTCATCCAAAAAATGAACAAAAATCGCATCGAGGTTCCAGAGGATAAAAAGAAAAGCCGCATACTGCACATTGCGCCAGCCCCTTTGAATGGGCAGCTCATCACGCTTGATACGAAAAACCAGAAACCCCATGGCCAGGGCAAAAAGAACGTGGGCCGCCTGATGGACCAACGTCCCCTCAATCCCTCCATGCCCCTGGGTGGCGTGGGCCGGTGAGACGATCAGAAAAAGAAAAAGGGCTACAAGCCCTGATATGCGTATCATGGTGAGATTCCTTGCGGGGGCAAAAGAAAAAACAAACAAAGCCTCCGGCGGCAAGGTGTGCCACCTTGAAAGCGGGTTGCGAATGCTCCTGACCTTCGTTCCTCTGGTCAATCTCATTCGCTGACGGGCTTCACCCGTGAACAACGGCAACGTGTACTCAACGTCCTTCGTGCAGCTCGAAGGACACGTCGTGATCTATAGTGTTTACACCCCGTGATCGAATCACGATGGCATCTGGAACCGACTTAATCATAAGATAAACCGCTATCCCTATCTGGGATCACCTATCGATTATGACAAGTGCCACTGCTCGAGTAAAGCGACTCATCGGCCTTGGGCATTTAGCCTTCAACCCGTCGCCTATCCCCTATGACCTTTTTCATCCCCCATCGCCCCAATGCCGTCGTGATCAGCACAACGTTATAGAGGTAAAGGTAGAGCGCCCCGGCCCCGAGGAGTTGTGGGATTCCAGGGATCGACAGCCCACGACCCCCCGTCAGCACCTCCAGCTGATCCGGCGAAAAGGCATGGTACTCGATCCAGAGCAGAAAAAGAAACATGGGAAACAGATACGTGATGCCCAGCTCGAAAAACTTATCCAGCATCAGGTGCTCGTAAGCGTCATCTGCTTCCTGATCCAACCCTTTGTATACCGCAGTTCGCACCGCTTTGTCATCAATTGCACGGGCATTCCGCTTTGCGGCCAGGCGATCCTTGAACCGCTCCTCCGCCTCGGTGGAGGCGCTGCCCTTTCGAAGCCGGGTCAACATCATGGACAGAAGGGCCCCGGCAAGGGCGGCCACACACACCTGCCAGACAGGCGACAGACCTGAAATCGGGGTAAAGCATAGGCTGATAAAAGAGGCGAAAAACTTCATCAGAGGGATCACCACCCCACCGAAAACCCACTCCGCTGCCAGATCAAATATGTCGTTGAGAAAATCCATAAAAACGTGCCTCCGGCGGCAAGGGGCTTAGCCCCTTGACCCCAGGTTCGCGAATGCTCCCAGCCCTCGTTCCTCGGGGTGCTCACATTCGCTGACGGACGTCGTCCGTGGTGTATAGAATCGGCCTTATTTCTTCCGTAGTCACCGGATGCCAGAAATGTGAGAGCCGTTGTGTGACATGGCCATAAGCCGCCACAGCAGCCTTCGAACGACCGGTATCTATATCGTTTAGCTCGTTCACAGGCGGAGCCTGAGAGCGAGAATGCAGCCACACAGGAGTGCGGCCCTCCAAAAATGACCATTGGCACCCCCTGCGAATATGCCGTTGCGATTTGATCCGGGGACCCCGGGACAAATCGCAACGGCAACCAGCTTTCGAGGTGGCCCACCTCGCCGCCGGCGGCATGCCTTACTCTTCGATCTTCTCGAATTTCACCATGGGGCAGCCGGAGCAGACATCGAGGCCGGGCCAGGCCTGCCCGCCTTTCCCGAGGAGGGAGGGGCCGCCTGTGGTATCGATGCGTTTTTCCATCTGCTTTGCGGTGTCGAGGATCTGGTTTCCGGGGATGAAGAGGTTCATGTAATTCATCTCTGTCTTGCCGGAGGCTTTGGATCCCGCGCACATGGTGGTCATGTTCAAGGTGTTGTTCTTGTAGGCATAGACGCTACCGGAACAGACCGCTGAGTTGGGGGTACAGAACAGGGGCAGGTTGCATTTGTCGGTGCCTCCCATGTAGTCGTTCATGATGTGGTAGGCCTGAAAAGGAACCACCATCATAAAGACAACGTGGGGCTCGATCCCCGCTTCGTCGAACTTGTCCAATGGAGCCATGAAGATGCCTTTGCAGGCACCGACATCAAGTCTCGCCTTCTCCTGGGGAGCTTTCCAGGAAAGGTCCGGGTCGAGGAGGTACTTCTCATGGTTCTTGCCGTCCACCTCGCGGGTAAGATCACGGAACCCAAAAACGGGCTGAGCGTTTTTGCACTGAAGACGCTCCGGGGGCATGAAGAGGCTGTGACGGGCCGATCGGGCCGCGGCCAGGTACATGCAGTAGGAGATTTTAGCTTTGGACTTGTGGGTCACGGGAAGGGTGTCGATTTCCTCTTCATCAAAGATGTAGCGAATGCCGACGGGGTCGAAGTCCAGGCGAAAATTCCAGATAAAGGCGTTGTGTGCTTTGGTATAGTTCATAAAAACCTCTCAGTAATAATTAGGCCATTCTCACTGCAAACACATACGACAGGCCAAAGTGATTCATCGTAACACGTGATATACTGTCGACCACGAAGAGCACGAAGCGCCCTCCGGGCTCCACGAAGAAGGCTGCGCCACATCAATCGTTAATCACGGGCGCAGCCCGTCAGCGAATGTGATCACCCCGAGGAACGAGGGGTGGGAGCATTCGCGAACCTGCTTTCGAGGTGGCTCACCTCGCTATCGCAGGAAGGGAATCGCATTGGTATATTTAAGAAATACGATGAGAAGAATCAATGCCAGAGCGCGTTTTAAGAAAATTTCCGGCAACTTCTTCTGAATCTTGGGCCCGATTTTACCGCCCATGATGGCGCCGGCTGCGATGAGGGCTGCCATGATCCAGTCCGGAGAGTAGCCGGAGAGGATGTAGCGGGAGATACCGCCCACCGAGGTGCCGAAGGTGCCGCACAGGGAGATGGGCACGGCCAGGTACATGGGGTAGCCCATGACGGTGGTCATGAAGGGAACGAGCATAAAGCCCCCGCCCACGCCAAAAGCAGAGGCAATGCAGCCGATTAGGATACCGCCGAAGAAAAGCGCGATGGGGTTGGCTCGGAACGATTCCCCCCAGAAGGAGAAATTGATGTTGGTGGCGTTCCACCCTTTTTCAAGGGCCACCTTGCCCATCTCAACGGCACGCCCCTCTTTCTTGGCTGCGGCGATTTCAATGTCGAACTTCTTCACGATGGCCTTCACGGCCTTGTTCTTATTGATGGCCTTCTGGGTCGATTCGTACCAGAGCTTGATAAAGAGAACCAGGCAGAAGAAGCCAAGGTAGAACTTGTACGCCTTCATGGGAAGGTACTTGGCAGAGTATGTGGGACCAATCCAGAACGCACCCAACAAGATACCTGTGACGAAGAAAAGAGCCACGGGCCAGGCGAAACGTCCCTCCTTAAAGTAGGAGTAAACCCCGGTGATAGGGGAGCAGAGGGTCAAAAAGAGGTTGGTGGGTTTTACCGCGTTGGCGGCGTTAACGCCCACCATGCCCTGGGTGCCGATGACGGTGATCTGAAACGCTGCGGTGAAGAGACCGCCGGCAGCACCGACAATAACGAACATGCAGCCAATGACCAGGGCGCCCAGGAAGACCACGAGGGGGTTCATGTAGGTGCCGCCGATGCGGAAGTAGAAGCCACGCTTCTGAACGGAGACATCCCCTGCTTTCTCCCCGTTGACGTAGACATCCAGGCCGGTGTCGGGGGCGATGCGCTTGCTCACCTTAAAAGATGCGGTAAACTTACCGGTGGCCTTGTCGAGGTTAACGGCCACGTCCTTGTTCCAGTTTTTGGAAGCATCCCCGCCCATGATCATGCGGGCGTTGCCGCCGCCGATGGGGCGTTCTTTGGAGACGGTGTTTATGCCGAACTTGTTCTCATGGGTAAAGGTCAAAAAAGCCCACTGATCGGCAGTGGAGATGGAGCCAAGCTTGCTCTTCACATCCTCGGGAATGGCATCCCACGTATTGATCTTGTTGACCTCGATGTCCCATTTGAAGGGGGCGAACCATTTCCCCTTGGAAACCACCTTTGGTGTGGCCAGGGCCTCTGGGTTGCTGGTGAGGGCATAATACACAGGGGGAATTTCGGTCTCACCGAATTTTTTCCCGAGCTTGGCGGCTTCCTGTGACCCAACGGAGTCGGCAGCCTTGAACAGGTCAGAAGAGCTCACCACAAGATAGAGATCTTCACCGGGGGCAATCTGCCCGGTCACTTCCAGCACATCCCCAGCCTTGGGGGTGGGGGTTTTAATCGTTACCTCAGGTGCCGCCCAAGAGGTTGCACTCCACAAAATCATCAAGCCGGTCAGCACGGCCATCTTCAACATTCGTCCCGTAACACGCATCACTACATCCTCCAAAAGACAGTAGAAACTTTATTAAACAACTCGATTTCATCAAGTCAAATTGATGAACATCATTTATTCTCTTGGGGAGTCGGTATTACAAGCATCGTGCCAAGGCAGAACCAAACAGACTGTTTAAAAATTATCCCTTATCATCTTAATCAGTTCAGCTGATGAAGACAATTTCACTCCATCAGGAACATCTCGCTGATATCGCAAGCTTTTGGATGCGGTGCAATAAAATCAATGCGCATTATTTTTAGTTCAAGTCACGACTCAGTATGCCTTAATATGGCCACCGTGTACCTCCGGCGGCCAGATGGGGGCAGCTGGAAACCCTATGGCGAGTGCATAAAGGGGTGCATACCTCAATCGATTTCGGAGGATTCGCGTGGAGGATGACATAGGGCAACCCGTTTCGGAAAGAGGCCTGTTTCATTTTTCAAAAAACAGCCCAGTGGGTGCTCGAAACCGGCTTGACTTTAAGCGGAATAACTCCGGCGGCAAGGGTGGCGAAGCCTCCATTTATGCCCAAAAGCTGTTTGTCAAACCCAACTCATCAAATTGGCAAACATTTGGCCCCCGGCAGGGCTGCCGGGGGCGACTTTGAGCTCAATCGTATCTATTTCAAATCCCTTAAAGAGAAACACGGGGCAGGTGTATTGATATTTCCAAGGAAGCGTATTAAATCAAAGGGTGTCCCCCTTTCGGCCCCTGGTTTTTTACTGGCAACACCATTGAAAGTGACACCCGAATGGCTGAACCACTGTTGACAGACGCTGTTTTTCTTGACCTTGAAACCCATCCTGACGGGACCCTTCTTGCTGTGGGAGCCATTCGGGGGGAAGCCACGTTTTCACATGACCGTTCTCCCTCTTCAACACCCCTCACAGACCTGGACCATTTCTGCAAGGGCGCTTCAGCCCTGGTGGGCCACAACATCAGCGCACACGATTTACCGGCAATTCGAAACATTCAGGCAGATCTCGACCTTTTTGATATTCCGGTCATCGACACCCTCCTCCTCTCTCCTTTGGCGTTTCCCGAAAATCCGTACCACCGGCTTGTCAAGGACTACAAACTCGTCTCGGCCAGCCGCAACGACCCGGTGGCCGATGCCCGGCTGTCAGCGGAGTTATTAAACGACGAGATAGAGAGCTTCCGGCACATGGGAGCACAAGACATCCTGCATCCTGCCTTTTACGCCCACGCCTTTGCACGAGCCGGATCACCTTATAAAGCCATGGTCCCGCTTTTTGGAACCGAATCGGTGGAAGCAGGTCTGACAGAGGTTGAAGCCCTTGATCTTCTCTTTTCCGTTGCCAGGGACAAGGTCTGCCCCAACTCAGCCCAACGAATAGCCGACCTTCAATCCGAGCCCCTCTTCTGGCCAGCTGTTGCCTACGCCCTCGGGTGGCTCACAGTGGCCGACGGCAACTCCGTGCTTCCCCCCTGGGTCCGCCACAGTTACCCTCTTGTAAACACAATCCTCACGGCCCTGCGGGAGACCCCCTGCGGTAAACCAGCCTGCGCTTATTGCGATGGGGGACACAACCCACGCACCCAGCTTGAAACATATTTCGGATTTTCCGATTTCCGGCCCCTTCCCGACGGACGCCCCCTTCAACACGACCTGGTGCTTGCGGCCATGCAGGGACAATCTCTTTTGGGCATTCTTCCCACTGGCGGCGGAAAATCTCTCTGTTACCAACTTCCCGGTCTCGTGCGCTACCAGCGCAGGGGGGTGCTTACCGTCATCATCTCCCCATTGCAGGCCCTGATGAAGGATCAGGTGGACAACCTCCGGCTACGCCTGGGCACCGAAGCGGCAGCCTCTATCACCGGCATGCTCACCTCCCAGGAGCGGGGAGCCACCCTGGAGGCGATCCGATTGGGTGAGATCGGTCTCCTCTACCTCTCTCCGGAACAGCTCAGGAACCCCTCGGTGGTGAAGGCCCTTGCCACACGGGAGATCGGCTGCTGGGTTTTTGACGAGGCACACTGCCTCTCCAAGTGGGGTCACGACTTCCGGCCCGATTACCTCTACGCCTCCCGCTTTATCCGTGAGAACCACGCAGGAACGACCCCGCCCCAGATCACCTGCTACACTGCCACGGCCAAAAAAGAGGTCATTGAGGAACTCACCGAGCACTTTCGCGAAAAGTTAAGCGCAGACCTTGCCCTCTTTGAAGGGGGGGTGGAACGTGAAAACCTCTCCTTTGACATCCAGATGGTCACGGAGACTGAGAAAACAGAGGCCATCCTCTCCCTTCTGGAGGCTCACCTCGGCACACCACCCTCCGGGGCCGCCATTGTCTACTGCGCCACACGCGGAAACACAGAAAAACTCGCCCAAGACCTCACCGCCTTTGACTGGGAGACCGAAGCATTTCACGCCGGGCTGCCAACGCCCAAGAAAAAAGAGGTTCAGGATCGATTCATCCGGGGCGAGGTCCCTGTAATCACCGCCACCAATGCCTTCGGCATGGGCATCGACAAAGAAGACGTGCGGCTGGTGGTCCACGCCGACATTCCCGGGTCCCTGGAAAACTATTTACAAGAGGCGGGCCGGGCCGGACGAGACCGTAAAAAAGCGCACTGTGTCTTGCTTTACGCAGAAAAGGACATTGAGACCCAGTTCGGGTTCAACGCCCTTTCCGAGCTCACGCGCAGCGACATGGCCAAGATCCTTCGCGAGCTGAAAAGCTCAAAGCAAGACGACAACGGAAATGTGGTGATGACCACCGGAGAGCTTCTTCGGCGTCACAATGTGGAGTTCTCCTTCGCCGACGATGAAGGAGGCCGTGGGGACACCCTGGTAAAGGCGGCCGTCTCCTGGCTGGAACGGGCCGGTTACGTGGAGCGAAACGAAAACCGCACATCGGTTTTCCAGGGCAAACCCGTCCATGCAAAAGCAGACACCCTGGCCACCCACCTGGACCGTCTCAACCTGCCTGCAAACACCCGCCGCCTCTGGGAAGCGGTGCTGGCTATCTTCTCGCAGACAGCACCCGACGAAGGCCTCACCGCCGACCGCATTGCCGAGCAGCTCGGGGCACTTGGGGTGGCCCGTAAAGATGAATTTCAGAATTCCCGGGCGATCCTTGCGGTGGTTCATCAGATGGCAGAAGCCGGCCTTCTCACCAAGGGGGCCACCATGACAGCCTGGGTAACAGCCAAAGGCAAAAACCGATCCAAAGAGCGTCTGGATGCCCGGTGCGCACTGGAAAAAGAGATGCTCTCAGCGCTGATGGAAGAGCACCCGGAGGGCATGGGCGAAACCTGGCTTCCCCTTTCCCTCAAGCAACTCAGCCGAAAGATGACAAGACAGGGATTTGAGGACGCAACCATCCCGGTTCTCCAAGCCCTCATGAAGAGCCTGAGCCGGGACGGAAAAGGAGAGAAAGGCGGGGCGAGCCTCGACATGCGCCATCAGCATCAGAGCCGGTTTGTGATCCGCCTGAACCGGGAGTGGAAAGAGATAAAGACCATCATGAGCCGCCGTCACGACCTGGCCTACGCCCTGCTTGGAGCCATTGCCGACACCGTGGGGGGCAAAGCGGCACCACAGGGAAACCTCTTGGCCTCCTTCACCAGCACTGACCTGTCCACCGCCATCCGGGGCAACCTGACCCTCCATGTGGCAGAAGAAAAGATGCTCGCCGCCATGGACCGGGGCCTCCTCTTTCTCCACGAGCAGGAGGTCATCGTTCTGCAGAAAGGGCTCACCGTCTTCCGTCAGGCCATGACCCTGCGCCTTACCGAGGAGGCCAGGGGGCACAACTACACAAAAAAAGATTTCGAGCCCCTGCGTCACCACTATGGCCAGCGCACCTTCCAGGTCCACGTGATGAACGAGTTCGCCCGCCAGGGCCTGGAGAAAATGAGCCGGGCACTGAACCTCGTGGTGGCCTACTTCAGCATGGGCAAGAAGGCGTTTGTCCGCACCTACTTCCCGGACAGGGAGGAGCTGCTCACCCTTGCCACTGGCGAAGCCTCCTTAAAACAGATTGTCGACGACCTTGACAACCCGGCCCAGGAAAACGTGGTCACCGCTCCGGCTGTTGAGAGCCGCCTCGTTCTTGCCGGCCCCGGCTCCGGCAAGACCCGCACCATCGTCCACCGTTGCGCTCACCTGGTAAAGGTGCAGCGGGTAAGACCCGAGAATGTTCTTGTCCTCTGCTTCAACCACGCCACCGCCGTGGAGCTGAGAAAGCGCCTGAGGGATCTTGTGGAAAACCAGGCCCGTGGCATCGCTGTCATGACCTACCATGCCCTGGCACTCTCCATCACAGGAAAAACGCCTGAAGGCAAAGGGGATAAATTGTCCCAAAGCCTTGACGGGGTCATCGAGGAAGCGACCGGGCTCCTTGAGGGAGGAGATACCCCGGACGGACTGGAAGCCGACTCCCGCCGGGAGCGTCTGCTCGGAGGGATCGAGCACATCCTCGTGGACGAGTACCAGGACATCGACGGCCGACAGTACCGATTGGTGTCAGCCCTTGCAGGAAAAAACAAAAAGGGGGACGGTAGGCTCTCGCTCCTTGCCGTGGGGGATGACGATCAGGCCATCTATGGTTTCCGAGATGCCAGTGTTGCCTACATCCAGGAGTTCCGTAGCGACTACCAGGCAGACACCAGCCACCTGGTGGAGAACTACCGATCCACGGGCCGCATCATCGAAGCGGCCAACGCCCTCATCTCGGAAAACCAGGGCCGCCTGAAGGCGGACATCCCAATCACCGTCAACAAAACACGCGAGGATGCCCCCCTGGGAGGCCGCTTCGAGACCCTTGATCCGGAATACAAAGGCCACGTGCGCATCGCCCACGCAACCACCCTGTCGGACCAGGCCCGGTTCGTGGCCACAGACATCAAGCGACTTCTTACCCTTGACCCCGACACCACGCCAGCTGACATCGCCGTCTTCTCCCGAACCGGCATGGACCACGCACCCCTCTCGCTGGTCCGCACCGCCCTTGCCGATGCTGCCCTGCCGGCTTCTCTCTCCTGGCCCTCAGGCGGTGGTTTTGCCATCTCCCGCACCCGGGAGTTCCTCACGGCCGTTTCCTGGCTCAAGGAAAACAAAACCCGACGCCTCACCGCCGCCCAACTCAGCCAGGAGTTCGAGGCATCAGGACTCTTTGACCACGAAGGCCCGGCAACCCGGTTCCTCAAAGAGACCCTCCTCGCCTGGGAAGACCAGACAGCCGGATCCCGCCAACTCGCCGGCCACGCCATCGACTTCCTCCACGCAGCCGCGGTTGAAGAGCGCCGGGAGAAACGCAGCGGCAAAGGTGTGTACTTAAGCACCGCCCACGGCGCCAAGGGCCTTGAGTTCAAACACGTCTTTGTCCTTGGCGGAAACTGGCCGAATGAGGCCACAGATATGGACGAAGAGCGTCGCCTTTACTACGTTGCCATGACCCGCGCCATGGAGACCCTTACCCTCATGGAGCTTTCTAACGCTGCAAATCCCCATATCGCCCCGATACGAAAAGCCCCCCACGTGACGTTGACCGCGCCACCAGCTCCCCCTCTTCCCCAACTGCGCTACCGCCTCCTTGGTATGGATGCCCTCTTCATCGACTTCGCCGGGCGAATGATCCCACAGGCTCCCATCCACCAAACCCTTGCCGACATCTCCCCCGGTATGGCCCTGACCCTGGCCACCCACAAAGGCGTCACAGGGCTCTGGAAGGATGGGAAAATCCTCTGTCGGCTCTCAAATGAAGGCGCCGCCCACTGGGCACCCCTGGCCCCGTCCATCCACTCCCTCACCGTGGTCGCCATGGTCCGCCGATCCTCCGGGGATGTCACCGATGCTGATTTTGCACAGCGCCTCAAATGCGACAGTTGGGCCATTCCAATCTGTGAGGCTGTTTTTCAGCTGGATTGATCACAGCACCACGGGAGTAAGCAAAAAAAGCCTCCGGCGGCAAGGTGTGCCACCTTGAAAGCAGGTTGCGAATGCGCTTCGCCCCTCGTTCCACGGAGCAAATCACATTCGCTTTTGATTTGAGTGTAAACCTGAAGACAGATAGGAAACCTGTTTGTCAAACCCATCTCATCAAATTGGCAACCGTTTGGCCCCCGGCAGGGCCGCCGGAGGCAAAGATAAACCCAATGCTTACGTTGCCCCTTTTTATATTGGCATCGCATATGTATGCTTGGCCGCAGGCACCCACCCCATCGAACTAAAAAAACGTCATAAGGAAAATCTGATGTTCAAAGAGATAAAACGAGCCGAGAAAAAATTAAGTAAAGGTGAGTCCCAGGCCATATTAAATGCAGGGGAGTACGGCGTGCTTTCCACCATGGGAGAAGACGGCTACCCTTACGGGATTCCCCTGAATTACGTCTTTCATGACGATAAGATCATCTTCCATTGCGCCGGAGCTGGTCACAAACTCGAGAATATCGTCTTTCAGAGGAAGGTCTCCTTCTGCGTCGTAACGCAGGCAGAGCTTGTGCCGGAAAAGTTCAGCACCCGGTTTAAAAGTGTCATCGTCTTCGGCAGGGCCAGGGTTCTTGAAGGGATCGAGAAAAAAGAGGGGCTGGTGGCCATTGTGCACAGGCTCTCCCCTGACCACGTACCCGCCGGGGAGAAGTACATACAAAATGCGTGGGAGAAGACAACGGTGGTTGCCATTGACGTAGAGCACATGAGCGGCAAAGCAGCCCCCGCCCCAAATCACTCCTGAACCCTGGAACAGTCGGGATGTTCCCATTGAGTTGTCTCCCCCTTGTGTCATACAGCTCATACCCGGCCATATAAACGTGTACAGGCATTGCCCTTTGCAGAGCCAATGCGAAGAGGCCGGGCAGCAACGCCACCCCATACTTCAACTCGCTGGAACAGCACCTCTACCTATAGGTGCTGGCCAGCCCCTTTCCCTTGGATCATCACTTTTATCCCTTAAGAGACCAAAAAACTCCCTCCAGAGGTGGTTGCGACTTTCTTGCCATGATAACGGTGCTGGCTTGCAATCCGACTGATTGTCGTACCACGACAAAAAGTACGAATGGCATACGGAATTAGAGACTTACAAGAAGGACCTGAAAGGTTGTGACTTCAGGCGTTATTTCAATCAAGGTATGAGGGAAGTTATGAAGCTGAGTACTGGTTTGTCGAGGATCGGCAGGTTGTTCTGCCTGTTTGTGATGATGGCGTTGCTGGTTGCCCCTGGCGCGTCTGCGGGGACATTCGATGCAACAGCCATCGGTTCCAAGGAGTTGTCCAAAGCGAAGCGCCTTTCAACCCAATTCGCCAAACAAGTCGACCAGGCGGATACATTCGTTCAAAAAAACAACCTGAGCATGGCCGGCAAAAGGCTGACCAATGCAGATCGCACATACAACAAAATTATCGCACCCTACCGGTTGCATCCGGAGGTGATGGTCAACAAAACCCGCTTTGACGAGCTTCAGGCAAAGGTGGCCGATGCCAAAGCCATCAAAGATCTCGAAAAATCCGTTCAAACCTTTGATAAAAAGGTCGCGGAAGCCCAGAAGTACCTGGATAGAAAGGACACGAAAAACTGCGAGCGATTCCTGGAAAAAGCCCTTGCCAGCTATGAAGCCATTCCCGCAGCTCACCGAGATCGGGCTGATGTTCAGGCAATCCACGCTCGCTACGATGCCATCGTCGCAAAAACCGGCGCGTCGGTAAAAAGCAAAGCAACCGCATCTGCCGCCAAGGCCTCCTTGGATTCAGGGGAAACCTATGGCCTGGACTCCAAGACACTGAAAAAAGCAAAACGCTACGCCAGCCGCTTCGAGGCAAAAATGGCTGAAGCCGATCGGTTTTTCCAGGAAAAGGACTACGCCATCTGCGAACGGCGGCTCATCGATGCAAACAAACTTTACGTCAAAATCGGCCCTGAATACCAGCAGGACCCCGGTGTGCAGGCGACCAAAAAAGCCTATGACGAAATGAACGCCGTCGTCACACAGGCCGTTACCGCACGCAAGGAAGGCATCGAAAAGAAAACCCAGATGCTCAGACTCCGATCGAGCTTCGAGTCCGAGGTTCGGAACCAATCACGCATTCTGAGCTACCTCCAGAACGGCAGGGACAAAAAAGCCACTAGCCTGGAGGACGTACAACGGTTTCTCGAGAATTTCGAGGCACTGGACACATTCAATGCCGCCTGCCAGGAAAAATACAAACTGCTCCTCGAGCAGGTTCCGGACAGGGAAGTTGAGGGAGAAACGGTAAAAACCATTTTTGATCTTGCCGAGAACCGGATCGCCTATCGCAATGCCCTGATTGAGGTCTCCATAAACAAGGCGCTGGACAGCCTCATCGAAGATTTCGGTGAAGTAAACACGAAAATCCTCGAAAAGAATCAAGCCCGTGGTGCTATTCTCGACAGCCTGAGCAACGAGAATTTCGGGGAGCACCTCTTCGCCATTCAAAAGACCAGGGCCATCTGCAAAGCAACCGGCGTTCCATTGCCAACCGAGAAGATCCTGGCTGCAAAGGCCTACGGACAGACCCTCAAGGCCTCCGTCCAAAGCGTTCGCAAAAACCTGAAATTCAAAAAGTCAGACTACCCCTATCAGACCTCTGCCATGAAGCGGGTCGCTGCAAAAACCGCTGACGCCAAAAACATGAAACTCATGTATGTCGGCATGGAGGGCGAGCGTTGGCAAGTCATCAAAAACGACCTGGGCATCCCCCTCCGCAAAATCGCCTCTGGCCGTGGCCTTTACCATGTAAAGGGGGAAAATTTTTACAGGAGTTGCAGCGTCAAGATCATCCGGGAGTTCAACGGAAGTGGGTATGAGCCCATCTCCATGGCGAGACCGGACTACCTGGTCACAATTTACAAAAAATAGAAGGTAAGGACCGGGGCATAAAACAGAGAGTGATGCCTCCGGCGGCGAGGTGAGCCACCTCGAAAGCTGATTGCCCTTGCGCTTAGTCCCTCGTTCCTCGGGCCAAGGCGCAAGGGCCTTCGACTCGGGCTTCGCCCGACATACAAGCTGATGGTTTATGTGAACAGGCTCGGATACGCCTTCGTAACGTGTACATTATCAGGTCAACCGCCATGACTCCGGAGACGAGATGGGCCGCCATGAACACATATTGCCACAGCGATTTACGCCTCGTTTCTCGGGTCAAGTCCCATCCATCTTTAAAACGGAAATCGTTCAAGGCCAATTTCCTAAGGCCTGTTTATTAGACGTTTTAAACGTTTGGCCGCCGGAGGCTCTATTGCCCAGAACAGTGACAAAAAACAGTACATACGGATAGCCCTAAAAAGTTGCGGAAGAGGTTACCAAACCCAGCACATACAAGGGTTGGGCTATGCACGGTTCTCCCTCCTTGCCACCGCAGATGGTTATCCTGATCTGAGTTTTGATTTTTAATGCAGCGCATTACCGTCTTTCATTCCTTCCCCCACCCTCTGCATCCACGCACCTGCCCCGGTAACATTAGAAATTTCATTGATTCTAACAAAGAGACAAGATATTCACTACTCGCTCAACCAAAGGTAGATCGCACCCCACACGAGGTACCGCTGATTTATCGCCGGATAAAAACCATAGGCAAACCCGAAAAGCACTTACTGGTGGTGCATTTCAGAACATTTACCTCGCGAGTTGCCAACACGAAAGGCATTCGATTTATATCTAAAAAGGGTTTCCGTGGCTTAAAACACGAACACCGATCACAAGCCTCAACATCACAACTTGGGGGTAGGCGAGTTCACAGGCAGATGGGCCTGTATTTGCCCTGCCCTTTTTCATGTTATAAGGGGAAAAAGTGAAGCGACATTTCCTGTCTTTTTTTGCGTCCTGTCTTCTGCTGGTTACGGCTGCGAGCTCTGCATCAGCCGCAGGTTTTGCGTTGTATGAATGGAGTGCCCGGGGAAATGCGCTGGGTGGAACCCTTGTTGGCCGCGCCGATGATCCGTCTGCGGTTGCCTTTAACCCTGCCGGCATGACCCAGCTCGAAGGCACCCAGGTTGCCGTCGGGGCCTCTTTTGCCCACCCCATGTGTGACGTGGAGACAACAAGCGGCGTCATCACCACAACCACGGGCAACAAAGATGATCTCTTTGTCATCCCCCATGCCTATATTACCCAGCAGATCAATGACAAATGGACCGTCGGATTCGGTGAATATTCCCGCTTCGGACTTGGATTTGGGTATGAAGACGACTGGCCGGGTGCGTTTAACGTCTACCAGGCCACCATCCAAAGTTTTTCACTGAACCCGAACCTCGCCTACAAAGTCAGCGACCGGCTCTCGGTGGCTCTGGGGGTGGAGTATGTGTATGTGGACATGGAAATCAGCAAACGGATGCACAACCCTTTGAACCCGGCATCCCCCCCCTCACTTTCCCCCAAGTCCGAACTCACGGCAAACGGAGACGGCTTCGGATTGACGGCAGGCCTCCATTACAAACTCGATGACTGGCGCTTCGGCTTCGGGTACCACAGCCAGGCAAAAATCAACGCCAGCGGAGATACAAAAATATCTGGTATTTCAGCCCCTCTTTCAGGTTTGAATGGCAAATACACAACCACAGGCACCGTGACCCTGCCCGACATGCTCAACTTCGGCATCACCTGCTACCCCAAAGAGAATTTAAGCGTGGAGGTCGGGGCGATTCTCACGCGCTGGTCCACGTATACAGACCTGGACCTCGATGTTGAGGGGACGATCCACCCCCAACCAAAAGACGCCAACGACGTCTGGCGCTACAACATCGGCGCGGAGTACGGACTCACCGACAGCTGGGATATCCGGGCAAGCTACGCCTTTGATGAAGCCCCTGAAAACCAGCAATATGTTGACTACATGATCCCTGCTGCCGACCGCCACCTCTTCAATGTCGGTGCCGGCTACACCTATGAGAACTGGACCATAGACGTCGCCCTCACCTACATCAAGGCTGAGAAGGTCCACTACGCAACCAGCAATGGTGTTGAGGGTATCTTGGATGGGACATCCAAAAACGGGGTCACCCACATGGCTGCAGTGACCCTTGGGTACGCCTTTTAAAACGTACAGAAAAAGTAACTATTCAGCTATGCCTCCGGCAGGGCCGCCGGAGGCAGGCTTTTAGCTTTTCCCCTTCCGTTACATCGCTTGCCCCTCTTTTGGCCGAAGCTTGCCATCCCCATCGCCACCACGCTGCTCCAAAAAATTCCCTGATTGAAAATCAACAATCCTGTCGCAAAGCTGATGCAAAAGATCGGTGTCATGGCTGATCACAACCAAACCCATGGTATGGATTCTCTGATGGACTTTGACGGCATGCCAGAGGGCGGCCTGGGTGATGGCATCAAGCATGGCGCTCATCTCATCGGCGATGAGAAACTGCGTCGCCGGGTGAAGGGCCCTTGCGATGGCCAGGCGCTGTATCTCGCCGCCGGAGAGTTCGTGGGGATAGCGGCGAAGCCACGAGGGCTGGATGCATAGGGCCTCAAGGATTTCAGACAGGGGCTCGCCCCCTTCGGCAAGTATTTTCCCGGCACGCCAGCGCGGATTCACGGTGAGTTCCGGGTGCTGGAAGAGGAGCTGCACCGGCTGGCGCCCTTTTTGGGGCAAGGTCTCACCGCCAAGGGTCACCCGACCGGAGTCAGGGTGAAGGTACCCGGCAAGGAGCCGTGCGAATGTGGACTTTCCGCAACCACTGGGTCCGAAAAGGCCCACGGTTTCGCCTCGCCGGATATGGAGTGACACACCGGAAACGATCTCACTCTCAGATTTTGGATATCTATAATGAATATTCCAGGCATCAAGCATGGTGGCACCTCACCTCCCCCTCCTCGGTTGCCTTCAAGGGGGGCAAAAGGGTTATGCATGGACGAGTGGCCAGAGAGCAACTGGAGGCGAAGGGGCACCCGCCGCTGCTCTTTTTCGGCAACCGAAGGCCATGAAAAGACTGAAATCCGTTCTGGGGCAAAGCATTCCAAAGGCCCCTTGTGTAAGGGTGAGAGAGGGTATCGGGCCTGCCGAAGGCCTCTGCAACAACCGTTTCAAGGGTCACCCCTGCATAGCAGATGGAGACCCGATCACTGATGGAGAGGGCGGCGGCGATGTCATGGGTGATGAGAAGCACGCCCTTGCCTGCGTCGGCCAACTCCCGAAGGTGGTTCAACTCCTTTTGAATCGCTTCAGGATCAAGGCCGCTGGTGGGTTCATCGGCGATGAGAAGGTCCGCCTCCCCTACCGTGGCCGTGGCGGTGAGAACCCGCTTGGCCATGCCTCCGGAGACCTGATGGGGGTATTTCTCACCCACCGTATCCCCCAGGCCGTAGCGGTCAAAGATGTCCGCCTGCCTCTGTCGGGCTGCCGGTCGGGTCATCCCGCTAAGCCTTGCCGCCCGAACCACCTGCCCCTTCACCCGCACCAGAGGATCGAGATACCCCACAGACTGAGGCACCAGGGCCATGGTGTTGCCCCGCAGTTCCCGTTTCCGGGCCTCTGTCAGAACCTCCCCGTCAAAGGCGATGGAGCCTCCCACCTCGGCATTGGGGGGAAGAATCCCCAGCACCGAATGGGCCAGAAGACTCTTGCCAGCACCGCTGGAGCCGATGACGGCAACCACCTCACCGCGATTCACGCTCACCTCCATGGCGGAGATCACCTCCGTCCATTGTTTCCCCCTGCCGCTACCGTACATGGAAAAGGCAACGGACAGATCATGTATTTCAAGCATCGCACCCTCCGAATGGTTTACCGTAAAAACTTCGTTATTAAAGCAAAATGCCCCCGGCTAACGCCCTTCGCTCAGCCGAGGGGACAAGAGAAGGCGCAACTCGTTGCCCGCCATGTCAAAGAGCTTCACCGCACACACCAGGGCCACGCCGGGGAATATGGCCAGCCACCAGTAGCCCGTGGAGAGGTGACGCATGGACTCGGAGAGAAGCATGCCGATGGACGGGGTGTGGGGGGTAAGCCCGAACCCCAGAAAAGTGAGGGCCGCGGCGTGCAGGATAGCGTGGGGGACAAGAAGGACCGCCCCCACGACGAACTGAGCCAGCAGGTGAGGCATCATATGGCGCAGGGCGATCTCCATGGGTGTGGCCCCGAGTTTCCCTGCGATATGAATGTACGGAGCCTCTTTGAGCTGAAGCACCTCGGCGCGGATGATGCGTGCCAGGCGTGGCCAGTGGGAGATGGCCACGGCGATGATGACCGCCCTGGCGCCGCCCCCCAGCACAAAGGCCACGAGAATCAGAAGCACAAGGTGCGGCATGGACATAAAGAGATCCACGGCAAGGGAGACGGTGCTGTCGGCCCGGCGCCCCCCCACGGCGGCGACAATGCCAAGAATCCCGGCAATCACCGCCGAACAAAGGGCGGCGGCCACCCCCACGCCTAAGCTTGTGCGCAAGCCCAGGAGAGTGCGGGTCATCATATCCCGTCCCAGCATGTCCGTGCCCAGAAGATGATCCCAGGAGGGATTGAGGCGTCGGGCCAGAAGGTTCGTGGCCAGCCCCTCCTCCCCCACCAGCGCCCCGGCGATAAACAGAAGGGCAAAAATGCCCCCGATGAGAGCCAGGGTGGTCCAGGCCCGTCTACGACGATCTGCAAAAACACCCACAGTCAATATATCAGTGACCATGCTGCACCTCCCGTCCTTCGTCGATGCGTGGATCCACAACCCGGTAAAGCAGGTCGGCCAGGGCGTTCCCCATGGATACAAACAGGGTGGTAAAGAGCACAATCCCGAGAAGCAGGGGCACATCCCCCCGAATTCCCGCCGCCACGGTGGCACGGCCCAGCCCGGGATAAGCAAACACCTGCTCGGCCAGCACCGACCCGCCGAAGAGTTCGCCCAGGGAGGCAAACTGCAAGGTAATGGCGGGCAGGGCGGCGTTTCGCAGCACGTGATGGACAATGAGTCCGAAGGTTCCCTCCCCTTGCGCCCGGGCAAAAAGAACATAGTCGCTTTGCATCGCCTCAATCACCTTCTCCCGGGTGTGCATGGCGATGGCGGCGATGCCGATGATGGAGAGGGTCAGGGCCGGAAGGATCAGGTGGTGCACCCGCTGGGCAAAGGTGATGGCGTTCGGATCCATTCCCGGAGGGGCGGCCCCGCACAGGGGGGTCCACCCAAGCTGTACCGAGAAGATCACCAGCAGCACGATCCCAAGCCAGAAGGCGGGGGTTGAGGCCAGGGTCAGGGCGTAGATCCGGATCACCCGATCGATGAACCGCCCCTCCCACACCCCGGCCACCACCCCTGCGACAAACCCGATGAAACCGGAGAGAAGCCAGGCTGTCCCCATAAGGGCCAGAGAGTTTTGAAACCGCTTGACGATCACCCGGGAGACCGGCTCGTTGTAGACGGTGGAGTGCCCGAGGTCCCCCCGCACCACCTGCCCCGCCCATGAAAAAAAGCGTTCGTGGAGGGGCCGGTTGAGCCCCCACTTTTCGGCGATAAGAGCCCTCTGGGCATCCCCCACCAGCATCATGTCGGCGCCGATGTAGGCATCCACCGGATCGATGGGGGAGTTGGCCACCAGAATAAAGGAAAAAAGGGAAACCAGGCCGAGGAGAACCAGCATCCGAAGCCCCTTCCCGGAGATTGCTCGCAGCATGGGCTACCTCCAGCTCCACTCGGTGATATTGGCGGTGATGGGCCAACCGTGCCCGTGGGGCTCGATTTGGGAGACACCCACATCAAGGCCCTCTTTGACAAAGTAGGTGTGGGTCAGATTCACAAGCCAGGCCCACGGGGCATCGCCCCGCGTGCTGGATCCTGTTTTTCCGTCCCACTGTGCCTTTTTCCAGGAGGCAAGGGACGCCTCAAAGCTGTCGGACGCCATGGCCTCATCAAGGTAACCGTCCACGATATCGTTGACGTAATACCCGGCGTTGTAATGCCCCTGCCCGCTCAAGCTGCTGTGGTAAAGGTTGTACACCTCAACGGGGTTATGGCTTCCCCAGCCGAAAAGAACAGCGCACGAGTGGTTCAACCGCTTAATCTCATCCCAGCTTTTGCCGATGACCTTGGGGTAAATACCCACCTTGCGCATCATGTCGGCGCTTGCCAGGGCCAGGGCCTGCCGTGTGCTGTCCGAGGAGGGGTAGACGAGGGTAAACTCGGCCTTCACACCATTTTTTTCCCTCGGGCCCCCCTTCTTCACCTCTTTCCACCCCGCCGCCTCCAGGATAGCCACGGCACGTGCCGGATCGCTGTCCTCAATACGGGCCGTTGCCTCATCCCAGGGAAGATCGTCAACCACCCCATACGCCACCCGGCCATACCCCTCAAGAATCCCCGATACCAGGGCCTGTCTGTCGATGGCAACATTTACGGCCATGCGAATAGCCGGATCGCTGGTGACGTTGTTGCCGATGGCAACCCCGGCGTTGTCGGCTTTCCCCTCATCGGGTACGAATGGAAACATAATGCCCCGGTTGTCCACACTGGCCACGGGGTGCAATCGCATACCCGGAAGCTTCTGGACGGCCAGGGCCTGGGGCACAACCACCACGTCCACCTTGCCCGCCCTGGCCGCTGCAAAGGAGGTCTCTTCATCGGTAAAGAGAAACACAACCCGGTCGATGGTGGGTTTTTTGCCGTAGTACAGGGGATTGGCCTCCACCACCATATGCTCTCCTTCGGCCCAACGAACAAGGGTATAGGGGCCCGAGCCCACGGGCATGCGGGCGTACTCCGGTCCATG
Organism: Desulfolunaceae bacterium; assembly: GCA_942491485.1. Taxonomy (GTDB): domain Bacteria; phylum Desulfobacterota; class Desulfobacteria; order Desulfobacterales; family Desulfolunaceae; genus Desulfoluna. The sequence goes on along the minus strand of CALOAX010000004.1, from coordinate 426,762 downwards.
GAGATGTTTCGGAACAATGCCAAGGGTCACCAGCCGATGCACAAAGGTGATCCGAGGTTCCTTCAGCTTCAATTTCAGGGAGTAAGGTCCCGTCACGACGGCCTCTTCCAACTCGGTCATGTCGTAACTGCCCCCTGCATGCCTGGCTGTGTTGAAGGTGTAGGCCACGTCGTCGGCCGTGACGGGCGTGCCGTCGGAGAATTTCGCATCGTCACGGATGGTGACAACCCAGGTCAGCTTGTCCGCCTTGAGTTCCCAGGATCGCGCGAGATCCGGCACCACGTTCATCTCGGAATCCCGTTTCAAAAGCGTGCTTTGAAACAAGGGGTTCCCGTAGCGCCCCCACCCCAAGGTTGGGTCATAGCCTGTCCGGCTCTCTCCCCCGATCGCCAGAACCAGTTCCTTTGCCTGCGCCGATCCCGCCACAAGGCATAACGCCACCACCAGAAAAATCACCATCCGTTTCATGCACGTCTCCTTATTACTTTTTGGTTAACAGTGACTCATTATCAAGAAATTCTGCCTCCGCAGGCAGAGGATACCCCCTGCACCCCATAGGGCGAGTGCACGTCAGTTGTCATCATTCCGGGCCAATCGTATCCACATGCCCACAACGTATAAGGCAATGCCCCATCCGTTGCGCATTCGTGCCCCGCAGCTGGTGCCTCCGGCGGCCCTGCCGGGGGCCAAACTTTTGAAAAGTTTGATAAACAGGTCTTTATAAATGAGCACTGGAAACTCTCGATTCAAAGGCGGATGTGATTTCATCCGAGGAACGAGGGGCAAAACGCATCCGCAACCTGCTTTCAAGGTATTTTGCCTGATATGGCGTTGCCACCCTTGCCGCCGGAGGCTGATCTTCAGGAGCTGAATAGTTACAGCAAGTTAAGTATTTGGAGCGTTGCTGGGAGTTGGTTCACCGTGAGCGAGGCCATCAAAAAAAAGGCACAAAAAAAGCCAGCAACGCTCCGGCAGAATTCTCTCCTGCAACAAAGCCTTCCTGGCTCAATGATGGGTATAATCAGAGTTGGTTTTCGTGGGACAACGGGCCTTCAGCCCGGTTGGAAAATGCTATCCTCTGCGGCTTATCGCCACAAATGCTTTTCCCATGCAGCTTGCCGCTGCAGTTGATTGGTTACCACTTTTAATCAACCATCAAGGGAATGTCAATTAAATTTAAACAACAATACCAAAGACAAACACCAGCCATAAACACCGACTCGTTCCAGGGTGCACAGCCTCATCTTCCTGATGGCAGGTGCCTGCCCATGGGAACCCAAGGGCTCACCACGCCTCCTGACCTCGCCACCGCCACCCTTTCCGGTAGCTGTCCGATTTATGCCCCATCTTGGTTTGATGGGGTATGGGGCGTGTTGAGAATCTGGGAGATTCTGGGATCAGACCATAGACAACATGATGGCTGTCTGGATAGATTTATCCGTACAGACAGCGTGGCAAAAACATAAAAGCCCTATGTATTTGATATTAAATTAACATCCTGAAATCCATGCAAGACATTCACGCCACAAATCCACCGGGGCCCTACTCAATAGGGAAAAACCGACAGCTGGATTTAGCAAGAAGGTTAAGATAGCTCCACCGTTGTTCACGCGCAGTCCGTCAGCGAAGATGACGAACCCGAGGAACGGGGGTCCGGAACATGTGCGAACCCGCTTTCAAGGTGGCTCACCTTGACACTTATAGAGGAGCATCAAGCTGCATTGCGGCGTCCCTTGCAGCACACCCCGCCTTGGGCACACCCACCGCTGCAGGTGCAATTGCCTCCGCAGCACGAGGTCGCTTCGCCTGACGGTATCAGGGACACGGGGTCCGGTGTCTCAACAAGCTCAGGTTCATCGGCATGGATGGTGCCGGTGCCGCAACACAAGGGGCAGAGTCCCCCGGAGTGCACAATGCGGGTAACCCCTCCCCCAAGGGGGATCAGCTTAAAGGGGATGCGGGACTCGGCCATATAGCTTACCAGCCATTTGACGAAGAGGTCATTTTTCAGGTCCACGGAGTCGAATTTCTCCTGGGCAAGTTGGGTCATCATTTTAATCTGAAACGAACGCATGACCTTGGATTCTCTCTTCGTCATCGGTCAACTCCTCCGGCTTATCGCCTGCCTGATTTCATTCTATTAAAAAACCGGGGCCCTTCGGCCCCGGATCATCGCATACGCCTTCCCCGGCTCGTCATTTTCACAATGGTGATCCGGGTTATACGATAATTTTTGATACCTGTTCTTTATGCAGCAGCCACAGCGGCTGCCCAGTCATCGATTTCACCTTCATACTCATCGGGCTCACCGTCAATTTTAAGGCCTTCCGCCACGAGGAGGCCCCCCACACGCCGAACCTTCTCTTCGATGGCGTCCACTGCGCCGCAAAAATAGAGGTAGGAGCTGTCCCCGCAACCGAAGACGCCCACCTTTTTGCCACTGAGGGGGGCTTTGTCCATCGCCTCATAATAATCGATAAAATCGTCCTGGAGTTCGATTTCGTCTTCACCCCAGGTTGAGCATCCGTAGAGAACCACATCGTAAGCAGCCTCATCGCCCAGGTTTGTATCGCTCACATTCTGAAGTGTTACCTCCAGGCCTTTCCCAGCCAGGACGCCTCCGATGTGTTCAGCTGCTGTTTCCGTATTTCCTGTGGTGGATCCAAAAATGATCAGTGCGCGTGCCATGTGGCCTCCGGGTGTTAGGATTATAGACAGTCAATTTTCTGATAGAACTCCCGGAATTTCATTCCGGGGTCACCACGTTCAAATCTGGAGACAGATATACGTCCAAATATTTTTCGGGTCAACTAAAATTTTAGGCGAGCCTAACTTTTTTCATCCCACCACACAAATACCCCGCATTCCTCTTTCCGCAAAACGAAAGAGAACAGCACCTGATACTTAGAAATGTTCGACAAGAATAGCCAAGTTATCAGCCATCGGTTCTCCCGGACGATGGTATTGCCGTCAGTACCAAACACCACTCGACCTCTGATCAGCCCTCCAACACAGGGGTTGACTTGACCTTCATACCCGGTGGCCGCAAGTTCCGAACCCCACGCCCAAAAGCAAATCAAGCACAATCTTTATCTTAATTTCGAGGTCTTATTGACAGAAACCCCAAGATCATTTATCCGTATGTAGAACTTTCTTCATCTTTCTGAACAGCGATTGATAATTCTTGATGCCCAGCGGAGAAGAAGAACATGATCACCTGCGCCGACAAGCCATGGCTTACTCACTACGACACAGGAGTTCCCCCCGCCTTAGATTACCATCATCTCTCACTTCCCCAAATGTTCCAATACTCGGTAGGCCGCCACCCACGGCACACGGCGCTGATCTACATGGGGCGCCATATCACCTACGCAGAACTCCAGGTTATGGTCCGCACCTTCGCCATCACCCTCACCACCCTTGGTGTGCGTAAAGGCGATGTGGTGAGCATCTGGCTCCCCAACACGGTGCCAACGGTGGTGGCGTACTATGCGGCCCTCACCATGGGAGCCGTGGTGACGATGTGCAGCCCCTTGTCCAGCGATCGTGAAATCATTCAACAAATGAACGATGCAGGGACCAAACTACTCATCACCCAGGACATCCTTGCCAAACGCGCCATCACCCTTCGTCAAAAAACACAAATCAAAACCATCGTCCACGCCTCCCTGGAGGATTATCTGCCCGCCCCCTTAAAATGGTTTTTTCCACTCATCACCAAAAAACAAGGGATGACGGCAAAAGTTCCCAAACAGGAGGGTATTTACAGTTGGGCAGAGGCCATGGAACTGAAGGGAACCCCCATTCTGGAACCGACCATCCACCCGGATGAGGTTGCGGTCTATCAATACATTAGCGACGCCCCAGGCCAGACCAGAGGTACCACGCTCACCCATGCCAACCTCACCTGCATGGCGCAGACCCTTGACGCCTGGTTCCAGTTGGAAAGGGGAGAAGAGAAAATTCTGGCCGCACCGCCTGTCTCCCATGTTCAGGGCATGGTCACGGCAATGATTCTTCCCATCTACATGGGCTGGTCGACGGTTTTGGTGCCTACCCCCCGGCCGGAAGCAATCCTTGAAGCGATTCGCAAATTCAAGCCCACCATGGCCCCCATGTCCCCCACCATGGTCATGCGCATTCTCGAAGAAAAAACCCTGCCCAAAACCGACATGACCTCGTTGAAACTTATTGCATCAGGCCCCTCCTCGCTGCCCGTGGAGACCCTCAGTCGGTTCGAAAAACTCACCGGCGTCTCCATCAACGAGGGCTACGGCATACCCGAAACCGCACCCCAAACCCACCTCAACCCCTACAGAGGACTTAAGAAACCCGGCAGCATCGGTGTCCCCTTGCCCGACACCGAGGTACGGATCATGGACATTGAAACGGGAACCCGGGAGCTTGGCGTCGGTGAACCGGGAGAGATGTGGTTCAAGGGTCCCCAGGTCACCTGCGCCGACCTGGACGATCCTGATGGGAACAAAACAGCTTTTCAGGAGGGGTGGTTGAAATCAGGGGACATCGCCTGGATGGATGAGGATGGCTACTTTTATGTCGTGGACAGGAAAACGGATCGAATCATCTCAAGCGGATACAACGTCTACCCGAGGGAAGTGGAAGAGGTGCTCTGCACCCACGACGACGTCCTGAAAGCTGCCGTCATAGGCGTGCTGGATACGAAACGAGGGGAAACCGCCAAAGCCTTTGTCACCCCAAAGCCCGGAAGAACACCCACCGTGGATTCGCTCATGGCCCACTGCCACAAGGAACTCGCCAGATACAAATGGCCCGCGCAGATCGACATCATCGAGGCCATGCCCGAATCAACAGTGGGGAAAATCATGAAAGCCGACTTGCGGAAGATGGCGTCTTAAGCAAGAGCCTTCTATCGTAAACGTGCGTGGTAAAAACGCGCATCAAGAACCTGCTTTTACGTGCTGAATAAGCCCCTCCAACACGTCACGCTCCGTGAGACACACCCCGGGGAGACCCAGCTTCCGCCCCAGAGCAACCGTATCGGGGGGATGCAAACCGGGACACGCATGCGAAAAAAGATCTCTGGGTGCCCCTTCGGCCTTGAGTCGACCTTCCTCCAGCACCATTATCCGATCGAATCCTGCGGCAACATCCATGTCATGGGTAACAGCCACCACGGAAACGCCCCGCACCCGCAGGGCATCCATGGCCCGCATCACCGCCTCTCTTCCTGCTGGATCCTGCCCTGCCATGGGCTCGTCCAGAAGGACCAGGGAGGTCTCCATCATCAGCACAGAAGCCAGGCAGACCCGTTTTCTCTGCGCCCGTGAAAGATCGTAAGGGTTTCGATCCAGGGTTCCGTCAATACTGCACAGAGCGGCGGCGTGGTGCATCCGTTCCTCGATATCTCCGGGGTCCATACCGGATAAGAGGGGGCCGAACCTCAACTCATCGGCAACGCGCCCTTTGAAAATCTGATCATCGGGGTTCTGAAAGAGAATGGACACATGCCGGGCCCGCTGCGAGGGTTTCATCACCTCCACAGGCCGCCCCCCCATCCTTACCTGGCCGGACCGGGGAGAAAGCAAACCGCACATAAGGCGAAGCAGGGTGCTCTTACCAGAGCCATTGGGCCCGACAACAGCAACGTGCTCCCCAGAAGATACGGCAAAGGAGACCCCCAACACAGCGGGTGTTCCTGTTTCATACCCATAGGTCACATCCTCAAGCTTCATCATACACACCATCCGTGTTCCGTGCCCTCCAGAGTCAAGGGCAACGGGCCGTCATAAAGACCTGTAGCGCGGGCTTTCCTCGCCACCCGGGTCACGACAGGAAGGGAGATCCCCCACGCCTCAGGGTTGTCTTCATTCACCAGCGTTTGCAGCAAACCGTCAAAAACAATGTGGCCGCGGCACAGTACAGCAGCCCGATCTGCAAAGGTCGCCACCTCCCCCACATCACTTCCCGACAGGATTAACGCCACCCCCTCGGCCTTGATGGTTTCAAGCACCTGTCTCACCTCACCCCGGGCCTTGGGATCGAGTTGAGAAAAAGGTTCATCCAAGAGCAGCAAACGAGGGGAACTGACCAAAATGGACGCCAGGGCAACCCGCTTTGCCTCGCCACCGGACAGGGTAAAGGGGTTTCGATGGGCAAGAGACGCTGCCCCCACCTGCGTCAGGGCATCCCACACCCTTGATTCAAGGAGATCTGGGGCCACCCTTCCCTCCAGCACCAGGGCCACCTCGTCGAAAACGGTAAAGGCGATCCCGGAAAACTGGGTGCAGGGATCTTCCAGAAGAATCCCCACCCCCTCCGGCTGGCAACTCAGGCAGCAGCCGTCCCACACACGACACGACCCAGTGGCAACGCCCGGATAGAACCGGACCATCAGGCCAGCCAGGAGGTAAAGGAGCGTCGAGCGCCCCGATCCATCGGCCCCCAGCAGGGCCAGGGTCTCCCCTTGCCTGAGACAAAGCGTGATATCAGCCAGGACAGAGGCATCTTCCCCCGCATAGGCAAATGAAAAATTATCTAATGAAACAGCATCCATACCCTGAATCCAAGTGCCGCAAAAATAATACCGCAGGAGGCCAGTCGCAGCACGGTCTCCCGGCGTGATTCAACCAAGGGAGCCACCGAATGGCTCCGCAGCCCTCCCCGCAGCTCAAGGGCCATGGCCCGTTTCTCCACATCGGCCAGCGCCCCCAAAAGCAGAGGAGCCACCAAGGGTATCACTCGGCGGGCGCGCGTAAAAAGACCTCCGTCCAGATCGAGCCCACGGGCTTTCTGGGCATCCATCACGCAAACCGCCCGATGCCTGAACAGGGGGACAAGATTAACCGTCATGGCCAGGAGATATACCGCCAGCGCGGGAGCCCCCCGACGACGCAAATCGATTAGAAGATCCGACGCAGACGTGGTGGAAACAAAAAGAAGAAGAGCCGAAAGCATCACGACGACCCGTGAGAGAATCGAGAAAAAGAGGCCTGCATTCTCACTCCCGATGAGGACAGGCCCCACACCCCAGACCACCTCCCCGGAGAGAGGCATGGCCAACAGGTAGACAAGACCAAGAAGAAAGACGAAGGGGCATAGCGCAATGAGAGTCCGCCGCAGCCACTGTGCGGCCACGCCGCTTGTAAGCCCTAAAGGCACAATCACCCCCAAAGGCAAAAGGCTCACCGGCGCCTCGTACAGCAAAAATGTCGCCGGTACCATGCATCCCAACAGGCAGAGCCGGGTCCAGGGAGACAGATTGAAAAGAGATCGTATCATATTAGAGTGAGAAACCTTGCCTTGTATGGTCAATGTTCGGGGCAAAAGCATGCCTCCGGCGGCAAGGTGTGCCACCTTGAAAGCAGGTTGCGGATGCGCTTCGCCCCTCGTTCCTCGGGGCAAATCACATCCGCCTTTGATTTAGGTTGGCCTGACTTTGTTTGCTAAAACCTGTTTGTCAAACTTTTCAAAAGTTTGCCCCCCGGCAGGGCCGCCGGAGGCATCTTTAACCCGGCTGCCTCCGGCGGCGTGGTGGCGAAGCCACTGAACAACCCGGGATGGCATCAAACAGAAAGTCTGGTGTGCCTCACTCCTGCAAGGCTTTTTCCGCGCGCCTTCGTCAAAACCACGCAGAGGTGAAACACACCAAGAAGACAACGAGATCCCTCATTCGGAAACCTGGTGTCCAGGGGATCATCCCCTGGCCGGAGGCTGCCCTGCCCTTACGCGGCAAACCGGGGAAGCCGGGCCATCATCCGCTCCGGCAGGGACCGAATCAGGGCAAAGGCCACCAGGGCAGTGGGCACCTTGTCCAAGGGCTCCACCATGAGGTTCTTGTAAAAGGCAGCGGAGGAGATCTTGATGCCGGACTTCACCAGAACAGCGGTGATGAGGGAGGCCCCGCTCCCCTCAACGCCTCCATAGATATACACCACGATGGGGGTGGCGATGAACGGCGTGGTCACGGCGATCACAAGACCCGTAAGCGCTGCTTTCCACCAGGTGTCCGCAAGGCCCAGGCGACCGCAGATCCCGGCAGCAAGACCGATCCAGGCCGCCACCGGAAAAAAGGGAAGCGCCGAGGGGGAGAAGAGCCCCCAGGCCATATTGGAAAGCCCGCCGGTAAGCGCCCCGGCAAAGGGACCGCAGGCCAAACCAACCAGAACCGTACCGATGCAATCGAGGTAAACCGGCAATTTCAAAAGCGCCACCAACTGGCCCACCGCTATATTCAACGCCATGGCCACTGGTATCAGGGCCACCGTAAAGGTCGTGAACTCCTCTTGAATTTTCATCTTCCCCCCATGCTAAGAAATCAGTTCCGAAAATATGAATCATCACTCCATTTTTCCGCGATTCCTACCACCCTGTGCCCTTGGGGGTCAAAACGATTATATCAATCTTTCCTCTAATGATCATTGATCACAGCAATACAGCTGCGAGGCGCCTCGTCTCAAAATCAAAGCCAATCGCTGCCCACTGAGACGCAAAAAGGCCGCGTTCGATCATTGCATCGAGCACGGCCTAAACATAAACCACCACAATCTAAGGAACGAGAATGGGTTAAAGAGACAACAATTGCCTCCGGCAGCCCTGCCGGGGGCCAAACTTTTAAAAAGTTTGATAAACAGGTTTTGACAATGTTTTCCGGCAACGCCCACTCTTTCGGTAAACCGTATGTTTTCAGCTTATTAATTATGCAACAGCCTTTCTCCCCCGCCCTCCGCGCGGGGGAGAAAGGCTGTTGCAACCGAAAAGTTTTTTGCGGAGCTTTTTTCATAAAGCGACCCGCCGGAGGCAGGCTTTTGGTTCAATTCATTTTGTATGCGTTCCTAAGAAAGGCCCTGAAGCCCTTCAAAACGCCATTACCTGGTCACCTTGAACACACTGACAACCCGTTGAAACAGAGATTTCCCCTGCAAGGGTGCAGAAATCGGCGCGTTTAGACCCGCAAAATCAAGATAACCCCGGCTTCCGCTTTCATGACGTTTCACCCATCGCCATACCGTTGCCACCACCCGGGTCCACTGATCATCAGGATAGGATTTCACCACCTTCATCAGCTCTCCCGTAAACCAAGTGAACCGTTTCCTCTCCTGAGAATCCACAAAGGCCGGTTGTTTCTCCCGAAAGTAGAGCACATCCATCACCCGCTCCAGAAGCGATCGAACCTGTCTGTCCGTCATCCCCTCTTTCCTATCCAGGTGGCACAAGGCCCACGCCACCCATGCGGCCATCTTTTGCTGGTCGGGATCGACCATCATCTGCTCGTCATAAAAGGGCACCTGACTGTAGTTGTAGCCCTTTTTGCTCCCCGAGTGATGAGAACACCCCTGACACGCCTTGGACCGTGTCTCACCACAACAGACGCTGCACACAGGCTCACCATGCTGCACGCACTCCCTTTTCCCCTTTCGCTGACCACATACCGGACACTTCGCCATGACATCTCCAAGTGATGAGGGTATAAAACAGCCTCCGGCGGCCCTGCCGGGGGCCAAACTTTTGAAAAGTTTGACAAACAGGTTTTTGTTTCTTTATCAAGTTCTGTCGCAACCTGAGGGCCGACAGAACAATATGATACATCCTTACCATGGTTTACTGACAGGATGAGAACAAAACACGCATCCAATGACGATCGACGTCAGCCCCTGCACCCAGAAACCCATCAGACATGAGAGACTGTAGGGTGCGGTCCCGAGCCTTCTCACATATCGCGCACCATCGGCTTCATATCCCAATCATCCACCACCCGCTCTGACAACAGACAGCATTCCAGGCTTTCGCAGCATTCGTCGGTACCCAAACCGAGAATCAAGGCGCTCAGTCCTTTGCTGCCAGAGTTATTCCCGTGATACTCAACCGTCAAAAGCAGCTTCAACCGGTGCCATCTTACAAACATGGATCCCCGGTCACCCGATCTTCCGACACGACCATGAAACCCACCATGAATGCTTACCTGACACGTCAGGCCAGCCGGGAAAGACGAAATTGAGGGGCTGTCGTTACGCAAAAATAAAACAGGTCTCTTCTCAAGAACGGTCGCAAGCCCTTACCCTCCACGCGAATGCCTCAAAAGCGATTGCATCACGGTGCACTCCACGCATTCGCCATAGGGTTTCAAAGTGCCCTCACCTTGCCGCCGGAGGCACCCTTTTTTTATGGTATTTCCCGTCCGCATTTTATAGAACCGATGCATGACCCTTCAACTCCCCATACATGATGTTCTTGATGAGATTCGTAAGGCCCTTGCGGCCGGCCCTTCTGCTGTGGTGCAGGCCCCTCCCGGTGCGGGAAAAACCACAGGAGTCCCCCTGGCCCTGCTTTCAGAACCCTTTTTAGCCGGCCAAAAAATCGTGATGCTGGAGCCAAGGCGACTTGCGGCCCGGGCTGCGGCAGGGCGCATGGCGGAGATGCTTGGGGAAGCGGTCGGAGAGACCGTGGGGTATCGCATCCGTATGGATAAAAAGGTCTCGGCGGCCACCCGCATTGAGGTGGTGACCGAAGGAATTCTTACGCGAATGATTCAAGGGGACCCGGAACTTTCCGGCATCGGCCTCGTGGTCTTTGACGAGTTCCATGAGCGGAACTTAAACAGCGACCTTGGGCTGGCCCTGACCCTGGAGTGCCAAGGGGTGCTGAGGGACGATTTACGCATCCTGGTGATGAGCGCCACTCTGGACGCCGAACCGGTGGCCAGGCTCCTTGACGACGCCCCCGTCATCACGTCCGAAGGGCGGGCATTTCCCGTTGAGAGCCGGTACCTTCCCCTTCGCGAGCCCAACCCCACCCGTCGGGATATCGAAGCGGCCTGCGCCCGGGCCGTGAGCAAAGGACTTGCCGAAGAGACGGGCGACATGCTTGTCTTTCTTCCCGGTGCAGGCGAAATCCGAAGGGTCCATGACAGGCTGCGAAAGATGGACCTGCCGGCCCATGTGGACATCACCCCCCTTTTCGGCGCCCTCACCAAAACCGAGCAGGACAAAGCGATACGTCCCTCCCCTGCCGGACGTCGCAAGGTGGTGCTTGCCACATCCATTGCCGAGACCTCCCTCACCATTGACGGGGTGACCCTTGTGGTGGATGCGGGGCTCATGCGGGTCTCCCGGTTCTCGCCGGGTTCGGGCATGGGCCGCCTGGTGACCCTGCCTGTCTCCAGGGCCTCGGCAGATCAGAGGCAGGGCCGTGCCGGTCGAACGGCGCCGGGAATCTGTTACCGTCTCTGGAGCGAAGCCCACACAGGGACGCTCACCCCCTTCACCGCACCGGAAATCCTCCATGCGGACCTGGCGCCCCTCGTCCTGGAACTGGCCATATGGGGGGTCACAGACCCAAGTGAGCTCACCTGGCTCGATGTACCGCCCCAGGGCTCATGCCAACAGGCCCAGGGAGTGCTTCAGGAGCTGGGCGCCCTGGATGCTGAGGGTCGCATCACAGCCCATGGCAAAGCCATGTCCCGACTCGGTCTTCACCCACGCCTGGCCCACATGCTCCTCTGCGCCAAAAAATTGAAGATGGGACCGGAAGGGGCCCTTCTCGCCGCCCTTCTAACGGAACGGGACCCTATAAGTGGCGGCCGAAAGGAAGCCGACATCCGTCTGCGCATGGAGGCAATGCTCGCACGGGGGCGATCCGAAGCCCAGTTCAACCCCGGCGCCGCGTCCCGCATCAAAGAGGCAGCAAGCCAGCTTGCAACACGCCTGCAGGTCAAAGGAGTGCCAAAGGATTCCCAACACGCCGGGCGCCTTCTGGCCCTTGCCTTTCCCGACCGTATCGCCATGGCACGCAAAGGCCGAAACGGCCACTTCCAAATGGCCTCGGGCACCGGCGTCTTTTTAAATGAAGCCGATCCCTTGGCGTACGAACCCTTTATCGCCGTTGCCGACCTCGACGGAAACCGCCAAAATGCCCGCGTTTACCTTGCAGCCCCCCTGCCGGAAGAGGTGCTTGAGTCAGATCATGCACACAAGATGGTCCGGGAAGAGGTGGTGAGCTGGAATGATCGGAAGGGAAGGGTAGAAGCCGTCATGCGTCACAGCCTGGGGGCCCTGACGCTCTCTGAAGCACCCTTAACAAAACCGAGCCCCGAGGCCATCACCGGCGCACTGGTACAAGGCATCAAAACCCGGGGGGTCTCTGTTCTCCCCTGGAACAAAACCACCAGGGCCTTTCAGGCCCGGGTTCTTTTTCTTCGGAACCACGCAGGATTCGACGAATTACCGGATCTCTCCGATGCCGCCCTCACAGAAAGCACCGATCAGTGGCTTGCCCCCTTTCTCATCGGCATCACCAGCATGGGGGCCTTAGGGAAGGTGGATCTAACCGGTGCCTTGACCGCCCTTCTCCCCTATTCCTGGCACCGGCGAATCGACACCCTTGCCCCCACCCACATGACCATCCCCAGTGGCACCCGCATTCCCCTGGACTACGGTAACGGTGAGCCACCTGTGCTTGCCGCACGCATTCAGCAGCTCTTCGGCCTCACCGACACCCCCACCGTGGCAGGCGGTCGAATCCCCGTCACCTGCCACCTCCTCTCCCCGGCCTCCCGTCCCATGCAGGTAACCCGGGACCTCAAGAGCTTCTGGGCCAACACCTACCCCGAGGTAAAAAAGGACCTCAAAGGCCGTTACCCAAAACACCCCTGGCCAGACGACCCCCTCACCGCCATCGCCACCAACAGAACAAAGCTCAAAGGGACTTAAAAGCACGCCTTTTAAGAGCAAAATGCGTGCCTCCGGCGGCGAGGTGTGCCACCTCGAAAGCAGGTTGCGAATGCTCTCAGCCCTCGTGCCTCGGGCTGTTCACATTCGCTGACGAGCTGCGCCCGTGGCATAAATGCAGGACTATTTCAAACGGTAGGGTGCGGCTCCCGCACCTTTTTGCGTGTCGCAAACCACCGCCCCACATCTCAACCATTATTTATATCGACCATCACAGCAAGAGCCGTTAAGGGGATGGCCAGGCGGCGCGCACGGCGCACCCTAACACGACCACCGATAACCCATCGCCCGTATTTTTTCCGCCCTTGAATCTGCCCCTGAAACCCTGTACTTTAGATATGTCCCATTCAACATGCGGCCGCCCCCTCCTTATGTTATAGTTCCCACCGGCATCCCCTGCTCACCATCTTCTTCACGACCCGATTCCGTCCGACTCAACGGGCCCCCTTGCCCGTCGTACAACGGCTGCGATCCAATGAAACCAACCCATCACCCGAGGAGGGTCAGCCATGAAGATGCTTATGCATGTCACGTTTCCCCACGAGCCATTCAACACCCTGGTAAAAAAGGGAACCGCCGCCATTTTGCTTGATGAAATCCTTGAAGACATCAAACCGTTTTCGATCTGGTTTACAGAGGAGTACGGTTTGCGAAGCGCCATCCTCATCGTCAATGTGGCCAACGCCTCGAACATCCCATTCTATTCGGAGCCCTTCTATCTCAATTTTGACGCAGACGTCCATTTCCAGGTCGTCATGTCACCTGAAGACCTCGCAAACTCAGGATTGGAAGACCTGGGTAAAAAATGGAGTTAACACCTGAGAGCAAACCTTTCCGGGGCTCCTTGGTCTCCAAATTACAAAGGGGAGCTCCGGACCTGAATGTCCGTATTGGGGATCTGAAGGTAACGAAGGGTGGTGGCGGTTTTGGAATAACCGTGTTGGCAAAAAATCCGGGAAAGATTGATGCCGAGCCCCCCATAGAGATAGCGTCTGGGATCTGAACCGTCATCGTCGTAGCCCCGGGTATAATACCCGACGTGAAGCTCCAGGTATTTCCAGAGCCCCGTCTGCAGCCCCCGAAACCCGTCGAACTTCAAGGCCGTGAGAAACTTCATGTTCTCATAGTCGGTTAGAAGGTCCGGTTCATCAAAAGAAGGGGTGTACTCCAGGCGAAAGTCCAGCTTCTCAGAGACCTTCGGGTACCGTTTTGTCAGGTACCCAAGGGAAGCTCCGGCCGTGTTCATGATAAAATCTTCGTGGGAAAAGCCATACCGACTGAAGGAGTCCCCCACCTCCATAAACCCCATAAGACCAAAGGCAGACAGGGAGCCATACAAAGGGGCTTGCGCCTCTGAGTAACCCCACGTGGCGCACATGTGGGTCATTGCGTGGGACAGGACATACGTGGTGTAAAAATGACCGAGTTTGTCTGCCCCTCCGGTGTTCGTGTCCTGCCCAAACCACCCCTCCCGGGTCGTCCGAGGCGTCTCCTGCCCGTAATCCCAGTTGGCAATGCCCCAACCGGTGATAAAAAGAACGCCTCCGGCATTGACCATAAAGAGCTTCTCGCCTTTATCCATCTCACGGGCTGACGCCGGGCAAGGGGAAAGGGTTGCAACGATGGCCAGAAGCACCGCAACCAAAGCAACGGCTATGTCGGTTCGTACGGATTCCATAAGGCATACGGCCAAAGAATTCATTCACGAAATCACCCGCTTCAAGCGCGGGACTGCGAAAAAAATCCCTTGCACAAGTATACCGTAAACAGACCTGTAAGTGAACGCATGGGACCTTGAATCGTCACCAGACAAAAAATCCCCCATACGCTGATGGCATGGGGGATTGAAACTCTTTAATTCGGTCCAGACAAGGCCATGGGCCGTGCACTGGCTCACATCATGAATCGTGTATTTTTTCCGTCCTGTCATAGACCTGGCGAACGGCTCTGTCGGTGACTGATTTAATGTTTTCAGGGCTGTCCACCGAGACATCCAGGTCCTGCAGGAGACCGTTGCTGATGTTGTAAATCCATCCGTGAACGGTCAGCTCTTTCCCAGCCTGCCAAGTGATTTCAGCGGTGGTGGTACGGCAGACGTTCTTGACCTGCCTGATGATGTTAAGTTCGCAGAGGCGATCATTCACCATTTCAGGATCATCAATGGTGTCAAAATAATCTTGATGAGAAAACTTGATATCGCGCAAGTGGCGCAACCAGTTATTCACGAGCCCCTGGGAAGAATTTGCAATGGCTTCATGAACACCTCCGCAACCATAATGGCCGCAGATAATGATGTCCTTGATGTTCAAAACCTCCACCGCGTATTGAATCACGGAAAGACAATTGAAGTCGGTGTGAATGACCAGGTTGGCCACATTTCGGTGCACAAAGACTTCGCCGGGCATAAGCCCAACCAGTTCATTGGCAGGCACCCGGCTGTCCGAACAGCCGATCCAGAGGTACTTCGGTTTCTGTTGATTGGCAAGTTTGGAAAAAAAATCGCCCTGTTTCCGGGTAACCTCAGCTGACCATTCCCGGTTGTTACTAAACAGTTTCTTGAGTTCACCCATATGTCGTCCCTGATTCGTTACTCCGGCATCCACGCCATCTGTTCACGGGAAGCCCACGGTCTCCCTGACCGAGCACATCAACTCATCCACGTCAAAATAAGGTGCATCGGCAATACGTACCGACACTGAGCCCGAATTCGGGCCTCTCCCCACAATAAACATGTCTGCCGGAGGGTCTCGCACCACATTGCCGTTGCCATGGCCCCTCTTCCCGAAAGCTTCCCAACTTTCGCGCGTATGGAACAGAGGACTTCGTTCTGGCGAGTGGCACCACACCCAAATTAAAAAACACACAACAAAGGAAGGTGAAAACACCACCTTCCCTGCCTGTTCCCTTCACACTATAACCACTACGGCATATTTTGCAAAAAAATAAGAGCATCCGCCGGCGAGGTGTGCCACCTTGAAAGCAGATTTTGAGCCCAGTTTCGATTGCATCACCGATGTCCGCAATCCATACCGTTTGGGCTTAACGAGTCACAACCAACCGGAAAGGTTTTGCGGAGCTTTTTTCAAAAAGCGACCCGCCGGAGGCATAGCGGAACAGTTGCGATATTTTTATGAAATATCGCAACGGACACGTCACACACCGTGCGAATGGTGACGCGAAATACACCTTGATCATGACAACCGGATTGCATCCGCCATTGGGTTTCAAGGTATTTTCGCTACAATGGCTTCGCCACCCTTCCCAATGGTGGCAATCCCGGACAACCCATCAGATGAAATTGGTAATAACCACCCGGGTTCCCTCTTCCGGTCCGCTGGTGATTTCAAGTTTATCGGTGTTCCTGCGCATGTTCGGCAAACCCATGCCTGCCCCAAAGCCCATGGAAATCACCTGGGCGGAGGCGGTGGAAAACCCCTCCTCCATGGCCTGGGCGATGTCTTCTATTCCAGGCCCTTCATCCATCACCTCCACGACGATCCGCTCAAGGTTGATGTCGGCCACCAGCTTGCCGCCGCCGATGGCATGGGCCACAACGTTGACCTCGGCTTCGTAAATAGCCACGGTGGTTTTTTTGATGATTTTTGACTCGACGTTGAGCTGCTTGAGAATGTGTTTTACCTGGCTGGAGGCTGTACCGGCTTTTGTAAAATCCCCGTCTGCGATGTCAAATTCGAATTTCATAACGCCCCCTAATAAATGGGTTTGAGACCGGCTTCAAAAAGAATCCCACTGGCCTTGAAGACAGAGCAGTCGGCCTCAATGAGAATGACCCCGGTTCGTTCCGCCAGATCCACCATGGCAGGACTCACCTTCTTCCCGCGGGCGATGACAACACAATCGACCTCGGCCATCTCTGCGGTCCGAATGGTCTGAAGCGTACACAGCCCGGTGATAACCAGAATGCCGTCTGTTTCAAGGGTGAGAACGTCGCTCAGGAGGTCCGCTGCAAAGCCGTAACGAACGGAAATATACGCCCGCGCCTTGCCGCTGACGATATGTCCCCCCAGAAGTGTTGTAATCTCGGTAATTTTCATAGGTTTCGTTTCATTTACATGTCCGGCGGCGTTGCCGGGGGCAATTAATTTTGCCATATTTCAAAACAGTTCAATGGTGCCTCCGGCGGCCCTGCCGGGGGCCAACCTTTTAAAAAGGTTGCCAAACAGGTCTTTAAAAAAAATCTTGGGTCAATCTAAGACCTAAGGCAAATGTGATTTGGCCTGAGGAACGAAGGACAAAGCGCATTTGCAACCTGCTTTCAAGGTGGCACACCTTGCCGCCGGAGGCATATTTTTGGCCATTTTAACAATAGAAGGCTTACATTATTAATTCCGAAGCAGCTGAAGCATGGCCGAGACGTCCCCTTCCGCGCCAATCTCCCGCAGGTTTTCCCGAATCATCTCTTCAACAGCCCGCATGATGGAGGGGTTGGTCAACGAGACGCCGTCCAGGGCGTCCATCACCTCCACGGTGCTGAACTGGTAGCTCCCCGTATCGGTGGTGTGGGAGTATAAAAAAGCGATCTCCGGAGCAGAGGCTGCCGTGATCACAAGACTTCCGGCGATATCCCCCGCCACGGGCCGGTCCAGATGGGCAAACTCAAAGTCCACGCAAACCGTGGTGCCCTTGTTTGGAATCGAAGAGATAACGAGGTCCCCACCGCACAGCTCGGCGCTCTGTTTCAACAATGAGAGCCCCAGCCCCACGCGGCGCTCCTTGCGGGAGGTGACCCAGGGGTTAAAGATATCGTCTAACATCTCCGGGCTCATCCCCTTGCCGTTGTCCCGAAATACAATGCGGTAGATGTTTTCGGCCCGGCTTTCGGTGATGGCGAGCTCCACCTCTCCAGCCCCGGCACGAACAGAATTCCCCAGGATATCCAAAATATGAAGCGAGAGTTCATTCACAAGCTCACCCCCCGACCGTTACGGCCGGCCAGCGCCAATCGGATCTCCTTAAAACCAGGGTGGGCCAGGGCAAAGGTTGTGGTCGCCTTGGCGATATCCTCGGCGTAGTGCGCATCGGAGCTACACACAAAGGGCCTCCCCGAGGCCTCAGGATACCTCTGGGTAATGCGAGCCATGTTCGCTGTCGCCGCCACCTCCAGGGCATCCACTTCAAGCCCTGCCGGCATGATACCGAGCTGGCTGAAAAGGCTGTTCTTCCCCTTGTCCACGTGGGCACAGATCACCATGCCGTTGTGTTCGGTCACCGCTGCCACCGTCTCATGGATATCGGTGTCAAGGGCTGCAATGAGAAGGCGTTCCTCTTCGTAGACCACCTGCTCGTCACGATCCACCACCACCTGGTAGCCGAAGAACTCGGGCTTGTTCTTGATCACCTGAAGGTGCGCATCAATCCATCCCTGAAACGATTCCGCCACCTCCAGAGAGGCGAAATAGGCGAGAAGATGTACCTCCTCCCGTGTGGTGAGTTCCACACCGGGAAGCACGTAAAGCCCTTTTTCTTCGGCCAGCTCCGTCACAATCCGACACTGCCGTGTGGAGTTGTGGTCGGTGATGCCGATGATAGAGAGCCCCTTACCCAGGCTCTCGGCGACAATGCCCGCAGGGGACATGGAGACATCCCCGCAGGGTGAAAGCACCGTGTGAAGATGCAGATCAGCTCGGAATGTCTGCATTGCCACCCAGCATCCGGTGAAGACGACCTGCCACGTCAAAGGTTTCCAGGGTGGTTCCCAGAAGCGGAATCCCTTCGCGGTTGCTGTCCTCGATGGTCTCGGCATTGGGGGTAAACCCCTTGACGATGATCACCCCCGAAAGCTCCTTGAGCGATGCGATGCCCACCACGTTCCGGTGGGACTGCAGGGTCACCCAGAGATCCCCTTCGTCGGTGCACCCCATGACGTCCGAGAGAAGGTCCGAGACATAGCCCCCTTGAATCTCCTGGTCCAGTCCGGACTCCCCACCGAAAACGGTGAGGTTCAACGTTTCAACAACCTCTCTTACCTTCATTCGTCCTCCAGATCGATGGGCTTGCCATCGAGTATATTTTTGCCCCAGACATCGTCCAGGATTTTTGCGGCGTCGGTCATCTTCATCTTGCCACCGGCAACCATCTTCTTCTGCAGAAAGATACACTGCTGCATCCGGGAATCGCCGTTCACCACATCTTCGGCCAGGGCCTGGCAGTTGGGCGAACCGCACAGTCCACAATCCACACCGGGTAAAAATGCGAGAATCTTCTGGAGCTTCTCCATCTTCACCATGGCCCGTGCCATGTCCTCGTCGAGCTTCATGGCCGGCTTGGGCTTGATCTTGCCCAGCATGATGTGATCCACGAGGTATTCCGTGTCATCGTCGATGTCGTCCCACCGGTCGGGGTCCTTGAGATGGGCGGCATTCCTTGATCGTTCCGCCCGGTTGCGGAGGCGCTCCACCGTCAAAAAGCGGTTGCAGCTGGTGAGCACACCCCCTGCGCAGCTCTGATCGCAGGAACGCAGCTCCAGGAAATCGATATCGGAGATCTCTTCGTTCTCCATGTTCTCGAGAAACTCAAACACGTTGGCAATGCCGTCAATGGCCAGGCTGCGCCCGCGCGCGTACTCCGACTCACCTGCCGTAAGAAACCAGAGCACGCCTTTTTCACACAGGGATTCCGCAAGGGGTTCCGGGGGCATCTCCTTCTCTTCACTCCGAAGGCGTTTCCAGACCCGGTTGTAGATGTAGTCCATGTTGATCACGCCGTTTAAGGCCTTGACGTCATGGGGTCTGGGGGTCTTGACAGCGGAAATCTTGGCGGCACAGGGCGTGACGTAGAAGGTCCCGATCTCATCGTCCGGCACCCCTTGCGCCAGCAGCTGGCGGCGATAGTAGAGGGCGGCAATGTCCACCGGTGCCTTCATGGGAATCACGTGCTCGAGAAGGGAAGGAAACCGCGTCTGGATCAGCCTCAGAACCGCTGGGCAGAAAGAGGAGATAAAGGGTTTCTTGTGCTGGTTGTTCTTGATGTACCGGGCCGTGGCCAGGTGAAACACCCGCCACATCATCCCCACCTCGAAGACATCGGTAAACCCCATGTCCAGAAGCTCGGCATAAATCCGCTGCTTGGCAAAGTTATCGGGAAACTGACCCTTCAGGATGGATGGCAGGAGCGCCACGCGCCGCTTGTACTTGAAGATCTCGTTGAAATCGTCCTGCTCGACCCGAATGGCCGATTCCGGGCAGGCCCGGTAGCACTTGCCGCAATCGATGCACCGATTTTGGAAAATCAGCGTCTTGCCGTTGCGGATACGGATGGCGTCTGTGGGACAGACGGACATGCAGTTGCAGCACCCCCGGCACTTCTCCTCGTCCACCCTCAGTGCATGATGTATGGCGTTGTTACTCATGGTCTCGTCCAAGACTTGCTGTTTTTTAAAATGCGCCTCCGGCGGCAAGGTGAGCCACCTTGAAAGCGGGTTGCAAATGCTCCCACCCCTCGTTCCTCGGGGTGCTCACATTCGCTGACGGGCTGCGCCCGCGGGTAACGATATGGGACCATTGCACATGGTAGGGTGCGGCTCCCGCACCGTCTAACGCATCGCAAACCACCGCCCCACATCTCAACCATTTTCGATATCGACCCTCACAGCATAAGCTGTTGTGGGGTTTCCGGCCGTTAATCGGTGCGCACGGCGCACCCTACGGGGCTCGACAACATCAAACCGGCCTGCACCCAGTTTGTCGCATCACAGCCAAGACCGAACCAGATGCCCGGTGTCCCGGCATGCCGGGACACCGGGCATCTGCGAACCTATTTGTCTTTGTAGTCGTCCAGGATGTTGATGACATCATCCGGGGTGACCCGGCCGTAAATTTTCTCCCCCACCATCACAACGGGGGCAAGGCCGCAGGCGCCGATGCAGCGCAGGCTGTCGATGGAAAAGTTTCCATCGGGAGTCGTCTCCCCCATGTCGATGCCGAGGAGGAGCTTGAACTCATCCATCACGTCCATGGCCCCTTTTACGAAACAGGCAGTGCCTGTGCAAATGGAGATATGGTGCTTGCCCCTCGGTTCCATCACGAAGAGGGAGTAGAAGGTCACCACACCGTAAACGGTGGAGACGGGAATGTCGAGTTCTTCGGCGATCACCTCCTGCACGTCAGGGGGCAGGTAGCCGCAGAAATCCTGAGATTTATGTAGAATATTGATGAGCTCGCCCTTGTCATTACCGAAGCTCTGGCAGATGGACTGAAGCTCCCTTACCGCGTTGGGCGACAGTTTGGCTTGTACTAAGGTCATAGCGATTCATTCCTGTGTCATGAGATCCTAAACGTCGGATAGCGGCATGATATGCCCGTCATCTCCGACATACGTCAAACAGATCCTATTTGGTTTTCTTCCCGCTGCGGTTGAAATAGTGGGTGTGAAGCAGCCTGTGGGGTTTCTCTCCCAGGGGTTTGCCCAGATACTCTTCGTAGAGTTTCTTGATATGGGGGTTCTCATGGGACTTTCGGATGACCTTGCTCGCGTCTTCGCTGTAGATCGCCTCCTGACGCGCCCTGATGATCTCCTCTTTGCCATGATGAAAGGGCTGTCCCCCGCCGCCGATGCAGCCACCGGGGCATGCCATCACCTCAATGGCGTGGAACTCGCAGGTTCCTTTACGGATCTCCTCCATGAGGACCCGCGCGTTGGCCAGGCCATGGGCAATGCCAATCTTGATGTCGATTCCGGCAAAATCCACGGTGGCGCTGCGGATCCCGTCAAACCCTCGCAGTGCTTCGAAATCCACCTGTTCCAGAGTCTCCCCAGTGTGGAATTCGTATGCGGTACGGGCCGCCGCCTCGATGACCCCGCCGGTGGTTCCAAAAATAACGGCCGCTCCGGTGGACTCACCCAAGGGTGCGTCGAAATCCTCATCCTCAAGGCTTTCGAAATCGATGTTGAAGCGCTTGATGAGAGAAGCCAGCTCACGGGTGGTGAGGGTGATATCCACATCAGGGTTTCCATCGTCGGAAAACTCGACCCGGGCGCATTCGGCCTTCTTGGCCACGCAGGGCATGACGGAAACAACCACCATGTCTTTGCGGTGCACGCTGATCTTCTCCGCCAGATAGTTCTTGGCAATGGAGCCGAACATCTGCATGGGGGATCGGGCTGTGGAGGGATACTCCAACAAATCCGGGAACCTCTTCTCCAGATGGTTCACCCAGGCCGGACAGCAGGAGGTGACGATGGGAAGCTTGACGTCCGTGTCGCCGCCCAGGTGACGGGTCAGGCGATCGAGAAGCTCGGAAGCCTCCTCCATGATGGTGAGGTCGGCGGCAAAGTCGGTGTCAAAAACGTAGTCGAACTCCAGGCGCCTCAGAGCCGCTGCCAGCTTGCCGGTGACCAGGGTCCCCGGCTTCATGCCGAAGGACTCGCCCAGAGCGGTTCGCACCGCCGGAGCCACCTGCACCACAACGGTCTTGAAGGGATCGGCAAGGGCTCGGATCACCTCGTTGGTCTCATCTTTTTCCGTAAGGGCTCCAGTGGGACAGACGGCCACGCACTGGCCACAATACGTGCACGTGGTGGTATCGAGATCGCGGTCAAAGGCTGTCACCACCACGGACTCAAAGCCTCGGTTCACAGCCGTCAGAACCCCGACGCCCTGAACCTCACGGCAGATGTTCTCACAACGCCTGCACATAACGCACTTGTCGGGGTCGCGCACGATGGAGGGAGAGGAGGTGTCCTTCGCGTGACTGGACATCTCCCCCTGATATGAGATCTCACGGATGCCAAAAGTTTCGGCCAGGTTCTGCAGCTCGCAGCAGCCGGCCTTGGAACAGCTGAGGCAGTCCTTGGGGTGATCGGAAAGAAGCAGCTCCAGGTTGATGCGCCTGGCATTGAGTACCCTCGGTGTCCGGGTTTTCACCACCATGCCGTGGGTGGCAAGGGTCGTGCAGCCCGGTGCCAGGTTGCGCCTCCCCTCCACTTCCACCACACAGAGTCTGCAGGATGCATTGCTGCTGTGAAAACCGATGCCGGAAAGATCCATATGGCAGAGGGCAGGAACGGTGATCCCCAGCTCTTTGGCCGCGTCAAGCAAGGTGGTCCCTTTGGGCACCTCAACGGATTTGTCATCTATGATCAGTTTAACGGATTCCATGGTTTCCTATCCTCAAATTTTAGTGATGGCGCCGAATTTACAGTTCTCGATACAGACACCGCACTTGATGCAGTGGAGACTGTCGATGGTGTGAGGCTTCTTGCGAACCCCTTCCACGGCATTCACCGGACACTTTCTCGCACACAGGGTACAGCCCACACACTTCTCGTGGTCGATCTCGTAGGTGACCAGGGCCTTACACTGACCGGCAGGGCACGTGTAGTCCGTGACGTGCGCCAGGTACTCGTCGTAAAAGTTGTCCAGGGTGGAGAGGACCGGGTTGGGCGAGGTCTGACCCAGGCCGCACAGGGCCGTGTCCTTGATCGCCGCACCAAGCTCCTTGAGCCTGTCGATATCCGCCAGGGTTCCCTTTCCCTCGGTGATCTTCTCCAGAATCTCGTAAAGACGCTTGTTGCCGATACGGCAGGGGGTGCACTTGCCGCAGGACTCTTCCACGGTAAAGTCGAGATAGAACTTGGCGATGGAGACCATGCAGTCGTCTTCGTCCATGATAATCATGCCGCCGGATCCCATCATGGAACCGTTGGCAATGAGGTTGTCATAGTCGATGGGCACGTCGAGGTGCTCCTCGGTGAGGCAGCCGCCGGAGGGCCCGCCGGTCTGAACGGCCTTGAAGGCCTTGCCGCTGGAGATACCGCCGCCGATGTCGTAGATCACCTCCCGAAGGGTGGTGCCCATGGGCACTTCGATGAGCCCGACGTTGCGGATCTTGCCCGCAAGGGCGAACACCTTGGTTCCCGTGGACTTTTCCGTGCCGATGCCTGAGAACCAGGTAGCACCGCGGGTGAGGATAACGGGAATGTTGGCCAGGGTCTCCACGTTGTTCACGTTGGTGGGCTTGCCGTAGTAACCCGACTCCGCAGGGAAGGGAGGCTTCACCGTGGGCTCACCCCTGTGGCCTTCCATGGAGTGAATCAGGGCGGTCTCTTCACCGCAGACAAAGGCGCCTGCACCGTACTTGAGCTCAATATCGAAGTTGAACCCGCTGCCCATGATGTCCTTGCCCAGAAGGCCCAATTCACGAGCCTGCTCGATGGCGATCAGGAGACGCTGGATGGCCAGGGGATATTCCGCGCGAATGTAAATCAGGCCCGTCTCGGCGCCCATGGCGTATCCGCAGATGGCCATGGCTTCCAGGACCGAATGGGGGTCGCCTTCAAGGATGGAGCGGTCCATGAACGCTCCGGGGTCCCCTTCGTCGGCGTTGCAGACCACAAACTTTTCATCCGCCTGGGTGGCCCGCGCGTACTGCCATTTAAGGCCCGTGGGAAAACCTCCGCCGCCACGGCCCCTCAGGCCGGAGCGCTTCACCTCATCGATGACCTCATCGGGGCTCAACTCAAGAAGGGCCTTGCCCAGGGCTTCATAGCCATCCCGGGCAATGTATTCGTCAATGTTCTCGGGATCGATGAACCCGCTGTTTCGAAGGGCAATGCGGATCTGCTTGCGGTAGAACCCCATGTGCTTGGAATCGGAGATGGTCTCTCCGCTTTTGGGGTCGGTGTAGAGAAGTCGCTCTACCTTTCGGCCCTTGACCACATGCTCCTCAATGAGGGTGTCAGCATCGGCTGGGGTCACTTCCACGTAAAAGGTGTTGTCAGGCATGAACTTGACAATGGGGCCCTTCTCACAAAACCCGAAGCACCCCGTCTTGATCACCTGAACCTCTTTTTGGAGGCCGCGTTGTTTGATTCCCTGGTCCAGTTTCTGAAATATCAGATCGCTTTCTGATGCCCTGCAACCGGTGCCGGCGCAGACCAGAACATGCGTTTTAAATCGTCCCATCTAGTTTCAGCTCCCTTGTGTTATGACGGCGTCGCTAATCGTTATCCACCACTTCGTAGTTCACAGGAATGATACCCGGCAGAAGCTCACCTTTCACAACGTAGCGATCAACGATCTCCGCCGCTTTTTCAGTATCCACCTCGCCAAAAACCACCGGGTCGCTTCCGGGAAGCGTCACTTCGATGGTGGGTTCCGCATAGCAGTAGCCCATGCAGCCGGTCTGGGTGACCACCGCCTCAATGTTTCGGCGGTCAAGCTGGTCCACCAGGCAATTCAGAACCTCCTTGCCGCCTGCAGCAATACCGCATGTGGCCATGGCAACACGGATCTGAACCAGCTGGTCACAGCGTTCTCCGTTTTCCCTCAAATTGACACTCGCCTGGAGTTTTTCTTTCATCTTCCGCAAATCATCCAGGGACTTGATCTTTGACATGAATACCCTCCGGTGACTGCAACTGGCCTTAAAGACCCGATGCAAATCGGATAGAGTTATGGAGACGGGGATGCGAACAAGGTTTGGAGTCGGGGACCTGGAACCGGTACCCGGAAAAGGCGTCTGTTTTTCGAGGAAGGACACACACGGCTGCAAAGGATGGCAACAGGGGTATCACGTCCAGCAAAGAGCAGGCATTGGGGAATACTTCGGGATGAGAGAGTATCTTACAATAAGACCTGATACGACGTTTTCCTTACTTCCTTATTACTTCCCATAACACAAGGCGGTCCGGTTGCTTACTAAAAAAGCAAACCGCCACCACCTTCATACAATCCAACATCAGACTATAAGCGTAAATATCGGCCAATTAGTCAAGTATAATCCTGATGAATTTTGTTGATATTATAGATAAAACAAAAAGAGATTTACATTGCCTGAATTATCGACTAAAGCCCACCTGAGTGACGCAATCACTCAGGTGAATGGTGTTCAGTTCTCGCAACTTATCGGAAAACGAGCACACTCAGCTCTGGGGGAACCGAATCAAGAAATAACCAACATCTCCTTGAAAACCCATTTTTACGCCACGCGCCAAAAACAATATTCATCTGCGTAAAACATTTTCACAAACAACAGGACACCCACCGCTTCCGCCACCAAACAGGGGCGTTCAAATGGGAAGGTAGAAAAAAGCAACCCCCTCCAGAAACAGGAAATCCAAACGCACATTCGTATTGATCGCCACTGTTAACAGGTGTTTCAGCTTTTTCTACGTCATCACAAAAAGCAACACCGAACAGTCGTCCGAATCACCCGCAGCCAAACCGGCCCATCATATCAAGGCCTTAGCCAAAACAAACCAAGTATTTACCCGCATTTAAAACACCACAAAAAAAGGCCGCACACGATCCCAAATAAGGATCATGCACGGCCTGTTTTTATGCTTCGCAGCCCGGAAAGGGCAGAGGGTCTCCTACTTCACAGCCTTGCGGGCCTCTTCGAGCCAGGAGTCCCAGAGTGCCTGGTTGTTTGCAACCCACTCATCCACATGCTTTGCGATATCCTTTGCAGAGTCTTCCCCTTCGAACATGCGGGTGTTCTGCTCGGAAATATCAATCAGGGGAAGCTTGAACACCTCAAAAAAACGTTTGGCCGCGGGGTCTTTCGCAAGAAACGCGCTGTTGGCCACAACCTGAATATCAGCAACCACAAACCCAAGCTCCACGGGACTGGTTACTGCGCCGGCAACACCTTCAACGACCATGAGACTTTCACTCCCTTTCTGGCTATCCGTAGGGGCAATAAAAGGCACGTTTATCCACATGACATCTTTGCCCGGCTGGAAACGAAAGGTGGTCCAGTTGGGGGTCCATGTATAAAAGAAAACAGGCTCGCCGTTCTTATACCGGGCAACGGTCTCGGCCATGGATGCAGAGTAGGAGGCCTTGACCAGGTTGATGGAGTCGCCAAGGTCATAAGCGTCCATGTGATGGGCAATCACCTTCTCACAGCCCCAGCCCGGAGGACAGGCCACCAGGTCAGCTTTGCCGTCACGGTTTTTGTCAAAGGCCTTCTGAACCTCAGGACGCTTGAAGTCTTCAAGACTTTTGATGTTGTACTTCTCCACTTCCCTCTTGCTCACCAAATACCCCTGGAGTCCACCGGACTTTACAAGCTCCCCGACAATTTCCCCCTTCTCGGAAAAATTCTTCGGAAGCTGAGGCTCATGGATGGGGAACCATCCGTTGGCCCAGTAGTCCACATCCCCCAAGGCCAGACTCTGGTAAAAAATGGGGTTTGAAAGATCCTTGGCACGCTTGACTTTATAGCCCAGCTCCTCAAAAGCCTTCCTGATCAACGCTTCCTGAAAAAAACCTGTGGTCCATGTGGCTCGACCCGGCGTCACGGTCTTCCCTTTGCCCGGCAACGTCTCATAAGCGGATACCGGCATGGCAATCATAAGAGCCATAGCCACTGTCACCAGCAACATTCCAATACGTCTGCTCATCTTCCCCTCCTTCAGGTGTCACGGTTCATGTCTTATTAAGATTCATAAAGTACAATATCAACGACTTAAGCATAACAGCATGGACAAAAGGTAACGAGTCATCCATGCCTCCGGCGGGTCGCTTTTTTAAAAAAAAGCTCCGCAAAAACGTTCCGGTTGTGACTCGTTAAATCCAAACGCTATGGGTTGCGGACATCGGTGATGCAATCGAAACGGCACTCAAAACCTGTTTGTCAAACGTTTCAGAAGTTTGACCCCTCATCAATTGTTCGGCACATCCGTGTCCCCCATGGCCTGGGTGATGCGATCGAGCACCATGGCCATGAGCACGATGGCAACCCCGCCGATGGCGGCAAGGCCAATATCCAACGTGTTCAGGCCTTGAAACACCGGAAGCCCCAGGCCACCTGCTCCGATGAGGGCAGCAATCACAACCATGGAGAGACTCATCATGATGGTCTGGTTAAGGCCGGCGAGAATGGTGGTGCGTGCCAAGGGGAGCTGAACCCGCCTCAGAACCTGCCAGGGCGTGGCACCAAAGGCCACGGCAGCCTCCACCAGTTCGGGCTGCACCTGCCGGATCCCAAGGCTTGTCAGCCGGATAATGGGGGGCATGGCGAACACAATGGTGGCCAGGACCCCGGCCACGGTGCCAATGCTGAAAAGCATCACCACGGGAACAAGATAGACAAAAGCCGGCGTGGTCTGCATGGCGTCGAGAAAGGGCCGTAAAAACCGCTCAAACCCATCGCTTCGTCCGGAGACAATCCCCAGAGGGATCCCCACCAGCCCACAGAAGACGACGGAACAGAGCACCATGGCCAAAGTGGTCATGGTCTCCTCCCAGAGCCCAAGCATGCCAATCAGCAAAAGTGTCAACCCGGAAAAAAGGGAGAGCCGCCAGCTCGACACCCGCCATGCAAGCACACAAAAAAGAAGAATCACCACCAGCGGATGAAGCCAGTTCAAGAGGCCGTCAAACCCATTCAAGGTGATATCCACAGGCCACTTGAGCATCTGAAACTGATCGCGGTAATTGAGGACCAGCCAGTCCACAAACGACTGAATCCAGTCATCCATGGGAATAATTCGATCGTCGAATTTAAAAAAATCAAGGGACATGTGGACTACCTCCCGTCGGTTGCATCAGAGGGTGAAATATCAGGGCGCTGGAGCGACTTCAGAAACATGTTGCGTGAGACGACGCCTAGGTATCGACTCTCATCATTAACCACCGGCACAGGCCAGGGGTTGGCCGTAATCAGAGGCAGGATCTCCTGCATGGACTCACTGGCATTTACCGATTCGGCCCCTTCAAGGAAGGCGTCGGTGATGTCCCGCTCGTCCTTTGGAAGGTCTATCACCTCCTTCAGGGAATCCGTGGAGACAACGCCCACAAACCGCTTCCTGGCATCCAGCACATACCCGTAGTCACGGTCTTGGTTAACAAGGCGCGACAAGGCTGCGCGGGGGCCGTGGGCAGGGTGGCGGATGAGGGTGACCTGGGTGTTTCGCACAATATCGCCTGCGGTGAGAATCTGGGTGGGATCCACACCACGAAAAAAGGCCCTTACGTACTCATTTTCCGGATTTTGGAGAATCTCTTCGGGGGTACCGACCTGAATCACACGCCCCCCTTCCATGATGGCGATCCGGTCGCCGATGCGCATCGCCTCGTCAAGGTCGTGAGAGATAAAGACAACGGTGCGCTTGTGCTCCTCCTGAAGCCGCAGAAGCTCGTCCTGCATCTCGGTTCGAATCAAAGGGTCAAGGGCTGAGAAGGCCTCGTCCATCAGCAGCACATCCGGATTCACGGCCAGGCTGCGCGCCAACCCCACACGCTGCTGCATGCCACCGGAGAGTTCAGACGGGTAACTCTCCCCCCAGGCAGAAAGACCGACCTGCTCCAGGGCCTCCAGGGACCTGTTGATGCGCTCTTCCTTTGCAATGCCCTCAAACTCCAAACCAAGGGCCACGTTCTCCACCACCGTCAGGTGGGGCATCTGGGCAAAGCTCTGAAACACCATGCTCATCTTGCTGCGCCGCATCCGGCGCAATGCATCGTCATCCATGGTGGTGACATCCTCACCGTCAAGAAGGACCCTGCCGGACGTCGCCTCAATAAGCCGATTGAGCATTCGCACCAGAGTGGACTTCCCGGACCCGGAAAGCCCCATGACCACAAAGATTTCCCCCTCCTTCACGGTAAAACTGGCCCCTTGCACCCCAACCGTCATGCCGGTCTTTTCAAAGATGGCGTCTTTCTCTTCGCCCTGACCCAGAAGCGCCAATGCTTTCTTGGGCTGATTCCCAAAAATTTTATACAGATCCTGAACCACTATTTTATCTTGAGGTTCCGTATGATCACTCATAAACCTACTCCTCCTTCGTTCGAACTGACTTCTATATGAAAGACGGCAGCGCCGAAAATGTGCTTCGCACCGCAACCGGTGCCGCAATTGAATGCCATGCATCTCTTAAGAAGTCGGCGCCCTGAGCGCCCTGGAACACCATGCGGCGCAACCGCTGAAACGATGTCGGTATGCTGTCTTTGCTATGGCGTCCCCAACATTATGTGCGAGCCCGTATTACAACAGCAGCACGCAAATCCAATCGACTCATCGAACACCCGGAGGGGCAAGGGGGAAGGGGCAGGGGGCGAAATCGCACCTGCAGGAGAACAAACGCTGGGGAGTGACACCTGAAACCCGGAAATTGCCGAGACAACCCGGACATGGGCTTTCCTACTGATACAAGCGGCAAACGATGAAATCGGAAACTGTGCACTCATAAGGTGCAATCGAAAAAAACCTACCAAAAAACTACTTTCAATTCAATGTTTTTCTACAAGGAACATACGCTATAAAGACCGGAAATATAGCCAAAACACAAAATGACCGCCTTACTTATTACATCGACTTCAAAATATAAACATCGTTCCAAAGCCCCGCACTGATGGGGCTTCCAGTGATATTTACCGCACCATCGAAACGATTGCGCAAACGTTTCGATATCTGATATATTGACGAAACAGCATTGGAAAATTATTTACTTAAAAAAATCAACACACCAGGAGCCCACATGAAAAAAGGCACCCTCATCAACTCTGAACTCAGCCATGCAGTGGCACGGCTCGGCCACAACGACGGACTCTGCATTTGCGATGCAGGACTACCCATCCCCGACGAAACCCGTCGCATCGATCTTGCTTTAAGCAAAGGCATCCCCTCCTTTCTCGATACGGTAAAAGCCATTTTTTCCGAAATGACCCTGGAATCCGTGGAAATGGCCGAAGAGTTTCCGGAAAACAGCCCGGAGATCCACGACGCCCTCATCGCCCTCTTAAAAGAGGAGGAGGAAGCCCTCGGAAAAGAGATTCCCATCCTCTACCTTCGCCACGAGGCCTTTAAGCTGGCCACCAAACGATGCCGGGCAACGGTGCGGACCGGTGAGTTCACGCCCTACGCCAACGTGATCCTGAAGGCGGGGGTGAGGTTTTAAATAACCCCAAAAGCATGGCCTCCGGCGGCCAAGGTGAGAGTACCTTGAAACCCTATGGCGAATGCAGTGTGTAAGAGCCTTGCCAACATTTAATTATACACTTTCTGTATGGCCAGCACCGTGCGCTTCAAAAATGAACGTTGGATCGCACAGCATTGTGGAAACGCCCGGCAACGGTCGTTGTATAATTAATTTACAGCGAGGCCCTAACTCGTTACTCATCGTGTATCGCGTCCAAATTCACGCTGACGTTGATGACATGCACCCTGCGTCACAAACGCTTGGGCTGAAACTGCACCCTTCAAGCGGGGGCCGCTCAAAGAGCGGAAGCCCAAATTTCAGTCATCCTTCATGGCCTGAATGTTAGATAAATGCCACAACGTGCCCTTTGGATTACACGAAGGGGGCTGAACATTCTCAGCCATTGTCCACGGGAGCAGCCCGTCAGCGAATGTGATCACCCCGAGGAACGAGGGGTGAGAGCATTCGCGAACTTGGGGTGCAGGGGCTCAGCCCCTGCCCGCCGAAGGCTGTTTTTCTCATTCAAATCTTTTGATACTCGGAGCGTTTGCCATGCCCCACCCCATCCTGCAACTTGAGGGTATCGAAAAGAGCTTTCCCGGCGTCAAGGCCCTAGACGGCGTGAACCTGTCCGTTACTCCAGGCCGGGTCATGGCCCTTGTGGGGGAAAACGGCGCTGGCAAATCCACCCTGATGAAGGTACTCACCGGCATCTACACCCGGGATGCCGGACGCCTTGTCTACCAAGGCGAGGAGATCACCTTTCCCGGCCCCCGTCACTCCCAGGAGGCGGGCATCGGCATCATCCATCAAGAGCTCAACCTCCTGCCCGAACTCACCATCGCCGAAAACATTTTCCTCGGCCGGGAAAAAACCTCCCGGTTTGGACGAATCCTCTGGAGCGAGATGTACGCTGAGGCAGATCGTCTCCTTGCGAAGCTTGGCATCGGGCACAACTCAAAAACCCGACTGGGCAACCTGGGCATCGGAGAACAGCAGATGGTGGAGATCGCCAAAGCCCTCTCCTTCGAATCGAAGGTCATCATCATGGATGAGCCCACCGACGCCCTCACCGACACGGAGACCGAGGCCCTCTTTGCCGTCATTGATGAACTCAAGGCCAGCGGCCACGGCATCGTCTACATCTCCCACCGACTAAAGGAAATCTTTGAGATCTGTGATGAGGTCACGGTGCTGCGGGACGGAAAATTCATCGGGGAGCGCCCCGTCTCAGAACTAGATGAAGACACCCTGATTGAGATGATGGTGGGACGGCGACTTGACGAACAGTACCCGAGGGTCGATGTGGACCCCACCACAACGAGTCTGAAGGTTGAAAACCTTCACGCCAGAGGGGTCCACGGTGCCACCTTTTCAGTTCACCAGGGGGAGATCCTGGGCGTGGCAGGGCTCATGGGTTCCGGCCGCACCGAGCTGATGCGGGCCATCTTCGGGGCCGACCCCATGGAAAAAGGCGAAATCCGACTCTTCGGTGCTCTCCTTGACCTCAAAAGCCCCAAGGACGCCATCGACGCCGGCATCGCCTACATCAGCGAAGATCGCAAGGCAGACGGACTGGTCTTGGGGCTCTGCGTCAAAAAGAACATGACCCTTGCCGCCCTTTCAGCCTTCAGCACCCCCTCAGGCCGCCTCCAGCACACCACCGAACGGCAGGCCGTGGACGACTTCATCGGCCACTTCAACATCAAAACCCCGAGCCGCAGCCAGACCATCGGCAACCTCTCCGGCGGGAACCAGCAGAAGGTCTCCATCGCCAAGGGTCTCATGACACGGCCCAGGGTGCTCATCCTCGACGAACCCACCCGCGGCGTGGATGTGGGGGCAAAAAAAGAGATCTACCAGCTTATCAACACCTTTAAACAGGAGGGCATGAGCATCATCCTCGTCTCCTCCGAAATGCCGGAAGTCCTTGGCATGAGCGACCGCATCATCGTGATGCACGAAGGCCGCGTCACCGGTGAATTCGCCGCTGAAGACGCCAATCAGGAAAAACTCATGGCCTGCGCCGTAGGCAAAACGGAAACCGAAGCCCTATGACACCAAGCGATAAAGTGATCCAGAGCGTCCGCCGCCCCTCCCTGAAGGATCGGCTCATTGAGCAGAAATCCCTCATCGCCCTTTTGGTGATGATTGTGATCGTCTCTCTCTTGAACCCGCACTTCTTCACCCTGGCCAACATCCTCAACATCCTGCGCCAGACTGCGGTGAATGCCATCATCGCCGTGGGCATGACCCTGGTTATTCTCACCGCCGGCATCGATCTCTCTGTGGGTTCCATCCTGGCCTTTGCCGGTGCCGTGGGGGCAAGCCTCATCGCACGCGAGATTCCCCTGGCCATCTCCGTGCCCGCAGCCCTTGCCGTCGGCACAGCCATGGGGGCCGCAAGCGGCATCATCATCGCCAAAGGACGGGTCCAGGCCTTCATCGCCACCCTGGTGGCCATGACCCTGATTCGAGGCCTCACCCTTGTCTACACGGACGGGCGCCCCATCTCCACCGGCTTCACGGACACAGCAGACGCCTTCGCCTTCATCGGCACCGGCTACCTCCTGGGAATCCCCTTCCCCGTCTGGCTTATGGTCATCACCTTTGGTGCGGCGTGGTACCTGTTGAACCACACCCGACTCGGCCGCTACATCTACGCCCTGGGCGGCAACGAAGAGGCCACCCGCCTCTCCGGGATCAACGTGGACCGAATCAAAATCACGGTCTACGCCATCTGCGGGTTCCTCTCAGCCCTTGCCGGCCTCATCATCACCTCCCGCCTCTCCTCGGCCCAACCCACAGCAGGGGCAGGCTACGAGCTCGATGCCATCGCCGCCGTGGTCCTGGGCGGCACAAGCCTCATGGGCGGTAAGGGGAGCATCATGGGCACCCTGGTCGGTGCCCTCATCATCGGTTTTCTCAACAACGCGCTCAACCTGCTGGATGTCTCCTCCTACTATCAGATGATTGCCAAGGCCGTGGTGATCCTCCTGGCTGTCCTGGTGGATACGCGCAGCAAAACATAGCAGGGGCTCAGCCCCTGCACCCCAGGTTCGCGAATGCTCCGGGGTTCGCCCGTGGATAACGAATTGGGTCCCCCCTTTCTTCATGTTAAAAAAATCATGGAGAAGTGAAAACGCAACTTAATTATCAAAACCTGTTCATCAAACGTTTCAAAAGCTTGCCCCCCGGAAGGCCCGCCAGAGGCCAATAGAAACTGTCGATAGGTCCTTTTCGTATAAACGCTTTCAAGGAGAGCAATGATGAAAAAAACAACCGGTCTTATCATTACCCTCGTCATGATTTTAGGGATGTCCACCCAGGCCCTCGCCAAGGATACCCTTGCCCTGGTGGTCTCCACCCTGAACAACCCCTTTTTCGTCACCATGAAAGACGGCGCTGAAAAAAAAGCCGCCGAACTCGGATACAAACTCATCGTTCTGGATTCACAGAACGACCCGAGCAAAGAGCTCGCCAACGTGGAAGACTTGACCGTCCGGGGCGTAAAAGCCATTCTCATCAACCCCACCGACTCCGATGCCGTCTCCAACGCCATTCGCATGATCAACCGGACCAAAATCCCCGTCCTTACCCTGGACCGCGGTGCCACACGAGGCAAGGTGGCCAGCCACATCGCCTCCGATAACGTGGCCGGCGGCAAAATGGCCGGTGACTACATCGCTGACAACTTGGGAAAAGGCACCAAAGTGATCCAGCTCGAAGGCCTTGCCGGCACCTCCGCCGCCCGTGATCGTGGCGCGGGATTCAACCAGGCTGTAAAGGCCAACAAGTTTAAAGTCCTCGCCAGTCAGCCCGCAGACTTTGATCGGACC
This sequence comes from Desulfolunaceae bacterium, assembly GCA_942491485.1. GTDB lineage: Bacteria > Desulfobacterota > Desulfobacteria > Desulfobacterales > Desulfolunaceae > Desulfoluna. Next base: position 392,330 of record CALOAX010000004.1, on the reverse strand, counting down.
AAGGGCCTCAATGTCATGGAGAACCTCCTGGCTGCCCACGGTGATGTCAAAGCCGTCTTCGCCCAGAACGACGAGATGGCCCTGGGGGCCGTCAGAGCCCTTGCTGCCGCCAATAAAAAAGCCTTCGTCGTCGGCTTCGACGGCACCGATGACGGCATTGCCGCCGTCAAACGCGGCGACATGGCCGGCACCATCGCCCAGCAACCCGCCCTCATCGGCGCCCTGGGCGTGGAGACCGCCGTGAGAGTCCTCAAGGGCGAAAAAGTGGATGCCTATATCCCCGTGCCTTTGAAGGTTGTGACGAAATAAAATCGAAAAGCCTGCCTCCGGCGTGCAGGGGCTGACCCCCTGCACCCCAGGTTCGCGAATGTTCCCGCCTCTCGTTCCTCGGGTCGATCACATTCACTGACGGCCATAGCCCGAGACCGAAGCTGGAGGCTTCACGAACGTTATTGAGAGCTTTGAGCTGGATGGTTTCTTCTTTGGACCCCTTGTGAATATTCCCAATAATTTTCATTGGAATAACTCCTCCGGGACCGGACTCTTCTTCCCAGCTCAGGACCAGAGTTTATATCTGTTTGGAAAAACGCAAGCTTGCCCACCACACCTCCACGTGGCTCGAATACAACAGCAAGCTGTTTTCCAACTCCCCGGGCGCCACAAATAAACTCCTGATCATCGACCCCGGTTGATACCGGCACTGACCAGATTGCATCCCTGCCCCCAAAGCGTCACGGAACTTGTTATTGAACCTGTTCCACCCTCAACGCTGGAGGCGAGCGCAATGGCAATCAGCTTTCGAGGTGGCTCACCTCGCCGCCGGAGGCTGTTTTTAAACATACAAGGGAGATCTTTCATGGCACGAAAGCCATTGGTTGTATTGGGCAGTGTCAATGCCGACCATATTTTGCAGGTGGAGTCCTTTCCCCGGCCCGGAGAGACAGTGACCGGCCGTGGGTACCGGGTGGTGCCCGGGGGCAAGGGGGCCAACCAGGCGGTGGCTGCCGCCCGACTTGGTGCGGAGACCGCCTTTATCGCCTGCGTGGGTGACGATGATTTCGGGCATCGCATGCTGGAGGCCTTTGCAGCGGAAGGGATGGGGACCCAGGGGGTCATGGCGGTTCCCGGCATGCCCACGGGGGTTGCCATCATTTACGTGGCGGAGAGTGGGGAGAACAGCATCGGTATTTCAGCCGAGGCCAACGCCTGCCTGACGCCGGAGAGGCTCCACCCCCACCTGGATCTCATCAGGGGTGGATCGGCGCTTCTCATGCAGTTGGAAACACCCATAGAAACGATAGAGATCGCGGCCGCAGTGGCTAAAAAGGCGGGGGTTCCTGTGGTCTTAAACCCGGCCCCGGCACGGCCATTACCTGAAAGCCTCCTTGCAGGTCTTTCCATGATCACCCCCAACGAGACGGAAGCAGAGGTCCTCACCGGCATCCATGTCCATGGCGAAGACAGCGCTGCTGAGGCCGCCGACCATCTCCACGGCAAGGGGGTGGAGACCGTTCTCATCACCCTGGGTTCAAAAGGGGCGTATGTCAGCAACAAAGGAAGGGGCGCCCTTGTTCCGGGTTACGCTGTGGCTGCCGTGGACACAACCGCAGCCGGGGATACCTTCAACGGGGCCCTTATGGCGGCGCTGCAGGAAGAGAAGGACCTGCCCGAAGCCATTGCCTTTGCCCACGCTGCGGCGGCCCTTTCCGTCATGCGACTCGGGGCCCAGACATCCATCCCCACACGCACCGAAACGGACGAATTTTACCGAAAGCAGAGATAGACATGGCAACAATCAAGGATGTCGCAAAGCAGGCAGGGGTCTCCACATCGACGGTTTCCCATGTCCTGAATGGAACCCGCTACGTCAGTAAAGAGATTATCAGGGACGTAATGCAGGCCGTGGAAAGCCTCGATTACCGACCCTCTTCCATCGCCCGAAGCCTCAAGGTAAACCGAACCGGAACCATCGGCATGCTGGTCAACACCAGCACCAACCCCTTCTATGCCGAGGTAGTCCACGGGGTGGAAAAGCGCTGCTTCGAGCGGGGCTACACCCTCTTTCTCTGCAACACCGAAGGCAACATCCACCGCATGGAGGCAAACCTGAAGGCCCTGGAAGAGAAGCGAGTGGACGGCCTTCTCCTCATGTGCAATGAAACCAACAACGCCATTTTTGATCTCTTTTCCACCTACCGGCACACCCCCATTGTGGTCACAGACTGGGGACCTCCATCCGACAACATGGACCGGATTCAGGACAACTCCTTCCACGGCGGCTCCCTTGCAACAACCCACCTCATCGAAAGCGGTCACTCCGCCATCGGATGCATCACCGGCCCCATGAACAAGCAGATCTCCGTGGAACGCCTGGACGGCTTCAAAAAAGCCATGAAAGAGGCCGGGCTCCCCGTCAACAAAGAGTGGATCGTGGAAGGGAACTTCGGATGCGAAGGCGGCGTTGCCGCCATGAAGACACTCTTGGCCCTTCCATCGCGCCCCACCGCGCTTTTCGTCTGCAACGACATGATGGCCATGGGCGTCATCAACGAAGTCTCCAAAGCCGGCCTAACCATTCCTCATGACCTCTCCATAGTGGGCTACGACGACATCTTTATCTCCCGGTACATGACCCCGCCCCTCACCACCATCCACCAACCCAAAGCCAAACTCGGCGCCATGGCCGTGGACACCCTTCTGGATCGCATCACCCGACAACACGAAGGCGGCACCCTTATCCGCATTGAGCCCCACTTGGTGGAAAGGGACTCGGTGCGAGTCTGCAAGGGCTGAAAAAAAGTGACCCCGGTGGCACTGCCGGGAACCAAACGCTTGAAAAGTTTTACAAACAGGCATAAAAAAACCATTCGCCATTGCCACAGATGCTGTTAAGCATATGGTTCTGGTTTAAGGAATCGGCAACCGAGAAATTTTGGCGATTTTATTATAAGGGACCTACATAGGCCATAACCCTAAAGATATGATGCGTTATAAACACGGACAACCACAAGAAGTACCCCTACCAACCGGCTTTTTCCTGAACATCACCGGGTGCCAAATGTAAACACCATCCCCTGACACAGGAAAACCAGAGCACAGACCGTTACGTTCTATCAACACGTCCCCTGCCCACGACCCGACGGTTTTCCTCTCATCACACGCACAGCACAAAAACACCGCACCACTTTACTCACCAAAACAACTTGCCTCGCACCACACTCTATGCTAACAATTCCTATCATTTATATTATCTACACTACTTCTTATAAAGTTAGACTAAAAAACAAAAGCAAACACTCAACCTGAGTGTGATTTGCAAATCATTCAGCCAGAACTCCATAGGCACAAGGAAGCACGTAGAGGCTTCTGGTGTCTTATTGCTGACATTATTCAACCTCACGCGGCAACGATTATTGTATTTTCAATTTCCTCTTTCTTGCCTTAAAACAGGTCAATCGGCATGAGCCACTCTTTACTGCGAGGTCTCCATGAGCCACACCTTCTCTATCCGATCCGACAAACCCATCAGCCTTGGTACCACCCTGGACAAGCTACCCATCAGCGGCATCAAAATCACCGAATCCGATGAAGTCGATAATTCCACTGAACCCTGGCCTGCCGGGTATCTTCACCTCTATATTGATGGCGTTACCTGCCGAAGCATCGAACTCCTGAGGGAGGGCGACCGCTACGACGTGCGCATCATGGCGGCTTCTTCCGTTGAGGACACCCTTCTGGCCATCGCCCTCTCCTCCACCCTGGCCAAGGAGCTCGGAGCCCCCATTCTTCCCGAAGACGGAGAAGAACTCCCCTTGGAATCCTTTGAGGAAACCTACGATCGTGCATGGGCCGAGACCTTTACCGGCAACTCACTGGACATGGTCTTCGGTCTCTGCCAATCCGACCAGGGCCCGGTCACACTCCAGGGGGTCCACACACCCTTTGTAATAGGGCCCCGGCTTCTGGCCACCTTGCCAGAAGCGCCCCGGGATCGACAGGATGCGTTCTTTGCCCTTTTCCGAAAACACCAGCATATCGCCATTGACGATGTGTTCACTGCATCAAAAATCATCGTAACCAATGAAGGGAGAACCCGGAAGTGTGCGGTGGTGGTCCTGGGTGAAGGGGTGGCCACCCTTCTTCCCTCCGATGCCCATGTGGTGGCCTTAAGCAGCGATGACGGCTCAAAACTGCAGATCCCCATGGAGGCGTTTCTCCCGCTTGTGGAATCCAAAGGGAAATGGCTCAGCGAAACCGCTCTCCTTGTTGAAGCCATCACGGAAAAAGCCTGGCAAGACCTTACTTACAAGGCTCGCCCCCACCACTTAAAAGCCCTCTTTGACGTTGGCGAGGAGACGCCTGATGATGGGTCCCACGAGGACCCATCACCGGCAAACTACAGGGACCTTTTCTCCGATAATCAATGGGAAAACCTCGTCTACGCTCCTTTCATCGTTTTTCTCATCGTCTCGGCAGCCGACGGCACCATCGATAAAAAAGAGATAAAAGCCTTCGGCAAGGTTCTGAGCAGTCAGTCCCACCCCCTGACCATAGAACTCCTCGCTTCCATGCCAGACGCCCCCCATACCATCATTCAGGAGCTGCTGAATGATCCCCAAGCCATGGCTGAACGACTGGAGACAACCGTCACAGACATCGACAGTGTACTTCCCCGTTCAGATGCACTCCTCTTCAAAGTGGCCCTCTTCAATATCGGGCAAGAGGTCGCCGAAGCATCGGGTGGGTTCTTTGGCTTCGGTAAGAAAATCAGCAAAACAGAAAAAGCGGCCCTGACCACCGTGGCCTTAATGCTGAACGTCACCTGATCCTTCTGCACCCGGCTGATCAGGCCGGGTGCCATCACACATGAGCCAGTGGAGGAGCAATGAACAAACCTGTCCTTGCAATCGCCCTGAGCCTTATCGTCTTCCTGATTCACCCATCCCTTTCCATGGCCTTTTACACCCGTGGCACCATCACCCGCGATATCGCCTACGACCGACTTGAAGTCACCAAACCACCATCAAATGCTGCAACATACCACCCCGTTGCCTCTGGAGTGCTGATCAACAAAACCCGTCAGAAGATCTTCCTGTCCGCCGAACTCTCCTTCTGCAATGTCTTCGGCGACGCCCTTGGAACCACAACCATCAACTGCACGATCCCACCCATGAAGAGAGCATCGTTTAAGAAGCACATCTCACGTGACGCCCCCGCAGCCATCAAAGACGCTCACCACGTGGAGTGGACTGTATTGCGTCTGCGGAAACGATGAAGCCAGCCCCCCCCTCAGGTGCCGTTAAGCGCTACTCACTATTCACAAAAGCCCCTCCAAATCATGTCTGCACTGAATGCGGATGTGGTTTGACCAGAGGAACGAGGGGCAAAGCGCATCCGTAACCAGCTTTCAAGGTGGCACACCTTGCAGCCGGAGGCCGCTTTCCTGGGGCTGAAAAGCGACTCAACAACATTGACACCGATACAAAAATGAACAAAGAGCAATTTTGTTCATTTTTTCATTGACACCCCCACCCACGAACAGTAAGCAATGAATATAATGTTCCTTTCCAAACACAACCCCCCGACCAAAGGAGGTAAAAGCCTATGACACCGGCCGCACAGCAGGGACTTGCCGCATTAAGGGACGCATCGAATTTTCAATGGACCATGATTCCGATTCTGGTTCTCGTCATCTATGTCTACTCTGTGGAAATGGGCAAGGAAAACTGGAAGGTGGTTCTGGCGGGACTCGCCTTTATCGGCATGGATTTCTTCAATGAAATCTGGAACGGGCTTGTGTTTCACTTCACCGGCCATGCGCCGGTCTGGGGAGCACCCGCCAACTCCAGCTTCATCATCCTTATCGGATGGAACATCGAGATCCTTCTCATGTTCATGGTCATGGGCGTGGCCGCCGTCAAAAGCCTTCCAGCCGACAAGAGCAAAAAAATTCTGGGCGTTCCCAACCGCTCTTTCTACATCATCTTATTTACAACCGCATGCGTTGCCGTGGAATGTGTCTTGAACGCCATCGGCGCCCTCACCTGGGACTGGCCCTGGTGGAGCATCAAATTCCCCGTGCTTATTTTCCTCTTCGGCTACCTCCCCTTCTTCGTCGTATCCTTCTGGGTCTACGACATGAAGACAGACAGCCAACGCGTGAAAGTCGTCTCTTCAATCCTCGCCTTCGATTTTGCCTGCGTGGCGATTTTCGGTGGGCTGGGGTGGATTTAGTCGACAAAGCGAGTATTCGGCCGCAAGGTGCGTTCCATGAGCACAGCTTGCCCTGCTTCATTCGTAACCATTCAGCCTGCCTCAGGCGGGTCGTTTTTTGACATGCCCCCCGAAAACGTTCCGGTTGTGGTCCCCTTTTCCCTTAGCCCTGCAGGGCCAAGGGAAAAAGTGGCTGAAGACTCCTTAAGCCCAAACTGTATGGATTGCTAACATCGGCGAAGCGATCGAAACGGCACTTCAGACCTGTTTGTTAAACCCACCCTTAAATTTAAATAAGGCAAAAGTTTGGCCCCGAAAGCACCGCCGGAGGCATTATTGAACGGAATAGTTACGTTCATTCGTTGGCTGAGCCCGAAACGGGGCCAATCCATATTCCTGCAACAGTCCTGCCCACTGTTCTTCCCAGCCCCTCTGATGCGTCACATCATCAACAACAACCGAAGAGACGGCCTGAATCGAAGAAAGATGGGCCGCAAATGAGGTATAAATAGAAACGGGAATGATCTTGTCCTCTTTACCCATAAAATGGTGCTGAGAAATACCACACAACCCTTCGGCAACATCGGCAGGGTTCAATGATGCAGACAGCGGCGTCAGGCCATGAAGACGGCAAACAGCCTCTGTGTCCAGATTGCCCGCCACTGTCATCAAACCCGTGATATCATCACGTCGGGCACTCAACAGCACCGCGACGCCTCCGCCTCCGGAATAACCTACCAACTCCAGATGGGTGTACCCTCCCCGATCTTTCAAGGCATCAAGGGCTCTGCTCATCCCTGATATCACCTCTTCGCTGAAAAGATCGGTCGACCAATATTTAGGGTGACAGGCTTCTGTCTGAAGGTATTGACAGGGACGGGCCAGGTAGGCTTTGTCAGGGGTCGGATCCACAAGCATCAGATTCAGGGCGGTGGGGGTCACCGGTGACGGATGGGCGGACAACCGATATCGCGTGCGCCAGGCCAAGCCATCCCCTTCTATATAAATACGCAACACCTTCGAACGTGCCTGGGGCGGAGCCAGTGCGACAAGCGTAAAGAGCTCTCCGGAAAGCCTCTGCACCTCCAGCCCTGCAGCAGTGCCCCGCTGATGCAGATCGACAAGGGTAAGCTGACGCGGTGCCGACGCACACCCGAAGGCAAACAATGCGATCAACCCTGCCCATACCCCCCACCGCCCTCTTCCCGTAGCGACCATTCTCCCCCCCAAAAAAACTTAGCTGTGATGTGCTCACCAAACAAACATACCCCGTCATAAACGGGGCATGGCTGTTTTACCAGATTTTTCTAAAAGGCATGCCTCCGGCGGCGAGGTGAGCCACCTCGAAAGCGGATTGCGGATGCTCTTTGCCCCTCGTTCCTCGGGGCAAAGAGCATCCGCCTTCAAACATGAATTTATCGAGTCCACCCACAAATACATGTTTATCCAACGTTTCAAAAGTTTGGCCCCTGGCAGGGCCGCCGGAGGCCACTGAAAATCAGAATTCGTATCGCACCTTTCCGCTGACGCTGTGGGCGTTGAAGTCATCCCGGCCGGCGTAGTCGTAGCCAAGACGCACACTCACAGCGCTCTCTTCGAGGCTTGCCACGGTGAGGGCTGTTGAGAACTCCCAGCTGGTCTCTGCCGGGTCTGCCCCGTGGGCGACAAAGGCGGTGCTGCCGCCGACAAATTTGGCGGTGGTGATGATGCGGTCCCCTTCCAGATCATAACGCAACATAGCGGAGACTTCAGGGGTAAGGACGCCCCAGCTCTTCACCCAGCTGCGCTGCATGGAGCCCCCCCCACCGACATTGATCACCGTGTAGTCCTGGGAGTCCACTGAAAGAGCGCCGCTGCCGCCTTCTTCGGTGTAGCTGTCATATTTCTTATAGGAGTAATCCACGGCCACAAGGGGGTTGATCTGCCACCCGGCGCTGCTGAGCTTCATGCCCACCTTGGCCAGAGCGTTGTAGCTGGTGCTGTCGTAGTTTGCAGTAAGAACCTGACTATCCAGGCGGCGGGTGCTGTCCACAGACCCAACGCCTGCAGAGAGAACCGCTTCACTGAACCAGCGGCCTCCGTCGTAGCTGCCGTAGAGGCTGAACAGGTTATCCTTCATCCCCATGGAGGAGCTGGAATCATCGGCGTCGGCATCGGTGTTGCCCACAGTAAAGGCAACCCCCGCGGTCACTGGCCCTGCCTGACGGTCCAGGCCCAGGCTGATACCGGCGGTATCGGCGTCAAACCCGGCAATGCCATCGCGCTTGCTTTGATCGGCATCGGTAAAGGCCGCGTTGTACCACAGCCCGCCTGCTGCCACGATTTCATCGCCGGTGTTCAGGCCCATGAGGCCCCCGAGGCGATTCCCGATATTGGCATTGGATGCGCCGAGGGTCTGGGTCATGCCGGTGAGAAAGGCTCCGCTGACGTTGGGGCTCCAGGCCTCAGGGTCGGTGTTGAAGAGAAACGCACTGTCCTTGTCAGCCAGGGCAGCTGCAAATGCTGAGCCTGCATTGCCTGAAAGACCGGCTTCGGCAGGGGTCATAAATTCGATTTCAGCAATCAGCGTTTTGTCCGTTGAGTTTTCAGACCATTTCAGCCCCAAAAGCGGTGAATCGCCCACAGCCTTCAGGTTCAATTGCTTCTGATCCCAATTCCCGGTCTCTGCTGACTCTAACAACGCGTATGCGTTGCTGTCCCCCGGCTTGGCAAGGCCCAAGTCGTCGGGAACAACACGAAAGGTGGTGCCGTCCGCAAGGGTGGCTGTGTTCGTTATAAAGTAAAACGCCTGGTCTTCAGCTGCGGCGTCATACACACACCCGTCCCCGCTGCCAAAGGTTGCCTGAAGGGTTCCGGTTGACGCGTTGTTCAAGACAACACCGCCAAGGCGCCCTTTGACAAGGCCGCTGTTATTCAGAGTGACCACCGGGTCTTCGCGTCTTATTTCGAGACGTTCAGCCGTCACTGCCACGGCCCACTCCCCCTCCAGTGAAGAGGTCGCATCAACAGTGATGATCGCAGATGCACCATCCACGAAAATGGCCGCACTGGACGGATTGTCAACATTCACCTTCTCGGACTCGGAGTGTGCCATAATCTGGGTGCCATTGCTTAAATGGATGTCGTAGGTGCTTCGCCACCCCTCGGCCTTGATACCAAAGGCAGACCCTATTGTGGCCGAGGCCTCTGTAGCGACCATTGCATGATCCAGGGATAAGCTGATACCCCCTCCGTTGCTCACTGCATTAATGCCAATGGCCGTCGCATTCGCATCAAGCGCTTCCGGTCCCATCTCTTTCGTTACTGTTTTCGTTGCTTTTGCACTCACCTGAACCGTTGAGTCTGTCATCGTCAGGGTGGGGACGGCCCCCTCTTTCTCCCCATCAAGGCCCAACAGTTGAATACCGGCAGCGGCTGCCGAGCAATAATCTTCAGCTGTAGCCTCAGCCGTCACACCAATGAAGGATCGCTGCAGCGCCACAGAGGTGACCACCGACTCCGGTACCTCAGAATCTGCCAGCCCTTCGACAGCATCAGACATGGCCATGCCCCCCACCACCAGCCCGCTGACCAAGGAGTTTGGAGGACCCGGCATATCAAACAACCTGCCTTCACTGTAGATTCCAGCCATGGCGCCACTTTGACCATCATCCGCATGTGCCATTGCTTTGGCCGTTACCATCACCTTCGAATCGGTGATTCGGATCGCAGCGCTATCGTAACCCATGGCCCCAACACCAACAGGAATGATTCCCATGGGGCCAGCCAGAATACCTGCCATCGTGTTGCCAGGCTCCGTCAACACTGCCGTGGCCTTCATGTCCCCTATCACTTCAGAGTTACTGATGTTGATCTCAGCCGTGGGGACACCTTCCATCCCCACCACAATGGCAGAAGCCATCGCTTCAACCCCAGGCTTGTCACCTTCATCGGACCCTTTGATAAAAGGCCTTGCCTTATCCGCTGTGGCAACGGAGGTGGCTGTAACGGAACTCCCCCCAGTGATATTCACCACCCCATGCAAAGACTCCTGAACCACACACCCCACACTCAGGGCCAAATCACCTTCGGCCTTTGCTGTCACCTTCGATCCACCACCAACACTAATCTTAGCGGTATCAGGCATGCCAATTCTACTAAGCTGGACCCCGGCTGCCACAGCCATCCCCCCAACACCCTCAGAGGAGACATCGGCCATGACACCGGATTTGCCATCCAGACTCACCTCGGCCTCACCGCCTCGACTGATGTTCACGCCCACAGATGCCGCCCGATAAAGGTCACCCGTTGCAGTCTCTGACACATCAATGGTGGACGCCCCCGTCAGGGCGACAACCCCATGGGCAGCCTCATCAATTGACACCCCATAGGCATCGCCGCTTGACTCTGCGCCCTTTTCACTGGGCGCTGGCACCTTCCCCGTCACGTCAAGGGTCGATCCATTCGCCATCGTCACTTGAGCTGTATTCGGTTCCTCAATGCGGCCCATGCGAATGCCATACACATCCTTACTTTCTGCAGCCACCGTCACCTGAGCGTCATCCATATCCACATAAGCGCAGTCGGAGTCTTCCATGTAGACCCCCGAAACCCAACGCCGGACACCACCTGCATCAACAACGACGGCTGCACCCTTTGCCATGGCGACTCGACTGGTTCCGGTTTCCTCACCGTCGCGGTCCCCGTTCATCTTGATTCCCTGGATGGTATCCATGGATGCATCACCCTGGGTATTGGTGACCTGAGCCCCGGAGGCGAGATTTACGGTTCCACCATACCCAAGGCTCATGGCGGCTTCCGCGCCCGCCACAGTCAAAGCGGCATCCGTTTCCAATTGCACGGTAAGTTCATGGATGCCGGGGTATGAAATAGGCTCGGTATTTGCCGTACCGGCAACCGTGATGGTGGTCCCTGGCGCCGGATCATCGGCCGCCATGACGGACGTCCCAAGTGTGACACACAGAAGGAACGTAAGTACGCCTGTAACTATTTTAGTTGGTCGGATTTCAGTCATCTAAAGCTCTTCTCCCAGTATAAAAAATCAGCACATCTGCCATGCCTCACCTTCGTTAGTCTTCGCCTGCTGAACCGCCCACAATCGTTCAACCTGATATGGCGGATCAACCGGCCCCATGCACCGTACACTTTAGGCCTCTGAATCATGCTCGGCTTTTCTTTCATCGGAATAAAAAGATAATAAAAAGAGTTAAAAGAAGGTTAAAAGAAGGTTAATTTTTGGTTAATAAACACACCATTCATGAACAATAGCAATATCTTCCCAAGCGAGAGCGCCAATAAAACATCCCATAATTGACAACCGCATCGGTGTTGAAATAGAGAAAAAAGGGAGGGGCTTGAGGTGATATGCCGAAGGGGGAAACGAGGAAGGGACATACCTGATCTGTTGTTCACGGGCGCATCCCGTCAACGAATGTGCCAACCGGAGAGGCGAGCGTTGACATCTTCGCGAACCTGTGGTGCTTGAGAGATACCCTGCTTGTTAGTCCCGAGTCTTGCTCTCGTCCTGAGTTCCCTTACCCACGGTATAAAGCAGAAAAAAAACCATGAGGATCACGAAGGTGATTGGGAAAGAACAGAAGGTGTCCATGAAGAGATGGTCTTGGACCCCCTGGCCAGAAAGTAAGGGATTGTCCGATAACACGGGGCTTCGCCGAATCGAGACAAGCACGGCATAAAGCACGCCGAGAAGGCCATAGGAGATGTTATACGCCAGGCCTTTGAAACTCAGCACCGTGGCCCGGACTTCGGATGCGGCCAGACTGTTGAGGTAATGACTGACGAAAAATGAGACCATACTCATGGCTCCGAAGAGCATAAGGGCAGGAACAACCCCAAGGTAAGGTGTAAAAAGAGTCATCCAGAGGAGGCTGACAAGGGTGACGACAAAGAGGACCATGAGGTTAAAAAGAGGGGATTGGGTCTCTGTGAGGTGACGGGCGATCTTCGGCACCACGATTCCCATGGCAGCCACCAGGGCCCCGATGAGGCCGAAACTCGCTTCCGGGATACCTATGACCCGGTAGTATTGGCTCGCCAGGGTAATCACCATGCGCATCACACCGTCAAATATCAGCCCCGCCAGAATCACATTCAGGGCAAAGGAGGTGGAAAGAATCCAGCGCCCCGCATCCAGTGTCCTTCGAAACGCGTCGGCCGTGGAAAGGTGCCCGCCCTGATCAGAGACTCCCGGCTCTTCCATGGCCATGGCCGACGCCAGGGTTAGCAGGCCGAACCCCAGGGTCATGACCAGGGGAATACGAAGGGTGATGTCCTGGGTTACGGTGAGCCCCAGCCCCAGAAAGGCCACCAACTTTCCCATCACCTCCGGATCGTAGACAAGGCCCCCGGTTATCATCGCCACAATGAACGCCACAGACTGCACCCGCATCTGAACTTCCAGCACCCGGCCCCACTCCTTCTCCATCCCCTCCTGCTTCAGGGCGTCGTAAGCCAGAGCTTCATCGGCACCACTGGCCGATGCCTCGGCAAGGCCGCTTAACACCCGATTCACCAGAAAAACGCCAAACAGAAGCGCCCCTCCCCGGATGGGGGCCACGCAGAGAAGAAAAAGCTCCACCACCATCATGGCCCCGGTGGCCACCAGCAGTCGTTTCCGCCCTATGGTGTCTGCAAGGGCACCGGAGGGGACCTCCGCCACAACGATCACAGCGGCCCAGATGGCATTGAGCAAGGCAAACTGGGAAACGGTGAGCCCGAAGTCCAGAAAAAGAATCGAAAAGACGGGATAGTAAAATCGGGCTGTAAAAAAAAGACGAAAGGCGATAAACAGCCTGACGTTTTTAACGGCAAAAGGGGATCGGGGCGAAGAAGCCTGCATGGTGAGTCTCCCGGGAGGGCACCTGAACTGCGGCGCCTGTTAGGCACAATACATCATGAGTATTCCGCATCTTACCCCAAGAGCCCCAAAAGGCCAAAATGTATCTGTACAGAAGGCCCTCACAAGAAAATGACTTCCTCTCCCAGCAAACAAGCTGCGAACCCTGCCCCCAAAATTACAGCACAATAGAATATTAGCAAAACAAAAACTCATTCAAACCACAATAACCTCTCAAAAAGGGGATCCTTCCAAACCAAACAAAGAACACCGCCCTCCCCTCCCCCGTTATGACATAAAAGTCATATCCATTTTAAAAACAGGAACATCCCTTTTATCAGTTCACCTTCAGCCCCGGCTGTGATATTTATTAACAAGTGATTTATGAATCATTATTACACATGTTTTACTAAAGAGAGGAACGCATAATGGACAAGATTCTCAGAATCGACACAAAACAGAAAGGATTTTCCTATTCTGAACCGGACGACAGCCTTGCCATCATGGGTGGGCGAGCACTCACGTCCAAAATGGTTATGGACGAGGTTCCTCCGACGTGCCACCCCTTGAGCGCTGATAACAAGCTTGTAATCGCCCCCGGCCTGCTTTCCGGCACCACTGCGGCAAACTCAGGCAGGCTCTCCGTAGGCGCCAAGTCCCCCCTTACCGGAGGTATCAAGGAGAGCAACGCCGGTGGCCTTGTATCTCAGAAGCTTGCCCGCATGGGCATAAAAGCCATTGTCATTGAAGACAAGCCCGAAGGCGATGACTACAGCCTTATCCATATCACCAAAGACGGTGTTAAGTTCCTTCCCGCCGATGACCTGGTGGGCATGACCAACTCCGAGGTGATCACCACCCTCTGGGAACGTTTTGGCGAAAAGGTCGGCGTGGCCTGCATCGGTCCGGCAGGCGAACAGCGCCTCACCGGCTCCTCCATCCAGTTTGCCGACCCCAAAGGCAACCCCGGCAGAGCTGCCGGACGCGGAGGCCTGGGAGCCGTCATGGGCTCCAAGAAAATCAAGGCCATGGTCATCGACGATGCCGGCTGCCCCCGGGTGGTGCCTGAAGACAAGGCGGCCTTCTCAGAAGTGGCCAAAAAGTGGGCCAAGCTCCTCACCAGCCACCCCGTTTCCGGCGAAGGACTTCCCGCCTTTGGCACTGCGGTCCTGGTAAACGTCATCAACGAAGCGGGCGCCCTGCCCACCAAGAACTTCCGCACCGGCCGTTTCGACAAAGCCGAGAACATCAGCGGTGAAATGATGGCCGAGCTCATCGAAAAACGCGGCGGCATTATCAAAGAGGGCTGCCACCCCGGCTGCGTCATCAAATGCTCCCAGGCCTACCACGATAAGAACGGCGACTACCTTACCTCCGGGTTTGAGTACGAAACCATCTGGGCCTTCGGCGCTCACTGCCTCATAGACGACCTCGACGCCATTGCCGAAATGGACCGACTCTGTGATGACATCGGCATCGATACCATCGATGCGGGCGTCGCCATCGGCATCGCCATGGAAGGCGGACTCATCGAGTGGGGCGACAAAGAAGGGGCCATCGACCTTCTCAACAAGGTCAGAACAGGCGACCCCGTGGGCAAAATCATCGGAAATGGCGCCGCCTTCACCGGCCAGGCCCTTGGCGTGGACCGCGTCCCCGTGGTCAAAAAGCAGGCCCTGCCCGCCTACGATCCCCGTGCGGTCAAGAGCGTGGGCGTCACCTACGCCACCACACCCATGGGAGCCGACCACACGGCAGGATACGGCGTCTGCCAGAACATTCTCAAAGTCGGCGGCGACGTGGATGCCCTGAAGAAGGAAGGCAACGTCGATGTCTCCAAAAACCTTCAGGTGGCCACCGCCGTTCTGGACGCCGCAGGCCTCTGCATTTTCGTTGCCTTCCCCGTCCTTGACAGCGAAGAGGGCTTCGGCATGATCGTGGACATGATCAACGCCCGCTACGGCACCAGCCTTAGCGCCGACGACGTCCTGGCCATCGGTATCAACACCCTGGAGACCGAAAAGGCCTTCAACAAAGCCGCCGGCTTCACCAAAAAAGACGACCGGCTGCCCGGTATGTTCAACGCAAAACTCCCCCCCCACAACGTGGAGTGGGACTTCACCGATGAAGAGCTCGACAGCACCCTCGATTTCGGGTAGTTGCCGAACCTGACAGCACTGTAGTATAAGGAAAGAGCCGTGCGTAATGACGCACGGCTCTTTTTGCGTGGGTAAAAAGCATGCCTTCTATGGTCAAAGTGACTCCAAAGAACTGGCCTCCGGCGGCAAGGGGCTGAGCCCCTTGCCCCCAGGTTGCGACGGCTCCGAGCCTTCGTTCCTCAGGCTCATCACATTCGCTGGCGGGCTTCGCCCGTGAATAACGATTGGGGTGGTTCAACCGTCTTAATGTAGCCAGAAGCGAGCTTCGTATTGTTCGAAATTTTTACCCATACATCAAACTATGAGGCTCGCCTGAAGTGCCCTTGGCGTTGAACGGGTTAACTCCGTCGGCAAGGGCCCTTAGCTATCATGGCTTTGCCCCCTGATGCGCCGCGCTCCTGTGCGGCATTCACTGTGAAACAACAGCCCCCGGGAGCTGCGAAAAAAAATATGAAACTCGAAATCAAACTGTTTGCGACCCTCAGGCCCTACATGAAAGGCGTCTGCGAGGATGGAAGCCTGGAGGTGGCCGACGAGACCACCGTGGCGAATATCGTGGAGCTGCTCAAGCTTCCGGACGAGCAAGTGCGGCTGGTGTTTGTCAATGGCAGGCATGTTGGCAGAGAGCATGTTTTGGCCGAGGGTGACCGAGTAGGAATATTCCCCCCCGTAGGCGGCGGCTAAGGATAGGATCAAAAATTGGGCAAAAATACATTGGAAAAGATAGAAAAATTACTTTGGCCCAATTTTACACCCTGCGGGCGAGCAGGTGCACACCATCAGCTGCGTTATTCCGTGGATTGCGGTAAAAAACGACGGCGTCACCGTGAAATGCCTTGCAGCGGGTAGCCCCCAGATCGTTACCGCCCATAACACCACTGAAAAGGACTCCCACATGTCACGCCTCATCCCCCTGGCCCTTGGACTCATTCTTTTCGCAACATCGTGCATTCACACGACGCCACCGCCCACCACCGTGCAATGGGAACGCTACCACAGCGCCGTCAAGGATGCCGAGGTGGTCACCCCTGCCGAGATCTCCAGGAATCTTGTGGCGATCACCCCTTGGAATCCTGACCTTATTCGGAATGATGAAGGAGCCATCCGCGTGGTCACCTGGACCGACTGGAACGGCTACGACCACAAGGAGGGGCAAAGCATCACCCTGTCCCGGGATGTCTGGGTCACCGTGGCTCCCCATGTGCAATCCTTTTGCCGCGAATGCGGCCAGACAGGCGTTTCCCTTGCCCTTCGGCTCCGCCAGAGACTCGGCCTTCCACCGGACGATACCAAGACCCGATTTGTCGAGTTCTGGGCGTCTCCCGACGATCTCTTCCGCCCAGCCCCGGACCCGGAAGTGACAGACCATGAGGCGGAGCTCTCTTTTCCCCGGTCTTCACGTTTCGTCACCGTTTCCGAAGACCACCGGCAATGGATTGAAGCACTCCAGAAAGAGTCCTATGGAAAAAAAGGGTACCCCTGGACGCGGTTGGGCTACACCTATGACTGGGGAGGAAAAACCGAGGTGGGGGAATCGGAGTTTGTGATTTCAAAGGGGGCTGAGGTAATGGTTCACAGCGTCGCGCGCACGGAAGCCTACTGCAGTGAGTAGTGAGTAGGATGAGTACGTTCCCTGGAAACACAACGTGAAAAGAAACCTTCGCGAAACATCTCACCCCGAGGAACGAGGGGAGAGATGTTTCGCAACCTGGGGTGCAGGGGATCATCCCCTGCCCGCCGGAGGCATGCTTTATTCGCCCTTCCGGCAGAGCAGGTGCACATAGCGCCCCATGGACGCAAAGGGTTCCTTCCGGCAATGGGCGCGCTCCACCTCAAGGGTATCTTCATAGTTTCGGGATTTCAGGAGATCCTTCTTCATGTACTCGGTAAAGACCCGGATCCCGGTCTTCTGAATCACCGAAAGGCCCGTGTCCGCCACCCACGACTCAACCTCCAGGGGGTCCAGGGGGTGGATGGGGGTAAAGCTGCGCGAGTAACCGCCGTAATCTCCGGACATCACCTTGCGAAAATTGCCCAGAATGGCATTTCTGTGGATGATGCAATTGACGTTGTAGAACATAAGGGAGAGGGTTCCCCCCGGAGCCAGGGCAGAAACAAGGGTCTCGAGGGAGGCTTTCGGCTGCACCAGCCACTCCAGAACCGCATGAAAAAGAATCAGGTCATAGCCCCCTTCCTTGCCTTCAACAAACTCCTGAAACCGAGCGTGGTGAAAAGAACAGTGCTCCTTCACCTGTGCCTCTTCGGCCAACCCTTCCGCCAACTCCAACATCCGCATTGAAATATCGCAGAAATGAATCCGATGGCCACGTCCCGCGAGGTCACACCCCATCTGCGCCATGCCGCACCCGGCATCGAACACATGAAGGCTTCGCTGCCCGTCATAGAGATCGGGAATGTGGGACACAAGGTCTTCGCCAAGAAGGGCAAGTCGAATGCGACCTTTTTTGGTGCCATAGATATTCTTTGCAAACCGCTCGGCAAGATCGTCGAAGTTCCTGTCTTCTACTGGGTGGCTGTCGTTCATGGAGGTCCTGTTCTGTGGGGTTGAATCGGGCGTATGGAAAGCCATGATTCCTGATACACCGATTGGCCGATAAAGTCGAGATTTCCCATCCAGAGCAAAGAAAAAGCCTTCTATGGTTAAAGTGGCCAAAAAAACTGCCTCCCCTCTAATTGAATAACCCAGGCCCCACTCCAGGGCAATCGCATTTACATTTAGCCACAGGGAACATAGCCCATGAACGTTTTCTTGAGCCGAGCCTCGAATGGTTGCATGATTGCCCTTGCCTATAACGCGACACATATAAGTAGCTTGTATTACACTTTTTTTAGATCACTTTTTAATGAAAAAATTCTAGACATTCTACCTTGATTGCTGTATGTATATATTAACAAATATACACATATTAATCAGGGAGATACGTAATATATTGGACGCATCAAGAACCACATCAATCGAAACTCATTTTGGACATTTAACAGAACCTCGCCGCCACAACAAAAAGCACAACTTGATTGATATTATAACAATTTCTATCTGTGCAATCATATGTGGGGCAGATACGTTTGAACAGATAGCCGACTACGGAGTATCTAAGGAAAAATGGTTCAAGCGCTTTTTAAGATTAGACCACGGGATCCCCTCCCATGATACATTCGGTCGAGTATTCAGCCGATTGGACCCAAAAGAGTTCCAACAAAGCTTTATCCATTGGATTCAATCCATCCAGACCATCATGAGTGGTCAAGTGGTGGCTATAGATGGAAAAACTTTAAGGCGTTCCCATGATATGGCTTCGGACACAAAAGCCATTCACATGGTTAGTGCTTGGGCTTCAAAAAATCGGATGGTTCTTGGGCAGATCAAAACAGAAGAAAAATCAAACGAGATAACAGCCATTCCACTGTTATTGAAAATGCTCGATATTTCAGGTTGTACAGTAACAATTGATGCAATGGGGTGTCAGAAAAATATTGCATCAGCCATTAAGGAGAACGATGGAGAATATGTCTTATCCCTCAAAGGAAACCAAGGCACCCTTCACAGCGATGTAAAACTTTTCTTCGATGATTGCGTTAATAATAGCTTTCAGGACGTTACCCATGATTTTCATGAGACAGTTGATGGGGATCACGGTCGAGTCGATATTCGAAAATATTGGACAGTTTCAGAGATTGATTGGCTCCATAATAAAGATGCATGGACCGGTTTGAAAACCATTGGCATGGTCACAAGAGAGCGACATATAAAAGGCCAAGTAAGCATAGAGACAAGCTTCTTTATAAGTAGCCTAAACTGTGATGCATCTATTATTGGATCTGCTGTCCGTGATCATTGGGGCATTGAAAATTCCGTTCATTGGTCACTTGATATATCTTTCAGGGAAGATGAGTGTCGGATCAGAAAAGACCACGCTCCTGAAAATTTCGCAACGTGCCGTCATATTGCACTAAATTTACTTCGCAACGAAAAAAGCACCAAAGGCAGCATAAAAACAAAACGTCTGCGCGCTGGTTGGGATAACGCCTACCTTGCTACGGTTATCAATACGTAAATTTTAAAACTTCCCGAACTGAAAGCGGCGGGATAGATACTTTACATGCGTTGGCCCTGGGCCCCACTCGTCTTTGCCTTGCGCGGGAACTGTTGAGCTGATAGGGTACATTCCTTTTTACCCCAAGCTCAAGGTACACACGATGCTCACTGTCACGGCAGCCCTCATCCGAAAGGAGGGCAAAATTCTCGTCGCAAGGCGCCGCAACGGCATCAGCCACGCCGGTCGCTGGGAGTTTCCTGGGGGAAAACCCGAGAAGGGAGAAACCCCGGAAGAGGCAATTGTTCGCGAGATAGAAGAAGAGATGGGCATCAAGACCACGGTGGACGCCTACTTTGGTGAGAGCATCGCCCACAACGGCAACACCGATATCCGGCTGCTGGTCTTTGAACTGACTTGGAAAACAGGCGAACTGGTCCCGGTGGATCACGACCGTGTCGTCTGGGTACGACCGGAGGAGCTGCTTGACTATGACCTACTGGAGCCCGACATCCCCATTGCCCGCCGAGTCATTGAGCGTGAGGAAACCTGACGCCCGTGAAGCCTTTTCGACGTATCCCGTATCGCCTTTTTTGTGCTACCCGGAACACCTTTTTGTGTGATGTGGTTCTCTCCTTTTCAGCGCCGTCCTGCAGCCATGGGCGCGTGACCATAACCACCACCTACCCGGACCCTTTGTCGCCGGACACCGTGAAGCGCCATGCCCAGTCCCAGAGCTGGTTTAAAAACAGCCAGGGTGAACTTCTTATGTGTGTCGGACGGTTTTCCCTTCCCGATGCCCTGAAAAGGCGAGGTATCGGTTCCTGGATCTGGTCCATGATCCATCAACACCTTCCCGACACGGTGCAAAACCGACTGATCCTCACCGGATCTCTCTCATCCACCGATGCCCTTGTCCCCCGCACCGATTCAGACGGCAGGCCCGTCATGGGTTCTGAGGGCCCGGAGCTGATGAACCAGGTGGACCTCAGAAACCGATTCTGGAACCGCATGCTGGATCCCGTATCCAGCGACAAACCAGCCCTCTGGTGCGATGAGCAGGGCAACGGTGCCTTTCGCGGTCTTTTCAGGAACCCTGCCCCAACCCCTTATCCCCGTCACATCCTGGTCAAGAGCCTCGACTTTCCGCTTCAGAAATCTGCATAAA
The DNA here is from genome assembly GCA_942491485.1 of Desulfolunaceae bacterium. Classification (GTDB taxonomy): domain Bacteria; phylum Desulfobacterota; class Desulfobacteria; order Desulfobacterales; family Desulfolunaceae; genus Desulfoluna. The sequence goes on along the minus strand of CALOAX010000004.1, from coordinate 371,879 downwards.
ATAAAAGGTGCATGGATTTCATGCACCTTGTTCCCTGCTCCGGGCACTGCCCGATATGGTTGTTCACTATCCTACGAAACCCGGGTTCACACTGTTTGCTGACCGGGGGCTTCAGCATCAATTACCGACTTTGTGATTCCTGTTGAACTCGGTTTCAACCATCACACCGAACTTGTAGGCCTTCATGCCCTCATTGTGCGGCAAGACGGCATACCCGCCAACCCAGGGATTTTCCCCGGCCAGCTCTTCCAGGCGTCCATACGTGCGCTCCGCCTCATCGGTCAGATCACGGGTATCGGCGACATAATTTTGAGGAATGTGGACCTTCCGAATGGAGACACGAAGATCACCATTGGCCATCTCCTTGGCCCGTACTTCCACCACACGGCCCTCCCCGTTTGTAAAATAGCTGATACCGCCAAGACCCTGCTCAATGGCCTCGGATCCCAAAGCATGAAGGTCTGTGCCCGGAGATGCCACCCTTCCCTGGGTGAAATCAAAGACCCCTGCCATGCCCGTTCCCGCGGTCATGGCAAGAGCCACCATCACAACGGCCACGGACAAAAAGTGAATGTAACATCGTTTCAAGGTATTCATTGCGATTGCCTCCGTTTGACTTACATCTGCCGACCTGTGCCGGCTTGATGCTTTTGAATCCATGCAGCGTTGCATGGAAGATGGTATGAACAGCCTCGCAGAAAGTAAGAGAAAGACAAGGCGATCTCAACTTTTGCGAGTGCAAAATGTGTCATGGCTCGATCAATGGGGGTACAAACAGGGCGGTGTTGCCTAAGGTTACTGCAATGGCGGATATAACGGGGATGGGGTGAGGTTTCAACAGGGCATCATCACACACAACTCCCTAATTGACTTTTATAAATCTACCACAGCCCATACCTGGAATCAAGCAAAGACGGTTTTACCTAATTTCTTTTGACTCATCAAAAACACAGTCAAAACCACAACTACCCCCCACACGTTGATGGGCCCATGGTCTGGTGCTTTCAGGCGTTACAGAAACACATCGACTCAATATTTATACCTGAAGTATGTCTCATCACTCGAATCTGGACTATGGATAAGAGCCACACCCCCTTAGGTGTGCCTCTTTTCAAGGCGGCACCACTATTTATTTGACGAAAGGGCAGCAATCCCATTAGCATTCCCGCAATAACCTACTGTGAAGATTGAAAGTAGCCCACCCATCATACTGATACGGAGACAGCCATGAAACGACTTACGTTCACCTGCGAAGAACGCATCGGCCGACTCACCCTCAACCGCCCAGACAAGTACAACGCCTTTGACGAGGAGATGGTCCAGGAGCTGGAGGCCCTCTTTGCAAGCCTCATGTACAACGAAGAGGTAGGGGTCCTCATCATCGACGGTGGAGAGGCCAAGGGCTTCTGCGCAGGCCTTGACATGCAGGGATACGGGCCGTCCATTTTCGCCATGCGCCCCGTGGACGCATACAATGCCCAGGCCCGCATGAGCCGCCTCATGCTCGCCATGCGCCGCATCCCCCAGCCCGTGATCTGCTGCGTCCACGGAGCCGCCGCCGGCATCGGGTTCTCCATGGTCATGGCCTCTGACATTCGAATCCTGGCCGATAATGCCCGTTTTTCCGCAGCCTACATCAACATTGGCTTAGGGGGCGCCGACATGGCCTCCAGCTACTTCCTTCCCCGCCTCATCGGATCGGGCAGAGCCAACGAGTACCTCCTCACCGGCAACTGGATGAGCGCAGAAGAGGCCATGAACCTTGGCTTTGCCAGCCGCCTTGTCGCCAAAGACGACATGATTCCCGCAGCCACAGAGCTTGCCACCACCATGCTCTCCAAAAATCCCCTGGGGATCCGCATGACCAAAGAAGCCATCAACGCCAACATCGACGCAGGCGGCCTCGAAGCCTGCCTCCAGATGGAGGACCGAAACCAGATGCTCATGGCCTTTGCCATGCACAACCCTAATCAATAAAAACCTTGCCGGGTTAAAAATGCCTCCGGCGGCCCTGCCGGGGGCCAAACTTTTGAAAAGTTTGACAAACAGGTGTTAATCGTTTGGTCGGGAGACTCTGCGAATAATCCCAACCTGGGGTTCAGGGGTGACGAAGCCACTTTGGCTAAAAATCCCCTGGCCACCGGAGACTGTTTTTGTAAAGAAATACCAACAGGAGAATCAAACCATGACATCGGTTGTTTTGTATGAAAAAAGAGGGGCCGTCGGACTCATTACCCTCAACCGTCCGGATCGGAAAAATGCCATCACCCAACAGTTGCTGACCGAGCTTTTCGATAGTGTGGAGGCGGCCGACGCGGATACCGGGGTGGGGGCCCTGGTCCTCTCGGGAGGCGGCAACAGCTTCTGTTCAGGAATTGACCTGGACTGCCTGGTCACCGACAACCTTGTGAACCCGAGGGGCGACGGCAAGGACATGGTGGATGTGTTTCAGGGGTGCGATACCCCGATCATCGGGGCGGTAAGCGGGTACGCCATCACCGGCGGCTTTGAGCTGGCCTTGAACTGCGATTTTCTCATCGCCGATGAAACGGCCTGCTTTATGGACACCCATGCCAAAATCGGCATCCACCCCGGTTGGGGTATGACCCAGCTTCTCCAGCAGGCTGTGGGCCGGAAGCGCGCCCTTCAAATATCCCTCACCTGCGAGAAGGTTTCTGCGGAAAAGGCCATGGGCTGGGGCCTGGTCAACGAAGTGGTGACGAACGACACCCTGCTCCCACGAGCCATTGAACTGGCAGAAAAAATAGCCGCTGTAAACCGTGAGATGATGCAGACCGTCAAAGGCTTTATTCAAAAACAGGACACCGTTCACGCAGACGAAGGGCTCAGGCAGGAGAAAAAGGCCTTTAAGCAGTTTGCATCCATTGCTCTGGCGCATTCATCATAAAAGCCCCGCCCCCTTATCGGGATACGGATCCATCATCTGTTGATCTGTACCCCCAAAACAACAATGCCCGTGAACCTGGGGTTCACGGGCATCAAACATTTGGAACAGCAGTATAAGCAATCATCAATGCGGTCACGATAAAAACCGCATCGCTATCAGGGTCGGTAGGATTCTACTCTCTCCAGTTTTCCTGCCTTGAAGTAGAGAATATACATGTAACCGCTGATGGGACCGTAAACCCACCGTTCAATATTCAGCTCCATCTTCCCGGTGGTTTTGCCCACCACCTCTTTGGTCTGGGGCTCACCGCAGTTTTTCAGCACTTCAAAATCGAGCATTCCCTGTTTGACAATGTTGGAACCACATCTGAAAGAGGTCTCTGCAAAAGACGTGGCTGCCGTCACCAGCAGAAACATGGTGATAATGGCAAGGGACATACCTTTGACTCGTTTCATATTCGCTCCTTTAGCTGATTTATGGGGTAGCATTTCATAACTACCCTGAAATTATTCGAGGAATAACTGTTATCTGGGGTCGGATCGAAAAAAGGCTATGCATTCCTTCTTAACAAAGCAAGTCAAAGTATCAACATTCAATCAATCGGTAAATCGGTGGAATAGCCTGAAGAAAGAAACCCTTCGCCAGAAGATGACTCAGAGGGGGGTGAACGAAACACCCGATTACTTCGTCATAATACCAGCACCTCGAAAGCACTGTCAACAATTCCATGCCAGAAAAGAAAAACCCCATAACCCATTGATTCAAATAACCTTACAGCAAAACCACTCATAAAAATAACATTATACTGACCTGTTCCCCCCCCCTTGCCGCCTTTTATCTCACGTAAAGTTCTTGCCACCGCCACGCCGAATTCGTAACGTAACAGGGATCATTGAAACAACGTTGACGTTCCTGTTTTGGAGACAAATCCCATCATGACTCAATTAAAGGCTGTGTTCTTCGACGTGGACGGGGTCCTTCTGGACTCCCTCCCACCGCACCTTGCCATCTGCAGGGACCTCAGCACACGCTACGGGTTGGGGCTTCAGATCCCCGATGTCGAAACATTCAAGCAAATAGCCCGGAGCGGTGTTCCCATCAGCCCCATGGAGGCCTTTTTCAAGGCCGTTGGGTTTTCCGATGAGATGGCAATAAAAAGCGACATAGAATATCGAAACCATTTCACGCAGCGATACGAAATACCCATGTTTAAAGGGGTGGATGTATTGTTGCAGCGACTCACGGAGAGAAACCTTCATCTCGGTATCGTCACGGCAAACACCCTCGCCAATATCCAAAAGCCACTTGGAACAGCTCTCTCCATGTTTCACCCCGACTGCATCTTTGCCCACGACGCCACAGGGGGTGCCCCAAAATCTCAAGCCATACTTCGAGGTGCTGCCACCTTAGGTCTCCAGCCATCCGAGATTCTCTTCGTCGGAGACCTGCCGTCCGATCACCGGGCCGCTGTGAATGCCGGAACCCTCTTTCTGGGAGTCACCTACGGATGGGGCATCTCCGGGGAAAACACAAACCACCCAACGGCCGAATCGCCACATGAAATAAGTGAATGGGTCTCCCATCTGCTGGAAGCATAAGGCCGACGGCCCTGCATCACGCCAATGCCCCTTCGGCGTGGCCCATATATTTCTCTGCATCACGACCCGTTGCGTGATATAAAGATGAAAATCCTGAACCGACAACCGCGGTGGATTCAGCAATGGGACCACCCCTGTCGCAGGCAACAGATTGAAAACACAACCTCATTAAAAAGGATAAACCCATGGCCAGTGCAAAAGCCCGTCACATTCTTGTGGCAACCGAAAAAGAGTGCAACGACCTGAAGAAAAAAATCGAAAACGGCGGTGATTTTGCCAAACTCGCCAAAAAATTTTCCAAGTGCCCCTCTGGTGAGCAGGGAGGTTTCCTCGGTGAATTCAAACCCGGCGAAATGGTCCCCGAATTCGACAAGGTGGTCTTCTCTGCAGAGCCCGGTGTGGTCAGCGACCCTGTAAAAACCGATTTCGGGTACCACCTCGTGGAAGTGATCAGCCGCAAAGACTGATTCCGAAGCAAGGCTTCGCTTAATCCCCCTGATGCACATCAGGGGGATCTTCTCTTTCCCGCATAGCCCCCCCCCCACACACTCTTCAATAGCCTGCCCCCCTGGCTGAAAATATGCTATGAGATATATGATACATCAGATAATATAAGAGAGATTTCAGAGAGGCCAAAGCGCAAAGGCCTTTCAAACGGGATATCAGGGAGTTTTGAATGAAGAATGTCGGGAGTTTGTTCGGTCGCTTTTTTTACGGATTGTGGATCGACCTGCCGGGATGGGTGGTTTTTTTCAGCATCTTCTGGCTGGTGAGTGTTTTTTCGGTGAGTACAAACGTTGCCTCAGCCCTTTTTCTCGGAGCAGGCACCTCCCTGATTCTTGGGGCAACCAACGCCTTTTTTTCCTGGGCATCCTCAGCCCCCTGTTTTCAGAAGAGTGCCCCCAGCGCCCTTCGCTACCTTCTTCCGGTCCTTCGCGGCATGCTCTACCTGCTCTGTGCCTCCATGATCGTCCCCTTCTTTGAACTCTTCTTTCGCCTCGTTGCACCTGACGTGTACCAAGGCTGCGAACAGCTCTCCCCCTACATCCCCATCGGGTGCCTCATCCTCAGCCAGTTCGGGCTCTTTCCCCATCACCACTCCGTCCGGGAATCTGCCATGGATGGCGCCTTCACAGGCGCAGGGTTCACCCTCTTTCTCCTCTTTGTCGGCATCGCCACCCAGCTTTTGGCCCACTCCGGCAAAAACCCCTTCTACGGCGCCGTGCTGGGAGGCATCGTTCTCGGCATGATCGCCTATGCCGGACGAGAGAGGAAAAAAAGCATGCCTCCGGCGGCGAGGTGAGCCACCTCGAAAGCGGGTTGCGGATGCTCCCGACCTTCGTTCCTCAGGTCGATCGCATTCGCTAAGGGCTTCGCCTGCGGCCCTTAGTCTATCACCTATCCACCCACCATGCGCCTGTCGTTACTCGCACCACCAAGGCACCTGAAACATAAATTTTTTATAAGGCAGGGTCGGCGGATCGGTAAAGATGGTTACCAACTCACCTTCCTGGACCTGGTAATGGCCAAAGGGCACACTGCCACCGGCCCTCATGACGTGGGACTCATCCCATTTCCAGAGGCCGGTTTCGCCCATGTACCCGTCTGTTTCAAGAACCTTCACAATGGCGTCGTGGTCTTTTTCATTGCCCACCGCCGTCACAGCAGCGGCCCAGGCTTTCACGCCACTGTAAGCTGCCCAGGAACCTGCCTGGGGAGGGTGCCCCCATTTGGTGGTAAAACGCATCACCCACTGCTGGGCCTGGAGGGTTGGGGCAATGGGGGTGGGCATGGCGGTTGGGACTTCACCGATAATGCCGTCTGCCTCCTTGCCCATGGTCTCCACAACCTCACGGGGAACGATGGAGTAACCGCAGCTCAAAATTGATTTCGTGGGAGCCTTCATGAACTGGCGGTAAAAGGAGATCACCTCTTCGGCGCTGATGATTTCGACATGAATGATGGCTGGCTTGATGCGCCGTATGCGCCGCATAATATGCCCCCACTTCTGAGTGCCGTAGGGAACGGTTTCCCGTAAGGCCACGTTCCAGCCGTCATTCTTAAATTTATCTTCGAGGGTGTCCCCCACCCCCATGCCCCAGGAGTCATCTGCGTTGATGATCACCACCTTCTTGTTGGGGTATTCGTAAGGAAGGGCCATGAGCACGTTGTACATGCTTGCTGCCTGGTTGATCTCCGTGTCGGTGATCTGGAAAATGTTTTTGTACTTTTCCGGATTCTGGTTGAAAACGTCCACAGCGGACTGGGAGCCATCATCAGCAAAAAAAGGGGCCGTGTACTTGCCGTAGGCGCGAACATCCTGACCCCAGCCGGCCCAACCGGCATGAACCGAATCCACCCTCTCTTTTCCGACGAGATAATCGGCACCCTGCATGACACGATCTGGTGCGAAGTCCTTGGCATCGAAGCGAATCGGTTTCAACGATTTTCCCACGAGGCCACCACCGGCGTTGATTTCGTCGATGGCCATCTTGATGCCCTTCCAGTAGTTGGCCCCGGTGTCGGCATACGGACCGGTCATGGCCAGGGGTACCCCTACTTTAATCTCTGCCGACGCATTGGCGCCGGGAGCGATCAGGAACAGCACCGCAAGGATACCTATTAAGGCGACCTGCTTCGTCACGTCAAACCCTCCTATGTTACTCTCCGTGGGAAAAACGAATCTGATTTTTTTTCTCAAGAGCAGTCACACGATGTTATCGTACTATCGCATAACATGCATGTTGCATTGCCTTCAGATCAATCCAGGCTTTTAAAGAGTTAAAGCTCTTTATTTCTGACAATAAATGCGAATTATCATTTCAAATCATCATTCGTATGTCAACAACCCCAGGCCATCCGGCCACTCAATTCATCACAGACAAACAGACGACAGACGTCGTTCTTCATCTCAGTATTGCCTCCGGCAAGGCCTCTGGAGGCAATACTGAGCTAAACAGACATCTTAGTAAATACTAACTCAGCTTATCCTCCTGCTTACGCCGCATACCAGACGCCCTCGTCTGAGGACCCTGCCAGCCCAGCCTTCTCCAGCCGAACGAGGTGCTTTTCAATCATGCACTTCTCCCAAAATACCACAAAATGACTGGGGTGCATCGCATAGATCAATCGCATGCCGGCCAGGGTATGGATATCCGACGGCTTCTTCTTTATGGCCGAAAGAACCCGGTCCTCCCGCTTGAGAACCCGATCCCGAAACTCAACCAGCACCTTTGCGGAGTCCCCGTTGTAGATCTTCTTGCTATGGGATGAAACCAGGGCCTTCGGCTTTATGGCGATGAGCCTGTCAATGGAACCCATGAGCTCATCGATATCCGCATCGGGATCGGCGTAGCACGGGCCGGCCGCCGTCAGGCAGATGTCCCCGGCAAAGAGGACCTCCTCCTCCGGAAGAAAAACCGAGCAGTGCCCCGCCGTGTGGCCGGGGGTGTGAAGCACCTCAATGCGGGTCCGGCCGCAATCGATCACCTCGCCATCGCACAGGGTTCCGTCCACCGGCCGGTGTACATAAAGATCGGACGTCGCAACCGGGAATTCGTTCATGTAATCCTGAAACCCGCCCTCCATAAACCGGTTCCAGCCACCACTGGCAGCCACGAGATCAACCTCATCCATGGCGGCCTTCTCCCGAGCATGCACACACACCTTTGCCCGGGGAAAAAGCCCGTTCCCTTTCACGTGGTCAATATGACGGTGAGTATTGATAACCATATCCACACTGTCCGGTTCAATCCCGGCAAGGGCCTTTCCCCCGCCCGTCTCCACAAGAACCCGACGCTCTCCTTCGACAAACAGACAATTTGACGAACCAAACCCTGCATTCAACATCAGGGAGACCCCGTCTCCCAATGAAACAAACATCTTTTAATGATACTCCAGCCCGCCTTTTGGCGGTTCTCGTAAAAAATCAAAATAAAAAGCATGCCTCCGGCGCAAGGTGAGCCACCTTGAAAGCGGATTGCGAATGCTCTGAGCCCTCGTTCCTCGGGCCCTTCACATTCGCTGACGGGCTACGCCCGTGGTCCACGGTAACGGTTCTCAAACCGTCTTCATGTAGCCCGAAGGGTGCTTCATGTTCTTCATGGTTAAAAACACCCATGAAGGCTGCTGAATAGGTTTTGGCTTTGCCCGGAATAACTCCGGCGGCCTGGGGTGATCCCTCGGCCCCCAGGTCTGCGAATGCTCCGCGTCCCCGTTCCTCGGGGTCGTCACATTCGCTGACGGGTTGCGCCCGTGAATCACGGCTGAGGTTGCTCAATCACCTTCGTGTAGCCCGAAGGGCGCTTCGTGTTCTTCGTGGTTTATTCCCAAATGTCGGCATTCACCCCTTACAGACTCACCGCACTTCAATCCCCCCCAATATCAGCTCACATGTCTTTTCGGACATGTCCGTCGGATCCAGAGGGGCCGTTTTCATCATGTTCAGCTGCATGGTGAGCCCTGAAATCAATCCCAGGATGCCCACGGCCGTTACGTCTGCATCCGCGTCGCACCGAAAGGCCCCCTCCTCTTTCCCCGCATCGATAATTCCCACGAGAACACCCCGAAGCTCCAGCATGGCCCGGTCCATGGATTCGGCCAGTGCCGAGTCTCCCTTGCCGCGCATCCCAATCCGCCAGAGATCCAGCATGTTCACCGTGTGCGGCGTCAGGGATGCAACAGAGCACACGGCGTCTGTCACCACGGCCCTAAGGGCCGCTGCGGCCCCCTGCCCCTCAACCGGAGCCAAGGCTCCGTTGAACAGGTCCCGCCACATGCGGTGGCGCATGTCCGCAATGAGCCCGAGGATCTCTTCCTTGGATGAAAAGTAGTCGTAAAAGGATCCCTTGGAGATACCTGCGGCCTCGGTAATGGCCCGGACCGGTGTGTTCTCGTACCCTTCAAGGAAAAAGAGATGGGCCGCCTTCTCCGCGATCTCTTCCCGCCTTGCCTCTTTGTCCACAATCTTTGGCATCAAAGCCCCCCTGCTGTATAAGCTCAGAATTGCCTCCGGCTATAGTCACGAAGCCACATTAGGCAAAATCGTTAAAGCGGATTGCGAAAGCTCTGAGCCCCAATTTATGACCGACCACCCGGTCATTAAAAACCACACACTACCCCAACCGGGAACGGGAATCAATCTGTTTGCCCCAGCCCGGCAAAAATGCCCTGTTGCCAAACACGCTGTTCCTATTATAGGTTGAGCCCCACCATTCACTACGCAATACGCACGAGGTACGTATGAGTCATCCAGCATCGAAAGCAACCGCTGTTGCCATTCATTTCATCGCTTACCTTCCCCTTGCCGGGGTCACCCTCTCTGTTTTCATGACCCTGAAAACCCTGATCCTTCAGGTGATGCTCTTCGTTGACAAAGGGGGCTGGGCCTGGGTGAAATGCCACCAGGCCATGAACCTCGGTTTTCTGCAGGTCTTGCTGGACGACCGGCTCTCCCCGTTCCGGCGACAACTGCTCTTGGGGTCCGCCAAACTCGCCAACACCCCTGCTCTTTTTGTCTTCCTCGGCTCAGCCCTGGTCTGCCTGGGTATCGGCAAAGGCCTACAGAGATTGGCAAAAGCCATGGAGTAAACGTGAGACATCCTGCGGGCCCACCGGGAGCCAAGCTCTTGTAACGTTTGACTGACAGGTTTTGGCATCAACTATCGATGGACCAACCGATGTTGATTTGACATGTGCCGCCAACCTGCCAACTATAGCAACTGGAACAGTTTCAGGACTCATTTCAAAAAGCGCCCCAATGATACCCGAGAAATGGTTTCTTCTTTGCAACCATTCAGCGGCCAAAAAGCTGTCTCCGGCGGCAAGGTGTGCCACCTTGAAAGCAGGTTGCGGTTGCGCTTTGCCCCTCGTTCCTCGGGTCAAATCACATCCGCCTTCAAAACAAAATTCGTTCAAGGGCTATTCTTAAAACCCGTTTATTCAAGATATTAAGCGTTAAGCCACCGGAAGCACACACTGAACAGTGACACTTCTTTTTATACATTCAGTAGACCCCACATTGCGACCACACACCTACTTCTGTTACCGGGTAACCAGCAACGGGTGAAGGCGCGACACCCTCCTGGGCACACCGCGCGCCATCGCGGCTTTTTTGCACAAGCCCCCAAGGCCCAAACCACATCACGCACGAATTCTTATTAAAAAAACCGTACCCCCGCCCCCCCATTAATATGATATATTTTCAGCACATGTCTCACGTCACATCCGTATGCAGCGAATCCACCACATGACGTTTCTTCACCCAACACACGCACAGGAAGGCAACCATCCATGATCATCGACAGTCATTTCCACATCGATCCGGAAACCCTGTCCACCGATGACATCATCACCCTGATGGACAGATACGGCATTGAAAAAACCGCCCTCATCGCCAAGCTCTGCGGCCCCATTGAAGAACCGGGTGAAGGCCTCCTCAACGTCATGCGAACTCTCATGGGGCGAAACCTCACACGGTGTTTCGTAAAACCCTTCGTGTCGAGATTTTCAGATCAGGGGGATGTACTCCTTCCCAGCGGGGCCGTCCCCATCGAGTCCGACCCTGACAACGACGCCGTCTTTGAAGCCGTGGACAGGTACCCGGATCGCCTTTACGGCTGGGCCTTCGTCAACCCTCATGGCTTCCGGCACCCTGTGGAAGAGCTTAAAAAGTGGGAGACCCATCCGGGCTTTATCGGCGGCAAAGCCCACCCCTTCTGGCACCGATACCCGCCCATGGCACTGGCCCCGGTGGCGGAACACCTTGAAAAAACCTCAAAGCCCTTTCTCATGCACCTGGGATTCGAAGGGCATGGAAACATCCTTCCCCTGGCCCATGCCTACCCGCGCCTTAAGATCATCCTCGCCCACGCCGGGGTCCCCTACTACCAGAGCCTCTGGAAAGAGATCGCGGATCTTCCCAATATCTACCTTGACCTCTCCGCCAGCGCCTTTGTCAATGAATCCATCATGAAACGGGCCGTGGCGGTCTTGGGCCCCGACCGATGCCTCTTCGGCACCGACGGCCCCTTCGGTCCCCGGGATGCCACCGGCCACTTTGACTACGGCCACATGCAGTCCCGCATCCGGTGCACCTTCCCCGATCCCGGCACCCAGAAGCGACTCTTTGAAGACACCTTCCGGGAAATCACAGGCATGGTCTGAAACGGAAAAAAACGCCTCCGGCGGCAAGGGGATAAAGCCCCTTGACCCCAGGTTCGCAACTGCCCCCGCCCCTCGTCCCTCGGGTCGATCACATTTGCCGACGGGCTGCGCCCGTAAACAGGGTTGAAGTAACCAAACGTTCTTCGAGGTGTTACCCAAAAATCCTTTCACAAAAGAGCTTGAAGCCTTACTCGGCACCCTCCCCACGATAGAATGAACGAACAGTCCACACCAGAAACGCCAGGACAGCAGCAGGCACCCCAACCCAAAGCAGCTCATTTCCCAGAATCAGGTACGCCCTTTCCGAGAAAAACACCTTGGGGCTGAGGGGAGCCACCTCGATGGGCGTGGTCCAGAAGAAATATCGCTTTGTTGAAAATGGTGAGAGAAGAGCTATTCCCAGGCCGCCGTTGGTAAAGGCATCCAGGAGATCGTGAAGTGCGATCAGAAGGGAAAAATAAGCCCCGTACAAAAATCGCCTGGGGCTTTTCAGAAAAAAGAGGCACCCAACGGCCATGCCCAGAAACACCGCAAAGAAGAGGGAGTGAAAGAACCCACGATGCCCGAAAAAATGGCCGTAGGGAATCCCGAATTTAAAGGCCAGAACATCCGCATCCGGGATGATGGAGCAAACAACTGCAAGAACCCAAAACCGCTTCGGCATTGGCTTCCTGTAGATGGCGGCCGCTGAAAAAAGCCCCACAGCAGCATGAGCGAACACAGTTGGCATGATGACGTCCTAAACACCTTTCCAATGTTGCACAAACCAGTTCTTGAGTAACCACGAAGAACACGAAGCGCCCTTCGGGCTACACGAAGAAAGTTTAAAAAAACTCAGCAGTTTTTCACGGGCGCAGGCCGTCGGCGAATGTGACAACCCGAGGTACGAGGGTTGGAGCATTCGCAACCTGGGGTCCAGGGGCTCAGCCCCTGGACGCCGGAGGCATTATTTTTACCCTTTCCAAAATAGTAACTATTCAGCGCCTGAAAAAAGGCCTCCGGCGGCAAGGTGTGCCACCTTGAAAGCAGGTAACAGATGTGCTTTGCCCCTCGTTCCTCGGGTCAAATCACATCCGCCTTTAAGTTGAAATTTAATCAGGTTAATCCTTTAAGGCTTGTGGCCTTGGTCATCGTTTGGGCCGTGACCTTAAAAAAACGAGAAAGGCGCTCCAGGGATCAAGAGTGCTCAGGTGGTAATGCGAACACGCTGATCGTCGAAACGATGATCAAGGTAGACCTGTTTGATAAACTTTTTAAAAGTTTAGCCCCCGGCAGGGCCGCCGGAGGCACAAGCCGAATAGTTACCCAAAATGTACCCTTTTGCCAATTCAGTGAAAGCCTTCACCTGGGCATCGATCCAACCCTGGTCTTTGCCGAGCTCTGCGGCCATGAGCCTGGCCACTTCCGGAGCGGCGTCCATGGCGGCCCGGGCGTCGAGGATCAGGGCACGGGTGCGTCTTGCCAGGACATCTTCGACGGTTCGGGCCATCTCGTGTCGGGCTGCCCAAACCACCTCGGCCAGCCGGTAGGGCAGCCGTTCATGCATGGGGTTTGCTAAATCTGGGGTCTCTTTTTCGATGCGCTTGATCAAGCGAGCATCGCTGCCATAGAGGGTATACGGAGCATTCCCGGCTTCGTCTGCAGACCAGCCGTGGAGGTTGAGGTACTCTGTCCGGGAGGGCCGCTCGGGCAGACCTGCAACCATTTTTGCCTGATCCACCACATCCTGGCCCATCTTGCGGTAGGTGGTCCACTTTCCGCCGGCGATGGTGATCAACCCGGAGGTTGAAACCTCAAGGTGGTGGTCCCGGGAGAGGGTTGCGGTCTTTTTGGCTCCCGTAGAGCCGATAAGGGGGCGCACCCCGGCAAAGATACTGAGAACGTCCCTACGCTCCGGGTTTTTCGTGAGGTACCGTGCCGCGTGGGTAAGCAGGAATTCGATCTCCTCCTCCTGGGGCACGGGCTCCATGACGGGTTTTTCAATGGGGGTATCCGTGGTGCCCACGATGACCCGGTCGTGCCATGGCACGGCAAAGAGAACACGTCCGTCGTCGGTCTGGGGCACCATGATGGCGCTGTCACCAGGGAGAAAGGATTTATCCAGCACGATGTGCACTCCCTGACTCGGGGCAATCATGGGTTCACGGGCGGCATCGTCCATTTTGCAGAGATCATCCACAAACATGCCCGTGGCATTGATAACGCAGCGCCCCATAATCTCACCTTCCTCGCCGCTCTCCTCATCCACGGCCCGAACCCCTGCCACAAGCCCCTTGTTCTTGATAAGACCGGCCACACGCATGCCGTTGACCAGGCAGGCCCCGTGGTCCTCTGCGGAGAGGGCCAGGGTCACGGCCAGACGGGCGTCATCAAACTGGCCGTCGTAGTACATCACCCCGCCTTTAAGGTCTTCAGGTTCCAGGGTGGGAATCAATTCCAGGGTCCGCTCCCGGCTTAGGTGCTTGGATGGCTTGATGCCGAGTTTGCCAGCCAGCATGTCATAAAATTTCATGCCGATGCCATAAAATGGGCCCTCCCACCAACTGTAGTTCGGGACGACAAAGGACTGATGACGCACCAGATGAGGGGCGTTGTGAAAAAGAAGGCCCCGCTCATGGAGAGCCTCCAGAACCAGGGTGATGTTGCCCTGCTGAAGGTACCTGACGCCACCGTGGATAAGCTTGGTGCTTCGACTGGAGGTGCCTTGAGAAAAATCGGCCTGTTCCAAGAGCAGGGTGGAGAAACCCCGAGACGAGGCCTCCACGGCGACCCCGAGCCCCGTTGCTCCACCGCCCACCACAATTACGTCCCATACGCGTCCACGCTCTGTTGCTTGAGAAAGCATCTCGGTTCTGTTCATGGTACCTCCTGACTTTGTGCTGATAGCTTGCGAAATATAAAGAGAGGGTCTTTAGTCCTGAATCTTCAATTGATGTATTCGAATCACCATGGGCATTTGCAGAGCAACCACCACACCCAGCCCCCGGAAAAGGATCTCAAATGGGGGGCACCTTCATCACCCTGCCTTGTCACATTCGACCACGGCGTTGCACGCGATTCGACAGCGGCTCCTTCTGTGCCGTCTTCCCCGACTGCGATTCAAGGTGCCTACCCATCGCGAAATAGCCTGTCCTCGCAAAATGGTTTGTGCTATAGTATGGAGACGTTATATCATAACTCCATCAGCGCGACCCGCCCCTTTTCGAGACCATTCATGCCGCCCCCTTTCAGTGACAGATCAGTGATACGAAACGTGCTTGAAACGACGCGTTGCGATACCCCGGATTCGTACGACGCCATTTGTCATCACGAGGATATCCCGTCACGTGTCCGGGCCTTACCGCATTATAGTGCGTATTATCGGACTTTCAACCATGGATCATTCAATAAAGGGAAGACCATGAACCAGAAAAACCAATTCGATACACTCACCCAAAAACTTATCGACGAACTTCGCAAAGGGATTACCCCTGAAGAAGAGATGTGCCACTTTCTGGAGTCAACCTTTTCCATCACCACGCCGGAAGAGCTGCTCCTTTTTTTGGACGACGCAGAGAACCCTGATCGGGAAATGCTCTTTGAGCTTCTCTTCTTTCCGGACCGCAAATCCAAACTGAGCCTTGAGCCTCTCTTCACGGAATACCGCTGCACCGCGGACGACGAGAAGGCTGTCATAAACACCGTCTGCAAAGAGACGATTACTGCTGACATCACCTTTGGCTCAGGATCCGAGCCCGTCAATGTGACCCTGCCCAGAGAGTGCATGGAACTCTTCGTCAAGCGCCTCAACATGAAAGGAAACCCGCCTGAAAGCGTGGTCGATGCCGCAAAGGCCCACCTGAAAGATGGCAGGGACAACCTTTTCCTGGTACTGCTCAGGGGTGAGAAAATGCGCTGGACTGACGAAACCACAGGGTTCCTGAGTCGACTGCTGGAAGGCCTTTCATCCCGGGGCACGGACCTTGAGACCCATCTGGTGACGGCCATCATCACCATGAGCTCCTTTGTCGGTGGGCATACACTCCAGGATCATTTCCTGGCCATTCGCCAGAACATGGAGGCCGCCGCCGAAAAGGCGCATCAATTTGAGGAGGGGTTAAAGACCCTCACCATGGAAACCATGATGATGCAAGGCATGATTGGCCCCTCCCACTCAGAGGAGGAGCTCCGCCACAAAATTCGCGTCATGGACACCCTCATCTATGAAGGCTTCGGCGTCGACCCCACGCTTCTGGAACCTGTAAAAGTGGATCTGGGAGATTTTTCGGGGAGTGACGGCGTGACGGGCATGTTCAAAGCCCTGACCTGACGGAAATGAAAAAACGATCCCGATTCGTCATTTAATGTATTCGCTGCGCTCATGCTTTTTATAAAAGCCGGGCGCAGCGTTTCTTTTTCCGGACAGGAAAGCGAGTTGTCGTGCCGGACCACAGGAAACAAACCCTCATACTCATGATCAAGCCGCTGTATGAGGCCCGAGGAACAAGGGGAAAGGCGCAGCGGCAACCTGTTTTCAAGGTATTTTTGCCTAAGTGGCTTCGCCACCCTTGCTTTTTGTTATTCCTGCGCCTTCAGTGTTTCAGCCACCTCCCGGCTGAACTCGGCCAGCAGCATGCTCAGGGCTTTGGTTCGAGCCGGTTGGCCCGCCCCGTCCACAACACCGCTCAGGGTTGTGTGGCCTGTTGTAACCGCTTGACTCTTTCCGTTCCTCACTCCCCACCGCACATCCAGAGTTACCTTTCCCGCATCATCGGCATCAAACCGCACCACATCCATAATAACCCGCATGGACGTACTCCCCTTTGGCACGGCAAAGGGGTAAGTGGCCACCTTTTCCGCCCCCGTAAGGCGGGAGAGGTTTTCCGCAACTGTCCGGGAGATGCCCTTATGCAAAGGCTCTGCCCACCGTTGAAACTCGCTGAAGGATAAGGTGTGATCGCTGTGCCGCACAACCATCTGCGGCTTGTCCAGATAGGAAGGCAATTCCACAGGTCCCACCACGACATACACCTCAGGGTCCCAGCCCCCGGCCTCCGCCGCAGGATCCACCGCCGGGTGAAGCACGTGATGCGTAAATTTCGCTGCAGGGGTGGCACACCCCGCCACCAGCAGGGCCAATCCAATAATAATCAAGTGAAGAGTCTTCAACGTTTTTCTCCAATGTTTGGGATTACTGCAAAAACATGCCTCCGTCGCGGGGTGCGAATGGTCTGGCCCCTCGTTCCTCGGGTTCATCACATTCGCTGACGGGCTACGCCCTTTAATCACGGTATTTCATGGGTTTCGTCTTCCCCGGCGGTTAGGGCAACCTGACGTGCAGAGGAGGGCTTAATCGGCAACACGACTGCACTCTTTGCACGGAGAATGATCGGGGATCCATGTGTGCAAGTCGCCTCCTCTCGACATTCATTTTGACGGTTGCCTTTGGTCAGAGTAACTCCGGCGACAAGCCGGCGTTTCGCATGGGCCATGCCCATTTTAACCTGAATTATCTCCGCCTATCCAAAATCTTACGATGCTTGTGCTGGTTACCCAGTAAAAAACGCTTGCCATACTTATAGCATTCAACACTACCTGGGCTCGCCTCCACCTTTGTCACGGACCAAGCCCGTCAGCAAATGCCATTGAGATTGGCCCCGAGGAACGAGGGGTAAAACGCAATGGCTACCTGCTTTCCAGGTGGCTCACCTCGCCTCCGAGGCAACGGTTTTCGGCATCAGTCCCCCTTGTCTTTGCCCTTGCCAAACACAAGGGCTTCGGGGTGACGTTCAAGGTATTCGGCCAGGGTGCGCATGGCACGGGCTGCCTCGGAGATTTCACTGACCATGCGGTTGATCCGATAGGAAACGGCGGAGTCTTCGCCAAGGGTTGACTCCAGGCTTTCAAGGGTCTTTTCAGCCTTGCTCATCATGGCCTGGGTCGAGGCGCCCACCTCTTCTAAGGTATCAAAGGTTCTCTGCATGCCGGCATCGGAACTTTTCACCAGTTTCCGTGTCTCTTGCGCTGTCTCTTCGATGGAGGACGTGATGGGATCGATGGATTGCCGGACATCTTTTATCAGCACCTTGAACTCTTTGACCGCCTCACTGATGTCTTGCAGGGTGTTGGTTTTTTCAAGGGAGGTAACGAGGTGATCGATGGACTCCACGGTGGAGAGAACCCCATCCACAATGGCTTCCACGGGAAGGTTTTCCATGGTCCTCGTTAGCTCCGAGATGCCCGAGAGCATCGTGGGAAGCTCCTGCACCTCATTGGATGTGCCGGACAACGAGTACTCTTTGTCCGGATGGATGCCGATATCCACATACAGTTTTCCCGTAAGCAGGCTGTCTACTTTGAGCTGAGCCCGAAGCCCTCTGTCCACGAGCTCCCCCCTGAACTCGTCCTCATTGATGGAACCCAGAATCCGCTCATTCTCTTTGCCATAATCCATCAGGGTGATCCGATCCGGGTCCACCTCAATAAAAACCGGGGTACGAAACGACAGACTTTTGATGTCAAAGACAAGCTCGATCCCAGTCACGCTGCCAACCTTCACACCCAAAAAGCGCACCGGTGCCCCCACATCGAGCCCTTTAAGAGAGTCTTCAAAGTAAAGAACGTACTCCTCCTTCACCTTAAAGAATTCTCCCGCCCCGAAGGTCACCACCATGCAAGCGGCCAGGATGCAGGCCCCCACCACAAAGGCGCCGATCATGCTGAGTTTTGCTTTCTGCTTCATAGTCACTCCAAATCGTTTATCAAATCAGCCGTCAGGATGTTATACCTTAAGGAAATTAGCCCCTGTAAAAACCACGAAGAACACGAAGCGCCTTCCGGGCTGCACGAAGACGTTTAAGTAACCCCTACCGTTATTCACGGGCGCAGCCCATCAGCGAATGTGATCGACCTGAGGAACGAAGGTCAGGAGCATTCGCGACCCCGATCACCTTGCCTCGCCCCGCGTCAAAAACCGGATCACCCGCGAATCCTTTGAGTGGTCCAGGAGGTCCTTGGGACTTCCGGAGGCGATCATGGTCTTGGTCTCCGCATCCAGGAAGACGGAGTCGGTGCCGATGGCAAAGATGCTGGCCAGCTCGTGGGTCACCACCACGATGGTGGCGCCAAGGGAGGCTTTAAGCTCCAGAATCAAGTCATCCAGCCGGCGGGCGCTGATGGGATCAAGGCCTGCCGAGGGCTCGTCAAAAAAGAGGATTGCCGGGTCCAGGGCGATGGCCCGAGCCAGCCCCACCCGCTTCTTCATGCCGCCGCTGATCTCGGCGGGAAGGTGGTTTTCAAACCCGTCCAGCCCCACCAAAGCCAGCTTGAACATCACCAGCTCCCGAATCTCAGCCGGGGAGTAATCGGTGTACTGCTGCAATGGCAACGCCACATTTTCAAACAGGGTCATGGAACTGAACAGGGCCCCGCTCTGATAAAGAATGCCGATGCGCTGCATCAGCTCCTTCTGCTCTTTCTGAGACACATCATAAAGAGACGCCTGACCGTGGAAAACCTGCCCCCGCGCCGGCTCCTTCAGCCCCACGAGGTGGCGCAACAAGGTGCTCTTTCCGCACCCACTGCCCCCCATGATAATAAAGATCTCGCCCTGCCGCACCTCAAAGGTCAGGTTTTTCTGAATCACCCGCTCGCCGTAGGCCATGGTAAGGTCCGTCGCAGAAAGGTGGGCTGTGCTGTTGGTTTGTTCCATGTCTGTTAAGGCCTCGGATAAAAAAATCATACACGGTCAGATCGAAGTCACTTTCTATGGTCAAAGCCGGGTACTTGCCACCAGCGGCGAGGGTGGCGAAGCCACTGTAGCGAAAAACACCTCGAAACCAGGTTACGAATGCTCGATGAATGGCGTCGCCCATGGTGTTAAAGAACGACCTCATCTCTATCGTCTTCCCCGGCTGCTGGTCTAACCGCTCCTGTTAGACGGTTTCCACAGTGTGATGCTCGATGCGTTTGGAATCTCGAGTGACCGGGGATCCACTTGTGCACACCACCACCGATTGAAATGGCTTTCACTGGAATCACCTATTAAAAAGCCCACAACCCATGCCCTTGTGGCGAATAATGCAGCCCCTCAAACGTTGCGCGAATGCGGACGCGGCAAAGGTTAAATAACGGCCCCCTAATCGCATTCGCAAACTTGGGGTCCAGGGGATCATCCCCTGGCCGCCGGAGGCATTGCTAAACATCTTAAATCCCGAGAATACTGGTGACCACCGCGATCAATCCGTCGGCAATGATAATGCCCACAATGGCGGAGACCACGGCTTTGGTGGCGGCATCCCCCACATCCGAGGCGCTGCGCCCGCATCGCATGCCGTGGTAGCATCCGGCCAGGGCGATGATCACGCCGTAGAGCCCGCTCTTGAGGATCCCGTGCATGAACTGGGTGATGTTGAGGGCTTCCTGGGTCTGGTACCAGTACTGGGCCCATGAGATGTCCAGCATCCCCACCCCGATGGCCATGCCACCGCCGATCCCAAGGAATATCGCGTAAAGGCAGAGAAGGGGCATCATCAGAACCAGGGCGATCATCCGGGGGACCACCAGGAACTCCGCCGGATTCAACCCCATGGTGATGAGGGCATCCACCTCCTCGTTCACCTGCATGGTCCCAAGCTGGGCGGCAAAGGCGGCCCCTGTGCGACCGGCCATGATAATGCCAGCCATCATGGCCCCCATCTCCCGGGCCATGCCGATGCCCACGATGTCGGCCACATAGATCTGAGCCCCGAACATCTGCAGCTGCACCGACCCGACAAAGGCAAAAATCACCCCGATAACGAGGCTGATCAGGGAGACAATGGGAAGAGCCGATGGACCGCAGGACTGAAGAAGCAGAAAAAAATCATCCGACCGGAACCGCCCCTTCCCCACAAGCACCCGCCCAAGACCGATGGATACCTCCCCGATAAAGGCGAGAAAATCAAGAAATGCAACCCACATGGAGACCGCAGACAGCCCCACGCGCAAAAGAAACGGAGTGTGGGGCGGCGCGTCCAGATCGCCCTCAGAGCTTCGCCCCTGGGCCGCCAGCGCCATCAGCCGAAGCATCCCCTGGGGAAGCCCCTCGCTGTCCACCGCCACGTCCCGTCCCTCCAGAGCTTCAACGAGGGAGCTCACAAACACTGTCAGCCTGGAATCCCAGCTGCCCAACGCCGAGGTCTCAAAACGCACCCGGCGAACCTGCCTGAGCTCGGTTACGGCATCGTCCACCCGAAGCCTCGGCCCCGCCTCGCGCCACAGGCCGTGGAGTGACACCACCCCTTCCTCCTGTTCCGCTGTGATGGTGATCCCGCCTTGCTGCTGCATGCTGTTGGTTCCTGTATTATAAACTGCGTTCTTGGTTCTTCGTTCAACAAGGCCAAAAAGCCTGCCTCCGGCGGGCAGGGGATGATCCCCTGCACCCCAAATTGCGAATGCTCCGTGCCCTCGTTCCTCGGGCTCGTCACATTCGCTGACAGGCTTCGCCCGCGAGAAAAACGGTTCGACCAGTGTCGTCTTCCCCGGGTGTTCGGCAAACCGATTCAGTTGAATAGGGATTGCGGTGTAACGTTCGACGCTTTTGGAAGCATCGAGTGACCGGGGAACCATGTATGCATGGTGTCACGTTTAGAGGGACGAAAAACCCCTTGAAATCGGGCTACGAAGTTTCCCACCCCTATTCACTATTCACGACTCACCATTCACTACCTGCATTCCCGATAAAACAACTATCTCACATTATGTACAGGTTTTCATTGAAGGATGCAAAACAGATCTGCGAGGACTCACCATAAGAAAAGGGGCCGGGAAGAAGCGTGTTGCTGATATACAATTAAAAAAACGATCTTAGAGGTTGGACGGTGTTGGAATATCTTAGAAAGGAGTGAATAATCTGACGGCTGACAGAGCCAAAGAGACCACCATTTTCTCTGTCCATCATTTCAAAAATGGCGGTAATTTCAAACGATGTAAAGCAATATTACCACGAAGGGGGCTACGCCGCTAAGAGCAATTGTATGATTCTTCGTCGTGGTTTTGTGGATCCCAAGGACCTTTTTTAAAAAACCATGCCAAGTTCAACTCGTCATCACCTCAACTTGAATCTCCCTGAGCCGCTTGAGCAGGTCCCCGAGCAAAATCAAATCAAGGTCAGACTCTGACGTTCTGTCGATGAGTGTTATGACTGTGCTGATGACCGTGCCGATCAGATCTATGTTTTCCACGTCCCAATACCATCTCGGGGAGTCCTGAACCAAACAGATCAACGCATTGCGGCTTGAAAAGATGTCCACAAACGCAACGAAGCACCGGGTCGAGTAGGATTTCATCTCAGGAAAATAACCCATCAGATCCAACAGCCACTGCTCCGTTTTTAATCTCGCCATGGCCAAAAAAGCAGGCCATTGAGTCGTTTGCTCTATCCTTTCCAATAACTCAGTTGGGCTCTCGTAATCATCCGTTGATACGGTTTCAACCTGCACATGGCCATGCCATCTGCGTGGTAGATCTCGTTCCTTAAGACTTGCTTTGCCAATGCTTCTATGGGGTCCCTGTCCCTCCCCAATAAGATAATATCAATCGTCAGCCTCCCCGCAAATCGTTATGCACCAAACAGAACCAAATTCATCGACTCATTTTTCCGCCACATCATACGCGACCAAAGATGGAAGGAGAACGCGGGTCAACACACATAAAAAACAAATGATCTATTATTATTATCCATTGAAAACAAGAGGCTATTAAATTATGATCATACAATTAAACCAACTCATTTCAAACACTGGAATAGTGTCGAACACACGCGCAAATTCTGCAAAAGCCTCCTGAGCCTCTTCTGGCACTGTTAAAAGTGCCTTCCTCACCCTGCCCCCCCACACCGAATACTCAGCAACACAGAAGCCCTTTTTGCTTCACGGTCCGATCCTTTGAAACATCACCAGCGGCTATCAGCCCATAACTCCAAATTCATATGCAAGGATTTCCCATGAGCAAAAAAAACAGCAACACACCAACCACTCTCAAAAGCAGTGCTGAAACACGACGCATCTACTCAGTGGTGTTTGATCAGAAACGGCCATTATCACCCCAAACAGTCCTAATAACGAGTGGTTGGCGTGGGGAAGGAAAAACAACCCTTGCATGCAACCTGGCGGTATTGGCCGCACAAGAAAACGGGAAAAAAGTACTGGTCATGGATTACAACTGGTTTACCCCTAAGGTGCACACCCAATTCGATATGCCTGAACTCTCCCCCATGAGTCTTGCCAGTGCCTCCGAAGATCCCCTCGACAAGGCCACACAGGTCCCGGGAATGGAAAACCTTTCGGTGTTGACGGCAGCGGCCTTCTCAAAGGCGGACAGTTGGAGAGATGCCTGCTCATTCACATACCTTACCAACCTTATGAGCGAAGCCAAAAAGAGGTACGATCATATCTTCCTCGACGCTTCAGCCGTCTTTCCAACAAACCAAAACATGAACGACCCGATGCTACTGGGCAAGGCGGCTGACGCGGTGATTCTTATAGCTCTGACCAACGTCACCCCCAAGTCCAAAACCAAACGCGCCAGCTGCAGACTTCAGGCTAACGGTGCAAAGGTAATCGGCATTGTAGCCAATCAGTGGCGTAACCCTCTCAGCATATGAATTAATGCCCGACATACCCAGCCGAAGACTAAAAGGCATCATACATACAAAACTCCTAACCGTGCCATCGTGAGGTTGACCATGACTTTTTTCCTAAAGAGACTGCTTTACCGCCTGACCTCGAACTGGACCTTTTTCTGGCTGATATTTCTCCCCCCCCTTGCTTATGCAGGCATCATGGCTCTAACCCCCAGTCTTCACACCATTTCATCCACCATCACGATCCCTGCAGGCGCCCATCTGGCCCAAACCGGTGCACCCACCGGTGTGGTTCCCCTCTCCACCCTCACATCAGACTCGTCCAATTGGGAATCATTCGTCAAAGCCAACTTCAACCCCCAACGGATCATGGGGTACCCCCGAGGGTATGGCTTTAACATCCCTCCAGGTGAAATCAACGTTATGTACGAAGAAGCGCTGAATAACCTGTCGATCAAAGAAGACAAGAACAGTGTGCAAACCATCTACACCGGCACCAGCAAAGCCCTGGGAAACCATCTGGTATTTTACTACAGCACAGCGCTGTACCAAAGAATTCAAGAAGGCTACAAGAGGCAGGGCTCTCACTTCACAATGCCCCTGATGAATGAGCCACAAATGGACCCCACCACTCAGCCAGCACGCATACCCTGGAGTCGAGACAGGACCCGGCCTACCTTTTTCTGGCTTATCGCAGGAGTCACATTTCTCCTTTTTATTCAGATTTTCCGAGAACTCACGGACACCTCCTACAAATCCGAAAAACAAATTGCAGAGCATACCCTGCTACCTATCCTGGGCTGCCTCCCCAATTTGAATGCGATCCCCGTTGCTGAGGACACACCGCGGCACAACGATATGTGAGCAGATCTAAATGACGCTAAGAACCCTTCGAAGAGTCCTTATACAAAGCGCCTGGAATACCCGCTTGATCTCCATTATAGCAGCACCGTATCTACCTCTTCTCCAGGGAACAAACGCCTTGAAAAAAAAACAACACCAAATGCGCCCCACCCCTCGAAGAGAAGCTCACATCTCACTAATATTATATGCCTTGTTTTTTTTATGGGGTATCCCATTTGCCGTCCATGGTGCGGAAATCACCCTTGAATGGACCCCCTGCAGTGGGGCCCACCACTACGTCATTTACTGGGGGACAACGCCGGGCACCTATACGCAAAACAGTTCTGACATTCCACAGCCATCCCCCCTGAATGACCGCATGACCCATCCCGTAACAAACCTCACTGAGAACACGACCTATCACTTTGCTGTTAAGGCCTTTAATGCTTCAGGCCAATCAACAAACTATTCAAATGAAGTACCGATACCAACTGGATCCGGTGGGTCCGGAGATGAAAACACCGCCCCCACCGCCAATGCGGGAGCAGATCAATCCGTAACGGAAACCACCAATGAAACCCCTACTTCCATCTCACTCGACGGTTCCGGATCCACCGATGCAGATGGAACCATCAACGCCTACCATTGGACACGGGTGGACTCTTACACCAGTATCACAACCATTCTTTCAAGTTCCACAGCAGCTCAGCCATCCTTTAATGCCCCCGCTGTCTCCTCTGACACCCCGCTCATATTTAAGCTCACCGTCACTGACAACAACGGAACTACGGCAACCGATCAGGTGCAAATAACCATCACCAACGTCAACAAGCTCCCCACAGCATACGCAGGGCCTGACCAGACTCAACCTGAAACCACGAGCGGAGATTTCACCACCATAACACTGGACGGTTCGGGCTCCACAGACACTGACGGCACCATCAACTCTTACCAATGGACACGGGTTGATTCTTACAGCAGCATTCCCACCAATCTCTCAAATGCCACATCTGCACAGCCATCATTTAGCGCCCCCGGCGTTACATCGGACACCCCCCTTGAGTTCAGGCTCACAGTCACCGACAATGACGGAGCCACCGCAACAGATATAGTCAAAATCACCATAACCAACGTCAACCAGCCACCCTCGGCAAACGCAGGGCCTGATCAGACACAGCCCGAAACCACAGGCGGCTTTCCGACGGCCGTCTCACTGAATGGTGCGGGTTCCACCGACCCGGATGGTACCATCAGTTCCTACCAGTGGACACGTATAGATTCGCACACCGGCATCCCCGTCAGTCTCTCAAGCACATCCGCTGCTCAACCATCATTTGAAGCCCCCAGCGTTACATCGGACACCACCTTCGAATTCAAACTCACCGTCACCGACAATGACGGCGCCAAAGCAACCGATCAGGTGCAGATAACCATCAGCAACGTCAACATCCCACCCACAGCCAATGCCGGACCGAACCAGACACGGCCTGAAACAACCAATGGAAGCCCCACAACCATCACCCTCAATGGCAGTACCTCCGAAGACCCAGACGGAACGATCACCCAATACAACTGGAGACGCACCGGCAGTCTATCCAGTCTCACGACCACCCTTCAAAATCCGTATACGGCAACACCCTTCTTTGTTTCACCTGATATTGATACCGACACGACCCTCGAATTCGAACTCACCGTAACGGATAATATCGGGGCAGCGGCACAGGACACGGTTCAGGTAACCCTCACCCGTGTCAACCAGCCACCCATCGCAGATGCCGGTCCCAACCAGACCGTTAAAGAGCAAGCCACCGTCCATTTATCCGCTGCAAACTCAAGCGATGCGGATGGAACCATTGTCTTTTGGGTATGGGAACAGGAGACCGGTTCCGAAGGACCTGTGGTCTCGCTATCAGGGGAAACAACCGAAACGGCAAGCTTCATAGCTCCGGATGTCACTGCAGGAGGAGCATCGCTCACGTTCCGCCTGACAGTCACAGACAATGACGGCGCCACACACTCAACCACGACCCTTGTCAATATCACCTTTGACAATCAGCCCCCGGTAGCCCGGGCAGGAACAGACCAAACCGTCATCGAGGGTGCCTCTGTTACTCTCTCCGCGGAGAACTCAACGGATCCGGACAATGACCCCATTGCATCTTATCTCTGGGAGCAAACAGATGGGCCGACAGCCCCCCTTACCAGTGCCATCACAGAAGTTACCAGCGTCACCGCCCCCGATGTAGGGCCGTCTGGCGATACCCTCACCTTCAAATTACTGGTAACCGACGATGGCGGCTTGTCCGATACGGATGAGGTCATCATCAACGTTACCTTTGCCAACCAGCCTCCGGTGGCCGACGCAGGCCCGGATCAAAGCGCATATGGAGGCAATACCATTGTTCTTACCGCAGCCAACTCGGACGACCCTGATGACGGGATTGCGACCTACAGGTGGACCCAGACCGATGGACCGCCAGTGACCCTTTCAGACGCAACAGCTGTCAGCCCCACTTTTAACGCCCCGGCTGCCAGCCCATCCGGAACAAATCTCACGTTCCGGCTGACGGTCATAGACAACGGTGGCCTCTCAGACACTGATGAGGTCACCATAGCTATCAGCTTCGTCAATCAGCCCCCAGTTGCCTCGGCAGGCCCTGACCAAAGTGTCATCGAAGGAGCATCGGTCACCCTGTCTGCAGAGGCAAGCGATGACCCGGACAACAACCTGACCGGCTACCTGTGGGAACAAATCAGTGGTCCCTCTGTATCCCTGTCCGGCGCAAATACAGCCAACGCCTCGTTTACAGCCCCCAATACGGGAAGCCCGGGAACCACACTCCTTTTTCGTGTCACCGTCACGGACAGTGAGGGGCTCACCTCCACTGATACCTGTTCCATACAAATTCTTTATATAAACCAGGCTCCCGCGGCCCACGCCGGTGTTGACCAAACCGTTCAGGAGGGCCAAACCGTAACCCTTGACGGCAGGGCATCTCAAGATCCTGATGGTGATATTACCTCATGGTCCTGGACACAAACAAAGGGCCCCACAGTGACCCTGACAACCCAAAGGGAACCGGTTACCCGCTTTGTTGCCCCGAAATCCCTGCCCGGGGGAATTGATCTTGCTTTCACGCTTACTGTTAAGGACAATGAGGGACTGTCTGACAATGCCTCCTGCACCATCCGAAACACATTCACAGCAACTGCCCCCACAGCCGACACGTCCAACGTATCCATAGAAATCCTGAACAATCAAATGCAACACCTGGACTGGCTCAGCATCGGATGGGACTCATACCGAGCCACCCGCAACGAGGCTCGCGTTACCTCAGGCGACCTGGATGGAGATGGAATAGATGAACTGGTGGTAGGACTTGGTCCGGTGGAAATTGACTCCGCCATTCCGGGCGGTTTTTTTCAAATAATCTCCAACGACTACAAACATCTTGCCTGGGGGCAGGTCCCCTGGGCGGAGTATAACGATTTCAACGGAGAAACATGGCCCGCCTGCGGCGATCTTGACGGCGACGGTGTGGATGAAATTGTGGTGGGGCTCGGTAAAGGAGGCCAGGGGAAAATAGCTATCTTCTCATACAGCCTTGGGCATGTCTCTCACCAGCAATGGACATCCGTACCATGGGATACATACAACGAAGCCAATGGAGAGGGTCGCCCTTCCTGTGGTGATATCGACGGCGACAACTGCATGGAAATCGTGGTGGGCCTGGGATCGAATACAGAACAAGGCATCTCGTCGAACGGCCGATTTGCCATATTGAACAACGCCTGTGCGGATGACCTGACAACTCCCTTTACACTCATGTGCTGGGGACAGGTCGAATGGACGGACTACAATACATCAAACGGTGAGACGTGGCCTTACTGCGGAGACATCGATGGCGACGGCAAAGATGAAATGGTTCTGGGGCTGGGATCCGGTGGGGAGGGAAAAGCAGAGGTCATGCATTATGAAAACAATGAAGTAGTCCACCGCAACTGGTTGACGGTCGACTGGGATGAATACAACCTACAAAATGGAGAAACACGCCCGACATGCTCCGATATCAGTGGGAACGGAACAGCAGATATCATCCTGGGCCTCGGCCCTGTTTCAGGGGATGAACAACTGCCCAAGGGACGTTTCCCCGCCATTGAAACAGATCAAGCAGTGGCTCAATGGGGACAAGTTGACCTGGAACCTTACAACAAATCCAACGGAGAGAGCAGGCCGGCAGCCTTGAAGTCCAACGGCGACAGCCTTATTGCCATAGGCCTGGGGCCCTATATGCCCGACTCCGCAAGCCCCCCACCAACAACGGATAATGATCCATCAGCACCATCGACATCCCCAGACGCTCCCCAAGGGGGAGGTGGTTCCTCATCAGGCTGCTTCATCAACACAAGCAGATAAGAAAAGACCACAACCTGAATCAGAGCACAGGCCGAAGGTCCTTCACACCGCTATCCATAAGCCGGATACCCTAAGGAGGGCACCGGGTCCTACACTCTACTGCTAAAGCTACCCCGGATCACCTGGCATTTAAGTAAGAGGAAATAGCACCAATACCTCCCAATTGAATCCAAACTAGCCCTACCGCAAAAAGAAGGAATATGGCTATACCGGCCATCAAAAAAAAGGAACCGGAAAACCTTTTTCCCGGTATGTTTACAGATTCCCCCTGATCGGTACAGGCCCCCATATTCTCTTGCGAAATAACCTGCTTCACCGGGGCCATACTTTCGGATGATTTTTTTACCGGAATCGCAATACCCGGCAGTTTTCGTGCGCCATCCCTGATAGTTTGTTTCTCTAGCCTTGTCACACCTTTTGCGAAGCCGACAACCATAGCCATATCACACAACGCATTGATCATCCTGGGTGAGCCGGCTGAATACAAGTGTATTTCCTCAATGGCTGATTTGGTAAAAAAATTGGCTTGGGCCCCGGCTTTTGTTAATCGGACTGCTATGTATCTATAGGTTTCCTTCAATTCCAAGGGCTCAAGGGTATAACTGGCAGTTATCCGCTGCCGTAAAGCCCGGCTGCTGGTATGTGCCAATGCATCGAGAAACTCAGGCTGCCCCACAAAAAAAACATTTATCAACTTGCTGCCATCTTTCTCGATATTAGAGAGAAGTCTGACATCTTCAAGGAGTTCCTGGCCCATCCTCTGGGCTTCATCAATTATAAGAAGAACGCTCTTTCCCTTGTCATAACTCTCACACAAAAATGCCCGAAAAATCCTCAAAAACTCAATTTTGTTTAAAAACATGGCATTGAGACCGAATCCTTGGGCCAAATACCTGTAAAAATCCATCATCTCCACTCCGGGATCAGAAATGGTCATATGGATTACCGATTCGGACAGTTCCCCAACCAAGGCTGTTATCAGGGTCGTCTTTCCCACACCGACATCCCCTGTAAGCATTAGAAGACCCTTGTTTTCGAGCACGCCGTAACGCAAGAGTGCATAGGCTTCTTTGTGCTTTTCCCCAAACCATAGAAAGTCTGGGTTTGAATTTATTTCGAAGGGCTTGACACTCAACCCGTAATGCTTCAGGTACATTTCAGGCCTCCCACGAGAAGGGTACATTGTCATGAAACGGGATATAATGCAGGGAGTTTTTCATGCGGGTTTCATCTCTCCACTGATACGATGT
This sequence comes from Desulfolunaceae bacterium, assembly GCA_942491485.1. GTDB lineage: Bacteria > Desulfobacterota > Desulfobacteria > Desulfobacterales > Desulfolunaceae > Desulfoluna. The sequence goes on along the minus strand of CALOAX010000004.1, from coordinate 342,097 downwards.
AAAAAGCCAAGTTCAGCAGCCTGTGAATTTTTCGTACCGATGGCAACCACTTCCACCACGCCACCCGAGTGACGCGTAAAATAGATACGCCCCTTATAAGCAAACTCTACCTCGAAAAATGTATCGATGCCCTTTCCCACAAAAACTTTACGTTTCACTGTCACCCGGTCTGGGTCTCCATTTAGTTGATGGATTACCTCTTCACACTTCAGGCGCATTCCCTCCTCAAGTTCCAGAAACCCTTTCAAGGCCCGATCGTGAACACGCAGGTCTTTATAAAGAACCTTTAACCTTCTGGAAGCACAGTCGTTTTCCCTGTTTTTTCGTTTTCCTGGTTTCTTTTTTTTGAGAGGAAGGTGATCGGACACCCTTTTTGTCAACATCTCAATTTCTGCTTTTTGAACCAAAAGCTGTGCCTCATTCTCCTCAAGCATCGCCTCAAGGAATTCAATTTCACCAAGCAGATCGTTTTGACTCTCATTTGACTCAACCAGTCCCTTCCTTGCTTCGTCAAGATTTTGCAGCAAGGTCTCCTGCCTCTGATTCAAGGCCTCAAGCTCCACCTCAGCGATCTTTTCCCCATCGGTTAAAGAGGCAATAGTCAACGCCCGTTCCCTCCGTTCCTCCGAAACGTGGGCAACCTGCCTTCGATAGACGAGATAGAGCCCCCCCAACGCAAGGGAACTAAACAGCCAAAGAGCCCCAACAGATAAAGGCGAATTGGGCTGAGTATAGAGGGTCACCACGACAGACAACCCCGATTCAAGAAGGCGATAATTCTCCAACGCGACTTGCTGCTGAGGGGCGAAGGGGAATGCATGGGTCTCCGGTACCGGATAAACCAGCTCTCCGGAGTTGGTGAGAACCTTGATATTAACCCCTGAAAAGAGGGTCAAAGAGGGATGCCCTTCCACATATCGCGAAATGTTTTCGCGTACGAGATGCTTGACGTCCACGCCTCCGTCCAAGACAGAGTGCTCGGTTTGGAGGAGCACACCAATCAATTTATTTTGGTGATACCGTTCACAATATTTTTCACAAAACGGCACACACCACACGTAGAGAAGAACAAGCAGCAGAATCGAAAAGACAATTTGCCTGAATGGAAGATATTTCATTCTAAATGAGCCAGATAAGTTGGTTTATATGCCCCATATGGTAAGCGAGCCACGGTCGTTTAAATGCGTGGCTGTCGAGGGACATTTATTACGTTTATAAGTCAGTCATCTCCATCGCCCGACATTTCGCATATTGAGGTGTTGAACAACTAATATCTCATGAAAAGCAATGGACCGAAAGGGCATCGATTACCCATTTAACCTTCGGATAAAACCACACCTGAAAGCGATCTTTTCCTGTAAAACAACTGGAACTCTGCCCGTCATGTTTGTTCAGGATCAATTTTGAGCCAGGATTCCACGCGCTTCATCTGCTCCCTTGAAATCAGGGCTCAACTCAAGAGCCTTTACCAGGGATTGCTTTGCCTTTTCGATGTTTCCACTGGCATGAAGCGCCAGCCCGAGATGATAGTTCACAACTGCGTTTTCAGGGAGTTTTTCAAGGCTGTCCTTAAACTCAGAGATGGCACTTTCGTAAAGCCCTTTCCTGTAATAAACCAGGCCAAGTGTATCCATAATACTTGGGTCATCTGACGCGTTGGTCTTTGCAACCCTTGCAAGTTCCAAGGCTTCATCGATCTCCTGATTCTCCTCTGCCAGAATGTAGGCAAGATTATTTGCTGCAGCCACGATATCTTTACGGATGGCAAGGGCATTTCGATAACACTCCTTGGATGTCTCGACGTCCCCCTTGGACTCATTCAGGATTCCCATGATCACATGGGGCAAGGGGTCGTTTTTGTTCTTATCAGCCGCCAATTTAAACTGCTCAAGTACGCGATCCGTCTCACCTTTTCGCTGATAGACTTCAGCAAGGCCATAGTAGGGTCGGGTAGTCTTAGGATTCTTCGATATCGATTCCCGGTAGGCCGCCTGCGCTTTATCAAGGTCACCGGTTTTGAGATAAAGCCCCCCCATGACACCATGCACAGTGGAAACATCTACAGGAGTATCGACATATGCAAACTGTTCGTCACACAACGCAAGAGCCTTTAGGGGATCATTTTGAAGCGTATAACAACGAACCGTGGAACCGAAAACATCCATCGAGCTGGGATTGATTTTCCGAGCTTTAGACAGATTCTCTTGCGCAACGTCGTACTGACGCTTTGCCATATACATCAACCCGGAATGATAAAAAGCCGCAGCATTCTCTGGTTCCTGTTGCTTTAAAGCCTTATAAACCTGGAGGGCTGCATCAAAATTTCCTAGAGCGGCATGAACATGCCCCATCAGGAGATTCGCCTTGTAGATATCGGATTTTTCATCGAGTATTTTGCTCAGCTCGTCCTTCGCCAATATGTATTCATGCGCCCTGTAGTAAAACTCAGAAAGCGCAATACGCGCCTGGAGATGAGAGGGGTCCAACTCCAGAACCCTTAAAATATCCTTTCGTCCCAAATCATTTGAGCCAAGAGCCATGTACGCGATACCACGCAGGTAATATGCCCTTATATTTTTGGGATCATCAGAGACAACCAAGGTCAATGTCTTAGCAGCCGCATCAAACAACTGGGCTTTTACCTCGAGGGCCCCCCTTAGAGTTAACGCCGGAAGAAACCCCGGGTCTTTTTCAAGGGCAGCGTTGATCATCTCCCTGCTCTTTGCTACCTCTCCATGATTAAAATAGAACTGAGCAACAGCAACATAAACGCTTTGATCACCCGGCTTTATCTCCAATGATTTAATATACATAGCTTTGGCTTTATCGATATCTTCCATCGTCTCATACAAGCCCGCCAGTTTTAAAAGAGGCGCCACTGCGGTCGTATCTGCCATCGATGCTCCCAGGTACGCCCTTTCCGCTTTAGAGAACTTATTCCTCGCAAGAAAAAAGTCACCCAGAACGAGAATCAAGCCTGCATTATCCCGATTTTTTTCCACAAGAGCCCGCAACTCACGTTCGGCCTTATCATACTGTTGCGTAACGTTGTAAACGTTAACAAGGTCGAGGCCGATCCGGATGGATGCCGGCTCAATAAGTAACCCCTTTCGTAATGATTCTACAGCCCCGGAGTAATCTTTTTGTTTCATCCGAATCTGAGCAACGCCACGAAAAGGACGGATATCGTCAGGTTCTATGCTTGAAACATGACCATACACTTCCAAGGACAGATCTTCATCCCCCGTCACAGCCAAAAGAGCTGCGGACACCAGAAGGTACTCAACATTATCAGGTTGGTACATCAGCGCCTGTTCAATGTGCTCCTTGGCTTCTTCACTCTTTTTTGCCAACAGATAAAGCCTTGCAAGGTTGAAGTGGGCATCGCTGTGATCCGGTTGTTTCTCGACAACATTCATATAGGCCCGGAACGCCTCTCTCGGGCGTCCCTGCTTCATTGATATGTCGCCAATTTCATACCACGCAACCGAATATGCCGGATCAATTTGCACGCAATTTTTATACTCCAAAAGTGCGGCCTTGAGGTTTCCTTCCTCGACATATGACATGCCCTTTTCAAAATGGGCATCACGCTTCTCGATGTCTGATGCACATGCAATAAAAAAAATGGCACACACTATTAAAGCAAGACGTTTAAGCACCATGCCCCCCCCAAAATGTTTTGTAAGAGATTTTAATGTATGATCTCAACGGAAGTCCGTTAAGGATGTGCAAATGAAATCCGAACAGCTCTACTACAAGAAGTGTTCGCATGAAACCGAATGAAAGATGCAGTCACCGCCGCATTTCCATTTACTCAAAAGGCTACCATAGATCATGCGTGCGTATTTAAAATGCCATCAAATGGAACCACTTAGCCCACTATTGACTCAGAGAGTCCTGCCTACAATGGTTAACAAACTGACATTGATGACTAATTGCAAGCTCCCTTGATACTTCAAACCATATGCACCTGATGTAAGGAGTATGCCGTTTCCATTTCTCTCTGCCCCTGCGGGGACTGAAGGAAACAGGTGCGGCAACCGGGAAATTTTGCAGAGCTTTTTCAAAAACCGTCCCGCGGAGGCATAGCTGAATAGTTACCGTCAAACAAAATATAAAGAATGATAATGAAACAATTGAGGTTATACCACCGCCAGACAACATGACATCACCTGGTCTCTGGTGCCGAAATTCAGCAAGAATAAAAGAGGAGGGGTTAGGATTCAAGGCTCAGGGAACCCCGTGAGTTATGCGCCATCAGATTCATCAATTGACCAAAAAATGGCTTTCATCTTGACTCGTTCAATCAGTGATTCGTCATAACATTTATCTTAAATTGATATGATTCTACTGCGATTGTGTCAATGTTTTTTATCATCAGCATAACATATGTAATTAATTACATAGTTCCACACCCACATATTACCTTAAGTACACATTTCTATATTTTCTGGTGCTCGCCAACACAGCTTAAGATCTCATGAGTTACGAATACGGGGGTTCTCCAAAAAATAGCCCATTCACACTACATTGGCACTATTTCTGCAGTTATTCCGTTCTATCATTTCGCACCATCACCGTAAGAAACATTGTTGTCATTTCAAGGCACTTACCTTGGATTATCCACCAAAACAATTTGTAAAATTATATTGAACCTACGGTTGTTCGTATCAGGACATCAGGTCAAACAACCGTTGAGCCCCCCCATACAAAGGAGGTGATAGGTACTTATTCCATTTCCATATTGCCTTAGCGTCACGTCATTTCATATGACACAATCAATCACCGCACCAAGTCAATGCCAAACCCGTTGCGAAGCGGGGACGGAAAGCCACGGGTCTCCAGAAGGAGAGAGACCGCCGGGCTATCTTGAAATTCAAGGGATTCTACATTATGAAAAAAATCGTAAAGGTTCTTATCCCCCTCTTTTTATGCAGCCTCTGTATGGCTGCAAGTGCCTCGGCCCTTACGGTCACTTTTGAGGACAACGTCAACTACTGGCCCGGGTATGAGTCGTCCATAGACAGCCAGAATGGGGTTGATCTCGTGGGGTCAAGCCCCCACGTGGGAACAACCACTGTGGAGATGAATGATAACCGATACCTCCAAAGCATCGCCATTGAGGTAGAAAACCGGGTCCACTTCGACTCTCTTTTCATCAACACACGAAATGACAGTGACAAAACGATGACTATCGAAGGATGGGACTACTACGTCAATACGAGCTGGCTCAATGAATCCAAGCCAAAATCCGTCATGCTCTACGAGGTAGGTGCCAAGTATGAATATGGGTACTCAGACAGCATCTCTTCCGTTCGCAATGATCATCCCAACTCGATTATCAGCGGACTCACCAGCCTTCAGAACATCTCGGTCACCTATGAAAATGACGTGTTGACTTATGACTTCACCGGCTTGCAAGACATGGCAATACTGCTTGGTGACAGCTTTGTTGTCGGCTACACCCCACGGTGCGCAAACGATGTCACAATCAACCCCGTGCCAGAGCCCACGACCATGTTTCTTTTGGGCGGTGGCCTCATAAGTCTCGCCGGCACCATGAGGCGACGTAAAAACAGCTAACACATCATAAAAAAGACAAGTACCAATGAAAAGGCCGTGTACATTAAGTACACGGCCTTTTATGGTCATAGAGTAAGCCTCTATATACGATCAGCTGATCATGGTCCGCCTGGTTCTGATAGCGTGAAGTGTATTTCGAATTTTTCTCATTAAAGGAATCGCATGCATCTCGAACAGTAACTCGACACGTCCTTTCAGGCATTGCGAATTGACCCCCGTGTATCGTTCCCTGACATCGTTAAGCGTCCCCTGAAAGTCGTATTTGAAGGCTTCCCCCCCTTTTTGAAAATCCAACGAACTGACCGCCTCAACATCCAAAAGGTGCCTTAAGACAAACCACATCAACAAGGAACCGACAGAGTACTCGGCAAAGGTTTGTTTGTATGCTGTTTTCAGTGCGTAGGCTTTCCCCATATACACAACCACAAAACGAGATGCTACAGGTTCATAGCCTTCCGGAATCGAACCATCTCCCTTGATGCAAGGAATACAGAAAGAGTCAGAAACCAAAGAGCCCGTTTCTCGCTTCTTGTAATACAGAAGAAACAGACGAAGAGCCCCTATCCTATGCAAATGGTGTGCTAAATTACGATGAAATGCAGGTTCCGCCTCTTTCCCTTTCCAGCTATCCCTGTATATCTTTTGGTACATCAACATACCTTGATCCACATCACCGTTCTCCAATGATTGCACAGTCAAAAGAAGAGTCCCATCCCGGGTGAGCCGTTTCTGCCTCTTGCCAAGGGACCGTCGAAGATTCCGACTCAATGAAGAATAAAACGACTGAGAGTCATCAAAGCGCTCGAAATCAACAACCACATTGGAAAACTTAGGCGCTGCCATGCAAAGAGTACCACGGGATCTGAGCGCCCTTTTAAACGCATCAAGAAGCAAATCCTTGGATGGAAGGTCATCAAAGCAGAAAATATCCCACTCTCGAGACATCGGCCCATATACATGCTGAGCAATTGCTTTACCGGCGATTTCTTCCCACCCTTCCCGTGCCAGTCCTCCCCTTACCGGTGAATAGATCGTTCCTATCAACTCAAGACACCGATATGAAAAAAATCGGAGCGTCCTCGGCCTCAGGCACATGGGAAGGAGTCCCACAAGCTCACCAAAGTTGTAAACACAGAGAATTTTGAGGTTATCAGGGGGATTGTCACTGCACTCAAACAGCGCATGGTACCAATCAAAGCTCGAATAGAAGCAGCACGATCGGCTTTGAGAGGTTAGCTCTCGCCAACCTGATTCAAGCGCAAGAAACCCTTCACGTGATGTGCAGACATCAATGCGAACCAACGACGTAACCCTTTCAATTCATGTATGGAAAAACATCACAGATAAAAAAGTGGAAATCCATCTGGAAATTGGATTGAGACGGTAATCGATATATTGACTGTTTCTAAGATGGATGTTCACACCATATCTCAGCAACCGATCCAAATCGGTAGTCGCATTATGGCGCTGATACCTTGCCCCAGACATAATAGTGCTTTTCATCGATCGTACCATCAGCAGCACGATCAATACTCAGATATTCAGGAAACCCATTGGCATCAAAATGTGTGATGGTCATATCATCAGGCGTGCCATTGCCGTCATAATCATAGTGGGTTTCGCTCGCAAATCGATACGTTTTGAATCTCTCGTATTCATAGGTATCAATCAATGCAGGGTTTAACATATCCGACAGAAAGTCATGGGAATCCATTGAGTATACGGACAACAAATTAAAGGTCAGGGTGTTATCTGTAGACCCGTACGACCAGGTGGTTCGACGATCTGCTGTTCCGTCACCGTCACTATCGATTTCCTCTGAAAGACGATTATTGGTGCTGTCATAGCCATAAATAATCCCATACAAGGTCGACGTATCTGAAAACGCATTCTCCTCCAATCGATTCATCTGCACATCGTATGTCGCCTCAATCGTATAATCCACAGTGCTATCATTGCCGTCATCCCGCTCCCCTTTACGGATATACCCTGCTGAGTTGTAGCTTAAAACTGTTGACGACGTGACTGAACTCGTAAGATCCGTCACTTCAAATTGGTTTAGAACGTTATCAGGCGTATAGTTAAACGCTATTGTTTCCAAGACACGATACACGCCGGCTTCTTTTATGGCGCGGGTTTGAGTTGCGACACGTTCATCATGGTAGCTCAAGACCCATTGATACGTCGCACCACTTGAGGCATATGTGGTCACTTTTGAAATGAGATTCCCCCCGGAATCATACGTATAATAAGAGTCATAAACCAAACCGTCGGAATCTTCATATGATTCATAAATTTTATTATTTGCGCCGTCATACCCATAAGATGTGATGCCGCCATCTCGCTCTTTCCGAATGCAATTCCCCCGATCATCAAACAGATCATTGAGTTCTACATCTATAACCCCATCGTTGTTGATATCCTTTCTCATGCCTATGATTTTCCAATCACCAGTGCCATCCCCTGTTACAGGAGTTGTTGGCGACCCAGGCATTTCAGAGCTACCGGAATCAGTCGTCGATGTATCGCCCCCACTCTCGCCCCCGCTGTCGCCCCCGCTCCCGCTCCCACCACCGCAGCCAATGAGCGTTAATGCTAAACAAATCACCACCATTGAAAGAGTCGCATGAATCTTAGACAAATGATATTTCATGGGATATCTCCTTAACAACAATGAATAAAAGGGATTTCTACGTCGATTAAAAAGCAAGGCAAAACTCAAGCAATTTGGCATGCACCTATACTTGATCAATACAACATGATTTTAAATCGGAAATTTAATTAACCAAAGTGTCCTGGGAGTAAAGAGGGACGAATATCAAATCAGTTACGTATTGTGTGACTAAAAAACCCAGACAATCGAAGTGCCTTTGAACTATTACTTAACAGATTGCGCAGAATTTAATGTAAGAATAGGACTTAAAACACAAAGGGCCACGATAGAAATAAAGGAAAGTAACTCAAAGATAAGAGGTCACGGTTTTTCTATCAGTTCGAAATTACAATCATCGGGCACAGGAATAGCCATAGAGGCCTCAGATATTGAACTTTTTGAACCGTCAGAATATACATCCTGAACAACACAATAATAATCTTTACCCCCCTCAACATCCTCAATTTCGATGATAAATGGGCTCACATCCGTATCACGAACTGTATAAGTAAACGTATATTGGTAATTTAAAGGGTCCGACTCTATAACATTTCCGTACCTGACAATAATCTGTTTTGGATTAGCGTTCTCAGGATAAACCTTGATTCTAAAGATGGATGCATTGACTGATGTCAAAGGAAGCAAAATAGCACTCAGCACTGTCAAAGCCGCAAATATTGGCAATAGTTTTGACATTTAATCACCTGAATTAATGATATTGGACCTACTGAAAGTGAAGTTCATATCCTTGTGATCCATTTGCTGAATTTCCATCCTGATCTGAAACGACACCCTGGTCATTCACAACAAAAAGATAAACCGGAACCACTGAGGTTAACGCTCCCTGATTAAGTTCAATTGAAATCTTATCGATATTTGCAAGTTGGACCCGACCCCACTTTTTTGGTACCTGAATTTCTCGAATAACACATTCATCGTAAGATTGTTTGTCACCTATTTCTACCCGGGCCCAGGAATTATCAATATATACATCGTCATAATATGTTTTCATCCAAGGGGGATCTCCGATATCATCATCTGTATTACCAATAAAGTTGTAAAAATAGAAAGAGTTACCAGCACTTTCCCCCTGCAGAATCATAAGATGTTCAGGTTCGGGCCAATAATCGTCCATAACCATTATCGCATTATCAGTGTTTACCTGCGAATGCCACATAATGTACCGACCATCGGCATTGCCTTCAGTACCAAACTCACCCTGCAAAGCTATATTATGCCATACCCCAGTATCTTCATTAATTATAAGTAGCCTATCCAAATATTGAGTACTCAGACCACTATAATTCTGAACATAGGATGATATATTGGCCGTGTTCAAATAATAACGAATTGTATGGAGAAGTACAGGGCTTATCGGTTTCCCATTGGACTCAACATTCGAAGGAACGACAAAACTCTTGAGTTGATATTCTATGTCATTATTGCTCTGTGCTACATCAAAATAAATCCATAAATTTATATAAAATTTACCAGTGCTGACAAATCCAACATTGTTCCTCCAACATTGACTAGACACAGTATCAACAACAGAAAATGATTCTAAAGTTTTACTACTTACACCACGTTTGTTTTCAGAACTTATTAACATAAAACTTGTTTCGGATTTGCAAGTCCACCATGTGTCATACACATCGAGTCGATCACCTATAACCCCAGCTTCAAAATTATCAAATCGAATAGGCTCTGAGTTTATCTTGTATCCAAAATCGTTCCCATGAATTGTTAATACCGCCCCATGAGCAACAGCACCCGTGGTATACTGTATTTTTGCAGCAGCATAGCATTCAGTACAAACACTTAGGTATAAAATCAAAATTAAAAAATTTTTGATTACTGTCATTAGGCCCACCCAATTGTCGTAATTATTCATCAACGATGAATATATGTATCTACTATAAAGAGTCTATAACATTATTGATATCAATTAACTTCAAATTAACGTCCCCATAATATCTTGTTTTCCAACTTTTAACCTTGGCCTTTAAATCGTCTATATTCAGAAACATATGACGTAACACATATTCAATATTCGCTGATTTATTCTCCACATAAACAGCAGCATATGAAAAAAAATTTTTATTAACTTCTGTACTTGTTAATAATACAGGCTTCTCGGCTATTATTGCTTCATAGGCCCCACATACCAAACAATTCTCAAGATTAGTCAGGTCAATTACAATATCTGAATCAATAAGTTTTTCTTCATACTCGCGGCGACTGACATACCCTAAAAAAGTTATATTTTTTTCAGTAGATGGATGTCGATTGATTTTTTCACAATCTCCTGAAAACTCGAAAGTAATGCCTTCGTCTTCTAAAGCCATTGCCGCATCAATGATCTCTTTATATGGCTCATCAATATCGAATGAGCATATTACAAAGACTTTTTTTCCAAGCTTACGTTTTATCTCATCTAATATATCAAATTTAATATCAGGCAATGGGTCTTCAAAGACAATTGCTCTGCCCCCTATAGATTCAACATATTTTTTATGGTTTATATTTGTCACAATAACCAGATCTGAATAATAGTTTGCTGTATCTAATAGTACCTGAAATAAACGATTTTTATAAATAGAAACAACTCCGACATAGTGTGCATCAATGATAAGTTTAAACTTAAAAAACAATTTTAAAAACAACATCAAATACACCAAAACAATAGATGGGTTTTGACAAAACACTACCTGTGGTCGATTATGATGAACAATTCTTAAGCTTTCGCCTATACACCTTAGATATCTTTTTATGCCTTTTCCTTTTAATAAAGTGTACAGTTTCGTTTCACACAACGTTGACATTGAAATATTTCGTATTTGATCTTCCCACGACAACCATATTTTTTCTGCCATAGCTCACCTTATGAATTAAGAGAACTCCAACCTTCTGTGAGTTTACAAAAATTTAAAGGTTTTTTTTCATCCCACCCTTCAAATAAGATATCGAACCGGCCATTAGCAAATAACAATGCGTGTTTATTCCTATTTATTGCATTTATGATTTTTGGTATTTTTCTATAGTCGATTCCCATTACTTGAGTGGCAGCAACATCTACCCCTATAGGCTCAAAACCTACCACCACACAATTGGCATGCAATGGTTCATTTGAATAAGGCCCACCGCCCTCCCCGGCTATAACCCCATCAATAACGCATATATATTTCCGCTGAGGTGTTGAACAGATATCTCCATTTTTGTCCGCATAAAAGAGGATGGTATTTAAGTCTAAAATTGATCGCCAGAGAGTATCATTTCCGATCCATGATCCACCACGAATGGTAAATACATCTGTACTATCAACCAGCCTTTTTTGATACTTTCTAATAAATTTGGAGAACTGCAAGCCAATGGGTCCTGCTGAATAAACATATGATTTGAATTTATCCTTTACAGTACTTTCGATATCGCGAAGCACACTATAACTATTGTGATCATCTCCTCCACGCAGAGGCCCCCCAACTTTAAAATGCGGGATATAGTTTTTGTCCCCGTTTATGCCAATAATATTTTTCATACTGAGAGATACACCCGCTTTCGGGTGAACCTTTAATTTAGGAATATTAATGATAACATCAGAAAGTAGAATACTTCTTGAAATGAGATAATTATGATTTCCGTTTGAGTGATGCTTGACAGTCTCATGAGAATCATAATCACTTCCACGTAAGCGATGCGATGCATATTCCTGATCAGCAAACTCACTTATGCTCTTCAAATTTACTATCTCATATCCATTCGGATCTCCTTTTAACTTTATCCTGTCTACATAAATGTCTCCATCCGCTACACCTATCTCCGTCCTCAAATCGACCAGCTTTAAATTTACTGACGTTCTCCTCGATATTTCTTCAACAACGGATTGTATTTTAGTATTAGCCACAAGCTTATCCCAATCTGCGTCAAACTGAGGAGCATCGGCGATATAAACAGTTCCCTTTCCCTTTAGAGCCATTATTACATAGTCCAATATGGCTCGAATCACTGAGGAATGCGTCACTACAGAATACAATGAGTTTCCTGTTTTGTTTTCATGCATTACAAAGTTTGGCTTTAATGTAACAATCTGTCCCGGAGACACAAGGATCCCCAGTGGGTTCCAAGCCGCAGTTCCATGGTTCTTCGTATCAAGCCCTAACGAATAGAATGAGTTCCTAATAGCTTCATAGACATCATTTTTGTGTTTAGAAACTGTCTCTTCACTGAAAACATATTCGGGATACCGAACGTGAGGATCATAAGGAGGGACTTCCGGATAACCTGATTCGACTCGTTGAACAACAACCTTATTATTCATAAAGCATCTATCCAGATATCTTCAGTTACAGGTTGGATACTACGAACCGTCTTTTACTCGACGCTTCCAATGGAATACTGCTTACCACATCAAAATAAACGCTAAGTCCTGGATCTCCTTTTTCCTGAATTTCTTTTTTAATAGCATCCATTATCTTTACCGAAAAGCCATTCCCAGGCACAATTTTAATAGTAATTTCACCAACATTGACCTGGACGACCTGAAACATATCAACGGACGTGTAATATTCTAAAATTCCGGTAAAAAAATGAACTATCAATCGGTTCCCGCTTGGGGTATGAATAATATCAGTATTTCGACCGTCAATGGCCTCCATTAGAGGCAGGCCTCGTCCACAAGTACATTCTTTGTTTTCGCTCGCCCGGCCCACATCCCCAATACTGTAACGAATAAGGGGCATGGCACCTGGATTCAGGCGTGTCAACAATATGTCCCCGAGTTGACCGTCAGAAACAACGTTCCCCTCCTCAACAAACTCCACCATGACATAAGGACTGAAAATATGATAAGCTCCCCTGCTCTCATCGCATTGAGCAGCCACCTGAATGCCTTCACCACACCCATAGGTATCGGTAACCACCGCACCAAACTGCTCTTCGATGGTTCGCCTGTAATGGCCATAAAGATTGTCGCCCCATGATACAACGCCGGACAACTTATGTTTGAACCCCACCTGTTTCGCATATTCTGCCAGACAATATATGCTTGAGGCATATCCCATCACATACCGAATGTTAGATCTGTCTATCACATCAAGGAATCTTTCAAGCATCTCGTTTGACAGATTAAATGCCGAGACATAGATAACTCTAAGCAAAATATCCTTGGTTCGTTTCACCACCCCTCTGTTCAGGGTCATTCCTGTCTGAAGCACTTTATTTCCAATACGCCACCCTGAAAAGGAGGCTCGGAATAGCATCATGGCATTGGCAATCGCCTTCGTCTCGCTGTCAGTTCTCACCACAAAAGGCGCACCGGATGATCCGGACGTAAAAAACTCTTGATATTTACCCACCTCGCCCCTGCAACACCCGACAGGATATACATTCCTAAGCATCTCCTTGGTAACGACCGGTAACTTAGCAAGATCTTTTTTTTCCTTAATATCACTGGGTTTCAAATGCCTACTATCAAAAAGTTCCCTGTAAAAGGTGGTTTCGTAATATGCCCTTTCAAGGGTATGCTGAAGCCTTCGATTCCTAAAAACTTCCAAACGATCAGGGTCCCACCACTGAGCCTTTAACATGAACCGATAATAATCCAGGACATGTTGATTGGAAACTATGTCTGCAATTGGCAACAATATACGTTTGCAAAATGTTGAGTAGGATAAGTCGATCAATATGGCCTCATATTCTTCATTATTTAAAGCTCTAACCCATAAAGACTGCTTATGTTTTACACCTTCTGAATAACACTTTCGCTTAGCATCAAACCATACGATGATTCTTCATTTCACCTGCGAAGCGCTCTACCTCACTCGCACAAAGGCTTTCATCAATCAAACGGCTGCCGCACCCATTTTCTGTGTTGTTTTTTCTGTGCTGACACCTCCCGGTCAACTCAAGAACTCGCGCTTGAATCACCACTGCCTGGTGCCTGACATCGAATAGTTTCTCAGCCCGTGCCACATACATTTCCGCCTGCTCACGTCGGGGAGTCTCTATTTCACTCATAATAGCTTCTGCCAAGGCCCTACTATCACCTGCTCGAATTTTTCTAACTGAAACATTATTGTCCAGCATAACCTCTCTCAATCCCCTGCAATTTGTTCCGATGATGGGCAATCCCGCTACCATAGCTTCCATAGGTAAAAGAGGGCATGCCTCCCATAAGGAGGGAATTGCCAAAACATCAAGTCCTTTTAGAGAAGCTGCCACATCAGCAGTAAAAGGTAGAAAAATAAAATATTTTTCCAAGCCTTTTTCCCGGATTTTATGCTGGTCCTCTCGGATAAATCCCCCCCACCCAAAGCAAAGGATTCTAATGGAGGGGTCAACGTTTTTTTCTCGATCAAGAATCCCGACTGCATCTATTAAACATCCGAATCCTTTGGGTGCCATAAATCGGCCCAGAAATCCCACAAGAAACACTCCCGGTTCAAGCCCCAATTCTTGAAAGTAATCACGACGCCGTGAGTTAAGAAACTCAGTGACTATGATACCATTTCGAGCAACAATAATTTTTGCTTCCAATCGTCTGGCTATCGGAAGGTACTTAAGCATATTCTCTTTGGCATCGTGGGAAACATGATGAATGGTATCAACGAAAAGAAGTCCAATGGAAATTAGTATCTTTTTCACCATGCCCTGGAGGCCACTTAATTGTGATTCGTTAAATGAATCATGCAAGGTCATAAGATGCGGGATACCTGCAAGCTTGGCTGGTAAAGCACTAAGGAGCCCCGCCGAGAGACCATGGGAATGAATGATATCAAAATTTCCGAGCGCAATCGTCTTTGCAACAGTAGAGGGGGGAAGGTAAGCCCTGCTCCCCCCATATGTTGTTGTTATCCAGTTTATATCATAGTTTTTTAAATCATCAGCAAGGTGAGTAGTCTCATCGGCTTCGGGAGCCAAAACCGTAAATCGATATCTGTCTTTGTCAAATTGATTGTACACATAGCGACAGAATGTTCGAATACCTCCCACCGGCCACCTCATGACTACAAGCATATGGATCTTCTCTGAATGAGATCGTTTACTCGCCATTGCTCAGCCCTCTGACGTCAGTTAACCATTGCATATTCAATGGGTGCCCCCCAGCCGATCCAATCCGAAAAGAACTCTCCCCCCTCTTAACGGGTCGAATAGCCCTGCTTTCAGGAGGCAAACAATTGCTCTGTCGTATGCTTTTGCGTCCTTGTAACATTGTGCCAATCTGAAGTTTATGACAGCCAATCGCTTCATTTTAACTATAAATCCGTATTCATACCGTGCACAGGCCTTATTAAGTATTATAAAACCAGTACGCCACCGCCTCATGGCATGCTTTCCGCTTTGTGAGTCCGGATGCTGCCTGTAGTACCAGAGGACCCTGTTAACATAAGCCGCCTTGGTCACTTCCATGATACGAACGCCCATGTCATGGTCCTGGGCAGAGCGCATGGATTCGTCATATCCCCCGACTTGATCGTACACAGTTTTCCTGACCAGAGAGTTGGAGGGAATGTTGAAGTGACATGTCAGAAGCATCCGGGCAGGATTATTGGTCTCTTTGTGGTTGCTGCCCAGTATATTGCAGAGTTTGTGGCCTATTTCATCGATATAGCATCCGTTGCTGTAGACCACCCCCACCTCGGGATTGGATTCCAGAAACGCGACCTGAAGCGCGATCTTCTCTGGAGCAAAAAGGTCATCGCTGTCCAAAATGGCGATGTACTTTCCTGTCGCCCGCGCAAGCCCGAGATTGATGGCCGCCGACTGCCCTTTGTTGACACCACCGGAATGCGCCAGCAAACAAACACGACTCCCATAGCTTTCCAGTATATCGTACGTTTCATCGGTGCTGCCGTCGTCAACCGTTATAATTTCGATGTTCTCATAGGTTTGGCGAAACACACTTTGAAGCGTCTCTTCGACGTAGGTTTCTCTGTTGTAGCACGGAATGATAACGGACACTCTGGGTCCCATATCGCTTTGAGCTTCCTTCCCTGGGGTCATTTGGTCGCAGGCACCATCTGAGCGTTACAGGTGGAGTTCTCGTCAGGCGCCACTATGGATTCGTCACTACGAGTCACAGCAAGCCTTCCACAGACAACGGCCATCCCACCGGTAAGGTACCACTCCCAACGGTTCAAACTGAAGCATGACAGAGTATACAGAAGATGCATCTGCATCCAGACAATCAGCGCGGTGGCGAGACTAATCATGTTCGTCCGGGGCCTTTGGCCCAACAAACGTCTTCGAAGAGAATAGAGAACGGATAAGAGGCTTTTAATATACATAAAAAAAACACAAAACCCAACCCCCCCCGTCTCCTGCATGATCTCAAAATACATGTTGTGCGTAATCTGAGCGGTGCCTATGGTGTTGTAGTTAACCTCCCGGGTGGTCCCAATCCCATGCCCGAATAACGGGCGATTCATCACGTTGCGAATATTGTTTTTTAAACCGTTAATTCTGCCCATAGCGGTATCGCTTCCCGCTACATCTTTTTTAACAATGGAAAGATACCGCGTTTGAAGTGCTGGCCCCATTTTTGCTCCGGCGATAATCACAATAGGAACAAGCAAAATCAGCCCAAAGATCACCGCTTTTTTTCTATTCTCCGCAAACCAGATCACCTGCAACACAACAAAGAACAGGCAGATCATGCCGCTTCGTGCCCCTGTCAAAAGAAAAGCATACAGAGCAAGGGGGGCGTAACACAAAAAAACCAGCTTTTTAATTCGTGAGCCGTTCCAGAGCAAATAGTAAATAAAAATCAGATGACTGATTATCAGCCACCCAAACTGTGTTGGGTTCAACACATCCATTGGGCTGGACGCCAGCCGCATCAAGGCTGATCCATCGCCCCCTGATGCCGAATACGCGACACTGCCCCAATACCCTTCTGTCACGTGGAGGTAAAGCGGTTCCAAGGTACGAATCACCTGGCAGAGCAGAAAAACACCAACGAGCACCTTCAGTTTTCTCTCCGTATCAACCAGATAAATCGTAAAGAAGAAAAACGGAACGACCTTTGCGAAGTTTTCAAGTCCAAAATAAATCACAGAACCGGGGTACTCCACCAAAGGAATCGCCACGATAACGTAAATCACAAATACTGTAAGAGTTCGTGCAGGTTTTGATTCAGATATTCTGAATGACTGGATCTTCGTTAATGCCATGGATATCACAGTTAGAATCATTAATATCAGATCAAGCCGAAGGGATCCCAGTGCGGGGATGCGCGCCGTTAAGTGCAGAAAAAAACTAACAATAAAGCAAAGATACAAAACAAAAGACATGGCAAGGTTCTTTCATAAAGGGTGGACACAAAGAGCAAGCAGGTCCTTATCACTTGCCAACCGATCCCTGATTGCATCGAGACTTATTTACAATGAGTGTTTCATCAGGTCACTGCTTCCATCAAACGTTTTTTAAGAACCTTGAAGACTAGGCCTCTCTCCAGTTTATCCATGGCAAACACGACAAAGAGCAATAAAAAAACCAACGACGTCAGAGCCGAACAAAAAATAATATGAAGATAACTATTCAGGGGCGCCTGCGCCGTCAACCAGTGAAGGCATATGAAAGCTCCAAGAAATGGAACCAGCAGTGGAAGATGAACCATTCGCAAACATTGAAATATTCGGATATCCAGGTATCGGCATACCGCTACCAGAATAAACGGTTCAGCTATCAGGGCGGGAATCAACGTGGCAACGGCGACCCCCTCTTTATGAAACACCGAAACCAGCCCTATACTGAGAATGATATTCGTGATTGCCTCAACAGTCCGGATTTTAGCAAGAATTCCGTGTTTATTTACACCTGTCAACACCCTGCCATGGAACGGGTTCAGGTAGGGGAGCATATGGGCGATCACTATGATACAGAGAACGGCCCTTCCCTTTTCCGCGAATTCAGGCCCCATCCAGATTGCGATAAACCCCGGCCCGACATACCAGATGCCCAACGTCATCAACAGGGTTATTGCGGTCACATACCGCGATGAGACCAAGAACAACGAGCGAAGCTGATCGTGCTCTCCCCTGGCACTGAGATCACTGAACAAGGGCATGAAATTTTGCGTAACAACAGAAATTATATTTGCGGCATTGCGGATGAGATTCACAGGAATGATATAGAATGCCACTATCGCCGGCCCCAGAAAAGCGCCAATGACAATGGAATCCGTACTTTTAGACACACGTGACGCTATCCCCAAAACAAAGCTTTTGAAGCCGAATCTGAAAATTGTTTTAAATGTCTCTTTGGAGATACACTTCAACTGGAAATGATGCCCTCCATAACGGGGCCGAGAGAGAAGAACACCATAGGCACACACCTTAACCGATACCCCGGTGGCGTTGAAGATGGCCAGAGCGAGAAGCCCGTACCCCCTTGACAGAACGATATAGGCTGCGATGGACCCGACAACCGTATTGACTGCTGTAATAAAATTAGTCAGTCCGTACCGCTGATACCCATGGAGGAAGCTTTGAAAAACCGCTCCCATGAAAACGGTCACGGCCTGAATGCCAACAACAAGGATAAAAAAGGTATATTTCAGGGGAGAGTCGCCCGGCCGAGTGATCAGCTCAGGACACCCAAAGGCCCAGAGGGTGAAGAAAATAAGGGACAGCAGTGAAAGCCCCATCATAAAAAACAACGATGTGCTGTACACTCGGTCTAACTCATCTTGGTTTTCTTCAGCACTGTATTTGGCTACAAAACGGATAATCGAAGGGGTCAGCCCAAATTGCAGCAACCCCATATACCCGACAACAGACATGACTATTTCCCAAATGCCGTAATCGTATTTTCCCAAGGCTCTTACGATCACCGGTGACATGATGAAGGTGACCACCAGTTTTAGAACCATAAGGCTGACATTGGAGAATGAGTTGGTCAGGATTCTTTGTTTCAAAGGGCTATTCCACGCTCCAGTATCTCTTTCATTCCGTTAAACACCGCTGTCTCTTCAAACACGCCTACCCCCTCGTAGGTAAAGGGGGGCACCCCACCCTTCAACTTTCTTTCCATCTCTGTCTCCAGAACGTTGATAATGGCCTGATGATCCTCACCTGTAACCACATACCCGCTGTTCGTCTGCCTTATAATGCGGGCCATTTCCCCTTCCCGAACCACCGCCAAGATGGGTATTTTACAGCCGAGGTATTCAAAGAGCTTTGAGGTGAGCCATCCGGGCCGGGTACGTTTCCCTATCCCTGCCGCTATCAGGAGAAGGTCACAGCCCTTTGTAATCCTGATCGCCTCCCCATGGGAAACCCTGGGGACAAACGAAACCCATGAACTCAGGCCAAGGGACTGAATGACATCCACCACCGCCTTAGTCCTGGACCCCACAAGCTTGATCCGAAACCGACCGTTAAGAAGCCGAAGCCTTGTATCATCCATATCGTCAAACCAAGTTCTGAGTGCCCTGAAGAATGTAAACGGGTCCTTGTTCGGATAAAAAATTCCGGTGTACCCCACAGTAAAAACATTTCTGGTGGCAGAGCCTTCCACGGCAACATCCTGTTTGTTGTATGAGTTTGTCACAGTATGAAATCTGCCAGCCGGAAGGTCGGCATTTCCCGTGACCAGATTCGAGGTGTTCGTCTCCGTTGTGGAGACCACGACACTGGCCTGTTTCAGAATACGACGTGAAAGCCATTTCCCCAAAGGGTTGCGAAGATCTGGTTTTCCGGTTCGCACATAGTCGTCCCAAGGGTCTCTGTAGTCCACAACCCAGGGGACACCAAACCGCTTGGACAAAATAAGGCCTGCCACATGAATGGAGTGAGGTGGTGACGTCGTCAGCAACATACAATCCGGATTATATCGAATCAGCGACTCTGCACGGCGTATAAATTTAGGGACTTGACGAATTTCGATGTCAGGAAGGGCAAAACGGTTTACGATATCCCGGGTGTTCCCCAAGGCACGGGCCCAAACTCTCGACTCCACGCTCGTTTCCGAAGAGACATCTTTCGCTGCAGGGCGAAAAATGGAAGCCACAGAGCGCTCCCCTGCTTTGGGAATTGTATAGCACTCCCCAGATGTGTAGTGTATTTCTGTCCCCGGGGGAAGTTTACCCACCAGGGAGAAATCTCTTATGTGCTGATTCTCCGGTTTCCGTGTCAGCACAACACACCGCCAGCCATTTCTCCCGAGGTGCCGGGCCAGCCTGAATGGTCTTAAGGCACCCACCACATTCTCCGGGGGAAAATAGTGAGTTAGAATCAAAAGTGTTTTCAATGAGTAATCCTGCAAAGGGTTAACACCTTATGAAATATTTCTGAAGAAACATCTCCATCCCGCCTATCTTCCAATGGCTTTCCGATAAGTCACGGTTCAATGAGATCCGAGGAATATGATAACAATCAGGAAAATCTGGGGTTACCCCGAAGACGGCCCCTCTGTACCCTGCATCTCTAACGTGTCGAACAACTCTTTTATCAATGTCTCCGGGGGCACTGTTGGGATAACAGAAAGAGTCAACCCGCACCCCGAGTTTGGCTTCGAGTTCCGATTTTGAAGAATAGATTTCTTCATACAATTCATGGGGCACAACTTTTGAAAGAATCGGATGGTTCATCGTATGACTCCCTATCTCAATTCCCTGCTCAGACATTTCACGAAGTTCATTCCAACTCACAGGGGCATATGCATTGGGAATGAAGTCGGGGACACTTACCCCAAGGTGAGCCTCCACGGCTCGCACCAACCGCCACTTTGCGTCATTCGACACGGCAATCCCCCAGTCCGTCAACGCCCGCCATGCGATCGCCCTCTCATGCCCCGAAGCTATCGGGCCCTTGAAATGCCTCCCCTCCAATTCCATATCGAACCCTGTCCGAGAGGTCATTTTCAACGCATAATCAAGGCGATCCGGCCAAAGCCATACCTTGCGATTGAGAAAATTAACGGTGACAAAAAAAGTGGCTTTAAGCCCCCGTTTCTTCAATTCAGGAAAGGCTAACTGATAAAAATCCTGGTAGCCATCGTCAACGGTTATAACAGCAAGATGATCCGGCACCCGTTGATCCCCCATTGCCATGGATAGATACTCTCCCAGGGAGACCACCTGATACCTTTTCTTGATCTCGTCAAGGTGAAGGCCAAAGGTCTTTGAATCAATTTTATGCTCTGAAGGGTCCAGGTCGTCGCAAAACCGATGATAAATAAAAATTTTAGGATTAATCCCGAGTGTTACACTCCTTGCCACGGCACCAAACCCTGGAAGAGAGACAGCCAAACGTTTCAAAGACCTCCGAATGTTCATTTCAACTGAGCCCCCTCTTTCTGTTGTCCATCGTCTCCCACGCCGTCACCCATTTAAAACAGAGCTGATCCATTACTCCGCACGCGTAAAATTCCAGACCGTCATACCCTATCTCTTCGCAAGATAATTGTACCGAAATGCCGAATGATATAACTCACTCTGTTCTTCAACCACAAAGCAAATGGGAAGGGATCATCAGCCTTAAGCAAACTCCATACAACAGGCTGATTAAACAGCTTTTTCATAAGACCAACTTGTTCTTTCCACCTCCCCTTCCCTCCCCGTAAAGACCTTAATGTCCCCTCCCCGTCAATCCAGGTAACTTGCCTGGCTTTTCCGATTGAATTTCCTGGCCATCCCGAAGCGTCGGCACAAGCCAATGCCGTCAGATTCAGTCCTCCGGCAAGTGCAATGCCGGACTGGTAGTCATTACGGCCCACCGTAGGCTCTATGACATAGTACTTCCCATCCGACATATTTCGCTTAAACTCCAGTGAACCCAGACCGTAAAACCCAGATGAGCGTAAGATACTTGCCGTAAGCTCTGCCACCTCTTCATTTTTCGCCCCCACAGCGGCTGCCGTATTCCCACGCCCCACGGGCCACTGCAGGATCTTTCGCCCCGTATAACTGCCTTTCACCTGACCGTCGCGTCCCATATACACAAGACAGAACCATACGTCCTCGTCCCCACCCGGGATCCACTGCTGCAAAAGCAACTCAGGGGACAGGTCCAATAAATCAAAACGCAACCGCTCGTACGCTGACCTGTCAGATATTTTA
This sequence comes from Desulfolunaceae bacterium, assembly GCA_942491485.1. Taxonomy (GTDB): domain Bacteria; phylum Desulfobacterota; class Desulfobacteria; order Desulfobacterales; family Desulfolunaceae; genus Desulfoluna. Next base: position 319,802 of record CALOAX010000004.1, on the reverse strand, counting down.
TAAACCTTAAATGCCGAACTTTTTCTGTCCCACTCCTCGTTTTTCACCACAGGCTTTATTATTAATGGGTACATCCCCTTCGTCAGGACCCTGTTGAGTTCCCTGCGGTTCGAAACAATATAAGATTTCGGCACAGAAAACCCATTCAACAAAGCCCAGTCGTGAAACCGCCCTTTATCAATAAGGGTGTTCACCACCTCTCGCTCCGGCAAGACAAACCGATAATACGGGGAAAGAACGTCCCGATTGTCCGATATCATCTTGACGACAATATCCTGCGTCGCAAAAAGAACGGCTTTGTTTTGCTTAGTTAAGCCAAGGGACATCAACGCGGAAAGGGTGTTGGAAAGCGAATCGACAACAATCAACCGGTCCCAGACCCGGGACCGACAGCAGGGGGCTTTTCGATCCGTGGTGATGCCTGTAATATGGGTGCAACTCCCAACCAGGGATCTGGCGGTAAAAAGCCCCGTGGGGTGATCTGCTCCGGTGACCACAACATGCATATCTTGTCACTCCGTCTTTACGCAAAATGTCAACGACAGCGTCTCCGCCAGGCAGTCTTCGGCCCTTTACAGAAAATAAACCCAACCCGAGTGGTCAATGGCCAATGCCTTTTCCAACGATTCGTCGGTACAGCCTCTCATGGCCCTGAACCATCCGTGTCACCTGATAATTTGATGAGACATTCCACCGACCGTAGAGCCCCATACGCATCCTTGCTTTGGGGTCTCCAAGGGCCTTTTCAAATGCCTCTGCAAGCGCCTGAGAATTGTTGGGAGCAAAAAGCCAGCCGGACCTCCCGGGATGCAGGGCCTCCCTGTTTCCCGGAACATCACTGGCTATTATGGGAAGTCCGGCTCTCATGCCTTCAATAACCGAATTGGCAAGTCCTTCCGAATCCGATGTGTTAGCGGCAAGATCGGCTCCTGCGTAAATGACGGCGACATCACGCCTCTGCCCCATAAGAACAATCCTCTCGGTGCTGTTCAGCCGTTCAATCTGTGCTTCAATTTCAATACGCAGGGCCCCGTCGCCCACAATAACAAACAGAGCATCGATTTTTTTTAGGACCATCGCGGCTGCCTCAACAAAGAGATCAACCCGTTTCACCCGTCTGTTTAAATTGGAGACGATAACGACAATGGGCAAATCACAGCCCAGCTTTAACTGCTGCATGAGCCTGTGCCGGTAAGCACTCCCGCGGAAAGGGCTATCTTTTGTAGGGATACCATTATGAATCACGCTGATATCAGCAAAGAAAAATTCTCGCCCGATGCTCTCTTTAATTGCATGAGAATTGACCCGGATTGAATGGGAGAGAAGGACCATCAGTTTATGGACTGCCAGTTTGACAGGGGTGGCCCAAAAGAGCATGTCCTCTATGGAAACGACAATATTGCGTAACCCTGATATTCGAGCCGCCAGAACTCCGACAATGGTCGCATCCTGCATAAACGTCTGGAGAATATCGACACGCTCCCTTCTCAAACGGCGACTCAAACGCAGAAGTCCTTTAACTCCCTTTATGCTCACGATCGAATCAATACCCAAGCGATGAACGGCAACATTCTCAACGACCATCTCCGCGTCACCCCGTAACAGGTACAACGACACCCTGAACCTGGATCGGTCCAGCCCCTCCATCAACAGTTTCAGCTGATTCTCCGTTCCTCCTGTACCAAACTGATCCAGAATATAAGCCACATGAATTCGCTGCACGTCTTCGTTTCTTACCTTTCACGGCCAGAAAGTGCCGCCCCAAGGGCTGAAAATCGACAACAGGTCACGCCCCAATGCCCAAACCACGCCAGCAAAACAAAGACGACGGTTTGGACAACAGGCGCCCTATTTCAACATGATCGCGCTTAAAATTGTCAGGCTATCGACATAAGGAGAAAAAAGATGTGTTCTTCGGGTTTCGGGGGGACACTTCAAAATTGTATAAAACAGATACGTAACAGCATCGTTACACAGCACAACGATGCTTCAGTTCACTGAGGATGTAAGTTCTGTGTAGAGTTTCAGGTACTGTTGTACCATTTTTTCCGCAGAGTACTCTGATGCCACCTTAGTAAATGCACGCCACGTCATCTCTTTGCGGCGCAACGGATTTTCGATCAACCACATCACAGCCTCTGCCAGTTTACCCGGCTGTTGTGGAGGCACCAGCACCCCTTCTTTTTCATGATTGATCACATCGGGAATGCCACCGACGGACGTTGCCACGATAGGCACACGTGCCTGCATTGCCTCCAGCAGTGTGATGGGAAGCCCTTCTGTCAGGGAGGTGATTGCGTAAAGATCAAATAAGGGAATGAGGTGTTTTCCATGCGGTATATACCCGGGCATCAGCACCCGATCAGCCAACCCGTTTCGTGCAATCTGCGTCTCCAGGGCCGCCCTTTCGGCACCCTCTCCGATGATGACCAGCCGGGCATCCACGCCAGAGTAAACCAGAAGGCCCAAAGCATCTACCAGATCCTCAAAGCCCTTTTCCTGTGATAACCGGCCAATAGAGCCAATGGTCAAGCCCTCTTTGCAGAAGCGCGCCACCGTTGTGCAGTGTCCCTGATGGTTGGAGAACGGGATCTCATCATTCAAGGGAATCCCATTGTTGATGACCGCCTGTCCCTTTTTCTCGGATTTTAAAAAGAAGGGCAACTCGCGCATTCTCTCATTGACGAGAACCGTTTTGTCAAGAAACCGATGGCTGAAACGATCCAACGACTCATACAGGCTCATACGATTCAAACCACCAGAACCGGTGTAGCCGTGGATGGTGGTCAGCATGGGAACCCGGCGCAGGGAAGAGGGAAGAAAACCGAGCAGAATGTTTCCTTTGTAACCATGGGAGTGGATGAGATCGCCTCGAATTGAGCGAATATAGCGTAGCAGCTTAATCGCCCCGAAAACATTGGGGCCGGGGATCATTTCAAACCGCCTGACCCCAATCCCCCTTCCCCTGGCCTCCTTCTCAATGGGCTTCTCCCCGGTCTTCTTATCCCCAATACTCGCAATGACAGGGGTCATCCCCATTTTCAACTGTTCTTCAGCAAGGGTCAGAAGCATTATTTCCGCTCCATACAGCCCCCCACTGTCGATAAGATGCACAACCGTCATCTCGCAACCAGACGCGGCCAACGCTGTATCCTCTTCATTTTTATTACTGCCATAAAAAGCGTGATGAATAAGTCAACCCTTCCTGGGGTTCCAGGTGACAACCTTTTGGCCCCGCAAATATTTTATAAAAGCGTGTGCCGATGCAAGGTTCACAACCACAAAATAGTGGCACAAATTCAACAGGGTATTTTTCATTCCCTTTTTCTCTAAAGCCAAGGAAGTCAGTGCGCCCACATAGATAAATATCTGAAAGCATAAAGTGATCAAGAACAAAGAGCCTGCATTCCACAGCATCAGGTTGGTAAACAGGGCTGACCCCAAAAAGATAAAACAGAGATACCTTAACAGCTTGTGGGACCACAATTGCCATGAGAACAGCCGAAACTTCTCTGGAAACAGCAATTGCCGCATATCCCTTAAGGCCCAAAAGGATCTGAGAGCAACACGTACCCGCATCCTGTACTCATCTGTTGTTTCCGCCAACGCCCCCTCTTTAAGAATCGCAGATGGTTCGTAAACCACACGATACCCTTGAGCAACAACGTGAAGGGGAAGCACAAAATCAGGTAACTGATCGTTCTTCATCTCAGTGTAGAGCTCACGTCTGACGGCATCGACCCCTCCATCGACTCCCACAATGGATCCGAGACGTGTTTCATACGTCCTCAAGACATTTTCATATCGCATGTAGGCGCTGCATCCGTCTCCGATAACAGCCCCACTGGCATTGACATAAATCATCTTGCCTGTGACATAACCAACCTCAGCATCATTAAAATTCTGAAGAAGTTTTCGAAGCGTGTCCCTCTTAAACATGGAGTTAGCATCAGCAAAAACAAGTATCTCACCGGATGCTTTCCCTGCTGCAAGGTTCAATGCAGCCGTCTTCCCCATCCGCTCATCCTGCCGCATCAGTGTGACACCGCTGGCAGCGTAGGTCCGGACAATATCATCTGTCCCATCACTGGACGCATCTGAAACGATGATATACTCGATTTTGTCCGTCGGATAATCCAGAGCAAGCTTGTTCTTGATTGATTTCTCTATAATGGCAGACTCATTGTATGCAGCGGACACCAGGGTCACACGAGGGCAATACTCCCCTTTTTCAATGCGCCTCCCCACAACCATTGAAAGAAGAAAAACACTCAGAGGGTAGCCCGCATACACATAAAAAACAACCAGCAGAGACAACAGACAATAACCTTTTAAAACCATCTCCATCCGCCACCCGCCTTTTCTCTTGAACGAACCATATCAACTCTCCACATAAGACAGAAATACAGGATAAAAATCCTTAATAAACAGACTCGCGAGCTGACGATATTGCTCCATGGGCCTCCCCTCAACGGGTATGGTCACCCTGACAAAGGCATTGTCCTCCTCGTTATGGATAACCTTCTTCCATATCAACGCCAATTTTTGCCTGAAAGTAGATGCATTTGAGGTGTCATGGGCCTGAAACCAATAGACAATCAGTGACTTCTTTTCACCCAACTGGGCCGTCATCATGGCGTAGGCGACCCTCTCTCCCGGGTGAATGTCCACCTGTCCTGTGGATCGATCCGAAACTTTCCAACCCTGACCGGGAAAACAAACCATGGGATCGTGGGCGGCCCCAATTTTTGAAGACGAATAGTAATACCCGACATAAAGCGAGACGGTATCGTCGTTTTTTCTGTACTTCATGTATGCGTAATCATCCAAATCAAGAGTGGCAACAACCCCCTGATCCAGTTGTTGGACAGCAGAGCATTCCCAAGCCCCCAGATGTTCCAGGGCTCGAGTCAACGGAACCTCTTTTGTCTTCACGTCAACACCGCGTTCCATGCGAGCCACGGCACCTGCGATAAGTACCAAAACGATGACAATCACTATTCTGCTTCTGGACATGTTTCCCAATGAGCAACCATCCTTTGAATAAAGGTGACAATCAAAAGGGCAATACAAAAAATGACCATGCCGAACAGCGAATGGACACTGTCGTCTGTCAGATCAAAACGGAACCAGTGAAATGCCAGAACCATCAACACAACCCTTAAAATATTAACCGTAATGGCAACAGGTAAACCCGCAGCGACAAGTACCGTTCGCCCAATACAGGTACGCAGCGTCATATACCCAACAATAAGAGTCAGGGCCAAAAGAGCCACCAGTGAACGTAACCCACTGCACGCGCGAACCACCTGAAATGTTTTTTCGGCCAAATGGATCACATTCCCCTCCCGCAACACAGCCACCCCTAAAAAATCGACGATAAACACACTGGCCTTCGTCACCAACAGCTGCAATGGGATTGTCATTGCCGAGTATATTTGGGAAGGAACAGGAATCATCAAAAACAGAAACAAAAGAGGAAAAATCAACTCGTTGAATATACGAAACCCGAGCAGATAAATAACAATACCATGTAAAAGCAGCACCATGGCAAACGGCGCCAGTGTCAAAATACCGGCATGACGTGAAACAACATACAAAACCAGCGATAGGACAATCAGCACGATACCCCATAATGACGGCTGAAAACGGAGGCGGGCGATATCGCCTCTCTTCCCCCACAGAAGATACATACTGACGGGCACAATGAGAAACCCATGTGAATTGTCTTCCCCCCTCCCCCATGCGTTCACCAACGATGTCATCGTGGGCCAGAAAACCACGACAAAGCTGCATGCGAGCATCACAATGAGCAAGACACTCCAGGTGATACGGTCCTGGTTATCTTCCATGCAAACACCTTGGTGATCGCCCCCTGTATCTGCCGGGAAGGCAACCATCAGCCACCTTAAATCCAGCCTATTACCCATAATTACAACCTCTCTCAGCCATAAGTACGGATGGGTTCTTAAGATCCATCGGGTTGGTAAACCGCCCTGTCAAGATACTCAGAACATGTCAGAAATGAAGCACCTTGGATTTGGTTCAACAGGTAACTCAACTTCGTTCCAGTGGCATGAAGGTTCGTATAATGCCTAAACCTGAACCCCGGTGAAGCCTCAGCAACACGGGGCTGATTCGGATCTATTTCCCAGGGGTGCAGATAGAAAAGAAATGCGCCTTCACGAGCCATATGACCCTTCACCCCATGGGCATAGACCCCTTTGGGAATCAACCTGAAAAATCCTCCGCCCCCCCAGGGAATCGTTTTCCCCCGAAGCGAGAGGTTGCTTACGGGAAGCTCGGATATCCCATTGCGGAACCGGATAATCCCTTTTTTTACAGGATTCTGCCCCACCAAGGTCCCATACCGACGATTGCCGTTGAATGAATTGTAGCTGGAGTCATACCCATAGCCCGCCTTTTTCAAAGCACTTATCAAGCGTGGCTCAATGGAAAAACTGGGTGCCCTGTACCCCGCCACCTTTTTTCCAAGGATGTCCTCCAGCAGCCGTTTGCTGAAAATCAAATCATCCAGAAGTTCCTTATCAGTACACGTCGAGACCATTCGATGGCGGTACCCATGCGATGCCACTTCATGGCCTCTGGTTTCGATCTCCTTCACCAAATGCGGCAGTCTCTCTGCCACCCAGCCCAATAAAAAAAATGTTCCCTTGATTCTTCGGGTGCCCAGCACCCCATCCAGAAGATCCAAAAGCTCCAGTGTATTCTTCTCCACACGTAACTCACGGTGGCCCCAGGAATCATAAGATATCCACGGCTTGAAATTTTCTACCTGGAACCAGTCTTCTATGTCGACGGTCATCAGGAATACCGGTTCTCTCTGCTCACCGGGGTCAGATTCACCCTTCAGCATTCATGTCCTCCAGGATATCCTGGCCTCAAAGGCGCTATTGTTTTTTCCAATAAAAAATCACTACCTCGAAATCTTACATGACAAAAAAAGGCGTTATCTCGATGGGAAAATAAAAGACACACAGGTTTAACCCCTTTGACAGCTTGTTTTCTGGTCCGGTATCATGCGTCAACATTTCAAGCCCTCTTTTTCTTTATCGTGTATAGATATTCAGGCTCAGGATGATGCTGTTCTCCTCGTACTCATACTCATCAATATTGGACCAACGCGAATTGTAAGAGTAATCAAGGTTCATGCTCGCCCGCCTTATGAGCTGGCGCTCAATCCCGACCTTGAGCCTGAAGGAAACATCGTTTCGATCGCGCTCCCCGGGCCGGGTTTCCATATACGCATCGTCACGCAACTCACAACGGCCAGCTCCCTTCCAATCCTTGGCGATCCCATACCACCCTGATACCATCCCGGAAACAAAAGTATCAAAACCCGGATTGTCGAAATCAACATACTGTTCTTCGTGACCGGCTGACGCAGAGAAAGTTACTTCCCCCCTGCGCCATATCTTTGTAACGTCGGCATTCCCGACAATAGAGGGTTCATATGTGGTTTCTTCCCCCTCTTCGGAACGAACAAGGACCCCTGCACCAATATCGTATTGCCCGCTGGGGAACATCCTGACGATCCCTATCAGGGGGTTCCACGTCGAATAATTTGTTCGGGCGTCTCCGGTGTATTCCGACCCTCGAAGCCTCACGAACAAGCGTTTTTTTGAATTAAAAGCATACTCCGAGCCAAGGGTTCCATTGATTAACTGGTAGGATGTCGAATCGTCATACCAGCCCTCTGCGTACCCGGCATCAATGGTCAAAAACCCGTGGTCACCAACCCGTTTGCGCGCATTTATGCGGGCACCAGCTTCGCTGCTGTCCTGAGATGTACTGTCGCTATCGTAGTCAAGCCTTTCGCCGGTAAGACTAAAGCCTAATAACTCATCTCTGCCTGCTGTCCAGGAACCAAGAAGCGTTGAACGGTAATTTGAGTAAGGAAGCCGGGTGGCCCCCTGAAGCGCTTGACGATCCAGGGCGCTCTCCTCACTTCGATTAAAAAGATTTTCAAATGAAAAATCCACGTCCCTGCGAGGCTTACCATACATATTCAACTGAACGTTGTGCCCAGCAAAATCATACGTTGGATTCTTATCGTACCATGTGTACCGGGGGTGATATTTCAATTCCGTTTTAGCCCGTGACCACGTCTTCATCATGTCGATCCAGGGAGCAACCCGGTACATTACATCTGATATTTTATCAGACTCGTCTAAAAACAGGTTGTCATTGTACTCGACCTCAGATTTCACGCCCAAACGTACATCAGCAAAAGCGGAGGGACAAAAACCACCACTGACACAAAGGATGACAATAAAAACGAAATATAATATGCAGATCTGTTTTTTAGTTATGAGCATGATGACGGATGAACTTCCAGGCCAGAAGATGTTAGATACCGATCATAAAGGCGGGCGTACTTATCGTTATTCCAGTGAATAACATTCATATATTGCGGACACAAACGTCACGGCACCACAATGGTATCATCTGCCTGCAGAATAATGTTCCCCTTAAAATCCCTACCGGCAATGATATCTTGATAATTTACTTTTATCATAGTATCTCTCACCTCGCTTCGGCGCAGAACGAAGATCTCCTTTTTTTTCGCCCACTCCGTGAACCCTCCCGCAATGGCAAAGGCTTGTAGAACTGTCAACTCCTTTGAAAGGTGATATTCACCTGTACGCATAACCTCTCCGAGTATATAGAAACGCTGACTTCTGGCCTCCTTTAGAATCACCGTCACCACCGGTTTATCGATGTACTTACGTAAAACAATCTCTAAATGGCTCTTTAACTCACGGGTTGTTCGACCCGCAGCCCTTATATCATCCACCAAAGGCAAGGTTATTTTTCCATCCAGACGGATAACGCAATTTTGTAGTGTAAAGTCAATTTCTTTCCAAACCAGCACATCAATGACATCCCCATAGCCAAGAGTATAATTATCGGAACTTTTGGAATTTTTAATTTCACCCAACTTAGCGTGCAATTCATCGTGCGCACCCCAGAAAAACAACGTCAAAAACACAGCCATAATTAGCGATAAAGGCCTACAATAAGACATAGCTCCGCCCCCTTGTTAACATAACCCCAAATTTAAATATGATTTGCATGTAGAGAGTTGCTGGCTAAAGACTATCGGGCACCAACACCAAAAAGAACTGTTCTGACGGTTCGAAAGGCAATAACAATATCCAAAAAAATTGACATATTTTTAATATAAAAAAGATCATAGTTGAGCTTTTCCATGGCAGCGTCGACAGAATCTCCATACCCATGCCGAACCTGAGCCCATCCTGTCACCCCTGGCCTCACAGCAAACCGTTCTGCATAATAAGGAAGTGCAGCCTCAAGCTGCCTGACAAAATGAGCCCTTTCCGGCCGGGGACCTACCAAACTCATATCCCCCTTTAAGACGTTAAAAAGCTGAGGCAGCTCGTCAATTCGCCACTTTCTGATAAACACACCGATGCGTGTAACCCTTGTATCATTTTTTTTCGCCCACACGGGGCCAGTATCCTTTTCCGCATCGACAACCATGGACCTGAATTTATAGAGTTTGTAACCCCGGTGGTGAAGCCCCAGCCTCTCCTGACAAAAAAATACAGGACCTTTAGAATCAAGCTTGATCAAAATGGCAAAGGTCAGGATGACCGGAGAAAATATCGCAAGAAGAACCAGGGAAGCAAAAATATCTTCAATGCGTTTGAAGATATTCCGTACCTTGCTTTTCCTGAATCCATTAGAAAAAATTAACCAGGAAGGGTTGATGGACGAAACCAAAAATTTACCGGTTAACATCTCATAAAAGGTATGCCCTTCAATCACATCAATGCCGTTAACACGACACATAAGAAGCTCATCCACAGGGAAATTGCCTCGTTTCTCAGTCAAAGCAACAACAATCCGCTTAACGCCATAAGCTGTTGCTGTTTGGGCTATATTTGAATACCCGCCAATATATTTCGCTTTTACCGACTTTATCTCATCTAAGTTTTTCTCTGAAAGAATGCCTTTAACACAATACCCGCAATCAATTTCCTTCTCTATTTCGCGACAGATATCAATGGACAGACTGCTGTCACCAAGAACGAAAATATTCTGATTAAACACGCCTGATGTCAGAATAAAAACATAAATAAAACGCCATATGGACAAAAGCGCTATCACAACAGGAATGTACACAAAAAAGAAACCCGTACTGATAATTGCTTCACTGAACCCCAGATAAAAAAGAGACAAAAAAATCAGAGCCGAGCCAAAGGATTGAAACAACTTGATGGTCAAATCCGTATAGCCACGTGTATCCTTGATACTGTATGCATTATTGCAGTAGAGGCACAACACACATACGAGAACAATGCATACCGCCTTCGTATGAAGAGTGGGATATCCTTCTTTCCAGACCCCCTTTAACAAAAAATGTGACGAAAGAATAATACTGAAATACAGAATTAAGCTTTCCAAGATAATCAAAAACGAATTGCGAATTGTATAATAGTTTCTAAAAAGAATTATCATAACAATTCCACATTACCTTTTCAGTCGAACAATCGTTAAAAATAAGTATAGCTCAAGTATTCTGAGGGTATCCGAGATTTCTATATGGGGCACAGCAATTCATCGTCGGGTAAAGTAAGAACCGACACTAATGATTACTTATGCTTCTTGAGCTGTTTCCCGTATGCGTAGTAAGATCTGTAGCCTCGATCCTTCTTTAAGGCGGGGTTGTGCCTGTTCAGGACAACGCCAATTACCTTTGATCTATCCAGCTTATCCAGCATATCTGAAACAGATTTCTTTAATGTTTTATCATTTCGAATGACAATGATAATGCCGTCCACATGCTTTGAAACGGCTATCGTTTCAGGAGCAAACAGAGGGGGGGGGGAATCAATGATGACATAGCGATCAGAATAGCGTGAACGAACGTCTGAAAGCATTTGGGTCATGGTGGAGGATGTAATCAGATCCGACGGGTTATCAACGATATTCCCAGCAGGAATAACAGATAGTTTTTCGATCTGGGTTCGATAGATCACCTGTTCAAGTGGACATTTATTATTCAAATAGAGATCGAGCCCGGGAGCCTGTTTGGGCAGAGCGAATATATCCGAAATGGTTGGACGCCTCAAATCGCTGTCGACCACAAGAACTGAGTTATCCATACTGCCGGCAATGGCAGCAGCAATATTCGAGGCGACAAAGGACTTGCCCTCTCCCGGAACAGCACTTGTTACAAGAATTGTGCGAATATCACGCCCATTTTCAGGATAGAGAATAGACGTTTTAATGGAACGAAATTGTTCTGAGCTATAACTCCAAGGAGCGGAAAGAACAACAAGCCGGTCTCTATTCAGCTCAGTATTCTGGGCCGTTGCCGACCCGTTTACTTGATTACATGGAGCAACGGGTATTGCTTCATGACGAGCGTCTGCACCCGTTATTGACCCACGTTCTGATTCCATTTGTTCTAATGCTTTTGAAAAATGCCCCATTTAATCACCCCATGATATACGCAAGCCCCAAAAGCACACCTAACAAAGCCATCGTCGTCACCCCACCCGTGATAGGTATGATTCGTCCAAAAACAACCTTCATCATACCACCTGACAGTTGCGGTTGGGTTGGAATGGAAGCTATAACAGGTAGAGAAGTAAAACTCTCCACAGCCTTGGGCCCTCTGAACGTTTGCAGCATAAACTCAAGAAGAGCAACAAAACCGCAACCGATCACCAGCCCCACAGCCAAAACAAAGGGCACTATTTTCTTAATATTAGGCTGCACCGGTTTTTGTGAGACTCTGGCAGGATCGATGATTCGAAACTGTTCACCTTTTTGCTTTCTCTCCATGTTAACAGCAATTTGAGACTCAAGCTGTCTGCCGAGTAAGGAGTGATAGGCTTCCCTGATGTTGTCATAATCCCTTTGCAGGGAGAGCAGCTCCTGCTCTCTTTTCGGCGTATCCTCGACCCTTTTTTTATAAACTGCGATTTGAGTCATTAACTTTTGCTGTTCTTTTTCGTTCAGTTCAATTTCAGACTGAATATCAAGCAGCTGGTGGTCATACTCGGTATTTCCCCTTTGACCGGCTGGCGTTTCCATGCCCCGTCCCTGAACTCTCTGCTGCTCCAACTGCTCAATCATAGCTTGAAGCTGAAGTACATCGGGGTGATATTTCGTATACCGTTTCAACCTGAGCCCCAACTCTGACCGCAAACGTTCAAGCTCAAAATGTATATCACCGGATGCAATCTCGGGATCTCCTCCGGCAACGATTGCCCGTTTCTGCTGTTGGAGAAAACTATCCAACCTGAATTTTGATGACCGTACCTGATCCCTGACATGAGCCAAGCTCTCATTGAGTGACTCCAGAATTCGAAGGTTACTGTTTAGTTGCTCCGGCAAACCACCCATATATCGTTCTCTGTACTCTTTCAGGCTCAATTCAGTTGCCACTAATTTTTTTCTCATGGCCTCCAACTCATCCTCTAAAAATGAATTGGTCCCAAGAACCTGGGTCTCTCTGAGCTTCAGGTTTTCATCTATGATATAGGAGGCCAGGGACTGGGTGATTTTCATCACGCGAAGTGGATCCGTCCCCCTGTATGTCACAGCAAATGAATCCGCATTGCGATTGCGATCGTTTGTCATTTTGACCGATATACGCTTACGAAGAATATCGACCTTATCCTCCATGTACATTTCGCCTGACTTATCATCGGAAAACAGATTGAATTCTTTGATTATTTTTTCAAGATTGGTACGACTTTGGATTCTCTGGGAAAGCGTGCTGACTCGGGTATTGATATCTTCTGCTACGACATTTCGCACAACATCAGTGGGAAGCTTCTGAGGTTGGACGAGAATAACGGTCCTGGACTCATAGTATCTCTGTGAAAAAACGACAAAATAGATCCCAAAACCTATGGCGACAATGAATGGTATCAAAACAACTAAATACCATTTAAAGACGATCCCTAAGTAATATTCCAAGTCAAATTTAGTAAAATTGTCTCTTTCCATTTCACCTCACATTCAGGTTTCGCAATAAGAAAGACACCACTTAAATCGAACATAACATTCACCTACAATAAATCTTATAGTCAAATAAAACCGTTCCAATACAAACGACTACAAAGAAACTAAGCCTCAGAACTATAACAGAAGTATCATTTTTTATGACTTGATATTGACAAGATCTTAATCTATCATAACAATTATATCAATACGAATTTATCACTTACATAACATTCAATTTAGTTTCTCAGGAGAATCGAATATGCCTAATTCTTGACAAGAATACTGGCAGCATTGGCATTATTTAAATATACCGACACAAAACCTGTATACATCTTTACCACCGTAACAGGATGAAAAAAAAACTCAAAAGCCAAACCAAGCCGATAGCCAAACTAAGATTCCGTATCCCCCTTTTCTCTGCTAACTGATCGATAAAAGCACCCCAAGACAACGCCTTGCTATTACGATGACCCAGGGTTCAAATCGCTTCCCCCCATTTTAAATCGCCAATTTGAGATTTTTCATTCACCATTATTAATTTCAGTAAGGCAATATCATGCATACCAGTTTAGTTGGTGTAAGCCAAAATATTCAGAAAATCCGTGAAATTATAGATTTAGTTTCCATCGACCCTTCGCTCAACATTCTCATAACAGGCGAAACAGGGGTAGGTAAAGAGGTCGTCGCCCGCGCATTGCATGAAAAATCCCTTCGGAGAAAGAAACAATTCATCAAAGTCAACTGCGCAGCGATTCCTGACACCCTACTTGAAAGCGAACTTTTTGGCGTTGAGCAGGGAGCCTTTACAGGTGCAAACAAAAAACGAAAGGGCAAGTTTGAACTTGCAGATGGTGGGGTTCTCTTCCTTGATGAAATCGGGGACATGACGTTTCATCTTCAAGCAAAACTCCTACACGTCCTTCAAAGCGGTGAATACAACCGACTTGGCTCTGAAAACAACATAAAATCTAACACCTGGGTAATCTCAGCCACCAACCACAATTTAAAGCTTAAAATCGAGGAGAAAGAGTTCCGGGAAGACCTCTACTACCGCCTTAATATGGTTCGAATCAACATTCCCCCCTTGCGTGAGCGCCCCGAGGATATACCCGAATTGATCAGGCACTATACGCAGGTCTACCAAGACAAATATACCGAACGAAAGATAACACCCCTGGACCCTGAAACCTTTAACAAGCTTTGTCGTTTTTCCTGGCCAGGCAATGTAAGGCAGCTCATCAGTGCACTTCAAAGAATCCTTCTCATAGGTTGTGATGAAGAGACCCTCGATGAAATTCTATACGAAAAAATCAACCACAAAAAAAATACGACTGATACTGCGACCCCAATATATGGACAGCTAATGGATGAGCTACAAGAAATTGTCAACAGCTACCCAGATAACATGACTACTTTTTCTCTCAAGCAAATCAAGAGAAATGCAACAAATATTGTTGAAAAAGAGGTCATTTCGCAAGTCCTGAACATCACCAATTGGAATAGAACACACGCTTCAAAAATACTAAAAGTAAGTTACAAAACGCTATTGACGAAAATCGATCAACTCGACATTATCAGGTCGAATTAGCCATTCATATTGACACGCAACATTATCGTTATTCTTGCCGGTACTACATACACGAAAAAAATATATAAGACTCTCATGCGTACTGGATTTACTTCACATTACTACATAATAATTTGAATGCGACATATTCAAAGGCATACTTCCAACACACTCAACCTGTATCAACATTCATTTCACAACCCGTTTATTCCCTTGGTTTCACACTGTCGTGAAATGAAGTTCACCTCGGCAGCACCTTCCCGCAATACCATCCACCGTAAACAGAAAGCCACACCCCTAAACCCGTATAAGGGAAGTTTTAGAAAGACGCGTGAATGATGCCACTGCCCACACAAACAAAAAAAGCCCCTTTGAATTAATTCAAAGGGGCTTTTCTCTAAACTATATAAGACTTTAATACCGCCGCACCTCAAAAAGGCCCGTCAGAATCAAAGCTGTATAATCTATAACTAAACTACAGTTACGTTGGCTGCTGCGGGACCTTTCTGGCCCTGCTCAACGTCAAAGGTAACTCGGTCGCCTTCCTGGAGGGTTTTGAAACCGGTGCCATTGATGCTTGAGTGGTGAACGAAGAGATCTGCTCCGTTTTCCTGCTCGATAAAACCAAAACCTTTAGACTCATTGAACCATTTTACGATACCGTTAGCCATTGTGACAATCTCCTAAAATAAAGTTTAAATGTTCCAAACTTGAGGTAATTGTCACACAGGTGTAATCATCTGACAAATTAGTATTTCCCTTAAGTGCGAAACAAGGGGCATGCCTTCGAATAAAGCGTGCCGCAATTTCTATAAATAATAGATAAGGGAAATAAAAATAACCCCGATTTATTATCATATATGGTCACCCACCGTCTCTTAAGAGGTCGGCCCTTTCTTACCAAAAGAAGGGGTTCGCTCTATCAGTGGAAGACACAAAAAGCCCCAGGATAAAAACCCTGAGGCTTTAATTTCCCAAAATGGCGCGCCCGGCAGGATTCGAACCTGCGACCTACGGATTCGAAGTCCGGCGCTCTATCCAGCTGAGCTACGGGCGCAATGTGTAAATGGGGTGAGCGACGGGGCTTGAACCCGCGACAGCCGGAATCACAATCCGGGGCTCTACCAACTGAGCTACGCCCACCACAAAAACAAGAGACTTATACCCGATGCCCTTAACCATTACAAGCCTTTTTCAATATGAAACAAAAAAAAAGCGGCCCGGCGTTGCATCAAAAGAATAAGGCGCTGAATTTGTGCATCGATACGACAAAGGGAAACCACACCCCAGAAGGGCCACCCCCTACTTTCTGTGATTTACAGGCAGCTTCGAGAGCTCCGGACCCCTGAAAAAGGGTGAGCCCTCTCCTTGGACCCCAGCCGCTTTCACCAACCAAACAACACCCCATGCCCTCTCTTTAATCAGGAGATTGCCTATTGACCCTTACCAGCCAACTATAATAGGTATTGATCGTGCGCGTGCGCACAGATACCAAGCATGCCCGGCATGCGTTTATACACCCAAACAGATAAAACCAGATGGCGAACCATCGCCTTGAGGTGCCCCCATATGGAACGTGTGACCATCTTTATGATACGTGCGGTTCTCTCATTTGCCTGCGGAACGCTTCTCATGCGTCTCTTTTATCCGGACCAGGGATTCGTCTTTGCCGTGGGATTGGGCCTGCTTCTGCTTGCCCTGGCCTACTTTTCCGCATACTGGCGTCACAGAAAATCCAAATAGATGCGCATGTAAAAAGCCGCACTCCGGACAATGCAGCAGCAGAGCACACCATATGCCCCTGCTGCACCCCTGACCGGTCCAATCCAGCTTTTATATGCCAGCGATAAAGAGGAGCAAAGGGTCGTTGAAACAGATCATACTCGGCACGGCCGGCCACATTGACCACGGAAAAACCAGCCTCATCAGAAGTCTGACCGGCATTGAAACGGATCGACTGAAAGAAGAGAAGACCCGCGGCATCACCATTGAACTGGGATTCGCCTCCATGACACTGCCAAACGGGCATCATGTGGGTATCGTGGATGTCCCCGGCCATGAGAAATTCGTTAAAAACATGGTGGCAGGGGCGACAGGCATCGACATGGTGGCCATGGTCATCGCTGCAGATGAAGGGGTGATGCCCCAAACCCGGGAGCACATGGAGATCTGTTCCCTTCTGGGCATCTCCCATGGTGTTGTGGTTCTCACCAAAACAGACTTAGTGGACGATGAGTGGCTGGAGCTGGTTCAAGAGGACATCAGTGGTTTTCTCGAAGGCACCTTTTTAGAAGGGGCTCCGATGATACCCGTCTCCTCCGCCACAGGCCAGGGAATGGACGCACTCAAAAGTGCCCTTGCTGAACTGGCTGCCAGCGTTCCCCAACGGCGCACCGCGTCTCTTTTCCGACTGCCCGTGGACCGGGTCTTCAGCATGAAAGGGTTCGGTACCGTTATCACCGGCACGGTGGTCTCGGGTAGCATCTCCGTGGGTGACGCCGTCACCATTTACCCATCGGGCGTGGAATCCAAGGTCAGGGGCATCCAGGTACACAGCGACAGCGTGGAAACCGCCGCTTCGGGCATGCGAACGGCCATCAACTTCCAGGGCCTTGAAAAAAGTGCCATCGAGCGCGGCGAGGTCGTCTCTACTCCGGGTGACATCAAGCCCAGCTACCTGGTGGATGTGGAGTTCCTCTACCTGCCCAGCGCCAAAAAACCCTTGAAGAACCGCACCCGTATCCGCCTGCACACCGGCACCAGCGAGGTCCTGGGTTACCTGATCCTCCTGGACCGCGAATCCCTTGATGCCGGTGACACAGCTGCCGTACAGCTGCGCCTGGAAGAACCCGTCAGCTGCATCAAAGACGACCGGTATGTCATCAGGAGCTACTCACCTGTGCGCACCATCGGTGGAGGGCGCATCCTGAACCCCATCCCTCCCAAACACAAACGTTTTCGGGAAGATGTGGTCACCGGACTTGCCGGGCTTATGGAGAATGAGCTTCCCGAAATCATCTCCTTTCACGTCACCCAATCAGGCTACGCAGGCCTTCCCTTTTCCGACCTGAAGCTCATGACCAACTGCAGTGAAAAGCAACTCACCGGAGCTCTCTCCGGCCTTCTCTCCAAGCGGGTGGTCATTCAGACGGACAAAGAGACACGCACCCTGATCCATGGGGACACCTTCACCCGCCTCACTGAAATTGCCAAAGAGTACCTGGCCGAGTACCACAAGACAAACCCACTGAAGGAGGGAATGTCAAAGGAGGAGTTGAAATCCAAGTTCCCCGAAATCTTAGGGAGCAGGGTCTTTACCCTCACACTCAATCACCTTGTGGGTGAAAACGCGGTGCTCCTCACATCGGACACGGTGAAGCTTGCCACCCATACCGTGGAACTCCAGGTGGATCAGGAACAGCTGAAGAAAGACATCATCAAAGCTTACGGCGAAACAGCCCTGACCCCCCCTTACTTCAAGGCTTTGTGCGAGACACTTGAAGTACCCGTCTCCAAGGCCAAAGACGTGCTCCTTCTCCTTGTCAAGGATGGAACCCTGATGAAGGTCAAAGAGGATCTTTACTTTGACCAGTCAGCCCTTGAGGGATTGAAGTCCCGCATTTTGTCCTTTTTTGAATCGAACACCGAAATGACCACCGCCGACTTCAAAGAGATGACCGGTGGCGTCTCCCGGAAATACCTGATTCCTCTTCTTGAGTACTATGACGGCATGAATCTCACCATTCGGGTGGGAGACACTCGCCAGTTGAGGGGCCGTAGCTGACACCTCCTTCACGCAACTGCTCCCTGGAAGTTCACACACACGAATTTCCAGGGAGTTTAGCATCATACCCCACCCTCTCCCCTTGCCGCTTGTCCTTATTCGCTACTCTGCTGTTTTGACTTCTTCCTGAAAAATGTGCATACTATTGCCTTGCTTCTAGATAAACCATAAACCAGTGGTCGTCGAACGTACGGGAGAGAAGGAGAAAGTATGAGTGAGGCCAGCAACAAAAAAATGAACAAAGATTTCAAGGTATACATCTTTTCACGCGTCGGCCTGGCCGTTATCGCCACCCTCGTTGTGCTCTGGGGTGGGTCCAAATTATTTCATTACTTTACCGGCAGCGAAAGTGAGCCTTCTCCCTACCATCAGGCCGTGGAGAACCATCCTGCTCTCAAAAAAGCCGACACCGTGATTGAGAAAGTCCTCGGCACGTCGAAAACAGCCCACGCAGAGACGCCCAAAGAGACAGAAAGCCATAGCGTACCTGCAACGACCCACGCCGTGGCCCAAGAATCGCCGGTGAACACAACACAGGGGGCACCTGCGCCCCCCCACGCCACAGAAACGGCAACCACACACAAGGCGCCCGCACAAGCCGACCCTGAGTCTACTCTCCATGTGGACACCCAAGGCCACAACACAACAAAGGGAAACGTTTCACACAGCACCGTGGAACAAGATGTGGCCGAGCTCTTTCCCAATGCGGTCCGCGGAACGGCCTTTGTCACGGCCCTCATTGAACCCATCAATTATGAGCTTCATCACCGTCGGTTCGGATGGCGACCCAATGACGTCCTCACCTTCTTTACCGACAACGTGGAAAACCACCAGCTCGGCATCTTAGAGGTGACCCGGCGTACGTCGGAAAAGCTTGTGGAACGCATCGCCAGAACAGGCAGCACCATCAAATTTGACAAGAACCTCAACCTGGCCCGCGCAAAATTCAACAACGACCCAAAAAAATACTGGCTGCCCGCACCGGAAAAGTCCTACGCCCAAGCCATTAAAGAGCTCGAGAACTACCGTGCCCGCCTCAACCGTAACAAGGGCACCTTCCACTCTCGGGCGGACAACCTGATCCCCCTGCTCAAGAGCTATGAAGACCTCCTGGGGGACTGCGACGACGACCTGGTCAAAACCCACGAATACAGCGGTTCCCGAGTCAGCACCTTTAAAGCGGACGATTACTTTTATTATGCCCAGGGGGTCTCCACCGCCATGGCCACAATCCTTGAAGCCGTTATGGTAGACTTCGCACCGGTTCTGGACTCACGAGGCGCCACCACCGATCTCCATCATGCGGTAATGATGCTTCAAAACGCCACCGAGCTCGACCCGCTCTTTGTTCAGGAGAGCGACTACAGCGGGTTCTTTGCCAACCACAGAGCCAATATGGCCGCGTTTATCAGCCACGCACGGGCCTACATTCAGTTCGTCATCAAGACAATGAGTACATAGAAGGCTAAAGGCTAAAGGCTAAAGGCTAAAGGCTAAAGGCTAAAGGGCCTGTGCCGCAAGCTGACGATCGAGGCAAACAAAAAAGCCCGTCATTTCATTGTAGAAATGACGGGCTTTTCTCATTCAAAAATCTGGCAATAACGCTTCCCACAGCTATCATATACAACGGGCGCAGCCCGTCAGCGAATGTGACGCACCCGAGGAACGAGGGCTCGGAGCATTCGCGAACCAGCTTTCGAGGTGGCACACCTCGCCGCCGGAGGCTTGGTTGCAAAGGGGGGGGGCCTTAGAGGTTCTGCAACAGGCGCAGCACAACCCCATCGGCCACGGCAAAGCCTTTGCGGGTCAGGCGGATTGACCCTGCGTCCACGACCATCAACCCCTCCTCTTCGAATCCCGCAAGGTAAGGCCTAAGAACCTTGGCAAGATCCACGGAGAAGCGCCGGGAAAAAGCGGCAAGGTTGACGCCTTCCATACGCCTCAACCCAAGGTAGAGGGCTTCGGTCATGAGCTCCTCCCGGCCAAGGGTTTCCGTCCCCTCAATGGGGCGTTCCCCCTTTTTCAGGCAATCAATCCACTCCCCGAGGTGGGCCACATTCCACCACCTGAAAAGCCCCTTAAGGTCAAAACCATGGGCCGACGGTCCCAAACCTGCGGTGGTCACCATTTCCCAGTACTTGGTGTTGTGGCGGGAGACATGTTCTTGCGTCCGTGCGAAGTTGGACACCTCATAGTGGAGGTAGCCACCTTGCGTAAGGGCATCGGAGACCGTTTCAAAAAGCGCCCCTTGCATCGTATCGTCCGGCATGGAGAACACCTTCCTCCCGTGGCGTGCATACAGGGGGGTTCCCTCCTCCAGAGTCAGCATGTAACAAGAGAGGTGCTCCGGTGCATAGGAGAGCAGCCCCGCCACATCGGACAACACCTCGTCCTTGCCCTGCCCCGGCACCCCATAAATAAGATCGGCACCGATGTTCGTAAACCCGCAGGACCTTGCGGCCTCCAGGATGCCACGCGCCTGCTCAGCATTGTGAAGTCGCCCAAGAAATTTTAAGGTGTTATCATCAAGGGACTGCACCCCGATGTTCAGGCGGTTCACACCTGACTGCCGTAGACCGGACAGCTTCTCAGCCGTCACCGTCCCCGGATTCACCTCAAGGGTCACCTCAGCTTCCCGGGCGATTGAAAACCTGCTCCGGGCTGCCTCCAAGACCCCTTCTACCTCGTCAGGGTCCAAAAGCGAGGGGGTACCGCCCCCGAAGTAGACCGTATCGAACTCTCCCGGGACCGGCAGGGTCTCGGACACCAAGTCCATCTCCCGCGTCAGCGCCTCAAGGTAAGCGCCCTTAAGCGTAAGGTCCGACTCAGAATAAAAGTCGCAGTACGGGCATTTTCGAAGACAAAAAGGCACATGGATATATAGGCCGGGGTTCATGGGTGGCGCGTCTCCTTTTGGAAGCGTAAGATTCATACGCTTCCTATACCAGCCCAGCTCTTTTGGACAGCAAAAAAAGGTGCCTCCGGCAGCCAGGGGATGGTCCCCTGGGCCCCACGTTTGCGATAACAGAGGTGAAATAAATGCCGCCACACCTTTACCCGATAATCATTGGTAAAAACGTGGCGGCAAATTGTTGCCAGGAAGGGCCAATGCCGCCGTCAACAATGGCGAACACCCAATGCAACAAAGGGTACCCACTCGAGATGGCTCACCTCGTTATGTCCTGGCTCGTATTTCGGAAATCACCTTTTTCATGGAATCAGCGCACACGTCCACCATAGACCTTTCATGATCACTTAGGTCAAATTCGAAGATCTCGTGCACACCGCGTTCTCCAATGGCGGTGGGGAGCGAGAGAGCCATGTCATGGTACCCGTATTCACCGTTCGCCATAACGCTCACGGGAAAAATATGCTGCTTGTTGTAAAGGTGGGATTCAATGATCTGTGTCACCTTGGTGGCCGCTGCAAAAAAACCGCTTCTGGTCTTAAGGCGTTTCACGATGTCTCCGCCTCCGTGCTTTACAAGGGTTACCAGGCGCTCTGCATCGATGTCCGTCAGATGCTGCCTTAAGGGAATGCCCCCGACATCTGCACGGTCCACCAGGGGCACCATGTTGTCATCATGGGTACCGATAACGGTGCAGTTTACGGCCTCCCGGGAGACATTGAGATGCTCGGCCAGAAAAAAACGAAACCGCATCGCATCCAGTGCGCAACCAAGCCCTGTGATGTTCATATCCGGCCACCGCTCTTTCAAGGCCCACGTCAGAACATCCACCGGATTGCTCGTCACATGGACAAAAGCTCCGGGAGCCAGTTCCATCACCTTCTCCCCGATATCGTACATGATGTCGAGGTTCTGGTAGAGGAGATCAAGGCGCGTCATGCCCTCCGTTCTCTTGCCCCCGGCTGTAATCACCACCACGTCCGCCCCTTCCATTTCATCGAGTGACCGGCACCCCGTCACGCGGGAGTCGGAATTCCAATAAGGAAGTGACTGGTTGATATCCATGGCCTGGCCGATGGAAAAGTCCTCAAGGATATCGTAGAGATAAATATTTCCCAGTTGTTTCATTGCCATAAAGGCCGCGCTGGCAGAACCGACGTTTCCTGCACCGGCAATAAAGATCTTGCGTACGGGCATGAGCTCCTCCTCGCATAATGAATCAGGGTTGCGTTGGTCTTCGATAGAACGTCTGAGTCAAGATCACAAAAGGACGGAACGGCTGACGGCAGAAGCGCAGGAGAGTAAGGTGGAAGAACATGGAAGAGGAAAGGCCACATACCTGCCTCAGGACAAGTAAATCAACCGTTTTTGTTGTAATTGTACCAGTTGGGTTGATGACCGGCAAGGGCTCAGGCGCGCCCCTCGGTGCGGTATCGAAGAAAGTACTCCAGTTGAGCCTTCTGATCCGGTGTCAACCCGTCGAAGCGAACCCTGCGCTGACGCATGCGCGTTGCGGAACGCCGACTGAGTCCATGGATATCAAAAGAGGCCCCCTCAATGACAGGAATATCCTCGATGATGGTGGAAGGAATTCGGTCAAGGTAGACAGAGTCATCCCCAATGAACACGTGGGTCTCTTCCCGTTTTCGCCCCTCACGTTCATGCTGAATATACCGAAACACAAGCCCCCCGACGCTCACATCCAGCAACTGCCCCATGCATGTCGATGCCGGCAGCATGGAAACATAAGTCCCGTTTCGGGCGCTGTACCTGGGATGTTGACGTCGCTCGTTCATCATGGTCGGAAAGATTCACATTTAAGGATTGCAAGAAAACCTGGCAGGGTGTTCCCCACTGCAAAAACGCCCATCGAAGAAACCGTTATCATTATATAATATCAATCCATCAATTGATCAATATTAATTCATCAACAGAGATAGCGGCTTCTCTTTCAATGCGTAGGGCAACTGTTCACTAACATGTTACAGTTCGGACAAAAGGCAAGCCTCCGGCGGCGAGGTGTGCCACCTCGAAAGCAGGTTGCGGATGCTCTTTGCCCCTCGTTCCTCGGGTCAAATCACATCCGCATTTACCTCAGGGTTCATGTGAAAACTATTTCAAGACCTGTTTGGCAAAACCCACTTTATTAAATTCGGGTGTAACTATTCAGCTGCCAAAAAGCTGCCTCCGGCGGCAAGGTGTGCCACCTTGAAAGCAGGTTGCGGACGCGCTTTGCCCCTCGTTCCTCGGGTCAAATCACATCCGCATTTAAAGCAGAATTCATTCAAAGACCATTTTTAAGATCTGTTTGTTAAACTTTTTAAAAGTTTAGCCCCCGGCAGGGCCGCCGGAGGCCAAGATGAATAGTTACCTCTTCGGTGCTGTGGACTCAGAACCTCAAGGACTGAATAAAACAGGAGCTGGACCCGGAGTCATCATCTGTTCCCGTGCTCGCCGTAGCGATCCCGCCAGGGTCGCGAATCTCACCGTTCACCTCACCGTCAGCGTCGGTGGCCAGGTCCCCGTCCGTCAGGGTTACCTCAATGCTTCGCCCCCCGGATAGAGCCTTAAACGGGGTCTCCTTCCAGGTTCCCCCAACCACTTTATAGAAGGTCGCATCCGACGGCAGAGCTTCGGGATACTCGATGGTGAGGGTCACTGAAGCCCCGGCGGCAAGACCGGTCACATGAAAATCGGCCAGCCCATAGGGAAATCCTTTGGTGGGTTTGCCGGTGGTGGGCAACCCGGGGTCATCATCACTTAAGGGCGTGACCTGCTTTAACGCCCCCCGGCTTGTGTTCATCTTCACCACAGCATCGCCCTTTGCGTGGCGATAAACAGCCGTGTCCTCATCTCGATAGTCCGGGGTACCGTCACCGTCCATGTCGCCTTGCCCACCAGCCTTCTCCTCGCTGTCCAAAATACCGTTGAGGTTGGTGTCGGTGTCGTCAATGGCCCCGTAGACAATGATCTTGTTCTGATCCACATAGTCCCAGCCGGCTTCAAGGATATCTATGTCCGTGATACCGTCGGGAAGGGGTTCAACCTTGATAATGGTGGTGCTTCGCGTGCAGGCTCCGGCGTTGTGATCCACACCGTCCTCGTTGTAAGGCCAATGCACACCCTGAGCATCCGACTTGCTCGACTGGTCCGGAGGCCCATCCGCTTTTTGGGGTACCACAAGCCTGAAGGGGCCTTCTCCGTCCAGCTTGTTGTCACTGTTGAGGACCCCCGGGGTCAAATACACGCCCTCGCGTTTGTAGGCCAGAATCGCCTTAAGCCCGCCATCCACGACGATGGTATCACCATGGTTCCGCCCCACACAGGAAGGCGCGCTGTAGTCACACCAACCGACACTTGGGGTCTGGGTTTTGTCAGCCTGAATATTGTACTGATAAGTTGCTTCAGGATACTGATGAACCCCACCTGCCGCACGTCCACTCAAATGATAGTTGGTATTGAAGGAGTCATCCAGGTAGTCGATGGGATGGTGCTGGGACCACCCGTCCGGTGCGAAGACAATGGCGGAATCCGCAGAACTTAACACGCCGGCGTCCTTGAGGAGGTCTTCCATGGGCACCCCGGTGTACTCGGCATAAAAATCGCCCGACCGGCTGGTGTTCATGAGAAGAAACTGGGTGTGAGCCCCCATGGCTTCCAACTGCGCCCGTGTATAAATCCGATACGGAGCGGCCTTAAGACCCGGCTTATCCTTCTCGTTGCCTGGAAAGACCCCTTGGGTAATCTCATCGTGGTTTGAGACCCCGTCTCCATCGGAATCAAGGGGCTTGATGGTCTCAATTGCAGCCACATTGCGGTCAGCATCTTTGTAGGCCGTCCCGTAGTTGTTCAGGGTCTCGGCCAGGGCCGTCGCGCCCCCTTCTCCATGGTACCCCCAGTGTTCATGGCACCACTGGCAGCTCCCCAGCTCGATGGTCTTCCCTCTTTTTACAATCTCACCACCGCTGTGGCACAGGGCGCAGTGATCCAGCTTGGTTCCCTTCATCTCCGGGTACACGTCCAAAAACTTCGCGGCGTCCCGTTCGCCTTCATGATGGTAGGCCCCCCAGGCCGCATTTGAGGCCGTCAGCATCAACACCGCGCACCCCCACACCAGCATTCGTTTTCTCATCATCTCCTCCATCTCCGTTTAGAAATCCATGCTTACTCGAAACGTCACAACATTCTCTTCATCAATATAATCCACCGTCCCGTCTGGCTGAACGTTCACGCGTATATCATCTGACAGCTCGGTTCGGCTGAGATCCAGCGTGGCCCTCACCATGGGAAAGGGGAACCACGACAGGGCAAGACTCACCTGATCCGCCTCTTCCACCGAAACATGGGCTGAGGGGTTGATCCACGTCTCGTCTCCGTTGAACCGATTGTACCGGGCGGCAAGGACCATGGCCCCCCAGGTCCCCTCCTCAGGGTTGAAGTACCGCTCCGGCGTGACCGGCTTCAGGCGCCCCCCGGCCACCGCAAAATGCTCCCCTGTGAGACTCCAGGCCGCCTGGGCATACCAACTCGACAGCACGGCATCGGAGCGGGCACCGCCCACCGGGACCATGTCCCTGTACGCCATGCGGGCATACTCTCCGGAAATAAGAGCAGGCCCCAAGGCCCAGGCTGCTTCCGCACCGACTCGAAGGCGGTCCTTTACATCCTGAACCACGCCAAACTTGGTGTTGTGACTCAAGGTGTAAAGATTTCGTGAGGTGCCGAACATGCCGGTGCTCTTCACCGACAGATCGATATTCTGGGTATCGATGGAGGCCCAGGTGCCACTTGCTCCCACCATAAGGCCCCGCAAAAGCCCCTCACCCATGCCGGCAAAGGGCTGAAGGGTCACTCGTCCGGCAAGCTCCGGGTCATCCTCTTCACTGGTACCCTCGGAGCCGTCACGTCCGTCCCCGTTAAACACCCCCAGGGCCCAGGTAAGCCCCATGGATGCATGGTCTGCATGAACCATCATCCCCACGTCCCGCCCCGGGCTGAGGGAATACACCATGGATCGTTCCGCAAACAAAAGGGCGTTGTCCCGGCTCTGCCACTCCAGACTGAAGGGCTCTTTAAACTGGCCCATGCGCACCCTGGTGGGAGACCCAACCACCTCTGCCCAAGCCTCCACAAGGTTGTCGGTTTCCGCTCCCTGGAACTCAAACTCCATGCCGTAAGCAATCCAACGGGTCAGTTCTCCTCGAAACAGGAGGCGCGCTCGCCTGATATCAAACCCATTGTCTGCACGTTCGGACTCCCCGTAGAACCGGTAATCCGTCTGAAACGAGCCCCCCAAACGCAGGGCCATGCCACCCTCCTCTTCAGACTTGATGTAGAACCCTCCTTTGTAACCGGCAAAATAGACCCGCTCTGCCCAGGCCCCGGTCATCACTCCAAAGCCCATAACCATCACCAACGCCAACCCCACCGTCCGCAAGACCTTTTTCCCACACAACCTCATCCGCATCTCCTTACACGCCATGGTGCCAAATGTGACTCCAACCACGCTCACCCCTCGTCCCCATTTCCATCCTCCCGGAAACATGGCAAACATTTTCATCTGAAAAGGTTCCGTACCTATAGGAATCATGTGTGTCAAAACAAAAACAATGGTCGCTTTCAATAACTACCTATACTGACAGATGATCACCATTACCGACACCTGGCCCAGGTGTGAACTTCCCTGAAAGTGAACACACTTGTCAGGTACCGGCAGCAATGCACCTATATTCAGATCTCCCGGCATATCAGCCTCAACTCACACACAAAACGTGTGGCAAGACTGACAGACGACAGCGCTGAAGGCAGCGTCACGTCATAGGAAAGAAAATTGAATTGGGACGAAGGGAGAGGGGATGGAAACGATGAGGAGTCAATTAAACCCCCGGCGGCCCTGCCGGGTGGCAACCATTTAAAAAGATTACCAAACAGGTTTGCTCAACTTGAGCAGGGTTCCTCCCGAATCAACGGCGGATGTGATTTGCCCCGAGGAACGAGGGGCAAAGCGCATCCGCTACCTGCTTTCAAGGTGGCACACCTTGCCGCCGGAGGCATTGTTTTTTGTTTTTTCCGGCCTTCTACCAAACGCCTGGAATCAGACAGCGGGTCCTCACCTGCCACGGTGGGTAGGCATCGGGGAACCGCCCTTTAAGTTCGAGATCCTCCACCCGTGCCTGTCGAGCAAGGCCGACGATGGCTGCCAGGAGAATCCCAAGGCCTTCCACATCCGGCAGGATACCGGTAAACCCGATGATAAGGATCAGGTCGCCAAGGTACATCGGGTGGCGCACCCAGGGAAAGAGGCCGCCCTTGGTCACCAGTTGATCAGGCAGAGCAAGGGAGGCATTGCCAACTTTAAGCAAACGGTAATGCCACAGATGGATGCCGGCGCCTGTCAGGGCAAGGGCCTGGCAGAGAAACATGGGCACAAAGGACGGAAGGGGCAGAAGGCTCCCACCCGCTGCGATGACCCAGAAGGGGCGAGCCACAGCAAGAAGCGTGGCCGCCACCTTGATCATCCACCAGAGGGGTGGGGTCGTCTTTGAATGGAAGGGTTCGGTCATACGGCACCTCAGGTGTCTGGGTTCCCGACCGTATCAAAAGAGAAAGAGAGCTACTGCTGGACCAGCTTAAGGTTCACCTTCTGTTTAAGGATGGCCTCGGCGATGGAGCGGAACTGAGGGGTGTAGTCGGAAACAAAAAATCGATCGCAGCCGGTGTTCCCGCCTTTGTCGCGCCATTCGGGGTGCGACTCGACGTATTCCTTGACCTGATCGGCCACGGCGGCTCCGGAGTTGATGATGGTCACACGCTTCCCCGCCTTCTCCTTGATGATGGACTCCAGCATGGGGTAGTGGGTGCACCCTAGGATCAGGGTATCGATCTGGCGGACCCTCAAGGGGTGGATATAGCTTTTGACGATACGCCGGGTTTCCGGTCGGTTGAACCACCCCTCTTCCACAAGGGGAACAAGAAGGGGGCAGGCATTTGAGTGGACCGTTGCCGAAGGAAGCATCTCCTTAATGCGGTTTTCGTACACACCGCTGGCAATGGTTCCCCGGGTACCGATGACACCGATCTGCCCTTTTTTCGAGGCAGCAAGGGCCTGCTCCACGGCAGGGTTCACCACTTCAAACACGGGAACGTCAAACGCGTCACGAATGGCCTGGGGGGCCACACTGGAAGCCGTGTTGCATCCCACCACGATCATCTCCGCACCCATATCAAGAAGAAAGCGGGTATTCTCCAGGCTGTAGCGAACCACGGTTTCGCGGCTCTTGCTGCCGTAAGGGGTGCGGGCGGTATCGCCAAAGTAGATCATGTCGTGACCGGGAAGGGCCTGTTTCAGAGCACGGCAGGTGGTAAGCCCTCCGATGCCCGAGTCAAAGATACCAATCATAATAAAAAGATGCCTGTGTAAGGTAAAGGCCGAACCGTTACGATGTCATAATCGCTCGGCAAAGGTTGTGAATTAAACACCGTTTGGTATACTCCGCGGCAAGGTGAACCACCTTGAAAGCTGGTTGCCGCTATGGGTTGTCCCTTTTTTCTCGGGTCGAATCGAAGCGGCTTATACCCAATGAAACCCTAAGTTGAGATCTTTAGCGAAGCTTTTTGAACCAACAACCAAGACCTGTTTATCAAACCCTCTATTTCAAATCCGGCAAAGGTTTGGCCCTCAGCAGGGCCGCCGGAGGCTAAGCATCAAGGAGCCCCCATGCAGATGAACCAGAAGATTTTCACCCTCGCCCTCTCCACGGAAACCATCTCCTGCTACCTTCTCCTCACCGGCCTGGCAGACCAGAATCTGCCCCTTGACCGCAGTGAAGTGGAAAAACTCTGGACAGGAGAGGCAAAAGAGCTTGATACGGCCCTTGAAGAGTTGCAGGAGAGGGGAATCATCGCCCTTCCCGCAACCCAGGACACACCGTTACGCCTTCTTCCCGCTGAGATGTGGAGAGATTGAGCCCTTTTCATTGCGGGCCTCATCCAGCTTATCGATCTCACCCCTGACAATGCGGCGTACCTCGTCATGGGGAACCCCCGTGCGAATCCCTTCGCAGGCGTCGGCCATGAGGTCCCAGTTGGAAGGGGCCCTTTCCACAGCATCAATAAACGGCCAGGCACAGCACATACGGGGTTTCACCGTATGGATGGAGCAATTGTCCCGAAAAAAGACACAACGTCCGTCCTCACCCAGGGCAATCACCGGCATCCCGTCCACCATCTGGCAGTACGTCTCGATGAATTCATCCCGGCTCACCCCGATATGGGAGGCAATGCGCTCCACATCCTCCGGCGTCATGTAGGTGCCACCAAATCCGGTGCAACACTCACCACACTGGGTGCACTGAAAAATATCGTCGCTTGTCATGGTACTATGTGTCATGTCGCGTCTCCATGGCCCGTTTCAGGGTCACCTGATCCACATATTTCAAATCCCCACCCATGGGAACCCCCGAGGCTATGCGGGTCACCCGAACCTGCAGGCGGTGCAGTTTTTCCGCAATAAATGCCGCCGTGGCCTCACCTTCCACATTGGTGCCCGTGGCTAAAATCACTTCCGTGGGCCCTTCGGTCTCCACCCGCCTCAGAAGCTCGGCGATGCGCAGGTCATCGGGCCCGATATCGTCCATGGGGGATAAGGCCCCCTGAAGGATATGATAGGTCCCCGTGTACCCGCCTGATTTCTCAATGGCCGCCATGTCTGCCGGTTTTTCCACCACACAGATGCGCGAGTGATCGCGCCCCATGTTGGAGCAAACCGGGCAGTGCTCCTCTTCGGAGAGGGCAAAACATCGCCTGCAAAGCCGCACACGCCTCTTCACTTCGGCGATGCTTCCTGCCAGGAGATCTGCTTCACGATGCGAGGTTTTCAGAATGTGAAGGGCCAGTCTTTCGGCACTCTTTCGACCGATACCGGGCAAACGGGCGAGATTGTCGATGAGCTGCTTCAGCGAGGCTGGATAGTGATTCATGGTGGACCTGGGAATGGGTGCAAACCAAAACGCAAGCAGCCCCTGAACCGCACCCAGAGTCAGATAACTCCGGCGGTCAGAGGCAACAAAGCGGTGTCAAAAAAACCTACATAAGGCCGGGGATGTTCATACCGCCGGTCACTTTGCTCATCTTTTCGTTGACGATCTTGCCAACCTTGGTCAGCGCGTCGTTCACTGCGGCAGTGACCATATCCTGGAGGATCTCCACATCTTCGGGATCCACAGCCTCGGGGTTGATGGTCACGGAAAGTACATGCTGCTTGCCATTGGCCACAGCCTTCACCATGCCGCCGCCTGCGGTGCCTTCAGCGGTATACTGATCCATCTCGCCCTGAAGCTTCATCATCTTGGCTTGCATCTTCTGGGCCTGCTTCATCATGTTACCCATGTTTTTCATGGTCTTCCTCCTTAATGATGTTAACATCCACCTTGCCCCCGAAGACCCGGATGGCCTCGTGGATTACGGGGTGGTCCTTCGCCTCTTTGATAAGGCGATCGTTCCCCTGGCGCGCCCCGGCAGGGGCCTCTTCGCCGGCAATGATGGTGTGTAGGGTCACGTCCATGTCAGATCCGAACCAGGCCCGGACCTCCTCTTCCAGCTCCAATTTCTTTCCGTTATTCAAGCGTGCCACGGAAAAACGGGAGGCGGTGATTTCGATCTCAATACTCTTTCCCGCCACTTTTTTCAAGGCGCTTTTGGCGAGGTGAGGGGCCATGCTAGGCCTGTTTTTTCGAAGCGCCTCGAGAAATTTCGACCATGCCGTCTCCAGTGTATCCGAAGGATTCCACGAAGGCGTGGGTTTCTTTTGCACCTCAGAAGCTACAGGGGCGGGCTGAGCCGCCATCTCACGGGGAGGCTCGGGATGACCAGTGGGCTGTTGCGGTACCACCTGCTCCGGTGCCACGGACGCCGTTGGAGGCACTGGGGTCGCCGCAGGGGCGGGCTGGGGTGCCGGTACTTCCTGGGCCTGAGGGGCTGCGGTGTAATCTTCCCTGGTTTCAGAGACCCCCGAACCGTTCAGGGGCCTCACCGTAGGGGGGACAGCGCCACCCCCCGATTTCTGCAGGGTGTCTATCTTTCGAATCAGGGTATCGATGGAGAGGGCATCCGGCACCTGGAGAATCTTGATAAGGGCAAGCTCCATGGCCATTTTGGGTGCAGCAGCATACCGCACCGCAGGCTCCTCTGCCAGAAGCACCTCCAGGGACTTGGTAAGAAACCCCCGCGTGGACGCCTGGGCCATGACACCCAAGGCTCTCACCTCACCCTCGGGCAGGTCCAGCACACCGGGACCGGCCACCTCCATCACCAGGAGGTTTCTCAAAGTCTGGGTGAGGCTTGAAAAAAGACGCCGCAAATCGTTGCCCTGGGTATAGAAACGGTTCACGGCCGAAAGAGCTGCTCCGCCGTCACGCCGGATCAGGGCATCCACCAATGCAAGGACATCGCTCTTCTCCACCGCCCCAAGGGTAGTCAACACCGACTCATGGGTCACGCTTCCATCGACTGCGCTGCCGATAATCTGATCGAGGATACTCAAAGAGTCCCGAACGGAGCCACCGGCTTCCACGGTAATGAGATCCAGACTCTCGTTGGGAACGGAGACCTCTTCAAGCCCGCACAGTTTTTCAAGGTGCCCTTTAAGGTCCTGGTGTGAAACACGCCGCAGGTCATGTCGCTGGCAGCGTGACAGGATGGTCACTGGAATCTTATGCACTTCGGTGGTGGCAAACATGAACAGCACATGGGGCGGAGGCTCCTCCAAAGTCTTGAGGAGTGCGTTGAATGCCGCCATGCTGAGCATGTGTACCTCGTCGATAATATAGATCTTGAAGGGGCTGTATACCGGCATGTAGCTGACGTTGCTTCGAAGCTCCCGGACCTGCTCCACACTGTTGTTGGAGGCACCGTCGATTTCAAAGACATCGGCCGAGCTGCCCTGGGTAATCTCCCGGCAGGAGCGGCAGTTGTTGCAAGGGTGTGGGGATCCGGTTTCCCGCCTGCCTGAACAGTTCATGGCCTTGGCGAGAATACGCGCCACCGTTGTTTTTCCTGTACCCCGAGGGCCGGAAAAGAGAATGGCGTGTGCGACACGATCGGCGGAAATGGCGTGGGAAAGTGTGGTGGTGACATGGGACTGGCCCACCACATCTTCGAAAAGCTGGGGTCTGTATTTTCGGGCAAGGACAAGATAGGACATGGTGATCGGTTCTCCCTGCCGGCCGAAGACCGGTTCCGAACCGGAACACGGACAAGGCGCCGGCGTGTCATCTGATCAGCCGCGGCCTGGGTGCCGCTTTAAAGCCCCCTCTTGATGGGGGTTCACTATGAGGGATGACGTCATAAAAAAGTCGACGCTGCGCACGCTCTGCAAAACCGCTGAGGGCCGCGCAGAGCAAAGGGCCAAAAACAAAAAAACAGGCGCCCCACTTCCGAATTGAAAGGACGTGGTGAAAACCTGTTCTTATTAGCCTGCTCCTTATTTGTATAAGGGGTGTGGCGGAGAGGGAGAGATTCGAACTCTCGGTACCTGTTACAGCACACACGCTTTCCAGGCGTGCACCTTCAGCCACTCGGTCACCTCTCCGCATTTCAAACCCTTATACCAGCATCCTGCTTTCCAGACAAGCTTTCCAACAGGAAGTTGTTGTCCGTTGCGTTTGGGATACTGCTTCAAAAGCGAGAGAAGATTTACGCCATCCCCCACTCATTGTCAAGGGGTTTTCTCACACTTTTCAGGGGCCCCTCAAAAGAGACGTCCGGCGCCCCCAGCCCCAGCCCGCAAGGCATCATCACAACACACCGGTTTCATTCAAAAGAGCCCCAGGTCCCCTGAAGACAACCCGTCATTCAAAAAACCGAGCACACACACAGAGGGTGTTGGCTCAGGCTTATTGAAGCCCGATTGGTGCCCTTGCCAAGACGGCGGCCACACAAAAAAAACACCGCCTGCGGCTTGAGCTCGGAGATGGTTCCCTGCCCACCCGGCCCTGCAACGAAAACAAGAAAAAGCTCAAATTCAGCCCTAAAATCTACCCTGGCACCCGTTCACACCAAAAAGCATCCGGCGGCAAGGTGGCAAAGCCACTGAATCGAACTACCTTGAGGGCAGATTATTAAACCCTCTCTTTCAGATCTGGCAAAAGTTTACCCCCCGGCAGAGCCGCCGGAGGCAGGCTGAACAGTTACCAAAAATAACACGGGTGTTTTATTTGTTGATCCACAAGCCCATCGCTGAGCCCGGCTTCACGGCTGTTCACCTTACAGCCCCTCATGCCCCCCGATCGACATAATTGGGACCGGCCACCATCAGGTTGTTGGGCATGACAGACTGGATGGTCTCCATCTTGCTGCCAAAGAGAATATCCCGGATCAGGCCATGGCCATAGGCCCCCAGAAGCAGAAGGCTGTCATGGGGCACCTCATAGAGATTCTCTTCAAATTTCCCACCGAAAAAGAGAAGCCAGTCGTCGACGTAGCGCTCCATATCGTCACCAAGGCCATTTTCCCTGATCACCTTCTCATAATCATCCCGGGCCTTGCGACCTTCGACCTGGGTAAAGAGACGCACCTTCATGCCGGTCTTTCGAGCAATACGAAAGCCAAGGTGAAGGGCATTCACCGCATTGGCAGAGCCCCCGAAAAAAACCGTGATGCTGTTCCACTTCCGGAACGACGGGCTGGTAATAAGGACAGGAAAATGGGCCGACTGGATAATGCGCCGAACCCTCGACCCGATGTGGCCCAGCCCGATTTTGCTGGTGAGGTCACTGATGCTGCGGGGACAACACATAAAATCAAAGTCTACGGGGATATCCGGCAGGGTGGATGCCGTGAAGTTCTTCGGTTTGTAGAACCCCGGATCAAGCCCTTCCGCCTCAGCAAGGGCCTTGGCATGTTTTTCTGCGGTTTCCGGAGCGGTCAGGTAGGACCCGTCAAGATCCACCTGCACCACATCCTTTTCAAAGTACATCAGAAACTTGGTGTGCTTGGGGACATAAACCACCGGCGCCACCCCCATGAGGGTGCAGAAATAAATGGACTGAAGAAAGGTTTCACGTCCGGTGGGCGTGTTTCGAAAAATGTGAAAAAGTTGAGTATCCATAACTCTCCTGCCCGTATTAAGGGTTGTCGGTGGTTTGCACCATGAGCTCTTTTCGGTACTTATCAAGAAGTGTCGCCTTGGAGATCATGCCCACAAAACGGCGATTCACCACCAGGGGCATGCTGAAAAGCCCTTCGGTATCCATCGTATTCAACACGGCTGCCAGCTCGTCACCGTAGGAGATGAACTTCACGTTGCGATCCATAATCTGCTCCACCACCACCGCATCGTACATGATGGTGTCAAAGAGATAGGGTCGCACCTTGTTCAGGTCCACCATCCCGAGAAAGGCCCTGCTTGCGGAGTCCTCCACAGGAAAATGGTTGCGGGTCGACCTCTTCACCACCCCCACGAATTCCCGGAGGGTCATCTGAGGCGTCACAACCAGGCAATCTTTTTCGATGAGTTCCCCCAGGGAGAGGTCGTTAAGCACACGGGCGTCGGTGCCGGGACGCAATAGCTGCCCGCGGTCCACAAGATCTTTCATATAAAAGGAGGCCGACTCAAAATAGTGGCAGATGGTGGTGGAGACGGCAGAGACAACAATAAGAGGAAGGATCACCTCGTAACCACCGGTGATCTGAACAATCAAAAAGATGGCGGTAAGGGGTGCCTGAAGGATCCCGGCTATAAGCCCGGCCATACCGAGAAGCGCAAAACACCCTTCGCCCACCAGGGGTATGGAAGGCCAAAGAAAGGTGACGCCACGATAGAAGGCCAGACCGGTAAAACTCCCCACCACGAGGGATGGGGCAAATATTCCACCGGAACCACCCCAGCCAAGGGTCAGGGACGTGGCCAGAATCTTGGCAAAAATGGCGATGGCCGCCAGCTGGAACGCCCCGCTGTAGGCCCCGACGATCATCTCGCGGATGGCGTGGTAGCCCTCCCCTTGAACGTCAGGAAAGAGAAGCCCCAAAAGCCCCACCAGGCAACCACCAATGGCAGCCCGCCCCCACTTGGGAAGCTTGACCCCGTCGGAGACGTGGTGCATGGATCGCAAGGCACGGGTCAGCAGAATCGAAAACAGCGCCGTGGCCAGCCCAAGCCCTGCCGCGGCAACGGTGTCGGCCACGCCGATATCAAAGCCACCGTGGCTGAAGGCGATCTGGTTGCCGTTAAAAAAACGACTCACCTCGGTTCCCGCCACCGCAGCAATGGCCACAGGCACAATATTGACGGTGGACCATGAGCCAAGAACCACCTCAAGCACGAAGACAAGACCGGCGATGGGAGCATTGAAAATGGAAGCGATGGCACCTGCTGCGCCGCACCCCACCAGGGTCACCCGCTGACGGTCGTTAAGCTTAAACAGCTTGGCGATATTGGACCCGATGGCCGCCCCGCTCATAACCACAGGGGCCTCAGGACCTGCCGAGCCGCCACTTCCGATGGTCAGGCAACTGGAGATCAGGCGCGAGATACTGGAGCGCAGACGAAGCAGTCCCCCATACCGGGAGACGGCATAAATCACCTCCGGCACACCATGGCCGGCCCCCTCCTTCATCACATAATCGAGAAAAATGGCCGAAAGGGCCGCACCGACCCCAGGCAGAATAAAGGCCCAGGGGTAATCCCTCAGGTGATGCACAAAATCGAGCATCGCCTCCAGGCTGTGATTCAAGGCCAACGCCGCCAAACCACTTGCAATACCAACCACCGCACCCATAACCATCAAGATCAACCGATCATCCGGCTGGATACGCGGCAACTTTGACGGCAGACTGCTCAGTCCTTTCAACATGTTGAAAAGATCCCTAAAAATTTTGGACGCGCCTTGCACACAGGCAAAACGCATTCCGGTTTCATGACGCAAAACGGCCCTGAAAACGCTCGACCCGGTCACTCCATCCCACCCTTTTCGGTTTTCACCTGGGAGTGCCATGAAGTCTCCGGGTCAGGAGTCTTCCTGACTGAACCTTACCGAATGCCGGCAGCAAGCCGACACAGCCGGACTAACAGATTACCTACCCATTGTAAAGAGAGCGACTCTCCGCCCCTTGGGTTCCCCCCACATTGGACACCCTGGCATCAAAGCTTCGCTTCAAACTCAGCAACCTTTTCCAGCAGGGACGCCTCGCTTGGAACCCCGTCCAGAAAACGAAGAAAAGCAGGCTCACGCACACAAAATGAAATTCTCGACAACAACTGGAGATGGGTACCCACATCGGGGCTCAACATCAAAAACAACACACGCACCGGCATGTCATCCACCGCACCGAAATCAACGGGGTGCTTTAAAAAGACAGTGGTAATGGAGGGCGCGCCACATGAGTCCATGGGCGTTCGAGGGTGAGGAAGGGCCACGCCTCGCCCCACCCCTGTGGAGGCAAGCTCTTCCCTCTCCAGGAGCAGGTGGTAAAGCGACTCCCGCCCGTCCTCGTCAATACCCTTCACGGAGGCTGTCATGCCGCGAAGAGTGGACGGAACATCCCCCCCTTCAAGGTCGTAAACCACGCCACCACGGGCCATGGCACCGGAAAGGGTCACCGCTTCCTGTGCCGCGCCAACCACAGAGGCGGGCTCTTCAAGGACGAAGGACGTGTTGTGTTTTCCCGCCCAGTTTTTCAAGGTCGCATATCCGAAAGAGCACTCCATGCCACTCTTCTTCACCGGAATGCGCCCCTGTCGAATCCAACGTTCCAGGGTATCCCGCGGTAAATCCAGGGCATGGGCAAGCTCATCAAGTTTCAGTTTCATATCCATCACCACAAAAATCGTAAGAAAAAGGCCTTACCGGCACAAAGGGCTTCAAAGCCCCCGCGATATTTTGAAAACTTTGTATTCTATCCGATAGAAATTGAGAGTTCAACCGCAATCATGGCAAGCCCGCTTTCCATGGAGCACACGGCTGTGCCATGGATCTCGTGAGAAAATGAGAATTCAGGGAGATTAAGACAGAAGGGGTGGTAACTGATCAGCCCGACAAAAAAGGCCTCCGGCGGCAAGGTGTGCCACCCTGAAAGCTGGTTGCCGGAGGAACGACTAAGCTGAATGGTTATGATAAGGACAAACAAATATGGTGCCGACCGCTTAGCGATAAAGCCCGCCACCCAGGGCCCGGGCAATGTAGGTGCGCTCGTAGGTGATCTCCACGCGCCTGTTCTTGGCCCGCCCCTCCGGGGTCATGTTGTCGGCAACCGGGCGGTAATGGGCAAATCCCTGGGCCTTTAACTGGGTGGGGTCTATCCCCATGGAGATAAGAAATCGCACCACGCTTGTGGCTCGACCGGTGGAGAGCTCCCAATTGGAGGAATCCCCCTGAGTGTGCATGGGCATGGCGTCCGTGTGTCCGGACACGGTGACAGGGTAATGAAACTGGGCAAGAACCATGGCCACCTTCTCCATGACGATGCGGCCATCTTCTGAAAGCCGTGATTCTCCGGGCCCGAAAATAACCATATCGGCAATGGTGATCACGGCACCGTCCTCGGTCTCTTCCACGCGGACCTGCCCCCCCAGCTTGTTGAACATGATCAACTCACGGACATCGCTGACGATCTCCTCCATCTCCTTTTGAACCATCCCGCCCAGCTCATCCACGGCATGATCCTGGGGTTCACTGGAGTCGCTGTCGGAATTCATCCGCAGCCCCTCCCGGGTGCCGGTCTCAGGGACTTCCTGAACACCCAGAGCCGACTTCAAGGACTGCACAAGCTCCTTGAAGGTCTCCTCCTGGATGGTACTCATGGCAAAAAGCAGAACAAAAAAGCACATAAGAAGCGTGACCAGATCGGCAAAGGTGGCCATCCATTCAGGCGCACCACCCTTCTCGTCATCATCGCCACCAATGGAGGCAGGGGGGGTCAGGGCCGGGGCCGCGTCTTCGTCCATGGTGCCGGAGTTGTTCTCATCAGCCATGACCTACTCCTCTTTTGCAGATTTGGCGCCACCAGTGAGATAGACATTGAGCTTGTCTTCCATGAGCCTTGGGTGCTCTCCCTCACGAATGGAGACAACCCCTTCGTAAAGCAGGGTCATGTTCATGATCTCCTCTTCACTCCTGAGCTTCAGCTTGTCCGACATGGGAATAAAAAAGAGGTTGGCAAGGAGGGCGCCATAAAAAGTGGTAATCATGGCCACCGCCATTTTCGGCCCGATGGAGGATGGGTCATCAAGGTTGGCAAGCATCTGCACCAGACCGATCAGGGTACCCACCATCCCAAATGCCGGGGCATAAGCCCCCATGGAGGAGAGGACCGAGTAACCGAGCTTGTGCTCCCGTGACGTCAGCTCCATCTTTTTTTGCATCACCGCGGCGATATCTGAGGTTTTCACCCCGTCCACGGTCATCTGAAGGGCCGTTTTCAGGTAGGGGTCTTCGGTGCTGTTGATGTCCGCTTCGATGGAAAGAAGCCCGCCTTTCCGGGCTTTATTGGAAATCTCAACGAGGGTTTTAATGAGATCTTCGGGCTTCTCGATCTTGAACATAAAGACCTTGACCACGGTCTTGAAGACACCGAGAAACTCCTTGAGGGGGTAGGCAATCATGGCAGCTGCAATGGTGCCGCCAAATACAATCATGACAGACGGCATGTTCCAGAACAGCATCAGGCTGCTGCCGAGGAGAATACACGCCACCGTAAAGCCAACACCTGAAATAACACCTATTATCGAAGCCAGATCCATATCTGCACCAACCTAACCCTTTATAAATACAGTCTCTTCCAGGGAATCGATCCGGTTGTAGCGTGCGATCTGCCTGATGTACTCTTCCGTCAGAATCGTATTTTCCGGCAAAAGCATGGCGCCCTTTGCGGTAAAGATGGCTGAGGCGAGAACCATTCCAGGCTTCACATCAAACACACTCATCTCTACGTGGTCACCGGCTTCTGTTTCAGGCTTTCGTCCCAGACACTTTCGCAAACAGTGTACAACCTTGGGATCGAATCGCGTCCCTGCTTCTTCTTCCAGCCTGTCGAGACGATCTCCCTCACTGCCACCATCCGGCCATGCCGAAAGATTTTCATAAGCATCGGCCACGGCAATGATCCGCGAGGCAAGGGGAATGGCGTCTTTTTTGACCCCCCGGGGTGTTCCGCTTCCATCGAGATACTCAAACAGATGCTGAACAATCCGTGCGGTCTCTTCCAGCCCCTCCACCTTGGCCAGCATGGCTGCGGCCCGGGCAGGATGTTGGGAAAGAAAATCAGCTTCGGATTCGGTGTAATCCAGGGGGTTTTTCCCCGCCAGCGCATCCGAAACAAAAAGCAGTCCCAACTCGTGGAGCCTTGAAGCTCGCTCCAGGGCTTGAAGCGTCTCGCCTTCAACCCCCATCTCCCCCGCAATGGATACGGCCAGATTCGCCACATCTGCACCATGCCCCCGTTTGAATCCTGTCCTTGCGTCCAGCGCATGCACCAGCATGCCAACACAGGTGTCCAGGGTTCGTGAGGCCAGGGCGCCCATGGCGTCGGCCCGCTCCACCGCTTTCTGCCGTTCATCCACCAGAGAGGCCACCTGCTTGAGGGCACCGGAGAGTGCGTCCCGTTCGCCGGCGAGTTCTTCCTTGAGCTCTGCCAGCGTGGCCTCCATCGCATCGCGGCTTTGGAGTTCGTCCTGTAAAAAATTATCGGCGCAGTCCGCCCTATCCTTTAGCCCTTTTATCCGCAGCAGGGTTCCGATCCGGGCAACAAGTTCATCACGGGAAAAGGGTTTCACAAGGTACTCATCGGCACCGGCACCAAGCCCGGCAACCACGTCCGCCGGCTCCACGTCTATCCCCGAAACCAGCATGAAGATAACGTCTTTCAGCTCTTCGAATGCCCGAACCCTTCGGCAGAACTCCAGGCCATCCATGCCGGGCATGGCCACATCGCTGATGATGAGATCCGGCTTGAATGCAAGGGCGATCTCCAGCCCCTCTTCGGCATTTTCTGCCGTTTTCAGGCTGTAGTCTTCCCCTTCAAGAAACCGGGTATAGATCTGTATGAGATCCTGATCATCGTCCACATAAAGAATTTTTGCCGTATCCATGTTTTCCATCTCTTCCGCCTTTGTCCCGAAGAAAAAATCGGGTACAACCCCCTTTTTTCGCCTCGACCCTGGTAATCATCCGTTTCGGCTCGCAGAGACCATCTCGACAAAGACACCCTCAACGCCGGCCTGCATTCCGCTCAGCGCCATAGCCTCCAGGCGCATACCACAGATCATTGAGCGACAGATCTGACCCTTGCAGCCCCTGCCCCAACATACAGGATAAACCGCCCTGCATGCCTGACCTACTCCCGAATGCATCCATTGTGATCGGCCGAAACAGCCACGAAGT
Source organism: Desulfolunaceae bacterium (assembly GCA_942491485.1). Taxonomy (GTDB): domain Bacteria; phylum Desulfobacterota; class Desulfobacteria; order Desulfobacterales; family Desulfolunaceae; genus Desulfoluna. Next base: position 279,162 of record CALOAX010000004.1, on the reverse strand, counting down.
TAAAGCCATTCTCTTTTTTTCTCTGCCAGGCCTTCCGGCGAAGCAACACCGAACCCACCATATAAGATAGAATCTCAGACAGTTACACAAACACCGCGCATCATTAATTCCTGTCCCTCCACAGAAGGCCTCCAGGCACCTCAACCAAAAAAAGCCTCAGGCTATACTGCCGGAGGCCCAGTGTTCCACAGGAGTTGCTTTTACTCTGAATATCCGTCCAACCACCAATCATCCCAGGCTCTCGACAAAATGGCATCGGCCAATTGTCTGCCCGTATCGGTTACAAGACGCTCCATCACCACATTGAGCCACTTGTCGGCTCCGTTGTGCCCCGTATCGATCAGCGTCCGCAGGTCAAGAACAAAGGCAAGTTGATCGGCATCCTTGGCAAGCTTTGCCTCACGCGTTTCACATGCATTAAACTCCGCCACCAGGGCCTTGTACTCCTCACCAAACGGAAGCCCACGGGCCTGATCGTCAATGGCACGGCCCTCGTCGGCGGTGCAATATTTTTTCTGGACATAATTCAGGTCACCCGTCCGTGCTTCGGGAAGGTCATGCAGCAGACACATGGCCAGAAGTTTTCCGGCATCCACCTCCCGGTCCATGCGGGACAAGGCAAAAGCAATGGTGGTAATCATAAAAGAGTGCTCGGCAACGCTCTCCTTCCCCCCCCCCAGAAACTGATACCCGGAGCGTGGAATTCGTTTCAACATCCCCGCCTCAAATAAGAAATCCGCTATCTTTTCCATAGCCGCCCCACTCCTCTCACATTCATAATGTCTTTGTAGCAACCCTTCATGGCCCCTTGCAGAGAACAGAAGAAACACCCCCGGAAACATTGACAAATCAAGCCAATACAGGGTATATGAGCTTAAGGTTTGCAGTGAGTAACGTCGTACTGTTTTTTGAAGTCACCGTTTAACCCACCATATGCAGGGTTATTCCACTGCCACAGCCCCAGATATACGGACTGAGCAATCACAACAGCGGTTCTGTGCCCCCCACCCGCTAATCAGCCCTGTTTTTTTTCCACGGCACGACCTGATCCATCGGGAAGATACCAAAAACACACTGGAGAACTCTTCCAGTATTTTGTATTGACACATTGATTAAAAAACCGGACATTAAAGAGTGACCTGCGGGCTTTATTGCGGCCCAGATCCGGTCTATTCACACCACATCAACCATCATACCGGAGCGATTATGGATATCAAGGCAAAACTCCGATACGCTGCCTTACTCTCATTGGTTCTTATTTTATCCTCTGCGGTGTCGATTTTGGCTGATACCACAAAAGAGGTCTCCTCGGAAACTGGGGTGTATTATACCGTCAAAAAAGGTGACACCCTCTGGGGCCTTTCCCAAAAATTCAGCGACGACCCCTTCACCTGGCCTGATCTCTGGAGCAAGAATGGTCAATTGAGCAATCCCCACCTGATCTATCCCGGTCAGAAGATCAAGCTCATCCGACGCAGCGACATAGACAAATACGGTGCCAGCGGCGAAGGACAGGCCCTCTCCGTGGATGATTCAGGTGCCATGGAAGGCAGCGATGCCGTCGCCAAAACCGACCCCAAAAGCTACTACTACTCAAAAATTGAACGGGCCGGCTTCATGCGAAAAGAGCCCGTCCGCCCTCACGGAACCGTGTTTAAGCTTAAGGGCACCGACCAGTTGATGCTGGGCTCCGGTGATATCATCTATATCAAAGGCGATGAAGAGACCCCCCTCGTTATCGGGGCACGCTACGTCACCTACCGCACCTTCACCCCGCGGCAAATGACTGCCAGACTCCTTGATGTGAACAGAAAAAAACTTAACCGCGTCCGGGACGAGATCGGTACCCTGCACTATTTAAGCGGCGTCGTGGAGATTGTGGGTGAGAAAGACGGCTTCTTTATTGCCCGCATCAGTGACTCCTATCGGTCCATCAAGCTCAACGACAAGATCATGCCCTACAAGAAGCGCTCACGGCACATTCCCATCCGCGAGGGCCTCTCCTCCATGGAAGGGGAGATCCTTATTGCTGAAGAGGGTGAGACGACCTTCGGCCAGGACATGGTCGGTTTTATCAACCGCGGCACCCGGGATGGCATCATCAAAGGGCAGGTCTACTCCGTCTATTATTACGAGAAAAAGGTATCCGACAACCTGATCAAAGGAAAATCCCTCATGGTGCCCGTTACCATCGGGAATATCCTTGTCATCGATACCCAGGAGCAGACATCCACCGTTCTGGTGACCTACTCCACCCAAGGGTTCAGCCCCGGGGACTACTTCAAAGCCTCAAAATAAACCCCACCCGTTTTTCAACAGAAAAGGGCGCCCTGATTACTCAGGGCGCCCTTTTTTTGTTCACGCCATCCGGTCGGCCCTGCCGGAAAAGACGCCCCCCCATGACATACCGTGATTCACACGTATCGTCCGTCAGCGAATGTAAAGAACCTCAGAAACGAGGGCTCAGCCCGGATATTTCATGAGAAAACAGTTAGATCAACGCAAGCATATGTTATTGCGAACAGTTGTTGTAAAACATTAAAATATGTCAAACACAAAAAATGCAATTCACGGCTTCCTGCTCGCTTTTCTCACCCTTCGGGCGAGCCGAGTGCACTCAACTCGTGAAATTCCGGGGCAGGGCATTCGCAATCCGCTCTCAAAGTGGCACACCTTGCCGCCGGAGGCTGCTTTTTCGGACCTCACATCACCCATGACTCTCCCAGGTCACCCGCAACAGCTCCTCCCACGTGGTGTTCCCCGCCAGAAGCTGCCGAATCCCACTCTCCCGGAGGTTGACCATCCCCTCCTGTGCCGCCTGCCTTCGAATAGCCGCCACATCGGTATCCCGTGTGGTCAGCTTCCGAACCCCATCTGTAAACGGGAGGATCTCAAAGATAGCCAGACGTCCCCGATAACCGGTCCCACGACACTTCAGGCACCCGGCACCACGGGACAGGGTGAGGACCCCCTGCTTCCCCGTTTCCAAACCAAGCCCCTTTAGCTTCTCACTGTCCATTTCATAAGTCTCCGTGCAGTGGGAACAGACCCGCTTCACAAGACGCTGGGCCACCACCCCGGCAAGGGTTGCCTGAATGATATAGGAGGGAATGCCGATATCCAGAAGACGGGTAATGGCTGAAGGCGCATCGTTGGTGTGAAGGGTGGACAGGACCAGGTGGCCTGTCATGGCCGCCTGGGCGGCATTCTCAGCCGTGTCCAGATCCCTCATTTCCCCAAGCATGATGATGTCCGGGTCCTGCCGAAGAATGTTTCTCAAAATTGTTCCGAACTTGACGCCCACCTGAGGTTGAACGGCAATCTGATTAAACTCCTCATGGACCATTTCAATGGGGTCTTCCACCGTTGTGATATTGAGTTCTGGAGTCGCCAAACGGCGAAGGGTGGAGTATAAAGTGGTAGACTTTCCGCTGCCCGTGGGCCCACACACCAGCACAATGCCATGGGGCCGGTTCACCAGCGCCTCATAACGCGTCAGATCATCGTCCGTGAACCCCAATTTCTCAAGGTCCTGAAACATGACATCAGGATGCAGCACACGCATCACCACCTTTTCACCAAATGCCACAGGCACTGTGGACACACGAATTTCCACCTCTGTGCCGTCTTTATCGGTTTTGATACGCCCGTCCTGGGGCCGCCTCTTCTCCGCCATATCCAGGCGGCTCAATGCCTTGATACGAGAAACCAACGCACTGTGAATGGTCTTGGGCAGCTCATAAACGGTATGCAGTGCCCCGTCGATACGCATCCGGATGACGCTCACATCTCTTTTGGGCTCAATATGGATATCACTGGCACGCTGATCAAATGCATAACTGAAAAGGTGGTTGACGGCGTTGATAATATGATGATCAGAAGACTGGATTTCACCGTAGGAGTCGAGCTTAACGAACTGCTCCAGGTTTCCGAGATCGATACCTGTGCCGTCGTACTGGGACTTGGCCGCCGCAATGGAAGACCTGAACCCGAAGAACTCGTTGATATACCGTTCGATGTCAGACCGGGCAGTAATCACGGGCCGAATTCGCATCTGGCTGACCCGTTTGAGGTCATCGAGAACCTCCGTGTCAAAGGGGTCCGACATGGCCACGGTGAGCTCACCATCCTTCACGCTCACAGGGAGCACAAGGTGCTTCATGGCAAAGTTCTTCGGTATGGTCTTTGTCACCGTCTCCATGTTGAGTTTCAAGGGGTTGATCTTCAGGTAGTCGATGCTCCATGCCTCGGCCAGGGCCTGGTAGATCGCATCCTCATCCAGGGGCTCCCCCGGCTTGTCGGCCCTGTTCATGGACAAGTGCCGCAACACCTCAATAATATCAACCCGTGAGTCGTCCCCTTTCCGAGAAAGCTTCCTCACCACGCCCTCACGCATGGAAAGCACCTGCTTGGCCTGGTCCTGTGAGAGGTACCCCCCCTTGATCAAATGAGTCAACACGGCTTTCGGTGAAAATTTCTCTCGGGATATGACATTCATGACGGAGAAAGCTCCTTATTTCAAACAGAGGAAAGAGGGGATGGTCACAAACTGACGGTTCATGCCAGCGAAAAAAGCAGACCGGGGTCACAGCAATCATGAACCCGGCAACTTGAGATACAAAACAGCAGATAAAAGCGGTGTCCACGTTCCGGAGTGATAATCGCCTTCGACATCCATGCTTTCAACCGCCAAGGTACTATAATTTCAGAACGGAAGGGATCAGGCAAGGCCACAACCGAAATTTGCTTCAAAAATGGGGACCCTTTCAAATAACTCTAACAGATCACCAAGAGCGATGGAACATATGCTTCACTCTGTGTCGGCACGTTTTTATATCACGGATGGCATGCGAGCAACAGGCAGCCACCTTATTCTGTGCGCGGTATTAGGTCGTTTTGCAATAAATGAGCTCCGACACGATGACGATGGCCCTTTCAGAAAATGCCGCTTAAGCGCACGCCCCCCTCCCCTGTGGATTGTCCGATGCGATACGTATTAATTTTTTTTAGATATTCCCGTAACACTCTAATTTTCATTTTTTAACCGCTACAATCGAACATCCTCCCATGATTTAGCTATTAAAAAATCTTACACCCAATCAACAGACGCCCCACCTATCGGCCCACATCACCGCCCTTAAAAGCCATCGAGATATCCATCTGATCTTTCGACGTTTTTATTCAAAGGTTCTCCTTTTCATTCCCATCCTTCACTGCTTTTCTTCCACGTTGAGCCACATTCTCTGGCACTACCCACGACAGAGGAACAAACAAAGGAAACACAAAACAAGCAAACCACATATTGCTTAATAAAAATTCACAACCATTCCCCGACCACCAACCCCTCTGAAACACCACTGTTTTCGGGATATAAAAGCATTATCAAACCCTAAAGCTCGCCCATTAAGGAATACTGGCATACTTATTGTATTACGAAAAACAGTTCATCCCTTACTAAAAAAAGGAAACATTCAGACATGAAAAAACCCGAGGGTTTTACCTTAATCGAACTCATGGTGACCGTGGCCATGGTGGCTGTTCTCTCGACCCTTGCCGTCGCCGGTTACTCCCACCTTATCGAAGGGGCCAGATTGTCCACGGCCGCAGGGGACCTCAAAGCGGACCTGGAACTGGCCAAACTGACAGCCGTCCGAAGGCATGTCACCGTCCTTGCCTATTTTGATGACGGTACAGGAACCAGTGGTGGTTACACGTTGTCCGTGGGGACCAAAACAGGGGAAACACTCCTCACGCGCACCATGCCGGAAAAGGTGACGCTAACCGGTGTCACCACGCCCATCGGGTTCAACACCCTCGGGGTCGCAAGTTCAACGGGCCGAATTGAGGTAAAAACCACCGACAACGCCAATTACAAGCGCATTTCCGTTTCCGCAGCAGGGAGCATCAAACTGGAGCGCAGCACAGACGGCTCCCACTGGGAGGGCTGATATGAACCGCTTGCACAACCGCATCCTTGATGACGACCGGGGTCTCACCCTGGTGGAGCTTCTCGTGGCACTGGCCCTTGCTGCCATGGTCTCCCTGGCCCTGGTGTCCACCTTCACCAGCTACTCACGAACCCGAACCGTTCAGGAAAACGTCATTGCCATGCAACAAAACCTTCGGGCCGCCCTCTACCTCATGGGAAGAGACCTCCGCATGGCAGGGTACAGGGGGCCCAACCCTACCAGCGCCCCTGCGGCCGGTTTTGTCACCGCCAACGCCACCACCTTCTCGTTTACCGTGGTTGACGATACCACCAACACCCTCACAACCATCTCCTATCAATACTTCGACTCTGACGGGGATGGCACAAACGATGCCCTCCGAAGAAGCGACGGGACCATGACCAATGAACTGGTTGCCGAGAACATTGACGGTGTGGAGTTCTACTACACGTTGTCTGACGGAACCCAAAGCACAACCCCGACGCCCCTGGGCAACATCCGGTCGGTAGAGGTTGCCGTGCTGGCCCGAACCAACAGAAATGATCCTGACTTTTCCAATGCCACCACCTACTCAAAGCCTTCAGGCACCTTCTGGGGACCTTACAACGATGGCCGAAGGCGACGCCTGGGAGAGAGTGTCGTTCTTTTCAGAAACATGTAGGGACCGGGCAATGAAAATCGTCACCATTCAGCGATGCCCCGGCAGGACTGCCTTATCGGCCATACGCAGCAGCATAACCCATGAACCGGGACACTGTCCGTTAACCGCTTTTGGAATCGACCATGAATTCTTACATACCCCCTGACACAGGAAAGAGCACCGTGATCAGCACGCAACCAAAAGAAATTAGACCCACCGATGCCTCAGAAAAAGGGTTTGCCCTCATTGAGGTGATGGTGGCCCTGGTCATCTTTGCCGTGGGCATTATGGCTGTCCTCGGGATGCAGATCACATCCATCTCCGGAGGCCACAAAGCCCGGAACATGACGGAAGCCGCAAACATCGGGGCCAATGCCATGGAAAACCTGCTCTCCCTTGACTACGCCTCCCTTGCCGACGGCACCAACACGGTTGACGGCAAATACACGGTGGCCTGGGACATCACCGCCGACCCCACAGGGGCCCCGGCCAACACAACGTCCATTCGCCTCACCGTGCAATGGGCCGAAGGGGCAACAAACCACCAGGTGGCCTACGACTTTCTGAGGTCCCGGGATATCTGACAGGTCGCCAGAACGCCTCTTTCTTGGTGGAAGCGGCCTCCGACCTGACGCACACCGTTTAACCCATACGCGACAACAGGCTTCACAGCCAAGCTTTCATGCAGGAGTCATCGATGCGATTTCAACCACACCATGCCAATGAAGAGGGTTCTGTTCTTCTCCTCACCCTGGTACTGCTCGTGCTGCTCACCCTCGCCGGTCTCGGTGCCTTGAGCGTGACCAACACGGAACTCACCATCACCGGTAACGACCGCTGCTTCAAACAGAACCTCACCCGGGCCGAATCCGCCGTCATGGAGGCGGCCCAGATCATGGAAAACAGCACAACGCCGGACACCCAGCTGAAACCGCCGACCTCGGGAACCGACAACACCCTGGCCTGGGTCAATGCCGACCCGGACGGATCCGGCACCTTCGACCCCATCAGCAACACCTGGAATTTCGGGACAAACGCCACCCGCTCTTCTTTTTTTACGGACAACCTCTCCGGGTATACCTCCGTTTACAAAGGGATTGCCCCCGGGGCCTCTCTGGACATGGGAAACGCCACCACCATGCGGCAATATGAAGTCTATGGCCGGGCAGAGCAGTGCAACGGCCTCCTTGATGTCATTGCAGGCTACCGCATCCGATTTTAAGCCGAGACAAAAAGCGCCCCATCCCCCTTTCGGGCATACCATTTTCACATGGAGGACACACCTTGGGCCACACCACACACACACATAGAGCCAATGGCCGCGCCCAGAAGCGCGCACAGCGACCATCCGGCCTGATGCTTTTATTTCTGCTGACCATCTTCAGCCTGGCATGGATCCCTGTGGCCCATGCCTTGACACCTCCGTTCAGCGACAACTTCAACAAGTCCTTGAAGCCCGAATGGAAGGCCTACGACCAGACCCCACGGGACCACGGCAGCTACCATACCCGCAGCAGCAAATCCCTTTACATCTATTCCGGGGGATTCGACACGCTGCTCGACTATTACACGGTCTACCTGGACGCCGTTTCCGGCAATTTCACAGCCGAAGTGAAAATCCGAAAACTCACCGATACCGGAGACGACACGAAAGCCGGCCTCATCGTTCAGAACAACCTCGGGACCAATGGCGACAACACGGCCCATATCCAGGTGGCAGCCAGCCGGCGTGGCGGTTTCCTGATGACCTTCGACGATAATGGCAACGGAAGGGCGGATGCGTCGTTCACCAAAGCGGTCTCCGTCAACCCACCCAATGTGTGGCTGAGACTTGTGCGTACCGGCAACACCTTTACCGGCTTGTACAGCACCGATGAGTCCACCTGGACCACCATCGGCAGCGTCACGTCCACCCGGGCTGCGTCTGATGTGGACTTAGGCGTCTTTGGGTTCTCCGGCCATGACTGGTACAACAGCACAACCCGGTTCGACAACTTCACACTCACCGGTGCTGCCGCCACCCACACCTATTATGAAGACAGCGATGATGACGGCTACGGAAACCCTTCGGCCCCCACCACCACCACATCGGCCACCCCGCCGGATGGCTACGTGACAGACAACACGGACTGTGACGACACCGATGACAATACCTACCCGGGTGCCCCGGAGATCTGCGACGGAAAGGACAACGACTGCGACGATCCCACGGAAATCGATGAGGGCCTCTCCACCAAAACCTTCTACAGGGACGCCGACGGAGACGGTTTCGGCACCGTTCTTGATACCTATCAGGGGTGCAGCGCCAACACCGGTTACGTCGACACAGGCGGGGACTGCAACGACAACAATGCCCTTATCAACCCGGGTGCCGCAGACATCTGCGGCAACAACATCGATGAAGACTGCTCCGGTGGAGACACGGCCTGCTACGCCGACACCATCTGTGCCCCGATCTCAGACGCCCCATTGAGCGTCACGGTAGGCTCTTCCCCGGGGATCATCATGTTTGTCCTCGATGACTCCGGCAGCATGAAGTGGAGCGTCATGTGCCCCGAAGACGAGGGACGATTCAACGGCATCTCCTACTTTAACAGCTCATACTCCAAAACCCGGTGGAAGTCTCAGTACCACGGGTACAACCGCATCTACTACAACCCTGTCGCCACGTACAAAGCCTGGCCAGATTCGAAATCACGCACTTTCTCAAACGCCAGCTTCACAAGCGCCCCGAACCACCCCGTGGGATTTACATCCGGAACCCGCAACCTCACCGGTTCCTACACAAGCCTGGATGGAAAGACCATCACTTACGGCCACTACTATGTGGTCTCCGCAACAGACAGCAAGCCCTATCTGGTGGACATTGGAAAAAGCAGTGTTACCTACTACAAGGTCACCAGTTACGGCAGCGGCGACCATGGCCAGGTGTATGACCTGACGAAAGTAACAACCCCGCCTTCCGATGTGGCCATTCCTCAATCCAGCCTTGCCGAAGCGCGAACCAACTTCGCCAACTGGTACACCTACCACAGCACCCGGGAGACCGCGACCAAAGCAGCTCTGGGCCTGGCCATTGAAGAGATCACCGGAGTGAAAATGGGGGTCCACACCTTCAACCATTCCGTGATCAAGGCAGCGGCCCTCATTGAAGACAAAGCCGATGCCCAGGAATTTCTTGACAGCGTTTATAATGTCCAACGAAGCGGCGGCACCCCCATGCGGCTCGCACTTGAAGACGTGGGACAGTACTACGATGCGGGTGACAGCAACAACGGCGGCATCGGGGCAAACCCCTTTGACACCACGGCCAAGGGTGGCGACTGCCAGCAGGCCTTTGCCATCCTCATGACCGATGGTTACGGAAACGGAAGTTCACCCAGCGTCGGGAACGCCGACAATGATAACAGCTCAAAATGGGATGGCCCCGAGTTTGCCGGAAGCAAGTCCAATCGTCTCCCTGATGTGGCCATGCACTATTATGAAAGGGATCTGGTCACCGCCCTTGCCGACAAAGTTCCGGTGCAGGACCCTGACTACGAAGCGGCCCATCAACGCATGGTAACCTACACCGTATCCTTCGGTATCAAAGGGCACTACACCCAGACAGACTGGCCCAACTGTCCGCCAGCCCATAAAGACAATGCCATCGACTGCCCGGCATGGCTCGCCGACGGCACCAACGAAGCCATGGTGGACGAGTTGTGGCATGCCGCGGTAAACGGTCGTGGGGAATACATCGGCACTGGCACGCCCCAGGAGCTATCCGATGCCATCAACACCGTTTTATCTGATATCACCCACCGTGCCGGGACCGCGGCCTCCGTTGCCGTAAGCTCGGAAAAACTCGATACGGGCCTGGTCATTTATCAGGGGTATTTCGACAGTGAAGACTGGTCCGGCAACCTGGAAGCCTACGACGTGAGCTCCCAGGGCGTGGTGAACAAAACCCCAAAATGGAGCGCCAAAACCCAATTGGATGCAGCCTCATGGGATACGGGACGCAACATCCTCACCAGGAATGACAGCACAGGCACAACAAAAGCCTTCCGTTACACAAACCTGTCGACGTCACAAAAAGCCAACATCACGGCCTCACAGCTTGCCTTTATCAGGGGAGACAACTCACATCAGGAGATAAATGGCGGAGCCTTCAGAAACCGTAACCACAAGCTGGGAGACATCACCCACTCCTCCCCCGTCCTTCACAACGGGGTCGTCTACGTCGGGGCAAACGACGGCATGTTCCACGCCTTTGACGCGGCAAACGGCAACGAACTGTTTTCCTATGTACCCAGCTTCGTCTACCCCAACCTCAGCGAACTCACCAGCCCCAATTACGGACACAAATTCTATGCAGACGGCACCGCCACCGCAAGGACGGTTCCCAAAGGGAGCGGCACTGAATCCTGGGTGGTCAGCGGCCTGAGGAAAGGGGGCCGGGGACTCTTCGGTATCAACGTCACCAGCCCGAAGACCATTTCGGAAAACGCCCTGCCCACCATCTGGGAATACCCCACGGCCTCCGTACCGGACAGCGACATGGGTTATACCTATGGAGAGGTAACCATCGCCGAAGGCAACGACCCATCGGCAGGGGGCAGCCTGATTATTGCCGCCAACGGCTACGACAGCCCCAATGGGCATGCGGTGCTCCTTATCCTGAAGCTCGACGGGACCCTCTTCAAAAAAATCGACACCGGCGTCGGCAGCACCTCGGCGGGCAATTGCAACGGCCTGAGCGACCCGCTGGTGGTGGATTTAAACGATGACGGCAAGGCAGACGCCGTCTACGCAGGCGACATGCTGGGCAACCTCTGGAAATTTGACATCTCCGATTCAAACAAAAGCAACTGGAAGGTGGCGTACGAAACAAGCGGTGTGAGCAAACCCCTCTTTACCGCCAATAACAGCTCAGGCCAGGTCCAACCCATCACCTCCAAACCGGCGGCCATGTTCCACTGCAACCCCACCAAGAAAGGAACCATCCTGGTTTTCGGCACCGGTCGCATGCTTTCGGACGGAGACCTTGACAACACCAACACCCAAACGGTTTACGGTATCTGGGACTGGCAGCAAGAGTGGGCCCGCAACGGCTTCAGTGACACCACCCCCTATCACATGGGCACCTTCAACACCCCGAGCGGAACCCCTGCGGTGAGAACCCTCTCCAACATCGACGGAAACAGCGCCTTCCCCACCACAGTGGACCTCACCCTGCTCCAGCAGACCCAGGTCTCCTCGGACAGCAACTGGCGCTACACCAGCAACAACACCATCGACTGGTTCGAGGTGGACACCTGGAAAAAAGCAAAGGCTGACAGCGCGACATACACAGGGGGAACTCACCTGGGGTGGTACCTGAACATGCCGGCATCCAAGGAACGGGTCATCACCAAAACACAGATCCGGGACGGCAAGGCTTACATCGTGTCCATCATCCCGGAACCCTCCCCTTGTGCCTCGGGCGGTACCACCATCGGCTCTGTACTCAACGCCTGCAACGGCGGTCAGCTGCAGGACCCTCAGTGGGACACCAACGGAGACGGGGTGGTGGACGCCAGGGACAACAGTTCCTCCGGCAAAAAATTTGACGATGACATCTACTACGCCCCGGCCATCATCGAAGACAAACTCTTCTTCACCAAGGACCGGGTGGAGGACACCACGGACGAAATCAAAGGCCTCTTTTACTGGCGTATCAAGGATTAAAAAACAAAACGATTCAACCCAGCGAAGCCTCCGGCGGCCCTGCCGGAGGCAAAGCAGAACAGTTTCAATTTGACGAACAGGCCCTGCATGGGCTCAAAAAAACGAAGGAACATCAACCATGAAACGCGCACTGACCCTCCTTTTGGGAGCCCTCCTGATGATCACTGCGACGGTGACCCTCGCCACAGGCTCACAGACCGGTTTCAAGCCCGCGATCCACAACGCCGACAACCTGCCTCCGGGAATTCTCTACATGGATACCGGAAGTGTAGACCTGGTAAAGCGTGACCTGATCGTGGTGAACGACGCCAGCTATCCCTACTATCGCAGGGTGCAGGTGTTCTCAAAGGACGGCTTGAAAATCACTCGCAAAAAGCTTCAAAAAGGCCAGACAGTGGATCTGTACGCCAATGATAATCACGAAGCAGTGTATATAGTCCTTAAATAACGCCAAGCCGATAGCGTTCCAAAACAAGCCTCCGGCGGCAAGGTGTGCCACCTTGAAAGCAGGTTGCGGATGTGGTTTGTCCCTCGTTCCTCGGGCCAAACCACACCCGCCTTTGATTCGGGGGGCCCCCTGCTCAAGTCAAGCAAACCTGTTTGTCAAACTTTTCAAAAACTTGGTCCCCGACAGGCCCGTCGGAGGCGCAAGCTGAATAGTCACGACTCACGTTCAAAGACCTGTCTCCCCCCCTTAGTCCCTGCCCACACCATTTCCTATCGTCTAAAATCAGCTGGAATACAATACCATTCAAGGGAGTCCGTTGAGACATTCAGATTGCTGGTCTATGAAGCATCTTAATTATTTTTACACACAACTTTATTTCCATACTTATTAAATCATTACAAGCCACCCACCCTATTCTCAAACCCGTTCACTATAAAATATATTTATCCTGTAAACCGCGGAGTCATACATAAAAAAACCCACTCTTTCCATCTGGAATAACATCAAAAACGTCGCATACTGACGCCACGAGCCGCCGACACAGGTCTTTTGGGCAAACCCTACCCGGAACGCCATGAGTACTCGATATTCCAATCCATTGATTCCCCCCTTCGATTCTGTCCCTCGTCAGAAAAGAGAAAAGCTGCCCCAGGAAACAGACCTGATCCAACCCGAAAATCAGATTGCATCCGCGACACGCATAACCCCCTTTATTAACGAGATTTACAAACAAGCCCGCCAAGAACAAACACCACGCGAGGAACATTGGCACGTATCTTGTATCTAACTATCCTTAATTACATTCCAAATTTAACCCACCAAGGAAATATCCCGCATGAGACGAAATGATGGATTTACCTTAATGGAATTGATGGTAATCGTGGCCATTGTGGCCATTCTCGGAGCCCTTTCCGTCGCCGGCTACACGCGCCTCATCGAAGGGACTCGCCTCACCTCGGCAGCCAATGACATCAAAGGCGATCTTGAGCTGGCCAAAGTAACCGCCGTAAAACGGCATGTCACCGTGCTGGCCTACTTCGATGACGGGGCGGGAGACAGCGGCAGCTACACCCTGACGGTTAATACCAAAGGCGGGACACAGATCCTTAAACGCACCATGCCTAAAAAAGTTCAATTGACAGGGGTCACAACCCCCATCGGCTTCAACACCCTGGGGATGGCAAGTTCAACGGGTCAAGTCATGGTAAGGACCCTTGACAACACCAAATTCAAACGCGTGACTGTTACAGCAGCGGGCAACATCAAGCTGCAACGCAGCACAGACGGAACCAACTGGGGGGACTGATATGAGACCCGTCACCAAACGCCCAAGCCAAAATGATCAGGGCCTCACCCTGGTGGAGCTCCTCGTGGCCCTTGCCATGGCCACGATTCTCAGCGTGGCCCTGGTCGCAACCTTTGCCAGCTACTCACGGACCTCGGTCGCCCAGGAGAACGTTCTCTCCATGCAACAGAACCTGCGGGCCGCACTCTACCTTATAGGTCGTGACCTTCGCATGGCAGGCTACCGGGGCTCGGACCCGGCAAGCGCCCCATCAGCGGGATTCGTCACAGCCAACGCCGACAACCTCTCCTTTACCGTTCTCGATGACGCCACCAACACCCTGACAACCATCACCTACACATTCACCAACAACACCATCCAGCGCAACGACGGTGGGCTGGCCAATGAAGTGGTCGCCGAAGCCATCGAGGACGTGGAATTTTACTACACCTCCTCCGGGGGCGGGCAATCCACCACCCCCGGCACCCTGGGAAACATCGAATCCGTGGAAATCACCATTCTGGCACGAACCAATAAAAACGATCCCGATTTTTCAAGTAACACCACCTACACAACACCATCCACTGACACATGGGGGCCATACAATGACGGCCGCAGGCGACGCCTGGGGAAAAGCGTCATCCTTTTGCGAAACATGTAAAACCCTGTAACATAGAAAGGAACCAACGCCATGTTCTGTGTTCAAAACCCAACACACCAAGCCCCGCCATCTAAAGAAGAGGGGTTCACCCTCATTGAGGTCATGGTTGCCCTGGTCATCTTCGCCTTTGGCATCCTGGCTGTCCTTGGCATGCAGGTCACCTCCATACGAGGAGGATACCAATCCCAGAACCTCACGGAAGCGGCCAGTGAAGGCGCCAACAAGATCGAGGAACTCATCGCCCTGGATTACGCCTACCTCGCCGACGGCACAGAGACCGTGGCCGGAAAATACACCCTCGACTGGGATGTCACGGAGAACACCAGCGGAGAATTGTCGGACTCCAAAGCCATTGAACTCACCGTGCAATGGACCGAAGGGGGCCGAACCCATGAGGTCGCCTACGAGTTTCTAAAGGCAAGCGATATTTAACATACAACCATGCAGTATCCATACCCCGGGCTGCAGCCGATAGGAGTCACGCATGAAACACATACCAAACGCCGTCACCAACGAAGAGGGCTCCGTTCTGCTCCTGACGCTGGCGCTCCTCGTTCTCCTTACCATTGCCGGGCTCGCGCTCTTAAGCACCACCGACACCGACCTCCAGATCACCCAAAACGACCGGTGTTACAAACAGAACCTCACCCGGGCTGAATCCGCCGTCATGGAAGCGGCCCAGATCATGGCGTATTACGAGTCCACAGCATCCAAGCTGAAGCCCCCAAAAACAGGAACAAGTACAAGTGTCCTTGCATGGATCGAAAACGATTCATTCGCCCCCTTCGACCCCATATCGCCCGACCAATGGGTCTCAGACCCATCAAATCCGCTGGTTCAAACAGCCCAACTCTCCCAGCACTACACCGACTCCCTTTCCGCCTATGCGGCCATCTATGAAGGAATCGCTCCGGGGGCGTCCCTGGACATGGCGAGCTCCACGACCATGAGGCAGTATGAGGTCATCGGCCGTGCCGAACAATGCAACGGCCTGCTGGATGTCATTGCAGGGTACCGCATCCGATTTTAACCCGTCCATAACGGACCATTTTTATTTCTTTACCCACCTTTTCATGGAGGAAAGATCATGGGCTATCACGTTCACCCCATACGGGCCGCAGTCGGGTCACTGCACGGTGTGCAGCGTTTCGGCGGCCTGGTGCTGCTTTGCCTGCTGAGCTTCTGGCTCTTCGCATACACGCCCGCAGCCCATGCCGTCACCCTGCCATTTAGTGACAACTTTAACAACGGACTTAAATCGGATTGGCGGGTGCAGGATCAAGATAACAGAAACGGATCCGGCTACGATACGAGGAACAATCGCCTTAGAATGACCGTCTTCGGAGTATCCCTGAACGAATACTACACGGTCTATGTCGATGCCGTCAGCGGGAACTTTACCGCCACGATTCAACTACAAAGGCTCAACGATGCCGGCAGCGGCTCCAGGTCTGGAATCATCGTGCAAAACAACCTCGGCAGTGCGTCCAACAATTCAGCCCATATCGAGGTGTCTGCAAACCAGAACAGCGGGACGTACCACATGGAGTTTGATGATGACGGGGGCGGGGTAGCGGACAACTCATTTGCCATCTCGGGCACGGTGAACCCTTCCAATGTCTGGCTGAAGCTGGAACGTAACGGCAATGTCTATACCGGATCTTACAAAACGAGTACAAATGGTTCCTGGACCACCATAGGAACCGTCACCTCTGCCAACACCGCCTCCTCCGTAGATGTAGGGCTGTTTGGTCGTTCAGGAGATGCCCAGAGGAGTAGCAGACCGCGTTTCGATAACTTCAGCACCTTAGAAATTGCGGCAACATATACCTACTACCTCGACAGCGATGGAGATACCTACGGAGACCCGGACAACGCAATCACATCCACCAATGCCTCTCCCCCTTCCGGGTATGTTACCAACAACACCGACTGCGATGACACCGATGCCGACATCAACCCGGGCGAAACCGAAATCTGCGATGGCAAGGACAACGACTGCAACGGGATCATCGATGACACACCCGCAGGGACCCCCCTCACCACCTACTATCGTGATGCTGACGGCGACGGATACGGTACCAACCTTGACACCTACCAGGGCTGCGGCTCCAGAAACGGGTACGTCGCCACTGGCAGCGACTGCAACGACAACAACCCCAACATCCACCCGGGTGCATCAGACATCTGTGGCAATGGAATCGATGAAGACTGCTCGGGCGCTGATGCCACATGCTACGACGACACCATCTGCGAGCCCATCGCCGACACGCCCTTGAGCATCACGGTAAGCGCCTCTCCCGGAATCATCATGTTCATCCTCGACGACTCCGGCAGCATGGCCTGGAGTGTTATGTGCCCTGAAGACGAGGGGCGGTTCAACGGCAACTCCTACTACACCAACTCCTACCCGAGGTCCCGTTGGAAATCACAGTACCATGGCTACAACCGCATCTACTACAACCCCAATGCGACCTACGTGCCCTGGCCTGACTCAAGTGCCAATACCTTCTCAGACGCCAGCTTCACAAGTGCCCCCAACCACCCCATCGGTTTCTCCTCGGGCTCTCGCAACCTGACGGGTTACTTTACATCCCTTGGAGGCAGAAGCATCACCTACGGCCACTACTACGTTGTCTCCACCACAGACAGCAAGCCATACTTGGTTGATCTCGGTACCAGCAGTGTAAGCTACTACAGGGTAACCTCTTACGGAAGCGGGGACCATGGTCAGGTAACCGCATTGTCAGCTCCGCTTACCACCCCACCCTCAGATGTGAAGATTCCCCAGGCCAGCCTTGCTGCTGCGCGGACAAACTTCGCAAACTGGTACACTTACAGCAGCAGACGTGAAACCGCGACAAAAACAGCCCTGGGTCTTGCCATCGAAGACCTCTCCGGAGTCAAAGTAGGCATCCACACACTCAACCACTCCGTCATTGAAGAGGCGACACTCGTCAGCGACAAAGCAGATGCCAAGGCATTTCTAACCAACGTATACAAGGTCAAGCGATCCGGTTACACGCCCTTGCGCCGTGCCCTTGAGGATGTGGGCCAATACTTTGATGCCGATGACGGAAATAACGGCGGCATCGGGGACAGCCCCTTTGACACCTCAGCAAACGGAGGGGATTGCCAACAGGCCTTTGCCATTCTCATGACCGACGGGTACGGCAATGGCTACGCCCCCAATGTGGGGAACGCCGACGCAGACAACAACACCGACTGGGACGGGGACAGTGCCCAAGCCGCTACGGACAGTGAGTTTTACGGAGTACACTCCAACCGGCTGCCGGACGTGGCCATGCACTACTACGAACGGGATCTTTCCACCTCTCTAGCAGATCTGGTCCCCATGAGGGACGAGGACTATGAAGCAGACCACCAGCGAATGATAACCTACACCGTTTCCTTTGGTGTCCAAGGAGACCTTGACCCGTCTGCCTACACAACCACATGTCCGCCTATGCCTGGCGTTGCCATCGATTGCCCAGACTGGCCCACCACACTTACCAACGAAGCCCTGGTCGATGAGCTGTGGCAAGCAGCGGTGGCAGGACGGGGAAAATACATCAACACCGGAACGCCCCAGGAGCTTTCCGATGCCATCAACACAGTTCTGACGGATATCGCCATAACCACAGGAACGGCAGCTTCAGTGGCCGTCAGCTCTGAAAAACTCGACACCGGTCTGGTGATTTATCAAGGATCTTTCGACAGCACGGACTGGTCCGGTAACCTTGAAGCCTACGATGTGGACTCCAGCGGCGTGGTGGACACCAATGCCAAGTGGAGTGCACAAACTCAGGTCGATGCGGCCGATTGGAGCAGCGGACGAACCATTCTCACCCGCAACGACACCACAAACGCGACCATCGCATTCCGCAATAGGAGCCTCCTTTCCGCAGCTCAACAAACCTATGTTACGCAGAATCAGATCAACTACCTGCGGGGAGACAACAGCCAAGAAGGGGTCAGTGGAGGCGTCTATCGTAACCGCAACAGCAAGCTC
This sequence comes from Desulfolunaceae bacterium, assembly GCA_942491485.1. GTDB lineage: Bacteria > Desulfobacterota > Desulfobacteria > Desulfobacterales > Desulfolunaceae > Desulfoluna. The sequence goes on along the minus strand of CALOAX010000004.1, from coordinate 260,456 downwards.
GGTGATATCACCCACTCCTCCCCCATCCTTCACAAGGACGTGGTCTACGTGGGTGCAAACGATGGCATGTTCCACGCCTTTGACGCGGCAACCGGTGACGAACTCTTTGCCTACGTGCCCACCTTCGTCTTCCCGAATCTGGGTGAATACACCAGCCCCAACTACACCCATAAGTACTATGCAGATGGTACAGCCACGGCCAAGACTGTTGGATCAACGGATTGGGTCGTAAGCGGCCTGAGAAAAGGTGGCCGAGGCCTCTTCGGCATCAACGTCACGTCACCGAAGGCAATCAAAGAAAACGCACTCCCCACCATTTGGGAGTACCCGACCACGGCAGTTCCAGACGATGACATGGGCTACACCTTCGGTGAAGTAACCATCGCCGAAGGCAACGACACCTCAGCTGCTGGCCAGCTGATCTTTGCCGCCAACGGCTACGACAGCCCCAATGGTCATGCAGTGCTCGTTATCCTCAAACTCGACGGCACACTCTTCAAAAAGATCGACACAGGGGTGGGCAGCTCAACCCCTGGCAACTGCAACGGCCTGAGCGATCCCCTGGTGGTCGATCTTGATGATGACGGCAAGGCGGATGTGGTCTACGCAGGCGACCTCCTGGGCAACCTCTGGAAATTCGATATCTCTGATACGAGCAAAGCAAACTGGGACGTGGCGTACAAAACCGGCACCGACAGCAAGCCTCTCTTCACAGCTCGAAACAGCACAGGACAGGTCCAGCCCATCACCACCAAACCCGCTGCCATGTTCCACTGCGACCCAAGAAACAAAGGCACCATCGTCGTCTTCGGTACCGGCCGTATGCTTTCCGATGCAGACCTCTTCAACACAAATGTCCAGACCATATACGGCATCTGGGATTGGCAGGAGGAATGGGATGACCAAGGTAAAAACGGCGAAGAGTACCACATGGGCATCTTCAACTCGCCAAGCAGTGGAAAACTCTCAAACATAGAGGCCCTTGTCTCTTCCAGTAAGCTGCCATCAGGTTTGGGCCTACTTCAGCAGATCCAGGCCGACTCAGCACAGACCGGCTGGCGAGAAACGACCAGCTATGCCATCAACTGGTTCTCCCCTGAGAGCTTCCTCAGCTTCGGCGGCGGAACCCCCTACACAGGCGGTACCCATATAGGGTGGTTCCTGAACCTGCCGGACAGCAAGGAACGGGTCATCACCAAAACCCAGATCCGCGATGGTAAGGCATTTGTGGTCTCCATCATCCCGGAGCCCGCCGTCTGCTCTTCCGGCGGAACCACCGTGGGATCCATCATCAGTGCCTGCAACGGCGGTCAGCTCACGAGTCCCCAGTGGGACACCAACAATGACGGTGTGGTGGACAATAATGACAGCAACTACTCCAGCAAAAAGTTTGACGACGACATCTACTACGCACCGGCCATCATCGAAGACAAGCTCTTCTTCACCAAAGACACGGTTGAAGACACTGCGGATGAAACCAGGGGGCTCTTCTACTGGCGTATTCGGGAATAGCTGACATACTTGCCCGTCAATGGGGCGTAAGTCCCCATTGACGGGCCACCCGCAAGCGGAACAGTGCCACCAGGACGCCGGTGGATAGATCTGTGACATCAACCAGCGGCACACCATCTGATGTCGCATTACATTTAAGGGAGTTCACAACCATGAAACATTTCTTCACCTTCATTGTGGGAGTCATTCTCCTGACCACATCGGCGATGACCGTTGCAGCAGAAACACCCGAGCCCTTCAACCCCCGAGTTCACACCAAAGAGAACCCCCCGACGGGGATTGCTTTCGTGGAGACAGGGAAAGTCGATATTGTGACTGAAGAAAGGGTGGTCGTCGATGACGGTAACTTTCCTTTCAGCACGTCTGTGAAAATCTTCACCAGAGATGGGCTGACCACCCCCCGAAAAAACCTAAAAGCAGGTCAAACCGTCGATCTCTACGCAAATGACCGGCGTGAGGCGGTCTACATCGTCATCAAATAAATGAAATCACCACCGACCCATTTCTATAAAAAACCGCCCAACAACAGGGGCGGTTTTTTATTTCCGGGCCAGAGAAAAGAGGGGTGAATGGTAAATGGCTGAGCATGGAGACAAGCCCACCAGGGTTACGTCTCTGTATCGACAGCGTCACGAGGCTTGGGGCAGCCCTTGAGAAATATCCAGCGCTGATGGCGATCGCAGCCAGCTTTCAAGGTGGCTCACCTCGCCGTCGGAGTTATTCGGGTCAAAATCAAGCGGATTTCAGATGCCTTCATGTTTCGGTTCGGACAGAGTCCACGTAGCGCCCTTCGGGCTGCACGAAGAAGGGTAAACATCCATACAGTTTTTCACGGGCGAAGTCTGTCAGCGAATGTGACAATCCGAGGAACGAGGATTGAAGCATTCGCAAACCTGGGGTGCAGGGGATTTATCCCCTGCCCGCCGGAGGCAGGCTTTTAACTTTTCCTCCGTCCCCTCTGTGGTTGGCCCTCTTTGATCATGGAAAGCAAATGTGTTAGGTTATCGGCGTCATGCCAAAGGGCATGGTCCGATACCAGCGAATCTTCAACAGACGAGGCGACACCATGAGCACCATCCAGATCATGATCAACGGCGTTCCGGGCAAGGTGGCCACCACCATTTTGGCCCATGCGATGAATGACGAACGGTTCACCGTCGTCCCCTTCTCCCTCACCGGTCCCGGTACTGAGAAAACTCTCAACGTAAACGGAACGGAGATCACCCTGGTCTCACCTGATGAGCGCGGGGAGGTGATCAAAAAGATCAAGGCGGAGTACGGTCCCTTCGTCACCGTGGACTATACCCACCCCACAGCCGTGGATGCCAACGTCGCATTTTATTGCGCAAACGACCTCCCCTTTGTCATGGGCACTACCGGCGGTAACCGGGATCAGATCCGTGAAGACGTCAACGGCTCGGCCATCCCGGCTGTCATCGCCCCCAATATGGCCAAGCAGATCGTGGGCCTCCAGGCCATGATCGAGTACGGCGCCCAAAACTTCCCCGGCCTCTTCAAAGGCTTTGAAATGAGCGTCAAAGAGAGCCACCAGAGCTGGAAAGCCGACACCAGCGGAACGGCCAAAGCCATCATCAAACAGTTCAACACCCTGGGCGTCGATTTCACCGAAGCCGATATCGACATGGTGCGGGACCCCGAAGAGCAAAAAGCCATGGGCATTCCCGAAGAGCACATCGACGGCCACGGCTGGCATACCTACACCCTTAAAGCCTCCGATGGCGGTTCCGAGTTCGGCATCGTCCACAACATCAACGGTCGGGACATCTACGCCGAAGGCACCCTCGATGCCGCGACCTACGTGGAGAAAAAGCGCCTTGAAGGTATCAAAGGCCACTGCTTCTCCATGATCGACGTATTGAAAAACATTTAGAAGCAATGCCTTCTATGGTTAAAGTTCGGGGCAAAAGCCTGCCTCCGGCGGCAAGGTGTGCCACCTTGAAAGCGGGTTGCGAATGCTCCCAGCCCTCGTTCCTCGGGCTGACCGCATTCTCTGACGGGCTTCGCACGTGGGATGTGATACAGAGCTCATTCGTGTCGTCTTCCCCGGCTGTTGGATAAATAGAGGCCACAGTGCTGTTTTACCTGAAGGTCACACGTTGCTCTTCACATGACCGAATGACCGGGGATCCATGTAGGCAATCCTGCATCATATGATATTCGTTTTGAAGTTAGACGTTCAAGTAACTGACTCCGGTGGCGAAGCTTGCAGCATCGAAAGCGTACTGCAGCTTTAATGATGTTGAATCCAGCCCCGAGAGACGTCGTTGCTTCATATGGTTATGGAACATTCACGTTTTCGTTTGGGTGCATGAAATGCACCCTACCTGAGTCCGGTGCTTCAAACGGTTTTGGTTGCTTACACACCCACTCTACGCGTAAACGAATACAGAAGTGGGTATCATGGATACATATGACGTTCGCTCGCCACAGGACGTCTTCCGGTGACCGTCACCCCATGAATGGGTCCAGGCACTCCCACAAATCAAGCACTCGTGACGCATGATGACCAACGCAACACTCCGCGCGAATGCGGACGCAACGTATAACGCAATATGATACCCGTTGCGCATTCGCCTTATGGGGTGCAGGGGATCATCCCCTGCCCGCCGGAGGCAGGTTTTTAAACCACAGGAGCCTTATGAAGCACCCGATATTCGTTGATATGGACGACGTTATCTCCGAGACCACACGGACCTACCCGAAGCTGGTGAGGCGGGAGTTCGGCATTGATGCCACGTACGAGGGCATTGCCGACTTTGACCTTGCCCGGTCCTTCGGCCTGTCACACGACCAGTTGGCGCATCTGTTCCGGGTGGTGCACCGGGAGGAGCTTCTGATGGGGTTTTCGCCGGTGCCGGGTGTCAGGCGCACCCTTGAAGCGTGGCAGGATGCAGAGTACCCCATTGCCGTGGTGACCGGCAGGCCTCCGGAGACCCGGGATCTGTCCCTTGCCTGGCTCGAAGAGAACAACATTCCCTTTGACAGCTTTGACATCTGCGACAAGTACGGGCGCCACCATGCATCCCAGGGCCCTTTCATCACGTTAAAAGAGATCCAAAGCCGCCCCTTCTCCCTTGCCGTGGAGGACTCCCTCTCCATGACCACCTTCCTTTGTGAGACCATGCAGGTCCCCACCTTCCTTTACAACCGCCCCTGGAACCAGAACGGCAATGCAGCCCCGGCCTACACGCGATGCGCCTCCTGGCAGGAGATTTCAGATAAGGCTTCGAAGATTCTTAAGCTATAGAAACCATGCCTCCGGCGGCAAGGGGATAGATCCCCTTGACCCCAGGATTGCGAATGCTCCCAGCCCTCGTTCCTCGGACTGCTCACATTCGCTAACGGGCTGCGCCCGTGAACAACTACTTAGGTTTTTAAACCTTCTTCGTGCAGCCCGAAGGGCGCTTCATGCTCTTCGTGGTTTTTGATTACCCCTTATTCGCAGCCATGTCCCGAACATATACGCCAATCTCAACAGACTGAAATAGCGAGGTTCCAGACCCTCTGAGGCCATCACGGGTTTTGAAGTCATGACGGGTTACGACCTCAGCAGCCAGCCCATGTTTTTTTCACAACTGATGGAGCGTAGCGACGCCTCGAACCAAGAACTAAGAACCAAGCACGAAGAACGATTTCTACAAGCCACCATGCCAGGGACATCAATACTCATGGTAGTAGCTGAGAATGGATGGTAATCAGATCGTGGTTTATAGCTGTCAACCGAGCCATGATGGCACCCAGTACCTTTCCCACCACCCCAAATAAAAACCCCGCTTTCAAGGGGATGGCCCTCAAAAGCGGGGTTCGCGTGTTCTGCGATCGGCTCTCTTCTTCGAGTGGACGGACAGGCGAATCAAGCCCATCGCGGAACGCTATCGTGTATCTTGCTTAAAATCAGTGGCTGCAGACGTGGTTCTCGTCGTGTCCGCAGGCATTCTCGCCTGTTTCCAGGGTTTTGGCGAGCCATGCGTTAACCAGCACTTCGGGGTCTTCCACAGGAGCGCCGGTCACCACATCAATGTTGCTCTCTTTCAGGAGCATCTGAGCCCTGCCACCCATGCCGCCGGCGATGACGTGGGTCACGCCATGCTCTGCCAGCCACTTGGGCAATACGCCGGGCTCGTGGGGAGGAGGAACAATCTTCTCCATGCCATCAATCTTTCCGCCTTCAACATTTACAAAGGCAAATTCCTGGCAGTGTCCAAAATGTGCGGTGAGCTGACCCATGGCCAGTGGAATAGCGATTTTCATATCTTTCTCCTTCATTTTAATATTCTGCCTCCGGCGGGCAGGGGATGATCCCCTGCACCCCATAAGGCGAATGCGCATCGGCTGTGGTGGTTCTGAAGCATCTCGCGTCCGCATTGGCACAGCACGTGACGTCAAGCATTATGTGTCATAAAGGCAATGCAACCGTAACCGTTATTCACGGGCGTAACCCGCAATCGAATGTGAAGAGGCGAGAAACGAGCCTCGGAGCATTCGCGAACCCGGGGCTTGGCCCCTGCTAAATCCAGTGTCCTTCGACATTGGCTTCTGAGGCTTCCTGAAGCTCCCCTGCCTTGTACTGCTCAACAGCCTGACGAGCACTGCCTTTGGCTCCGGTGACAATCTTGATACCGGCACCGGTGAGGATGCGGAAGGCTTTGGGGCCGCAGTTACCGGTGATAAGCACCGTGCAGCCCGTTTCCACGATGGTTTTGCCGGCTTGAATACCGGCGCCCTGGGCCGCATTCAGGTTCTGGGTGTTCTCCACCACGCTCCAAGCCATAGATTCGGGGTCCACCACGAGGAAGCAGGCGGCGCGGCCGAATCGGGGGTCCATGGGGGCGTCGAAATCTGAAGCTGTAGCTGTCACTGCGATCTTCATTGAAACTTCTCCTTTGGTTACAGGTAACCGTTCAGCTCAAATTTTTAAAAAGAGCATCCGGCGGTCCTGCCGGGGCCAAACTTTTGCCTGATTTTAAAAAGACAGGTTCGAGAAACAGGTTATAAAAGCAATGAAACTGTCTTGCCCGTCGACCACGGGCGCAGCCCGTCAGCAAATGTAATCGGCCTGAGGAACGAAGGCCGAGAGCATTTGCGAACCTGGGTTCCAAGGGCTCAGCCCTTGGCCGCCGGAGGCTGTTACAGAGCCATCTTCAGTGGCCCGCGTTTGTCATCCAGAAAATTTGCCACCTGCTGCCACACGCCGCGGATGGCTTTGGCTGCAGGGCCATCGGAACAGTTCACAAGGGGTTTTCCCTGCACCATGGCTGCGGTGACTTCTTCGTCCACGGGGATGTCACCGAGGTGGTACATCCCTTTCTCTTTGGCCAGGTCCCGAATCTGCTCTGCCATCATGGGGTGAATGTCCCACCGGTTGATGGTGACCATGGTCGGTACCTTGAGAAACGCGGTGAGCTCGGCCACGCGCTCCAAATCGTGGAGACCGGAGAGGGTAGGCTCGGTCACCACCACCACAGCATCGCATCCGGTGGTGGCGGAAATCACCGGGCAACCGATGCCGGGAGGGCCATCCACAAGGATCAGATTGCTGCCGGTGGCCTCAACCTGCTTTCGGGCCTCTCGGCGAAGGAGGGAGACCAGAAGACCTGAGTTTTCCTCGGCAATACCAAGCCGGGCGTGGATCATGGGACCGTTATCCGTGTCGGAGTTGTACCAGGTCCCGCAAACGCGAGGTTCCATGGTGATGGCACCCTCGGGGCAGAAATGTGCGCACACCCCACACCCTTCGCAGGCAATGCGATTCAGGCGGGGTCCCTTTTCCAGGGCATTGAACCGGCAGCGCGACACGCACTCGCCGCAATGGGTGCATGCATGGATATCAATCTTCGGGAGGCTCCCCCCTTGAAAGGGGTGCTCGGCCTGAACGGTGTGGGGGGTAATCATATAGAGGTTGGCGGCATCCACGTCCCCATCCACCAGCACACGGTTTGTTGCGAGCGCTGCGAATGATGCGGTGACAGTGGTTTTTCCAGTGCCGCCCTTGCCGCTTAAGATGGTAATCTCTTTCATGGTTTCCTCCCTTCCGCTGCCCTGCGGATCTTTTCCACCATGCCGGCAAAGGCTTCGGCCATCTCCGGCATCGCTTCCACCATGAGCCTCCCCCTTGCGTAATACTCCGCTACCTTCCGGCTGTAGGGGATCGACAGCAGGATCTCGATGCCCTCTTCCTGCGCATACCGAACCACCCGGTCGTCTCCGGCGTCGGCACGGTTTATGACGATTCCGAAGGGCATTCCCAGAACCCGAACCGCCTCCACGGCAAGCTTCAGGTCGTGGAGTCCGAAGGGAGTGGGCTCGGTCACCAGCACCACATACTGAGTCCCGTTCATGGCGGAGATCACCGGGCAGGACGTCCCGGGAGGAGCGTCGACGATGACCAGATCCCGGCCTTCGGCGGCTTCTTTGACCCGCTCGATGAGGGGTGGACTCATGGCTTCCCCGACCTTGAGGCGTCCTGAGATCAGTTCGATTTCGTTGCATTGGCCTGTCTCCAGCTCGCCCAACTCACGCGTACCCTCTGTCAGGGCACCGGTCGGGCAGACCATGACGCACCCGCCACAGCTGTGGCACATGCGGGGAAAGGTGTAGAGTTCCCCCGCCACCAGGGTGATGGCGGAGAACTGGCACAACTCGCTGCATGCGCCGCACTGAACGCATACATCCGGATCAACCACCGGCACCATGGTGGTGACGGGCGTCTTTGTTACAGATTCTGGTTTTAAAAACAGATGGGCGTTGGGCTCTTCCACGTCGCAGTCAAGAAGGGTGGCCCCTTCTCCAACAGCCACGGCGAGGTTTGTGGCCACGGTGGTTTTCCCCGTGCCCCCTTTGCCGCTTGCTACCGTGATCATCATGGCGTTCACTACCCCGTTTCACGGGTTCATATCGACGCCGGAGCCCCTCAAAGGATGGGATGTCTGTGGTGGTCTCTTTAAACGTCAACCGGATTGTGGAGCCGGGAATCAGTTCAAAGGGGTCATGCGCAAGGCATCATTCGAATTCGGGTGGCTCGGCTTCTTCTTTCCATACCCTGTGGAACCGATCGCTTCCGCAACCGGGGCAGCCATCAGGCCTCCCTGTTCCATAAGGCTCTTCCCACCTCTTGCCGCAACTGGTGCAGACAAAAAGGCGCATCTCCTCCATGACCCGGTAATTTCCACCTTCCACACGCAGGGCTTTGGCGTGAACCAGCGCATCGGCAACTTTGCGATGCGCTTCTCTCACGATACGGCCCATGGTAGCCCGGGACACGTTCATACGGCGTCCCGCCTCTTCGTGGGAAAGCTGCTCCAGGTCACAGAGCCTCAAGGCTTCCAGTTCGTCCACAGTCAGCAGGGTCTCCTCCAGCTGCCTGAGGGGAATTCCCCCGGGCTTGAAATAGCTGAGGCTGGTTGGAACTCCCACCACCCGTTCTTTTTTTGGACGTACCATGACACCTCCGTTGTTTTGAGCATATGCTCATAAGTTGTTATTTAGACCAGGCCTGTTAACCTGTCAACGTTTTTTTTAAGGGCGATGCCGGGATCACGACAACCACCAATACATACGGAATTACGTCAAAAACGACACCAAAGAGGAAACACAACCCACACATGCCCAACCGACGTTCCAGAGATCCACCTGATGAGTATTTCATCCATTCCTTGGGTATTCCCAACCTGCTTGGGTGTATGCTACACTTAAAACCATGGATGATACGTACAGACAAATTCGAGAAAGGGCACGGGAACTGGTGATGGACCTTCCTGAACCCGATTTTTATAAAAAAGAAGCCGATGCCCTTTTACGGTCGCACCGGCTTTATGATGAAAATGAGAAACTGAAAAGCCTCATCTCATACCTGGAATCTGAACTGGATGAGGACTTCGGGCACGGCCTGTTTCATTCAAAGAAAGTAGCCATTGAGGCAGGAGCCATCGTTTTTGTGGAGTGCAAACAATACAAACGCCCCCGCACGGACCACATTATCTTTAAGGCCCACTGTGCCGGTCTTCTCCACGACACCATGCGCAAGCACAAGGATCACGCGGAAAAAGGCGCGGCTTTTGCCGAAGACGTCCTTCGTTTTTTCGAATTTCCCGAAGATGAAATTGGCGAGATTGTCTTTGCCATTGAATGCCACGAAGCATTCAAAACGAATGAACCCACCCGTCCATCAGGACCTGACGCCCAACTTCTGGCCGACGCCCTTTATGATGCAGACAAATTCCGATGGGGGCCCGACAACTTTACCCACACCGTCTGGGACATGGTCTCCTACGCCCGGATTCCCCTGCCCCTTTTCATGACCCACTACCCCAGAGCCCTGGATGGAATTGCCCGCATCAAAAAGACCTTCCGATCCGAGACCGGCAAACTCTACGGCCCCGGGTTCATAGACATCGGCCTCGAGGTGGGACACAAACTCTACGAGATCATCCGCAACGAATTCGCCCCACCCTTAGGCGGCTGCACCGCCTCCCACACCACAAATCCATAAAAGGCAAACATGCCTCCGGCGGCAAGGTGTGCCACCTTGAAAGCGGGTTGCGAATGCTCCCACCTCTCGTTCCTCGAGGTGATCACATTCGCATTTTCGCTTAATGGCTGCGGCCGTGGAAAATGGTTTTCATTGAATCGTCCATATCCCCACGCCAGACATGGTGCACAAGTGCACCCTACGGATGTGATGGCTGTCGACGTAAACTGGCATTGAAACCGCTCGTTCAGGAACGTAGAGATAAAAAACAAAAACCGTTGGAATACCTTGACGTGTAGGGTGTGCTTGCGCACCAAAATGACAGACATCATACGTCTAAAATCACGCGACAGTACCCACAGCACAAGCACTTGCGATGAACGATGCACAACGACACACTCAACGCGAATGCGAACGCGAGCCACAACGCATAGCGTCACCCGTCTCGCATTCGCATACCTGGGGTCCAGGGGATCATCCCCTGGCCGCCGGAGGCAGACTTTCCTAAAAGTCCATGGGCACGGCGAGTTCTTCCAGGGCTTCCCAATTGGAGATGGTGATGGTGCCTCGGTTCATGTCGATGATGCCCTCTTCCCGGAGTTTTTTGAGTTCGCGGTTCACACTTTCCCGGGTGGCGCCCACCATCTCGCCCAACTCTTTCTGGGTGAAGGTAAGATCGATGGCAACGGGTTTGTCTTTGCCGCCTGCGGCCTGTTCGGCCAGGTCCAGGAGGCGTTTGGCGAGTCGGGTGGAGATGTTGAAGAAACAGAGCCCTTCCAGAAGGTCGTCTGTTTTTCGAATCATGGAGGAGAGGTCACACAGGATGGTTCGAAGGGCGTGTTCGTCCTGCTGGAGGATATGGATAAAATCATCCCGCTGAAGAACAAGAAGACGGCAGGGGGTCAGGGCCACGGCATCGGCGCTTCGGCTCTGGCCGTCAAACATCGACATGGTCCCGAAAAAGGACTGCTCCCTCAGCACGGTTAGGATGATCTCTTCACCCACGCTGGAGGGAAGGACGATTTTAACGGCCCCCTCTTCAATGATGTACATCTCATTTCCGTCGTCCCCTTTGCGGAAAAGGGCCTCCCCCTGCTTGAGCGATACGGGTTTCACGGCATCGGCAATGCGGGCAAGGCTGTCTGTATCCAGGGAGCGGAACAGGGGAATGGTCGGCAGCAGGTCGTTGGTGAGATCCATGGCATCCTCATTATGTCAAAGGTCGGCGCAGCGCCCCTGAATGTGTGCCCGCGATAAAAATTGCGCTTCAGGCGCCACTTTTTTACCTGCGGAGGGCTGATAAAATTGGGGTATTCATCACAAGTGCAGAGTAATCATCGGTTTTGTCAATATCCAGGGTAAACTCTTTTCTGTCAATCTCAAAATAGGTGGATATCACATCCAGAAGGTCCTCCCGCAGATTGTTCAGAACCTCGTCGGAGACCTCCAGACTGTCACACACCAAAGCGAGTTTCAGGCGCTTTCTGGCCACATCACTGCTTCGGGTCTCCCCTTTTCCCATCATCTTTTGCAACAGGTTGCTCAGCATCGTCTCCCCCTTACCTTGCCAGGCCCATTTTCCGGCCTATGCGTTGAAAGAACCCACGGTCTGTCCGGGGCACTTCGATGGGCAGATCGGTGCGTCCGGCAAGGCGCCCTGCAATGCGCTCGAAGGCACGTCCTGCCTTGGACTCCTTCTGCATCACCAGGGGGACCCCTGTATTGGTGGAGACAATCACCTGCTCATCCATCTCAACAAGGCCGAGGAGTTCAATGGAGAGCACATCCACCACATCCTCGTGGCTCAGCATGTCACCACGCTCCACCATCTGGGGCACGATGCGGTTCACCACAAGCTTGGGAGAGATCTCTTTGGCCAGGAGAAGACCGATGATGCGATCCGCATCCCGAATGGAGGAGACCTCGGGCATACACACCACAACTGCGTCGTCGGCTGCGGCCACGGCATTTTCAAATCCCTGCTCAATACCGGCGGGGCAATCGATGAGAATGCAGTCGTAGTCGTTTTTAATCTCGGAGATAAACGCCGATACCTCGTCCGGATTCATGGTGTTCTTGTTGTCGCTCTGTGAGGCAGGAATGAGGTAGAGGTTGTCGATGCGCCGGTCTTTAATGGCCACCTGAGATGGTTTGCACTTCTGCTTCACCGCATCCACGACGTTAAAGACGATACGGTTTTCAAGCCCCATCACCACGTCAAGGTTGCGCAGTCCGATATCCATATCCACCACAGCCGTCTTCTTGCCCATAAGGGCCAAGGCTGCTCCGATGGACGCTGTTGCCGTGGTTTTGCCCACACCGCCTTTACCCGATGTGATGACGATTACTTTGCCTTTCACGTATCCAACTCTCCTGTCTGTTCATTGCCGTTGTGACTGTTCAGCCCTTAAAAAAAGAGCCTCCGGTGGCAAGGTGTGCCACCTTGAAGGCGGGTTGCCGCTGCGCATTGCACCTCGTTCCTCGGGTCAGAACGCAACGGCCTGTGCCTCAAATTGTGAATTTTTTCCAGCAACCTGGCCCGCCAGATCAAACGCGATAAAACGTGCAAAAAGCTCTATTAATAGTGCACCCCTACCCAAAGCCACTTGAAAAAGAGACGAAGCCTGCAATGCCTCCAGCTTTGAAGACCTGGGGTTCAGGGGATCATCCCCTGGCCGCCGGAGGCTGCTTTTTTCAGGCGTCCGTCAGGCTCTCCAGGCGAGAACCGGGGCTTTGGCGAAGGGATTTTCGTTCAGATAGTCCGCCACCACCACCTGGCCATCGACCACGGATGCATATTCCACCCGTCCCGGTTTTTTCGGCGTGTAAGCAGCCCCGGTATGGGAGCCGATCTGAAGCTGCATGGGCCTGAAATCCATGGCCATGACGATGGAGGATGAATCCCCCGGCGAGCCGGCCACAGCGGTTCCCCGCAGGCTCCCCATGATATAGATGTCCCCTCCGGCCACCACTTCGCCCCCGGGATTCACGTCCCCCAACACCACCAGGTGCCTCTCCGTGCTCACCCTCTGGCCAGAACGCACGCGTCCAGTCAAAACCTGGGTCTCGGACACTGTGGGCATGGCAACGAGTTCGACCTCTTCACGCTGCGGCGGCTCCCCGTGGGGCAGCACCCCAGACACGGCAAAGCGATCCTGCAGCACAGAGGCAAGCTTATCCGCCCAAAGAGAGGAACTGTCCCAGCTTCCAGCGTCTACCTGGACAAGGGATCCGGCAGCAAGGTTCCTGAGCTGACGGAAAATTCGAATGGAGGATTTCAGGATATGGTCTTCGGAGGCCCTGGGATCCACGGAGACCAAAAAGCCATCCCCGTACCCCTTGATTTTTACTGCTGTTTTCGCCTTATCAAAAAAAACCGCCACCGCATATCCTTCCTTAAAATGAACATGACGTCCTAAAAAACCAAAGACCCACCAGACATTTCTTTGCGGGTTGGAAGGAAGACAAACAAGGTCCTTCTCCACTGATTTTTAGGCATGTCATTAATATTTGCTATTCTAACAAGAATGCAATCATAAAAAACCAAAGGATATCGGTCAAGACAGATCGCCCAGGGCGAAGAGAATAGAGTGTTTCAAAGGAGAGAGTACTGATTTAAGAGAAAAGCATTTTAAAGAATAACAGTCCGAAATTCAGGGAATTACCCACACAACAACAAAAAAACCATCCAGCTTTAAAAAAACCCGGCGGGTAAGGAAGGAGAATCCACCCAGGAAAAAAACACCTTGAATGCAGGTAGCGGATGCGCTTTGCCCTTTGTTCCTCGGGTCAAATCACATCCGCCCTCAAAGCGGAATTTTTTCAAGGGCAACTTTTTTTAGACATGTTTAGCAAACTTTTTAAAAGTTTAGCCCCCCGACAAAGCCGCCGGAGGCATGGCTGAATAGTTACAGCGAAAGCAACACATCGGTTCCCATCCTCCCACAGCCGGGGAAGACGATACCGAGACTATCATCGATGCCGTTATGCACGGGCGCAGCCCGTCGGCGAACGTGATGGACCTGAGGAACGAAGGTCGGGAGCATTCGCGAACCTGGGGTCCAGGGGTGGCGAAGCCACTTAGGCTAAAAATCCCCTGGCCGCCGGAGGCATCGCTGAATAGTTATGAGCGATAAACCCTGGGTACCCGGGAAGAGACCATGCACGTCACTTCATAGTTGATGGTTCCGACTGTTTCTGCAATCTCATCGGCGGAAACCACGGCCTCGCCCTGACATCCCATCATCACCACCTCGTCCCCCACCTGAACGCCTTCGATGCCGGTCACATCGATCATGGTCATGTCCATGCAGACCCGCCCCAGAATCGGCGCGCTCTTCCCGCGAACCAGCATGCGCCCCCGACCCGAAAGAAGCCGGGGATAGCCATCCCCGTATCCGCAAGGGACCGTTGCCACCACGGTCTCCTCTCGTGCTTTCCAGGTGGCGCCATAACTGACGGAGCAGCCCTTTTTCACGCGTTTTACCTGGGCAATGCATCCTTTCATGCTCATGGCAGGCCGGACACCCTTAAGGTCTGCTCGTACCACCGGAGAAGGATTCATGCCATACAGAGAGATGCCCCCACGGACCATATCGAAGCGGGACCCCGGAAGGGAGAGAATGCCTGCACTGTTGGCGGCATGACGGACTTCAAAGAAGAGCCCCTTTGCCTCGAGCTGGGAGAGAACCGAGGAGAACCGCACCAGTTGTTCCTGGGCGGACGAGAGATCGGCTTCATCGGCGGTGGCAAAGTGTGTAAAGATACCTTCCGCCTGTATTCCGGGAAGCGTAACCACCTCGGAAATGGCCTCGGCACATCGGAGCGCCGCATCGCGGCACTCCCCTTCAACCGCATCAAACCCCACGCGACCCATGCCGGTGTCCACTTTGATGTGACAGGAAATTTCCCCGCCCGCCTTCTCTGCCGCGCGGCTCAAGGCACGAGCGTGGTCGGCGTCCAGAACCGTCTGACGCAGGCCGTACCTGATCAGGTGGGGCACCCCAGCCTCCGGCGTATAGCCAAAGATGAGAATAGGGTCTTCAATCCCTGCTTCCCGAAGCTTAACCGCCTCGGAGAGCCGGGCAACCCCCAGCCACGAAGCACCGTGAGAAAGGGCTGTGCGGGCCACCTCCTCGGCTCCGTGACCATAGGCGTTGGCCTTCACCACCGCCATGAGCCGTGCATTGCCGGCATGGTCTTTCAGGATTCGCGTATTGTGCGCAATACACGACAGGTCAATTTCCGCGCAAATGGGTTCAGGCACAGTGCCAGTCACCGTCATGGGCTTACCTCCAGAAACGCACATCATGACAGAATCAAAACGTCACTAGTCAGTTCACAATAGCCTCCGGCGGCCCGGCCGGGGGCCAAACTTTTGAAAAGTTTGACAAACAGGAATTGTTTGTTTTTATGGAAATCTTCGCGGTCACTCTTGCCCCGAGGAACGAGGGACAAGAGTGACCGAAACCTGGGGTCCAGGGGTGGCGAAGCCTCTTTGGCAAAAAATCCCCTGGCCGCCGGAGGCATTTTGAACTGAGTAGTTGCCATCAAAACTAAGAAATCACGATACTACGTCGTCCTCAATACACAGCGCCTCACTTTGCCTTCCGCCACCACTTTGAATCGTTCCAGAAGATCGGGTGAAATCCCCTCATGCTCTTCAAAAAAGCCGGGGTTAAGGGTGTGTTTCGGGTTAAACTCCTGCAGAGCGTAGAGTTCTGCACCTTCAATCATACGGGTGATGGTATCAAGGACCGCTTCATCGATAAAAGGAGATGTGCAGGTGGTCCGAAACTCATGGGGAATACCGGAGTTCAGAATGGCCGAGACACTCTCCCGGATCTCCACTTCAAAGGAGCGCTTTGAAAGGTGGGGCACATAGGCCGACGGATCGCCCTTGATGTCCATGGCCACATAATCCACCAGCTTCTGCTCCATAAGGGACTTCAGCATGGCCGGACGACTCCCGTTGGTATCCAGCTTCACCAGGTAGCCCATGGCCTTCACCTGGGCAAGAAACTCGGCCAAATCGCTGTGGAGGCAGGGTTCACCGCCGCTCACCACCACGGCATCCAGACGACCCACCCGACTCCTTAAAAAGTCGAGGACCTCGTCGGTGTCGTAGCGATCTTCCGGCCCCCCATCTGTCACCAGGCCGGCATTGTGGCAGTAGGGGCAGGTAAGGTTGCATCCATAGGTAAAGACCACCGCCCCGATCTTTCCGGGGTAATCGATAAGCGAGCATTTGTTCAAACCGCCGATAATCATATCGTAAGTATCCTCCATCACCAGACGCCTGGAGCTGTCTTCTCCAAGCATTGCCACCCAAAATAGTCGGGGCCGATCTTTCCTGCAATGGAAAATCGGCCCCGATATACACTTAAATGATTCGGATCACGTCAAAGCTACGATGACTATCGTGCCCCTGACATGCCTACCTCCTCATTATTTCTCACTATTCAGACCACGGGGCTATGCCACCTTAAAGGTCTCACGCATGCAGAATTCGCTCTGCTTGCCGTTGTTCCACTGAGATACGGGTCGAAGGTAGCCCACCACTCGTGAGTAGACTTCCGTTGTGCTGCCGCACTTCTCACACTCGGCAACCTCCCCTGCAATGTACCCGTGGGACGGGCAGACACTGAAGGTGGGGGTCAGGGTAAAGTAAGGCAGGCGGTAGTTGCCCGACACCTTCTTGACCAGAGACTTCACCGCTTCCACGTCGGTGACCTCTTCGCCCAGGAACATGTGAAGCACAGTGCCCCCGGTGTACTTGGTCTGAAGCTCATCCTGCAGATCCAGCACCTCAAAAAGGTCGTTGCTGTAGTTTACGGGCAGGTGGGTAGAGTTCGTGTAGAAGGGGTCGTCCCCGTTCTGGAACGCATCTTCGTTGGCACAGGCCCCATCGGGATGACGCTTCTTGTCCTTCATGGCCAGGCGGTACCCGGTGCCTTCGCCGGGGGTGGCTTCCAGGTTGAAGATGTCACCGGTCTCATTCTGGATCTCTTCCAGGCGGCCACGGATGTGGTCCAGAATGCGCAGGGACATCTCCTTGCCTTCGGGATCGGCGATGCCTTTGCCCATGAAGTTGATCAGGGCTTCGTGCATACCGATGATGCCGATGGTGGAAAAATGGTTCTTCCAGTAGATACCGAAACGCTCCTTAATGTGGCGCAGGTAGAACTTGGAGTAGGGGTAAAGGTTCTTTTCGGTGAACCCTTCAAGGATCTTGCGCTTGATCACGAGGCTCTCTTTGGCCAGTTCGATCAGCTCGTCCAATCGTGTAAGGAACGCCTCTTCGGTTTTGGCTTCCTTGCCGATGCGGGGCAGGTTGATGGTGACCACGCCGATGGAGCCGGTGAGGGGGTTGGCACCAAAAAGACCGCCACCGCGCTTGAGGAGCTCGCGGTTGTCCAACCGCAGACGGCAGCACATGGAACGTGCGTCGTCGGGGCTCATGTCGGAGTTCACGAAGTTGGAGAAGTAGGGGATACCGTAGCGTCCCGTCATCTTCCAGATCATATCGAGGTTGGGGTTGTCCCAATCGAAATCTTCGGTGATGTTATAGGTGGGGATGGGAAAAGTGAACACACGCCCCTTGGCATCCCCTTCCATCATCACTTCCGCAAAGGCGCGGTTCAGGGTATCCATCTCCTCCTGGAACTCGCTGTACGTCTCTTCAAGGTCTTCGCCACCGATGAGGATGGGGGTATCCTTGAGGTTCTTGGGAACCACAAGGTCCATGGTGATGTTGGTGAAGGGCGTCTGGAAACCCACACGGGTGGGGATGTTGATGTTGAAGACGAACTCCTGGAGCGCCTGCTTCACCTTGTCGTAAGGGAGGTTGTCCTTGCGGATGAAGGGAGCCAGCAGGGTGTCGAAGTTGCTGATGGCCTGTGCGCCCGCCGCTTCGCCCTGGAGGGTGTAGAAAAAGTTGACGATCTGGCCAAGGGCCGTTCGAAGGTGCTTGGGCGGGGTGCTCTCCACCTTACCGGCCACACCCTTGAAACCCACGCGCAGAAGGTCCTGCAGGTCCCATCCCACGCAGTATACGGAGAGCAGGCTCAGGTCATGAATATGCAGATCCCCTTCGTTGTGAACCTCACGGATGGGCTTGGGGTAGATCTTGTTGAGCCAGTACTCAGCGGTGATGTCCGAAGAGATATAGTTGTTCAGGCCCTGAAGAGAGTAGCTCATGTTGCTGTTCTCTTTGATCTTCCAGTCGAGCTTTTTGATGTAGTTTTCCATCAGCTCGGTGTTGGCCTTGATGGTGATATTTCGAATCTGAGAGCGCTGCTCACGGTAGAGGATGTACGACTTGGCTGTTTTGTAAAACGGGGAATCGAGAAGCACGCGCTCCACAATATCCTGTACCTCCTCCACGTCGGGCTCCGCCCCAAGGCGAAGGTTACGGGCCATGCTGAGGAACTTCATGGTCAGGCCCTTGGCCTCACGCTCCTCAAACTCCCCGGTGGCCTTTCCCGCCTTGGTAATTGCTGCCGTAATTTTGGAAGAGTCAAATTCAACCACACTACCGTTTCGTTTTTTGATTCGATCGAACAAATGGATACCCCTTCTTCTTCGTTAACGTTCACAGGTTTACACGGACCGCACCAGACAAGAGACGCAAAGGCCCTCTGCATAAAGGACAAATCTCTGTTGATTACAGTCAGGTTACGGTCCCGGTCGCATAGCCGCACACCATGGTTCGGGCTGGGGGGGAGCCTCAATGCGCACACGCATCCCCATGGACAGCCGCTGACTATGTAACCACCATCTCCTCTTCTATGTTGTAAAGACTGCTTACATCGAGTTTTATATTGGAATGATACCGACCGGCAGGCCCCATCCGGGGGCTGATACTGCCATGTATGCCGGCAATGGCTTGAGATTGGTCAAGCCGTAAGAACAAACTGTTTTGGGATGACTCCGAAAGAGGTCAGCGCAACACCGTCAGGTCCCGGTTAAGGGGCCTCCTCCCACACCCATCGGGGCAAGAAAGGACAAGGCGTTGGTCATACTGACGTTCCACGAGTTCACCGTGTGAAGAGCGTTGGAAAAAGCGCACAGAAATAGAGGCTTGCCTGCAAAACAAGGAACTGCGCAGCAAAAAGGTTCTGTGGTTCACCAAAGCCGTCATGGATTATCTTCCGGGCACCCATCTTTGTGTGTGTTGCGCACCATAAACGCATGGAGCCATCTGATTTTTCGGGTTTCCGGGAACTCGGTTTTCAGCGTGACCGTCTTGTAAGGGAACAGTCTCGTAAAATCAAGTCCCAGGTAAGATCCCGGGGGGTATCAGCGCCCCGTCGCATGGGCCCGAAGACAGCTCAAGTTTACACAATATATAGGCAGTGTCAAGACCCATTTCCTACATATTGTATATTCCCCCTCAGGGACGCCCCCACCCATATGTCGAAAAAAATCAGGAATGTAGACGCATTGTCACCGCTGTAAACAAGAATCACCCTGCTGTCCACCCCTCTCAGGACATGCGCCTTAGATATGCGGAAAACAAGCCAATTCAGTCAAGTATGTTCCGCCACAAAAAAAGCGGTCCCAACAGATTGGAAAGGCATGCTATATTCCCCTCTACCGGCCACTGTGTTGAGTACCGAAACAGCGAGCACTCCCATGGGACAGACCGCTTGCGGGCCTCTCCTGTGTTTATGAACACACATGAAGCCGACATGCCATTAAATCAGACAGCCACTTCCAACGGGAAAGGTACCGATAGAAGATGACAATAATCGAAAAAAAAACGCCGTCACGACTCCTTGCGGAAGGGGCGCCCCCACGCATCAGACACGCCATGGGAGGCATTTACCGCTCCCGGCTTGCGCTACGCCTTCTCATGCTGATAGCCCTGGTGTCCGCGCTGTTCGGAGGGGTGGGCCTGGAGGTCTGCCTCTCGGAGCCGATGTGGGAAAAACATATCTGGCTCCCTTCACTGCTCATCGCCCTGGCCGTATGGATTCTCGTCACAGCCCTCATTCACGCCATCCGCATGAAACTCTTCGGAAAATTAAGATAAGAGCATCGTAACTATTCAGCTTGTGCCTCCGGCGGCCCTGACGAGGGCCAAACGTTTGACTGATCTAAAAAAGTGGGTTTGATAAACAGGTGTTAAAAAATGATCCTCAGGTAGTGCGCGAATTGAAGGCGGATGTGATTTGTCCCGAGGAACGAGGGACAAAGCGCATCCGCAACCAGCTTTCAAGGTGGCACACCTTGCCGCCGGAGGCTTCTTTTCAACAATCATGTTGAGCTGAATAGCTACAGAGCATCTTCATCTTATAGGAGGTGAATGCCCGTACGTGAGAGGGTATGCATTGGCAACAAACACAAAACAGCCCTGCCGACGCCATAGCGTTCGACAGGGCTGCATTTATCTGTTCAGCCTGCTGATGATTGCCGGTGCCTCACTGTCATGGAGGCCGGCTCACACTCTGAAAGTACGTTTCCCTAACTACACCAGCAACAATTCGGTAAAGTAGTGCAGAATCCGCGCTGTGGCCCCCCACACGGCCACATCTTCCACCGGGTAGAGCAGTTCATCCCAACCCGGAACACGTCCGGAGTACGCTTTTTCATGGTGGGTTTCCACGACATCTGCAAGGGGAATCATCACGATGCGGGCGATCTCTGATGCGTCATAGACAACCTCGTTCTCGTCACCATCCCAGATCCCGAAAAAGGCTTCGATCTCTGTGCTGTTGATGGTCTGAAAATGCCCAAGAGAGCCAAAACAATCCACCTGGGAGGCCACGATACCCGTCTCCTCCTCCAGTTCACGGTACGCCGTGGACAAAGAGGTGGAATCTTCCGGGTCCTGATGCCCACCGGGAAGGGCCACCTGGTTGGCCCAGGGGTACCCCTTGTTGTTGGCCTTCAAGATGGCCAGAATGGTAGGGTCCGTCTCCGGAGAACGCAAAAGCATAAAGACGGAAGCCTTTTTCAGGTGATCCCCAGCCGAATCAGGGTGCTCTGTTGCACGAATCATCTCCCGGGCCACTTTCACATCGAATGGGGCCATGGATTTCATCTACTTTTTGTACCCTTCCTTCACCACGAACTGCAGCATCTTCAGGAACTGAGCGGGATCAAGGTACCCCGGCTGATTGCCGATCTGGGCGCCGTCCCCTTCCAGAAACAAGCTCGCAGGCAGCCCCCGTACTTTGTACTTTCGGGCCACGCTCTGCTCTTTGTCCGTGTCCACCTGAACCGACACAAAGTTGTCAGTCAAATAGGCGATCACCTCTTTTGATTTGAAGGTGGTGTTCGCCATCTTCGTGCAGTACTTGCACCAGTCCGCGTGGAAGTTGATGTATATTTTTTTGCCACTGGACTCGGCCAGGGCCATTCCATCTTTATAAGAGTTCCACTGGATGCCACCCGGAGTGCTCTCCAGGGCATGGGCGGAAAAAGCGGTGACGGCCACAACAGCAAAGGTCGTCAGAAATAATGTCAATGCGTTACGCATGTTATCCTCCGAGATTGGCTCGATCATAAGCGCCACAGTGTGCCCTTATTGAAGAGCAGTTGGGTCGAATCGTGCCTTCTCATGGTCAAAGACACCTTTATTGATCGTAACTCTAAAAGTTAAAGGGTTGCAAGGGTATTAATCGTTCCCGTCAAAAGCAAAACGCCAACGGCAACAAGCATCACCCCGGCCACCTTATTCACGTAGGGCAAAACCTGACGGGCCTTTTTTAAAAAACCCAGCATGGTGTGAATAAAGACAGAGATCACCATAAACGGCAGAGCCAAACCCGCTGAGTACACCCCCAACAGTCCCATGCCCCTTGCCACCGTCTCCTGGTTGCTGGCAAGGACAAGGATTGACCCGAGCATGGGTCCGATACAGGGACTCCACCCCGCGCCAAAGGCCATGCCCACCAGAAAGACGCCAAAAAGATGCAGGGGTTTCCCGCGCACCTTCAGTCGCCTGTCAAACTGCAAGCCCGGAATACGAAGCAGCCCCAGGAAGTTGAGGCCAAAGAAAATCACCAGGAGACCGCCACCGATCCTGAGCCACTCTTTGGTGTCGTTTAAAAATCCGCCAAGGGATGAAACCGCGGCCCCCAGAAGCACAAACACGACGGAGAAGCCGAGGACATAGGCGATGGTTGCAAGAATCACCTGTTTTCGAACAGCGGCGCCCCCTGCATTCAGCTCTTCCAGGGAGAGGCCGGTAATAAAGGTGAAGTAGGCGGGAACCAGCGGCAGAACACAAGGGGAAAAAAACGAGAGCAGGCCTGCCGCAAAAGCCGCACTCCACGTTACCGTCAGAAATCCATTCATGTAAATTGAGACTCCAGAGAAAAAAAAGGCGGGAAAAAACCCGCATGCAAAAGAGGCCAGCGTTGCTTCCGGCCGGAGATCGGCTGAATTATATGGCAGTTACCTTTTAAAGGCAAACAAAACCTATCGTCCAAATCCCCTTATCAAACAAGAGTTTACCTGTCACAACATTGATTCCCAGCCAAACGTCATTCCATAAATCCGCCATCCGCCTGAAGAAACAGGGAATCGTCTCCATTTCGAAAAAAAAAGATAAGTAATCTCCGCTTCCTGCCGATAAGTACGGTTAAATGAACAAATAACATGTCCAACGGACAAGGCATCCAATGCACCTGACCGGCTGAGCTGGAGGTATATGCAATGATTTTTGAAGACGACGACACATTAAGAATGTACGTAGAAGAGTCCCTGGAGCACCTTTCGGATATCGAAAGTGACCTCCTCGCCATCGAAGAGGCAGGACTTGAAAACGGCGAAGAGCTTATCAACAACGTATTCCGGGCAGCCCACTCTATAAAGGGTGGCGCAGGTTTCATGGGACTGACCACGGTCAAGGAACTCTCCCACAACCTGGAAAATGCCCTGAACATGATGCGCAACGGTGAGCTGGCTCCAGCCCCTGCCGTCATCAGCACCCTACTCACAGCCTTCGACAAGCTGACCGAGCTGGTGAACAACATCGAAACCAGCAACGACGTGGAAATCAGCAGCTTTGTCGATGCACTCATCGCCATCGACAGCCTGCCGGATCAGCCGGCTCCGGAAACTGTTTCCGCAGCGACGCCGGATACGGCGGATGAAGACCCACTGGCCTCATTTGATGTGGACAAGGAAGAGCTCGACAAGGTTCTGAAGCAGGGCAAATACGTTTACCGCCTCACCTATGACCTCACCCGGGACGTTACCGACCAGGGAAAGGTGATCAATGAAATCCTGAACACCCTTGGCAACAGTGGCATGATCCTGGGCTCAACCGATCCCACGGTGGCTCCCGATGCCGAAGGGAACCGCCCCTTCCTCGTGCTCTTCGCCTCCATCATTGAGCCCGACATCGCGCCCCTCCTCGCGGAGCTGGACGAATCCGCGGTTCAGGACCTCACCCCGATTCTCGGCGGAGGCGACAGCGATGTGGAACTGATCGTCGAAGAAGCTGCGGCACCTATAGAACCACCTGCACCTCCTGTTCAGGCAGCACCCGAGCCGGTTCAACCGGTCCCCGCACCCCAACCGGCCCCGGCAGTATCCATTCCTGAGCCAAGGATGGAAGAGCCCGAGGCACGGCCCATGGAAATGGAGACCCGGACCAAGGCCCATACATCCATTCGTGTCAACTTAGAGCTCCTCGACACCCTCATGACCCTTGCGGGCGAACTGGTTCTCAGCCGCAACCAGCTCATGCAGGGCATCACCGGAAGCAACACACGGGCCGTGGAGACCTCCGGTCAGCGCATCGACATGATCACCTCCGAACTCCAGGAGGCCATCATGCGAACCCGAATGCAGCCCATCTCAAACGTCTTCAACAAATTCACCCGCGTGGTCAGAGACCTTGCCGGCACCCTCAAGAAGAAGGTGGACCTTTTTATTGAAGGCAAGGACGTTGAACTCGACAAAACCATCATCGAGGCCATCAACGACCCCCTCACCCACCTGGTGAGAAACTCTGTGGATCATGGCATCGAATCCCCGGAAGACCGAACCCGCATGGGCAAGCCCGCCACGGGTCGCATCTTCCTGAAAGCCTTTCACGAAGCTGGCCAGGTCAACATTGAGATCAGCGACGACGGTGGCGGCATCGACGGCAACGCCATTGCGGCGGCGGCCGTTCGAAAAGGCCTCCTCAGTGAATCCGACATCTCTGTCATGAGCACCCAGGAGAAGGTGGGCCTCATCTTCCTGCCGGGCTTTTCCACCGCCCGCCAGGTCACCGACGTCTCCGGGCGCGGTGTGGGCATGGACGTGGTCAAGACAAACCTCGACAAGCTCGGCGGCATCATTGATATCCACTCCAAGCCCGGCAAGGGGACGACCATCCTCATCAAACTCCCCCTGACCCTGGCCATTATTCCCAGCCAGATCGTCTCCGTGGAGAACGAGCGCTACGCCATTCCCCAGGTTAACCTGGACGAGCTGCTGCGCATCCCCGCTGCCCAGGTGAAGGATCGCATTGAGAAGGTGGGCAACGCCGACGTGGTCAGACTCCGCGGCGCCCTTCTGCCTCTGCTTCGCCTCACCGACCTTCTGGAGATAGCCCCCACCTTCATCCACCCGGAGGATGGAAAAATCTACCCTGACAAGCGCCGGAACCTCTCCGACCGCCGCCAGGGTGACGAAGCCAACCTTCCCGAAGAGATTCGTGAGCTCCGAAGCGGTGACGACCGACGCTACCGCAGCGACAGCGCCATCAACATCGCTGTGGTCTCCGCCGGCAACTTCAAGTACGGCCTGGTGGTGGACGAGCTCCGTGACTCAGAAGAGATCGTGGTCAAGCCCCTGGGACGCCACCTGAGCAAGTGCGACGGCTACGCCGGAGCCACCATCATGGGCGACGGCCGTGTGGCCCTCATCCTTGACGTGGCCTCCCTGGCCAAGATGGGAACTCTCAGCGAGACCTCGGCCAAGAACCTCAACGCAGCCGAAGCAGCCGCCAACTTAGAGCGCGCCACCGCCGGCACAGATCGGACAGCCCTTTTGACCTTCAAAGGCGGCGAGGCAGAACACTTTGCAGCCCCCCTCAACCTTGTGGAACGAATCGAGCGGGTTAAATCTGAAGAGATCGAAGAGGTGGGCGGACGCCGGGTCATCCAGTACCGTGGCGGCACCCTCCCCTTAAACGAGATCTCCGAAGTGGCGAACGTGGCAAAGGTCCCCGAAAACGACCAGTACGAAGTGGTGGTCTTCCGTGTGGGAGGCCGGGAAACAGGCCTTCTTGTCACCCCGCCGGTGGACGCCGTGGAAGTGGACTTAAGCGTGGATGCCTCCACCCTCAAGCAAAACGGTATCATGGGCTCCCTCATTGTGGGGGATCACACCACCCTCATGGTGGATATCTTTGAGCTGGTCCGCACGGTCAACCCCACATGGTTTGAAGAGAACCGGCCCACGGGACCGGATACCACCGTAAAAGATGGTGAGATCCGCATCCTGTTTGCCGAGGACTCCGCCTTCTTCCGCAACCAGGTCTCCGACTTCCTCACCGAGGAGGGCTTCATCGTCACCACGGCTGAAGACGGGGCTGAGGCATGGGATTATCTTCAAAAAGGAGTGGATGACTTCACCGTGATCCTCACCGACCTGGAAATGCCCAACATGGACGGGTTTGAGCTGACGAGAAAGATTAAGGCCGCAGAGGCATACAAGCACCTGCCCGTGGTGGCCCTCACCTCCCTTGCCAGCGAGCGGGATGTCCGCAAGGGCAAGGATGCAGGCATCGACAGCTACCAGATCAAACTGGACCGGGAAAATCTTATTGAGGTGGTTCGGGAATACTCCCTGTAACATGGGACCCCATCAACCCGCAGGAGATACACCATGAGTGAACAGACAAAAAGAAGCGGAGCCGCATCCATGCTGGAGCTTGCCACTTTCTTTGTGGGAGAGGCCCAGTGCGGCATCGACATCCTTAAAATACAAGAGATCAACAAGCAGACGGAAGTGACCGGCGTACCCCAGTCTCCGGACTATGTGGTAGGGGTCCTCAACCTTCGGGGCCGCATCGTCACCGTCATCGACCTGGGCCTGAAAACTGGCCTTTCGCCCATCACCCAGGACAAGGACAACCGGAACATCATCGTGGACTCCATGGGAGAGCACATCGGGCTCCTCGTGGATCGCATCAGCGATGTGATGAGCGCCGACCCCTCCCATGTGGAACCTCCCCCCGCCAACCTGGGCGGCATTGAGGGAAGCTACTTTGAAGGGGTGGTCAAGACCGAGGCGGGACTTATCGGCGTGCTGGACATTGAACGCGTCCTGGCTGAGGGCTAAGAAAAAAAGTATCGCTCAAACCACGATTCGGTGATACGTCCTTTGAATTTACCGGACTCGTGTGACGACTTTTCGGGCAAAGCCAGGCGGCGGGCCTCCCCTTTCGGGGGCCCTGTCCAGCCTGGAACGTTCACCCTCTTTCGTCGCTGCTGAAAAACCTTCTTGCTTCCTGGAGGCATCACCATGGATCCCATCAAAGTACTGGTGGTTGACGATACCATTCTCTATCGAAAAGTCATCGGAGACGTCATCGCATCCATACCGGATGCGGAAGTGTGCGGCACAGCTGCCAACGGGCGGTTTGCACTCACCAAAATCAAAACATTCAAACCGGATCTCATCACCCTGGACATTGAAATGCCGGAGATGAACGGTCTTGAACTGCTGGAAGAGCTGAAGAAAACGGGCATGAAACTGCCCCGAATCATCATGCTCTCCACACTCACAACCCGGGGCGGGGACATGACCATCCGGGCCCTGGAGCTGGGGGCCTTTGATTTTATCACCAAGCCCCAGTCCGGTACGTCAACGGAAAACATGGAGAAGATCCGGACCCAGCTCACACCGGCTGTCGCGGCTCTGATCCAGGAGAAAAAATTCCGTTCCCGGCTTCAAAATGCCCGGGCCACCCTTGCCCGCAGCTCGACTTCGCGGCAAGCGGAACCCCCGAAACCGACGCGACCGGTCACGCCACCGCCACGCACCGCCAAACGCCCCATCAGCCGGCCGTCAGAAGTGGTGGCCATCGGAATTTCCACCGGTGGGCCCAACGCATTGGCGGCCATGCTTCCCAAGCTTCCGGCGGACATCGGGGTGCCGATTCTCATTGTGCAGCACATGCCTCCGGTCTTTACCAAATCCCTGGCGGGCAGCCTCAACAACAAGTGCGCCATTGAGGTAAAAGAGGCCGAAGACGGGGATCTGCTGAAACCGGGCCTGGCCCTTATTGCGCCGGGCGGCAAACAGATGCGCGTGGAAGCGCACCGGGACGGCATTCACCGACTGGTCCGCATCACCGACGATCCACCGGAGAACAGCTGCAAACCTTCGGCCGACTACCTGTTCCGGTCCGTGGCCAGCCACTATGTGGGCCGGGCCACCGGCATCATCATGACCGGCATGGGGCAGGACGGATTCAAGGGGCTGCAAAAAATGCATGACACCGGGTCCGTCATCCTGGGGCAGGACGAAGCAAGCTGCACCGTCTACGGAATGCCCAAGGCACCGGCAGAAGCCGGAATCACCAACAAGGTGGTGCCTCTCTCTGAGATGGCCCGTGCACTCGTAAATACGCTCAAATAACGCCTTTCATAACAAACAAGAACGAACCCGGCGTCCGGGCCTTGCCAGGACGCACAGGTGAGGTGTGCCCCGACGCCGCCACACCAGGATCACGGGTTCTGAAATGGCAACAACCTCGCAACAACAAGCAGGTCCGATGAACAGACTTAAGGTCACAGAAAGCGAGTTTCAGGCGCTTTCAAAATACATTTACGGGATCTCAGGGATCACCCTGCCGAAAGGCAAGGAGTACCTCATCGAAACGCGTCTGGGACAGCTTGCCAGCGAGTACGGCTGCAGCTCCTATCAGGAACTGCTTACCCGTTCCCGCACCGAGGCGACCCGTGCCCTTGAGCGTAAAATCATCGACGCCATCTCCACCAACGAAACCTACTTCTTTCGAGACAACGCGCCCTTTGACCTGCTCCAGCACCGGCTCCTGCCCGATATCATCGACCGCAAATCCAAAAAGGGCGGGCGGATCTCCCTTCGCATCTGGAGCAGTGCCAGCTCCACCGGCCAGGAGATCTACAGCACCGCCATGATCCTTCGGGAACTGGGCCTCCACAAAGGCGGGTACAACCTCCAGCTCGTGGCCACCGACATTTCCGATGCCGCCATTGCCCGGGCCAGCTATGGACTCTACAGCCAGTTCGAGGTGACCCGAGGCCTCTCACCGGCCCGGCTCAACCGATATTTCACACCCCAGGGGGATGGCTACCGCATCCACGACGACATACGCAGCATGGTCTCCTTTCGAAAGCAGAACCTGCTCACCTCCCTGGCAGGACTCGGCAAATTCGACCTCATTCTCTGCCGCAACGTCGCCATCTACTTCACCCGTGAAGACCGGCTGCGGCTTTTCGACAATCTCTCGCGTCAGCTCGAGCCCGACGGCTGCCTCCTTATCGGATCCACAGAGTCCCTTTCCCAGGAGGAGTCGCCCTTTGTACCGAAACGCTATCTGAACTCAACTTTTTATCAGTTGCAGGGTCAATCGCCCCCGGCGACACCCCGGCTGAATACCTTGAGGACCGCCCATGGATAGACAAGAACGCCAGTACATTGAAGAGCTGAACCACTGCATTGATTTCAACGATGCGGTCAAGGGCTGCGCCCTGATGCCCTTCTTTACAGCCATATCCGAAACGATGAAGCACACCACGCTTAAAAAGCTCTTCCTGAGCTGCGAAGCCCCTGGTTTGCCCATCCTGAAATTCCTGACGAACGACCTGAAAAAAAAGGGCAACAGCATTGAGGTGGACTGGATCATCGGCCAGTTCCTCGCCGGCAACACCTTTGGCCCCATGGATGAACATCGTCTCTCCTTCTGGGCGGATGCCATGGTGGAGCTGGACCTGCCCCAAGCCCTGCCGCGTCTCCTCGACCTGGCCGGGACCAGCCACTCTGCAGGCGTTCTCACCGCCGCCTGCAGGGCCTCCATTGCCCTTGCCGGAGAGGACGGCCCCACACTCATGAAGCGCCTCTGCGAAGATGACATCGTCCAGGGCATGCGTATTGCCGAAACCCTTCCCCTTACAGGGAAACCGGGTTTTTTTGCCGTGGCCGCGCTCCTCGGCTCCCCCAACCATGAATTGCGGAACCTCGCCATCGATATTTTTGCAGCCGCAGGCAGCGAAGGTGTTGATGCGCTGGCCCAACAGCTCTACCTCAGCGACACCAATTGCATCATCCACGCAGTCAATGCCCTGGGCAGGTGCGGTGCCCCGGAGGCCCTCCCCCCCTTATTGGGTCTCCTCACCTCCCTGCCCAGGGATCCCAACGTTCGATACGCCGTGTACGAAGCAGCAGGTCGACTTCCCTCGCCCAAATGGGCCCTTCACCTGGCCCGGGGGCTCGCCGACGACTCCGAAGCAGTGCGCATGTCCGCTGCGCGTGCCGTGGATCGAAACATCTCCACCCACCTCATCAGGGGAATCTCCAACATCGTCTCCTTCGGAGATGACACCGCCGCCAAGGTTGTGGGTGCCCTCATCGACTCCAAGTCGGACAACACCCTCCGGTTTCTCCTCACCATCGAGGGATTTGAAGGGCTCACCGAGACACATCTTGTCCAGCACGCCCACCCTGAAGTACGGGGCCACTGCGTGGCGTTCCTCGAAAAGAAACGGTTCAAGGCGCTTGCCGCACGGGTAAAAAAGGCCACCGCCGGCAAAGAAGCGAGCCGTCCCCTTATTGTCTGTGTCGATGACTCCAAGATGATGCTCATGCTCTACATGAAAAAGCTCAACGCCTTTGGCTTTGAAGTGGCCACCTTCGAAAACCCTGAGACAGCCCTCCGGGAGATCCCGGGGCTTGCCCCCCGCATGGTCATCACGGACCTCAACATGCCTGAAATGGACGGGTTTACCTTGGCGTCTCAGCTTCGGCGCCATGCCGACCGCACAACCCTTCCCATCCTCATGGTCACCACCCAGAGCGATGCGACCCCTCCTGCCGGCGACGGCGTCAGCCCCGTGGACGCAATCCTCATGAAGCCCTTTTACGACGAAGGGCTCCGGGAGATGGTGGATCACCTCCTCTATGTCAAGGAAGCCATTGATTTTTAAAATGGCCTTACGTATCATGGCCAGGTTCGCGAATGCTCCCACCTCCCGTTCCTCGATGTGGGAACATTCGCATACGGGCAGCACCCCTGAACAACGCTGACGTTCCAGCCAACGGCCAACGCTGTTTCATACGTCGAAAGTATGTACAGCCATAGCAGCCGGAGTTATTCCGATAAAGGTCAACTCATACGCTGGCACGGAACCACCATCAGCTCACGCACTTGTCGTGCACGATGGTTGACGTTACACATGACGCGAATGCGGACGCGAGGTAGTCCGAGTAACGACACCCGCAGCGCATTCGCAACCAGGTTTCCAGGTGCCCCACCTGGCCGCCGGAGGCAACGCACTTACAACGCAAGGCCACCCGAATATATGAGCCGACGTTTTTTGATTACCGTCATTGCCGTTCTCATCATCGGCACCGCAGCCGGCCTCATGGCCGGTCTTTTTTTCGGAACCACCCGGGACCTGCCCCAGATCGAAGCCTTAAAATCATTCAAGCCTTCATCGGTGAGCCGGGTCTATTCGGAAGACGGGATTCTCCTGGCTGAGTTTTATGCGGAGAAAAGGGATCCGGTGCCCCTGGCCATTGTTCCCACCTTCCTTCAAAACGCCATCATCAATACCGAAGACCGGAATTTCTACGACCACAACGGGGTGGACTTAAAAGGCATCGCCCGGGCCATCGTCAAAGACATCATCGCCCGGGATTTCGTGGAAGGGGCCAGCACCATTACCCAGCAACTGGCCAAGACCCTCTTTCTCACCCGTGAAAAAAGCATCGACCGAAAACTCAAAGAGGCGATGCTCGCCTTTCAACTGGAACGGCGCTACACCAAAGAGGAGATCCTGGAACTCTACTTAAACCAGATCTACTTCGGCAGCGGTGCCTATGGGGTGGAGTCGGCCTCACGCATCTATTTCGGCAAAGGGGTCTCCGAGCTCACCCTCGCCGAATGCGCACTTCTGGCAGGGCTTCCCAAGTCGCCCTCCCGCTACTCCCCCCTGGTGAGCCCTGAAAAGGCCATCAAAAGACGCAACCTCGTCCTGAAACTCCTCTACAAGCGCCATCGCATCACCGAGCAAGCCTACAACGCAGCCGTGACAGAGCCCCTGGACCTCAAAGGCCAAAAGGGCCGCGTTCACCAGGCCCCTTACTTCATCGATTACCTGAAAAAAGAGCTCGCAGGAATCGTAGGACTGGACCGTCTTTATCAGGACGGCCTCACCATCCACACCACCCTGAACTTAAAACTCCAGCTCGCCGGCGAGGCATCCATCGCCAAAAACATGGCCCGTCTCGAGGGCCGCATGAAGAAAAACCGCATTAAAAATCCATCGCCCCAATGCGCCTTCTTCGCCATGGACACCAAAACCGGAGCCATCCTTGCCATGGCAGGCGGCAGGGACTACAGGAAGAGCTCATTTAACCGTGCGATCCAGGCAAAGCGCCAACCCGGTTCGGCGTTTAAACCCTTTATCTATGGCCTGGCCGTGGAGCAGGGAATCAACCAGAATCAGCTGATCCTGGACTCTCCGGTCTCCTTCTCCATGGGGCGGGGAAAAAAGCCATGGCAGCCCAAAAACTTCTCTAAAAAGTACAGCGGTGAGATCACCCTGAGAAAGGCACTGGCCCTTTCAAAAAACATCCCCGCCGTACGCCTTGCAGACAACGTGGGCATTGCCAATGTCGCCGCCTTTGCGCGCCGCCTGGGGGTCACCTCGCCCCTTTCCAACAACCTCTCCCTCTCCCTGGGAACCTCGGAAACCACCCTCATGGAGCTCACACGGGCCTACGCCGTCTTCCCCAACCAGGGAATCAGGTCCACCCCCATGGGAATCACCCGCATCGAAAACCGTCACGGCCGTACCATCTGGGAAGGCCGCCCCACCCATGCCGTTGCCATCAAGCGTGACGATGCAGCCGTCATCACCGACATGCTCGCCGCGGTTGTCACCGAAGGCACCGGCAAAAGAGTCCTCAGCATCGGCAAGCCCCTCGCCGGAAAGACCGGGACCACGGACAACTACCGGGACGCCCTCTTCCTCGGGTTCTCCCCGTACGTAGCAGCAGGGGTATGGGTGGGCAACGACGACTACACCCCCCTGGGGCGCCTTGAAACCGGGGCACGCGCGGCCCTGCCCATCTGGAAAGACCTCATGGACACAGCGTGGAAGAACCGCCCCCTCGCCCGCTTCGACATCCCCGATGGCGTAACATCGCGCCACATGGACCCCGATTCCGGCCGCATCACCCCCGAGCCCGTCAAAGGCAGCGTCCA
This sequence comes from Desulfolunaceae bacterium, assembly GCA_942491485.1. Lineage (GTDB taxonomy): Bacteria > Desulfobacterota > Desulfobacteria > Desulfobacterales > Desulfolunaceae > Desulfoluna. The sequence goes on along the minus strand of CALOAX010000004.1, from coordinate 228,027 downwards.
AGCCCTATTCAAAACGCCCTGATAGCAGGCCTCCGGCGGCGAGGTGTGCCACCTCGAAAGCGGGTTGCGGATGTGCTTTGCCCCTCGTTCCTCGGTTCAAACCGCATCCGCCTTTGGCTTCCTGGTAATCTTGGATCGGTTACGGTTGTATGAATTTGCCTGATTAACCTTTCAGATACTTCCCCACGACAGGGCTACAGGGACATCTTCAACTTGGCTCCCTCTGGCGGCAAGAGTTGCTAAGCAACTTTGGCAAAAAACCATTTCTAAACCCTGTAGGATGGGCAAAGGTAGTGCCGTGCCCATCACGAGCGATGATCCCTGCCCATGCCGGAAGAGCACGTCGGGCTGCCGATAATTCGGTCATTATGATCGATGGAGGTGAATCGACCAATGATGGGCACGCTTCGCGCTTGGCCCATCCGACAGGGATAAAACGGTATCCACCGCACAGGGTATGCGCTGCGCCAAAGTCTGCCATGGATCCATTCAATGTGAATAAAAATGGATGGTAAGCACATTATTTTGTGAATTTAAACGGTGTGCAGGGGGGAGCGGAGAATGGATAGTTCGTTTTTCGGGAAAGCCGGGTGCTGTACTGGAAGACAGCACACGTTTATAACGTGGATCTTGAGAAAAGCTGAAGAAAGAAACCAAACAGAAGAAGCGAAAGGTACGATCCGGACAAAACGCAAAAAACGCCGCGATGCGACGTCCCAGCCTTCTTTTTAGCCCCCATGCGGTGACCAGCTTTCAAGGTGGCTCACCTTGCCGCCGGAGGCATCGCTTTTTGTCTTTTTACCTGGTGCCTACTTGCAAAGCTTGCACAAGGGGTTGTCCTGCCCACACCCGAACTTGGACATGCGCTCACCGGACTCGATGTAGTGGTCCCGAATGGTCTGCTCGATGATTGTACGATCCCTTGTTCTCAGGGCATCGAGGATCGCTTTGTGGCGCTCCCAGACAGTACGGGGAGAGAAGAGATTGCGCCAGTACCTGAACAGAAGAAACTTGGAGAGGCCATGACAGTACCTGCGAGAGAGTTCCACCAGAAGCGTGTTGTCCGTTTTTGAAAAGAGAATCTCATGAAACTGATCATCCAGAACCGGCATATGGTCGGCGGCCGTCTCCATGGAGGCGATGACTTCCATACGATCTACAACGGATTGGAGCTTTGAAAAATCGTCATCGGTAAATTTATCGATGGAGGCTGCAACGCCCGCACCTTCGAGGACTCCGCCTGTAAAGTAGCTCTCTGAAATCTGCTTTTTGGTCAGGCAGTTGATGAACTTTCCCTTCTGGGGAATCGAGACGATAAGGCCGTCACGGGTCAGCATCTGAAGGGCTTCCCGTACCGGTGCCCGACTGATGGAAAGGGTCGAGGCCACGTGCACTTCATTGACCTTGTCACCCGGGTTCAATGTCCCCTCAAGGATCGATCGTTTGATGTACTCTGTTACCTGTTCGCTGTAGGTTTTGATTTCCTGCATGATGCTCGTTTTTCCGTTATAAGATCCAAACTCCTCAAACAGGAGAGAATCCAGCATAGGGTTCTTGGTCACTTCGCACCCACTCTATGCATCATATTTTCCAGGAGATCAACCGAAAGTCGTTCGTTCACAAACCGAATGGCCTCAGCACCCCTCTCTTAAATAAGGAGACTTGATCTCAACAGCTGGGTACAATGCCCTTCTACGACGCCCCGTATCTACGCGGGAGCCCCTGCTTTATCAACGCCATGGAACGCGGTCCTGAATCCTGAGAAAAGACGCCACATTCATTCAAAACAGGGCATGTTACCGTTCTACCGCCTTCACTGCCCGGTGTTCAGGGCAAAGACAATCGCCTTGCACCCTGTCTGCCAGGAAACGGCATTCCGCCAGAAATAAGAATGGCCGCCCACCCTGATTCAGGGTAGGCGGCCTGATTTCGGCCTTTAGAATAAAAGGGACCCCGCCGGTATGTGCTTTGAGCACCCAAAGGGCCCCTTTCAGACAATTCCGGAATCAGATGCTACCTGAAGGTGTCCAGGTAAGCATAAAGTGCGGGGGATCCTCCGGTGTGGAGGAACAGCACGTTGGAACCTTCGGCGAAAGCACCTTTGCGTACGAGGTCGATAAGACCAGCGGCAACTTTACCGGTGTAAACGGGGTCGAGGAGGATTGCCTCCTCTGCAGCGAAGAGCTTAACCGCTTCAACCATGGCATCGGAGGGCAGAGAGTAGCCGGGACCAACGTACTCGCCGTAGCACTTAACGGCATCACGTTCAATGCCGCCTTTAACGCCGAGAAGCTCTGCAGTCTCTTCGGCCAGCTTGTAAACACCAGGCTCCTGATCGGCTGCAGGCTTGGATACGTCGATGCCGTGAACGGGAATGCCAGCATTGGTGCCGACCATACCGACGACCATACCTGCGTGAGTACCTGCAGAACCGGAAGGAACAACAACATGATCGATGGTAAGACCCATGGTGTTGAGCTGGTTCATCATCTCTTCGGCACAAGCAGCGTAACCCAGGGCACCGATGGCGTTGGATGCACCGCCGGGAACGATGTAGGGCTTCTTGCCAGCAGCTTTGAGCTCTGCAGCAGTCTTTTCCATTTCGGCCATCATGTTGGAACCACCTTCAACAACACGCTTGGTTTTAACACCGAGGAGTTCGAAGAGGAAGTTGTTGCCGCTGCCGTCCTCTTTGTAAGAGCCCTTAACGCGCTCTTCGAGAACAAGGTGGCACTCGAGGCCTTCTTTTGCTGCCCAGGAAGCAGTCAGACGGCAGTGGTTGGACTGGATAGCGCCACAAGTGATGATGGTGTCAGCACCCTTTTCGATGGCGTCTGCGATGCAGAAGTCAAGCTTACGGGTCTTGTTACCACCGGAAGCACCGGGAAGGAGGTCATCACGCTTAACATAGAGGTTTACTTTACCACCGAGGGCTTTGCTGAGGTTTTTCATGGGCTCGATGGGGGTTTCACCCTGGAGGTAACCGCGTCGGGGGAATTTAGTGAAATTCATGGTCTTTGTTTCCTTTTATAATAGGAATAAGCGTTTATCGGCTCTCTTTCGAGACGTCCGTTTGTTTCGGGCGATCATGATACCCATCACCGCCCGGGTCTTTTTTTTAGACTGCGAAGATCGCTTCGATTTCGATGGCTGCTCCAAGGGGAAGCGCACCCACCTGAAAGGCACTGCGAGCCGGGAAGGGCTCTTTGAAGTACTCGGCATACACCTTGTTGGCTTCGGCAAAGTCGGCGATGTCCGCGAGGAACACAGTCACTTTTACAGCCTTGTCAAGGGAGCTGCCGCCAGCTTCGGCCACGGCCTTGAGGTTCTCAAGGGCACGGGTCGCCTTGTCGGCGATGGAGCCCTCAACCATGGTTCCGGTGGCAGGATCAATGGGAAGGCATCCTGAGGCAAAAACAAACCCGCCGGAAACGATCCCCTGAGAGTAGGGGCCGACGGCTGCGGGTGCATTGGGCGTTTGAATCGGCTTGGTCATAATACTTGATTACCTTTTATGTGGGTTTGAATGTCTGTCGTTGGAACGCTCATGAGGATGCCACCTCTATGTGTGCATTCCAAATGTCGACATTTGACATGTATCATGTTTTAGAAATCTCTCAAGCCTCTTGTCAAACGATTTTTTTGATGCATTCCTTCAAAAACATTGCAACCCCTTTGCCTGCAAGCATTTCCACACTTTATTAAATTTTATGCTCCAATTTTTCTTTATTCATCAGCGCCAACAAAACGCGCCGCCCCACAAACACATTCCACGCATAATATCAGATCCTTACAAGCACTCCAATTGCAACTTAAACCGGGCTTATACCCCGTCAACCCAGCACTGAACCCGCATTGACAACTCGCCATCGCCACAAAGGTCCCTCCTGTTCCCCAACAATCACCCCAGCCTCACGCCGGTGCATGGCATGGGCATAATCATGATATTTCAGCTTGATAGGCATCCTTAATGGTGTTAATTTAACACTGTTCATTTAATTATTTCGGCACACGAACCCCAAAACGCAAATTGGCTCCCAAGGCCTCGCTCCTCCACAAGCCAATCTCCGAAACAAAAGGTCATCCATGCCCAGAGCAGCGCGCCCCCCAAAAACCATCGACTCGGAAAAACAGCGGATCCTCAACGTGGCCGCTGAAATCATCCGCACCCACGGATTCGATGCCCTCTCCATGCGCCGCCTTGCACGCGAGGTCGGCATGACCGCCGCCAATCTTTATAACTACGTCTCCGGCAAAGACCAGATCTACCTCGAAATCCAGCACAAGGGGTTCAACCTGCTTAAGAGCATTGTCAAACGAGCAACAGACACCCCTGGAACGCCGAATGAAAAGGTCCGAGCATCCGCCATGGCCTACATTCAGTTCGCCCTTGCCAACCCCGACCTTTATAAAGTGATGTTTGCCGTCGACACCCCGAAGTACGCCGACTACCGGGGTACCGAGACCGAGGACATCGCCCTGGCTGAAAAAAATGCGGGCCTTGCCGTTCTTGATGCCGCCAGAGAGGCGGTCCGACACACCGATCCCACCCAGACCGAAGAGACCCTGAATAAAAAAGTCCTCTTCCTCTGGAGCACCCTCCACGGCATCGCCAACCTCCTCCTCAGCCGAATCCTCCAGGAGGTCACCGACGACACAGAGTCCTACATCGCCTACGCTGTGGATCGGCTGGTTGAATAAAGGTCATAGGAAATGGGTGATAGCAAAGACGAAAACCTACCCTGGTTGGTCTCTTTTCTACGCCCAAAAGCTGCCTCCGGCGGCAAGGTGTGCCCCCTTGAAACCACGTTGCGGATGCGTTTTGCCCCTCGTTCCTCGGGTCAAATCACATCCACATTTGATTTGTGACTAACCTGGCAACCTGCATCGAGGCCTCTTTATCAACCTTTTCAAAGACTTGGCCCCCAGTAGGGCCGCCGGAGGCATAAGCTGAATGGTTACTCCTGATTCATTGTTCGGGATCCTGGTGAAAAAATGTGAAACATCCTCAATCCCGTAGGGTGCGCTCGCGCACCTTTTGATCGTACAACCAGCGGAATTGGGTGTCCCTAACGGTGCGCAAGCGCATCCTACCATCAACTCGATAGAGCCTGAAGCACCCCAGCGGTTATTCACGGGCCAGCCCGTCTACGAATGCGATCGACCTGAGGAACGAAGGTCGGGAGCATTCGCCTTATGGGGTGCAGGGGATCATCCCCTGCCCGCCGGAGGCATTTCTTTAATAAGGAGCCGTCATGTCTGGAATGTCGTTTTTGGGTCGTGTTGTCACGCCGGATCGCCTGACACGTTTGGTGTTAAAGGGGCTTGCTTTAGCCATCAGCGTGCTGCCTCACTTGCGGGGCAAGCTCAGGTCTCCTGAGGGATGGATCGACTTCAGTGTGGGGGTGGCGACGGAGAGTGGCAGTGTGAGTCAGGCCCTGGTGTTCAGGGGTGGGAGGTGCCGGGTGGTGGCCCCGATTCCGGATGGGGTCGATGCCTGCCTCACGGCACGGGGTGAAAAGAGCCTGGCGGAGCTTGCCCTTCTGCCGCCCAACGAGGTGATGGTCATGATGCTCAAAAACCGCATCCGCACGTCGGGCAACCTCGCCTATATCCAACTGGCCAACCGGCTGGTGGCTCTGCTGGCCGGCCCCTTTCAAATGAGAGCCATGGAGAAAGCTGCTGCCCTGTCGGCCATGGGACTCCTTGAAGAGTCCTGCCAGGAGAATCACCCCGGTCATATTGAGCTTACCACACGAAGCAGGGTGCACCTCAGGGCCGATACCCATGAAGACGCCAATGTACGCCATCTTGAAGACCCCTACCTCTCAGCATATGATTTAAGGGACTTCCAACGCATCGAGACACTGCTGGCCCGTCACCTTACCGGGCGCCCCCGCATCTGCTCGGAGCGCGCGGTCTCCCTGACGGACTGGCACCGCGCCAACGGCTATGAGGTCAGACACGATGGAACCCCCTGGCACCCGGTGGAGAGACAGGGCCGTGCCCTTGGCCACGTCCTCAGAAGCAAAAGGCCCGTCATTGCAGACGACCAGCTCCTGGCCGGCACCACCACATCAGACCCTGTCTGTGGGGTGACCATCTACCCCGATGCCCACGGCACCTCCATCTGGGGTGAGCTGGACACCGTCCATCGGCGTCAGCTGAACCCGTATGACATCTCACCTGCCGTTAAAAAAGAGCTCCACGGCCTCTTCCCCTACTGGATTGATCGGAATTTCCGGGAGCAGGCACGAATGCGCCTCGAAGACCTCACTCCCCTTGAGATCGACGAGAAATGGGTGGCCTACTTCTGCTGGAAATCCGTGGGGGTTTCCCACACGGCCCCTGACTTTCCCGCCATCCTTGCCCTCGGCACCTCCGGGCTGCGCGAAAAGATCAGGCAACGGGAAGAGGATCCCTCCCTCACCGACGGGCAATCCCGTACCCTTTTCGGCATGACGCAAATGCTGGAGGGCCTGGAGGCGTATTCCGATGCCCTCGCCGTGGAGGCAGCTCAACGAGCGACCATGGAGACGGACCCCTCGAAAAAGTCAGAGTTCACCCGCCTCTCCCGTATCTGCTCACGGGTCCCCATGTACCCGGCAACCACCCTCCATGAAGCTCTTCAGAGTATCTGGGTTACATGGATCGCCCTTCATATGGAGAACACCGACACCGGCCTCTCCATCGGCCGCCTCGACCAACTGCTCCAGCCCTTTTTCCTGTCGGACATGCAGGGGTGCTCGTCTGAAGCAGAGAAACACGCCACCATCAAGATTGCCATGGAGCTGTGCTGCGCCTTCTTCCTTCGTCTCACCGATCACATGCCCATGAGCCCGGATATCGGCAACTACCTCTTCGGCGGTTCGCCTTCTGATCAGGCAATCACCCTGGGCGGCGTTACGCCCGACGGGGAAGACGCGGTCTGCGACATGACCTACCTGCTTCTCAAGGTCACCGAAATGCTCTCCATCCACGACCCCAACCTCAACGCCCGGATTCACCCGGACAAAAACAGCGACACCTACATCAAGCGCCTCTGTGAAGTAAACTACACCACCGGGGCCACCCCTTCCCTGCACAACGACCTGGCCGTTGCCGCCTCCCTTTCCAAACACGGCTACCCCGAAAACCACGCCAACGACTGGTGCGCCATCGGCTGCGTGGAACCCACCCTCACCGGCCGCCATGCAGGCCACACCGGCTCCATTCTCATGAACCTCGTGGCAGGCCTTGAGATGGCCCTTCACAACGGGACCCACCCCCTCATCGGAACACAGATCGGCCCCCGAACCGGCTCACCGGAAACCTTTGCGAGCTTTTCCGCGTTCTTCGATGCCTGGAAAACACAGCAGCGATTTCTCATCGATAACGCCATCACCTTAAACAATACCTACGCTGCCCTACACGCTGAAATGCGCCCCACCCCCCTCTTAAGCGTTCTCATGGACGGCTGCCTGAACATGGCACGGGACACCACTGCAGGAGGCGCCCGGTACAACACATCCGGCACCTCCAACATCGGCCTCGCAGATGTCACCGACTCCCTCATGGCCATCAAAAAACTCGTTTTTGACGACAAACGCATCTCCCTTGGTGCCCTGACAGAGGCCATCGACACCCAGTTCACCGAAGCGCCCCAGATCCGTGAGCTGGTCCGCAACCATGTCCCCCTCTTTGGGTCCGGAAACGACGAAGCCGTGAGCCTCTGCAACCACATCACCCATTTTTTAAGCACCACCTACAACAGTTTCACCAACCACCGCGGGGGGCCCTACACCTGCGGATTCTGGTCCATGAGCCAGCATGTGGCCTACGGAACACTCTCGGGAACCCTCCCCTCGGGCCGCCTCTCCGGCAAAGCCTTCACCCCCGGCCTCACCCCGGTGCCCCACGCCTCCACAAACTACCTCGACTTCATCTCCGATGTGGCAAAGCTCAACCCTGTCCACATGGACAACAACATCGCCTTCAACGTCAAACTCGTCCCCAAAGCAGGGGAAAACCGCCAAAAAATCATCGACACCATGGCCGCCTATGTAAAAACCTACATAGCCTTGGGCGGCATGCAGATGCAATTCAACGTCGTGGACTCCCGAACCCTGAAAGACGCCATGGTCCACCCCGAAAACTACCCCAACCTCATCGTCCGCATCTCCGGTTACAATGCCTACTTCGTCCGCCTCAACCACGCCCAGCAAATCGAACTCATCGAGCGGGCAGAGTATGGAATGAACCACTAAACAGATTGCGAATGTTCTGAGCCCTCGTTCCTCGGGCTCTCACATTCGCTGACGGGCTACGCCCGTAAATCACCGTATTTTTATTTGGAATTCGTCTCCCCAGCCTGCCAGAACAACCTGGAGTGCAGAGGTGCTTAAACGATGTAAACCCTGCACGCGTTGCACGGCGAATGACCGGGGAGCCATGTGTGCAAGTCATCACCTCTTCATATTCATTATGGCTGTTGGCTTTACCAGGTGGGGGCACCAGGAAACCCTATGGTGAAGGCATAAAGGGGGTCACGCCTCAATACATTTCGGGGCATTCGCGTGGAGGGTGACATAGGGCAACCCGTTTCGGAAAGAGGTCTGTTTCATTTTTCAAAAAACAGCCCAGCGGGTGCTCGAAACCGGCTTGTCTTTACCCGGAATAACTCCGGGGGCTATGCGTTTAAATAATTGATCAAGCACGCCTTGAAACTGGTTCTTGGCTGAACTCGATGTTAAAGGCGACTGTGATTTGTCCCGAGGAACGAGGGACAAATCACAGTCGCTACCTGCTTTCAAGGTGGCACACCTTGCCGCCGGAGGCTGTCTTTTGGGGACGGAACGGCCACGATTATTCGCTGTCCAGCTCCTTTGCGATCATGGCGCCGTAACGAAATGCGTCCCTGCCTTTGCTTGCATCAATCAAGGTATACTGCCCCGTCTTCACCGCACTTTGTTCTTCGGCCAGTTGGCTCAGGCGTTGGTAGTGGGCTTCTGATTGTAGGCTGCAGTTGTAATTGCTGGGAATATAGACCCGGTTTACCGAAACCCGAAGAACACCGTCCTTACAGGTTTTGGCCCGTACTTCAAGGATACGGCCTTTTCCGTTTGTAAAATAGGTGGCGTCTCCATGGCCGTGCTCCATGGCCGTCGTTCCCAGGGCGAGAAGCTCACTTCCCGGTGCGGCCACACGGCCAAACAAGAAATCAACGCCGGACGCCGATGCAGGGAGGGTGAAGGTGAAGAGGGACAGCAGCATCAATGCTGCAGCGATAACCGTACGTCTTCCGTGATACTTTTTTTCCATGTTTATCTCCTTTGGTTTTTGCGGCAGAGACACCCCGCCTAAAAATCCCCGGCATGTTGCCGAAGGAAGGCCACGGGGCACCCCCTTTAATTAGGTTTAGGTGCTAAACCAATAGGCCAAAAAAAAGGCCCGTCTCATTCTTGCTTTTCTGAGTTCAAAGAACGTTCTTCCATGGGTTCACTCCGCTCCTGTCATCCACCGCACCAAGGCGTTGCGACGCCATGACGAAGAGTCAGGAACAGGGAGTCACAACCGCGGTTTATGAAACCCCACTTGTTATCGGGCCATCTCGGCTTTGCCATTGCCATCGCCCCCTTCAACGGCAGCAGGCCTTTCAAGGATCACCGCGTGTGTCCGTCGTATCGCCAAGGTCTCTGTGACACGGAACCCGCACGCTTCGGCTGTGGCGATCTCCTCTTCAAAGGTCTGTCGGGAGACGTGTCCCGACGGCTCACTGACCAAAAGCCGCCCCCCGGGTTTTAATTCCTCAAAAGCCTCCTGAAACAGACGCCCCGGTTCCGGGACCTCATGAACGACAGCCGATGCCAGCATGAAATCAAATGGGTTCCCGGGGCTCGCCAGGTGAAACGAGGCTTCATCGCAAAGCCGATAATCCATCACCTCACCCACCCCTGCCTTGGCAGCACGTCTCTTCAGGTTTTTCAGCATTTTTTCCTGAATATCCACACAGACAACCCGGCCTGTATCGCCAACAAGCCCGGCCATGGGAATGGAAAAGAATCCCATAGCACACCCGATGTCCCCCACCCTCATCCCGGGTTTTACATATGGGGAAAGAAAGGACTCAGGATTCTGGAGCATTTTTCTCAACGGACTTGAAAGAAGATAACCGACCCAGACGGGGCATACGTTTCCAGCCATAACAGCCTCCTTTGATGGCACCTGGTTTATGTTTAGTTGCTAAACTTTAACAAAACGGTATAGCAACTAAACCAATCTGTCAATCCTTGGCCTCGTTTTTTTGAAAACAATTCGTAACCCGGCAACCATATACCCAACACAAGCCAATGTGGAACCGACTGATTCCTTGATGTGAAATCGTCGCACGACAGTCATGCATCACCCTCCACGCGAATGCATTGAACGTGATCGTATAACGATACCCTTCACGCATTCGCCATAGGGTTTCCAGGTGCCACCACCTGGCCAGCGGAGGCACCAATGAGCTGAACAGTTACATAAAAAGCTCTTTTTATTCGCTGAGGACCTGATCGCAGAACAGGTCGATGGCTTTGAAGACCTGCACCATAAAGGCGAGCTTTTCGTCGTCTGCCTGCTCGATGAGATCCATGAGGTGAGGGTCTATGCGGGAGTGAAATTCTTTGTGGGCCTCATGGGCGCCCTTGCCGGCGGGGGAAAGCATGAGAAGAACCTCCCGGTCTGACTTCTCGTCTTTCATCCGAACCACCATCTCTTTATCAACCAGCTTCCGGATCACTTGAGAGACCGCCCCCTTGGTAACCCCCTGAAGGGCAGCAAGGTCAGTGACATTGATGCCGGGATTCTTGCCGATGGCCTCGATGGTATGAATTTCAGACGGATAGAGGAGTATGTCCGTCCCAAAATACCTGGGTTTTTGCTCGATCTGTTTCATTTTGTTAACCACCTTGTGAAACAGCACGTCGAACTCGCCAAATTTTGTATGAAAGGAGTTGTTCTGCATGGCCTGAATGTATAGTCGCTAAACTTTTTTGTCAACGACCGTTCGACAGGCCCTGGCCCCACGCCGAACCGGCATGGAAACCCATTGGTCATTCTTTTCCCAAAGGGGCCGATTCATATGACGTCATCTCCCTCCCCCGCTTGACTTCCTGCGGTTTCAGAGCCATTTTAAAAATGGACGGTACCAATCTTCAGCGTGTGCCAACGGCGACCCTGCCAGCTTTCAAGGTCTCACACCTTGCCGCCGGAGGCCGTTTATTTAAGGGCTGAAATTACCACAAACCGACATGCCTTTCAGTAGACCCTTATGCGGGATATGCCATGACTGCTTTTGCTCTGATCCGACCCTACTTCCGTGAGAACCTGCGTCGCATTGCCTTGGGATTGCTGTTTCTTCTTTGCGTGGACGCCCTTCAGCTTTTCATACCCCGCATCATCAAGCATGCCGTGGACTCGCTCACAGACGGCACGGCCACCCCCCTCTTCCTTGCCAGGGATGGCGGGCTGATTATCGGCTTTGCCCTTCTCATCGGACTTTTCCGGTTTGGCTGGCGTCATGGTCTCATCGGCACCTCACGGTACGTGGAAAGGGGCATTCGAAACGACCTCCACTCTCATTTGCTCACCCTTGATGCCCGCTACTTCGACACCACCCGCACCGGCGATCTCATGAGTCATGCCACCAACGACATCACCAACATCCGCATGGCCACGGGCATGGGCATTGTGGCCATCACCGACGCCGTGATGCTGGGCGGCGCGGCCATCGGATTCATGGCCTGGATTCATCCAGGGCTGGCCATGATGGCCCTGATTCCCATGCCGTTTATTGTGCTCAGCACGCGGTTTTTCGGCAAGCGGATGCATGCACGTCACAAAGAGGTTCAGGAGGGGCTTGCAGGAATCACCGAGCATGTGCGGGAAGCCGTGGACGGCATTCAGGTGGTGAAGGTGTTCGGCAGGGGAGAGCAGGTGGACAGCGGACTGCGTGCGCTATCCAAAGACTACGTGCGGAGGAACCTGAAACTGGTACGGGTCACCGGAAGCCTCATGCCACTTATGATCTTTCTCTCCGGCACGGGCACTGCCATCGTCGTGGGGTATGGCGGCAGGCTCACAATTTCAGGGGCCATCTCCCCCGGAGACTTCGTGGCCTTTATCAGTTACCTGGGGCTTCTCACCTGGCCCATGATGGCCATGGGCTGGCTCACCAACCTCATCCAACGGGGCAAGGCCTCCCTCGACAGGCTGGCCGTCATCTTCGACCAGATGCCCACCGTGGCCGAGGCCGAAACGCCGACACCTCTCTCCGACGTTTCCGGCCGGTTTGATGTCGATGATGTGGCCTTCGCGTTTGAGGAGACGCGCCCTGTTCTTAAGGAGATCTCCCTTTCCTTACATGGGGGAAAAAGCCTCGGCATCGTCGGGCCTCCGGGAAGCGGCAAGACCGCGCTGCTCTCCCTGCTGGTGAGGCTCTACGACCCCGCAAGCGGATCGATCCGGCTGGACGGTGTGCCCCTTTCCAGCATCAGGATAAAGGATCTCAGGCGACACATCCGGTTCATGCCCCAGGAGCCCTGGCTCTTCTCCGGCTCCATTGAGGAGAACATCTGCGGGCTGGACTGCACGGGTGACCCCGTTAAAATTGACAAAACCATTGAAGCGGCGAGCCTTGCACCCACCATTAACGCCTTTGAAGATGGGCTACAGACCGTTGTGGGGGAAAAGGGCGTGATGCTCTCCGGTGGGCAGAAACAACGGGTGGCCCTGGCCCGTGCACTTTACGATCCGGCCCCCATCCTGGTTCTGGATGACCCCATCAGCCAGGTGGACACCCGCACCGCCCACCACATATTAAGCGATCTCTTTGCCCGAACAGGCCAAACCCTTGTCATCGCGTCCCACCGATTTGCCGCCATCCGCCCCTGCGATGAAATCCTCGTCATGGAAGAGGGGCGTATCCGGGCCCGCGGCACCCACGACCATCTCGTGGACACCGACGCCTACTACCGGGAGACGTGGCGGCTCCAGAGCCTGGCCATGGAGATTGAGGAGGCGCATCATGCGTAACGGCGGCTATATCGAAGAGACCGACCTCAACCAATCCAAGGACTACCGGCTGGCCGGGCGCCTGCTCCCCTTTATCACACCCCACCGCACCCTTCTGGTTGCGGCCCTGATGCTTGTGGCTGTGCTGACGGCCCTTGACCTCTCCATCCCCTGGATCACCAAAGAGGCCCTGGACCGTTACATTGTACCGGATGCAAGCCGGATGGAAACGCAACACGTGACGGTGGACGAAACAGACCCTGCCGTCCGCCGGTTCCTTGATGCCCATCCCACCCTTGGCCACCATGGGCAGGGAAGCCTCCAGATCCCCCGGGAGGCCATCGCCCAGGCCGACCCCGAAACCCAGGTCCGCCTTCGCGCGGCCGACATCAAAGGGGTGACGAACGCCGCCTTTCTCCTGATGGGCGCGCTTTTTCTCAACTTTGTCTTCGGTTTCTGCCAGACCTTCGTGCTGGAGATCATGGGCCAGCGGATCATCCACGATCTTCGCATGACCCTTTTCACCCACATCCGAAAGCTTCCCGTCTCCTGGTTCCACCAGAATCCTTCCGGCCGCGTGGTAACCCGTGTGACAGGCGATGTGGAGAACCTGCGGGAGATGTTCACCTCCGTCATCACCTTCGTCTTTAAAGACCTCTTCCTTCTGGTGGGGATCTTAACCGTTCTGGTGATTCTGGACGTTCGCCTGGCGGCCGTCACCCTCATCGTGGTTCCTGTGGCGGTGTTCGCCGCCATCGGATTTGCCCGGCAGTCCCGAACCGCCTTCCGGGATCTTCGGGTGCGTATCGCGGAAATCAACGCCCGCCTGGCCGAGACCATCGGCGGCATGAGCGTCATTCGCCTCTTCGCCCGGGAACCGGAAACCGACGCCGCCTTCAAGCGCCTCTCAGACCGCCACTTTGACGCCGGCATGGCCCAGGTGCGCATCTTTGCCCTCTTCATGCCCGTCATCGAAGTGCTCAACGCCACGGCCCTTGGCCTCATCATCTTCTACGGGGGCTATCGCGTCCTGGGCGGGTTTGCCAGCATCGGTGTGCTCGTGGCCTATATCAGCTACCTGCGCATGTTCTTCCGGCCCATCCGGGACATCGCCGAAAAGTACAACATTCTCCAAAATGCCTTTTCATCTGCAGAACGCCTCTTTCTCATCCTCGACACCCCCATGGCCGAGGCCGAACAACCCGGAGGAAAAAAAGGGGACGCCATCGATGAGATATCCTTTGAGAATATCTCCTTCGGCTACAAAGCCGATGAGCCGGTCCTCAGCGAGATTAATTTCAGCGCCCGCAAAGGGGAGACCGTGGCCATCGTCGGCCCCACAGGTGCAGGCAAGACCTCCATCGTCAGCCTCCTCGTTCGATTCTGGGAGCCCCAGAGCGGGACCATCCGGATCAACGGCACCGCCCTCTCCGAGCTTGATCCCCTTCACTGGCGAAATCGCATTGCCATGGTTATGCAGGACCCCTTCCTCTTTGCAGGAACCATCCGGGAGAACATTCTCCCAGACCTGAATAATCCGCCGAACCCCGATGCCCTTGAGACCACCCTTAGAAACGCCGGATGCGGCTTCGTCCTTGACCGCTTGGCACAGGGCCTGGACACCCTGCTCACCGAAGGCGGCCGCCCCCTGTCCAGCGGCGAACGCCAGCTCCTCTCCATCGCCCGGGCCTTCTTTAAAAACCCCGAACTCCTCATCCTCGATGAGGCCACCAGCTATGTCGACTCCGTCAGTGAATCCGAGATCCAGGCCGCCCTTGCCCGGCTCATGGAAGAGCGCACCACCTTCCTCATCGCCCACCGGCTCTCCACGGCCCGGAACGCCGACCGGATCCTCGTCATCAGAGACGGTCGCATCGCCGAATCAGGAAACCACGAGGCCCTCATGGGCCAGAAGGGCATCTACTTTCGCATGCAGCAAATGGAAAACATGATGTAACTATTCAGCTCAATATTGCCTCCGGCGGCCCTGCCGGGGGCCAAACTTTTGCAAAGTTTGACAAACAGATTATAAAGCTGATTTCTATTCATTCGAAGGCGATCGTTTGCCAACTCTATTCGTCTTAACGAGCACGCATTCCCTCTTGGCGGCCAGCCCCAACGGGGCTGGTTTAACGAGGGGACGCAACCGGAAAGTTTTTGCGGAGCTTTTTTCAAAAAGCGACCCGCCGGAGGCTAACTGAATAGTTACAACATGACAAAGGTCTCTTTGCGAGTGACATCGCACAGTGATACCCTTAATGCGAATGCCCCGATAAAGCCGGGTATAACGACACATTTCACGCATTCGCCATAGGGTTTCAAGGTACCCCCATTTCGCCGCCGGAGGCATGTTTAAGTTGTATAGTCACCCAAAAAAATTGTATTTCCCGAGCAGTCATGCCAAGATTGACCCGAGACGAACATGACGCCGGATCCGGCCCGCTTTCTCGACATCGCACCGACACCTCTCTGACGCCCCTGTCTTTCCCTGGCATCACCAGACATTATGCCCCACCCCTATGCTGAAAACCCCTTGTTCCAGAATTGAAGCCACAAGGAGGCAGCCCATGAACATCGTGACAAACATTGCCAAAGCGGTCATCACCGATGGCCAGAACGTGCTGATGCTCATGAAGGAGTACGACAGCGGCGACACCCTTTACACCCTGCCCGGGGGGCGACAGACCCCCGGGGAGACCCTGGAGGAGACCGTCATGCGGTGCGTAAACGACGAGCTTTCCGCCACTGTCAACGTGCTCGGCCTCCTCGGTATCTACGAACACAGCCACCCGGCACGAAACGATCCGGAGACCATCCAGTACCATGTGGAGTTCGCGTTTCTCTGTGAGCTCACCGAGCCGTACGACCCTGTCATGGGGCAATCCCCGGATCCCAACCAGGTCTCCGTCGAATGGATTCAGCGCCAATCCCTGACACGGCTCGCCCTTCATCCGGACGAGCTGGGGGAGATCCTGAAGTCCTTTAAACTACCGGAGCCCCCCGTATACCTGGGCGGTGTCTCCTGACCCGTGGCGATAAAACGTGCAGAACCTCCGGCGGCAAGGGTGGCGAAGCAACATTAGGCAACATACCTTGAAAGCAGGTTGCAAATGCGCTTCGCCCCTCGTTCCTCGGGGCAAATCACATTCGCTTTTTTAGCGTAAATCCAAAGACTAAACCTGCTTGTCAAACTTTTCAAAAGTTTGGCCCCCGGCAGGGCCACCGGAGGTAACTTTAAGCGATTTGCCCTTGGAGCCGCCTCGTCATGTCGGTTGTTATCCTTTTGATTTATTGATATAAACAAAAGAACCCACTCATTCCTCTCTATTCTGATCTGAACCACACACGAGACGTTACCTCGCCGCCACCTGTGCGCAACACGCAGCGATTCCACCACCTCTCCCCTTCCGGACCCGGCACCCCCGGTACAAGCAAGCACACCCCTTTACCAGCCTGTTTCACGTTCAATTGAGCACTCCCATGGCAGCTCAACCATAGCCTATAGACCGTGAGAACTACCGAGATGGCTCTTCCGCAGCAGCCATGCTCTTCTGTCCGACCGTTACTGGCATTCGTCAACAACACCTGTTCCGATCCGCCACCACCATGGATGACACATGAAAAGACCTGAACCACCCAAAAACCTCATGATTGTCTCAATGTCGGCCATAGCCGTGCTGGTGCTTTACGGCGTCCTCTCCCCTTCTCCTTCGTACCCCCATCTCCTCGTTGGCGTGCTGGTCATGGTGGCCATCAGTGCCACCGTATGGCGAAGATCCCTCCCCGCCCCCTCCCATGAACCAAAGGATGATTTCGAGGAGAATGACAGCCCACCCGTGTCTGAGCAGGAGGTGCAGAACAACGGATATGAAGAAGAGGTGCAACTTGCCTTAAGGGTGTTTGAAAACACGGTGGATGGCATTGTCATCACGGACAACAAGGGGGTCATCGAAAGGGTCAACCCGGCATTTCAGGCCATTACCGGGTACGAGGGGGCGGAAGCCATCGGCAAAAAGCCGAAGGTTTTACGATCTGACCATAACAAAGACGCCTTTTACCACTCCATGTGGAATGAGCTTATCAGCGAGGGGTGCTGGAACGGAGAGATCTGGAACCGACGGAAAAGCGGTGAAATATACCCCCAGTGGCTTTCGGTCACGGCCATGAAGGATGAAACAGGGGTTACAACCCATTACGTCGGAATTTTCCACGACATCACCAGCATCAAAACCAACGAGAGGCGGCTGGGGTACCAGGTCACCCATGACCCGCTGACAGGCCTGCCCAACAGGAAACTGCTGGGTGACCACCTATTGAAAGCCATTGCCCAGGCAAACCGCAACCAAACCAGGCTTGCCGTGATGTTCCTGGACCTGGACAACTTCAAAAACGTCAATGACAGCCTCGGGCATCAATTTGGCGACCTGCTTCTCAGGGATGTCGCCCAGAAACTGATCAAGTGCTGCCGCGATGGCGATACCGTGTCCCGGTTCGGGGGTGATGAATTTGTCATCCTTTTGCCGACCATACAGGACACGGAACCGGCAGCTGTCCGGGTTGCATTAAGAATTCTCGACAGTTTCCAGGTTCCTGTGAAGATCAAGACATGGCGACTGGACATCAAAACCAGCATCGGGATCAGCCTCTACCCCAATGACGGGGACAGCCCCGAGCTTCTGCTGAAAAATGCGGACATGGCCATGCACGAGGCAAAGCAGAAGGGAAAGAACAGCTACGCGATGTTTACCAAAGAGATGGACACCATCGTACAGCGCCGCATCATGCTGGAAGGAAGCATCCGCAATGCCCTGGACCAGGGCGAATTCCGGGTGTTCTACCAACCGAAAGTCAACATCCAGACAGGGGCCATCGTGGGAATGGAGGCGCTGGTGAGATGGCAACGGGAAGATGGCGAGATCATTCCACCCGATGAATTCATCCATGTTGCAGAAGAGATTGGCCTGATTGTCGAGCTCGGGGAGTGGGTGCTGACAACGGCCTGCCGCCAGACCATGCTCTGGCACCAACAAGGCCATGGCCACCTTGGCATTGCCGTCAACCTGTCATCCAAACAGTTTCAAAATGACCGGTTGCTGAGCCAGGTCCAGCGAAAACAGGATCAATTCGGTCTTCCGGAAAACTGCCTGACCCTTGAGATCACAGAAAACATCGTCATGGACGATGTGGAGTCAGCCATCACCATGATGAAGCAGTTCAGGGGCCTCGGAATCCGTCTCTCCATCGATGATTTCGGTACCGGGTATTCATCCCTTGCATACCTGAGACGCTTCCCCATCAACGAACTGAAAATTGACAAATCCTTTATCATCGACACCCCGCACGACGAAGAGGCCTCGAATATCGTAAAATCCATCGTCTCCCTTGCCGATCACCTGAACTTGAAGATCGTGGCCGAAGGGGTGGAAACCATGGCCCATGTGGAGTTCCTGAAAACCCTCGGAATCTCCACCGTGCAGGGGTATTTCTACAGCAAGCCCCTGCCGGCGACCACCTTCGAAACCCTGCTGACCCAAACAAAGAACAGGCAGAAAACATACATGAAAAGCGACTGAAATTGCCTTCTCTGGTCAACGATCATGGCAAGAGCGTGCCTCCGGCGGCAAGGGTGGCGAAGCCACTATAGCGACACATAGATAGAAGGAACCCGGCAACTTTCCCATTGGAAGCGCCGCCCCTTGGGTATAGGGTAGCAGAACAACCTGCTGACCCCACCGAGGAGGAGAGATGAGACAACGGGAGAAGAAGTGGCAACACGCCATGCGCGGACTGTTCACGCGCCATGAAAGACTGGCGCCTGAGGCCCTGGAAGCAGCGCTGATGAGAGGTTTAAAGGCCGAATCAAAGCAATGCGATATCTCCGGACACCGCATCCACTGGGTTGAAGCTGGCGACGGGACGCCCCTCGTTCTGATCCATGGCTGGACCTGCTCCGGCTTCTTCTGGAAGCCCATCATTCCCCGCCTTAAAGACGCCTTCCGTGTTCTGGCACCAGACCTCCCAGGCCACGGCCTCTCATCAAAGGAAGAAGCATCCTACCTCCCCGAGGCACAGGCACATCGCCTTCTCGAGTGGCTGACAGCCATCGGGGTGGATCGGTTTGTCCTCGTGGGACACTCCATGGGGGGAGAGATTGCAGCTCGCATGGCCCTTGCTGCCCCGGAACGGGTCGAAGGCCTGGTTCTGGCAAGCGCCATAGGTCTCAAGATGGTATGGGAAAGCCTCCCCTGGTACGGCCGCCTGAGCCTGACCCCAGCGGCACGAAAAATAGCCAACCTGTTCTTCACTGAAAAAGCGATGGTCAGGACCAACCGCCTCTTCATGACAGGGCCAGGCCGCCCTGCCTACCCTGAGTGCGCACGGGATGTTGTCCTCACCAATACCAACACCCCGGACGACGTAAAAGCGCTGACGCACACAACACGGGACGGCCTGTTCCAGGATTTCCTGGATCACCGACTCGCCGATCTGAACCTGCCCGTGCTCTGCATCTGGGGTGAGGTTGACAAGGTCGTTCCCCTTGAAGTGGGGGAGCGGTATGCCCGGCTCCTTCCCCATGCCCGCCTGGCCAAGGTTCCGGGAACCGGCCACATGCTGCCATGGGAAGAGCCGGACTTTATGGCATCGGAGATTCGTGGGTTCTCAAAAATGGAAAAACAGATCGCATAGCGCCGGATCGTTCCCCATATATCTCCGGAGAAAAGGTCAGCCGCCCTGAACGTGCGTTGCCCCACTTTGCATATGACACCGCCATCTCTTTCTGATATTATGGGGACTTATTAATTTAAGAGCTTCTTCATTCGTCACGCCGCCATCAACAAGGCAAGACGTCTCACGATATCCCCGCAAACAAGTGCCAGGGCACCATTTACGCTGATCATCCAGTGATAAACTGTTGTCGACATGACCCAAAAAATATGTTGTCATCCAGGGGCTGGTGCGGGTTGCCACACAGAGAAGGACCATGGGTCCTTATCCTGAATCCGGCACCACGCCTCTCTTCACCAGAACCACATAGTTTTCGGGCTTTTGCCCTTCTGTAAAACCGATTCATACTTGGAAGGAGATGCACATTATGTCATCACTTAAAGGAACCCAGACTGAAAAGAACCTCCTCACCGCCTTTGCAGGGGAGTCCCAGGCCCGCAACCGCTACACCTACTTCGCCGCCCAGGCAAAAAAAGATGGCTACGTTCAGATCGCCGCCATCTTTGAAGAGACCGCCAACCAGGAGAAAGAACACGCCAAGCGTTTCTTCAAGTTCCTTGAGGGTGGCGAGGTCGAAGTGAAATGGAATTTCCCCGCAGGCGTCATCGGCAGCACCGTTGAAAACCTCAGGGCTGCGGCCGCCGGTGAAAAAGAAGAGTTCACCAGCATGTACCCAGGCTACGCCAAGGTGGCCCGCGAAGAGGGTTTCGAGGCCGTCGCCACTGTCTTTGAATACATCTGTGTCGCCGAAGAGCACCACGAAAACCGCTACCGCGCCCTGGCCGACAACATCGAAGCAGGCCGTGCCTTCAAGCGTGAGGCAGGGACCGCATGGGCCTGCCGCAACTGCGGGTACATCCACACCGGTGACGAAGCTCCGGAACGCTGTCCCGCCTGTGCGCACCACCAGGCGCACTTTGAGCTCAAGCCCACCAACTATTAGTTTCATTGTTTCATGAAAGCCTTTTGCCGAACAGCTTGTCAGAAAGAAAAAACCAAAAAACTCGGCAAAAGGCTTTCACCCTTCGGGCACGCAGAGGAATAATCTAAAAGCAGGCTAAAGGCTAAGGGCGAATGGCTAAAGGCAATGAGGTCGCTTTGCTCCGACAATTCATATGAACAGGGTATCTCTCCGGCGACACACCCAAGAACTATCTGTTACCGACACCGACCCGAGGTAATCTTTTCAATAAAAAAAGGCGACGCAGCTTCAGGCTGCGTCGCCTTTTTTTATGAATCGTTTCAGATGGCACATCGGTTATTCACGGGCTTCGCCCGTCAGCGAATGTGACCAACCCGAGGAACGAGGGTCGGGAGCATTCGCAACCAGCTTTCAAGGTGGCTCACCTTGCCGCCGGAGGCACAGGGCTTACTCTTGAAACTCAAAGGTGTGCTTTCTGGCGGTGTAGACTTCGCCCACCACCTCGGTGAGTTCCCGTACCGACCCTTCGCGGGTCCAGCTTTTTACCTCATGGGGATAGAGACCGTTCGGGGTGTCAAAGTGGGCGCTGAGGTAGTAGGTGTCGTTGCCGAAGCTGACGGCCCAGTAGTAATAGGGTTTTTCCGCAACGCCGGAGCGCAGCTCGATGGTGGCCTCGTCCTTGGCCTTCTTCATCTTGTAGGCGATGCGTCCGTTGACGACGGCATAGGGCTTGTAGATCCCGTTAAAAAAAGCGTTGGGGAATCCGTTGAACTTGAGCACCAGCTTCTCTTCTGTTGTGGACGCAGGCGCCTTGCCCGGCTTCACATAAACCTCGCACACACGACCGCCCGCAGCCGTCCAGAGAGCCCCTCGGTAATCGGGTCCCTGGCCTTTGGCCACATGCCGCAGGATGGCCAGGGGCTCCGTGTCCGGTGAATTCGGAATCACCTTTCCAAGGATCCAGGTGCCGCCACTGGCAGCACAGCCCGTGGCGTAAAGCACCCCTTCTCCGAACAGCTTTCGGTAGGTGGGGCACGGCTTCCCGTAGAAGACCTCTTCGTAGAGACCGGTCTCCACCCCCGCAAGCGCCGAGGTAACCTCGTAGTACCGGGGCATGCGGATGGTGATGAGCCTTTCACCCGCCATGGAGTCATTCACCGACTCGTCAATCCTCTCAACCATGGATTCCGGAACCCCCACGGTCTGACCGGCAACGCTGTAATAGACCATGCCGTTCTCTTTATAAAACGTCTCGGTGTGAATCTCCCGGCCACTCTTCATGTAAATCACCGCAGCCTCAGCCGCTGTAAACCCCGCTAATACCAAACAACAAACCAATAAAAAAATTCGCTTCATTCACATGCCTCCGGCGGGTCGCTTTTTGAAAAAAGCTCCGCAAAAACTTTCCGGTTGCCACCCCTATGTCTATCAGCCCCAGCTGGGGCTGATAGACATAGGGGTGGCAGACTCGTTAACCAACATCATTATAACCAGCAAACACAGTTAAAGACGCCGAATAGCCCTTAAAACCTGTTTGTCAAACTTTTCAAAAGTTTGGCCCCCGGCAGGGCCGCCGGAGGCTCTATATCCCGTTTTAAAATAATTGATCGAAAATAGCGCCTGTGATCTGTCGGGCGGCTTCTTTCTTGAGGGCGCTCATCATATCGTCCGACATGGTGGTGGGTTCCGGCCCGCCGTTGGCGGCCACGACCTGGCCTCTTTTCAGTTTTTCGATCTCGTCTTTCAGCATCTCCATGTAGCGGGTCTGGGCGGCCATTTCGATGCGCTGTTTATAGAGGGTGTCGATGCGCTTGCCTTTGTAGTACCGACACTCTTCCGGCTCACCATTGTTGTAGCAGACGCCCATGCCGTCGGGCTTGCCGGCCACAATGGCTCCGTCAAAGAGGGGCTCGTCGTTCTGATAGATGATCCCCCGGGTTCGTTTGCCGTTTTTAAAGGTCCCTTCAAAGCGAAGGGTTCCGTTTACGTGCTCGGCCTCACCGGTGCCGTTGGCGTAGCCGTTGCGGCAGGCTTTGCTGTTATAGACCCAATTGTCCTCTTTGAGCTTGCAGGTTTGCGCCTTTTTCAGGGCGGCAATCCTCAGCTCTTCGGCTGCTCTGGCTTTTCGGGCCTCTTCCCGGAGCAATATCAGGCGTTGTTTCGCTTGAGCGATGAACCCGCTCTTGGGCCATTTTGCAATAAATGCCTCCACGCAGTCAATGGAAGGGGAGCGTCTGCACTGCTCCCACGAGCTGTAGGTCGTTCCATAGTCACGGATCACCTCGGCCACTTCATAGTTGCCAGCAGCCATGGCGACCTCAAGGGCGGTCTTGCTATCCCGGTTCGTAATGGTTACGTCTGCTCCGTGCTCCAGCAGAATTCGTGCAGAGGCCACCGAGTTGTTGAACCCCGCCTGATGCAAGGGGGTCCTTGAACGCGCCCCGGTGGGGTTGCCGCCGTTAACATCGGCATTCATATCCAGCAACAGCTGGACCGTCGACACATGGTCCGCCTTCACTGCATAGCAAAGGGGCGTGCCCTCATAATTCAACCCATCGAGATTCTGTCCGCCAGCCACCATCTCCCGAACACTCTGATCATACCCGCCGTAGGCCTGAAGCCAGATATTGCTACTCGTGCACCCGAAGGCAACAAGGCAAAATAAAACAGCCACGCCATATCGTAATTTCGAAATCATGCATCCCCCTTCATCAATCTGAAAACACGCAAAAAACAACGAGTAAGTCATACCCTTAATTGGAGGAAAGAAGCAAGTTTGATTCAAAAGATAAAACGATGCCTTCTATGGTCAAAGTGACTCCAAAGAACTGGCCTCCGGCAGCAAGGGGCTGAGCCCCTTGACCCCAGATTACAGAATCAATTTGAACCTCGTTCCTCGGCTCCAATTGATTCTGCCAGTTCAAAGAAACGTGGAGTCACAGTCAAATAAAAATCAAACTTGTCGATTACAGTTTAAATTCGATAAAGCACTTATCTTGTTTGGGAGAAGGACCTTGCCTTGGCTCTTGAAGTCGTGCCGGAGTTTCTTCCTCTAACCAGACTAAAATCCTGGAATAACTTGACCCGCTTGAGGCCGCATAGTTAGAAGGCTGATGATATCTGGTTACCCATTGATATTTAAATGTTTGGAGCAGGTAGTGCAGAAATTTTATTTAGGTTGTGATGTCAGCAAAGGTTACTCAGATTTTGTCATCATCGATGATCAAATGAACTGTGTGGAAGAAAATTTCCAATTAGACGATACAGCCACAGGTCACGCGGAGCTTAGTGAACGTATATCCGCTTTCTTTGAAAAACATCCTTCGGCCACATTGTATGCCGCCGTGGAAAGCACTGGTGGCTATGAAGATAACTGGTATGCCTTTCTCTTGAGGCAGCAGGGAAAGTTCAACTTGCACGCTGCCAGGGTGAACCCCAATGGAATCGCCCATGACAATAAAGCGGGAATGATTCGAAACCTGACCGATAAGATCAGTGCTCGGAGTGTGGCTGAATATCAAATCCGTCATCCAGATAAAATCCCATATGGCAAGAGAGATCCGAACAAAAGTCTGAAGAAAATGTGGGGTCGATACAGGAGTTTAAAAAAGCAGATGGGGGTCCTTCTCAATGAACTTGAGTCGCTTCTCTACAGCGCAAACCCCGAGTTGTTGCCATATTATCGATCACGAATGCCACAATGGCTGATGCTGCTTTTACTGAAATACCCAACAGCCAAGATGCTTGCTCGGGCAAGGGTAGCGACTGTCGCATCAATCCCATTCTTAAAGAAGCCCCTTGCATCGGTACTCGTTAAAAATGCTAAGGCCAGTACAGCGGAAGAATCTGATGATTTAACAGCATTTTTGGTTAGTTCCACGGTCTCCCAAATTGCGTCTCTGTCGAAACAGATCACTATATTTGAGCAGCGTTTTGAAAAAGAGTGTGATTGGCCCGAGGTGCAGTTGCTGATGAGTATCAATGGAGTTGGGCGTATGACAGCCATCGTGTTGATGCTTTACATAGAGGACATTACGCGGTTTAAGTCCGCTAAAAAACTGGCTTCTTTTTTGGGCGTTCACCCTGAGCTTAAGCTCAGCGGGGACGGCTCAAAAAAGGGTAGCTATAAAATGAGCAAGAAAGGCCAAAAAGCCCCAAGGGCAATGCTTTATATGTCTGTTCTTGCAGGGTTGTCGAAGGGGAGCCGCAATGATGTCATAAAGCGTATATACGATGAAAAGAGAGCTTCCGGCATGGTTGCAAAAGCAGCCATTGGGGTGTGCATTCATAAGCTTGTCAGGTTGGCCTATGGCGTCCTAGCGTCCAGCAAACCTTTCGATCCGGCTATTGATGACAAGAATCGTGAGAAGAGCAAACCAGCTGAAAAACCGGTGCCCTTGAGCAAGGATAGGCGGTATCAGGGGTTTGATACAGCGGCCCCTGTCTCAAGGCGCCAGAACAAAAAAAGAATGGAGCAGATCAAGTCCCAAGACAGCTATGCTGTCGAGTGCGGGATCAAAGATCATGCTCCAAGGGCTCTACAATAACAAAGGCCCTTCCTGATGTATAGGTTGATGTGGTGCTTTACCGAATTTTCAAAGAGCAAATCGACTTGACTTTGACCGGAATAACTCCGGCGGGCAGGGGATGAATCCCCTGCACCCCAGGTTCGCGAATGCTCCCAGCCCTCGTCCCTCGGGCTGATCACATTCTCTGACGGGCTGCGCCCGTGGGCAACGAGAAGGTCTATCCTACCATCGTCATGGTTTTCCAGGAGATCACACCAGCACGGGCACAACCTCACGCTCTGTTACCACGCAGTAAACAATGATATTTCTTTCTTGCCCAATGCGGGTATCTTTCATATAGCTTAGGGGCAATTTGGACAACCCTGACATCCTCATGCTCATATTTGTGACATATATGGGTTTATGACGCATTTTTGCTCAATAAAACCTGAGATCACATTTTATCGTGCACGTTCGCATCATAAACCCACGACAGAAGGTTTTATGGCGCATCCAAACCACTTATTGTGCATTTTTGCTCAATAAAACAACCTGAGTGGTCTTATGGCGCGTTTTTGCATCATAAAACCAGGTAACAGGGGTTTTATTGTGCGGTTTTGCACACTAATAATTGTTAAGTTTTACTATGGAGGAAGAATGCTTCACGAAAAAATCATTGAGGCGATTTCATATTATATAGAAAATGATAAAGTAAAATGGCAGTGTCTTAATAATGAGAAAGATATAATTTGGGCACGCATTAGCGATGAAAACATATGCCTTAAAAAAGTTGGTATTTATAAATCTTCAGAATTTGAGGCTAACGTCTATAATATTTGCTCTTTTATTTTTGAATCAGACAACAAAACACCCTACTTTAATGCTGTCAATTGGATACCACTAATACCCAACATCGACACATTTACGTTTCATGAAAAAATAGACTCTTTCTTCTTGAAAAGATCAATCAATTTTGAATACAAAACATTAGATAACATCAACTTAAACTGTATAAATTATGTTGATAGTAACTTTATTGATCAATACCCATTTTTCGAACTGATCGTAGAGGATGGTAACTGGGAGAAGCATGATTGTTATAGGTGCTTGGAAAAAGGTTTTTATTCTAAGGGCGTTAATTTCTTTATAGAAAGAATTCACCTTTATTACGATCATTATTCGTATTCAATATGGTTTAGTTTCGAAGATTCCTATGGGTGTATAGCTTTTTCACCTTTTGCTATAAATAAAGGACTTAAGCATTGGCAATTACTAAAATGCAAATACGAATCTTTTTTCAAAGAAAAAAATAGCCTCATAGAACTCATTGAGAGAACAAGAATTACGCATTTTAACTTTCTTAGTGCCTATGAAAACCAGAAGAAAGAAAAAGAACGAGAATTGGGATGGATTAGGCAAAAAGAAGAATATAAGCTTAATTTTATAAAAATGCTTAAAATGGAAAATCAAACTTAACAAGTCGCTTTAAGGGACCGCTTGGGGCTGCGCCCCAGTCCCCTCGCTCCGCTCGGCGGCCCCTAAGCTCAAGTGTTATAAATCAATACCTAATAGGAAGTTATTTTTTGATGTCTGAATGTAGAATTGATGAATTACAGCAATATGAATCCATAGTTTCAATAATTGTAGATCTGCAAAAAAATGAGGCTGAACAACTAAAACAAATTGAAGATACCTTAAAATTTGATCCAGGTGATAATTATGCAGATTACTGTCACTCACACACATTTTATTCCATTGGAACAAGTTTTGTAATTGCCTCTACATTGACAACTTTCATTGAAAGTTTATTCGTTAATAAAACTAATATCATAAAAGGTTTAATCCAAAAAAAATTAACTCCAAATAAAAATGTTCGTTGGAAATACCAGCGTAGCAATAAAAACCATTTCTGGGATCCACACAGGTTCGCAACAAAAAGCGATTTTAAGAAAGACTCTAAAAAGATCGTCAAAACCGATTTTAAGCGAGGCTGCACACAACTTGTGTTCAAAGCACTTGAGTATGAAACGACTTTTGAAGATCCCATCAAAATCCAAAAAACTATCGAAACTCTTTGGACCTATAGAAACTTTATGGTTCACAATGGGTTTGAATGGCCACCTCACAAGAAAGAAGCATTTCAAGATTTGATTGATAATAAAAGAATTGACGACCAGTTTGAAACATCATTTATCGATAAGTCTATTTGGAAATATTATCTTAAAGATTCTTTTGTGAATGAATGCTTTGAAGTATGTGAAAAGCTTATAATAGGATTCGATGATATTATTTCTATAGAAAAAACAGGCAAAATCTCAGATGCCTATAGAGTCTTCCTGATGTGACATACCAATTTATAACATATAAATTAACTCGGACGTCACAAAGCTGCTCCGCTCGTTCCTCGCTACGCAACTTTGTGGCGCCGGTTATTTATGCGTTCTGTTTCGTATTCACAACGCAGTAACAGGAAAATAATTAATTGACCAATTATTCTGCATTTATATATTTCCCCAGAGGTTTACTGAGACATGGATGAAAAATTCAAACCAATTTCTGTAAATTATCAAAGACTAAAAAGACATTATGAATATTCTCTTAGAAAATATGATGAAGCTGCATTATGGGATTTAGCTAATGTTTTAAGAAATTGGGTAGATATGAGATCGCTTGTCGATGAGTTCATTACTTCTACAGGGATTAAGGTTAATTTAAAAGGTTACAACTATTCAAAAAAAGCAGCAAGAAACATTTCTGATTGCAGATATTTCATTTCGTTATTTCCTGGAGGGGTGAAAACATGGGTCAAGGGTGGTGGGCTTTCTGTTGTACCTGATGGCTTTATGCCTGGTGCGAGTGAGAAGCATAAAGCCTGTGGAACACTTGGCCTTGGAATGAAAACAGGAAAGACTTTATATGATGCATACACTCTTAATTATATTGAATTTATAGTATGTCCGGCAGGTGGTCATTTTTCAAAAACAATGAAAAATCGTTCAAAAACAAAAGATCTAAAACCGCGATCTTTTAAAATGTTTTCTCAATGGATGCATTCTGAAGTAATACGTTTACGGTATAAAAATGATGATGGGGTTTATGTCGCGTATAAAATTAGTCGCGAAGCAATGATTAAGAGAGTCGCAAACATAATGGGGGGGAGTCATCCACCCGGAGGTGAATGCTCTAATAATGAATATAATGCACCGGTTCAATATTTAATGAGATTAAAATGCCTCGGTCTACCAAGCCCATATTTTATATTGGTAAAATCAGCAGAGGAAATTTTGCAAAACTTTCCTATAAAACAATATATATAGCTTTAATTTTGGATAAACAAAACTAATAAAGATTATAAAACAGAACAAACGCATTGTAAGGGACCGCTGGCGCTCCGCGCCAGTGCCCTCGCTTCGCTCGGCGGCCCCACATGCGTGGCGTTGTGTGAAACAAAGAGAGTCGTAAAATGAATATTTTATTACCACCAAAAACAAATTCTACAGAACAAATTACTGTTAATTCGAATAGTTTAATTGTTATAGGCGCAAATGGAGCTGGAAAAACAAGGCTCGGAGCAAATCTTGAAGCTACTTATGAAAAAGTAGCTCATAGAGTCTCTGCTCAAAAATCTTTATCAATGCCTAAAGAAGTTAGCCCTAAATCAAAAATAAGGGCAGAAGCTGAATTTTTATATGGTCATTATTATGATACTAATCCTTCAATTAGCTTGCAAAATAGAAAGAATAATAGATGGGGTCAAAATCCTAATACCTTTTTATTGAATGATTATGAAAAATTGATGGTCCTTTTGCATACAGAAGAATATGAAGAATCGATTAAGTTTAAGGAAGGTTACGAACCTGGCCAAGATACCCAAAAGCCAATTACAAAGTTAGATAGGATTCAAAGTATCTGGGAGTATGTTTTACCTCATAGGAAAATTAATAAAAAAGCGGGCTCAATAGAAACATATCCAACTGATAATCCAGACAAAAATTACAATGCATCAGAAATGAGTGATGGTGAGCGTGTAATATTTTATTTGATTGGTGAAGTTGTGTCAGTACCTGAAAATTCATTAGTTATAATTGATGAACCTGAAATGCATATTCATAAATCGATAATTAAAAAGCTTTGGAATGAAATCGAACAAGAAAGACCAGACTGTACTTTTGTCTATCTAACGCATGATATTGATTTTGCAGCATCACGACAAAATGCAACTAAAATTTGGGTTAAAAACTATGATGGAACATCATGGGATTATGAAATTTTAGAAAATCATAATGATTTACCAGAACAGCTGTATTTGGAAATTTTGGGCAGTAGAAAGCCCATACTATTTATCGAAGGCAATGAGACAAGCATCGACTATAAGTTGCTTCAGTTAGTTTTTTCGGAATACACTATCAAACCAATAGGAAGTTGCGACAAAGTTTTCGAGACAACTAAATCCTTTAATTCTCAACAATCGTTTCATCGTATTGACTCATACGGTTTAATAGATAGGGACCGACGAACAAATTCAGAAATTGAAAATATCAATTCTCCTAATATATGGGTCGCTAAGGTCGCTGAAATAGAAAATTTTCTATTGATAGAAGACGTTGTTAAGGCCGTAGCAATTAATATGATGAAAGATTCTGATCATGTTTTTGAGTTGGTAAAAAACAATGTGATCGAGTTTTTTAACAGTCAGATTGAAAAACAAGCTGTTGAACACACCATTTCAAGAATAGATAGAATATTCAAAAATTCTACAGATAATGGCGTGAAAACTTTCGAAGAATTGCAGTCTGGCTTAGATGCATTTTGGAGTGTTCAGGATTTTCAAGGAATATATAATGAACTCAAAGCATATTTCCAAGAGCTTGTCTCTTCAAAAAATTATACAGAGATACTTCGAGTATTTAATAATAAAGGCTTGGTGGCAAATTCAAATGTAATTTCACTTTGTGACTTGAGTTCCAAAAACAATGCATATTTGAATCATATTATAGGAATTCTAAAAAAGAGCAATGGTATTTCTGAGTCAATTAGAAAAGCGATAATAAATCATATACAAAAATGATCACACAACGGGATAGGACCCCTCATCACTGAAGGGCCCTCCCACACCACCTGGCATACGGATCGCGTACCTCGGCGATTCGGCTGATCAAAGGAGTTACACTCCCGGAAGGAACAATCCGCGAGAGAAGAAATATCGAGGCGGAAGCGCGAAATTTATCCACTTGACCTTGCTCATGCGCCAGTACTTCTTTCGTGCGTTTCCGCACATAACGGCAGGGCCATGAGGGATTCCAAGTTTCTTTAAATTACGAATCTTGGTCCTTGGATTCTTCCACTGCTTCCAGACGACACATCGAAGCCGCCTAATAATCCACTTGTTCAGGGCTTTGAAGATGTACCTGGCTTCTGTGAGACGGTAATAGTTCCACCATCCCCTGAGGTAATTGTTCAACTCCTCAATTATCCTGTACAGGCTCTTTCCGCAGTTGCGGCTTGTCAGCTCACGAACCCTCTCCTTAAATCGTTTGATCGACTTGGGGTGGATCCGGATCTTTGTCTTCCCATACATTTGGAGAAACGTAAAACCAAGATACTTGCGCAGCCACGGCCTGCTGACTGCACTCTTTTCCTCGTTGACCTTGAGCTTGAGTTTCCCGGTAATAAACCCCGTAATGCTCGTCTTAACCCTCAATGCAGCTTTTCTGCTCTTGGTGTAGATCACGAAGTCGTCGGCATACCTGACAAAGCTATGCCCCCTCGCCTCCAGCTCTTTGTCCAGCTCGTCAAGGACGATATTGGAGAGCAGCGGTGAGAGAGGGCCACCTTGGGGTGTACCTTCCACGGACGGCGAGACAAGCCCACCAATCATCGTTCCGGCGGTCAGGTACTTGCGGATCAGTTTTAGGACACGCTTGTCCTGTATCCGTGCCGCCAACCTGCTCATCAGACGATCGTGGTTCACTCTGTCAAAGAACTTCGACAGATCCATATCAACGACGTGAGTGCACCCCTCAAGCAGATAACCCTTTGCCTGTAATATGGCGTCTCGTTGGCACCTTTTCGGCCTGAATCCATAGCTGAACTCAGAGAACGTCGGGTCCCATATCTGCTCCAATATTTGGCCAATGGCCTGCTGAATGAGTCGATCAAGCACCGTCGGGATGCCCAGCAACCGTACCCCACCATCCGGCTTATCTATCTCTTTTCGCCGTACGGGAAGCGGGTTGTAGGTCCCATTCAAAAGCTCTTCCCTGATTTTGGACCAGTGCCGCCTCAGGTACCCGCCAAGCTGGCTGACGGTCATCCCGTCTACCCCTGGAGCACCCTTGTTACTGCGGACCCGATTCAGGGCTCTGAACATATTCCTCCGCTCAAGGATCATCTCCATGAGCCGGGGGTTGCCTCCCAGACGTTCGGCTATCTGCGACGCTACGAACATTTCCACCTGCTGGGGCATAATGCTCATAAGTACACACCTCCTACTTGTCATTTTCATTTACCCGTCCCATTCAGGCCGGGCACCGTTCAGGCCTTCACCAGGGTGAGTCCTCCGGGTATACTTCTCCCCTTTGGGGGAGGCCCGGCTCGTTTCCTCCGGCTACTATGCCCTCGGCTGACTCCTCCCATGCGGTCAGAGCGGGTTGCCCCGCCCTCAGCCAATTTCCGTCGCACGCGACTTTCCGGGGCACATGGGAGGCCTCCCGGGGCTATTTTCAGTACCCCCTTGAGGGGTATAAACACACGTCTTTCGGTACGTGAGCGCCGAGTATACGGGCAGAGCTTATTGTCCAAATGGCGTTTCCTTGTGTTGCAGGCTCGTCCCGCTCATGCACGCCTCAACTCGATTCCTGTACGTCGCCCCGTACCTTCGCGGTACCCTGCCGCAGCAAAGCGACTGCCTTCCGAGACATCATCGCTGATATCCCGCTGTCATACCGCTACACCGTGACCGGTCACTTCGTTCTCTCCCGTCTTCGGCTCGTGTCTACGCTTCGCTCCGACTCGCCTCCACTTTGCTGGGTCTAAGGCTTGCCAAATGCTCATAATAATACTACCATTTGGCTCACTTTTAAGAACGTGTGCCGTGCCCGGCACACAACAAATAAATTGTGTCGGACCGCCTTCCGCTGCGCTCCAGGTACCCTCGCTTCGCTCGGCGGCCCCACATTTATGGCGTTGTGCCCCATACGAAGGATTTCATGAACGAGAAGACAGCAAAAATCTTTTTTGTATTAGTTGTCATTTCTTCATTGGCTCTGGTCGCTTGTGAAACAAGACCTTTCCAATATATAGAGTTGCCAGTTCATCCTTATGCAGTTTCAGTCGAACATATGGATAACCAACCTGCTAAAGGAGCCAAGTGTGTTGTTTATAAAGTCAATACTGAGTTCCCAGCTCCCGGAATAATCCAATTCTACGAGGACAAACTAACTGCATTAGGTTTAATTAAAGCTGAAATACCAAGGCATGCTGTACCAATGAGAGTTTGGTCTCGTTTTAATCCAACATCAGGTCAATTTGAAAAAACCAACAATCCACCTGGAAAATATATCTCTCATTGGGTCGATGGTAAGAAACAATATAGGGTTTGGTTTACTATTTTCTATCAACACAACGTTTCTGAAACAAATTGGCAGCAAATGGCTCTTGCTATCTGTAATATTGCAAAATATACGGAACTCCCCAATTAGGGCACAACAATTGGCTCATGGCCGACTCCAAAAAGCTGGCCACGTCTTTCGTAACTTCAACCGCTGTCCCTATCAGCTTTTTGGGTCGGCATAGCCACGCGTTATATGTCCAGAGGAAACAAATGAAATTTAATCATTTAGGCATACCAACCAAAGATAGGTTCGAAGGTGAAATTGATCTTCCTCATTTAAAAATGACGGTATCGGATCATGAAAATAATCCGTACGGAATTCAATGGCAACGGTATTGGGAAGGTGCACCATATCCAGATCTTGTTAAAACAGTACCGCATGTTGCTTTTGTTGTAGATGACCTAAAAAAGGCAATAAAAGGCAAAAATGTAATTATTGAACCTAACTCACCGAGCAAAGGGCTGGTTGTGGCATTTATCGAAGAGAACGGTGCTCCAGTTGAACTAATGGAATATAAGGATGAAAGCATATAACGGGATAGGACCCCACATCACTGAAGGGCCCTCCCACACCACCTGGCATACGGATCGCGTACCTCGGCGATTCGGCTGATCAAAGGAGTTACACTCCCGGAAGGAACAATCCGCGAGAGAAGAAATATCGAGGCGGAAGCGCGAAATTTATCCACTTGACTTTGCTCATGCGCCAGTATTTCTTTCGTGCGTTTCCGCACATAACGGCAGGACCATGAGAGATTCCAAGCTTCTTCAAATTGCGAATCTTGGTCCTTGGATGTTGTTTGCGGGGCAAACGTAAACAAAGGGCATTTCATGCCCAATCATTTTGGCTTCGCTTCAAAATGATACCATCCATAAAAACCGGATGGTTGTTTATGCCACTGTTTCCAGACGACACACCGAAGCCGCCTGATAATCCACTTGTTCAGGGCTTTGAAGATGTACCTGGCTTCTGTGAGACGGTAATAGTTCCACCATCCCCTGAGGTAATTGTTCAGCTCCTCAATTATCCTGTACAGGCTCTTTCCGCAGTTGCGGCTTGTCAGCTCACGAACCCTCTCCTTAAATCGTTTGATCGACTTCGGGTGGATCCGGATCTTTGTCTTCCCATACATTTGGAGAAACGTAAAACCAAGATACTTGCGCAGCCACGGCCTGCTGACTGCACTCTTTTCCTGGTTGACCTTGAGCTTGAGTTTCCCGGTAATAAACCCCGTAATGCTCGTCTTAACCCTCAATGCAGCTTTTCTGCTCTTGGTGTAGATCACAAAGTCGTCGGCATACCTGACAAAATGATGCCCCCTCGCCTCCAGCTCTTTGTCCAGCTCGTCAAGGACGATATTGGAGAGCAGCGGTGAGAGAGGGCCACCTTGGGGCGTGCCTTCCACGGACGGCGAGACAAGCCCACCAATCATCGTTCCGGCGGTCAGGTACTTGCGGATCAGTTTCAGGACACGCTTGTCCTGTATCCGTGCCGCCAACCTGCTCATCAGGCGATCGTGGTTCACTCTGTCAAAGAACTTCGACAGATCCATATCAACGACGTGAGTGTACCCCTCAAGCAGATAACTCTTTGCCTGTAATAGGGCGTCTCGTTGGCACCTTTTCGGCCTGAATCCATAGCTGAACTCAGAGAACGTCGGGTCCCATACCTGCTCCAATATTTGACCAATGGCCTGCTGAATGAGTCGATCAAGCACCGTCGGGATACCCAGCAACCGTACCCCACCATCCGGCTTATCTATCTCTTTTCGCCGTACGGGAAGCGGGTTGTAGGTCCCATTCAAAAGCTCTTCCCTGATTTTGGGCCAGTGCCGCCTCAGGTACCCGCCAAGCTGGCTGACGGTCATCCCGTCTACCCCTGGAGCACCCTTATTGCTGCGGACCCGATTCAGGGCTCTGAACATATTCCTCCGCTCAAGGATCATCTCCATGAGCCGGGGGTTGCCTCCCAGACGTTCGGCTATCTGCGACGCTACGAACATTTCCACCTGCTGGGGCATAATGCTCTTAAGTACACACCTCCTACTTGTCATTTTCATTTACCCGTCCCGCTCGTGCACGCCTCAACTCGATTCCTGTACGTCGCCCCGTACCTTCGCGGTACCCTGCCGCAGCAAAGCGACTGCCTTCCGAGACATCATCGCTGATATCCCGCTGTCATACCGCTACACCGTGACCGGTCACTTCGTTCTCTCCCGTCTTCGGCTCGTGTCTACGCTTCGCTCCGACTCGCCTCCACCTTGCTGGGTCTAAGGCTTGCCAAATGCTCATAATAATACTACCATTTGGCTCACTTTTAAGAACGTGTGCCGTGTCCGGCACACAACCAATAAATTCAGTGGAGCAAAAAGCCGCGCTGGTTATTTAAACACTATCTAAAAAAGATAAAAAAAAAATGAGAAGATTAGACTTACATACTAAGAAAAGATTCAGAGGATTAAAAAGACATATACGATATTTTGAAAATTCGATGAACAATTTAGAAAAAATGCAGGTCGAAAGATGGGATGGATATTCATACTGGAATCACAAAATTAGTATTTTCGAAAAATTATTATCTCATAATCTGAAAACTACAAAATATATTCTTAATCTCTATCTTGAATCTGCATATAAATGCTACCTAAACAATAAACAAAACGATCAAATCTTCACTTTAATTATTTCTTATCCAGGAATATTCGCCAGTGAAGTTTGCGTGTTTTTTGATGAAGGATACTTCCAGTCATTTCAGACTCGAAATGATGAATATCAAAAATGGGAAAAACAAAGTTCTGGAATCATGGAATTATTCAATCTAAATGTTCCCGAAGGCTGTAACGTCATAAACTACAAAGAAACAATAACTGATGAAGATTTCATCTTTAATGGAATCCAAACAATAATAAAATATAGCTAATCGGGTACACTGAAGACGACCGCCAACGAATATACGGGCAGAGCTTATTGTCCAAATGACGTTTCCTTGTGTTGCAGGCTCGTCCCACCCATGCACGCCTCAACTCGATTCCTGTACATCGCCCCGTACCTTCCCGTTGCCCTGCCGAAGCAGGGCAACGGCCTTTCCGAAACATCATCGCTGATATCCCGTTATCATACCGCTACACCGTGACCGGTCACTCCGTTCCCTCTCGCCTTCGGCTCGTGTCTTCGCTCCGCTCCGACCCGCCTCCACCCGGCTGGGTCTAAGACTTGCCAAATGCTCATAATAATACTACCATTTGGCTCACTTTTAAGAACGTGTGCCGTGCCCGGCACTCAACGAATTAAGGAGTGTCTGTGAATCTGTGGAAACTCTTCCCTGAATGTTTATTGAACGTTGATGGTATTTTATTGACACCGTACGTGACGATTCTTGTGTACCTTTATGTGGTTTATGCCATGGTTAAACATGCAGGACAGCGGATATACTTGACGGTGTTTGTGTTGTTAACCTTGATGGCAAGTGTGATTATGCTCAAAAATATGGGGCCTCAGGCTGGTAAAATCATTCCTCCGTCAGCCTTACTAACCGTAATGATGATGCCAATCGTACTGTTGGGTATAAATCTTTATAAAAAAGATTACTCTGTGGCTTGTGTCTGGTTTGCAGCAACAGTGGCGGGATGGCTCCACAGCATCAGCTGGAGCGTATGGCTGTTTGTCTTGGCAAGAAGTTAAGGGCCTCGCTGTGAAATAATCATGCAACGGTCTTTACCGGGCGTTTCCACAATGCTGTGAGAGCCAACGTTCAATGTTTAAGTGCACGATGCTGGCTATACAGACCGTGTATACTTAAATTCTGGCAAGGCCCTAACACGACATCCATGGCCTCTGAATCGTGTCGCCTGGGGTTCACGACCCCCAGCCCACGCTGACCGGATACCCGATTTAATTTCTCGGTCGCACTCGTCACCCGTCGTTTGTCACCTTTCAGCAACGGCCATGCTCCGGCCCCTGACATTCACCCTACATGCTACCAACATCCCCCAAATGGGTGATGTTTTATGGACGGCAGTTAAATTATAGTCTTTCCTGTTCACATGAATTGAAACCGATGAGGAGAATCACCCATGGATTACTTTCATATGACCGCTCCTTGTGGTCTGGACTGTTTTAACTGCCATTTCTACTTGGCCCTTGAAAACAAGGATGCCAGAGCTGCTGTTGAAAAAATGTCCGAAGAATACAATGTACCTGTTGAAATAATGCTGTGCAAAGGATGCCGGTATCACGATGGCAGGATACCATTGCAAAAACATATCTTAGGTGATTCGCATCGTTGTGCAGCGTATGAATGTTCTAAAACCAAGGGCATTGATTTTTGTGGAGATTGCAACGACTTCCCATGTGACAACCTGCACCCGTATGCTGACAGGTCTACTGAGCTACCGCATAATATGAAAGTCTTCAACCTGTGTTTAATAAACAAGATGGGGCTTGAACATTGGGCTGAGTCAAAGGCATCCGACGTTCGCGAAACCTACTTTACAAAACCATGGACACTATCTGACAAGTAATCTCATTGATTCCTTCATATCAACGAACAAATGCAGAAACGTCTTGAACATGCCGCAGTGATTTGACCCGAGGAACGAGGGGCAACGCACTGCGGCAACATGCTTTCAAGGTGGCCCACCTTGCCGCCGGCGACACGTCTTTCTGTATGTTTTCATGTTGCGACAGCCCTCAGGCCTTTTTGCAACGTCCGTTACAGACCAGGCATTGAAACCTTAAAAGAGGACTACATAATGAGTAATTTGAGGGACGAGTACAGCCAGATAAGTAATAATTTCTGGGAGTTGATCGATTGGCAAGGGGAACAGGGAGAACTGTACCAGGCGCATTACAAGAAAACGTATGAGCCGGGCGTTCTGGACACCAAAACCAAACGGCTGATGGCCATGGGTGCAGCCATCGTTATGGGGTGCAAGGGGTGTATTTTGGGGCAGACACAAAAGGCTGTAGATGCAGGAGCAACACGGGATGAGATCATGGAAACCTGCTCTGTTATGCTTTCCCTTGGCGGAACCATGGCAGGGTCCAAGATTTCAATTGTTGTGGACCTATTGAAAGAGATGGGCATGATGGATGCCGACAAAAACTGAACAAGAACGGTAACTATTCAGCTGGTGCCTCCGGCGGCCCTGCCGGGGGCCAAACTTTTGAAAAGTTTGACAAACAGGTCTTATTATATATAAGCCTTGGAAATTCTCGCTTTAAAGGCGGATGTGACTTGACCCGAGGAACGAGGGGCAACGCGCATCCGCAACCTGCCTTCAAGGTGGCACACCTTGCCGCCGGAGGCTGCTTTTCAGGAGCTGAATAGTTACCAACAACGGAACCATTCATCTGTGCCAGCATGAATTCCCGCCTTCATGGGAGAGGCGGAGTGCTGGCATTCTTCATGTATTTCATG
The DNA here is from genome assembly GCA_942491485.1 of Desulfolunaceae bacterium. Classification (GTDB taxonomy): domain Bacteria; phylum Desulfobacterota; class Desulfobacteria; order Desulfobacterales; family Desulfolunaceae; genus Desulfoluna. The sequence goes on along the minus strand of CALOAX010000004.1, from coordinate 189,808 downwards.
TTGAGTTGTCACCGTTGAATCTATGCCCTCTATAGGGTAACCCTGTCTGGGCGCGCCGTGCTCTGCCGCGGCTCTTTTTCCCGGGAAGGCGCCATCACTCGGATCAAGCACATACAAACCATGAACCACTCCCACGATTTCGAAACCCAACGGGTACTGAGTCTTGACGGGTATCGCGTAAATGCCGCGACGGAGCACGGCGCGCCCGAAGAGCCCTTCCCGGCTACAATCTGCCATCGTGACACGGGACCCTTCTTAATACGCGTTGCCTTATCCCGAAAATTTCATGAGAAACTAATTTAATCAAAGCGATAGTATTGTTATTATTGGTGTTTACTGTGAATAATTAAGATATCTCAAAAACACAAAATGTACGTTCCGGTTTCCTTCTCGCTTTTCTCACCCTTCGAGCGAGCCATAAGGTTTAAAACACAGACGCGGCACAAAAAACCGGACGAGGAGGTGCGGGATTTATCTTGTCGCTCAGTCGAGAGACAGATTGGGTAGGGTTCGTTTGCACGCGGAAAGCGCTCGACCAGGAAGGCGGCTCAGCCCGGATATTTCTCGTGATCACGAGCCACGCATGGCGAACCCACGCCACTCAACAGATGATGTAAACGCTCATGGTTTGGCTTCATCCAGAATTCTGCGGACGATCATGGACAGCTTTCTTATAAGAATTGGCTTCATGATGTATCCCTTAACGCCCAGGGCTTCGGCTTTTTCTTTGTTGATCAGGTCACTGTAGCCGGTGCAGAGAATAACGGGGATATCAGGCCGGATTGCAAAAAGCGCTCGGCTGAGCTCGACGCCGGTCATCTCCGGCATGGTCATGTCGGTGATAACAAGGTCGACATCATCAGGTGCACCCTGAAATGCTTCTAACAGCGCTTTGCTGCTGACAAAAGCTTTGACCCGATACCCAAGGCTTTCGAGCAGCTGCTGAAGGATTCGGGTTATATGCACTTCATCATCCACGAGCAGGATTTTTTCAGATCCGGTGGAGTACTCTCTTTGTTTTTCATCTTCGTCCGGGTCCTGTTCAGAATGAATTTGGGGCAGGTAAACCTGAAATGTCGACCCCTTCCCTGGCCTGCTGTGAACCACAATATGGCCTCCGCTGCTTTTGACAATGCCTTCCACAGTGGCGAGGCCAAGGCCGGTCCCCTCTTCTCTTTCCTTTGTTGTGAAGTAAGGGGTAAAAATATTCTCCATGGTTTCTTTATCCATTCCGTGGCCCGTGTCGCTTACCTCCAATCTCACATAACGGCCGGGGCGCAACTCATGATCAAGGGATGCGGCATCGTCTGTTCCAATCAGGACAGGCTTCAAAGTTATTGTCAGTTCTCCACCTGTTTCGCGAATGGCATGATATGCATTTGTGGCCAGGTTCATGACAATCTGATGAATCTGGGTCGGATCGGCCAAAACACTATCAGATTGGGGATCAATATTATCCGTAAGTTTGATGGTGGTAGGGATTGTGGAACGCAGCAATTTAATGGCCTCATTCACCACGAGATGAATCTGGATAGGTATCCGCTCTTGTGGGGACTGACGGCTGAAGGCGAGAATCTGACTGATAAGGGTCCTGGCCCGGTTGCCGGCAATGAGCACTTCATCAAGTTTTTCTGAGACCGGCGTTTCAGGCAAAACATCTTCTTGCGCCAGTTCTGCATACCCTATAATGGCGGTGAGAATATTGTTGAAATCATGGGCAATGCCCCCTGCCAGTGTCCCGATGGCCTCCATCTTTTGGGCCTGTTGCAGACGCCTCTCCAGTTTCTCCCGCTTCAATTCCGCCTCTTTACGGGGGGTGATGTCGTGGGCCACGCCCTCAACAGCGACAACCTCCCCTTTCTCATTCGATACCGGATATTCGCAAACCTCCAATATATGTTTGGAACCATTTTTGTGCAGTATTTCGACCTCGTAGGGAGGTTGCTTTTTGTTTTGAATTGCAAAATCAGTCGCTTGCTTCACGATCTGGTTCATGGGGTTGTCGGTTAAATATTTCGTATAGTGAAAGCAGAATTCACGCTCCGTATAACCTAAGATGTTCTGAATCGATGGGCTGATGTAGGTGAACACGCCATCGGTGCCGTGGGAATAAAAAAAGTACTCTTGAAGGTTTTCCACAAGCTGGCGATACTTCTCTTCACTGCGCCGTAACAGCTGTCGTTCCCTTTCCAACTCCTGAACTTTCTCCTCCAGCTTACGCGCCAACCGGTCACGATGGGTTTCAATAAGCCCTGCCTGTTGCAGTGGGTCAGCTGCAAGCCGGGTGGGTACATCCTCTCTCTTGGCCAGGGCCGACTCTATTGCCGCCGCCAACTCTTCAGGCCCTGCGGGCTTGATCAAGAAGCTTGCTGCGCCGAGCTCCATGGCAAACTGTTTGTCGGGTGTTTCAACGTAGGAGGCTGTGTAAAAGATAAAAGGGGTCCGTTTCAGGTCGGAATCGCATTTCATTTGCCGGCAGAATTCAAAGCCGTCCATCTTCGGCATAAGGATATCGGAGATGACCACCTCAGGGTGCTCCTGCCGAGCACGCGCCAAGGCCTCAACCCCATTGGAGGCGGTGCTCACGTCATGCCCCAGCTCTTGGAGTAACAACGCCATGGAGAGCCTGGCATCTTCATCATCATCCACAAATAGAATCCTCATGGCTTCTTCTCCAATATGGTCCGGATCTGGCTGATCACACGTAAGGGGTCGATGGGTTTTTCGATATAACCGTTGCAGCCTGCTGCGAGGAATCTCTGCCGATCGCCGGACATGGCATATGAGGTGACAGCGATCACCGGAATCCGGCGGGTCCGGGTATCGGCACGCAGGCGCTTGAGAACCTCGATCCCGTTCATATCCGACAACTGGATGTCCAGCAGGATAAAGTCCGGCTGTTCTGCCACGGCCTTATGGTAGCCGGCATCACCGGTCTCAGCCTCGATAACCTGATACCCCCCACTTTCAAGCAGGATGGCCATAGACACCCTGTTGTCTTCGTTGTCTTCGATCATCAATGCTGTGGTCATGGTAGGTCCCCTTCCGAAAACGACGTGGTACTCTCGATCACCTTTGGAACAGTCAGACAAAACGTGCTTCCTTCGCCAGGCGAGCTCATGACAGAGATCTCCCCGTGCAGGAAATCAGTGACGAGTTTTCTGGTCAGGTATAGCCCGAGACCTGTTCCACCCGCTTTTACGCGAAGATGGCTATCAAGGCGTTCAAAGGCCTTGAACAGTTTGGGCCGATCCCCTTCCGCGATTCCGATTCCCGTATCCCGCACGGCGACCGCCACGGCCTCGCCGGTGTCGCTAACGAGCACCGTCACCCCCCCTTTTTCAGTAAACTTCACGGCGTTGCCGAGCAGATTGACAAGACACTGCAGCAGTCTCCTGCGATCTGTATGCAGCACCGGCCAGGTGACAGCGGATACCGTCACCGTCAACCCCTTGGTCTCTGCCTGGGGATGAATCGTGTTCAGGGCCTCGTCCACCAACTCCTGCAGGGCAAATGTTTCGGGATAGACGTCGCTGCGCCCCGCCTCGATCTTGGAAATATCAATCACATCGGTGATCAGGGAAAACAGGTGCTTGCCTGCACGATCGATACGCTCCAGGCTGTCTCGCTGCCGCTCATTGAGGCCACCCAATATCTCTCGCAGCAGGATTCCTGAAAAACTGATGATGGCGTTCAAGGGGGTACGAAGCTCGTGGGAGACCGATGCGATGAACATGCTCTTGAGCTTGTCCAGGTCCTGCAATTTTTGATTGGCCGCGGCAAGCTCCTGACTTCGTTTCTCCAGGCTCTGTCGCATTCTGGAGAGCTCCAGTTGGGCGGAAACCCGTGCCAGCACTTCTTCGCGCTGGATCGGTTTGGTGATAAAGTCCACCCCGCCGGCCTCAAACCCCCGCACCCTCTCGTGCAACTCCTGGAGGGCACTGACGAAGATAATGGGAACCTGTTCTGTGCACGTAGCCTGTTTCAACCTTTGGCACAGCTCGAAGCCATCCATACCGGGCATCCTCACATCCAGCAGGATCAGCTCCGGAGGGTTGGAAAGGGCCGATTCGAGTGCCAGCTTCGGATCCATTGTCGGACGCACCCGGTACCCCTCATCCATCAGGAGATCGACCAGCAGCTTCAGGCTTTCCGGGGTATCATCAACAACGAGAATTTCACCTTTTGGATCCATCTTGCACCACTCACATCTGTTTTTTGGATTGTCACTATTCGCCCAGAAGGGACAGGATCTGACCGAATTGATATGTGTCTGTCAGTGCCAGCAACCCATCGGCGATATCGGGAGAGTCGATACGGATGCGGTCAATCACTTGAGCTGTCGCCGAAACATCCAGATTGCGCGCCGCCTCTGTCAACGCCTGCCGCTGATCAGCCGGCAGCCCCGCCAGCTGCTCACAGCTAAGGCTGCTCGCCTGCTCTGTTGTCCCTCGGTCCCCCCCCTCAGCCCCTTCCTCGTAGAGGTAGCGCACGCCCAGGTGCCTGGCCATGGCATCGAAGATCTTGTGACTTTGATACGGTTTGTGCATCACCTCATCGCAGCCCGCTTCAAGAATGCCCATGTGTTGCTCTTTGAAAACACTTGCGGTGAGCGCCACGATTTTCACCTCGTTTCCTCCGGGCAGGGAACGAATTTTAGCTGTGGCCTCATAGCCATCCATGACCGGCATTCGTATGTCCATCCATATGAAGTGGGGATGCCACTGTTCGAATTGCGTGATGGCCTCTTCGCCATTTGTCGCCTCACGGGCTTCGAAGCCCGTATGTGCCAGAAGGGTTTTCAGCAGCAACCGACTCCCGGGGTTGTCTTCCACCACAAGTATGCGCCACTCAGGCTGACCAGGCTCCAAACCCAGCACCGTGTTCCTCTCTGTCTCGATACGTTCGACGTCCCCGGCTTCTGCCAGGGCCACCGGCAGTTCAACGCGAAACAGGGAGCCTTGTCCAAGTGTGCTCTCAACTCGAATGTCCCCTGCCATCAGCTCAACAAAGGACTTGCAGATGGCCAGGCCCAGCCCGGTGCCCTTGACCGTGGAAGGAGAAGATTCCGCCTGGTGAAAGGGCTCGAAGATTCGACCCAACTGCTCCGGTTCGATGCCCGGACCGCTGTCCTCCACCTCCAGCTGCAGCGTGACCATGGTGTCATCGCCAACAACTGGCCATGTCCGGGCACGCAGCGTCACGCCCCCCTGTTCCGTGAACTTGACCGCGTTGCCCAGCAGGTTGATGAGGATTTGACGCAGTTTGCCGGGGTCGGACTTGATGTGATGGGCCCGTGTCGGATTAATCTCCAAGTCAAAGCGCAACTGCGCTCTCTCTGCTCGCACATCAAACATGCGCCCGATGTCTTCGAGCATGGCCTGAAGATCGAAGGCCTCCGATTCAAGATTGATGCGCCCGGCCTCGATCTTGGACAGGTCCAGTACGTCGTTGATCATGCCCAGCAGGTGCTCGCCGCTGTTGTTGATGATGGCGATCATGTTCTGTTGGGCATTGGTGGCACCCGGATCACGCCCCAGCATCTCGGAGAAGCCGAGAATCGCGTTGAGTGGGGTTCGCAGTTCGTGGGACATACTGGCCAGGAAGGCGCTTTTGGTGCGGTTGGCTGTTTCGGCCTGATCTTTGGCCTGTGCCAGCTCTTCGGTACGTTTTTTCACTTGATCTTCAAGGTGTTCTCTATAACCGGCAAGCTTTTCTTCGTTGAGTTTGCGCTCCGTTATGTCTCGAATCGATTCTATCGCGCCGTATCGTCGTCCCAGGGCGTCACGCAAGGCGGAAGCGGTGACCCAGACGTGGGCCCCTTTGCCCTCAAACAGTGCAGGGACATAGACCTCCGCAAGCATCCGGTCTCCCTGACGATGGATAAAGTCGTATTTGGCCTCGGTTTCAGGGGCCGGGCTCTCAATGAGATCGATCAAGATCGGGCGACGCTTCCCATACAATGGAATGGCATATTCATAGTCCCCCTTCCCGAGGACCTCAGCTTTGCTGACCCCCGTCATTTCCTCTATCGCTTTGTTCCAGGCGATGACCTGTTTCTTGGTATTCACAACAAATGTTGCATCGGGCAAAAACTCGATGATATCAAGCAATCTACGCTTCGTTCGCCTGTTGACCCAGTAGAGCGAAACAAACAACAACAAGACCGCGATGATAGCCGTTCGCACAATTCGCGTGTAATCAAAACGATTTTCAGCGCTGGCATTGAACCATCTGCGATAGATATCAGAGCGTTCCTCCTCGGATATCGCGTCCAACGCCTTCTGCATGGCAGAAAGCAGAAGGGGTTCACCTTTCTTGATCCCCATGGCCAGGTCATAGGCATATGGGGTCACCCCGGATACCCTGAGATTGCCGAATCCTTCACGGGCGATGATCTGGTTGACGGTCGCCAGGCTGCAGACGAAAGCAAAGGTATCTCCCTCGACCACCGACAGCAGACCCTCGTAACTATTCCGTGATGGGACCAGGGTGATCTTGGGGTGATTGTTTCGGAGGAAGTCGTGCGAGGCGTAAGCCTTGCCAACCCCTACCTTTCTGCCAGCCAGCTCGGACATATCACCGATATAAGGCACACGTTTACGGGTGACGATTACCATGGGAACGCGCAGATAGGGTGTGGTAAAATCCAGAAACCCTTCACGTTGTGAGGTGCGGACGACAGCGGATATGATATCCACCTCACGGGCACGGGCGGCTTGAATCATCAAGCCCCAGTCCCTGGGGGGGACCGGTTCAATTCTAACCCCCAGCAAGGCTTCTATCCGCGCCAGATAATCCGCCGACAGGCCTGAGAGCCCCTCTTTCTCCGTCCACCTCTCGAAGGGGGGCCAATCCATCTCGTAGCCAAGACGAAGGACAGGGTGTGCCTTCAGCCAGGCTTTCTCTTCAGGAGTCAAGGCAACCTGGGTCTTATCAAGGATGGATGGAGCCTTGACACCCGGTTGGTCATAGGTGACAGCCTTGGCATTGGATACGTGTTGCTGAGGGAAATCGTCTCCCCTGTCGTGTTCTTTCGTGTCGGCTATCGCCAGCAAAAACCCCACATCGCCAGCTTCAAGGGTTTCCAATTGGGCATCCCAGCCACTGTATTCAAACTCAAGCAGCAGGTTCCCCCTTGCTGCAATCTGATGCAGGGGGTCCACGTACAGTCCGGCGGATTGTCCCTGAGTATCCACTGAATATGAAGGCGGGTTGTTGCAACAGGCGTCGCGAATGGTGCGTTCATTTTCAGCATGAACCGACAGTGCGGGACACATGAGCAGCACCAGTACGGCCATGATCAAACAACAAACCCTCGGCCACAAACGCCCGTTCCATTCATGCCCCGGGCGCACACACTTCAGCGCAGAGCCCGTATCGGTCTCATTGGTGTGATGGATGCTCTCTTGTTTTGTGAAAATCAGCTGCTTCATGGGCCATTCCCCGTCAGCCAGGCTGCCAATTCATATTATACGACAATACTATAGAATATCGTGTATTTAATCAAATTTTTACCCGTGTCCTCCATGCTCTTTATGAGCTCATATACGTTTCCAGTCTTTGAGCGAATCAACTGCCATTGAGCATACCCGAAGCACAACGGGAAAGGCCGAATCAAAATAAAACATCAAAAAGCGATGCCTCAGGCGGCAGGGTGAGTGCCACCTTGAAAGCGTGTTGCCACAGCGATGTCATCTGCCTTCGGGCGAACCGGGTGCGCCCATCTTCCGCGTTATCAGAGCACCGAAGCAAACCATTGCATCTGCAGCTCTGATGCCTTGAACAGGGCACTCAACTCATGAAATAACCGGGTCCATGCCGTGCAAATCGGTTATGTTTATGTTACAGGAACGCCGGAGGCAAAACCGTTCTGAATCGTTACACCCTCTATAAATAAATCATCGGATTATTCACCTACATTCCCAAAGAGAAAATCAGTCATGAACAAAAGAAAAATCATCATAGGATGGGCCATCCTGGCTCTTCTGCTGCCGGTGTGTGCCTTTGCAGCCATCTTTCCGGACAAGCCGCCTTCGGAGCATTTTTATGTGGACGAGGCGGGGCTGATCGACGCCAAGGCCGCGGGGCGCATCGACAGGACCGCAGCAGCGCTCCTTGCCGAGGAGAACATCCCCATTTATGTGGTCACCATTCCTTCGCTGGCGTCATACGATGCCGGCGCGCTGAGCATCGAACAGTATGCCACGCAACTCTTTGATCACTGGGGTATCGGATGGCAGGATCACAACTACGGGATGTTGCTTCTTATCTCAAAAGATGACAGAAAGGCACGCATCGAGTTGGGTGCCGATTGGGGCAAGCAGAATGACTATCTGGCGCGGCAGGTGATGGGGGATCTCATTGTTCCGGCCTTCAAGCGAGAAGATTTTGCTACCGGGATTGCGGACGGTGTCCGCGGGATGGAGGCCATGGCCCGTGGCCAGGCATTCCCGAAGCCCACGGCTCCCTGGTGGGTGCTGCCGGCGATAGTCTGTGGGCTTGGCGTTCTGGTGGTTACCATCATCAACCTCTTCCGGTCTGGGCGAAAAGGCTGGGCCTGGGCCCTGATCGCTCTCCTCGGTGCCATTGTGTTCTTCATTCTCAATATAGTGAGTTCGGGTTCAAACAGCGGTAAAGGCTCTTCAGGCGGAGGCTTTGGAGGCGGGTCCTCCGGTGGTGGCGGTGCCACAGGGTCATGGTGACCCATCGCAACAAAGCCGATAGCCCTGGTTTCCGACGAAGAAAATTGCCCCTCCGAAGCCCCGGGTCATGACGTGGAACAAGAGCATCGGCAGAGGTGGTAGCAGTGGTCATCACTCTTGCTTTTGTGATGACAGCTGGTATCGCCTCAACAATCGTAATGACGCTTTCTTTTCTTTTGCTTTAAATAAGTTGATGGGCATGAATGCTGATTTCTGGTATGCAGGTAAAGAGATGATATGTTGCATAACAACACCCATTGAGCGTGTCGATGCGATGCGTGAGGGGTGTGCCATGTTAACCATAAACTGTCATGAGGAAGCCATGTCTTGCCTTGCCGATTTTAAGGTCTTACCCATTTTGGATGACGCAACAGACGAAATCGTGTGTGCCCACCTGGTAGAAAGGGATTCTTCCTTTTTCCAGAGGGTGACTCGAAAAATTTCAACAGGCACAATGCGATTCATCCGGAAGTATGTTTTTCGAAATATCTGTTGATAAAGCAATCGAAACCCAAGGTTCTCTTGGTCACCCTTGCCTGACACGCATGCCAACCGGGTTCCAGTAATCTGCGGAATCGTTACCAAATCATAGTGGAAAAACCGAACCCCCTACGTATACAAAGAGCCCCCAAGATGCTTTTGAATCTGAGCTCAAATGAGTCAGGCAGGGCGCGTCGCATGTGCTTGTGCCTTCTTTCGGGACTCTTCCTGCATGCATTTTTATACGGCTGCGCAACCCTTTCCGAGCAGGAAAGACATGATAAACTCCGTTCCATCGATCTGTTTGTCAAACAAACCGTCGAGACAATAATCCGGGAGAATCCGGAGATGAACTCGGAGTTCGAGGCTGCGTCTGGGTATGCCATTTTGAGCCTGAGCACCGCCAAAATTCCATACGTGGGTTATGGCGATGGCAAAGGCATCCTTGTCGATAAGCTTACCGATCAACGCATCTACCTTCGCACAAAAATCAAAGCCCTGGGCAGTGGGTTGGGTGCGGAACGGTTTCGCATCACTCTTCTGTTTGACGATGAAAAGGCTATCCGGGCGTTTAAAACAGGGAAGATCAAGTTTGGAGCCAGGGCCGATGTTGCGGCAAAGAGCAGTGATGAAACGAAGGGCGTTCTGGTGGAGGGGAAGAGAAGCACCCAAGAGGGGTACACGGTCTATGTGTTTACCGATGCGGGAGTGGCCGCGACCATGACCTTGTGGATGCTGAGTATCTCACCGGACAAGGCGCTGAACTGACCCACTCCGTTTCAATATGCCAGCCTATTCCGTGGGGGCTGTTTCTGCCTTTTCCTCTTTCAGGTGCTCGATGCGGCCCATGGCCTTAAATGAAGGATTCACCTGCCCCAGAGAGTCTCTCAGCCGTGCGATGTAATCAGCCGGAAAATACCATACGGGGGAATCGTTGTCGTGGACAAGACCCCGCTGCTCCGGGGTAAGATTGTACATGAACGTCATCAATATATCGCTGCTGACCCAGGGGCTCTTTCTTAAGTAATTGTGACCGTTCCCTGCCTTGGAATCCGCCGCGTCCGTCACATCGATCAGGTGAATTTTTTTGTTTTCCCGGAGATATGTTTTCGATTGGGGAGGCAAGTCCCTGCTTTTGGTTATCTGGCCCAGGCGATCCTGACTTATCAGCCATCGGGAAAGATTCAGCGCCTTATCGGATTCGGACACATAGATATTCAATGAGTCCAGCACATTCAAAATACCATCTTCAAGACAGGCCCCAAAAACATACAACGACAAATCGCTTCCGCACAGTATGACATTGCCCAGCCGGGCATGTTGCCTTATCTGTTTCCGTGACTTTTCATGGTGCATCAGGGCAATATCCGACAAGGCCAGGGACACCACCCGCGTCCCCATGCTGTACCCCAGAATGTGGATAGTCTCCACCTCGGTTTCACGGGTCAGGTATTCAAGGAACAGGCGAAAATTGCGTCCTGCCAGCTTGGCTTTTTCTGAATCGGCCAGGTAGGCACGGTTGCTTTTTGTGGCAGGCCACGAATAGGCGATAAAGACACCATCGTACCCAAGATAGTGCCAGAGTTCACTGGTGACCAGCAGCGGGTTTTCAAAAATCGTCTTAAACCCGTGCACATATACATAGATATCTTTTTTCGTGGAAACGGCCAATTTTTCGTTGATCATGTTGGAAAACACGGTGGCCGGGGTTCGTGATTTTTCCGGGACAAGGGCAGGGTCGAGAAAGGAGCTGTACGTCGTATCCAGAAGACCGATTTCATGGGCTTCCTTCACACTGATGGGGTAATCCTCGGTTCGGTTTTTGAGCAGTGAGACCTGCCTGGCTTCTTCCCATGACAGCTCTTTTCCGTTCCGTTCGATGTAGCCGATTCCAAGACGAACGACACCGCCGGGATCCGAGGTGTAAAACCGGGACTTCCCACTTTCATCCTGGGAGGGGTTCCGGTCTGTGGCGTAGAGAATGCCCTGAAAGGGAGCATTTTCAACGGGATTGTTATCCGTAAACGGATTGACCAGTCCGCTGGAATACACTTCCGGAGCCGGGAGAAAAAGAATCTTGTATGTTTCTTTGCCTGAGCATGAGGCTATCAATAAAATCCCGAGCGCACTTAAGATACACAGCCTTCGTTTAACAAGCTTCATTGACCTGATCCTCTGGATAAGACTACGGCTGGGTTGCCATGTCGCATCGGCGGGCACCGACAAATTCAGCAAGCTTTCAAACCACTTACAGCACCCGTTGTACTACGTGTGATGATGAATGGCAACTGTTCACAGGCAAACGATAGTCCCCCGATCCAATGGGGGGAGGTCCTTCATGCTGATTATATCACGCATCACAATGGGTCAGTAAATTTACTTACATTTTGCCAGGTAAAGTCAAAACGGCTGGGCCTCGATGGGAACCAAGTATACACCAATTTTTTCCGGCCATTGTCACAATGCCTCTCTGTTCACCGCACCATGATACCATGCCTATCTTGCCGTTTCCATTGACGTGTACCCTTTGGTTTTTCCAAGGCCCTTACCTTTTCTTCTGGTCGCGATACAGCGATTCAGGATAGATTGACTCAATGTGTATTGTCTTGTCCCGACCATTTCCCCATGAAATATCCGGGTTAGTATTGCAGCATCACCCAGGTGTCCGTTTTGTGTTGACCACTGTCGTATGAAATGGCCCATCAAAAGCAGGAACAGACGATGAGAGAGTACTGGGCAGGAATCTGGCGTTCATCTACCCGGGCAACAATCGCAGGAGCAATTCTATCTGCGGTTGTTGCCTCTGTTTTATACGCGTTTAACTGGCATACATTTTACGATACCAGGTCCAACAATGAAGATCTCCGAGCAGAGATTGTTGCAAAGGACATCGCCAACCTGGCCGAAGCCACTCATGCGTCCCCTGGCCATGACAAGGCATTTAAAACAGCTCTCACCACATACCTTGAACCCCGAAGGCAGAATATTTCGGTCAGCAGGTCTCTCCCTGCTGACAAACAAAACAGCTGGGTCATAAATAACGATGTAGACATAGATGAAACCAGGAGCCTTGTTGCATCTGAGTTTATACTTGATGCCGGGGAGGGGGACAGGGCCTCTCTCAAGCTGTCTATTCAGGTCGGCGTTCGTCCCCGCCTGGTTGTTGCTCTGGCACGCGCCTGGACCTTCTCCGCGGCCGACTACATCAGAGATCCGCAATACTGGCACAAGGCACACCTTATCAACAGGTCCATCCCTCTGTATGGCTACCTGCTTACGATTATCATTGTCGGTTTTGGTACCATAAAGACCATGTACAGAGACCAGCAGGAACTGCTTCGCCTGGAAAAAGAGGGCCAGGAGCTTGAAGGGGAACTCGACACTTTAAGGGCTGTGCATAAAGAGGCAGTCGACGAACTGCAAAGACAGGTTCAACACTCCGGTGGGCAACTGAGTGATGCGCTGGATCACCGTGACAAGCTGTCCACAACAATTAAGAGGATTGACGAGGAGTACCGGAAGTTGATCGACACCTCACCTGCAGGCGATCAAAAAGAGCAGCGTCTTATGGAAACGGGTCATAAACGATCTCAAGCAGAACATGCCCTGGCCAGTTACAACCTGAAGGTGGACCATTTTGAAAGTGAACTCGAGAAAACCAAGGCTGAACTCCAGGCAGCAGAGCATCTGCTTCATGAAGTAGATGACAGACGCGAAGGCCTCCATACGAAGCTGCAGGATAGAAATAAAGAGATCAGAAAACTTCGGAGCTTAATCAAGGAGACACAAAAAGAGGTTCGCCATTCTCAATCAACGCAGCTTCGCTTAGACAGCATCCATATGCGGGAGGTAAAAAGTTGGGAAAAGAGCCATGTCTTCATAGAACAGCAGCTCGAGCAATGGGTAAAAACCGGGGCACATGCACGTATCAATTTTGCCAGCCATGGAATGGCCAACGCGGTGGAGCGGCAATTTCAGAAAATTGACCAGGACTTTGTTCACCGCTATTTCAGTCATGTGAACAACAGGGAATATGACATAAGAACACGCCGGACCATTCGTGTGGTGACACGGGGAAAACAAGAACCCGGAACGGGTGGTGATCTTCTGGTCGTACTTGATGATGAAGCCGGTCGAACCATCGGCATGCGCTATGAAATCAGAAAAGACGCCCCTGACCCCGAGTTGGTCGGTTTTGTGCTGGCCATGCTTCTCCGATCCAAATGCAAGGATTTTCATCAGTTTTCGATCCGGCTGCGATAGAACGCCCTTTTCTTCCATGCATGTTCATAAACAACGGTCTCGGTCTATGCATCACCATGCGGTGCGCACTGCCCCCCCCATGTTCTTTCGGGCTCAAAAGCCCCCTGTGTCAGGATAGTTGTCGCCTCGTTTGAAAAAATCAATTAGAGTGCGGGGCGATTGTGAGAGAACCAGTTGAGCCATTATTATTCAGACGAACTAAAGTCGTCCATGATTCAAAAGATGATGCCCCCTTCAAGCATGCCTGTCCGGAGACTGGCCGAAGAGACAGGAATTACAGACAGCACGTTGTATACATGGCGGAAACGGGCCCTATCCAAAGGAGTAATTGTGCCGGGAACAGGCAATAAACCGGACAAATGGAGTTCGGAAGAGAAATTTGCAGTTGTATTGGAAACAGCCACACTGAATGAATCCGAACTATCGGAGTATTGTCGAAAAAAAGGCCTTTACCCGGAACAAGTTACCGAATGGAAGACGGCCTGTTTAAAGGCTAATTCATCACCAGTCGACCATCGGAAAGCTCTTTCTGAAGACCGAAAGCGGGACAAGAAAGCAATCAAAAGCTTAACCAAGGAACTGAAACGTAAGGACAAGGCCCTGGCTGAAACAGCGGCTTTGCTGGTGCTGAGAAAAAAGGCCCAGGCGATCTGGGGGGATCCCGAGGACGACTGATTACACTCCCAGATCGCATTGAAGCAGTTCGCGTCATCCAAGAAGCCGTCGATGCAGGGGCTCGATTATCCAAGGCATGTCAAGAGCTTGGGGTCTCATCGAGAACTATTCAACGGTGGAATCAACCTTCCGGTTCTCTTCAGAAAGACAAGAGAAAGGATGCACTCAGGCCGTCACCGGCAAACATGATGACGAAAAAAGAACAGCTCGAAATTCTTGCAGTTTCTAACCAAAAACGGTTCCAAAGTATGCCTCCAAGCCAGATTGTCCCAACTCTTCTGGATGAAGGAACCTACATTGCTTCAGTATCCACTTTTTACAGGGTCTTGCGTAAAGCTGGGCAACTTGCCCGGCGAGGGCGTGCTGTATCGGCTCCAAAGCGAAAGCCCACCTCGTATGCTGCAACAGGCCCAAATCAGGTTTGGAGCTGGGATATTACCTATTTGCCCACGCCCATCAGAGGACAACACTTTTATCTGTACATGGTGGAGGACATCTTCAGCCGTATGATTGTCTCCTGGGAAATCCATGGTACTGAATCAGCAGACCATGCTGCTGAAATGATGCGAAAAGCATGTTTGAAGCATGGAATATACAACCAAGATACGCCACTGATCCTTCACTCGGATAACGGCAGCCCTATGAAAGGGGCCACTATGCTTGCGACCTTGCAACGGCTTGGAGTGGTTCCCTCCTTCAGCAGGCCTCGGGTCAGTGATGACAACCCCTATTCAGAGTCCTTGTTCAGGACTATGAAATACCGTCCTGACTACCCCTCAAAGCCGTTCAAAACACTTATAGATGCACGAAGCTGGGCGAACAGTTTTGTGTATTGGTACAACTACAAGCACAAGCATAGCAGCCTTAAATTTGTTACACCTGTTCAGAGGCATTTGGGTGTTGCTGATGCTATTCTTGAGGCCAGGAGTATAAAGATGCGGCAAGCCAAAGCTCGCCATCCAGAGCGCTGGGGAAGCCGGAAAACACGGGATTGGACACTGCCCACTGAGGTTTGGTTGAACCCTGATAAAAAGACCTTACCGTTGGGTAACAAAACTGCATTAGCTGCTTAATCGCTGAGGCGACAACTTCATTGACAACCACCGAAAGACGAAACCCCCAAAGCCAGAGGCTCCGAGGGTTTCAAATCACAACAAGAGGAGGGTAAAAATGAAGAAATCTCTAAATGCTCACAAAGGTCTTACGTTGTTGAGAATGCATCAATCACCTTGAGTCAAAGGGGTGTTCTGGACCCCGCTTTCAAGGTGCAGGAGAATGAAGCATATGTGTTAGCACCCTCTTGACGACCCGGGCCACCGGACCGCGATAAGGTGAGTAACCGAAAAGAGCTTCCGAAGGCTCCGGTTGAAAGGGGGGGGACAAAAAGTGAAAGAATCAAAATGTTCACTTATTTGGAGACTCAACCGGGCCTTCGAGAGACTTATGGATTTAAGGAGCAACCCTCATGCCAACAACAGGCACCAACACGAAAAAACACCACAACCAGCAATACTTCCTGATTACACTGAGATTCCAGCTCTTCTAAGCCTGATCACGCCACCCGACGACCTGAATGCCATTCCGTCACATAGCGACTATTTGTTCACATACTTGAACATCCATTTTCTAATCTGAACCCCGCGGAAACCTGGGGCACGATCTACCAGACCCATCCCGGGTTTCGAAATAGACATGGCCAGTGTTCAAGATATCGATTGGCAGGGAGCAGCGGTATTTCGTCGTGGAGATTGGCGCATCCCCCTTTCCCCCAAAACCAACAAACGCCCTCCGGCATGAAGCCGAAGGGCGTTTGAAATTCATCATCTTCTCATCTGACCAGTTTGCGTTAAACAGCCCTTTAGAGAAGACAGTTTGTATCTGTTCAGCTCAAGCGCATGCTATCGACCCGAGGAACGAGGGACGAGAGCATGCGCAACCTGGGGTCCAGGGGATCATCCCCTGGCCGCCGGAGGCAGCCCTTTACACATACTCAAAGTCGTCGTCGGCATCGAACCATTTGCCGCGTCCCAGGTGAAGCACAAAGCAGACACAGCCCATGACCACATAGGCAATCACAAATTCCGAGGTGGGGAAGAAGCCGAGCATGGCGCTGTGGATAAAGCCGAACACGGAAAGACCCGCAGCAGCAAAGGAGACGATGGCTGCCTTATCCAGGCGGCGATCGATGATGAACACCACAAAGCTGCTGAGGATGATCCCGATGATGATGGCACCGGCTTTGACCGCAGGGACGCCATTCCACATAACGCCCGCTTCGAGCAGGTTTTGCGTGACCTTGGAGCCGTAACCGGCCAGGCCGGATGCCTGGGTCTCTGCCCACACGCCGGAAATGCCCACGGCTCCGGTTACCTGGGTATACAGATAGTCTGCAATGGGGGGAACCATGGCAATGCCGACACCGGCATAATGCTTTGGCTTACACGCCTTGAATGCCTGGGCAAGCATGATGGTGGCGCACCAAAGGTAGGTGATGGCCGCCACCGCAGGGGGAACCAGGGCACTGAAAAAAGTGAACAGGCCAAACACACCGGAAAGGCCGAGGAGAAGCCCACCCAGCCAGGAAAACCCGATGCAGGCCCCTGCCTTTTTGAGACCGGCATGCCCCAGCCAGACGGTGTTGGGAACCACACCGCCGAAGAGGGCGGAAATCATGGTGGCCACGCCGTCTGCAAACTGCGCGTTGCGCACGTTGTAGTTGTCGCCGGCGGCATTGGCCGCCTCCACGTTATCCATGGTCTCGATGAAGTTGTAGACCTCGATGGGGATAATCACCGAAAGGTAGGGAAGCACGACAGCAAAGCCGTTCATGAGAGCTTCGAATCCACCGACGGGGTTGGGGGTGTAAAATCCGATACCGCTGAAGTCAATGGAGGTGCGGCCAAGGATAAGGGCGTAGACAATGCCTCCCACGATGGCCACGGCAAAGGGTGGAATGCGCTTGGGGAACAGGTATCCGCCAAAAACCCCCATGACACCCACGGCAAGGATCGGCAGGCCCACCAGCGGATCGCTGTAGAGGTCAAACACCCCTTGGGTGGACATCCAGATAAAACCGATACCGGCAACAGTCCCGAGAAGAGCGGCACGGGGAATACGCTGCTTGAGCCAAGGGCCGATGAAACCGCCCAGGAACTCGATGAATCCGCCGATAAAGCAGGCGGCAACGGCAGCGGACCATTCCAGTTCGGGGTTGTCAAGGGCGTAGTGCAGCGGCATGATGACGCCGAAGAGGATAACAAACATGGCGGGTGTGGAAACACCAGAAGGCAGTGCGGTCACATCGGTGCGACCTTCCTTCTGGGCCAGACGCCAGGCGCTGTAGGCATAGTAGAAACCACTGACCAAGAGCCCCATGGAGAGACCGGGAATCACGCGTCCGTAGACGATCTCATCCGGCCATCCAAGCACGCCGGAAAGTGTCGCAATCACGATAATATAGTTTACGATATTGTTCGCCAAAATGTAGGTAAGGCCACCAATATCGCCTTTGCAGAACAAGGGTAACTTTGTACTCATCTTATCAACCTTCCAACCAAATCGTTATGTACAGTTCAGCTATCAAATTCCTCCGGAGGCCCTGCCGGGGGCCAAACTTTTGAAAAGTTTGACAAACAGGTCTTTAAACCACTGTCCGTAACTTCTTACGGATCGGGTTTTACCAAATTCTTGCGCACTCCCTTCGCTATGAGCGCCCGCAGGGCGCTCATAGCGAAGGGAGTGCGCGACCGGAAAGTTTTTTGCGGAGCTTTTTTTCAAAAAAGCGACCCGCCGGAGGCAAGCTAAATCGTTACATCGTTAATTACGCTTCGATGGCCATGAAATCAAAGCGGGTGACGTCAAACAATCCCATGTCGGTCAATTTGACCTCCGGGATGACAGCAAGGGACATAAAGCAGAGGGTCATCACCGGCTCCACGTCAGGGCTCACAGACAGGATCCCGTGGGCTTTTTCGTGGATCGCGGTGAGGCGTTCGTCCACCCACTCGCCGCTTTGATCGCTCATGAGGCCTGCAATGGGCATGGGCATGCTCTCCACGACCTCTCCGTTGTTTGCCAGGAGAATCCCGCCCCCTTGAGCAATCAGTGACTCCACGGCAAAGGCCATGTCGTCATCATTCACGCCGACGACAATGATGTTGTGGGAGTCGTGGGCCACGGAAAGAGCGATGGCGCCCTGTTTGATGCCATAGCCTTGAAGAAGCGCAACGGCAACATTGCCGGTATTCTGATGGCGTTCGACAACTGCCACCTTCACCACATCCTGGGTGTCGTCATAGAGAAATTCGTTTTTGCTGTTGCGGGAAATCTCCACAACTTCCTTGCTGGTCACCACCCCGCCGGGCAGAATGTTGATCACATGTGCCTTGTCGGAGTTGATCACGAGGGACAGCTTTTCTTTGGAGAAGTCCTTCACCTTGAAGCTGCCCTTGGTTGTGGAAATATCATGGCGCTGTACTTCCGGCAGGTAGTTGCCTTCATCGCCTGTGAGTTCCCCATCGATCCATACCTTCTGAACGGTAAAATCCGACAGGTTATCAAAGAGAACGATATCGGCTTTCAGCCCCGGCGCAATGGCACCCCGGTCGGTCAGCCCATAACATTCCGCTGCATTCAGGGTGGCCATCTGGACGGCCATGATGGGGTCGATCCCCTCCTCTGCACAGATGCGCAGGTGGTTATCGAGGTGCCCGATGCTTAAAATGGTCTTTGGCTGGCAGTCATCCGCGCAGAACAGGCAACGCCTGCTGTTGGCAGGGGTCAGCCCTTTGAGCAGGTCTTTGAGGTTGTGGCAGGCGGAGCCCTGACGCAAGAGCACGTACATGCCGCAAGATATACGGTCTTCCATCTCTTCCACGGTAGAACACTCATGGTCGGTGCGAATGCGGGCGGCAGCATAAGCGTTCAGGTCATTGCCGAACACACCCGGGCTGTGTCCGTCCACGGGCTTGCCCGCGTTTTTAGCCACCAGGAGTTTATCAAGGGAATCATCCAGCCCGTTGATGACGCCGGGGAAATTCATGAACTCGCCAAGGCCCAGAACCTCGTAGCGCTTCATGGGCTCTTCCATGGCCAGGGCATCAATGGTGCACCCGGCATGCTCAAAGGGCGTTGCCGGCACGCAGGAGGGCATCATCATCTGCACATCGAGTGCGGTGAGTTTGGATGCGGAGATCATGTAATCAAGGCCCGTGAGGCCGCATACGTTGGCAATCTCGTGGGGGTCGGCAATGATGGTGGTGGTTCCGTGGGGGACCACCAGACGGCCAAGCTCTTCCGGGCTTACATAGGAAGATTCGATATGAATATGGCTGTCGATGAAGCCGGGTGCCGCATACTGACCCTTTGCGTCCACCTCATTGGCGGCAGAGTAGTCGCCGACACCGGCAATCACCCCGTCGACCACCGCAATATCACCCTCGATGATTCTGCCGTTGTACACATCAACAACCTTGGCATGCTTAATGACGAGATCGGCCTCCACACGGCCTGCCGCCACATCGATCAGTTTTTTCAGTTCTCTCTTTTTCATTATCTGCTCCATTGCAACAAATCAGCCTGCTTTCTATGCTCAAAGTAGCCGGAAAAACCTGCCTCCGGCGGCGAGGTGAGCCACCTCGAAAGCATATTGCCCTTGCGCTTTTTCCCTCGTTCCTCGGGCCAAAGCGCAAGGGCCTTCGGCTCGGGCTTCGCCCGATACATAATCCGGCGGTTTGTGCGGGCAGGCTCACAAGCTTCGACGTGACAGGATACATGATCGCATCTTGTTCATTCTCGGTTTTAAACGCTCTGCCTCCGGCGGTATGCGAATTTCCGTCGATTTGGGCTGGCAAGTGATTTGTTGCTTCGAATTCACCATGTTCGTTATGACTTGCATCAGAGGTTCTGTTTTTCCACGGCCGCAGGCCGTCAGCAAATGTGACAAAGGCGAGGTACGAGCCTTTGGAGCATTTGCGAACCTGGGGTCCAGGGGATTTATCCCTTGGATGGATTCAAGCCAAGAATGGGGTCGAAGGTTTCAAGGGCGATACAGTCCACTGGCCCCACGTCCGTGATGGCATAATCCGGAATCGCGGTGATGGGCAGAAAGAACATGTACATGAGGGGTTCCGGCAGGTCACAGCCGAGGGCCTGGGCCGCAGCGTTGAGCAGGGCTTCCCGGTGGGAGATCTCCTTTGCGTCCAGGTCGCTCGCGATGCCGCCCACAGGCAGGGAAAGGAACTCGACAATCTTACCGCCCTCAACAATCACCTGGCCTCCGCCGTTTTCGATGAGGTGGTTGACGGCAATGGACATGTCGTTTGCATCGGCGCCCATGACAACGATGTTGTTGTCGTCCGGGGCCGCAGAAGAGGCCATGGCTCCTTTTTTCAGCTTCCAGCCGGAGCAGAAAGCCAGGGATTTATTCCCGTTGCGGCCAAAACGCTCCACCACAGAGACCATCAGCGCGTCCTGTTCGGTGTCCGGCAGTACGATGTGGTTTTCAACCTTTAAGGTCACATCACGGCGCTTGCGGACAAAGGGGCCCACCACATTCATGGAGAGGACCTCGGCTGTTCCTTCTTCCATATCCACACGGAACTCGAAATCTTCTTTGGTGGTTTTCTCGCACTTTAGCTCGCTGGAGAGCACGGCACTGCGCTTGGGTGCGCTCAGCTCATAGGTCAGGTTCCTGCCCTTGGAGACCAGTTTGCCGCCTGTGATGACGGCCTCCACGTTGAAGGTCTCCGGGCTATCTATGAACAGGATGTCCGCGATTTTACCGGGGGTAATGGAGCCGACCAGGTGATCAATACGATAGGCCTCGGCGCTGTTGATGGAGCCCATCTGGATGGCGGTCATGGGGTCAACCCCTTCCTTGATTGCAAGGCGAACCACGTGATCCATATGACCTTTTTCAATGATATCCGTTGCGGTCACATCATCGGTACAGAAGCTCACCCTTCGGGCAAGGGCCGGGTTCACTTCGGTGACGGCACGGATATTCTCTTTCAGGAAGTGGGTAACAGACGACTCACGAACAAGCATATGCATGCCGTTTCGCATCTTCTCCACCACCTCTTCATGGTCATAGCTCTCATGGTCAAGGCGAACACCGGCACAGAGATAGCCGTTGAGGTCCTTGCCGCGTGCCATGGGGGCGCAGCCGAAAATCGGCATTCGGTTGGCATGGGCTTCGGCCAGGGCGCCCAAGGTATCGTCGTCCTCTTCCAGAACGGCTTCGCGAACGGTCTCCCACACGCCGAAACACTCAGGCCACGTCTGCACCTCTTTGTGGGTTTCCTGGGTAAAGTTATAAGATACGGTGGATTGGGGGAAGGTATAGGGAGTTTTGTAAGGGGCTCCCCAGAAGACTTTCAAGGGGCTTGCCTCGATTTCTGCAAAGACTTCTTTCAGGCCTTCGATTCCCGATACAGAGATATACTCGTCAAGACCGGAAACAATACAGGTTGTTCCGCAGGGGACAACCGCCTTTGCAAAACTGGTGATACTTAATTTACTGCATTCGCTGTGAAGGTGCCCGTCTATGAGGCCGGGAACCAGAAATTTGCCGGTGGCATCGATGATGTCGGTCTCGTCACCGATGTACTCCTGGACATCGCCGATGGCCACAACCCGATCTTCATAGATGGCGACGTCCGCGGGATAGATTTCACTGGACATGACATTGACCAGTTGCCCACCCCGAATGACCCTGTGCGCCGAAACCTGGCTTCGCCCGGCACGAATGAGTCGTTTCAGCCTATCTTTATCCATTTGCATTCATCCTCCTATAAACAGTAATGAGATAGGCCGTCCATTTCTGGCAATTCAGGTTTCCCGTCCTGCAACACACATCTCGACGAATTTATAAAAGATCACAAGCACTTGCAATAAGCACCCGCACCATGGATGAGGCGCCATCTTAAACCATATGGACATAATTTCAATCTTTTTCAGGCAATCGTAAAAAAGAATTATTGCCCATAATTCCCGTGACTAATGATTCATATAAGCTCGCCTTATTGCTCATCGGGTCAAAAAAATTCCTTGCCGGGACTCACCAGGGCCATCCGACCCGATGGGCCAGGCATCGCCCTTGCCTCAAGCCAGTACTTATACTAAACCATTGATAGATAAACATGATTCACACACAGGAAGCGCCCCAACAAATACAAGGTCGCCACCGTGAAACCAGATAGCGTATTTGCTTTGTCACTCGTTCCCCGGGGCAAAACACATCCGTTTTCAATACAAACCCGATAACCCTTGAGCCCTTATCATTACCAAGGATTAAACGTTGTCGTACGTCAGCTCCCGCGGGGTGACGTATGGCCTTAACAACGAGAGGCCCCATTTGGAAAAAATCGAGAACGTACTCAATTTCATTGTTGAGATAGAAAAGCTTAAAAATGTCCTTCGAAAAACGATGCCGGTGGGATTGGAACGTTATGAGAACTCAGCCGAGCACAGCTGGCATGTGTGCCTTTCCGCACTGATGATGAAAGACTTCGCCAACGAGCCAGTGGATATAGACCGCGTCATCAAGATGCTTCTTATCCATGACCTCGGTGAGATTGATGTCGGCGACACCATCATATACGCCAGTGAAACCAAAGAGCTGAAGGCCGAGGAAGCTGCCGGGGTAAAACGCATCATGTCCATCCTTCCGAAGGGCATGGGGGATGATTATTTAGAGCTCTGGCATGAGTTTGAAGCCGGCGAAACCGCAGAAGCCCGATTTGCGAAGGCCATCGACAGGGTCCCTCCGTTGTTGCACAACCTGCACGGAGATGGCCACAGCTGGCGCAAACATGGCGTCTCCAAAGAGCGCGTGTTTGACTTGAACCAGCGGATAGAATCAGGGAGCGAAGCGTTGTGGGCAGTGATTCGCCGAAAGCTTGAAGAGGCGGTGAGTGCAGGCATTCTAAAATAAGGGTCCACACAAAATAAACCTTACAAGAAGCGATGCCTTCTGTGGTTAAAAGGGCCAAAAAAAGGCCTCCGGCGGCAAGGTGTGCCACCTTGAAAGCAGGTTGCAATTGAGACTGCACCCCTGTTCGTGTGGCCCGAAGGGCGCTTCGTGTTCTTCGTGGTTACTCGACAGTCGTAGCCCGCATCATCGCCGCATCAGGCGTAAAATCACGTCATTCGACTGTATTTATCCCCCCTCTTCTGATATATTTCCTGAAACTCAATCCCTCACTTCAGTGAGTGATTGTCGAGCGGCAACACCGCCTCAATCAACGGGCACCTGATGCAGCAACTGATGCGCTTCAGACCCCGTTTGAAGAATCTCCCCCAACGGCACTTTCAGGTGCCAACCTGTTTAAACCGGAAGCTCCATCCGTTGATACGTCAATTGACATCCACGATATTACCTGCCCGATGACCGGGGCATGCAGCAAGAAAAATGCTGAAGATATCGTTTCACCTGCAGCAATGACGAATACCGCGATTAACTGCTAATGTTTCGTTGTTTTCCAAGCTTTATTTTCTTCTTAAATACTTGTAGTGTTGACTGTTAAAAAAGTATCTACTCAGCACCCTGTCGCAAAGGGTCCCCCAACCGGGGCCAAATATTTCAAGCATTTGGGACAATCGGTTTTTAAAAGGATACCGACGGACCCGATGCTGTCGCAAGCCATGCCCAACCTGGTTTGACTCTTTTTTTACCGGAACGTTTCCCAGGCTCATGTCACAAAGAGAGCCGCCGGAAGCCAAGCTGACTAGTTACGCTTAATAAACCAACCAGCAACCGCTAATTCATAAACGGGGGATAAAATGGGATCAAATAAAAGAGACCTCATGCAGACATTGCGTTTCAGTCGCGAATTTCTTTGGAAAACCGGAATCATGATCCTTATGGCATGCTTGACCCTCTCCTGCGGGAGGGGTGATGACACCACCCAGCAGGAGGAGGTTGTGCGACCGGCCAAGCTCATGACGGTGTCGTCCGTTGCTGAGGTCAGCACCCGGGAACTTCCGGGCAGGGTCAGGGCCAGCAAGCGTGCAGACCTTGCATTTCAGGTCTCCGGACCACTCACCTCCCTTCCATTTGAAGAGGGCGACCCCGTCAAGAAGGGAGAGGTTGTGGCAAAGATCCTTCCAAGGGATTTTCAAACCGCCCTCAACACGGCCAAGGCCAACGAACTTGAAGCCATGCACCAGTACAACAGGTACAAAGACCTGTACATTAAAAAGCAGGTGTCCAAGGCAGACTTTGACAAAGCCAAGCGCGGTTATGACGTGGCCAAGTCCGATGTAACCAACACCGAGAACGCCCTCAAAGACACCTCCCTCAAGGCCCCCTTTTCAGGCGTTATCGCACGGCGCTATGTGGAAAATTTCCAGGAAGTCCGAGCCAAAGACCCCATCGTGAGCCTTCAGGACGTCTCCGTACTGGAGATTGTCGTCGATGTTCCCGAAACCCTCATGGCCACGGTCAGAACCCGGAAAAAAGGGGCAATCGTCGCCCAGGTGGAATTCTCTGCATTGCCCGGAATACTGCATGACCTCACGTTAAAGGAATTCACCACCGAAGCCGACCCCCAGACGCAAACCTATCGTGTGGTTTCTACCTTGCCAGCACCCAAGAACGCCAACATCCTTCCCGGCATGACGGCCAAGGTCACCGGAAAGACTCCGACAGAATCGATCGTTGCGGAAGAAGGGTTTTTTGTCCCTGTCAACGCGGTGTTCGCTGATGAATCGGGCAATCAGTTTGTGTGGGTGGTCAAAGCAGAGACCATGAGAGCAGAAAAAAGGGGCGTGACCGTCGGAAACGTTTCGGGCAGCAGCATCAGTGTCTTAGAAGGGCTTGAATCCGGTGAGAAAATTGTAATCGCAGGTGTCAACTACCTGCGCCCCGGAATGAAAGTCAGGGAATTACTGTCAAAATAGGAGACTGATACCGATGAACATTGCTGAACTCTCCATTCAAAAAAAGACAGTGACACTGGTCATCTGTTTTTGCATTATCCTTGGCGGCCTTCTCTCATACTCAGGTCTGGGCAGACTGGAAGACCCTGAATTCACCGTAAAGAATGCGGTCATCATCACAGCATACCCCGGGGCCACACCCCTGGAGGTAGCCGAAGAGGTCACAGACAAAATCGAGACGGCCATTCAACAGATGCCCCAGCTCGATTATGTGGAGTCCACCTCAAAGGCGGGCGCGTCCATTGTTACCGTCACGATCAAAGACATGTACGACAAGCACACCCTCCCCCAGGTGTGGGACGAACTCCGCCGCAAGATCGGTGATGTCCAGTCTGAACTCCCGCCGGGAACCCTGCCCTCCATCGTCAACGACAGCTTCGGCGATGTCTACGGAATCCTCCTTGCTGTCACTGCGGAAGGCTATCCCTACGATGAGCTGAAAGAGTACATGAAGTTCCTGAGAAAAGAGCTTCTGCTCGTGGAAGGGGTTGCCAAGATCGAGCTCTGGGGACTCCAGGACGAAGCCGTCTTCGTAGAGATTTCACGCTCGCGGATTGCGCGCTTGGGAATCGGCCTGGACAGTATCTACTCCGCACTAAAAGAGCAGAACCTGGTCGTGGACTCAGGCGCTGTAAAAGTCGGGCCCGAATATATCCGAATCAGCCCCACGGGCAACTTTGACTCCGTTGATGATATCGCAAACCTTCAAGTCAGGGACCCTTCGTCCGACAGGGGAATTTACCTCAAAGACGTGGCCGACGTGAAACGAGGGTACATTACCCCCCCGTCAAAGACACTGCACTTCAACGGGCTGCCTGCCATCTCCATCGGTATTTCCGGGGTCCCCGGCGGCAACGTCGTCAACATGGGCGAGGCGGTAAAAAAGAGGCTCGCAGAGCTTGAGGGCCAACGCCCCCTCGGCATGGAGATCGGCGTGGTCAACTTTCAGTCCGATGATGTCTCCAACGCGGTCAATGGGTTTGTCGTCAACTTTGTCCAGGCGGTCATTATTGTGGTTGTGGTGCTTCTCCTCTTCATGGGCCTGAGAAGCGGCCTTCTCATCGGAACGGTTCTGGCCCTGACTGTCCTTGCGACGCTCATTATCATGAAAGCCATGGGGATCAACCTTGAGAGGATCTCCCTCGGAGCCCTTGTTATCGCCTTGGGGATGCTGGTTGACAACGCCATCGTCATCACCGAAGGGATGCTGATACGGATCGAAGCCGGAGTGGAGCGGATCAAGGCAGCCAAAGAGGTGGTTGCCCAGAACGCCATGCCCCTCTTCGGAGCAACGGTCATCGCGATCCTGGCCTTTGCGGCCATCGGGGTGTCCCAGGACTCCACGGGTGAATTCTGCCGGTCGCTGTTTCAGGTCATGCTTATTTCCCTTATGATCAGCTGGGTCATCGGCATCACCATTACCCCGCTTTTCTGTACCATGGTTCTTAAGGGAAAAGAAAAGGGGCATGATGAGCCCCAAAAAGACCCGTATCAGGGCATCATTTTTACCGGATACAAAGCGTTCCTTGAGATCTGCATCAAACGGCGATGGATCACAATGACCGTTATGGTCGCCCTCTTGTTCCTCGCTGTCACCGGGTTCGGCATGTTGAAGAACAGCTTTTTCCCCGAATCCACGCGCCCGCAGTTTATGATCAACTACTGGTTGCCTGCCGGCACCGATATCCGCCAAACCACCGAAGACATCGCAAAAATAGAACAATACCTCCTCAAGGACGAGCGGGTGGAGTCCACGGCATCGTACATCGGCTCAGGGGCCACACGGTTCATGCTTACCTTCAGCCCGGAAACATCCATGGACAAGGGCTTCGGCCTGATTCTTGTCTCGGTCAAGGACTACAAGGTCATCGATGAGATGATCGACGAGTACATGGCCCGCCTCAACGAGGAGTTCCCCAACGCCCAGCCCATTCTCGAAAGATTTAAACTCGGTCCCTCCAGCGGTGCCGTAGAGGTTCGGTTCAGCGGGCCTGACGCCAAAATGCTGCGTCAGCTTTCAAACCAGGTTCAGGACATCCTCATGGATCACCCCGATACCTATGCGGTCCGGGACGACTGGCGGCAACGGGTGAAGGTCATCAGGCCCCAGTTCGACGAAACCAGGGCCAGGCTGGCCGGTATTTCCAGGTCCGACCTTGCACGGGCCCTTGAGATGAATGTCACCGGTTCCAGGATTGGTATTTACCGTGATGGGGATGAGTTGATTCCCATCATCGCCAGGCAGCCCGAAGAGGAGCGCCTGGATGTGGAAAATATCCGGAGCCTCCAGATATGGAGCCCGGCAACGCGAAAAACCGTCCCTGTGAGTCAGGTGGTCTCCGATTTCTCAACGGAGTGGGAAGACTCCATGATATACCGCCGCGACCGCAAAATGACCATCACGACCAAATGTGAAAACAAACCCGGTATTCTGGCCAGCACCATCTTTAATGATGTCAGGTCAAAGATCGAGGAGGTGGAGCTCCCACCGGGATTCGAAATGGAGTGGGGGGGCGAATTTGAAAACTCCACAAAGGCCCAGTCCAATCTGGCCGGCTCCATGCCCATCACATTTATCATCATGGTCCTCATCGTGATCATGCTTTTCAACTGCCTGAGGCAACCCCTGATTATCTGGCTCACCGTCCCCCTTGCGATCATTGGGGTCACCCTGGGGCTCCTGGTCTTTGACCTCCCCTTCGACTTCATGGCCCTTCTTGGCTTTTTGAGCCTGGTGGGGATGCTGATCAAGGGAGCCATTGTTCTGATTGACCAGATCAACATCGAGCTTGCAGGCGGCAAAGACCCCTACACGGCCGTTGTGGACTCTGCGGTGAGCAGGATGAGGCCGGTCTGCATGGCAGCCATTACCACGGTACTTGGCATGATTCCCCTGCTGCCGGATGTCTTCTTCAAGGCCATGGCGGTGACGATCATGTCGGGCTTAAGTTTTGCCACGATCCTGACCCTGATTGTGGTGCCGGTTCTTTACGTAATCCTCTACAAGGTCCCAGCAAAGGGATGACCAATGCATCAAATACAAGCCGGGAGTTCACCCATGAGAAGTAAATTAATCTGTCTTTTGATATCACTGGTAACCGCTTTCTCCTTCGCCGCCACAGAGATGGCTGAAGCTGCGCTTCCCGTTGCCCGAATAGGCATTGTCACCGACGGCCAATGGCTCAGGCACCCCGAGTCTGTGGACATCTTCAAGCGCGAGCTCCAAACCCTTGCCGAAGGCGAATTCGACATCCACTTTCCGGAGGAGCGGACCCTTGACGGGAACTGGAGCACCGATGGAATAAACGCAGCCTTGGACACACTTCTTAAAGCGCCCGATGTGGACCTCATCATGGCCCTCGGATTTGTGGCCACCAACGAGGCATGCAAACGCCGAGACCTTCAAAAGCCCGTATTCTGCCCCTTTATTGTGGATGTCATGGTACAGAAGCTCCCCGCAAAAGGAGAAGGATCAGGCGTTAAAAACCTCAATTACATCAACGTGCAGAAAAGCATCGACAAAGAAGTAAAAACACTCAGAGAAATAGCCCCTTTCACAAACCTGACGGTCATTACCAATACGTTTGAAATTAGCGCACTCCCCGGTATTGTCACGCACATGAAAGAGAGCGCGGAAGCAAAAGGAATAAGGCTTCAGCTTGTCGGGTACGACGAGACCGCAAAGAAGACATTAGAAAAGATCCCCCCCTCAACGGAAGCCGTCCTGGTCACCTCCCTTCTGCGAATGGAACCCGCCGAGTTTGATGCCCTGGCCAAAGGGCTCATCGACATGATGTTGCCCAGCTTTTCCATCTGGGGCATGGATGATGTGGAAGCCGGCATCCTGGCGACCATGACCCCACGCTCAAACCTCCAGCACCTTGCCAGAAGCGTTGCCGTGAATATCCTCGATGTGCTTCGCGGTGAAAAAGCAGAAACACTCCCCGTCTCATTCAGCGGAGACCAGAGCCTGACCATCAACTGGGCGACGGCCAAGGCCATTGAGGTCTATCCAAACTGGGATATCATGAATGAGGCGCAGCTTCTCAATGACCATGCCAAAGGAGAGGGCCGAAGGCTTACCCTTGAAAACGCCGTAAAAGAATCGGTCAAAGCCAACCTCGACCTGAAGGCTGCGGACAGGGCTGTCTCTTCGGGCATGGAGGATGTCAAAAAATCACGGTCCGCCCTTTTGCCCCAGATTGCAATCGGTACCGAGGCTGCCGTCATTGACAGCGACAGAGCCAGGGCAGCACTGGGCCAAAGCCCGGAAAAGACGTGGACCGGTTCTGCAACCGCCGGCCAGGTCCTCTACTCGGACAAAGCATGGACGGGCTACACGGTACAGAAACATACCCAGGAGTCCCTGGTCGAAAACCGTGAAGCCCTGATGCTGGATGTCATGAACACCGCTGCCACAGCCTACCTCAATGTGCTCAGGGCCGAGGCGGTTCTGAACATACAAAACGACAACCTCAAACTGACCCGTGCCAACCTTGAACGGGCAAAGGTCCGTGTGTCTGTGGGCGCAGCGGGGCCTGAAGAGGTGTACCGGTGGGAAAGCGAGCTCGCAAACCGCCTTCAGGAAGCGCTGGTTGCCGAATCATCCCTCCTTGACGCACGAAGCGAAATGAACCGTATCATGGACAGGCCGTTGACAGAGGATTTCGCTCCTATGGAGGCCGGAGTGGAGGATCCCCTTCCCGTCGTGAAGGACCACCGGGTTTTCGCTTACCTCGAGACCCCCCGAAAAATACGCGTTTTAAGGGATTTCCTGATGGAAGAGAGCCTTGAACTGTCTCCCGAGCTCAAGGCCATCGATGCCCAACTGGCTGCACGCAAAAGGCTTTTGGTTTCATCCAAGCGAGAGTTCTGGCTCCCCACCATCGAACTCCAGGGCAGCGTGTCGGAAATGTTTGACAAAAGCGGAGACGGGAGTGAATTTCCCGCGGGCAGCGATTACCCCGACGATACCAGCTGGTCAGTCGGGGTGTCGGCAACCCTCCCCCTGTTCAGCGGCGGTGGGAAATCTGCCGAACTGAGACAAAGCAGAGAGGAGATCGTCAAGCTCGAGACGGAGCGCAAGGCCACAGCTGAGAGAATCAGCCAGCGAACCCTTATCGCCATGAACAAGGTAAGGGCGTCGTATCCCGGGATACGGCTCTCCAAGAATGCTGCCGAATCAGCCGAGAACAACCTGCAACTCGTCACGGACTCGTACGTTCGCGGTGTTCTCTCCATCATCGACCTCCTCGATGCCCAGAACCTTGCACTGGTCGCCGAGCAGCAGGCCGCAAATGCTGTCTATGATTTCCTTACCCACCTCATGGAGGTTCAGCGATCAACGGGGACATTCTTCCTCTATGCCCAGGAAGCTGAGCGTGACGAGTGGTTCGGTAAAATGGAAGCATATTTTAACAAGTAATATGGTGAGGCGTTGAGCAATAAAAGCCCCGTAAACATAACGGCCTGCCACGGGTGTGACCTGCTTCTTGAATCAGGAGATGTCACGCCCGGCAGCACCGCCGTCTGCCCAAGGTGCGGTTCCAGGATCCACACACCCAAAAAAGACTCGGTGAACCGCACCCTTGCTTTTACGTTTACCGCTCTCCTTGTCTATGTCCCGGCTGTGTTCATGCCACTGATGACCTTGAACGTGCTGGGATTCGAGGGGAGTGGAAGCATTGCCGACAACGGCATCCTGCTGTACCACCAGGGCTATATTTTTGTGGCGGCCATGGTGTTTCTCACCGCTGTCCTCCTGACGTTCCTCAATCCCGCCCTGCTCTTTCTTGTCACATTTCTAATCAAGATCAGACGGTTGCCCCGTCTTCAAGCCTGGATACTGCGTACCTTTCAGCACCTGGAAGAGTGGGCAATGGCGGAGGTGTATCTTATCGGCGTCCTGGTAACCCTGATCAAGGTCTATTCCATGACGACCATTGAGTACAACCTGGGCTTTTTCTGCTTTGTGATCATGGTTGTCATGAACATCTGCGCATTGTCCGTGCTGGATAAATCCCATTTCTGGACGCTGATAGAAGAACAGCTGGGATCCGCCCACGAAAACGGGGTGGAAGATAACCCGGCCATGCCGGAAACAGCCATGGAGGCAGGGCTGATGAGCTGCCACGATTGCGGCCTGTTGACCCGGGGAGACGACCTGGCAACTGGGGTTGCCCACGAATGTCCCCGCTGTGAAGCGGCCCTTCACTTCAGAAAGCAGCGCAGCCTAAGCCGCACCTGGGCACTGGTCATTACCTCGGCCATCCTGATGGTCCCTGCCAATCTGATGCCCATCATGCGTGTGGATTACCTCGGGTCACCTGAATACTCCACCATCATGGATGGCATCATCTACTTCATCCATTCCGGGGAATACGGCATCGCCGTTGTTATCTTTACCGCCTCCGTGCTGGTTCCGGTTTATAAAATCATCGGCCTTGCCCTGTCGCTTATCACCGTACAGTTCAACTGGAAAACCCGGCTCCGGCAAAAAGCCATGATGTTTCGATTCATCGAGTTTATCGGCCGCTGGTCCATGCTCGATATTTTTGTCATCGCCCTGATGACGGTGCTCGTCAACTTCGGTGGGTTCTCCTCCACCCATGCGGCAGCAGGTGCGCCCTATTTTACAGGGGTGGTCGTCTGCACCATGCTTGCGGCCATTACCTTTGATGCCCGTCTCATCTGGGATGAGCCCGGGTTCGCGAACGTTCTCACCCCGAGGGACGAGGGGTAAGAACGTTCGCAACCAGCTTTCAAGGTGTTTTTAGCCTAACGTGGCTTCGCCACCCTTGTCGCCGGAGGCCCTATTTTTTGTGTCGTGTATTTTCCTGTGCCCCAACTTAAGAACATAAGGACAGCATGAAAAAAGCCATCATAAAAACCAGAAAACATATCTCTCCCGTTTGGATTCTCCCCATCATCGCCCTGTTGATCGGAGGCTGGCTGGTTGTTAAAAGTGTTCGGGAGGCGGGATATGAGATCGTAGTCCGAATGGAGGACGCAGTGGGGATTACTCCGGGTAAAACCCAGGTGCTCTACAAAGGCCTTCCCGTGGGACTGGTCAAGAAACTGACCATCTCCCAAGACCTTCAGTATGTTGACGCCACAATAGAAATGAAAAAACAGTCACGGGATAAAATTGTTGAGGACACCCGGTTCTGGGTGGTTCGCCCTGAAGTCTCCATGAACCAGATCACCGGGCTTGATACCATTGTCAAGGGCAGTTACATCGGTGTCCTGCCGGGCAAATCCACCATCATCTCATCACAGTACATGGCCTTGCAGGAACCTCCGCCAGCCCTTGAAAATGCCCCCGGCCTTCATCTCACCCTTCTCACCGACAACGCCAGCAGCCATGAACCGGGAGCCCCCGTTCTTTTTAAAAAAATCCAGGTTGGCGAGGTGCTCTCCAGGAGCCTCGGGGCAGACGCCTCGATCCGGATCAACATCCTCATCTATGAGCAGCACGCCCACCTTGTTACGTCATCTTCCCTTTTCTGGGATTTGAGCGGCATCACATTAAAGGCGAACCTTTCTGACATCAGCCTCAAAATCGGAACATTCAAATCCATGATCTCAGGGGGAATCCTGTTTGAGACACCCGCCGGAGGCGACCCTGCATCTCCCGATCGGGAGTTTCCTCTCTATCGAAATGCCCGGGAAGCACGCCATGCTGATGATGTGAAAATCACATTGATCATGCCTCCTCACCAGGGCGTCAACCCCGGTGCGGATATCACGTATCGCAACGTGACCATCGGAACGGTCATTGACGTGACACTCGATAAGGACATGCAATCACTGGTGGCCGTGGCCGGTATCTACAAAAAGGCCGCAAAGCTCCTGCGCAAAGGCACCTTTATCTGGGTTGTCACCCCTGAAATCGGTGTTTCAGGAGTCAAGAACGTTGACAGCATTCTCAAGGGGGCCTACCTGAAGCTCGTGCCCGGGCAAGGGAAACCACAGCGCAAATTTGCAGTGTATGAAAATCCCCCGGTTCGCATCCAGGAGACAACAGGCCTTAACCTTGTCCTTGAAAGCGCAAGCCTGGGGTCCCTCAAGAAGAACCACCCCGTGTACTACAGGCAGGTCAAGGTCGGGCACGTCACCGGCTCAGAGTTATCCGCAAACCGAAAAAAAGTGTATGTTTACATCAACATTCACAAGCAATTCACAGATCTTATCAGTGACCACACCAAATTCTGGAATGTCAGCGGTCTGCGGATCAAAGGCGGACTGATGACCAAGATGAAGATCTCCTCTGAGTCCCTCGAAGCCATGGTTGCCGGAGGAATCGCCCTGGCGACCCCTGAAATGGAGTTGATGGGAAAGAAAGTGAAAAAAGACCACCACTTTGTCCTGCACAAGGAGATGGATGAAAAGTGGCTGGAATGGCTTGAGTGGAACTCGGATATCGAGATCAACCTTGGCGAAAAGAAGTGAGAGAACAAAGACCTGCCTCCGGCGGCCAGGTGGGGGCACCTGGAAACCCTATGGCGAATGCGTGAAGGGTATCGTTATACGATCACGTTCAATGCATTCGCGTGGAGGGTGATATAAGGCAGCCCGTATTAAAAAGAACCAGTGTAACTAGTTTAAATTGTCGTCGGGCAGGGCTCTTCGGGCGCGCCGTGCTCCGTCGCGGCATTTACGCGATATTCGTCAAGACTCAGCACTCGTTGGGTTTCGAGATCGTGGAAATGGTATCGAAAGCATCTATGAAGACAATGAAAGGGTCTATTTTCTCCACTACCACGGCGGCAAGATGACAACGAAGAGATAACCGCCACGTTCAACGACCATATGACCTCTACAAGAAAAGCCCAGGGAGAAACCCAAATGACATCACGGAACATGGCCATGGGCGTGCTTTCAGCTTGCCTGTTGCTGGTGACGAGCGCCCCACGTGTACTCGCTTCGGAGTCAATCGTCCGGGTGGGGGGATACTCTTTCGGGTTGCCCGTGAGCTGGACCCTCGTAAACGGGGGCAGAGCAAATCCCGGCGTCATTGCCCACCGATATTCTGCGGGGATAAAGATTGGTGAAATACTTGCTGCCACCTTGCATGGACCCATGGATAAAGAAGTTCAAGGGATGTTGGACTCTGCTGCCGGCAGCAAAGGGACCATCGACGTGCTGGATTATTCCCATTTCCAAACGGCAACATTCCTTCAAGGCAGAAAACTGACTCTTCTGATCAACGCCAGTGATCCCGATTACGGGGCCCCACTTCTATTTCACTCCATCTACCTGCCAAGGCGCGACGGCAGCACCACCACATTTAAACTGAGATGTGGGGCGTCTGGGGAAAAGCTTTTGGTTCCCGAATTCAACGCCATCCTGAGACAAGCAAAAGTCATGTAGACCAACCAACAACACTCCATGGAGACATGTGATGACGCTAACGGAAAAAGTGGACGACTTTGCGGAAGCTTTCGAAAACTGTGAATTGGACAAGGTCATGGCCTGGTTTGCCCCTGATGCTGTCTACACCTCGTATGACGGAAAAAGATCTGAGGGTCTTTCTGCCATTCGAAAGGAGTTTTCCAGGCTCTTCAGCGGAACGTATGGCCGGCTTATCTTTCACCACGGCCAGACCATTGTTGACGAAGATGAGAAGAAGGTCGTCTATACCTGGTCCTGCGAACACGATCTGACCCAAGGGTGCAGCCCTCTTCTCAAACCCATCCGTTTCTTCACCAGCACCAACAAACGCTGGGAAGGCCTCGACATCTTCCTGTTTGATGAAAACGGTGAGCGCATCATCGAGAAACAGGTCTACTGTCGCTCCGTGCTCCCCAAAATCAAATAATTTTAAGGGCAGTTCATCCGCTCAAGACCGTTTTGCTCTGCCCCAGGGCACATACCGCCCCCGCCCACTGCATAACGGCCCATTCCTCATGACACCCCTACACAGGAAAGCAGGCGCGAAATTTATGGGGATGACAGGAGTATTATTTGATTTTGCAGGCACAACAAAGTAATATCCATTGATCATCGGATACCTTAAGATTGCATTGTTCACAAAAAAACAAGCAGATACCAAAAAAGCCATTTTTGCCTGTGTTCCAGTGCAGTCAAGGCTCAAGGCACCAGCAACAAGGTAACCGCTGGCATGTTTCGCTGAAAATAAATACACCCATGGTGGCACCATGCATCTGCACCTGGCACGCGGATCATTGAACATTCGAACCAGATCCCTGCTTTCAAGATGATTTTCGCCTTATGTACCGTTGCCACCCTTGCAAACAAAGGCACTGTTTTTTTTCAATACCCATTGCGCAGAGCCTTTGATGAATCGCTCCCAACGGTACCAACAATGCTCGCCATTATTTCGGTGGCATTTACTTAACCCGAATATTTCACAAGTTGAGGCGCATGAGTTTACCACACACTGCCCACAAAAAACTCGTCATCGTGACCCTTGCCGTCACCCTTGCATTGGCCCTTTCATCCTGCGCCACCAAGCGCCCCATGTGGGCCGTAACAATCTCCCCGACCCCTGAAGCTGTTCAGGCTGCCATGGAGCAGAATGCGTACTACCCTTACCGGGGAGATATCAACCCGGTTCACCTGCCCCAGTTCGAACCCCCCACGAGGCTTCGCCCCTGCTGCGTCTTCGGCATGGATGTAAAAATCAGCATGAAGCGCATTCCGATTCCGATCTATCAGGTTGTGAACGTCATCGGCAAAAAGGGGCTCGGACCGCACACGTATGATTCCGGTTTTTTCGGTGGGTACGGCACGGACAAAAAGATCGGGACCAATGAGAACAACGGGGTCATCTATACCTGCAAAGGAGGCTTCATAGACACGGCCCATGTGCGGGATTACTCGGACCTGACAATCTACCTCTTTTTTGAATTCTACAAAAACCTGGGAACCGCCTTCGATGTCGAACTGAAAGGCGAGCTAGGCCCACGGGTCATTCTGGTCGACCCCGTTGAGGTGAAGGGGGGAAAATTTGAACGGGCACGTGTTGCTGCAGTGATGGCATCCTGGACAGCGTATCAGCTCTCCCTGTGGCATGAAATTGCCCAATGGCACGGCTACAGCGAATTTTCCATGTTTTCCGAGGAACCGTCGGCCTACTCCGTGGAAGACGCGTATTCCAACCTTCTCGGGATATCCATTGCCAATGGCCTTATCTACAGTGCCCTGGTCTTTAACGACAACCAGTACGCCCGAAACTTCGACACCTGGTTTCAGGCAACACTGAAAACCTTAGGAGCAGTCTCAGAAAAAGAGAGCCGGAGGTACATGCGTCACGTTGACGGGTTCTGGTGGGATTCAACCAAAAGGCTTCCGGAAAAATTCATTGTCCTGAAACGGAACTACAACATGGGCCATGTTCAAACGCCTTTCCTTGTGCCGGACAGCATCAAGGCGACTTTTGACATTCCCGCT
The DNA here is from genome assembly GCA_942491485.1 of Desulfolunaceae bacterium. Lineage (GTDB taxonomy): Bacteria > Desulfobacterota > Desulfobacteria > Desulfobacterales > Desulfolunaceae > Desulfoluna. The sequence goes on along the minus strand of CALOAX010000004.1, from coordinate 153,329 downwards.
CCCTGCCCTGCCGGTTCCCCCCCCGCAACCCTCACACTCGAACACACCATCTACGAGAGGCCCATATCAGACTGGGTCCACATCCAACTCTTTGTTGGTGAATCCTACAGAGAGACATTTGCACCGGGAACAGCTTTCAACACCTGGCCGGATGCCATCACACCCGATGAGTTCCAGGCCATTGCCGACGCGGACGAGCTGGAAGACATCCTCAGCCTGAAGAAACGAAACAGTGCCACCGGTGAAAACGAAAAAAAGGCGACGCCATGACTTTCTGCCTGCCCCCAGAGCGACACCTGTTGCGCTTCTGCATCTGCTTCACGTGCGCCATTGCCCTGCTGCTTTTTCTTATGAATGCTCATCCGGCCTGCGCTTCGGAGACAAACGGGGCCATAAAAAACTGGATGGATGGTTTCCTAGAGTCCATGGGCTCCGGAGATGAGTTTGACTCGGATAAACTCATCGATTTCGGGTTCCTGCCCGGCCCGTTCTACACTCCTGAAATGAAACTGGGCCTCGGCCTTGCCGCCGTCGGGTTGTATTCGACCAACAGAGAGGACGAGCAGGAGAGAATTTCTACCCTCTCCATCAGCGGATTTGCCAGTGTCACGTCGGCCATCGGGCTGAAAATAGTCAACCAGACCTTTTTTGACAGAGATCAGGTCAGGCTCTTTGTCGACGGCATCATCTTTGACGCACCGGAAAAATACTGGGGCATCGGCTATGACCAGAACTCGGAAGATGACAACCGGGAAGACTACACCAACATCACCTACCAGATATCCCCAAGGGCTTACTACCGGCTCTTTAATTCCCTTCATGTGGGCACCGGGTGGGATTACATCGACACCAGCGCCAAAGACACCGAAGCCGGCGGGCTCTTCTTTCAGGACAACCCCCATGGCACCGAGGTGCAAAGCAGCGGGTACAGCCTGCATATCATGAGCGACACCCGGGACTTTATCCCCAACCCCTACGAGGGGCACTTTCTGAATCTCGACTTTTACGACTACAAGCCCTCACTCGGCTCGGATGCGGACTACTCCGTCACCGAATTTACCGGCAACAAGTACTGGGCCACCCAGGATAACAACATCCTTGCCTTTCAGGTGTTCATGAGAAGCGCCGACGACGATGTGCCTTGGAACAGGCTCTCAAAAATCGGCGGTGCCTTCCAGATGAGGGGGTACTGGGAGGGCCGTTACCGTGACAAAAAGATGATCACCACACAGCTCGAATACCGCCGCAAGCTTCACTGGCGACACGGCGTGGTCGCCTGGATAGGTGCCGGGGCCATCGCCCCCACCTTGCGGGATTTCGATTCCGACCAGATTCTTCCCAACGCCGGAATCGGCTACCGACTGGCGTTCAAGTATCGCTCCAACGTCAGGCTCGACCTTGGGTTCGGTAAAAATGAGATCGGTTTTTATTTTAATGTGAATGAAGCCTTTTAACGACTGGACTGGTTATGACTTCTGAGAAAAGACACCTGAGATATCGACTGTTAATAACAATGGCGGTGCTTGTTTTGATGGCTCCGGCCACGGCATTCGCCCTGTTGGACATGGCCACACCGGACAGTGACATCGGTTCCCTGAAAGAGGGCACCCGATTCCTGGGCATGAGCGTCTCCTTGAAATCAGCCGAATCGGAGAACCCCAGCTCCATCTTCCAAACCATTGAGTCCACGGAGCAGCAGACCCACAAAATCAATGCGTTCGGTGGCTATTTTATCCGGGACAAATGGGCAGTGGGTGGAAGCCTGGATTACAGTTTTTCAGAAAAGAGCAGCGGCTTTACGGGCGACAGCGACAAATCACGAGTGGAGACCGTCAGCCGATCCACCTCCATGGGTGTGTTCATGCGAAACTATCTGCCCATTGACTCATCAGGTCGATTCTCCCTGTTTGTGGAGTCAAGCCTGGATGTCGGGTATGGCAAAGAGATCGTCCAGACGACCCTTGAAAATGATATCGATCGAAAGATCACCAGATCCTATCTGGTCGACCTCGGTGTCACCCCGGGTATCATGGCGTTTATTGATAAGGGGTTTTCTGTGGAAGCCAGTGTCAACATCATGGGCCTCACCTCAAAATGGGGAGAGTACTCTTTCAACGAAGGTGAGCGAACCGGCAACTCATCCTCCGTCGAGCTCGATTTTACTGTCAAACTCCTCACCCTGTTTATCGGGGTGACGTATTATTTCTAAGGTATGACTATGAATATACGACTTCGCCGCTTCTATAGAACAACCCTTTTGATCGCAGTACTCACCCTGTTCTGTTCCTGCACGGACAACGATTACTTCGGTAACGCCCCATGGAACGAGATCCAGGAGTTCAATGTTACCGGCCAATCCGGAAGCACGGCCATCGATACGGAGGCCAACACAGTGACCCTCTCTGTGGGCAATGGCGTGGACAGAACCGACCTTGTGCCGTCTGTCTTTGAAATTTCAAACTTTGCCAAGGTAACTCCGGGAAAAAATGAGGCCCGCGATTTCTCCGATCCGGTGGAGTATGTGGTGCGGGCTGAAAACGGCTCCGAACGGACCTGGACCGTCACCATCGGGGAAATCGGCGAAAACCCGCAGTTGCAGAACTCTGATTTTGACCTGTGGTATGAGGCCTCAGCAGGAATTATATCTCCGATCATCTACGAAGAACCCGGAGAGAGCGAGGCCAACACAATTTGGGCCAGCGCAAACTATGGACTGACAAATTATGGGTCCCAGCCGAACACAACCCCCATTGACCTGGAAGAAGCCAACTATGCCGCAAAACTGGTGACTGTCGCAGCCCCTGCGATTGTTCCCATTGCTGCGGCCACCCTGTTTACAGGGGAGTTCAATTTAAACATTATAAACCCCGGTGCGTCTGCGGTGTTCGGAACCCCCTTTTCGAGCAGGCCGTCCGGATTCCGCGTCAACTATGCCTATGTACCCGGTACAGCCCTTGTGGAGGGAGAAAAAGACAAGTGCGACGTTTACGTGCTGTTGGAAAAACGCGATGGTGATTCCGTGGCCCGCATTGCCACCGGATGGTTCAGAAGCAACACCGACACCGGGACCGAGAACTGGACCCCCCTTGAGGTGACACTGAAATACGGGGAGCTCTCCCCATCGGACCCCTGGTATGACTACGCAAACATCAAAGCGGGCCAGAGCTGGGCCGACCCCGATGAAATTCCCACCCACATCTCTGTGGTCTTCTCATCCAGTGCCCTGGGCGATGAATACAAAGGAGCCATCGGGAGCACCCTTGCCGTGGATGATTTTGAGTTGCTCTATGATTGATGAAACGAGCGATGCCTCCGGCGGCAAGGTGTGCCACCTTGAAAGCGGGTTGCAAATACTCCCCCCCCTTCGTTCCTCGGGTACGTCACATGTGCTCACGGCTACGGCCGTGGGTTTTTACCGATGATTCCATCTCCCGTCTTCCCCGGCTGCCAGATATATCATCACCCTATGAACGCCTATCGTCGCTGTAAAAACAACAGCATTCGAGAAGCCGATCGACCGGGGATCCATGTTCGTTAAGTCACGAGCTGCAGGGCTATCAACCGCTTCGGATTAAGACGAAATAGATCTCAAGACCTGTTTATCAAACCCAGCTCATAAAATGGGCAAAAGTTTGGCCCCCGGCAGGGCCGCCGGAGGCAAAGATGAGCTGAAAAGTTGCGTTTGGTTATGTGTATCGACTTTAGCGACGTACAATCCAATCGTTTTTTGCGAATGCTTGCCTAAGGCACCTAGTGTCATGAAACCCTTAGCGCATTCGCCTTATGGGGTGCAGGGGATCATCCCCTGCCCGCCGGAGGCAAGAATGATCTGGGCCATGCCCTTCCCTGACTCAGGTATACTTTGTGTCGGCACCGACAACCGCCGGGTTGCCGTATGACCTCATGACACCCACCAGCCTTTCAATCTCACGATTCCGAGCATCAAGATCGGGGAGTTCTGCGTCTTCCATGGGGTAGTCCAGGCCCAGCGACGTGTACTTCTCAACCCCCAGGGGGCGATAGGGAAGCAGCTGGACCTGCAACACCTCATTGTTCAGCTGGTTTGCGATAAAGGCCGCAGTGGCCCGGATGTTCTCCTCGTCGTCATTATGCCTGGGAACCACCGGCACACGTATGACAAGGGGTTTGGTCGCCCGGTGCGTCAGGATGATGTTTTCAAGAATCCGCTCATTGCCCACACCTGTGTAACGCCGGTGCATCTCCGTGCTCATGTGCTTGATGTCGGTGATGACCAGGTCCGTTAAAGGATAAACCTCACGCAAAACCTCCGGGCTGCAGTGCAGGGCTGTCTCCAGGCAGGTGTGGATCCCTTCCCTGCGGCACGCCGTGAACAGTTCCACCACAAACGGGTGCTGAACCAGCGCCTCGCCACCCGAGACAGTCACCCCTCCCCCGGACGTTTCGTAAAACGAAACATCCGCCCGCACCTCGTCCATGACCTTTGCAACCGACATGGACGTTCCCCAGACAGACAAGGCACCGGACGGGCATGCTTCCACACACTGACCGCACGCCGTACACACCTCCCGGTCGATGCCGGCAATGCGGTTTTCACGTTGAAGAAAAGCGCCTCGCTCGCATTCAGTACATGCCATCAAGCAATACCCGCACGTGTCGATGCCGATACACCGGGAGGCGTGGACCCCGATCTCCGGGCTCAAGCGGATGCTCTCCGGGTTGCTGCACCACTTGCAGTGCAGGGAACACCCTTTTAGAAACACCTCCGTCCGGATCCCGGGGCCGTCGTGAACGGTAAAATGCTGAATATTAAAGACCATCCCCTGCGCGCGGGTGCCCTCTGGTTTTTCCCCAAAGCACGCGCCCGAAAAACAGGCGTTCTCTTTCAACTTTTTTAAAAACATACCACCCCCAGGTTCGCGAATACTCCCGACCTTCATTCCTCAGGTCAATCACATTCGCTGACGGACACATGACGACCACTGTGTTGCTTAGTTTTAAAGAATAGACATCACCCTATGTGCTGTCGTATGACCGGGGATCCATGTGCGCCTTTTGATACAGTTTGATATTCATATTAAGGGTTGTCTTTCACCGGAATCACTTCGATCACGAGAGCCGATACAAGACAACCCCACTTTCGAAGTATTCTTGCATATTAAAGCATCGTAGGCCTCTACAGCGATTGGTTCCGTCCAAAGACAAACGGACTTTTGTCCGTGGTATCCATGGCTCACCTTACGTGTAAAACCACGAAGAGCACGAAGCGCCCTTCGGGCTACACAAAGGTGGTTGAGCCACCTCAACCGTTGTTCACGGGCGCAGCCCGTCCGCGAATGTGATCAGCCCGAGGAACGAGGGCTGGGAGCATTCGCAACCTGAGGTCCAGGGGATCATCCCCTGGCCGCCGGAGGCATCTCTTTTGTACTTTTTCCTCCAGCCCTAAAGTGACAGATCCGTCCGGCCCATGAGGTCGTACTGCAGCGGTTTGCTCAGTTCCACGAAGTAGGCGCTGTAGCCGGCCACTCGAACCAGCAGGTGTTTGTAGTTTTCAGGGTGTTTCATGGCATCCTCCAGGGTTTCCCGGCTGAGGATATTGAACTGGCTGTGCATCCCTTTTCGGTCAAAGTAGACATCGATCAGAGAGATCAGGTTGTCGCGCCCCACCTCGCCGGCAACGCTTGAGGGGGTGAGCTTCCAGTTGAGCAGGGTGCCGTTGCATGCCCGGATGTGATCCAGCTTGGTTACGGACTTGGCGATGGCCGTGGGGCCCTTGATGTCGTGGGATCCGGCATAGGTATGCACAGGCCCCACGCAATCGGAGATGGGCTCCATCACCTTGCGCCCTTCCGGAGACGCCCACTGAAGCAGTCCGAAGGCCACGTTCGCGCTTACTGAATAGACTCCGGGCACGTAGCTTCCGCCCCGGCAGTTCGGCCGGTTTTCCACGTGCTTGCAAAAGGTATCTGCCCCGAACCGAGCCAGCTCATCGGCGTAGTCGTCGTCGTTTCCGTAGTGGTGTACCTTGTTGCTGTTCACAAGGGCATAGAGTGCTTCGTAGCCGTTCCAATTGTTCTCGCAGGCATCAAGCAGCTCTTCTCCTTTGATCCGCTGCTCTTCGAAAACCAGCTGCCTGATGACGGAGAGGCCGTCGGCCACGGTCCCCACCCCCACGGCCTGGGGGCCGGTGAAGTTGTACACGGCACCACCGGCGGAGACATCCACCCCTTTATCGATGCAATCGTCGATGAGCAGGGAGAGGTATGGAAGGGGTTTCATCTGCTGGTGCACCATATCCATGATCTCTGTTCCGGCAATCATCTGATCCACCCAATACTTCATCTGCCTGTCATAGGATGCCAGCACCTGATCAAAGGAGGTGAAGTCCACAAGGCTCCCGGTTTGTGGCCCCAAGCGTTCTCCCAAACCGCCGCAGTGATCCCATCGCGCGCAATGATCTCCGCAGCCCAGGCATCGACCGTCGTTGATGGCCAGTTCAAGCACCTTGGCGATGCTGAAGTAGGCCGAGTCGTGCCAGCCGTACTCTTTGCCACCACAATCGGGTTCCACACACCCCACCACATGGTAGTTCAATGCGTCTTTCTCATCCCGACCTGCCCGGATCATGGCGGGCACCGCAGCCTGGTCGTTGAACACCTTGGGTTGACCGGTGCCGATGCGGATGGTGTTGGCCGTTTTGATCTTGAATGACCGGGGGGTCTCCTTGTGCATGCGCACAGCAATCCAGGGCGTGGGTAATCGGGTATGGGCATGGGCATCGAGGACCATGTAACTCAGGTCGTTGCTCGCATCCTTCCCGTCTTTGTCCGTCCCCCCGATGGTGAGGCTCTCCCCGCCCATGCCCCGGCCGGAGTTGGCGATCACTGTCAGGCGGTCCCGAAGCTTTGTCCACCACAGCCCCTTGATAAACCCGATCTCAATGAGCTCCTGAATCGACTCTTTTGTCGCTGTTCCGGAGTCGATGTCCCTCTTGTAAAAGGGGTACATGTACTGATCGAAGCGACCGGCAGAAATGGAGTGACCGTTGGATTCGATGAGAATCATCGTGGTGGCCATGTACCAAAGCTGCAATGCTTCCCGAAAGGTCCTCGGGGGATGCTCGGCAACATGGTCACACTGCCTTGCGATCTGCTCCAGCTCCCTCTGCCATTCAGCATCACGCTCCGTGCCAGCAAGCTCCCGTGCCAGAGCCGCGTAGCGTTTCAGGTAACTGCTGGCGCCATCAAGGGCGATCAACGCCGCCTGGTAAAATTCCCGCTTTTTTAAATCCTCGGCCAGGACGGGGTTCAACGCCTCAAGCTTTTCTTCGACCTGAGCCTTCAGTCCACCAAATCCATGGGCAAACAATTTTTCATAGTTTGCCTGTGTATGTCCGACGCCGCCAAACAGATAGAGGTTCAGAAGGTACACCCCCTTGCCAAGGTTGGTGCCCTTGGTCTCCTCCTCGGACATCCGGGAGAGGATCGCCTCTTCCACCGTGCCACCTTTCCAGTAACTCGCCAGGGCCCGAAGCCGCTTCTCCGACTCTTTGGTGATATGATACTCGTCGTGAAGGCGTTCCTTCCACGGGTGGTTCTTCATTTCGTCGACCACCCAGTTGTAGGAAAACTCAGGGAAAATCGGCGCAGACTTGATGGGGGCGGCCATCTCCCCCACGATCAACTCATCCCGATGGATATGAATCGTGACGTTGTTCAGAACATGACGCAGGGCCTCAGCGCATTTGATCACCTGCGGCTGGTCCGCATGGGTCTGGTACGCCTCGGTCACCAGGCACGCCCGCTCATGGTCCACCGTAAAATCCGTTTCCAGAGCAAACGTCCTCAACCGATTGACCCGCTCAAACGGTGACGGGTTCTCCGCCATTCCCGAATCACCGACGGTCCACTCTTTGTCAAAAGACTCGATCCCTTCGGGCTGACCATTGATATAGTTCTTTGCAGTTGTCATCATTTCCCTCCGTTGATTTTATCTTCTCTGATCCCGCCGATGTAAGCACGAATGCCTCCGGCGGCCCTGCCGGGGGCCAAACTTTTGAAAAGTTTGATAAACAGCTATTGGCCTTTGAACTCAGCCGAAGGCGGATGTGAATACGGTCTCATAGCTCTAACGAAATCGGCTTTAATCTGATTGCCTCCAGCAGCCAGGGTGTATCCCCTATACCCCAGGTTTACGAATGCTCCGTGGCTTCGCTACACTATCCGCCGGAGTTATTCCGTTGAAAATCAAACCATGCATTTACACCAAAGCACCGGCAGCCCACGCACTTGTGATGAACGATGAATGACGTCTCACATCGGGCGAATGCGGACGCGAGATACCCCGAATAACGATACCCGATGCGCATTCGCAACCCGGTTTCCAAGTGCCCCCATCTGGCTCTAAGCCTTTCCCATCATGATATCCAGGGATCTGGAGAACCAGGCGAAGGCCTTGAAGTCACCATCCACCTGAAGCGTGCGGTCGGTAAGAGCTGCAACGGATGCCTCCTCGTTGTTGCTTGACATCACCTTGAAGGCGGTGTCGGCATCGGACCACACCATTGCGGCATCAGCTGCCTCACCGATACGGGCCGTGGAGGTGACTCGTCCCCGGTCGAACCGGTACAGTCGCCCCTTTCGATTGTCTGCGGTTTTGATGATGAGCGTGAGTTGTTTGTCTTTGATGAATTGCTTGAATGCCTCATTGCGCTTTGCCGCTCTGGACAGTTTCCTCTGAAGCACAAACAGCAGGAGATTGAATTTCATACGCCGCCCCCTTCTCATGAATGGAAAAAAAATCGCATCTGGCCACCATGGATGGCCTTTCGATCACCGGGCATGGACATGATTCTTTCGAGTAACGGTGTTACTTTAATTAAACAGTAACGCCGTTACATTAAAAATGTCAAGCAGTTTATTTGATGAAATCAGGACCATAAACATCAAATAATCAACCAATTGTCATGGGGGTAATGTCGGTGACGTCGTTTTATGAGGGGTGGGGATTAAAAGGGGCAAGAATTCGATGCAACAGCTGGTCTGTGATGGGCTGGGACGGATCGTGCACATAATCGAGCATGCTGTTGTTGTTAAGGGAGACAATGCCATGCATCCCGACAAACAACTGGACAACAGAGATCCTCGCATCGTCTTTTTCTATAATGCCGTACTTGGCAGAGAGCTCTTCCATCACGTCAATAAACAGGGTGAGCGATTTCAAAGCAATCGTCAGCTCATGATGTGCCGGCCCCTCCAGGGGTGTTCCCACATAATCGTTGAATTTCGGCACATGAAGGGTAAACATGATATCGTAATAATTGGACTGCTGAAAACCAAACCGCGCAAACGCCTCGACCATGGCAACAAGCTTATCGTAAGGATCCTCGTTCCTCTGGGCCTGGGCGCACAATTCGTCGAAGAGGATCTCAAACCCCCTGGTCAGAACGTGCAGGTACACTTCATCTTTGTTCTGAAAGTAGTTGTACACCGTCTTTGGAGCCACCCCCAGCTTCGGACCCAGCTTTCTGATACTGAACCCATCGTAGCCGCATTCAGCAATCATATGGAGAGCTTCTTCGATGATGCTGTTCTTGATCAGCTCGACCTCTTCTTTGGATCGCGGTAACCGTCCCATGGATTTTCCTGATTGTTGAGGCGTTGTAGATAATATATCTTTCTTTGATACGTATGATTAGCCATAGTATAGGTGCATGACAATTGTCAATTCATTGCAAATACGGGATATAGCCGTTCGGGCGGAACGACCGATAAACGCTTGCGAAGCTTTCAGCTCAACGTCGCCTCCGGCGGCCCTGCCGGGGGCCAAACTTTTGAAAAGTTTGATAAACAGGTTTGTGTATAATGGCAAGGTGACACGATAAAAAAGGCGGGTGTAATTTCCCACGAAGAACGAGGGGCTATGGAGAATCATCAACCAGTTTTCAAGTCATTTTGCCTAATGTGGCTTCGCCACCCTTGCCGCCGTAGAAACACGTTTACCGTGCACTTTGCCCATAGAAGGCATCGCTGAATCGGATACTGCAACTGGTTTTTACTAACCAAGTTGTGCTTAACAAAACCTTTCATGGGGGCAACAGATGAAAGACCTGCTCAGCATTTACCCCGTCGTCATTGACATCCCCATCTCCTGGGGCGACATGGATGCATTCCAGCACGTCAACAACACGGTGTATTTCAAATTTTTTGAAAGCGCAAGGATCGCCTATTTTGAAACGCTTCAATTCATGGACATCATGAGCACCACGGGTGTCGGTCCCATCCTGGCCGCCACAAAGTGTCGGTTCAAAATTCCGCTGACCTACCCGGACCAAGTCTCGGTGGGGGCCAAGGTGGAGGCGATAGAGCAGGAGCGCTTTATCATGACCTATGCCGTCATCAGCCATCGCCACAAAAAAATCGCTGCAACAGGGGAGGGAGAGATCGTCACTTTTAACTACCAAACCAATAAAAAAGCCCCGGTACCCGATGAGGTACGCCAACGAATCCTTGACCTGGAAAAAGCCTGACCGATGCAACCAACAGATGCTGAGCCCCATTGCCCCTTATGTCACGGTGACGATATATCGCCGTTTTTCGAAGACAAGCGACGCGCCTACCTGCGCTGTGACCATTGCAAGCTGGTCTTTGTCCCCGGACGCTATTGGCTAAATCCTGAGAAGGAGCGGGCAACGTATGATTTGCATGAAAACAACCCGCTCGATGAGGGTTATCGACGGTTCCTCTCCCGGTTGACAACACCGCTGTTGAAAAGCCTTAAGCCAAACCAAAAGGGGTTGGATTTCGGGTGCGGTCCCGGGCCGGCCCTCTCGGTGATCCTGGAAGAGCAGGGGCACCAGATGGATCTGTATGATCCGTTTTATCACAACGATCCGTCCGTGCTTTCCAACACCTACGATTTCATTACGGCCACGGAGGTCGTGGAACACATGCACGACCCGAACAGCGAGTTCACCACACTGTTTAACATGCTGAGAAACGGTGGCACCCTGGCCCTCATGACCAAACTTGTCATCGATCAAAAGGCCTTTAAAACATGGCACTACATTCACGACATGACCCATGTCTGTTTTTACAGCCGCCCCACCTTTGAATACCTCGCGAAGCGCTTCAACGCCAAGCTCCATTTCGTTGCAAAGGATGCGATATTGCTTAAAAAAACAGACAAACCGAGTTCAAAACCAGTCTATAAAGCCAGCCTCCGGCGGCCCTGCCGGGGGCTAAACTTTTAAAAAGTTTAACAAACAGGTCTGAACAAACTGTCCTTGTTTGGTGTCTGTTTTAAGGGCGAATCTGTTTTTACCCGAGGAACGAGGGGCAAAGCGCATCCATAACCTGCGTTCAAGGTGGCACACCTCGCCGCCGGAGGTGTATTTTTTCACACAGCCATGGTCCCTACTCTTTTACCTAAAACTCGTCCGGCTCGTCCTGATGCAGGGTTTTCACCACCCGTTGCACAAGGGAGAAATCCACCTTGATTCTATCCTTCGCCCTCAACCCATCCACGACTTCAATGTGAATCCCGTCTGACAACCCGGTTTTGATCGCTCTCACGTCACAGGTCAGAGGGTCTTCGCTTGTGACCACATGGACAAACGGCTCTCCCTTTTCAAAGGCAAGCACCCCCTCGTCGAGCATGAGCACATGCTTACGCTCGGCAAGGAGAATCTCCCCGGCCGCGCTGTAACCGGAGCGAAGCAACCGCCCGGGGGGCATGGCAAGGGTCGCTCGAATATCAAACTTTACGGCGCCCTTGCTCTGAACACCCTTGGGGGAAATAAACTCGGTGACCCCTGTCAACCGGGCCTTTGAGTCCGCATTCAGGGTCATTTCCACCGGCATGCCGATGGTGATTTTTTCAATATCTATTTCGTCCACCTGCCCCTTGAAGACCATGTCATTCATATCGGCAATCACCGCAATGGTGGTGCCTTCATTCATGGTGTTGCTCTCGATGACCGAGTCCCCTGCCTTCACCGGAACATTTAATATCATCCCGTCGATGGTGGAGCGAATCAACGTATTGGAGGTGGCATCAGAGTCCCCTGCCCGGCCTTCCAGAATCAACTGGAGGTTCTCTTTGGCAGCTTTTAACTCTTCACCGGCAAGGTTGGCGGCCAGTTCAACCTCATCCATCTTGGCCCTTGAAATGGAGCTGGCCTCAAACAACTCGCGATTGCGATTGAGGGTGTCCAGGCTATTTGTGTGGTTGATTTTAGCCACACTGACGCGTGAACGCGCAGAACTCAGCTGAAGCATCTCGGGAATAATCTGAATCGTGGCGATGATCTCCCCCTTTTTAACAGACGTCCCTGCGTCCTTTTCAATCGTCTGGATAATCCCGGCGATCCGCGACTTGATGTTGATCTCTTTTCGAGGCTCAATGTGTCCCGTAATAAGAATTTTGCTTGAAATATCGCCGTACCTCGGAGAGACCATGGCATACGACTCGGGTTCCCCCTTTGATTGCCCGTAAAGAAAGACAAAGGTGCCAACAAACACGGCGGCGACACTCAAACCAGCCAGGATTTTCAGAGTTGTTTTCATGTGATCATTCTGCTCCAAATCGAAAAATAAAAAAGCATGCCTCCGGCGGCACGGTGTGCCACTTTGAAAGCAGATTGCGGATACTCTTTGTCCCTCGTTCCTCGGGTCAAAGAGCATCCGCCTTTGATTCGTAATTAAACCGGAACTATGTAGTAAAACCTGTTAGCCAAGCGTTTCAAAAGTCTGGCACGGCTGGGCCGCCGGAGTTGTTCCGCTGAAACTCAATCTGAATTGAGTCGCCAAACCTCTCTTTTTGGAGAAACACGACAAAGGTCTCTTCCCGGGTTACGTCATAGCATGTCACTTAGAACGCGAATGCCCGGACAAAGCCGAACACAACGTCACACAGTCGCTTAGGATTTCGAGGTGCCCCACCTCGCTTTCCGGAAGGCATGCTCACATTGATTTATTCGCCTTGAATCGCCTCCACCGGCTTCATGCCGACGGCCCGGTGGGCAGGCAATACCCCTGCAAGGACGCCACAGACTACCAGCACGATCAGGGAGACAAGGGCCGCCTCAAGGCTGATGGAGGGATTGAGAAACATGGCCTCCTCACCGCTTTCAGCCGCCCCCTGCATGAGAACCCGGTTTGCAATTTCAAGGAGGGCCACCCCAGCCACGAGGCCGGTATACCCTGCGGCAAAGGTCAACACGGCAGACTCGCAGATAATCTGAAGCCTTATCTGACGGGGTGTGGCACCCAGGGCTCGCCGGATCCCCAACTCGCGGGTCCGCTCCTTGATCACAAGGAGCATGATGTTGCAGATCCCGATCACCCCGGCCGCCAGGGTGCCGATTCCCACGGCCCAGGAGAGGGCTGAGATCCCGAAAAAAAGACCCGTCATCTTCTGATACTGCCGTTCTATATTCACATGCCCCACGGCTTGGGAGTCTTCGGGCGAAATAGCATGGCGCTGTTTCAGCACATCGATTATCTTTGTCTCAAGCGTTGATACCCGCACCCCGTCTCGGGGCGTGACCCCCATGTAATGGATATCGTCCCCCAGGTTAAAGAGACGCCCCAGGGTGGTGAATGGCAGGTGCACTGTTTTGTTTTTCTGCCGATCCTGGGCAGAGACAGGCCGCACAACCCCAATCACGCGGAAATAACCGCCCGAGACCCGTATTTTTTTCCCGATGGGGTTTTCAGACGGATCAAAGAGAACCTCGGCCACCCTTTTCCCGATGACACACACCTTCCGCTGTTCACGGATATCAAAGGGGTTCAAAAACCGGCCTCGAACGATCTTCATGGGCTCGATCTCAAACCATGACGGAAAATCCCCCACCACGGAAAAAGAGGCTGATCGCTCTCCTCGGGAGACGTTGTTCCCGGTACCACCCTCACCGTGCAGGCGCGGTGCCACGGTTTTCAGCTCCGGGATACGCTGTTTGAGCACCTCAATATCCCGCAGGTTGATGTGCCACTCCCGCCCCCGACTGAAACCGGCATGGGGTTTTCCCGTCGGTTGTGCCCATATATAAGCGCTGTTTTTTGCGTACCCTTCAAAGCCCTTCATGGCACCGTTGCGAAGCGAATTGCCCGCCCCGGACATCACAGTGAGCATAAAGATGCCCCAAAACACCCCGAAGGCCGTTAGAAACGTCCGTGTCCTGTTCCGCGCAAGGGTATGAAAAATTTCTTTCCAATAGTCCAAATCAAACATGGGCACTCACTCTTTCATGGCCTCAATGGGCTTTACCAGGGCGGCTTTACGCGCAGGAAAGAAACCAGCCACCACCCCTGCAGTGACCAGCAGAAGCGTTGCCTTTATCGCAATACCAAGGTCAACGGCAGGGTGTTTGAACACAGTAAAGGAGCCCATGGCATCGGTTATGCCTGGTGCCCCGGAGGCAGCTCTCTCCAAGCAAAAATCAACCAGCTCAAGGACCCCAACACCGGCAACGAGCCCCAAGTACCCTGCAACCATCGTGATGAGAACCGCCTCGGACACCACCATGGAGATCACCGACAGGGGAGTGGCTCCCACGGCCTTGCGAATGCCAATCTCACGGGTCCGTTCCTTAACGGTGATGAGCATGATATTACTGATCCCGACAATCCCCGCAATGATCGTCCCGATTCCCGTTACCCAGAGAAAAAGCCGTATCCCGGTGAACATTTTTTGTATCAGGATGGACTCCTCAAGGCTGTTGAGCGTCATGAGCGCCCCGGCATCTTCCGGCGCAAAATCGTGCACACGGGCCATGAGCAGTCGTGTGCGGGCTTCGATCTCCCGGCTCTTTGATAGAGAGACAGCCCCGTCTACCAAGAAGGCCATGCCGTCAAGGCCGTTGTCTCGCCTGAAGAGAAGCTGACCCGTGGTAAAGGGGATATAGATTTTCTGGTCTTCATAGCTCAAAAGGCTCTGAAACGTACCCACCACAGTAAAAGGGAGCTCATTGATGCTGATGGTGTTTCCCACCGCCTCTGCGCCACCAAACAATGCGGATTTTATCTTCTCGTCAATCACCGCTGTTTTTCGGTTCCCTTCAAGGTCAGCGTGGTTTAGAAACCTGCCCGAAACCATGTCGACCTGAACAATCTGCCGATTCTCAGGATAGATGCCCTCCACGGCAAAGGTCCCGTACTCGCTTCCATGTCGTACCGGTCCATCCATCTCAAGTTCAATCACGGGAGCAAGGGAACCGACTCCCTTCAGTTGATCTTGGACGGTGGCGATATCCTCATTGGTCAGGGCAATCTCCCGACCGGCCTGAACCCCGCCGTAATCCTGCATGGTCGTCCCGCCATAGACCCGAATCGAGTTCAGGGCCTCCCCCTTAAAGTTCTCCCGGAGCCCATTTTCAAGGCCCGTGCCGGAGCCCAGAAGGATGATCAGAATAAAAATCCCCCAGGCAACGGAAAATCCGGTGAGCACGGTCCTCAAACGGTTTCTGCCCAAGGCGCAGAGAATTTCATGCCACCTGTCGCCGTCAAACATGGGCCACCACGCCGTTGCAATCGTCTGTGGCAATCCTCCCGTCCTTTAGACGAACAACCCGGTCGGTCATCTCTGCAATGTCCGGCTCATGGGTGATAATCACCACGGTCTTTCCCGTGGAGTTGATGTCCCGCAACAGGGCCATCACGTCATAAGAGGTCTCCGTATCCAGGGCACCGGTGGGCTCATCTGCCAGAATCAAGCTGGGATCGTTGATGAGTGCCCGAGCTATCGCCACTCTCTGCTTCTGGCCACCGGAGAGTTCGGCCGGAAGGTGGTGCGCCCTCTCCTTGAGCCCCACGCGCTCAAGATATTCCAACGCCTTTTGGTTTCGCTCCCTTCGCTTCACCCCCCGGTAGTAAAGGGGCAGGGCCACGTTCTCCAATGCGGTTTTAAACGATATCAGGTTAAACGCCTGGAACACGAAGCCCAATAGGCGGTTGCGATGACGTGCGGCCCGTGTTTCATCCATCTTGCCGATGACCTCGCCGTCAAGGCGATAGGTGCCGCTGTCGTAGCTGTCCAAAAGCCCCAGGATATTAAGCAGGGTGGACTTACCGGAGCCGGAAGAGCCCATCACAGCGACCATCTCCCCGGCCTTCACCGAAAGATCAATGCCCTTCAAGACATGAAGCCGTCCCTGCCCCAGGGGGTAGTATTTGTTCACGTTCTGAATCTCAATCATGGATAGAAAAACCCCTTGCCGTTATCAAAGAACAGGGGGGCCTCAACGGCTCTCTCCATCTCTGCCATGGCCTTATACATGGTGTAACGTGCTTCGTTTCGGCTGTTTTCCGCCCGGGTCAAAATCAAATTGGCATCCAAAAGGTCTGTGGTGGTTGCAGAGCTTGCCTTCACCATGGCCTCGGTCACGCGGTAGTTCTCCCGGGCGGAGTCCACCTCACTGTGAGCCGCTTTGTAGCTCTCCCCGGCAACACGGTACCTCTCAAAGGCCGTTTTTAAGTGGGTGTTCAAGGTGAGCTTGGTTTCACGGAGTTTTTCACGCAGCTGCGCAGCCTCTGACGAAGCGATATTCAAACGGCTCCTTCTGGCCGTACCGTCAAAAAGGGTCCATCTCAAGTTGGCCTGGACAACCGTGTCATCGTTGTACCCATACGAGCGACCGTCCGGAATGCCCGAGTCACCATAGCTTGTCCATCCGGCTGAAAGATCCACGGACGGCAACCAACTCCCCTTTGCGGCATCCACTGCATAGCCCCTGGCCTCCAGAAGCGTGGCAAGATACTTCAGCTCGCTTCTGTTCTCCTCCATCATCGTTTCAAGGCGGGCATAATCGGGGGAGCCCGAGGGCTGATCTGAAAAGTCGTCGAAGACCTCAGTCGCCTCAAGGGAGAGGCCTGTCACCTTTTCAAGGTTAAAGGCGGCAACCCTTACATTGCTCTTAGACTCCAAGACCTTTCGCCTTGCAGCCACGGTTCTCGACGTGACCTTCAGGACATCGTTCTTCGGTAGCAGCCCAACCTTGAAAGAGAGCCTTGTGGTGGCAAGCTGGGATTCCAGTTGGGCAACGGCCTGGGTTGACACAGTAAGGGCCTTTTCCGCACTCAAAACCCCAATGTATGCCTTGATGACCGAGAGCTTGAAATCTTCAACCAACCCCCGCTCTTCAAACTGCCTCGCCTTGTAACCGCTGTCGGCAGATCTGTAGGTGTTGTAATCAGTCAAGCCGTTGAACAGATTCAAGCTTACCTCAACCCCTGCAGTGGAGCTGTCTCTGCCGGCGTCCCCTCCCCTGTTCGTCTGCGAATACCCATACCGGGTCGTCACCTTCGGCATAAACGCGGACTCTGCACTCTCCCGCTTAAATCGATTCATCTCCGTTCCATAAGAAGCCTCTTTCAAGGCGTGGCTGTTGGCAAGCCCTGCCTCCATGGCCTCGGTCAGTGTCAATGCCTGTCCCGGAACCGTAAAGATCCCACACAACAGGAGGAGGCCCACGCCATACTTAATCCACATTCGACAATCCCTGCTTGTTCGTGCTGTTGTTCGTCTCATTGCCCCGGAGAACAAAGGGGCACCCTTAAAAATTGTACCCCACCCCTGCCCCGATCATCATCGTCGAGCTTTCAAAAAATGCGATGTTCGCATCCGTCTCGCCAACAGAGCCCTGGACCTGTACAAAAAAGTCGTCATACCCAAAGGGGGCGTTGTACGTGTACTCCGTTGAAAAAAACCAATCGGTCTCGTCTCGTGTTTTCCCGAAGGCGGGATGCGTGGCCCCGAACCGTCTTTCACCGGCCATCAACATGGACGACAGGCTCCAGCGCCCCATCTCAAAACGATGCATGAGGTTCACGGAATACCCGTCATAGCTGTTGCTTTCTCCGTCAAAATCCCCCTTGGTGTACCCCACCCCGGCCATGACACTGTTGACCTCGCCAAAGTAGAGGGGAAAAGTCAATGTCGTCCCATACACATGACCATATCGTGCCAGGTCCGAGTCTCGCTTGCCCGCCACATCGTTCTTTACCTTGACCTTGGTATATTCCATACCCACCGAGACAGGCAACCCCATCAGGTCTTCGTAGGAGAGCCCCAGGGTAAGTTCCGTTGCCTTGGTGGTTTTTCTGTCCACCCCCACAAGGTAAGGGTCTTCCCAGACATCATTTCGTGACCGGGTAAATTGAAACGCCAACGTCCCTAAATCCCCAAGGCTTTGCCCAACCGACAGGTTCCCGATGACGCTTGTATCAAGCTCCGACAGATTATCCATAACATTCATGGAGACCCACGTGCCTGTCTCATCAAACAGGTACCCCACCTCGACATTGAACAGCGGGTTCCCTTTGGTCTCTTTTTTTTCCGTGTCCTCAAGGCTGCTGATTTTCTTATTGCTTTCACCTGCATCCAACAGGCTGAAATTACCGTGGGAGCCCCCGCCGCCCAGCATGGCGGTTCCAAACCATCCGCCTTCTTCCTCGTCTGCAGGTGACGTTTCAATCTGATCTGGTGAGTTTACTTCCGCCGGCTCTGCCCACAGGCAATAGGGGGCAAACACCAATGCTACCAACACCGCAACGCTACTCAATAACTTCAACCCATGGCCTCCCGTTCAATGTAAGAAAGAATGTGATGCCCTGTTCAAGGGCAAAAACGTAAGGGTGTAATTACCATGGGGCAAACTGAACATCTGTTGAGGAATTGTAAATAAATGTGACATTCGTTTGACCCCATATGGCTTCATAGCCCGGGTATTTCACGAGTTGGGCGCGCTCATATGCAAGGCACCAGAGCTGCAGATGCAGTGGGACAGGGTCGTTACATTTCAATGTGCAATTATCTTGGGCATTCATGATATGAATAGGCCTGAGACGATGTGTGGCACCCCAAAGAAAATTCACGGGTAAGCGTTCCTGGCAGCACCATCAAGCCGGTATCCTTTTGCCAGGGATCACCACGATTGACACCACCCTGCGAACACACGGGCACACCCTTATGAAAAAAATATTTATCAAATTATACCTGCTTATCATTTTCACCATCATCCTCGGGCTGGTCATTGTGTACACGGTGTTTCGCCCTGTCCTTAACTCCATTGAAAAAAAAGATGACCGGCGAATCATGAAAGGGGTTATGGAACTCGCTCTTCAAGAGTTTGAAAGAAGCCCGAAAGGTAACTGGGGACGGCAACTGGAAGAGATGCAGGAGGTATCCGGAGCCCTTGTATCCATACTCCCTCTCAGGGAGGTGGAAGCCCTCGGTGAACAAGAGCTTTCAAATATCCGAATAGGCAGGCTGCTCAGTGTAAGCAAGGAGGACACATTTTACAGACGCCTTACAAACAGCGACCAGGTCTTGCGGATGACTCCGGGAATTCATGGATCCTTCTGGTACACGGGAGAAGACGAACGGGTCACCACCCTGACAATTTACCTGGTGTCTCGCAGCCTCCAGCAACAACGTGATGTCACGTTGGAGCAGGCCATGGACAGCCTGCAGTCAAGCTTCGGTTTTCCCATGTCCCTAAGCACCTTCCTTCCCGCTTCCAAAGACCCGAAAGTGGCACAAGTGCTGGCTCGTAAGGGCATCTGGGTGGATGAGGAAGAGGACATTATCTGGTGTCTCCTGCCTGATTTAAATTGTTACCTGGTGCTTGGCCCCCTTGGCGAAGGGGAACACTACCTTCTTCGCAATGCCTTTTATGGCATCATCGGCTTGTTTCTTGGCCTGATCGGGGTCTGTGCTTTTCTCTGGACCCGCCCTTTATGGAAAGATCTCGATGTGCTGACCGGCGTTGCGCAAAGGTTCCGAAAAGACGATCTTTCAGCGCGCGTCAAAACATCCAAAGGCTCGGCAGTCTACGGCCTTGCCGAAGAGTTCAATGCCATGGCAGGGCAGATTCAACGGGAGATCGCTTACCGGATTGAGCTTGCCGATGCCATCTCCCATGAATTACGAACCCCCCTTGCGCGGCTGGAGTTTGCCTTTGGCGTCATGGAAGAATCCCACGACCCTCAGGAACGGGAGCATCTTTCACAGGAGATGCACATGAACATTGATGAACTCAACATGTTGATCCAGGAACTACTTGTCTTTTCTCGAATGGAGCATGGAGGGGCAAATCCAGAATTCCGAGAGGTCCACCTGGAAAAGTGGCTGACTCACTGTGTGGATCAGTTCAAACAGGCACACCCACACATGATCGTTCTGAGCCACTGCCGGCTGACATCTCATGAAGAGACAGGTATGATTGAAGAGCGACTGATGGCACGTGCTTTAGGCAACCTCATGTCAAATGCGGTGCGCTATGCAGAGTCAACCGTTTCGGTAACCATAGCCCGAAACGGGGACATTCTCAGTCTTATGGTGGAAGATGACGGCTGCGGAATTGCAAAGGCAGATCGGGAAAAAGTATTTGTTCCCTTCATGCGGCTGGACGAAAGCAGGGATCGAGAATCCGGCAACCATGGATTGGGGCTTGCCATCGTTCGGAGCATCATCGGGCGCCATGGTGGAGACATTCGCATTGAGGACTCCCCTCTGGGAGGTGCCCTTATTCGTATGTCCTGGCCTGTTGCCCCCCAAGGCTATTCGTGATTGTTCCACGCGGTTTTCACAAAAAGATACCCGGCGGCCCAGACGGTTTTAATCCTCTCCGGTCGCCTGGGATCATCACCCAGTTTTTTCCTCAAGCGTGAGACAAAAACATCCACGGATCGATCCAGCCCATTGTATTCAATCCCTTTCACCACCCTGTAAATTTCATCGCGGCTGACCACATCCCCTTCCCGTGATGCAAGCAGGCCAAGCAGGTTGAATTCACTGGTGGTGAGGTTCACTGGCTCCCCCCCCAACCACACGCTGCGTTGACGCATATCGATGGTCAGGCCCCCGAATGTCATTTTACCGGACGGCATATCGACCTCTTTTTGGGGATCATCCATCTGCAGCTCCGGGCTGCGCCTGAGAAGAGCCTCAATTCGAGCAAGCAGAACCCGTGGGGTGACAGGCTTGGTCACGTAATCGTCAGCCCCCAACTCGAGCCCCACCACCTGATCAATATCATCCCCTTTTGCCGTCAGCATCAAAATCAAACCGGAATAATCATGCCGTATGGCCCTGCAAATGGAAAAGCCATCCATCCCGGGAAGCATAAGGTCAAGGATAACAAGCTTCGGTGAACACTCGGCAACCCTTGCCTCCGCACGGTCCCCCCGGCGCTCCCAGGTGACATGAAACCCGTTTTTGTCCAGATACCCCTTGATCATAGAGGCAAGGCGGTTGTCATCTTCAACCAACAACAACGGAATATCTTTGGGCATGTCTATATCTCCTCTACGTAATCATCACGGCTGCACCATGGTGAGGCCCCATAAACGAGTCACAATGGCTGCAGAAATAACCATGGCAGATGGTAGCAGTAGCACGAACGCTTCAACGAGTTCAAGCCTCCCTCTCCAACAGAGGAATAACCGGAAAAGGTACCGCAATGCTACAGTAAAACCACCACACCCTTCATGCTGATGCGTTGCAATTATTCACATTCAGTTACATTCCTCAAGGACACATTCATGCATGGGAAAAGCGTCTTTGATTACTGATTAGGATATTGCATTGAAATTGGTTTTGATTGCGGGTGCCTACCGATACCAAATGCCTTGCCCGATAACCATCATGTCACGTACCTTTTTCCCTCCCCCCACACGTTTGATTCCCCCGAAAAACAACCACGGATCTCGCCCCTAAAAAAAATCCATTGCCGAAATGGCGTTTTTTCGATTTGAGACCTCATCAGAACCCAAGTGAGGCACTGCAGCCAAGTGCAACCATGCGTTACGGGACCTCCTTTTGAGTCCCCCTGCCTCCAACAGCCCGGATCCAAACCACATAAGGGTACCCCTAAATGAACGTGCTTCATCTTGTCCACCAATACCTGCCAGTCAGAATGATCTGGCTCCACCGACTGATCGAGTCTCATCGGAACGTCTCGCCATCCGTCTTTGCCTATGAATCAAGGGATGGCCTTCCCATTGCCACCCCATGCCATCAAGCCCTTGATTCCTTCCCCCTTGCCGGGGCTATCAACAAGCTCTCGTTTCGCCTTTTCGGCAGGTTTCCCATGGTAAAAGAGATGATTAAGCAGCATGAAATTGATGTGCTCCATGGACATTTCGGCAATTTCAGCTACCGATTCCTTAAAACGGCACTGGATACAAACACCCCTTTGGTCACCTCGTTTTACGGCAGGGACTTAAGCAGCCTGGCTCGGAAAAAAAAGCACAAAAGGCGCTATCTGCTTCTGTTTGAAAAAGGTCACCGGTTTATCGTGGAAGGGCCTTCGGCTGCAACGGCCCTGATGAAACTGGGGTGCCCTGAAGACAAAATTCGGGTGGTGCATTTTGGCATCTACCCGAACCAGATTCCATTCAAGAGACGAACATGGAGCCCAGGAGAGACCTTTGAAATATTAATGGCGGCAGGTCTTGCAGAAAAAAAAGGGCACCTATACGCCCTGGCAGCTGTGGCCCGACTTGTTCAAAAAGGGATGGATGTGCACTTTACCGTTATCGGTTCCGGGGAAGAGAAGGCAAGCATCGAAAAGGCGGTAACCGAGCTCAGGCTTCATCGTCATGTGACCCTCATCCCGGGAATGCCCTACGACGCTCTCATCGACCAGATGCACCGCGCCCATGTCTTCCTTCACCCAAGCGTGACCGCCTCCGACGGAGATACGGAAGGGGGGGCCCCTGTGGTCCTGCTCGATGCCCTGGCCTCCGGGCTTCCCGTGGTCTCAAGTGTCCATGCGGACATCCCGACCATTGCACCGCACGGGCTCGTTGGCCTGCTGGCACCGGAAGGGGATGTGACCGCGTTAACGAGCCACCTTGAGTCGTTGATTGATCACCCCGAGCAGCTCTCTGCCTTCAGTGAATCCAGCCGCAAACACGTGGAAATGAACCACGACTGGCACAAACAAATCCTCAAAATCGAATCTATTTATGCCGAGTGTGTGTAACTGTTCAGCTCTCAAAAATCTGCCTTCTATGGTTAAAGTTCAGGGCAAAAGCCTGCCTCCGGCGGCAAGGGTGGCGAAGCCACATTAGGCAAAAACACCTTGAAAGCAGGTTTTTCGAATTCGTTGAAAGATTATTTTAAGACCTGTTTGTAAAACTTTTTAAAAGTTTAGCCCCCCGCCAGAGCCGCAAGCTGAACAGATACGAGTGTGTTTCGTCAACAAAGCAGTCACAGGAATAAAAACATGCGTCATGATTTTTTAGTCTTTGGTGCCCCCAAAATTGAACAACCCGAAATTGATGAAGTTATTGCCTCCATGACCTCCGGGTGGATCGGCACCGGCCCCAAAACCCATCGGTTTGAAGAGATGTTCCGGGAATACAAAGGCGTCTCGCATGCCATTGCCGTGAACTCGTGCACGGCAGCCCTTCACCTCTCGCTTATTGCCATCGGAATCGAAGAGGGCGACGAAGTGATTGTCCCGTCCATGACCTTTGCCGCCACAGCCAACGCCGTCTTTCATGCAGGGGGGACCCCGGTCTTCGCCGACTGCCATCGATCCACCATGACCCTGGATCCCGACGATGTGGCACGAAAGATAACAACAAAGACCAAAGCCATCGTACCGGTCCACTTTGCCGGCCGCATGTGTGACATGGACGCCATCATGTCCATTGCCAGGCGGCACAACCTCAAGGTCATTGAAGACTGTGCCCATGCCATTGAAACAGAATACAACGGCAAAAAAGCCGGGACCTACGGCGACCTCGCCTGTTTCAGTTTCTACGTCACGAAAAACATCGTCACGGGCGAGGGGGGCATGGTCATCACCAACAACGCATCGTATGCCAACACCTTAAAAATATTTGCTCTCCACGGTATGAGCCGGGATGCTTGGAAACGATTTGGTGACGATGGGTACAAGCACTATGAAGTGCTCTGCAGTGGATTCAAATACAACATGATGGACATTCAGGCCGCCATGGGAATTCAGCAGCTGCCTCGGATTGACACCTATCATGAACGGCGCTGCCAGATTTGGGACATGTACAACAAGGCATTTAAGGGGCTTCCGGTATCCACTCCAGCCACAATTGATCCAGGGATGCGGCATGCGAGGCATCTTTATACCCTTCTTGTGGATCAAAGCAGGGTCGGCATCAGCCGGGATCATTTTTTACGGGAAATGACTCGCCGCAACATCGGCGTTGGGGTCCATTACCTGGCCCTGCACCTCCAGCCATTTTACAGGAAAACCCTCGGAACCCGCCAAGGCGACCTTCCAAACGCTGAATGGGTTTCTGAACGAACCGTCTCCCTTCCTCTTTCTGCCCGCCTAACCGATGAAGATGTGATGGATGTTGTTCACGCGGTGACCGATATTGTCGGGCATGCATTGAGAGCTGCGTAGCCATCCTTGCTGCCCTGTAACAAAGAAGGGGCACTGTTCATCGCATCTATGGTCAACGTGTGCCTCCGGCGGCAAGGTGTGCCACCTTGAAAGCGTGTTGCGAATGCTCTTAACCCTCGTTCCTCGGGCTCGTCACATACGCTGACGGGCTACGCCCGTGAATCTCGGTATTTCATGGGTTTCGTCTTTCCCGGCTGTCAGGGGAACCTGACGTATAGAAAGGGCTTAAGCGTTGTAAACCCACACTCTTTGAACGGCGAATGACCGGAAATCCATGTGTGCAAGTCGTCACCTCTCGGCATTCGTTTTGACGGTTGACTTTAGCCGGAATAACTCCGGCGGCAAGGTGTGCTGCCTTGAAAGCAGGTTGCGAATGCGCTTCGCCCCGTTGGCTGAACGGCAAATGGAGATACGTGATCGATAGATCAAGGACAACAAGTACCCCACAGCCTTCCAACCCACTGGAATTGGTCTTAACAGGAAACCATCACGTGTTTCAAACGTTTGCACAGTTCGACCCCTCCCTTCATCTTGCCCTCGGCCAACCGTCATGTTAATCTGCCTAAATATCAAACCAATACAACTCCATACCCCGCGCAACACCAAACCTCATGCCCCGCCAATCGAGCCACACCGGCCATGCCCACAGACAAAGGGACAACGATGAACAACATCAAAAAAAAAGTGATTGTGGACACGGACATGGGGTGGGACGACATCCTCTCCCTTCTCTATCTGATCAAACACCCCGGCATTGAGATCATCGGAGTCACTGTCACGGGGTGCGGGGAGACAGATCTTCGGTGGGGAACGATCATCGCCAAAACCCTGATGGAGTTGGGCCATCAAACACAGGCCACGGTGTGTGAAGGGGCGAGCACCCCCTTGAAATTCAATCATGTGTTTCCACAAGCCTTTAAAAACGACAACAACGATATCATGGGGCTCCTTGGATCCCTGACCCCCGACACCACCATGGAGGTGGACACACGCCCTGCATGGCAATTCATGGCCGAGACGCTGAACAGCAACGGTGAGAAGATAACCCTTCTCTCCCTGGGCGGGTTCACCAACCTCGCCAAACTGCTGGAACTCTGCCCGTCCGCACACCTGGACAGGATAGCAGAGATTGTCGCCATGGCTGGTGCCGTCTATGTTGACGGCAATGTGGCGCTTTTGAATAACGCTCAGCCCGGGTGGGATCAGGGGCCGGTATACAGCTCAAACGTTGCTGCGGAGTGGAATGTCTTTGTGGACCCCCTGGCCGCAAAAAACATCTTCGCCTCCAAGGTTCCCCTCACCCTGGTGCCGCTGGATGCCTGCAACTATGTGGTCATGAGCCCCGACTACATCGACACCATTACAGCCACGGACCCCATCGCCACCCTGGCAAAACGCATCTTCCAAAAAAAAACCGGAAGCCATCAGGAGGGGATACCCGTGCCGATCTTCGACCCCCTTGCCACCCTGATCATGGCCGACGGACTGAACACATATCAATCTCACAACGCCTACCTGGATGTGAGCATCCTGGAAACGGAAGAGAACAATCAGTGCGGAAAAACGTATGTTGTAAACTCCGGATCCCGAAAGGTCGTCATCGTTCAGGGGGTGTCCCAGCGTGAGTTTGCGACCCACTTCGCCGACATCATCAACCGCGACATCGATGAATAAATGCAATGTCCAGACGTTCGCTAAATGATGCCCTCCCTTGTCGTTTGCCTGGGCCCCTGGCACCCAACGTTCACCTCTGTGAAGCCATTCCCCCATACAGGAAAGGAGAGCCCCATGGATATTCAGCACAACGCCTTTGCCAAAATCATCGACAACATCCACGACGGTCTCTACATCGTGGACAAGAACAGGGTCATCACATACTGGAACAAAGCAGCAGAACGCATCACCGGCTTTTCCGCCGTCGAAGTGATGGGCCATTCGTGCTCGGAAAATATCCTGACCCACATCGACGGTGAGGGGAACAGCCTCTGCACCGGCATGTGCCCCCTTGCATCGACAATGGACGATGGCGTCATGCGTGAAACGGAACTCTACCTTCACCACAAAAACGGCCAAAGGGTCCCCGTGTCCGTTCGTGTCACCCCCCTCACCGATATCCACGGACAGGTGGTTGGCGGCATCGAGCTTTTCACCGATATCAGCAACAAAGACGCAAATGTACTGAGAATTAAGGAGCTGGAGAAGCTCGCACTTTTAGACCACCTCACGCAACTGGCCAACCGGGCCTGTGTCGAACGGGAACTCAAAGGGCGCTTAGAGGAGTTCTATCGGTACGGCACCCCCTTCGGTATTCTCCTCATGGACATCGACCATTTTAAAAAATTCAACGACACCTACGGCCATGACATAGGAGACCTTGTCCTCAAATTCGTCGCAGAAACCTTCACGGCAAACTCGCGCGCCTTTGATCTTTACGGACGATGGGGTGGGGAAGAGTTCATCGGCGTCATCCGAAACATCCCCCGGGAAGCCCATGCAAAACTGGGGGACCGCATCAGGATGCTCATTGAACATGCCTACATCATCCATAATGATAAAAAACTCCACGTCACCATCTCCATGGGAGCCACCCTTGTTCTGAAAGGAGACAGCATGGAGAGCCTCGTCAAGCGAGCAGACACCCTCCTCTACCAAAGCAAGGCCGAAGGCAGAAGGCAGAAATCGCGTGACATATGGATAAGGCCCCACGCAAATAAGCTCTATTTGGTTTTCCTCCTTCCCGGAGATCCGGGTTGGGGACTTAAAACCGGGCTCGTGCAGGGCCGCAGAAAGCCACATAAGGCTCAATAGTAGCAACCCCGTAAGGGACTCCCACCCCCAAACAATGAACATATAGAGCATATGTTCATTTAATAATTGCCCTTACCCCACCCATTCATTATACTCACAGGCAATACAGGGCACAGCAAATTGACTTCTTACCCAACCCTCTTTATTTCCATGTTACTAAACATATTCCTACCCCGCGGGAGGCGTGCGATGAAAAAAACCTCGATGTTTTTAACGGCCTTTCTGTTTCTTTCACTCATCTTTTCAGCCACCCTCATGGCCGAAGCCCCAGATGCCACGATCTATCTTCGTGGAAACCAGATGTCATTCAACAGCAGGTATGCTGTAAAAATTGAAAACAGAGAGATCCTGATAAAGGAAAGTCTCCCTCAGGACGAATCGGTCGGGTGGACCATCCTCGACCTTCCGGAGGGACTGGCCGGTGATGTCACCGAACTTGCTATGGATGATGAACACATCATCGCCCTGAACAGCGCGCGCCAGATCTACACCATGTGGAACGGGCTGGATGAGATTTCGGATTTTACCTGGCAGGTGGAGTGGGGAATTCCCTTCTGGAAAGGGCCCGGCATGAAACTCAAGGAGGACATCACCGCCTGGGATTTCTCCGTGGTCTCACGGCGGGAAGACGGCTACTGGACAGACCCTGCGGGGCATCTGTTTGAAGTGGGGGCCGGCAAATGCTCTCACATCTGGGTCCTCGGGGCCAACGGGCAGGACCTCATCTACATTGACCCCTGGCTTCCCATCGACTACAGCTACGGCATCTGTGGCCCGGAACGAGGTGCGTTTCAGGCGGTCAACATGAGCACCAGCGGATCCTTCCTCTTTCTCATCAACAAGTACGGGGACATGTACACAAGGTTCTATGACTTTGACATCGGTGGCGCTGATTTTATTTTCCCCTCCTCATGGGAAGACCAGAGCGACAAGCTGATTCCCGCCATTCAGATCCCATCGGCCTGGATCAAGCACCCGAAGATATCGGGAGATATCACCGATCGCATCAGCATCCACAAGATCGGGCGAAACTGTGTCAACCGGACCATGCGCGTGGAAGGGCGAGATGAAGCCGGAAACACCGGGTACTACGAAAAAGATGTCACCGAGGTTGAAAACGGATCTCAATGGGTTTTTCATAAGACGGGGCTCACCTTACTCAGGAACCCCATCGACAACCGCGACATAGACTGCACCGCCCTGACCCTGGGAGAGCGAGACGACCGCTACTACGCCAAAAACATGGCAAACCTTGCCTCCCTTTCCACCGGCCTCCCCTGGTACCGGATCATCAACAAAAACGACTGGGCCGCCGAGCTCACCAACTTCAGCGCCTACAACACACCCGTCGACCTTGTGGTTCACTTAAGCCCCAGCGAATCCATCACCCTGAAGCTTCATACCAAAGAGACCCTTCGGGTCAGCCCCAGGCCCTGGGGGCTCTCAGACGATGCGAAGTACATCCCCGGCTCCATCGAAGTCCCCCAAGACCTTCTGGATAACTTTTCCGACCTGCCGGTTAAATCTCAGAAATTTATCCGGAGCTACCTGATGAAACGCCGACACACCCGCGTCGATATCCAGGCAACCCTCGACAAAGTCACTGTCTCAGGCACCGCCGGAGGGCTTTTGATTGTATGGGACTTTCACCACCAGGAACTTTAAGCAGGGCCTAAAAAAAGCAAGCCTCCGGCGGCCAAGGTGGGGGCACCTTGAAACCCGATGGCGAATGCGTGAAGGTCATCGTATTGCAGGCATTTTCGGAGCATTCGTTCGGAGGGTGAGGCAATGCCACTGTTCTTGAGAAGAGGCCGATTTCAGTCTGTGCCCTCGTTTTCGTCTTCCCCAGCTGCCATTCCTTAGTCAGTGCGCAAATTAATGGCGGATGTGATTTGTCCCGAGGAACGAGGGGCAAAACGCATCCGCAATCTGCTTTCAAGGTGGCTCACCTTGCCGCCGGAGGCACTCCCCTGCCCTTTTTTCCAATTGACAGAAAACGTCAATCCACGTACAAAATGATGAAAAATATCTTTAAAGGATACCAGATGAACCACGCTTGCCACATATTGGCAGCGGCAGCGGCCATGGGGTCAACCCATTGCCGTCTCGCTGCCTTCTAAGATTCGTATATAGACTGCAGTAAGAACGCCATGGGTTGACGAAGACACCCCATGGCTTTTTTTTTGCCCCGGGGTGTCACCGGGGCACCCACCTCGCATACACCCAACCCGGAAGCCTTCTTACCCAACCCCTTTTGGAGGCTTGTCATGAGTGAAAAAAACGTCGTCAGATATTCAGAGAGAATGGGACACCTGCCCCCCTACCTGTTCGGCATGATCAACAAAATGAAGATGGAAAAGCGCAGAAAAGGCCTTGATGTCATTGACCTCGGCATGGGCAACCCCGTGGACCCCGCACCAGACAAGGTGACGGAGATGCTCTGCAAGGTGGCCAACGACCCAAAGAGCCACCGCTATCCCGTGGCCGGCGGAATAAAACACCTGAAGCAGGAGCTGGCCCTGATGTACGACAGGGACTACGGGGTAACCCTCGACCCGCAGTCCGAGGTGATCACCACCATCGGCTCCAAGGAGGGAGTCTCCCACCTCAGCCTGGCCCTTGTGGGGCCGGGTGACACCGTGATGGTTCCCACCCCTGCCTTTCCCATCCACATCTATGCTGCCATCATCGCCGGAGCCAACGTCATGCGCTTCCCCATGTCCTCCGATGAGATGATGCTCAAGCAGATCGCCGACCTCTGTGAATCCATGTACCCGACCCCCAAGATGCTGATGCTCAACTACCCCCATAACCCCACGGGCCAGGTGACAACCGTTGACTTCTTCAAAGAGGTGGTAAAACTCGCCAAGAAGTACCGGTTCATGGTGATCCAGGATTTTGCCTATTCACGCATCACCTACGACGGCTACAAAGCCCCGAGCATCTTCGAAGTCCCCGACGCAAAGGACGTGGCCGTGGAGTTCGGGTCCTTCTCCAAGTCCTACAACATGGCCGGATGGCGCATGGGCTACTGCGTGGGCAACCCCGACATGATCAAAGGCCTTGAAAAGATCAAAGGCTACTACGACTACGGCATCTTCACCGCCATTCAGGCGGCAGGGATTGTGGCCCTTCGGGAGTGCGAAGACAACATCACCGAGCAGGTGGAGGTGTACAAAAAAAGGCGGGACACCATGTGTGAGGTGCTGGAGAGAATGGACTGGGAGGTGGATCCCCCAAAAGCTGGCATGTTCGTCTGGGTAAAAATCCCCGACCGCTTCAAAAACAGCAACGACTCCATGGCCTTTGCCATGGAACTCATGGAAAAGGCCAACGTGGCCGTGGCCCCGGGTGCCGGGTTCAGCAAGGAGGGGGAAGGCTACCTGCGTCTCGCCCTCGTGGAAAACGAAGAACGCATCAGGCAGGCCCTAAGGCAGATCCGACAGGCGGAGATAGAGTAGGAACGCCTCCGGCGGGCAGGGGCTGAGCCCCTGCACCCCAGGTGCGCAAATGCTCCTGGCCTTCGTTCCTCAGGCCTGTCACATTTGCTGCGGGCTACGCCCGATTCCACATATATGGGCCTGCAGGGGCTGCCACGTACTCAATGGGTTAAGTGGGATGTTAAAACAACGCCCGTTCTTGAGTCTCAATGGAATATTGTTCTGGGGATACCCCGCCACGGCCACAGCGTTACGACGCTTGTCTTAAACGATAAAGGCTGGGGAGGCCATTGCAACTTACCCCGAAAAGCGAGAGGTAAATCGCAATGGCAACCCGCTTGCAGTGTGTTTTGCCAAAAAGGCTTCGCCACCCTTGCTGGGAGCTTAGCGCCTCGAAAAGATTAAATGATACACGTCGATGTAACCAGCAACATAAGCACTACGATATGGAACGTTGAAAGCGGGTTGCGGATGAACGTTGCCCCTCGTTCCTCGGGGCAAACCTGTTTATCACACGTTTCAAAAAACGTGGTCCCCGGAAGGGCCTCCGGAGTTATTCCGGTGAAAGTCAATCGTCAAAAGAAGCGCCAACCGATCTCATCTTGCAACCATGGATCCCCGGTCACTCTATCTGCCGACCCGACCATAAAACTCACCATAAAAGCTTATCTGACACGTAAGGCCACCCGGAGAGCCGGGGAAGACGA
The DNA here is from genome assembly GCA_942491485.1 of Desulfolunaceae bacterium. Taxonomy (GTDB): domain Bacteria; phylum Desulfobacterota; class Desulfobacteria; order Desulfobacterales; family Desulfolunaceae; genus Desulfoluna. The sequence goes on along the minus strand of CALOAX010000004.1, from coordinate 121,995 downwards.
AATTGGGGATCTGTTGTTACGAAACAATGAAACAGGGTTCTTCTCAAGAACGTTGGCACGGCCTTACCCTCCACGCGAATGCCTCGAAAGAGGTTGCATCACGGCGACCTCCATGCATTCGCCATAGGGTTTCAAGGTGCCCTCACCTTGGCCCCCGGCAGGACCGCCGGAGGCACACGTTGAGCCCCTACCGTCTTGCGGACATCGGATTCACCCGACGATCCAGAACAGCCACGGCGCGTGAGAGGCTGAAGGTGAGGATAAAGTAGAGAAAGGTGACGGTGAGCCAGACTTCGAAGGTGAGAAAGGTAGCGGACATGATCTCCATGCCCTGGAAGGTGAGTTCCTGGATGGAAATGACGCTCATGATGGCCGAGTCCTTGATGGTGGAGATAAACTGACCGGCAAGGGGTGACAGGATTTTCCGAAGGGCCTGGGGAAGGATAACGTGGATGAACACCTGGATGTCGGTGAGGCCTGTGGCCCGTGCCGCCTCCCACTGGCCGTGGGAGACTGAAATCAGGCCGCCGCGAACGATTTCTGTGACGTAGGCGGCTTCGTAAATGGCCAGGGTAATCACGGCAGAGAAAAAGGCGTTGATGTGCGCCTCTCCGGCAAAGAGAAAGGCCACCACCCCTTGCGTGGTTTCTGAACGGGCCCGAAGCCACCCATCGATCCCCAACAGGTCGAGAAACTGGCTGCTGATAAAAAAATAGAAAAGAAACACCAACACAAGGGAAGGGATGTTCCGAAGGGTCTCCACGTAGAACCAGCCGAGAAACTTCTGTCCCGGTGAGCCATGGGCCCGCATCGCACCGAACACCACCCCGATAATGGAAGCAAGAAGGGTCGCCCAGAAGCTGAGCTTTACGGTGGTGAAAAAACCCTTTAACAGAAGATTCGGTACCCAGCTGCCCGATTCGGTCTGCCTGAGGATATACGACGGGATTGTCGTCCACTCCCATCGGTAGTCCAGCACATCCCCCACCCGCTGGAAAAACCACACCAGAAGCGTCCCCACCACAATAAGGGCCACGCCGTCCACCACACCAAATCGATATCTCTTGTTTTCGGGATGCATCATAATATCTTAAAACAGGCCTCCGGCGGCCAGGGGATGATCCCCTGGACCCCAGGATTGCAAATGCGCTGCGTGTGTCGCCACTCAGGGCTCATCGCATCCGCATTCGCGCTCAATGAATTTAGGGTAGGCACCGTGCGTCACGAGTGCTTAGACTATTGGACCGCCGATAGGCAATTCAGGCTTCATCATGAATGGAACTATTCGGCTTGTGCCTCCGGCGGCCCTGCCGGGGGCTAAACTTTAAAAAAGTTTAACAAACAGATCTTAAAAATTGTCCTTGAATGATTTCTGCTTTAAATGCGGATGTGATTTGACCCGAGGAACGAGGGGCAAAGTGCATCCGCAACCTGCTTTCAAGGTGGCACACCTTGCCGCCGGAGGCACGCTTTTCCCCGAGCCATCTGAATCACGTTGATCAGCCCCTGGCTACTTCACCTGATCTGCCCAGTCCCTCGTTTCGAACCAGTGGTGTTTGGTTTCGGCGAGGAAGCCATCGGCCTGCTTCACGCGAATCCAGTTGTTGAAGTAGTTGAGGGCATCAAAGTCGCCTTTTTTCACGGCAAACCCGATGGGCTCCTGGGTAAAGGGCTCGTTCATGGGGATAAAAAGTTTCTCCGGAAACTTAAGGGCCTGAAATGCCGGCAGGGGGGCCGACGCCACCACAGCATGGACGCGACCGAGGTAGAGCTCCTGAAGGGCCTGGCTCTCGTTTTCGAAGAGCTTGAAGGTGGCATTGGGAATAAACTTTTTCGCGGCCATCTCGGCGGTGGTGCCGATGCGAACGGCGATGGTCACACTCTTTTTATCAAAATCAGCAAGGGAAGAGAAACCGTCAGCCTTCTTCTTGTGGGCCACCAGGGACATGCCCGTAAAATCATACGGGTCAGAGAAGTTGACCTTGAGGTTTCGCTTGGGAGTGATCCCCATGCCACCGATGATCACATCGAACTTACCGGTGAGAAGCGCCGGAATAATGCCGGACCAGTTGGTGGGAACAAACTCCACCTTCACGCCCATGTCTTTGGCAAGCTCTCTTGCCACATCGATCTCAAAGCCGATAAGTTCACCGGTTTTATCGCGCATGGCCCAGGGAACGAAGGTGGACATCCCCACCCGGATCACTCCCTTTTTCTGAATCGACTCGATTACGCTCTCTTCTGCCCAGAGTTGCCCGCTGCATGCGAGCATCAGAACCATCATCAGTCCAGCCAGCCATCGCTTCATGATTGTCTCCATCGTTTGGGTTTATTTTTTGTACAACATGCCGGCGGCCAGGGGAGAATCCCCTGGACCCCAGGTTCGGAAATGCTCCCTCGCCTTCGTTCCTCGGGCTCATCACATTCCCTGACGGGCTACGCCCGTGAAGGTCGGATTAATTGATTCAACGACCTTCATATAGCCCAAAGAGCACTTCGTGTTCTTCGTGATTTTACACAGACTGAAAGCATCTGACTTTGATCGGAATAACTCCGGTGGCCCGTTCTTTCAAAAAATGGACCAACCGCCGTCACCTGCTGACTCAGGTCACGTGTCTATACCCTATACCCTATAACCTATGGCCTGGTTTCTACCCCCTGAAAGCAACCCGCCTCTCCCACCGGGCAATGCAGGCGGAAAGGCTCGCCGTCAGAATCAGGTAACAAAAAGCCACGGTGAACCAGATTTCAAAGGTCAAAAAGGTATCGGCCACGATGCTCTGGCCCTGCATGGTGAGATCAAAAATGGAGATGGTGCTCACCAGGGCCGAGTCTTTGATCAGAGAAACCCCCTGCCCAGCCAGCATGGGTAGCATCTGCCTCAGGGCCTGGGGAAATACCACGTCCATGAATGTGTCCCAGGAGGTCATGCCCAGGCTGAAGGAGGCTTCCCACTGCCCTTTGTCCACGGCCACGATGCCGGATCGAATGATTTCCGAAGCATAGGCCCCTTCAAAAAGAGAAAGGGCCGTCACAGCAGAGGCAAAGGCCGAAAGGTCAATGACGGGCGAAATCACGAAATAGATCACAAAAAGCTGGATCAAAAGCGGGGTATTGCGAATTGTCTCGACGTAGCCCACCACAAGGGCGTTTAAAACCGGCGATGAAGAGAGGCGCATCAACGCCGTTGAAAAACCGATGACCATGGTAAAAAGAAGGCTGATTCCCGAAATTTTCAGGGTCACCAGCATCCCTTTCAAGAGAAGGCCTGCATGGATGCCTTCATCCGTCACAGAGACCAGGTAAGGCCACACCCTGTACCACTGCCAGTTGTAGCTGAGATTTTTATATCCATAGGCAAAAAGGGCAAAAAGAGCGGCGATCAAAAGAGCCGTCTTGCCGTATATTTTTACCCAGCGGTTCCATTTCTTCAAAGTATACAGACCTCTGTCGGGATACATTAAGGTGCGCAAAAAACGGTACTCCACCCGACAGCTGCCGACCGCATCACTGATAAAACGGATCATGGGACAGCACGGGGCACACGGTTTATGGCGGATGTACCTTCGCCTGATCCGGCACCCGGTGAGAGTCTCTCTTCTTTCTTTTATGATTGCTGACGTAATACGACCGGAAGGGCCAGCAGGACGGGTTCTCTTGTGAGCAAAAGGTCTTAAGACCGATCCTTTACCGGCAGGTATCCTGAGCCTTCACCACGCACCTCGGGGACAAGGTGCCCTGGTGCAATTTCGTTCCCTGCCTGTTGAGGCATTGTATAGAAAACGCCCCTTAAAAACAACTCCCTTCAATTGACATCTCAGCTGAGGAGGGGTAGCGTCATTTCCCCGGTTCAAGGGTTCAAAACGGAGTTGTTCCGGTGGCCAAGGTGGGGGCACCTTGAAACCCTATGGCGAATGCGTGGAGGGCGCTGTGATGCAATCGCTTTTGAGGCATTCGCGTGGAGGGTAAGGTACTGCGACCGTTCTTGAGAAGAGACCTGTTTCATGGTTGTGTAACGACAGCGCCTCAATGTCATCTTCCCCGGCTGTCCGGGTGTCCTGACGTGTCAGGTAAGCCTTTATGATGCGTTTCATGGTCGTGTTGGCGGATCAAATGACTGCGGATCCATGCTTGAAAGCAGGTATCGGTTGTGCATTGCCCCTCGTTCCTTATAACCTGTTTATTAAACTTTTCAAAAGTTTAGCCCCCGGCAGGGCCGCCGGGGGCAGTAGTGAGCTGAATAGTTACAAACCACCGTTTCTTCCAGGAGCCATCCATGTCCGACGCAAAATCCACCATCGACAAACTCACTCGCCGCATCCGCGAGCTGGAGCTCAACGACCGGTTTATGGGCCTCCTGGAAAAGGCCCTGGATGCCGCCTACATCATCGATTTATCGGGCAACTTCATCGACGCCAACGACACGGCCCTCATGATGCTGGGATACCAGCGCCACGAACTGGCCGCCCTCAATTTCTTCGAGCTGATCCGTGAAGACCAGAAAGCCAATGCCGTGGGCATCCTCGGTAACCCGGAAAAACGAACCGGATTCACCGAAGCCCTGGAGTTTCGGGTCCGACGCAAGGACGGCTCACACATCTGGGTCTCCTCCCGTGCCCGGCTCATCAAAGAAAACGATGTCCCTGTCAGGCTCCACGGCATTGCCGTGGACATCACCGAACGAAAAAAACGGGAAGAGGAGCTTAAAAACCGGGAAGAGAACCTCACCATGGCCCTTGAAGGGGCCGAACTCGGCGTGTGGTACTGGCGTGTGGATGAAAAAGAGGTCACCCTGGAACGTGGCTGGGGAAAACGGTTCGGCGTGGAGAGTGGGGAGTCCATGCACCAGAAAGAGTTCCTGGAACGCCTGCACCCGTCAGAACGCCCCATGGTCTCCGGTGCCTTCACCCTCCACCTCAAAGGGGAGACCGACGCCGTACACGTACGCCATCGCCTCAAAGGACGCGACGGAACCTGGCTCTGGATGAGCACACGCGGCAAGGCCGTGGAAAAAACACCCGACGGCCACGTCCTGACCATAGCCGGGACCTTTCTGGATGTCACCCGCCAGGTGCGCATGGAAAAAGCCCTGGAACGCCGAAAGGCGGAAGTGGAAGAGAAAGTGAGCCGCTTAGAAGAGAGCCAGGCTGCCCTGAAGGCCCTTCTCACACAACGTGAAAAGGACCGGGAAGAACTGGGCGAAAACATGACCGCCACCCTCCGCCACCTGGTGCTCCCCTCCCTTGAGAAGGTGGCCGAGCAACCTCTGGCCCCGGCCCAGAAAAAACACCTTGATGCAGCCATGGGAAGCCTGGCGGACATCGTATCCCCCTTTACGAAGCGGCTGGCCTCTCCCTTTATCAACCTCACCCCCATGGAACTGAAAGTGGCCGAACTCATCCGGCAGGGACACACCTCCAAAGAGATGGCCACCATGCTCCACCTCTCCAAAGGGACCATCGATTTCCATCGCAACAACATCCGAAAAAAACTCGGCCTCAACAACAGCGGCGCCAACCTGCGCACCCAGCTTCTCTCCCTCACCCGATAGCAAGGGCTGAGCCCCTGCACCCCAGGTTCGCGAATGCTCTCCCCCCTCGTTCCTCGGGGAGATCACATTCGCTAACGGGCTTCGCCCGTGGACAACGGCTTCGGTGGTACAACCAGCATCGCCATCCCCGGCTGTCAGGGGTATCAAATGTTCCTTCCCCACACCCGAACCCCGTTCAGGAACCAACATTCATCTATCATCCCACCACCCAAGCTAAGACCCTTTTGTAAGAGGCAATATTGTGAAACACCCATTCTAAAATATATGGTTTAGCCTGATATAAACCCCATATTCTTTCCATATTGTCTTTCCACGGGGCTCTGGCATGCTTACGCGAACAATCCCGACGCGCCATCAACGTCGAGATTGCTTAAAAAACAAACCAGCCGGGAATGCCCCGGCCCAATGCGATAACCATATTGAACGTCGAGGATCCATGAAACGAGCCCTGTCCATTCTTACCGCACTCTTTACCCTCTCTTCCGTCACCCCGGCATGGTCCGGCATGGTTGACACTTACGGCATCGGCGCAAGAGCCACCTCCATGGGAGGCGCTGTCAGCGCTTCCCCCTCGCCGGTCTTTGCCCCCTACTACAACCCGGCCGGCCTCTCCCTTGCCGAAACCCCCACCGTGGCTGCAGGGGTTCTGACCACCACCCCCGACATTAAGATCGACGACTACTCCGTTGCCGGCACCCCGATCAACAATGTGGACTTCTCAGACACCACCGGAACCCTCGTGGTTCCCCACGCAGGCTTCGCCATGCCCATCAACGACAAATTCTCTGCGGGTATCTCCCTCTACGCGCCCTGGGGCATGCATGTCGAATGGGACAAGGACCCTGCAAAAAACCCCGGGGCCTACAACAACTACGAAGCCTACTACCAACGCGTGGCCATCACCCCTGCCCTGTCCTACAAGGTAAACAACAAACTCGCCGTGGGAGCCGGGATCTCCCTCGGTCGCTCCGAAACCGGGGCTGATTTTATCCATATTCAACACGGAGTCCCGTTTGAGGCAGAACTCACCGACGACTTCAACGTCTCCTTCAACATCGGAACCCTTTACCAGGCCACAGACCGCCTCTCCATGGGCCTTACGTACCGAAGCCGAACCCAGGCAGATTTTGAAGGGGACCTTAAGGTCGCTGGAACCAAGATGGCCGACGTTACCCTTGACTATGATCACCCGGAGCAGATCCAGGGCGGAGTGGCCTATCGGTTCGGTGCATCAAAAAACCTGCTGGTGGAAGCCGACGCCGTGTGGACGCGATGGGGCATCAACGAAACCCAAAGCCAGTATGTCCATTACCTCAATGGGGTAACCGAGCCCATGATTATCCAGCGCAACTGGGAAGACACCACCAAGTACAGCCTCGGCATGGAGTGGACCGTCAACCCCACCGTCACCCTCCGCGGCGGGTACACCTGGGACCCCACCCCTGTCCCCGATGAAAGCCTTGACTTCATCTGGCCTGACGGCGACAAGCACACCTTTGCCCTGGGGGCCGGGTTCACCTTCGGTGCCTTCACCATCGATATCGCGGCCAGCTACGCCAACATTCCGGGCCAGCGCAACATCGACGGGGAGAGCGGTGCCCTCAACCCGAGCTACGGGGGAGCCCCTGTCAGCCTGGTTGCCGACGGCACTGTCCTCAACATCGGCAGCACCATCACCTACACCTTCTAAAAGAACACGCTTGAACACGTACAAAGGCACGCCATGGGTTTCATGGTGTGCCTTTTTTTCCTGACCACGCCTTCAGTTTTGGCGCAAATGACGCAACATGCCACCTTGAAGGGGGTATGGCAGGGCCCCTCCATCATGACTCTCTTCTAACAACCCAGCGTGACTTAACCCCTTGTGCACCATCCCTTTTGCCCCACATTTCCCTTGACAGGCACTGAGCCTCAGGATACTTTGCGCACAAATTAATCTTGAGGATTCTTCAATAAGCCAACATCGCGTTTCTGTGCATCAATGGCTGAGTCGCGCCGACCTCTCCGATCAGGATAACAGGCAAGCGCTCGTGGCACCGGTTCTTGGAGAGTTCCCAGCACCCGACCAACGGACACCCACATGACAACTCGAATTACATACACTGATTGCATCGTCTTTCTTCTTGCCAAAGCAAACCAAAAGGCCCAGAAGAACCTTAAAAAACGCATGAAAGCCTTCGGACTCACCACGGTTCAGGGACTTGTTCTCGGCGCCATCTATGAAGAAAACGGCATGACCGCCAGTGAAATAGGCAATCGTCTGGTCCTCGACAACGCCACCATTTCAGGGGTCCTCGACCGTTTGATGGATGGTGGATGGATCATCAAGAAAAGCGATGAAAACGATCGCAGGGTTCAGCGTATCTTCCTCACCGATCAGGCCAATACCAGCCTCGTTGACGACCTGTTTCAGGTCAGGGCCGATGCCAATGACGAGACCCTTGCCAGCCTGAGCCTGGAGGAGCGGGTCCTTTTGAAACGGCTTCTCAGAGACCTCAAGTAGTTACTTTGTATACATCATATTTTTCAACAATGTGATCCCTGTAAAGGCCCTATGACAACATACCCTGAGCCGCTTGCGACCCAGGGTATTTTTGTTTGTATACACTATGTTGACTTTCTTCTGTAAACCCCGCAACACATGCCAACCAATGGCAGCTACCCGCCGATCGCTCAGCGACTCACAGTGCCCATATAACGCAACGGATCCCAATCGAACGGCCAACCAAAGCCATCAGGGCTTCACGTAGGCGTACCCGTCCCTTTGCAGCTCAACCAGCTTGAGAATCCCGGCCCGTGTCACATGAAAAGCCGGATGCAGCACGTCTCTTTCAATGTTATATTGAATCAGTGAGTTGTTGCAGACATAAAAATCAATGCCCTCGGCTGCCAGTGAGTCCACCATCTCCGAGAGCCCCATATCCATACTCGCCGTCACCAGCTGAGCCCCGGGCCCGTTCACAACAATAGCTGCTCCAACGGGTCGTCCCTCCATGGCAGCCAAAAGGTTTGTCATGTTGTTGAGCGTCAGGCGCAGGCGCCTCTCCTTGTCGGAGTCAATATGCAGTACGACTTTCATAAGATCTCCTTTTCATTAAGATCCCGGGTTATAAGTTGTGACCTTCTGGATTGTATGGGGATAGTGTTGTGACCTGAAACGTCAAGACAAGTTTACCACAAAGGAGAAGAGGGATCTCGAATTTTTAATGAAAGATAAACTTGACCAACCAGAATATACTTGCCTCCGGGGGCCCTGCCGGGGGCCAAACGTTTTGAAAAGTTTGACAAACAGGTTTTAGTGCAGATTTGGTTGAATTTCCGAAGCCATTAATGTTGGGACTTAACGAATCTGTGCCCCCATTTCCCCTTAGCGCCTACGGAGAAAAGAGAACCGCAGCCGGAAAGTTTTTGCAGCCCATGTCAAAAAAGCAACCCGCCGGAGGCTTAACTGAACAGTTACGATCCGTGTAACAAACAGGCCTTAACCATGTCATTAAACGGCACCTGTTTAATAAGAGGTGTTGTGATGTATCCCGGGCAGCGAGCCTTCACAACCTTACCAGTAGAGCCAAGCACTGTTATGAATGATGCTGGGGGCACCAGAACCGGGATCGAATACCACCAACTTGTAGCGTACCGCGTCGCCCTTCGAACGCACCTGCCTGTCGGCAAAAACAAGCCGGGTCGTCTCTGTCAGCTTAGCCTTATGGGGGACCTGAGCATAAATCCCACCTATTTCAAAACGCACAAGGTAAAGAGGGGCATCATCGACCCGGCTCATGGGGACCTCATGAGCCGTCATCACCGTGCACACGGGTATATCGCTAAAAAGCCCGAGTTCCTGGAACTCTCCGCCCGCAACCTGACGATAAAGCATGAACCTTCCATACCGTCCGACGATGGACAATTCCATGGAAAGATCGCAGCACAGAAGGGAGGGTGCGAAGCAATCGCCGGTGGGCCCACATCCCTTTACGTCCCGGGAGTGTCCGTCATTGAGGGATTCACACGAAAGCCCTTTCGAGAGGCAGGCGTGTTCCCAAAACCCCAGCACCTCGTCAAGATCATCGGAAAGGACAACGGTTGCCGTCTCTTCAGACCGAAGCAGGCACACCTCAAGGGGTGCCCCGGCTGTGGGAAACGAGGTGGCATTCAGAATCATGGCACCTCGGTCTTCATCCGACAGGACGAACACCGGGACAATCAGGAGCGTCACAAACACCAGAACAAGCCAGATCAGGATTCTGTGCATGCGCACCACGCCTCCCGTTTTGACAAACCTTTGTTAATGATGCACACTCTCATGCTGCTGGAGCGATATTTCACCCTACAGTCATTGGCAAAACAATGTCAATGCTAACCCGAATGCACAATACCCACAAAAATGCCGCAGTAATTTACCCCGGGGAACGAGGGGTAAAACGCTGTGGCAACCAGCTTTCACGGTAATTTGCCTCATGTGGCGCCGCCACTCTTGCCGCCGGAGGCAGCCAGGTTAAAGATGCCTCCGGCGGCCCTGCCGGGGGCCAACCTTTTAAAAAGGTTGCCAAACAGGTCTTAAAAAAACCTTGGGTCAATCTAAAACCTAAGGCAAATGTGATTTGGCCTGAGGAACGAAGGACAAAGCGCATTTGCAACCTGCTTTCAAGGTGGCACACCTTGCCGCCGGAGGCATTTTTTTGGCCACTTTAACCATAGAACATACATCCAGCACCCCCGCCGGCATCGCCGGGGCTATTTTTTCAGGCCCTCGTCGTCGATGGTCTACGGTATGGTATAGATATTCGGTGTCAGTTTTAGTGCCTCAAGGAATTTGAGCTGTTCAGGTTTTAGAGGTCTGGCAAGCCGTCTAACCCCATCAATGGTGAGTACGTTAATCTGCTTGAACTTGATGCTCATCATAAATGTCGTAGGCCGAGTTGTCCCCTTTGGCTTCCATCCAGGTAGTGGAGTGCTCGTTTTTTTTATATGTTGCCGTAGATCACGCTCAATGAGCCTCCAAATTAAGAGGGCGAGTAAGAGTACAAGGCCTAACACTTCAATGCGTGAGGTCTTTTTCAGAAAGATGGCGTTAATGATGGCTGGATCTTTGATAAAGCCAAAGTTTTTCTCAATGCCATCCTGCTCTTTATAGAGCCTGAGCAGTTCCGAGGGACTCCATCGGCCTTTGTCATTAAGGCTCGTGAGGAGAACAAAACACCCTGCACGTGTCCGGAGATCCTTTGTTTTTTCGGGGTTTTCATGGAGCGTTGTGCTGAGCTCGTACCGGAACGCCCTCGCGACTCTGGTCTCTCCCTTTTTTGGGCGTCCTCTTTCAAAGACAGGGGTCTCGGTGATCTCCGTTTCTATGGTGTGCATGCTCTTTGATGCCAGTTTTATCATTTGCTTACGTGCAGATTCTGCATCATCGCGGCATTTATAAGCTGGGAGCAAGCTGTCATGGATTGTTTTTTCAAGGGCTGTTCGGTCTTTTTTTAGCTGGTTCTCGATGGTTTTTTGCCTGCGCTTGTCGTAGGCACTTGAGTGGTAGGTTATGGCGCGATACGAATGACCTTCGACATCAACAATTCCCTCCTGAGCCCGGTAATAGGCGGATGGCTTTTTGATGGTTCCTTCATCGTTTGCAAGGATGCCGACCTCCTGCCAGAGTTCTTTTTTAACGGCTTCGTCTATGACGCGCTTGCACTCCTTGAAGTTGGCAGGCATACGACTTAGAAAGTCGATTTTGAGGTCTCTTGCTTTTTCAAGATTTAAGGCGGTTACAAATGCGGAGTCGGCAATATGAAGAGATGCTCCTGTTTCAAGCCCATGACGTGCCATGTAGGCTGATGCGCTGGAGAGAAGCTTGTTATTGAGGGTTTTATCCGAGGCATTACCATTTTCAACTTGACCAATAATGGGGATGTTTCTCTCGACACAACACATAGAAACCATGAACTGTTTCAGATCCGGGCGCTTTGCCTTGCTGTGGCCATACGTAACATTTGAGGGTTCTTCATCCTGCAGTTCATAGTCTCCGTAAACCGATACAGACGTTGTGTCGAAGTGGTAGGCCTTGGCGTCAATATCAAAGGTGCTCAAGGCTTTCATTGATACTTCAGTAAACAGGCGCTGAGCGCCAGCCTCGTACACCCTGTCCATGGCCCGGCCGAGGTTGGTCTCACTGAACATTTTATGGTTTACAGGAAAGCCGAAAAGAATCTCGCTGTCTTGTTCATTGATTTCGTCGGTGAATCGGCAAAGTGGTGTCCGGCCTGAGAATGCGTCTATGACCATGGCACATATGGCATCACCCGGGGCCAGGTTCATCTGGCTGTCGACTAATTCGTTGACAGTTTCACGAATCATAAGTCGCTTCGTGTATTCTCGGGCAATGGGAAGTAGACCCGCTCTTGTGATCTGGAGTTTTTCTAAATCGATGGTATCCATAATAGTGGCCCCCATGTTTGAAATTATTCGATATCCATGGGCACTATCACATATAGACATTGTGTTTGTCTAGGCAAACTTTTTGGGCTAATCACAGCACTTCTATAAACCTCGAAGTATATATGTAATAGCCTGAAAATATTCGACTTAAATTCCAGTAGTAATGAAGCAAGGGGGTGCTGGAGGTATGATAGAAGGCATCGCTTTTTGTATATGTTATGTTTGCCCAGCCCTCACCTGCCATGTCACGGCAGCCGCAAAACCATGAAAAGGAGAGCCCATGAACACCGGCGCACTTTCCGGAATCACAATCCTCGACTTGTCCCGTCTTCTTCCCGGCCCCTGGTGCACCATGATGCTCGCAGATCATGGGGCTCGGGTCATCGCGGTGGAGGACCCCCGCTACGAAATCGAAGGGGCCTTTCCCGATATCGTCAACCGCAACAAGGAACACATAAGCCTCAACCTGAAAAGCGACGAAGGACGAGACATCTTCATGGCCCTTGCAACACAGGCCGACGTGGTGGTGGAAGGCTTCCGCCCCGGCGTCACCGACCGCCTGGGTGTCGGCTATGAGCAGGTAAAAGCCGTGAAGCCGGCTATCGTCTACTGCTCCATCAGCGGCTACGGCCAGACCGGTCCCAATCGGGGTACCCCGGGACACGACGTGAACTACCTGAGCATGGCAGGTGCCTTAGACCTCATCGGCACCCAGGTGAGCCCCCCATCCATTCCCGGCTTTCAACTGGCAGATATCGCTGGCGGCAGTCAAAACGCCGTCTCCGGCATACTCCTGGCCCTTTTCCACCGTGAACGCACCGGCCGCGGCCAGCACATCGACATCTCCATCACGGACGGGACCCTTGCCCTCATGCACCTGGTCCTGAACCTGAACCAGGAGACCGGCCAACCGATAAATCGCAGCGACAGCCTGCTCTCTCACCGCTACGCCTTCTACAACACGTATGAGACAAAGGACGGCAAATTCCTGGCCCTGGGCGCCCTGGAACCCAAATTCTGGATCGCCTTCTGCCGCCTTACCGGCCTTACCCGCTACGAAGCCCTTCAATTCGACGACGAAAAACGAGAAGAGATCATCACCGCGGTAAGAACCCTCTTCAAGGGCAAAACCCTGGCAGAGTGGGTGGAAACCTTTGGTGATCAGGAGATCTGCTGGAGCCCGGTAAAAAGCCTGGACGAGGCCATGGCAAGTGAGCTCTTTATATCAAGGGGAATGGTGGTGGAGAGCCTGAACCGACACGGAAACCCGATACAAACCATCGGCGTTCCCGTCAAACTGAGCGAAACCCCGGGAGATGTCCGAACGCCCCCCGTCACCTTCGGCAAGGACACGGTGCGTATCCTGACGGAGTTGGGCCTGCCGGAGACGAAAATCAACGCATTGAAAGAGAAAAAGGTCATTCGATGATTGATGGGATCCTGCTCAACGCACCGAAGAGAAAACGTCGTGAATGCGGGTCTCCATCCGAAATCTGCATGCAACGTGTTGCGGATCAATTGGATGATCAATTCACCGAGCATAACGCAAGCTCAAGGGAAACCATCCTCCCTCTTCTGCAGAACAAAATCTCATTCCAAAGGCCCATCTACTATCGAAGCAAAACGTGGCTTGGGGTTCTATGGAATACCCTGACGAGGGAAACACCCGGATACATAACGGTCCAAGGCATCGTCATGCTCTCCATTCTTCGGCTGCTGGGTGAAACGGCGGACATTGAGATCGCCCACGAAGCCTCTTATCTGCTTCCCTTCACCGAAGCAAAACGCATTGTCCGGAATCTGAATCAGCAGGAGACAACCAAACCGTAACAGGAACTATTCAGCTATGCCTCCGGCGGCAAGGGTGGCGAAGCCACATTAGGCAAAGCACCCTGAAAGCAAGTTGCGATTGCTCTGAGCCCTCGTTCCTCGGGCCCTTCTCATTCGCTGACGGGCTACGCCCGTGAATCTCGGTATTTCATGGGTTTCGTCTTTCCCGGCTGTCAGGGGAACCTGAAGTGAAGAGGGGGGCTTAAGCGTTGTAAACCCAGCACTCTTTGCACTGCGAATGACCGGGAATCCATGTGTGCAGGTCGTCACCTCTCGGCATTCGTGTTGACGGTTGACTATAGCTGGAATAACTCCGGCGGATCACTTTTTAAAACCTGTTTGTCAAACTTTTCAAAAGCTTGGCCTCCGGCAGGGCCGCCGGAGGCCTTTTTGAAGGTCCGAACGACCACCCGTATATTGACAAAGCAAAGCCGACACGATAAATGCAGGTAATATCATTACCTTCACGAAGGTGTCCGCACCGAAAGGAGTTTTTTTGTTCAGGAATAACTTGGAGCTTGTGTCCCCCGTTGCCAACCGGTAGCGGATGGAACCAGCACGCATCGATAAGCCCGGCATAAGCCGAGTTCGCATCATCGATACAGGAGTGGCATACCCCACGGTTTGACAGGCGCGACCCTTGTCATGAGTCTCTGCCCCTTCTCCCGCCCCGTTTCTATCCCACAGTACAGCTATACCTGCCGGTCGGCAACGATATCCAAACCTCGACAACCAAAGCAATACGTTTATATTCAGGGCATTGACCTGCATTGCCAGGCACATCGCCCACACAGCCTGTTTTTTTTTAAAAGCAGCGGAGGAAAACCATTGGATATCACCATAAAAAACACCCCAACAACACCAGCCACAAACCAGACCGCAAAGGATTCTGAAACGACAAAAAGGAGCATTCAACACCATGACCATGGTCTTGTGGCGCTGGGATGGGACCCTGCCCATGCACCATGCCCGGACCAGGAACCTGCCGGTGGAAAAATCATCGCCCGCGTCACGGGCGTCCGAAAAAATCGCTTTCTCGTTCATGACGGCGAGAGCGAACACCTCGCCACGGCGAGGGGAAAACTCTACTTAGCTGGAACAACTGACCTCTTCCCTGCCACCGGGGACTGGGTCCTGATGAACGAAGGCCAGATCACCTCGGTCCTTCCCCGGAAAAACGCCCTTTCAAGGGGGGCTTCCGGGCAGCAGGGCAAAAAAGAGAGCGGCGCGGTAAAAAACCAGGTAATCGCCACCAACCTTGACCGGGTCTTCATCGTCTGTGGACTGGACAGGGATTTCAGCCCGCGTCGCATCGAGCGGTACCTCACCCTGGTCTACAATTGCGGGTGCACCCCCGTTGTGCTCCTGACCAAAGCGGACCTCCACGCCGACCCGACGTCATTCGTGAATGAAACGGAGTCCGTCGCCTTTGGCGTCCCCGTCCACGCCATCTCAGCAATAAACAAAGAAGGTATGGCTCCCCTTGCACCCTACCTTGAGCCCGGATCCACTGTGGCACTGATAGGGTCCTCCGGGGCCGGAAAATCCACCCTGGTCAACGCCCTTGCCGGCAAAGAGATCCAAGCCACAAAAGAGGTGAGCCACTCCGTGGGAAAAGGGGTCCACACCACCACAACCCGAGACCTCATTCGTCTCCCCGGTGGGGCTCTCCTCATCGACAACCCCGGTATCCGGGAGATCGCCTTCTGGGATACGGACGACAACGCCCAAAGTACGTTCCCGGAGATCGAAGCCCTTTCGGAGATGTGCCGCTTCAGCGACTGCACCCACACCAATGAGCCGGGATGCAGGGTCCTTGCGGCCTGCGAAAGCGGTGACGTAAGCCGGGAAAGACTCGCCAGCTACACAAAGCAGAAGCGGGAACTCGACTACCTGGCCATGCGGGAAACCAAGAGCGCCGATCGCCTGGAAAAAGAGCGCTGGAAATGGATAAGCCTGGAGATGAAACAGATGAAGAAGAGCGGAAAAATGCAGAAATAAAGAGGGAGGTGGCCTCCGGCGGGCAGGGGCTGAGCCCCTGCACCCCAGGTTCGCAAATGCTCCCGACCTTCGTTCCTCAGGCCGATCGCATTCGCTGGCGGGCTGCGCCCGAAAACAGTGGCTGAAATGGTGCAACCGAAATCGCCGTTTCCGTTGGTCCAAAACAACGAGCAGATAAACCTGCATGGTCATGAGCAAGCACGGCTATCTCAATTCAGGTCGCCTTGCCTCAAAACCTGTTTGCCAACCCCGTCCTTTAAGTTCAGGCTGGCGTTTGGCAAAAAAAGACATAATACTTTTAAAGGACATCTCCGCGAATCATCTCGCCCCGAGGAACGAGGGGCGAGATGATTCGCAATCTGGGGTCCAGGGGATCATCCCCTGGCCGCCGGAGGCATGTTCAACTACTCACTATTCACCACTTACGATTCACTATGCACGGGCTTTAAAATAAGCTTCCAGCCTGTCCATGGCCCGTTCGATATTCTCAAGGGAGTTGGCGTAGGAGAAGCGGAGGTAGCCTTCGGCGTTTTCGCCGAAGTCCACGCCTGGTGTCACGCCCACGTGGGCTTTTTCCAGGATATCGAAGGCGAGCTTGTAGGAGTCCATGGAGATATGCTTGACGTTGGCGAACACGTAGAACGCCCCGGTGGGTTCCACGGTGATGCCGAGGCCCATGGCCTTGAGGCGGCCGATCATGTACTTTCGCCTCTCGTTGTAGATCTCTTTCATGCGAAGGGTGTCTGCCTTGGCCTCTTTGAGGGCCGCAATGCCCGACATCTGAGCCGAGGCGTTCACCGAGATGAAAAAGTTCTGCTGAATCTTTTGCAAGGGCCGCATGTATTCCTCAGGTGCGATGACATACCCCAGGCGCATGCCGGTCATGGCGTAGAGTTTGGAGAAGCCGTTGAGGATAAAGGCGTCGTCGGTGAACTCCAGCATGGTGTGCTCTTCGCCTTCATAGACCAGCCCGTGATAGATCTCATCGGAGACGATGGCGGGACCGAGCTTTGCGATGCGCTCCATGCGATCCGTGGAGAGGAGGTTGCCCGTGGGGTTGGACGGAGAGTTCAGAAAAATAGCCTTCGTGCGATCGGTCATCCGTTTTTCAATTTCCGCCACACGGTACTGAAATCCGTCCTCCTCGGTGACCGGAACCTTCACCGGAACGCCCCCCACAAACTTGATGAAGTTGGGGTAACAGGCATAACCGGGATCGGAGATGATCACCTCGTCCCCTGCCTCCAGCATGGTTGAAAAGACAGAAAAAATCGCCGGCGAGGTCCCCTGGGTCACCATCACGCGATGGGGAGAAACGTTCACCCCATAGGTTTCGTCGTAATACTCGGCAATCGCCTCCCGAAGCTCCATGAGCCCCAGACTGTGGGTGTAATGGGTGTGGCCGTCGTTGATCGCCTTGCAAGCCGCCGCTTTGACGCAGTCAGGGGTGTCGAAATCGGGTTCCCCCACCTCCAGGTGGATGATGTCAATACCATCTCGCTCCATCACATTGGCCCGTTCCAACACATCCATCACGATAAACGAAGTCATCTCTTCGGATCTTCTGGCTACCATTACTCCTCCTGCTCCACTGGCGTCATATCATTTAAGGGCGCTCACACCCTTTTCCCTGCTAAATCGTGCCCCTTGTTACCACATTTTGCCCCCCGCTTCTATATTATCCCAGTGCATGGGTGCTGAGTGCGCAAAGAAAACCCAAAGCGTGCCTCCGGCGGCGAGGTGAGCCACCTCGAAAGCGGATTGCGTATGCGCTTTGCTCCTCGTTCCTCGGGGCAAATCACATCCGCCATTCATTCGCGAATTACCAAGGCTCATTTTTTAAAACCTGTTTGTCCAATTTCTCAAAAGTTTGCCCCCCGGCAGAACCGCAGGTGGCTACTTTGAGCTGAATAGTTACCAAAGACTTTTCTTTATGACCTGTTTGTTAAACCCACTCTTTCAGATCAGGCAAAAGTTTAGCCCCCGGCAGGGCCGCCGGAGGCATGCTTTTTCAAACGCCCTGTGGTATACAGGGGGTCTTTACGAGGCAGTTACAACGGGTTGAGTTTTACTGAAACATACGAGGTATCATGGGCAGTTCGAAGTTTCCCACATTTATTGACGGGTGTGCGTCCCTTCTCAAAAAACATCTGACAAAAGAGACCTGGGAGGAGTTGAAGGGTCGCAGAACGGCGTCGGGGTTTACGTTTACCGACCTCATCCGATCCGGTGTAGAGCAGGAAGACAGCTCCATCGGGATGTATGCGGGGGATGCTGCGAGTTATGACCTTTATGCTCCGCTCCTCGACCCCGTCCTTCTCGATTACCATGGCAGCTCCGGCCCTCACCCTGCCCCTGATTTTTCTCTGGAGTCCCTGCCCGACCTCAGCCGGGAGGCTCAAGGAAAAATCGTCTCCACACGTGTAAGGGTGGGGCGAAACCTTGCGGGCTTTCCCTTGGGACCGGCCATCTCCTCTACCGAGCGACGTGAGGTAGAGGCCCGAATCAAAGAGGCCCTGACTTGCCTTCCCGAAACAATTCAAGGGGCGTATCATTCGCTTGCTGAAATGGATGAGACACGCAGACAAGACCTTGTGGCCCGGCACCTTCTTTTCAAGAGCGAGGATCGGTTCCTCACCTCTGCGGGGCTCATGCGGGACTGGCCTGATGGACGGGGTATTTTTCTTTCCCAGGACGAGGCCTTCAGCGTCTGGGTCAATGAAGAGGACCAACTGCGTATCATCGCCATGAAACAAGGCGGGGACGTAACGGCGGTGTTCCGGCTTCTTGCCCAAGGGGTGTCAGCCCTCTCCCGTCACCTCGACTTCCTCTCCGACCCGCGTCTGGGGTTTCTCACCAGCTGCCCCACCAACCTCGGTACGGCCATGCGGGCCAGCGTGCACATGAGGCTCACATCCCTCGCCGCAGACGAAGGGGCCCTTAGACAAAATGCCGAAGCACTGGGGCTTCAGGTTCGCGGCATCCATGGGGAGCACTCCCAAAGCAAAGGCGGCGTGTTCGACATCAGCAACCGCATGCGCCTTGGCGTCACCGAAGCCGAGGCCATCTCTCACCTCATGCGCGGCATCAACCACCTGGCCCGAATGGATGCAGAGGCATCCCCTCTATGAACCCCAAGGAACAAAAAATCTTCATCACCCTCTTCATGTCGATCTTCTCGGCGGTGACGGGGGTGGGGATCGTGATCCCGCTGCTGCCGGTCTACGCCCGCGATTTAGGGGCCAGCGGCTTTTATATCAGCATGATCTTCGGGGCCTTCTCCATCTCACGGACGATCTTTCTCCCCTGGTTCGGAAAAACATCGGACCGCATCGGTCGAAAGCCCTTCATCGTGCCCGGCCTTCTCTTTTACGCCCTGGTCTCCCTGGGCTTCATGGTCTCCAGCTCCGTGAGTTCCCTTATCGGCCTCCGGTTTCTCCAGGGCATCGCCTCCGGCATGATCATGCCCGTGGCCCAGGCCTATGTGGGGGACATCACCCCCAAGGGGAAAGAGGGATTTTACATGGGCCTCTTCAGCATGGCCATGTTCCTGAGCCTCAGCATGGGGCCTTTCATGGGGGGCTTCATCAATCGCCTCTACGGCCTGGACGCCGCCTTTCTCGGCATGGGGATCCTGGCCGTGGCCGCCTTTATCATGGCCCTGATATTCCTTCCCCCCGTCTCAGAGGAGAAGAGCGCATCGACCCGAAAAGAGAGCGTCGCCGTCATGGTGCTTCTCAAGGACCGCCTCATCCTCGCCCTTGTCACCTACCGGCTGGTGTACACCACCTGCGTGGGCATGATCTGGTGCTTCCTGCCCCTTTACGCCGACGCATCCTTCGGCCTCGGCAGCGCCGAGACCGGCACCCTTGTCATGATGATGGTTCTGGCAGGCGGGCTTCTCCACATCCCCATGGGGGTTCTGGCGGACCGGTTGAACCGCAAACTGCTTGTGGTGGCAGGCGGCCTTTTTATCGTGCTGTCCATGTTCCTCTGCCTTGAGGCCACAGGATTTTACAGCCTCCTTGCAGCGGTGGTGGTATTCGGTATCGGCGGCGGCACCTCCCTTCCCGCCCTCTCCGCCCTTGCCGTGGAGCAGGGCCGGGACTCCCAAAGCCTCGGGTCGGTCATGAGCCTTCTCACCATGGCCCACAGCCTCGGCATGCTCCTGGGCTCCCTCATTGCCGGCGTGACCATGGATTTTCTGGAGCTGCGACTCGCCTTTCCCATGGGTGCCATTATCATGGCCGCAGGCCTGATCCACTTTACCTGGTTGAGCTTTAAGAAAGGACACACTGCGTTGCCTCCGGCGGCAAGGGGCTGAGCCCCTTGACCCCAGGTTCGCAAATGCTCGATCCCTCGTTCCTCGGGCACCTCCCATTCGCTGACAGGCGGCGCCCGTGGTGTTGCAACGTGATGATTCTTATGCCGTCTTCCCCGGCTGGCAGATACGCAAGAGCCATTGTGCTGATTGGTCTTCAAGGTTTCACCTCGGCATTTGCATGGCCGGATGACCGGGAAGCCATGCACGCGACCCGGCACCTTCTGAGATAATCGCCACCCCTCTCGCTTCAAATCATCTCTAACCTTCGTTCTTCAGGTACGTCACACTCACTGCCAGCACGGCCTAAAAAGGCAATCCCGGAATCCCGGCCTGCGATTGTAGAGTTGCGAATTGCATTCACCTCAGGTATAAATATAAAAATATCACACCTTTTACTCTCGTCCTTTCGGACGCCATCACACTCGTCTCTCGTTTGCGACTCCTTACACATGAGGTCATGCCATGCAAAAGCATTCACCTTGCCGTCGCCGCGACGGAATTCATCTCGCTCGTGCCGTCGCCGGGTTTCTTACCGCCTTTCTGTTACTCTCCTTCGGGTGCACCCCTGAGCCAACAGGACCGGCCCTGACCCTCGCCCCCCTGCCCTACGCCATGGATGCACTGGCCCCGGTCATGACCGCCCAAACCCTCGAGCTGCATTATGGCAAGCACCACGCAGGGTACGTCACCAAGGCAAACACCCTCATTGAAATGAGCCGATTTAAACGGAAGTCTGTGGAAGAGATCCTTGTCGCCACCCGGGGCAAGAAAAATCACGAAGCGCTGTTCAACAACACAGCCCAGGCATGGAACCACGCCTTTTTCTGGAAATGCCTCACCCCTGCAGGAAACGCAAGGCCCACAGGCCTGCTGGCAGAGGCCATCAACAAGGAGTTCGGAGGCTGGAAGGGATTTCGAGCCGCATTTATCGATGCGGCGGTCACGCAGTTTGGCAGTGGGTGGGTCTGGCTGGTCTCAGACGATACAAAACTTCGCATCATCACCACCGCCAATGCAGACACCCCCATCGCCCAGGGGCTCACGCCACTTTTCACCATTGATCTCTGGGAACATGCCTACTACCTCGACTTTCACAACAAGCGAAAAGCATACGTGGAAGGTCTTTTCGACGGGCTGGCCAATTGGAAGGCGGTGGAAGCGCGGTATCAGCGTGAATAAATGGATAGCCGGTATTCCCCGAGCTGCCTGGAATTGTCACAACCATCAACCCTGGAGGCTGCCATGGTTTCCCTTATGAAATGGTCCGATGACCTGCTGATACACGTCGACGAAATCGACGATCAGCATCGCAACCTCTTCCTGATCATAAATCGGCTCATCGTTCATAAAAAAACCAACGGGCCCCGGGAGGAGCTTCTCGATTTCCTCCATGTCCTTGTGGCCTATGCACAGGCCCACTTTCGCACCGAAGCCCAACACATGGCCGATGCCCACTACCCCCTCGCCCAGGAACACAGCGAGGATCACCTGGAATTTACGCAAACCATTCAAGGCTTCATGCGGGATTACGACAAGGGGACAGAGGATCTGTGCGACAAGATGCTCACCTTCCTGAGGCTCTGGTGGCTTTCCCATGTAGCGGATGCCGACCAGAAATTCGGCGAGTACCTGAAAGAGGAGGGATACGTGCCGTAATACAGCCTCACACCAGGCGCGGGATTTAATTCAGTTCAAAAACCGGCCTCCGGCGGCAAGGTGTGCCACCTTGAAAGCAGGTTGCTGATGCGCTTTGCCCCTCGTTCCTCGGGGTAAATCACATCCGCCTTCAAGCATGAATTTATCGGGTTCACTCATACAAACCTGTTTATCAAACTTTTCAAAAGTTTGGCCCCCGGCAGGGCCGCCGGAGGCATTTTTAAGCTGAGTGGTTACAAGAAAAAAAGAGAGCGCCCTCCGGGTCGACTTCCAGAAGACCCTCTCTGCCTTCCACCCAGGGGGTCTCCCTGGATGCAAACACCACAATACCGTGGCCATCTGCCACCACATGCACCAACGTCCATCCACCGCAGTACTCCACCCGTTTGACCACAAAGGAGACCCCGCCCGTTGCGGAGCTGTCATGCAGCGCCACATGGTGGGGTCTGAAGAAGAGGGTTCCGGGGCCGCTGTCGTCGCTGGACGGCACAATCCGCTGGCCACTTTGCGTGACAAACCACCCATTTTCCACTCGGCCGTCAAGGGTGTTGGAAAGCCCCAGGAACGTTCCGGTAAAAAGGTGGCCGGGGTTCTCGTACAACCCCTTTGGCGTTCCGGTCTGAAGGATGACGCCATGATTCATCACGGCAATGCGATCTGAAAGGGTCAGGGCCTCCTCCTGGTCATGGGTGACGTAGAGGGTGGTGAGGGAGAGGCGATCATGGACCTCTCGGATCTCCCGGCGCAACTCGATACGCAACCGCGCATCCAGAGCCGACAGGGGTTCATCCAGAAGCAGCACAGAAGGGTTTGGTGCGATGGCCCGAGCCAGGGCCACCCGCTGCTGTTCCCCCCCGGAAAGGGTGGAGGGAAAGGCATCGGCCTTATCGCTAAGCCGTACAAGCGAAAGCAGGTCTCTCACCCTTTCCTCGCGCTCTTTTTTCCCAACCTTTCTCAACTTCAGTCCATAGGCCACATTCTCCGCCACCCGCAGGTGGGGAAAGAGGGCGTAGTCTTGAAACACCATACCGATCCCCCGTTTCTCCGGAGGTTCATGGGAGATCTCCCGGCCCATGAGCTCAATGCCACCGGCATCGGCCTCCTCCAGCCCGGCCACCATGCGAAGAAGGGTGGACTTGCCGCAGCCTGACGGCCCGATGACCGACAGGAACTCCCCCTTCTCCACGGTCAGATTCACGCGCAGCTGAAAGTCTCCATAGGTACGAAACAGGTCATTCACGTTCAGGGTCAAGGCTCTCTCCTCCCATCCATTCAATCCAAAGAAAACAGGCAATACAAAGGCCCATGAGAAGGCTTCCCAGGGCACAGGCAGCAAAAAAACGGTACGCCCCGATAAGCCGGTAAAGGGCAAGGGGGATGGTGATGGTATCGGCACGCGCCAGAATCAACGTGGCGTTGATCTCCCCCATGGAGAGAGCAAAGGCAAAACAGGCGCCCCCCACCAACCCGGAGCGAATCAGTGGCAACTCCACGGTGAGAAAGGTTTGAAAAGTGCCAGCCCCAAGGGTACGTGCCGCCAGAGGCAACGAGGGGCTGATCCGTTTCAGGGACGCGGAAACGGAGCGCAGCACAAAGGGGTAGGCCACCACCACATGGGCGGCCACCACCGCGGCCCGACTTCCGCTGTAGTCCGGAAAGAAGAGGGCAAGGCATTTGAAATACCCCAGCCCGAGGACCACGGAAGAGACCCCCATGGGAAGCATCATCGCTGTTTCGGTCAGCCGCCCCAGGACTCCCCTGCTCCGGGTGGTCACCCAGGCCGCGGCCAGCCCCAGGGGAAGGGAGGCACAAACGGTCAGGCAGGCAAAGATAAGGCTGTTCTTCACCGCCGTAAGGGAGAGAGACGTTCCGGTTTCCGAAAACAGGGCCACGTACCACTTAAAGGTCCAGACCAAGGGGCCCGACCGGGTGGTCCGGGCCAGGAAAGAGCGCCCCACAAGGGCCAGAAGAGGTGACGCCACCACCAAAATCACCATGATGATGTAAAGGCCCCAGAGAACCTTCATGTTCCCCGAGAGACGAATGGTCCCGGGCCGCGCAGCCTGACCGCGCACGGTGTGGGCCGCCCTGTGCTGCATCTTCACCGTAACCCAGAGCATGGAAAGGGTAAGCACGGCTCCCACCGCGGCAAGGGCCGCTGCCATATCCAGATCCATGCTGATGCGAGCGGCGCGATAGATCTCCACCTCGATGGTGGTGTACCTGGGCCCGCCTCCCAGCACCAGCACCACGGCAAAACTCATGAAACAGAAGAGGTAGATCAACCCCGCGGCAGAGAAGATGGCGGGTAGAAGCCCGGGCAGGGTGACGGAAAAAAAGGTCCGTACGGGCCCGGCCCCCAGGGTACGGGCAGCCAGCGCAGGTCCGTCGCTGTGTCGTTCCCAGAAGGCCCCGATGAGCCGTGCAGCCAATGGGAAATTGTAAAAGGCGTGGGCCAGGATTATGGCGGAAAAGGAGTAGAGAATGGCAAAAGGTGGCCTCTTGAGGTCAAAAACGCCCATCAGAAACCGGTTCAACACACCGCTGTTTCCGTAGAAGATCACAAAGGCCAGGACCACCAGAATGGAGGGGAGCACAAAGGGAATGGCGGTGAGGGCTTTTAAAAGCCGCTTTCCGCGGAAGGAGGCCCGCCCCAGAAGCCAGGCCCCCGGCAGCCCCAGAATGAGGGACACCACCGTACTGACAAAGGCCTGCCAGAGGGTAAAGCCAATGACCCGAAAGGTATACGGGTTTGAGAAGAGCCGCACAAAAGGTGAAGGACCCTCTCCCCCTTTCAGGGCCTCAACAAAGATCACCGAAAGGGGAAGATAGAAAAGAATCAGGGTAGGGACCAGGGGGACAAGCCAGAGAAGCCTCCCCCCCCACCCTTTGTGCGATGAAGGAATCATTTGGAGACGGTGTCCACCCATGTGGAAATCCAGCCTTCATTCTTCTCCATGATCTCCTCAGGCAGAAGCTGGAGGCTCTTTTCAGGCTTCACAGCATGGGAGAAGCTCTCAGGAAGGGAGGTGGCGCTGTTGACCGGAAACATGATGTTGGTCAGGGGAATCTCCTTCTGGAAGGCGTCCGAGAGCATAAAATCGATAAAGGCTTCCGCAGCCTTTCGGTGGGGGGCTCCTTTTACAATGCCCGCCCCTTCAATCTGCATGTAGTGTCCGTTCTTAAAGGCCGCCGCCTTGTATCGATCGGTCTTTTCAAAGGCGACATGGTAGACGGGGCTGCTGCTGTAGCTCAAGACAATGGGTGCCTCGCCGTTGGTGAAAAGGCCATACCCGGAGCTCCAGCTGTCGGTGATGGTGAGAATGGAGGGGGTGAGCCGCTTCCAGTAGTCGGCGAAATCATCGCCATAGGCCGACACGGTCCAGAGGAGAAACCCGAGACCGGGGCCCGAGGTACGGGGGTCCATGAGAATCACGGACTTCTTAAACTTTTCGGAGGTCAGGTCTTCAAGGCTTTGGGGAGGGTTCTTGATGATGTCGCTGTCATAAATCATGGAGAAGTAGCCATAATCAAAGGGCGTCACCTGGTACTCCGGGTCGTACCGAAGGGCTTCGGGTACATTGTCCAGCCCTTTGGAGCGGTAGGGGGAGAGGACCCCGGCCTTTTTGGCTTTGGCCAGCAAGTTGTTGTCGATGCCGATCACCACATCTGCTTTCGGGTTCTCCTTTTCCAGCATGGCGCGCTGGAGCACCTGGCCGGAACTTCCCACGGAGATCAGCTCTACCTGGATGCCGCTCATCTCTTCAAAGGCGGGAATTACCTTGGGAGCAAGGCCCCATTCCGAGGCAAAGGAGTCGTAGGTGTAGATCACCAGTTTCTCATCGGATTTCCCAGCCGCCGCATAAGCAGGCAATCCGGCCAGGCACAGGCACATCACGGCCAGTATCAGTCGTTTCATCATGGTAAGCCTCATTTTTTAAGCTGTGAATTGTAAGCGGTGGGATGGCGGAATCCTGTTCCCTACGCCGGGATCAACCGGATCAGGTTCAACGGGTATCATCTCAGGCTGCCCGGAGCACATGCATCGCCCCGACAGCCACCCCACGGTTCCATCACGGAAAAAGGGAAGGGGCCGGATATCTTATCCGGATCGCCTCACTTTTTCGGTGACTGGCTCTTAAGTAGTCGGTGACTGAGGCCCCTGTCAACGGCTTTCTGATGAAATGAGTTTCAGGAGCCTCAGGATCAACGGTTACGGGCCGCGTCAAGGTTCCTTGCAGATGTCAATTATGATATATAATCAAAGACATGGACAGCCTTTCCTGACACCATTTCGCCTGCGTTTCCCCCTGACTGCCCGGCACCCTCAAATCCATCGCATCTGAAAGCCCCAAAACCATCTTAGCCACAAAGCTTCATAGAGATTTACGTCATCAAACAGCCCGATTTTTCTTAAGGTGCAGACATATCATGAGCCCACCCCCACGAGTCGCCTCCATGCTTCACCATAATAAATACCCTCACCGCTGGCCCCGGATCACGGTGTGGGGTGTGGTACTGTACCTTCTGATCTGTATCCATTGCCCCATGCTCCCTGCTGTGGAGTCAAAGGACGCCCTTACGCCCAGGAGGGTTCTCCTTCTCTTCTCCTACCACCAGAGTCTCGTCTGGGAAGAGGAGATCTACGATGCCGTCAAAAGGGGATTCAACATATCGCCCTACCCCGTGGACCTTCACGTCGAGCACATGGACACCAAACGAACCCCATTTGACGCCCCTTACGAATCACAGCTCGCGGCCCTTTACCGACACAAGTTTGCAAACCGCCCCTGGGATCTCATTATGACATGCGACAACAACGCATTCGACTTTATGCGGACCCGGCACGCCACTCTTTTCCCAGGAGTTCCTGTGGTCTTCTGCGGGGTCAACTTTTTTCAGGATAAGCAGATCGAACACCTTCCTCTTTTCACCGGTGTGGCTGAAATTTTCGATGCAGCCCGAACCCTGGACATCGCACTCTCCCATCACCCTCAAACCACCGAAGTCCATATCCTCAATGACCACCTCCCCACGGGTATCGCATGGGCAAAAACCATCCGGGAACAGCTCGTACCCTATGAAGGGCGGCTGAAATTCTCCTACCTTCCCGACCTCTCTATGGAGAAACTGGAGGAGCGGCTTTCACGCCTGCCAGAAACGGCCCTTGTTCTCATGGGGGTCTACTTCAAAGATGGGAACAACCGATTTTTCCCCGAAGAAGAGAGCATGGGGCGCATCTCCCGAGCCTCAGCCGTTCCTGTATACGGGCTTCTCGACCTTTACCTCGGCCATGGCATGGTGGGCGGAAACCTCATCAACGGAACCAGTCAGGGGGAGCAGGCGGTGGCCCTTGGGATAAAAGTTCTCAGCGGCACAGCCCCCTGGGCCATCCCCGTCGTCAGGCGCGGAGCCAATCGTAATCTCTTCGACCACCTCCAGCTCGAACGATTCGGCGTCCCTGAGCATCTCATTCCCGAGGAGAGCATCGTCATCAACCGTCCCTTCTCCTTCTACAGCACCTACAAAACCCTGGTGTGGCTGGTCAGCGGCTACATCCTTCTCATCTCAACGGGAATTTGTCTCCTCCTTGTCCATGTTGCCAACCGCAGAAAAGTGGAGCATGCACTGGAACAATCGCGGTTCACCCTTGAACGAAAGGTTCGTGAGCGAACAGCCCAACTCAGCAAAGCCAAAGAGAATGCCGAAGCGGCCAGCCATGCCAAGAGCACCTTCCTTGCCCACATGAGCCACGAGTTGCGTACCCCCTTGAACGCCATCATCGGCTTCTCCGGTCTCATGAAGCAGGAGGGCGATCTTCCGGGCCACCATGAAGAGAATCTCGATATCGTTCTGAAAAGCGGCGAACATCTCCTGGGGCTCATCAACGACATCCTGGAGTTCTCAAAAATTGAGGCCGGAAGCATTACGGTGGCCAGCGCCCCCTTTCACCTTATCAACGCCCTGGATGCCGTGGTTCAGGTGATGGCTCACCAGGCCGGAGAAAAGGGACTGGACTTTCAGTGCTCCTGGCAGGAGGGGCTGCCCGTGTTTATCCTCGGCGACCGGCTTCGCATTCGCCAGGTGCTCATGAACCTGCTCGGCAATGCCCTGAAGTTCACAAAGGAGGGGCACATTCACCTGACCATCAGCCACAGCCCATGCAGTGAAGGCAAAGACCACCTGGATCTTCATTTTCACATTGATGACACCGGCCTGGGCATTCCAGCAGATGAGCTGGACGACATCTTCTCACCCTTTGCCCAGGGACGGCACGTTCGCCACAGTGGCACGGGCACCGGTCTCGGCCTCACCATCTGCCGGCAGATGGCCCGACTCATGGGAGGGGACATCACCGTCACAAGCACACCGGGAAGGGGCTCCCTCTTTCGGTTCACCATCCGCACCCAGCAGGTGCAGGAATCCCGGCGTCCCTCAGAAAGAGCGCCCTCGGAGACCGGCCGCCCCCCGAGGGAGGATCTCCGCATCCTTGTGGTGGATGACAACGCCACCAACCGTCTCTTCCTGAGACGGCTCCTCAGCTCATCTGGGTATGACGTCATCTGTGCCGCCGACGGAAAAGAGGCCATCCGGCGATTTCACAACGATCACCCCCACCTCATCCTGATGGACCTGAAAATGCCCGTGATGGACGGCATAGAAGCCACGAAACGCATCAAAGCAACCCCAGAGGGGGCCAGTGCCCCCATCATTGCCCTTACAGCCTGCAGCTTTGACTCCGACCGTCAGAAGGCGCTGGAGGCCGGGTGCGATGACTTTCTCGGCAAGCCATTCCAGAAAACCGTTCTTTTTTCACTCATGGAAAAACACCTCACACAGCCCCCTGATCTATCCGAGGACCAATGACCGGATCAACCACTGCCATCAACGATTACGTCAACCTCTTCAAGATATGGAGGTCTCCTTGCGCCCCCCTTCACCCCCGATGCCTATGAGAGACATCTGGCCTGATATCCGCGAAATCGTCGTCACCTCTATCTGAACAGCCCCCCCACCCATCCACCCGAGACATCATGCATCGCCGTTGCAGCACCTGACGATACCATGGTGTTGTCTCATTCGTTCATCTATACTGGAATCCTGTCGCACCAAGCAGCCCCATGTTCCCTTTCAGTCTACGATTCCAAGGCCATACCTCTCTCCCCTTGATCTTTACCGGCACCTTATGCAATGCTGGTCACCTCAACGAATAATCGCTTATTCTCTATATATTCAAAAATTTTGATTACCAATGATTACATCGCACTTTCCCGGGGGGAGAACAGGTGCCGTGTGACGATAAAACGACCCCATGGCCAGCTATGCCTGCCCTTCGGTCGTAAGGCAAGAGTGTCATACCATGAGCAACGAAAGACATCTGCTCCAGAGGGATTTCTACAAGCTTCTTCTCCGCATGGAAGGGGAGACCGATTCCCCGGACAAAGCTCTCTCAGAAGCCCTCAACCTGATGGTGGGAATCACCCAATCCCAGCTGGGCTACGTGGAGCTTCGAGACCTGAACAATCATGTCTGGTGGAGCACCCATCAGCTCACCGACAATGACGTGGACCTGGTGCGACAGCGCATCTCCACCGGCATTATCGCCGAGACCCTCACGCGTGGCGAAACCATCGTCACCCCTTCCGCCTTCCTTGACGAACGGTTCAAGGACCATCACAGCGTTCGCACAGCCCGCATCGAAGCGGTCCTCTGCGCCCCCATCTCAGACAACGAGACCAAGGGGGTCATCTATCTGGAAAGCGACAGGGGCTTTGGCTTCGATGCCGACGACCATGTAACCGAAGCCGAGCTCTTCTCCCGCAAATTTTCTCCGCTTCTCAAGCAGTTTAAACGCCGATTGCTGGGATCTCCCGGCTCTGACGATATCCTGGCATCCTCAAGAGCCCAGGGCATGGTGGGCCAATCCGACGCGTGGATTCAGGTGCTCAAAGAGGCCTCCACGGTTTCCCACTTTGATGTGACCCTTCTCCTTACCGGGGAGACCGGAACCGGAAAAACACAGCTGGCCCGCTACATCCACACCCTCAGTTCAAGACGGGAAGCCCCCTTTGTTCACGTCAACTGCGCCAACCTGCCGGATAACCTGGTGGAGAGCGAACTCTTCGGTGCCGTGCGCGGCGCACACTCCGGGGCCTACGCCGATCTCCCGGGAAAAATCGAGGCCGCCGCAGGGGGAACCCTTTTTCTCGATGAGGTTGGGGAACTTCCCATGCCCGTTCAAGCCAAATTTCTTCAGTTTGTGGAAGAAGGGGTCTACTACCCCCTGGGGGCCCTCACCCCCAAGAAAGTCGATGCCCGTATTATCACCGCATCCAACATCGATTTTAATGAGGCCATTGAGGCGAAAACCTTTCGGGCGGATCTCTTCTATCGCCTCTCCGTCGTCCAGCAGAACCTTCCCTCACTTGACCAACGGCGAGACGACATCTCAGAGCTGGTAAGCCACTTCACCGAAAAACACTGCAGGCACTTCAACATCCCCCTGCTTACTGTCACCCCGGATACCTTTGACGACCTTTCCAGACGGCATTACCCCGGAAACATCCGCCAACTTGAAAACCTTGTCCAACGGGCCATCGTCAGGGCCTCCACCGCCGGGTCCGCAACCATTACGGGGACCCATACGGAAAAGGACCGGGCCCAGCAAGCGGTTGCTCCTTCAGACCACACCTACCGGGAAGGAAAAGAAGAGTGGGAGCGTGAATTTATCCTGAAACACCTTCGGGAACACCGATGGAATGTGAGCCAGACCGCACGCAAGCTTGGGGTTTCACGATCTCAGCTCAACAACCTGGTCAAGCAGCATCAACTGGAAAGGGAGTTCGGTTCTGCCTCATGACTCATCGCAGCACCGCGTGAGCCGCTGAAAGAATCGGGCACATAAAGGGCAAGGGCCTTGCCACTAGTAAATTATACACATTCTGAAAAGCCAGCACCGTACGCTTTAAACATGAATGCTGAACCGCATAGCATTGGAGAAACGCCCGGTACCGGTCGTTGCATAATTATTTTACAGCGAGACCCCAACGTGTTTCCCTCATAGTTTATCCCTCTTACCCGTCAGACGGGGAAGACGGCATCATAAATCACCGTTGAAAATCTCACGGGCGAAGCCCGTCAGGAAATGAGACGTACCCGGGGAACGAGGGGTCGGAGCATTCACGAACCAGCTTTCGAGGTGGCACACCTCGCCGCCGGAGGCTCGCTTTTTACCGAACATGGACCGTCGTTTTCCGGAGTACAGCACCGCATGAGAAAGATGAGACAGATCCCTGCAGGAACGACCCTTGCCAACCGCTACCGAGTGGACAGGACCTTAGGCAAAGGCGGATACGGTTGCGTCTACGCATGCACCCAGATAAGCACCGGGCAGACGGTGGCCCTTAAACTGCTCGCCCCCGAGGCTGGGGAGGACGCCCCCCCCATGGCCCATCAATTGGCCAGGTTTCAACGGGAGGTGGACCTCTGCGCCAGTCTCCACCACCCCAACATTGTTCGAATCCTCGACAAGGGACGCACCGAGGACCAAACCCTTTTCATCGCCTTTGAATATGTCCCGGGCATCACCTTGAAAGAGCACCTCTCCCGAAGAAAGAACCTCTCGGCCACTGAAGCCGGGGAGCTCATGGAGCAGGTGATGGAGGCCCTCGCCCATGCCCATGACCTGGGCGTGATCCACAGGGACCTCAAACCCGCCAACATCATGGTGAATGAAACCGGCACGCGGTGCCATGTAAAAATCCTGGATTTTGGCCTCGCCACCCTGGTGGAAGAGGCCCGCCCCATGACCTACGAGAGCCTGACCCTCACGCGGCAGGCCGTGGGCACCCCTTCTTACTGCGCACCGGAGCAGCTCCGGGGCGAGCCCCCCAGCCCCGCATCTGACCTCTACGCATGGGGCCTTCTCTTCCTGGAATGCCTCACGGGTCAGCCGGTGTTCTCCTGCGGCAACCTGGCCGAGGTGTACCATATGCAGCTCAGCCCCAGGGAGGTGCCCCTTCCGGCTGCTGTGGCCGGACACCCCCTGGGACAGCTTCTCCGCAAGGTTCTGAAGAAATCAAGGCAAGACCGGTTCGATGCCACCACCACCCTCTGGGGTGAGCTGAACCGCTTGCATCTTGACGACCTCGTGGGTGAAATGAGCCTTCCCATGGGGTATACAGGCTCCGGAACGGTCCCCGGGGAGACCAGCTATACGAACTCCTCCGGCCACCAGGATGGAGAAAAACGCCAAGTGACCATGCTCTGCATCAGCCTTTCGGTTATCGGGGACAAGGAGCCGGACCTTGAAACCCTTAACGAAATCCTGAAGGACCAGCTCACCGTGTGCGGAGAAATCGCCGAACGCTTCGGAGGCCACATCAACGGAGCCCTTGGAGACCGACTCATCATCTGTTTCGGCTACCCCAGGGTCACCGATGCCGACGCGAGGCTTGCGGGCCGCACCGCCCTGACGATGGCCGAAACCATCCGGGGACGAAGCGCCCTTCTCAAAAAACGCGACGGCATCTCCCTTGCCCTTCAGGGAGGCATCCACACAGGCCCGGTTCTCCTCAATGCCGATGGCATGGCCACCGGTCCTACGGCCAACGCAGCAATCCGACTGGAAACCCTGGCCCAACCCGGCACCCTTCTCGCAAGCGAGACATCCCGCAGCCTCCTGAAGCAACACCTGACATTTGAAAAGGCCGGTACCGAACGCATCGGCGCAACCTCCCACCGCATTGCCACCTACCGCCTCGTGGGTGAGGCCATGGCTGAAGCCCTTGACCTGAAAGGCACGGGAGCACCCAACGGAAATCTCATCGGACGGGATGCAGAACTAAGCGCCCTCCATGCCCTCTGGCAGGAGACGATGAAAGGGGACTCTCCCTGCCTTCTCCTCACGGGGGACGCAGGGATTGGCAAATCAAGGCTGGTCAGGGAGCTCCAGAGGGTTGTGGCACAAACAGACCACGCACTCCAGGAAGGGCGATGCCTTCCCGAACACAAGAACAACGCCCTGTTCCCCGTGATCCAAATGGTTCGAAGCCATCTCAACATTCAAAAAGAGAAACCGGCAGAAGAGGTTATCGCACTCCTTGAGGAGACCCTGAGGGGATTGGGGTGCGTGATGGAGCAGGTGATGCCGGTCCTGAGTGCATGGTTCTCCCTTCCCCTTCCTGAAGGATACACCCCGTCGGAACTCTCACCCGACCGCCAGAAAGCCATTCTCATGGAGACCCTTCTTGCGCTCTTCCATGGGATGGGTGACGGGGCCCCTCTCCTCCTCATCTTTGAAGACCTCCACTGGGCCGACCCCACCACCCTGACCTTCCTGGGCGACCTCCTGAGCGCCCCGGGACACCAGACCCTTGTTCTTCTCACCAGTCGCCCAGAGTTTAAAGGGCCATGGCCCGGGGACTTGGTAACGCCCATGACGCTTTCCGGCCTCGACACCCAAAATGCGGCCACCCTCGTCCAAAAGGTCGTGGGGCAAAAAAAACTCAGTGACGAGTTGGTCAACAATGTCGTCACCCGAACCGATGGGGTGCCCCTTTTTCTTGAAGAGCTCACCCGCATGCTCATGGACTCCCACTTGGTGGAAAAAAGTGGAATCTACACCCTGGAGGGGGACTTTCAGTCCGCCGCCATTCCCGTCACCCTCCGGGATCTTCTCACCAGCAGGTTGGACCGCCTGGGGCCTGCCCGTGAAACCCTGCAACTCGCATCGGTCATCGGCCGCGAGTTCGGCTACGACCTTCTCGCCAAGGCGTCCCTGGTGGATGAAAGCACCCTTCAGCTCCACATGGACGAGCTGGTCCATGCCGGGCTCATCTACCGGCAGCTGAAAATCGGTTCCCCCCTTTACATCTTCCATCACGCCCTGATTCGGGACGCCGCCTGCGACACCTTGCTCAGCTCTTCTCGAAAAACCTGTCACGCCCGCATTGCCCACGTTCTTCAGTCCCGGTGCGACGAGACAGACACCGAACAGGTCGCCGTCATCGCCGCCCATCATGCCGGTGCCGGCCAGTTCAGCGACGCCGTGCTCTTTGGCACCAAAGCAGCCCGCAGCCTCCTCAACAAATCGGTCCATTCAGAAGCCATGTCCCATGCCGACCTGGTGCTGGAGTGGCTCCTCCACCTGCCATCGGATGATCAGAAAACGGTGGAGCTGGACATCAACGGGATTCGGACCCAGGCCCTTATGGCCAGTGTGGGCTGGGCACACCCGAGCGTCAAAGCATGCGTGGAGCGATCCCAAACCCTCATGACCGAACTCGGCCCCGGCCCCCACACCGTCCCCACCCTCTGGGCCCTCATCACCTACCACCATGTGGCAAGTCACCGGGAAGAAACCCGACAGCTCACTGAAGAGTTGATGGCCTTGGCCGAATCCTCAGGGGACGATGGGCTCATGGCCGCAGCTTGCTCATTGAAAGGCCAGGCAAATTTTATGGACGGACACTACGTTGATGCAGATGCAGTTCTAAAAAAGGCGATCTCCATATATAGTCAGGAAAAACACCGTGACCATGGAGCCACCTATGGAATCGATACCCTTGTCTGGTCATATGCAACCCTTGCTGTTGTTCGATGGTTCAGGGGCAACACGGACTCCGCAAAAGAACTGAGTAATGCATCCATTTTTTGGGCAAAACAAGTATGTCATATTCCCTCGCTGGGCATAGCCCTTCTTTACCAAGGGATCCTATTTCAGCTCATGAATGATAGGAAAAAAACAAAACACATAAGCCTTGAGCTAATAGAGTTAGCAAACTGCTACGGTCTACCGGCTTATCAAAGCTATGCCAGCATCCATTATGCCTGGGCGATTAATGACGGTCCATTACTGACTTTTCAAATTAATAAACTCAAAAAATCAGGTTGCATTCTAGGATTCACCAGATATGAAGCTCTTTTAGCAGATATCATGGAAACAAAACATAATGTTTCATCAGCCCTCAGAATCCTTGATAGATGCATTGAATTGTGTATCAAAATGGACGAGCATTATTGTGAATCGTATCTTTATCTCCGCAAAGCAAAGCTCCTTAATGACAACAACATAGGAAATAAAAAAATATTACTTAAATACATCTCAAAAGCAATATCCAAATCCAACCTTTATGGAACAAAGTCAATTAAAATCATTGCAGAAAAAATGATGCATCAGGTATGTACAAAATAATATTCCATATCCACCACCAGAAAAAGGAGAATTGATTTTGGAACATGACAAGCACTTAGCAACTTATGACAAATTTCTAAAGTTCAGAGCAGTTATTGTGCAATGTGTCGCTCTTTCATGGCATGATGAAGATTTTAAAGAGTCATTTAAAAATGACCCAATCCAAGCAATGAAAAACAAATTCGACTATGACTTCCCGTTTGGAATAGAATTCCGGGGAAATAAAAAAGTCGCTGATGATGAATACCAATGGAATCCCTCAGGCACTGGTGGATGGGTCGGCCCGAACAACACATTGGAACTGGCCTTACCCCCGAAACCTGAAAAGGGGCAAGAATCCATGGCGCTGGCGTCATACTACGCAAACCATCTCACCTTCTTGGTTCCCAAGTAATCAAAGACCACATATTTTACCTATACGGAGATAACAATGGCATACGACAACAGACTACCGAGCTATGAATCTTTTTTAGAACTTCATGAAGTGTGGCTTCGAGCAATTGCATTGTCTTGGAAGGATGAACGTTTTAAAAAAATGCTCATTGAAGACACAGAAAAAGCACTCCAAGAATACCTGAACTTCAAAAGCCCTTGGAATATAAATATCAAAGTCATCAAGCCAGAGGACTCTTCAGCCAAATGGCACCCAGCTTCTGATGATAAAGAAGGTTTCTGGGAGCTTCCCAAGGATAAGTTCACCTACGGCCTTCCTCCGAAGCCTGAACTACCTGAGGATGATGAGGCCATCGCCTTAGCTGCCTACAACGACTCCGGCCCCGGTTACCTCTTTACCTGCTGTTAATTAAAAAAGTGCCCCTGGCGACCCAGCCGGGGGCAAACCTTTGAAAATATCGCAACACAGGCCTTACCCCCATGTCTTTTTTTACTTTAAGCAGTGTCCCCCGCTTCAACCCCCGCCTGCGACCTATCCTTGCAAGCGACACCCTTTACCTTCTCGGCGAAAAGGAGCGGTATGTCCTCTCCGGAGAACGCACCCTGGCCCTGGCCCGGCTCATTGACGGCAGCCGCTCCGTGGACGAGATCGTCTCCGCCCTGTCCGGTCTTATGCCGGAACCCGTTACCCTCTACACCCTGCACCGGTTGCAGAAGTCCGGGTATCTCTGCCAGGCCGTGCCCCGGTTGAGTGAAGAAAAAGCCATCCTCCTGGACGGCCTGGGCCTTTTCCCCCCGGTCTCCCCCCATGAGAATGCCCCATCGGCAGTCGCCGTGGTGACGGTTTCCGGCATGGATGCCTCGGAGATGACCTCTGCCCTGAAAAACCTGGGTATCACGTGCGAAGGATCCCCAAGCCTCATCGTTGCCGTGACTGAGGACCTCCTCAACCCTGAGCTGGGCGAGGTTGCAGAAAAGGCAAAAGCCCTCGGTATCCCCTGGCTTCCCATTCAGCCCATGGGCCTTACGCCCGGCTTCGGCCCCTGGTTTCCAGCCGACTCCGGCCCCTGCCTCGCCTGCGTTGCCCACGGGGTAAAAAACAACCGCCCCGTGGAATCGTGCCTGGCCCGCCACCTTGACATCGACATCCCCCCCGCCCCCAGCCTCAAATCCGTCCAGGCCGGAGGCGGCATCGTCGTCCGCATGGCGGCCCTGGAGGTTCTGAAAATCATCGAAAGCCCCGACGCCTGGAAAGAGACCAGCCGAGCCCTCGTCACCCTCAACCTCAACACCCTTGAGACCAGGCGTCACCCGGTCATGAAAAGACCCCAATGCCCCTCCTGCGGCACCCCGTCCCTGATGGGCAAAACAGGCCGCCGCCCCATCACCCTTGCCTCCATCCCAAGACCCTTTACCGAGGACGGAGGGTACCGGCGCGAAAGCCCCTCCAAGACCGTTGAGACCTATCAGCACCTCATCAGCCCCGTCACCGGACCCGTCAGCTACCTGACCCCCATGCCTGGTCGCAACACCGACTTAAGGGCTGTCTTTGCCTCGGGCTACCTTGTCTCCCCACGGGGAGATCTGCCCACCACCAACCTTTTTGACAAAGGGTGCGCCGGCAAAGGCCGTGCACCCGGGCAGGCAAAGGCCAGCGCCCTGTGCGAAGCCCTGGAGCGTTACAGCGGGGTCTGGCAGGGAGACGAGGCCACAGTAGTCGGCTCAAAAACAGAGCTTGGAGACGAGGCCCTTCACCTCAATGCGATCCAGAATTTCAGCAGCTTTCAATTCGAAAACCGACACACCCTGAACGCCGCCATTTCCGATAAAAGGCGCTGGATTCCCGAACCCTTTGACGTTAGCGTTCCCATCCACTGGACACCGGGCTGGTCCCTGACCCATAACGAAAGGCGCTACCTGCCCCTCTCCTACACCTTTGCCGAAACACCCCCTGAAAGCGGCAGCCGATTCGGTACCCACAATCCCAACGGCGCCGCCGCCGGCACCTGCCTGGAAGAGGCCATCCTCCAGGGCGCCCTGGAGCTTGTGGAGCGAGATGCCACCGCCATCTGGTGGTACCACCGCATCCAACGCCCTGCCGTGGACCTTCACAGCTTTGACGAGCCCTACTTCGGCCAGCTCACCGTTGACTACGCCCGACAAGGATGGACCCTGCACGTCCTGGACCTGACCCATGACCTCTCCATCCCCACCTGCGCCGCAGTGGCTTACCACCCGGAGTCCCATCGGTTTTCCATCGGATTCGGCTGCCACATGGACCTGCGCCTTGCCGTGCAGAGAGCCCTCACCGAGATCAACCAGCTCTTTGACCCCACCGGATCGCGGCAGGCACCGTGGGAGATGAAGAATTTTCTGGACACTGCCTTTCTGTTCCCCGACCCGACCCTGCCCACCACCCGGTCCGAGGCCACCCCCATTCTTGATGCAGGTGACCTGAAAACCGATGTGGAAGGCCTTGTGAAGACCATGGCTGGCGCTGGACTCGAAACCATCGTCGTGGACAAAACCCGCCCGGATATCGGCCTGACCGTGGTGCAGGTGATCATCCCGGGACTTCGCCACTTCTGGCCCCGCTTCGGCAAAGGCCGACTCTACTCCGTCCCCGAAAAGATGGGCTGGATGGATCGCACCCCCACAGAAAAAGAGCTCAACCCCACGCCCCTGTTTCTTTAAAAGACGAACAAGGAAAAGCACGCCTCCGGCGGCCAGGGGATAAATCCCCTGGACCCCAGGTTTCCGAATGCTCCGAGCCCTCGATCCTCGGGCACGTCACATTCGCTGACGGGCTGCGCCCGTGCCAACGGCTACGGTGATTCAATCGCCTTCATGTAGCCAGGTGAGCGCTTCGTGGTCTTCGTGGTTTTCCCCTTAAGTCGGACCCAGGAAGCATTGGAAGTCTGTCAAAACAACTCCGGAGGTGAGGTCCCACCCCCGAAAGCCAGTTACTTTTGCCTTGCACGAGCGTGGCCGATAAAGCGACCAGCCAACTGGACACTGGCCAATTTTTTGTACATTTCCCCTCTTCATCAGCAGTAGGTTCAACACCCATCTCCTTGCAAACTCAACGTCTCCTCAAAATATTTTTATCTCCCACCACGATCTCACACCGGCAGCAACTCCCTGACACCCCATGATAAAATGACGCCGATAGAAACAGAGGCTTTCCAGCGGCCCATACAATTTCGCTTTCATTGTCATCACCGCCCCTCACTGGCATGGGTGTTGCTACTTCTATCGCAATCAGATCGCATCCCACGGGGTGCGAAGGTCATAATAAACCATTCCAGCCCTGGTCCCTGAAGACTGCGTGTTCGGCCCACCGCACTATAGGTGCCTTACCCGCCAAAATACGGAGCATGCCTCCTTAAAAAGAGATATTCGTTGAGCATATCCCTCCTGATGATTAAGAGATAAGGATTTCGCGCAGCGCAGGGGACAGGGCTTCTTCTTCCTGGTGGTGGGACCGGAGAACACAACACGGGTTGTGCTCTCCTCCCCCAAAAAAAGCGCCCATTTTCATGAAGATGAAAATGGGCGCTTTTGTTTGAGCAGGTGAAACGACTCAGCTCAAAATCGCCTCCGGCGGCCCTGCCGGGGGCCAAACTTTTGAAAAGTTTGACAAACAGATTTTAAAGGCCATCACGGTTCATTCGAATGCGTTGGCATATCGACTGATTCTGACCTAACGAATATGCATCGCCTTTTGTGGTTCAGCCCCCGCGGGGCTCAACCACAAAAGGCGATGCAACCGAAAAGTTCTGGAGCTCATTTCAACAAGCGACCCGCCGGAGGCGTACTGAATAGATAGAAATTCATTTGAGATAGGTTCTAAAGACCTGTTTATCCGACGTTTCAAAAGCTGACCCCATGGCAGGTCTGCCAGAAATATAGGCTGAATGATTACGCCAAACGTTTACCTGATCTGAAAAAGTGGGCTTACCAAACAGGCTTTGGTCATTAACTCAAACTGCTCATCGGATTTCACCAAGGAGCCTGAGCCACCTTCGCCGTTC
Source organism: Desulfolunaceae bacterium (assembly GCA_942491485.1). Taxonomy (GTDB): domain Bacteria; phylum Desulfobacterota; class Desulfobacteria; order Desulfobacterales; family Desulfolunaceae; genus Desulfoluna. The sequence goes on along the minus strand of CALOAX010000004.1, from coordinate 82,582 downwards.
TTCACGGGCGCAGCCCGTCAGCGAATGTAACAACCTGAGGAACGAGGGTTGGAGCATTCGCGAACCTGGGGTCAAGGGGATGTATCCCCTTGCCGCCGAAGGCTTTTCTATTGGCCCTAAATGGCAAAGCGCAGCTGGAGGTGTTTTGCCATGTAGGCGAACTTGGCAAGGTAATTGAGATTGCCGGTGTAGGAGATCTCGTTGTCGAGGATGGCAGCGATGATGTCCGGGTTTTCGCTGAAAAGAAAATGGCGAAGGGCTTTCCCGTCTTTGAACACAATGGTGATGTCCGTCTGGTCCACAACCCGGTTTTTCACCTTCATCCGATTGTCTTCAAAGATGGCCGAGGCGGCGATTTTGCCGTCGCGGCTCCTGAAGGCATATCGCCCGTCAAAGCCCTCGATGTTTCGCCTGAAGCCCCTGTCCAGAATAAAAACAAACCGCATGAGCCTCAGCAGGGTTTCAAGGAAAAAATCCATGGCGAGGGAGTTGATCTCGCCCACGGCCGTTTTCAACCGTCGTTCGGTGAACCAGCGTTTAAAGATGTTCATCGGGTCTCTCCTTTGGCCACTTCAGGCAGGGGCACGGCCTGGCCACTTTTCAGGTCGTACTGGGTTCGGGTGATAAGTTCATCCTTCATCACATCGGAGAGATCTCTGAAGTAGGCGGAGTATCCGGAGACCCGAACGATAAGATTCGGGTCAAGGGCAGGGTCCTCCTTAGCCGCCATCAACTGCTCATAGGTCTGCACATTAAACTGAACCTGAAGGCCCCCTTCACCAAAATAGGCATCCACCATGCTGCCAAACCGGTCAATGTATGCTGCGCGATCCTCTCCTTCCGAAGGGGGGGTGTACTTCATATTCAAAGCTTGCCCACCGGGAATGCACTCGCCCGAAAGGCAGGCCACATTACGAAAGGCCTCGGTAAGACTGGGGGCAGCCTGGGATGCGGGGGTAATCCCGCTTGAGAACGGCTCATGGGCCTTGCGTCCATTGGGCAGTGCTCCAGCCAGTTTTCCCTGGCCCGCGTGGGTGGTCATGGTCCAGTAGGCAGGGCGGTAGCGACCTCCCCGGTAGTTGATATGCTCCTGATAGACATCGTAAATAAACCGCACAAGATTCCGTGAATTTTTAACGGCCACAGGTGAATCGGTCCCAAAACGGGGGATGCGATTCGCAAGCCAGAGACGAAGAGCCTCCTGCCCCTGGTTTTCAAAGTTGTGTTTGACGGCGTCCACCATCTCAGCCATGGTGACATGTTTCTCAGAGAAGACCCCGTACTCAATGGCATTCAGGCTGTCGCACACATCGGGAAAGGCCACATGGCTTCCCCCGGATGAGTTGTAACGAGCGCCCCCGAAAACCAGATCCATCCCCTTCTCCATGGGCCCCTTGAACAGCCCTGAAAGAAGCGGGCTGGGCAGGACCTCCTGATGCACATGACCAAAATTCTCATTCAACTCGATGGCCTGTTCAAGAAGCCATTTCAACTGGCTTTTAAACGCTTCCCAAAACATCTCAAAGGAGGTGAAGCGAGACGGGTCTCCGGTCTCCGGTCCGATCTGTTCATCCCCCGTGATAAATCGCTTGCCCCCCAGAAGGGCCATCTCCATGGCCGCAGCCAAATTAAACATAATGGATGAGGAGGCCACAAAGTCCCTGCCGGCACTGGCCAACTCCACGCACCCCACAATGGCATAATCCCGGGCATCAGCCTCGGTTACCCCCTGATTCATGAGGGTCTCGATGTCCACTTTGTCGTTGTGGAAGGCGGGAATGGCCTTTGTGCTGACGATCACTTCGGAGACACGGTCCCGGTAGGTCCGGCTGTTTTTTTCAACGTGATACCGCGCGTTGACGCTTGGGTCCCGAAGTCGCATCAACTCCGTCACCTTTAGAAAGATATAGGTAAGATCGTTTACCGCATCTTCCCCGTCGCGCCCGATCCCGCCCAGGGTCACCGCCGGTGTGGAACCGGCCCCCCCCCAAAGCCTTTCGGCTGTTTCCGGCACAAGATTGGTATTGTCGGAGATCTTCAACCAGAGGCAGCACCCAAGTTCCAGAGCCCCTTCCGGTGAAAGCCGTCCCTCGTCCACATCCTTCCGATACCAGGGGTAAAGAATCTGATCCAGTCGTCCGGGGCTCATGGCCATGTTGATATTTTCAGCATGGACTCCCACCTGGCAGAGCCAGAGACAGTTTACCGCCTCCCGAAAGGTTCGTGCCGGCTTTGCGGGAACCCGGGAGCACACCTCGGCCATCTCAAGATAATTTCTTTTACGAAGGGGATCGGACTCGGCCCCCGCCAACTTCTGGGCAGCAAGGGAAAGTCGTGTGGCATAGGCGATGATGCCCGACATGGCGATCTGTACCGCCCGGTAGAACTCTTTTCCCATGGCGTCATTGGCAGCCTTTTCCCGCTTGGCCGCGTCGGCAATGATATGGGAGAGTCCCTTTTCTATGGCCGTATCGAAATGGGGCACACAGTGAGAAATACACCCGGCCTTTCCGTTGATGAAAAAAACAATCTTTTCCATCAGCCTCAAGGGAAGGGGATTGTCGAATTTTTTCCGGGTTACCTCCAAAACGGTTCGATCCATCCAGTAAGGAAAGATCTCCAAATTACAGTGTTCTGCATCCTCCGGGGAGAGCTTCTGAGGATTGATCTTCCGGTCGCTGATGGTCTCCAGCTCCGGCCAGATGGTGAGCCCCAAAAGTTCAGGGTAAAGAGGTGCCCCCAGGGGCTTGGAGGTCGTGGAGCCGGCCAGGAGGTTGTCATCAAAAAAGCAGGGTTCCCGGTTGGCCAGGTAATGATTCACCGCACGCGCCCGCGATATGATCATCGGCTCTCCACCGGGCCTCAAATTTTTCATGTAGTCTGTAATCCATCGGGCACGCTCAATACACACCTCGCTGTCGGTATCGAAGTGGGCCTCTCGAAGGGAATGGATACGCGGCAGGTTTTCAAGTAAGACGTGTGAAACCCTCGGGTCACTCAGGGTCAGTTCGGACATAACACCTCCTGTTTCGCGATGGGGCAAAAAAAGGTGAAATCGGCTGATACAAGCCAAACGCGTCCAGGCAAAGGCCTGCATGCTCAACTCTTCTCAAATGAGTGAACAGGGCGTCAGACACGCCAGTCGTGTAAACCGTATCAGGCGGGAATATCAAAGGGGACATCCCTGGCTTGCCCGCAACGGCCGGGTTTTGGATTTGTTTTCTTTTAAACCGCTGTCTCAGATAAAGGCAGGATAGTCTGTATCGTCAAGGAATTCAGGAAAGTTAACACACCATATTTAAACCATATCGCATCCCATTTCAACCGCGAAAAATCGCATCGCAACGTTCAGTCGACACCCCGTGTGGAAAAGAGCCCCACGTCATCAGACGCACGCACCAGAGTCTGCCCGGGCTTCTTCACCCCAAAAAGGGCCTTGCCCCCTCCATGCCACCGGAGGCATGCATGAACCGTTGAGTGGATTTGTCGATAGACGTCCGGTCTTGTGTCACGAAACAGACTCCCGAAAAACAAAAAAGGCGTGTCTTCCGATATACGGAAAACACGCCTTTGTTATCATCATCCAACGCTTAAAAACGGGTTACTCTTCGGCAAGCGCGGGATGGTCGTCGAGAAAACGGTAGAGGGTTGCCCGGCCAACACCCAGAATGCGGGCGGCCTTTGCCTTGTTGCCCCCTGTCTTGACCAGGGATTCCCGGACAGAGTTTTCGTCCAGCTTGCGGGTGGGACCGCGTTTCACGGACTCTTCCCGCACCACCCCCAGTTCCATGGGAAGATCAGAAGGGAGAATGTGCTTCCCCTTGCAACGGACAATGGAAAACTGAACGGCATTTTCAACTTCCCGAACGTTGCCCGGCCAGGTGTATGCAACCATACGACTCATGGCCTCTTTGGAAAAATCGGGAGATTTTCGTCCGTGGCGCATGGAGCACTTGTCGAGGAAGTGGTCCACAAGAAGGGGAATGTCGTTCTTTCGATCCCGAAGCGGAGGCAGGTTGATGGGAATGACATTGAGCCTGTAGTAGAGGTCCTCACGGAAGCGTCCGCCCTTGACCTCTTTTTTCAGGTCTTTGTTGGTGGCGCTGATGACACGGACATTGGCGGTCAGGGTCTTTTCCCCCCCCACCTTCTCAAAGGTCCCCTCCTGAAGAAAGCGCAGGAGTTTTACCTGCATCTCTAAAGAGAGCTCCGCCACCTCGTCAAGGAAAACCGTTCCACCCTCGGCCAGTTCAAAGCGCCCCTTTTTGTCCCTGACGGCACCGGAAAAAGAGCCTTTGACGTGACCAAAGAGTTCACTTTCAATGAGGTTTTCAGGGAGGGCACCACAGTTGATGGGAACAAAGGGGCCGCCGCCCCGCTGGCTTTCGTTGTGAATGGCAGCCGCCACAAGCTCCTTGCCTGTGCCGGTCTCCCCGAAAACGTGGACGGGAAAATCGTAATCCGCCACATCACGCACCTGCTGAAACACATCGAGCATCTTTACGTCCCGCCCGATGATGTTGGAGAAACTCACCTCCTCACCGGCACGCCTGCGCAACTCGATCAGGTCGGTCATGTCTCGAAAAATGGCCAGGACTCCGAAGGGCTGATCTTCATCATCCCGCATCATGGAGACGGTCATCTCCACGGTCCGGGTCTCCCCCTGCCGGGTCACGATGTTGGTCCGATAGCTGGTGGTTTCACCCAGGTTCACCGAATCGCCGCAAAAAGAGCAACGCCCACCGCAAAAAGGACCGCCAAGTGCTTCATGGCAATCCTTTCCGATGACGTTTTCCCGGGAGTATCCGGTGATGCGTTCGGCTTCGCTGTTGAAGTAAAAAATCCTGCGCTGGAAATCGTGGGCAATAATCCCGTCCTTGAGATTATCCAGAATGCGCTCAAGATTCTTGACGTTGACGACTATGTTGTTCAATGACAATCCGCTCATAATGAGCTTAGTTAGAATATTATGATAGGAAAGTCAATTACCATCACAGGTTCGTCTTTGGCATGGGTCGTTACGGGACGCCCCCTCCGATGACAAAGCATGTGACCTGTCGTCATCAGGAAACGGAGTACCCGGCAGCGGTGATGGCCGTCCTCACCCTCTCCGCGACCCCCTCTTCCTCTGCCTCAAAGGTGACGCTGGCCCCTTCGAGGCTCACCATCACATGGGCGGTGCCCGCCACGGCTTCCACCGCCCGGGTCACCGCACCGGCACAGTGCATGCAATTCATACCGGAAACTTTCAGTTCACACCTGGCTTCCATAGGCATTCTCCTCATCTGGAAATCACTCACACAGGCTTAGGGATTGCTGTGTCTGCAACCGAACAGTTTTTGGAGCTCATGTCAAAAAGAGACCCTCCGGAGGCGTACTGAATACTCACCTGATTTTTATTCCACCGTTCGGTGCGTCTCTATTTTAGTAATACCAGAGCCCTTACACAGCCAAGACCGCCACGGCAGCGTCTTTTCTTATACGTCCTGTTTCTTAATGGAACCGTCCATGTTGATCAGTGACCGGGAACGAAACTGCACCGCAACATCGTGGTAATCCTCTTCTGTAAAGAGGTGTGAAAAACGTTCCCCGTGGGTACTTCGAGCTTTGTAGAACGTCACGCAGTGCCGGACTATGTCATAGGTTGTCTCTTCATCATAAATCCCCGGCAGCTCCATGGCAAGGCGCGGATGACGTCCCAGCCGCCCCCCCAACAGAACCCGATACCCTTTGCGGACACCGGCAAGGGTTCCTGTTTCACAGGCCTTGGCACACCGTCCGCAGACAAGACACGTCTCAACATCAATGGCGGGCCCTTCATCTGAGAGGGTCACGGCATGTTCAGCGCAGGAACTCACGCAGGCGCCACACTGAGTGCACGGGGCGTCCGTGGTTTCCGGAACAACGGCCCCGATGATGCAAATGGCCCGGATCTGAGGTTGAGAACAGGCGTTGGGACAGTCGGCAAAGGCCACTCGAAGTTCATGGTGAAACTTGAGCTCTCCTTTGACCGTCTTTTTAAGAAATCCCCTGATGTCTTCCGATTCCAGAAGTTCTGTCACCCGTTTCTGGAGGCTCCCGCTTCCATTGGCTTTTCGGGGACACCCCCCGTCACCAAAACACGCCTCCACCTGAAAACCGGCCACCTCCTCTTCCATTTTATTTAAAAAGCGAGCCCTTGTCCGGTTGACCTCCCGCAGGGAGATCTCTGCAACACCCGCCTCTTTCGCCTCCTCTTCCACACGGGCTCTCACCCGCTTCCGCACAAAAAAAGGCACTTTCTTCATGGCCTTGTCAGCCTCTTCCGTCCACTTCATACAATCCACGCCCTCACTACCGGATGATGCATGACACGCGCATGCCTTACAACAACGCCCCCTAAGCACCACAGGCAAAAGGGGCCACCTCCTTGACTTACAGCACACCGATGGTTTTCGGTTTCTTCACCACGGTGAGTAGCATCTTAAAGGGTGTCAGTGCCTCAAGAGCATGGGGCACGTCTTTGGGCATGACCACCGACTGCCCTGCTTCCGCTTCCAACAGGGTGCCGTCAATATCGATCCTCACACGCCCATCCAGGACCTGCACCAAGGCATCCCCGGGAGCCGTGTGGGCACTGATCTCTTCGCCTTTATCAAAGGCAAACAGCGTGATGACAACGCCGGGGGTGGCGGCAAGGGTCCGGCTCACCACCTGATTCGGGGCATAAGCCACAAGCTCATTCATCTCAACGGCGCGGGACATATCTATATTCTTTATCAGTTCATCGCTCATGGGTATAACTCCTTCACACTATGTACAGTCAGAATAATCTCAGGCAAATGGCCCGTTCGTTGTTCCCTTATGGGGCCCGATCAGCTCGGCTTCGTCTTCATGGACGGGGCGCCAGTGAACCGTGTAGAGTCTCTCTTTTCCCACCAGAGCCCCCTCTTTGAGTGTGGCCACATCCATGGCACGTCCCTGGGGAAAGTACTCCACCCACAAGACCTTGTTCAAACTCAACCCAAACTCCCGACAGAGAGATTGAGCAAAGTACTGAAAATGGTTTCTCACATTAAAGCCCTTTCCAGTGTCGGCAAAGAGACAGATATACGGCTTCATGTGGAACACCCCTTGGGGCGTGGTATCGGAAAGGTCCACAATCTTAACCCGGTAGGATCCGGGCCACCAGCTCACAGGCCGTTCGCCCGAGCTTGTCTTCCCCGACCAGGAGTAGATGCCGTCAAATAGAATCATCGTTTTTTCCTGCATGGGTTGTGGTGTGGGCCATACAGTCCCACACCGGCGTATCCGTCATGTTGCTGCCGCAAGCCCCTGACAGCAGTTCACGGGCTCCCGGTATCGACCAGGGCGGGGCGGCTGCCTTGCTCAGAATTACCTGCCCCACCCTTTTTTCGCATCAGGCCAGTTCACGCCGCGTGGCCATGTCCATCAACACGCGCTCACGGGACTTATCGATACCAAGCTCCTTACGCTTCTTATCGATGTGGGCGATCATCATGGCGGCCATTTCGTAAGGATCTTTGGTCACCCCCCACTTGCCGAGGCCCTGCTCTTCCAGCCCGCCAAAGAGAAGGTCATGGAACTTGGTGTCCTTCACCGTGGGGAATCCCACCCCGAAGACGGTGTAGACGCCGGAAGCCACAAAATACTGCCCAATGGCCACCGCCTTCTCACTCATCCACTCGGGAGCGGCACCGGCCACTGGCAGATCGGCGAGGCAATCGCCAAGGCCGCCCTGATTCACCATGGCTGTGGCAGCCGTCAGGATCCGTGTGTTGTCCACACAGGACCCCAACCCGAGAATCGGTGGCATGCCCACCGCCTCACACACCTCCCGCAGGCCCGGACCTGCCAAGTGCGCCGCTTCGGGAACGGTAAGCCCTGCTTTGGCAAGGGCGATCTGGGAGCACCCGGTCTGGATCACCAGCACATCGTTTTTGATGAGTTCCTTCACCAGCTCCACATGAACCCAGTCCTGCTTCACACGCGGGTTCACGCACCCCACCACACCGGCCACCCCCCGGATGCGTCCGTTGATGATGTTGTCGTTCAAGGGGGCGTAGCTGCTCCGGAAGGAGCCTCCCAGCATGTAGTTGATGTACTCGTGGGAGAAACCATGAATCCCCTTGTTGACAATCTGAGGGATCTCGATGTCCACACCGCGATTTGCAAAACGGGCGATGGCAAGGGTCACGATCTCGTCGGTGCACTCCCTTGGGGTGTGCTCCTCAAATTCGATGTGCCTGGCGCCCTCGATATGGCAACGGGGGTTGGTGGTGATGAGATGGGTCTTGTAGCACTCGGCGGTCTTCACGAGACCCTGCTGAATACACTGAATATCCACGGCCATGGCATCCACGGCCCCTGTCACCAAAACCGGTTCCGTGCTCATGAAGTTTCCGGCATGGGGCACGCCGTGACGGGACATCATCTCCGCACCGGAACAGCACATGCCCACCAGATTGATCCCTTTGGCGCCCTTGTCCCGGGCGATCTGAACCAGGGCAGGATCGCTGGCAGAGACCAGCATCGATTCAAACAGGTTGGGTTCGTGACCGTGAACGATCACGTTGACGTGGTCCTCTTTCAGGACGCCAAAATTCACGTCTGCCTGGACCGGGGAGGGGGTACCGAACATGATATCCCCAAGCTCCGTGGCCACCATGGACCCGCCCCACCCATCAGCCAGGGCTGTCTTGCTGATGGCCTTGGTGATGTTCTCATAGTGCTGATCGCAGCCCATATGGGTTCGGCTCATGATCCCCATGACTTCGATCATGGCGCCTCTGGGGACGATATCAAGCTTGCGCCAGGTCTCCAGGGTCTTGGCCGGGACCCGCTTCATAAAGGGAATTTCCCCTTCGGTCTGGGTGTAAGTCTTCTCCAACTCGTCAGCGAGATCAAGGGCCATCTCCTGGACGGTCTTTCCCTCGATCTCCAACCCGAGTTCAACACAGAGAGCTTCCAGCCTGTAGGGGTCTTTGATGGTGTAGTCGGTGATGGTGCCGTTGGCGACGCCCTTGAAGAGCTCAAGGACAGCCATGCCGTGGTCGTTGTGGGCGGCCGATCCAGCTGCAACCATGCGGGCCAGGTTGCGGGATTGAATGGTGTCGATGGTGGCTCCGCACACCCCCACTTTACCGTAGGGGTCCCTTGCGTTAAGACGGCACGGCCCCATGTAACACATCTTGCAACATGCCGATTCCGCCCCGATGGGACAGGGTTTCATATCTGCAGCCCGGTCAAAGGCGACAACCACACCATCTCTCCGCGCCTTCTCCAGCATTCGTGCTGTGGCTTCACACGTGGTCACGTCTTTCGTGTCAGCGACTTTCTTACCTTTTTTCTCCAATTTTTCCATAACTCTCTCCCCTGGGCGGCCGAGCGATACGGAGAGCAAAACGGGACCTTCACCTGGGCGGCACGGCCACCGGATCTAAAAGTTTGGCCTGCTTCTGCAGACCGGTTGTCTGTGACGTCATGTCCAAGGTAAAACGGATGAAACAAGGCTGCAGCGAAGAAAACACAGGAGACGCTCTCCATACGTGAAGAGCCCATCCTGCCATCTGCGACCGGTACAACAAAACGTTTGCATGATTCATGCCGAAGGGAACATGTCATCTTGTCCCCACCGGCATGCACATCAAACACCTGCTTTAAAACACTTACTTTTTGATCTGTCCATCCAGAGAGATCACAACCACCTCCACAGGCACGTCAGCTCCGGAGAGTTCAAGTCCCTTTTTCACGATGGTGGGCATACCGGAGCAGCAGGGCACCTCCATGATCAGGATGGTAACGCTCTTGACTTCCGCAACGGCAAAGATATCCCGAAACTTTTCGATGTAGCTCTGGGCGTCGTCAAACTTGGGGCACCCCAGCATCACCTTGCGCCCTTTGAGATATGTGGTGTGAAGGTCCGGGTAAGAGACAGGCACACAATCGGCGGTGACAAGCAGATCAGCCCCTTTCAGAAAGGGTGCCGTGGGCGGAATGAGACGAATCTGTACCGGCCAGTGGGACAAAGCTGAGACACCGGACACCTGATCCTTGGGTACATTGGCGCTCTGGCAGGGTGAAGGAGCCTGCAAATTCATGATGTTGGCCGAAGGACAACCGCACGCCGAAGCCGGTTCAGTGGAGATCTGAGGTGAGACCTTCGTTTTGGCCTCCTGGGCCGCCAGGTGCTTGTGGACCGCCTCTTCATCAAAGGGGTCCGCTTCGCGCTCCACAATATGCAGAGCGTCTTCCGGGCAGTCCCCGATGCAGGCACCGAGCCCATCGCAAAGCAAGTCCTTGATCACTTTGGCCTTGCCGTCGATGATCTCAATGGCGCCTTCGGCACAGGCAGGAACACAGAGGCCGCATCCGGTGCATTTTTCCTCATCGATTTCGATTATCTTTCGCATGATTTTCATGGTCATTCCCCTTTATGTTGCACGCCTCATTCCAAGGCATTTATGTGGTGTCACCCGCCTGTTCAACACACCGGCAGGATAGAGTGTTGTTATGGTAAAGCCCCTCAACGGACAAGGGCTTTTCGGGCTAATTTTTCTGCTCCGCCCGTTTGCAACCGGCGGGCCAGCCCATCTTGAAAGGACGCCTCATCAAGGGGGGCTCCCCCGCAGCGGTCCTCTTCGTCGGCAATTTCACAGGCATCCTGCAAGATTGCTAAATTTACATTGCCCTCTTCCCTGGAAGAGAGCCCCTCAAGAAGTGCCGTCACTTCCGTGACGAGCCCCTCAGGAGCGGAAATTGCAGAGAACACATCGGCCATCTCTCCCGGGGAGAGGGCTGTCAGGTAGGCCCCGCAGAGGAGAACGGCAAGGTCCGACGCCTCCTCTTCGGCCGCGATGTGTTCGGCATGACCGGCCAGACGTGCTGCCCGACCAATGCGGGAAAAGTCTTTCCCACAGCGTTTTTTCACCTCCACGGCCACCCGGTCTTTGATCAGGTTCCGCTTTTCGGCAAGAAGCTCAGGGGGCAGGGAGCCGATGCACGATTCGGCAAACTGACAGTAGGATGCGCACCCGAAATCGAGCCTGGGGTTCACCAGGCGTTTGCCACAGCCGCGACAACTGCGCATGGTGTCGTCCTTAAAGAACTCCACCGTGCCCCCGCAATCAGGACACGTGGCTTCGAAAATCGCCCCGTATCCCCAATACTGGGTATCCTGACCCGGACATTTCATGGCACACCCCCTTGGTTCAGGTGACGTTGTCACCCGTTTTTTTTCTAAGGCGCCCCGCCCCCTCATCCGAAACGGGGTGCCCATGGTTTTCGCCTCCGGCGGCCCTGCCGGGGGCCAAACTTTTGAAAAGTTTGACAAACAAGTTTTGGCAACCTCCGCGAATGAATTCGACCCGAGGAACGAATTCATTCGCATCATGGAGGCCAGGGGTGGCGAAGCCACTTTGGCTAAACACCCCCTGACCGACGGAGGATCTTTCATTATTCAACTCAACAACTGTGCCAACTATCCCAGGGCCGCTTTCAGATCCTCTTCCACGGTGCCGGTGGGAGCGATGTTGAAATTCTCCACCAGAACATTGAGGACGTTGGGAGAAATAAAGGCCGGCAGTGTGGGCCCGAGCTTGATGTCCTTGATCCCGAGGTGGAGCAGGGAGAGAAGAATCACGCACGCCTTCTGCTCGTACCAGGAGAGGATGAAGGAGAGGGGCAGATCGTTTACACCGCAATCAAAGGCCTCGGCCAGGGCCAGGGCGATTCTCACTGCGGAGTAGGCATCGTTGCACTGCCCCACATCAAGAAGCCTGGGAATGCCACCGATGTCGCCGAGCTGCTTGTCAAAGAAGCGGAACTTGCCGCAAGCCAGGGTCAGCACGACACAATCGGACGGAATCTGCTCCACCATGTCGGTGTAGTAGTTACGACCGGGCTTGGCGCCGTCACAACCGCCCACAAGGAAGAAGTGACGAATCGCGCCGCCCTTCACCGCGTCGATGATCTTGTCGGCCACTCCAAGGACAGCGTTGCGTGCAAAACCGACCATGACAGAGCCCTTGTCGGTATCCGCGGTGAACCCCCCACAGGCAAGGGCCCCTTCGATAACAGGGGTAAAATCCTTGCTGTCCCCGATATGAGCCACTCCGGGCCACCCGACGAGGCCAGTGGTGAAGATACGGTCGTTGTACGTCTCTTTCGGCTTCTGGATGCAGTTGGTGGTCATGAGGATGGTGCCGGGGAAGGCATCAAACTCTTTGGCCTGATTCTGCCAGGCCGTGCCGTAGTGACCATAAAAATGATCGTATTTTTTCAGTTCAGGGTACCCATGACAGGGAAGCATCTCACCGTGGGTATAAATGTTGATCCCCTTGCCTTCGGTCTGCTTGAGCAGAAGCTCCAGATCCTTGAGATCGTGACCGGAGACCAAAATGGCCTTGCCCGCCTTTGCGCCCAGGGGAACCGAGGTGGGAACGGGGTGACCGTACGTGCCGGTGTTTCCGGCGTCGAGAAGCTCCATGGCACGAATGTTCACCTCACCGCACTTGAGGCAGAGGCCCACCAGGTCGCCCACGGCAAGGGTGTTGTCGAGGGTTGCGGCCAGGGCTTCGTAAATAAAGGCAAAGACCGCCGGGTCTTTCTGACCGAGGATGGCCGCATGGTCGGCATACGCTGCAAGCCCTTTGAGGCCGTAAACGAGAAGCTCCCTCAAGGAGCGGACATCGGCGTCAAGGGTGGCGTCGGCCATGACCCCCAGGGTTTCGCCCACGGCCACCAGCTCTGCCTGGCTCTTGCCGGCGCAGGAGCAGGAGGGCCCGGCAAGGTCGAGACCGGTCTGCTCTTTCAGGGATTTCGTGTACGCCTCGCACTGGGCAATGAGTTCAACAAAACGGGCCGGATCGAAATCGACGTTGGTAAGCGTAGAAAAAATTGCTTCACAAACAAAGAGATCCATCTTCTCATCACGAATCCCCTTTTCAGCTGCTTTCACCGCGTAAAGGGAGAGGCCTTTCAACGCATGGATCAAAAGGTCCTGCAAGGCAGCCACTTCGGGCTGTTTTCCGCATACGCCGATCTTGGTACACCCGGTTCCTTTGGCTGTCTGCTCGCACTGATAACAAAACATATTGTTCTCCTTGTTCAATTGTAGTTTCACGTGTCAACGGGATCCGACCGGTGTGCCAGTCGCCTTGAATGCTACGGCGGCAGGTCGTTTGTTTTATCCATCCCCCTGAGGTGTCATTTCCTCCAGGCTTGTCCCATTTCTACGCCATCTTCTCCTCCCACACCTTGACTTAGGTCAAACAGAATGCAAAAATTTCAAAAATTGTATCTTCAGGTTCGTGAATGCTCCGTTCCCTCGTTCCTCGGGTCCGTCGCATTCGCTAACGGGTTGCGCCCGCAGGCAACGCCATCACACCCTGCCCCAGAAAGGAGCACCACCCATGCCCCAAGGGTCTCACGCCATCCTCGCCGCCGTCCCCCTCTTCAGCGGACTGGAGCCCCATGACCTCGATCTCCTTGCCGGCCTTGCCCTGCAAAAAAGCTACCGCAAAGGGGAGATGATCTTTTCCGAAGGAGATCCCGGAGACGGGTTCTACATTGTTGCCGAAGGCCAGGTAAAGGTGTTCAAGTCCTCGTCGGAGGGCAAAGAGCAGATCCTTCATATCTTCGGCCCGGGGGAACCCATCGGAGAGGTGGCCGTCTTTGCCGGCATTCCCTTCCCGGCCAATGCCGCCGTGCTGGCCAAAAGCACCCTGCTCTTTTTTCCCAGGGACGCCTTCACCCGTCTTATCGCCAAAGAGCCGTCCCTTGCCATGAAACTTCTGGCCGTTCTCTCCACGCGCCTCAGACAGTTTACCGTACAGATCGAAAACCTCTCCCTGAAAGAGGTCCCGGGACGCATCGCCTCCCACCTCCTCTTCCTCGCAGAAGAGCAGAACAACCGGGGGCAGGTGACCCTGACCATCTCCAAAGGCCAACTGGCCAGCCTTCTCGGGACCATTCCCGAGACCCTCTCCCGCATCCAGGCCAAGATGGCCTCCGAAGGCCTCATCCAAGTCTCGGGCCGTGAGATCACCCTGCTGGACTTTGAAGGCCTTGAAGCCCTGTCGGAAAACGGCAAACTCTGACGGACACAAGGTTGCAAAATCAAATGCAATCCCCATGCCACGTTGCGATATCCCAATGACAAATGGAGACTGACCAGGGCGCAGCCCCCTGCCCATGAACGCAAAAGGGCGGTTCCGCATGCGGCACCGCCCTCTCTTTCCCGGTTTACCCCGGTATCAAAGGGGGCCGGTGCTCATCACGGGACTCAAGGCTTCAATCTTGTTTGTCTTCACGCGCATGTCGTAGAGATCTTCCATGTCTTTGTAGACCTGGAAAATCTGGAAGAATCCATGCCAGTGCGCATAGTCGGGTCCGCCCATGGCAGCACCATGGCGAGCCCTGCGACCGGTGTGGTGCCAGAGATAGTACATCAGCTCCTGGAACCCGTCCTTCCAGGGATCATCCTTGAGAAGCTTTTTGGCCTCAAGGTCCTTTTTCATCTCCACGGCTTTGTCCCAGTACATGTTGTAGAGTTCCACCGTGCTGTCCAAGGTATCCCGCTGGACCTTGATGTGGGTCGCACCGTGGCAGTTGGCACACACCTTCTTCATCAACTCCTCACCCTTTTTCCCGTCCCCCCTGACGCCGCTCCGAATCTCACTGCGCTGATGGACGAGGTCCCACTTGAGGCGCTCGTTGACATTGTGGGTGGTACCCAGCTCTCCGATGCCGCTCATGTGGCAGGTCGCACAGGTGGGGGCCGTGTAATCACCGGGCTCCCAGGTGTCCGGCGCACTGTCCCACTCCCACTCCTCTCCGTGGGTCTGGAACATCTGACCGTGCTTGCTCTCAATATAAATTTCAATGTTGGGGTGATCCGGGCCCAGGTGACAACTGGCACACGCCTCAGGCTTTCGAGCCTCGGCAATGGAAAACTGATGCCGGGTATGGCACACGGTGCAGTTGCCGATGGTACCGTCCGGGTAACGGGTTCCCACCCCACCGGGCCAGGTCTCCATGATGGGCTTGTTGTCTTCCCCTAGTTCCACCTGGGTGCCATGACACATCTGGCAGCCACTGGAACGGGCCGCCCGGTTGGAAAAGGAGCCCTGGGTGTTCCCGAGGAACTCGGCGCCTTCGTAATGATACATAAGCTTCAAGAACTTCTTGTTCTCAATGACCGGGGCCCCGGCCAGTTTGGCGTGCCCGCTCTTCTGGAACTGCTCCACCTCCACAGGGTGGCACCGGCTGCAGGTCCCGGAGGAGACCATGGGGGAAATGTAGGTCTCGGTCCCTTTGAGTCCCTCACACTGAGACGCCATGGGGGACCGCTTGGTCACGGTATGACAGTCGTAGCAGGAGACGCCGGCATGGGCCATCTTCCCCAGCTTCCAGCCTTCCACCACCCCGGGGGTTTTGGCCGCATGGCACTCGATACACTTAAGCGCCTCCTCGCTGTAGCCTCGAACGATCTTAAACTCTTTCATTGAAAGATCAGGATAGCTCGTCTCCGCCACCCCTTGAGCCACCATCCCCACCAGAAAAACCAAAACCCACAATATAACCCGTTTACCTGAAATCACCATGAACGCCTCCTCCCGCTGTTGCCTTTTCCATGAAATGGTAAAATCTCAAAAGGACCAAGTAACCCTGCTCTGCCTTGCAGTCTGGGTGTGATGACGTAACACCGTCCCTAATACACATGCTTCCCCTCGTTTCGGGGCACTTAAGGCACGCCAACGACTCTGAGGACATTGAACCGCAACAATGACGTTACATTGTCTGCTTCCTTGAAAAATAGCGATCGACCATGTCCAGCATGTCCTTGTGGCCCACATGGGGGTGACACTGGGTACAGGTCTTCTCCGTTTCCCCACGCAACTTGGCTCTGTGGGCCAGGAACCCACCCCGTCCCATCCCGGGCGGCGTCAGGTCCATGTGACAAGACTTGCAGGCGCTGTCAAAGGTAAACTTCTGCCGGTGAGCCTCGGCGTTTCCAGCCCAGTCATAGGTATACGGATCGATAAAAAGGTTATGGTAATAATCGCTGGCCCCTGTTTTGCCTTTGACGACCAGGTATTGAAGGTAACTGTCATGAGGCAAATGGCAATCCACACACTGGGCCACCACCCCCCTGGGGTTTGTCCCGCCATGGGGAGAAGCCCTCCAGGCATCCCGGAAAGGGTTCATGTAATGACAACTCACACAAAACGTGTCGGTGTTGGTGGACTCAATCATAAATCCCGAGGCCAGCACCAGAAGCACCGTCACCACAATACCGAACCCAGCGCCCCATCCCAGGATTTTCAGAGGCGTTTTTCCCTGCAGCCACTTGGGTAGGGTCATACTGTTCCTCCTTTATGGAAACCTGCGGTGCTGCACAGCCCAGCGAAACGAAGGCATGAACGTATCGGCAACAGCTGAGGTGTTAAAGGGGCCAAGCCAACACATAATCACGGCAAGTGACGACACATGCGTTGAAACCATGGAGCAATAAGATCTGACGAAAAACATACACCAACTCAGACGTGGTGCTATATGGGGGGTGACGATAACAAACCGGTACGGTCGAAAGAAATACTCTGGAAAGGAAGAAGGTCTTCTTTAAGATGCCTGCGAGCAAGAAATGAACCGATGGATCGACCATCGCTAATTCACTAATAATTATATTATTTACCCCATTCTTTCAAGAACAAGTTTTGAAGAATTCGGCCTGATATTTCACGAAAAAGGTGCAACGATGCAGCCCCCTGTAGGGATCCACCTCCCTTGCCCGAGATCGCCACCCCCTTTTTGTTGATTTGGTAAGATGTTTACAAAGGCAAAAAAAAAGCACCTGCCTCCCCTTGAGAACAGGGGAGGCAGGTGCCTTGATCTTTGTGCATGCCGGGCTTACCGCCCGGGCAAAAACAGTCCCGACTACTTGCCGGCGAGAAGACGGCTGGAGAGAAGCTTGATGTGCTTCATCTCTTCTTTGATGATGGCATCAATGCGATCCTTGCCACGGGTGCCGCCAACAAGGTCTTTCATACCGAGGTAGAAGACAATGGAGTCTTTTTCCGCGGTGATGGCGCCTTTCAGGATGCCCTCCATGGAGGAGAGGTCAATATCCTTCTGGTAGAAAACGCGGGTGTCAGCAAGGGCTTTAAGGTACTGAGCGGCCTCGTCCTCAGGGTCAAAGGTCACGGCCTCTTTCTCATCAGCAGCCAGGTTTTTTCTCAGGTCCGCAAAGGTCACTTCATGGTCATCTTCCATGACTGCAAGCTCAACGAGAAATTTCTTGTCTGCTTCATTGGTAACCGCCTCGGCTGCCTCTCGGTAGTATTTGGCTCCGTTGCGCTCAATCTGCTCTGCCATTTCAAAAATTTCGTCTGCGTTAAAACCCAGGCCCATCTCGTTTCTCCTTATGGTAAATGATAAAGTGTTACCCGATCCTCGGGCAGGGCATCCGATGGTCTGTGTTGCTACAGGGGAGGTCCCTGTAATTCATGTCGATGACGCATGCCATGCCCAAACCAGCCCTTGCGGCCGGTTCGGCGTCAACCCATCCGGATCGATGGTACTTCCGCTGCATCTTGGTTTATTCGGTTCAAGGGCCACGTTTGCCCTTGGAAACACTCTGCATTGAGGCTCTGACCGATATCAGTCATCAAAGCTACATCAAGATTCGTGCCATCCGGATAAAAAAACCGGATCCCGCTCCATCCTCCCTTCCGGGAGAGAGGCCGTCAAAGGGCCTTATATTCCATCATTTAGCTGACCCTTCAACAGACACATATATAATTCCTCCCCCCCACAAGTCAAGTCAGGTGACCATTTTTCAAAACTGAAAGATGTACACACCCCAAAATAAAAGGCGCCCCGGCTTGTCCAGCCGGCACACCATTTTTTCCCACTTGCCATCACACGCCCAACCATAACGCCACCTCAACCTGTTCCATCCGATAGAAAAATGAGACATTACACGCAGGCCGTTCCCCGAATCTCTGCCAATCACCCAACGCTGGTATTTCCTCAGCCAACCCAGTAAAAATGACAACCCGTCTTTATACCTCCACAATCCTCCACACCGACATCAGCCCGCCGACATGTCTCACCGCAAAACGATACACTTACGTCTCCAAACTGCCCCGCCAACCCTACCCGGAACAGGAACCCGAACAAGTCCCCCCCAAGTTTTGAAGAAGGCCAACTCACAATTTCTCTTTGCACCGATCCCATTAACCAGTATGATTCCTTGGTGGGCAGGCTGCTGCTCCCTTTTATTTTTCCCGCCGATCCGCATGGACCGACATGCACACACATTATTGGCATACGTTTTGCTGAAGCTTTATTCAACTTTAGTCTGCAATCGGTTTGTCCGACAGGTTTCACCCCTATGTTTGAATGCAGCGGCATAGCGGTTCGACTTCAGAATCGCTCTGTGCTGAAAACAATGAACGATGGTCCAAGAGCCACTTTCAAAGGAGGCACCCATGAACACCACCCAACATTGTCCCGGGCATGAGCCCTTCAAGAGCATTCAACCCATTGAAGTAACCTGCAGTAAATGCAACACCGTCAATGAGGTGTTCTCCGACGAAGTGGAGAAGACCCATACATGCAGTAAGTGCAAAGAGGTCCTGGATGTTAAAAAGGCCTCGAGCTAATGTTATTTCGTCCTTGAAATGAGGTATTATTGATGGCTCCGCGCCACGTCTGACACCAACAGCAACAGACGTCCACACGGAGCCATCATTGTTGTTTGATACAAAAGAAACGAATCGTTCGTGTTGATATTGATCTGGATGTTAAGGAGGAATCCATGGATGTAGTTATGCTCTCACGTCTGCAGTTCGCCGCTGCGACAATGTTCCATTTTCTTTTTGTCCCTCTGACCCTGGGGCTCTCGATCCTTGTAGCCATTATGGAGACCCGGTATGCGAAAACCGGTGATGAAACCTGGCTGCGCATGACCAAGTTTTTCGGGAAGCTCTTTCTCATCAACGTGGCCCTGGGTGTTGTCACCGGCATCACCCTGGAGTTCCAGTTCGGAACCAACTGGTCACGCTACTCCGAGTATGTGGGGGATATCTTCGGCTCTCTCCTCGCCATTGAAGCAACGGCCGCATTCTTCCTGGAGTCCACCTTCATCGGCATCTGGATTTTCGGCTGGAAAAAGCTCTCAGCCAAGGCCCACGCCACCGTCATGTGGCTGGTCGCCATTGCCGGCACCCTCTCCTCCTTCTGGATCCTCATCGCCAACGCCTGGATGCAGAACCCCGTAGGATACACCATCCGTAACGGCCGCGCGGAACTCACGGACTTCATGGCCGTCGTCACCCAGAAGTACGCGTTCCTCGAAATCTTCCACACCCTCTCGGCCGCATACATGTACAGCGCCTTCTTTGTCATGGGCGTCAGCGCCTACCACCTTTTGAAAAAACAGGACGTGGAGCTCTTTACCCGGGCCTTCCGCCTTGCCTTGATCTTCGGTGTCCTCTCCACAGCCGTGGTGGCCATTTCCGGCGACATGCACGGGGTCAACGTCACCGAAAAACAGCCGGCGAAACTGGCCGCCATGGAAGCCCACTGGGAAACCACGACCCGAGCACCTTCCTTTATCCTGGCCATTCCCGACGAGAAAAACGAGCGAAACCTCATTGAGTTCGGACGTATTCCCGGCCTCCTGAGCTTCCTCGGCAAGCACGATTTCGATGCGGAGATCATCGGACTCAAGGATATCCCCAAAGATGAGCGACCACCGGTGCTCATCACCTCCCTGGCCTTCCGGACCATGGTGGGAAGCGCCACCCTCATGATCTTTCTCATCATCTGGGCCTTCATCAAGCGCAACAAGCTCCTCGAGAGCCACAAAATGCTCAAGGCCATGCTTTTTGCAATCCCCCTGCCCCTTCTCACCATTGAAGCGGGATGGGTCCTCACCGAGGTTGGCCGTCAGCCCTGGATCGTCCACGGCCTCATGAAAACCTCCCAGGCGGCATCGCCTGTGGCCTCCAGCCAGGTTCTGGGCAGCCTCATCGGGTTTGTGGTGGTGTACAGCCTCCTGGGCTTCGTGGGTTTCTGGCTCATGATCAAGCACGCCAAAAACGGACCGGAGCCTGTGCAGGAAACTGCAGCATAGTCATTCGAGGTCGTCACCTAAAGCACACATCTTCTGATTGATAGGAGGACAGATACATGGTTTTGCAGTCAACGTGGTTTTTTCTCTGGGGGCTTCTCTGGGCCATCTTTTTTATTACCGATGGGTTTGACTTCGGGGTGGGCACCCTCTACCCCTTTCTTGGCAAAAGCGATACCGATAAGCGCACAATGATCGCGTCCATCGGTCCTTTGTGGGACGGCAACGAGGTGTGGCTCCTCACCGCAGGCGGCGTCACCTTTGCGGCCTTTCCCACGGTCTACGCGGTGATGTTTTCATCACTCTACACACCCTTGATGCTGATTCTCTTCGCCCTGATCATCCGCGGCGTCTCCTTTGAGTTCCGCGATCAGATTGTCAGCCCTGTCTGGACCAGGGTCTGGGATGCCGCCATCTTCATCGGCAGCTTTGTTCCCGCCCTTCTCTTCGGTGTGGCCTTTGCCAACATCTTCATGGGGATCCCCTTCAACGGGGAAGGCGTCTACCAAGGCAACCTCTTTACCCTGTTGAACCCCTACGGCCTGGCAGGTGGCGTGCTCTTCGTACTCCTCTTCACCCTCCACGGGGCCCTCTGGCTCTGCATCAGGACCGACGGAGATCTCCAGCAGCGGACCATTCGCACCGCTCGCATCCTCTGGCCGGTACTTCTCGTGGCCGCCGTCACCTTCCTCGGTGCCAGCTGGTTTGCCACGTCCCTTTACGACAACTACCTGAGCCAGCCCGCACTTTTTGTGATCATTGCCATCACCGTGGCCGCACTTCTGGGTATCCGGTACTTCATCGCCAAAGAGGCCTGGTTCAAGGCATGGTTCGCCTCCTGCACCACCATCTTCGGGGCAACTTTCTACGGAATTGCCGGGCTCTTTCCCAACCTGTTTCCCTCGAGCCTGGATGCGGCGTACAGCCTGTCGGCCTTCAACGCCTCCTCCAGCCCCCTGACCCTTAAAATCATGCTCGGGGTCGTCCTGGTCTTCATTCCCCTGGTCATCGCCTACCAGGTCTGGGCCTACAGCGTCTTCAGCCACAAGGTCACGGAAGACGATTTTTACGCCCACTGATCAGTAAGGAAGATAAAAAATGCCTCCGGCGGTCCCGCCGGAGGCCCAAGCTGAATAGTTACAACTATCCTTACTTTACACCCTCTGCTTTCCGGAGATGTCATGGCTGTCGATCCAACCACCTTCACCACCATTCAAGAAGCCCTGAAGTCCAACATCTACTCCGTGAAGGAAGTGAAAACCATTGAAGAGGCCTTGATCACCCTGGCCGGCCACCCTGATGTGCAGCGCCTCGCCCCGGAGGTCCGTGACTGGGATGCCCACCTTCGTTCTGCCAGAGCCGACAACGATGTGGAGGAACAGGAGTACGCCCTCCTTGAGCTCTACCGGACCCTTCACACGGCAGGCGCGGGATACACCCCTTCAGAGAAAGCGCAACTGGACAGTCAAAAGGGTCTCCACGGCCTTTCAGGGGGCCTCATGCCCCTTCTCATGGCCAAAGAGCTCATTACTCCAGAAACCCGAATGGCTGACCTTGGCGCGGGCAACGGGCTCCAGGGCCTCCTCCTGCAATGCCTTGCCCCCCACCTGCACACCCTGCAGGTGGAACTCTCAGACAGCCACCTCGAGGCCGGGCGCCTCTTTCAGAAGGTGCTGGGAATCCCCGAAAAACATGTTACCTGGCTCCACGGAGATCTCTTCACCAGTGACCTCTCCCACACCACCCTTGTCTACCTTTACCGCCCGGTGCGGCCCTCGGAAACCACGGCCCCCCTCTACAAGAAACTGGCACACACCCTTTCGGCCATCAACCACCCCATCCTCCTGATCAGTGTGGCCGATTGCCTCACGCCCCACTTCGAAACGCCCGTGACGCCCATCTACACCGACGGGTTCCTCACCATCGCAACCGTGTGAAGATGACCAGCCACAGCAGAAAACGGCCTCCGGCGGCAAGGTGAGGCACCTTGAAACCTTATGGCGAATGCGTGAAGGTCGCCGTGATGCAATCGCTTTCGGGGCATTCGCGCGGAGGGTTAGGCTTTGCGACCGTTCTTGAGAAGATACCTGTTTCATTTTTCGCGTAACGACATCTCCCCGATTTCGTCTTCCCCGGCTGTCCGGGTGGCCTGAAGCTTCAGGTGAACCATTATGGTACGTTTCATGGTCGTGTCTGAGGATCGAGCGACCGGGGATCCATGTTTGCAAAAGGACACCGATTGAAGCTCATTTTGACGGTTGACTTTTACCGGAATAACTCCGGAGACAAGATGAGCCACCTTGAAAGCTGAGCGCATGGGCTGTGGATATGCCTGGTTCAGTCTAAGGTTGTTTTTTATACAAGCGACACCAGTTCATCACTTTATCTGAAAACCAAGACAAAAATCGGATGATCCCCTGCCCTGAATTGCAACAGGCATGTTTCCATTGGTTTCCGGGTCAATCCCCATCGACGGTCATTTGGGATGCCTTCGATTCTTCTGTTGAATGCCGGTCAAAAGTACGGTCCCAAAAACAGCGTGTCCCTTATTGATTTTCCACCGCAAACATCGTTTAATATCCAGAACCTTTCTCAATAAAATTCCCTACACATTCTTCGGGCTTCGCTCCTCCACCAGCAAAGCACGCATCCCAGCCCTTCCACACACCATGCATATATGACACGGGGCTCAGTTGCCCCATGTTCTTCTGTATGCACACCCAACAACCCAATGCCAGGAGGTTTAGCCATGCGCAGATGGTCCGTTATTCCCTTTGTCGCACTCGTCCTCTTCCTCCCCTTTCTTTTCGGGGGCTGTGAGGAAGATATCAAGTATTACGAATGGAACATGGTGCAACTTGAAACAGAAGACGGCGGCAAGTACGTGTGCGGCAACGGCTCTGCCTACAAGTTCTTCGTCAACCCATCCCTTACCTCGGACAATGTGCTGATCTATTATGAAGGCGGCGGCGCCTGCTGGGACTACGCCAGCTGTTCGGGCCAAAGCGGTATCAGAGGGGCTGCCAACCCCAATGGCATCCCAGACGACTACATGGAAGGCTTCTCCATCCCCGCCATCATGTCCCCCTTCATCTTCCGCGCCCACCCCTGGGAACGTGTGGATACCCAGAACTGGACCATTATTTTTGTGCCCTACTGCACCGGGGACATCTTTATTGGTGACAACACCGCAACCTACAAATCAGAAGATTCGGAAGAGAGTCTGGAGTGGCGCCACAACGGCTTTGAGAACACCCAGGGGATTCTCGACTGGATGACCAATGGCCCCTTCAGTCACCACTTTGACACCATCCCAAAACTCATGGTCACCGGCTGCAGCGCCGGAGGCGCCGGGGCCTTCCTCAACTACCACTTCATCCGTAAAGGCCTGGATGACCGCGTGGGCGAGGCCATCCTGCTTAACGACTCCGGCCCCATCTACTACACGACAACAGATGAGGAACCCGACAACCTCGATCCCAACTGGAATGGGGTCCTCTCGTCCGGTCACCTTCATGCAAAAATCAAGGCGGCCTGGGACGTTGACAAAGTCCTTAACCGAATCGGGGATGCTACCGGTCTCAATCGTAATGACTACGGATCTCTAAACACTGTACTCTCCTACATGTACCCCTACGACAAACTCGCCCATACCCAGTTCACACGGGACGCCATCTACTCCGGCTACTCTTACGACCGTTTCTACGGCTCGCCCCCTCCCAGTCAGGAAGAAATCCATAATATGTGGGCCGATGACCAGACGTATCTCCTGGCCATGTACAAGGATCTTTTCACCGAGAACAAAAACACCGGCTACTTCGTGCCCTACTACCGCCCTTTCAACGAAAGCCACTGCTCCTGCGTCCTCTCTTTCGACGACACGGATATTACAGGGGCAGGCATGAATGTCCGGGACTACGCCAACCAACTCCTCGACAGCGACCTCTCCATGGCCGGCATGCGGATCTACGAAGAACCCAGCGAAGAGGAACTCAACCGCCCCTACATCTTCTGGGACCTCCTCGACCTTCTCATGGGTGCCCTGTAGGCAAAAGCGCAAGGGCTTCACTTGGTATTATCAGCCAGGCTATTCACCCGTCTTAGCGATGAAGAAAACGTCTCTCAGAAGAATATGAAATCGATTTGCCTTCTGCTGCAAATAATGTCGGCAGGATTATCTCAACCGCCCCGCTGAGACACTGGATATATACGTCAAGTATTGAAACGCAAAAATGCCGAAGGAGTCCATCTCCTTCGGCATTTTCCATTGTGTTTTCAACACACAGACGTCTTAAACATAGCCATTCGGGCTCCATAAAAATGAGCCCCCACCCTTTAATTCACGGGCGAAGCCCGTAAGCAAATGTGACGCACCTGAGGAACGAAGGTACGGAGCATTTGCGAACCCGCTTTCGAGGTGGCACACCTCGCTACCCCTGTTTCTCATGAATTCGTCTCAAGGCCCTGGCTTGCCGATCGGGGATGGCCGCAAGGCGCTTTTTGAACTGATCCAGAAGAAAGTGATGACGGGCCAGGTCACGCTCACCCATCTCCTCCTCGTGCTCGTTTAAAATCCACTCCAGCATGGCGATGCTGTCCCGGGTGAGGAGGGCTTGCTCGTCATAGTAGCTGTGAACCTCTTCATCTGATGCAATATTGGAACTGATCCGCCCGAAGAGTTCGTTTCGAGATTTTTTCGCTTCATCACGCATCCATCGTTCATCCTTGTCACGGGGGGGAATGGCAAGGTTGCCCGGCAGTTCTGCCCTTAATCGGTCCATATCCGGGGCAAAGGGTTTCTCATCACTGGAAGCAACCGGGCCCGGTGAATTTTCCCCACCCGTGGGCACAGAAGAGAATTTCTGCTCTGCACCCTGTTGTTCTTCCGCCACCGCCTCGGCACCTGCCGGGGGTGCCGCCACCTCCTTCGTTGCCATCCGATACCCTGTGGATACAAGAATGCCTAAAACCAACCCCAGTGCCATCCAGCCGATTCGCTTCATTGCGCCTCCTGTCTGTGTGGTTTGGTCCGTCCTCCCCCGGGCCTCTCCTTTTCCCTTGCGCCATGTAATCAGCAGGATGCATCCATTTATCACTACGGCACAAGCGATCCCCATCGCTATGGTCCAGAAAAAAAAGCGCCTGGGCATCAGGTAATAGGAGAGATCCAAGGGTGTGTTAAGCCAAAGATTATTGGAGAAAAGAAGCGGGTGAAACAGATCCCGCCAGAATGTTTTGAAAAAAGGAAATATCCCCGTTAGCAGGGGAAAAAGAGCCAGGTTGACCAACGCACAGCGCCTGAGCTGGGCTGCCGTTGTCAAAGCCGTCAGGAAAAGAAGGGCCACCACCGCCCCCACCGTGGCCACATCAAGACGCACCCGCGCTTCGGAAAGGTGCTGCCGCTCTTTTTCTGACCAGTCCGGGTCCTCCAGGGGGCCCGTGTGAGCAAGGTAGGAAGTGAGCTCACGAACCAGCACCCGGGGCCGTCCCTCCTCAAGCAGGGCGCATCGCCCATGCCAGCTGCAGGAAAAATCGTACCAGAACGGGGTGTAAATCGCCGCCGCCACCGGCAACCAGAAGGTCATAAAAAAAAGAGACACACCACAAACCAATGTCCGGACACGTCCCATACGCACCTTTCATGCCTCCGGCGGCCCTGCCGGGGGCCAAACTTTTGGAAAGTTTGACAAACAGATTTGAGAGCGATTTCGGTTTATTCGAAAGCAGTTGGTCACTCAACAGTTTTTGATTGAACGACCTGCAAGCGGAATGTTTTCGGGGCTCATTTCAAAAAGCGACCCGCCGGAGGCAAGGCATTTCAGTCCTTTTTGACATGCAAGGGGCCATTCGCACACCAAATCAATGTTTTATCATCATACCGTCTTGCATCTGTTTTGTCGAGGTGGGCGTTACGGGGCTTTTTTCCAGAAGCGTTTCACGAGAAAAGGAATGGTTCCCACGGCTCCCAGAAGAAAAAGGCCGCCCACAAAGGGGGCTGTGATGCGCCCCTGAAGAAGATCGAGGAGCGAGCTGGAGAAGAGAATAAAGGCAAGGGTAGCGGGAAAGATACCGAGGAAGGTGGTCACCACATAATGGGAGAGGCGAACCCGGGTAAGCCCCAGGGCGTAGTTCAGAAGGAAAAAGGGGAACACAGGTACCAACCGCGTAAAGGCCACCACCTTCCAGCCCTCCTCGGCCACCTTCTGGTCCAGGCGCGCAAGGCCGGTGCCGGCAATTTTTCGCCGCACCCAATCCCCGGCAAGATAACGGGAGATCAGAAAAGAGAGCGTCGCTGCCCCCGTGGCCCCCACCATGGTATAGGCAAGTCCCATGACGGGTCCGAAAAGGAGGCCGGAGGCAAGGGTTAACGGGCTTGCGGGAAGCAACAGGCAGGGAGCGATGCAATAAAGGGCGATAAATACAACCGGCCCTGCAACCCCGAACCCTTCCACCCATAGTCGCACGCCCTCCGGAGAAAGAGAGGCCGTAAGGCCAGAAAGTTTCAGGCCCACGCCAGCCCCGATGAGCGCCAGCAGAATGAGAAGCTTCACAACAAGCCCTCCCTTTCCGGAGCGACCCATCGGGATATTCCGATCACGCGTTACCGCAGGTTCCGACATCTTTTTCACCCTTTGTTTGAGCCGCAATCGATTGACATAGGTCATGGGGCTTCTCGCCACCCTGCATGCTTCACCGTCCTCGTTAAAATAGAGGTCCAGTATATGGCGGGTCTCTCCATTCTTCCCCAAGCGGGAGGCACACCCGCTGCAATAGGTCAGAAAAGCGCCCCCATTGCCTCTTTTCTGGATTCTATCCAGCCAGTCACCAGAGTAACTTGCACAGACAGCGCCAACGGCACCCCCCTCCCCGCAGCACAATGTCAGCCGGCCGCCACGGGCAGAATCCACTACCGTCGCCCCGCTTCGCAGGGCCAGACCCTTCACGGCCTTCTGAATGCCCCCTTCAAACCGCACCGGGCAAGGATCATGGATGATGTGGGGACCTGAAAGGGTTGCCGGGATCAACACGGGGTCTTCTGCCATCAGCTCATAGACACTTACCGTCTCAAGCCCCTCGCCGTATTGACTGAACACCTTGAAGCAGTTGGGACAGGCCACCACCACACGACGCACGCCCTGCTCCAGCAGCCACCCACGCATCTCACCAAAGGCCCCCTCAAAGGCCTCCTGCCTCCCGAGGTCATGGGAAGGCTTGGTGCAACAGTCCAGAACCAGCCCCGTTGCGGGAAATTTTTCCTTCAGGTACTCCCAGGTTCGATGGGTCTTTTCATGGCGCGTTCCCGAAAGCCCGCAACCCGGGAAAAAAACCGTGTCGCACCCGTCGGGCAGATGGGACCAGGTGTAGCGGCGAGAGACCCCTCGCGCTTCGTAAGAGAGCAAGGTAGAATACGGCGCAAGATCCACCTTTCCACCCGCCACGGCATCCCGCCTCAGCGAAAGAAAAAAAGCGGCGGGATCGTCCCCTTCAGGGCAGATGGCAGTGCAGAGACCGCAGAGAGAGCAAAGGAACGCCAGACGAAAAGCCTCATCCGGATTGGTCTCAAGCATATCACGGATCTCAAGAGGGCTTCCATGCTCCCTTAAAAAGGCACACCCCCCAAGGCACGTTCCGCAACCGGTGCACACCGGTTCACGGCTTGGGGATGGCTCAGAAAAAATCCGTTCGATTCCAGTTTTCAACGACTGCTCTCTCCTTTAAGAATCCTGCCTCCGGCGGCGAGGTGAGCCACCTCGAAAGCGGCTTGCAACAGCTGATGTATGGCGTCAGTAACGTCCCTGCCCCATAGGCACATTTCCAAAATCATGTGCGGAGCACATACAGCTTATGCGAGTGTGATAAACATTGCGTGCCGTCAACCATTGCGCGAATGCGGAAGCATAAAAGCCTGCTAAACGCCACACGTAGCGCATTCGCAATCAGGTTTCCAGGTGCCTTCACCTGGCCGCCGGAGGCTCTTTTTTATGAAACGCTCTCCAACGTTGAAAACGTGGATGCGTAATCCTTAAAATTATTCTCATATCTTTCTGATGTCAAAATGAAAAAGTCAATATGCCGGAGACAATGCATACACACAGTCGATGGCCTAACGGGTTTCCCCCTTTTCCCTGACCTACCGGTGTGTTATCCAAGAGTCATGGAACCTGTTTACCTTCAACAAGCCTATACAGATGCCGGTCGAGGCGGCAACGCCGCCGGCGTGGTGGTTCGTGCCGACGGCATGAGTGACGCCACCATGCAGGCCGTGGCCCATGAGGTTGGAGTTTCGGAGACCGCCTTTATCACAGGGCTGGCCGAGGGCAACCTCACCATCCGCTATTTTACACCGGTGGCGGAGGTGGACCTCTGCGGCCATGCCACCGTGGCGGCCTGGACCGTCATGGCCCACCTTGGCCTTGTCTCGCCGGGCCGCCACCGACAGGGACTCAAAGAGGGGAAAATCACCGTCACCCTTGACGACACCGGAGCCGTCTGGATGGAACAGATGGCCCCTACCTTCGGCGAAACTCTCGATCCGGCACAGGTGGCTCCCATCCTGGGCCTGTCGACAGACGAACTCACAACCACTGGCATGCCTCTCCAACCCGTCTCCACCGGCCTCATGGACATCATGGTCCCTCTGGCTTCACGCAAAACCCTTGAAGCGGTCACCCCGGACTTTCACGCCATGGCCGCCTTCAACAACGCCACCGACACCGTGGGATTCCACCTCTTCTGCCTGGCCCCCCGGAACCCGGCCCACACCGCCTGCTGCCGCAATTTTGCCCCCCGATACGGCATTGACGAAGAGTCGGCCACTGGCAGTGCCAGCGGCGCGCTGGCCGCCTACCTGCATCGCCACGGCACCCGGCGGGAACGCTACATCTTTGAACAGGGCCATGCCATGGGAAGTCCCTCCCGCATTGACGTGCTCCTCGAAGAAACCGAGCCCACGCGGGTCATCGTGGGCGGATACGGTGGCACACCAGAAGAAAGACCGATTCCCCCATCACCCCACAGGTGAACTGACGTGTTGTCACATTTTTATTGGCGTGACCGCAACCATCTGATATAGCGTAAAGAGCTTTATTGATATCTGATATACCAGGCAGGAGATCCAGATGACCCCTCTTTTTGAATCCATGACCATCAACGGCATGAAGCTTGCCAACCGCTTTGTCCGTTCCGCCACCTGGGAAGGGATGGCCGGTCCCGACGGAAGCGTCACCCAAAGGCTCATTGACTGCATGGCCGCCCTTTCCGATGGCGGCGTGGGACTCATCGTCACAGGGCATGCCTTTGTGGAACTGGAGGGAAAAGCAGGCCCTATGCAACTGGGGGTTCACGACGACGCCTTTCTTCCTGGCCTTCGTAAAATGGTGGAGGCGGTCCACGCCCGGAACGGGCGCATCGTTGCCCAACTGGCCCATGCCGGCAGGCGAGCCAGCACCGATGAGTCGGGCCTTGCCCCCCGCATCATCTCCATCACCGGAGATGAAGAGCCCCCGGTGAAAGAGATGGGGCCCTGTGACTTTAAAAACGTGGTGAAGGCCTTTGCCGATGCGGCTCGAAGGGCCAAAGAGGCAGGGTTTGACGGGGTGCAACTCCACGGTGCCCACGGCTACCTGTTAAGCCAGTCCCTCTCCCCCTTGGAAAACCGACGCAGCGACTGGTACGGAGGACCTGTGGAACACCGCATGCGCCTTCTCCTTGAAGTCTACACCGCCGTAAGGGAAGCCGTGGGGGCGGACTACCCGGTCCTGATCAAACTCAACAGCTGCGATCACGTTGAGGGGGGATTCTCCATCGAAGACGCCTGTAAGGTAGCCGTTCGCCTTGCCCATGAGGGCATCGACGCCATCGAGGTAAGCGGCGGTACCCCTGAAAGCGGGGAGCTGGCCCCCATCCGAACCCGCATCAACGCCCCGGAAAAAGAAGCCTACTTCCGGGATGCCGGAAAGGCCATCAAAGAGTCGGTCCATGTCCCCGTGATGCTCGTGGGAGGCATCCGTTCCCTTGAGACCGCCATCACCATGCACAATGAGGGCAGGGCCGATCTCATCAGCCTCTCACGCCCCCTCATTCGGGAACCCAACCTCATCGCCCGCTGGCAGGGAGGCGACACCGAACCGGCCACCTGCAACTCCTGCTGCCGATGCTTTGTCCCTGCCCGCAAAGGCGAAGGCATCCGCTGCATGGCCCGGGTTAAAAAAGGCTAGGCGCCTTTTCCTTCTATGCTAAAAAATGGCCAGAAAAAACCGGCCTCCGGCGGCGAGGTGAGCCACCTCGAAAGCTGATTGCCCTTGCGCTTTTCCCTTCGTTCCTCAGGAAAAAGCGCAAGGGCGTTCACCTGACACAAATACTGTCGGTTCGTGCGTACAGAGTCACAAGCCTCGAAGAGACAGAATACATTTTCTTAGCTTGAGAAGTACCAGCGTCAACTCCCATGCCGACGGACAGGGGCTGAACCCTCCATCCCACAGAGTTACCCCCTTCAACGTCAAGACCTTACCAAAAAAAATCGACATGGGTTCCATGAACTATGAAAGCGGCATCTCCCGCGAAGGCAGTTGCCCCACGTTAGGGCCTTACCAGAATTTAATTATACACGCTCAGTATGACCAGCACCGAGTGCTTGAAAATTGAACTTTGGACCACACGGTATTGTGGAAACGCCCGGTAATGGTTGCTGTATAATTATTTCACAGCGAGGCCCTTACCCTTCGCGCGAATGCCAAAAAAACGATGGCGGCACGACACCCTGCACGCATTCGCCACCGGGTTTCAAGGTGCCCCCACCTTGCCGCCGGAGGCATAAGTGTGCTCACCCCCATCCAGCTCCTGCCTCACAGCCGTAAGGAGTGTGTTCATCTCAACGGGTTTCATCAGAAAAGTCTCCACACCTATTTTTTCCGCCTTTTCACACACCACCCTGTCGTTGTACCCCGTGCAGAGAACCACCGGTGTTTCCCGGGTAATCCCTTTAATCTCCCGGGCCAGTTCAAACCCGGTCATGCCCGGCATGGTCATGTCGCTCACCACGAGGTCAAAGGCCCCCGGATTTGCCTTGAACAGGGAGAGGGCGTCCCGGCTGTCCGTTGTGGCGGTAACCCGATAGCCTGCCCGGCAGAGCATCCGTTTCAACAAAAACACCACATCCTCTTCATCATCCACCACCAGAACCGATTCACGACCCGTAGGTGGTCCATCTATCACCACGGGTTCAGGTGCACTCTCCTGCCCTTCCACAACGGGAAAATAGAGCGTAAAGGTGGTCCCTTCCCCCGGGGCACTGGAAACCGAGATACTCCCTCCGCATTCGCGAACAATGCCATGAACAACGGAAAGCCCAAGGCCGGTGCCCTTGCCCTCATCCTTGGTGGTAAAATAGGGATCAAAAATTCGATCCCGGTCTGCGGCACCCATGCCGACGCCGGTATCCCTTACCAGCACCCGCAAACAGGAACCGGAATGATGACCAAGGGCGGTTATCGTTTCATCATCCTTGGTCACCGTGTCCAGAGTGACCTCAAGGGTTCCTTCCCCCAGCTCTTCCATGGCGTGGTATGCGTTGGTGCACAGGTTCATGATAATCTGGTGTACCTGGGTGGGATCCCCGCAAATCAAGGAGTCTTCCGCATGGAGAGATGCCTTGATGGCAATGGTGCTGGGCAGGGTGGAACGAAGAAGGGTGAGGGCCTCTTTCACAACCGGCTGTACACGGACCGGTTTGAGTTCAGCCTGATGACGACGTGAGAGGGTCAAAATCTGTCGAACAAGATTCCGGGCTCTTTCAGCCGCTTTGAGAATGCCCGTCATATTCTCCGCTTCCACACTATCCTGGGGAAGCGAAAGCTGGGTCATCTCGGCATAACCGATAATGGGGGAGAGAATATTATTAAAATCGTGGGCGATCCCACCGGCTAAGGTTCCTAAGGCTTCCATCTTCTGGGAGTGCCTCAATTGTACCCGAAGCTGCTCTTTCTCCTCTTCCACCTGCAGAAGCCGGGAAATATCGGTGAAGCTGTCAACGATCCCCACAACCTCTCCCCCCTCATCCTTCAGGGTGTTGGCACTCACAAGGCAGGGAATGCCTTCACAGCTTGCCGAAGAGAAAAGGCTTTCACCACGGCGGGGCGCAATGCCTAAAAGAGCCTGATTCAACGGACAGGCTTCGGTTCGGCAAATGCCCCCCTGAATCACCTCATAGCAATGTTTACCGGCAATGGTGGAGGGATCGACCCCAAAGAGCTCACTGAAGGTACGGTTCATGCGAAGAAGACGAAATTCACGGTCAATAATGAGCATGGGTGTGGAAGCGTTGAACACCTGGGTCAGCTCAAGGTTGGCTCGGGCCACCCGCTGCCTTGCCCCCTCCAGCTCAGCGGCCTGGGCTCTTAGGGACTCTTCCGCCTTGCGGTTCACCAGGGAGGTCCGCTCAACCGCACGCCGCAGGCTCCGAGTCCAGAGAAGAATCATGACCAAAACTCCGGCCCCCACCCCCCCCGCCAAAATCATGGCATACACGCGAAAATCGGGATCGTGATAAAAAGGCCGCTGTTTCAAATCGAGCCAGGTTTGAAAAATCTCCCGTTTTTCTTCAGGAGTAATCATGGTCAGGGCGCGGTTCATGATATCAACCAGCATGGGATGGACCCTGGATATCCCCATGCACATCTCATAACTGTAGTGGGTGTACCCTGAGCTCTGCAGCTGACTCAGGCCATGCTTTTCTATAAGGTAGGAAGTTGTGGCCACATCGGCAACCAGCCCGTCCGCTTCACCGAAACTGACCATCTTCAGGCCATCCAGGGTATAATCCACAGGGACCAGCCTGATCCCCGGGTACTTTTTCTCCAAAATCTGGTGGTCCGCGCTTTCCCTGAGCACGCAGACCCTTTTGCCCTCCATGTCCTCAAGGCTCATCACACCACTGCCCCCCGGCCCTGTCACGATGGTGGTGGGTACCTGAAAATAGGGTCGCGTAAAATTGAGGAGGAGTTCGCGTTCCGGAGTTCGGGCCATGGTGGGAATCACGTCCAACTCACCATCGTACCCAGCCCGAAGAATATCGGCCCAGGTGTCATAACCAACCCGCTTGAACTGAAATCCCAGTTTTTTTTCAATGAGAGAGACATACTCGGGAATGATACCCTGCACCTTCCCCGCCCCGTTAAAAAAGGAGGCCGGCGGCCAGTCCGGTTCAAAAGCCAGGGTAAGTTGCCCTTTGTGGGCATCAAGCCAGCTGCGTTGAGCTGCGGTCAGGGGGTCCTGATCCATAGCCGCCATCACAGCTGTCGCAGAGAAGAGAAGAAGTACCGCCCCCAGAAAAAGCGATAAAGCAAAGGGGGTGCATCGGCATGAGTAATTATAACGCATTGGGCCCGACTGGAGCATTGTTGGTGGTCTTTTTTTCGTGGACGACGCCATCAAAACATCACTAACTGCCTTATAATTCATACCATTTAACACATCCCAGCGGCAAATCGTATCAAGACAAACCTCTACACGATGATTTTTTCGACAACGTCATCTTCCATTGGAAATACCCGCACGGACTTTCCCTGATGACAGACAAAAACAGACCACAGTATTCCTACTGTATCCGGGCCGTCATGCTGTCATCGTCCACCCCTTGTGTGAACGATGCCTTCCAAGCACCGACCTCATTCCATCGCCATCACCCATACGGCATGATCAATAATCAACATATCATCACATAACATGTTGATCGTTCACATTTTCCCTACACTTCCCTGCAGCACCACACCATTCCACAGTTGTGCTTAACAACACAACAAGAGGTACCATTCACACAAAGGTATGCAGGCCCTGCGACATGTCCCAGGGGTATTCATGGCAATCAACCCAGAGTTGAGTCTCGTTGACTGCCACACCAAACCCTTCCTACGTAGTACTTTTCGTCACAGTTGACAAAATCTTTATCCCAAGTTTGCGAAAATCGACATTTTACGATAAAAAAATCGCCACCTATGAATTCACAAGTGACGACGATTCGCCGGATACGCCCTGGCTAAGGGACTTTCGCGCAGCCTTCACCAAGTGATTGGAAAATCTCTCCAAAAGTGCGGATTTCAAATTCCACACATGCCAGTACAGGGGAACAAACATTCCTTTGTCCGGTGCCACATCCACGAGAATTCCCGCCTCAAGCAGGGGGGCCGCCTGCTGCATGGGAACCAACCCATAGCCCAATTCCTGAACAATGGTGACCACGACACTGCAGGATGAGGGGATCAGGTGATGGGGAAACACCCTGGGTGGGTCTTTGAACCAGGTTCTTAAAAAACAGTCGTGAAGGTCGTCCTTTCGATTGAAAAGAACCGCCGGGGCCCCCGCGGCCTCCTTCGGTCCCAACCCCTCCGGGAACCAGCGATTGCAAAAGGAGGGCGTCGCCACCATCCTATAGTTCATGGTTCCCAGGAACTCGACCCGGCACCCCTGCACAGGCACGGGGCTCGAGGTGATGCACCCCACCGTCTCCCCGCTTTTCAGAAACCGCAGTGTTTCATCCTGGTCGTCCACACAAAACTCGAGGAGCAGCCGCTCTTTGACAAGAAAGGGAGACAAAGCGGGAAGCAGCCATGTCTCCAGGCTGTCTGCATTGACGCCGACGGCAAGGGTATGAAACGCCCCCTCCGCTCCGGGGGCAAGGGCACCGTGCAAGTCTGCCTCGAGGTGTGCCACCTTGAGGTAATGGGCCAGGAAGACCTCACCGGCACGGGTGGCAGCCGGGGGCACGGATCGGCTCAACAGCACCTGACCCGCCTGCTCTTCCAGAAGTTTCACCCGCTGAGACACGGCAGACTGAGAGATATTGAGCACCCTCGAGGCCTTTTCAAATCCACCCTCCAGGACCACACGCGCCATGGCCTCAATGAGTTTGTAATCGTACATGCAATGCCCTCTGTTATGATGATAACCCGTAACCACTCAGCTCAATGTTGCCTCCGGCGGTCCTGCCGGAAGCCAAACTTTTGAAAAGTTTGACAAACAGGTTTTAAGTGCAACGTCGCGCCATATGAATGCGTCAGTGTGCTGACGGATCCTGGCTGTTGTGGCTGAGCCACAACAGGAGGGGCAACCGAAAAATTTTCGGGGCTCATTTCAAAAAGAAACCCGCCGGAGGCAAACTGAATAGTTACAATAAATCATACGGTTCAAAAATTCACACGCCAGTGGAGTCGTCTGAGGCTCTGATACGCTCACAGCTTTTTGAAGAATCACGATGAAACCAGAGATTCGGATCGAGCGAACCAATTATTAAATTTTCTTATAATACATGTATATAATTAATTTTACTTTTACACACAGATCGTCATACATCATGCCCAACAGACTATTCACCGGAACCATCCAGTAAAGGGGCAGAGCACCACATGATTTTCGCGTTTCTCAAAGGATTTGGCACAAGTGCAGGACTCATCATCGCCATCGGTGCCCAGAACGCTTTTGTCCTCAGTCAGGGCGTACGGCGCAACCACCACCTGGTGATCCCTCTCATCTGCAGCTTCTTTGACGCTCTTTTGATCACCGTGGGTATCCTCGGGGTGGGCACCGCCGTCGCGTCAAACCCCACTCTTACCAAGGCTGCTGCCTGGGGAGGGGCCGCCTTTCTCTTCTGGTACGGGACCGGCTCCTTTCGGTCCGCCCTCAAAGGGGGAAACCTCGAGGCGGATGACCGGGGAAACGCCTCCCTTAAAAAAGCAGTCCTCACAACCCTGGCAGTCACCCTTTTAAACCCCCACGTTTACCTGGACACCCTGGTCCTCATGGGCAGTATAAGCGGCCAGATTCCCCTGGCCGAGCGCCCCTGGTTCGGCGTCGGCGCCGCCATGGCCTCCTTTGTCTGGTTTTTTATCCTAAGCATCGGCGGGAACCTTCTGGCCCCCCTGTTCAGAAAGCAGGTCGCCTGGCGAATTCTTGATACCCTTGTGGGCATCATTATGTGGAGCATCGCCCTCTCCCTTATCGTGAACCTCGCGTAACACCGGGGTCCTGACGACATCCCCTGCCCATGAGTGCAGCGGGTATAATCACCTCATACGTCAGGCATTTTCCACTGTTTCGAGCTTGCCTTCCGCTCCTTGAGTGTGATAGTGATTTAAGTCAGCAAGCTCTGGTGCACAATGACGTGTGCCATGCATCATAAAGGCAACGAAGCCCGCATGGATCTTTATAGATCCATGCGGGCTTTTTTTATTTTTGGTGGAAAGCCATGGTTTACAGGGCACCACCACGAAGTGGAGTGACAATACCATGGGAAGCACGGGACGCATCCTCACCATAGATGCTCGCATCACACCGGAAGAGATCCTCAACCTGGCGACCCCGCAGTGGCGGGACATGCCCGAGGCTCCTTCCGCCGTCAGGCAAATGGCCGACGAGATGAACCGAATCATGCGACCTGAAGCCCTTTTTCACTGGTTTGATATGGGGAAGGTCAGAAGAGGGCACATTGACGCCTGCGAACCGGTTTCCGGAACCCCGGTGCGGCTCACCACCGGAGACTTCTCCCCCTACTTCAACCAGGCCACCCGTTTTCTGGCCGCCATCTACACCCTTGGGCCCAAGGTGGACACCCTGCTGCATCGTCTCATGGCAAAAGGGCTCTACATGGAAGCCCATTTCATCAATATGGGGTCCCTGGCCGCCCTTACCCGCACAGCCTCTGTTCTCACACGTCTGGCCGAAAACCGGGCGCAAAAGGAGGAGGTAGGGGTCAGCCCCCCCTTAAGCCCCGGATCCATTGAAGGGTGGGAACTCCAAAGCCAGCATGAGCTGTGTGCCCTCTTCCCCCTTGAAGGCATCGGGGTCACCCAGGGCGAAGATGCCATCCTCTCCCCCATGAACACCCTGTCCGTGGTTATCGCCATCGGCCCCGGCTTCAAAGAGTCCCGGGCCGGCTCCCCTTGCCGCCTCTGCCGCATGGGAGGAAGCTGCACCCTTACCTGCAGTAACCACAAAGCCACCCTCGCAAGCAAGGTGGCTTGACGCCCGCAATTGTTCCTTGCCACGCCACACCCGGACATGCCATGTTTAGTGTAACACCCCACTGGCGCTTCCCAGAGCCTGTCATGCCCAGTTGCCATCTTCGAACCGGCCCCGGACTGAAAATTTGGCCCCCTGAAATCACGTTCGACACATGACGACCCGACGGTCATGGACAAAGGCCGGCCCCCGCACGACATGGAGGTGACCATGTCCCACACCATCAAAAAAGAGTCCCTTACCAAGGCCCCTCCACTGCTCTTCGGGTTTCTGCTTGTGGTGTGCCTACTTGGTTTCTCTCTTTATGGAATTCACAAAAGCTATTCTTCAGCCGTTCGGGATACCCGACAAAAAAACAAGGCCCTCACCGATCTGCTGGCCATGGATATTCAGCGCACTTTTTACGCTGTTTCCCAGATCTTTATCGGCATGTCCGCCCTTATTGACCATGAACCCTTTGCTCCCCACGACCCATCCCTTCGAAGAGCCCTTTTCTCATATATGAACAAGGCCCCCTACCTCATGGACCTGCTGGATGACAAAGATGAAGAGACGTAAAACAGAAGTTATGCGAGGAGACACCCCAGAAACAAAATACCCTGGAAGAACCATACGTTTGCCAGGGGAACCATCTCGCCTACACGTCCCCTCCCTATAGCCCCATCCATGCCCCAAAAGCCCTACCCAAGGAGCGACAGCCATGCTTCACAGCCTTGACATATTCACGTTGCTTGCTGCAGGAACCGTCGCCTCTGTCTCCACTGCCGTCCTCCTGATCTTCTTCCGAATGCACCAGAAAACCTACAGGGGATTCGGATTCTGGATCGTGAGCTCGCTTCTGGTGAGCCTGGGGTATGCCACCCTGATCTTCCGCCCTGTCAGCCACTTGTGGGTCAACGTGATCGTGTCAAACCTCAGTTTTACCCTGACCGCTGCTTTCCGGGCTCAAGGTGTATTACGCTTCATGAGCGGAAGCTCTCTGTCAAAGGTCTTCTTAATCCTTTACCCCCTGACCATGCTGGTCGCTCTTCTTGTCCTGCTGGGCACCGGAGCCACCGCTGCCCATCGTAACCTTGTTTTCAGCCTCGGCATCTTTCCTCTGATCTGCCTGATTTCCCGGGAATTTATTCGCCACCACCCCGAAGGCAAGGGGAGCCTTTACATATCAGCGGCCTTCATTAACGCATTTTTCGGCGTCATGATGATACTCCGGGCCATCATCTGGTTTTTCAATCAAGGGCAAGACTTCATCAACCTGGGCCTTATGAACTCCATTCATTTTCTTATGGTCATCGCCTACGAAATAGGCCTCGCCATCTTCTTTCTCATGATGAACAGCCAGCGCATGGAACAGGAGCTCCAGGATTCCATGGAGGAGCTGAAGCTCACCATAGGAAAAGTAAAGACCCTCTCGGGCCTCCTTCCCATCTGCGCCTCATGCAAAAAAATACGTGATGATGAAGGCTATTGGGGACAGGTGGAGGTGTACATCCGAAAACACACGGACGCAAAGTTCACCCACGGCATCTGCCCGGACTGCGCCCGGGAACTCTACCCGGATATTCACTTAGACGGTCTTTTGGAGGATGATACGTAAGGTAAGGATGGAACGGGTCGTCTCAATGTCGCCTCCGGCGGCCCTGCCGAGGGCCAAACCTTTGAAAAGTTAAACAAACAGGTTTTAAAGGCTATTTGATCCTTGCTTAACAAGTATGCCGCCCCCCCTATCTCTCAGCCCCTACAGGACAGAAAAAAAGAAAGCGGCAACCGGAAGGTTTTTGCGGAGCTTTTTTTCAAAAAGCGACCCGACGAAGGCATTGCCAAACAGTTACTTTTCGTGCAACTTTCCACCAAATTATCTAGACCGAAGGAACGAGCGCGAGGTAATTGCCCCCTGGGGTCCAAGGGGCGAAGGTAAAACGTTAAACTGAAAGTTGAGTCACAACAGCTCATGAACTTGCCACAAATGAAGCGCACCCATGCACTTAACGCGAATGCGAACGTGAAGAATTTGAAAATACGTCAGCACGTATAGCATTCGCAAACCCGCTTTCAAGGTGGCATCACCTTGCAGCCGTCCCACTTAAAAGCACAAACCCGGCCAGAGCCCCCATCTCCCCGTCAGACGACATGCTATCAGCCGTCACCTTGTTCAACGACCAGCCTGCAAGCTCAGAAAGAACGGTAAAATCCACACCAAGCCCCGACATGGAGGGTTTGGTCAATCCATCGTGGCGACAAAGCTTGCCTTGAAGCTTCAAACAGGCATCAAATCCACTGCAGAAAAGGGTTTTGCACCCGCCTGTGGCCACGCCCATGGTCACCACACACCCCGCGTTCTTGGCAAACCGCTCCAGAAGCGCCGCCGTTTCATGAATCTGACGGGAAATGGGCAACCGCTCATCGGTCATGAGCACAGCCACCGGCACATCGAACTTGAACACCACAGCCTTTTCATACCAGTCAAGAGAGAGCTGAAACTCACGTGCTGAGGGGCCATGGGGCGGGCAATGGCCCGAGGTACCAAAACTGGGGCATTTTGGCTCACGGCAGTACTTTACCAAATCAGGGTTTACCTTAAGCGCCCCGGCATCGACCACCTGGGCATCGGAGACACCGACGTCCAGGGCAAGGGCCACCATCTGATCCGTAATTTCTTTAAGACTCATGGGTTGGGTAGAAGACATCCGGCCTCTCAATGTAACGTGGTTTTAGACTGCCGCTTTTATATCATATGTGCGGGTAAAAAACCCAGGGGATGATCCCCTGGAACCCAAGGTTTGCGAATGCGAGACGGGTGTCATGATTCAAAGCACCTCGCGTTCGCATTCGCGCTATCGGTAAAGCTACTTTAGGGTACGCACCAAGTGCGAGTGTTAAAGGTATTCCGTAGCGAACAGTCAAACGATAAAGGCTATATCACCGTATCCGTCTCACAACTCGCAGAGGCTTATGGCATCATAGAAAAAAAGTCCAGCGATGGTGGCGCTCGAAGTAAAAGGACAGCCAGGGTTCCCCCCTGTCGACTCCTCAACCTCCCTCGTGGCAATAGAACCCCATACGACCTCGCAACCGGTGAGCGCCAGCGAACCGGATGCCTTATGGGGTGCAGGGGACCATCCCCTGCCCGCCATAAGGCACGCTTTCTATTTTTTTCACCCTTCTTCCAGCCCATAGTTCTTGATTTTAAGATGAAGGGTTTTGCGGTTGATGCCAAGGCGTCTTGCGGTTTCGCTTTTGTTGCCGCCGGTCTCGTCAAGGGTGGCTATGATGGCCTCCTTTTCCAATTCGGCAAGGGGCCTTCCGGCCATTGCAGTGTTCGTGTGAGCTTGGGGCTCGGGCTCCCCTGCCGAAGCCAGGGTCATGGGGAGTTCCCGTTCAGAAATATACTCGCCGCACATGAGGATCACGGCACGCTCCAGGGTATTTTCCAGTTCACGGACGTTGCCCGGCCAGGGGTGTTTCACCAGGCGATCCATGGCTTCGGGGGTGATGCCCTTAACGGTCCTTCTGTTTCTCTCTGCGTATTTATCGGCAAAGTGCTGGACAAGCAGAGGGATGTCGCCATCACGTTTTCGCAAGGGGGGAATGGCAAGGGAAACCACATTAAGGCGATAGTAGAGGTCTTCCCGGAACCGCTCTTCCTTCACCTCCACAGCCAGGTCCCGATGGGTGGCCGCGATGATGCGCACATCCACGGAAATAACGGCTTCACCGCCGACTCTCTGGAACTCCCGTTCCTGGATCACCC
This sequence comes from Desulfolunaceae bacterium, assembly GCA_942491485.1. Taxonomy (GTDB): domain Bacteria; phylum Desulfobacterota; class Desulfobacteria; order Desulfobacterales; family Desulfolunaceae; genus Desulfoluna. Next base: position 41,681 of record CALOAX010000004.1, on the reverse strand, counting down.
GCAAGAGCTTGGCCTGCATGGCGGCCGATGTCTCTCCAATTTCATCCAGAAAAAGCGTCCCCCCGTCGGCCTGCATAAAGAGCCCTTCGCGCCGCCGATCCGCCCCGGTAAAGGCACCCTTTTCATGGCCGAAGAGCTCCGATTCCAACAAGGTGTCGGTCAGGGCGGCACAGTTCACCACCACCATGGGTTTTCGGCCCCGGGAGCTCTTCCGGTGAATCAGGCGGGCCACAAGCTCCTTGCCCGTCCCACTCTCCCCGGTGATAAGGACGGTGGCTTCCGAAGGGGCGATCATGGAGAGCATCTCCCCGAGGGTTTTCATGGCCGCGCTGGTGCCGATGATGTCATCCAGGGGTGTCTCCCCGAGATCGGCACGAAGCTTTTTGTTCTCTTCCTTCAAGCCCGCATGCTCCACGGCCCGATCCAGGGTCAGCCGCAGGAGATCAAAATCCAGGGGCTTCATCAGGTAATCGTACGCCCCGGACTTTAACGCATCCACCGCCGTCTCCACCGAGGAGTAAGCGGTCATGATGAGAATGGGAATGGCCGGGTTGTAGGCCTTGATCTCCTTCAGGGCGGCGATGCCGTCCATTTCCGCCATGCGCACATCCATGAGCACCGCATCCCAAGACGCCTCTTTCACCTGGTCCACGGCCTGACGCCCGTCCTCGGCGGTGCCGGTTTCATGGCCCCAGCTCTGAATCAGGGTTTTCAAGGTCACCCGATGGCCGTGGTCATCGTCCACAATCAGCACCCGTATCTTTCTATCCATCTTGCCTCTCTCTTCGCCATGTATGGTCAGGAGTTTTTAAAAGCGTGCCTCCGGCGGCAAGGTGTGCCACCTTGAAAGCAGGTTGCCCATGCGCTTTGTCCCTCGTTCCTCGGGTCAAATCGCATGGGCCTTCACCGCGGGCTGCGCCCGCCACCAATGGTGGTGATTTAGTCACATGTTTTCACAAGTCACAAGCGTTGTGGGGTCGGTTTCGTATTCTGTGCGTAACCGGTTAAATCAATGTGTAAGAGAACATCCGAGCACATAGTTTGCACCCCCCAAGGTCATAAAGAAAATTAAGCTACCTCACCCGCTATTCACGGGCGCGGCCCGTTAGCGAATGTGATCGACCCGAGGAACGAGGGGCGAGGGGCGAGGGGCGAAAGCATTCGCTAACCTGGGTTCCAAGGGGTGGCGAAGCCACTATAGCTAAAAACCCCTGGCCGCCGGAGGCATCTTACGAAGCCCCTCATTCGGGGAGGCAGATATCAAAGCGCGCCCCTTCTCCGGGGCGGCTGGCCACCTCGATGGTCCCGCCGTGGGCCTCCACGATCTTATGGACAATGGCAAGGCCCAGTCCGGTTCCCTCGGCCTTGGTGGTGTAGTAGGGGTCAAAGATGCTCGTCATGGTCGCGGCCTCCATGCCGCACCCGCTGTCCGAAACAGCGATGTGAACCATTTCGTCCTTTGCACTCAAGGTGACGGCAAGGGTCCCCCCACCCTCCTGCATGGCCTGCAAGGCGTTCAAAAAGAGATTCAAAAGGGACTGGGTGAGGCGGTCCGCGTCCACATCGGCCATGATTCGTCCCTCCGGCATGTTGACCGAGAGGGTGACGCCCAGGGCTTCGGCCTCGGCTTCCACAAGGCGAACGGAACGTTCCACCAGCTCACCGACGTCTTGGCGTGCCGTCACCAGGCGGGTGGGAGCGGCAATGGTGAGAAGTTCCGTGACAGCCCGGTTCAGGCGATCCACCTCATCGATCATGACGCCAGCAGCCTCCTGCGCATCATGGGTTTCGTCAAACAGGCTCCGAAAATAGGTGGCGATGCCTTTGATGGAGCTCAAGGGGTTTCGGATCTCGTGGGCCACGCCTGCTGCCATGTCGCCGATGGCGGCCAGCTTCTCTTTCTGCCGGAGTTCTTTTTCCAGGCGCTTCACTTCCCGTAAATCCCGCAGGATCACCACGCGCCCTACGTTTGAGCCATCTTCATGAGCAATGGAGGAGGCGCTGATGCTTAAGGGCACCTTTCTGTCCCCCTGGAACCGGCAAAGCCGTTCTTCTTCCTGAAGGGTGCCACCGGCATCCAGTGAGGCATTCACGGTGCCCATCAGATCCGGCAGTACGTCAGCGGCAGGCTGCCCGCGAACCATTGACGCTTCAAGACCCGAGATCTCCTCGGCAGCCGCGTTCATAAAAGCCACCGACCCGGCCCTGTCCACAACCATAAGCCCCACGGGAAGCGAGGTCACCACCTCCTGGGCCATGGCGCTGGTGTCCTTGAGGCTCTCCTGGGCCATGCGGTAGTTCTGAAACCAGAACAGGGAGACGATCCCTCCCACGCCCAGAAGAAGCAGAAGCCCGGAAATCACAAATGTGCTTCGAAGATCCCGATTTCGAACCATGTCATAGGAGGAACGGTCCAGGGCAAGAACGATCATGGGCCTCTGAATCTCCTCAGGAAAAAGGCGGTGGTCATCCCCCCTGTCCTTGCGGCCTCCCATGTGGTCTCCCCCATGCATCCGGTCCATGTGGTCCCCCACCCGTCCTCCCATGGCCTGACGATTGAGAGGCTTGAACTCGCGCCACACCAGAAACGTCCGATTGCCTTCGCCCTCTTCGAGCTCAGCGGACCACAGGCCTCTCCTATCCTTGCTCCCATCGGGAAACATCAGGTGCGTGCCAATCTGCGTACCGATGCTGTGTCCAAGGACACGCCCCTCCGGAGACACGATGGCAATGAACCGAACATCCGGCTGACGCCCCGTCTCCTCCAGCAGATGCTGGAGCTGGCCCCGGCCCCACCGCATGCGCAGCATCCCCGCACGGGTTCCCGCCTCGATGGTCCGGATCAGGGCATCCCCTTTCTCCAGAAGATGCCACTCGGCGCTTTCCACCTCCCGTCGATGGTTGCGTACCGCAAGAAGCAGCACCACCAGAATAAGGATCACCACGGCTCCAGCCGCCACCCAGAGACCGGATCGGCTCGTTTTTGATGATCTTTCAAAGGTCAGTTTCATACAGGAATCATTGCCTTCTATGGTTAAGGTGCATGAAAAAAGCATGCCTCCGGCGGCGAGGTGAGCCACCTCGAACGCAGGTTACGGCACGTCATTGGTTTCGTCTTCCCCGGCTGTTAGGGCAACCTCAAGTGCAGAGGAGGACTTGAGCGCCCCCTACGTTGCATGCAAAATCAAAGCCACCGGGCCTTTTCGACGTATTCGCCCATTTTCCAAGGGGCTGGGCTTATCCCTGACCTCATCCGATGTGGGGCATTTTTGGACACACCCCACATCGGGCGAATCAAGGTGGGGCAATATACCACACCCTCCATCACCCTGCCAAACCCTCAACCCAGTCGCATCAACTTAAATAGCCTTTAACCACGGGGCCTTAAAAATAATTACCATATCTTGGCACGACTCTTGGATTATCTACTTCTCAAATGAAACGCCGACATCACCATCGGCATCAGCTTTAAAACAACAACACAACCTTACACTTTCTTTAAATAAAGGAGTTTTACCATGAAAAAGACCCTTCTTATCCTCATCGCCGTTGCCATCACCGGATTTTCTGCCACCCAGGTTCTCGCCGGGCGCGCACACAATGGTTCCATGGACGGACACGGCATGGGCTACGAACAGCATCAAAACCTGACCGACGAACAAATCCAAGCCCGCCAGGCATTTATGAAAGACACGGCCGATCTTCGCCAGAACCTCGCGGTTAAAAGGGGCGAGTACAGAGCCCTCATGGCAGGTGAGAACCCCAACCCCAAGGAAGCGGGCAAGCTCTCTGGTGAAATCGCCGGCCTGAAAGACCAGCTCCGTGAAAAAGCCGTGGCAGCAGGGGTTCCATTCAAAGGCCGTGGTATGGGACACGGAATGGGTGACGGGCACCGATCCGGCAAGGGCAACTGCAACTGGTAGGCAAGTCTTAACAATGCATGGCATGCGGCGGTCTGGTTCGCCACTCACCACAACCACACCGCTCTGCCATGCCGGCCATTCACCCTGACAGACCAAGGAACCCATCATGTGGAATTGCAACACGCTGTTCGGGTTTTCCGGCATGGGGGGATTCCACCCCTGGGGAGGACTTTTCCACCTCCTTTTCTGGGGAGCCCTCATCCTTTTCATCATCTGGACCATCAAGCGCGTCACCCGGCAGGTTGCCGCTCCGTCCTCCCCCGCAGGAAACGAAGCCGCATCCATTCTCGACAACCGGTTTGCACGTGGGGAACTTTCGGCGGAAGAGTACCGCCAGGCAAAGCAGACCCTGAACAAAAGCTGAGCCTCCCTTCGAGCCATGCAGACAGGCCTTCCCCCCCCCCAAGGCCTGTCTCTGCTCGTAAGCCCCCCTCCCATCGAAACAATCAATACCCTCTCAAACCATCATCAATCATAGCAATTGGACTCCTTTTAAGTGCTGTGCCATGATCCCTCTCCGGTTACAGGCTTCCCACACACGAAGCCTTATCTTTCACCTTCTGAAGATCTGCGCAACACGGGAGAACATCATGCGACGCGTTATATTCTGGTTACTTGTTCTTGGATTGACGGGCACGACAGCCCTCTACGCCGGCAATACGAAAAGGGACATTCGGGTTTCCCCCGAATGGATCACAGGGGTACTTGAAACCCCGAAAACTGCAAATCCATGGATGGTGGTTGAGGTAAGCTGGGGGAAGGGGGACAAATATGCAGAAGGCCACATCCCGGGCGCCATCCACATCAACACCGATGAGATCGAGTACGACGAGTTCAACTCAAGGGCCGAAACTGCGACAGGCAAACTCGGCCGAAGCACCACCCCCGAGCAGGATCTGGCCAAAGGGCTCACACCCGACTCGACCCTGCCGAAAAACTACTGGAACCTCTACCCCGACCGCTACCTCCTTCCTGCCCTGGCCCACATGGGCATCACACGAACCTCCCGCGTCATCGTCTACAGCCATGACATCACGGCAGCCGCCCGTTTGAGTTGGGCACTTCTCTATGCCGGAATTGATGACCTGCGTATTCTGGACGGGGGACTTGCCTCGTGGAAAGAGGCGGGTTATCCGGTCTCCACAACACCCCAACCACGCACACCGGCCCAATCCTTCGGGTCGGAGAAGGCTCTCCATCCTGAATACCTTGCAAACATTGCAACTGTCCGGGGTGTGGTTCTGGAAAAACGTCGGGACGCTGTGATGGTGGATATTCGAACACGGGATGAATATGAAGGAAAGGCAGCCCCCTACAGCTACATCCCCACAAAGGGGCGTATCAAAGGAGCCTTATGGGGAGAGGCCGGAGACGGCCCCTGGACCATGGAGAGCTATACCGGAAAAGAGGGCCGCCTGAAGGAGCCGGCTGACGTGGCAGCCATGTGGAAAAGTCACGGAATCACAGGGACCAAGGCCCCCTATTTTTACTGCGGCACGGCCTGGCGCTCCAGCCTCGCCTTTCTCTACGCCTGGATGCTGGGCTGGGAAGGGGCGAAAAACTTCGATTCCTCCTGGTACGCATGGAGCATGGGGCCTGATGCAGCCCAAAACCCAATGGAATAAGGCCGAAGCGTTATCGTTACTGGTTTTCAAAGGGGACGAAGCCACAACAGCTGAAATTTCTTGCCCTCCAGAAAAAACGGCCTCCGGCGGCCCTGGCAGGGGCCAAACGTTTGAAACGTTTGACAAACAGAACTTAAGAACCCTTTGCCTGTTTCACCGCCGGAGTTATTCCGGTGAACGTCAACCGTCAAAAGGAGCGTCAACCAGTCTCATCTTGCAAACATGGATCCCCGGTCACTCGATCCGCCAACACGACCATGAAACGCACCATCAAATCTTTCCTGGTACTTCAGGACAGCCGGACAGCCGGGGAAGACGAAATCGGGGAGCTGTCGTTACGCAATAAATGAAACAGGTCTCTTCTCAGGAACGGTCGCCATACCTTAACCTCCTCGCGAATGCCTCAAAAGCGATTGCATCACGGCGACCTACACGCATTCGCCATAGGGTTTCAAGGTGCCCGCACCTTGGCCGCCGGAGGCAATGTCTTTCATGCTACCTCTCCCGGGACAGCTCTTCCTTGATGGCAACCCCGATGCGCTCCAGGGTGTAGGGTTTTCGGATATAGGGCCCTGCGCCAAGGCGCTGGGCCTCCTTCACCGCTTCGGAATCGGCATAGCCGCTGGCGATGACGGCGCGCTGCCCCGGAGCCACATCCAGGGCTTTTTTGTAGGCCTCGCCCCCACCCATGCCCGGGTACATCACCATATCAAGAAGCAACAGATCCACCTTCACCCGCTTGAGGTACTCCACCGCCTCTTCCCCGCTCTTCACCGCCTGGGGAGTGTACCCCAGGGAGGCGAGCATCCGGCAGGCGATCTCCCTTTGATGGGGTTCGTCATCAATGACGAGAATGCTCTCTCCGCCCCCCTTCAGATCAAGGGTGTCCCGCGTCTCTTCATGGGATGAGCTCTCATCCCGTGTTACAGGCAGGTAAATATCAAAGGCCGTGCCCGCCTCGCCGCTTGTCACATTGATATACCCGCCATGGTCCCGAACTGTATTCCAGACCACGGAAAGGCCCAGCCCGCTTCCGCTGCGTCCCAGCACCTTTCGGGAGTAAAAGGGCTCAAAGATCCGTTCAAGATCTTCGGGGGAGATCCCCGAGCCTGTGTCCTGAACGGTGATGACGGCATATTCCCCTCGGCTCACATCTTCGTAGCCGGACAAAGGGCGATCCAGGTAGATATTTCGGGTAGAGATGGTGACCTCACCGGCGCCTTCGATGGCCTCGGACGCGTTGGTCACAAGGTTCATGATACTCTTGCGGATATGGGAAGGCGAATAGCGGGCATTGAGAAGGGCCTCCTCCAAATCCAGGGTGTAGACCACATCGGGGTGAAGGTGTTCCAGCTTTCGGAATTCGGCGGAAGCGACATACTCACGAATGCTCAAATTCAGGCTGTGCACGTCCTTATCCACGGCCACCCCCCGGGCCACGGTGAGAAGATCGGTGACGATGTCCGCGGCCCTCTCACCGGACTGCTTGATCATTTTCAAAGGCCGGGCCATGGAGCTTTCTTCGGGAAGGTCCAGGAGAATAAGGTCCGGGTACCCCACAATGGCCGAGAGAATATTGTTGAGATCATGGGCAATCCCGCTGGCCATAACCCCCAGGGCCTCCATCCGCTTCATACGGGACGTCCGTTCCTGGCTCTCTTTGATCACCCGTTCGGACTCTTTATGCCGGGTGATGTCCCGGGCGATCCCGGCAATACGATTGGGAACCCCGTCGTCATCCGCAATGGGAAACCACCGCACTTCAATCCACCTGACGGAACCGTCGGACCACCGGGCCTGGAACTCGGGAAACACCACGGGTCGGGTCTCACAAGCCATACTTCTCAGGCAGGACTCCACGCCCTCCCTGTCCTCTGCCACAATGTGCTCGAGCCAGGAAAAGGGATCGGCATAGACATCTTCGCAGCTGTACCCCCATTGGGTTTCATAGGCGGGGCTGACATAATACACCTCTTTCCAGTCCAGGGAACGGATCCAGAATACCTCGCTGATGTTTTCAGCCAGCTGACGAAAGCGTTCTTCACTCTCTTTCAGCTTTCCTGTCCGCTCCATCACCGTCTCTTCAAGGGCATCGTGGTGCGCCTGAAGGGCCAGGCGTGACTCCTCCAGGCTCTTAGCCATGGCATTAAAATTATCGGCCAGCATCCCGATCTCATCCCTGGTATCAACCGCAACTGGCAAGGTAGCCTCACCTTCACCAAATCGCCTGACCACATTGGAGAGTCGGGTAATGGGCCTGGTCAGGTGCCCTGAAAAGATGATGATCACCAAGGTACCGAGCAGAAGAAAAGCCAGATCAATGGCCAGGGAGCCCATAAAACTGGACTGAAGCTTCCGATCCAGGTCCTCCGTGGAGATACCCATCCTGATGTACCCGATCACCTGTTTTGCCGGCAACCCGGAAGGTGAGCCCATGTCATAAAACGACGCATGGTAGATGGGAGCCAGAAAATCCAGTGCCACAAGACGGTCATCGCGTTTCACCTCACGTTCCCGAACCGACTTGCCCGGCTCAGGGGCCCCGGGAAAAGAGGAGGGCGCCACACTCCGCTGGTTGCGTTCCAGCAGCACATTTCCCGAAGCATCGTAAACCACCAGAAGCACAACACCATCATGGGCCGCCACGTGCCGGGTGGCCCAGTTGAGAAGGGTCGCATCTGAAGACAGGACACCGAACTCACAGGCGTGACTCAAGCTCTCCACCATGACGCGACCCTTCCCGCGGATCTCTTCACGAATCATGTCCCTGTTCTCCAGGTGGTTGTAGAAGAAAACCACAATGGAAAAGAGGGCAAAAAAGGGCAGAAAAAAGAGCATCAACTTGCTGCGAAAACGCATCATCACCAAGGGTCCCCCTGTGAATCAATATTTACCGAAAACAATCATGCTGTTGATGAGATTCTGGTGGCGATTCCCAACGCCGGGAATAAACCCCTGCTCACCAAAGGTAAAGGCCCCGAGAAAGGGGGCTTTGTTCAACACACGGTTCACCATGGGAATAAAGCCCCCCACCCGTCCTTCCAAAACCATGTGGGTGCAGGCGCAGCAAAAAAAGAGGGTACCGGCAACCTCTCCGGGGGCGATGCGCCCGTCGGTCCGTCCCATGATGGCCACAATGGGGGGCCGGTTGAAATGAGCATCGGAGCTGCCACGAAGGATCGAGATCTCTTCGCCTGCCTTGCTTACGGCAAGAGACGTCAGGGCCCCATCCTCTTTGTTGATTTCCACGGCATGAATGGTGAGGTTATGGCTTGTGCCGTCCGGGGAGGTCACCGTCTGGGTCAGGGGATTTAGAATGCCTTCAAACATAAGGCTACCGCCGTTTTTAACCTTTTCAGAAATGGCTCCACCCAACCACTCATTGTAAACCTCCCCCGCAGGGCGGTTATCAATCTCATAGATCACGCGGCCTTCAGAGCGGGTCACCGTGCCCCGCTTGCCTGTGGGCACATACCCGATCCCATTTCCGTACATGGTGCCGATCTTCAGATCCGTGTAAATAAGGGTCAGAACCACGCCCTTTTTATGCACCCCACGGGATGAAAGCTGGCGCCACTCCCCGCTTAAATTGTTGTCCCCGGACGAACCCCCGAAAATTTTAACGCCACCGCCAAAAAAAGCGTCGATCTCATCGACCAGTCGCTCCTCCTCTCCAAAGGAGGCGGTCATCAGGATCATGGCCGGTTTCTCGCCTGGGGATCTGCCGGCGTCCTTCACGGCAATTTGACAGGCAGCGCGTGCCGCCGCTTCCGGGTTATCCAGTTCTGCGTCCCCAACGCCAAAGACCATGTGATCCGAGGAGAACGCCATCACAGAGAGCCCTTTGCCCTTCTGCCAGCCATCACGGGTTATGACACCCTTATGAGAGGTGAGGCCCCAGATTTTAACACCGCTGCCGTACCCCTTTCGAATGCCGGAGATGACGTGGTCAAAATCATACCCTTCGGATGACGCCACCATCACAAAAGAGACAGATCGCTTGCCAAGGACGGTGCGTGAACGCGCCACCGCTTCCAGGGCTGCCGCCCTGCCGTCCTCAGCCGTGCTTGCCCCCTGACCGATGACCAGACGTGGGGCTTGTTCAACGTCCGCTTCAGCGCACATGGCCATGCCCATCACCAGCCCCGCCGCCATCATCACGCATAGGGCCCTGTGGGCCCATGACTGCGTTGATCCCTTCATATCACCACTCTCCCTCCGTCAGGTTGCGCCCCTGCGTCACCATCAGCTTGCAGGGTACATACTCTGCTTTCGACACAACCCGCCTTCGGGTTTAGCGCAGTCTCCCATTCACCCTTCCCCGCACACACGGCGCCAGATTCCTCTGCCGCATTTACGGTATGCCAAATCCCACGTGTCCTCCACAATACCTTTCGTCGTATTTCTCATCATATCAGCAACTCATATCCCCTGCCCCTGCCTTAGTGCTCTGATGCTTCGCATGGTAAGCGGCCGGGCAAACATATCATTGAGATACAAATGATTAAAAAATGACAGACCGATATGTATCCGACACAAAAAGAGTCGCAAGGCTCTGCCCCATATACAAGAGCTGTGGTTTACCCTTTCGCGATTGTCCCCAAAAGATCAGGTGGCCGAAGCCACCTGAGAAACACAAGCACCATACATAGGCGCTTTTTCCCAATTGAAACGATTCAGCTATTTTCCAAAGACATACTCTCCCGGAGCCAGACAGCCGTCCCCTTCACCGCTAAAGCACCCCATCACAGGCGGCGTGACCTTTTTCCCCGAGCTGCCCAGAAGCCACTTCTGCCAATCCACCCACCAGGACCCTTCCTTGACAGGCGCATCATGATACCAATGACCAGGGGGCACATAACTCTGCCCCTCATGGGCGGTGGCGATGCGATAGGAACGGCCCTCATGGCCCGGCTCGCTGACGATACCCGCGTTATGCCCACCCTTTGTCAGGACAAAGGTCACAGAGCGAGCATCGGATGAGAGGTGGAACTTGTACACCGAAGTCCAGGGGGAGACATGGTCCTTTTCCGGGGCCACGATAAAGACCGGAACATGGATATCGCTCACCACCACCGGGCGCCCTTTTACCCTGAAACGCCCCTCGAAAAAGTCGTTGTTCAAAAACAGATCTCGAAGATACCGGCTGTGCATGCGGCTCGGCATGCGCGTGGCATCAGCATTCCAGGTCATCAGATCGTTCCTGAACTCCTGCTCCCCTTTAAGGTATCGGTTCACCCACTTTCCCCAGATGAGATCATAGGACCGGAGCAGTTGAAACGCACCGGCCATCTGACCGGTGTCGAGGTACCCCTGAAAACGAATGATGTCCTCCAGAAAACTGAGCTGAGCATGGCCGATAAAGAGCATCAGTTCCCCGGCTTCGGTAAAATCAGTTTGGGCGGCGAGCATGGTCAGGCTTTTCAGACGATCGTCCCCGTCCCGGGCCATGGCCGAAGCGGCAATGGCCAGAATGGTCCCCCCGAGGCAGTACCCCACTGCATGGACCTTCTGTTCCGGCACCACTTCCTCAACCTTCTCCACCGCCTCCATGACCCCCAGCTCAATGTAATCCTCAAGGCCCGTGTCACGAGCCTCATACCCCGGGTTCTTCCAGGACACCATAAACACCGTATGTCCCTGGTCCACAAGGTACTTCACCATGGAGTTGTGGGCAGAGAGATCGAGAATGTAGTACTTCATGATCCATGCGGGGATAATCAGTACCGGGTTCTCGCACACCTCCTCGGTGGAGGGGCTGTACTGGATCAGCTCCATCAAGCGATTTCGATAGATCACCTTCCCTTGGGTAACGGCCAGGTTGCGCCCAACCTTGTACTGAGGGTCCGTTTCGGGAACCGGGGCCCCACCAAGCCGCATGAGATCGCCTGCCAGGTTCACCCAACCCCGAACCAGGTTGGCCCCTCCCTCTTCACCGGTCACGCGCAGAAGCTCAGGATTGGTCAGCAGGTGGTTGCAGGGGGAAAAAAGCTCGAGCATCTGCCGCCCGAGAAAAGAGATAAACACTTTATGGCGTGGCTTCATCCCCGGAACATCGGTGGCGTAATGCTCCCACCACAAACACCCCTTCTCATAGAGCACCCGATAGGAGAGAAAGGGTTCCTCGGACCACAGCGGATCATCAAACCGGCATACGGAACGCCCCTGCCCCTCCCCCGGCTCCCTGACCCGAGGGCGTACCCGCTCGGACAACGCCTCGGTGGTCAGCCCGAAAAGTCCTGACCACAGCGCAGCCTGACTTCCCGGAGAGTTGGCCAGGTGCAGCAGCCAGTCGCTGAACGCAAGGCCTGTTGCCACCGGAGAAAAGTTCATGGTCCATCGTCCCTGCATGGCATGCCAGAGGCTGTCCAATTCCTGAAAAGGTCGGGTTTGCCGTCTGTCCGGCTTCATAGGGTCACTCCCTTGTCTGGAGTTAAAGGGGGCCGTTGCTATGGAGGCAGGCTATACGAAAGGAGGTCTGTATAGAATCAATCAATTTGAGGAAGAGTGGCGCTTGTGGTAGCAAAATTAGCCGCTCACCATTTTACAATGAAGCGTTGCGAAAAACCATGATAGAAACGCCAAAGGAGGCGACCATGAAACGTAGACACCTGATTCTTACGGCATTGTTATTCTGGGCTGTGACCCCCATGGCCTCCGGCGTCCAGGCAGACACCTGGGACGCCTTTACACCCCTTCAGGGGGAACTCACCATCTCCGGCGGAACGGCCCACATCCCCGTGATGAAGGCCCTTGCCACCAACGTAATGAAGGCAGCTCCCAAGGTTCGAATTTCCATTGCCGGCGGGGGCTCCGGCCTCGGCATCAAGCAGGTGGGGGAAGGCATCGTGGCCATCGGCAACTCCGGAAGGTCGCCCAAGAAAGAGGAGATCGCCAGGTATGGCCTGAAACTCCATCGATGGGCCGTAGACGGTGTGGCCGTTGCCGTGCACCCTGACAACCCGGTTCGCGCTCTCTCCTTTTCACAACTTCGCGAGGTCTATGCGGGCACCCTCTCCAACTGGAAAGAGTTGGGAGGTCCGGACCGCACCATCAACCTCTACACCCGTGACGCCTCCAGCGGCACCCGTTCCGTCTTCTGGAAAAAGGCCCTTGCCAAAGGGGATATTCATGAACGGGCCAACTTCGTCAAGTCCAACGGGGCCATGAAAAGCGCCCTGGCAGGGGACCCCTACGGCATCGGATACCTCTCTGTGGGCCACCTGGACGCCTCCGTGGCCGGCCTTGCCATCGAGGGCGTCTCCCCCACCCTTGAAAACGTGAAGAGTGGTAAGTACACCATTGCCCGCGGGCTTTACAGCAACACCAAAGGCGAAGCCACAGGCCTTGCCCGCGCCTTTCTGGACGCCCTCTATTCCCCCGAAGGCCAGAAGATCATTGCCGCCAAAGGGTTCATTCCGGTGAAGGGATAAAAAAAGTGCCTCCGGCAGCCCTGCCGGGGGCCAAACCTTTGAAAAGTTTGACAAACAGGCTTTTTACACCCCTTCACAGTGATACCAGAGCCAAAGGCGCATTCGCAACCTGCCTTCGAGGTGGCTCACCTCGCCGTCGGAGTTATTCCGGTAAACGTCAACGCTCAACAGCATTGCCTTTACAGCTTGGTTTAGAAAACCATGAAGAGCATGAAGCGCCCTTCGGGCTCCATGAAGACGCCTGAATAAACGGTATCGTTATCCACGGGCGTAGCCCGTCAGCGAATGTGAAGGGCCGAAGGCCCGGAGCATTCGCGAACCTGGGGTGCAGGGGATTTATCCCCTGCCCGCCGGAGGCAATGCTTTTTCCACTCACGTTAACCATAGACCGTATTTTGAGGCCATCATGACATCACGCCGCAGGTTGCACGAATGGGCCGGGGAAGGGGCTGCCGCATCGGCGGCCCTTGTCACGTTTGGCCTCACCCTTGCCATCTTCGGGTTTCTGGGCTGGCTTGCCCGTCCCCTCTTAAGTGGGGAGACCCTCACCACCCTGTTCACCTCGGTGTGGCAACCCGCCCGGGGGCAATTCGGCATCCTTCCCATGATCTGGGGAACCTTGGCCGTGGCCCTTCCTGCGACACTTATCGCCTTTCCCGTGAGCCTGGGTTTTGCCTGCTTTGCAACGCATCTCGCCCCGCCGCGGGTCCGAAGCCTGCTTAAAGGAATTGCCGGCCTGATGACCGGCATCCCCACCGTTGTGTACGGATTCTCCGCTGTCTTTCTCCTGGTGCCTCTGGTTCGGGAAATGGCGGGAAGGGGATCGGGTTTTTCTATCACCGCCGCCGTTCTGGTCCTGGCCCTTCTCATCAGCCCCACCATGATCCTCGTCCTCATCAGCGCCTTTGAAGCCGTGCCCAGGGCGTGGCAGGAGAGCTTTGACGCCATGGGGGCCACCCCAGAGGAGACGGTATGGCACCTTCTCTTCCCCCTTGCCACCCGCCCCATGGCCGGAGCCCTTCTCCTGGGCCTGGGCCGGGCCACCGGAGACACCCTCATCGCCTTGATGCTGGCCGGCAATGCCGTGATGGCCCCCGCAGATCCGTTTGGACCGGCCCGCACCCTTACCAGCCATATTGCCCTCGTGATGGCCGCAGACTTCGACAGCCTGGAGTTCCGCTCCGTTTTTGCCTGTGGGATCCTGCTCTACCTGATCATCTTCGGCCTGACCCTTCTGGTCCGGCGTTTCACGCGGGGGCCGGAGGCATGAAACCCTTTCAACGCGTTCTTCTGCGTGGCGGAGCGGGTCTCTCCACCCTGATTCTCCTGTCAGGGCTCTTCGTCTTTCTGGGAAATATTGTCCTCAAAGGCTTGCCCACCCTCTCCCTGGCCCTCATCTTTGGGGAGGCCTCCCCAATCGACGCCCTGTTTTTAAAGGAGCGGGTCTTTGACGGGCTCCTCCCCGCCATCTACGGCACGGTCTGCCTGATCCTTCTCTCTGTGGCGCTGGCCCTCCCGACAGGACTCCTCACCGGCATCTGGCTGAGTCACTTCGGCAAAGGAAAGGCAAAGGCCGTCCTCTCCCTGTGCATCGATACCCTTGCCGGGGTTCCTTCCATTGTGGTGGGCCTCTTCGGGTTTTCCCTTGCCATTATCCTTCACAAAGCCACCGCCGGAGAGATCGGGCCCAGCCTTTTTATCGCGGCCACCACCCTTTCCGTGCTGGTCCTTCCAGGCATCGTCCGGAACACCCAACTCGCCCTTGAGGCCATCGGCCTGGAAACCCGCCTCGCCGTCACGGCCATGGGGGCCACACCGGTCCAGGCCATTGTCCGGGTCTACCTTCCCATGGCCTCCCCCGGCATCTTTCGGGGTGCCATCCTGGCCCTGGGGCGATGCGCCGAAGACACAGCCGCCATCATGCTCACCGGGGTGGTGGCCACTGCCGGGGTCCCCTACGCCCTTTTCGGACGGTTCGAAGCCCTCCCCTTTGCCATCTTTGCCATCGCCTCGGAGTACGCCGGCCCTGAAGAGCTTGCACAAGGCTACGGCGCCGCCCTCATCCTTCTCCTGCTCTGTGCCGGGCTTTTCGGGATCTCGGCACTCATCGCAAGGCGATTTCACCCAGACAACCGCTAAACGGACCCTATAGCCCCATGAAAATAAGCATTAGCAACCTCAGCTTCCGATACGACTCAAAAACCATCTTGAACGCAGTCTCCATGGAGGTGCCGGAAGGATCCCTTACGGCCATCACCGGCCCCTCCGGTGAAGGAAAATCGACCCTGCTTTCTGTCATCAACCGTCTCTGGCGCCCCGAAGAGGGAGCCCGGGTCACCGGCTCCGCCATGGCCAATTTTAAGGGGATAACCACAAACCTTCTCGAACCTCACCTTGATCTCCCCTCCCTGAGGCGAAACGCAGCCATGGTCTTCCAGAACCCGACGCCCCTGCCCTTCTCCATTTATAAAAATGTCTCCCTTCCCCTGACCTTTGCCGGTGTCAAAAAAAAGGACGAGATCACCCTCAAGGTTAAACGGGCCCTGAACCGGGCAGGTCTCTGGGACGAGGTAAAGGAACGCCTCAGCGAACCGGCCACCCGACTCTCGGGTGGTCAGCAGCAACGCCTCGCCCTGGCCCGGGCCCTGGTCACCGAGCCCGAAATCCTTCTGCTGGATGAGCCCACGTCATCCCTTGATGCAGTGAGCCGGGATCGCATCGAAGCCCAGCTCATGGAACTCAAAAAAAGCTGCACCCTGCTCCTCGTCTCCCACTCAGAAAGCCAGGTCACCCGCCTTGCAGATCGGGTCTACCAGTTGAAAGGCGGTCGCCTTGAAAGACGTCTGTAAGAGCCTTTTATGGTAAAAGCCGATGGCAAAAGGTGTGCCACCTTCAATTCGGAGTTCACTCAATGACATTTCAATAAGGCCTGTTTGTTATTAACCCGGCAACTAACTATACAAGCCAAAGCTGAAAGAGATGTCATCAATTATCGGGGTGATACTGCCCCTCGACATTTATGCATTTAACCGCCGGGTTAATAATCCGCCTTTTCAGATCAGGCAAACGTTTAGCTCCCTGCAGGACCGCCGGAGGCACACGTTGAATAGTTACGATCCGCCTTGAAAATGTCCTCCCGACTGCTATAATAGCAAGAGCGCCCCATCACGTTGATTCCATGAGCAATCAGGCTGATGGCCCGCCACCTGCCCGCATCCCGTCCGAAACGACCCAAGATAAATGCACCCCGGGATTCCGGCACCACTCATCTCATCACCTCAATGCATAAGGAGTCGTCTGATGCTAGCTGTGGGTCTGCAGGGAAGTCCAAGAAAAGCGGGCAACAACAACCACACCCTGGGGCTCTTTCTCAAGCGCCTCCAACACAAAGGCTTTCAAACCGTCACCCTGCCCATTCCTCAAATGAAATTTGCCTTCTGCATCGGGTGTGGATCATGCGAAAAAAGCGGGTGGTGCATCTTTGATGACGACTACGCCCTGAAAATCGCCCCCATGCTTCGCCAGGCTGAGATCATTGTCATGGCCTCCCCGGTCTACTTCTACGGGCCATCGGCCCAACTGAAGGCAGCCATGGATCGCGGCCAGATGTTCTGGTCCCGAAAATATCGTCTCAAGCTCAATGATCCGTTAAAGAAAAGGCGCAGAGGCTATATTCTCTCCTCTGCTGCGACCTCGGGGGATGATCTTTTCACCTCTTTCGTCCTGAACGCCCGCTACTTTTTTGACGCCATCGACACCTCCTATGCCGGAGCCCTCACCTTTCGACGGGCGGAAGGCAAAGGTGTCCTTGCCGGACGGAGCGACACAGAAAAGCGGGTGCAAGCCGCAGCCGATCTGGCGGCAGCCCCCCTTTACCCCCCTCAGCAGCGCATTCTCTTTGTCTGCAGGGACGGTGCCGTAAAAAGCCGTATCGCCTGGGCCTGTGCCACTGCCTTCTCCCCGGGAACCGTCTGGGTCAGCCATGCGGGCACGTCACCCGAGGCCCATCTCAAGGCCCGCTGCGACACCTGGATGGAGTTGAGGAAAAGCGACCTCAGATACATTCCGGTCATTCACGTCAATGAATCCCTGGACACCTTTTCTCCGGATCTGATAGTGGATATGGATGGATCGTTAGATGAGAACCCGGATGTCACGGCCGACATCAGGTGGGACCTGCCCTCCGCCCCCCCCAACAACGACGACGAAGCCAAGGCCCTGATCCGACATATAGAAAGCCGGGTAAAAAAGCTCCTTGTCTCCCTCAATGGGAATGGGGTGTCTCAAAATAGCAATGAGACAAACATTTCCACCGATACCACTTGATACAGGTTTTGCTGGGTATCAAAAGAGAAAAAATCAGGCCCACACACCAAACCACAATAAAATCAGCACAAAACAAACTTTGGTTTATTTTGGCACGGAACATGCTCAAGTACCTGAATCGATATAACACTGACGGCACCGACAGCCCTCCCCCTTTCATGCTGCGGTGCCAAACACACGGAAACTGAGAATGATGCAACGATACCTGATCATTGGAAGCGGCATAGCCGGGATGACCGCAGCAGAAACGATTCGAAAGCACGACCCGGAGGGCAGCATCACCATGGTCACCGATGAGGAGACCCCTTTTTACAACCGCATCCGGCTGTGTGACTTCATCTCCGGCGACCTGCCTGCCTCAAGCCTCACCGGCGTCACCCCGGCATGGTATGAGGAACGAAGGGTCACCCTGAAGCTCGCCACGCGTATCAAAAGCCTCGACCCCAACCTCGGCGTGGCGGTGACTCAGCAGGGTGAAGCCTTAAGCTGGGACAAGGTGCTCATCGCCACCGGTGGCAGCCCCCACATCCCGGATATCCAGGGGGCCCGAAAAAAAGGGGCCTTTACCCTGCGCACCCTGGCTGATGCGAAAAACATCCTTGCCCACGCCTCGGGTGTTGAGAATGTGGTGATCATCGGCGGCGGACTCCTCGGATTGGAGGCTGGTCATGCCCTTATCAAACAGGGAAAAAAGGTCACGGTTCTGGAATACGCCCATCGAATTCTTCCCCGCCAACTTGATGCACAGGGTGCCGAGCTGCTGATGGAAAAAATGGTGAACCTGGGCTTCCAGTTTCATACCGGCGCGGTGGCCAAAGAGCTCACAGGCGATGAGCAGGTGACAGGCGTCATCTCCTCATCCGGGGCCATGATCCCCGCGGACATGGTCCTTATCTCCGCCGGTATCAGGCCCAACACAGGGTTGGCCGAAACAGCGGGCATCCCCGCCCAGAAAGGCATTCCGGTCAATGCATGCATGGAAACCCAAACCCCCGGCATCTTTGCAGCCGGAGACTGTGCGGCCTTTAACGGCACCATACACGGCATTTGGGCCACCGGCATTGAGCAGGGGGAGGTTGCCGGTCTGAACATGTGCGGCAACGTATCCCAATACAGCGAGCCCGCCTTCTCCACCATGCTTAAAGTCACGGGGATCTACCTGGGGTCGGTGGGAGACGTGGATCCCGAGGGAACCAAAGAGTCTCTGACCCGCAGCGAAGAAGGGATTTACAAAAAGCTTGTTCTTCACCAGGGATGCCTTACCGGGTGCCAGATGGTGGGAAACATCGATCATTTTGATGAGATGCAGAAATACATTTTCGATGCTCATCCATTGAGCGCGTCAGAACGAAACGACGTGGAGCGGAAACTGAACAGGAAAAAAGGAGTGGATTCGAACATGAAGAAATTTGTCTGTACGGTATGCGGTTATGTCCATGAAGGCAGTGCCCCCCCGGAAAAATGCCCCCAGTGCGGTGCTCCCAAAGAAAAATTTAAAGAGGTCATTGAAGAGAAAGCCGCTGCCAAATGGGGATGTAGCGTCTGTGGTTATGTCCACGAAGGCGACGCCCCCCCCGAAAAATGCCCCCAGTGCGGTGCTCCCAAAGAAAAGTTCAAAGAGCAGGGCGCAGGCGGTACCTTGGCCTGGGCCGATGAGCATGTCATCGGGGTTGCCGAGGGTGTGGACCCTGAAATCCTTGAAGGCCTTCGCGCCAACTTTACCGGGGAGTGCACCGAAGTGGGCATGTACCTTGCCATGAGCCGCCAGGCAGACCGTGAGGGCTACCCCGAAGTGGCCGAAGCGTACAAGCGCATCGCCTTTGAAGAAGCGGAGCATGCTGCAAAATTCGCTGAGCTCCTCGGCGAAGTGGTCACCGGGGACACAAAGACCAACTTGCAGGTACGCGTTGATGCCGAGCACGGAGCCTGCCAGGGGAAGAAAGACCTGGCCACCCGTGCCAAGCAGCTCAACCTGGACGCCATCCATGACACCGTTCACGAGATGTGCAAAGACGAGGCAAGACACGGACAGGCCTTTGCCGGTCTGTTGAAGCGATATTTCGACAAGTAAGCCAGAACCACTCAAAAACCCAACTCGTAGCGACCCAGATCAACGCTTGAAAGAAGCTCCGGCGGCCCTGCCGGTGGTCTTTTCTTCCAAGTGCTGGGTGGTTACCCCAACTCAACAAATGAGGTGATCCCATGAAAAAGTATGAATGCACGGTATGTGGCTATGTGTACGACCCCGAAGAGGGCGATTCTGAAAACGGCATCGAGCCCGGAACCTCCTTTGCAGATATCCCCGAAGACTGGGTCTGCCCCGTCTGTGGCGTTGGAAAAGAGGAGTTTGAAGAAGCGTGATACGCAAACGCCCCGGGGTGTGAGATTCACCCCGAGGCGTGTGTTATACAGCAGTTGAAACACCCCGGAGCTTCGGGGTGTCCATCCAGGCATGACAAGGCCGGACCCTGAAGCTTCCGGCCATCACCACGAAGGGAAACAGGGAAACATGAGACCTCTCAAAATCGCCGATGGCATCTACGACGTGGGTGTCAAGGACTGGAACATCCGGGATTTCCACGGGTACTCCACCTACATGGGCACCAGTTACAATGCCTTCCTTATCGTCGATGACGACAAGGTGGTGCTCATTGACACGGTGAAAGAGCCCTTCACCGGTCAGTTCATGGAGAACATCCGGAAAATCATCGATCCGAAAAAAATCGATTTCATCATCAGCAACCATGCAGAAATGGACCATTCCGGGGCTCTTCCCCGGGTCCTGCACCTCATCGGTGAAGACAAACCGGTCTACTGTTCGAAGATGGGGGTACGGGCCCTGTCCGCCCACTTCAACGACAAAAAGATCGACTACCGCGTGGTCAAGCCTGGCACCGAAATGAAGCTGGGCAAGCGCACCCTCTCCTTCATCGAAACCCGCATGCTCCACTGGCCGGACAGCATGTTCACTTACCTCAAAGAGGACGGCATCCTCTTTTCCAGCGACGCTTTCGGGCAGCACTACGCGTCCCACGAAAACTTCGATGACGAAATGGGAGTGGGACTCTTCGACCACGCCAAGAAGTACTTCGCCAACATTCTTCTGCCCTATGCCCCTCGCGTGGAAAAGCTTCTGGAATCTGTTGAAGCCATGGGCCTCAAGCTCAACATGATCTGCCCGGATCACGGCATCCTCTGGCGCAAGCAGCCGGAGAAAATCCTGGAACACTACGCCAGCTGGGCGCGTCAGGAGACCAAGGACAAAGTGATCGTCATGTACGACACCATGTGGAACTCCACGGAGAAGATGGCCAAGGAGATTGTTGACGGCGCACGTTCCACCGGCGTGGAGGTGATCCCCATGAGCGTTCGCAACTGGCACCGAAGCGACATCATGACCGAGCTCATGGACGCCAAGGCACTCGTGGTGGGCTCCCCCACCCTCAACAACGGGATCTTTCCCACCTTAGCCGACGTCCTCTCCTACATGAAGGGCTTAAAGCCCCAAGGCAAACTCGCGGCAACCTTCGGGTCCTACGGATGGAGTGGGGAAGCGGTAAAACTCCTCAACAAAGAACTCGAAGCCATGGAGTTCGAGATGATTGATGACGGCATTCGCACCCTCTACGTCCCGGATCAGGATGCCCTCAAAGAGTCCTTCGACTTCGGTGTCCGCATCGGTGAGGCCGTGAAGGCCAAAAAGGGGTAAAGCCGGGTAACTATTCAGCTTGTGCCTCCGGCGGCCCTGCCGGGGGCCAAACTTTTGAAACGTTTGATAAACAGGTTTAAAAAAATGATCTTCAGGTAGTGCGCGAATTGACGGCGGATGTGATTTTCCCCGAGGAACGAGGGGCAAAACGCATTTGCAACCTGCTTTCAAGGTATTTCGCTTAAGTGACTTTGCCCCCCACCTTGACACATCTTCCAAAACTGCTTGTCAAACCCACCGTTTGATAAAGCAACGGCTTACCCCTGACATGACTGCCAGGGGATGCATTGAGCGCAGTCGTTGCGATTCACACATGACACCTGGAGGAATTCCATGACCGATCAACTGACCTCTTTTGCTCTCTTCGCCTACCGACAGGAACCCGGCTGTTTTATTCATGTTCTCCTCAACGGCCTTGACCTCCATGAAAAAGGACACAAGGTCAAGATAGTCATAGAAGGACCGGCCACAACCCTGCTCCCCGACATCGACACCCTTGACGCCCCCCTGCCCTCTCTCTTCAAACAAGCGACGGACAAGGGGCTTATGGACGGTTACTGCCTTGCCTGTGCCACCAAGCTCGGAGCAAAGGATGGCGCCAAAACCTCCGGCCTCGCCCCCCTCTCCGACATGAAAGGCCACCCGTCCATGGCCCGCTATGTTGAGCAGGGGTTCACCGTGATCAATTTCTAAGCGCGGACCTGTTGTGAAAAAACAAGCCTCCGGCGGCCCTGCCGGGGGCCAAACTTTTGAAACGTTTGATAAACAGGTTTGTACATGCCCCTGTGCCTCGCCCCTAAGACCATTCACCCGTAGACAACATTTTGGCAAATTGTGCCGCGATGCTTTATAATTAAGATCACACGTTACCCTCACCCTCAAAGGGAATGGGCTTCTTCATGACACAACCTCGGGATAACCAGAGAAACCACAACCCTGCCAAACAAGGAGGCCCCATGAATACCAATGAAATATCCGGCGGACGGGAGATCAAACGCGCCCTTCGCCCCCTCCTTCTGGAAGGGACACCCGAAAGCGTTGAAACAGAATTGCTCTCCTACCCCTTACGGCGTGTGGTGAGCCCCATCATCGGCTTTTTCTGCGACCGGGAAGAGCTGATAAGATGGCGTGCCGTCACAGCCCTGGGGATGGTGACAAATGCCCTGGCTCGAGAGAACATGGAGGAGGCGCGCGTCGTCATGCGCCGCCTGATGTGGACCCTGAACGACGAGTCCGGTGGGATCGGCTGGGGAGCCCCGGAAGCCATGGGAGAAATATCGGCGGTCAACGAAAAGGTGGCGTCAGAATACCACCGCATCCTCTGCTCGTACGTCAGCGAAGAGGGAAACTTTCTTGAACACGAAATCCTTCAGCGAGGAGCTCTCTGGGGCCTTTGCAGGCTGGCGGAAACCGATCCGGAAAAAGTGGCGGCAGCCGCCCCTGATGTGCGCACTCACCTCGACTCCAAGGATCCGGTTAAACAGGGCCTCGCCCTGCTCTTTGCCGCACGCACAAAAGACGACACAGCACGTTCCCATGCCGAAACCCTGAAATCATCGTCCCACCCCTTTTCCCTCTACACAGAATGGCACGTCACCCCCACCACCGTGGGTGATCAGGCGCACAACCTTCTCCAGGAAACATAGCCTCCCGGGGTCAAGGGAACCATCCCCTTGACCCCGGGTTCGCAAAGGCTCCCCTGCTGTCTGCAAAAGGCGGGATGTGGGGCCCTCCTCCCCTGCCACCGGATCATTGGAAACCGCTGCGTTTCTGTGTCAGCAACCAGTCATCCCATGTATCCGTCGGCCCCATCGGGGGGGCTGAACCTTTGCCTGATCTGAAAGAGTGGGTTTAACAAACAGGTCTTAAAACGTTGCCCTTGAATGGTGGCCGTTTTAAATATCGAATATGATTTGACCCGAAAAACGTAGGGCAAAGCGCACCCGCAACCTGCTTTCAAGATGGCACACTTAGCCGCCGGAAGGCGATATAGTGCTGAACAGATACATTCCGCAAGGTGTTGACTATCAGGAGAGAAATGGGGGATGGCTTAAAAAACGAAGGAGGGGAAGCCCCGGTTAAAGGACTTCCCCTTGAATGCCTCGCATGCAATGCCGCACGATGTGCGGCACTCTTTCAAGGGCTTTCTTTGCTGCACCGACCTGCGGCGACTCAATCACGCGAAAGATCGTTTGAAGAGGTCTTCAATGGCGGCTTTGCCTTCGTCTGAAAGGTTCCGGGTTCCGGTACCGCAGAAGGTCTTTTCTGTAATCACAGGGGTGTCCAGGGCCCAGCGGTTCTCTTTCCACGTGTACCACTGGTTCTTCTCCTGGTCGAACACGCTGACGGGGCGGTTGAAAAACTTGCCCAGCTCCACAGCCCATCCGGTTCCGCCCTTGACGGTGCTGTCGTCCTGGATCCAACCGATGGCCAACACCTGGCAGCCCTTGTTTACCATATGAAAAATCACTTGAAATACCTTACGGATCCTGTCTGCCTGGGCATAACGCCGTCCCATACGGGCAGACACAATCTCCATGCTGACATCGCCCTTTTTAAGGGTCTCTTCCGAAAGAATCTCAACGTTCATCTCGCGGGTCAGGGTCTGTCCGTCAAAGGCATAGGTTGTCTCAGAAATTCCGTACTTTTCTGCCTGGATCCCAAATGCCGCTTCAGCCCCTTTGAGGCCACCACTGAAAAAATGTCTATTTAACTGGGTCATGTTCTTGATCTTCCTTTTGTACAAACTGTTTCGGGTCACTTCGTAAGTGGGTCTTCCACATCCGCTCCACCACTCACCGCATGCGCAATACGCCCTGGTTAGCGTGGTTCACCTCACGTGCAGGGGGAAAGTGTCGATCCGACTTGAATGGATGAAATATGCGTGAAGAGATATTGAGGAACGAACGAGCGAGACAATTATATCAATATTGCAAATAAAGCAACACCTTTTAATCCTGACACAAAGGAATCCTCCACCACCGAAGCACCCCGCGACTACGAAGTTTTCAAGTAAAGCTGCAGCAACCGTGGCTCCAAGGCCTTTTCTGAGATGCCCGTTCAAATAAAAAAGTCCGGCTGAAATATTTCATCCAGCCGGACAGACCGCACCCAAGAGAACTATTTGAAACACCAAGACTTATCCCTGCACCGCTCGCACATCCAACACCATACATTAACGGGCAAGGCATTGAAAAACCGCGCCTGTACCTCCTCCACCCCCATCAGCCCCATAACTCATGCCACAGTTTTCTAAGGAAAGTAGTTCGAATCAGTTCCATAATAGGAGTAACTGGTGACATTGGGATCATTGCTGTAAACCTTCTGAAGAGAAGCGGGATACTGCGTTGTGGCAAGGGAGGGTTCAATCCCGTTCCACCAGTTATAAAGGGACTCGTTAAGGTTCTCTCCCTTGTACTGAAAAGAGGCTGCGATCCGTTCATTGTAGCCCCCCACAAGCTGGTACCCGAAATGGGGGCTGTTGCGGTCCAGGCCAATGCGGATAAAAAAGCCGGAGTGCTGCGTGTTGCTCAAGGGGTTGTCCGGCACGGCGTCGAACCAGCCCTCCTCTTTCGGCTGCTTGTAGTTCCGTGCCAGGTTAAACTGATCCACCAGACTCATCATGGTGTCCCTTTGGTACACAACGGGAATGGGTGTGGAGTTGAACTCCGTGGACAAATCGGTTCCAGCTATGCTGTTTCCGTCACCACCGGTCTGAAGTGCGGTCTGACGTGCCTGGTGGGGCATCTTGGGACTGTAGATACCCGTAGCCCTCTTGTAATCAAAGGAGAGGTCACCTTGAATATCGTTCGTGCCCACGATGATATCGGTCAACTTGCGGTTGGGGTCGCTGATGTTATCGTACTTGAG
Source organism: Desulfolunaceae bacterium (assembly GCA_942491485.1). Lineage (GTDB taxonomy): Bacteria > Desulfobacterota > Desulfobacteria > Desulfobacterales > Desulfolunaceae > Desulfoluna. The sequence goes on along the minus strand of CALOAX010000004.1, from coordinate 16,795 downwards.
ACGGATCACCAGGCCGTTGATACGAACAGGCTCGTCAGGATTCAAGCCCATGCGCAGGTTATCCACTGCAAAGTCCCAATCCAGATAGTTTCGGTTGCGGTAGGTCTGACTTGAAAAGAGCACCAGCTGATTGTTGTCCCCCTGGGCCCCGTCAACCCACTTATCACCCAGTTTGTACTTGTATTTGTACATGTAATTATCATCATCGACAAACGGAACGTAGACGGTTTCCAAATTCAGGCTGTCTTTATCATCCCCCCTGTATACCGAGAACTCTGTGGCCAACTCCCAGGGTGAATAAATCGTCGTACCGCCTGGGTCTTTCCCCATGTCCACGCGAAACCGCTTGGTGTTCCACTGATCCCCATCCGGCACAGGCGTATCGCTGGGATGCCACTGAATCCGAGGGTCGTAACCACTGAATTTCCACCGTTTGTCCCAGATCGCCCCATTGTGATTGTATCTCTCATAATCCCCTGGGTTCAGACCCTTTCGCGTGGTCAGTTCTGCCGGTGACTTGTAATAATACCCCAAGCGCACCTTGTCGGTCTCCTGGTACACCTCCAGGTAAGCATCCATAAAGATACGCACCGTGTCGCACTCCATGCTGACGGAAATGGGGCTGGTCTGGGCCGTAATACCCGAAAGATCATTGTCCGTCATGGGCCGCACGGCACCGTATGCAGAACAAACGAAAACCGGCGCACCACAGAACATAACGGCAGCCAGAGCACTGGCCATGCCATTAAATATCCATCCACCCCATCGTTTACCACAACCCATGGTATATCTCCTTTGAGATCGGTCTATGCCGGCAGCCCCATAAATCAATGGTCCGGGACCCAACGGGCACGGGATCCAGGATATGCGGGTTCATAGATATGCCAGAAATCATAAGTGACACCTCCCACCGTTTTCTTAAGGTCGTAGAGATCCCACTGCCCTCCTGTTGGGTTTAAATCAGGCGTGCCCGGTGGCTTGGTTAATGCTGTATTCCCCAGCTTGCTGAGGAAATCGATCTGACCCCGACCGATGGGATCCCAGTCTGGCTGGCCCCAGGACGGAAGCCCGTTGGGGTTCATCTCATCTGGAAGTTTGCCTGCATCATAAACATAGTTGTGCCGTCTTCCATCGGAGTGCATGTTCTGCTCGGTAATGAGATACTGCTCCCGTCTGCCGGGAATTTCGATATAAGTCTTTTTGGCCCTCATCCCGTCAAGGATCACGCTTCCCATGGAGGGACCAAAATCCCTGTACGGCCACTCATTTGGATCTGAAAGGAACCCCTGAATCTCTTCTACCCGCACTGAGCCATGCCGGGGCCAATTGATGGCCACATAGCTTCGGTCGTCATAATAGTCCACCAGCCCATCAGCATCTGAATCGTAACGCTTGTACGTCCGCCCTGTTTTCACCTGGATGGTTATGGGGCGTTCTTCAATGACAATGGCATTGGCGACGTCCTGGCTGCGAACCTGATAGTCGTCGTCCAGCTTGCTGGGGTTGTCAAAATTTTTCCCGGTGATCTTATCATTGTTGGTGAGCTGGCCGTGGCCGTAGGGCAATTTCTTCCCGCTGATGAGATCGTAAAAAGCGACTTGGTTGATGTTTCCGTTCATCATGTAGCCGTCATACATGTTGTAATAATCGGGGCCCCCGGAGTAAGGGGTGCTGATCAGACTCGGGTCGATGGGGGTGTCCTTTGGATCCCAGGTGTGCCCGTAGTACCCGTCTGGATCATAGGTGCTCTGAAAATACTCGGAAGGAGCATCGCTGGCGAAGTACCCGCTGTCCATGTCCCCCCATTTTCCGTACTTATCCTTATCATGAAGCTCCTGGCTGAAACTCTCGCGCATGTGGACACCCTTGATAAGAGCGTTGACCGGATTGTCAGTCGGGTCATCCGGTGTGTTATCCGGGGCTGTCAACCTGATTTCATCAATGGATGTTTTGCTCCGGATCTCAAGGGCAATGCCCTCCCCTGTGACATACCCAGGAATCTCGTTGATGGGGTAAAGGGTAATCTGCTGACCGAAGGTTTTCATGCCTTTGATGGCAAGGGTCCCACTGTCGACCTCCAGCGGTGTGGACTTGATTATTCCCGTTAACGGATCCCGATACCCTTCTGCAGAAAAATTGAGCCCCATGGAGTTGTCCTGTGACATGAAGACATCCGTTCCGTTGCCCATGCTGAGGGTCACGGCATCAATGCCCCGGGCTTCGGCATCGGTTTGATAATCCGATCCTTTCACTATCTGGTAGTCTTTTCGTTTGTGCTTGAAATAGTAGTTCAGGTTAAACAGCCCGGCACTCCCCTTCCGGACTTTGGCCGTATCCTTGATAAACCAGTCTCTCTGTGGAGCCTCGTAAGAACCCACCACGATAGAAAGGTCCCCGTTGACTGTTCGCGTGCTGTCCGTGTCGGTCAATTCGATGTAGTTGTCCGGTTCGGCTGTGTCATCAGGGACAAACCGCATGGAGTCGCTTTTGTTTTCAATGGTGACATTGTCGAAATGAAGATTTACCCCTGTGCCGGCCTCCACGCCCCCAAGCTCCCACTCCTTCATGGGCTTTGGGGTTGCCATAGCCTGTGACGCGAAGAGAATGCTCACGAAAAACACGTGAAACACGTATCGCTGGAACCTCAGGACCCTAAAAGCCATGCCGTCCTCCCCGCCTGATGCGGACAACTGAAATTGTAATGGAAATATGAGAATTGTGAGTATCGATGGGATCTACACCATCGATCTTTGCCCGAACACTGCGTTACTCGTGATGAACATTGTTATCATTGTGACAATATTATATCAACACTTTTCAGGTAACTGACATGACCCGCAGGAGAGTAACAGCCAACTCAAACGGTCACTATCAATGCCTTTGGAGGCGATAATACAGAGGTCCAAAAATATAAGGGATTGAGTATACAGAGTGTAACGGACACATGTGAGGAGCCCAGCTTAAAGGAAGGTCCTCGAACCGGCCCCAAGCATACGGCTGAGTAAATTATCGATATTCCCATGCGCTTGTGGTGTACGCGTCCGGAGGCACGTTTTTGGGCTTTTCTCTGTGGTTCAGTCCATCAGGCGATACAGGGTATCGGAGAAGGCTTCGAGGTCTTCTTCGGTATGGTTGGCGGTGAGGCTGAGGCGAATGATGGCCTGCCCCATGGGGACGGTGGGGAAACGTGCGGTAAAGGCAAAATAGCCCTGGTCAAAAAGTTTCTTCACGAGATCATGGGCACGCTCTTCGCTTCCGATCTGTACGGCGAGGATGTGGGCTTCTCCACAGACCGTCATACCCCGATCGGTGAGAAGGCTTGTCAACCGACGGCTGAGATGGGCAAGGTGCGCCCTTTGGGCATCGGCCTGTTCCACTTCGGAGAGAACCGCAAGGGCAGTCACGGCATGGGCCTCGGGGAGAGCCGTGGTGTAGATCAGGGGAGAGGCGAAATTCAAAAGGTACTCCCGGTAGAGAGAAGGAAGCAGAACAAAGGCCCCGAAAAGCCCCATGGCCTTGCCAAAAGTTCCCAGGGCCACATCGGCAACCTCTCGGGCAATGCCGCGCCCTCCGTCACCCAGGGCACCATAGGCATGGGCTTCGTCCACCACCGTCAGAAACCCATGGGTTTCTTTCAGTGTCGCCAGCTCAGCCAGGGGCGGGGTGTCGCCATCCATGCTGAACAGAGACTCGGTCACCACCACCGGATTTCCTGTGGCCCCTTTGATCCGTTTTTCCAGGTGCCCCATGCTGTTGTGACGATACCCCCTGAAAGGGGCGGATCCCAACTGCATGCCCTTGACGGTGCTGGCATGCACGTGTTTGTCAAAGAGAAGCATCTCATCCGGCCCGAAGAGGGTGGATAAAATGGCCAGATTGGCCTGGTACCCGGACGGGAAGAAGAGGGCATCCTCATACCCGAAATAATCGGCATAGGCTTTTTCCGCCTCACGGATCACCGATGCGTTGCCCGAGACAAGCCGGGATGACGAAGAGGAGGTGCCATATCGCATGAAGGCATCTGAGGCAGCCTTACGAAGAGTTTCGGACCTGCCCAGGCCAATGTAGTCGTTGGATGCAAAATTGATCAGGGTACGCCCCGCCACCTTCAGCGTGCGCCCGTCCCCTTCGGAAACCTCAGGCGGATTGCGGTACAGCCCCTGCTCTTTCTGAACGGCAAGTTTCTGCTTCAAGCGCTCTTCAAACATGAAAAAATCTCCTGGTAATGTGGCGCAAGGCGCTGGGCATTAAAACGGTCATCAAAAGGCGTGGTGCCAATAAGAATCGACGCGGTGAACTGCTCTCCATCAAACTCTGCTGTGACGGTATACGCCCGTGCATCGCTTGCCGACCCGGTGAGGGTGGCGGTCATGGAGACGGTCCCGGTCACAGGCGAGGCAGGAATGGGATACCGACTCACCTTCATAAGAAAGGCCTGACGGGAAAAACCGGTGAGATACCTCACGTGATAGGCAGCACACTGGGCCATGGCCTCGAGAAGCTCGTGGGGCTTCCCGCCCAGCTCCACCGATTCCGACGCCATAAAGCCATCGTCAACAGCTGAAATACGGGAAAGCATTAAGAATGGGATATCAAGGGTGTTGTTCAATGTAGCCTTCCCTGGTCAAAGTAAACACATGCCTCCGGCGAGTCGCTTTTTGAAAAAAGCTCCGCAAAAACTTTCCGGTAAAGGCGCTAAGGCGAAAGCATATACCGTTGCTATGCTGTCCGATGCAAAAAATGATTTTTAACTATTCAGGTCCCGTATGCAAAATCGCCCCTGGTGATATTCCCGTAAAGACCCTTTCAAACGATGACGGTATGCACACCTGGATCCCCGGTCACTCGGTATTCCAAAAACATCGAGCATCAACCGGCGTCACCTGTCCAACAGGAACGGTATATCCAGCAGCCGGGGAAGACGACACAGATAAGATCGTTCAATACCCCCACGAGCTTCGCCCGTCAGCGAATGTGATAAGCCCGAGGAACGAGGGCTTGGAGCATTCGCAACCTGGGGTCCAGGGGATCATCCCCTGGCCGCCGGAGGCATCACGATGCCTCACCTTGCCACGTACGCACAACCAACGCGCTATTCTGTCCGCCGAAGCCGAAATTTTCAAAGAGAACCGTGGACACCTTATCCGCGCTTCGTGCGCCCACCACATGATCGAGGGTGGGATCGATGGGCTCCCTGAGGTTGGGGTTCGTGGGCAAGAGCCCCCGTTTCAGGGCCGCCAGCACCACGGCCAGTTCCACAGCCCCGCAGGCCGATGCCAGGTGCCCGAGCCACGCCTTGGCAGCCACCACAGCCGGACGATGGGAACCGAAAAGGCGCCCGAAAAGCTCGGTCTCCATCTTGTCGTTCAACTGGGTCGCCGTTCCGTGGGCTGAGACGGCATCGACGTCCGAGGGAAGCAGAAATGCTTCATCCAAGGCAAGCCGCACCGCTTTCTCCGCCCATACGCCCGAAGGATCAGGAGCCGTCATGTTGTAGCCGTCAAGTGAGGAGCCAAAGCCCAGCACCTCGGCGTGAATCACAGCGCCCCGCCTTTTCGCGTGCTCCAGCTCCTCCAGGAGAAAGAACGCGCCCCCCTCCCCGGGCAAAAACCCTTTCCGGCTGGCATCAAAGGGAGCGTAGACCCCTGAAGGGTCCTCATCGCTTCGATGCAGGGCCTGAGCCATGCCATACGCCAGGAGTCCGCCCCGGTTGATCCGGGAATCGCCGCCTCCGGCCAGGGCCGTGTCAAGGTACCCGTCCCGAACCTTTCGAAACCCCTCGCCAATGGCCGTCAGCGAAGCGGCACAGGCGCTGCCGCAGGTGTGGTTCTCACCGTGGATACCGGTAAGGCGTGAAATGGCCGAAGCCGCCGTATTGGGAAGAAACTTTAATATCCAAAGAGCGGCAAGCCCCTCTTCGGAGATCTCGCCGTCCTCGATTTTCGAGAACTCTTCGCCCACATCAAAGTTGGGTCCGCTCCCACAGAAAAGACCGGTATCGGCCCGCTCCTTCTCCGAAAGGCCTGCGGCTTCCATGGCCGCCGCTGCAGACGCCACAGAAAACTGGGCCCCGCGATTGAGGTACCGTCCCGCCTTGAACCGCCCGGTGTACGCCTTGAGGTCGAAATCACGCACCGGTGCCGCCCAGAGCCCCTCTTCTCCCGTAAAGGCAAACCGAGGCTGCCCGCCAGTCAGACTCTCTGCTATCTCATCCGGTGTCGCTCCCAGGGAGGATACAACCCCCATGGACGTCACCACCACGCGCCTGCGCATGAAAACTCCTTGCTATTGAAAAAAAACAGCCTTCTATGGTTAAAGTTCGGGGCAAAAGCCTGCCTCCGGCGGCAAGGTGTGCCACCTTGAAAGCAGGTTGCAAATGCGCTTTGCCCCTCGTTCCTCGGGGCAAATCACATTCGCCTTGGGCTTTCGATTTACCCAAGGGTGTTTTTCAAGACCTGTTTGTCAAACTTTTCAAAAGTTTGGCCCCCGGCAGGGCCGCCGGAGGCGTCTTTAACCTGGCTGCCTTCGGCGACAAGGGTGGCGAAGCCACATTAGGCAAAAACACCTTGAAAGCTGGTTTGAGAATGCGACCCGGGTGTCTACATTCATATTCTGTCGCGTCCGCATTCGCGCAACGTTTGAGGGGATGCCTCATGCACCACAACGGCAAGCTGCGGGCATTTCAATTCCAAAAAAATGAAAATGGGGCCACCTCACCGCCGGGGGCTTTGTTCCCCGTTACTCGCCCTCTCTTCGCCAATTGACATAATCGATAATATCCTTCACCTGAGGACAGACCCCCCCCCCCAGATCCCCCCGCGGGCGGGCAGCAAGGGTATTTTCCATGAGAAAAGCCCACCAGCCCCCCCGGGAGAGATAACCCCAGGTTTCAAAAACACCCCGCAGAGAAGTATTGATCCCCATTAATAGGAGGTTAAGGGGAGACCTTATAAGACAAAAAGATGGCACAAACTAGCTAACTAAAGGGCTTTAATAAGGGGGTCACTTCAGAGAGGCAAAACCCTATATCACTAGGATCCCTGGTAACCGAGTCCGATCTATCAGCACAATCTAGTTAACCGTACGCCTCATCGGAGAAGAAGTCTTCGATTTCACTAGATGAGGGATACTGGCGGGGAGACCCCCATTCAAAGGCAGAGACAAAAGGCAATGGTGGATGTTTCAAAGGCTTTTGTTTTTAAAGTTATCAGATGATTTGGAACCTTTCCTGGCTGTTTCAGAAAGGCAGAGGTAGAGCTTGTTTCTTTCTTTCACATTCCTTCGGTACACAAGGCCTGCGATTTCTAATAAGTTTTCAGCTTCAGCTGGATCTAGCTGATCTTCATTGAGGTGAGTTGTATCATCCCTTGGCTCTATCCTTTGTTCTGCTCTTGTAATTTTTATGAGATTCTCTTTGGAAGGCCGGTGCCACTTTCTTAACTCTTTGATTCTTTCTTTTAGAGCCTCTACTTCTTTTTCATCTTCGGGATTGATCTTATTGGCTTGTTCTAAGATTTGATTGATTTCTGTATCGACATGTGTTGTAACAACAGCTCCAAAGAGAGAGCGAATTCGGTTTTCAAAACCCGATGCAACCTCATCAGAAAAAAGGGTGTATTTTTTTTTCATGGTGGAGCAGTCGTCCTGTGCAACTTCGAGTCTTTGGAAGATTTTTTGCATAGACGCTTTATCTACAGGCTTATTGAGTTTCTTCTCAATATCCTGCAGGTCTTCTTGAAGTTCATTAGGAGACTTAGCATTCCGCTTTTTCTTCTTCATGACTTTGTGATAAACGATCAAAGTCTTTAAATGCCACTTTTTTTCTGCACCAAAAAAAGAGAGGGGGAGGCATTTCGATTTGACCAAAACGAGGAAGTAAAAGCCCATTGAAGAGGGCTGAGTTTACTTAAATATTCTACAAGGGCCTCTTGTTCCTTTTCACCCTCAAGGTGTCCTGGATAACAAGTAATACTAAGCATCCCTCCTGGCGCTAAGAGCTCTAGTGAGCTTGATATACTAAGTAGCGTAGAAGATACCTTTGTTGTAATAGATTTATCCCCAGAAGGAAGGTAGCCTAAGTTAAAAACTATAAGCTTACAGTAAAGGTTTGGAGGGATTAAAGGCAGGGTTTCATGGGATTGATTGTAATACTCTACATGAGATGAGGAGGGGAGCTCTTTTTCTAAAAGAGCTCTTGTGTTTTCTATAGCAGTTGATTGGATGTCAATGCAGAAAAGAGTTCCTTTTAGAGGATCAAGTGCTTTGGCTAAAAAAAGGGAATCTTTTCCATTTCCACAAGTCGCGTCAATAACAAGATCCTTTTCTGATAAAATCTTGCTCCAAAGAGTGTGAGCGAGGTCAATATTAGGGGTATTAAATAAAGGAAAGCTAGGTCTCATCAGTTCCTTTTTGTTTTATTTCTTCTTGGTACACTTTTCGCAAGATCATACCTTGAGTAAGGATTTGGCAAATAGCTCCCCAGCTAATCTCATCATTTTGATTAAACTCCATTAACTTACTATCGGCGTAGCTATGGGCACTTTTCTCCTTGAAGGTTTGTTTTTTGTGGATTAGCCCCAAGTTTTAAGAGCATTTTCACATAATCGAACAGTCCTTGCTTAGTAAATCTTATGAGAAAGGTGTTGCCATCAGAATCTATAGCTTTATCGATGTCAACATTACAGGAGCTTTGCAAAAGAGTACAGGCTCTTTGATTGCCAAGGCGAATGTGCTCTGCTAGTTTTGTGTCAATTTCTTCTTCTCCCATCATAGGTTTTAAAAAATCGAAAATTTGCTCATAAGAGTCAATTTCAAGAGCAGAGATATGAGGTTTGCTTATAGCGTGTAGAACAAGGCAAATAGCATTTTGTCCAAATTCATTGGTAGCTGATATGTCTGCTGCAAACCCACAGGCTAACATTTTCCTCCCTCAATACAATTTTCTTCTGCAAGTTTCATAAGGAGAGTGTTTCCTAAATCATCTCTTTCATCTACATCTGCTCCGGAGTCTACAAGTAAAAGAGCGGCTGCTTGCAGTCGAGCTCTTTGGTCAGGGTCTTCTTCAATAGAAACTTGTTGAAGTATATGAAATAGAGGTGAATGGTCCTTTGAATCTTTTATATCTATTATATTAGCTCCAAAAGATTCTATTAGAACCTGCAGGCGCTTTGTGTCTCCCCTATTAGAATAATAGGTTACAGGAGGACCTCTTACAACTTGGCCATTTGGATCTTTATAAGAAAAGTTGTTATCCAAGTAGGCCCCTTTTGAAAGCAAGTACTTGCAAATAGTAAAGGTTTTCCGATTTAATGCTTGGACAATTAGAGGGACATCTCCTCGCCTTAACCCTTTTTCAGAATCAAGAGTAGCGCCCCTCTCTTCAACTAAATACCTGCAAATAGGAAGTTGCCTTTCCTTAATAGTCCAAAGTAGAGGTGACGCTTTGTGCTCAGGATCTAGCTCTAATAAGCAATTAACGTCTTCAAGTTGATTAGATAGTTCTTTAAAAAGTGTAAGGTCGCCTGATTTGATAGAGTGTATAAGGTCGAGGTCTAGCGCTTTTTTTGCAGCTATCCGATTTGCTTCTTCTAAGCTATTTAAGCTTGGGCAATCATCTTCCAAGCCTTCAGTTGGTAGAAAAGTTAGATCTGTGTTTAAAGGAGCAAGTTTACGAGGTTGAGGTTTAACTGCATGTACAGCTGCACCAGCAAGGTGCATGCTAGGAGGATCTTGTTGTAGATCTTAGTTGATCTGAAGAGATCATTTTTGAGCTCTTTCAGGGCCTTCAATATATTCTATGAAGACAGTTGGTTAGGTCGACTAGCTCCTATTAATTCAAGCTCATCTACATGAAATGTTCTTTTAATAGAAGGAAGAGGTGCATGTGATGTTAGATCTTTTTGCTCTTCTATATCTCTGAAGTTTGTAGTAGGTATCATAAGCTATTCTTTTTTTATTTACTGACTTGTAGATGTGTTAAGTGGGAATATATTTGTCGTAGGTTTCTATTGAGATCAGGTTGCATATTGACTATTTTCAATAAATCGAGAACTAGATCTGATGCTATCTGACCGTGTTCATTTAGGGCGAAAATATCTGCAGCTCAGGAGTTAGCATTTTAACTGCTTTAACATTTCCTTTTTGAGCCATTCTCATAAGAAGCGTGTTGCCAAATTGATCAACTTCTTCAAAGTCAGCATCATGAATATGAGGAAGCTTTGCAGTATCTGTATTTCCATTTGCAGCTGAATTAGAGCTGATAAAAGGTAGAAGGTTTAGTGTAGAGGAAAGAGGTGATTCATTGAAAGTCTTTTACGTTTACATCAGCACCTAAGCAGTCAGCAGAATGCGCACGCGTTCTAAGTCTCCATTTATAGCATATTGAGATGGCATTAAACCATTTTGTTCCTTGCATGAAAAAGCGCTCATTTAAAAAGGCCCCGCGAGAAAGGAGGTATCGAGCAAATGAAATGTCATCATCCCTTAAGGTAACTCGATCTAAAGCCCCAAATAGCTGGAAAGTGCCTTTTTTAGCTTGTTTTTAAGTCAATGATTGCTCCTCTTGCTTCTATCATAAATTTACAAAGGGCGTAGCATCCTGTTTCATGGCCAATCTAAAGCAGTTCTAGGTGGGCCGTCTTTGTCTTCTAGGGGTCTATTGATATCAGGGAGGTAATAGAGATAAGTCATAACCTTGCTGAGACTTGATTCTGGGAAATCGCTTCAATAATTTTAGAGTCGATACTGATTTGGGGTGAGTAAATCAGTTTTTGCGCGATACTTGATGTAACCGTATCTGTTGAAGATGCTAAGAATGCAGGTAAAGAGACTTGAATAGGTGGATTACGATTTTGGCTTTGTAAAATGTCTAGAGCTGTAACTAACTTTTTAGTAGGTAATGGAGGGGGATTTTGTAGACTTCCGATATTTACATTTTCTTTTTTTATTTGGTTTATGAACATGTGATCCTTTGTATTTCTTTATGTAAGTTCAGCTGCTATATCGACATCTAGCCCTAGTTGCTCATCGACTGCCGGTAGGGGCGTCTGCTAGGCTAATAGCTCTCCTAAAAAACACCAGTCTTCTGTATGTGGAAGGAGTTGCTTTGCTGTTACTTGAGTAGGTTCTTCTGAGTAGGCATTTAATTCTAAAAGAGCTTGTACAAAGCCTTCAAATCCATCACTAAAAGAAGTAGAGAGATCAGGGGTCTGAGTTAAATCTCGAAGCAGTTCATATGCAGGTATATTTTGTTATGCAACAGCTTGCATGCAACACTCTAGAGAAGGTCTTCTTTTGAGAACTGCTGCGCTAGATATCTATAAACTGCTTGTAGGTTAGGCATTGCATCTAATGAGCAAGCTAGAGCAGTTTGTTTAAGCTTCTCTGAGTTATCCGATGGAAACTGAACACTGAGAGAGGAACTAATAGATTGAACTGGCATAATTTCAATTAATTTGGTTAGTTGTCAGATAAGGTTACATTAATTTGGTTGTTGTGTTCAAGTAGAATAAAGTTTTGAAGGTCTTGAATTTTTTAAATCTTTTTCTTGCAAAGAAACCGGATAATTTCCTACGTGTGCCCATCTTAACCCTCTTTAGGGTATTAGCTCAGTTGGTTAGAGCGCCACGTTGACATCGTGGAGGTCAGCTGTTCGATCAGCTATATGCTCCACATTTTTTTTAGCCCCATGACCGATTCAGTCTATCACTTACGTTATCACTACTTACCCATCCTCGCTAAGGCTTTGCATGGTCTCTTTCCCCGTGTTGAATTGATGGGAGGGGGATTGTCCGACCATGGATTTTTTTACGATTTCATCTTAGAAGGTGTGGAGCTTGACGACATCGATTCACCGGCTCTTGAAGGAAGGATAAAGGCTTCTTTATGAGGGTGTTGAGATCTCTTTCGTGAAAATGATGCGTGATGTCGCAGTTAATTTTTTGATGCACAAAAAGCAAAAGTCAAAAGCTGCATTCATACAAGAGGTGTATAGTCCGGGACTTCTGAGTTTTCTCAAGCTTGACGATTTTCTGGAGCCGGTGCCTCACGAGATTGAGAGCCATTGCCATCAAACGATTTGAAGCATTTTGAATTGCACAGTCTTACTCGCTTGCCTGAAAGTGATGTGGTGAGGGTCGAAGGATCTGTTTTTTTATCAAATAAAGATTTGAAGGTCTTTCGCAAAAAACGAAAACACTTTGTTGGGTTTGATCATCTGACTCTCGCTCGAGAGAGTGAAGCTTTACTCTTTTGATTCCGCTGTAGGACGAGGGGTCCTGGTTTGCCCAAGGGAGTTGTTTTAAATATATTTTTGGGTGTCTGGAGAGGGGTTTGCCTTCAAGAGGGATATCAAGAAATTCAAACGGGTTCTTCTTCTCAGGATGAGTTTTATCCAGTTCGAGTTTGCGCAAAAAGAATTAATTTTCTGCGGATCCCTCGGTTGAGTGAAGTTTTGTCCTTAAATGAGAGAAAAATACCTCCTCAAAAGAATGTCGGGGTTTATGTGGCGGAGTCAATAATTTTCTTGCTGATCTCTCGTGTCGAGTTGTCGACTCGAATGATATGCAGCGAGTGTTGATTTCTTCCTTGCATTTCATGACAAAAATCTTTAAAATCCTGGGTTTTACGTTCCGTCCTGTTCTTTTTGAAGTTCAAAAGGGTAAATTTAAGGATGTTTCTTCGTTGTTTTTCAAGGCTTTAAGGGGTTTTGGAAGAGATCCAGAATTGGATTTGGCAAGTGATTGAATTCCTAGGATTGAGTGGAGCGTAACGGATGGTTTAGGTCGTAATTGGCCTATTGCGTATATAAGCGCGGCTCTACTGTTAAAAGAAGACTTTGCTTGCTTTGCAAGCTCATGTTGTATGTCTTTTGAGCGAGTTATTGCTTTGCTGCTGGAAAAAGAAGGTGGATATCTTCCCTTTTTACTTTCCCCTTTGCAGCTTAAAGTAGTTCCTTTGCAGAAGAAACATCGCTCTTTTGCGGAGGAAACCTTGAATTCCTTGAAGAAGGAAAGGTTTCGAGCTGAGCTTTGTCTCGAGAGTAAAGAGCTTAAGTTGATCTTAAAGCAAGCTCTTGAAGAGGGAGTTCCCTATGTTCTTGTAATAGGAGATAAGGAAATTGAGACAAATACAATAACTTTAAGAGATGTGCGTAAAAAGCAAGCGCAATCCCTGCCTTGGCAGGAGCTATTAAAAGTGCTAGATAAGTAAATTTAACAGGAGTAACGGCTCTGAACTGTAGAATAAATAGAGAGATTCGCGCCTTAAAAGTGCGATTGATCGATAAAGACGGAGTGCAAGTAGGAATTGTAAGTTTGCAAGAAGCCTTAGCAAATGCGGAAGACGTGGGATTAGACCTTGTAGAAATTGCCGCTAAAGCTGACCCTCCAGTTTGCAAAGTTATTGACTATGGGAAGTATCGTTATCAAGTTAGCAAGAAAGAAAAAGAAGGCAAGAAATCTCAGCATCAAGTGAAGATCAAGGAGATCAGATTAAGCCGAATACGGATGATCATGATATTCATGTTGAGGTAAACAGAGAGTTCATTGCTAAAGGGAATAAAGTTCGGCTAACATGTGTATTTAGAGGAAGAGAGCTTGCTCACCCCGAGGTTGGAGCTAGATCTGTAAGAAAGATTTGTGAAGAGTTAGCAGATGTAGCGACCCCAGAGGCAGAAGCTAGGCTTATGGGAAGAAATATGAGCGTTGTATTGGCGCCAGGAAGTAAAAAGAAAGTAGGGGCACCTACGTAAGGTTAATTAGAGTAAACGGAGAATTAGAGTCGTGACAAAAATGAAAACGAAAAAGTCTGTGAAGGCGCGCTTTAAAGTCACATCGACAGGAAAGCTTATACAAAGTCATCCAGGCAGAAGACATATTTTAACAAAAAAATCATCTAAGCGCAAAAGACAGTTGAGAAAGCAGTCTGTAGTAAGTTCTGCGCAAACTAAAACATATGCACGCCTTATGGGTGTTGCTTAAACTTAAAAATAGCGGAGAAATAATATGGTAAGAGTCACAAACGCAGTGGCTTCCCATCGCAGGAAAAAGCGTCTCATGAAGCAAGCAAAGGCTTCGTTGGAGACCATGGAGAATCACCTTCGTTTAACTAAAAACGCGGTGATGTCTGCAATGGCATCTAACTATCGTCTGAAAATTAAGAAAAGAGACTTCCGTCGTCTTTGGACAATTCGTCTTAGTGCGGCTGCAAGATCAATGGAATCTCTTACGGCAAACTAATTCATGGATTGAAGAAAGCTGGTGTCTACTTAACCGTAGTACTCTCTGACATAACGATTCAAGATCCTAGCGGCTTTTCACAAGTTGCAGGAGCAGCAAAGCAAGCTTTGGCTTAAAACTAAAGCTTTTTAGTTTGCACTGTTTTAACCTATGCTTGACCTTTCAAGCGTGGGTTTTTTTTATCCCAAGTAATAAGGTTTAATCATGCAAAGAGAAAATTCGAGAGACCAAACTCCATTTTGAAAAAGGAACTCTCTTCTGTCGATTCTGATAAGCTCGAACAGCAAGTGAAGTACCTTGGCAAAGAGGTCCTATCCAAGACCTCATGTCATCTTAGAAATTGCACAAAAAGAAGAGCGTCCTGTGATGGGCAAACTCATTAATGACTTAAAAGTAGAGCTTACCCTAAAGTATGTGAAAGGTGCATCTGCGCTTCCTTTGTGGCTTTAGAGCAAAAAGCTCGTATTGAAAAAGAAGAATTAGATATCTTTTCTTGAGTCATAGAGGTTTTCACGGTAAAAAAGCACCTATATATCTATTAAGAGATGAAATGATCTCTATTTTAAAGGGATGGGATTCTCTGTTCAATATAGCCCCGATCTCGATTCTGAGTACTATAACTATGGAGGGGTAAACTATCCTCCAGACCACCCTGCACGGGATATGCAAGATACCTTATTATTACCTGAGAATTGCGCTTCTTCGCTCTCATACCACCTCGATCTCAACAGCACATAATGGAGAATCGTCTAACCTCCCATACGGATTCTTCAGTCTCCGAAAATGTTACCGAAATGAAACCATTACAGCTCGCTCTCATGTATTTTTTCATCAAGTTGATGTCCTCTATATCGATAAAGATGTGACCTTTTCCGATCTTATTGCGACAAAGAAAGAGTTCTACACAAAAGTATTTAACCAAAAGTTTGAGCTCCGGGTTCGACCTAGCTACTTTCCTTTTGTGGAACCTGGGATGGAAGTGGATATCAAGTGTACTGCATGTGAAGGATCTGGATGTAGACTTTGTAAGCATACTGGATGGCTAGAAGTTGCTGGTGCTGGAATGGTTCATCCAAATGTACTCAAAGAATGGTGGCCTTGATCCTGAAGAGTATTCTGGATATGCATGGGGTGGGGGATTCGAGCGTTTAGCTATGCTTCTTTATGGTGTAAACGATATCCGAATGTTTGCAGAAAATGATTTGCGATTTTTAAAGCAATTTTGACTTGATTTAATTCGAGGGTGATGTATAATTATCACTGCCTAGAGGGAATTAGATTTATATCCATCAATCTTACGGAAGAGTGGCAGAGTGGCCGAATGCGTCTGTCTTGAAAACAGAAGTCCCCTCACGGGGACCGTGGGTTCGAATCCTACCTCTTCCGAACGTTAACCCTAGAGAGATCTCTAGGGTTTTTTTTATGTTTAGAATTGGGCATTAATTACTTTAAGGCTTTTGCAGCGTGAGAGAAGTTAAAGAGCTGTACATCCTTGATTTTATGTTCATCATTTCCAGAATAGATTAAAGAGGGGCTTTGGCATCGATCCCCTATAACTTCTTCAAACAAGGATAGTCTCTTTCAAGGACTTGTTAAAGGTTTTTGCTGATTTTATTTCGATTGGAGTGAGGTCATGGCCACTCTTTGAAACAGTACATCAATTTCGTTGTGGTGAGAATCCCGATAGAAAAAAGTCTATGTTCGAGACCATGGTTCCATCTTGATTTTATCAGCTCAAGAATAACTAAGTTTTCAACTAAATTTCCGCGTAGAGGGTCTCTTTCGATTTGAGAGACATTTTCAATTCCAAGTAAAAAAGTTACAAGACCAACATCACAAAAATATAGTTTTGGTGACTTGATTGTTCGTTTCCCGAAATTCTCAAAGTAGGGTGGTAATAAGAAAATGAGATATGAAGCTTCTAGAATTGATAGCCAATGGGTGACTGTTTTTGAGCTGTAACTCCAACTTCATGTAGCTAAGTTCTCTTTATTAAAGATCTGACCTATTCGTCCTGCACATAATTTCAAAAATCTTTGGAATAGCTGTAAAATCTTAACCTCTATCATTTGACGTAAGTCTCTTTCTAAGATAAGTTTGCACGTAGTTACCGTAAGCTTTGCTTGGATTCAATTGATCTTTATAAACTCTAGGAAAGCAACCTTGATACAAAATTTCATCTAATGTAGAATCCATCCCTTCGTCTTGGAGCTCTTGCATGCTCATGAGTAACAAGTGTAAAATTGAAGTAGTTCTTCCTGCTAGAGATTGTGCGACTGCTCCACGAAGTCTTACTTGATGACTTCCTGTTAAAATAAACATGCCTTTAATATTGGACTCATCTACTCGTACTTGAATTTCGACAACAACTTTGGGCACCTTTGAATTTCATCCAATACGTTGACGCGATCAACGACCATGACATCGTCCTCGCCGCCGGAGGCTGGCCCTGCCCCATCGCATCGGGGCGTCTCTTCCAGGACTCCGGATCAATCCTATGTTTGGAGGAGCGCCTGGAACAGGTGCAGAGCGAGATGGGACCAGGCGAAATGGGCGAG
>CALOAX010000003.1:0-15049 GCA_942491485.1 Desulfolunaceae bacterium | reverse complement strand
GGCGGGCATGGAAGGAGCCGATGCCTTCCTCACTGAAAAAATCATCTCTGAAGGTGGCATTCAATTACGCAACGCCATCGTCTGGCCTGATATGCACATCAACGACACCCTCTATGGGAATACGGTGTTGATCTCGTACTCCTGCATCCCCGAAGGGCCTTTCTCCCTTTCGGATGACTCCACGGGCAATGTCACGTTCGGCCCCTCGTTCGTGAATGCAGCGGGTGGCGACTACCACCTGAAAAGCGACTCCCTCAGCCGAAACTCTGGAGATGGGTCATCCGGGGTCGACCCGGTCACCCTGGACCTTGACGGATCACCCAGAAAACGTTGCACCGTGGACATGGGCGCCTATGAATACCAGGGCGAAGCAGACTCCGACGGCGACGGCACCCTCGACTGCGTGGATGGATGCGATGATGATCCCGCTAAAACCACACCGGGCTGCAACGGCTGTGGTACGCCAGACACCGATACTGACGGGGACGGCATCCTGGACTGCAAAGACGCATTCCCCGGTATGCCGGGTGAAACGACTGACACCGACGGCGACGGCGTAGGCGACAACGCCGACACCGATGCCGATGGCGACGGCATGCCCGATGCCTGGGAGCTGGCCCACGGCCTCGATCCCCTCTCATCGGCAGACGCCGGCCTCGATGCGGACGGTGACGGCACGACCAACCGCGACGAGTATGCCCTGGGGACCCTCCCGGACAGCAGCGGCAGCCACCCGGCAAGGGCGATCCGGGTGCTTCCGGCCTCCGGAGCCACCTCGCCCCTCGCACCGACCCTCACCGCACAGTACGGAGATGGGACCATTGTGGGCACCCATAAGCAGTCCCGGTGGCAAATTGCCACGGAGAGCAGCTTTGCAAGCCCCGTGGTAGACCTGACCATCGACAACCCCCTCACCCGGCTTGCGGTGCCCAGCCTCGCCCTGGACGCCAACACACGCTACTTCTGGCGGGTGCGCTTCGAAGACACAGCCGCCATCTGGTCTGAGACCGGCTCCTTCACCACGGAAGCCCAGGAAGTCAGTGACAGCAACTACAACGGCGTGCCCGATGCCCAGGAGAGCTGCCGTTCGGCAGAAACCCCGGACGTCCTCTGCCTGCCCTCCCTGCCTGTCAAAGTCGCCCTGACCGATGACAGCGGGCTACTGCAGGTGAAAGAGATGGCCCTTCTGGAACCCGAAACCATCACCGACAACCGGAACGTTCCCAGCCTCCGGCCCGATTGGATGCTCGGCTTCCAGGCCGAGGTATCCACCCCGGGTGCCACGGCCACCCTGACCTTTACCTCGGCCACTCCGGTTCCCGAGGATATCGTCTGGGCCAAGTACGATGCGGCCCGAGGATGGCAGGACTTCAGCGACAAGGTCTCGCTGGATTCAACCCGGACCCTCATTACCCTGACGGTGACGGACGGCGGGCCCGGCGACGCCGACGGCGTTGCCAACGGCATCATCGTGGACCCCTTCGGTCCTTCTGAGGGGACATTTCCCGTTGAGCCTGTTGAACCGACGCCTCCACCGGTGGATGACCCCTCATCCGAATCATCGTCTGGTTCCGGACCCTGTTTTATCAACAGCCTGCGAAGCGAATGATAAGCCTATAAAAAGAAACCATGGCGGCCCCTTGATTCCTCTGCAGAGGATGGGGCCGCCACAAACCGCCCCCCAAAAAACATACCTTAAAAGTAACTATTCAGCTGCCAAAAAGCAGCCTCCGGCGGCAAGGTGTGCCACCTTGAAAGCAGGTTGCGGATGCGTTTTGCCCCTCGTTCCTCGGGTCAAATCACATCCGCATTTAAATGCAGAATTCATTCAAGGACAATTTTCAAGATCTGTTTGTTAAACTTTTTAAAAGTTTAGCCCCCGGCAGGGCCGCCGGAGGCACAAGCTGAATAGTTACCCTTAAAAAAGCAATTCCCATTGCACCCATTTCTTTTTTCCTAATTTCTCAAAGAAAACAATTTAAACCTGTGCGCGCTTGGTATATGGTGTCTCCCCTGTCCCGGATATTTCATGAAAAAGCAAGAGCACAGAAATAAAACCACATTATTCATGGTGGTTACGGAAAAAACAAGACACTTACAAAACACAACATGTCATTCACGGTTTCCTGCTCGCTTTTCTCACCCTTCGGGCTATCCGAGTGCACCCAACCCGTTAAATATCCGGGCTATTATGAAGACCTGCCATAGAAATGAGGAATAGAAATGCTGGACATGTGGATCGATTCGCTGCCTTATATTATTCGTATCCTGACGGCCGCCGGCCTTGGCGCGCTGCTTGGACTGGAACGGGACATTCACGGGAGGGAGGCGGGCTTGAGAACCCACCTGCTTGTCTGCGCTGGGTCCGCTGTGTTTATGACCCTGTCCACGGCGGTCTCCACCTTTGGTGTGCTGAAGCCCGATACCTTTCAAGGCGTCACCGACCCCGGTCGTATTGCCGCCCAGATCGTGACAGGCATCGGCTTCTTAGGGGCCGGTGCCATCATTAAAGACGGCCTGTCCGTTCGCGGGCTCACCACAGCGGCATGCCTCTGGATCACCTGCGCCATCGGCATGGCGGCAGGGGCCGGGCTTTACATCCTCTCTTTCACCACCACCGCCATCGCCCTCTTCTCCCTGTCGGTGCTCAACTACGTTGAAAAATTCTACAAAAAAGATGTCTACCGTAACCTGACCCTCTGCCTGCCGGTGGGAGAAAAGCCGGAACGAGCCGTTGATGTGCTGAAAGAAAACGGGTTTAAAATCACATCCACCGAGTTGTTGAAAGATTACGATACCGGCACAACCCGCCTCACCCTCGGACTTCAGCTCTCCTCAAAGGGCAACGTGGACAAACGCTCCTACGATATTATTTCAGCACTGGAAGAGAGCCATATTTCTTTAAACTCCGTGAAGTGGTACAAAATATAAAAAGAGACGTCACTATTCAGCGCCCAAAAAACTGCCTACGGCGGCAAGGTGTGCCACCTTGAAAGCAGCTTACAGATGCGTATTGACCCTCGTTCCTCGGGTCAAATCACATCCGCCTTTGGTGCGGGAATGACTGATGGCCTGATTTTAAGACCTATTTGTTAAACCCACCCTTTCAGATCAGGCAATAGCTTAGCCCCCGGCAGGGCCGCCGGAGACCTTTTTCCATGACTGTTACCCCAGGGCTTCGGTTGATGAACCATTGTTTGGCTCACACGACGAGAGTAAAGCCCTGCCAACGGAGGTACCCATGACACCAGATTCTCCTTTTGATCCTCCCACCCTCGCCGATGTCCTTCGGGAAATGGACATCGAATTCCTTGTTGCAGGCGAATACGGCATCACCGTTGACGAGGCTGCAAACTTCATCAGCAACGACCACTTTGTCTTTTTGGATGTGCGCACCCAGGAGGAGAAGGACCACCTCACCTTCACCTTTGCCCAACACATCCCCTTGCATGAACTCCCCGACCGGGTCGGTGAACTCCCCCGGGACAAGTTCATCATCACCTTCTGCGTCTCCGGCTTCAGAGCCGCCATGGCTTACGCCTTTCTCCGCACCCAGGACTTTGATGAGATCAAGGCCCTGAAAGGACGCCTGGACCAGCTGGCCGGTGCCATGACACCCGGCCGCTTCTACCGATTAGGCCCCTAAGAGACACAAAACAGCCTCCGGCGGCAAGGTGTGCCACCTTGAAAGCAGGTTGCGAATGTGCTTTGCCCCTCGTTCCTCGGGTCAAATCACATTCGCCTTTCGTTAGATGAGAATCCGAAACTTTGTATTAAGGCCTGTTTACCTGACTTTTCAAAAATTTGATCCCAGCAGGGCCACCGGAGGCAATATTGAGCTGAATAGTTACGTCAAAAAAGCAAAAAACCCGATGCACGTCATTAGTCATGACATGCATCGGGTTTTTCATTTAATCGACGGCAACAATGTACCCCGAAGCCTGAACCAAAACCCAGCATCAGCTGGATATCAGGTACCCTTCGGACTTCACAAAGAAGTCTGTACTCTCTCATTCATTGTCCACGGGCGAAGCCCGTCAGCGAATGTGATCACCCCGAGGAACGAGGGGTGAGAGCATTCGCGAACCTGGGGTCCAGGGGATGTATCCCCTGGCGACTTTTCTTAGTGCGCGTCGGCGTAGGCTTTGGTTTCCTTGTCAGGAGAGGCCTCCACCTTTGTCAGAATGGCGTCCACGTTTTCGGTGGGAAGCCATTTCACTTCTCCGGTGCCCACGTCGTAGATGGCGCCCACGACTTTGGCCTTGCCTCGCTTCACGAGCCTGCGTGTGGCAGGGCTTTTCATGAAGAGATCTTCCACTCCCTGCCAGACGTTCTCTTCGATGGCGTAGGGGATGATGGCGTCGCCATGAACCTCGGGATTGTCGTGAATGGCGCGCTTGACGGCAGGGGCGATGTTGTCCACCAGGGGCGGGATGTTGCGCTCAAGCCTGTGGCCTTTGCCGTGAACGGCATGGGTAACGGCGGTAACGGCGCCGCACTGGGTGTGACCCAAAACCACCATGACAGGGGTGTCCACGTGGGCAAGGCCGTACTCGATGGATCCTACTTCATCGGTGTCGCAGACGTTACCGGCCACACGGATCACGAAAAGATCCATGATGCCTGCGTCAAAAACCAGCTCCACCGGCACGCGGGAGTCGGAACAGGAAATCACCGTGGCATAAGCATGGTCACCCTGATCTTCAGAGCCGGCCTTGGCAAGACGGGCGGCATCCTGGTGGGGAAAGGTGGACTCACCGGCCACAAACCGACCGTTGCCGTCCTTCAGCATCTTCAATACCGCATCGGGTGTGGGCTTCACCCTCTTCTTCACAGGCTCCTCGCCGCTGCAGCCAAACTGAAACAACAGCATCAAACACCCAAGAACAACCGCACATTTTGAACTTGCTTTCATGGTATTCCCTCTTGCTTTGAAAGTTACTGATTGGGGATATGTCTTAGCCTGCACCCCTCACCCCGTCAATAAAAAATGGCGTGCCTCCGGCGGCCAAGGGCTGAGCCCTTGGAACCCAGGTTCGCGAATGCTCCAACCCTCGTTCCTCGGGTTTCCGCATTCGCTGACGGGCTGCGCCCGTAAAAACCGATGGGGTTATTCTTCGAAGGCACTCATGCTGCGCCGTGGTTCAAGTAGGGGCACTTGGGCATTGATTGGAACGTCATGACTCATGAAAAGCCTCGGGTTTTCCGCCAAATCATCTGAAGCAGCGTGCCGATAACCGGAAAGTTTTTGGTCCAGCTTTTTTCAAAAAGCTGGCCGCCGGAGGCTACTTGCCTATTCTTTATAATATTGCCGATACTCTTCGGTGGGCTCTCTGTCTGAATAGATATAAAGGGAGTTGCCGATGGGATCGGCCACGGAAAAACCCCGGTCTCCCCAGGGGTGGTCTTCCAGGGGCATGAGGATGGCCAGGCCCTCGCTCACAAGACGCTCGTGCTCGGCATCGACATCCTCCACCTTGAAGTTCAGGGAGACGCCGGCACCTCCGAAGACGGGCATCTCGCCTTGGGGTTCCATAAACTGAAGCGTCGGGCCATCCTCTCCAAACCGAAGGTTCAGGTACCACCCGCAGTCAAAAATAACGGTGGCGTCAAAGTGCTTCCGGTAAAAATCTCGGCACGCCTGCACATCCGGTGTGCAGAAACATGCGGACAACTCGGTTGGTTTCATCTTCACTCCTTTCATAAATCTGATTGCCATCTATTTTTGCTATCCTAGAGCATGCATGTCCCCAGCAGATGGATTGTAGAAACTGTTCTTCGTGCTTGGTTCTTCGTTCTTGGTTCGAAGAGTCATTGCACGCCATCAGTTATAAAAAAACATGAGCTTTCAAGGTGTTTTGCCTAATGTGGCTTCGCCACCCTTGCCGCCGGAGGCATCGCTTTTTATACACCCTTACCCCATACTGTGATCTGAAACAGCCGAAAAGGCCAACATCACAGCATTGCCCATCAACAGTGCTGAAAAAATCAACACCCCAAGCTCAAAGAATCCTCGATCCGCAACCCACCCCAGAAGCACAGGGCCGATGAAATAACCGCCCCCCCAGGACAAGTAAAAGGCCCCGGAGATGGTTCCCCGAAGTGAGACGGGTACAGATTCATTCAAGGCAGCCATGGATGACACCCAGAAAACCCCCAGACCGAAACTCGCCAGGGCCAGGATTATCAGAAGGGTTGCGCCTTGAAAGCGAAATGCCATGGGCAAACAGACTGCGGCCAGCGCCATCCCGGAAACCATGGTTTGAACGCGCCCTGCCCTGTCCGATACCGCCCCTCCCATTAGCTGCGACAGACTGACGGCAATATAAAACAGAACGAAAAAGAGCGCGACGGAATACTGATCGTTGGGCCGGGACGTAAGAAGTGACATGGGAATAACGGTCAAAAACAGGCCATACCCGCATCCGTAAAGCGCAATGCCTGTAAAAACGGATCGGGTACCCCGGTTAACAATCAGCGCAACGGCCGTTTTCTGGTTCACTCGTTCTGCCTTGGCGTATGACGCGCCAGAATGATCCTTTGTAAACAGCAGCACCAGCAGCCCGCCAACCAAGGCCGTAGCCACTAAGACAATAAAGGCCTCATTGCCACCCCACCCATCAACGATGAGAAGCCCCAAAAGACTCCCGCCTGTCAAACCAAGGTGGATGGACGCATTGTAGAGTCCCATGGCTTTGCCCGTGCCGGCAGGCCACTCAATGGAGAGCAGGGCCGGAACAAGCGCCCAGACAGGCACCTCCCCCAAGCCTTGCAGGAACCTCCCGAAATACAATCCAGAGGGGGTTTCGGCAAAACAATAGGCAAGTCCTGCCAGGCAACAGAGCCCATACCCGAACGCAAGAAAAAACGTGTACCCGTATCGATCGGCAAGGGCACCGACGGGAACTTGAAGCAAAACAAACGGCAGCGCAAAAAAGGATGCAAGGTACCCCACGTCAGAAAACGACCCCGACAAGCTCACCATCCGTGCGGGAAGCACCGAAACAGTCAACCCGACCCCCAACATCAGAAAAAAAGCGGAACAATTCAACGAAACAGTCGATACATACCGAACCATAACAACCTCCTCAGCCACCGAAATGACTGGCAAACAGTCCTCCCTTTGAGTGGATCGATGGCCATGGGCTCCGCAAAACGCAATTCACCCTTTGTCCGGCGAAAGCCACTCGTAAGGCCAGCCGGAAACCATCGTCACTCACTCTACAGATCTATGGTGCTTCAGATCGTCCGTGGAGGGGGTGGAGAAAGAGGTTGTATGATGTAGGAATGCATATGTCTCCTGTGGGACAAATAAGATTACTCAGCTATTCTTCTTTTTTCACCTGTCAGGTGTCAACACCAAATGTAACCATTCAGCCCCGAACCAACAGCCTTCTATGGTTAAAGATCGGGGCGAAAGCCTGCCTCCGGCGGCAAGGTGTGCCACCTTGAAAGCAGGTTGCAAATGCGATTTGCCCAAGGGTGTCTTTCAGACCTGTTTATCAAACTTTTCAAAAGTTTGGCCCCCGGCAGGGCCGCCGGAGGCATCTTTAAGCTGGCTGCCTCCGGCGGCAAGGGCGGCAAAGCCCATAAGCGGAAAACCTTGAAAGCAGGTAGCGTGATGCTCTATCCGGCCATCAAGAAAGTCACAACAAACCATCCAATGGCGGCAATGACGGGAAGGCTCAGGAAAAAGCAGGGCCAGAAAACCTTTTTAAACGGTGTCGGTGGGACATCCGGCCATCCCTCAAGTCTGAAGGCAAAGTTCACTCCCCTGCCCTCAATAAGGCACAGATTCCAGAACATACCAGCGATAAGGGTGATGCCACCTGAAAGAACAAGATTGCTGGCCCAGGTGGATGGGTAGATCCCGTCGCGGATAAGGATGTAGAGATCGTAGGTCCAGCACGGAACGAAAAACAGGCAGCAGGCCACCAGAAAGGTCGCATCAACCCGACGGGACGCCAGGCCCCGGTAGACGACACCCACGGCCCAGGGGGAGAGAAGGTAAGTCAGCGTAGAAATGAGAAGGGAGTCGAAGTAATCCCAGGTGGGATCGCCGGAGTAGGGAGCAGACAGTGTGACGAACGCTGTGGCAACGGCAAAGGTGAACAGCTTCCACCCTTCGAAGAGAAAGGATCGGTAGGCTTTCCCCAGCAACGTGAAGGTATCACGATGACGGAAAGCCCAGGTGAGGGATACCGCCAGGGCGATCACCCACGATGCGAAATAGACCATCAATGGAAACGGTATCCGGGTCATGATGCCCCCTATACTTAAGTAGCCTCCTGCGGCCCTGCCGGTGCCCAAGCACTGAAAAAAGGATTAACCATGAAGAGCATGAATGACATGAAGAAAAGCAGAAACATGATCAATTAATCATCTATTTTATCGCGGCATTCGCGTCATCTGTCAACGATTACGACGGGAAGGCAGAGACTCCAAAAAAAACGTTCCCAGGCTTGGCCTGGGAACGAGAGAGAAGTATACCTGTAAATGTCGGCTTATTGGCCCTTCCCTAATTCTTTGTAACTATTAAGCTCTTCCAGCATGAGTTCCCGCCTTCGCGGGAGAGGCGAGAATGGTGGCATTCTTCACGTATTTCATGTTGAGTTGTCACCGTTGAACTTATGCCCCCGTTAGGGTAACCGTGTCTGGGCGCGCCGTGCTCCGCCGCAGCTCTTTTTATCGGAAACACGCCATCTCTTGGCTCATGCACAACCAAACCATGAACCACTCCCACGATCTCGAAACCCAACGACTGCTGAGTCTTGACGGATATCGCGTAAATGCCGCGACGGAGCACGGCGCGCCCGAAAAGCCCTGCATGGCGACAATCTGCAATGGTTGCACTGGTCTCTTCTCAAAACGTACTGCCTTATATCACCCTCCACGCATTCGCCATAGGGTTCCCAGGTGCCACCACCTGGCCGCCGGAGGCAAGCTGAATAGCGACCATTCCCTTTGCATTTTTTACCACGAAGAACACGAAGCGCCCTTCGGGCTGCACGGAGAAGGGATGAAGCCAGGTAAATATTCACGGGCGAAGCCAGTGACAAGGGTGGCAAAAAGCTCCCGCAGACGGTGAGCGCCAGCGAGCCGGATGCAACCTGGGGTCCAGGGGATCATCCCCTGGCCGCCGGAGGCAGGCTTTTTAATAATCGTACCAGCCCATGCCCGCTTTGCGCCCTACCCTGCCGGCGTCGATATGCTCACGGAAGATTCCGGGGGCTTTGAAGCGCTCGCCGTACGCGCCGGTGAGAATGGTATGGACCTTGTCGAGGAGGTCGAGGCTGATGTTGTCGCTGAGGCGGAAAGGGCCCACAGGGTGGCCGAGTCCCAGGCGACAGGCGGTGTCGATGTCTTCCTTGGAGGCGACGCCTTCGTCTAAAAGGCGGTAGGCTTCGTTCATGAGGGCCAGGAGGATACGGTTGACCACGAAGCCCTCGACGTTTTTCACCTTCACGGGCTCCTTGCCGATGGATCGGCAGAACGCCATGCCGAACTCCACGGTGGCCGGGGTCGAGATAAGACCGGGAATCACCTCAACGAGCTTCATCACCGAGGCCGGAGAGAAAAAATGAAGCCCCACGAACCGGTCGGGACGGGCCACGGAGGCGAGTTTTGTGATGGAGATGGAGGAGGTGTTGGAGGCAAAGATGCACTCAGGCTTGCAGATGGCGTCCAGCTCTTCAAAAAGCTTGTGCTTGATATCGGTGACTTCCAGGATCGCTTCGATGACAAGGTCCACCTCGTCGAAGCCTTCGTACATGTCCGTGGGCTGAACGCGGGCGAGAATATTCTCTTTCTCCGCCTCATCCATTTTGCCCTTGGCCACAGCCTTGGAGAGAATCTTGTCGATGGTCTGCTTGCCCTTGTCGGCAAGCTCCTGGCTCACCTCCTTCATGATGACGTCCATGCCGGTCCGTGCGCAGCACAGGGCGATCTCCGCCCCCATCATCCCCGCTCCCACAATGCCGATTCGTTTAACGACGTTCATGCTCTTCATCCTTTCGCTGTTCCATATGTTTACAGTGAATGATCTGTTGGCCTCGAAGCTAAACCTGACTTTAACGTAATTACCGGAACGGAGCGCGTCAAGGAATAATGTGTATTACCAAAAACAGTGTTTAAATCGTGAGCACAAAAAGGCAAAAGCCTCCGGCGGCAAGGTGTGCCACCTTGAAAGCTGATAGCGGATGCGCTATGCCCCTCGTACCTCGGGTCAAATCACATCCGCCTTTAAAACGAAATTCGTTCAAGAATATTAACCCGGCGGTTAAACGCATGACTGTCGTTCGACGATTTCATATAAAGAAATCAGTCGGCTCCACATTGGCCAGTGCTGGGTATATAGTTGCCGGGTTAATAATATTTAAAACCTGTTTATCAAACTTTACAAAAGTTTGGCCCCCGGCAGGGCCGCCGGAGGCACAAGCTGAATAGTTACAATCTGGGCTTGATTCCCCGGGCAAAACGGCATATGCCTTTCTATTAGCCTATTAAAAGAGCCCAAGCGCCACCTCGCACTACCCGGTGACACCTTGAGCAAGTCAGTAACGCTCTCACATCGCAGGTATTCCCATGACGTCATCCCTTGCTCTGAAACTCGCCCTCACCCCTGGCATCATCGCTGCCGTCACCTACGCCGGGAAACGCTGGGGCGCCCTTGTCGCCGGCTGGCTCTCCGCTTTTCCGGTGATCTCAGGTCCCATTCTCCTGTTCCTGGCCCTGGAGCATGGCACGACCTTTGCCGGCAATGCTGCCATGGGATCGTTCTCGGGGGTGCTTGCCTTTGTCACCTTTTACCTGGCCTACGCGTGGAGCGCCACGAGGTTCTCCTGGCCGATATCGCTGACCCTTTCCCTTCTTGCGTACACCCTGTCAGCCTGTCTGCTTCTGGCCTGGTTCCCACCTCTTCACCTGGCTCTGCCCATCATCCTGGCAGTGCTGTGGCTTTCCCCCAGGCTGTTCCCGGCCACTCACCCTCAGGAATCCACAGCGACCTCCCACCCCCATGAACTGGCATATCGCATGTTCGCCGCAATCATCCTTGTGCTGGCCGTCACCTGGGCCGCTTCCACCATCGGCGCCCGGGCAAGCGGCATCGCCGCCACCTTCCCGGTCATGGGCTCCATCCTGGCTGTCTTCTCCCACAGAGCACAAGGCACGAACTACGTGGTGAGACTGCTGCGCGGCATGGTATTCGGCCTCTACTCCTTTACCGCCTTCTGCATCGCCCTGCACCTCACGCTGCCGAACCATTCCATGGCATGGGCGTTTCTTGTATCGCTGGGGTGGGCTCTTGTGGCCCAAGGGCTCGCTTGGAAGTTAATCAAGTCATAGGAAAGAGATAAAAAGGAGCCTCCGGCGGCCCTGCCGGGGGCCAAACTTTTGTAAAGTTTGACAAACAGGTTTTGAATTCTGAATGGCATTAGTGCTCTTCGAGGTGAATCTACGTCGCTCCTGTTTTCCCAGGCCCAAGGCATTCTAAAAAACCGGACGCACCAGGTTCTTTCAGTGAGAACGCATTGAATTATTGTTGAATTTATACCCACATTGGCGTATTCATATTCTCACGTTTTTCGGTAGAGTATCGCAATATTGGCATGCCCCTTGTTAAGAACACCTGACCGACGCATAAACAAGGGGATAGCGGCATGTCCGAAAATGCAAAATATATAGGATTACGGGAAAATTCTGTCGGTTTTTCCGGATGAGAAGATGTTATTGGACAGAACAGTCCTCTAAATATGGATTACGGGACAGTTTAGCCCCACATTCCCTGTATTGACGGATTATTGGACAAGATTGTCCTTATTTCCTTCTGAGAGGGTATTATGGGACATAAATTGTCCACTAATAATTGTTAGGCCTCAAAATGACGTTCCCACAAATACTTTTAGATCGTATTTGGCACTCAACATCGCCAGAAAGATTTGAATCAATAATTCAAACTAAATCGATTTTGCCAAATCCGAATATTGATGACTCTGAAAGGTGGGGTACGGCTTCAGGCCCAGAGTTTTTTCCTTTTGTAAGATGTATTGGCGGGGTAAGTCTTTTTGATTTTCGATCTTTTGACAAAGATGAATATTCAAAAAAATGCCCAATGTCTTCATGGCAGGAGTTTGTACCATTTTCAAAACGTATAAACTCGGTAATTTGGATTGAAATAAATATAAACGCCGTAAAGCGCTCATTTATTGGCGGCTCTGAAGTGAGGTCATTGTGGCATGAATCTAAACAACACAAAAGGAAGTATATGCCATACATTGAAGCCGCTCATATCGGTCCATTACCGGTAAAAGCGTTTAAAAAAGTATTTCAATACAACAAAAAACGAAAAGCATTTGAAGAATTGATATTGACAATAGTTTAAACAAGCCCATTAAATATTCAAACAAATTTAGGCTCTTAATTTTCTGGATATTTTCATTGATAATCATCAAATGAAGGAACAGAAAATGAAAAAAGCAACGCCAAATCTTGATGTTCAAGATATAAATGGGAAATATTTCACACTAAATAGCAATGAAATACAAAGCATCGAACTGAGTGAAAAGCTACATTATCCTATTAAAGATCCACGTACGGGAAAAGATGTCCCTGCTTACCCAGGAAATCCCTACTACGTATTCAAAACAACCCAAGAAACAATTTCAGTCGTAAAAAACTCAGACGTTGACCAATTTGTACTCAATACAATTTTTCATAACGGTCCTATAAATATTAACAAATGAATGCCTAACAAACGCATAGCAAGGGACCGCTGGCGCTCCGCGCCAGTGCCCTCGCTACGCTCGGCGGCCCCACATGCGTGGCGTTCGCCTATAGGAAAACCATGAAACGGTACTTAATCTTGTTTTTCCCGTTGTTTATATTGGGATGCATCAATAATAAAGGTTTGGAAAGGCTCCAAGGTGTTTGGTTGGTTGATGTTCATAGTACAATGATAGAAACCAGTAATTTGAAATACCCTATCTTGGGGTGGGATGATGAAGATACTCCCGACAATTTCTCAAGAATCCGCTATGAAATTAAAAATGATCAACTAAACTCATATATCTGTTATAGATGCGTACAAGATCGAGGTGTTACCAATAAAATTTCTGTTTATGATGAAGATATAAATTCAGTTACAATTTTATTACATCCTAAAAATAATGAATATAGTAGCGTTCATCCCTCAATAAAAGAGCTTATTGATCGCGATCCTTTTTCGGCATTAAATAGCATATACGGACTTAAGTTATTTGAACTCACGGATGCAAATGAGGCCAAATTGTACAATTTGGCAATAGATGCCAAGAAAAATCTAATCCGTAAATTCAGTGGAATTCATTTAATAAGGATAAACGGACCACTTCCTGAACGAAAACCACAGATCCCTAAATGGATCAATCTCGAAAACCAAAACCATGCATTACAACTTATTCTTTCAATCCCAGCAATCAATGACGAAAAAACCTTTTATTTTCTTTCGATTGTCCAAAGTTCTGGTATTCATGGCAACGCCTCTGCCAGTTGGAAAGTATTTCCAAGTCGTCATAAAAAGGGGTTAAAAATATTTGTAAAAAGTAAATGGAAAACCGGGGCATGTGAAACATCGTTTACGATCCCTTACGACGAGGACGCTAAAGGTCACAAAAATGGAGTTACATACCAAGCTATTTGGATAGACAGCAAAAAGGCCGAGAAAATGCGTAAAAGTGAGTTTAGTAAGGGATGCATTTAAAATTCTAAGCCATTAAATCAGCGAACAAATCATTACAGCATATCGGGTAACAGCTGCACTACGTTGAGCTTCTACGGTTTTCGAGCAACTTTTACCTTCCCACCGTTGTCGGCCTTCGCCGCCCTCACCGGTGAATTCAAGCGTTGGGGCTCATTGCGCTACAGCGCATAATACTATGAGAGCAAGATGAAACTAAAAATATCAATTATTATGTGTGTCTTTGTTGCATCGTTGAACTCAAGTTACTCAATTGCTGATACAATTCGATTAAATAGCGGCCGAACCATAACGTCCAATAAAACCTGGACAAAACATGGAAGAGTGTACTGTTTTTTAGATGGGGTTTCTGTTTCATTTGATTTGAAAGATGTGGCCTACGTTAAAAAAACGAACCCAACGAAATTTACAAAAAATGGTTTCAAATTTGATATTTGGAAATCCGGTATTGATATCTATGAAATTCTCACGATTGCGAGAAATAACAACATTCCTCTTCACAGGGATGGACTAATCTCAACAAACAAAAATTTTAATACTAAAGTCTGTAGCAAATACGCTAATTCAGCTACAAAATACTACTACAACACAAAACTTCTGGGTAAATATTGTAAGGTCGAACTGTTTCTTACCCCCCAAAGCAAGCTTTTGCACTCTCTTTCTATACGGTGGAATTATACAGGTTCCAAAGACAACATAGAGCTTGAAAATGAAGTTAAAAATATAATCATAAACAAATATGGGAAACCAGAAAAGCTATCTACAGAAATTTTCGGTAAAACATATCATTGGTCTCCAAAATCGCATATTGCTATAGAATCAAATTTTGGCTCGTCTGGGGTTTCTTTACTTTACAAAGACAAAAAGACTCAAAGAATTGGCGAACAAGAGAAAACCATTAAGAACAACCAGATAAAAACCCAATACCAAAATACCGATGTATCGAAATTTTGATATTTTTGCGCCCCAATCGGGTAGCCGTGGGTTTTTATCCCCCAACCCCACACCACCCGGCATGCGAGTCTACCACAGGCACTTCCTTTGGTCGCGCACCGGGTGGTTCACAAAGATATCCGAGGGAGGGGATCAGACCTACACATTTGCAGAAATAACGTCCAGAGAGGCCTTCCAGGGGCATTGGGGTCAGACCAACACATTTGACAAAATGATATTATCCAAAATATTTGTGAATTGATATTGCTAATCAAACGATTTTCATATCCGTTATGGGATAGGTTTGATGTCATTGTATTCCCGAAGAGTGTTCCCTCCTTCAGGACAGCCAAGTCTGCGTTTTGGCAACAGTCTAAATGT
>CALOAX010000002.1:0-964309 GCA_942491485.1 Desulfolunaceae bacterium | reverse complement strand
ACACACGGTCCAGACTCCTACGGGAGGCAGCAGTGAGGAATTTTGCGCAATGGGCGAAAGCCTGACGCAGCAACGCCGCGTGAGTGATGAAGGCTCTGGATGGCTTGAGTATGGGAGGAGGAAGTGGAATTCCAGGTTGTAGAGGTGAAATTCGTAGATATCTGGAGAAACACCAGTGGCGAAGACGACTTCCTGGACCAATACTGAAGCGCTGAGGCGCGAGGGCGTGGGGAGCAAACAGGATTAGATACCCTGGTAGTCCACGCAGTAAACGTTGACACCTGTGTGTCGCGGGTAGTGACCCCTGCTGGTGCCGGAGCTAACGCATTCAGTTGTCCGCCTGGGGAGTACGGTCGCAAGATTAAAACTCAAAGGAATTGACGGGGGGCCCGCACAACCGGTGGAGCATGTGGTTTAATTCGGCGCAACGCGCAGAACCTTACCTGGACTTGACATCTCGGAAATCTCTTGGAAACTTGAGAGTGCCCTTCGGGGAATCCGATGACAGGTGCTGCATGGCTCTCGTCAGCTCGTGTCGTGAGATGTTGGGTTAAGTCCCGCAACGGGCGCAACCCTTATCTTCAGTTACCAGCAACTCGGTTGGGGACTCTGGAGATCCTGCACCGGTTAACGGGGAGGAAGGTGGAGGATGACGTCGAATCCTCATGGCCCTTATGTCCGGGGCTGCATTTTTTCTAAAATGGTATGTACAAATAGCCGTAGCGAAAGCGAGTCTGAATAAGGCGACTAAGTTGCGTGGAGTTGACCAGAAACCAAGTGATCTATCCATGGCCAGGTTGAAGCGTAGAGTAAAATCACGTGGAGGACCGAACCGTCGTAGGTTGAAAACTGCTCAGGATGAGCTGTGGATACGGGGTGAAAGGCCAAACGAACTTGGAAATAAGTGGTTCTCTCTCAAATATATTGAGGTATAGCCTTGCATATATCTGACGGCAGGGTAGAGCACTGAATGGGCTGGGGGTCTCACCAGATTACCAAACCTAATCAAACTCCGAATACCGTTGACATTTAGCGCAGGAGTCAGGCTGCGGGAGCTAAGTTCCGCGGCTGCCCCCGAAACAACCCAGATCGCCAGCTAAAGGTCCCACAAATTCATACTAAGTGGTAAAGGAAGTGGGGATGCCGAGACAACCAGGAGGTTGGCTTAGAAGCAGCCATCCTTTAAAGAAAGCGTAACAGCTCACTGGTCGAGTGAATCCGCGCCGAAGATGTAACGGGGCTAAGTATGATACCGAAGCTGCGGGTTAGTATTTATACTGACGGTAGGTGAGCATTCTGTAGGGTTGAAGGTCGACCGAAAGGACGGCTGGACCGATCGTGAAGAGCCCATGCTGACATGAGAAGCGATAAAGCGGGTGAAAAATATTCCTGTACCACCGTACAATCGTTTGAGAGACGCGCCTCCCAAAGAGTAACGGAGGCGCGCGAAGGTTCCCTCAGGATGATTGGAAACCATCCTTCGAGTGCAAAGGCATAAGGGAGCTTGACTGCGAGAGAGACATTTCGAGCAGGTACGAAAGTAGGTCTTAGTGATCCGGCGGTTCTGTATGGAAGGGCCGTCGCTCAACGGATAAAAGGTACGCCGGGGATAACAGGCTTATCGCCCCCAAGAGTTCACATCGACGGGGCGGTTCATCGGCCTTTGTCATTAAGGCTCGTGAGGAGAACAAAACACCCTGCACGTGTCCGGAGATCCTTTGTTTTTTCGGGGTTTTCATGGAGCGTTGTGCTGAGCTCGTACCGGAACGCCCTCGCGACTCTGGTCTCTCCCTTTTTTGGGCGTCCTCTTTCAAAGACAGGGGTCTCGGTGATCTCCGTTTCTATGGTGTGCATGCTCTTTGATGCCAGTTTTATCATTTGCTTACGTGCAGATTCTGCATCATCGCGGCATTTATAAGCTGGGAGCAAGCTGTCATGGATTGTTTTTTCAAGGGCTGTTCGGTCTTTTTTTAGCTGGTTCTCGATGGTTTTTTGCCTGCGCTTGTCGTAGGCACTTGAGTGGTAGGTTATGGCGCGATACGAATGACCTTCGACATCAACAATTCCCTCCTGAGCCCGGTAATAGGCGGATGGCTTTTTGATGGTTCCTTCATCGTTTGCAAGGATGCCGACCTCCTGCCAGAGTTCTTTTTTAACGGCTTCGTCTATGACGCGCTTGCACTCCTTGAAGTTGGCAGGCATACGACTTAGAAAGTCGATTTTGAGGTCTCTTGCTTTTTCAAGATTTAAGGCGGTTACAAATGCGGAGTCGGCAATATGAAGAGATGCTCCTGTTTCAAGCCCATGACGTGCCATGTAGGCTGATGCGCTGGAGAGAAGCTTGTTATTGAGGGTTTTATCCGAGGCATTACCATTTTCAACTTGACCAATAATGGGGATGTTTCTCTCGACACAACACATAGAAACCATGAACTGTTTCAGATCCGGGCGCTTTGCCTAGCACTGGCCATACGTAACATTTGAGGGTTCTTCATCCTGCAGTTCATAGTCTCCGTAAACCGATACAGACGTTGTGTCGAAGTGGTAGGCCTTGGCGTCAATATCAAAGGTGCTCAAGGCTTTCATTGATACTTCAGTAAACAGGCGCTGAGCGCCAGCCTCGTACACCCTGTCCATGGCCCGGCCGAGGTTGGTCTCACTGAACATTTTATGGTTTACAGGAAAGCCGAAAAGAATCTCGCTGTCTTGTTCATTGATTTCGTCGGTGAATCGGCAAAGTGGTGTCCGGCCTGAGAATGCGTCTATGACCATGGCACATATGGCATCACCCGGGGCCAGGTTCATCTGGCTGTCGTCTAGTTCGTTGACAGTTTCACGAATCATAAGTCGCTTCGTGTATTCTCGGGCAATGGGAAGTAGACCCGCTCTTGTGATCTGGAGTTTTTCTAAATCGATGGTATCCATAATAGTGGCCCCCATGTTTGAAATTATTCGATATCCATGGGCACTATCACATATAGACATTGTGTTTGTCTAGGCAAACTTTTTGGGCTAATCACAGCACTTCTATAAACCTCGAAGTATACATGTAATAGCCTGAAAATATTCGACTTAAATTCCAGTAGCAATGAAGCAAGGGGGTGCTGGAGGTATGATATATGCACAACTTGAGACGAATGCTGTTGCTGTTTGACCCGAGGGTTAGGGGCAAACCGTTGCGGCATTCCGCTGTCGAGGTGTTTTTGCCTAAGTGACTATGCCACCTTGGCCGCCGGAGTTATTCCAGTGAAAACCAATGTGACATTTAATAGCCAGCAGGCCCCACTTTTGGGGTTAAACCACGAAGAATACGAAGCGCCCTTCGGGCTTCACGAAGAAGGTTAAACAACCTCAACGGGAACCAGCTTTCGAGGTGGCTCACCTCGCCGCCGGAGGCACGTTTTTTTTATATTTTACAGATGAGAGGAAACAATGGGTCAACTGAAGAAATCTGCCATTTCGTGGCGCAGCATAGTATTGATTTTACTGGTACCGGTACTTTTCTATTCATGCACGGCAAGCAGGCCGGTGATTGAGACCGGGGTTGGGGCGGTGATTGAACCCGAAGCCAAGCCGATGGTTGAACCCGAAGCCAAGCCAGTGGTTGAACCCGCCACCGACCTTCGGGTCATTGGCGAGGTGGAGCCCGTAACACTCGTGAAATCCGGCCTTACACTGCCTGCCAGAATCGACACCGGTGCCACCACCTCTTCACTCGATGCCACAGAGATCAAGCGCTTTGAGCGGGACGGGAAAAAATGGGTCCGCTTTACCGTCACAGACAGGCGAAGCGGCGAGAAAAAAGAGATGGAGTGCCGTTTGTCCCGGACCGTGAAGGTCAAGCGCCACGGAGAAGAGTCCCTTGAAAGGCCTGTCGTCAAGGTGAAAACCCTTATGGGTGAGGTGGAGCTTGTCAGGGAGTTTTCCCTGACCGATCGTGGTGAGTTTACATACCAGATACTGATCGGACGAAATTTTCTTCAAGGAGAATTTGTCGTGGATGTGAATCGCAAAAACGTAACCACTCCCATGAGCGAGAAATAAACATGAAGCAGCGAATTCAGATCATCACCATCATCGTTGTCCTGATCGTTTTAGGGGCAGGGGCCGCCATCTACAAACACAAAACCCTGGGTTTTCCCTTCCTTCCGGGCAAAAAAGAGGTGGCCTGGACTGTTGAGGCGACCATCTCCTTCACCGCCGACGGCGGGCCTGTGGAGGTCTCGGTCAACACCCCCGATCCCAACGATACCGTTGCCGTCCTGGACAGGAAATCTGTTGCGGAAGGGTATACCTTTGAACGAAAAGAGGGCAGGGCAGTCTGGAGCTCTCCTGATGCCAGCGGCAGTCAGAAGATCTTTTTCCGGTCCACAGCCTACAGGCGAAGCGAAAAGGAACGGGGCGTACCAATGCCGATAGCTCCGGCAGCGGCCATTGCCTTCAGCGGTCCTCAGAAGG
Organism: Desulfolunaceae bacterium; assembly: GCA_942491485.1. Classification (GTDB taxonomy): domain Bacteria; phylum Desulfobacterota; class Desulfobacteria; order Desulfobacterales; family Desulfolunaceae; genus Desulfoluna. The sequence goes on along the minus strand of CALOAX010000002.1, from coordinate 959,851 downwards.
TGGCAGCGGATCACATTGTTGAAGCTGCCCGTAAAAAAGAGGCCTCATCCGTGGGGCTGGCCGGGGCAATCCTTGCGGCACTCAACGATCCCGTCAACGAAGATGCCTCCCTGCTTCTGGCTGATGCCGAGGAATACGGCGGAAACGTCAACCTCGCCTGCGGCCTGATGAACAGGGCCGGTGTGACGTCACGGTCGGTAAAGGGGCTCAAGCTTACCGAATCAAAGAAAAAGCAGAAACTGAGGAGCTACATCGAAATCCAGGACGGTCAACAGATTCAGTTGATCAACCCAAGGACCGCAGATCTTGAAAACAGGGATGATTTTCTTGAATGGCAGCATGACACCGAGTCCATCCTGGAGATCATGGGGGGCACGGGCGGGATGGTCCGCTTTGCCACCCTTTCGGGGGAAATCTCGGCGCAAAGCGCGGCCCTCAAGTACGGCAAGTACAGCGGCAGCAAGCTCATCGACTTTTCCATCTACAGCCTCCCCATCTCCCAACAAAACACCTTCAAGCTCCTGCTCCTTATTCCCATCGGGGCGCTTATCATCGTCATTCTGCGAAACCTTGTGGGGATTCAGACCTCAGGGACCTTCATGCCCATCCTCATTGCCCTGGTTTTCCTTCAGGTCAACCTCCTGGCGGGGCTTTCGCTGTTTGTTCTCATCGTGGGAATCGGCTTGGTCCTGCGTTCGTACTTGAGCAGCCTGAACCTGCTCCTTGTGCCCAGGATTTCGGCGGTGCTTGTCTTTGTTATCATCATCTACGTGGCCATCAGCGTCATCAGCATCAAGATGGGCATCGAGGCGGGCCTGCGGGTGACCTTCTTCCCCATGATCATCATCTCCTGGACCATCGAGCGCATGTCGGTACTGTGGGAAGAGGAGGGACCGAAAGATGTCTTTGTGCAAGGAGGCGGAAGCCTTCTGTCGGCATCGATTATCTTCCTTGCCATGAAAAACCCCTACATCGGGCACCTGGCCTACTCCTTTCCCGAGCTGCTGCTGGTGGTCCTGGCCGTCATCATCATGATCGGAAGTTACTCCGGCTACAGGCTCACCGAGCTGCGTCGCTTTGAGCCTCTCTCAAGGGGGGAGTAATCATGTTTTTCGCCTCTCCGTCAAAACTGAAAAAAGCCGGCATTGTGGGCATGAACAAACGCAATGTCGTGATGATCGCGGAAAACAACCCGAGAAAGCTCTACCCCCTGGTGGATGACAAGCTCAAAACCAAGGTGATCCTTGAAAAGGACGGCATCTCCGCACCCAAACTCCTCGGGGTGATCAAAACCCAGGGGAACGTCCGGGAACTCGAAGCGTTTCTGGAAACCTGCCCTCCCTTTGTCATCAAACCGGCCAGGGGCAGCGGCGGCAAAGGAATCCTCGTCATCGGCGGACGCGATGGCAAGGACTTCCTGAAACCCGGCGGAGGCCGCGTCACCATCCAGGATGTGAAACGCCACGCCTCAAACACCCTCAGCGGCCTCTTCAGCCTCGGCGGCAACAACGACGTGGCCATGATCGAAGAGATGGTGGAGTTCTCCGATGCCTTCGAAGGGTTCTCCTACCAGGGCGTCCCAGATATCCGCGTCATCGTCTACAAAGGCTACCCGGTGATGGCCATGACCCGCCTCTCCACAGAAGATTCGGACGGAAAAGCCAACCTCCACCAGGGCGCCGTGGGCGTGGGCATCGATGTCGGCACCGGCAAGGCCCTTAAAGCCGTCCAGTTCGGTCGCCCGGTGACCCACCACCCGGACACCGGCAAAGACCTCTCCACCTTTTCGGTCCCCGACTGGCCCGCGTTTACAGACCTCGCAGCCCGATGCTTTGAGATCACCGGCCTCGGCTACCTCGGCGTGGACATCGTCCTCGACAAGGGCAAAGGCCCCATGATCCTGGAACTCAACGCACGACCCGGCCTCGCCATCCAGATCGCCAACGGCTACGGCATTCAACCCCGCGTCGACCTCATCGACCGCGAATGCAAGACAAGCCGAACCCCATCCGAACGCGCACGCTTTGGCATGGAGATGTTTTCGGTGGATGGTGAAGAGGGTGGGGTGGTGTTGGAGGGAAGCAGGGAAGGGTAAGCCGTTCGAGAAAAAGGGAAAAAAGCCTCCGGCGGCGAGGTGAGCCACCTCGAAAGCGCATTGCCCATGAGACTTGCCCCTCGTTCCTCGGGTCAAATCTCATGGGCGTTTTTCAAACGGGCAGGGTGAAGCGGCTCCTGTGCCGTTTCCTACTCACTATTTACATTCACTACTTACCAGCTCATTCCTTGGAATTTTCCACGTTTCCTCCCCCCAATAGCCTTTCGTGCACACTCCTTTTTTGCATCCGTATATTGAAGACCAAACATGGGAAATTTGGTGCAAAGATGGACATTTGGCCACCTATCACCATATTAAGACCCCAAACATGGACTGCCCAGGGCAGGTATATCAATATACCTTTCGGGAACAGAGCAGAAAGACACAGGGTGTTGGGATAGTGATATATACATAAAATGAGGGTGTTATATCGCTGTGGTGGCGGGTTGCATTCAGTGCTTGATTTGCAATGCGAACTATGATCTCATCTGGAATAACTGGAAAAATTGTTCGGTAGTATTGAACAGTCAAACGTAAGCGTCTATTGAACTACCCGGTCTTTGCAGGAGGCAATGCGACCAGGATCAGCAAAGGATGGCAGGAGTTTTCTGTATTCTGATTTAGTTTTGACGTGGGGGAGAACTGTAAAGACGTACTTGAGGTATGCAAAGGGCTCTATGTTATTTGCTTTCGCCGTCTCTATGAGAGAAAAAAATATGGCAGAGGCCTTTGCGCCGGAAGGGGAACCCGAGAAAAGCCAATTTTTCCGACCTACAACAAAGGGCCGTATGGCGTTTTCAGCCAGATTGTTATCTAGGGGGACGTGACTTGTCTGAGCATAGATACAGAGCCTAGGCCACTGCTTAAGCGTGTAATGAACGGCTTTACCTAAAAGGCCCTTGGGTGGGGTAAGGGCAGAAATATCGAGAAGCCATTTTTTCAGATCATCCAACACAGGCTTGGCGTTTTCCTGGCGGTATTGCAAGCCCTGCTCGTGATCCATTTGACTCTTCTTGATGTACTTTTCGACCTTATACAGCAATGCGATTTTTTGAATAGCCACATCCGCATATGAGCTTGAAGAGTTATCGTTGGAAGCCGCCTTTGCCGCCTTGGATGCTTCAAAGAATTTGCGGCGAGCGTGTGCCCAGCAGGCCATATGATAAACACCTTTCCGGCTATCCAAAAAATCATAACCGGCATAACCATCGGTCTGGACATAGCCCTTGTATTGGCGCAAAAAGTCCTTGGCAACCTTCCCGGCACGCGTCGGGTGATAACAATAAATAAGGGCGGGCTTATCCGGTGGACCACCTCGGAACAGCCACATGTACGATTTTTTTGTGTCCTCACGCCCAGGCTCTTTTAAAACTTGGAGCGGAGTCTCATCACATTGGATCAGGGGGCCTTTAAGCATAAGGTCATGCATTGCCGCTATATGTATAGAGAGCCTGTCCCCATTTTGGTCATGCAATTCAATAGATAGAAGTAGATAGATGGGACAGGCTCTTTACGCGTGAGGTCGCCAATGACAGGTACAGCTCTGGTGCCTTGTGTAGAAGCGCACCAGAGCCGTGAAATAATCGGGCTAAAACGCATGAATGTTGAGCAATGTTAAATGCCGCAGTTCCTGCTTCTGGGGTTCTGTAAGTACGTTTCTGGCCTTTAAAACATAATTTACTTTGTTGTTGAGAAACTGAGCGCCGATATCAGCAATTTTCATGACGTTGGCATCAATTCCGGCTGGTTCTTTTTCAGTAGAGTTCAACGCATCCTTGATATCAAGGACCTGAAAAGCTGCGTCCTTTTTGAGTTTCAACTCTTTCGTGAGCATAGTTGTCCGGAGTTTTATAATGGATTTGATCTGGTCGGTATTCAGCTCAAGAATTTCAGACAGATCATCCAGTTTAAACAAAAAGGGAGATTGTGAATCAAAAAAGTCTATCCGGTACTCCAGGTCAGATATCAGCATTTCTCGCTGTTCAGGCGTCAGGACATCTTTTGCTTTTAAAAAATAGTCGGCTTTGGCTTTCAGGACCTCTCCTGTCAGTGATGAAATCTGTTTGATCAGTTTATCAATTTTCTTTTGGTTTTTTCGTTGGTTTTTCGGTACGTCAGGGCCTTCGTCCTTCAACAGCTCAATGCTCAGTTCTTCGAATGTGCTTTCCAGGTTTTCGATAATGGCTTCCATCTTTTCACTATGTGACACCATCGCCTCGGAAAGAGACGCAATCTGCTCAGGAGAAAAATCTATCAACTCATTTACATCATCAGCCGCTTGTCCAGTTGTGGCATATGATATTGAGCAGGATGCCAATAATACGATTAAAATCATGAACAATTTTTTTTTCATCACTCCCCGTCCTTTGGTTGGTCTTGTATAATAGTTGCCATTTTTGGTCTTGGCCCGGATACGTCATGAGAAAACGATCAAGCCAAGGAAATAGATTGTTATTGAAGCGGGTTACTGAGAAAATTTAGTTGTTTTAAACATGCAATTCACGATTTTCCCTTCCTCCGGGCGAGCCGGGATAGGCCTGTATTTATGTCCGTTGAAATAGACTCCTGATGTACCGCTGCATCTTAAAACAGACTCTTTGGCAGAAGCGTTTGGATTTGTAGTCGCAACGTCCAGTCCGGTCCAATATTATCCGGCGTCTCAACATTGTAGAACGCTGCTGCCGACATATTAATCGGGAGTTTCCCGGCCCGGATCAGACGACCGACACCACCCCCGAAAGGAATCGTCCATCGGTCGCCGCTGTCCGCTTCCCAGTTTGCTGTTATGATCGGTGAGGATGTCAGATACCAGCCGTCAGGAAGGTTGTAATTGACAAAATATTGGAGCAGCATCTGGTTTACATCAGCCCGATCACTGTCACCGGCAACGGACCAGAGATTTTGAGCGAGTATCCCGACAACCCACGGCCCTTTAATCGTAAGTGCAACGGCTGCGGGACCGACGCCCCATTTCTCACTGCCCAGACGTTCGTCCGTTGCAGTGGGCAACATCAAGACAGGACCAACCCCCCAGATAACATCCCCCGGATCCTTGGGCCCGACAAAGAGTGATACATTGATGTCTCCCAGTCCGAATTTACTGCTCTGACCGGGTGTGAATCCCGGCTGCTTCATAACGGGCATAATGGTGCGTGTGATGAGATTCCACTCCTCATTCAGGGAAAATGGAATCACCGGTTGGATGTTGGTGATATTCTGTGTTTTTTCCAGTGGGCCGTATTTGAAATTGGTATTGTTCTGGATCGGGATACTGATCAAATCCGCCATGGGGTTCTGAGAAGCCTTTCTCAATTCCTCATCACTGGTTTCTTCGGATTCAACAACACCGTCACCTTCGTATGCTTGGGTCAGTTCGGGAGAGATCAACACACAAGCGGCTATTACACAAAAAGTAAAAAATTTCGTTTTAAGCATGTTGTTTTCCGATTTAAATAAGTAAAAATAAATGCACAAAAAGCGATGCCTCCGGCGGCAAGGTGAGCCACCTTGAAAGCGGGTTATTGCTGCGCTTTGCCTCTCGTTCCTCGAGTCAAATCACGACGGCCTCAAGACCACAATTGTACATTTTTTTATTTATAGGATCCCTATTTGCCATAGCGTCAACCCTTGTCACTCAGAAGTAGTATCAATGCAGGGCGATGGCCAAAATAGCAGGAGACCGGTTAGAAATAGAATCTCGCCCCGATGGCCGCGTTCATGTCGAAATCAGAGTCCGGTATCAGGTCAAGGACGGGGACAATCTCCGCAAAGAAGTCGATGGGGGCTCCGGTCGGTATATAGGAAATCCCGATGGGCACTCGAAGACCAAATGTGTCATCATCATTGTCCTCGAACTTCACCCGGGCTCCAATTCCAAAGTAGACGGGAAGTTGACCCGGTGCTTCGGTGGGGGAGACCAACTCGAAGTTGTGGACAAGGTAGTCCGCGTGCAGGTGGAATGAGTTGTCCCCGGAAAACGACCATGCGATGCCGGCATCGATGGCATTGTCGTCTCCAATCCATTTTTTTAGGCTCAGGCCGGTGGGTTCTCCCAAGATGACCCCGACTCCGAACCCACCCTTTTGCTCTGCATAGGTGTTGCTGCACATGCAGACAGTCAGTAGCAGTAGTGCTGTTATGACTCTTTTCATTCTTTTATTCTCCATACGTGTTTGAGTCAGCCTACGCCTCCGGCGGCCCTTCCGGGGCCAAGCTTTTGAAAAGTTTGACAAACAGGCTTTAATACATCATTCCAGATTCACACCCAACGAAAGGCGGATGCGATTTGCCCCGAGGAACGAGGGGCAAAGCTCATTCGCAACCTGCTTTCAAGGTGGCACACCTTGCCGCCGGAGGCCGTTTTTCATGTGCTGAATAGTTACGATAGCTTTTCACTCAGACGTGGTCTCAATGGAAAGAAACGGATAATGCTTCAGCTTCTGCATCGCAATCCCGGGAAGGCTTCAGACCTTTGGCCATGGACGCTGTGTATTCATCTTTGGCAGCATTTAGTTCTGCGCAGAACACAGGGTCGGCATGGAGTCGCGCCACAGTGGCAGCCCCCATGAAACGTCCTTCAGCCACATCGCTGTGCCAATGAGCGTTGCATACAATCCGGCTTTCACCAAAGACCCGGCCCCTTGCAAGGATTACATCTGCCCTGTCCGGGGCAATCTCTGTAAGGATAAGCGCCCATGCCCACCCGATAGCTGTATGGCCGGAAGGGTAGGACCCGTCTTTTCTTAACCCCTCCTCATCGGATGGGGTACAGACAGCCCTGGCGTTTACCATAAACGGGCGGTGTCTCTGGTAGTGGTTCTTGGCGGTGTAGGTCGACAAACCGGCATCGGCTAAGGAACGCCGCAAAAGCATGTAAAGATGAGGTGTCTCCTTTTCTGTGATTGGAATACCTAAGGCACAGGAAAAGGTTCCGGCGGCTTCCGGAAAGCTCAAATCCGCGTCCTGTATTGCAAGTTCCCAACGCGACGTGTCCTGCAATGCCCGGCTTTTTTTACTGACCTCTTCATCGAGTGCAAGGGCAGCCGATCCATCAGCTGGCGGTGGCGGAATCATTGCCAGGCTGTTGGGAAGCATCTCGGGTTTAAGGTAGCCGGTTGCAATTCCGGGGTGGATTTCCGGAACGTCGACAGGAATTTTTTGTGGAGACGTAATCACACATCCTGCCATCGTGAGAACACACGCCAGCACAAGGATCTTTATCGGTTTGATCATTGGTACACCATGTATCGTCATGAATTGATGGATTTAATCGAACTTTCGGTTGGCACCCGTTTCGTTTCGATTCGGGGCAACAAACCAACACGTGTCACGGTTTTGCCACCCGGAATCTGTTTATGCCTGGTCGTTATTTTATAGGCTGGATGGCCGGAAAGGCCCATTTGCCATCTAAAAACTCTTTGCGCGGCTGATAGAGTCGTATCGCATAGTTCCAGCCATCCATAACATAGAGGAAATTCTTTTTACCCTCAGGGTCTGTACCGAAGTTGATCGTGATGGAGCCATCGTTGTTGGGTTCGGCTGTGAGGTTATTGAGGCTGTATGAGTTGAACTTGTTTTTCTCGAAAAACCCATCTTTATTGTAGATGCTGATGGACCAGAACCCATCTACAGGAACATTCTTGACGGTGAATTGAAAATCATCTGCTTGATGGGGCTCACTTCGAATAATGTAAAACGCCTCATGCTCCGGCAAACCGCCATAACCATACGCAGTGCCTATCAGATGGCGCGTCTCGGTGACCTCATCTTTGTCTCCAAATGTGTTTTTGGTGTCTGGTAATCCTGTACTTAGGTCCACAAGCGCTTTGAAGGTCGCATCGTAACTTGCTTTGTCGTAGTTTGGATGGGTGTATGGGGTTGACGATACGGCTTGAATCAATAGCTTGTCTTGCAGTGCATTTGCTTTTTTTATGTCCCCGGGATCATTTGCGTTGGCCAGCGTACGCGCTGTGACAATCACATAAGGTGTGTCAAATTCTTCCTGTGTAAGCTTGTAGGTTCCTTTCTTGTGAAAGACTCTTTTCATATAATGGTCTTCATTGATCACCATAACCGACATATACCGCTTGCCTGAGTCTGGAAGTGTGAGGGTCGCCCCCATACTGATGTCAACAACGGCATAGCTGTAGAGGGTATCGCGGTTCATGCGAACAACATTTTGTCCATCAAGTGGAATGGGTTCGTAATTATGGGCCCACTTGTTTATGCCCTGGGTCTGTTTCAACCCTCTGTCTATCTGTGCTGCTGTCTCTGCGCGGACAAAATTATCTACATTTACTTTAACTGCATCATCGGCAGTGGCAGCGCTTACAATCATCAGTATGCAGCCGACAACGAGTGCTGTTGCGGTGATAGGGCGGCCTGTCTTTTTTGATATGCACATGTTTGTTTTCCTTTGGAATTTAGGTAACTATTCAGCTGATGACAAACAGCCTCCGGCGGCAAGGTGTGCCACCTTGAAAGCAGGTTGCGGATGCGCATTGCCCCTCGTTCCTCGGGGCAAATCACATCCGCCTTTGGTTCGATGGGTATCCGATAGTATAGATAAAGACCTGTTTATAAGACTTTTCAAGGGTTTGGCCCCCATCAGGGCCGCCGGAGGCGCAAGCTGAATAGTTACGAATTTAGTTTGTCATCTCTTCTAAGTCGCCCGGCTTCCACGTCTTGTCGAACCAAGGTTCCAGTGGGCCATAGAGTCGCAGGAGGACATTGTAGCTTTTACCGGGCACGGTTTGAATCCAGTTGCCCTCATGACCTTCTGGGGCTTCAGGGCCAAACCAGACCGTATACGACCCGTCCTGATTGGGTTTGACGGGTGGCATGGTGCTGTCTATGCCGGCTGACTTTTGGTCGGTTTCAAGCATCGATCGATGCTGGCCCGAATAGACCATAAACGACCAGAAATTATTGACAGGAATCGGTGCGGGCAGCGTTACTTTGTATGTCTTTCCACCATCCAGGTAATTGCCCTTGGCGTCATGGGGGGTAAACGCATAGGATGACCCTGTTCCCACTTTCGGCGTTGCCATGGCTGGCGTGATACCGGTAGCGGCATAGTGAAACATGATGCGGTCATCGAGAACCAGCTCACCGTTGTTCATGAAGTCATGGCCACCAGCAAAGGAGGTGTACCACTGACGATCCGGATAGAAATAGGCAGCCGTATTGCGCGGCCTGAAAACAAGGGCTCGTGCCGAGGCGTTGCCGATGGCAGCGGCATCCCTCAGGATTCTCTTCATGCGAGCATCCGGTGCAAATGCTTCTCCTTTTTTAATGCCGATGGAGGCAAAGAGTCCAACAAGCTCCGGGTTAAATGCATCCGCAGGCTCATACTGAATAACCGCGTTAAGCTCTTCATAGAACAGTTCGTTGTTGGCATGGATCGTATTGAACTGCTTGCCGGAAAGGTCGTAGACTTTTTGCTTGGGTGGCTTGTTCGCTTGTGCGAGGGGATAGGCACGAAATCCCTCTTTAAGACCCCTTGTGGATGCCTTCACGTCTCCGTTTTTCACAAAAACACGCATGAGGAGCCAGTGTCGGTAGGTGGTGGATTTTGCGACAAAGTAGCCTTCAGGTATCTCCCCTTTGTAGTCTGGACCTATAAACAGATATTTACCGCCCTTGCCCCGGTCGGGGCCCGTCAGGCCAACGTCACTGACGAAACGGAAAAATGCATCGTCAAGGGTCCCCAGGACAGGCCCGGGGATTTCTACGACAACAGGGCCATTCTTTAAATCAATCTCTGCAAAGGCATACGGGGTCGTTGATTGGGCTGTCAATAATAGGCCGCGGGCATCCAGCAAGTCTTCGAAAATCGCCAGGTCACCCGGTTTTAATCCTGCGTCTTTGAGGCCCTCAAGCATGGCATACAGGGAGGCTGCCGGCATGCCGTTCAGAAACGCCTCTACTCCCCGGGACAGATCGAGAAAATCATAGGCTTTGTTGACCGTCGATTCGTTGGGCATGCCATCGAAAAATTCGAGGTTCCCAAGGAGGTCGGTCTTTACCTTGTCCGGGGTAAGAAGGGCGTCCGGTACATCTGCAGAGTATCTCGGGCTGGGGGCGTTCATTGCCCCCGTTGAACATCCAACCAACAGGGCGATTGATGCAACGACCATGATGTAAATTGTTTTTTTGCCTATCATGCTCTCTCTCCTTAATGAACAACAACATGTGATAACTGGTGAGCAGTGCCTTCGGCGGCTCATTTTTTGACACGAGCCCCGAAAACGATTCGGGTTAAGACGAGTGCCGTCGGGGTCAATGTTGAACTGAACCGTCCCTTTAACTATCTAAATTCATGGGGTGTCAAAACGGTACCGTTGCTGTGAGCGTATAAAAATCACCCTCAAACCGGTCTTTTGCTTCAAATTCCCGCATCCATTTAAAGGTCAACTGGCCGTTTAGCGGAAGATGGGTTAGACCTCCTTGAAGCCCCAGGCCGTATACCTGGTCTTTGACATCTTTATCCGTCGCATCCGCCCCCCTGTCTTTTGTTACCTGCCACTGGCCAAAACCGGCGATGCCTATCTCTGAGAGGAGTGTGTCATTGACGGGCAGGTACTGGCTGATGCCATAGTTAAGGGTGACATGCGATCCCGGCGTGATATCCACATCTTCCTTTTTATGATGAATTTCATATGTTCCGTTCATTGCAAGGGCCGTCCCTTTTTTTTCGTCAAGATAGCAGATCCCGTTCACCATGAATTCATGGCTCCACATCCCGAGTCCCACATTGTCTGAGGCCCCTGCATCATATTTGCCAATCGGAATGTAGAGTCCATACGATGCGCCGACATCCACCTGCCCGAAATTCCAGCTGAGCCAGAGCGGTCGGGTATATGTATCCCCAAAGCCGTAGCTGGATTCATCGAACGTGTTACCGATGTTTGGAAACCTGGCAAGCTCAAGTGCCGCCTGGAAATTTGTGTTTCCAAAGGGCTGTGAGATTAAAAAAGCATAGTTCCCCCCGAGTATTTTCTTTTCAGTCACATGGACCCAGGTCGGCACCGTCACCCAGGAGTCCACATCCACATCAAGGTTTATGGCGCCAAGGCCAACCGGAATTGAGGTGATGGTCTTGCCATGTTTATCCTTCAGGGTGTCGGTTGTGTAGTACAGGTTGTATACCAACAGGTAATTGCCGGTATCTGGCTGGGTAAATTCGCGTATATTCATCAGGCCCGGTGAATAGTGACCGAGCTCTATGGCATAGACGGACAAGGTTCCCGTTAACAGGAATAAGAAACAAACAAGAGCTATAGTCATTTCTGGTGTACAGCATATGGGGATAATGGCGTATCCTGTTGATTGATTCCCGCAAAGAATCCAACCAACAGGAGGAAATACGCCATGAGTCAACCTACCCTGAAAGCTGTTTCACAACCAGAAGAAAACGTAACTGACCCCTTAACAGAAATGCTCCGCCAAGGTGCCAGGAAGCTCATAGCCGAAGCCGTTGAGGCTGAACTTCACTCTATGCTTGAGAAGAGTTCAAACATACGACTGGATGACGGGCGAAAGGCGGTAGTCAGGAACGGTTACCTCCCCCATCGGACAATTCAGACCGGTATTGGAGACATTGAGGTTCGCGTACCCAAAGTGCGTGATCGAAGTGGTTCAGGTATCAAATTTAATAGTGGCCTGCTGCCACCTTACCTCAAGCGGGCCGCCAGCATAACAGAGCTTTTGCCGTGGCTCTATCTGAAAGGTATCTCTACGGGTGACAGCCAGGAAGCTCTGTCAGCGCTACTGGGAGAACAGGCGAAAGGATTATCCGCGAATACCATTAGTCGTTTGAAAAGCCAGTGGATTGAAGAACACCACTGCTGGTGCCGGCGAGACCTGAGTCAGAGTAAGTACGTATATTGGTGGGCCGATGGTGTTTACAGCAATGTCCGGATGGACAATCGCCTGTGCCTTCTTGTTATTGTTGGCGTCACCGAGCATGGCATAAAAGAACTGGTGGCCGTTGAAGACGGTTTTCGGGAGTCGGAGGCCAGTTGGTATGAATTGCTCGCAGGCCTGCGTTCTCGTGGTTTAACCGAAGACCCGAAGTTGGCCGTGGGTGATGGTGCTCTTGGATTCTGGAAGGCCCTTTCCAAATGCTATCCCGGCACAAAACATCAACGCTGCTGGGTGCACAAGACAGCCAACGTATTGAACAAGGTACCGAAGACCATTCAGCCAAAAATCAAAGCTGCCCTTCATGAAATTTGGATGGCAGAGACTCGTAAGGACGCTCAAAAGGCATTCGACGAGGCATTGTTTCGATTTGAGCCCAAATATCCGAGCGCAATGAAATGCCTGAAGAAAAGCAGGAAGGAACTTCTGGCATTTTACGATTTTCCTGCGGAACACTGGGTCCACATACGAACAACCAACCCAATTGAATCGACATTTGCTACGGTTCGGTTGCGAACGAACCGAACACGAAACTGTGGATCAAGAGAGACTACACTGTCGATGGTTTTTAAATTGTTGGAGTCAGCCCAGAAACGATGGAGACGAATCCAAGGTTTTCGTCTGCTGACATTGGTGGTAAACAACATCAAATTCAAAGACGGAGTCAAAGTGACGAATCAGTCAGCGGAGAATGCTGCTTAGACCCCGTACACCAGATTTGACAATAACTCAACAAACAACCCAGGTGAGCACAAACCGGTAGTATAATTTCCTACCTGTTTTTATGATAGTCATTCAAACGTTCTCCTTAGTTTGGCTGATTTTTCATTGGCTGATGTAATGATGGAAACCGTCACGCGATACTCAACTAAAACACAGGCATCCCCATTATGATTTCTCATTCAGTATCTCCATGATTTCAGCCTCAAGCTCTAAAAGAAGCCCCGAATATTCCGCTTGCAGTTTAACGGAATTTTTATTGTCCGGATTCATCCAGAAAGCTAATGCATCATGACACCTTCGGTAGTCTTCACAGATACTCTGGAGCTTTTTGCTCGTCAGATAACGCTTTTGCAGGATGTCTCTGTGCATTGACAGATGCTTGGTAACAAACAATAAGTCCGGGTGATTGGTGCTTTCCAACGCAATGGTTCCTTTTATTGGCCTGATCGTTTTTTCATGAGATATCCGGGTTGGATGAACAGAAGAAAGTAAAACAATCGGTTGAACAGTCGCATTCGCACGTTTTACTCTTATAGCTGATTGTTGTTGTTATTTACCCTATTATAGGGTAGTTAATGTATATGATTGTCTTTTAAGATGCTTATTTTAAACGAAATATTCAGAGTCTCTTTTTCTTGGGTGTGCTTGTTATGAATGAAATAAAACCAACCACTGATCACATGATATCCGGGTTTACAACAGAAGAAATTGCACTGCAGCATCAGCGTATTGTTGTCAGTAATGAATTTCATGCGACAGAATCTCAGCGGAAGTTGTTTGATTTTGTACTTCAACGGGTTGCAGCCGGAGAATCCGATCAAATAAAAGGCTACACGATTGCTACCCAGATATTCGGACGAAATCATGACTTTGATCAGAACACCGATCCCATCGTAAGCATCCACGCCAACAAACTCCGCCGCGCACTCGAGCGGTATTATTTGACAGAAGGTCGCAATGATCTGTTACGGATTGATATTCCCAAGGGAACCTATGTCCCTGTATTTTTGAGACACGGAAGACCGAATGCTCTCACACCGAAAGAGAGCAGGGTTAAACCTGAAACGTCAACTATAGATCCGTGGCCAACGGTGTTGGTTAAACCCTTCAAAAACCTGGCAGATGATTCAGAGATCGACTATTTTCGATTTGGCCTTTCTGTTGAATTATCCATTGCCCTGTCACGTTATCAGGATATCAGGGTGGTGATGTACGAACCGGAAGGAGAAACCAAAGCTGTTTCAGATTTTCCTGCCCGTTTTGTCGTTGAAGGGAGTGTTCGAAGAGAAAAAACGAGAATTACTGTAAACGTCCACTTAATAGACGCCTTAAATAACGTGCAAATTTTCGGAGACACACAAAATACAACCCTTGAACCGTCACAAATCATCGCTTCCCAGGAAGAGCTCACCGAAAAAATAGCCCTTGCCATCGCGGGCGAGCATGGGGGCATATCCAGAACAATGGCCAGGGAATTAAAGGTTAAACCACCGGGTGAATCGACCACATATGACGCCATATTGAGATATTATGAGTACGACCGGTTTTTTAATGCGGAGACCTATATAAATGCCCTTGAGGCGGTAACGAAAGCTTCGGAAAATGAGCCTGAGTGTGGTCAGATTTGGGCGCTGATGGGCCGTCTTCACGCAGACAGTATCGTCCATGAATTCTTTGATACCGATATGACCCTTGAAAAGGCCCTTTCTTATTCTGTCAAAGCGGTCATCATGAATCCCGATGATCAGCGGGCTAGGGTGATCCTCTCGTTCATTCGCATGTTCTGTGATGAAATTTCCGCCGCAAAAACAGAGGCAGAACGGGCCCTTGCTCTGAATCCGGCCTCCCTGTTCTATATGGATGCAATCGGCTACATCCTGACGTTGCTTGGGGAGTGGGAGCGCGGGATAACGCTGTTACAAAAAGCGTTACGCCTTAATCCTTACAATCATAATTTTGTGTATTATGCCTTTTGGCTGAACCATTTCCGCCTGAAAGAGTACGAATCGGCATATACCCAAATCATGAACTTGACGATTGTCGAGAATTTCTGGGTGCCACTGGCCCGCGCCGCGACACTTGGCCAACTGGGCCGGATTAAAGAAGGGGAAGAGGCCGCACGGGAATTACTATCCCTAAAACCAGATTTTATGACAAGAGGGCGTAAGCTGATCAGGTATTACATTAAGTTTGATGACATCATTGACGATGTTGTTGAGGGGCTTGGCAACGTTGGTGTGATCGTGGACCACTGATAGGGACCTGTCGTCACGGAGTGACAGGAGGGTGCTATGTCACGAGTGTCCCGTATGGTCGTTACGGATTCGGGTCAAAAGGCCGCGTATGATGTGATCAGCAGAACGGCATTGGATGGCCTTCCATTTTATGCAATTCAATTGGCGATTTGGTCGGATTGTCCGGTCGTGGTGAGTGAAAATGCCTTAGGCTGGGTTGACGGTTCAGTGTGATGTATAAAGAGCCTGTCCCCATAGGAATAGGAAATATGAAAATATCAACTATGAATATCACCTATATGACGATTAACCGACCTTTTCCCTGGTTAACGATCCTTGTTGACAAGGGCGGTACCGGGATAAAAAAGAGCAAGGATCCTGCTATAACGCCAACCTGATTCAGCTAACGTCTCCGCCCCTTCCTGGCAGAGACCCACGAGATGCCCAAAGCCTTTTCCGGAAAAAACGAGATATCTCCCCTTTTGCCGAATTTTAAAATCGTTCGACCTTAAGGTGTTCCAGCCCAGCTCTCGATTGAGGGCCAGCCTGAAGGCATCGATGCCCATGGCTGCGTTTCCGGTGTCTACGACAAGGACGCCGTCTCGCTTCTCCACGGCGTAAGAGTGCCCATTGCTGCGGGCACCATGGGCGAATAAGATCTCATCCACTCTTTTTTTTGGGATTTTTATTGTCCATCTCTCCGGGTCGGACCCCTTTTGGGCTTCCGGTGGCAACGGGGTGCTGACAAGATACGGAATTTTTGACAGATCGTAACAGGGGACAGGCTCTTTATCCTGGACGCTCCACAGCCCTTTGTGCGATAGTTCAAAGAAACCTATCTTTCTTTAATTATACCGAAATCCAATCTTATCAACCCACATGACATTTTAGAGAGACCAGGGAGGAGGGTGCTATGCCACGAGTGTCCCGTATGGTCGTCACGGATTCGGGGCAAAAGGCCGCGTATCATGTGATCAGTAGAACGGCATTGGATGGGCTTCCATTTAAAAAGACCGAGAAAGACGAGCTGGTGCGTATCATTCAGCGATTTTCATGCGTTTATGCCGTGGATGTGCTTGGGTACGCGATTATGAGTAATCATTTTCACCTGCTGCTGGAGGTGAGTCCCGGAGTGATGGTTTCGGATGAGGAGGTGCGGCGTCGGTTTCAACTGCTTTATGGCGAGGAGGCGGAGTTTCCAGAAGGGCGCCTGGGTGATTATCGGGAGCGGTTTTCCAGTCTGTCAGCGTATATGAAGGACATTAAGCAGACCTTTTCAAATTTCTATAACAAACGAAAGAAGCGAAAAGGGACCCTCTGGGGAGAGCGCTTCAAGAGCGTTATCGTTCAGCAGGGCAACACGCTGATCAATTGCCTTGCGTATATCGATTTGAATGCGGTGCGTGCCGGGATCGTGAAACGGCCGGAAGATTATCGCTGGTGTTCCATCGGGTACCATGCCCAGACAGGAAACAAAGACGGCTTTCTTTCCCTGGATTTGGGGTTGTCGGACTTTGGATTGGATGACCCTGCCACGCGATTCAGGAAATACCGGGAGTTTCTCTACCATGTGGGGGCCATTGAGAAGAGGGGCCGTGCGAGACTCTCGAAGAAGGTTCTCGACGAAGAGACCGCAGATGGTTTCGAGCTTACCCGGCAAAGGCGGTTCAGATACAGAACCCGATATTTTACGGACTCTGGGATCATCGGGTCCAGGGCTTTTGTAGAAACAACGTATGAGACCTTTAAGGATCTTTTTCAATGCAAAAGGGACAAAATACCAAAGGCCGTGAAAGGGATTGAAGGGATGTTCTCCCTAAAACGGTTGTCGCAAACCTGAAATGCTCACCCCATACCCCCGATAGTTTGGATTTGAGATCAGATACCTGCTGGTGACGTGCGTAGTCTGTTCCTTTTTATGCAATTCAAGTGTCGATTTAGTCGGCTTGTCCAGTCGTGGTGAGTGAAAATGTCCTTGGCTGCGTTGAAGGGTCAGTCTGATGTATAAAGAGCCTGTCCCCATATGAAATATGAACTGGATGCCCCACAGTCATCTGTGAGATGGTTAAAAGAACACATCCTGTGTTTCAAAAACCGAAATCCAACCTTTACAATCCACCTGACATTATAAGTGCATAAAGAGCCTGTCCCTATATGAATATAGATTACGCGAATATTGCTCAATACACTATTGAGATAGAGTCTTTTGCTGACGGCCGAATTAAACGAGTTAACTTTTATAAACAACTCGGATAATAGTACTGTTTCAGTGGATGGATCCTGAGGAATACGCAGCGACCTGTTTTTAAGGTGTGTTGCCCAATGTGGCTTCGCCACCCATGCTGCCGGAGGCTGTTTTTCGGAACGGAATAGGTACTATCGATTTTATGAAAAAATAAACGATTAAACATGTGTCGGTGGCTTATACCTATCGGATATATGAGGTCATATGTTAAGTGCCAGCTCAAATACTCTGATCAAATTGGCCGCACTGGTCTGGTACACAGGCGTTGTTGTTTTAATTGCTAAAAGCAGTGCCTTATTCATAGAGGCACTGAAAAGCGGGGCTGATGAAGTCGTCACCCTGATGGCTGTTGCCTGTGGCGTTGTGATCGGAAAGCTCAAGGCAAGGTATCTGTTCTGCGCTATAGGTAAGAAAAACATAGATCGGATCAAGGCGTTGACAGAGCCCATGTTGTGGCAGTTTTACCGGAAACGGTTTTTCATCTTTTTGTTTTCCATGGTAGCACTGGGGCAGTGTCTGTCCGCGCTTGCCCATGGGAATAAGGTGGGGCTCATGGCATTGGCTGTGTTGGAACTTTCAGTCGCTTTTGCGCTGTTTTTCAGCCGTCGTTGTTTTTGGGACCAATAGAGGGCTTGTCTTCACCCGGCGGTTACATGCGTGACTGTCGAGGGGGGAGACGGGTTCGTTACCCGCTGTCAAGGTGACACACCTTGCCGCCGGAGGCTGCTTTTCCGGGTTGAATCGCTTTCATAAATCTAACACATCATTTACCAGAAGAATCAAGCCATGACAGTCACCATTACCATGATAGGGCTCATTCTCTTTATTATTGGCGGATTCCTGCTTTTGATAGAGGCGTTCAGGCAGGGGCTCTTCTGGGGGCTGGCCTGTTTTTTCATCAATCCAGTATGTATTATTTTTACTGTGTGTTATTGGCGTGTTGCAAAGAAACCTTTTTTGATCCAGCTCTCTGGCTTTGTTTTGATTCTCATCGGTATGAATTTGGCCGATACGTCAGCGCTTTAGCCCGGATATTTCATGAGAAAACAATTTGGATCAAAGCAACAACACGTTATTTCTGATGGTTATTGTGAAATATCCCGATTAGAATGTGTGGATTTTAGTGACTATTCAGCTCAATATTGCCTCCGGCGGCCCTGCCGGCGGCCAAACTTTTGAAACGTTTGATAAACAGGTTTTGAGGTTGATTTCGGTTCATTCGCAGGTATTGGTTTACCGACTGTGTTCGACCTAACGAGCAAACACCCCCTTTTGCCGCTTAGCCCCGTTGGGGCTAAGCGGCAAAAGGGGGTGCAACCGGAAAGTTTTTGCGGAGCTTTTTTCAAAAAGCGACCCGCCGGAGGCATAGCTGAATAGTTGCGGATTTTAATGGTTTAGAATCCTGGTATATGACGTGGAGTATTAGATGAAGAAAGATGCAACATTTTCGGACTGCAGAACCTACCGATATGCTCTTTGGAGATTATGGGATGAAACGAAACCTTATGCGATGTTTATTGGCCTGAATCCATCCACAGCCAATGAAACAGAAGACGACCCGACAATCAGGAGATGCATTAATTATGCCAGCGATTGGGGCTATGGCGGGTTGTGTATGACCAACCTTTTTGCGTTCAGAGCTACCGTGCCCAAGGTCATGTTATCTGCAAGTGACCCGGTGGGTGCCGAAAATGATTCCTGGTTGCAAACATTGGCACAAAATGCAGGGGTAATCGTCGGGGCCTGGGGCAACGATGGGGGGTTCAGAAACAGGTCTTCTGACGTGATGGGGATGCTCCCTGAGATGACGTGCCTTAAGCAGAATAAAACCGGAGAACCCGCACATCCGCTGTATCAACCGCGTTCAGCAACCCCGGTGCCATTCGAATGGTAAACACAGGCGTAATATGGGCTATTCAATAGAGCTTTATTTCGATGAGGGGTTTGAATCAAGGGTCACAGAGCTGTGGAAAAGGCTTGAGGCGTTTGATGTGCCTTCCATTATGCAGACAATTGGCAGCAAGCCCCATATCAGCCTTGCCGTTTTGGATTCTGTCGATGAAGAGGACGTTTCAGGGATCCTCGAAATATTTGCAAGCCGGTTGCCCCCCTTTGAAGTGGACTTTCCTGCCTATGGGCTTATCCCAGGGCCCACACACACGGTGTTTCTGGCCCCCATTGTCAATGCAGCATTGATTGACGTGCAAAAAGCGTTGTATCAACAGCTGCAGAGCTTCGGCTTTCAACCCCGCACTTGCTACGAACCGGGGCATTGGCTTCCCCATTGCACGGTTTCAAAGGAGCTGTCACCTTCGGACGCATTAAAAACAGTGGGTATCTGCCAAGATAATTTTCTGACAGGATCAGCAAGGGCCATTGAACTCGGCTTTATCGAGTTTCGACCGCGAAGAGAGATTAAAACCGTCAGCTTAATCAGCACAACGTCGCCTCCGGCGGCCAAACTTTTGCCAATTTGATGAGCTGGGTTTGACAAACAGGTTTTGAGGTCGATTTCGACTCATACGAAGGCGTTGGTTTACCGATTGTATTCGACGTAACGAGAACGCATCCCCTTTTGCCGCTTAGCCCCAACGGAGCTAAGCGGCAAAAGGGGATTCAAGCGGAATGTTTTCGGGGCTCATTTCAAAAAGCGACCCGCCGGAGGCATCGCTGAGTAGTTACCAAGTTTCGCAGGAATGCCGCTGTGTTTTGACCCGAGGAACGAGGGTTAAAGCGCTACGGCAATAAGCTTTCAAGGTGGCTCACCTTGCCGCCGGAGGCATCGCTTTTATATTTGCGTCGGCCCATACAACAGTGTGCTGCCGGACAGTTGACCCTGCCACTACCTGATACATGATGAACAGGGGGAGAAGAGATGACGACATTGGTCGGAGGGTGTTTATGTGGCGCAATACGATACGAAGTGAGTGGCGGCCCAGTCACCTCTTACTTTTGTCATTGCCGGGATTGTCAATTCATTACAGGTGGTTCACCAAACAGCGCCATGTATGTTCCGGAAGCGACCCTTACGATAACGACTGACTGTGAACCGAAGTCTTACAGTTCAATGTCTGACGTTGGAACTCAGGTTACACGGTTTTTCTGTGGGCAATGCGGCACTCCGCTGTATGGCGAGAGCGAGATGTTTGCAGGCTCTGTCGTTTTGAAAGTAGGGAGTCTGGATGACCCAGGGGTGTTTAAGCCAACCATGAATGTGTGGGTCTCCTCCGCACAACCCTGGCATGGCATAGACTCTGACTTGCCCTCATATGCCAAAAGCCCAGATTAGTGGCTTCGCCACCCTTGCTGCGGAGTTATTTCGGTGATAGTCAACCGTCAAAAGAGGCTTCAATCGGTGTCATCTTGCACACATGGATCCCCACTCGATCCGCCAACACCACCATGAAAAGCACCATAAAGGCTTCCCTGACACTTCAGGCAACCCGGACAGCCGGGGAAGACGACATTGAGGAGCTGTCGTTACACAATCATGAAGCAGGTCTCATCTCAAGAACGGTCGTGATACCTGACCCGCCACGCGAATACCTCAAAAACGATTGCATCATGCCGTCCTCTACGCATTCGCCATAGGGTTTCAAGGTGCCCCCATCTTCAGCTGGTGCCTCCGGTGGCCCTGTCGGGGGCCAAGCTTTTGAAAAGTTTGATAAACATGTCTTAAAACATGATACCTGGTAGTTCCCGATTCAAAGGCGGATGTGATTTGACCCGAGGAACGAGGGGTAAAACGCATCCGCAACCAGCTTTCAAGGTGGCACACCTTGCCGTCGGAGGCCTTTTTGTTGGGCTGAATAGTTACGTGAACACAAAGTAAGGGAAGTGTTATGGGGTTAAAAATAGGTATTCTTTTACTGCTGTTTGTTTTTTGCTGCGCTTCATCGGTTTTTGCCTGCACCAGTTTTGCCTTGTATGGCAACCAGGTTATGTACGGCATGAATTTTGACTACTTTTCCGTTCCTCTTAAGTTTTTGATCGAATCCCATTCAGGCATGAATGTCTTTCATTTGTCTTTTTTGTTTGAGCACACCATTGATAAGCCCAAATTCAAGAACTATTTCGCAAAGACCTGCGGAATGAATGATCAGGGGCTCTTTTGTTCGTGTCAGGAAATCGAGCCCTACAGTGAGGGCTTTGAGGCGCTGAAGGACAATGAAATCCATATAAGCGATCAGTATGATGAGATAGCCACCTGTTCCAATGTGGGCCAGGTGCGGCAATTTATCGAAGGGAGACGATCGGTTCAATACATCGGGCCTTCGGTTCATAACTTGTTTGCCGATGCAAGTGGCCATGCCATTGTTTCTGAGACAGACAACAAAGAGGATTTCATCACCGAGATGAGCGATGGCTTTATGGTGATGTCCAACTTTTCAAATTACAGCATGGTCGGCAAGCCTTACGGTGACGCTGTCGGCGTCGGGGCAGACAGATACAAAACAGCCCATGACTATATGTTGAACAACAGAGACTCCTTTAGTGTCGACAAAGGCTTTGAGCTTTTAAAAAGGGCCGTGTGCCAGGACCCGGATTGTGTAACCTTGTGTTCCATGGTCTTTCTTCCCCAGACCCAGAAGATCTATATCGCCTTGAACCAGGATTATGGAAACGTGTGGGAGGTATCACTGGTTGAGGGAACGGTCCAAACCTACAAAGGCTTCACCGCGCACGCTCAAACCCCATTGGGGCCAGAAGGGATTCTATCAACCGATTTGGAGTCACTGGGGTGTTAAGCACCCGTGCATGATAACGGTATGGCACCCAATGCGGTCGAAACCATACCGTGTCAGTTTTCATCGATTCATACGTAGGTGTGTCATGTGATCTCAATTATTCAGCTTGTGCTCGTTTTGTCTTTGATTCATCCGAAAAGAAAGGGGAGCGATCATGACGTTTGAGAAAAAAGCTGCATTTATCGGGGCTCGGTCCAAATCAGATTCCTTCATTTATTACCCGGACGAGGATGCCATCATTATCCGGGAGGCCTGGCCCTACATGCTCTTGCCTGTGGGGGTTTCGTTGCTGTTCTTTGTTTTGAGCACGATGTTGGTCGTGAACGGGAGAATAAACGAGGCTCCGCCATATTTTAAGTACGCGCTTTACCTTTTCTGGCCTTTTTTGCTTTTCATCGCCGTCCAGAGGGCTTCCTACAGAAAGGGCGTACGCATCACAGCCGGAAAAATAGTGTTTATCAAAAATCTCTATGTCAACGCCATCGAGGACGTCGTGGATATCAGCGGGGCGGCAACGTATCGGATAGACACGGTTCAGCGGCGCAGATCGTCGGGCACTTCCTTTGTTGAGGACACCATTTTAAGGGTGTGTGATGACGGCGGTGAGTACGCCATCGTGGAGTCCTGCAACCGGGAAAAAACGGAAAAGCTCTACGGCCTCATTCTGGACAGATACGCCTCTTAATAAACACCCGGTATCCATAGATACAGTCATGGGGATATGGGTATGCAACATTGATATGGACCATCTGTTGTTTGGGCTTTGCCTGGTCTGGATCATTCGTATTTACAGGTTGTTCTCTTGGCGGAGGCACGTTGCGCTGTTCGACCACAACGGCTAAGGGGGCAATGTCTGATGTTCCTTGACATCTGGTCTGTCCTGGCATAGGTGGGGCTCAGGGACTGGTCCGTGTGCCCCTCACTCACAACTTCAATGTCACGCGGTGGGTAAAAGCAGTCAGAGACTGTCTGTACTGTTTTTATATATTTAATAATACTCGTCCGAGGGGATGGTCAAGCAACTTGGCAGGTCACTTTGGCGCTGCAAAGGGTGCATCTTTTTAAGAGATCAGCACTGCGGAAAGTGTATTGCAAAGAAAAAAAATTATTATGGGAACGTCAATTAAAACAAATCTGATAACGGAAGAGACCATCAGGCTTCTTCAAAAGTTCCAGGTACTCAAGGAGCTGACGTTGGATGAGATCCGGCTTCTTTTGGGGATAAAAGAGAGTGATTACCAGCAGCGGATTGCCAAGCTCGTTCAGTACAAACCCGGTGAGACAGTCATCAGAGAAGGTGATTTAGACAGCTGGATTTTCTGGATCGTAAAAGGCTCCTGCGCTGTTACCAAAAACAATATTTATATTGCTAAGTTTAACAAGGCCGGAGAAGTTTTTGGTGAGCTGAGCTGTCTGGACATCGACAGTCGATCCGCCTCGGTCATCTCGACCACTGAAAGCATCTGTGTAAGTATCGACATGTCCATACTGGATACACTTAAAAATGATACAATTCGAAATAAAATAAAGAATGGGATTTACACGATGCAGGCCCAGCGCCTGAGCGATACAACTGTTAAGCTTGCAAAGGAAAGAAAAAACTTACTTGAACAGCAGGGGATAATTCTCCAGCGAGAAAAAGAGTTTAAAGAAAAAGAGAACATGCTGCGCAAGTGGGAAAAAGATCTGGCAATGCGTGAAAAAAAACTCCACGGCACCACCAACGGTGGTGACGATCCTGCCTGAATCTGAAGGATTGGATAAAGAGCCTGTCCCCATTTATTCGAAACCAGCTTTCAAGGTGTCACTCCTTGCCGCCGGAGGCGTGCGTTAACCGTAGAGGGCAACTCTGCGTCTGCGGTTGTTATCTCGGGCCTTCCTGGGCCTGAACCTTCCGTATTTACAGTGCATGGTGGGATTGGTATAGTTAACGAACCTTATGTGCTTTTGACAGATGGGGGCTTCAACCCAGAGTACCGCCAACCACGTACACAACCGGTACCACGACAGCATCCACACTCGCATTTTCCAGGCTATATTCGGCCTCATCTCTGTGCTTCCTTTCATTGCCGATGCGTTTCACCCACCACCCGGTTTTCTGAGAAAGACTCATCGTTTTGTCGGGGCTCTCCCTTCAACATTCCCCCTGAAGACCAGAAAGAGGAGGACAGTGACCCATGAGTGACAAACCAATCAAACTGAAGAGTGGAAGCAAGAGCGCCTTTAAAGACATGGTCATGAAGCTGCTCCCGGACGGGGGGAACCTCAACGACTGCCTGACCTGCGGGGCGTGTGCCTCCGGTTGTCCGGCAACAAACATGGACGACATGGACCCGCGCAAGTTCCTGCGCATGGCTGCCCTGGGCATGGACGAGGAGATCAAGGAGAGCCGTTGGCCCTGGTTTTGCACCATGTGTACCCGGTGCATGTATGTCTGCCCCATGAAAATCAACATCCCGCAGCTTGTGTTCAACGCACGGAGGTTGCGTCCCCGTGATGAGATGCCCAAGGGGATTCTCGGCTCCTGCGACATGGCCTTGTCAAAGCCAACCAACAGCGCCATGGGGTGTTCACAGGAAGATTTCGAGTTTGTGGTGGAAGACCTCCTTGAAGAGATCAAGGAGGAGTACCCCATTTGGGAGGAGCGGAACCTTCAGGCCCCCATCGACAAAGAGGGGGCGGAATTTTTTATTAACCAGAACTCCAGGGAGCCCATGATCGAGCCTGAAGAGATGGGGCCCTTGTGGAAAATCCTGAACCTTGCCGGTGTGGACTGGACGTACGGCAGCGTCGGGTGGGCCGCCGAGAACTATTGCCTGTTCATGGCCGATGACAAAGGGTGGAAGGAGCTGACCGAAAGGAGCGCTCAAAAATGTGATGAGCTGGGGTGCAAAACGTTTCTCAATACGGAGTGAGGGCACATCACCTTTGCAGTCCTGGTAGGACTGGATAAGTTCAAAATTCCTCACAACTTTGAAGTCGAGACCATGTACAATCTTTACGCCAAGTGGATTCGCGAAGGAAAGCTTAAGCCCGATCCCAGCTGGAACGACGAGCTGAAGATCAAGTTCACCCTTCAGGATCCCTGTCAGATTGTCCGCAAGACCTTTGGCGATGCGGCCGCCGATGACATGCGCTTTGTTGTCACGTCCTGCGTGGGGAAAGATAATTTTGTGGACATGACCCCCAATAAATCGAATAATTTCTGCTGTGGCGGAGGTGGGGGGTTCCTGCAGTCCGGATACAAGGAGCAGCGGCTCGAGTACGGAAAGATAAAGGATAAGCAGATCAAGGGAACCCAGGCACCTTACTGCATTACCGGATGCCACAATTGCCATGCCCAGATCCATGAGCTCGGGGAGCATTACGGTGGCGGGTATCACGCCGTTCACGCCTGGACGATTCTGGCCCTGGCCTTAGGCGTGCTCGGAAGCACGGAACGGATCCATCTTGGCGACGATCTTCAGGAGGTGAATCTTCCGACGTCGAGCGAAGAATAAGAAATATCCCCGGGCCCTTCTTCAGGGGCCCGGGAGCCATTGCCTTGTTATGATATCAACCCGGCACGTACCCATTCAGCTTCCAAAAAGCTGCCTCCGGCGGGCAAGGGTGGCGAAGCCACATTAGGCAAAATTCCTTGAAAACAGGTAGCGTATGCGTTTTGCCCCTCGTCCCTCGGGTCAAATTACATCCGCTTTTGAAGCGATAGTTTTCAAGGCTCATTTTATAGATCTGTTTATCAAACTTTTCAAACGTTTGTCCCCCGGCAGGGCCGCCGGAGTCGATTTTTACCTGATTTGAAAAGGTTCAATTTGACAAACGCGCCTTGTTTATTTTTAGAGGAAAATTTCTGCAAATGCTCTCGACCCGAGTAGCGAGGGGCGAGGGCATTTGCAATATGGGGTCAGGGGATTATCCCCTGGACGCCGGAGACACGCCCCTTTATTGTATGAAAGGCCTGCACGTGACCCTTCTTTCTGACTCCACGGAGACTTGCCCATGACATCCAGGCCAACAGAGCTTCAGCGTATTCGCCACAGGCTTCATGAAATCATCTTTGAAGCGGACACAAAGGCCGGCAAATGGTTTGATATCATCCTGATCATCGCCATTGTTTCAAGTGTGATGGTCGTGATGCTGGACAGCGTGGCGGACTTTCATGATCGCTACGGACTGTATCTTCACGGAATGGAGTGGGGGTTTACCCTCTTGTTTACCGCGGAATACATTCTGCGGCTCTCCTGTGTGAAGAGGCCCCTGGGGTATGCGGTAAGCTTTCTCGGTGTGGTGGACCTTCTGGCCATTATACCCACCTATATCAGCCTTTTTGTGCCCGGCAGCCAGTACCTCATCGTCATACGGGTGCTGCGGGTGCTAAGGGTGTTCCGGGTGTTCAAGCTGGCAACCTATATCGGGGAGGCCTCCATTCTGACACGGGCACTCCAGGCGAGCCGCAGGAAAATCACGATCTTCCTGCTGACCATTCTTACCCTGGTGATCATCTTCGGCTCCCTCATGTACCTGGTTGAAGGGCCCCCAAACGGGTTTACCAGCATTCCCCGGAGTGTCTACTGGGCCATCGTCACCATGACCACCGTCGGGTACGGAGATATCTCGCCCAAAACAAACCCGGGCCAGGCCCTGGCATCTGTGATCATGATCCTGGGCTATGCCATCATTGCGGTCCCGACAGGGATCGTCACGGCTGAGTTGGGAATTGCAGGGCAGAAGAAGATCGTCTCCACACAGGTCTGCCCGGAATGCATGGCCGAAGGGCACGATCCCGATGCTGTTTTTTGTAAGCACTGCTCCGCTCGCCTGAATTGAATGGCAGGTTGCGGATGCGCTTTACCCCTCGTTCCTCAGGGCAAATCACATCCTCCTTTGAATTTCATGTGCCCTTGAAATCAAAGATGAAATCTGTTTGTCAGGCCCACATTTTTAGATTAGGTCAAAAACGTTTGGCACCCGCTGGGGGCACCGGAGGCGACGTTGAGCATGGTTTGGACACATTGTATTTCATGGATCTGCAAAAAGGAGTGTTCTGTTGAAAGTGATAAAAGTTCTTCTGGTGATGGTTCTTCTTATCGCAGGTTTTGGGTATGTCGCTCTGTTTTATACGGCCCTTCCGGCCCGGGCGGTCTTTGGCATGGTGGAGAAACTGGACCCGCACTGGGCGTTTGATGATGTCACGGGCACTTTTTCCCGTGGGTTTACGATCGGGACTCTCTCCTACACGCACCCCGAGGACCCCGCCAGGGTCTCAACCATAAAGAACATGGGGTTTGAGTACGAGAATACATCCGAGGCCATCATCATCACCAGCATTCACCTCGAAGCCGCCCATCTTTACATCAGCCCTGGCGAAACGTCGTATGAAGAAACAGTGACAGGTGGTGACGATTCGTTTTCAATGGAAGAGAGCACCGATCCTGTGAACGGCCCGGATTATACCACCGGCAATGAGCCCCTTGATGATCAAGCATCGGACTCCATTGTTGAGAGATACCTTGCCAAGAAATGGATCGTCAAAGAGATCCGCATAAACGATCTCACCATCGAGGACCCCCTGACACAGGAGCAAACCACCATTGAAAAATTTGAGTCAGACGGGTTTATGGTTGCAGGTGAGACGTTTCTTCTGGGGCGGTTGGTTCTTTCAAGCAACAATGTGGACATAGATATCATCCCGACGGGTGACTTGGCCGAGGGCAAGTACGGATCGGCCATCGATATACGTGGCCGAATCGGAGAAAAGCTTCACTGGGCGTTGAAGAAGGATATCGAGTTTACCGGCTCCGTTGATTTTACCGGTCAGCCAGCCTTGATGGGTGCCTTCGAAGGATTTGGTGGGGCAATTAGAATCACAGGCAAGGATGCTGCAACACAAAAGGTCACGCTTACTAACTTTTCATTCGATGACTATTTTGAACATGAGTCGGTTCCACCCATAAGGGCCCTGACCCTTGACGCTGCCTACCGTTCAGTGGGCGGGGAAAAGGTCGCATTGGATATAGGCGGTGGTCACTTCACCTTGGGACATGTGCTTTTTACGGTAAAGCAGACCACGATTGACCTGACCGACACGCCCGGTGGCAACAGAGAGCTGAAAGCCCGGGCCTCATCGTCCAATGTGGATTATACCCTCACCCTCACCTCAGAAGGAGAGGCCGCATTGCATTTTTCATCTGAACCACCCATGGAAGAAGAGGATATCCTCGCAACCCTGGTGTATGGTGCAAAATTCAATGCGCTCGTGCCAGAAAATAAAGCGAACATTTCCAGTTGGTTGAAGTGAGGGTCGGGCAGGGGTGTTTCTCGAGGACAGCCCCTGTATGGCAGGGGGTGTTGTCTTCGCAAACAGCCGCCTCAATGGGCTTGTCACAGGTTGTTTACAGCCTTTGAAAGGCTCAATCGCCATGGAATTTTACACGGCATGCAACTTTCGGTTGACACCGCCGGTGAATTTCTTTAAAACCTGTTCTCGTTTGGTGAGCCCAGGTAGCTCAGTCGGTAGAGCAGGGGACTGAAAATCCCCGTGTCGGCAGTTCGATTCTGTCCCTGGGCACCACTCGACAACTTTTTTGGGTTACGGGGGTGTAGTTCAGTTGGTTAGAACGCCAGCCTGTCACGCTGGAGGCCGCGAGTTCGAGTCTCGTCACTCCCGCCACAACCCGAAAGAAGAAATGATTGCGTCCCCATCGTCTAGCCTGGTCCAGGACACCGGCCTTTCACGCCGGCGACAGGGGTTCAAATCCCCTTGGGGACGCCACATTTCTCTTCCTCTTCTTTCTTCCTCGAAGTCCACTCGTGTAATCTTCCCCCTCTCTTCACAAGCACGATGGTCCAACCCTACGTCAAGGTATGCGTCTCTGCATTCGACACAGCGGGTTCGCCAATGGTTGCCACCTGTCTCCACACCCGTTTGTTCTAAATCCATTGACAGAGAATCTCACCCACTATAAAAATATGTAATTCGACATCATATCCGCTGTTTGTATCAATAGAGCTTTGTGTTACCTGTTTGCAAAGCCTTCCATGGGTCGATAGCGCTTCAAATAGCTTCAGAGCCCTTTGTCCGCAACATGCCAGACCCAATTGTCCCACTCTTTACCTGTCGATTCAGTTCTGTCTTACGTGAATGAATCAGTGATTTTCCACATGGGGAAGAGTGCCGCTGTACTTCGCAGCCGGAGCTGTTTCGGCAAGAATCTACCCAAAAACAAGTGCCCTTGTGGCCCGGCTATCGGTCATAAACCTTGATCGTTGATTACGGGCGCAGCCCGTCACCGAATGTGATCGGATTTATGAATGAAGGTCGAGAGCCTTTGCAATCAGGTCTCCAGGTGCCTTCATCTGGTCGCCGGGGGTTGCCTATTCGTTATTTCCCATTTTTCCGTTCGTCTTACCCAAACTCAAAGAGGGGGATCCATGCTGAGAACATGTTCCAGATGTCTGGTGGCAGGTGTGATGATGTTTCTATCGTCTACTGTGAGTGCATCGGAGGTGTCGGATTACAAGGCGAGCTGGGCGCATCAGGCGTTGCAGCACCAGGGGGATATTGATCTCGCGGCCCCTCTTGGGAGGGCATGTTTTTTGACGACGCACAATTCGTACAATGCCGGGGTCTACTCACAGAACGGAAGTTACATTGACCCCAATCAGCAGATCAGTATTTACGACCAACTGGAGATCGGCATACGGGCCATTGAGCTGGATGTGCACCACACCTTTTCTTCGAGTGGGTTCTGGCCCTGGGAGTGGACCTTTACCCAGGAATTGAAGCTGAGTCACGCAAATGGGGACACGGGAACCCATCCCAACGATCGCTTTTTTACGCAAGGGCTTCAGGAGGTGAAAAACTGGCTCAACAGCAACCCCAACGAGGTTTTGATAATTTATATCGAGGACCACATGGAGGGGCATTACGACAAAGCCATCTCTGAGATGAACGGCATCATCGGGAACCTTGTTTTCAAGCCCAATGGGTGTCGGTCGTTGCCCATGGATCTGTCAAAGGCGGATGTCCTTGCTTCCGGAAAACAGATTCTTCTGGTGGGCGGAAATTGTGCGACCACCAACTGGTCCAATTATGTGTTCAACGGCCATTTTTCAGCCACAGAGTCCCTGGAGAATTTTACCCCGTATCCTGTGTGTACGGCGGGGAGCAGAGACACGGACTATATTCAAAATCATCTGGTTCGAATCTATGAAGACTCGACGGTCTTGTCATCCATGTTTGGCGATCCCGGCCCGCCCATCACGGCAACGGACGCCGCTGAGATGGCTGAGTGTGGCATTGGGGCCATCGGGCTGGACCAGGTCGTGCCCTTTGATTCACGGTTGCAGGCTCAGATCTGGAGTTGGGGTGAAAACGAACCCAACAATGCAGGTGGCGAAGACTGTGCGGTGCAAAGGGGCGACGGTCGCTTCAATGATCTTCCCTGCTCACTCTACAGACGCGTGGCTTGCCAGGATCCGGTTTCCCGCGAATGGACCATTACGGATGGGTCGTACACATGGGTTGAGGCTGCGTCTGCCTGCAGCGATGAATTCCCCGGAGAGGGCCTTGACTTCGGCGTGCCTGTGAACGGGTATGAGAATGCTGAATTGAGGGATCTCAAAACCGATATGGTGGTCGATTCCGTCTGGCTCAACTACTCCGACCGGTTGAACGAAGGGCAGTGGGTGGCCAACACCCAGGCCAACCTCGCCCTTGGAAAAGAAACACTCCAGTCCTCCACTTACGGAGGGTACGCCTTTGCATCACGTGCCGTGGACGGCAACCCAAACGGGAATTGGGGTGGCGGTTCCGTGACCCATACCAACACCGACGCCAATGCCTGGTGGCAGGTTGATTTGGGGGTGCAAGCCGTGCTCTCTGAAATCAGGCTCACCAACCGAACGGATTGTTGTTCCTACCGACTTAGCGACTTTTATGTGTTTGTCTCAGAGACCCCCATCCACAACAGAAGCATCGATGACCTGATCTCCGACCCAGCGGTCTATAAAATTTATCAGGCAGGTATGCCTGCCAGCACCCTGAACCTGCCTGTTGCAGTGCAGGGCCGGTATGTGAAAGTTCAATTGGATGGTGCCAACTTCCTCTCCCTGGCTGAGGTGCAGGTGTTCGGGGCGTTGTAGGGCTGGGAAAGGCAAAAAATATGCCTCCGGCGGCAAGGTGAGCCACCTTGAAAGTGGGTTGTCATTGCGATTTGTCCCTCGTTCCTCGGGTCAAATCGCAATGACGTTCGCTTAGGGCTTCGTACGACTCTATAGCTGAAGATTGAACAGGTTCTTGAGTATGTGCTGATGGCTTTGGGTAGACACGGATCTGGGTGCCGAGGCGTTTTATGGGAGAGCTGAATTCAGGTTTTGAATTCACAAAAGCATGCTCTTGTGTTTGATTAATATCCCATAAAAACGTATAGTTGATCTGGGTTAACTCCGCGAGTCGCCAGGCTGTCTGCCTGGCAGTGTCAGGGCCGCATAAGGTTGTTGAGGGCACCGCTTTAGTCCGGCTTAATTCACGTTCACACAAGGAGGACGGGTATGGGTGAAAAGGGAAAAAAAGACAAATCCAAAAAGAACGTACAGAAAAAAGCGCAACTGAGCCTGAAGGAAAAGCGTAGGGCCAAAAAAGAGAAGAAGGTCACAGAACCTCTTATTGCCAAGTAACCTTAAATCAGGCACAGATTTTATGTGCCCGTTGCAGCAAGAGACAATTCAATACGCCTGATATGGCGATCTAACCACAGGGGGTGGTGTCAGTTTACATCTGGCAATGCTCCCTTTCTGTATATGTAGCACCATTCCCACCATTCCTTTCCTTCGCAGTCGCCTGGCCGCCCTGTACATGGAAAGTCCATTCCCAAAATAAGACAAGAATGATTTTAAATCCCAGGTACTCGGATTTTTAAGGGTATGTGTTGCCAGATGGGTATCGAGCTTTTAAACTCAGTTGAATTGCGTTTCTCGCCGGGTAAAAGCGAATCGTCCAAGCAAATGTCAAACCGTGTCGGAATGAACGCTGGGAGCATTCGCAACCTGGGGTCCAGGGGATCATCCCCTGGCTGCCGGAGGCATGTTTTTTTAGGAGGCCTGATTTCATGAAGATTGTTGTATTGGACGGATATACCCTTTCACCGGGAGACATCTCCTGGGACGAGGTGGAAGCTTTTGGTGAGACGGCGCTTTACGACCGGACCGATGCCTGTGACACCGTTGCCCGGGCAAAGGGTGCGGAGGTGGTGCTCACCAACAAGACCGAGGTGGGCAGAGCCGAGATCGATGCGCTGTTGCCGGAGCTTAAATATATCGGGGTGCTGGCCACCGGATACAACGTGGTGGACGTTGCCTACGCTCAGGAAAAGGGCGTCGTGGTAACCAACGTGCCGGGGTATGGCTACGACGCCGTGGCTCAGATGGTCTTTGCCTTGATTCTGGAGCTCACCAATCGCGTGGCCCACCATGACGCCACGGTCAAGGCCGGGATGTGGGCCGAGTGCGAGGATTTTTGCTATTGGGATTATCCGCAGGTTGGGCTTTCCGGGCTGACCCTGGGGATTTTCGGGTACGGCGGCATCGGAAAAGGGGTGGCCGGTTTGGCCAGGGCCTTTGGCATGACGGTGCTGGTTCATACCCGTACCACGCCCAAGGGCGGCGGCGAGGGGGTGACCTTCTGTGACCGGGAGCGGCTTATTTCTGAAAGCGACGTGATCACCCTCCACTGCCCCCTTACCGAATCGACCCTTAAGATGGTGGATGAGGCGTGGCTGGCCAACATGAAAGAGACCAGCTATCTCATCAACACAAGCAGGGGGGCTGTCATCGACGAAGCAGCCCTGGCGTCAGCCCTCAATGCCGGGCAGATCGCAGGGGCCGGTTTGGATGTGCTGGACGTCGAACCCCCAAGCCCCGACAACCCCCTTCTCACGGCAAAAAACTGCTACATCACTCCCCACATCGCCTGGGCGACCCGCAAAGCCAGGGCCCGGCTCATGGACATTGCCGTGGAGAATATTCGGCTTTATCTGGATGGAACACCCTCAAACTGCGTGCCTCCGGCGCGCAGGGGATGATCCCCTGCACCCCAGGTTGCATCCGGTTTGCGAATGCTCCCATCCCTCGTTCCTCGGGATGATCACATTTGCTGACGGGCTTCGCCCGAGGACAACGACTGAGGTGAACGAGCCTCCTTCGGGGTTCATACCAGAAAACCGGGACATGGCATTGCGAAAGCTGGTTGCCGCAGTGCTTTGCCCTTCGTTTCTTGCCCCAAAGCGCAGCGCCCTTCGCCCGGTATAAACTGAACGAAGCGTAGCGCCTCCACGACCTTTAGCCCTTAGCCCTTGGCCATTCGCCTTTGGCCTCGTTTTTTTCCTGCCCGGACCTTGCAAGCCAAGGCCCGGGCAGGGTTGGTTTTGGTGTCAACGGGCCGGAATGGTTCTTGGGCCCGTTGAACCGTGGTTTATGTGGTCAGTGCCCTCCACAGGGGAGCGGGGCTGAACCGGCTGTTTTCCATAAAGTCTTTCCACATGCCCATGGCGGTTATTTTTGTGGCGAACAGGGCGGTGTGCATGAGGCCATCAGGAAGGATGCCGACCCCCATAAAGGCCTTGGCCACGGGATTTACGGGCATGATGCCGCTGGTAATGCAGTAGGTGTCCTTCACCTCGACCTGGTTCGGGTTCTGCTCAAAGGACTTGGGCCAGTACCCCTTCTTGGACTGAAAGATTCCTTTGTAGTTGTAGCCGTCATTGCCAAACTTGAAGCTTGTGTCGGTGATCAGCTCCACCATGCGATTGGAGAAGCCGTGGTCATTTTGCATGCCCGCAAGGGGGGCGATGCCCAGGGAGAGGGTTTGGAATCCCGGCTCCATTTTGAAGCTTGCAAGGGCGGTTGCGACGATGGCATCAAAGATGGCGATGTTGCGGCTGTCGTCTCGTCTGTTGATGTTTGCGTACCACCCCATCCGCTCATGGTTATCGTACATGGCCTCAAAGGTGACGTAACCCACAAGTTCATGGTCGAGCCATGCGAAGAAGGTCCGTTCATCAGGGTTGTCCCTGAAGGTGGGTTCGCGTAGCAGCAGGCCAAGGGCCTTTTTGGCCTTTCGGGTGCTTCGCCATGAATCTGAAATTTTTTCAGCTTGCTCGGCAAGGGCCTTGTCAGAGTCCCACCGTGCCTCGGAAATGGTCAGCCCGCTTTTCAGGGCTTTGCGGATACGCCGCCCCACGTTTTTTCCTTTCATGGACCAGTCTGACAGGATCAGGGTTTCAACGCCCATATGGGTGGCATCGCAACCGAACGCGTTGAAGAGGCGAGCCGTCTTAAGGCTGCACTGCATGCCCACCATGGACAGCCGACGCCGACGGGTTTCCTCGATGAATGCCTCCACAAGTGTCTCGGCATCCTCTGCCCGGCAGAAGGGTTCGCCGACGAAGATACGAACTCCGTGGACGTCCTGGTAGGCGATGGAGCCGGTTTCGTGAATGAACTGGGAGAACTGGGGATCTGCTTTGATGGAGTAGGCCATGGTGAATGAACCGAATTTCTTGTAACTCTCCATAGTAATCGTATTCCTTTGCATGTTTCTTTTGTTGTTATCCGCGCCTGTGAGGTTGATGCCTCCGGTTGTCAGGGCGGGCACATCATTGTGGTTGGGTATGGTGGGATTTATGTGGATTGGTTGCCTGCGAGTCACAGGGCTTTTTTCATGCGGTACTGTGATGAGAAACCAGCCTTTGAAGCGATGGGGCCGTAGGGCAGAAACCCGCAGGTTTTGAATCCCATGGTTTCGTACAGCTTTTTTGCCTGGGGGTTGGTGTTGACGACCTCCAGTCTGACCCCGGTGCATTGGCGGGCTCTTCCATAGGCGAAGAGGGCCTCAAGGAGCTGATGCCCGACACCTTTGCCCCGGGCCTCTTCAGACACTGAGATCACTTGCACCCTGAGTTCATCCCCTTTAAGGGGGTGCAGGTCTTTGAAGACGGAGCCGCTTAGTTTTCTTAGGGTTCCACCTAAAAGGCCGAACTCATCTTTCAACGTGTCGAGGTTGAGGTTGATGAACTTATTGCGTCGGTACTGAAACCCCAGGATGCCCAGGACACTTCCTTCGGAGACGGCGTACAAGGCGGACCTGAAGTCCGCACCGTCAAGGTAGACTCGTTTTGCCTGGGCCCTGTCTTTGGGTTTGAGCATGAGGTGGTCGACTTTTCGGCCAAACCCCTCCAGGAAGACGTCGATGGACGCTTCCTTTAACTCCTCGGGCACACGGCCCATCAAAATACTTGTCGATTGACTCTTTTTCTTCACAATACAATGCTCCTTAAATAGGTGAATAAGATGACCAGGTGGGCGGAGGCCTTCCGCAGGCCCAGCCTTGGGTTCTTGAAGGGAGGGCTGTTTGTTGCAGGCGGTTCAGCGAAACCTGGCCTGGTATTGCGAAATTGTAGGAAAAGTAGGCGGGTAGGTACAGGGATATGAGTAAAAGTCACTATTTAAGAGTGCATTGCTTCTGTGTGGTGACGTTGGAAAGATGGTTTTAAGTGGGGCGTTGTTGTTGTTTTGTATCGGATTTTAAATGGCGAAAGAGGGGTGGGCTTCTTCTGGGTGTGGAGGGGACAGGGATCCGCTGAGTGCAGGGAAGGAGAAAAATTTACTCTTTTATGAGGTGTTGGGTTTTATTTTCTGCAGGGTGGTTTAGCAAAGTGAGAGGTGGGGGGAGAACAGGCCCATGCAGTTTGGGTGAAGGGGAGAACCATTTTCAACGTTGGGGGCAGGCTCCGATCATCGAGTTATTCCGGTAAAAGCCAACCTCGAATGGTGCCGGAATGCATGCATGGGGCCCTGCTCATTCGGTCTTTCAACTGCTGAAGTTCCATTTAAGGGTCATGCCGCTTATATGGTCTCGCATGCCTGATAGCCAGGGAAGACGGAATAAATAATAACCTTTGGCGAACTTGGAGGTATGTTTTCTGCAAATATTCAGCCTATGCCTCCGGCTGGTCGCTTTTTGAAATGAGCCCCGAAAACTTTCCGGTTGCATCCCCTTTTGCCGCTCAGCCCCAACGGGGCTGAGCGGCAAAAGGGGATGCTTGCTCGTAAAGCCGAGTACAGTCGGCAAACCAAGGTCTTCGAATGAATCGAAATCGGACTCAATGCCTGTTTGTCAAACTTTTCAAAAGTTTGGCCCCCGGCAGGGCCGCCGGAGGCGACTTTGAGTTGAATGATTACTGTTTTTCTTACTTTCTTTGTGCCGTATCACTCAGGCGATGCGATGACCCGGTCGATGATGGTCTGGATCTCTCCGCTGGCATGCATGGCGCGTATGGCGGCATTGAACTTGCTGATGAAGTCTTCTTTGAAGTAGAACCTGCCGAAATCCATGCGGGTGAAGCCGAGGTAGCCCCATTCGGAGCTGATGACGAGGGCCTCTTTAAGGGGGGCATGCTTTCCTCCTTCGTCGTAGAGGCCCTCTCGTTTTAGTCTGTTTAACTCCCAGGCAATGGAGAGGCGGGCATTGATGTAGCAGTCCAGGCGTTTGATGCCGAGTTTCAGGATGTTGATTCGGTTGCTCATGGCCTCAGCCATGGTGATGTCACCATTTTTGACTGCCTTATCAAAGGCAGCTCCACCAGTGAGGAAACCGGCATTCTGGCCAATGGTCAGGCCGAAAAAGTCGTTGGGCCATTTACTTCTCGGGGTGACGGCGAGGACATCTTGCCGGCAAAAAACCACCAGCTCCTCGCGAAGGATGGGGGCTGAGTAGGGCCACATGTAGGGGCGTAGTTCGGGTCTGTAATAGGGTGGGAAAATGGCGAAGCCTTCACCGCTCTTTATGTAGTGCAGCCCTCTTTTCCAGGGGATGGGGATGATGGTGACCCGGTACCCTTCCATTCTTGAAAAGGCCGTATTTAAAATTGCCGAGTAGACACCACGGGCCTTGCCGTCGACGCCATAGCTGTAGGGCGGGTAGTTGTCATCGCAGTATACGAAGACCTCCGTTATGGCAGCGGATGCACCCCGTGCCGACAGGAAGATCGATATCACTGCGCAGAAAAGAAAGGTTGTACGTTTCATGCACCCCACCTGATTGCATTGGGACGATTCGGCCGTGAAGAAGGGTTGGCCCTTGCAGGCGTATCTTGTCGTCAAGTTGGGTAATTATATCAGAGAGTGTCGGGAGAAGGAACAGGGGAGGTAAGGCAGGCGAGAGGCTAAAGGCAACCAGCTTTCGAGGTGGCTCACCTCGCCACCGGAGGCTTTTGTTTACGTAATGAGCACAATCTGCAGGTCGCAGACGTTGGTGTTGGTGGGGCCAGTTTTATGGAGGGCGTTCAGGGTGTCGAAAAATGTGTAGGCATCGTTGGCGTTAAGGGCGGCCTGGGTGGAGAGGTTGAAGGCGGTGGCTTTCTGCAGGATCTCTGCGTCGGCAAAGGCTCCTGCAGCATCGGTGGGGCCGTCGTTGCCGTCTGTGGAGGCGGCGAGGAAGGCCACCTTCATTTTTTCATCGTCCCAGCCTTTCATGTCGTGCAGAAAGGCGAGGGCGATCTCCTGATTTCGTCCCCCTTTGCCGGTACCGGTGAGGGTGACCACGGTCTCTCCGCCGAAGATGAGACAGGCAGGCTTTGGGGTAAACATGTCCGATGTGGCCGTATCCCGTGCGATGTCAGCGATGGTTTTGGCCGCATGGCGTGCTTCCCCGCAGAGTCGGGCGGTGATGGGAGAGACGGTGTAGCCCAGGTCCCGGGCTTTGTCGGCGGCTGCAAGGAGGGCCTGTCGGTTGGTGCCGATGAGCAGGTTGGTGGTCAGGTCAAGGGTCGGGTCACCGGGTTTGACGGTTTCGGGGATTTTTCCTTCAAACCCGAGCTTCAGGGCATCCCGTACATTTTGTGGAACCCGCTCCAGCACCCCGCGCCGCCGAAGAATGGTCAGGGCGTCGGCAAAGGTGGTGGTGTCGAAATGGGTCATGCCCGAGGCGATACTTCCCAGGTCGTCTCCGATGACATCCGAGAGAATGAAGGTGAGGCTCCGGGCCGGGTGGAGTCTGGCTAAGAAGCGTCCTCCTTTGAGGTTTGAGATGTGTTTGCGCACGCAGTTGATCTCTTCGATGGCCGCTCCGGAGGCGAGGAGAAGGCGTGTGGTCTCCTGTTTGTCGGCGAGGGTGATGCAGGCGGTGTCGTTGGGTGATTCCACGCAGAGGGGCGACGGGGCAAGGGCCGACCCGCCCCCGGAGATACAGGTGATGACAAGGGTCTTTTCATCGGCTTCATCGGCCAGCTTCGCCAGTCTTTGGGCTGCTCTTACCCCGTTTTCATCCGGAACCGGGTGGTCGGATTCCACGACTTCGGCATGGCGAAGGGCTTCGGTGTGCCCGTACTTGACGCAGATCAGCCCCTTCGAAATCCTCTCCCCCAGTATCTCTTCAAAGGCCAGGGCCATGCGGGCCGAAGCTTTACCTGCCCCCAGAAGAAAGATTCGGTCATAGGTTGCCAGGTTCTCTTCCGTTGTCTTCCCGCCCATGTCTATCTTCAGGACCTCTCCTTCAAGACGGACGCTTCGGGTGATCATGGTGTAGGGGTTGACCCGGTCCAGGCCGGCAGCAAAGATTTCGGTCAGATGGGTTCGAAGGGTTTGGATGGGCATAGGTAATGGGCCATGGGTTGAAGGTTAAGGGGAAAAAAAAACAGGGCAAAAGCGCGCCTCTGGCGGCAAGGTGTGCCACCTTGACAGCAGGTTGCGGATGCGCTTTGCCCCTCGTTCCTCGGGGCAAATCACATCCGCCTTTGATGTGAATGTAACTCTTAAATCACTTGATAAATACTGTTTGTCAAACGTTTCAAAAGTTTGGCCCCCGGCAGGGCCGCCGGAGGCATCTTTAACCTGGCCACCTCCGGCGGCAAGGGTGGCGAAGCCACTTAGGTAAACACACCATGAAAGCGGGTGCCGCAGCGCTTACCTCTTGGTCATAGCCATAGGTTTCTGCGATCTTTCCTACCCAGAGCTGGCACCCATGGTATCAACACCGGTGGAATTATGGCGGTCACGTAGCGTGCCCATCATGGGTCGGTTAACCTTCACCGAGATTGTTGACCGAAACATCCGCCTCTCGACATTCTCTTCCGGCACGGCATCACCTTTACCCATTCTGCAGGGTTGTGCTACACCAAGGCCTACCCAATGATCATTCAAATGTGGCGGATCATGGATAGTGTTAGACAAAGAACCGGGGACCTGTTTTCGTTCTGACTGTAAGCGGATGAGTGCTACAGCTGTATAATAACTATCTGTTTTTATGGATATAGTATAGCACAAATTGAATAGAGGGGGGGCTGCTTTGTTCAATGATTTTAACGTGTTGTTCTTGTTATGTCCTGTTCAGCAGTTATGCTCAGATCCCTTTCTTTATACGTCATAATGTGTCATTGTGATTGGTGTTTTAACAGGTATAACTTGTATAATTGTTTTGGCACAATACACGTTTTCAACGTTTTCTTAAAAAAGTGGCTCCAGAAGACTTCGAGGTGTTCCGGCAGGCTGTCCGCCGTGTCCTTGAACGCGGTGGGAAGCTCCGGGCGGAATAACGCATTGTGGCTCCTGACAGGGGTCGGGCTTCGTATCTGCCGGACGATGGTCCAGGACCATGGTGGTCGGCTCTGGCTGCAAAGGGGCACAGGCGAAACCTTTTGATTTGCATTGAAGGCACATCCGGGAGAGAGCAAATGAGTCCATCGGCAGGGATCGTTTATATTGTTGAAGATGATGCGTCATTCAGGAAAAGTGTGCAGAGGTTGATCGGTTCCTTTGGCTTTGAAACCGCCGTTTTTGATTCGGCGACCTCTTTTTTGGCCCAGACCACCATCCGGTCCCCCGGGTGTCTTCTGTTGGACGTGGGGCTTCCAGATATGGATGGGCTTCTCCTTCAAGAGGTCCTGATCGAAAGAGAATCGATTCTTTCCGTTGTTTTCATGACTGGCCACGGTGACATACCGATGAGCGTCAAGGCCATGAAAAACGGGGCCGTGGATTTCCTGCCCAAACCCCTTGAAGCCGAGGACCTGCGTTGCGCCATCCATAACGCCCTGGAGCGCAATATCCACGATGCCCGGGTGAAGCGAGAAAAGAAAGAGATCAACGCGTTAATCGAAACGTTGACGCCCCGCGAAAAGGAGGTCTTATCCTGGGTGATCATCGGTAAGCTCAACAAAGAAATTGCCCACACGTTGGGAACGACCGAGAAAACCATCAAAGTCCATCGCAGTCGCGTCATGCACAAGACCCGAGCATCCTCCGTGGCGGAGCTTGTCCGTTTAGCGGGGAAGGTCAACATCTCTCCGGAATCGTGAGCCTCCTTTTGCCGCCCTCTTTTTACGCTCTCATCTTTTGCATCAGCACAACTGGAATAGATGAAACCAGGTAGGGAACCAGGGCACAGGCGAAAAAAACCTCAGTGCACACCATTCCATACTCCGCCAAGCCGAAGTCAAGTGAGAGAAAGCCGTTCATATTCCAGTCTGCACATGGTGTCCCAGGGCACGTCAGCGGTAGTCCACCGGCCGCTTCACAACCCCCGCCTTCATGGTGTATCAATCTATAATACGCAAGGCAGTTGATGACGGCCTTCCCCTTTCCAACAATCACGTATTTAAATCGCTTCCCCCAGAGTGAGCCCCGACGTTTCTTCTTCCGGTTATAGAACCGGAAAAAGGCCTCCTTGATGCCCTTTACGTTCTGCGACAGGTTGCAGAACCGTTTCCTGAAAGCCTCCAGCTGCCCTTTAGGAAATTCAGTCCCTTTGGAGTAGAGAAACATTCTTCATTTTTTTATATCACCATGGAGCTTTTATCTATTGGACCTTAGTCCAATGTCGGTTTCCCTGGCGGTTCGCCGCGTTCTGTCACTGGCGTGCCGATGAAGCGGGTTCCAATGGCGGGGGAGCTTGTCACGCTTCAATCGTTGATGGGGTAGCAGGGGGCTCATTCGCCGTGAAAAGAGAATGAAGGAGAGAACCAATGGACAGGCACAATACGTCCCCTTCTTTTGCGAGGAAGGCCAATCACACCCCTTTTATTTCGCCTGCCCCCTGGTCTTTGCTTTGTCACGAATCAGGTTGGCCACCGGCGGGAATGTTGCGAAGGATCTTGAAAAATGGTATATTTTTTTGTCTAATTTTTTGTCTAATTTTTCAGTCGCTTAGTTTCCTGTCAGACAATTCAAGGTGAGATCATGTTGGCCCAAGGTCCAATAGACAACCCTCCTTCTACCGCATAGTAATGCAAACGCTACCTGCATTCAATGTGGCACACCTTGCAGCCGGAGGCTGCTTTTTCGAGCTGAAGAGTTACAAACACGATATGGAAAAGATAGCGTATGATCACTTTCTTCTTAAATGTGCTGTTGCTGGGTCGAACGTTGGTCGATGGCTTTCGCGACGATCCGGAGTTTCGCGCCTTGGTTGTCCTGCTCTTCTCCCTTCTGATCGGTGGTACGATTTTTTACAGGCAGGCACAAGGGTGGGCGATTCTCGATTCCCTCTATTTTTGCGTGATGACCATCTCCACCATCGGCTATGGGGATTTGGTGCCCACGACCCCATTTTCCAAACTATTCACCATTGCCTATGCCATTTTGGGCATCGGACTGTTTGCCTCGCTCGTGGGGAAGCTGGTGGCCCTCAGGATGGACCG
Source organism: Desulfolunaceae bacterium (assembly GCA_942491485.1). GTDB lineage: Bacteria > Desulfobacterota > Desulfobacteria > Desulfobacterales > Desulfolunaceae > Desulfoluna. The sequence goes on along the minus strand of CALOAX010000002.1, from coordinate 918,191 downwards.
TCACAATAAACGTATAGAGAATCGCCGGACCAAAAAAAATAAAAAAAACGATAAAGGACAGTGATGTTGGGCCGAAAAAAAATACCATTGAATCAGATTGTTGTTGCGTGCAGTCTGGTCGGGCTATGGTTGATTTCTGGCTGTACAGGCTTGCCCAAAGCGGTCGACCGTCCCGTCTCCCATGCGATCAGTGACGGACACGACACCCCCCTTGGTCGTTTGCTTGATGCGCAGCTTATGGTGCATGAAGGGAAATCCGGGGTGTTTTTGCTGGGCCAGGGCCTGGACGCCTTCGTGGCCCGCGCCCATCTTGCCCAGATGGCCCAGCGAAGCATCGATGTGCAGTATTATATGTTTCATCAGGATACGGTAGGCCGGTTGCTCATCGATCAATTGCTTGATGCGGCCGAGCGCGGTGTTCACGTGCGCCTGCTCATCGATGACATATACGGCAGTGAGGCCGACGATGTCTGGACGGCGATGGATGCCCACCCGAATATAGAGGTACGCCTGTTCAATCCGTTTCCCAGAAAGAGTTTCAAATACCTGCGCTCGCTTTTTCAGGTGCGGCGTGTTGTCCATCGCATGCACAGCAAATCCTTTACGGTGGACAACCAGGCCACCATCGTGGGCGGTCGCAATATCGGCGATGAGTACTTCAATGCCGACCCGGATTTGGCCTTTGCCGACCTGGATCTGCTGGCCATCGGACCGGTGGTGCCGAACGTCTCTGCTGCTTTCGATCAATACTGGAACAGCACGCACGCCTATCCCGCTTCCTCCCTGGCCCCGTCGGCCGATCCGGAACAGCTGGCAGCTCTCAAGGCAACGATGGCTCGGCTGCCCGGGCAGAAGGAAACCGAACGTTACGTCAACGCACTGGAACACTCGGATTTTGCCAAAACCCTGCGTCGGGGCACTGCCCGGTTCCAATGGGCCGAGGCCAGGGTGTTCCACGACACGTCGGAGAAAGGTGTTCGCGACGAGGGGTGGAAGCAACAACGGCTCATTTCCCAGTTGCAGCCCTACCTGGAAGCCGTAACCGATGAGTTGATTATCATATCTCCCTATTTCGTTCCCCTGGAAAACGGCACGGAGGTTTTGTGCCGGATGAGTGAAAAGGGCGTGACGGTTCGTATTCTGACCAATTCTCTGGCCTCCAACGATGTGTCTGCCGTGCATGCCGGTTACGCGCCTTACCGTAAACAATTGCTCAAGGCCGGCGTGCGTCTCTATGAACTCGATGAAGATATCAAAACGAACATCGGCAAGCGGTTCACCTGGCTGCCGGGCCTGAGTAAATCGAGCCTGCACGCCAAAACCATGGTGCTCGATAAAGAGACCATGTTCGTGGGCTCCATGAACCTTGACCAGCTGTCCATGAATATCAACAACGAGATCGGTATACTGTTTCATAACCCTCAGATTGCCGGGCAGAGTGCCCGGGGATTTGACGAACACATCGAGAGTGTGGCCTTTCGCCTGGAACTTTACACAGACGACAATGGAAAGGAATCGATCCGATGGCATCTTAAAAAGGAGGGCCGGGAGGTCGTGTATGAATCGGAGCCCTATGTGGGGTTCTGGAAGAAATTTGGCGTAAAATTGGTCGGGTGGTTGCCGGTGGAATCTCTTTTGTAGAACGCGTGTCGTGTGCATGGTGCGATCCGATGACGGAGCAAGGCCAGTGCACCTTGCTGCAATTGCCGGACGCCTTTATTTAAGATCAGGACGGGCCGCTCGGCGTGATCGAGGAAGGCGCCTATGTGGATATGATACGGAATGATGGTAATGTCCTGTAAAACAGAGGTTTTATTGCTGGTGCTTGCCACGCTTGTGGCATGATTATGAAGGACGGTAGAATCGACAAGAACACCATTTAGTGACGCGAGTTTAAACGGTCATTAAAACCAACACAAACATGAAAAGGAGAATAGAAATGAAGCGATTGAGAGTATTTTTTGGCTTGCTGGCATTGAGCCTGATGATGGCCATGCCGGCAGTGGCCGCCGATTATGACCTGGTCATCAAAAATGGCCGGGTCATGGACCCGGAAACCATGTATGACGCCGTAGCCAACGTCGGCATCAAGGACGGGCGGATCGCCGTTATCACCAAGAAAAAAATCAAAGGCAAGGAGACCATTAATGCCAAAGGGCTGGTGGTCGCACCTGGATTTATCGACGGTCACCAGCATTGCGTCGAACCCTATGCGTACCGGTTGATGCTGCGCGACGGTCGAACGACTATTATGGATCTGGAGATAGGTGCCCACGGTCCAAAGCTTAACGAGTGGTACAAACGACGTGAAGGCAACGCACCGTTGAACTTTGGTGCGTCTGTGGCCCACGAATTTGCCCGATCCGAGGTCCTTGATGGGTTTAAAGACTGGAAATACCTCTACACTCCCGATGCTCTTCGGTCCCGTGTCAAACAGGGGTGGTCAAAGACCCGCCCCACCCTGGAACAGGGCAACCAGATCCTCTCCCTGATTGACGAAGGCTTACAGCAGGGAGGGCTTGGAATCGGCTCTACCGTTGGCTACATGCGCGAGGGGGTTTCGGCGCGTGAAATATTCGAACTGCAAAAGCTCAGCGGGCGTTATGGCCGCTATATGAACATGCACTTTCGCTATACACCAGGTACTGATGTCACCGAAACCAATGGTATCCAGGAGATGCTGGCGAATGCCGCCGCATTGGGGTCGCCTGCCATAGCCGCCCATTTCAACAATCCGGGATACAATATGGTGCATGAGCTTCTGGTGAGGATGCGTGGCCGAGGCTATAACGTCTGGGGTGAAATCTATCCATACGCCGCAGGTTCAACTGCTTTGAATGCCGTGTTTCTCGAACCCGAAATGTGGGTAAAGACCCTGGGCAACAAATACGAAGAGACGCTTCAAGATGTGGCAACCGGCGAATACTACACCCAAAAATCACGGGAGGAGATGCTCAAAAAAGAACCAACGCGTCCTGTGCTTGTTTATAAAATCGCTGAATCGGCTATTGTTGATTGGATCAAAATGCCCGGCGTGGCCATTGGTAGCGACGGCATGCCATTGATTCCAGATGATGGTCTAACCAGGGACACCGCCTACGAAGATCTTCCCAACACCCACCCGCGTTTTTCCGGGGCTTTTGCCAAAGTGCTGCGTCTTGCCAGGGAAAATGATATTCCGCTGATGCAGGCCGTATCCATGACCAGTTACAATTATGCCAAGCCTCTGGGCGATATGGGCTTAAAGGCCATGCAGGTACGAGGCCGTATGCAAAAAGGCATGGTGGCTGATATCACCATTTTCGATCCTAAAACCGTAAGGGACAATGCGACCTATACAAAAGGGACGCTTCCGTCCACGGGGATTGAACATGTCATTGTTAACGGGACACTTGTCATGAAAGACCAGGAACCTCTGAAAGGGGTAAATCCCGGACAGCCAATCCGCTTCGAGCCGGTCAAGAGCCTGTTTGAGCCGCTCACGATCGATGGCTGGACGCAGACCTACTATGCTTCCCCAGTCGATTTTGGAGGCGGCGTGCCGAACTCGCAGCCTCGGAAAATTGGTGCACCGGATGTACATCCTGATACCCACGGGCATTAATATTCTCTTCTAAATTAGTCCCTTAGAAGATACTTCCGTTTGCCGGCTCTCGGGAATCGATGCCGGCAAACGGTAAGGACTTCGTTTCTGTTATCACCTGCCGGTGATTATGAAAGCCAGGTGGATACGAATGATTTTACTGTGATATTCAGAAAGGAGGAAAAATGACAAAGTTTAGGTGCTTGTTTGTCGGCATCCTGTTCGGACTGATGTTGATCGGGCCGGCCCGAGCGCAAGACGCCAGCAATGCCCAACCCGTGGAACGTCCGTTGCCGCAAGGGGTTCTTTCAGGTGCCTCTGCCCCCCAAGTCCCCGAAGAACAGCACGGCAAATCAGCCGATGAAGTGGCCAAGGAGTTGGCCAATCCCAACAACTCTCTCGCGAGCCTGACCTTTAAGAATCAGTTCAGGTCGTACACTGGGGATCTGCCGAACGCCGATGATCAAAGCAATTATACCCTTTTGTTTCAGCCGGTTTTCCCATTCAGTTTGACGCCTCCGACAGACGGGTCGAAAGCCAATCTTTTCATCCGGCCTGCGATCCCCCTGCTGGCTAACCAGCCTGTGTTCGATCTGCAGAAATTTGACTTTGACGACGTTACAGCCATGGGCGATATCGGTTTCGACATTGCTTATGGTGTCACGGAAATGAGCGGCTGGCTGTGGGCGGTAGGCACGGTAGGATCGTTGCCGACAGCCACTGACAGCGACGTGGCGAGCAAGCAATTGCGGCTCGGCCCCGAAGGGTTGGTAGCAAAATTCTATGATTGGGGATTGTGGGGCTTATTTCCAAGTCATCTGTGGGATGTTACCGGGTGGGGTGATAGCGGCTATTACAGCACTTCCCAACTTCAAGTGGTCTTGAAATATCTGCCCGGAAACGCCTGGGCCGTATCCACTTCACCGATTATGAACTACGATTGGAAAGCGGAGGAATGGACAGTGCCTCTGAATCTGGATGTGAGTAAAACCGTCTTGCTCGGAAAGATACCTCTCAAACTCAACCTTGAGGCAAACTATTACATCGAGCAGCCCGACCCGTTCGGGCCGGAATGGATGATTGGGTTCAACATCACTCCGGTCGTCCCAAATATCTTTGAGCGCTGGATCAAGGGGATGTAGATCCTGTTTTCGGCCTGGTTCAATGATATGAGGACATCACCAGATAACCAGCCCCAGCTTTTATCCCATCGCAAGAATCGGGAAGGCAGAAGATGGAAATGCGTCAGACAAAACCTTGAACAAACAATGAACTCCTCTCAGCAGCTTCACCCTATATGGGTAAGTAACGCACACATAATAAGTTGAACCAAAATCAGCCCCCGGCGGGTCGCTTTTTGAAAAAAGCTCAGCAAAAACTTTCCGGTTGCAGCAGCCTTTCTTCCCCGCCAATAAGCGGTGAAGAAAGGCTGCTGCGGTCGAAATGATTTTCAAATCCTGTTTGTCTAACTTTTCAAAAGTTTGGCCCTCGGCAGGGCCGCCGGAGGCAATTTGGACCATCTTATTTAGTTGTCATCCCTAAAGCAGGTTTAAGCGTACATCCATGTGGCCGACTCCGCATTTGTTACAACCGACAATCTGAAAAAAGCCAGAAAAAACAAAGCAGACTTGTTAAGCCGCTGCCCTCAACGTTTAAAGAATGCAAGCGGGGCCTCCAGAGTGGCGTTGAAGCTGATACTCGGCAGGATATCGGTCCTTTGTCTGTGGACAAAGGCAGCGGAAAGCGACCATCAGTATTCTACATGGTTTATGACTCCACCACCTCTTCATGCAGGATAGGGGCAATCATATCGAGGTGCGGCCCCAGCACCATCCAACGCAACGTAAACAATCGCCTCGAACTTGGATCCGGAACCCAAAAAAACAATGCCCCCCCCATCAATCCAAGGTTCCCCGATTCACCTTTCAGGTAAAGAGGCGGATGCGATTTGACCCGAGGAACGAGGGCAAAACGCATCTGCAACCAGCTTTCAAGGTGGCTCACCTTGCCGCCGGAGGCACTTTTATTCATGCCACGTTGTTGAGTTGCCTCAGGGCACGCATCAGGGATTGGGTACCCATTCTCGCGCCGCCGTGGGCCATGACGGCCTGGTAGAGCTGGTTGGCAAGGGCAAGGCCAGGCAGGGCCAGGTTCATGAGCCGGGCCTCTTCAAGGGCGACGCCCATGTCTTTGACAAAGTGCTCGACAAAAAAGCCGGTGTCGTACTCTCCCTTTAGAATTCGGGGCGCGAGGTTGTCCAGGGACCAGCAGGCGGCGGCACCGCCCGAGATGCTTGAGAGCATGACCTCAAGGTCGAGTCCGGCTTTGTGGCCGTAGATGAGGGATTCACACATGCCGACCATGGTGCCTGCGATGACGATCTGATTGCACATTTTGGTGTGCTGCCCGGCACCGGCCTTGCCCTGGTAGACAATCTTTTTCCCCATGATCTCGAAGAGAGGGGTGATGGCGTCCACGGCTTCTTTGTCGCCACCCACCATGATGGAGAGGGCGGCGTTTTTTGCGCCCACGTCACCGCCGGATACAGGGGCGTCGATGGCGGAGATTCCCATCTCTTTTGCGGCTGCATGGATCTTTTGGGCCAGGGTGGGCTGTGTGGTGGTCATGTCCACCACCACGGATCCGGGCTTTGCTCCTGCGAGGATGCCTGCCTCTCCCAGGTAGACGTTTTCAACGTCCTTGGGAAACCCCACGATGGTAAAGATGACGTCCGATGCCGCCGCCACCTCTTCGGGGGTCTCCTTCCACTCCGCCCCCAGATCGATGAGGGGTTGGGCCTTGGCTTTGGTTCGGTTGTAGACGCTGGCCTGAAAGCCCTTCTCCATGAGGTGACGGCACATCCACTGTCCCATCACCCCGGTTCCAATCCATCCGATGCGTGTGCTTGTTTTGTCTATTGGTATCATGATGTCTTTTTTTGGTTGTTCCGGTGTACCCGGTTAAATGGTCAACTCTCTCAGGTTGAAGTCTCTTTTTTTAAGGGTGCCGTCGGGGGAACGGCGAGTGATAACAAGGTCGTTGTCCGTGGCGGCAAAGGTGAGTTGATCGTTGTGCTCATCTGTGCGCCAGCGGCCGGTGGCCGAGGCAACAACAACCTGGTCGCCTTCAAGTTTGCAGCGGTTGGCCCATGTTGTTTTGAAGTACTCGCGGGTGTAGGTCGTGTAGATCACGCCGTTTTCCATGCGCACCACTTCAATGGTCGTCGGCTCCTGATCCATGGCGGTGGCGATGGCGGCCCGTGCGATCTGTTCCTGGGTGAAGGCGCCCATGGGCGGCTCCAGGGATGTGGCAAGGACATGTCGTGAGGCAAAGGTGATGGTGACAACAATGAGGGCAAACAGCCCGAACAGGACGCCAAGGACCGCTCTTAAGGATCCGGGGTCCTCATCAGCGCTTGTCGGTGAGGTGCTCTCGGTGGTGGGGTTGAGGTTGGTGTGAGTGGAGAAAGTGGCGTTATCCCTTTGGTTTTTCATGCGGCCCCCTGTCAATCTGGTGAGGTTTAAAAGCCTTGTTCAGAGCTGACTGTGGTTGATGGTTCCGAAAACCAATGCGACCGGTTTTCGGCCTGCTTTGGAAAAATGTACCTGCTCCGTCACAACCCGGGATATGAGGACGGAGAAGGGTGGTTCAACATGTTACGAACTCATCTTGGATTTGATAATTATGCCGTGCTCGCAAAATATCAACAGGAAAATTCGCCCCAGATACCTATTTTTTTTCGGCATGGTTTAGGAATCATTTCTCAGGTCCATTGTGTAGCGTTTGTTCTGGATGAAAATTATTTAATTTCAATGCATTGGTGTGGGTGGTCGGGGCTCGGTATGGGGGGTGTTTTTGTGGGGTTTGGCCTTGCGTCAGGCTGTTTTTTTTCTGAGGTGTTCCTTGGAGGGGATGACCTCATGTGTGAGTGAGTCAAAGGGGGGATGTTGGTGTCATGCCGGGGAACGATTTCCTTCCCTTGATGCCGGGTTGGATGGGCCCTCGACGGAAGGTGTCGAGGGCCCGGAAATCACATCGCAAGAAGCGGGACGGTAACGCCCTTTTGCCCGGAAAACCATCGTGCCCCGAAGCCTGTATTTAGGGGCTGGTTATACTCCGGCTCGCCTTATGTCACGATGGCCGAGGCTTCGTCATCAAAGGGATTGATGCGCAGGGCAAAGGAGAAGAGGTAGGGGAACTCCTTGTGAAGGTGGTCCATGTAGTCGGCCCAGGCAACGGCAAGGTGGCCGTAGACCCGCTCGATGTCCCGCCCCAGGTGGGTGCGGTCGCTTTCCGGAAGGGTGTCCAGATCCGTGCGGGCTTTGAGCTCTTCTGACAGGTGAAAGGCGGAGCGCAGAACATCGGTAAATGCCTCATGCTCCAGGACGTGAGGGTTTTCCAGCAGGCGGATCATGAAGTTTGTGTGGGGTGCGATAAAATCCCGCAGAACCGTAAGATCTATCTTGGTATCGTCGATGCGGAATTTTCGGGTGTGAAGAACCCGTTTCATCTCCTCAAAGTGACGTTTGTCTGTCCAGTTCCCTTTTTCCGTCATGGTGGTGCAGATTTCTCCATGACGAAGGTCCCAGGAGGCGAAGAATCGGAGCATTTGGGTGCCGACCACGCTGAAAAAGGTGCCGATGAGCATGTTGAGCTTGTCAAGCTTCTGAAGCTTTGCCCGTTTCTCCATAAAGGAGTCGAGGATGAGGCTGACAAAGAGCACTGAGATGGGGAGAAAGGCGAGGTTGGTGAGGCCCCAGAGCACGATGTGGTTGACATCATGGTACATGGCGTAAAGAAGACCGTTTAAGGCAATGGCCAGTGCCACCAGGATCAGGCCGATTTTCGCTTCCCAGGAAAGGAGTTTCATATGGGTACCGTACAGAGTGAGTTGAGGGAAAAATGAATACGTAAAAACATGCCTCCGGCGGCCAAGGGCTGCGCCCGAGAATAATGTAAGAGGTTATCCAAGGGCCTTCATGCAGCCCGAAGGGCACTTCATGCTCTTCATGGTTTTTTAGAAAAGGCTGACCGATGACGTCAGTGGAATTCGGGTTGACTTTGGCCGGAATAACTCCGGCATGGCCGCCGGAGTCAATTTGTCTATTTCATCATTTTTGCTGGAATCACTTCGGTCCAGTAGCCGTCGGGGTCTGCCACAAAATAGATGCCCATGGCATCGTTCTCCCAGAGGTTCAGGCCCATCTCTTTGTGGCGTGTGTGCCAAGCGTCGTAGTCCTCGGTGGTGACGGCAAAGTGGATTTCATTGTCCCCTAAGTTATAGGGCTCTTTGCGGTCCTTGAGCCAGGTGAGTTCAAACTGGTGGCCGCCGGTGCCGTCTCCCAGGTAGACGAGGATAAAGCTGCCGTCCTGGGCTTCATGGCGTCGGACTTCCTGGAAGCCGAGGGCCTCGGTATAGAAGGCGAGGCTTTTGTCGAGGTCGAATACGGTAAAGTTGGTGTGTGCGATTTTCAAGGGGCCCATGGGGTTCTCCTTATCTGTTCATGTATGGCTGGGGTGTATGACAGAGCCCGGCCTTGCTGTTTTTTGTGTGGGGCTCAGTATAGCGTCGCCTTTCATTCCAGGTCAACCGGGCAGGGTGCGTGGGAATGGTTTGGTATGTTTTGCCACCGTAGGAAGCCTTTGTAATCTGTTGTTTAAGGTTGATAACTGCTTGATAATCAAGGTATCATTGATGTTTCTATGACATGCTTTTCGATGATGCGTCACACATCCCATCATTTGGTATTATCCCACAAGTCGTTGTTTTGCCCCACGGTTCGGGTCCCGGGAGGTCCATGTGTATCAATGGACCGGTGGGGTGTTTCCCTTTCTTTGGTATGGGGGTGTTGGCTCGTTTTTTTGTGGGGGGTTCTCCGGTATCTGCAAGTTTGCGGGTGAAACAGAGGCCACCGTCTTCCCCTTTATAATACGGTTGAGATGGGAGCCTTTTGAAGGGGGTGTTTGCAAAAAAGGGGGGAGCTGGGATGGCCGGGGAAGAGGGGAAGGCAAAAACCACCATCGGGCGAAAGATCTCTGTGAAGCTCGCCGGGGTTACGGTTACGGTTCTCTTGTCCCTCACCCTGCTTCTGGTGACATTCAGCCAGAGGAGCCTGGAACATGAACTTATGGGGCGGGTAGCCCAGGTGGTCTCCCATGCCCAGTACAGCCTGGCCACAGCTCTGTGGCAGTTTAACGAAACCTATGTCTCGGATTACCTGGATTCGCTGTTTATATCGACTGACGTGATATTTGTGGAGGTGGTCGCCGAAGGTGCGGTTGTGGCGACAAAAACCAGGGAAGGGGTGGCGGGGGAGGGCTTTTCTGATTTCAGGTCTTCCCATCAATATCTCAGCGAGTCGGCCGTTATCTCGTATGGAAAACACCCCGTGGGGGTGTTCAATGTGGCCGTTTCCCGCGAGCGGATGAGCCGGGCACTTTACAATGAAACCCTGAGTGCGTTTATTCTCATGGTGAGCATGGTGGCCGCCATTATAGTGACCACCCTTTATCTTACGAGGCGCTACGTTTTTACCCCTTTGAAAAACCTTCAGGCGTCTGCGGCACGTATCGCTGAGGGGTGCCTTGACGAACCCATCGATTTGGTTTCAAGGGATGAGATCGGTGAACTCAGTCGGCACCTGGATCTGATGAGAGTAAACATTCGACGTTCCTTTGAGGAGGTTCGAAAGGCCGATGCCCTGCGCAAAGCCAAGGCGCGGCTTGAGAGAGAAATTGAGGAGCGTGGCAAGGTGGAGGCGACCCTTAAGGCATCCCTTTTTGAGAAGGAGGTCCTTCTCAAGGAGGTTCACCACCGAGTTAAGAACAATTTGCAGGTGATACAGAGCCTCTTGAGGCTCCAGGAGTCCCGCCTGGAGTCGGCGGAGTTGAAGGCCCCCTTCCTGGACAGTGAAAACCGGATTCAGGCCATGGCCCTGGTTCATGAGAGTCTCTACCGGTCCGAGAGCCTTGTGGCGGTGGATTTGGACCATTATGTACACCGGCTTTTAACCGGACTGTTTGCCTCCCATGGCGTGATGGCGGAGAGGTTTCATCGGCATGTGAACATAGCCCCTGTTCATTTGGATATGGACCAGACCATCGCCTGTGGACTTATCGTTACGGAATTGGTCTCCAACTGTTTGAAACATGCCTTTGCCGACGTTGAAGAAGGGATGGTTTCGGTTACCTTGCTGCGTGGACCGGAAGGCGGCCATGAACTTAAGGTCTGGGACAACGGTCGGGGGATGCCCATGGATGTTGAGACGAGAGACCCTGAATCCCTGGGATTGAAGTTGGTGAGGTTGCTTGTGGAGGATCAGCTTGAAGGAGAGCTGAGGGTTGAGGGCAACAAGGGGGCATGTTTCACTGTGCTGTTTTGACGCTATTGGAAATAAGGAAGCGAATAACGCCAACTCACATCCGCCAGTAAACCCGCGAACCACCAGGGATTGTAATTGAAATGTGCTTGTCAAACGTTTCAAACGTTTGGCCACCCGGCAGAGTCGACGGAGTCAATATCAAGCGGAATGGTTATGAATCGGACACTTCAAGGAGAGTTCCATGGTCGGAAAACGCCTGATGATTGTGGAGGATCAGAGAATTGTTGCCGAGGACCTGCACAGCACCCTTGGCCGTCTTGGGTACGATGTTTGTGCGGTGGCATCTTCCGGCCGGAAGGCGTTGGAGGCAGCCGAAAGGCAGCGCCCTGACCTGGCCATTATGGATATTGTGTTGAAAGGCGAGATGGACGGCATTGAGGTGGCGGAGAAGCTGCGTACGCGTTTTGGGGTACCGGTTGTCTTTTTAAGTGCCTTTGCCGATGAGGCGACCGTTGAGACGGCCAACCATTCCGCTCCGTTGGGTTTCCTGGTGAAGCCCTTCAACGAGCGCGAGTTGATGGCAACGATTGAAAACGCTCTTTATCGTCATAGCATGGAGGTGAGCCTCAAGGAGAGTGAAACATGGTTGTACACCACGCTGGCAAGTATCGGGGATGGCGTGATTGCAACAGACACCCAGGGGATTATTCAGTTCTTGAATCCTGAGGCGCAGAGGCTGACGGGATGGCGTCAGCAGGAGGCCATGGGCAGCTCCGTCAATGAGGTGTTGGTCCTGGAAAATGAAGTGACAGGCGAGGTCTGCGAGCCCCCTGTGATGACCGTGGTCTGGACAGGACGGATGGCGAGGCTGGGAGACCATACCCTCCTGGTGAGCCGGGATGGTCAGCGGATTGCGGTTCAAAACTCCGGGGCCCCCATATTCTCACGGGACCAGGAGCTGATGGGTGTTGTGCTGATTCTTCGGGATGACACGGCTGCACGGAAGGCACAAACTGAGATTGTGAGGCAGCGGGATCTCGCCCAGAAGTATCTGGACATTGCAGGGACCATATATATGGCCCTTGACCGCAGGGGGCGGATTACCATGTTGAATCGGTCCGGTTGCGGTATTCTTGGGGTCACCGAAGAGGAGGGGCTTGGGGAAAACTGGTTTGATTCCTTTGTCCCGGATGAGACACGCGATGAGGTGTGGCAGGTCTTTTGGGGGATGATGAACGGCGATAACGACTCCGTGCTTCAACACTCAAATCCGGTCCATACGGCCACCGGGGAGGAGCGGGTCATTCACTGGTGCAACACCTTGATACATGATGATGATGGAGGCGTTGACGGCATTCTCTGTTCCGGGGTGGATATGACGGAGCGGATCCAGGCAGAGAAGGCGCTTAAAACGAGTGAGGAGCAGTTGAGACAAGCTCAGAAAATGGAGGCCATTGGGACCCTTGCCGGGGGGATTGCCCACGATTTTAACAATGTGCTCAGTATTATCCTGGGCAATGCCGAGCTGGCCGAAGACGACATTGCAGAAGATAACCCTGCGCGAGAGAATCTTGGTGAGATCAAGGGGGCAGCCCTCCGTGCCCGGGATATGGTGAAACGGCTCTTGAGTTTTGCCAGAAAATCCGACGCGAGCCGCTCGATCCTCTCCGTGCAGGGGGTTGCCCGGGAGGCCCTGAGGCTGCTTCGGGCCACCTTGCCTGCCAGCATTGATATTCGCGTAAAGGCAGACTCCGAAGCTTGCCAGGTTCTGGCAGATGAGAGCCAGATTCAGCAGGTCATCATTAACCTCTGCACCAACGCCGCACACGCCATGCCGGATGGTGGGGAGCTCTCTGTTCAGGTCAGCCGGGTCTCCCTGAGTGCGGCCTCTGCTCGCCAGTACAGCGGGCTTCGGGCCGGCGAGTTTGTCACCCTTACGGTTTGTGATACCGGGGTTGGCATACCTCCCGAGACCCTGGAGAGAATATTTGACCCCTATTTTACCACCCGGGAGGTGGGGAAGGGGTCAGGGATGGGGCTTTCTGTGGTGCATGGCATCATTCATTCCCATGGGGGAGACATCAAGGTCCAGAGCCGGCAGGGGGAGGGTACGGACGTTGAGGTGCTGCTTCCAGCTGTGGCGATGGCGATGGAAGAGGGTGGCAAGGATGCCGGAGAGGCGGTGCCTGCATGCGCCGAACGGATTCTTTTGGTCGATGATGAACCGTCTCTGGTCAGGGTGGCGTCAACGATGCTTGAGCGATTGGGGTATCAGGTTTTTTCGTTTACGGATGCCCATGAGGCAGCCGAGGCATTCACCCAAAATCCCGGTGGGTTTGATCTGGTGATCACCGACATGACCATGCCGAAGATGAGCGGGGAGCAGTTGGCAAGGCATGTGCATGGGGTTAGGCAGGGGGTGCCGGTGATTCTCTGTACGGGGTACTCGGATCTTATCCACGGCAAGAAGCCCGAGGAGGTCGGGGTGTCGACATATGTGATGAAACCGGTGACCCGGGACGTGATCGTGAGGGCCATTGGGGAGGTGTTGGGGAAAAAGGGTCCCTGAGGCGGTGTTTTGCCGGTGTGGGGACGGTTTTAGGGGGCATAAAAACAAAAAAGCCTGCTGATATAATCAGCAGGCTTTGTATTTTTAAAAAATGGTGGAGCTGAGGGGGATCGAACCCCTGACCTCATGACTGCCAGTCATGCGCTCTCCCAGCTGAGCTACAGCCCCACATTTTTTGTTCGGTGCTTTAAAGAAGATCAGCAACAAACGAGAGAGTATTTAGACCATTGAGGTCGGGGTGTCAATAAAAAAAGTGAACCTTTTTCGGCTCTGTGGTGTGCCAGGGGAGGTAGGGTACCGGACCCATTTGAAATACATTGGTATCCGGGCTGTGAGTCAAATAAATTCTGTACTCTCAAAACAAGGGATGGTAAAGGTATTCGTGTTTTTATAACGGTATGAACCCGGAAGCTAATGACGACCATAAAGAGTACAGAGGTAAATTGATGCTACAAATGATGCGTGACAACGCCGGCTCCTGGATTATCAAAATATTGCTGGGTGTCATTGTCCTGGTGTTTATTTTTCTCGGACTCGGGCCGGATCGAAACAGCGGAAGCAACATCGTTGCAGAGGTGAACAAGACTGTCATCAGCTGGGACGATTATCGGTTGGCATACAACGATCTGGTGGAAGGGTACCGGCGTCAGCTTGGCGGCAACCTGACCGAAGAGATGATAAAAATGTTCCGTCTGCGCGAGCAGGCTCTCGAAAGTCTTATCACCAGTGAGTTGATGACCCAGGAGGCCGAACGATTAAAGCTTCAGGTCACCGACGAGGAGTTGTCGAAGGCCATCGTGGCTCTTCCATACTTTCAAAGGGACGGTGTCTTCAGCAAGGATCTCTACGAGGCCCTTCTCAGGCAGAACGGGCTCAGCGTTCCCCAGTTTGAGGCGCAGCAGAGGAAGAGTCTTCTCATTTCCAAGCTTCGCAGCATGGTGGAGAGCGGGGTGCTTGTCACAGATGGCGAGACCCAGGAGCTTTACAAGTTCCAGAATACCCAAGCCTCCGTCCGCTACGCCCTTCTTGATCCCGCATCCTATAAGGATGTCACCGTTGATGACGACTACGTGACGTCCTTTTTTGCAGAGAACGGGGAGCGTTACAAGACAGACCCTGAAGTGAAGATCTCCTTTATGCGGTTTACCCGCGATGAGTTCAGCAAGCAAATCGAAGTCTCCGATGAAGAGGTGGCTGATTTCTATACGGCCAACCTGGCCAGGTACCAGACCCCTGAAACCGTGGAGGCCCGTCATATCCTGTTGAAGGTTGCCGACGATGCCACGGATGAAGAGGATGCCGAGGCCCTGAAGCGAGCCGAAGAGGTCTACGCCAAGGCCAAGGGTGACGGAAGTGATTTTGCCGAGCTGGCCAAGGAGTTCTCCGAAGGCCCCTCCGCAGAAAACGGAGGTTACCTTGGTGCCTTTGAGAAGGGGTCCATGGTGAAACCCTTCGCCGACAAAGCTTTTGCCATGAAAGACGGTGAGATCAGCGAGCCAGTTCGTACCCGCTTCGGATGGCACGTCATCAAGGTGGAGAAGAAGAATCCCGCCTCTGAAAAGAGCCTTGCCGACGTGTCCGATGAGATCAAGAAGGCCCTCGTTAATGAGCAGGCCGAGACCGAAGCGTACGCTGCTTCTGAAAACGCCTTTGACATGGTCCTCGGCAGCGAAAATCTTAAGGAAGCAGGCGAGATGGCCCAGCTTCCCGTGATTGAAACCGCCTTTTTTACCCGCTGGAAAGGTCCCGAGGCCGTTGCCACTGTGGATCGTATGCGCATTGCCAAGGATGCCTTTGAGCTGGAACTTGGCGGTGTCAGCGACATCCTTGAATACAACGGATCCTACTATATCATTCAGGCCATGGAGAAGAAGGAAGCCGTTGTTCCTGAACTGGATGCCGTGAGGGATAGGGTGAAGGCCGATACCTTGAGGCAGGCTCAGGAGCAGAAGGCCAGTGAAGATGCTGACGCCCTTCTCGCCCTCCTTGCCGAGGGAAAAGATTTTTCTGAAGGCACCAAGGTGGTTGAGTCCCCCATGTTCACCCGGGATGGCAAAGGTGCCGATGCCCTTGACCGCAAGGTTGTGGAGACAGCCTTTGCCCTGAACGCAGCAAAGCCTGTGGCCGATGTGGTGGTCAAGGGAGAGAACGGCTACTATGTGGTGGCCCTGAAAGAGAAAAAGATACCCAACCTGGATGGCTATGCCGATGCGTCTGAGGCTTTGAAAGCCGAGCTGCTTTCAAGCAAGCGCCGCGATGTCCTGGCCAAGTGGATTGAGGAGCTGAGAGAGGGCGCGGAGATTAAGCGAGACCCCCGCTTTGATGCTTCTGATGAAGGGTAGGAAAGGTACCTGACTGCTCAATGCCTTGATCTTAAGGGGTTCAGGGTGTTGACAGCGGCACCGGATAGATGACAAACCTGTCAGGAAAGCTTCATTGGCTTGCCTGACAGGTTTTTTTTATGGTAGCATAGCACCTGACGTTTTTGTTAAAACTGCCGGCCACATGCACCGGAGTGGAGGCTGGGACGGGCGCCACGGGTTGCAGCGGTGGAGTGCCTTGCTCACCGGAACGGTTTCCCCCTCCATATTCCGGCTCGCTGATGCGACCCCGGTCAGCGTCGCCCCTGACGCCTGACGGTATACGTCCCCTGACACCCCCTCGTTTCGCCTTGCTGTTTAAAAAAAGGCGTTAAGCGCAACCGACAACGGACTTCACGACAACCTCTCAGCAGGAGATTGTGCATTGGGGAAAGCCAAAATCAAGCGGGTCTTTTCGTATAAACGATGCCCTTACTGTTTTACCAGCCTGAGGCTTGACGCCGAAACCTGTCAAAGTTGCCATAAGCGAGTGGGCAAGGTGGATCGGTACGGCCTGGCGAGAAAACCGATCAACTATATGGGATACCTTGCCGCTGTGATGTGGGTGGGAATCTTTATCGGATATATCTGGTTTGCTTTTATCAGGTAGCAATATGAACACACGATCAATGGATGGGGGCCGGCGAGAACGTTACGACGTTCCTCCGGCCTTTGGCATTTTATGGGAGAGTCCATGACAGGAAAACGATACCAACGATTAATGAAATATGCCGTGCTTGCCGTGTTGATAGCTTTATCAGCCGGCTGTTCGCGCTTTGAAAAGCGTGTTCCCGCAGCTACGGAGCCCCAGCTTACCAGGGATCCTGCGGTCGTTGAAGGGGGGCTGGACAACGGTCTGACCTATCTCATCATGAAAAACAGTGAGCCCAAGGATCGGGTGAGCATGCATCTCGCCATCAAGGCGGGGTCCATGTACGAGACCGAGGCCCAGAGAGGGGCGGCCCATTTTCTGGAGCACATGCTTTTTAACGGCTCGGAGCATTTTCCTCCCGGTGAGCTCATCAAGTATTTTCAGCGGATTGGGATGATGTTCGGTGGCGATGCCAATGCTCACACGGGTTTTTATGAAACCGTCTACGACGTGGTGCTTCCCACCGGAGATGAGAAGAGCCTTGCCGAGGGGCTTCTCGTGATGCGCGATTACGCCGGAGGGGCGCTCCTGCTGGAGGCTGAGGTGGATCGGGAGCGCGGGGTTATCCTGGCGGAAAAGCGGGATCGTGACTCCGAGTCCTATCGCCATTTCGTGAAGAGCCTGGCCTTTGAACTGCCTGGCATGCGGATCAACGAGCGGCACCCCATCGGGGTTGAGGAGACCATCAAGGCGGCGGATTCAACGCTTTTGAAGTCTTATTACGACACCTGGTATCGTCCGGACAATATGGCCCTCGTGGTGGTGGGGGATATGGACCCGAACGTCGTGGCGGATTTGATCAACGCCCGGTTTTCAACCCTTTCAGCGCGGGCTCCTGAAGGTGTGATTCCCGATACCGGAACCTTTGCCCATGTTGGGAACAAGGCCTTTTTCAGCCACAACCCGGAGGCCGGAAGCACCAATGTCACGTTGGAGGTGTTGCGGTATGTGGAGCGTGAGCCCGATACCTACGCGGCTCGTCGTGAGCAGCTTCTGTTTAATATGGTGAGCCAGCTTCTCGAAAACCGGCTCACCGAGCGCGTTGGCAAGCCGGAAACGCCTTATACTGACGGCGGGGCCGGTGCCGGGACCTTTCTCAGGAATGTTCGTTACGGCATCGTGTCGGCAGAATGTCCCCCGGATGCCTGGGAGGAGAGCCTTCGTATTGTCGACCACACCCTGAGAAGTGCTTTGGCCTATGGGTTTACCGCACGTGAGGTGGCCCGTGTGAAAAAAGAGATTAAAAATGGCCTGCTGCAGGCCGAACAGAAGGCGTCGACCCGAAACAGCCGGCAACTTGCCTCCATGCTGATCCGGGGGTTTACCGAGGAGAAAAGCGTTGTTTCGCCGTCGGATGCGCGTCAGCTCTTTGAGCCTGTGGTGGATGCCGTGACCGCAGAGGAGTTGCACCAGGTGTTGAAGGCGGTGTGGGATCCTTCGCATCGCCTTGTGATGGTGGAGGGGAATGCACGATTGAAAGGGGATGATGCTGAAGCCGCAGCCATGATTCTTTCCGCGTATGAAAAAAGCCGGCTTGTTGCGGCCACCCCCCGCACGGAGCAGGCGGCGGCGGATTTTCCTTATCTTCAGGCGCCGGAGGCCCCTGGAAAAATTGCTTCGAGGGTTGCCCATGACAAGCTGGGGCTCACCGTTGTGACCTTTGAAAACGGCGTGGTTCTGAACTTGAAGCAGACCGATTTCAAGGCCAAGGAGGTTCTCTATACCCTTCGTTTCGGCAAGGGCCTCTCGGCGGCCGAGGGCCTTGTACCCGGCCTTCCGGCATTGTCCGAAATGGTGGTGAGCGAAAGTGGCCTTGGGCGGCTGGATCGCGAAGAGACTGGGCGTGCCATGGCGGGAACCAACACCTCCTCGTCTTTTCGTATGGGGCAGGACGGCTTTGCCCTGTCGGGGCGAACCACCCCTGAGGAATTGGAGTTGATGTTTCAGGTTCTTCACACCCGGCTTACCGACACCCAGTTGAAACAGGACGCTTACCACCTTGCCGTTCAGCGTTACACCCAGGGACTCGAAGAGATGGGGCAAACGGTGGACGGGGTGTTGCAGCAAAAGGGCGAGGCCTTTTTGACTGGGGACAGGGACCGGTTCGGGTACCCTGATGCCTCCCTTGCCGGTATTAATTTTGACGCGGTGAAGCAACTTGTCATGCCCTCCCTGACCGGGGCGCCGCTGGAGCTCTCTGTGGCAGGGGATATGAACGAGGAGGAGGTGGTCGCTTTGTGCGCCCGCTGGCTGGGAAGCCTTCCTTCCCGGGACCCTCAGTCGGCAAACGATCACACCCTCGTGTTTCCTTCCGGGGAGCGTCTCGAGCTGACGGTTGAGACTGCCATCGAGAAGGCGGTGGTCACAGTGGCCTGGCCCACAACGGGCATGACCGATATCCACAAGGTTCGTCGTCTTTCTATTTTAGGCTCCCTTTTTTCTGAGCGCCTTCGGGAAACCGTCCGTGAGAAGCTCGGGGCGGCTTACTCGCCCAGGGCCTGGAACAACTCAAGCAGGGCATATCCGGAATACGGCGTTCTCCGGGCGATCATAACCGTGAACCCGGAGCAGGTGGCAGAGGTGGTTGCGGCTGTCAGCGAAATTGCCGAAGGGCTTCGGAATGAGCCCCCATCGGAGGACGAGATCCGGCGTGTGGTGGACCCTCTGGTAAACCGTATCACCGATTTCCGCCGCACCAACGGGTATTGGCTGAGCAGTGTGATGCAGGACTCGTCGCGTTACCCGGAAAAATTGGTCTGGCCCCTTGATATTCTGGAGGATTACAAGGCTGTCACTGCGGCTGAGGTACACGAGCTTGCAAAGACCTATCTTGTGGCCCCCAATGTCGCCACCATTACAGTGGTCCCGTCTCCATAGCTTTTTGTTCTTCCTGACCTGACACCTGAGCCGCCTCGACAACGAGGCGGCTTTTTTTATGGGGTGGCGATAAAAACGATGATCTGCTCCGCATATTAACCCGGCAACTATATACCCAGCACAAGCCAATAAGGATTTTGTACGCTGTTACCAGGGGGTAACGGCGTTTTGTGGTGTCTGGGGTGGTTTTATTTTCCAGGCAGGAGGAGGGGTGGAAATATCAATGTATCCGTAGGGATAACATCGTCATTGCTGGGCCTGGGAAGGCGAGCTGATCGGGTGTTGACACCCTTGAAGTGATCATTTATATAGGGCCCACAAACATTTACGACTCGCTATAGGTGCGCCAGCTGTGATAAACCGTCAGCGCATCCACACAATGTACTGTTACTACAGGAGATTTAAGTGGAATCAGTGAACTGGTTGGCGCTTATCTACGGTTTGGTCGGGGGTCTGGGTCTTTTTCTTTACGGCATGAAAATGATGTCGGAGGGCCTTCAGAAATCAGCGGGCAGCAGTCTGCGAAACATTCTTGAAAAGCTTACCACCAACCGGGTTATCGGAACCTTCGTGGGTGTGGTGGTTACAACGATTATCCAGAGTAGTTCTGCCACCACGGTTATGGTGGTGGGATTTGTCAACGCCGGGCTTATGAACCTGGTGCAGGCCTTAAGCATCGTTCTCGGTGCCAACGTCGGCACCACGGTCACCGCTCAGCTTATTGCCTTTAAAATCGGCAAGCTTGCCCTTCCTGCCATTGGCATCGGCGTCTTTATGCGCATGTTTGCCGGCAACAAAAAATACCACTATTGGGGGGAAGTCCTCATTGGTTTCGGTCTGCTCTTCCTTGGTCTGCAGATCATGAAGGAAGGCTTTGTCCCCTTAAGGCACAGTGAGCTGTTCCGGGAAGCGTTCATCTCTTTTTCTCACAATCCGATTCTCGCGGTTGCCGCCGGTGCGATTCTGACCATGGTCGTCCAGAGTTCTTCGGCCACAATCGGGATTACCGTGGCCCTTGCCACCACCGGGCTTATCGATTACTACGCCGCCTGTGCCCTGGTTCTCGGTGAAAACATCGGTACCACCATCACCGCAAATATTGCGGCCATCGGAACCAACCCCACGGCGAGACGTGCTGCCTTCGGCCACTTTCTCATCAACGCCCTCGGCGTCTGCTACATGCTGATTTTTCTGAAGTACTTCACCCAGGCGGTGGATGTGATGACCCCGGGTGATCCAAACTTCATCAATGCAGACGGCAACCAGCCCTATATCGCCCGCCATATCGCCAACCTCCATACCGGCTTTAACATCGTCAACCTTTTTATTTTCATGCCGTTGCTCCATATTCTTGCGCGCATATGTGAAAAGTGCATTCCCGGTAAAGGGAACGGGCGGGACGACGGGCTGGTCTTTCTGGACGATTGCCTGATCGAAACACCTGATTTTGCCGTATCCCAGGCCAGGAAAGAGGTGAGCCGCATGTCGGCACTGTCCCTGGAGATGCTGAAGCTGAGTCGGGATGCGTTTTTTACCCGTGACCAGAAGGTGATTGAGAAGGTGCATGAGTTGGAGGATACCGTGGACCTCCTTGAAAAGGATATTTCCACTTTCCTTGTGCGTCTGAACCAGGAGCAGATCAGTGCTGACACCTCCCGCGAGCTGAACAGCTTGCTCCATGTGCTCCATGACCTGGAAAAAATCGGCGACTACGCCGAGAACATCGTCAACTACACCGACAAGCTCATTGAGAGCGGGATCCGTTTTACCGGTGAGGCGATGCAGGAGATGGAGGAGATCTTTGAGGTGGCCATCCGTTTTACTGAGAATGTGATGAACGCTTACAATGCCGGCGGCCTTCCCAAAGAGATCGATACAGAAGATGAGAACACCATCGACAAGATGCGCAAGCGGTTCAAGAAGAACCATCTCGATCGCCTTCAGAACGGCGCCTGTTCCGTTGAGACGGGGATTCTTTTTGTCGATATCCTGAACAACCTTGAGAAGGCCGGTGACCAGGCCTTTAACATCGCCCAGGTGGTGATGGGTGAGGATATCTAAGATAGGAACGGTCGTGTAACACCGATAAGCGACCCTTCGCTTTGCACGTTGCTTTGAAGAAGGCCGGACAGGATCACTGTCCGGCCTTTTTTGGTCACTATAAGCTGCCTCCTGCGGCAAGGGTGGCAAAGCCACTGTAGAGAAAAGCACTTTGAAGGCAGGTTGCGGATGCGCTTTATCCCTCGTCCCTCGGGTCAAATCACATCCGCCTCTAAGATGGTATCCGTTTGAGGGCACATTTTTAGACCCATTTGTTCAACTTTTTAAAACTTAGCCCCCGGTAGGGTCGCCGGAGGCACAAGCTGAATAATTTCCGTTTTTGCCTTGATGTGTTTTCTTGATACAGGATTATGGCTCATTTGTGTCTGATGTTTTTGGTACGATTTGACATTGTTCCGAAGCCGCCCTCTATGATATCATTCGCTGCCGGTTTGTGCCGACAGGGCTAACGAACCGTCCGTTTGTGTTGCTCGCCTCTTTTGTTCAGGCCGCAGCATTGTCCACCCATGACGCGTTGAAAGGGATCTATGAACAAGAAACAAGTGGAAAAGGGCCTGGTTGACACCCTGTGGGGCGTCTTTTCATCGGTTCGGCTCTCCGTTATCGTGCTGACGCTTCTGGCAGTCACCTCCATCATAGGGACGGTGATTCCCCAGAATGCGGCCCCTGCCGTCTACATGGAACGATACGGCGAGGCTGCCTACCGTGTGTTTCACTTTCTCGATATTTTTGACATGTACCACTCCTGGTGGTTCCAGCTTCTGATGATCCTGCTGGGGGTCAACCTGGTGATCTGCTCCATCGATCGTCTTCCCGGTGTGCTGAAGATTATCGGGAAGACGCAGCGACTCAACCCTGAAAACTACCGCCGAGCCCTCAAGGGAGATACCCTGACGATTGCCGGAGCCCCCGGCACGGTGGCCGATGACCTTGCCCAGCGCTTCAAAGGGGCCATGGGAACCTTCACGGTTGTGGAGGAGGGGGAAGGCCGGTTTCTGTTCGCCGAGAAGGGACGGTGGACCCGCATGGGTGTCTATGTGGTTCATGCCAGTGTGCTTTTGCTCCTTGCCGGCGGCTTGCTCGGTTCTCTGTTTGGGTATGAAGGCTACATGAACATCACCGAAGGGGAGTCAGCCAGCGTGGTGACCTTGAGGGGCTCCGACGCAACGGTTCCCCTGGACTTCAGTCTCCGGTGCGATGATTTTGACGTCTCCTTTTATGACACCGGTGCACCCAAGGAGTATCGCTCTGACCTGGTGGTGGAAGAGGGGGGCAGTGAGCTTCTTTCCAAACGCATCGTTGTGAACGACCCCTTGCGTTTCAGGGGGGTCAGCTTCTATCAGGCGAGTTACGGCATGGCGGTCCCGGAGTCGGTCTCTTTTTCCTTTGCCAGCAAGGCCAGCGGGATGCACTATCCGGCGGAGGGCAAGCTCGGAGAACCCATTGTGATCCCTGAAGGGCTGGGGACCTTTACTCCCATGCACTTTGTCAACAACTACCGGTTCCGTGGTCACGACATAGGGGCGACGGTGTTGGGGATTCTTGAAGAAAAGGGAGGGGAATCCGTACAGCTTGCCCTTCCTGTAAAATTTGCCGGTTTTGACCGCATGCGAGGCGGGGATGTTGTGGTCACCGTCGGAGAGTTTGAAAACCGTTACTACACCGGGCTGCAGGTTACGAAGGACCCGGGGGTATGGTTGGTGTACGCGGGGTTTCTGTTCCTCATTGTCGGGTGCTACATCACTTTTTTCATGAGCCATCAGGGTTTCATGGTGGAGGTGGCGCAGGATAAGCAGGGCTCTGCTGTGACTCTGTATGGAAATGCCAACAAGAACAAGCTGGGCATGGAAATGGTGATTCGTCGTCTGACCGAGAAGCTTGAAAAAGAGACCCGCACCCCCGAAAGGCAGGTGGAGAAATGATGAACAGTTCCCTGATACTTTCCATTATCACGTTTGTGTATGGCTTTTCGGCCGTTATGTATATCTCCGCATGGATTTTCGGCAAAGAGATGCCGGCCAAGATCGCCCGTGTTGCCGGGATTGCCGGGATCGTGGGTAACCTTGCAGGGTTTCTTCTCCGCTGGTCGGAATCCTACAGCCATGGCTACGGGCATATTCCCCTCTCCAATCTCTATGAGTCCCTGATCTTTTTTGCGTTGACCATTGCCCTGATCTCCATCGTCATCGAGGTGCGCTACCGCAATTATATGATCAGTACCTTTGCCATGCCCCTGGCCTTTATTGCCCTTGCCTATGCCTCTCTCTCTCCGGGGATCAACGACAAGATACAGCCCCTGATTCCGGCGCTGAAGAGCAACTGGCTCACCGCCCATGTGGTCACCTGCTTCCTCGGCTACGCCGGGTTTGCCACCGCCTTTGGTATCGGTGTCATGTATCTCGTGCGGGAGTGCCTGCCGGTGAAGGAAGGGGGGCTGATTTCCAGGCTCCCCGAAGGCTACATCCTCGATGAGCTCATCCAGAAGACTGTCATGTTCGGCTTTCTCTTTCTTACGGTGGGGATTGTGACCGGGGCCGTTTGGGCCAACTCGGCGTGGGGCTCCTATTGGACATGGGATCCCAAGGAGACGTGGTCTCTTATCACCTGGTTTGTCTATGCCATCATGCTTCACCTGCGTTACGTGCGGGGATGGGGCGGCGTTAAAATTGCTGTTATTTCCATTATTGGATTCATGGCAGTGATGTTTACCTATTTTGGGGTGAACTACCTGCCCGGTCTTCATAGTTATGGCAGCATGTAACACCTTTTAAAAACATGATGATCATGAGCCGCTCTTCCCGAAAGGGGAGGGCGGCTTTTTTATTGGGGTAAGATGTTTCTTTGTCTTGTTTTGTGGTTTCCAAAAGAATGGATTCGTGGGTAAAGGGGGCTTGCTTTGTGGAGGAAAAGGGATCTTTTCATTGACATCAGGGACTTCGTTACTATATAGAAACGATGCTAGCAATGCGCTGTTTTTTTAAATCTCATGCACGTGAAATGGAAGTAAATGAAGGGGTGGCCGCCTCGCGGTTCGGCTGTGGGGTGCAGGGGTGTGGACGACACAAACCGAAGGTCAGGCAGGGGGATTCACTGAAAAAGGGTCCGGTAACTTCTCCGGATCATCTTTCCTGTGTTCAAAATTCCTTCTCCGGGGCTGGCGGTCAGGTGTTTGAATCTGTTCCCTTGCCAAATAGTTAACAGGTGTATTCTCTATTTCGGGACATGATTGTGAGGCATTTGATGACGCCTCCATACCTTGAAAAAGTGTGTGTGAGAACGTATAAGAAACAGGTCAAAATGGTTTAAAACCGACGCGGGGGGATTGTCGGTTTGCTATACATGGTAGGGCTGCTTAATAAATGACGGGGCAGAAAGTGTTCCGGCTTTTTTGCGGGCTTATCATCCACAGGTTCAGAAAGCCGTTAGCACCCGGTACGTGATCAGGGCGCCAGGGGCTTTTTGTATGTCCGTACCCCTGGTTTTTTACCGGGGCGTGGGACGTACCTGAACCACCCGGTGTCGGGTATCTGGTGTTCAACAATTAACACGTGGAGTTTTCATGAGCCTAACTGGTGAAAAACAGACTGGTCGTGAGCAAACGGGGTCACCCGGTGATTCGGTCAAAAAAGGGGATTCGGGACTGGTAGCCCTCTTTTTTGTCGTAGGCCTGGCCGCAAGCCTTGCCGTCGGGTGGATCGTCTTCCCCAAGCTTCTCTACTCCAAGAGCGAGCAACCCTTTGACTTCAGTCATGTCACGCATGCCGATGCGGTGGGAGACTGCGATAGCTGTCACTTCTTCCGCGATGACGGAACCTATGCAGGTGTTCCTACTCTTGCGCAGTGCGTTGAGTGTCACGAAGAGGTGCAGGGAGAGAGTGAAGCCGAAGAGATCTTCGTCAATGAGTATGTGGCCGAGGAAAAAGAGGTTCCCTGGAAGGTTTACTCCAGGCAGCCCGATTGTGTCTTCTTCTCCCACGCCGCCCATGTGAAAGCGGCGGAGATGGAGTGTGCCGAGTGTCATGGCGACATCGGCGAATCCGAGAGCCTCAAGCCCTATGAAGAGAACAGGATCACCGGCTACAGCCGTGATATCTGGGGCCAGAACATCGGAGGCTTTAAGAAGAACAGCTGGGATCGCATGAAGATGGACGACTGTGGCGCCTGCCACAAGGAGACCATGGGCAGCAAAGGTGCCTGTTTCCAGTGCCACAAGTAGGTTGGACGCCTGTCTGACCCTAATGCGAACGATCAATCCTCAAGGGGTGATTCACATATGAAGATCAACAGGAGACATTTTCTCGCTCTGGGAATGGGAGCCACGGCCGGTACCATGCTTTCTCCTCTTCCCTGGAAGCTGACGGACGATGTGTCCATCTGGACACAGAATTGGTCCTGGACCCCGGTTCCCGAAATCGGCGAGTACTATTATACAGGGGGCGCCTGTACCCTGTGCCCAGGCGGCTGCAGTCTTGCAGTTCGTAAAGTGGGCGAACGTGTTGTAAAAATTGAAGGGGCGGAAAACAGCCCCATTAACACCGGCGATCTCTGCGGGGTTGGCATCTCTGCCACCCAACTTCTCTATGGCCCTTCCCGCATCGAAGGTCCCATGGTTCGCAGTGGCAAGCGAGGCGAGGGCAAGTGGAAGTCTCTCTCATGGGAGGATGCCGAAGCCCTTCTGGCAGAAAAGCTCGGTGCTGCTTCCGGAAGCGGTGTCGCCGCCCTTTCCGCCACAAAGACGGGCAGCATGGCTGCTCTGATCCAGCGCCTGCTGGACACCGTGGGTTCCGACCGGTTCCTGACCCTGCCTTCGATCTACGATACCATGGAGCAGGCCATGGCCCTGACCATGGGGCGTGACGCCGGGGAGAGCGTAGGCTTTGACATGGAGAACACAGACCTGATCCTGAGCCTCGGCAGTGCCGTTGCAGAAGGGTGGGGCTCTCCCGTACGCATGGTGAAGGCCGCGGGCACGAAAAAGATGATTCAGGTGGAACCCTTCCTTTCCACCACCGCCTCCATGGCCGACACCTGGGTACCCGCCAAACCCGGCACCGAAGGGGTCTTCGCCCTTTCCGTCGCCGCTGCCATGATCCAGGAAAAACTCTACGATCATATCTTCGTTTCCACTGCCACCGAAGGCTTTGAGCCTTTCAGCGCCTGGCTGCTTGAAAACTACACCCCGAAAAAAGCCGAAGCCGTGACAGGGGTCTCCCCTGCAATGGTTAAAAAGGTGGCCGTGGCCTTTGCCGGCGCACGCCGCCCTGTGGCTGTCTGTGGCCGAGGCAAAGGGGAAACCCCGGTTAGCCTTGCCGAGGCCCTGGCGGTGTTTGCATTGAACGCCCTCAAGGGGTCTGTTCAGCGTGACGGTGGCCTGGTGAAGGTGGGTGCGCTTCCCTATGCTGTGGCAACGGCAGAAGCCGAGGCCATGGGCGAAAAGCTTGCCGCCCTTACCGAGAAAGGGAAAACCGACCTTCTGATGGACTGGGGCACCAACCCCTTCTACTCCCTGGCCAGTTCGGAAAAGGCAAAAGAGGCCCTGGCCTCCATCGGCACCATTGTCAGCTTCTCACCCTACATGGATGAGACAGCAGCCATGGCCGACCTGATCCTGCCTGACCACATGCACCTTGAGAAGACTCAGGATGTGCCTGTGCGCGCCGGACTTGAACGCGCCACCGTCACCCTTACCCAGCCCGCACTTGCGCCGGTGATGGACACCAAGCATACCGGTGACGTGCTCATCAGCGTGGGCGGACAACTGGACGGAGGCGGGGACGCCTTTGGCTGGGACGACTACGAGAGCTACCTCGAAGAGAGCTGCGGGGAAATGTGGGAGGCCCTTTATGACGAGGGGCTCTGGCAGGGAGAGATTGCCTGGAAGAAGGGCCTGGAGCGCATCCTGGGAACCTCCCAGCGCTTCACCTTCGTGATTCCCGAAGGCCCGGTTTACACACCGGCCGAAGGAGCGGAATCCAGCCATCCCTACACCCTCGTGCCGAGCTGGTCTCTTCGGATTGCCAGCGGCGCTGTTGCCGACGCACCTTTTACCATGAAGACCATCGAAGACAGGGTCCTCACCAAGGGGCTCTCCCATGTGGAGATGCACCCCTCAACCGCAAAGAAGGCGGGGCTCAAGGATGGCGACACCGCCACCCTTGCCACGGCTTCCGGTAAAGCGACGGTGAAGGTGACCCTTTTCGAAGGGATGATGCCCGGCGTCGTGGCCATGGCCGCAGGCTTAGGACACACCGCCTTCGACGGGTTTATCGGTGACAAAGGGGCCAGCTATACCGCCCTTTCCGGAACCATGGTCGACCCGGGAACCGGTTTCAACTGCGCCTGGGGTGCCCGGGCTTCCCTTACCAAAGGGTAGGCCTGTCCCGGCAACGGCCGGTGAACATCTGACGAAAACCCATCTCATACGAGGTTTTTCATGAATACGGAATCAAACGAAACGAGGGCGAAGAAATTCGGCATGGTCATTGACCTCGACAAGTGCACCGGGTGCGGATCCTGCATGGTGGCTTGTTCGGCTGAAAACAACGTCCCCGTAAGAAAAGACGAAAGCGATAAGCTTTTAAGCACCACCTGGATCCGGGTCTACCGCGTCACCAACGGCAAGGATTTTCCCGACACCGAGATCTGTTACTTCCCCCGCCCCTGCATGCACTGCGGTGGCAAAGGGGACCACGGGCACTCCCCTTGCGTGTCGGTTTGCCCTGCCACAGCGACGGACTACGACTACACCACCGGCATTGTGAGCCAGATCTACACCCGCTGCTTCGGCTGCCGGTACTGCATGGCCGCCTGCCCATACCACGCTCGTTATTTCAACTGGTGGGATCCTGTCTGGCCTGCAAATCTGGAAGAGGGACTCTCTCCGGATGTCTCTCCGCGTATGCGCGGCGTTGTGGAAAAATGTAGCTTCTGTTTCCACCGATACCAGCTGGCCCGCGACAAGGCCTATCTGGAAGAGCGTGACGTGGAGGAGATGGAGTACCAGACCGCCTGTACCCAGGCATGTCCTTCGGGAGCCATCACCTTTGGTGACCTCGATAACCCTGACCATGAAGTCTACACCCTGAAGAAGGACAAGCGCGCTTTCCGTCTTCTGGAGCGACTCCACACCAACCCCAAGGTCTACTACCTCTCCGATCGAGAGTGGGTGAGACGGGCCGGTGACAACTACCTGGGTGACGAGGAAACGACCAAGGGGCCTGGTGCCTATGAGCACAAAGGCACCGGCGGGCACTAAAGGCGCTTCCGCATTGTACATGACAGACGCCCGAAGCCACGGGCGTTTAAAAAAATCTCTAAATGGCCGCCTTCTTTTACATCGAGGCGGCGAGGGGTAAGGATTTATGGACTCTGCTTTGATACCCGTAGGTGTTGAGCGATGCTCTCTCAAGCGGTTTACCCTTGGGTTGGTCATTCCTACAGCATTGGTGATATGGGGGCTCTACGCCGCCTATCTCTGCTGGGCCAAGGGCCTCAACCAGACCAACATGAACGATTCTTACGGTTTTGCCCTCTGGATCTGGGCTGACCTTGCGGTCATCGCCGTTGGCGGCGGTGCCTTCTTTACCGGATTTCTTCGCTACGTGGTGGGGAAGGACGAGTTAAAGAATATTATCAACTTTGCTGTAATCGTGGGCTTTTGCTGCTACTGCTCCGCCATGCTGATTCTGGCCATCGACATCGGTCAGCCCCTGCGTGGATGGTTTATTTTCTGGCACGCCAACGTTCACTCCATGCTGACGGAAGTGGCTTTCTGCCTCTCCCTCTACCTGTCGGTACTTGCCATTGAGTATCTGCCGCTGGTGCTGGAGAACCGGAAGATTGACCAGAACCCCTTCTGCCACAACCTCGGTCACCGTATGCACGAGGTCATGGCGGTGTTTGCCGCCACCGGCGCTTTTCTCTCCTGCTTTCACCAGGGCTCTTTGGGCGGCGTCACCGGCGTCCTCTACGGTCGGCCCTTTGGACTGCGGGACGGGATCTTTATCTGGCCCTGGACTTTCTTTCTCTATACATGGTCTGCGGCGGCCTGTGGCCCCTGCTTTACCATGCTCAGCTGCAAGATCACCGAGAAGCTTACCGGCAAGCGGCTGGTCAAAGACAATGTCTACGACCTTCTTGCAAAAATCTCCGGGTGGATGCTGGGCACCTACATGGTGGCCAAGATTATCGACACCATCTGGTGGGCAGTGGTCACGCTTCCCAAGACCGGCTTCTCGTTCATGGAGTTCTACACCAACTCCAACAACTACCACGGCCTCTGGATCCTCATCCTTGAGCTCCTGATCTGCGGTATCGTGCCTGCAGCCATCCTCCTTAAGAAGGAGTGGCGTCAGAACAGCCGCCTCTTCATGACAGCCTGCATTCTGGCCGTCATCGGCGTCTGCGTGAACCGCTGGGTCATGGTCATGCAGCCCATGGCCATGCCGGTGATGACCTTTGACGATTGGGTGCTCTACTTCCCGTCATGGCAGGAGTGGGCCACAACCATTCTTCCCGTGGCTGGTGGCATCATTGTGATCGCCCTCTCCTATCGGTACCTGCCGGTTTTTCCCCAGGAGAGAGAACTCAACCCGGTTGAGAAGCCTTAAACGACCAATCGCCTGGGGCCTTCATCTTGAGGGCCTCGGCATGCAAAGGAGAGAGCCATGTTTCCATTTGTCTGGGAATGGGTCTGGGACGCCGGGCACTACATGTTCTTCGGCGGTATGTGGTATGTGCTGATCATCCTCAGCGTTGGGATGAACTGGTGTATCTACAAAGCGATTAAAGACACAAAAGAAGGGAAAGGCGGCGGTCACGACCGCCACTGATTTCTTTTTGAAATAGAATAGTTTTAAGCAAGGGGCCGATTTCTCAAGGAATCGGCCCCATTGTGTTTAAGCCTCCTTCGGGAGGCTTTCTTTTTTTGCCTCTTTTTTTAGGGGTGTGAAATAGGTCATATCTTATACACCAGCCCTGTGTTAGTTTCTGCCCGTCACTATGAATCAAGCCGATTCCTTTGGGATCTTAAGACACATTCAAGGAGTATGAAAATGAAGAGAACAGCACGCGTTTTGACAGGTTTGGCAGTTGCAGTATGTATGTTGATGACCGCAGGAAATGCCATGGCATCCGAGGGCGGGCCCAAGTTCAAGTTGGGCGTGGGCACTTACGGAATCATCATTGCAGATGACAGCACCACCTACGGTGGCGATGATGAGCAGTTCTTCGGCGGCGCCCTGGTGGGAACGGCATGCCTTACAAAGCATGTGGCCATCCGAGGGGCGTTTTACGCCACCGAGCATGACGATTATTCAGAGGTTGAGATCAACGGCCTGGATATTCAGCTTCTCCTCGGTACCAACTTTTACGAAGGATGGAACGTCTTCGGCGGCATCGGTGCTTTTTCCGAGACCTTTAAGGTGAGCACGAGTGTGGGCGGTTATACCGTGAGTGCTGAAGAGGACCTTTCCGGTGCAGAACTGGCCTTCGGCGTGGGGTACTCCTGGTCGAAAGTGGCCCTGGATTACGTGGTCACCGTTCGTGACACCAGCGACTACGAAGACTTCACCGGCGTGGACCACGACTACGCCGTAACCGGCGGCATCACCCTCTCTTATATCTTCTAAGGCAGCGCGTCATATCAGGTTTCAGATAGTCCGGGACGGGGGCGGTATTCATGTGAATGCCGCCCCCGTTTTTTTGTCTTTTTATAACGGTCACAAGCAGTCCTCTCTTTCCACTTATCCTTTCAATGTGCATTTCCTTCTTATCCGGACGTTTTCTTACGAGCCATAAAGATATGGTATTTGATTTGTAAATCCTGTTCTGACTTGTATTGGCTTTTTTGGGCTTGTATCAAAGATGCTGGCCATTAGCCTGTTAAAGATATTAAAACAGATACTTACAGGTGTTACCTCTGGGGGTTCATGGGTGATTTGGTGCGAGAATGACTTTTTTCAGGCATAGGAAAAAGGTTCATATCTTATGCATCAGTTGTGTGGTAGCTATCTGACCGCTCAAAATAAATGAAGCTGGTCCATTTTGGGACCTTAAGAGACATTCAAGGAGTAGATAAATGAAGAGAGTAACGCGAGTTTTGACAGGTTTGGCCCTGGCTGCATGCATGATGATTACGGCAGGCAACGCCATGGCATCTGAGAGTGGGCCCAAGTTTAAGCTGGGTGTGGGTACCTATGCGCTGATTGTCGCCGAAGACAGTTCCACCTATGGTGGTGACGACCTTGACTTTTACGGAGGGGCTTTGGTCGGAACCGCCTGCATCACAAAGCACGTGGCCATTCGTGGGGCTTTCTACGCTACTGAGAATGATGACTACTCAGGGAATCAATTCAGTTCTATGGGGGTTACGGTTTCCGGTGTGGATCTGGAAGTGAATGGGGCGGACATTCAGCTTCTTTTAGGTACCAACTTTTATGAGGGGTGGAACCTCTTTGGCGGGGTCGGGGCTTTTTTTGAGACCGCAAAGATCACGGGGGACGTCGCTACCAGTTATGGGTCCACCTCCGTCAGTGTTGAAGAGGATTTATCCGGTGCTCAGATCACCTTCGGTGTCGGGTACTCTTGGTCGAAGGTTGCCCTTGATTACGTGGTCAACGTGCGCGATACCAGCGACTACGAAGACCTGACCGGCGTGAACCATGACTACGCCGTTTCCGGGGGCATCAACCTCTCCTATATCTTCTAAGGGATTCTGCTCAGATTCAGGTACCTGCAGGTCAGGCGCAGGTGGTATTCATGAGAATACCGCCTGCGTTTTTTTTGTTGTTTTTGCAGGGGGTGATCAAGAGAGGATGGATGCAGTGTCTATTGAAAGAAAGGCATGGCATTGGTTGCCACAATCTTGTGTTTGTATGGTCAATGATAAAAAGCCGCACTGGAGTGCGGTGTTCCTGGAAAAGCCATGCGGTATCCCATTTAATATGGGCGCAGCCCATCAGCGAATGTGACACCCCGAGGAACGAGGGTTGGAGCATTCGCAACCTGGGGTCAAGGGGCTCAGCCCCTTGCCGCCGGAGGCATTGTTTTTCAGGCTTTTATTGCTGAGGTTGCGAGCTGGTCGGCCTTTTCGTTTTCGGCGAAGCCGGCGTGGCCTTTGACTTTTACGAACACGAGGTTGCTGAACCGTCGGGTGAGGGCGCGGATCTCTTCCACAAGTTCCTGGTTGGCCTGGGCTTTCCAGCCTTTGGCGATGAGCCCCAGGGCGTAGCTGGAGTCGGTGTAGATGCGCACGGGAAGAGTGGGCTTTTTTACTTCGAGGAGGGCCACACGGATGGCCTCCAGCTCGGCAATATTGTTGGTGCCCTGGCCGATGTTTCGGGATATCTCCCGTTCGTGGGGCCCGTAGCGGAAGAAGACACCGATGCCTGAGGGGCCCGGGTTTCCGGAGGTTGCACCATCGGTGAAGATGTGGATCACCCCGGGTTCTGTTGTGGAGAGGCCCTCTAAGGGTATTTCACGAACGAGGCCGGGCCGTGAGGGCGGAGGAACGCTCACCGCACCCTTTTCAGGGGACGTCTTTTTCTCTTCGGCCTTCTTCTTTTTGGTGCCCTTGGGGATGAGGTTTTCCGGGGCGTCTGATTTCAGAGTGTCTGGGTAGACCCGGTACTCATGGGTCTGCTTGAGGTTGTACTTGACGCGTACCCGGTCGCTCTCCAGGACAAACGCTTCGGTTTCGTCCACTTCCGCCCAGACCTTGTTGCCCTTGAAGCTCATGCGCTTCCAGAGGGCGCCCTCTTCGTCCTGTGTCGGCATCTTCTCTGCTCCGGATCAGGGGTTGTAGATTAAGAAGGGCTCTCGCACCTTGTTGAATTCCGTTAGCTCATCCTGCCACGCTGTTTCAAGTTCGGAAACAGGCGTCCCGGCTTCAAGGCCTTCCCTGAGTTTGATTGATCCAAGGATCATGTCCATGGGAAGTTTTTCGTACTCGTATTCGTAAGGGGGCTGTTTCCACGCGAAATCTGCCGGGTGGTTGCTGATGGCGGCCCGGACGATGCCGAGGCTGAGGCGATAGGGGGAGAAGAGGTCACGGTCCGTGACGTGGATCTGAAATCCCCGGCAGAGCTCGCCCTGCCACTTGCCGAAGGTGGGCTCGAAACCAGTCTCGCGCAGGATGCATCCGGCAAGGCTCTCCGGTTCAAGGGAGGCCAGGAGCTTGTCGGTGTCGAGGTAAGGGGCCCCGAAGAGCTCAAAGGGGCGGGTGGTGCCGCGGCCTTCCGAGAGGTTGCATCCCTCGAGGATTACCTGGCCTGGGTAGACCAGGGCCGCCTCTTCACACGGCATGTTGGGGGAGGGCAGCACCCAGGGAAGCTGGGTCTCGGAAAAGTGCATGGATCGCTGCCAGCCCGTCATGGGCACCACCGTGAGGTCGCATCCGATGCCGAACCGCTCGTTGAAAAGAAGGGCCAGCTCTCCGATGGTCATGCCGTGGCGCATGGGAATGGGGTAACGCCCCACAAACGAGGCGTAGCCCTCGTCGATGAGGTTTCCTTCCACAAGCATGCCGCCAATGGGGTTGGGCCGGTCAAGGACCGCCACATGAAAGCCCTTCTTTGCCGCCGCTTCCATGATGTAGCTAAGGGTCCAGATAAACGTGTAGACCCGTGTGCCCACATCCTGGATGTCCACCACCACCGTGTCGATCCCCTCCATCATTTCGTCCGTGGGCCAGCGGGTCTCCCCATAGAGGCTCCACACCGGCACCCCGGTGACCGGGTCAATCCCATGACCTGATTCGATCATGTTGTCCTGCTTGTCGGCGAAAAAACCGTGCTGGGGAGAGAAAAGGGCGCCAAGTTGCCCAGGCAATGCCTCGGCAATGAGGGTGCGTGCGTGGCGATAATCCGGCCCCACCGAAGCGGGGTTGGCCATAAACGCCAGCTTTCCCTCCCGTGCCCAGGCAGGGGGTGATGCGAGGAGTTGTTCAAGACCGGTATGGACACGCTGCACAGCGGACTCCTTGGTTTGGTTGATTGCCTCCGGCGGCGAGGTGAGCCACCTCGAAATCATATTGCGATTGCGCTTTGCCCTTCATTCCTCAGGTCAAAGCGCAATCGCCTTCGGCTCGGGCTTCGCCCGACGTCAGCGGTGAATAGAGTGCGGACACCGTCACAGGCTTCGATAGGTTGTGGGTACCGTGACGTAAATCCAGCAGGTGTAGGGTAATCTGACTGCCTTTTCTTACGTGGTTTTGTCAGATCCGTCCAATTCATCCACCTTAAACATGCGGAAGCGAAGCGACTCCTCAACGAAGCACTAAGAACAAAGAACCAAGCACCTTGCTTTTACTTCTTCGTTTTTAAGATCTCCGTGAGTTCTTCTTTGGAGAAGTTGTACGTGCTGTTGCAGTTGTGGCAGCAGAGCTCAACAGGAAAGGGGCCTTCGTTTGCGATGGAGGCCAGGTCCTTTTTGGGCAGCATGCCCAGGTGTGAGGCAAAGGCTTTTTCGGAACAGCGGCAGAAGAACTCCACCCGGTGGTTCCCCAGGATGTTGGGGGAGAGGTCGGAGAAAACGGTCTGAATAACCTCTTCAGGGTTTTCGGCCCGCTCGGCGATGTCGCCGGGGGAGGGGAAGGAGGCCATGAGCTCTTCCAGCTTCTTGTCGGTCTCTTCATCCGCTCCGGGCATCACCTGGAGAAAGAGGCCACCTGCACCCACCACTTCGCCATCTTTGTCGAAGTTGATGCTGAGGTTGAAAACCGTGGGGGTCTGTTCTGACGTGAAATAGTAGTTGGCAAGGTCTTCTGCGATGTTGCCGTACTCCAGGGCCACCTGGCCGGTGTAGGGCTGCTTCATCCCTTCGAGGACCTTGGTGACGGTGAGCATGCCGGCACCCAGGAAGGGGGACATGTTGAGGCTCTCAAGGGGGGCCTTGACGGGGATGGGGCTTTTTTTGAGAAAACCACGCACCTCTCCGTAAGCGTTGGACTCAACGGAGACACCCTTGGCCGGGCCGGTGCCGTCGATGGAGATGGCGATGCGGTCCTGACCTTTGAGGTTGGCGCTCATGAGGGTGCAGCCGAGGTAAGCATGGCCGAGAATGTAGGTTTCCAGAATCCCGAGATCGAAGTTGCCGCGCATTTCGTTGATCATGCGGGTTCCGTGGACAAAAACACCGCGTACGGTGTCATCGGCCAGAAGAAAACGGTACATTTTGTCCCGTGCACTGGCCTTGAGCTGCTCTTTGGCGTTGGCGCCGTATGGTTTTTTTTTGATCATCTCTTTTTTTTCTATGGATTCTCGCACATCCGCTTCTTGACCGACGGACATGCTGTGATTTATCTTTGTGTTTGAATTTCCAGTCGAATTGCAGACCGTTATATAATACAGCTGGGCCCGGAATGCCAACCAAAAAGCTCCTGCCGGGAAAGGGCTGTGTGCCCGTTGACGGAAAACGCGTATCCTTCCAAGGGGGCGGCCCGTGAAATGCACTAAATCTCTGCTGAGAAGTTACCGATAGAATCCTTATCAGGGATAAATCACACGCCAGTGAACCAATGAAATATCCCGAAAAATTCAGGTTTAAATAGCCCTGGAACACGAAGAGTGCGGTGGCTGGTTTTTGAATCAGCCGACCTCGTTTGAGGATTCAGGGCTCTGTTGATGTTCAAGGATGAAACAATACGGCAGCAGTCCGGAGAGGGTGAGGCCGGAACATGGGTAACGGCTGTGGGGCTGTGCCACCTTTATCCCTTTTGATTATTAGGGGAAAAGAAAGGAGCAAGGATGCTGATGAAAAGAGATGCGCGATTGGTGGGCTGCAAGGGTCTGGTCTGGATGGTTCTGGTAACGATGATTTTCGGTTTTTCTACGCCGGCCCTGGCCGGTAGCTGGAAACAGGCTCCGGCATTCCTGAGTGCTTCGGATGCAAGCGCCCTCTCCGAAGAGGAGGATGCCGCGGCAAGGGATGCGTACTATTCTACACCGCTTTTTTATATGCCCGATGTCTATGACACCCACCGCATCTCCGGTTACAGCGCGATTGCCTTGACCATTCTGGCCATGGCCACAGGGGACGACTCGTCCCTGCACAAGGTGAGCGGTGTTGCTGCCGCCGCCTGTGGTGTGGCGGCCGGTTCTTCAGGACATATGGCCTATGGCGATGGCATCGATTTCAGGGAAGGCATGACCCGCGAGAATATCCATGCCGGTTCCGGCTACCTGGCCACGGCAGCCCTTATTTTAACGGGCGTCCTGGGGGTTGCCGATGAAAAGCACTCCGGCGTGGGCGGCGTTGCCACAGCGGCCGTGATTGTTCCTGTGGCCGTGTTTACGTTCTGATTTATCAGGGCCTCAACGCAACTGCTTAGCTGTTGGAAACATGCCTCCGGCGGCCAGGTGGGGGCACCTGGAAAC
Source organism: Desulfolunaceae bacterium (assembly GCA_942491485.1). Taxonomy (GTDB): domain Bacteria; phylum Desulfobacterota; class Desulfobacteria; order Desulfobacterales; family Desulfolunaceae; genus Desulfoluna. Next base: position 881,393 of record CALOAX010000002.1, on the reverse strand, counting down.
CCTATGGCGAATGCGTGAAGGGTATCGTTATACGACCACTTTCAATGCATTCGCGTGGAGGGTGAAGTAAGGCAGCCCGTATTGAGAAGAGCCCCGTGTCACTATTCAGCTCTCAAAAAGTTGCCTCCGCCGGCAAGGGTGGCGATGCATATTCGTTAGGTCAGAATCAGTCGATTTGCCAACGTATTCGAATAAATCGAAATGGCCCTTAAAACCTGTTTATCAAACTTTTCAAAAGTTTGGCCCCCGGCAGGGCCGCCGGAGGCACTATTGAGCTGAATAGTTATAAAAAAAAGAGCACGACCGGGTGCCCGGTCGTGCTCTTGGATATATCGTAGTTCTATGGCAGCTCAGGGCTGTCAGCTGGAGGGGGGCAGCGTTTTCAGGGCCTCCCTCAGTTTTTTGGAAAACCCGGCAGGCACCGGTTCGTCCTTCACCTCTTCGCAAAACCCCACCGTTCGTTTCAGGGTCTCCAGGCATGTGGTGCAGCAGGGGCACGCTTTCATGTGCGCCTGGATCGCTTCACAGGTCACCTCATCCGTCTCCCCGTCTATGTACTCGGACAGCTTTTCAAACAGCGCCAGGCACGCTTCGTGATCGTGGTCATGGTGTGTGTGGTTGGTTGTCATGGAAATACCCTTTTAACTCATCCCTCAGGAACAGGCGGGCCCGGTGGAGCCTCACCTTTACATTGGAGGGCGTGATGCCCAGGATTTCTGCCGTCTCATCTGTGGAAAAGCCCTCCATGTCTCGCAGGACAAGGACAAGGCGGTATTGGGGCGGCAGCTCTTTCACCGATGCCTTGAGATGGTCCCCCAACTCCCGGTTGAGTACATGGTTAATGGGCATGGCTGCCCAGACGGGAAGCTCCGTGTCGATGTCGGCGTGATCTTTGGGGATGAATTCGTCCAGGGAGAGCTCACGGTCCGGGGCGTACCTGGATCTGCGCCGCATGCGGTGGCAGACGCCGGTGGCGATGCGGTACATCCAGTTCTTGAACTTGGTCTCCTGGCGAAAATCCTTGAGATACCGGAATATGTTGATGAAGGTCTCCTGAACCAGGTCCTCGGCATCGGAGATGTCCTTGCAGATGCGAATCCCGAAGTTGTAGAGCTTCCCTTCGTATCGTGTGACCAGCTCTTCAAACCGTTCTCCGTCTCCAGCCTGGATGGCGGTGATCAGAGCCGTATCATCGTCCGTGACCTTAGGCCTTTGGGTTGGTTTTATCTGCATCTTTCTTCTTTCCTGCCACCTGGCAGGCATCGCTCATTCAGGTGCTGATTCCCATTTTGGGCAGGATCCATGCCTGAAGGGCATACCAGACGGCAAAGACGAGTCCCATTGCGAGTAGTTCTTTCATGATGGTCTCCTTTACGTGTGGACGGCAAGGCCGTCCCGTTCTTATTATACTCTATACCAAAGCCCGATCATAAAAAAGAGGCGAAAGGCTAAGGGTGAATGGCTAAAGGCCGTTGAGTCGCTACGCTCCCCTAATTATAAAAAGGCCATGTTGAATCGGGTAGGTGAAACCCGTTCGTATCGCCCTGTGACGTCTATAGGTCTACCTTTCACGTTTCAGGCCATTGTTATTTGCCCCGAGGAACGAGGGGCAAATAGCAATGGCACCCCGCTTTCGAGGTGGCTCACCTCGCCGCCGGAGGCAATGCCTGTTCTCGGCTTTCAAGCCATCCCAATCCTTTGATACGGGCCACAAGGGCGGTGATGCCCAGGGTGAAGGCCCCGAAGAGGTGTATCAGGTCGGTGGCGGTGATGGTTGCTGCAGGCATGTAGATACCCTTCAGGTTTTTGAATACGAGAATGCCCCCTGAGACGATGACGGCGATGTACAGGCCAACCTTTACCCGCGCCGGGCGGGTGAGGCGGTCTTCGGATTTCGTCAGAATCCGGGTGGTGGCGAGCCAGGCCACCATGGCCAGGAAAAGAGCTGCGGTGAGGTAATGGATGGTCAGGGTGATATGGAACTCCGCAAGCCATCCGAAGCCGGGGATGTCGGCGATGTAATACCGTTTGAAAATGGGCATGTGCCCTATACCGCTCAGGGCAAGAAAGAGCATGTTGACCCGAAAGACGAGATGGAACAGGGGTGTCATGATGTCTCCTCCTCTTTTGCAGCGCGTTTCAGTTTGAGAAAGATACGGCCTGCGGCTGCGGCGAATCCGGCCAGGGGGGCAAGGAGCATGGCAGTGCCGACATTTTCGGCCATGGCCATGCTGTTGCCGTGGGGGGCCAGATCGGGCAGGCCTGGCCCTTTTTCTGACGCGTCGTTCAGAACGTCAAAGGGGACAGGTGAGACGTAGATGGTGTTGGTGCCCCCGTTCTCTTCCAACCCGTAGATGTAGCCGTTCATCTCTTTGGCAAGCGCTTTCGCTTGTTTGATCATCTCCTCCCTGGGGCCGATGGTTTGGACATCTTCCGGGCAGGCATCAATGCAGGCGGGGTGTTCGCCCTCCTGGAGGCGGTCATGGCACCGATCGCACTTGTACATCACCCCGTTTCCGGCCAACGCCGGGAGGACATCCAGGTAGAGCCCGACACCGGTTTGCCTCTGGGGGATGTGCCAGGGGCAGGCTTTGCGGCATTTGGCACCACCCAGGCAGAGCTCATCGTTGATGCGGGAAAGGCCGTTTTTCTCCTGGACAGCGGCACCCCAGGGGCAGAGCTTTACGCAGGGCGGGTTGATGCAGTGCATGCAGCGCCTGGGAATATAGAGTGTGTGCTCCTCGCCGTTCCAGGTCACCTCTGTCTCCTGAACAGTGAGCCAGTTGTAGGGCGTGAGTCGGTCTTCATCGTCCCTGCTGTCGCTGAAGTCCTCCACGGGCACCCGCGCAGGAATCATCTTGGGAAACGGCTTTTCGGGCTGGGGAAAGTCGGCCTCGTGGGTTTCCCGGCAGGCGGTGACACACTCCCCGCACCCGACGCACTTGGAGAGGTCGAAAAGGGTGGTGAGATAGCCCCCCGGGTCTGCGGCTTCGGCAGCACCGGGAAGGGCTGTGGCCGTCACCGCTGTGGCGGCGGTCGCAACTCCTCCCTTAAGAAAAGCGCGTCGTGACAAGGTCGGGTTCATGTGGTTCCTTTATGGTTAGGTGATGGCTTTGACCAAAAAACAGCCTCCGGCGGCAAGGTGAGCCACCTTGAAAGCTGGTTGCCGCGAGGCTTTGCCCCTCGTTCCTCGGGGCACAGCCTCGCGGCGTTCGTCTGATGCCGTGGAATTCGTTGGTTTCTGCCAACGTATCGCCATGGTTATGATGAAGCTTAAGAGACGGACACGTAGAAAGGGTTACAAAATTATGATGGGGTGGTGAAAAAAACGGGCAGTCACAGACTCACCGCCGCCTGTGGCCTTGTGCCTGGCACTGTCCGCAGTCAGCGATTCCTTAATCTGGACGAATGAGTCAGGGCTTTAGCAGAAATTTAATTATACACGCTCAGTATGACCAGCACCGTGCGCTTTGAAAATTGAACGTTGGACCACACGGTATTGTGGAAACGCCCGGTAATGCTCGTTGTATAATTATTTCACAGCGAGGCCTTCAGGCCTGGGTTTTACCACCGCCTTTGACATGGTTTTGCCGGCAGCGTATGATGGAGGCAGGTGAACGGACATGACCGCAATGGCCGGACTTATTCCAGGTGTCACCGCTTTTCGTTATCTTCTTCATTTCTACCTTCCTTATGACGTCGCTTACGACCTCTTTTGATTGATCCCCATGCCTGTCACCGGACAACTATCAATATATTCCCTGTTCCGGAAAGGCTTCGGTAACTGCCGGAGGGTTGTCGGGCAGGAAAGGGGGATTCATGAAACACAAGCAGAAGATGGTAAACCGGTCCTCCCAGGACAGGCGCCAGGTGGATGCATCTACCTGGACAAAAGAGGAACGCAGAAAAAAAGAGGAGAAACGAGAGCAGTGGCAGCGGGCCAGTAAATGGCGCAGCACGCACAAACCCATCAAGAATATCGATCTCTCGCATAATGCGTTGCTGTAGAGGGGATGCCTGCGTAACGACCCAGGCCCGTTAGAAAGATTGGCCTCCGGCGGTCAGAAGATGAGTGACCAACGTGGGTTGTGTCACCCCGGGACCCCCATCTGGCGAATTTGCAACGTGTGGTGTTGGTGAAAACACGTTGTGATCATATTCGCTTAGGGCCTTGCCAGAATTTAATTATACACGCTCAGTATGACCAGCACCGTGCGCTTTGAAAATTGAACGTTGGACCACACGGTATTGTGGAAACGCCCGGTAACGGTCGTTGTATAATTATTTCACAGCTAGGCCCTTAAGGTTTGGCATCATGCACGGCGTGCCTCACAGGCATTCGCCGCAGCGATCGTGCTTCGAAAAAACATCGCGTGACGTGAAGGGCAGGTTGCCCGACAGAGGGGCTTGAAACCTGTTTGTCAATCCGACTCTTTGAGACCAGGCTGCATTGAGGCCGGAACGTTACAAGCAACCCAACAAAAAAAACCGCTCCCTTGCAAAAAGGGGGCGGTTTTTTTGTTACGGGCGTTTTGTGGACTGTCCCGTTTTATTCGGCTTTGGCTGCCATGGCTTCTGCCCAGAAGGGGGACATCTGGCGCAGGGTGTGGATAATGCCGGGCAGGCTTGAGAGGACGGTGTCGATGTCCTCATCTGTGTTGTCGATGGACAGAGAGAATCGAATGGTGCCGTGGGCAGCGGTAAAAGGCACGCCCATGGCTCGCAGCACGTGGGACGGCTCCAGGGAACCGGAGGTGCATGCGGAGCCTGAAGAGGCACAGATTCCAAACTCGTTCATCATGAGAAGAATCGCTTCACCTTCAACGTACTCGAAGCTGATGCTGCAGGTGTTGGGCAGGCGGTCCGTCTCGTTACCGTTGACAAAGCTGTTGGGGATGGTTTCGAGAAGCCCTTTTTCCAGGCGGTCCCTTAAGACTTTTACACGGGTGTTCTCCTCTTCCATCTTCTCGGCGGCCAGTGTGCAGGCTCGGCCCAGGGCGATGATGGAAGAGTGGTTTTCGGTACCGGCTCGGCGGCCCTTCTCCTGATGCCCACCCATAAGGAAGGGGGCGAATCGGGTGCCTTTACGGATGTACAGGGCGCCAACGCCTTTGGGGGCGTGGAGCTTGTGACCGGAAAGGGAGAGCATGTCGATGGCGGAATCGGCGAGGTTGATGTCGATCTTGCCCACGGCCTGCACCGCATCGGTATGGAAGACAGCGCCGGCGGCCTTCACTTTTTTGGCGATCTCTTCCACGGGGAAGATGACGCCGCTCTCGTTGTTGGCCCACATGACACTGACAATGGCGGTGTCTTCAGAGAGGCTTGCGTAAAGGGCGTTGAGATCGAGTCTTCCCTGACGATCCACGGGAACGTAGGTGACGCGGTAACCCTTCTTCTCAAGGTCCTCGCAGTAGTTCTTCACCGCGGGGTGTTCCACCATGGTGGTGATGATGTGCTTTTTGTCGGGGTTGGCCACCAGGGCCGCGTTGATGGCCGTGGAGTCGCTCTCGGTGCCGCAGCTGGTGAAGAGGATCTCTTCGGGCTGAGCGCCGAGAAGGCTTGCCACACGCTCGCGGGCGAGGGCCAGTGGGGCACCCGCTTCGGCACCCTTGTGGTGCATGCTTGAGGGGTTGCCGTACACATCGCGCAACGCCGGGATCATCTCTTCCAGCACTTCGTCGGCCACTCGGGTGGTGGCGTTGTTGTCGAGATATATGGTGCGCATTACTTCACCTCCTCCACCACGAGATCCTGGGTTACCAGCTCACGGAGTTTGGCTTCCACATGATTTTTAAGGGTCACCTGGGACTTGCTGCAGGTGGCACAGGAGCCCTGGAGGCGAACGTAGACTTTATTGTCCACAACGTCCACCAGCTCGATATCGCCTCGGTCCTTCTGAAGGGCGGGCTTGATCTCACGCTCGAGGGTGCTTTCGATGAGCTTGATCTTCTGCATGTTGCTCATGCGAACAGGCTTGATGATCTCCATGGTTTGACCGCCCTTGACCTTGTTGATGAGGGCTTCAATGTCATCATGGCATTTCCCGCAGCCGCCGCCGGCCTTGAGGTGATGGATCACCTGGTCGATGGTGGTGAGGCCGTCCTCTTTTACTGCTCGCTCGATCTCGAGATCGGTGACGCCGAAGCATTCACAGACCACGTTGCCGAGGCTCTCTTTGACCACTTCGCCCCGGAAGTCGGCAATGGCGCGCTCGAGGCCGTCTCGGCCCATAACGGAGCAGTGGATTTTCTCTTTGGGAAGACCACCGAGGAATTCGGCAATGTCATCGTTGGTGATCTTGGCTGCATCGTCCAGGTTCAGGCCTTTGACCATTTCGGTAAGGGCCGAAGAGGAGGCGATGGCACTTGCGCAGCCGAAGGTCTGGAACTTGGCGTCTTCAATGATATCGTTTTCACCCACGCGAATGGTGAGTTTCAGTGCGTCACCGCAGGAGAGGGACCCCACTTCACCGACACCGTTGGCATTTTCAACCACACCGACGTTTCGGGGGTTCAGAAAGTGCTCCCTTACTTTTTCCGTATAATCCCACATGGTAATCTCCCGTTAAGCATTATGTATGACCTCGCAATCACCCGGCGTTCGGGAATGCATGCAGCCGGGTGCTGCCGACATTTCGAAATTCCATGATGGCCCAACGAGGCTTCGTTGTAGTGTTTCCTGTCCGGTCACGCCGATGCATCGTTGATCTGACGACTTTTTACAACCGCATGATCTTTTGGGCTGCCGAACGTTTTTCAAGAAGATAAGAATCAACCACGATTGGTCAACCCTTTCAAGTATAAAATCATAAAAAACGATTCACTGGGTGTGAAAATTATCAGGCATGGAGAATTGAAGTGGCGTCCGGTGCGTCGGGGAACCGACGGTGCGTGAGGCCGTGAGGTGGATATGGTTGACAACCCCTTATTCTCCAAGGGATAGTGAGGAGAAAAAATGCAACCCTGTGCTTCATTTGCCCAATTCTATCGAACTTGTTCTGACTCTTCAAGAAGGGAACTCCTGATGGATGAATGCATTGCGTGTGTTGATCATGCCGTTTCGCACATAAGGTCTGCCTGGTCCGGGCAACCTCGAGTTCTTGTGATGGCCGGAACCGGTCTGTCAGACTGTGCCGGGTTTGTGGCCGAAGAGGTCTCCCTTTTATATAAGGAGATCCCGGGGTTTCCATTGGCAACTGTTGAGAGTCATAAAGGACGACTCCTTTGCGGTGATGTGTCCGGCACCAAGGTTCTCGTGATGCAGGGACGCTTTCACCTGTACGAAGGGTACTCGCCCTGGGAGGTGACCCTTCCCATTCGCGTGGCCCGGGCCCTGGGGGCCGACACCCTTGTCGTGACCAATGCCTCCGGTGGCCTCAACCCTACCTTTAAAGAGGGCAGTGTCATGGTGATCCGTGATCACCTGAATCTCACCGGAGAGAATCCCCTGGCGGGGCCGAACGTCGATGCCTGGGGGCTCCGCTTTCCCGCCATGATCCATGCCTACGACACTTTCCTTGCCGATACGGCTCTTGCAGAAGCAAGCAATATGGGTATCCCGGTCTGCGACGGGGTGTATGCTGGGCTGAAAGGCCCAAGCCTGGAGACCCCTGCTGAAATGCGCTGGCTGAAAACCATTGGCGCCGACAGCGTGGGATTCTCCACCGTCATGGAGACCATCGTCGCCAATCACGCCGGTATGAAAACCCTGGGCCTTTCCATGATCACCAACATCAATGACCCTGATAACCCGGAAGAGGCCACAGTTGAGAAGGTTTTGGCAACAGCGGAGAAGGCGATGCCGGGGTTTGAGAGATTGTTAAGACAGGTCATAGGCAAATTAGGTGATAGGGCATAGGGAAGGCAGGGCGGTGTGGCTTGGCCAGTGAATCGTGAGTGGTGAATAGTGAATAGCGGTGGGGGCGCTTCGCTCCATCAATTTAATAAAGCAGGGTCAAAGCGCATCGGCAATCCATTTTTGACCCATCTACGTCCATGCAAGCCCCTTGTTCGCAGACGGTGAGCGATAGCAAACCGGATGCATTATGGGGTCCAGGGATTATCCTCTGGCCGCCGGAGGCTGCTTTAATCATTTTAAGGATGGCATCATATGACCAAAGGGACGATGTTGATCAGGGGTGGGTGGGTGATTCCCATGACGAACCGCGCGGTGTACGACGGGGGTGCGGTTCTGGTGAAGGATGGGGTGATTGGGGCTGTTTTCCGGAAAGGGGATGAGCTGCCCCTGGTGGATGAGGTGGTGGATGCCACGGGGTGCGTGGTGATGCCGGGGTTGGTGAACACCCATTGCCACAGCCCGATGTCTCTGTTTCGGGGGTTGGCGGACGACATGCCCCTGGCCTCCTGGTTGAATGACCATATTTTTCCGGCTGAGGCTGCCCATATCAACCCGATGGCGGTTCGGGCAGGAGCCCTTCTCTCGTGTGTGGAGATGCTTCTCTCCGGTACCACCACGGTGTGTGACGGCTATTTTTATGAAGATGAGGTGGCCGAGGCGGTGATGGAGGTGGGGATGCGTGCGGTGCTGGGCCATGGCGTCATCGACTTTCCGGCACCAGGGGTGCCCGATCCGTCTGAGAACGTGGCAATCGCAGAGACCTTTGTGGAAACGTGGAAGAACCGATGGCCGCTCATTACCCCGTCCATCTTCTGCCATACCCCCCACACCTGCAGCGAGAAAACCATCGCCAAAGCCAAAGAGGCGTGCAGGCGGCTCGGCGTGCTTTTTCAAATTCACATCGCGGAGACCGAAGATGACGTGCAGCGGATGAAAGAGGACCGGGGGATTTCCCCCTACCAGCTCCTTGATGACCTTCAGGTGCTCGACGAATCCACCTTGCTGATCCACAACGTCTGGATGGACGACGGCGACATGGCCCTCATGGCAACCCATGGCGTCACCGCCTCCCACAATCCCGGCAGCAACACCAAGCTGGCCTCAGGCGTTTGTCCGGCCTCGGCTCTCATGGACCAGGGCATACACGTCGGCCTTGGAACCGACGGCGCCGCCAGCAACAACAACCTCGATCTCTTCAATGAGATGCAGACCACAGCCAAACTCCACAAAGCCTACAGCCTTGATCCCGCCGCCATGGATGCCTGGACCGTCCTCGAGATGGCCACCATCGAAGGCGCAAAGGCAATCGGGTTGGGGGGACAGGTCGGCAGCCTCCTCCCCGGCAAACGCGCGGATATCATCATCGTCGATATGAACAAGCCCCACCTCACCCCCGTCTACAATCCCGCCTCCCATCTGGTCTACGCCACCACGGGTGCTGACGTTCGAGACGTCTTCGTGGACGGCAACCAGGTGGTGAAAGGGGGCAATCTTCTTACCGTGGATGTGCAGGCCGTGATGGACGAGGTGAGCCGGATAGCGAAAGGGATAGAACAGGAGATAGGCTAAAGGTAATAGGTTATGGGAAAAAGCGAAAAGCTCGCCTCCGGCGGCGAGGTGGGCCACCTCGAAAGCGGGTTGCCATAGCGTTTCACCCCTCGTTCCTCGGGGTAAATCGCAATGGCGTTCGTTGCTGGTTGTACCCGCCATTAAAACCGGTGACAGCTCAAACAATGCTATAAGTTGCGTGGTGCTGTAGATATGGATGTGATGTCCAAGGGTTCATTTTTGTTCGTTAAAATTTGTTTACGCTTTGACGTGGCAGGTGTATGTAAATCACTGTCCCTTCAGGTTTTGCCAGGTCATGACTGTGTCACGCCTCCAGCATTGTTTGTCTGTATGGGTGTGTCGGTTATGGCCTTTTTTTGTTCGGCAGGTTGTGTGGCCGCAACCAATCACTGCTGAAGCAGACGTCGAAAAAGCCGGGCAGGTTTATATTTTGAGTCTTCCAACATGGGAACGTCGGTTCTTATGCGTGGTTAGAAACACGGATTGATGCATATGAAACAGATAGTTGTGATTCTGATCGTCTTGGCTCTTTTCTGCCCCAGCGCATATTCAGAATCATTGGACCTGATCTATTTTCAGACGGGTAACCGGTACAATTACCGTATTGATTTGCTGAAGCTTGCCATGGACAAAACAGTGGACAGTGACGGCCCATACTCGATTAATCCGGTAGCAGAGAAAATGACCCAGGGCAGGGGAATCGATTTCCTGGGGAAGGGGGAGAGAGTGAACGTGGGCTTCTTCCCCACAAATAAAGAGAGAGAGTTGCGATTTTTGTCCGTTAAAATCCCGCTACTCAGAGGGTTGTTGGGGTATCGGGTTTCCCTTATTCGAAAAGGGGACCTCGAAGGCTTTTCACGTATTGAGTCACTGGATCAATTAAGGTTACGGTATGTAGCCGGATTCGGGAGCCAGTGGGCTGATATGAAGATCCTTCAGGGAAACAGCATCCCGGTTGTCGGTTCAGCCAAGTATGACAATCTGTTTAAAATGCTCATGCGCAAGCGGTTTGATTATTTTCCAAGGGGAATCAACGAGGCCTGGAGTGAAGCAGCGGAGAAACAAGATGCGTACCCGGATTTGGTTGTGGACCCCTATATTGCTTTGTATTACCCTTATCCGGTCTATTTCTTTGTGAATAAAAAAGATGCGGCACTTGCCGACAGAATTGAACGAGGCCTGACGGCAGCCCTTGAAGACGGGTCATTTAAAGCCTTATTTTTGCAGTATCACAAAGCAATCATTCAGCAGGCTGATCTGAAGAACAGGAAATTGTTTTTGTTGAAAAATTCAACCCTGGCAGAGGACACTGCGCACCCGGATACGGAGTGGTGGCTGGAAGGGAAGTGGTTACGGCCTAACCACTAGTAACGATTCAGTTTCCTGAAAAAGGCCTCCGGCGGATCGCTTTTTGAAATAAGCCCCGAAAACTTTCCGGTTGCAGCTTCCTTTTCTCTCAGCCCCTGCGGGCTGAGAGAAAAGGAAGCTGCATACTTGTTAAACCAGAAACACATGGGTTGCAACACCGGTAGATCAGGCGACTATCCTTTAAGTCCTGTTTGTCAAACTTTTCAAAAGTTTGGCCCCCGGCAGGGCCGCCGGAGGCAATATTGAGCAGAACAGTTACAACCAGTATACTTCTAATGTGAGGCGGTTCATGAAAAGGTTTACCCTTCCCTTTGTTTTTGTATTGCTTTTGGCGGGTTGCGTGACGACCACGGGACATAATCACCCAACAATCAACAAGGTGATTACAGGCGATCTGGCTATTTTTTCTTCTCCCAATAAACGATTTGCCATGTACCCCTCAGTCAACGCTTCCTATCTTGGAAGGGGCGAGAGCAGTGAGCGGGCCATAAACAACACAAAGAGTTCCATCGTACAGATCATGGCGGAAAAGGGGTATACTCCGGTCTCTATCAATGACAACCCTGATTTTATTATTGGCTTTGGTCTGGGTGTGGAGTCAAAAATCACCGATGATGAAATCTTTGATAAAGCAGGGATGGTGGTTGGCCTGTCCACAGAGGGGATCAATCAGAAAAAGTTTCAGAAAGGCACCGCCCTCGTGGCGGTCTTTTCCCCGGGAAATAAAGAGCCCAGGTGGCGGGTGCTGGCCCAGGGGATGTCTCATATGAAAAAATCGGATGGCGCTCGCAAAGAGAACATTCACACATTGCTGACCTCGATGCTGAGCCCCATTCCTCAAGCCGGAAAGGCTCTGCAATAGAGCATTAGGGGCAGCGCAATAATAAAACATACAAACAGCGATCCCTCCGGCGGCAAGGGTGGCGAAGCCACATTAGGCAAAATACCTTGAAAGCTGGTTGCGGATGTGGTTTATCCCTCGCTTCTCGGGTCAAATCACATCCGCCTTTGAATCGGGAGCTACCAGGTATTATTTTTTAAGACATGTTTATCAAACTTTTCAAAAATTTGACCCCCGGCAGGGCCGCCGGAGGCATAAGCTGAATAGTTACGAGAAGTGTACATTTGTTTTTGGCGAGTGCCCTTAAAACCTGGAATCGCTTTGCTTGCGGCTCAAACATGGCCGGGCGAAGCGATTCCACCTGATGTTGCGACTCACGATGTTTGACCTACGGCATCATCCCTTCGCCTTACTCACCCCACATCTCATGAATCTCCTTTTTCATATCAGCTTCCATTGCCGGCAGGTCAACCGTCGGGAGTTTTTCTGCTATTTTGGAGAGAAGTGCCGGAGCCGACGGTTCCTCGCCCATGGCGGCAGCCAGCGCCAGGAAATAGGCCTCCTGGTAATCCCTCAAACCCTCTGCGAGTTGAAACTTTAATTGGGCGAGCTTTACCAGGGCTTCCGGATGGTTCTTTTCTGCTGCATACGAATAAGCCTTCATGGCCATCTTGATGTTTTTATCGGGGCTGTTCGGGGTGGCCCATATATCCCCCAGGTCAACCAGGGCTTTCAGGGAGCCGCTTTTTCGGGTGCTGTATAAAAGGCTGTCCATTTTGGACTGTTTTTCTTCGGACTCCGGGTCCATTTTCTTGAGGCGGGTGATCTCTGCTTCAATTTCCTGTCTGGTGATCTTCTTGGTGGAGATTTCGAACATTTTGAAAACAGTCGTTTCCCCCGGGGGCAGATTCTTCAGGAGGCCCGCATACAGGCTGATGGCTTTGTCGAGGCACCCCCTGAATTGGGTGTCGCAATTGTGCGGGAAGCTGTAATGCTGTGCCAGATTGTATTGCGCTTTTCGGTCTCCCTCGGCCGCGATGGTTTTGATCAGGGGCAGCCATTTTCCCGGCCACTCGGAAGGGGAAGCCTCGTCGTAAGGGTAAATGTAGATTCCCAGAAGTGCATGCTGCGAGGGTGTGTGCCCCTTTGCTGCGGCCTTTTCGTACCAGTGCACGGCCTTTTTCAGAAGGTCCATGTCCGGTTCGAATATATCGTACTCTCTGGCCTCCTCCTCATAGATCTCGGCCAATTCAAATTGGGCCGTTGTATTGCCTTCAACCGCGGCTTCCAGCAGGTTGACTTTTTTTTCGGAGTCAACCGCCCATGCACTTCCTACCCATACAAACACTATCGAAAGAACAAGAATGAATCGTTTCATCAACCCCCCCTCTTTATACTCCATGATGCGCGTGTGACCACTGCTGATCCATGCCAGGCCCTGGTGAAACCAAGCAGGTGACTTTTTTGTCGGTTAGGAATTAATAAATGATTCTTGGGGGATATGATAGAGGGAAAATCACTGTAAAGGAACGGAGCGATGGCGTTCTTCCGGCCGAAGTCGTCATAATTTGGGCAGTTGCTTGTGTATTATGAGTAATAGCGCTGATGGTACCAGCTGCCGTCTCCGGGCGAATGGCCGAGCTTTCGCCCGATGAGGTAGGTGAAGAAGAGAAAGAGGACGCGTGTGACCCCTTGTGAGAAGGAGGTGGTTTCCCATCGTCTCGGGGAGACGGTGACAACCTGGGGGAGAAGGGCGGGGGTTCCATGGCCTTTCATGATGAGAGAGAGTTCCACGTCTTCCATGAGCTTCATGGCGGGAAAGCCCCCAGCGGACTCGATGACGGATCGCCGGACGAACTGGCATTGGTCACCGAAGCTGATGCCGGAGGTTCGGCAGCGCAGGTGATTTAAGAACGCGATGATGCGGGTTCGGGCGGTGGCTGGCTTGAAGCCCATGGAGAACGCTCCGCCGGGTATGTTCATATTCTTTAAACACCCTTGAATGGCTTTGGTTCCCCGCTCAGGAAACAGTGCGTCCGCATGGAGCACCACGAGCACGTCCCCGCTACAGGAATCCCATGCTTCAGCGATTTGCATTCCTCTGCCTTTGTTCTGGCAGTGCACCACCCGGGCTCCGGCAGTTTCTGCCAGGCGGCAGGTGGCGTCTGAAGAACCGCCGTCAGCTACCACGATCTCCAGGAATTTTCCGCTTGACGCCAGGCTATCAATGGCACCGGTGATCCTTGCCTCTTCGTTCAGGGCGGGGATGATGGCAGAAATTGGCAGGAAGATGGGCGTCTCATTTTTCATGATGAAATAGTGGCACAGATGGCGGCTGAGCACCAGAGTCTCTTTGAACAGAAGGGTCTTGTGTGCTTTTGGTGTATTGAAATTGTAAATACGTTATCTCTTGTCGATAAATACAAACGATTGGTTTTTTATTGCGTCACCATATAATCAACACCATTGATGTTGCACGATTAACACGTCACCACATGAGATAACGCATGGAACATTTGATTAAAAATCAGTGGGTCTACCGAGCCCTTCGCCTTCTTGTTGCCGGAATATTTCTCTGGGCAGGGACGGTGAAGTTGATGGATCAGGCTGCCTTTGCTGTTGTCATCGATGCCTTTGGTATCCTTCCCGATGGATTTTCCGGGATGGTGGCTGTGTTCCTTCCAGTGGTTGAGATTGCAGCTGCCCTTGCACTGATTTTTGACGTGCGGGGAGCGCTGGAGACCCTCGGTGCCTTGATGCTCGTTTTTATGGGGATCCTCGGGTACGGAATTTTTCTGGGGCTCGACATCGACTGTGGTTGCTTTGGTCCCGAAGATCCGGAGGCACGGGCTTTTTCCGGCCTTCGAACCGCCTTGTACCGGGATGTGGGAATCTGCGCCCTCATGGCTTTGGTTTACGTATGCCGAAGGGTGCGTCAGGGCGGCGAGGATCATTTTGAATCACACGGTCTCGCGACCCGGGTTCCATGAAGGAAAAACCACGCATGTAACCAGGATAAGGATGAACCGGAGAGCCTCCGGTGGCAAGGGGATGCTCCCCTGTCCACAGGTTAGTATAGCTCTGCCCCCACTCCTTAAGTGGCACAGTAGCCGCGAAAAATGAGTAACTATTCAGCTATGCCTTCAGCGGGTCGTTTATTGAAAAAATGCCCCGCAAAACTATCCGGAGACACGTTAAGCCTTAACGGCATGGTTAGCGAACATCGATGATGCAATAGACACTCCGCTCAAAACCTGTTTATCCAACTTTTTAAAAGTTTGGCCCCCGGCAGGGCCGCCGGAGGCAATTATTTTTTACTTCAATGCACGATGAGGAGAACGACGATGAAACGATTTTCAGCTGTGATTGCTGTGGGCCTGACCCTTCTTCTGGCCGGTAACGTTTTTGCCTTCGGCAAGAGCAAATTTGAAAAAGAGGTGGAAAAAGAGACCGGCGCCGTCAAGCTTGTGCGTGAAATTCAGCGCGGCGGCTACGATGTGGTCACCACCGATGAAGTGAAGAAAATGATCGATGAAGGCAAGGATGTCGTCATTGTTGACACCATGCCCTATGAAGCCAGCTTTAAAAAAGCCCACGTCCCCGGAGCCGTTCAGTTTCTTTTCCCCATTCCTGACATGAACACCTGGAACGTCGATGAGACCGCAGGCAAAACCCAGGCAGAGTATGAAGCTCTCCTCGGCGCCGACAAAGAAAAAACCATCGTTGTTTACTGCGGCTTCGTGAAGTGTACCCGCAGCCACAACGGTGCCGTCTGGGCAAAAAAACTCGGTTACAAAAATGTCTACCGCTACAGCGGCGGCATCTACGCCTGGAAAGGCGCAGGGTATGAGGCCGAAAAGGTCAACTAACCCGGATTAACCAAAACTGACTCCTTTATATTCTCCACCTGAAACACAAAACACCCTTGAACCATTCACCCGGTTCAGGGGTGTTTTGTTTTGGGCAAGGTGATCCACCTTGTAAGCTGGTTCGCGAATGCTCCTGCCCTTCGTTCCTCGGGTCAATCACATTCGCGAACCTGGGGTGCAGGGGATTCATCCCCTGCCCGCCGGAGGCATGGTTTTTAGCACTTCCTTGCCCACTCTTCTATTCGGCAGCGGGTGCGGAGGATAAAGAGGAGAAGGGGGATGGTGGCATCGGGGGCGAACCCGAGGGCGGTGTCTGCGAGGAGACGCCGGAAGGTGTCGGTGGCAGACGGGGAGGTCCAGGATCGGGTTTCGGCCTCAAAGGTGGCGGTGACGTCGTGGGATTTCCAGACGAGGGGTGGCGTTCCGTTGTGGGAGGAGGCGTGCTGGACGTCCTCGGTAAGCCGGTCGCGCAGTGCCTGGATTTCAGAATCATCCATGGGGCGCTTGGGCACGTCAAAACGGTGGATCCACGGCATGTGGTTTTGGATGCGTTCACAGGCCACGTCTTCGGCGCTGACAAAGGGGACGGGGATGCCGTGTTCACCCAAAACGGCTGAAAAGAGCTCCACTTCTGTGATGGGGTTGCCGTTGATGCAGAGTTTGCGCAGGGTTTTCTGGAAGATATGGGGGCTGAAGCCTTCCTGGTCGGGGGCAGCGTGCCAGCCGATCATCATTGCGCACTCAGCCTCGGGAAGGGTGCCGATGAGGGGGACGGGGCGCCAGTGGTGCCCCTGGTCGCATCGGACTTCTGGGATTAATTTTTCGGGTAGGAGATTAAACCCGGTGCCGTGCATGTCACAGACGGTGATGGATTTGTAGCCTGCCAGGAGAAGGCCTTGTGCTGCCGCGTTCACATCTTTGGTGATGAGGTGCCGTGCCTCTTTCCACTCGGTTCTGCCGGGCGTGCATTGGGCTTTTTGATGGACGCCGATGATGCCTTCAATATCCGCAAGAATGAGAGCTTTGCCTGTCATGATGATCGCCTCTGCAGGGAGTTTCTCTTATCAGATCGATGCTGATCGGTATTTATGTGTCACGTTGCGTTGGGCGGTAGCGGTGTTGTGGTTAAACATGTTGAACTATAGTTTCGGGATGTAACGAACACCCGGCAAGTTTTTGAAGTCAATGTCCTGGGTCCAGAGGGTGCATTGAAAAGTGATTGCTGTCGCATAAATCAGGCTGTCTGCCATGGGGAGAGAGTGGTTGAGACTGAGACGGGCAGCTTCCATGGATAGGGTTGAATTGACGTCGATGATTTTTCCTTTGTGCATGGCTGCGGATACATGAAGTGCCGTCTGTTCATCCGTTTCTCGAAGGGCGACCTTGAATACCTCATATACGGTAATAACCGGAACGATGAGGTTGGAGGTATCGGATATGGGCTCTGAAAAGATATCGGCATTGGGGCCATCGGAAAAATGCTCAAGCCATCCCGAAGAGTCAATGATATTCATAGTCGGTCCTTTTCACGTGTGAAGCCGACATTTTTCCCCTTAAGAATGCCTCGAAGTTCACTTAGAGGTTTTTCCGGGATTAATTCAATGCGACCATCATATTCAAGAACCTGTACCTTTTGGCCTGGTTTGATGCCAAGAGACGTTCTGACCGCCTTGGGAATGACCACTTGAAATTTTGGGGATACGGTGACTGTTTCCATGGTGCCTCCATCGATGGATAATTCGTATGATACATATAGTATCGATGAAAAAATTCAAAATATCAAGGGGCTATGGTGTGGGTATGTTTCCCAGGATGATATTGGATAAGGTCTCTGTGGTGTTGATAAATAGCTTGATATGTAACAGCCCTTTGCTCATTTATTAGAGCAAAGGGCTGTTTTTGTATGGGGGGATCGATGTCGAGATATACGGGCGAAGCCCGTCAGCAAATGCACGCACCCTGAGAAACGAGGGGAGGGCATTCGCGATCTAACTTTACCCCTCCTACCTTTCCCATCCCGTAATCATTGCCTTCAGGTGTGAAAAAACCGTGGGCCCTGTGGTGATCATGTAGACGTGCATGATGACAAAGGCCAGGATCAAGAGGGCGCAGAGGGTGTGGAGAACGGCGATGGTCTGCAAGGGGACCCCCGCCATGAAGTCGGCCCGGGTGTTGATGGTGTAGTAGAGAAAGCCGGTGACCATCTGTGCCGGGAGGAGGACGGCTGAGAAGACAAGGTAGACGATTCTTTGCAGCGGGTTGTGCTTTCGCCGTTCCGTGGCGGGGACGGGGTGGGGTTCGCCTTTGAATATGCCGACTGCGTAGTGGCGGATGACCAGGGCCATTTTTCTGGTGGTGGGGATGTAGTGTTTCCACTCACCGGTGGTGGCGATCCAGAAGACAAAGAAGGCGAAAGCCACGGCCCAGGCGATGCCGCAGTAATTATGGAGTTGGACAGCATTTTCAAAGCCCATCAGCGAAAAACTGCCGTGGACTTCCAGGCCGGTGACCATGAGAAGGGTGATGATCACCACCTGGAACCAGTGCCAGAGGCGTTCGTAGCGTGTGAAAAGATAGAGTGGTTGGTTCATGGGATATCCTTTAAAAAAAGCGGGCGAAGGGCCAATGGGTAAAGGCGAAAGGCCTTGGAGTCGCTTCGCTCCGATCATTTTTGTGAGGGAGTCAGAGTCTGTAAATAAGAATCCAAACCCTGCGAAGTTTGTGACAACGTTTGCTCAATCCCCAGCTTTGGAGGCGGGCGCAGCCCGCGGCGAACGCCATTGCGATTTGACCCGAGGAACGAGGGGCAAAGCGCAATGGCAATCAGGTTTCCAGGTGCCCCCACCTGGCCGCCGGAGGCATGCGTTTAGCCCTTTCGCTTAGTCAGCAGCCTTAAAACGCCGTGGCCCACAACGCCGATGAGAGTGGCTAAAACAATGGCCCAGCCTGAGGCTTCCAGGGGGCCTCCGGTGTCGCGTCCCGGCATGTAGAATCCGCTGAGGTTCGCTGCGCTCATGCGGCCTCCTTCCCGGGTGTGGCATTCGGCGCAGGCCACGCTGTTGTCTTTGGGGGCCACCATGTGGGTGATGGGAAAGACGTAGCTGGTTTCGGCAAAGGCGAGCTCCCCGCTGAAGGGAAGACCGGCTTTTTCCATGCCGCCTGCGACGGCTCTGGTCCAGTCGTAGTGTTTCCAGTAGGCGTCACTCTTCTTGTTGCCGAAGAGCTGAGGAATCACAAGGTTGTTGGCCTCAGCGTCCATGGGCTGCTTTGCCCTGTGGACCTTGAAGGGGAAGATGCGTGCGTTGGGGTCGTCTTGTTGCCCCAGGGGCCTGTTGACGGCGATTTCACCTGTTGGGTCCACCTGGTCTTTTGCCGTGAGGGTTTCGATGGATCCGTTGAACCAGAAGTACTCGGGCCGAACGTTTTTCTCCCAGCGCATGTCCCCTTTCTTGGTCATGTAGACGGGTTTGCCGTAGGGGCCTTTTTCCACGTAGGGTTTTCCGTCTTTTTTGACGCCGGCCTTGGACCAGTCCCACCACATCTTGGTGGGTTTTTCCCGTGCAAAGGTGGGGATGTGACAGGTCTGGCAGGCTACCTTGTCTGTATGATCGTTGGGTTTGGATCCGACTTTGTGGGGGGTGGCCGTGTGGCAGGATTCGCACGAAATTTTGTCGGTGAGGTCGTCCTCCACCAAGCTCTTGCGGGTCTCAAAGGCAGGGGTGCGGTAGGAGCGCCCGGCGATATCATGGGCCACGGTGGTGTGGCAACGGGTGCAGTTGAAGTTTTTACCTTTTCCGTCCATGTGAACATCCAGGGCCTTGTTCGGCATAAACAAGGAGGAGTCCAGGTCCCCGTGTTTGACCCCGTCACCGCCGCCGCCGAAGAAGTGGCAGGTGCCGCAGTTTTGGCGTGTGGGGCGCGCAACGCTCTGGGCCACGGCGTTATAGTCCGGCGGGTTGAATGTCTTGCCCCCGAATTTTTTTGGCTTGTCCACGGGCATCCCGGCCATGGTGGGGAACTTCTTGTAGGTACCGGTCTGCTCGTGGCACACGAGACAGTCGATCTTTGTCTGGTCAGTAAAATCGAAGC
Source organism: Desulfolunaceae bacterium (assembly GCA_942491485.1). GTDB lineage: Bacteria > Desulfobacterota > Desulfobacteria > Desulfobacterales > Desulfolunaceae > Desulfoluna. The sequence continues at coordinate 861,797 of CALOAX010000002.1, read as the reverse complement.
TTTTGTCTTTCCATCCGTATCCCGCATGGCAGGAGGTGCAACGTGGCTCATTGCCGTGGATGCTGATGCAGAAGTTGTTCAGGGTAAGGCCGGCTTTTCCGATCTTTTCTTCCTCGGCGCTGTGGGGGTCCCGCCAGGTCCAGTGGATGGTCTGCATGACCTGACTCCCCGCTTCATTGTGGCAGGTGAGGCAGGCCTTGGTTACGTCGCTTCCTGACGCAAAATTCTGTTTTAGAATCTCATGATTCGCGTGATCCGTTGTGATCCACGGTGTGGCCCCTGCCGTGGCCTGTCTGGCCATGGTGCGTCCCGGCGCGTCTTCTGCCCGGGCACTCCCCAGCCCCAGGCAGATCAGGCACACCATCAAAAGCCCCGATATTCTTCCCCTCTTTTCCATAACTCCTCCCAAGGTTTGCGAATGTTTCGGGGCTCGTCCCTCGTCCCTGCACATTCGCCTGTGGTTTCAGTTTCATGTGATCGGTTGGATATTTTTTTAAAAAAATACAGGGGCCGCCGGATCCTTCCACGCAGGGTGACGTTGCATTGGGTGAGGGTCGGGGGGCCATTCTTTATTATAAGAGCAAGGGGTGTGCCAGCTATTGGTATTGGTAACATGTAGAAATAGTTGATTGATATTGATTGAGCTGTGTGGTCGTGTTAATAAGTTAACGTTAGCTTGTGTTAAGACGTAAACTTTGGTTAACGCCTGGCGTTAAGCATGGTGGGCAGGTTTTGGAAACAATAAACAGACCGTTTCTGGGTGAATGCCGAGGTGATGTGACCCGAGGGACGAGGGGCAAACCACGATGAACACGAAGTGCCCTTCGGGCTCCACGAAGTAAAACGAAGCACCCAACGGTTGTTCACGGGCGGAGCCCGTCAGCAAATGTGAAGGGGCGAAGCCCCGGAGCATTTGCAAACCAGCTTTCGAGGTGGCTCACCTCGCCGCCGGAGGCTCTTTTTTTATAGTTCCCAAAGATGAGGTAACGCATGGAGCGGTTGCTCTCCTATATTTTCGACACCCTTGCCGACGGGGTCCTGGTGGTGAACAGCCAGGGACGTATTATCGACGCCAACCGGGCGGCAGAGGAGCTCACGGGTTTTTCGCGTGATGAGCTCAAAGGCGGCCCCTGCAGGGTTTTAAACTGCACGGGTTGCAAGCGGTTCGGCAAGGAGGTGGGGCACCACTGCAGCCTGTTTGCCGCTGGGGGCGAAAAGGTGGTTCGCTGCACCATCCAAGGGAGGGGCGGTGAGACGATTCCGGTGTTGAAACGGGCCCGCGTGATGACGGATGAAGACGGGCATGTCATCGGTGCCGTGGAGATCCTGACGGACATGCGGCGGCTCGTGGAGTTGGAGGGCCGGGTGGATGATCTGTGCCGCGAGGTCTCCGGGACCCGGGGGAACCATGGCATCGAAGGGGAATCTTCAGCGGTCCGCCAACTTCTGGATTTTATAGATAGTGTGGTCACCTCCACAGCACCGGTGATGATCCAGGGGGAGAGCGGCACGGGCAAGGAGCTTGTGGCCCATGCGATCCATGAAGGCAGCATGGGGACGGGAGCGCCCTTTATCAAGGTAAACTGCGCCGCCTTGAACGAAAACCTTCTTGAGAGCGAGCTCTTCGGCCATGTGAAGGGGGCGTTTACCGGCGCCAACCGGGACCGGATGGGGCGCTTCGAGGCGGCCCATGGCGGGACCCTCTTTTTGGATGAGATCGGGGATTTGCCCCCCGCCATTCAGGTGAAGCTGCTTCGCGTTCTTGAGGAGAAGGTGATTGAAAAAGTGGGGGACCACACCCCGGTGCCGGTGGATGTCCGTATTATCACAGCCACCCACAGGGATCTCTCTCTCCTTGTTCAGGAGGGGCGCTTCCGGGAAGATCTCTACTTTCGCATCAACGTGATTCCTGTGATCTGCCCGCCCTTGCGAGAGCGCGAGGGGGACGCGCTGATTCTTGCCAACCGGTTTCTCCAGCGTTTTGCCCTGCGGGATGGCAAACCCATGCAAGGGATCTCCCCCAAGGCCGCCGATGCTTTTGCTTCATACCCCTGGCCCGGGAATATCCGGGAGCTGCGCAATGTGATGGAATACGCCATGGTCCTTTGTCGAAACGGCCGCATTGAGTTGGAGCACTTGCCTGTCCACATCGGAATACAAGAAGGCGCGGTTCCTGTTCAAAGTGGGCGGCAGGCCGTGGGCAAAGCCGATATCGAGGCGGCATTGTCAAAGGCAGGCGGTGTGAAAAACGAGGCAGCGAAACTGCTGGGGGTGAGCCGGGTGACCCTGTGGAAGTGGATGAAAAAAATGGGCCTTGAACATCAGCCTCCGGCCAGGGGGTGACCCAGGTAGCGAATGCTCCCGACCTTCGTTCCTCAGGCCGATCGCATTCGCTGACGGGCTACGCCCGAGAACACCGGCGAAGGACATTTACACGGCCTCCGGCGGCAAGGTGTGCCACCTTGAAAGCAGGTAGCGGGAGTGGTTTGCCCCTCGTTCCTCGGGGGGGACCACTCCCGTAGTTAATTCGGGAGAAACACAGCTTAAGTTCAGTAAGCCTGTTTGTTCAACTTTTCAGGGGATTGGCTGCCGGAGGCACACGCTCAATCGTTACCATGCCTTTCGCCTATTCCTTCCTTGTCTCATCCAGGCCTGTCTGGGGCCTCGTGCTCTGCATGGTCTCCTCCTGGAACGGGTTGCCATTTTCAGAGACCCATCCGGTGCTGTCCCATAGGTGGACTCGTTCTTCCATGGTGCCTTTCCAGGTGAGGGTCCCGAACGATGTTTCAAGGGCCTTTCCTTTTATTCCTTCCACCCGCTTGTCGTCTTTGTAGAGTTCGCCGTGGTATCCTTGGCTCCGAGAGCCGGGCTGGAGGACATGGACCACGAGTTTCCAGCCGTCTTTTTCTTTCACCATTACCTTGGGAGAGGTGCCACCGCATGCGGGGCGCTTGGCTACGCATGTGGTTTTTTTCACAGAGCAGACCGAAGGGGTCTTTTTACCGGCGTTGCGGGGACATGTGGCCGGTTTTTTCTGGGTGCCCTCAGGGCATGGGGTGGTGCAGTCAGCGGTCTTTCCTGTGGCGGGGCAGGTGGCTGATGCTGCCCAGGATGTGGAGGCAACGGTTATGGTGAGTACGGCAAGAAGCAGGGGAAAGCAAAGTCGTTTCATGTCGTCATTTCCTTTTTCGGTGTCAGCGCTGAACGTTGTGATTATGTCATGGGTATGAATCGTGTTTCATTGTACGGATGGAGCGGGAGAGGTCAAGGGAGGAAACAAAAACAGGTGAATAAGTCATTAGGTCATCGGTCACAGATGGGCGCTTCGACTCGGTTTGGGCAGGTTAAAGACCGCTGCGCGTTGCCCCGAGGAACAAGGGGAAACGCGCAGCGGTAATAAGCTTTCAAGGTGGCTCACCTTGGTTTTATTCGAGGTCCGGAAAGTAGGTTTTGTACTCTTCCCGCAGCTTGAATTTCTGCACCTTGCCGCTGGCGGTCATGGGGTACTCGCTGACGAGGGCCACATGTTTGGGGATCTTGAACCGGCTGATCTTGCCCCGGCAGAAGTCGCGGACATCTTCGGGCTGTATGTCTGCCTTCTCCTTTAAGATCACGAAGGCCCCCACCTCCTCGCCGTATTTACGGCTGGGAATGCCCACCACCTGGACGTCCTGGACGCCCTCCATGGTGTAGAGAAACTCTTCGATTTCGCGCGGGTAGATGTTCTCGCCACCCCGGATGATCATGTCTTTGTGGCGTCCGGTGATGGCAATGAAGCCCTCGTCATCCATAACGGCAAGGTCCCCGGAGTGGAGCCAGCCGTCTTTATCAATGGCTTTCGTCGTGGCTTCGGGCATGTTGTAGTAGCCCTCCATGACGTTGTATCCCCGGCAGCAGAGTTCGCCCTGCTCGCCAGGGCCCACCTCTTCTCCGGTCTCCGGATCGACGATTTTCACCTCGATCTCCGGCATGGCGCGCCCAACCGTTTCCACCCGTTTTTCGATGCTGTCTTCGATTCGGGTCTGGGTGATGACGGGGGAGGCTTCGGTGAGGCCGTAGCAGATGGTGATCTCGCTCATGTACATCTTTCGGATCACCTGTTTCATCACGTTGATGGGGCACGATGAGCCGGCCATGATGCCGGTTCTCAAGGAGGAGAAATCGAACTTGGCAAAGAGCTTGTGGTCCAGAATGGCGATGAACATGGTGGGCACCCCGTAAAGGGCTGTGCAGCGCTCCTCTTCCACGGAGGCCATCACCTGGACCGGATCGAAGCTCTCCAAAACCACGAGGGTGCTGGCGTGGGTGACAGCGGCCAGAACGCCCAGAACACAGCCGAAGCAGTGGAAGAGGGGGACCGGCAGGCAGAGGCGGTCTTCGTGGGTGAAATTCTGGTTTTCGCCGATCCAGAATCCGTTGTTGCCGATGCTGTGGTGGGTGAGCATGACCCCCTTGGGGAACCCCGTGGTTCCGGAGGTGTACTGCATGTTCACCACGTCGTGGCAGGAGAGGGTGGCTTGCCGGGCGTTGTATTCTTCGTCGGAGATCATGGGTGCCATGGCTTCGATTTCGGGGATGGAATACATGCCGCGGTGTTTCTCATGGCCGAGGAAGAAGACCTGCTTGAGGTGAGGGAATTTTTCTGATTTCAGGTAACCCCTCTGGCTGGTCTTGAGCTCGGGGATGAGCTCGTTGGTGATGTTGACGTAGTCGGCGTCCTGGTACCCGTTGATGACGAAGAGGTTCTCCGACTCCGACTGCTGGAGCAGGTACTCGAGTTCGGCGGTGCGGTAGTTGGTGTTCACGGTGAGGAGGATGGCGCCGATTTTGGCGGTGGCAAACTGGAGGGTCACCCAGTAGGGGATGTTGGTGGCCCAGATCGCCACCTTTTCTCCCTTTTTCACGCCCAGGGCCATGAGCCCTTTGGCTACGCGGTCCACGGTCTCTCCAAACTCGCGGTAGGTGAGGCGGAAGTCCCGGTCCACGTAGATGATGGCTTCGTTGTCGGGGTGCTCGGCAACGGCTTTGTCGAGGATCTGTCCCAGGGTCAGGTCCTGAAGGTTTTTGCTGGTCATGGTCTGCTGCTCCGTATGGCTATTGCCTCCGGCGGCCCTGCCGGGGGCCAAACTTTTGAAAAGTTTGACAAACAGATCTTGTTTGCTTTTTGAAGGTTCTACGAGTGCTTCTGCCCTGATGCACCATGGGTACGTGCTGTCAAACTGGTGTCGATGAGTGGCAAAATTACTGTAGCTAAAAGTCCCTTTGCGGCCGTTATTCCGGAATGTAGAGGACCGCGTAGATGCACGCCTTGGTTTCCGAGGCGCAGCTGACGTAGTGGGGAACCACGGAGTTGTAGTAGATACTGTCCCCGGTCTTGAGGAGATGGGTTTCTGCTCCGTAGATGACCTCGACCTCTCCTTCGGTGACCACGATGAACTCTTCCCCTTCGTGGCTGGAGAGTTTCTTCTCCTGGGCCGATTCGGGAAGGATCTCGATGAAGAAGGGTTCCATGTGCCGGTCGGTTTTACCGCGGCCCAGGGAGTAAAATTTCAGGGCTACGGGCTTGTCTTTATCGGGTAGCATGTCGATCTCTTTTTTATCATCTCCCTTGCGGACGATGAGGGGATCTTCGCTTACCTGGTCATCAAGAAGGGTGCCGAGACGGACGCCTAAGGCCCTAGAAATTTTGAGGAGGGGGCCGAGGGAGGGAAAGTACTCTTTTTCATCTCCAATGTTTTTCAGGAAATCCCTCTGAAGCCCTGTGCGCTCCACCAGTTCATCCAGGCTGACGCCCCTTTGCTCCATCAGTCCGGCAATTCGGCTGCCGATCTTCTCGATTTTCATGCAACGACTCCTTCATGTTTATTTCAGTGTGCCTTCACTTGACGGACAATTGACCGCCGGTCATCCGGATGGGGATAGAAAAGCATCGTGTCTCTGTCTCGTCGTAATCGGGTAGAATTTCCACCGGTGGGGTGGATGAGGAGGAAACAGGTTTAGGATGATTCCTTTTATCTTACAGGATCTCTTACCGAATTCCGCCCTTGGTTGTAAATGGATTTTTCACAGGAAAAAGTGATTTTTCAAGGACTCAGGTGAGGGGTTGGGTGAAGAAAGGATAGGGTTTTCCATCTCTAAGGGAGGGGGCGAGGGCCTTTCTTGGGAGAAAGAGGCGATATTGACAGAAAACAGAAGCTGCAGGTATACTTACGGGGAACATTCGGTTTGCTTTTGACTGACTTTGCGATTTTTCGGGTGACAAAGATTTCGAGAACTCTACAAAGCCATCAGGCGAAAGGGAGGTGGACATGTCAGAAGGGTATGCGCATGGCAAAACCGGCGTGTCGGGTCAACGGTCCGGAGTGGACAGGCGGGAACGTGAGTTGAGCCCACCGGAGGGGGTGGAGAGAAGGGAACAGCAGGATCGAAGAATGCAATGGAGCCCTTTTAATGAGTGGACGAGTACGCTGAAACGAAGCGACGGGTCTCAAGGTGATCAGGAATCCTAAGCGTAGCCGTGTATCCACACGGAGACTTTTCAGCTTGCGCCTCCGGCGGCCCTGCCGGGAGCTAAACTTTTGAAAAGTTCAACAAGCAGGTCTTGAACGAATTCCGTTTTAAGGTCGGATGTGATTTGACCCGAGGAACGAGGGGCAAAGCGCATACGCTACCCGCTTTCAAGGTGGCTCACCTTGCCGCCGGAGGCATGCTTTTATCATACAAGGTATGTCTCTTATTTTGCCCAGAGGATGCGCCTGTTTTTTGTGTCGATGGTGTGGGGGAAGTGCTTGAGGAAATCCATGCCGAGGAGGCCTTCGTGTCGGGTACGGCCTCCGGAGTACGGGATCACCGTGAGGGTGGGGCTGTCCAGTCGTTTGGGGCCCAGGGAGATGAAATCCGCCATGGTGATTCCGGTTTCAATGGTTTGTCCTCCGGCGATGGATGCCTGGCCTATCATTCTGTTTCTTAAGCCGAGGCGTCGGGCAAGGGATTCATGGATCACCGTGGTGCTGGCGCCGGTGTCCAGGAGAAGGGTTGCCGTGGTGGATTTCCTTCTGCTTCCGATGGTGACCCGAACCAGGATCTTGTTTTCGATAAAGGAAAATTTGGTGGAGGAGGACTCACTTTCGGCGCCGGCCTTTCTGGAGCCATTTCGTTCCTGCCTTGTCATCTCTTCCTCGGCAGGCGCTGTCTCTTCCGTAATAGGACGCTGGTCAAATTGGTCGTAATAGACCTTCTTTTTCTCCACCTCTTCGTCGGGAATCTTGCTCAGGTCGTCGGTAAAGCAGATGACCCCTTCGGCATTACGGTATTGGTAAAACTCACCGTAACTGTTCTGGCCGAACAACAGCGTGATCATGGCAATGGCCATGGGGATGATATGTCTGACGTGCATGTATCGCTCCGCGCTTGAGTGTGCTCTGTATCGCATCACGGTATAATTCTGTGTGTGGAAGGTGCCTTTTCCGGTGCTTCATGCCATGCAGAGAGTCCATACGAAGTCGAAAATCCAAGGCTGCCGGGGGTAACTCCCGGCGGCCTTTGTTATTTTGACCTACTGCATGGCAGAGGGCAGAAGCAACGCGATGCCAGGAAAGAGTATCACAAGAAGGGCCGCAAGGGCCAGAGCTGCAAGCAGGGGGAGCACGCCTTTGAAGATGACGGACAAGGGGATGTCGGTTGCCACGCTTCGCACCACATAGACGTTGATTCCCACGGGAGGTGTGATGACACCGATCTGGGTGACCAGGACGATGACCACCCCGAACCACATGGGATGAAAGCCTAACTGGGTGATGACGGGGTAGAAGATGGGAACGGTGAGCATGATCAGGGCCAGGGAGTCGATGAAGCACCCCCCCACCAGGTAGACCAGGACAATGAGGGCGATGACGGCGTAGGGCGGCAGGTTCAGGTCCACCACGGTGGTGGCGATGTCATAGGGGATGCGCGTGATGGCCAGGAAGTGACCGAAGATGGTGGCCCCAGCCACGATGACCAGGATCATGCAGGAGATGCGGGTGGTCTCGGAGAGGGCCGCGAGGATTCCGTCCTTGTCGATGGTGCGTCGGACCACGGCGATGACCAGGGTTCCGAAGGCGCCCACTCCCCCGGCCTCTGTGGGGGTGAAGATCCCGAAGAAGAGCCCGCCCATGACCAGGGCGAAGAGGATCAGGGTCTCCACGAGGCCGCTTAAGGAGGCGATGCGCTCTTTGGCGGAACTTTTCGGGCCCCGTGGCGCGACCTCGGGGTCGATGAGGGCCCAGATGGCAACAGCCATGGCAAAGAGAACGGTGAGGAGTATCCCGGGAAGGATGCCGGCCATGAAGAGCTCTCCGATGGATTGCTCGGTCATGATGCCGTAGATGATGAAGATAACGCTGGGTGGCACCAGAATCCCCAGGCTGCCGCCTGCGGCAACCACCCCTGAGGCGATGGAGTCTTTGTAGCCATAGCGCTTCATCTCGGGGATGGTGACGGAAGCCATGGTGGCGCAGGTGGCGTTGGTGGAGCCGCAGATGGCCGAAAACCCGGCACAGGCACCGATTGTGGCGATGGCCATGCCTCCGGGAAGGTGGCCCATAAAGCGGTAAGCAGCTGTGAATAGCCGGGTGCTGATGCCGGCGTGGAACGCGATCTGCCCCATGAAGATGAATAGGGGAATCACGGTGAGGTTGTAAGAACCGAAGATGTCGAAGATATCCCGTACCGCAAGGTTCAGGGCGGCGTCAAAGGAGACGAGGGCCCCGAACCCCAAGATGCCGGTCAAGGCCATGACAAACCCAACAGGCATGCCGGTGAAGAGGAGAACAAAGAGAAAGAGAAAGCCGGCGGCACCGGCGACCGTTGGAGATATCATAAAACCGAATTACCTTCACAGTTCAGGTTGATTTTTGCCTCCGGCAGCAAGGGGCTGAGCCCCTTGACCCCAGGATTGCGAATGCTCTGAACCCTCGTACCTCAGGTTCATCACATTCGCTGACGGGCTTCGCCCGTGGATAAGGAGTTGGTGGTATGACGAGTGAGCAGGGTGCGGTTGTGCACCATTTGTGTTTGTTACCCAAGCACGGTGCGCAAGCGCACCCTACCACCTTCATTTTCCATTGCGGATCTCACAATATGGCGAAATTTTCGAAAAAGCTGCGTTGAACCTCCATCTCTGGAGGCGGGTGCAGCCCGCGGCGAACGCCCTTGCGATTTGGCCCGAGGTACGAGGGACAAACCGCATGGGCAATAAGCTTTCGAGGTGGCTCACCTCGCGCTTCGGGTGAGCCTTGTGACCAGCACGGCGACAAAGAGTCCCAGTCCGCCGCAGATGCCGGCCACCACGGGCCAGACGGGCATTTTAAGGGTCATGGAGACCTCGGCGGCCTCTTTCAGCTCCAGGGCATAACCGCCCATGCGCAGGGTCAGGAGGCCGAAGAGGAGGATCAGCACGATGGTGGTGATACGATCCAGCCACTTGCGGACGCCGGAGTGGAGTTTTTCCACGAGAAACTCCACGGCGATGTGCCCCCCTTTAAGGGTGGTGTCGGCCAGGGCAAAGGCCACCATGAGTGCGCCCAGAAACCCGACGGTTTCGAAGGCACCGGGGATGGGGTGCCTGAAAAAACGAAGGGTGACATCGATGCAGGTGACACTCATCATGCCCAGCAGGCAGATGGAGGAGAGCCAGGCTGAAACGTTGGACACTTTTGTCACCGCTCTGCTGATTGCGGGCATCATGATTTGTTGGCCTCGGTCTCTTTGGCGATGAGGCCCTTCAGGGTATCCACAAGGCTTTCCGCATCCACGCCCTTGGCAGAGGCACGTGAAATGTAGTCGTCCACCACGGGCTTTACCGCCTCTTTCCAGGCAGCGCTTTCGTTGTCATCAAGGGTGATCTTTTGGTTGCCCTTCTCCAGGCTGTAGGCCATTCCCTGGGTGTCCAGGTCATCCCATGCCTTGCCATGGACATCGACCCATCTGGCGCTGGTCTCTTCCATGATTGCTTTGAGGTCTTCGGGCAGGGCGTTCCACTTCTTTTTGTTGATGACCACGTACATGGTGGTGGTGTAGCCCACGGCATCACAGAGGGTGGTGGACTTGACCACCTCGGCCTGACGCCATCCTTTCAGGACCTCCACGGGCCCGAAGGTGCCTTCCACGACACCTTTTTGGAGAGACTCGTAGGTGCTTCCCTGGGGCATGGCCACGGGGACTGCGCCCAGGGCTTCCACGACTTTGGCGGAAAGACCTGTGGAGCGGATCTTCATTCCTTTAAGGTCAGAGAGTGTGGAGACCGGCTTCTGTGTGTGGAGGAGGCCGGGACCGTGGGCGTGGAGGTAGAGCACCTTTACTTTGTCCAGCTCCTTGGGCGAGGTGGCCTGGTAGTAGTCGTTGACGGTGCGTGAGGCGGTTAGTCCGTCGGGGTATCCCATGGGCAGGTCACAGGCCTCCATGACGGGGAATCGACCGCGGTTGTATGCGAAGACAGACATCCCAATGTCCGAGATACCTCCCACCACCCCGTCGTAGCAGTTTTTGGCGTTGGTGAGGGTCCCGCCGGGAAAGACGGTAATTTTGATGCGTCCCCCGCTTTGCTTTTCTACCTCTTTGGCCCAGGCATCGGCGGCCTGTGCCTGACCGTGGGACGCGGGGAAGAAAACGCTGTAGTTGAATCGCCACGTCTTGGCGAAGGCAGGGGAAGTAAAAAGGGTCAGCATGACAACCCCGGCGAAAAGAACGCAGGTACGGCGAAAAGCACGTCGCTTCATGGTTCACTCCTCAGGTCATGGTGGTTCGCCTTCCAGATCATCAGAAAGGCTGAAGCCCGGAATCGAGAACAATATCGGATTGATGATGAGTTGAGACTTTACGTGTGATTTTTTTTACTAAAAAACCGTGACTGGCGGTCATTTGTCAAGGGAATTGTGTCTACAGCCCGGAATCAAAGGTGTTTTTTAATTGCCAAGTTCCCTGTGGGGAAGTTGTCAGTAAGCAATTGAATCCTTTTGGCAGCGAGGAGGTGGCATCCCGCAGTCCCGTTCGCACGAAGTGTGTCGTTGCTTATCGTTTGTCACCTTGCGAGAGCTGGCAGTGCTTGAGTTCCATTCCATGGGTTGGCTGTGCTGGAAGCCAATGGCAAAGGCAAGCACGACCCTCATGGGCAGGGGTAATTCCTGGCCGGTGAAGCCTTTGTTCAGCGACAGGGCAGGTGGAGGGTCTCCTTAAAAAAAACGCCCCCTGCACGTGTTGTAAGAGGTGCAGGGGGCGGCGTTTTTTAAGAGAGGCAGTGCTCAGGCGCTACTCTTCTTCAGCACCCGCTTTTTCCACCACCTTGATGTGGGGCTTGACCATCTCTTGTTTCAGCATTTTTCGGACAGCCTTGCGCATCTCCGGGTCTGCGGTGAGCTTAATCATGTCCTCGCTCATCTTGAGAGAGAAGGCATCGTCGTGGGGGAAATCGTAAAACCCGTTGGATTCGTAGTGGGCGTGATCGGCCTGGAAGACGAAGCGGTGGCGGCCCCAGACATCATCACGGAAAATTTTTCGGCCGCCGATGCCCACAAAGGTGGCCGGGCGGATGTACCCATTTTCTGCAAAGGCTGTGATGCGGCGGACAAGGGTGTCAATTCGGGAATCGATGAATGCGCTGTCTTCGACTTCGTCGGTGACGGTGTCCACAACGTGGGCGCCCTGCCATTCGGTGATGGCGTCAAGGGTCGCTTTGAGGGCCGTCATCTGCGTGAGGGGCCCAGAGATGAGAAGGCCGATCTGCTTGTCTTTCAGCGCCGGGACGTGGTTCTGGTAAAAGCTGCGGTCAAAAAACTGCTTCCAAGTCGAGGATAGCCAGCGATCCCTTACTTCCCCTGCCAGGATCAGGATGTCGGCCTCGGCCACTTTCTCTTTGGCGAAGTCGATAAAATCGTCCTGGCCTTCGTAGACACAATGGTGGTCGAACCCGCACTGGATGCAACCTAAGCAGTCGCCCTTGATGGTGAGGTCTGAAAGGTTGATTACCTCGATATCTCCGTCAAATCCGGCGACGCAGCGATCTATCATGCGCCCTAAGTTGGTGTCGTCGTAGGTCTCGTCCTTAAGGAGAAGGACTTTCTTTGAGCCTGTATCAACCTTGGCAGGGGCGGGGCCACTGGTATAAACGTGCCAGCTGTCGGTGAGGGGAAGGGTGCGGCTCCCGAACAGTGCCTTTGCCTCTATGTCTTCGAAAAGCTGGGCCGCAAACTGGGAGTGACGGGTTTGCCCCTCGTCGCTCAGAAGGTCATAGGAGTCCGTGGCGTAGGATCCGCCAAAAAGCATCTTCAGGTCATCGCTTATGGCTCTGAGGTAGTCCACGGCGCAGTTGTCGAAAAAGCTGATGGAGGTGGTGATGACAGAAGAGTACTTGCCTTTGAAAAGATGGGCTGATCCACTGCTGAAGATTTTTTCGATGAAGCGCTTGTACTGGGCCGGGACAAGGGTGACATACACCGGTGTGGCCCAGATGATGAGGTCGGAGGCTTCCACGGACGCCATGACGGTGTCGAAGGCCTCGTCGTCTTCCATCAGGGTTTTGATGGTTTGGCCGATGTGGAACACATCAAAGGTGTGTTCCGGGTACAATTTACTGATGTAGTTGACCGATTGCAGGGTAACGCTGTGCTTACCCTTTGGGCTACCACTGAGGACTGTGATGTTCATCTTAGACTCCTTGAAGTTGCAAAAGCAATGCTTTAGGGGTCGGAAAGAGCACCATGAAATATACTGAAATGTCTACTTCCCCCCTCTCTCCACACTTTGCGTTTTAGCAGACGGTCAATTCCTGTGTAAAGTGGAAAGTTGCACTTTATACTTTGTGGGTTGTAAATCCGTAAACAATGTTCTAAAATCAGAACCAATCTCATGTCGGCCTGTTGGGACGCGTGATATTAAATCGCCGTGTTTTATACTTGATTCGGCGATTTCCGCGTAACTGCTTTGAGCCAAAAGGGTTCCTTGTTGAACCGACTTTTTTTGAAAAATGACAGGGGCCGGGGTGGGGTTTGGCTGTAAACTGGTGAAGGCACCGGGAATTATTGTTGGGTGGTACCATGAATGACGGATTCTCCGGTTACAGGGCACCAATAGGGAAACATAGGTTGAATATCGTCAATTGATGCTGTCGAATCAGGCTGAGCCATGGGCGTAAATCCACGTGGCTCTGATTGAGCCGTCAATGCTTTGATTGCTTGTTTTGTGCTTATTGAGTCTCATATCCTAAATACTCACCGTTTGCGTCGGCGTTTTGCCGGCAGGTTGATGCCGGCCGTTCGTGAGATTACATCCCTTGGCAGCGGATGGCTACGACAACCCATGTGAAAGGGGCAAGGACCAGGCTACTATATGGAACAGATGATATCCGAAAGAGCTCCCTGTGCAGACAACGGGGCGCCGTATATGAAGATGCGGGACCTTAAGTCCATGACAGGACTGCCGGGGTCCACGATTCAGCACTACGCCAACCTGGGGCTTCTTCCCGGGACGGTGAAAACCGACGCCAACATGGCGTGGTACTCACCTGAAACCGTGGACAGGATTCGGTTGATTCGCCTTCTCCAGAATCGTCACCGGCTCTCGTTGTCTCAGATCGGGGAGTTGTTCAGTAACAATGAGACCGACGACGAGGTCTCCGTTATGGCCACCTTGCATGAGGTGGTCTTTGGTCAGGAGGATCCCCAGGCCCTTTCACGGGAGGACTTTATCACCGATACCGGGCTCACATCCGATACCGTGGACCAGCTGGTGAACATGGGGCTGCTTCTTCCGGTGAGTGATGGAAAATTTGACCGTGAGGATGTGATGGTGGCGTCTCTGGCCCGGAAGGTTCTGGCCATGGGGATGAAGCTGGAGGACCTCACCTTTTACTCGGAGTTGGTGGGCAAGATGGTGGCCCGGGAGATGCGGCTCAGGAAGCACGTCAGCCGTGGGCTCAGCGTGGAGAAGAACAGCGCCATGACCCTTGAACTTGCACGCATCGGGCGAGCGTTCCGGATCTACCTGTTCGACCGGACGTTTCAGAAGGTGATTGTGGACTCAGTTGCAGGGGATGCATAGCCCGGATATTTCATGGGGAAATGATCAGGTCAAAGAAATATGCTTTAATTAAAGTGCCTTATTTTGGGGGATTAAGTTGTTGCAAAAGTAACTATTCAGCTTGTGCCTCCGGCGACCCTGCCGGGGGCCAAACTTTTGCCAATTTGATGAGCTGGGTTTGATAAACAGGTTTAAAAAAAAGATTTTTAGGTAGTGCAAGAATTAAAGGTGGATGTGATTTGTCCCGAGGAACGAGGGGCAAAGCGCATCCGCAACCTGCTTTCAAGGTGGCACACCTTGCCGCCGGAGGCTTCTTTTTCTTGTGAAATATCCGGGGTAGGGGATACGACTGGGTGGGGCAATGAGGTGTGAACCATGGACGGAGCCAGTCGTGGTGACTCCGTCCACGGATAAAGTGATTACAGCCCTAAGGGTGTCAGGCTGTCGTACCCATCTTCGGTGACCACAATGGTCTCCTCGAATTGGGCGGAGAGGGACCCGTCACGGGTGACGGCAGTCCAGTTGTCTTCCAGGATATAGAGTTCCGGCCTGCCCAGGTTGATCATGGGCTCGATGGTGAAGACCATGCCGGGCACCAGGGGGATGCCGTGGCCTTTTCTGCCAAAGTGGGGAACCTGGGGGCCTTCGTGGAAGTCGTAGCCCACGCCGTGCCCGATGAATTCGCGAACCACCGAGCAGCCCTGGCCTTCGGCATAGCTCTGGATGGCGTGTCCGATGTCGCCAATGGTGTTGCCGGGCTTGACCACTGAAAGGGCCTGCTTGAGGCTCTCCCGTGCCACCTCGACGATTTTGATGGCGTCCTTGGAGGGGGTGCCCACATAGTGGGTCTGGTTGGCGTCGGCGTAAAAACCGTCCACAATGGATGTGATATCCACGTTCACGATGTCCCCATCCTTCAGGCTTCGGTCCCCGGGGATGCCGTGGCAGATGACGTCGTTGATGGAGAGGCAGACGCTCTTGGGGTACCCCTTGTAATTAAGGGGAGCCGGAATGGCACCGTGTTTGACGGTGA
This sequence comes from Desulfolunaceae bacterium, assembly GCA_942491485.1. Lineage (GTDB taxonomy): Bacteria > Desulfobacterota > Desulfobacteria > Desulfobacterales > Desulfolunaceae > Desulfoluna. The sequence continues at coordinate 846,712 of CALOAX010000002.1, read as the reverse complement.
AGTCATGGACAACGGTGTTGATCTCATTGGTGGTGATACCGGGCTTGATCATGCCCTTGACCAGCTCGTGGGTCTGGACCACCAGATCTCCTGCCTTTCTTATCTTTTCAATGTCTTCAGCCTTCTTCAGGTGAATGTCGTATTTCTTTTTGTAGTACGCTTCAACATTGTCCGGATCCGGCTGGCCTTTTTTCATGGCGCAGCATTTTTTATATTTTTTCCCGCTGCCGCAGGGGCAGAGCTCGTTTCGTCCGATTTTAATTCCCAATTTTTTTTTCATAAGCCCCAGTCTGAGTGGCATGGTAAATGTCATGGATGAACCATGAAGGCCTCGCAGTCATCCGAACGAGGCCGTTTCGGTATACACTATGTTTCCATACGCCTTCACCGTGAAGCGAGGCGTTTTGGATGGTGACTTTTTTAATGCATCAAGCTGTGTCCCTATTGCTCGAATGGATAAATATAGGGCAGGTTTATGACAATGTAAAGGGGGGGAGATGCTGGGACGGTCGGTGATCGGGGTCATGGGCGGGGCGGATGTTCCGGTGGAGGTGTTGGTCCTGGCCGAAGAGCTGGGGCAGCGTGTGGCGAATAAGGGCTGGGTCCTGCTGAATGGGGGCCGGGATTGCGGGGTGATGCAGGCCTCCTCCAAAGGTGCCTTTGAGGCAGGCGGGCTCACTGTCGGCATTCTGCCGGGCAAGACCCTTGAAGGGGTGAGTCCCTGGGTGCAGGTTCCGGTGCTGACGGGCATGGGGGATGCCCGAAATGCGATCAATGTCCTCTCCAGCAGGGTGGTGGTGGCACTTCAGGGAGGTGCGGGGACTCTTTCGGAAATTGCCCTGGCCGTAAAGTCCAATGTCCCTGTGGTTCTTCTCGCCTTTGATCCCGGTTGTTTTGAAAACGAGAAACGTCTGGGGAGGGTGCGGGTGGTCTGCACACCGGAAGAGGCCGTTGCTGTTATTGAGGGCATTCTCACCTGAGCTGGGGTATTGCCGGTGTTTAAGGTGACAATAAAAAAAACGCAATTATTCAGCTATGTATGCTGTATTTCTTTTGGGGTGTAAGTGTCTGAAACGTTTGATAGACGGGTTTTGAAAAAAGTTCCTTGGCAGTGCGTGGATTAAAGGCGGATGTGATTTGTCCCGAGGAACGAGGGGCAAAGCGCATTCGCAACCTGCTTTCAAGGTGGCACACCTTGCAGCCGGAGGCACGTTTTTACCACGCGCTTTGACGATAGACGGCATGCTGTTTTCCTGATTGTTTGAAAAACCAAACCGGGAGGCAATGTATGAAACGTTCACTCGACAGGCGCGATTTTCTGAAAGTCTGTGGCTCAGCGGCGCTGGCCGCCCTGTTTCCGGCTGCGGCGACGCTTCTTACCGGCTGCGACGACACGGGAGAAAATATCCTGCTCCATGGCGGCGATGTTTATGTGGAGGGCAGCTTTTCGCGGTGGGATCTCCTGATTCGCAAAGGGGTGGTTGAGGAGATGGACAACTCCGGTCGTTTGGCTTCGCTCCTTGCCCCCTTTGTTGACCGTGGTGAGGTGGTGACGTGGGATTGCAGCCATCAGTTTATCTCACCCGGGTGGGTGGACTTTCACTGCCATGTGGGTGGGATGGGACTCTCTGTGGATCGCCTGGGGCCGAAGCATGGGGTGACGGCCCTTCTGGATGCAGGCACTTATGGCCCGGATACGTTTCATGCATTTGTAGATGAGATCCACGCAGATTCGCCCATTCCTCTTTTTACCATGCTGAACCTTCGTAAGGATGGAATCACCCTGGGCAACCTCATGAGTCCCAATGGGCCGGGGGTGGAGGATGTGGATGGGGCGAGGCAGTTGGTGACTCAGTACCCCCATTTGATTCGGGGGCTCAAGGTACGCACGGATGAAGGCAACACCACGGCGGATGACCCCCTTTATCTTGCCCGGGTCACCGCATCACTCGGCGAGGAGTTGAATCTTCCCGTCATGTACCATATGGGGGCCTCTCCCCCGAGTCTTCTGGACATTCTTTTTCTTTCCAAACCGGGGGATATCATCTCCCATGCTTTTCGCAAGGACAATGCCGTTGTCGACGCATGGGGAAGCCTGCGCCCGGAGGTGTCCGAAGCCCTGGCCAGGGGTGTCCGCTTCGATTTGGCCCACGGCATGACCAGCTTTTCTTTTAAGACGGCACGTGCCGCCTTTGATCAGGGCTTTCGGGACTTTACCGTCAGCACTGATCTCCACCTCCTCTCCTCCATGAGCGGCGATCGATCTCTTTTTACCGTGGCCTCAGCCTGTATGGCGTTGGGGCTTCCCCTGGAAGAGATCGTTGAAAATGTGGCCGTGAAGCCCAGGGCATTTCTTGGGCTCTGCCCATCCATCGAAAAGGGGGCCCGGATAGACCTTACTCTGTTCAGGAAGCGCAAAGGGCTCTGGCTGTTTCATGACACCGAGGGCGACACCCTTTCGGCCAAGCACCGCCTTTTCCCCGGAAAGACTCTCATATCCTGAGGGCAGGGAGATGATGCCCTGGATTCCAGGTGATGTCTGCTCCAGATCCCTTGTTCCTTGGCTTGGGGTTATTCGAACAGGTACGTATCTTCTGCGGTAACGATGTGATTTTTTGATTAAAAAGATTTGGACAAAGAGGGTGCTTGGGAGCATGATGATGAGACGTTCTCAATTGGTATTGATGATCTTTCTGGAGAAGAGTGATGTGTGACATGAGGATTCGAGAAGCCCAAGCTCAGGATGCAGACGACCTTGCGAAAATGATTCGTCTCTCCCACCGTGACGTGGCGGAAAAATTCCACCTTTCAAAAGAGAATTGCCCCAAGCACCCCTCATTTTGCCAGGAGTCGTGGGTTCGCGATGATTTTTCCCGGGGGGTGAGGTATTTCTTTGTAAGTATGGACGGCAGCCCATCGGGGTGCGTGGCGTTGGAGCGTGCCTCTGATCAGGAAATCTACGTTGAGAGGCTCTCGGTTGTGCCTGAAAAGAGGCGACATGGAGCCGGGGTGCGCCTTGTTGCCCATGTGCTGGGAGAGGCGGCCAACCTCGGCGTGGACGCGCTTGGGATCGGCATCATTGACGAGTTTACCGAACTGAAAACCTGGTATAAATCCCTGGGGTTTGAAGAGGTGGGGGTAAAGCACTTTGAGCACCTGCCGTTCCAGGTGAGCTTCATGACCCGCAGGGTTCCGGTGACCATGTAAAAATTAAAGGTTATTATTAAGCTCAATATTGCCTCCGGCGGCCCTGCCGGGGGCCAAGCTTTTGAAAAGCTTGATAAACAGGTATTGACGTCAATTTTGGTGACTCAACCTGTGTCTATTTTGCATGAGCCATCGAGCTGCCAAGGCTATCGCAACGGGAAAGTTCTTGCGGAGCGTTTTCATAAAGCGATCCGCGGAGGCCAAATTATATGAGCTGGGCCTGATAAACCGTTTCTTTATGAGTGAACCGGACAGCTTCATGTTCGAAGGCGGATGTGATTTCCCCGAGGAACGAGGGGAAAGCGCAGCCGCAACCAGCTTTCAAGGTGGCTCACCTTGCCGCCGGAGGCACAAAAAAAAGCGGACACCCATATTCTTGGGAGCCCGCTTTGTTGCTTTGTGGGTGGTGTTGTTTGCTTAAGCGCCTTTTCTGGGGTCGGGAAAGATAAACCCTTTGGCGGCGAGCTCCTCCTTGGAGAGGGAATCCAGCTCGTGGGGGAGCACCAGCCAGTCCTGGGAGGCGTATTTGCGGTAGTGGAAATGAGGGGTGATATCCACCTGGGTGTTTTCGGGCTTGTAGTAGAGGGCGGCCATTTTGACATCCTCAGTATTGCACTCCACCTCTGCCACGACCTTGTCGTAAACGGCTTTGAAGGTCTTGCCGCGGTCGAAGATGTCGTCCACAATGAGAAGGCGCTTTCCTTTTTCCATGCGGCGCTTCAGGGACTCCAGGTTTTCCACCATCACCTCACCGGCCTCGGCAATGCCTGTGTAGGACTGGGCGTGGATGGTGGTGAACTCTTTGGAATTTCCTGAAAGAAGGGCAAAGACCTCCTGCATGTAGATGCAGATCTGAGCCCCGCCACGAGTGATTCCTGAGAGGATGTCGAAGTCTTCCCCGGAGGTGTATATTTTCTTGGCAAAACCCCAACAGTCCCTTTCCATCTGAAGGGCATCAATAAATATCTTTTCGTTGACCTGGCTCATGGCGAACTCCCAGTTGTCATTAAGATGTGTTGCGTATATTTGATCGCTTCGAAAAAAGATGGCAGCCCCTAATTTTGGGGTGGTTTCCCGGGCATACACGAGTGGCGCATGAACAAAGGAGCCGTGGCCGACTTTTTTATAAGCTCATCATCATAACAGGAAAAGGGGCATCCTTCGGGTGTCCCTTTTCGATTTTTTGCATTCTGTTGGGGGGAGTTTATACCTGTTTTTTGAGAAGATTTCCACAGAAGAATCAACCGGTGGCCACGAGAATGAGCCCCATGGACATGATGGCGATGCCAACACGTTTGGGAGCCGTGCGGCTCTCTTTAAGGATGGTCATTCCCATAAGGGCGCCAACAGGGATGCTGAGTTGGCGGAAGGCCACCACATAGGTGACGTCAGAGGCAAAATTCATGGCGGTGAGCACCAGGCTGTAGGTGCCGGAAATACCGATGCCGGTGATGGCCGCATTTCTGATCCTGTGAGTGGCGACATGCCGCAGGCTGTGTCTGCCTTCAGCCCTTACGAGAACCATAAGAAGCATGAACGCGATGCAGGTGAGGTTCTGGACAAGAAGGTAGAGGAGTGAAAGCCGGAAAGAGGAGATTTTACCTCCCGCAAGATCCGAGAGAAGGTGGATGCAGTGGTCGTCGGCAAGGGAGTAGACCACGGTGCACAGGGCCACGAGAAGAGCCATTGCCGAGGCTCGGTTGAGGTAGCTGGAGGGACGGATTTCATGAAAGGAGGCCTGGGGCAGTACAAAGCAGCCCGCCATGATGAACGCTCCGCCCCACAGGCACTGCATGGAGATGGCATCCCCCCGGCCCAGAAGGATCGATCCCGTGGCCACGAAGACCAGGGGAAAGGCCCGGGCAATGGGGTACACCACCGAGAGCTCGCCGCAGCGGTAGGCCGCAGAGAGGCTGGTGTAATAGAGGCATTGAAAAAGCCCCCCGATGGTCAAGGGGAGCCACACAGCCGAAGGAAACTGCATGACCGTCGAGGCCACGGGCAGCACCACAGGCGAAAGAATCAGGGTGCCGATAATGGTAGCCACAAGGAAAAACGCGAGGGACGGGTGCTCGTGTTTTCCCACGAGGTTCCACCCGGCATGGGTGAAGGCGGAGACAATGATCAGGGCGACGGCGGTGAATTCCATGGGGTATTTTCTTCTTACCGATGTTCTTTAGTGTTGCTGGCGGGTCGCTTTTTGAATTGAACCACAATAGGCGATGCATATTCGTTAGGTCAGAATCAGTCGACATGCCGACGCATTGAAAGGAACCGAAATGGCCCTTAAAACCTGTTTATCAAACTTTTCAAAAGTTTGGCCCCCGGCAGGGCCGCCGGAGGCTGTTTTTCCGAGCTGAACCGTTCCCCCTGTTTCTACGAAGTTCGCTGCACCAGGGGGGCAATGCGGGAGAAGAGCTGGCGAGCACTCTCTTCGGGGCTTGCATGGCTGGACTCAAGGGTGATCTCCGGGGATACCGGTTCTTCATACGGGGCATCCACACCGGTCATGCCGGTGAGAAGGCCGTTGTCGGATCGGGCGTAGAGGCCTTTGGGGTCACGCTCACGGCAGAGGTCAAGGGGCGTGCTGACGTGGATTTCGATGAATTGACTGCCAAATCTCTTTCGAAGGGCGTCCCGCTCCTTTCGGAATGGGCTGATAAAGGCGCAGAGGGTGATGAGTCCGGCATCCAGGAAGAGGCCCGCCACCTCACCGATACGGCGAATGTTTTCGTTACGGTCAGTGGCAGAAAGCCCCAGGTCCCGGTTGAGACCGGAGCGCACATTGTCCCCGTCCAAGAGGAAGGTGTGAAAGCCCTCCTCGTGGAGGCGCATTTCCAGAAGACCCGCCAGGGTTGATTTTCCTGACCCGCTGAGGCCAGTAAACCAGAGCAGCAGAGGTTTTTGTCCCTTGCGGTCGGCCCGCATTTCGGGTTTGACGGGATGGATGTGTGTGAAAATTCGAGGGGTCATGGGGGCCTTTGCTGGGTGTCCGCCTGTTCGCTCCGAGTCCTGGGCCTGCTCGCTACAGACCCGCTTCGTTCATACCATCGGATGCAACGGCATGGAAGTCTTTTAGACAAGGTGCTGGCGTGTCAGCACATGTGATTGGGCTGAGGAACGAAGGCGGAGTTGGGGCCAAGCTTTTGCCTTCTATGGTTAAAGTGGCCAAAAAAAATGCCTCCGGCGGCAAGGTGTGCCACCTTGAAAGCAGGTTGCAAATGCGCTTTGCCCTTCGTTCCTCAGGCCAAATCACATTTGCCTTAGGTTTTAGATTGACCCAAGATTTTTTTTAAAGACCTGTTTGGCAACCTTTTTAAAAGGTTGGCCCCCGGCAGGGCCGCCGGAGGCATTTTTAACCTGGCTGCCGTTGCAATTTGCCCCTCGTTCCTCGGGGTAAATCGCAGCGGTTTTGCTTTTTCAACTGGCAACCCTTGTTGCATTGGCCATCGGGTTTCAAGGTGCCCCCACCTTGCCGCCGGAGGCAAGCTGTACTATAGAGATATGTCGTGAATGAATGAGAGACGAAGGGGAGTGGGAGAATGGAAACACCTGTGTATATTGTTTCGGGGTACATGCGTTCCGGAACCTCCATGATGATGAAGGTGCTGGAGGGGGCGGGGCTGTCGGCCCGCTACAACACCCGAAAGGACGAGGTTCTGGGCGAGAAGTACGGTCGCGGGGACTATCATCCGAACCCGGAAGGTTTTTTTGAGCTGGGAAGAAAAGATTTTGATGATCCCGGGTTCCCGGGGATCTTTTCCGGGCAGCTGATCAAGGTGCTCCACTGGCGGCTCAAAGGGCTGCCGCCGCACCCCTACCGCATCTGCTTTATGGTGAGGGACCCCAAAGAGATCGAGGTGAGCTACCTCAAGATGTTTCAGCGGCGCCCGCCCTTTGTCCTGCAGCGCTACCACGAGCTGGTGGACGAGGTGGTGACGGATGTAAATTCACGCGGGGACTCCGAGATTCTCCTTGTGGACCATGCAGAGATGCTGAAGAACCCAACCGGGGTCCTTAAAAGGCTGCGGGAGGCCGGGTGGCCAGTGACGGATATAGAAAAAGGCGCAAACCAGGTGGATCCTGCGCTTTACCGTTCACGCCCCGAGACCCTTGACGAGGTCCGCCAAACCGTCCCCAACCTTCGCACCGATATGCCAGCCTGTCTTGCCTCCGAAGAATCCTGAATCGTAGAATGACAACCGCTTAAAAGCTTTCTATGGTTAAAGTGCATGAAAAAACAGCCTCCGGCGGCCAGGGGATGATCCCCTGGACCCCAGGTTGCGAAAGCTCTCACCCCTCGTTCCTTGGGGTGAGAGCTTTCGCGGAGATTTTCATGAAATCAATCAAAGCCTGTTTGTCAAACTTTTCAAAAGTTTGGCCCCCGGCAGGGCCGCCGGAGGCTTTTTTAAATCGTTACGTGTGAACCAAAAAAGCCCCCGGAAATCCGGGGGCTTTTTTATTGCGTCAGCATGGCGCCGGCGAAGGGCCGACTCCGGCTGTTTAGCTCATGAGAATCTTTCTGGCGGATTCGTCATTGATCTCGGAGATGTGCAGGATACCGGTCTCTTCAGCCGTCTCACGGTTGGCTGCGAAGATGTCGTTTCGGGTAAGGGTATCCATGGAGAAACGACGGGCACCGGCCATGAGCTGCTGGATACCGCAGGCGAGCTTGTCGCCCAGGGTCCAGATAGCGAGAGCGCCGTAGGGGATCTCGGCCATGGCTTCTTTGCCCACCTTCTTCTCAACGTCGTAGTAGCAGGAGAAGATTTCCTGGGCAGTGGTGCCGTACTGGGTAACGGTCTTGGGAAGTGCATCCCAGTTGCCGTTGAGCCTGTCACGACGCTCGGGATGGATGGCACCTTCGATGTTGGAACCGAGGAATCCGGGAACCATGAGGCCACGGCCCATGCAGATGAGCTTTGTGAAGGGGGCACCCAGGGCGAGGCCCTTGTAGATGCTGTCTTCCAGAGCGAAACCGCCGGCAAAGGAGAGGTCCACAACGTCCTGGCCGTTGGCGGCGAGGGTGGCTGCGTACTCATACGCTTTGGCGTGCAGGTTGATTGAGGGAACACCCCAGCTCTGCATCATGTTCCAGGGGCTCATGCCTGTGCCGCCGCCTGAGCCGTCGATGGTGAGAAGGTCCAGCTTGGCTTCGGAGGCGAACTTGATGGCCATGGCCAGTTCTTCCATGCCGTAAGAACCGGTCTTCAGGGAGATGCGTGCAAAGCCCAGGCTGCGGAGGTAGTCCACGCTCTTCATGAAGTCTTCGCGAACGAGTTCCACGCTGGAGAGGTTGGTTCCGCCGAGACGGCTGTGACGTGCAAAGGACTTGATGGCGCCGTTTTTGAAGGCTTCCTGTACTTCGGGGAGAAGCGGGTTGGGGTCAACCACGTACCCACGCTCTTTAAGGAAGGTGGCGTAATCGAGGCTGGAGACCTGAATTTCACCGCCGATGTCCTTGGCGCCCTGGCCCCACTTGAGCTCGATGATGCACTTGTCGCCGTATTTTGCGGCAACGTACTCTGCCACGCCGTTACGTGTGTCTTCCACGTTGAGCTGAACGATGATGGCACCGTAGCCGTCGTAGTAACGGAGGTACGTATCGATTCGGCGATCCAGCTCGGGAGCGTTCTTGATGGCGCCGTTTTCGATGATGGACTCTTTATCAACACCCACAACGTTTTCACCGATAACAATGGGAATACCGGTAAGGGCACAGCCGATGGCAAAGGAATCCCAGTACTTGGCGGCGATGAAGGTAGAACCCAGGGCGCCGGTCATGAGGGGCATGCGGCACTTGGTCTTGACTTCATTACCAAATTCGGTGGTGAGATCCACGTTGGGGAAAATGCAGTCATCGGGATCACTGGTGAGGTGATCGTTGAGGCCCAGTGCACCGTAAGCATATCCCTGGATTCGGAGGGAGTTGTAGGAAACACCTACGTGGGTAGTGTTGTTGGCGCCGGCGGTGACGGTGCCGAAATCACGGGGGTAGAGAAGCTTGCGACCTACCATACTGGAGAGCCAGGTTTCGCACTTGCCATGACAATCGGCACGGCAAAGGGTACAAAGGCTTGATTCGGCGGGGTTTCCGCGGTTAACGGTTCCGAGCACATCGTTGTTTTTGGCAAAACGCATGACAATCCTCCTTCTCAAAAGTGACCGTAAATATTTTAAATCAATATGTGTGATGCGGATGGCAGTTGTCGTACGGGCTTTTGCAAACCCGGGTGCTGTATGGATTTGACCTCAGCATGTGAGCACTGGGTATGGGGCTGGGCACAGAGGGCATCGTCCGTCGGCCCCTTCAATGGAACGCTCCAGGCTCCCTGGTTGACTTGATCAACCATACAGTCGGTCATTATTATCTTTAGGCGAACCCTGTTATCTTGAGTGATCTAAGATACAGGCAGGGTTCAGTGGTATTGATATGAGGTTATGGATTCGTTTCGTGATAAATAAACGAGTTTCACCCCAAACGCCTCAAGTCCGTATAGGAGGACTCAGTATAGGCGCATAACATTCAGTGTAGCGATTGGTATCATTAGTTAGACCGTTAAGAATGGACCAAAACACAGTTTATATGACAGTTCAAGAAAAAATTGAGAGAGATATAATGAACAAGTCAACGCCGGAGATGGCGAAAATATTAGCGGAAATGACTTAAAGTGATTTGACCGGGATAAGTTTTAGAATGGCTTACAAAAACCGGGGAAAGCGGTCCGAATTTTATTCGGGCTTTTATTCTATTTGCAGAATAATAGGTGGCTGTGTGTTTTTAGATTTTTCGCAACTGTAGCTGACGTTGACGTAATATTCAGTCGTAAGGAGGGCGTTGGTACCCTGGCTTACCGAGCAAATGCAGTGGAATTATTTGATATCTGATGTATTACATATGTGAGAAACGCTGTTAAGGTAGCGGGCGGTGGGCTTCGTCGATTTGCTGATGTCTTATGTTTGATATGTCTTTGCGATAACGATCCGAGGATTGTTCGGGAAAGATGTGGGGAATGGATGGTTAGTTCTCGGTGTCTGGTCGCAGGCCATGGAATTTGTTTATGGCCTTATTATAAGAGTGCCGTCTGACGGGATCGTGGTGATCATCAATGGCTCTACAGTGATTGACTGGCAAAAATCAACCCATGACTTAATGCCTGTGGCCGAGTGAATTGTTTTGCTGAGTTCCGTTGTTGCGTATACTCAGGCGGGGCACGATGGGGTTTGGGTAAATCGCGTTGTGATTTTTGATTACCTCGTATTTGCAGGTTTGGGGTCTTGAGGTATCCATGGCATGGCGTTATGTGCTGCCCCAACACCAGTGGAATTATAGCGGTGCTGTAGGATGGGCAAAGGTAGTGCCGTGCCCATCACTGCTCATGCTGAAAGAGGACTTCGGGCAGCCGATACTTTGGTCAACAAGGACGATGGAGGTCTGTCGACCAATGATGGGCACGCTTCGCCCATCCTACGTGGTTCTATCGGTCTCCGTCGTACAGGGTACAGCTTCAAAGCCAGCCTGTTGATCAATCATATGTGGCAACCCGCTTTCGAGGTGTTTTTTCTTGATGTGGCTTAACCATCATGGCCCCAGACAGCTGTGACAGGGGCCAACGTTTGCCTTATCTAATGACGTCGGTTTTGATGCACACGTCTTGGCAAGTGGTCCCGGACTATAACTGAAACAAGGACGGATGGAATTTGCCACGAGGGACGAGGGGCAAAACGTATTCGCAACCTGCTTTCAAGGTGGCACACCTTGCCGCCGGAGGCTTTCTTTTTTTTGCACCTTTTACAGGAGCCCAAGGGCAAACAGCAGGCTGAAGAGCACTGAGAGCTGGGCTGTTTTCGCCAGGGTGTCGTTTAAGGCAGTCCCGGCTTCGTAAAAGAGGGAGCGGAACAGGGGCACGGCTAGGGGGGCGGAGGCCAGGGCAAGGTAGCCGAAGCCGCTTACTACTCCGGTAAGGTGGAGAAGGGGCAGCATGAAAAAAGGGAGAAGGATCAGGAGCCCGCAGACAACAGAGCTTTTGCCCCGGCCCAGCCGGACGGAGAGGGTGTTTTTACCGGCCACGGTGTCCGTGGGGATATCTCGCAAGTTGTTGACGTTCATGATGGCTGCCACAAGAAGTCCCGGGGGGATGGAGGCGATGAAAGGGCGAATGCCCATATCAAGCGTCTGAACGTAATAGGCTCCGCAGACAGCCACAGGCCCGAAAAAGAGAAACGCGAAAATTTCCCCAAGACCGTTGGAGGCGATGGGGTAGGGCCCCCCACTGTACGCCAGGGCCGAGATGATGCAGAAGATGCCGATGACCAGAATCGGCAGCCCGCCTTTCATCACCAGGTAGAGCCCCACCACCGTGGCCAGAGCCAGGCACCCCACCATGGCGGCAAAAACCTGCCGTGCCGGTATGAGGCCGCTCTGGGTCACCCGGATCGGCCCAAGCCGCTTTTCCGAATCAATCCCATGCTTGTCGTCAAAGTAGTCGTTGGCCAGGTTTACCGCCACCTGCAGGAGCAGAGCTCCCACAAGAGCCGCAAGGGCCGGAAAAAAAGAGAACCCGCCATCTCCAATGGCACAGGCCGTGCCCACGATGACCGGGGCCGCCGATGCGGGAAGGGTTTTGGGGCGAATGGCAAGGAACCAGGGCGAGGATGCGACGCGTTGAACAGTCATGGGTACTCCAAAAAATCTTTGAAAGAAAATGCCTCCGGCGGCAAGGTGTGCCACCTTGAAAGCTGGTTTGCGAATGCGATTCGGATGTCGTTCTTTCTACTGTAGTGCATCCGCATTCGGGTAAGGGCCTTACCAGAATTTAATTATACACGCTCAGTATGACCAGCACCGAGTGCTTGAAAATTGAACGTTGGACCACACGGTATTGTGGAAACGCCCGGTAATGGTTGCTGTATAATTATTTCACAGCGAGGCCCTAACGTTTGAGGGAGTGCCTCCTGCGCAACAAGTGCATGAGCTGAGGGGCCCCTGTTTCAATTCAGTGATTGATGTATACCCGAATAACACCAGGTGAAAAGTGAGCTACCTTGAAAGCGGGTAACGAATGCTCACTCTTCCTTCCTCAGGATGGTCCCTTCACCGTAGTGAGTGGCTATCGTATTGATTTCCACGGGCGAAGCCCGTCAGCGAATGCGGTTCCCGAGGAACGAGGGAAGGAGCATTCGCGAACCTGGGGTCCAGGGGCTCAGCCCCTGGTTTTTTCTACCTTACCTCTGGTGCGGCGTGAATCGGGCCTCAATGGCACCGATGAGGGCGTAGAGTGACGCGCCCAGAAGCCCCATGGCCATGATGCCGGTGTACATCTCCGGGTACATGAGCACCTGATAGGTTTCCACCACGATGTAGTAGCCGAGGCCCCAGCTGGTGAGGGACTGCTCGGCGATGAAGAGGACGGCCACGGCGGTTCCCACGGAGACCCTCAGGGCCGTCAGGACCGCAGGGATGGAGGCGGGGAGGTAGACGTAGCGGAAGAGGGCTCGCCTGCCCGCGCCCAGGGATCTCACTGAGACGATGAGTTCACGCCTCAGCCCTGCTGCCTCGTCCCGCACCACCACCAGAATCTGGAAAAAGATGATGATGGCGATGAGGGTGATTTTGGAAAGGTCCGTTATGCCCATGAGAACATAAATCACCGGAAGAAAGATGATCTTGGGGATGGGGTAGATGATGGCGATGAGGGGCCCCATGACCTGATCGAGTTTCGGCAGCTGCCCCAGGGCCAGTCCGAGGGGGGCCGCAGTGATGACAGCCAGGAGAATGGCAGCCAGGACCCGTGCCGTGCTTGCCAGGAGGTGAAGGCCGAGATCGCCGGGAAGGGCTTTCAGGAACATGGGGACCACCACGGTGGGCGGCGGTAGAATGGGCCTTGCAAGCAGCATGGACGCCACCTGCCAGATAAAAAGGAGTGTCAGGCTGCCCAAAAGCGTGCCCATGGGGGTGGTGCGTCGTTTGGCATCGCTCATGCTCCCACCTCTCGGTGTTTGTTTTCCAGGAGGCCTCGCAAACGATGGCACTGGTCGAGGAATTTTTCGCTTTGCCGGAGGTCGGGGTCTCCGGCGTGGGGGTTTTCGATGACCATGGGCTTCGTGTTGACGGTGTCGGTGAGGACCAGGATTTTTTCCCCAAGGACCACGGCCTCTTCGATGTCGTGGGTGACGGTGATGCTGGTTAGTTTCGTCTCCCGGTGAAACCGGTTCATCACCCGTTGAAGCTCTTCACGGATGGGGGCATCCAGTGCGGAGAAGGGCTCATCCATGAGCAGGAGGTCGGGCGAAAGGACCAGGGTGCGGGCGATGGCGGCCCGCTGGCGCTGCCCCCGGGAGAGTTGGCCGGGGTACTTTCCGCGTAAATGGTCGATGCCGAGCCAGGAGAGCCAGTGGTCGGTGAGGGCTTTTTCGGCTTCGGGGTCTCTTGTTGCATCTTCCGGGCTGTGTTTGCCGTCGGGACCATAGAACCCGCGAATTTTAAAGCCGAGCCTGGTGTTCCCTTCCACCGTGGCCCAGGGCAAAAGCCCGTGGTCCTGGAGCACCAGTCCGGTTCGGGGCCGTGGTCTTTCAATGGGGGCACCGGCCACGCGGATGGTGCCTGCCTCCGGATGGTTCAGGCCCGCAATAAGATAGAGCAGGGTGGTTTTTCCACAGCCGGAGGGTCCGATGATACTCCAGGCCTCCCCTTTCTCCATGACAAGGGAAAAGTCATCAAAGATAGGGCTGAGCCCCCGGTAGCTGAACCGGAGGCCCTCTATGTCGATCATGGGGGCGGTCACGTCTGGGTTACTCCTTGAAGCCTTTGGGCTCAACGGATGTTTCATAGGCGATGGGTGCTTTCAAGAGGCCCTTTGCCACCATCCATTTCATGACATCCTCCCATTGGGCCGGGGTGGGGATGGTATCCACTGGAAACGGAGGGATGGAAAAGCTCTGATGGACGTTTTTGGGCACGCGGATCTTTTTCAGCATGAGGGGCCGGAAGCTCTCCGGGTCGGCATTGAGGTCAGCCGCCGCTTTCATCCAGGCTGTGACGAAGGCGGTCACTGCCGCCTCGTTTTTTGCAAGGGTGTCGCTGCTGAAGGAGAGAACGCTCGCGCTGTACAAGGGCGCTTTGGTGTCGTCCATCACCACATGGGCACCGGCCTTCATGGCGGCAAAGGCCAGGGGGTCGGGCAGGGTGGCCGCCTTGATCTGGCCGGAGAGGAGCAGTTGCATGCGCTCGGGGAGGACGGGGACCGATTTTTTGACGATCTCTTTTTCGGTGAGGCCCTTTTCCTGGAGCAGCCGGTCGGTGAGGTATTCGATGACGGTGTTTTTGGAGACGGCAATGGGAACCCCTTTCAGCTGATCCGGGGTGGTGATGCCGGATGTGGGGCTGGCAAGGATCCGGAAAAGGGGGGACTCCCCTTTGGGGGCTCGGGCCACAGCCACGATCTTCATTCGGACCATGTCCCGGTTGAAGCTGGCGGTCCCTGCAATCTCGTTGACCATGGCGTCGATGCGGCCTGCCTGCATCAGCTGGTCTCGCTCCAGGGCGCTTCCCACGGGGATTGCCTCCACATCGAGGCCCGCTTCCTTGAAGTACCCCTTCTCTTGGGCCACAAACACGGGCAGTGCATCGGGAATGGGCAAAAGGGCGATGCGAAGGGTGGCTTGAGGAGCGGCATGGGCCGCACCGGCAAGGAGTAAAATCAGGAGCAGGATGCTTACAGACCCAACGGTGAGCTTTTTCATCAAGAACCTCATGGCATGGAGTTGAAAGACGGTTTTCGCGGCGCAGTCTCACCACAGCAACTGCAACCTTAAGGTCTATACAGGATTTTCAGGGAAAAATGTACCTGCTTGTGTGGTTTGATCCATCTTAAGGATTGCTCAGGTCGAATCAGGGGAAGAGAAACACCACGGGATAACAAATGATACCCAGGTGCTTATAAGGTGTTTAAATGTAACTCTTTGGTGTGTGATGAGAAAAATTGTTGACAGAGTGTTTCGTCATGTGTGAGTAGTGGTGTTAATCGAAACCTGCAGGTTTCATGAGTAAAATCAATGCCCGGTCACTCATTCCGATCAGCATACGTTAATTGCTGGTACGGGAGCCCAGAGAAAATAATTAGCCACGAAGGCTGATGCACCGCAAATGCGGTCCGTCATCTTTTCGTGGTTTTTTTTGTTTTTAAAGGGGAAGGACGGATCAGCGGGGCGGTTTTGCATTTCTACCGCACCAGACCGGGGGCTGGAAGGTTCACGTGACGGACGGCAGGGGGCATGCTGTGCAGGCAGAGGTGCTGGTTGCAGGCGTGCCACAAGGGATGATGAGCATGGAGGGGAGCGGGCGAGTTCCGCCCTGGATTGGTGTGCTTGTTGGACTCAGCCTTCTTGGAAATGTGTTTCTGATTCACCGGCAACGAAAAGAGTCGGGGGGCAAGGCACCCGCATAAATCATCACACAATAGATGCAGAAATCTCAGGTTTGTCTTCTTGTGAGGTCATGAAGGAAGAGTTTCATGGAGTTTACGGGCCCGTGTGGGCCTTGGGCGAGGGCGCGGTTACCGAGTCGGTCGGATCGGACGAAGGCGCCCATGATCGCGCCTTCGCCCTAAACTACAATCTCAGCTTGTTACTTCAGTACACTATGGGTACCAGGCGTCAACAAGCTCGCCCACCTCAAAAGAGGTGACGTCATCACGTTTTTCGAGCCATGCAATGGTCAGGGCACGGTGCTCTTCGGTGACGCTGCCGCGGGCGGCAAGAACCACGAAGCCTGCAAAGTCGAAACGGTCTCCGCCGCCGCCGAAGTCGAGGGCGTTGGGGTCGATCACTTCGTCAAGGAAGGACTCTACGAAGGTGTCGAGAGCTTCGTTGGTGTTCTCTTCGGTGAATTTGATATTGAGGGTAAAGCCGAATTCCTGGAATTCACCCAGGTGCAGTTTTTTTCTGAGTCGTTTTTTCATTTTTTTATCCTGTATTTGGTGTTGTCCTAAATTGTTGGTCACTCACCTTACACGAAATAACCTTCCTGTCAAACATCTGCGTTCAATCCGGGGGTCCGGGGTTTCACTTTTCCCGGATTGAAACGATTTACCATCCGTTGCAGCTCCCGCTGTTTCTCTTTGTTCCCGGTCTCTCTGCCATACGTGATCTCCACATAAAGACGGGTAATGGTCCGGGCATCCGGGTAGAGGTGGGGGTGTTTTCTCTTGATAACCTCCAGGAAATCCACGGGGCCGGTGGACGCATGACGGTGGATACCCTGTTTTTCAAGCTTTTGTTGAAAGAGGTTCCAACTGGCCTTTACCCGCGGTGTTCGCTTGTGCCCCCGAAGTTCCAGGACCAGCCAGGCAATGGCAAAGGTGATGCCGCAGAGCACCCCCACCCAGGCGATGGCCTTGAGCCACCCTTTCCAGTTTCTCGAGGAGATGCCCAATTTCTTTAAAAAGGTGTTCTGAAGGGAAAAGGAGTAGCCGATCACCTGTTGATCCCACTGATAGTTGAGGGAATCCCATCCCAACCTCAGTCGATTGATGCCCCGTGCCAGAAACGAGGCCCCGTCCCCTATAAAAAAGGAGGGGCGCTCAATCTCGGGAAGGCCGAAACCCGCTCCACGATCCACCCGCTCCGGGGCCACAACCGAGGTGGGATCCACCCGCAGCCAGCCTTTGCCGCGGATCCATACTTCTGCCCAGGCGTGGGCGTCGGACTGGCGGACGATGAGGTAGTCTCCAAAGGGGTTGACGGTGCCTCCGAGATAGCCCCCCACGATGCGTGCTGGGATTCCTGCTGCCCGCATAAGGTAGGTAAAGGCCGATGCGTAGTGTTCACAGAACCCCCGTCGTGATTCAAACAGAAAACTGTCCACCGGGTCCTCTCCCAATGACGGTGGCTGAAGGGTGTAGAGAAAATTGTTGGCTTCAAGGTAGGTGAGGGCCTTTTCCACAACCTCGTCTGCCCCTTGGGATTCGGCTCGCCACCTGCGCGCAAGATTTCTGCTCTTTGGGTTGCTGCCGTATGGAAGCTGGGAAAAAATGGACTCCCATTGGTTTAAGCCGCCTGTGTTGTACGTTGTGGCGGACTGAAATTGATATGGGGTCTCTTTGATGCCGCCCCTTGGCTTTTGCAGGGTGTAGTCGGCTCGGATCCCTGCGGCGCGTGGAATTACCAGGGGAAGATCCAAAGGGAAAAAGCGGTCCGCGGCTCTTGTCTCATAAATCATCTCATAGGAGACAGGACCAGATGAACTCTCGATATACGCACCTGCGGGCGGAATGGATCGTGCCCGCCAGGTTCGGCCGTCAAACTCCTGGAAGACGATGCCCCGGAAGTAGCGCTGGTCGGAGGCTGGGGTGGGCCCCTTAAAGGTGACCCGGAACACGGGCTCGTTGCTGCGGGTAAGCTTGGACACACTGCCGGGCGACAGGGTATTGGAAAAGCCGGAGGTGGCTCTGCTGCTCGAGGTGATGCCGAAGAGGTTGCCGTCGATCCTCGGAAAAAAGAAGAAGAGCACCAGGGTCAGGGGAATCGCCTTGGCCGTGATGGCTCCTGATACCTTGAACGCGTCCTTCAAAGGGACGCCGGGGGCGTTTAAGCGAAGGAGGATGGCGGAGATGTGGACCATGGCCACGACCATATATAAGGTCATGAGAAGGGATGCAGAGAAAAAGAGACTGGAAACAACCATAAAGTAGGCAATGAATACCGTAATAAAGAGATCCCGTTCCCGCCGAACCTCTAAGGTCTTCAGCCCCGCCATGACGCAAAGAAGGCTGGCACCGAAGGTGTTGTCGATGATGCCGCCCGTGGTGACGAACACCCCTGCAAGCCCCAAAAAGGTCAGGCACATGCGTGGAACCGTGCGGGGCATGGGCCATCCTCTTGATTCCGATAATACGGCATAGCCCCAGAAGCCGAGACACCAGACCGGAATCCAGGGGCTGAGATTGAGCATGTGGGGGAGCAGTCCCGCCACCAGCGCCGCCACAAGGGAGGCAAGGGTCCCCTTGACTATCTCCTCACGGGGGTGTCGGCCTTTTTTCACGGGCGTGTATTTGGTCTTTTCCTGCATGGCGTTTCAATACTCAGGGTTGGTGTTAAAAACGTGCCTCCGGCGGCAAGGGGCTGAGCCCCTTGACCCCAGGTTCGAAAATGCTCTCAGCCCTCGTGCCTCGGGCTGGCCACATTTTCTGACGGGCTGCGCCCGTAAGCGAATGTGATCGACCTGAGGAACGAAGGTCGGGAGCATTCGCGAGCTAGGCCATCATGGCCAGGGCGGTGAGGCATCGGTCGCGGTGGGCGAGCCCTCCCGCCTCGCCCGGGCGGATGGTGATGCCGGGTAGCTTGAGGCCGTATGGTAGTCCTGATCTGTGGGCCTCCATGATCAGGTGGCAGAGGTGGCTGATTTTCTCCTCGCGTTGGGTGGTGTGGATGTCGTCCCATGAGATGTAGACGGTCTGTCCGCTTTCCGATTCAAAGGTTTTGCTCCAGAGCCCCTGGCCGCGGGCCAGTGTTTTCCATGCGATGCGTTTCAGCGGGTCGCCGGGCTGGTAGGTGCGCAGGTCGCGAAAGTCATCGGTGCCGGGACGGCCGGATGTTCCCGTGCCATCCCCTGTGCTGGTGTCCTCAGAGACCACAAAGGGGTGGGGTATCGGCTTGGGAAAGACGAGGTAGTCGCTCTCCATGCGGACCACCACCCAGGTGCGGAAAAGGCCGAAGGGGTATGTGGAACTCAGGATCAGCCGCTCGGGCTTGAAGACCCCCCGCTTTTTTGTGGGGAGCGGAAGGCGAAAGGTGGTGGCTTCGCCCGCCGGGATATCCCTGGTAACGATCTCTTCATCTTGAAATCCAGCGGATATTCTATAGCAGGGATTGGTCTCGGACTTAAGGGCCAGGTCGAACCAGAGACGATCCCCGGCAAAGACCGGGTCATGCTTTTCCGAGACCAGGGTGAGCTCTTTGAGGTTTTTCTGGGTGTAGAGGGTGGACATCATGGCCATGGCGGCAAGGAGAAAGGCAAAAAGGAACCCGGGGTTGTTGTTGTAGTTCATGGATCCGGCGAGCATGGCCACTATCACACAGGCAAAGAGGTATCCCCGGTTGGTGGGGAGGATGTAGATGCGCAGTTTACCAATGGTCACGGGAAGAGGGCGGCGGGGGCCCCGGGACGTGATTCGGAGGATGGCGTTTCGGATCACCCCTCTCAAGGCACGGGTACCTCCATGAGAAGATCCCGCAGTTGCTGGAAGGAGTATTCGGCACGGGTATCCCGGGATTGGAGACGGTGACCCGCGATGTAAGGAAAGACAGCCTGGAGGTCTTCCGGGATGACGTGATCGCGACCGTGGAGACAGGCCCAGGATCGGGTGGTGTGAAGAATGGCCAGGCCTGCCCTTGGGGAGAGTCCATGGGTGAAGTGGATTGAGTTTCTCGTGAACTCGAGGACATCCTGGACGTAGTCGAAAAAGGGCCCGGAGACGTGAACTTTGGCGATCTCGTTGCGGATGGCCATGACCCGTTCGGTGTCCAGGACCGGCCTGATGTTTTCAATGACGAGCTTTCTGTCGCCCTTTTCAAGAAGCTCCCGTTCGGCCTTTCGGTCGGGGTAGCCTACGCTGATGCGCAGGAGAAAGCGATCGAGTTGGGACTCCGGGAGCGGGTAGGTGCCGGATTGCTCCAGTGGATTCTGGGTGGCGATGACGAAAAAGGGTTTTTCCAAAGGATAGCTTTTTCCCTCTACGGTGACCTGCCACTCTTCCATGGCCTCCAGAAGGGCGCTCTGGGTCTTGGGAGTGGCTCGGTTGATTTCGTCCGCCAGCAGTACCTGGGTAAAAACAGGCCCTTTGTGGAAGACAAAGCTGCCGCTCTGCTGTTCGTAAATGGAGACCCCGAGAAGATCGCCGGGAAGCATGTCACTGGTGTATTGTACCCGGGTAAACTCAAGGCCCAGGCATCGAGAGAGCGCCTTGGCAAGGGTGGTTTTGCCGATGCCGGGTCGGTCCTCAATGAGAAGGTGTCCGCCGGCAAAGAGGCAGGTGATGGCCAGTTTCACCTCGTGGGTTTTGCCGAACACAACCTGGCTGATGGTGCCGATGATATCATCAAATGCTTTTTTCATGGGGGCCTCAAGCAAAGGGAAAACCGCGATACTGACGCAGGGCATTTTGAAGTGGATGACAAACGTATGATCTTCAAATGATACGTGGTTGATGGGGTTGAGTCAAATGTTTGCATGATGGTAACTATTCAGCTTGCGCCTCCGGCGGCCCTGCCGGGGGCTAAACTTTTAAAAAGTTTAACAAACAGGTCTTAAAAGAACCCCCTCAATTATTCCCGCACGAAAGGCGGATGTGATTTGACCCGAGGAACGAGGGGCAAAGCGAATCCGCAATCTGCTTTCAAGGTGGCACACCTTGCCGCCGGAGGCTGTTTTTCGGAACTGAATAGTTACGACTGATGAAGGTTCTGGGGCGTATGGCTGAAGGTGGTGGAGTCGCCGCTTTTTAAGTCTTATGTGAACGCCGGTGTGGTTCGTCTCGAGGAACGAGGGACAAAGCGCAGCGGCAATCAGCTTTCGAGGTGGCTCACCTCGTTAAATTGAGCCGTGGTAGGATTCGTGGTATGGTGTGGCGTGATTGGGACGGGGCGGGTGACCGTTCCAAACGGTGCCCGGGTTGGTTGGGGTACCCGGTTTGACCCTTAGTGATACGATGGTGAACAGTCCATGCAGCGCATGATGATTACTGACTTTGACGGCACCCTGTTTCGAGGTGACCGCACGGTGGCGGAAAGAGACCTTGAGAGCTTGCGAAAGCTCGGTGAAGAGGGGGTGATTCGTGTTATTGCCACGGGGCGCAATCTCTACTCTTTTATGAAGGCGGCACCTTCTGAGCTGCCTGTAGATTTTCTGGTTTTTTCCACGGGGGTGGGCATCGCCCGTTACCCCGACCCGGCTGAGAACATGATCCGGGAGACCAGTCTTTCGCACGAATCCTGTCTATATATTAAGGACGTGTTTGATCAATTTGGTTTCGATTACATGGTCCACGGGACCATGCCGGAAAACCATCGCTTCGTCTATCATCGGAACACCCCTGAAAATACCGATTTTGATACCCGCCTCTCCTTTTATGACGGGCTCTCCAGGCCCATCAACGGCAGTTTTGAAGGGCCAGCGTCCCAGTTTCTCGCCATAACCCATGAAGAGCGAGCCAGCGATCTCTTTATTGAGGTTTCAAAGGCCCTCTCCGACTTTACGGTAATCCGAACCACCTCACCTTTTAATGGCGTCAGCACCTGGCTGGAGGTATTTCCCAAAGGGGTCTGCAAAAGCGAAGCCGTTTCCCACCTTGCCGATCTGTGCGGTATCTCCGCCAGCCATACCATGGCCGTGGGCAACGATTACAACGATGAGGACCTCCTCCACTGGTCTGGCCAGGGCTTTGTGGTGGACAACGCCCCCGACGACCTGAAAACCCATTTTCATACCGTCTCCGACAACAACACCTGCGGTGTCTCCGAAGCCATCACGCTCTGGTCCGAAAGCTAAAGAGCGGCAAGCCTATTAAGAAACAGCCTCCGGCGGCCAAGGGCTGAGCCCTTGGAACCCGGGTTCGCAAATGCTCCGAACCCTCGTTACTCGGGTACGTCACATTTGCTGACGGGCTGCGCCCGTGAACAATGGAAGAGGTTATCCAAGCTCCTTCATGCAGCCCGAAGGGCTCTTCATGCTCTTCATGGTTATGTATAAAAAGTTGAACCATGACGTGAGCTGAACAGTTACCTCTTCTTTGCATTTAAACATGTGTTTGAAACGAATGCTTGATTTAAACAGTTGTTTGAATTAATCTGGATGATATACAGATGAAAGGGGATATTCGATGGTTATCGTAGGCATATCTGGAAGTCCAAGGCGAAAAGGGAACACGGAACGACTGGTCTCCGAGGTGTTGGAAGGAGCGACCGAAGCCGGAGGGGAAGCCATGCTTTTTTCTGTGGCCGACGGCGATATCGCCGGATGCACGGGGTGCATGCGGTGCCGCAGGGTCCCGAGGTGCAGCATCGATGACCGCATGACGCTTATCTACGACGCCGTGATGCAGGCAGATGTTGTGGTGTTCTCCTCGCCGGTCTACATGGGCCAGATGACCTCCCAGGCCAAGGCGGTTGTGGATCGCCTCTACGCACTCCTGAACAATGACGGCACCCCACGCTTCCGCCAGGGGACGACCCTGCTCCCTCTTTTTACCCAGGCTCAGGAAAACCTGGAGCTCTATTCCCCCTATTTTAACCTGTGTGACGAACTGTTTACCCACATGGGGTTTGAGGTGATGACACACGTCGTTGCCGGGGGGACCCGCATGAAGGGGGAGATTGAACGTCAGAAGGATCTTTTGGCATCGGCGCGGGAGATGGGGAGAAAGATAGGAGATAGGTCATAGGCGATAGGGCGAATGGCTGAAGGTCATGGAGTCGCTTCGCTCCATCAGTTTAAACATATTGCACAGCCTGCACAATTTTTTTGGTTAAACCACGAAGAACACGAAGCACCCTTCGGGCTACACGAAGCACCCTTCGGGCTACACGAAGGAGGTTAAGTAACCTCAACGGGTAGTCACGGGCATCGCCCGTCAGCGAATGTGAGGGACCTGAGGAACGAAGGCCGAGAGCATTCGCAAACTTGGGGTGCAGGGGCTCAGCCCCTGCCCGCCGGAGGCAGTTTTTTAAGTGCACTTGGGGTTTAAGGACAGACGGGAGAGATATATGGCGGTGGAAGACACCAAGACGAAGATATTGGATGCGGCGGAGCTGTTTTTCGCTGAGGTTGGGTTTCACGCCACCTCGTTGCGGCAGATCACCGAACGGGCAGGTGTCAACGTTGCCTCGGTGAACTACCATTTCGGCAGCAAGGAGAACCTCATGGACGCGGTCCTTCGCAGGCGCTTAGAGCCGTTAAACGCCATTCGGCTGGAGCGCCTGGCGGAGGTGAAAGCCGAGGCGGAAAAGGCTGGGACGCACCCTTCTGTACGGCAGGTGATCACAAGCCTTATCGAGCCCACCCTTCGGGCCATTATACAGCCGGAGTTTGGTGGGTTTTCCCTTATCATGAGCCGGGTGTTTACGGAGCACAAAGGTGCGGTGATGGAGCGGGTGAGTCCCCTTATCCAACCTCTTTTGGCTCAATTTTTAGCCAGCCTGTGCGAAGCACTGCCGCATTTGTCCGGCGATGAAGTGGCGCTAAGGCTTCGCATGTCCCTTGGGGCAATGCACCACGCCATCCACGCGGTGAGGGGAAACATGGATGAGTCCATGCCGGAGGGGTTGACCACGAATCTGCCGGAAGAGAAAGTCGTGGAAGTTCTCATCGATTTCGTTACCAGGGGAATGGAGGGGGCATGAAACGCCAGCTGCTGATTATCTTGATGTGTAGCCTGTCGGTCATCTCCGCGTGTTCCGTTCATAAAAGGACGGCACCCGAGGCCATGGATGAGCGGGTCTCTGACCTTGTTAGGGAAGGAGATGACACGTCGCGTCCTGCTGTGGACTGGTGGCTCTCCTTTGAGGATGAGGCGCTGAATCAGATGGTGGCTCAAGCCCTGGCGGAAAATCCCACCATCGATCGGGCAGCCGCAGGCGTGAGAAAGGCGGAAGCCTTTCTGGCAGGTCAGAAAGCCGCAGACCTTCCCGGCGTGAACCTTACCGGCTCAGCTGGCCGTGCCCGTACCGAGGGGTTCATGGGCGGGATCTCCAATTCATGGAACCTGTCGGCGGCAGCCACGTATGAACTGGACTTCTGGGGCAAACGGCAGGCCCTCAAAGCTCAGCGGATCTTGGACCGGGACTCTTCCCTTGCCGCTGTTTCATCCGCCATGATCTCAGTGTCGGCCCAGGTGGCGGATACCTGGTACCTTCTGGTTGAGAGGCAAGCTCAGCTGACCCTCGCTGAGGAGCGGGTGGCCCTGAAACGGGAGAGACTGGAGTTCGTTGAGCAGCGCTACGGACGGGGAACGGTATTGGCCGAGCAGGTTTATGGGGGGCGCTTGGAGCTGGCGACGGAAGAGGCGAACCTTGTTGGGTACAAGGCCGATTTGGCCGTGGCCACCCATGCTCTGGGCGCCCTGCTCAACCGGAAGCCGGGTGCCCTTGATGAAACCATGGGTAAATTGCCCAATGCGAGCTTCCCATCCATGTCGCCCCTGGCGGATGAATCCCTCTCCTCCCGTCTGATCCTCGGACGGCCCGACATGGTGCAGGCCATGAACCAGGTGAAAAAAGCCGACGAGGCCGTGGCCGTCTCACTGGCCGATCGCTTTCCCACCTTTAGCCTCACCGCAGGCTATGGGCGAGCCGGGTACGACACCGGCAGCATGTCCGGTAGCGGGCCCGTCTGGAACATCGGCGGCAACCTGCTGGCCCCCCTTCTGGATTGGGGTGCCCGGAAATCCAAAGTCACGGCAGACAAAGCCGCCTTTGATGAATCCATGGCCAGCTATCGCAGCACCGCTCTTTCCGCCTTTAAGGAAGCCGAAGACGCCCTTTCTAACTATCACCATGGCGAGATGGCGGTGGCCCTCTTTGAGGACGCCCTCTCCTCGGCTGTTTCGACCAAGGCCTATGTCCGAAGCCGCTACCTCGAAGGGGCATCGGACTATCTCTCCCTCATTTCAGCCCGCATCTCAGAAAACGAAGCCAAAGGGCGCCTGATAGCCAACCAGCGCATGCTCCTCTCTTACCGCATCGGCCTCGCCCGTGCCCTGGGAGGAAGCTTCAGCGACAGCTGGGCAGAACACTACGTTCTAAAAAGCATGCCTCCGGCGGCGAGGTGAGCCACCTCGAAAGCGGGCTCGCGAATGCTCCCACCTCTCGTTCCTCGAGGTGATCACATTCGCTGACGGGCTACGCCCGTGAACAACGACGACGGTTGCGCAACCCTCATCGTTATCTCCGGGTTCTTGAAACGTCAAACAGCTGGATTCGTGTAGGACAAAGGGGGTATCGATTGATTTTTACCGACATTGTTCTGGTGAAAATGACAACTGATAAAGCATCATCGCAATCACAACTGCTCGGCTTGTGATTGCACCTGTGATGGATCCAGATCTTGGGTTAGCCGAAACCCGAGGCGAATGTGAAGGCCGATGTGTTTTGGCCCGAGGAACGAGGGACAAAGCGCATCGGCATCCAGCTTTCGAGGTGGCACACCTCGCCGCCGGAGGCAGGCGTTTATATTTTTTGTTCATCTTATGCAACACATGTAACGGAGCAATGCATCATGAACGATGATGGGCAGTTGATCGAGAAAGAGGTGACGGATGACAAGGGGACGGCCCGGTTGAAGTGGCTGTTGCCTGTTGTGATCATCGCTGTGGGGGTTGCCGCCATGGGCGGGATGATTCTCGCCAAAAAAGTGCCTGAGAGAACGGTTGCCGTGGAGCGGGGACAGTTTGTGGAGACGACCCCTGTGGTGCGGGCCGAAGGCCGGGCGCATATCGTGACCCATGGCACGGTGACGCCTTTTCAGCAGATGGATCTTGTGCCCCGGGTGTCCGGATATGTGGCAATGGACAATCTGGAGGCAGGACAATCCTTTGAAAAAGGCGCGGTGCTCTTCACCATAGATGCCGAGGATTATCGTCTTGCGGCTATCAAGGCCGAGGCTCAGGTGGTGCAGGCGGAGCTTTCCTTGGAGGAGATCCGTTCCAAGGCAGCCTCTGCTCGGCTTGAGTGGGAGCGCATGCCGGGGCGTGAGGGCATGACGCCTTCTCCCCTGCTTCTTTACGAACCCCAACTGGCTGCAGCAGAAGCCCAGCTGGAGGGGGCAAAGGCTGATCTTTCGGCCAGGCGTCTTGATATCCGTCGATGCACGGTCAAGGCCCCCTTTGACTGCCGGGTCCTTGCTGAAACTGTGGCCCCGGGCCAGTTTGTTTCCCAGGGGATGAAGGTGGCCTCCCTTCTGGCGTCGAGCCGTATGGATATGGTGGTGCCGGTGACAGCGGAGGAGCTTTTCTGGGTGGAGATGGACCGGGCCGAGGTGACGGTGAAAACCCGGGCAGGAGGGGAGACCTTTACCTGGCAGGGGACACTGGTGCGTCGTCTGGCGGACGTGGATGCCGATGGTCGCATGGCAAAGCTCCTTGTTCGTGTGACCGATCCTTACGGCAACGAGGCCAGAGCCCTGGTGCCCAACATGTATGTGGAGGTGGATATCCTGGGGCGCGAGATCGAAAATGCTCTGGCAATTCCCTTTGAAGCCCTGGTGGATGGCAGGCAGGTGTATGTCCTCTCCCCAGAAAAGACCCTGGATGTCCGGGATGTGAGGGTCGTGCGCCGCCAGAAAGAGCAGGTGCTTGTTTCGGGCGACCTCGCCGAAGGCGAGCTGGCCATCACCTCGGGCGTGGCCGGTGCGGCTCCGGGCATGAAGCTGAGGCAATGGGAGGCAAGCCGGCCATGAAAAACCATTCACTCCTTGTTGCCTCCGGCGGCCCTGCCGGGGGCCAAACTTATGAAAAGTTTGACAAACAGGTCTTGGGTGCTTTCGTAAAACCCGGAGGCCTGTGTTTTCTGCCCGCTTTGACTATGGAAGATGCTAAAATTAATGCCGATTTCGATAAGATTACGGCACCGTGTCCACACCCTTATGGCGCTTGTGAAAATGCCCATATGGTCATCAGCTTAGGTGGCGGGCGCAGCCCGCGGCGAACGCCATTGCGATTTGCCCTGAGGAACGAAGGGCGAAGCGCAATGGCAATCAGCTTTCGAGGTGGCCCACCTCGCCGCCGGAGGCACGCTTTTTTCATGCACTTTAACCATAGGAGGCCATCATGAAAAAATGGATTGAGTGGATGGCCAACAACCATGTGGCCGCAAACCTTCTGATGATGGTCTTTGTCGTTGGTGGGATGGTGAAAGGTTACGGGGTGAAGCAGGAGGTTTTTCCTGAGATCGCTCTGGACAAGATTCAGGTGGAGGTCTCCTATCCGGGGGCCGGTCCCGAAGAGGTGGAGGAGGGGATCATCCTCAAAGTCGAGGAGGCGATCTCCGGCATCGATGGCATCGACGAACTTTCCTCCCAGGCCTTTGAGGGGCGGGGCAATGTTATCGCGGAGCTTCGCTCCGGCATGGACGCCAACGTGGTGCTTCAGGACATCAAGAGCGAAGTGGACCGCATCACCACCTTTCCCGAGGACGCGGAAGAGCCCGTGGTGAGCAAAATATTAAATCTTCAGGAGACGGTCTCTGTGGTGGTCTACGGCGATCTTCCCGAGCGGACCCTTCGGGAGCGCGCCGAAATGGTGCGTAACGAACTCCTTGATTATCCGGAGATCACCCAGGTGGAGCTGGGGGGCGTGCGCCCTTACGAGGTGACCATTGAGGTGACGGAAGAGAGCTTAAAACGGTACGGCCTCACCATGGAGTTGGTGGCAAGTGCTGTCCGTCAAGCCTCTTTGGATCTTCCCGGCGGCACGGTCAAGACCCGGAGCGGTGAGATCCTGCTGCGCACCAAGGAGAAGCGATACAAGGCCAGGGAGTATGAAGATATTGTCATCGTTCGGGGGGCAAATGGAGCCGTGGTGCGCCTGGGGGACATCGCGACCCTGACGGACGGCTTTGAAGACACGGGAACCTATGCCCGGTTTGACGGCAAGCCCGCGGCCATGGTCAACGTCTTTCGCGTGGGGGACCAAAAACCCACGGAGATCTCCGAGATTGTTCTGGACTATGTGGACGAGAAGAACAGCCTCTGGCCGGACTCTGTTCAGGCAGCGGTCTGGAACGACACCAGCGAGCTGCTGGAGAGTCGTCTCAACCTTTTGAAGAAAAACGCCCTCCTGGGTCTTTGCCTTGTCATCATCGTGTTGGGCCTTTTTCTGGAGTTGCGGCTGGCCCTCTGGGTCATGCTGGGCATTCCCATCTCCTTTATGGGGGCCATCATGCTGATGCCGGGTTTTGACGTCTCGGTGAACATGATCTCCCTTTTTGCGTTTATCCTGGCGTTGGGGATCGTGGTGGACGATGCCCTCGTGGTGGGGGAGAACATCTTTGCCCACCGGGAGAAGGGGAAGCCCTTTTTGCAGGCAGCTGTGGATGGTGCCTCTGAGATGGCGGTGCCGGTGACCTTTTCCATCCTCACCACGGTGGCCGCGTTTCTGCCCATCGCCTTTGTGGGGGGAACCATGGGAAAATTCATGGGGGCCGTTCCCGTTGTGGTGATCTCCCTTCTCATTGTCTCCCTTGTGGAGTCTCTTTTTGTGCTGCCCGCCCACCTCAGCAAGGGAACCAACCGCCCTCTGAAAGGTGTGATCCTGGGTCGCATTGATGGGGTTCGGGTTCTTTTCGGTGAAAAGTTGGATCGGTTTGTGGGGGGGCCCTACAAGCGGGTCCTGAACCTTTCCCTGACCTTTCGTTATGCTACCCTGGCCTGCGGCATTGCCCTTCTGTTTATCAGCGTCGGGATTATTCGCTCCGGCCTTATCAAGTTCACCTTTATGCCGGAAGTGGAGGGAGAGCGGATCACCGCAGCCCTTCAGATGCCTGTGGGAACGACGCTGGAGACCACGGGGGAGCAGGCTCAAAGGCTCATTGAAACCGCCATGGCGAGTGTGGCCGATGTGGACGCCGAGCGAACCGGGGAACCCTCTATTTTTCGGCATGTCTACGCCATCGTCGGCGGGTCCATCGCGGAGATGGGGCCGGCCCATGGCGGGGAGTCCGGGGCCTCTGCCACGAACATCGCCCAGGTGGCACTGTTTTTGACCAGGGCCGAGGAACGGGATTACCCCGTTGGGGATGTAAAGGATCGATGGCGCGCAAAAGTGGGGGAGATCCCCGGCGCAGAATCCCTTACCTTCACCACCAACCTCGTGCGCATGGGGGCCAACATCGATGTGGAACTCAGGCACGTGGACTATCGGGTGCTGGAGGCGGCGGCCGAGGATGTGAAATATTACGTGGCCGGTTTTCCCGGCGTCACCGACATTGAGGACAACTTCTCCAAAGGTAAGGGTGAGATTAAATTTACCCTCACCGATGAGGCGAAAACCTTAGGGATCACCGAGGCTGATTTTGCCCGTCAGGTGCGGGGCGCTTTCTTCGGCAGCGAGGCCCTGCGCCTTCAGATCGAACGAAACGAGGTAAAGGTGAAGGTCCGCTATCCCGAAGCGGACAGGCGGCTAATTGAGACCCTTACCTCCATGAGCATACGAACACCCAAAGGTGGGGAGATTCCCATTGCCCGGGCTGCCAATTTTGATCGGGGCAGGGGGTACTCCACGATTACGCGGAACAACCGGAAACGGGTGGTGAACGTCACCGCCACCGTGGACTCCAAAGAGGGGAACGCAGGAGAGATCAACGCCGAGATTCGTGGAAAACTGCTTCCCGAACTCATGGCCAGATACGATGGGCTCTCCTACGGATTTGCCGGCGAGGAGAAAGAGAAGCAGGAGTCCCTGGGCAGCCTGAAGGAGGGGTACCTGCTGGCCCTGTTTGCCATCTATGCGCTTTTGGCCATTCCCTTTAAAAGCTATGCCCAGCCGGTGATCATCATGTTTGCCATTCCCTTTGGCATGGTGGGGGCTATTTTCGGACACCTTATCATGGGGTACAACCTGAGCATGCTCAGTCTCTTCGGTGTCATTGCTCTTTCCGGTGTCGTGGTGAACGACTCCCTTCTCATGATCGATCGCATCAACGGCAACAGGGCTAAAGAGATGGGGATTATCGAAGCGGTTATGGAGGCAGGGCAACGGCGGTTCAGGCCCATCCTGCTCACCTCGCTCACCACCTTCTTCGGCCTCGTTCCCATGATTCTGGAGACCAGCATCCAGGCCCAGTTTCTCATCCCCATGGCCATCAGCCTGGGATTCGGTATCCTCTTTGCCACCTTGATCACCCTGATCCTTATTCCGTCTCTCTACACCATTCTGGAAGATCTCAAGGGGACGGTGAGAGGGGAGGAGAGGAACGTCGTGCAGGAACACTAAGGAAATGGGGCGAAAAAATACCTCGAAAGCAGGATACGGATGTATCGGGTTTATTCGTAAAAGCGTGTTTATTAGCCCCACTCTTTCAGGCAGGTAGACGTTGGGCCCTTGGGGAGGGCCGCCGAAGGCTATCTCCCTCTAACTCGATCTCAATCGTTGCATGAATTTCGTGTCTCTACGTACAATTGTCTTGAGCTCTGGATGCTCCCTGACCCCTTATTACCTGGGGCAGGGAGTATTTTTGTTGTGGTTCCGCATGTGATTCAACCGGTCCCACCATGCGTATACGGTGGGATCGTTTGATTCGGGGGGCATCAGATCTTGAACTGCCCCACCATCTCCTTGAGTTTTTGTGCAAGACTCAGTAGCTCACCGGCGTTCATGTTCACCGTTGAGCTGCTTTCTGTCATCTCCATGGCTTGGCTGTGCACCTCTGAAATATCCGACGTAATCTCTTCGGCGACTTTCGAACTCTGGGCCACGTTTGTGTTGATTTCCGTCAACCCCTGGGAAGCCTGGCTTACGTTTTGAGAGATCTCCTGGGTGGTGGCCGCCTGCTCTTCAATGGCCGTTGCAGTGGTAGAGACGATTTCACTGATATCATCAATGATCTTAGTGATCTCCTCGATGGATTCCACAGAGACGGACGTTGCCTGCTGAATGCCTCCGATTTGATTTCGAATGTCATTGGTTGCCTCTGAAGTCAGTCTGGCAAGCTCCTTGATCTCCGTGGCCACAACGGCAAACCCTTTTCCCGCTTCTCCGGCCCGAGCGGCCTCAATGGTGGCGTTCAAGGCCAGGAGGTTTGTCTGGTCGGAAATATCGCTGATGGTCTCGGTGACCTTTCCGATCTCCTGGGCCGCTGTACCCAGTTCGGAGATTTTAGTGTGGGCCAGCTTAGCCTGCGATACAGCTGTGTCTGCAATGGAGCGCGCAGATTCGGTGTTTCTGGCCACCTCGTTGATTGTCGATGTCATCTCTTCTGAGGCGGCGGCAACCATGGAAACATTTGTAGATGCCTGCTCCATGGCCACGGCAATGGAGGTCATGCTTGCACTCATCTCTTCGCTTGCAGCGGCAACTGTCTCAGCTTTTTTCGATGCCTGGTCTGCCCCTTGGGTCATCTGTTCAGAAACAGACGCAAGATCGGTTGAAGAGGAGGAGAGGGTCTCCACACCGGAGGAGATCTCTTTGATCATGCCGCCGATGTTAGATGTCATGTGGTTGAGAGATTTTCCGAGTTTGCCGACTTCATCGTTTTGCCTGACCTCAAGGGTGTGGCTGAAATCTCCGGTTGCCATGGCCTCGGCAAAGCTGACACCTTCTTTGATGGGGCCCGTGATGCTGTTCACAATAACATAGATGATTGCCATCAAGATGAGGATGGCCCCCGTACCGATGCCAATGCTTACATTTTTGATGTTGTTTGCCTTTTTGAGGGCCTCGGAGACAGGGATGTTAACCATGACTGTCCAGGGGGTGTTGGTCTCGCCGACCCAGACCGGTTCACCGAATCTTCCCACCTCTTCCCCAAGGGCGGCGGATTGGTTTTTGGTGAAAAAGCTGTTTCCAGATGTGATGTTTCCCATAAACGCTTTTAACCAGGGGGCGGCCTGAAAAGCTGGTTTGCCGAGGAGACCAGATTCCGGATGCGTCACAATAATGCCGGTATTGGAGAGAACGGTTATGTATCCGGTTTCAAGGATCTTGATTTTTGAGAACTGTTCCTGGATTGTTTCAAGGGCCATGCTGATTCCCGCCACACCGATTATTTTTCCCTTGTGGCGCATGGGGACGCAAAGGCTGGTCATGAGCGTTTTTTTGTTGTTTACTGTGCCAAAAAAAGGCTCAATAACAGTATCTGTTCTCTGGCTTTTGGGGAGGCGATAGTAATCTTTTTCCTCATACCCCGATAGGCCGGAAACCGAGATGCCGTTTCCATTTCGGCTTGCGAAGCGGGCATACCGGCCGGTGGAATCATAACCTGGTGTGTTTGCAAAGTCGGAGTCCCGGCCGTCCATCGCGTTGGGTTCCCACACCATCCAGACGCTGAGGAACGAGGGGTTACTGGCAATGAGTTGTTTCATTACCTGGTCCAGGGCATCTCTTTCAGGCATTTGTTCTGCTTTTTTCAGCCCCTCAAAGGTCTGGGCCAGGCCTCTGGCCGTATCCATGGGGACCTCCATCTCCGTTTTTACTACTCCCCCATATCTCAGGGCTGTTTCTATGGCCTTTCCCCTTGCATCCAGTCGTGCCATGTTTCCGGCTTTTACTGCGACAACACCTATGGTCAGGGCAAACGCGAGAAACGCCACCGTGCCGATGTACAGCAACATTTTCATTTTTAAATTGAGGTTCTTCAGCATTTTAAAACTCCTTTAGTGATTCAATCGAAGAGACATCCATAGAGCAGTCTTGACTGCAAATCAGTCGCCTTTATCCGGGCGACATTAAATTTTGTGGTGTTGATTCTTTATATTGGGCGGGCAACGAGCCTTTCAGATGGTCCGGGGTTGGTCACTTGTGGCATGGATGGGATATGTGATTTTTAAATGTAATAATTTTTAAGTTTTGCTAATAGTATGGGTGTGGGGTCCGAGAAGGTCAATGTCAATATAGATAAACTAAATTTACTGAAGCGAAATGAGGTATTAAATAGGTTTATTGGTCTTTAATTATGGGGCTTTGAATGTTGGTGTGACTTCGTGGGGAATGTTTGTTTTTCGAACTTTTTACTGAAGTTTGAGACGGTGAGTGCGGTGTTTTTGGGTTTGGTCTACGGGGTGCCATATCTCAGTGGCTGAAAAAGGGATTTAAGATTCTCCAATGAAAAAGAGTTTGCCTGCCCCGTTTTCATTCCTTATTATTCTCCGGCTCAGCTCCTTTGCGAGATATGTCTGTGGAAAAGTGATGAAAGTGGGTTGACAGATTGAAATAACGAGTGTTATATAACGATCATTATTTAAAGAGAGATTATGCCGCCAAAGTCTAAATATACCCTACATGATATTGTTGATGCCGCATTCAGCGTAGCCCGCAGGGAGGGGATGGAGAAGTTGACCGCCCGGACCATTGCAGCTGAACTCAACGCCTCCACCATGCCCATTTACTCCTGTGGGAAGAGCATGGCAGAGATTGAACTTGAGGTGGTGAAAAAAGCCTGGGAGACTCTTCAGGAGTACCAGGAGAAACCGAGGAGTCATGATGTCTACCTGGATTT
This sequence comes from Desulfolunaceae bacterium, assembly GCA_942491485.1. Lineage (GTDB taxonomy): Bacteria > Desulfobacterota > Desulfobacteria > Desulfobacterales > Desulfolunaceae > Desulfoluna. The sequence goes on along the minus strand of CALOAX010000002.1, from coordinate 813,307 downwards.
GGGGGTGGGATATGTTCTCTTCGCAAAGGGGGAACGGCATCTTTTCAGGTGTGTTCACAGCGATAAATACAAAGAACTAAACACCCTTCTGGGGGATGAGAATCTACAGAGAAGTTTGGATCTGCTGGCGGATTACCCTCTGTTTGTCGGAGTGCCTGAGGATATCAAAGAGAAGATACTGATTCAGGGGTGGATCTTTTCCCATGGGTTTGCAGACCTCATGCTCAACTCTCTGGCCGAGCGAATGCAGGAGCTCACAACGGAAAAGCAGATTACCGACTATTTTCTTGAAGCCAACCTGATGTCCTGGGAAGGCCTGAAAAGCATCGTGGAAACATATCGTAAGTCGTAAGAAACGAGACGTAGACGTAACATCCGCCCTGACGCTGCTTATGGGCGGCAGGACAATAGAGAAACTTTCGGGCAACCACATGGGCCGGTGGGGCGATTTCAGGTCCGGGGCCCGGCAAGACCCGTGAAGCACCAGGGGTTGATGAATTACCTCCATATTTCATATTGAAACCTTGCCTGGGTACAATCTGAAATATACCCGATCCCTGAAAGGCTGCATGGCGTCTTGCCGGGTCCCTCTCCCGGAAACTCATACGTCACAGGCGTTGAGTTCATGGACAGTGGCACTACAGTCCCTGCCAGATGGTAAGGATGTAATGTCATGGTTTCGGATTACTGGAACAATCGAACAAGTGGTTTTCATGAAATAAAGAGCTCACCTGACTCTCCCTCATCACAGGAGGTATCATGAAGCAGATTCTTTGTTTGTCTTTGCTCTTTCTTTTGTCCGTTCACACCTTTTCAGCGTACGCCTCCCCCGACGAGACCGTTTCAGATGTCATCGTGAAAATGAAGGAGAACAACGCAAAAATTCATGACTTGCAGTGTGTTTTTGTCAAAAGCATCGTCAAGAATGGAAAACAGCTTCCCCCCGCCACCATGTCCCTTAAATATTTGAAAGAGCCCGAAACGATTTATATCGAGTTCCTCGATCGCTACAAAGGGCGCAAATGCCTCTACGTGAAGGGGGAAAACGACGGAAAGATCGTGGTTCGTGTTCCCGGCCTGATGAAGTTTATGAAGATTAAGATGGATCCCCTTGGCAAACAGGCCATGGAGGAGGACATCGATCCCATGACCAACATGGGTTTTGGCGCTGTCATTGACTCCGTGGAGCAGTGGTATCAGGCCTCCCTTACCGCTACAGATTTTAAGGCGGAGCTTCTGAGGGACACCCCGGTTGATGGCGGGCTGTATCACCTGATTGCAATCGGGGCAGCTTCGGAGGAGGAGGGGTATCTCCACCTTTATGTGGATAGAGATACCTACCTTCCCTACAGGGTCAGTTACAGGCTGGAGGATAACAGCGCGGTCTACACCTACAAAAACCTGCAGAGCAACACCAATCTATCCCGTGAGGACCTTCCTTTTTAGGCCATGAATACAAGTGACTATTCAGCTTAATATTGCCTCCGGCGGCCCTGCCGGGGCCAAACTTTTGCCTGATTTTAAAAGAGTGGGTTTGGCAAACAGGTTAAGACGGCTTTTATGATAGCTTCGCGAGTCCGTTTACCCTGAGGAACGAGGGGTGAAAGAACTCGCAACCTGGGGTCCAGGGGATCATCCCCTGGCCGCCGGAGGCATGTTTATCGTTCAACTTATTCTGTTTTTGTTCCCAAGCGAGTCGTCATCCGTCTTTCCCGTGGTTCGAGATCGTCCGATACCGGCATAATCACCGTAACGTAGTAACATCCTTTATCTTACGTTGGGAGATGAACATGGACAAAAGTTTTGTAATCACTCAGTTGATGGGTTTTGTTATCCATTTTTCCGTTGCGTTCGCCAATGGCCTTTTGGTCCGTCATAAAAACGTGAAGGTCAATTACACCCGCAAGATCAACCACTTCCTCCTTTTTTTTCTCCCCATCTACCTTCACTCCGTGTTCAGCTATGAAAGGACCCTGGAGTCCACGGTCATGGGGATGATCATCATGGTCGCAAGCCTTATCATCTACATCAACCCCATCAGGTCCCGGGTTCCCATCATCGCCACTGCCTTCCTCTCCTTTGACCGACCAGAAGACCGACCCTACACCCTTCTCTGGCTTTCAACCCAGATGGTGGCAGGCTCCTTTATCATGATTCCCCTGATTATCTATTTCTCAAGCATCGGCATGATCGAGCTGATCTATATTCCCCTTCTTATTAACGGGATCGGGGACGGGCTGGCCGAGCCTGTGGGGATCCGCTTTGGAAAGCACCCCTACAGAACGTGGGCCCTTTTCACCCGGAAACGATACATCCGGACCTTAGAGGGCAGTGCCTGCGTGCTTTTTATCAGCATCCTCACCATCGTCCTCTTCCGGGCGAGTTTTACGACGCCTCAGTTCATCGTCGCTCTGGCCGCCGTGCCCGTGGTGATGACCCTGGCTGAAGCCCTCTCCCCCCATACCTGGGACACCCCTTTTCTCTACACCATATCGGGGCTTTCTCTTTCGGGCATATTGATGATTTAAACGGGAAGAATCACAGAAGGCACAGGAAGAAGATCGTGCCTTCTGTGACAAGGTGGGGGGCACCTTGAAACCCTATGGCGAATGCGTGAAGGGTGCCGTGATGCCATCGCTTTCGGAGCATTCGCGAGGCGGGTGAGGTTTACCCTCAGTTTTTTCAGAAGAGGCCTGGTTTATTTTACTCGACGTGACAGCTCACCGATTTCGTCTTCCTCGGCTGCCGGGTGTCTTGAGGCATCAGGTGAACCTTTGCGGTGGGTTCATGATCTTTCCGAGTTCGTGGATCGTAGGAATTTACCTCAATTTGCCCCGGGGAACGCGGGTCAAGTCCCCATGGGGCAGGCCGTGGCCCTTCAGTCGCTCCTTGAAGACATGCGTATCGGTATTCAGTCCGTTTAATGCCGCTGAAAACCGTTCATGGTCAGCCATCTGAACAATCATGCATACACTTTATCTACGAGTTGCCCCTTCGACAGAGTTTCCCCCTCCCACACATAGGCATTTCGGCCGCCGGCACTGAGAGCCAGTTCCGTTAGAATTCTCTTTTCCACGTCACACAGGCCACCTTCTGCCAAGTGCATCTGGTGCATGACCAGCACGGGGCGAATCCGAAAGGGGGACGGCGGATAGATTTTTTCGAGGCCTTTTTTCAGAACGCTTTCGGCATGCTCAAAATGTGCGACCGCCAAACGTGCATTGGAAAAAGGCGTTGGCGAAGCGATGTGGACTTTTGTGCCTTTCTGAACGTGAAAGAGAGAGAATGCATCTTTTTCAATATGAACATAGATGGTCTGGTTGAAGCAGTTGAGCAAGGGCGCAACCTCTTTTAAACTGTTGATGGAAGGCGGCAGGAGTCTGACAATGCTGAATGATAACAGGAAAAGGGCAATGCGGACATTGTGAAGTTGCTTGACGCTCAACCCAGCATTTTGTTCATTCCCCAAATGTCAGGGGGAAAGGCGTGGGAAGGACGATGCGGGGGATAGGGACGCGCAGGATGATGCGGGCGGTCTGGGGGGCGGTGGCGAAGGGGGCTTTATGCCTTCATGTGTTGTTTTGTCAGAACCTGGTTCAATTTGTTGGCAAATTTACTCACATCTTTCTGGGTGAGAGGTGCGGGGCCCTTCGTGAACTCACCGCAATCCCGGAACCCCTGCATGAGGTTGCGCATGGAGAGGATGTCCTTGATGTTCTCTTCGGTGAAGGGTTCGCCCCGGTGGTTGATGGCCAGGGCCTTTTTTGTGATAACGCGGTCCGCCAGGGGGATATCCGCTGTGATGACAAGCTCCCCTTCTTTAACCAGTTCCACAATGCGATGGTCTGCCTCATCGGATCCCGAACCGACAATGATGTAGGTGATGTGCTTTGACGGACCAATGGTGACACGCTTGTTTGCGATGACACATGTGGGGATGGCGAGCCGGTCAATGGCGCGAAGCAACACAGGCTTCAGCAGGTTTGGAAAGGCATCGCCGTCAATGTAAAGTGTCATGGTTCTCTCTCTTTGAGACGCCCTTTCGCCCTAAGTGGGGGATGGGGGGGCTTTGTTCACACAGCGCAGCTGTCGACACCCTTTGCGGGTGTCGACGTCTGCGATATGGGGACGCGTGCGGGGCCTATTGCCCGGCGCGCCGGTGATGCGTCAGGCGACGATTAACTTGCACGACGCTGCTGGCTGTTGCGGTTGCCGCCACCATTGCCGGTGCGGGCCCCAGTGCTGCTGCTCCGGCGTTGTCCACCTGCGTTGCCGTTACGGTTACCGGCACCGTTGCTTCTGCGGTTTCCGCCGCCATTGCCGTTGCGGTTACCGGAGCCGTTGCCGCTGTGGTTGCCACCACCATTGCCATTGCTGCGGCGGGCACCCTGGCCGCTCCGGTTGCCTCCGGGGCGGTTGGTGCGGGTGGGGCGTCGGTTGGTGCGCTTTCTGATCGGTTCCGGCAGAATGGTCGGGTCCGGCTCGTAGCCGGGAATGAGCACCTTGTCGATTTTGCGTTTCAGAAGACGCTGGATATCCTCCAGCAGCTTCTTCTCATCGATGCAGACCAGGGAAACGGCCTGACCGTCGAGTCCGGCCCGTCCGGTTCGTCCGATGCGATGCACGTAGTCTTCCGGGACGTCCGGCAGCTCGTAGTTGACCACGTGGGGCAGCTGGTCGATGTCAAGACCGCGGGCGGCGATGTCCGTGGCGACGAGCACGCGTACCTTTCCGTCTTTAAAGTCCGCCAGCGCCCGTGTCCGCGCATTCTGAGACTTGTTTCCGTGAATGGCGTCCGATACCAGCCCATGACGTTTGAGCTGCTGGCTGAGCCAGTTTGCGCCGTGTTTGGTGCGTGTAAAGACCAGCACCTGGCGCCAGTTGTTGGCTCCGATCATGTGTGAGAGGAGCTCGAGCTTGCGGCTACGATCCACCGGGTACACCACTTGGGTCACGCTCTCGGCCGCTGTGTTGCGTCGTGCCACTTCGATGAGGGCCGGCGAGTTCAAGAGGTCGTTGGAGAGCCTTTTGATCTCCCTTGAAAACGTTGCAGAGAACAAAAGACTCTGGCGCTGGGCGGGCAGGGCCTTCATCACCTTGCGGATGTCGTGGATAAAGCCCATATCGAGCATCCGGTCGGCTTCGTCCAGGACCAGGGTTTCAACGTTGCTTAAGTCAATTGTGCCCCGTTGCAGGTGGTCGAGGAGGCGTCCGGGGGTAGCGACAACAATCTCCACGCCACGTCTCAGCTTGGATATCTGAGGGTTGATGCTGACACCACCAAAAATGATGGAGGTTTTGAACGGCAGGTACCTGCCGTAGCTGTTGACGCTTTCGCCGACCTGGGCCGCAAGTTCTCGCGTGGGGGCCAGGATCAGTGCTCGCACAACGGGGCGCTTGCCGTTGGATGGTGACTTCTGGAGTCGTTGGAGCAGCGGAAGTGTGAAACCTGCGGTTTTGCCGGTACCTGTCTGGGCTCCGGCGAGAACATCGCGACCTTCGAGAACGAGAGGGATTGCCTGTTCCTGGATCGGGGTAGCCTGCTCGTAGCCCTGATCTGTGATAGCGCGCAACAATTCGGCTGAAAGGCCGAGCTGTGAAAATAACATGGGGAAGAAAACTCCGGGAACACCCTGCCCCTAAGCCATGGATTATTTGGCAGTCATGGGTCGGCCTGGGCTGGGTTTGTGTATTGGACTCCATCACCTGCGGAACTGCGGGACGGTAGCTGTTGGCGCTGACCGAAGTGCGCCAGGAACGGCGGACTATAGCACTTGAATCCTGACATGTCCACAAAACAGGTGTGGGAACCAAAGAAAAAAGGGGATTTAGGGCCGGTATGGTTTGTAAGGGGCTGCGTGACGTATCGGTGAACCAAGGCCAGGCCCTCCGTCGCACTATACGTCGCCATACAGAATAGTCCCCAAGGCCTTGAAGAATAGTCTTCACGCACAGTTTTCTGTGTCAGCAACGGGCTTTCTTCGTCTTCAAGCAGCCCAGCAGCGTGAGCCCTCCGGCTTTTCTCCGACCGTGACATTTTATGGCACGGTTTGTGAAAGTTATTTCCCCAGAAACAGTTTCGAAGGAAGTTGAGGTCGCCCGCTCCATCATCCCGGGCAATGGGCAGGGTAACGCGGGAAACAGACTCCCGAGGCCAGGCCCCGGCTCTCTGCGGAGCGGCGTAACGAATAAGGGTGCCCGAGGGCATCGGATATTGAAACATTCAGCCGGAGCATCCGGCCTTGAATATATGGAGGCAAGTGCCATGAATACCATCAAAAAAATGTACGTACACGTCTTGTCCTTTGCCGTCGTAATGGTGGCTCTTTCCATGACAGCCGCACCCGCAGTGGCAGGGATTTTTGATTTTACCCAAGGCCGGATAGCAGCACCAGGAAGTGAGCTCCATGAGTTGGGAACGGAAGCCCTGGATGCCGGGCTTGGGGGCATCAGTTACTTTACAAACGGTGAAGGCCGAGTGGTTGAAGTCCGGGCCAAAGAGATGAACAACGGAGACCTGCGTGTTTCGATTCGAAAGGTCCACATTCCGAAAAACTACGTTGCAGATACCCGTGATCTGACCGATGAGGCAGAAGCCACATGGAACAGCTTGGAGCAGCTTGCCGGCGAGCAACCTTGGGTCGGCGGGTACGCTGTACTTCCTCACAATGAGGGGGTGAAGGCCTATAAGTTTGGCGTGATGGTGGAGACCGAGTTCAACAAGAATCACCAAATCGATAAATAATCCCGGAGAGATCAATTAAACCGGCGTGAGAACGGGTGCATGAGGACCATGCATCCGTTTTCTTTTTTCGGGGCGCACCTGGCTCGGGTTATTTGTGGTTGTCTGTAAAGCCTTTGTCACCGGCGTGATGGGAGTGACCGGAGAATACTCTTCATGCCCTTGGAGACTATTCTTTAATCGTTCGCTTATAGGTTTTACGGTGAGGCTCCGGAGTCTTCAACAGCCCCGAGTGTTCAGGCCCCTGGGTTTAATGGAACACGTCTCTTCAGTGGCATATTTCGTGAAAGGTATCATCAAATATGGTTTCGCAGGTGGATTGGATTTTTCCTGTCGCATTCACCGACACGGGTGGCCAGCTTTGGGCCAACCCTTTTGATCTCCCCGCATTTTGAGCACGTGCGAAGCTGTATTACGACCCATGGTGCCTGAGGGCACCCAACAATGAATCAACCAGCCGCAGTTAAACGGCTTATATACGTACGATAGAGGCAAGTCTCATGAATACCGTCAAAAAATATTTTATCCACGCATTGTTCGCTGCCATTGTCATGGTGGCGCTTAATATGAACGCCGGCCCCGCTGTTGCTGGGGTTTTTGATTTTACCCATGGAAAGATCGCCGCACCGGGCACTGAGCTTCATGCACTTGGGGTACAGGCTTTGGAGGATGGCCTGGGTGGCATCAGCTATTTTACCAATGGGGAAGGTCGTGTGGTGAAAGTCCAGGCCAAAGAGATGGCCAATGGTGATTTGCGAGTTGCCATGAATGAAGCCAATATTCCGCAAGGGGCAATTGCCGGGAACCAACATCAGGCAATGGAGGCGGAGCGCACGTTGAGGAACCTGGAGACCCTTGCCGGGCAGCAGCCCTGGGTGGGCGGTTACGCTGTTCTTCCTCACAACGAGGGCGTGAAAGCCTATCAGTTTGGCGTCATGGTGGAGACGGAACGAGCCGGTGCATACCAGGACAACCGGGCCGACTGCTGCAGAGGCCTTTAACCTTACCTGAATGCCATTGCGCTTTGCCTGACCAACACAGACCAAAGCGCAATGGTCCCTCCTGTCAGCATGTTGTTGTCCATGAGTATGCTGATAAAAACCCCTGAAAATATGGCTGGTATAGTCGGTTGATGTCGGCTGAAAACCACTGCGGCGACTGATACATCCTGCTGTTGCTCACGGCGTCGCCCGTCGGCGAATGTGAACGGCCCGGGGAACGAGGGCGCGAAGCATTTGCAATCAGCTTTTGGTGTGGATCGCCTCGCCGATTGTAAATGTATTGACAGTCCTGGTCGTCATGGCCCATGATGGCCTCCTTACGCGATTCACATCAAGGAGATCCCCATGGAAAACAGCCTGTTTGCTTACCTTATTGCCATTACGCTTCTTACCATCACACCGGGCATGGACACGATCCTGGTGATCAGAAACACCACTCGGGGTGGGATGAAGGATGGTTTTTTCAGTAGCTTGGGGATCTGCTCAGGGCTGTTCGTTCATGCCACCTTTTCTGCCGTGGGAATCTCGGTGATTCTTCTGCACTCCGCCTTTGCATTCGGCATGCTCAAACTCATCGGAGCCGGGTACCTGATTTGGCTGGGGGCTGCGAGCCTTCGCTCTGCGGTCCGTAAACCCGATGGCGCCGCTGATGCAGAGATTCCCCCAGGTTTTGGAGATTTCCGTATCTCCCGATCCCTTCGGGAGGGGTTTTTATCCAACGCCCTTAATCCCAAGACCATCGTCTTCTACATGGCCTTTCTTCCCCAGTTCATCGATCCCACACGCCCGGCGTTATTTCAGGCCCTTGGCCTTACAGGGCTTCACTTTATCATCGCCATGGTCTGGCAGACCCTTCTTGCCTCCATGGTCGACCGCGCCAAGGTGATCCTCATGAAAGAGAGAGTGAGGCGCTGCCTCGATGGCGTTACCGGTTCCCTTATGGTGATGTTCGGGCTGCTTTTGGCCTGGGACAGGTAAGATAGGTCATAGGTGATGGATTATAGGTCAAGGGGCAGGGAAAATGCGAAAAAGATGCCTCCGGCGGCAAGGTGAGCCACCTTGAAAGCGGGTTGCGAATGCACCTTGTCCCTCGTTCCTCGGGCCAAGTTGCATTCGTCTTCAAAAAGGACAATTGTGCAAACGTTGTCGTTAATCTCGTGAGGCGGTGGGTAAGTAGGTAAGGTAAAGCCAATAGACTCGCTATAAATTTGAGTGATCTTGTGGTTCTTCGTTTAATGAATTCGCTGCGATTATGCCCAAATTACTGATGGGGACGTCAGTGGCGGTAGCTCAGGGCCTTTCAGGAATGCCGAAGCGTAGCGATTCCACGACCTATCCCCTATGGCCTATTAACTATACCCTCTCTTTTAAGGCCTGTCTTTTCCAAACACATCCCGAATCCCCTCGAGGGCTGCTTGAATCATGGGCTCATCTTCTCTTTTCTTCAGGTAGCCGAAGGAGAGGGGCAGGGTGAGGAGCTCTCCATCCCAGATGACCAATTTCCCATTCCTTTGGTCTTTCAGGGCGTCTTCTTTCAGCATGATGGAGAGGCCGATGCCGGATTGCACCATGGTGTTGATGGTGGATTCGTTATCGGAGAGCATGGCGATGCCGGGGCGGACGTCGCTTTTTTCAAGCAGGGGTGTCAGCGCTTCGTTGTAGGGGCAGTGAGGCGGGAAACCGACCCAGGGCAGCTTGGCAAGGGCTGCCCAGGATGCGCCTGTGATGGCACCTGACCATGCAGTTGGGCCCGCCACGACGAGCTCGATATCTTTGATGTAGAGGGAATCGATCTCTTTATACACGCACGATCCGTAGTAATATCCTCCATCTATAATACCCGCCTTAAGATCCAGAAGAATTTTTCCTGAGATGCTCTGGAGGTATTCCAGATTGAGCCCGGGGTGTTTTGTTTTAACCCAAGAGGCAAAGGACCCTGCATTCAGTCTCATGGGGTCGGAGTTGAGCCCTATGCGAAGGGTGCCGGTGAGCACCTGCCTCATCTTTTTCGCCTGAAGCTCCATGGCGTCCCTGGCATCCAGAACGGCCAGGGCCGACTCTCTTAAAACACGTCCCTCTTCGGTTAGAATCATGCCTTTCGGCTTGCGTAGAAAGAGCGTGGTCCCCAGGGACTCTTCAAGGGCTTTGATATGAGCGCTGACGGCGGGCTGGCTGGTGTTGAGACGTTCGGCCGCGCGAGTGAGGTGAGCTTCTTCTGCCACCGTGACAAATGTTATTAGCTGGTAGATCTCCACGTTGTCCCCGTTCATCAGAAATTGTGAAGAGGCTGATTCGCTCTTACGATTGGATTGTGATTACCACATCGAGGTAGGGAATAGATAGTATAAATAACGTCGATGAGGGGGAGTCATGAGTAAAATGGGTGGGGCGGTATCTTCTTGGTTGAGGGACCTTTTTAGAACCGAGGATTCACGCTTGATGCGGGCTGAATTAAATTTTTCATTGGGCACAGCAAGGGTGAATGGGATCGTGAAAACGTTGGTTTGGTATCTCCTGGCTGGAGCTGGTGTTCTGTTGATGTCGATTTTGCAATGATAAGGGCGTGGTGTGGGTTTGTCTTCCATTTGGGGTAACTATTCAGTTCCGAAAAACAGCCTCCGGCGGCAAGGTGTGCCACCTTGAAAGCTGGTTGTGGATGCTTTTTGCCCCTCGTTCCTCGGGTCAAACCACATCTGCCTTTAGTGCGGAAATGTTTTGGGGGAGATTATTCTAAGTCCTGTTTGTTAAACTTTTTAAAAGTTTAGCCCCCGGCAGGGCCCCCGGAGGCGTTAGCTGAATAGTTACCCTTTGAGTTTCTTAAGGTTTTTCAGGGTGCAGCCGAAAAGGGAGATATATGTGCGGGGTCACGAGCAGCGGTAGGAATGACATTCCAATGTGTTGATGGGCAGACAATGGTATCTTTTTTGGGATTCGGAAGCGGAAAAAACACGGGGCCAAAGCCCCTGTCACCTGGGCGTCTGGTGACAGCCCGTGTGGTGCGCTCCGACCCCGACGGAACAGCCACCCTCCAGATCGGCAAGCGTGAGGTTGCGGCAACGGTGAACCAACCCATGAAGAATGGGGCTCTGGTTCGAATGCGCGTGACCGGTGTGGACAAAAGCCATATCGCCTTGCGCCAGCTTACCTTTGCCGATCACCCGGTGGGGCGTTACCTCGTGGGGCTTCGAAACCTGGGGCGCCAGGGGCCGTTTCAGCACCTGTTTACCCTCTTCGGCACAGCCCTTCCCAAAGGCGCTTCAGCCGCCGTTCAATTGAAAGATAAACTGCAGAATTTTGTGACCCAGATCGCCGTTAAACCGGGAAAGAGCGGTGCCGAAGATGTTCGGCGCATGGTTCGTCAGTCCGGCTTGATGCATGAGAACAATCTGTTGCACGGTGGCGAGGGGGAAGAGGACATCAAAGGTCTCTCCATGAAGCTTGCCCAGGCTGCAAAAAAGGAAGAGTCCCTCTCAAAGGCGGTGAAAGCCCTTATTGACGGCATCGAAAAACTCCAGGTTGTGAATCGTGCCACGGGAGAGGCCTCCGGGCGGTTTTTGATTCCCCTGCCCATCTATGTGGATGACAAGCTCAGCTTTGGTCAACTTCTCATCGATCGGGGGGAAGATGGGAGAGCAGGCGGCGAGGGCGGTGACAGGGTGACGCGCATGGCCATGCATTTGAACCTGACAAAGATAGGGGAGCTTCGAGCGGATTTGTCTTTGTTCAAAGGGGCGGTGACGGGGACACTTTCGGTGACGAGCCGGGAGGCCGAGGAACTGCTCGCCCATGACCTGGATGAGTTAACCCGGAGTTTTGCGGAGAAGGGGTTTTCCGTGAGGCGGCTGGGAGTCCAGCGGGTGGACAGGGCGGTACTTGCCAACACCTCCCTTGTGGATGATCTGGTGGACGGAGTGGATGGGCTTCATGTTAAAATCTAAAGCGAAACGAAAGACCGCTGTAGCGCTCGGCTATCACGGGGAGGATGGAAACGCGCCCAAGCTCAAGGCCAAGGGAAAGGGCCCCGTTGCCGAACGGATCATTGAAACGGCCAGGGAGCATGGCGTGCCCATTCAAAGCGACCCTGACCTGGTGGAGGTTCTGGCGGCCCTGGACCTCGACATGGAAATTCCCGAAGAGATTTACGCTGTGGTGGCCGAGCTCCTTGCCTTTGTCTACCGCACCAACAACAAGCTTCCCTGACACCCTTCCTTAATCATCTTCCTCGATACGTTTCTCCTTTTTTATCACCGTAGCCAGGAACCGGTCCTTTTCTCGGGCAAGGTTTACCATAAAGCCCAAGGCTTGCTCACCGTTCATGTCAAATGGGTTGAAGCTTTTGTCGGCACCGTATTTCATGACGATCTGCTCAGTGAGCTCATCGGCCTTGACGTAGGCCATGGACCAGCTCTCAAAAATCCGTTCATGAATATCCGAATATTCCAGAAGCGTTGCGTGCGTTGACCGCATGTCGGCCAGGATCGATTTATACAGTTGGTTGATGGCTGTTCGGGGTCCCTCAATGCACTGAAGGAAATAGGTGTCGTCGTAGCAGAGGGCACCTGTGATTCCTTTGACGGGGTTGTTGGCACGCGCAGCTTCGAGGATTTTCTGCACGTCTCGTGGGCCGGCATTGGGGGCCAGGCGGCTCGCATAGATCAATCGTACCAGGTTCATGGTCGACCTCGTTATATGTGGATTGTTAATGATGTATTATAGCATGGTTAAGGGCGAAAGGCGACGGGGGAAGGTGTCGGGGGCATTCGCAACCAGCTTTCAAGGTGGCACACCTTGCCGCCGGAGGCTTGATTTTTTTCAGCGGAGGCTTATGCCGAAGGGTTGAAGGAGCTGGAAGGCGTTTGCGTGATCGAACCGGGCCCCTTTGAGGGTGTTGCTGCAGGGGTTGATGGAAAAGCCGGAGGCGCCTCTGAAGTCGGCAGAGGAGAGATTGCTGGCGGAGAAGAGGGTGGTTTTGAAGCTGACGCCGGAAAAATCCGACTCTTTGAGGTTGCACTCCCGAAAAGTGGACTCTTCGACGAGGCAGCCGGAGAAGGCTGTTTTTCGAAGATCAAGACCGGTAAAGGTGCAGGAGATCAGTTTGGAACGTTTGAAGATCAGGTTGATGCAGAAGTCGTTGATGGCGCTGAAATTGATGCCGGCAAGCTTGCACTCGTCAAACCTGACGTCATCAAAGGTGGCTCTGGTAACGTCTGCCATCATCAGGGACGACGACGCAAAGGTGCAGTTTTCAAAGGTGGCGTTTTTGAGGTTCGCGCCTGAGAGGGTGCAGTGCTCGAAGTGGCAGGCTTCAAAGACCTTTCTTGAAAGGTCTGCCCCGGTAAGGTCCAAGTCTGAAAAGGTCTCTTCAAGGAAGTCGTCGTGGTCGTGGATCATGGTATTTTGGCTTTTATATCTCGTCGGGTTCGTGGTGCTCATCTCATCAGGTCTCATCAACAGTCATGAACCGTATCATATGTCAGTCTGAAAATCGTGTCCCTTGGCCGCAGAGGGGCATCAGTTGTAAAAGTTGTATTTTCCCTGTTCCACCGTGACATGGGGGGGGATGCGGGTCTGTTCGAAGAGGTCATACCCTTTTTTCAGGTTCTCCCAGAAAGGTTTCCAGGGGGATGGGTTGTGGCGGGTAATTTCCTCTTCGGTGAGGGGAAAGGGAAAGATATGTACCGGGAACGAGGGTTGTCCCGCCCTTAAAGCCGCGTCGGCCAGGGCGTAAATCTCCTCAATGCGTTGATCTGTCATGGCGTAGCAGCCAGCGGAGACGCAGCTTCCGTGAACCATGAGGGCGCTGCCTGTGCGGCCGTGGTACCGGTCGAAAGCGTTGGGGTAGCCGACGTTAAAGGAGAGGTAAAAGTCGCTGACGGGGTTCATGCTGATGGGGGGGACTTTGTAAAACCCTTCAGGACTTTGCATGTCTCCGGTTTTTTGCTTGGGGCCTAAAGATCCGGAAAAGGAACAGATCGGGTAGGTTCGGAACAAAGAAAAATGCCGGCCGTTTTTTACCCACAGTTCCAACTCTTCCGACTCTTTGAAAATTCGAATGAAAATGGGGGACCCCCACCGGAGACCCTTGTCATAGAGGGCCTGTTCAAGCCCCACCTTGACCCTTGCAATGGCGGCTCTTGAACGGGGACTGGATGGCACGGCATCTGCCCGGGCCGGAAGTGATACCAGGCCCATGACAAGAAAGGAGAGAAGGGCGATGGCCATAGATCGGAACGTCATAGGGAAAAACCTCCTGGTGAAAGGTTTATCAACGCTCCGTTATCATAGCATATTGAAGGGTGTGGAGTCAGCCTGGTATTGTGCTGGGGGAGATAGTGCGAACGAAAGAAGGGGGTGGGGCGTGCAGTTGTGCCTTCGGCGGGTCGCTTTTTGACAAAAGCCCCGCAAAACCTTTCCGGTTGCAGGTTCCTCTCCCCTTAACCCCTTAGGGGCAGAGGGGAAAGGGACCTGTATACTTGTTTAGTCCAAAACACGTGGTGTTCCAATAATCGTGAAGGAATCTGAATTGCTCTTAAGTACTTGTTTGCCAAACTTTTCAAAAGTTTGGCCCCCGGCAGGGCCGCCGGAGGCATTGCTGAAATAGATACGAGCCTTAGGAATGAAGGCTCACGAGCATTTCCTAGCCGATTCCCATGGCTGCTGCCTGGTTGGCCAGCTCATCTCGGAAGTCGGGGTGGGCGATGCTGATGAGGGCCTGGGCGCGCTCCACGGTGGACTTGCCCTTGAGCTGGACCATGCCGTATTCGGTGGCCACGTATTGGACCAGGGAACGGGGCAGGGTGACGATGGAGCCCGGCGTCAGGGTGGGGTTGATTCGGGAGTGGATCTCGCCCTTGCTGTCGGTGTATGTGGAGCTGATACCGATGATCCCCTTGCCCCCCTTGGAACCGAAGGCACCGAAGATGAAGTCGAGCTGCCCGCCGGTGCCGGAAACCTGTCGCGTACCTGCGGATTCGGAGCAGACCTGGCTGAAGAGGTCGATGGCCACCGCATTGTTCACAGCCACAACCTTTGGGTTCAGGGCGATGATCTTGGGATCGTTGATGTAGTGAACCGGATACGAGGCACACGTCGGGTTGTTGTGGAGGAAGTCGTAAAGTTTCTGGGTTCCCATGGCAAAGGTGTAGGCCATTTTGTACTTGTCGATGGTCTTGTGTATACCCGTGACTTTACCCTGCTCGTAGAGGTCTACGTAGGAGTCCACGAGCATCTCGGTGTGGACGCCCAGGTTCTTGAGGTCGCTCTCTGCGATCATGCTGCCGATGACGTTGGGCAGGGCGCCGATACCAAGCTGGAGGCAAGCACCATCCTCGATGGCTTCCATGATGTGTGAGGCGATGGCCTGGTCAATGTTTGATGGGTTGGCGGCAGGCACCTGGATAAGTGTGTCGGTGCGCCCTTCCACCACCGCATCCACGCGGGAGATGTGGATGGACTCCTGGTTGCCGCCAAGGCAGTACGGCACGTTGGGGTTCACTTCCACCACAATACGCTCGGCCTTGTCGATGACGGCTGAGGTGACGGAGTTGGAGATGCCGTAGTTGAAGTAGCCTCGTTCGTCCATGGGGCTGGTGGTGATGACGGCTACGTCGTACTCCCGGTATTTCCGAATGATACGAGGGCCCTGGTGGTAGGTTAAGGGGATGTAGTTGCAGAGACCTGCTTTGTGAAGCTTCCGGCTGACGCCTCCGAAATGCCAGTCGTTGATGCAGAAGTGCTTTCCATCCGGGTCCACCTCTGCCATTTTTGGCATCTGGGTGTAGCAGACGCAGTCCACCCCAATATCGGTGAGTTGATCCCGGCGATCCGCCAGGGCCGCGTCGCACAGTTTCGGGAAGAGGGTGAACTCTCCGAAGAAAAGTCGGTTGCCCGACGTCACCCCTGCCATTGCCTCAGCCGCGCTGGCTTTTTTTTCGTCATACTCACGGTATACTCGATCGCCCATGTGACCCTCCTTACTTGGTGCTGCGGAAACAGGGGCGTTCCTTCTCAGATCGCCTGTTGTGTCGCACCGAAAAGATGTTTACCTCGAAAAACAAAAAATAGCGCAAAGATCTTTATACACTCAAGTTGGGGCTATATCAATATATCTTCAATGAATACACAGTGTTAATGGATGGTAACGCCATTCGCGACCACGACACGGTCTTGTTTGACAGAAGAGGGTGTCCGGAAAGGGATCGTCTTGGGGTGATTGCCTCGGGAACTGCGACTTGACATCACATCCTGCCTTTCTGGTACGATGAAAAGGCGTTTTATTGCCGGGTGGCATAAAAAACAATCAGGCCATTTTTTTGTGGTGGTCATCATGTGGAGGGGTAATACGGTTATGAAAATTTCAACACTGAGTCTTCTGGAAGAGTTGGATCGTCCCGAATATGCCTCGATGAAGAAGGCCTTTCGAAAAAGAAGGGTCGTGAAAGATGAGATGATCGCCTTTCCCGACGCATCGGAGAATGTCGTGTTTGTGGTAGAGTCGGGACGGCTTCGGGTCTACCGGGCATATGAGGAGAAAGAGTTCACCTTTGCGGTGCTGGAGCCCGGAGACATCTACAGCAGCCACACCGGCGCCCATGTGGTGGCCCTCACCGAAGGGTCACTGCTGGTGACGGACATCGGCACCTTTCACCGGGAGATGATGGAAGCCCCTGCTGTCACCCAGTCCATGGTAAGGGTTCTGGGTGGTCTGTTGAAAAACGCCTTTCAGATCATCGACGGCCTGGTCTTCAGCGACAGCGCCACTCGCCTCGCCGCCTTTCTTCTCTCCGAAGCCCGCGCCGAACCCGAAGGCCCCACAGTCCGCCTTGAAATGACCATTGAACAGCTTGCCCTCCACCTCAGCATGTCCCGCCAGACCGCCTCCACCCTCCTTGCCGACATGGGGCGCTCCGGCGTGATCCATAAGCTCGGAAGAGGTGTCTACCGCATCGAAGACCCAGATCGGATGAACGAATTGGCCAGGTGACAAAGAGATGCTTTCTATACTCAAAGTGGCTGGAAAAAGCCTGCCTCCGGCGGCGAGGTGAGCCACCTCGAAAGCTTATCGCCCTTGCGCTTTGTCCCTCGTTCCTCGGACCAAAGCGCAAGGGCCTTCGGCTCGGGCTTCGCCCGATACGTATGCTGGCGGTTTGTGTGGACGTATTCACAAGCTTCGAAGTGATAGAATACGTTACCGTAACTATGTCATTATCAGCTTTAACCACCGTGCTTTCGGCGGTTAAGTGGAAGGCACTTGGAAACCTGGTTGCGAATGCTCTCGGCCTTCGTTCCTCAGGCCGTTCACATTCGCTGACAACTGTGCCCGAAACGCATGATAATGATCCCCCTTCTTACATCACCACCCCTTGTCCTTAATAGCATACCAAATTGAAATCGAGTTTAGTGATGTTATGGTTTAGTACCTAAATCTCTATGGGGGTTGTGCCGAAGCCCGCAAAACCTTCAGCTATGGAAGCGGACGCCATTGCGATTTGCCCTGAGGAACGAAGGGCAAAGCGTGATGGCAACCTGCTTTCGAGGTGGCTCACCTCGCCGCCGGAGGCCGTCCTTTTCTTTCTTTCCATCCCTTCAAAAATAAACCCATTGTCGGCTGCCTGACAGAACAGGCTTCGGCGGCATGGTAGCGTCCGATCATGATGGTGTGGTGCAGGCGGGCGTACCGGAAGGGGTTCGGGGGTTCTGTCGCACCTGAGCAAAGGAGGTCGGCATGGCGAGGGAGAAACGGACGGTAGAGGAGCTTTCGATCTGGGAGGACGCCCGGGCGATGATACGCAAGGCTCAGGCGGAGGGCATTGAGACGGTGTGGGACCGTCTGGAGCAGCAGACACCCCATTGTCGGTTTTGTGAGCTGGGCACCACCTGTCGCAACTGCACCATGGGGCCGTGTCGCATCAGTTCGAAGAAGGGCGGGAAGATGCAGCGTGGTGTGTGCGGGGCCGATGCCGATGTGGTGGTGGCTCGGAACTTTGGCCGGTTCGTCGCAGGGGGAGCCGCCGGGCACTCGGACCATGGCAGGGATCTCATTGAGGTCTTGGAGTGCGTGGTGGAAGGGGATTCTTCAGATTATGGCATCCGGGACGAGGCCAAGTTGGTGCGGATTGCCGGAGAGTTGGGGGTTGACACAGACGATCGGTCGGTGCGGGAGATTGCAGGGGACCTTGTGGAGGTTCTCTATGGGGACTTCGGCAGCCGGAGGCGGGAGGTGGCATTTCTCAGCCGGGTGCCGGAAAAAAGGCGGGACATCTGGCAGGCCCTTGGGATGACGCCACGGGGCGTGGATCGTGAGATTGCCGAGATGATGCACCGCACCCACATCGGCTGTGACAACGATGCCCCAAGCACCTTGATTCATGCGGCACGGACAGCTCTGGCCGATGGGTGGGCCGGGTCCATGATCGGGACGGAGCTCTCGGATATCATTTTCGGTACCCCGAGCCCCTCTTTCTCGACCGCGAACTTGGGGGTGCTGAAGAAGGACCAGGTCAACATCCTTGTCCATGGGCACAACCCGGTGGTCTCGGAGATGATCCTGGCTGCTGCGCGATTGCCGGAGCTTTTGGCCCGGGCAAAGGAGAAGGGGGCGTCGGGCATTAACATTGGCGGGCTGTGCTGTACGAGCAATGAGTTGCTGATGCGTCAGGGAATCCCCATGGCAGGCAACCACCTGATGACCGAACTCTCCATCGTTACAGGGGCCGTGGAGGCCGTGGTTGTGGATTACCAGTGCATCATGCCCAGCATGGTGCAGATCTCGGGGTGTTACCACACCCGGTTCATCACCACCTCGGGCAAAGCCCGGTTCACCGGGGCCACGCATTTTGATATCCATCCTGAAAATGCCTTTGAAAAAGCGCGTGAGATCGTCACCCTTGCCGTGGATGCCTTTGCCGAACGGGACGCCTCTCGGGTTGAGATACCCGATACCCCTGTCCCTATTATGACCGGGTTTTCAAACGAAGCGATTCTGGAGGCCCTGGGAGGAACTCCGGAGCCGCTGCTCGAGGCCATGCAGCAAGGCAAGATTCGAGGTGTGGTGGGAATCGTGGGGTGCAATAACCCCAAGTTTAAACAGGACTCCATGAATGTCGGCCTTGCAAAGGCTCTTTTGAAAAAAGACATCCTGGTTCTGGTGACGGGCTGCGTGACCACAGCCGCCGGAAAGGCCGGCCTCCTTGTGCCGGAAGGCATTGAGATGGCAGGGGCGGGGGTGAAGGAGGTGTGCGGATCCCTGGGCATTCCCCCGGTGCTTCACATGGGGAGCTGCGTGGACAACTCGCGGATCCTGCAACTCTGCGGACTGTTGGCGGATGCCCTGAACGTGGATATCTCGGATCTCCCCGTGGCCGCCTCCGCACCGGAGTGGTACTCGGAAAAAGCGGCGGCCATCGGTCTGTACGCCGTGGCCTCCGGCATTGAAACCCATTTGGGCCACCCACCCAATATCCTGGGCTCAGAAACAGTGACTCACCTTGCCACCGAAGGCCTTGAAGATCTGGTCGGGGCTCGGTTTGTCATCGAAAAGGACCCTGAAGAGGCCGCTGAACTTCTGGACAAGCGCATCACAGCCAAGCGCAAAGGGCTGGGATGGAACCCATGATTGATCTATTCATCAGATCCGCTTAAGTAAGGGCCGCTCAAAAATAAAACATACAAAAAGCGATGCCTCCGGCGGCAAGGTGAGCCACCTTGAAAGCTGGTTGGTGCAATGCTTATAGCCTTTCTGCCTTTGTTTTTTGAGTGACCCTTAAACGGATTTGCTCGAAAGCCCCTTTAAATCGATCGGGATTTAAAGGGGCTTTTTTGTTTTCAGGAACCTTGCCTTTTATGGTCAACGCTCAGGACAAAAGCGTGCCTCCGGTGGCCAGGTGGAGGCACTTGGGAACCTTATTGCCATTGCGCTTCACCCCTCGTTTCTTGGGGCAAATCGCAATGGAAAAGGCTCAGCCTTCTTGGTGTGAGCCGTGGCGAAATGATGTTGGGAACTTTATAGGGGGGCGTCAACCATTGAGGCAGACCTCTGGAGGGGTATTCCCAGGCGGTGCCTGGGAACGAGGGAGCAGATCATCATGTGTTTTAGGGGATTAATTTCAAAATTTCATAGAAGAAACAGGTCGTGTATCAAAATTATGCCGCCACATTCGCCCACGGGCGCAGCCCGTCGGCGAATGTGAGAACCCGAGGCACGAGGGGTGAAGCATTCGTGACCCTGGGGTGCAGGGGATCATCCCCTGCTTTACTTTTCCAGAATGACCTGGCCCCGTGAGGTAAAGGAGATGCCCTGTTGGGCCCGGGTGCTGATCATGATGGATTCCATGAGGGGCGGTGAGATCTGGCCCTTGGCCTTCCAGGTTACGATGAAGTTGGCTCCGGAGCCCCCGGACTTGTCCGACTCTTTGACGATGAACCGGGTGGCGGCCAAAGGGGCAAGCTCGACTGGTTTGTCAAGGTGCCTCGTGAGGAGCTTGCCGTCGGAGTCGTAGTAGTCCACCTGGGTGATGCTCATGGTGCTGTGGGGATCGGTGTTTCGAATGCTCAAGGTGACGGCCAAATAAAAAGGCTTTCCCATGTCCCCGCTGTAGATATGCGAGTAACCCGGTACGTAGACGGTTTGGCCCTTGGAGCCTGCATGGGCTGCGACGGGTCCCAGAAGGGAAAAGGTGAGGATGCAGGCAGATAAAATGTTTATTGCGCTTATTTTCACGAGCTTCATGTGGGCTTCCTCTCAGAAAAGTGGTTTTCCGGATGTGGTGAGGGCGGCTGAGTCGCATCAGGAACGAGATCCCCAAGTTACGAATGAAGCGATTATAATGGGCGGCGCGCCATGACTCCACCTTTTTCTACCCTCCTCTGGATTTAGGCTGCTGGAGATAGTTTCCTCCACAAGGAACGAGGGGGAAAGCGCTGTTACAATCGGAACGTTTAGTGGCGTTTTTTTCAAAAAGCGACACGGCAGGGTTATTCCGGTGAAAGCCAGCCTCTGAAGGTGTTGGAAGGCATACATGGATCCCCGGTCACCTGCCCTGCGAAGGCCGACGAGTCATCTTAAAGGCCCGGCAGTCCATATGGTCTCACATGTCTGACAGCCGGGGAAGACGGCATAAAAAATAACCGTTGGGACCCACGGGCGAAGCCCGACAGCGAATGTGATCGACCCGAGGAACGAGGGGCGGGAGCATTCGCGAAACTGGGGTGCAGGGGCTCAGCCCCTGCCCGCCGGAGGCATCTTTTTTTCCTTTCAGTTCCTGAGTTCCTGCTTCAGGTAGCATTTTTCAGCAAAGGCGGCGATCTCCGCTTCCAGGTTGGGGAGCTCCGAGTCACCGAACACGGCATCCATGAATGGCACGATTCGTTCGTGGACGGAGTCTGCGCTGAGTCTGTGTTTCTGGGTGATGGACTGGATCTGAGATGTTGCCGCTGTCTCCTGCATGCATCCGAAGGGGCCCACATGGTAAATGCCGCTGATTCGGGGCATTTCCCCCTTGGTAAACAGGTAGGCTTCGCCAATGGAGATGGGGGACTCTCCCTGAATATGTTTGTCATACACCAGGTCTTTCTGGATATGGCTGAGAAGGTGCTCCGAGTCGTGGCTCTCTCTGCCCTCAAGAAATTCACGGAAAGGGGCGTAGAGTTTCTTGCCCCTGTTTTGCATGTAATTCTTTTTGAGCATGGCGGTGAAATATTTCTTCCAGCTGTATGCCTTTTTAAACTCAGCCATGGCTGTCTTGTTTGTGTACTCCATCCACTGGCCCAGTGGGGAGAGCTTTACTTCCAGCCCGTATTTCTCCAGAAGCAGGATGGAATCCTGATTTGCTTTGGGGTGCAGGCGCACAAACACTTCTCCGTTGATGGCCACAACGGGTTTTCGTTTAAGGGAGGGGTCGATCTGGGCCTGGAAAGCGTCCCTTGCCCGGGTCATGAAGGCCACCAGCTCTTTTGCCCTGGCCCTGCGTCCGATCATACCGTAGAGCTCGGCGGAAAAAGAGCCGTAGATTTTTTGTGCAGCGCCCTTCTGCTTTTCATAGGGGCTGGTTCGCAGGAGGGCGTTGCTCAGGATATCGAGGCAGAAGTTGCCTTTGAACAGGCCCATGGACTGTTTCAGCATCTCGGCCTCGGAGATGGGCACATTGGTGTAATCCTTTTCCGCGTCGGGGCTTAAGATGTCCACATCGCCCAAGCCGTTTTCCCTGAAGATTTGCTTTAAGATCACATGGTACTGGCCGAACCGGCAGGGCCCCTGGGCCATGGGTTGAAAGACGACGGCGTCCCTGTTGGGGTTGATGCCACGGTTCATCAGGCTGTAGAGCCAGGCCAGGCAGTCCCCCACCTGGTAGGAGAAGGGCATGCAGGTGTTGGTGCCCACTATTTTCCGGGCGATCTCCTGGGCCTTTCCGGTTTGTGTGGGCATTACTTCGGCGACGAGGCCCACGCTTTTGAACGCGGCGGCCAGGACATGGGAGTTGTCGCCCATATAAGGAATTCCGATGATTTTGTTTTTCAGGATAACGGGGCGGGCTTTTTTTCTGAAGTCATCGAGAAGAACCGGCTTTGGCTTATGCGCTTTCACCACTTCGTGGTTGGCCAGGGTCCGGGTGCCGAACTGGGCGTTGCTGGAGTGGCCGTCCGTCTGCAGGACCAGGTGAGGTTTTCCGGCTTCGTTCATGATGGACTCTTCGTGGTAGAGGAGAATTGAGTCTGTGCCGCAGTTGAAGTTGGTGGCGCGAACGGGGTAGAGGTTGGGCCGGAGGGCTGTTTCCAGGTTGTACTGGATGATGGTTTTGCCCTGCACCCAGTACATGTTCTCAGCGATGTCGGTGATATCGACTTCAGGGGGCTTCATGAAAAAGGCGGGGACAAAATGCAGGCCATAGGAGGAGAAGAGCTCGTGGACTTTTGAGCTGGCCTTGTTGTCGAGGAGGGTGTACCCCCTTCCAATACCGATGAAAACGTTTTCGTTTTTGTCGGTCAATCCGGTGATGATTTTTTGGCCGTGGCTGTATACGTCTTCCAAAAAAAGCGCTTCGGCCTCCATGGCTTTGGCGATGGCAGAGTGTACCCCGGAGAGGGTGAACCGGTTGCCGAAGACCCGTGAGAGATCCTTGAGCACAGCCTTGTCCAGCGGGTGGGCCGGGTCATTGAAATGAAGCACCGGAAGCAGGACGTGCCCATTGTCGATGCCGACGGCATCCTTGGCCAGAAACCCGTCCCCGGCGACATAGGGGCAGAAGCGGCTCTTTTCCCAGTCGGAGCCAATGGCATTGACAAGCAGGAGCTTGTCTTTCCCCTTCCGGACATGCTCCTTCAGGAAGGCGGCGTGGCCATGGGCAAGCTTGACCGGAAAGCAGGTTTCGGAATGGGAGTAGTGAATACCCAGATTTGTGATGTGGTCATTGGACTCCGGGGAGACGGCCACGTCAAACCCAAGGTAGTGATAAAGGGCTGAGTAAAACACCCCCTTCTCATTTAAAAAGGTGAGGCTTCGGGGGATGAGGACCCGTTCGTTATCGGAGTCTGATGCAAGGTCCACCGTGTATGTGTCCAGGTGTTTGTTCAAGAGCTTCTTGTACCGGGCGACATAATCCGGTGCCTTGGTTGTGCCGGTGTCCGTGTTTCCTTTGGGGCAGGCCCCTCCGGAGATGATCAGGTCGTCATCTATTTTGTAAACCTGAAGCTTGCAGTCCTTCAGGGAACAGGAGTCGGAAATCAGGGTGCTGCACAGCTCCTCCGATGTGTTGAATTCGGCATCTGCAAGGTTTAAGCCCCGGAATTTGGACTCAACGGGAATCCCTTCGTTTAAACAGCGATCGAGCTCGTTATGGGCTGCAATCACCGCGCCCAGGGCTCCAAAGAGCTGCCGGTGAGGGAATGCGTGCACCTCCATCCCCGTATGCAGGGCAAGGGCTGCCAGGCAGGCCTTGCCTTTGAACGGCCCACCTTGGGCCGACGCGAAGCGGCCGAAGCTTTCGTTGCCGATGAATTTGTTGACGTAGCCCCCCATAAAGCCATAGGCAATGGCGGCTGCGATCTCCTCTTTGGAAAATCCCAGGGCCACAAGCCGGGCAATGCCCGCTTCGGTAAAGACGCCGCAGGTGTCATCCACAATGGGTGTCTGTTTTGCCCTGAGTGCGGCTTCATGGAAGGTGGTGCCGATGTCCAGGCCGATCATCTCCACCATGTTTTGCATGGTCTGGCCTGTTCCGGCCATGCAGCTTAAGTTCATGCGGGATTTTTTGACGGTGCCGTCTCCGTTGAAAAGGGTGAACTTGGCGTCTTGTCCCCCCAGTTCAAAAATTGTATCCACCTCGTTGTTGAAATGCTTGACCCCGAAGGCATGGCAGGTAATCTCATCTTTTACGAGGTCGGAGGATCGGATTTCAGGGCATTTTGCCGCATCGGTGAACAGCTTGTGGTAGAAGGCCCCCGAGGAACCGGTGTAGGCCACCGCCTTGATGGAGAGGCCGTCACCCAGGCTGGATCGGACCTGCCGGAAAATGTCCCGGGCGGCCTTGAGGGGGCGCCCGTTGGTGTTGAGGCAGATCTCGGCCACGATGGCAAGGTCCCCGGCATCGGCAACAATGGCTTTGGTGGTCGTGGAACCGCCGTCGATACCCAGGATCACCTCCCGGCCTGCAGCAGGGTTTGAACTGTAAACCGTCAGGTCCTCGACCTTTGTGATGCATTGGGATTCGTTGTATATCCGGACATGGTTCAGTGCCGTGCTTAAGGGGGGGGCCATTTTGACAGAGGCTTTCTCTGCCTGAGAAAGGGCGAGCAGGGCATCGCTTTTGAATTTCTCGGCTTTACGGTTTGCGCTGACCACGGCACCGATGGCCCCCGCTTTTTTGAAGAGTTCAGGCACCTCGATGGAGAGGCCCAGGTTTTTTTCCAGTGTCTTCACAAGATGGCGGTTTTCAAACAACCCGCCTGTGACAACGGCCTTTCCATTGCCGTTGAAGGTTCGGGTTTTTAAAACATCCGACCTGTAGTTTTTCACGACCCTTTCGCAGAGTCCCCACAGGATGTTGGTGATATCTTCGCCGCGGTTCTGGAGATGAATCATGTCGGACTGGATGACCACACCGCACCGCCCGCCTACATCGATCTCTTTGTTGGCCTGCTTTAACGCCTCTTGGGCCTTGCCAAAGATCGCCACCAGTTGATGTTGCAGGAGGCCGCGGTTGGTTTGTCTGCAAGGCCCTAAGGATACGGGCACATCGTTTTCAAAAAAACGCCGGCATTGCTTGGTGATGAGGATGCCGCTGCCCCCACCGCATTTGGTGCCGGTGGCATGGTCCGGTACAAAGGCCCTGACGCCGTTACTGTCCCGAAGGGTTTCCCGTTCAAAGTAGTACGGGTCTTTGGCCCCGATGTGGAAGATGTAGTCGGCATGGGGGGCTATGATCCCTACCCCTGCGGGGATGGTGATGGTGTCATAAAAGAAGGGAACCTTTAAGATATCGGCAAAATACTCTCCACCGCTGCCGGTGAAGGCCGTGGTGAGAATGTTGTCATAACCGTATCGTGAGATGATCTCATCGTACACCTCTTTGATGGCGTCTGCGGGGTTGCCAAAGTGCATCAAGGATTCCGGGGCGTAGATCACCTCGAACTGTGGGGTCAGAACAACCGTATGCACAGAATCCGTACCGATATCAAAACCGACAGAGTATTGTTTCATGGCATGTGTTCTTTCGTTTTTGTGCGTTCATCAATGCTGTGGGGCTGGTTTGACGATGGAGGTAAGGCGTGTTGACGTTTTAAACACAGATGATATCAAATCGCGTCAGATTATGAATCTGAAATTTCAGGGGTTTGTGTGGCCTTGTGAGTGCTTTGCGTGCAAGGCGCCCAAATGACGGGGGCTCCTCTTGATTATGAAAAAAATTGAGTTCTGTCGGGCCGGGAAGGGGCCTGTACGTGGGGCCAAGGTGTGATAAACTGGCCAAGTGGTTGACCACTGAGCTGTTTTTATTGGTGTTTTTTTTCGACGCGGCCCATTGTTTATCCGTTTGCCTCCCATCGCTGACACTTTGACCGCCTGACCTCGTGAACCTGTGTTGGTACCTCAACCATGGTGAGGATAAATCGGGCGACTACGTTTTGCTTTTCACCCTTGATATTGCGAGCTTAAGAATCTATAACCGGACGCCTGTCAGCGAATGTGAGCGACCTGAGGAACGAAGGTCGGGAGCATTCGCGAATTTGGGGTCCAGGGGATTATCCCCTGGCCGCCGGAGGCAAGTTGTTTACCTGAACTGAAATGATACCCTGAGGGACACCAT
The DNA here is from genome assembly GCA_942491485.1 of Desulfolunaceae bacterium. Classification (GTDB taxonomy): domain Bacteria; phylum Desulfobacterota; class Desulfobacteria; order Desulfobacterales; family Desulfolunaceae; genus Desulfoluna. The sequence continues at coordinate 787,268 of CALOAX010000002.1, read as the reverse complement.
CCATGCCGCACTACGATATCGTGATATTAGGGGCCGGAGCATCTGGGCTGTGGGCTGCCATGACGGCTGCCAAGCGCGGAAAATCAGTCTGTGTGATTGATCACGGGAAAAAAGCGGGTCGCAAGATCCTCATCGCCGGAGGCGGCAAGTGCAACTTCACCAACATTGAGTTAACCACGGATGAATTTCTCTGCCGAAATCCCCACTTTGTAAAGTCGGCCCTTGCCCGGCTGACTCCCTGGGATGTGGTTGCGTTTGTTGAGAGTCATGACATTCCGTGGGAAGAGCGGGAACACGGCCAGCTTTTTTGCAGGGATTCCGCAGCGGATATCGCAAACGCCCTTTTGGCCGAATGCCGACGGGCAAACGTGACGCTGCGCCTCGAAGAAGAGATCAGGGGCGTTGAAAAAAACGATGCGTTTAGGGTGACCCTTGGAAAAGGGGAGGTGACGGCAGCTTCTTGCCTCATCGCCCTGGGAGGCTCTGCATGGCCCCAAGTGGGGTCCACCGACACCGGGTATCGCATTGCCAAACAGTTCGGGCACACCATCATCCCGGCCCGCCCGGCCCTGGTCCCCTTTACCACACCCAGCGATTGGAAACTGAGGGGCCTCACCGGCATTGCCCTTCCTGCATGCCTCACGGTCAACGGCAAAAGCTTCACCGAAAACCTTCTCTTTACCCACAAGGGCCTGAGTGGTCCCGTCGCCCTTCAGGCCTCCTGCCACTGGGAAAAGGGGATGGAGATCACCATTGATTTTCTGCCGGGAAACCGCATCGACACCCTCCTTGCCGATGCCGGTGGCAAACCCCTCGTGCGTACCGTTCTCTCCCGAATTTTCCCCGAACGCCTCGCCACAGCCCTCATTCCCTCCAAACTGGGGGGCAGGCAGATCGCCCAACTCACCACCCAGGACCATGAACGACTTACCCAGCTTGTTCACAATTACACCGTCATCCCTGCAGGCACCGAAGGCATGCGCAAAGCCGAAGCCACAGGCGGCGGCGTGGACACCGCAGATGTCTCCTCCAAAACCATGGAGAGCCGCCTCACCCCTGGCCTTTACCTCACCGGCGAAGTCCTCGACGTCACCGGCCAGCTCGGTGGTTTCAACCTCCACTGGGCCTGGGCATCGGGCCAGGCAGCGGGAGAGGCAATGTAAATGGGAAGGGATTAAAAGCGTGCCTCCGGCGGCGAGGTGAGCCACCTCGAAAGCGGATTGCCGAAGCGCTTTGTCCCTCGTTCCTCGGGTCAAAGCGCTTCGGCCTTTGCCGCGGGCTACGCCCGCCACCAAAGCTGAAGATTCTGCGGGCTGTGTCGGAAGTTTCGGGGCTGGGTGGAAGCTGTGAAGGTTATGCCAACAGATTTTCCCTCGTGCCCAGGCTCTGCCCGAGAATGCTCCCCGGAGGCTCTGCCTCCATGCTTGATACCGCCTCAACCTGTGAATTCCATCACCCACTTAACTGCTTGACACACCGGCAAGGCAGAGCCTATGAGCGAGCAAATGTATGACGCCACGCCATGGGTTGCCAGCACGACGCCGCCGTAGGGTGCATTTTATGCACCATGGTTGAGCAATCTATATCCACGATTTTCATCATAAATTTCAGGTACGCTGCACTCCCTCATGTTTGGTGCATGGAATGCACCCTACCCCTTTCCGTCGGATACCGATTTTTTTGTTTCAATGGCCGCTGGAGCCGGAACGGCTTTGGGCGCAGATGTCGGTGTTGTATGGCGTTTTTCGGTCTCGACGCTCTGCTCTTTTTCATGGCGTTTGGCATAGTACAGGGGCTTGCAGAGACCACAGGGGGAGAAACGCTTTTCTTCGGCTTCTATCGCGGAGTGAAGGATGATCGTGCAGTTCTTGCAGGTGTAGTAGCGGCAGTCCGGGGCGTGGAATTTGAAGCTCTTTTTGTTGCCGTGATAAACGAATCCGATCTCTTCGTTTCCGGTTTCCACGGAAGGGCCTTTTGGGGTTGCAGCAGCGATGGTGGGCGTGAGAAAGCAGAACTTCAGAAAAACAATGAGCAGCCAGAGTTTATTCATGGAAGGCTCCTGTTATGGTTTGGGCTGCTTGTGGAATTGATATTTGAGCCCTTGGTCAGTAATGGAAATCATGTGAGCCGCCTCTAACTCCTGAAATGCTTTTTCAGGGCCTGCGCCGTTTTTTATGCCCTGGCAATGGGCCTTGATCCAGTTGGTGAGGGATGCCTGGGTGCGGGGGCGTGTTCTTCCATCAATCAGATTTAAGCTGGCGAGGACAAGTTCACTGCATTTGCTTAAGGCAGGCTGTTTGGATTTTTGTTTTGGCTTTGGTACGGGGGGCTTGTTGCAGGCAACTCGTTGGCAGGGTCTCCCTGTTTTTTTGATGTGGCTGACAAGGCCGTTAAAGCCTGTGTCATTGGAGATGATGTGAAAGCTCACATCTTTTCCGGCTGTCTCGCTGAATTTGCCGAGGTAATAGGCCATATGAAAATCGAGATTGTTTGCACCCGATGTCTTCAGGCCGATGATGTCGATACGGCAAAAATCGGTGGAAGGAATATCCCCAAATTTTATCTTTTTGTTCTTGGGGCCGCAAAAGACAATCAACCTTTCATATTGGCCTAAGGGAACCCCTTCAAGGGTTCCTGTATTTTCGTAATCAACGAATCCCCATATTATCATGTTGATCCTCTGCTCTTCTTTGCGAGCTTTGTTTATTGATTTGATTGGAGAGGGTAGGAATGCAAGTTGTTGCTCAGTTTATTTAGAACGAAAAGGAATGTTTTGCAAGGGTTAGGGGGCGGGGCGAAGAAGGGGGGCGGGGGCGCTTTTTTTTCGTCTTTCCCGCGAAGGCGGGAATCCATGGTGTCTATGCGGTACAGCCAGTCGTTATGACTCAGGTGGGGAGGTAAACACGAAGAGTGTGGATATGGATTTTACGGTTACTCTTGGATTTACCCTTTAGCTCAAAGGCGAATGCGCTTTGACCCGAGGAACGAGGGGCAAAGCGCATTCGCAATCAGCTTTCGAGGTGTTTTTGCCTAATGTGGCTTCGCCACCCTCGACGCCGAAGGCATGCTACTTATTGTACCGGACCCCTTCACCCTTGGTGACGGTGCCGATTTTGTAGGCTTTTTCTCCGGTCTTTTCGATGGTCTCCATCATGGCGTCGGCCTCTGAAGGATCCACCGCGAGGATAAAGCCTATGCCCATGTTGAAGGTCTTGAACATTTCGGATTCGTCGATGTTGCCTTTTTCCTGGATGAGGGGGAATAGGGGATTCATCTCCCAGCTGCCCATGGCAATGTCAGCGCCCAGGCCTTCGGGGAGGACTCGGGGAATGTTTTCGGTGAAGCCGCCGCCGGTGACGTGGACCATGCCGTTCACGCTGTGGTTGGCAAGGATCTCCAGGATCTCTTTGACGTAGATCTTTGTAGGCATGATAAGGGCCTCGCCCAGGGTCATGTCCAACTCTTCCACGTGGTCGCTGACAGACATGCTCAGCACGTCAAAGAAGAGCTTTCGGACCAGGGAGTAGCCGTTGGAGTGGATGCCGGTGGAGGGCAGGCCGATGAGCACATCGCCTTCCTTGATCTTGCTGCCGTCGATGATTTTTTCTTTTTCTACAATGCCCACGGTAAAGCCTGCGATATCGTACTCGTCATCGGAGTAGAAGCCGGGCATCTCGGCTGTCTCGCCGCCAATCAGGGACGCACCGGACTGCTTGCAGCCCTCGGCGATGCCCTTGACGATGTCGGCCACCTTATCAGAGCTGATGCGGCCTGTTGCAATGTAGTCGAGGAAGAAGAGGGGCTTTGCGCCCTGAACCAGGATGTCGTTGACGCACATGGCCACAAGATCGATGCCGGTGGAGTCGTGAACGTCCGTTAAGAAAGCGATCTTCAGCTTGGTGCCCACCCCGTCGGTGCCGGAGACCAGAACCGGCTTTTTGTATCCTTCCAGATCCAGCTCGAACAACCCGCCAAACCCGCCAAGGCCGCCCAACACACCCTTGGTGAAGGTTTCCTGGACATAGGCTTTCATCTTCTCAACGGCCGCGGCACCCTCAGCGATGTCCACGCCAGCGTCTGCATAGGTCAGTTTTGTCTTCTCGCTCATATTTTGTATCCTATTTGGGATGGATTTTATTAAAAAACGCCTCCGGCGGCCAGGGGATGATCCCCTGGACCCCAGGTTGCGAATACTTTCAGCTCTCGTTCCTCGAGCCGATCGTATTCGCCGATATTTTGGAGCGTTTCATTGTCAGGCTTAAGCTTAACTCTCTCGCAATGTGCTGACCATGTCGAAAAATCGTAGGGTGCATTTATGCACCAATTGCCGGAAAGACCGGTGATCATGGTCTTCAAAAGAGATGGTGCATAAATGCACCCTACAGCTGAATGATTGCCCCCTGTGCTCATGATGATGTCAGCAAACACTACGGGCGCAGCCCGTAAGCAAATGCGTCGGGCCGAGGAACGAGGACCGGGAGCATTTGCGAACCCGGTTATTCGAACATTAGTTTGTTGACCTCTTCGGGGACGTCCATGGGGTAGTCGCCGTCGAAGCAGGCGGTGCACATGTTTGCGTTGGTTTTGCCCACGGAGCCCAGGAGGCCTTTGACGCTGATGTAGCCCAGGGAGTCGGCACCGATGAGTTCTCTGACTTCGTCGTCGCTTTTGGAGGAGCCCACGAGCTGCTGTCGGTTGGGGGTGTCGATGCCGAAGAAGCAGGGGAACTTAACGGATGCTGAGCTGACCCGCATGTGGACTTCGGTGGCACCGGCTTTTTTTAGGGCGTCCACGATTTTGCGGCTGGTGGTGCCGCGCACGATGGAGTCGTCTACGACCACGACGCGCTTGCCTTTGACGGTCTCTTTCAGGACGTTGAGTTTGAGGCGAACGGCCAACTCGCGAGACTCCTGGTCGGGCTGGATAAAGGTCCGGCCGATGTACTTGTTCTTGATGAGTCCGATGCCGTAGGGGATGCCGGCTTCCTGGCCGAACCCGATGGCGGCGTCGATGCCGGAGTCGGGGACGGCGATGACGATATCGGCGTCCACAGGGTGCTCCTGTGCCAGGGTCTTGCCGGCGCATCGGCGCGAGCTGGAGACGCTGACGCCGTCGATGGTGCTGTCTGGGCGTGCAAAGTAGACGTATTCGAAGATGCAGTGGGCCACGCGCTGGCTGTCGTCATAGATGATGGACTCGATGCCGTTTTCGTCGATGATGACCATCTCGCCGTTCTGTACGTCGCGGACAAGCTCGGCACCTACGACGTCCAGGGCACAGCTCTCGGAGGAGAGGACCAGGCCGCCGTCGGGGAGTTTCCCGATGCACAGGGGGCGCAGGCCGTTGGGGTCCCGCACGCCGATGAGCTTGCCTTCGCACATGATCACCAGGGCAAAGGCCCCTTTGATCTCCTGGACGGTTTTGATGATGGAGTCTTTAAACCCTAAGGAGTAGTTCTTGGCGATGAGGTTGGCAATGACCTCGGTGTCGATGGAGGTCTGGAAGATGGAGCCGGAGAGCTCCAGCTCATCCCGGATCTTATCGGCGTTGACCAGGTTTCCGTTGTGGGTCAGGGCAATGCTTCCGCCGCGATAGTTGATGACCAGGGGCTGGGCGTTGGCGACGTGGGACTCTCCGGTGGTGGAGTAGCGCACGTGGCCCACACTGATGGTGCCTTTGAGTCCTTCCAGGATGTCGTTGTTGAAGACATCCTGGACCAGGCCCATGTCTTTGTAGTGCTTGACCTTGCCATCCTGATAGGCTGCAATGCCGGCGCTCTCCTGGCCCCTGTGCTGCAGGGAAATGAGTCCGAAGGCTACCCGGCGTGAGAGGTTCCGGCTCGTTTTTGAGAAGATTCCCAGAACACCGCATTCGTCTTTAAACTTGTCGCAATTCATTGTGAATCCTTTAATGATGCCCGTTTACTGGAAGTACTTTACCCCAGACTCAAAGATCTTCATATCTGTTTCGCCGTAGATGTTTCCGGCTACATGGCTTCCGATACGTTCGCTGTGTCCCATCTTACCAAAAATACGACCGTCAGCGCTGGTGATGCCCTCAATGGCGTAGATGGAGCCGTTGGGGTTGCTGGTACCGTCGTAGGTGGCGTTGCCTGTCTCGTCCACATATTGGGTGGCGACCTGCCCGTTTTCGATGAGTTTTTTAAGCACCTCGTCATTGGCAAAGAAGCGTCCCTCACCGTGGGAGAGTGCCGACTCATAGACGTCGCCCACCTCGGTTCCTGAAAGCCAGGGGGAGAGGTTGGAGGCGACCCGGGTCTTCGCGTAGCGTGCGATGTGGCGGCCGATTTTGTTGTAGGTGAGGGTGGGTGCGTCCTCATCCAACGTCTGAATGTTACCGTAGGGCAGTAGGCCGAGTTTGACAAGGGCCTGGAAGCCGTTGCAGATGCCGAGCATGAGGCCGTCCCGATCGTTTAAGAGGCCGTGGACGGCTTCTTTTACCACTTCATTTTTGAAAATGGAGGAGATGAATTTGCCGGATCCTTCGGGCTCGTCACCCGCGGAAAATCCGCCGGGAAGGGCAATGATCTGGGCGCCTTTGATCTTATCTGAAAGGGTGGCGATGGACTCCTCGACCCAGGCGGCGGTGAGGTTACGGAACACCACCACCTCCACGTCGGCCCCTGCGCGGGTAAAGGCGCGTTGGGTGTCGATCTCGCAGTTGGTGCCGGGAAAGGACGGGATGATGACCTTCGGCCTTGCCACCTTGTGTTTGGCCACATGGATCAAAGGGGCAACATGGCTGAGGGTTTCAATGGGACCCTGGTGGTCCTCTTTGATCTCGAAGATATCGTTCAAGGGTGCTTCCCAGGCGGAGATGAGCTCTGAAAGGGAGAGGGTCATCTCGCCGTGTGTGATGGTCTCGGTTTCGGTTACCATACCAAGATCGACATAGGCCGTGGTGAAGAGTTCTGCAAGCTCTTTTTCGGAACTCACTTCGAGGATCAGGGAGCCGATGGCCTCTTCTGTTAAAAGTTCGTTCGAGATCTCAGGGGTTACGGCCATGCCCAGTTTGTTGCCGAAGCACATTTTTGAGATGGCTGCCACGGCTCCGCCTTTGCTGACGGTGTGGGCGCTGACGATGTGCCCCTCGGCCATGAGCCTGGTGACGAGATCGTATTTCTCTTTCAGGTCGGTAAAGTCGATGACGTCGGCATCGTTTCGGTTCGCCTGGATCATCACGACCCTGGAGTCGGCCCGTTTGAATTCGGGGGAGATGAGTTTCTCCATGTCCATGGCTTCCACGGCAAAGGAGATGAGGGTGGGGGGCACGTCAAGGTCTTTGAAGGATCCGGACATGGAGTCCTTGCCGCCGATGGCGCCGATCTTGAACTCTTTCTGGGCCCGGAAGGCACCGAGGAGCGCGGCAAAGGGCTTGCCCCAGCGAACCGCTTCCCCTCGCAGCTTTTCAAAGTACTCCTGGAGGGAGAGGTAGATGTCCTGGTAGTTGCCGCCCATGGCAACGACCTTGGCCACGCTCTCCACAACGGCGTACATGCCGCCGTGGAAGGGGGACCAAATGGCCATCTCCGGGTTGTAGCCGTGGGTCATGAGGGTACCGGTGGTGGTTTCGCCTTTTTCGACGGGAATCTTGGCGGCCATGCCTTCGGTGGGGGTCTGGTAGGTTTTTCCGCCATGGGGCATGAGGGCGGAGCCTGATCCGATGGTGCTGTCGAAGAGTTCCACCAGGCCTTTCTGGCTTGCAACGCCGAGGTCCTTAAGGGTGTTTACCCAGATGTCGGCAAGGTCGCCGGTTGCCTTCTTATTAAAGACGCTGGCTTCTTTGGAAGGGGCCTCCACCTCAATTTTTGTGGACTGGCTGACGCCGTTGGTGTCCAGGAATTCACGGGAGACATCGATGATCCAGTTGCCCCGCCACTCAATCCTCAGGCGGCCGGTGTCCGTGATGTTGGCGATGGCGGTGGCCTCTAAGTTCTCTTCACCGGCCAGGCGGATGAAGTCGTCGGCGTTCTCTTTACGAACGACCACAGCCATGCGCTCCTGGGATTCGGAGATGGCGAGCTCGGTGCCGTCCAGGCCGTCGTATTTTTTGGGCACACGGTCCAGGAAGATGTCGATGCTGTCGGCCAGCTCTCCCACCGCAACGGAGACGCCGCCGGCGCCGAAGTCGTTGCAGCGGATGATCATTTTCGAGACGGTCTCGTTTTTAAAGAGGCGCTGAATCTTTCTCTCTTCCGGGGCGTTGCCTTTTTGTACTTCCGCGCCGCAGGTGGCCAGGGACTCTTCGGTGTGCTCCTTGCTGGAGCCGGTGGCCCCGCCGCAGCCGTCACGGCCGGTGCGTCCGCCCACCAGGATGACGATGTCCCCGGGTTCCGGTACCTCGCGAATGACCTGATCTTTGGGGGTGGCGGCGATAACGGCCCCCACCTCCATGCGCTTGGCCAGGAAGCGGTCGTTGTAATACTCTTTGACAAAGCCGGTGGTGACGCCGATCTGGTTGCCGTAGGAGCTGTAGCCGTGGGCGGCCCGCTTGCTGATGGTGCGCTGGGGCAGCTTGCCGGGGAGGGTCTCTTCGTAGGGAGTCCTGGGGTCTGCCGCGCCTGTGATGCGCATGGCCTGGTAGACGTAGGAACGGCCGGACAAGGGGTCACGGATGGCGCCGCCCAGGCAGGTGGCCGCGCCGCCGAAGGGCTCGATCTCCGTGGGGTGGTTGTGGGTCTCGTTTTTGAACATCACCAGGTAGGGGACCTTCTCCCCGTCCACGTTAACATCCACGTTGATGCTGCAGGCGTTGATCTCCTCGCTGACGTCGATGTCTTTCAGGTAGCCCTCTTTGGAAAGGGACTTTGCGGCGATGCAGGCAAGGTCCATGAGGCACTCGGGCTTCTTGGTGCCGCAGGCAACCCGGTCCTGCCGGTAGAGGTCGTAGGCTTTCCGGATCTCTTCGGTGTAAACCCCTTCCTGGAACGTCACCTCTTCGATTTCGGTCATGAAGGTGGTGTGACGGCAGTGATCGGACCAGTAGGTATCGATGGCCTTGAGTTCGGTGATGGTGGGGTTACGCTTTTCGGTATTCTTGAAGTAGTCCTGGCAGGAGAGGATGTCCCCCATGCTCATGGCAAAGCCTTCGGCGTCCTTGAAGGCGGAAAGTTCGGCTTCGGTAAAGTCGGTGAACCCATCGAATACCATCACATCGTCAGGAACCACCGCGTCCATTTCGATGGTCTCGGGAAGCGCTAGGTCCAGCTCGCAGGACTCCACCACGTTAATAAGGTGGGTCTTGATCTTCTCTTTTTCGGCATCGGAGAGGTCGCCATTGATGGCGATGACCTTAGAGGCCCGAATGAGGGGGCGCTCTCCGGCGGTTAAGAGTTGAACGCATTGCATGGCCGAGTCGGCACGCTGGTCATACTGTCCGGGAAGAAGTCCCATCCTGAAAACAAAATCGGCCCCGGTAAAAAGGGCCGTATCTTCGTAGACATTGTCGGTGTTGGGCTCGCTGAAGACGTTCGCTTTGGCGAGGTCAAAGGTGGCGTCATCAAAGCCAAGGCATTCGTAGCAGTTGATGATGCGGACATCTTTGACCGCTGTGATGTTCAGGTTGTGCGTGATATCCGAGAGCAGATGATCCGCCTCGACTTTGAAGGTTGCTTTCTTCTCAACAAAGACCCGTCTAATCTTGTTTGGCATGTGGAGTCCCCTGAAACATATATATGGTTAATACCTGAAAGTTGCGAAAAAGATGGTTGTTTCCATGCATCGACCACGGCTCTTTATAATCTTGGTTGAAGAACCGAAGTACCATATTGACTTATCATAGCCGGTTTTATAAATGTAATTAATAATTATAACATCAATAACAGTCTGGGCTAATGATAGGTTTTTTTCACTGAGGGCACGATTTGTTCTTGAAAGGTGGTCTCTTGTCAGGCAAATAAGAGAGCCCAAGACGAATGGGAGGCGTTGAAAATATTTTCGCTTAAGGCTGTCGCTGTTGCCGTGTAAGGGCCAACCGCAGCAGATAAAATGTGTTGAGCTCGGTGGACACTACTGCACGATGCCGAGAATGCAGACGCGAATTAACCTGGATACCTTTGGCTTAAAGTGCATGATAAACCACGAAGAACACGAAGCGCCCTTCGGGCTCCACGAAGGGGGAAAATTCTCTGTTGTTATTCACGGGCACAGCCCGTCAGCGAATGTGATCACCCTGAGGCACGAAGGGTGGGAGCATTCGCGAACCTGGGGTCCAGGGGATTATCCCCTGGCTGCCGGAGGCATGCTTTTTTTATAAAGGATGAAACATGAACGTCAATTTCGAACTTTACAAGGTCTTCTATCACGCGGCGAAGAACCTTAGCTTCACGCGGGCCGCGGAATCGCTTTTTGTGACCCAGAGCTCTGTCTCCCAGTCCATCAAGCAGCTGGAGAACCAGCTTGATATTTTGCTCTTTATCCGCAACAAGCGCAACATGCAGCTTACCAAAGAGGGGGAGATGCTCTTCTTCCATATCGCCGAAGCTTTTGACCTCATCAAGGCCGGGGAGCGGAACATTGAAAATACGAAAACCCTGGGGTACGGTGAGGTGAAGATCGGGGCCAGCGATACCATCTGCCGCTATTTTCTTCTCGACTATATCAAGCGGTTCCACGCGGATTATCCGAACATAAAAATCAATATCACCAACCAGCCCTCCATGCAGACCCTTGAGGACATCGCCGGCGGCAAGATGGATTTCGGCATCGTGAACCTGCCTGACAACATGAAGAGCAAGGGGGTGAATATTACAGAGATCAAGGGGTTCCAAGAGGTCGCCATCTGCACAGATGCCTACGCCGATCAGCTGCCGGAAAACCCGTCGATAAAGGACCTGAAAAATTTTCCCCTCATCACCCTTACCCCCAACACCAACACGCGCAGGTATCTTGACGCCTTTTTCCGCGTACAGAAAGAGACCCTTGCCCCTGAATTTGAGCTGGAAAGCATCGACCTCATTGTCGATTTCGTCCGCATCGGGTTAGGGGTCGGTTTTGTTATGGCCGACGCCATCCCCAAGGATGAAAAAACTGTTCGAATTCTTGACCTCAAAGAGACCCTGCCTTCCCGCTCCATCGGTATCGTCACCAACAAAAACAGCCCCTTGAGCATTCCCACTGAACATTTCATGAATGTGTTGATCGAAGGGCGTTGAGGGCGGGGCTACAGCCCCTGCACCCCAGGTTCGCAAATGCTCCGTACCTTCGTTTCTCCGGTACGTCACAGTCGATGACGGGCTTTCCCCCTGATCAACGGTAAGGGGATTCAATCTCCTTCATGTTGCCCGAAGGACTCTTCATGGTTTAACCGCTATCGATGAGAGCTGCTGACTCTGGCTTGGCTTTGGCCGGAGTCACTTCGGCGGTCTATGGCTCTTGGCTTTGTCTGAACCATTCAACCCTGTTCCCTTTTATGCAACTGCTTCAAAATTTCTTGATGACGGGCTTCTGACAGGGGGTAGAACCCGGCGATGAGAAAGGCCACGATACTTAAAATGCAGGGGACGAGGGCGTAGAGGGTACGCAACGCGAGTACGACCTCGGGGCTTTGGGGCTGGCCGGGGACATACCCGAAAAGCCCGAGAGCCCATAGGCCGATGCCAGCGCCAGCTGCACCGGCCATTTTTTTCGCCACGGAAAAGATTCCTATGTATTGCCCCTCCCGGCGTTCACCGCTGAATGCCTGGTCGTAATCGATGACATCGGCTGTCAGTGCCGATGGCAGAGCAAGGCCGGCCCCAAACCCGATGCCCGAGACAAAGACCAGAACCCCGTACAACCACTCGTCCCCAGGCCCAAGCCAGAACACATAGAAAAAAGCCCCGGTGTTGATTCCCATGGAGATCATCCAGGCCGCTTTTTTCCCGATGCGCCTGGATACCCAGATCCAGGCGGGGAGAAGGGCGATGCCTGAGACGAAATAGATCAGCAGAAACAGCTCCGCCTTGGAGGATTCAAGGACATACTCCACATAAAAGAGGATGAGGGTGGCGGGCATTTGAGCTGCCACAGCACTGAATGAAAAAGCCAGGAGGAGGATGCAGAAGGGCTTGTTCTGAAAGGTGGTTGCAAGGCTCTCCCGGAGCTTAAAAGACGTCCTTTTTTTTGTGGGGTCGGCTTCTTTGACGACGAAAAAACAGATCCCGCAGCAGCAGACAATAAGCGGCGCGTAGATGATGGACATGATGAAAAAGACGGCTTGATCCGCGTCCGGGGCGTTGGCATCCGCCAGGAGGGAGCGGATGACGACCGGGGCCGTAGCGGCCACCATGGTTCCTGCGATGAGAAAGCCGTCCCGATACCCGAAGAGCACCGTTCGTTCGTGGTAGTCATGGATGAGCTCCGGTCCTAAGGATTCATAGGGGACCACCGTCAGGGTCCAGAAGAGAAACACCAGGGCAAGCCAGGTCAGGAACCATGCTGTTGTGGCTGGAATTCCCATGGCCGGTGGGTTGAAGAGGCAGACGATGCTTGCCGCTAGGAGAAGGGAGCCTCCGGCAATGTAGGGGCGCCGTCTTCCGTGGGGGGTGGAAGTTCGATCGGAAATCAGCCCCATCAGCGGGTCGGTGATGGCGTCAAACACCCTTAAGGAGAGCAGGACTGCCCCAACCACAGAGATGTTCAGCCCGATGACGTCTGTATAAAACTTGGGAATGTAAATGTAGATGGGGATTCCCACCACGGCCATGGCAAAGGCGGGCAGGGCATAGGCGAGTTTGATGGGAAGGCCGAGTTTCGTTGCCTTACGTGTCATTGTGGCCCCAGCAATCTGTTTCTGAATTTTTTATCGATGGGTTTTTGGCCGATCCAGATGGAAAACATGGCCCGGGCGAAATCAGCCCCTTCAAACGTTCCCAGCAGGGTGCCGTTGAGGGACAGGTCCAGGCCCTTCCCAGGGACGTAGGTGAGTGCGTAGCGATCTTTTGGGGCAACCGTCCGGTAGGCCATGCAGAGGCGATTCAGGGCGGGAGCAATGCGGGACCGAGTCTCCGCGTCGGTGTTCTTTTCCACCATGGTGCGCGTTGCGTCGGCAAAATCTTCGGCCTCGATGTCCTGGAAGTACTCAAGAACCAGGCGCTTTGGGACATCCGACAGCACATCTTTGGACCGGACGGTCTCAGGCATGTACAGGCCCCCGGCGTAGGCCCTGATGAATTTCAGGTACCGTAACGTGGCAACGCCCCGGAGTTTGAGCTTCACGTCGTCTGCCTGGTGGCTCAAGGCAAAGCGGACTCCGTCGATGGTGGCGACGGGCTCCAGGGCGTGGGCTGGAAAAACCGTGAATAAAACAAGCGCCATGGCCGGAAAAAGATGTTTGATCGGTGACATCATGGACCTTCATGTAAGAGGTTAACATGCCTCCGGCGGACCTGCCGGGGGTCAACCTTTTGAAAAGGTTGCCAACCAGCTTTCAAGGTGGCTCACCTTGCCGCCGGAGGCATGCTTTTAATTGTGTAGAAACAGCCTCTCGTGCTCTTCTAGGGCCTTCCAGAGTTGCCTGCGTTCGTCGTCTGTTTCTCGGGTTCCGGGGAAGACATGGGTGAGGTGGGGCCGTCTGTCGAGCCAGAACTGGCCGGAGCACTGCCCCGGCTCCATGGCCGAGGCAAGCCAGACGATGGTATCGGCTCCTTGGGCCGGGGTTCGCAGCAAGGGGCGGATCCGCTTGTGAAACCGGGGCAGTGAGGCGGCAAGGCCTTGGGTGTCGACCCATCCGGGGTGCATGGCGTGCACGGAGATGGGTTTGTGGTTGAGCTGATCAGCCCAGAGTTCGGTGAGGATGACAAGGCTCCGCTTGGCCCAGGCGTAGGCGGTGGCTCCATCATAGGGCTGGCGTCTCATCTCCATGTCGTCCACATGAATTTTCTGGGTGTACATTCCGCCGGAGGAGACGTTGATGATCCGGGGGTTTTTTGCTTTTTCCAACCCTTTCAGAAGGAGGCGGGTCAGGATGAAGGGGCCCAGAAGGTTGATGGCAAAGGACCGTTCAAGCCCCTCAGGGGTTTCCGCATGTTCGGAGAACAGCGCACCGGCGTTGTTGATCAACACATCGACGGCGGGTTTGTCGTTCAGGATCTCTTTTGCGACCCGCGTCACGTCGGCCATGAGGCTTAAGTCCGCGATGTAAAAATCGATGGTCTCGTTGCCTGTTTTTTGGATGAGCTCTTTCTGAGTGGCAAGGGCTTTTTCCCTGTTCCGGGCGATGAAGGTCAGTCTGGCGCCCCGCTGGGCAAGCCCTAAGGCCGAAGCTTTTCCGATGCCCGCTGTGGCCCCCGTCAACACCACGGTTTGCCCTGTGAGGCTCTCCGCGTTGGCCCTCCAGAATACGTTGCTCAAGCTGTACCCCCATTTGCTGAAGCCCAGAGCGCCGGGAATAATCAGGCGATCTGCGGCCACGTCCACAGGGTGAACCCCTGCGGAAAAGAGAGACACGGACTGGGGCGCCCGGTTCACGGGGGAGAGGGCTTTTTTCATTCCGGACATGGACGTTTTGCCGATGAGGGACAAGGCCGGGCGTATGATTTTTTGAAGGCGGGGCGACAGGTTGGGAAAAGCAAAGGATGCCGTGTAGCTCACCCTTGTCCCGTGACCGTTTGGTGACAACTCTATGGTATCGGTGACGGCAAAGGAGTCACCCTCGCCCTTGAGAACCACCCTGTGGGGGGGAGCGTACTCTGCGATGGTGTAGGTCATTCGAATGGGGAAAAACAGGTAGCGCAAGGTCAGCTCAAAGGGTGTTCCCACCTGAACCGGTTCACCTGACAGATTCACGGACGTCACCACGCCGGGGTCCCACTGCTCAATGTTCGTGAAGTCACTGAGATAACGAAAGACATCGTCAATGGGCCTGAGGACAGCGATTGTTTCCTTGATTTCAATCATGAATTCTTCCCAGTCTTGTTCGTGCGCCGAGCTGTCGTTTTCCAGGCTCGTCACAATCGGTGTGTGCCTCCTATAGCAAGGTGATGGCACCTTGAAACCCTATGGCGAATGCATGGAGGTTGCTGTTTTTCAATCATGTTGGGGGCATTCGCTCGGAGGTGAAGGCAATATGACAGGTAAGGCTCTGGAAGCATTTAGAAGCAGGCATGTTGTGGGCACAAAACAGGTTTCGACCAGCGTTGTTGATGTGGCTCGCCAATTATAGCAGCAAGATTGAATGGACACCATAATGAAGAGAGGTGCGAAGGCGGATGGTGATTCTCCTCAGGTGAGCAGGCGTGTCTTTTTCCTTGCCTTGTAAGGCTGCCAAAGCGTTGGTAAAAAAATGGGCCCGTAAGAATAATCCACGCGGGGTGCTTTTTAGCATTGAAATGGCCGGAACCATCGGGTATAAGCGTCTTGGTTTTTGTGGTGGGCGTAGCTCAGTTGGTAGAGCCCCGGATTGTGATTCCGGCTGTCGCGGGTTCAAGCCCCGTCGCTCACCCCATACCACATTGCGCCTGTAGCTCAGCTGGATAGAGCGCCGGACTTCGAATCCGTAGGTCGCAGGTTCGAATCCTGCCAGGCGCGCCATTTTGGAAGATTCAAGGCCCTTTCTGCGGAAGGGGCCTTTTTTGTTTTCTGGGGGCAAGGTGAGCCACCTTGAAAGCTGGTTGCGAATGTGCTTTGCCCCTCGTTCCTCGGGTCAAATCACATTCGCCTTTTGTTGGACGCGAATCCGAAATTATCTATGAAGACCTGTTTGCCAAGCCCACTCTTCCGGGGCAGGCAAAAAAATTCAGTTAGTCAGTTGGGGACTTCAGATTCAGATGGGGACAGGCTCTTTATGCTGGACGCCCCGCAGCCTTTTGTGAGATAGTTCAAAAAGAACTATCTGTCCTTAATTATATCGAAATCCAATCTTTGTAACCCACACGACATTATAGAAAGACCAGGGAGGGGTGCTATGCCACGAGTTTCCCGTATGGTCGTCACGGACTCAGGCCAAAAGGCCGCGTATCATGTGATCAGCAGAACTGCATTGGATGGCCTTCCATTTAAAAAGCCTGAGAAGGACGAGCTGGTGAGGATCATTCGGCGATTTTCATCCGTTTATGCCGTTGAGGTTCTTGGGTATGCGGTTATGGGGAATCATTTTCACGTGCTTGTTGAGGTGAGTCCCGGAGTGATGGTTTCGGATGAAGAGGTGCGGCGTCGGTTTCAACTGCTTTATGGCGAGAAGGCGGAGTTTCCTGAGGGGCGTATGGGGGATTTTCGGGAGAGGTTTTCCAGTCTGTCAGCGTATATGAAGGATATTAAGCAGACCTTTTCCAATTTCTATAACAAACGAAAGAAGCGAAAGGGGACCCTCTGGGGAGAGCGCTTCAAGAGCGTCATCGTTCAGCAGGGGAACACGCTGATCAATTGCCTTGCGTATATCGACTTGAATGCGGTGCGCGCGGGGATTGTGAAACGGCCGGAAGATTATCGCTGGTGTTCCATTGGATACCATGCCCAGACAGGAAACAGAGATGGCTTTCTTTCGTTGGACTTTGGGCTGTCGGACTTCGGGTCGGATGACCTTTCAACACGACTCAAAAAATACCGGGAGTTTCTCTACCATGTGGGGGCCATTGAGAAGAGGGGGCGGGCGAGGCTCTCGAAGAAGGTTGTCGATGGGGAGACAGCCGATGGTTTCGAGCTTACCCGGCAAAGGCGGTTTAGATACAGAACCCGATATTTTACGGATTCTGGTATCATAGGGTCCAGGGCTTTTGTAGAGACAACGTATGAGACATTTAAAGATCGTTTTCAATGCAAAAGAGAAAAAATACCGAAGGCCGTGAAAGGCATTGAAGGGATGTTCTCTCTAAAACGGTTGCCGCAAACCTGAAAGTCCTGCTTCATAATTCCGACAGTATAGATTTGACATTAGATGCCCGGGTGAGATGAGCACGGCTGTACCTTGCTGTATATCAGTCAAGTGTTATGGCCTTATGGCCGGATTATTTAGTTGTGGTGGGTGAAAATACATGTGCCTTCGTGGAATAATTTGCCTGGAACATAAAGAACCTGTCCCCCATTGAGTCCATATGGACAGTATACGCAAGCCCCACTAATATACCCGCCCTGTCCGTTGTCATGGATCGATGGTTTTAAACACGACAAACCGGCCCCCTTTGACCTGAATAATCTCGGCACTCTTTACAGGGTCACCGGTGCCTTCAAAGTGCATGGCCCCGGTGACACCGATGTAGTCCCGGGTTCCTGCCAGCCCTGTCCGGATGGCTTCGGGGTCGGCGCTGCCCTGCTCAACGATGACGTTGAAGAGCAGGCCCAGGGCGTCGTAGATATGGGCGGCATTGTCGTTGGGGTCCACCTTGTAGCGTTCGCGGTAGGAGGCTAAAAACTCTCGATTCTGCACGCTGTCCAGATCAAGGGCATAGTCTGTGCTGAAGAACCCGCCCTCCAGTGTGGCGCGGTCTTTCCCCGTTTCAATTCCCCACCAGTCGTCTCCGCCCAAAAGGGGGCTCTCGATGCCGGCCTTTCGCGCCAGCCTTGCCTGGCGGGGCACCTCATTCCCGGAATTGGGCAGGAACAGGAGTTGGGCATCCGTGTCCCGGATGGCCTCGAACTGGCGGGCCCATGTCTTTTCGCCGGAGATATAGCGCTCGAAGGCAACCACCGTGCCGCCATTGGCTTCAAACTTCTTTTTGAAGAGGCGGGCCAGGCTGCTGCTGTCGCCGCTGGTCACCTCGAACAACACGGCGGCTTTTTTGGTGCCAAGGTCATTGATGGCAAAACGAGCCAGGGCCTCTGCCTGGAAGGTGTCGGTGAAGATGGTCCGAAACGTAAACGTTTTGCCGTCTGTGATATCCGGATGGGTTCCCATGGTCGTGATAAACGGGATGCGCCGGCTTTCAGCAAGGGTGGCCACAGGAATGGCGACCTGATTGCGGGGGGCACCCACAAGGGCCGCCACGTTGTATCGGCTGATGAGCTTCCGGGCGACATTCAGCGCGATCTGCGGATTGCCCTGGCTGTCGGCAAAGGTGAGGGTGACCTTTAGTTTTCGTCCGCCAACCTTCAGGCCGCCTTTGTCATTGACGTCGCTGGCGGCAAGCATGGCCCCGTTGACGTAGGATTTACCCCATCTCGCATCCGAATCCCCGGTGATGGGGGCAATGACGCCAATCCTCAGCTCCGAAGGTTGGGGAGGGGGTGAGCAGGCAGACAGTCCGACTGTCAAAAGGCTCAGCACCAGTGTGGGCAAGAGTTGGGATGAAAAAAAACGCAGTTTCAACATGGTCTTTCCTTTGAATTCAAGGCGCAAGTGTCGACAGATAGGTTTTCAGGTTTGTTTTCTTGTTGTTCAGTCCCAGTTTCTTTCTGATGTTGTGCCTGAAGTTTGACACGGTGCTGATGGACAGGTTCAGGTGCTCGGCTATTTCTTTGGTTCCCTTGTCCTGCCGGATGAGGTCTGCAACCTTGATTTCCGTGGGGGTTAAGTCCATGTACTTCGATGAGATGCTGTTGCGGATCGGTACCACCAGCTCATTGAGGTTTGTCTCAATAATCTTGAGGCAGGTTTTGTTCTCTTCCTCATCTGTTGTTTTTCGCATCTGCTCGAGGTAGGGGTTGACGTATTTTTTCAGGTTGACCGCCATGTTGTCCTCAATGGCCCGTTTTTCGAGGTCCCTGTGATCCAGCATGGCTTTGAGGGCCTGGTTGACCTCTTCAAGGTGCCGTGATTTTTCCCTCAGCTCTGCCGTGCGCTGGGCCACCTCCTGTTCCATCTGATCATGCTTTTTCTGCAGCATCACTTCCACGCGCTGGCGTTCGAAGATTTCATGGTGGAGCAGGCCGATTTTTTCGTTGAGTTGCTTTTTGAGTTTGAAAAAACCTAAGTGCGCCTGGACGCGGGCCAGGACCTCTTCAAACTGAAACGGCTTCGTGATGTAATCTGCGCAGCCAAGCTCAAACCCTTTGACCTTGTCTTCTGCATCATCCAGGGCGCTGATGAAAATAACGGGGATCTCGGATGCTTTTTTATCTTTTTTCAGCCGACGGCACACCTCATACCCGTCCATGCCCGACATCTTGATATCAAGAAGGATCAGGTCTGGCAGGGAGCGTTCCACGGCTCCCAAGGCCAGAGACCCCTTGGACGCCGCAAGCACCTTGTAGCCGGCATCTGTCAGCAACTGCACAAGAATCCTGAGGTTTTCCGGGTTGTCGTCAACCACGAGAATATTTCCCTTCGCGTGATCCACGTTTTCCGAAAGGGTTTGATCAATCTCCATGTATCATCTCCGTACGAATGCGCCTCCGGCGGCCCTGCCGGGGGCCAAACTTCTGAAAAGTTTGACAAACAGTTTTTAAAACCTGTTTCGGATAGCACTATCCATTGCGACAAATCATCTGGTGTTTTTTTTACAAGTATGCAGCACCCTGAAAGTTTTCGGGGCTCATTTCAAAAAGCGACCCGCCGGAGGCATAAGTCAGGCGGTATGTGTTCTAATCAATAGGAGAATCTCATCATATTGAAAAGCGTTCGCCAGGTCCGTTAGGGCATCGGCGATGGGGCCATCGATTGTTCGGACCCGGCCTATGATCGATGCCACCTTTTGGACATCACAGGCCGTTGCCGCATCGGACAGCTCGCTCAGCAAGTTGTTCGGCAGCATGGCCAGGGGCTTGGGGCCAGCCAGGGCTGTCGCTTTGCCGGAAGGCACAGCGGCATCGGGCAGGGGGTGGTCGTCTTCATAGAGATACCGCACCCCGAGGTGTCTCTCCATGGTGCCGAAGATGTCCGCCTCACCAAAGGGCTTGCTGATAAAATCGTCGCAGCCGGAAGCGAGGGCGTCAGCCTTTTGTTCGTCAAAGGAGCTGGCGGTAAGGGCAATGACCTTGGTTGTCTGTCCCGTGGGACGTGATTTGATCGTTCGGGTGGTTTCATAGCCGTCCATCACCGGCATCTTCAGGTCCATCCAGATGAGGTGTGGTTTCCACGTGTCAAACAGCGTGAGCCCTACCTGGCCATTTTCCGCCTCCCGTACGTCAAAGCCCACCGCTGTGAGGAGTTTCTTCAGCAATTCACGGCTTTCCGGGTTGTTTTCAACAATGAGGATCCGCCAGGCCTGCTGGTTTGGCTGCAGCCCGAGCACTCGGCGGGCTGGTTGCTTCACCGTGATTTCAGCCATGTCCGCTGGCTCGAATTGGATGTCGAATCGGAAAATAGACCCCTTCTCCTCACGCCTCTCCGCGGAAATATTGCCCCCCATGAGATGGACATACTGCTTGCTGATTGCAAGCCCAAGGCCGGTCCCCTCACGGGCCTTGTCGCTGAACCCCGTCTGGGAAAAGGCATTGAAGATGATCCCTGCCTCGCTTTGTTCAATGCCGACTCCCGTGTCTTCGATTTCAAAGAAGAGGCGGGGGTCCTGGTTCCTTTTTTTCCACCATGCCCGAAGGGTGACACCGCCTTTGTCCGTAAACTTAATGGCATTGCCCAGCAGGTTGACGAGCACCTGGCGCAATTTGGTTTCATCGGTGCGGATGTACCTGGGCAGGTCCGTGGGCGTCTGGATGGTGAGGTGCAACCCTTTGTCATCGGTGCGGTTGCGCATCATCTTTTCGATGCCTTCAAGGGTGCGGTGAAGGTCAAAGCCCTCTTTCCTCAAGGTGGTTCTGCCGGCCTCTATCTTGGACATCTCCAGGATGTCGTTGATAAGAGCGAGCAAATGCTCACCGCTTCTCGTGATTGTCTTGAGAGATTCCTGCTGATCAGGGGGGGTACGTACGTCCCGGTTCAGGAGGTGGGAGAAACCCAGGATGATGTTTAAGGGGGTTCGAAGCTCATGGCTCATGTTGGCAAGAAAACGGCTCTTGGCCCGGCTCGCTGCCTCGGCCGACTCTTTGGCCTGTTGCAGCAGGCGGTTGGCCACGGACAGTTCCGACGTGCGCTCGGTAACCCGGTGTTCGAGCCCTTCGTTGAGCTTGAGGACCTCACCCTCCGCCTGCTTGCGCACCGCAACTTCATGCTGGAGTCTGGCATTGGATTTCTTGAGATCCACGGTGCGTTCGGCAACACGTTCTTCTAGATGCTCCCGGTTTTTTTTCACCTGTTCGACCATCTGGTTGAAGGAACGTGCCAGAATGCCCACCTCGTCTTCCGTCGGGACAGGCACAACCGACTCCAGGTCCCCTTCGGCCACCTGCATGGCCGTGTCGGCGATTTTCCGGATGGGTCTCACGATTCGGCGTGCCAGTCCATGGACGCCCAGGGTGAGCAACAGGGCGGAGGCAACCCCCACCAAGAGGATGTTCAGGGCCAGTTCCCGGGCCGGCGCAAAGGCCTCCTCCCGGCTCATTTCCACCAGCAGGGCCAGTTGCCGTTCCTCCAGCCAGCGGTAGACGCCGATGACCGGGACTCCGGCGTAGTTCCGGTAGAGCCCGGCACCATTGCGGCCCGCCAGGGCGGTGTCGATGCCCTCGGTATGAACACCGCGTGGAAACTCGAGGCGACCAAAACGGTCTGCCGACACAAAGACGTTCAATGAATCCACCAGGTAGGATTCACCTGTTTTGCCTAAGCCTTCAGAGTTCCTGACGATTTGATCCATGTGATCCAGGTTCATGTGCACGGCGAGCACACCCAGTCGCTGCTGTCCGGATTCATCGAGAAGGGGGGTGGCGATGGTCAGCGTCGGTTTCAGGGTCATGGGCGATGCGTAGACGCCTTGCGCATAAGTACCCTGGCGCCCCCGGGTGAAATAGATGTCCTTTGGCCTGTAGAGGCCTTCCCGGGACGGATCGGTGGAGGCAACGATCTTTCCGCCTGCATCGGTGAGAATAAAGATTTCCCTGGGGTCGAACCTTCCGGTCAGGATTTTTTCCGTAAACCCGATAAACGAGTCGGAAGCCGCCTGGTATGCAGGCTCCGTCTTGTCATATTTGAGGAGCGTTTCCGCCGGCCCCTGTATTTCGGACAGACTCGCAAGAAACGCCACATCGAAAATTCGGTCATCCACCCAGCGGTTCAGCTCGCCCGCTTTGAATGTCGCCACAGTGTTCAGGCGATCGAAAACAGATGCCTTGAGGGCTTCCGTACCTTGGAGGTAGGCGATATATCCCACCAGGCTCACAATGGCCAGGGAGAGGAGCAGGAAGGATCCGGCTATGCGAGCCATCAGGCTTTGCTTCCAAAAACCCGGCATGGGCACTGTTTTTTTAAACCGCATGGTTGGTCCTCACTGCTTCATCGTTGAGCCTTCACCGACAAAAGTCGGGTGCTCCCCCAGTCTGTCCGGAACATTCTGAAAAACAGCCTCCGGTGGCAATATGTGTCACATGGAAAGCAGGGTGCGGATGCGCACTGACCCTCGTTTTTCGGGTCAATTTGCATTCGGCTGCTAAACGGAGTTCGTTCGAGGGCAGTGTCAAAGCCCTGTCTGTTTCACTTTTCAGAAAAATCTTCAAGACGCCCCAGGTGGGTCGCTTATTGAAAAAGTCCCGTAAATTAAGGTTTTGGTTGCATAACATCAAAGCCTGTTGGTCAGCCACGCATTTGGGCTCATCGACTTCAATGCGTGCTTGTCAAACGTTTGGCCCCCGGCAGAGCCACCGGAGGCAAATTTGAGCTGAATAATGACCTTATTTATAGAAATATCATAACCAGTGAACACGAAACAATCATTAAACACCCTTAAAGTACCTATGGTAAATAGGTATAATGGCCCTGCGGGTTTTGCTGTCCGGTGTTGGGTTAAAGCGAAGCGTAATCGGACTGTTATGGTCTTTCGTCCTTGGGTTTTGTGGGTGTTTTTGCCCATTTCAAAGGGGTAGCACTCATAATGCCTATTTTGTATGGGTATTTTATGAATGTTTATGGGATATTTTGTTTTGGTTCAAAGCAACTTATCATACCCATAAAAGGAACACAATTTGTTCAACAAGACTCATCTCTTTAATGCAAAAAGACCCATAACAAGGCAGGGATAGCCCTTGCCGGCAACATGGGTCACAAGGTCGGGATTGTCATGGACGCAGGCGGAATGTTCCCGCCATGGTCATTTATGGTGATTGCACGGCCTGAGGTTTAACCGTTATCATGAATTTGATTTTAGCGCACTGCCCGCAACGGCGGTATGTGATTTCGGGTTCAGGTTATGTAACGGTACACCCCGGGAGTTCTGGCGAGGCTTCCGGACATTTTAATATAAATAGGAGTTAAGGAGTTCAAGGATGTCCAGATTAAAAACGTGTTTTGCAGCCCTGATGATCACCCTGTTTGTGGTAACTTCGTCCGCTGTAGCAGGCCCCATTGTGATCAAACTTGCTCACCCCAACGTCCCCCAGCACCCCATGGGCCAGGCGTTTGAAAAATTTAAAGAACTTCTCGAAGAGCGAAGCAACGGTGAGTTCCGTGTGGATATTTTCGACAGTTCAAAATTTGGAAACTTTGACAGCGTTGTTCAGGGTCTCCAGTTCAATATGCTCCAGATGGGATCCGCAGCCACCCCGAACCTGGCTCCCTTTTCCGATGAGTTCCTTATTTTTGACCTGCCTTTCCTCTTCCCCGACTACCCCTCTGCAGACAAGATCACCGATGGCCCCATCGGCATGAACGCCACCAAAGCTCTTGAGAAGAGCGGCATCATCGGTCTTGGTTACATTGAAATCGGGTTCCGTAACCTCTGGAACAACAAAAAAGCCGTGGCCACCCTCGAGGATGCCAAGGGCCTGAAAATCCGTTCCACCCCCTCCAAAGCACACATTGCTACCCTGAAGAGCCTTGGCATGAACCCCACCCCCATCTCCTGGGGCGAGGTGTACACCGCCCTTCAGCAGAAAACCGTGGACGGCATCGACATCGACCTGAACCTGGCATGGCACAACAACTTCCCTGAGGTCAACAACCACGTCACCATCGTGAACAGCCTCTACAGCCCCCACCTGGTCATGATCTCCAAGCGTTTTCTGGATGGCCTCAGCGCCAAGAACAAAGAGCTGGTCCTGAAGACCTTCGACGAGTGCAAGCTCTATGAGCGTAAGCTCATTCGTGACGGTGAAAAAGAGGTCATTGGCAAGCTGGCAGCCAAAGGTGTTACCGTGACCACCCTCACACCCGAAGAGCGTGAGCGCTGGGCAGAAGCTTCTTCTGTAGTCTACAAAAAGTTCGAAGACAGGATCGGTAAAGAGCTGATCGAACGAGCCAAGGCCACCATCGCCGAGTAACAAAGAATACCCGGATACGCCGGACAGGGTCATCTTGTCCGGCATATCCGTTCACAGGAGTTCATCAGCATGACAAAATCGCCCAAATCCATCATCAACCGATCCGAGGAGGTCTTCTCCTCATTTGCGTTGGTTATGATGACAGGCATAACCGTTGTACAGGTCTTTAACAGGTATGTGCTTCAGAACTCCCTCGACTGGTCCGAGGAGATTGCACGCTACCTTTTTATTTGGGCCGTTTATGTGGGATGCAGCTACGCCACCCAGATGAACCGTCATCTTGAGGTCACGGTCATCCGGAACATGTTCGGGGGGAAAATTGCCAAGCCCGTCACCATCGCGGCCTACCTCTGTACCCTCGTGTTCTGTGTCTGCGCCACCGTCTGGGGCATCAAATTTGTTCTCTTTTTATCCTCCACAGGCCAGAAGACACCCGCCCTTGAGATTCAGATGTACTGGGTGTTCCTCAGTGTCCCGGTGGGCATGGGTCTCATGGCCCTGCGAACCCTGGAGAGGATCTGGGGAGTTATCACGGGCAAGTACGACCCTGCAATAATGGAAATCAATTAAGGAATACTCGGCCCTATGGATATGGCAATTATTTTAACGTTTGTTTCACTTGCGGCATTTCTCCTCCTGAGTGTGCCCATCGGGATCGCCATCGGCCTGAGTGTCACCGTAGGGATGACCTTCAGCGATTTGCTCCCTTACGAATTTTTGATCCAGAAAATGGTTACCTCTCTGGATGTGTTCCCCCTTATGGCGGTTCCGTTCTTCATCATGGCCGGTGAGATCATGCAGAAGGGCAGCATGGCCCAGAGACTGCTGGCGGTTTCCCGGTCCCTGGTGGGGCATATTACAGGCGGGATGGCGCATATTTCCGTCCTGACCAGTATGTTCTACGGCGCACTGTCAGGATCCGCACCTGCCACCGTGGCCGCCGTTGGCGGTATCATGGTTCCCGCCATGGAAGAAGAGGGGTACAGCAAGTCCTTTTCAACCGCGGTCAACACAGCCTCCGGCTGCCTGGGCGTTATTATTCCCCCCAGCGTGCCACTGATTATTTATGGCACCACCGCAGGTGTCTCTGTGGGTGACCTGTTTATTGCAGGTGTTATCCCCGGCTTGTTCGTGGGTGCCTGCCTGATGCTGTGCAGCTATATTCTGTCCAAGAAATACGGGTTTACCGGTTCCGGAAAACGAGCCCCCATGTCCGAGGTCTTCTCCTCGCTCAAGGCAGCTCTTCCTGCACTGATGGTTCCCCTGATCGTTTTGGGCGGTATTTATGGTGGTTTCACCACGCCGACGGAAGCGGGCGTCATTGCCGTTGTCTACTCCCTCATCATGGAAGGCCTTGTTCTGCGGACCCTCTCCTGGGGAAAAATTGCCGAAGTGTTCAAGGGGACTGCCCTGACCACCTCCTCCATTTTCCTTGTGGTTGCCACTGCAACGGCCCTGGGCCAGATTCTGCTGTTTTACAATCTGCCTAACCAGCTTGTGGATATCCTGACAGGGATTTCGGACAACCGTTACATCCTGATTCCCATCATCCTGCTGTTCCTCCTTGTCATGGGGACCTTCATGGATGCCCTGGCCAACATTCTGATCCTGACGCCTCTGCTCCTGCCTGTGGTCAAGCACCTGGGCATGGACCCGATTCATTTCGGCATTGTCATGATCGTGACCTCCTCCATGGGCTTTTTGACCCCCCCTGTGGGCGTCAACCTGTTCGTGGGTTGCAGCATCAGTGGTCTGTCCATCGAAAAGCTCAGCGCGGCGGTTCTGCCGTTCCTGTTCACCATGGTCTTGGCCCTTCTGGCCATTGTCTTTGTTCCTGGTCTTGCCCTCTGGCTGCCGGGTCTGTAAGACGCGATATAGCACCGATGTCATATTAAAGTTGGCCTCCGGCGACCCTGCCGGAGGCCACACTTTTGCCTGATCTGAAAAGGTGGGTTTGACAACCAGGTCTTGAACATCCCCCCTCATCCCCCCCCCCTCTTCTTTTCAAGCAAGACATTCGCATGCAATCTGATTAGAGAGTGCTTCTATTTTTGCCATTAACCCGGCAGCTTAATATATGAATCACCAGATGGTGGAGATGACTGATTTAGAAGGGGTATGCCGCCCCTCGACAGTCACGCATTTAACCGCCGGGTTAATAACTATTCAGCTCAACATGATTGTTGAAAAGAAGCCTCCGGCGGCAAGGGTGGCGAAGCCACTGTATCGAAAACACCTTGAAAGCAGGCTGCGGATGCGTTTTGTCCCTCGTTCCCCAGGGCAAATCACATCCGCGTTTAATCCGGGCATTACCAGGGAATATTTTTTAAAACCTGTTTGTCAAACTTTTCAAAAGTTTGGCCCCCGGCAGGGCCGCCGGAGGCCTGCTTTTTCCATGCACATTAACCATAGAAGGCAACATCATGAACGTTTCCAGAAGCATATTATCCAGCGGAATTATCGGTATCACGGGCCATGTGGGTGCAGGCCATGTTCACAGCAACTTTGGATTTGTTCAGGACGACTCGGCGGGTTTTGCCGTCACCGCCTCTCTTTTGCGTCAGGCCTTTCCCGTATGCACGACCATCTCTTCGGTTGATGCGGATATCGAGACCGGCACCGTCACCGTAAAAACAGAAGGCGGTGGCGCGGGCTCCGCACATGCCCGCAGGGGAATCACCCCTTTTGAGGCCACCCTGGCCCGCCTTGCCCTTGGCATGGATGCAATCTATAGCCAGCATGTGGCGTTTGCCGCTTATGGCCGAATTTACGGGCAGGGGGTTCTGGAACTGCCCGTGGCACTTCAGACCGCCGCCTGCTTAGCCGTTGTTGATACCTTTGAAAAAAAATACCCCGGTGAGTTTGTTACAGGGGTGGAAGACATGGTCGGAAAGGTCGGCAAGGTCATCGGCACCGTATTGGAGATCGATTCGATCCCCGTATCGGTGATGGCCATTATCAACGCCAGTGCTGGTGGTGTGGGCCCGGACGAAGATCTGGAAGGGAATATTCTGCTCGGGGACAAGGGGCGTGCCATGAAAGAGCTTGGTCTTGACGCGATTCCCACCATCATCCTCGAGAGCAAGGCCTATGTGCCTGCCACCTGCAAGGGACAGGAAGTGGACAAGTTCTGGGTGCGAATGAACAAAGACGTGGACAACACAACGGTCTACAACGCACTTGTCGACGGTGTCCACGCCGCAGGCCTCCCCTGCACCCACTCTGATGCGGCCTACCCTCGTGGAGCCGGTGATATGGCAACGGCAACACGGGAATTGGGTGAGCGGATTGCTGAATTGGGAACAGCCTTGTCCCTGGCAACCACGGCGCGGGAAAAAGTGCGCATCGTCGGTGAGCTGGCCATTATCGTCAGCCAGGACGCGGGCGGGGTTACCTTCATGTCCTCCGATCTCCACAATGTGGTGGGCGGTGGGGGCATCATGCCCGGCATGTCTGCCGTTCTCTCCATGACCGTTTCGGAGCAGAGCATCAGGACCTGGAAAATTCCGGTCTTTACAGCCCAGGATTCCGAGAACTACCTTGCGATTCTTCAAAAGACGCTGACAATCCTTGCCTCTGGCATCGAACAGGCCCGAAAAGAGATGGACGAACGATGCACCTTCCAGGAGGATTCGTTCAACGTTCTGTTTGCCCGGGACTAAGCGTCGCTCTTCAGGTGTGCCTCCGGCGGCAAGGTGGGGGCACCTTGAAATCCTATGGCAAATGCTCTGAACCCTCGTTCCTCGGGCCTAGAGCATTTGCAGACGGGCTTTGCCCGTGGCGTCACATCGACTTTTGAGGGGCCGGATGACCGGGGATCCATGTGCGGATTCCGGTACCATTTGATATTGATTTTTATCGAAATAACTCCTCAAACCTTATTGCGAATGCGTTATGGGCCATTCCTGAATGGCTCCCGCATACCTTCTGCTTAGGCTGAGGGCAGGCCATCATGCTGTCGCTCAGTTGACCCTTGATCCGTCGGTTGAACCCTGGCTGCTCGCTATTTTGCATTATTTCAAGGCCCCTCTGCGGAGGGGGCTTTTTTGTTTGGGCAGCACCTCCCTCCTTAATTTAGCCTTCCCCCATCGTTCTCGTATCAATCCTGTTATTTATCCTTATAATCACAGCATTTTTTTAGATTTGTTAATGGAATCGAATTGACCTTCCCCTTGGGGGAAGGTTTACGGTGCTGGCGATGACGACTTTCCCCTATAGGGGAAGGCTCTGTGTTGGTCAATGGATTGGCCGAGTTTTAAGTCTGTTGAAGGGTGTGTGAGAAGCGGCGTGGAAGGAGTGGTTCGTTGAAAGAAAACAGCATTGTTAATCAGTTCAGCAGGTATGTTGTTCCCTCTATCATGTCCATGGTCCTGGTGGGCATGTACGCCATCGTTGATGGGTATTTCCTGGGTCGGGCCATGGGCGATGACGGCCTGACGGCCATCAACATAGCGTGGCCCCTGTTGGGGTTGATGACAGCTATCGGTACGGGGATCGGGACCGGAGGATCCATCATCATGACCATCAGGAGTGCCGGTGGTGATGGGTCGGGCTCATTAAGGGCCAAGTCTTCCACCTTGCTTCTTCTGCTGATCGCCTCTCTCATTATTATACCGGTCTATTATTTCACGATTGATGATGTGCTGACGTTGCTGGGAGCAAAGGGCAATATCCACGAGTATGGGCACAATTATATGATTGTGATTACCTTTGGCGCACTGTTTCAAGTGATGGGCGCCGGGTTTGTACCGATCATGAAAAATATCGGTATGCCGGTGTACTCCATGGTGATGATGGTGATCGGAATGGTGGTCAACATTATCCTGGATGCTTACTTTATGCTGGGCCTCAAGATGGGGCTGGAGGGGATCGCGTGGGCGACCTGTATTGCGCAAGGCGTCGTTGTGGCTATTGGTATTGCCCCCATTCTTAAATCAAAAATGGGCCCCAAGTGGTATCTCCTCGAGAGAAAAGCAACCATAGATATGGTGAAGATCGGTGCGTCCCCGTTTGGTTTAACGATAGCGCCCGCTATTGTGATGATATTTACCAATTATCAATGCCTGAACTATGGCGGAAATGCTGCCGTGGCAGTGTATACGGTCATGATGTATGCCGGATATTTTATTTACAGTACGATGCAGGGGCTTGCCGATGGTGTACAGCCGCTTATAAGCCACTGTACTGGAGCGCGGGACCACAAAAGTCTTGCGGCTGTATTGAGGAAAGGCTTTGTGCTGGGGTTTGGCCTCAGCGGTGTGTTCATGGTTGTCTTCTATCTGGCAAGATATCAGTTTGCCATTGCCTACGGTGTGTCACATGAAGTTGCCCTTGAAAGCATGACGGCGATGGTTGCCGTGGCCATTTCAGCGCCATTTGTTGTCGTCGCTCGGATCATGTCAGCCTACTTCTATGCCATGGATGATGGAAGAAACTCTTCGATCCTTGTCTACGCCGACCCCTTTGTCTT
Organism: Desulfolunaceae bacterium; assembly: GCA_942491485.1. GTDB lineage: Bacteria > Desulfobacterota > Desulfobacteria > Desulfobacterales > Desulfolunaceae > Desulfoluna. The sequence goes on along the minus strand of CALOAX010000002.1, from coordinate 757,622 downwards.
TACGCCCCTCTTTTTGATTACGCTGCCCATGGTCATGGGTGTAAAGGGGATCTGGTTCGCGTACCCGGCAACCCAGATTGCATTGACACTGCTGGCACTGGTGCTGAAAAATATGGGCGGGAGCATGCAACGGACGTACATGCCGAATCCGTTGTAGTGGCGCAACGATTTATGATTCGCCAGCGGCGGCAAGCTGTGGGCGCCTTGAAACCCTCTGGCGAATGCGTTGCGTTTGCTGTGGGGCACAAGCTTTCGGAGCATTTGCGCTAAGGGTGACGCTGGACAACCGCCTTTGCCGTAAAACCCGATTTTAAAATCTGTTTGTGGAACATTTCAAAAGGTTGTCACCGGCAGGGCCGCCGGAGGCAGCCTTTTTGTTTGCCTTCGCCCGTCTGCTTATTTCATCAACGCTTCCAGCGCTTTTCGCTTGGTCTCACGGCGCCGGAAGGCATCCGCTTCCTCGCCGAAGAATTGGTTCTGAAGCGTGTTGATGGCGTCGTCTTTTTCGTCGGGGGTCAGGTCATGTGAGGCGAGTATTTTCTCTTCCTCTTTAACGTAGGCGGCTTCATTGGCAGAGTCTTCATCGATCTGGGAATCGATCTGTTCGAGTTTCTCCACCACCTCGGGTGAAAAAAAGGCCTCTCTGAAGCTTGTGATCAGCTCGTTTTTCTCGTCTTCCGATTCCATCTCCGAGAGGTCTCTTTCGTAAACCGAGAGCTTTTCCTGGTATTGGTTGTAACTGTTTTTCAACAGGTCCGGGCTCAGGGCCGCATCCCCCCACATCTCTTCGTTCAGCCGGGCAATGTGTGCCTCTTTTTCAGCTCCGTACAGATCGGGGTCCTTAACCACAGCGCCTTTACGCACTCTGTACTCCCGCGACTTCACATCCCCACCATAGAGGAGGTCTGCCGTTTCATCACCCAGACGTTCCCTGCGAAAATCCTGGACGGCCCTTAGCGCGCTGAGGATTTCTTCGGTCGTGGTTGGGGTCCCCCATTCCTGATATGCCGATGCAAGCTCTCTTTCACAGGCAATGTACTCCCGGTAGAGGGCCATGATTTGTTCGGCGACCTCTTCAGGGTACCAGGTTTTCAGCCATGCAGAGACCTTGCTGAAATGGTCTTCCATGTCTGTTGTGTCTTTGAAAAGGCCCTGGAGTTTTTTGAAAAGAGAGAGGGTACGGGGGGTGATGATACGCTCACCGGAGGTGCTGATAAGGCCCTCAGTGGTGTCTTGCAGGCCCTGTTTTTCCGGGCTGGGATGTGTGTCCGTGATGCTGACAGGGACGTCAGGCCCGATGATGAACCCAGCCGTCACCGCTTCGTTTTTGTCGTAAACCAGCCATCCCATAAGTAAGGCCGCACACATGACGGCCCCGATCATCCATTTTTTTTTCATATAACACGACCAGACATGCTGCCCTTGACGGGCGTTAAGTTTGCCTCCGGCGGCCAGGGGATGATCCCCTGGACCTCAGGTTTGCAAATGCTCCGTACCTTCGTTTCTCAGGTACGTCACATTTGCTGACGGGCTTCGCCCGTGAACAACGGCAACGGTTGTCAAGCTGTAACGACTCAGTGTGGGCTTGGGTGTGGCGCGTTTTCAAAATGGCTCCAGCAAACTTTTCGGTCGCAGCGCATGTTACCTCAGCCCCTGCATGAAGAAAGGAAAATGATCAATCCATAGCTAAAGGCGTTTGCAGCCGGAGGTCTCATTCTTGTGACCTTGTACATATTAACCGCCAGCATTGGAGGCGAGCGCAGCCGCGGCGAACGCCCTTGCGCTTTTTCCTGAGGTACGAAGGAAAAAGCGCAAGGGCAATCAGCTTTCGAGGTGGCTCACCTCGCCGCCGGAGGCAATCAGCTTTCGAGGTGGCTCACCTCGCCGCCGGAGGCAATCAGCTTTCGAGGTGGCTCACCTCGCCGCCGGAGGCAATCAGCTTTCGAGGTGGCTCACCTCGCCGCCGGAGGCAATTCGCTTTCGAAGAGGCTAATAACCCCGTGCCTTCAGGTCGGCGACCATGTCCACGTAGAAGCCTTTGGCATCAAATCCGGGTGTGATTCCGAAGAACTGATTCACGAGGTTCAGGTGGTCCACGCCTGGGCTCCACCAGGACCCGTCCTCGACACCTCGGAAGTTGCCCCACTTGGCACTTTCCACGCTGACAAGTCCGTCGTTGGACCCTTCCTGGGTCAGGGCGTAGAGCCAGGTGAGTTGAAGGATGCCGCTTGGGCAGGAGTAACGGGCTTTGCTTGCCCAGCTCTGGTAATAGAGGCCTTCCACATTGGGGGTGTTGGGGTTGAAGACATTCTTCATGTAGGGTCGGGTTACGTTCCAGCCATTTTCGAGGCTGTTGGGGTCTGTGTCACCGAAGACCCAGGAGTAGAGAAAGTCCATCACCTGCCCGGAAACCCCGTGAAGGAAACCGGGCACCCCGTACATGATGGCGTCTGCGACGCTGGATCCTTGGTGAGGCCCCGCAAGGCTTGTGTAGCTGGACACCTTGTCGGCCAGACCCAGATTTGAGATGGCGTCCCGGGTGTAGAGGGTGCCGTGGGAGTGGCCGATGATGTTGGCCTTCTCTTTTCCGGAGACGGCAAGAATCTGCAGGAACTGTTTTTTAAAGGACTCGGCTTTGTTTGCCGTGCTGTCCATCCCGTTGACCGAGGTGATGTATACCTCTGCCCCGTTGGCCTCGAGTGCCTCTTCGATTCCCCACCAATAGTCCACGATTCCCAGAATTTCAGCGGACGCTCCCATGCCGTGAGCCAGGACAACGGGGTACCTGGTGTCGCATTTTGAGGCCGCAGGGGCCGGTCCGGAAACCACGAGCAGTGAAACCAGAAGCACAGCACCAAACAGTATTTTTTTCATGCCTTACTCTCCCTAATTTACCTTGCTTCCATGTGTATGCAACAAGCCGGATGGCGTTAGGTGCTACCGGCAAACCAACATTTTTATGAACGGAACCTGTAAATACGAACAATGTTTATTTTGAGGTAGAGATAGAGCTTCTCAGCACATGCAATCTCTGCACAGCAGAAATCGAACATGGGTTCAGCACAACGCCAAGGTGATATAACAATGGTATTGTGTGGTGTGATCGATAGATCTCAAGTTATCAATGATTAATCATATAAATACGTCATATTATCCTGACGGTCAAGCTCCTTGAACCAGGTATATGGCCAGGATCAGGGTGAATACGTGGTCGATGTTGCCACCGTAATGAGGTTTGAGGACCATGTCGTCACTTACTTCGCTTGGTGCCAACAGTCTGTCTGGCTTTGAACCCTTCTGTCATGTTCAGTTGTTCTGTATGTGCTTTACGGGGAGGTCTACCGCCCGAATTTGCCTCTCTTTGTCAGTCTGCATTCCATATTAGAGAAAATGGTGGTGTGCACGGGATTACTTTTTCATCGGTTCTGAGAAATTAAAGATAGGGGGGTGTTTTGGTCTCTAAGTTCTTAAATGTTTGCCTGAATTGGCTGCTTGTCGAATACGTCAAAAGATGTTTACAAAAGTATTCAAGTGTCGTACTTTTCATTTCGGGCCTTATGATTACTTCCCGCCAATCAGAAAGAAACGGGGGCCGATATGTCACCAAAGACAGTACCCTTCAGCGTCCGCATTACGGACGAAGATGCCGAATTTTTAAGTCGGCTTGATTTTAAAGACGCCAAAACACCCAGTGATAAATTCAGAGCGCTTATCGCGGAAAAACGAGCCGCGGAAAACGGAATCGAAGGCCATCAGGCATGGTTTGATGAGATCGTACGGATGATGCGACCGGTTGTCCTCAAGGTTCGCGCCGATGAGCTCGCATCGGGCCTCTCCTCGGAGCTTGTCAAGCACTCCTTTGAGTGGCTTCCAGACCTTCTTGCCTTTTTTCTCTCGTATGTGTCTGAGCAGGAAAAGGAGCCCCCTGACACCTTACGTGAGCTTGAGAAGGGGCTTCACGAGCGAATAACCAGGATTTTTGAAGGAACCCTTCAAATGGGCGCCTCGGGTTGGCGTTCCTGCTATGACCCGGAAGAGATCAAGCCACGCATTGCATCAACCATGGATTTGTCTGCGTTGATGCAGGAAATCATGATTCGAAAAAAAAGGAGATGAGTGATGAGTGAACGACTTTGGAAGCGAGTGGGCCGTATTGTCAGCGGCAGTGTGAATTCTATTGTCTCTTCCATAGAAGGGGCCGTGCCGGAGAGCGTTATGGAGGAGTCTATCCGTGACGTGGAGACTGCCATGGATGATGTCCGTGACGAGCTTGGCAAGGTGGTGGCAGGCAAGCACCTTGCAAACAAACGTCTGATGACAATGAACCAGAAATATGAAGAGCTCACCGGCCAAATTGAGCTGGCTGTTCGGGAGAATCGAGACGATTTGGCGGAGGTGGCCATCGGTAAGCAGATGGATATCGAAGCTCAGATCCCCATCCTCGAGGCAACCATTGCCGACAGCGCTGCCCAGGAAAAAGAACTCGAGGGGTATATCAGCGCGTTGAAGGCCCAGAAACGCGAGATGGCTGACGTGTTGGCCCAGTACCGTGATGCCGCCAAGGCTGCCGCAGCGGAAGGGGGCGATACGTCATTTGGTGACTCCACGTCAGGGGATGTGGAGAGACGTGTCGCAGGGGCTCAGGCGACCTTTGATCGCGTGGCAGCAAAGGCAGGCGGGACTGAGGCACTGGCTTCAGGCTCCGGTCGCAGCGATGCGGTGAAGCTGGCCGAGCTCGAAGAGATGGCGCGCCGCAACAGGGTTCAAGAGCGCCTGGCTGCCATCAAGGGTGAGGGGTAGAATGGTTGAGCTACTTCTTCATCCGGCCAATATGCCCTTTGCTGTGGCCCTTGCCCTGATGCTCTGTATTACCTTCATTGAAGGGGCCGGGTCGGTTTTGGGGTTCGGGTTTTCCGAATACCTGGACAACATGGTTCCGGATCTTGATACCTCTGTGGACCTGGATGCACCCGATGTGGATGGCGGCTCGGTTTTCACCAGGCTTTTCGGGTGGATGCGAATCAAGGGGGTGCCCCTTTTAATTCTCATCGTTGTGTTTTTAACCTCCTTTGGTTTGATCGGCTTGACTATTCAGTCCGTAGCCCAAGGGGTGATGGGTTCTTACCTTCCATCCCTTGTTGCATCTGCGGGGGCTCTGGCAGGGACGATTCCCGTGGTGAAACTGTTCGGCAGGTCTTTTGCCCGTTTTTTTCCCAAAGATGAGACCGAAGCGGTGTCGGAAAAAAGCTACATCGGGAAGGTGGCCTACATCACCCTGGGCCATGCAAAGGTCGGGAGCCCTGCCCAGGCCAAGCTTAAGGACCGGTATGGAACCTCCCACTACATTATGGTGGAACCCGATATGGCCGAGGAGGAGTTCGAGCAGGGGGAGGCGGTTCTTATCGTGCGCCAGATGGGGGCTGTTTATGGCGCCATCCGAAATACCGCGGAAGAGCTGGAGAGCTGAAAAAGGGGCACCTTGATTACAACTATTCAGCTCAACAAACCAAGGCCTTCTATGGCCAAAATTCGGAAAAAAATGCCTCCGGCGGCAAGGATGGCGAAGCCACATTAGGCAAAACACCTTGAAAGCAGGTTGCGGATGCGATTTGCCCCTCGTTCCTCGGGTAAGTCATATCCGCCTTCAAGCATGGATTTATCGGGTTTTCTCATGAAAACCTGTTTGTCAAACTTTTCAAAAGTTTGGCCACCGGCAGGGCCGCCGGAGGCATCGCTGAATAGTTACCATTCAGATGGATTTATTTTCATTAACACAGTGGCTGGCATAACAAAGGCGCAGCCGAAGAATTTATCAGGAGGAGTGCATGGGCAATTTAACGTCTGTTTTGATGATGACGGGTATTATTCTTGTGGCGTTTATTTGTATTGGGATTGTTCTTTCCAGGCTTTACACACGCTCGTCAAAGGAGACCTCCTTTGTTCGGACAGGGTTTGGCGGTCAGCGCGTGATCATGAATGGGGGGGCTCTGGTGTTGCCGGTGCTTCATGAGGTGATTCCCGTAAACATGAACACGTTGCGCCTTGAAGTGCGGCGCGCAGAGAGTCAGGCCCTGATCACCATGGACCGCATGCGCGTGGATGTGATGGCAGAGTTTTATGTGCGCGTGAAGCCGTCCGAAGAGTCCATCGCCAACTCAGCCCAGACCCTGGGCATGAAAACCATGAATCCTGATGAGTTGAAGGAGCTGGTGGAGGGCAAGTTTGTGGACGCCCTTCGGTCTGTGGCAGCGGAGATGACCATGACCGAGCTTCATGAAAAACGGGTCGATTTCGTCCAGAAGGTCCAGCAGGTGGTTTCAGAGGACCTCCTGAAGAATGGCCTGGAGCTTGAGACGGTCTCCCTGACTGGCCTTGATCAGACCAGCAAGGAGTTTTTCAACCCGGACAACGCCTTTGATGCCGAAGGCCTGACCAAGCTCACCGAAGAGATTCAGACCAGGCGGATGAAACGAAACGCCATTGAGCAGGACACGGAGGTTTCCATCTCCAATAAAAACCTCGAAGCAGAAAAGCTGAAGTTGGAGATTCAGAAGGAAGAGGAGTACGCACGGCTGAAGCAGGAACGTGAGATTGAGATTCGAAAGGCAGACCAGGCCTCCGAAATTGCAAGGGAACGCGCCGAAAAGCAGCGAAATGCCGAGCAGGCCCAAATTGAGTCTCAGCAGCAGGTGGACATGGCACGTATCGATGCCGAGCGTGCCATTGATGAGGGAAAAATCGAAAAAGAGCGTCAGGTCCGCGAGAAGGATATTTCAAAAGAACGGGTCCTTGAAACCGCTCAAATTGAACAGAAGAAGGCGGTGGAGTTGGCCGAACAGGATCGTGCCATCGCCATTGCAGAAAAGTCGAAGGCAAAATCCGAATCCCAGGCTGAAGCTGACAGGGCACGCTCCCTTGCGGTTAAAGAGGAGGAGGGGGTTATCACCGTTCGAGAGAGCCAGGTGGCTGAGCGTCAGAAGCTTGTGGAGTTGATTGAGGCGGAAAAAGCAGCCCAAAAAGATGCCATCAAAATCAAGGTGGCCGCCGAGACACAGAAACTGGCATCGGAAGATGAGGCAGAGTCCATTCGCATTGCAGCCAATGCGGAAGCGGACAAGCTGATGATTGAGGCCAAGGCAGCGGCAGATGCTCAGGTTCTCAAGGCCGATGCCCAAGAACGAAGCTATGCTGTGGAGGCTGAAGGCAAGAGAGCCCTGAACGATGCGGACAACACTCTCTCCGAGGCCCAGGTTGCCATGCAGATTCGCATGGCCCTGATCAAATACCTCCCCTCGATTATTCGCGAGAGTGTCAAGCCCATGGAGAACATCGACGGAATTAAGATCATTCAGGTGGATGGGTTGAACGGAGGCTCGGTGAATGGTTCCAAGGAAGGGGCGGTGGCCGATTCAAACCTTTCTGATCAGCTGGTCAACAGCGCCTTGCGTTACAGGGGGCAGGCACCCTTGGTTGACTCCCTTCTGGCCGATATCGGCCTGAAGGGCAACGACATCAACGGCTTTACGAAAGAGCTTTTGGGAAAGGAGCCGCAGGGCGAGTAGTCCCGGCTGATGACTGGACCTCTGCTGACAGAAAGCCCCGGCTTTGTCCCTCTTTTTCTGGGGGGCTGGCTGGGGCTTTTGTGTTGAGGGGCAAGGGGGGGCAACCGTCAAAATGAATCTGAAGAGGCACCCTCTTGCAAGCATGGTTTCACGGCCATCCGCTACGCTGAGAGTGTCGTGTTTACGACGATTAAGCTCTGCCTGGACTCCAGGTTGCCCTGACAGCCGGGGAAGGCGAAACCCATGACGTACCCTGATTCACGGGCGTAGTCCGTCAGCGAATGTGAAGAGCACAAGGGACGAGGCTCAGAGCATTTGCAATTCGCTTTCAAGGTGGCACACCTTGACTCCGGAGTTATTCCGGTAAAAGTCAACCCAGTTTCAAGTATTCATTCGGCCTGTTTTTCGAAGAATGAAACAGGTCTCTTTACGAAAGAAGTTGCCAGGCGTCACACTTCACGCGAATGCCCCGTCAATGCTGCAAGTCACGACACACGTCAAGCATTCGCCATAGGGGTTCCAGGTGCCCCCACCTGGCCGCCGGAGGCGGTTTGTGTGTGGGCTGAATTGTTGCACCTACACCCGTCTTTCTTTGATCCGAAGGCACTTTAAAAACCCTGGCTCACACTCGATAACGATTGGTTTGGTGTGGTTTTCTATCTCCTGCTTGTACCAGACGCTGACGCCGTCTATTTCTGCCATCATATATGCTTTTTTGAAAAAGGGTGCGCCCCGGCGAACTGCCGGGACCATGTCAGGGACCTGACGGGCTGGCCCTCAGCCGTAACAGGCGTTTTTGTTCTCCATACGCAGGGTGATGGCTCCGCCCCGTTTCAAAACGATGTCTCTTGCTTCTTTTGTGAGGGTAATCATAAAGGGTTTTTGATCCTCAATTCTTTATTGGTAATCTTTTATGCTAATGCCTGCATGGTTAATGCACCGTGATATTGGGCTCAGATGTTCCATCGTTGTAAATTTTTTCCTTCATCACCCAGGACGCTGCCGTAAAGATGTACAGGCTGAAGCAGATGTTGCATGTGACGATGAGGGCGCTGGCTGCAGGGCTGTTCCCGATGGCAGGCAACAGGGCGGGAACAAGGTAGCTCTCAAAGAGAAAGACCAGAATGCTCAGGGAAATAAGAAAAAGGGAGTCGGAGACGTTTCCGATAAGGCACTTGATACCGGTAAAGACGGCGTGTTTGGCCTGGCCGGTGATGAAGACCAGGGGGAACACGTAGATGGGCAGCACCTTTAAACTCACCATGATGGTGTAAAAAAGGGCCTGATGGTTCTGGGGGAAGAACACGGCGGAAAAGAGAAGGAAGACAGGGGTGACCAGGAGAACGAGGATCAGGGTTGCCAGGAGGTAGCCGGGCAGGTGCTTTCGGATCAGGCCCGTGGCAGGCAAGGGCCTGAGATTGAAGGTCCGCTCGATGATTCGCCCCAGAAAAAAGGACATCACGATATAGCTCAGGCAGGTGGAGAGGGCAAAGTGGACCACGATCGAGCCCTGCATGTCACTGCCGCCCCTCATTCCGGAGAAGAAGATGTCGAGAAAGAGGGTGAGGGCGATGTATCCGATAATGAACTTGGCCAGGGGGAGAATGGTGTTGATGACTCGCTTTGCGTCGTGAAGTCCGTATATGTGCATGGATGGTTCCTTTATTTCGGTCAGTCTTTTGCCTCCGGCGGGCAGGGGATGATCCCCTGCACCCCGTGAGGCGAATGCTCCCAGCCCTCGTTCCTCGTGCTGATCACATTCGCGGACGGGCTTATGCCCGTGAATATCGGCAGGGGTGATGGGCTGTACGTCTGTTTTTGCTTTACATCAAATCTTGAATATGGGAGTTATTGTCAAATCTGGTGTACGGGGTCTAAGCAGCATTCTCCGCTGACTGATTCGTCACTTTGACTCCGTCTTTGAATTTGATGTTGTTTACCACCAATGTCAGCAGACGAAAACCTTGGATTCGTCTCCATCGTTTCTGGGCTGACTCCAACAATTTAAAAACCATCGACAGTGTAGTCTCTCTTGATCCACAGTTTCGTGTTCGGTTCGTTCGCAACCGAACCGTAGCAAATGTCGATTCAATTGGGTTGGTTGTTCGTATGTGGACCCAGTGTTCCGCAGGAAAATCGTAAAATGCCAGAAGTTCCTTCCTGCTTTTCTTCAGGCATTTCATTGCGCTCGGATATTTGGGCTCAAATCGAAACAATGCCTCGTCGAATGCCTTTTGAGCGTCCTTACGAGTCTCTGCCATCCAAATTTCATGAAGGGCAGCTTTGATTTTTGGCTGAATGGTCTTCGGTACCTTGTTCAATACGTTGGCTGTCTTGTGCACCCAGCAGCGTTGATGTTTTGTGCCGGGATAGAATTTGGAAAGGGCCTTCCAGAATCCAAGAGCACCATCACCCACGGCCAACTTCGGGTCTTCGGTTAAACCACGAGAACGCAGGCCTGCGAGCAATTCATACCAACTGGCCTCCGACTCCCGAAAACCGTCTTCAACGGCCACCAGTTCTTTTATGCCATGCTCGGTGACGCCAACAATAACAAGAAGGCACAGGCGATTGTCCATCCGGACATTGCTGTAAACACCATCGGCCCACCAATATACGTACTTACTCTGACTCAGGTCTCGCCGGCACCAGCAGTGGTGTTCTTCAATCCACTGGCTTTTCAAACGACTAATGGTATTCGCGGATAATCCTTTCGCCTGTTCTCCCAGTAGCGCTGACAGAGCTTCCTGGCTGTCACCCGTAGAGATACCTTTCAGATAGAGCCACGGCAAAAGCTCTGTTATGCTGGCGGCCCGCTTGAGGTAAGGTGGCAGCAGGCCACTATTAAATTTGATACCTGAACCACTTCGATCACGCACTTTGGGTACGCGAACCTCAATGTCTCCAATACCGGTCTGAATTGTCCGATGGGGGAGGTAACCGTTCCTGACTACCGCCTTTCGCCCGTCATCCAGTCGTATGTTTGAACTCTTCTCAAGCATAGAGTGAAGTTCAGCCTCAACGGCTTCGGCTATGAGCTTCCTGGCACCTTGGCGGAGCATTTCTGTTAAGGGGTCAGTTACGTTTTCTTCTGGTTGTGAAACAGCTTTCAGGGTAGGTTGACTCATGGCGTATTTCCTCCTGTTGGTTGGATTCTTTGCGGGAATCAATCAACAGGATACGCCATTATCCCCATATGCTGTACACCAGAAATGACTATAGCTCTGAATATGGTCACACGCCTTTAGCCTTTAGCCTTTAGCCTTTAGCCTTTAGCCTTTAGCCTTTAGCCTTTAGCCTTTAGCCTTTAGCCTTTAGCCTTTAGCCTTTAGCCTTTAGCCTTTAGCCTTTAGCCTTTAGCCTTTAGCCTTTAACTTCTCACCAATACAACGTCAACACATCCCCTTTGACCTCGTAGCGTTCCAGCTTTTCGAAGAAGGCCATGCCGAGGAGGGATTCCCCCATATCCGCTTCGTTCACCGAGGCGCCGATATCCCTCAATCGAAAGTCACCCACCTGAAATGAGTCCAGCCTTATCGAGCTGCCCCGGACCATGCCGTTGGCTGTCTGGAAGAAGCGGTCAAAGGTGAGTGTGGATGGGTTGTATCCCAGCTTTATGGCGTCTTTTGGCGTGAGAACGATGCTGGTTGCCCCGGTGTCGGCAAGAAAGAGGATGGCTTTTCCGTTCACCCTTGCCCGGATATAGAAGTGGCCGTTGTCGGAAACCGGAAACCGTGCCGAACTGAGCCCGTTTTGGACACCCCTGCCCGGGATCAGTTCCGCCAGGACCTTCTCCTTCACTGAGGAGAGCTCATGACGGTAGCTGTATCCGATCATCCCCACAACAAAAATCATGGCCCAGATGAGAAGGTGTTTCATCTTTTCTCCCATGTCTCCGAACGCCAGGGCTGAACTGGCAAAGAGGAGCATGAGGATTCCGTAGACCATCTGGCCGAAATCCTCTCTCCAGGAGAGGGCGTCAAAGCTGAAGTTGAGTGCGGTTACGGCCCCGATGAGGATTAGGGCGACGATGCCGAATCGCATGGTTTGATTTTTGTTTTCTGGCATGGGGTCTCTTTTTCAGAATGGTGGAATTAGAGCCATTTGCGCTTTTTGAAATAGAGAAGCTGAAGCAGGATGATTACGGCGATTATAAGGAGAAAGATGAAGAAGGCCCATGGGTTGTCGGCACCTGGGATGCCTCCAATATTGATCCCGAGAAGTCCTGTGAGAAATCCCAAGGGGAGAAAAACGGCGGCGACGAGGGAGAGCACGTACATGCGTTGGTTCATCTGCTCTGAGTTGCGGCTGATGAGTTCCTCTTGGATGATGGCAGCCCTGTCCCGGACGGCATCCAGGTCTTCGATGTGGCGAATGAGGCTGTCGGTGGCTTCTCGAAGGTGGAGGCGTTGGAGGTCGGTGAACCAGGGGATTTTTTCTGTGGAGAGCTTTATCATAGCCTCCCGCTGGGGTGCGAGGTAGCGCCTGAGAAGGATGGCGCTACGACGGATATCTCGGATGGTGTATCGGATATCTTTGCTGGAGGTGGTCACCACATCCTCTTCGAGCTCATCGACCTTCTCTTCGGCTTCCTCAATGGGCGTCTCGATACGTAGCGTAAGATGGTTGATGAGCTCTACGAGAAAATCACCGGCGGAGCCCGGCCCCACCCCCTCCTCAATAAGTCGGGCAATGTCGGTTGCAGATTGCAATGACCGTTCACGGCTGGTGATGATTCGTTCCGGCGTGACCCAGATTCGAAGGGCCACCATGTCTTCTGGCTCGGCATTGGGGTTGAGATTGACTCCCCTCAGGGCCAGCAGGGCTGCGTTTCCTATCACGGTGGTTCTGGGGCGCGTCTCTTCGCTTACCAGGGCCTCGGCACCGATGAGGGGAAGTCCGCTCTCTTCAAAAATCCATCTGTAGCTTTCTTTTTCCTTGTAGTTGAGGTGAACCCAGAGCGTTCCCTGCGCGGGCTTCCAGGTTCGGATTCCGTCCCAGCCTACACTCTGGCCACCGCCCTTGCCGTCCAAGATGAATGCTGTGATAAGTCCTTGCTGGCTCATGGTTCCTCCTCAAGGGTAAAAAAACGTAACGAGTCAGATTCCCCCTCCCTCCCCCCTCAAAAAAAAGCCGTCGGCGGCAAACCGACCACCTTATAGAGCAGGCCAAGGTTTGCCTCATTCAGAGTGGTTGGGGACGGCATACGCTGAATACTGAAAAAAAATGATTGCGTTACGACATGTTCGGACGATCCACGATGCCGCGCAAGAGCCGTCCCAGGATGTCGGCTCCGGTGATCACTTTTTTTGTCTTTCCCCACAGGATAATCAGGTCGTCGTCGATGACGTCGTCATCGGAACGTTCCGGGTGGACCTGCAGCTTGGGCAGCACGGACCCTAAGGGTATGTTACCGTCCGTGGTGATGATGGGGCGGTGGCAGTGGGCCATGGGGTGGATGGGCCCGGTGTTGAACAGGACGCTTCGAAGAAAGCTGTCCGAGTTGAGGGCCAGCTTGGGGTACCCGATATCATCAATGAGGATGATCCACTTTTTTCCCGAGGACTCGATCTGGTTGATGAGCGCTTCGAATTCTGAGGTGCCCGATGCGGGGAAGAGGGGCGCGTTGTTTTTAAAGGGCAGGTGAATAACGCTCTGGGGGTCGATGAATTCGCCTTCCTTGGAGAGGGGAATGTCGTCAAGTGCCAGGAAGTTAATGGCGCCTTTGCCTTCAACGGCATCGATATCCGACTGGTCCGACTTCATGTGCATGGTGATGAGCTGCTGCATATCGCGCTCACGCATGTAGTGGAAGGACTCCTTGCCGAGCCACTGATCCAGCATGATGGCGGTGGGCTTGGCCACAACGAAGAGGATGCCCTGGTAGAGGCGCAGAAGGGGGGTGAACCAGTAGGCCATTTTCAGGGCGTGCCGGGAGAAATAAGCCTGGGGGATGATCTCCCCTAAAAATGTGATGAGAACCGTCGAGAAGAGAAAGGCGGTGAGGCCGGTCATGACGGAGTTGGCCAACAGGGCCAGCAGCACGTTGATGCTGACGTTGCCCCAGAGGATGGTGGTGAGCAGGAAGTTGGAGTCCTTGCGAAGCTTCATGACCCGGGAGGCGTGTTTGTTGCCCTGGGATGCTTCGATTTCCAGACGGATTTTGCTGACACTGAAAAAGGCGAGGTTGAGACCTGAAAAGATGGCGGACTGTGAGATACAGAAGATGATGCCCGCCCAGGTTATACTGTCAATCATGCGTGGGTGCTTTTTTGTTGATGGGTTATGGAAGCACGGCCTTTCTGCCGGACTGTACCGGCCTGAGGGGTTCATTTGCTTCCGATACTCTTAAGAAAACATATTTGGCGGGATTCTGCCAGTGGATTTGAAATTTGTTCGTTGTTCTTGGTTCTTAGGGGGAAGGAGGTGAGGGCCATGGGGGATAGGTTACAGGTGATTGGATGGGGGCGCCAAGTGGACTGGTACGGGGCCTACGGCCTTGAACTTAATCACGGGCGAAGCCTGTCAGGGAATGCTCTCAGCCCGAGGAGTGAGGTCTGAGAGCATTCGTAAATTTGGGGTTTATGGGCTGTACCCATTGCGCGTAAACCGAAAAGCCGTTGTGATTGGCCTGAGGAACGAGGGCTAAAACGCAACGGCAATAAGCTTTCGAGGTGGCTCACCTCGCCGCCGGAGGCTTGTTTTTTTCTCAGTTCTAAGCGTGATCGCCCCTCAGGTCCAGGACCAGGCTGTGCAGGCCATCGGCGGTGGCGTGTTCCGGTGCCACGGCATCGCCCACGGTGAAGTGGATTTTGGAGTAGAGGCGCCTGGGGCGCTTGACAAGGGCGGTGCCGTCTTTGTGGCTGAAGAAGCTTCCCCAGAGGCCTTTGAGGGCGGTGGGGATGACAGGTGCCGGGGTGCGCTCGATGATCTTTTCGATGCCGCTTTTAAAGATGTCGATATCACCGTCCCGGGTGAGCTTGCCTTCGGGGAAGATGCAGACGATCTCGCCGTTTTCGAGCTCTTCGGCGATGCGGTCGAAGGCATTGTTATACGTCTCCGGATCTTTCCGCCTGGAGGTGATGGGAATGGTTTTGCCGGTGCGGAAGATAAAGTTGAGAACCGGGATGCCGAAGATGCCTTTGTCCATGACGAACCGCACGGGGCGCCGGCAGCAGCTACCGATGATGAGGGCGTCCATGTAGCTGACGTGGTTGCAGACGATGACAGCAGGGCCTTCAGATGGGATCTTCTCCAGGTTTTCGTGGTTGATGCGGTAGAAGAGGTGGGTGATGACCCAGACGAGGCAGCGCATGGTGAACTCAGGGACCAGGGTGTAGATGTAAACGGCCACGGCGATGTTCATGAGGGTGATGGTGAGGAACAGGGCCGGGATGGAGAGGCCTAAAGGGCCGAGGAAGACGGCACCCAGAATGGCGGCACCCACCATGAAAAAGGCGTTTAAGATGTTGTTGGCGGCGATGATGCGGGATCGGTGGCTCTCCTCGCTGCGGGTCTGGACAATGGCAAAGAGGGGGACGATGTAAAGGCCGCCGAAGATGCCGATGAGGATAAGATCGATGAGAATCGGTATGCTTCCCTTGGCCGCAAGGAACCCGAAGAGGGAATGGGGCATTTCAGGGGCCGCCAGGGCACCGTTCAGGGCCAGATGGATGCCGAAGATGCTGAGGCCCAGGGAGCCGATGGGGACAAGGCCGTACTCCACCTTTTTACCGGAGAGGTACTCGCAGAGCATGGATCCGGCACCGATGCCAATGGAAAACATGGCCAGGAGCAGGGTGGCCACCCCTTCGGTGCTGTGGAGGACGTTTTTTGTCCAGGCGGGGATCTGGGTGACGTAGCAGGCGCCAAGGAACCAGAACCAGGAGATACCGAGGATGGAGAGGAAAACGGTCTTCTCTTTTTTTGCGTAGCTTAAGGTGCGGGCGGTCTGGCTGAGGATGTTCCAGTTGATGACGAGGTTCGGACTGGCGGCCGGGGCCTCGGGGATCTTTCGGCTGACAAGCCAGCCGGCTATGGCGGTGGCGATGACGGCGATGGCGGGAAAGATGGTGGGTACCTGGGTCAGGATGCCCCCGACGATGGTACCGGCGAGAATGGCCACAAAGGTGCCCATTTCGACGAGGGCGTTTCCGCCGATGATTTCAGATTCCTCCAGGTGCTGGGGCATGATGCTGTATTTTACCGGGCCGAAGAAGGCGGACTGCGTGCCCATGAGAAAGAGGAGGGCGAGAAGGGATGCGGTGCTTCCCATCATGAGAGCTGCGGCCCCTGCGCCCATGATGCCGATCTCCGCTATCTTGACCATGCGGATCAGGCGTCCTTTTTCATACTTGTCGGCGATCTGTCCGGCAAGGGAGGAGAAGAGGAAGAAAGGAAGAATAAAGAGCCCTGCGGCAAGGTTCATAAGAATGTCGGTCTGGCCGGGCTGAGCCGCCCTGAAGGCCAGGAGCAGCATAAGGACGTTTTTAAAGAGGTTGTCGTTGAAGGCCCCTGCGAACTGGGTCCAGAAGAAGGGGGCGAAACGCCGGGTCTTCAGAAGGCTTGAGGGGGCGTGTTGGTTTTTCTGCATCGGTGTCTCCTTGGGTGCCTGATTGAACTCTATGCATACCACAGTGGGGTGCTTTTCACCGGGTGTTTTCCTGTTTCTGTTTATATCAAGAGGCGTGCCAAAGGGTGTTGGTGGGTTGGAATGGCTTGAATTTCATGGGTTAAGTGGGGTTGTGGTTGTTTGTTTGGGTGTGATGTGCGTTGAAGGTGCTATACATATTATGATAATGATGTATACATAATAGGCAAAAGATGGGCGGGTAAGTCAGGTCATAGGCAATAGGTTAGGGCCTCGCCACTATTTAATTATACACGTTCTGTATGGCCAGCACCGTAGGCTTTAAAAATGAACGTTGGAACGTTCAGCATTGTGAAAACGCCCGGTAACGGTCGCTGTATAATTATTTTACAGCGAGGCCCTTATAGGTCGGGGAGTCGCTTCGCTTGATATAAAACAGGGCGAATGGCTAATGGCGAAGGCTTCTTTGGAAGAGCATCGGCTACAGGTTCGCCGAACACTGTTATGGCATCGCTCCTTGTTGCTGCAGATGCCGCACGGGAGTGCGGCGCTCCAAATTCACCAAGGTTGAAGCCGATTCCGTTTGAGTTACGACAACGTATCCACAGTTTTCCGAAGCTTGTGGTAACATTTGAAAAATCTCCAGCATTGGAGGCGGGCGCAGCCCGCGGCGAACGCGGTTGCAATTGGAGCCGAGGAACGAGGCGACAAGTGCAACCGCAACCCGCTTTCGAGGTGGCTCACCTCGCCGCCGGAGGCAACGCTTTTGGCTTTTCTTCTGTGGTTGGCTTGGCTATAGAAGGCAGCTTTTTAACCAAAAAAGGAACGCAACCATGATCCACAGGCTGACCGAAGAAGAGCGGCAATTCTTTTTACTTGTGCGGGATGCGGTGCGGGCGAACCCCTTCAGCGCGGAACGGCACGCCATTAACAGGCGCATTGCGGGGTTTTATGGTGACGGGGGCGAGGGGGAGCCCCTGGTGCGGACCATCGAGGACGTGGCCACTCGGATGGCGAAGCTCAAAGAGGAGGGGCGGGGGGCGCTGACCGGGTATGCCGAGGGTGACCGGGAGCTTCTGAAGTACGCCTATCTTTTCGACCTTTTTCATCGCCACATGGCTGACTTCGACGCCCATATTCTCGCCCAGGTGGCGGAGGGTGCCAAGCCCCTTTCCGTTCCCTTTGCCGGGGAGGCATTGGGCACCTTGGAGCGTGCGGGTTTTTCCAGGGAAGAGGCCCTGCGCTTTTTCGCCTTGAGCTTTCAGGTTCGAAGGGCGTTTTATTTCATCGACCGGGGTCTTCCCGGCCACAGCCCCTCCATGGTGGCACTGCGTGAGGACCTGTGGAACAACGTCTTCACCAGTGACATCAACTTGTATGAGTCATGGCTGGTGAGCCGCATGGAAGATTTCTCCACCCTGCTCCTCGGAGAGACCGGGGCCGGCAAGGGGAGTGCCGCTCAAGCCATCGGGCGTTCAGGGTTCATTCCCTTTGATCCCGGAACAAAGAGCTTTGCCGAGAGCTTTACCGCTTCTTTTGTCTCCGTCAACCTCTCTCAGTTCTCCGAAACCCTGGTGGAATCCGAGCTTTTTGGTCACATCAAAGGGGCCTTTACCGGTGCTGTGAAAGACCACGAGGGGATCCTGGGATCGTGCAGCCCCCACGGTGCCATTTTCCTCGATGAGATTGGGGAGGTGAGCCCGGGCCTTCAGATCAAGCTCCTCAAGGTGCTGGAAGAACGCACCTACAGCCCCGTGGGAAGTCGAAGGGAAAAACGGTTTTCAGGACGGATCATCGCCGCCACCAACCGGCCCGCAGAAGAGCTGATCAGCCATGGCCGCATGCGCGAAGACCTCTTCTATCGACTCTGCTCAGACCTCATCGTCATGCCGCCCCTCCGCACCCGGCTGAAGGAGACCCCCGACGAACTACAGGCCCTCGTGGATTTCACCGTGACCCGCATCCTCGGAAAATCCGCCCCTGCCCTTGCCGCCATGGTCACCGCCACGATTCGAAAAGACCCCGGCCAGGGGTACCCCTGGCCAGGTAACGTGCGGGAATTGGCCCAATGCGTCCGGCGTGTCCTTCTCAAGCGCCGCTACACCACCCATGCCACCACCCCCGATCTCGATATGCCCGACTTTGCCCAACCCATGGCCCAAGGCCAGCTCACCGCCACCGAGCTTCTTCAAGCCTATTGCCACCACCTCTGGACCCAATGCCACAACATCGGCGAAGTGGCCCGCAAAACAGGCCTTGACCGGCGCACCGCCAAAAAGCATATAGATGGGTTTCTGGAAAGGGAATGAAAAGCGTCGCCTCCGGCGGCCAGGGGATGATCCCCTGGACCCCAGGTTGCATCCGATTCGCTGCGCTCATCGTCTGCAGGACGGTGATGGAGTCACCCTTGCCATGGTGGATTCAAAGGCGTAGACGGGTCGAAAGCTGATTGCTCTTGCGCTTTGTCCCTCGTGCCTCGGGAAAAAGCACAAGAGCGTTCACCGCGGACTGCGCTCGCCTCCAGTGCTGGTTGTTGGCGCAAAAAAAAACGTCACAAGCTTCGAAGGCATGGGCTTCTTAATGATTAATGAAAGCGGCATCTCCTGCGGCGGTAGTAGCCCCACGTCACCCTTCGTGCGAATGCCCCGAAAAAGTAGGCATCCCAATAACGCTCATGCATTCGCCATAAGGTTTCAAGGTGCCCCACCTTGCCGCCGGAGGCCATTATGAACTTTTTTACTGGAAAAAAGGTGCATGATTGGAGTTGAAGACAGGTGGGTCGCCGTGGACGATGGGGGCGATGAGGGGGTGTTTCTTGAACTCTTTTTCCAGGAAGTGCCGGATGAGAGACCTGTTCCAGCCCAGGGGGTGTTTGAACTCGCTGTAGAGGGAGAGGTCGCCGTCGTAGAAGGTGCTGGTTTCGAGGGTTTTTGCCTCGGGGGCGAAGTAGGGGAGGTTGAAGACGGAGAGGTTTAAGAAACCGATCATCTCGTGGTGATCCACCACAAAGTCCATGGTTTTTCGGGCAGCGGCTTCGGTTTCGGACGGGGTTCCGAAGAGAAGGTAGACATAGGTCTTGATGCCCACCTTGTGGAGGGTTTTAAGGGCCTGTGACACCAGGTTCAGCTCCACCCCTTTGTTCATTTCCGTGAGGACCTCGGCGTCCCCTGATTCGATGCCGAGTTTGAGCATTTTGCATCCCGAGGCTTTCAAGGCGCGGCAGTAGTCCTCATCGGTGAGGTGTGGGGTGACCCGGGCAAAGGCGTACCAGGGGGTGCGGAATCCGCTGGCGATAAGCTTTCTTAAGAAGGCAGGCCCCACGGAGTTGTCCACGATGTGGACCAGCATGGGGTTAAGGGTCTCCACAAGGGCGTTGAGCTGGTCCACGGCGGTATCGGTGAAGACAGGGGTGTAAGGGTTCTTTTCAGCCCGTTCCGGGCAGAAGGTGCACTTGCGCCACCAGCAGCCCCCTGCGGCGCAAAAAGGGAGGATAAAGCCCGGTGCGAGGTAGGGGAGAGCCTTGAAATCATCGTAGTCCGGAAGGTAATGCTTTTGGGCCGGTGTGATACCGAACAGTTTCAGGACCTCTAGCTCGCCTTCTCCGGCGATCATGTGGTCCACCATGCCCTTGAAGGGGTTTTCCCACCCGGGCATCCGCATCCATGAGGTGACGAGGCCACCCCCAAGGACAATCCGCACATGGGGGTAAGCCTTTTTCAGGTGCCCGACCATGGCAAAGGTGGTGAGGGCCTGGTTGAGGTAGTTCATGGAGATGCCGACGGTGGAGAGGCCCCCGCACTCTTTCTCAAGCTCCTGGAGCCGCTTTTCAAAGTAGGGGAAGTAGACGTTGGACTCGGGCGTGTCGGCAGCCTTGACGAGGTCCTCGCTCTTCAGGGGTGAGAGGCTTTCGCTCTTGTAGTTGGCAATGGAGGCAATGGCATCATACCCTTCTGAAGCCACCTTTAAGACCCTGTTGATATCGAGGACGGCATTGCGGTACCGATCAATGTTCCCGTACCCTGACTGGGTGGTGAGAAGCTTGCGGTTGGTGTCGCGCCGGTTCACGGCCCGACTGCTCCAACGGTCCTCGACTGTCAGGTCCTGTTCAAAAAGATACTGGAACCCTTCTAAGCTCATGTCCACAGCTTTTGTGGAGATTCCATGGTGCCTCAATGCTCCTGTAAGCCGGGCGATGCCGGCCGGCGGTTCACTGATTTTGGCTGCAGGGGGGTAGATAAAGAGCATGTCGGTTCCGGTGTTTCTGTTCATGTGTGTCACTTGCTAACTCGTTGAAATAATTTGTTGCCACCTGCGGGTCGCATGTTGAAATGAGCCCCGAAAGCTGTCCGGTTGATTGCTAAGACGATTCCAGTCGGCAAACCAACATCTTCGAATGAAACAAAATCGGATTCAGTGCATGTTTGTCTTTCGTTTCAGACGGCTTGGACTCCAGCAGGGCCTCCGGAGGCGACATTGTGTTGAGTGGTCACAAATTTACAATAATTCTTCCAATGTTTCGACAACGGTTTTGACACAAGGAATACATTTTTTTCTTAGAAGATCATTTTCCTTGAAATACAATTGACCTTCTTTGGTTGTTAACTCACACTGGTTCAGTAAGTGTCTGCAAGAAAGTGTTCCATGTTTCGCTGTAAATCGATCCATTAAAATTTGTGTTTTTTTGTAGGATAATTCCATTGCAGAGCGATCTTCATTGTCACCTCTGCCATACTTTGACCCGATAACAAGTATTCCGCCAGATACTGCACCGCAAACCTCTTGTTTTCGACCCATACCGGCTCCAAAACCGCTTGCCAGTTTTAGCGCGATATTTTTTTCAATCTTAAGATCATCACAGAACGAAAAAAACACGGCTTGTGAGCAGTTATATCCATCTAAGAATTTTTGAACAGCAATATCGGTTCTGTTTTTCATGAATGTCTTCCACTGTGAACGATTTCATAAAGACAACGTTTATGAAATCGTCATAGGGTTTCAAGTTGCTGCCACGTTGCCGGTGGGGTCATAACACAGCGGTCTCCTGCTGCAAACATTTTCCCATGCAAGAGAGGACAGGTTCCCATGATAGCAACGTCATTGTTCGATAATATTCCCGAAGACCTTCCTGAAGAGTTGTTTACTGTTCTTGCTTCGGGAAACAGTGTCACCATTGAACGGATTGTGTCCAAGGGGCACGCATCGGCTGAAGGGGATTGGTACGATCAGGAGACCCGGGAGTGGGTGCTGGTGGTCAAAGGGGAGGCTAGGCTCCAGTTCGAGGGAAAGGACGAGATGCACCTCAAAACAGGAGACCACCTCTTCATTCCCGCCCACGCGAGGCACCGGGTGGTGTGGACCCCTGAAGACAGGGAGACGATCTGGGTGGCGGTTCATTTCAGCTGATGGCGAAAATGGAGGTTGGAGCATGCCTCCGGCGGCGAAGCCACTTTAGCTGAAAACCTTGGCGGCCGGAGTTATTCCGGGCAAAGTCAAGTGGATTTGAGGCGCCTTCATGATCTGGCTCAGGCATAAACCATGAAGATCACGAAGCGCCCTTCGGGCTGCACGAAGACGGTTTATAAACCTCAGCGGTTTTTCATGGGCGCAGCCCGTTAGCGAATGTGACAACCCGAGGAACGAGGGTTGAAGCATTCGCAAACCTGGGGGGCAATAAGGTCCATTTGTGGAAGATTTGCTGCTAAAGTGCTATAAAACAGAGGGTTGTCTTGTTGGTGGGGTTGGCGATTTCGGCCGATAGCATTTCTGGTACCAGGGGGCTGGCATGGGATATATCAGGGTGTGGGTTTGGCTGGGAATGGTTGCATTTCTGACGATGTACACCTTGCACATACCGGGTTTGGGCATAGGTGGAAAACAAACAGACAATTTAACAAAAAATGCCGATGTGATTTGAGCCGAGGAACGAGGAACAAAGCGCATCGGCCATATGCTTTCAAGGTGGCACACCTTGCCGCCGGAGGCATCGCCGCATGATAAAGGAGAATGACACAGTGAAAGAGCTTGAATCTTCGAGAGAGGTTCTGGTTACCCAGAAAAAAGAGATGTTCGAGGCTTTTACCGGGTTTGAGACCCAGAATAATTATGTGGTGAAGCTACAGAGTGGCCAGACCCTTTACGCTGCCGAGGTGAACACGGGGTTTCTCTCCCGGAACTTCCTCAAGCAGCTCAGGCCCTTTGAGGTTGTTCTCTCAGACGAGCAGCGCAACATCCGGTTGCGGGTGAAGCGTCCCTTTCGGTTTATGTTTCATGAAATCACGGTGATGAATGGCCATGAGATGGTCCTGGGCAGGGTGGTGAAGCGATTTACCTTTTTCAATCGGATCTACGAGGTCAAAGACGTGGACGATCGCACGCTCTTTGAGCTGAAAGGGCCTTTTTTTAAACCCTGGACCTTCAGGATTGAAAATGCCCTTGGGCAGGCCGGGGTCATTACCAAGAAGTGGAGCGGGCTGTTCACAGAGGCCATGACCGATGCCGACAATTTTGGCCTGAAGTTGGAAAAGGATCTCCCCGCCACCCAGAAAGCCGTGCTTCTTGGCGCGGTTTTTCTTATCGATTTTGTCCATTTTGAAAACAACACCGGAAGCAGCACCAGTTTTGGTGACTGATCCAGATGGCCTCCGGCGGCTCTGCCGGGGGCAACCGTTTGAAAAGGTTGCCAAGCAGATTGTGAGCCTGGTTTCAAGATTACACTCAAATTAAAAGGCGGATGTGATTGGCCCCGAGGAACGAGGGGCACTGCGCATCCGCTACCTGCTTTCAAGGCTTTTCGCTTAAGTGGCTTTGCCACCCTTGCCGCCGGATGCACCCTTTTACCATGCACCTTGACCATAGAACGCATTGCTGAATAGTTGCAATTTTTCAAGTGGTTGTCTCTCATGAGGGGCGCTGGGAATCACGCGTCATCGGAATTTCCCCCTCCTCTGAGAATTGGTCTTGACACATGGGGCATATCTCCTTATTAAATGAATGTTCAATTAATAAGTTCTCGGAAACAATGCGGCACCCACCGCAAGGGATGGATATGGCAGGACGAAAAAGACAAAACGCAGAAGAGAGAAAACCGGCCATTTTAAAGGCCTTTTATGAGGTGATCGAGGCCGAGGGCTTTGAGAATGCCTCAGTGGCCAAGGTGGCGAAGCAGGCGGAGGTCCATGCGAGCCTCATCATTCACTACTTCGGTTCCAAAGAGAAGATGGTGATGGCGCTGGTGGACGAGGTGCTTCACACCTACGCCGCCCTGTTTGCAAGACTTCCAGAAGGGGGAGAGCCATCCGAAAGGCTGGAGCGGCTCCTGGCCTTGATCTGGAGTCGGGAGTGGCACGATGCGGCAAGCTTCTCCGTCGTTTTCTCCTTTCTGGCCCTGAGCCACAGGGACCCCTCGGTGATGGACCGGGTGCGCAACCTCTACGGGCACTACCGGAAGTACCTCCTTCATCAGATGGCCCTTCTCTCTGAAGCCGGGGTGATTCGTGTGGATGACCCCACAGCATCGGCGGAGGCCTTGATCTCCCTGTCCGAAGGTTCCCACTATTTTTCCCGTTACCACATTGAGGCCGGAACCTTCGACGCCCACTGTCGCCACATGACCGAAGCTGCCAGGAAGATTCTTGGAGCAGAAGCAACGTAGGCGAAAAGAAGACGGTAAAAGCGTGCCTCCGGCGACGAGGTGAGCCACCTCGAAAGCTAATTGCCATCGCGCTTCGCCCTTCGTTCCTCAGGGCAAATCGCAATGGCGTTTGTCGACTCCACACCTAGAGATTTTTTACAGGTATTTAGTAACTATTCAGCTTGTGCCTCCGGCGGCCCTGCCGGGGGGCAACCTTTTGAAAAGTTTGATAAACAGGTTTTAAAAAATGATTCTTAGGTAGTGCGCGAATTGAAGGCGGATGTGATTTGTCCCGAGGAACGAGGGACAAAGCGCATCCGCAACCTGCTTTCAAGGTGGCACACCTTGCCGCCGGAGGCTTCTTTTCAACAATCATGTTGAGCTGAATAGCTACGGTATTTATAAGCCTTGGCGGGTTGTGAATACGGTGTCGCAACTCTGTCGGTCTCTTGAAGGGATCGGCTGAAAGATATGAATGATTGATGGCTTTGACAATGTAATGGGAGAGAGACAATGACAGAGACCCAATGGAAGCCCCTGGCGGGGGTGGATCGGGAATGTTTTGCCTGTGGGTGGGAGAACCCCTACGGCCTTCAGATGACCTTTGAGTCCAACGGGGAGCAGTTGCGTTCGGGCCTGACGGTCAAAGAGCGGTTCCGCGGGTGGAGCAACCTGGTGCATGGTGGGATCCTTTCCACCATTCTTGATGAGATGATGAGCTGGACCGCCATTCATCTCACGCAGCGGTTTATCCTCACCAAGGGGATGAACGTGTCGTTTAAAAAACCGGTGAAAATCGAAACCCCCTTGATCATCAGCGGTTACATCAAGGAGCGGAACAGCGATCGGAAGGCACGGGTGGTGGCCGAGATCCGGGATGAGGCAGGGGACGTCTGTGCCTTGTCCGAAGGGGAGTTTGTGCTGTTTACCATGGAGGAGTTCGGGAGCATGGGTGTCATGCCTGAAGAGGAACTCACCGAAATGGCTGCTGCGTTCTCTTAGTCTGAGAGGACGATATGAGTTGCTTAACCGTAATCCCGTTCGGCCAGAGGTTATGTACCGTATCCACAGCCCTTTGATGCTTGTGGCTTATTTTGCATTATCTCCAGCATTGGAGGCGGGCGCAGCCCGCGGCGAACGCCATTGCGCCTTGCCCCGAGGAACGAGGGGTAAGGCGCAATGGCAATCAGGTTTCCAGGTGCCCCCACCTGGCCGCCGGAGGCATTGTTTTACCGGACACAAAGGAGAAAACATGGCAGGCGATTTGATGTTTCTGGCGGGCCACAGGGCGTATGAGAGGATTCAGTCTCAGGGGTTGTCTCCGGACGATGTCTCCATGGTGGTGGGGGCCTCCGGGGCTGCCAAATGGTTGGTGCTTCACGGGTTGGAGTCGGCGCTTTTTGGGCAGTGGTTTGAAGGGCGGGAGAAGCCTTTGCACCTGTTCGGGACCTCCATCGGCTCGTGGAAGTCTGCGGCGGCAGCCCAAGATGACCCGGTGGCGGGGTTTGATCGTCTGGCCCATGCGTACATTCATCAGTATTACGAAGGCAAGGCAACGCCCCGGCAGGTTGCGGACGAAGCCGATCGGATCATGGACGCCTACCTCGGACCGGGGAAGGTGGAGGAAATTTTATCTCATCCGTATTGCAGGCTTCACCTTTCGGCTGTTCGGTGCCGGGGGCCCCTGGCTTTGGATCACCCCCTGGCCATGGCCGCAGGACTCGTGGCGGCCTGGGGGGCAAACCGTATTTCCCGAGACCTGTTCCGCAAGCAGTGCCGGCCTACCCTGTTTTATGACCCCAGGGATGTGCCGCCATTCTCGAAAAATGGTGAGTTTGCAGGGGGCATGGCGGCTTTGACGCCTGAGAACCTGAGACAGGCGCTTCTGGGGAGTGGGTCCATTCCTTATGTTATGGACGGCATACGAGAAATACCCGGGGCACCGGAGGGTGTCTATCGGGACGGTGGGCTTTTTCATTATCACCCCGCCTTTGATTTTCTAAGGGGGGAGGAAGGGATTGTGCTTTACCCTCACTTCTACAGTGAGGTGACCCTCGGCTGGTTTGACAAGAACAGGCCCGAGCGTATGGCGGACGGGGCGCTTCTCTCCGATGTGCTCCTGCTTTCGCCTTCGTCTTCGTTCGTGGCCGAGCTTCCCTTTGGACGGATTCCCGATCGCCGTGATTTTGACCGATTGTCCGGGCGGGATGGCGAGCGCGTGGCGTTCTGGGAAAAGAGTGTGGCCATGGGGCGAAGGCTGGGAGACCAGTTTCTTGAGGCGGTTGCATCGGGGAAGATTCGGGACATGGTGAGGAGAATCGCGTGATGAGTGTGATCGACAATCGTTTTACCACAGAGTTTCAGGTCCCTTCCTGGGATTGCGGGCCTTCGGGTCGTATGTTTCCGGTGGCCATGCTTCGGTACTTTCAGGAAGGGGCGGTGCTTCATTCCGATGCCGTGGACGGCGTCTTTGATCGGGTGCTTGATTACGGTCTTTTCTGGGCCATGACAGGCATGAAAATGACGATGGGAGTATTGCCCATGCGAGGGGAAAAGGTGTCGGTGAATACCTGGCATGCCGGGGGGAACCGCTTGCTCTTTTACCGGGCTTACAAGGCGTTGGGGGAAGATGGTCGGATTCTTGCCTCCGGAGTGAGTTCCTGGGCTCTGGTAAATGGGGACACCCGGCGAATGGTCCGCGCCTCGGCCCTGCCTGTTGCGCTTCCGGAGTCTGAGTTGGGAGCGGAACATGAGGGGTTGATCCCGGAACGGCTGGGAGCGATGGACGGGCTGGAAGGGGGCATTCCCTGGCTCGCCGGATTTCGGGACCTGGACACCAATAGCCACGTCAACAACGTCCGATACGCCGAGTGGGTTCTTGAAACCCTTCCCGAGGAGATGCTTTTAAACCGGCACCTCACCTCCCTTGAGCTTGAATTTAAGAGCGAGCTGCGTTTTGGAGACGAAGCCCGATCCGTGGGCAGCCCTTCCGCTACCCCTTATGTCTATGACCATGCCGTGCTCAAAGATGACGGCACCCTTGCCTGCCGTGCCCGCTCCATCTGGAATGCAGCTTAAAACGAGGTGTGCCACCTCGAAAGCGGGTTCGCAAATGCTCTCAGCCATCGTTCCTCAGCTGGTCTCATTTGCTGACGGGATGTGCCCGTGATGACCTGTAGAGGTTGCGTGCTCTTCATGGTTTTTACCTGAAAATCGGACCATGAAACCACTTGGAATGCTGATTTCCTTTGTGGTTGCTCACACCTGCGGGGACGATCGTTTTGAGTCAGCCCCTTCCCCTTTTTCTCTCATTTCTGTAACAAAGCTCCTTCCCGAATCATTCCTCTCTTCCCAGGTTATCTGTCCCATGCCTTGATTGCCCCTCCCAATAATTTTGCGCATCTCTTGTGGGGTGGACTCTGCTCTATGGCTGGCGGGATCTTACGGCTATTTTTTTTCAGGGGGGAACACATCAAGATGGTGGGGGAAATCCGCAGGGGCCATGGGGGGGGACCAGAGGAACCCCTGGGCGACGGGGCAGCCGATGGATTGGAGAAGGCGCATCTGTTCCGGTTCCTCCACCCCTTCGGCCACCACCTGGATGTTAAATGTCTTTCCCAGGTCCACAATGGTTTTCACCAGAAAGAGACCCTTGGAGTCTTCTTCATTGAGAGCGGCGATGAAGGAGCGGTCAATTTTCAGGGTGTCCACCGGGATTTCTCTCAGGTAGTTGAGTGAGGAGTAGCCGGTTCCGAAGTCGTCCAGGGCGATGGATACGCCCATGTTCCTGAGTTTCTCCAGGTGGGGGGCTGCGGCGGCAAGGTTTTCCATGAGGGCAGTCTCCGTTACCTCCAACTCAAGCCAATGGGGTGCACACCCTGTCTCTTCAAGCACACGGGCTACACGTGCGGGGAGATGGTTGTCCCGGAAATGCCATGCCGAAATATTGAGGGATATTAAAAGAGGGGTCTCCCTTTTCAGGTTCCATTCAGCGATGAGGCGGCAGCCTGTTTTCAGGACCCAGAGGTCCATGGGGACGATGAGGCCGTTCATCTCCGCGCAGGGAATAAATTCGGATGGAGAGCAGATCCCCTTGACGGGGTGACACCACCGGATGAGTCCCTCCATGCCCAGGAGTTTGTTACCATCCAAACCAACGCGGGGCTGGAGGTAGAGGGCGAACTGGGTTTCGTCCATGGCTTTTCGAAGGTCCTGCTCCATTTCAAATCGAAGCCGGGCCTCCTTATCAAGGCGGTGTGTGAAAAAGTTGTACGCGTTGCCGGTTTTTTTTGCCCGGTACATGGCAAGATCGGCATTGCGGATCAGGGTTTCGGAGTCTTTGGCATCATCGGGGAAGCGGGCCACCCCGATGCTGAGGGTGATGTGGAGTTGGGTCATGCCGATTTCAAAGGGCGGCTTGAAGGCCTCTTGAATTCTCTGAAGGAGCAGCACCAGCTCCTGGGCGCTGTAGCACTCCTCCACGAGAATGGTGAATTCGTCACCGCCCAAGCGTGCAATGGTGTCGCTTTTCCGTAAAGTGTCTGTGAAACGTTTTGCCACCATGGTGAGTAGAAGGTCGCCGCTCTGGTGCCCTAAGGTGTCGTTGACGTGCTTGAAACCGTCGATGTCGATGAGGAGGAGGGTGAGGCTTCGCTGTCTGCGTTTCGCCAGGTTCATGGAGTGTTCCATGGTTTCCATAAAAAGGCGCCGGTTGGCCAGGCCGGTGAGGCTGTCATAAAAGGCTTGGTGTCTGAGCATCCCTTCCGCTTTTTTCTGGCGGGTTATATCGAGCATGGAGACGATTCGTTCCTCCGTTCCCGGGAGGGTCGTCATATGTACCTTGGCTGTGTGGACGCCCCCCATCAGGTCATGGAACTTCACCTCCACGTTGTCGTCAAAGGAGATGACAGAGTTCTTTTTTTCCTCTAAGCGGGCTTGCAGCCTCGCCTCATCCTCGGAGTCGACAAAGTGGGACCAGTGCCGTCCCAGTAGCTCTTTGGGGGCTTTTGCGCCGGCGTACCGCTGGAATTCGCTGTTGAGTTTGGCGATGTTCCCGTTTTTACAGAACAGCACACTGGGTGTGGCGGAGTTTTTGAAGAGGGTCCGGTAGTGGGATTCGGATCGCTTTGCGTCCTCCATCGCAGCTTCCAGGGCCTGGATGTCGGTGAAGGTTTCAATTCGGATGGGGGCGTCGTGGTAGCGTGTTGCTGTTTTGGTGCGGATCACCTGACGTGGCGGGTTTCCCTGGAGAACCCCCTTTTCCTGATGAGGCGCAAGAAGGTTTTGCTCGTTCTCGGCCAAGGGGTGGAACAGGGCGTCGGCAGATTGGCCCATCAGGGCATCCGCTTTTTTCCCCACCATCTCTTCCATGCAGGTGTTTGTGTCCCGGATTTTTCCCGATTGCCCGTCGATCATGAGGATCCCGACATTGAGTGATGTGAGGATGGATCGGTTAAGGCACTCCTCTTCGATGATCCGCTTAAAGACCCCATTGATATCCACGGCCAGTTTCGAAAGTTCATCTTTGCCATGGATGAGGACGTTTTCAACCGGGGCATTGGGTTTTGCCACCGGGGCTACCTGGGAGTTCAGGGTAATGATACGTCTGAGAAGGGTGCGCTGGATCAGTGCGTAAGTGAGAAGGGCCAGCAGGAGACCGGTGACGGTGATACCGACTCCTGTGAGGGCCTTAAGGCGCTTGCCTGCCATGTAGATTTCTGACGGGCCGGTGAGGGTGACTTCAATGGTGGGATGTTCCAGGATATCATTGAGGGTGCCCGCACAGGCGTACTGTTTCCGGTTGTCGGTGAAGTGAACGACAATGGCGCCGGGTTCACCGTGCGCTGGACGGGTGGTCACGGTTATCTTTATGGCACTCTCGGCCAGCAGCTCGTTGAAAAAGCTCTTTTCCAGTTGCTGTACCATGACGAGCCAGCCACGGGACGGGCCCGACCCGTCGCTTTTGAAAATGGGGTTTGCAGCAATGAAATGAAAGGCCCCCTGGCTCACAAAAAAACCAGGCTGAATCTCAGAACCGGTACCGCGAAGTCTGAGGCTCTCCATCAGTTTATCGAGTATTTTGGAGAACGAGTTAAGAGGGGGCGTCATTTCGTCGGTTGCATGATTATAATACCCCTGCCAGACGGCACTCCCTTTGACTGGGAAAAATCCAATGAAAGAAAGGCCGCTGTCAGCGAAGGTTTCTTTCATCAGGTTGCTTTCAATGAATGCGGGGCTACCATCCTTCATAAACGTGTATGAGTCGTTCCACAGGCTCCAGTCACCGGTGAGCAGTTGCAGGCCGTCCCGGCCACTTTCCAGAAAACGGAGAACGGCGTGCATTCTGCTTCGTGCCTGTTGCTCTTCAAGTGCTGTGAAGCGCGTGTTGATGGCGTGATCCGCCACCTGGTAGAAGAGACCGATGGAGATCGCCACAGCAACAAAGATGGAAAGGCATGTTTTTAAGCGAATACCCATTGAAAACCCTTGTGGCCTGTTCTTGCTGAAAACTTATATAAGATCGGCGCACGAACGCCATACCTGGTGTGTCGGTCAGGCTGGTTTCGGGGCCGGTATGTCAGTCGGTTTTGGCACTGTTCAGTTCTGCCTCCGGCTGCCCTGTTCAGGGCTAAAGTCCGATATCTTTAACAAACAGGGCTGAAGCGTTGACGTTCCATGAGCGACGCTTGTAAGGCGGATTTGCGTTCAGGGTGGCACACCTTGCCGCCGGAGGCCGGCTTTCATGTGCTGGTTCGTTACGTTCCAACAATCAATGAGACAGACGAGTTGTTAACGATGGCCTCTGTTGGCCAGGATCTTCGGGTGGCATTGAGAAACGGTATGAAAAGAGGCTGACAGGCTGTTCATTGTTGGGAATCCAGCCGACGCAGTGGCTGGGGACAGGTCTCTGCGAAGGTAAGTTATCCAATTGTGAGAATTTTTTATTTTATACTGAACAGTTCACCTCGTCAAAGGGAAAGCGGGGCTGTGTGCGTTAAGGGTGGGCGGTGAAGGACGGGTGGTGGCCAGTCGTGTGGGATGGGACTTGCTAAGGGCAGGGATTGTGGTTACTCTGCATCTGCTTCATATGTGAAATGAATTGATTCGAAGGGAACCGTGATACCGAATAAATCCTTGGCTTCCGCGCTGGTATCGGAGCCGCCAGTATGCATCAGGGGGACTATGAACGGTTGGATGAACGAGACTATTGCATGTTTTTCAGAAAAAGCGGCGTTGGTGTGGGGTGAGCAGGAAAAGCTGGGTGAAACGGAGCTGTTTGATCGCCTCTGGCGTGTGGCCGGGGAGACGGGGCTCTGCCGCGTCGGTATCCCGGAAGCCTACGGAGGCATCGGAGGGGGCGGGCCGGAGATCTCTGAAACAATGCGGCTTCTCACCCTTGAAACCGGGAACCTTGGCCTTCCCCTTGCCCTGATGATCTCTCAGATGGTGGCCCATTTTATGGTGGGGGCTCTGGGAAGTGAACCGCAGAAGGCCACCTGGCTTCCCCGTATGGCCCAAGGGCAGTTTCCCACAGCCTTTGCCGTCTCCGAACCCAAGGTCGGGGCCCACCCTAAAAAGCTGCGTACCAGGGCCGAGAAAGTGCCTGCAGGGTGGCACCTTACCGGAGAGAAGGCCTACATTTCCAATGGCCCCCTTGCAGGTCTGATGGTT
Source organism: Desulfolunaceae bacterium (assembly GCA_942491485.1). GTDB lineage: Bacteria > Desulfobacterota > Desulfobacteria > Desulfobacterales > Desulfolunaceae > Desulfoluna. Next base: position 726,169 of record CALOAX010000002.1, on the reverse strand, counting down.
GTGGTGGCCGTGGTGGCAGAGGAAAACGGCAGAAAAGAGTTCAGCGCTTTTCTTGTTGGGGGAGATACCCCAGGGCTGGAACGGTCCGAGGCCATGGCCCTTCCTTTTTTTAAGCCCGCTCTCCACGGCAACGTCCGGTTTGAAGAGGTGCCCCTTGACTCCGGGACGGTTCTCGGGTGCCCCGGTGCCGCTTATACCGAGTTGGTCCTTCCTTTCCGTCGCTACGAGGACGCCATGATGATGGGGTGTGTCACCGGGGCCCTGCGCTTTGTGCTGAAGAGGATTGGGAAACATGGCGATGCTTCCGATGATATGGTGTGCGAGACCCTGGGGGCCCTGGCCTCACACATTGCAGCCCTTGAGCTGGTGGCCAGGGAGAGCGCACGGCTGACGGCGGATTCATCTGTCGAGGCAGCGGACGAATCCACGGCCCTCCTGCTTCACTTCAAATCTGTGGCGGGAACCTGCCGGGACCTTGTGTCGACACTCGTTGAGGCAGGGCTTCCCCTGGATGAAGGGAGCAGGTCCGTCATGGAGGACCTGAAGGCTTCGGCCGGTATCGCGGGAAACATCGCCAAAGCCAAACAGGTTAAACTCGGCAGGAAGATGACGTATGAGCGAGATGATTGAAGAAGTGAGTTCCGACGGGGTGCCCACGGGGCGCTCCGTGTCTCGGCATGTGGTTCACCGGGACGGGCTCTGGCATCGCACGGTCCATATCTGGGTGGTGAATGGTAACAGGGAGGTCCTGCTTCAGAGGCGTGTGGAGTCCAAGGAGAATTATCCCGGCCTCTGGGATATCTCTGCAGCCGGGCACATCAGTTTTGGGGAGACGTCCCTCGAAGCGGCCGAAAAAGAGCTTTTCGAAGAGCTGGGCATCACCGTGGATGCAGGGGCTCTTCATTACGTGACCTCCATTGCCAGGGAGGCGGTCCTGAATGAGGGACGGTATATTGACCGGGAGTGGGTTGATATCTACACCCTTCATCGTGAGATTTTATTGGACTCCCTCATCCTTCAGGCGGAAGAGGTGGCCGACGTGAGGTGGGCGTCCCTTGGGGAACTATCCAGGCGTGTGAGGGAAGGGGACGCAACACTGGTGCCGCATTCCAAAGAGTACCAGGCCATGCTGTCCATTTTATACCCGGCGGATATCCGGTAATTGAATTCATTTTTTTTGAATGAACTGTTGAATAAAAAGTTCATTGTTCTATAATTGACTTAGTGGTAAAAAATAATAACTTCCATATGGGAGCTGTTGTTTGATGCCGGAGATTGTTTGGGCGACACTCCGGTTTTGATTGTGCTGAATAACCTTCCGTTTATTATCAAACAGAAAATTGATCCACACATCGTGTGAACATTGATATTTGATCCATAACATAGTTATGACGGGCGCCTGGTGATATCGAACAGGCCAGTTAGCGTCAATGGTGCTCGTCCGGATAGTTCATGAGAAAACGATCAGGTTGAAAATTATGTCTCGTGATTACAGTGTATTGAGAAGTGGTTGGTTGTTTCAAAAACACACAATGTAATCCACGGTTTTTTTGATTGATTTTCTCTCCCTCCGGGCGAGCCGGGTGCACCCACCTGCTGCGTTATCCGAGCTTTGAGGTAAACCACACCATCTGCAGCTCTGATGCCTTGCATACAACCGCACCCGACTCGTGAAATATCCGGGATAGGGGATGGGGATGGAACGTCCGACACAGACCCAAGAGGTGGTATTGCCCTGGGGCGAAGGGGAACTGAAGGTAAGGGTTCCCTCGGGTTGGAATATGGTTTATCCCGAGCGCGGGCATGTGCTGGCGTCGGATGCGAGATCCGAACTTGCCATTGTCACCAGCGCCGTGGAGAACCCTGTGGGGCTTGACCCCATCTCCAGGATGAACCTGGTTGGTAAGAACGTGGTCATCATTGTAGATGACAACACCCGGCCCACCCCTGTGTTTAAGTATTTCAGCATGGTGCTTGATAAACTGGAGGCAGCCTGTGGGGATCTCTCCCGGGTTCTGCTGATTCCCGCTCTGGGCATCCATACTCCCATGACAAAAGAGGAGATGGCCGCCAAGGTGGGAGGACAGAACCTCTCTCGGCTTCGTTGGGAAAACCACGATGCCTTTGATGCGGGCAAGAACTGTGCTTTTGGAACCACCACACGGGGGACACCGGTCGCTCTGAACAGCCACCTGGAAGACGCCGAACTCATTGTTCTCATGGGGCTCATCGAACCACACCTGATGGCGGGCTTCGGGGGTGGCATGAAGAACATCCTGCCCGGAGTGGCCGCCGCCGATACCATCGGTGTTCACCACCAGCTTCTCACCGATCCGCCAGAGACGTTCAATCGGGTGGGGATGGAGCCCCGGCAGAACAATTTCCGGCTCGACTTTGAAGAGGTGGCAGGGATGATCTCAGCCGACATCTTCTGCATCAACGTGGTGATTGATCATGGCGGGCAGGTGATGGCTGCCTTTGCCGGGGACCCCATCGAGGCTCACCGGCAGGGTGTTGATTACACACGCAAAGCCCAGGGACGACATCTGCCTGAGCAGGTGGATGGCATCATTGTAAACTCCTACCCCATGGACATCAATTTCAAGCAGTCCATGAAGTGTGTGGGTAACGCTCTCCCTGCGTTGAAAACGGGGGGTGCGGTCATGGGGTTTTTAAAGGCAGACAGGGGGATGGACGATTTGCCCCTGCCCGACAAGATGCGGCTGCCCCTGTTTTTTATCAAGGGGTTGCTTCGGATTATCGGTCCCAAGCATGTGTTTGCTCTTTTGAAGGTTATCAAAAAGGGCCTGAACGCTGAGGAAACATTTCTTTACTATTATATTCTCCAGTTGATTCGTGCCCACGACCTCTTTCTTTATGTTCCCTCTCTGACGGTGGAGGAGACAGAGCGTCTCTTCTATTTTGACCACTGTGCAGAAACCGGGGAGGTCATTCGTAAGGGGGTTAAGAAGATCGGCCATAAGGCCACGATCGCAGTTTTTCCGGAAGGGGGGGCTACCTACCCCATTGTTTTCGGAGGGTGATGTGTTCAGGCAGTGAATCGATGGCACAACAAGATGGTGAAAATTCAGACGGGGGCGGTATGAAACTCAACGTGAAAACAGAACATGAAGTGGCAGTCAAACGGTTGGCAGAGTTGGGGAATGGAACGCGGCTTGCAATTATCCGGTACCTTGTGAATGAAGGCTCGGAAGGGGTTCCTGTGGGGCAGGTCCAAAAAGCCCTGGGGGTTCCTCCCTCAACCTTGTCCCACCATATTTCGCGGCTTGTGTCCGTGGGGCTTCTCAGGCAGGAACGGGACAGCCGCACCCTGTATTGCCACGCAGAGACCTCGGCCATCGATGCCGTGGTTTCCTATATCCGGACTGCCTGTCTCTGCGCCGAAGCGGTGTAGGGTGGCGCCTGCGTGAAGAGAAGATCCCCCCCTTAAATGATCATGGCACCAGATGCTGATGTCTTATGGCGTCCTGTTCCTTTGCTTTCATCCCCCTTCAGGAAGCACTGGGAGATACGGGGGTTGCTTTTTGCAGCACCACGCGTGGGCGCTCGCACGGCATTTGGCGCTCTGCAATGCTTGATATACGGCTGGCCTGACGTTTTTGACCCATGGTCTCAGTCGTGCCGGCTGAACCAACAGCCCGAACCCGTACGGCACATCCCACAGATGCATAATGCAACGCTATGCCTCCGGCAGCGACACCGGAGGGTCGTTTCAAATGGTTGCTTTCTGCATGTGACAGCCCTTTCCTTGTCATCCAGATATCAAAGAGATATATTGAGAAAGCATCTACCCTCGCCTCGATCGGTCGTTCAATTTCTATCATGCAACTGGCTTTTAAGAATTCAGAGTTACAGATGCACTCTTAGTCCCTCTTCTCTCCTTCAATTTATTCAGTGGTAAATTCAGGATATCGATCCCCAATATGGCGATTGCACCCATCATATGGGAGGCGTAGTGAAACGATTCACAGACAGCCGTATATTTATCGCAGGTGTTCCCCTGCTTTTTTTTCTGCTGCTTGCTGCCGGAAGCGAGTACCTGCTCTACCTTGGAAAGGGCAGGAGGCTCGCCCGTGAAAAGGAGGCCGTGGTTAAGGAGGCCGGGCGGGTGCGCACGCTTCTGGAGTCGGAAATCAACACGACCCTGAACCTCACCCTGGGGCTGGTGATCTACGTTGCCTCTAATTCTGACGTGAGCCAGGAGACCTTTTCATCCATTGCCCGGCTTCTGATACGCCGCACCCCCCATATTCGCAACATCGCCCTGGCTAAGGCCAATATCATCACCCACATGTACCCCCTTGCAGGAAACGAAGCGGCTTTGGGGCTTCGCTACATGGACAACCCGGCTCAACGCCCCGCGGTGATCCGTGCCATTGAAACCCGACGAACGGTTGTGGCGGGACCGGTGAATCTGGTTCAGGGAGGTCGGGGCATGATCAGCCGGAGCCCTATTTTTTTAAGTGACAAGGAGAGCTCTTACTGGGGGCTTGCCAGTATGGTGATGGATGTGGACTCCCTCTATGCGGCCAGCGGCCTCATGGATGCCAGTCTTTACCGGTATGCCCTGAGGGGAAAAGACGGCATGGGATTGCGAGGTGAGGTTTTCTACGGGGACCCTACCCTTTTCTCTGATCGCGACGCCGTTCAGCTGCCCATTACCCTTCCGGTTGGCTCCTGGGTCCTGGCGGCGGCACCCTACAGAACGAGTTCGACCTTTCACACCGAGGCGGTGGTGCGGGTGGTCTGCTTGGCGGTTGTTTTGGTTATCACCGGTATGTTGTTTGCCCTTTTCACGTCCTTGAGCCGTATCCGTTACCTGGCGCACCACGACCCCATCACAGGCCTTCCCAATATTCGCTATTTTGATGCGTACATCAAGCAGATGATCACCACGAATCTTTATAAAGATGAGTCCTTTGCCCTGTTCTATATTGACCTTGATCGGTTTAAACCCATCAATGAAACATACGGACACAAAGCCGGAGACCTTGTGTTAAGGGAGGCGGCGAGGCGCCTGGAAGAGATGATGCAGGGGGTTGAGCTGGTGTTCAGGATGGCGGGGGATGAATTTGTGGTGGTCCTTGAAAGTGTTGAGGCGGGTGATGAAGTGGAGGCGAAGGCGGAAGAGATGGTTCAGGCCTTAAAGAAACCTTATTCAGTGAGCGGCCTGGAGAGCGTTTCCATTGGCGCGAGTGTTGGGGTAAGCCTGTTTCCAAGCCAGGGGGTGACTTCAGAGATCCTCATCCGCGAGGCGGATTTGAACCTTACCATGCGCAAACGTGAAAGGGGGGCGTCATGTGGAGATCCGGAAGCATGAGATCCCCCTTTTCCTTCGTGGTTCTGGCTGGTCAGCTTACGCCCCCGGCGGCCCTGTTTGGGGTATGTGTTTAAAATAACGGTGGGCAACCTGCTTTCAAGGTGCCACACTTTGCCGTCGGAGGCCGTCTTCATCTGCTGAATTATATTTACTGGGGGGTCCCGTCCCTGTAAGCCAGTACCTGAATGGACTCAAGGGTGACCATTCCCTTTTTCAGCACGGTGTCCAAATCGGATAGCAAGGCCTTAATGAGTTCAGGGCGATCCACAATCTCAACCACCACAGGAAGATCTTCTGAGAGTCTGAGGATCTTGTCGGTGTGGATGTGGCTGCTGGCTCCAAACCCCATATTTCCTCTGAACACCGTGGCTCCCGCCATTTTTCTTTTTCTCGCCTCTTCAACAATCCATTGATACAGGGGGACCCCCTTGTGACGGGCCTGGTCGCCGATGTAGATCCTCAGGCGCTGTGCATCATTTGTTATGGGCATGATCATCTCCTGATGAAAGCATGGTAAGGGTGTCAGTCCGATGTGCCGTCCGTGTGGCCTGGTCTCTGTTGTGGGGGGGAATAGCGCTGCTTCGTGTGGATCACAGCCACCGGGCCAGGGTGGCACCCACAAAGAAGAGGGTCAGCCCTGCTGTTATCTGAAGGGTCACGTTTCCCAAAGCGACCCACCATTGGGCCCCACCTGCCAGTTGGCCGGTCTCTGAGATAAAAGTGGAAAAGGTGGTGAAGGCCCCCATGAACCCGGTGAGGATGATGGTGCGCGCTTCGGCACTGATGGCCATGCGCTCCGCACTTAAGGTCCAGACCAGTCCGAAAAGAAAGCAGCCGATGACATTGACGCTCGCCGTTCCCCAGGGGAAACCACTTCCGGCTACGCGTTGAACGAGTCCTGCCAGGCCGTACCTGGACAAGGTTCCAAGGGCTCCGGCTGCAGCTATGCAGAGGAGCTTCTGGTAGAGGATCATTGGGTCAAATCTCCGATAGCGACCGGCAGGTTCTGCCGGGTAGGGCGGCCAGGCCTGTGGGACGTCTGGCAAATAAAAAAACCCGCTGCACGGCGGGCTTGCTGAGTGGCTGCCCGCCACGGGACACACCGGTTCCGTTGGCAGGCGTCATCAGCACAAAGGCGGTTTGTTCCGGCAGAGAATGAGCCGGGCGCAGGGGAACTCCATCCCCATAAAAAAGATGTGTGTCAATGTACTGAAATGGATCGGGTTCGTCAAGGCACGCCAAAAAAAGGAGGGCCATGAAAAAAGATGAAGAGAATGCCTCCGGCGGCCAGGGGATGATCCCCTGGACCCCAGGTTGCGAATGACCCCACCCCTTGTTCCTCGGGTCGTGATCATTCGCAGAGTATTTCGACTAAATCTCTGGTGTCTTCTTTTGAACTTTTCAAAGGCTTGTTCCCAGTAGCAAGGTGAACCACTCTGAAGGTTGGTTGCTGGTGTAAATTCGGTGAAAGTCAACGCATGATCCGATACTGGAGCTCCGGTATCTCATGCTCTTGTGACGATTGTTGAGTGATGTCACACGCCACGCGAATGCGGACGCGAGGTGCAACATACACCGACACCCTTATAGCATTCGCCATAGGGTTTCGAGGTGCCCCCACCTCGCCGCCGGAGGCATGCTTTCTCAGGCTTTCTATTTGTGCAAAAAGAACAATGTGCTTGAACATAAACCAAAATCCGGGTATCGGGTATGTAGTTATAAAATGGGTGTTTACCGTGCGAAGGGGGATGGGCCATGACGAAACGGAAGGTGATCATCAGGCGGTGCGATGCGTACGATCAGGAGACCCTGAAACGGTTGATTGGCGAGGGCATGGAGGCGTTGGCGATGCGCCCCCGGGGGCGCGTTCTCATCAAGCCCAACGTGGTGACGGCAAACAAAGAGTATATCCATCACAGCTACACCGAGCCCAGGATGGTGGAGGCCATGGTGAAGGTGCTTAAACATCAGAGGGGCGCGGAGAGTATCACCATCGGTGAGTCCGGAGGGATCGGCATCCCCAGTCGGATGTTTTTTGCCGAGTCGGGCATGGCGGATGCCGCGAAGCGGGCAGGGGTACCCCTGGTGGATTTCAGTGAGGAGAAGACCTTTAAACGGTCCCTTGAAAAGGCCAAGTGGCACACCACCATGGAGGTGGCACGCTCTATTCACGAAGCGGATTTCAAGGTGTGGATGCCCAAGCTCAAGTACCACATCGTTACGGACCTTACCAATGCCTTGAAGCTTAATGTCGGGATCCTGACTCACAAGGAGCGGTTCCACTACCATGACGACAGGCTCCACGAAAAGATTGTGGACCTTCTGGAGGTGGGGATGCCCGATCTCGTGGTCACCGATGCGGTGATCATCGGCAAAGGCTTTGAATCGAGCCCGTGGCCCGTTCCCCTGGGGGCGCTTTTGATTTCCAATGACCCCCTGGCCGTGGATGTGGTGGCCTCCCACATTCTCGGTTACGACCCTGAAGAGGTGAAGCACCTCAAAGAAGCGTCGGACAGGGGGTACGGCAGCCTTTCCATCTCAGATGTCGATGTGTCGGGGGATGTAACCGTGGAGGAGCTGGCGGCACGTCTTAAAGGCGTGGTCTCTCCCTTTCAGGATCTCCAGGAGCTGGATACGCCCATTCGGTTTTATGAAGGGATCAATCCGGCCTCCGGAAACATCTGTGATGGCGGGTGCATCTGCTCCATCAAAGGGGTATTGGGAACCTCGGAGAAAAAGAACGAGGGGAGCATGAAAAAAGCCAAGCCCGGTGCCATTGTCATGGGGCATTACCAGGGCGATGTGGTTCACCCGGGGGAGACCGTGGCCCTCATCGGCAAGTGTGCCGGGGTCTCGGGAACGTTTCAGGCGGGCAAGGTGGTGAAGATCGGCGGATGCCCAGCAACGGTCAAGGACCTTATGCTTTTTATGCTGCACCATTTCCGCATCAAGAGCCCCGCCCTTGATCCGCGCAACATGGCCCTTCTTATCTGGTACTCCCTTGTTCACGCCATCATGAAGCGGGTGAGGCCCCTGCTGCGTTCCCGCTGAGGGCGGGCATTGTTTTTAAACAAGCCTCCGGCGGCCCTGCCGGGGGCCAAACTTTTGAAAAGTTTGACAAACAGGTTTTGAACAAATGCTCCTTTGGTAGTGTGCGAATTAAAGGCGGATGTGATTAGTCCCGAGGAACGAGGGGCAAAGCGCATTTGCAACCTGCTTTCAAGGTTTTTTGCCTAATGTGGCTTCGCCACCCTTGCCGCCGGAGGCACGGTCCATCAGCGAATATGATCAGCCGCGAGATCGCCATGATACTGAAATATCATGGCGTTTTTTTTTGTTTGTGGCTCTGTAAGTCCCGAAAAATCTTGACAATGGGTTTGGGGGAATGTAAGTACCTCAATCTATATACAGCGATTCTATATCGTGTTAATGTATATCGTCTTAGTATACTAAGCGGGAGAAAGGTGGCACGCCGAAGACGCAGCGGTGGTGCAAAACCACAAAGCAGAGGAACATATGAAAAAAATAGTCATTCTTGGTTCCGGGGCTGGCGGGACTATGGCCGCAGCCCATCTGAGGAAACATCTCAGCGTCAACGAATGGAACATCACGATAGTGGACAACGACGAAGAGCACCACTATCAGCCCGGCTGGCTCTTTATCCCCTTTGGCATCTACAACCGTGACGATTGCGTGAAACCCAAGCGCGATTTTATTCCCAAGGGTGTGGAATTTCTTCTGGACGAGGTTGTTGGAATCAATCCGGACCAGAACTACGCCGAGACCAAAGCCAACGGCAAGCTTCCCTACGATATACTCATCGTTGCCACCGGCTGCGATATTGCCCCCGGAGAGGTCGAAGGCCTCGAGGAGTGGAAGGCTGATCCCGAAGGAAACGAGCACACCATCTTCAGCCTGGATGGAGCCCTGGCTCTCTTCAAGCGCCTGAAGCGATTTGAAAAGGGTAAGCTTGTTTTCAACATCGCAGAGATGCCCCACAAGTGCCCTGTGGTTCCCATGGAGTTCGTCTTCCTTGCGGACTGGTACTTCAGAGAGGCCGGCGTCCGGGACAACGTGGAGATCGAGCTGGTGACACCCAACACCGGTATCTTTACCAAGCCCATCGCCACCAAGGTCCTCTCCAAGACCGCCGAAGAGAAAAACATCCTCGTCAAGCCCAACTTTGACCTGGCCGAAGTGGACCCGGTGGGTAAGCGCCTAATCTCTCCGTCCGGTGAGACAGCTGATTACGACATCATGGTTTCCACCATGCCCAACCTCGGTGCCGATTTCATCGACGAATCCGGCCTCGGTGACGGCATGGGGTACCTCCTGACCGATCATCACACCCTGAAGTCCGTGAAGTACGACAATATCTACGCCGTGGGGGATGCCTCCAACGTGCCCACCTCCAAAGCCGGATCTGTGGCTCATTACCAGGCGGAGCTTGTGACCGAGAACATCCTTCGGGAGATCGACGGCCTTGCGCCCAAGGATTCCTTTGACGGTCACTCCACTTGCTTTATCGTCTCCGGGTATGACAAGGCCTTCCTCTTCGACTTCAACTACAAGACCGAGCCCCTTCCCGGCAAATACCCCTTCCCGGCCATCGGTCCCTTTGACCTTGTGGGTGAATCCCACATGAACTACTGGGGCAAGATGATGTTCAAGTGGGTTTACTGGAACCTGCTTCTCACCGGAAAAGAGCTGCCCTTAGAGCCGCAGATGTCGATGGCAGGTAAGTTCTGGCCCAAATTCGACAAATAGGAGGGGCCATGACAAACGAAGAATTGATACTGCAAAAGCTTGAAAAGTTGGATCGGCTGGAAGAGCAGCTCGCTCCCATCATCCAGGGGCACAAGGCGCGCACCGAGCTCATGGCGGACCTTGCGCCCATGGGCAAACAGGCGGCGCACCTGGTGACCAAGGGACTTCAGGAGGTGGAGACCAGCTTCCAGACGGAAGATGTGCTGGACCTTCTGACGATGGTGGCGCGAAACACGCGTAACTTCACCTTCGCCCTGCGTCAGTTCGAGAGCCTGATTGACTTCATGAAGGACATGGCACCCCTCATGAAATCAACGGTGCCTAAGCTTATAAGCTATCTGGACACCCTGGATCAGAAGGGTGTTTTCCGCGTTATGAAGATTTGGCTTGTGGATTTTCGAGAGAAAATTGCTGCCAACTACGGCCCGGAAGAGTCGGAAGAGATCATCGACGGCATCGTGGCCTTCATTGGTCTTGCCAAGACACTCTCCGATCCCAAGGCTGTGGAGTTTCTCACACGCGCCGCGGCCCTGCCCGGCATGGTGGACCTGGACAGTGCGCCCAAGGTCGGGCCTGCCGGTCTTGCCATGGCGAGTTTCAGCGATGAGATGAAAGAGGGACTCGGTGTGGTGGTGGAACTCACCAAGGCACTGGGAAAACTCAAAGAGAAAGAGATCGACAACGAGTAAATCAGGAAGGGGCCTTTGCCTCAGCGATTCCAATTGAAAAGGGCGGAGCATGTTGCTCCGCCTTTTTTAATCCATGGACTCGTGGGGATCCGTGAGATCGGAAATCTTCACCTGATCGAGGTTGGCGTAAAGGGCTTCGGTGGCCTCTTTCCACGCCTGCCGGAACCGACAGCCCGGAGCTTTGATGCAGGTGTCGGGGGTGCTGATGCACTCCACCAGTTCTTCCTGGCCTTCAAAGAGGCGTACCACCTGCCCCAGGGAGATTTCTTCCGGAGGCACGTTGAGAATATGCCCTCCCTTGGGGCCACGGACGCTTCTGACGATCCCGGCCAATCGCAACAGGCGAATCAGCTGTTCCAGGTATTTCATGGGGATATCCTGAAGGCGGGCAATTTCACTGACTTGCAGGGGTTTGCCCGTGTCGTAATGTTTTGCCAGTTCAACCAGAATTCGCGCGCCGTATCGGCTTTTGGTGGACAGTTTCATGGGGGTTCCTTGCGTGTGTGTTTCATAGCACCAAAGTCAAGTTAATGGAGTTCCCGCAGACGTGTCAACGCTTTTATCCAAACACGATCGGTTTGACAGGGGCGTATGAAATAAGGAGAAAATGATGCCGAATGCTTACCTTGTAGAAATCCACAGGTTTATTGTCAGAAAAAAAAAGGAGGCGGAAACAGGGCTGAATGAAGCACGGTCCGCTGAAGAGAAAGCGTTCTATCAAGGCATACTGAATGAACTGGCCCTCATGAAAGGGGTTGTCTCTGAAAAGTACGATATGCATTTTCATGATTATGGGGAGGCGGTCTGATGAGCCATACCTATCTTATTGAACTCTATGAGTACATCGGCACCCGCAAACGTGAGCAGGTCTTTGCGCAACTTGATGAGACCTTGCCACGGTTGGAACGAAAAGCTGCGGAAGGGGCGGATGCCTTTCTCTCCGAGGCTCTGGCGTTTTTCTCAGCGAGTTACCACGGAAAACTTCCCAAACGTCTGCGCGTGAAGCACCCGCCCGAAGGGTATCTGCCCGGTTGACAAGACTCCTGTGGCATGTGTTATCCGCTTAGGAATGTGCCTCCGGCGGCAAGGTGTGCCACCTTGAAAGCGGGTTGCGAATGCTCCAACCCTCGTTCCTCGGGGTGTCACATTCGCTGATGGGCTTCACCCGTGAACAACTGCTTAGGTTTTTAACCCTTCTTCGTGCTGCCTGAAGGGGCTTCGTGATCTTTGTGGTTAATGCCCGACTCAGATCATGGAAATGACTGAAATCCGCTTGACGTTGCCCGGAATAAATCCGGCGGATCTCTTTTTGATAAAATCTCCACAAAAACGTTCCGGTTGCCGTTAATATACATCCAGTCGTCAAATCAACATCTTCGAATGAATCGAAATCGACCTAAAAGCCTGTTTGTCAAACTTTTCAAAAGTTTGGTCCCCGGCAGGGCCGCCGGAGGCTGCTTTTTGGGACGCAATGGTAAGGAGAATCGGTCCGCGCTCATTTGGTGCTTTGGAGGCCAATCCTATCTGTGATATGAGAAACGGGTTTTGTTTTGATATATCAAAAGGGGAGTTACGATGCTGGGAACCGTGGTCAATGCGTGCGCAATTGTTGCCGGAAGCCTGACTGGGCTTGTGTTTAAAGGTGGGATCGCTGAAAAGTACAAAGAGACAGTGATTCACGCCGTGGCTCTGGCTGTGGTTCTTGTGGGGCTTAAGGCAGCCTTTGCTTCGGACGCCCTTCTTGTGGTCATTCTCTCACTGGTCATCGGGGCTCTTTTCGGGGAGTGGCTTGACATTGAAGGAAAGCTTCAAGGCTTAGGGGAGTGGCTGGAGACGAAAATCCCCGGTGGGGAGGGCTCATTGGCGAAAGGGTTCGTCACGGCAAGCCTTGTCTTCTGCGTGGGCTCCATGGCCATTGTGGGGTCCCTTGAAAGCGGTCTCACCGGAAACCACCAGACCCTCTACGCCAAAGCCATCCTGGACGGCATTATCTCCGTTGTTTTTACCACCACCATGGGGATCGGTGTGATTTTCTCCGCCGTGGCTGTCTTTCTCTACCAGGGGAGCATCACCCTCACCGCCACGGTGATGAAGGAGTTTCTCACCCCGGAGGTCGTGGCCCAAATGACCTCGGTCGGTGGCCTTCTCATCGTTACCATCGGCCTCAACATGCTGAACATCACCAAAATCCGCGTGGGCAACATGCTGCCTGCCATCTTTATCCCCCTGCTCTGGTTCATCGCCAAAGCGATTGTGCCCCTGCCTTAGTCTTCTGTGGTGGTAGCTATTCTGCGCACAAAAAGCAGCCTCCGGCGGCAAGGTGTGCCACCTTGAAAGCTGATAGTGGATGCGATTTGCCCCTCGTTCCTCGGGTCAAGTCACATCCGCCTTTAAAACGGAATTCGTTCAAGAATAATATTTAACACCTGTTTGTCAAACTTTTCAAAGGTTTGGCCCCCGGCAGGGCCGCCGGAGGCCTTTAGAGTTCACAGGAGTTTTGATCACCCCAAACGTCCCCACTCAATGATGAGGTGCAGGGCGGTGTTGATGGAGATGTTCCATTCGAGGCCTCCTGTTCGCCGACTTACCCATCCGAAGAGAACGCCGGCTGCGAGGAACGCGGCCATATAGGGCAGAAGTGCGATCTGTCGCGGGCCGAGAAAGAGGTGGAAGAGTGTGTAGAGGCACGCCTGAAACCCAATCCCTCCCCACATGCCAAAGACCCGTTCTGCAGAGGGTTGAATCACCCCCCGATAACACACCTCTTCTGTAAATCCCGTGAGGCATGCTTTGGCTGCGGCCGTGAGAAGAAACAGTCCGCTCAGATCCTGGACAAGGGCCGGAGAGAAGAAGGCGTAGGAGAGGGCCAGTCCCCACATGGCGGCAAGGGGCGCGCCGTACAAAAGGGCCATGGTAAAGCCGGAACGGTATGGGCGGCCTGCATGAATGCGGTGGGGAACCTTTGTAGCACTGAGTAAGACAATGAGCGGGACCAGAACAAGCAGCGTCAGGGTGAGGTGCGCGTAGAGGCGTTGCAGCTGAATCTCGAAGGTCGCGGAGTGGCCGAGGGGCCAGGGAAGAAAACCTGTGAACCTTAACATGGAGAAGACCCAGAACCCTGATCCAAGGGTTGCTGTGAGCCGGTAAAGGCGGGCACTTGCCGAATGGGTCTCTTTTACGGAGAGGACAAACAGAAGGGCCAGGGCGCCCAGGGCTGTAACAAGGTGGATGGCCTGTATACCCTGGGTGACGGTGCAGCGCACCAGGAGCATCGCAGAAAAGAGAAGGACGCCCCCTGTTTTAAATTGAAGCGGGTCAACCAGGGGGACCCCATTTTTATCGGGGGTTGTGGAGACAGGCATGATGAGAATCCGATATGTCGCGTATCGGGTTATGGACATGGCTTGTGGCGGTGCGATGGGGCTCGGGCAGGGGAAGCCGGCGAATGATGGTGTGGCGGCGTGTGCTGATTGACAAGGTGTCGCGGTGGCAATCGCATGGTGAAGCGCCACGTTGTTAAAACAAACCCCTGTCTGTATGAATATCCTGTTTTTGGTGTGTTATCAACCCGATTCATGTTGGCCGAAAGGCGTGAGAGCCTTGCCCGAAGAACGAGGGGGCAAGGCTCTTACGCAAGCTGCGTTCGAGGTGCTTTTGCCTAACGTGGCTTCGCCACCCTCGCCGCCGGAGGCTTTTGTTTATTTTTCCACTCCCCGGGGGCTCTCCTTCAAAAACGCCTGAAGCTTTCTTCCTGCTTTCTTTTCGGGAACCACACCTGAGGGCCCTGCAATGCAGCCGCCCGTGCACCCCATGATCTCCACAAAATTACCCGGGCATTTTTTGACATAGGCTTTCAGTTTTTTCACCGAGCGTTTGTCCAGCCCGTCAATGCCGATGGGGTCAATGGGGGCGCGGTCCCCGATGTAGGCTTTGACGCCGTCGGTAACACCGCCTGAGACAGGAAAGCCGCGTCCTTCGGCCAGACCCGCGAGGTCAAACGAGGTCTCATCGCACTGGGAGATTTCGATATCCCGCGCTGCGAAGAGGGCGCGCAGCTCGCGAAAGGTGAGGACGTGGTCCACGTATGGATCTGCTGTGGCCTCTTGCCGCTTGGCCACGCAGGGGCCGATGAACACCGTGACGGCTTCCGGAGCATCCTCTTTTGCTGTTTGTGCTGTGTAGTGCATGGGGGTGCGGGTGTCTGAGACAAACTCTTTCATCTCGGGCAGGTGCTTCTCCACAAACTCTGTGTAGGCGGGGCAGCAGGAGGAGGTCATGAAGGGGGATCCTTCTTCCATGCGCTCCACAAACTCGTCTGCTTCATGGGCGGCTGTTTTGTCCGCGCCTGCTGCCACCTCAATGACATGGGAGAAACCGACGCTCTTCAGGGCGCCCACCAGCTGGCCCATGGTGGAGGGTGTTTCGCCTACAATGGCGGGGGCCACCAGTGCGGTGACGATCTTGCCCCGGCTTATTTCCCGGATTACATCCACAAGTTGGGAGCGTTCCAAAATGGCGTTGAACGGGCAGGCAGCCAGGCATTTTCCGCAGAAAATGCATTTCTCGTAATCGATGGTCTCCTTGCTGTTGCTCATCTTGGAGATGGCGCCTGTGGGGCAGGACTCCTCACAGGGGATGGGGATGTGGACAATGGCATGGTAGGGACACACATCCATGCATTTGCCGCACTGGATGCATCGGTCCGGGTTGATGACCGATTTTCCGTTGACCAGCTCCACGGCATCCTTGGGGCAGACATCCACACAGGCCTGGGTCAGGCAGCCCCTGCAGGCATTGGTGGCTTCATACCGGGTGCGTACGCAGCCGTTGCAGGCTTCGTCGATGACAGTCAGGACCGGGTCGGGGGTGGTCTCGCGTGTGAGGCTTATCTCGGCGTATCGTGACAGGGGTACCAGCTCGTCCTCTTCATCTTCGATACCGAAGCCCAGAAGGGCCATGAGGCGGTACTTCAGGATGGCTCGATCCCGGTAGACACAGCAGCGGGTGTGTTTTCCACCCCTGGGCCGCATCTCCACGGGGATTCGGTGAACATTCTCTGAAAAGTTTCCGGAATCAAAGGCCCGAATAAGGCGGACCATCAATTCAAAGTGGGTGGTGGCACTGTAGTTTCTAAAATACACGGATGCTTCCTCGGCTATGGATAGAATGAAATTATTTGTAATATGTCGGTGTTAAAAGGGTCTCGCTGCAACAGCTTGTTTGCTTAAAAGACGTATCACACTGCGTGGCGTGATGATGTCGCCTGTGTGACGTTGTGCGAGGTCACCGAAAATACACGGGCCGGATTCGGGCCAGTGGATTGAACTATGAAAACGTAAACCAAGGCGGCTGTATATCGGATTGTGGTGGAAGGGGTCAACCTAATAATGAAGAGATGTTAGATGAGTATTTAAGCAAAGAGCTGGGCAGGTGCAGGGGGTGCTTGAAAATGCCCCTGCCGGGACGGCAGGGGCAGTGTTTTAACGCTGGCCGATAGGAACGTAGTCGGTGAGGGTGTTGCCGGTGTAGACCTGTCGGGGCCTGCTGATCTTCCAGTTGGGGTCATCGGCCCCTTCTTTCCACTGGGAGATCCATCCGGGCAGACGGCCGATGGCGAACATCACGGTGAACATCTCGGTGGGGATGCCCATGGCCCTCAAGACGATGCCGCTGTAGAAGTCGACGTTGGGGTACAGGTTCTTGTCGATGAAGTAGGGGTCGGTGAGGGCCACCTCTTCAAGCCGCTTGGCGATCTCAAGGAGCGGGTCGCTTACCTTGAGCTTGGGCAGGACGGTGTCGCACATCTTCTTCATGATCTTGGCTCGGGGGTCGTAGGTCTTGTAAACCCTGTGTCCGAAGCCCATGAGGCGGAAGGGGTCGTCCTTGTCCTTGGCGCGCCTGACCACATCATTGATGTCGGCACCGCTTTCGTGAATGCTGGTGAGCATTTCGATGACCGCCTGGTTGGCGCCACCGTGCAGGGGCCCCCAGAGGGCGGCGATTCCTGCGGAGATGGCGGCGTAGAGGTTCACGCGCCCGCTGCCAACCACACGAACAGCAGCCGTGGAGCAGTTTTGCTCGTGGTCGCCATGGAGGATCCAGAAGACGTTCAAGGCTTCCACAAGGTCAGGGTCGAGCTCGTAGGGCCTTACCGGGGAGTCAAACATCATGTTGAGGAAGTTTGCGCAGTACGAGTAGTCGGCTCTGGGGTAGACCACCTTGTGGCCCCGGGAGATCCGATAACTCATGGCAGCCATGGTGCGGATTTTCGAAAGAAGTCGCAGGAAGGTGCGGTTGATCTCCTCTTCGGTGTTCTGAAGCTCCGGGTAGAAGCTCTTAAGGGCGTTGAGCATGGCGGAAAGAATACCCATGGGGTGAGCCCGCCTTGGGAAATTCTGGTAGAAGATCTGCATGTCTTCGTGGATAAGGGAGTCGTCGTTGAGCTGGACGCTGGTACGGATGAGCTCCTGACGGTTTGGCAGCCTGCCGTTGATAAGAAGGTACGAGGTCTCGACAAAGCTGGAGTGTTCGGCCAGTTGTTCGACGGGAATGCCGCGATAACGCAGGATGCCCTTTTCGCCATCCATAAAGGTGATGGCCGATTGGCAGCTGCCTGTGTTGCCGAATCCGGGGTCCATGGTGATGTACCCGGTTTGCTGGCGCAGTTTGGTGATGTCGAAGGCTTTTTCACCTTCTGCCCCCACGATGACAGGGAATTCGTATGTCTTTCCCTCAATGATCATTTTTACCACTTCAGACATGGTACTCCTCCTTTTTACTCTACGGATTCCCTGCGGGGCTGTCTGTATACAGCTTCGGGAAGATTCTGGCCGTGTTGGTACGGTTTGCGGGCGGATGCGCTTGTCTGGCCATGATTCAGCCGCTAACTCATGGTTCTCCGACAGGAATTACGGGGCGTCTTTTTCCCGGTGGCTCTAAACAGGCCAGAGCACCGGGCTGCGGGATTCCGCATCGACATTTTTCAACGTCATCATAAATTGATCCACTGACACTATCCCCATAGAGTGTGGATGACGCCCCGACATACGTTTGTTGACTGCGTATGTCTGCTCAGGTTTTCCGCCCTTTGCTTCGGCCCGGTAAAACAGTCATCTGTCCCGGCCACGCGTGGTCTTAAGGGTGCAGGGGTCCGTTTCATTTCATGCTGTTGATCATTACTTATGAGCCTGTCGGAGTGAGGTCAACGGTCTAAAATATCTGATTCACCCTTTGAGGTCAAGGGGTTCCGGTCGTATCCGTGATGTTCCGTCACTTTTTCGCGAAGGACGACGAATGGGATGAAGGCTTGTTATTTATGATATATTCGGTTATTTTGAGCCAAGTTGACGATCGCATATCATTGTTTTATAAACAAAATACCTTAAGAAATGTACCAGCCGGACGATAAAGGGGACAACGGGCTTGTCCCGCCTTAATGATCAGCCTGAACGATGGAGGAAAAATACGTATGAAAAGATGGTTTTTTATTCTGCTTGTGGTAGCAGCTGTCATGGCTCCCGGACGCTCTTTTGCGCTCCTTGGGCTGGTAAGCGTGGAAGGTGCGGTGGGTGGATTCATGCCGTCTCCGTCCGGTGATTTTCAATACAACGGGACGGATGTGGGGGACTTGGATTCAACCTTCGGGTTTGATCGGGAAACGTTGCCTGCGGCTCGCCTTCGGGTCGAGATGCCCCTGGTCATTCCCAATATTTACCTGATGGCCACCCCCATGGAATTTGACGGGAACCTTTCGGGGAGCTTTGACTTCGGGGGCACCAATTTCGGTGCGGATGCAGATACCACGCTGACCGTTAACCAGTATGACCTTGGTTTGTTCTACAGTGTGCCCTTCCTCGGCATGGCCACCCTTGGCCGGGTGGGTGTGGACTTTGGTATCAACCTCCGTATGGTGGACCTGGAGATGGAGATGACCGAAGGCGGCACCAAGCGCAGCGAGAGTGTGGATGTGCCAGTTCCCTTGTTGTTTGTGGCCGCCC
Organism: Desulfolunaceae bacterium; assembly: GCA_942491485.1. GTDB lineage: Bacteria > Desulfobacterota > Desulfobacteria > Desulfobacterales > Desulfolunaceae > Desulfoluna. The sequence goes on along the minus strand of CALOAX010000002.1, from coordinate 707,375 downwards.
AGCTCAACCTGATCGGTGGCTTTGCCCTCGAGACGGAAATCCGTGGTCTTGATGTGGGCTACGCCCGTGTGATCAGCGCCATCGGGCGTGTGAAGTACGACACCGTCGGTCCCTTGTTCGTGGCTGCCGGATACCGCCATGAAGAGGTGGTGATCGATGAAGATGACATCGAAGCCGATATCACCTTTGCCGGACCCTTTGCCGAAGTGGGTGTCTCCTTTTAAGTCGCCCCTTACGGACATTTTGTGATAAACAAAGCGGCTCCTTCTGTTTGAGAAAGGAGCCGCTTTTTTATGCGACCCCCATTTTTTTCAGGTCGGCAGCAAGGTCGGCCTCGATGAAGACCTTCCCTTTACGCCATGTGCCATTGAACTCAAGGGTGGGTACCACCCACTCTCCGCCATTGACTTCCGACACCTTGTCCACCACCTCTTTGGGCGCTGTTTCGATGTTTATCGATTCGAAGGGGATTCCATTCTCTTTGAGGTATTTTTCTGTTTTGATGCAGTGGGGGCACCAGAAGGCAGAGTAAACTTTCAACATGGTTTTATTCCTTTAAATAGCCCGGACAACACGGGCGGCTGGCCTTTTGCGCTGTTCGGGGTTGTTGATATTTTCTTGCAAGTGTGGCAGTGTGTTTTTCAGCTAATTATTAAGGCATCCAGTGCGCAACCTGCTGACTCTGTTCCGGATGACCCCTGACACGACAACCGTCTCGGGGCGAAGTGTACCACAGTTGGCGGGTATGTAAAAACCCAGAGCCTTCAAACGCCTGTCGCTTTTTTCGGGGCGTATCCGAGCGCCGTTCAGGCTTTTTCAGGCCCTTTATTCTTCGGGGCAGCAACGGGTTTCGTTGCCAACCCTATTCAATCCGAACAGGAAATCACCATGATGAAAAGACTCTCGATCATCGTTGCCTCCTTTCTTCTGCTTACCTCGACGTCTGTTTTCGCCGAGGGGCTCAGTTTTGGGATTTTAGCGAACAACCGTGTTGTGGGAACACACGTTGGCCTTTTGACCTCCAGCCCTTATGGCACACTGGAAGTGGCCGGTGCGCTGACTTACAACAAAGATCGCTACACCATTGGCAGCGGCCTTGTCAGCGTAAAGAGCGACAACCTGAGCCCCGGGCTTCGTTACGGGCTGGGATTCAAGTATGTCAACGGGACGATGAAGAGCAAGGACAAGAGCCAGCGTGGCGATTTAAGTGCGGTGGGCTTTAACTTCGGCGGAGCCTATGAGTTGCCGGCGACGATCAACCCCTTTAGCATTCCCATTGAACTGACCCTGGACGGAACCCTGGCCCCGAAATCCATCACCTTCGATGAGACCGATGGCTACATGGATTTCACTGCGGGACTTCGATTCTACCTGCTGGAAAATGCTTACCTGGCATTGACCCACACCTATATTGAAGCAGAGTTCGACACAGGGGACTCTTGGACCCGTTATGTCAATGAGACAGCAGTTGGGGTCGTGTTGACGTTTTAAAACCGGTATCAGCTAAAATGAGAGCGGTTATGTAAGGGCTGGTCACCGGGTGACCGGCCCTTTTTTATTTGTTGTTGCGTCACTGTTCTGTCCTGGAAAGAACGAGCTTCCGGCGACCTGTCGGGAGCCAAGTTGTTGCCACGTTTAATGGGCCGGGTTTGGCAGACAGGTCTGCATACATAAATCCGGATTCACATTTGCAACCAGCTTTCAAGGTGACACACCTTGCCGCCGGAGGCTGTTTTTTATGGGCCGAAACGTGGCGTGATATATTCGTAGGGAATGTTGGTGGGGTTGAATAGATAACGATGAAGGTCTCCTGATGTGAGACCACCAATAAAACAAGGGGGGGCGATGACAGCGTTTATCAACGGGCGGTTTATTCCCTGTGACGGCGGCGGTGAGTTTACGACACTTGTGGAAAAAGAGGGGCGAATCATTTTTACGGGGCACAGCATCCCGCCCCACCTTTCCGGGGAAGGGGTGGTGGACCTTGAAGGGAAGTGTGCGGTTCCCTCCTTTGGCGATACCCACATTCATTTTCAGTCTTTTGCCCATGTTCTGGCCAACCTTGACGTGCGTCACGCGGCGAGCCTCGTCGCCATGGCGGAGATGGTGAAAGCGCATGAGGGGAAAAAGGGTGGAAAACCCGTCATCGCCTTTGGCTGCTCCGCCCATACCCTTGAGGAGGGACGTCTCCCCACCCGGGATGATCTTGATGACATGTGTGCCTCGCCTCTTTTTATGGTGAAGTACGACGGCCATGCCGGTGTGGCCAACTCTGCCATGCTGGAGCGTTTTCCGGCAAAGGTTCTTGAGGCGGAAGGCTTTGAAGTGGAGAGCGGCTGGTTCTACCAGGACTCCTTTTATAAAGCCACCGATGCCATCAGCCGCAGTATCTCTCCCCTGGAGTTGCTAAGGAATATTGAAGCCGCGGGAAACCACCTCGGCCGTAAGGGCTTTTCCATGATTCATGCCGTGGAGGGCATGGGGTACCCCCTGAACCTGGATGTGGACCTGATGCGGTTTACAGGCCGGGGCTTGCGCCAGTCAGTGACCACCTTTTTCCAGACCATGGCCCCTGGCAAGGCACGCCGACGTGGGATGAAAACCGTGGGAGGTTGTTTTGCCAATGCTCTGGACGGCTGCTTTGGCTCCGAGGACGCAGCCCTGTTGGAGCCTTATGCCCATGATGCTGCGAACAAGGGGCATCTTTTTTACTCCCAGGAGGAGGTGGATGCCTTTGTGAAGAAGGCCCACGGAATGGGGCTTCAGGTGGCGCTCCATGGCATTGGCGACGCGGCGGTCACCCAGGCTCTGAACGCGTTTGAGAAGGCCCTGGCCGACAAGCCCCGCGATGATCATCGCCATGTGTTGATTCACGGCTGCCTCATCAAGCCGGAGGATATTCAGCGAATGGCAGACCTGGGGGTCTGCCTCGCCGCCCAGGCGCCCTTTCTGTACTGGGACTTGGAGCCCCAGGCCTACCTGGACCGTATTCTTGGAGACAGGTCCCTCTCCCTGATGCCCTTTCGGGATCTTGTGGATGCCGGGGTGCGCGTTGCCGGAGGTTCGGATGCGCCCACCACAGAACCGGACGCCCTGTTTGCCATCTGGTCGGCTTGCAACCATCCCGATCCGGCCCAGAGTCTGACCCCCATGGAAGCCCTGGAAATGCACACCATCCGATGTGCCGAGTTCGGGCGTGAAGAGATGGACCGTGGCAGCCTCTCGGCAGGCAAGCGGGCTGACTTTGTCGTGCTGGATCGCCATATTTTGGAGACCCCGAAGGAGGCCATTCGGGAGATTCAGGTGGAAGGCCACTACCTGGAAGGGGCACTGTTTGAAGGCGAGAAACGGGGGCTGGGTCGGTTTTTAAAGGACTCTTTGATGAAATCTTGATTCAACCATGTGCCTTCTATGGTCAAAGTATGCCTCCGGCGGCAAGGTGTGCCATCTTGAAAGCAGGTTGCGAGTGCGCTTCGCCCTTCGTTCTTAGGGTCAAATCACATTCGCTTTTGATTTTGGTGTAAACCTGAAGTCAGGGATTAAACCTGTTTGTCAAACATTTGGCCCCCGGCAGGGCCGCCTGAGGCATAAACGGACTAATTGCATTTTTTTTAAGTGTTAATGGCGGTGTGTTTTTGTTCTTTGTTTCCGGTGGGTTGTGCTTTGGCTCAGCCGCGGGTTACCCCGCCGGTCCGGGTGCCTTCGTACCGACGAAACCCAGAGGTGAATACGTTCTCGCCTGCTTTTGGTGCAGGGAACATTCGCCTTTTGTGTGACCTGTATGCAGGGTTGCTTCGAATCGGCAATCCGGGATATATGGTGTGAACGTTTTAACTGTTCATTTATTGATCTATGAACCCACGTGAAGACCAACGAGACAGGAGCCGGTAATGGAACAAAAAGAAGGGAAAACCATGGGGCTGCGAGCCCGCATTACCGCATGGATTACAGGTGTTTTTGTGGTGATGGCACTCTTCTTTTTTGCCTTTGTCCACCATCAGTCACGGGCCGTTTATACCGGGGTCCTTGATTCAGCCCTTCTTACATGGGGAGAGCAGATGGCTCAGGATCAGGGGAGGGCATCTGTTGCCACCTCCGTGGTGAACGGTGAAGCCCCCCTCAGGTTTGCGGATGTGCCCCACCTGGCCATGGGGTTTCTGGTGGAAGGTCCGGGTGGGTTGGCTGGATGGGAGCGATTTGGCCTGGCCACGGAAAAGGTGGCAGAGGGCCTGACAGCTCATGTGGGACTTCTGGACAAGGCGAAACGCACGGGGCAACCCGTCTACCGAACGGTAGAATTAAAGGGCCGTCTGTTTCGAATCATGGCGTTGCCTCCCTTTGACGCAGGCGGGGCGGCTTCCCTGGCTTTTGCACCCGTTGCCGATCATCCATTGGGGACAGAAGGGCTCGGGGCCAGGTTTGGTGTTGCGGCGGTGGTGCTTTTTCTGGTGGTACTGGCTGGCGGCTATCTTTATGCCTGGTTTTTGATACGCCCCATTGAGGTGTTAAGGGATGTCTCGGAGAAGATTGCCGAAGGCAATCTCGATGAAGGGGTCGAGTTTACCGGGAGCTCCGAACTGGTCTCCCTCTCCCACAGCATCAACAGGATGCGGCGGGCCATCTCTGACAAAATCCGTGAGTCGGAGATTCAGAATGAAAAGGTGGTGGAGAAGGGGGAGGAGCTTGAATCGTCCAACCGGGAGTTGGAACGGGCCATCTTCACCGCCAACCAGATGGCGGCCGAAGCGGAAATCCGCAGCTACGAGCTGGAGCATGAGGTGGTCCAGCGCCGTCAGGCCGAAGAGGCCCTGAGGTCCAGTGAAGAGAAGTATCGGGCCATCGTGGAGAATATGAAAGAGGGCTACTGCGAGGTAGACCGGAATGGCTATGTCACCTTTGTGAATGCTGCCATGTGCGAGATCAGCGGGTACACCACTGCAGAGATCGTGGGGATGCACCGGGGTCAATTTATTGCCGAGGAACGTCGTGAGCAGGTTCTTACCGCCTTCAGTGACCTTATTGAAGGGAGCGAGGAGATGGCCGAATTCGACTACCCCATCATTCGAAAGGATGGGTGCGGGCGTCATATCGGGGTGTCCGTCTCACTGATTCGAAATGCCTCCGGTGAGCGAGTCGGTTACCGTACCATTGTTCGGGATGTGGAGGCGAGAAAGCGCTACGAAGAAGAGCTCATCTACATGGCCTACCATGATCCCCTCACCGGGTTGAAAAACCGCAAGGGATTTTACGAACGCCTGGAGAACGATATCACGCGTGCCAAACGTTATGGCGGTCAGGTGGGACTTCTTTATGTTGATATGGATCGGTTCAAAGAGGTCAACGACACCCTGGGGCATGAGGCGGGCGATAAAGTCCTCCAAGAGATTACCCGGAGGTTTTTGGAAAATCTTCGTCAGAGCGACTGCATAGCACGGATCGGCGGGGATGAGTTCGCCGTGGTCCTTGATAATGACGGGGTTTGTGACGTGGAGGCGGTTATCCGCAAGGTGGCCGGGATCCTCGCCAAGCCTTACACGGTGGGCGACAAGGTCATAGATTATGTGTCAGGCAGTGTGGGGGTGGCTCTTTTTCCCGAAGACGCAGTAACAGCAAGCGATTTGATTCGATATGCGGACAGTTCGATGTATGCGGTGAAACGTGAAAGAAAGGGGCAGGATGGCCATTGCCCCGGTGAAGGAAAACGAGCCTGATGGCGTCGGTGCTCAACACGAATTACAAAGGGATGTTTCCCTTTTCCCTTTCAGTGCCCTCCTGGCTTTACCCGGCCGGGTATGCAGAGAATGTGGCGCGGGTGGCCCCCTTTGTGGACGGGGTGGAGCTTCTCTTCTTTGAGGGAAAGGCCTCCTGTCTTCCAGAAAAGGGGGAGTGGGATACGCTCCTGGAACTTCAAAAACGGCACGAACTTTCCTACAACATCCACATGCCCTCCGACGACAACCTCGCCTCCGAACACCTTGAAGAGAGGCAGCGGGCCCTGGATGCCCACAAACGACTCTTCGATCTGACCGCACCCTTTTCTCCTGTCACACACACCATCCACCTGGAACGCCCGGAAGGGGCCCACCCCGATTCCTGGACTGAGGTTGCGCAAGAGAGCCTGGCAGGCCTATCAGAGATCATGGACCCGGCCCGAATCACCGTGGAGACCCTGGACTACGATCTCCTTCCCCTGGCCGACACCCTTGAAACCCTGGGGTTCAGTGTCTGCCTGGATCTCGGACACCTGGTCCACTTCGGACTCCCCATCGAAGAGACCATCGAACGCTTTGCCCCCATTTGCCGCATGGTGCACCTCCACGGCGTGGCGGGCGGCAAAGACCATCGCGCCCTTCCACTCATGAATCCTGTTATCTTCGACCGGCTCCTCCCTTTCCTTTCCACCTACACCCATACCCTCTCCCTGGAAGTGTTCAAAGCCGCCCCCTGCTTCGAATCCATCGACTATCTGGCAGAAAAGCTCCTGTAAAATCCATGCCTCCGGCGGCCAGGGGATGATCCCCTCGACCCCCGGTTTGCCAATGCTCCCGGCCTTCGTTCCTCAGGCCGATCACATTCGCTGACGGGCTGCGCCCGTGGCAAATGCAGTGGCATGACGGTCTCTGTTGGTTGTTTCATCTTTAATATGGTTCGAAATGTTGGTTGCAGCGCTGGCGTCTCTTGTGTCGTGACCTGCGGTTTGTGATTCTCAAGAATATGAATAGAGTTTCGACGCTGTATTCACAATGATCTGAGGTTTGTTGCAATATTTGAATAATTCTCAGTATTGGATGCAGGCGTAGCCCGCGGTGGCAATTGGAGCCGAGGAACGAGGCGACAAGTGCGACCGCAACCCGCTTTCGAGATGGTTCACCTCGCCGCCGGAGTTATTCCGGTAAAAGTCAACCCAGTTTCAAGCATTCATTCGGCCTGTTTTTCGAAGAACGAAACAGGTCTCTTTACGAAAGAGGTTGCCAGGCGTCACACTTCACGCGAATGCCGCCGTCAATGCGGCAAGTCACGACACACGTCAAGCATTCGCCATAGGGTTTCCAGGTGCCCCCACCTGGCCGCCGGAGGCATGCTTTTTCCCTTTCCAGTCCGGTTGACACGGCAGCAGGTGTGGTTAACTTTTTGATGAACGCATCGGAATCATGACGAAACGTCTGCGATTAAAGTGGCGATAAGCTGTGAAGGCCTGACCGTGGGGGAAGGGCCTTTTGAAGACTGTAAAGGAGTGTATGATGCGATTTGACCGATTGACGGTAAAGTCTCAGGAGATGATACAGGAGGCCCATGAGCTGGCCTCTCAGAAGGGGAACCCCCAGATTGAGCCGGAGCATCTTCTGGCGGCCATGCTGGGTGACCGGGAGGGGATTGTCCTTTCAATTTTCCGAAAGCTGGGCGTCCCTTCGGAGGGGGTCTCCCGGCAGTTGACCGACCTCATCGGCCGGTTGCCCCAGGTGACTGGGGCGGCGGGGGATGCCACCCTTTCCTCAGACTCCAGGCAGGTATTGAACCAGGCCTTCAGCGAGGCCGAGTCCATGAAAGATGAGTACGTCAGCGTGGAGCATTTGCTTCTTTCCCTTGCCGGATGCGGGAGGAAGGGGATGAAGGCGCTTTTTACCCAGTTTGGGCTCACCCGTGAGGCCCTTTTGACGGTGCTCATGGAGATCCGGGGCAGCCAGCGGGTCACCGACCCGAACCCGGAGGCCACGTATCAGGCCCTTGAAAAGTATTCCCGGGACCTGACGGAGCTGGCCCGGGCAGGAAAGCTGGATCCGGTGATCGGGCGGGATGAGGAGATTCGCCGGGTGGTTCAGGTGCTTTCCCGGAGGCGAAAAAACAACCCGGTTCTCATCGGTGAGCCCGGCGTGGGCAAGACCGCCATCGTGGAGGGGCTTGCCCGCCGCATTGTGGAGGGAGACGTTCCGGAGATATTGAAGAATCGACGCCTGGCGTCCCTGGATATGGGGGCCCTTGTGGCCGGGGCCAAATTCCGGGGTGAGTTTGAGGAGCGGTTGAAAGCCGTTTTAAAAGAGGTGGAGGACGCGGACGGCGAGATCGTTCTTTTTATAGATGAGCTTCACACGGTGGTGGGGGCCGGGGCCGCCGAAGGGGCCATGGATGCCTCCAACATCTTAAAGCCGGCCCTGGCCAGGGGTGTGCTGCGCTGCGTGGGGGCCACCACCCTGGACGAGTACCGCAAGTACATCGAAAAAGACGGGGCTCTGGAGCGTCGGTTTCAGCCGGTCTTTACGGCGGAACCCAGTGTTGAGGACACCATCTCGATTTTGCGGGGATTAAAGGAGAAGTACGAAGTGCATCACGGGGTGCGCATCAAGGATTCAGCCATCGTGGCGGCGGCCACCCTGTCCAATCGGTACATTGCGGACCGCTTTCTTCCCGACAAAGCCATTGACCTGATAGATGAGTGCGCCTCCCGGCTTCGTATCGAGATTGACAGCATGCCTGCCGAGATTGATGAGATGATGCGCCGCATCACCCAGATGGAGGTGGAGAAGCAGGCCCTGACCAAGGAGAGTGACCGGGGTTCGAAGGATCGGTTGGAGGTCATCGAGCGGGAGCTGGGCCAACTCCAGGAGGAGGCCAACAGCAAGAAGGCGCACTGGGCCAATGAAAAGGCCATCATTGATCGTATTCGCACCCTGAAGGGGGATCAGGAGCAGCTGGGCATCGAAGAAGAGCGGGCAGAACGTGAGGGCGATCTGGCCAAGGTGGCGGAGCTCCGTTATGGGCGCAGCGAAGAGCTGAAGAGAGCCCTGGCCGAGGCCAATGAGACCCTTGCTGAGCTCCAGAAAGACCGGAAGATGCTCAAGGAAGAGGTGGATGACGAGGATGTGGCCGAGGTGGTCTCGCGGTGGACCGGCATCCCGGTGGTGAAGATGCTCGAGGGGGAGATGGAGCGGCTACTGGCCATGGAAGAGGGGCTGGGAGAGCGGGTCATCGGTCAGAGGAAGGCCATAACGGCCGTTTCCGATGCGGTAAGGCGGGCCCGGTCCGGTCTTCAGGACCCCAACCGTCCCATGGGTTCCTTTATCTTTATGGGACCCACCGGCGTGGGGAAGACCGAGTTGGCCAAGGCGTTGGCGGAGTTTCTCTTTGACGACGAAAAGGCCCTGGTGCGCATCGACATGAGTGAGTACATGGAAAAACATGCCGTGGCCAGGCTCATCGGGGCGCCTCCCGGGTATGTGGGCTACGATGAGGGCGGCTACCTCACCGAAGCCATTCGAAGGCGGCCTTACGCGGTGGTGCTGTTTGATGAAATCGAGAAGGCGCACCCCGATGTGTTCAACCTGCTTCTCCAGATTCTCGACGACGGCCGGATGACGGACAGTCAGGGAAGAACCGTGGATTTCAGGAACACCTTGATTATGCTCACCTCAAATATCGGGAGCCATGTGATCCAGGAGTACGGAGGCGAGAATCGCCCTGAGATGGAGGCGAAGGTGGAGTCCATGCTTCGGGCTTCCTTCAGGCCTGAGTTCCTGAACCGAATTGACGAGACGGTGATTTTTGACAGCCTCACACGGGAAGAACTGGCAGAGATTGTGGATTTGCAGTTACAGCGGGTTGCGGTACGTCTTGCTGAACGTGGCATCGGGTTCTCGGTATCGAGGGCGGCGGTGGCTCATTTGGCGGAGGTGGGGTACGACCCCGTGTTCGGAGCACGGCCCTTGAAACGGGCCATTCAGCGGAAGGTGGAGAACCCACTGGCTGTGGAGATTTTGAAGGGGCGCTTCGGAGAGGGCGAGACCATTGGCGTGGATGTTGACGGCGGTGCTCTTGTTTTTGGGTCAGAGTCTGAGTTAAGGTAGCAAATTAAACGTTCCTCTGGTGAGGATGTTGTAAAACATACAGGGTCAGGGTTGCGAAGTAAAGATCGCGGCCTTGGCCTTTTTTTTATTAAATATTTTATAATGCTCATGAGCACGGCTGTGAGCTAAATATTCGATTGAGATGATTGATGAATCGAGGATTATTGTACTTTACTTTGAAATGTTAATCATGTATTCAAATTTATTTACGACTCTCTTTCTATGAGAAAAAAAACGCCTCGTCAGGCGAAAAAGTATAGGGGAATCCGTGTCCGCAGTGATGTTCGCTCATGACATGCGTCATGTATCGACCTGTGGACCATTACAGTTCCGGTCTGGATTTCGCCATTGTGCCACCGCTTACAACGTTATTTGGGTCACACTGCAGGAACCGCCAGTATGGCGGCATTGGGGAAGCCCCTGCGGGTGTGAGTATGCGGTTATGGAAAATCCGTCCTAACGATTTATAAGGAGTTAACTATGGGGAAGACAATGAAGACCATTGACGGCAACACCGCTGCCGTCCATGTCGCCTACGCCTTCAGTGACGTAGCGGCACTGTATCCGATTACGCCTTCAACGCCCATGGGCGAAACCGCCGACGCGTGGGCCGCAGGGTCCCGCAAAAACATCTTTGGCCAGGAAGTTATGGTGCGCCAGCTTCAGTCCGAGGCCGGCGCCGCAGGTGCCGTTCACGGTTCACTGGCTGCAGGGGCACTCACCACCACGTTTACCGCCTCCCAGGGCCTCCTGTTGATGATTCCCAACATGTACAAAATCGCAGGGGAGTTGCTCCCTTGTGTTTTTCATGTGTCGGCCCGAGCCATCGCTGCCCATGCTCTCTCCATCTTCGGGGATCATCAGGATGTCATGGCCGTTCGTCAGACCGGCTTTGCCCAGATCTGTTCCGGCAACGTTCAGGAAGTTCAGGACATGGCCCTGGTGGCTCACCTGGCTACCATCGAGAGCCGTATCCCTTTTGTGCACTTTTTTGACGGGTTCCGAACCTCCAGCGAGATCCAGAAAATCGAGATGATCGATTACGAGGACATGAAAGAGCTGGTGAACATGGAGGCTCTTGAAGAGTTCCGCGCAGGGGCCATGAACCCCGAACATCCTGATATCAGGGGTACCGCTCAGAACCCCGACATCTACTTCCAGGGACGCGAAGCGGCCAACCTCTTTTATGAGGATGTGCCCAACATCGTGGCCGACTACATGGATAAAGTAGCCGAGCTTACCGGTCGCAGGTACCGACTCTTCGATTACGTCGGGCATCCCGAGGCAGAGCGTGTGGTTATCGCCATGGGCTCCGGCTGTGAAGCCATCGAAGAGGCCGTCACCAAGCTGACCGCCATTGGCGAGAAGGTGGGTCTTGTAAAAGTTCGCCTCTACCGCCCCTTCAGCCCCAAGCACCTCCTTCAGGCCATCCCGGCCACTGCCGGTTCCATTACGGTTCTTGACCGTACCAAAGAGCCGGGCAGCATGGGCGACCCCCTCTACCTGGACATCTGTACGGCCTTCATGGAAGAAGGGGACATGCCCCAGATTATTTCCGGCCGTTATGGTCTCGGTTCCAAGGAATTCACCCCGGCCATGGCCAAGACCGTGTTTGACAACATGAAGGTCGCCGGGCCCAAGAATCACTTCACCGTGGGTATCAAGGACGATGTCTCCTACAGCTCACTTGAGGTGGATGACAGCTTTGACGCCGGCATCGAAGGGGTTGTTAACTGCAAGTTCTGGGGTCTGGGTTCCGATGGAACTGTTGGCGCCAACAAGAGCGCCATCAAAATTATCGGCGACAACACCGACATGTACGCGCAGGGCTACTTCGCCTACGACTCCAAAAAGTCAGGTGGTGTCACGGTTTCTCACCTGCGATTCGGCGACAAGCCCATCAAGAGTACCTACCTTGTGGACAAGCCTGACTTCGTGGCATGCCACAAAGCCAACTACGTTGAGCTCTACGACGTGGTGGCGGGCATCAAAGAGGGCGGCACCTTCCTTATCAACGCCCCCTGGACCGCAGAGGATATGGAAAACGAACTTCCTGCCTCCCTTAAGAGCACCCTGGCTGAGAAGAAGGTTCGATTCTTTGCCATCGATGCTGTGAAGGTTGCCACCAATGTCGGCCTTGGCGGACGCATCAACATGATCATGCAGACCGCCTTCTTCAAGCTTGCCAATGTCATGTCCTTTGAAGAGGCCATTGCCCTCTTGAAGGAAGACATCAAGAAGACCTACATGAAAAAGGGCGATGCCATTGTTGACATGAACATCGCCGCAGTGGATCAGGCCCTGGAAGGTCTCGTTGAAATCCCCGTGCCCGAGAGCTGGGCAGGTGGCAAAGACGACGCCGCCTCCGACGCCGAAGACGTGCCTGAGTTCATCTCTGAGGTGCTCCGTCCCGTCAACGCCCAGAAGGGTGATTCTCTGCCTGTCTCTACCTTCCCTGCCGACGGTATCTTCCCTGTGGAGACCTCACGCTACGAGAAGCGTGGTGTGGCCATTGAGGTACCCGAGTGGGTGGCTGAAAACTGTATTCAGTGTAACCAGTGTTCCTTTATCTGCCCCCATGCGGCCATCATTCCCATCATCGCAACCGATGATGAGCTGGCCGACGCTCCGGAGAGCTTTGTGACTCTTCCCGGAACGGGCAAGGAGCTTAAAGAGTATAAGTTCCGCATGCAGGTCAACGCGCTTGACTGTCAGGGCTGCGGTAACTGTGTCGATATCTGCCCTGCCAAGACCACGGCCCTCGTGATGAAGCCCATTGCGTCCCAGGTGGAAGCAGAAGCCGATAACTTCGCCTTCTCCCAGACCGTCGAGTACAAAGAAGGCCTCATGAAGCGCGAGTCTGTTAAAGGCAGCCAGCTCATGCAGCCCCTCCTTGAGTTCTCCGGCGCCTGCGCCGGTTGTGGTGAGACCCCGTACGTCAAGGTCCTCACCCAGCTCTTTGGTGAGCGCATGACCATCGCCAACGCCACGGGCTGTTCCTCCATCTGGGCCGGTTCCGCGCCTTCCTTCCCCTACAGCACCAACAAAGACGGCTTCGGTCCCACCTGGGGCAACTCCCTCTTTGAAGATGCGGCTGAATTCGGCTACGGCATGGCCCTTGCCATGAACCAGCGTCGGGAGAAGCTTGCCGATCTCATGGTCGAGGCTCAAGACCGCGACATCTCTGATGAGATGAAGGCCTCCATGAAGAACTGGCTTGAGAACAAGAACGATGCCAAGCTCTCACGTCAGTACGGCGACGAGATCAAAGCTCAGCTCATGACGGAAATGGGCGATGCCATTCTCGATGACATCGACTCCATGAACGACCTGCTCACCAAGAAGTCCCACTGGATTTTCGGTGGCGACGGTTGGGCATATGACATCGGATTCGGCGGTCTGGACCACGTCATTGCTTCCGGCGAAGATGTGAACATTCTTGTCATGGACACTGAGGTCTACTCCAACACCGGCGGTCAGGCCTCCAAGGCCACCCCCACCGGTGCTGTGGCGAAATTTGCCGCATCCGGTAAGAAGATCGGCAAGAAGGACCTGGGCCTCATCGCCATGAGCTACGGTTACGTTTATGTGGCCTCTGTCTCCATGGGCGCCAACAAGCAGCAGATGATGAAGGCCTTCCTCGAAGCGGAGAGCTACCCCGGACCTTCCGTGGTTATCTGCTACGCGCCTTGTATCAACCAGGGCATCAAGAAGGGCATGGGCAAGACCCAGGAAGAGATGAAGCTGGCAGTGGCCTCCGGTTACTGGCCTCTGTATCGCTACAACCCGCTCATCGCCGAAGAGGGGAAGAATCCCTTTATGTTTGAATCCAAAGAGCCCGATGGCACCATTCAGGAATTCCTCGCCGGCGAGAACCGTTTTGCCAGCCTGGAGAAGATGTTCCCTGAAGAGTCCAAGAAGCTCCGTGGGCAGATCGAAATGGAGTTCGCCAAGCGTTACGAGCACTACAAGCGTCTGGCTGAATAGCCCTTTCGGGTAAAGGATGTGCCGGTGCGTTTTTGTCGGCGTAAACATCTTGAAAAAGCAGTGTAAAAAACAGGCAGGGGTTGGCTGCGCAGGGCGCAGTTGGCCCTTGCCTTTTTTTCTGGTTTGATGTTTGATGTCTCCGTAAATCTCGAGGGACGGCATTGTGATCCTCGGCATGTGGGATTTATGATTTTTATGGGAGGCCGTTCAGGTCAGTTTTGCCTCCGGCGGCCAGGGGATGATCCCCTGGACCCCAGGTTCCGAATGCTCCCACCCCTCGTTCCTCGGGGTGATCACATTCGCTGACTGGCGAAGCCCGTGGCAACGGTGATCTCACCTTCGATTTGTGTATAAATGCTGTTTGTTAAACTCGCTTTTTCAGATCAGGCAGCAGTTTGGTCCCCGGCAAGGTCGCCGGAGGCGCTTACGTGTGACACTATTTTGATGCTCCGCATCGTGATGACGCTTTCTCCTTATATATAAGGAGGCATTGGACGATTTCTGGCGTGTTTGCGTGCGGGCTCACCAAATGACTATAAAGGAAGGGCTATATGGAGTTCTTAACCGGTGATAATGAAGGCTGCAGCGGATGCAGCGCTCCTCAGACATCATGCAACAACTGTGGTGCCTGCTGCACAGGCGGTGGCCCTGTCTTAAGGACCCAGGATGAGCGCCTCATCAAGACGGGCAAGCTGGATCTCTCCCAGCTTTATACCCAGAGGGCCGGGGAGTTGATGTTCAACAAGGAAACCATGAAAATGGAGCCCCTTGTCACGGATCAGATTAAGATCAAGGTCGAGGCGGAGTCTTTGAGGTGTCGATTCCTGGACAATGAGAACAAGTGCACGGTCTACTCTCAGCGACCCTTTGAGTGCCGGTCTTTCAAATGCTGGGACTCGCGTGAGATCGAGCAGGTCTACTCCTCGGACGATCCCTTGTGCCGAAAAGATATCATCGGCGGCATTGAAGGGTTGTGGGACCTGGTTCTTGATCACCACCAGCGCTGCAGCTACGAGACCCTGGGTGAATTGATTCGTGAGGTGGACAACAATCGGGATCAGGATGCCATGGCCAAGGTGTGTGAGATGATCGCTTACGACCGAAGCCTGCGGGCAAGCCTTACCGAAAGCGGTAAGGTGAATGAGGCGACCCTCGATTTTCTCTTTGGGCGTCCCCTGACCACAACCATCGTGATGTTCAACTACAAGGTTGAAAAAGACGGCGATACCGACAAGCTGGTGTCTGTCAAGTAGATCCATCGGGGCTCCAAGACGCATTCGTTTTGGAGCTCCCTTTCATGCCATCCACACCCCCCTCGTGCACCTACCCGAAGAGAACCCCCAAAAATGTTGCCAGATATAAGATGACCACGCTTTGCCGATGCTACGGGAGACGGATTTTTTTCCTGATAGTTGTTCCGGCTGTTGTTTTGAATTGTGGGATGTCAAAGCGTTAGCGTGCCCATCAAGCCTTTGCTGTTAATCACGGGCGTAGCCCGTCAGCGAATGTGACGTGCCCGAGGAACGAGGGCTCGGAGCATTCGCGAACCTGGGGTCCCCTGGTTAGATATCTGTGCGTGTGTTGGGGAGAAAGTAGCGCATGGGGTGCTCGCGGACGCAGGAGAGTTTTTCTTTGCTGATATCCACAAAAAAGAGGCCCTGGTTGAGGCGTGGTGGCCCTGTCAGGTGACCGGAGGGGTCGAGGGACAAGGCAAGGGGCGGGAAGCTTAAACCCGCTTCGTTTGTACCGCACTGGTTGACGGCCGCCACCCAGACGCTGTTGTCAAAGGCGCGGGCGGGAAGGTGGCGCATCCAGGAGTCGTATTTTTCTTCGCTGATGCCCCGGGGAGAGGCGTGGGGAATGATGATCAGGTCGGCACCTTCCTGGGCCATGCGATGAAAGGCCAGGGGAAAGTGGGCGTCGTAGCAGAGCATCATGCCGATGGAAAAGCCCTCAAAGGCAAAGAGGGGCAGGGTTGTGCCGGGTGTGTAGACGCCCTGCTCGGGAGGGGCCAGGTGCACCTTTCGGTAGGTGGTGTGGCTCCCGTCAGGGAGAAGGGCGATATGGGAGGCGTACAGGGCTCCGTTTTCGTCTTTTTCAGCGAAGCCGGCAAGCACCCCGATGTCGGTCTCGCTGGTGGCTTTGGAGAGCAGGGAGAGGGCCTCGCCCTCGCTCAGTGCCCGCTGGGACGTTGAGGCACCGTTGGCGTATCCGGTGAGGGAGAGCTCCGGGAACACCACGAGCTGTGCCTTGCCGGTCTCTGCCTCGCGGATGCACTGGCGCATGACTTCCACATTTGCAGAAGGGCAGGTGAGGGCTGCCGGTATGGTGGCCAGGGCAAGACGAAGGGTCGTCATGGTTACTTCACCGTAAATTCGGCGCGGATCTTGAAAACACGGGTTGCCGGGAAATTGTAAATGCTCGTGATGCCGGTTCGCTTGGTGATTTCGGCCAGGTTTTTTTTAATCTCTTTCACTGAGGCCTCAATGAAGGTGAACCAGACGTTGAATTCATCTTCCCGCACGTAGTTGTGGGTGACCCCTTTGTAGCTGTTGACCACTTCAGCAAAGGCGTCGATTTGAGCCTCAGGAACCCGTGCACCGCACAGGGTGCTGGAAAATCCGAGCTTTTCCGGGCTGAAGTTGCCGCCGATACGTCGGATGATTCCACCTTCCTTAAGTTTTGCGACCCGCGTGATCACCTCTTTTTCATCCATGGACAAGGCCTCGCCGATGGCGGCATAGGGGCGTTTGCAGATGGGGAAATCGGATTGGATGTGGTTGATGATCTGCTTGTCCTTGTCGTCGATGATCATGCTGCTTGCTCCTTTGGTCTTTCGGGGGTGGTCTCTTTTGTCCGCAGGTGATGGGGACGCTGTTCGTTTTAACGCCTGAGGCGATATCTTATGATGCGGGAACATGGGCCGTCAACAGTTGGTGAGGAATAAGAATGGGGCCTGCCGCAACACGCGCTTGGGTGCTGTGGGTGGTACGGGCCGGTTGAGTTGCCTCCGGCGGCCCTGCCGGGGGCCAAACTTTTGAAAAGTTAGACAAACAGGTCTGTAACTATTCAGCTTGGGCTTCCGGAGGCCCTGCCGGGGGCGAAACTTTTTAAAAGTTAAACAAACAGGTCTTGAACATCGCCCTTGAACGTATTTCTATTTAATGTCGTATGTGATTTGCCCCGAGGAACGAGGGGGAAAGCGCATACGATACCTGTTTTCAAGGTGGCACACCTTGCCGCCGGAGGCATAGCTGAATCGTTACTCAGAAATAAATTTCAGGAGTACCTGGCGTGTGCGGGGTCCGTCATATTCAGCAAGATAGATTCCCTGCCAGGTGCCGAGGACAGGACGGCCCTCCTCAATAAAAAGGATCTCACTTGATCCGGTGAGACTGGTCATGACGTGGGCATCTGAGTTCCCTTCCATGTGCCGGAAGGCAGGGTGGTCAGGGAAGGCTTGGGTCAGGGCGTAACAGATGTCTGTCTGTACCGTGGGATCGGCATTTTCATTGATGGTCACTGCAGCGGTGGTGTGGGGAACAAAGAGGTAGAGTACCCCATTTTTCCACCCGGCACTGTCGATCTCAGCCTGAACGGCTGAAGAGATATCCACCAGCTCTTTATTGTGCTTGGATGTGACTAGTATTTTGTTTGGCATGGGCTTTAAAAGGGGCAAGGGGATTAAACCAAAAAAGGCCCCGTCGTAAACGACAGGGCCTTTCCTGAAAAACTAAAAACGGCGTCCGGTGATTATACGCAACCGGTGGGCTTAGGAAGACCAGCCATTTTACAAGCACCTTTACCGGGGCCTGAGGGGAACAGCTCGTAGATGTGCTTGAGCTTGAACTTGGTAAGCTTGGAAAGAACACGTACCATGGGAGCAATACCGTTCTTACGGTAGTAGTCCTGGAGAACGTCGATTACAAGCTTGTGCTCTTCGTTCAGTTCGGCAATACCTTCTTCCTTCATAACGATTTCAAGCCACTCTTCAGTGAACTGAGTGAAATCAAGAAGGAAACCATCCTCATCTACATCAAACGACTTTCCGTTGTATTCAATTGTCTCGGCCATTGAATCAAAACCTCCTGTTGAGAATTATCAATATGAAAGGCTTATCCCTTATTTTGTCCTGTCCACTTCGAAGAGAAGAAATACAGTAAAGAAAGGGCAATGTCAACCCGTAACATACAATATGCTACGGGTTTAACCACCTCTTTTCGCTTACTGATCCTCTTCCGGCATTTCATTGAGCTTATCGAGGGTAAAGACAGGGCCGTCTTTACATACAAGCTCTTTGCCGATGTTGCAGCGACCACACATGCCGATACCGCATTTCATACGGTTTTCAAGGCTCATGATGATGTGATCGGCTTTGTAACCAAGCTTTTCAAGAACAGGCTTGGTGAACTTCAGCATCATGGGAGGACCACAGAGGATGGCGTAAGTGTCGTCATCGCCCTGGGGAGCCTGGGTCTCGGTGACAGTGGGGACGAAACCGGTGTGGTATTTCCAGTCGGGATCGTCGGTGCTGTCAACGGTGATGTTGAGGTTGATGTCATCGCGTTTTTCCCACTCGACCAGCTCGTCTTTGTAGAGAATCATGCCGGGGTGACGTGCCCCGTAGATCACATCCAGACGACCGAAGCGCTTGCGGTTTTCGGGCTCGAGGAGGTACTTGATGGTGGAACGCAGGGTGGTGAAAGCGAAACCGGCACCAATGATGACGATGTTCTTTCCTTCCAGGTCCTCGATGGGATACCAGTTGCCCAAGGGGCCACGGAGTCCCATGACATCCCCCACTTTCATGTTGTGAAGGTGGTCGGTCACCTTACCGGTACGGAACACGGTAAACATGACGAAGCCCTTCTCGGAAGGGGAGGAGGCGATGCCGATGGGGATTTCACCCTGACCCGGGATGGAGAGCTCGGCAAACTGACCTACGTTGTATGCGAACTTCTCTTCGTCGCCTTCGTTCAAGAAAACAAACTTAAAGGTTCTGAGCGTTTTATCCGCGGTCGCAACCTCAATGTCGTCAATGCGAACGGGATACGCCTTATAAGGATTCTGCACGGGTCTTCTCCTTTTTTTAGCTGGCGGCTTCGTAACCGTTCATCTTGTTACAGATGGTGCGGATATCGATGTTAGCGGGGCACTGCTGGACGCAGCGGCCGCACCCAACGCACATAAGGCCTTTGTCGTACTTGTCGACGAAGTACTTGAGCTTGTGCATGAAGCGCTGACGGAAACGCTGGTGCTTCTGGTCCCTGGGGTTGTGACCGGATCCGTGCATGGTGAACAGAGAGGTCATGCAGCTGTCCCAGTTTCTCATGCGAACACCGTCGTTGCCCTTGTTCTCGTCCTGGATGTCGAAACACCAGCAGGTGGGGCAGGCGTAGGTGCAGGTACCGCAGTTGATGCAGGAGAAGGAGAGCTCTTTCCAGAAGGGCGCGTCGTAGAGATCAAGGCTGTTCTTGCCGCGAAGATTGGCCGTCTCAACCTTGGTTACGATCTTTGCTTCTGCGTCGGCTTTCTTGGGCTCGAATACGGAAGCATCGCCTTCTGCGTCCCAACCGGCAGAAGCGAGAAGTTTCTCGCCTTTTTCGGTGAGGGCCTTGGCTTCGTATGTGTCACCGCAATCGGACAGGAGAACGTCGAGCCCCTCTTCGTGGTATGGCCCACAACCCGCGGTGGTGCAGAAGCACGTCTCGCAGGGGTTGTCACAAGCCAGGCCCACAAATGTGGTGGCATCGTATGCGTCCATCCAGTAGGGGTCGCGGTAATCCGGAGTGTCGAAGTTCATGCGAACCAGCGCCACAGCCTTGGCGTCGCAGGGACGCATGCCGATGACGGCCCGTGCGGAGTAATCCTTGGGGGCGTCTTTGAGGATGTGGTGTTCCGGGTCGTTCTCGTCCAGGCTGTAAGTAAACATCGGCTCAGACTGGGGGAAAACCACGGACTTGGGAGAGAGACGGGTGTTGCCGAATGCCATGTCGGGGGCTTCGTCACTCGTCAGTTCCTTGAAGTCGTGGGCATCACCCTGCATCACGGGGCCGACAAGGCGGTAACCGCTTCTCAGGCTGTCAATCCCGCTGGCCCATGTATTTTTATCTATTTTGATGACCTTCATGATATTTGCCCTTGTTCATATGATGTTTCATTCGCGTCGTCGTCATAACAGGCAGAGGCGAACGGGATTACATGATGAATTTTTCGGGATCGTCCAGCTTGAAGCTGTCCAGCGGAGGACGCTGGTCGACGGTAAGTCCCGCTTCCCAACCGTAGAGCTCGTTGCAATCTTTTTCGAGCTTCTTGGTGAACTGACGCACCTTGATGTTCTGGGGGCAAGCCGCTTCGCAGGCGCCGCAGTCGGTGCAGCGGCCGGCGCAGTGGTAGGCCCTCAGGAAGTGGTAGGTGCGGATGTCGATGGGATCGGTTCCTTTGCCTACCCACTGGGGTCGGGACTCGTCCACGAAGCAGGTGGGGCAGTAGCACAAGGGGCATGCGTTCTTGCATGCGTAGCAGCGGGTACAACCGGAAAGGAGCTCTTCAAAGAAGGCCCACTTTTCCTGGGTGCCCATGGCTTCCACGGCACGAACGTCTTCGTACTTGTCCACGTCTGTCTGCTCTTCCACGAGGTCGGCGCAGAGCTCGTCATAAATGACGGGGTTTCTGTGCGTGCAGGTGGCGCAGTTGTCCTGAAGGGACTCGGGGTTGTTCTTGTCCGCCATGCCCTTGCAGGGCACACCGATGATCACAAGCTGCTCTCGGGAGATCTTGTTCTCAATGATGTGGTTGACAATGTTGCGCGAGTCACACCCTTTAGCGATGACGGCAATCTTCTCCTTGCGACCGGTAAGGTAGTTGGCAAGGTTCAGACGGCAGTTTGCATCCCAGACGAGGTCTTTGGCGTCCTCGGCTTTGGTGATCATGCAGGGCTCATTGGTAAGGGCCACAGTCCCTTTACGGAATCCAACAACGCACTCGACGGTTCCGTCGCTCAAGAGCCTTTCCGATATCTCTCTGATTTTTCCGATGTATGATTCCATGGCTTAACCCTTCGCCGCGCTCTTTTTCACGTAATTGGTATTGGGACCCAGAGCCTTGACGGATTCCGTGACCTTCGTCACCACATCCACAAACTTGGTGGATTCGGCAGAAGAGATCCAGGAGAACTGCAGGCGGCCAGGTTCGACGCCCATGTGCTCCATGAGGTTTTTCATCAGGGCGAACTTTCGACGAGCATAGTAATTACCTTCCAGGTAATGGCAGTCGCCGGGATGTCAGCCGGAGACCCAAACTGCGTCGGCTCCTTCGCGTAAAGCAGCCAGGAAGAACTTGGGGCTCATGCGGCCGGAACAGGGGATCCGGATCACGCGGACGTTGGCAGGGTACTGGGCTCTGCCCACACCTGCGAGGTCAGCCGCTCCGTAACTGCACCAGTTACAGAGGAAGCTGACGATTTTTGGTTCGAAATCAGCCATTTTATTTCATCTCCTTTGAATTCCGCCCCAAGGGAACAGACCCCGCAGGGCGGAATAAACAGGTTAAGTGCGAAACTCTATCCTTACGCTTCGACCACGTTAAAGATCTGAGAGAAGATCTGATCGTTGTCGAAACCTCTGTGGCGAATGGCGCCGGAGCGACATGAGCCGACACAGAGACCGCAGCCTTTACAGAGAACCGGGTTGATCTGAGCTTTGCCTGCTTCCCGTCCTTCGGTCATAAATGACGGAGCGGAGTAGGGGCAGACACTGACGCAGATACCACAGGAGCTGCAGAGTGAGGGAACCACATGGGCGACCTGACCGCTGGTGTGAATGGTTTCACGGGCCAGCAGAGTGATGGCGCGGGATGCCGCAGCTTTTGCGTGGCCGACGGACTCATCAATGGGCTTGGGATAGTGAGCCATGCCGCAGAGGAAGACACCGTCGGTTGCGAATTCGCTGGGACCAAGCTTGGCATGACGCTCAACAAAGAAACCGTTGTCGTTCATGGGCAGCTTGAAGAACTGAGCGATCTTCTCATCCCGGTAGGGCAGAACTGCCGTGGCCAGGGAGAGGAGGTCCGCCTCAATTTCGATGTCGCGTCTCAGCACGTGGTCGGTGGTCTTGATGGTCACCTTTTCGCCGTTGACAGAGACTTCGGGCTTGTTGTCTCGGTCGAAGCGGATGAAGATAACACCTTTTTCACGGGCTTCACGGTAGAGGAATTCGCGCTCGCCGTAGGTCCGAATGTCACGATAGAGAATGTAGACGTTGGCTTCGGGGTTGCGGCGTTTGATCTCCAGGGCGTTGTCGATGCTGTGGGTACAGCAGACACGTGAGCAGTAGGGACGCTCGGGCTCGCGGGAGCCTACGCACTGGATAAATACGGCTGAATTAACGGTCTCGAGAACCGGATCGTTGGCCTTGAGTTTTTTGTCCATCTCAAGGCTGGTAACAATGCGGTCGCTCTTGCCGTAGGAGTATTCTGATGGGACGTAGGGCTGAGCACCGGTTGCCATGACGGCAACGCCGTGCTTGATGACGGTCTCCTCATCACCGGATACGAGAGAGGATTCGAAGTTGCCAACGAAGCCTTCCACGTTTTCAAGGGTGGTGTTGAGGTGAACGGTGATGTTCTCGTCCTGGTTCACTTCCTCGATGACTTCAGCAAGCTTGCTTGCGATGTCTTCGCCGGAAGCGGTGCGGAACAGGTGATTCGCCTGGCCGCCGAGGATCTCATCACGCTCTACGATGTGGGTTTTGTAACCCTGCTTGGAGAGGCTCTGTGCAGTGGTCATGCCGGAGAGGCCGCCACCAAGAACCATGGCAGTCTGATCAACCTGCAGTTCTGCCTCATCGAGGGGCTGGAAGAGAGCCACTTTGGCGATGGACATGCGAATGAGGTCCTTTGCCTTTTCAGTGGCCTGCTCCGGAACATCCTTGTGTACCCAGGAGTTCTGGTTACGGATGTTGGTCATCTCGAAGAGGTACTTGTTGAGTCCTGCCGCAAGGAGGGTCTCCTGGAAGAGGCCTTCGTGGGTCTTGGGAGTACAGGCTGCAACAACAACACGGTTCAGGCCCTGCTCTTTGATGGTCTCAGCGATTTTGTCCTGAGTGTCCTGGGAGCAGGAGAAGAGGTTGTTGGTGACAAACTCAACGTAGGGCAGGGTCTTGGCATACTCTGCAACCGCCTCTACATCTACGGTGCCTGCGATGTTGGTGCCGCAGGAGCAGACGAAGACGCCGACCCTGGGACGCTCACCACCGACATCAAGCTGGGTGACGCTTTCAGCTTCTTTGGTGACGGTGTTTCGAGCGGAAGCGATGGCTTCACCGGCCGCTGCAGCTGCCGCGCTGGCATCCACGATGGATTCGGGGATGTCTTTGGGGCCCTGGAACGCGCCGCAGACAAAAATACCCTCACGGCTGGTGGCCACAGGGTTGAATGCGGAGGTCTGAGCAAAGTTGCTGGGGGTCAGATCAATCTCCAGCTTCTTGGCAAGCTCGATGGTCTCGGGTGCTGCCTCAAGGCCGATGGAGAGAACGATCATGCCGAAGACTTCGGTCTCAATGCGACCGTCTTCGGTGACGTAGCGAACTTCCAGGTCATCGGTCTCGGGAATCGGGTTGATGGTGTGAACCCGGCTCCTTACGAAACGAATGCCTTTCTCTTTGCTCTGCTCGTAGTAAGCTTCGAAGTCTTTACCCGGAGTACGCATGTCCATATAAAAGATGGCGCAATCCAGATCGTCCCCGTTGTGCTCTTTGGCCATGACCGCTTCTTTGACTGCGTACATACAGCAGACGCCGGAGCAGTGACCGTTGTCACAGCGGTTGATGTCCCTTGAACCAATACACTGGAACCAGGCAATTTTCTTGGGCTCTTCGTGGTCCTTGCTCCTGCGTGTCAGGTGACCCTGTGTGGGGCCTGAAGCGGAGAGGATACGCTCGAACTCAAGGGAGGTTACAACGTTGGGGAACTTGGTGTACTGATAGGTATCAAAGATAGAGGGATCAAAGGGCTTGAAGCCTGTGGCAAGAACCACGGAGCCAACGTTGAGCGTGGACTCTTTGGCTGTCTGCGTGTAGTCGATGGCTCCTGTGGGGCACACCTTGGCGCAGTTTCCGCACTTGTCTTTGATCAGCTTGATACACTGGGTGGGATCAATCGCGTATTTAAGTGGAACCGCCTGGTCATACTCGACGTAGATGGCTTTGCGCTTGATCAGGTTCGCGTTGTAAGGGTCTGTGACTTTCTTGGGACATTTTTCGGCACAGAGACCGCAGGCGATACATTTGTCTTCGTCTACGTATCGGGGTCTCTCATTTAAGGTAACTTCAAAATTACCTGCTTCACCCTGAATGTCAATTACGTCAGAAAGTGTTTTTAACTCAATGTTCAGATGCCGGCCGACCTCGACCAGTTTAGGGGAGATAATTCACATTGCACAGTCGTTGGTGGGAAAAGTCTTGTCCAGCTGGGACATGACACCGCCAATAGAGGGCCCCTTTTCGACCAGGTATACGTAATAACCTGAATCGGCCAGATCCAGGGCAGTCTGCATACCGGCGATACCCCCCCCGACGACCATCACGGATCCGATTACATCCTTAGACATGGCTTCTTTCTCCTGTTAAATGGTGCGCAGGCGCATTCAAATCGCTGAGAACGGCCTAGCAGTGTTACAAAATATTCCAAATAAACCTGAAAAGTTATATTTCCAGAATTAGCAAGCTCTCCTGCTTGCAGCTATCCTACCTTATATTAAAGATAAAATGAGCAAATACACTTACTACCCGCTATATTGGGTGTTGTCAATAGAATTATATTTATATATTAAGGGACTAAATGTCCGTAGAAGGTGCGGCCCTTCAAGGTGAAAAGCCGACTGAACTCGGATTCAATCCGTTCAATTAAATATACATTATTTACTGGTATGAATAGAAAAATTGTTGTCATATGCGGACCCACCGGTGTAGGAAAAACCTCTGCTGCAATAGAGGTTTGCAGGCGTTTTTCCGGGGAGGTTGTCGGGGCAGATTCCATGCAGGTTTATCGGCAGATGGATATCGGTACGGCAAAACCCACGGCCGAAGAGCAGCGACTTGCCACTCATCATATGATTGATGTGGTGGATCCTGATGAACATTATGATGCCGCTCTTTTTGCCGCCCAGGCAGACGAGGTGATCTCTTCCCTTGGTGGAAAAGGGGTACTTCCTGTGGTTGCCGGGGGGACGGGACTCTATGTGAAGGCACTGATCCATGGTCTTTCTGAGGCGATCCCTTCGGATAAGGCCGTCTCCGAGCGCCTCGAGGCAGAGGTGGCAGACCTCGGGCCGGCAGCGCTTCATGCCCGTCTGGCTCAGGTGGATCCCGGCTACGCTGCCAAGATCAGCAGCAATGACCCGGTCCGCATTGTACGGGCCCTTTCGGTCTATGAAGTCACGGGCAAGCCGTTGAGCGCTCATCATACGGAACACGCCTTTGCTGAATCCCGGTACGATGCGTTGAAGATCTGTCTCTTTTCGGACCGAGAGACTCTCTATGACCGCATCAACCGGCGCGTTGACCTGATGGTGGAGGAGGGGCTTCTCGATGAGGTGCGAGCTCTTCTTGCCAAGGGGTACCATCGGGGCTTGAAATCCATGGGCTCCATCGGGTACCGTCATATGGTGGAGCATCTTGAAGATGGCGTCTCCTGGGAGGAGACGGTTCGCCTTTTGAAGCGGGACACACGCCGATTTGCAAAGCGCCAGCTTACATGGTTTCGCTCGGATACCGAGATGACGTGGCTGGCTCCCGGTGATACTGACGGACTCTTTTCTGCGGTTGAAGAATTCATTATATAAAGGAAGGCCTGAGGGTATGCCAACTGAGAACCCGTTTAAAAGAAGAGGAGTGTTGACGCTTTGTTTGGTGGCGCTTCTTCTTTGTGTTGCCGGTTGCGGGCAGAAGGACTACAGGGCGGATAAGGCCCTGCCTGCCGACGAGCAGCTGTTTGCCCGGGCCGAAGAGGCCTTTAACACCCGCCAGTTTGAAGAGGCGCTTGGCTTGTACGGCGATCTTGTGAAACGGTTCCCTGACAGCACAGTGGCCGCTGCCGCCCTGTTGAAGAGGGGGATGATTTATGGGCATCTGGAGGCGTACGACGATGCCCAGGTGACTCTGGCTCAGGTGTTTCAGGATTACCCGGAGAGTCCCTTTGCGCCCGTTGCCCTGGTGGAGTCCCTGTCAATTTTGTACCGCACGGGTGATTTTCCCGGGGTGATTCAAAGGGCGGTCCAGGTACCTGACACCCTCTCTCCGTCCGATTACCTTGTAAGAAAATATGCCATCATGGGGGATGCTTACCTTGCTCTTGGGGATCGGGTCGATGCGGTTGGGGCTTATTATACTGCCTGCGACCTGGTTCATTCCACTGAGCGTGAATGGGTTGTTGCACGTCTTCGGGGGGCTGTGGGTACCCTCACCCTTGCCGAGACCGATGAGATGCTCTTTCGGGTTTACGAGAAGGAGAAGCGGGGGTTTCTTCTGCTGCAGCGCATGAGGGCTTTGGCTGAAGAAGGGGCTGTGGATGAAGCGCTTCAAGGGGTGAATGATTTTTTAAGCCTCTACAGTGAGCACCCTGTCCGTGATGATGCCATGGCGTTTCGAGAATTTTTAAGCCGGTCGCACTTTAGTCCCAGGGTGTTGGGGTGTCTGCTTCCCTTTACGGGTCGTTATGCCGATTACGGAAGGCAGGCCAGGGAGGGTATTGAACTTGCATTTCAGGGTGTCGCCTTAAAGCAGGGGCTTGGGGATTTCCAGCTTGTTTTTCGGGACACCGGCTCAGATGATGAGACGACCCGCCAGGCGGTCAGAGAACTTGTGGAAGCTGGTGCTGCAGCCATTATCGGGCCGGTGGGCAATGTGGAGAGCGCCACCGACGAGGCTCAGCTGCGAGGGGTTCCCATGGTTGCCATGACGGGCAAGGACGGCATTACCGCCTCGGGTGACTTTATTTTCCGGAATTTCATGACGCCCCGCATGCAGGTGCGTTCTGTTGTCTCGTACGCATTTGAGGTGCTGGGGGTTAACGACTTTGCCATCCTTTACCCCGATGAGCCCTATGGCCGTGATTTCATGAATCTCTTCTGGGATGAGGTGACCCGTTATGGTGGTGAGATTCGGGGTGTCGAGGCGTATGGTGCAGAAACCGCAGATTTCTCATCCTCCATTAAGAAGTTAACCGGTCTTTGGTACAACAGGGCGGCCAAGGGGGAGGATACCCCGGACTGGGGTCGGGTGCTTCCCGATGACGCGAAAGGCCGGGGGCCGGTTGTGGATTTTGAAGCGATTTTTATTCCCGATGGGAGCAAAAACCTTGAGATGATCCTTCCTCAGCTTGCCTTTCATGATCTGGGGGGGATCTACGCATTGGGAACCAACCTTTGGCACAATGCCGAGTTGATGGACGCCGCTTCCAAACACCTCGGACAGAGCATTATTCCCGATGGTTTTTTTGCGCGCAGCCGTGATCCGCGCGTGAAGCGGTTTGTGGCGGAGTTTAAAGGGGCCTTTGGAAGGACACCGGATTACATTGAGGCTGTGGCCTATGATTCGGCATCGTTGGTCCTGGGGGTTCTTGCCGAGAAAGCCCCTGCCACCCGGGGAGATGTTCGGGATGCGCTTCTGGCTGTCAATGCATTTCCCGGTGTCACCGGGTCCACCTCTTTTGATGAGACAGGGGATGCCGATAAGACCCTGACCCTTTTGAAAGGAAAACGGCGCCGCTTTGTGGAGGTGCCGAAGTAGAAGATATCGGCCAGGTTGCATGAACAACAAAACCCGACGGTGCTCGCACCGTCGGGTTTTGTGTTTTTTTGTGGGATGGCTGGTAAAAACGTGCCTCCGGCGGCAAGGTGTGCCACCTTGAAAGCAGGTTGCGCATGCGCTTTGCCCCTCGTTCCTCGGGCAAATCACTTCCGCCTTTGAAACGGACTTCGTTGGAGGGTAATTTGTATGATCTGTTTGTTAAACCCGCTCTTTCAGATCAGGAAAAGTTTGGTCATCGGCGGGTCGCTTTTTGAAAAAGCTCCGCAAAAACTTTTCGGTTGCAACAGTCTTTTTTTTCGCCCAGCGGGCGAGGGATAAAGGCTGTTGCCAAGCTGAAAGCATATGATTGGCCAACAGAGGTGGTGTTAATCGAAATCTTCTTTAAGGCTATTTTGTCAAACTTTTCGAAAGTTTGGCCCCCGGCAGGGCCGCCGGAGGCATAGCCGAATCGTTACGTTTATTCGTCGTTTGCGCTGACCGGATTTTTGAGGGAGCTTTGCCCTGTGGCCTCTAAGACCGTGGCCCAGAGTTTGCCGTCCGGGTCCACTTTTTTACGCTGGGTGATCACCTGGTCCATGGGGACGTGGACGAAGTGGTTGTTCCAGTGGCTTACCACGAGCTTGGTTTTTCCTGACATACCAGCATGGACGGCGTCGCGGCCTAAAAAGCTGCAGAAGACCCGGTCATTGGAGTTGGCTGGCAGGCTTCGGATGATGTAGCTGGGGTCGATGTACTTCAGGCTCATGGGGATGCCTTTCTCCTTGAAGTGGGTAAGGATCCTCGCCTTGAGCAGGAGGCCAATATCATAGAGCTTTACGTTGCCTGAGGCATCGTGTTGTTTCTGGCGATCGAGGAAGAACTCCTGTCCGGCCCCTTCGGCAACGACAACCACGGCATGGCCCCGTTGCGTCACACGTTCTTCAAGGTTGGCCAGGAATCCGTTGGGGCCTTCGATATCAAAGGAGACTTCGGGGATCAGGACGAAGTTGACGTCCTGGCGAGCAAGGGCGGCGGTGGCGGCAAGGAAGCCGGACTCTCTGCCCATGAGCTTGATCAGGCCTATGCCGTTGGGGTAGGCCTCGGCCTCGTTGTGGGCTCCGCTGATGGCTTGGGTGGCAATGTCCACGGCGGTATCGAATCCGAAGGAGCGGGCAACAAGAAAGACGTCATTGTCGATGGTCTTCGGGATGCCGATGACGCTGATTTTGAGCCCTCTTGTTGTGATGGCATCCGCTATTTTGGAGGCAGCGGCAAGGGTTCCGTCTCCGCCGATCATAAAAAGGATACCGATGTGCATGCGCTCCAGGCTGTCGACAATCTCCTCGATGTCCTGGTCTCCGCGTGAGGAGCCGAGGATGGAGCCGCCTTTGTCCAGGATGTTCACCACGCTCTCGGGGGTCAGGTCCACGGTGCTGTGGCCGTACTTGGGAATGAATCCCTGGAGTCCGTGGCGAATGCCGCAGATGTGTTTGACGCCATAGCGGTGGTGGAGCTCCAGAACCACTGAGCGGATGATGTCGTTGAGGCCCGGGCAGAGCCCGCCGCAGGTCACCAGGGCGCATCGAAGCTTGCTCGGGTCGAAATAGATCTTTCGTCTGGGGCCGGCCGATTCAAAGGCTGGGGCGGGGGCGTTCTTTTTGCTGAGTTCCGCCACCTCCTTTTGGTTGACGTGAAGCAGGATGCGTTCGTCATCGTCAACAAAGTAGGTGCCTCCCCCTCGCTCGGTGGGCTGCAGGAGGGGGGAGGGGATTTTGGCTTCACCAAGGGTCTGGATGGTGGTGTCGATATCTTCAAATCTCATAATCACTCCCATCATGGTGTTGCCGGAAGGCCCTTTCGGATGAAGGGGGGCCTCCGGCGAGTGGCGATCCGGGTGTGGTCAGCTTCCGTTGAATCGAAAAGCTCCCTTGCCCAGGATATCGTGAAGGTGAAGGAGCCCCTTGACCCGGCCTTTGTCGTCGGTGACGGGCAGGACAGTGATCTGGTGCTTCTCCATCAAGTTCAATGCGTCGTAAGCCGGAGCGGTGGTGGCCACGGAGCGTGGGGATTGTGTCATGGTTTCGGTAACGGGACGGGACATGTCGGTGTCCCCTTTGGCCAGTACGTGGCGGGCGTCCCCGTCGGAGAGGAGGCCCTGCAGGACGTTTTCCTCCCCGGTGACGAAGACGGCGCCCAGGCGCCGGGTATCCAGAACGGCAAGTGCGTCGCCGATTGAGGCTGTGGAGGGGATGAGGGGTACCTTCTCTCCGGTGACCATCAGCTCGGATACCTGCAGGGAGAGTCGTTGGCCCAGGGCGCCGGCTGGATGAAATTTTTTGAAATCGTCGGACTGGAACCCTTTGGCATTGATGAGTACCACGGAAAGAGCGTCGCCCATGGCAAGCTGGGCTGTGGTGCTGGATGTGGGGGCGAGCCCCAGGGGGCAGGCCTCTTTTTCCACGCCGGT
This sequence comes from Desulfolunaceae bacterium, assembly GCA_942491485.1. Taxonomy (GTDB): domain Bacteria; phylum Desulfobacterota; class Desulfobacteria; order Desulfobacterales; family Desulfolunaceae; genus Desulfoluna. The sequence continues at coordinate 677,298 of CALOAX010000002.1, read as the reverse complement.
GTTGATGACCAGGTCTGCGTGCTTGCCCAGGGTGGAGTTCGGGTTGCCTGTGAAGGCCACCACGGTGCACCCCATGGCCTTGATGCTGGGGATGAGGTGGTTTAGTTCAATGGTTTCGCCGCTGTTGGATATGGCGAGGACCACGTCCCTGGGGGAGGTCATTCCCAGGTCTCCGTGCATGGCTTCCACCGGGTGCATGAAGACGGCGCGGGTTCCGGTGCTGCTTAGGGTGGCGGCAATCTTGCGCCCGATGAGGCCGGATTTTCCGATACCGGTGATGATGACGCGTCCGGTACTTTCAAGGATTGCCGTTACTGCCTGGGTGAAGTTGTCATCAATCTTATCAATAAGGTCTATGAGGGCGTCGGCTTCCGTGCGGATTACCTCGGCGGCCTGTTCAATTCGGTTCATGGTGTTGTCCTTGGGTGGTGTTATATATTGAAACCATGGATGGTATGGTGTGTGTGTATGTGTTATATGCTTTCGTATTCTTATTTGGTAAGTGGCATCAAACGCGTCAAAGATCAAGGGAAAAAGCCCGTGGTAACCACGGGGAACACCTTTTAAATACGGACTTTCACGCAAAGATCTGACTCTTTTGCCGGGCTTGATTGGCTCCGGTGTGGCAGAGTGCAGGGCTCTTGTGGTGTGTCGCTGTTTTTATAGGGCTTGGTTAATTTGAATTTGACAAATGGGTGTGAGTTCTTTATAAATACTTGGTTTAATTTTGATCTCTTGAAATACCATGAGTCGGCCTGATGGCCAAAATCTGTGATATAGGGAGTATATCCAATGATTTGTACTACAGTTAGAAACGGCAGTGATTGCCCTATGATGACCAAAAGCGGCTGTTCCTATGAGGGCGGCGTCTGCAAGCCCATCATCGAACAGTGTGAGGGGTGTGCTCGCACCGGTGAGTTCTCTTCTGAAAAATATTGCATGTCCGCTCCAGATCCCGAAGCACGCTGGAAGACCGGTAACTGCAACCTCGCCACTCACGTCAAGAACGTGATTGAAGAGAAAAAGCAGAAAATCAACCCCATCAAAGCATCCAAGCGTGGGGGCAGATAGCGGATCGTGTCGATATAAAGCCGATCATAGATTCGCCTTTTCAGACGATTCAAAGCCCCTGCCCTTCACATGCGTGTTTAAGGACCGGGGCTTTTTTTTTACCTCGACAGGCCGGAAAGATTCGGTATGGAGCCGCGTGGGGTAGGATTATTTATTAATGATGGGCTCCGGCAGCCGGCCGGAGGCGATGTGACGCCACAGATCAAGGAGCAGGTTCATGAACGAAATTGCCAAGCAGCTGAATGATGAGATCGAACAGGGTAACGGTCACCTGATGGAGATGTTGGCTCAGGTTGGTAAGAATCTCTTTTTCCCCAAGGGTATTTTGAGCCAGTCTGCTGAAGCGAAACAGAAAGCACACCGGATCAACGCCACCATCGGTATCGCAAAAGAAGAGGGAGGCATCATGTGTCTCCCGTCCGTGATGGACAGTATTGAAGGTCTTGCACCGGAAAACAGCCTCACTTATGCGCCTTCTTTTGGCATCCCTGCCCTTCGCGCGGCGTGGAAAGAGGCGATGTTTGAAAAGAACCCCTCTCTTTCCGATAAGGAGGTCAGCCTTCCCGTGGTGACCTGCGGCATCACCCACTCCATCAGCGTGGTTGCTGACGTCTGGGTTGATCCGGGTGATGTGGTGATTCTGCCGGACATGATGTGGGGCAACTACAACATGATCCTCTCTGTCAGACGAGGGGCCACCCTCTCCAAATACAATCTCTTCAACAATGCTGGCGGGCTTGACCTCGAGGCGTTTGAGGCCAAGGTAAAGGAAGAGGCGGCCAAGCGTGAAAAGATCATCGTGCTCCTTAACTTTCCCCAGAACCCCACCGGGTACACCGCCACCAAGACTGAGGCGGCAAAAATCGCCGACATTCTGGAAGAGGTTGCCAAGGGCGGTACCAATGTCATCGCGGTGACCGACGACGCCTACTTCGGCTTGTTCTACGAGGAAGAGACCCTTAAGGAGTCCATTTTTTCTCTTATTGCCGGTCGTCACGAGCGTCTCCTCGCCATTAAGATGGACGGTGCCACCAAGGAGGATTACGTCTGGGGACTGCGTGTTGCCTTTGTCACCTATGGCATCCCTGCCTGCGAGAACCAGGCCGCCGTCTATGACGCCCTGGAGAAGAAGACCGCCGGCGCCGTTCGCGGCAACATCTCCAACGCCTCTCACCTGAGCCAGTCTATTGTGCTCAAGGCGATGCAGAGCGAAGGGTACTGGGAGTCCAAGGAAGAGAAGGGCAAGATTCTCAAGACCCGTGCCAACAAGGTTGGTGAGGTGTCAAGGGATGCCAAGTACGCCGATGCCTGGAGTGTTTACCCCTTCAACTCAGGCTACTTCATGTGCATTGCCTTGAAGAACACCGATGCCGAAACCCTAAGGCTCCACCTCCTTGATAAATATGGGGTGGGCCTCATCGCCCTCGGGGCCACAGATATCCGTGTTGCCTTCTCCTGCCTTGAGCTTGGGGATGTTGAGGAACTCTTTGATATTATCTATCAGGGTATTCAGGATCTTGCCGGTTAGCCCGCGTTCAACCTTTTAAGCCCGACGGCCCTGACATGGAATAAAGGGCCGTTGGGTACCTTCAAAAGCCCTGCACGTTAAATCTGCGGGCTCCCCATTCGATTCCCATTGGAGTATTTCATGGTCCTGCTGACCAAAGGTGCGAGCGGACGAGAAGGAATCTACAACGCCGGTAAGTGGTTTTCCTACTTTATCATCATCGGCCTCATTGCCGGATGTGGATCCATTCTTTTTCACTATCTCTGTCAGTTGGGGGTCCATTATTTTATGGATTTCATGGCAGGGTATCGTCCGACTCCCCCCGCCGGTGAGCATCACCTGCTCGTTCCCACCACCCGGCCTTTCAATCGGTGGATTCTTCTTTTTCTTCCTGCCATAGGCGGTCTTTTCAGTGGCTGGCTGGTCTATACATTTGCCCCGGAAGCGGAAGGTCACGGCACCGATGCCGCTATTGATGCCTATCACAACAAGGGCGGCTTTATCCGAAGCCGTGTGCCCATCATCAAAACCATCGCCTCGACCATCACGCTGACCACGGGTGGATCCGGCGGCAGGGAGGGCCCCATCGCTCAGATTGGGGCTGGTTTTGCCTCTTTTCTGGCCACCCGTTTCAAACTCTCAGACCGTGAACGGCGCATCATGATGGCCGCAGGAATCGGTGCCGGTGTGGGCAGTATTTTCCGTGCTCCCCTTGCGGGCGCTCTTTTTGCCTCTGAGGTGCTCTATCGAGACCCCGAGTTTGAATCGGACGTGATCATTCCGGCGGGGATCTCTTCGGTGGTGGCTTACTGCCTCTACTGTCTGGTGTTTGGCTGGGGCTCTCTTTTTGAATCCCCGGACTTTCTCTTCCGGAACCCCCTGGAGCTGGGGCCTTACCTGGTTCTTGCCGTGGTTCTGGTTCTCACCGGCTGGTTTTACGTCAAGGTGTTCTACGGTACGGAAAAGCTCTTTAAGGGCATGACTGGGGTACCCAACCACCTCAAACCGGCCATCGGGGGGCTCTGTACAGGGATCATCGGTTTCTTTTTTGCCCACACCTTGGCCTTTGGTTATGGGTTTATCCAGACGGCCCTTACCACAGGGCTTCCCCTTACCATGCTCCTGACCCTTGCCATCGGCAAGATATTTACCACCTCCTTTTCCATCGGTTCCGGTGGCTCGGGTGGTGTCTTTGGACCCTCGATTGTCATCGGCGGGGCCATGGGCGGTGTGGTGGGAGAACTCTTTCACAGGATCATGCCGGGGGTCGTTACCGAGCCAGGCGCCTTTGTGATTGTGGGTATGGCCGGATTTTTTACGGCTGTCTCCAACACCCCTATCTCCACGATTATCTTTGTCAGCGAGATGACCAACTCGTACCATCTTTTGTTGCCCAGTCTCCTGGTCTGCTCCATCTGTTTTCTTTTGGGGCAGAAATTCACCATCTTTGAGAACCAGGTGAAGAACAAGGTGGATTCCCCGGCCCATGCCGGTGAATTTATGGTGGAGATTCTTCAGAAGATCCGGGTGAAGGATCTGATGCATGTGGTGAAGCAGGTGCCCCATGTCCACGAGGAGATGGGCTTTATGGCCTTTAAACGCTTCTTCTCGGAGACCAAGCAGCACTACTTTCCCGTGATGAACAAAGAGGACCGGCTGGTGGGGATCTTCTCCTCCACCGATATCCGGGGCGTGATTTTTCTTAAAGAGGTGGAGCACCTCATCGTCATGCGGGATATTGCCACCACAGAGATAATCACCACCACCCCGTCGGAAGATTTGAATATGGTGCTGCAAAAGTTCACCCAGAAGAATATCGACAGCCTCCCCGTGGTTCAGGAGACAGACCACGGCGTTCTCATCGGCATGCTCGACCGGCGCGCCGTCATCGCCAGCTACAACCTGCAAGTCGAACGCATGAAAACCAGGGGCTAAAGCCCCTGGACCCCGGGTTTGCGAATGCTATCGGCCTTCGTGCCTCAGGGCGACGCATTCGCGAACGGGCTTCGCCCGTGGGGAAATGGTTGTGTTTATAAAAAATAAAGGGAGATTGCGTGTGTTCGACGCAGTCTCCCTTTTTTAATCGTACAGTTTTGGTAACTATTCAGCTCATGAAAAACGGCCTCCGGCGGCAAGGTGTGCCACCTTGAAAGCAGGTTGCGAATGTGTTTTGCCCCTCGTTCCTCGGGTCAAAGCACATCCGCCTTTCGTTGGATGTGAATCCGGAATTATTGATTAAGACCTGTTTGTCAAACTTTTCAAAAGTTTGGCCCCGGCAGGGCCGCCGGAGGCGTAAGCTGAATAGTTACCAGTTATGTAACTATTCAGCTCTTCCAGCATGAATTCCCGCCTTCGCGGGAGAGGCGAGAATGGTGGTGTTCTTCACCTGTTTCATGTTGAGTTGTTACCGTTGATCCCATGCCCTTATAAGGTAACCCTGTCTGGGTGCGCCGTGCTCCGCCGCGGCTCTTTTTACCGGAAACACGCCATTGCTTGGATCATGCAGATATACACCATGAACCACTCCCACGATCTCGAAACCCAACGAGTTCTGAGCCTTGACGGATATCGCGTAAATGCCGCGACGGAGCACGGCGCGCCCGAAGATACCTGTCCGGCGACAACCCAAAATAGTTAGGGCCTCGGTCGGAAATGATTATACACCGCGGCCTATTCCGGCCGCTTCCACAATGCTGCTCTATTCACGTTCCATAGCGTCGTGCTTATCGTACTTATTGCATCAGTGTGTATAATTTAATTTTCCGAGGCCCTTACACGGGTCTCTTCTCAATACGGGCGGCCTTATATCACCCTCCACGCGAATGCATTGAACGTGATCGCAGAACGATACCCTTCACGCATTCGCCATAGGGTTTCCAGGTGCCCCCACCTGGCAGGCGGAGGCAATTCTTTTTACAACAGCTTCAGCAGTTCCAGGGGGTGTGAGATGATGTGGCGGGCGCCGCTCTCTTCGAGTTCGGCTCTTTCACGGAACCCCCAGAGGACTCCCACGGGGACCATGCCGGCGCCTTTGGCGGTTTCCATGTCCACGGAGGTATCACCTAAGTAGAGCATCTCTTCGCCTTTGATGCCGGTTGCCTCAAGGATCTCGATGGCGCCGGCTGGGTGAGGCTTTTTGGGGACGTCGTCCCGTGCGCCGAGGGTCATGTCGAAGGTCCAGTCGGGCATGAGGTCTTCAACGCACTCGCAGGCGGAGTCGTGGGGTTTGTTGGTGAGGACAAAAATCTTCAGTCCTTTGTTGACGAGTGCCGTGAGCATTTCAGCGATTCCGTCGTAGGGTTTCGAGATGGTGCCGGTGAGCTCGTGGTAGAGGGCCAGAAACCGGTTCAGGAGTTCTTCGAGTTTCTCCGGGTCTGCCGTTACCTCGGGCGGTGCGGCCCGTTCAATGAGGACACGTGCCCCGTAGCCGGCGAAGTATTTGTAGGCCTCGATGGGGTGGGTGGGGTGGCCGGATGCTTCAAGGATCTGGTTGGTGGCGGTGGCAATCTCTTCAAGGGAGTCGATGAGGGTGCCGTCAAGGTCAAAGACGACGCCTCGGTATGTGTTGGTCATGGGTGCTTCTCCTAACAGGGGCCCAGCCAGAGTCCGGCCGGGTAGAGGGGGGAGTCGATGAATTTCCTCGGGGTGTGGGGTACGTCGTCATATTCCACGCGTACGAGAAACAGGCCCTGAGGGGGTGCCGTGGCACCGGCTTTTGCTCGGTTGCAGGATTCAAGGATGCCTTTAAAGGCATCGGGTGTGGTGCGGGAGAGGCCCACATCCACCAGGGTGCCCACCAGGTTTCTCACCATGAATTTCAGGAATCCGCTGCCGCAGAAGGTGAGGGTGATGAGCCCGTCTCCGTGGTCGTGGACGCATGCCTCATCCATGGTGCGGACGGTGGTGGCCCTGGGGCTTCCTGTGCCTTCAAAGGCTTTGAAATCGTGGGTGCCCACAAGGTGTGCAGCAGCTGTTTTCATGGCTGCAATATCAAGGGGGTTTCGAATCTGCCAGAAGGTGTCGGCATTCACAGCAGGGGCCAGGGGGCGGTTGATGATGCGGTAGGTATACCGCTTTCGTTTGGCGTCGAACCGTGCGTGGAAGTCATCGTCTGACGTGCGGCACTCATGGATGGTGATGCTGCCCGGCAGCATGCTGTTCAACGCATCCTGGAATTTTTCTGCAGTGATGGCGGTCTCTGCCTTGAAATGAGCCACCTGTCCGACGGCATGGACGCCGGCATCGGTGCGGCCGGAGGCGGTGACGGTCACAGGTCGGGTGACCATGCGTGTCAGGCACTCCTGGATGGTCTGTTGCACCGTGGGTTGATCGGGTTGAATCTGCCAGCCGGCGTAGGGGGTACCAAGGTACTCGATGGTAAGTCTGAAGGTGGTTTCCATATCAAATTCGATTGATGGGCACGCAGGCCATTTTTCGTTCAAAGGCTTCGTCGATGAGTTCCTTGAGTTTTTCGGGACGGTAGCTTGTGTTGCAGGACCTGCAACGGAAGGTAACGCGTTTTCAGGAACGTTGAATTTCAAGGGGGGTGCCGCACTCGGGGCACTCTCCGTGTGTGTCGGTTTGATTGAACATTTCAGATGTTTCCTGTACATAAGGGGTGGGTGGTCTCGCCCCATGGGGTGAGGTCCCGCCTGGTTTGGCAGTGTGTGGCTCGGGTCATGCACGTGGTGGTGCGTTTTTATTAAAAGGCCACTGCCGAAAGCGCCTCGCAACATTGTGGGGGGATCGTTGAAGAAATTAACCACAATCTGTCGTTGGTTGACAGGCTTCGTTTGATGTTTTTGCGAGGCCATCAATGAATGTATATAGAAGAAACGGGGCGGATTCAACCGCTCTTTGGAAGGAGATGGCTTCGTGACTGAAAACCAGGGGGTACGCCTGCAGAAATATCTGGCCCATGCAGGGGTCTGTTCCAGGCGGGCTGCCGAGACACTTATCCAGGGCGGTGAGGTCACTGTAAACAACCGGGTGGTGACGGAGCTCGGGACCCGCGTGGATCCGGAGTCTGACCGTATTTGTGTGAAGGGAAAAGAGATTCGTGCCGAAGAGAAGAGAGTGTACCTTGCTCTTCACAAGCCTGTGGGTGTTATCACGTCCTGCAATCACGGGGACGCCAAAGTGGTGACGGATCTGGTGGATGTGCCGGAGCGGGTCTACCCGGTGGGGCGATTGGATCAGGATTCGTCGGGTCTTTTGATTCTGACCAACGATGGGCGTATACACCACCGGCTCTCGCATCCTTCCTTTGATCACGAAAAGGAGTATCGGGTACGGGTGGCAGAGGCAATCCCGTCCTCGGCCCTTGCGCGAATGGAAGCGGGGATTCGCCTCAAGGAGGGGAAGACCCGGCCCTGCAGGATTCGGCGTGAAGGCAAGGACGGCTTTATCATCGTGCTGCAGGAGGGGAAAAATCGGCAGATTCGGCGTATGGCTCAGGCGGTGGGGCATGATGTGAGGACCCTTAAGCGGGTGCGCATGGCCAATATTCGCCTTGGGCAGCTGAAGTCGGGGCAGTGGCGTCACCTCTCGGAAGGAGAGGTCAGGGAGTTGTTGAAGCGAACCGGTATCGGGACAGGGAAGGGGCAACGACACAGGTGAATGTTTTTTGGGGACGACATGACAGGTACAGGTACAGCCCCCGGGGTAAGTTTTATTGCCCGGGCTGTCGTCATACCGTGGATTGCCTGGCTATGGAGACGGTTCGGATAACCCGTATTCTTTTCTTTCCTGTGTATCGACAGGTGGGGGACTCGGGTAAGGTCAAGTGCCCTCTTTGTGGCGGGGTCTTTGAGCGTCAGGTGACGGCATTCAGTCCGTCGGTTTCCCGGGAGGGGTTGAAGCCAGCCCTGGTGACGGTGATGTTGTTGATGATGGGTGCGGATGAAGGTGAACCGACTGTGGCGATGGATGGTTTTTTCCGGATTGTCTCTGATGTCACGGGGGATGACATGGACCCGGAAACTCTCCGACTTGAAGCCCGTCGCCTTCAGGGGGAAAAGGATGCCCTGGGCGATCAGCTGAGGGCCATCGCTCCCTACCTGAGCAATGCGGAGAAGCGTATGGTTCTCGAATCGGCATTGCGTGTGGCCTATGCCGATGGAGATGTCTCTCAAAATGAAGAGGCTTTGATGCGGCTGATTGCCAAGCTGCTTGAGGTGCCCGACTCCATCTACAGGCGTGTGACAGGGGATAAGGGTGGGGAAGGCATGACGTCTGTCATGCAGGGCGGGTGAATGCATCAGTCGCACAAGCATGAGGGCCACTGCTCAGTTCAACGTCGCCCCGGTGGGCCTGCCGTGAGCCAAACGTTTGTTGTGTTCAAGGGGACGGGGTTGGTAACCTGCTTTTGAGGTGGCACACCTTGCCGCCTGAGGCTCGTTTGTATAGGTGGAAGTTGAGTCGTTACACTAAAAAAGGACACCCATAAATTGGGTGTCCTTTTTTTTGTAGAAACGGGTATGTCGGCTGGGTTAATTGCCCACAAGGGCTGCGCGTGCTTCTCCGGCCACGTACAGGGATCCGGCCACAAGAACCAGTTCTCCCTCCCGCGCTGTGGAGCGCGCTGAGGTGATGGCTTCGTCAATGTCTCGGATCACCATGACGTTTTTCACGTATTTTCCAGCATCGGACCTCATGGATTCGGGATCGATGCTTCGTTCGGTCTGGGCCTGCACGAGGATGACGCGCCTGCAGAAGGGCAGTAGATTTGCAAACATCTTCTGGTAGGACTTGTCATCAAGAATGCCGGTGACCAGGGTGATTTCCCGTCCTTTCTGCTCCTCTTCGAGGTAGCTGACAAGGGCCTTGATGGCGGCTGGGTTGTGGGCGCCGTCGATGATGGTTTCCGGGGTGCTGGAGACCCTTTCAAGTCGACCGGGCCAGAAGGTGCTGGCAAGGCCTTCCCGGATGGTTTCATCGGCGATGTTGAAGCGGTTTTCGCGTCTGAGGACGGCACAGGCGGCAACGGCAAGGGCGGCGTTTTCCACCTGGTGCTTTCCGAGGAGAGAGGTCGTGAGGTCGCTGATGGCGATGCCATTGCAGCGGCAGCTGAATCCGCTTGCGGAGCGCCTGATGTGGATGTCCCGGCCCAGTCGGATGACAGGTGCATTGATTTCCCGGGCCGTCTCTTCAACCACGCCGATGGCACTGGCCTGGCGGACGCCCACGATGGCAGGGATCTCCTCTTTGATGATACCCGCCTTTTCATAGGCGATCTTGGCGATGGTATCACCCAGGTGGTCCTTGTGCTCCAGGGAGACGTTGGTGATGATGGAGAGGACGGGGGAGACAATGTTTGTGGCGTCCAGGCGTCCACCCATGCCTGTTTCGATGACAGCAACCTCCACCTCTTTTTCGGCGAAGAGGTCAAAGGCCATGGCAGTGGTCAATTCGAAGAAGGTGCCGGATCGCTCACCGACGTTGGCGGCTTCTACCCGGTTGTAGCTGGCCACAACCTCTTCATCGGTGATCATCTCGCCATTCACCTGGATGCGTTCGTTAAAACGCACGAGGTGGGGGGATGTGTAGAGACCGGTTCGGTAGCCGGAGAGACCGAGGATTCGGGTAAGGTAGGACGCCACAGACCCCTTGCCGTTGGTTCCCGCCACATGGATGACGGTGAATTTTTTTTCCGGGTTTCCGAGGCGCTCAAGGATCCCTTCCATGGTATCCAGGCCAAGGATGATGCCGAAACGGCCGAGTTTGTACATGGTGTCGAGGCAGCGCTCGTAGTCGGATTGCATTGTCATGGTGGATGTTGCTCTGAAGATGTTGGTGGTCTGCAAATACAAAAAACCCGGCTATGTGCAGGTAATGCTTAAGCCGGGCTCTTTGAATACGAATCGATCGATAGCGAGATTGGTTTATGCCTTATCGGTTGCGGGCACTTGCAATCCTCTGACGTCGCTGCGCTTCGCGCATCTTGCGGCGTCGGAACTCGCTCGGCTTTTCGTAGCTCTTTTTGAGCTTCAGCCGCTTGAAAAGCCCGTCATTCTGAATTTTTTTCTTCAGAATACGCATGGCTTTTTCCAGATCGTTATCGAGAACTTTAACTTCGATTTCCTTCAAATATATCGCCCCTTTCTCAACATCAGAGGCCGTTGATCTTTATTGCGTCGGCATGATGGTTAGTCTGTATACTATTAAAAAGTAAACTTCAGAAACATAAAACAAAAAAAAGGTGATAGCAAGAAAAAAAAACGTGCTATCACCTCTTGAATTTTATGCTTCTTAAGAGAAGGTGGCGCAGAAGGCCATCTCTCCTTACAGCTTGGAGACGAGTTCGTCGGTGACGGACTTCATGTCTTTTTCACCGGCAAGGGTGATGTACTTGGTCAGGTCGCTTTTGTCGGCAACATCTTTGAAGTAGTATGCTGCGGCGAGGGTGCCGTCCACTTCGTTGTAGTAGATGGCGTGACGCTTGTCGATTGCTGAATCGTCCTGGTCGTCGGCACGGGATGAAAGGGCGCCGCCACATACTCGACACTTGTCGCCGTTGGGCTTGATGGCTTCGATGCCGATGTTGTTGGGGTGGTTGGGGTCGTTCTCACAGAGGCGGCGACCGGTGATGCGGAGTTTGGCGATTTCACGGTCAAGAACGATCTCTACCACGTAGTTGAGTTCCATGCCGGCGGCTTTGAGGGACTCATCAAGTTTTTCGGCCTGGGCCTTGTTTCGGGGGAATCCGTCAAGGAGCCATCCGTTGGCGCAGTCATCCTGCTTGAGTCGGTCGAGGATCATGGGGATGGTGATATCATCGGGAACAAGGTCACCGGCGTCGATGTAGCTCTTGGCCTTTTTGCCGAGCTCGGTGCCGCCTTTGATGTTTTCACGGAAGATCGCTCCGGATTCGATGTGTGCTGCGTTGTACTTGTCCTTGAGGATGGAGCCCTGAGTGCCTTTGCCGCTTCCGTTGGGGCCGAAAAATAAGATGTTCATGCGAAAATCCTTTCTCTTGGTTTGGTAAACTATAGCTTCTACATATTTGAGTGGACGGAGTCTTTTGGCCGCAGCTCCGTTGCCTTGAATCCTGGTCGTAAAAAGATGGGCCGTATGTATACGGATTAGGTCTGATATATAGTGAAAACAGCGGAAGTCTGCAACGAATTCTGCGGGTGTTTCCCTTTTTGCGGCCTCATCCTTCTATAATTTTTTACATAATCATCAAAAAAGTTTAAGTAATAAAATGTTGTTGGCTTGTCAAGGGCAGGGGATACATTGTATGGGGAGGTGGTTCAGGGGTGCGGGGTGGAAGTTGTGTTGAAAGCTATGTGAAACGGTGCGCCGAAGCAGCGCTCGGCCGTGGCAATGGATCGAATGTTGAGGTGGATTGAATGGTGAAAATAGGGTTGACCGGAGGCGCAGCATCCGGAAAGACGACGGTTTGTGAATTGTTCAGGGAGAAAGGGGTTGCGGTGTCCATTGCCGATGACCTGGCCCGGGATGCCGTAAGGGTTGGGAGTCCTGGTTTTGAAGCGGTGGTCGCCTGGTTTGGTGATGGTGTGGTGTCAGGGGATGGTGAATTGGATCGTTCGGCCCTGAGGCGGAAGTTGATCTCCGACACAGAGGCGCGCCGGGTTCTGGAGTCCATTGTTCAGCCCGAGGTGATTCGCCTGATGGGCGAGTTTCTTGAGCGGGAAAAAGAAAGGGGGGCAGCAATGGCTGTTTGTGAAGTGCCTCTGCTCTTTGAGTTGGATTTGGCGCACATGTTTGATCTGACCCTTCATGTGGGGGTAGGGCGTGATACCCAGTGTGCCCGTTTAATGGAACGTGACGGGGTGACGCAATCTGAGGCGGAACGGCTCCTGGCGCTTCAGCTCTCTGATGAAGAGAAAAGGGGGCGTGCGGATCTGGTTTTGGAGAATGCCCGGGGGTTGTCAGAATTAAGGGGGGGCTTTTATAAGGTGTTTGAAAAAATTATAAAAAAAAGCCATGGCTCTTTATAAGTTCTTGACATGCCGCTTGGCGGTATTGTATCTAACGGTTTGAACCGCTCTTTTTGTCATTACCGACGTCATGATCCTAATTGGGACCTGCAGAAAAGACACTCACCTTACAGAAATCATGGTAAAAAATCTGTACACATCCAATATCCGCAGTTGATCTGTGTTTCGCGATGTGCCTTCCGGAGGGCCTCTCTTTTGTTATTACGTTACGGGTAGCGAGGGCGATCAATCTTGCCGAAATCAAACGGATTGGGACGACGTTGTTTGTTGTTCTGAATGAGTATATAAAACGTGGGGAAACTGTTGATGAATATTGTTGAATTGAAAGCGATGCGGATTGAAGAGCTGGCCAAGATGGCGCGGAGCCTCAAGATTGAGGGTGCCGCCGGTCTTCCCAAGCAGGAGCTGATTTTTATGTTGCTTCAGGCTCAGATTGAGCGTGAAGGGCAGATTTTCGGAGAAGGGACCCTGGAGGTGCTTCCCGATGGATTCGGCTTTCTGCGGTCTCCGGACTGCAACTACCTGCCCGGCCCTGATGATATCTATGTCTCTCCTTCTCAGATTCGCAGGTTCAACCTTAAGACGGGTGACACTGTCTCCGGTCAGATTCGACAGCCCAAGGAGTCGGAGCGTTACTTCGCCCTTCTCAAGGTTCAGGCGGTCAACTATGAAGACCCTGATGTGGCACGGGAGAAGATTTTCTTCGACAACCTGACCCCCCTTTATCCCGAGCAGAAGGTTCAGCTGGAAAACGACAAGGACAACTACTCCACGCGAATCATTGAATTGATGGCTCCCATTGGTTTTGGCCAGAGGGGGCTTATCGTCTCCCCTCCCCGTTCCGGTAAGACCATGATTCTTCAGACCATTGCCAACAGCATGATCAAGAGCCATCCCAATATCGTACCATTTATCCTGCTTATCGATGAGCGTCCCGAGGAAGTGACCGATATGGCCCGCTCCGTAAAGGCGGAGGTGATCAGTTCTACCTTCGACGAGCCTGCGGAACGTCACGTGCAGGTAGCGGAGATGGTGATTGAAAAGGCCAAGCGTCTTGTGGAGCACAAGAAAGACGTTGTAATCCTTCTCGACAGCATCACTCGTCTGGCCCGTGCTTACAACTCGGTGATGCCTCCCTCCGGGAAGATTCTTTCCGGTGGTGTGGACTCCAACGCTCTCCATCGTCCCAAGCGCTTCTTCGGTGCGGCTCGAAACGTGGAAGAGGGCGGAAGTCTGACCATCATCGCCACGGCCCTCATCGATACGGGCAGCCGAATGGACGAGGTTATTTTCGAAGAATTTAAGGGGACCGGTAACATGGAACTGGTTCTCGACCGCAAGCTTGCGGATCGCCGAATGTTCCCCGCCATTGACATCAAGAAGTCCGGTACCCGTAAGGAAGAGCTCCTTATGGAGAAGGCGCATCTCGACCGCATCTGGATTCTGCGAAAGCTCCTGGCCTCCCTCAATACCGTGGACAGCATGGGCTTTTTGCTTGACAAGATTAGCGGGACTAAGGATAATGTGGAGTTTCTTGATTCTATGAATTCATAATGCCGCATGGCCGCCTATGACGGCGGTGTCAGGCGACCACCGATGGTCTCCCTGGCGGTGTTTTTTTCGTATATTTACATCTTTAAGGAGTTGGTTAGACATGAAAAAGGGCATCCATCCCGAATACAAAATGGCCACCGCAACCTGTGCTTGCGGTAACGTCATGAACGTTGGTTCTACCCGTGAAGAGATCAAGATCGAAATCTGCTCAAGCTGCCACCCGTTCTTTACCGGTAAGCAGAAGCTTGTGGATACTGCTGGTCGTATCGATCGCTTCCGTAAGAAGTTTGCAAGCTTCGATGTCAGCAAGGTTGGCAAGTAGTAAGCACGATGTATGCAAGACCGTAAGGCTTGAGAGAAGAAGGGGAATCGATGTTTTTTTCGGTTTCCCTTTTTGTCGTCCGGACGCTGTGTCCGGGCGGGTGAGGGTGAGGACACTTCCCTTTGTGCGGCAGGTTCGCATTTAGAAGGGGTTATGGGGCAGGCAAAAGCAATGTTTAATAAACTCAAGGGTGTTGAAGATCGGTTTATCAAGCTGGAGCAGCTTCTCAGCGATCCCGCTGTGGTCAGTGATCGGGTTTTGTATCAGAAATACATCAAAGAGCACGGTGAAATTTCCAAGCTGATGGAAGCGTATCGGAGATACAAGAAGATTATTGCTGATCTTGAGGAAGCTCAGGAACTTCTGACAGATGACGACCCGGACATGAAAGAGATGGCCCAGGAGGAGATCGGGCCCCTCGAAGAGCAGAAGGTGGCTCTGGAAGAGGAGCTGAAGATTCTTCTTATTCCCAAGGATCCCTTGGATGAGAAGAGTGTTATCGTTGAGCTCCGTGCCGGAACCGGTGGCGACGAGTCGGCGCTTTTTGCCGGGGATCTTTTTAAGATGTACACCCGGTATGCTGAAAGCCTCGGGTGGGGTGTGGAGGTTATGGACTCCCACGCTTCGGATGTCGGCGGCTTTAAGGAAGTGGTCTTTCAGGTGAGCGGCAAAGGGGCTTACAGCTCTTTTAAATATGAGAGCGGGGTTCACAGGGTTCAGCGCGTTCCGGCCACCGAAACCCAGGGGCGCATTCATACCTCTGCTGTGACCGTTGCGGTTCTGCCTGAAGCGGAGGATGTGGAGCTTAAGATCGAGCCCAACGAGCTGCGCATCGATATTTTCCGCTCCTCCGGGCCTGGTGGTCAGAGTGTTAACACCACTGACTCTGCGGTACGTATCACGCATATCCCTTCAGGGATTACGGCTACCTGTCAGGATGAAAAGTCCCAGCACAAGAACAGGGAGAAGGCCATGAAGGTGCTTCGTTCACGTGTTCTTGACAAGATGGTTCAGGAGACCGAGGCCAAGCGGTCTGCTGAGCGTAAGGGGCAGATTGGAAGCGGGGATCGCAGTGAGCGTATCCGGACCTACAACTTTCCCCAGGGGCGGATGACCGATCATCGCATCGGACTGACCCTCTATCGCCTGGAAGCTATCATGGAAGGGGCGATTGAAGAGATCATCTCCTCTTTGAGGACGCATGCCCAGGCCCAGGCCCTTAAAAATGAACAATCCCTCTGATTCTCTGTTTGAGTCCTCCGTCACCGTCGGCGAGATGCTGGCGGAGGCTGCCCGCCTTTTTCAAGGGGCCGGGGTGGATGCCCCGGTCCTTGCCGCTGATCTGTTGATGATGCATCTCCTTGATGTTCGTCGTGCAGGGCTTCTTCTGAAGAAAAACGACTCCGCCACAGACGGTTTGAAGAAGGGGTATGCGTCCCTTGTTGCGCGTCGCCTTGATCGTGAGCCCATTGCCTATATTATCGGCAGCACGGGGTTCTGGGACCTGGATCTTGGGGTGTCGCCGCATGTGCTTGTGCCGCGGCCCGATACCGAAACCCTGGTGGAGGCGGCTCTTGAGATTCTGACGGAAAAGGATTCGGGGTCACTGCGCGTGGTGGATCTCGGGACCGGTTCCGGTGCCATTGCCCTTTCCCTTGCCAAGGCGTGTCCCCAGCATGTTGTTTATGCAACGGACAGGTCTGCAGAGGCTCTTGCTGTGGCCCGTGAAAATGCCCGTCGGAATAATCTCCTCGAGCGGGTCACCTTTGTACAGGGCGTCTGGTTTTCTCCGTTTGACGAGGTCTCGCCCATGTTCGACGTGGTGGTCTCCAACCCGCCGTATATTCCCACTGCAGATATTGAAGCGTTGGAGCCCGAAGTGGCGGTCTTTGAGCCGAGACTGGCTCTGGACGGCGATGCCGACGGTCTTCGCGATCTGGCACTGATTGTCTCCGGGTGTCGGAGTCACCTGAAGCCCGGTGGTTGGGTTCTTCTTGAGATGGGGTGGGACCAGAGAGAGGCGGTTCGGGCTCTGTTGGATGCGGAAGGGATTTTTGAGTCCATTCGATTTTTCGATGATTACGCCGGAAACAACAGGGCTGTGCGTGCTCGGCGCCGCATCTGATTTTGAGGGCGTTTCTTAATGTGGCAGGCGGTGTAAATGGCCTTGCGGGTTTATGCAGAAACTGCTACATATGATCGGATTTGTCGATCAGAGCGTATATTTGCGTCTTCTGGTTGTCAAGCTCCCATTCCGGGAGCAATTTTCAAGCGGCTTGTGAGGTCGCTTTTGTTGAATTTGCCCGACTGACGGGCAGATGCCACCTTAATGACACACGCCCTTTGACCCGCATCAGGTTCTTTCCTTAATAATTTTAGGGAAGTCGATACCGGGGATGACGGGGGCGGTGGAAAAACCAAAGGAGTAGGATATGTCTTACGTTAGCATGAAAGAGCTTCTCGAAGCTGGATGCCACTTCGGCCACCAGACCAAGCGCTGGAACCCGAAAATGAAGCCGTATATCTTCGGCGCTCGTAACGGTATCTACATCATCAACCTGCAGAAGTCTGTCGGCATGTTCAAAAATGCTTATGACTTCATCGCTGATGTTGCTGCAAGCGGCAAGTCCGTTCTGTTTGTCGGCACCAAGAAGCAGGCCCGAGAAGCCATCTACGAAGAAGCCAACCGCGCTGAGATGTTCTATGTACAGAATCGCTGGCTCGGCGGCATGCTCACCAACCTTCAGACCGTAAAGACCAGCATTGAGCGTCTCAGTCACCTCAATGAGATTCAGAACGACGGTACCATCGAAAACTACACCAAAAAAGAGCGTCTCAAGCTTGGTAAAGATCGTGACAAGCTCGAAGCCGTTATTGGTGGTATCAGCCAGATGAAGGGTCTTCCCGGTGCCATTTTCATTGTGGATCCCAAGAAAGAGAGCATCGCTGTTAAAGAAGCCAAGCGTCTCAATATTCCCATTGTCGGTCTCGTGGACACCAACTGTGACCCCGATGACATCGATTACGTGATTCCCGGCAACGATGACGCCATCCGTTCCATTCGTCTCATCTCTTCCCGCATTGCCGATGCTTGCATCGAAGGCCGCAAACGCTACAGCGAGAAGCGTGCCGCAGCAAGCGACAAGGGCAACGACGAAATGGAAGCCCAGGCCGCAGCTGTCGCTGAATCAGCAGCAGGTGATGCCGAAGGCCCCGTGGTGGAAGTGATCCGTAAGAAAACCGAGAACGATGCCCCGGCAGCTGACGCCGCGGCCGAGAATGCAGGAGAGTAATCATGGCAGAAATCAGCGCAGCAATGGTAAAAGAACTTCGTGAAAAGACCGGCTCCGGAATCATGGATTGCAAAAAAGCCCTGAAGGAGAGCGACGGCGATGTGGCACAGGCCCTCGATTTCCTGAGGAAGAAAGGTCTCGCTGCGGCAGCCAAGCGTTCCGCACGCGCCACTTCCGAAGGTACCGTCATGAGCTACATCCACATGGGTGGCAAAATCGGCGTTATGGTTGAGGTCAACTGCGAGACTGACTTCGTTGCCAAAAACGAAGATTTCCAGGCCTTCGCCAAAGATGTTGCCATGCACATTGCAGCCGTCAACCCTGCCGGCCTTGCCCCTGAAGACATTCCCGAAGAAGTTGTTGCCAAGGAGCGGGAAATTTACCGTGAGCGCGCTCTTGAGCAGGGCAAGCCTGAGAACATCGTGGACAAGATCGTTGAAGGTCAGGTCCAGAAGTTCTACAAGGATTCCTGCCTCATGAGCCAGGCTTATGTAAAGAATCCCCAGATTACCATTGAAGACTATACAAAAGAGGTTATCGGCAAAATGGGCGAGAACATTCGTGTCCGCCGTTTCGTCCGTTACCAGTTAGGAGAGTAGATGACATCGGCGAAGCCTGCCTTCAAACGTGTTCTTCTTAAATTAAGTGGTGAAGCTCTGATGGGTGATCAGAACTTCGGTATCAGTCCCGACATGATGAAATACGTCGCCGAAGAGGTGAAGTCGATTCATGAACTTGGGGTTGAAGTGGCCATTGTTGTGGGCGGAGGCAATATCTTCCGGGGTATTGCCGCAAGCTCTTACGGAATGGACAGGGCGCCGGCCGATCATATGGGGATGCTGGCTACTGTCATCAACAGCATCGCCCTTTCCGGTGCTCTTGAAAAGATCGGGATTCCCACGAGGGTCCAGTCAGCCATCAGCATGCATGAGGTGGCTGAACCCTTTATTCTCCGTCGGGCGGTTCGCCACCTGGAGAAGGGTCGTGCCGTGATTTTCGCCGCAGGGACGGGCAGTCCCTACTTCACCACCGACACGGCGGCGGTGCTTCGTGCTCAGGAGATCCACGCGGAACTCCTGATGAAGGCCACCAAGGTGGACGGCATCTACGACAAGGATCCTGAAAAGGAGAAGGACGCTACGTTCTTCCCCCGGATCAAGTACATGGAGGTCCTCGAGAAGCAGCTGAATGTCATGGACATGACAGCCATTTCTCTTGCCATGGACAACAACCTGCCTTTGTCGGTCTTTAACCTTTCCGGCAAAGGAAATATTTTCAAAGTGGTCACAGGGGCCAAGGATATCGGTACCCTGATTGACAACTGATGATCTTACGGGTATGAATGAGATCAGGTCCGCGATATGCGGGCCTGATCTTTTTCTGTTTTTGGGGGGTCGTGTTCGGCTGAGTTCACGCCGGTTTTCAATCCTTTTTATCCCCCTGTTCCATATCTGATTTGCAACCATCTATTCTTAACGAAGATAGGAAAGGTGACGATATGATCAATTCGCTGCTTGAAGAGACCCGAGACCGGATGGGCAAAACCATGGACGCTCTTGACAAAGAGATGGGCCGTGTTCGCACCGGACGCGCTTCGGCCAATATGCTCGACGCCGTCAAGGTAGACTACTACGGCACCCTGACTCCCCTGAGCCAGATGGCTTCAGTTTCCGTACCGGAACCTCGGCTGCTCGTGATTCAGCCCTGGGACGCCACCGCTCTTAAAGAGATCGAAAAGGGCATTCTCAAGGCGAACATCGGCCTGACCCCTTCCAGCGACGGAAAGCTGATTCGTATCTCCGTTCCTCCCCTGACGGAAGAGCGCAGGAAAGAGATCGTGAAGCTGGTTCATAAGAGCTGCGAAGACCATAAGGTAGCGGTTCGCAACATCCGTCGTGACTCCAACGAGACCCTTAAGGGCCTGAAGAAAGACGGAGATATCTCCGAGGATGAGCAGTTTAAAGCTCAGGATCAGGTTCAGAAGGTCACCGATGATTATGTCGGAAAGATCGATGCGATGTACAAAGACAAAGAAAAAGAGATTCTTGAGGTTTGATGGAACGAGACCTTCCCGATGGACTTTCAGCTGATCGCCTGCCCGAGCATGTGGCTTTTATCATGGACGGCAACGGCAGGTGGGCTAAAAAGCGGGTGATGAACCGTGTCAAGGGCCATGAAAAGGGCGCTGGCGCGGTTCGCCAGGTTGTGGAAAGCTGTACAAAGTTTGGCATTCCCTACCTCACCCTCTACGCCTTCTCCACAGAGAATTGGCAGCGGCCGAAAAAAGAGGTGGATGCCCTGATGGGGCTGTTGACCCGTTTTCTTCGCAATGAGAGGAAAAAGCTCCTGAAAAACGGCGTCCGCCTGACGGCCATCGGCGAAATCGATCGTCTGCCCGAGGAGGTCCGTCGCGAGCTTGACCTGACCATGGCTGAGACCAAGGACAATACGCGCCTGACCCTCTGTCTGGCCCTGAGCTACGGCAGCCGTTCCGAGATGGTGGAGATGGTGCAGCGCATTGCCGAAGGGGTGAAGGAGGGGCATATTGATGCTGCTTCCGTGGACGAGGAGATGGTTTCACAACATCTTTTCACACGGGGGATTCCTGACCCGGATCTGGTGATTCGCACCAGTGGAGAGATGCGGCTCAGCAACTTTCTTCTCTGGCAGAGCGCCTACAGCGAGATCTTTTTTACCGACACGCTCTGGCCTGATTTTACCGAATCCGAGTTCGCCTCCATTCTCAAGGATTACCAGGGGCGCGAGAGACGGTTTGGAAAAGTGCTTCAGCCCTGATGGCCTGGGGCAACACAGGTGGATTTCCCAAAGGGAGTATCGGCTGCCGACTGCGGCGGAAACGGTCTCCCTTTTGTTGTATAAAAATGGGCCATCATAAACATATCCGGCATGTTTTGTTGCCGATGCAAAGGACTATATACCAATGCATATGAAACGGATACTCTCAGCGATTGTTGCTATTCCTCTACTCTGGCTTTTTATTCTCAAAGGCGGGGCCCTTCTCTTTACCCTTCTGGTGATGGCCGTGGCGGTCATTGCCCTGACCGAGTACTACCCCCTGGTCGATGATACGACCGACCTCTTCGGCCCCCTTCCTCTTCTCGGTTACGCCTCTTCCCTCGCCATGGTTGGAATTGCACATTGGGTTGCCAGTCCCTGGGGTGTCCTTCTCGGCGTGGTGCTGCTCAATATTCCCCTGGGTGGTTTTTTTCTTCTTTCCCGTTTTGAACAGGACCCCAAGGTGGTGAAACACCTTTTGAGCCATGTGTTTGGACTCCTTTACATCCCCATGGTGCTGGCATCCGTGGTTCGGCTTCGTATCGCACCTGAGCATGGGATGATGTGGATCTTCACTCTGCTGGTGACCGTGGCGGCGTGCGATACCGGGGCATTCTACGCGGGGACGTATCTGGGCAAGCGCAAGCTCTGCCCCTCGGTGAGCCCCGGGAAAACCATCGAGGGCTTTATGGGCGGCATGGTCGCTGCTTTACTCGCGGGCTTTGTTATGAAGGGGCTGTTTCTTCCGGACCTGGGTTGGTTTGCCTGTCTCCTGCTCTTTCCCCTGGCCGGAGCGGTGGGGCCCTTGGGCGATCTGTTTGAGTCGGCCATGAAAAGAGCTTCCGGCATCAAGGATTCCGGTCATATCATTCCGGGCCACGGTGGCATTCTAGATCGAATCGACGCTCTTCTGTTTGTGGCGCCACTGTTTTATTTCTTTATGATGTTGAGCGCCTGATGGGGAGTGCCATGAAATACCTGACCCTGCTCGGCTCCACCGGGTCCATCGGAAAGAATGTGTTGGAAATAGTCCGGCTTTACCCGGATCGATTCGGTGTTAAGGCCCTGTGTGCCGCCACCAGCGTGGAACTCCTGGCAGATCAGATCAAGGAGTTCGCACCGGAGGTCGCCTGTGTTATTGACGAGCCCCACCGCGAGAAACTGAAACGTCTGCTCCCCACAGGGTGCCGTACAGAGCTTCTTTGCGGGGAGGAAGGATACAAGCTGGCGGCGTCCCATGCCGATGTCTCCATGGTTGTCTCCGCCTTTGTGGGTGCTGCAGGCCTTGTCCCCACCCTTGCAGCCATCCATGCCGGTAAAAGCATCGCCCTTGCCAACAAAGAGACCCTGGTGACAGCCGGGGATCTTGTGATGCCCCTGGCCGCTGAAAAAGGGGTGCCAATTCTCCCTGTGGACAGCGAGCACAGCGCAATTTTTCAGTGCATGAATGGGGAAAACCCCCAAGAAGTAGGCAAGCTGATCCTGACCGCCTCCGGTGGGCCGTTCCGGAGCACGCCCGTCGATGAGATGGGGGCAATCACCCTTGCCCAGGCCCTCAACCATCCCACCTGGAGTATGGGGAAAAAGATCACCATCGACTCCGCCACCCTGATGAACAAAGGGCTCGAAGTCATTGAAGCGCATCATCTTTTCGGTACTCCTGCAGATCGGATAGAGGTTGTGGTTCACCCCCAGAGTATTGTACATTCCATGGTGGCCTATGTGGATGGGGTGGTCATGGCGCAGATGGGCCAACCGGATATGAAGGGTGCCATTGCCTATGCGCTGAATTACCCCCAGCGGCTTGATATCGGTATGCCTGCCCCTGATTTTGCAGCCCTTGCGTCTCTTACCTTTGAGAGGCCTGATTTTTTAAAATTTCGATGCCTGAAGCTCGCCTTTGATGCGGCTGAAGCCGGAGGGACACTGCCGACCGTTCTTAACGCTGCAAACGAGGTAGCGGTGGCTGCTTTTCTTGAGGAACGTATCGCATTCCTTGATATCCCCCGTACCATTGAAGCGACCATGGATGCCCATGGAGTGATCACCCGCCCTGATCTGGACGATGTCCAGGAGGCGGACGCCTGGGCAAGGCGAAAAGCAACTGAACTTTTATGCCGGTAGCGGCATCAACCCATTCAGGATAGTTCATGACGACCAACCTGTTTTCTATCATCATCGTTTTGGGAGTTCTCGTTTTCTTCCATGAATTGGGCCATTTTCTTGTGGCTCGCTGGTTTGGCGTGGGGGTGGAAAAATTCTCCCTCGGGTTCGGACCTCGATTATTTGGCCGGAAAGTGGGCATGACCGAGTACATCGTGTCTGCCATTCCACTGGGCGGTTATGTGAAGATGGTGGGTGAGGATCCCGACGCGGAGATCACCGACGAGGAGAGGCACCTTTCCTTTACCCACAAGCTGGTGTGGCAGCGAATGCTTATCGTGGCAGCCGGACCGGTCTTTAACCTGGTTCTTGCCGTTTTGATCTACACCGGCCTGTTCGGTGTCTATGGCGTCAATGGCCTGTCCCCTGTCGTGGGGCAGATTAAGCCGAATACCCCGGCGGCCAGTGCGGGCATTGGGTACGGCGACAGGGTGGTTGAGGTAAACGGCTCACCTGTTGTCTTGTGGAACGATATTGCCGACGCCATTGAGGAGAGCGATGGAAATCCCCTTTCCATCACGGTTGAGCGATCCGGCGAGACCCGGCTTATGGAGATCACCCCGGAACCCTCCACCGCCCGAAACATATTCGGTGAGGAGGTCCCCTCCTGGGCCATCGGTATCGGTCCCATTCAGGACCCGGTTATCGGAGGGGTTCAGAGTGGCTCACCTGCAGATAAAGCGGGCCTCAAGGTTATGGATCGGATCCTGGCCGTGGAAGGTACTGACCTTGATGTATGGGGGGATGTGGTCACAGCCATCACTGGCAGTGAGGGAAAAGAGGTGGAGCTTCTTCTGCTTCGAGACGGCGCGGAGCTGACACTCACCATTCAGCCGGAGCAGTTGGACGGAAAGGATGGGATTTGGCGCATTGGAATTGCCCCTTATTACGAGGTGGTCAACAAACGCCTCGGCTTTTTTGGCTGCATCACAGGAGGGGTGGGCAAGACCTGGTTCCTTGGAAAGCTGATGGTGGTGGGCCTTGTGAAAATGGCCAAGGGGAATATTGACGCCGACCTTGGCGGTCCCATTATCATTGCCAAGATGGCAGGCGATCAGGCCCGGGTGGGGATCTCTTCCCTCATCTCCTTTATTGCCTTTATCAGTATCAACCTGGCTATTTTGAACTTCCTTCCCATCCCGGTGTTGGACGGTGGGCATCTCGTCTTTTTCGCCATCGAGTGGGTGACGGGAAAGCCGGTAAACGACAAGTTCAGGGAGCTGGCCCATCAGGCGGGGATGTTTCTCCTTTTGTCCCTGATGGTCTACGTTTTCTACAGCGACATCATGAAGCTCTTTTTCAAATGATGCCGCCCCGGGTGTGCGCTGTTCCGGTCATGCCCTGATTTGGATGTGAAATTACCAAAGGCCCCGGGAGAAATTCCGGGGCCTTTTTTAGTAAATAGTGAGTGGCGAGTTGTGGGCAGGGCGTCACATGTTAGTGTGTTTGTGACGCATGAACATGGTTTGTCCTTTTACGTTGGGTGAAATCCAACGAGAGATGCCCTGAATAACGAAATCCGAGGTGCAGACGCAACCTGCCCCGTTCGTTTACCGCTGCTGGACAGATACTGCTACGAAGCTTGTGGCAATGCTTGCGTAACCACCAGCTATTGAGTCGGGCGAAGCCCGATCCAAAGGCGAATGTGCTCTGCCCAGAGGAACGAGGGGCAAAGCGCATTCGCAATCAGCTTTCAAGGTGGCTCACCTTGCCGCCGGAGGCACTTTTTGGGTCATATGAATCATAGTAAGGCAAAGAGGCAAATATGATTGATTATCGAATGAAGTTGACGACCACCACGGCTGCCACGGGTTATTTCGCAGTGGTTCCCGAAGGGGTTGATACCCTTGAGGCAGTGATTGCAGAGATCCGAAAGGCACCCATGGACGGCTTTATGCGCCAGGCGGCCCTGACGATGCTGGGCGCAAAGGGTGAAGAGGACCTTACCGGCATGCTGGCAGACGCGGATTCTCTGGTGAAGGGTCTCATCTATGAAGCGTGTCTCGCCCTTGAGGCTTTTGCAGGGCCCAAAGAGGCTCTGGAGGCAGACGGGTGGTCCGCCGAAAAGATTGAGAGCCCTCTCGTCTATGGCCGTTTTGTGTCAGAGCAAGGGGCCTCTTCGCATCCCTGGTCAGAGATGCTTGCCGAGAATGTCGACGGCTTGGTGGAGTTGCCCTATTTAGCCGAGGCACCGGCCCTTGCTGTGGAGCCCGGGCCCACCGGTCCTTCCGAGCCCCTTCCTGTGGCAGCCATGGCTGTAGAGGTTCGTAAGGTGCAGCCGGAGCTGGAGAGAGTTCGTGCAGCAGAGACGGCCTCCATTGCCAAGGCCAAGCTTGAAGTCGCGGGGATTTTCACAGAGGGTGAGATGCGTCACCAGGCCTCTTTGTCGCCCATCGCCCTGATGCGCAAGTGGAAGGTGGAGAGAAAGGTAACCTCAGGAGACCTCGAATACACCCTCACCGGAGAGCAGACCAGTTACGGCAAAGGTCTCTCCGTGGTGGACGCCCGGGCTTCCCTTTACATGGAAATAGCAGAGCGTCACAGCTCCTACGCCTCCATTGAGAACGCACGAGTTGTGGACACCGTCCAGGAGCACGAGGTGGTGAAGGCACGGTACAGTGAATTGGTGTCCTCAGGCAGGAACGCCCTTGACCCTAATTCTTTGATGCTGGACGTCCCTTACCGGGATGAACCCCTCCACTGGATGGAGGGTGCAACACCCACCGAGGCAGGGGAGGTAGCCATTCTCGTGCCGGTTCAGGCGGTTTTTCTTTTTATGAACCTGGATGAGCCCAATCTCTTTTCAAGTCTCGGGTCCACGGGCCTTGCCTCCGGAAACACCCCTGACGAGGCGCGTGTGTCCGGCCTTTATGAAGCCTTGGAGCGGGAGGCGGAAGCCACACAGGTCTTTGATCCTTCTCTCTGCTTTGAGCTGTATACGGCCAATGATTATTTGGGGCCTGTTCTTTCAGCATATCGACAGGAGGGCATCAAGCTCTTTTTCCAGGAGCTCACCGGGCGCCTGGGGATCCCCTGCTGCAAGGCGATGGTGGTGGATCATGAGGGCACGGTGGCCAAGGGGTGTGCCGTCAATCTTGATGCACGACGTGCAGCGGTATCCGCCATGACAGAGGTCCCCTTTGCCTTTCCTGGCGGGGAGGCCTCCGGTCCGCCTCCGTTAAATCCGGTACCCGTCCACGAGGAGCAACTGCCTGATTACTCCACAGGCTCTGCCCCGGGAGATCGCATGCTCATTGAACAGCTGCTGGCGCAAGAGGGGTTTACCCCCATCTATGTGGATCTTACCAGGAAGGATCTGGATATTCCCGTGGTGAAAACCCTGGTTCCGGGTTTTGCCTATTCCGCTGATTTTGATCGCTTCACCCGCCTGAGCCCGAAACTTATCTCCTGCGCTGCGGCCATGATGAAGGCAAAGCACTGCAAAAGTTGATGATTGTGGATGACATTTCAACAACTTTTCACTAAAACATGAATGCGGTTCTTTTTTAGATAAATGGTGCCTCCGGCGGCCCTGCCGGGGGGCAAACTTTTGAAAAGTTTGACAAACAGGTCTTTGTGGATGAGCCTTGAAAACTCTCGATTCAAAGGCAAAGCGCATTCGCAATCTGGGGTCCAGGGGATCATCCCCTGGCCGCGGAGGCAAATCTGAACCGGGGAATTGTCTATGTCCAATGGAATCAAAACCAGCATCAGTGTGAACCTTGCATTTCTTTTCCTTTTTGCCATGGGGGTGACCGCTTTTTCCGCCTTAACCCTGGTACGCCAGGTGATGGTGAAAAAAGAGGTGGAAAGGGCTCTGCACCTGGCCCAGGCCATGGTGGACATCGGGTTTGATGAGAACGGCAAGCGGGATGTGGGCGGGTTGCGGTTTGTTCTCGGCGGCATGGTGGAGGGGAGCGCCATCTCCCTGGTAAAAGTCTCGCTCCTTGATGAGGATTTAAGCTACGGGTTTGGCACCGATCCCAGGGTGGGGGAGGCCGAAGAGGCCATTGCCAAAGCGGTGAGGGTTGGAAAGCCCATCATCGAGAAAGGGAAAGCGAACAACGTGCTTGGGTTTGACGGTGCGGCTATTGTTGCGGTACCCATGGAGAAGCCTGCGCGTGGCGGGGTGGCGGTGGTGGTCTCCTCTAAAAAGGTGGGGGCTTGGCTTGAACACACGGTGAAGCTGCTGGCCCTGTATATCCTGATTAATTTATGCGTGGTCACATTTGCCGGGGTTTCCCAGGTTTCCAAGGTGGCCATCAAGCCGGTGACTCGGCTTCTCTCCAAGGCTGAAAATGTAGGGACAGAAGAGCATTTTCTCTTTCATGAAGAGGCTGGCAACGAGTTTTCAAGGCTCTCCATGGCCCTGAATACCATGATCAGCCGAATCAATGAAGACAGGGAGAAGCTGAAGCTCAGTGTGCGGGAGCTGGAAAGCGCAAACGCCGAGCTCAAGAAGGCCCAGGAAGAGATTGTCCGTACGGAAAAGCTGGCAGCCATGGGACGACTGGCATCAGGTGTTGCCCATGAGATCGGCAACCCCCTGGGGATTATTGCGGGGTACCTGACCTTAATAAAGTCGGCTGAAGCAGCTGAAGAGCGTGACGACTTTATCCATAGAACCGAAGAAGAGGTGGGGCGTATTGACGGTATCATCCGTCAACTCCTCGACTTCAATCGCACCGGCGCCAAAGGGGACAAGGTGGTGGTGGGGGTCCACGAGCTGGTGGACGAAATCCGGGAGCTTGTTCGCGTTCAGCCCCTGCTGAAAGAGATCGACTTCACAACGGAGCTTCAGGCCAGAAACGATGGCGTTGAGGCTACCCATGGTGAGCTGCGGCAGGTGTTTGTCAACATGGTCCTCAATGCAGCCGATGCCATCGAGGCCGGCCAGAGGGAGCCGGGGACGATCAGCGTTATCACACGAAATATCGAAGAGGGCGATGGTCGATCTTTCTTGGAGGTGGTGGTGGAAGATAACGGCGAAGGAATCGCCGAAGGGGATCTGCTTAACATTTTTGACCCTTTTTTCTCCACCAAAGAACCCGGCAAAGGGACAGGTTTGGGACTTTCTGTCTCCTTTATGATTGTGGAAGGACTGGGCGGGAGTTTGCGGGCGGAAAGCCGCAACGGCGAGGGGACCCGAATGATTTTAAGGTTTCCCATTCAGGCATAACCCAAAAAGAGCAGCCTCCGGCGGCGAGGTGTGCCACCTCGAAAGCGGGTTCGCAAATACTCCCAGCCCTCGTGCCTCGTGCTGGTCATATTTTCTGACGGGCTGCGCCCGTGGGGGTTGCATTCGTTAACCAAATGGTTGTGTAACTATTCAGTTCCGAAGAACAGCCTCCGGCGGCAAGGGTGGCGAAGCCACTGTAGCGAAAAGCACCTTGAAAGCAGGTTGCGGATGGGCTTTGCCCCTCGTTCCTCGGGCAAACCACATCCACCTTTAGTGCGGAACTGATTTGGGGGGATTTTTCTAAAACCTGTTTGTTAAACTTTTTAAAAGTTTAGCCCCCGGCAGGGCCGCCGGAGGCATTTTTATGGCCATCATGAATACTATGGGGGAAAATGTGGCGGGAAAAATCCTGATCATCGACGACGAGAAGAACATGCGGCACATGCTGATGTCGCTGCTTGAAAAAGAGGGGTACACTGCTGAGACTGCGGCTTCCGGGTCCACGGGTGTGAAGATGGCTGACAGGGCCTTGAAGCAGGATGCTCCTTACGATTTTATTCTTCTTGATGTCAAAATGCCCGGTGTGGACGGTATCTCTCTGTTACAGGAGAACCAGGGCATATTTTCCCGGTCCATGGTGATCATGATGAGTGCGTACGGCACCATCGACACGGCGGTTTCGGCCATGCGCCACGGAGCCTTTGATTTTATCTCCAAGCCTTTCAAGCCCGATGAGGTGACCCTGTTGCTGGAACGGGCCGCCGAACACAGGGCCCTTAAAAATGAAAACCTCTATCTGAAAAACCAATTGGGTCAGATTGAGGAACGGTTTCATTTCTCCAACATGGTGGCCAAGAGCGATGCCATGAAGGAGGTTTTTATCCTGGCCAAGAAAGCCGCCCGGTACGCCATCACGGTGATGATTTTCGGGGGCAGCGGTACGGGCAAGGAGCTTATTGCACGGGGCATCCACAAGGAGAGCGACCGGGCGAACAAACCCCTGGTTGCCGTAAACTGCGGGGGAATCCCAGAGACCCTTATGGAGAGCGAGTTTTTCGGGCACAAGAAAGGGGCATTCACCGGTGCCACCTACGACAAGAAGGGGCTTTTTGAAGAGGCCCACGGCGGGACAATCTTTCTGGATGAGATCGGGGAGCTCCCCATCTCCATGCAGGTGAAGCTCCTGCGTGTTCTTCAGGAGAGTGAGGTCCGCCCTGTTGGTGATGTCCGAACCCGGAAGATCGATGTGCGCGTCATTGCCGCGACCTCCAGAAACCTGAAAGAGGAGGTGGACAAAGGCTCCTTTCGCGAGGATCTCTATTTTCGCCTGAATGTTCTGACCATCACGCTCCCTTCTCTTTCCGAGCGCCCGGAGGACATCCCCCTTCTCTGCGACCACTTTCTCAAGAAGTTCAACCGGAAGCTTGGAAGCCGCGTGACAGGCGTATCCCCATCCGCCATGAAGCTTCTTTTGGAATGCAATTGGCCCGGAAACGTCCGGGAGCTGGAGAACGTCATCGAACGCTCCGTGGTCCTCTCTGACGGAGACCGTGTCGAGCCCGATTCTCTGCCCCCTGCCATTGCCGGTAAGACCCCTCGAAAGCAGTGCAACGAGGGCAGCTTTACCCCGGAAGGATTTTCCCTGAAAGCCGCCATGCGCCAGCTGGAGAAGATGATGATCCAGCGTGCCCTTCAAGAGACCGGCGGCAACCGAACCCATGCCTCAAGAATCCTCGAAATCAGCCACCCCTCCCTTCTCTCCAAGATGAAGATGTACAGCATCAAGTAATCTCGGCGATATACCCATCTTTTCATAACTATTCAGCTCTTGTTGCATAAAAGGTGCCTCAGGATAGGGATGATCCCCTGGACCCCAGGTTCGCAAGTGCTCCGAACCCTCGTTCCGCGGGTACGTCGCATTTGCTGACGGGCTATGCCCGTGAATTAAACTCTTGTCATGTGACATTCTAAAGGGTGCGAATCCGCACAATTATCTTTGCCGATCAGAGACAGCCCTCAGCCTCTCTTTCACAGGACAGTTCTTATTGATTCCGTGAATAAGAGCGACAAAGAATAGCCTCTCTATGCGAAGGGAGCTTGGTTCAGAAACATAAGGTAAATAGTTTGTCTTGGTTCATGATGTGGAGGGGGTAATCAGCAATGTCTATTTCGTGTACGACCGTAAAAAATGTTTACATCTCTGCGTGTACACAAAACTGTCGAAAGAAATGAAATCCATTGGTTATTACATATCAACAAGCCATTGATGCGTTAGGTTTGTTTGAGTGTAAAATTAATTAAGCTTTGTTTCTGTTCTGTATCTATTTGATATAATAGCGCTATTGGTTTGGCTATTAATTGATTTAATAGAAGGCTTAGTATCACCCCTTTTTCGCGGGTAATGTTATAATTGATTTGAATATTTAGAGCTTTTGTTTATTTCTATAGGTGGAAAAGGTAAGTCCTTTAAAACTGTGATTATACGATAGGTCTCGAAATAATTAGAATTAAACATTGTTTATCATGGCGCGCCTTTTGCTTTATGTATGGCGGGCGCAAGAAGAGTATGGCGTATATTTATAACGCTGATAATCTGAATGATTGAAATGTAGTTAACCAAATCTTTCCTGACTACAATCCGGGAGCTTGTCATGAAAAACCAGAGAGGAATCACCCTCCTTGAGCTGATGGTGGCTGTCGCCATGATTGCCATTGTTGCGAGTATGGCCATGCCGTCGTGGAGGGAGTTTGTTGCGAATCGGAGGACGGCGGGGGCATCGAGAGAGATTTATAATGCGCTTCAGCATACGAGGGTGATGGCTATAAAAGAGGGCCGAACAGCATCCGTAGAGTTTGTAGAAGATACCACAATAGAAGATGGCTTTCTGGCGCTTCGAGTGGGATTCGATTCAGAAACAGCTGCTGGATCCGTCTTGGAAATTGATGATACTGAACTTGATTTGGAGGTTGGGCTTCCGGAAGGTGTTTTGGGGGCGTTTAACAGAAAACTTATGCAATATAATTCTCGGGGCTTTATTGTCGGTGGTGGCAACGGCACAATAGCTGTATGGAGCGAATTAACTGGTCGAGAGTATAGTGTTATGGTGAGTAATCTGGGTACATTGCGGCAAGAGTCAGGGCTGCATACGGAGGGTGGCTAAACATGATGCAGGACAGAATCCGAAGGTCAACTCATGAACCGAAATTTGCCAATACTGTAGGGTTTACTGTGCTCGAAATTCTCATCGCTCTGGCATTGGGGATGGTGTTTATTGTTGCGATTAGTGCCTTGATCATTGATCAGACCCAGATACACGAAGATCACCAGATGAAGGTAATGATGCAGCAGGACGCTAGGTCGGCTCTTGCTGTGATGTCGAGTGATATTCATTTGGCTGGTTATGCACCGGTCGATGACGTGGGATCGTGTTCCGTTACCAAGGCAGCTATGGATTGTTTTGAATACGAATATCAATATCGACCATCTCTACGCGATTTGAGTCATTCCAATGATGGTGATTCAATCTCCAAGATGAATGTAGGCTTCGAAAGTGCGGAATATTCCCATGAGAGCTCTGACAATAGTGTCAGGCGAAGAACCATGGAGTATCCCATCGACCCTGATCATACGTATTATAGGCGAAAATTATTGGATAATGTCGAAGCACTCAGACTGCTTTACGCATATGACAGAGATGATCTTGGCTCAGGAAATGATAAGCATGGAGTCCTTGAACAGGTTGCTGTAAGTGGCACCAACAGAACCGCCTGGGCCTTTGATAAGGACGATAATGGGGAACTTGATCACTACTATGTCCTTAATAACGATGGGTTGATCGCCAGCGGGCCAACACCTCTTGTTCCTAATATTTCCATTGATCGTGTCCGCGCCGCCAAGATCTGGCTCCTCATGCGAAGCCACAAACGTAAAAATAAAGACACGGTAGAGGCCGGGCTTCCAGGTTCCATTCCGGGAAAAGACGAACAATTGCTGCTTTCCACTCTCGATTCTGATTATGCCTACCGGCTCTATACGACGACGGTGAAGCTTCGGAATATGTACTACTGATGCATTCGGAGGGTCATACCTATGAGAAACGACGATGGTTTTACACTTCTTGAAGCTCTTTTTGCCATGGCAATTTTTGCCGTGGCAATGCTTGGAGTAATCGGGATGCAGATCAATGCCATTCAGGCAGACGAAGAGACACGAAGGAAAGACATGGCCGTGCAACTTTTGACTGCTGGGGCCGAAATAATAGAGTGCTCAAGCTATACCAGCCAAGTGCTTTATCCTACATCGGGGAGTAACAGCATGGCGGAAAGTCATTTCTCTAATTTTATCACCAAGGTTGGAGAGAACAATGAAAATAATCCTTGGATGACTTGGGGCGAGGGGAGGGCCCGTATGTTTATGCGTTACAATCAGGCGTTTAAAGATATTGATAGCAATGGGGCGCAGGGTGCCAATGAACCCCAATTCAAAAAGGTGCTTCTGGTGTCTTCCTGGAAATCCCTGAAGACAGGGGATACCAAGACGATGCACCGGGTAGTCGTCAAACCCGAAAACATGCTGCAATAGGGGGCGCATGATGAAACTGGTTGCCAATGAAAAGGGCTCCGTGATGCTGTTTACCATGATGCTTATACTCATCGTAACGGTGATGGGGCTTATCGCTACGCAGACATCCGTCTTTGAAATCAAGATTACGGAAAACAACCGGCGTTTTTATGAAGAGTTTGCTGCTGCAGAATCTGGGTTGAATAATGCCATGGCGGGTTTTGGTGTTCTTTCGGATGAAACTGAAACGAACGAAGAAATTAACGATGAGGGGGAGGCTGAGGAGGTTGAAATAGCTTACTCATTGAATACCGTATTGAATGAAGCAATAAATGCAAATTTCAAAACGGCAATATACAAAAGCAAGGTGATAGATAGTCTAACCAATAATCCAATAGCTACCATCGAAATCAGGCGTATCGTTAATTTGAGCGATCATAAGGATGTTTCGGGGTTGTCAGACCAAGCGAATAACGTTCCAAAGCAGAGTCATCGATACTACGGGGGGTCGATTGACTGGCGGCGCTTTGCTATTACCTCGACCGCTTTAAAACGGGGAGGGCAATCAGAATCTGAGGTGTGGGTCCAAAAAGGGATTCTTATGCCTGCCAAGCAGGATGCAGACATCTTTTAATGTATGGGGGAGAACATGAAACATTTCATTGCTTTGTTATTCAGTCTGGTCCTTGGTGTTTTACCGGTATACGCAGGCAGCGATGGAGATATGGTCATTTTCAGTGACTGCACATCAACAGTTGAACCCAATATCCTCATCATCATGGATACTTCCTTCAGTATGTATGAACAGGATGTCTGGGATTCGAAAGTTCCTGGATATGATAAGGATTTTGATTATTGCAATGAATATGGGACATGTAAGAAGAGCATCCCTGAAAAATCAGATGAGGAAGAGCAAGAAGCAGCCCGGAAACTTAAAATGCAGAAGATTTACTATCAGTCGCTTTTAAAGACATCCTGGACAAGTTTTTTAAGTTTATGGGTGTTTGGGGGTATTGAACATGTTGATGACTTGACATGCGAGTCCGCAATTAAAAGTCTCGAAAAAGAGGGGTTTTACGAGGGATATATAGACGCCGGGGATGGGGATTGCGATAAATATATCAGGGAGCGGTTGCATGTTACAGCAAACTATTTGAACTATGAAGAATACGTTAAAACAATGATGGATGACCCCATCGCAAAGGATCCCATAACATTTGCCAATGGTGTTTCTGGAACAACATACGATGATGATGATCTGGAGCATTACAATCCGGATACCGATTATTACCGCTATATTACCCGTCGTTATTCAACGACAGCGGAACCCCTCGTCAATGCGGGGTATGGCAGGTATGAAACTGATGTCAATTACACAGCAGAAACCGACCGAGTGTATGTTGATATGGGAGGGGTGCGCCCATACAGCTCCGTTTTTCATCCAGGTGGCATCAAAGTATCTGATATTGCATGTGAGTCTGTAAAACAGAGTTTGCTTGCGAATGGGTGGGCATACGATAAGGTATATGAAACAAAAGAGTGTAACTGTGTCGGTTATCTTCTCGATTTCGCGAAAAATTTTGCAGTAAGAAAGCTTTTGCTGACCCAGAATTTTTTGAATTATATGGAGATGAAGAAATCTCGCCGGTACAATGCCATCAATGCTGTTCACAACGTTGCCATGAGCAACATCACAAGCGTTCGGTACGGCATTATGCAGTTTGATTTGGCAGGGTACTATGACGTGGGCGACTTGACACACTATAAAAGTGATGGTGGTGATCTCTCAATGCCATGTGGCGGATCGCTGTATCAATTGAGAAAAGTGTTGTTCGAACGATACGACAAATCAACCGATAAAGAGTTGGGACAATCTCTGTACTTTGGATACAACGGTATGCTGTTCGATGATATTTCAAAAGAAACACCGTTGGCAGAAACACTCATTGAGGCTGGTCTGTATTTTTCCGGGCAGGAAAGCTGGTTTAACAACTATCCGAGTGATTCAGGATTGGATTCATTTTTTGATGGTACGCATTCGAATCATGAAAAACTGACTACACCATCCAAGAGTTGTTATAAGAGTCCAATTGAATGTCCTGATCAAATTAATCAGGTGATTATCATAACGGATGGCTCACCGAAGGATGATTTTGAAGCTTTTGACGCGCAAGGTCGGGCAATAATTGACAAGAAATTTGCCCATTTTTCTGGGGATGGATCAGTAACTGGGACAATTATCGGAGATTACGATGAAGACAATGATGATTGTTTAACCAGCGCGTGTCTTACAACTTTAGGTTTCAAGGGGACCTGGTTGGATGATGTGGCCAAGTTTCTTCACAGTAAAGACATGTCCCCGTTGGATGGTGTTCAAAATGTGATAACAAATACGATCAATTTCAGAATGTCGGTGGAAGCAGACAACTCAAACCCAAGTTTTCTGGCTAACACGGCACTCAATGGTGGCGGGCTTGCATTTACTGCAGATAACCAACAAGGAATTGAAGATGCAATAATTTCGATGTTAAAGGGGCTTGTAAAGAGTTCCACGTTTTCTTCTGCGGTTACACCCGTACGCCAGGATGATTTGACTCATTCTGGAAATAAGGTGTTCCTGACATCCTTTAAAGTTGCAGATGGGAAGAGAGGGCAAGGAAACATACGAAAGTTTCATCGAGATGGTAGTGAAGTAAAAGGAAAGCTGAATGGGACAGGGGATTATGTTGACCTGCTGAATTCAAGCGATAAAATCAATGAAAAAGTGAAAGACGATTGGTTTGTGTCTTTTCCTTCAGGGCACGAGAATGAAGATGCTCCAAATGACGGCGCTGCAGGGAAAATCTACGTAAAGCTTCTCAGTGCAAATGTTCAGGATTCCGATTCCTCGGCAGAAAAATTGGTGAAAATATCTGGTGTGCGGAATGTTATAACTGCAAATGACACAACGACAGGAAAGCTTGTTGACTTGATAACAGGGGCAAATCCGATCAGTATTCCCGACTCCGGTAGCGCTACAGGAATGAACGGTGATGTTCTCACGGCGTTTCTTCTGGAACATGTGTACGGCTATCAGGCTGATTGGCCCTTGGGTCATATTGTGCATTCAAACGTTATTGTTGCGAACGATCCCAATGACAGCGGCGGCGATGATATATACGTGTTTGCAGGTGCAAGCGATGGGATGTTTCATTGTTTTGATTCCAGTGGTGATGAGGTCTGGGCATTTATTCCGCCATCCTATCATTCCAGGCTATATGAACTCAAAAATACAAATGATCACCCTTGGTTTTTGGACGGAAACGTGACGCTGTATCATGAAGTCAAGTACTATAAAGAAAACGGTGATTCTGCAAATGCCAATGATTCTGATGTTGCTTATACACGGCGTGATCCTAATGGGCTAATATTTGGAGAAAGGCGTGGAGGCTATTCGTATCATCTCCTTGATGTCAGTGATGTACAAAATCCTGTTTATAGAGGGACAGTCGGAGAGAATGGCGACGGCTGGGGGCAATCTTGGAGTAAGCCAAGGTTGTGCCGTTTGGCAGACGGTGCCGGGGGGTTGCATAATGGATTCGTTGTGGGCGGTGGGTATGATGAAAACCAGGATAAGTCAGTGCCTGGGGAAGATTCGAAAGGAAAATTCATTGCCATCTGTTCCGCAGGCGGAAGTGTTTCAAAAATCGACACCCTCAATAGTGGAAGCGGTGAAATTGAAGCCTGTATTATAGGAGTCAGAGTATCTGATGTGGATCACGATGCCAAGAGAGTGTTCTCAAATATTTATGCAGGTGATTTGAAAGGGAATGTATATCACTTTTCAGATAACTACTATTTGGATGAACATTCCAGACGATTGACACGAAATAGCGATGATCTGGATAGCACTTTCCCGGAAAGAAGAAGAATATTCAAAGGGCCTGAATTTACAGCAACAAAGTCTGATGGAAGTACTTTTGAGAATTATCAGAAGATTTTTTATGCTCCAATCTTAGGCGATTCATGCAATGGTGGAAAAATTTACTTTGGAACCGGTGACAGGGAACATCCAAATATTACATGGAACTCTGATTCGATCTACTCACTCAACGATGTGTGGAACGAAAACAGTACTCCAGCAGAACAGGATGACCTGATTGGGTTCGATTTGTCCTATTCAAACAGTGTTGGGAAGTTTGATTATTATGAGGTAACCCCTAAAGACAACAACCCTACAAAAGCTACAGCAAAGGGTTGGTATATTGATCTTATGCGGTCCGGGGAAAAAGTGATATCGGAACCCATTGTTTTGGGGAATATTTTGATTATGGGTACGTATACACCGGGAGGCGTGACCACACAAAATGATCAAGATTTTACCGGATTTCCTCAAAAATGTAATGCTTCATGTGCGACTGGTGAAGGGCGAGTATATGTAATAACCACATGCGTTGATAATATATCTGTAAAGTCGATCAAGACAGATATTGAAGATCCGATGCCTCAGCCTGCCATTATATTCGACAAGGATACAGGGCGGGTGTTGATCAGTACCGGAGATGGTGGGATATATGATCCGGAAATAAGTGTTTCAAAGGCTTACTACTGGAAACACAGCGGAGCAGATCTGTAACCATTCAGTCATATGATCGTTTTTTCAAGGCCAACCCGGCATCGTCGGGTTGGCTTTATGCGTTTTAAGGCGTAAGAGTATGTTATAGGCGATAGGGCATCGGTCGCCACGCCTCTTAAAGCTTGGGAAGACGATACCAGGGAAAATCACCGATGCCGCCATTCACGGGCGAAGCCCGTCAGCGAATGTGATCGCCCCGAGGAACAAGGGGCGGGAGTATTTGCAAATTGGGGTCCAGGGGATCATCCCCTGGCCGCCGGAGGCAGGCTTTTTTTTGCCCTTTCCACCAGCCTCTTCAGTTGTGAGAGCTTCGGTTCGTTTAAACCCTTCAGCCGGTTTTCAAGGGTGGCCAGGGCCCTTGGAATGTGCTCTTCGAAGCCGGGCTTGCCGAGTTTGGAGAGCTTGCCGAAGGCGCCGAGCATCTGGAGGTTGCGGGCGATGGCGCAGAAGGTGTAGCTGGTGTGGAATTTATTGCCTGTGGCTATGTCTTGGGCTTCGAGGGCCCTGGTGGTGTATACGAGGAGGCGGTCCTGCAAGGCGTTGGTGAGACCTGCGTAGGGGTCGATGAGAAGGGAGGCG
Organism: Desulfolunaceae bacterium; assembly: GCA_942491485.1. Taxonomy (GTDB): domain Bacteria; phylum Desulfobacterota; class Desulfobacteria; order Desulfobacterales; family Desulfolunaceae; genus Desulfoluna. The sequence goes on along the minus strand of CALOAX010000002.1, from coordinate 639,693 downwards.
ATGTCGTACTGCATGGGGCCTTTGCGGGCGCCCTGGAAGTCGATGATGATCGGGGTGAAGGCACCGGAGGCATCTTCATCCTGTTGGACCATGATGTTGCGAGACTGGAAGTCGCGGTGCATGAGGCCGGGGAGGGCACCATCGAGGGCGTTGTTGGCGATGTGGTCAAAGGCGGCTTGATATTGCTTCGGGTCTTCATTCATGCCGAGGTATCCGGCTATGAAGGCATCCATGAAGTAGCGGCACTCCATGGTGAGGATCATCTCTTTGTCGTAGGCGGGCGTCTGCCAGCACCAAGCGTCGTTGAAGCCTTGGATGCCTTTCTGGGAGAAGCGGATAAGGGTGTCCAGGACATTCTGGTAAAGGGCTTCCACTTCGTCTTCAGGCAGCGTGTTGGCTAAATCAGCAAGGTGGGTGTTTCCGGCATCTTTCACAAAGACAAGGCCTGAGACGGGATCTCCGGTCAGAATGGGGGAGGTGGGAATGCCCTTGTTTTGGAGGTGGGTTCCGATGCGGAGCATGGATTCGGCCTCGCCTGTGGAGAAATCGCTTCGGATGCTGTGCTCGCAGCAGATGATGTTGCCCTCTGGGGTGGTGATCCGGGACCACCTTCGGTCTGAGCCGTCCCCTTTAAGGCGTTCTGTTTTGATGGCTTCAGAGGCGTTGCCGAAGACCTGTCTGAGGGCTTCCGGGATCATGATGGTTTTGGAGGCGGCCAGGTATCGCTCTTCGGTGCCGCAGTCAAACCAGAGGCATTCATCTATAGTGACGCCTATAACTGTTTCCCCTTTTTCAATAAGATCCCGGTAGAGGTCCACCATGCCATAGGGCATACCTTCGGGAATGGCCGCCACAGCTTCAGGGGAGAGGACCTGCATCCCGGTGAAGGCAAGTCGTTTCATCCCTTCCGGGGTGGGCTCCCGAAACGCATGAATTGTTCCTTTCTCATCCACGGAGACATTGTTGAACTCCGGGTGGTCCATCAGGGCCAGGGTGGCCGCAGCCCCCTCCTTGACATGTGCATCAAAAAGGGCTCTGGGGTCGATGTCCGTCAAGGTGTCCCCGTTGACCACGAGGAGGGGAGAACCGTCCAAGAGATCCGCCACATTGGCAACCGCCCCGGCGCTGTCCAGAAGCCTCGCCTCCTGCCGTAGATGAATAGGCACAGGCCAAGATTTGCCCTCAATGAAACGATGAATTTCATGGGCAAGGTGGCAGGTGTTGATAATCACGGCTTCAAAACCGGCATCAGTCAGGGCGCATATATGTCGCTCCAAGAGCGTTACCCCGCCAACAGTGAACAACGGTTTGGGTCGAACGTCCGTATAGGGCCTCAAACGGGTCCCAAGCCCCGCCGCCAATATCATTGCCTGCATGTGTGTGCCTCGATCGTTAATCGGTTGAACTAAATGAGGAAGAGCAAAAAGCGTTGCCTCCGGCGGCAAGGTGAGCCACCTTGAAAGCTGGTTGCCACAGCGCTTTGCCCCTCGTCCCTCGGTGCAAAGCGCTGTGGCCTTATATGCTGAGGGATTAACCCTATGCTGTCAGAACCCCTGTAAGGCTGAGGGTACCTATTGCTTCGATCACTGAAGCGAAACGGCTTCTCGACCAGTTATATGGAATCTATTGCCCGTGGCCTGGTTTTGGTTTCAGCTGCGCAGTGACTCTATTCCAGGTATTAACCCTGCAAATATATACCCAACACTGACAAATGTGGAGAGACTGATTTCTTTATGTGAAATCGTCGCACGAAAGTTATGCGTTTAACCGCCGGGTTAATATTAAGAACAAATGGTAGCGATTCAGCTCAAAGGTGAGTCCGGCGGCGTTGCCGGGATCCAGCTTATAAATGATCTGAAAGAGTGGGTTTGTTAAACAGGCCTTGACGTCAATTTTGATGGCTAAGGCTTTGTTGTTTTATTATGTGCCGCCAACCGGCCAATTCTGCAACAGCCTTTCTATTCGGCCCCTGTGGGGCCCGAATAGAAAGGCTGTTGCAACCGGAAAGTTTTTGCGGAGCTTTTTTCAAAAAGCGATCCGCCGGAGGCATGACTGAATAGTTACAACAATATTTCTCAGCTATAGTCCGGGTTTGACCATTCACCACTCACTATTTACTACTCACTAAAAAAGCCGCAAGCCACTCAAACGAGTCGCCTGCGGCTTTTTAAATTGACACTCCAGGCCGACCAGGGTCAAGCCCTTTAGCCTTTAGCCTTTAGCCTTTAGCCTTTAGCCTTTAGCCTTTAGCCTTTAGCCTTTAGCCTTTAGCCTTTAGCCATGCCTTTTTATTTCTCCATCTCTTCCAAGTAATGTTGAATGGAGTTTTTGTAGAAGGAGTGGGTGGCTTCTCCGCTCTCTTCGTTGAGGACGCCCTTCTCTTTAAAGAGGTGGACGGCGTTTTTGAAGGTGATGTCGCTCAAGGCTTCGGGAAGCTCGATCTCATTTTGCTTGAACATCTTCTTGCCGAGGCTCTGGCATCTCTTCACCATGCCTTTGGTGTCCAGTTTGTGGGCCTTTTTGGATTCAAAGGCGTTGAGGGCCACAAGGTAGGACTCCAGGTAGGTTTTGAGGAACCGGGAGAAGAGCGTGAGTTTGCGTAGGCCTTCCGGTGTGATCTCGTAGGTGTCCGGGCTGGATTCGTGGGGCACGATGGTGTTGGTGTCGATGAAGGCTTTCAGGTCTTTTCGCACCATATATTCGGTGGTCACGCTGCGACTGAATGCGAATTCAGGATCGAAGAGGTCTGAAAGGAACCCGTATGTTTCCAGGAGCTCTCCTGCCTGGAACTGGAAACGGTTCATCTCTTTGATGGCAAGGGCCGTCATGGCAGCGGAGATGAAGTGGATGATGCAGTTGTTTTTGTAATAGTCAAGAACGGGGCGCTGTCCTTCAGCGAGGTTAAAGACTGTTGCCGGGTCCAGGTTGCCCTTGCACTCGGAGGTGCACTCCAGGAATTTTCGTTTTACGTAGCTTTCCAGCACGCTTTCAAAGGAGCGTTCCCGGTTTTCACCAAGGGAGTCGGCCACCCAGACGTCCTGGGCATCGAGGTGGGCGGTGTAGAGCCGGATGTCATCCCGGATCTGGTCGAAGGTAAATCGTTTTTTCATGCTGTTGAGCACCGCACTGGCCACCACACCGTAGGGTGTGGCGATGGAGACATCGTTGATGCTGTTGATGATGCGGTATCCCAGGTCGTCGCAGAACTCGCTGTGCTGTTCCTGGTCCATGGCTTTGAAGTCAAGTCCCTTCTCTTTGATGACGCTGGAAAGGGAGATGGGCTCATGGAAGTTGACGTACACTTTTCCGTAGCGGCGCTTGAGAAAGCGCCTTGCCTTGAAAAGCTGGCTGAGGTTTTCGGACTCTTTGGCACCCCCTTCCACTTCATGGAGGTAGGCGTCCTCTTCCAGGACGCGGTCGTAGCCGAAATAAACGGGCACGAACTGCAGGTCTTCACAGGCGCCGTGTCTGCACGCATCCACGAGCATGGAGAGCAGGCCCACCTTGGGGGGCAGAAGCTTGCCGGTGCGGCTTCGGGTGCCCTCGATGAAGAGCTCCACGTTAAACCCTTCGGTGAGGAGCTTGTAGAGGTATTCGAAAAAGACACGGGAGTAGAGCTTGGCTCCCTTGAAGGTGCGTCGCATAAAGAAAGCGCCGCCACCGCGGAGGACAATGCCCAGGGGCCAGAAGGAGAGGTTGCGTCCTGCGGCGATGTGGGGGCAGGGCATGTTATTTTTCTTGAAGACGTAGGAGAGGATCAGGTAATCCAGGTGACTTTTGTGGCAGGGAACCAGGATCATGGGGGATTGCTTGGAGCGCATTTTGACCTGGGCAAGTCCCTTTTTGTCCGTGACGATGCCTTCAAACAGGCTTTTAAAAACGCGGTCGAGGACCATTTCAAAGGTTCTGATCCAGCGGGAGCTGTAGTTGGCGGCAATCTCATCCACATAGGCGTCCGCTTTTTTGTGAACTTCCTGAAGGGGTGTGTCGGTTTCTTGGGCATGCTGGGTCATAAACCCTTGCAATGACTTACCCGTGAGGATGCTCTCCCGAATTTCCTGCCGGCTCTTCAGAAGGGGGCCGGTGATGCTTTGACGATGGCGGTTGAGCTGTTCGATGAGCTCACGGCGGAGCAGGATGGCCTGCTCTCCCAGGGACTTTTCTTCCATGCCCGGTGTGGCCAGCCACTCTTTTAAATTTACAGAATCTGAGAATTCAACAAAACTCTCTTTGTTACGTTTGAAGATGCCTGCAATGCGTCGGATTCTGCCGGGGCGGTCACAGGTACCGAAGAAGATGTCAAAAAAGGAGAGCCCGCTTTTTTTGGGCTTCATGGAAAAGACCATCACCTCGGGGATGATGTAGACAGGGCGATCGGTTTCGGCCTGGAGTTCCAAAAGGCAGGCAATGGGGTCTGTTTTGGATTTAACGAAGCTGCGGTAGAAAGCGTCTCGGCTGATGAGGGGCAGGATGGCGCTTTTGCCATCGAGAAGCTGGTTTTTGATGTGGCCACTCTCCACGGGGTCCGGTACGGCAAAATGTCGAAAAAAGTACCCGATGTGGGAGCCGATGATACGAAAGAGGTGGCCGATGGGTTGCCAGGAGTAGATGGCGCAGTCAAATCCGATGGTGGGGAAGGGCAAGTCCATCTGCTTTAGCCGTGTGTGGAAGTAGAGAAAGGAAAAGTGGCTTCGGTACTTGGATGCGTAGACATAGATGCCGTTGTCATCCAATTGGGTGATCTTTTCTTTCTCTACGTCGGAAAGCACGACGTTTCTGAAGATAAATCGGCGCATCAGATCGGAGATGGCGCCCCCTCTTTCGGGGATGAAGTTGGAGTAGTGAACCCGCGTGGCGTCGGTCACCGGGGTCTTGCTTTTACGTTTGCGTCCAAATTTCAGCATAACTTAATGATTCCGATTATTTGGGTGTACAGGCAGTGAGGCTGCCTTGACAGGCAGGGGTACCGAAGGAAGGCACGGCGACATACTTGGCAAGGCGCTTCAGGTATCTGCGCTGGAATGCATGCGGTTGCCAGAAGGCGGATGAAAGACCGCATGCCGCTCGAAATTGGGTAGTGGCCGTGGGAGGAGGATGGCAGCGGCAGCGCCGACCATATGTCCTCTGTTATTACGGCTCGTGTATTCCATGGCTGAACCTTTTTGGGCCCCCTGATTTCTTGTGGGGCAGGCCTCAGCGTAAAGCTTGTAAATAATATAGATTCTGCCAATGTGCAACTCAATAATCCTCACCTGTAAGTGCGTTTCGTGGTTGGTGTGTGTGTGCTATTTGTCTATATTTTAACAGGTTGTCTCTTTCTTTGCCCCTTGGCGGGTGGTCAGGTAAAAGTGGTTGACCTGCGTGGCGGGGAGGTTGTCTGACGATTATCTGTTGCGGACAGCGTCGCAGGTAAGTATCGCCCCTCAAGAATCTAATCGGTGCGCGAAAAGAGGTCTTAGTTCGTACCGAGAGAATGGGGAAAGGAGACAATGAATAGAGGTTCATCGCCCTTCATCTCGCGTAAATTTATCGGGATTTAGGGTTGCGTTGGAATCGTTGATATGGTAGCCTCACCAAGTTAAATTATATAGAGAAACAGGCGCTGTCACGGGCTCTGCTTTGTTGAAATTACATGAGTATTTTGTTTAATATCAGTTTGTTTTTCTCAAAGGTTAGCCTTCCGCCTCTTCCGCCGATGTTATCGGTGGAGTTCTTTCGCAAGTATCCCTGGTTGGGGAGATTATAGAGTTAAAAAGAATATTTTTTTATGCTTAAAGGAGGAACTGGTTTATGAAAACGTTAATCGGTGGTGCCATTGCAGCGGTTCTTGGCCTGATTGGTATTGCAGTATGGTTTGACGCACTGCTTCAGCTTCTTGCTGGAACAGTCCCCGCACTTCTTCTTCTGGGTGGCGCACTTGCCCTGTACCTCGGCTTTGATGAGCTGAAGGAATCCTGGAAGAACGACGAAGGCGTAGAAGAAGAAAAACCCGCCGAAGAATAGGCAGTTTTTCAGATACGATTTGAGTTCTTGAAAGGCCTTGTGGAGTGATTTGACTCCACCGGGCCTTTTTTTGTTTGTGCGTGGCAGGTATTGGTTTTTGGCTCTTGGAGCCTGATCATGGGCGATGAGTTTCGGCAATTAGGTATTTAAGGTGCCGATAATTACAAGGTACACTCGCTTTTAAATTGGCTTCTCTTTCCGCCTGAACTGTCCGGGTGAAAGGCAGCCGTATGAGTCAATTTCAGGCCGTGTCGGAGTGCGTATATGGATCCCCGGTGACTCGATGTGCCAACACGACCATAAAACGCACCATAAAGGCGTGCCTGACACGTCAGGCCACCCGGACAGTCGGGGAAGACGAAATCAGAAGGCTGGCGTTACGCAAAAAATGAAACAGGCCTCTTCTTAAGAGTGGTCGCCATGCCTTACTCTCCGCGAGAATGCCTTAAGATGATTGCAGCACGGTGACCTCTACGCATTCGCTATAGGGTTTTCAGGGGCCCCCACCTGGCCGCGGCATTGCCGGGGGACAAATATTTTGCCTGTTTCGTAAATGTGGGTTTGATAAACGTGTGTTGCCTTTGGTTTTACGTGTGCACGAAAACAAAGGCGCAAGCCGCTTTCAAGGTGGCACACCTTGCCGCCGGAGGCTCGCTTTTTCCTTATCTATCTTCTCTGTTAGCTTCTCTGTTGGCTTCTGTGGTCCAGAAAAGTCACCATGAACGTTTGAATCAGGTTATAATCAGCCGTAACGGAAAACAAACCATAACCCCTTGATGGTTTTCGGGCGCATGCCTGTGGCCTGTTTCTCTGTTCCCCTTCCTTAGGCCAGGCGCTCCGGAAAGGAGCCTTCATGGAGACTGTTCCCACCGCATTGTATCACCTCTCCGACAGCGGCGTTCGTGAGAAGCTGCATGGCATGGACAACCGATTTGTGTCCGATAAAGAGGTATATGCCCTTTATAACCATATCCGTGAAAACTACGATATTAAGCCCGACATCATACTGGATGCCATCGAGACGGTGCTGACAAAGACCGACCTCGGTCCCTATTTTTATCGGTCCCTGGAAACCGAAGAGATCGCCTTTCTCATTGCTCAAAGCCGGTATCAGGAAGCGATGCTCAACAATCGATTCGCGGCCGGGCAGGGGGAAGGAATCAATGTCACGGGTCGTTTCGGCAACAAGCGCCTCTTTTTTATCTCTGAAACACGTGAGCTGGTGAGTGGGACCCTTGAGTCGATCAAGGGGCTCATGCGGGACAATCCCACGGAGAGTTTCCGTATGAGTTCTTATGTGGTTTGCCTGGAAGGGAGCCCGGAGGCCAATCGGCGCCTCTACATTGTGGAGGGTGAAACTCCGGGGGTCCGGAGGTCGGGGCTTATGAGTCATGCGATCCACCACATGGACGAGAAGTTGGGGGGGCAGGTTGATAAGAACGAGGTGGTATCGTTTTTGGGGGCTGCCACCGAGGGCTTTATCTATGCTCTGCTTCACAATCAGCGTATTCGCACTTTGGAGAACTATTTCAGGGCATGGAAACGGGTGGTGCGCCGGTTGAAAAAGGGAAAGGCGGTGCACATCTGTATCGATCAGAATGTGATCGCCGACGAGCCGGTGCCGGAGAGGCGGCTTCAGCTCTGGATTCCCTATGAGAATTTTCGAAACAATCTCACGTCCATTGAGCGCATATTTGACAAGAAAGGAATCCCCTTTACCCGTCAGTATTTTGAAACCTTTGTGATGGGCAATCGCCGTATGGTGGCTTTTTCGACCTATATTGCCGATTCGATCATCACCCCTGAGTTGGATGGGTTTTTAAGGAATGAGCTCTCCACTCGATCCATGCTGATGAAAGGGGATCCTATTCCCACGGGACAGATTGGGGATTTTCTGGAAAGCCTGCGGCTTGCCGACTCGGAGGGGAAGCTATCCTATCTTTCGCGGATGCAGACCCATCGGCACAAGGAGTACCTTATTCCCCTGGTTTTTCTTCTGTCCGACGGCAACGAGCGGGTGAGAAAGATTGCCTTTGATACCATCCGCAATTACCTGATGACCCCGGACGGGGAGATGAAAAGCGATTATTACTGGGCGACCCTGTACCATATCTTTGCAGCGGCAACGGTGCCGGTGGAGATGCCGGGGGCGGGGAAAAGGGCTCTGTTTGGGGATGAAATTGCACGGCTTATCCGTTTTCGAGGCATTTATTACGAGAGTTTCTTTGATGATCACTCCGGCAAGAGTTGCCTTTTTATTCGAATGAACGGAGAGGGGATCGGCAAGGGGGGGATTCGGTGCCACGAAACCCATGTCTCCTTTTCTGGGGAGGGGGCCCTTTCCACCAACATGCTGTTCAAGAGCCTGGGGCTTGGGATTCCCTATTTTGCCACAGGCAAGGGGGGCATTCTGGGCAGTATCGGGGAGGGGGAGGTGCGTGCGCGTATCCTTACTGCCTACAGTCGGTTTCTTTTTAAGAAGGCTGGTGTCGGCCCTTTGTCGGATGTGCCTGCCGGAGATGTGGGGGTCGGTCCCTCTGAGATCGGGGTGCTTTTTGACGGGATCACCGATGAGGTGTATCGGGACCTTTCAGCCATTCAAGGTGGGGGGCTTGAGGGGCGTTCGGAGAGAGGGCGTCATCTGAAGCGGCATTTTGGCATCGATGTGGCTGACGAGGCGTTGATGGCATCGCTGGTCTCGGACCGGGAGCGTGTCAAGGACTATACCTCGGCTGCCATTACAGGCAAGCCGGGTGGGCGCGGCCTCTCCCTTCGAGCCGGTGCGACAGCCCGGGGGCTCTACGAGGTGTTGGCAGTGCTCAAAGGGTTTCACCGGTACAGCGACCCCGATCTCTGGCTGGACCCCTTGCGCATTGATGAGGCTCTGGATATGGAGCCCGAGTTTTACAACGCAGCGGACGCCAATATTCGTATGCTCTCCTTTGCGATTCAGGGGTTCGGGAAGGTCGGGGGGGTATTTGCCGGAATTGTTCATGGCAAAGGGGCTGCGGTTCACATGGTCTCCGATGCGGGGGGCACGCTGGTGAACTTGAGGGGCATTCCGCAGATGGATGTACTGGTGGCAGGGGCTGCTGCAGGAAAGAGCCTCTCAGAGATGGTGGAGAAGGGGATGGGGCGCTTTGTGGAAGGCGATCCCACCCGACCTTTAAGCGCCGTGGTGGATGTGGTGGTCCCTGCGGCGTTGGAGGAGGTGGTGACCCTGGATGCTGAGATGCGGGCCGGGGCAGTGCACGCCTCCCGGGTTGAGGCGGACTATATTCTCCAAGGGGCAAACGGCCCTCTGACGCCTGAGGCGGAGACTTATCTTGAAGATCGGGGACGCATCTCCATTCCGGATATCCTGGCCAATGCCGGTGGTGTGTTGGGGTCGTACCTTGAGTGGGTGGACGGGCTGGTGAAGATGTTCGGGTACGGGAAAATCAGGCAATACGGCCTGGTGCACCCAGTGGTTCAGGGGCTGGTGACGCACCATTACGGGGAAGGGCATGAGGACGCTTTGACGGCTGTTGAGGAGGTGATCTACAATCGCGCCTTTCGCTTTATTATGCGCGGCACTGCCATGGGGAGCGTGAAGCTGGCTTCAGATCGGGGGATCTCCCTTCGCACTGCCTGGATGGCCGAGGGGATTGCCGCCTCCGCACGGGAAGGCCGCCTGGACGACAGCTTCGGCAACCGGGTGGAGCACCTGAGGAGCCATTTTGCCACGTCAGGGTAGGGAAAAACATGCCTCCGGCGGCCAAGGGCTAAGCCCTTGGAACCCAGGTTCGCGAATGCCCCCGGCCTTCGTTCCTCGGGCCGATCACATTCGCTGACGGGCGCAGTCCGTGCACAACGGCGGCGGTTGTTTAACTTTCTTCGTGTTGTCCGAATGAATTGTGGCGGTTTATGTCTGGTTATTGAGCTAGGAAGACGTCTGAAATCGGCTTGGCTTGGACTGGAGTGGGGGTGTCTGGGAACCAGGTTGCGAGTGTCATTTTCCTTGGGCTATGCCCGCCAACAACGATGAGGCTGCACCGATTGCGTCGGAATTTATCTGGGGTCTTGGCGTGGAAGGGGAGAGGGGGTTGATTGGGTCGTCGTGAGGTGACTTCGGCTTGCATGTGGCTGGTTTGTCATTGCCAGATTGAAGCGACTCCAAGGTCCTTTACCATTTGCGACCCACAACTTACTGTTCACTAAAAAAAGGTGTGACCCTTGCGGGTCACACCTTTTTTTGTCCACTGAACCTGTTTTTTATGCGCTGAGGCGGGGGGGATCGGTCTGGGTGATCTCCCGGTAGTATGCGGCCAGAAAACGAAGGTCATTCTCCATGTCCCCGGTTGGGGCAAAGAAGACGCTGGATTCATCCATGTAGGCCTTGGTGTCGGCATCGATGGCATCCTTGCCGGAGAAGAACTGCGCTTCGCCGTACTGGTCCGGAAATTTTCCGGCGACGTTGCTGTAGAATCCTTTGATGAGCTCCATGTCTGCATCGATGTCCCCGGTGGGGATGAAGGCCGGCCCGAAGCCGCCCATTTTCAACTTGAAATCGAGGAAGCCCATGGCAATGGGGACACCTGCCCCGTGGGCGATATGGTAAAAGCCGGTTTTCCAGTACCGGGTCTTGGATCGGGTGCCCTCGGGGGGAATGATGAGAATCAGCTTTTCGTTGTCATTGAAAGCGGCAATGGACTGCTCCACGGTGTTGCCCGCCTTGCTACGGTCAATGGGGATACCGCCGAGCCAGCGCATGATAGGGCCTGCTGGGCCTTTAAAGAGGGTGTGTTTGCCCATCCAGAAGACCTTGACGCGGAGTTTCAAGGAGATGCAGATGGTCCAGATAAAGTCCCAGTTGGTGGTGTGGGGCGCGGCAATGCCGACGTATTTGTCCACAGCTGGAAGGGTACCAACGGCTTTCCAGCCGAAAGCTTTCATGGTCAAAATGGCTGTCCAGCGCATGATTGTGCGTAGAATCGGGGTGTCAAAAACAGTGGTTCTCATGGTTCCTCTTTGGTAACAGGTGTCAGTGTTATGGCGTACTGTCTCAATGATGCCTTAAAAAGGGGCGGGCGTCTGTGCTGACCCCCTTCCTGCGGTCCTTTTTATTACATTGCCATCATGTTTCAGGAGCCTGAGCTCGGCCAATGCCGGTGACAAGTATATAGCAAGATCCATACCCGACAAAGCTTGTGATTATAACCGCAGGAAATAATTTATGAAACCCCAAAATCACCGGGCCGTGTTTTTTTGTGGCGTGGCAATGGTGTGCATTTTGTGTCGGGTCGATGTACGAAACATGTCCATGGCTTGAAAGGGCAGAAATTTCCCCCATGCGTGGGAGGGGGAAATTTCTGCTGTGGTGGGAAATAAAGGTGTCTTATCATAATGTGCTGAAAATTAAGGGTATGTAGATGTTGGTGCTGTTTGGCACGGCCTTTGCTCTTCTTCTGTGCACATGGCGCCCCGGCAGCGGGGCATTCGAGCCGAAAGCCAGGGATGGCAGGATCAATCTTCTTTCGGCAAGCACCGGTCAACCAACCGGGAAAGTGATGGGGGTTCATGCAGACAGCCGTTCAAACCACAACAGAAGCAGCCTCAGGTCTCCAGGCCTCAGGCAGGCGTACCGGCGCAAAGGCGAAGCAGGCCGGTGGGTTTGCTGCCCTTCTTTCCGCCTTCTTTGGAAAAGGCGCTCAGCCTAAGGGGATGGGGGTGGCACTGGCTCCCGCAGGTGAAGGCGCCGGCGCCGAGATGTCCCAAAAGAAAGGGGGCGTTTTGGCAAAGAAGGGCCAGGCGCTTGCCGAGCTTAAAGCCATGCAGAAAAACCCAACCACCTTGAAAAAGGAGGATGGTGAACAAGAAGCGACGGAAGCTGGCATCCCTTCGTTGATGGCCGAGATGCCTCTGGTTCCGCTGGCTCCGGAAAGCATGAAGGGCGAGCCGGCGCTGGCTGCAGCTCTTGCTCAAGGCATGGCTGGGGCAGGGGCGGAAAAAAGTGCCGGCCCAACCAACGGGAACGGGGCGAATATGCCACCCCTTAGAGGGGGCATGGATCGCATGCCGTTTCAATCTGGCGGAATGCCTGCAGGTGGAACCCAACCCCAGCCCGCTGGTGAGATGGGCGTGGATCAGTTTGCCGCCATGATGCGCGGTGCAGGCCAGGGGAAAACAGCGTCCCGGACGGAACATGGTCCTTCTGTCCCAGCGGGACCTTCCGGGAGTCCTCTTTCCGAAGCCTTGTCTGCTTCCCCTGAAAATAAGGTCGCCGAAGCCATGGCCGGAGCGGCATCGGGGGCTGGAACCAAAAAAGGGGCCCTGGGACCTGGAATGAAGGCAGAAGGGGCAAAGGGCGCTTCCCTTGCCGAGACTCCCCTTGCAGGGATGACAGCCGGTCAGGCTGCCAAAAAAGCACAGCCCCATGTGGGCGGAAAAGAACGTTTCGGAACCCCCTCCAAAGTGGAAGAGCCTTCCGCGGCAGCCTTTCGTTCCGTAAAGCCCGTTGCCATGGATCGATCCGGACTCCCGGTACAGCCCATGACGGCGGAGGCCATGGCCACCCTGAACGAACTGGAGCCTTCGGCTGCCATTGAAACCCCGAAAAGGGGGTTGACGCATCAGCTGGCCCTGCAGGTGGGGCGTCAGATCGCCTCTTCATTAAAAAAGAACGACAACGAAGTGACCTTTCAGGTACGCCCTCCCTCGCTGGGACGACTTCAGATGCGCATCGAGAAAGAGGGCGAGCATATTTCGGTTCGGATTGTATCTGAAAAAGAGAAGGCCGGAGAGGTCCTTGCCGCAGGAAAGCATGAGCTTCGAGTACTGCTGGCCGACCACGGGATCAAGGTGGACCGCATCGAAGTGGATGCCGGCGGCACCATGAACCTGATGGCCCAGGACGATGGGTCTGAAGGACGCGATGGTCGGGGGCGTTCGAGCCCGCGTCATGGCAATGCCGGGCAGCAGGGTGATGCAGATCGCGAGGCGGCCCCATCGGAAGAAAAACGGCACGACGGCGTTATCAGTGTGATGGTGTAATTAAGTGAAGACGAGCAAGGAGAGAGCATGACAACTTCGGGCGTTGATACAGCATACAACAACCGATCCATTTTCCTCGACAACCAGTCTTATGACAAGACCGGTCGGACCAAGGAAGAGGACGAGGCCTTAGGGAAGAACGCTTTCCTGACCATGATGGTGGCCCAGTTGAAAAACCAGGACCCCATGAACCCTCTGGACGGTACAGATTTTACCGCTCAACTGGCTCAGTTTTCCGGGTTGGAGCAGCAGGTCAACATGAACGACAACCTCAAGTCTCTCCTGGCTGTCAATCAGGCCAGCAAAGAGGATAGCAACATCTTTGACTACATCGGAAAAGAGGTTGTCTCCAACGGAAACCCCGTCTCCTTAAATGCCGGCGCACTGGTATCAGGCGGGCACTACACCCTGAAAGAGCCGGCCATGGTCTCCATCATGGTCTACAATCCGGAAGGGGTGCTGGTGAAAGAGGTGAGTTCCGGTACCGACCTCATTTCCCAAGGGCGTCAGAGGATCTCCTGGGATGGCACCGACGAAGAGGGGAACCGTCTGGCCGATGGGAAATACACTTATAAAATTATCGCTCGTAACGTGAGTGGAGATTACGCATCTGCCTCCACCACGGAACGAGGCCTGGTGGAAGGGGTAACGCGTGAAGGCGGCCGCAGCTACCTGCTTGTGGATGGACGCAAGGTGTCCCCGGGGAGTGTGGCCACGGTGGTCACCCCCGAAGATGCACCTCAAAAGGTCATGGCCTCCGCCAATGCCGGTCCAGCCGGTGCGATGGCCGGAGGGCTCCCCCCGGAGCTGGCCGCTCAGTTGTTCGGAACCCAAGGGGCACAGCCCCAGGCAGTGATGGCTGCCGAACCACAGCCCCAGGCAGCTCCGTCTGCTGATGGTACTAATCGATAGAGGAGAAACCAACGCATGTCACTTACCAGCTCACTCTTTTCAGGTGTCAGCGGCCTTTCAGCCACGGGCAACGCCATGACCGTCATCGGCGACAACATTGCCAACGTCAACACCATCGGCTTTAAATCAAGCCGTGTCACCTTTCAGGATGTCCTCAGCCAGACCGTGGCCACCAACTCCGGGAGTGCCCAGGTGGGGCGCGGCACCTCTGTGGGCGAGATCGCCGGGCAGTTTGTCCAGGGATCTTTTGAGTCCACCGAGTCGCCCACGGACCTTGCCATCGGTGGAGATGGTTTCTTTATCGTGCGCCACCCGAAAAACGAAGCCGAGCAGTTTTATACCCGGGCAGGAGAGTTCCGGTTTGACAAAGACGGCAACTTTACGACCCCTGCAGGGTACATCACCCAGGGATGGGATGTCAGAAGAAACGATGCCACCGGTGATGTGGAAGACGTGGGATCAGTAAAGGACATTAAGCTGGAATCCTTTACGTCGGCTCCGGAAAAGACCAACAAGATCTCCGTCATCACCAACCTGGACGCACGGGGCAAAGACAACACCGTAGGGCCCGGGATTCCCCTGGCCACGGCCTGGGATGGTCGTCCCGGTGCCGGTATCAACATCAGCGACATCGCTTTTGAGTATCAGACCACCGTTAAGGTGTTCGACAGCTTAGGCAGTACCCACGACCTCACCGTCTACTTTGACAAGGCTGAGGACACCGGCTCCTATGAGTACCTCGTGACCTGCAATCCGGAAGAGGACATGCGGAATATTTTTAACTCCGAAGAGGACCGGGGTCGAGGTCTTCTGGGGCGCGGTAAGCTGAACTTTACCTCAGATGGTCTCCTGGCCAGCCAGTCCTTCGAGCGTTTTGTAGGAAACTCCGGTGGTGATCTTGCCGTTGCCAACTCCACCTGGGTTACCGGCACCCCCAAGGTCTCTGGCGACTGGACCGGTGATCCCGCTGTGTTGGCCGGTGGTCCTCCCGCAACGGAGACCTACACCTTCACCGTGGCAGACTACGGAGCCCAGGCAGCTGGAGGCGATGCTGCCGCTGTAGGCACCGAGGTGGGCAAGAACCCCATTGTCCTTAATTGGACAGCTGCCGGTAGCGGCAAAACCGGTACCATAACCGTGCCCGCGGATTTCAGAAACGGCAACTATGTCGAAGGTCCCGACGGGATGATGTTGAGCCTTGAAGAGGGGACCAACGTGGCCACGGGAAGCACCTTTGATGTGGTGATCACCGCCGGTGATCCCAACTCCATGGACAATGCTGCCAGCTGGGCTGACATGACCGGTGATTTTAAAAACCAGCACTTCACCGTTGCCGCAGACTTCCTCGGTGGCTCCAATGGGACCACAGAGATGGGGGTTGAGCTCGACATGGGCATCGCCTACGACGGCACCAACTGGGCTCCGGCCGGTCTCGCCTCCACCCAGTTCGCCTCGGCCTCCACCACCGTTTTTCAGTCAGCCAGCGGTTACGGTGCGGGCAGTCTTCAAAATATCAGCGTGGATGTTGACGGCATCATCACCGGACAGTTCTCCAACGGTCAGGTCACCCCGCTTTTCCGTGTCGCCCTGGGCAAATTCCAGAACGTGCAGGGGCTTTTTAAGGAAGGGGGCAACCTCTTCAGCGAGACCCGCCTCTCCGGCTCAGTCATCACCAACCGACCGGGCACCAACGGTCTTGGCAGCCTGGCCCCCAACTCCCTGGAACAGTCCAACGTGGACATGGCCTCGGAATTCGTGAAGATGATCACCAACCAGCGGGCCTACCAGGCCAACTCCAAGATCGTCACCACCGTGGACACCATGCTCGGAGACACCATCTCCATGAAGCGATAAAGGGAGACACGCATTGAACGTCAAAGCGCGGCCGGTAAGGGGTATCTCTTGCGGTCGCGCTTTTTGTTTTTGGGGGGACGACTTCGGAACAAGCCTTGAAGCCTGTTTGTCCAATGTTTCAGGTGCTTGGCTCTCGGCAGGGCGGCCAGGGGCATGGGCGGGCTGGTTGCTTGTCCGTTAAACTTCTGGTGCCTTAAGTGGATGTGTGTCATAGGGGGATGCGACGTGGCCTTCGTCACACCGGGTGTCATGTTTTTGACGACCCTGCCGATATATAAGGTAGGGAGAACTTCCCTTTGGGGGGGAAGGGTGCGTTCAGGCAGAGATGCAAGGGGTTTGAAATTGGCCGTTTTTTCATAGGGGCTTTAAGGAAAGGGCTTGTTGCCGAATTTTGGCACGGTGGTTGCTTGATGTGTGGGCAGCACAAGTCTGCCATTGCCCCACGGGCTACCAGATCGATTTCATGCGACAACAGGTTTAAGAGCGATTCATGCTGGGTTTTTTAAAAAATAAAAAAATGTTGCTGATGGGGCTTGTCGGAGTGCTGGTTCTTGCCGTGGCAGGAGCCGGTGCGGCGTGGTTTTTCTATGTCAAGCCTGCCAAGGAGGCGGAGGCCGCAGAGATGGAACCACCCCCCTTGCACAAGGAGCCCTTTCAGGCCTTGTGGCCACTCACCGACGTGGAAGTACCTCTCTCCGGCCGCATGGGAGAGCGCACGTTAAAGCTCGGCTTCAGCTTTGACCTTGATTCTGAGGTGTTGATGGACGAGATGGCTCTTCGCAGAGAGGAGATCATCGAGGCCTTGGGCCTTGCCCTCGCCGGACGTTCCGTGGAAGAGATGGAGCGCAGCGGCAGCAAGGTACGCCTCAAATATGAAACCCTTCGCCTGGTCAACGGTCTCCTGGAAGGGGGGCATGTAAATGGCGTTTATATTACCGAATTTCTTATGCTGTAGGTGGCCATGAGCGATATTCTGTCACAAGAAGAGGTGGACTCCCTCTTATCCGGTTTGAGTTCTGGAAAAATCGAAACGGAGACCGAGGTCGGCCAGGACGTCCCCGAAGGGGTGGCTGCCTATGACTTTACCAGTCAGGACCAGGTGGTGCGTAGTCGTATGCCCACCTTTGAGGTGCTCAACGACCGGTTTGCCCGTGAGATTCGTACAAGTCTGTCGGCCTTGCTTCACACCAATGTGGACATCGCGGCGGAGTCCCATGATATTTTGAAATTTTCTGAATTCGGGCGCAGCCTGCCCGTTCCCACCAGCCTGCATGTGTTTCGCCTTGAGCCCTTGAGGGGCCATGCCCTTTTTGTTATGGAGAGCCAGCTGGTCTTTAACCTCATCGACCAGTTTTTCGGTGGCAAAGGAAACTCCACGGCCCGTATCGAAGGCCGGGAATTTACCATCATCGAGCAGGCCATGATTTATAAGGTGGTGGAAGCCTGCCTCAAGGACCTGGAGACGGCCTGGATGCCGGTGGAGCAGGTGCACCCCTCCATGGTGCGTTCTGAGGTGAACCCGCAGTTTGCCGCCATCGTCATGCCCACGGACCTGGTGATCGTCTCCCGTTTCGAGGTGGAACTGGAGCAGTCGGCAGGCACCCTGATTGTCTGTATCCCCTATGCCATGATTGAGCCCATTCGCGGGAAGCTCTCCGCGGGATTCCAGGCGGAGACGGAAGACGTGGATTATACCTGGCAGAAACGCCTGAAAGAGATCATCTTCGACTCCGAAGTGGAGATGTCTGTGAAGCTTGGGGCGACGGAAATTACAGGTGAACGCCTCATCGGCCTGAAAGAGGGCGATATCATCGAATTGGGCCAGGATGCCTCAGAAACCCTTCGTGCCATGGTGGGGGGCGTGGATAAACTCAAGGGCTATGCCGGAACCCAGCGGGGGTTTCAGGCCTATCGTATTGAAGAAAAACTCTATACCCGATAGCAGGTGGTGTTAAATGGACGAGAACAACGGCAACTTGGATGAGATGAACGGTCACGGCGCCGAAACGCAGGATATAGATTTTATCCTGGATATTCCCCTTGAACTCTCTGTGGAGCTGGGCCGTCGCAAAATGCTGGTGAATGATCTTCTCCAGCTGGGTCAGGGTTCCATTGTGGAGTTGGACAAGCTGGCCGGTGAACCCCTTGAAATCTACATTAACCGCAAGTTGGTTGCCCGGGGTGAGGTGGTGGTGGTAAACGAAAAGTTTGGTGTGCGTTTAACCGACATCATCACTCCCATGGAGCGCGTGAGGACCTTGAGGTCGTAACAGGAGAATGCCGTGGACGCGGGATCCGTACAGGATATCTCAGTACTCCCAGATGTGGGGATGCTGGTGCTGAAAAGCGGGGGCATGCTTCTTGTGGTGCTTGCCGTGCTTATGGGGTGTGTCTTTCTGGTAAGGCGTCTCAGCGGCATGCAGAATCTGGCCAACCAGGGCGCTGTGACGGTTCGCGGAACGTACCATCTGGGCCCCAAGGAACGGATCATGCTCGTGGACGTCGAAGGCGTCCGCCTGTTGCTGGGGGTGACACCCTCTGGCATTCAGACCCTCCACACCTTTGGGCAGGTGGAAGAGGAGAGCGCGGCCGAGGAAAAAGCCCCGTCATTTTTTGAAGCTCTTTTCAGGCGCCAGCTTGGAAAGGACGTGAGCCAGGAGAAGGAGTCAGAGCATGGACGCTGATCGCAGCATGGGGCGCTTACTATTTCGGGTCTGCTGCGGGGTCGCTGTGTCGGCCCTTTTTTTTCTGCTGGTGCCCCAGGCATCCTTTGCGGCGCTTCCCATCCCCTCCATTCAGGTAGGTGTGGGGCAGGCGACAACGCCTGCCGATGTCGGCGTGGCTCTGCAGGTGCTGGCCCTCCTTACAGTGCTGGCCCTGGCACCGGCCATATTGATTCTCATGACCTCCTTCACTCGAATCGTGGTGGTTTTTCACTTTCTTCGTCAGGCCCTGGCCACCCAGTCGGCTCCTCCCAACCAGGTGCTGGTGGGGCTGGCCCTTTTCATTACCTTTTTTATCATGAAGCCGGTTTGGCAGGAGTCCTACACCAAGGGCCTCAACCCTTATCTTGAAGAGAAAATATCTTTTGCCGAGATGGTCACCGAGGTGGAAAAACCGGTGAAGAAGTTTATGCTGGCCAACACCCGGGAAAAAGACATTGCCCTTTTTGTCAAAATCTCCCGGGAAAAGCGACCGGAGAGCCGGGAGGCCCTGCCGTTGACCACCCTGGTCCCCGCCTTTGTTGTCAGTGAGCTGCAGACCGCCTTTATTATCGGCTTTCTGATCTACATCCCTTTTATCATTCTCGATATGGTGGTGGCCAGCGTTCTCCTCTCCATGGGCATGATGATGCTGCCACCAGTGATGATCTCGCTCCCCTTCAAGCTGATGCTTTTCGTGCTGGTGGACGGCTGGAACCTTATTGTGGGGTCTCTGGTACGGAGCTTCGGCATGTAAAGGGTGTTGCAATGTGCACGTTCTGTCTGCCTGCGGCGGCCAGGGGATGATCCCCTGGACCCCATGTTGCAAGAGCTCTCACCCCTCGTTCCTCGGGCTGAGAGCTCTTGCGAAGATTCTCGAAAAACAAACAAGGTCCGTTTGTTAGACTTTTCAAGGTTTTGGATCCGGGAGCTCCTCCGGAGCCCATACTGAGCTAAATAGTTTCCAAAAGCTTGTGGGGTGCCGAAAAAACAGGCATCGCCTGTATTGTTTTTAAAACCTGTTTGTCAAACTTTTCAAAAGTTTGTCCCCCGGCAGGGCCGCCGGAGGCGACGAGGAAAATCACCATGACCCCAGAATTTGTTGTGACCTTTGCCAAGGAGAGCATTATTTTGACGCTGCTCCTGTCGGCGCCCATGCTCATACTGGGCCTTCTGGTGGGGCTTCTGATCTCCATTTTTCAGGCGGTGACCTCCATCCAGGAGATGACCTTGAGCTTTGTCCCCAAGATTGTGGCTGTTCTTCTGGGGTTTCTCTTTTTCATGCCCTGGATGCTGGAGAAGATCACCACCTTCACCATCCGGGTGATTGAAAACATACCCATGTACATCCGGTAGGGCGGCATGGAGATTCTCAATATCCCCACCGCGGAGTTCCGCATTTTTCTAATCGTGCTGCTCCGGGTGAGTTCCCTTCTCTTTCTGTTTCCTTTTTTCGGCAGCCCGGTGGTGCCGGTTCGGGTGAAGACCGCCCTCTCCCTTGTTCTCGCCTTCACGCTTTGGCCCGTGGCGGCCAAAACCAGCCTCGGTTTTCCTGAAGACACGGTCTCCATGTTTATCTATGTGGGGGCGGAGCTGGTGCTAGGGGTAAGCCTGGCTCTGTCGGCCCGGCTCTTTTTTGCTGCGGTGCAGCTTGCGGGCGGCATCATCAGCTTTCAGATGGGCTTTTCCATGATCAACACCATCGACCCCCAGTCCGGGGCCCCCATGGCCATCATGAGCCAGGTGGGGTACCTGACGGCCATGCTGATCTTCCTGGCCTTCGGCGGACACCACGTGATCATTACGGCCCTTGCCGACAGCTTTTATCTGGTGAAGCCGGGGGGGCTGTTTCTGACGCAAGGCCTCTGGGACACCATGGAGACCCTGGTTTCCGCCATGTTCACCGTGGGGATTCGGGTGGCGGCCCCTACCATGGTCGCCCTGTTTTTCACAACGTGCGCCTTTGGCATGTGCGCCCGCTTTGTCCCCCAGATGAACGTTCTGGTGCTGGCGTTTCCCGTGAAGATCGCCGTGGGGCTGGCTCTTTTTGGTTTGACCCTCCAGGCCATTCACATCATGGTGGGGCGCTTTGGAGGGGAGTATTCGGCCCTTCTTACCAATATGATGCGGATGTTGGGAGGTTGAGATGGCTGAAGATTCCATGCAGGAAAAAACGGAACCGGCCACCCCGAAGAAACGGGAGAAGGCACGGGAAGACGGGGACGTGGCCCGAAGTGCTGAGATGCCTTCGGTGTTTGTGCTTTTGGGCTCCATCACGGTCCTGTGGATGACCGCAGGGTTACTCTCCGGTAAGTTTGAACGTCTTTTCCTGGACACATTCTGGTTTGACGCGGTGCCGGAACTCACGGTAAAAGCGGTGGTGGATTTGTGCTTTGAGTCCGGATGGTTTTTTTTGGCGGTCATGGCGCCGGTACTGGTGGTTGTGGTGGTCCTCGGAATCTTCGCCAATGTGGTCATGGTGGGGTTTGTCATTGCCCCCAAGGCGCTGATGCCCAAAATTGATCGCATCGATCCCATCAAGGGGTTTCAGAATAAGTTTTCCCTCCAGGCCGTGGGGGAGCTGGTCAAGAGCCTGTTAAAACTGACCATCATCATCTACGTGGCCTGGCTGGTTGTCAAAGGGGAGCTTGGGCTTATCCCAACCCTTTATGATGAATCGGCCCTGCGGATTTTTCTCTACATGGGGCGTGTGGCCATTAAGATTTTCCTGGTCTCGACCCTCCCCATGGTGGCTGTGGCCCTTGCCGACTTTGTCTTTCAAAAGTGGCGGTTTGAGGAGAAACTCAAGATGACCCGCCAGGAGGTGAAGGAGGAGCATAAGGAGATGGAAGGGGACCCCCAGGTGAAGTCCCGGATCCGTAACCTGCAGATGGAGGCCTCCAGAAAGCGCATGATGCATGACGTCCCCAACGCCGATGTGGTGGTGACCAACCCCACTCATCTGGCGGTGGCCATTTCCTATAAGCCGGGAGAGATGCCCGCGCCCAAGGTGGTGGCCAAGGGTGCTGGAAAAATTGCCGAACGAATTCGGGAGATTGCCAGGGAGAATGGGGTTCCGTTGGTGGAAAACCGTCCGTTGGCCCGGAACTTGTATAAAACCGTGGAGGTAGGCAGGGAGATCCCCGATGACCTCTTTCAGGCGGTGGCGGAGCTTCTGGCGTATGTGTACCGGCTCAAGGGCCGTTAAAACAAGATTTTCAAGGGCGTGCAACAACGGTCCCGCCCCCTTTGGTCCGACAACAGGGGGAAGATATCGGGGCCGGTCGGAGAGTCAGGGTGACAAAATGATGACGCACACTGACGGATACCGGACGCAACAGGCAGGAATCGGATAGGCGTAGGACAGACGGTCGCATGGCAGGAAGTACAAGCAGCACGGCCCCCCTTTTCGGGGCGCTGAAAAAAGAGTCGGCGGAGATCGCCGTGGTGGCAGGCGTCATGGGGATTTTAACCGCCATGATCCTTCCCCTGCCCGCCGTGGTCCTGGACCTTTTGTTGGCTCTCAATATCACCCTGGGCATTATTGTCCTGATCACCACCATCTACACGGTGAAACCCACGGATTTTGCCGTGTTCCCCCCCTTGCTTCTGGTGTTGACTCTTTTTCGCCTTGCGCTGAACGTCGCCTCCACCCGATTGATTCTGCTTCACGGCAATGAAGGGGCCGGAGCCGCGGGATCCGTTATTCAGGCCTTTGGTAATTTTGTGGTGGGCGGCAACTATGTGGTGGGGATGGTTATCTTCATCATTCTGGTTCTTGTTAACTTCAAGGTCATCACCGCCGGTTCAGGCCGCATCGCTGAGGTCGCGGCCCGGTTTACCCTGGACGCCATGCCGGGTAAGCAGATGGCCATTGATGCCGACCTCAACGCAGGCAATATCGATGAAGACGAAGCCCGCAGGCGGCGGGAACTCATCTCTCGAGAGGCAGAGTTCCACGGGGCCATGGACGGTGCCAGCAAGTTTGTTAAAGGCGATGCCGTGGCCGGCATCATCATCACCGGCATCAACATCCTGGGCGGCATCATCATCGGTGTGATGCAGCTGGGCATGGACGTAGCCACGGCGGCAGGGAACTACACCCTCCTCACCGTGGGCGACGGTCTGGTCAGTCAGATCCCGTCTCTGGTCATCTCTACCTCCGCGGGTATCCTTGTCTCGCGATCCGGTTCCGAAGGCCGCATGGGCGAAGAGTTTGCCAAGCATATCTTTTCCAGCGCCTTTCCCATTTACGTGGGGGCGGTGATCGTCTTTCTTCTCGGGCTGGTGCCCGGTCTTCCCGGTTTTCCTTTTATGGTGCTCGGTCTCGCCCTTGGGGGGGGCATCTTTGCTTTTGGCCCGCGAGGTGGCGATTCCGATGAAGAGATGCTCCAAGATGAGGTGGAGGAGGCTCCGGCAGAGTCGGGGGCCGACGATGTGGAGAGTCTTCTTGCCATGGACAGCATGGAGCTGGAGGTTGGCTACGGCCTGATCTCCCTGGTGGACCGAAGCCAGGACGGCAGCCTTCTGGGCCGCATAAAAGCCATTCGGAGGCAGTTTGCCACAGAGATGGGGATTGTGGTGCCCCCCATTCATATCCGCGATAACTTGAAGCTCAAGCCTTCGGGGTACAGGATGCTGATTCGCGGGGTGGAGATGGCTTCAGGGGAGATGATGGTCAACCACCTGCTTGCCATGGACCCCGGTGACGTCAACCAGTCCATCGACGGCATTCCCACACGTGAACCCGCCTTCAACCTGCCGGCCATCTGGATTCCGGTGGAGCGGGAAGAGGATGCAAAGTTCGCCGGGTACACGGTGGTGGATACCTCCACGGTTATTGCCACCCACATCACCGAGATCGTCAGGAACAATGCTTTTGAGCTTCTGGGACGCCAGGAGGTTCAGGCTCTCCTGGACAACCTGGCCAAGTCCAGCCCCAAGGCGGTGGAGGAGCTTGTGCCCTCTCTCATGACCCTGGGGATGGTGCAGAAGGTGCTTCAGAATCTTTTGCGGGAACGTGTCTCCATCCGGGACCTCCTCTCCATTGTGGAGACCCTGGCAGATTATGCACCCATGAGCAAGGATACCGACCTGTTAACCGAGTACGTACGCCAACGCCTCGCCAGGGGCTTTCTTTCCCAGTACATGCAGGCAGATGGCTCCCTGCCCGTGATTCTCCTGGATCAGGAGCTGGAGGAGCTCTTAAGCGGCGCGCTCCAGAATTCCGAAGGGGGGGCCTGGCTAGCCCTTGATCCCCTGGTTTCGGAAAAAGTGATTATGGCAATTCAAAAGGAAGTGGACCGCAACATGGGGCTCAATGTTCAACCGGTGATTCTCTGTTCACCGGTACTGAGGCGACATGTCCGGGCTCTTGTGGAGCCCTGGGTGCCATCGGTGATGGTCGTCTCCCATGGCGAAATTTCTCGAAACATGAACATCAAGGCAACGGGCAAAGTGGCGTTGACCCAGGGCATGGAGTCGGCCTATGGCAGTTAAGACCTTTACAGCAGGTAGCATGCAGGCGGCCGTGGCCAAGGTGAAGGAGAGCATCGGCGACGATGCCATCATTCTGTCCACTCGTCGCATCCCCATGGGGGTGAACAATCCCTACGGCCGGGATATTTTTGAGGTGGATGCGGAAAAACCCGCATCGTCCCCCTCCGGCCCCGACGGGGGAGAGAAAAACCGTTTGAAAAAAAGCGGCCTTGACTCCCTTCCGGGAAGGGATATAACCGAAGGGGACCCTCCGGAGGAGGGGTGGGCAGCCGTCAAATCGGAACTGGCCGTTCTCAAGGAACTGATGCTTATTTCTCAGCAGGCCGAAGAGGAGCGACAGGTTCTTCGCAACCCCGAAACCCACAGCATTTTTACGACCCTGCTTCGAGCCGGTGTGTCGGATGCGAGGGCTCGCCAGGTGGTGGCCCGGGCTGAAGAGCGGCTGGCCGCAAAGGCAGGTGGAGAGGACGGTAATCCCGGCAGAATCGGGAGGGAGGTGCTCTCGCAACTGGTGGATCAGGTTCGGGTTGCCGATCCCTTTGGGCTTGCCGGAAAAAAAACCGAAGGGCGCCAGGTGGCGGCCTTTGTGGGCCCCACAGGCTCAGGAAAGACCACGACCATCGCCAAGCTGGCGGCGGAGCTGTTTTTAAAGCAGGGGAGGAAGGTGGGACTTATCTCCGTGGACAGCTACCGTATCGGGGCCATTGACCAGCTCAAGACCTACGCTTCCATCATGGGCATCCCGTTTCTTCCTGCCTTCAGCAGGGAGGACCTCGCTTCGGCCCTGAACAAGATGGAACGCTGCGAGGTGATCCTGGTGGACACGGCCGGGCAGAGTCATCTTGACACCCCGCGCATGGAAGAACTGGAAAACATCCTGGGCAGTGGCGTGCCCCTGTCGGTGCACCTGGTGGTGAGTGCCGTTACAGGGCGCCTTGATGCCCGGGAGGTGGTGCAGCGGTTTTCGGTTTTAGGCCCGGAGACCCTTGTTTTTACCAAGGTGGACGAGACAAGGCGGGCTGCATCGATTTTTGACACCATGGCAGAAGCCCGGCTTCCCTTGTCGCTCATTACCAATGGGCAAAGGGTTCCGGAGGACCTGGTGATTGCAGACAGAAAAAGTGTGCTGGGGCTGGTGCTTTCGACCCCCTCTCAAAAAACCGACATGGAGCAATAGACACAGTGGATCAGGCAAGCAGTCTTAGGGAAATGGTTAAGGGCAGAGGGGCCTCTTCCGTTCGCAGGGGGGCCTTACGGTCATCCTCCACGCGCGTGATATCCATCACCAGCGGGAAAGGCGGAGTGGGCAAAACCAATATGGTGGCCAATCTCGCGGTGGCATTTGCCAATATGGGAAAGCGGGTTTTGATCTTTGACGCCGATATGGGGCTCGCCAACGTGGACATCGTTTTCGGCATCCATCCTCAGTTTCATGTGGGGCACGTTATCACAGGGGAGAAGGAACTTTCCGAGGTTATTGCAATGGCTTCCGATCGCATCGGGGTGATCCCCGCTGCCTCCGGTGATACTGCTTTTGCTGATCTTACCGAGGGGCAGAAATTAAGTCTTCTGGCAGAGTTTGACGGGCTGGATAACCTCTACGATATCATGCTGATTGACACGGCTGCCGGGATTTCCTCAAATGTAATTTACTTTAATTCGGCTGCTGAAGAGTGTATAGTGGTTGTTACTGGAGAGCCGACTTCGGTGACCGATGCCTATGGCATGATAAAGGTCATGTTCCTAAACGGCACAAAGCATTTTAAGTTGCTTGTCAATATGGCCCGCGGGCTTCAGGAGGCCAAAGCGGTTTACGCCACCCTGAGTCAGGCGGCGGACAGGTTCCTTAACGGTGTTGTACTCGAATTTCTCGGTTATGTACCCTTTGATGACCATTTGAGACAAGCTGTTGTCGGGAGATCACCCGTTATTAAGCAATATCCTGGAGCTACTTCAAGCAGAAGTATTGCTAAACTAGCTGAACAGATCCTCAAATCCCCGTCCGGAACATCCGGTACCGGTAATATATCGTTTTTCATGAACCGCCTGATTTCCGGGGACAACCCGTAGCGCTTCAGGTGGTCAGACGGTCGAGGGGGGAGAGGTCCATATCTGCGGAAGTTGGCGGGCGGTGGGAAACCGGCGACGGACGTGTCAGATGATCGGATCGTTTGAATGACGTCTGCCTACGAAAAGAAAATTGAGAAGAGGCGATGCCACTTTTCACCGCTTGAGCGGGAGGATATGATCCGCAAGTACGCCTACCTGGTGAAGTACATTGCCGGACGTGTAGCCTCGCGCCTTCCTGCCAACGTGGCCTTTGATGAGCTGGTAAGCGCCGGCTCCCTGGGGCTTATCGATGCGGTGGACAAGTTCGATCCTGAAAAGGACGTGGGCCTGAAGACCTATGCCCAGTATCGCATCAAAGGGGCCATTCTGGATGAACTCCGGAGC
The DNA here is from genome assembly GCA_942491485.1 of Desulfolunaceae bacterium. Taxonomy (GTDB): domain Bacteria; phylum Desulfobacterota; class Desulfobacteria; order Desulfobacterales; family Desulfolunaceae; genus Desulfoluna. Next base: position 613,237 of record CALOAX010000002.1, on the reverse strand, counting down.
ATGGACTGGTATTCCCGTTCCATGCGTAAAAAAATCCAGGATGTTGAAGCCGCCGTTCAAAAGATCGAGGCCCGTAAAGAACGCCCTGCAAGCGACCTGGAGGTGGCCGAAGAACTCGGGATGCCCCTGGAGAAGTATTACAAGAATCTCTCCGATATCCACAGCGCCGCCATACTCAGCCTGGATGCCTGCATCCGAAGTGATGACAGCGATGAGGGCACCGGCAGCACGTTTTCCGAAGGCATCAGAAGCGAGGATGACCCTTCGGCTTCGGTGATGAAAAAAGAGCTGAAGCACGTTCTCATCGAAGCCATTAAACGTTTGACCGAGAAGGAGCAGACAGTGATCTCCCTCTACTATTACGAGGAGATGACCCTGAAAGAGATCGGTAAAATCATGGACTTGACCGAGTCCCGCATCTGCCAGATTCACACCCAGTCGCTGATCAAACTTCGATCACGCATCCGCCGGTATCAGTCGTAGTGCCGTATGTCCCTTCCCCAACAGAGCAAATATGACCATAACTTCGTCTCCCAGGACGAGATTGATTCCCTTCTCAAGGGGTCTGATGAGTTTGCCTTTCCCGACGGCGACGATCCGTTGGGGGATATCGCGGATTTTATCAATACCGATGAGATTGACCGCCTCCTGGGCGATGATGAGCCCGATGACGCCCCCGACCCTTACAGTGAGGACGAGATGACTGAAGAGCCGCTTCCTGAGGATGAAGGTAATGAAGATGAAGAGCTCTCCATGATCTCCATGGATGACATTCAGCGTGTTTTGTCTGAGGATGACCGAAAAGAGCCGGAAGAGGCTCCGTTGGAAGATCTGAATCTGAACCTGGAAGAGATAGAGGACGCCGGTGGCGAGGAGTCCTCAGAAGGTGAGAGCGATCTGATCAGTCAGGATGATATCGATCGCCTTTTGAAAAGCAGTGGGGTTCAGTCCGATGATGCTCCTGCTGAGGTTGACGAGGGCTTTCAGATTTCCCGGGAAGAGATAGACACGATCCTGACGGACAGCACGGAAGAGTCCTCGGAGAAACGGGAGGAGGAGATCCTCCGTAAGGAATCGTCTGCGGCTGCGGAAGCGCAAGGGCAAGCTCAAGTCCCGGGGGAGGACGATCTGCCCCTGGAGACACCCCGCAGCAAAAAGAAACTAATTCTTATAGCTGTGGGCTTTTTGCTGCTTTTTGTCTGCGGCGGTGGTGCCGGTTGGTTTTTTCTCATGGGGGGCGGGGATGACGTGCCTTCCGGTGAGGCCGTTCCCGGTGCTGCAGAAGAGCTGGGGGGCGTGTTGGAGACAGGTGTGCCCAGTGAACCTCAGGTGGTCTCCCGTCTTGATAATTTTTTGATCCCGGCTCCTCAGGGCAACGATTACGCCTTTGTCTCCATGAACGTGGTGCTCACCATTCGCGGAGTGAAAAAGGATCCTCTCAAAGGGTATGAAACCTTCTGCCGAAAGCGCATCTACGATGAGATGGCGGCGAAGCTTGCAACGCTTTCGGGTGAAAAACCTGTGGAGCGTGAGTTGCGGGAGCTTGTACGCAAAACTACAGGCGCCATTCTCACCGAAGGGGTGATTGACGAGGTGGTCCTGGAGGACTACCGTTTGATGTGATAGGGAAGCCCATGACACTGAACTTGATGCTGGCATTTCTGCTGTTTGGCCTGGGATCGGCCTGTCTGGCTTTGGCTCTGTCCGAGTTGGTTCAGACCCGCCGTACACGGCGTCGTATGGAATCGGAGTCGGTGAAAGCTGTCCATACCCAGGTGCTCTCTCTGCTCGAACCTGTTCTGGTTGAAGCAAAATCGGTGGCCGATGCCTTTGACGGCCATGTGGCGGAGAAAAGGCTGCTTGTCACCGATTTGAACGAGAGTCTTGAAAAACGAATTGCCTCCCTGAAACTTCTTCTCAACCGTGCCGATGCTATCATGGCCCGGAAACACCAAGCGCCGGAAGAGGAAGAGACTGCCGAACAGCGCATCACTGAATCCCGTAAAAAAGTTCTTCAGCTGGCCGCCAAAGGCCTCTCGGTGGATCAGATCGCTGAACGCCTTACCCTGCCCAAAGGGGAGGTGGCCCTTGTGGTGGGGCTCAGGGGCGGAAGGTAAAGCATACAGCCTCCGCCGGCGAGGGTGCCGAAGTCTCTTGGCAACTTCCCCACGAAATCAACCTGCCAATGCCCCCATCTTTAATCAGAGCTGAAGGTCGCATTGCTTTATTTCAAGCATGGCCTTTACGAACACTCCTGCTCACATTGCGTGTGAGGGAATACTATGAAAGGGCACTCCATGAAGATTGCTTTTATGACCATTGGTACGAATGACATGGACGCCTCCGTGTTGTTCTACACAGAAGCCCTGAATTTTGCCCTGACAAATCGTATGTCCCCTTCCCCGGGAGTGGAATTGGCATTTTTGAAAGATCCTTCCGGAGTTCAGATTGAACTCATCAAACGCGCTTCAGATCCCCCCGTCACCAACAGCGCCTGCTCGGTCTCCCTCACCTTTCATGTGGACGACATTGACGCCACCCATGCTCACCTTCTCTCCCGAACTACCCCCGGCCTTGAGGAACCCAGAACCCTGCCCGGCGGTTTAAAGCTGCTTCTGGCCAAAGATCCCAACGGGGTGGTGCTGGGGTTTATCGAAGAGGCACGTTAGACCGTTCATTTTTTTCGGGCAGGGGTCAGGTGTACCTGTGGTGGCGGGTCACCTTCGGCGGCAAGGTGTGCCGCCTTGAAAGCAGGTTACGGATGCGTTTTGCCCTCGCTTTTCGTGGCAAATCACATCCGCCTTTGATTTGGGGGGAACACTACTCAGGTTGAGTAAGTTTCTTTGCCAAACTTTTCAAACTTTGGCCCCCGGCAGGGCTGCCGGAGGCAACGTATTTTGGGCGCTGTTTTATGAAGAAGCCTGAGCCTTGCCATCCACCTCGAGGTGCCCGTAGGCTTTAAGGGTGTCCCTGACCTCAAGACCCTTTGCGATGACTGATTTGAAGGTTCTTGTGCAGCAGTGGCCTGTGGGGCTGGTGTGTTTGCACACTTTTTCCATGCGACCGCGCAGGTGGACGATGATCTCTTTCATGTCCGCAAGCCCAGTTTCAACCACGGTCTCTATGATTTCGTGTTCCTTGACGTTGGCGCAGTAGCAGATGATGACAGGGTCGGCTCCGGTCTTGAAGCCCAGGGGGCGCTTGAAATCATCTTTATGGATGACGAGTCCCTTTTGGTTGCTGTAGTAGCCGGTGGAGCAGTCCGGGTTCAGGCAGAGATGGAAGTCTCCCTGGCTAACCTCCTCTTTGAGGTGACGCTTCACAACATGGCTTACGGTTTCGTTGGCCACATAGACGCCTTCTTCGTGGCAGGCAGGGCATTTCTCTTTTTTCGGCAGAATCGTCAGCATGACCTCTCCTTGCTAAATAATACAAAGACCCCCGTGGAGGTCCGGATGTGTAAAGTGAATGAAAAAGCTATTATACACATCTGAAGAGACGATGGAAGTGATATAGGGGTCATTTCGTTGCCACCTGCGTGCAGCACCAGGAATACAGTGCATCGTACAGATTAAATTGGTAGGCAATGTTCTCTTCGTCGTCGGGAAATCGAAAGCCAAACCCGGCGGCAATGGCGGTGAGGCCTGGGGCGATGGGGTCTTGTTCGAAATGGTTTGTGGCAGCCGCATTGACAATGCGGCCCAGTCGATGGAGGGCTTTATCTGTGAGTTCGAACTCTTCGAGGAGTACGGAAAAGGTGCAGAGATCTCCTCTGCGGCTGTACGGGGCCCCGCTGCAGCCAAAGGCGATGGCAATCTCCCGCTCGCTGACCTCATGGACCCTGCTCTCAGGGGCGAAGATAAACTCTGCTTCGGAGTCGATGAACCGCTTGATCAGCCAGGGGCATGCCACCCCGTCTATATCGACATGGGAATGGGTGATCCATTTCATGGGGCCCTCCCTGAATTGCGGGTTGGATGGTGGTTTTTTTTGAATCCAATATGATTTTAAAACGATATGGGCGGTTGCTCAATATATAAGTGGGGTACGCCGGGGCAGATCTGTTGAAATGATAGGCAGGGAGACCTGGAGGCACTTTGAGCTGAATGGTTACGTGCCTTGAAAATAAGGACGGTGAACCCCGTGCCTTGCAGGAACCGTAAAATGGATTGTTTCACTGCAATAGAGTTGGTATTATTGAACATTCAAAACTGATTCAATCGGAAATTTCAGCCCACTTGTTGATCGTCTCCAGAAAGACGAAACTCTCCGTTCCGCTCACGCCGCTTATGGTGCCAAGGTCTTCGACAAGAAACTGCCTGAGCTCTTTTCTCGAATCCACAAATACCTCGATTACAAGATCGTATCGGCCTGTCACGTTGTTGACGGACTGCACCCCTTTGAAGCGTGAGATCTGTTCCATGACCTCTTTGTTTGCAGGCGCTTCAAGATTGATACCAATCTGGGCCATGATGCAGTTTTCGAAAAAGAGAGGGTCCACCGAGGCGCTGATTTTCAAGTAGTTGTTCTTGATCATTTTCTCGACACGGAGCCTGACTGTGCCGTCAGACACATCAAGTTCTTTGGCGATGTTTTTATACGATTCTCGCCCGTTTTTCTGAAGAGCTTTAATGATGGCCTTGTCGATATGGTCTGTCTGAAAATTACGCTCTGACATCTTTTCGCCTCTTGCTCCTGACCGGTGGAAGGTAAATCCTGATATTATAACAGCTGTTGCTGTCTGAAAAATACTCATGGCAAAAATCACTCTGAATACCAGTGATTCAGGGTGGGCGCACCTCGGTTTCCATGTCCAGTGCCACACAAAGATGCGGGTAATGTATCCGAAAACTACCCACTATCACTGAAAAATAACAGCTTTTTTTGTGGTGATGCTGTTCGTCTTGCCTTGAATAAGGCCATTTCTTGATGTTTGAGGCCAGCTGCTGCGGCCATGACGTGTCGTGTGGGCATTCGGGATTCTGAGGGGATTGAGCTTACGGGTCCCTCTGGATTGGTGATTGGGATGAATGAGTGCCAGTTTTCATTTGTTCGTGATATGGGGCGCTCTAATTGATCGTTTCTTAATTTGTTGGTGTGTATTTTTCGAGTTTCTTAATTTGGTGTGTGGATTATAATTGACAGGTCGTCTGGGATGTGGTTAGAGATTTACAATCAAGATGAAACCGAAAGGGGCTGCTTTTCCTCCATTATCAGGAGGGGGCGACCTTTTTGTGCGGGAATCATTTATTACGTGCCTTCGATCCTCGAAGGTTCCCTTTCAATGTGCCTCAACCAACCATGGGGGTTTGTATGAAAACGGAACTGCTAACGCACCTTGCCAAAGAGACGGAAGATCTTAAGGCCGCCGGCCTTTTTAAAGAGGAGCGCATCATCACCTCTCAGCAGCAGGCTGAAATCAGCGTGAAGGGAACCTGTGAGGTGGTTAACCTCTGCGCCAACAACTACCTGGGCTTGTCCAATAACCAGACGCTCATTGATGCGGCTCATGCGTCCCTGGACCGATACGGGTTCGGCATGAGTTCCGTTCGGTTTATCTGCGGTACCCTGGATATCCATAAAGAGCTGGAGTCCGCCATGAGCGATTTTCTGGGCATGGAGGATACCATCCTCTACAGCTCCTGCTTTGATGCAAATGGCGGCCTTTTCGAAACCCTTCTGGGACCTGACGATGCCATCATCAGCGACGCGTTGAACCACGCCAGCATCATCGACGGTGTCCGTCTGAGCAAAGCCAAGCGGTTCAGGTACGCCAATAACGACATGGTAGATCTTGAAGTGCAGCTCAAGGCCGCCCAGGGGTCGCGCTTTATCTTGATCGCTACGGACGGTGTTTTCTCCATGGACGGAACCATCGCAGACCTTTCATCCATCTGTGATCTGGCCGACAGGTACGGCGCTTACGTGATGGTTGATGATTCCCACGCGGTGGGCTTTACCGGTGAAACGGGAAGGGGTACCCACGAGCTTTGCGATGTCATGGGGCGGATTGATATTATTACCGGAACCCTGGGTAAGGCCCTGGGCGGAGCATCCGGTGGGTACACCTCAGGAAAAAAAGAGGTGATCGAGTGGCTGAGGCAACGATCGCGCCCCTATCTCTTTTCCAATACCCTGGCACCGGTGGTCACCGCCACCTCCATCGCAGTTCTCAATATGCTTAAATCAAGTTCAACGCTTATTGAGACACTGAAAGAGAACACCCGGTACTTCCGGTCTGGCTTGGAGAAGGCGGGTTTTGACCTTGTTCCCGGAAACCACCCCATTATTCCGGTGATGCTGGGAGACGCTGCTCTGGCCAAGGAGATGTCCAATCGTCTTCTGGATGAGGGTATCTATGTCATCGGATTCAGCTTCCCTGTCGTCCCCAAAGGCAAGGCGAGGATTCGAACCCAGATGTCCGCAGGGCTCACAAAAGAGCACTTGGATAAGGCCATTCAGGCCTTTATCAAGGTGGGCAAAGAGCTGGAGGTGATTCAATGAGTCAAATGAAAGTTTTAGCCAAGGCAAAGCCCGAAACTGGAATCTGGATGGAAGAGACCGAGATCCCCAAGCCCGGCCATAACGACCTCTTGATCCAGGTGAAAAAAACTGCCATTTGCGGAACCGACATCCATATCTACAACTGGGACGAGTGGTCCCAGAAGACCGTTCCTACCCCCATGGTTATCGGTCATGAGTTTGCCGGTGTCGTTGTTGAGGTGGGCAGTGAGGTGGAAGGCTACAAGGTGGGCGACCGGGTCTCTGCCGAAGGCCATATTACCTGCGGGTACTGCCGAAACTGCAAAGCCGGAAAACGCCATCTCTGCAGGAATACCGAAGGTATTGGTGTCAACCGCACCGGCTGTTTCGCCGAGTATATCTCGGTGCCGGCCGTCAATGCGTTCAGCATTCCACCTTCCGTGAGCGATGAGACCGCTTCCATTATGGACCCCCTGGGGAATGCCACCCACACCGCCCTCTCTTTTGACCTGGTGGGGGAAGATGTGCTCATCACCGGGGCGGGTCCCATCGGTATCATGGCCGTTGCCATCGCGCGACACGCCGGAGCGCGGCACGTTGTCATCACCGACGTGAACGACTATCGCCTCGATCTCGCTAAAAGGATGGGGGCCACCCGCGCCGTGAACGTTGCGAAAGAGAACGGATCGATCTTTGACGCCATGGCCGAGCTTGACATGAGCGAAGGCTTTGATGTGGGGCTTGAGATGTCTGGCAACCCCCATGCGTTTCGAGACATGCTTGAGGCCTTGAATTTTGGAGGCAACATCGCGCTTCTGGGGATTCAGCCTCCGGAGACCTCTATAGACTGGTCTCAGATCATCTTTAAAGGCTTGAAGCTCAAAGGTATTTACGGACGAGAGATGTTTGAGACCTGGTACAAGATGACCAGCATGCTCCAGAGCGGTTTGGATATCTCACCGGTCATTACCCACCGATTCGGGGTTGACGATTTCCAGAAAGGCTTTGATGTCATGCGCTCCGGTGAATCCGGAAAGGTCATTCTGGAGTGGTAATCGTTGTCCCGGGCACAGCCCGTCAGCGAATGTGATCGACCCGAGGATCGAGGGGCGCGAGCATTCGCAACCCGCTTCCAAGGTGGCACACCTTGCCGCCGGAGGCTCGCTTTTGGTTCTCACATATAAAAAGGCCGCATGGGGTTTGCCCCATGCGGCCTTTTGATGGTCATGTCGGTTTGTTGCTGGTCGGGTGCCTATGCGGCGGCGGAGGTCTTTGCCTCAGTCACTGCGGGGATGCCCTTGTGTGCGGCGATATCCGACGCTGCGGTGAACAGGACGTCGGTGGAGCTGTTGAGCGCGGTCTCGGCAGAGTCCTGAATCACGCCGATGATGAAGCCGGCGGCTACCACCTGCATGGAGATCTCGTTGGGAACGCCGAAGAGGCTGCATGCAAGGGGAATCAGAAGGAGTGATCCACCGGCAACGCCGGAGGCGCCGCATGCAGAGACGGAGGCGATGATGCTCAAGAGCAGGGCCGTTGCCATGTCAACCTGAATGCCAAGGGTGTGTACTGCAGCCAGGGTCATTACGGTGATGGTGATGGCGGCGCCGCCCATGTTGACGGTAGCGCCCAGGGGAATAGAGACGGAGTAGGTGTCCTCATGCAGGTCAAGGCGCTTGCAGAGATCCATGTTCACGGGGATGTTGGCAGCAGAGCTTCGGGTAAAGAAGGCGGTTACGCCACTCTCACGAAGGCAAGTGAACACCAGGGGGTACGGGTTGCGCTTGGTCTTGAGAAAGACGATGACAGGGTTCACAACCAGGGCGATGATCAGCATGGAGCCCAGGAGGACCTGAAGCAGGTGCGTGTAACCCGCCAGTGCGGCAAATCCTGTGGTGGCGATGGTCTGAGCGACCAGGCCGAAAATACCCAGGGGGGCGAAACGGATGACCAGCTTCACGATGCTGGAAACGCCGTTGGAGATATCATTAAGGATGGTTTTTGTTCCCTCACCCGCGTGCTGGAAGGCGACACCCAGGGCGATGGCCCATGCGAGGATGCCGATGAAGTTGCCTGTTGCCAGTGCGTTGATTGGGTTGTCCACGACCTTGAAGAGCAGGGTGTTTAGGACCTCGCCAATGCCGCTGGGCGGGGTCGCTGCAGTGTTTGTGGCCACGAGGGTCAGGTCCGTGGGGAAAAGAAAGCTCATGGTTACGGCAACCAAGGCAGCCATGAAGGTACCAATCAGGTACAAGCTTATGATGGAGCGCATGTTGGTGTGGGCGCCGCGCTTTTGATTTGCAATAGAAGAGGCAACGATGACAAAAACGAGAATAGGAGCAACGGCCTTAAGTGCCTTGACGAACAAGCTGCCAAAGAGGCCTGCTGAGTTTGCCGCATCGGGTGATACAAGGGCGACAATGACGCCTGCAATGATTCCACCCATAATTTGCAGTACCAGACTGCCTGATGCGATTTTTTTAAATATCCCTGTCACTTGATTCATGTGAATCCCCCAAATGTTGTAAAAGGTTCTGAATTAATCCCTGGGAGGATTAATAGGGGATATATAACTAATATGTCAATATTTTATTTAAAAATGCCATAAAGCTCAATCGAGGTGCCTGTTAATTACGCATTCATCATTAACTTAATGATACACTTGTTTACAGGTGCCATTGTTGGGCTCTGTCTTGGGCATGTCCTCTGCAGCACAAAAAATCAGGAACGCATAGTCTCGAAATGATTTCAAGTTTTTAGCGTTTTTGTCTGTAGAAACCCGCTTCTCAATGGCCTGTCTTCTGTACGCCATAGCCGTTTTCCCCTTGCGCCTTTTGTCCATTTCATGTAATTGATGACGAGTACCCAGAAAGGGGTACATTTTTATTTGTCATAACGGTGTCATGCAAACGGAACTACGGTGAAAGTCCGTGACGGTCCCGCCGCTGTAACCGGGTGGCTCGGCGCATGTTGTTTTTGTCTGAAGATACAAACAACAGTCACTGCTTCTTTATATAAGGAGGCGGGAAGGCGCGCCGGGCGAGAGAATTTAAGCCCCGGGAGTCAGAAGACGTGCATGAGACTATTGATGACCGAGTCTGATGGCAAAGGGCTCTGTGGTACAGCTGTAGCTGTACCACAGAGCCCTTTTTTTATTGCCCAAAGAGTATGCTTTGCTGCGGCTACGGCGCAGCACGCCAGCGAATGTGAGCGGCCTGAGGAACGAAGGCCTGGATCATTCGCATTATGGGGTCCAGGGGATCATCCCCTGGCCGCCGGAGGCAGTTTTTCATCCATTTGACTCGGTGGCCGAAATATCATGATGGTGGCAGCAAATACGTGTCTGCCGATACGTGAAGGAGAACAAAGAAATGACTGTTAAGACCCAGATTGAATTGGCCCGGGACGGCGTGGTTTCCCCCCAGATGCAGCAGGTTGCTGAAAAAGAGAACTATGCCCCCGAGCGTATTCGTGAGCTGGTGGCCAAGGGTGAAATTGTTATCCCCAACAACCCCAAGTTCAAGGGCCCTGCCGTGGGCATCGGTACCGGTCTCAGGACCAAGGTAAACGCCTCCATCGGCACAAGTTCCGATATTTGTGATATCAAGAGCGAAATTGAAAAGGCTGTGGCCGCAGAGGAAGAGGGCGCAGATACCCTCATGGAACTCTCCGCCGGTGGGGATCTCGACCTCGTCCGTCGCGAGGTGCTTGCCGCAACCAACCTTCCCTTGGGGAACGTGCCCCTTTATCAGGCCTTTAAGGAGACCGGTCGCAAGTACCAGGACCCCTCCAAGCTTGATCCCGAATTTCTGTTTGACCTTATTGAACAGCAGCTGCAGGACGGCCTTTCGTTTATGGCCATCCACTGCGGGATCAACCAGTACACCATCGAGCGACTCCGTGCCCAGGGGTTCCGCTACGGCGGCCTCGCCTCCAAGGGCGGCACCTTCATGGTTGCCTGGATGGACGCCACCAAACGTGAGAACCCCCTTTACGAGCAGTTTGACCGAGTCTGCGCCCTGATGAAGAAGTATGATGCGGTTCTCTCCCTCGGCAACGGCATCCGTGCAGGTGCCATCCACGACAGCCACGATCGCGCCCAGATGGCCGAGATGATCATCAACTGCGAGTTGGCCGAGCTTGGTCGTGACATGGGGTGCCAGATGATGGTGGAAGGCCCCGGTCATGTTCCCTTGGATGAGATCGAAGGCAACATCATGCTTGAAAAACGCATGAGCGGAAACGCCCCCTATTACGTCCTCGGCCCCATCCCCTGCGACACCGGCGCCGGTTACGACCACATCACCGCCGCCATCGGAGCCGCCAGCTCCGCCCGTTTCGGTGCTGACCTCATCTGCTACATCACCCCTGCCGAACATCTGGCTTTGCCCACCGTCCAGGATGTCCGCGAAGGGGTTCGTGCCACCCGTCTCGCCACCCGTATCGGTGATATCTCCAAATACCCCGATCGCCGAGAGACCGAAAAGATGGCCGCCATGGCCCGTCGTGAAATGCGCTGGGACGACCTGGAGAAACACCTCCTCTTCCCTGAGGTGGCCAAGTCCATTCGTGCCGAGCGTTGCCCTGAAAATGAAGATACCTGCACCATGTGCGGCGATTTTTGCGCCATGAAAAAAGGCATGGAAGTGTTTGAGCCCGACATCAAAGGCGACAAGATTTATAAAGGGTAAGGGTAAGAAAACGTGCCTCCGGCGGCCAAGGGCTGAGTCCTTGGATCCCAGGTTGCGAATGCTCACGGCCTTCGTTCCTCAGGTCGATCACATTCGCTGACGGGCTTTGCCCGTGACCAAGGGCTTAGGGCGCAAACAAAAAATAAATGGACAACTGTCATAAAAACGCCGCAGTGATTTGACCCGAGGAACGAGGGGTAAAGCGCTGCGGCAACCCGCTTTCAAGGTGGCTCACCTTGCCGCCGGAGGCCGTTTTTTGTTTTATTTATGATGAAGGGGGCTTTTGAATGACATTGCTCGAAAAAACCATCGGTTCCATTGTTGGGATTGACCGTGAGGTTGAGAAGGCAGCTTTGGCTCGTCTGGCCGACCAGGCGCGGCCCCAAGGGAGCTTGGGGGTTCTCGAACCTCTTTCAGCGCGTCTTGCTGCCATTGCCGGGGCCATTGACGTCAAGCTCGACAAGAAGGTGGTGGTGACCTGCGCCGGTGATCACGGCGTGGTGGAGGAGGGCGTGAGCCTTTTTCCCCAGGAAGTGACCCAGCAGATGGTTCACAACTTTGTGATCAAAGGGGCTTCCATCAACGTACTGGCCAAACATGCCGGGGCCGAGTCCATGGCCGCCGATATCGGTGTGAAGGCTGATTTTGACCCCTCGCTGCCTATTTTTCATAAGAAGGTGGCCAAGGGGACGGAAAACTTCACCAAGGGGCCTGCCATGACGCGGGCTCAGGCCGTTGCAGCCATTGAAGCGGGAATCGAAATCGTTGAGGAGCTCGTGGCCGAAGGAAAGCTTGACATGCTTGGAACCGGTGACATGGGGATCGGAAACACGACTCCCTCCACGGCCATTATCGCTGTTTTGTCCGGCGAGAAGGTGGAAGACCTCACTGGCCGCGGTACGGGTATCAATGACGAAGCTCTTCAGCGCAAGGTCGCCGTGATCAAAAAGGGCATCGAGGTGAACAAGCCTGACCCTAAGGATCCCGTTGATGTTCTTGCCAAGGTGGGAGGGTACGAGATTGGCGCTCTGGCCGGACTCGTTCTCGGGGCCGCAGCCCACGGAATTCCAGTGGTGTGCGATGGCTTTATCTCCACGGCAGGAGCACTCATCGCCGGAGACCTGGCGCCCACGGCCAAAGAGTACCTCTTTGCCAGCCACCGCTCCGTGGAAGTCGGGCACACCTTCATGCATGATCACCTGGGTGTGGAACCCCTTCTGGATCTTGGCTTTCGCCTCGGTGAAGGCACTGGCGCGGCCCTTACAATGGAACTCTTGGATGCCTCCACCCGTATTCTGGCCGATATCCTTACCTTTGAAGAGGTGGCAATCAAAGACCCGCATACAAAAGGGTAAGCCCCTTTGCCGGTCAGCTGTGATACGATACCCCTGCATGGTGACATGCAGGGGTATTTTTGTATTTGGAAAAAGATGCCTCCGGCGGCGAGGTGGGGGCACCTCGAAACCCTATGGCGAATGCGAGACGGGTGTCGTTCTCTGGTGCACCTCGCGTTCGCATTCGTGTGATGTGTGAAATCATTCATCGTGCACTACAAGTGCGTGAGTTGCTGGTGTTGCAGTGCCAGCGCATGGATTTTTTTCTGAGTTTTTTTGTGATTTCGTGATTTTTATTATTGGTTTTTGGGGGATGTATGGCTGAGATGACACCGTATTTTAAATTTCAGAGCATGTTGACGGGATACCGTCAGTACCGACTTCTTGAAGTGGCCTTTGATGCCGGGGTATTTGAGCTGGTGGGAAAGGCCCCCGTGACGGGTGAAACTCTGTGTGGAGAGGTCGGCTGGGATCTCGCCTTCGGTGGCAGGACCCTTGACGCCCTTTGTGCTCTTGGCGTTCTTGATGAGACGCCTGATGGGTATTGTCTTTCTGAAATGGGAGCGCTTTTCTTGGGGAAGGGTGCGCCTCACTCCATGGCCGGTACCCTCGCCTTTGAAAAACGGCTTTTTGATGCCTGGGACCTTTTGGGCGAGACCCTTAAACGTGGCGAACGGGTTTATGCCGCTTCCGAGAAGAGTGACGCGGAGTATAAAAAGGATTTGGCACAGTACATCGACGCCATGGATGAGGCAGCCAGGGTCAGGGCGGAAGAGCTTTGGAACATGGTGACCCCTCAAGAAGGCCATGGGTGTTTTGTGGAGCTGGGCTTCGGGTCCGGCGCGTACAGCCTCGCCCTTTTGGAAAAGCACCCCGAATGGAAGGGGCGACTTGCGGATCTCAATGACGTGGTGGGGCTGTTTGCCGAGAAACACAAGGCGCATCCCGCCTTTGAGCGCATCGGGCTTTCTTGTGTGAACCTTCTCGACGAGACCTGGGATCTCCCGGAGTGCCAGGGCGCTGATCTGCTTCTTCTCTCCAACCTGGTGCATTGCCAGGGAGACGAGGAAACCATGGGGATCGTTCAGCGTGCAGCAGGCCTTCTTGCCGAAGGCGGTATCCTGGTGGTGCACGACTTCTACCGGGACAGAGGCGAGGTGGGCGGCCTGTACGACCTCCACATGATGCTAAATACCTACAACGGGAAAACCTACACCATTGCCGAGATGCGTGCCATGGTGGAGAAGGCTGGGCTCGTCTTTGCCGGGGACATTTCTCTTCCTTCCGGCTCCTGCGCGGTGTTGGCCCGAAAAGCGTAAGGGATAAAAAATGGTAACTATTCAGCTGCGCCTCCGGCGGGTCGCTTTTTGAAACAAGATCCGCAAAAACTTTTCGGTTGCATCCCCTTTTGCCGCTTAGCCCCGTTGGGCTAAGCGGCAAAAGGGGATGCTTGCTCGTTCATTCGAATGCAGTCGGTAAACCACTGCCTTCGAATGAATCGAAACCGACCTCAATGCCTGTTTGTCAAACTTATCAAAAGTTTGTCCCCCCGGCAGGGCCGCCGGAGTCAATATTGTGCTGAATAGTTACTATGAGTCTTCGATTAGAAAATCATTTTAAATCCTGTGAGGGATTGATCTACAATGGCGGTCAGATGTATGTCGGACCTTGCCCGAAACCCTTTACAACCCGTCTTCCTCTGGCTATGATTCGGACATTCTGAGTCACACGCAAGTAACTGATGCATTCTGCCGACAGGATCGGGGCAATGCTTCCATATATTCTTGGATCTTAAGGGCGCCGCGCGCCCGTCATGATGAAAGAGTGGGGTTATGAAGTGGAACAGAGAGGTGTTTCTTCTCAATCTTGAGGAGTTGGTGACACGGGAGTGGGGCGGTCGTCTCGGTGAGCTGGACCGGACAGTGGGGATGACCGGAGCGTTTGAGGCGTGGCAAAACGGCACCTCACCCACCATCGACGCCATTTTCAGGATTTGCCAGGCCTTTGATTGCGACATCAGTTGGCTTTTGAATGGGTACAAGGGAGGGCAGGAGGCCGGGATGCTAAACGCCCTTGTCTACATCCCCAAGTATCGTGCGACCCTTTCCGGGGGCGGTGGCTCTTTTGAGACCACGGCCGAAGTGCTCGAATCCTGCCCCTTTGGGGAAGTCTGGCTCAGGAAAAAAGGGAATCCGTCATCCCTTGTTCTGTTTGATGTGTCCGGAGATTCTATGGCACCCATGATCTGCAGCGAAGACACCGTTATGGTGGATCGCTCACGAACAGGAGACGAAGGCCAGTTCAAGGGGGGCATTTTTGCCTTCCGCGAGGGCGAAACCATCAAGGTGAAACGGCTTTTCACCGAAGGTGACACCGTGCGTGTGCTTTCCGATAACAAAGCCGAGGCCGTGGACTACCTGGCCGACCTTGCCAGCTTTGAGGTGATCGGCGAAGTTGTCTGGGTGGCTCGGGATTTATTATGATATTCTCGTAGAAAAAGAATAATAGTTACGTCATGCAATGTCCTCAGCCATAGCTTGGGGCGTAGCCCTAAGCGAATGTGCTTTTCCCTGAGGAACGAAGGGTAATGCATATTCGCAATCTGCTTTCGAGGTGGCACACCTCGCCGCCGGAGGCTTGTTTTTTAATAGGTGACCTCATTACCATTATCAACCGCTACATTCTGAAGGAGCTGCTGCAGCCCTTTTTGCTGTGCCTGGGCTTTCTCAGCCTTGTCTTTCTCCTGACCAAGATCATCGATATCACCGATCTGGTGGTGAACTATCGCGCAAGCCTGTCCACGGTGCTTTCCATGGTGGGGTATACCCTTCCGGTGCTGATGCAGTACACCCTGCCCATGTCCGTCATGATGGCGGTGCTGCTGACCCTGCTGCGGATGTCTGCTGACCGTGAGATTGTGGCCATCAAGACCGGTGGTGCAGGGCTTTCCGCCATTTTGTTTCCTGTGGGCGCTTTTTGCCTGGTGGGCTCGCTTCTCACCCTTGCTGTCACGATTTACGCGGTTCCCTGGGGCAACTACTCGTACAAAAAAATGGTGGTTGATATTGCTTCTGCCGGTGTGGATGCTTCCCTGAAGGCTGGGAAGTTCAACACCAACTTTGACGGGGTGATGCTCTATGTGGAGCGTATTGATCCTGAAGACAAGAGCCTGCACGGGGTGTTTATCAGGGACACGCGTAACCCTGAGAGTGAGCTTGCCATAACAGCCCCTAAAGGCGTTCGTTCTTTTTCCAAAAAGACCAATACCCTTACCCTGCGCCTTTTCAATGGTGACGTGAACCAAGTGAATTTGACAGGCCGGGAAGTCAACGCCATCGCCTTTTCGACCTACGATATACGCGTGAACCTTAGCTCCATCGGCTCCGACAAGAAACTCGGAGACAAGGCCCGGGACGAAATGAGTCTGTCGGAGCTTAAGGACTATATTGACGCGGAAAAGAAGGCGGGACGTACGCCCTCCACCGCCATCATGGAGATCAATGAAAAATTTGCCCTGGCCCTTGCGGCCCTGACGTTGGGCATCCTCTCCATACCCCTTGGGCTTCGGACCGCCTTTTCCCGAAAAGGATCGGGCATGGGGCTGGGGCTCGTCTGTTTTCTCCTCTATTATGTGATGCATGCCTCTGGTTGGTCCCTCGGCAAATCAGGGGTCCTTCCCCCGCAATACGCCCTCTGGATGGGGAATGTTGTCATGGGAAGTGCCGGTCTGATTTTTCTTGCAAGGGTCTCCCGTGAGAAGAGCCTGGGCTTTGATGTGCTGGGTGGGTTCTTTCTTATGCTGGGTCGCAAGACGATCGGATTGTTCCGGAAAGGGGGGCAGGTATGACCATCGTCCAGCGGTATATCCTGAAACAATTTTTCAAGTACTTTGGCATGATTCAGGTGGTGGTCTTCTCCCTTGTGGTTGCCATCGACTATCTCGCCTGGATTTCGAAGTTTCTCAAGGCGGAGTACAGCCTCCTTGACGGGGTGTGGTTCGTGGTGCTGAGAAACCTTGGCATCATTGTGATGATGACCCCGGTCTGCGCCTTGCTGTCGAGCGTCGTTCTTTTTGGGTTGATGCGGAGGAACAACGAGGTGGTGGCCTTGAAAGGCGGGGGGATCAGTGCATGGAATCTGATTAAACCCCTGGCGGGGGCGGGGATGATTTTGACCCTCCTGGTGTTTGTCCTGGCCGAAACCGTGGTGCCTGTGGCGTTGAACAAATCCACCTATATCCGGATGGTGGAGATAAAAAAACGGAATATCCAGACCACCCACGGGAACAATATCTGGCTTCGCCACGGGCGCGAAATTATTTATATTAAACATTACACCATTGCCACCAAGACCCTGTCCGGGGTCTCCATCACCCGTTTTGATGATGATGAGTTCGTTCCCACCCGCCGTGTAGACGCTGCTACCGGGATCTACAATGGGAAATCATGGTCCTTGAAAGACGCCATAATCCAGGAACCGTCAACATCCGGAGGGCAGCGTTCCAGGTACGTGGACGCAGCCATAGAAATGAGAGGTGTGTTACCCGATGATCTGGGCAGCGTCGTGAAAGAGGCCCAGCAGATGAGTTTTGTCGAGCTCTGGGACTACATTCACAAGATGGAAAAAGAGGGGTACGATGTTACCCGATACAGGGTGGATTTTCAGGCGAAAATGGCCTTTCCCCTTCTTTGCCTGATGATGGTGCTTATCGGGTCAGGAATTGCCCTGACACGCCAGCGCCATGAAGGCATACCCGTCTCCGTCGGGCTCGGTATCGGTGCCGCCTTTCTTTTCTGGGTTTTCTACAGCCTCTGCCTTTCCCTGGGGTACGGCGAGATGCTGCCGCCGGTTATTGCAGCATGGGCCGCTGACGTGGTGTTCCTCTGTGCGGGGGGGCTCTTGTTGCAGGATATTGAGTGAGCCTCCGGCGGGTCGCTTTTTGAAAAAAGCTCCGCAAAAACTTTCCGGGTGCATTAAGTCCAGAACTGTTGGCATTACCAATGCCATTGGCCTCGTCGGACCTGTTATCAAGTCCTGTTTGTCAAACTTTCCAAAAGTTTGGCCCCCGGCAGGGCCGCCGGAGGCAAAGATGAGCTGATTAGTTACTCATAATTATAAGTAGTTCGCCGATTTAAGGCGGGTGTGATTTGTCCCGGGGAACGAGGGGCAAAGCGCATCCGCAACCTGCTTTCAAGGTGGCACACCTTGCCGCCGGAGGCATGGTTTTTGCCCTTTCGCTGCCGTTATTTCAGGATGAAAGTTTGATTGATGGGAAAAGTGACTGATTATATAGAACGTGCCTTCGAAGATGACGGCAAGACCTCTCTGGCCTCTCCCAAGGCTCTTTTGTTGGGGCTTTCTAAGGTGTATGGCGCCCTTGGGCGAGCCAAGCGGGTGGCCTATGAGAAGGGGCTTTTGGAGACGAAGCATCTCCCTGCCCGTGTGGTGGCCATCGGCAACCTGACGGCAGGTGGCACAGGCAAGACCCCCATGACTCTTTTTGCGGCCCGTTGGTACCAGGAGCAGGGGGCGAAGGTGGTGATCGTGAGCCGCGGGTATGGTGGCAGCCTTTCGAAGAGCGGCGCCGTGGTTTCAGACGGTGACGTGGTCTTTCTTTCGCCCTTTGAGGCGGGAGACGAACCGGTGATGATGGCCGAGCAGCTTCCCGGGGTTCCGGTGGTCATCGGCAGCGATCGGTATGCGGCGGGCATGGAGGCGTGCGATCGTTTTAAGCCCGATGTGGTTCTGC
Source organism: Desulfolunaceae bacterium (assembly GCA_942491485.1). Classification (GTDB taxonomy): domain Bacteria; phylum Desulfobacterota; class Desulfobacteria; order Desulfobacterales; family Desulfolunaceae; genus Desulfoluna. The sequence continues at coordinate 594,980 of CALOAX010000002.1, read as the reverse complement.
TGGACGACGGTTACCAGCACATCCGGCTGGGACGTGATTTGAATATCCTGCTGGCTGACGGCAAACGTCCCTTTGGCAACGGGCATGTTCTTCCACGGGGGCCCTTGCGCGAACCTCTGGCAGCTCTTTCCCAGGCCGATGCCGTGGTGTTGACCCGGGCTGAAGATAGCGATGTGGCGAGTTTTTCATCACACATACCAACGTCCTTTGGGGATGACATGACGTCCCTTCCTGTTTTTTCCTCTACACACCGTCTTTCCCTTTCTGATGGGGAAGGCTCCCCCATGACGCCGGAGACCCTCGGGTCAGCCTTTCTCTTTTCCGGAATCGCCAAAAACCATGCCTTTGAAGAGGGGGCAAGGTCCCTTGGGGTCCGAGTGGCCGGTAGCCATTTCTTTGAGGATCACCACCCTTACACCGAGGCGGATGTGGTTGGTCTGGAAGCCGAAGCCAGGGCCTGTGGGGCAAAGGTCCTTCTCACCACGGACAAGGACAGGGTCAAGGTGCGCACCTTGGCTTCCATGCCCCTGTCCACTGTTTCTGTGTCTATTGATTTCAACGAAGATCTCGCCGGAATCACCGCACTTCTCGCCTCTCAGCTTTAATTCAACGTAACCATTCAGTCTGCCTCCGGCGGGTCGTTTTTTGAAAAAAGCTCCGCAAAAACTTTCCGGTTGCAGTTCCCTTTTCCTTTAGCCCCTGCGGTGCTGAGGGAAAAGGGAACTACAGGCTCGTTCAGCCCAAACTATATGGATTACCAACATCGGCGCAGTAATCAAAGCTGTGCTCAAGATTTGTTTGACAAACTTTTCAAAGGTTTGGCTGCCGGCAGGGCCGCCGGAGGCAATGTTACACAAAAAAGCCCCCTCCACGACTGTGGAGGGGGCTTTTTCAGTTTACGGTGTCAGGCAAAAGCCTGAGCGCTACACTTTCTCTGAGGCGAGGGCCGCAGCGTGCTCTTCTTTGGTCCTGAGCCTTACGTTGGGCTCTGCGGGGAGACCGAAGAGGGGGATCAGTCGGTCGAGCCCTGTGAGGGTCAGGAGCAGGATGGAGCCCACGGCGATCATGGCCATGAAGTTGTACTTGATGATGTCCATGGGCACGAAGGTGTGCAGCGGGTAAACGGCCGTTGCAATGCCCACGTAGAATCCGACGTAGACGTGCCAGGGAATCAGCTGGGAGCCGAAGACGCCAAGGGCGTCGCCGAAGGTGGCGTTACGCAGGCGCAGCTTGTACATGTCCTCTTCGGAGGCTTCCACGTTCTCGTCGGTGAGGTTTCGGATGATGGGACCGATGGTGACGATCTGGGCCATCTCGTCTGCCAGGGCAGCGTTGCCGAGGATAGAGAGGGTGCCGTTGTAGAACATGAGCTGACGGACGCTGCCGGAAAGGGTGGTGATGAGCTTGGAGACGGGCTCGAAGGCGTGCATTTTGCCCATGACGCCGCCGAAGGCGCCGACCCACATCATCATGACGATAACCCAGGAACCCGCTCCTTCGAAACCGGTGTACATAAGGTCAAGGAAGCCCTGTACGGACTCAACAGTGCCGGCGGCAAGGCCGAGAAGCAGAGAGGAGATGATGCCGAGGCCGAGGCAGACCAGGGTGGGAAGACCCATGATGGCCACGACGAGAACCAGGAGAAGGGGGATGCACATGAAGAGGGGCACACCGTGCTGTACCTGCTCAAGCAGGGTGACGGCAGAGGCTCGTTTTTCGGCCAGGGCACCCCAGACAGTGTCGGGAATCTGGCTGATGGCCTCGGAGGCGTTGCCCACTTCGCTGGGAAGGCCCATCATGGAGCTGACGATGTAGAAGACAACCGCAGTGGCCACGAGGCAGAGAACTGACCAGACACCCTGATGACGGATTCGGTCGATGACCTCTACTTTCTGAATACCGGAGCTGACCACGGTGGTGTCGGAGATAAGGCCGATGTTGTCACCGAAGCATGCACCACCGGCGATGGCGGCTGTTGTGAGGACGATGTCGCCGCCCACGATGTGGTTGAGCCAGAGGAAGACCGGGGCGCATGCGGCAAAGGTGCCCCAGGATGTCCCCGTTGCCACGGAGAGGATGGCGGTGACCACAAGGCCGGTGACGGCAACGGTTTTGGCGGTCAGGCCCATGTTGAGCGAGATGGTGATGATGGACGCGCCGACACCGGTGGCCATGAAGGCCTCGGCCATGGCATAGGCGAGCATCAGGATGAAGAAAACGAGCTGCATCTCTTTGACGTTGTCAACAGCAGCATCGACAATGGTCTGGAACTTCATCTTTTCTGTGACAAAAGCCACGATGGCGGCGTAAATTGTTGCCAGAGGAGCCGCGAGCAGTGCGTCAAAGCCTGAAATCATCAGGCCGGCCATTACAAAAACAGGACTTAATTTTAACAAACCAGCAAACATATTCTCTTCCCTATCTATCTGTGGTTGGAGTTTTTTGTTTTGTCGGACTGCGTTGTCCGACGTGCATCTTTTTCATGTTCAGGTTCGTGATTCTGTTGTTTCAAGGGGGTCCCTTATGAAACGACTGCTTTAGACTGGATGGTCTAACATTGCTTTATACTTCTCCTTCTTTCTCCTTGGTGTGTTGTGGTGTGTATCGTTTCATTTCAAGGCGTTGCAGGCTTTGAAATGGTTCGAACATCCGGGGAAAGGGGCTGCCGCTTCCGCGCAACAAAAAGAGCTGTAATTTGGGCAGCTTGATGTCCTGTTTTTTTAAAGAGCGATTGGGGCCTCTTGTGCACCAGAAAGACCTGCAGAAAGCCCTAAACCGATGCACCATAATCGACCCTGTGGCATCCGTCAAAAACAAATCAGATGCCATAGGGAAAAATTCCGGGTTTATCCGGCAAGACCCAGTATCTCACGGGCCTGGGTCACGGTGGCTGCAGGCCGATCGTATTCTGCTGCGATGCGGGCCGCACGTTCCACGAGCTGGGCGTTTGAAACGGCCAGTTCGCCTTTTTTATAGTAGATGTTGTCTTCAATACCGACCCGGACATGGCCGCCCATGGCAATGGCGTGCATGGTCATGGGGAGCTGCCCGCGACCGAGGCCGGCCACGGCCCAGGTCTGCCCCTCCTTGAGGCGGTTCACCAGCATCACCAGGTTCTGGATCGTGGCGCCCATGCCGCCGGGAACACCAAGGACAAAATCCATGTGGTGCTTTGCCGGGATCAGGCCTTTTTTGACCATGCGGGACACGGTTTCGATCTGACCAAAATCAAACACCTCAAGCTCTGCCATGACGTCGTTGTCACAGATGGCTTTGGCGATGGTGGTGATGGTCTCTTCGGTGTTTTCGTAGATCTCGGACCCGAAGTTCATGGTGCCCATGGAGAGAGTGGCCATGTCCGGCTTCAGGGCCACCGGGTTGCAGCGCAGCTCAACGGGGGTGCCCACGGCGCCGCCGGTGGAGTACTGCAGGATGCAGTCGCAGCGGTTGCGGATCTTTTCGGTCACAGTTTCAAACACGTCCACACGCTGGGTGGGGTTGCCCTCTTCATCCCGCACATGGAGGTGGATGATGCTGGCACCGGCTTTGACGGCGTCTTCGGCTGCTTCTGCGATTTCGTCGGGCGTCAGGGGAAGGTGAGGGTACATCTCCCGGTTCAGCTCCGCACCGACAATGGCGGCTGAGATGATGAGTGGTGTGTTACTCATGGCTGATCCTCTGGGACTCTTTGGGGGTGACACAGGTTCCGCTGGCTTTGCAGACAAGAACAGGTTCGGCAAGCAGCTCGGCGGCCGTCTCTCCATGCTCGGGGGAGGGGCTGATCACCTTCCACGCTTCGAACTCCATGCGTCGGCTGGTGCCGCCCACTTTGACAATGCGGCCCTTGGCCTCAATGTAGTCGCCGGCCTGGACAGGGGCGAGGAACTCCACGCTGTCGTAGGCGCGGAAGAGGCCTTCGTCGCCGTCGTACTTAATCAGCAGTTCTGTGGCCACGTCTCCGAAGAGGTTCAGCATGCGCGCACCGTCCACAAGCCCTCCCGCGTAGTGGGCATCGTGTGAACTCATACGGACCCGTATCAGTGATTCTACCTGTGTTTTCATGTCTGCTCCTAAATTGACGTCCTAATCAATACAAAAAAATGTGTATGCCCTGCAGGCAATGGTTTCGTGTTTTACGGCCCGTGGCGCCGGTAGGTGTGCTCATTTTTCAGTTTAGCAATGAACAGTCCATTGCTTGAGCAAAAATGCCTCCGGCGGGTTGCTTTTTGAAAATGGGTCCCGCAACCTTTCCGGTTACCTTCACACGTTTCCCCCGTTCCTCGGGAAACGTGTGGTTGTTTAAGTTCTCGTGTCCCACGGGCGCAGCCCGTAAGCAAATGTGCAGGGGCGAGGTACGAGCCCCGGAGCATTTGCGAACCAGGGGTGCAGGGGCTTAGCCCCTGCCCTTACGTTTTACCAGTTGGGTGGCGATAAAGGACCCCACATGGGAGGGCACGGTGCCGGGGCCGAAGCCCGCGTCGTAGCCCAGCTCCACGGCAAGGTCGTTGGTGACCCGGGGGCCGCCGGCGAGAAGAACGAACCGGTCTCGCATGTTCTCCGCTTCGAGGAGTTCGATCATCTCGGTGAAGTTTCTTATGTGGGCATCCTTCTGGGTCACGGTCTGGCTGACGAGTATGGCGTCGGCGTCCATCTCCACGGCCTTTTTGAGGAGCTCTTCGCAGGGCACCTGGGCGCCCATGTTCAAGGCGTCGATTTCAGGGTAGCGTTCCAGGCCGTAGTCCTGGTTGTAGCCCTTCATGTTCATGATGGCATCGATGCCAACGGTATGGGCATCGGTACCGATGGAGGCGCCGACCACGGGAACCTTTCGGTTGAGTTTGGTCTTGATCAGGTCGTTGATCTGGTAGAAGTCCAGGCGCTCCACCTTGGCTTCGGTGGCGTGGACCTGGGAGTAGTCCAGCTCGGGTTGGGCCTTTCCGAAAACGACGAAGTAGGTAAAGCCTTCGGCGATCTCTTTGGAAAAGGAGACGGAGACGTCGTTCATGCCGAGTTTTCCGGCGTAGAGTTCCGCTGCTTTTTTGGCCCGGGCGCCGTCCTTCACCGGCAGGGTGAAGGCGAGCTGGACAATGCCGTCGTTTAATGTGTCGCCGTAGGGCTTGATCATCTCTTTAGTCATTGATGACTCCTTCTGTCTCCAGCTGTTCCAGGATGGGGTTCTTGTAGGCAGGTCCCTTGACAAAGACCCCTTCAAGGCCTTTTCCACCGTCGTCGGCACGTTTGATATCGGCAAAACGTCCTTCGTTGATGGCGACGGTCAGGCTCTTTTCGCACACCTCGTCAAGGAAGTGTTCCACCTGATCGAGGACCTCCTGGGCGCGTGTGGCAACGATGCCGTCCTTTTTGAACTCGATTTCATCGCCTAAGTCACGTGCGCTGTTGAAGACGTAGTTGATGGAGTCGATGGCCTGGTAGCGGTCCTGCAGGAGCGGGGTGTGAATCGCCTCAGTGAGGATGCCCGCAAGATGGATTCCCTGGCCGGTGGTGACTGAGGCCAGGTTGAACATCGTGTCCATGCAGTGGGAGAAGAAGATATCGGTGCTCTTGTACTTTGTGGGCGGCATGTACTTCAAGGGGGCGTTGGGAAAGAGCTGCCGCGCGATCTGGGCGTGGGCCAGTTCGTAGAGGAACCCGTTTTCAATATTCGGGTTGATCTCAAAGGCGTGCCCGAGGCCAAGGAGGTCGTCGGTGAGAAGGGAGTTCTTGCCCATGGCCTCGTTGATCAGCTGGGAGGCGGTGACGGTGTAGGCGTTCTCCACGGCATCTGAGGTGGTGAGGTAGTTGTCCTCGCCGGTGTTGATGATGATCTTGGAACGGGAGCAGATGAGGCGCGAGAAGTGCTGATCGATGAAGGTACGCTTTAAGTTGATGTCCCGGAAGAGGATGCCGTACATGGAGTCGTTCAAGAGCATGTCAAGGTCTTCCATGGCGGCGCAGGCTGCGATTTCGGCCATGCAGAGGCCGGAGGCGTAGTTGACGAGGCGGATGTAGCGGTCGTTTTCTTCACAGGCATCATCCAGGGCTTCACGCATGATCTTGAAGTTGGCTTGGGTGGCAAAGGTGCCGCCGAACCCTTCGGTGGTGGGACCGTAAGGGACGTAGTCCAGAAGGGACTGGGCCGTGGAGCGGATGACCGCGATGATGTCGGCACCGGAGCCGGCTGCGGCTTTGGCCTGGAGGCGGTCTTCGTAGATGTTACCGGTGGCGACGATGAGGTACTTCCAGGGCTGGGGCCCTACGGGATATTTGGCCTTCTTCTCGGCTTTCACCTTGCGGGTGCTATCGAGACGTCCGATGGCTTCATCGCAGAGCTCTTTCTCTTTGGCAGAGACCTCGTCATGTGAGAAGCGGGTGATGTTGCCGAAGTCGATCTGACCCTGCTCAATGAGTTCGGCGGTGGTTGCGGCATCCCGGCCGGACTCCAGCATGGCTGCAGCAAAATGCCCGGATGCACCGGCTTCCAGGGCACCCTTCTCCTGGAGGATTTCTACCAGGCGGTTGGGAAGGGGCGTGCCTTCGGCATTGACGCCATCCACTCCGTAGAGTCTGAGTACGGCGCGTTCAACGGAGACCGAAGAGTAGCTGTCGATCATGGCTTGGACCTGATCGGCAATCTGTTTTGCCTTGGACTTCAGTCTGTCAATCTGCTCTTGGTTTAAATCGATGTTGGCCATAGTGCGTATCCTGATTCATGGGTCCACCGGAAGAGGGTTTCTCTTGGGCTTTCCGGTTTCGGGTTATTGCGAGTCCCTGGTTGTTGATTCAGGGGCGTCAATCTGCTCTCTGATGCTTGTTTTGATGCTTTCGGGCAGAGGAAAGCAAAGGGCCAGTTCCAGCGGTTTGCGATTGGTGCGTACCGCTGAGGCTGCGTTTTCAGACGAGAGTTTCTCAAGTCTGTATGGCATCAGGGAAGCCAGGTTGGAGAGATCCACGGCTTTTCCCTCCTCGTCTGCAAACTCCACGTCGAGCATGCGGAAGAGGTGGGGGGTTTTCAGCTCCAGCACTTTTGGATAGTGCGTGGTGCAGAAAAAAATCAGGGGGCGTTCCCCGTAGTTGTTAATAAAGATGCGGGAGAGTTCCGCACCGTTTACCGGGTCGGTTGAGAGAAAGAGTTCGTCGGCCAGAATAAAGGCGCCCTCCTGTGGTTCCCGGGAGAAGAAGTGCAGTTCTTCCCCGAAGGAGGAGAGGTCTTTGGTCATGTCTCCGGATGACTTCAAAAGCAGCTGTACCGATTCCGGGTAGTGGAGGGTGATGGTTTCAGCCGGAACGGGAAGGCCCGTGCGTACAGCTGTGAGGAGGAAATAGAGGGTCTTTAAGACCGTGGTCTTCCCGCTCATGTTGGCGCCGTAGAGCACGTTGGCCCCCTGGTCCAGGTCGATGGTCAGGGGAACGTTGGCCTTGCCTTTCTTTCGGGAGAGGGCATAGGAGAGACCGCCTGTGAGGCTGAGGCGGCATCCCGTCTCAAAATCGGGGAAGGCGAGCTTCTCTTTATGCTTCACGAAAACAAGGGTGTAGAGAAGACATCGTTTTTTTCGCTCTTCGTAACATGTGAAAAATGCCTCGAAAAAGGGCACCAGCTCGGCGTTGATTCCGGCCAGTAGGCTGGCAGTGCACGTTTCCAGTTCATGGGTGAGGGTCTCTTTTTCTGCAGCAAGCACAGCCAGGGCTTCTCCCGGGGTGTGATCCACTCGAAAGGTCTCCCCTGTTTCCGTGACGCGAAGAAGAGAACAGGTTCGGGCCTTTTCAAGGATCGGCCCCTCGCCTTGGATTTCCCGTGGAAAGGGGTAGATCATGCGAAGGCCGATGGCCTCCTCCACCGCTTTTTCATGGGCAAGGGTCTCCAGGTGAAGGTTTTTATCAACCTCCTCCAGCTTTGTTTTGACCCATGCTGTGGCCTCGTCCGTCTTCAGGGCGGCACCACCGCGCTCTGTGTGATCGGCCAAGACCCTTCGAAGACCGTCCAGGGCTTCGTGGGTCTCTACAGCTGTGGGAAACGCTGTCTCAAGGTTCGTGAGTTCTGCCGTTACAGTGAGGAATCGGTTCAGCTCGAACAGGTGAAACTGCTGAAGAGCGGCCCCTTCAAAGTGGGGGAGCAGGCTTTCCAGGAGGGGGAGCTGCCGACTCACCTTGATAAGCTCGGCAAGGGTATCAGGGGCAAAAGCTGCTTCCACTCCTTTAAGAGACTCAAAGTGGGCGATTCCCGCCTCCCGTCCCATGGGGTCAAGGATGGTGACCGGAATAAGGGGAAGGCCCAGGTCGAAGAGAGAGAGGTAGGCATCAAATGCCAGTTCCTCTTTGAGGGCGTTCGGTATGATCTCCTGTCTAAATTCCAATGCCATGGGTACCGTCCCTGAAGAGGTTGTGAACGTGAGTGTTTGCCGGAAGCAGGTTGCGATCAAAAGGGGCCTCTTCCCGGATGAAGATTCGCTTTACCTTCACGGTGTGAAGGAGGCGAACTTCCGGTTTGAAGAGGAGGGCCTTTCGCGGGCCTGCAGAGACGTTCTGGTAGAGGGTCATGTTGTCGAGGATCAGGGTGAGCCCGGACAGCGGAGCCAGGTGCTCGGCCAGGGTCAGGGTCAAGGCTCCGTTCAGGTAGAGTATCCCGGGCTTGGTTCCCAGTCGTCCGAGCTTTCCATGGAGGGCCTTGTCCGTAAAGGGCATGACCTGTCCGTGGTGAATCACCTCCATGGCGTCATCAAAGAGGATGGAGCGTGTGGCCTCCTCTTTTACAGCAGAGATCGCTTCGGTTGCCTGGCGGTCACAGCCGTCAAAGGCGATGGCTGCGAGAAACCCTTCGGCTTTGCGCCTCTGGGGCTCCCGTTTGGAGAAGAGCACCGAGAAGTAGAACGCATCGCAAAGATCAGGGTTGGCCAGGAACTGACGGTCAATGGAACCGTCGATGAGCAGGACGGTTTCATCAGGTACCAGTTCTTCAAGTTCGCGTTTCAGAAGCGCCAGCTCCACCCCTGTATTGGGCCCTTCCAGAAGGATGTCAAAGGCCAGGGTGCAGCGTCCCAGAACCAGCGGTTTGGCGAAACGCGGCGGCACAAATGTGGCGCAGGTTTCGTATTTGCCGGTGTGGCCCTCAAGGTGCTCGCCGGCCGTCACGAAAAAGGAGCCGGGCATCACGCGGATGCCGGGTTTCACCCCTCCGTCGAATTCATCGGTGGTCTCGCCGTTGATACCGATGGAGGTGAGAAGGAGGGGTTCCCCTTTTCGTATCCTTTCAGCATACACGGCGTTGAAGGCCGTGGTTTTTCCAGCGTTTTTATCGGTTCCGATGAAACAGTACGTTTTCATGACGGGCTGAATCCTATGGTGCCTCCGGCGGCCCTGCCGGGGGCCAAACTTTTGAAAAGTTTGATAAACAGGTTTTTGTTGTGTTGTATGTGCTGCTTCTGCGAAAGAGTTCGCCCTGAGGAACGAAGGGCGAACTCTTTCGCCACATGGGGTCCAGGGGATCATCCCCTGGCCGCCGGAGGCACAGCAGTTGTTTTTAGTCGCGTTTGCGGCGCTTCAGGTTGGCGGGCTCCAGATAGAGTTTTTCACCGGAGAGGAGCTTGGCCACGCCGTCCAGGGGCTTGTACTGTTTGTCGCTCTCTTTGCAGATGTTGCAGCGTCCGCAGTTGGAGAAGACCTCTTCGGGCTGGGTGTAAGTGGTGATGACCCCTTCGTAGTTCCTTAAGGCAAATCGCCGGTCGGACTGGGAGAGGAGGTAGTTGGGCATCACGGGAATCTTCCCGCCGCCGCCGGGGGCGTCCACGACGAAGGTGGGGACCGCCATGCCGGTGGTGTGGCCGCGGAGGTTTTCGATGATCTCCATGCCCTTGGTGATGGAGGTCCGGAAGTGGGAGATACCCACGGAAAGGTCGCACTGGTAGATGTAGTAGGGCTTCACTCGGATGCGCAGCAGCTCGTGCATGAGTTTTTTCATGATGTTGGGGCAGTCGTTGACGTCTCTCAAGAGTACGGTCTGGTTGCCCATCTGGATACCGGCGTTGGCAAGGCGCTCGCACGCCTCTTTGGAATCTGCGGTGATTTCATCCGGGTGGTTGAAGTGGGTGTTGACGTAGATGGGGTGGTATTTCTTCAGCATGTTGCACAGGTCATCGGTGATGCGCTGGGGCATAACCACAGGGGTTCGGGACCCGATGCGGATGATTTCCACGTGCTCAATTTCACGTACTTTGCTGATGACGTACTCAAGGGAGTCGTCCGTGAGGGTGAAGGGGTCTCCGCCGGAGAGGAGAACGTCACGGATCTCTTTGTGCTCCCGGATGTAGTCGATGCACTTGTCGATGGACTCTCGGGTCAGGTGGGTGTCATGGTCGCCCACCATGCGGCGTCGGGTGCAGTGACGGCAGTTCATGGAGCAGATGTGGGTTACGAGAAGAAGGACGCGGTCAGGGTAGCGATGGGTAAGGCCGGGGACGGGGGAGTCCACATCTTCGTGAAGAGGGTCGTCCTGGTCATCGGCTGCCACATGGAGTTCATTGATGGTGGGGACCGCCTGAAGGCGAACGACGCCTCGGGGGTAGTCCTTTTCCATGATGGACGCGTAGTAGGGGGTGATGGCCATGGTGAATTTTTCAAGGCACTTTTCGAGATCCTGCTCCATTGACTCATCAATGGGCATGATTTTCTTGAGCGTATCGATGTCTGTGACAACGTTTCGGAGCTGCCATTTCCAGTTGTTCCAATCTTCTTCAGGAACATCCTTGTAGAGTTCAATTTCCCTGTAGTCGTGACGCTTGTATTCTTTCATGCTGTGAAAACCCTCTGTTGTGTGCTATTGAGCTTGTTGACGATTCTATGTCGACACCGGAGGGGAGTTCGTGTGGGAGCGACTCCCTTCCGGTACTCTTTTCGGCCACCCTGACCCGTGTGGTTGGGTGTCGGGTGCAGGGTTGGAACATGCTGTCCAGTCTGGCCCGGTGCTGAAGTGCTTCCCTCAGTCACCGTTATTGTCCCGCCTCAAAGGCATTTAAGTATCTTCGTTGATACCGCGTTCTGTCCTTCTTGGCTTTTTCACGTTTTCTACACGTAGAGCTTCTCGTACATCTCTCGAATATCGTTGGACTCCCGGACGACATTGAGTGCAATTTCGGCGTGGCCGGCGGTGTAGCCGTTGCCGATGATCATGTCCACGTCTTTTCCGATGCCTTCGGCGCCCAGGGCTGCCTTGGTAAAGGAGGTGGCCATGCTGAAGAAGTAGACCACGCCTTTGTCGCGGCACATCATGATGGAGCCCAGCTCGGTGTTGGGGATGTTGACGCAGTTGATGATGACGTCGGCAAGCTTGCCTTCGGTAAGGGTGTTGATGGTGTCGTAGCAGGAGAGGGCGTCCGAGGCGTCCAGCTTGATAACGTCGTCGCAGATGTTCAAGGCTGACAGGGCCTCACAACCTGCATCGGAGTACTCCACGCCGATGATGCGGCCGGTGACACCGGCACGGCGCTTGGCTTCCCATGCGCAGAGGATGCCGGATTTTCCGCCGGCGCCGATGATGACGGCGGTGTCGCCCTGTTTGACAAGGCGGGCTGTCTGGGCGGGGGCCCCGCAGACATCAAGGACGGCCAGGGCCAAAGTCTCGGGCATGTCTTCGGGGAGTTTGGCGTAAAGGGAGTTCTCAAACAGAACCGCCTTGGCCTTCACCTTGACCTGATCGGTGTCTTTCTTCACCTCAAGGATCTCTTCGATCTCAAGGGGGGTCAGGGAGAGGGAGACGAGGCTGACGATACGGTCCCCTGCTTTTAAAGGACAGCTCTCTTTGAGCTTTTCACCCACGGCAGCAACGGTACCGATGAGCATGCCGCCGGAACCGGTGACAGGGTTGTGCATCTTGCCGCGGTCCCCCACGATTTCAAGGATGCGGGCCTTTATCTTCTCATCATCGGCACCCACATCGTTTTTGATCTGGGTAAAGCTGGCCGAGTCGATGTTGAGGAACTGAACGTCGATGAGGAGTTCATTGTCCCATATGCGGCTTAAGTTGTTGTCGATTTTCTGGGCAGGCTGAGGCAGAACGCCTTCGGGTTCGATGACTCTGTGGGCTCCAAAGGGGTTGCCGTTCTTAATCACTTCCAAAGACATGGTATCTTAACTCCTTCTTTATTGAAAAGCTGCGGTATGATCCCCAGGGCAGGGGTGCAACAGTTTGAGCTTGTGCCTAAATCCGGCCTGTATCAGTTGGCCACTTTGCCGCAGACCCCGTGGAAAAAGAGGTCCACATAGCTGTCAGCAATTTCGTTGATGGAGAGGGGGCCTTCCGGGTTGTACCAGTACGAAATACCGGTACACATCTGGAGCAGGGCCCGTGAGGAGATGGTGACGTTGTCAATTGCCAGCTCCCCCTTGTCTATCCCTTCCTTAAGAATTTCCTTATAAAGTCGCTCGTATCGATCACGCATCTTGACGATTTTCTTGTAGTTGGTCACTTCGAGGCTTCTGAGCTCCGCATCGGCGACGTAGGTCTCGTCGGCATCCACGGTGTGGTACTCCACGTGGACACGAATGGCGTTTCTCAGCTTTTCCAGAGGGCTGTCTACCCCGTCGATCTCCTGGGAGACTTTGGTGATGAGGTTGCTCATGGTGTATTCCATGATCATGAAGAGGATTTCCTGCTTGGAATTGAAGTGGTGGTAGATGCTGCCACCTTTGACGCCCGCACGTTTTGCAAGCTCTCGGAGGGTGGAGCCGCTGTAGCCTTTTTCTCGGAAGAGGCGAGCGGCCTCTCGGAAAATGATGGTCTTGCGTGTGGAGATGGTCGTGTTGCTCATGGACGGCTTCCCTTTGGGTTCGGGTTATGGGCCTTGATTCGGTGGCGCAAATCGTGTCGATGTGAAACCTAACGTTTGTTAGGTTAGGTCCATGGGGCCGACAAAGTCAAGGGAAAAAAGCGGGCTGTTGGCGGAAAAATGCATTGGGAAATAATGTGGGGCTTGGCATGGTATTGGCATGTGATTGCAGTGGTTTTACGAGTTGTTAAAAATTTTTCTAAAGGAGGTATCAATGTTCTTCTTGAAAAAATAAGTTGCCTCCTCGGGTGCTTATCATCAGGCGGAACGCCATTGATGTTAAAACGCTCTATTGGGGTATCTCGTTAAGACCCTTGACAATACGTTGATCTGCAGACTATATACTGGGCTACCTAACGCTTGTTAGGGCGTGGGTGATGCATCAAAGGACGGGTGAAACGGCCTGTCTGAGATACCGGATTCTCCTGCCACCAACAGAGTCGATTCAGTGTTCCGGGGATCCGAAAGCAGTTGAGATGATGCCCTGCTTAGGTGTCATGGCCAAAGGTTGCCTAAGTCTGGGATCGTGGGTGTCAAACATAATGCGGTCGCAAGAAGGATAAGCTGTATGAACAAAGTCACGACAATAAGCGATGCTGTGGCGCGGATCGAAAACGGGATGACCGTGATGATCGGCGGTTTTATGACGGTGGGAACTCCTGAGGCCCTTGTGGATGCCGTCGTCGAGAAAGGTGTGAACAATCTGACCCTGGTGTGCAATGATGCCGGAGTTCCGGGCATGGGCGCTGGAAAGTTTATCCGTCGCGACATGGCCAGCCGGTTCTATGCCTCCCATGTGGGGCTCAACCCAGAGTTCGGAAAGCTCATGGCCGAAGAGAAGATCGATGCCGTGCTTGTGCCCCAGGGGACCCTGGCCGAACGGATTCGGGCCGCTGGCGTTGGCCTGGGCGGGATCCTCACCCCCACAGGGGTGGGAACCGATGTGGAGAAGGGCAAAGAGAAGATCACCGTGGACGGGCGTGAGTTCCTCCTGGAGCCCCCCATCAAAGGGGATGTGGCACTGATCAAGGCTTTCAGGGCGGATCGTCAGGGCAACCTTGTTTTCCGCAAGTCGGCCCAGAACTTCAACCCGCTTATGGCCATGGCCTGTGACTATGTGATTGTGGAAGCGGAGCATGTGGAAGATGTGGGCGTTATCGATCCCGACCACGTGATGCTGCCGGGAATATTTGTCGACGCAGTGGTAAAGGGGGTGTGATGATGGCTGAAAAAATCAACAAACGCGAAATGATTGTCAAGCGCATCGCCAAAGAGTTCAAGGACGGCGACGTTGTGAATCTGGGCATCGGCATGCCCACCATGGTGGCCGATCACGTCCCTTCCGACGTGGAAATTTTCCTTCAGTCTGAGAACGGTTTCATCGGTATCGGCCCCTGTCCCCCAAAGGGCGAGGAAGACCCCGACCTTATCAATGCAGGGAACAAGCCGGTGACGGTTAAGGCCGGCGGCTGCTTTTTCGACAGCGCCACCTCCTTCGGTATTATCCGGGGTGGTCATGTGGATGCCACGGTTCTGGGGACCCTTGAGGTGGATCAGGAGGGCAACATCGCCAACTACATCATCCCCGGCAAGATGGTGCCCGGCATGGGCGGTGCCATGGACCTGTGTACCGGTGCCAAGCGTGTGATCATTGCAACCGACCACGTGAACAAGAACGGCTCCTCGAAAATTCTGAAGCGCTGCACCCTGCCTCTTACCGCCGCAAACCAGGCGGATCTCATCGTCACCGACATGGCGGTGATGGAGGTGACCTCAGGCGGGTTGGTGCTTAAGGAGGTTGCCCCCGGTGTTACTGTGGCTGACGTGGTTGAAAAGACCGACGCTGACCTTATTATTCCAGATGAGGTGCCCACGATCTGTGTTGGGTAGTCCTTCCGCCATAGCCTGTGAGTATGGTAAAAGCCGTGTCCCGATAAGGGGCACGGCTTTTTTGATTTTAGGGACTCTTATGCATCCATCGTTTTGGGTCAATGGGGCGTGTCATGAGAATGGGGTTTTATTTTTAGGTGAAATGTTTTAAAAGCACAATGTTATGAGTAGGCTGCAAAGGGGTGGCCTTCCGACGCAATCGTTGGCCTTTGCTGTAAGGAATTTAGGATGCGTTGGAGTGATGATATCTACATGAGGTTGATTATGAAGTACCGTGGTGTGCTGCGTCCATCGTGGAGGACGTTTTTTGTAGAACTGCAGAAAGATCTGAAGCTGTTGGGTCTGTTGATCCTCTCGCTTCAGCTGTATCGTCTGTTTATTACCGTTGTGTTTCGCTCTGCCATGTCGGACGGCTTAGCCATGGGAGATTACGGGCTTGCCTTCTTCAACGGCCTTCGTTTTGACGGTCGGGTCTCCATGATCTCTTTAATCCCCTCCCTTTTTTCCACCATCCTCTGTGCCTTTGTTGATATTAGAAAGCTCTCCACAAAAATCCGGGCATGGACGGTACGGTTTGTTCTGCTCCTTAATACGGTCATTTTTTCGGTGAACTACATGTTTGTTACCGAATACAAAGACACCTTCAATCAGTGGATATTTGGGGCCGTCTACGATGACTTTGGGGCGGTTCTCAAATCTGCTTGGAGTACCTACCCCGTTGTGGCCATTGCCCTGGCCGCAGGGGTGTTTTATCTCATTTTCTCCAAGCTGGCCTTGAAGGTCGTTGAGAACCCGATTGTTTCTGACACGTGGCTACGCCGGTTGAACCGATCTGTTCCCCTCAAGGTGGTCGCTACCACCGTGGTGCTCTGTCTCATGACTTTTTCAGCACGGGGTTCTGTGGCTCACCGCCCGGTTCAGCTGAAGGATGCGTCGGTGACCCGGGACTCCTTTTTAAACCGAATGGTCTTGAACCCCTGGTCTGCCCTTCGATATGCCGTGAAGCATCAGATGAAGGTTTCAAGTGCGGCTGGAATAGAGAGCCTGTTGCCCGGTGGGGATATCAAAATGGCTGTTGAGGTGCTTTTTGGCCCCTCAGCTCATGGCAATCTGGACGAGGCCATGCAAAGGACCAGTCGCGGCCTTGCTGTCAATCGACCCAAGCACATCTTTTATATTGTGATGGAGAGCATGGACAGCTGGCCCATGCTTCCTGAGTATCGGGCCATGAACTTGATGCCGGAGATGGAGCGGCTGGGGCACGAAGGGGTTCTGGTAAACAGTTTTGTATCCGCCGCCGGTGGGACCATGGGCTCCCTTGCCGCCATTATTACAGGGCTTCCGGAGGTTGGTGTAATCACCAATTACCAAGCCTCATCCCGAACACCTTTTCCCACCTCCCTTGCCCCTCAGTTCAAGGCCTTGGGGTATGAGACGAACCTGTTTTACGGTGGGTATCTCTCTTGGCAGCGCCTTGAGGATTTTTCCCGGAATCAGGGCTTTGAAAACCAGTACGGTGGCAATCACATGGGGGACTGGCTAAAGGGCAACGAGTGGGGGGTGGATGACGGAGCTTTGTTCGATTTTATCGTGACACAACTCGACAAAGAGACCCCTACCTTCAACCTGATTCTCTCCACCTCAAACCACCCTCCCTATGATTTGGATATCTACGGCAAGGGGTTTCATCTGAAAGAGATCCCGGAGAGCCTGAAAGAGGTTTATGACGGGCGGGTGCCCCTCGACGTCTTCGGGCACCTCTGGTACTCGGACCATGAGGTGGGGCGCTTTGTACGCGAGGCGGAAAAACGGTTCCCCAATGCCCTGTTTGCCATCACAGGAGACCACTGGTCTCGGAAATTCCTGAACGAGCATCCCACCCTGTATGAACGTTACAGTGTCCCCTTTGTACTTTATGGCAAGGACGTTCTTGAAGGGGTCGAGGTGCCGAAGCAGATGGCTGGAAGTCATCTGGATATCATGCCGACACTGCTTGAGCTGGCCGCCCCGAAGGGGAGTACGTACCATAGTCTGGGGAGCAATATCCTGGATCGGGACAGGGCGCAGGTGGGGATCGGACGAGGGGTGATGATGACGCCGGGTAACCTGATAGCCGGAGGCACGGTAGAACGTCTTCCCTTTGGGGAGCAGCTCCCGACACCAGGCCCTGGGGATGTGAGTCGCCTTGTCCAGTCCTGGAGAGCCCTGGGGTGGTGGCGGATTATGCAGGGCAGCGAGTTGCCCGGAGAGAGAGAGGTTCTGGCCGGTGTGATACCCTGACTTGTGGCAGGGTGACGACGAGAAAGATGAAAGGGCGACACGTGAATTCGTGTCGCCCTTTTTTATGGCCACAACGTCTGTCTATCATAGCGAGGTTCGTCACCCCAACGTTCTGAGGCAATTGCACATGGGTGTCGTCTTGCACCGCCCTTCGCGTATGTATTCGGGCCGTGTGTAACATCAATCACCATGCGCCACAGGCTCTTGGGGTATGGATGTTTTTTTTGTAACTGTTCAAATCCCAAGAGCTGTCTCCGGCGGCAATGATGCCGGAGGCACACGCTGACTCGTTACCTTTTTTATTCGTTATTTAAAATGCGTTGCTCGATGCCTGTGGTGCTGTGTCCGTCCATGAGAGGGACCAGTTCCACACGGCCTCCATAGCTCTCCACCACCTCTTTTCCCACCACTTCGTGGGGCTTGTAGTCTGCCCCTTTGACGAGAATGTCAGGTCTGACGGCACGAATCAACTCAATGGGGGTGTCCTCATCAAAGATGACAACGAGGTCCACGGAGGAGAGGGCGCTTAAGATGGCGCCCCGGTCTTCCTCTTTGACGATGGGACGGCGGGCCCCTTTGAGGCGTCTCACGGAGGCATCGCTGTTGAGTCCCACCACCAGGCGGTCCCCGAGGTTTTTGGCTTTGTGGAGAATGTCCACGTGGCCGTGGTGAAGCAGGTCGAAGCAGCCGTTTGTAAAGACCACCGTATCGCCGTTCTCCTGCCAAAGCGCCACCTTGTGGGCTGCTGTAGGGCGGTCGCAGATCTTGATGAAATCAGGCTTCTTTTTGTCGCTTTGGCTCTGTTTCAACTCAGCGATGGTGACGGGGCGTGTGCCCAGTTTTCCCACCACGATACCCGCTGCGGTATTGGCAAGGCGGGCTGATTCGTCAAAGGGAAACCCTGCGGCAACGGAGGCGGCGAGGGTCGCGATAACGGTATCTCCGGCGCCGGAGACATCAAAGACTTCCCGTGCCTCTGTGGGGATGAAAAGTGGCTCGTCGGAGCCCGCTTTGAGGCACATGCCGTCGGCTCCGCGTGTGAGGAGGAGATGGGAGAGGCCATAGGTGGTACGCGTCTCTTCCACAAGGGCAGCGGTGGATGCTTCGCCTTTGTCCAGTCGGATTCCCAGGACCAGTTCCAGTTCGCTGGTGTTGGGGGTGATGCAGGAGGCTCCGTGGTATCGGTCCCAATCGCTTCCCTTGGGATCGACAAAGACGGGAATGCCCTTGTCTGAGGCCATGCGAATGAGGCGGTGGCAGAGCCCGTCAGTTTGCATTATCCCTTTGCCGTAGTCGGAAAGGATCAGGGCGTCAACCTCTGTCATGGCTGTCTCACAGGTGGTTACAATTGAGGTCTCGTCGGTTTCTGAAAGAGGTACGGCCACCTCGCTGTCCAGCCTGAAAAGCTGTTGCTTCTGAGCCATGATGCGGGTTTTGGTGGTGGTGGGGCGCATCTGGGACGAGGTGAGTCGGGTGGTGATGCCCATGTCTTCTGCAAGCCAGGTGATGCGCCTACCGGTTTCATCATCGCCCAGAAGTCCCACAAGGGTCACCTGGCAGCCCAGCCCGGCAAGGTTGGCAGCCACGTTGCCGGCTCCGCCTAAAATCTCCGAGGTCTCTCCGGTTTTGACCACAGGTACCGGGGCCTCGGGAGAGATGCGCTCCACTGCCCCCCAGATGTATCGGTCCAGCATCACATCGCCGATGACGAGGACGCGGGCGTTTTTGTATGTATCGGTTTGGATTTGCATAGTTATATATTCCCAGCTTCGATTTCCATGATGGCCGAGGCCAAGAGCGGAATCATGATCTCGTGGTGGCCGGTGATGGCGTAGCCTTTGCCTCCGGGCATGACGGGCCTTGAGACCACGTTGACGTGGGGGCGGTAGTGTTGGATCATGTCGAAATTGGCGGTGGTGAAATGAGTGACGTTGTGGCCTAAGTTTCGGGCCACGGCCAGGGCCTTTAAAAAAACCTCGGGCATGATGACAGCGCTGCCGAGGTTGAGGACCACTCCACCGTTCCCAAGCTGTGAGACGGTGTGGGCGAGGATGCGAAAGTCCCGAAGGGAGGCTTCGCCGATGGCAGCCCCTTTGGCTGTGGGGTGCTGGTGGACAATGTCTGTGCCCAGGGCCACGTGGAGGGTGTATGGAACCTCAAGCTCGTATGCACGAGCCAGCAGGGCGCGGCCTCTGTGTGGGGCGTCCTCTTCGATGAGAAGGGCTCCCACAGATTCGCCGAACCCTTCTGTGCCGGAAGCAGCCCTTTCAGCAGCTTTGTTTACAAGGGCAGCGGTGTCTTCAGCCATGCCGAAGGAGCCGTCTTCGAGTTGGACGGCAACATCCTCGGAGGTGTGTCCAAAACGGGCCAGCTCTGTATCGTGGATTCCTGCAGCCCCGTTCGAGGCGAGGTGGGTAATGAATCCTTTCTCGGCCAGGTCTGCAAGGATGGGGGAGCAGCCGGTCTTGATGACATGGCCGCCGATCATGGCCATGACGGGTTTTCCCTTTTCCTTTGCAGCGACAACAGCGCGGGCCACGGCAAGGAGGTCGCCTGCCTTGAGGATGTCCGGAAGGTTTTTGAAGAACCGGGCCATGGAGAGGCCGGCTTCCGGCGGGGTTCCTTCCAGGGATGTTGTTACCTTGGAGGCGCGTTGGGTGGCAGAGTAAGTTCGAACCTTGGTTATATCTATCTCTTTGTATCGGGTCATGGTATCACAGAATTTTTGTGGGTTATGATTGATCGTCACGTCAAACGTATTATGGTGTTAATCGGCGCTTTGGGTGCCGATCTTATTTTAAAGCATGATGATTGTGCGACGTTTGGAATCGTCGATGGGCGCTGTTGATCCATGAAGTCATATCACAGCGTTGCTTGACAGTGGAAGGGGATTTTCCCTATGACATAAAGGGATTTTTCCGGGCGTGCAGGCTTCAGCCGCTTCACCACATAAAATGAAATGACAACATGAAGGAAGGGTATGGAAAAGGTTCCTGCCAAAAAGATATGTGTGATTCGTACCTCGGCTCTGGGGGATGTGGTTCATGCCATGGCCATGGTGGGTGCCCTGCGCCATGGATACCCTGATGCGGAGATTACCTGGGTGTTGCAACCCCTGGCCTACGATATGGTCAAACACCAGGGGGCGGCCGATCACTATGTGCTCTTTGATCGCAAGGGTGGTCTGGAGCACTGGAAGGCCTTGAAAAAGCGTTTCAAAAACGAGGTCTATGATGTGGTCCTCATGCTCCAGGTAAGCATCAAGGCCAGTGCTATTTCTACGTTGATCAAAGGGCGGATCAAGCTTGGCTTTGATATGGCACGGTCCCGTGAGTGCCAGTGGCTCTTCTCCAACCGGCGCATCCCGAAAAAAACGCCAGGCCATGTTCAGGATCAGTTCTTTGAGTTTGTGGACTATCTCGGAGTGAGGGATTATCCCGTGGCGTGGAATTTCGGATTTACAGATGAGGAAGCGGCGGAGCGAACGGCCTTTTTTGAACCTCTGGGGGCACCTGCCGTCACGTTTGTGGTGGCGTCATCCAGCCCCGATAAAGACTGGCCTGCAGAGAACTATGCAAAGGCAGTGGATCACGTGGCTCAACAAGGATTGGTACCGGTTCTCACCGGTGGGCCCAGTGAACGTGAAAAGGGGTTGGCCGATGAGATCAGCCGTCTTGCAACCTGCAAACCGGTCATTGCCCTTCAAAGTAGCATTCGGGGTCTTCTTAAGGTGCTCTCCGGCTCCGCTGTGGTGGTCTCTCCTGATACAGGGCCCTTGCACATGGCTGTTGCCCTTAATGTACCCACCGTGAGCCTTTTCGGCTACTCCAACCCGAGGCGCTGCGGACCCTACCGAAGATTTCAGGACCTTCTCATCGATCGCTTCACCGAATCCGATGGGGAGAATTGCTCCAAACGCTATTTCAAAACCGGGCGCATGGAGTACATCTCTGTTGAGGATGTCATCGAAAAGGTGGATTTGGCCTTGGAACGATATGTGGGGTAGAGATACCTGGTATACACAGAGGTGCAGGAAGCACGAAGGAAGGGGCATGTTGCCTCCGGCGGCCCTGCCGGGGGGCAAACGTTTGAAAAGTTTGACAAACAGGTCTTGACGTCAGATTACCTAACTTAACCCGTATCGGAAAATTAGAAGATTCTGACGCAACGAGCATGCCGTCTCTATTTCCCTCAACCCCTGCGGGGTTGAGGGAAATAGAGACGGCAGCCGGAACGTTTTTGCGGAGCTTTTTTCAAAAAGCGACCCGCCGGAGGCAATCTGAATGGTTACCCTTTCCATGAGCTAAAGGTCTTTCATCATTTGGATGAAACATTCGCTGAGATTTTCGGGGAGCTTGTGTTTTATTACGGCGCGGGTCCAGCGCTTGACATAGAGTTCAGAAAGGGCTTTACGGTTCGAGACTCCTTCCCGTGCTTTATCGAAGTCGATGAGGACGGGGTGGCCCTGTCTGGTGACGATGATGTTGCCGGGGTGCAGGTCCACGTGGTGGATCCCCAAATCTAAAAGGGTTTTTATCTGTGGGGCGAGTCGATCGAAGATGGCGTTTCGTTCATTTTTGTCCAGAGAGGCTGTTGCCAAGGTGTGGTCGTGGGGGATGTTCTCCATGAGAAGCCAGCATGAGCGAAGGAATCGTCCCGATTCGATGATTCCCAAGGGTGTCGGAGTCTTTACCTCCGTGCCGGATAGTTTGGACAGGATCTCATACTCTTTTGCTGCCCTGCTTTTGCCCCGTTCAAGGTAGTACCTTCGGTTCACCTTTCCAATAAGCCCCCCTCTTAAGTAGGGCTTTATGGCCAGAGATTTTCCAGAAATTCCATCTAAAAACTGCAAGGCTCCGCGGCCTCCCAATGTGGCTTCGCTTTTACCAATGGTGGCGGGAAGGGCAGCCGTGAGGCGGAGGCCTTCGGTCTTTGTGAGGGGGAGTGGGCTTGTGATGGTGTATGGGTCGATTTTCATGTGAGGTCGCCTTCAAGGAGAGTTTCCACCGCAGCCAGTACCTGCGCCGGGGTGATATCCCGCATGCACGCTTCGGTGGCTTCGGGGCATTCCCGTTTACCATGGCGGCCGCAGGGGCGGCAGGGAAGCTCTTTTTCCACCACGATGGCCCTGTTTTTCCAGGGGCCAAAGCCGAAGGCAGGGATGGTGGAGCAGAAGATCGCCACATTGGGAACCTTGAGGGCCGAGGCCATATGAAGGGCCATGCTGTCGTTGCAGATGATCACTTTTGCGCGTTTTGCGACCCAGATCATTTCTCCGATGCCAGTTTTTCCGGCAAGATTGACGGCAGGAATGCCTTCGGATGCGATGCGACAGGCTTCCGCCTCATCGGGTCCTCCGGCCACCACCACGGAAAGGCCGTTGGCGATGAGCGCCTCCGCGACGCTGCGGTACCCTTCAGAATGCCACATCTTGGTCTTCCAGGCGCTTCCAGGGACCATGAGGGCAAAAGGCCTTTCTGGAATCGTTTTTTTTACCTCATCGGAAATTGTCTCATCTGGGGGCGGGAAGAGGCGCATATCCGCTTTTATTGAGGAAATCTCCGCTTCGCCTTCGAGGATGGCAAGGTTCCTCAGGACATCATGGACTTCAGGGTTTCGGCGGAATGTGCGATGATAGAGAAAACGCCCTTTGGCATTTGAAAATCCGAACCGTTCGGGGATGCCGGCCATGGCCAGCATCACGCTTGTGCGGATGGAGCGATGCAAAGAGTAGACACGGTGAAAACCCATGGCTTTGATGGTGGACGACATGGCCCGAAGGCCTTTTATCCCTTTGGCTCTGCCTCGTTTGTCAAAGGGGATAACTCCGGCAAGCAGAGGGTCGTGCTTTACAAGGTGGCTGGAAAGAGGGGTGGTCATCATCCAGAGTTCGGCATCGGGGTGGAGGGATTTTATCCCTTCAATCACCGGGGTGGAGAGGATGGTGTCTCCGAGGAAGCTGGTTTGAACGATCAGTATTTTCATAGGGCGACTTTTTTTATCCCGTGTATGCGTATCTGGCCCTGATATCCCTGTGGGGATTTATTGGGGTTGGTGTTTTTCTACCTGAAATGGTTTTTAGCGAATACCATTATTGGGAGGGTTGATCAAGTTCTCCAGCGTGAATCGTTGGACGTTCGAGCCGGGAAGTGACTGGTTTTTTGATGGAAGTGTCATCTCCTTACGGGCTTGTGGAGAATGAGTGGGTGTGGTAAATGCACGTTGCACTGACAGGTTTTAAATTGGGCTTGGTTTGGTGGGATGCGAGCAGCCTTCGAGAGGCGTTGGGGCGCTGTGTTGCGAAAATTGAATATGTTTGAGGAGTTCACGGCATTGTTATCCAGTCACGATGAAAAGATCGATTCAGTCGAAACAGATAAGTTTGGAGCGTATGAGCCTTGGCTGTCGAAAACAGGCTATGTTTTTACATGCATCTTTTTTTTGGCGAGTTTTCTTTCCAAGGCGGCCTTGAATATCAGCGGAGGGCTGGTTCTGCTCTGCGCACTGATTTATGTGATGCTTTACGGCCGAAATGTGCTTAAGGATGTCTGCGGGCTGAAGTACCTTATTGTTCCTGCGTGCATCGGAGCTGTCGTTGCCCTGTTTTCCAACGATGGGGGGCCAGTTGCTTCTCTTGAGTTTCTTAATAGAATGAAATTTCTTTTTGTTCCTTTCTTTTTGGGGGTTTTTGTCCGGTCCCGCAAGCAGCTGTATGTTGTGGTGACATGCCTTGTTATTTCGGGGCTTCTGGCAACCCTGTACGGTTTCTGGAACAGCTATCAACTGCAATTCGGGCAGTTTCATGGTTACTACAAGCTGGATCGAAGTGCATCCTTGATTCTGACCATGTGCCTTGCCCTGATGGCTATTCTTCTTGAAGGGTGGCGTGATATGTCTGGGAAGTGGCGTTGGGTGCTACTGGGGCTTGCGGTCTTGTTTCATTGGCAACTTGTCATGTGCTCTATTCGTGGTGCTTGGCTGGGCTATGTAGTTGGAGTTGTTTTGATTTTATTGGCAATTAGATCCCGGATGGTCGTAAGCTTTTTTGCCGTCGTGGTGGTGGGCCTTGCTCTTGTTGGGGCAGGAAATAACCCCATAAAAAATGAAGTTGTCTCGATTTTTGATTTGAAGACCAACGCCTCGAACAATGCAAGGCTTCACCTCTGGCGAGGAGGCCTCGATTTTTCTAAAGAGCAGCTTCTTTTCGGGGCCGGCGTGAAGGGGGTGAAGAAACAATATGCCGAATTTTTCTCTAAGCAATCGGATGCATACAAGAAGACGTATCACTACGCGGATAAATACCATGCAGATTTTCACAACAACTATATTCAAATTCTTGTGGAGTCAGGCCTCCTCACATTGGCGGCGTTGCTGGGAGGGTTCGGGGGGCTGCTCTGGCTGCTCTATAAAAAAATAGCGACGGTCTCCGGACTAGAACGAGGGGTTGTGCTGGCCGCTTTTTCCGTAACAGGCGGGTTTCTGGTTAAACAGTTTTTTCATATGCAGTTGACCTCTTATGGTTCTGTTGCTTTTTATCTCGTTCTTTTTGCCGGAATGAGTTTTGCGTCGATGGAATACGAATGCACCCCCCCAACGGATGAGTGAGTCTGATGGTCGGGGGTGTGATGGGCCGTGTTTGAAGCTTAAGTCACAGCCCAGTGACGATTGGGTTCTGAGACATGCAACTAAAACGGGGTAAATATAACTTTAATGAGCCGAAAGAATTTATCAGCAGTCCTTATTGTGAAAAATGAGGAAGCGAACCTGCCGCAGTGTATAGAATCATTGTCCTGGGTAGATGAGATCGTTGTCGTGGACTCAGGATCCACTGATCGAACCATGGAGATTGCCCGGGAATATGGAGCCAGGGTCCTTGAAACCCCCTGGTTTGGTTTCGGGAAAACCAAACAGCTCGCAGTTGATGCCGCAACCCACGACTGGGTTTTTTCCATCGATGCTGACGAAGAAGTAACGGAGCATCTTAGGTGCAAGATTCAATCAACTCTGGAAGCCCCCCGAAAACAAGGGTACCGGATTGCAAGGCGTTCTTATTACTTGGGGCGCCCCATCCGTTTTTCCGGATGGCGCAGTGATGCCCCTTTACGACTATTCAATAGGAAGCATGGCCGGTTTAACGAAAAGATCATTCATGAGTCGGTTGAAATGGCATCCAAGCCTGGTATCATTAACACCCACATGAACCATTATACTTATCCAACCATTTCTTCTCATCTCTCCAAAATTGACAGCTATTCCGAACTTGGGGCAAAACAGCTTCTGGAGAAGGGGAAAAAAGCGAATCTTGTTTCAGCCTGCATTCACGGGCTGGTGAAATTTATCAAGATGTACCTCTTAAAGTTAGGATTCCTCGATGGGAAAGAGGGCTTTGTTCTGGCCATAATCTCCTCATTTGGTGTGTCGCTTAAATATTTACGGCTCTGGGAAATGATTCATCAAGGGGGGCGTTGTGGGTAGCAATCTTCCCGGAGTGTTTCACATTGACCCTGAAAAGAGCTGGCGTGGCGGGCAACAGCAGGCTGCTTACCTTCACGAGGGGCTCGTGGCTCGTGGATTCCCCAGTTGGGTGATTTGTCGACCGGGATTTTCCTTTGAGGCGTATCTTCAAGCCAAGAAGCTTCCCTATTTCTCAATTTCAATGAGAAATGAGGGGGATTTCATTGCCGGTTGGCAGATTGCCAAAGCCGCCAGGGATTGCAACGTCTCCATTCTGCATCTGCACTCGGCTCACGCCCTGGCCATTGGTTTGTGGGCGTCTCTCTTTAACAAAAGGTTGAGACTGATCGGTGCAAGGCGGGTTGCGTTGCCCATTCGCAAAAATTTCTTGAGCCGCTATAAGTACACGTCGCCGCGCATGACACATCATGTTGCCATCTCGGAAGCAATCCGTAAGGTGATGATTGCCGATGGAATTGACCCCGAACGTATCACCACGATTCACAGCGGCGTGGATACTCAACGATTGATGCTTGAGAAGCCCGCAGACGATTTTCGAGCGCAGAACGGCATTCCTGAGGATCATTTGGTCGTTGGGGTGGTGGCTGCCTTGACCGTTGAAAAAGGCTACCCCACCCTGCTTGAGGCGGCGGCAAAGGTCTTAAAAACCCATGACAAGGTGACCTTTTGCGCTTTGGGGGAGGGGAACGACAGGGAGGCGCTTTTTCGTCAGGCGGATGGTCTTGGACTTGGGAAACGCTTTCGGTTTATGGGGTTTCGTAGGGATGTGGGGGCATTTTTACATATGTTTGATATGTTTGTCCTGGCCTCCCATATGGAGGGGTTGGGCACCTCCATCCTGGATGCTCAGTCTGTTGGCCTTCCAGTGATTGCCTCTATGGTTGGTGGGATCTCTGAAATTATTGAAGATGGCGTGAGCGGGCTATTAGCGGAGGCGGGAAACCCTGATGATTTTGCGGCTAAATTGTCTCGGTTGATTGATCATGCCGCCCTGAGAGAAAAGTTGGGCACAGAGGCACTGGCATCGGTTAAGAATTTTTCCATCGAGCGGACCGTGGAAAAGAATATTGCTCTTTACCATGATATTTTGAAGAAAGATTCTTACCTCTAAAGAGGGGGGGTAAAGTGTTAATAGGGCGGAAACGAATTTTCGCCCTGTTTTTTATAGCAAAGCAGGGGGCATTACTGGTCGGTCTTTAACCCCCTGCTCTTTTGGTCGTACAATGGAAAGCGAATTGTCAGCCCTGTTAAAAACATTGGCGTAAAGCTGTCACCCATTTTAGGTATGGGCAATTAGCCCTGATAGAGTCACGTTTACCAACCCTAAAGCCTCCAGAGATCCACTCCACACGTCTGAGCTTCATCTGTGTCAATAACAGATTTCACATCGATAATAGACCCCTTTGGCTTCAGCTTCATTGTAAACGCCTCAAGGGGCATTGCTTTGTACTCACGGTGGGCGGTGGCGATGATGACGGCATTTACATCTTTGATCTCATCCCACGAGCTCAGGGTAAGGCCATAGTAGTTTTTTGCCTCCACCGGATCCGCCAGGGGGTCGTGAACCTGAACAGTAATGCCGTAGGACTGAAACTCCTCAACAATATCGACAACCCGGGTGTTGCGTAAATCCGGGCAATCCTCTTTAAAGGTAAGCCCCAGAATGGCAACGGATGAATCACTGCTCAGGCATCCGTTGTTCATGAGGCGCTTGACCGTTGTCTGGGCAATGTATTTGCCCATGGAATCATTTCGTTTGCGGCCGGACAGGATGACCTCGGGGTGATACCCCTCAATTTGCGCCTTGTAGGTCAGGTAGTAAGGATCCACACCGATGCAGTGCCCCCCCACGAGGCCGGGCCTGAAGGGGAGGAAATTCCACTTGGTGCCGGCCGCTTCCAGGACATTCAATGTATCAATGCCAAGGGTATCAAAAATGATGGCCAGTTCGTTGATGAGGGCGATGTTTAGGTCCCTCTGGGTGTTCTCAATGACCTTTGATGCTTCGGCCTCTTTGATGGTCGTTGTGGGGTGGACCCCGGCGGTGATGATGGAGCCGTAAAGAGCGCGCACTTTCTCAAGGGTTTCAGGGGTGTCCCCAGAGACAACCTTGACAATGGTGGTAAGGGTGCGCTCTTTGTCTCCCGGGTTGATTCGTTCGGGCGAGTATCCCACAAAGAAATCTTTCTTCCACGTTTTCCCGGACTCTTTTTCCAGGAGAGGAACACAGATGTCCTCTGTGGCACCGGGAAAGACGGTGGACTCGTAAACAACCACAGCCCCCTTTTTCATATGGCGCCCAACGGTTTCGGACGACGAGACAAGGGGGGTCAAATCGGGTTGGTGGGCCTCATTGATGGGGGTGGGCACCGCCACGATGATGAAATCGGCTTTTGTGATCATGGACGCATCGGAGGTCGCCGTAAATTTTACGGCCGCTTCAAAATCATCGGCATCTACCTCACCGGTATAATCCACTCCATTGGTGCAGTTCGCAACCAAGGTCTCCTTGATATCGAAACCAATGGTCTCAAAGTATTTGCCGAATTCCAGGGCCAGTGGAAGGCCAACATATCCCAAACCGACTATCGCAATAACTGGGTTGGTATCTGAATTTGTATTCATAAGTATTTTCCGCAGTTCATTATTCAAGGAGTTCACTCCGTTTATAGGCATATTGTAAAGGCTGATACGTTCCCTTGGTTTCGAGTCCGTCGTTTCGCTTTTCACAGTTAAGCTTGAAAGCCGTTTAATGCCCTTGAAGGTAGGTCATATTAACGTATCGCGGGATCCTAAAACATTCAAGTTGGTATTACAAGTATCACGTCGTTAATACAGGCTTATGAAGTCTGTTGTTTTGTTGCTTTGAGACGTTTTTCTACAATGGGAATATCATCGGGGTGATCCACCCCTATGCTCTGGTGGCGTGTGATGCCCACATGAATATCGATCCCGTTTTCAAGGAGCCTGAGTTGTTCGAGTTTTTCGATGCCTTCCAGCTTTCCTTCCCGAAGGTTTGAGAATGCCTCAAGGGCCTTCATTCGAAAGGCGTAAAGCCCGACGTGGCCCAGGTACCCGTCGAAGGAGTCATCCCGGGGGTAGGGGATGGGAGAGCGAGAGAAGTAGAGGGCGCGGTGTGCTTCGTCAAGGACCACTTTGACCCGGTTGGGGTTTTGAGCCTCTTCGGGGGATATAGGGGTGGCCAGGGTGGTGACCTGAACCGATGGGTCGGTGAAGAACGGGGCGGTCAGTTCGGTGAGCATGGCGGGTTCAAGGGCCGGCTCGTCTCCCTGGATGTTGACGATGATGGCATGGTCTGGCGCACCGATACTGCGGGCCGCCTCAAGGACGCGGTCTGTGCCGCTGGGGTGATCGGATGCGGTCATGATCACGGGAACTCCGGCTTCCTTGGCCGCTTCTTCAATGCGGGTATCGTCGGTGGCAAGGACCACCTGTGTGATCTCGGGACAGCTTGCCGCCCTTTCATAGACGTGTTGAAACATCGGTTTGCCGCAGATGAGTGCCAGGGGTTTTCCGGGAAACCGGGATGATGCGTAGCGAGCCGGGATGATGCCGATGCAGGGGATGGGTGAGGTCATGGCTATTTGTCTCGATTTAGAAGTGAACATCATGTTTGACGAATAATCGTCCATATACCATTCATGGGCGTTTTCGTGAAGCTCTGAAACGGGTCCTTCAGCCGTGTGGACGGTCTCGGACATCAGGCAGACGACGGCATCTCTTAAGTACTTACGGCTCATGGACTGTTGATACACATTGCATGGCACCGTGCTTTGAGCGAATGCAGACGCAAAGTGCCTGTAGGAACGTCACTCGCAGCGCATTCGCGTTACACTTCTGAGGTGGCCCATATCGCTGCAGGAGGCTACGTTTTGCAAAGCAGCCGTGTGAGGTGACGGCAGGTGGCTTGTGTTCCGCCGCGTCGGGTTTTGATGAGTTGTTGAAAGCTCTGCAGAATCTCCTGTCGGCTGATTTCATCGGCTGCGAGTCGAACCAGGTGGTCTGCTGCCTCGTCCGGGGTGTGGCAGAGAATGAGCAGTCCTGCTTCTTTCAGGTCGTCACCTACCCAGGAAAAGTTGCTGTATGAAGGGCCCATGACAGGTATAAGGCCTGATGCGAGGGGTTCCAACATGTTTTGTCCGCCTAAGGGGGCAAAGCTGCCTCCCACAAATGCGGCACTTGCCTGTGGGAAGGCGTGTCCCATTTCACCGAATCGATCCCAGACAATGAGAGAAAGGTCGGAATTGATGACCTCACATTGGGAACGCTTCGCGTGGGGAATGTTGTTTTTATGAAGCTCCAGGCACAGTGGCTCTACCCTCTCCATGTGACGTGGAAACCAGGCGATGAGGGCTTTGTTGTCCCGGTCAAGGACTCCCCTGGCCATGTGGATGACCTTCTGTTCTTCTTCTTCCCGTACGGATGCCAGGAGGTAGACTGTTCGGTTTTCAGCTCCGGGAAAAAGGGTAGGGCTCCTGTCAGTCGAGCTGCTTGACGTTGGAATTCGGTCAAATTTAATGTTGGGTATCAGCTCAATGGGTGAGTCCGGAAAAAGATCTGCCAGGCGAGCTGCATCCCCCTTGGAGATGGCTGAAATGAAATCAGGTGCCAGGGGTGCCAGCAGTCTTCTGGCGCGGGCATACCCTTTGAAACTTGATGGGGTCAGGCGGCCATTGATGACAGCAATGGGGACCTTGCATCTCTTTGCAGCGGCGAGCATGCCCGGCCAGAGCTCCAATTCCACCAGGACAAGCAGGCTGGGATCCACTATTTTAAAGGCCTTTTCCATAAGGCAGGGGGCATCAAAGGGTGCGTAGCAGGCTGTTGCGTGCGTGGCGCCGATTATCGAAAGCTGTTGGTCAAGAACCTCCAAGCCCTGCTTCGTGTGGGTGGAGATGAGAACAGTGGGTGCATCGGGTTCCGCCAATTCTTCCACCAGCTCTGCGGCGATGTAGGCCTCCCCAGCCGATGCTGCGTGGATCCAGATGTCTGCCGACTTAAGCCGGCTTCGGGTCAGGGTGCGCTCATTATGCCCCTCTTTGAGGCGTTTGTGGTTTCGGGTCCAGGGAACGGCAGCCTTCCAGAGAAGGTTGTAGGCAGAAAGAACAATGCCTGTGCCGGAGAATCGTGGGATGGTCATGGAAAGCTTGGCTCCGGGGTGCGGATGATCAGGGTAAGTTGACCACCAGGGGAGATTAAGAAAGAAAAATGGGTCAGTAAACGTTTAATGATAAGAGAAGCGTCGGAGTGTGTCAAATTAAATGGGAATTGCATGGGTCAGGTCCATCTGATATAGATAAATATTTGCAGAAAAAGCAACGTGTAATCCGGTCGGCCCCTCAGGGGTGACTCGGACGACATCGGAAAATTAGGTCGTAAACACCTTGTTGCTGCATTGTATAATGGTATGTTTTGTCACGAAAAGACTTGGTTCGCTTAATGCAAGGCCATCAAAATAAAATGAATTGGATATTCTCATGACGATTTCTCAGGAACTGATCGAAATTCTGGCGTGCCCCAAATGCAAAGGGAAAGTGGAGCTTAACGAGTCCGGTGACGGGCTGGTCTGTGGTTCATGTAAACTGGTCTATGAGATCAGGGAAGGCATTCCCGTGATGCTGGCCGAAGAGGCCAAGCCCCTGGCATAGAGCATGCGTCCGAAAGAGACGTTGCCGGCCAAGCTGGTGATCGGTGTGCTTACCGAGGAAAAGGGCCTGGTTTCAGATGTGGCTTCAGCCCTGGTGGATCGATTCGGGCCTGTGGACATGGTGAGTTGCTGGATGCCTTTCACCGATACCTCATATTATGAGAAGGAGATGGGCGGGCCTCTTTTACGGCGGGTTTTTGCCTTCTCCCATCTCGTGGACCAAGGGACTCTGGCTGACATCAAGCTGTGTACCAATGCCCTGGAGGACGGTTTTTCAAAGGCCGGCCACCGGCGGGTGAATATTGACCCCGGGTTTCTGCTTCACTCCCGGTTCGTGCTGGCTTCGGCCAAAGATTACACCCACAGGATCTATATCGGCAAGGGGATCTACGCGGATCTTACCCTCACCTACAGTGCCGGGGCGTTTCGTTCTTTGCCCTGGACCTTTCCCGATTATACAGATCAGGCGATGATTGATTTTCTGACCGATGTTCGGAGGCGATACGATGCATCGTTTCACCTACCGGGGTCGTTTATCCCTGCGACAACAAAACAATGAAAGATGGGCCGAAAAGAGGTTGATGTAACGTGCTGCTGATATTCATGCGACGATTGCACCGTGGGGTGGGCTTTGCATGAAACACTGGCCGATACCCTGACTTTGAATAGAGCCTTCATCGTTATAAAAGGAACAAGTACCCAAATGGTAAAAAGCATGACCGCCTATGCGCGGGCTGACAAAGTGGACGGCAGCGTCACAGTTGAAGTGGAACTTCGCAGTTACAACAGCCGATTTCTCGACACCAATATCAAGGTTCCCCACGGCTACAGCCGATTTGAGGAGAAGATACGCGGCGTCATCGCTTTACGCCTTGTGCGTGGGCGGGTGGAAGCCCGTGTGGTGATTAGAAACGAGTCCGACGAGGCCATCGCGTATCAGGCCGACACGGCCAAGGCCAGGGCCTATGCCGTGGCACTTACGGAAGCGGCGGAAGCGGCGGGCCTTGATGCACAGATCAGTCTGGATCAGCTGCTTCACATCAACGGCTTGGTGGTGCCCAAGGAAGTCGAGACAGATTTTGCCCACCACTGGCAGGTGGTGGAGTCATGTCTGACAGACGCCCTTGAAGGGCTTGCCGACATGCGATCCAAAGAGGGCGAGTTCCTTGCCGGTGACCTGAATGATCGCCTGAACAGCGTGGAAGCCTCCCTTGAAATCATCGAGGAGGGAGCCGGGGCTCTTCCAGCCATCTATCGTCAACGCCTGCTGGATCGTATTGCCACCCTTTGCGGGGGGACCGTGGAGGTGGATGAGGCTCGGATTGCCCAGGAAGCAGCTCTGTTGGCAGATCGAAGTGATATCTCAGAGGAGATCACGAGGGCAAGGTGCCACATCGAACAATTCCGCGCCATCATGGCAGGCGAAGAGGAGGCGGGCAGGAAGCTCAACTTCCTTCTTCAGGAATTCAACAGGGAGTTCAACACCATGGGCTCCAAGATCGGCAAGGCTGAGATCTCTCACACCATTGTCTCGGTGAAGTCCGAACTCGAAAAGATGCGCGAGCAGGTTCAGAATATTGAGTAAGGGGCCAGGAAAGAGATAAGGGGCACTGAAAAAATAACTGTTCAGCTCATCTTTGCCTCCGGCGGAACTGTCGGGGCAAAACTTCTGATACGTTAGACAAGCAGGCCTTGATGACAGATCTGTCGAGGCCAATGTCGTCAGTAAACCAACAGCTCTGAACTTAATATGTAATCGGAAAGTTTTTGCGGAGCTTGTTTCAAAAAGCGACCCGCCGGAGGCACGTTTATTTTTCTTTCCCTTGCTGCCCTGTCTGGCCAGGGCACATTAGACATCACTCTTATTTGGACAGAACTATGGAACAACAGGCGTTATTGAATATCGGCTTTGGAAGCAGTGTGGTGGCGGAGCGTGTCATAGCCATCGTTTCGCCCAACTCGGCTCCCATGAAGCGACTGAAGGACGATGCCAAGGATGAAAAGCGGTTGGTGGATGCCACCCACGGCAGGCGAACCCGTTCCATCATTGTGATGGACAGCAACCATGTGATCCTTTCCGCCATTCAGGCGGAGACCATTTCCCAGCGGTACGCTCAGTTGCGGGATGGTGGCAAAGAAGAGAAAGCTGAAAAGGCCGAGTAAGCCATTCCAGGAGAAATTTTGAAACGACGAGGCAATATTTATATCGTATCGGCACCCTCCGGTGCCGGTAAATCCACCCTGTGTCGGGAGCTGCTTACGGTTTATCCCGAGATCACGTATTCCATTTCACACACCACACGGGCGCCCAGGGCGGGCGAACAGGATGGGGTGGACTACCACTTTGTTACCAAAGAAGGCTTTCAAGAGCGTATTGAAAAAGGTCTCATGGCAGAGTGGGCCGAGGTGCACGGCAACTATTACGGAACGTCCATCGAGACCCTGGAGGCAAGTGTCGCCAATGGCGTGGATGTGCTTCTGGACATCGATGTGCAGGGTGCCCGCCAGATGTGTGAGGCAATGCCCGAGTGTGTCACCATTTTTATCATGCCACCGTCCATGGACGAGCTTCTGAGCCGCCTTGACAAACGGGGCACCGATACTCCCGAGACCATCGAAAAACGTATGAACAATGCTGTGGGTGAGATGCAGCAGCGTGATTTCTATCAGCATGTGATTGTTAACGATGATCTGGACGATGCCGTCGCAGCTTTTGTGGCTGTGGTGAAAGGGTGTCGAGAAGGGGTGACCTCCTGATGAAACAGACAAAGCAGGGTAAAAGGCCGAAGCCTGCAGCCGATCTGCTGTATGGTATCAACCCCGTCATGGAGGCCTTGAAGGCCCAGAGACGACAGATTCGTGAGCTGCTTATTGCCTCGGGGCGAAAAGATCGCCGTGTGGATGAGCTGGAGTCCCTTGCCCGTGAGAAGGGCATCACCGTCAAGCGTGTGGATGCCGACACCCTTGAAGGGCTCTGCGGTACCGGACATCACCAGGGGGCAGCACTTTCTGCCGGAGCATTGCCGGGCGTGGCCCCAGAGGACCTGCTTCGGGTGGCTGAAAAAAAAGGAGAAGAGCCCTTTCTTGTCCTTCTTGACAGTATTGAAGACCCCCGTAACCTGGGAGCCATTGTGCGCACCGCGCATTGTGCCGGTGCCCATGGCGTGGTGGTCCCCAGGGATCGGTCAGCCCAATTGACGGCCCTTGTGTCCAAAGCATCGGCCGGGGCCCTCGAACATATGCCGGTGGCTGTGGTGACAAACCTTGCCAAAACCATGGAGGGGCTCAAGGAGAACGGGCTTTGGTTTGCAGGCCTGGATGCCGATGGGGATAGCTCACTTTTTGGTGGTGACTTCACGGGCCCTGTTGGGATCGTGGTGGGAAGCGAAGGCAAGGGGATTCGGCCCCTCGTCAAGAAGGGATGTGACTTTATTGTCTCCATTCCCCTGAAAGGCGTGGTGGATTCATTGAACGCTTCCGTGGCAGCCTCCCTTGTTATGTACGAGGTGGTTCGTCAGAGGGGTGACGCCGGAAAGTAATTTTCGGATGACCATGTTCAAATAGTTAAGCCTCCGGCGGCCCTGCCGGGGGCCAAACTTTTGAAAAGTTTGATAAACAGGTTTTTAAGGTCACATCGCAGTCGTATCATATGGCTCTGGATTAATGAATATGCCGCCTCCTTTTATCTCGGCCCCTGCGGCGCCGAGATAAAAGGAGGCGGCAATCGAACGTGTTTACGGTGCTTTTTTTAAAAAGCGACTCGCCGGAGGCAGCCAGGTTAAAGATGCCTCCGGCGGCCAACATTTTAAAAAGGTTGCCAAACAGGTCTTTTAAAAAAAAATCTTGGGTCAACCTAAAACCTAAAGCAAATGTGATTTGCCCTGAGGAACGAAGGGCAAAGCGCATTTGCAACCTGCTTTCAAGGTGGCACACCTTGCCGCCGGAGGCATTTTTTTTGGCCACTTTAACCATGGAAGGCATGCTTTTTAATCCATCTTTGATCCAAAAAGGGGATTTGATGCGGATGCAGTGGCTTTCAGCCCTGGGGCTCATTGTGAGGCGTTTGGTCTTTCCACCCCGGTGTCGGGTATGTGGGGAGCTGCTTCCCTGGACGCGGGCTGGTGGCATGATCGCAGACGAGGCTGAGGACTTGGTGTCTCAGTTTCACGGAGAACTTGCCCCTGTGATGTGTGCTTTCTGCCGCACGGGGGTTGAAGAGCCTTCTGGGCAGCGGTGCACGGCGTGTGGGGTTCCTCTGTTGGGGGATATCTCCGAGCCTTGCCTGTGTGGTCATTGCATGGACCCCGCTCGTCCTTTGGCCCGGGTCACGGCCCTTTTTCTCCATGACGACGGACCGGCCATGGCTGTGAGGGCATTAAAGTACAAAAACAAGAGAGCACTGGCGCCCCCCATGGGGCGCCTTCTTTTTGCCCGGGCGCTGCGGGCCCATATGGACGGCGAGGGGAAAAGGTGGGATATTGACCTTGTGGTGCCGGTTCCCTTGCACGGAAAACGGTTGCGTCGGCGGGGCTTTAATCAAGCATCCCTGCTCCTTTGTACCTTTGAAGAAGAGGCGGGGCTTAACGTCTGTCATCGCTTGCTTCGTCGCAGGAGGGAGACAACGCCCCAAGCCGGGTTGACTCGAAAGGCCCGTTTGGAAAACGTGAAAGGCGCCTTTGAACTGACCCCTGGCAGGGATGTAAAAGGCAAGCGGGTGCTCCTTGTGGATGATGTCTTCACCACGGGTTCCACCCTCGCTACGTGCGCTACGATCTTAAAAAAGCACGGGGCCTCGGAGGTCTCCGCCCTGGTCTTTGCCAGGCGGGACATGACAAAGTAGGGACCGCCCTATGGTAACTATTCAGCAAAATATTGCCTCCGTCGGCCCTGCCGGGGGCCAAACTTTCGAAACGTTTGATAAACAGGTCTTCATACATAATTTCAGATTCACATCCAACGAAAGGCGGATGTGGTTTGACCCGAGGAACGAGGGGCAATGCGCAACCGCTACCTGCTTTCAAGGTATTTTGCCTAATGTGGCTTCGCCACCCTTGCCGCCGGAGGCATTTTTTCATGTAAGGAGAGAATCGGATGAATTCATCGGTTGTGGTTGGGATAGTTCAGTTTGATGTGGTGGAAGGGGATATTGAGACCAACCTTACGCGGGCTTTTCAGGGGCTGATGAAACTCTCGGAGTCAGGGTGTCATCTTGCCGTGCTGCCCGAAATGTGGAGCTGCGGGTTTGATAACGGCAACCTTGCCTCCCAGGCAGGCGAGACCCCTGGGATTGTCGAGCGTCTTCGGATTTTTGCAGCACGGGAGCGGATGGTCGTGGCGGGCTCCCTTCCCGAGTTGGTGGACGGCTCTGTGGTGAACACCCTTTATGCGGTCGACAGCG
This sequence comes from Desulfolunaceae bacterium, assembly GCA_942491485.1. Taxonomy (GTDB): domain Bacteria; phylum Desulfobacterota; class Desulfobacteria; order Desulfobacterales; family Desulfolunaceae; genus Desulfoluna. The sequence goes on along the minus strand of CALOAX010000002.1, from coordinate 558,454 downwards.
ACGGCGAAATTAAGGGCCGGTATCGAAAACTTCACCTCTTTACCCCTACGGGTGAGGACAACCACTTTGCAGCCGGCCAGGAGGCGGTGGTGGCGGAGACCTCCATCGGCAGGCTGGGTTTGATGATCTGCTATGACCTTCGTTTTCCTGAACTGGCCAGGGGGCTGGTGTTGGATGGGGCGGAAATCCTTGTTATTTCTGCTCAGTGGCCGGCAGCGCGCCTTGCCCACTGGGAGGCTTTGCTTAAGGCCCGGGCCATCGAAAACCAGTGTTTCGTTGTCGGGGTTAACCGGGTCGGACGCTCCGGAACGCTTGTGTACAACGGGGGGTCACAGGTTGTATCCCCACTCGGTGAGGTACAGGCTCATGCGGGGGGCGCTGACGGTGAGGTGGTGACAGCCATGGATGCGGAGGTTCTGGCGGCCTTCAGGGAACATGTTCCTTGCCTTGAAGAACGCAGGCCCATGTGTTACAGCAGGCACTTAACAGAAGAAGATTCAAGACGCGTGCACGAAGCATGATGGGCTGAAGGCTTCGTCAGATTTAAGCATATGTCGGCTCACTTGATATACGGGAGGTTTCCGTGGAACGAATCTGTTCAGGTGGATTGGTTTATGACTGTTTTTCCCCTTTATCCGAGGTTCCCTGGCTTTTTCACGGGTGTTTTACCCGTAAGGGAGGGGTAAGTGAAGGCCCTTACGAAGGGCTGAATACCGGGCTCAATACAGGAGACTCCGCCCAGGCGGTGTCTGTCAATCGTAAGGCGATTCTGGATGAAAGCGGAGGGGACGACCTTGTGGTGCTCTCCCAGGTTCACGGCAAGGGTGTGCATGTTCACACCGGTCCCGGAGTTGCCTCGGTGGAGGCGGATGCCGTGGTGACGGATCGCCCCGGAGCCATGTTGACCATATTGACAGCGGACTGTCAGGCCGTGATGCTTGTTGATCCGGCAAAAAGGGTGGTGGCCAATGCCCATGCAGGGTGGCGTGGCAGTGTGGAAGGGGTTTTGTCTGAAACCGTTGCTGTGATGCAAAAGAATTTCGGCTGTCGCCCTTCGGACCTTCTGGCCGGTATCGGGCCGTCCCTTGGGCCCTGCTGTGCAGAGTTCGTTCATTATAAGAAGGAGCTTCCGAGGAGCTTTTGCACGCACCGGGTTGGGTTCAACCATTTCGACTTTTGGGCCATCAGTCGGGACCAGTTGTGCGATGCCGGCCTGAAAGCCCAGAATATAACCGCGGCTCAGGTTTGCACCCAGTGCGATGACGAACACTACTTTTCGTATCGGCGGAGCCACACAACCGGTCGGATGGCCACAGTGATCGGTATAAGGTAACGATTCAGAAATGCCTCAGGCGGGCAGGGGACTTTAGCCTAAGTGGCTTCGCAACCCTGCCCCATGAGGCGAATGCGATTCGAGTGACGCTACCTTATAAGCCTTTGCGTTCGCGTTGAGAGTATGGTTCTGCATGATGCATGGTAAGTGCATGGGCTTTGGTCCTCCAATGTTAACCCATGTACCTTTGGCTTATTAATAAAGAACCATGCCGGGATTATAGGGGTACGTAAGAAATAAGTGCACAATTCCATAATAATGCCGCTGTGATTTAACCCGAGGAATGAGGGTTAAAACGCTGCGGCTACCAGCTTTCAAGGTGGCACACCTTGCCGCCGGAGGCTTTTTTAGAATGCTCTTTGCCCGCAGACGCCTGAACGGCATGTTGCGAGGCCATCACTAATATTTGAAAACCAATGGAATCAACATGAAACTTAGCGATTGCACCATACTCTGGAATCGGGAAGTGAGCCCGGGATACTATCACATGGGCCTTGAGTCTCCGGAACGTTATACCACCGCCATGCCGGGTCAGTTTGTCATGCTCAAGGCAGAAAAAGCGGGGACCCTTCTGCGTCGTCCTTTCTCAATCCATGATGTAACAACCAAGGATGGGAAGACCATCGTGGAGCTTCTCTACAAGGTGGTGGGGCCAAACACCCGTGTTTACGGTCAGATGAAGGACGGAGAGGTTCTGAGTATGCTGGGGCCCCTTGGGAACCGTTTCTCTGAACCGGAGGCGGGAGAGTCCACCTTTCTCGCAGGGGGCGGAATCGGTATTGCTCCCATGCTTCTTCTCGCAAGGCGGATGGTGGCAGCAGGGGCGAACCCCGCGGACCATACGGTTTTTATTGGTGGGCGCTCCGATGAGGATGTCCTGGCTGAAGAGGCCTTTCGAACGTTAGGCTTTTCTGTGGTGGTGACCACCGATGACGGATCCGCAGGGGAGAAAGGGCGCATCACGGCACCCATGGCTCGTCTTCTGGAGGAGAAAAATCCTGCCAGGGTTTATGCGTGTGGCCCTCACCCCATGCTTGTGGGGATTGCCGAACTGATGAAAGGTCACCCTGCCTTGTGTGAGCTCTCCCTCGAGATCATCATGGCGTGCGGTATGGGTGCCTGCATGGGCTGTGTTGTAGAGTCCAGCGGGGCTGATGAGCCCTACAAGCATGTGTGTATCGACGGGCCTGTGTTTGACGCCCGATCCATCAAGGTGTGAGACAGGAGAGACGCGTGACGGATAAATTGGAGACGATACGTCTCACCGAAAAGGTGAAGGCGGCCGGCTGAGCGGCCAAAGTGGATCCAGTGGTACTGGATCGCGTGGTAAAAGGGTTAAAGGTGCAGCGCCCTCCCGAGGTTCTGGTGGGGTTGGATGGTGCCGACGATGCGGGCGTGTACCAGCTCAACGAGGAGACGGCATTGATCCAGACCCTCGATTTTCTGACGCCGGTCACAGACGCCCCGTTTGACTTCGGGCGCATTGCCGCTGCCAATGCCTTAAGTGATGTCTACGCCATGGGGGGGCGCCCCCTGACCGCCATGAACATCGTCTGTTTTCCTACAGAGAGTCTTCCGGAGTCGGTTCTCACGGAGACCCTCGCCGGCGGGCTTGAGACCATTCACGAGTCCGGGGCCTGTCTTGTGGGGGGGCACAGCGTGGAGGACAATGAGTTCAAATATGGCCTGTCCGTAACCGGCACCGTTCATCCCAAGCGCCTTCTTACCAATGGAGGAGCGCAAATTGGCGATGCCCTTATTCTGACAAAGCCCCTGGGGAGCGGCCTTCTCTCCACAGCCATCAAGGGAAATGTGGCAGGGGCTGAGGCTGCCAGGCTTCTGGTCAAGGTGTGTGCCACGTTGAACAAAGCGGCTGCCGATGCAATGGCCTCGTTTCATCCCACGGCCTGTACCGACATCACGGGGTTCGGCTTTGCGGGGCATGCCCTTGAGATGGCCCGCGGCGCAAAGAAGCGATTTGTCATTTCCGTCTCCTCGCTGCCGGTGATGGCCGGGGCGCTCGGGTTTGCGGAGATGGGGTTGCTTCCGGCCGGAGCTTACCGAAACCGCGAATATTGCGGTGAGTCAGTGGAGGTGTATCCCTCTGTGTCCCGCTCGTATCAGGACCTGATTTATGACCCCCAGACCTCTGGTGGGCTTTTGGTGGCCTTGCCCGCCCATGAAGCAGGCTCATGCCTTTCCACCATGATTGATCTCGGCGTGGACGCAGCCATCGTGGGGGAGGTTGTCGGTGAGTCGGCCTGTGGGAAAGTTGAATGTGTCTGATTCCTTAACACCCATTGCTGAGTCATCAAAAATTCCGCATACAGCCCTGAAAACCTGATGCTTGGACTATTCTGGATATACGTGAATATCTCATATGTTGTGTCGTATAAGTCTTTAGAAACTATGATGTTCAGTGCTCTTTGGAATTGACTTTCAGCAATGCACGTGTTAGGTGAGTCGTGGCTGCAATGACTTGCGAGAGTTTATCTCTCGGGCCAGTTTGGGGGGGACTATCATGAACAAAGAGCTTGCTGAGATATTCAGAGAGTTGACATATTACAGCAGTCTGGGGCTTCAGGTAGCCATCTCAATATTGCTCGGTGTCGGTTTTGGTGTTTTTCTGGATAAGTTTTTTGGAACGGCGCCGATATTGATGCTCATATTTCTTGGGTTTGGTATCGCGGCCGCATTTCGGAATCTTCTCCTGGCCGTTAAAAGAAGCAAAAAAATGTAGGCGAAAGGGTTGTATTTAAGATGGGTTTGCAGCAGAGAATTCTGAGATTCGTGACCCGAGCCAACTGGGTGCTTCTTGCCCTTGCGGCTGTGCTGGGTCCAATCTCTCTCCCTGCCGACGTGTCCATGGGGCTCACCTGTGGCGCGCTTATCGTGACCATCAACTTTCATCTCCTTTCCCGCACTCTGGAAAAGGGACTACGACCCAATCAGCTCTCTACAGGGAATGTGATCCTGGCAAAGTACTATGTCAGGTTTTTGATAAGTGCGGTTGTTATTTTTCTTCTCATTTCTAAGCACCTTGTGGATCCATTGGGACTCATTCTCGGACTCTCCGTAGTTGTGGTGAGTGTGACCTTGGCCACGGTGTGCGAACTGACGAAACTCATCTTTAAGGAGGCGGTGTAAAGATGGCACATCCCTTTTTGTTTCTGGTTGATTTCTTTGACGTCAACGGGTCACTTTACCATTTTGCTCACAAGTATCCCCATGTGATGTACACCTGGCTGGTGATGATTCTGCTCGCAGGTTTCGGGTATCTGGCGGCCAAGAAGCCCGCTTTGATTCCCACCAAAGGACAGAATTTTTTTGAAGTCATTATCGGCGGTCTGGAGGATTTCCTTGTTGAGACCGTGGGTGAAGGGGGCCGCTGGTTTACCCCACTTGCCATCACGATTTTTCTTTTTGTTTTTATCTCCAACCTCATCGGTTTGGTACCGGGGTTCTTTCCCCCCACTGCCACGCTCAATACCACCGCGGCCTGTGCCCTGGTGGTATTTTTCTTTACCCACTATATCGGTGTGAAGTACCACGGTGTGAAGTACATCAAGCACTTCATGGGGCCTGTCTGGTGGATGGTTCCCTTGATCATGCCCATTGAAATCATCGGGCACCTGGCCAGGGTTCTCTCCCTCTCTTTCCGTCTCTTCGGTAACATGATGGGGCACGAACTGGTGCTGGGCATTCTTTTCATGCTCGCCGGTCTCTATTTCGCTCCGCTGCCTATCATGGCGCTGGGTATCTTTGTGGCCTTTGTTCAGGCCTTTGTGTTCTTCCTCCTGTCGATCATCTACTTTTCAGGATCTCTGGAGCACGCGCACTGATTTGTAAGATTCTATACGGATAACACGGCTTATACATTGGGATAATGGAAGAAGCCGAACACCAATACATTACACATTAAGGAGAAGTAAATGGAAGCATTACAGTTCTTCGTAGTCAGCTCATTCGCCGCCGCTATGGCCATCGCAGTTGCAGCCTTTGGTTGTGGTATCGGTCAGGGTATGGGTCTTAAAGCAGCCGTTGAAGGCATCGCCCGTAACCCCGAGTCTTCCGGTAAAGTAACTGTAACCATGCTCATCGGTCTTGCGATGATCGAATCTCTTTGTATTTATGCTCTGGTAATTGCGCTGATTCTTATCTACGCACACCCCCAGGCTGCAGCCATCGCAGGTCTCCTCGGATAAGAAGAGACCCCGTTGTCTGAGTTTTTTTAAAGGGCCGAACCGTTCATTGCAACGGTTCGGCCCTTTTTATTGTTTTTGGGGTGGCGCGCGCTCTTTTTCCTGATTCTTCAAGCATTTGTCAGGGGCGATAAAGATCCCTTGACCCTCAGAAAGCCAATCATATATAGTGTGTGTATTCTTATTGATTGAATTGCGCAGGTAAGGGCGTATTCCAACGCCGTTTTAACCTTTGTCACCCAAGACCCTGCCGTAACCCACTAAGATCGGGTGCGGTTCTGTTATCCTGGAGCTCTGTCGAATGCCGTTCTTGATACTGAAATACCAGGGAAAGATGATCCGGCAATACACCTTGGAGTATGGACGCCCCCTCTCCATCGGTCGGAATGAGAAGAACGATGTCATTATCGGCAACCTTGCTGTTTCCGGTTTTCATGCCCGCGTAGAATTTCATGAAAACAACGTCGTTGTTTCGGATCTTGAGAGCAAGAACGGGACGTATGTAAACGGCAAACGCGTGGACAAAACTGTTCTTGCCAACGGCGATGAGGTGGGGGTCGGGAAGCACCAGCTCCTGTTTTCAGAGCAACGTGCAGACGTCACTTTCCATGAAACACCCCTTACGGCCCAGAAAGCCAGCAGCCTAGATGTTACCATGGCCATCGATACATCTGACCTGAAAAACGGCAAACAGAAGGGAATGAAGGGCATTTCGGCCAAGCCCCTTCCCATTCTTGTGTTTAAAAAGGGTGGAAAGGGTCGCATTGAGTTGGGGAACCGGTATACCCGGATGGGAAGTGCCAGATCAAACGAAGTGGTGGTCAGTGGGTTTCTTATGGGGAAGAGAGCTGCCACGGTGGTGCGACGCGATGACGGGTACTACATCAATCACGTTTCTGGTCTGGTCAAGCCCCGGTTGAATGGGGCCAAGGTGGGAAAAGAGCCTGTGAAGCTCACCCATGGGGACATGATCTCACTTGGGAAGTCCAATCTGCGGTTTCTCTCCAAGGTGCGTATGCGCAAGGTGGATGAGCCTGCGCAGGCCGCAGATGGTGTAGCCACGGCGACCTAATCGGTCTGCCTCCAGCGCCTCTGCCGGAAGATATGAAATGATAAGCCGTTACACCCCAGACCTGGTGTGTGACGGCTTTTTTTTGGGGGGGCAACGATTCATCTTGCGTCGCCGCGGCCCTGTCGGGGGCTGAACTTTTAAAAAGCTTACCAAACAAGTCTTAAACAAAACCAAATCATGAGCCGCCGAAGACGTTTTGTTTAAACGTCGAGCCCTTTATGCCCTGGCGTGGGGGAGGGCTTCTTTCAGGTAACGCCCCGTAACGGAGGCGGGGTTGTCGGCTACCTCTTCAGGGGTTCCGGTGGCCACCACGTCGCCACCTCCCTCCCCACCCTCGGGTCCCATATCAATGACATGGTCCGCGCACTTGATCACGTCCAGGTTGTGTTCAATGATGATGATGGTGTTTCCGGCATCCACCAGACGGTTTAAGACAACCATGAGCTTTCGGATGTCCTCTAAGTGGAGGCCGGTGGTGGGTTCATCGAGAATGTAAACGGTATGTCCCGCCCCCTTTTTCGAGAGCTCCTTGGCCAGTTTGATTCTCTGGGCCTCGCCCCCTGAAAGGGTGGTTGCGGATTGCCCCAGGTGGATGTAGCCCATGCCCACATCCACAAGGGTTTCAAGTTTTGTTCGGAGCACCGGGTAGCTTTTGAAGAACTCAAATGCCTGGTTCACCGTCATGTCGAGAACCTCGGCGATGTTTTTTCCCCGATAGCGGACATCCAGGGTGTCCCGGTTGTACCGTTTCCCGCCACAGACATCACAGGGGACGTAGACATCTGGCAGGAAGTGCATCTCAATTTTAACGATACCGTCCCCCTGGCACGCCTCACAGCGCCCTCCCTTCATGTTGAAGCTGAATCGCCCCTGCTTGTAACCTCTCTCCCGTGCTTCCTTGGTTTTCGCAAAGATATCGCGAATGGCGTTGAACAATCCCGTGTAGGTTGCAGGGTTGGAACGTGGGGTTTTGCCGATGGGGGACTGGTCGATGCCGATGACCCGGTCAACGTTGGTGAGTCCCTCAAGCCGGGTGTGGGGTCCGGGCAGCTCTTTTGCGCCGGCCAGCTTCTGGGAAAGGGCCCGTTTCAGGGTGGTGAGGACCAGGGTGGACTTGCCTGATCCGGAGACGCCGGTGACACAGGTAAGGATCCCCAGGGGGAAATCAACATCCACGTCTTTGAGGTTGTTGCCACTGGCTCCGGTAAGGGTGAGTTTTCCCTTGTCGTGCATTCGCCGCTTTAAGGGGGGCTCTATGCCTCGACGGCCTGAAAAGTAGAGGCCGGTGAGGGAGTCCTCACAGGCGGTGATGCCCGATGGGGCTCCGGAGTAGATCACCTGTCCACCCCGAATTCCTGCGCCGGGTCCCATGTCGATAAGGTGGTCGGCTGCGTAGATTGTGTCGCTGTCGTGCTCCACCACAAGGACGGTGTTGCCCAGGTCCCGTATCTTTTTCAATGTGTCGATGAGGCGCCTGTTGTCCCTCTGGTGCAGTCCGATGCTGGGCTCATCCAGGACATAGAGAACCCCGGACAGCTTTGAGCCGATTTGAGTGGCCAGGCGGATGCGCTGACTCTCTCCGCCGGAGAGGGTGGAGGCGCTCCGGGAGAGGGTGAGGTAGGAGAGGCCGACATCGGTAAGGAAGGTCAGACGGCTGGTAAGTTCTCTCAAAATTGGGGCCGCCACCAGGGCTGTTTTTCCATCAAAGGAGAGGGAGGAGAGGGTGGCAAGGGCCCTGCCGACAGGGAGGGTGCTGATGTCGCTGATGGAGAAGGGGCCAATGCGCACAGCTCGGGCCAGCTCATTTAAACGGGTTCCGCTGCAGCCACTGCAGGGTCGCAGGGTCATGAACCGCTTCACCTCCTCTTTTTCCGATGCTGTGGTGGCCTCAGCGAGGCGCTTTTTAAGGGTGGGGATCACTCCTTCAAAGGGGGCTTCGTAGGTGACGCGTCGTCCCTTTTTTTCAAAGTAGAACGGAATGGTCTCTTTTCCTGACCCTTGCATGATTACTTTCTTTAAAGGCTTTGGCAGGTCCCGGTACGGCGTGTAGATGTCGGTGCCGTAATGGTGGGTCAGGGCATCGAGGAACTCTGCAAACTGGACGGAGCTTCTCGAGGCCCAAGGGGCGACTGCCTCCTCTCGTAGGGAGAGGTCCGGGTCCGGCACAATGAGCTGGGGGTCCAGTGTTTCACTGGAGCCCAATCCTCCACACCGTTCGCACGCCCCAAGGGGTGAGTTGAAGGAGAAGGAAGCCGGTGTGTATTCGGGCAGGATGATTCCGCACTCTGAACACCCTCTCTCTTCGGAGTAGACAATGGTGTGGCGGATGGCCGTGCTGCCCTCTTCAAGGAGTTCGACGGTGGCCTTGCCGTCTGCTGTTCGGGCAGCAAGCTCCAGGGAGTCCGCAAGGCGGTTTTGCATCCCCTCTTTGATGACAAGGCGATCGATGACCACATCAAACGGGCTGTCAGCCACACGAAAGCTTTCTGGGAGATCATCCAGTTCGTACAGATGGGTGCCCACGCGAACCCGGGAGTACCCCTCACGTCTCAGGCGCCTGATCATGGCGGCTGCGGCATCGGGTGCCATGGCGGGAAGTGGGGCCATCACCATGATCCGTGTACCCGACGGTTCGGAAAGGACCTCGTCAATGATCTCATCCATGGAGCGAAATCCCACCTCTTTGCCACACTTCGGGCAGTGGGGTATGCCGACACGAGCGAAGAGCAGTCGCAGGAAGTCGTAGATTTCCGTGACCGTTCCCACGGTGGACCGTGGGTTATGGGACGAGCTCTTTTGTTCGATGGCTATGGCAGGGGAGAGGCCGTCAATAAAGTCCACGTCGGGCTTTTCCATCTGTCCCAGGAACTGACGGGCGTAGGTGGAGAGAGATTCGACATAACGGCGCTGGCCCTCTGCGTAAAGAGTGTCAAAGGCAAGGGAGGATTTGCCGGAGCCCGACAAGCCGGTTACCACCACCAGGGCGTTCTTGGGAAAAGAGACGTCAATGTTTTTCAGGTTGTGCTGACGGGCTCCGGATATCGTGATCTCGGGTTGATCCATGATGTGGTTTTTTCCTGATGGGGGTAATGCCGAGCCCCTAAACACGTAATACGCAAAGGGGCTTTGGGGTACGACAACTTGTGATGGCCCGGTGAGCCAAAAAAGAGGCGGTAAGGATACGGGTGGCGACCTGTGTCAGATTCGCGTCACCTGTCCGTTCGGTTTCGGGCCTGCAGGGCGGCCATCTCCATGGCGGAGAGAAGGCTCCCTTCTGATGCAATGTTCTTCCAGGCAATGTCGTACGCGGTGCCGTGGTCCACTGAGGTCCGGATAATCGGAAGGCCAAGGGTGGTGTTAACCCCGTCGTGGAAATGGACCATTTTAAAGGGGATCAGGCCCTGGTCGTGGTACATGCAGACCACCGCATCAAAGTGACCTTCGGCAGCTTTGAAGAAGACCGTGTCCGGTGGCATCGGGTCGCTGATGGAGCACTCCGGGTGCATGGTGCGAGCCTTCGATACGGCAGGGGCAATGAGGCGGCTCTCTTCGTTGCCGAAAAGCCCCTCTTCGCCGGCATGGGGGTTGAGGCCTGCCACGGCAATGCGGGGATTCGCAATGCCGAATCGTTCTGTTAATGACCGCGCAGTGAGGCCGATCAGGTCTGTGATGACCGGGGTTGTGAGGTCTTCGATGACCTGGCGCAGGGGGATATGGATGGTGACCAGAACCACCTTCAGGCGGTCACCAGCCATCATCATGGCGTACTCCGCAGCCCGGGTTCTGCTTGCGATGAGTTCGGTGTGCCCATGGAATTCGGAACCGGCCAGCTTCATAGCCACTTTGTGGATCGGACCTGTAACGATGGCGTCGCAATGACCCTCCAGGGCCAGGTCCACGGATCGGGTGATGCAGTCTATCATGGCTCGGCCGGTTCGCACGGTGGGGGAGCCGGGAACCACCTCGTCTCGGCTGAGGGACGAAACGGGCAGAAGGTCCACGATACCCGGTGTGAATGCCGCCTCAGTTACGTCGTGTATGCAGCGGATGGTCAGGGGAACACCGGTGGTCTCCACCGCTTTTTTCATGATCTCTTCGTCGCCAACGAGGAAAGGGCGCATGCCGTCATACGCTCTGGCCGAGTGAAAGGCTTTGGCTGAGAGTTCCGGGCCGATGCCGCAAGGGTCGCCCATGGTAAGGGCCAGCAGAGGTGGCTGGGTCATGTCTTCTCCTTTAATATAAGGGTGGGGACGCAAAAAACTGTAGATCCTTCACCCGTCGGGTCTTGGTCTATGGCTCCGGTTTCCTGCCGTATGGCCTTGTTTTCTGGGGCTGATTGGGCATGGATACCGAGCTTCACCCATCATATATATCAGTAGCATTGGCGCAGGGGAATGCAAAAAAAAGAAAGTGGGAGGAACCAATGGTTCCATCGTGATACGAGGCTCCTTTGGGGGTAACCCCTAGGCCCTTCCCCTATCTTGTGGTGGGGCTGAGTCCCGCCTCAACAGGTTGGGCAAGGTGGAACTAAAGGAGGTGTTTTATATGAGGATTGATGGCAAACGGGAGGGGGGCTTGAGAGAAAAAAGAGTAAACCTTCTAAGGGTTTTAAATGGTGCGGGATTTGTGGTGGTACAGTGGAACTGGATGGTCGATATGATATAATGTGAAGCAAATCAGAGCAAATCAAAGATAATCAGAGTTTTTAAATTTTCGGTGATTAAGGGGTAAAACATGGATCATCCGAATATAGTTGAATAAATTGCCATTGAAGTATTAAGAATGTTTATGGGGGGTTGCGAAAACCAACATTTTTATTGTGATAAATTACAGAGACTTGCGTTAGGGTAACGGTGGGGTATGTTGGGTTCCGAAAATCGCAGATATTCGGGTTGACGAGCTCACCACGTTGGACTAAGACCATTCTACATCACTATGGGGGATCCCGTCCTCTGTTTCTATCCTTGGTATTCTGCAATGTATCGGGAATAATCAAAAATTCTGGTGGTTTTATAGCGAGCCCTGAAAAGGGACTAGCCTCTTATTGTTTTTTATTTGGTGAGCATACTGTATGGAACTGGTTTGGAATAATGTTAAGACTGTGTTGGAGGGGAGACTCCCAGGTCACAGTTACCGAATGTGGATTGAACCTGTTAAGTTTGAGAACAGGAGCGGCGATGCCTTCAGGCTTTCGTGCCCCAATGCCTTCTCAAAGAAGCGGGTTCAGGATCACTACGGTTCCATGATTCAGGATGAAATCAGAACCCTCCTGGGCTCTGATATCAGCCTCTGCTTTGATGTTCGAAAAGGAACAAACGGCGCAAGCCGTGGCCCGGTGGTGAAGAAGGGTCTTAAGAAGGTAGAAACCCAGCTTGTGATTCCTAACGTAGCCAATCCGGTGATGCACAGCGGGCGTATGCTTCGCCCTGACTACACATTGGATGATTTTGTTGTCTCCGGTAACAACGACTTTGCCTACTCGGCAGCTCTTTCGCTTGCCTCATCCACCCAGAGTCACAACAGCTCCCTTTTTCTGTTGTCCGATACGGGCATGGGCAAGAGTCACCTTACCCAGGCCATCGGTCACCACATCAACCGGAAGAAGCCGGGGGAGCGTGTTTACTACATCACGGCAGAAGACTTCACCAATGAAATGATCGGTTCCTTTAAAAATGACACTGCGGGCCAGTTTAAGGACAAGTACCGCTCTCAGTGTGATGTGCTCCTCCTGGAAGATGTGCATTTTCTCGGCGGGAAGGAACGCACTCAGATCGAGCTGGCCATGACCCTGGACTACCTTATGGAGTCCGGTAAGAAGATCATGTTTTCAAGCTGCTACCTGCCCAATGACATTCCCAAAATGAATGAGCAGCTGGCCTCTCGCTTTACATCCGGGCTTATCTCTCCCATTGAAGACCCCAACTTCAGGACCCGTGTTCGGATTCTTAAGAAGAAAGCGGCTCAAAAGGGACACCAGCTTCCCATGGATGTGATTGAGTACCTTGCCGGAGAGCTCACCGACAACATACGTCAGCTCGAAAGTGGCCTTGTCTCTGTTTCAGCCAAGTCATCCCTCATGGGCGTGCCCCTGGATCTTGATCTGGCAGAGAGTGTGGTGAAGAACATCGCCACCAAGAAGAAGCGGGTCACCATCGATGTGATCAAGAAGCTTGTCTGTCGGGAATTCAATATCACTCCTGTCGATATTGTCTCCAAGTCACGCAAAAAGACCATCGTAAAACCCCGTCAGGTAGCCATCTACCTTTCACGTCGTTACACCGACCAGCCTCTTCAGGCCATCGGTAAGAACTTCAATCGCTATCATGCCACCGTGATGCATGCGGTTGGAACCATCGAAAAGGACATCCGCCAGGAGGTCCAGATGCGAAACCAGATTGAATACCTTTCCAGAAAGATCGAAAACGGCGATTTTTAAATCGATCCCTTGATATGTAGGCAGTAAGGCTTCTCAAGCAACGATCGTTGCATTTTGAAGCTTTTTTGTTTGTGTATATAAACAATGATCGATATGCGAGGGTCTGGTTTATTGACTCTGCATTCAGTGGGAGGATCCCATGCTCTCTTCGAAGAAGCCCGTCCGGGTCTGTGATGCGAAAAAGCAAAAGCTTCTGAAAGATATCCTTGAAAAAATGGACCAAGCCGAGGTCATTGCCCGAGGCCTTGGCATCGAAAGCCACGAAATCACCCGCATGAGGGAAGAGGGGCTTCGTGAGTTGAATCGTCAGATCTCCTCGTGAATCTTGGTTTTTTTTGGTTTTGTCTTCCCTTCTTCTTTTTATCCGCTTATCCCGTTAAATTCCGAAAGAATGGTTCGCGTTGACGCGGGCTCATGGTATGGTACTCAGTTACCCATGGCGTGTTTTGTGGGTGTGGTCCACCGCGTGTGGAGGGCAACCATTTTTGTGATGATGAGGAAACTATGGCCTTAAAACGAGGGGCTCTTTCAGCCCTGAAAAAAATATATGGAAAAGACCGGTTGAAAACCACAAAGGAAGACCGTGTCTGTTACGCTTACGATGCTGTGAATACGAAATACACCCCTGATGCGGTGGTGTTTCCAACGAGCGCGGATGAGATTTCTCAGACCTTGACCCTGGCCAATAGTCTCGGTTTTCCAGTTGTGCCCAGGGGAAGCGGTACAGGGACCACAGGCGGCTCTGTGGCTGTGGAAGGTGGGGTGGTCCTGGTGACCACCCGGATGAATCAGATTCTTAAGATTGATACGGATAATTTTACGGCTGAAGTGGAGCCTGGGGTCATTACGGGCGACTTGCACCGGGCCGTTGAGGCCAACGGGCTTTTTTACCCTCCCGATCCATCCAGTGCCGGGGTGTCCACCCTCGGAGGGAATGTGGCGGAGTGCGCCGGTGGTCCCAGGGCGGTGAAGTATGGCGTGACCCGGGATTACGTGTTGGGCGTCGAAGCGGTTCTGGCCACGGGTGAGATCATTCGGGCTGGTGTCAAAACCGCCAAGGGTGTTGTGGGGTATGATTTGACCCGCCTTCTGGTGGGTTCTGAAGGGACCTTGGGCGTCATCACACGAATCTGGCTTAAGCTCCTGCCCCTGCCGGCGGCCACAGCCACCCTGAAAGTCTCCTTCACGAGCATGGAGGCGGCTGCTGAGGCCGTTACCCGTATCATCGCCTCGGGGACCCTCCCTCGCTGTGTGGAGTACCTGGATGAGGCCTCCATCACCTGTGCTCAATCCATTGCAGACCTTGGTCTGCCGGAAGGGTGTCGATCCATTCTCCTTATTGAGGTGGATGGTTCTGCCTCCGAGGTGTCTGCCTCGCTCTCAAAAGTTGTGGGGATTGTGGAAGAGGCCGGAGCCATGGCTGTGGAAGAAGCGCGAAATGCCGATGAGGCGAAACACCTCTGGACGGTGCGTAAAAAGGTGTCGCCGGCCCTTTATCTCTTTGGGCCCGACAAAATCAACGAAGACATCGTCGTGCCTCGGAGCGCGATTCCCAAGATGGTAAACAAGATCGAGGCGCTGAAAAGAGACTACGGGCTCCCCATGGTGAGCTTCGGTCATGCCGGCGACGGCAATATCCATTTTAACGTGATGATCGATAAGAAGGATCCGGCCCAGAAACTCCGGGCCGATGCGGTTATTAACGAACTCTTTGACCACACCCTGGCCCTTGGAGGGACCCTCTCCGGTGAGCACGGGGTGGGGATTACTAAGCGTCCCTACATTGGAAAAGAGATCGGCGAAAAAGAGCTGGAGTTGATGCGAGGCATCAAGAAACTCTTTGATCCCAAGGGGATTTTGAACCCGGCCAAGATCTTTTAAAAACCTGTACCCTTCTATGGCCAAATTTCTTAAAAACAAGCCTCCGGCGGCGAGGTGAGTCACCTCGAAAGCTGATTGCCCATGCTGTTTGTCCCTCGTTCCTCGGGCCAAACAGCATGGGCCTTTCGCCCCCCTAAAGCTGGGGGTAGTTCAATTGTTTCAATACGATTTGAGCGCTGTGGATACGGATTCGCAATGTCAACGGAATCGTCTTGCTTTAAATGATTCGTGCAGAAAGTCAGGCAAGCCAATTTGTTGAGAGATGCTTTGAAATGCTTTGGTGAATTGGGTTGGTGTCGTGATGTGTTTCATATCGCGTTCATGTTGGAGCGGAGGGTAATGTAACGAGTATTTCGTGAATTTCGTTGGTAGCCTTCCTGGAGAAGAGGCTTGGTTATTAACTAAGTGCGGTATGAAGTCGGTAGAAGCATTCGCCACCCGCTTTCAAGGTGGCTCACCTTGTCGCGAAAAAAGACAACAAAACCCGGTAGGGTTCCGATAGACGGAATCCTGACCGGGTTTTTGATTTTTGTGGTTGCCCTTTGCCTTGGCTTACTGAAGCCGTGCGGGCATGACATCGGTGCTCATGAGGTCTTCGATGAGCTCCAGGCGGGCATTCTGGTCCCGCTCGATGATGCATTTGAGGCACAGGGCGCAGTGCTTGGCGCAGACTTTGTCAGCCATGTCGAAGTTGCCGAAACAGTCGAGGTACTCCTCGGATTTCTGGACGAAGACAGTATCGTTGAACATAGATCCCCTTATTTTTTCATGGCGTTGCAGGGTTTGCAGGCCGGTCATTTCATCAACAGTGTAATCATTTCCTGGTGAATGCCCCCATTGGTGGCAAGCATTTCAGCGTCTCCGGGTGCAAAGGTTCCCCCGTTGAAGTCGGTGACGCGGGCTCCGGCCTCTTCTGCGATGAGGACGCCGGCGGCTGTATCCCAGGCCTTGAGATTCTCTTCCCAGAAGCCGTCAAAACGTCCGCAGGCGAGATAGCAGAGATCCAGGGCTGCGGAGCCGAGGCGGCGAACCCCCTGGGCTGCATCAATGCAGGATTCAAACCGCGAAAGGAGCTCGGGCAGGATTTCTCGGACATTGTAGGGAAATCCGGTGACCAGAAGACTCTCTTCCACTGAAGGGACGTCGCTTACCGAGATGGAACGCCCGGAAAGGGTTGCACCTTCTCCTTTGGTCGCCATGAAGAGTTCTTCGGTGATGGGGTTGAAGACCGCTCCGAAGCGTGTTTCTCCATGGGCCTGAAATGCGATGGCGATGGAGAACAGGGGAAGGCCGTGGGCGAAGTTCGTGGTGCCGTCCAAGGGGTCGATGACCCATCGGTACGGGCTCTGTCCATCGGTCGCTCCGCTCTCTTCCGCCAGTATGGCATGGTCAGGGAATTGCCGGGTGAGGGTCTCGATGATCGCCTTCTCTGAGGCCGTGTCTGCCTCGGTGACCAGGTCGATGCGTCCTTTTCGGTCCACCCTGAACGAGCTTCCGTACATACCTGAAAGGATCCTCCCGCCTTTGAAAAGGGCAGAAAGGGCCGTATTTTTAACTGCTTCCATATCCATTGCTACACACATGTATCCTTTTTGTTCATGAGAGTCAATATCTATGATGGTGCAGGCTGAGTAACAGCATATCTTGTGGTTTTGAGTCTATTCCAGCATCTCAGGCTCATCGCCCGGCAGGTTGTCGGTGATGAGGGTTTCAATCTGGTCTTCGATGCTGTGTAGCAGGGGCGTCAGGGTGGCCCGGTTCAGGGCCGAGATGAAAAGGCCCCCATGCTCCCTGAAAAGGGCCTCACGTCTGTCATCGTCAATGCAGTCCATTTTATTAAAAACGTTCAGCACCGGAATGGCGTCAAGCTTCAGGTCCGAGAGGATTTGTTCCACGGAATCGATCTGCTTTTCGCACTGCGGGTTTGCCGCATCAATGACGTGGAGAAGTAGATCCGCCGATTCCAACTCCTCTAAGGTGGCGCGAAAAGAGACCATCAGCTCTTTGGGCAGGTCCCGGATAAATCCAACGGTATCGGTGATGATCACTTCGATGTCTTTGGGAAAACGGAGGCGTCGGCTGGACGGGTCCAGGGTGGCGAAGAGGCGATCTTCGGCCAGGACCTGGCTCTGTGTCAGGGTGTTCAGGAGCGTGGATTTGCCGGCGTTTGTGTAGCCGACGATGGAAACCACAGGTACCCCTTTTCGGTTTCGTCTGGCCCGTTGCTGGCCCCTCTGCTTTTTAACGTTGTCGATGAGCTTGGACAGGGCGGTGATGCGGTCCCTCACCCGCCTTCGGTTGAGTTCAAGCTTCGTTTCACCGGGGCCTCGCCCGCCGATACCACCGGTAAGGCGGCTCATGGCTGTGTTCAGGGTGATCAGGCGCGGAAGCATGTATTTGAGCTGGGCCAGTTCTACCTGGAGTTTGCCTTCACGGGTCTGGGCGCGCCGGGCAAAGATGTCCAGAATCATCTGGGTTCTATCGATGACCTTTATCTCCACCTGGTCGGTGATGGAGCGGATCTGGGCAGGGGAAAGTTCCTGGTCAAAGATCAGGATGGAGGCCCCTTTCTGCATGGCGGCAATGGTGATCTCGTTGAGTTTTCCGCTTCCCAAAAGGTGCTTGGGGTCGCTCTTTTTGCGGATTTGAAGCACCGTCTCCATGATGTCGATGTTGCAGGATTGAGCCAGCTCTTCGAGTTCTTTGAGGGAGGCCATGGCCTCTTTTCTGGGACGCGTGGTGACGCTGACCAGGATGGCCCGCTCTTCGGCGTTCCCAGCGGAGAGAACCCGCTCTTTGCGGGCCAGCTCATCTTCCACCTCCTGCACAATGGCATTTAGGTCGTCACGAAGATGGCCAGGGGCCATGGGGGGCAGTTCCTGGGTGGGGCTGCCGGTCTCTTCGCTTGTGACATGGGCGGTGTGGATCCTGTGAACCGAGCCATCGGGGGTGAGGGTGATGGCGGCCATGAGGTCAAAACGCAGCAGGGCAAGGTCCGTGTGGTCGTCCCGGGTAAGGCCCTCATCGGGTTTGAGGTGGGTGTGGACATACCTCAGGCCCAGGAGTCTGCCGGGGAGGGGATTGTACCCTTTGAGTTCGGGAATGTAGATCTGGTCCGGGGTGCCCACAATGACGAATTCCACTTTGCCGGACCGGTTGGCGAGAAAGGCCACCTGTCGCCTGATTTCATGGCTGATGGCGGCCAATTCGTGGGCCAGGTCGGCGTTGACGGCATACCCCTGGGGGAGGCGCCGCCTGTAGAGGGACTCAAGGCGTTTTTTCTGGTTGGCTTTCAGGCCTTCGATGTGGCCGTGTACTTTTTTCATTCGCTGTCCGGGAGGGCGTAGTCGCCGATGGCGGCGTTTTCAAATCGGGTGTATTTACCAATAAAGGTAAGGTGAGCCGTGCCGGTAGCACCGTTTCGGTTCTTGGCAACGATGATTTCGGCTTTCCCCTTGTTGGGGTTGTTCTCGTCCTTGTTGTAGACCTCGTCACGATAGATGAAGGCGATGATGTCGGCGTCCTGCTCCAGGGAACCGGATTCTCGCAAGTCCGAGGGGAGCGGCCTTTTGTCGGCCCGTTGCTCCAGCATTCGGTTGAGCTGGGAGAGAGCGATTACAGGCACATTCATCTCTTTGGCAAGGCCTTTGAGAGAACGCGAGATCTCGGAGATTTCAAGGTGACGTTCAGTGTTGGCGCCAGACCCTCTCATCAATTGCAGGTAGTCTACAATGACAAGGCCCAGTTCTTTGTCGGATTTGAGCCGGCGGAGTTTGGCGCGGATCTCCATGACGCTGACGTTGGGTGTGTCGTCTATGTAAATGGGGGCCTGGCTGATGACGCTGGCTGCTTCGGTGACCCTCTCCCAGTCATAATTATCGATTGTGCCGCTCTTCAGTTTTGAGCCATTGATTCTGGCTTCGGCGGTGAGCAATCGTTCAGAAAGCTGCTCAGAGGCCATCTCCAAGGAGAAGATTGCCACCAGCTTGTCTTCCAGGACAGCCGCATTTCGGGCGACGTTGAGGGCAAATGCGGTTTTTCCCATACTCGGTCGTGCTGCCAGGATGATAAGATCTGATTTTTGCAGGCCGAAGGTTAATTTGTCGACCTGATTGTAGCCCGTCGTGATGCCGGTGAATTCGTTGTCGCTGCCCTGTCGCTCTTCCAGTATTGTGATGTTGCGATCAATCAGGTCGCTGATGCGGGAGAACGAGGGTTTGATTTTGGAATTTGAGATCTCGTAGATGGAGCTTTCGGCCGTGTCAATGATCGACTCCATCGCCCCTTGTTCTTCCATGCAGTCGTTGATGATCTTGGAACAGGCTTCTATCATGCGGCGCAGTGAAGCCTTGTCGCGTATGATTTCAGCGTGCTTTACCGCATTGACGGAGATGGGGACCCGGTCCACCATGTGCGAGAGGTAGGCAGCACCGCCAACCTTCTCAAGTTGCCCCTTCTCTTTGAGGCGGTTGGCCAGGGTAACGATGTCCACCGGCTCGGACTGAGCAAACAGGTCGGTTATGCTCTCAAAAATCTTTTCATGGGCGGGTTTGTAGAAGTCCTTCGAGTTGATGACTTCTATGACGTCCATCAGGGTGTCGTTGTCGATGAGGATGGAGCTCAGGATGGACTCCTCCGCATCCATGGCGTGGGGTGGGAGCTTGCCGGTGTGGCTGCTCTCTCCATTGGATCCGTAGGGTTGATTCTGGCTGTATTGATTCTGCTTTTTTGGTCGGGGCGCCCCGATGTTTGTCAGCATGGTGATCTTGGTCTCTTCTGTGGTTTTCGTTTCTTGGCTGTCTAATAAGGGTGCGGAAAGGAGCGTGTGCCGTGAGTGTTTGTGCCGTTTGAGCAGAGGGCGGCAGTAGCTGTGGTGTCAGTGTCGGCCGTCCAGGGCAGCACATCTTTCCGTAACCCGGATATACTGTTGTATGAGCTATTTTTCTCTTATGTCAAGTGCAGCGGTTTAACTTGGGCAATGGCTTTCAGGTGGAGACACCTGGAAACCGGGCTGCGAGTGCCTTGCATGTGCAGTATTGCAAAGGCTGTTAAGGTATTGGCACGAAGAGTGAGATTTTGCAACCGCAGTCACAGAAGATGCCGTTTTCTCGATTGATGTTATGACAATGCCGATATGCCTGTCAGGTGTCATGGACCGGAAGGGCGGGGCACTGAGCATTATGGTAACGCCTGCTTTGGTGCCTTGAAAAACGCGTGGTCACGGCGGGGCGTCGGGGGCAGCGTTGGGCCGAATGGCAAAGGTCCCGGTCGGAGATAAGCGCACACGTGTCGGTATTGGCCGTTCCTGTTTATTGTGACGCTTCGTTAAGCGGGTTGTTTTGCACTGCGCACATCGCTAAAGGTCTCAATGTGTATGGCCTTCTTTTTCCGCAGCCCTATCCTCGCCAAACGAAAAAAGGGGGGCAACCGAAAATCGGTTGCCCCCCTCTGGCTTTTCAGTCTTGGATAAAGAGGGGTCTTACTCCTCTCCTTCCTTGGCTTCCGCCTTCACCTCAACGGTGATTTCAGGCTCAACGTCCTTGTAGAGACGGACGGGAACCTTGTAGGTGCCCAGCTCTTTAATAGGAGCTGCGAGAAGCAGCATGCGCTTCTCAATGGTGACTTCCTGGCCCTTGAGGGCTTCCAGGATGTCCTGGGCAGTGATGGAGCCGTAGAGACGGTCTTCCTGGCTGACTTTGGCGGTCAGGGTGCAGGAGATCTCCTGTACCTTTTTGGCCAGTTCTTCAGCCTGCTCGCGCTCTTTTGCGATCTGAAGTTCAAATCGAGCTTTCTGCTGCTCCAGAATTTTTTTGTTCTGGGGCGTGGCAAGAACGGCTTTTCCACGGGGGAGGAGGTAGTTGCGTGCGTATCCGTCCGCAACAGTAGCCTCAGCGCCGATAATGCCCAGAGTGTCGATGGTTTCCGTTAAAATAACTTTCGTAGCCATAGTAGCCTCCGCTGAAGGGGGGCACCCCTTCGAAGTTGACCCGGAATCGTGTCCGGATGTCCGGCGTTGTTCTGTTAGTCATCGAAGCGGTTTACACCGCGCCGTGCATTACGATTCCAGGTTTCCGACGTAGGGAAGCAGTGCGATGGTACGGGCACGCTTAATCTCGCGGGTGAGGACTCGCTGGTGCTTGGCACAGGTACCGGTGATGCGACGGGGAATGATCTTTCCGCGCTCGGAGATGAAGTACTTCAGAGTACGAGTCTCCTTGTAGTTGATGACAATGCTGGAGTCGGCACAGAAACGGCACACCTTCCTGCGGTGGTAAGTTCTTTTGCGGCCCTTGCGTCCGGGTTTCCCTTTGCCTTTACCTCGTGCTGGTGCGGCCATCTTATTCCTCCTCTTTGGTCTCGGGTTCTACAGCTTCCTCAGCTTCTGCCTCTTCGGCGGGCGCGTCAGCTACTTCAGCGGTCTCGCCTTCGGCTTTTTCTGCCTCAGCAGCAGCTTCAGCGGCAGCAGTTTCAGCCTGCTCTTTCTCTGCAATCACGTCTTCAGGGTTGACGTCTTCGCCGAGAATGATGGTCATGAACTTGAGGAATTTGTCGTCAAGGCGGAAATTTCGCTCCAGCTCGGAAACAAGTGTTCCGTCGCCGCAGTAGTCAAGACGGACGTACTGGCCACGGGTCTTTTTGCGGATGTCGTAGGCAAGTTTGCGTACGCCCCAGTCATCGAATTCGATCATGGTGCCCTTGTAGGCAGTGATGATCTCTTTGACTTTGTCGTAACGCTGGTTGCGGACCTCCTCGCCCAGATCGGGATCGAGGATGAATACGGTTTCGTAACGTCTCATGTAAGCTCCTTATGGATGTAAAGCCCTGTGTTGATAGTTCCACAGAGCAAGGATTTTAGGCCGATTACGGCCTCAAAAAACTTCCCTTCTTAACACTGTTTTAAAAAAGATGTCAAGGAAGGAAAAGAAGAGGCGCCGGGAAACTTCCTGCTGGGTGCAATGTTCTGTAAGAAATACAAAAAAATGCCTCCGGTGACCCTGTCGGTGGTCTCTCTTCAGTCCTTCAAGGCGTGGGCATTCAGTTGAGCGGCCTCTCTTTAAGGTGCAGCCGGGCAAGCTCGCGCACCTTCTTTTTATCGAGTTTCTGCACGTCGGTAAGGGGCATTTCGTCCACGAAAAAGACCGATTTCGGGACGGCATATCGTGCCACGCGCTCCTTTAAAAACTCGATGAACTCATCGGGGGTGACCCGGTCTTTGTGGCTGGCCTTCGGTTGAAGGCAGATGATCACCCGCTCGCTACCCTCGCGTTTTATATCTGGAACCCCCACGGTGGCTGCATGTTCGATGGCCGGATGGCTGTACAGGATGTCGTCCACCTCCCGGGAGTAGACCTTGTACCCCGAGACATTGATCATGTCTTTGGTCCGATCCACAATGGTGAAGTACCCGTCTTTATCCACGGTGACCACATCGCCTGTATGGATGTAGCCCTCGTCATCGATGCCGGTCTCTTCTTCTGGCCAGTATCCCCGCATGCGCTGGGGGCCCTTCAGCAGCATCTCCCCGCGTACGCCGGATGGGAAATGGTCCTTGTCGGCGAGGACGGTGCCTGTGGCGGGGTCCATGATCCGGATATCGGTGTCGGGTAGGGGAATGCCTGTGGTTCCGAGCTTTTCAGGCGTTTTCCCCTTGGCAGCCGACCGCCTCGAGAGCATGAGGAGAAGGGCGATGCCCCGGGTGATCACGTAACCCACCGCCTTGGGCCCCATGAGGCGCAGGCTTCGGTTGAGAACGAAACTTAAGCCCGGAATGCCCAGTGTGAAGGTCAGGATGCGTTGGGTGAACCGTCCGCCTGCCACCCTGAGGAGCAGCGAGGGGTTGAGGTGGGTGCAGGGGGACATTTCCGAAAGGCCGTACCCCTCCATGATGGCTCCGCCGGAGTTCTTTTCAAATGTTTTCTGAGCGCTTGGGGGGAGAGGGGCGGAGCCAGATACCCCCAAGACGGCAATTCCCTTGAGCTTGCTTGCTGCCATTTTCATGAACTGGGCCGGGACCCCGAGTTGCAGGAGGGGGTAGTGGGTGCGGATCATGTCGACCATGGCATCCGTATCCCTGGCGTCAGGGATGAGGATCTGGTTGTAGCCCTCAAGGGTCATGGTATGCATGATCATGTGCCCATAGGAGTGGAAGAGCGGCAAGCCGAGAAGGGCGGTAATGTTGCCCTTGAACAGGCGGTTTGATCGTCCGAAAGCCCAGCTGTTCTGAATCGAGTTGCTGTAGATGTTTCGGTGGGTGAGCATGCACCCTTTGGGGAGCCCGGTGGTGCCGCCGGTGAAAAGGATCATTTCCAGGTCGCTGTCGGTGTCAAGGGATAGCTCAGGGGGGGCGAAGGGAGTCTCGGAGATGAGCTGGGTGAGCCAGTGCGCCCCGCAGGTGAAGCCCGTGAGGAAACTTGTTGGTTTTGGCGTGTCTGAATAGTCCGAGAGGCTGGTGACAATGACGTGCTCCAACCCTGTTTTTCGTGCCAGGGTCTGTGCTTCGGGGAGGGCGTCTTCTATGGCAATGAGGACCCGGGGGTGACTCTCTTTGAATTTGTGCTGCAGGTGTTTGACGGGTTCCAGGGAAGAACATGGCACGTGGACGAGTCCCGCCCGGCTGATGGCGTAGTCTGCAATGATAAATTGGATGGAGGTGGGGAGCAGGGTGGCAACGCGGTCGCCCTTTTGGAGGCCGAGCCGGGTCAGGGCTGTGGCAAGTCGGTAGGCAATGTCTCTGACCTCCGGGTACGTGAGCATGGTACCCAGCTGAATCAGGCCCCGTTTGGGGAATCGTTTGGCGGCCTGGTCAAGGATGTCGTAGGCCGGTTTGTCGGGGAAAGGTTCAAGGGTGTTTGGGATGCCGAGGATGCGATATTCCCTGCTCCAGGGCAGGGTGTTGTCCCTGCGCTTGATCATGGTTGCCTCCTGAGGGTTGGTGCAAGCCTTCTGGCCCGAATTAAGGCTTTCGGGGCCGGCGCTGGAAGGGAGGATGCATATGGCCGGAGTGGGGCTGTCTGGCTTGCGGTTTCAGTGTGTTGGGTGAAGGGGGATGTTGTCCGTTGGGTGTACGGATGGGTGTGTCTTACGTTAGTTGTAGGTGTTGTGAACGGTGTTTGTCAATGAGAAATGTGATTTGTAAGTGAACATGTGTGGCTGATGCGTAAGGGAGGGGTTGGATCGGTGTTTTGGTGTTGGGGCTGGCTGCCGGGAAAATGGGGGAGGGGTTAAGCCCTGTAGGGAAGGCTTAGCCCCTCACTTTGCTTTGGGGCTGATTCAATCCTTGGAGAGGTAGGTATCGATTGTGTGGCTTACCTCATCCAGGTGGATGGAGAAGAAGTGGTCTGCCTTTTCGATGATATGAATCGTTGCCGAGGGGTTCCATACGGGGACCATGCCCTTCAGGGTGTCCAGGTCAGCAAAGCTGTCATTGGTACCGGCGATGACAAGGTTGGGCCCCCTGTCGCATGGGGCTGCGAGAAAATCGACGAAGGTGACCGGAGGGGCTACCATCACGTCGGTGGTGACAGGGTGCTTGAGGGAGGCGGTCAGGCAGATCCAGGTTCCAAAGGAGTATCCGGAGCACACGACCTCTTCCACGCCTTCGGATCTGAGGCGGTTAATGGCAGCCAGGAGGTCGCAGGTCTCTCCCGTGCCCTCTTCGTAGTGGCCATCGCTTCCACCGGCGCCACGGAAATTGAACCTCAAGGTAGCAAATCCTGCTTTTCGGTAGCTTTCGGTGATGGCAAGGACCACAGGGTTGTCCATGTCGCCACCGTAGAGGGGGTGCGGGTGGGTGATAACAACCCCGCGCTTTGCGCCGGGGTTTTCGAGCATGCCTTCAAGGGTGATTCCTTCGGACGTGAAGGAGATACGTTGTTCCATGGGGTACCTCTTGGAGGGGCGGTGCCAGGCACCGCCCTGTGATCGGGTCGTGTGGGTGACGGTTTCAGGTGTGGTTGTCAGGGGTCCCGCAGCGACAATATCGGGTCTTTATGATGCCGGGTGCAGGGCATTGATGATGCCTTCACCCAGGGTGCTGATCTGCCACTGGCGCAGGCCGCCGATGGTGTAAAGTTGGTCCACGGTCCCTGGGTTGCTTGCGGCAATGGCCGTCATCAGGGCTTTGTTGATGAGAATGGGTGGGTCCAACTCCAGGGTGTCTGCCACGGTATCCCGGTATCCCTTGATGGCATCCATGCGCTTGGGGACGTCGGGCTTGAAGCTGGGACGTTTGCGTCTGGGGTACTGGGGCATCTCTTCTTCTGGCAGGCCGACTCCCTTTTCCACCGCCTCCAGCACCTGATTGCCATGGGTGGAAGCCTGTCTCGGAGAGAGGGCTCCACACGCCTTAAGGCGTCCGGGGGTGAGGGGTTTGTCTTTTGCAAGGGTCAGGAGAGAGGCATTGCTGAAGACTTTAAAAGGGGGGCGGTCCTTCTTTTCGGAGATGATGAGCCGAAGCTGGAGCAACTCCTCAAGGACGGCGAGGCTTCGCCTGTCGAGTTTTCCGGCGCCCTTGACTCGGGTGAAGAGGGGATCGTTTCCGTTCTCCTGATGGCGGACACCAGAAAGGAGGAGGCACTCTTCATCCACCCAGTCGGTGCGTCCCTTTTCTTCAAGCTCGCTATCGAGGATGGCAGCAAGCTTTGGAAGGTAGATCACGTCTCCGGCGCCGTATTCGATCATGCCATCGGTCAGGGGCCGCTTGGACCAGTCCTTCTTCTGGTACGTCTTGTCCAGCTCGACGCCAAAGCGTTTTTTCATCACCGAACCCAAGCCGGTTTCGGCAATGCCGAGGAAGCGTGAAGCCAGTTCCGTATCAAAGAGATTGCGGATGGTGATGCCAAAGTCACGGTTGAGCGAGCGGACATCGTAGTCGCTTCCGTGAAATATTTTCCGGATTTCAGGTTTTTCAAAGACAGGAACAATGGGGCTCATGTCGTCAATGGCCAGGGGGTCGATGACGGCAATGAGGTCTCCGGCGGCCATTTGGATCAGGCACACCTTTTCACGGAAGTGGAACATGGAGTCGGCTTCAATGTCCACGCCGATGCAGTCGGCGTTTAAAAAAAACTCAGCGATCTCCTCAAGGGCCTCGGGTGTTTCAACAAAATGGAGGTTGTTTATCATGATGGTCACGGAAAAAAGTGGGGGCTCGTTTGCACGGCCACTTCATGCGCAGGGCATGCGAAAAAAAATCCAGGCAGAAGACCTCAGTGATATAATGATGATTGCCGGTTCCGGGACGCGTCCGTGTGTGAAAGCTGGGTGCAGCCCGGGCCGCTGCGAGGCCATTATGCCTTGGGCACAACCGCCGGCCCACCGGCGGTGTGAACGATAATTATTTATGTTGGTGTACCATTTTTTTTGCAGGAAGACCATACACTTTCCTTTGCCCTGACGTTCTGGGGAGCTTTTACCTTGACCCTCCTGGGGAATTGCCCTAAATTCAGAAATTAGCCCTGTTTTCAGTGCGGTGCGTGCACCCCTGTTTTTCAAGATACCCACAAGGCATCGCCCGTCAGGCGATTCCTTACATAATTCGAGACGATACGGATACGGATATGGTTAAGATCACTCTACCGGATGGAAGCGAACGCGAGTTTAACGAAGCCCCCACAGGGGCAGATATTGCCCTCTCTATTTCTGAAGGCTTTGCACGAAGCTGTGTGGCCATGGAAATTGCTGGGGAGATGATGGATCTTTCGGAGAAGGTCGAGGACGGTGCTGCCGTTCGCCTTATCACCACCAAAGACCCCGAAGCCCTCGAGATCATGAGGCACAGCGCGGCTCACGTCATGGCCCAGGCCATCAGCAACCTTTATAAGGATGCCCACCTTACCATCGGTCCCGTTGTGGAAGGGGGCTTCTATTACGACATCGACATGGAGCCCATCGGCGAAGAGGCATTTCCTGCCATCGAGCAGGAGATCAACCGGATCGTCAAGGCCAAACTCCCCTTCACGCGCAACGTGATTTCCAAGGAGGAGGCCCTCGAACGTTTCAAGGGCGAACCTTACAAGCTCGAATTGATTGAAGGCCTCGAAGGGACCATCTCTCTGTACGAACAGGGTGATTTTGTCGACCTGTGCCGAGGCCCCCACGTTCCCCACACCGGTCTTGTGAAAGCCGTCAAGCTGATGCGTGTTTCCGGAGCTTACTGGCGTGCAGACCAGAACAATGCCCAGCTTCAGCGTGTCTACGGCACCGCCTTTTTTGATAAAAAGGAGCTGAAAGCCCATCTCCACATGATCGAAGAGGCCAAAAAGAGGGACCACCGCAAACTCGGTTCCCAGCTTGACCTCTTCAGCTTCCATGACGAAGCGCCGGGCATGCCCTTCTTCCATGCCAAAGGCATGGCCATGTGGAACGCCCTTATTGACTACTGGCGGGAAGAGCACACAAAAGACGGGTACGTGGAGACCAAGACCCCCATCATGCTCAACCGCGCCCTCTGGGAGCGGAGCGGACACTGGGAAAACTACCGTGAGAACATGTACACCTCGAGTGTCGATGGCTTCGATTACGCCATCAAACCCATGAACTGTCCCGGTGGGATGCTTCTTTTCCGCATGAAGAGCCCTTCTTACAGGGAGCTTCCCCAGCGAGCCGGAGAGATCGGCCTTGTTCACCGTCATGAACTGTCCGGAGCCCTCTCCGGCCTCTTCCGTGTGCGTGCCTTCCACCAGGACGACGCCCACATCTTCATGACCCCGGAGCAGATCCACGATGAGATCCTGGGCGTGCTGAGGCTCGACGAGCGGGTTTACAAGACCTTCGGCCTTGATTTTCACCTGGAGCTTTCCACCCGTCCGGAGAAATCCATCGGCACGGACGAGCAGTGGGAAAAAGCCACCGAAGGCCTCCGGTCCGCCCTGGATGAGTACGGAAAAGGCTATGTCATCAACGAAGGGGACGGCGCATTCTATGGTCCCAAGATTGACATTCATATCAAGGACGCCATTGGGCGAACCTGGCAGTGTGGCACCATTCAGCTGGACATGAGCCTGCCTGAGCGGTTTGACCTCACGTACATTGGCGCCGACAACGAGAAACACCGCCCCGTGATGATTCACCGCGTGGCCTTCGGGTCCATCGAGCGTTTCTTCGGCATCCTCGTGGAGCACTACGCGGGCCGTTTCCCCTTGTGGCTGGCACCGGTTCAGGTGGTGCTCCTGCCCATGAACGACGACCTTCTGGATTACACCTGGCAGGTGAAGAAAGAGCTCGAAGCCGAAGGGCTCCGCGTGGAGGTAGACGGCCGTGGCGAGAGCCTCAAACGCAAGGTGCGTGACGCGCAGCTCCAGCAGGTTCCCGTGATCATCACCATTGGTGAAAAGGAACGTGAGGCCGGCGTCTTTTCCGTCCGAACCTTGGACGGCAAGGTCAACTACGGCGTTTCAAGGGATGACTTTCTTTCCGTGGTTAAAACGGACATTCGTGCCCGGAAGGACGAAAGCGTTCCAGTCTTCGGACAATAAGGGCGGAAGGGGAAGGGAGAACGTCATGAGGATTGTAGAGTCGAATGTTGTGCGACGCTGGCTTGCCGTGCTTCTTCTCTGTGTGTTGATTTTTCTCCCCTCCCTGATTCACTTGCCGATGCCAAAGGGTCCGGTGTGCGATAAGGTGGTTCACCTTCTTGTTTACGGGGTGGCTGGATTTCTTGTCTTGCGAGGCGCCCGGTCTCTGCCCCTGGGGCAGAACCGACTGGTTGCCATCATTTTTGCTTTTCTGATGGCCGCGACCATCGGTGCCGCGGATGAGGTGTTCCAGCTCTTTGTTCCGAGTCGGCAGATGGATCGGGTGGATTATCTTTTCGACCTTGCAGGCATCGTCGCCGGCATTTGCCTTTATCTGGTATTGTGGTTGCGTGAGGGGCGAAAGCCCCGGGATCAGTCACATACGGAAAAGGCGTGACCGGTTTCCCATCCAGGGCCAGTTTTTTATGGTGCCGGGTGGGGCCAGAATACCAATCAGTGAGGACGTGCACCTTGAACCATGCCGTCGTTCCTCTCCCTGGGACGTGGGTACAGCGGAGCCGTATCGACCTTTGACGTCATCATCAAACCTTTCAATACCTGCCATCTCATAATAGGAAACATGACCATGCGAATCGTTACACGACCCGATTTTGACGGGGTGGTCTGCGCCGTGGTGCTTGAAGAGAGCCTGACCCTTACCGAACCGACCCTTTGGGTGGAGCCCAATGACATGCAGCAGGGCAAGGTGGAGATCAGGCAGGGCGATGCCATCGCCAACCTGCCCTTTGATCCCAGCTGCAGCCTCTGGTTTGACCATCACGCCACCAACCGTGTGGAGACCCCCTTTGAGGGGGCCTTTGAGGTGGTGCCGTCGGCAGCCGGCCTGGTGTGGCAATACTACAGGGATCGCATTGGAAAAGATTATTCCGAGCTGATCCGGCAAGCGGATCGTATTGACTCCGCAGACCTTACGCGAGACGAGGTGGAGACGCCGGAGCTCTACCCTTATGTGCTCCTCTCCATGACCATATTCGGACGCAAGTGGGAGGATGGTCCCTACTGGGATCGTCTTGTGGGCCTTCTCAGGACTCAGCCCATCGAAGGGGTGATGGCCGATCCCGAGGTGAAGCGCCGCTGTGAGGCGGTTGTGGCCCAAAACAGGGAGTACCGAAGGCACCTGCGATCCTGTACCGATGTGAAGGAAGGTGTCTCCATCACCGACTTCAGGGGGTATGACGAAGCACCGGAAGGAAACCGGTTTCTGGTCTATGCCATGTACCCGGAAGCTGTGGTGAGTGTGAAGATCCGTTACGTGGATCGGGCCAAAAAACGGGTGGTCTTAAGTGTGGGCCACAGCATTTTTAACGTGGGGTGCAATGTCCACGCAGGGCATCTCTTGTCACAATTTAACGGTGGCGGCCACTTCGGGGCTGCTGCCTGTACCTTTGATTCGGCCATGGCCGATAAACTCATTCCCCGTATTATCGGGGTGCTGCAGGAAAACCGGCCACATGAGCATTGATTTAATCGCGTTGGCAGAAGCCGCACAAAAGATGGCGTCGGTGTGCAACCGATGCGGCATGTGCCAGGCCGTCTGTCCTGTCTACAAAAATACCGGGCTCGAAGGGGACTCCGCCCGTGGGAAGCTGGCCCTTATCGTCGCCCTTCATGACCAGATCACCGATGCA
Source organism: Desulfolunaceae bacterium (assembly GCA_942491485.1). Taxonomy (GTDB): domain Bacteria; phylum Desulfobacterota; class Desulfobacteria; order Desulfobacterales; family Desulfolunaceae; genus Desulfoluna. The sequence continues at coordinate 528,367 of CALOAX010000002.1, read as the reverse complement.
CCGGCAGAGACCCTCGAGAGAATGAACCGTTGCACCCTCTGTGGTGGGTGCCAGGCCAATTGCCCCCGGGGGGTTGCCACGGTGGACGCCTTTTTGATGGCTCGAAAGGCCCTGGCGGATGCAGCGCGTCTTTCGAAGACCAAACGGGCTCTGCTCCGGAAAGCATTTGCCGACCCCAAGCGCACCGCCACCCTGGCTGCTCGATTTGCGGCTGTTCAGCGGCGTGTGATCTCTTCGTCTGACGAAGAGCGCGTGACCCTTGCAGGGCGCTATCCGGTACCGAAAATCACCCAGCCTTTCTTTAGCAATCATTACACCGAGAAGGCGCAGGCCACATCCGGCCCCGACGTGATTCTCTTTGCCGGGTGCCTGGTGGACAAAGTGTATCCCTTCGTGGGAGACGGCCTTGCGGATCTGCTCACCGAAGCCGGAGCCCGGGTTCATGTACCCCGTGAACAAGGGTGCTGCGGCATACCCTTCCTTTCCGAAGGAGATACGGAGGAGTTCTCAGGGGCCGTGAAGCGGCATCTTGCCCTGTTTGAAACCATTGACTTCACGCATGTGGTGACCCCGTGTGCCACCTGTACCCACGCCCTGAAGCACCTTTGGCCCAAGGTGAAGGAAAGTCTCACCGAGGCCGAAGCCGCCCTGGTGGATCGCATTGCCGAAACGGTCTGCGACGGGAGCGATCTTCTGGCGCAATTGGGTGCTCAGGAGAAAGTCGCCGACAACGAGACCGGCCTCACCGTCACCGTCCACGACCCCTGCCATGGGCGCCATAGCCTTAAAAACACAGGTGAGGTGCGAACACTCCTCGAAAAAGCCGGCCACACCCTGGTGGAGATGGAGCAGGGGTGCTGTGGCCTGGGAGGAAGCTTTGGTGTGAAGAACCGGGACCTCTCTCTTTCCATTGGCGAGAGCTGCCTTGCCCGTATCGAGGCCACCGGAGCCGATGTGGTGGTCACCACCTGCCCGGGATGCATGGCTCAGATCGAAGCCCTGCTCAAGGGATCGGATTCGACGATTCGTGTGCTGCACGTCGTGGAAATTCTGGAGACCAGGTAGCTGCTTTTCTTCGCCTCCGGCGCCAAGGTGTGCCACCTTGAAAGCTGGTGGCGGATGCACTTTGCCCCTCGTTCCTCGGGTCAAATCACATCCGTCTTTAAAACAAAATCGGTAATGATTCAGCTATGCCTCTGGCGGGGCGCTTATTGAAAAATCTCCGCAAAAACGTTCCGGCAACAGGGGAGCCTTTTTCGTTAAGACGAGTACTGTCGGCAAACCAACACCTTCGAATGAATCATAATCGCCCTCAAAACCTGTTTGTCAAACTTTTCAAAAGTTTGGCCCCTGGCAGGGCTGCCGGAGGCACAAGCTGAATAGTTACGAATTTTGTCGGGCGCAGCCCGTCAGTGACTGTGATGAGCCTGGGGAACGAAGGCGAGAGAGCATTCGCGAACTTGAATAGTTCGGAAAAGGCCTTGACAGTTCTGGACTCTCTTGGTTTATATTCGGTAAGACGAAAAAAGGTGCCTGTGTAAAACAAAGACCTTTTTGGTTATCGTAACAGTAAACGCTCCGTTATCGGGGTCTTGAACCATAAAGATGGGGTAAAAAGAACTGATGTCGCAGATCGAAGAACTCAGCGCAAGCCTGGAAGACTACCTTGAGGCGATCTACCACGTTGTCTCGGAAAAACAGGCCGCCCGTGCCAAGGACATTGCCAAAAAGACGGGCGTGAACAGCTCGTCGGTTACCGGTGCCCTGAGGGCCCTGGCTGAAAAGGGGTATATCAACTACGCCCCGTACGACCTCATCACCCTGACAAGCAAAGGGCAGCAGCATGCCCGGGATGTCGTAAGACGCCACGAGGCTCTCAAGGATTTTTTTATCCGGGTTCTGTTTATCGATACCAAGGAGGCCGAGGAGACAGCCTGTAAAATGGAGCACTCTGTGTCCCGTTCCGTGTTGGATCGTATCATCTCCCTGATGGAGTTTATCGACCTCTGCCCGCGTGCCGGCAAGGAGTGGCTTCACCAGTTTGCCGCCCGGTGTGAAAACGAAAGCCCCCGTGATGAGTGCAAAGGGTGTCTTGAAGAGTGCATCGGTGGTCTTCGGGACTTAGGGGGGCTCGATCCCGCCTCGGGTGAGACCCGAAGCCTTGCTTCCCTTGGGAGCGGTGAACGTGGAATCATCGTGAAGATTACCGGAACCGGCAATGTGGCCCGCCAGCTCAAGGAGTCCGGAGCGGATGTGGGCAACATCATTGAAATCGAGGCGGTGGACGAGGCCGGTGAGTTGATCAAGGCCAAGGTCGTGGGATACCACCTGGATCTTCGAAAAGAAGATGCCGAAAAGGTTGTTGTGAAAATGTTTTAGAACCTTTTTGGTTTGCCGCACTTGTAAATAAAAGGGCATACCCGCTCCTCATAGGGGCGGGGAACATTCTTTATGGAAATGAGTATACGGGGGCGGAAATCCGCTCCCATTTTTTTAACACAAAAGTTTGGCAAAGCGAAAATAATTAGGGAGGGATTATGTTTGAGGGGCTGTTGAATGGAACTGAGATGAAACCCGCTGTCATGGCGACGGAAGAACAGGTGCTTTTTGGTGCCTTCTGGGAGATTCCCTCGCCCCTGAAATGCCCGGTGGTGGGTCTCGGGATCAGTGATGAAGAGGGGCGTCGTCTCTTAAAAAAATGCGGGCGACGGAGTAAGAGTCTGGCTCCCTGGGAGGTGCATCGGGACATTATGGAAGAGGTGGGGCAAGCCACCCCTGTGGCCCGCCGAGTGGACGCCTTTCTGAAACGTAAGTTTGCCGATGCCGTAAAAGAGACAACATTCCTTCCTGAGAAACAGCTTCTGCCCCTTCTGAAGTCAGCCATTGCAAGGGGGGATGCAGCCGAAGCCCTTTATTGTGTCGCCATGCGAAAGGACCTCTCCGTGGAGACCCTGGTTTCGGTCAGCGGCGAAGCCCATATGATGGGGCATACGACGGCAGTGGCGTTGTTTGAGGCAAGGGCAAAGGAGTTGAAAAATGCCGAAAAGGCCAAGGCTCTGGCAGAGGCATTGGATGAAGAAAGACGCGAGCGCCGCCGATTGGGTCGGGAACTCGAGCGCTTGGCAGCGCAGGTTAAAGGACTTGAAAGTGCCCTTGAAAAAAAGAGCATAGCTCCCACCGCTTTTGTTCAGCCTGACCATGCCGTGAAACAAGGGGGAGAAGACGCAATACAACTGAAAGAGGAGAGGGCCATGCGCCTCGAACGTGAGCGGGAGTGTCATGCCTTGAACCGAGAGGTACGAAGCCTGGAGCGGGAGAAGCGAAAGCTCCAGATTCGCAGCATGGACCTTGCCAACGAAAATCAAACCTTAGGTGATGAGTTGATGAGCCTGGCCATCGGTCGCCCGGCACCTCCCTTGAGGTCCATGGCGTGCGAGGGAAGGGGCTGCTGCACCTGCCCGGAGATGGAGACCTGCAGCCGAAGGGTTCTCATGGTGGGCGGGCTTTCCCGTATGGAGCCCCATTACAGGCGCGTGGCTGAAGCCAAAGGCCTTGACTTCGAATACCACGACGGCACCATGAGCGGCGGCCGAAAATGTCTGGAAAACCAGGTGAGCCGTTGTGACATGGTGGTCTGCCCCGTCTCCTGCAACAGTCATAATGCCGCCCGCAGCGTTAAAAAACTATGCGCAAAACACAACAAAGAGATCCGGTTTCTTCCCACCTCAAGCATTTCAGCCTTAACCGGTGCCCTTGTGGACATGCCAGGTTTGTGAATGCTCCCTGGGCTCGTTCCTCGCCCACGCCACATTCACTTACGGGCTGCGCCCGTGAACACATGGGTACCATCGGTGCGCTGTGCGCATCGTCCAACGTGTAGTAAACGTGTGGCGGTAAGATGTTTAAGGGAGGTGATGTCAGATGATCGAGGAGTGGGGTGCGTTGTTTCTCACTGGTTGAAAAACGATCTAAAGGGAGGGGTAGATTTGCCCTGCAAACCATGCGAGGCGCTCCCCCGGAGCGTCTCGCATGGTTTGGGATCTGGAGTCAAGGGGATCATCCCCTTGCCGCCGGAGGCACTCTTTCTAATCCAGGCAGAACCGGATGTATTTGATGAGCCGGCCTTCTTTGATGTAGCGTTTTTCGTAGGTGGTCTGGACCGCGGTGGCGTCCCCGAGCTCTTCCGTAACGCTGTAAAGGTCGTTGGTGTGAAAGAGGATATCGGCCCCGTTCTCTTTGAGGCTCTCTAAAGAGAACTCGTAGAGGGTGGGGTCGTCGGTTTTGAGGTGCAGGTGGGCGCCGGGTTCCACGATTTGTCTGTATACGTCCAGAAAGGTGCCGGCCGTAAGGCGCTTTCTCCCGTTGATGGTCCGGTTGTACGGATCAGGAAAGGTGATCCAGGCCTCTGAGAGGCGCTGATCCTGAAGAAAGGGGATGAGGTACTCCACACGGATTCTCACGAACATGACGTTGGTGAGCCCCTCTTCCTTGGCTTTCAGGGCACCGATGTAGAGGCGGTCGGCTTTGAGGTCGACGCCCACGTAGTTTTTGTGTGGGTTGCGCCGGGCGAGATCAATGCAGTACTCGCCTCTGCCGCAGCCGATCTCCATCACGGTCTCCTGCTCCTTTTCAAAGGAGCGCTCGTCCCAGTTCCGGCTGACAATGCGGTTTTCCGCATCCACAATTTCTGTGTAGATGACGTTGGGGAAATTGTGAATCTCTTCGTAACGCACCAGCTTTTTCTTGGCCATACCATCCGTCCACTTCGTTTAGGCTACTGGAAATAAATAAGCGTACAATTTATATGAAAAAGCCGGTGTGTTTTGCCCCGAGGAACGAGGGGCAAAGCGCATCGGCAACCAGCGTTCAAGATGGTTCACCTTGCCGCCGGAGGCATCTTTTTTGTACGTTTGTTTTGTTCTGCGCCCTTTAAATCAAGGCGTTGCAGGCGCCGTATCCATTAATACATCACGTATTTGCAGAGTCGACCGTCCAGGCCGCCGTTCATGAGGGGGCGCTTCCATTCCGCTTTCAGGCCGAGGCTTCCGATGAGCTCCCGGTTACCAAAGTAGATGTAAGCGGTGGACCCTTTGCACTCGTTCTTGAGAAAATCGCCGAACTCTTTGTAGAAGGTCTTCATCTCCTCTTCCTTACCGAGGCGGATGCCGTAGGGGGGGTTGCAGATGATGATGCTCTCTTCGTTGATTTCGAGTTTTCGGAAATCTTTTCGGAAGATGGGGATCTGGTCTCCGCCGGGCAGGTTGGCAAGGTTCTCTTTGGCAGAAGCCACGGTGGTTTTGCAGATATCGCTGCCCATGATCAGGCCCTCTTCAGGGGGCTGGATCTTTTTGATGGCCTTTTGACGCTCTGCATCCCACAGCTTCTTGTTAAAGTTGGGGAGCTTAAAGAGACCGAAGTTCTTGCGCAGGTAGCCGGCCGGGATGCCGCAGGAGAGCATGAGGGCTTCGGAGAGAATGGTTCCAGAGCCGCACATGGGATCCACCAGGGGTGTTTCCAGGTCCCATTCAGAGATGGCAAGGATCGCCGCCACCAGAGTCTCCTGCATGGGGGCCGCCACACCCTGGGTGCGGTACCCGCGTCGGTGCAGGGAACCGCCGGAGGTGTCCACGCTGATGCTGGCACGCCCTTTGCGGATGTGGAGGTGGAAAATAACGTCCGGGGACTTCTTGTCCACATCGGGTCTGCGTCCGGTTCGTGCTCGGAAATAATCGCAGATGGCGTCCTTGAGTTTCAAGGCCGCATAGTGAGAGTTGTTGATCGTTTCGGTCTCTGAAACGTTGGCCACAATGGCAAAGGACCCGTTGGGGCGGAGAAAGTCTCGCCAGTCCATGGTACGGGTCGCGCGGTATAATTTGTCGGCATCAGGGCATCGAAAAGAGATCAAGGGGGCAAGGATGCGGGTGGCAAGCCGTGACCGAAGGTTGATGCGATAGAGTCCTGCCTTATCAGTGGTGAAGGTCAGAATTCCGAACTCGGTCTTGGTTACCTCGGCGCCGAGCCATGAAAGCTCACGCGTCAGCTCCTCCTCAATACCGGGAAGTACCTGTGCATAATAGAGATTCTGTTTTTGATACGTATACATGGGATGGGAATATATACCTATTTGATGGGTTCTTCAATACCAATATGACATGTGGTTGATTGTCGTTTCAGGTTCCTTGTTTTGGGGGGCGCAGTGGCTGCATCTAAAAAGGGAAAAAGCCGGTTTTCAGGCACTGGGGAGTGGGTGACAGGAAGAGGGGCAGCCGCGGTTCGTCACGTTTAAAAGACACGGTCGAAGTGGAAGCCCGAAACAAAGCATGAAATCCCCGTCGCCAAGCACACAAAGAGATTATGTTCTCTTTGTGGTGTGTATGTGGTTGAAATGTGACAGGTATCACTGTGAAAGTCCAGCGTGTTGTTGTATGAAAGAGCTGATGTTGCATGGCGCGAAGGGGGGGCGGGTAGGTGCGATGATACCTGACCCGGAGTAAGCAGGGAGGAGCGGATTTAACGGCATGATTAAATTGTTTTTGATGGGGGGATATGAGGCAGGCATTCTGGTGTGCTTTATTGCTGTGTTTGTTTTTTTGGGTAAGCGGAAATGCTGTTGCTGCGGAGTGCTCCTGCTGGGATGACCGGGAACGCCATGACGTGGAAGGGTTCTCCGAGATGGAAGGGGCCATTGTCTTCTCGTTTAAAGACGCGGTGAGCTGCGAGCCCATCAGGGGGGCAGAGGTGGTTCTTGCTCTTCCCGACAGGGAGCGGACCGTCACCACTGGTGCAAAAGGCTACATCGTAATGCCCGAGCGGATTGTCGATGCAATGGGGGAGGGAATCATTGGTATTCGTCTTAAAAAAGACGGGTACATTCCCCTTGAAACCAGCATTTCTGTTCAGGCCGGAACCATTCGGTCCAAACGGTACCTCGTCTCCAAGGATCTTCCTCCGGAAAGTTACCGATTTGTCCTCCAATGGGACGAAAAGCCTGCCGACCTCAATCTTCACCTGCTCAAAGACGACACCCTCCATATTTCCTACCGTCATATGCGGTCTATTCCGGATCTTGCCCGCCTCGACCGCGATGATATGGACGGCCTTGGCCCCGAGACCCTGACCCTCGACCGCGTTGATGCTGCCTCCACCTACCGCATTTTCGTCTACAACTATTCCGGTGAAGTCCCCATGGCTGGCGGGTGCGTGAGCGTCTACGCAGAGAACAGACTCGATCGGGTGATTCCTTTACAACACCAACTCCTGAATAAAATCGATGAGCTGATTTAAGTTGCCGCAGGCGCGGACTTCATGGCAGTGGGCTTTATATGTGTACATTTCGGAATCGCCCTCGGTCCAGTGTCGTTCCTGCTCGGGGTTGAGCCAGATGATGCGGCGGCATTTGTCCCGGAGCTGGCGCAGGATGTGATCCTGGGGGTTCTGGTAGTTGGAGCGGGCGTCGCCGATGATGATAAGGGTGGTTTTTTTGTCCAGGTCTGGCAGGTGGTCGTTTTTGAAGGTCTGGAAGGCCATGCCATAGTCGGTCTGGGCGTAGTAGTTGATGGGGGCGTCCTTCATGATGGCTTCGATGGCGTCGTTGACTTCCTTTTCAATAAAGTAGTCGGTGACTTCGGCCAGTTCCGAGACAAAGATGAAGCTCTTGACCTTGCTGAAGCACTCCTGCAGGGCGTAGAGGATGTTGAGCATGAATCGGGCCGTGGCCCAGACGGACCCTGAGACGTCGCAGATGACGACGATCTTGCCCTTTCTCAGGGGTTTGTCCTTTCGGACGATCTCGATGGGAATGCCCAGGTACTTTCCCGCCCGACGCAGGGTCTTCTTGACGTCAATGTCCCCTTTTTTCGCCACGGAATATCGAAGCGTGGCAATCTCCTCGAGTTTTTTTACCAGCTGCCGGATAACATCCCGCACCTCTTCGATCTCTTCACCGGAGAGGGAGGAGAAGGGGATCTGGCCGATTTCGGTGTAGTGCTCGTCGCTGTGCGCCACCTGTTTCAGCCCGGAGTTTTTGGTCTTCGGCTCTTTGGTGAGGAGGTCGTAGGCACTTTCCAGGCGGCGGGAGAATTCGTCCTCAATGCGGGCTTTTATCGAATCATCCACCATGGCATGGTTGCCCCCCGTGAACTGGAGCACCTTTTGCTTCATGTCGTTGATTTTGAGCATGACTTCCAAGCGGCTGGAGAGCTGAGTCATGTTGGATTTAAGCCCTGTTGCCGCCTGCTCTTCCTGCTTGTGTAGCTTGTTGATGAGGTCAAGATACCCCAGGGGTTTGCCAGCCATGAAGTCGAGGAGGGCCTGTTTCATGGCATCCCCGTCTGTTTCGAGCTCCTCGGCCATCTGGGCGATGACCTCATCGAACCCTTCGCTCTCCGGGGTGATCTCTGCCCCTGTGAGGTCGCTTTTCATCTCATGGAAGAAGAGCTTGTAAAGCTGCTCGAACCGATCTTGATCCCGATGGCTCTTGGCAAAGTTGGTGCGGAGTACTGTGTGGAACTGAAACTCATCATAGGGGTCCACCAGGGCCAGCTGCTGGACAGCGTCCAGCACTTCGGCAGTGGAGACCCTTAAATCCGCTGCCCGACAACAGTTCACAAAGCGTAATGTCAAATTAACCATGGTGGTGTGCCTCCGGCGGGTCGCTTTTTGAAAATGGCTCCCGCAAACTTTTCGGTTGCCGGGTGGTTGCCTTCGTTCCTCAGGCAAGTACCCGGCGGGATAACGTAGAATCAAGCATACGCGTTACGCTGAATGGCGGTGCATGCATACACCTCGCCGTAACCTCGCCGCCTTGGCATGTGGGACCCGTAATATAGTCGGTATTCGGTTGCAACTATTCAGCTCAACGTCGCCTCCGGCGGCTAAACTTTTAGAAAGTTGAACAAACAGGTCTTTAAAAGCTATCCTTGAGCGATGTCCGCTTTAAGGGCAGATGTGATTTGACCCGAGGAACGAGGGGGCAAAGCGCATCTGCAATCTGCTTTCAAGGTTGCACACCTTGCCGCCGGAGGCAGCTTTTTTCTTTAACTGGCCAACAGGTCGGAGATGTTTCGTTTCACCAACTCGCAGTCCGCTTTGTATTTAAGGAGCGGGTTTAAGGTGGTGGCAATGATCTCAGGCGACAGGTCTTCTATCTGAAGCGTCAGCAGGGCGGTGGCCCAGTCGATGGTCTCGGAGATGCACGGTTTTTTCTTCAGGTCCATGTCTCTCATGCGGGCCACGATGGTGACGATCTTTTTCAGGAGCGCCTCATCGATTTCCGGGAGTTTGATGCGGACGATGTCCATCTCGGTTTCGATGTTCGGGTAGTCGATGAAGAGGTGGATGCACCGCCTTTTGAGGGCGTCGCTCATGTCCCGGTAGTTGTTGGAGGTGAGAAAGACAATGGGCTTGGTTTCGGCGGTCATGGTGCCGATCTCGGGAATGGATATCTGAAAGTCACTCAAGAGCTCCAGGAGAAAGGCTTCGAACTCGGGGTCGGATTTGTCGATCTCGTCGATTAAGAGCACCACAGGCTCTGGGGATTTTATGGCGGTGAGAAGGGGTCGGGTCTGGATGAATTTTTCGGAGAAGAAGGCATCTTCGTGGTTTGCGATCTCATCCACGGCATCGGCAAGGGAAGCGGTCTCCGAGACGATGTCATTGATTTTCTCTTTGAGCATCTGGGTGTAGAGAAGCTGCTTGGCGTATTCCCACTCGTAGAGGGATTTGGATTCGTCAAGGCCTTCGTAGCACTGCATGCGGATGAGGGGTCTGCCGAGGGCCTTGGAGATGCTTTTGGCCAGTTCGGTTTTGCCGACGCCGGCAGGGCCTTCCACCAGGATGGGTTTTTCCATGGCCACGGCCAGGTAGACTACCGTTGATATCTCCTTGGACGAGATATACTTTTGAGATTCGAGCCTCTCCTGAACCTCCAGAACACTTTCAAATTCCATTGCTGCCCCCTTGGACCGAGAAAATCACTTAAAGCGAAGCAGTGTTAAGCGCCGTGAGGGGGATTGGGCCCGTCACATGCGGCGACTCTGCGTCGCATCACACCCAAAATCTTATACGATCGTACCATTTTCAGGGGCTGGGGACCGACTCATGTGAAAAAAAGGCAGAGGAGAACGCCAGGCTGGGCGGCGTCAGTCTTTGACTCGCGCTGGTCTGTGGTTCACACCAGCTGCGCATTCTTTCCTTATTTTTACGAATCATCAATCAATGTGTTTGCCCCATGAAAGATGTTACCGGATCAAAAGAGAACGAATATCAATAATAGGTCGAAAGGGCAAGGAAAATAGGGGTAAAGGCGAGGTGGGGGGCACCTCGAAACCCTATGGCGAATGCGAGGCGGGTGTCGTTATGCTCATTTTCTCGCTTCCGCATTCGCGTGACGTTTGTTGGTTGGCAGTATCTGTTGCAAGCGCGTTGGCCTGCGGTGGGCAATGATACCTTATGGCGTGACTTTTGTTGGGTTTTTCTGGCGGAGGGGGGCAGTCACCGGATTATTGCCGGTAATACTTTATCCCTAATCATAACGACATGCACTGTCACTGGTGGTCGGGGATGATGTTGTGGGCTGTGCCACCGATGTTAAACACCGCAGGCGGAGCCCCTTAGCGAAAGTGATCGGCCTGAGGAACGAAGGCCGGGAGCATTCGCGAATCTGGGGTGCAGGGGATCATCCCCTGCCCGCCGGAGGCGTGCTTTTTTACGTCCCTTACTTTTCCTCTTCGATGAACCTATCCACGGCTTCCGAAGTGATATCAAAGGCGAATCCTTTGCCTGCAAGGTAGGTGTAGGCCTTCTGCTTGAAGGTGTAGTCATCCAGCCCTTTCCACTTCCAGGCCCTTTTGCGCAGGAGGGTGAGTGCAGAGGCGGTTTCATCCAGTACTTCTTCGAGGAGGCGGTCGATGATGGCTTCGTCGATGCCTTTTTGTTTGAGCTCCTGCCTGAGGAGGTAACGGCCCTTGGGCTGGTTTCTCTGGCGGGATTCGATCCACTCTTTGGCGAAGGTTTCATCGTTGATGAACCCGGCTTTTTCGGCGCGGGAGAGGGCCTGCTCGGTTGCTGTTGCAGAGAACTTTTTCCCCAGAAGGCGTCGCTTCAGCTCCAGGCGGCTTTGGGACCGGACACCCAAAAGTCGGAGGGTCGCAGCCCAGCAGCGCTGTTTTTCATCTTCGAGGGCCCGCTTTTCCACCTCGGCGGGATCCATGACGGAGCCGCGTTCAAGGAGCCCTGCATCAAAGGCGTTCATGCTGAAGGCCTTTTTCCCGTTTAAGAAAATGTCTGCCTTGCCGGGGTGCTTCTCATCGTAGTCGATGAGGGTGATTTTTTTGGGGCGGGCCGGGCGCTCATCCGGTTCAAGGGTGTCGTCCCATGGGTAGCTGTCAGTCATCGGGAGATCTCCGTGATTGTGGCAACGGTGCCTTCGGCCTGCCAGCGGATATTTAAATCCCAGAGGCAGAAACCGAAGGATGCATCCCTCTTTTTTTCATTGTAGTAGGCAGGTCGGGGATCCTGTCCCACGACCCCCTCGATCACCTTCTTTACGTTGGGGTAGATGTCTGGGGACAGTGTTTCAAGGGTCTCTACCACTTCGGGAGCAAAGGTCACGGTAAGGCGTGGCTCGGGTCTCTCCGGAGCAAAACCTCCGGTGGCTCCCTCAATGGAGTCCACATACGGGATGTAGGGTTTGATATCCAGGACCGGGGTGCCGTCCAGAATATCCAGGCCCTTGACCCGAATCAGGATTTTTCCCTTGTCCTCGGTAACCCCCAGGAGGCGGACCACGGAGAGGCCAATGGGGTTGGGCCGGAAATTGGATCGTGAGGCAAAGACCCCCACTTTTTTGTTCCCGCCGAGTCGTGGCGGACGCACCGTGGGTTTCCACTGCCCCCGTGCTGAGCGGTCAAAAAGGAAAATGACCCAGATATGGGAGAAGCCCTCCAGTTCTCGAACCGCCTCCATGCGATTGTAGGGGGCCAGAAGTTCGATGGTACCGACAGCTTCCGTGACGATTCCGGGTTGACGTGGAACCCCGAACTTCTCTGTGAAGCAGGAGTGAACGGTGGCGATGGGTGTCAGTGATGTTGGATGGTCCATGGTTGCTATCGTTGCATGAGGGTTGTTGTTGGTTAACCGGTACTGACATAAGCCTATTAATGCTGGAAACGATGCACGTGTGGCTTCAGGCCGTATGAGGGATGCTCTTAGAGATTCAGGCCGTCATGTCGTCCTATAGCACATGACGGCGCAGGGGAGATACCTGTTTATGGTAGGGGGGTGGAGGAGGTGCCATGCGGTGGTGTCAGTGTCACCGTTTTGTGAGGATTCGCAGGTAGCTCTCAACGGTACCTGCAAGGATTTTTTCAGTGGAGGACGGCATTTTTCCTTCGACTGTGGCGAGAATGGCTCCGTTAAATTTGCCCCTGATGTAATGACAGGCCAGGCTTTTTCCTTCTGAGACCTGAATCACAACGGTTTCGGCTTTTTCGAAGGAGACGGGGCCGGGAAGGGTTCCGGCAGCTTTTTGGAGCACCCAGGCCATGGGGGCCAGGGTCGCGGCATCACCCATGGGATTGGAGTGGGCAACCAACTCTCCATCATCATCGACGATAAAGATGTGATCGAATCCCCCTTTGAGCCGCGCATAATCTAATAAGTTGCTCAGGGCCTCTCGTTGGTTTGTGGATCGATTGGTACGGCGTTCCTGTTTTACCTCTGTCATGAAGTCCCCCTGCCCGTAACGAACATGCATGGTTGACGCGAACGTTGTTTTTTGCGTCGGGGTGCTGCAGCCGTGGCTTTGATGTCCGGGCTCAAATGATAATAGAATCGCTAATATCGCACATGTCTGAGTTCGATTTGTCCGGTGGCCTCGCAAAAAAACGGGATGAGTCTTGATGATATTTAATAGTGCTTGGCTGCTACTTGATAGTAGAGCAAATCAAATGCTGCGAGGCTCTTTGGATGCTGCTTTATTACACATGTATCTTGATTTGGTAATGAGTGACCTCCTTTAAAGCATACTACAGCTAGTGTATTCAAGAGGGAATCTCAGAAAAAGTGAGGGTGATACCAGGGGGTTGTCTTCTTATTCGTGGGGAGAAGAAACACTTTGCTGTGTTTGAGGGGGCACAGCTGGAGGGGGGGAGGGCCTCGGTCGGAAATAATGATACAACAACTTTTTCCGGCCGTTTCCACAATGCCGTTCTATTCAACGTTTTATGGAGTCGTGTATATGTTGCTGGTTACATCGAAACGTACAATTCAATTCTTCTAAGGCCCATAGTCCTTTAATCGTGTGGCAAGGTCGGCAGTGCTGTAAAGGGCTCCGGCAGAGAAGCATTGCGGGGCAGACATGCTGCTCAGCCCACCGCTGTGCGTATGATGCGTTCATAGCCGCTGGCAGTTCTTGCAAAAATCTTGTCAGCCGAAGGCGGGATTCGCGTCTTGGATAAGACGGCAACCGCGCAGCGGCTTCCGTCGGTATATTTAAAATAGTAGCAGGCCACGCTGTCGCCCCGGGCCGTTTGGGCCACGATGGTTTCGATGTCGGGAAAGGATGCCGCCTTGGCGAGGTAACCGGCTGATTTGTCAAGGATGAGAGCGATGTCCTTCATTCGGGGCGCCTGGTCCGTGTGGGTCGATCGGGCTACGATTTTTTCGTTGTGAATGATAACGGCATGCTCAAACCCACCATATATTTTTGCGTAGTCGAGAAGATTCGTGAGGGATTCCTGTTTTTTCTGAGATCGGTTGTAGCGGCGGTCCTGGTTGTTGGCAGTCATACTCTACCTCCTGATAGTGAGTGGGTGGCAGCCGGTGTGATGACGAGAAGCAGGCGGCACGCGGGTTCCGGGGGGGAGGATGACGCATGTGCCGGGAGAAAAACAGGTGACAACTGACGACCGGATGTTTTTGAGTATACCTGAAAAATTAAGTTGATGCGAGGGGGAACCTGTTCATAAGGCGGAAGGGGGGTACCCCGCCGCCTTGTGCCGGTTTGTGACGGCTATGAAAGAAGGGTTTCCAGTCGTTTAACCAGGTTTCCGAAGTGGGTGATTGTGTTGTTTACCGGTTCAGGGCGCGTCATGTCGACGCCAGCAGTTCTCAATTCATCAACGGGGAACTGGCTGCCTCCGAGGGTGAGGAATTTAAGGTAGCTGGAAATGGCACCGTCCTCGCCTTTGAGGATTCGCCCGGCAATATCAAGGGCGGCGGAGATACCGGTTGCGTATTTGTAGACGTAGAAGGAGGAGTAGAAGTGGGGGATGCGAAGGCACTCCAGCTTCAGTACGTCGTCAATCTCTAAGGTCTCGCCGAAGTAGTCGGCAAGCAGGCTTCCGTAGAGTTCGGTGAGGGTTTCAATGGTGACGGGTTTGTTTTCGGCGGCCATGCCATGGATGCGCATCTCAAATTCGGCAAACATGGTCTGGCGGAAGAGGGTCCCGCGGATGTTGTCGATTTCCCGGTTGATGATGTAGGTCTCCATCTTTTTATCCCCCCGGTATTTTTCCAGGAGGTGCCGCCCCAGAAGGGCCTCATTCAAGGTGGAGGCCACTTCGGCGACGAAGATGGTGTAGTCACCGTAGATGTAGGGCTGCGTTGTTCTGGAGTAGTGGGAGTGCATGGAGTGACCCGCTTCATGGGCAAGGGTGAAGAGGCTGTTGATGCTTTTGGGGTCGTGGTTCAGGAGGATGTAAGGGTTGGAGTCGTAGCAGCCCGATGAGTAGGCGCCGCTTCGTTTTCCCCGGTTTTCGTATCGATCCACCCATCCCCCCATAAGCCCTTTTCTAAGGGTGTTTACATACGCCTCCCCCAGGGGCGCCATGGCGTCAAGGGTGACCTCCACCGCCTCATCATAGTCCATGAAGAAATCCACATCGGAGGCCATGGGCACGTAGGTGTCGTAGAAGTGCAGTTTTTCCAGACCCATCTTTGTTTTACGCAGCTTCAGATAGTCGAAGAGAGGGGTGAGCCCGCCCCTGACGCTGTCAATGAGGTTGGTGTAGACACTCTCGTGGACATCATCGGAAAAGAGGGCCCGGCTGAGTGTGGAGTCAAATCGTTTGGCCCGGGAGATGAAAAGGTCTTTCTTGATGGAGGAGGAGAGGGACGCACCAATGGTATGTTTGTGGCTTTCGTAGGCCTCGTAGTAGGTAGTGAACGCAGCTTTTCGCACCCCTCGGTCCTGATTCATGAGAAAGGCGATGAAGTTGCCGTGGGAGAGCTCGTGGTCCAGCCCTTTGTCGTCCGTAACGGTGCCGAAACGAAGGTCGGCATTGTCCAGCTGACTGAAGATGCGGGAGGGGGCTCCCATGGATTCAGCCGACATGGCCAGAAGTTCTTCCACCTCTTCGCTGCGGGTGTGGGGTTTGTAGCGCAGGATCTTTTCCATGAAAAACCGCTGGTCGGCAAGCTGCTTGTCGTCAAGAAATCGCTGCATCACGGATTCATCGATGGCCTGTACCTCGGGGGTGAAGAAACTCGACGCCTGGGCTATGCGGGCGTACAGGTTGACCGCTTTCTGATAAAGCCCGTCATAGGCGGTGTTGGTCTTGTCTTCATCATTTCTGAGGTGGGCGTAAGTGTAGAGAAGTTCCAGAGACCGGTTCACCGAAAGATCAAAATCAATGGCCTCACGGAGTACCGTCGCAGACTCGCCAAGGCGTCCCTGATAGGTTTTGTACCCGGAGATCTTTTTCTCTGTCTCTTTGAACAGAACCTCCCACGCAGCGTCGTCTTTGAACATGGGGGAGAGGTCCCATTTGTGGGCATCCGGTATATCGTTTCGTTCGGGTATGGTGGTCATCGGTAATATCTCCTTTGTTGGTAACTATTCAGCTCGAAAAAAGCAGCCTCCGGCGGCAAGGTGTGCCACCTTGAAAGCAGGTAGCGGATGTGATTTTTCCCTCGTTTCTCGGGGCAAATCACATCCGCTTCTAAAACGGAATTCGTTCAAGGATTTTTTTTAAGACCTGTTTGTTAAACCCCACTTTATAGATAAGGCAACAGCTTAGCCCCCGGCAGGGCCGCCGGAGGCTTTTTTATGGGTTGTAGCTGTACATGGGGGCGATTTTGATCAGGAGGTCAAGGTGTGGGAATCGCTCCTCAATTTTTTTTCGGGTGTCGCTAATCACCGTTTGGTGATCGGTGGTGCTGTTGTCGTTATTTAAAGTGATGTGAAAGAGGATGGTGCCCCGGTCAAGGGTTTCCCCCACGATACGCAGGTCGTGGAAGGTGAGGATCCGAGGATCCTCGGCGATGATATCCCGGACGTTTTCGAGTACCTCTTCGTAGTGGGGGTGATCCCGGTTGATGGGGTCCATGTGGACAACTACCATGCCGCCAGTAATCCGGCCCACGGACTCTTCTGTATCTTCGGCAATCTCGTGAACGGCGGTGGCGGAGAGGTGGTGGGGCACCTCAATATGAAGGGACACGATGCGGTTCTCCCCGTAATTGTGCACCACGATGTCGTGGACGCCGAGGACTCCGGTGACAGAGCGGCAGGCTCCTTCGATGTCATCAAGGAGGTTTTTTGGCGGTGCTTCGCCGATGAGGGGGTTGACGGCTTCCCGGGCAATGGACCAGGCCGAGGCGAAGATGACTACGGAGACCCCGATGCCCATGATGCCATCCACCTGGCCGTAGCCGAAGCGCGATGCGATCAGGGCCACCACCACGAGAATCGTGGCGAAGACGTCACTGCGGTGGTGAAGGGCGTCGGCCTTCAGGGTGTCGGAATCAATGAGGTCTCCCAGGATAAAGGAGAAACGTGCCATGAGCTCTTTTGCGATGACGGTGGCGGATATGATGGCGATGGCGCCGTAGCCGGCCGTTGCCACGGTGGGGTGGAGGATGGATGTCACGCTGTGCTTGAGGAGTTCAAACCCTGCCACAAAAAGAAGGATGGAGATGATGAGGGTCGCCACGGGTTCGATGCGTCCATGGCCGAAGGGGTGTTCGTTGTCGGAGGGCTTCCGTGCCATCTTAAAGCCAACGATGACCACGGCGGAGGTGGCCGAGTCGGCGAGGGTGTGCACGGCATCGGCGATGAGGGCCGCGCTGTTCACGGTAAGGCCGATGGCGAGCTTGACGGCAAACAAAAGGGTATTGCCGATGATGCTCACCCACCCTTCGAATGCGCCGTAAGCTGCACGCACTTCGGGGTCGGATGTATGGGTATGGTCTTTAATAAATAAAGAGGCAAACCAGAGGGTAAAGGATTTCACGGGCGGCTCCAGGTGATGAATAGGGTCAAGGGTGGCGAAGCCACTTTGGCTAAAAAAACACCTTGAAAGCGGGTGGCAAATGCATATCGGTGTCGTAACTCGAGCCACTTCGCATCTGCATTGACGAGGGGTATGGCGCTATGCAGTGTGTGGCGGCAGGGGGCAACCTGTGAGCTCTTCTTCCTCTGAATTCGAGGGGCGAACCCACTGAAATAAGCCCGATGAGCGGTCAAGACAAACAACCAAACCAAGCTCTGTTTGTCAAACCCTGACGTAATGAAATAAGGGCAGATGTTTGGCCTCCGGCAGGGCTGCCGGAGGCACTTTTGATACCGATGTTTTGCCAGCGTATCAATTCATGCTTTCTGAAACCGTTATACGGCCTTACACGTCCCTTGTCCAGAGGGAGGCGATGGCAGGGCCGGTCCCCACGCAGAGGGATGCACCGCCGACGTTAAGGTTCAGGCGCTCCATCTCGTAATAGAGGCTGACGATGATGCGAAGGGCTGTGCAGCCAACGGGGTGGCCCAGGGCGATGCCGGAGCCGTTGTGGTTGGTCTTGTCCATGGAAAGGTCCATGCCGTAGTCCTCTTTCAGCATGCGCCCCACGCCAAGGAATTGGGCGGCAAAGGCTTCATTGACCTCCCAGTACTCCACATCGTCGAAGCTGTAACCGGTGCCGTTCAATGCTTTGGGAATGGCAACGGCAGGCCCGAGGCCCATGAGCAGCGGATCAACACCGGCACAGGCGGTGTTGACCAGTTTCATGAGGGGCTTGATGCCCAGCTCTTTGGCCTTGGCCTCGCTCATGAAGATGGCGGCAGCGGCCCCGTCATTGATGCCGGAGGCGTTTGCGGCGGTGACCACCCCCTCTTTTTTGAAGGCAGGCCTCAGCTTTCCAAGGCTCTCCATGGTGCTGTTCGGGATGGGGTGCTCGTCGGTGTCAAAGACGGTGGTGCCTTTTCGGGTGACAATCTCAAAGGGGGTGATCTCCCGTTTGAAGTGGCCTGCTTCGATGGCGTCAAGGGCTCGGGTGTGGCTCATCAGGGCCAGTTCGTCACACTCTTCCCGGGTGATGCCGTATTTATCGGCCACGTTTTCAGCGGTGGTTCCCATGTGGCCGCCTGCAAGTTCATCCACCAGGGCATCCGTCAGCAGGGAATCCTCGATGGTACCTGTTCCCATTCTGTAGCCGGATCTTGCTTTAGGGAGCATGTACGGTGCGTTGGTCATGCTTTCGGCACCAACGGTCATGACGATGTCATTTTTGCCCACCATGATGCTGTGGGCGGCAATCTCTACGGCGCGCATGCCTGAACCGCAGTTCTGATTGATGGAGACGGCGCTGCTGGCATCGGAAAACCCGATACGCTTGGAGACCTGGCGGGCGGGAAGGGACCCCTGCATGCCGGGAAGGCACTGGGCCAGGACCAGTTCATCGATTGTCTCCACATCGATGCCGGCACGGGCAGCGGCCTCCTTGCCTACGTGGACGGCAAGCTCGCGTGCTGAGACGTTTTTCAGGGCTCCCTGGAATTTGCCGATGGCGGTTCGGCAGGCACTGACCATAACGACGTTTTGCATTTCCACATTTCCCTCCTGTTGCAAGTTGATATGTTCATTAGATGGAATTCTTATGGGGTGCGACTCCTCAAGTATGGCGTACGAACTGTGGTCCCGGTTTTGTTGATTGAAAATTGCTTGTTTGTGTGGTGTACGCCGGGTGTTGGGTTGTACGTGTCACTTGCAATAAAAACAATGTTAGTGCGTCAAGCGATAATCAATAGCCAAAAATGTGGGGGATGTATAGAAAAATATGGGCCGGGGTGGGCGAGGCGGGGGTGGAAGGAGGTCGGGGTGCCCTTTGTGGGGCTCCCCTGATGTCTTAGTAACCCGGCGGTTAAACGCATGGCTGTTGTGCGACGATTTTATATGAAGAAATCAGTCGGTTCCATATTGGCACGTGTTGGGTCAATAGTTGCCGGGTTCATAACGACTACCCATGGACGCCCTGGTGAGAGGCGAAGTCCTGTCCGGCTGCGTCCTCTTTCATCAGCTTGCCGTTTCGGAACCAGAGAGCAATGTCGGTGGTCACCATAACGGCGTTGATGCAGTACAGGATGATGACGGCATCATTGCTGTAGAGCAGTTTGTGGGTGATGCCGGCAGCATATCCGACGAGAATGATACCGAGAAATTGGAGGCTTTTTCCCGCGTTGTTCCGCGATGTCCACGATTTCCAGATGGAGGCGGGCCAGGCGAATCCGAAGCAGATCAACATGACGATTTCAAATACACTCATAACTGAAGCCTAATACCTAAATACGTTAGAAAAAAAACAGGGGGATCCCACCCCTTGTGTGGTGGTGGGGGGAATCCTTATGCAGAGAACCGCACAGCATGTAACGAGAGGGCTATACCACCATACATGAGAAATGAAAAGAAGGGGTTTCTCTATGGCTTACGAGGTATTTATCTTCTGAGAATAATTGACATAAAGATATTTATCGATAATAATGCGAGTAATGATGTCAAAGTGACTTGAGAAAGAAGCATCGCAATGATTGAGACATTACGTTCCCCGGAAGGACGTCTTAAGTCTTTTGGGCTTGTCACTAAGGCATTCGCAGCATTTCTGACCAACCCGCGGACAGCGTGTACCCCGACGCTCCGTTCATGTATGTGAAACGATCCCACAAAAAGGAGACAGATCATGGACAGAAGAGTTTACGTGCTTTTACTGGTACTGCCACTTCTGGCAGTCTTTACCGCATCTCCCGCTTTTTCCGAAACGATGACGGTGACAGGAACGATCAAGGGAGCCGCCTGTGTTATCAATGGAACAGCATGTGCCGACAGCGCAGTGGATCCCAAGGTTTCCCTGGAACGGGATTTTGTCCTCGTGGCCGACAACGGTGAAACCTACTTTCTCTCAAACATGAACCGAGGCGCCAAGCAGAAGCTTGTGAACAAAGAGGTGGAGGTGGCTGGGAGCGTCAATGACAAGAGCATGTTTGTCCACAACGTGGATACCATGATGATGGGCGGGATGATGAGCGTCTGGAACTGGGACCAGCGTGTGAGAAACCTCCGTCACCCCAGGTGATGCTGCAGGGATCGGGTGCTTCCTTTCTGATACCGGAAATGCTCATTCATAGAATAAATAAAAACCCGCATCGGCGATCATGAGCCGATGCGGGTTTTTTGCCTTTGTTCACTGCTTGACAGCGCAGGCGGCCTTGCTTACATAAAGAGCGGTGGATCAGGAGGCCCAACTTGCCTTCGATGGGAAGGTTCATGAACAAAAGAGTCTCCGACGGTCAGGGGGGGGACCCTCTGGACCCAGGCTTCGAAAGCGTCCACCCCTTGTTCCTGGGGGGCGTGCTGTTGCGGAGATTTTCATGGAGTCAATCAACACCTGTTTGTCAAACCCAGCTAATACAAAATCAGGCAACGGGCGGCAAAGCCACTGTAGAGAAAAACACCACGCGAACGGGGTGGGAACCTGATTATTAATCCGGCAACTTGATATATGCATCCTCAGGTTGTGGCGATGGCCGATTGAGCAAGGTGATGGCATCCCTTCATCGCCACGCATTCAACTGCCGGGTTTATCGTTACGATGTTTGTTTAGGAGACAGGAGATATCATGGCCCCCACGGATGAACTCGAAGAATTGAGGCGGGAGAACCGGCGCCTGAAACAACAGCTTGAGGAGAGCAGTCAGCTTATCAAGGGGTTACCCGATTTGATGTTCACCCTTTCGCGTGAGGGGATTTTCATGGATTACTCTTCCATGGGGATGGCCCTCTATCGCTCGCCGGAAGGCTTCATGGGGAAGAGTGTCTATGAGGTGCTCCCCGAGGAACTCGCCCGGCGTATCACCATCGCCTCCAATCGGGCCATAAGTTCCGGTGAGCGTGAGACCCTTCATTACGCGTTGGTATTGGAAGGCGAGGAACGACATTATGAAGCGCGGATGATGCGGTGTTGCGAAGGAGAGGGCGTGGTGGCCTTTGTCAGGGATGTCACCCGGGTGAGCCTTGTTGAAGAGGCGCTTCGGAACCGGGAGAAGGAGCTGGAACGAAAGACCGCCGGTCTTGAAGAGATGAACACGGCCCTTGAGGTGCTGCTCAAAAAAAGGAGCAAGGACAAAAGGGCGCTGGAAGAGGAAATTCATTTCACCATTCGTGAGATGATTCACCCGTGGATTGGGAAGTTGAAAGGATCACGGTTGGGAGATCGCCAGATGGCGTACCTTGAAGTTGTGGAGAGCAATCTAAATACCATTGCACGGCCTTTGGTGAAGACGGCCCCTTCCTACCAGTTGCAGCTGACCCCGTCCGAGATCGAGATTGCCAACCTGATCCGGGAGGGAAAGACAAACAAAGAGATCGCAGATATTCTCTCCCTTTCTGTGAAAACCATTGAGACCCACCGAAAGAATATCCGCAGAAAATTGGGGATTACCAACTCCAAAACCAACCTGAGAACCCTTCTGTCGGCATCTGCACCGGATATTTTGTAACGATGGTTTTGCACGCATAAAGACTATGGTAACTGTTCAGCCCATCGTTGCCTCCGGTGCCCCTGCCGGGTGACAAGTTTCTGAAAAATTTGATAAACGTTTTTTTAGTCAGCTTTTGTCTTCTTCGAAGGCGTTGGCTTACCGAATGCAGTCGACGTAAGGCGCAAGCATTCCCTATTGCCCCCAACCGAATAAGTAACCGATGGTCACTTTTGGGTATGGTTGCCGTTGTTGAGCGGTTTGGCGTAGAGTTGAAAGCCTTCAGAATTGCTGGATAACCCATGGATCAAGGGGTTTCAACGTATTGGGTATTATGTATACCTAATACGTACCCTATCATTGGGGGTTGATTTTGTTCGGCAGTCTGTATAAATCACTTTGGAAAAAGGGGGCTTATTGCTGTTGCGCATTCCCACTCTGAGATGTATCGGGAAGCGATGACTTACCGGATTGCCTGATCGACGTTGTGCTGAGCTGAAGTACCAGTTGTTGTTCTTACGTTGGATTCTGGGCGAGTTTGATCTGATCTGAATACACCCGGTCGATCCGGATGGCCGTCTTGGGGGGAGGATTTTACGTTGAAGCGGAGCGGACCTCGCAGGGTTTTGATACTGAGCTGAGCTGAATCTGATACGGATAAGACCTGCAACCCTTCCCCCCAAAACAAAAAATAAACCGGAACACGCATTCATTCCGGTTGCCATAGAACAGGTTTAAAAACGGGATTGAGAAGAGGGAGGAGAGTCCTGCCTGACCATCCTACCTAATGAGTCGTAAAGAGGTTAAAGCCCAACGAGGCTATATTTGCTCTTCCTCCTTCTTCCCGTTTTAGCTGACTGCAAAACCGCCGGTTTCGGCGGTTTTTTTATTTGGTGGTGCCGCCCTGGCGCCACTCTGGCCGACGTCGCGTGCATCCCCTTCTTGGAATGACACCCGACGTTCACCTGCAAACCGCCGGCAGTCATACTCCGATGCTTCTGAAGTAGCTTATGACCGGGAAGTGATCGGACGGGTAGATGCCGTCGAAGCTTTTTTTGATCACGTTTGCCTCCGCAACTTCAAGATCCCCCTTGTAGAGAATCCAGTCAATATGGCCCCCTAAGTCCTCTCCGGTAAACCCGTGGAAGGTGGAGGAGTGGCTCCCGGTAAAGCTGTCCCTGAACCCGCCGCATTGAAACGTTTGATGGGCGGGGCTGTTGGGTTGGGCGTTGAAATCTCCCGTGATGATGACGGGCACATCCTCCGGGAACTCCTTTAGAAAACCCAGAACCAGCTCCGCGCTTTTATTTTGTACCTCCTCATCAAAGTCAAAGTGGGTGGTGACGCAGATGACGCGTTTCTCTCCCTTGGCAAACAGTCCTATGACACATTGTCTGGGCCATTTGCTTCCCGGTAGCTTGCTCATCAGATGGGGCGTTTCACTTAAAAAAAAGTGGGTGTGCCTGAGGCAGGTCCACTCCTTGCGGTAAAATATCAGGTTATTCTGCCACTTGTCCGGGGACGGGTTTCGAACGCCGACAAACCGGTAGTCCCGCAGAAGCTGGGCAAGGTATCGGGTTTGGAAGTTGTTGGCCTCCTGCATGGCAATGAAGTCGGGGCGGGTCGCTTCAAAGAGAGGTTCGAAGGCTTTGCAGCGATGCTCCCAGGCATTCACCCCATCGTCGGCAAGGCCGAAGCGGAGGTTGATGCTCATGATGGAGGTTTGTTCAGGAGGGGCAAAGGAGGTTGTCTGCATGATATCCTGGCGAGTGACGGGTGGTCCGGATGGTGTATGTCCATTTCAGTCGATATGCACAGGGACTACGACCACGTGATGCCGGAGTGGGGCGGTGCAGGTCTGTGTGACCTTTTTTTACAATAGTTGAGCTGATATCGATTTGTCAAAGGGGGAACGGCATATACGCCAGCTTACGGGTGTTGGTTTGCTGTCGTCGGTGGGGCGTGCGCATCAACAAGTTGTATAAAGCAGTCAAAAGGAATGCCCCCGGCGCGCCTGCCGGAGGCCAAGCTTCTGAAACGTTTACAAACAGGTTTTTATATATAAACCCTGGAAATTCTCGATTCAAAGGCGGATGTGATTTGCCCCGAGGAACGAGGGGCAAAGCGCATCCGCAACCTGCTTTCAAGGTGGTACACCTTGCCGCCGGAGGCTGCTTTTCAGGATCTGAATAGTTTATTTACTGCTCTTAAAAACGGCAGGTGGTGCCGACTCCAACCATGGTGCTATCGCTGTCATAGAAATTGATGCTGGAATCGGTGCGGGAGTACCTCATAATGAGGGAGAAAGAGAGCCTGAGCGTATTCCAGTCAAAGGGGACTTCCATGCCCATGGATGCGCTGTAGCCTCGGTCCTCACGGGTTTCATCAAAGACGGGGTGGCTTGCATCATAGGTTCCCAGGTCGGCGGAGAGGTTTGTAAAAGCCTGGAAGTCGGGATGACGGAAGACAAGGGCCACCTTTCCGCCGACATCGTCAAAGCAGTTTGCCTCTCCGTCTGCCTCATTGCGCAGGTAGGTGAGAGCAGCCCCTGCAATCAGGGCTCTGTTCAGAGGCATGCGGATTCCGGTTTCCAACTGGTACGCGTCGCTTGATCGCCTCAGTGCGTCTAAGTCGACCGGGTCGCTGGTAAGGGATTGCCCGGACTCTTCCTCTTCAATGTCCGTATAGCCTATGGCAAAAGACGCGTAGAAGGGGGTCCCATAGATCGTCTCCGCCTTGAGTCGGAAGGCCTGGGCGTCCCGTTCGGTCTCTTCCCGGTCGCTGCCGGTCAGGAAGGGGTCTTTCCACACCTCATTGTCCAGCAAGGGGATGTCCGGGATCCATGAGAGGCTGACGGTGGTTCCGTTGTCGACCTGATGGCGGGCCCCGACTTCCATGATATAGGTCCCTTTGACGATGTTGGTGTCCGGGGTGCCGGCATACAGTGCTGTTCGGCGGTTACCAAAGGTGTATGCGAGCTTCCACAGGGCGATGGGGAACAGGGTTGTTTCCGAGTCCGCATCCTGGGTGAAGTTCTCGATGGTTTTATTTTCATCGCTGACCGCACCCAGGGCGGGGGTGGAGTGAGTCACCCCAACCATCAGTTTAATGTTACCGGCCAGGCCGGGTTCGTTTTTTTCCGCTGTATTGCGGGCGTGGGCGTTTGAAGCAAGGAGAGTAAAAAGCAGGCACGTAGAGCAGAGGCCTCGGGACAGGACAGATCGGGTATTTCGATTCATTGTTAAAATGGGATCCTTTTGGGAGTGAAACGGAGAAACGTGTTTTCTTGAAATCCTGAAACAGCGGCGGCACAAACAAAATGCCACCGCCGATATCGTCATCATAGATGCTTTTTAGACAACACAACGCGTTGACCTTGGCAGGGGGGATTTTATAGTCGCGGCACCTCTTCGGTTGTGAGATCGACGGGGGTCTCGGGGTGGCCGAAGAGGCTTTTTATGTCTTCAAGGACCATGTAAAGACAGGGCACGAGGAGCAGGGTAATCACGGTGGCAAAGACGATCCCGAAGCCGAGAGAGATGGCCATGGGGATGAGAAACCTCGCCTGACGGGAGGTTTCAAAGATCATGGGGGCCAGCCCGCCGAAGGTGGTGATGGTGGTGAGCAGGATGGGACGGAACCTCTGGATGCCCGATGCCTTGACTGCGTCGGCAACGCTCATGCCCTCATCGCGTTTCCGGTTTGAAAAATCGATGAAGACCAGGGAGTCGTTCACCACCACCCCGGAGAGGGCCACGATGCCGAAGAGGCTCATGACGGAGAGGGAGTAGCCCATGAGCATATGCCCGATCACCGCGCCGATGATGCCGAAGGGGATGCAGACCATGATGATGAGGGGCTGAAAATAGCTTCGAAAGGGGATTGCCAGCAGGGCATAGATGAGAATGAGCGCCATGAGCAGGCCCTGGACGAGGCTCTCGATGCTCTCTTTAAGATCTGCCTGTTTGCCTTCGAAGCTGTAGGAGAGGCCGGGTGTGCGCTGGAGGATGTCATCCAGCCCGTCTTTTTTGAGGGCTTCGGCCACAAGGCCTGCCTCTGATTCAGGGATGATGTTGGCCGTGACGTTGGTGATGCGCTGCTGGTTGCGGCGGTTGATGGTGGTGTAAGCCCGCCCTCTGGTCATGGTGACCACTTCATCCAGCGGGGCTTCCATCCCTTCCGGAGAACGAAGGATAAGGCCGCTTAAGCCTCTTTCCGTTTTCCGCTCACCTTCCGGAAGGCGGACCATCACCTTCACCTCGTCCCGTCCGCGTTGCAGCCTCAGGGCCTCCACCCCGTAATAGGCATTTCGAACCTGCCGTGACACCTCTTCGGCGGTGAAACCAAGACGCTCGCCCTCGGGGAGCATGGCCATGTCGAACTGCATTTTTCCTGCGGCGGAGCCGTCGTCAATATCGCGGGTGTTGGGAAAGGATGCCAGCTCGTCGGCCAGCTCGCGGCTCGCCCGCTCCAGGGTGTCGATGTCCCTGTGACGAAGCTCGATGGTGAGCCCTTTGCCCGAGCCGGGGCCGCCTCTGTTGGACTCAAAGAGGCCTGACTCCACACCGGGGAGGGTGCCCACGCGATCGCGCCAGGCATGGGTGACGGCGGTGGTGCTCATGGGGCGGATATCGGGGGGTGTCAGAAGAATTCGGATGCGGATGCTCTCTTCGTTGATGCGGGTGAGGATTCCCCGTGAAAGAGTTTCTCCACCGTTTTCGGCCACCACCTCCTTGGCCGCCTTAACGGCAATGGCTGCAATTCTGTCCACCTCGGTGGCCGGGGTGCCGTAGGGGAGGGTGAGGTTGGCATAGGCGTAGTCCGACTCGATTCGGGGAAAGAGTTCAAGCCCCATGCGGCCGGACAGGCCCCAGGACGCCGTAATAGCCAAGATTGCAATGCCTGTTGCGATGGTGGTGTAGCGATGCCTGAGGCAGAAAGAGAGAAAGGGGCCGTAGCGACGGTCCACAAATCGGATGAAGGCGTTGCTGAAGCGGCGCTGGGCGTCGGAGAGGGGCTTTAGGAACCCTCCGAATCCTTCGCGGCGGCTGTGGCCCAGGTGGGCAGGAAGGATAAAGAGGCTCTCCACCAGCGAGATGGCAAAAACAACCACCACCACGATGGGGATGCTTTTAAAAATTTTTCCCAGGAAGCCCGGCACAAAGTAGATGGGCATAAAGGCCACCATGTTGGTCAGCACGCTGAAGACCACCGGTTTGGCTATTTCCCGGGCTCCTTCGATGGCGGCAGGCAGAAGGCCCATGCCCTGTTGGCGTTTGTGGTAGATGTTTTCGCCCACCACAACGGCGTCGTCCACCACGATGCCCAGGGTGACGATGAAGGCGAACATGGTGACGATGTTGATGGTAAAGTCCGAAGCGGGGAGAACCAGAAAGGCACCTAAAAAGGAGATGGGGATGCCGAGGGAGACCCAGAAGGCGAGGCGAATCTCAAGGAAGACGGCCAGGATGATAAAGACCAGCCCAAGGCCGATGAAGGCATTTTTGATCAGCAGCTCTCCGCGCTGTTTGAATATTTCGGAGAGGTCTCGCACCATGGCGGCCTCGATGCCGTCGGGAAGGGAGCGGTTGAAGTCCTCCAGAGTGGTTTTTGCCACCTCGGCCACCTCAAGTGGGGTCTGGTCACCCACCCGATAGACCTCCACCATCACCGTGGGGTAGCCATTGAAGGAGGCGTATTTCGAGGTTTCGGCGAAGCCCTCCTTGACCGTTGCCACATCGCCCAGGGTGATGCGGGAGCCGTCGGGGAGGCTGACGAGGGGAAGGGCTGCGTAGTCACGGGCGGTGTACCGCTTCTCCTTCATCCGAACCAGAAGCTCGCCCCCTTCGGTTTTGAGGCTTCCCCCGGGCAGGTCCACCGAGGCGTTTCGAACGATGGCCGCCACTTTGGCGAGGGTGAGGTCAAAGCGGCGCAGGGCGGCTTCGGAGACCTCGATCTGGATCTCCTGGTCCCGGATGTCCTCCAGGGTCACCTGGGTGATCTCCGGATTCTCCAGAAGGCGGGAGCGGAACTCCTCGGCGCGCTCTTTCAATACGGAGGTTTTTTGATCACCGAAGATGGCAAAGCTGATGACCTCCCGGTGCCTTGCAGCGATGGCAATTTTCGGGTTTTCCGCATCCACGGGGAGGGAGGTGATGGCATCCACCTCTTTTTCAATATCCCGGTAGAGTTGCTGGATGTCCGCACCTTCCAACGCCTCTACGGAGACCAGGGCCCCGCCTTCCGATGCCGTGGAGGTGACCTGGGCCGCTCCGTCGATGCCCTGAACCGCTTCTTCCACGGCAAGGATGACCCCCCGCTCCACCTCTTCCGGGCTGGCTCCGGGGTAAGGGATGCTGACATTGACGAAGTCCATGTCAAATTCCGGGAAGACCTCCTGCTTGATGGTTGCGCCCACGATGAGGCCGCCGATGAGGAGGACCACCATGAGAAGGTTCGATGCCACGGAGTTTCCCGCCATCCAGGAGATGGGGCCGTTGCTTAAGGGCTTGTGTCGATCGTGTGTCATGGAAAAAGACCTGTGTGTCGTTGTTGATGCCTGGTGGATAAAATCATAAAAAGCTGCCTCCTATGCTCCAAGTTCGGGGCAAAGAGTGCCTCCAGCGGCAAGGTGTGCCACCTTGAAAGCAGGTTGCGGATGTGCTTTACCCCTCGTTCCTCGGGGCAAATCACATCCGCCTTTGATTTGAGTGTCACTCTGAAATCATTTACCAAAACCTGTTTATCAAACTTTTCAAAAGTTTGGTCCCCGGCAGGGCCGCCGGAGGCACCTTTAAATTAGCTGCCTCCGGTGACGAGGTGAGCCACCTCGAAAGCGGGTTGCGAGTGCACTTGTCGCCTCGTTCCTCGACTCCAATTGCACTCACAGTGGTCACGGGCGTAGCCCGTCAGCGAATGTGATCGGCCTGAGGAACGAAGGCCGGGAGCATTCGCATAATGGGGTGCAGGGGATCACCCCCTGCCCGCCGGAGGCTGGCCCTTTTTCTCTTTCTTTTCTGGCTTTTCATCCCCGGTGCGGATTGCCATCCCGTCCACGGGGGAGGAGAGGTCTGAGAGGATCACGCGTTCACCGGGTTTGAGACCCTTGCCCACGAAGAGTGTGGCCCCTTCCCGCCAGAAGATGTCGACCTTTCGGATGCGAAGCTTTCCGCCTTCTGCCACCCACACCTCGCCGTCGTCTCGAAGGGCTCGGTCGGGCAGGGCGATGACCCCTGCAATGGACTTTCCTTCCAGCTCTGCCCTCACATAGCTGTTGAGAAGCAAGGGGGGGGCGCTCATGGCAGCGGCTTGGCCCATGGGGTCCCTGATTTCGATGAGAAGGCGTGCCATGCGGCTTTTGTCGTTTAAGTCTCCAAGCAGTCGCAGAAGGCCACCTTTAAAAACCGTGCCGTTCTGGGTGCGGATAAGGGCCTGGCTTCCTGTGGCATGGGATCCGTCTGGGAGGATGAGCCAGGGGAGGTCTTTGACCGGAAGTGTCGCCTCCACCCACCAGATGTCATCTCCGGTGAGGGTCGCCACGGTTTGCCCCGTCGTGACCAGGGTGCCGGTGGGGGTGCTTCGGGAGAGTACCATGCCGTCAAAGGGGGCACGGATGTCGCTGCGTGCAAGGTCCAAAAGGGCCTTGTTCAGGTCGGCTGCAGCCAGGGCCAGACCCGCTTCAGTCTTTGCCAGCTGGGGCTTTCGAAGGGCCAGGGTCCGGTCTTCGACCGTGCGGCCGGTGGTTGTCTCCATGAGGGCCAGCTCTCGTCTGGCCACATCCTGGTTCCCCTGCTCCAGTGCAAGATCCGCCTGGGCCTGCTTGAGCTTTCCTCTGGCTGTGGCCAGGGCAAGGTTAAGGTCCGCTTTGTCCAGAGAGAGAAGGATCTCCCCTTTTTTGAAGCGTCCCCCGGGGATGAGGTTGGGGGAGATCCACTCTACCTGGCCTCCGACGCGGGCCTTCAGCTCAATCTGTGTGGAGGCAAGCACGGTTCCCATGGTGGCCACGGTGACGCTGTGATCGCCGAGTCGGGTCTCTTCCCAGCTGACCAGGGGGGGCTGGGAGGTGCGTGGGCGCTTTTGGGCCTTGGGCTTTGTGGTGATGATAAGGGCCGCGATGGCAACGGCGACTGCGACAATCAGCAGGGGCAAGCCCACGCGAACAAGGGTTCGGGAGGTGGGCTTCGTGGCTGGGGGCTTGGGCTTGAGGATCATGAGTTTTCGGAGGCTCCCTTGGGTGTTTCGTCAGTTTTGGAAGGCGCGGTGGTCTCAGGGGTGGTATCGGGCGCGAGATGTTGGGTCCAGTTGCCGCCCAGGGCGCGGTGCAGGGCGATTCGTTGCTTGACCAGAAGGGCCCTTTCCAGCACCAGTTTTCGTTCGAGTTCCTGGAGGTCTTTGAGCTCACCCAAAAGGTCCACGTAGCTGGAGACCCCTTGGGTGTATCGATTTCTCTCTTCTAAGAGGGTAAGACGTGCGGTCTCGATCTCCCGGGTGAGGGCGTCCACCGTCTCTTGTTGGGTTACTTCGCCTGAGAGGCTGTTTTCCACCTCGGAAAGGGCGGTGAGAACGGTGCGTCGGTAGGCGGCGAGGCGCTCTTCGGCCTGTGCCTGTGCCCGATCGACTTCGGCCTTGCGCCTTCCGGCATCAAAGATGGGGCCGGTGATGTTGGCGGCCAGGTTGGTGAACCAGTTGTCGAAGAGGCTCTCCACCCCATCCGAAGAGTAACGGGCCCGTGCTGTGATGGCAAGGGACGGCAGGCGGTCGGCTTTTGCTGCAGAGATCTCCCACTCCTCAGCCTTGAGCCTGAGGCCGGCGGCTCTCACGTCCGGTCGCATGGCCAGCAGATCGGCGGGGAGGCCTGTGGCGGGAAGGGCTCCGAGTTCCGGGAGGGCGGCGGTGTGGATGGCCGGTGCCTGGCCGGGTGGCTTGCCGAGGAGCAGGGCGAGGCTGTTCTCAAGGCGGCTCTCCTTCTCTTTCAGGGAGGGGCGCTCCGAGAGCTGGCGTTCAATCACTTTTCGTTGCCTCAGGACATCCACCGCAGAGACCAGGGAGTTTTCAAAACGCCATTCCAGGGCGGTGAGGAGGGTGCGGTTGAGTGTCATCTGTGCGTCCAACACCTCAAGTTCGTTACGGACGGCGATGAGGTCCACCCAGTTCTCGGTGACCTCTCCGGAGAGGGTGACGGCGGCGGTCTCCACATCGGCACGCCCGGCGAGAAGGCGCTTGCCTTCGGCTTCGTTCAGGGCCCTGAGGCGCCCCCAGAGATCCACTTCATAAGAGGCCGCAAGCCCTAAGTAGACGGAGTCGGTGGTGCTGTTGACGGTGTCATCGCCTTCCCGGCGTGTGGTCTCGGCCCCGGTCTCCCCCGAAAGGGTGGGAAAGAGGGCAGACCCCTTCACTTTGTGGAGGGCAGCACTCTGCTTCAGGCGGGCCCAGGCTTCTTGAAGGGTGAGGTTCTCCACCAGGGCTTTATCCATCAAGGCATCCAGTTCACTGTTGTGAAAAGAGGCCCACCAGTTGAGGGCCTCAGACGAAGATGATTCGACATAGAGGCTGTAGCGATCTGGCATCTCGACGGGGGCCTGGGGAGACTCCGGTGGTTTAAAGGCAGTGCAGGCCGCAGCGCAGAGGAGAAGGAGCGTCAGGCAGGCAGCAGGGATTCGGGTTCGGCGGTGGAACAATGGCATCATCGTATCCTGTGACGTCGCTTTGGGTAAGTGCGTCGGAAGAAAAATAAACGTATAAAAAGCAATGCCTCCGGCGGACCTGCCGGGGGCTAAACTTTTAAAAAGTTTAATAAACAGGTCTTAAAATTTATTTGCCAGCTTTATTGCTGTTGGCAACCGAATTGTATGCTTCACTCCGATCAATGACAATGGATGGTATCAGCAACCGTCCGTAGGTTGTATTTTATGGCTCATGTTGGGTGCACACACAGCTTATGCGGGTGTGATAAACAACGTTGCGCGCCCAACCGTTGCGTGAATGCTCACGCGTAAAGGTTTGAGCTGTATCCCCTGAAGCGCATTCGCAATCGGGTTTCAAACTAACTGTATTTGGTCGCCGGTTCTATTCGGTGAACGTTAATCTCTGGTGGTGTCGCAATACATACATGGACACCGATTATCCGTTCCTGCGAAGGCGGCATAAAAAATCACCGTTGGCTCCTTACGGGCGAAGCCCGTCAGCAAATGTGATCAGCCCGAGGCACGAGGGCTGGGAGCATTTGCGAACCTGGGGTCCAGGGGTGGCGAAGCCACTTTGGCAAAGAATCCCCTGGCCGCCGGAGGCAGGCTTTTTGCCATCCTAAGCCGCTGTCGCCTGCATCCGTTTGCGCAGGTTGCGCCTTCCCCGGACGAGGAGGGACTCCACGGCAGAGAGGGTCAGGCCCATGACCTCCGATATTTCTGCGTAGGAGAGCTCTTCCGTGTGGCGAAGCACCATGGCGGTGCGCTGGTTCTCGGGAAGGCTGTCCAGGGCACGGGAGAGGCTGTTCTGCCCCTCTTTATGGCTTAGAGACTCATAGGCCGAGGGGCTGGGGTCAACCTCAAGGGACTCACCCAGTGGCTCGGGGCGCTTTTTACGGGCCGCATCAATAAGGAGGTTGCGGCACACTTTATAGAGATAGGCCTTTATGCTGCCCGAGGTGTCAAAACGGGAGCGGTTCCTGAAAAGGCGGAGAAAGGTCTCTTGTACGGCGTCTTCGGATTCTTCCTTTAGTCCGCAGAATCGCAGGGCAAAGCTGTAGAGTCCGGCCTGGTGGCGTTCCACCAGCTCTCGAAATGCGCGCTCCTTTTCGGCGGCAAGGGCCGTCATCAGGGCTGCATCGTCCATATTTTTCCAGGGTGTCCCAAATCCCATCTCAGAGGTATCCCTGAATCAGTGTGCAGCGTTTTTCCAGTGAATCATCCTGTCTCGGTGGCCGCGAATCAGTTTCCCGGCGTTGGTGTAGAGTAAGGCCATTTTATCTAGAGGCATAATTTGCCTCATGTCAAGGGTGTGGGCTATGTCAAGGGCGAAGATCTTCTCTTCGATGCGCTCTTCTTCCAGGTGGCGTGCCTCCAGCTCCTGTCGGGGGAGCAGAGGGTTTTTCTCAAGCAGGGCCATCGTCTCAAGCTTGTGGTTCAGTTTTTTGACGAGGAGGGTGGTTCGGTGTTCCATAAAGGTATCAAGGAGCTCTTTGGCCTGTTGAAAGGTTGCCTCCTTCAGCTCAAGTCCTTCCAGAAGCTCCATGTGACGCGAGTACGCCCGGGGCGGGTGTTTCTTTCCCTCCTTTTCGGCAGGGCCATGCCCCACAAGGGCGGTAATCAGAAAACCCGCGTTGAGGCAAAGGGAAAAGGCCAGAAGAATGAGTATTTTTTTCTGGGTCATAGGATGTCCCCGTTGTCACTGATCAGGTAGTCGAGATAAAGATCCTCGGAGTCTGCCACCTCATAAGAGGGGATCGACATGGTGAGAGAGGGTTCCAGCCAGGTTCTGCTCACGGAGATTCCCAGGAGAATTCCGGTGAGAAGGCCCATTGCCACGGCAGCCCAACCGACTCGTCCGAAGAGAAATGAAAAGAGATCGAAGGAGATTCGGTTGTCCCATTTTTCACGCTGCTGGGCGAGAAGGATGCGGGTGGTCAGCGTCCGGTTCGGGCCGGATGTGGGAAGGTGCTTCAGCTCCTCGAAAAGAAGGGTGAGTTCATCCACCTCACGGCTGCACTGGGGGCAGCAGGAGAGATGGGCGCGAAGCGTCTCTTCCTCTTGGCTGTCAAGGGTCTGGTCCACATAGGCGTGGAGTATCTCTTCTTGTGGGTGTTCCATAAAGATTACCTTGATGTTGGCCGCATCATGCGGGTTATTTGTTGCCTTATATTGATACAACGCATCACGATTAAAAATCATGCGCTTTTTTATTCCAAAAACATTGTAACTATTCAGTTCCCAAAAAGGTGCCTCCGGCGGCAAGGAGTGCCACCTTGAAAGCAGTTAGCGGATGCGTTGATAAAAAGTCAGGCAAGATTGACTTGTGATTGAATGTGTCGGAAGGTGTGACGACGTTCCCGGATAAAGGAGGAGTCGACCCGCTCCGTCGTTTTGTTCCAGGGTATAGACGTGCACCAACCTCACTATCGGTAGCTTTGCGAGACACACACCCTTCTTTATTTTGTGAGATCATGGTCAGGAATACAAGATTGGACAAGGGATGCCTGTGACCCAATGGCGGGGCATACCCATAAACGCGAACAGGAGGCAAGATGCGTGAACCCTTGACGGTGTTTGACAAGACCTACGGATGGTACCTGAATCAGCTTGCGGAATGCGACTATCTTGCTCGAGGGGACAGGCTTGGCACACAGGTGCGTGACGATGCCCTGCTCTTTCATTTCATGGGGGAACCCTTCTCCGTCTCACGTGTCGGCGTGGTAGGCCCCCAGGGCAAAGAGCCGGGGTTTTCCGAAAATATTGTTCTTCTCAACTATATCCTGCGCTGCCCCGATACCCTGCCCCCTCGCGGCGACTGGATCACCTACCGTGAAGTGAAAGGCTCCGGCCCTCTGGCCGTGTATTTTTCTGAAAATGTCGTGAAGCCTGTGGAACAACGCTTTTCCGGCAAGCTCTCCGAGCTTGCAGACCGTTGTGAGGCGCTCGGGGGGACACAGGATTCCACCGGAAATTCTTATGACTTTTCCGTCACCTTCGATCTTCTTCCCCGGATTCCCGTGGCCTTGAGGTTCAACGACGCCGACGAGGAGTTTGCCTCCTCCTGCACCCTTCTCTTCGCCTCGGACGTCGCCGCATGGCTCGACCCTGAATCCCTGGCCATCCTGGCCGTGCTCTTTGTTCAGAAACTGGCACACGGTGCATAAAAGGTACCCTACGGCGGTGATGGGATGCCCAAGGAAAACATGACCCCGGTAATCTTTGACGAGCACCTCTTTTAATAATCGGATTCGTGAACCGTGGAGGCATTGGAGCTCGTAGGGTGTGTTCCACGCACCAAAACCACGGCCATAATTTTCCTGGTCTAAAAGAAAAACAAAGACCTCAGGGTAATTTTCAGCTCTTAAAAAATGCCCCCGGCGGCAAGAGTCATGAAGTCGCTTAAGAACGAAATTTTAATAAGTCCCTCACTTAACGAGCAAAAACTCGCCATACCCTCATTCCCTCAATCCCAACGAGCGACCCCATCGCACCGGTATCGCGTAACTGCCGCGACGGAGCACGGCGCGCCCGAAAAAGAACACCGCCAAGGTTTTGAAGGGGGATGGGGCATATCGAAAGTCAACACAGTTGGGTTTTGACAACGGATGGGGCATGACACCCTCCCTGGGCGCGCCGTGCTCTGTCACGGCTTTTTTGCCGGGGGGCCCCCGGCCCGAACCTCTTTGGGCAAAAACACGTTGAAAGCTGATTGGGAATGATACCGG
Source organism: Desulfolunaceae bacterium (assembly GCA_942491485.1). Lineage (GTDB taxonomy): Bacteria > Desulfobacterota > Desulfobacteria > Desulfobacterales > Desulfolunaceae > Desulfoluna. The sequence goes on along the minus strand of CALOAX010000002.1, from coordinate 493,215 downwards.
AACAGGAAAACCAGCACCTCCACTCAACCATTGTGAATTCACGCCGGGGACAATAGTCCATGGATGAGTTGACACCAATGTAGCCACAGATTATGAGCGTGGACACACGGCGCATGCCCTCACACTACGTGCGAATGCGGACGCGAGAGCCCCTGAGTGGCGACACCCGGGGCGCATTCGCTTTATAGGGTCCAGGGGATTATCCCCTGGCCGCCGGAGGCGATGTTTTTTTACGCTTTGATCCCTTCAATGATGGCGGTGCCCTTGGGGCTGCCGTAGTCGATGCGGCGGATGGCGGTGAGGCCGACGCTCTCCATCATGGCTCCAAGTTCCGAGTAGCTGTAGGCCCTGCCTTTGTCGGTGACAGCCAGCATGTTGAGGCTGAAAAGGGCGGGGAAGAGGGGGCTGTCCTTTGTGTCGTCCAGCATGAACTCATGAATGAGGAGTTTGCCCCCGGGGTGGAGAACCGCAGCGGTTTTAGCGATGATGCTTCGACTTTCATCCTCGCCTTCGCCATGGAGGATATGAGAGAGCCAGGCCGCATCAAATGCGTCGTTTTTGTGGAAGCTGTTGTTTATGAAGTCAAAGGGGGTAAACCCCACGCGGTCGCCCATGAGGTGTTTTTCGATAATGCTCATGGCAAAGGGCTCGGTGCCGGCCAGGTCGTAGACCCAGGCTTTGAGCTGGGGGTTCTTTTTGCAGAAGTGGATGGCGTAGGTGCCGGGGCCGCCTCCCAGGTCCAGGAGGGTGGCGCAGTTGGAGAGGTCCACGGCATCGGCAACGGCCGGTGCGGTAAACGAGGCGTTGTTGTACATCCCGAGAAGAAAGCTCTCCTGCTCCTCTTTGTTTCGGTCTCTCTTTTCACTTTGGACGGGTGTTCCGTTGAGGACCGCCTCATCCAGCTGGTGCCATGATGCCACCAGGTGATGGTGGTGCATAAGGATGTGGCCGATATAATCGGGTGATTCCCGGGTGAGGTATTTGAGGGCAAAGGGAGGGTTGGCATATGTCTCTTCTCTTTTGAGAAGAAGCTCCATGGCCGAAAGGGCGTCGAGAAGGATGCCAAGTCCTCTCGGGTTGCCGTGGATTCTCTTGGCGACCTCCCGGGCAGTGATGGCCTCCCCGCCGATGACGGTGAAAATGCCGAGTTTCACTCCGGTGTGGATGGTGCAGCTTCTCCAGTAGGCTCCGGATGCTTCCATCAATAAGCCTGGGTTCCATTGAGGATCGGACATCGTACTCTCTCCTGGGCTATGGGGGTTATACGGGGAAGTGATTGTGTATTCTATACTGATTGCGGCATGTTGTCGAGATGCTAAGGATGCTTTCAGGGGCGTTGGTTGCGGTGGCGTTGGGCGATTGTCTGCTTGTTGTTTCGCAATGATTCAGTGTGTGATTTCGGTTGGTCAGCCAATGGCTTACCTTTTAGGAGGCTGAGTCGTTACGTTATCTCTTATTATCATTTGGTTTGATAAAAATCATTGGGAGTGAAATGATCGGGCTGCTTGCCTCGGATTACGAGCTGGTATAGTGTATTTCGGGAGTGTAATCGTCTGTGTTTACTGCATGATCACAATCAATCAATGCGCATGCGGGCCTGAGAGGGTTCGGTTTCTTCATAACGATCTCCTGTCAGCAGATGGTTTACATTTCGATTCATTTCTCCACGGGGGAGCATAGGCTGTGTGCAATTCCCTGAGGGTAGGCATGCCGGCGCTTTTCTTTTACAGGCTCATCTGAAATTTTAAGAACACCGCAGGTTTTTCTTTTTTCATGCGTTTTACGGGCGGGGAACAATCAGCGGATTGCATGGTTGTAGAATGCCTTGTCGGCCGTTTGTTCCGGGGCTTTTGCGGGGCAGGCAGGGCCGTTCCAAGGCAGTATTCATCATCATTAAGGAGTAAACAACGTGAAACAGAAAATTCTCGCCGGGCTGATGCTTTTTGCATTGTGCATCATCCCTCAGTCCGGGTGGACCGCCCCCAGGCAACACCTTACCTTGGGGTTGGTGGCTGATGAGACGGGTGGGGAGATGGCAGAGTTTCTGGCCATGGTTCACCGGGAAATCAACGATCTGGCTGGGGCCAGGTACACCTTTACCCTTGGAGGGACCAAGGGGGGGAGCATAAACTGGAACGCTGAAGAGGCATTGGCCCTTTATCAGAAGCTGGCGGCTGATCCTGAGGTTGATCTTATCGTGAGCCTTGGCGTGGTGAGCTCGTCTGTTATTACCCAGGCCGATTCCTATCCCAAACCGGTGGTTGCCGTGGGCATTATCGACCCGGAACTTCAAGGGGTGAAGAGAGGAGACGGGAACCGATCGGGTGTGGATAATTTGACCTATATTCATTTTAACCGTTCGATGCTCCGTGACCTTTCCCTGTTTCACAAATTGGTTCCGTTCAAAGAGGTGGGGATCATCTTTGACCCTGCCGTGACGGATGTGCTGAAGAAGAAAAAGAGGTCCCTTGCAAAGGCCCATGACGGGAAATCCGGATACCGTGTCGTTTCATCCAGCATGGGGGTGAACGAGATTCTGGCAGAACTCGACGGGGTGGACGCGGTTTATATTGGGTACATGGGTGCCCAGGAGGAGACGGGGCGCTCGGCCCTGGTGAAGGTCTTGAACGAGATGAAGATCCCCACCTTTGGCTCATCGGTTCGGGATGTCCGTGAAGGCATGCTGGCTTCTGCGGCTCCGGAGGGGACCACCGCCCGTATGGCCCGTCGTGTTGCCTTGAATATTGATGGGTGGGTCGGGGGGGACAAGGTCTCTGAACTTCCGGTGAACCTCGATTTTAAAGAGGCCCTGACCGTGAATATGGACACGGCACGCCTCATCGGGTTTTCCCCCTCCTTTGAGATTCTCTCCCAGGCGGAACTTCTGGGGGATCTGCAACCTCCCGGGGTCTATTACACCCTCCCGGATGCGGTGAACCTTGCGCTTGTGTCCAACCACGATCTTCGTATCAACACCTTTGATGTGAAACAGGCCGAAGAGGCCGTCCGAAAGGCGGGCACTTCGTTCCTGCCCGATGTAAAGCTTGTGGGCTCCCAGGTGTTTGTGGATGAGGATGTGGCTGCCACCTCCGCGAACACCCAGGCAGAGAGAACAACGTCTGGCAAAGCTGTGGTGGAGCAGCTCCTCTATTCCGACGAGGCCATCGGGGCCATCTCCAGCCAGAAAGAGTTGCTGGAGGCGGAGCGTTATACGCGGGAAGCATTGGTGCTCGATACGGTCTACAACACAACGGTGGCCTTCACCGAACTTCTCAAGGCTCGCACGGAAGAGACGATTCAGATGGAGAACGTGGCCCTTCTTAAGAAAAACCTCTCCATAGCCAAACAGCGTGAGGCAGCAGGGGCCACAGGGCCGGGGGATGCCTACAGCTGGGAGAGTCGACTTGCCACGGGGCGGGCCTCTCTTTCTACTGCTCGAGCCGCTTCCAATGCCGCCTCGAGGAATCTTAACCTGATCATGGGGGTGCCCATGGACCAGGAGACCCGGGCCCTGGATACGGGTCTTGATGCGTTTATGGACGCGAGTTACCTCAGCAGCGCCAAAGGGCAGGTGACCAACCCGGAGGGGTTTGAAACCTTCCTTCGATTCCTTGTGGACGAGGCGGTGAAAAATGCCCCGGAGTTGGCATCCATCGATCGCAATATCGCAGCCATCCAGCGACGGGTGAGGGTTCTCTCACGGAAGAATTGGGTGCCCACGGTGAGCGCTTCCGGGGCCTGGAATCGCGATTTTGATCGAAGCGGTGCGGGATCTGATGATTCTCTGGCCCCTTCGTACAACGAGGAAAGCTGGAACGCCGGGGTTAATGTCACCTGGCCCCTCTTTGCCAAGGGGGAGAACCGCGTAGAGCTTGCCCAGGAGCGCCTTGCCCTGAAGCAGCTGGAAGAGCAGAAGCGAAAGTCTGTGAAATCCATTGAGTTGTCCGTGCGCGTTGCTCTGCTCGAAACCATCACCCGGTACGTTAACCGGGAGCAGGCGGTGCGCTCGGATGAGTATGCCAAGAAGAGTCTGGAGATCATTGCCGATTCCTACGCCAAGGGACGGGCATCCCTTACCGATTTGGTGGAGGCTCAGAATTCCTCCCTTAACGCTGGCCTTGCCGCTACCAACGCCATCTATGAACAGGTCACCGCGTTGTTGCAGCTGGAACGAGCCGTCGGGGAAATGTCCCTTGTCTCCGATCCCGCAGAGTTGGAGGCTTTTACGCGTCGTGTTCATGTGCTGTTTGACCAGGCACCGAAAGCAAATTAATCCAATCGAATGGATTTCGTTTATACGAATCAATACCCGCAGCCAGAAGGCTGCGATCATGGGGGGAGACCTATGGGATGGAACAAGAAGATACTGTGTTTAACGGCTGCCGGCCTGCTGGCTGGCATGGCCGGTTGCAGTGGTGAAAAGGCACAGGAGGCGGAGGTTATCCGACCTGTTCGCTTCAGTGAGGTAACGGAGGCTCCGATCCAGGTGGAGCGTCGCTTTTCCGGTATCACCAAAGCTGGAGAGGTTGTGCGCATGAGTTTTCGCACCGGGGGGAAGGTGGAAACCCTGAAGGTGGTCGTGGGCGACAGGGTGAAGCTGGGCCAGGTGGTTGCCACTCTGGACAACCGAGACGCCAGGCTGAATCTTGAAAAGGCCCTGGTTGCCCTGGAGAATTCCCGCATCCAGAGTGAGAACGCCCGGTCCAACCTGAACCGTATCAGGGCTCTTTATGAAAACAACAACGAGCCACTCAGTGAGTACGAAAAGGCTCGCGACAGTTATGCCAATGCATCGGCCACCTACAACGCGGACAAGCGTGGGGCCCAGCTTTTAAAGCGTGAACTGGCCTATTACACCCTTACGGCACCCATGGACGGGATTATCACGTCCCGTGTGGTGGAGGCCAACGAGAATGTCTCCTCAGGCCAGGAGGTGGCGGTGATACAGTCCAGTGACTCCATCGAGGTTGAAACAGGAATTCCGGAGCTCTGGATCCCCCACGTAAGCCGTGGACAGGAGGTGAGCATCGCATACCCCTCTGCGCCGGAGAAGCGCTTTACCGGGCGGGTAACTGAGGTGGCGTTTGAGTCGGACAAAGAGACCCATACCTATCCCGTGACCCTGTCCATGGAAGGGGCCGGGGCAGATATTCGGCCGGGCATGCCGGCCTCGGTTATTTTTGAATTCGACAAGAACGTGGCAGGTGCAATGCTGCTCGTGCCCGCCCACGCCGTGGCCAAGGATTATGAGGGATACTTTGTCTATATCTTGGAAGAGGCCGGCAAAGGCGAGGGCGTGGTGACGAAACGGCGCGTCACCGTCGGCCGGATGATCACCGAGGGGTTTGAAATTGCAAGTGGCCTCCAGGCAGGCGAGAAGGTTGTGACGGCGGGGGTATCTTTCCTTACCGATGGCAAACAAGTGAAGCTGATTTCTCAATAAGCATGGATCACGGGCCCCCTGTATACAGGGGGCGTGCTCTTCAGGATACAAACTATGATTACGCGATTTTCAATTAAAAACAGTGTGCTGGTGTATACCGTGCTGGTGATGCTCTTTCTTTCCGGACTCACCATTTTCAACAGCCTTCCACGCGATGACATGCCTCCGTTCCTGATTCGGGTGATCAACGTGGTTACCACCTACCCCGGGGCCTCTCCCGAGCGGGTGGAGAACCTGGTGACCGATGGCATCGAAAAGTCAGTTCAGGAAGTGCCGGAGGTGGACTTTATCACCAGCGAATCACGCACCGGCATCTCCATTGTCAACATCAGCCTTTTGGAGTCCACCACCGACCTGCAGCCCATTTTCGATCGGATCCGGCGAAAGGTGGAGGCTGTGGAAGGCGATCTTCCCGACGGAACCACGGTGCGTATTGATGATGAGCTTGGGGATGTGTTCGGCGTGATCCTGGGGATTATCGCAGACGGGTATACCCCTGCGGAGCTGAAAAACCTGGCCGATGACGTACGGGACGAAATCATCAAGCTTCCTGCTGTGGCAAAGGTTGAGATTCAAGGTGCCCAGGAGGAGAGGGTGTTCGTCTCTTTTTCCAATGAGCGTCTGGCGGCCATCGGTCTTTCCAAAAACCGTCTTCAGGAGATTATTTCGGCCACCAACATTGTGGTACCGGGAGGGGATGTCCTGGTGGATGGGCAACGTATCATCCTTGAGCCCACGGGGAACTTTCAGACCCTGGAGGAGCTGGCCCAGATTGTCGTCATGTCTGATGGCGGCCGGGTTCTGAAGCTTGGGGACATTGCCGAAATCACCCGAAGCTATACTGACCCCAGGGAGAGTATCGTTAAGATCAATGGGCGTGAGGGGGTCGCCATCGGCGTCAACCTCATGGCCGGTGGCAACATTATTGACCTGGGAACCCAGGTGGATGCCAAGGTGAAGGAGCTGTTGGAACGTCTTCCCTATGGCGTGGAGATTTTCCGGGTCGCCTCCCAGGACACGGTGGTGGACAAGTCGGTGAAGGATTTTACCAGCAACCTGGTACAGGCCGTGGTGATTGTGTTGCTGACCATGCTGGCATTTCTGGGGCTTCGCACCGGGCTGGTGGTCGCCTCTCTGATCCCGGCAACCATGGTGACCACGCTGCTTCTCATGAGCTTTGCCGGCGTGGGGCTCAACAAAGTCTCCCTGGCATCCTTGATCATTGCACTGGGCATGCTGGTGGACAACGCCATTGTCATGAGTGAGTCGATTCTGGTCAAGATGGAAGGGGGGGACTCCCCTACGGACGCGGCCATCGATTCGGCCCAGGAGCTCTCGATTCCCCTTTTGACCTCCTCCTTGACCACTTCGGCGGCCTTTATGGCCTTCTGGCTGGCCGAGTCGGTGATGGGGGAGATCATGGGGCAGATTTTTATTGTGCTGACCATCGCCCTTCTCTGTTCCTGGGTGTTGACCCTGTCCATGGTGGCGCTTCTGTGCATAAAAGCCATCAGGGTGAATACCGACAGCGAAAAGGTGACCCTGTTTACCCGCTTTGCAGGTCGATATCGGGGATTCCTTGAAGGGAGCCTGAAACGTCCCTGGTTGACCATCGGGGTGATTGTGTCTGTGTTTGTGGTCTGCATGGGGCTGTTCCGGTTTATCCCTGTTATTTTTATGGCACCGAGCGACCGGCCCTTGGTAACGGCGAATATCGAGCTGCCCATCGGGGCTGACATTGAGCGGACAGAGATGGTTGTGGAGGGGATCAACACTTTTCTTAAGGAGACACTTCTTGTCAAGGAGGCAGGTGAGGAGGGGGTGGTGAATTGGTCCACCTACACCGGGGAGGGGGCGCCCAAATACGATTTGGGGTATACGGCCCCGGAGTCGAGTCCCAACAGTGCCCATATTCTCATCAACACCACCTCTGATGCGATCAACACCCCGGTTATCGAGAAGGTTCAGGATTATCTCCTGACCACCTGGCCGGACGTCAAATACAAGGTGTCGCGGCTGGTAAGCGGTGGCGGTTCCGCCGACCCGGTAGAGATTCGCATCACCGGTCAAGATGCCGAGGCGTTGTCCCGGATTGCCGAAGAGGTCAAGGTAAAGCTGGCCACGATTCCAGGGGCCACAAACATCTCAGATGACTGGGGCATGCTCTCCAAAAAGCTTGTGGTGGATATCGATCCCATCAAGGCCCAGATGGCGGGGCTTACCAACCAGGACATCGCCGTGGCTCTGGAGGCTGAACTCTCGGGGGCCCGAACCGGTTCCTATCGTGAAGGGGTGGATGTGATTCCCATTGTTATGCGGGAGATTCGAGCGGGCGCGCTTACGGTGGAGGATCTGGAAGGGCTCTCCATCACGTCCCAGAGCACAGGGCTCAGTATCCCTCTGACGCAGGTGGCGGAGATCGTCACCGGATGGCAGGCAGGCAAAATTCTGCGCCGGGACCTGAACCTCACCATGGGTGTCACCTGTGATGTTCAGGCCAGCACAACAGCCAACCAGGTGTTCAAAGGTATCGTTCCCTGGCTAGATGAGGCAAGTGCCCAGTGGCCATCCGGTTACAGTTATGAGCTGGGCGGTGACGCAGAGGGCAGCTCCAAGGCCATGGGGGCCGTGGCGGAAAAATTGCCCTGGTCCGGGGTTATTATTCTGCTGCTCCTTATCTGGCAGTTCAACTCCCTTAAGAAACCTCTGATTATTCTGCTGACCATTCCCCTGGGGCTCATCGGGGTGATCATCGGGATGCTCCTCACCGGGTCCTATTTCGGGTTTATGGCCTTTCTGGGGGTGATCTCTCTTGCGGGGATTGTCATCAACAACGCCATTGTGCTCCTCGATCGAATACGGATCGAAGAGGAGGAGTTGAACAAAGAATCGGGTGTTGCCATTGTGGATGCGGCCTGTCAGCGGTTCCGTCCCATTCTCCTTACCACGGCCACCACCTCCTTCGGGCTTTTGCCCCTCTGGCTCGGCGGCGGTATCATGTGGGAGCCCATGGCCATCTCCATTCTCTTTGGCCTGCTCTTCTCCACCGTGCTGACCCTGGTCTTTGTGCCGGTGATGTACTCCAAGTTTTACGGGGTGCGGTATTAATCAGGGGTATTTTGCCAGAGTGGCTGCACCACCCCTGGCCCCCAGGTTCGCGAATGCTCCCGACCCTCGTTCCTCGGGTCGATCACATTCGCTGACGGGCTGCGTGTGAGGCTCACGGCGCAAGGCTTATTCTCTCAGCCTCTAACTGGGCTGAGGTCGTGTATCGTTTTTTTTGTCTGTGTACGTTTGTGAATCATTCGTCATCATCCTGATGTGATGGCGAAAAGAGAATAAAAAAAAGGCCCGCCGGGATGGCGGGCCTTTTTTTATGGGTGAGAAAGGAAGCATTTCTTTGCCAAGGAGTTGGCTATATCATCGGAGAATTAGGGGTCTCCGTTGGGTTTTTATGTGTGTTACTTGCAGATGAGACCGGGGGAGTTGTTCATCTGTTAGGTATGAATATATACCGATGGTTTTCTGTGGTCAACAAAAAAATAAGATAGTCTCAAAAAAAGTTTGGCACTCCTAAGTAAGGGGCTCAAAAAATAGAGCCGGATGGGTTGGCTCTATGGCGGGCATCTCTGCAAGAGAAGGGGAGGCCATTGAAACGGCCTCCCCTGAGACTATGGGCTTGTTCGGACTTTTTGGTAACAACGCAAAAGATCACAAAGCGTCCTTCGATTTTTCCGAAGGACGCTTTGCTATTTCAAGGGCGGGAACGGGCGCATCCTGCGTTCGAGGTGACTCACCTCACCGCCGGATGCCCCTTTTTTTGTCAATTAAGAGATTTTAAATCGCCCCACGAGTGAGCCCAGCTGATCTGCCATGGATCGCATCTCTTCGGCGCTGGCCTGGAGGGAGCCGCCGATGCGGGTAACCCCGTCGGCCGCGGTGCTCACCTCGACAATGTCCCTTCCGATGCCGTCGGCCATGGCAGTGCACCCGGCGGCGTTTTCACTCACCTCCTGAATGCCCTGGGACGCCTGGTTGACGTTCTGGGCGATCTCACTGGTGGCAGCGGACTGCTCTTCCACGGCACCGGCGATGGTGGCCACAATATCGTGCACTTCGGTGATGACGGTGGATATCTCTGTCATGCCGGAAGCCGAGTTGGAGGCAGTGGTCTGAACGCTCTCGACAATCTTTTTGATGCCCAGGGTCGCTTCAGCGGTCTGGCCGGCCAGCTCTTTGATTTCATGGGCCACGACGGCAAATCCCTTGCCTGCCTCTCCTGCTCGGGCTGCCTCGATGGTGGCGTTTAAGGCCAGGAGGTTGGTCTGCTCGGAAATGTCGGTGATACTCTCGGTGACCTTGCCGATCTCTTCAGCCGCTTTCTGGAGGGCATCCATCTCACGCGAGGTGGCGTGGGTACGATCCAGGGCTGTGGCTGAGATGTCTCGTGCGGTTTCGGTATTTTTGGCGATCTCATTGATGGTGGAGGACATCTCTTCGGTGGCTGTTGCCACCATGGCGATGTTGGCAGAGGACTGCTCGATGGCAGCGGCCACACCGTTTAAGCTGTCGGTCATGTCACGGGTGGACTGGTCCACGCTGGTGGCTCGAGACGACGCATGGCCAGCGCTCTGGGCAAGGTCCACGGACATGGTGAGAAGGCCTGTGGACGAGCCGTTCACGGAGGAGACTCCGGATGCCACGTCACGGATGAGGTCGAGGAGTTTTTCCATGAAGAGGTTGAAACCTGAGGAGAGCTCCCCAATCTCGTCGGTGGAACGGACCTGAAGGCGTTTGGTGAGGTCTCCCTCGCCTTCGGCAATGTCGTTCATCATGACGGCGTTTTCTTTGATGCGTCCCACGATGGAGGTGGCGATGGCCCAGGCCACGGCCGCGAAGAGGAGAAAGGAGATGACCCCGATGGTGATGTTGGTGATCAGGATGCTTTGCGCGTTTGCCATCACCTTGTCCATGGGCAGGTTGACCAGGAAGGACCAGGGCTGCCCGGTGTTTCCGAGTTCAATGGGGACGAAGATTCTCTGGATATCCGTGTCAAGGGAGTCTGAATGGTCTGTAAAGCTATAGGTCCTGCCGGCCTTGACAGCCTCCATGGCCTTGTGCCACTCACCTTGGTCCCCAATGGCCTTTCCGATGCGCTCTTTGTCCACATGGGCGGCAAAGGTGCCGTTGTTGGCAACAATGGCGGCACTGCCCGTTTCGTATGGCTTGATGGTGGCCACCAGATCGGAGAGGGACTTGAGCTCAATGTCGAGGCCCACAACCCCTAAGGTTCTTCCTCCGTGCTTGACGGGGGTGACCATGCTGGTGAGGACCACGTCCATCCCGGTTTCCCCGATGTGATACACGGTGGGCGGGGTGATGTACTCCTTGCCGGTGCTCTGGGGAATGGCGTAGTAGTTGTTGGTCTCAGGGATCATGTAGTCCCGGAGCTGGTCCACCGTGAGGGCCCCGCCGGTTCGGAAGATGTAGGGGATATATCGTCCGGAGTCGTCGTGGTGGGGGGTTCCGGCATAGTCGGCGTCCCGGCCGTCCAGGGCGTCCGCTTCGAAGCAGGCCCAGAGGCTCTCTAACTTGGTATCGTTTTCAACAACCCCCTTAAGCAGGTTGTTAAGGGTGTCACGATCAGGCATTTCTCCCTGTTTTTTCATTCCCATGAAGGCGTAGGCCAGGGCACGGGAACCAACCATGGGCTCCTCAAGGATGGCCTTCACCTCGTTGGCATAGCGGTAAGCCATTTCAGTGCCCTTGTTCAGGGCCTCATTTTTTGCCATTTCACGCGTTTTGGTCGTCATCACGGTAATGGAAACCGTGAAGGCGATAAAAGCGGTCAGGGAAATAAGAACGACAATTTTCCCTCGTAATTTCATGTTTTTCAGCATTTTTTGGCGTCTCCGGATTCAGTTGTTCACAAAGATCGTATGCACACATGACACGCATGAATACACCATTGCCGTTCTGACTGCCGACAAACAGTCTGTCGTGCACTGGATTACCCGCATTATGGCAGGGCACCCGGTAAGAGCCCTGTTCCTTAATTACGGTTATTCATCCCGTGTTTTATCCCCAAGGTTGTTTTGAAATCATAGTTAATATCGACTGGTACGGGTTGTTCGTTTAGCGGTAATCTTGTTTTTTTTGAGAGGCTTTTCTTAGGGCCCTGAAATCATGGAATTTTATGGGGTGCTCTTTTTTTGCAGGGATTTGTGTAGTGAAACAGTGCCCTTAGGGGAAGGTTGTCGGTTTGATGCAACCGTTGAACGTGAGCTCCTTCGGTCGTATTTTTGAAACGAAGTAGCTATGCCGGCGGCAAGGTGTGCCACCTTGAAAGCAGGGTGCGGATGCGGGAATGAGTGAGGGGGTTTCATTAAGACCTGTTTGTTAAACCCACCCTTTCAGATCGGGCAAACATTTATCCCCCGGCAGGGCCGCCGGAGGCATCCGCTGAATCGTTACTGTTTTTTTATCCGGTTTGAGGCGATCCACACGTCACGGCTCAGGTTCGTTCGTGGTTCAGGCTGGCCAACCATCGAAGATGGACTCATCGGGCATAAGGCATATTACATGAGTTTATATGTGCTGGTTTTGGTGGCTCACCATTGTCTGTGTTCCATAAGAAGTGACAGGGTGCCATGGCTTCTGGTATACAGTGGGAAAGGTCGAAGCGGAGCGCTTCGACCTTTCATACTTTTGAATGGGGACTTGTCATGGAAAAACGAAGGATAGAACTGCTGAGCCCTGCAAAGGACCTGGCATGCGGTATGGCGGCCATTAACCACGGGGCCGATGCCGTTTATATTGGGGCTCCAAAGTTCGGGGCACGTGCTGCCGCGGGCAACACACTGGCTGATATCGAAGCTCTCTGCCGGCATGCAAGGCTTTATGGGGCCAAGGTGCATGTCACCATGAATACCCTGCTTTTAGATGCCGAGCTGGAGGAGGCCCGATCGCAGGTCGTTGCCCTCTGGAATGCAGGGGTCGATGCCCTTATTGTCCAGGACATGGCTTTTCTGGAAATGGACCTGCCGCCCATCCCCCTTCATGCCTCCACCCAGACCGATAACAGGGCACCTGAAAAGGTTCGTTTTTTGGAAGAGTCCGGCTTCGAGCGGGTGATCCTCGCCCGGGAGCTCTCCCTGAAAGAGATCACAGCCATATCAGATGCCACCACCGTTCCCCTGGAGGCCTTTGTCCATGGGGCGCTTTGCGTGAGCTACAGCGGCCAGTGCTGGATGAGCGCCGCTTTGGGTGGACGAAGTGCCAACCGCGGCACCTGCGGCCAGCCCTGCCGGCTTTCCTGGGATCTGAAAGAGGCCGGAGGAAATGTTCTGGCGGAAGACCGGCACCTCCTCTCCTTAAAAGACATGGATCGCTCCGCCCACCTCGGCGGCATGATCGATGCCGGTATCTCCTCCTTTAAAATAGAGGGGCGCCTCAAGTCCATGGACTACGTGAAAAACGTGACCGCTTTTTACAGGCAGGCTCTGGACCGGGAGTTTGAAAGGCGAGGCGGTGCAACGCGAGATTCCTTCGGAACCGTGACCCACCACTTCACCCCCAACCTTGAAAAGAGTTTTTTTCGGGGAGGCACCGACTACTATCTCTCCGGCAGGCGTGGAAAGGTGGCCTCCTTTGATACCCCCAAGGCCATGGGCGAACGCATGGGCACCGTGGTGAATGTGGCCAAAGATCACGTGACCCTCAAGCTGGACAAGGGGCGTACGCCCATCGTGAACGGCGACGGCCTCTGCTTTCTGGATGAAAAAAAGAACCTGAAAGGGGTTAAGGCGAACCGCGTGGAGGGAGGGCTCATCCGCCCCAATGTGCCGGTATACAAGACAGGTCTTTTCAAAGGGGCTTTCGTCTACCGAAACCACGACCACGCCTTTCTGAAACTCCTTGAAAAGGAGAGCGCCGAAAGACGCCTTGCCCTGACCCTCCAAGTTAAAGAGGTGAAGGACGGACTCTGGATTGCCGCCACGGATGAGACGGGCCGCTCGATCACCCATTGGTTCGGTGTGGAACCCATGCCGGCCAGGGACAAAGAGAAGGCAAAGCAAACACTGGAAACCCAGCTGGCCAAGCTGGGGGGCACTCCATTTTATCTGAAACAGCTGACCCTCAATATGTCGCCCCTCTTTATCCCTGTTTCCGAGATCAACCGGCTTCGCCGAGAAGTGGTGGACCTTCTGATGGAAGAGGCCGGGTCAGCACCTGAGCGAGAGAGCGCACCTGTGGAACGACCGGTGGTTCCCTTTCCAGCGACTCACCTTGATTACAAAGCCAACGTGGCCAACGCCCTGGCCGAGCAATTTTACACGAAGCGTGGCGTCACGACCATCGAACCCGCCTTTGAGCTGAAAGGACGGGAGAACGACCTTACCGTCATGGAGACCCGCCACTGCATCCGCGAGACCCTCGGTCTCTGCCCCGGAAAAACAAGCAAGGCCGAGTCCCTGATCCTCGAAAACAACAAGGGCCGCTTCACCGTCCATTTTCTTTGTGGGGAATGCGGCATGCGGATTGAACGTTAGGCCCGGGGGGAGGGGCGAGGGAAAAGCAAGCCTCCGGCGGCGAGGTGGGGGCACCTCGAAACCCTATGGCGAATGCGATACGGTTGTAGATATGCTATGTGAATCGCGTCCGCATTCGCGCGGTGTGTGAGGTTGCTCAGCGGCCGTCACAAGTGCACGCACTGTCTGTAGGTAACTATTCAGTTCCCAAAAAGCAGCTATGCCTCCGGCGGGTCGCTTTTTGAAATGAGCCCCGAATACTTTTCCGGTAGCTTGTTAAGACGATTACAGTCGGCAACCCCTTCACCTTCGAATGAACAGAAATCGTTTTTAAAACCTGTTTGTCAAACTTTTCAAAAGTTTGGCCCCGGCAGGGCCGCCGGAGGCGTAACCCGCTTTGGAGGTGGCTCACCTCGGGGCGTTGTCGCCCCCATGGCGGCCGAATCGGATGCCGAGTTTTTGCATTCGGGCCCTTAAGGTGTTTGCGTTGAGCCCAAGCAGGGCTGCGGCGCCGCCTTTTCCCTGAACCTTTCCGCGGGCAGCTTTGAGAGCGGCTTCAATGGCCCGGGTGACGACGGTATCCAGGGGTTCCACGACCGTCTGTGAATCTGTTTCCGGGGCATGGGGCACAGCGCGTGGGAGGAAGCTGTCAAAGGTGAGGGCTTCACCTGAGCTGAGGATCAGTTCCCGTTCCACGATGTTTTGAAGTTCCCGCACATTGCCCGGCCACGGGTACTCTTCCAGGCGCTGCATGGCCTCTTCCGGAATCTTCCACGGGGTGTGTCGTTTCAGCTCCCTGCATTTTTCTTCCACAAAATGGTGTACGAGATCGGGAATATCCGTGCTCCTTTTCCGCAAAGGGGGGATGTGGATGGGGAAGACGTCGAGTCGGAACCAGAGATCCTGGCGAAACAGGCCTTCCTCCACCATGGAGGTCAGGTCCCGGTGGGTGGCGGAGATGATCCGCACATCCACGGGGATGGGGTCGGTTCCACCCACGCGTTCCAAGGTTCGGTGTTGCAGGACCCGCAGGAGGCGAACTTGAGCCTGGGGGGGGAGCTCGCCCACCTCATCTAAGAAGAGGGTCCCGCCGGAGGCGCGCTCGAACCGACCCCGGTGACTTTGGGTGGCCCCTGTAAAGGCGCCTTTCTCATGGCCAAAGAGTTCCGAGTCGATGAGGCTTTCCGGAATGGCTCCGCAGTTGACCTTGATAAAGGGGCCGTTATGTCGTTCCGAGGCGTTGTGAATGGCGTTGGCCACCACCTCTTTCCCCACCCCCGTTTCTCCCAGGATCATCACCGGACTGTTGGTTCCGGCGACCTTTCCCACCATCTCCATCACCCCTTTTAACCCGGCGTCAGCCCCGATGATATCTGCCCCTGCCCGTTTTTCCAGGGCTTCGCGATAGAACTGGCAGTCATCTTTCAGAATCTTCTGGTAATGGGTGAGGGTGAGGTGCTGGCGCCAATTGGACATGGCCATGGCAAAGGGGTCGTGGAGGAGCTCCAACAGCCGTGCATGTTGATGAGTATAGGTGTGCTTTTTATTGGAGAACAGGGTTACGACGCCAAGTGCATGCCCTTCTCTGGTGAGGTTGAGCCGAAGTTTTGACCTGGCAGAGACATCGGTTTTGTGACGGGCGTGGGCAAGGCGGTAGATTTCGTCGGCATGCTCGAAGTCGTTGATGATGAGGGTTGTGCCGTCTCTGAGCATGGCTTTCCGGTACCTTTGCAGCTCGTTTTGCGTAAAGCGCGCGGAACGGGTGAAGTGCGAGGGTTCTCCGGGGGAGGAGTCGGCAAGGATGATGCCGCTGCTCGAGCGCTCGTCAAAAAAGGCGATGCGAACCTCATCCATGGGGATGCAGGTTTCTGCATAGACCCGGAATGCATCCAGGGCATCCTGGACGTGCAGGCTGCCGCAAATGCGAAGGGTCGCCTCTCTGAAAAAATGGTAGTCGTCGATATGAGTCTCCATCATGAAGCTTTTCTTTCGGTTCTTTTCGAGCATTGGCAGATTGTAACGGTTCAGCTTGTGCCTCCGGCGGCCAAGGACTGAGTCCTTGGAACCCAGGTTCGCAAATGCTCCGAACCCTCGTTCCTCGGGTACGTCACATCTGCTGACGGGGTGCGCCCGAGAATAACCGAAGAGGTTACTCAAGCTTCTTCATGCAGCCCGAAGGGCTCTTCATGGTTTTTTCTGAAAGGTTCAACCATGACGTGAGCTGAATTCGGGTTGACTTTGGCCGGAATAACTCCGGCGGCCAAACGTTTGCCATTTTTTATGAGCTGGGTTTGACAAACAGGTTTAAAAAATGATCATTGGCAGCACTCGAATCAATGGGGGATGTGATTTGGTCCGAGGAGCGAGGGGCAAAGCGCAATCTCCTTTCAAGGTATGTTGCATAGTGTGGCTTCGCCACCCTTGCCGCCGGAGGCATAGTGGCAGCAGATCTGGTAATACCAAATATCGCATTTGTTCCGTATTTGAAATGATAAAACTACGCTATTTGGTGACATATTGCTGGCGCTATAAAATTGTGACGTGATTTCAATGTGATGTTTTTTGGCACTGTTCTTGAAATGCTATTCGGGTGTGTGATCGACGTTTAGTCGAGGGGGCAGGACCCATAGTTGGAAGGAGTATCACAAATGAAGAAACTGATATCGCAAATGGGTGCGGGGTTTTCCACGGCCCTTCTTATCTCCACAACCGCCATGGCAAGCATGGTGGACAATCAGTCAAGCCTCAGCGCGGAATTTTCCCGAATGCCCGCACGAGTCGCCGCATCGGATTCAACGGATGCAGCCATCTACAACCCGGCGGGAACCGCCTGGCTCGAGGATGGGCTTCACCTGAGCCTTACGGGGCAGATTGTTCCCAAAGACTGGAGGCACTCCTTCGAGGGGGAGACCTTCGGGACAACCACCACCTCGTATGTTCCGCATATGTTCGGGGTCTACAGAAAGGGAAAACTCGGAGCGTATGCAGCCGTTGCAGCGTTTGGTGGATTGGGGGACGTGACGTATGATGATGGTTTTTCCATGGGACGTATGGGACCCTTTGACTTTACCTTCCACGACAAGACAGAGTTGACCTACATTGTGCCCGGTATCACCACCGGAGTCTCCTACCAGATATCGGACACCCTCGCCGTGTCCGGGGGCGTGCGCGCCATAATGGGCGTCATGGATGGCAAGGTGGATGGTGGGGAGGTCCTTGAGGCCTCGGCCGATGCCTCAGGCGTTGCCCCGATCTTCGGGCTCTCCTGGAAAGCCACGGATCGACTTGACCTCGCCCTTCGCCATGAGATGAGAACCAAGCTTGAGTACAGTGTGGATACCCTGGGAGGAAATCACCCCTTACTGCCGGTTGTGGGCAGCATGGTGGCGGAAGGGGACACGTTTCGTCAGGATTTTCCTGCACAGACGGCCATAGGGGCCATGTATCACATCACGCCGAAGTGGCGTGTGGCCATGGATGGCACCGTCGCATGGCAGAAACACGCAGACCGTGGCGGGGCAGAGGATCAACTCGGGAACGGCTATTACCTCGCTTACGCCGTTGAGTATGACCTGAGCCCGAAGTGGACGTTAAGTGCGGGCTATATCATGTGTGATCCGAAGGACAACCAGGAGAGCATGTTAACCGTGAACCCCAAGCTGGAGTACCAGGCCATTGCTGCGGGGTTTAAATACAATCACAGCGACACCCTCTCATTTAACTTCGGGGTGAGCCCTTATTTTTACGACGATTACACTGATGAACGTGGAATCAAGATGGAAAAAGAGACCATCAACATCGGCATCGGTGTGGAGTGGCGGATGTAATCACGCGCGGTAACTATTCAGCGTATGCCCCCGGCGGCCCTGCCGGGGGCAAAACGATTAGAACGTTAACCAAACAGATTTAAAAAAGTGGTCCTTGAATGATTTTCGGAATCTGCTTTCAAGGGGGTTTGCCTTATGTGGCTTCGCCATCCTTGCCGCCGGAGGCCGCTTTTGAAGATCTGAATCGTTACTGTCCCTTTTTTAGATGCCCAATGGGGTGTCAGTTTGAGAAAGGGACCGACGTCCCCAAAATGGTCCCATCGATTCCGTGGCGTTTGTTGCTACACCCTTTCATTGCCTGAAGACAGTGTTTACGGTTTTTCCTCCATGTCTCATCCCGCCTCTCTATTCCTCTCATTAAGAAAATAACCTGTCAGGGTGCGCCTTGAAAGACGGCGGTTTCGCTGTTCGAAACCCGATATTCAATGAGGTGGTGGGAGTTCAGGGGGGCATATATGGAGTCGTGTTTTAAGAGATGTCTCATGTGTTGCGTACGCTGTTTTGGAGTGCAGTATGGTGTGTTTTTCTTGTGTGTTATCCTCGCGTGGTGTAAAAACACGCCGCTTGTTAGTTGGAACCCACTGTTCCCGTTTGGCATGACAAAGCGGTGCCGACGGGAATGCCGGCGAGTTTGTATTGTCGGTTTGCAGTTTTCATACACCTTACGCTTGATCAGGATACAATCATGAAAAAAATAAGTCTTATTTTTGCTCTGCTCCTTCTGGTGGCTCAGCCCCTCTTTGCCGCTGAATCAGATACTGTTCGTCTCTCCGCAGGACCCGTGATGATGTATGACGCCTTCAACCAGGAAGTCGGCATCGGGGGGCAGTTTGCTCTCGGGTATCGCCTGAACTCCTCATGGGAAGCCGAAGTCTATGGCGCCACAACAAGCCACTTTGACGTGGACACCGACCTGACCGATGGCGATGCCTCTGTTTCCATGCTTACACTGGGCGGTCGGTACGTCTCTTCCATGGGCACCCACAGTAAAGGGTACATCTCAGCGGGCATCGGCGCCCTAGAGCTCGAGGCTGAAAATTCTCTGGCAGGTGCCGATGATTCCCGATGTGGTGGTGTGGCTCGGTTCGGGGTTGGGGTGGATGTTCCCCTCACCGACCACATTGGCATGACCTGTGGCGCGGGTTTCAACCGCGGCTTCGGAGATACCGATGAAGTTGTCCTCTTTGATCTCACCACATCCCTCTTCTGCACTTTTTAGCATAAAAAGCGAGCCTCCAGCTTTCAAGGTGGCTCACCTTGCCGCCGGAGGCTTGCTTTTCTGCTAAAACCGGAAGGACTCGGAATTCATTTCCATGAGGTCGATGTGAACCATGGGGGCGGTTTTCGGGGAGAGTGTGCCGAGAAGCACGCGAACGATCTGGGTGCATTGAAAGCCTGCGGCGACAGCCGGGGTGACGGCGGGGGTGCCCAGGGCCGATTCTGCGGTGGATTCGGCGTCGCTGCCAAAAAGATCGCCGAAGGAGGGGCCGTCGGGCCAGAGCACCATGATACGCGCTTCAAAACCGGAGATGGTGGCATGCACCATGGGAACGCCAAGACCTCGGGAGAGAGAGGAGAGCCTGGCCCGGTCTTTGATGGTGTCCAGGCCGTCGGCGATGAGGTCTACGCCCGTTAAGTGATTCCGGGCCTCTTCACCGGTGACGTCCAGTTTAAAGGCCGTAACCGACGTGGATGGGTTGATGTCTGTGATGGCCTGCCTGGCTGTTTCCGCTTTGTCCATCCCAAGGGTCTCCCCTGAGGCCAATACCTGCCGGTTTAAGTTGCTTGCCTCAAAATGGTCCGGGTCAAACAGGCGCAGCTCGCCCACCCCCATGCGAGCAAGGAACTGGGCGATGTACCCTCCAAGCCCCCCGCAACCCGCCACAGCCACACTCTTCCCCAAAAGCTGACCCTGTTCGGCACAGGAAAAACTTCCCGCATTCCGCACATACCTCTCCGGCCAGACATTCAATCCAAGGGCCGTTTTGTAAACATCCCGCAAAGCCACGCCCATTTCATCGGAAATTTTCTCTGCATCCAGCTCAGGAAGCGTCACATGCCCATGCTCGTTGGTTCGGGCTGCCTGTTGAATCTTTTTTTTCATGGTATGTGCCTTTTATTGTCAACGCTTGGGCCAAAAGCGTGGCTCCGGCGGGCAGGTGGAGGCACCTGCAAACCTGATCGCATCGGCGGTCACTGCGGGCTTCGCCAGCATCTAATGGTGAAGGTGATACGGATATATTAACCCGGCAATTAAATACACTAATCATGCAGCATAAGCAATTTTGGGGTGCCGGAAGTATTTTTTGACTCTTCCCGCCACCTTTTGAAGCATTCTCAAATGCGATATTGCCTTGTTCTTCAATTGCGTTTTTGTTCTTGCTGGGGTCTTGCTATGAACACCCGCTTTTAAATCGCAGTTAAGATACTCATCTGGGTTCAGTTCTGGTGAATAGGAAGGGAGGTAAAACACCTCAATTTCAGCTTCATGATCGGCCAACCACGCTTTCACGATTCGGCTGTGGTGTACCTTTAGATTATCAAGAATCAGAAAAATCTTCTGGGATGCCCCTTTTATAAGACGCTTCATGAATTGGAGCAGAGTTTGAGAATTCATTTTTCCATCGTAAATCATGAAACGGACTTTCCCCTGATTTGTTACAGTCGATATCAGGTTCACTCGTTCACATCTCGGATGCAATTTAATTGATGGTGTTTCCCCACATGGAGCGTAGCTACGTCCATGATAGCTATCATTACAAAGGCCTGTTTCGTCGCCCCAGTGTATTTCAGCTTTTTCTTTCTTGGCCCTTTTGGCAATTGATGGATACACGTTGCTTAACCAATCATCCACAGCTTTGGGGTTTTGTTTATATGCCTTTCGAAGCGGTCTCTGCGGCGTAAAGTTCCATCGCATAAGATATTCACCAACCGTGCGGATTGGCATTTTGATTGAAAACAACTCATTAATGAGTTGCTGGACAGCTATGCGTGTCCAGAGGGCAAATGGGAGCTTTAATTGATCAGGATACTTGTCAATGAGGTGCTTTTGAATTTCGACTTCCTGAAGCGGAGTCAATGTTTTGCATGTGCCTGTGCGTCGCCCCCTTTTTTTGATCTTTAAGGCTTCGATTCCGCCCTTCTGGTAAGCCTTATACCAAGTACATATTGTCGTGGGGTGCACATTCACTATTTCAGCAATCTCATCGTATTTTTTGCCTGATTCTTTGAGCCGAACTGCTAACTCACGCAGCTCTTGCTGGGCCTCTGTGCTAAGTTTTCTTGCGTCTCGTTTAGTCATGACTGCCACTATAGCACATTAATCAATAAAGCTTGACTATTTAATTGCCGGGTTAATAGTTACAAACCCAAGAATGCTGTGGATACGGTGTTTTCCTCACAGTATTAATGGCTCTGGTGCATGAATGTCCTCTACATTTCGCGCTGTTTTGTCCATGGGAGAATTCGCCTTATGGGGTCCAGGGGATTCTCCCCTGGCCGCCGCAGGCATGTTTTATCCCGTTATGAGTGCCGCTTTCAGCCAATCGGTGGCGCGGGTGAAGAAGCGGGCCTGGTGGTCGGCATCGCTCATGCGGTGGTCGCCGCCGCTATTGATGATGAGTTGTTTGGGGGCCCGGGCCATCTCCATTATCTTGTGGGCGTTGTGGACGGGGACGATGTCGTCATTGTCTCCGTGGACCACGAGGATGTGGTGGATGTCGGCAAGGCCGGGTGTCAGGTCGAATCCCATGTTCTCCTGGTAGTAGGAGAGGGGGACATCGTGGAGCTCTTCCTGGGCGGCGATGGCCGCTTCGGTGATGCCTTTGCCGTCCACGGGGGCGGCGAGACTCACCATGCCTTTTAAGGGGAACCCTTTTTCCATGAGGGGCTTCCAGGCAGCAAGGCAGGTGGCGCCGCCCATGCTGCTGCCGAAGAGGGCGAGCCCGTTCCGGGTTAAACCGAGACCCTCCAGCACATTCGCTGCAGCCATAAGGTCCTCCACCCGGGTTTCAAGGTTGGTGTCGAGGAAGCGGCCTTCGCTCTCCCCGCAGGCCCGGTGGTCCACCCTCAGGTAGGCGGCACCGAAGGCGTTGCAGTGTTCGGCAAGGGTGATCTGTTTGCCGGAATCTTTGGTGGAGAGGAGGCCGTGGGAGCCGATAACCACGGGCGGGTTCTCCTGCTCGGGCAGGTGAAGCACAGCAGCGAGGCGGAGCCCGGAAACGGGGATGGAGATTTTTTTCACTATCATGGTGTGTGCCTTTCAAGGCCTTGTGGCTGATGGTGGACAGGTGGGACCTGTTTGCGTTTAATTTGAAGTTACTACTCAGCTATGTCACCGGCGGGTCGCTTGTTGAAAAAAGTTCCGCATACTTTTCTGGTTGTTAAGCCCAAATTATATGGGTTCCCAACATCGGTGAAGCAATCAAAACTGCGCTCAGGACCTGTTGGTCAAACTTTTCAAAGGTTTGGCTCTCTGAAGGGCACCCGGAGGCGTTTGTTGTCTGAATAGTTATTAACCCGGCGGTTAAATGCATGACTGTCGGGTGACGATTTCACATAAAGAAATCAGTCATCTCCATATTGGTCAGTGTTGGGTATATGGTTGCCGGGTTAATACCAACCTTTATTGAATGTAGCGTGTGACATTCCTGATTTCAAGGGAGAAGCCCCTGGTCCACGTCAGCAACGCAGCCGTTGTACATTTTGCTACATATGCATGAAACACCCTCTAAATGGTGAGTTTGTACACCTCTTACGCCCTTCAAAATCCCCTCTTTTCTACAGCTCGTAACAGACCGTTACACTTCCCCAACAGACAGTTTCCCACCCTTTTTGGCATCTTGTCCCTGCAGCGAATCAGCCCGGGTGCCTATGGATGAATCATTCCAATTCACAGGTGCGGCAGGTTCGTGAGGTACCCGGGCACTCTTTTAGACCAGGGAGCAGTTCCTTCTGTTCATGCCGTGTAACCCTTGCGTGGTGCACCGGTGTTGAAGGTGGCGTTGGCTTGCTGGGGACGGTGGAACCGTCACATTTTTACCATAACTTATGATGCGAGCTACGCCATGACTGATCATTCCCTTGTAGTATCGGCGGCCCAGCCGTCCAGCCCCACGACGGCAGAACGGGCCCACAGGGCATTTGGATCCCTGTTCAGCGACAGATTTGCCATTATCGGCCTTTTTATTGTTATTTATCTTGGGATCAATGCCGTTACCCGGACCCTACTTATGATTCAGTCCGCATCTCAGGTGGATTGGGGGTTGGTGCAGGTCGGGGCCATTTACGGCAGGGGTCTCTTCTATGACGGTGTGACGGCTTTTTACTTTGTTATTCCAGCAGTCATCTACTTCTCCGTGGTCCCGGACGGGGTCTTTCGGCATCGGTTTCATCGCCCTGCCGTCTATGCCTTTTTCCTGGTCGGTATTTATATCCTTTGTTACGGGGTGGTGGCCGAGTGGCTTTTCTGGGACGAGTTCGGAAAGCGGTTCAACTTCATTGCCGTGGATTATCTCGTCTATACCACCGAAGTGATCGGCAATATCATGGAGTCCTATCCTGTCTACCCCCTTCTGGCTCTTCTTTGTGTGCCGACAATCCTTATCTTTATTGTCTCCGTGCGTACCCGGACGTTCAAGGGAGCCCTGACGCAGACTTCACGGCTCAGGGAGCGGTCGGTTTCAGGGTTTATGTTTCTGATGCTGCCAGTGGTCTGCTTTGTCGGGGTGAACAGCACCATGGCGCGGGTCTCTGACAATGCGTTTAACAATGAGCTTTCTAAAAACGGGCTGTATGAGCTGTTTGCCGCCTTTCGAAACAACGACCTTGATTACGCCACATTTTATGAGCAGCGGGGCTCCAACGAGGTGCTTATTCGCCTTCGGGAGCTGGTGAAGACGGAGAATGCCACATTTTTAAGTGAGGACCCCAAAGAGATCACCCGCATGGTGGTAAACCCAGGTGCAGAGAAACGCCTCAATGTGATGTTTGTGACCGTCGAGAGCTTGAGTGCCGAGTACATGGGAATATTCGGGAACGGTGCGGGCCTTACCCCAAACCTTGATAAGCTGGCCAGGGAAGGGCTCTTTTTCGACAACTTCTACGCCACCGGAACCCGTTCTGTTCGCGGGCTTGAGGCCCTGACCCTCTCCACCGTCCCCACGCCGGGTCGGAGCATCGTGAAACGGCCCGGCAACGAAGAGATGTTCTCCCTGGGTTATCTTTTTAAGGAGAGGGGGTACGACACCAAATGGGTCTACGGCGGGTATGGGTATTTTGACAACATGAACTACTACTACGGCAACAACGGGTTTTCCGTGGTGGACCGGACAGACATGACAGCCGAGGAGAAGACCTTTGCCAACGTTTGGGGCGTGTGCGACGGCGACCTCTTTAACAGGTCCCTGAAGGAGGCCGACGCCTCCTATGCAGCGGGCAAGCCATTCATGAACTACGTCTTCACCACCTCAAACCATCGTCCTTACACGTATCCGGAAGGGAAAATTGATATTCCTGTCAAGACAGGCCGTGCCGGCGGTGTGAAGTACACGGATTATGCCATCGGTGAGTTTATGAAAGCCGCCAGAAAAAAACCGTGGTTTGATGACACCATTTTTGTCATCGTGGCGGATCATTGCGGCAGCAGCGCCGGGCGGACCAGCCTGCCTTTGAGAAAGTACGAAATCCCCCTCATCATCTACAGCCCCGGAAAGTTGACACCACAGCGCATCAGCACCCTGAGTTCCCAGATTGATGTGGCCCCGACTCTTCTGGCCCTTCTCAACTGGGATTACAAGAGCAAGTTCTTAGGCAAGGATATTCTCTCCATGAAGCCCGAGGAAGCGCGTGCTTTTGTGGGGACGTACCAGAAGCTGGGCTACCTGAAGGGGGACCGCCTTACGGTGCTTTTGCCCAATGGCAGCAGCGAGACCTATGCCTACGACCGGGTGACCAAAGACCAGGTAAGGGTAGGCACCAGCCAGTCTGGCCTGACCGATGCCATCAGTTACTATCAGTCCGCCTCCTGGCTTTACAAAAATGGGCTTACCCGGCGCATCAAAGGGGAGTAATCCATGGAGCGTGCGAAACATATTGCGCTGTGGGTGGTCCTGCTTGTTGGTGTGATTGTTCTTTTTGAAGTGACCAACCTGGACCTTCAGGTTCAGGACCGGCTCTTCAATATCGAGGCCGATGGCTGGATGGTGGACCGTGAGGCACCGTTGCCGCGTCTTCTCTTTTACACCGGTATAAAAGGAGTGATCGTCGCCTTCGGGGTGACCATCCTCATGCTCTATGGGCTCTCCTTCAGGAGAAAGTGCGGTGATGAGGCTGGGCGTCAGTCTTTGAGGCAGCGGTATCTAACGGTTATCCTGTCCCTAATTATCGTCCCTTCAACCATTGCGGGCCTCAAGGCAGAAACGAATATGTACTGCCCTTCACAGATTGAGCGGTACGGCGGTGACAAGCCCTACGTAAAACTTTTCGAGGCGTACCCGAGTAGCTGTGGGCAGTGTGATTCCGGGCGCTGCTTTCCAGCCGGCCATGCTTCCGGTGGCTTTGCGCTCATGGCTCTTTACCACGTGTTCCGGAAGAGAAAACACAAACGTCTGGGGCTGGCCATCGGCCTCGGGCTGGGATGGACCATGGGGCTTTATCAAATGATGAAAGGTGCTCATTTTCTCAGTCACACCATGGTGACCATGCTCGCCTCCTGGGTCATGATTCTCTGCATCGTGGATGTGGCCAGACGGGTTCACAGTACGGGGGAGGTGGAAGCTCTGGAGTCCGGGATGGTGTGTGGGAGGACGGCACAGACGATCACCAGGGTAAGCCGCAGTTGCTGAAGGTGACGTGCCTTGCCCGACTATTACGGGACGGTCATTGCCCTGCTTTTTTCCATGCCTCTGTGGTATGAAAGAAGATTGAATATTACGTTGCGGTTCAGACGATTTTGCGACAAAGGACTTGGAAGGGAATGAGTATTCAGAACAGCCACCGGCGGCTCTGCCGGGGGGGCAAACTTTTGAAACGTTAGATAAACAGGTTTTAAATAATTCTCCTTGGCTGCACTCAAATCAAAAAGCGTATCCGCTACCTGCTTTCAAGGTGGCACACCTTGCCGCCGCAGCCAGCTTAAAGATGCCTACGGCGGCCCTGCCGGGGGGCAAACTTTCGAAAAGTTTGACAAACAGGTCTTGAAAAAACACCCTTGGGTAAATCGAAAGCCCAAGGCGAATGTGATTTGCCCCGAGGAACGAGGGGCAAAGCGCATATGCAACCTGCTTTCAAGGTGGCACACCTTGCCGCCGGAGGCAGGCTTTTGCCCCGAACTTTAACCATAGAAGGCATAAGCTGTATGGTTTCGAAAGGAACAAGATGAAACAAAAAGAGATTCTGTTGGTGGAAGATGACCTTCCCCTGGCCGGACTGATCCGTGAATACCTGACGCAGAACGGGTATACCGTTGAGGTGGTGAGTGCCGGAGATGATGCGGTGCAGGTCATCTTGGAGTCGGTCCCGGACCTGGTGATTCTGGATTTGATGCTGCCTGGGCTGGACGGCCTGTCGGTCTGCCGGGAGGTGCGGCCCCACTACCCTGGACCTATTTTGATGCTTACGGCAAGGGAAGACGACATGGACCAGGTGGCGGGCCTGGAGATGGGAGCTGATGATTATGTAAAGAAGCCGGTGGAACCCCGTGTCCTTCTGGCTCGTATCAGGGCCCTTTTCCGACGTACAGAGTTACCAGCCAACGGGGGAGAGGAGCCGGGTGTTTCTCGGGATCTCTGCTTCGGAGGCCTTTTTATCAACGTCTCCACTCGGGTGGTGAGTTTGGGTGGAAAAGATGTCAATCTTTCCACCACCGAGTTCGATACCCTTTGGGCCCTTGCCGCCCGAAGCGGAGAGGTTCTTAGTCGGGATGACTTGAGCCACGATCTTAAAGGGCGCGAGTACGATGGGTTTGATCGTTCCATTGATATCTGCATATCCCGGCTTCGCAGGAAGCTGGAGGAGAACCCTGAAAAACCGGAGCGAATCAAGACTGTGTGGGGGAGCGGGTATCTTTTTGTTCCCGATGCCTGGGGGGAGTCTGACCGTGGTTGATAACGATACCTCTTTTTGCGAAGGAGGGGGCCGTCCGTGAAACGCATCTTTCTCACCATTTATGTGCTCATTGCCTGTACGGCTCTGTTTGTGATGGTTGGCCTGACGCCTGTGGTGGATCGTCTGATGACGGGGATAGAGCTGGAGGAGGAACGTTCTGAGTTTCGGGGTGTGTTTGCCCTGATTATCAAGGATCTGGAATCCATGCCGGAAAGTTCCTGGCAGGGATACATGGAGGGGGTTGGTCGGTCTTTTGACTACCCGATTAGCGTGGAACCAAACCACACCCTGGAGTTGCCCGGTGAGTACCGGCAGGATTATGCCGACGGCCTTCTCGTTCCGGCCAGTGACGAGATTGAGGTGCTGGTCCAAAAGATTCCCGGTACAGGCTATAGTCTCAGCCTGGGGCCTCTTCCTGAACTCAAGTACATTGATATCATTGAGATGCTCATCGTAGCGCTTGCCTTTGTGGTGCTGGCCATTCCGGTGTTTGCCTGGTCCCTGCTTCTCTGGCGGGACCTTTCCCGGATGGAAGACGCCACCCGGGCCTTCGGGCGGGGTGATCTTACCTCCCGGGCGGAGGTGGCCAAGTTTTCTAGCCTCTCTGATTTGAAGGGTACCTTTAACTCCATGGCTGATCGTATCGAAAAGCTGATCGCCTCTCACAAAGACCTTACCAACGCGGTCTCTCATGAGCTTAGAACGCCGCTCTCCCGCATTCGTTTCGGGATGGAGATGGTGAAGACCGGCACATCACGCGATGCTCAGGAACGCTATTTCCAGGGGATCGAACGGGATGTGGGGGAAATTGAAACCCTGGTGGACGAGATGCTTACCTATGCCCGGTTTGACCGGGAGCCCGGAAGGGTGGACCCTGCCTCCCATGAAGTGGTGGCCTGGCTCCATTATCTTGTCGCCTGCGAAGGCCAGGATCGCGCCGAGGTCAGCCTGGAGTTGGTGTCACCGGAGGGTCCTGTTGAAACATGGTTTGATCCCCAGTACATGGCCTGGGCAGTGAGGAACCTTATTCGAAATGGTATGCGCCATGCCGCAACACAAGTGCGGGTCAGTCTGGAGTGCCATGAGAAGAAGGTACGTATTACAATCGATGACGACGGGCCGGGTATTCCTGAAGCCCATCGCGTGCGCATATTTGAACCCTTTGCCCGCCTTGACGACAGCCGCACCCGAACATCCGGAGGCTACGGCCTCGGCCTTGCCATCGTCAAACGTATTGCCATCGCTCACAACGGCACGGTCACAGTGGATGACTCTCCCATGGGGGGAGCCCGATTTACCCTGGAATGGCCAAAAATCTTGCCTCCGGCAGGCAGGGGCTGAGCCCCTGCACCCCAGGTTCGCGAATGCTCCCGCCCCTCGTTCCTCGGGACGTTCACATTCGCTGACGGGCTTCGCCCGTGGAGCACAGCTAAGGTGGTTTGGTTATCGTGGTTTTACATAAAGGGCGCATGATAAGGAATCGGTCGGACCCTCAGGATCTGACCGATTCTTTTTTTGCCAGAAACCTTCCTCAAGGCTCAAAACGAGTCGTTTTTCTTTGACAACCGATGGCTTTCCAGTATTTTCCTTTAGCCTTTAGCCTTTAGCCTTTAGCCTTTAGCCTTTAGCCTTTAGCCTTTAGCCTTTAGCCTTTAGCCTTTAGCCTTTAGCCTTTAGCCTTTAGCCTTTAGCCTTTAGCCCTTCACACCTTCACAAACGTTCCGCTTTGGTACTCAGTGAAGGCCCGGTCCAGCTCTTCTCGGGTGTTCATGACGATGGGGCCCCGCCATGCCACAGGTTCCCCGATGGGCTTCCCGGTGACGAGGAGAAATCGGAAAAGGGTCTCGGAAGCCTCCACCACAATGTCAGTGCCCTCGGAGAGGTGCGCGAGTTGTCGGTTTTCAATATCCGTTTCTCCGATGCGGCCACGCCCTTCGATACCATAGACAAGTGCCGTATGGTCCGCAGGGGAGGTGTGACGGAAGAGGGCTCCCTGTGGAACCTTGCAGTCGATGTAGACAGGGGAGGTCACGATGTCGGTGACCGGGCCGGTTGTGCCGGCCACGGTTCCGGCGATCACCTTGATGAGGCAGCCCTCGGGTGTGGCGATTTCCGGAATGCGGGGCGCGGTGAATCCCTGGTAACGGGGCCGCATCATCTTGTAGGAGGCGGGCAGGTTGGTCCAGAGCTGAAACCCGTGCATCTGTCCACTGCCGTTTCCTTTGGGCATCTCCTGGTGGATAATCCCGGAGCCTGCTGTCATCCACTGCACATCCCCGTCTGAAATGACCCCGCTGTTCCCCAAGCTGTCTCCATGTTCCACATCCCCAGTGAGCACATAGGTGATGGTTTCAATGCCCCGGTGGGGGTGCCAGGGAAATCCCTTCAGGAAGTCTTCCGGGGTGTCTGACCGAAAATCGTCCAACAGCAGAAACGGATCAAACATGGGGGCTTCGTGGTGACCGAAGACCCGGTGAAGGCGCACCCCGGCTCCTTCGGTGACCGGTTCTCCCGTGAGCAGTGTCTCTACAGTTCGTTGCATGGTGTCTCTCCTGAAACAATGATCAAAATGAAATTATTCAAGTCCAAGTTGCCTCCGGCGGCCCTGCCGGGGGCCAACCTTTTGTAAAGTTTGACAAACAGGTTTTGAAATCGATACCGATTGTTTTATCTCTCCCGGTAACCCACACGCATCAGACTTGATTCATTCGCAACAGCCTTTCTTCCTGCCCAAAAGGGTGGGAAGAGAGGTGATTGCGACTGGAAAATTTTCGGGGCTCATTTCAAAAAGCGACCCTTCTGAGGCAGTTTGAACAGTAAACCTCCTACGGGAGCATTCGCGACCCCGGGGGCGTTATTCATCCGGGGAGATGGCGGAGATAATCTCCCTGGGTTCGGGCCGGTTTGTGTAGTCAGGGTTGGCTTCGGCGCTAATGACATCACCTCGGTTGTCTATGATAAACCGGGCCGGTATGGGGAGCTCCCAGGAGTCATTTCCGTTGAATCGTTCAAGATCGATGCCGAATTCCAGGTACAGCTTCTTCAGTTGCTTTGAAAGTCGGTACACCACGCCAAACTCGGCTGCCACTTTGTTGTAGGGGTCGAAAAGAATTGGAAAGGTCAGGCCGTGTTTTTTAACGATCTGTTGGGCGTATTTTGTCTGTTGCGGGGAGATTGCCACAAGGGAGGACCCAAGGGACGTCATGGCTTTGACAACTTCCTGAAGAGCTTCCAGCTCCAGATTGCAGTACGGTCACCAGGCCCCCCGGTAAAACATGACAACAAGGGGACCCTTGGCGAGCAGCTCTGTGCTGCTGACCGGCTGACCAGATGCATCGGAAAGCGTGAAGGCGGGTGCTTGCTGGCCTGTTTTGCGGATGTGCTCCAATATATCAGATGACATCAGGTCACGGGTCGCCTGGTTGAGAACTTCGAGTGCCTCTTTCGGGGCGTTTGCTTCGAACTCTTTTTTCAGGGCCTGTAATTTATCCTGCAGTTTCATGGGCAACCTCATTTTTTTGGGTTTGGGTGCCTTAACACAGGGGCAGGAGAGGGAGGATGAGAAGGCTCAGGAGGGGATCAACAACGTAGTGGCATGGATTCAGTTTAGAGCACGTCAACCAGATGGTGATAAGCCAGGAAGTGCTGAGAATTCTCCCTGTGTATCGAATGGTCAATGATATCACACCCGGCTGCTCGGACAAAGAGTCGGCGAGAGCAAAAACCAGGATAGGGTGTGGTCCATCCATGGCCGTTTAAAGAGAAATAATCTGTAAACGATGATGTGACACAACTGTAAACCATGATGTGAACCGAACAGCGTGACGTCTGTAGGGTATGACTTTCAATGTGGTTGTTGGGGGATTCTGTTTAGGTGCCCACTGCAAGCTGTTGAACGAGTGGTAGGGGAGACGGCCCAAGGGCTGAAAACAAAAAATCCGCAACATTAATAATGTTGCGGATCATATTGTCTTTTGGGTGGTACCGGAGGTCGGAATCGAACCGACAAGGAGTTGCCCCCGGCGGATTTTGAATCCGCTGCGTTTACCAATTTCACCACTCCGGCACACAGAAGGCTTTTTATGTAAATTTGATTCGAATGTCAATCAAAATGATGTCAGTGTTTCAACAATGGCGTGGATTTCGGCAGAAGGGGTTGAACCTTGGCGAAGAATTTTGATGGGGGTGGAGGTGACATCCACCACTGTGGAGCCGGATCCTCCCTTGAGGCACCCTGCATCCAGGATAAGATCTGCGCCGTTCACGATGCGTGAATCCAGGTCCCTGACATCCGAAACCCCGCCCTCTTTGGAGATGTTGGCGCTGGTGCCGGTGATGGGGAAGGGGACGGCTTCGGTGACGGCCCGGGCCACGGGATGGGAAGGGACCCTTAATCCGACTTTGCCGGTGCCGGCCGTGATGATGTCGGGGATGGACGGTGCAGCATTGAAGACCAGGGTAAGTTTTCCTGGCCAGAGGTGCTTCATCAGGGCCTCGGCTTCGGGAGAAATGCTCGTTACCAGGGCGTCCACCGCACTGCGATCCTTGATGAGCAGAAGGATGGGGTTGGTTAAGGGGCGCTCCTTAATTGAAAAGACTCGCCTGACTGCGGCCTCGTCAAAGGCGTTGGCCGCCATGCCATAGAGACAGAGGGTGGGGATCACCAAGCAGCCGCCTTTGGTCAGGATATCGGTTGTTCTGCTGAGGAGTTCCGGGGTTGGTTTTTCTGCTGTAACGGGATGAATGGTGCCCATGGGGTGGTGTTCCAAATGATTTAATGAAAGGGGGAGACCCTTTTGGAAAGAGTCTCCCCCGGAGTTTATGAGTCTTGTGTCTCATGCGACAGGCAAACCCATCAGGCCTGAATGGCTTAAGGTTGAGCTTGTCATGTCCCGGGATCGGTACGGGCGCTGCCCGAAGCGAATGTGATTGCCCCGAGGAACGAGGGGCTGAGCATTTGCAATCCTGGGGTGCAGGGGATTATCCCCTGCTAACCGAACTTGAGCTTCTGGTTCAGTCTGTCGGACTTGGCTTCCACTTCGGCTGCCAGGTCTTTTTTGTATTCGGCCATGAGGTCCGCCATGACGGGGTCGCCGATGGAGAGCATCTGAACGGCCAGGATGCCGGCGTTTTTGGCTCCGGGCTTGCCGATGGCCACGGTGGCCACGGGGACTCCGGGAGGCATCTGCACGGTGGAGAGGAGGGCGTCCATGCCGTTGAGAGCCGAGGAGTCCACGGGTACCCCGATGACAGGCAGGGTGGTGTGGGCGGCCATAACGCCGGCAAGATGGGCCGCGTGGCCGGCGGCGGCGATGATCACCTGCAGGCCACGTTCACGGGCATTCATGGCGAAGTCAGCGGCCACAAAGGGAGTTCGGTGGGCCGAGGCCACCATGAACTCGTAGGGCACGCCGAATTTCCGAAGAATTTCGGTTGCGCCTTTCATGGTTTCGTAGTCGGAGTCGCTGCCCATGATGATGCCTACGCGGGCCTTGGTGGCAAGGTGTGCCAGGGCGCGTCCGCCGATGTCGGTGCGATGGAAGGCCTTGGTCCAGGAGATCTTGTCCACGGCCTTATACGCCTTGTTGATGGCGCGCTTCACGTCGCTTCCAAGGGCGGTGACACCAAGAACGCGTCCGCCAGCGGAGATGACCTTGTTGCCGCGAAGGGCGGTGCCGGCGTGGAATACCTCCAGGTCGTTGATGGAGGATGTCTCTTCAAGGCCTTTGATGACGTTGCCCTTGCGGTAGGTGCCGGGGTAACCGCCGGAGGCCATGACCACACAGACGGCGGCACGTTCATCGATTTCGATGGTGTGCTGATCAAGGGTGCCGTCGGTGGTGGCTTCCATGAGATCGACGATGTCGTTTTTCACACGCATCATGAGGGGCTGGCACTCGGGATCGCCGAAGCGGGCATTGAACTCCAGAACCTTGATACGGTCCCGGTCGATCATGAGGCCGGCATAGAGGACGCCTTTGAAGGGGATGCCCTCTTTGGCCATGCCCTCCACGGTGGGAATCATTACCTCTTTCATGATCTTGTCGTGCATGTACTTATCGATGATGGGGGCTGGGGAGTATGCGCCCATGCCACCGGTGTTGAGGCCCTGGTCGCCGTCAAAGGCACGCTTGTGGTCCTGGGAGGTGGGCAGGGGCAGGACGGTTTTCCCGTCGGTGAAGGCAAGGAAGGAGACCTCTTCGCCTTCCAGTCGCTCTTCGATAACCACGCGGGCTCCGGCATCACCAAACGCCTTGTCCTTCATGATCTCTTTAAGGGCCGCATCCGCCTCTTTGGGCGTGCTGCAGACAATGACGCCCTTGCCGGCTGCCAGGCCGTCGGCCTTGACCACCACGTTGCCCTTGAATTCGGCCATGTACTTGGCGGCGGTGTCGTAGCTGGTGAAGCTTCGGCCGGTGGCAGTAGGAACGCCGTAGCGGTTCATGATCTTCTTGGAAAAGGACTTGCTCGCTTCAAGCTGGGCGGCTTTTTTGGACGCGCCGAACACTTTCAGCCCTTTTTTCTCGAAGGTATCCACGATGCCTTCGGCCAGGGGAGCCTCGGGGCCGACCACGGTGAAGTCGATTTCATTTTCCTGGGCGAACGCCAGGAGTGCGGGGATGTCGTCAGACGCAATGTCCACGCAGGTTGCCAGATCGGCGATGCCCGCATTCCCCGGTGCACAAAACACCTTGTCCACTTTTGCGCTCTGGGTGATCTTCCATACCAGAGAGTGCTCTCTTCCTCCGCTGCCTACAACCAGTACCTTCATGTCCATATCCTCTCAATACACGGGTTTACATAAACGACATTCATTAAGCCTGAAAGCCCTTTGATGTTCAGGGCCGATTCGTATGTGTTACAGGTGTTCTTTTCCCGACTCCAGAGCCAGCTCGATGAGCCGATCCAGAAGGGCTGAAAAGGAGAAGTCTGCTGCCTTGGCTGCACGGGGCAGAAGGCTGGTCCGGGTCATGCCCGGAATGGTGTTGGTTTCCAGAACGAACAGTTCCTCTCCCTGAAGCATCATGTCGGTGCGGCTGTACCCCTTTAGGTGCAGGGCTCGATGTGCTCTTTCGGAAAGGTCCATGACTCGTGCGGTGAGGGCTTCGCTGATACGGGCCGGGCAGATCTCGGTGGTGGCACCGGGGGTGTACTTGGCCTCGTAATCGAAGTAGGTGCTGTTGCCCTCAGGGATGATTTCAATGACGGGAAGGGCTTTCGGGGCATCATTGCCCAAGACGCCGCAGGTGAGTTCGATGCCGTCGACAAAGGCCTCAATCACCACATGATCATCGTAGGCAAGGCTTTTGGTCACCGCGTCGGCAAGGTCCTCGGCTTCTGAGACTCGGAACATGCCCAGGCTGGAGCCACCGCAAGCAGGTTTCACAAAGAGGGGAAGCCCAAGTTTGGCCACGGCATTCGCAGGGTCAAAGGGTTTTCCCTTCTGCACCTCAATGAAGGCGGGGGTGGGGATCCCGGCATCGGTATAGAGCTGCTTGGAGAGGGTCTTGTTCATGGCAATGGCGCTTCCAAGGACGCCGGACCCCTGGTAGGGGATCTTCAGCAGATCGAGAAGGCCCTGGATTGTGCCATCCTCGCCAGGGGACCCGTGGAGGAGGATCAGGGCGACATCGAGCTTTCCGGCATCGTGCACCAGGGCGTCAAGCCCATCCTTGGGATCGTATTCAAAAATGGTGTAGCGTTCCTGGTTCAAGGCGGCCAGGGCCTCTTTTCCG
The DNA here is from genome assembly GCA_942491485.1 of Desulfolunaceae bacterium. Classification (GTDB taxonomy): domain Bacteria; phylum Desulfobacterota; class Desulfobacteria; order Desulfobacterales; family Desulfolunaceae; genus Desulfoluna. The sequence continues at coordinate 458,573 of CALOAX010000002.1, read as the reverse complement.
CTTACCAGAGAGACATCCCGTTCAGGGGAGGTGCCTCCGTAGATGACTGCAAGGTTCAGCTTGTTCATGGGGTATCTGTCCTGATGGGGCGAAAAGCCCCGTTAACCGTTCTGTTTCTTTTCGAGCTTGCTGATTACGTTCTCTTCATAGTCTTCCGGGATGTTAAACACATTCCGGGTGCGCCCTTCGCGAAGGAGTTTGGACTTGAGAAACCGGATACGCTTCATGGCGCTGTATTTTTCGGTGAGGTCGTCACTCTCCCGCAGCAGATCTTCGGTGCGCCTGATCTCGACATGCTCTTCCAGTTCGCGCGGCACGCAGCCAGCGTTTTTGAGGATCTTGTGAGCAAGGCGCAGGTCCTCGGGGACCCGGCTGTCATCTTCAATGTCCAGGGGTTTTCCGCGACCGGGAAGGTTGTCGAGCTTGCCTTCCTTCTGGGCTGACAAAATTTTCTCTTCAATGATGCGGTCAAAACCGATGCTCATGGTATGTCGGGTATCCTGAAGCAGAGGTGTTTGAGTGTAACATGTTGTATAGACAAACTGAATGCGTTTACGCGTTCCAGACGGCACAAATGCCTGGTTTTCTCCTGTGGCGGGAATCCCTTTTGGTTTCCCTGCAGGCGAAAAATGGATTGTGTAACGATGTCAGCGGGTAACGCCAAAATAGGCTGTTTTGTGAGTCACCACACTAATAAAGGTTGGGGCTGATTTCAAGGAAGAAGTGGGGAAAGCAAAAAACCCGGTGGGCGCCGGGCTTTTGACGGGAGGGGTTTGCGAGGCGGTGAGCTGCATTGATGGTGGTTTTGGGGGTAATCGCTTGCATCAATTGCCGATCAAACGTATGCCGCTTTCACCGGTAAGGGCGTTTGGGGCAGGGGCAGGGGGTTGGGTGAGGGCCCGGTACCGGAAGCCTTGAAGGCGAATCAATGGTCGTGTTGTGCTTATTTCACCGCCGAAAAGTCGTTTTATCTTTGCGCTGAGGTCTTTGCGGCCTGGCGTCCACTTGCATAGAGCTCGGATAGTTCGGGTGATTCTTCCACGGTGCCAATGCTTTTTACATCCTGTATCGCCTGCTCAACTGCTGAGGCTTCATCCAGCTGGAGGTCTGTGGCATTCGGGTCGGCATGGGTTCGCTCAATCCAGGCAAGTTCCTTGGCCTCTCGGGGTGGGATATTGCCGTCAAGCCTGTGGGCGAGGTTTTCAAGGCAGATGGAGATGTCTGCGCCAAGTTTTTTGGAGAGAAGGTCCCCTGCAGAGCGGGAGAGAACGGATTTGGCGATCTTTATGATTCCCCCGGCCTTTTTCTTTATGGTCTCCTGTTGCGTGATGCCATGGTGTTCTGCCAGTTCATCCACAACGCCTGAGATGCAGGTTTCGACCATTCTTCTTGCGTACATCCGGGCATAAGCGTCTTCTTCCAGCTGGTCTAAATGATCTTCGTAATTATCCATGGGGATGCTCCCGTTTATTTTAAAGATGTTCTGTTGTTTGTTGGGCCCACTCGCATGGTATCACAAGCCAAGTCTCTCTTTTGGCAAATTCTATATTAACGCATATGATCAAGTGGCCGTGCAGTGCCTGTTGTAACTCCCGTTACCTTGAGATTGCGGGGCTCATCTCTACACCGATCTGTTCTGTAATGACAAGGGGGATTGCAGTTATTTGTACAGACTCTTTGGGGGGCTCGCTTTTATAATAAGGTGAAGGGGGCGGGCGGAGAGGTGCAGATGCGCCTATGTTTCAGGGTCAAGGTGTCGTAGCCGATTGTGCCGGATTGCCAGTGTCGGCTGTCACTGCCTCCGTGGCGGGGCGTCTGTTGATGGGGCGGGCGGGGCTGGTTTGTCGTGCCGCCTCCACCGAATACCTCGCAATGGGCTCTAAAACACAAAAAGCCGATGAGTTCGTATGAACTCACCGGCTTCTTTATGTGTGGTAGCGATGCACGGAATTGAACCGCGGACACTGCGGATATGAGCCGCATGCTCTAACCAACTGAGCTACATCGCCATGAACTTTTTTTTGTGGTAGCGATGCACGGAATTGAACCGCGGACACTGCGGATATGAGCCGCATGCTCTAACCAACTGAGCTACATCGCCACACTCTCAGCAAGGGATCCTCGCGTTGAGACAGAACGTTATTAATCTATTTTTGGGCTGGGCGTCAAGGCCTTTTTGACGGAGGGGTGGAAAAAGTGGGTAGATGGGCTTTGCGGGCCGAAAGACAGGGTGCTGACGGGGCTCAGTCATAAAAAAAGGCCGCCCGGATCGGGCGGCCTTTTTGTGTCGGCTCTGCTATGGAATCCCCTTAAAAGGGGGCACCATTAAAACTCGGGCTCGATGTATTCAGGGACGAGAACGTCCTGAAGTTCGGGGCCGAGGTAAGTTCTCTCGTTGGGGGCAAGGATGCCCAGAGAGAGGCAGATCAGGGTCCAGATGTGAACCACGTGATACTCTGCGCCGTAGTGCTCGCTCAGCTCGTGGATCTGGGCGTGGCAGTTGTGGCAACCGGCGATGCAGTAAGTGGCGCCGGTCTTCTGGATCTGGGTGTCTTTGATCTTGCCGTAGGCGAGACGCTCTTCCTTGTACCCGGCCTGGAGGAAGCCGCCGCCGCCACCGCAGCAGAAGTTGTTGCTCTTGTTGGGGTACATGTCGATGAAGTTCTCTTCGCCAACCACGGATTTGATGATGAAACGCAGGTTGTCGGCGGTTTCATCTCCGAAGGTTTTCCGGATGATCTGACAGGGATCCTGGACGGTGAACTTGATGCCCAGCTCTTTGTTCCAGTCAGAGTTGACGGGGAGCTTGCCCTCACGGATCCATTTTGCGTAGTAGTTGTAGATGTGCTCTACTTCGAAATCGTGCTCGATGTTGAATTTTTTCAGTCCTGCCAGGACTGAGAAGGTGATGTGCCCTCATTCGGTGTTGAGGAACGTTTTGCACCCCAACTCCGTGCACTTATCGGCACTCTTTCTGGTGAGGTTTTCCCACCCATCGTCATCGGCGAGGAACATGCAGTAGTTCTCACCGGCCCAGCCCTTGCTGCCGTAGGTCCAGTCGGCGCCTACGATGTTGAGGATTTTCCAGAGGGGAACCATCTCCTCGGGCTCGGTCATGGGCTCACGGGAGTTCTGGTTGAGGAAGAATTCAGCACCCTCTTTGTCGATGGGGGCTTCGAGTTCTTTCTCTTCCCACATGGGCTGAGACTCTTTCACTTCGTCGAGGACGTCGCCCACAACGAATTCGAAGTCTTCAGCAGAACAGCCCATGGCGCTACCGGTGTCGAGGCCGATGGCCACGTCGCAGGAAGCTTTGATGCCTACGGGGCGTTCTTCTCTGGGGGTGAGCTTGCGTGCGTTGAACACGAGCTGGGGGATGTTGATCTCCATGGGGCAGATACGCATGCAGCGGGTACACATGCTGCACATCCAGACCCAGTCGTGCTTTTGGATCTCTTCATCCATGCCCAGAGCGGCCATGCGCAGGAATTTTCGGGGGTCCATGTCGGCCAGTCCGGTCGCCGGACAGCCCGAGGCACAGAGCCCGCAGGTCAGACAGGCGTTGAGGTTCCCGCCTTCGGGCAGGATCTCCATTACCTTGTCTTTGAAGACACTTCGGGTGTCTCCGCCGATTTTGATTGCCTCAGCCATACTACATTATCCTCCGTGTCATTTTTCCTGACCCAAACAAGCGGTTGTTTCTACTGCTATTCAGGGCAGAAAAGGATGATGTGCTCCCACAACACAAAAGAGCAAATCAGTCATTATATGAATGGTATAATCATTGAAAACCTTAAGTTCACAACTGTTCCAAAAAAATTTTTATACCACAACGTCCTATTCAGGACAATAGTGTTTCTACTCTTAATGATTAAGGTGTGTCAATAAGAATAAACAAAACATATCGAGTAAATACCCCTTGAAGCACAGGGAGGTATGTCATGCGGCCCGGCCTTGCCGTGACGGGTGTCGGGCGGGGGGCGGTGCCTTGCGTGCTGTCTGTTATTTTGTGTGAATCGTTGTGGTTCAAGTGGCTTGTGTATGTGTGAATCCACCTTCTTTGGCAGGCTTCTGTGTGGGTGGAGAGTGTCTGCCCCGGACTATTCTGTGGTGTATGGTGTTGATGCTGCTGAAAAAAAGAAGAGGTATGAAGGGTGGACATGTTGTCTTGTTGAGGTAGCAATTTATAATACACGTCAAAATTATTGATCAGATGTTTCTTTCTTTGTTTGCCTGGTTTTGCGACGGGTGGGGCTTAATGTTTGTGCACTGATCGATATAAGGCCTCCAATGGCAATGCCCGAGGCGTTGGCCACCATGTCCATCAGAGAAAAACTTCGCCATGGGAGGCCGGCCTGGAGTCCCTCGATGCCGATTCCGTAAGCCATGAGCAGGGATGCATGACGTGCGGTGAGGCGCCGGGGTTCGGATGCGGCCCACACAAGCAGTGCCAGGTATACGTACGCCCCTGCATGCTGGGCTTTGTCCCAGATGTTGACGGCAAGGCTGCCCGTGACAGGGACCAGGGAGAGGATTGTGACCCCGATAAGAGAGATGATGAGTGTGGCTCGGGCTGCTCGGGTGAAAAGAGAGGTGGGCATGATCAAAAAAACAGCCGGCCCTAAAGGACCGGCTCCTTTATAGAATGACCCCTGGGTCAGGGGTGCATGTTATTCGGTGACGAAGAGGGCAAGGGACTCGATGACCTCAATGTCTTCGGCTGCCATCACGTCAAGGATCTGCTTGTGGTCGCGAGCCTTGTGGATTCCAAAGATACCGCGTTTTTTGGCAAACGTGCCGGCAAAGGCCAGGGCATCTTCCATGAGAGTCTCGGGGGTGTCGCTTGCCTTGACGAGCATTTTGCGTTCTGCCAGCTCAGCAGCCCCGGCCCGGCGGCCGGTGAGGTAGAGATCATGGAACTGGTCGTAGGCAAAGGCTTTTTTAACAAAAGCCAGCATGCCGGGGAGGAAGGGGATGCCCAGGTCTACCTCGGGGAAGCAGAAGTAGCCACGGTCGGAGCGCATGAAACGGAAGTCGCAGGCGCAGGAGAGGATGGCTCCGTTGCCGAAGGCGTGACCGTTGATGGCGGCGATGGTGGGCACGGGCAGGGTCAGGAGTTTTTTAAAGACATCGTTCATGCCGTACATGAATCCTTTGATGTCATCGAGTTTGCCATCGGCAAACGCGCCACCCATCCACTGAACATCCACGCCCTGGGAAAAGGACTTGGGATCTGTGGAGGTGAGAACGATGGCGGTGATTTCGGTGTCCTCAATGGCCTCATCGAGGCAGCGGTTCAGCTCCTGGGCAAAGATCAGGTTTTGTGTGTTGGCGCCGTTATTCATCGAGATAACTGCGGTGCGGTCCTTTTTCTCCCATGTTACAACAGACATGATAACCCCCGTTATGCATTGTAGGTCCATCAGAAAAGCCGGTTCATTGAGCGTGGAGCGTTGGGCTCAGACCCGAAGGCCCTGGACGGCTGGCGTCGGAGGGGTGTGAAATCGGGGTTCTTTCTTGCGCATCAATGATTGCGGGATAAAACTAATTTTATTATCTGATAATTGAAATCATGAAAAAAGAAAAGGGGGAAAGTTCTTTTGTGTGCGAACGAAGATTGTCTTTGGTGGATATCTGCAGTTATGCAAAATGGATAGGTGATTGATCAATAAATCAAAATCTTGTGAAGGTGATCTCAGGGGTGATTGTCTGCGGATATAGTTTGTGCTCATGGGAAAAAGGGAGCTTTAAGGGGCTGGCGTTCTCCCGGAGGGCATCAGAATCTGTCGATGACTTGCGGTGGCATGTGTCTGTTGATTATGAATCCTGGTTCCGAAATCCCTCAGAATCAATGGGTTAACCCTGGCTCTGTGTGTGTTGACACCTTGCGATTATTCCTATAGGAAATGTGTATTCTGTTCGAGTTACCGGAAGCCCCGGCACGACCGCAGAGCAGGAATTTTAAGCCAAGGGCCTCGGTCGGAAATAATCATACAACAACCTTTTCCGGCCGCTTTCACGATGCTGCTCTTTTTAACGTTTCATAGAGTAGCGTTTATGTTGCTGGTTACAGTATCGTGTATAATTTAATTTTTCCGAGGCTCCAACTCTCCAAACGAACGAGGTAGTCATGATTATTGGCCTGGATGTGGGGGGAACCCACACGGATGTAGTGCTCATCGGGAAAGGGGAGCTGCTTCAGCAGATCAAGGTCCCCACTGACCGCGAGAAACTTTTTGAATCCATCCTTTCCGGCCTGACGGGGGTGATCCAGGGGATCGATACCGCCTCGGTGGAGCGTATTGTGCTCAGTACCACCCTCACCACAAATGCCGTGGTGACCGGAGAACTCGAGAAGGTCGGCATGCTGGTGGCAGGCGGGCCGGGCCTGAACCCTATTTTGTTTAAATGTTGTGACGATTACCACACCATCGCAGGGGCCGTGGATCACCGTGGTCGGGTGGTTGAGAGCCTGGATCGCGATGCCGTGGAAGCCCTTGCCGATGATTTTCTTGCCAAAGGCATCCGGACGGTGGGGGTTGTGGGGAAATTCTCCACGCGGAATCCGACCCATGAACAGCGCATTGAAGAGATCCTTATTAAAAAAGGGATTGAGCGAGTGTTTACAGGTCACACCGTCTCCGGTCATCTCAACTTTCCCCGCAGGATTCACACCACCTTTTTAAATGCGTCCGTCCATGCCATCCACCGGCATTTTTACGAGTCCGTTCGAGAAAGCCTGAAGCAGAAAGGCATCAATATACCCATTTATATTCTAAAGGCCGACGGGGGCACCATGGAGCTTTCAGCTTCCATGGATCATCCCGGCGAAGCGGTGATGTCTGGGCCCTCCGCAAGCGTCATGGGCGCTATTCTTTCAGCCTCGGAGGAGGTAGACTCCCTGGTTCTGGACGTGGGCGGCACCACCACGGATATTGCCGTGCTGGTGAAACGCGCACCGGTTCTGGAGCCCCTGGGAATCTCCATGGGGCCCTGGCGTACCCTTATCCGCTCCTTAAAGAGCACCTCCGTGGGCTTGGGGGGTGACAGCCTGGTGCAGGTGGAAAACGGCATGGTGGTTATCGGGCCGCAGAGGCTGGGCCCGGCCATGGCCTTTGGCGGAGCAGAACCCACGCCCACCGATGCCATGGTGGTTCTCAACCCCGATGCCAGCGAGGGGGACCTCTCTCGGGCTGAAGAGGGAATGCAACGCATTGGCGAGGCCCTGGGCATGACCGCAACAGATGCGGCCCGGAAGGTGATGGAGACCATGGGGCAGACGATTCTTGATCATGCCCGAAATGTGGTGGCGGAGATCAACGGAAAGCCGGTTTACACCATCCATGAAATGATGGACGGATACAAGGTGGCCCCTTCGGAGATTCTTCTTCTGGGCGGTCCTGCCAAGTCCCTGGCCGGCTATCTTTCGGATTGCACCGACCTTGCGGTTCGTCCGGTACCCCGCTGGGGGGTCGCCAACGCCATCGGGGCAGCCCTTGCCCGCACCACCTGCGAGGTGACCCTTTTTGCGGACACAGAAAAAGGGGTGATCCTCATTCCGGAGGAGAACTACTCCAAAACCATGGACCACCATTACACCCTGGACGATGCCGAAGAGACAGCACGAGATTTTCTGCTGGACAAGGCCCGGGAGAGCGGAAGCCTGACGGACAACCCGGAGATCGAAATCGTAGAGAGTCTGGCCTTTAATATGGTTCGGGGCTTCCGTACCACGGGCAAGAACATTCGGGTCCGGGCGCAGATCAAGCCGGGGCTGATTGATGGGTATGACCTGAAAGCAGGCAATGGGTTATAGGCGAAAGGCCATGGGCCGTGGAGTAGCTGAGCTCCGTTAGATTTAAATCGACGAAGAGTCAAAGGCTTCCATGATCCGAACTTCAGTTGAAAACCCCGAAGGACACGAAGCGTCCTTCGGGCTGCACGAAGAAGGTATAATCTCTTCAGCCGTTGTTCACGGGCTACGCCCGTCAGTGAATGTGATCGACCTGAGGAACGAAGGTCGGGAGCATTCGCGAACCTGGGGTCAAGGGGCTCAGCCCCTTGCCGCCGGAGGCATGCTTTTGGCATCTCATTTAATATAAGGACACGCACGATGATCAAAGCGGACAGAAAAACAGGGCTGGTCTTTTTTCCGGCGTTTGACTGGGCCATCGATCCCACCCACCCGGAACGGGAAGAACGCCTCCTCTACACCCAGGATCAGGTTTTTGAAGAGGGGCTCTTTGATATCGACGGCATCACCGAGTTCAAGCCCGACCTGGTGACCCACGAGGACATTCGGCGGGTTCATTTCTGCGCTCCGGATATCGAGAGCGTCACCACCGAGTCCCACCTTATCAGCGCCGGCGGAGCCGTTACCGTGGGCAAGGCTGTGATGAGCGGGGCCGTTGAGAAGGGGTTTGCCCTGGTGCGTCCCCCGGGGCACCACGCCATGCGGGTGGTCCACGGAAACCGGGGCTTCTGCAACATCAACATCGAAGCCATCATGATTGAAAACCTGCGGGCAAAGCACGGGGTTCGCCGTGTGGCCATTGTCGATACGGACTGCCATCACGGGGACGGCACCCAGGATATCTACTGGCACGACCCGGATACCCTCTTTATCTCGATTCACCAGGACGGCCGAACCCTCTACCCGGGCTCCGGGTTTATCGAAGAGCTGGGCGGACCCAACGCCTTGGGCACCACCGTCAACATTCCGCTGCCGCCCCTTACCTCCGACGAAGGGTATCTCTGGATTATTGAAAACGTGGTGATGCCCATCCTCGAGGATTTTCAGCCCGAGATTGTTGTCAACTCCGCAGGTCAGGACAACCACTTCTCCGACCCCCTCACCAACATGAACTTTTCGGCCCAAGGCTACGCTGAACTTACAACGATGCTGAGCCCTGACATCGCCGTCCTCGAAGGGGGCTACTCCATCGAAGGGGCCTTGCCCTACGTGAACACCGGCATTATCCTCGCCCTTGCAGGCATCGATTACTCGGGCATCAAAGAGCCCGGCTTTGATGCCGCCCGTATCGCTCAACCCGCAGAGGTCACCCGTCAGGTACGCCAGGTGGGCCAGGCTGTTTTGTCTACCTGGCGCGAACGTGAAACCCTGCGCGCCAAGCTCGTCGGAAACCACACGTCCGTCAGCAGGCGACGCAACATCATGTACGACACCGACATGATCTACGAAATGCAGATCGATGAGGTCACCGTCTGCCAGAACTGCAAAGGCGCCCTCAAAGTGGACTCCTCGTCCGATACCGGACACCACCTCTTCGGGGTTCAGATTCCAAAAGACGTCTGCCCCTCTTGCCGCTCCAGGGCCGAACAGTGGTTCGATGAGGCCAAAGGCGGCCCCTATACCCTCCGCACCATGCAGGACCTCGACAAACAGGAGTTCTACGACGGGTAGGGGGAAGGGCCTCCGGCGGCGAGGTGGAGCCACCTCGAAAGCTTATAGCGGTTGCACTTGTTGCCTCGTTCCTCGGCGACAAGTGCAACCGCGGTAGCTGCGGGATCTCATTCCGGTGCGGCTTTTCCATGTGCAGTCGGTGGTGACGCACGGTTGCCCCGGGCATAAGACAACAGACTTTTATCTGTTTCTTGATGTAGGCTTATTTCATTCCTGGTGGCCTTGCCATCACGGTCTGCGCATGCCACAACTCTATAACCTGTTTCACCCTCCGCGCATCCAGCGAGCACCAGGCGAACTGGCTGTCCTATGGGGTGTCTCCGCCAACGCCTTCGGTTAGGACGTGACAAAGGTTTTTTTGGTTGCCGGAGCTATTTCCATGGGATTTAACGTGTGAAACAGAACTGTTTTATGGACATTCTTCGGAGCGTGTAATGGAGATCGAGATGCCGACACTGTTGGAGTCGGTCGAAGCTCGAGCCGAAGGCGAATGCGATTTGACCTGGGGAACGAAGGACAAATCGCATTCGCAATCAGCTTTCTAGGTGGCTCACCTCGCCGCCGGAGGCTGCTTTTTTCCATTTTTATAAATTTGGAATTTATATAATGAAGATCAACTTAGACAATCTCAGGCGGCGGGCCGCGATCACTTCTTCGGTTCGTCGTTTTTTTATGGAGAAGGGGTACCTGGAGGTGGAGACGCCTCTGTGCGTGCCGGCGCCGATTCCCGAGGCGCATATTGACCCGCTGGAGGCTGGAAACGGGTATTTGCAGGCCTCGCCGGAGCTTTGCATGAAGCGGCTTCTGGCCGCAGGGTCCGGGCCGATCTTTCAGATCGCCAAGGCCTTTCGAAAAGGGGAGCGGGGGGCAAAGCACATCCCTGAGATGACCCTACTGGAGTGGTACACCCCCCATGCGGATTATGAATCCCTCATGGAGGATTGCCGGGGGCTTTTTCTTCGGATTGCCCGGGATCTTGGGCTGGGAGAGACCCTTGAGGTGAAGGGGAAGACCATCCACCTGGGCCGGCCGTGGAAGCGGCTGACGGTCAACGAGGCGTACGGCCTGTATGGCTCAATTCCCATGGAGAAGGCCCTGGCCGATGATCGATTTGATGAGGTGATGGGGCTTGAAGTGGAGCCCCGCCTTTGCGGTGACACCCCTGTGCTGCTCTGCGATTACCCGACGCCCATGGCGGCCCTTGCAAAGCGCAAGGAGTCCGACCCGTCCGTTGCCGAGCGTTTTGAACTCTACGTCGAAGGGCTGGAGCTGGCCAATGGCTTTACCGAACTCACCGATGCCGTGGAGCAGCGCCAGCGGTTCGAAGAAGAAGTGGCCTTGAGGGAGCGCCTTGGCAAATCCACCTGGCCCATCCCTGAAAAATTCCTCGCAGATCTACCCCAGATGCCCCCCACCGCCGGCATCGCCCTTGGCATGGATCGCCTTGTGATGCTTTTTTGTGGTACCGACACCATCGATGACGTCCTCGCCTTTCCGCCTGAGGGTTTGTAACGCCATACGTGTAGACAAGAGAGCCTCCGGCGGCAAGGTGGGTCACCTTGAAAGCGGGTTGCCGCTGCGCTTTAACCTTCGTTCCTCAGGTTAAATCACAGCGGCATTCATGTGTGACCCGTACGTTTTTTTCTCTGAGCCTTACCCCGAATCCCGTCTCCATCCCTCTGTATCAAACCCACCACTTTAATCAGTCAAATGTGTAACTATTCAGCTTGTGCCTACGGCGGTCCTGCCGGGGATCAAACGTTTGAAACGTTTGATAAACTGACCTTTATAGATGAGCTCTGGAAACTCTCGATTCGGAGGCTGCTTTTTAGGGACTGAATCGTTACTCAAATGTTTTGTATCGACTTGCTCAATGAGGCGTTTCTTGGTGGTGGTAGGTGGTTAACCACTTGGAATTGTGGGTTAAAAAATAGCCGTTAGTGATATTGTGTTTGATCGTATGAACGTTATTTGTGATAATCAACGATGATAAATTGTAAATTCTGACATGATTCTAACAGAACGACCATACATATGGGGTCGGTGGGGTGTGATCTTTTAACCGCGTAACGAAGGAGAGAGGGGATGAGAGTAAAACAGGTTTTTTTGGCCATCTTGTTGATATTGGTATCGTTTGGCATCATGGGGTGCGATTCGGACCTGACGCCGGGGACCACGCTTATCGTGGTTTCAGATGGGGTGACCGGAGGGCCTGATTGGGCAGGAGAGGTGCTCCCCAATGCCATGGTGTACAAGGTGGCGGACGCAAGCAGCACCTCCTTTTCCGATCTCTTGTTTGCGGAAAAGGTAGAAGGGGCCCATGTGGGCTTTGCCGTTAGGGCTTTGAATGAGACAGAATGGACCCCGCTGATGACGTCGGCGATTCAGACCGATGCAAACGGTCGCGCTCGGCTCTCTTCCCTTAAAGATAGGCTGCCTCAAATATATCTGGACGCCGCCCCGGTGACTCTTCAGCTTCAGGCACGGGTTTATTTCAGTACGACCGAGTACAAATCAGACGATATGGGGATCGTGCGGGTCCTTTCGGACGATTCGGATGAGAACCCCGGCATGATCGCTGCCGACCACGACAACACCCTTCATGCAACGGGGGGACTCAACGCCCTGCAGGACTGGGTTGATTTTTTGAATGTGTTCCAAAGGGACTGGCCCTATGTGGACGGGGACGTGGAAACCGTGGTGCCGCAGTTGATAAGCGGGGGCAATGATCTGGTGGTTGTGACGGGTATGTCCCCTGAAATCCGTTACGCGTGCAGAGCCCAGATGGTGCGCCACTTTGATAAGGGGGCCCTTCGCACTATTCCCATCATCGTTAAAGAGGATATGACCTTTGAGCACAGCAACACTTTTAAACAAGAGTGCCTGAAGATTCTGAAAAATCTTTACGGAGAAGAGAACGCCCGCGCCATGGTGGGGGACACCGTGCGTCAGGACGGCTACGGTGCCATTGCCAACGATATTTTCTACATTCCCTACCAGGTGAACTACGAGCCCGATTTCTGGCTTCTCGATACCGAAGGGTATGGCTGGATTCACCCCGACACCATTGTCAGGACCTGGAGCGACGTGGCTGAAAAACTGGCAAGCGGTCCTGTGGATCGGCCCAACTATTTTCTCAAACACCACACCGGTTTTAAAAACATCGCCCATCGCGGCGGTGGCGATCTGATGCCTGAGAACACCATCGAAGCCTATCAGTACTCCCTTGCCGTGGGTGCCGACACCCTTGAGGCGGACGTTCATATGACGAAAGACGGGGTCGTGGTGATCTCCCATGACGAGACCGTGGATCGTTGCACCAACGGGTCCGGGGCCATTGTCGATAAGACCCTTGCAGAGCTCAAAGCCCTTGATGCAGGAAATGGCTACAGGATCCCCACCCTTCGGGAGGCCTTTGAGCTGATGGCACCCGCGGATGCAGTGCCTGAGGATTTCATTCCCATGGTGCTTGAAATCAAGCAGGAAGGGGGCGAGATCGTGGACAAGGTCCTGGCCCTCATTGCAGAATTTAACCTGAAAAACCATATCATTCTTGGCGGTTTCGACCAGTCCACGCTGGAGCTTATCAAAGAAAAATCTGCTGCAATGGACCTTGACATCAAGACCATTTTTACAACCGACGGCGTGCTGGAGTTTACCTTTACCCCCCTTTCCATCATGCAGAAGCCTGACTATGAAATGCCTGCTGACGTTCTCTGCCTCCCCAACGCCATGATGACTCAGGTCCTCATGTCCAAAATTCGTATCCTCGGGATGAAGTGCTATATCTGGACCGTGAATACCGAGATCGAGATGAAACGCCAGATGAACTGGCTTAAGGTGGATGGCATCATGACCGACAACCCTCAGCGGCTCAACAACGTGATCGAGGAATAACGTCAAACAAAAAGCATGCCTCCGGCGGCCAGGGGCTGAGCCCCTGGACCCCAGGTTTGCGAATGCTCTTGACCCTCGTTCCTCGGGTCAGTCAGGGCTCCGCCCGTGGGTAACGGCTGAAGTAAATCAGCCTCTTTCGCGGTCTTTGCTTGGGAATCGGTCAGATCTGATGGATCTGACCGATTTCTTTTTTCAGAACAGACATGTTGCCCATGGAATTAAGAGAGAAATTCGCTGACAACCATCGCCTCTCAATTACCCAGCCCTTAGCCCTTAGCATCGTTTTATGCTATGAACCCAACGTGAAATATGTGAAAAACCATGGGCAAGGCCGTGTTGATGGTGGATAACGAGATCATGGGAGATGACGTCAATGAGCAACGATTCCAACAGCCGTCTGGTGTACTCCACGGAGACGGGCAGGGTGTGCCCTGGCTGCGGCAAGCCGGCGAAGGGGTGTACCTGTAAAAAGAAGAAGAAGGGCGCCTCATCCGCCCCTGCGGTAAAGCAGGATGGGGTCGTGCGCGTGATGCGTGAGACCAAGGGCCGCAAAGGAAAGGGGATGAGCCTCGTGACAGGCGTTCCCGGCAGCGAGGCGGATCTTAAAGGATTGGCAAAGGAGCTGAAGCAGCTCTGTGGCACCGGCGGAAGTGTGAAAAACGGGGTGATCGAGATTCAGGGGGATCATCGGGACAAGCTGGTGGAGGCTCTGAAATCCAAAGGCTTTAATGCCAAAAAGGCTGGTGGGTAAGAGAGCTCACCTTACTGAACAGTTACATTTATGGTTTCAATTGTTATGAAAAACCACGAAGAACACGAAGCGCCCTTCCGGGCTGCACGAAGGCGGTTGACGTGCCTCAACCGTTGTTCACGGGCGTCGCCCGTCAGCACATGTGACGTACCCGAGGAACGAGGGTGCGGAGCATTTGCGAACCTGGGGTTCAGGGGATTTATCCCCTGGCCGCCGGAGGCATCTTTTTTCAGGCTGAAAAAAACGAAAACGGGAAGGGGCAAAGGCCCCTTCCCGTTTTTTTATGGCAGAACGGAGAAGAAACGCGGGCCGCATCGCAAGGGAGACAATGGGCCCACGTTTCCTGATCACGCTTGGGCGGCTCTTTTTACGGAGGCAGCACCTTGTGCGCTCTTCTCACTGTTGGAGAGGATTTGCCCGGATTTGAGGCGTGCAAGGTAGTTGTTCAGCTCCTCTTTCACTTCGGGAGCCATGATGTAGAGACCGATGATGTTGGGAACACAGACCACGAAGATGAGGGCGTCTGCGATGTTGACAACATACTTGAGATTGATCATGGCACCTGCCCAGTAGACCAGGCAGTAGAAGAGGTTGTAGGCCAGGGCCTTTTTGGGGTCTTCCCCCACGATGTACTCGAAGGCTTTCAATCCGTAGTACGCCCAGGAAACTGCGCAGGTGAATCCGAAGAGGATGGCTGCGAAGGTCAGGGGGTAGACGGCGAAGTGGAAGTGGCGCTGGAAGGCCCAGGAGCTCATGGGCATGCCGTTGAGTCCCATGTTCACGTACTCGGGGACGGCGATCATGGTGGTGACAACAACCAGTGCGGTGGCGAACTGAACCACGATGGTGTCGATGAAGGGCTCGATCATGGAGACGAAGCCTTCGGTGACGGGCTCATCGGTCTGTACGGCAGAGTGGGCAATGGCCGCGGTACCGAGACCGCACTCGTTGGAGAAGGCCGCGCGTTGGAAACCGATCATCATGGCCGCTGCGATACCGCCGCCGGCTGCTTTGGCGGTGAAGGCGTCCGCGATGATAAGCTTGATGGCAGGGAAGATAAAGGAACCGTTGAGAAACAGAACGATGGCCACCAGTACCAGGTAGGTGATGACCATGACGGGTACGATGCGAGTGGCCATGGCAGCGATACGTTTCATGCCGCCGATGATGACGACGCCCACAACAACAGCACCGATGAGCCCCACGAGCCAACCCATGTGCATGATGGCGCCTTCGTTGCCGCAGAGGGTTTTGAGCTGGTTGTAGATCTGGTTGGACTGAAACATGTTCCCGATGCCGAGGCAGCCGAGGACAAGACCCCAGGCGTAGAACTTACCGACGAATTTGCCGAGGCCTTCCATGCCGCGGGCAGCCAGGCCCTGGGAGAGGTAATACATGGGACCGCCCTTGACGGTGCCATCCTCTTTATAGGTACGGTACTTGGTGGCCAGGGTGCACTCGGTGAACTTGGAGGACATGCCGATGAAGGCCGCGAACATCATCCAGAAGATGGCACCGGGGCCGCCGATCATGATGGCGATGGGAACCCCTGCGATGTTGGACATGCCGACAGAGCCGGAGATGGCGGAGCAGAGTGCGCCGAAGTGAGAGACTTCACCTGATGCAGCGGAATCGTGGTAGTCGCCCTTGGCAAGGCTGACCGCATGCTTGAACCCGCGAATGTTGATGAAACCCATGTAGAGGGTGCAGTAAAGGCCTGCGGAGATGAGGAGGCAGACGATCAGGGACCAGTCGTTGCCGAAGAGGTGTACTTTGTAGAAGATGAAACCGGTGAGAAAGTTTGAAATGGGCTCGAAAAAAGAATCAAGGTTAATCCCCTGTTTGGTTTCGGCAAAGGCGGGTGTCGCAGCTGCAAGCAGTAAGACGATCGCCTTGAATAAAAACTTCATAAATCCTCCAACGATGAAATAAATAACAAAGGATGGAGAGTGCGCAATGGAAAGGGGAGGGGTATCTGGCCGAAAAGCTGCATTGCAAGTCGGTTCGATGGCCCGTACGACTGTTCCAGTGGCAGTTCATTCATCCTGACCGATAGCCGGTCTTCCGCTCCTCTTTTAACAGGATCCCCCAACCCTGCCCGCTCGGCGTCGAACGGGTTCATAAAAGAGGAACATGTGATACGTCGGGAATGATTCTTAGCCAAGAATGGGCATTGAATCAATAGGTATCTTCTGTCTGATGTATCACACATCAGAACGGCACGGTCAAATAATCTTATCGTAATGATCTGGAAAAACAATCGATTAATTGTGCATTGTGAGGGGTCGTCAGGGGGGTAAAAAAAAATATGCCCAGTTTACAGGCCGTATGAGAGATTTTGGTGTTTTGAATTTTTCTGGGTGTCGGTGAGTATGGATAGACGTTTAAGGGGGTTAGTTGGATTGTGCGTGATATATGAACAGCGAATATGTATTTAACAGAATGTGGCTGTAAAGCCCGTACGGCGGGGGTTTCATCGATTTTTGATGGCGGAACGCGGTTTGCGTTCAAACCACCGTCCACTGTTCGGATGATGAGATGTTGGTACCCTTGTCCGTTACCGCGGAGGTGACGGGCTTATGATTTCATTCATGGGAGAGCCGGTGTCACTCCCTGGTCGGGAGAAGGCGGTTCAACGTCAGGAGTCCCAGGTAGACGAGACCGGCCACGGAGATGATGACAGGACCCGCCGATAGGTCCAGGGTGTAACTTAAGGCCAGGCCGCTCCAGTTGAACAGCAGGGAAAAGGCGATGGCCAGGACCATGATGGTGGAGAGTCGCCGGCTTAAGGTGGAGGCGGCGGCTGCGGGGAGGGTGAGCATGGCGATGACCATGATGACGCCCACGAGACGCACCAGGAGAACAACGGTGACGGCGGTCATGATCAGGAGCAGAATATAGAAGAAGGGGGTGTTGATTCCCCTTAGCGTGGCAAATTCCTCATCGAAGCAGACAGCTTGGAATGTATGGTGAAAGATCACGGCAAGGGCGATGATGACAACATCAAGAACTGCCACAAGAACGATGTCCTGCCCGGAGATGAGAAGGATGTCTCCGAAGAGATAGCTTGAGAGTTCGAAGTACCCGGGGGTGAGGTCGATGAAGATAAGCCCAGCAGCCATCCCCACGGCCCAGAGGGCTCCGATGATGGAGTCTTCGCGTTCCCCTGCCTTCATGCTGACGAGGCCGATGATGACAGCGGCAACCATGGCGCTTGCCAGGGCGCCGTGAATGGGGTCGAGCCAGGCGAGGCCCCAGCGGTGCTTGAGGTAGAGGGCGGCACCGATGCCACCGAAGACGCAGTGCGCAATGGCACCGGCCAGGTAGCCGATACGCCGGGTCACCACGTAGGTCCCCATGATACCAAAGGAGAAGCTGGCAAGGGTCCCTGCCATGAGAGCGAGTCGCAGGAAGCTGTTGCTGGGGTCGAGGAGTGCGAAGAAGAAGTCGGTCATGGGCTCATTTCAAGCGTGTTTGGGTTGATGATGATGGTCTCGCCACCCTTGATGTTGGAGGCTTCGCTTTTTACACACTAACTGTTCAGCACGCAAAAAACTGCCTCCGGCGGCGAGGTGTGCCACCTCGAAAGCGGGTTAGCGAATGTTCTCGGCTCTCGTTCCTCGAGCCGAGAACATTCGCTGCCGGGCTGCGCTGGTGGCCCAAGTCGTTATAACGTTATTTCGTAACTATTCAGCTCCTAAAAAGCAGCCTCCGGCGGCAAGGTGTGCCACCTTGAAAGCAGGTTGCGGATGCGCTTTGCCCCTCGTTCCTCGGGTCAAATCACATCCGCATTTGAATCGAGAGTTTCCAGGGCTTAAATATAAAGACCTGTTTGTTAAACCCACTCTTTCAGATCGGCAAAAGTTTGGCCCCCGGCAGGGCCGCCGGGGGCACCCTTAGCTTTTGAGACATACCCTGGCTGTGCATCATTTATCGGAGCCGGAGGTTGTCGTTGATGCAATGCCCGTCGTGACTGCAGCGGTGGTCGTGACGCACCATGCGAAGATCCCCACCATAGATTTCGTTGATCAGCGTGCCGTTCAGGTTGCTCGTGGGGTGAACCAGGACCTTCCTGTTGACGCAGATGACGCTCTTGACCACCTTGGAGACGAAGCCCAGGTCATGGGAGACCACAAGGATGGTCATGCGGCTGTTGAGTTCGGAGAGGAGCTCGAAGATGGAGGCTTCCGCTGCCGGGTCCACGTTGGCCGTGGGTTCATCCATCAAAAGGAGGTCCGGGTTGCCACATAAGGCCCGGGCAATGAGAGCCCGTTGTCTCTGGCCGCCGGAGAGACTGCTGAATGGGCGTTTTGCCTTGTCAGAGAGACCCACCTCCGAGAGGGCATGGTGGGCGGCTTCCCGATCTGTTTTCGTGTAGCGCCATCGCCTGCTGTTCTCAATCCGCCCCATGAGGACCACGTCCAGTACCGACACAGGAAAGGCCATATCCACATGGGTGTACTGGGGCATGTACCCCACCCGGCTCCATGCGGAATCTGGTTTTTTGCCGAACAGGCTTACCCGGCCGGCAGTCGGGGTGAAGAGCCCCAATATAAGCTTGATGAGGGTTGTTTTTCCTCCGCCGTTGGGGCCCACCACCATGGCGAAGTCCCCTTTTGGGACAGTCAGGGTGACGTCGTCAAGGACCGTGTGACGGGTGTAGGAATAGGAGACGTTTTCAAGAGCAATGGCTGTTTCCATAGGCTTCACCGATGCAGATATCTTAGTAGGGTCAGGCTCAGGGCCCGCTGACAGGATGCGGGGCGGGCACAAATGGGGCAGCCCGCAGATGATTCAAGACGGGCCTGGCAACGTTTGGCGGCGAGGGCATCGCAGCAGCAATACCCTTACTCCTTTAACCCGGTGATTGCAACCGGTCGTGCACATGCGTGCTTGTCGGGGCTGGCATTTGGCCGGGCTGATGGGGGGAACCAACACGGGTCGGTTGTTTCTTCAGGACAACACTGCCTCCGGCACACAAGGTGTGCCACCTTGAAAGCAGGTAGAGGATGCCATTTGCCCCCCTGTAGAATTGGCAAAGGCAGTGCCGTGTCCATCACCATCGGTGACAAATATCGGGTTGCTGATAGTTCGACCAATGATGGGAACGCTTCGCGCTTTGCCCATCCAACGGCACCGCTTCCATTCCAAAGGAGTTGGTGAAATGGGTGCCTGTTCTGGTGCGGCACATACCAACACACCGTGGGTACCGCAGAAATCATGGCAGTGAAAAAGAGGTGATCAAGAGATGTAAAGACCTGCTTGTCCACCTTCTCAAATGTATGGCACCCGGCAGGGGCGCCGGAGACAGGGCAATATGAGCATCGTCGTCGTTATTCCGCCGGTGACCAGGGGCAGTAACCCAGGCGGGGTGAGAGCTCGATGGGGTGCTTGCGGCACACCGTGGGGCGGTCTTCATAAACGGTACACTTGTTTTTTGCGTCCAGAAACGAGCAGCCGCCCTGTTTGCGCTGGGTGAGGGTGAACTTGCCCTTGGAGAGATTGCCGCGTGTGATGACGCCCTCTTTCTTCAGGCGCTTTATGAGGCCTCTCATGTCATACTCCACCTCATCCTCATCGGTGATCCCCATGCGAATGAGGTCCTGGGCTGTGACCTCGATGACGAGGTAGCAGCACAGCGCCATGCAGTTGTCGCAGAGTTCTTCTTTGTACCTTACCCAGGTTCCGGGCCGATCAATGTCGCTGCCCCTTCTTTCTGTATATAGTGCCACGTGGACTCTCCCATAAATTCAGTATTGAAAACCAGGGAGGGTACCATTGAATGGTTGGAAAGTGTAAAAATCAAAGTTCAAAAGGGGTAACGCTGCATTTAAACAGACGGAGGCCTCTCGTCTTCGGAGCTGTGCCACGGGGCACAAAGGTTGCCTTCTATGGTTAAAGTTCGGGGCAAAAGCATGCCTCCAGCGGCAAGGTGTGCCACCTTGAAGGCAGGTTGCGGATGCACGTTACCCCTCGTTCCTCGGGGCAAATCACATCCGCCATTGATCGGAGTGTGATTTTGAAATTATTTACCAAATCTGTTTATCAAACTTTACAAAAGTTTGGCCCCCGGCAGGGACGCCGGGGGCGTCACTTGTGTTCTTCTGCATTTACCCGAAGTACTCTTTGAGCCCCTCTTCGGAGGGCTTCATCCCTTTGGCTCCGGGGCTCCAGTTCGCAGGGCAGACTTCGCCATGCTCTTCAAAGAATTTCAGGGCATCCACCATGCGGATCGCTTCATCCACGTTGCGCCCCAGGGGAAGGTCGTTGACCACCTGGTGTCGGACGACGAACGCGCGGTCGATGAGAAAGAGGCCGCGAAGGGCGATTCCGTGCTCTTCTGCCAGGACATCGTAGTCCTTGCAGATTCCTTTGTGGATATCAGAGACGATGGGATAGCCGACCCCTTCAATGCCGCCCTGGGTCCGGGGGGTGTTGAGCCAGGCAAGGTGGCTGAAGTGTGAGTCCACGCTGACGGCCACCACCTCGACGCCCCGCTCGGCAAATTCGGAAAGACGGTCCGAGAATGCGTGCAGCTCCGTGGGGCATACAAAGGTAAAGTCCAGGGGGTAGAAGAAGAGGACGATGTACTTGCCCTTCAGGTCGGAGAGTTTGAAGGTTTCGTCAAAGGTTCCGTTTTTTACGGCAACGGCTTGAAAATCAGGCGCCTGCTTTCCTACAAGAACGCTCATGTTTTCCTCCATATGTCTGAAATGGGGCATGCCCCGGTTTGATGGCTTGGATCGGTTCGGTCGATTTTTTCCCGGCATGATGACGCGTTATGGTGAGTCGCTTACGGCCGGGTGGTTTAACGGGAAGAGCCCGTTATGGCTACAGGGGAAAGAGCAAATGGCGTGCCAAGATGAAACTGCCCGGATGACATTGAGAGTGGCTCAAAGGGGAAACGGGCTGAAGTTCCTGGGTGGCAGGGCTGTCAGGATGAGATGCGGTGGTCGGTGATGGCAACGCCCTGCTGGTGATACATTGTATAATGTGTGTGTCATATGTCCCAATTTGCAGGAGACAGGTGTCTTGAGTGAGACAGCAGGCGCTCTTCAGAAGCGAGCAGGAAAGGGCTGGGTGAGTGCCCTGCAGGGGAGCGAGCTCAGGCATGGGGGGGAAGCCTGCCGATGAACAATTAAGAAGAAAAATACCACGGAAACAGGTGTGAAACAACGCCTTTAAAACCAAAGGCCCTTCCTGCAGCCATGAGGAGGGTGGGACTCTCCTCCGGCGTTGGGCTGCAGGAAGGGGCCTGCCGCTTAAGCGGCACGTGTGAATACAGCTGGTGGGGTCGACAGCCAGGCAAACCGGTGGCCATGCGCTCTTGTCCACGTGAAGACGGACAGGCACACAAACCCAGCGGTGGCGTTACAGGTTCCCGGGGTGGTCAGCACGGGGTGGGGGGAACCCCGTGCGGGGAATCAGCATGGCGTGTGGATCAGTCAGCTTTTTTTCTGAGGAACGTGGGGATGTCCAGGTCCTCTTCGGTGTTGATGGTCAGCCCGGCTGCTGCAGAGCCAAGAGGTGTTCCCTGGGTACTCCCCACGGAGATGTTGTGGCGTACGTAAGCCGGCTCCTCAAGGGTTCCTGTGTTGAGTTCCAGCTCATTTAAGGTCAGGTCTCGTACCTTGCCCCTTTTTTCGATGGAGTCCAGGGTACGCTTGGGCAGATCCACAGCGGGAGGGGCTTCCATGGTCTCCCCGATGCCGGTGGCGATGACGGTGATTCGCATCTCGTTTCCGATCTCTTCGTCGATGGCTTGACCCCAAATGATCTCAGCTTCCTCACCCACCTGGTCGTGGATGAAGTCCGATGCTTCGGTCATTTCGTCCAGGGTGAGATCCGGGCCACTGGTGATGTTCATGAGCACACCTTTGGCGCCGCGGATGGAGATGTCTTCCAGGAGCGGGTGAGCAATGGCCTTCTGGGCTGCTTCCCTGGCTCGGTTTTCACCGGAGGCGATGCCGATGCCCATGAGGGCGAGGCCGGCGCGGCGCATGGTGGTGCGAACATCCGCAAAGTCAAGGTTGACGAGACCGGGCATCATGATGAGGTCGGTGATGCCCTTCACGGAGTGGTGAAGGATCTCATCGGCCTTTCGAAACATGTCGATCATGGTCGCCTTTTTCTCGGCGATGCTGCGAAGGCGATCGTTGGGAATGGTGATGACCGTGTCGGTGTGCTTGCGGAGCTCTTCAAGGCCCAAATCGGCCTGACGGGCTCTTTTCTTGCCCTCAAAGGAGAAGGGACGCGTGACCACGGCAACGGTGAGGATCTCCAGCTCTTTACAGATCTGGGCCACAACGGGAGCCGCTCCGGTTCCGGTGCCGCCGCCAAGGCCTGCGGTGATGAAGACCATGTGGCTGTCCTGGATGGCGGTACGAATGGCGTCCACGTTCTCAAGGGCTGCCTGCTTGCCCAGTTCCGGGTTGGCGCCCGCCCCCAGGCCTTCGGTGAGCTTGCCACCGATCTGAAGTTTTACTTCTGCCCGGGAATTTTCAAGGGCCTGGGCATCGGTGTTGGCCACAATAAATTTCACGCCATGAAGATTTGCGGCGATCATGTTGTTGACCGCGTTGCTTCCGGCTCCCCCTACCCCGATGACCTTGATTTTAGCTGACTTGTCACTGTCTACAAATGAAAAACTCATTTCCCACCTCCACTCAAATTCATAATCGGTTGCTGATCCCTTGGTTGTGTCCTGCCGGGATGTTCGCTCGCCAACGCCGGTTGGAGCCATCCCTGGCAGGCAGGTTAATCACACAATGTATGCAAGACGGATGTATTTACGTTTCCGCACCGGGTGGTGCTTCAGTCATTGGGCGGAAACGATTCCCCTACACCACGTCGGAAAACCATTTTTTCATGTGGGCGATGACCCGCTGAAAAATATTGTCGTCCCGAATCCGGAACTTTTTCTCCACCTGGTTCTTGGCTCCATAAAGCACAAGCCCCACACCGGTGGCGTACATGGGGTTGCTGACGATGTCCACCAGGCCGCCGATCTGGCGCGGCTTGCCAAGGCGGGTGGGCAGGTCAAAAATTCCTTCGGCAACCTCGGTCATGCCGTCCAGAAGGGAAGACCCTCCGGTGAGCACGATGCCTGAGGCGATCTGATTTTCAAGGCCTGCCCGGAAGATTTCCCGTTTTACCAGGGCACAGATCTCCTCCACGCGGGGCTCCAGGATCTCGCCGAGCACCTGGCGGGGCATGCTGCGGGGCTCGCGGCCCCCCATGCCCGGCACTTCAATGGTCTCCGTGGGGGAGACGGCGCTGGAGAGGCAGGTGCCGTACTTGACCTTGATCTTTTCGGCATCGTTTTTACTGGCACGTAGACCGATGGAGATATCGTTGGTGAGCTGCAGGCCCCCGATGGCCAGCACAAAGGTGTGCTGGATGTTGCCGCCGGAAAAGATGGCCAGGTCCGTGGTGCCGCCACCGATGTCGATGAGGGCGGTGCCCAGGTCCCGCTCTTCCTCGGTGAGGACGGCGGCACCGGAGGCCAGGGATTCCAGGACCACGTCGTTGACGTCAAGGCCCGCTTTGTTGGCACACTTGATGATGTTGTGAGCCGAAGAGGCCGCTCCCACCACGATGTGAACCTTGGCTTCCAGGCGAACGCCGGTCATGCCGATGGGGTTGTGGACCCCTTTTTGGTCGTCGACGATGTACTCCTGGGGGAGCACGTGGATCACCTCGCGGTCCATGGGAATGGACACCGCCTTGGCTGCCTCGATGACGCGGTCCACATCCTCCTGGGTCACTTCACGCCCTTTGATGGCGATGACCCCGTGGCTGTTAAGGCTGGTGATGTGGCCACCGGCAATACCGGCATAGACGGAGGAGATTTCACAGCCGGCCATGAGTTCCGCTTCTTCCACCGCTTTTTTGATGGAGTCTACCGTGGCCTCGATGTCGATAACCACCCCTTTGTTGAGCCCGATGGAGGGGTGGGTGCCGGTGCCGATGATGTTGACCTCGCCTCCGGATCGCTCTCCGACAACAGCGCAGATCTTTGTTGTGCCAATGTCGAGGCCGACAATAATATCCTCATGTGCCTGCATGGGCATCCTCCTTTAACTTTTTGCCGGTTTGATGACTACGCTGTTGATGTCTCGAACGTCAATGGACGCAACAGCGGTAAGGTTTATTTTCTTTTCAAGCAGGGCAAAGAGTTCGTTTACCCGTTTGATTTTTTTTTCAAAGTGTCCGAAGCCGAGCTCAATGCTCCGGGTTGCCCCTTCGGTGAGAAGGCGCAGGCCGGTGTTGGGGTCGGCAAAGGCGCCGGTGACAACGAATCGCCCCCCTTTTCGGGTCAGGGCCCCCAGCATGGGGATCAGTTCCCGAATCGCTTCGTACTCGGGGCCGGTTCGGTTCGTTGCGTCCATGCCGGAAAGGGGCAGGCTGCCGCGGCTGAGCCCTTTAAAAACGGGAAGATGATTGAAGGTGTCGTTGCTCTTCTCAAAGATCTCCCCCCGTTTGTTGACCAGGTATGAATGCCCGATCTCCGCAACGGCCACCGGGGCCTGTTCCGTCACCCGGATGACGATGCGGTTGGGAAACTCCCGGATGATCGAGGCGGTGTCGATCCATGGGTGTGCGGAAAGACGCGTCCTGGCTACATCCAGGTTGATGCCGAAGATGTTGTCGCCGCTTCGGATGCCGGCTGCGGACAATACCTCGCCGTGACTGACGACGCGGTTACCCGAGACGATAACGAATCGGGACTGGAAGAGCGGGGTCTGGGTCAGCCATGCGTAGGTCAGCACGCAGATCGTGCTGCAAACGGCCGCCATGGAGAGGACCCCTGCTCCGAAGAGAAGGGAGACGTTCCGTTTGTGGCGCCGCTCTTTGCGGACCGCTTCGGGTTCAACGAAGCGATTCTTTTTGGCTGGCTTACGCTTCCCTGCCGACAAGGGTCACCTCTTCTTCCAGTTGAATGCCATGGGTTTGTTGCACCCGCTCTTTGATGCGCCCGGCCAGGGTCAGGATATCATCTGCCGTGGCGCTTCCGATGTTCACTAGGTAGTTGGCGTGAAGCTCGGAGACTTTTGCTCCGCCTACGGTCTCCCCTTTGAAGCCGAGGCCGTCAATAAGTTGCCCCGCCGCCGGTCCCTGGGGCGGGTTTTTAAAAAAACATCCCGCGCTGGGCAGGTTGACGGGTTGGCTTGCCTTTCGACGTGCAAGGAGTGCCTCCCGCTCACTGACCAGGACTTCGCGGTCCCCTGCTTCAAGTCGCAGGCGAGCCGACACGATGATGGGAAAGTCCGCATCATGACGGGTCATTCCCTCGATGGCCAGGTGTCGGTACTTAAAATCAAGGGAGCCTGCCTCCACCGTTCGCAGTTTGCCGGAGACGTCGATGAGTGTCAGGGACTCCACGACCTCCCCGAAGGCGCCCTTGTCGGTGCCGGCGTTCATGGCCAGGGCTCCGCCCACGGTTCCTGGAATGCCGGTGGCAAAATTCAGCCCCTGGTACCCCCGCACAGCTGCAAAACGGCAGAGATGCTGGGTTTTGACGCCTGCAGGCACCGTCAGGAAAATTGTGCCGTCTGCCTTTTTGTCGTCGATGGCGGTGTCGATGCCCGCAAGGGAGATCACTGCCCCTTCTATCCCGCCGTCCCTCACCAGGATGTTGGTCCCGTCTCCCACCACGGTGAGGGGAATCCCCTGCTGGGTGAGAAAGGCCACGGCGATGCGCAGATCGTCCAGGCTCCCGGGCTCAAGGTATAGATCGCAGGGCCCCCCCACCTTGAATGTGGTGTGGCGGGCCATGGGCTCCTCTTTTTTAATCACGCCCTGATAGAGGGCGGTGAGGGCGTCTATGGGGGAAAGGGCAGCCATGATCAGGCGTCTCCCCGTTCAAGGTACATTTCGCCGATTTTAAGGACGTCACCGGCGCCGAGGGTCAAAAGCAGATCGCCCTCTTCAAGGATCTCTTCCAGATGGTCCACAACCTCGTTAAAGGTCTCGAAGCAGGTTACGTTTTCATGGCCCCGGCTTCCGATGGCTTCGGCCAGACTCTGGCTGGTGATGCCCTCCACGGGTTTTTCCCCTGCCGCGTAGATGGGCAGAAGGATCAGGGCGTCGGTGTTGTAAAAGGCCCGGGTGAACTCATCAAAGAGATCCCGGGTCCGGGTGTGGCGGTGGGGCTGAAAAACCGCGACAATGCGCTTTTCCGGCCAGCTTTCACGAGCGGCCAGAAGGGTGGTCTTCAGCTCCGTGGGGTGGTGGCCGTAGTCATCCACAACCATGACGCCGTCTCGGTCCCCTTTTTTCTCCAGGCGCCGTTTCACCCCCTGGATGGTCTCCAGGGCGCACTTGATGGTGGGGAAATCGATGCCGATCTCCCGGGCTGCGGCGATACTGGCCAGGCAGTTGGATACGTTGTGCACGCCGGGAAGGTTCAGGGTGATCTCCCCAAGCAGCTCATCGTGGTGGTAGACGGAGAAGAAGCTCCGGCTCCCCTCAAAGGAGATGCCCCTGGCCTGGTAGTCGGCCCGTGTGTTGAGACCGTATGTGGTATACCGACCGGTGAGCTCGGGGAGTATCTCCTGCACCGATTCGTTGTCCAGGCAGAGAATGGAGAGCCCGTAGAAGGGGACCCGCTCGGTGAACTGGACAAAGGCCTTCTTGATGGTGGCAAGGTTGCCGTAGTGGTCCAGGTGCTCCCGGTCGATGTTGGTGATGATGGCGATGGAGGGTGAAAATTTCAGGAACGATCCGTCGCTCTCATCGGCCTCGGCGATGATGAAGTCTCCCAGGCCGTGCATGGCGTTGGTGCCCTTGCTTTTCAGGACGCCCCCGATGACCACCGTGGGATCCAGGCCGCCTTTCTCAAGGATGGCTGCCGTGATGGAGGTGGTGGAGGTCTTGCCATGGGCGCCTGCCACCGCGATGCTGTACTTCAGGCGCATCAGCTCGGCCAGCATCTCCGCGCGGGGGATGATGGGGGTGCCGTTCTTTTTGGCTGCGACCACTTCGGGGTTCTGGCGATCCACAGCAGAGGAGGTGACCACCACATCGGCCCCTTCGATATGCTCCTGGGCGTGTCCGACGGAGACGCGACATCCCAGCTCTTCCAGCCGCCGGGTGTTGGCAGATGGTTTCAGGTCCGAGCCGGTGACGGTGTAGCCCAAGCGGACAAGGATCTCTGCGATGCCGCTCATGCCGATGCCGCCGATGCCGACGAAGTGTATATGGTATTTCTTTTGATACATGGTCTGTCCTGTATGGTTTCCCCTTGGTTTAAAAAAGGGGGGTTAAGTCGTTTTTTGCGTGAGCGATAAAATACCGTCGGCCACCACGTTGGATGCTTCCGGACGTCCCAGTTTTTTTGCGTTGTCGCCCATGGTGGAAAGCGCCGCAGGATCTCCCAGAAGCGTCTCCAGAGCTTGGGCCAGGTCCTCACCGTTGAGGGTCGACTCGAGAATCATGCGGGCCGCATGGTTCTCCTCCAGGTACCGGGCGTTGATCTCCTGGTGGTTGTCCGTCGCATGGGGAAAGGGGACCAGAATGGATCCTTTTCCGATGGCTGTCAATTCCGCCAGGGTGGTGGCACCGGCCCGGCAGAGAACAAGGTCTGCACGGCCATAGGCACCGGACATGTTGTCGATGAAGGGGAGCACTTCCCCTTCCATTCCTGCCTCGTCGTAGCAGGCTCTTACGCGCTCCACATCAGATTCACCGCACTGGTGGATGATGTAAAGGCCAAGGGCTTTCAGCCGGGGCAGGGCATCGGTGATGGCCCGGTTCAAGGCCACGGCCCCTTGAGATCCGCCCACCACGAGAAGGGTGGGGGAGGGCTTGGCCCGTGTTACAGGCTCGATCCCCAGAATCTCTTCCCGTACCGGGTTGCCGGAGAGGCTGCACTTTGCAGAAGGAAACCACGCCTCGCTTCCGGGGAAGGTGAGGAAAATTTTCGCTGCAAAGCGTGCAGAGAGCCTGTTGGCAATGCCGGGAACAGAGTTCTGTTCATGGAGCACCACCGGACGCCGCAGGAGCCAGGCAGCAAGGATCACCGGGCCGGAAGAGAAACCGCCCACACCCACCACCGCATCGGCGCGGAAGCGGATCAGCTTGATCATGCAGCCGAGGATGGACAAGGGGAGTTTGACTGCCGCAGACAGTTTCTTGCGCAGGCCAAGGCCCTTGATGCCGGAGGCACCGGCCACCGCATGGTGAAAGCCTTCCCTGGTGACGCATTTTTTTTCAAAGGCTTTTTCGGTGCCGATGAAGAGAACCCGGGTGTCGGGCTGTTTTGCACAGAACGCCTTGGCAATGGCGATGCCTGGGAACAAGTGGCCTCCGGTGCCGCCCCCCGCCACCACGAGGCGAAATTCTTTTTTAGCGAACATGGTCTGTCTCCCGGGCCACGTTGAGCACGATGCCGATGGACAGCATGGTGCAGAGCAGTGAACTTCCCCCATAGCTCATGAGGGGCAGGGTGAGCCCCGTAGGGGGGAGTATTCCCATGGTCACCGACAGGTTGACGATAATCTGAAGCCCGATGACAGAGCAGAGCCCCACGGCCAGCAGGCTTCCGAACATGTTGTCGCAGCGCATGGCGGCGATAAACCCGCGGGCGAGAAGCAGCACATAGAGCCCCAGGGCGCTGAGGACCCCGATGAGGCCCAGCTCTTCACCCAAAATGGGGAAGATGAAATCGGTGTGGCACTCGGGCAGGTGCTTGAGTTTCAGCTCGCTGTTGGAGAGGCCTTTGCCGGTAATGCCGCCGGACCCGTAGGCCATGAGGGATCGGGTTACCTGGTACCCGCCGTTTTTCTCCACGGCCCAGGGGTCCATGAAGGACTTGAGTCGCTCCATGCGGTAGCCTCGGGTGCCGACAGCCGCGCTGAGAATGAGGATCGCAACAAGCAGCAGCCCTGCCAGGTGCGTGAGTTTTGTGCCCGCTGAAAACATCATGATGCCGGTGACGGCACACAGGATCACCACGGTGCCGAAGTCGGGCTGAAAGATGACCAGGGTCGCGATGAACCCCATGAGAATCAGGTGCGGCAGGACCCCGATGGAGAATTCCCTGACCCGCTCTCCCTTTTTGCTTAAGGAGGCCGCCATGAGAATCACAAGGGCGATCTTGAGAAACTCCGTGGGCTGCAGGGAGAATCCGCCGATGCGAATCCAGCGGGTGGCGCCTTTGATCTTGTGGCCCACGCCGGGGATGATGGTCAAAATGACAAAGAACAGCGTGATTCCCATGAGGGGAAGGGCAAGCTTTTTCCAGAACCGGTATGGAAACCGGCTGGCGGCAACCATGAGAATGGTCCCCAGGATCACAAAGAGGATCTGGCGCTTGAGGTAGAGAAGACCGTTGCTGCTCTGCACGGTGGCGCTGAAAATCATCAGCAGCCCCAGGCCCACCAGGGTAAAGGTGGTGTAGAAGAGCCAGCGGTCGTACTCACCTGTATGTGGGGTTGCGCTTGCGTTAGCCATGCTGTTCTTTCAGTCGGTGGACCGATTCACGGAACTTGTCGCCCCGCTCGTTGTAGTTGGTGAACATATCAAAACTGGAACAGGCCGGAGAGAGAACCACAGCGTCTCCGGGCCTGGCCTTGGAGAAGGCCTTGTCCACAGCGTCGTCTAACCCCTCAGCTTCAACTGTTTTGATGCAGGGACCCAGGGATGAAACGATTTTTTTTTTTGCCTCGCCTATGGCGATGATGGCTCGGGCCTTTTTTTTGAGTGCCTCGGCAAGTGAGGCGAACAGGCCCCCTTTGTACCGCCCCCCCATGATGAGGACGATGGGGTTGTCGAAACCGGTGACCGCTTTTTCCACGGCATCGATGTTGGTGGCCTTGGAGTCGTTGTAAAACCGAACCCCGGACACCGTGTCCACGTACTCGATGCGGTGGGGCAACCCCTTGAAGGTGTTGACCGCTTCTTGAATGCCCTCGGCGGTGGCGCCGGCAGAGAGAGCGGCCAGGGCCGCAGTGGCGATGTTTTCACGGTTGTGCTGCCCCACCAGGGTTGAGTTGGAGAGGTCGATGCGCACTTCGGGAAGCCCTGCGGTGCGGATGGTGACCTGCTCACGGGTGACGGCCGCCGCATTGGGGCCTTCCCCTCCGATGGTGAGTTTCCGGTTCCTGAGGATCCGGCTGATGTCCGCCACATGGGCATCGGCGGTGTTGAGGATGGCCACATCCTCCTGGCGCTGGTTCTCAAAGACGCGCCCCTTGGATCGCTTGTAAGCGTCAAAGTCCGGATAGCGGTCCAGGTGGTCGTCGGTGATGTTCAGAAGCACCGCCACGTCGGGGCGGAAGGTGTCGATGGTGTCGAGCTGAAAACTGCTCACCTCCACAACCACCACGTCGGCAGTCTCGCCGGAGCGAAGGTACTCGGTGAGGGGCGTGCCGATATTGCCCCCGGTAAAGACGGTCTTTCCCGAGGCTGAGAGCATCTCTGCCAGAAGGGAGGTGGTGGTGGTCTTTCCGTTGGTGCCGGTGACGGCCAGGATGGGCGCCTTAATGTATCGGGACGCCAGCTCGATCTCCCCCACCACGGACACGCCCATTTCACGGGCCCTCTTGATGGGGGCCAGGGTGTGGGGCACGCCGGGGCTCAGTACCACGAGGTCTGCCGTTTCAAAGAGGTGGTGGGTGTGGCCGCCCAGATCAAGGCCGATCCCTTCGGCCTCCATGGCGTCAGGGAAATCACCCAGCGCCTCACGTGGCTTGGCGTCGCTGACGACAACCCGGGCGTCACGCTCTGCAAGAAAACGGGCGATGGAAGCACCTGATCGGGCCAGTCCCACCACAACAATTTTTTTGCCGGAAAGCTTCATGGTGTCTCCTATCTGATCTTAAGGGTGCTGACTGCCAGAAGGGCCAGCATGGCTGAGATAATCCAGAACCTGACGATTACTTTGGGTTCCTGCCATCCTTTGAGCTCAAAATGGTGGTGCAGGGGCGCCATGCGGAAGATCCGCTGACCGCCTGTCAGCTTGAAGTAGGTGACCTGAATGATCACGGAAAGGGCCTCCATGACGAAGAGCCCTCCAACGATCACCAGCAGGATCTCCTGCTTGGTGATGACGGCGACGGTACCCAGGATCGCGCCCAGGGGAAGGGATCCGGTGTCGCCCATGAAGATCTGGGCCGGGTAGGAGTTGAACCAGAGAAATCCGACTCCGGCACCTGCCACCGCACCGCAGATGACCGCCATCTCCCCGCCGTTTTTGATGAAGGGGATCTGAAGGTACTCGGCAATCCCCGCATGGCCGGAGACATAAGCAAAGACCATGTAGGTGATGCTGGCAATGATCATGGGGCCTGTGGCAAGCCCGTCCAGGCCGTCGGTGAGGTTGACGGCGTTGGAGCAGCCCACGATGACAAAGGCGGCAAAGAAGATGTACCCGAAGCCAAGGTCCGGGCTGACGTTCTTCAGGAAGGGGACGGTCACCGTGGTGGAGAAGCCCGGAGAGCTGTAGACCAGCCAGCCGATGGTGAGGGCCAGAAGGGTCTGCAGGCTGAACTTTCCACGGGCTGAAAGGCCCTTGCTGCGTTTCTTGATCTGCATCAGGTAGTCGTCGGTGAAACCGATGAGGCCGAACCCTCCGGCGGCCAGAAGCACGATCCAGACATAGGGGTTTGAAATGTCGGCCCACAGGAGGGTGGAGACGATGATGGAGAACATGATCATCACACCGCCCATGGTGGGGGTGCCGGCTTTTCCCAGGTGACTTTCGGGGCCGCACTCCCTGATGTACTGACCGATCTGGAGCTGCCTGAGCTTGTTGATGAGCCAGGGGCCCATGATAAAGCAGATAAGAAACGCCGTGATGGTGACGTAGATGGTTCGAAAGGTGATGTAGCGGAACAGATTGAAAAACGAAATGTCCGCATGAAGTCTGTATAGAAGGTTGTAAATCATATAAGCCTGTTACCTGCACAGCAGATCGGTGACGATCTGCTCCATGCCCATGGAGCGGGATCCCTTGACAAGGACCCAGTCTCCTGTGTGTGTGTCGCTTTTGATGCGCCGGATCAGCGCATCTTTCTCGCCTGTGTGAATGAGGTCGTCGGGCAATCCCTGTTCAAGGGCGCCCTGCCTGACCTCTTCTGCGAAGTCCCCGCAGATATAAAGGCCCGCCACGCCGGAGGTGGCGGCTTTCCCGCCAAGCTCCCGGTGGAACCGCGGGGCCTCTTCCCCCAGTTCACGCATGTCTCCGAGGACGGCCAGGGCCCGGTCGTTGCCTTTGAGGCTGGACAGGGCGTTCAAGGCCTTTTCCATGGAGAGGGGGTTGGCGTTGTATGTGTCGTCGATGATGTGGGAGCCCGTCTCCGAGTGATGGATGGTAAGGCGCCCGGATTCGGTGGTGCTGCGCTCAAGCCCTGCCGCAATGTCGGAGAGGGAGAGTCCCGCCTCGATGCCCACGGCAGCAGCGGCCAGGGCGTTTTGAACCATAAAGGCCCCTGCCAGGGGGATGGAGGCCCTGACGGACTCCGTTCCATGACAGAGGGTGAAGTGCTGATGCGTGCCGTCCCAGGAGATCTCCTTCCCTCGTACGTGGGCGTCTTCACAGAGTCCGTACCAGATGGGGGTGAGGTCTCGCCGCGAGGCAAGGGCTCGCAAGTGCGGGTCGTCCCCATTTAAGATGATGGTGGCATCGGGAGAGAGGGTGTCCAGCAGCTCCGCTTTGGCCTCGGTGACCTTGGCAACCGTTCCCAGCCCTTCCAGGTGGGCCTCACCAATGCAGGTAATGACGGCGATGTCTGCCCGGCAGATATGGCCCAGTCGGGTCATTTCCCCCGGGGCGTTCATGCCAAGCTCCACCACCGACCAGGTGTGATCGGGGGCAAGGCGGAAGAGGGTGAGGGGCAGGCCCACTTCGTTGTTGAAGTTACCGCGGGTGGCGTGCACGTTGTGGCGCGTGGAGAGAACCGAGGCTGTGAGGGCCCGTGTGGTGGTCTTGCCGTTGGAGCCGGTGATGGCAACGAGACGGATTGCCGAGGCATCACGCCGGAATCTGGCAAGGTGGCCCAGGGCGGGGAGGGTGTTCTCCACAAGAACCAGAGACACACCTCGTGCCTCCCAGCCTTCCGTTGAGAACTCCATTATCCTTGCAGCTGACGCCACAATGCACCGGGCGCCTTTGTCCACGGCTGTAGCCATGTAACGGTGGCCGTCGTGGGTTGGGCCTTCGAGGGCGACAAATATACTGTTATTTTCGATGGTTCTGGAGTCTGTTGAGATGGGCGCATGTATGGCGTTCGGGTCTCCAAAGGCCAGTTTACCTCCGGTGGCCGTCAGGACATCCCCCGTGCTCCAAGGCATCGGGTATGACCTATCTTGCGCTTTCAACCGCTTTCAGAACCTCCTTTCTGTCGTCAAAATCGAGCCGCTGGCTTCCGATGATCTGGTAGGTCTCGTGCCCTTTGCCAGCCACCAGGACCGTGTCTCCGGGTTGGGCGATGGCCACGGCCAGGCCGATGGCCTCCCGTCGGTCGGGAATCACCACGTACCCCTTTTGGGAAAACCCCTGGGTAAGCCGCTCAGGTTCATACCTGAAACTCAACTCCCCGTCTATACCCGGCACTATGTCATCAATAATTTTTTCGGGCGCTTCACTTCGGGGGTTGTCCGAAGTGATGACGGCAAGGTCACCGTAAGACGCGCCGATACCGCCCATCAGCGGTCGCTTGGTACGATCCCTGTCCCCTCCACACCCAAACACGCAGATGAGTCTTCCCGGAACCAGGTTTCGAAGGGTCGACATGACGTTCTCAAGGGCGTCAGGTGTGTGGGCATAATCCACAAAGAGGTGAAGGCCCCGGTCGTTTTCCAGGCGCTCCAGCCGACCCGGCACGTGAAAGTCTTTAACCCCCTGGACGATGGCCTCCATGGGGATGCCCACGGCAAGGGCCGCTCCGGCAGCACAGAGGATGTTCTCCAGGTTGTGGCGTCCCGTGGCTCTGGAGGAAAAGGGGAAGGTCCCCTCGGGGGTGATGAACTCTCCGTGGATTCCGTCGATACCCACCTGGATATTGCGGGAGGTCAGCGGGCTTTTGCCAGTGCCCACGGTAAAGACGTTCCCGGACAGCTCCTCGGCAAGTTTTCTTCCGTGTTCGTTAGCCATGTTGATGACGGCGGCACCGTTCTCTTTTCTGTGGCGATCGAACAGCACTCTCTTGGATTTCCAGTAGATCTCCATGGTGCCGTGGTAATCGAGGTGGTCCTGGGTGAGGTTGGTGAAGACAGCCGCATCAAAGGCACAACTCCTCACACGGTCCAGGGCCAGGGCATGGGAGGAGACCTCCATCACCGCGTGGGTGACCCCTGCCTCCGCCATGCGGGCAAGGGTGTCCTGAATGTCCCGGGATTCGGGGGTGGTCATGGCGCTGGCCACTTCCTGGCCTGCAAATCGGGTGCTCACGGTTCCCATGACGCCGGTGGCGTGGCCGGCTGCGGCAAAGATGTTCTCCAGGATATAGGCCACGGTGGTTTTGCCGTTGGTTCCGGTGACCCCCACAAGGGTGAGCTTTTCAGCCGGGTGGTCGTAGTAGATCGCGGAGATGATGGCAAGGGCCCTGCGGGAGTCGGTGACCTGAATGTAAGGGACCCCAAGGTCGCCCTGGGGAAGTTCTCCCATGACGGCAACCGCGCCGCGCTTGATGGCTTCGGGAATAAAACGGTGGCCGTCCACCGCCTCACCGGGCATCGCAACAAACAGGGTGCCGGGCGTGACCTTTCGAGAGTCGTAATGAATGGCGGTGATCTCAGGTGTCCCTTCGGGAAGGGGGGCTGCGATCACATAGTCCAGGGCTTTTGTGAGGTAGGATATGTTCACTTCTTCTCCTCGCTCTTCAACGCCAGAAGCAGTTTTTCCGGAATGGATTCGGTTTCCGGAGCCACATGCAGGTAATCAAGAGTTTTGTATGCAATTTCACGAAATGCGGGGCCTGCGACAACGCTGCCGTAGTACCCGCCGCTTCTCGGGTCATCCAGGATGACCACGATGGTCAGTTCAGGGTTGTTCATGGGGACGAAGCCTGCAAAAGAAGCCACGTACCGATCTTTGAAGTAGCGCTTGTCCGGCCCGATCTTCTGGGCGGTGCCGGTCTTTCCGCAGACCGTGTAGCCCCGAAGGGCCGCCTGGGTGCCCGTCCCGCCTTCGGTGGTGACGGACGCCATGATTTTTTTCACAAAGCGGGCTGTCTCGGGGGTGACCACCCGTTTCTTTTCAGGGGACTGAAAGTCTTTTTGACTTACGCCGTATGGGTCGGTCACCTCTTTGACGATCCACGGCTTGACCAGCATGCCATCGTTGGCCAGGGCCGAATAGGCGGTGGCAAGCTGGACGGCTGTGACCGAGACCCCCTGCCCGAAGGCCACGGCTCCGGTCTCTACCTTGTTCCAGTTGCTGTACCCGGTGAGGATGCCCTTTGACTCCCCGTTTAAGTTGATACCGGTTTTCTGACCGAACCCGAAGCCCCTGAGGGCTTCGTAGAGCGCTTTCTTCCCGATGATCTCTGAGATCTTCACCATGGCGATGTTGCTGGAGAACTTGATCACCTGCTCCAGGGTGAGCCACTCGTACTCGTGGGTGTCGTGGAACGTGTATCCGCCGATATTGTAGGCGCCGTTTTCACAGTAGAAGATACTGGATCGTTCCACCTTGCCGGAGTCAAGGGCCGCTGCCACGAGGAACACCTTCATGGTGGAGCCGGGCTCAAAGTTTGAGAGCACAGTCCGGTTGCTGCGGGTCTCCCCGCTGAAGGCGCCGAAGTTGTTGGGGTTGAACCCCGGGTAGTTGGCCATGGCGAGGATCTCGCCGGTTTTCGGGCGCATGACCACCGCCATGCCCGAGGAGGCCTTGTGCTTGACCGCCGCGTTTTTAAGGGCGGTCTCCGTGATGTCCTGAATGTTGGAGTCGATGGTCAGGACCAGGTTGTTCCCGCTGATCTCCTCCAGGGGCGCAGACTCGATGTCCACCGGGTTGCCGCTGCCGTCCCATTTCACTGTGCGGCTTGTGGTGGTGGGGCTCAAAATGTCGTTGTACCGATACTCCAAGCCATTGCGGCCACCGATGTCATCAATTTTGGAGGCGCCGATGAGTTGCCCGGCCAACTCCATGCTGGGGTAGACCCGTTTGTGGAACGCGTGGACCTCCACTCCGGGTATCTTCAACGCGGCGACGGCCGCGCCCATTTCAGGCGGAACGGGCCGTTTGATCCAGTTGTAC
Source organism: Desulfolunaceae bacterium (assembly GCA_942491485.1). GTDB lineage: Bacteria > Desulfobacterota > Desulfobacteria > Desulfobacterales > Desulfolunaceae > Desulfoluna. The sequence goes on along the minus strand of CALOAX010000002.1, from coordinate 422,297 downwards.
TTCGGGTGCCTAAGGGCTCTCTCCACCGTGCGGCGGTCCATTTTAAGCGCTGCGGCGATCTGTCTTGCCGCTGCGGGAATATCTTCGATGGTGGCCGCTTTTTTCGGGTAGACCCCGATGGCTTTGGCCGCGATGCTGACGGCAAGGGGGTTGCCGTTTCGATCGCTGATGGTGCCCCGTTTCCCCATGATGGTGCTGGAATGGGCAAATCGTGCCTCTGCTTTGCGGGTGAGCCATCCCTTTTTAAAGATCTGCAGAGAGATTGCCTGGCTTGCGATCACCAGAAACGCCATGGAAAACACAAGGGCGATGATCGAGCCCCTGGCCTTTAATCGTTTCATTGTGATGTCAGTATGTGAAGGCATGGTTCCCCCCGGTTCCGGGCCGGTCAGCAAGGTGCTGGTTGTTTACGGTTTTGCTTTTACCCGGAGGATCTGCTCCGGGTTGGGGCGTCTCAGGCCAAGTTTCGAGGCCCTTTCCGCGATGTTTCTTGGTGACTTAAGGTGCGCCAGTTCCACGTTGAGGCGCTTTCGGGTCTTAATCAGCTTCTGATCCAGGATTTTTTCTGACGCGATGGCACGGGTGGCCAGGTGACATCTGCTTCGAACCCAGGTGTATGTGAACCCTTCGGCCAGAAGTCCCACCAGAAAGAGCAGGACTGCGATTTGCATGGCCGGGGGCAACAGGGTCTTTTTTCGGCTCATGGGACAGGTCCGTTTGTGGGTTGTGGTCGGGATTCAACAGCTGCTGAGGTCGCTCTGTAAGAAAAAACCATCTTTCGTTACAACTTTTCACAAGCCCTCAGGCGTGTGCTGCGTGCCATGGGGTTTTCCGCCACCTCATCCTCGGCCGGGCGAACCGCCTTTCGGGTGAGGAGCTTGACCTTCGGCTCGTTGCCGCAGGTGCAGATGGGAAAACTTTTCGGGCAGATGCAACCACTGGCAAGGTGCTTCATCTTCTGCTTGACGATGCGGTCCTCCAGGGAGTGGAAGGAGAGAACACAAAGCCTGCCGCCGGGGTTGAGCAGCTCGCAGAAGTCATCCATGAACCGTTCCAGGCGTTCCAGCTCGCGGTTGACGGCGATGCGGATGGCCTGAAAACTGCGGGTGGCCGGGTGGATTTTCAGCTTGGCCACCGCCTTGCCAGGCATGGCAAAACGGATGATGTCGGCAAGCTCCAGCGTGCTTGTGATGGGGGCAGTTTCCCGCCTTTTGACGATGGCTTTGGCAATGCCCCGGGAGAATCGTTCCTCGCCGTACTTGAAGATGACGTCTGCCAGCTCTTTTTCGGGGAGCGTGTTCACCAGCTCTTCAGCGGTGATGTCGGCCCGGGCATCCATGCGCATGTCGAGAGGCTCGTCACGCATGAAGCTGAAGCCTCGGCCGCTTCCGTCCAGCTGGTGCTGGGAGAGGCCGATGTCTACGAGGATGCCATCCACGCCGCCCGTCCCGAGTTCATCGAGGATGGAGGCGATGTTGGCAAAGTTGTCATGGACCAGGGTAACGGAGTCCCCATGGGCGCTGAAACGCTTTTGGGCGTTTGAAATGGCGTCTATGTCCTGGTCCACCCCGACGAATCGGCCGTCCGGCATGATGCTCTCGATGATCATGGCGGAGTGGCCGCCCCCGCCCAGGGTACCGTCTACATAGGTGCCGCCGGGTTTGGGGTCGAGGTATGCCATGACCTCGCAGGGCATGGCTGATATGTGTTTAAAATCCATGTGGATTAGAGTCCCAGTTCCATGAGCTCTTCACGAGCTTCGTCGGTTTGGAGCAGGTCTTCGATGGCTTCCTGCTCTTCTTTCAGTTTGTCCGATTGCCAGATTTCAAAACGTTCCACAAGGCCGACGAGGGTGACCTCGCTCTCGGGCTTGATGTCGGCATACTCCCGAAGATCCTTGGGGATCTGGATGCGTCCCTGCTTGTCCAGGGGGCACGCCTGGGCGCTGCCGATGACGAAACGTCGTATCTTGTTCATGTGCTTACCCATTGCTTTGCGCAGCTTCGTTTCAAAGGTGTCCCACTCTTCCATGGTGTAGGCGTACAGGGCTCCGTCAAGTTTCGTCACCATCACACTCTCTTCTCGACCCGCTTTGATGACGGACCGGAAGCGTGAGGGGATGATCAGTCTCCCCTTTGGATCCAGCGTGTGATTTGACGTGCCTCTGAATGCGCTCATGCCAAGCCTTTGGGTTTTTGGTGCACATTACATCCACTTTACTTTTGTAAGACTACAATTTTTGGTCGAATAGTCAAGTGAAAAAACGCTGTTCGTTACAAATTATTTAATGATTATATGCGATTAACGGTGTATAAGAAAATTTAAAATCTGGGGGATTGAAGTGGAGTGCTTGAACGGAACTGAAAAAAAGCAGTGGGCATTTTTCTTAAAGATCTGATAAGAATCAGGTTAATTGTGCCCATGATTCGGGCATTACAGAAGATCCCCTCCCTTCAGTTTCCGTCATGGGGTACGGTGTAACGTCCTCCTCCTTTTTATGGGGACGCCATGATTCAACCGATGCGCCGCGCTTTTTTTATATACCTTCACTAAGGAAAAGAGACCTGTGATATCCGTTATTCATAATCCCAATGCCAAGCAGAACCGAAAGAGACCTGAACGCGCCCAGCGACTTGAGGCGATCCTGGATGGGATCGGTACCCTCCACCAGACCCAATCCATCGAAGCGGTCTACGATGTGGCAAGGCACTGTCTGGAGGCGGGGTGCAAAGTGGTTGGGGTCAACGGTGGGGACGGGTCCCTGCAGATGGCCATGACCATGTTTGCCGAAATATATAAGGAGGCCCCCCTTCCATCCTTTGTGGTGATGCGGGGCGGCACCATGAACACCGTGGCCAACGGCCTGGGCATCAAAGGCACGCCGGAGTCCATCCTGACCAAGGTGGTGAAGGGGCTCAAAGACCAGGGCCCCCTGACGCGCATGAAAAATCAGGTCCTCTCTGCCAACGGCCACCTGGGCTTCATGTCCGGAGCCGCTGTGGTGGTAAAATTCCTGGATGCTTACTACGACGCTCCGAGCCAGGGCCCAGTCCAGGCCGTGAAGATGGGGTTCCAGGTTGCCGGAAGCACCCTTGCCGGCACCGACTATGCGAAAGAGATGTTCAAACCCGAGCGCCTGATTGTCGAAGTGGACGGCGAGCCGTTGCCCGAGACGGAGTTCAGTATCATACTTGGATGCACAGTGGAAGACATCAGCATGGGTTGCCGGGCAACCCCCAGGGCCTACGAGCGAAAAGGGGCCTTTCATTTTCTGGCCTGCTCCCTTAAACCCATGCAGATCGTGGGCCAGATGCCCAAGCTCTGGACTGGTCGCGATATCACCCACCCGGCCATGCACCACTCCGCCCCCGTGGAACACGTCGTCATTCGATCTGAGAACGGCGCCGTCCGCTGGATGCTCGACGGCGAATGCCGCACTGACGAGACCCTCGACATCAAAGTCTGGGGCGACGTCGAACTACTCTGGTAGGCAGGGGGTAACCCCCTGCACCCCGGGGTTGCGAATGCTTGACCCCTCGTTCCTCGGGGTGGCGCATTCGTGTACGGGCTTCGCCCGTGATAATTGGGTTGCTTGAACCACGTTTGTATAAAGACTTGGTTTAAAACAGAGCGATGCAACCCGAGTGCTTCAGATTAAAAATCCGCACAGGAGTGCGGCGCACCAAAGCTTGGCATTGCCCTGTTTTTACGGGCGCAGCCCGTCAGCAAATGTGACGTACCCGAGGAACGAGGGTTCGGAGCATTTGCAACCCGCTTTCGAGGTGGCACACCTCGCCGCCGGAGGCGTTTTATTATTTTAAGGTTAGGGGGTTCATGAAAGCTTATTTCATCAGGCGGTTGTTGTTGGTGATTCCCACCTTTATCGGGATTACGGTGATGGTCTTTGCCGTGACGCGGTTTGTGCCGGGTGGGCCTGTGGAGCGGATGATCGCCGAGGCGAGGACCCAGCAGACGGGGATGGCCTCAGCGGACCAGGGTCAGCCTCTCTCCGAGGACCAGATCAATGAGCTCAGGAGTTATTACGGGTTCGACAAACCGATCCTGCAGAGTTATGTGACCTGGCTGGGCAAGGTGGTGAAGGGGGACCTCGGAACCTCCACCCGGTATTACGACCCGGTGCTGGAGATGATCCTGGACCGGCTCCCCATCTCCCTCTACTTCGGGCTCATCTCCCTGGTGTTCGTCTACGGGGTGTGCATACCCCTGGGCATGGCCAAGGCGGTACGGCACAACAGCCGGTTTGACAACATCTCCTCGCTTCTTGTGTTTACGGGGTACGCCATACCCGGCTGGGTGATCGGGGTGCTTCTGCTGCTTCTTTTTGCGGCGCGCTGGGAGATGTTTCCCTTAGGGGGCTTTGTGGGGGACTTTTACGACGAGTTGGACGCCTGGGGCAAGGTGAAGGACGTTGTTTGGCATACGGTGCTGCCGGTGATCTCCTATGTGGCGGGTTCTTTTGCCGTGATGACCATGCTGATGAAGAACACCCTCATGGACAACCTGGCCGCCGACTACATGCGAACCGCCGTGGCCAAGGGGCTCCCTTTCCGCAAGGCGGTCTTTCGTCATGCCCTTCGAAACAGCCTGATTCCCATGGCCACCAGTTTCGGCAACAACATCTCGCTGATCTTGACCGGCTCCTTTCTCATTGAAAAGGTGTTCAACATAGACGGCATGGGCCTTCTTGGTTACGAAGCGGTGGTGGAACGCGATTACCCCGTGGTGCTGGGGGTTCTGGTCATCTCTTCCATTCTGTTTCTCATCGGCAATATCCTCTCCGATATCTGTGTGGCATTAACCGATCCAAGGGTGACCTTCGAATGATGGAGCTGAATCCACTTACCATACGCAAGCTGAAGCGGTTCCGTTCCATACGGCGCGGGTACTGGTCTTTTGTGATCCTGGCACTCCTCCTGCTTTTGGCCATTGGGGCAGAGCTTGTGGTCAACAGCCGGGCCCTGGTGGTGAACTATGACGGAACGTTGTATTTCCCCACCTACGGGGAGATGATTCCCGGCACCACCTTTGGCCTCGATTACGCCTATGAGACCAACTACCGAAAACTCAAAGAGACCCTGAAAGAAGAGCAGTCAGGCTGGGTGGTCATGCCGCCGGTTCCCTGGAACCCCCTTGAGACCGACCTCAAAGAGGACGATTACCCGCCCTTTGCACCTTCTATAGAAGGACGCCACCTCTTTGGCACCGACACCGTGGGCCGGGACATCATGGCGCGGCTGATCTATGGGTTTCGTACGGCCATTTTCTTTGCTCTGGGGCTTCTTCTGGTGACCTATGCCGTGGGCATCGGCATCGGCTGCCTCATGGGATACTTAGGGGGGCGGTTCGACCTCTTTTTCCAGAGGCTCATCGAGATCTGGTCCAATGTGCCATTCCTCTACGTGGTGATCATCATCTCCTCGGTGATCACCCCCGGCTTCTGGACCCTCATTATTATCATGGCCCTGTTCAGCTGGATGGGCATGACCTGGGTGATGCGTACCATGACCTATCGGGAGAAGGAGCGCGAGTACGTGCTGGCGGCCCGTGCCATGGGGGCCTCGCGCAGGCGGATTATCTTCCACCACATTCTGCCCAATACCCTCTCCGTGGTGGTGACCTACGCCCCGTTTTCCGTGTCCGGCGGCATCGTGGCCCTGACATCCCTTGACTACCTGGGCTTCGGCCTGCCCGCCCCCACTCCGAGCTGGGGGGAGCTTCTCAACCAGGGGTGGGCCAACATGGACGCCTGGTGGATCGCAGGATCCGTCATCTTTGCCCTCACCCTGGTGCTGACCACCGTCACCTTTATGGGAGAGGCCGTACGGGAAGCCTTTGACCCGAAGATGTATACCTATTACGAGTAGGCCATAGGTTATAGGGACGGGTAAGGAAAGAATGCACAAAAGCAGGCCTCCGGCGGCAAGGTGTGCCACCTTGAAAGCGGGTTGCGAATGCTCTCACCCCTCGTTCCTCAGGGTGATCACATTCGCTGACGGGCTTCGCCCGTGAGCAACGGTTGTGTTCGAGTTACGTAATTGTAATCATGGCTCTCCGGGGCTTGTGTTAATATTTAAAAAATCTCCAGCATTGGAGGCGGGCGCAGCCCGCGGCGAACGCCATTGCGATTTGCCCCGAGGAACGAGGGGTGAAGCGCGATGGCATGCTGCTTTCGAGGTGGCTCACCTCGCCGCCGGAGGCAGGCTTTTCTCTTTTGTGCCCAGCTAACTTTATCCTGTCAGGAGAACACATGAAGCGAGCATTTGTTATTGTCATGTCCTTGTTGACCTTGGTGGTTGCGCCTCTCCACGCAGAGACTCTGCCTGAGGGACTCACGTGGCTTACCAACGATGAGGATCCGGTCTTTGCATCGCCCGAGGCGGTTAAGGGCGGGGTGTTTGTGAGCCCCATTGCCAGTTTTCCCCTGACGTTTCGAACCGTGGGGCCGGACTCCAACGGCGGGTTTAGGGGTAACATCGGCGCCAACCAGATGGGGTTAATCGAGTTGCACCCCAACACGGAGCGGATCATTCCGAGTATTGCCACCCACTGGGCCTTCGGGGACGACAAAAAGACCATGTACTTCAAGCTCAACCCCAAGGCGCGCTGGTCTGACGGCGAACCGGTGACGGCGGATGATTTTGCATATACCCTTGAGTTCATGCGTTCAAAAGAGATCGTGGCTCCCTGGTACAACCACTACTACTCCGAAGAGATCGAGAAGGTTGTCGTTTATGACGACCATACCCTTGCGGTTGTGAGCACCCGTGCCGAGCCCGATCTGCACCTGAAGCTCAATATTTCGCCGACGCCCCACCATTATTTCGGGGAGCTGGGGAAAGACTTTACAGCACGGTACAACTGGAAGATTGTTCCCAACACCGGGCCGTATCAGATTGATTCCTTCAAAAAAGGCAAGGATGTGGTCTTTACCCGCAAGAAGGATTGGTGGGCAAAGGACCTTAAGTACAATCAGAACCGATTCAACGTGAACAAGGTGATTTTCCGCGTCATCCGTGATTTCAACACCCAGTGGGAGTATTTCAGGAAAGGGCGCGTCGACACCTTCCGCATCACCTACCCCAAATACTGGCATCGGAAGAGCGACACAGACGTGGTGAACAATGGGTATGTGGAGCGCATTTGGTTTTATAACAACACAAGGCGCACGCCCCAGGGGCTCTACCTCAACGAGGACCGGGAGATCTTCAAGGACCCCAACCTGCGCAAGGCATTTGCCCATGCCATGAACGTGGACAAGGTAATCCAGAAGGTACTGCGAGGGGACTATTTCCGCCTCAACCATGCCTATCAGGGGTATGGAGAATACTCCGACGAGACCATCAAAGCCAGGCCTTACGACATCAATAAGGTGAAGGAACTCATGACTGCCTCCGGCTGGGCAAGGGGAGGGGACGGCATCTGGGCGAAAGACGGCAGGCGTTTTTCCGTTGAAGTCACCTACTCCTTTGACGAGGTCACCGAACGGCTGGTGGTCCTTAAAGAAGAGGCGAAAAAAGCCGGTGTGGAGATCAAGCTCCAGAAGCTTGACAGCTCGGCGGCCTTTAAAAAATTCCTGGAGAAGAAGCACGACGTGGCCATGATGGCCTGGTCCACCAACTTCAGGCCACGGTACTGGCAGAGCTACCACTCGGACAACGCTCACAAGCCCCAGACCAACAACATCACCAACACGGACAACAAAGAACTCGATGAGGCCATCGATAAATATCACAGCTCCCTGGATGAAGAGGAGCGTAAGGTGCTCTCGCGGAAAATCCAGAGGATGCTCCACGAGCAGGCGGTCTTTGTCCCCACCATGATGGTGCCCTATTTCCGCCAGGCTTACTGGCGTTGGTGGCGGCTTCCCACCCCTCCGGGGACCAAGCACTCCGATGATCTCTTCGACCCCTTTGGAAACGGACTCTTCTGGTACGACAAAGCGCGTCATGAAGAGACGAAGAAGGCGATGAAGAAAAAGAAAACCTTTACGCCAGTGACCATTATTGAAGAGACGTTCAAGCCTCTTTAACGAAATATGCCTCCGGCGGGCAGGGGCTGAGCCCCTGCACCCCAGGTTCGCGAATGCTCATATCCCTCGTTCCTCGGGATGATCACATTCGCTGACGGGCTGCGCCCGTGAACAACGATTGATGTGTGCTTCATGATTTTATGGATATTGCATCATGGATGGCACCAGCAATTACATAGATTGTTAACGGTATAACGCCGGTATCAAAATATGTGCATAGTCTGAAAGACCGGGTTTGAAAATATGCAAAGATACCCGTTTTCAGATTTACCCTGAATTAAAGGCGGATGCGCTTTGCCCCAAGGAACGAGGTGCAAAGCGCATCCGCAACCAGCTTTCGAGGTGGCACACCTCGCCGCCGGAGGCTGTTTTTCGGAACTGAATAGTTACGATTTTCACCGGAATATCTCGGCACCAAAATATGTGCATAGTCTGAACGACTGGGTTTGAAAACATGCAAAGATACCCGTTTTCAGATTTACCCTGAATTAAAGGCGGATGCGCTTTGCCCCGAGGAACGAGGTGCAAAGCGTATCCGCAATCAGCTTTCAAGGTGGCTCTCCTTGCCGCCGGAGGCTTAGCCTGGCCGAAAGGATACGCATGGCAACGGAAGATATGCAGAAGGAAGAGCCCATTCTCTCGGTTCAGGGGCTCAGCGTGGCTTTTGATACAGAAGCAGGGCCCGTGCGTGCCGTTGAGACGGTGGGGTTTGACCTGATTAAGGGTCGGACCTTGGGGATTGTGGGGGAGTCGGGCTGCGGCAAGAGCGTTACGGCTCTTTCTATCATGCGCCTTCTGCCCCAGCCCATGGCCCGTATCGAAGAGGGGAGGGTGATGCTTGACGGCACCGACCTTATCGCGCTTCCAGCAGAGTCGATGCAGTCCGTTCGCGGCGCCTCGGTCTCCATGATTTTTCAGGAGCCCATGTCCGCTTTGAACCCGGTCCACACCATCTACAAACAGGTCTCGGAACCCCTTCGGGTCCACAAACCGGAGCTTAATAAAAAAGCACTTGAGGCCGAGGTCGTTCGCCTTCTCTCCGACGTGGGTATTCCCGATGCCGACGGGCGCCTTTCCGCCTATCCTCACCAACTCTCAGGCGGCATGAGGCAACGGGTGATGATCGCCATGGCCCTGGCCCTCTCGCCGGATATCCTCATTGCAGACGAGCCCACCACAGCCTTGGATGTGACGGTTCAGGCCCAGATCCTCGATCTGATCCGGCGCATACAAAAGAACTCAGGCATGTCCGTGATCTTTATTACCCACGACCTGGGCGTGATTGCCGAGCAGTGCGATGACGTGGTGGTGATGTACGCAGGAAAAGTGGTTGAAAGGGCAGGGGTGTCCGAACTCTTTGCAGACCCCAAACACCCCTACACCAAAGGTCTGCTTGACTCCATGCCCCGCCTGGACGCCCCGCGCAAGACACGCCTTTCCACCATCTCCGGTCAGGTGCCGGGCCTCATGGACCTGCCTCCCGGATGCCGGTTTCAGAATCGATGCCCCCATGCGATGGAGCGATGCCACACCGAGGTCCCCAAGGATCTCATGGTGAGCGCCAGCCACCTGGTGGCCTGCCATCTTTATGATGAGTAGGATGCCTTCTATGTCAACGCCGGTGGGTTAAAAAGCCATGCCTCCGGCGGCCAGGTGGAGGCACCTGGAAACCTGATTGCGGTTGCACGTGTTGCCTCGTTCCTCGGCTCCAATTGCAATCGCGTTGGCCGCGGGCTGCGCCCGCCTCCAATGCTGGAGGGTTATTCATACGGTGTCAGAAGGTTCAAAGGGCTCAGATATGGTGGCACAACTCAAGGTTGTGATAGGTCATCAAGCAAATTTTCCGTTGAGGCGACGTAAACAGAGGACATCGGGGAACCGGACCCCGTAGGGTGCGTTCCACACACCAGATTGACAGCGCATCGCGTTGCCGGGAAAGACGGCACAAAAAGGTACTGCTGGCAAATCTCACGGGCGCAGCCACTAAGCAAAAATGCAAATGTGACGTACCCGAGGAACGAGGGTTCGGAGCATTTGCATAATGGGGTCCAGGGGATCATCCCCCGGCCGCCGGAGGCAATGTTGTCTTGTAACTATGATTTGGAAGGAGCTGTAAGAGATGCTGACGGTTAAGGATCTGGTGAAGTATTTTCCGGTGACGGGAGGCGTTTTCAAGCGCAAGGTGGCTGATGTCCACGCCGTGGACGGGGTCTCCTTTTCCGTGGCGAAGGGGGAGACCCTGGGGCTGGTGGGTGAGTCCGGTTGCGGAAAGAGCACCCTGGGACGCACCATTGCAGCTCTCTACGACGCCACCTCCGGCAGCGTGCGGTTTGACGGAACCGACCTTACGTATTTTACCGAAAAAGAGATGAAGCCTTACCGAAAGCGGATCCAGATGATTTTTCAGGACCCCTTCGAGTCCCTCAACAGCCGCCACTGCGTCGGCGAGATCATTGAAGAGCCCCTGGTGATCCACGGCATCGGAGATGGCCCCGCCCGAAGAAAGCGCGTGGGGGAACTCCTCACCACCGTGGGCCTTCCCCAAACCGCTGCCAACCGATTTCCCCATGAGTTCTCCGGCGGTCAGCGCCAGAGAATCGGCATTGCCCGGGCCATCGCGTCATCGCCTGAGCTTCTTATCTGCGATGAGCCGGTCTCGGCCCTGGACGTCTCCATCCAGTCCCAGATCATCAACCTCCTCCTCGACCTTCAGGAAGAGATGGGACTCACCACCCTTTTTATCGCCCACGACCTTGCTGTTGTCAGGCTGATTTCCGACCACGTGGCCGTCATGTACCTGGGCAAGATCGTGGAACAGACCGACGCCGACACCATCTACAAAACCCCCCTTCATCCCTACACCCAGGCCCTGATCTCGGCCATTCCCGTGCCCGATCCGGGCGCCGTGTCCAACCGCATCATCCTCGAAGGCGACGTGCCGTCCCCCATCCACCCCCCATCTGGCTGCCGGTTCCACACCCGCTGCTCTCACGTCATGGACATCTGCCGCATCACCGAACCCGAATTTGCCGATCAAGGGGACGGCCACATGGTGGCCTGTCACTTGTATGAAGGGAAAAGCTAAAGGGCCTTGCCTCCAGCGGCGAGGTGAGCCACCTCGAAAGCGGATTGCGAATGCTTCCGACCCTCGTTCCTCGGGTCGGTCACATTCGCATTTTTGCTTAATGGCTTCGCCATCATTGGAACCCATGGTTGAGAAATCTACTTTCAAACCGGTGTGGTTTTTCGGGCGCGCCGCGCTCTGTCGCGGCATTTATGCGATACTGCTGAGTGCATAGCAACCGTTGGGATAAGAGACTGGTTGTGTGACGAGTTTTTGATGTCAGGGCGGATCAACCCGGTGCGGAGAGCGGCTCACCGGGCGGAGGGCATCATTCTGCCCGTATTCCCTCGTATAAGGACTCATGGAAAAAATAAAAGAACACTCATCATGAACATGCCGCTGTGATTTGACCTGAGGAACGAGGGTTAACGCGCTGCGGTAATTTGCTTTCAAGATGGCTCACCTTGCCGCCGGGGGCATCGCTTTTTGTTTGTTTTAATTTTACGCTGGCCCTAACGGAACGACAGGGGCCCAAGTGCGCACTCCCACACCATTTGAATATGAATGGGGAAAGCCGCTGGTGTTCTAAGCAAGTGGTGCGCAAGCACACCCTACGAGGCGTCGTGTGATCGAAGGGGTGGTGTGGCAAGACGGATGGGCGTCTGTGAGTTGTAGGGGCCGCCTGTGCACCGACGTTTGATCGACAAAGGCCGAGGGGATTCAACCATGCGGTGCCCAGGCGTACCCTGAGAATGGACGTATGGTGACAGCACTCAAGCGGTTTTGCGGGAACCGTTACCCTGGTTTTGTGATCGTTCGGGCTTCTGCGCGGTGATGATTGCTTTTGCGCTTCGATGCTTTCCCGGCGCAATGAATGACCCCACATAATGTCGGAACATGGACTTGATTTCAGGGTCTTTCTCCATTTCCCAGAGGCGCTCCATGGAGCCTCTGGCGTCTGCTGTGGAGGAGAGCACCTTGATGGCGTGATCGCGGTACTGGCTGACGATAAGGGGGACGGCAAAGGCGACAAAGGCATCGATAATGCGCTCCTTGAAGCTGTGGCGCCCGCTTATGGTTGGGGCGAAGAAGCCTTTGACGCCCATGTAGGTGGCGCTTTTGAGGGCATTGATGGTCCAGCCCACGCGGTTGATGGCTTCATAGGCCATGTGGAGGACCACAAGGGGGCTTTGGTTGAGGTTGGCAGGGGGGACGCGATTGCCTTCGGAGAGGTCGCAGGTCACCAGCGATATGAGGTAATCCATGGTGCCCTGCTCGCCGAAGAGCCAGGTGCCCTCTTTGTGGGTCTTGATGAAATCCTGGGACCCGGGAAGGTCCGAGAGCGGGGTGGCCTGAATGCCGATTCGGTTGCTGGTGCAAAAACGGCCGTAGTCATGGCCGGTGTTGTCGGACAGGTTGTTGAATCGGTCGTTGGGCAGTCCAAGGATAAAGGAACCATGGATGGCCATGCCGTGTTTCTGGATTTTCCGGATCTGGGATGCATAGTAATCGGGGGCAGAGCTACCGCTTTTTTCGATGGCTTTGACTGATTTTTTTCCCACATGTTTCAGGTCTTTCAGGTTGAGGGATTCAAACCCGATAAAGAGGTGGGAACATCCGGAGAGACGCAGCTTCTTTAAGAGCCGTTCGTCATCGGCCACTTCCACGGATGCCTGGGCAATGTAGTTGATCTTCAGCCGTTTTTCGATGATGAGGTCAAGGAGTGTTTCCAGCCGCTCACCGGCAAGGAGGATGTTGTCGGGAAGGAAGAAAAAGAGACGGTTTTTAAGGGTGACGCCATCTTTCTGAAGGTGCTCAAGCTCGGCGACAACGTCTTCCGGGGAGCGCATGGTAAAGCGCCTGAGTGCTTTGGGAACGGTGGAGATGGAGCAGAAGCTGCAGGAGTGTGGGCACCCTAAAAAGGGCGCTATGGGTTGGATGCGGATGGCCTGGACAAGCAGGTTGCCGATCAAGGGGATGCGTTTTAAAAACGAGAGCTGCAACGGGGGCATCTCTTCGACATTGGGGGCCCCCCACTTTCCATCTTCGATGACCGTAAGGCCGGTGTAAACTCGTTTCAGGCTTTTGTTGCCAAGGTCCCTTACAACGCGACCTATGACGTCGCTGTCTCCGCTTCCCCTGACCTCACTCACCAACTCCGGGTGAGGGATGTGGTCCCGTATGAACAAATCGGTGTCATCGGGGCTGGTGGAAACATGGATCCCGCCAAGGATCACTGGGATTTTTCCGTGGTTCAGGGCGAGGGTGGTGCAGACGGTGGTGGGATAGTTGGAACTCATGGCCGAGATGAAGACCGCTTCCGGCTTTCCGTATTCCCGGATGGTTTCCTGCACGGTGCGGCGCACGCCGTCGACGAGGAGCACCTTGGCATCAGGTCTGTGAGCGGCAACCTGATGGGCGATATAGCTGATGGCATAGCTCTCGATGGCAAAGGTCTCCACCATGCCTCTTTTATCGAGGGCGGGGTCGAAGCCGAGGAAGTCGAGCCATGTGGACTCCGAGAGGTCCCGACCATCGCGCCTTGTGAGAAAGCCAAGGAGGTCCAGGGGCGTGTCGCATGTGCCCAGGGCGTCCATGACGTTGACAGTCATGGGGTTGTAGACAATAAAGTAGGCTTCGGGCATCGTAAAACTCCAAGTATGAGAGTTGCGTTGTCGTTAGCGAACACTGTTATTTTTTTAGGGATAAAAAAGGGCCTGTTCGGCGTATGGTATTGTTGCTACTTATCAGGCATGGATAGTAAATGCAACGATTCAATGGTTTTAACTCATGGTGGCTAAATATGTCTCAATCTCCCTTTACACAGAGCGTTGTTGAATTGATCCGAGGAATTCCCCCCGGGCGCGTCTGTACTTATGGCCTTTTGGCCGCATCGGCGGGCAACCCCAGGGCAGCCCGTCAGGTCTCTCGGATTCTGCACAGTTGCTCTGAAAAAGAGGACCTGCCCTGGCATCGGGTGGTGAACCGTGAAGGGCGCATCTCCCTCACCGGCTCATCATACGATGTGCAAAAAGGGCTGCTGGTCTCCGAGGGGGTTCTCTTCTCGCCATCCGGGGCCATCGATCTGGATCATTTTTTGTGGGTTCCTTTTGATAGCTCTTTTACTTGACAATCCCATGCAAAACAACTACCCCTAAACCATGGGGGGAACACCGTTTACTGGCGACTCATTGCGACCATATGCATAAGGAGGGCGCGAATATGGGACGGCCTAAACTGAAAGAGATTGTCATCAACCGTGACTGGTGCAAGGGATGCGGAGTCTGCATCCATTTCTGCCCCAAGGATGTCCTTGAAAAGGACGCCTTTGACAAGGTGGTGGCAGCTCACCCTGAAAACTGTACCTGCTGTAAACTCTGTGAAATACGTTGTCCGGAACTTGCCAACGAAATCATTACAGAAGATTGATGAGGCCGTAAAAAGTCGATGTGACGTCCACTTCTATTTGCATCCTGGCTTTTACTCCGTCATCAAGAAGGGCAGTCACCATGGAAGAGAATGTCGTCTTTGTTCAGGGGAACGAAGCGTGTGCCGAAGGTGCCCTCTACGCGGGCATCGGCTTCTTTGCCGGTTACCCCATCACACCATCCACCGAAATTGCCGAGATTTTAGCCGGCCGTCTCCCCCGCCGTGGAGGCCGGTTTATCCAGATGGAGGATGAGATCTCCTCCATGTGCGCCATCGTCGGCGGCTCCCTCACCGGAAACAAGGTCATGACCGCCACCAGCGGTCCCGGGTTCTCCCTCATGCAGGAGGCCCTGGGGTACGCCGTCATGGCGGAGATCCCTTGTGTTATCGTGAACGTCCAGCGGGGCGGTCCCTCCACGGGAAACCCCACGCACGTGGGCCAGGGGGACGTCAACCAGGCTCGCTGGGGAACCCACGGCGACCACTCCATCATCACCCTCTCCGCTTCCAACCACCAGGACGTCTTTGAAATGACCGTCCACGCCTTTAACATGGCTGAAACCTACCGAACCCCTGTGATCCTTCTCTTTGATGAGGTGATCGGACACATGCGGGAAAAACTGGTCATCCCCGAACCCGGGGTCTTGCCCGTGGTGGACCGCCTGCGTACCTCCGTGAAGCGGGGCGTGGATTATCACCCCTACCTGCCACGGGAGGACGGCCGGCTCCCCATGAGTGATTTCGGAGGCGACCACCGCTACAACGTCACCGGCTTGTATCACGACATGTGGGGCTTTCCCTCAAGCAACCCCAAGGTTGTGGAGAGCCTTCTGAACCACTTGATGGACAAGATCGAAACCAACGTCCACGACATCACCCGATACAAGGAGAAGTACCTTGAAGATGCGGAGGTCATTTTGATCTCCTTCGGATCTGCCGCGCGCTCGGCCCTTCACACCGTGGAAAACCGGCGCAGCCGGGGAGAGAAGCTGGGTTACCTGGAACTTCAGTCCATCTGGCCCTTTCCGTCGTCCATGGTGAGGGAAAAATGTGCCAGTGCCAAGCGTATCGTGGTGGTGGAGATGAACAAGGGGCAAGTGACCGATGCGGTGAAGGCTGCCGTGGAAAACCCGGAGCGGGTGTTTTTGGCCAATCGCATCGATGGAGAGCTGATTTCGCCCACCAACATCAAGAACATTCTCCGGATCATTCAGGGCAAGGGGGTGTAGGATGGGGACTCGAGAGTTCATCAGAGAGCGGTTTTTCCCTCACATGTGGTGCCCCGGTTGCGGTCACGGCACCGTCTTGAACTGCCTGCTCAGGGCCGTTGAGGAGCTGGGTCTCGACAAAAGCAATATCGTCGTCACCTCGGGCATCGGTTGCTCGGCGCGTATCTCCGGTTATGTTGATTTTCACTCCCTCCATACCCTGCATGGACGGGCCCTGGCCTTTGCCACCGGTGTGAAGTTTACCCAGCCGGAACTCACCATCATCACCCCCATGGGAGACGGCGACGCCCTGGCCATCGGCGGTAACCACTTTATTCATGCCGCGCGTCGCAACATCGACATCACCGCCATTGTCATGAACAACCGGATCTACGGCATGACCGGCGGGCAGTACTCTCCCATGTCCTGCGAGGGTGATATTGCAACCACCGCCCCTTACGGCAACATCGACAACTCCTTTGACTCGGTGAAGCTTGCCACGGCTGCCGGAGCCTCCTTTGTGGCCCGGACCACCACCTACCATGCCAAAGAAGGGATCAACATCCTGAAAAAGGCAATCCAGCACAAAGGCTTCTCTGTTGTGGAGTTTCTTTCCCAGTGCCCAACCCAGTACGGGCGCAGGAATCAGATGACGGACGCAACGTCCATGCTGGAGTATTTCAAGACGCACACCGTCCCCATTGGGTCCGAAAAAGCAAAGGGGAACCCCGAGATACTGGAGCGGGGGATCTTTGTGGAAGAGGTACGGACCGAATATTGTGAGGGGTATGAGGCCTTGATCGAAAAGATTTCGTAATGATTCAGCTCATGCCTCCGGCGGCCAGGTGGGGGCTCCTGGAAACCTTATGGCGAATGCGTGGGGGGGATCGTTATACGATCACTTTCAATGCATTCGCGTGGAGGATGATGAATTGTAACCGTTCTTCAGAAGAGACCTGGGCCATTTTTCCACGATGATAGGGGGTGAGGCCCCTTTTGACGGGTGACGTTCACCGGAATAATTTCGGGGTAATCACACATCAAAGGCGGATGTGTTTTGACCCGAGGGACGAGGGCCAAAGCGCATGCGCAATCAGCTTTCAAGGTGGCTCACCTTGCCGCCGGAGGCAAATAGAGACGTTTTTTAAAAGAGGGGTAAGGCATGGAAAAATTTCGCATGGTCTTCTCCGGCTCCGGAGGGCAGGGCGTGATCACCGCAGCCATCATGATGGCTGAAGCGGCGGTGATCCATGAAGGGCTCATCGCTGTGCAGTCCCAGTCCTACGGTGCTGAAGCCCGGGGCGGGGCAACACGCAGTGACATCATCATCTCAGATAAACCCATTTTGTTCCCCAAAGTCACCCAGCCCAACGTGCTGGTCTGTCTTACCCAGGAAGCCTACGATAAATTCTCCCCTATCATTCGTCCTGGAGGCCTTCTGCTTGCCGACGACCGCTATGTCATGCCCCGCAAGAAAGTCGACGCCAAGCAGATCAACCTTCCCATGTACCAGGCGGTCATGGAGAAGATCGGCAACCCCATTGTCTTTAACATCTGCATGCTCGGCGCCCTCATCGGGCTTCTCAACATCGTCCGCACCGAGTCGGTCCTCGCCGTCATCGCAAAACGCGTCCCCGATAAATTCGTGGAGATGAATCAGCAGGCCCTCGATGTGGGTGTCTCTATGGCAGTACCGTTGCGGTCGTAGGGAGACTACATCTGCCTCCGGCGGCAAGGTGAGCCACCTTGAAAGCGGGTTTGCGAATGCTCCGAGCCCTCGTTCCTCGGGCACGTCACATTCGCTGACGGGCTGCACCCGTGGGTAATGGAATTGCATCAGTGATAGTCTCGGTATCGTCTTTCCCGGCTGCCAGGTGGAGGCACCTGAAAACCTGATTGCAAAACGCCGTGAGTGATCCTTGTCGGATCGGTCACGGTGTTTTGCGTTGAAGCCTATGGGAACTGAGGATTCGGAAGGTCTGGTCGCTTTAAAAATAATCCGTCAGTGAATGATAGTGCGAATCTTGATGACCTCTTATGAACAGGCATGGGTTTCTGCGGTATCCACGGTATGGTGGTATGTGGAAAACGTTCTTCGTGCCTGGTTCTTAGTTCTTGGTTCGAGGAGTCGCTGTACTCCACCAGTTATGAAAAAACATGAGCTGGTTGTTGCGGTCGCACCTCTTCAATAATTCCAAAGCCTTGATGGTCGCAGAAGGTATGGAACCTCTCTATTTCAGTCTATTGCGAGTATTGTATATGTTCGGAACATGGCTGCGAATAAGGGTGACCAAGAAGGGAAATAAGGATTCGGAAGAGCCAATCCCGCCACAGATATTCCATGAAAAGCCAATTCCATCGAATTTACGTCACCGTACCCACACCCCCACGAAACTTGTGACAATGCCCGCACAGTCCCCATCGATGGAGGCGGGCGAAGCCCGCAGCGAACGCCCTTGCGATTTGCCCTGAGGAACGAAGGGCGAAGCGCAATGGCAACCCGCTTTCGAGGTGGCTCCATCTCGCCGCCGGAGGCATGCTTTAGATCATCCCCTGGTATTTCTTCATGAAGCGGCGGTCGATGATGTCTTTGATGCGGAAGGCGAGTTTGCCGTGGAAGGAGAAGCTGTTTTTGTGGAGGTAGCCTGTGCCTTCGCCGAGGTTGAAGACGAGGAGGTAGCTGCCGCCGGGGTTGAAGGGGGTGAGGGGTGTGCCTTCGAGCTGGGCCAGGAGGTTATTCAGAAGGGGGATGTTCTGGCGGACGGCGTAGACGCCCACCTTGTTTAAGGGCTTGGGTTCGAAGTGGATGCAGTCGCCGCCGCCGAAGATGTCCGGGTGGGCGGTGCACTGGAGGTAGCGGTTGATACTCAGGCCTCCGTCGGGTCCTGTGGGAAGGCCGGAGTCGGCAAAGAGGGGCGAAGGGAGGACTCCGGTGGCCGAGACCACGAGGTCTGCGTTGCACCGGGTGCCGGAGGCAAGCACCACCGAATGGTCTTCCACCCGTGCCACGGCATCGCCTTCCACCAGCCGAATGCCTCTTTTGGTGAGCATGGTGGTGACGCGGGTTTGGATTTTCTCCTCAAAGTGGTGCAAAAACCGGCTGCGTGCGTAGATGGTGATAACGGGGGCTTTGCCCTTGACGGCCTTGACGAGTTGAATGATGTTTCCGGCCACCTCGGCCGATGAAGGGCCTCCGCCTGCAATGGCAATGTTCAGGATTTGGTCACCGCACTGCCCCATAATTTCCTGTCTGAGATTGAGCAGCGATTCAATGGGCTTCACCGCATAGACAGGCGCGCCAGGCGCTTCGTCAAAGGGCGTGCTCACATAGCTTCCCACATTGGCCGACAACACGTCGTAGTCAAGTTGCTCGCCGTTATTTAGCCGCACCGTTTTCCCCACTGCGTCAATGGCCACAGCACTCCCATGTACAAACCGGGCACCCCTTCGTGTCACCATGGCCTCGGTATCAAACCGGATCTCCTCAGGCGTGTAACTCCCCCCCAGCATCCCCGGACCCATGCCGGAGTAGTAGTGATGAGTGGCAGGAGCCACCACCGTGACTTCGTGCCCACGCTGTTGAATGTCGTCCAGTGTGGCCAGGGTTTCCAAGTGAGCGTGCCCGCCCCCTAAAAGCAAGAGTTGTTTCTTCATGGGGTCTCCAAGTGTGACGTGGGAAAATGGAAAATACGTGCCTCCGGCTGCAAGGTGAGCCACCTTGAAAGCGGGTTGCCCTTGCGCTTCGCCCTTCGTTTCTCAGGGCAAAGCGCAAGGGCGTTCGCAGCGGGCTGCGCCCGCCTCTGGTGCTGGTGGTTGAGTCAAATGGTGCCACACGCTTCAAAGGGGGAACGTGTAGCTTGCTGCCTTTGCTCCTGGGGTGTATGGCGAGGACTTTATACCTATCGTCTTCCCCGGCTGCCAGATTGGTGAAGGCCACTGTGTCGCCTTATCTTATGATGACTCACCACCCGTTGTACGGGCGAATGACCGGGGATCCATGCGTGCAGCTCAACACTGTCCTGGGCAACCCAGGCGGCCATTGACTTCGCAGCTTATCACGTATGATTTAAAAGGGAAAAGGGCTGTAGGCCGGTTGCGGAGAGTTTTGGTGGGATGGGCAAAGCGCGAAGCGTGCCCATCAACCTGCAAGGGTACCCCTGAGTGATATAATTCAGCCACAGATACGGTTGCTCTGACGAGGGGCAAACCGCATCCGCAAGCTGCTTTCAAGGTGGCACACCTTGCCGCCGGAGGCAGCTTTTTGAGACCTGAATAGTTGCCGGACTTTGTTGTGAAAAATGACAATAAGATTCTCCGGATGAAAGATTGTTCTTGAAAAGGTTCTCAAAAATGATAACATTTTGATCATGAAATGGACGGTAACCTTTTACAGCGAGAATGTGCGGGACGAAATATTCAAGTTGCCGCCCAAAGTACAGGCAAAGCTGATCCGCGAGATGGAGATGGTCAAAGACTATGGCCCCACTCTTGGTTTGCCGCATGTACGTATCCCCCTGTGTCAGGATAGTTGTCGCCTCGTTTGAAAAAATCAATTAGAGTGCGGGGCGATTGTGAGAGAACCAGTTGAGCCATTATTATTCAGACGAACTAAAGTCGTCCATGATTCAAAAGATGATGCCCCCTTCAAGCATGCCTGTCCGGAGACTGGCCGAAGAGACAGGAATTACAGACAGCACGTTGTATACATGGCGGAAACGGGCCCTATCCAAAGGAGTAATTGTGCCGGGAACAGGCAATAAACCGGACAAATGGAGTTCGGAAGAGAAATTTGCAGTTGTATTGGAAACAGCCACACTGAATGAATCCGAACTATCGGAGTATTGTCGAAAAAAAGGCCTTTACCCTGAACAAGTTACTGAATGGAAGACGGCCTGTTTAAAGGCTAATTCATCACCAGTCGACCATCGGAAAGCTCTTTCTGAAGACCGAAAGCGGGACAAGAAAGCAATCAAAAGCTTAACCAAGGAACTGAAACGTAAGGACAAGGCCCTGGCTGAAACAGCGGCTTTGCTGGTGCTGAGAAAAAAGGCCCAGGCGATCTGGGGGGATCCCGAGGACGACTGATTACACTCCCAGATCGCATTGAAGCAGTTCGCGTCATCCAAGAAGCCGTCGATGCAGGGGCTCGATTATCCAAGGCATGTCAAGAGCTTGGGGTCTCATCGAGAACTATTCAACGGTGGAATCAACCTTCCGGTTCTCTTCAGAAAGACAAGAGAAAGGATGCACTCAGGCCGTCACCGGCAAACATGATGACGAAAAAAGAACAGCTCGAAATTCTTGCAGTTTCTAACCAAAAACGGTTCCAAAGTATGCCTCCAAGCCAGATTGTCCCAACTCTTCTGGATGAAGGAACCTACATTGCTTCAGTATCCACTTTTTACAGGGTCTTGCGTAAAGCTGGGCAACTTGCCCGGCGAGGGCGTGCTGTATCGGCTCCAAAGCGAAAGCCCACCTCGTATGCTGCAACAGGCCCAAATCAGGTTTGGAGCTGGGATATTACCTATTTGCCCACGCCCATCAGAGGACAACACTTTTATCTGTACATGGTGGAGGACATCTTCAGCCGTATGATTGTCTCCTGGGAAATCCATGGTACTGAATCAGCAGACCATGCTGCTGAAATGATGCGAAAAGCATGTTTGAAGCATGGAATATACAACCAAGATACGCCACTGATCCTTCACTCGGATAACGGCAGCCCTATGAAAGGGGCCACTATGCTTGCGACCTTGCAACGGCTTGGAGTGGTTCCCTCCTTCAGCAGGCCTCGGGTCAGTGATGACAACCCCTATTCAGAGTCCTTGTTCAGGACTATGAAATACCGTCCTGACTACCCCTCAAAGCCGTTCAAAACACTTATAGATGCACGAAGCTGGGCGAACAGTTTTGTGTATTGGTACAACTACAAGCACAAGCATAGCAGCCTTAAATTTGTTACACCTGTTCAGAGGCATTTGGGTGTTGCTGATGCTATTCTTGAGGCCAGGAGTATAAAGATGTGGCAAGCCAAAGCTCGCCATCCAGAGCGCTGGGGAAGCCGGAAAACACGGGATTGGACACTGCCCACTGAGGTTTGGTTGAACCCTGATAAAAAGACCTTACCGTTGGGTAACAAAACTGCATTAGCTGCTTAATCGCTGAGGCGACAACTTCATTGACAACCACCGGTATGATGGGGGATGGCCTTTATGAGATCCGTGCAAAGGCCCCGGATGGTAGCGCACGATCATTTTTTTGCACACAGAAAGGCCAG
This sequence comes from Desulfolunaceae bacterium, assembly GCA_942491485.1. Classification (GTDB taxonomy): domain Bacteria; phylum Desulfobacterota; class Desulfobacteria; order Desulfobacterales; family Desulfolunaceae; genus Desulfoluna. The sequence goes on along the minus strand of CALOAX010000002.1, from coordinate 400,269 downwards.
GAACTCATCATTCTTCACACGTTTATGAAAAAGTCCAAGAAGACCCCGAAAAAAGAATTGCGGTTGGCGCAACGCCGACTCAAGGAGGTGAAATCATGAGCCGACCTACGTTTGACTATTTTAAGAAGAAAGCCCTTGAGAATCCTGACGTCAAAGAAGCCTATGATGATTTGGCTCCTGAGTTCGAGCTTCGAAGAAAACTGATTGAAATGCGTTTGGCAGCGGGGCTCACCCAGGAAGAGATAGCCAAAAGGATGGGAACCAAGAAGAGCAATATTTCCCGGTTGGAAAGTGCCAATGGGAAGCATTCTCCCAAACTTTCCACCTTAAAAAGCTATGCGGCAGCGGCTGGTTTTACCTTGGATCTTCAGTTTAAACCTGTCCACTGAACAGAGCCTGTAGAAAAAGGAAAAGCGCTGGTAAACGCCGGGGCTTTTTTGTTTGTATCGACAGAACTATTCAGCTTTAAATCACCTGCGGAGGCTCTGCCGGGGGCAAAACGTCTGCCAATTTCTATGAGCTGGGTTTGGTAACCCGCTTTCAAGGTGGCACACCTTGCCGCCGGAGGCTTCTTTTTAAGAGTCACGCTGAGCTGAGTAGTTACGCATCGAATTCAGTCGGCAAGGAAGCACGGTTTTTTGGGTCTCAGCGTGGGGGCAAGTTGAATGTCAAGGGGCGGCCTCCATAAGGTCATTTGTGTATCCATTTTCCTTACACTCTCTTGAACAAGGGGTCCCCATCAGCGTGCACCATCAACCCGCATGTGCATCGCATGGGTTTGTAGGTGAAAGAGCGGTTGCAGGTTCGACACTGCCATGCTGCCGGTGAAGCGGTGGCACTTTTTTTACCCCGTGGCGAAGAAGGCCTCGATGTTCTGGCAGGTTGAATGTCCCCAAGGAGCATTTTTTTCCCCTTTTCATACTGCAGGCCTCCCTTAAGTGTTCTTAGTGCATGCTCCACAAACGCGCGCTTGCCGGGGTCTTCTTCAATAAGGCTGCTTGCGGCGTTTGCAACACTCATCAATCCATCTTTTTGAAGCTTTTTCATGTTGGAAGATTTTTGTACCAGGCTTTGCCAATGCTGTATCCGGGGAATAATCACCTTGGGGCCTTCACCAAATGTCGATTTATCTGCAAATGGTCTTGGCCATTTACAATAAGGCCCCAGCAACCCTTCAAAAATGGTCATGCCCACGGCATAGGAGTCCCGTTTTGCAAGGTCGTTTTCATTGGAAATCCCATTGTCTTTAAAGCTTTCAGGAGAGATATACCGTACGGTGCCGAAGCCCTGCCACGTTTCGTTGAACATCTCTTCCTTTGTGTCGAGCACTTTTGATTTTGTTAAACCAAAGTCAATGATTTTGGGAATGTTGTCGCAGATCAGCACATTTTCCGGTTTCATGTCGAGATGATAGATCCGTCTTTGATGCATGTGCGCGATGCCGGCAAGAATGCCCACCGTGTATTTGCGAACCACCGATGCCTTGGTGAGAGGTAACCGGCCTTTTTTCTCGTACCTGAAGGCCCCTAAATCATGGTCCCCCATTTCAAGAAAAAGGTACAGTCGACTTGCAGAAACCAGGTGTGCATCGATAAGGCCTATGATATTTGGGTGAAGGCCGATTGCAGCCAGTATACGGGCTTCCCGCACCAGGTCCTTGTATGCTGCTCCATCGTCGAAATCAGAATACTTTGGCACCTTTACAGCCATGGGTTCCACTGGCCGCATGAGCGGGGTCTTCAAACCGTCTTTAGCCTTTGCAAGTATGGGCTCAAGTATTCTCTCAATTTCAAAGATGACGGTATCACTACCGCCTTTACCGATTTTTCCCACAATTTTACCAAACCCGACACCGCGTCCACGGGTTCTGCCTTCCACATCGGGACCACTCACAAGATCGGGGTGAAAACCCAGTGGATCGCGCGCAGGACCTGCCTGCTGTTGTGTGTCCAATCCTTTCTGAAGGCTTTCGGACACGGCAATGAACACCTCATGTGACATGTCAAATTGTTTCAAATCTCGGCGTGTAATGATTTTGGTTTTGCGTTTTGTAGACAGGCACTGCAGGAATTCGTCAGGAATGGGTGCTGATGAGTATTTCAATATCGCGCGAAGAATCCAGTAAAGCCAGTTGTCAAACTCTTCGTGCCGGATAATGAATTCACGCTCTTCGGTTGTTTTTTTCCCTGCTGTTTTAAGGACGATGCGCGGTGGCTGCTTTGTGTCCATGATCTTGCCGACATACCCGCCGGGGAACGCCTCCCAGCCCACGACATTCTTGAAATGGAGTTTTTTCCAAATGTTCTTCTTGTATTGGAGGTATCCTTTGTCCCACTCCATGTAGAGACGATATTTCCCGACCTTACCGCGACTGCTTGGCCCTCTGTAAAAAATCCTGGAATCAAGGTTGGTGACTTTTGGCATGGTGTCCTCCCAAATGGATATGGGTCAGAACTGCATATCTGCCATAATAAAGCGGCCCCCACCATCTTCGTTCTCAAGGCCCTCTTAAATTAAAATCATACGTAGTTTGCCTAATATTATCAATGATAATTCAGGAGGTTGAGTTTTGCTGTTTTTGGGGGCGGAAAGGGGGCTTGGTTTGTTTTACACCTGCTGTGGTTCATTGGATGGGCGGTTTCAGGAAGGGTGTCATAGGAGTTTTTTTTGGGGGGGGAAGAGGGCGGAAGCTCCTGGGTGCAGGGCTTCCGCATTCGATAAGTGGTTGCAGGGTTTGTAAAGGATTGGTGAGAATGGCAATTATTGTGGGTATTCGAGATGGATACCGTATTTTGTTTTCAGTGTAGATCTTGCTTCAGTAAAAGTGTCGTATACACCTTCGCAACCTCGACATGTGTAACGCGATGCTCTTGCAAGTAACTTTAAAAGTTCAATTTTTAAAGATCTGTCAATCATTGGGCTGTTCTCAAATTCATACACCTTGTCTCCAAAGAAAACGGGTGCTGGTGGCAGCGTTGAAAAGTTTTTCCATTCATCTGAGTCGATGTATTTCATGAAGGGATGTTGTGATAATAGTTTATCAATGATTGATCGGTGTAACTCAGGGTCAGTTGCAAGAGAGTTATTGCATCGATAAAATGCTCGTAATTGTCCTGCGGCATGAAAGATGCGACCATAGCGACCTCCGGATAATATAGGATCTTCACCACGCAGACCAATTTTTTTAACCTTTGAATGCATCATTCTCTTCGTCATTTTTGTCGTGTCTGTTTCACACCACCAGCTGCCATCATTTGGATTGTACTTACTGAATGTTTTGGGTGCTCTAACACCTTCCCTCCTAAACAATTCTACATCCATCAGGTAGGTTAAAGCAGGAGCTCTCATAACCATTTTCAATAATATTGCCCTCCGTTTTATCTGGTCAGGCTCAGATAGTACTTGTTCAATTTCAGTTGAAAGCAACGGATCAGTTACAGCAAGATTTTTTAGTAGGTTGTCGTCTCCGTAATCATTTTGCACCCAAGATCTTAAAAAAATTGTTCTGTTTAGTTTTCTTTTATCGTGAATGGGGAGCCCAGGAAGTTCAGACAACCTTTTTAATTCAGATATCGGCAATAGCGAAGTAAATGGCCATGAACTCAAAGAATTAACACTTTTATCAGGGTAAACTACGATATCATCAGAATTTTTCATAGCGATCGGGGTAATAAAAGAAGGTTGGATATCGCCTTTTTGCTCGACACTTGACGCAAAGATTCGGTAAGCATCTATGCTTTCTCGAGCAAGTATCAGATTTCCGTAACAGAATTGTGCTCTTTTTTTAATTGGTTTAAACACATCGTTCTTTGTCGTCTTCAGCCAGGTGGACACATCAACATTTTTGCCATAACTCAATCGGGTGGCATTCAGTAAAATCATAGAAAACGCGGCCAGTTCGGCTTGATTGGCACTCCCTGTGCTTACTTTCTCAGCTATTTTTGTGAATTCATCTATAACAATTTGGCATCTTGGGTCGTCTGGCTCCAAAACTTCACTCAAAGCCGCGAGCCAAACATATGAAGATGATTTCTGCCATTTTGTTAATGCATGTTGCGTAAGGAGCTTCACGAAAATAAATAGCAATTCTTTTTAGGCGTTTTCTGTTATATTACCGGGATGAAAGCATTACCACATGAATCAATAAAAAACAGATATGAAAAGATAGCGTCCGAGCTAACCGAAAAAAGTCGTAGGTGCTGGGCGGCTGTAGAAGCTTTAGAGCTTGGGTACGGAGGTGTCGCGGCCGTATCTCGTGCAACGGGACTTACACCACGGACAATCTGTCATGGTATTGAAGAACTCTCTCATAAAACTCAGGATAGTACGGGTAGACAGCGTAAGCCCGGTGGTGGCCGTAAGTCGCTCACTGAAAAACAACCAGGACTGCTTGACGCTTTAGAAAAGCTTGTTGAGCCGTATACCAGCGGTGACCCAATGAAACCGCTAAGATGGACTTGTAAAAGCACAACCAATCTATCTGATGAGCTAAAAAAAACAAGGGTTTTTCATTTCACCTACAACCGTAGGTGGACTGCTCAAAAAGTTAGGTTATAGCCTACAGAGCAACCGAAAACGATTCGAAGGCAGGCAGAATCCAGATAGAAATTTGCAGTTTGAGTATATTGCAGCAGCAGTGGAAGAATTCCAAAGTCGGGGCTGCCCCGCAATCTCTGTAGATGCAAAGAAAAAGGAGCTGGTAGGGAATTTTGCAAATTCTGGACGCGAGTGGCATAAAACAAATCATCCGTTGGAAGTAGAAGCGTATGATTTTATAGATAAAGAGCTTGGAAAAGTAACGCCCTACGGAGCTTACGATATTACCCATAATTTGGGATGGGTTAATGTGGGGACCGATAATGATACGGCACAGTTTGCCGTCAGAAGTATTCAGCGCTGGTGGGAGGAATTGGGGGAACGACTGTATCCCGGTGCCGAAGAAATACTGATCATGGCAGACGGAGGCGGTAGTAACGGCTGGCGCAACCGTCTGTGGAAAAAATCCCTTCAGGAATGGGCGGATAAAGAAGGGTTGTCTATTATGGTTTGCCACTTCCCTCCTGGGACAAGCAAGTGGAATAAAATTGAACACAGAATGTTTTGTCATATAACGCGGAACTGGAGAGGGATGCCACTCGTAAGCCACGAAGTTATAATTAAATTGATTGGCTCTACAACAACGAAAGAAGGGTTAAAAATAGGTGCCAGCCTGGACGCCGACATATACCCAAAAGGTTTAAAGGTGACAGATGCTGAAATGGATGCACTGTCAATAGAACAAGCTGACTTCCACGGAGAATGGAATTACCTGCTCACCCCCAGAAGTTGAGTCTCTTATTTCTGAGAGACTCCTAAGGTGAGAAAATGCTTGTGATTTTTCGGCATCATTTGCATACGTCCAGTTCTGCATGTGGCTGAGGTTGGAGGTGCTAACTGTGAATTGAAGCCAATCAATAAAATCATTTGTTTTGCTTGCATTCCAGACAGCCCACTGTAAACGGCCATAGCCCTTAGGGAATGTATCTGTAAGCCACCAATCAACAGGACTACCTAATGTCGTAAAAAAATCCAAGTCACGTGTCGCTTGTATAAAGTGATAAGCAAAAGGTAATTCGTTACTTTGCAAGTGTGGATAGGCTGTTTCAATGTTTTGCACAGCACGTAAGGCATAGCTCATAATTTGACTTTCCGGAATATCGTAAGCTACGCCAAGATATGACTGATGTTGCTTGTAGGCATAATTTGGAATACGGCGAAAAGTTTTATCTCGCCAAGAAGGGTACACACTCTTATATTTGGACTGGGCATCGAAGATTTTTTGAATTTCAGTAAAATGCCCCTCTAAGGCATGATAAATGAGAACAGAGCCTCTCACCGAATCTAAATACGCGTGATGAAATCCACCTGTATATAATGTCCCATTATATAAATAGTGGCTATTAATACTATTTAAAATCGTTGTGGTGCTTTTATCCAATGAAAGCTCGGTTGCATTCGTCGTACCGATACAAAAAGACATGCTTAGAACTATTAATATGCAAACGCGTTGTATGAGCTTTGTGAAGTATTGAAAGTTATTGTGGCTATACCTCATGACTTTTTTACTCCTTCGTTGTATTAGCTTTTTGTCTCCAATATTAATTAATTCGAGTAGAATAGAATATTACATTTAAATAATAAGCAAGTTAAAAAACATTCAGTGCAAGAATTGCACTGTGAGTTAATATCACTTTCTCATAACATGACACCCACCCTCGATATCCGAAAGTACTAAGGGTATCCTGTGTCCGGCTCATCTCCCTTCTGTTACGTTGAGTCGGTAGGTTGGAAGGGAACAATTTATTGACTCCAAAGAGTCCTGATACGGCATACTGTTGAGGTGCCCGGGGTGGCTTTTCGGTATCCCTGTTTATAGATCCAGAAGGTGGGAAATTGAGATGGGATGTAGGGTCATGGGGATTGGAAATGTTGATCAGTGGGGGCTGAGAGGCCCGTCATTGCTAAAAGGGCTCCGGTTCGATTCCCGCCGTTTATAGTTGAACAATCAAAAAGGTCCGTCATTTGATAATGACGGGCCTCTTTTTTGGGGTAGAACCAGATTTGAATCTGGTCAGCGATTCGGCGTCGACAAAAAAATATCCGTGAAGATTTGGTCTTCACGGATGCAGTATGCCGGACATTCAGCTGTTAAACCGGGTGAACCACAAACATGACAACACCCCACACGGAAAAGTCCATGTTGCCGGTGATCTCAATGGGGTCGTAGTCGTCGCTTTCAGCTTCCAGCATACCTCCAGCACCCCCTTGCTTCATTGCTACTGGAATTTAAGTCGAATATTTTCAGGCTATTACATGTATACTTCGAGGTTTATAGAAGTGCTGTGATTAGCCCAAAAAGTTTGCCTAGACAAACACAATGTCTATATGTGATAGTGCCCATGGATATCGAATAATTTCAAACATGGGGGCCACTATTATGGATACCATCGATTTAGAAAAACTCCAGATCACAAGAGCGGGTCTACTTCCCATTGCCCGAGAATACACGAAGCGACTTATGATTCGTGAAACTGTCAACGAACTAGTCGACAGCCAGATGAACCTGGCCCCGGGTGATGCCATATGTGCCATGGTCATAGACGCATTCTCAGGCCGGACACCACTTTGCCGATTCACCGACGAAATCAATGAACAAGACAGCGAGATTCTTTTCGGCTTTCCTGTAAACCATAAAATGTTCAGTGAGACCAACCTCGGCCGGGCCATGGACAGGGTGTACGAGGCTGGCGCTCAGCGCCTGTTTACTGAAGTATCAATGAAAGCCTTGAGCACCTTTGATATTGACGCCAAGGCCTACCACTTCGACACAACGTCTGTATCGGTTTACGGAGACTATGAACTGCAGGATGAAGAACCCTCAAATGTTACGTATGGCCACAGCAAGGCAAAGCGCCCGGATCTGAAACAGTTCATGGTTTCTATGTGTTGTGTCGAGAGAAACATCCCCATTATTGGTCAAGTTGAAAATGGTAATGCCTCGGATAAAACCCTCAATAACAAGCTTCTCTCCAGCGCATCAGCCTACATGGCACGTCATGGGCTTGAAACAGGAGCATCTCTTCATATTGCCGACTCCGCATTTGTAACCGCCTTAAATCTTGAAAAAGCAAGAGACCTCAAAATCGACTTTCTAAGTCGTATGCCTGCCAACTTCAAGGAGTGCAAGCGCGTCATAGACGAAGCCGTTAAAAAAGAACTCTGGCAGGAGGTCGGCATCCTTGCAAACGATGAAGGAACCATCAAAAAGCCATCCGCCTATTACCGGGCTCAGGAGGGAATTGTTGATGTCGAAGGTCATTCGTATCGCGCCATAACCTACCACTCAAGTGCCTACGACAAGCGCAGGCAAAAAACCATCGAGAACCAGCTAAAAAAAGACCGAACAGCCCTTGAAAAAACAATCCATGACAGCTTGCTCCCAGCTTATAAATGCCGCGATGATGCAGAATCTGCACGTAAGCAAATGATAAAACTGGCATCAAAGAGCATGCACACCATAGAAACGGAGATCACCGAGACCCCTGTCTTTGAAAGAGGACGCCCAAAAAAGGGAGAGACCAGAGTCGCGAGGGCGTTCCGGTACGAGCTCAGCACAACGCTCCATGAAAACCCCGAAAAAACAAAGGATCTCCGGACACGTGCAGGGTGTTTTGTTCTCCTCACGAGCCTTAATGACAAAGGCCGATGGAGTCCCTCGGAACTGCTCAGGCTCTATAAAGAGCAGGATGGCATTGAGAAAAACTTTGGCTTTATCAAAGATCCAGCCATCATTAACGCCATCTTTCTGAAAAAGACCTCACGCATTGAAGTGTTAGGCCTTGTACTCTTACTCGCCCTCTTAATTTGGAGGCTCATTGAGCGTGATCTACGGCAACATATAAAAAAAACGAGCACTCCACTACCTGGATGGAAGCCAAAGGGGACAACTCGGCCTACGACATTTATGATGAGCATCAAGTTCAAGCAGATTAACGTACTCACCATTGATGGGGTTAGACGGCTTGCCAGACCTCTAAAACCTGAACAGCTCAAATTCCTTGAGGCACTAAAACTGACACCGAATATCTATACCATACCGTAGACCATCGACGACGAGGGCCTGAAAAAATAGCCCCGGCGATGCCGGCGGGGGTGCTGGATGTATGTTCCAGGAATGCACGGTCGCCTCTTAGTCGGAGGCGCTTCACGGTGAGCTCTCCATTGACCACAGCGATGATCACCTTCTTGTCTGTGGGCTCCACGGATTTGTCCACGATGAGGACGTCATCAGGGAAAATCCCGGCACCGGTCATGGAGGTTCCGGTGGCCCGCACGAAAAATGTGGTGTGTGGGTGTGTGATCAGCTCCTGGTTGAGATCCATGGTGCCGTCGGCTTGGATTATTTCGATGTCCATATTAACAGTACCGATTGGTTCCTTTTCCCAGGTATGAAATGTACCGGGAGGTTTTGGGCTTTACAGGTTCCTTAGAAAGTCAAATCAGGCTGCACAAACTTGCACAAATCGTGTGGAAGGGGGGGCGGGGTCAAACACGTGTAGATCCTGGAATTTTGCCAGATCTTAGCCATCCACAAAACCCCAAGAGCCTTGAAAACAAAGAAGCCGTGAAGATTTGTAAGCGTCTATTGAACTACCCGGTCTTTGCAGGAGGCAATGCGCCCAGGATCAGCAAAGGATGGCAGGAGCTTTCTGTATTCTGATTTAGTTTTGACGTGGGGGAGAACAGTAAAGACGTACTTGAGGTATGCAAAGGGCTCTATGTTATTTGCCTTCGCCGTCTCTATGAGAGAAAAAAATATGGCAGAGGCCTTTGCGCCGGAAGGGGAACCCGAGAAAAGCCAATTTTTCCGACCTACAACAAAGGGCCGTATGGCGTTTTCAGCCAGATTGTTATCTGGGGGGACGTGACTTGTCTGAGCATAGATACAGAGCCTCGGCCACTGCTTAAGCGTGTAATGAACGGCTTTACCTAAAAGGCCCTTGGGTGGGGTAAGGGCAGAAATATCGAGAAGCCATTTTTTCAGATCATCTAACACAGGCTTGGCGTTTTCCTGGCGGTATTGCAAGCCCTGCTCGTGATCCATTTGACACTTCTTGATGTACTTTTCGACCTTATACAGCAATGCGATTTTTTGAATAGCCACATCCGCATATGAGCTTGAAGAGTTATCGTTGGAAGCCGCCTTTGCCGCCTTGGATGCTTCAAAGAATTTGCGGCGAGCGTGTGCCCAGCAGGCCATATGATAAACACCTTTCCGGCCATCCAAAAAATCATAACCGGCATAACCATCGGTCTGGACATAGCCCTTGTATTGGCGCAAAAAGTCCTTGGCAACCTTCCCGGCACGCGTCGGGTGATAACAATAAATAAGGGCGGGCTTATCCGGTGGACCACCTCGGAACAGCCACATGTACGATTTTTTTGTGTCCTCACGCCCAGGCTCTTTTAAAACTTGGAGCGGAGTCTCATCACATTGGATCAGGGGGCCTTCAAGCATAAGGTCATGCATTGCCGCTATCAAAGGTGTGCACTTCTCAGCCGCCTTGATCGCCCAATTGGACATGCTTGACCTGGAGATATGAATGCCCTGACGGGCAAAAATCTTCTCCAACCGATAAAATGGAAGGGCATCAGCGAACTTAGCCGTGAACACATGGGCGAGAAGCCCCACAGACGCATTGCTTTTGGAGACCAATGATTTTGGAGGGGGAGCGATCATGACCGCAGGGGATGAACTTTCAACCCCTTCACACCCCTTGCAAGCATATTTGGGGCGTATGATATTCAGGATCTGAAGCGTTGCAGGGATGTAGTCAATTTTTTCAGAGGTCTCTTCACCGATACGGGTCATCTGGCAGCCACACTCGCAGACCTTATCCTCTTCCGGGATATCATACATGATGTCGATGCGAGGCAAATCCTTCGGAAGCTTTTTCCGGCCGGGCTTTTTACGCTCGTAGGTTATCTCCTCAGTGTGATCTACTGGGGGTGGCAATTCAACTTCAGGGGACGGGAAGAGCAAAAGCTGTGATGTTTCCGGTGCAGAAACCCGCTTTTCTGATTTGCGTCCAAACAACTGCGCCTGCAACAGACGATTCATCTCTTCAACACGCTGAAAGGCGCTTTTTAAAGAGGACAATTCGGCTTCAAGGCGTTTTACTTCTTCGCAGCTATTTGACTGACATTCCAACATGCTGAAGCATACTATCAAACGCCTTTATTTTCAAGTCTCTCAGTCAGTTTTACCTTATAAAATAAGCGCGATCATCCAACCATTTTGTAGCTCAGTTTTTTATGCGCCTTCGGTTGGATTATTTCCATGCCATCGATAAGCCACATCAACTCTCGGTGAGTCAATGAGACGACATTTGCTGATGATTCTGGCCACTGGAAGCGATCCTTTTCGAGGCGTTTGTGCCACAGGCAAAATCCGTTTCGGTCCCAGTATAGAACCTTCACGATATTTTTTTGCCTGTTGCAAAAAACAAACAGATGACCCGATAGCGGGTTCAAGCCAAAGGCCTCCTGAACAATGAGCGACAAACCGTTTATAGATTTGCGCATATCCGTTACACCGGGTGCAAGAAAAACCTTTATATCAGAACCCGGCATTAACAACATGGGGTGCCCCTGAGGACTTCCATAACCCTGGCCAAGGTGGAGGCGTCGAAACCATCAGGGACTTCAATGGACAAGGTATTGCCAACTCGAATGGTGAGATGGGTTGACGAAAGCTCTGGAGGTTGGGTTTCCTGTAAGACCTGAACAGGGATCAAGCCGTGGGGGCTTGCTATTTCTTTGAATCGGCGCTTCCAGTAAGTGAAGGAATTTGATCTGAGATGGTATACGCGGCAGTATTCTGCTTGAGAGAGCCCTGAAGAATTCCATGCCTTGATATGGGCGGACCAATACGAACGTTTGGCTTTGCGAGTTTTCATGCGATGCCTCCATGGTGGGTTGGTAATGGCACACCATGGCATAATCGTACTGACTGCGGAAGATGGGGTTTATTTGACGCTTACGAAGATTTTTAGTCTCTTCACGGCTTCGTATTTTGTAACCCTCTGATTTATCAAGCCTGCACACGTTTTGCACACATTTTTTGTGCAATTTAAACTTGTAAGCCATCGGATTTATTGACTATCATGGAGCGGGAAACGGGACTTGAACACAGGTCCCGACTTGAAGTAATCTACCTATAAAATCATAACTATACCTATAATACCGACTTTCATCTGTATCATTTTATAGCGTCTGAAAGACCTGTAAATAGGCTTCCTTTTTCAAGAACTTCCACAAAAACTTCCACAATTTTTTACGTCAGGTTAGGCGAGGTTATGGAAGCTCTTTCAAACTAAATGACACATATTTATCACTCGGATATGCAAGGGCCTTTGTTCTAACACGACGGCCTTCTCGCATAAGGGAATATGTATCATTATCAGTGAACATAGACAGAGAAAAACCTGGAAACAGATCATTTTGTTCCCACTCTATATCTGCACGAAATCTCATCTCTGCACTATACCTCAAGTCATTTTCGTCTGAAAAGCGTGTTCGATTTACGCCGTAATCCCGGACTTTTTTCAACGTGCCATCTATATCGAAAGTACGCCCTTTCATCTCCTCCTCAAACCATTTTAATCTTCCGCCAGGCATTGCATCGCAGAATACAGCGACATGAAACGACAAATCACTCAACAATTCATTCTTTACTGAAGCATATTCATTGGGATCATTAAGCACACTGACAATCGCATGAGATACTCTTTTTGCATAGCCAGCAGGATCAAAACCTAAGCTCGCATGATGTCTTACCCACATCCTCCTATCGCTCTCGTATCGCTTGAGGTCTACTACTTTAACATTCACACTTTCACCCACCATTTCCACTTCCAATTTAAAACGGATAGGGATCAAAATGTCATTTCTGTGAATATAGCCAGACTTGAATATATCATTATACACATCAATTTCTTCTGTCTGTGCACTCAAGCCAGCAAAGACGTCAACGACAGCTGGATATATAGCTTTAGGTCCGTTATACGAGGCCAGATTTGGTGGAGCAGGATTTGTGGTGGCACATGCCGTCAAAAACACAAGAGCGAAAACAACTATTAAATTACGATACACAAACAATCTCCTCATTACAAAACACCATAAGAACAACTTAATTTATCAAAATCAAGCAACGACCAAATGCCTCAAGCCACATCTTCTGAGGGGCTACATGATTACTTATCGGCATGGCAACAGTTTTAATTTAAGTCAATTCGCACTCAGAATCTTCTCATCCATAAAAAAATGGGATTCCAGATCGGAATCCCATTTTCTATTAGGGCATCGGTGGCCATGAAACTGAATCGGTGAAAGCTGTTAACGTCGCAGGCAGATCCCTCAATTGAACCCGATAAGCCTCCCACTTTGCCCGTTTGGCCAGGTCAATAGGATAGTCGGGCATCATGATATAGTCACACGCTGCCAAGCGTCGGTCTCGTTCAGGCCGAACCACATTATTAAGCCATAACTCCAAATCAATTTTCCAGTCACTTCCGTGCCACTTACTGTTGGGAATGGGCTCTTTTTCAGTCCAGTTTGAATCCAGGTCAGCTCCGATTTCAGATATCTCGTGACGTTCGCGTGTGCTGGTATCAAAATAAACCTTTCCACGGTAATCAGGTTTGATTTCCCAAGCGCCATTTTTCAAAACGGCAACCTCGAGTTCGCCTGTTTCAGGAGGCGGTTGAAGGGATGATGTTTTGGGGTTGTACAGCCACCGTTCATTCGTACTATGTGTCTCTGCGGTCCACATAGGATTTTGACGTGGAATAGAGTCTCGACCGGGCAGATATTCTCCCGTTACGGGGTGTCCATTATATAATGTAGCCATTAGTAAAATATTCCTCCCCACTTGTATCTGTTGGTAGGCCTGGTTTCATTCCCGCCTTCATTAACTTGCGACGAAACAGGCGGAACTCCTGAAGAAACAGTGCCGCCTTGTAAAAATCCGGAACCTGTATTTGATGCGGTAAAAGACGCGCCAAGATGGCTGTGGGATTGTATTTCATAGGATTGTTTTGTACCAACGTTATCCCCTGTTGTACCGTCACCTCTATTTGTACGTGTGGCAGCATCAGGGTCAACACCCGCGCCATGGTCCCAATATCGAGTAAAGAGACCCCGGTCATCAGGCAGATTAAAGTGCAAATCATCAACAGCGCCGTACATGATCCCTATTTTTGCGAAGAGATCCGGGTAGTCTGATCGCAAGAGGCTCGATCCGTTCCGTTCAAGTATACTCAACCTGATCATCTCTTCATTCGTAGGCACGTATGACAAGTTGATGTCATGTCCCGGCTCATGAAATGAAACTCTCTTCCCTTTGACACTTACATTTCCTTCGGCATCCTTCCTCACCATCTTCGGATACGCCGCCAGCTCATCCGCTACATGCTGCCTGGTCGCAAGGACCATCGTCGGATCAACCTTCAGTGTCACCAGGGCAGTGTCCGTTACCTCCAGGATCATCTTGATGTAGAGGTCCTTGGATGCGCCCTGGGTAATCTTGGGCTTGTAGGTGTGCGGATATTTGCCGGTGGCAATAAGGTTGTTGTCGGCGTCCAGAACGCCCACTTCCCGAATGTCGAAGTCACCCACATCCGAAGGGATGAAGGCTTCCACAACGAGCCAGTTGCTGTTCTCTTCATGTGTCGAAATGTGATTGATGCTGCCTCGCCACACCTCGTTAATGAGGGCGGTTCGTTGAAGCATGGCTGCCAGGTCCAGGCCGGTGTACGAACCATTGCCGTCACCCACGGCAAGGGTCGTGAAGCTGACTGGTGTCCCCAGAATCGGTGAGTTCGCGAACATCGCCTTGCCTGTGTTGGTTAAGGTTGTGAAATAGGATTCTGCCATTGGTATTCCCTCTCTTAAGGATAGATACAGGTGGTTTCGATCATCTGGGTTCCGATGCCAAAGAAGACGGCTCCGGATTCAGTGAGGTTTTGGGGTTGCCAGGGGAAGACGGAGATGGACTCGCCGTATTGACAGGTCATGGCCATGTGAACCGTGCCCCGGCCAGACAGGTACGTGATGATGGAGTCCAGCTTCGAGCGCACGTTTTTATAGGACTCAATGAGCTGGTCCGCCCAGGCATAGGCCTGATCGGTGACGCCCTGGTCGGTGACTTCCACCCGCACACGAAAATGATAGGGCTGGCCGCCGTAGGTCCACCATTCCTCAACAGTACCGCCGCCCAGCACATCAGCGATGGCGCCCTCGATGGCTGAAGGGGTGCCTTTTTGCCGATGACGCGCCACGGAGTTCCGGACCAGGGCCCTTTTTTTATCGAGGCTCAAATCATCGTTCCAGAAATCGACCTTGAATTGCCAGGCAAGGTGGGTGAGGAGGGGCTCCTCCAGCTCGTTCCATCGGCTGTAGATGTACAAGGAGTCGATGGCCTGGTTGATCTGTTTTAGCTCGCCATCGATGGCTTGAGCTGCTGCCTTCACGGTTTTATCTCCGGAGATGGAAGAGGGGAGGATCTCTGCAAAGCTGATGTCAGGTAAGCTCTTACTCATCTTCCACCCCCGCGTAGTTCAGGGTTTCCGAGCCGACCTGGGCAACCTGGGTGGTGACCAACTTTTGAAAAACAGGAGCGCGAACAACCACGCGTTTTGCGCCGGCACTTTTTAAGCGGAAAATCAATTCATCGGGGTTGATGTCCCGCCCCAGCTTTTGGCATTGCCAGGCTTTGTAGCCGGCCACGGCCTTGCCCACCCGGCTTTGAATTTCGGCGATGGCTTCAGAGTTTTCGTTTGAGATGAAATAGTCGGCGTCGATATCAAATGCAGCCGGCACCGGTGCAATGACGGACACCTTATCCGTCAAGGGCCTTCGATTCTTAGGCGTCACGGCATCGGCAACGGCTTGCAGAATGACCTCATCCGGAAGCGTCCCGTTTGAGAGCAGAACCACGACCTGGACGGTTGCATCCGCCGGAGAGACAACGGCAACGTCCGCGATCTCCTGATGGGCCGACTTCGCCCAGTAGATGTAGGCGCCTTCCGGACCAGCCACAGAGTACTTGTCCGGAGCGTTGTGGATCCGCTCCCTGTAGGGCTCGTTCTCTTCCTTATTGGCGCCGCCGGTTGACGTGGTTGTGTTGGTTACGCCCACAACATAGGGGACGGGATCCACCACCTGGTTGATTTGTCCTGGGACATAATCGTTTCCGATGGTTCCTGTGGCCATGCAGGTCACCGCCACATCAATGAAGGTTTCACCGGTGGTCACTTCGGCGTAGCTTTCCGTTTTAAAGAACAGCTTCCCATCCGGAGAGACACGGGTTCCTTTATTGATGGCCACGACAAACCCCAAGGGTTCTGCAATGGAAAACCGGCATGTGGTTCCGGCAGCTGAGGATCCAAGCCGATCGGTCTCCGTAAACGCCCCCAGGTGATCCAGGTGGTCGCCTTCGCTGTAGGCAAGCAGGTTCATCTTTCCTGCATGGTTGATCAGCTCTCGCTGCTGGACGATGATGGAGGCAAGGCCCATCAGGAATAGCCGCTCCGGATCCGCCGGAGCCAGGGATTTTCCGGTTATTCCCTCATGAATCGTCAAGATGTTGCTGATGGTTTTTGCGGCATCGGCTTCGACAAATTGAATGTCCGGAAGATTCTTAAGACTCATTGATTTTAATCCTCACAACAGGGATCAGTTTTCCATCCAGCGCCGCATCGTTATCACGGGTCCATGAAACAGAGAGAACGCTCACCCCAGGAACATATGTCTCTATGCCGCTGATCACTGACGCCGTTGCTTTGGCCTTGGCCACCGGAAGCGGCATGTCCAGGTAATCCGCCTGAACACCGAAGGCCCGGTCCAGGGGAAGGGTCCCCACCTGAGTGGCACAGACGATCTGCACCTGCTGAATGATTGCCGGCAGGCCCGTGGCTCCGATGACCACCTTGTTCAGATAACCTGTAATATCCAGTTCCATTTATGCGAACTCCTTTAGCCCAATGGACACCGCCGCCACCAGAAGCTGGCCTTTCCCATCAAATTTCTGCCAATCCTCTTCCATGGAGGTGAGGACAAACCGTCCGAAGTTGTACCCGCCCACAACCAGGTTCTGCTCCTCTCCGGAGTGAAGGATCATTCTCAAAGAATCGATTTCATCCGCAGGCGCAAGGCCAAGGCTCGATGCAAACATCATTTGAAGCGACACCTCGTCCAGCTCCGGCCCGAGAAACTCCAGGACAGGCTTTCTGCCGGTGACGGCATGTTCAGCGAACCGTGCCTTTGAAGATCGCTTGAACTCATCAAAGGTGCGGATCCGCGTCCGGCTGGTTTCAAAGACAATTGCTCCGAAGGTTCCTATCTCCATTTTATTTGTGTCCTGTGGATGCCGGGGTGCCGGTGTTATCGTCCAGAAGGGTCATGTGCTTGTAGACGGCCCGGCCCAGGGCTGCTGCCAGCTTTTCCGTCTGGGCAAACTCGTTGCCCGTTGCAAACCCTTCCGCTTTGAGTTCCTTGATGATGTCTGCCATGAGTGCTGCTGCGTTTGTCGCCATGATTATTTGCTCGCAATGACTGTTGTTGATGCATCCACATGGGGCTTCCCATCGAACTTGCAGATGGACTTGTTCGTGATCACCCCGCCCATTTCCCCGCCACAATCTAAATTGATTTTCTCCGCCTTCACCGTCACCTCCCCGCCGTTCACCGTAATGTCCAGGTTATGCGCCTTTCGGTCGTACTCCATGACCGATCCATCCCCGAAGGTGACTTGCGTCACGTGGGATCCATCAGCCGGCGGTGTGTCCTCATCGGAATAGATCGCCCCCAGGACAAACCCTTGCTCCAGGCCAATGGGAAGGAAGATGCAGACGACTTGTTCGCCCACATCGGGCATGGCGTAAAACTTGTCCGTCTGGGTTCTGGGGAAGAGAACCGGCAGCTCATGGGATGCATGGCCATTAAGTTCCACCCGAACCGCTCCACCGATCACCTCTGTGACCGTCCCCACCTGGACCATGCTGTTCAGTCGCTCCTCCAGGGCCTTCATTCTTTTTTCAAGCTCGATCATCAGTACCCCAGCACCTTTCGAAGCGTTGCGTCCGTCTTGTAGCCAGCCCCCAAGCTGTGGCGGGACTCTTCAATGAAATAGGTTCCGTCAAACATGCCGTACCCCTCCACGCCGACATTGAGACCGGCCACCACCAGCGGGTTGCCCACCAGGGATAGGGTCGCCTTTACTTCGTCTTTGTTCACGTTCCGAAGCTCGGCCTTTGCAAGAGCCTGGGCATCGGCAATGGACTCCACCCGTTTGTTCACCACAAGGGTCTGTCCGGTCTTGGGGCCATTGTTCGGGGTGAAGGTGTGCTCCACATACTCCTTTTTATCCGCGTCAAAGTACTGAACCGTGCAGGCCCGATAAATGTTGTGAGACTTTGTGTTGAACGACCAGGTTAGGATCTGGCCGTCACCCTTTTTCAAGATCAGAACCGGGGGCTTCTCTTCAAAGAGCTTGCCCTGGTAGAGGATCACCTTCTCTTCGGCCAGCTTCAGGTTCATTCCCCTTGATGTGCAGTAGCGTTGCAGAAGCGAAAGATCACTCTCCTTGCTCTGCGTCACCTTGCCGTAGGGCGCTCCCTCTTCGGCAACGAAGAAAAGAGAGAGTCCGTGCTCCGCCGCGATGCCTTCGGCCAGCTGCTTCAGGGAGATCTTTTCCCAGACCCGTTCCTTCAATTCATTCTTGATGGCCGTGGAGGTCATGGAGCTGATCGCCTTCAGGGTCACGATGGCAGGAGGGCCGCTTGACGTGATGTCATCCACCTCAAAGGTCCCGCAGGAGAGCGAGACATCCCCCAAAGCTCCCCAGGCAGAACAAACAATCTCCGCCTTGACCTTTGAGCCCTTCTCCGGAAACCAATCCCCGGACCAGAGCCCGGCGGTGTCCTCAAGGGTGATCTGAAGATCATCCGCCTTGCCCGATGCAAAATCGGTGTAGGTCATGGTCTTCAGGTAAGGGGAGATCTCTTTGGAGATGTCCTTGCCTTCAAAGGTTATGTTCAGCCGTGCTTTTCGCATCATCACTTCCAGGGCGGTAAAACGGGTTCGGTTTGTTTTTCACTTTTCGGAATCACCAGCTCGATGCCGGCACTGAAGACAACGGTCTCCCGATGCTCAGGGTTGGCTTCAATCAGCCGGGCCATGTGCATCTCGCTTCCCATCCGGGCAAGGGCGATGGCGTCCCACAGGTCTCCCTGTTTCGTGGTGTACAAATCAGCCAAAGGCCCGCCTCCTGTCGTCGTGGTTTACCTCCGCCTGCATCTTCCGAAAGCGCTCTTCGCTCTCCATGAGGCTCTGGTCCGCTGCCGCCTTGAACTCCGTCACGTTGGAGCCGGTGGCCGCGATATGAATCTGGGGTTTGTATTCAATGGATGTGCTGGCACTGTTCGCAGCAGAAGGGGAGACCTCCGGAAATTTGACCGGGGCCACGCCCTGTTCCGGCTGAGCCGGGAAGGGCACAACGTTGTCCGGAACCGATGGCAGGGTGGCTGCAACCTCGCCCACCTTCGCCGCCTTGTCCGCTTCCTCACCCTCGCCAAAACCAAAGAACTTCGCTCCGATCTTCAGGAGCTTTTTGATCTTTGCCCAGATGCCATCCACCAGCTTCTGGAAGGGCTCGAACTTTTTGTAGAGAACCACCGCCAGGCCTGCCAGAGCTGCCACCCCTGCGATCACAAGCCCGATGGGGTTGGCGTTGAGGGCCAGGTTCAAGGCCCATTGTGCCGCTGTCATGGCATAGGTGCCGATGGCCGCTGCTTTCTGAACGCCCGAAAGAGCAACCGTCTTGATAGTGGATGCATTCATGCAGAGATTGACCAGCTGGAACATCTTCTGGGCCTGGAGCAGTCCCCCGCTCACAAAGGTCCAGGCATAGCCCCCGGCAACTGCTGCCGTGGTGAGTGCAATGGTCCCGCCGGTAAGAAGGCCCACCACCTTTGTGGCATTGGGAAATTTCTCCGCAGCAGCCGTGAGGCCTCGCGTGATAAACGCAAGGCCATGGGCCGTGGCGGTAATTGCCGGAGTCAGGGTGTTGCCAAACACGATGGCAAGCCCTTCTGCAGCAGAGCCCAGCCCTTTAAGGGCGCCCACGGTGGTGTTGTCCATCACCTTGGCGATCTGATCCGCCGCGCCCTTGGATTTCTGAACCTTCTTGATGTACTCCTCGATGCCGTTTTCACCGGCCTGGGTGAGCAGCTCGGTGAGACCCGCCGCCGATACCTTGCCGAAGATGGTCTTCACAATGTCCAGCTTCTCGGCGTTGCCCATGTCCTTGGTGGCTTTGGAGATGTCCCCGAGAATATCCGTCATGGGCCGCAGGTTTCCCTGGGCATCCGCAGTGCTGATTCCCAACCGCTGCATGGCCGTGGCGGCTTCTGTCGATGGCGCCGCAATCCCGAGCACCATCCCTTTAAGGGTGGTGCCGGCCATGCTCGCCTTGATTCCTACGTTTCCCAAAAGCCCGGCCATGGCCGATGTCTCTTCCAGGGACATCCCCGCCTTGGAGGCAACCGGGGCCACGTACTTCATGGTCTCGCCCAGCATTTCAAGGGAGGTGTTGGAGCTGGTGAAGGTCTTGGTGAGCACGTCGGAGACGCGGCCCATTTCAGAGGCTTTCAAACCAAAACCGGACATGATGTCCGATGCGATATCCGAGGCCATTCCCAGATCCACCGCGCCGGCCTTTGCCATGTTGAGCACGCCCGGCATTGCCGCGATGATCTGTTGTGTGCCGAAACCCGCCATGCCCAGGTACTTCATCCCCTGGGCCGCTTCACTGGCCGAAAAGGAGGTGGTGGATCCAAGGAGCCGGGCCTTGGCTGTCAGGTCCTGAAAGTCTTTGCCGGTGGCCCCGGTGAGGGCCTTTACCTCTGCCATGCTCTGCTCAAACCGGGCAGAGATCATGGTGGGAAACGCCACGGCAGCCCCAACCGCCGCCGCGTCAAACAGCTTGCCCTGCATCCCGGATCGTTTGTCCTGCAGGGCCTTCTGCTTCATCATCACCTTCTGAAGCTTCTCCTGCTTGCGCCGTGCAAGATCGATGGACTGGGCAAGCTTCTGGTTGTGCTTTACCAGCTGCCCCGTCTTGATCCCGGCAGAGGACATCTCCCGCCGGAGTTCGGAAAGGGACGTCCTCTGCTCCCCCAAGGATGTCTTCAGCTTTTTCGCTTTCCGGTTTGCCGCTTCAAACTGGCCCTGGAGCTTCTTCGTGGGCTTGGCGGTGGCGGCTATCTGGGCGGCAAGGGCCTTGCTCTCGTTCTGGGCCTCAAAGAACCGCCGCTCCGTCTCCAGGATCTCTTTCTTCAGAGCGCCGAACCGGTCTACCTTGGACTTTGACTTTTCAAGCTGGCTGATCTTCTGCCCCAGGGCGCCCACTGTTTGGGACGCATTCAGCATCGATCCGGTAAACTTCGGAGCCACCGCACCGTTCAGCTTAAACGCAATGTCATATACCCGTGAGCCCATCCCTTACGCCTTTCCATTCAAATCAGTGATCCACTCAAACAGCTCCGGAAAGGGCATCCGGTAAAAGAAATCCACCCCCGTCCGGGTTGCCCTTCCCATGTCCAAACAGGCTATGCGGACTTGCCGGGCACCTGGTCTTCCATACCGTGCAAAAAAAGCTGCACCTCCATGGCAATGGCGTTGCTATCCCTGGCAGACATGGATCGGATGGTTTCAATGGGAAGGTTGGCCGCACGGGCCGCAAGCCCCTGGCAATAGGATATGCTCAAGGTGAGGCTCGTCATCTGGCCCCCCATGGCAAGGTATTCCCGCTCCGCCTGGGCCAGGTCCTCACCGGTGAGTCCCTCAAGGTCCAGGTCAATCTCTTTGATCTCGTTGCCGTCGAAGGTGACGGGTTTGGTCAGCGTAATCTTCATGTCGTGCTCCTTGTTGTGGCCTCCGGCGGCTCTGCCGAGGGCCTGCCTTTTGAAAAGGCAGATAAACAGAAATGGGGTCCAGGGGTGGCGAAGCCACTTAGGCAAAAAGTCCCCTGGCCGCCGGAGGCTACAAACCTAAGGCCTTGTTCACGTCTGACAGGCAGTCCACCCCGTTCACCGTGTAGATGTTGTTCAGCTTGTCGATGAGGATGCTTTCCATCCCGTCGATCATCAGGCTGAACCGGGACAGCTCCAGTTCCACGCTGGAGTCGTTGCCTTCTCCCACGGCAAACTTGCCGAGGCCGGTCTTCTTGGTGGAGCCCTGGCCGGAGATCCGGACGGGCTTGATCTTCCGGACACCGCTTGCTGTGTCCTGAACCTGCATGGCGCCTCTCAGGTCAATCACATGGGGCACGGGCATGTTGAAGAGGTTCACGTCCTGGCTGATGGTTCGGAAGTTGATGGTCATGGCCAGGGCGCCGACATGGCCGAGGATGGGAACCGTGAGCTCCCCCAGGATGCCGGCGCCCTTGATGGATGCGTTAAGGGGCTCGATGTCCGGCACGGTGACGTCCACAACGCCCATCATGTCCTTTGCGCCATCGTAATAGAGCCGAAAGTTGGTCAATACTTCAGGTGTGTTCATGCGCTCTCCTGTGGGTTTTTAAGGATGTCTACGCGTAGACATCCCAAAACCTGCTATGCGAAAAGGGTTGAAAAATAGGCCGGGTCGTACTCCTGGATGAAGTCGATCTCCCGCGCAGGGGAGGGGGGCGTCATGTAGACATGGAATCGGGAGATCCCGTCCATCATGTCCGTCACCGCGTTTTCATCGGCCTGGAACTCCACCCTCGCGCCCAGGAGGAACTGCCGGGACACCAACCCGTCCAGCCACATCTGGGCAGAATCCCGGATGGTCTCGATGAGTCGCCGCTTTGCCGGCGCATCGAGCTTGGACCAGTGGCTCAAGATCAGTGTGTTGCCCACCCAGGCAAACATCCTGCTCACGGAGATCCAGGTGTCCTTGGGGTCGGTGTTGGCAGGGTAGCAGGCCGTCCGGTTGCCCCAGCACTTCCACCCGCCAATGAAGTTCAGGGCCGTCACAATGCCATTGCCGTTGAGGTAGTTTGCCTGCTCCGGCTGAAGCCACACCTCTTCCCCGTTTGCCACCATGGCGTCCATCTGGAAGTTGTGATTGGAAGGGGAGGCGTAGGGAATGTCCTCGTTGTCCGCATCCACCTGGGCGATGAGCCCGGCAAGCTGGGTGGACATGTGAAAGGTCTTCTGCCCCAGCTTCACCTTGGGCCAGCAGACAATCTGGGCCGCGTCGGTGAGGTTGTTCAGGTTCTTGTACTCCGGAGCGTCGCTGTACCGGGTGACGGTGGCGTCATCGATGTCGATGATCGCCTTGCAACCAAACATCCCGTTGACGTTTTTGGCCTTGGCCGTCATC
Organism: Desulfolunaceae bacterium; assembly: GCA_942491485.1. Lineage (GTDB taxonomy): Bacteria > Desulfobacterota > Desulfobacteria > Desulfobacterales > Desulfolunaceae > Desulfoluna. The sequence goes on along the minus strand of CALOAX010000002.1, from coordinate 377,301 downwards.
ACCGCCGAAACTGTGGTGGCAGAAGACCAGCCCGGAGCGACAATAAGCCCCGGCACCAGGCGGTACTTGGGGAACACCTCGTTCACCAGCTCCAGGCCGGTGAGCTTGCCGGTTGCGCCGTCCACGCCGCCCACGATATCCGCCGCCGTCACCTTGGACGGATCGGCATAGGTATAGGTGCGGTTGATGGTGGCGCCTGCTGTAATGCCACCGGTGGCCACGCGCTTAATCACGCCGGCAACGCGGTCCACTTCATAGTCGGTGTCCTCCACATAGGTGGTGGCCTTGTCCTGAGATTTCACCACCACCGGCCCCAGGAGATCCCCGTGATCCAGTTTGACCTCGCCATCGGCAAAGGTCGCTTCACCTTCCGCCACATCGGTCTTGTGAACCGCCGGATCAAAGACGTTGATGAAGACAATGGGCGCCAGGGCGAACAGGGCAAAATGGGAATAGATGAACTCACAAAGCGTGTACTTCTCCCAGGCATCCGAGTAGCCCAGCAGCTCCACGGCCTCGCTGTAGGTGTAGATCATGGTCACCTTGTTCACCGGTCCGGCCCCGCCCTTGGCCAGGTGCACAGGGGCCGTGCCCACCACCACCGGCAGAGAGGCCGAAACCTTCCGGGGAGGGGTGATGGAGGTGGGAACCTGCGATGCATAAACACCGTGTCTGTATGTCATGATTACTTGGCTCCTTTTGCTTCGGCGTATTTCCGGGCCAGAAGCGATTCAGGGTTGTTGAGATCGCTCATGGCCGAAGCGAGCCCCTCCACCGGCACCAGGAAGCGCTTCAGCTCCGTCCGCTCTTTAAAAAAGGCCGCCACCTCTTTGGGCAGGCCGTTTCTGAACACCTGATATTGTGTGATGTGCACCGGCTGCCGAACCTCCGGCCCCACATAGGCGACTTGTGCCGGCTCTTTTTTATCCGTTGTGGTTGTTTTCTTTGTTGCCATCTAAAGACATGCCTCCTCTTCTTCCGTTAATATTTGCCGAAGTCCCGCCGTCTCCCACTGGGTGGTGATCTCTCCCTCAGAATGGGGCTGGGGTTGAAAGTGCTTCGCGTCCGGATCGCCGCATTCCCACGTCACCGGAAGTTTCAGCGAATATCTGCCGTCCCCGGTGCGCCTGCTTGAAAGTACGATCCTTCGGCATCGTGCGGTGAGGTTCAGGATGTCGTTCACGCCCGCCTCAACCCCGTTCGCCGTGTAGATCCCGCAGAGGATTTTCACCGTTACCTCAGAGTTTTCATCCTGATCACTGCCGCCGATGGCCTGAAGAATCACGTAGGGGAAATCGATCTGGCCCTGTGTTTTGGGGGAAGCTCACCAAGAAAGATCTGTGCCGGCGCATAGGCTTCTTCCACACCGGGAACCCGGAACCGTGGATCTTTCAGGCCACCTGCAAGCAGGGCCTCAACCTCTTTGAGCAGTCCAAAGGGCATCACTTGCCCCCTTTCTGGATCAGGTAGTTCATTTCGTGGTCCAGGTTCTTGGAGAACCGATTCGCGGCAGATCCCTGAAGCTTCTCCCGAACGCCCTGGTTGTTGAGCATCTGGGGCACCGCCGGGCCTTCCAGCTCCCGAAGGGGAAGCCGGTGCGCGCCGGATCGCTTAAACAGGCTGACATGCCCGGATTTCATCTTGGCCACAAAAGCCCCGCGTACCACTTTGCGAGAGGCTTTCACCTGAACGCTGACTCCCGCCTTCGGCCTTCGCTTCATTGGCCGTGCCGGTTGAGCGCCGAAGCGGTAGAGGGGCGTCCGCTTCCCGGAAAACGTGGCCGTCGCCTTCAGGCGGTTGCCGGAAGACTTGGAGTTGGAAAAGGTCTTCTTCACGTCCGCAGGTTTGACGTTGTAGGCCTTGCCTGCTTCCCGTGCCGCGTCCATCTTCACCCCGGTGATGGCCCGGTTCAGGCTCTTCCGGACAGCGCCCGTGGCCTGGTTCCCGAAGGACTTTAAAAACATCTCAGCCCGTTCAGAGTCCTTGTCACTGATGGAGACTTGAAGAACGCTCATGATTCATTCCTGTAAAAGGTCACTTCCAGAAGCCCGAACTCGTCCTCCACGGCCTTCACCCGAAGAGACTCCCCATCCACCTGCACGATCTCATCCGGCACCGGGGCCGTCACATCACCTGCAGCAAGGGTCACCGTTCTGGTTCGAATGTTCACCCCGTGGTAGTCGGTGCTTTCAATTTCGCCATTCGTCACATCCGCATACACGGGCGATCCGTTCCAGAGGATCGTCACACCAAACTCACCGGGGTTGACGAACGCCGCGTTGTCGCGGGCTACCAGCTCCTGGAAATTCATAGTTTCACCTGTTGAGAGCCCTTCCCCCGTGTGCCGAACCACCAGGAGATGGCAGCAGACGCCAGGAAGAGCGTCATCTTCACCACCTGCTGGTAAATATCCAGGGCCGTCCCCGCATCCAGGGCCGATGCCCCGATGGAATCCAAAACCCCTTGCACCTCAGTCCGGGTGGAGTGAACCTGCCAGATCAGGTAAATGGTGAGGCCCGACCGGGTGAGGCCCCGGACAAAGTCCACAACCACCAGAAGGAAGGCGCCAAAGGCACCCGTTTTTGCCCCTTTGGAGTAGCTGGCCGCGTCGTGCCCGAAGCTCTCAACCATCAGAGAGTCCGCCGAAAGAGTCAGGGCGGTCTCCGCTTCCCGCGTGGCTGACCGATCCCGGAACTCATACTCCTTGTCCATGGCCTCAAGATCGAGCCGCCGGAGCGTCACCTCCTGCTTGTTCACCTGCTTCTGCTTCACCAAGCCGAAGAGGTTGGTCACCGCAGAGCCGATGAGGCCGAAGGCCGAGCCCGTTAAAAGTTCAATCATCTGTAAAGCTCCTTAATTGTCAGCGTGAAGGGTTTTCGCTTAAGCTCCCGGTTGAAGCCGCTCACCGCGATACGGGAGCAGAGCACCGCCCTCTGATTCCCCAGGGTCCCGGTGTACATCCCTAAGGCCACACACCCGAGCAGGTGAGTCCGGAACCCCTTGGTCACATCCCCGCCATAGTTGGCCGAGTGCATCTTGATGTGGGTCCTGCCCGGCACATCCATGATCTGGTAGCACCACCCGAACTTCGGAGAGCGCACCCACCGAACCTCATAGTTCCCCGCAGGAATGCAGGAGAGGTTCGGCCTGTTCTCCCTCCAGGGCAGCTCCAGGGTCCGGTACACGTTTCCGTCAGGTGCCATGATCACCCCGAAAGTCCCCTGGTCGCAGGTCTGCGTGCGAAACAGAGAGATCCTCAAGCGTCCCCCTTTCCAGCCAGCACCAGGCCACAGATCTTCAGGGAGGTGGCCCGAAGCCGGTCCAGATCCTCCGGGGTGAGGTCCCGTATCTGCCTGCAATAGTGAATCCCCACAAAACCCACCGGGTCGCCATCAAAGGAAAAGATCCCCACCAGATAGAAAGAGCGGACTCCCTGCTCAGCCAGGAACTGGTAGAGGCCAAAGTCCGTCTCCCGAAGTGTTTCAAGGTCCGGGCAATGGATCTCCTTCATCGTCATCATCTCGATGTTCCAGCTCGCAAAAAATGAGTTGGGAAGGCTCTGCAGCGTATTCATCAGGGGGGATACCCCAACGCGAACCCGCTCATGGGTGTTGCTGCACCGGTCAAAATGAACGCCCACCGCATTCTGATTGCCGTTGTGGTACTGAAAAACGGTGGCGCGTTCGCAATTCAACTCGAAAAGGAGGTTGTCCAGAGCGTCGTTCACCTGCTTGCCCGTCTCTATCTTGCCAAAGAGCTCTTTTCGAAAGCGGCCCTTAAGCCGCTTCTGAATCCGAAGCTGCCACCCGTTCCCGGCAAACAGCCCCAGCGCCAGGGTAAAAAGTCCCACCCATGTGCCGTGGTTCGTCATGATCTTCGAGCTGACCTCGATGGCCTTCCAGGTTGTTGCGTCCATCTGTTCCAACCCCTTTCGGGTGAATGTCTACGCGTAGACATATTTTCGCCTTAATCGTCCGCCTCATCCTCAACCGCCGCCACAGCCAGCACAGGCTCCGCCGCCCCAGATCAATCAACTCGTCCGCGATATCCGCAGGCAGCTCCAAAACCTCCCCGGGAGGGTGATAAATCCCCTCATGGTTCACAGTCCGAATCAGGGATACTTTCTTATCTTTGGCCTTTCGTGCCATGGTGATCTCCTTTTGCCTCCGGCGGGTCTGCCGACGGCCAAACTTTTGAAAAGTTTGATAAACAGGTTTTTGGTAACTGAAATATCTGCGGTAGCGCTTTGCGGGCGGCAAAGCGCTACCGCAACCAGCTTTCAAGGTGGCTCCACCTTGCCGCCGGAGGCACGCCCTTAAAGAACGTCCGCCTCAACAACTGCTTCCGGCTCCCAGAGAACAGGCAAAGGCCGGGACTCCACCAGGTTCCAGAGAACGGAGGGGTCTTTCTCTTTCCAGTTTTTGGCGAAGAGCTCGCCCACCACGTTGGCGTCCAGGTCCAGGATGTTGCCGAACTCGATGCTGATCCGGGCATCGGTGGCCACCATGTAGACCTTGTCGGCGGCGATGAGTTGCTGGGGAGCACCGGAGGCATCGTCGAAGGAGGAGCCGTATCGATAGATATCGATCCCGCCCAGGTTGCCCATGTAGTTGGAGGACATCTCCCAGACCAGGCCACCGACTTGGACATGCTTTGTTTTGTCCATCCACTCGTCCTTGGGGACCTTCTTCCTCAGGGCCTTGGCCGCTTCAGTGCCGCAGATCATAATGGTGGCCCCGCGCCCGAGCTTGTCCACGATCATGTCATTCCAGGCTTGCATGTCGTTCAGGGGGTCGGCTTCGGTCCCCGTCCATTTGGACTCCCCGACAAGGGTGACCTTGTGATCCGCAGGCATCTGGTAATCCACCTCAAAGGCCACGTTGTCCTGTTCCACAATGATCTTGCCGGTGAGGGCCTGGGCGCACATCCACTCCAGGGTGGTGAGGACCTTGTCCTTCAGCTCCTTCATGGACTTCATGATCTTGGCCTGCTCCGCCTCTTCAACGGACTTCGGCCCCTTGGCGTAAAAGGGCTGGCCCACGCCACGCTCTCCGCGAAGCTTCTTGGCGGTGAGGGGATCCTTCAAACGGATGCGCGGGGTCTTCACCGAACGCTCAGAACGGGTAGAGCCGGACACAACCTTGCCGCCCTCCACGTCCGTCACAAAGGGGGCCAGCTTTCTGCCTCCCACCGTGATGTCCACATCGATAGTGTCCGCCTCGTTGGTGTTCCTCTCCTTAAAGATCAGGTCCTGAAGCATCCGGGGCGGTGTCTTCAGCTGCTCCACCGCCCGTGTCAGTACTCTCCATGCAATTTCCATTAACTCGTCCCCTTATGATCAATGCCCCCGAGGGGGCCTATTTTACGTAAATACCCACAGCCTGAAGCTGCGCCACGGCTGCCGTCTTCTGAAGCACCGTGATGCCCTCCGGCCAGATCAACCCCTCAGAAATGGCCTCAGCATGAACGACAATGACGCACGGCTCATCGCTTGCCGTAGCGTCCACGTCCCCGGCCAGAATCGCCATGGCCGTCTGGGTGCCGTCAGACGCTCCAGGGGCCAGTCCTGTCAGTTTTTTGTCCGCAGTCACCTGCCCCAGAACCTCACCGGCCAGGTACGCCCGGCCCTGTTGTCAGGTTCCGGAAACCGTAACAGGAGGGTGTCCCCCAAGAAAGGCCCGGTCCTTGATCACATCCCCTTGTTTAATCATCTGCTGCATCTATGCTTCTTTTTGCCTCCGGCGGGTCTGTTGACGGCCTGCCTTTTGAAAAGGCTGATAAACAGGTTTGTTAAATTAGCTGACCAAGCTCACCAGGGCGGACGCCTGCTTTTCAAGGTCGTCCCCGTTGGGGGTGTCGGCGCCCACTTCAGGTTTCACGCCATTGGAGTGGTTCGCCTGAAGGCCCTCAAGGATCTTCTGACGGCTTGCGCTCTCTTTGCCTGCCTCATCTGTTTCCGTGGCTTCCGGGGATGCTGCAGGCGTTCCCAGCACCTGGCCGAAGGCTTCAATCTGCGCCACCGTGGCCCCGGAGCTGACCAGGGCGGTGAGTTTGTCGCCGGTCTCCTTGCCAAGAACAGAACAGGCAATACCCATGATCCGCTCTGATTCGGTTGACACCATGGATGCCGCTTCGGTTTTTGCAGCTTCCTTGCCTTCACTGACCGCCTTTGTGTACAGGTCCGGGTGTTTGACCTGAAATTCTCCGTATTCCATGACGAAGACCTCCTCTTTCTCTTTGATTCTGGTTAAAAAGGTGTCAAAGCTCTCCTCCACGCGATCAATGAGGCCGATCTCTAGGGCCTCCTGCGCCAGGAAGACCTTGCCGTCCGCCATGGCAAGCGCTTTGTCTGTGGACACGCCACGGTTCCGGGCGACGTCATCAATAAAAATGGTGTAGAGCCGGTTGAGCCGGTCCTGAATGTATTCTTTGGAATCTTCGTTCAAGGGCTCGGATGGGTTGCCGAAGGCCTTGTATTTGCCTGCGGTCATGTAGGAGACCTTGTAACCACCTTTCTCCTGGGCCTTGGAGCGGTCCACATGCATGGTCACCACACCAATGCTTCCCACTTGGGCCGTGGCCGGAGCGGCAATCTCCTTCGCCACGGAGGAAAGCCAATAAGCAGCACTGCACATCTGGCCGTCGACATAGGCGTAGATGGTTTTTTCCTTGGATGCTCGGTGCAAATAATCCGAAAGCTCTTTCACGCCGTTCACATCCCCACCAGGAGAGCCCACCTTGAAGCAGATGGCCTTAATGCTTGAATCAGCCAGAGCCGCCTCCACCTCTTCACGGATCTGCGCATAAGTGCTTTCACGATCCCGCCAGAACCAGTAACGGGTCTGCTCTTTCTGAAGTGCTCCAGAGACATGGATGATGGCCACGGAGTCGGTGACCTCAAGGGCCACCCCTGTTCCGTCATCATCCGTGAACATGGAAGCGTCAATCTTGCCGGATTCCACCAGGGCGACAATCGCCTCATGGGCATCAGTGGTAATGGCCCAGGGCTGTCCATGAAGTCTTTCAGGCATTGACTGCCTCCTCTTCTTTCTCTGTTTCTTCGATCAGGGCATCCGCCGCGTCTTTATTCGCCTTCTTTTCTTCAGGTGTGGGTGGCTCATCCGGCAAAAGCCCGGCGGCTTTGAGCTTGCGCTTTTCCCGTGCCAGCTGCTCAATGAAGGAATCCACATCAAGGCCCTGCCGTGCTGCAATTTTGGTAAGGGTGACGTTTCCACTCTCACGGTTGATCTGATTGGCCCTGGCTGTTTTGAGGGGATCCACATCGTCTCTTTCAGGGGGAATCCAGGTGGCCCGTGTGTAGGCATGACGCGCGTCGTACCAATCGGGAGAGCCAGCAGGCAATGTGATCATCCCCCGCAGCCACGCCTCTTCCAGAACCATCTCCCACACCTTCTGGCAGAAGCTATCCACCAGCCACTTCTGGTAAAACCCGAAGACCCGCCACGCTTCCATGAGGGCTGCACGGGCGCTGGAGTAGTTGGTCTTGGAAAAATCCTTGGCCACCACCTCGTAAGGCATGCCCACAGTGACGCCGATCCCCCGCAGGATCCGCTCCACAAACTCCGGAAAGGTGTTGCCGGGTCGGTTGGACTCCAGAACGTGGGGTTTTTCGCCGGTGTTGCCGTAAATCACGGTCCCCGCTGCCACATCCTGGTGACGTGTCAGCTCACCGACCGCCACCGTGTCTCCGCTCAAAGAGCGGGTGGCATCATCAGCATTAGGGGTTTCGATAAAGACAGGAAAGCTGGCCGCAACGATGGCGCCCACCAGCTCAAAATCGAGGTAGTCGTTCAGATCCCGGAAGAACTTCATCCCAGGAGCGAGAAGGGAGATCCCCCGCACCTGCTCATCCTCCTTTTGTATAAAGGAGTGAAACACGCCGGGCCGATGCCCCACCCAGTGCAGGCACCTGGGCGAAGCTGCCCGAAGGAAGGCTGTAGGAGATGTAGGCGTTATCTGGGTTGGCGATCCAATAAGAGGAAGGCTTGCCGAATTGTCCTAAGCTCACGCCATCCCGAATGGTGCTGTCATTGGTCATGTCCGAAGGTGTGTACATCCGAAGCGGGTTCACGCATTGCAACGCCAGGGAAAACGACCGGCCCGGATCGTCAACCATCACAGGAATCCGAAGGAACTCCCCGTTCACCACCAGGGACTGAACGGAAAGAAACTGAATCGCCCAAAAGGGAAGCCGACCTGCCGCATCCGCTTCCTGCTCCCAAATGGAAAAAGCCCACTCCGCCTGGGTCTGAAAGATTTCTGCCTCCTCTTCACTCCATCCCAGCAGCTTCCAGTTGGGCCGGGACTGGGGTCTTAAACCCGTCCCCACCACGCTCACCCCCATGCTGTCCACGATGTTGGCCGCATGGGGATCGTTGGCCACCAGATCCTGAGCCCGAGACGCAATGGTGTTGCGCTCATAGGGCTCAGAATCCCGGTTCATCCGAGACGTCATCCAGTTAGCCAACGTTCCCGAATGACCCCCCGCCGTCCGATGCACGCCGTAGGAGGTATTGGCCGCAACGGAAGACGAGGAGGGAAGAGGCCGATTGTCCGGACCATATAATAAGGGGCTCATCGAACGACCCTCCCGGTCACAAACTTCGGCCCGGCTCCGGAAACAAGCTTGCTCCGCTCCCGGTCCAGATATTCAAGGGTCTTCCGGATCTCTTTGATGTCAGCCCGAACAAACTCCCGGTTGCCCAGTTTGTAAGACTGGTTCACAGCCAGAGCCAGGAGTGCTTGTTTAAAAGCTGCGATCTGTTCGTCGAGTTCTTGAAGAGTGAAAATAGCCATGGGGGGACTATGGCATGAGCGGGGGAGGGGTGTCTGTTACGAGAGAGACGTGAGAGATGAGGGAGACGAGAGAGACACTTTATTTGGGAAAGCTACAGAAAAGGGAGGGGTTGGGTTTGGGAGAAAATGATAATATCTCTAAATAATAATAGTTTGAGTTGTAGGTCTAAAGACCAGCCTTTTAGGGTAATGCATCAACGAAACCACCCATAGTCATCAGTGATCAAGACTTCATAATTATTCCTTTACATCAATCGAGGTTAGGTTTATTAAAATCAACATTATATCAATAGTTTTTATATGAAATATTGGAAATAGGATGAAAAGATATAACGTAAAATGGGTCCAATACTTTATACATCTGATCAATAAGTGCATTTTGAAGTAACAATCAAATCAATCTCATTGGGTATGGATTAATAATAATATGAATAAATATAAGCTTTATCAAGAAGAGATAAAAGAAGACATTCATTCATGCATTGAGAATATGGGTTGCCAACCAATCCTGTTTATTGGCACAGGGGCTTCAAGAAGATATTTTTAATGCACCCGATTGGGAAAGCTTATTAAAAGAAATGTCTACACAATGCCCAAAGATAAATATGCCTTTTGAGTACTATAGGCAGACCACTGAAAACTTAATTGATATCGGTTCAGAATTTTCGAACGATTTTTTAAAATGGGCGTGGGAAGATCAAACTCAATTCCCAGATGAATTGTTTGAAGAAAATACATCTAAAGATATATTTTTTAAGTATAAAATTGCAGAGCTGTTTGAGGGTTTAACGCCAAAAAAAATTGAAGAGATTATTTCTTCATATACAACTGAAATCAAGGCACTCCAAGATATTAGGCCGCATGCAATTATTACAACAAATTATGATAAATTACTTGAAATTATATTCCCTGAATATACTCCAATTATCGGCCAAAAAATACTTAGAACTGAATACAATACAATAGGAGAAATATATAAAATTCATGGATGCTGTAGTGACTATAGCAGTATTGTAATTAATAAAGACGATTACGAAAATTTTCAAAAAAAGAAAAAATATTTAAGCGCAAAGTTATTAACTTATTTTGCAGAACATCCTTTGCTCTTTATTGGGTACAATGCTGGTGATCCAAATATAAAGGCAATATTATCAGATATTGATGAGCTACTAACGAACGAAGATAACGAGTTGGTTCCAAATATTTATTTCATAGAATGGAATAACGAATTAGAGGATACGAATTTATACGCCAGGGAAAAAACAATACTATTAGACAATGGCAATAATATCCGAATAAAAAATATTGTAGCAGATTCGTATGATTGGGTGTATGAAGCATTTTCTGTTGATGATGCTCTAGAAAGAGTAAATCCTAAGTTATTAAGGGCTTTATTGGCTCGAACTTATGAACTGGTTAGAAGTGATGTGCCAAGGAAAACCGTTGAAATTAATTACAGTTCTTTAGATTCTGCCTTAAAAGAAAATGAAGGCTTAGCCAAGATATATGGAATCACAACAACAAATAACCCTAAAGCTTTCAATATCAATTACCCCCTTACGTTGGGTGAAGTCGGAAAACGTCTTGGGTATAATAGCTGGCATCCTGCAAATGTCTTAATATCGAAGGTTTACAGAGATAAAGGTGTTAATATTAAGGAGTCGGATAATAAGTATCATGTAGGAATAAAAAACTAAGCTACAACTGTGTCTCGGAAATATTCTGAGGATATTATCGACCTCTTGGAAAAAGTAAGGGACGAAAAAGAATATCAAGTTGAATTATAAGAGAAGCGGTAGTCTTCAAAAGACATAACTTGTTTGTTATGAAGGGGTTCTTAATATGGCGTTTAATGACTACAGCGGTGGTTTTGCGTTTTCTTGCAAAGATGCGAAGATGTGTTTTACAGTAAGCACATGGAACACACGCCTTTCTCAGCTGGCAAGGGTTAAGGGGCCTGTCAGGATAATGACCAATCAACTTTCCAATGTCGAATATTTGTCTCGTATCATATGCAAAAGGCCAACCGATATATACATAATCGCACATATCACTGCTGAGAATAATGCCAGGCTGTTGAAGGCTAAATTTCCGAACGTCCGTATTGCCTTGCATGCAACGAATAATTCCAAAATGGTCCTTTTGTCTCCCGAAACAGTCTGGGTATCTAAGCGCAGACTTTGGCAAATCAAAGCAAGAAGAGTCTACGGTTGGTCTTGATTCCAAGAAAGTTCATGATCAAATAATAGAATCAGTGTTTGTCCGGATGTGGAAAAACTCAAGAGAGCTTACTTAATAATATTTGTTAAAATACCAAATATAAAACATACATTCACCACCCCATATATTGTGGAGAATTACCAACTATACGCAAATTTAGGTGCTGAATGTATGTTCTATTATAGATGTCCAATCTTATATATCCGCAAAAATTTTCAATATCTCCGCAGATGGATAACTTGAAAGCGAAGCCACCCCATTGGCCAGTTCTACTGGAACCAATGCGCACTCATGGTGATGGCTGACAAGTGTCGGTATCGTCGCCAGAATTTTGTGGGCACCTATCAAATCATTCAGTGAGGTACTATCTTTATACTCACCGGACGGAATACTTAATACAAGCTGATGATACTGATCTGTTTTTAACAGTACTTTATTCCCATAATTGGTGCGCTTCCCATAGGGCTCTGAACGATCTGGTCTCTGCTGAATTTCCCTGCGAATAAAATCATTACTTGGAACAAAGGCCGATTTTTCGGGTGATTGCCTGCTGATGAGTTCAAAATAATCTACAAAGGCCCCCGTCTTCTCCTGGCCACAGATATAAACAGGAGTGGATTGATCGTGTGCATATTGCAAAAAGCGACGGATTGGAATAACCAGTTTTGAATACTGGCCACGCAATGTTAAAGGTCCGTCCTTAATGAACAAGGCATCTTGAAGAACCTTATATTTTCTCCGTTCCCAAAAAAAACGAATCCCAGTAAATAAAAGAAGGGTTTCATGAACGAGCATATATGCTGTGGATACAGATTCTGGAGCAGAATCCTCACCCATCTCAAGGTGAAATCCGATCATGTCTGTCAGGAAAAGTTGTCCATCACAATGCTCACAGACCCCTTCGTCTGAATCATATGGCAAACCCGGAACTTCTTCTGCACAATGAGGGCATTCAAAGCCTGGAGAGGACATTTCGCCATCCTCCCATTTTTCATACGCAAGCCACTTTAGGGTGTTGTATGGTTCACCTCCCAACGAAGGGTCTTTTAACGACTCATAAATTATTTGCCTGATGGCATCATAATTGTTGACCCCCTCAATTCTTATTCCCTTTAGTGGAAGTACCGTTGCATGATACATCGCAGAATCTGTCATCAGATCCCTCAACGCCAAAGGGTGAGGAGCATCCTGATCCAATTTCCCGATCGCATGATGATCCAAACGCAATAGAGCTGTTTTGACAAAAGACACTTCTTTGTATGGAGGGATGTCTGAGCGAACCGTCTGCTTTGACCCATCTATTGCAAAAATAAGACGCAATGGTACCACATCCTGATTAATATCTTCCCAAGTCGCCTTTGATACGACTTTTTCCGGTTCAGGATTTTCAAACTTCTGTATTAATTTATTGACAAGGCCGCTCTTGATTATATCTAAATGCCCAAGTTTGCTTGCCCTTTCTCCTCCCAACCTTTTTCCTGCTTTGTATGGCATAGTATCTCTCATTAACAATTGATGTTGCAAACAAGGGTGATTATCGGCATACGGCTTCAAACTTATTGACTTGAACGGGGACAACGAAACGATTTGAGAATGTCATCATTCTCATATATCCTGGGGTCCTTGTATACAGGATCTCTTTTTGAAGCCCATCAAATTGAACTTGAAGCTTAGCCAGGGCATTGGCCTCATCTTGAGATGACATATGACCAACAAAAAAGTTCTCGGTCTGTGCCAGCAATTCACGGTTTATTAGCGGATGGTGACTGTTGAATAAACAATCCCGATATGAAATTTTGCCCTTCTTTTGCAAATCTCGCATACACACCTGAAAAATCCTTATCATCTCGTGGAAACAGGTTATGGGCCTCTTCAAAATAAATCTGTACGTAATGCTTCCCAAAGTGTTGCTCGTGAATTTGACCTCCTGGTGGGAAAAAACTCGCCTCGATAACATGTCTGAAAAATATTTCCGCATCTCATCCGCAGCATTTCCAAGGTCAAGAATTATCGTCTTTCCTTGATCCAAAAATGCCAATATTTCGTCAATGAAATTACCTGCATCAGGAGCATGATACTGCCGGTGCCGCATCAGTACGCCCCTTGTGACCGCCACCTATTTGAGGCTTAAGAAATCCCAACAGAGCGATATCATCAGCATCGAAATAGGGCCCACTCCCGCCCTTAAATGCATCATGACCCGGGTTTTTTCGTCGAAAATCTTCAACTTTTTCTATATTAGCCACTAACTCATTAAGATTATTAGACACAACGGTTTTGCCTTCTCCATATACAGCTTTGATAATATCTTTACTGAAATACGGATCAAAATGAGCCGGAGCATATCTTGATGCTCCTGTAAGCCCTATCCCCCTTAACCGAGTTTCATCTGCGGCAAAACCAGCTTTGTGCAAAATCGCCCAATATATCTGAATTTTGCGGACAGCTCTACTCCTCTGGCTTCCAGGTTTTAGCGCTTTAATATCATTGATGTTTGGTAACTGGGCACTGTAAAAACTACTTATATATTGAGTACCCTTATGCATAGGTTCCAATAATGACCGAAGAATACCAATGCACGCATCGGGCTGCTCGTAAAAATTGAGTTTAAGTTTCTTGGGTGAAGTTCCTGGTCTCGGATTGAGAGCATACACCTCACAAATATCGGGATAAGCACTGGCAAGTGATTTATTCCCATCCTGAGGGTTGTCGTTGGCATATTCACCATTAATATCGAAAATGAGCTGCCCAACGGATTTATCTGTGGATGACGTTTCAATAATACTCTGGGCAACAATTTTGACGACATTGCTTTTCCCCAGCCGAGTCTTTCCGAACATGGCCGTTCTAAAACCCCGGAAATCGTTTGTTGATACATTCACATTGATATTGGGTTGCGGGATATTTGCAAATGGTAGAGAGCATTCCGTGGGCCTCAACTGGCCAATTGGGAACTGATTTTCTTGCGTAATGGTACCATTAACAATCAATTTTAATAAATCGTCGGTAGGTGAATAGATCTTGTAACGATGGGCGCTCACCACATTATTGACATCACCTGAGAACACGATCCGATTATTGTCTGCCGGGTCTGGATAAAAAAGGCCAAGGACTCTTGCTGAGAAAGCTCCCCACTGAAGTTCACCCTTTGTCCAGACATCAAGCTCTGGCATCGATTTTTTATGAAGTTCGAAATAGGTTTGTTGGACATCTTGGGAAAGGGGCGTTGGGGCGGTATCTGTTACACGAAGGAGAGTGAAATGTGGGGGAAGGCCCTTCAAGGAGTCAGGGGCCATTATGAGAAATGAACCCCTTGGAACTCCTCCGACAGCTTTTTTGTAGGGATCTGACGTGATAATAGTCACATCATCAAATCCAATTTTTAGAACGTACCCCACAAAGCGCATTGAGTTATAATTCTTGGCGTCTTCATTTCGTTTTTCTTGTTCTAAAAAATCGGTCAGTGCCCTCAAGGGGTTGTCTTGATATTCAGCCTCTGTGAAAAACGTCTCCTACGGTGTCTTCTATCATCGTTTACCCCCGCATATATAATTAATTCTTCATAATTTTTACGGTTATTTATATTGGATGAGATACTGCTATTTCGCATAGCGGAAAAAGTAGAAAAGTTATCTTGATATAATTCCAGGACACATTCGTGGTGAGCATTGGTGCCTATGATTGTTGCTCCACGCGCTTTGGCAGCACATAAAGACTGCACAAGTCTTTTTTGATCATCCCATGAAAAAAGATCTTCATTGTATTTGATGAACCCGTTGTTGTTATGCCGAACTGTATAGGGTGGATCCACAAACACAAGATCCCCATCTCCTGCGATGTCTATAAGTTCTTCGAAATCACAATTGTACAGCTCAGCATTTTGTAACTTCTCTGATATTTTATCAAAACAATCATCTTCTCTGACAACTGTTGAGCGAGTACCTATAGGAACATTGAATCGACCTTTCCGATTCACACGGTACAAGCCATTCCAACAGGTCCTGTTAAGATATATGAATCTTGCTGCTTTACTTGCCAAGCTTCTTGGCTTAAAGTTTCTGATTTTATAGTAATATTCTTTAGAGTGCTTACTGTGATGTTCCTTTAAGTACCTATATACAAGCTTCCAATTCAACCTGATAGCATTATATGTTTCAATTAATTCTAAATTAGAATCGCCAAGAATAGCATGCTCAGCATTAATATGAAAAAAAACGGCACCGCTCCCTAAAAAGGGCTCGATATATCGGTTATAATGTTGGGGTATTAAGTGCGAATATTTGTCAGCAAACCAACGTTTACCTCCGGCCCATTTTAAAAAGGGCTTAACCTTAATACCTTCTATATGAACAGATTTTTCAATCATGTCTCTTCGCTATTTTCCTTGGCGCAAACCATTAAGTTATACTAATTACCATTCTCAAACATAAAATGCCATATTAAACAGTACCCATACCACAACGCTCTTTAAAACCAAAGCTGCCTATTTACCTAAGGATGTAAATACCCTTAATGTTGGGTTATTATAATAGTTTATGGTCTATGGTCTAAACCATATTGTGTCTACGCGTAGACATCCCCCTACACCCCCACCCCAGCTTCCTCCTTCCGCCTCTCAACAAACGCCTCCACACTCCGCTCAATCACCCGCAACCCCCTGCGATTCCCGTTAGTACCCCTTGATCTCCCCCGCCTCTAACAACCTGTACGCATGAGCCCGTGAACAAGAGATCATCTCTGCCGCTTCCATTACATTCACCGTTCGTTCAATCATTTCATTACCTCTTGTTGTACCAGCTGGGCCGGTTTCGATTTCCTGTGAGTTTCTGTCGTACGTCCTGAGACTCTGCCTTCGGGATCTCCTTGGGCTTCGGGGCTTCTCTCTTCTTCTCTTCGATCTTTGCCAAGTACCGGATGCTGGGGGTCCAGGAGGAGTCCGCGCAGGCGGCTGCGTATACCTCGCAGTCGAAGAGATGGTTGTCCCGGCCTCCGATCTGCTTCCAGGTGATCTTTTTGGTCTTTTTGTCCCGGCGCTTTTCTTCGGCCAGGAACTGCTTGGCGTATTTCAGGTCGGTCTCCGAGTGGAGGTAGAACCGCTGGTGGTCGGCGGGTCTTTCTGTGTCTGGGTTGGCCTCTTTCCGGGTGAGGCGATAATGCAGCAAGTCTTTCAATTGGTGGGTGTCCAGGAGTCGCAGCTCCAGGCCACCGGGGATCGGCTTGTTGCTTCGGGGCATCTTGTCCATGATCTTTACCTGGACCTTTTGAAACTGGCTTTTGGAGGCGCCCTTGATCCCGAAGACCACGCCCCGGCTGTTGTCCCTGAGCCATTCGTAGGCCTCTTCGGTCCGGGTCCAGTCGTCATCGGCGTTGACGCCGCCGCCGGTATCCAGGGCCGCCCGGAAGATCCCCTTGGTCTCCGTGGAGTCCTGGACCGGGTAGCGGGTGTCAAAGACCAGCTTCTCCACGTCGTCCCAGGACGAGAGGGTGCCGTATTGAATGAGCCAGCTTGTGAGATCCTTGTCCCAGGCCCTGACCACAAAATAAAAATTGCTCTTCTGCATGTCGATGCCGCAGGTGAGGGCCACGGCTTCTTTGGGCACCAGCCCTGGTGGGAGGTCGGTCTTGTGCTCCAGGAGCTTGGTCTCATCGGTGGTGGCGATGACCGGCTTGTAGGGCACGGCCTTGTGCTGGGTGTCAAAGGCCATCATCTTGGCCGGGTCCTGGAGACCTTTGAGGAACGCCGCCGCCACATCGGAGAGGCTGATAAAGGGTGAGTACCAGGAGGGGAGGTGGTATCCTACGGCCACGGGCCTGTTAATCTCTTTCTCCGGAACCCATCGGCCCATTTTAACGGCCCGGTTTCGGTCGATGTCGTCCCAGTCCATGCCGCACTTCGTGCAGGTGTATCGGGCTGACTTTCGACTGACCACGGTCTTCGGGTCCGCCTGGGAGCCTTTGGGCCAGTGGATGGAAGGGAACTCCATCTTCTGGAAGGTGTCGCAGATGGGGCAGGGCACCTCGTAATGGTGCATGAGCTCCACGTCCTCTGCCATGAGTCGGGAGAACGCGTCTCCGTCTTCCGCCGGGGTGGAAAAATAGAGGATCTTCTTGGTGAAGGGGTAGGCGTTTGTCCTCACCTCCCCCAGGGAGATGGGGTCTGCTTCCTTTCCGGCGAACTCCGGATACTTTCCGGGCTCGTCAAAGAAGAGATACCGGACGGACTCCGATGCCATCACGGCAGGCGAAGTGGCCCAGGCCATCATGATGTCCATGCCGTTGGTGAAGTTGATGGAGAGGGTCGAGACATCATCGGCCTTTTGACTCAGCAGCTCCGCGATTCTGGGGGTGGACTTCAGGGCCGGGAGGATCTGGCGCCGGCTGATCCGCTTCACCGCCTTTTCATCGGGCATCACGTACATGGCAGGCCCCGGATCCTGATCCGCCACATACTGCATGCAGTTGATGGCCACCTGGGTTTTGCCCGTCTGGGGGGCGAAGCATAAAAAGATTTTTTGAACCCAGGGGTGGTTCCAGGCATCCATGGGCTCCACCAGATAGGGAGTGAGGTCGTTGGTCCACTGCCCCTGGGCCGGGCCTTTGGAGACCCGCCGGTGCCGCTCCGCCCACTGGGAGACAGTGACCTTCTCCTTTGCCTTGAAGATCCGGCGTTCTGCCTCACTGAATTGAATCACCTCTGCCGTCATTCTGCACTCGCTCCTTCGAAGTCGATTTTAAGAACCGGCCACTTCTTGGGCTCTGCATACCGCCCAAGAAAAACCTCCATCCGCTCCAGGCAATAATCGATGAGGTCCGCGTTTTTGACCGTGTCCCCATCCACCCGCTTGATCATCTCTCCGGCGTTGGACCGGAAGAAGGTCTCCAGGTCGTTCCGGAAGATCGCCGCCCGTGCCGCCAGGTCCCCGTTGAAAAGATCCCGGTCGATGTACTGGCCGGACTCCACCAGGGTCTTCATCTCCCAGTGCTTTGCCTGGGCTTTTGCCTTTCGGGTCTCCGCTTCCATCTTTTCGCGTTGGAGCTGTTCCGCATCTTCTGATGGGCGTGAACCATCCAATGCCTTCAGGTGCATTGACGCATAACGATCCACGTCCTTTACGAGAAACGTCCCGTCTTTCTGCATCGGGATCCGGCCCTCGTCCCGGTGCTTGTAAACCGTGGACTGGCTGGCCTTGTACCCTGTATCCTTCAGGTAAGCGGTGATGGCCTTTGCGTTTGGAAGTGTGTCTGACATAAACCCATAACTCCAATTCTCAGGGCGAGAGGGCGCCAAGGCCCTCCCGCTGTCTTCTGTTACGATACAACTTCTATTTCATGAGTGTTGTTGACGCGAATGCCAATGAGGCTCCAAATTCGCTTATTGCCTAAGCGCCTTCTGACATTTCGAACTTTGGTTAACTGATAAAGGGATCTAAAGAAGTTGTCGTAGCCCACATTGTAAATATCTCGTTCCTTGCAATAATCCTCATAGCCGGAATAAAGATCTGTTTTAGCTATTTCAGCATCGCTTGATATGATGCATTGGGACGTAACGAACTCCATGACTGAGGTGGAGATGTTCGGACTTTGGGGGAGGGGCAGGCTTTTGTTTTCCTCCTTGCTCTCAAGTTCAAGCATCAGGTCATCTACAGGCATTCCGGTAAAATAATTCAGCGCTGTCAGTGCAGCTTTGCCTCCAAGGAACTTGTCTGCCTCTTGGCAAAGTCCCGACACAGAGAAGTGGACCATGTTTGACTTCTTGGCCTCCTTACCCATGAGATCCACACTTGGTACTTCATACTTGCCGGTTTTACGGACCTGCGGAAGGACCTCGTGGGTAATCCAGCGCTTGAATTTTTTTGCTTCGGGCTTGCGGGATTTGAGAATGAGAGAGTAGAGGCCTGGTTCGTTGATGATAGTGAGACCTCGATTAACACCTTCCATCTTAATCCCAATAGTATTGGTATTAGAGAACTCATCATCATCGAGAACCGCATTAACCGTGTCGGTTCTGATGCCTAAGACGTCGCACACATCCTTGGCTACCCACCAAAATAAACCAGCCTCGTCCTTGGTGACTCTGATTTCGTTATTTTTGTAAGTGAAGGGGATAATGTTTTTCATGATACGAGTCTCCTAATGCTCAATACGGTTGTGGCTGTTGGTTTTGTTGGCAGGATCGCTTCCAATAAACACGACGTCATGGCCCTTGTATTGGGCGGTAGCCAGGAAAAACAGGCTATTGTCGCATTTGATGGTGATGGGTTGGGTTTCTGAAAATGGAGAGGGGGCTTTGGGTGCAGAAGTGCATTGGGGCTTTTCGCCCTTGGGGTGTTTAGACATGGTACGGTTTCCTTTGGTATTCTGACAGTTTTGACATTCGGGCAAAAAAAAACGTGCCCGACCTGTGTCAACGATCCAAAGGATACGCCCATGTCCTCGCGGAGCATGGCAGGTCGGGCACGCAACTATACAAAAAACAGTTATCCTGTCTTTTTTTGCCCTGAGCGTAGCTTGTCTTGACCCTCTATGTAGAAAATACCGGCCTTGGCCGGAAGGCAGAGAGCGCACCTTTGGATTTTTGACATCTTCAGAATACGAGACCATCTCAGATGCTGTCAACGCTTTTTTTACGGGCCTTTCCACTACTTCACCCCTTTAATTTTCTTGCGCCAGTTTCTTATTGTTGCGGGATCACATCCAATTCGGCTTGCCATGTCTGCGGTACTGGCCCCCTGGCCAAAAGAAAGAAACATCAAAAAGAGCGCCCGGAACTCCATGTGGCTTCCGGAGAGGAAGGTCCCCGTGAGGCTGGTGAACTTTTTCCCGCATGACGGGCAGGACAATCTTTTTCCGCTCCAGAACCGGATGAGTCGTTGTTCGTCCTGGATGGAAGATCCGCACCCGGGACAGAAGGCTCCGTTCTTGTGGATCCGGTTCAGGATCCAACCCCGGCAGGCGTCCAGGTCCAGGAACTCCGGGTCGAAGGCATGGGCTGCCTCGGCGGGAGTGAAGGCTTTGGCACCTGCTGTTGAGTTGCCCTGGTCTGTATTTTCTCGATGTTCCATTGTTCCAGCCCGTTTTAAAATTTAAGTGCGAAGAACTTTCGCGGTCATATGTCCCCGCATAAGCCAAATGTCCCAGAAGGACCCAAATCGTTTGGGCCTCTCAGGCCCGCTTTTTCGTTGGTCAGCCCGGTCAACCCCGGTCAGGCGGGGTGGTCAGGGGTTAAGTGACTGAATTCTTTTATCTGGTCAGGGAGGTCAGCCCTTTTTTTTAGAAAACAAAAATTTTGTTAAGGAGGTCCTTAACGCATGCACACGCAATAGGTTGCGCTTAGGGCTGACCGGGCTGACCACTCCACCTATCATCCCGACTTAATTGCTTAAATCTGGTCAGGGGTCTTTCGTTTAGGGCTGACCACCCCCTGACCAACCCCTGACCATTTTCTCGGGAAATCGTTGCCCCGTCCGGCCTCAAGGGGGAGGGGGACATCACGCCACCACCTTCAGGGAGATGTTCTTGACGCACTGCACCCGTTTCTGCCCGTCACGGGCTCGATACTGGGCCAGGCAATCAATGGCCAGGTAAAGCTCCCGGAAGAAGTTGTCGTAGCTCATGGGGGCGAAATTGCGGCCCCTGGCCCACTCGTTGTAGTCACGGAAGAGGGCATCTTTGGTGGTGTACCCGACAGTCTCTCCCACCTCGCATCGGTCCTCCGCATAGCTCAGGATCGGGTTGTTGCTGAACTTGTACTCCATGAGCAGGTCGTCGGTTTCCTTGCACCGGGTGAAGCCCCCTTGAGCCCTTAGTCTGCGCAGGCCCTCAAGAGCCCAGACAAAGATGTAGGAGAGTTCGCCCATCAGATCCTTTTCAAGGTTTGTGTCGGCATCATCCCCCAGGAACTGCCGCTTGAACTGGATGGGCAGCACGCGCCTGAAGAAGCCGTCTGAGTTGTCCAAGACGCGTGGCTTCTTGTTGGCCGCGAAGATGAGTTTGCAATAGGGCGTAAAGTCAAAGGCGTCCTGATGCTTGAAGGCTGCGGTGATGGGGTCACCGGTGACGATGGCCTTGAAAAAGGGGCTGTCCAGGGCCTTGGCGCCCACCTCCGTGCTGATGTTCAACAGCTTGTTGTAGAGGCTTGAGCGCAGGAACTGGTCTTCAAGGTCCGCAAAGCCGATGGAGGAGCAGTTCTGAATCCCCACCATGTGCCTCAAGATCTTGATCACCGTGGACTTGCCGTCCGCTCCCGGCCCAAAGAGGAAAAGGGCTTTGGCGTAGCGGGTGTCCCGCGTCAGGCAATAGCCGAAGAACTCCTGGAGCTGGGCGATGACCTCCGGGGTCTGGATGGTCTCATCCAGGAAGCGGAACCATCGCTCAGGCCACATCTCCGGATCGATGTTGTAATCGATGGGAAGGCAACAGGTGCTGTAATAGCTGACGTGATGGGGCCGGGTGTTCAGGGTCTCCAGGTTGAGCATGCAGGTTTCAAGGCACACCCAGTCCTCCTGGTCGTTCACCGCTCGTCCGTGGGGAATGGTGCTGAGCATCCGTGCCTGAAGGGCCGCGTCACTCACCCGGTTGGCCTTTGATTCCTCCCCAAGCAGCTTGATGCAGCGCTTCTTGACGTGGTCCTCCTTGAAGACAACCCAGTGGGTGGCATCCCACTTGTACAGAAGGCCCGTCTCCGGATCGTTCAGGAGCGAGAGATCCTGCAGGATCCGTTCGGCCAGGAGGCGGGGCTTAAAGGAGAGCCGGTCTCCGACGCCATACGAGAAGAACTCCCGAGCACAAGAGATCTCGCCGGGGTCCTTCATCACATAGGGCTCGGCATGGTCGATGAGGTTCTGCAGGTCGTCAGGCGTCTGGCCGTGCTTGGCGAAGAAGTCTGTGAGGTCCTCTCCGTGCTTCTCCGGCCACTCCCCGTCATCACGCCGCCCCATGAAGCCGGGCCAGTTGATGAGCTTTAAGGTTCGGCTCACGGTGTAGAGGTTCTGGCAGGAGACCTCACCGTAGGTCATCCCCGGCTGATCGCAATCCCGCGCCACGATGATGTCCCGATCCATGAGCTGGTTCAGGTGGTTCTGAGCCCACTTCTTTGGCTTGGTGGTGTTGGCAATGGGATTGAAGCCCATGGAGAGGGCGCACACCACGTCGGTGATGCCCTCCACATAGAGAACCGGCCCTTCGGAAAGGGGGGCGGGGGGAAACAGCCGGGTAGAGCCAAACCCCTTGGCCCAGGAGACCATCTTGTATTCGGACGCTCCGGGCTTGTAGAGGATGATGTTGACCAGCTCCCCGTCTTCAAAAATTGGGAAGGCAATCTTCCGCCAGTCCGGGTTCTTGATGAACACCAGCTCCCCGGTTTTGTTGTCTTGCCGGTGGGTCTGCATCCGAAGGTCAAGGGTCTCGATGGCTTCCCTGGTCCACATGCGTGTTTCAGCAAGGCGATCCACCCAGGAGTCGGGCAGGGGAGGGAACTTGCTCCAGGCTTCCCGCATCAGGGTGTAATCAAGACCTGCTTCAGGTTCTGTTTTAGGGGTGGGGGCGGTTCGCTTGGCCTGGGGCTGCTGAGCAGCCCCGGCAGGAGCCTGGCCGTTCGACTCAATGCCGTACTCTTTAAGAAAGGCCTTAAACCCCTCTTTGGCATCCAGACCCCTGCAGTGGCAGTAAAGCTTCACCAGGTCGCCGGTCGCCTGACAGCCCAGGCAGTTGTAAACGTCCTTGGCCACGTTGTAACTGAAGGAGGCGTTTTGCTCGTTGTGGAAGGGGCAAAGCCCCCGAAGTTCCGCGTCAGATGATAACTTTGTATCAACCTGAAATAACGATTTTGCAATGTCGGCTCGATGGGCCTCGGGCAGCTTATCCAGTGCAATTCCCATTTGATTAAACCTTTCTAACAACTCAACTTTACTCTTGTGCAGCGCAGTATCGTGTGTTAAATATTTCTTACATTTCGTTCAATTTAGAGGGCCTCGTCAGTTGCAGCTGACGGGGCCTTTTTCGTTTGCCGCTCAGAACTATTCAATTTACCGTTCCTTATTGACCCTCCCAAGAATCAAGGCCTCCAATTCGTCCAGCTCCCGGCGGCATTCCTTAAAGCTTGCCAGCAGTTCAAGCTGTGCGTTTTTGGTGGGCTTTCCGTTTGTCACCAGCTCCTGGGCCTTCTCCCTCAACGTTGAGATGGCCGACACCACGTCAAAGGACTCCTTGTCCCAGTTGTCCGTGGGGCAGAAGATATCTTCCTTCGTCACCAGGCTCATTCCTTCCGGTTCCAGGTACTTCATCAGAAACGGATCTTCCGTCACCGCCACAACCGCCTTCAAAAGCCGAAGGTTCATCTTGATCCGGCCCGACAGGTAATCGTAAATCGTGGCCTCTGAAAGAGACATCCGATCAGCTATCTGCTTCACCACTTCCGACTTCAGGCAGCGATGTTTTACCGCTGCATTGGCTTCGTTGGTAATTTCATCCCGCTCTGAGTCGCCTAACACCATTCCCTAAACCTCCAGTAAATTCTCTGTAGCCTCAAATGTCTTCGAACAATACTAATGAATGCTATGAGGTCGAAATCCGCATAAAGCATTAAGAGTACATGTATGAATGAAGGCAATAATAAGGGTTTAAACATTCATTCAACGCGTTTTAACTGCTTCCAGGGATCCCCATATTCTTCTGGCCATATCCATTTGCAACGCTCGATACCGGTAATGGTCTCAAGCTTTTCCGCAAGCTTCGGAGATATGAAAGTAAGACCGGCCTTTGCCTTATAGAGGGTGGTTGGGTGAACTCCGGCTTTTTTAGATAGCGTTGTAATTTTCATAAACGAGAGACTATAGATTAATAATCTATATGTCAAGACGTAGGGAATAGATTGTTAGATAGAGAATTAAATTCAACATGTCAAGAGTTTGAAGATGGATTGATAAATATAGAATAAGATTCTATAAGAAATCATTATGATGAATGAATCAGAAATTATAAAAGAAGAGGTCGGATTACGCCTTGCTCAGTTGTTTAAAGAGAATGGAATCTCTAAGGCTGAAATCCAGAGGCGTCTGGGGCTCAAGAGCTGGGACACTGTTCATAAGTGGACCAAAGGGAAGTATATTCCCAAGGGTAAAAACCTGACCCAACTTGCTACCATATTGGGCGTTTCAACTGACTACATCTTATTGGGTAAGGGAGGGCCTGAGAGTGGTCCATTCCCGAACTATGATGAAATCATGAAATTGCCGATTGAAGATCGCGCATGGTCCATTGCTCGTGAAGCCGCCGAGAAATATGGCATCACAGGTTTTATGTCGTTCGCTGGTGGCCGGGATGCTAAAGAGAAGCCAGAACTTATTGAACGGTTCTTAAAGGGTGAATTTAACGAGGAGGGATTTTATAAGGAGGCATGTGATTTCTTTGCAGCAATGGAAGAGAGAATAAAGGCTGAATTTGCAAAACGGGGATTTTAGTGAGTTTATCAACAGCAGACGTGAAACCTTCGATTTACGAGAAGTGGCTAAGCGCTTTCAAAACGATTCTTGAGTCTCAAGGCTGGGGGGCTCAGAGCCGGATTGCAGAAAAAGTTGGGAAAACCGTTAAGCATATTAGTGATATCAAAGTTGAACGTAAGCGAGCTTCATTAGAGCTTCAGGAAAATATCGCAATAGCTCTTGGGTACACATTTCAAGAAATGGTTGCGCTTCATGACCCAATAATCAAGAGCGAGCCTTTTCCCCAGTACAACGATATCATGCGATTGCCTATTGCCCCTCGTGGGTGGGAAATCTTGCGCATTGCCGCTGAACAATATCATGTGGCAGAATTTTTATCCTTTTCAGATAAGAATCACGGAAATGAAGATCCGGAGATAATTGATCGCTTTTTAAAGGGGGAGTTTAACGAAGAGGACTTTTACAAGGAGGCGTGCCGCTTTTTTGTGGAGATGAAAGAAAGAATGAAGGATGAATTTGCAAAACGAGGATTTTAGTGGGCTTCATCTACAATAAGATTTTTGATTTTGAGACCAAGTGGAATGGCTTTAACAAAACACCTTTTTCGAAGAATGACCTGATTGAATTGGCAGAGAGAAACGACATTGTCGTCCTCAAAGATCACTCAGTCGTAAATGCTTGCGTCTTCCACTACGACAATAGAAAAATAGTACTGTACAACCCTCACCAGCCAGACATCGACTTTACATTATCCTTGGGCCACGAACTGGGCCACATCGGCCTTGGGCATGTGAAACCCCATGACGAACCCCTCCACGCAAACTTCTATTCCAATTCCAGCATTGAAAAAGATGCCGGTATCATCGGCTTTCTTTTCTGGGCACCAACCTCCGACCTATACATGTTGGATAAGGAAGGGCGCCTGAATCTCGAAGAAGTTTACAATAACTGCAAAGATTATCGGTACGGAGACACTGACGGGGCGGACCTTGAAAAGGTGTGCAAAGCCAGGCTCAGGATCTACAATGCACTGAAAAGAACTCAAAAGAATGATCGACCAGTTGTGTTCTGCTGAAGAACGAATTCTATTAACTCCTGATTAGGTTTTTGATGGTATGAAAAGTAAAAGAAAAGATTTTGGCATTGCAAAATTATTGTTCTTGATATTAGCGGTTTATTGCTTTCTGAAAAGCCTTCTTGTTTTCTTGACCGGAGAATTCACCTGGAAGGCAGGGCATGAATTTTATTTTGATGGAACTCCTCGGTATGCTGTTTCAAGTCTGCTCTTAGCTCTTGGAGTAGGTCTGCTTTTTGTCATGGTCAAGTATAAATCCAAAAAACAAAATTTTTATATATGTACCAACTGTGATTTCTGCTCTCAAGTGCAGGCTGTTAGTCCGGCCCATGTTTGTCCTGAGTGTCAGGGGGCGATGGAACCACTTGAAGGGTTTTACGAGAGACACCCTGAGATTAATCAGACGTTGTCGTAAAAAGATGCGTATGGAGAGTGTTTGTAAATGTCAAAAATAACAGTTGATCCTGAGGAAGTTGAAGAACTTTTTGACCTGCTTGAAAAACTGAATAATTTCTTTCATCAATCCATGAACTTTGATTCTCAAGAAAAGGTTGAAGCCTTTGCGACACAAATATATCCCGAAATTTCTAAAGCCTATTATGAAACTGTTTGGGAGTGGTTGCCGCAAGAGGTTAAGCAAGAGATTGAAGGCTCATCCAATTGAAGTATACTTGGCTTCATACAGGATACGGTTTTTTAGTCATTATGTTTTCGATTCTTTAAAGTGATATTAAGGGATGAAATAATGAAGGATGGACAAAGAAGCTTCACTTTTCCGAACGGCGCTAATAGATTTAATCCTTATTGCATCTTCCTGATAATATTGTCGATTTCTTATTTTGCTCAATATGCACTTTTAATTTTAGAACCTTACTATAGTGGTACTTTTGAGCCTATATCATTAGTGCCTGAACAACTGTTTTTCACTTTGATTACGCCTTTAACTATGCTCGTTTGGTTGTTATTCTACTTCATTCTAAGAAGGGTTGTTTGGAAAATGGAGTATGATCACGAGCAAAAACTATTCACATGCGACATGTTTACCAAGCTTAAGCCCGTTGAATTTTATTCAGATAATATCGACTTGATCTGGTTTAACTGGAAAACACATGTTTTTCTAAAAAATGGTCAGGAAATAAGATTTAGAAATTCTTCTGATTTGTATGACTTTTTCATGGGACATAATCATATTCGAAGGTGGGGGAAAATATCTCAAATTGAACCCAGCATCAAAGAGTACTATGAAAAAGACAGACACGGCAAAGCAGGGGGATGGTTTTTTAATAAGTCGTTTTTAGGTGATTAGTATGTGTGTGACTATCCATGGTGATAAATGGAAATTAGTAGATATTGAAGGTGCTGTTGCATGGGCGCGTGAACGCGAGTGGGTAAAGCTTAAATGGGTAAAGCGAGCTGCCCTCAGCTCAAAAGGGAGGGTTTCAGATTATGACGGCCAGGGATATGAGCCTGAGAGTGCCAAATTAGTTGAAGGTGGCTGGAGTCATGACCATTGTGAGATTTGTTGGTGGACACTCAGTGAGTCTGATAACCCCGAAAAGGGCGAAGGGTATACAACCGATGGGCATAGATGGTTGTGCACGGAATGCTATGAACATTTTATTCACATCGCGGAGTAGAAATGCCTAAGTATGCCGTTGTATTAGAAGGCAAGAACTTTCCCGTTATGGCAGGCTGCAAAACGGATTTATTAGGGTTTTATACCACAAGGGTAGTCAAGGCTTCTGATGAAAGAGAAGCTGAGCAAAAAGCCATTTCTTTAATTCGACATGACCCTGATTTATTGGACGCTTTAGACCGAAGTTCTAATTCAGAGCCCAAAATATTTGTTAATAGCATAATGAAGGTAAAGTGGTGGCGGAGAACAGGTGGGGTTGGGTATACGTTTTTCGAAATGAACGAATAATACATTTTAATATCTCAGAGGAAAGCGGATTGTATATGAAATACATACGGATTATGGCCTGTATTCTATGCGCTTCAACACTCTTTGTTTCAGGATGCGCAACACTTCCGACCAACACTCCTATCGCAGTTGATTTTAAAAATTCCATGGGTATTGAATTCATGAAAATCCCCCCTGGGGAATTTGAAATGGGGCTTTCTCCGAATGATGCATACTTAGGAACAATATCCAAAATGGGTAAAACCCCAAAACATCATGTGAAATTAACAAAAGGATTTTACATCCAGAACACAGAAGTAACACAAGCACAATGGAAAGCCGTCATGGGGGATACCCCCTCATCATTTGGTGACTGTGATGGTGACTGCCCTGTTGAAACTGTTTCCTGGGATGATGTTCAAAAATTTATTGAGAAACTAAACTCCATAGAAGGTACAGACAAATACCGCCTTCCAACTGAAGCTGAATGGGAATTTGCTTGCAGAGCAGGAACAGATACCAATTTTTATTTCGGTAACTGTCTTTCCTATAAGAAAGCCAATTTTTTTGGTGATTTGCAAATAACAGGGTGTGATGAAGGCTCATACAATAGGGCAACATCAACAAGGGTGAGAGGTTCGTCGGTAAAGCCCTGCAAGGACTGCTTAAATAGATTTACAACAGTTCCAGTAAAGACATTTCCTCCAAATAATTATGGCCTCTATGAAATGCATGGCAATGTCGCTGAGTGGTGCCAAGACTCATTTTCGAAGAGATCGGACAAAACACAATCAGTTGTAGATCCCTTGGAGACTAAAGATACGTCTCTTAGAGTTACTCGGGGCGGATCATGGGGTAATCACGTGAGGGTACTTTTGTCGGGGTATTGCGCTTTTGCTTATCAAGCCAGCCGAAATCACCTTACAGGGTTTCGTTTGGTTAGGGACATATAGTTCAGTACTTGCGCATTGTTTTATGTGGCTGGTTTTAGACGGTTTATGGTGAATTAATGAATGTTGACGAAAATCATACTTCTTTAAAACTCTCTGAGTTTACTTGTCCTCCCGAAGAGCTCTCCTTAAAACTTGGGCTTAAGCCCACGAAGACAGCAACCAAAGGCCAAATATATTATGTCGGGCCAAAAGGTAATAGAATTGAAAAGGTATGGGAGTATAACTACTGGGAGTATCGAGTAACTAAAAGAGATGATACATGGATATCAGATCAATTCGATGAATTTTTAGATAATATCATAATACCGATTAAAGACACTTTGAAATCAGTACTATTAACATGTGATGGTGAATTATCCATCGTTCAGTACGCATATAATTCCTGTAATCCAAGTCTTCACTTTGATAGAGATAAGATTAAAATAATAAGTGATATTGGAGCCCATTTAGATATCGATATATATTGTTTGGCAGACGATTAGCATTAACGCTTAAAAACCTTGCTTAGACAACTCGCCTTGAGCCCTCGCTGCAACTCCTTCAAAAAAGTCACAGGATTTATTGTAAAAGCCCTCTTCATTGAGCTGTCCATTCAAAAACTCTTTGATTAATAGAGGTTTTGCATTTTTCTTTCGGGCATCTTCCAGTGACAAAAGTCCTATCACCCCATGCTTTTCTGCTGCCAGTTGGATGATTGCCCATGCACGATCTTCTAAAGGCAATGACATAATATCCATGTATTTGGGGAATGGCTCCATCTCATGCTTGGCAGTATCAACCTGAAGCATATCAGCATAAGAAAGACCAAAAATATGTGCTATTTGCTCCTGAAGGTTTAGGGATGCTCGCCTTCTCCCCTTCACGATATCATTGACATGTTTAGTTGTCTTCTTTGTAAGCCTCGCAATTCTGGCCTGGGAACCCCTTCCTTCTTTTTTTAGCAGCTCGATAAAACAAAAGAGCCATTTCTCATATGCTGTAGTTTTCATAAAAATGAACTTAGCAATTCATGCACTTTATACAAGGCCCCTTTGCAAAAAACACTCTTCAGCGCATCTCTCTCAATATGGGTACATCTATTTTGGTTATTGACATATAGATTCTGAATCTATATTTTGAATTCGGTATCTGGTTTGGACTATATATCATTTTAAGCTTCACCTACTGATGCTGAACCAAAAAAGACGGAGAGCAGTAACAATGAACATTACCTGCATCGCAAACCAAAAAGGAGGCGTGGGCAAAACCACCACCTCCATCAACCTTGCCGCCGGACTCGCACAAAAAGGAGGGCGGGTTCTCTTGATCGACCTCGATCCCCAGGCGAATCTCACAAGCGCCGCTGGAGTCTTTGCCGGTGGCTGCGAATATAATACCAGCCATGTGCTTCATCAGGAGGTGGGGATCTCAGAGGCAGTGGTACGGGATGTGGTCGGCTGCAATGGTTTTGTTGATCTTGTTCCGGCGGATGAGACCTTAAAAAGGGCAGAGGACCTCTTGATTCCGGAACTCTTCTCAGAGTCCCGCCTGACAAAGGCCCTTCATGGCCTGGATTATGATCATGTGATCCTGGACTGCTCGCCTTCCCTTGGCCTCCTTACGGTCAACGCCCTGGTGGCGGCAACCCATGTGTTGATCCCTTGCGACTATGGGAGCTTCTCCATTGGGGGAATTGCCAACATTTGCGAGAAGATTCAACAAATCGGGATGACGGGAAAGACTGTCCGGCTTCTTGTCACCATGTATCAAAGCCGGACCACCAGGACCAATGAGTGGGCCGAAGATCAATTGCACCATTATAAAGAGATTCTTCTGGAGACCAAGATCCGAAGGCGAGAGTCCCTGCGCCAGGCTTCAATCGAGCAGCAGAGCATTTTCGAGTTTGCCCCCAAGGGAGTTGGTGCTGAGGATTACGCCAGTCTGACCGAGGAGTACCTGGCCTTATGAAAAAGCTTGGTGCAGGCAAGAAGGTGAAATTGGTCGATGTGTTCGCTGAAGATTCCCCCAACGCGATGGCAGTGCCTCAGGCCCAACCGGCTCAGGGGATGTTTTTAAACGTGCCGGTGGATGAATTGAAGCCAAACCCGTACCAGCCACGGCAGGTCTTCAACCAAGAGGAACTGAGTGCCTTGGGGGATTCGATCTATGCCCATGGCATTCTTCTTCCCTTATGCATCTTCATTGAGAATGGAGAGTATTTCATCGGAGACGGCGAGAGGCGATGGAGAGCTGCCAAGCTTGCCTGCAAGAAAACGGTGCCCTGCTATGTCACCACAGGTAACCCGGCCGAAGTGGCCCTCATCGGCAACATGCTCCGTTCGGACCTCACGCCCCTGGAAGAGGCCGAAGCCTACGCCCGGATGCAAAGGGAGTTTGGGTACACCCACCAGGAGCTGGCAAAAGTGGTGGGCAAATCCCGCAACAACATCACCGAGACCCTGAGTCTGATTAAGTTGCCGGCAGCGATCAAAGAGGAGTGTCTACGCGTAGACATTGCCAAGCGTAAGCTGATCAAGGTTGCTCGGATGGAGACTCCGGAGGCTATGGAAGAGGCATTTAATCAGGTCATAGGTCATAGAAAAAACAAGGCGGATAAGCCGAGACATTCCAACGTGGCTAAAATGAGCGTCCAGGTAAAGAAGATGACCGGCGAGATCCGAAAGGTGAGCCTATCGGAGGGCAAATCGACAGACGCCATCGCCCTTATCATGGCGCTACGTGATTTGAAAGCTGAGATTGAAACGCTTCCGTCCATGGGCATGGACACGAATATCGGGGGAGGGGGGCAAGACCCCGAAGAGGGGTTGCACCTCACAGGAACGTGTCGGGGAAAGCTCATCGATGCCGGGTTCCGGCTCTTTCGGGCACCGGAACACGAAAAGCTGATCAAAGAGCTCTCCCCCACGGGGAGCTGGAAGCTGGTCAGCAGGCACACCACAAAGAAAGCAATGAAAGAAGCCATGGATGAGATCCTCAAAGATCCCATGAGCGTGAGAGATTAAGGGGGAGTGTGATGGCGCGAATCAACGAGAAACTGGTTGGAGAGCTGAAGAAAGATTACCTCACGGCAGAAGAGCTGGCCGAAGTTTTCCGCCTGAAGAGCTACAAAACCATCCTCAACTGGAATTGTGATGGCAAATTCAAAAAAGGTGTTGAGGTGGTAAAGTTCGGCGGCATCCTTCTTTTTTATTGGCCTGCCATCAAGGAGAAACTCCATGCACCGCCCGAGCCGCCTAAAAAAAGAACCAAAAACATCCCGAAGCCACAAGGCTGTCTCATCAATTTATGATTTGGAGTCCCTCCTCAACTTGTTGTATCGTCATGCTGATACAGATGAAAGGAGGTGCACGAAAGGAAAATAAGCCATGACAGGAAATGAAGCTGTTTTGATCGACTTCCCAGGGCAGAAAAAGAAAGCCTGGAAGCGAGACAAGCTCAACCACAACAAAAAGGGCTCTGTTTATGACCGGGGCGGGAAACTCTACGTCTATTTCTTTTACAAGAACGAAAGGGTGAGGGAGCCCTCCGGACTTGCCGACTCTCCGGAGAACAGGCGAAAGCTGCGTCTCTTTCTTGACAAGATTCACTTTGAAATCGAAGAGGGGACGTTCGAGTTTGGCTACACCTTCCCTTACAGCAAGAAAAAGGAGCACTTCACCCTGCTGGAGGGGCGCACCCTGAAAACAACCCCGGAGGAGATCACCTTCGGCAGCTACTTTGAAACGTGGATGAAGGAGATGAAGCCCGGCATGAGCGTCGGGAAAATCCGTGACTACCAGAAGATCGCGGACTTCTACCTCTTGCCGTATTTCGCTGAGATGCCTTTTTCAGAGTTTAAGATCATGACCATGAAGAAGTTTCTGGCTCATCTGATGGGCTCACGAAGCAGGTATGGGAAACCACTTGCAGCCAATACCATAAAAAATGTCTTCATCCCACTTCGGGCCATCACCGCTGACGCTTTTTCAGAGTATGATTGGGCCATGCCGGACCCATTCATTGCGCTGAAGATGCCAAAGCGGAAAAAGCCGAAGGTGAACCCCTTTACGTTTGAAGATTGGATTCAGGTGATGGGGGCGATCAGTCCCTGGTACAAGCCCTACTTTGAATTTGCGGTGAACACAGGGCTGAGACCTTCGGAACAGGTTGCACTGAAGTGGTCGGCCATTGATGCGGAGTACATCGAGGTCGAACTAAGCCGGGTCCTGGGCTATGAAAAGGAAGACTTGAAGACGGAAAGCAGCCGGCGAAGCATCGAGATCAGGCCAGCCATGCGGGAGATTCTGGAACGTCAGAAAAAACTCACGGCCCATCTTAAGAGCGAGTATGTGTTTCTTAACAACAACGGAAAACCCATCAGCCAGGTGAAGATGAGTCAGCTCTGGGGAAGGGCCATGAAAAGGGCGAATCTGCCTCATCGGCGCATGTATGAAATACGGCATACCTTTGCGTCATGGGCCCTGGCCGCAGGAGAGCAGCCTGGGTGGGTTGCCAAAACGTTGGGGCACACCGATTTAACGATGGTCTACACGGTGTATGCCCGGTTTATTCCGGCGCTCAAAAAGGATGACGGAGGCAAGTTCGAAAGCATGTACGCAAAAAAGCACCTCTTATAAAAGCGTGGCTCTTCGTAAAACTTCCACATTTTACGCCACATTGCTTTAAAAAGGTGCTTTATAACAAATCTAATAAGCTGATTTGATAGCTTTTGCTTTTGGAGCGGGAAACGGGACTTGAACCCGCGACGTTCAGCTTGGGAAGCTGACACTCTACCACTGAGTTATTCCCGCTCATGTGGAAAGCATAGTAATGACATTTCATGCGTCCGTCAATCACTTTGAGAAGATTTTTGAACGGCTGATGCTGGCCGTTCGGAAGTGCTTAGAATCTTGGGGGCAAACAGCGGGAGCCTTTTATGGGTGTGGTTTGTGATGCGGCGGTTCCGCCACTTCTGGTGGGCTGGGGGGCTTTAAATAAACGTATGAACCATGAAGAGCATGAAGGGCACGAAGAAAACCAAGGACGTGTTTTTATCGGCGAGGCCGCCTTCGTGCTCCTCATGTCCTTCGTGGTGGGAAATCTCTAAGATACTCGTAATTATCGGCAACCAGCTTTCGTGGGGTTTTTGCTTAATGTGGCTTTGCCACCCTCGCCACCGGAGTGATTCCGGTGAAAGTCACCCGTCAAAAAAAGGAGTCACCGGCGTTACCTTGCAACCATGGATCCCCGGTCACTCGACCTGCCATCACGCCCAAAAACCACACCATAAAGGCTTATCTGACAATTCAGGCCACCCGGAATGGCGGGGAAGACGAAATCAGGAAACTATCGTTATCAATCCGGCAACTTAATATACAAAACAGCAGGGGAAAGAGATGTCAACATTGTCGGGGTGATCGTGCCCTTCGACATCCATGCGTTTAACCGCCGGGTTCATACGCAAGAAATGAAACAGGTCTCTTCTCAAGAACGATCACAATCTTTTACACTCCTCGCGAATGCCTCAAAGGTGATTGCAGTACAGCGACCTCCACGCATTCGCCATAAGGTTTCCAGGTGCCCCACCTGGCCGCCGGAGGCACTGTTTTTAATGAACAATCCACACTGCCATGTCTTCTGCCAGCTGCACCAGCTTTTCCCCCACCCGGCCCAGGAAGAACTCTTCCACGATGGAGTGGCCGCGTCGTCCCACCATGATGGTGCTGTACCCTCTGTCCTGGGATTCGGTGGCGAGCCCTTCGGATCGGCTCAGGTAGGATTTCATGATCATGGAGGCCACGGCTGTCTTTGGAAAGCCGCTTTGTCGGAGCTGTTCTTCGGCTGACTTTAAGATTGGGAGCATGCGGTTCCGTTGGCCGATCTGGTGTTCCTGTTCCACCATCTGGGGAATGCCCAGTGAGGACTCAAAGGGGTCTATGGCGCCGCTCATGATGTTGAGGGAACGGGACACGTAGCAGAGGTGGATTCGTTCGATTGTACGGGTGATCAACCTCTCTGCCATGCGCATGCAGCGTTTAGAGCCTTTGGAGGCGTCAAAGCCAATGAGGATGCTGCCATCGTCAGGCTGGCCGCCCACGATGACAAGGGAGGTATGGGAAAGAGCCGACACCAGTTTCCTGGCGCAGTTCCCTAAGGTTGCGCCGGTGTGGATGCTGTGGCCGACGCGTCCGGCAACGACTAGGTCGTAGCCTTTTTTGGATTCTTTGATGATGTCCCGGGCGATGCCGGCCTCCCGGGGGGCAATCTTTACATGCACCGATGCGTCGGGGAACCCTGCCTCCAGAAATGTTTTTCGGGCAGTCTCCAGGCTCTTTCGGTTTGCTTCAAGCTGTTCTTCCCACCAGCCGTTGGCCATGGGGCTTTCAAAGACGTTTGTCTCCTCGGGTTGGCTGTCCCACAGGGACTCAGGAATTGGGCTCTCCACCAGAAAGAGGGTGACGTCACTTGTCTCCGGCTTCATGATATTCGCGGCATATTCTGCCGCTTTAAGGGCCTGGCCGGATCCATCCAAAGCGATAAGAATTCGTTGGGCTTGATGTGGCATCGGGGTCTCCTTGGCTTTGAAACATGGCGGTGCTTAAAGCATCAATTGCATGGAGTGATCTATGGCACTGGGGAGATATCAGAGAGGGGATGTCCTCATAATATCTCGTGATATCGATGGGGTGTCAAGGTCTGGATGGGGCAGCTTAAGAGCCGCTTGGGCAGGGTGTGAACGCAAAAAGCAGTGCCTCCGGCGGCCAAGGGCTGAGCCCTTGGATTCCAGGCTCGCAAATGCTCCGAACCCTCGTTCCTCGGGTACGTCACATCTGCGGACGGGCTACGCCCGTGAATAATCGAAGAGGTTATCCAAGTTCCTTCATGCAGCCCGAAGGGCACTTCATGCACTTCATGGTTTTTTTATAAAAGGTTGAACCATGACGTCAGCTGAATTCGGGTTGACTTTGGCCGGAGGCATCGCTTTTTGTCTGTTTTATTGTTGCGCCGGTCCTAACTCTGGGGGGCATGGATTTAAGGGGGCTGGTTGGCTTTGCAGGGCAAGGAGGTGCTTGGAAGGGCTCAGCGCCCCTTCGGGGAAGGGGCGCTGAAAGATTGTGCAGGTGCTATTTTATCGCCTCAGCAACGGACTTGGCCGCTTTGAGCTGCTTGAGGGCTTCGCTCCGCTCTTCGGGGCCGGGGGCGAATTCCACAGCTTTTTCGTAGGATGCGATGATGGCATCCATGTTCGGAACACTTCCTTCGGAATGGAATGCCTCGGCCTGGGCCATGTGGTGGCCGAAGATCAGGGGCTTCACTTCCTCGAGAGTGTAGGTCTCTTTAACGGTGTCCAGGGTCACGGCAGAAGGAATCGTGATCATGAGGTCTTTGCCGGTGGGTGAGAATATACCCTTGTAGATCTGAGTGGAG
This sequence comes from Desulfolunaceae bacterium, assembly GCA_942491485.1. Taxonomy (GTDB): domain Bacteria; phylum Desulfobacterota; class Desulfobacteria; order Desulfobacterales; family Desulfolunaceae; genus Desulfoluna. The sequence continues at coordinate 341,487 of CALOAX010000002.1, read as the reverse complement.
TGCTTCTTCACGTTGACGAAGTAGTTGGATGAGTTAGAGAAGCTGGAGAAAACAAGAGCCAGAACGAGGGTGCCGAAGATGCAGGCTGCCGCGACGGTTTTCTTGAGGGTGGATTTCTTTCTGGCTTCCGCCTGAAGTTTCTCATCGGCTTCTGCCTGGAGTCTTGCCTCTTCTTCAGCTTTGCTGCACGCTTCATCCGCGGCCTGAAGACGGGCTTTGGTTTCGGCTTTTACCTTGGCGTCAAGCTCGGCCTGACGTTTGACTTCAGCTTCCGCTTTGAGTCGGGCCTCTTCCTCGGCTTTTGCCTTGGCTTCTTCTTCAGCCTTGATCCGGGCTTCTTCCTCGGCCTTTGCCTTGGCTTCAGCTTCTGCTTTCAGTCGGGCTTCTTCCTCGGCTTTTGCCTTTGCTTCTTCTTCAGCCTTGATTCGGGCCTCTTCCTCGGCTTTTGCCTTGGCTTCGGCTTCTGCTTTAAGTCGGGCCTCTTCCTCGGCTTTTGCCTTTGCTTCTGCTTCCGCTTTCAGGCGAGCCTCTTCCTCGGCTTTTGCCTTGGCTTCGGCTTCTGCTTTCAGTCGGGCCTCTTCCTCGGCTTTTGCCTTTGCTTCTGCTTCCGCTTTCAGGCGAGCCTCTTCCTCGGCTTTGGCCTTGGCTTCGGCTTCTGCTTTCAGTCGTGCCTCTTCCTCGGCTTTGGCCTTTGCTTCTTCTTCAGCCTTGATTCGGGCCTCTTCCTCGGCTTTAGCCTTTGCTTCGGCTTCCGTTTTCAGTCGGGCCTCTTCCTCGGCTTTTGCCTTTGCTTCGGCTTCGGCCTTGAGTCGTGCCTCTTCCTCGGCTTTTGCCTTTGCTTCCGCTTCGGCTTTCAGTCGTGCCTCTTCCTCAGCTTTTGCCTTGGCATCATCTTTTTTGGCCGGGGCCTTTTTGGCAGCTGCTTTTTTTGCGGCGGGCGGCTTGGTCTCAACGGTATCGGTAGTCTCTACCTTTGCCTCGTCCTTAATCGCTTTTTCTTTGTTTTTCTTTTTGGTCGCAGCAGCTTTCTTTACGGCTTTTTTAGACTTGGGAGCTTTCTTGGTGGTGGTCTTTTTTGCCGTTGCCTTTTTCTCCTCCTTAGGAGACCCATCCTTGGCAGCGGCCTCTTTGGCCGCGTCGGTTGAGTTCTTTACGGTTTCCTTCGCCATGTGATCACCTTTGAAAATCTCAATTATTTATAATATGATGCCAACTGGTTATTTTCTACTTGTTAACGCACATCTATATAATAATATACACTCAATTGTAAACCATTTTGGTGGAAGTTAAAGACGACGTGAAAATCTGCTTGATAAAATACGAATCACTCGTAAGTCTCTTGAAAACATACGATTACATCGCGGTGGCGTTTTCCGGCGGAGTGGACAGTACTCTTCTTTTGAAAGCTGCTGTGGATGCCCTCGGACGGAACGTTGTGGCCATCACTTCGGACTCACCTGTCCATTCAAGACGTGAAATCGAGGCGGCAATACAGTACGCAGAGTCGCAGGGTGTTCGTCATATTGTTTGTGATCCCGGCATGATGGAAGACTACGGGTTTGTAGAGAATACAGCGATGCGTTGTTATCACTGTAAACGGCGTATGTTTATGCAAATGAGTAAAGACGTTTCATCTATCGGGGTGAGCAATGTAGTGCATGGCGTGAATTGTGATGACCTGAAAGATTACCGTCCGGGCCTGAAGGCGGCTGAAGAACTCGGCATCAAGGCGCCCATGGTCGAGGCGGGCCTGTTTAAGGCCGATATTCGGGAGCTGGCGGAGATCTTCGGGCTTGCCGTGGCCCACAAGCCCGCCATGAGCTGTCTGGCGACCCGGATACCCTATGGGGAGCCCATCACCGGGGAAAAGCTTGCCATGATCGAGGCGGCGGAAAATGCGTTGTACGACCTCGGCTTTCTCCAGTTTCGCGTAAGGCACCACGATAGCGTGGCGCGGATCGAGTTTTCCCGGGACGACCTGAAACGACTTTTTGCCGAGGATCGGATGGATCAGGTGGTAACGGCGGTGAGGGGGGCAGGGTACCTCCATGTGGCCGCTGACCTTGAAGGGTACGGCCAGGGACGGATGAACCGGGTCTTGAGCGAGGGCTGAAAACGCTTGCGAAACTGGGTGTTTGACGTGTTGCCTCTGCGATGTATATATAATGATGTTGGGTGGTCTTGGGATTAACGAGGGGGAGATGGTATGAATATTCGGTGCCTGGTGGTGGACGATGAGCAACCCGCTGTGGAAGAGCTTGTCTTCCTTTTGTCGGAATTGCCGGATGTGACGGTGGTGGGCGAAGCCAACTCTGCCAATGAGGCGGTGGAGAAGATCGGCACCCTGAAACCGGACCTGGTCTTTCTGGACATCAACATGCCGGGTCACACCGGGTTTCACGTCATCGAGGCCTGCGCAGGTGACACCCGGCCCCCTTTGTTCATCTTCTGCACGGCCTACGATCAGTATGCAGTGAAAGCCTTTGAAGAGCAGGCTGTGGATTACATCCTCAAGCCCTTCTCTTCCAAACGGGTGGCCACAGGGGTCCGGCGGGCCCGGGAACGGCTGGAGGCTGAATCCAGCCACGCACCGGGTGACGTGACAAGGCTCCTTGAGGCCCTCGGAGCCCAGCAGCACCACGTGGTTCGTCTTTCGGTGGAGAGCCAGGGACGCCTCCTTCTCCTGGACCCCGATGAGGTGACCTTCTGCAAAGCCGAAGAAAAACGGGTGCGGGTATACACCCACGATGGCGACTACATCTCCCACAACGCACCCACCCTGGACCGCCTTGAAGAGTTGGTCACAGAGTTTCCCTTCTACCGCGTGCACCGCGCCAGCCTTGTGAACCTTAAACACATCCGGGAAGTGACAAGCTGGTATAACGGCAAGTACCTCCTCGTCATGGATGACGCCGCTGCAAACGAAGTGGTGGTGAGCCGCAACCGGGTAAAAGGGCTCAAGGAACACCTGGGCATTTGATCTCTTCTGCGTTTCACCCTGCCAAACAGCTCCTGCATCCCCCAAATTCGACCAACCATGATAGATGTCTGGCCCCTGCACCGAGGGCGGTTTACGTTGTATGATGAGCCAGATAGGCTTTATGCGCAGAGGAAGGACAGAAAGATTGCCTCCGGCGGCCAGGGGGTGACCCCCTGGACCCCAGGTTGCACCCGGTTCGCTGGCGCTCACCAGGTGCGAGGGGGTGGCGATAACCCTTTTGGCACAAGCTTCGGCGGGTTGTGGGTACAATGTGCGGTTGCACTATCACTACCGTTGTTTACGGGCGCAGCCCGTCAGGGAATGTGACGGGCCTGAGGAACGAAGGCCAGGAGCATTCGCAAACTGCTTTCGAGGTGGCACACCTCGCCGCCGGAGGCGTTGCTTTATCAGAAAAAACGGAGATGAATATCGTTGGACGTTTCCATTGCACATTTGTTGATTACCCTCATTGAGCACCTGGGCCTTACGGTGGCTGCGGCGTTTCTCATTTTGAACATGGGGGCTGCGGGCAAGACCTTTCTCGGGAAGCACCCCTGGGTGGAAAAGGCTGTCTTGACCGTCTTTTTCGGTCTGTTCGCCATATTGGGGAATTACGGGTTTGGCCCGGTGCATGACGCCTTTGCCAACTTGCGGGCCATGGCGGTGGTGACCGGGGGGCTGTTCGGCGGCCCCTGGGTGGGCATCGGCGCCGGGTTGATTGCGGGCGGTCATCGGTTCCTCATCGATATCGGCGGGTTTACTTCGGCGCCTTGTGCCACGGCCACCCTTCTTGAAGGGGTCGCCGCGGGGCTTCTGGCAGGATGGTACGGCTCGCGGGTGATGAACTGGAGGGTGGCCTTCGGCCTTGGTGTGGCGGGGGAGTCCATGCACATGGGGCTGGTGCTTCTGTTTGCCAAGCCCTTTTCCGAAGCGGTGGACCTGGTGCAGCTCATTGCAGTTCCCATGATTCTGGTGAACTCCGTAGGGGCCGCTTTTTTTGTGGAGCTGATCAAAGGGTTGTTTCGGGAACGCGAACAGCGGGAGTCTCGCCAGGTGCAGCAAATCCTGGGCATCGCCAACCTGACGGTGGGGTATCTTCGTTCAGGACTCGGGGCCGGCTCCGCTAAAAAGACGGCGGAGATTATTTTCCGGTACGTGGATGTGGCCGCAGTGGCCATTACCGACACCACCCATGTGCTGGCCCATATGGGCGAGGGGGCCGACCATCACATCGTCGGAGAGCCCATCCGCACCGCCGCCACCCGACTGGTTCTGGATGACGGGTTGCCTCTGTTCCGGCACACGCGGCGTGAGATCGCCTGCCCCCATGCCCTTTGTCCCTTTCACCACGGCATCATCGTTCCCCTGAAAAAAGGGGATACCATTGTGGGGACCCTTAAGTTCTACGGAACCCGTGCAAAACCCCTGGACCGGGTTCACTTTCAAACGGTCAAGGGGCTCGCTGTTCTCTTTTCGACGCAACTGGAGCTGGAAGATATTCAGATCAAGGCACGGATGCTGGCTTATGCCGAGATCAGGCGGCTTCAGGCCCAGATCAACCCTCATTTTCTCTTCAACTCCCTCAACACCATCGCCAGCTTCTGTCGAACCCGGCCGGATCGCGCCCGGGAGCTGATCCTCGATCTCTCCAGTTACATGCGCAGAAACCTGGATCAGAGCAAGGGCTACATTACGGTCAAGGAAGAGCTGGAGCAGGTGGAGGCCTACCTGGCCATCGAGCAGGCTCGATTCGGAAAGAGGGTGAAGTACCGTCTCGACGTCGGCGAAGGTTGCGACAACTGGCCCATTCCCTCCCTGGTGATTCAGCCGGTGGTGGAAAATGCCGTCAAACACGGAATCACGCCCAAAGAGAAGGGCGGCACCGTCACAGTCTCCATCAATCGTGAAGAGGACCTTTTGAAGGTCTGCGTTACAGACGACGGCATGGGGATGCCCGAAGAGACCGTGAATCGCCTCTACAACCCAGAAGAGCTGGCCGCGGTCAGCGAGGGCGTCGGGGTGCGCAATACCATCCACAGGCTTCGCAGGATTTACGGCCCGGCCTGCCGCATGGTCATCCAAAGTGTCCAGGGGCAGGGGACGGAGGTCACTTTCTCCATTCCCCGCAACCACCCCTCGGCGCAGCCTTGATTCGTGGCTGAACGCCTCCGGCGGCAAGGTGGGCCACCTTGAAAGCTGGTAGCCCTCGCGATTTGCCCCTCGTTCCTCGGACCAAATCGCAAGGGCGTTCGGCTCGGGCTTCGCCCGATTCCAGTGCTGGTGGTTGACACAAACAGAGTCTCCAGTTCCAAAGGCTTTTGAGTCGGCAGTACCGGCTATAACCTCTGTGTCTCAGGTGGTGAAGCCACTTAGGCAAAAATACCTCAAAAGCAGGTTCAAGAATGTTCCTTTGCCCTCGTTCCCGAGCTCTTCAGGAACTGAGCATTTGCGAGTGATTTTTGGCACCGATGCGTTTCGGCCCACCCCTGGTGCATTCCATCCTCCAAAAACGACATCACCTCAAACAGGGGTGGTTGATCTCCCGGTTTTCTTTGTAAAAAAGCACAGAAAAGAGAGGAGGCCCTGCTTGGGGCTATAATGCGTTTTGTCATGGAGGTTTTTTATTATGCTGACTTTTTTTGCGTGCGTTGCTGCACTGATTCTCGGGTACTTCACCTACGGTACCTTTGTTGAGAAAACCTTCGGAGCGGACGGCTCCCGAAGGACCCCTGCCTACGAACTTGAGGACGGCGTGGATTACATGCCCCTGCCCAAGTGGAAGGTTCTTTTTATTCAGGTCCTCGATATTGCGGGGATCGGACCCATTTTCGGCCCCATTTTGGGCGCCCTCTACGGACCGGTGGCCCTGGTCTGGATCGTCATCGGCTGTATCTTCGCCGGTGCTGTTCACGACTATTTCTCCGGCATGCTCTCCATCCGCAACCGCGGCGGCAGCATCCCCGAGGTGGTGGGTGATTTCCTCGGCATGCCTGCCCGTCAGGCCATGCGAATCTTTTCCGTGATTCTTCTGATGCTGGTGGGCGTGATTTTTGTCCTTGCCCCCGCCAAGCTCCTCACCGGCCTCACCGGTGTGAACACCCAGATCTTTATCTTTGCCATCTTCGGGTACTACTTTCTCGCCACCATTCTTCCCATCGACAAGGTGATTGGTAAGATCTACCCCCTTCTGGGCGCGCTTCTTCTGATTACCACGGTCGCTACGGTTGTGGCGCTGATGTTCGGCGGTTACGAGATTCTTCCCAACCTGGACGTTACCACCAGCGCACATCCCGCAGACAAGCCTATCTGGCCCCTGCTGTTTATCACCCTCTCTTGTGGTGCCATCAGCGGTTTTCACTCCACCCAGTCTCCCTTGATGGCCCGTTGTGTCAAAAATGAGAAGGACGGTCGCGCTGTCTTCTACGGCGCCATGATCCTTGAAGGCATCATCGGCCTTATCTGGGCCACCGTGGGACTCTCCTTCTACAAGTCTCCCGAAGCCCTGAATGCTGTGATCGCAGCCGGTTCTCCCTCAGCGGTAGTTTCTGAGGTCTCCAACGCCCTGCTCGGCCCCGTCGGTGGCTTCCTGGCAGTTCTTGGCGTGATTGTTCTTCCCATCACCAGTGGTGATACGGCCTTCCGAAGCACCCGTCTGATTCTTGCGGAGACTTTCAAGGTGAACCAGTCGGTTGCCGTCAAGCGTCTCATGATCGCCGTGCCTCTTTTTGTCCTCGGTTTCATCATCTCCAAGCAGAACTTCGGCATCATCTGGCGTTACTTCGGTTTCTCCAACCAGGCCCTGGCCACTCTGGTGCTCTGGTCCGCAGCTGTGTTCCTCGCCAAGGAAGCGAAAAATCACTGGATCGCTTGCCTTCCCGCGACCTTCATGACCTCTGTGGTGGTCACCTTTATCCTGCAGGCCAAGATCGGGTTTGGCATGGCCATCGGCACCTCGACTTATATAGGTGTCGGAACTGCCGTGACCGTGCTCGCCATCTTCCTTCTCAAGGCCTCCGGAATGAAAGCCGCCAAAGAAGCGCCTGGCTTGGCTGAATAGTAATCTTTCTGGTGGGTTAATTGTCTCTTTCTCTGTCTGTTGTTTGTGCCTCATGTCTTGTGGGGTATGACCAGCGGGCAGGGAATGAGCAAACAGGCTTAGATTGGCTTGACAACCGCAAAGGTGTGGCTTAGGATCACGCCTGATGCTTGGTGCAGTATTGCTTAATAGGGAACGCCGTGAAAATCGGAGACGGGCCCGCCGCTGTAACCGGGGACGCTTATCGCAACAACGCCACTTTCTTGATACGTGCGGGACAACCGGCTCGAATAAAGAGGGGAAGGCGCGAGAAGGCGGTTGATCCGGAAGTCAGAAGACCTGCCAGGTGCTATATGATGTCTCGTGGACGGGTTAATTCACGATGCCCCATTGTCTTTACAGGCAGTGAGGGCAGTCTCAAAAAAAGAGGCTGCAGGAACACGAGGACCCATCATATAGAGTGACGTACTGCCGTGGTAAAGGGTGCGTCCGCCATTGAGGATTGAATTCGGAATCCCCATACATGCTCAAAAAAGCATGTGTGGGGATTTTTTGTTTTTTACCCTGGAAACCTGTTGAGGTCTTTGATCCCGGTTCTCAGGGCGAACACGTGACCGGGTCCCCTTAAGTGGGGTCTTGCAACACGCAGGAAGGGAATCCCGTGAAGATCGGGAACGGTCCCGCCGCTGTAACCGGGAACTGTGCAGGCCATGATGGTACGACGCTATTTGCGACGCCATCATGAAAACGTCACTGTCGGTCGTCTCCACACCTTTCACGGAGACGGTTCACGATGGGAAGGCAGCCTTGCACGGGATGATCCGGAAGTCAGAAGACCTGCCCGGCATGAGACGCTGTCTTTCCACCATCTTGTTTTGATGGTGGCTGGGTCCCTGCGATGGACGGGGAGCTTCAGCGTGGTGAGAGGGCCAAGCAAACAGGGTGCAGCCCTTTTTTTTCGTTGTGTGTTGACGGCCTTGCCTCAACACCTGAACTGATTGTTTCAACACACCCAACGTAAAAGGTATGACGATGAAAAAAGTGACAGTCTGGATTCTGAGCCTGGCCCTGATGACCCTTTTTGGAGTTTCCCATGCAGCGGCTTCGACCGCACGCCAGGACGTGGACGCCGTGGTGATTGCAAGCTTCGGAACCAGTTACCCCGAAGCCCTGAAGGCTATTTTGACCATCGACAAAGAGATGAGAAAAGAGTTTCCCGAGGCAGAGATCAAGCATGCCTTCACATCCAACATCATTCGGGGTATCTGGCGCAAGCGCGCAGATGACACCGCCTGGAAAAAGGCAAACCCCGATACGCCGGCATGGCTTTATGAAGTGAAGGGACCCCTGGCGACATTTGGCGAGCTTCAGGAAGAGGGCAAAAAGCGCGTGGTGGTACAGACCACTCACATCTACGCCGGGGAGGAGTACCTTGACCTGGAAGCCTATGTCGATGCCGTGGCCGGAATCGAGACCCTCCGCGCCAAGTGGAAGCCCTTTTCGTTCATGAGGCTCGGTCGACCCGCCCTCGGCAAAGCCGGTCTTCACCCCGAGTACCATGAAGACATCGAAGAAGCCGCCAAGACTCTTTCCGGTGATGTGGCAAAAGCCAAAAAAATGGGCGCAGTTCTCGTCTACATGGGGCATGGAAACGATATCTTCCCCACCAGTATGTACGCTGAGTTTGAAAAAGCCATGAACAAGATGTACCCCGAGGTCACCACCATCGTGGGCAACGTGGAAGGGTACCCCGGCCTCGAAGAGGTTGAAATGGCCCTGAAGCACATGAGTGTGAAAAAGGTATACATGAAGCCCTTCATGGTGGTTGCCGGCGACCATGCCCGCAACGACATGGCAGGGGATGAAGACGATGCCTGGAAGACCATTTTTGAAAAAATGGGCATCAAGGTGACGTGCGAGCTCAAAGGCCTCGGCGAGAACCCCGCTTGGGCGAAGCTCTACGCCAGGCACGCTGTGGACGCTGTCACTGTCCATACTGTGAAGTAGCCCCACTACCCAGGGGAAACCCCGATATGTACGCCGCTGCGATTTGACCCGAGGAACGAGGGGCAAAGCGCAGCGGCAAACTGCTTTCGAGGTGGCTCACCTCGCCTCCGGAGGCAAGTTTTTTTCAAGGATACCACCGATGACCATCGCCACAGAACAGATCAGAAAACCGGGAGACCTTCCGGCCTTTGCCAAAGGGCTGGGCGGGTTGCTGTGCCTGTGCGCACTTCTGTTCGGGGCGGTGCTCCTTTCAGCCCGCCTGGGGTTTGTGGAGTTCTCCTTTGGTGAGGTGCTCACCGCTCTCTGGCATGGGATAACCGGGGCCGAAGGGCAGAGCACGGCCGCTGAAACGGCCCGCGTGATGGTATGGGAAGTCAGGCTTCCGCGCATCCTGACGGCGGCTGCCGCAGGGGCGGGGCTTGCTGTGGCCGGGGCTGTTTACCAGAACATCCTTCTTAATCCTTTGGCCGATCCGTACACCCTTGGGGTTTCATCGGGGGCTGCCTTCGGAGCTGCCGTGGCCCTTCTCTTCGGCATGGGAAAGGCGGTGGTGTCCGTTCCCCTGTTTGCCTTTGCCGGAGCCATCCTTACCCTTTTTATCGTCATTGCCATGGCCTCGCCTTCGGGTCGGCTTTTGCGGTGCGGTATCGACTCCTCCAATCTCATTCTATCGGGCATCATGGTCTCGGCCATCCTCTCGGCGGGCTTGAGCTTTATGAAGTACCTGGCCGACGAGCAGGTGTCGGTGATCATCTTCTGGCTCATGGGCAGTTTTGCAGCGGCCACCTGGCGTGATGCCGCGATTCTTACGGGCGTTACCTCTGCTGGTTTTCTTCTCTTTCTCTTTTACGCCCGGGACCTGAACCTTCTGGCCCTGGGAGAAAAGAGCGCCCGAAGCCTTGGGGTGGACACCTCAAAAACAGTCCTCATTCTGCTGGTGGCAGCCTCCCTTGTGGCGGCCATCTGCGTTGCGGTTTCAGGCATTATCGGCTTTGTGGGGCTTCTCGTGCCGCACATGGTGCGGTTTGTCACCGGCCCCGACTCCCGAAAGCTTCTGCCCGCCACCCTTATCACCGGCGCCATCCTGCTTCTCTTTGCCGACACGGTGACCCGTGCGGTGCTTCCGTACGAAGTGCCCATCGGGGTTCTGACCGCCCTTATCGGGGGGCCGGTCTTTTGTGTGATCTTCCGAAAGAGCCGAATGGGAGGCGGAGCATAACATGACGGACAGCGTGCTCCATATGGACGGCATATCCTTCAAACGCGGAAAGCGTGAGGTGCTGAAAAGCATTGATGCCCGTTTTGAAAAAGGGCTTTTCTACGCCATCCTCGGCCCCAACGGGGTGGGGAAGAGCACCCTTATCGAGATTCTTGCCGGACACCTGGAACCGGATGCCGGAACGGCCTCTCTTTTCGGAACCCCTGTGGACAAGATCCCGGCCCGTAAAGTGGCCCAGACGGTGGCCGTGGTGGCCCAAAGCCACGACGTTCGGTTTGCTTTTTCCGTGCGGGACGTGGTGATGATGGGACGGCATCCCCACATCGACCGCTTCGGCTCACCTTCGGAATCCGATTTCAGGCTGGTGGAGGAGGCCATGGCCGTGGCCGACATCCTTCACCTGGCCGACAGACCTGTCACCGAGGTGAGTGGCGGCGAACGTCAGCGAACCCTCTTTGCCCGGGCCCTGGCCCAGGATACCCCTGTTCTGATTCTTGATGAGGCCACCAGCAATCTCGACATGAAACACACCCTAAGCCTTCTTTCCGTTGTGAAGGAGAAGGTAAAGCGGGAAAACCGATGCGCCGTGGGCGTGTTTCAGGACATCAACACCGCGGCTCTCTTCTGCGATCGTTTTCTTTTCTTGAAAGACGGCCATGTGGCGGTGTCGGGTCCGGTGGACGAGACCCTTACCACTGAGACCCTCTGGGAGGTCTTCGGGGTAAAGACGCGCGTGATGGAGGATGCCTCCACCAACAGCCGCCAGGTGCTCTTCAGCCCGGGAGGTTTCCGTGGGTAGAAAAACAGTTCTCGCCTCACTTTTGATGATCATCTCGATGCTGATCTCTGTTTTTTTGTGGGCCCAGACGGCGGGCGCCGCACAGATTACCGACGCATCGGGGCGGGTGATCTCCTTTGAGAAACCTTTTACCCGGATTATCTCCCTCTACAGCGCCCATACCGAAAATTTACTCGCCATGGGGGTTGATGAGGCCCTGATCGGGGCCTCCAAAACAGACGAAGGGACCAATCTTCCCCGCTTTTCTTACCATGACGGCACCGAACGGTTTCTGGCCGCCTGTCCCGACCTGGTCCTTATCCGGCCCATGATCGAGAGGGGATACGGCAGGCTGGTGGCGAGTCTTGAAGCGCGCGGCATCACCGTGGTCTCCCTGCAACCGGCCACCGTGGACGAGATGATGGACTACTGGGTGACCCTTGGGCAGCTGAGCGGCCGGGAAACCGAGGCACAGGCCATGGTATCGACCTTTGAAAATGAGACGCATCGGATCAAGGGGCTCACCGATACGATTGGCGAGCGGAAAAAGGTGTTCTTTGAAGCCATGCACGGCAAGCTGCGCACCTTCTCCAAAGAGTCCATGGCTGCCTGGGCCCTTGGGCTTGCAGGCGGCGTGAACATCGCTGAAGACGCTGTCCCTTCCAAGGGGAGCAATATCGCCATTTATGGCAAAGAGCGCCTGCTTGCCAAGGGGCCGACCATTGATGTCTACCTGGTGCAGCAGGGGCGCATGAATCGCGTCTCCATTGAGGAGATAAAGAAAGAGCCCGGCTTCTCCCTGATCCGCGCCGTGCGGGAAGGCGAGATCCATTTTGTGGACGAGGCCCTGGTGTCCCGGCCCACCCCCGCACTTCTTGAGGGTGTCAGAAGCATTGGTCGCATCCTCTACCCGACGATTTTCGACATGACGACAAAAGGACTGGCAGTGCATGAGCAGTAGGGTGAACCATAATAAAACCGGGTTTCTGATCGGTGGCACCATGAGCGGCAGTGGCAAAACGACCTTGTCCCTTGGCATCATGGCCGCGCTGAAAAGGCGCGGGCTTGCCGTGGCCCCCTTTAAGGTAGGGCCGGACTACATCGATCCCGGCCATCATCGCCGGGTGACGGGCCGCTACTCCCGCAACTTGGATGGCTGGATGCTCACGAAAGAGTATTGCAGGCAGGCCTTTTTTACCACCATGGCAGATGCCGATGTGGCTGTGGTTGAGGGCGTGATGGGACTCTACGACGGGTTCTCCGGCACCGATGAGTCCGGTTCTTCGGCTCAGATGGCCAAATGGCTGGGGCTTCCCGTGATTCTGGTGGTGAACGCCGCCAGCATGGCCCGAAGCGCCGCAGCCCTGGTCACCGGGTTTCAGAATTTCGACCCCGAGCTCAATTTCCTTGGCGTGGTCTTTAACAACATCGGCAGCAAGAGCCATCTCAATTACCTCACCGAGGCACTCTCTGTTCACAGCGATCTGCCCTGCTTGGGTGGGATTCCGAGGGATGAAGCCTTAAGGATTCCTGAACGCCACCTTGGTTTAGTCACCGACGAGGAACACCTCCTTTCCGGAAAAGAGACCGATCACCTGGCCGATACAGTGGAAGCCCACATCAACCTGGACCTGCTGCTGGAAAGGGCAGGGGAGATCATTGCCCCGGCCGAGTCGGCAGGGGGCCGGGCAGAAACCGAATCCCCGGAACTTAAGATCGGCGTGGCCATGGACAGCGCCTTCTGTTTCTACTACCCGGACAACTTCGAAGCCCTGGAAAGGGCGGGGGCCACTCTGGTCCCCTTTTCTCCCGTAGACGATGAGACCCTTCCCGAAGGGATCAGCGGTCTCTACTTCGGCGGAGGCTATCCGGAACTCTTTTCAGAAAAACTCAGCGCCAACAAGGCCGTGCGGAAGGCCGTCAAGGAGGCATCCGAGTCCGGCATGCCCATCTACGGTGAGTGCGGCGGGCTCATGTATCTTTCCGAAGCCATCACCGACTTTGACGGAAACCGCCGGGAGATGACCGGTTGCCTTTCCCTGGAAACCGAGATGCAGTCAAAGCGCAGCGCCCTGGGTTACCGGGAGATCACGTTGAAAGAGGGCTCTCTTCTGGGGCCTTCCGGCACCATCATTCGAGGACATGAATTTCACTACTCCAAACCCGTGGGAGATCCATCGTGCGAGACCATTTACCGGGTCACACCGCGTATCGATCGCACACTTCCCGATGAGGGGTATGTGAATGGAAATACACTGGGCAGTTACGTCCACCTTCACTTCGGAAGCTCTGCCGGAGTGGGAGAGGCGTTTGTGGTCCAGTGCAGGAACTATAAAAAGCAGCCTCCGGCCAGGGGGTAACCCCCTGGACCCCAGGTTGCGAATGCTCCGGCCTTCGTTCCTCAGGCCGATCGCATTCGCTGACGGGCAGAGCCCGTGAACAACGGCAGAAGCAGCACTATACCCTTCGAGAAATTCGAAGGGGTAGATAAATCCTGTTTTTCAAACTTTTCAAAAGTTTGGCCCCGGCAGGGCCGCCGGAGGCAAGAAATTAAGGAGTCAACGAAACGATGAAACCCCAGGACATTGAAGACCTGAGCTTCAAGATCATTGAAGAGGAAGCCGGCGATCACGGGTTCTCCGAGAAGGAGTGGCCCATTGCCCGCCGTGTGATCCATACCAGCGCCGATTTCGAATACGTGGATAACCTTCGGTTTCATCCTGAAGCCATCGAAAAGGGCATCGCCGCCATCCGCGGCGGAAAACCCATTTTCACCGACACAAACATGGCCCTCTCCGGCATTCGCAAGATGGAAGTGAAGTCCTTCAACGGCAGCGTTACCTGCCTGGTGGCCGATCCCGTTGTGGCAGCCACCGCCAAGACCGAAGGAATCACCCGATCCAAAGCCGCCGTGGACGCCGTGGCAGACAAACTCGATGGCGCCATCTACGCCGTGGGCAACGCCCCCACAGCCCTTCTCCGCCTTTTAGAGCTGGTGCGGGAAGGGCGCATCAAGCCCGCCCTTATCGTGGGCTTTCCCGTGGGCTTTGTAAACGCAGCCGAGTCCAAGGCCGAGCTTCTTGAAACGGCGGGCGTCCCCTACATCACCAACGTGGGACGCAAAGGGGGTTCCAACGTGGCCGCCGCAGCCGTGAATGCCCTGCTTATAATGGCAGCTGCCAGGGGGTAACCCCCTGGACCCCGGGTTTGCAAATGCTCCTGCCCTCGTTCCTCGGGCGTCACATTTGCTTCGGGCTTCGCCCGGTTAGGCCCTCTGGATGCCAAACTTTTGCCTTAGTTTCGTTGGGTGGGTTTGACAAACCGCTCTTGATAGGAACCTTCGAACGAAAGGCGGATGTGATTTGACCCGAGGAACGAGGTGGAAAGAGCATCCGCAACCCGCTTTCGAGGTGCTTTTCACTATAGTGGCTTCGCCACCCTCGCCGCCGGAGGCAGTTATTTTAAAAAAATCTGCGTTGATCGTTTTGATCATGCCCCAACCAGATGGATGGAAAGGAAGCCCCCTTGCCCGGGAGCGCTTTAAATATATCCATCGGCATGAGAGAGACAGGAAGCGCCGATCGTTTCATAGAAATATTCATCAAAGCGGACAGGAGAAGTTGGAGGCTATGCAGCGCTGAAGGGGTGTCTGTCAATCGTCAACCCGGCTTTGATGAAAGATGCGGCACATGCCGTTTTTACAACAGTCGATCTTCCAGGGTTCTTGTGGAAGGTTCGGCACCAATCAACCGCTTGAGCAGCAAGCGGATACCGAGGTAGTTATGTCTGAAAACAGAGGCACGCTTTATGGCATTGGCGTAGGTCCGGGAGATCCCGACCTTATTACGATGAAAGCCGTCAAGGCCATGGGTGGCGTGGATGTGATTTTTACAGCATCCTCATCCAAGAACACGTTCAGCCTGGCGGTCGAGATTGCCAGACCCCACCTCCCCGAAGGCGTGGCAGTGGAGATCCTCCCCTTCCCCATGACCAGCGAAAAAGACGTTACCACCAAGGCGTGGAAAGAAAACGCGGACCGTATCGCTGAGGTCCTTAACAGCGGGAAAAGTGCCGCTTTCCTTACCCTCGGTGACCCGCTGACCTACTCCACCTTCGGCTATGTTCTTCAGTATATGCAAGCCGATCACCCCGAATGCCCCATTGAAACCATTCCCGGCATCACCTCCTTCCAGGCCGCTGCCGCGCGCATCAACACCCCCCTTGTGGAAGCAGAGGAGTCACTTGTCCTGACTTCAGGGGCCTACGGAGGTGAGCATGTTCGCCGCGTGGCCGCATCATCTGAGAACGTCGTCCTTCTGAAGGCCTATAAAAACGTGGATGATATCGCCGATGCCCTCTCCGACAGCGGTCTCCTCGAAAACAGCTGCGCCGTTAAAAAGTGCGGTCGCGAAGGGGAAGAGATCATCTGGAACGTCAGCGATCTGAGAGAGGTCAAGCCCGATTACTGGACCCTGATCATCGCCAAGCAGAAAAACGGACTGAAGAACTGAGATGGCGAAACATCGCAGGGGAAAAGGCGGCTATAAGAAGCTGGTAATCTCCCTGGGTGTAACGGCAGCCATGATTGCAGCAGGACTTGTGTGGATGGATGGGGTCACCCCTATGGTGGTGGCCACTCGCATCGGCAAACCCCTGCTGCGGCTCATCTGCTTTATCTCCCTGGGACTGGTTGCCGGCCAGGTCATTGAATCCACCGGTTGGACGCGGTACCTTGCCAAAGTGGCCGGGCCGCTCTTCAGGTTCGCAGGTCTGGGTGATCGCTGCAGTGCAGCCTTCACCACAGCCTTCGTTTCCGGGGTGGCGTCCAACTCCATGCTCTACGGCTTCTATAAAGATGGCAGCATCAGCCGCAGGCAGCTCTTCATGGCCAACTTTCTCAACCAGTTTCCGGCCTATTTTCTGCACCTGCCCACCACCTTTTTTATCGTCATCCCATTGGTGGGCAAGGCAGGGCTGGTCTATTTTGGCCTCACCTTCTCGGCCCTTATCCTTCGCAGCGTGTTTCTCGTGACCCTCGGCCACGTCATGCTGGATGGAGAAAAGGACGGGGACATTGATGTGGAAAGCAAAGAGCCCACAGCAAAGGGGTGGCAGGCCGTAAAAGATGGGATTCGAAAACGCTTTCCCAAACGTGTGGCCACCATCGCCACCTGGGTGATTCCCATTTATGTGGCGGTCTTCTTCGTCCATCGCCTCGGCTTTTTCGACTTCATGAACGAAGCCCTGGCGCACCTGGCCATCTCGAAGATCATGCCCGTGGAATCCCTCTCTGTGGTGGTTCTGGGCTTTACGGCAGAGTTCACGTCAGGCTTCGCCGCAGCAGGTGCACTGCTCGATGCAGGGGTCCTCACCGTCAAACAGACGGCCCTGGCCCTGATCATCGGCAACATCATCGCCTTTCCCATCCGGGCCGTGAGACACCAGCTGCCGCGATACGCCGGGATCTTCTCGCCCGTCATGGGCACCCAGATCCTGCTCATCGGCCAGTTCCTGAGGATTTTCTCGTTGATGGTGACCGGCGTGCTCTTTTATTTTCTGGTTCCCTAAGAGTGGCAAAAGAATGCCTCCGGCGGCCAGGTGGGGGCACCTGGAGACCATAAGGCGAATGCGAAACGGTTGTTGGTTTTCTGATTTTTTCGCGTCCGCATTCGCGTGGAGTGTGAAGCGACTCGTCGTTCATCGCAAGTGCATGAGCTTCCTGCGTTTCATTTTTGGCGCAAGGGACGATGGTTCGGCTGAAAGTTACCAACAACACCAGCGATTATCATAACGTTTGCCACGGGCGCAGCCCGTCAGCAAATGTGATCGCCCTGAGGAACGAGGGGCGGGAGCATTTGCAATCTGCTTTCAAGGTGGCTCACCTTGCCGCCGGAGGCTAAAGCTGTAAGGGTTTTAACTATGGCCAAGAAACGAACATTACGAAGTGGGTTTACCACCGGTACGGCGGCGGCAGCGGCTGTGAAGGGTGCGGTGAGCCTACTTTTTACCGGGGTTTGCCCGGATAAGGTTCGCATCCCTTTTTTGAGTGAGGGGCATGTGGACATTCCCGTTGTCTCGTGCACGATGGAAGGGGACGTTGCGGTGTGTACCGTCATGAAGGACGGCGGGGACGACCCGGACATCACCCGAAATGCCATCATCGGTGCGCGGGTGAGGCGGGTGGAAGCAACGGAACCTGTCACGCTTCGCGGCGGGGTAGGGGTGGGGCGTGTGACTCGTCCCGGCCTCGAGGTGCCGGTGGGAGAACCGGCCATCAACCCGGGCCCGGTAAAGATGATCCATGGGGCCGTGGAAGCCCTTCGGTCTGAAACGGGTGATGAGGGTTTCCTTGATATCGAGATCTTTGTCCCTGAAGGGGAGTTGATGGCGGAAAAAACCCTCAACAGCCGCCTCGGCATTGAGGGGGGCATCTCGATTCTCGGCACCACGGGCATTGAACGGCCCCTTTCCCATGAAGCGTACGAAGCAACCGTTCGGTCGGCCATCAAGGTGGCCAGGGCCATGGGTGCTGACAGCGTGGTCTGCACCACAGGGCGTCGCAGTGAGCGGTTTGCCATGGAGGTGTTTCCGGAGTTTTCCGAAACCCGCTTTGTTCAGATCGGGGACTTTTTTAAAAGCTCCATGGAGACGGCGGGCAGCCAGGGAACCGATGTGATTCTGGCGGTCTTTTTCGGCAAAGCGGTGAAGATGGCCGCTGGTATTCCCCATACTCATGCGGCCAAGTCGGACCTGAACCTTCGGTTTCTGGCCGATCTGGCAGAGGAGATGGTGGACGATGCGGAGCTGGTGAAAAAAGTAGCCGAGTCAAACACCGCCCGGGAGGCCTTTACCTATCTTGTTGGGCCCTGCCCGGAAGTGATTGACCGTGTGGGGGAGTTGGCAGCAGCTTCTGCCTCTCGGTTTGCCGGGGTGGGGATCAGCACCCGGTGCATTATTTTTGATTTTGATGGAAACGTGGCAAGCGACACCTGTAAGGAGTCATCATGAAACAAGCCATCACCGTTGTGGGCTTCGGCCTGTCGGAGACGGATCTGCCCCAGGCATCCCTGTCGATCATCGAAAAAGCCGATGTTCTGGTGGGGGGGAAGCGGCATCTTGCCGCCTTTGGGGATATCCCGGCCGACAAAGTGGTTATTGAAGGCAAAATGTCCGCCATCCTCGATCGCCTGCAAGGGGAGGTGATGGATGGCAAAGAGGTGGTGATCCTCGCCTCGGGCGACCCCCTTTATTACGGGATCGGATCTCTGGTGACGAACCGTTTTGGGGGCGATGTTGTAAAGGTGATTCCCAACGTCTCGGCCGTTTCCGGTGCTTTTGCTCGTTTGGGGCTCTCCTGGCACGACGCCGGGGTGGTGAGCCTTCACGGGCGCGGCTTTTCCAAGGGTACCCTTGAAACCCTTCTGTCACACGAAAAAACGGCTCTTTTTACGGACCTCACCAACAGCCCCGATACAGTGGCCGCATGGCTTCTGGAGCAGGGGGTGACCTCTGAGGCTTGCCACGTATTTGAGCAGATGGGGACAGACAGTGAAAAGCACACCCAAACTACCCTTGCCAAGGCAGCCGAAGGCTCTTTCAGCGATCCCAATATGATGGTTGTGGTGGGCGCTTCCCGTAAGGAAGATCCTCTTCCCATCGGCCTTGGCATGCCGAGTGACGTTTTTGCCCATCAGCGAGGCTTGATCACCAAGCCCGAAGTAAGGGCCGTGACGATTTCAAAGCTGAACCTCAAACCCGAGCATGTGCTCTGGGACCTGGGGGCGGGCAGCGGATCGGTCTCCATCGAAGCCTCTCCATTTGTCAAACAGGTGTGCGCCGTTGAACAGAGACCCGAACGGGTCGCCGACATCAAAACCAACATTCGCCGTTTTGGCGCAATCAATATGACGGTGACGGAAGGCGAACTTCCCGACGCCGCAACAGATCTTCCAGACCCGGACGTGGTCTTCATCGGAGGCGGCGGCAAAGGCCTTGACGCCATCATCCGCATGGCCTCCACTCGATTGAAAGAGAACGCGCGCATGGTGGTCAACACCGTGCTTCTCCAGAGCCTCGGCACCGCCGTGACCACCCTTGAAGACGAAGGATTTTCCGTGGAGGTGCTGCAGCTTTCCGCCAGCGTCTCCACCACCGTGGCCTGGGATATGATGCTTAAAGGAACCAATCCGGTATTTATCGTCACCGGAATACGAGGAGATGCTTAATGACTGACGTAAAATACCCCATCACATTTACAGGCGCAGGTCCCGGCGACCCCGAACTGATCACTGTCAAAGGCAAGCGAAGCCTTGAAGAGGCGGATCTCGTGATCTTTGCCGGTTCCCTCGTCCCCGAAGAGCTCCTGGTCTGGACACGTGAAGAGTGCGAGTGCCTGAGCAGCGCCTCCATGGATTTGGACGGCATGGTGGAGAAGATGGCCGAAGGCTATCGGGCCGGTAAAAAAGTGGTGCGCCTCCACACCGGTGATCCCTCCCTCTACGGCGCCATCGACGAACAGATGCGGGACCTCGATAAGCTGGATGTGCCCTATACCGTCATCCCCGGTGTCACCGCAGCCTTCGGAGCTGCCGCCGCCATGAAGATGGAGTACACCCTCCCCGAGGTGACCCAGACCCTGATCCTCACCCGTGCCGAAGGCCGCACCCCGGTTCCCGAAGGAGAATCCCTGGACGCCCTGGCTTCCCACGGCGCATCCATGGCCATCTACCTCTCCAGCGCCCTGGCGGAAAAAGTCTCCAAACAACTGGCCGCACACTACGGCGAAGACTCCACCTGCGCCGTGGCCTACCGCGTGAGCCAGCCTGATGAGAAAATCATCTACACCACCATCGCCAAACTGCCCGAAACCATGAAAAACGAAGGCATTCGTAAAACCGCCCTCATCATCGTGGGCAAAGGCGTGGGAGACCACAACGCGGCCAAATCCAAACTCTACGACGCCACCTTTACCCATGAGTATCGGGATGGCGTGGAGAAAGTCTAAAATTGTGCCTCCGGCGGGCAGGGGATAAATCCCCTGCACCCCAGGTTCGCGAATGCTCCCAGCCCTCGTTCCTCGGGCTGATCACATTCGCTGACGGGCTGCGCCCGTGTATAACGACGGAGGTTGTAAAACCTTCTTGGAGTAGCCCGAAGCGTTTGAAGCACCTTGGTCCGTAGGGTGCGTTCCACGCACCAGAACGAAGGCGTGGGTAACCCAATCGGGTTGTTCGCTCTCATGTAGGGCGTGGGGGCGAGATAAAAATCTTCGGTTCGTCAGGACTGAAGTGCCGACGCAACACAGAGTTTTGAGGCCGGATGTGATTTGACCCGAGGAAGGAGGGGCAAAACGCATCCGCAACCGGAACGTTTTTGGTCCAGCTTTTTTCAAAAAGCTGGCCGCCGGAGGCATGTTTTGAAGCATCAATCATTGAAAATATGGGCCGTCACAGCATGCGGGGCAAAGCTTGGCCAAAGGCTGTCAGAGGCCCTTGGCGCCGAACTCTGCCTGCCCCAAAAGCCCTGGGCCTCCGATTTTACCGGGGCGCGGCTTGTGCCGTCACTTCGGGAGGGGATTGCTTCGGAATTCAATGGTGCAGACGGGCATCTCTTTATTATGGCCACGGGCATCGTGGTGCGGATGATCGCGCCGTATCTTCTGAGCAAAGCCGAGGATCCGGCGGTGGTGGTGATGGACGAGGCGGGGCGCTTTGCCATCAGCCTTGTTTCGGGCCACATCGGCGGGGCGAACCGGCTGGCTGCAGAGGCTGCTGCGGTTGTTGGCGCAGATCCTGTGATTACCACTGCCACAGACACCCACGGGATTGCGTCGGTGGATGGCGTGGTGACGGAAAGAGGCCTCGTGGTGGAGAACCCTCCCGCCATAAAAGCTGTGAACATGGCCCTTCTTGAGAAGCAAAAGCCTCTTCTCTGGGACCCCATGGGCTTTTATGCGGACATGGCTTATTTGTATACCCCTGCAACGGACAGAGGGGCTGCCGATGTGGTGGTGGATTGTGAGACCACCCCTGTAAAGCAGGGGGCTCTGGTGATTCGCCCCAAGGTTGTGACGGCTGGGGTCGGGTGCAATCGGGGTACGGATGTTGCCGAGATTATGGATGTGGTTGGCAGGGCATTTGAGGCAGGAGGGATATCCCCCTTGTGTCTTCGGGCCATGGCCTCCATCGATGTGAAAGCGGATGAAGAGGGGATTCTTGAAGCGGCAAAGCGCTTTGGCGTGCCCCTCTCTTTTTATACCAAAGATCAACTCAGCGGCACGGAAGGGGTGGTGACCCCTTCGGCGGCCGCTTTAAAACATGTGGGAACGGTGAGTGTATGCGAAGCAGCAGCGATTCAGAGTGCAGAGATGGGGGCCCTTGTGGTGCCCAAGGTGAAGAGCAAAAATGTAACGGCGGCGCTGGCAAGGGTGTCCTATACATCATAGGCATCGGGCCTGGCAGCATGGATCACATGTCCATGCGATGCGTGAATGTGATCAAGGGCGCGAATGTTATTGCCGGCTACACCGTCTATGTGGACCTGATCAAGGATTTTATTGACGGCAAAGAGGTCATCGCCACCACCATGAAAAAAGAGGTGGATCGCGTGAAGGCGGCTGTGGAGTCGGCCCTTGCCGGCAACAAGGTGGCCCTTGTCTCCAGCGGGGACCCCGGCATTTACGCCATGGCTGGCCTTGCCCTTGAGATCATCAAAGAAAAAGGCGTGTCCGCCGTGCGTCCCGGAGAAGGAGACCCCGCAGATGGCGGCCTTACCGTGGAAGTGGTGCCCGGCATTCCGGCCCTCTCTTCCGGCGGGTCCCTTTTGGGGGCTCCCCTGACCCATGATTTTGCCTGCATCAGCCTGAGCGATCTCCTGACTCCCTGGGAGCTCATCGAAAAGCGCCTCAACGCTGCTGCCAGTGCCGACTTTGTCATGGTGATCTTCAACCCCAAGAGCAAGAAGCGCAACTGGCAGCTGAATAAGGCTCAGGAGATTGCCCTTAAGCATCGCAGCGGCGACACCCCCGTGGGGATCGTGAAGAGCGCAATGCGGGACGCTCAGGATGTGACCATCGTGCCCCTGAAAGATCTTCACGAGGCCGATGTGGACATGCTCACCACCGTCTTTATCGGCAACAGCGCGTCCGAAGGGTACCTGGACTTCATGTTCACCCCCCGGGGTTATGGAAAGAAGTACGACCTCAAATCCTAACAAGGTGGGGGCACCTTGAAACCCGGGATCGCAAATACTCTGTACCTTCGTTCCTCAGGTACGTCATATTTGCTTACGGGCTGCGCCCGTGAACAGCGGTAGAGGTTTCACCCTTTTTGTGTAGCCCATTCTGAAGATTGTTCATGGGTTGTTTCGAACTTGTTTTGTCGTTATGCCGGTAATGGCAATAACTGCCACCCCCTCGGGGGAGTACGGGCACTAACCGATAATACAGAGCAGCACAATGGAGTGCGGTATGGAAAAAGGATACATTCAGGTCTACACAGGCAACGGCAAGGGCAAAACCACGGCATCCCTGGGGCTCAGCGTCCGGGCGGCCGGAGCAGGTTTTAAGGTTCTCATCGCCCAGTTCATGAAGCAGGGGGACTATTCCGAGATCAAGGCCCTGGAACGCTTCAGCGATTTGATCACCGTGCGTCAGTTCGGAGCCGGCGGTTGGGTCAAGGGCAAGCCCTCTGACAAAGAGAAGGCCCTGGCCCGCGAAGGGTACGCTTTGCTGAAGGATGCCCTGGCCTCAGGTGAGTATGATGTGGTGGTGGCCGAAGAGGGGAACCTCGCCGTGAAGTACGGGCTTATTACTCTTGAGGAGATGCTTGGGCTCATGGAGATGAAACCCGAAGGCACCGAACTCATCATCACCGGGCGGTATGCCCATGACGAGGTTATGGCTCGGGCTGATCTGGTCTCTGTCATTGAGCCTGTGAAGCACTATTTTGCAGAGCAGGGGGTCAAGGCCAGAGTCGGGATAGAAAAATAGAAGGGATGTGTGGCGCATTGGATTCATAGTGGTTTTTTCGGGGTGTCTACTCATTAAAGGCCACTGCATCCATACTGTTACGAAACTTGTGACAACGCTAACATAACCACCAGCTCTGGAGTCGGGCGAAGCCCGAGCCGAAGGCCGATGTGATTTGGCTCGAGGAACGAGAGACAAAACGCATCGGCAATATGCTTTCGAGGTGGCTCACCTCGCCGCCGGAGGCATGCTTTTTCTAAGCAACATTTACGGAAACATCAGGATACGAGATGACAAAACCATCTGGTGATAAAAAGAAGCTGGCCCGTTGTATTGCCGTGTTTGGCACGGGATCGGATGTGGGGAAGAGTGTGGTGACCACCGGACTCTGCCGTCACTTTGCCGAGCAGGGGCTGAAGGTTGTGCCTTACAAGGCCCAGAACATGTCCAACAACTCAGGGGTGACCCCTGAAGGGCTGGAAATGGGCCGGGCCCAGATCATTCAGGCTGAGGCGGCCGGTGTGGTGCCTTCGGTACTCATGAACCCGGTGCTGTTGAAGCCCACGGGCGAGATGGGGTCTCAGGTGGTTCTGATGGGCAAGGTGGACGGGGATGAATCCGCCGCCGCCTACCACAAGAAGAAGGAGCGCTACTTCAAGGTGGCCGCCGATGCCCTGGACCGTCTTCGTGAGGAGAACGACCTGGTGATCATGGAAGGGGCCGGCTCCTGTGCCGAGGTAAACCTCATGGCCGGGGACATCGTCAACTTCCGCATGGCGGACTATGCCGATGCCGACGTGATCCTTGTGGCTGACATTCATCGGGGCGGCGTCTTCGGTCAGGTGGTGGGAACCATGGCCTGCCTGCCGGAGCATTACGCTGATCGGGTCAAAGGGGTGGTGATCAACCGCTTCCGGGGAGACATCTCACTCTTTAAAGATGGCTGTGAGTGGATTGAGAACAAGGCAGGCAAGCCGGTCCTCGGTGTTCTGCCCTGGTACAAGGACTTTCATATCGGCTCCGAGGATTCGGTGGTCATCGAGCAACCCAAGGGAAAATCGTCCCTGACCGGAACCAAGCCCGCCGGAGCCGTCATCCGCCTTCCCTTTATCTCCAACTTTACCGACTTTGAGCCATTGATGCAGCGGGACGAGATTGAGCTCTGCTACCTCGATCGACCCTGCGACCTGTCGGAATTTGCCTTTGTCATCATTCCCGGCTCCAAGAACACGCGCAAAGACCTTGCCTGGCTCAAAGAGACAGGCTGGGATCTGAATATCAAATCCTATGCGGCAAACGGCGGCCATGTGGCAGGCATTTGCGGCGGCTATCAGATTCTGGGTCAGAAGATTGAAGACCCCCAAGGCGTGGAAGGAGCCGCAGGCACCGAAGAGGGCCTTGGGCTGCTACCCGTCGCTACGGTCATGAAGGCTCCCAAGACCACCACCCTCAGCCGGTTTACCTATGAGGGCATCGAAGGCAGCGGGTACGAAATCCATATGGGCACCACCCAGCGACACGGCGGCGAGCCCCTGGTTTCCGTTCTGGATCGGAACAGTATCCCTGCAGAGGATAGCGACGGCTGCAGAATCCCTTCCGGAAAGGTTATCGGCACCTACATGCACGGCATCTTCGATACCCCGGCCATCGTGGACTCCTGGTTCAAAGAAATTGGCCTCGATGTCATCCCATCCAAAACCGCAGGCGGACTTGACGCCCGCATGGAAGCCTATGGCCGACTTGCGGACCACACCCGAACACACCTGACCATGGATAAAATCGAAACCATGGCGAAAGGAGAGGCGTAAGTGGGATCATTTACCTTTGTCACAGGCGGGTGCAGGAGCGGAAAAAGCTCCCATGCCCAGGAACTCTCAGAATCCCTTGCCTCCGAGAACAGGCTGTATGTGGCCACCCTCCAGCCCCTGGATACCGAGATGGAGAAACGGGTCACCGATCACCAGGCACAGCGTGATGACTCCTGGTACACCATTGAAGAGCCCATCGACATCGTTCAGGTCATACAAAAAGAACAGAAAAAGGCAGGCGTCATCCTCGTGGATTGCATCACCCTTTGGGTCACCAACCTGTTTATGACCGAACAGAGCGAAGGGGATATCCTGAAACGCGTGGAGGCCTTTGCAGAGGCCGCCGCAGCGTCCAACGTCCCCATCGTCACCGTCTCCAACGAAGTGGGCATGGGCATCGTCCCGGACAACGCCCTTTCACGCCAGTTCCGGGACATTCAGGGCGCCGCCAACCAGCGTATCGCAGCAATGGCCCACAAGGTTGTGTTCACGGTCTCCGGCATCCCCATGGTGATGAAGAGCGCCTCCGGCGGCGAGGTGAGCCACCTCGAAAGCTGATTTGCGAATGCGCTTTTCCCCTCGTTCCTCGGGGCAAATCGCATTCGCCTTCGGCTCGGGCTGCGCCCGACTCAGATGCTGGTGGTTGATGCAAAGGGTGTCACACGTATCAAAAGGGGCTGCCCCAGTGGCATTGTTTGATGCGTTATCGGGTTTTCTCCGAGGTAACAATAGAGGCCGCTTACTTTGTATCGTCTTCCCCGGCTGATTGGGACATGGGATGGGTTGAGTTGCATTACTGGCAGTACACTGAACACATCTTGTATGGCCATATGACCGGGGATCCATGTGTGAGGACCAATACATTCGGGGAAGCATTTAATTCACCGGTGTATGCGTTCTTTCCGGGGTTCTACTCAAAAAATGGGGGGGTGGGTCTGGAGGAAGCCTTTGTTAAAAGGCTTCCCCCAGTTTCTCTCGCCAGAAAAAAGGATAAAGCATGAACATAAATGTGAAAGATTCTCTGCTGGACTTGAAATCGGCAATGCAGTTTTCCACCATTCTTCCCGTGGGCACAGGCAATGTGTTTCGACCGGTGGGGCAGGTGGCGATGTTTCCGGTGGTGGGGTTGATCCTGGGTGGGATCCTTGCCTTTACGGATGCTCTTTTGTCCCATCTCTGGCCGCCTCTGGTGGTGGGGATCCTGGACACGCTGCTTCTCATGGTTCTCACCGGCGGGTTCCACCTGGACGGCCTGGGAGACACAGCAGACGGCCTCTTCAGCCATCGCCCCAAAGAGAGAGTCCTTGAGATCATGAAGGACAGCCGCAGCGGGGCCATGGGAGTCCTTGCCATGGTCGTCATAATCGCCATGAAGTGGGCAGGACTTGCCGCCATGCCCGAGCCGGGTTGGAGCCGGGCCCTTCTCCTCATCGCCATCCCATCACTTGCCCGGGGCAGCCAGATCATCGGAATCGGCCTGCTGCCTTACGGCCGGAAAGAGGGCACCGCCCACGATCTTTTCGGGGACGTCCCTCTTGCAAACCGACTCAGGTTTATGGCCATTCCTGTGCTTATGGCCCTTCTCACAGGTGGCCGGGGCCTCATGGTCCTTCTCATCTATGCGGCCATCACCGCTGCTCTGCTGCACTGGTACAAGAAAAAGATGGGAGGCATCACAGGGGACATGCTGGGTGCCATGACGGAGATTACCGAAGGGTTTCTCTTTGTGGCAGCGGCGGTTGCGCTTTGATGATGAAAATTGAATAAGTTTAAAACTCCTCATGAAAAGAGGCTGGTTTTGTTTACCCTTAGAGTTTGAAACGAGGCAAATGTGAATGCAATTTGGCCCGAGGAACGAGGGGCAAAATGCATTCGAAATCAGCTTTCGAGGTGTTTTCGCTTATTGTGGCTTCGCCACCCTCGCAGCCGGAGGCACAGTTTTTACTGTTTGAATGTAACAGGGTGCGCTTGCAGGGCATCCGGTGTATACTAAAGAAACATAAGTTCATGAAAAACAAGGAGTTCGGATTATGATTATCGGTCATGGCGGCAACATATACAAGCTGGCAAAGGATCTGGGGGTAACCCCGGCTGAGATTACCGATATGAGCAGCAACCTGAACCCTCTGGGACCGCCCGAAGGACTGATGGAGCATCTGGCGTCAAAGCTCTCCACCATTGTCAGCCTTCCCGAGGTGGATGCCGGGCATATCAAAGGACTTCTCGCAGAGAAGTACGGAATTTCTTCTTCCACGATTCTTGCGGGGAATGGGACCACCGAGTTTATCTATGCCATCCCCAGGGCCCTTGGTACCAAGCGTGCCCTCATTGTGGGTCCCACTTACGCTGATTACCGGGATGCGTGCGAGATGTACGGAGCTGAGGCGGATTTTCTCGTGAGTCAGAAAGAGAACGCCTTCTGCATGGATCCCAAGGACATCGCAGAGGCCGCAGACGGCTACGACACCGTCTTTCTTTGCAACCCGAACAACCCCACCGGCACCATGGTTGCTGCGGAAGATATCAAGGCCATGGCCGAATCCCGGCCTGATATCCGCTTTGTCATCGATGAGTCCTACCTTCCCTTTGCCTGCGACTCTTACGCGGAAAGCACTGCCCGTTATGGCCTTGAAAACGTGGTGGTTCTGAATTCCATGAGCAAGGTGTTCCGGATTCCCGGGCTCCGAGTGGGCTTTCTCATTGCATCCGATGTCCTTATCGCCGAGTTCTCCAAGTACGTCCTTCCTTGGTGCGTGAACGCCATGGCGCAGGCGGCCGTGGGGTACATTCTCTCCGGTGGTGACGCTATCGATACCTTCCTGAAGGAGACCCGAGCCTACGTCAAAGGGGAAAAAGACCGATTTGTTGCGGCCCTGGAAAAGATGCCGGGCATCAAGCCTTTTGGCGCAGAAACGTACTTCGTTATCTGCGAGCTTGAGGCCCCCAACACGGCGGCCGCACTCTGGACAGCCCTGGCCGAAGAGGCCATCCTCATCCGGGACTGCACCAACTTTATCGGCCTTGAAGGCGAGTTTGTGCGTTTCTCCCTTAAAGACAAAGAGACCAACACCCGACTGCTTGAGATGTTGGCAAAGAATATAAAATAACCAGGGGCTGAGCTCCTATACCCCAGGTTCGCGAATGCTCCGAGCCCTCGTTCCCCGGGCACGTCACATTTGCTGACAGGCTTCGCCCGTGGTTATAACTGGGTTGTTTTGGACATAGCGAGATGTATCGATTAGCGGTGGGGGGTGTTGGGATGGGGTGTGTCGGTCCTTGCGTTTTGATTCGTTCTCAGGTTCGGCCTGAAAACTCCGTATCAAAAAGCTTTGCCACCTGCATGTGATGGCACATAACGGTGGCACAGGTTGTTTTCGGGATATTTTTCAACCAGACAAGTCGGAGACTTGCAAAGCACGCTCCCAGGCAGAGCCTGGGAGCGATAGATGCACCTGTTCGGGGTTATGGGTTAGCCGGGCAAGGCGACGTATCAAGGCACCGTCTGACACCCACACGGGCGCAGCCCGTCAGCAAATGTGAACGGCCTGAGGAACGAAGGCCGGGAGCATTTGCGAACCTGGGGTCCAGGGGCTTACCCCCTGGTTGCCGGCGTTTCCCACGGCATGGTCTCCACGTAGAGGGACTGGCTTGGGAAGGCAAACCCGGTTCCTTCCTCTTCCACGATCTCTTTGATGGCGCAGACAAGCTCCTCTTTCAGCGCCAGCCACTCCCCCCAGACAGTCGTCCGTGTAAAGCAGTAAATTTTCATGTCGATGGAGGAGTCCGAGAAGTTGTCGATGCGGACAAAGAGGGGGGCGACGGGTGGGTTGACGTACCCCTCGTGGTTGGTGATCCATGCCTCGACCTTCTCCCGGATATTCCGAAGCTGATCAACGGTGGTCCGGTATTCGAGGCCCACGAGCCAGGAGATGCGCCGGAAGGTCATGGAGGTGAAGTTGATGACGGTGTTGTCTGACAACAGGGTGTTGGGGACAAACACCGGGGCTTTATCGAACCGCCGGATGCGTGTTGAGCGGAAGCCGATCTGCTCTACGGTGCCTTCCACAACGCCATTGACCTGAATCCAGTCTCCGATTTTAAAGCGTCGTTCGGAGAGGATCAGAATGCCGGAGATGAGGTTTTTGAAGAGGTCCTGGGCTCCCAGGGCCACGGCAACGCCGAAAAGTCCGAGGCCGGCGATGATGGGTCCGACGCGGATGCCCCAGATTTCGAGAATGGTGGCGGCACCGATGAGGGCCAGGGCCGCTCTGGCTGCGTTGAAGAGCCAGTCAAGAAGGGAACGGTCAAAGATATCTTCCAGTCGTTTGAAGAGATGGGAGATGGGCAGGATGACATTGAAGAAGCTCCAGAAAATGGTGAACACCACCAGGGAGCGGATCAGTTTGTCCATCAGAATGGCGACTGTGCCCTCAACCCCGATGTACTCTCTGGCAAAGAAGAGGCCGAGAACAATGGGCAGGAGATTCAGGGGTGGTTCAAGGGCTGAGAGAATCTTGTCGTCGAGTTCGGTTTCTGTTTTGGCGGTGAGGCGTTCCAGTCGGTGAAGGATCACCTTGGAGATGGTTTTTCGAAGCACGAGAAAACCTAAGAAAATGGCCGCAGCCACAAGGACACGGCCGATATCGACACCGAAGAGGCCATTTTTCCAGACATCAAGAACCAGGTCACCGAAGGCTTTCAACTGTTCCATGGGGTTGTGTACTCCTTCACACGGGTCACGAGAGGATATGGGTGTTAAAAAGGGTATATCATCGCTTTTTTTTAATGTGACTTCAAGGGTGAATATGGAGGGAAAACCCATTCTCCTTCCTTGACTTTGCAGGGGTGTTTCACTAATTCAGAAAGGGTGTATGGTGAGTGCCGTCAGTCTTTAAAAGACGGCGGGCGTGGGGTGTACCCCATAAAGCTTCTATCCTTACATTCGCCACCCTTACCACTGGAGTTATTCCCGCTGAAAATCGACATGGTTTGGGACAACTTTCATGTTCTGGTTTTTGGAAAGTAACCACGAAGATTACGAAGCGCCCTTCGGGCTACACGAAGGCGAATGTGCCGTGCCCACGGGCGAATCCCGTCAGCGAATGTGATCGGCCAGAGGAACGAAGGCGGCGAGCATTCACGAACCTGGGGTCCAATGGGTGTCGAAGCCATTATCGCTGAAAACCTTGGCCATCGGAGGCACCCAAGTTAAAGATGTCTCTGAAGGCCCTGCCGGGAGACAAGATTTTAAAAAGTTAGATAAACATGCCTTTATATTTGAGCTCGAGAGAATTTTAATCCAAAGGCGGCTGTGATTTGCCCCGAGGAACGAGGGGCAAAACGCATCCGCAACCTGCTTTCGAGGTGGCACACCTCGCCGCCGGAGGCTCCTTTTTGCCGAACGCTGCCCATAGAAGGCACGATTTTTCATATGACCCCATCACGATAAGGACGATTCATGTTTCCCATTTCCGAGTGGTATATTTTGCCCGCAGCTTTTCTTCTGGATCTTCTATTGGGGGACCCAGCCTTTATCCCTCACCCCATTTGCTGGATGGGCAATCTTATCTCGAAGGCTGAGGAGCCGTTTCGTCGGTTGAAGGTCCCCACGGTGGTTGCGGGGGCGCTTTTTTCCGCGGCCATGGTGGTGACGGTTTGGGTCATAGCTACCGCTGTGATGGCTCTTGCCTCGTTTTTGAATGCAGATCTCGCCCGCGTGGTGGAGATTCTCATGATCTGGTTTGCCATCTCTACCCGGTCCTTAAAGGAAGCGGCCCTGGCTGTAGCCGATGCCCTTCGGCTGGGAGGTCTTGAGGCGGCGCGTCAGAAGGTGGGGATGATCGTGGGGCGGGATACGTCTGAGCTGGATGAGCGGGGCGTTCTCAAGGCTGCTGTGGAGACGGTGGCCGAGAACCTTGTGGATGGTGTTATCTCTCCCCTTTTCTTTGCCGCCATCGGTGGGGCGCCCCTTGCCATGGCGTATAAGATGATAAACACACTGGATTCGATGGTGGGGTACCGAAACGAGAAGTACATCGATTTCGGCAAGGTGTCGGCCCGGGTGGACGATGTGGCCAATTTCATTCCGGCGCGTCTCTCGGTTTTTTGTGTGGCTGTTGCCAATTATGGGATTTCGCGTCGCTGGAAAGAGATTCTGAGAGCTGCGTGGCGGGACGGGCGAAACCATCTCAGCCCCAACGCCGGTTTTCCTGAAGCCTCCTTTGCCGCCGCCCTTGAAGTGACCATGGGGGGGCCTTCTGTCTATTTCGGAAAAGTGGTGGACAAACCTTACATCTGTGAGGAACACAAAGACAACCCATACGTCGCCTTTACGGTGGACAAGGCGTGTCGTCTGATGGTGTGGTCGGCGGCTGTTTCGCTTTTCGGGGCCATGACCCTTGCTCACCTGATGAATATGGTAGCCTGACAAAGCCCGGTTGTGTTATAGGATATCCTTTTTGAATCAATGATGTAGCGTGCGGAGTGTCTGCAGGGGGTTTCCCTTTGAAGTCCGGCTCGTGCGCGCTGCAAAGCCGTCAATATATGTCCGGAGTACGGAACATCCCGGGGTGCGCGGGACATCACGCATCGGAAGTGAACCCAAAGAGATAGAAGCATGAATATCGCATTTGATTTGATGAAGGTAACGGAGGCTGCAGCCATCGAAGCAGCCAAGTGGGTGGGCACCGGACGTAAAAGAGCCGGAGACGGGGCAGCTGTGGCCGCCATGCGTAAGGCTTTTTCAAACATCGACCTTTCTGGCCGTGTGGTCATCGGCGAGGGGGAGAAAGACGAAGCCCCCATGCTTTACACCGGTGAAGAGGTAGGCAACGGCCAGGGTCTTGCAGTGGACATCGCCGTGGACCCTGTGGAAGGGACCAACCTCATGGCCCTGGGGCGACCCAACGCCATTGCCGTGCTCGGTGCGTCACCCCGTGGGTCCATGTACGATCCCGGCCCAAGTTATTACATGAACAAGCTGGTGGTACCCAAGGCAGCTGCTCAGGTGGTGGACATCGACGCCCCTGTGGAAGACAACCTTGATAACACAGCCAAGGCCCTGGGTAAGGCTGTTCGGGACCTGGTGATTTTTGTCCTTGATAAGCCGCGCCATGTGGAACTGATTCGTCGTATTCGTGCCAAGGGTGCGCGCGTTCAGCTTCATACCGACGGCGATGTGGCCGGCTCCCTGATGGCCGTGACCCCCGGTTCCGGTGTGGACATGATGATGGGCACCGGTGGAACGCCTGAGGGTGTAATCTCCGCTTGTGCTGTTGTTGCCCTTGGGGGCGCCATCTTCGGTCGCCTGGATCCCAAGACCGAAGAAGAACGCAAAGCCGTTATTGAGTACGGCACGGAGATTGACCGGGTTCTCACCACCACTGACCTTGTGGACAGCGAGAAGGCCTGCTTCGTGGCCACCGGTATTTCCGGCGGAACCTTCCTTTCCGGTGTGGAGAACGATGAGTCTGGGATTATCACCCATTCCATGGTTCTTGATGGCGGGGCAGGGCACCTGTGCATGGTTCGCTCCGTTCACACAAATCTCGGTTAATCAAACGTATTAAAATAGCCTCCGGCAGTCCTGCCGGGGGCCATGCTTTTCGCCTGTCTTTGAGCTGGGTCTGACAAACAGATCTTGGTCTTGTCTCCCGACCCACGGCACGCCCCTGTTCTACTTTACAAACACTTCATTGATTGGAGATCCCTATGATCATTCTGAAAAGTGCCGATCTGTCCCGGCGGCGATTTACCAACATCGTGGTACCGGTCTGTGAAAAAAAATCCGTAACCTCCGAGGCCAAGCTGGCGGCCCTGGTGGATGATGCGCTCTCCCTTCCCGAGTTTGAGGGAAAGAAAGATGACGTTCTTGTGCGTTACTCCACCGGTGTTATCAAGGCAGAGCGTCTTATCTTTTTCGGGCTTGGCAAGGCCAAGCAGGTGGAAGAAGAAGATCTGCGCAAGATGGCAGCCAAGGGTGTACGACGCGCCCTGGAGCTCGGCCAGCCCAAGGTGGCCATTGTGATGCCCGATATCGAGACCCTTAAGATTGACCGGGACCGTCAGGTCACCGCAGTCATTGAAGGGGCCTTGATGGCAAATCACCTCTTCCACCGGTATCGTGGGAAGAAGGAGCGTAAGGTAAAGCCACTTTCAGCCATTGAGGTGCTTATTGCCCGCAATGAGGTGAATCGGCTTCGCGCGGTGGCGGAAAAGGCTGCAGCGGTTGTTTCCGGCTCTCTTCTGGCCCGGGATTTTGTCACAACGGCTCCCATGGACAAGGTGCCGCAGAAGTTCGCCGCCATGGTTGAAAAGAGCCTGGAAGAGGTGGATGTCTCTGTCGAGATCAAGGATCACAAGGAGCTGGCCCAGATGAAGTTCGGGGCCATGTTGGGTGTAGCCATGGGCAGTGAAAGCCCGGCTCGCCTGGTGGTGGCTGACTACAACCCCGAGGGTGCCAAAAAGACCGTGGTGCTTGTGGGCAAAGGGGTCACCTACGATTCCGGAGGACTTAACCTCAAGCCTGCCGATGGCCTCAAGGACATGAAGAGTGATATGGCCGGGGCTGCCGCAGTGGCAGGGACTCTCTACAACGTGGGGCAGCTCAGGCCCGATGTTCGCGTGGTGGGGATTATGCCTCTGGTGGAGAACATGCCGTCCGGCAAGGCGCTTCGCGTGGGCGACGTGTTGAAAAGCCACTCCGGCAAGACCATTGAGGTGGGAAACACCGATGCAGAAGGTCGCCTGATTCTGGCCGACGCCCTCTCCTGGGCGGCCAAGACCTACAAGCCCGACCTCATGATTGACCTGGCCACCCTCACCGGTGCCTGCATGGTGGCATTGGGGCAGGATGTGGCAGGGGTTTTTGCCAACGACGACAAGCTGGCCAAAGCCATCAAATTGTCTTCAGAGAAGGTTCATGAGCGTTGCTGGCCCCTTCCCATGCCCGAGGACTATAAAGCGATGTTGAAGAGTGATATTGCCGATATCGCCAACATCTCTGGCCAACGGTGGGGAGGCTCCATTACAGCTGCCCTTTTCCTTTCGGAGTTTGTCGGCAAATCCCGATGGGCACATATCGACATTGCCGGCCCTGCCTTCACCCGCAAGGACAGTCCTTACACCCGTCCCGGGGGCACCGGCTTCGGTGTTCGGCTTCTCTGCGATCTTCTTTTTGATGAAGAGAGCGCGTTGAAGCTTTAATTCACCGACCAAGGTATACCTAATAAACATCGAAGGCCGAATTTCCATCAGGAAATTCGGCCTTTTTTTATGGGGCACAATTCTAAAAACCGTGCCTCCGGCGGCAAGGGTGGCAAAGCCACATTAGACAAAAGACCTTGAAAGCAGACATGTAAATACGATTTGGGTATCGTCACTCAAGGTCTGTCACAATTGCGTAAAATTATGGGTCTGCACCTTACGCCACAAGGCCAACCAATGGTGGGCACGCTGCCGCTTTGCCCACTCTACGGGCTTGTTGTCATGCCGACGGCATCGGGGGAATGGCCTTTTTATGGACCTCTCTTTGCGTCAAATGAACCCACGTGATTGATACCCCCGTGATGAGTAGGATGGGCAAAGGTGGTGCCGTGCCCATCACGGATAGTGATGACGGATCATGCCGGGGCCAACGTTTGCCTGCTTTAAATGGATGGGGTTGACACACAGGTCTGGAGAGGTGATTTCGGGTTTATCTTGAAGCACAGGCAGATGTGATTGGTTCCGGTGAACGAGGGGCAAAATGCATCCAGAACCGATATTATAGGTGGCATGTCGTGTCGCCATAGTTATTCCGGCCAAAGTCAACCCGAATTCAGCTGACGTCATGGTGCGACCTTTTATAAAATACCATGAAGGGCATGAAGTGCCCTTCGGGCTGCATGAAGGAGGTTGGATAACCTCTTCGGTTATTCACGGGCGAAGCCCGTCAGCAAATGTGAAGATCCTGAGGGACGAGGGATTAGAGCATTTGCGAACCTGGGGATTTATCCCCTGGCCGCCGGAGGCATGTTGGCTTTTACGACGCTTTTTTCTCTTTTCGCTTTTGTCGGTAATATTTTTTGATCACCGGAGAGAACCCTTCCAATTTCCTGAATCGTTGCAGGCCTGGCGGGTAGCCCTTGTCGATTTCCGAGAGCATGGCATCGATAATGGCCGGAAAATCGGTGACCTTTTCAGCGCCGCCGTGAGCCATAAGAAGATGGGTTACTTCCAGGGTGCGGAGTTTTTCGATGCTCTCCCGCATCTCTTTTTTCATGGAGACGGGGAAGGGCGGGCGGTATCCGGTCCCGACCTTTAAGATGACATCGGCGGCATAGAGGGTTTTGGTTTCGGCATGGTAGAGCACCACATCGTGGGAGGTGTGCCCGGGAGTGGCTATCACCTGCCAGTCTTCAAAACCGGGGAGTCTGTCTCCGTCTTTGAGGGGGTGATCGTAGGCGAGGCGTTTGTTGTAGCAGATCATCTCGAATGGGTATTTGAGGGTCCAGGCGACAAAGTAGCCCAGCATGGTGTCGATTTTGTGCTGAAGGCCCCCTGAGAAACCGGCGTACCAGCGGTTGATGTCCTTTGGAGCGGCCACAGGTATGGCGTGGCGTTCGCGCAGGACATGGGCGCCACCGGCATGGTCCGGGTGGGTGTGGGATGCCACGGCCAGGGATATCTGGCTCATGGGGCGGTTCAGGCGACGTTTCATGACCTGTTCTATTCGGGGGACATCGCTTCGGCAACCGGAGTCTATCAGCAGCACCTTGTCATGGTACACGGCAAGGTAGATGGTCTCAATGTAGCCGTCCACGGCATGGATCGTGAACATGTGGAGCCTTCCTTGGTTGGGGTCGACTGCTTAACCTGACAGTTAAAGTTAAGTTTAGGTATGGGGCGGGGTTCTGTCAAGACATGATTTATAGCAATAAAGTGGTGCCAGAAGTGTCGGGGGTCAAGCGATAATGCCTTTTTTGGCAGGGGATGGCTTTTTGGGTTGCCTGGGGTGAAAATGGAGGCAGGGCTTGCCTGAACTTCTCAAGACCGTTGTAGAGGGCATGGCAGGGCCTTTAAAGCCCATTTTCCGGCAACCGTAAGGGTGTTGGGTGTCCCAGGTGATAAAGAAGTGCGTACAGATTTTACAATTGATTCGTTTTTGGGTCGTCATGGCAATCAAACGTAAAACGGAGAACGTGTGGCCCCGATTTTGTTATGGGTTTATTCAGGTTTCTATCGAGGTATTTATCACAGGCGGGGAGGGGGGACAAAACAAAAAAGCCGCTGGATATGAATCCAGCGGCCCTTGCTTTTAAATGGTGCCGAAGGGGAGACTTGAACTCCCACGGGTTGCCCCACACGGCCCTCAACCGTGCGCGTCTACCAATTCCACCACTTCGGCAAAATGTGTGAGGGTTATAGCATCGGTTACGGGGTTGATCAAGGGTTTTTGAAGGTGGCGGGCTGCTTTTTTCCTGGGGGTACCCTTAAAGCCTGGAATCACAGAAATGTTCTTTGGGGGATGACGGACTCAGCGAGGTTTTGCCTCCGGCGCAAGACGTGCCATCATCAATTCAGGTACACTTGTTTCTGAACCTGTTTACAGGGTGATTGCATTCGTTGGCCGCTTCATGCTTGTGGGCTGTTGGTCTGTGGTGGGTGGGGCTTAAAAAACAAAAACCCCCTTGCCGTTTCCAGCAAGGGGGTTGTCATCAAATGGTGCCGAAGGGGAGACTTGAACTCCCACGGGTTGCCCCACACGCCCCTCAAGCGTGCGCGTCTACCAATTCCACCACTTCGGCAAAAGATGAATGGTTTATAGCGCCGGTTCGTGGGTTGATCAAGCTTTTTTTCGCGCTGTTCACCGATTTTTTCGGTGGTCTGAGATAAGGGTCTTAAATGATGGATGCATTGGGTTTGATGGCTATGTGCGCCGCCTGAGGGGTTTGTGGCAAAAGCATGGCCGGTGTGGTCAGATGGTGGTCTTCGGCCGGTGTGTAAACCGAATGGCATGCAACGCGAGTTCCGATTTCATGGAGGGGGGTGGGGTATTGGTGCTCGCGGGGATGGAGGGATTAGAAAGATACGGACGTCTGATGACAGAACGTTGGCGGCGGTAAGGGAGTTGTGGCGGAAAGGTTTTTGCGGGGCTTTTGTAACGGTTCTGCAGGTACCTCCGGCGGCTGAACGTTTAAAAAGTGTCTTTGAACAAGATGGTTTTTAAAGGCAGATGTGATTTGATCCGAGGAACGAGGGTCAAAGCGCATCCTCAACCTGCTTTCAAGGTGGCACACCTTGCCGCCGGAGGCAGCTTGATAGGAATTGAACAGTGACGAGCTTTTTGCAAAAACGATCGTACCTGTTGCACTGCATTCCGCCAAAGCAAAAACCCCCTTGCCGTTTCCAGCAAGGGGGTTGTCGTCAAATGGTGCCGAAGGGGAGACTTGAACTCCCACGGGTTGCCCCACACGCCCCTCAAGCGTGCGCGTCTACCAATTCCACCACTTCGGCAAAAGATGAGTGGGTTATAGCACCGGCCTTGGGCTTGATCAAGCCTTTTTCAGGCCTTTTTGACGCTTTTTTTAAGGGGCTGGGGTAAGGAACTAAAATGATGGGATGATTGGGCTTGGCCCTTCGGCGGAGAGGCTTTTAATGCAGCTGCACCGGCATGGCATGTGGCGTCTGGCGGTGGTTTGTCGGCTGCCTTAATACCGATTCAAACCAATGTTTGTTGCGTGTTGATTGCGGGGTGCATGGGCGCGTTGAGCGTTGTTGCCATTATGGACAGTTGGGTCAAGGTGTGTTGGGTGTTGACCTGTAGGTGTATTGGGGCGCAGCGGTTTTGAGTTCACGGGAAAGAGGTGGCGTGTTTTTTTGTGGCCGAGGGCGTGTTTTTAGGTGGGAGCTATGTCAGGTCAGGATCGCTTGGGTGGTGTGATGAATTCTCCAAAAGCAAAAACCCCCTTGCCGTTTCCAGCAAGGGGGTTGTCGTCAAATGGTGCCGAAGGGGAGACTTGAACTCCCACGGGTTGCCCCACACGCCCCTCAAGCGTGCGCGTCTACCAATTCCACCACTTCGGCAAAAGATGAATGGGTTATAGCACTGGCTTTGGGGTTGATCAAGTATAAAGAAGCAAATAAGATGAACCCACTTGGAAGGGGCCGGGATTAACCGGGAAGAAACGGGAGCTCGTGGGAATGACGGGGGATTAGGTCAGGGATGACGCCTAAAAAAGGGTGATTTTTTATTCTGAACCCAATTGGGAAAAATTGAGACGATTTGGCCTGATTTTGGCAGATGAAATGAGCCTATTTTTTTGGGGGCATCCTTGTTTGGTTTGGAGCCCCCCTTTATTATACCTTGGAAGGTTTTATTCATGGAATGTGCCTGGGGGTCTTCCTGAGTATTTGGAGGCAAAGACACCTTTCCCTTTCGGGGTCAGTCTCAAATAACCTTTTTTGCCATCGTCGTGTGCTTCAGCATACGGGCCATCCACCAGCTTATTGTAAATAGCTATAACCGCATCATGTGTATAACCGCTGTTTTTGATGAAGTTCACAATGTCTTCATATTCGCCGAGGCCATATTCTAAGGTAAATCTTAGCATGTGTTGCTCAAAGGCTTCTTGAACTTCCGTTAACTCATCCATCGTGTGTTCCCCTTTTCTTGGTTTGGATTCCAAAAGGCTCCTTCACAAGCTAAGAGCGCCACTACCTTATTATATAGGATAGAGCCGATCACCCCAGATCACCTGGCCGATAATTCGGAGTGACGTGGCATCGGCTTCATAGGCGGGGTATTGATCGTGGTTCTTGGAGATGATGCGGACGCGTCCCTCTGGGAGGCGCTCCAGCTCCTTTATTATAATGGTGTCTTCAAGGCCGAGGGCAAAGATGCAGTTGTTCTTGATGCGTTTGCGGCCCAGATCGATCATGACCGTGGCCCCGTTTCTAATTTCGGGGTCCATGGAATCCCCTGACACCCGCATGAGAACCAGATTTTTTGGGGCTGTGGCAATGTTTGAAATGAAGGGTTTTCTGAATGCGTAGTAATCCTTGATTCTTTCGCTTGCCACAAGGGAGCCTCCCCCTGCCGAAAGCTCGGCTTCCACCATGGGGACCCAGTTGTACTTGTCCGGCTCTGGGTCTTCCAGTACGGGAACCTTCAGTTCGCCATTCTCATCTTCTTCTATTCTGCCAGGCAGACATGCGCACTCCCCGGAGGCGTCCTTGCCTGAGCTTAAACCGCCCCCATGCATCCCGCCTGTGCCAAAAAGAAACCACTCTGTAGAGATGTTGAACTCTTTGCAAATCAACGCAGCCAACCTTGAGTCAGGAACACTGTCTCCTCGCTCATAGCGAAGCAGGGTGTTTCTGCTCACCTCCAGGATTTCTGCAAACTCAGTCTGATTCTTTTTGCCACGGATAAGTTTTAGTCTGTCGCCTATGCTTTTCATAGTGTCCTTGCACCACTTCTGTTGCAAAAGTGGTGCACCAAGTGGTGCGCAATGTTTGAAGGGAAGAGGATTTAAGATCCCATTGTAGATACAGTTGTTTACACCACTGCCTCAAAAATGGCGCAGAAATTTTAAGTAGTGCGCCATTTTTGGGTTGACGATTGCACCAAAATCGTTACAATAGATCAAAAATTTGAGTGAACGTAATGCACAACATTTAGCACAATTCGATTGTGCTTAACAACGACCAAACTGGTCGAGGGCTCTATTCGACAACCATGAAATGAAACGATGCCCATCATTTTAAACATGTGTCCTGTGTGCGGGCAATCGGAACAGCTTGAGATTGAAGACGTGTGGAGTCTCTTTGCATGGAATGTATTTCATGCCTCCTCGATGAAGGGGAGTTCCCACGTTTTCAATTGAAGTTTAGCAGGAGCAGGAAGGAGGAACAATGGCAAGACGACGTGAAAAATTGGACCCGAGTCAGCGGATTATCGACTTCACCTGGGGGCAACAAGTTGACC
Organism: Desulfolunaceae bacterium; assembly: GCA_942491485.1. Taxonomy (GTDB): domain Bacteria; phylum Desulfobacterota; class Desulfobacteria; order Desulfobacterales; family Desulfolunaceae; genus Desulfoluna. The sequence continues at coordinate 301,723 of CALOAX010000002.1, read as the reverse complement.
GCTATGTGGAGGAACGTCAGGACATCCAGGCGGCCATCGAGCAACCCAGAACCCCTTCGGATTATGAAAACGAGTTTGAGTATGGCTTTGAACTTGCCACAGCGATCAAGAAGGCCATTCGCCAGAGCGGGCTTTCACGTGAGCAGGTGGTGGATGAGATCAACGCCTTCTTTGACCGCAGTCATGAAGGGGCCAAGACGGATCCTCCTTCCTGCCGCAATCCGCTGACCATCAACATGCTGAATAAGTACATCTGCAAGCCGGATGAGGCTCCGATTCCCGCCTACTATTTGGTGGCGCTGATGTTCGTCACAGGTTCCCTTGAGCCTGCCCGAGCTTTGGTAGAGCCCATGGGGGCACAGGTGGTGGATGAAGAGGACGTGAAACAACTGACACTTGGCAAGATCGATCAGAATATTTCCGAGTTACAGCGGCTCAAGAAAGAGTTGAGAGGTGTCCGATGACCAGAGATTTTCAAAACGGCGTTGAGCTTAAGGTGTGGATGCTGCGAGAAGGCGTCAAACCCGGTGAAATCAAGGAAGCCCTTGGGCTTGCACACACGTCTGCGGTGACTCATTTCATTAACGGAGATATGACGAGTCGCCCCATTGCCGCCTATCTGGTGGGCCGGGGGTGCCCCAGGGGGTTGGTTGATGTGAAAACCGGACGGGTAGCGGCTTAACCAGCAAGAGCATCGGGTGATCCATATGACACACATGTCAATTCAAAAAACTACCGCTCCGGAAATAGCCAAAATCATGGGTGTGGCCCGTACGACCATAAGTCGACGGGCTGAATCAGAAGGTTGGACGTATGATGAGCGTACCGTTCGAGGTGGTGTTCAAAGGCAATACCACATTGCCGCTCTTCCCACCTCCATCCGCATGGCCATCCAAACTCACCGGTTCAAGAACCATCTTCCTGAGGTGGCAACGCCGAATCTTCCCGTGCATGAGATGGACAAGGCTTGCGTGAGGTTGGCCCCGGCCCAGGAGGCCAAGGCGTTGGCGAAGGCAGACCTGGTGCGCCTTTATAAAGGTGCGGGTGAGGCGGCGGCCTGGGGGAAGAAGAAGGAAGCGCGGGCCATATTCCTTGAAAGTTACAATACCGGGATATCTCACCCGGAGCTGTTCAAGCACCTGGGGGCTGTCTCGGAACCGAGCCTCAAACGGTGGGAGCGTAACGCCAGGAACAACGGGCTCTCCTCCCTTGCTGACAATCGAGGCTACTGGAAGCGAGGCCAGCGGGCGGTAACAGACGAGGAGGGCATGGCCCTGCTTCGCCTGGCCCTGAACCCCAACAGGCCGCGTTTGTCGGAAGTGATCCGCCTCTGCCGCAACGTGATGAACGAGATGGGTATGCCCATGACCCGCTCGGAAGACACCTACCGGCGTTGGATCAACACCTGGAAGTCCACCAACTACGACACCTGGGTGTTTTACCGGGAGGGCTACACGGCCTGGAACGACAAGGTGGCTCACTACATCGAGCGAAACTATGACCTCCTTGAGGTTGGGGATGTCCTGGTAGCCGATGGGCACACCCTGAACTTTGAAACCATCAACCCCTTCACAGGTAAGCCGTGCCGGATGACCATGATCCTCTGGTACGATATGAAGTCCAACTTTCCCCTGGGGTGGGAGCTTATGCCCACGGAGAACACCAAGGCCATTGCTGCGGCATTTCGTCGGGCGGTGCTTCGTTTGGGGAAGTTGCCCAAGGTGGTCTATCTGGACAACGGCAGGGCGTTTCGATCTCGCTTCTTTAAAGGGTCTCCAAACTTTGATGAGGCAGGTTTCACGGGTATCTACAGCCATATGAACATAGCTGTCTGTCATGCCTGGCCCTATCACGGCCAGAGTAAAACCGTTGAACGTTTCTTCGGAACCTTTGCCGAGATGGAGCGCCGCATGATCACCTATGTGGGCACCTCCATTGCCAGCAAGCCACCCCGAATGCACCGGGGGGAAAAGCTCCACAGGCGCGTTCACGAGAAGATGACCGGCGGCATGTGCCTGAGCCTTGCAGACACGCACCGCGCCATCGCCACCTGGTTTGATGAATACGCAAACCGCCCCCAGGGAAGCGAGAGCCGTATTGCAGGACAGCGACCTGCCGAGTTGTTTGAGGCTGGGCGCGGCCCTGGCGTGAACCCCGAGCTGCTGCGTCACATGATGATGGCCGAAAAGATCACCGCCATCACCCGTCACGGGATCCGCTTTTTAAACCGCAAGTACTATCACCCCGAGCTGTATGGGCGAACCCATAGCGCCATCATCCGCTACGAACTTCAGAACCCCGAGCTCATCTATGTGTATGACGCTGACGGGCAATTCTTATGTGAGGCCTCGGAGAAGGTGAAGGTTCACCCCATGGCCACGTACCTGGGCACGGAAGAGGATCGCAAGCAGGTTGCCGGGCAGATCGAGCTGAAGCAGTCCCTTGCCAAGCAGACCACCTCATCGGCCCGTCAATTCCTTGAAAGTGAAGTGATGCCTGAAACCCGAAGGCAGCTTGAACGCCAGGGCATCCATCTGGCCAACCTGCCGGAAGAGCGCAAGAAACTGGCGGCACCGGCACCTATGACGGATGAAGAACGGGATCAGATCTTAAAGGATGTAGAGGATCTTGAGGCTCTGAATGCCGAGCCGGAACCCACCGTAGAAGAGGAGGTGTACGTTCCTGAAGTTGAGGACGAAAGCGCCCGTGAATGGATGCTTATCGAGAAGATGAACGACATGGATCGTATGTACAAACTCTTAGAATTTGAAGTGAAAGGCGTGATGATGCCTGCCAAGTGGCAGGCCTGGATGAAGTACTACGAAGAGACCGTAGAGTTTAAAACGTACAAAGGCCACTTCACGGATCATCGCAACCAGATGGCCCTGGTGTACGGACGTGAAGCAGCCCTATAGCACTGTTGATCTGAGGAGAAATTACCATGAGCACTATCAAATTAAAACCCACATTCATCAAAAACAAGAACGTCCGGAACTTCACGGTCATGATGGACGCCCTGTCCCTTTCCGAAGGCGAGGGCCGCCTGGCGGTGGTGTGGGGAAGAGCCGGGCGCGGCAAGACCCGAACGGCTCAGTGGTATGCCGCCCACAACGACTGCATCTACCTGCGGGTGATCTCTATCTGGCGAAACAGCGAGGCCGGTTTTCTACAGGCTCTCTGCCGGGAACTCGGCGTGGCCAACCCACCCAAGCGCAAAGATGCCGCCTTCTTTTCGGTGATTGATTGTCTGATGGAGGATCCCAGGCCCGTCTTTATTGATGAGCCAGAGAAGCTTCCCTCCTCCTACTTGAACCTGTTTCGGGATCTCACCGACATGACGGCGGTGCCCTTTATCATGGTGGGTGAAGAGGAGATCGAGCCCTGGATGAAGCGGCACAGAAGGGTTTTTTCACGAACCTTTCAACGGCTTGAGTTTGACCGCATCGAGGTGTCCGATGTGATCCTCTACGCTGGTGAGGCCACGGGCGGCCAGGTGAAGCTCTCTCCGGATCAGGCAGGGAGGATCCACGCCGATGCCGACGGCGACTTCCGGATGGTGAAACGAAGCCTCCTTAACCTGGTGCACGTTTTGAACTCCAATAACACAGCGAAAGCTACAGACGAGATGATCCAGATCGCAATCAAGATGGGCCTGAAGTAAGGGGGCGGTATGCTGAAAGAGAAGATGTCATTAACAGACCAGGTACGGAAAGCAGCTCGGGGCTATAGGGGTGAAGCCTTCAAGGTGCACGATCTTGCAGACAAAATGAACCTTGATTCGAAACAGAAGAAACGGGTCTACAACATTTTAAACCACATGGTTGTGCGGGACGGAGAGGCCGAAAAGGTCAAGCCTGGGGTGTACCGCTATATTGGCAGAAAGAAGGTGCCCCTGGAGCAGGTGGCCTGGAGCCTGCTGCGGGCGCGGAAAAAGATGACGGTAGCAGAGCTTCAGGAGTTGTCCGGGATGAGTGAGCACTATGCCCGCTTATGGTTCAAGATGCTTGAGAAGCGAGGTGTCGTGAAAGCTGTCGGTGGGGGAGGGCGTGTCCATGACGGTAAGCCCAAGGTCTGGCAGTTGAGCCATGACCCGGTGAAGATGCCTGCAAATACGGTGATGCTGGAACGGCACCGCCAGAGGAAAGCCAACCGCATCAAGGCGCTGGACTTGATTGAAGAAGCGGAAAAAGCCCTTTGTGAAGCACGGGAACTCTTAATGGATGGAGGTGAGGAATGCGACGAAGCAATGGTCGGGTAGTCGTGGAAGGCCCCAAGCTGAAACTGAACACCACCCGGATGTGCGTGCAGTGCGAGACCCTGTACAGCAGCACGGGAAAATGCCCGGTGTGTGGCTCCACGGGCATGCCTCTCACCCATTGGGTTCCTTCATCCGAAGGATGCCCCATGGTGCGCCGGGTTACGTCAACAACCTCGGAGGTGGCTTAGATGGCAAAGGGCGCGGCAAATATCATTTACGGCAAGCAGAACAAGAGCCTTCACAAGGCGTTCTCTTCATCGGGGATGCCATACAGCGCCAACCGAGTCTGGTGGCAACCGGTGCTTAAAGAGGCCGCCGGGCGTCAGGTGACGGGGCTCTCGGACATGACCCTTGGCGAGCGGCACGCCCTGATTCAAATCTTTCAACGTAAGGGGCTCTCCCTCCACAACCCCCGGATTTTCAAAGGGCTGTGGAACTGGAAGAAGGGAGACCCGGTGGTGGTCGTGGCTTCGGCTGAACGGCCCCTGGAGGTGCCAGGCGAGAAGCAGCCTATGGTGGATAAGATCGGGGCCATTTTGGCCGAACAGAAGAAGCCCTGGAGCTATGCAGACGGCATTGCCAAGAAACGCTTTAAGGTTCAGGTGGTGGAGTGGCTGAGGGTGGATGACTTGGAGAAGGTGATGCAGATGCTGATTACATACAACAGACGGCATGGAGGTGACGATTGATGCAGATACCAGACGGATACATGAAAGATATGAAGGGGCACCTTGTGCCCATGGATCAGGTGGATGAGTTGGACCTGATGCGTGACGCCCTGGTGAAGGAGCTTGTGGCCGATGCCATGGCCACACAGAAAGTCCTGGCCGAGTTTAAGGGGAAGGCCATGGCCGATACCCAAGCCTTTGTGCAGCTCTCTGGAGAGGAATACGGGGTGAAGATCGGTGGCAAGAAGGGCAACGTGTCTCTCCTCTCCTACGACGGCAGGTACCGTATTGACCGGGCCATGAGCGATTACATCGTCTTTGATGAGCGCCTCCAGGTGGCCAAGGAGCTGATTGATGAATGCATACTTGAGTGGACGGATGGAAGCCGGAGCGAGGTAAAGGCCCTTGTGGAACACGCCTTTAAAGCCAACAGCGACGGCAAGGTGAGCACGGACAAGGTGCTGGGTCTTCGGCGACTGAAGATAACCCACCCCACCTGGAAGAGAGCCATGGAGGCCATCACGGACTCAATGAACGTGGCTGAGACAAAGCCTTATTTCAGGGCGTATGAGCGGGATGAGGAGACAGAGGCTTACAAGCCCATTGCCCTGGCTCTTTCGGCATTGTGATGCGAAACGCCCTTCGGGGCGTCGGCAGGGCGTGGTGGTCTTGTCCTGATGAGCAGCCAAACATGGAGGAACTGTGAGAAAAGAACTGGAACAATTAGAGTTATTCGACCCGGATTTCATGGATGCAAACCAGGTGCTGAATGCCTTGGATCTGGCGGTGAGGGATGATACGCGTCTTTGGCCAAGCCTTTTGGCCGAATTGGTCGATGTGCTGGCGGAGCATTACGAGACGCGAGGAGGTATGGATGCCGAGAAGGCCATGGAGAGTGCCCAGGACGTTATTGTGGTGATTGCCCACCATATGGGCGGGCGGAATATTTATCTGCCCAGGGATGATCGGCTTAAGCGGGCCATACGGGATGCAATGATTTACCGAGTCTTTGACGGGAGCAACCACCGTGATCTTTCCCGAAAGACAGGGCTCACAACAGCCCAGATCTATAATATCATCAGCAAAGAGCGCACATTAAGGCAGGATCAATATCAATTGAAACTACCGCTATACACAAAAGGGTAGTGTGGTAAGTTTTAGTAAATCAAGGGCTTTATGGCGATCCTTGGTGCCTGTGATATCATTTATAGATTAAATGTGTGGGATATTGTAAAACACTTTGGATCATGTTCCCCCACATTAATTGTTAATTGATCTCAATTTAAATTAATCCCAAAGATTGTAAAAATTAGAAATACGATGAAAAAAAAAATCTTCAAAAACAAGAGCAACAAAATACAACAAGGGATATGCTCTTGATATAAAGGCGAAGCTTGTTGACTATCTTCTATCTGAGTATTCTGCGATGGATGTAATTATAGCTTCAGAAGTTCCTGTATGTGGAAAACAAAGTATCATCGATATGATGGTTATCGGTGTTGATTTCTTGATCGGATATGAAATCAAAAGCGACTATGACACATTGTTTAGGCTTGATAAGCAAATTGATAGCTATAACGGATGCTTTAATTCAGTTTATTTGGTTTGTGGTGAGAATGTCGCTAAACAAAAAATTGATTTAAAACAATCGATAGGTATTATGAAGCTTACCGATGAGCAGATTTATAAAAAGAGAAAAGCAAAAAATAGAAAATATCCTCTAAAAGAAAAAATAGTTGAATTTTTGTGGAAGAAAGATGTTCCCTGTTCCTATAATGAAAAAGATCTTCCTGTAAGTGAATTAAAGAAAAAGCTTTGTGAAACTGCAACCCGTGATGAACTACTTTCGTTAGTGGTGCATACCCTTAGGAAAAGGTATGAACCTCGTTTTGAATCATTCATGAAAGCTAGGGGGCAGGTAACCTGTATTCAAGATGTCGAAATTCTTACAATGCAAAACACTTACATTTATGAGCTTTAAGCCTTTCGACCTGTCGACACATGTGCATTGACATTCGCACAGATATCCAATGGGAAGGACTTTTTCCGTTTGGGTCGCCTTGGCTGGCGTCAATCACTTCTTCACTGCCCCAATCAGAATTATTTTTATTAAACCGCCTGTCATTTGCAACATGTTGCGCTGCTTTAATATACCCCCCATCCTCTCTTCGATAGCGATAATAATAAAGATCTTCCCCCATAGGGTAGTCTACGCGCGGGACCCATCCCCCCCCTCCAGAATAAAATAATGGGTGGACTGTCGCATAGTCAGAATAACATGTGGTTGTTTTTCCGTTTAAAACATTTATTCCATCGAAAAACGATGGTTCAGGTAGTTTGAAGTACCCATGAGAGTCTCCACCATATCCGGGTAGTACCACTGAGCTTGGAAAAGAAGAAGATGTATAAGAAATTGAATGGAACTTCTGTCCAAAATCTTTCATGATTTTTTGGAGAATCACAAGGTCTTTATCTCTACGTAATTGATCATTAATGTTGATGAAACCACCGTCAATAATGACTATAATATCGTTGAATGGGCCTTGTACGGCATTCTCAAAATCAACTAAAATATCATAAGGTTCATATTCGATTGGGATTCGAAGTAGCTGTTTTTTGCTTATTTTTTTTAGGTTGTTGACTTCGACGGGAAGTTCGTGAAGAGCGTCATAGTTTATATGGATAGCAGGAATAACATTTAGCCCTTGAAATTCTTTGACCAAATCAACCCATTTATGGAATCCGTTTGACGTATCACTCAATATTTCTGAAATAGTTTTATTGCTTAGCTGGTCAGTGGTGGTTAAATCTAAGGCGAAATGATTATCACCAACCATCTCTTTTATTTTTTTTACGTTTTTAGATATATCTCCTTCGCCATCATTTTTTGTACGGCGTGCTCGTGTGAGTTCAAATAATGGAAGAAGGTTTCTTGATGTACCTGACCATAGTTTTTCATAGGCTTTTAATTCTGCTGCCCTAGTTCTTAATACTGGTATGTAATAAATATCCTGAGACATTCTAATACTCCGAAATGAGTCTAAGTGTGTATGCTTTATATCTCATGGCATCAAGGGATACATCAAAAATATCTGCTAAATCCGTAAGCTTGTTTGTGCCTTTGTTGATATGTAAGTATAAAGAATCTTTTGGTATCAGTATGTTGCTGGCGAATTCGTTGGCTTCTTTTTCCATTCGGTTTGTTAGGTTTGTCCTGAAGTATATGGTTTCTTCTACTCTGTCCCCGTGCATTTTTTCTGCATGTAAACAAAGATGCCCTAACTCGTGGGCCATTGTGAAACGTTGTCTTTTTTTACTGTTGAAGGCGTTTACACCGACAAACCAGCGGTCACCCCTTTTTTCGATATACCCTGATATATCATTCATGTTTTCATATAATACTTCTATTCCATATAGTTTTAGAACAGCTTCAATGTCTATAGGCAGAATTGTTATCCCAGCAGCTTGAGCATCCCTCAGTACATCTTGTGCTGATTTAGCAGGCTGTGAATGCTCAATTTTTTTAGTCTTCCTGATTATGGCCATCTATTGTAACCTCTTCATCAAGGTCTCGTTCATGAATGGATGATAGCATTTCATCATGACGGTCATATTTTTGTTCAAGGGCTTCAATTTTGTTTTTGAGCTCTTCAAAACCTTCCATGTAGATACCATATTCACCTTCAAAAGTATCGACAAGGCTCTGGGTTAACTTATCATTAAATTCTTGTAACTGAAAATATCTATTAACACCACTGGCCACAGCGGTATCTGCCTTTTCGTTAGAAAGTATTCGGATGTGTATGAATGCCATAGCCCCAGCTATAGCGGCTAATGAAATTAGAATACCAATGATTTGATTGTAGTAGTTTAAAGTGGCTGAATAAATCGTTCCTTCAGTGATCAGGCTTGTGTCGCAAGATAGCTCATAGCTATCCAATGTAAACGCTAAAATACACTTATTGATGAACCCTTGACCAAAAAAAGAGCATAGACCAAACAGTACAACGCCTATAACAATAATTGTAAAAGAAAAACCAAGGGTCCATTGTACCCCAATTTTAAAATTTTTCATTGCTTATAAACTGTAATATGTTGTTATTATCAAAAAACACATGATTGCCTGGGGTTGAGTCTTAACTGTTTGATATTTAGAATTTTTTGAGTGCTGATTTGTGTTGAATAGCTTAGTGCTTCACATAATATAACTTCTCAATTGATATCATAACACTATTTCTCATTGTGTATACATTAAAAAAAATGATCTGGTAATAGACTGATTTAATTTAATTATTTGGTGTTTGAGTGAGGGAAGCTACTTCTGTAGTTCTTATTGTCACCAAAACCCTTGAAACCCCGCCTTCCCCTCCCATGTGATGTAGTGCGCACATGGAAAAAACAATCACCACATACCTCACCCGATTACGCCAGACCGACCAGGGCACCGAAGGCTTCCTGACGTTGCCTGAGCTGGGCTTTGCCTGCTTTACCTTGGAACTTCCCTGGCGGGAGAACCGGCCCTGTGTGTCGTGCATCCCGCCCGGCACATACCCTCTTGGCTGGCGGGTTACCTGCAGGCGTTCCACCTACCACATCCGCAACGTTCCCAAACGATCCTACATTCTTATCCACTCTGGCAATTACGCCGGTGACATCCACAAAGGGCTTAAAACCCATGTGGAGGGGTGCGTCCTGTTGGGCAAGCGCATGGGGTGGCTGAATGGGCAGTGGGCCGTTTTGGTGTCCCGTTCCACGGTGAGGCAATTCAACAAACTGATGGCGGGGCAAAAGGCCCGCATCATCATCACGGAAGCGTGGGAGGCACCACAATGATTGAAGGGATTCTTACCGTGCTGTCAGGGGGCCTGACGGGCCTTCTGGGTACCATCTGGTCCACGTACAACCAGCGTAAAAACAAAGAGCTGGACATTAAAGATCGAGAGAAGGCGCGGGCGCATGAAGTGTCCATGGTGCAGGCCGAAAGCATGGCCATGGTGGCCGAAGCGGAAGCCAACATCAAGGTGACCAACGCCAAGATCGCAGGTGAAGTGGAGGTGGCCGAGGTGGGGGCCTTTACCGAGAGCCTGACGGCAGATCGCACACCGGTATTCAAAGACGGGTTCATGGACCGGCTCTTTGAGGTCAGGGGTTTCTGGCAGATCCTTGCCACCCCTTGTGGCGTGCTTCTGGCCATGTTCTTTGGGCTGGCCGATACGGTGAAGTCCATGGCCCGGCCCTGCATTACCGCCTATCTTCTGAGCATTTCCACCTGGGTCACCATCAAAGCCTGGCAACTCCTGGAGACGGTTCAGGCCCCTGGTTTAACGCCCACCATGGCTGTGGGCATCGTTACGGATACCATCAACATCGTGCTTTACCTGACGGTGACGGCGGTGACCTGGTGGTTCGGGGATCGCATGGCCTCCAAGGGCCTGGCGAAGAACCTGACGCTGGGGCGTGTGTAGCTTTATGACGGCACACGAAAGGATACGGATGTGAAGACACAACCACCTGATTATTCGGCCCTGCGACTCTGGTTTGATGTGGGTCAATTTATCGGCACCTTGGTGGTGGCGGCCTATGTGTGGGTTTCCAATCGCACCCAGGCCAACGCCAAGGAAGTTGATGGCGTTAAGAAGATCGCCCAAAAGCTTGAAACCCGTGTCACCAAGCTTGAAACCGGCATGGTCCACGTCCTCTCCCATGAAGACCTTGGGGCGGTATACGAGCGGATCAACGAGGTGGCCGGGGGCGTGTCCGAGCTTTCGGGCAAGATGGATGCGGTGCAGGGGAGCTTGTCCATGATTCACGAACATTTGCTGAACAAAAGCGGAGGAACACAATGAGCTACGAGCAGACGATTCAGGAGCACCTGCGCATTACCTTGCTGCGCCTGCTTTATGAAGATCCGGACTACACCCAGAACGACTCTTTGTTGACGGATCTCACCGAGGCATACGGGTTTACACCCAGCCGGGACAAGGTGAGAACAGAGCTGGCCTGGCTTGCAGAACAGGGACTGGTGACCATTGATGACGGCAAGATTATCATTGCCATGCTCACCGAGCGCGGGGCCGATGTGGCACGCGGACGGGTGACGGTGCCGGGGGTCAAGCGGCCCTCTCCCGGAAGGCGGTAATCATGGGCAAGAAGACGCGGAAAACAGGGCGGGGAAGGCCCTCTTCCATTGACCAGTTGCCCGAGGACCTGCGGCTGCAACTGAACGCGGATTTAAGGGACCGGCGCAAGACCCAGGCCGAGATCGTGGAAGGGATCAACGAAGCCCTTAAAGGCCGTGGGGTAAAGCGGCTTTCCAAGAGCGCGGTGAACCGCTACTCCCTGGCCATCGAGGAAAAAGGGGCCATGATGCGGGAAGCCAGGGAGGCGGCCAACGCCCTGGTGGGCGGCCTGGAAGAGCAGAAAGGCACGGACCTGGGGCGGGCGCTGACCGAGATGGTGAAGACCTTTGCCTTTGACATCGTTGCCAACGGGGGCGAACAGAACCTTGATACCCTGAAGGACCTGGCGCTCATCACGCAGCGAGTGGAAAAAGCCAGCAAGATCAGCCTGGAACGTGAGGCAGTGATCCGGAAAGAGGCCATTGAAAACGCGGCAGAAACCGTGGAAGAGACGGCCAAGCAGATGGGCATGGATTCCGACCAGGCCAGCTTCTGGCGTGAACGCGTACTGAAAGGGATGTGATGCAGATACCGGGCGATACATTGCGGGTATTGAGCTGGGACGATCTGCCCAAGAGCGTGCGGGAGATTCCCGAAGGTCACAACCCCCTGGATGACGGCGTGCTGATGAGCCACCAGGTGGCGTGGTGCGACATGATCGCCCACAACGACCTGTGCATTGCCGAAAAGGGACGCCGAACCGGCATCACCTATGCCACGGCCTTAGACGATACCATCACCGCTTCCAGCAAGCGCTCGGCAGGCGGTGATGACATTTATTATGTTGGGGATACCAAGGAAAAAGGGCTGGAATTTATCGGCTACTGCGCCCACATGGCCAAGGTGATGGCCACAGCCATGGCGGTGGGCTGGGAAGGCGTGGAGGTCTTTCTCTTTGAAGATCAGCGGGAGGACGGTACCTCCAAGAACATCACCGCCTATCGCATCCGCTTTGCCTCTGGCTTTAAGATAGTGGCTCTTTCCAGCAACCCGGCCAACATCCGGGGCCTTCAGGGCATCGTGAACATCGACGAGGCGGCCTTCCACGCCAACGTGGATGCCGTCATCGAGGCGTGCCTGGCCCTGATTATCTGGGGCGGGAAGATCCGCATCATCTCCACCCACAACGGGGCCAAGAACGCCTTTAACCAGCTGATCAAAGACTCACGTGCCGGGCTCTACGCATTCAAGGTCTTTCATGTAACCTTTGATGATGCCGTGGCAAACGGCCTGTACGAACGGGTGTGCCTGGTTCGGGGCTGGACGCCGAGCGAAGAGGGCAAAAAAGAGTGGTACGAGAAGGTGCGCAAGGGCTACGGCACGCGCCGTGCCGCCATGCTGGAGGAACTGGACGCCATTCCGCGTGAAGGAAGCGGCGTGGCCATCCCCGGCGTGCTGATAGAAAAGTGCATGACAGAAGAGCGCCCTGTTCTTCGCCTTGCCCTTGAAGATAGCTTTGTGGCCCAGAGTCTTGAGTATCGGGACTCCTGGACAGAGGCGTGGATTGAGGCCCACCTTGATCCGCTCTTTGAACTTCTGACTCCTGAACATGAGCATGTGTACGGCTCGGACTACTCCCGCTATTGCGACTTTGCCGTGTTTGTCCCCATGGAAATTGCTCTGAACCTTGCCCGCAGTGTGCCGTGGATTCTTGAGATGCACAACGTGCCCACGCGCCACCAGGAACAGATCATCAACCACATCATTGACCGGCTTCCCCGATGGCGGCGCGGCGACATGGACGCCACCGGCAACGGCTTTACCCTGGCCGAGTACACGGCGGACCGATACGGCTACAACCGCGTGGGCGTGATCAAGCTTTCTGACGCCTGGTACCGGGAGCACATGGAGCCCTTTGTGCAGGCCTTTGAAGATGGCGTCATCGACCTGCCCAAAGACCTAAACATCAAGAACGATTTGCGGACTCTGGAACGTATCGACGGGATTGTGAAATTGCCCAAGCTTAGGGTGGAAGATGCCAAGGACTCCGACCTGAAACGGCACGGGGATGCGGCCATTGCCCTGGCCTTGGCTTATGCGGCATCGCAAGCCGATGTAGAATTCTTCGGATATACCCCCGTCAAACCAAAGCTCACAGAAGATGACGACCCCATTGACCGGCCCGTGCGCATCACCGCAGGCTTTCGGTCACGAGGAGGGATTTTGTAATGACAGAGACGACTCGCTTGTACGGGCCAGACGGCAAGGTCTTGCCTTCCAGCCAGCTCACCCAGGAGGTGGCCGCCCCCACCCTCATGGGGATCCGTTCCGTGTGGGCTTTTGCTTCGGCGGCCAACAACTTGACGCCTGCGCGCCTTGCCACCATCCTTGCCAGTGCCGCCGAAGGCAACGCCTGGGACTACCTGACCCTGGCCGAAGAGATGGAAGAGCGCGAGCCCCACTATGCCAGCGTGTTAGGCACTCGGAAGCGGGCCGTCTCCGGCATCGAGCCCACGGTGGAGGCGGCATCTGAAAGCGACGAAGACCAGAAGATTGCAGCAGCCGTGCGGGAGCTGACCCGAAAACCCGAGTTCGGGGAGGCTGTGGACGACCTCCTGGACGGCCTCGGCAAAGGATACAGCGCTGTTGAGATTGTGTGGGACAAGGGGGCCTCCTGGAACCCCACCTATCGGTGGCGGGATCCCCGTTTTTTTGAGATCGACCGTGAGGACGGACGCACCCTTCGGCTGGTGGATGAAGGGCTTGCAAACGGCAGCACCTTGCCGCCTTACCGGTTTATTGTTCACACCCCCCGCATTAAGAGCGGGCTCCCCATTCGCGGCGGCCTGGCCCGTCTCGCTGCGGCCAGCTACATGTGCAAGAGCTATACGCTCAAAGACTGGATGGCCTTTGCCGAGATCTTCGGCATGCCCCTGCGTCTGGGGCGCTACAACAGCAACGCCACGCAAAAGGACATCGAGACCCTGATCAAGGCCGTGGCCAACATCGGTTCGGATGCTGCGGCGGTGCTTCCCGATACCATGCGCATCGACTTCCAGGAGGCGGCCAAAGGGGCCGGTGGCCATGAGCTGTTTTTAAAGCTTGCCGAATGGCTGGACCGGCAGATCTCCAAGGCGGTGCTGGGCCAGACGGCCAGCAGCGAAGGCACCCCTGGAAAGCTTGGAAATGACGACGCCCAGGACGATGTCCGGAAAGACATTATCAAGGCCGATGCCAAGGCCCTGGCCAACACGTTGAATCGTGACCTGGTGAAGCCCTTTGTGGACATCAACTTCGGCAGGCGCGAGGCCTACCCGCGCATCATGCTTGCCGTTCATGAACCCGAGGACATTGAGGCCCTGACCAAGGCCCTGAAGGAGTTGGTGCCCCTGAACCTGAAGGTGCCCGCTGCCTGGGCGCGGGACAAGCTGGGCATCCCCGACCCGGAGCCCGATGCCGAATTGTTGGGGACACCGCCCCCGTCTGTAGACGATGCGGCCAAGGGGGCAAACAAGGCTCTGAACCGTGTTGATGCGTCCTCGCCCACCGATGCCCTGGACGAGATCGAAGAGGCCATGCTGGCCGAATGGAAACCCCAGATGGCACCCATCATCAACCCGGTGATTGTTTTGGCAGATAAAGTGGACTCTTTTGATGCCTTCCTTGAGGGGCTTCCCGGCCTGCTTGCAGAGATGGATCCGGAAGAGGTGATCAAGCAGATGGCCGAAGCCACGTTTAAAGCGCGGGGTCAGGGGGATGCCACCGATGGCTGATTTTTACTTTCCCGGCCCGGTGCCCACCGATGCCTTGGCGTACTTCCGCGCCAAGGGTTGGCAGATCGGCTTCGACTACCGCGATGTGTGGAAGGCTGAGCACGCCAGCAGCTTTACCGTGGCCAAGGCCATGGAGATGGACGTGCTTGCCGATATCCGGGAGGCCGTGGACAAGGCAATAGAAGGCGGCCAGACCTTTCAGCAGTTCGCCAAGGAGCTGAAGCCGACCCTTCAGAAACGGGGCTGGTGGGGCGCAAAGGAGATGGTGGACCCCGAAACCGGCGAGGTACTGGAAGCCCAGCTGGGCAGCCCCCGCAGGCTGAAAACCATCTACCGGGCCAACATGAGAACGGCCCGTGCCTCTGCCCAGTGGGAGCGAGCCCAGCGCACCAAAAAGCTTCGGCCCTATTTCCTCTACCAGCTCGGCCCGTCTGCCAACCACCGGGAAGAGCACGTGGCCTGGCACAACATTATCCTGCCGGTGGACGACCCGTTCTGGCTGACGCACTTCCCGCCCAACGGCTGGGGGTGCAAGTGCTTTGTCCGGCAGATCACCGAGCGGGAGGCACAACGCCTTGGCGGTGTGACCAAACGGCCCGAGGTGGTGATGCGCCAGTGGGAAAACAAGCGCACCGGCGAGGCCGTGGCGGTTCCGGAAGGGATTGATCCGGGCTGGGATTGGAACCCCGGCAAGGCCCGAATCGATGCCTTGAGCGAGGTGTTTGACGAAAAGCTGAAGGCAGCCCACCCGGAAGAAGCCAAGGCCGCCCGGATGCTTTGGGAAGAGTAACGGCCAAAATAGCGCGAAATAAACCGTTCTCCCTGTGACACATACAAAGCCATAAAGAATCCCCCTTAAACAGCGTGAGGCCGTTTTTTGAACCCGATACGGGCCAAGACGCAAGCCACGCCCAGCCAAATGTCCCCACCCACCGGGGCCTTCGGAAGGCCGACCCTACCTTCCGCAAGGCTCCTACCTCCTTCTGATACTCTCTTTTTTCTTCTGTAACTCCCTTCATTTCTTCGGTGAAACGCCTGAAACCCACCTTTACCGCCCGATTGCTATCTTGGCAGCATGAACAGACAGCAGACAGACACCAACCCGAAATTGCGCGTGGCCCTGAACGTCCGCCTTCCCGATGACGGTTCCCTTCCCGAGTGGGTGGAGCTGGTTCCGGCAGGTGAGGTGGTGATCGGGCGGGACAGGCGCAGCTGGATCAACCCCACCCCCGACGAGGTGGTAGCCGCATTCGAAGCCAACGGTGCGGACCTGCCCATCGATTGGGAACACGCCACCGAGTTGAAGGCCCCCGAAGGGAAGAAGGCCCCGGCGGCGGGATGGATCAAGGAGATGGAGGTAAGGGAGGGGGCCATCTGGGGACGCACCGAATGGACGCCCGATGGAGCCGATGACGTTGTCAACAAGCGGTATCGCTACATCTCCCCTGTTTTCATCTTCACAACGCAAGAAAGGCGCATTCTGGCCATCACTTCGGCGGGGCTGACCAACCAGCCCAACCTTTTCCTGACGGCCTTGAATCACCAGGAACACTTTACCCAGGAGACCGACATGAAATTTCCCAAAGCGCTGTGCCAGCAGCTGGGCGTATCTGAAGACGCCACCGAAGAGCAGGTGATGGCAGCTGTGGCCGTCCTCAAGGGCGATCTTCAGACAGCCCAGAACAGGGCGGAGACGCCTTCCCTTGAAAAGTTCGTGCCGCGAGGCGACTACAACGCGGCGGTGGAGCGTGCCACAAACGCCGAGCAGAAACTGAAAACCCATGAGGAGAAGGGGCTGGAGACGGAGATTGACACCGCCATTAATTCGGCCCTTGAAGGCGGCAAGATCACCCCGGCCACGGCGGAGTACCACAAGGCCCAGTGCCGGAGTGAAGGCGGGCTGGAACGATTCAAGGCCTTTGTCGAAGCCGCACCGGAGGTTGCCGGTGCATCGGGCCTTGACGGCAAGGAGCCCCAGGACAAAGGCGGAAGCCTGACGGATGATGAAAAGGCAACCTGCCGTCAGCTGGATATTACCGAGGAAGATTACCTCAAGCACAAGAAGGAAATCGGATAATGGCAATCATCACACCGACATTGTTGAAGAGCCTCATGGTGGGCTTCAGCAAGAAGTTTCAGGAAGGCCAGACCATGGTCTCCTCCCAGTACCTGAAGGTGGCCACCAAGGTTCCCAGCAGCGGCAAATCCACCACCTATGGGTGGCTGGGTAAGTTCCCCGGCTTTCGGGAGTGGATCGGCAATCGCGTGATTAACGACATGGCCACCCATGCCTACAGCATCGTCAACAAGTCCTTTGAATCCACCATCGGTGTGGATCGGGACGATATCGAAGACGATGAGATCGGCGTCTACAGCCCCATGTTCGAAGAGATGGGCCGGGCTGCCGAGGTGTTCCCCGATGAACTGGTCTTTCCCTTACTCGATGGCGGGCTTACCACCGCGTGCTACGACGGCCAGTACTTCTTCGACACGGATCACCCCGTCTACCCCAAAGCTGATGGCACAGGCGTTGCTGTTTCCACCGCCAACTACATCGACGGTGCCGGGCCTGCCTGGTTCCTCCTGGATACCACCCACGCCTTGAAGCCCCTGATCTACCAGGAGCGCAAACCCATGAAGTTCGAGCGGATGATCGAGAGCACCGACGAGCAGGTGTTCATGGCCAAGCAGTACCGCTACGGCGTGGATTGCCGCGCCAACGCCGGTTACGGCTTCTGGCAGATGGCCTTCTGCTCCAAGGCGACCTTGAACGCCGACAACATTTGGGCGGCCTATGAGTCCATGCGCGGTTTCAATGCCGACGGCGGGAAGAAATTGGGCATCCGTCCCAACCTCCTGGTGGTGCGCTCCGGTCAGGAGAAGCTGGCCGAAGAGGTTCTCAAAGAGGTCGTGAACGGCGGCGAAACCAACACCCTTCACGGCAAGCTGGAACTCCTCGTTCCGGATTGGATTTAAGGAGGTGACCCCATGCCTATTGTGATTCGATCCACCCATGAAGGATTCCGGCGGTGCGGCATCGCCCACACCAAGGCCGCCGTGACCTACCCGGATGAACGCTTCACCATCGATGAGGTGGCCCGGCTCAAAGCCGAGCCCCGCCTCCTGGTGGAGGTAACGGAAAGCAAAGAGGAGACCGGCCAGATGGACGAAGCCGACGCCCTGAGCCTTTTGGAGGCGGCCAGAAAGGCCATTGCCGATGGCGATGTGATCGGCAGCGGTGCCCCCAAGACCGAGGCCATGGCCAAGATCTTGGGCGTTCCCTTCGTCAGCGCCGCCCAGCGGGATGACGCCTGGGCCACCCTCCAGAATGAGAACCAGGAGTAAAGAATCATGGCATATGCGACGCAACAGGACATGGAAGAACGGTATGGGCAGGATGCGCTGATCACCATCGCTGACCGTGATGATGATGGCGCGGTAGACAGTGAGGTGGTGGCGCGGGCCCTGGCAGATGCTTCTGCCGAGATAGACCCCTATCTGGCGAAACGGACCCCACTGCCCCTTACCGAGGTGCCCGCTCTTCTGGTGCGGCTCTGTGTGGATATTGCCATCTACCGGCTCACCGCCGAAGCAGACGGCAACACAGAAGAACGGCGCACCCGCTACGATGACGCCATCGCCCTGTTGAAAAGCATTGCCGCAGGAAAGGTCTCCCTGGGCCTTGCCATCCCACCCCCCAGCGTGGGGGGCGGGGTGGTCCTCTCAGGACCTTCCCGGCTCTTTACCCGTGACACCATGGGGAGGCTCTGATGGCAGGCACCGGCATCATCATCACCCATGACATGGCCAAGCTGACCCAGCGCCTGGATCGGCTCACCCACCTTGCCCTGGATGACCTTCTGGACAACATGGGAAGCGAGGTGGAGAACCAGACAAGGCGACGGATCAGCGATGAGAAGACCGCCCCCGATGGGTCAGACTGGCCGGAATGGAGTGACCGTTACGCCGCCACCCGTGAAGAGCACCACAGCCTGCTTCAGGGCGAAGGGGACCTTCTGGACTCCATGACCTACGACGTGGAAGGAGACGCCGTGGTGGTGGGAAGCCCCCTGGTTTATGCCGCCATTCAGCATTTCGGCGGTGAGGCGGTGGGCAAAGCACTCCCTCCCCATCCTTACCTGGGGCTTTCAGACGAGAATGAAGAGGACCTGATGGCCCTGATTGACGATTGGTGCGACATGCAACTGGAGGCGATTTGATGTCCTTGAATGACCTTTTAAAGGCCGTTTGTGCCGATTTTAAAACTCATTTCCCGAGCCTTCGGACATGTGAACCCCACGGGGGGCGCTTTGACCTTCAGGAACTCAAGCGGATTTCCACCAAGGCCCCAGCCGTATTCGTGGCCATTCTGGGAACCGGCAAGGTCAAAGAAGTGGGATCCGGGGAAGTTGATATCCCGGTTTCTCTGGCCGCTTTCGTGGTGACAAAAACGGAAGGAAAGCTTCCTTGCGCCGAGTCTGCATTGAACCTGGCAGAGGGGCTCCTGACCCGCATTCCTGGTTCCAACTGGGCATGTGACGGCGTGTTTGGCGCGGATCCGGCCACGGCCAAAAACCTTTACAGCGGAACCATCGCCAGCAAAGGCGTGGCCATGTGGGCCGTTACCTGGACGCAGAAGGTGCGCATGGGGGAGGACGCCTTTAGAACCGACTTGCCCTTTCCCTCTGAGTTGTATGTGGGGCAGAGCCCCAGCGTGGGCGATGGCCACGAAGGCGATTACATGCAGGTGGAGGTAGGCGCGTGATTGCCGATCTCGAATACCGTGTGGCCGAGCTGGAACGCCTCCTTATGCGACTCATTGCCATTGGCAAGGTTGCAGAGGTGGACATTGCGGCGGCCCGCGTCAAGGTGGCCATGGGGGGCCTGATGACAGCCTGGCTCCCCTGGCTCACCCCGAGGGCAGGCGGGGACCGGGAGTGGTGGTCTCCCGAAATGGGAGAGCAGGTGGTTGTTTTTTCTCCCTGCGGAGACCCGGCCCTGGGCGTGGTGATGCCGGCAATTTACCAGACGGCGTTTCCCGCTCCGGCATCCTCTGCGGACGTTCACCGAGTAGAGTACAAAGACGGGGCCGTCACCGAGTACAACCGGGCAACCCACACCCTTAAGGCCACGATCCCCGGTGACATTGAGGCCAGCTGCACAGGGGATGCGAAGGTGACGGCGGACGGCAAGATCACGGCAAAGGCAAAGAATGGCATCGAGCACGACGGCGACGCCTTGGGTAATACCCTGGGCACCGTCAACGGCTTTTGTCTCTGCCCTTTGACCGGGACCAATCACATTCAGGTGTCTGCAAGCGTGACATCCAGCAAGTAAGGAGAGCTCCATGGCAATGACAGCGCAGGGCATGGCCCAGAAGATCCGGACACGGCAGGCAGCACTGACTCCTGTTCAGACAACAGACCCGGTAGCGGCAAAGGCCTTTGCCGAAAAAAGCCTTGAAGCCATGTGCCAGGGCATCATCGACGAGATCACAGCAAACGCCGTGGTCACCACCACCTCCGGAGCGCCGGACCAGGAACACACCGGAGAGATTGAATAACGAAGGAGATCGACCATGCCAGACTACGACATCAAAAAGCCCTGCCGCCCCGACGGCAACACGTATCGAGAGAGTGGCACCGTCACCCTGACTGAACGGCAGGCCCGGTACCTGGTGCTTTCCGGTCACCTTGCCGAGGTGAAGCCACAGAAGAAGGCGAAATAGCATGGCCATGCACGCCGGAACGGGAGAGGCGCTCTCGGGCTATGCCCATCTGGAGCAGAGCATCCGGGACATTCTCGCCACCCCTATCGGAACGCGGGTGATGAGAAGAGACTACGGCTCCCGCCTTCCGGATCTGATGGACGCCCCTATGACACCGGGGCTCAACATTGAAATCTTTGCGGCGGTGGATGATGCCCTTGGGAAGTGGGAGCCTCGCTTCAAACTTGCCCGAGTCGAAACAGCAGAAGCAGGAACGGGCCGCATGGTTATCACCATCAGGGGTACGTACCTGCCTGGTGGCCAAGAGATAACGATGGAAGGAATCGAGATTCAATGAACAGCGGATTCTCAGGAATAGATCTTTCTAAACTGCCTGTTCCCAATGTGGTGGAGGCACTTTCCTTTGAGGCCATTCTTGCACAGTGGAAAGCGGACTTTCTATCGCGTTATCCCAAAGCGGCTTCTGTTTTGGATTTGGAGTCCGAACCGGTGGTCAAGCTGATGGAAACAGGAGCCTACCGGGAGATGCTTTTGCGTCAGCGTATCAACGAAGGTGCCAAGGCTGTGATGTTGGCTTATGCCGTGGATGAAGACCTGGACCACTTGGCAGCGCTCACTCCGGCCAGTCGAGAAATGATTGATCCGGGAGACCCTGATGCCGTTCCTCCTGTGGGACCGACTTATGAGCCCAATGATGAGTTCAGGCGTCGGGTTCAGATGGCTCCGGAAGGTTTCTCCGTGGCCGGGCCGGAAGGGGCTTACATCTTCTTTGCATTGAGCGTTCCCGATTGTCGGGATGCCTCCGTTATAAGCCCAGCTCCCCGTGAAATTGTGGTCACCGTGCTTGGCCGGGAGGGTGACGGCGTTCCGGGCCAGGCGTTTCTGGACCAGGTTGCCGTCGCCCTGAATCACAAGGATGTGAGGCCGCTGACGGACGAGGTGACCGTGCAACCGGCGCAGATTCTTACCTACACCATTGAAGCAACCCTGGAACTCTACGACGGACCGGATGTGTCCGTGGTTAGGGCTGCGGCTCAAGCCGCTGCCCATGAATACTCTGTGGCCCGCCATCGTCTGGGGGATGTGGTGACCCTCTCCGGTATCTACGCAGCTCTCCATCAACCAGGAGTACGAAGGGTAAGCCTTGCAAGCCCCACGGCGGATATCGTGGCCCAAAGCCACCAGGCCCCATTTTGCACAGGCATTTCGGTGGAGGTTGCCCCATGACCCTGGTGCCTCCCAACAGCACAGCTTTGGAACATGCAGCCGATGATACCGCTTCCCTTCGGATAAGTGGGCTTGACGTACCCATTCGTCACCTTTGGGACCCGGACAGTTGCCCTGCGTCTCTTCTCCCCTGGCTTGCCTGGGCCGTCTCAGTGGATGAGTGGAATCCGGAATGGAGCGAGACCCAAAAACGCCAGGTGATTAAGCGAAGCCCTGCCGTTCACCGTCAGAAGGGCACAAGAGGAGCGGTGGAATCTGCCCTGGAGGCCCTTGGGTTTACCGTGGAAATTATCGAGTGGTGGGAGAAGGAGCCCAAGGGGAACCCTGGCACCTTTGACATCGCCATTCAGATTCCCGCTGGTTACGCCGTGGATGCCGCCACCTACGACGAAGTGGAGAGGTTGGTGGACGGGGCCAAGAACAAGAGCAGCCATATCAGCTCTATTGTGTTGACCCCTGCGGGCCTTACCCAGGCCCCTGTTTTTTCTTCGGCGGTCGCCTCCGGCATCGTCACAACCATTTACCCCCTGGGCCGCATCGGTGCCGGGGATGATGTGTAAAGGTGCTTCATGCCTGATTTTTACAGCTTATTGACAGATACCGGCCTTCAGAAGGTTGGGGCAGCGGTCACCGCAAACCAGGAGTTTTCCATGCCCACCGCCGTGGTTGGTGATGGAAGCGGATCAGCCATTATTCCCAGCAAGGGGATGACCGCCCTTGTGAACCAGGTGTGGGAAGGGGCCGTGGGAAGTATCATTCAGAGCAAGGCCGATGCCAATACCTTCGTTTATGAGTTCTCCATTCCTGCCAGCGCCGGTCCCTTTACCTTGCGTGAGGTGGGTTTGAAGGATCCTTCGGGGGCGCTTTGTATCGTGGGGAATTTTCCAGATACGGACAAGCCCGTGGCTGCCGATGGTTCGGTGCGGGACATGGTGATTCGTATCCCGGTGCATTTCGAGAATGCCGAGAGTGTGAGCCTGGTTATTGATCCTCTGGCCAATGCCAGTAACGATGATGTGGACCGGAAGATTGTAGCCCACAATGAGCATGGCCAGGCGCACCAGGATATCCGAAACGAAATTGGGGATAAAACGGCTCAGGCCACAGGGGATAAGCGAGGCACGGCAAAGATCGCTTCCCAGGATGAGGTTAACGAGGGGACAAACCTTTTAAACTTTATTGTGCCTGGGCGGCTCAAGGCCTGGTGGAATTCGGTGAGGACGTGGGGCAACATCAAAGACAAGCCGACGACCTATCCACCAACAAGTCATACTCATCCGGGGCTACCCCCCGTAGGAATACCTCTTCCGTGGCCTACAAACACACCTCCGGAGGGTTGGGTGATTTTACAGGGCCAGGCATTTGATACACAGGCCTATCCTAACCTGGCTCTGGCGTACCCGTCTGGTGTTCTCCCTGACATGCGTGGGCAGACCATTAAAGGCACCCCGGATAATCGTGCGGTATTGTCCGCTGAGGGTGATGGCGTCAAGTCTCACAACCACTCAGGTTCTGCCGCTTCGAT
Source organism: Desulfolunaceae bacterium (assembly GCA_942491485.1). Classification (GTDB taxonomy): domain Bacteria; phylum Desulfobacterota; class Desulfobacteria; order Desulfobacterales; family Desulfolunaceae; genus Desulfoluna. Next base: position 278,425 of record CALOAX010000002.1, on the reverse strand, counting down.
GAACTTAGGAACCAAGTCCACCAGCTCGGCTGGCTCTCACGGCCATACCCTCCGCTGGTCCCGTGGCAAACAGGGTGGGTCGTTGCTCTACTTTGAACGGGGCGAATACTACTCCTCATACAACACCAGCTCTAACTACCCCATCGCGTCAGCCGGTGCTCACACTCATACTGTTTCCATCGGCTCCCATGGCCACTCCGTGACCATCAACGCAGCCGGTAACACTGAGAACACCGTAAAGAACATCGCATTCAATTGGATTGTGAGGTTAGCGTAATGAAATTTTTCACCGAATCACAAATGGTTTCCGTTTCGCTTTATAACCAGAGCGGATGGTGGAAAGGGAATACAGAAATTCATGTTGCAGCCGGAACGGCCCTTCCGCTCGGATGCACCGAGAATATCTACACACCCTCTGCCGGTGGCCAAACTGGACACTACGCTTCCGAGGCGGGGGCGTGGACAGAGGTCGAAGACAAAACAGGAACCCCCTATTGGAACGCTGATGGCGTCAGGGGAGAAATTAACACGCCTGATGGAACCATTCCAAACGGATGTACAGGTATAGCCCCTCCCGAACTCAATTCTGAAAAGCAATTTGCGGTGTTCCAGAATGGCGCATGGATAGTGCGGGAATCGCACCTTGGCAAACCGTATTGGGATGAAAACCAAGTCGAGTACATCGTAACAGACCGCCGCTGGGAATGTCCTGCTGATCATACCCTGTCACCGCCTCCCACACCGAAGGATGGTTACGGTTTTAAGCTGATCGATAGTGCCTGGAAAGAGATGCCCGATTATACCGGTACGACGATTTGGAACAGAACCACACGAGAAGAACGAGTTATTCAAGAGGTGGGAGATGTATGGGATGCCCAGTGGACTGAATTGCCACCGCCTTCCCCCTTTCACCTCACCCACGATGGTTCCGCATGGATCTTGGATGAGCCCTCGCTGGCTGCTGCAAGGCGCAAGGAGCGGGATGGAAAAATAACGGGCGTCTATATCCCTGCATCGCAACAGCTTACCCGTTGGATCGATAGTGCCGAAGGAGAACCTGCCGCACTGGCCTACTACAAAACTCAGCGCACCGCCTGGCACGCTTGGGCCGATGCTTTGTGCGACTTGCCCGAGCAACCGACCTGGCCTTGGCCCGATGGGGAGGTTTCCTGGCCTGAACAGCCGCCCAAGCCGACCCGATACAACCCGACCTAACCCTTCAACTCGCCGGTGACCCGGCACCTACAAAGGAGGCCTTAATGGCTGAACAGTTTTTGCACGGCATTGAGACCGTGGAAATCGATGATGGGACCCGGCCCATCCAGACGGTAAAAAGTTCTATCATCGGTGTGGTGGGCACAGCTCCTGATGCGGACGCCACCAAGTTTCCCCTGAACACACCCGTCCTCATCGCAGGCAACCCCAGAGACGCGGTAACCCTGGGAGACACCGGTACCCTTAAAGACGCTCTGGACGCCATCTTTGATCAAATCGGTGCCATGGTGGTTGTGGTTCGGGTGGAGGCGGGAGCTGACGATGCCGCCACCACAACCAATATCGTGGGTGATGCCACGGCGGGGAGCGGGGTGCATGCCCTGCTTGCAGCACAGAGTATCGTGAAGGTGACCCCGCGCCTTATCTGCGCTCCCGGTTTTACCGGGAGCCGTACGGGCGGGACGGCCAACCCCGTGGTAGCGGAACTCCAGGGCATTGCCGAAAAGATGAGGGCGATGGTCATTGCCGACGGCCCCAACACAACCACGGTGGAGGCCATTACGTACCGGGAAGATTGGGGCAGCGACCGTATTTTCATCGTGGATCCTGCCGTGAAGGTGTGGGACACCGCCAGCAGCGCCGCCATTGTTCAGCCGTCTTCGGCCCGTGTGGCGGGGATGATCGCCAAGCGGGATTCAGAAAAAGGATTCTGGTGGAGCCCCTCCAATCAAACGGTGAATGGCATTGTGGGCGTGGGGCGTCCCGTGGCCTTCAACATGAGTGACCCCAACTCGGAGGCAAATCTCCTGAACGAAAAGTGCGTGGCCACCATCGTTCAGAAGAACGGGTATCGCCTTTGGGGCAATCGCACCTGCGCCACCGACCCCATGTGGGCCTTTCTTTCGGTGCGTCGCACGGCAGACATGATTTACGAGAGCATCGAAGAGGCGTTCCTTTGGGCCATGGACCGCCCCATGAGCGCGAACCTGGTTCTCGATATCCAGGAGAGCGTGAACGCCTACCTTCGGCATCTTAAAGCCCAGGGGGCCATTCTGGGCGGCAAGTGCTGGCTGGATCCCACTTTGAACAGCAAAGAGCAGCTTATGGCGGGCAAGCTCTTCCTGGACTTCGACATCGAACCCCCGGCCCCGTTGGAACATCTCACTTTCAGGGCTCACAGAAACAACGGCTATTATGAAGAGCTGGTGGGGCAAGTCCTCGCCGCATAAGGAGACAAAATGCTGCCTAAGAAACTGAAGAACTTTACGGCCTTTGTGGATGGCCGGGGCTATGTGGGCCGGGTGACGGAGGTGGAAGTGCCCAAGCTGGCCCTGAAAATGGAAGAGTACCGGGCTGGTGGCATGGACGCCGCCGTAGAGATCGAAACGGGCATGGAGAAGCTGGAGAACTCTCTCACCTTTGCCGAGTACGATGAGGAGATTTACAAAATGTTCGGGCTTGTGGATGGGAATGCGGTCTCCCTGACACTTCGAGGAGCCCGACAGAATGACCAGGGAACCGATGAGATCATCATCAACCTGCGGGGCGGGTACAAGGAGCTGGACTCCGGCACCTGGAAGGCAGGCGATGACGCCACCTTAAAGGCATCCGTGGCCTTGCGGTACTACAAGCTCACCATCGCAGGCAAAGAGCTGATTGAAATTGACGTGGAGAACATGGTCCGGAAGATCAACGGCAAAGACCAGCTGGCCGATCAACGCAAGGCCCTGGGGCTTTAATTTGTAACAGGCAAGGAGAAGGCACACCATGAGCAAAAGTGAAATTAAATTGAAATACCCGGTTACCGTTGAAGAGGTTGAAACCCAAAATCTCTCCATGAGGCGGCCCAAAGTCAAGGACATGCTGGCGGGGGAAAAGAAAGGAGCAAGCGATGCGGAAAAGGAGATCCGGATTTTTGCCAACCTTTGTGAAGTGGCTCCGGAAGTGATCAAGGAGCTGGATATGGTTGATTATGGGGCTGTACAGAAGGCGTATCAGGCTTTTTTGTCCTGACGCCGGAGGTGGCGAGGCAGCTTTGTCTTGAGCTTGCCTCCCACGCCGGTGGCGGCGTTAGCGAGTGGCTTGATCTGGACGGCGAAGAGTTGCTCGCATGGCACGAAAGCCTGCGGGAAGCCTTGAAATAGCCCAGGAGAGGAAGCGGTTCAATGGGTAGAAAATTAAGGCAGAGATGGCGCACCATCCGAGGTAGCCCTCCAAGGGGTTGCCGCTGATGGGTGGCGCAAGCAAGTATGCAATCCCCCCTGTGGCCCAGGGGGAAAGAAAAAGCAATGCAAACATGGCCAGGTTTTGTCTGGCTTCAATTTGAAATGGACTCAGCATGGCCAAAGAATTCCTCATCTCATTTGCTATTGGCGCGGCTCTGAAAGGTACGTTTAATGCCGTTCTGGGGCGAAGCATATCACAATTCAACAAATTGGGCAGTGAAATTGATGAGGTGGAGAGTCGGTCCCGAAAGCTTGGCGACGGAGGAAAACGCCTGGGGGCAACCGCCGCCGCCCTTCGGAAGCAGCAGGCACAGCTCGGTGCGGCCTTCAAGCAGCGAGATGCGATCCTCGGCAAGCGTGAGGCCATGCGCGGCCAGATGGTGGATGCCGTGGCTCTTGGGGCGGCGATCTACGGGCCGGTGAATGCCGCCATTCAATTTGAAAGCGTAATGGCTGATGTGAAGAAGGTGGTGGACTTCGACACGCCGGAGCAGTTTGCCGCCATGCAAAAAGACATCCTGGGGCTCTCCACAGTGATCCCCATGTCTGCCCAGGGTATTGGGGATATTGTGGCGGCAGCAGGCCAGGCCGGTATTGCACGTGAAGAACTGGTTCAGTTTGCAACGGACGCCGCCAAGATGGGCGTGGCCTTTGACATGAGCGGGGCACAGGCCGGTTCGGCCATGACAGGCCTTCGTTCTATCTTTCACCTGAACCAGCAAGAGGCCGTGAGCCTGGGTGATGCGTATAACCACCTCTCCAACAACATGGATGCCACGGCAAGGGACATGCTTAATATTGCCAACCGTGTGGGCTCGACCGGTGATCTCTTTGGTATTTCCGGCCAACAGGTTGGAGCCCTCGGGGCAACCTTTCTTGCCTTGAAGACCCCGCCTGAAGTGGCATCTACCGGCATCAATGCTTTGCTTTTGAAGTTGAAGACCGCCGACAAGCAAGGAGACAAGTTCCAAACCGCTTTGGAAAATATGGGCATGAGCGCTGAAGGGCTAAAGGCATCCATTGAAGATGATGCTCAAGGTGCTTTGCTGGACTTTCTTGAAACCGTGAAGGGGGCAGAAGATGTCACCGGCACGTTGTCTGACATGTTCGGCATGGAGTATTCCGACGACATGGCCAAGCTCGTGGGTAACCTGGACATGTACAGAGACGCCCTTGGGTTGGTCGCTGCCGAGACGGACTATGCGGGCTCCATGCAGAAGGAGTTCGAAGAGCGGGCCAACACCACCCAGAACAACCTTGAACTCTTCCGGAACAAACTGACCCGCCTGGGCGTCACCATCGGTTCGGTGGTGCTGCCTGCACTGAATCTGGTTGTCGGGGGCGTGGGGTACCTGGCTGATGGTGCGGCTTTCCTCGCTGAGAAATTTCCCTTGGCCACAAAGGTGCTGGTGGGGTTTACCGTTGGCTTGATAGCCATGAAGGTGGGGGCCATTGCCGTTGGGTATGCCTGGACCTTTGTCTCTGGTGGCTGGGCAACGGCCCGTCTTGCCCTCGTTGGATTGAGAACAGGGGTGATGATGGCCAATGCTCGCCTTGGGCTCTTTAATGCCACCACGCTTGTCACGGCGGCCCGCACCCGCGCTCTTGCTGTGGGAGGAGCCATCAAGGCCTTTGGCGGGATGCTTCTCTCCCTTGCCGGGCAGATTATCCCCGTGGCCATCGGGGGCTTTCGAGCCCTTTCTCTTGCCGTTATGACCAACCCCATTGGTATCGCGGTGGCGGCCATTGCCCTGGGGGCCGTACTGATTCTGAAATATTGGAAGCCCATTGCCAAGTTTTTTGGTGGGCTCTGGAAAAGCGTGGGGAAATGGTTTGGGAAGAAGAGCAAGGTGACGGCTGAAGTCGAAGAGCCTGCTATGCCTGCACTTCCGGGAGACGCGGTGGCCAAGGGGTATAACCCGAAGCCATCCCGGCCGCCTGTGCCCATAAAGCGAGCGGGGCTTGCCACGGCACCGGCGAGGGCGGGGGCTATGGCAGGCAGAGGGCCGGATGGTCCTATAAGCATCCAGGTAAACGCAAAAGACGGGCAATCGGCCAAACAGGTGGCCGATGAAGTAATGCGCCGCATGGAGCGAGAACGGGGAAGGAGGATGCATGACTGATCACGTGATGATGGCCCTGGGGGATTACCGATTTTCAGTGTCCACGGCGGCGTATCAAGAGTTTAAACGCTCCACATCTTACCGATGGGCCGAGCAGGCCAGGGCGGGACGACGGCCCGCCCTTCAGTATATGGGGCCGGGTAAAGAGACCCTTGAACTCTCGGGAACCATCTTTCCCGTATATAAAGGTGGCATAGGGCAGGTGGATGACATGCGTATAGAAGCGGGTAAAGGCAAGCCCCTTGCCCTTGTGGATGGTCGGGGGCAGGCATGGGGAAAATGGTGCATCGAGAGCATCGAGGAAGACCAGGCCCTCTTTCTTCCTGGGGGCATCCCCAAAAAACAGACGTTTCGATTGAGCCTGGCCGCCTACGGAGAGGACGCATGACCCAATACAGATCAAAAGACGGTGACGTTGTTGATGAGGTGGCGTTTCGTTACTACGGGACCTTAATAGGCACCGTGGAAGCTGTTCTGGAGGCGAATCCAGGGCTGGCGGATCACGGGCCGGTGCTTTCCGGTGGTATTTTGATTACGCTTCCAAAGATTCAAGGCCCTGTGGCCCAAGAGCCCGTAAGGCTGTGGGACTGATATGACACCTGATTACCGCATACTTGCAAACACTAAGGATATCACCGCGACCATCCATGATCGGTTGATCTCACTTTCCGTTGCGGATGAGGCAGGCTTTAAGGCCGACACCCTGACCCTTGTCATAGACAACCGGGACGGCAAGGTGGCCATTCCTCTTACCGGAGCCGAACTTGAGGTGTTCATGGGCTATAAGGAGACGGGTCTCGCCCGCATGGGGCTTTATGTGGCCGATGAAATCACCATTGAAGGCCCTCCGGACACACTTACTATCAGCGCCAATGCTGCGAACATGCGAGCAGGCCTAAAAGAGCGTAAGGAGCGCTCTTGGAATGCCTTTGCCTTGGGCGATATCGTGAAAACCATCGCCTCAGAACACGGCTATACAGCCAAGGTGGACTCGTTTCTTGGGGCGATCCGGCGCAATCATCTTGACCAGACCGAAAGCGATATGCATTTGCTGACCCGTTTGGGAAAGGAATATTCAGCCGTTGCGAAAGTAGCAGGGGGCACCATTTTGTTTGTCCAGCAGGGTGCCGCTAAAAGCGCATCGGGTAAGGCGTTATCACCTGTTACCCTCAGCCGTTGTGACCTGGCGCGTTGGTCGGTTCGAAGCACGGATCGAAAACAGTACAAGGCTGTTGTGGCTTACTGGCAGGATGTGGGAAACGGAGAGAAACGAAAGGTTCAGGTAGGTGAAGGAACGCCCAAAAAGGTGATTGCCGGTGTGTATTCCTCAGAAGAGATGGCCAATAATGCAGCCCTGGCCATGCAGAACACAACCAGCCGGAGTGGAAGCACGCTCAGTTTCAGCTGCATCGGACGCTCGGATCTCATGGCCGAAACACCCCTGACTATGCATAACGTTGCCGAAGGCGTAAACGGCGAGTGGGTCATATCTCGCGCGACGCATGAAATAAGTGACAGAGGTTATACCATCAGTTGTACAGCCAAGCCCCCGAAACAGTAGTATTCAAGGAGTTCAATGGGAATCACCCGTAAACCCGCACCAATCGTTCCATGGATGGGTGGCAAACGCCGCCTTGCCAAACACATCATCCCCCTTTTCCCCGACCATCGCACATATGTTGAGCCTTTTTGCGGTGGTGCGGGGCTTTTCTTTTACAAACAGGAAGCCCCTGTAGAGGTTCTGAATGACATCAACGGCGATCTTGTTAACCTTTACCGAGTCATAAAGCACCATCTCGAGGAGTTTACCCGCCATTTCAAGTGGGCTCTGGTCAGCCGTCAGGAGTTCATGACCCTGAAGAAGATGGATCCCGCCGCTCTCACAGACATTCAGAGGGCTGCGCGGTTCTTCTACCTTCAAAAGATGGCTTTTGGTTCTAAGCCCACAAGCCAGACATTCGGTATTTCTGCCGTGAGCCCACCACGGCTCAACCTACTCAGGATAGAAGAGGACCTAAGCCAGGCTCACCTTCGCCTGGCCCGGACCTATATTGAGCACTTGGATTGGGAAGCGTGTGTCAAACGCTACGACAGATCTTGCACCTTATTATATATGGACCCGCCATACTGGGGCACGGCAGGTTATGGCGTGGACTTCCCCCTGAAGGAATACGATCGCATGGCCACCTTGGCCAAAACCATCAAAGGGAAGATGATTATCAGCGTTAATGACATTCCAGAGATGAGGGAGGCTTTCAAAGGATTGAACATGGAGCAGGTGGGAATCAATTACACAGTGGGATCATCTAATAAGCAAAAATCATCAGAATTGATTATACGGAACTGGTAGGAGAGTGCGGTGAAACGGGGTCAACATATTTGCCAAATAAGTGCATTTTGTTGGCCGCCGTACATCAAGCCTTTTTACGGGGTTTTTGGCATTTTTCTGGGGCTTGGTTGCAAGGGGCCGGAAACACCGGAAAAGCACTGTTTGATGGTGTGATAGGGCGATGAGGTGTTCGGTGTAATGTGCTGTTTTCCGGTAAGCCGGGTCACTGTAAAATCGGGTGCAAACAGTCTCGTCATGGTTGGTCTTGGTGTAATTGGTCGGCTGTGCCTGCGGCGGGTCGCTTTTTGAGATGAGCTCTGAAGGCTGTCCGGTTGAATCGTTTAGGCAAACACAGTCGGCAAGTCACCACCTTCGAGTGAATTGACACCATCCTCCAGCTCTGTTTGGCCAACTTTTGAATTTGGCCACTGGCGGGGTCGCCGGAGGCCATCGTGACCTGGAGGTTGTGCCTCGATTGCCTGTTGGGTGCGGTTTTGCGTGGGGGGGGGATTGTCCATCTTGCAAGGGGTATCAGGATTTAACTATGGGGTGCGCACTGCGTTAAGGTCCGGCCTTGGGTTGCCGGGCAATCCAAGGTGGATGAAAGGGGCTGTTATGAAGGGTCTTGGGGGGATGGAAGAGAGGTGACTTTGGGGTGTTGAGGGCGCACCAACCCGTTAAAGGCTGATGTGCAGATTTTTACCCAATAAAAAACCCCGACCTGAATATCAGGACGGGGTTTTTATATATGGTGCCGAAGGGGAGACTTGAACTCCCACGGGTTGCCCCACACGGCCCTCAACCGTGCGCGTCTACCAATTCCACCACTTCGGCAAAACGTGCGTTATTCGCTTTTTGTATCTGCAGGAACACTCTGCTCAGCAGCCGGAGGGGCTGTGATGACCGAGTCGGTCTTATTTGTGCCTGAATCGTAGGCAAGGAAGAGCGATGTGATCATGAAGATGACCGCAATGGCTGTGGTTGCCTTGCTCAGGAAGGTTGCTCCGCCGGAAGGTCCGAAGAGAGTCTGGCTGCTTCCGCCGCCAAATGAGGCACCCATGTCGGCGCCTTTTCCTGTCTGAAGAAGAACTATGAGAATCAGGCCAACACAGACCAGAATATGAACTATTTTAACAAAAAGCATGGGTTCGCCATCCGTTTATCATCGTTTGTATCGAACAATCCCGCTGAAGGATTCAGTTTCGAGGCTGGCTCCTCCAACGAGGGCACCATCGACATCTTCAAGGGCCATTAATTCAGCAATGTTGCCCGATTTGACGCTGCCACCATATAGGATTCTCATGCCGTTGGCAAGTTCTTTCTGGAGGCTCTCAGCGACAAGTTTCCTCAGAAAGGCATGTACTTCCTGGACCATTTCTGGGGTTGCCGTGTTGCCGGTGCCGATGGCCCAGACGGGCTCGTAGGCGAGAACGGCAGTGGACAGCCGTGAGGCATCCACACCCTGAAAGCCATTTTTAACCTGGGCTTCAAGAACGTCAAAGGTTTTCCCGGCTTGCCGCTCTTCGTCGGTTTCACCGATGCAGACCACGGGAACCAGGCCTGCAGCAAGGGCTGCTTTCAGCTTGGCATTGACGGTTTCATCGGTTTCACCGAAGAACTGGCGTCTTTCCGAGTGCCCGATGATGACATGGGTACAGCCACAGGATTTGATCATCTCGGCGGATATTTCACCGGTCCAGGCACCCTTGGACTCCCAGAACATATCCTGGGCGCCCACAGCGATGGGGCTGCCCTTGACGACCTCGCAGACAGGGTGAAGTGCGGTGAAGGTGGGGGCCACCATCACATCGACTTCGATGTCTGCAGGAATGGCTGCCTTAAGCTCGCTGGCAAAGGCAACGGATTCTGCGCAGTCCTTGTGAAGCTTCCAGTTCCCGGCAATAAGGGGAGTACGAGTTGCCATACGGGTCTCCTTAGCTTTCGGACCGACCGAGGCCGGTCCGATACGGTTGGTTACAGTTTGGATGCGATCATGGCGGCGAGGTCAACCATGCGGTGGGAGTAGCCGGCTTCGTTGTCGTACCAGGAGAGAACCTTTACCATGCCGTCCATGACGTCTGTGGAAGGCGCGTCCACGCTTGAAGATGCGGGGCAGCCGTTGAAGTCGATGGAAACGAGGGGAAGGTCGCAGAAATCAAGGATGCCCTTGAGTTCGTTTTCAGACGCTTTTTTAAGGGCAGCGTTGATCTCCTCTTTGGTTGCGGGCTTCTCGAGGTTTACCACCAGGTCTACGAGGGAGACGTTGGGGGTGGGGACTCGGATGGACATGCCGTTGAGTTTGCCCTTGAGCTCGGGAAGTACCAGGGCAACTGCTTTGGCGGCACCAGTGGTGGTGGGGACCATGGAGCATCCGGCAGCGCGGGCTCGTCGGAGATCCTTGTGGGGTGCGTCAAGGATGCGCTGATCACCGGTGTAGGCGTGGATGGTGGTCATGAGGCCCTCTTTGATGCCGAAGGTCTCGTGGAGAACCTTGGCTACGGGAGCCAGGCAGTTGGTGGTGCAGGACGCGTTGGAGACGATGTGGTGGTTTGCTGCATCGTAGGTCGCATCGTTGACACCCATGACGATGGTGGCATCGGGCTCAACCGCGGGGGCGGAGATGATCACTTTTTTGGCACCGGCGGCCAGGTGCTTGGAAGCTCCCTCGCGGTCACGGAAGATGCCTGTGCACTCCATGGCGATGGTGACGTCGAGTTCTTTCCAGGGGAGGTTGGCCGGATCTTTTTCTGCGGTGACGCGAACGGTCTTGCCGTTGACGATGATGCCGCTTTCCGTTGCCTCTACCTCGCCGTCGAAACGACCGTGTACGGAATCATAAGCCAGAAGGTGGGCGATGGTTTTGATGTCGGTGAGGTCGTTGATGGCGACCACCTCAACGGCAGGGTTGTTAAGGGCTGCTCTGAAAACCATACGACCGATACGTCCAAATCCATTGATACCGATTTTGATGCTCATGGGTCTTCCTCCGTCCAACGTTGGGTCAGGACCAGTTGGAGATGTGTTGGTGAAAAATTAGGTACCGTTTAAAAGATGTGTCCTGTGCCATGGCTGGGGCTGTTGAGGCCGACTGTCTCATGGGCTTTACGGGCGGATCTTCAAACGATGAAGCGGGGCCGGAAGGATCAGGTTCCGTCCCCTTTCTGGTTATATCTCGGTCGCCCCGATGGCGATCGTTCATTGCTTTGTTTCGAGGGGGCAAATCAGCGCTTGTCGCTGTTCAAGATGCTGCTGGCAAGGGATATGCTGCGTTTTCCCGTGTTTTCAAGGAGGCGGGCTGTGGCGCACAAATCTCCTTTTTTCTGCCTTCCGACAGCTGATATCAGCAAGGGAAGGTTGGCCCCCGAAATCACCTCCACCTGGCCCTCTTCAAGGAAGGAGAGAGAGAGGTTGGAGGGGGTTCCCCCAAACATGTCGGTGAGAATCAGGACGCCTTCTCCGGAGTTAACCTCTTTGATGGCTTTGGCGACCTTGTTGTGCAGGTCATCGACGTTTTGGGTGATGTTGATGGAGACAGGCTTAACCTGCTCAAGGGGTGCTTTTTGTATGAATTCGGCAGTCTCGATAAGAATGTCACCAAGATTACCGTGGGTAACGACCAGTATGCCAATCATTATATAAACCTCATGTGGGGCATCATTCGTGGGCAGGGGAAAGCCTGCCAGCACTTATTCATCCTGACCGATGTCCCGGTGCAGGAGTCGGATATCTGAAAAGCGACCTCTCAGGTGGTTGTGGAGTTCGGTGGAGATGGCCACGCTTCGGTGACGTCCTCCGGTACAGCCCACAGCCACTGTAAGGTAACGCTTTCCCTCCTTCTGGTACATGGGTATGAGAAAGTCCAGAAGATCGGTGTACTTCGTTAAAAAGGTGCGGGTCCCTTCGCCGTTCAGGACAAAGTCCCGCACAGCGGGAGCAAGGCCGCTGTGGGGTTTCAGTTCCGGCACAAAATAGGGGTTCTCAAGGAACCGGACGTCCACCATCAGGTCGGCATCTTCGGGGACGCCGTATTTGAATCCGAAAGAGACGATGGAGAGCTTCAGGCTGACTCCGCCACAGGAGTCGGCGGCGAGGTCCGAGATCTCTTTTTTGAGTTTGTGGACGTTGAAGCTGGATGAGTCGATGATGCGGGTGGCATCTTCGTTTCGCAGGGCGAGGAGTTCGTCCCGTTCCTGGTTGATGGCATCCACGACTCCTTTATCTCCCAGGGCCAGGGGGTGGGTGCGCCGCGTCTGGGAAAAGCGCCTTGTCAGTGTGGCGACGTCGGCTTCAAGGAAAATGATCTCCAGTTTGTGGCCAGCCTGCCTCAGTTCATCGAACACGCTGCGATACGACAAGAGAAAGGTGCGCTCACGCAGGTCCATGCCGAAGGCAAGGCCTTTGTAGTGGGTGTCCTTTTCAATGGGGATCTCCAGAAACTTGGGCAGGAGTGAGACAGGAAGGTTGTCCACGCAGTAATACCCGGCATCCTCAAATGCGGCCAAGGCAGTGCTTTTACCGGATCCTGACTGGCCTGTAATGATGAATATGTTGGAGATGTTCATGGGATGATTCCGTAAGCCGCCGGGCCCATGGTGGGCGAAGCGGCATGATGGCTGCGTCGCCTTGTGTGGCGGCGTGTTTTGGCTCTGTTCTCTGTTTTGGGATCGCCAGTGGTTTGTCGTCTCAAGGGGCGTCGCCGGAGCGTTCCGTAAAAGAGACGATGGTATCCGTTATCAGGTGTCGCTGTCTTCGTTTCGAATGATGGTATGGATTTCATCACGGGATGAAGCGGCCATCAGTTTTTTGCGGAAGAGGTCGTTCTTCAGCATCTTGGACAGCCGGGCCAGAAGCTTGAGGTGTTGGCCGGTGGATTGCTCAGGTGTGACGAGTACAAAAAAGATATGGGCCGGCCGTCCGTCCAGGGAATCAAAGTCGACGCCCTGGCGGCTCATGCCAAACCCCACCACCATGTGATCGAGGCTGGCAATTTTCCCGTGGGGAATTCCGATGCCGTCACCAATGCCGGTGCTTCCCAGCTGTTCTCTCTCCATCAGGACCCTTACCAGGTCCGGGTGGTGGAGGCCGGTGCTCTCGGCAATGGGGGCTGCGAGTTCTTCCAGGATTCCTTTTTTGTCCCGTGACGTGAGTTCGGGGATAATCGTTTCCAGCTGCAGTACATCGAGGATTTTCATAATGATTCACCCAGAGAGTCTCTGTTGTCCTGTCCGGCGGCTTGGTTTGGCTTTTCTGCCAGTTAAGTCCGGCCATGCTCCGCAACCTGTGCGCGGGGCCCCCGGCAGGTTCGGGACCTCTACTTTCATATCAGTGGATGGTCTATCTTTCAAGACCTGATGCGTGCGGTTTTTCCAAGGATTCCTGAAGGCCGCATCGGTTTTTACCCATGAAAAAAGGTGCCTGCACCGGGCAGGCACCTTCTAAGCGGAGGTTTTGTAGCTGAGATCGCCGGTGTTGTCAAATGGATTCACGCCATGTCAGGCGTCCGGCGGCCTCAGTGTTGGTGGGCTTGTTGCCCTATTGTTCAACGATGTCAGGGCCAGGTGTTTACAGGCGCTGATCATCGGGCTCGAATTCGTTAAATTCGTCCAGCTCATCCAGTTCTACAGGCGCTTCGTTGATCTCTTCGGCCAGCGTGGGGCGGATGCCCGGGTTGCCGGCTTTGCGGGTCTGAAGTTTCTTTTTGCTTTTGGCGAGTTGCTGTTTGATCTTGTCCACAGCAAGGTCGATGGCTGCATACATGCCTTCACTTGTCTCTGTGGCATGAACTGTTGTGCGGCCGCTGGTCACGTTTATTTCGGTAATATGCCGTATCTTTTCCACGGAGAAGACAACGTTGGCCTCGGCAGGGGTGTCAAGCAGTTTGTCGATGCGTTCCAATTTCTTTTCAGCGTATGCTTTCAATGCATCGGAAGGGTCAATGTTCTTAAATGTAACAGATACTTGCATAGATGACCTCCTAATATTGTTTTCGTTTGCTTGACGGCAATATTCTCATTGCCTCACGGTATTTGGCTACCGTTCGTCTCGCTATGTCTACATTTGCCTCCTTTTTTAGAATCTGAGCGAGCTTTTCATCACTAAAGGGTTTCTTGGGATCCTCTCCATCAATGATCTGTTTGATCTTGTCCTGAACACTGGCTGACGCAATGGCGGCACCGTGGACTCGGTTGATGGAGCTGTTAAAAAAGTATTTCAGCTCAAAAATACCCTGGGGGGTAAAGGCGTACTTGTTGGTGGTGACCCGGCTGATTGTGGACTCATGCATGCCGATATCCTGGGCCACGTCGCGAAGTACCATGGGCTTCAGGTGGGCGATTCCTTTTTCAAAGAAATCGGCCTGAAACTTCAGGATGCTTTCCATGACGCTGTAGATGGTCTTCTGCCTCTGGTGGATGCTCTTGATGAGCCAGGCGGCGGAGCGCATCTTGTCCTGAAGATAATCCCTGGTGTCGCTGGGGATGTCCTGCCCTTTGGAGAGCGCCTGCCGGTAGTAGGGGTTGACGCGAAGTCTTGGCATGCCGTCGTCATTCAAGGCGATGACAAACTCCCCCTCTTCTTTGTAAACGTAGATATCCGGCGTAATGTAATGGGGTTCTTCGGTGCTGAAGGGGCGGCCCGGCTTGGATTCAAACTCCTTGATGATATTCACCGTGGAGATGATGCTGGGCAGGCTTACTTTCAGCGCCTTGCTGATGGCCTTGTAGTTTTTGTTCTCCAGCTCCTTGATGTGATGGGTGACGATCTCCTTCATGAGCCGGGTCTCAACGCCGAAATGGCGGGCCTGGATCAGGAGGCACTCCCCTAAGTTCCGCGCACAGACGCCGGGGGGGTCAAAGGTCTGGAGCTCTTCTAAGACATCTTCCACGAGTTCAACGGAGTGACCGCACTCTTCAGCGATCTCTTCCGCGGAGGCGGAGAGGTAACCGTCGCTGCTCAGGTTGCCGATGATGAGACACCCGATCTCTTCGGTGTCGTTGTCCGGGCAGGTCATCAGAAGCTGCCAGAGAAGGTGGTCATCCAGGGACTTTTTCTGTGAGACGAAGGCTTCGTATTTCGGGGCCTCTTTCTGCTCGGATTCGTACTGGGCTTTTCCTGTGGAGTTGTACTCTCCCAGGTAGTTGTCCCAGTCAATGTCGTTTCCAATCTTCTCGTCAATTTTGACTTCGGAGTTTGGATTCTCTTCCGGGGCCGGCTTCTCGTCCTCGTGGGTACCCGCTTCCTGCTGTGCTGTCTCCTGAATCTCTTCAAGGGCAGGGTTTTCTTCCAGCTCCTGCGAGATGGCGTCAACCAGCTCGAGACGGGAGAGTTGCAGGAGTTTGATGGCCTGCTGAAGCTGGGGGGTCATCACCAGTTGTTGGGAGAGACGCAGCTGTTGCCTGAGTTCCATTGCCATAACTACAACTTCACGGTTTCCATTACGGTTCACACAGTTGGGTTGCCGGTCGCATCGCCATTGATACGCCGACTGAAGCCGCCTGTCGGGACGGTTCGATCCATCGAAATAGTGCGTGCTGCCCCTTCTCAGAAGGGCGGCTGATGATCAGAGGGTAAAACTCTCGCCCAGATAAATACGCCGGGCGATGTCGCTTGATGCAATCTCTTCGGGAGAGCCGGTCTCGATTACCTTGCCGTCGCTCATGATGTATGCGTTGTCGCAGACCCCGAGGGTTTCCCGGACGTTATGGTCCGAAATCAGCACCCCGATGCCACGCTCCTTGAGCATGGCAATGATGTTCTGGATGTCGATGACCGCAATGGGGTCTACCCCGGCAAAGGGTTCATCCAGAAGGATAAATGCCGGCTTGATGGCCAGGACACGGGTGATTTCGAGGCGTCTGCGCTCTCCACCCGAAAGCACAGCGGCCTTTCTGTCAGCCAGATGGCTGATGCGAAGCTCTCCCAGGAGGGTCTCAAGGCGTTCTTCCTGCTCCTGCTTGGAAATGGGGAGCAGCTCAAGGATCGCCATGACGTTGTCTCTGACGGAGAGGGTTTTGAATATGGAAGATTCCTGGGGCAGGTACCCGACCCCGCATCGTGCCCGCTTGTAGACCGGGTAATCGGTGATCTCCTGACTGTCAATGAACACGGAGCCTGAATCTGGCCGCACAATACCTGCAGCCATATAAAACGTGGTTGTTTTCCCTGCTCCGTTGGGGCCGAGGAGCCCTATGACACGGTTGCTTTCGACACGGATGGAGACACCGTCTACAACGGCACGTCCTCCGTATGTTTTTACAAGGCTGTTTAAAACAAGCTCTGTCATAAAATCCCGATCTGTTGTGTCTTCGCGTTTGGTTCTCGTATCCGGCCTATATCGGAATATAATGCATCTTTCATCAATCTCAAGAAGAGTGAACTGACTTTCTCTGTCTCGTCTTGTCCGGGATGCCCCTCACTATATCACAGGGGGTTTGAAAAAGCACTTGGCATGTTGCCCCAATACTTGCTGGAAGCTGCGACTTTCAAGGGTCTGAGGTTTATGGACTCTTTTTCTCCGGGGTGAAGGAGAACCCTTTTTCCCCAGGGACGAGTTTCACCTCTACCCGTTGGGTCGATCCGCTGTCTACCCGGCCGCTGTCCACCCGGATGGCGCCTGAGAGTCGATTGATGACGATGATCTTTCCTGTGAGGGTGTTTTCACCGCTCACCACTCTGGGGGGGCCGCCGGAGAGGGTGACCTCCTCTTTTTTGACATTGTAGACGGCCTTTTTGGCTGTGGCCCGGTTCTCTTCGGAGGTCATGACCACGTTGCCTTCGGCTTCGATAACAGAGAGGCCTTTGGCGGTGTCTCCTTCTTTTTTGCCATCCTCGTAGTGGAGCCGGACCTTGTCTGCGGTCAGGACGGTTCCGTCCCGGGTGATGCGTACGTTGCCGGTAAAGAGGGCGAAGCGTCCCTGGCTGTCCGAGGTGAGCTGGTCGGCGTTGATGGAGATCTCGCCCTCCTGGCTGAACCCGGTGCAGGGAAAGGCAAGGAGGACCAGGGCGAAAAGAAAGAGGGTTTTAGGGATCACGTGTTTCATCAAATTTTCCTTTGCTCTCTTCACGAAGTGTTCCTTGGACGTTTCCGTCAAGTTTCATTCTGCCGGCATTGAGGTCAAGGAACAGGGCGTCTCCGAGGAGGGTGGATATGCCGTCGGAGATGACGACCGGGGTCCTTGATGTGATGATGTGGTTGGCTTTGGTGTACGTGAGGGCCTCACTCGTGACGGTGATCGGTCCCCGTTTAACCACCACATTCCCCATGACCTCCATGTCGCGCGTCTGGGTATCGACGATGCCTTTGTCCGCTGTCAGGACGGTGACGTCTCCCGATTTTTCAAAATAGCGGGCAGTCAGCTGGTGGAACACGGCTTTGTTTTCGGTGTTGAAGAGCTGGACGGTTTCTGCGTCCACGCTCCATTCATCCACCCCCTGGCGGGACGATGTATGGCGCATTTTGTCCAGGGAGAGGGTGGCGGTGTTGTTTGTTTCGGGCGCAGGGCCCGTCACATCTCCTGAGCGGTGGGTGATCAGGATGATCAGTGTGGACAGGGCCGTTGCCACCATCACAAAGATCAGGGCCCTGCGGATCACTTTCCGGGAAGATGTGGTGCCCCCTTGCATCATGAAAGAAATCTCTCGATGGACGTTTCCCAGAGCCCTTTGGCCTTAAGGATCGCCTCGCATGTTTCCCGGACTGCGCCTTTGCCCCCGGGGTGGGTTGTGGTCATCGTTGCCCGCTCTTGTACCTCGGGGGCTGCGTCAGAAACGGCGATGGAGACCCCGACGCGACTCATGATGGGCAGGTCTGGGAGGTCATCGCCGATGAATGCCATTCGGTGAGCGGGAATCCCTGACTCCTCCACGACCTTTAAAAGGGTCGCTGCTTTGTCCGAGACGCCATGGAAGAGGAATGGGATGCCGAGGTTGTTGACCCGTGCTTCAAGGGCTCCGGCGGATCGTCCGGTGACGATGGCGGTCTGGATACCGGCATCCATTAAGAGGCGCAGCCCCAGGCCGTCTTTGACATTGAAAATTTTGATCTGGCTGCCGTCATCGTGGTAGATCACCTCTCCCTGGGTGAGGACGCCGTCCACATCCATGATGAGAAGCTCCACTGAGGCGAGCTTTTCGGTTGGTGTCATGCGTTGCCTCCGCTGCCAACAATGGCTTTTATGGCCACAATCTGGGGCAGGAGGGCTTCCATCATCTCGAAGGTGACGGAGTTGGGGCCATCACACAAGGCGTTGTCCGGGTCGAAGTGGGTCTCCATAAAAAGCCCGTCGGCCCCGGCTGCGATGGCGGCTTTGGCCAGAGGTGGCGCTTGCCGTCTGTCGCCACCGGACTTGGTGCCCTGTCCGCCCGGAAGCTGCACCGAGTGGGTGGCGTCAAAGATGACCGGGCAGCCGGTCTCTTTCATGATGCCCATGCTGCGCATGTCCACCACAAGGTTGTTGTATCCGAAGGCGGTGCCCCGCTCGGTTAGCAGGATCTGGTCGTTGCCTGCGGAGCGTGCCTTTTGGACGATGTTCTCCATGTCCCAGGGGGCGAGGAACTGTCCCTTTTTAATGTTGACCGGTTTGCCTGTGTTGGCGGCCGCAACAATGAGATCGGTTTGTCGGCAGAGAAGAGCGGGGATCTGGATGATATCCAGGACCTCTGCAGCGCTTTTTGCCTGTTCCGGAGAGTGGATGTCCGAGATGACGGGGACGCCGAATTCGTTGCGGATTTCTTCTAAAATTCGCAGTCCTTCATCTGATCCGGGGCCTCGAAAGGAGCCGATGCTTGTGCGGTTGGCTTTGTCGTAGGATGCCTTGAAGATATAAGGGACCCCCTCTTTTCGGGTCAGCCGGGTCAGGAAGTCGGCGATCCGGAGGCAGATGTCCCGGTCTTCGATGACGCATGGCCCGGCAATAAGAAAGGGTGGGGCATCGGGTCCGGTGCGTAACGATTCCATGGGGTCTGTCATACAAAGCTCCTTAAAATGTTTCGGGTTTGCTCCGTTAGGTACGGAATTTGCTGTACCCAGCCAGATTATGGGATGTATCCCGGAAACCCCACAAAAGTCAAGAAGCCAAAAGAGCCCTTGATAAGCATAAGTTTTGCTGGTATCTGATAATGTTGACATGCAAGACTGTCCCTGATTGCCAACGGTATCAAGCGTTTTTTCAACGCCTTTGAGGCAGGCCGCATGGTCTCACACGAATGTATTCTGAGCAGTTTTTGTTCGGTTTTTTTTATCAATGCCCCTCAATAAAATGGAGTGGGCGTCTGGAGTCTACGTTTGAGAGAAAAAAAAGAGAGCCGAAAAGGGCGTCTGGTTATCCTGCTTCTTCTTGTGGGCCTTGTTACGGCCGGATGGTTTGGTTTCAGCCGGTTGGAAGGTGCCCCGCCTGAAGTGGGGTTGGACCTTTCCTTTGAAACCATGGGAAGCCGTGCCAGGCTTACGGGAACGATAACCGATGAAACCAGTGGCCTCAAGGAGGTGTGGATCGCGCTCTCCCGGGGTGGCGTTGATAAGGTTCTTTACAGCAAGACCTGGCCCAGTGAGGGGTTTCCCGGCAAGGGAAGCATCTTTGAAGACACCGTTGACGTGGATGCGGACCCCGGCAAGTTGGGTTTGAAAGATGGAAAAGCGCTGCTGCGCATTCGCGCCACAGACCACTCCCTTCGGAACTGGCTCAAAGGCAATACCACTTATATAGAGAAAGAGATTACCATTGATACCCAGCCCCCCAGTGTGGACATCCTGACGCGCAGCCACAATGTGGCCAGCGGCGGGACGGGTCTGGTGGCCTACCGGTTGTCGGAAACGGCAGCCAAAAGCGGCGTCCGGGTCGGTGAGAACTTTTTCCCCGGATACCCTGGTTACTTTGAGGGCCATGATGATGTCTATGTCGCTTTTTTTGCCCTGAGCCATCTTCAGAAAAAAGGAACCGAGATCTGGGTAGAGGCCGAGGACGAGGCCGGAAACCTCGCAAAGGCGGGTTTCTACCATTACATCATCAGCAAGCAGTTCAAAAAAGATCGCATCAACGTCGGTGACGGGTTTTTAAACGCCAAGATTCCGGCCATGAGCGTGGAAAAATACGGAGAGACCCCTGACAACAACCTGGACAAGTATCTGGTGATCAACAGCAAGATGCGGGCGGACAACAACCACACCATACTTTCAAGCGGCCAGAAAACGGAAGCCACGATGTACTGGAAGGGACGCTTCAAAAGACTTCCCGGTTCCGCCACCCGTGCCACCTTTGCCGACCACCGAAGCTACTATTATAAGGGTAAACGGGTGGACCAGAAGTACCACCTGGGCTTGGACTTTGCGTCGATTCGTCAGGCGGAAATTCCTGCGGCCAACGCCGGCAAGGTTGTGTTTGCCGATGAGGTGGGAATTTACGGCAAGACCGTTATCATTGACCATGGGTTTGGCCTTCTCTCTACTTACTCCCACATGAGCTCTGTGCGTGTGAAGGAGGGTGATCTGGTGAGGAGCGGTGATGTCATCGGTCGAACCGGTGTGACAGGGCTGGTCGGTGGCGACCACCTTCACTTCGGGGTGATTGTCGGTGATATTTTTGTCAACCCCATCGAGTGGTTTGATGCCAACTGGATCAAAAACAACATTACCTCCAAGCTGGATCAGGTGAAGCGGGATCTCGCACAGACTGGATCCAGGGGTTGAAAACAGGCCATAGGTCATGGGTGATAGGGAATAGGCGAAGGATATGGAGTTACTACGTTCCTTGAACAAAGAGCCAGGAGCGAGTTTTAAGCCTTTGCCCATGCCCCGTTTGATATCAAGCTTCATGCAAGGCCGAATATAAGACAATCAATATGCAAGTTGTGATAAATGCCGCTACGCTTTGCCCTGAGGAACGAGGGGCAACGCGTAGCGGCAACCAGCTTTCAAGGTGGCTCACCTTGCCGCCGGACGCACGCATTTTTGTTTTTTCCGTGTTCCTAAATCCTAAAACTATTGGAGCTGAATCAAGTGGGCAAAACATACAAGGTTGAAAAAAGTTACGAAGAGATCAATGCCAAGATCAAGGCCGGTGAGGTCGTTGTGGTTACGGCTGAAGAGATGATCGGTATCGTTGACGAAAAAGGGCCCGAAGAGGCCGCCCGGCAGGTGGATGTGGTCACCACCGGAACCTTTGCGCCCATGTGTTCGTCCGGAGCCTTTCTTAACATCGGCCAGTCCACGCCTTCGGTGCGCACCACAGCCACCTGGTTCAATAACGTTCCCGCCTATTCAGGGTTGGCGGCGGTGGACTGTTATATCGGGGCCACGGCGGTGTGTGACGATGACCCCTTGAACAAGGTCTACCCCGGAGAGTTCCGCTACGGGGGCGGCCATGTCATTGAAGACCTTGTCGCGGGAAAGACGGTTTATGTACGCGCCGACAGCTACGGCACCGCCTGTTACCCCAACCTCCATATTGAAAAGGAGGTGACCCTTGAAAGCCTTCAGTCGGCTGTGCTCTGCAATCCGAGAAACGCCTACCAGAACTACAACTGTGCGGTAAACGTCTCCGACAAGACCATTTATACTTACATGGGGACCTTGAAGCCCAAGTTGGGGAACGCGAATTACTGTTCGGCAGGGGAGTTGTCCCCGCTTTTGAACGACCCCTATTACAAAACCATCGGGTTCGGCACGCGGATCTTCCTGGGCGGCGCTCAGGGGTACGTGGCGGGTCCTGGAACCCAGCACAGGCCTGGGAACCCGAGGGGTGAAAATGGGGTGCCGCTCTCTCCGTCCGGAACCCTCTGGGCCATGGGTGACCTGAAGAATATGTCCCCCGAGTGGCTTCGAGGGGTGAGCATGAGGGGTTACGGCAGCTCCCTGTCCGTGGGGCTGGGAATTCCCATCCCCATACTGAACGAAGAGATGGCGCAGTTTACCGCCGTGCGTGATGAAGAGATCTTCACCCAGGTGGTGGATTACAGCGACGACTACCCCAAAGGGATTTCCCGCAGTCTTGCGCAGGTGAGCTACAAAGAACTGAAAAGCGGCTCCATTACCGTAGATGGCGATGAAGTGCAGACCGTGCCCCTCTCCAGTATGGTCAAGGCCCGTGCCGTGGCGGAGACCCTTAAAGAGTGGATCCAGCGTGGCGAGTTCCTGCTGGGGGTTCCCCAGGATTTGTTGCCCACCGAGTAGGGGTGTAAGGAAAAGCAACGCCTCCGGCGGCAAGGTGAGCCACCTTGAAAGCGGGGTTGCGAATGCTCCGAGCCTTCGTTCCTCAGGCTCATCGCATTCGCTGACGGGCTTTGCCCGTGGGGTTTCGGTGGCGATCTTGATATTGTCTTCACCGGCGATCAACCATGTGGGGGCCTATGTGCTGCCTGAACTATAAAAATAACACGACGTTTTTTTGGGGAAGGGTCTTAAAGGAAGCTGTTCAGTGTCTTTCATTCCAATTTTTGTATTGCTGATGCAAGGGGACCCGGTATATGATCACGGTCATTGCGATAGCATTCTAATTGATGGCTCAGTAAGTAAGGTCAGAACTCCGGTTAGTGATGTATGGTGGTTAGGACGGCCTTGCCCAAAGGCAAGGTGTCGGACTGATCGTGCGACATCACCAATTTATGAGCGCTTCAATTTTCCGCATGAACCACGTCATCGTGGTCGCCTGTCATTTATTCTGACGTTTCATTCACCATGATCAAAAGGCCTGTGCCGGTTATGCTGGGTCCCTTTCGGGGGCTCTTGGCGGTAAAGCGGGTGAGCTGCGGGTGAGCCGGGCTCTGCAGGGCTTGAAAGCAAAAGGCGAAATATAGTGGCATCAAAAAAGAGAACCCCTGCTGAGTCTTCCACGGGCAAAGGGCCCATTCGCGAGAACATCGAAGCGATTGTCATTGCCCTTATCCTGGCTCTTTTTATCCGTACCTTTGTGGTTCAGGCTTTTAAAATACCTTCGGGGTCCATGCTCAACACCCTTCAGATCGGGGACCACATTCTGGTAAGCAAGTTTATCTATGGTGTGAAGCTTCCCTTTATTCAAAAAACCATTGTGCCCGTCAAAGACCCGACGCGTGATGATATTGTTGTGTTTATTTACCCGGAAGATCCCAAGAAAGATTTTATCAAGCGCGTTGTGGGTGTTGAAGGGGATGTGGTGGAGATGAGGGACAAGAAGCTCTACGTAAACGACACCCTTGTGGAACGAGACTACACGATCCATACGGATCGGCGGGTTCTCCCGGCTCAGTTTACCAAGCGGGACAATTTTGGACCGAGAACCGTTCCCAAAGATTCGCTCTTTGTCATGGGGGATAACCGTGACAACAGCCATGACAGTCGCTTCTGGGGCTTTGTTCCTCTCTCTGCTGTCAAAGGAAAAGCCTTTATGATCTATTTTTCATGGAACGGGCGGGACAAGTCGGTTCGGTGGAGCCGCATCGGAGATATTCTCAGGTAACGGTTCTTCGTTCTTTGTGCTTGGTTTTTTGTTGTGGTGTCGCTGCGCTCCGGTTTTATTTGTAACTATTCAGCTTGCCTTCGCCAGGTCGTTCGAGGCAATTTCAGAAAGATTCAAATGCCAACACGGCACGTCTTCTCATCATCGTGTAGGGTGCGGCTCCCGCACCTTCTACCGTAGAGAGTACCATCGGCCTCGCAAGTTAACGATGACCACGAGTGGTATTTCAAAATGTGGTGTTTTTGGTTTACGATGCGCCCGACGGCGCACTCTACGCATCCATCCGGTGCTTCATTGTAAAAATTAGGACGATACGGCTCTTTATACATGGATTCCCGCCTGCGCGGGAAAGACGAAAAGCGCAGGGTGCCGTCAAACCGGCCGGGCCCACAAAGACAGACACATGTGCGTATCAAAAAGGCCGTCATACTCGATGAAATCGTCTTCCCCGGCTCTCCGGGGAGTCGTAGTATACGGCCTGACCACAACCTGAAATACCCTGCAACGCAGAAACAACCGGATGACCGGGGATCCATGCTCGAGTCACGTCATCTTAAAAAGACATATTAACCCGGCGGTTAGATGCGTGACTGTCGAGGAGCACTGTCACCCTGCTTAATCAGTCATCTCCACAGCCTGATGATTCATATATTAAGTTGCCGGGTTAATAACGCATACGCCTTCTCGCAACCACCATGGCTCCCCGCCTGCGCGGGGAAGACGAAAAACGTGGGGTGCTGTCAGGCCGGGGCTATAAAGAAAAAAAGGATAGCTGAATAGTTACCAGTTTTTAATATATCATTTCAAATTGACATCGAGCTAAAGGCGGTTGTGGTTTGACCCGCGGCACGAAGGGGCAAAGTGCCGCCGGAGGCCGTTTTTGCATGAGCTGAATAGTTACACTTATTTCTCTTTATTAATAAATTTGGCATGAGCGAAGCGAATTCAGTGAACGAAGAACAAAGAACGACGAACCAGGATCAAACTTTTTCTTATCGAGGTGCTATGATTTTAAAGAGCAAGGATATTCTGGACATAGAGTCCCTCTCGGCCGAGGAGATCGGCTTGATCCTTGATACGGCGGAGAGGATGCGGGAGATCTCCCAGCGCCCTGTAAAAAAAGTCCCCACCCTGCGGGGAAAAACCATCATTCTTTTTTTCCACGAGCCCAGCACGCGCACCAAAACCTCCTTTGATATTGCAGCCAAGCGCATGAGTGCCGACAGCATTGGGATGGGTGCGAGCTCGAGCAGCATGGTCAAGGGGGAGACCCTTGCCGATACGGCTCTTACCTTGGAGGCGATGAATCCGGACATCATTGTGATGCGTCACTCCTCGGCGGGGGCTCCCCACATGATGTCCAAGCTTGTGAAGGCATCGGTGATCAACGGTGGGGACGGCATGCATGCCCATCCCACCCAGGCCCTTCTTGATATGCTCACCATTCGGGAGAAACTGGGAACCATTGCCGGCAAACGTGTTGCCATTATCGGCGATATTGCACACAGCCGTGTGGCCCGTTCCAATATTAACGGCCTGATCAAAATGGGTGCTTCTGTTGTCGTGTCGGGTCCTCCCACCATGCTGCCTTTCGGTATTGAACACTTGGGATGCGATGTGACGGGCTCTGCGGACGAAGCCATTGAAGGGGCCGATGTGGTGATGATGCTTCGGATTCAAAAGGAGCGTCAGGAGAATTTCCTGTTCTCATCGGTGAGGGAATACTCGAAAAATTTCGGGATCACCCGTGAGAGACTGATGCGTGCAAATGAGGGTGCCATTGTGATGCACCCGGGCCCCATGAACCGTGGGGTGGAGATTACCAGTGAGATTGCAGACGGACCCTGGTCTGTGATTCTCGATCAGGTCACCAATGGGGTGGCGGCGCGTATGGCACTATTTTACCTTCTGGCAGGAGGTCGTGATGCTGACAGTGATTAAAGACGGTAAGGTTGTGGACCCTGGGAATGTGGTGGGTCACTACGATATCTGGGTTCAAGACGGATTGATTGATGATGTGGTTTCATCAGGAGAGAAGCTGGTACCAGAAGACGCCGAGGTGATTGATGCAAAGGGTCTTCTCGTGGTACCGGGCCTCATCGATCTTCACGTGCACCTTCGAGAGCCCGGTGAAGAGTACAAGGAGACCATCGAAACCGGAACCCACGCTGCGGCCGCAGGCGGGTTCACGGCGGTCTGCGCCATGCCCAACACCAAGCCGGTGAACGATTCCCCCGAGATTACCGCATTTATCGTGAAGAAAGCCAAGGAGGCCGGTTACGCTAAGGTCTATCCCGCGGCGGCCATCACCGGCGGGCTCTCCGGTGGCTCTCTTTGTGAGTACGGGGAGCTGAAAGAAGCCGGTGCTGTTGCCGTCACCGATGACGGACGTCCTGTGGAGGACGGTCAGATCATGCGCCGGGCCATGGAGTACGCCAAAGGCTTTGGGATGATGGTCATGTCTCACTGCGAAGAGCTCTCCCTCGTGGCCGGGGGCTGCATGAACGAAGGGCTCACTGCTACCCATATGGGCCTTGCGGGAATTCCCAATATTTCTGAATCGCTGATGGTCATTCGCGATATTGGCCTCGCCGAGCTCACCGGGGCTCACCTTCACGTGGCCCACGTCAGCACCACCGAGTCCATCGATGCCATAAGGGATGCCAAAAAACGCGGTGTGTCTGTTTCTGCCGAAACCGCCCCTCACTACTTTACCCTGACGGACGAGGCAGTGAAGGGTTACAACACCAACGCCAAGATGAACCCGCCCTTGAGAACGGAAAAGGACCGCCAGTCAGTCCGCCAAGCCCTTGCCGACGGAACGCTCGATGCCATCGCCACCGACCATGCTCCGCACTCGATTCTTGAAAAGGACCTTGAGTTCAACCGGGCCATGAACGGCATTATCGGTCTTGAGACCTCTTTTGCGTTAAGCCTGAGACTTGTTGCAGACGGCGTGCTTTCCCTGGAACAGCTTGTGGAGCGCATGTCCAAGACCCCTGCCCAAATTCTGGGGATCGACAACTCTTTGGCAGCAGGGAACCCTGCCGACATCACGTTGATTGATGAAAAAGCCGAGTGGACCGTTGTGGCCTCGGAATTGCATTCAAAAAGCGCCAACACACCTTTTGAAGGGTGGACCATGAAGGGTAGGGCGGTGCGGACGATTGTGGATGGGAAGACGGTTTATCAGAAAGTGAATAGTAAGTAGTGAATGGTGGATAGGCAATCTGAATGCCAGCCAGTCACAGATACCACTCAAGAGCATTGATGTCTCTATCATGGTGGTTTGTAGAAAACGTTCTTCGTGCTTGGTTCTTAGCTCTTGGTTCGAGGAGTCGCTGCTCTCCATCAGTTATGAAACAAACCATGTGTTGGTTGCTGAGGTTACAAGGCTTCATGGATTGCATAGCTTTGATGGCTGAAGTGGGGCTGGGATATCGCTATTTCACTCTGTTAGGAGCTCAATAAATCAAGAGCGTGGAATTCGACGAAAGAGCTGACATCGCCGAAATCGTTTTTTAATGCCTGTTTGTTCAATGGTTTAGATGCCTGGCTCCTGCAGATTTTCCTGAAGCACTTTTGGGCTGATTGATTCCGTTTTGCTTATGTCGGGGCCTTTCCTTGCTGTCGAGTACCCATGGTTGATCTGTGGGGCCTTGATGGAATTTTGGTCAATTCTCTAGTTTCAGGGGATGACAAGAAGGTTGGAAGACGGCCCTCGATTCTTTTTTACACTTGATACCGCATTGTGTCATGTGGTGACAAAAATTGTCACATGGTTGCCGGGCAGGGTGGGAACCCCCTCAGTCGGCAAGGTGAACCACCTTTGACCTTGGGGGGAAATGCGTTGCGGGTGTTGTCATTCAGGCCATCACGCGCTCGTATTCTCGGGGCGTGTGGCGTCATGCAACATGTGACACCAGAGCATAGGATTCTTTTTCTCCGTCTTTCCTGCGATGGCGGGTATTCATGGTCGTTGGGTAGGGGCTTTGGAAAGCGGACATCTTTGTGGGGTCAATACGCATTTTCAATTATGAAAAGGTCATGAGCGCAGCGAATTCATTGAACGAAGAACGAAGAACCAAGCACGCTTTTGAAAATCGATACGCTTTAGTTACCGAACTTCAACCATAGAATACACCCCTATGCAAACTCTGACCTACGGAACCTAAATATGCCGAATAAACCTCATATTCTTGTTGTGGATGATGACCTCGGAATGCGAGAGTTTCTCGAATTGATGTTGAGCCAGGAGGGGTACAAAGTAAGCCTCTCAGATTGCGGGAAAGATGCGGTCAAAAAGATAAAGAAAACTGACTACGATCTGGTGTTGACTGATATTCGGTTGGGGGACCTGACGGGGTTGGATGTCTTGAGGGAGGCCAAGCGGAAAAAAGAAGAGACTGCTGTGGTTCTCATTTCCGCCTATGCCACCACTGAGACCGCTGTGGAGGCCATGAATGAGGGGGCCTACGACTACGTCCCTAAGCCCTTTGACAACGAAGAGCTGAAGGACACCCTTAAAAGAGCCCTTGAGCTTCAGAGTATTGCCGCTGAAAAGGAAAAGCTCTCCGAAGAGACTCAGGAGGTCCTTCACTTCGGGGCCATGATCGGGAGCAGCGGGCCCATGCGCCGTATCTATACTTTGGTGGAGCAGGTGGCAGACACCAAGACCAACGTGCTGATTACGGGAGAGAGCGGCACCGGCAAAGAGCTTATAGCCCGATCTCTACACAATTTAAGCGGCCGTAGTGATAAATCCTTTGTGGCCGTCAATTGCGGCGGTATTCCAGAGACCCTCATGGAGAGCGAACTCTTTGGCTATCTCAAAGGATCGTTTACCGGAGCCACCCAGGACAAAAAGGGGCTCTTCGAAGAAGCCGAGGGTGGCACCATTTTTCTTGATGAGATCGGTGAACTCTCTATGGCCCTTCAGGTGAAATTGCTCCGGGTGGTCCAGGAACTGAAAATCAAGCCCGTGGGCGGGACCCGTGAAGTGGACGTCGACACCCGTATCATTTGCGCCACCAACAAGAACCTAGAAGAGGAGGTGATGGAGAAACGTTTTCGACAGGACCTCTTCTATCGGCTCAATGTTATCGAGGTTCGCGTCCCCCCGCTTCGCGAACGAAAAGCAGACCTTAAGCCCCTGGCCCAGTTTTTTCTGGATAAGTATGCCAAACAGATGGGAAAAGATATTACCAAAATATCATCCTATGCCATTGATTTGTTGAAAAATTACGATTTTCCGGGTAATGTAAGGGAACTTGAAAACCTCATCGAGCGCAGTGTGGCCCTTACTGCCACAAACATCATCCTCCCTGAAAGCCTCTCCATGTCTTCCAAAAGGCGGCGTTGGATCGAGGGTGTTCCGGGACGGCGCTTTGACTTGGATGAGGTTGCAACTGGAGTTGATCTCACCGAAATTTTGGAAGCCATTGAAAAAGCCTATATGGAAAAGGCCTTGGAATACACCAAAAGAAACAAGAGCAAGGCGGCCGAGCTGTTGGGGCTTTCGTTTCGATCTTTCAGGTATCGGTGTGACAAGTTGAATATTTTGTAGAGGTGACATTTTTTGTCAGTGCTTTTGCCTAATAACGGCAGATCTCAATGGCATTACCCTGAAAGAAACGTTTTCAGTATCGTGTATACGACTTATTACCAGTCGTATACAGTCTTTTGTCTGTTTTGGAATGAAACATGCATATTTAAGGCGGTAATGATGAAAACGTATATAACATATAAAAGCCAAATGGGTGGCTTTACCTTGATTGAGTTGATGATTGTGGTGGCGATCATTGGGCTGCTTGCAGCCATTGCGATTCCGAATTTTCAGAATTATCAGTGTAAGGCGAGGCAGAGCGAGGCGAAGTATTCGCTGGGAATTATCCTGACAAGTCAGGAATCATATATTTCTGAGTATGATTCTTACGCATCATCCTTGGTATCTATATCATTTTCTACTAAACCTGGAGCAGACTATACATATTCAATAATTAGCGCATCACCATCAGATTTCATCGCACAGGCAAATGCGGTTATAAATAATAAACCTGACGTTTGGGAGATGAATAGTGATGGCAGGCTTGATAATACGCAGCCAGGTTGTACCAATTGATTATA
The DNA here is from genome assembly GCA_942491485.1 of Desulfolunaceae bacterium. Lineage (GTDB taxonomy): Bacteria > Desulfobacterota > Desulfobacteria > Desulfobacterales > Desulfolunaceae > Desulfoluna. The sequence continues at coordinate 248,979 of CALOAX010000002.1, read as the reverse complement.
AGTACATTGACCCGTTAATGAAAGAGTGGTAACAGAAGCAATACGTAATATTGCAAATATTAACTAACAACACCCAGGAGGAATCATGCTTAAAGTTAAAAACAACAAAGGTTTTACTCTTATCGAATTGATGATCGTTGTTGCGATCATTGGTGTTCTGGCGGCCATCGCCATTCCCAACTTTCTGAACTATCAGTGTAAGGCGAAACAGAGTGAAGCCAAGTCGAGCTTGGGCACAATTCGCACAGCGCAAGAAGCTTATCTCGCAGAGTACGATAGCTATGCAGATTCTATTGGGAAAATTGGTTTTGCTTCAAAAGGTGGTAAAAAGCGCTATACCTATTCAGTTACAGGCACGACTTCAGCTACGGCATTTGAAGTTACAGCAACCTCTTTTAATGGTGGCGTGAAAACAGGCGATGCTGATGATGTTTGGACCATTAATGCCGATGGTGATTTGAGCAACTCAACAAATGCATGCCAGAACTAAGATAAATAGTTTTTGATATATAGAGTAACAATCTCTGATATTAAAAACTTTAGTTCTTTTGTTTCTGATAGATTAAAAGCCTCCAATAGGAGGCTTTTAATGTTTATTCTTTGATTGATTTAACTGTATCGGCTTAGTGGGTTAGTCTAAAAAACCAATCGGCGTGAGCGAAATTATTAGACTGATATATGTTCTTATATATGATAAATTATAATGTTCAAATTGTATAGGAGTGCATTTTGAGGGCTGTACTCAATTTTAAACGTGTTGCACTTTTTTTTGTTTTTGGGGCTGCTGTATTTTTTCAGTTTTTTTATTTGGAAAAACGATATGGCCCATTATTATTAGACGAAGAATGCCCGTGGTGTGAACAAAATACCCGATCTGAGAGTGTCGTATATATACCGTTTAATGCAAGTCATTTTCGAATTGTAGCCCCCGCAGATCCTGATCTGATCTCGTCCTTGTTGTGGATGAGAATTGCTTATTATTTTGGTTCAAAAACTGAAGATTTAAAATCGTATGAGCATTACTTAGGCCTGTTGGATCTCGTTACGGATTTATCACCTCAATGGGAGACTCCTTATGTATATGGTGCTATCTTGTTGCCCTTAGAACTCGGAGATATTGAAGGGGGGGTATATATTATCGATAAAGGCATTCAAAACTTACCCCGAACTTGGGAACTGTGGTTTTTTAAAGGGTATTATCTATGGAAATCATACGGTGATATTCAGTCTGCATCCGAAGTCATACGAAAGGCCTCCATGATTAAGGGATCTCCAAGTTACTTGCGTTCTCTTTCCGTTACGATACTTAGTGACGAGACGAATAGGGACATGGAGGGTGAATATAAAAAACAGGTTTTCGAAACCATAACTGAGCCTATCTATAAAAGTATCCTCAGGATGGATTAGGGTGTTAATAATGGAAGATGACTCAGTATTGTCTCTGAATTCAGTTGGTTATTATTGTCGAAGTGGGTTTTTTTTGAAGAAGACACCAATATTGCGATCGATTGATCTGAAGATTGAAAAAGGCTCTATCACAAGTCTTGTGGGACCCAATGGTGCGGGAAAAACTACCACGATAAAGCTCGGGTCAGGATTGATTAAACCTGATTCCGGAGAGGTACTACTTTTCGGAGATCAAGCTCATTTAGCAGAGAGTCGAAGGCGGATAGGCCTTGTAACTGAAACTCAATATGCCTATCCCTTTTTGACGCTTAAAGAGTGGCTTAAGATGCTGTGTGGGCTTAGTGGTTTCAAGGGAAAAGCATTGGTCGAGGCGGTAGATCGATCCCTTGAGTTGATGGACTTGATTGATTTGTCTGATCGTTTCATGCGGAATCTCTCCAAGGGACAGCTCCAGAGGGCCGGCATTGCACAGGCTCTCGCGCATAAACCTGAATTGTTACTACTCGATGAACCCATGAGCGGTCTCGATCCTTACTGGAGACACAAGGTAAACAAGCTGATCCAGCAGTTCAAACAGGAGGGTGGCACCGTTTTTTTCAGCTCCCATATCCTGTCTGATGTAGAAAGCTTGTCCGATCAAGTGGTATTGATGCAGAAGGGTGAAATACGGTGGAGTGGTTCATTGGGTGAGCTTGATCGCCAGACGCGTGGCTATGAAGTGATTGGAAAAATTTATGATATGAATGCTGTGAAATCAGTTGTTTCACCGGATAATTTAAATGATTATCCGGGCGGATGGTCGATTTTTCCTATTGAGGTCGAACAAAAGCCAGATTTAATGAAACTTGTAGGCTTGGGAAGTTTCTCGCTTGAGTCATTAACGCCGATACAAGATGAAATCGAAGAGGTCCTGTTCAGACTATAATGATTAGATGGTCATGGTATGGTGGTGTTAAATTGATGAATATTTGGAATATTGCGTTGAATGTCTGGAGAGAGTCTCTGAGGGACAGGGCTTTGATTATATTAACCCTGTCGGGATTATCGATGATTATGCTTTCGATGGTTCTAGGAGAGATGGCAGTCGGGGGTATGGAGCGTGTTGTTCAGAGTATGGGCTTTTGGATTCTTGGAATGTGGGGGCTGACATCTTCCATCTACTTGGGCGGAAGTATCATTCTCAGAGAAATTAAAGAAAAAACAATTTATTTGATTCTATCTCGTCCCATCAGTCGTACCAGTTTTCTGGTTGGAAAATATCTTGGTATGATTATGGTCATGGCAACGGTTTACTCTTTTTTGGCATTTTCTTGGCTCGTCGTTGCTCGTGGTTGTGGTGTTGCCATGAACCACGCTCATGTTTGGGTTCTTCTTTTTATTTTTGGGGAATGGTGTCTACTTGCAGGCATCAGTATATGTTTCGCATGTTTTAGTACTCCGCTGCTTCATGCATTCATATTGACGGGCTTTTACTTTATCGGGCACATGAGTAACATACTTCGCATCTATGCCGCTAACAGCGAAGATCTCTTGATGAAGGTTCTGTTAAAGGTTCTGTACCACCTTATTCCTAATCTTGAAGCTCTTAATTTCCGATCAGAAGCGATTTATAACGATTTTGTTCCATTACCTCTTCTCATGGAAGGTGCCGGAGTTCTTGGATTATGGATCGCTCTCTTTCTTGTGGCTGCGGTCACCATTTTTAATGTAAGGCGTATTCCCTGATATGCTGACCCCGCAAACCTCTGTTTCGTACACACTAAGGGCTATACTTGTTCTGGTTTTCTTGATCCTTGTCGCTTATTCGAATACCTTCCGTGTGTCATGGCATTTTGATGATTACCCAAATATTCTCCACTCTGATGAGGTCCGTGTCAAGAATCTGTACCCGGATACACTCTACAAAGCATATCGTGTTTTAAAAAATGGAAACCATCGCCAGAGACCGGTGTCTTGGTTTACCTTTGCCTTAAATTGGTATTGGGGTCAGGATAGTGTGGTGGGGTATCACGCAGTGAATCTGCTGATTCACTGCGTTTCGTCCATTTTTCTGTTTTTGTGTTGCAAGCACATACTGACCGTCTATGTTTTTCAGAAGAGTGACGATCATGGTTTGTCCCTTCTTTCGGCTTTTCTTGGCGCCGCAATGTGGGCACTTCATCCCATACAAACTCAAGCTGTGACCTATGTCGTTCAGCGCATGGCATCCCTGTCCGGGATGTTTTATATCGTGGCATTCTATTGTTTCTTGAAGGCGATGCAACAGAAAGCCCCAAGGGCAGTTACATACGGTCTGTACGTTCTGGTGGGGCTATGCTTTTTACTTGCGTTGGGATCCAAACCAAGCGCCGCAATGTTTCCCGTTGCAGTTGGACTCTTTTACGTTCTGTTTGAGCCTCCAAAACGCCAAAGTTTTCGCCTCGCAGCATTGGTGGGGGCTTGCGTGGCAGTTGGGGCGGCAGTATTGTATTTTGTAGGCGACAATCCCCTTCGCATCCTTAGTGGGTACAGTATCCGTCCCTTTACATTGAGTGAACGTCTTCTGACGGAAGGACGTATTCTTGCCTTTCACCTTGCTCAGTTGTTCCTTTTGAAGCCCTTTAGGTTCTCTTTGGTTCATGATATTCCAATTTCTAAATCGTTTATCTCACCTCCGTCGACACTCATTTCAATTCTGTTTATCCTGTCATTGATCGGTCTCTCATGGCGTGTAAGAAAGCGGGCCCCTCTTCTATCTTTTGCGATTGCTTTTTTCTTTATCAATCATGTAATTGAATCGACCCTTCTTCCCCTTGAACTTATCTATGAGCATCGGAATTATATTCCATCGATGTTTTTGTTTTTGCCCATATCCTATGCTTTTGTAAGATGTGTTGCCGCTGGTATTCAAGGCAATGGCTCTTTTCTGTGGGTCTACCTGGTCCCTGGTATTGTTATTTGTTTATTTATAGGCCTTACATTTCATCGGAATCAAGACTGGCGAAGTGAGGAAACTTTATGGAATGATGCCATCCAAAAAGCGCCTGGTCTTGCCAGGCCTTATCACAATCTTGCAGTTGATTATTATGAGAAGAAAGGAAATTATGTAAAAGCTTTAGAATTATATAAAACAGCTATTTCAAAAAGGGATTTAAGGTCGGATCATAAAGTAAATACATTAGACAATATCGCCTCGATTTATTTTCGAATGGGAAAGTATAATGCAGCTCTTGAATATACGGAAAAAGCACTTGTATTGAACAATAATCATGAGTCAGCGTTATACAATAAGTGTCTGATTTTGATTTCCATGGATCAGTTGGTTGAGGCTGAGACTATTGTAAAGCAATTGTTAGGCATGCATAGTCAGAATCTCGATTATAGGGCGCTTTATGGCTTTGTCTTAATGAAAATGAGCAGCTATATTGAAGCGGAAAAGCAGTTGGCTGCTGTTGTTGCGGCCAATCCTTTTCACTTGACAGCTTTGATGCATTTGGGCGTATTGCAGGGTATAACAGGGGGCTATGAAAGGGCAGAGGGTCTGCTCATTAAACTTACTGAGTATTCTGGTTCTAATACGACACCTAAAATCTGCCTGCTTGACCTTTACAGACGTACGGATGAGGGGGTCATGAATCGATATGCTGCCTATCTATTGAAAAGTCATGATATAACACACCTCAAAAACGTGATTGATATATTGAAAAATGATCGACTTGCTCCTCATTTGGATTATGTTGAATTAGAGGCAGTTCTCGATTCTATGTGATAAGGTTTAGTTTCTTTATAATTGATAAACAATAGTGTTAATGAATGGCGAGAATGGAGGGTTATGAGTCGAAATGTAACGATTATAATACCAGCATATAATGAAGACAAAACAATTGGTTCTTTGGTGTTGCGTCTTCGGTCGTTGTATTCATTATATGAAATTATCGTAGTTAACGATGGAAGCAGCGATAACACGTCACAGGAAGCATCGAATGCTGGCGCGTTGGTTGTAGATCATCCCTACAACATGGGAAATGGCGCCTCCATTAAGACCGGAATGCGAGCTGCGTCGTGTGATGTTTTTGTGACGATGGATGCGGATGGACAGCATGATCCAAATGATATTGAGAAACTCGTTTCCTATATACCTGCATACGATATGGTCGTCGGTGAACGGAGCTTGGGTGGACAGGCATCGATTCAGAGGGCTATAGGAAATCGTATATACAATGCTTATGCATCGTACGTAGCAAAGTTCAAGGTCAGGGATTTGACCTCGGGGTTTCGAGCAGTTAAACGCGAATTGGCTTTAGAGCATCTTCATCTTTTTCCCAACACTTATTCATACCCGACGACTTTGACATTGGCTGTGCTTCGAAGTGGGTATAGCGTGAAGTATATGCCTATAAAAGTTAAAAAGCGTATAAGTGGTGAAAGTGGAATTCATTTGGTTAAGGATGGAACCCGTTTTTTAATGATTATTATTAAGATTTGTACCCTTTATTCGCCGTTGCGGGTGTTCTTCCCCGTTAGTGGTATGATGTTATTGTTAGGTTTGATAAACTATACATATACCTATCTGACTGGAGGTAGGTTTACGAATATGAGTGCCGTACTTTTTCTCTCTTCCATTATTGTTTTTATGATGGGGATTATATCCGAACAAATATGTCAGATGCGATATGAAAAGAGATAAACAGCCAATTTTAATAATTACCCGTAATTATCCCCCAAAGACCGGCGGGCTTGAAACATTCAGTTATAATTTGATCAAGTCCTTTGAAAACGACGGGTCCGTCACTGTATTCAAAATCACCCTCTCCAAAGGCAATGCCCATCTCGTCTGGTTTTTTCCCTACGTTCTACTGCAATCGCTTATCTTAATTACACGTCATAAAATCCGCCGAGTCCATCTTTGTGACGGCGTGCTAGCGCCTGTGGGACACCTGTTGAAGCGCTTGCTGTCAGTTCACCTTTCGATAACCCTCCATGGATTGGATATAACCTATGACAGACCAATTTATCAGCTATTAGTCCCGAAATGCATCATGGCCTGCGATAAAGTGGTGTGCGTCAGTTGCTCGACGTATCATGAGGTAGTGAGTAAGGGCGTTCCGAAAGAGAAATGTTGTGTCATTGGAAATGGCGTGAACCCTGAAGATTTTGAATGCAAAATGACGCACGAAGAGATTTCCCGATCCATGTGCAGGAGGATAGGTGTTTCTCTGGATTCCAAAACGGTTCTTCTTACCGTGGGGCGGCTGGTTAAGCGGAAAGGTGTTGCTTGGTTTTTAAACAATGTTTTCCCTGAGCTTAAAGCCCATTACATCTATGTAATTGTTGGTTCCGGCCTCGAGGATAAGGAAATCAGGGAAATCATAAAACGGAGAGGGTATCAAGGTAGAGTTATCTTGCTGTCCGGCTTGACGTCTGCTGAAAGAAACACACTCTACCATGGTGCGGACCTGTTTCTCATGCCCAATATTGTTGTACCTGGTGATGTGGAAGGATTTGGTATTACAGCGATAGAGGCAAGTGTTTGCGGGCTTCCTGTTATCGCTTCTGATCTTCAGGGAATAAAGGATGCGGTAATAGAGGGGGGGACTGGGACGCTGGTTGCTGCAGGTGATGTGGGAGGATTTATCGATAGAATTGAAAATAGCGACTTTGATTCAGTAGTCGTCCAGGCGTGTACCGTCGAGAATTATTCTTGGGCGACGAGCTATGCCAAATACAAAAACGTTATTTTATAAGGAAGTGGGGCACAGTGGGGAAGTCAGAACGTATGCATATTCTACATATCCTTTATGATGATGTCCTTAATCCATGGTGCGGAGGGGGCGGGGCCATGCGTGCGAAGTTTGTGAATGAATATATTGCTTCGCAGAATCACCGTGTAACCGTTTTGACGGGCAACTACCCAGGTGCACGCCAAACGAAAGTGAATGGGGTAACATACATTCGTGCGGGCTTGAGAAAGAATTATGTTCTCAGTCGATTGTCTTTCTCTTTTTTGGCTTTGTTCATAGCGTTGAGATTTAGGTGTGATTGCATTATCAATGATTGTTCTGTGTTTGCCCCCTGTTTTGTGAATGGTGTGACAAAAAAGCCGTGCATTACAATTTTGCATCACTCTATAAGGGCCCATGCAGTAAGCCTGCACGGGGTATGGGGAGTGATCCCATCTTTTATTGAAAAAATATTTTTGATAACAAGCAAGTATATGATTACGCCATCCAAGCAGTTGAAAGAGGCTGTGATCTCAAAATATCCCCTAAATAAAGTAGCTGATATCCCAAATGGAATCTCTGCTAAGTATTTGGGGTTGAACCCGAAGGAAGGGGACTACATCCTTTTTTTAGGCCGGTTGGATGTTTACATGAAGGGGGTCGATATTTTGCTGGACGCCTTTGGCCGGGTGAAGCACGAGGATCTCACGCTCGTCATAGCCGGCGGCGGAAAGGAAGGGGACCGGGAAGAGATTCAATCGTTGATCAGGCGGTATGGGCTCGGCACGAAGGTCACGTTGACGGGCCGGGTGTCAGAGAGGAAAAAAGTGGAGTTATTGTGCCAATGCCTGTTTTTCGTTCAGCCCTCGAGGTTTGAGGGATGGGGAATTGCGGCAGTTGAGGCCAATGCCTGCGGAAAAGCGGTGGTTGGTACCCAGATTGATGGGCTAAATGAGGCGGTAATTCAAAATGGGACCGCGACTCTTGTTCCCCCTGATGACCCTGAGGCATTGGCAGGCGCACTCAAGGAAATGATGGAGAATGGGAAACTGAGAAGGGCATATGGAAAGGCGGGACGGGAGTGGGCAGCCAGATATACGTGGGACGTGATTGGAAACCTTCAGCTGAACTATTACAAAAAAGTCATCCGTGGCTGCTGAGGGGCGGCATTATTTTGATTGTCTCGTTTCATTGTGTTTAACTAACACGGATTTCATTTTTTCAATAAAAGTATCCTCACTGAAAAGTTCAGCTCTTTTTTCACAATTATCTCTCAATGCCAATGCTTTCTGTGGCGTCAGCTGTTTAACGGCTGCCTGAAGGCCCTTTTCGATATCGTTGATGGATATCAATATCCCTGTCTTATCTTCCATGACGGTTTCTTTGAGCCCACCTTCGTTGACGCCTATCACCGGTTTTCCCGCTGCCATCGATTCGACAGGGGAAAGCCCGAAGTCCTCATCCACTGGGATGTAGACAGTGGCGACGCAATTTCCGATAAGTTGCTTTAACTCACGATCCGGAATCCATCCCGTAAATGAAATATTTGGATATCCTTGAGCCAGTTTGATCAGATAGCTGTATTCCGGTCCCCCAGAAGTGACCACCAGTTTTTTATCCGGCATGTTCTTGAACGCGTTGATAATGCAGTCAACTCTTTTGAGTTTTGCCAGTCTAGCCGTGGACAGATAATAGTCTTTTTGGCCGATCCACCGGAAAGACGAGGTGGCGCAAGGAGGGTAAATGACCTCGGAATCCATGTCGAGATATTGCTTCAGTCTGTCCTGTATGTTTTTTGAATTGCTGATGATGAGGTCCATCCTGGATATATTGTGTTCATAAATACTTCTATAGATCACGCTGTAGAGGATGAAGAATGCCCTCATGAACATGTTTCTCTTCATCACATGGAATCGATACTGGTCATAGAGGCTTCTCGGCGGGGTATGGCAATAGTAGATTTTCAGGGCCTTTTTCGCTTTGGATGCCAGGGGCGCATAAGCACCACTGTAGATCACGGCATCGTACTGCGTAATAAAGTGCGTGCGGAACGAGAAGTGGTAGAATCGCTTCAGCGCATTGATGAGACGGTTTCGCGAGGGTGCAAAGAGGGTTCGGATTTTTTGCGCATCCCTCATATCGGGACTGAACGAGTCGGGGTTCCAGGTGCTGACGCACAGGTCCATGCCCATGTTTTGCAGCATCGACAGAGCGACGCGTTCCGCTCCCCCCCGGTGCTCCATGGCATCATAAATCATGAGTCTTTTTTTAGTCGTTGAGAATGGCTTCATAGCATTTGACTGTTTCATTTGCGCATTTTTTCCACGAAAATAAAGAAGAGCGTTTGATGCTTTGTTGGGATAACCGGGCTTGTATGCTTTGATCTATGTAAATTGTCTCAATGGCATCTGCGATTTCATCTTCGTTGTTGGGGTCGACTAACATGCCGCAATCTGCCGTGATTTCGGGCATGGAACTGGTGTTGGACGTGACAACCGGGCAGCCGCATTGCATGGCCTCCAGCACGGGCAATCCGAAGCCTTCGTAAAAGGAGGGGTAAACAAAGGCCGCCGCATTCGTGTACAGGCTGCTCAGCAGCGAATCGTCCACATAGCCGGTAAAGATGATGTCCTTTGCTAGGTGATGGGTGTGCAGGGTCTTCAGGGTCTCTTTGTATTTCCAGCCGAGATTGCCCACAAGGACAAGCTTCAGGTCGTTGTTCGGCGTCCGTGTTTTCAACTTCGAGAAAGCGCGGATGATGCCCTGGTAGTTTTTTCGGGGTTCCACGGTTGCCAGGCTTAACACATACTGCTTCCTGCGGATGCCATAGCGTTTGTTCAACTGGAGAAAATCGCTGCCATCGTTCAGGTAGAATACGGACGGGTTGGCCGCGAGGTGAGTGACGTGGACCCTGGACTCCGGGATATGGCAAATGTTGCAGATATCGTTTTTCGTGGCTTGGGATACCGTGATGATGTGGTCTTTTTGTTTGTCAATGCTGTGAAGAATGGAGCGGATGTAATCTATGTTTCTTTTCAAAAAAAAATTAGGATGCTTCAATGCGATCAAATCGTGTATCGTTATTAATCGCTTTTTAGACTTTACATCCTGCGTTGGTAGTGGGTCAAAGAAAGAATGAAATATATGGGATTTAGAGTTAAAATCGTAATGATTTATGCTATGTTTCAGGAGCTTATTGATCAATAATGTGCAGTATTGAAAAACGGGTGGATCCGTTTTAGAAATAGCATCAATGGCCTTTGCTGGAAAACTAATAGGTTTTAATTCATTATGTATTTCAATACCGTTGCTTTTTAACGTGTTTTCTAAAAAGACAGAATGAAATTGATAGTGACTAAGCCAAAAGGAAGCAATGATTTTTTCATTGTTGCATAAAGCATTTAATAGTTCGTAGCTGTATCTGTAAATTCCTGTTTTAGCAGATTTGTTTAACAGTCCCCGAACGATTGGTGCTAAATCTAATGTGATTGTGGGTTTTGACATTATTTTTATGTATTATTTTAGATATAAATATTATGGGTTGGTGTTCCTTAAGAACAACTTGATTTTTAGGATAAATTTTTTCAGTTTGAATGATAGTGGGAACTGTGCATAAACGAATGGGTCTCTTATATTCAAAGATCTTGAAAGTTTACGATAAAGTTTTCGTTCTGCATCTGAGATTGTTTTTCCATTATTATATTTAGAAAAAGAGTAAGGTGAATCTCTAGTTGATCGGAAATTATTTTCTAAAAGTTTTTGACGGTATATAGAAAATAAATGTGCTAACGAATTATTTGTCTCCAAATCGAATCGATTTTGGAATTTCGAAATGTTGTGAGGAGATGTGGGGCAGTATCCGCTAAAGTGGAAAAAATATAATTTTCCGTTGTTGCACATCCAATTTCCGTTCACATAGTTCACTCGGCGGCTGTGAAGATTCCAGTAAGCAACATTAAAACCTGTGTCTTTTACTATATCGATGTCTTCAAATAACACAAAGGCTAAATCTATAAATTTCTGATCAACGAAGTAGCCGTTTTCGTGGTCAATAATGCATTTGTCTTTTAGTTTATCTTTCCACCAATTAAGAAAGGAAAAGGAATGAATGCAGTGTCTTATCCCTATAAAACCCAAGTTGAAAATACCACTTTTCATAATATGTGAATCTGTGGGCATTTTGTTGTCAACTGGAAAATCAGTGTCGAGATGAGGTGTTAACAGAATAGCGCTATTGTCTAAATAGTTAAACAATGGGGCAAGACTATTAGTAATAAAAATATCAGGATCTAGATAAATTAGTTTATGAATGGATTTCTTGCTAAGTAAGTAATTCAAGAAGGAAGGTTTTAGAGCTGTGCAAAATTCTAGTACATTATATTTAAAGCTAATTTCTTTTATGTTAATGATATGTAGATCTTTTAGGTCAATGTGAGTAATTGTATCAGTATCGTGATACAATTCATTAAAATAAGTGTCAGCTATAAGTATATAACAATGCCCATTTGGGTGGAACTCAATGAAAGAGTCACAAAGCGTTTTTGCTGATGCATAATAATTATTTGCTACGATTGTGCAAATTGATTCAACATTCGTAAAGTTCATAGGCAATTCCTTGATTTGCAATATAATTATGAGAATTTATTAATTATATCAAGAATACGAGGGGCATTTGTCGATATATTGTGATTTTTTAAAACTTTCTGTTGAGCATTGGATCCAAGCCATTGCCTAAGATTTTTCGAATTCATTAGGTTGTAGATGGTATCTGTCATTTTATCAAGATCCATATACGGAACAACGCATCCCGCATCTTCTGCAACAAATTCAGGCATTCCTCCTGCGTTTTCAAAGCAAAGAATGGGTAATCCATGTGCTGCAGCTTCTAAACATACTAAGGGAAAAGGGTCTTCGCGGGAAGTAAGAAGAAAAAGATCAAAAAGTGGATAATAATGCTCAGGGTGCTCGGTTGCACCGGGAAAAAAAACATAATCGCATAAATTCAACTTTGAGATATCGTACATTAGTTGATGGTACTCGTTGCTTTTCTTGTTGCCTCCAATCCAGCAAAAAATGATCTTTGAATCTGGATATCTCGTTGTTGTTCTTTTGATAAGTTGTATGAATAGATCAGGGCCTTTTCTCCAATCCAAAGTTCCACAACCACCAACAACTATGGCTTTTTTTTGCTTTTTTATTAATTTTAATTTTTTTGCATATGGATCTAAGTGCTTAATAATTTGTGAAGGTAAAGGAACAAATCCATAGATAGTAGTGACTTTAGAGCGTTTTATAAAGAAGTTGTCAATTAAGTACTGAGTAACGCAATTTGAAACCGCGATGTAATGGTCTATATATGCATCAGCTTTTTTGAGTAGAGTGTTTCCACAGTGATGATGTATACCATAATTCAATTCGTGTATATGACAAATAGTTGGAGCTTTTATATGTTTTTTTAATGAGAATAGGATGTCGATTGAAGCACTTGAGTTTACGTAGATTGTATCAAATGTATTAAATTTGATTTTGATTAAAGTTATGAGCGAATATATTTCAAAATTCAAACATTTTTCCAATATTTTATTGATGATTGCGAATATGGGGTTTTTGAGTTTTTTTCTCCATAAATAGGTTTTTCCTATGCTTTCGAAATCACTTCGTAATTCGCCATTGTTTTTTAAAATTATGTAAGCTGTTATGTTTGCGTTTTCTTTTAGCCATTTAATTTGGTTCAATAAAACGATAGGAGCGCCAGTGCGAGAAGCATCATGGCTAATGAATAATATTTTTTTGGGTGAAGTAATCATTTTTGAGTCTTAATCGAGATGTTAATCGTTTGAATTATAAAATAACCCAAGTATTGTAAGATTTGTCTAAAACTACCTGAAAGAGGGCTATTTAAAAATCTTGAAATAGTCGTAAAAAGAGAACGTGGCCATTTGTTTTGGCGATGATTCGAGCTTATGTTCTGATTTATTATCGTTGAACAAGATAATTGCCTCTATGTGGTAATACGCCACTGGTAGAGTTTTTAATGCCAATATTGGCTTAAATATGATTTTGCAATCAGCCTTTTTTTTAAGAATATAAAGTAAATATAGAAATCGTAGAATTATCGTATGGGGCTTTTATCAAAGAGTTTAAGTATATTCGTTTGATTTTTTGATCTCCAGGAAATAGCAAACTCATATGCACATTTTCCAATTTCTGCTGTTTTGTATGGATTTTGAATCAAATTCAATAGCGAATCCACGAATTCATCATCTGACCGGACAACTAAAAATGGCGGTTTATTATTGGAAATACCTCTTACTCCTTCAGGTGTAGAAACCAGAGCTTTACCATAAGATAATGCTTCTATTGTCTTTATGGATAATCCAGTTCCTAAATTAACAGGATTTATAACAATATTTGCTTTCGAATAAACTATCGCTGGGTCATCAAAAGTGCCTAACGAAACTATGTCTTTATGGCTTTTGTATACCTCACTGATTGAGCCAGCTAAGTAAAGTTTTGTTTTTGGTATTCTTGTTTTTATTATAGGGTATATAACAGTGATAAAATGATTTATGCTATCAATATTAATCAAATTTTTTGACCCAACAAATAGTATATTTTTGTTGTCATTTATCATTGACATTTTTTTTGGAAAATTCGTGATAAAGTGTTCGATATTAACTACTTTACTTTTGCAAATGTTTTTGAAATATTTGTAATCGTTTATCGATATAGTAATTAAGATGTCGGCCCTATTCAGGCCCCGAATTTCGTCTTTTTTTGATGTTGAGAACCAACCAGATGTTTGACTTATACCTTCATTAATTGTTTTGTTTCTGTCTGCAAAAATATCATGTGTGTCAATTACTTTTGTGACATTTTTATGAAAAATATCTAAGATTTTTGATAAAAATACATACTCAACAATTACCATGTCAAAGCGGATGTCTTCGTTTAATTGCTTTATGTGATTTTCTATGTTTTTTGGGTACCAATCGTCAATTAGGTAATTGGATTTGTCAGTTATTTTTAAAAACCGAAGAACAGATCTTTTGATTTTAGTAAATCTGTTCAAGTAGGGGGCGAATTCAACAGAGGAATAGTTTTTTCCCCAATAGCTCTGCATTGAGCTATTATCACCTAAAGCATGTTGAACATGACAAAAATAAACCAAGTGTCCTTGGTGCTTTAAAAACGTTGTCATATTGAAAATTCGTGATGAATTTCCAGAATATTGAGGATGTGAAGGTATAGGTGATATAATAAGAATATTCATAGTGGGTAGTATGTTTTATAATATTACTCAATGAGTATAGTAAATATCCGGCATGTGGTATATCATTGGAATGATTAAATTTGGATGTCTGCCAGTTGTTAGGCCACAAACCTGTACTCGACAGTCGTAGATATGGAAGACCATCTCTTCGGGGTGTAGAGTTAGTCAAAATATTCAATATGTAGTGGTCCTCATAAGGGCGAACTTGACAAAATTATAATTTCACAACCTAAAGCACACGGAGGTAGGGATAGTGTTTTTTTTGTTGTTGCGTATCCGTAGTGCATTGAATGGCGTTACCTCAGCTGCTGCTGTGCGCTTATACCACTTCCCTTGCCAGTACTATGATTTATTGTTTTTATTTGAAAAAAAATTGTTGAATTTTAAAACGAATCTGTCAATACAATTATAACTTTTTAATATACCGGAGTTCTTTGCGATATTATACAAGTTGTTTATTTTTGATAGACTTTCTTTGTTCAGATCGTAATTTATTTTTTCCGCACCGAAAATATGATATCCCCAGTAGAGACCAAGGCTATCTCTTAGGCGGCTATTTTGGTTTGGAAGGTGCACGTGTGGCAACTCAGGAATATCGAAAAAACAACCCAGGATTTCAGCCCAGAATTCTGTATCAAAATAATGATTTATTACTGGTGTGGCCTCCAGGTGTATGGTGTCCATGAATCGAGTTGAATTTTTACCGAAATATTTGCTTTCCTCAATCACACTTGAGCTAATTGAGTACACGTGGGTTAGATTGTCGTTACATAGACAACGGTAAATATTGCTGTCGACCGGTTGTATATCGTATTTATTCAGGAAGCTGATTTGGGTTTGAATGTTGGCGGCATACGGGTGTGGCTTAAAATAGGTGGTACTGTACTTTTCAGCTATATCTTTGATTGTTTCTTTATAATCCCATAATTGAAAGATCCTTCCCTTGTTTATGAGGGATCGGTCTATTTCTGTCTGGCCAACAATTAGTGCTGAATTTCTATCAAAGTGCAAATTCGGCATTCTGCTGATGCCTGCTTTGTGGAAGGATGCATATTTGTAAAATTCATGATTATTCATTGCATAGCCAGACAATTTGCGATTTGCAACTGTGTTGTTGCTGTGAATAGAAAAAAAGACATCATCCAGGAACCTGCAGGGATGCAATGAAAAATCAATGTAGGGGATATCAAAACTGTTCATGAGCGTCAGGAAGACCGGTGGTAGTTCATAGCCAAGGACAAGTGCGTTTTGGAATCGGGTAGAAAAGTATTGCGCGGCGTCGGGACTGATATCCTCTGAATCATAGAGTTTTGCCCAGGCGTCGGTGGACATCTCCATGGCGTTGAGATTGAAAAATGTATCGGGTCTGAAAGGCTCTCCGCCGCTGTCGGACCTCATGACCTCCACAGGGACCTTAGGCAGGACGCAGCTGATGAAATACTCGAAAAGGTAATAAAACCAGATTATATTCGAGTCCTGGTTGCCGGGTCGGTTTCCGTTGGGCCTGAGAATGTCTCCCGTTATAATAATTTTTGATATCGTTTTCATCGTTGTATGCCTTTTACCGAGGTGGGGCTTTTAATCTGTTCATGATGAATATTAACCTTGTGGAAATAGGCATCGTCTTTATAATCCAGGCCAATTGAAATGTCCAATATCTCCGTCAAAGCCTTCTTCAGAGTATTGTTCAGGGAAATAGTTTTGGAGTCGGGTGATATCACCGTTGTCATAATGCAGATTTGGTAGCTTCTGAATTGTTTTTTTTTTTAAAATTATGGATATATTATAGTCATACTTAACGATTGATATATTTCTGCAATTAAAACCGGCTAAAATTAACTGGTACATAAGAAGTCCTGCATTCCAAAGTGTTACGTGCCCACCAACTATTTTATCTTTCAGAGGTGGTACAGTTATGCAAAGAATTCCACCCTCTTTTAAATCAGAATAAATTTTTTTTAGAAACAGTCCTGGGTTTAATTGATGCTCTAATATGTGGGAAGCCCAGACCAGATCAAATTGGGATTGAAATGTGTAGGTATTATAATCTGAGAATATAATTTTATAATTTTCAGATCTGTTCTGATAGTATTTTGATACTCCGTAGTCTATCGTAGTTACTTTTTTTCCAGCATCATGGAAAATTTTAGCGTGATCTCCCGCACCGCTTCCTATATCAAGGATGGTATCGAAATGGTAATAATCCAATAGGGTTTGTAAGGTGAACCCACTTAACATGTGGCTATATCTGTTTTGGCTATTGAGTTGTTTTAATATATTATTTTCTTCTTCATTTTGAGTGAATAGATTTTTTTTTCCACAGAGAGAATGAAATAAAAATTTACCTTTTTCGCGGAAATAATATTTTAATGTCATATATTTTTGCTGCCATGTAAAGTTTGGTTTGGTTCTATTGGCTCTGTTGTTTAGATATCAGATTGTGTTGGAAACAGTTTTTTATAAAACCTGCACCACCGCTTGTTCATTAGAAAAAGCTAAATAACGATAAGATAAGTTATTTTTCTCGATAAACTCTTTCCATGCTAAGTACTCTCCGTTTTTCCAGTTAGGGTAACCTATATACTCGTCAAATAGAATGATTGTTCCTTTTCTAATTCTATTGCCCAATAAGTCAAATATAATTTTCGCAGCATCATAAGTATCTCCATCCACGTGAATAAATGAAATGGAACCCTTGTTTTTATTAAAAAAATTTGGAATTGAATCTTCAAACCACCCTTTTACTAATTGAATATTAGAGTTTACTTTCGGAAGTCTTCCATTAAGATTAAAAGTTCCTTGAGCCGCATGATGACCAATCCAGTCCTCAGCTAAACCCTCAAAGCTATCAAATCCGTAAAAAGTCTGGTTTGGCAGTTTTGCAGAAAAATAGTTAATCGAATTGCCTTGAAATACTCCAAATTCTAAAAAAAATCCATTTGTATCAACCTTGGATAGCGTAAAATCCCATATTTGTTTTCTATTCTTAAATAACATCACTTCATTTAATTTGGGTTCTATGTACGAGGCAGATTCTATTACTGCTTTTTCCCATAGGTGTTTATAAACATTTAGTTTGTCTTCAGGCTTAGCCGGTAAACCGATCCTGGAAACTACATATTGCGAAATTTTTACTAAGGTATGATCGATAATAAAACGAAATATAGTCTTCATATTATTTGTACCATTCTATTGAATTATTATTACATATTACTATTCGACTGACAATTTGGAATCGATGCGTTTGTATTCGGAAATATACATTGAAACTTTGTCTCATATGCTTTTTTTTTAATGAATTTTACAATTGATCATGAATGACCAAGTGATTCATAAGTGCACTGAGTGCCGTTTGTACTAAAAGTCTTGAGTATTTTTACTATGATCATGATATGGTCCAAATTGATTTTGGGTTGTATGGTGCAGGATTAAAATTATCACTGGTAATTAACAAGCGAGTGAATGCATGCATCCAGCATAAAATGTAGTTATTATTTGGATCTCGAATAACAAGAGATAAATAGTATGCCCCATTAGCCAATTCTAATGACGGGATCAGGATTTTTATGGAGACTGCATCAGAATCTGTGATGATATTGCCCTGTTTTGTTTGGGCCAATAAATCAAGTGACTGCGACAGGATTGATAAGCTTGCTTCGCAAGACCTGAGGGGATAGTCCACCGTGAAATTGAATTCTATGTTAAAGGCTTGCCCTGATGCCTGCTTGTGTTCATTTATAGAATCATATGGCTTATTATTGATGAGTATGTTTCTTATATGAAAGTTTTCGGATAGATTAATTTGGCCATTTTTGTTGCCAAACATGGTGATGTATTTGGTGATTGCTTTGTGAGTGCAGGTGCCTTGTAATACTTTTGCCCCATTGGATAGCAACAATACGTTATTACACATTCGGTCAATTTGGTTCATGTTATGAGAAACAAATATTATCGCTGATTCTTTGCTTAACTTATCGATAGTTTTGTAACATTTATTTCTGAATCCAACATCACCTACTGCAAGTACCTCATCAATAATTAAAACATCTGGCTCCATCTGTGCTGCCACAGCAAAACCCAATCTTACTTTCATTCCTGAGCTGTATGAGCGAAACGGCATTTCCATAAAATCGGGCAGTTCAGCAAATTCAACAATCGCATCGTATTTTTCATCAATTTCTTTCCTGCTGAACCCCAAGATTGCTCCGTAGATATATACATTTTCCCGTCCCGTAAGGACAGGATTGAAGCCCACATTCAGTTCGATCAAAGCCCCAATGCGTCCTTTCATGGTGATGCACCCGTGGTCAGGTTTGAACAGGCCATTCAGCATTTTGAGTAGCGTGCTTTTTCCAGCCCCGTTGTGACCGATAAGGCCCAAGCATTCTCCACGTTTCAGTTCGAAGGAGATATCTCTGGCGGCCCAGAATTCATCTTTTCGGAGATTGGGAAGGTGGTCTGGATGCAGGGTGTCGCTTTCCCCCCGAAACGGATTGAATTCCGAGCAGATGTCTTGCACCCCATAAATCAAGGATCGTTTCAAAGTCCGGCAGAATTTTTTGGAGACATGCTCACATTTAACCAATATTTCATCAGGCATGGTGATTACTCATGGGTTTGTTTATGATGATATGCGTTCGATCAGATGGGGAATTGCAACTCTGTACAGGAGCCAGCCAATAAAAAGCATGAATATAGTCGCGCTGAGGATGGCTGTTGAACTGCTAAGGCAGGCGATCTCACCTGTTGTTATGGAATCGCGTGTCAAGCGAATCAATGGGGTGATGGGATTAAGGGTGGCAATAATCAAGGCGACCCCCGAATCCGGGGGGGGGTAGACAATGGGGGTCAGATAAAAAAGCGGTTGAAGGATCATGGGAAGGCCGTGCTGGATGTCTCCGAATAAGATGCTCAGCGGTGTGAGGAGGATGCCGATCATCATACCAAGGCTTATCAGGCCACTAAGCCCGATAACTACATAAATACTGATATGGTGAAAGGATATTTTGAAGTAAATAAATACCGCTGTAAGCATCACAAGCTGAATGGTCATGTGAAAAATAACTTCTAGAAAAGCTGTGACAATCAGGGCTTCCCTTGGAAAGTTGATTTTTGCAATCATGGTGGCCGAATCCCGGACCACACGCATGGGGGCATGAATGGATTCAACAAAAATCTGCCAGAGAAGGGTGCCGGTCAGGACATACAGTGGGTATGGGGTGGCAGTTGTGTTCAATGAAATAATTTTTTGGGAGTTCAGGAATATCCAGAGGGACGAGATCAGGATAGGGGGGAGGATTGCCCAAAGATACCCAACCAGGCTCTGTCTGTATCTCGCGGAGATGTTTCTTATAAACAGTCGCCATGCCAACCCACGGGACCGTAGAAGATCCTGCAGCATGCGCTGGGTCAGCCTCGCGGGGTGTCTGAGTTCTGACTCCGGTGAATAAATTGTTTTTTGAAGAGGCTGTGTCATATTTATTTTATTCCAGGATGGAAAACCTTGGCCTCAGGCCAAGGTCAGAGTTCATAGGCTTTGCCGTATGAACGACGCATTGCTAATCCTTTGTTGAGTTGTCCCCACAACCAAACGAAAGGATAAAGCAATGAGCCGTTTTCGGAAACTATCACAAACTATTTGGCACTGCCAATACCATGTGGTGTTTGTCCCCAAATATCGCTTCAGGATATTGTCGGGTGCAGTTGGCTACGAAGTCGAACGATGTATTCGGGCGTTTTCTGAACAGCAAAAGGTCGAGATAGTTGAATTGAGTATTCAGATAGACCATGTTCACCTTTTGGTGATGGTTCCTCCAAAAGTTAGTGTTTCAGACTTTGTTGGAACGGTTAAAGGTCGCACAGCAATCCGCGTGTTGAATAAATTCAAGCATCTCAAGAAGAACCCCATTGGGGTAATCATTTCTAGGCAAAAGGATACTGCGTAGATCCAGTAGGCCTTAATTCAGAAATGATACGCAAGTATGTAAAACACCAAGAACATAAAGAGAAGAGGTACGAGCAACAAAACCTTTTCTAAAGGAAATAACCGATTGGGGCGGCTTCCTTCCCCCTTTTAGGGGCAAGGCATATTTATCCCCTTCCAGGGGTTATTCCAATACCGGCCCCTCTGGGGTCGGATCTTTATTGATGTGATGGTTGGTGTCGTAACAGCCGTTTTCCATGCTGGGCTGAGATACCGGTAACTTTTTTTGATCTTGTCCATGCAGGTTAGATTTTAGATTCCTTTGGGGGCTATCGAGATACAGGGCTTTACAGGGCGTTTAATAAGCACTTCGATGCAGTTTTCTTTTTTTTGTGTCAGGATATATAAACGTGGCAATGGTGAGGATACCGGCTTAATCGCAGGTGGATTATCTCAACCAATGCGGCATATGTTTTCGGTACGGTTGTCTTAAAAAAAACAAGTCCGAGTACAATCCGTGCTTGAAATTATCTCCAACGAAGACGTAGGTTGACTGCCCGGTCTTACGGAGTTTTTTTCAGGTGATGGGCGATTGTAGATTTGTCGGGTGCCGATAGGTTGGTGATCCGTACTACAACGCTCTTGTGGTCGTTAAATTCTTCCCTGTAGTTTTTTCAAATATTGCTGTTATGCCAAGTAAGGTTGTTGGCGCCTGACGTCGGATGAGGTATGAGGTTATAATGGTATTTTGATTTCAGGAGGTATAGCTCCGCACCCTCGGTTACACCAAGCGCATTCTTTGATCTATTGTTACCTAATTAAAGTAGGTTTTTACCTAAATAGGTATTGAACGTAGAGTGCTTGATTTTGCAGCTTTCCACACCATCACCATGGGCCTCTTTTCAAGTTTGCCCTGAAAATCGCTATACTCTTCTCGTGTCATCACAAGTGACCGTATCTTTCGATTTATATATCGTTCCGTTTTCCTGGTCAAATCATTCAAATGGTACGGATCGATGTTGCCAACCAGGACAAGGTCGATAATCCCGGTGTCTTTCCCTTCCGCGTAGTCGTCGATGAGATAGGCGGCTTCAAGGTCGCCCAAACGGGTGACAATGCTGTCGATAATCTGGTCGATGCCGATGGCTTTTCGGACCATGGATCGGAGCTCGGGAAAAAGGGGGTGCTTTTGGTTGGCGGTGTAGTGGATTTGGCGTCCGTTTTTGGATGATGTGAGTAGGTCGGCCTGGCTGAGCTGGTTGAGCTCTTCACGGACGGCATTGGTGGAAACATTGAATTCGGCGGCCAGTTCACGCAGGTATGAGTGAGTGTCCGGGTTGAAGAAGAGCCGGACAAGAAGCTTGATGCGTGTTTTGGATCCGATAATGCCGGAAAGCATGTTGCCCATCATGTCGCCTTTGTTGAGTAGCATAATTGAACGTTATACAGAGTGGGGCTGTTTGTCAAGCTGACTCGTTCTGCGATTGTTTTTTTGAGAAGTATGTGGTTTTGTACAAGACGTTTGGGACACCTACTAGGGGATGGGTATCCAGTGCTCGAGGATTGTAAAGAGAAAGAAGGGGCAATGGTAAATGAGTGTGTAGGGTGTTAGGGCTGCAGGGAGTATCGGAAACGTTGTTGTGAAATTGGTAAGTTTACTTTGGATTTGATTTGGCTTTCGGGGGTTGCATTGAAATTAACTGATGCAAAGGGTTTTTGGGTTCCGAATTAATATCATGCTGCAACGCGGTCAGTAGCAACTGAAAGCCGAGTATGATTGGGAGGGCTGCAAACATAACAGTGCCACTGCTTGCATACATACCTTGGCTGGATAAATAGGCCCAATTAATTCCGCCGTATGAAGCTCCGAACAAAAAAAGTATGCTGCCGAAAATCATTTGGAGACTTGCGGCATTAAAATCACGTATATAATAATTGTAAAGCCCTCTCTTTGCAGTATTACGAATATGCTTCACAAAAAATTCAGGTATACTCCGAAGAGGGCTTAGATTACTCTTTTCTCCTTCGTAAATTGAGTTCATTGGAATATCGAGTCCTACTGCCCTTATTGTATTCAAACGAAAAAGCAAATCCGATTCGAAAAAATATCTGGAGTCCAGTTTACTCAGGTCAAGCTTTTGAATGACAGCGGCATGAACTGCAAAAAACCCGTTATTGGGATCCATTAAACTCCAATACCCTGAAGACAACTTACTGATAAACGAAAGAATGCCATTGCCAATAAGCCGCATTGCAGGCATCCCTGATAATGTCTCTGTGCACCAAAATCGATTTCCTTTAGTGAAATCTGCCAAGCCCGCCGTCAGGGGGTAAATGAACTGTGGAATCAAGGCCGGATCCATTTGTCCATCGCTGTCAATTCGAACAATGATGTCTGCGCCCAGTTCGATGGCTTTTTCAAAGCCACTTACGACGGCGGCTCCAACTCCTTTGTTTGTACCATGTTCAACAAGGACAAGGCGAGGGTCTGAGGAATTTTTAATGGCATAACCACCCGTTTTTTGTGGGCATCCATCGTCGATGAGAACTATTCTGCCGATCTCTGGCCCAACCTTTTCCAAGACAGTCAGAATATAATCACGAGTTTGATAGCACGGCAACACAAGGAATGTATTCATTTCAACCCCGACAGAGTAACCCCGATAATAATCAACAGGAAACCAGCGATTTGATTGATGCCAATGGGCTCTTTAAATATAAAAAAGGCCAATAGGGGAACCATCCCAAATGCCAAAGCCATCCAAGGATACGCAAAGTTTAAAGGTGTCGTTCTTAATATATGTACCCACAGCAACGTGGTCAGGGCATAAAGGATTAACGCAAGCCACAAGTACGGTTGCGAAATAGCATTCATCAAGGCATGAAACCCTGTACCTTTAATCTTGAGGGCACCCGCTCTGAAAAGTAATTGCCCACTACTGATTCCGAACACGCACAATATGCAATTAATAATCTGAGTCTTACTCATCGCCCTGTACCTTAATCCATGCATGCTGACTTTTCCATTTTTGTATTATCAATGTTCCACATGTCTGGATAACCAACAGGGCCTGTATATAGATTAAAGGTCTCAAAGGTACGCCGTACCGCGGGAAAGGAGCGCCTACGATGTGTATGGCTATAAAATATAACATGAGCAGGGAAAGTAGCCGAGGTACGTATGCGTTTGTTTTACTCAGGCCCCATTTGGAATGTGGAAACCAAACAATGACTGTTGCAATTAGAGATAGTGACACAAAAAACCAATGGAGCGCTTTCATGAACTTATGTGTCCCGTGCACCCATCCTCCATGTAAGTAAGGAGATTTCACAACAGGATAGATAAAAACATCACCCATTCCAGCCAATATATTCCAAGATAATAAGGTGACGGGCTTTTTTATCAAGTACCAGTACATATGCCGATATGGTTCGCTTTTAAACCGACGTTTGATTTCTGTTGTTACACTATTCATATCCTTCGAAATATTATTAATTTCTGGATCAAATCTATACGGAAAACCCCTTGATTCAGGGTTGTCCTTGTACATGAGGTCAGGGTACATTCCATGGGCCAGTGTTGAAATTTTCAAACGACTGTCCGAAATTTTACCGGTTGCCTGATAATTTCGAATAAACCATGGAGCCATAGTAAAGACAAAACAAAATAATACCAGGAGGCAATTTTTCAACTTAAAGTGACGAATTGATACGATATATATCAATGGGACAATGGCAAAAATAAAATACTGAAGAGTTGGTCGAGTCAAGGATGCCAAACCGAGAGTTATGCCAGCAAGGCAAAGAACATAAGTTTTATGTTTTTCAATGCTATAAACAAGGAGCCAAAGGCTTAAAAACATCAAAAATGTAAACATAGTTTCAGTTAAGACATACGTTGTGCATACAACCAAGTGTGGTGAAATTCCGGCAAGGCATGCCGCAAATAAAGCCAGCCACCGATTTAAATAATATTGAGCAAGCAAATACACAAGAAGGACCGTAGCGCATCCTAATACGACCTGCATTCGTTGTATGTCCCAGACCATTTTCATGGTGGGTGGATATTCAACAAAAGGCAATATGGCCATCGGGTAGCCTGGTGTGCAGACTGAATCCGGTTTTGGCTTTTCTAAGCTGTAATTATGGCGTGAATACACTCCGTGTTTTTTGACGTTTAAGGCATAAAAATAGTACCCCTTAGCGTCATTGCGAATGGGAGAATCGACCAAGGTTTCATTTATTACTTTTAGGCGTATAAAAAATGATAAGAAAATTATAAATACAGCAAGTATAATAAATAAAAGATCTTTTCTTAAATGAAACATTCTACACACCATAATTTTCCTTGCCATAATTTAGAAACCGTCTTCATGATGAAATCACAATGAATGGTATATTTGCTTACAATTTATGCAAAGGAGTTTGTAGTATAACTACTTTAAGTGTGGCAAGACTTTTCCCATATAAACCTCACAATGTTCCGATCCTCTTTGGAGAACTCCACCCCCACCAAATAGACCTCCCCGCTCGTCTCATACTTCTCGTGGTACCGTTTCGCCTTGATCTGTTCCAGTGCTGAGTTCTTCTCTTTTACCAACTCCACCACCTTAAATTCGAAAATAAAGATCGCATCGTCCATTTTCAAGGTCATGTCGATACGCCCGTGGTTGGTGGTGTCCTCAGGGGTGACGTCAAGGCCGAGGGATGCGAAGTAGCAGTAGAAGATGGAGGCGTAGTAGCCTTCGTAGCCGGCCAGGTTGTTCTTGCGGTACCAGTCGTGGGGGATGGAGGCGAAGAAGCTGTGGAAGATGACCTTAAGGGCGTTTAGATCCTTTTCTGTCAGGGCTTCGTACAGATCCCCTTGGATGTCCTCTTTGGTTGAGGAATTATGGCATAGACGGGTTAAGAGATAATCGGTAAGGCTGTTTTTGACCTCTTTGTTGGGATATTTCAGCAGGTATTGACACTTATCTCCAACTCGTCGCTTGCTTTTGATGGTCAGGTAGCCAGCCTGGAAGAGAAGGGTCTCTATTTTAATGTGGTCGATATCAAAACTTCCAATCAGCTCGTAGCTGGCTTTGATTTTTTCAATGCTTGGAAGGTAATATCTATTGGCTTCGATCAGGTCGATTAAAAATGTGGGCGTGCCGGTTTCAAACCAGTAGTTGCTGTAATCTTTCTCATTAGAGAGAAAAAGCAGAATGTCAAAGGGGTTGTAAACAGGTTTTCCCAGCCAGTTGTATCCGTTGTACCACTGTTTTATTTTTTCTAAGTTGCAATCGATAAGGTGATCTTTAAACTCGCGTTCCAAATCATTCTGGGTGTACCCGCAGAGGGTTCCGTACTTAGGGGATAGGGTGATGTCCTGGAGGTTGTTGAGGCCGCTGAAAATGGAGACCTTGCTGAATTTGGAGACTCCGGTGATAAAGACAAACTGGATGTCAGCGTCCCGTGCTTTGATTACGGAGTAAAGGCCTTTCAAACCTTCACGCATCTGGACGGCAATCTCCGGATTGGTGATGTTGTCGAGGATGGGCTTGTCGTACTCATCCACAAGTACAACGACCTTTTGCCCGGTAGCTTCATGGACTTTTTCGATGAGTTCCTGGAACCTTAAAGCCGGCCTCTGGTTTTCTGTGGTGATGTCAAGTTGTCGGCAATTTCTGCTCAGCTGGTCATGGATAGACTCGGCGAGGTCCTCTTTTGATTGCAGGACGTCGGCGGCAAAGGTTAACGAGATTACGGAATTTTTTTGGTTCCAATCCCACTTATCTTCGATAGCAAGGCCTTTAAACAGCTCTTTTTGTCCTTCAAAAATATTTTTAAGGGTGTCCACAAAGAGGCTCTTGCCGAACCTCCTGGGCCTGGAGAGAAAGTAGTATTTTCCGTTTTCAATGAGGTCAAGGGCAATGCCCGTCTTATCAACATAGACGTAGTTCTCTTCCCGGATTTCACTGAATGTTTGGATCCCGATGGGGAGTTTTTTTAAGGGATGTTTCTTTGTCATGTTGTGTACCTCGTTTTCGGGATGGTCTTTATTGCCCTGGCCGCCGGAGTTGTATCTTATCATAGTCAGGGCTTAGGGGAAGCTCCTGGCGGTGACGCGTTAGAAGCATGGATCCCCGGTCGCCCGCCTATGCAAAGGGCTTCTGGTTTCCATGGCTGAAGAGCCCCCGATTCTTCCGGTTATTCTGACAGCCGGGGAAGACGTAAACAAGGGCACTACCGTAATGCAGGGCGTTGCATCGTCCTTTGTGGCTTGGTGTCTTTGTGCGATATCCTTTCTTCTAAATGTCGGAGCACGCGACCCCTTGCCCATAGCCGATGACCTATAGCCGTTTATTAAACCCATGAGCGTAGCGATTTCCTTGAACCAAGCACCAAGAACGACGAACCAAGAACGAATTTTAGCTTTTATACCTGGATCCCCGGTCACTCACTCATGCAAAGGGTTTCTGGCCTTAGTGGCTGGATAGATCCCGACGCTTCAGGATATTCTGACAGCCCGGGAAGACGAAAACAAGGGGTATGCCGTGATGCAAGAGGTGTCAAGCCACTGGATCCATTGCGGCGACTGCTGGAGCATAGGTCTCTTCCGATAGACCGAGCTTCGTTTTTAAGCCCATCCTTTTTCCTTCACTCTTGTTTCCCTGCTGCGCTGTCCTTTGTGGCTTGGTGCCTTTGTGCGATATCCCTTCTTCAAAACGTCGGAGCGTAGCGACACCTTGCCGATGGTCCATAGCCGATCACCTATAGCCGTTTTTTTATCCCCTAAAACCCCGGCAACTTAAAGCTCATGGTCACTTCCCCGGTCTCTGTGTTTATCTTTACCTTTTTATCAGATCCTTCTGAATTTTCAATCTTTTGACCCGTGGCCATCTCCAGGAGGCCACCGATAAAGTCCATGCCGGAGTTCAGGACCGCCTCGATTTGTTCCGGGGGCTGGTTTTGGAGGATGCTGCCTATGCTTGCCTCGGACGAGTTGTCTGTTGCGTTGGCCTGGGCGGATTCTGGATTGAGGTCCGTTTCAGTCGCCATATCCTCGCCTTCAGCCAGCACTTCGGGGTTGAGGAAGTGCGGGGTATCGTCAGGGATCTCAACTGAATCAGTGGGCTCGGAAGGGGCAAGAAGTGTCTCTTCTTTCATGAGTTCACGAAGCTGGTTGATGAGGTCGGTGCGCTTTTCGGAAGAAAATTCTACGGAATCTGTGGTGCCGTCAAAGACACCTTGGAATAGCTCTGTCTTCATCTGTATTCCAGCAAGGATACGCTCTTCGATGGAATCTTTGGCGATGAGGTTTACCACGTTGACGCAGCCGCTCTTTTGGCCGATGCGGTTGACTCGGCCGATACGCTGGTTGAGTTTGGCCGGGTTCCAGGGCAGCTCGAAGTTGATGACGCAGTCGGCCGCCTGAAGGTTGAGGCCGGTGCCTCCGGCATCCGAGGATAGAAACACCTTGCAATCTGGGTTCGTGGAGAACTCGTCGATGAGTGCCTGCCGTTTATGAACCGGGATTTTGCCTGAAAGCTCCACAAAGGGGATACCCGCATCCGATAGGTGCTTGGCGATGAGAAAGTTCATGCGGGTCCACTCGCTGAACACCACCACCTTGCGATTGTTCTCCACAGCCAGGTCGTAGATGATGCTTTTGAACTCCTTGAGCTTGGGGGAGATGTGCGTTTTTTTGTCGATGAGGTAGGTGGAATCGCACACCATGCGGGAGAGGAGTAACAATTGCTGGGTCCTCTGCACGTCCATGGGGGTGAGAAACTTCTTGCTTAAAAGGGGAAGGAGCGAGCTTAGGTAGCCCCCGTGGATTTTTTTCTGCTCATCGCTCAGTTCGATGTAGTAGTTGCTGACTACCTCATCCGGCAGTTCAGTGAGCACCTCCTCTTTTTTGCGGCGGATCACAATTCCTTTTAATTTCTCATGGAGGGCCCCTAAGTTGGCGTACCCAGCGATGTGGTTTTTCTTTTTCCGGCTGATGAGAAAGTGTTGCCCGGCAAAGTCCCACAGGGGGGCCAAGAGGTCCGGATCGAGGAACTGGATGATGGAGTAAACATCCTCAAGCTTGTTCTCAAGGGGGGTGCCTGTGAGAACGAGAGCATGGGTTTTCGGGATGGTCTTTATGGCCTCAGCTGTTTTGGTTGTGAAGTTTTTGATGCGCTGGGCCTCATCCAGGATGACCAGGTCGGGTTTCATGCGACGAATCGCCAGGGTGTCCCGAAGAACCGCTTCGTAGTTGGTGATTTTGAAGAAGGTGGGGTCCTCCGCATAGATACGCTGGCGCACGGCGGCAGGGCCGCTGACAACAAGGGCCTTTTCATCTGTAAATCGTTCGATCTCACGCTTCCACTGCTCTTTAAGGGAGGCCAGGGTCACCACCAGCACCTTTTTAAATCCGTATATCTCTTTTTTTAAGGTAGCCAGGGTGATAGCCTGAAGCGTCTTGCCAAGGCCCATCTCGTCCCCGATAAGAACCGATGGCTTGTATAGGGCGAAACTCACGCCTTCCAGCTGGTATGGGTACAGACTGGCCTTGATGGCAGAGAGGTTTGGCAGTGCCTCGGTCTCGTGGGCCAGGGCGGATTGCTCCACGACATGGCGGTTGATGCGTCTGAGGACGCTCGCTTGAATGCGTACGTGCTTGTTCCCGTAAAGAGGGCCCATGCAGGGGATCAGGGCATCAATGTTGGCCGCCGTAAATTGTCCTGAAGGGCTGAAGAGACCGGAAAGATGGGCGTTAATGTCCGGGAAGTTTTTGAGTCCGTTCTCACAAAAAAGAGCCGGGGCATCTGTCAATGAGTCCCAGTAAATGTCTACAAAGGGGAAGATTTCCTGTGCCGCCTGGGTCGTCATGCCCCGTTTTTTTTTCAGGTCCGCCTTTGCGAAGATCAGGTGCTTGCAGGTACCAAGACGGTTGGTTGTAAAGTCGGGGCAGGTGCAGTGTCCTCTGCCGGAAGTTGGGTCATGAAAGGTGACGGTGTAGCTCCTTCCGGTGGGCGTCTCCACCAAGTGTTCCCCTTTATATGTGTCGCCCATGACGAGTCGAAAACGTTCGTTTTTGGCTTTTTTCTCCCGGTCCTTGATTGCCTGGGTTTTGATCTCCTCGTAGGAGAGGTATTTTTCTTCAAGGGGATTTGCTGGCTTTATCGTGTTGGATTCAAAGGATCGGTGCTCCAAGTCCAGGAATGACGCCACAATATGTTTGCATCCGTCACCAGGGTAGGGGCAGGAGCAGTAATAACGATAGGTGCCGTCGCTGTTGCTGTCGATAGTAATTTCGTAGTCACCGTAGCTGCCGTCGTAGCGGTAGTGATGGTTGTCGGCAGAATCCATGGGGATTCGAAGCAGGGCTCCACTTTCAAAAATGGCGAGTCCGCGCCGGTATATAATGTCTGAATCCGCTATGTCATGTTGAATGATTGTGGGGGAAAGTGCCATGAAAGTGACTCCCATTTATGTTCTGGCTTCGTGAATAAAGGCAACTATTGTGATAAGACCCTTATCCATATACAGTGGTGGCAAGTGTAAATCAACCTGATAGCCATTGATTTCAGTGAGACACGGAAGGAGACAAGTGGTGGCTGTGCTTCAAGATAAACGGGTGGTTGTGTGTGTGACGGCAGGTATCGCTGCTTACAAAGCGGTGGAGGTGGTGCGGCTTCTTCAGAAAGAGGGAGCCGACGTTTGGGTAGCCATGACGCGCGGGGCCAAAGAGTTCGTGGGGGAGATGACCTTTGCCTCCATTTCAGGGCATCCGGTGCTTTCTAATTTATTTGAAGAGGGCAAGGGGGCGTCCATCGGGCACATTGAAATGGCGGAAAAGGCCGATGTGGTGGTAGTAGCGCCTGCCACGGCCAATATCATCGGGAAACTGGCTCATGGTCTTGCCGATGATGCGGTGACGACCACGATGCTTGCTGTCACGGCGCCGAAGCTTATTTGTCCGGCCATGAACACCCACATGTACGAAAACCGGGCCGTTCAGAGGAACCTGGATGTGCTGGAGGGGGACGGGTACCATATTGTCGAACCCGGCGTGGGGGAGATGGCTTGTGGTACCACCGGGCCCGGACGCCTTGCCGAGCCTCCGACTATTGTTGATCGCGTGAAGGCGGTTCTGTTCCCACAGGACCTTGCGGGAAAGAAGATCGTTATTTCCGCGGGGCCGACCCGGGAGGCCATTGATCCGGTGCGGTATATCTCCAATCGTTCCTCCGGCAAGATGGGCTATGAAATTGCCCGAGCCGCCGAATACCGAGGCGCTGAAGTCACCCTGGTTTCCGGTCCTGTAAGCCTCGATGCTCCCGTGGGGGTGGATCGCATTTCAGTCACCTCTGTGGATGAGATGGCTGAAGCGGTCTTTTCGCGCATGGATAGTGCCGATGCTGTTATAAAGGTGGCGGCCGTGGCCGACTACAGGCCAAAGAACAGGGCGGAGCACAAGATCAAGAAAAAAAGCGATGACATGACCATCGAGTTGGATAAAAATATCGATATCCTGAAAGAACTCGGGAAGCGCAAAACCCATCAGGTTCTTATCGGCTTTGCTGCAGAGACCCAGTCGCTGGCTGAAAACGCTCGCAAGAAGATCGAAGCCAAGAATCTGGATATGATCGTGGGGAACCTTGTGGGGGATCCTCGTTCCGGCTTTGGCACCGATACCAATATTGTCACTTTTTTTCACCCCGATGGCCGTAAGGAGCCCTTTGAGTCAATGGGGAAAGACCAGGTGGCCCATGAGCTTCTCGACAGGGTGGCGGGGTTGATGAAGGCGCGCAGGTAAAGTAAATACCTTCGACTGATAAAGACGTTCTTCTTGCTTGGTTCCTTGTTCTTCGTTCAATGTATTCGCTTCGCTCAAGCCTTTTCTAATCGCAGGAGCGTAGCGACTCATTAACCAAGCACTAAGAACCACGAACTAAGAACAAATGCTTGTATGATTTTTATGGAATATTCAGGATAGATGAACGCAATGACGGAAGAAAAGACCCATACACCCCTGCAACGAGCTCCTCTTGATGAGGTGAAGGCATCGCTCCTTTATTTGAAGAGCCTCGGGCTCCAAGGGGTGGAGTGCACCGATGAGGCGGCGAAGCTCCTTGGTGCCATGGGGCGGGTGGCACCTGCGGGTGGGCCGGGTAATCGCCGCGGGACTCAGGGGAGGGCTGGTGGGCGGCCTCAGGCTCAAGGCTCAGGTCAACAGGGGCAGGCCAGGCAGAATCCATCGGCTGTGCGCCCATCTGTTGCGAAGCCTGTAGCTGAGCCCTCTCAAGCGTCTGTTGGTCCTGCAAAGGAGATGGGGGCTGTGCAGCCGCCAAATTCTGTTGGCATGAGGCGACCTGCCGTAGAGCCAGTGGTGGAAACGCTTGAATCCATTCGCGCGGATTTGGGTGAGTGCACTAGGTGCGGCCTTTTCAGGGGGCGAAACC
The DNA here is from genome assembly GCA_942491485.1 of Desulfolunaceae bacterium. Lineage (GTDB taxonomy): Bacteria > Desulfobacterota > Desulfobacteria > Desulfobacterales > Desulfolunaceae > Desulfoluna. The sequence goes on along the minus strand of CALOAX010000002.1, from coordinate 217,239 downwards.
AGATCGTCTTCGGTGCTGGCAGTCCCGATGCAAGGCTTATGTTTATAGGCGATGTGCCGCTTTCTGAAGAGGATCAGGAGGGGATTCCTTTTCTTGGGGCGTCAGGTGATTTGCTGAATAAGATGCTCCAGGCCATGGGGCTCACCCGTAACGATGTTTATCTTTCTAATATTTTGAAGTGTTGCCCTGGGGATAACCAGAAGAAACCGGACATGAGCCTGTGCCTCTCGTTTCTGGAGCGGCAGATCGCAGTCGTGAGGCCAGAAGTGATCTGTACTTTGGGCGCCGTTGCTGCCCAGACGCTTCTTGGGATCACTTCCGGTGTTGGCGGCATCCGGGGGCAGTTCCAACACTATAAGGGTATTCGGTTGATGCCGACCTTTCACCCCACCTTTCTCCTTCGCCATCCCGAGCACAAGCGCCAGGCTTGGCAGGACCTTCAGCAAGTGATGGCTGCGCTGGGGCTCGAAAGCAGGCGATAGTGGCAAAAAAAAGAGCGTTCTTAGTGTCTCATGCTTGGTTCTTCGTTGAGGAGTCGCCGTGCTCTAGCGGGAGAAGCAAGGGTAAAAGAACAGGTGGTAGGTTGGAGTGACGGTGAAATAACAGGAAAAGCTGGTGGGTAGTAAGCCTGGGATGCTATGAAATTCGTAACTATTCAGCCCAACGTTGCCTCCGGCGGCCCGGCCGGGGGACAAACTTTTGCCAATTTTATGAGCTGGGTTTGATAAACAGTTTTTAAGCGCAGTTTTGATTGCATCACCGATGTCCGCAATCCAAGCTGTTTGGGCTTACCACAGTCGGAAAGTTTTTGCGGAGCTTTTTTCAAAAAGCGACCCGCCGGAGGCATAGCTGAATAGTTTCTGAAATTCGTTTACTCTTTAAATAATCCCCCATTAAACTCCCTTTAGCCTTTAGCCTTTAGCCTTTAGCCCTTCTTAAGCCCATGAGCGGAGCGAATACATTGCACGAAGAACCAGGCACCAAGCACCAAGCACGCATTAACGTAAAATCCCTCCACGATCATATCCTCGATTTTCTCGAGTACCTGACGGCCCAAAAAGGGTACTCAACCCACACTGTTCGAGCCTACCGCACGGATCTTAACGATTTTCACGCCTTTTTAATCGGGTTTTTGACCGATTCCGGTGATTCTATTCATAGAAATGAAGGTTTGGTCCCGGATGCTGTTGACGTCATATGTATAAGGGGATATCTTAACAGGTTACATAAAGAGGGGTTGTCCAGGCGCTCTGTGGCGCGAAGGCTCTCCTCTCTCCGGTCGCTTTATAAATACCTGAAAAAGAGGGGTGTTGTGGAGAAGAGTCCCTTGGACACCATCCGCACGCCAAAGCTGGAGAAGACGCTTCCCTCCTATCTGACGGTGGACGACATGTTTCGTCTGTTGGATGCCATGGATGACGGAACGCTTCTGGCGAGACGAAATCGAGCCATGTTTGAGCTGTTGTACTCGAGCGGGCTTCGTGTTTCCGAACTCTCTGGCCTTGATTGCCCTCATGTTGATATGGGGCTGCATAGCGTTCGGGTGATCGGGAAAGGCAACAAGGAGCGTGTGGTGCCGGTGGGGGAACGGGCTGTTCGGGCTATTTCTCTTTACCGGGAGACCTTGGAAGGGGAGAAGAAGATCTCTCGAGACAAGGGGCCGCTGTTTCTGAACAAGAATCTCGGGCGGCTGTCCACGAGGTCCATTGCCCGGATTCTTGAAAAGACCGCCAAGGAGAGCGGGCTCACCGTGCCGGTTTCTCCGCACGATCTCCGCCACTCTTTTGCCACCCATATGCTTGATGCGGGGGCAGACCTTCGTGGAGTGCAGGAGATGCTGGGCCATGAGAGCCTTTCAACCACGCAGAAGTACACCCATGTCTCCATCGACCGGCTGACTAAGGCCTATGATAAGGCGCACCCCAGGAAGTAGGGGCGTGGTTGCCTCCGGCGGCCCTGCCGGGAACCAAACTTTTGAATAGTTTGAAAAACAGGTTTTGAAAACGATGCCGACTGCCCCAACTTTGTCGGTAGGCCATATGCGTCTGGTTTGGCTGTTGCAACCGGAACGTTTTTGCGGAGCTTTTTTCAAAAAGTGACCCGCCGTAAGCCAAGCTGAATAGTTATCTGAAAATTAATCGTAAAACGAATATCAAGATGTGACGGAATACACATATGGATCTCCGGTCACTCGACTCTCCGAAGGGCGTCGAGTGATGCTAAGATAAAGCAATATATCGCTTGTCGTGTCTTTTGCAGCCAGGGAAGCCGATTCGAACCAATTTTACGACACCGTTATTTACGGGCGTAGCCCGTCAGCGAATGTGACGTGCCCGAGGAACGAGGGCTCGGAGCATTCGCAACCCGCTTTCAAGGTGGCACACCTTGCCGCCGGAGTCTCTTTTTTTGTTTTAATCATTCTGTTCGCCTTAGGAGCTTCACGAAAATAAATAGCAATTCTTTTTAGGCGTTTTCTGTTATATTACCGGGATGAAAGCATTACCACATGAATCAATAAAAAACAGATATGAAAAGATAGCGTCCGAGCTAACCGAAAAAAGTCGTAGGTGCTGGGCGGCTGTAGAAGCTTTAGAGCTTGGGTACGGAGGTGTCGCGGCCGTATCTCGTGCAACGGGACTTACACCACGGACAATCTGTCATGGTATTGAAGAACTCTCTCATAAAACTCAGGATAGTACGGGTAGACAGCGTAAGCCCGGTGGTGGCCGTAAGTCGCTCACTGAAAAACAACCAGGACTGCTTGACGCTTTAGAAAAGCTTGTTGAGCCGTATACCAGCGGTGACCCAATGAAACCGCTAAGATGGACTTGTAAAAGCACAACCAATCTATCTGATGAGCTAAAAAAACAAGGGTTTTTCATTTCACCTACAACCGTAGGTGGACTGCTCAAAAAGTTAGGTTATAGCCTACAGAGCAACCGAAAACGATTCGAAGGCAGGCAGAATCCAGATAGAAATTTGCAGTTTGAGTATATTGCAGCAGCAGTGGAAGAATTCCAAAGTCGGGGCTGCCCCGCAATCTCTGTAGATGCAAAGAAAAAGGAGCTGGTAGGGAATTTTGCAAATTCTGGACGCGAGTGGCATAAAACAAATCATCCGTTGGAAGTAGAAGCGTATGATTTTATAGATAAAGAGCTTGGAAAAGTAACGCCCTACGGAGCTTACGATATTACCCATAATTTGGGATGGGTTAATGTGGGGACCGATAATGATACGGCACAGTTTGCCGTCAGAAGTATTCAGCGCTGGTGGGAGGAATTGGGGGAACGACTGTATCCCGGTGCCGAAGAAATACTGATCATGGCAGACGGAGGCGGTAGTAACGGCTGGCGCAACCGTCTGTGGAAAAAATCCCTTCAGGAATGGGCGGATAAAGAAGGGTTGTCTATTATGGTTTGCCACTTCCCTCCTGGGACAAGCAAGTGGAATAAAATTGAACACAGAATGTTTTGTCATATAACGCGGAACTGGAGAGGGATGCCACTCGTAAGCCACGAAGTTATAATTAAATTGATTGGCTCTACAACAACGAAAGAAGGGTTAAAAATAGGTGCCAGCCTGGACGCCGACATATACCCAAAAGGTTTAAAGGTGACAGATGCTGAAATGGATGCACTGTCAATAGAACAAGCTGACTTCCACGGAGAATGGAATTACCTGCTCACCCCCAGAAGTTGAGTCTCTTATTTCTGAGAGACTCCTTAATGTGGAGATAAATACGATGACGGAGAAGAGTGTCGCAGATATTCTCATTGAATCTCTGCCCTACATACGGAAATTTGCCGGTAAGACCATTGTTGTTAAATACGGCGGCCATGCCATGGTGGATGAGCAGCTCAAGGAAGATTTTGCCCGGGATATCACCCTGATGAAGTACATCGGGTTGAATCCTGTAGTGATTCACGGAGGCGGCCCCCAGATCAACCTGGTGCTGGACAAGATGGGGATCAACTCCACCTTTGTCCGGGGCATGCGCAAGACCGACGACGAGACCATGGATGTGGTGGAGATGGTTCTTGGCGGCAAGGTGAACAAGTCCATCGTTGCTCAGATCAACCGGGAGGGCGGAAAGGCTGTGGGGCTCAGCGGCAAGGATGGCGGCCTCATCAGCGCGGAGAAGCTCAGGATCGTCAGCGAAGAAGAGGGGAAACCTCCTGAAATCATCGATGCCGGTCATGTGGGCAAGGTGACCCGGGTAAATCCTGAGATCATCGAAACGCTCACAGCCAAGGGCTTTATTCCGGTGATCGCACCGGTTGGTGTTGGCAAGCACGGCGAGACGTACAACATCAACGCCGATCTTGTGGCCTCGGAAGTAGCCTCGGCCCTGAAAGCTGCCCGGCTTCTTCTTCTTACCGATGTGGACGGTGTCCTCGACAAGGATAAAAATCTGGTCTCCACTATCGAAGCTGAGCGTGTGCCCGGCCTGATTCAGGATGAAACCGTCACCGGCGGGATGATTCCTAAAATCGAGTACGCCCTGGCTGCCTTGCGGCAAGGGGTGGAAAAGACCCACATCATCAATGGAAAGCGAAGGCATTCGCTGATTCTTGAACTCTTTACCGATCAAGGAATCGGGACGGAAGTGGTATTATGAATGAATGGATAGATCGTGAATCAAAGGTAATGGCGCAGACTTACGCCCGTTACCCCGTGGTCTTCGTCAAAGGCGAAGGAACCACCCTCATTGACGATGCGGGAAAGACCTACACGGACTTTCTTTCCGGCATCGCCGTCTGTAACCTGGGCCACGCCCATCCCAAGGTGGCCGAAGCCCTGGCTGAGCAGGCGAAGACCCTGTGTCATGTCTCCAACCTCTTTTACACCCAGCCCCAGGTGGAGCTGGCCGAGTGGTTGACCGAGCGGTGCTTTGCTGATCGCCTCTTTCTGTGCAACAGCGGCGCTGAAGCCAACGAAGCGGCCATCAAGCTGGCTCGGAAGTATTTTCATGACAAGGGGGAGCAGCGCCATCGCATCATTTCCATGACGCGATCCTTTCACGGTCGAACCATGGCAACCCTTTCCGCCACCGGTCAGGACAAGATCAAGGAAGGGTTTACCCCCCTTTTGCCGGGATTCGAGCACGTCACCTTCAACAGCATGGAAGCCCTTGAAGAGATCATGGACGAGTCGGTATGCGCCGTGCTGGTGGAGCCGCTCCAGGGCGAAGGCGGTGTGTGTGCCCCGGATGATGGGTATCTCGAAGAGTTGCGCGCTCTGTGCGACCATTACGGTGCTCTCCTGATTTTTGATGAAATCCAGACCGGCATGGGCCGAACCGGTAAATTGTTCGCCCATCAGCACACAAAGGTCGCTCCCGATATCATGACCCTGGCCAAGGCTCTTGGCAACGGCCTTCCCATCGGCGCCATGCTGGCCACAAATAAGGTGATGGCCTCCTTTGGGAAAGGCGCTCACGGGTCCACCTTCGGTGGAACACCCCTGGTAACGGCGGCAGCCCTTGCCGTTGTGCGGTGCTTTGATGAAGAGAAGGTCGTGGAGAAGGGTGCCGATATCGGTGCCTACTTCAAAGGGGCGCTGGAGACGCTCAAAGGCAAGCACGCCCTTGTCAAGGACGTGCGGGGCATGGGTCTGCTCCTCGGCATGGAGATCGACGGCGACGGGGCCGATGTGGTCAAGAAATGTCTCGAAAACGGGCAGGTGATCAATGCGGTTCAGGGCAACACCCTGCGGTTTGTGCCCCCCTTGACCATCACAAAGCCGGAAATTGACGCCCTCATTGATGTACTGGATGGAATCTTTACTGAGATGAATGCCTCGTAAAGCCTCCGGCGGCCCTGCCGGGGGCCAAACTTTTGCCCATTTGTATGATCTGGGTTTGACAAACAGGATTTGGAAGGGCTTTTCCGAGGGAAAAGCTCTTCCATACAATCATATTGGAATCTTTATATAGCCTGATGGGCCGAGGTTCTTCGTACATAGGCAACTTTATTTTGCCACGGGCGCAGCCCGTCAGCGAATGTGAACAGCCCGAGGAACGAGGGGTGGGAGCATTTGCGAACCTGGGGTCCAGGGGCACAGTCCCTGGCCGCCGGAGGCAAGGGCCTTTAGCCCGACAAAGGAGAAAGACATGAAACAAGATCTGCTGACACTCAAGGACCTGACCAAAGAGCAATTTGATGCCCTGTTCGCACGCGCTCTGGAGCTGAAGAAGAGAAAGAAGGAGGGGATTGTGGATCGCCCCCTTGAGGGGAAAACAGTGGGGCTTCTTTTTAACAAGCCTTCCACCCGAACCCGTATCTCTTTTGAAGCCGCCACAATTCAGTTGGGCGGCGTCTCCATTTTCATGAACGAGAACGACACCCAGATTGGGCGAAGTGAGCCCGTGAAAGACACGGCGCGAGTCTTGGCCCGCTATATCGATTGCCTTGTGATTCGAACCTTCTCCCAGGAGCTCATCGAAGAGTACGCTAGCTACTCCGATGTTCCGGTCGTAAACGCCCTTACCGATATGTACCACCCTTGCCAGATCCTTTCGGACCTCATGACCGTCATTGAGGACAAAGGCAGCTACGACGCCAAGGTGGCCTGGGTGGGTGACGGTAACAACGTGGCACATTCCTGGATGTGGGCGGCATCGACCCTCGGATTTGAACTCTCCATCGCATGCCCCGAAGGGTTTGATCCGGATGATGCCATCCTTAAGGAATCCCTGGCGCGTGGCGCTAAAATTACCGTGGTTCGCGACCCCAAAGAGGCTGTGGCTGGCGCTGATATTATCTACACCGACGTCTGGGCCAGCATGGGCCAGGAAGCCGAGCAGGCAGCCCGCGAGAAATCCTTTGAAGGCTTTATCGTGGATGACGCCCTCATGGCACTTGCCAGGCCCGACGCCTCCTTCATGCACTGTCTCCCCGCCCACCGCGGTGAAGAGGTTTCTGAATCCGTCATGGAAGGCGATCAGTCCATCATTTGGGATCAGGCTGAGAACAAGCTTCACATGCACAAGGCCATCCTCGATATGCTGATTAGCCGGACTCTGTAGGGGGAAAAGCATGCCTCCGGCAGCGAGGTGAGCCACCTCGAAAGCTGGTTGCGAATGCTCTCGCCCCTCGTTCCTCGGGACGAGAACATTCGCTGATGGGCTGGCCTTCATTACTGTGTAAGCCGAACATCCTGGGCACTCTGTTCGGGGCTCGACGCTCCAATGCCCATTTTTCCCGCGAAGGCGGGACCCATGGTGATTGCTTGATGGCTATTGGGTTGTGATCTGGTCGGTGTCGTAACCCGAGCATGGATCCCCGGTCATTCGGTTGTTTCCGCGTTATAGGGTGCTCAGGGGAACGGTCACACTGTGTGTAACGTTTCCCAAACAGCCGGGGAAGACGACTGTATATGCAGTGAGATATTCTTGATTTTCGCTTTTCCGTCGAGGCGGCCTTGTGGTTGTGTTACGACGGCCTCAATTCCCGTCTTCCCCGCGAAAGCGGGTAGCCATGGTGGCTATGTCGTAGCCTGCTTAATATGCTTCAGGGCTTGTCTGAATTCGCCTATATGTAACCCTGTTAAACCGTGGGTTCGTGACAGGGCTTGTATGGCATCAGTTTTGACGCATCGACCCGACCCGATTCTACCGAATCGGGTCGGGTCGATGCCCCCTGGGGTCCAGGGGATCATCCCCTGGCTGGATTTGTTTGTTGCGTCCTTTTATAACGTGGTGTTAATAAGGGGCGGGGATATGTGGCAGGGAACGTGCATGCATGTCCAGGCGGTTGCCGTTAGTTTTATGGCTACTTTGTGACAATGAGTTGAGTTCCCCTGATACCTTTTCAAGGGGTCCTTTTTGTACGGTATATTAAAATTTAAGATGGATTCGCTAAGACATTTAAGGATCAGGCGAGCCTGCGTTTGTCCCTGAATTTGCGGGGCAAAACGGCGACGACGCGCACCGAACAAGAGCAATAATAACCGGTGTCCTGACATCTTGCGAGGCTATCAATCAACATGCCCAGGGGGTTATTGTGTCTGATATCAAAAAAGTGGTCCTTGCCTACTCCGGCGGACTCGATACATCTGTTATTCTCAAGTGGCTCATCGAGACTTATGACTGTGAAGTGGTCACCTTTTCTGCTGACCTCGGTCAGGAAGAGGAGCTTGACGGCCTTGATGAAAAAGCGAAAAAGACCGGTGCGGTGAAAGCCTACATCGACGACCTACGTGAAGAGTTTGTCCGTGATTACGTCTTCCCCGCTTTCCGTGCCAACGCCATCTACGAAGGCCAGTACCTCCTCGGAACCTCCATCGCGCGCCCGCTCATCGCCAAGCGTCAAATGGAGATTGCCCGTATGGAAGGGGCTGACGCCGTGAGCCATGGCGCCACCGGAAAGGGCAACGACCAGGTTCGTTTTGAGCTGAGCTACCTCGCCATTGATCCCGGCATCAAGATCATCGCCCCTTGGCGTGACTGGGACCTGAACTCCCGTACCGTGCTTATGGAGTTTGCCAAGAAGCACGGCATCGAGGTTCCCCAGACTCCCAAGAAGCCTTACAGCACCGACCGCAACATGCTCCACATCAGCTACGAAGGCGGTGTCCTGGAAGATCCCTGGGCCTCTGCCACCGACGATATGTACACCATGAGCGTACGTCCCGAAGATGCCCCGGACACCCCCGAAGAGGTTGAAATCACCTTCCGCAAGGGTAACCCCGTGGCCATCAACGGCGTGGAGATGACTCCCGGTGTTCTCTTTAAAGCGCTGAACGTTCTGGGCGGAAAGCATGGCATCGGCCGTATTGACCTTGTTGAGAACCGATTCGTCGGCATGAAGTCCAGGGGTGTTTACGAGACCCCGGGTGGAACTCTCCTGCGCAAGGCGCACATGGCCATGGAATCCATTACCCTGGACCGCGAAGTGGCTCACCTGCGTGATTCGCTGATTCCCAAGTATGCCGAGCTGATTTACAACGGTTTCTGGTTCTCCCCTGAGATGCAGATGCTTCAGAACACCATCGACCAGAGCCAGGAGTTCGTCAACGGCGTGGTTCGCATGAAGCTCTACAAGGGCAACTCCTACGTCCAGGGCCGCATGTCCGACGACTCTCTCTACAACGAAGCGTTTGCCACCTTTGAAGGGGACGAAGTCTACACCCAGAAGGATGCCGAAGGCTTTATCCGTCTCAACGCCCTGAGACTGCGTATTCAGAAGATGGCCGGCAGAAAGCTTGGAGGAGAATAAGACTGATGAGTGAAAAACTCTGGGCTGGCCGTTTTTCTACGGGGACCGACAAGGCAGTGGAGGCATTCACCTCTTCTATCCTCGTGGACAAGCGCCTCTACGCCCATGATATTGCCGGAAGTATCGCCCACTCCAAGATGATGGCCAAGCAGGGCATCATCGCAGAGGATGAGGCGGAGCTTATGGAAAAAGGCCTTCTTGACGTGAAGGCGGATATCGAGAACGGCAGCTTCGTTTACGACGATGCCCTGGAAGATATCCACATGCACATCGAGTCTGCCCTCACCGACAAGATTGGTGATGTGGCGAGAAAACTTCACACCGGGCGAAGCCGAAACGACCAGGTGGCCCTGGATGTTCGTCTTTACCTGCGCGACGAGACCCGGGTGATCATCGACGGTCTCAAGACCCTTCGTGGTGTGATTGTGGAGCTCGCGGAAAAGCAGTTCGGTGTTGTGATGCCAGGGTATACCCACCTTCAGCGCGCGCAGCCGGTGCTTTTTTCCCACCACATGATGGCCTACTACGAGATGTTCTCACGGGATCAGGAGCGCCTTGAAGACGCCCTTACCCGTATCAATGTGATGCCCCTGGGGGCAGCTGCCCTTGCCGGCACGACCTATCCCATTGATCGGCACTATGTGGCCGAGCTTCTCGATTTCCCCAGGGTCTCCGCCAACAGCATGGACACCGTGGCCGACCGGGACTTCATCATGGAGTTTCTCTCAGCCGCCTCCATTGCCATGGTGCACTTCTCCCGGTTCTCAGAAGAGTTGATCCTCTGGTCTTCCTCTGAGTACCATTTTATTGAGATCTCTGATGCCTTCACCACCGGCAGCAGCATCATGCCCCAGAAGAAAAACCCGGACATTCCGGAGCTGGTGCGAGGCAAGGCAGGGCGTGTCATCGGCAGCCTCATGGCCAGCATCACCCAGATGAAGGGGCTTCCCATGGCCTACAATCGGGACATGCAGGAAGACAAGCCGCCCCTGTTTGACGGGGTGGATACCCTTAAGGGCGTCATTGATATCTACATTCGCATGCTGCCCAACATCAAGGTGATCGCAGGGGTGACCCGTCTCGCCACCGAGACCGGGTTCCTCAACGCCACCGATCTGGCCGATTACCTCGCCACCAAAGGGATGCCCTTCCGGGAAGCCCACAGCGTGGCCGGTAAGGCCGTGGCCCATGCCCTTGAAAAGGGTGTTGAGCTTGGCGACCTGTCGGCGGATGAGATGAAGGAATTCTCGGAGCTCATCGAGCCCGATATCTTTGATTTCCTCACCACCGATGCCATGGTGGAGCGGCGTACCTCCTTTGGCGGCACCGCACCGTCCCGTGTGCGTAAAGCCATGGATCAGGCCATTGCCGATCTTGGCGGAAGGGTTTCATAGCCATGATGTGGGGAGGAGAGAGGGTGTCTGATGTGTGGATGCGCAGATTATTTCTGCTTGGCATGTTGCTTTTGGTCTGTGTTGCCTGCGGGCGAAAAGCGCCTCCGGTTCCTCCCCGCTTTGACGGCCTTACGCCTCCTTCAGGGGTGGCTGCCATCGTGAAAGATGAGATGGTTGTCGTCTCCTGGTCGGATCCGCCTTTTTCCGAGTGGAACGAGGTCACCGGGTATCGCATTTACCTCTCCCTGCTGAAAGTAGGAGAGGAGCTGTGTACCGGTTGCCCTGTTCGGTTTGAAAAGGCAGGTGATGCCGGTGCTGGTGAGACTCAATTCAGCTTTTCCGCTTCACCCGGCGTTCTCTACACCATTGAGGTGAGGGCCACCGCCGAAGGCGGGTATGTGAGTGATCCGTCAAAACAGGTTCAGGTTGATCTGAGAGGGGCTGCTGCGTCTGGCGAGTAAGGCGCAAAAAAGCGTGCCTCCGGCAACCAGGGGCTGAGCCCCTGGACCCCAGGTTCGCAAATGCTCCGAGCCCTCGTTCCTCGGGCACGTCACATTTGCTGACGGGCTTCGCCCGTGAGTGTGAGGCGGTAGTTGGGTATTTTCAGCGTCACACTCTACTGTCATCGCCTTATTAAATACGAGGAGGCGTTACCTGTTGTGTGTTCAGGTGTGCGGGAATTCATGTGTTGGAAACCAACGTTGTATGGGAATAGGTTTAACTGTTAATACTGGCACCTGTTTAGAACAATTTTGTCTCTGAGTTTGCGAAGACCTTCTTTATAAGTTGAATTCTGTTTGTCAAACTTTTCAAAAGTTTGGCCCCCGGAAGGGCCGCCGGAGGCAAAGTGATTTCATGTGTTGACACCCATGTTTTATAAGCATGGGTGTCAATGCGTTTTAGCGTATTAACGCATACTGCGGAGCCATGCATGACTATGCACGACGTGTTTCTTTGTCTCGGATCCAATATGGGGGATCGTGAGGCTCATCTTGAAAGGGCGCTTCGGGAAATCGAAGAGCGGCGTATTGCCCGGGTTGTGGGGGTGTCTCCTCTCTACAAGACGTCTCCTGTGGACTACACCGACCAGGCGTGGTTTTTAAATGGCGCAGCCCGTGTGGAGACAGTTCAGGCGCCACGGGAGCTCCTTGCCGGCTTGAAGCAGGTGGAGGCCGACCTGGGGCGTGATGCCGGGGGCGTTCGGTTCGGTCCGAGGCCCATCGATATCGATATCATTTTGTATGACGACCTCATTTACAACGATGAGGCGCTGACGATCCCGCATCCCCGCATGGATAAAAGGGCTTTTGTCCTTACTCCCCTTTGTGATATAGATTCTGAGATTATTCACCCGGAAATAAACAAAAAACTGCGAACACTCCTCTCTGAGATTGACGATGCGTCCCAGGAGGTGCTTCCATATTCAAAGGAGTAGCCCGTGAAGGTTCTGATTATCCTGGCCATCATCTACTTCGTTTACCGGCACTTTAAAAACAAGATGCTGGGCGATACAGGCATGGCTGGCGGCCAAAGCCAGAAAGGGCCGACAAGTGCCGATGATGTGATGATTCAGGATCCCGAATGCGGGGTCTATTTTCCTTTGCGTGAAGGGGTCCCCTGTAACCTCAATGGGGAGTCGTTAAGTTTCTGTTCGACCGAGTGCCGTGACGCTTACATGAAAAAGCACAGCTGATTTTCCATTTCTCACGTTCCAGCGGAATTCGAAAGGGGGCAGCATGAAGTTCTTCATCGATACAGCGAATGTTGACGAGATACGTGATGCGGTCAGTATGGGGATGGCCGATGGGGTGACCACCAACCCGTCTCTCATGGCAAAAGAGGGCGGAGAGCCCATCGCTCTTCTCAAGGAGATCACATCCATTGTGGCAGGGCCTGTCAGTGCCGAGGTGATCAGCCTCGATACCGAGGGCATGGTCCAGGAGGCCAGGAGCCTTGCCGTTATTTCCGACAACATCGTGGTGAAGATCCCCATGACCGTGGATGGCATCAAAGCCGTTCGCATCCTTTCGGCAGAGGGAATACGTACCAACGTCACCCTCGTCTTTTCGCCCCTTCAGGCCCTTATGGCCGCCAAGGCCGGTGCGGACTACGTGAGCCCTTTTGTGGGCCGCCTGGACGACCTCGCCCAGGAGGGAATGTTGGTTGTGGAGCAGATCGGGCAGGTGTTTACAAACTACGAGTACACAGCAGAAGTGATTGTGGCCAGCATCCGAAATCCCATGCATGTATTGGATGCGGCCCTTGTGGGGGCGCATATCGCCACCATACCCCACGCAGTTCTTGCCAAGCTGGCGTCCCATCCTTTGACGGATAAGGGCATTCAGGCATTTATGGCGGACTGGCAGCGGGTGCATGGGAATTGATCGGGACCGACGGCGTGTGGCCTGACGCTTCGTAAGGGCGGGCCATTGGGGGGAACGCACATGTGGTTTGACAGGGGTGGGACTCTGTCGGCTCAGGTTTTTTTTAAGGCCTGATCGGTCCTCAAGGGTAAAGGTGGGTATGCCTTTAAGGCATAGACAGATGCGGCGCTCCAAAGGTGCGAGTCCGCAGGATGAATGAATCGACAGTTGATCGCCCTATGGGCGTTCTGCAGATTGGAATTTTGGGCAGACTATTTATGAGAAACACAATCAAGCACCCCAACAATTTGACGATCCTCCGCATGGCCTCTGTGCCGTTGATCGTTGCACTTCTTTTATTCCCCGAAAGCCGGTTTGCGGCGATTCTGGCGGCCCTTATTTTTTCAGCCGCTTCCATTACCGACTATCTGGATGGGTTTCTTGCGCGAAAGTGGGGCATGGAGTCCACCTTCGGCAAGGTGATGGATCCTCTGGCTGACAAGCTCCTGGTGGGCTGCTCGCTGATCATGATGTGTTCCGTCGGCTGGATTCCCGGCTGGGTGGTCTGTGTCATCATCGGTCGTGAGTTGGCCATTACAGGCCTGCGAAGTATCATTGTGGAAGGCGGCGAGGATGCATCCGCCTCCAAGCTTGGCAAGTACAAAACAGGGTTTCAGATCGCGGCCATCATCCCGCTTCTCATTCACTTCAGCTACTTCGGTATTGATTTCCATGGCATAGGGATGTTCTTTCTCTGGTGCGCACTTCTGCTCACCGTCTGGTCCGGAGCGGACTACTTTTTCCGCTTCAGAAAACTTCTGACCATGTAGATTTTTTCGTTGACACCAACCGGCTCAGCGGTTAAAACACACAGGTCTTCGAGCATTGAGCGGGAATAACTCAGTGGTAGAGTGCAACCTTGCCAAGGTTGACGTCGCGAGTTCAAATCTCGTTTCCCGCTCCACAATTTCGGCGGCTTGGCCAAGTGGTAAGGCGACGGCCTGCAAAGCCGTTATTCTCCGGTTCGAATCCGGAAGCCGCCTCCAAAACGTAAAAAAGCCATTGACCCAACGGGTCAATGGCTTTTTTGCGTTTTGGGCATGGCGAAGCCATGCAAGGCTTGCGTAGCAAGACTTCTGGCGGCACCGGCGCAGCCGGAACCCGCCTCCTCAACCAACCCATCGTCATGGGTTGGTTTTTTTGTTTTTGGAGTCGTGCGAAGCACGGCATGGATTGCGAAGCAATACATCAGTCAGCACCCCAGAGGGGCAACCCGCCTTTTTGGTCAATGAAAATACCACTTATCCCACCTGAGTTGGTCAATGGCTTTTTTTGCGTTTTGGGCATGGCGAAGCCATGCAAGGCTTGCGTAGCAACCGGCGCAGCCGGAACCCGCCTCCAAGTCACTCGGTTCTGTGGGGTGGCTTTTAAACCGTACTATGTACATGCAGCACCCCGGAGCGGCAACCCGCCTTTTTGGTCAATGAAAATGCCACTTATCCCACCTGGGAAGGACAATAGCTTTTTTGTGTATTGGGCATGATGGAGCCATGCAAGGCTTCATGCGGGGGCAACCCTCGTCCTGCCTAACCCCTCCCGTGGTTTGGTTGGGGTGGTAGGTGTCCGCTTAATGTATGTCACTTTTCAGGTTCGGGAAACCACCTATCATTTTCAATGGTTTCCATCCCTACTACTTCATGTTCCAAGCCCACTATTGTGACTTCAGCGTACGGTTTGCCTTCTCATGGAAGCACGTGATGAAAAACCAAAGCCAACCCGATGTATTGCACTCTTGGCCCGAGGTTTTAGGGTGACTCAAACAAACGGGCGACAGTTTTCATTGGAAGGAACAGGCGCGTTTTACCTTCATTCTTGCAAAGCCACTCGAATCCGAATTGACGATAAAATGCTTCAAGGTTGTCGCTGAGGCAATCCACAACCACAGCATAGGCCGGCATGTGTTTTGATATATTCCAAAGGTGCTCCAGTGCTTTAATGAGAGTGGCTTTACCAAGGCCCTGGCTCTGAACGTCAAGATGGATGGCCAGCTGGGCTATTAGAAATACAGGGATGGGGTAGCGGGGCAGGGCTTTTGCCCGCTTCTTCGGTAAGGTGTTTACAGCAATGACGCTTGGGGCAATTGTGTAAAATGCGCAGATGGGCTTTTTTTCGTTTGGGAGGGGGTCGGATGCCGGAAGGACCATGGTTTTGCTGATTCCCGCACGCATATGGCGGGCGGCGTGGTTTTTGAGAAAATTGGTGAGTTCCGGCACGCCGCAATCAAACGAAGTGCGATCGTGGCATGCCTTGTCCAACTCGAGAAATTCTTCAGTCCACCTCATTTGATACCCAATTTTTTTGTGAGAGCGATAGCGTCTTTCAGGGCTTGGTTTGGCTCACTGGCCTTTTCGCAGGCAGCCATAAAATAGTCGAAACGATCCTGGTCCAGGGTGATTTTGTCGTGTCTTCTGATTACTTTGGTTGCATCCTCGTCCATCAGGCGAACGACATATTCAGTCAGGCTTTTCATGCCGAGAAGAACTGAGGCCTTCTCGGCCTTTGCCTTGATTTTTTCATCTAATCTCATATCAAGTCGTGTAGTTCCCATGGGATCTCCTTATTGTTGTACGGATAAGTTCCGTACAATTAAATGTAATTCACCCGGCAAAGATTGTCAATGAATCCAGTGCGAAATGATTTGTAACCGTAAGCCTTCTGTTGTGGTATCATCGTTTCTATTTAAAAAAAAGGTGGGGCTATAGGAAACGGGGCCTTTTAGGGCTGTTTGGTATGGGCTCCTGGCTTAGAAAGGGCCAACCCAACACATCCTTGGGTCTTTTTTTGCAGCCTTGACAACATGCCAAAAAATAGCCAAGAAAGCACACGTAGGTTAGCGCGCAGGATAACAGATGAAATGCAGACATGTATGGAGGCAGTCCATAGTAGGGTGTCTCATGGAGGTATGTTTTGGATATAGAGAGCATTCAGGCAAGGTTCAGGGCGTTTGCCAAGGAGCGAGAGTGGGAGCAGTTTCATTCCCCGAAAAACATCGCCATGGCCCTGACGGTGGAAGCCGGTGAGCTTATGGAGCACTTCCAGTGGATGACCGAGGCGGATTCCTTTGATCTGGATTCGGAGAAAATGGAGCAGGTGGCCCAGGAAATCGCTGATGTTCAACTCTATCTTTGCCGGATTGCCGATCTTTTGAAGATAGACATGGCCAAGGCTGTGGATCGGAAGATGGTCATCAATAAAGAGAAGTATCCGGCAGATGTGGTTCGGGGGTCGGCGAAGAAGTATACGGAATACTGAGTTGCCACCTGTTTAAATGAAGTTGCCCTCTGGTATGGATTCTTGTCGCTTTGAGTTGTGCCTGTTGCCAGGGTGCAATGCTATCGGCAATTTTTTTGGGGTGTAGGGTCACGCGGCAGGTGGGGTGGAGTATTTGAAAATAAAAAAGCCTCTGCATGTATTATGCAGAGGCTTTTGTCGTTTTTTTGGTGCCGAAGGGGAGACTCGAACTCCCACGAGGTTTCCCTCACTAGTCCCTGAAACTAGCGCGTCTACCAATTCCACCACTTCGGCGTAGTGAGAGAGTTAATAGCAGTGGATGGCTTGTCAATCAAGGGTTTTCATCTGTTGGGGGTATTTTTTTTAGGAGGGGTGGAGGCCGGTCTGAAGGGGGAAGAGAAAAAAGCGTGAGTGTGGGGTGGGTTGGGGGTGGAAGGGGAGGGCGCGTGCAAGCGTTGTCGGGTTGTGTGTGTTCTGGGAAATGATTGAGGTGAGTGTTGGGGTAGGGGAGAGGTAAGGGGTTTAGGTGTGATGGTGTTGTTTGGTTGGTGTCATGCTTTGATAGGTTCTAAAGAGAAAGGACAAAGGTCTTGGGGGCATGTTGGTTGGGGTGGGGATGGGTTACGCCGGTGTTGTATGGAGTCTCGATGCGCAGGCTGTGCCGTGCTTCGTGTGGCCCAAAGACCCTGCAGGTAAGATGAAGGTAAGGGGAAGGGCATATTGGGTTAGGGGGCGGGTTCCGGCTGTGCCGGTGCCGCCGGAAGTCTTGCTGCGCAAGCCATGCCGCGCTTCGCACGGCTCCAAATTAAAAAACCCCATCGGCCCATCGGCCCATCGGCCCATCGGCCCATCGGACCGTAGGGTCGATGGGGCGATGGGGAGGCGGGTTGCCCCTTTGGGGCTGCTGCCTGAAGTCTTGCTGCGCACGCATTTCCGCGCTTCGCACGGTTCCAAGGGCAAAAATACGAGAAGGTAAAGGGCATCTATTGGATACGAGGCGAGTTCCGGCTGCCCCGGGCCGCCTGATGTATTGCTCCGCAATCCATGCCGTGCTTCGCACGTTTCCAAAAACAAAAAATCAACCCATGATGATGGGTTGGTTGAGGAGGCGGGTTCCGGCTGCGCCGGTGCCGCCAGAAGTCTTGCTGCGCAAGCCTTGCCGCGCTTCGCACGCCTCCAAAAACAAAAAAACCAACCCATGACGATGGGTTGGTTGAGGAGGCGGGTTCCGGCTGCGCCGGTGCCGCCAGAAGTCTTGCTACGCAAGCCTTGCATGGCTTCGCCATGCCCAATAGACAAAAAAGCCACTGGCCAGCTCAGGTGGGGATAAGTGGCATGACTATTGATCAAAGAGGCGGGTTGCCCCTCCGGGGTTCATTGAATCGCTGGGTAATGCGGGATCGAGGGGCGGGTTCCGGGCTCCGCCCGGTGCCGCCAGAAGTCTTGCTGCGCAAGCCTTGCATGGCTTCGCCATGCCCAATAAACAAAAAAAGCCATTGACCCAACGGGTCAATGGCTTTTTTTGTTTATTGGAGGCGGCTTCCAGATTCGAACTGGAGAATAACGGCTTTGCAGGCCGTCGCCTTACCACTTGGCCAAGCCGCCGAAAATTGTGGAGCGGGAAACGAGATTTGAACTCGCGACGTCAACCTTGGCAAGGTTGCACTCTACCACTGAGTTATTCCCGCTCACTGTCCGAAGACGAGGAGTGTTTTAACCGGAGAGGCGCTTGGTGTCAACAAAAAATGCAGGTTTCTTGCCCGCAGGCTGAACGTTGCAAAACAGGCATGGGATAAGCCATGGAGAGGGCTCGAGATTTAAGCGGCGGCGTTTTTGTGGCCTTGGTTAAAAAGGTGCCCTTGCTGCTACGGACGTTTGGTTCACCCTTCTTTATGTCGCCATAGATATGTATGGGGTTTGTAACTATTCAGCTCCTCCAGCATGAATTCCCGCCTTCGCGGGAGAGGCGAGAATGGTGGTACTCTTCACGTATTTCATGTTGAGTTGTTACCGTGAACCTATGTCCCCTATAGGATAACCCTGGCTGGGCGCGCCGTGCTCCGCCGCGGCTCTTTTTACCGGGAACACGCCATCGCTTGGATTATGCACAAATAACCCATGAACCACTCCCACGACCTTGAAGCCCAACGAGTGCTGAGTCTTGACGGATATCGCGGAAATGCCGCGACGGAGCACGGCGCGCCCGAAGAGTCTTGCCCGGCGACAATCTTCAATGGTTACATGGGTCTCTTTTCAATACGGTCTGCCTTGTTTCACTCTCCACGCGAATGCATTGAAAATGATCGTATAGCGATACCCTTCACGCATTCGCCATAGGGTTTCCAGGTGCCCGCACCTGGCCGCCGGAGGCACGGCCCTGCCTTTATCTGTTTTCAGGTTCTTTCAATGCGCAGGATGTCGGCCAATTTAATGGCGTACGTCCCCAACTCCGTTGTGCCTTCTATTTCAAGCGATGGGTTTACGCTCAGTTCTCCTTTGTTGCCGGTATCTGTCAGAAGGTGGGCCTTGGTGCCATTTTCTGTGTGGGAGAAGGAGAGGGTGGAGATGGTGTTGAGGGCGACCTGAAGGGTACCGGCACCGATAGAGCCTGTGAGGTGAGGTGATCCATTGCAGGAGAGGCCTTTTAAAATGACAGCCTCACCGGATGTCATCGTGAGGGTAAATGAGGTCTCCTGCATTGGTGCCAGGTTGTGGGGCGTCAGGGCGTAGCGCAGGAACTCCTCGATGATGTCAAAGCCGTCCTCGGTTGTGTAGGTGCTGTCCATGAGGAGGCGGTGGCCAAAGGTCTCGTTGATGCCGAGGAGAAGGTAGGAGGCCAAATCGGTGTCCATGGGGCGAACCTGGCCTTCGGCTATGGCTTGCTCCAGGTCTTTGCGTAAGGGGGCGCAGAGGGATTTGAGGCACTCCGTGGCCTTTTCAGCGAGGTGCTTGTCTTCACCCCCAAGGACCAGTTTTGTGTGGTTGAGCATGCCGATGTAGCTGTGAAAGGCTTCCAGCATGGCATCCCCTCGTTTTCGGAGTCGGGTGATGTAATCGGTCTCTCGTTTCACCTCGTTCCAGGCATCCCGGGAGACCATGATTTTGGGCAGTCGCTCCAGGCAGTGGAGGAAAAGCTCCTCCTTGGATTTGAAGTAGCGATAAAAGGTACCGTTGCCCATGTGCAGGGCGTTGGTGATGTCGCTGATTTTGGTCTTGTCGTAATGCTTTCGGGAGAAGAGGGTGAGTGCTGTGTCGATGATTTGATTTCGGATGTCAGTGTCTTCTCCGGGTGCCATATCGGTTCCGGGGGCATCCGATTTGCTGTCGAGCTTTATTTTGATCTCGGCAAGGGAGAGTTTCTCCTTTTCCCGCATGGCCCGAATGGTTTTCAGGCGCTTGAGGTGGCTTTCATTATAGGTGGCCTTGGTGGGGCCGAGCCGCACAGGGGGGTGAAGGACCCCGCTTCTCAGGTATTCATAGAGGGTGGATATGCTCAGCCCGCTTTTTTTTGAAAGCTGGGGGAGTTTCATTCCGGTCTGTGCGGTATCATTCATGAAAAGGCTCCAACCCTGACATTGTTTGAGGCGGTATGCTGCATGGCGCTTTGGACGGCATTTTTTTTAAGTGCTGCTTCGAACCATAGTCACGTTGTTTCTTCGGACTATAGCACAGGATCATGAAGGGTCAAAACAATCCGTAAGAACTGATTCATGAATCCATTATTGTTGTTTGTAGGGAATATTATAATGCGAATGTGTATAAAGTTATCGAAGCTTGACATTGTTTTACGGCACGGGTATGAAATCATAATATATGATTCATGGTTCAGAAATTATGGAGAGAAGGGCTTGCTCCGTCAACTTTCAGGCGGGCGGTTTCATAACATGGTGTTTTGGTGCAGGCTTCGGCTTGCCATGTAAGGAGGAGAGACAATGTTGCTTTTAAATCCCCAGAAGTTTGATCGGAAATATGCGGACGAGAAGACCCGGAGCATGATGGCCAAGACCATCGAGTATCTTGAGAACAAGGGATTGAAGTCCATCAAACAAGATTGGCACGACAAGGCTTGGAACTACGACTTCGTGGACTTCATGAAGCAGGAGAAGGTTCTGGCAACTCTCATGACTCCCGCCGGCTATGGAGCCGATGATTCCCGCTGGGATACCTTCCGTAACGCCGAGTTCGCCGAAATTTCTGCTTTCTACGGCATCACCTACTGGTACACCTTCCAGGTGAGCATGCTGGGTCTGGGACCCATTTTTCTCGGCGCCAATGAAGAGATGAAGCACAAGACAGCCAAGCTCCTTGAAGAGGGCGGGGTCTTTGCCTTTGGTCTCTCTGAAAAAGAGCACGGTGCGGACATCTACTCTTCCGACATGATGCTCACCCCCAACGGTGACGGCACGTACAAAGCCAACGGCGATAAGTACTATATCGGCAATGGCAACGAAGCCTCCCTGGTCTCCACCTTCGCCAAGATGAGCGACACCGGCGAGTATGTCTGGTTTGCCGTTGATTCCAAGCATGAGAACTACGAGCTCGTTAAAAACACAGTGAGCCATCAGAACTATGTCTCTGAGTATGCCCTCCACGACTACCCCATCACCGAAGGCGATATCCTGGAGAAAGGTGACAAGGCATGGGACGACATGCTCAACACCATCAACATTTGCAAGTTCAACCTGGGCTGGGGCTCCATCGGCATGTGTACCCACGCGCTGTACGAAGCCATTGATCATGCCGCGGGGCGCTACGTTTACGGCAAGTACGTCACCGATTTCCCCCATGTGAAGCGACTCTTCACCGACGGGTATACCCGCCTTGTGGCCATGAAGCTCTTTGCGGAGCGTGCCCGTGACTACATGAGAAGCGCCTCTGAGACAGACCGTCGCTACCTCCTCTTCAACCCCATGGTGAAGATGAAGGTAACCTGCCAGGGTGAAGAGGTGATCAACCTCCTCTGGGATGTCATCGCAGCCAAGGGTTTCGAGAAAGAGCCTTTCTTCGAGGTGGCCACCCAGGAGATCCGCATGCTGCCCAAGCTTGAAGGCACCGTTCATGTGAACATGGCGCTCATCGTCAAGTTCATGCAGAACTATTTCTTCAATCCCGGCGAGTTCCCTGAAGTGCCCATGAGAACCGACGCGGCCAACGATGACTTCCTCTTCAACCAGGGCCCCACCAAAGGTCTTGGCAAGGTGCAGTTCCACGACTACAACATCGCTTACGACAGCGTGGACCTCCCCAACGTCAACGTCTTCAAAGAGCAGATCGCAACCTTCAAAGAGTATCTCATGAAGGCGTCTCCGGATAAGAACCAGGCCCGTGATATCGATTACCTCCTCTCTGTGGGAGATATCTTTACACTTGTGGCCTACGGTCAGCTGATCTTGGAAGCCAAACCCCTCTTTGATGTGGAAGACGATCTCATCGAAGAGATCTTTGACTTCATGATCCGTGACTTCGCCAAGTACGCAGTCACTCTCCATGGTAAGCCCAGCAACAGCGAAGCGCAGAAAGAGTACTGCCTCAAGATGGTGAAGAGCCCTGTGGCCAACCCCGAGCGTTTCAACAAGATCTGGACCGAGCAGGTCTACTCCCTGAAGGGCCAGTACAAAATGAAGGACTAACTCGCTTAAAACCGGGTGACCGGCTTTAAAACGAGGGGATAACATGAGCGGGCTGCACACTTCGGTGGGCAGCCCGTTTTTTTGTTCGAGGAGAACCCCTCGAGGCCAGGGTTGCGAATGCTTTCAGGCCTTGTGTCTTGGATTCGCTGGTGGGTAAGCGCTGGGTTCCATTATGACGGGGTGGGGTGCCCCGGAGGCTGATTACTGCATGATTCATCCTCGCCATCCTCAAGGCGATCCTCTTTGACCAGTATTGTATTTCGATTGATAATCGGATTAATTTATAATAGAATTTCATCCACAGTTTATTTGAAATACTCCTTTCTCTTAGATATGCGGCGACTCGCCCCAACCTCAAAACGGCAGCTCAACCCTGCCGATCATTCCATGGAGGATACCATGATCGAACGAAACCAGGTTTATAAGTGCTCTTTGTGTGGGAATATAGTTGAAGTGCTTGTGGGAAGTGGCCCGATTCCCGTCTGTTGTGGTCAGGATATGGGGCACCTTGCAGAAAATACCGAAGACGCCGCCGTTGAAAAACATGTCCCTGTGGTTGAGAAAATTGCCGGCGGCTTTCGTGTGGTGGTGGGGGAGGTGGCACACCCCATGCTGGATGCCCATTACATTCAGTGGATCGAAGTGCTCGCAGACGGAAAGGTCTACCGTCAGTACCTCAACCCCGGTGATGCCCCCGAGGCGACGTTTATGATTGATGCAGAGAATGTCACCGCCCGAGAGTATTGCAATCTCCACGGCCTCTGGAAGAAATAGCCCATTTCATGGGCTGTTTCCAAAAAAAGAGTGATAAAAACAAGGGCATTCTGTTCGTTTGATTTTTGGGAACAACCCACCCTGCGGGTACTCTTGGGAAGGGCATCTGCTGCGTTATTCATGGTCTGCAGTGGTAAACCACGGCGTCGGCCATGAAGTGCCTTGCATCTGCCCTCCCCACGGGCATGAAATGAATTAAGGTATGCGCATCAATGGATTGGCTGGTTCCAAAATAAAGAATGATAAAAGCAGGGGCATGAACCCTGTAAGGCGTTTTGACCAGGATACATCTCAACTTGAACGCCGTTGTGATTTGGCCCGAGTAAAAAGCGGCCAGGCGCAACGGCAATAAGCTTTCGAGGTGACTCACCTCGACCACCATAATATGGAGGAAGAGAGATGGAAAAAAGCTGGAAATGCACGGAATGTGGATACGCCGTTAAAGAGAAAGAACCTCCGGAAGAGTGCCCTGCGTGCAAGGAGAAGTGCTCGTTTGTAGACAATATTGATTACACCCAGAACATCGGTGAGAAACGACCCGACGAGCGGATCTGAGTCGGGGCGGCCGAAATGAGGAATTCATGATGAGAAAGATTGGGGCTGCAGTGGCATCATTGCTGCTGGTGGTTGGTGTGTTCTTTGCCTTTGCCGGGCAGGGATCGGAGACAATGGTTCTGCCTGTGGAGGGAAAGTATGGGGCCGTAGATCTTCCCCATTGGGAGCATCAGGAGAGCCTGGGGGACTGCAATGCCTGTCACGGGCTTTTTCCTCAGGAAACAGGATCCATTGACCGGCTCAAGGCCGAAAAGGCACTGAAGAAGAAGCAGGTGATGAACAACTGCCGGGGCTGTCATCGCTCCATGGCCAAAGCCGGTAAGGCAAGTGGACCCATCAAGTGTTTTGACTGCCACGCAGCCGGATAAATACGGACAAAAGAAAAAACCGCAGTGCATTGCACTGCGGTTTTTTTATGGGCGAAGAGTAAGAGGGGGGAAATCACATCCGCATTTAAAACGGAATTCATACAAGAACAATTTTTAAGACCTGTTTGTTAAACTTTTTAAAAGTTTAGCCCCCGGCAGGGCCGCCGGAGGCATACCGAACAGTGACACTGCTTTTTACTTTTTTTGCGATGGGGGATACATGATGGCGTTTGACAGCCTGCATGCAGGAGGGGTGGCACTGCCGGTGTCGCCCTGGATTGTGAAGGGTCTTCACATGGTGACGCTTACCACCCATGTGGCGGTGATGAACATTCTTCTGGGAACTGCTCTGCTTTATGCGGTGGGGCTTTATGTCGGTGGGGATAAGGGCACAGCGGCTCCAAAGTTGCCCATCTGGATGGCCTTTACCATTAACACCGGGGTTGCGCCGCTGCTCTTCTGTCAGGCCCTTCTGGCGCACTATATCTACACCAGCTCCATCCTCATCGCCGGTTGGTGGCTTGGCGCGGTCTTTATTCTCATAGCCGCCTACTACCTTTCGTACCTTGCCACCTCTGCACAGGCTGTTGTCAGTACCAGACGCCTTGCAGCCACTGCCATCGCTCTTCTTCTGCTTTTTGTTTCCTTTATTTTTGTCTGCAATATCGATCTCATGACACACCCGGTCCGATGGGAACGGTATTTTGACTCTCCCCACGGTTGGCTTCTCTTTACCGGTGGGGCAGATACCCTGCTGCGCTGGGTCCATGTGGTTCTGGCGGCTCTTTTTCATGCCCTGCTTCTGGGAAGAATCCTTGGAAAAACCGATTGGCTGGCTGGTAAAACGGGGCGCTGGCTTGGGGTGTTATTTCTGTCTCTTCTTTTTGCTACCGGGCTGGCACACCACGGGCTTTTGCCTCCAACGGTAAAACAGCTGGCAGGGGCTGGCATCCTGAACCTGACCTTGCTTATCATCTCCGCAGCAGTGCTTGCACTCGTGTATGTCAGCGGGCGGTTGAAACTCGCTGGATTTTGGGCCTGCGGTAATCTCACACTGATGATTCTTTTCAGGGAAGACATCCGGAACGTGTTTCTGTCACCAATTACCTCCACCGGCCCCACCGATTACGGGTCGTTTATCATGTTTGTACTTTCCCTTGCCGTGGGAGGCGGGGCCCTTGCTTACATGTTTTCCCTTCTTCGAAAAGGAGGTGACGCATGAATTATCCTGTACTGGATTTTTTTCAAGGGGGAGGTGGGCTTCTCATCGCTGTCATTGCAGTGGTGCATGTCTACGTGGCTCATTTTGCGGTTGGGGGAGGTCTCTTTCTGGTTATTACGGAAGCAATGGCCCGGAAAAAGAAGAGCGACGCCCTGCTCCAATACACAAAAGGAAGCACCCGTTTTTTTCTCTTGTTAACCATGGTGTTCGGTGGGCTCACCGGCGTGGGGATCTGGTTTACCATTGGCATTGTCAGCCCCGAGGCCACAGCAAAACTGATTGAGACCTTTCTTTTTGCCTGGGCGGCGGAATGGGTTTTCTTCTCGGTGGAGATCACGGCCCTTCTGATTTACTGGTACCGGTTTGATACCATGCGCCCTGCCGATCACATCCGGGTGGGGTGGATCTATTTTGCTTCGGCTTGGCTGTCGCTTTTCATCATCAACGGGGTGATCAGCTTTATGCTGACTCCCGGTGCATGGCTTGAGACCGGTCGCTTTTACGATGCCTTCTTTAATCCGGGGTTCTGGCCGTCCGTCATATTTCGTACCGCCATTGCCATTTGGGCCGCAGGGCTCTTTGGGTTTGTAACCGTCGCCTTTTCTAAGGAAGAGGAGGTTAGGGATGGCATGAGGCGCTTTTACACCTACTGGGTGGTGGGAATGGGTGTGGCCGTTCTTGCTGTGGGCAGGGTTTATCTGGTATCGGTGCCGGAATTTCATCTGGCAGGGCGCTATGAATCCGCGGCCACCGTCTCGCAGCTGGTTTCCGCCTTTACGTGGGGCACCCTTGCCATCATGGTGCTGGCAGCCTTCATGGGGGTTCTGAAGTCTCCAAAGGCTGGAAAAGCCCTTGCATTGGTCGTGTTGGTGGCGGGCCTTCTTCACATGGGGCTCTTTGAAATGGTGCGGGAGCATGCTCGAAAACCGTGGATCATTACCGGGGTGCTTTACGCCAACAGTATTTCCCCTGACGAGGCGGATGCATTGAACAGCCAAGGGCTCCGCAGCCAATCTCCCTGGCTTGCTGGGGAGCACCTCACCGGCCGGAACCTGTTCAAGACCCAGTGCCTCTCCTGTCATAGCGTTGACGGTCCAATCAACGACATCATGCCCCTCACCGCCCGGTATACCCCTGAAGGGCTCGAGCAGGCCCTGGCAGGGCAGGGACAGCTTCACAGCTATATGCCGCCCTTTTTCGGGGACGACATGGAAAGGCGCATGCTATCCCGGTGGCTTACCGAGGGGCTCCATGGGAACAAATCGGTTGATGTCGCTGCAGTGCCCGTGGCAACGAATGAAGCTGTTCAAACCAGAAAAACCCCAGTCCTTCTGGCGTGGCGAAACACCATCGGCAATGCGAGGCTCCGCAGCCCGCTTTTTACTGCTGGAGGCCCGGTGACGCAACGCATTCAAGCCTCATTGATTTTGAAGGGGGAGTATCCTGAAGTCGTGATGGATGGCTCGGAGATCCACGTGACATCTTCCGGAAAAACGCTCCCCATGACCTTTAACGATGACAAGGGGTGTTGGGCCCTCGAGGCCGCCAGGGGTACCCTTGACGACTGGTGCGTGGTGACGGCAACCGAAGGGGGCGAGGTGCTCAATATGATTGGTCTCCCTCCCGAGCCTCAAGCCATCCAAGGGTGTTTCAACTGCCACGGCGGGCAACCCGTATCTTCAGGTATCGGTGAAACCACCGCCCGGAATATCCTTGCCTCCCACGATAAAAACAGCGGCACCACCCTTGCCGAGAAGGCGTCCAAAGGAAACATGATTACATGCTCCCGATGCCATGTAGGAGACCGGCCGTCGCCATCCGCCGCCCTCCACGGCTGGCACAACATCTACATGGCCGACAAAGGGGAAACGTCCTGCCGCCTCTGCCACAGCAGCGGTCCAGCCCATGCCCCGGAGTTCTTTTCAGGCCGACACAGGAAAAACCTGAATTGCACCGATTGCCACGGAACAATGACGGTTCATGCGGCCCGGCTCTTGAAGCCCTTCACCGTTCAGGAAGTGACACGCCTGAAAAAACCGCTTGGAAAAGCGCTGGAGACCGCGGTTCCCCGGGAAGCCTACACCCACCTCCCCGACTGCCTCTCTTGTCACCAGGACTTTCAGCCGGCAAAGGCGGGAAGCTCTGCCGCCATGACGGAAACACCCGAGGAACGGTTCAGCGCCATGAAAGACGACATGGAGGCTTTGGCCTGTACCGCCTGCCATGGCAGAGCCCATGAGCTGGTTCCGGCAACCCGCAATGGCATCAATGATCAGAGCCAGGCCTATATGGGGCAACCAGGCGTCATGGGCTCCGTCACATGCACTGCCTGTCACGACGAAGAAAAAGAAGACGAAGGCCACCATATGGGCATGCTGAAAAACAGGTAAAAAAGATGCCTCCGGCGGCCAGGTGGGGGCACCTGGACACCCAGGTTCGCAAATGCTCCGACCCCTCGTTCCTCGGGTACGTCACATTTGCTGACGGGCTGTGCCCGTGAATAACGGAAAAGGTTATTCAAGCTCCTTCGTGCAGCCCGAAGGGTAAGAAAAGCGAGCAGAAAACCGAGAATTACATTTTGTTTTGTAACTATTCAGCTCCGAAAAACAGCCTCCTGCGGGAAGGTGTGCCACCTTGAAAGCAGTTTGCGGATGCGTTTTGCCCCTCGTTCCTCGGTTCAAACCATATCCGCATTATTTCAAAATACGGTGTTTCCGGTTTACGATACGCCTGGCGGTGCGCACGACGTACCCTGCGCATCCACCCGGTACTTCATTGTAAAAATTAGGATGATACGGTTCTTCATACATGGATCCCCGCCTGCGCGGGGAATACGAAAAGCGCAGGGTACCGTCAAACCGGCGGGCCCACAAAGACAGACACAGGTGCGTATCAAAAAGGCCGACATGCTCCATGAAATCGTCTTCCCCGGCTCTCCGGGGAGTCGTTGCATACGGCCTGACCACAACCTGAAACACCCTGCAACGCAGGAATAACCGGCTGACCGGGGATCCATGCTCGGGTCACGTCATTATAAAAAGACACAACGCATAAGTTTTCTCACAACCACCATGGATCCCCGCCTGCGCGGGGAAGACGAAAAGCGTAGGGTGCTCTCAGACCGGGGCTATAAAGAAAAAATAAGGATAGCTGAATAGTTACTTTGTTTTTTTGAAATATCTTAATTGGACACAGTAACTATCAGTAATGACGGTTTGTTGCTTTGGTCTGATTATTTTCTCATGAAATATCCGGGTTAAACCAATATCCTTGGCTTTTTGTGTCGTACCGGCAGCTCTCGAACATGTGCCATCGAGAAGAAACGTCGGACATTGTGCGAATATGGACATGAGGAATGCTGAATAACGGGCACCGGCCCGCATCGCAAAGGGTATCGAGGTGTCCCCACCTCGCCGCCGGAGGCCGGTTTAAAATAAAATTGTAACCAAGTAGAAAAAAATGGCTCCCAAAGGGAGTTGTGAATAAATCATACGTACATTGAATTGAACATCAGGAGACCGATAATGAGTAAAATTGTGATTGTTGGAGGGGTTGCAGGTGGCGCCACAGCGGCAGCGAGGGCAAGGCGCCTCAACGAAGATGCGGAAATTGTCCTTTTTGAGCGGGGCGAGTACATCTCCTTTGCCAACTGCGGGCTCCCTTATTATATCGGCGGGGTGATCACGGAGCGGGACGCGCTTCTGGTGACCACCGAGGAGTCCTTTACCAAACGGTACAATGTGGACATTCGCAGTATGACCGAGGTGATGGGGATTGATCGGGAGAAGAAGGAAGTTGAGATTCGGGACGTAAGGACCGGAAAGACCGCAACGGAAAGCTATGACCGCCTGATCCTTTCCCCCGGTGCCGAGCCCTTCAGGCCGCCCATCAAGGGACTCGACCTTCCCGGCGTCTTTACCCTGCGGAATATTCCCGATACCGACCGCATTAAGCGCTATGTGGATGCCAAAGCCCCCAAGACTGCCCTTGTGGCCGGGGCCGGGTTTATCGGGCTGGAGATGGCTGAAAACCTGGTTGAACGAGGTGTTGCCACCACCGTGGTGGAGCTCTCCGACCAGATCATGCCCCCACTGGATGTGGAGATGGCCGCAGCCGTTGAGACCCATGTGAAAAGCAAGGGCACCACCGTGCTGACCTCTACCTCTGTTCAGGGCATCGAAGAGTCTGATGGAGCCTATGAGGTGATTCTGCAGAATGGAAAAGGCCCTGAAACTCAGCGTTTTGACCTGGTGCTTATGGCCACCGGCGTTCGTCCTGAAGCGAGCCTCGCTGCTTCTGCCGGACTTGACATGTCGGACAAAGGCGGTGTGCGCGTGGATGCCTCCATGGCAACATCAGACCCCTCCGTCCTTGCCACCGGTGATGCCGTGGCCACCCTTGATTTTGTCTCCGGGGCCGAAATGGTGGTTCCCCTGGCTGGCCCCGCCAACAGGCAGGGTCGTATCGCTGCGGACAACGCCTCAGGTCGACGCTCTGTCTACAAAGGGACCCTGGGCACTTCCATTGCCAAGATTTTTGATGTTAACGCCGCCTCCACCGGTATGAGCGAAAAGCGCCTGAAGGCTGCAGGGACCCCCTACAAAGCAAGCTGGACCCACTCCGGTTCCCATGCGGGCTACTACCCCGGCGCCGAGATGATGGCCATTAAAATCCTCTTCGCCCCCAACGACGGTAAACTCCTGGGCGCCCAGATCGTGGGCGGCAAAGGGGTAGACAAGCGCACCGATGTCCTGGCCACGGCCATCAAAGCAGGCATGACCGTCTTCGACCTCCAGGAACTCGAGCTCGCCTACGCTCCCCCTTTCTCCTCCGCCAAAGACCCGGTGAACATCGCAGGCTACGTGGCCGGCAACATCCTCATGGGTGATGTGGAGATGGTCAACTATACGGAGACCCTTGACGCAGACCTTGAGAATGACCTCATCCTCGACGTGCGCACCGCAGAGGAGATCGAGGAACACGGCACCCTTGATCACGTGCTCCACATCCCCGTGGACGAACTCCGCACCCGATACACCGAGATCGACTCCTCCAAACGGGTCCTGGTTCTCTGCGCAATCGGTCTGCGGGGCTACCTCGGTTACCGTATTCTCAAACACCGTGGTTTTGATGTGAAAGCTGTTGCGGGGGGGTATGCCACCCTGCGGCATATGCGATAAAACGAGGTGTGCCACCTCGAAAGCAGGGTTGCGAATGCTCCTGGCTTTCGTTCCTTGAGCTGATTTCATTCGCTGACGGGCTGCACCCGTGAAGTACGATAGAGGTGATGTAACCTGCTTGCTTCATTATTGTTGTAAATTAATTATGTGAAAGCCCCTTGCATCAAATTGAGATGTTCAAGGGGCTTTTGCGTTTTGAGGCAATGTTGGCAGTAGGCATTGCTTGATTTGAAAAGGAACCTTTCCCGACTTTGGTCCTATTTATATGTCGAACAATGATCGGGGAAACCCTGTTAGGTGGGGAAAGCCCATTGCTGTATTAGGACACCCGGGCATAGTGGGCTTTTCATTCTCAACGAGCTCTGCCACGGAGTGAATCCAATTTGAGTTAGGGCCTATTTGCTTTATAAGAAACCATAAAATGGCAATATAACCGGCAACTCGATGTCGTGAGTTAGATGAGAAATCCAACTTGTTAAAATATGGGATAGGAAGTGTCGGCAGGGGATTGCTTTCGGTTTTATTCCAAACACGCGAGTGGTGAGCACACCTGTTTCTGAGTGTGTTGATAGACCGCAGCCATACTTCAAGGGTTTTGGCATTGTTGATCTGCAATCGGCTGCATATTCGGTTTTGGTAGCGTTTTTTTAATAATGAATAGTATTGGGACATGGTTCCAAAATCCCATGCTTCAATGGCAACCCAAAAGGGAATTTGAGATTTGTTTTGACGATGCCACTCAATACACTCAGCATTACTTCTGGAGATTTGGTCCGCGTGCCTGTTGCACCAATCGTTATAGGTGTTGCGGTACTTTGCTTGTTTTTTATCGAACCAGGTTTGTGTCTTTTTTGGATTTATGTATTGGGGGTCTTTATAGGCTATAGGGTCGTGATATCCCATTTCATGTGCGATGATAGAGCGTATATTGACTTCTATTCTTTCGATGGCGTCAATTAAAAGCAATCGTAGTTTTTTATCGAAAAGGTAGAGTGAGAATATGTCATCGAACGATGTGTCTGGCATGAATTGATCAAGTCTTAGAGGATGACCTGTCTGGGAATTGATGAGAACTTTCCTGCTCATGGGGTCACGAGCAATGATTCGACATGGGTATGAAAAACCGGTGAGTCGATAGTAGCCAACTTGGGATATTTTTCTTTCAGCATGAGAATGATCGTTTATGATCATACCACGACTTTCAAGAATGGATACAAGCTCTGTATAGCTCTTGTGTGGTTTCGTCTGATTAAGTGGTGGCATAGTGGGAAGGTTCGAAAAAAAAGAAGGCCCAATCGTAGTTGAGAACAAGTCTGAACCAGAGGATTGGGCACGGTTAACTTAACAATATGTTAACGTAGAAAGGCTGTCAAGCAATGAATAGTTAAGCCCCGTAGCTGTGCAGCCCCGGCAGCAGGTTCACGCCGAAGTAGGTGAACATGACGGCCGCAAAACCGATGATGGAGAGGATGGCGGTTTTTTTGCCGCTCCAGCCGCGGACGAGGCGGACGTGGATGAGTGTGGCGTAGATGAACCAGGTGATAAGGGACCAGGTCTCTTTGGGGTCCCAGCCCCAGTAGCGGCCCCAGGCGGAGTTGGCCCAGACGGCACCGGTGATGATGCCGATGGAGAGGAAGAGAAACCCCAGGAGGATCATCTGGTGTGAGGTCTCGTCTATATCAAAAGAGGAGCCGTCGGCCTCCCCTTTGCCTGAGCGGGAAAGGAAAAGGATACTCAAGGCAAAGGAGAGGGCGAAGGCTGCGTACCCAACGAAGCAGGTCATCACATGGGCGGTGAGCCAGTTGCTTTTCAGAGCCGGCATTAGGGGACGGATCTGAGACCCTACGTTGGGTGAGAGGGAGGCGTAAGCCAGGGCCAGAAACGAGAAGGTGAGGGCAAAGCCCCCTACGATTCGGATCTTCATGATCCTCTCCAGGATCAGGTAGAGGGCGGCAATGGAAAATCCATAGAACACGAGGGACTCATAGAGATTGGAGAGGGGGATGTGCCCGATGCCTATGGCGTAGGACTCGTACCATCTCAGGAGAAATCCTGCCGTATTGATCCCGAGGCCGATGGCGGCGGTGGCAGTGGCCGGGAGGTCGAGTTTTTGTGCTTTAAAAATCCACGCGCAGAAGTAGAGCAGGGCGGACAGGCCGTAGACAAAGGTTGCAATGGATATGAGCAGGGAGCTGGTCATATGTTTTTCTCCAAAAGTGTCAGCCGCATCGGGTGATGCTGGGTAAATACAAAAAAGATCGTTCTTGGTGCCTGGTTCTTCGTGCTTGGTTGCGGTGTCGCTACGCTCCTGCAGGAAAGGGACGAAAAAAGTGTATAAAAATCGACGTTACCCTTCCAGTCGGAGCTATTCAGATCAACGTTGATTCCGTTGGATGGCTGGCACCATAATCACAGTCTTCTGAAGGTTCAGTAGTACTGGTGTTGTCGCAAGCCTTGATGGCGGTCGAAGCCCGACCGCAGGCGGTTGCAATTGGAGCCGAGGAACGAGGCGACAAGTGCAACCGCAACCTGCTTTCGAGGTGGCTCACCTCGGGTTTTTCGCTACGCTCAGCACATGGTCTGCATAGCGCTTCATCCACCATTTGCTTTTTCCGGCGGAGCCGGAGATGGTGACGGTGCTGCCATTGCCGGAAGCGGCGACCTCGACCCGGATTTTTTTGTGGCCCATGAAGAAGGCGATGGTGCAGCCTCCGATCATGAGAAGAAAGCCCAAGTAGACCAGGGCGACGCCGGGGTCCCGCGTGACCTGAAGGCCGGTGTAGTAAGCGTGCTCATGACCGGCCACGGAGAGGATCCATGAGCCTTTGCGCATTTTGTCGTAGTTGGAAAAACGGGTAAGGAGCACCACCTCCTCAGGGGCTTTTCCCTCTTCGGTCAGGGTGCCGACGACGGCCTCGCCCACCGACCTTCCGTTGAACGCAAAATCCGAATCATAGCGGTCAAAGGTAAAGGCTTTTCCGTTGCCAAAGGGGATGGATTCGCCGATAGCAATGGGTTTTGTGAACTCTGTTCCCGTGGCCTTCTCCGTAAAGCGGACGGTAAAGTCCTTTGCACCCATGGAACCGTAGCTGGCCTGGTAGAAGGTGATCCCTTTGTAGGTGAGGGGATCGTTGACGATGATATCCCGTGTCAGCACCTCTTTGCCGTCCTCTATAATGGTGAGGCTGGAGCGGTACTCTTTGACACTGCCGGAGTCGTAGTGGCTGAGGCTGAAGCTGTTGCACCGCACGGAAAAGTCCAGGGGCTTCTTTTCGTTGGTGTTGCGAAGGGTGATGGTGCTGACGGTCTCTTCTTCGGGGACATTGACGAATCCGTCAAATCCGAAGAGGGAGCCCATAAGGGCGCCTGCCAGGAGAATGAGGATGCCTGCATGAACCACGTCTGCGCCGATGCGTGTCCAGCGACCTTTTTCCGCCTCAAAGGCATACCCGTCCTGTGTCGAGAGTTCTCTGATGGATGAGAACTTGGAGGAAAGGGCTTTTTTAACAGGCGCTTCCAGTGTTTCCGGGGAGCTGTCAAGGGAGGCCTCTCCCTGAACCGGCAGTGACGAGTATCCCTTGAAGCCTGTCCCGAAGGCCAGCTTCATGGTGGTGCGGAACCGGCTGACCGTGCAGACAATGATGTTCAGTGTGAGGGTGATGATCAGGAGAATAAACCACCAGGAGCTGTACATGTCTGTCAGATCAAGGATGTGCATGAGCCGGTAGATGGGCTCACCAAACGTCTGGATGTAGTCGGCCGCATGCTTGTTCTGGGGAATCACCGTTCCCAGGATCGAGGTGCCGGCCAGAAGAAGCAGGACAACAACCGTCAGGCGTACGGATTTGAAAAAGTCCGTGATGGACGATACAGTGCGTGTCATGGAAAACCTCATGTTTGAGAATTCGCCTCCGGCGGCCCTGCCGGGGGCCAAACTTTTGAAAAGTTTGATAAACAGGTCTTTTTTATTGAAAAAAGAACGTATGGCCGTTTTAATCGATTTAACGATGTTTAGCTTTAATCTGACGATACAAAGAGTGATATCGGTGCCTTGGTGAACCATGGGGCCAGGGTGGCGAGCAACTTTGGATAAAATCTCCTGGCCGTCGGCATGCTTTTCCCTGGGGCCTTATTTTTTGCCTTCGGTGTCATGGCCGTCCTGAAAGTGGGTGATCAGCTCGTCGATGGATTGGTTGCCAGCCATGGCAAGGGGGTTGATGTCCCGAAGGGTCTCCCATGTTTTGATTGCTTCTTCACGGTTGCCCAGGTCGTACATCAGGACGATGCCCTTGTTGAGGTAGGCGTTTTCATGCTCGGGGTTTACGGCAATGGCGGCGTCAAATGATGCAATGGCTTCCTGGGGCTGATTGTTTCGCCGGTACATGATGCCGAGGTCCGTGAGAACACTGGTGTTGGATGGGTCGATGGCAATGGAGCGCATGTAGGCGTCGATGGCGTTGGGATACTGGTTTGTATCGAAATAGGTGTTGCCGAGGCGGGCAAGCAGGTTGGCATTCTTTGGGTCTTTGGCCACCTGGGCCTCAAGGGCCTCTGCCATTTGAGCCAGCTTGGCTGTCTCCTGGGGAGGGGCGCTCGCGTAGCCGGGGTCTTTTAACTTCCAGGCAGAGAAGGCAACGCCCATCACAAAACCGATGGCAAGGGTCAGAATGAGAAGAAGAGGTGAGGTCCGGGTTTGAACAGGGCTCTCAGATGTGTTGTCATTATCCGTCATGGGAATGGTTTCCTGATGGTTGTGACCGCTTGGCCAGTCTGGTTTTGGATGAGTATTTAAGTGTGGTGGTCGAGGCGGAATGATATGCTATCCATGCTTCACCTGATAATGATGGCCTCAAAGAGGTGGGGGGAACACTCTCCCCGGCAACAACACCGGGGATACCAGGAGGATTTCACCCAAACCTGTTTAATTTCATCGACCTTGACCTTTTCCGCCTCGACCGATCAGACTATAACGAAGTCGTATTGCCGAAACCTTTCCTGGTCATTACAATCATGAAAGGTTCCTGAGGGTTTATTGACAGGCGCAGGGGCCTTTTTTAGGGTGAGAGGAAGAGAAGACGGTGTGTTATACACACGGCGCCTGCTGTTTGTGCGCTTTCCCTGTGAATTATTCGAGGATACCAAACACATATGCGAATATTGATCGTTGAAGATGATGAAGAGATTGCAGGGTTCATTGCCAAAGGCCTTCGGCAGGAGGGGTTTGCCGTGGACACGGCCTTTCGTGGTGATGACGGCCTTGCTTTAGCACTTGAGGGACAGTACGACGCCGCAGTCATTGATATCATGCTACCTGAGCTTGGTGGACTTGAAGTGATCGAGACCATGCGGAAAAAGAGGGTGAACACCCCTGTTCTGATCTTAAGCGCCAAGCGGTCTGTGGACGACCGGGTGAGGGGCATCCAGCGCGGCGGAGACGATTACATGGTGAAGCCCTTTGCGTTTTCCGAGCTGCTGGTGCGCATTCAGGCCCTTATCCGTCGCTCCGGCGGGGTAGCCGAAGCCTCCACCCTCACCGTGGGGGATGTGTTCATGGATCTCTTGAAGCGCGTTGTGAAACGTGGGGATACGGTTCTGGATCTCCAGCCCCGGGAGTTCTCGCTCCTTGAGTACCTGATGCGCAATGCCGAGCGGCCTGTCTCCAAAACCATGATCCTGGAGCATGTGTGGGACCTTCATTTCGATCCCCAGACCAATGTGGTGGATGTCCTGGTGTGCCGCCTGAGAAACAAGGTGGACAAAGAGTTCGAGACCAAGATGATTCATACCATCCGAGGGGTGGGCTATGTCCTTAAAACGCCTGCGTAATATCACCCGAACCCTCGGGTTTAGAGTCGGGGCGTGGTACTCCGCCATCTTTATCGGAAGCTCCGCCCTTCTTTTTGTGCTTGCCTATCTGTTCCTCGGTGCCACCCTGAGGAACCAGGATTACGAGGAAATACAACTCGAGCTTCAAGAGGTGCAGACCCTCTACAGCATTGGCGGTGTGACGGCACTGAACCGGTATGTTGACCACCTCAGCAGTGAACGCCGCTCACGCCCCCTTTTTATTCGCATCGCAGACAAGGCCAATCACACACGCCATATCTTCTCCCGTGACAGCTGGGATGATTTCGATCTGGATATGCTCTCCCGGGGCTGTCCGGACTGCCAGGGGTGGCAGACTTTCTCCTGCCGGAAAGGGACCTATGTCCTGGATGTGCTCTCCGGCCCTGTAACGGCAATGGGCAACCGGGTACAGGTGGGCATGAGCAGCCAGCGGCGGCAGGAGATCTTGAGGCAATTCAGAAAGATTTTCCTCGTGGTGATGGCCCCTCTCTTTGTTCTGGGTCTTTCCGGCGGTCTTTTTCTTTCTCGCAGAACCCTGCGTCCCATCCGTGGGATTATCAAGACGGTTCGATCCATCGATGCCGGTACCATGGACGCCCGCGTGAAGCGGACCCACACCGGCGATGAACTCGATGAGCTGGCTGGCCTGTTCAACACCATGCTGGACAGCATCCATCGCCTTATCATCGGCATGGAGAACTCCCTTGACCACGTGGCCCATGACCTGCGTACTCCCATGACCCGGCTCCGCAATATTTCAGAGATGGCATTAAGGGAAGAGGGCGACCCCGAACTCACCAGGCAGGCCCTTGAAAAAGGGATTGAAGAGTCCGATCGCATCTTGAGTCTTCTCACAACGCTTATGGATGTCTCGGAAGCTGAAACCGGCATGCTCCGAATTGACCCCCATGTAACCAACTTTTCCCATTTGATCGAGACCATTGTCGAGATGTACCGGTTCGTGGCCGAAGAGAAAGAGGTTGAATTCCTGTCTGAAATTGAAAAGGGCCTCACCGCATCCGTGGACCCCCATCGCATGAGTCAGGCCCTTGCCAATATCCTCGACAACGCCGTCAAATTTACCCCCCAAGGCAAAAAGGTTCGCATGACCGCCCGAAGGGAAGGCTCCAATATTCATATCGCCATCCAGGACTCCGGCCCCGGCATCCCCCCCGAAGATCTTCCCCGCATCTGGGACCGCCTCTTCCGGGGCGACCGCAGTCGCTCCCAAAAAGGATTGGGCCTGGGTCTCAGCCTTGTGAAAGGCATTGTCTCCGCCCATCATGGCGAGATTCATGTGGATAGCAGCGAAGGGGAGGGGGCGCTTTTTACCGTGGTGTTGCCGGGGTAAAAGCGTGCCTCCGGCGGGCAGGGGATAAATCCCCTGCACCCCAGGTTCGCGAATGCTCCAACCCTCGTTCCTCGGGTTGTCACATTCGCTGACGGGCTGCGCCCGTGTGTTCTTCCAACGGCGTTATTCAGTATCGTCTTTCCCGGCTGTTGTATTCGTCAGGGCCGTTTTGCAGCTTTATTTTAGGATGACACGTCAGCGTTTGTACGGCCTAATGACCGGGGATCCATGTCTCTGTTCTGACGCCCATTGATACTGGTTTTGATGGTTGGGTTTTCGTGAAATAACTTGCGGTCGCGAGGTGGCACCGGTAACCCTATTGTGAGTGCGCTTATAGTCTTGTTATTTCGGGTGCCCAGCAAAAGTCGGCAGCGTTTTGAGAAACATCATACCGTAAATCCGCTTAACCTCACCCAATCCTACTAGGTGGCCCCACCATTCGAATCGTGGAAGATCGTGCCACGTTGAATCAAGCCAACACACTTCATTTTTATCAGTTCGGGCGAAGCCCAAAGCGAATGTGACTGATCCGAGGAACGAGGGTCAGGAGCATTCGCATAGGGTTTCAAGGTGCACTCACCTTGGCCGGAGGCACGCTTTTTGGCCTTGCGCGTTCCATGAGCAGGAGGGTCTCCTGGTTTCGGCTTTTGTTGGTGAACTCGTAGGAGGCGATGCGGAACTCATCAAAGGGAACATTGGCGGCCCAGGCTTTGAGGCGTTGTTGTTCGATTTGTCCTTGGGGGTGGCCGCCGTAGATGGCGATGGAGATTATGCCGCGCCGGTGGAGGAGCTCCATGGCTGTCTCGATGGCGGCAAGGGATGTGTCGGCAAGGGTGGTGACGGGGGAGTCGCTTGCCGGGAGGAAGCCCAGGTTGAAGCTGAAGGCTTTGATGGAGCCGTGGGTTTCGGGGGGGAGGTGGGCGGCCATGGTTTCGTGGCCGGTGTTAAAGAGGGTGACTCCGCCCATGAGGTCCGCTTTGGTGAGGGTCGCTGTTGCCCTGGTCAGGGCTTCGTCCTGAATGTCAAATCCGTAGACATGGCCTTTGGGACCCACGGTTTTGGCGAGGAAGAGGGTGTCGTAGCCTGCGCCCACGGTGGCGTCTACGGCGATATCACCGGGTTTGAGAAAACGTTGAATGGTTTGTTGGGCGATATGGACAATGCCTTGAAGGGACATGTGGCTCTCCGAAAAAGTTTGTCTGTCCGAAATTTTTTTCACAAAAGTAAAAATTTTTACTTTACAAAGTTTATGCAGGGCTTATATTGTTTTTAACAAGGGGTAAAAACCTCTCAACCAAAAACTCAACCGATTTAATTCGATTGAATATACAGATCAGGAGGTCAGCCATGAAAACCCAACGACACGCAACCAGACACTCCACGGCTCACGTTGCACACATTATCGGTCGCTCTGTTAAAAGCATCATCAGGAAAGGCGGCTCCGTCGGCACCAGTTCCCTCAACGTGAGCTGGCCTAAGTTTTGAGAGCGTTCGTTGTCTCCATAATTTCAGTAGTTTGTAGCTGATTAATCGTTCGTTGATGCCTCTTGGGTACAAATCTGGGTACAAAGGGTACATTCTGTGAGGCGGTTTTTTAGCCATTTTTCAAAGTCAGTCATCGCGGCCCTTATAACATCAATCGGTGGATGGATGTAATGCCTATCCATGTCATCAGCCCTGTGCCCCATTACCGCATCCCGGATTGACTTGCGCATCCCAAACTCATCCATAAGGGTTTTTGTGGTGCGCCTGATGTCATGGAACGTTACGCCCCCCGGTGCCTTCCTGCCGTATACTATGCCCGCCCTTCGGCAGCCACCTTTCATACGCTGTACGACCCCATTGTCAGTTAACGCTTTCCCCTCGCGCGAGTAGAAGTAGTTCGGCAAGTCGATGTGGCGCGGCATCCCTGTGAGGGCGTCGCCCACAACTGGCGTGATTGGTATCAGCTTTGGGTCGTCTTCGTCACGCGGTTCTTTGGTCATATCAGGTCCAAGTGCCATCATCCCCTCAACGACAATCTTTCCCTCGTCCTTGTCGGCGCGGCTTGCTAACTCTGTTTGTTCAGGCGTGAGCTTTCGGATCTCCCCTGCGCGCATACCGGTGTAAAGTGCGACGGTCATGAAACGCTGGAACATGTCGTCAGAGGCGTTGTATATTTTTTGGAAATTCTCCAGGGGGATCGTGGTCTTCCGGATATTTCCACCGCGGATCAGGAGGCGCTTTGTTTTCCTGAACGCCCTAAGACAGGCGGGATTTATAATGTCGTCGTCATCAGCCGTTGCGAACATTGTCTTTATGACGCCGACCTCCCTGTCAACCGATGCCGGCTTGAGGCCATCGATCTTGTGCCTTGTCAACTGATAGTTTTTAATGTCTGATTTTTTGATAAGCTGACGCCGATTGATAGCAGAGACCTTCCTGTGTCCGTAGTGCTCCGCGAAGACCCTTAACGAGCGTTCGGTATCCCTAAACGTTTTCAGGCGCCGCACCGTCGCTAAACCGATATACCAAGCGATTAAGTCTCGTACTGTGGCGTCGTCATCAGAGGGATCCAGCCCCTCTGATATAGCGATGGTGACATGGGCCTCCACCACCCTCGCATCCTCCAGGTTCATGGCCAGCTTTTTCCGCTTGCCCCCCGGAAGCCTGGTGTAGATCGGGACCCGATTGTCTTTCCGGCCTCTTGCTAAGGAAAATCCGCAAGAGCACTTCTTTCTGGCGAGTTTCTGGAATGTGCCACACGCCGGGCATTTCTGTTCAAGAGCCATGGTGTATCTCCTCCCTCTTTACCAGCAATATACCATACAGGGGGATTGGGTTCTATATATCGACCGTCTCTCCGAACTCGGCCTCCATATAGGCTTTGACGTCATCTTTTTTGAACACCCACTTGCCGTTATGTTTCTTAGCGGGTATCGCAAGCTTAGACTCATTCTGCTTTTTCCAGTACGGCATCAGGTTTTTTTGGAGCGTCCGCCATGACATACCGATAATCTTGGCTGTCTCTTCGATGGAGAGGTGGTTCAGGGGGACGGCCCGTCTCTTTTTCTCTGTGGTCATGTGTGTTGGTCTCCTTCGGTTTATTCGTGTTCGGTGGTGGGTTGGTCAGGCGATTCCGGCAGCCCGGCAATGATTCTGTTCGTGTTGATCTTGACCGGGATGCGCCTGCCTTTTTCCGTGAAGTGGATAAATTTAGCCGGGGTGCAGGGGTAGTCCGGGTGCTTTAAGTCGTTGAGCCCCCAGCTCCCGCTCTCGTAGTTGAATCCGTGGGTTTCTCGGCCAACGATACGGCCCGTGAGCTCCAGGGGGCCGCCGATGGTTTTGATGGTTATGGTGGTGAAAGGCTGTTTTTCCACGGCGCCTCCTATTCAAGGGGCTTGATTGGCCCGAGCCATTCACAGTCTTTGAATTCATCGAGCCTCATAGATTCCTCTGACCCGGTGAAGTCGACGGTATCAGCGCAGTGGAATACAACAATCGGAGTGCAACCATTGGGCTTGTACCAATAGAACCCGGCGCTTGAAGGCTTTGTGGTTGTCCACCCCGGGGCGAATGATTCACAGCCTCTTTTGTGCCCGTAGCACTTCACGCGACAACGGACTGCGCCGCAAATATTCCCTCTCGAATGGTGCTTGCAAGAGCCCCGTTTAAAGGCCATCGGCTTTCACCCCCTCCTTTTCTATAAAAAAATCACCTTCACTCAGCTCCCATCTATCCACAGAAACCAGCTTCACGCCGAAAGACCCATCGAGAAGCGCCCATCCCTCGCTCTCTTTTAAGGCGTGGTTGATGCCGTCTATATTCCAATCCATGGACAGAAGGAGCAGCTTAGTGCAAAGCATCTTGAGATAGGCCCTCACGATGTCGCCATCCTCGTCATCGATACGCTCTTGCCCACCCATCCAAAAAAGCAGCTGGTCTTCCATCACCCTGATGGTGTCTTTGCTGCCATCGATTTCCAAGATGGCTTCCCACCAATCATATGTAAGTTTGAATTTATCCATCCCCCTCCTCCCTCCACCCACACTCATCACAAAACAGAGCCAGGGTGTTTCCGTTTTTGTCGAGTTCGGCGCTGGTGGTGCTGAAGCAACCTTCCTCTTCGCATTCACCGGCCCATATGACCTGATCCGTGTCGGCATGGTGACGGGTCTCACATTTTTCAGCCGACTCCTTGAGCGCAAAGCGAGTTCCGCATATGCTGCAAAGCCAGTTTTCGGGGCGTTTGGTTTCAGTTTTTATTGGCATCAGCTTTCACCTCGCTCGCCCAGGCCGTTACATCCAGATCAGGGCTGTCGTCAATCTCATCAACCGCCAACTCCTCGGCTTCTTTTTCGGAGTGCGCCCATACCGTGACGTATTCACTCGCCTCGAAGGTAACGCTCACCCTGTATTGTTTTTTTGTTTCTCCGGCTGCGTTGGTTTCGTTCGCCTCTGCAACGATCCTTTCCACATCCTCGATTGCCCAGATCTGCTCCCGATTGCCGAAAACCAAGGGTTTCTTGGTAAGGCAATCCGGCATCGGGATTCTTTTATCGATGACTTGGTTCATTGGCCTTCTCCTTCATCCACACATACGGGTCATACCCCTTCTTGTAGAGGTCACATTCGCATTCGCCGTCGCCCCAAACCTGACGGGCTGCGCAGTGGGGTGGGTGGCCATCGGCTTCAAGAGCCTCGATGCGCTTCTCATCTTCGGCGGCTTGGTCGAGTTCTTCCTTTGTGGGTGGGGTATGGTCTCGTGTGTCCATCATTCGGTGATCCTCTCGCCGACAACCGTGGTTGTGTATGTGGTCGTGAATTCGGGCTCAACTGTGTATTCACCGCCGCACACCTCGCAGGTTTCTTTACCCTCCGGGATCTCGCAGTCCGGCTCATAACTCGAGCCGCAGTGAGGGCAAACAACATCATCTGTCCCGTGGTAATCCCACTCATCGTATTCCTTGGCCGCCACTGCCTTCAGCGCGGTGCGTTTCTGTTCTGCCTTTTCTCTGTTTGCGCATGGGACACATTGCCAACCGTGTTTACCGCCCCAGGGGGGCTCTTTTAGGTCTGCGTACTTGATTCCACATGTGCGGCAGACGTTATGCTTGTCGCACTCGATGTATGTCATCCAATCCCTTGGCTTTCCGTTGCACTCTGCGCAGCCGTTCACCCAATACCACTTCCCGTCAATCAGCTCGGCGTACAGTTCTTTCCGGGGTGGCTCCAAGGCCAGCACAAGATCCCCCCGTTTGAGACCTTTCCTATAAAACTCCTGCGTACTCCCTGATCTGATGCGGTCTAAGTCGTCTGTCAGCCTGTCGTCATTGATTAAGATCTTCTCAGCCATCACCCCTCCATCCCATCTGCAATTCTGTCGTCAAAGTCCTCTTCCTCGAACGCCTCCCCGCATGACTCGCAATAACTCGGGCCCTCAGTGCTTGACTCGGTGTTGTCGGCATTACAGATCGGGCATTCCCATTCAAAGTAATGGAATTCTTTGATTTTGATTTTAGCCATGGTCAGACTCCATCTCCACCGCCAACGGTTCCCCATCGGGGCCGGTGCGGTTGAGCCAGTTGAAAATGTCGAAGTGCCATGATGCAAGCTCCAAGGCTTCTTCGAAGCCCAAATCGTCCTTATCGGCATCGAAAAACTCAGGCTCCAAAGCTCCCCAACACGCCCTGCGTACCCAAGGCGTAAACTTCTCCCCGTTGTGCTCGATCTCCTTGTTGAGGTGGGACCAGGGGCGGAAGATGGGTTTGATATTTGTTAGGTCGGCGTAAAACCAATTCTCGCCCTTACCAAGTACAGCCAGGCCGCCAGATATTCCGGTTAGCTCATGCTCTTTCTTGTCTCGGTAAAGCACTTTCAACCCCGTCCCCACAAACAGCTTCAGTTCTTCGATTTTGATTTGGTCAGTCATCCTGCGCCCCCTCCTCTTCCTTATCCCGCCAAATGTCTTCGATGATTTCGCATACCCATTCCCTTGCCTTCGGGGTGAGGGGAGCGAGGCACTTTTCAGAGACTTCCCCTTCCTGTTCCCCAATCCCCTCCCTCACCAGCTCCCGCACCCCGCCGTAATAATAATCTTCGCAAAGGTGCTTCCGGAGAGAGATGCAGTCGAGGCAGGTCTTGATGGTATCGACGCGCCCCTCATAGAGCGTTTTCTCAACCCGGTAGTCTTCGCCGGGCTCTATCGTTCGAAGGCACTCACCGCACTGGTGGGGCTTTCTGGCCTTTTGTACTTTATCGCTCAGCACGGTTGCGTAATCATCAACCCCACCGCTGAATCCGCATGCACATTCCATGGGCTCTTTTCTCCTTTTAACCAGCCCCGCCCATCAAGGCGCGGGGCCTTGTTGTTAGCCCACACACGCCTCAAGGACGTCGATGGCAAAAACCTTTGCAGGTACAAGCCGGTCGCGCTCGCTGATCGGCTGGTTGATGTGGTCAAGGGACTCTTGGGCTTTCAGGAGGTCGGGGATCGAGGGGAAGCGCCGGAGGAGAGAGAGAGGGACCGGGAGAAATTTGACAGTGGCACCGGGGGTGGTGAGGTATGCGGTGTACCCGCCAAGAACAGCAACGGCGGCGGCGAGGTTTTCCTCGGTCAGCTCTTTGCCTTCTTCCATTTTCAGGATCGTGGGGCCGGTCTTCCAAGGGGCTATGTCCGGGTGCATCTTTTCGGCGAGCTTGGCGGGGGTGAGACCCAATTCGAGGCGGCGAGCTTTAAGGGCGCTCGCGATGGTTTCTTTCTGATCCTCCACGGTCGGAGCGGGGAGGGCGGGTCGGTTGCTGGTGTTTTCAAGGCGAGGGGGAAGCAGATCTGCGGGGGCTCCGATCCTCACGCCGAAATCCCGCGCCACGGCCTGGCACGCGCAGGGGCCGAGGTCGATGGATCTGCAGGCATCTTTGACAGCCTCGATGATTTCCATGGGGTCGTAACTGCCGGAGGCATGGCGGCCTCGGAGTTCCTCCTCCATGGCGTTAAAAGCGGCTATGTAGTCCTCCTTGAACTTGGCGGCCCTCTTGCCTCGATAGCCCATACCCAGGAAG
This sequence comes from Desulfolunaceae bacterium, assembly GCA_942491485.1. GTDB lineage: Bacteria > Desulfobacterota > Desulfobacteria > Desulfobacterales > Desulfolunaceae > Desulfoluna. The sequence continues at coordinate 173,005 of CALOAX010000002.1, read as the reverse complement.
GTGAATCCGTCGCGGGTCATGATGTAGAGCTTGAGGTTGCGTCCCGTGGGGTCCTTGTATTCACTGAGCCCAAAGTTGGACTCAGTGAAATCCCCTGAACAATCAAGGGCTTCGATATCACGGAGTACATGGCGATGCTCTTTTTCAAACCGCTCCGCCACCTTCAAAGATGTGGTCGCCGGGTTCCCGTTTGCGTCGGTGATGACAAGGGCGGTGTCGTGCATGTTGACCTGTTGTCGCATGGTGTCCTCCTTGGTTAAATACAGCTTCAAAGTTTAAGCTGTATTGTTAAGTGCGATCAGGGTACAATCCCTTGGTGCGGGGACGACCTACCCTGGTCGGGTCCCTCTTTAATAGGTAGGTTTGGGGCCAGAGCTCAGAAACATCCCGATTGATACAGCGGGCTATGTGTCGGCGGGTGCGGTCGCTTACCGACTTGCCATCAATTACGTGGTGGACGTGTTGGCGGGTCACCAATAGATCCCTTGAAACTCCGGCGGGGGTGATGCCCACCTCGGCCAGTGCCTTGCGGATCTGGTCGCCTGTCCAGTTGTTTGGAGGGTGTTTTTCTGTTTTCATGTATCACCTTTTTCTGTCTGCCTTTTCTGTAACCCTGTTTGATCCTGATGTTAATATATTAGCGTACAGAGTCAAGGAAAAAGTTAAAAAATTAGCCATGGCGCATAATCGTTTAAAAGAGATCCGCAAAGAGCTTGATCTTACTCAAGCCCAGATGGCCGAGACGCTCGGATTGAAGAGGAATAATATCACTCACTTGGAGATGGGAAAGACTACCCTTACCAAGCTGCATGCCCTCGCTATCGAGCACCTTTTCGGGATACGTGCCGGTTGGCTTCTGGAGGGGGTGGGGGAGAAGTATGCTAAAAAAGTAGCGCCAGTAACCCAGACCCTTGACGAAGTCACCAAAAGGCATGCCGATCTGGTCACCCAATTCAAAAACAAGAGAGAAGCATATCTCGGCAATTGTGATTTGCTGGAGATTGAAATGGTGTCGGAAGCCACCTTTAATAGGACGATTGGGTACATCAAGGGCGTCAAAGAGACGCTGGTTGAAACCAGCGACAAAAGAAACCCAAAAGGCTTGGCGGTTGGGAAGAAGGCGGTGAACGACAAGTAGCCGGCCTCCTTATTTCCCTTGCCCGCATCCGAGAGGGGCGGGCATGGCACAACTCGTATGTGGTCAGCGCAGACGGGGTGGTCCTTCGCGCCTGGAGACAAGCCAACGAACTGGCCCCCCGCATGGTTGGCGCTCGCCTCGACAAGATCATTGTCTCGAAACATGCCCTCATCTCTCTCCTCGATGCCATCACGCTGGTTCTCCGTGACGGGGTTGAGCGTACCCTTAAAGCTCATGTTAAAATCCCCGGCGGTGTTGTCCATCGTCGCCTTATCATCCATCCCTTCAATGACCGCGAAATCATTATCTCTGCGAAGCCTATCAAGCACGGCCCATCCTCCTTCTGATTTTATAGTCGCACTCGACATCGCCTTGTGATATCCTGTTGATAATATATTACAATTTTACTTAGTGCGAGGTGATGGCATGTTAAGGAGATTTGCTATTTCTGTTGCTGTTGTTTTGGTTTTCAGTGTCGCGGTGGTGCCCTGTGCGGCCGCCGTTGAATTGCCGGGGGTCACAAAGAAGGGCTATATAGCGTCACCCTCAAGGGCGATTCTCGAAAGGGCGGTAGATTACAAAGATTCGGGCGACTATGTGGCGCTAAAGAAGCTTTATGATGGCAAGAAGATCCTCATCCTTAAAGCCGGCGTTAAGGTCTTCGTAACCTATCCCAAAAAATCGAATCGCCGAATCAAGATCCGTCTACCGGGCTCCATTCATGAAATCTGGACGGTGCGCAAGGCCGTGACCTTGGACCCACCATAAGCGGAGGCGAGTAGATGGGTAAATCTCCCAAAGCTAAGCCCGCCGAAATCGACTATTCAGAAATACGTAATTTTATTTCCCTCCTTCTGAATGAAGTTTATAGCTCTGATAGCTACCTGTTTGAGGTGTTCGCACATGAGACGTTAACCCGGATAATCATAGCCGCAGAGCAGAACGGGTACACGGGGAAGGGCGGGTTGCAGGCCCATTTCATAAATCAACCCTCTGACAAACTCACGGGGCTGCCCCTCGTGGATGAATTGTTTAAGTACGTCGAAATCAACGAAGCTATTAAGATATTCAAGAAGTCTTCTCAGGTTTTCAACCCCACAAAGGAGTAGCTATATGACCACTGTATTTTGGGCGTTAGGTGCCTTGGCATATCTATTTGGTTGTGGAATGTGGGCCGTATCAAAAGGAGCTATCCACGAGGCGTTGGCATTGCTGACTTTTGTTATCGGGACTCTTTTTGTTGTTGGTGCCGCTATTGTTGGTGCCCTCGAGAAGGTGGCCAACCAAGAAAGCGTCAAACCTAAGCAAGTATCCCGAAGAGCTTGATGTATAGGTGTGTTATGTGCTCCCTCATCAATTCCCCCTCTTCGGACACTCATCCGGTAGGTGGTTGCCTTCACAGATAAAGCAGCGGTTTTGTTTGACTGTAGGCTTAAGATGGATCAATCCGCTGTATGCTTGGTATGGCGAGCAGGTCCCACCCCGACGTATCTTCCAGCAAAAATAATTGGTCCCGATAAACTGGATAAGCCTGCGGCCTGTAACCATTCCCGTGACAATAGGCGCAAACTTCATCAGCTCTTCAGGGTATAGTTTGGGCGGGACAACTTTCTCTTTGATCAGTATGGTTGTATATTTTCCCATCCTAAGATTTCCCTATTCAAAGGCCTTTCAGCCCTTTTTTACTGGACGTTTGTTCAGAGGTTGAGGCAGTGGCCGCCGACCGCCTTCCATTTCCGCCTGAAGTCGGCCAGGGTCTCAACGCCCTCTATTTCATGGTCAAGGAACATGCTCTTGATGGTTTGCTCGTACACCCAATGCGCCCCGCTTTTTGATAGTCCGTACCGCTCCCCGGCGGCCTGTGTGGTGTAGCCTCAGAGGAGGGCGCGGGTTATTTTGATGCGCTGGTCGCGGGTGAGGGCTTCGTGTTTTGACTTGGTCGCCATCAGGCCTCCTTACAGATAGAGTTCGGCCCACGTCTCCCAGGGGTCGGATTCCTCGTGTGGGTTTTCCTTACTCCGCATTGTCACTGCCCCCAATCATGGTTGGCAATTTCTCGTCCGGCAGCATCTTGTTTGCAACGGCGATGTGCGCTTTAAGGACAAGATTGCCGTTGGCGGTGATCTCTTTGGCAATCGTCGATACTGCCTGAGATCGTGTGATCTCCCTGTCCAGCGCCTCGCCTTTCAGATCGGTGTCGTTAAGCCTTTCGAGCTGGGCGAACAGAATGTTGTTCAGGTTTGTCAGCTTGTTTCCCATTTTTGTCTTTCCTCCTTTTGTATGTTGCATGGTCTATCTTAGCGATTGCCGTTATAAGTGGCTTGATTTCCGGCTCGAAACTGGAGTACCGCATCTTGTTGCGCAGGGCGTTGACTGCCTTGCTGATGAGCTCCAGGTTTTCGATTTCAATTCTTGTGCGATCACCATCAATAAATTGGACGTTGTGGCCGGGCGGTACGGGGCCGTGGTGCGACTCCCACAAAATGACGTGTTTCAAACGCCACCACAGGCGACCGGTCTTGGGGTTTATCTTGCTCGTTTTTACATATATATACCCGTCCCTATCAAGGCGCTCAGAGCCTACGGGCTTTGCGCTGGTCGGGTAATTGCCTTTCTTAAACGATGTCTTATTCGCCCTCGTCAACCGATACCCCTTGGTTCCGTCGTTCCAGGGGCGGTTGCCCTTCTTGAAGGTGGTATCCCTGCCTGTCTGAAACCCTCGATTGTTGATAAACGATGCGACTTGCGACGCCTTGAAGGTGGTCTTGAATTTCTTATTCATCCGCTCGGCCAGCTCGGCATCGGAGTATTTTCGGCACATCCGCTTGATGTATTCGCCTTGCTCTAAGGTAAAGAGCCGGAGCTTGCCAATTGGCGGCCATGACTTGCGGGGCTTGGTACTCATGGCGCTGCATCCTCCTCCACATCCGGATACCAAGGCAGCAAGATCTCATACAGACACGCCTCACAAACCACCCACTCAGCCTGCATGCGCCCGTCCGGGCTTGTCACATGGTAATAGTGGCGCTCATCGTCGGATGCGTCACAAACGCCGCATGGGGCTTGATTTTCGGATACATTTACGAGTGGCTTCATGACGCTTCCCTCCTTGCTTCGCGCTCCATATGTGCTATTCGGGCACGGCGCTTTTTGACGCGGGTGTATAATTTGTGGAACCTCGTGATCTCGGCTTTCGTGGGCCATCTGCCGCCCTTTCGCATATTGCAGATGGCGTGGCAGAGGACGAGGTTTTTGTTGAGTGACTGACCGCCCCTGCATTTGGGGACAAAGTGGTCTGTGGTCCATCCCATCTGGTGTGGCGCGTTACTCCGGTCAGGGCCCATGGGCGCGCCGCAGTAAAAGCAGTCTCCTCCTTGCGCCTGATACAGCTCCATGTAAGACGGTTTGCTCATCGGTCAGCACCCCCCCCCATCATCAATCATAATGTCTACCTCGTCTTCATCGGCACAGTTCCGGCAAAGGTGCTCAACAGCGTAGGTTGAGGATGAGCCCACCGCAGGGACACCAACGAGGTGAGGGCGGGTGACTGTGACCTCAATCACGGCGCCAAGGTCTAAGTAGGCCAGGATTTGAATTCCACAGCCCGTGCAATAAAGCGATTCAGCGCACATCACCGGCCCCCTGGATCTTCCCCTCCTCTTTGCGCCAAGACAGTTTGTCTTGATTCATCAAGGCGATTTGATGCATGGAGTAGCCGATGGCGTTGGCAAGGATTTCGAGGCGACGGAGCAGGGCCTCAAGCTGGGTCCGGGACGGGGTCATGCGAAAAATACTTGCATCAATCATGATGTCAGCGGCAACCTCCTCCATGTACGAAATTGAGATATTGGGCGGGTAGGCTGAGTATCGAACAAGGGCAAGGCCCTCGACGTTAATACCCTTGAGCAGTGCCCACATGCTTGCGGTCCACAGCACATCCCCAATCTCTTTGGCGATGAGAGGGCAGGCCACGTCTATGTCGTGATCCTTGCGGACGATCTTGCTGATCTGGCCGCTGATTTCACCCGCCTCGCAGAGCAGTTCGGGGCGCAGGTACTCAGGGTAGTAGCTCTCAGGCAGACAGGTACTCGCGGCGATTGATTGGTAGTCGATAAACTTCATAACAATTTGACTCCGTTACTCATGATGAAAATGATGATCCCGATAACCATGCACACCGCCCAACCGATATAGCTCATGTCCACCTTGTGCTGTTCCATGGGTCACCCCCATTGATAAATCGCCGCCAGTATCACCAAGGCCGTTACGATGCCGTCAGCCATGGAGATGGCGAGGGCGGCGAGGATTGCTTTGATCATTTTGACCGCCAGGCCCCAATCATCTCTGCGATTGGGTTTGATGGCGGCACGACACCCGCACCAGCACGGGTTTGTTCGGTTTTCTCCCTGGTTCTGAGTCCGAAGTAGGATCGCAGGAGCACTGTGGGTGTTGCGAGAATGGTAAAAATCAACATACTGGAGTCGGAGAGAACCTTGAGTGTTTCGACATTGCCCCGGTAGACAGCGACAGTCCAAATGGACACCACAGCGATAATGGCAAATGCGACGACCCGAGCCATGGCCAAGGCGATCTCGGGGCGGGTTGAGTGCCCAGACTGATCGGCCTCGCTGTGGGACTGCTGGATGCTGGTCCACGATTCAATGCCGGCAATCTCCACGTCGTACTCTTTAGTGAGCACCATGGCACGCTGTTCTGGCGGGAGTGTGTTCACTGCGTCCTCGATATCCTTGCCGGTGGCGTCGGCACCCAGCTTTTTATCTTTGGGCAAAAACGCGTTGACCGTATCGAGGATCAAGCCACCACCCGGGACGGCTTCGCGGAACAGGCTGGTGCCTACTTTTGTGATGATTGATTTAAGGTTCATACCTGCAGGTCCCCTTCGGTGATGAGGGTGTACGTAAACGAGTTGCCAAAGGACGCAGCGGCCATCTCACACAGCGCCATGAAAAACTTAAAATGGGTATGATCTTGAACCACCTGACAGCCAGCGCTCCACTTATCTACGCGATGACTGATGTGGTAGCTTGCCCGGTGGATGTTGCAGCCGAAGTGGCCGGTCTCTTGCGGGATATCGAGGCTCATGTCGAGTGCCTGATCTTTGTCAGCATCACGCCAGACGGTGAGTTCCCCGGTTTGCCGGAGGGCGTTATATTTCTGATGCAGTCCAAGGCTGTATGCGCCCCGGTATTGCCCCGGCACGATGATGGCCGTTCCGTTCACATTCATGGGGTTTTCGCGCCAGTACAGGCCAGGGTCGGTGGTGGCAGGGAATGCGAAGAAAACCCACTGTCCCTTAAGTTTGTAGAAGACGGTCAGCCAATCATTAAAGGTATTGGCCGTCATGTCGTCTGAGCGGATGCCCACGATGTTGAGGTCATAGCCTGCGGGGTTTTCGAAGATCACACCGCCTCGGGCTTTTACCGCTTCTGAGATTGTGATGGGGTTGAGAAGTTTGGGGTTCATGGTGTCTCCATAAAAGGCCCGGCCATGCGCCGGGCCTTTTTTATTAGATGATGTTTCCCGCGATCCTGACCCGCCAAAGTCGCTGGTGCGGGATGCAGCTTGCACGATCCAAAGTCGTGGGCTGACCCCTGAGTGCCAGGGAGGGAAATCTGTTTACCGCTGGCAGCGACTTGCCATCTGTCTATGCGCTGCCGCGTCTTCTTTGGCGTATCCTTTCGCCGCTCGCCCACCACTGCGGAATAGTGGGGGAGTCGTGCCCATGGTGCGTCCATGGGCGGTGGCGGAAGTGTCAGGATTGCGGAGATGATCATTGCTTTGATGAGCATTTGATATCTCCTTGTGTCAGGGCTGCTTTTCTTCCCACCTTGTCGGCCATTCGTCTATTCGCCGAAAGGCGCCCTTGGCCTCCTTGTAGAGTCGTCGGATCGCACGCCTTGTCTCTTCGGCGGCTATCTTTCTTTTTTCGCTATCAACTTCTTGGTTCGGAAACTGGTAAATCTTAGCCATCTGGCACCTATTGTTCACACGCGATCCCAGCAATCTGGATCGCAATCACTCTCTTGATTTCTGGGCCCTCTCCGCACCACCGGTAAAACAGTTCACATCCCGGCCCGAAAGGGCACCCCTTACACACCGGCCAATCATTTCCCCAGATCGAGCAATAAGGGTCGTTGGCATCAACCAGGCGGCCAGTTTCGGCGGCCTCGTTATAGCGCTGTGCCTGTATCCGGTGGGCGGCCTCGATGCGCTCGGTCAGCTTGCCGCTGTTCTTAAAGGCTTTGAGGGCGGCTTGTGGGGTCTTCATGACGCCCAGGCCGCGTGTCCCGTTATAGAGGGACCAATACAGATCTGCTGCCCCGGTGCGTCGGTGGGGGCATTCGAGAAACACTGGCTGCACAGCAACCGGCCCTTGCGCGGCTGAAGCCCGCAGCAACTGCAAAGCCTTTCGTAATCCCGCACCACCTCTTTATTAACCCTGGCGATGCCCGTCTGTGCCCGGTAATGCTTGACCTGTTTTTCATAGAGCTGGCCGCCGTATGCCTTGACCATCCGGACAACGGTACACACGGCGAACCCTCTTTCCGTCATCATTCGGTGAATGCCTTCGGTCGCTGTCTTGGCATCGGGAATAACTTCTCGCACGGCTGCGAGATTCAGTGGGGTTTCAATCCTTTCGACAATTCTGCTTGCCATCGTTCTCTCTCCTTTTATTAACGGGCCGAGCCCTTACCCCCGGCCCGTCAACATCAAAGACAACTTGGTGTTTTCCAAAGCTCCCAGACGGAGGGGCTCCTGATCCTGGGAGTTGTGTGCGCGTTTACAGGTTCATGAGTCTTGATGTGGCAATCACCTCCTTGAGTGGGCGCGGATCCAGCTCCGCGTTATGGGGGATAAGAGGGCCAAAGTGAGCTTCGGCGTGTTTGAGATCATCCATCAGAGTAGGTCGGGGTTTCGCGGTGGGAGGAGAGAGTGTGTAGATCTTGGCGTCAACAGGAGAGGTAGAACAAGGGATATGGCCCATGGTGTTTTCCATCTTGTATGCGGTGGCTGCGGTCATGACTTTTGCCTCCTTATAAGTGCTGCTTGTGCGCAGGTCGGGCACTTGCAGCCGGTTGCTACATGGGTACGGTGACGGGGACAAGACTCTAAGAGCACAGCGTGGTTGCTGTCCGGGCTGATAAACACAGGGCAGCCGAGGTTATTTACGATCTGGTGAGGCATGGGCATTTTGCTGAGCGCAGATTTGAGGTTTTGCGGAGCCAGCGAGGTGATTTTGTAAATTTTATGCATGTCGTGAGCCTCTTGATTAGAGTCCATCGAGGGGGATGCTGGGGCGAGTAGGGGGGAGTGTCGGGGGGAATGTCATCCTCGATTTAGATTCAAGATGACATGGGTTTGACATATAGTCAACTCTGAAATGATGTTTATTTGGCGTTAGGTCATTACATACTGATTTTAAAGCATAAAAAAGGCCCTGCTAAATTTTAGCAGGGCCTTTTAAGTGGGGCTTTAATCTTTAATATTTACAGTGTGATAGACTTCTCGATTTGGTCTTTAATGTGCCCGAGAACTATTTTGCCCATGGCGGGGTCCCCCATTCTCTGCGCGAGGCCGAGGGCTGCGATAAGATCTTCTATACCGGGGACGGCAATATATAGAGGATTGATGTCAGTGTGCTTGGCTTTGTCCAGGGGAGCAAGTTCAATAAACTCCTCTTTGGATATCCCAAAATATCCAATGATACCTTCCAGTTCAGCTTCCTTTAAGGTTTTGCGTGTTCCGTTTTCGAGGTGCTTTACATAGCTGGCCCCAGCGTCCCGTGTGGATCGCCCAAGGTTCATGCCCAGCTCTATCATTGTCATCCGTCGCGATTCCCGTGCCACCTTGATTCTCTCGCCAATCTCTTTAAGCGATAATTCCTCTATTATATTAACCATTTAAAAAACCCCTCAATTTTTTTGGTTATTGGACGTTGACAAAAAGTCAACGCCATGTCAAATATGGTCAAAACGACACCTCAAAAAAGGCCACTCATGAAAAAAGAGATTAAAAAGAAGACGCTTAGAGAGCTGATGGATGAGAACGAGCTTAATAACGAAGCCCTCGGAGAGCTCCTTAAACCCAAAAAGACGAAGACCACCATCTCCAAATGGAACAGTAAGAGCCGTGGAGTCTCACTGCCCTACGCCAAACAATTGGCCGAGATTTTCGGTGTTGATATCAATGAACTGGATATAATTTAAAACAGGGTTGACTATATGTCAACCCTTTCAAGTGTATAAACAGCTTTTAAAACTATGTTTTCACAGTCAATCTTTCTTTTTGAAACACCGATATAAGACACAATTGCCGCAACTATAATAATTACAGGGGGATATAGCTTTGTGTGACGTAAGTTGCTTGTCAGATTTATTGGCCGGGAGTCAACAATCTGGTGACAAAATAATGGGCAGGGGGCTCGCTGTGGGTTGGTGGGTGGTTAAGGGCCCGTAAGGGCGAGTCAGGACTTAGAGGCTGAGCTTTCGGTTAAGCAAACGTAAAGGAGAGAAGGGTGAATTTACCAGCAATCACAACAGATCCACATATCAGTGGGGCGATCTCCAGAATGATGGAGGCCGCGCCCGACGACATGCAGCTTATTGCACGGTGGATCGGGGATATCAAGAATCAGCAAACAGTCGCCCTTGGGACTGACGAAGTGTTTGCGCTTCGAGACGAACAGGGCGAAATCCAAGCATACAAGCAGGGGCTTTATCTATCCAAGGATATGGGCACGCTGATTCAGCCCGCATTTAATAGCCCCTTTGTCATATCGGCCCAAGGGTATGAGGTGTGGGCTGATGTGGCCGGGGCCTCTTGTATCTTTCCGAAGGAGGTTCTTGTCAATGGGGAATGGAAGCAGAACCCCTTTGTGGAGAGAGACCCTGAAAGCAAGCGGCTTGTCGCGGTCCACGCCAGGGCCACCGCGTTTAAGCATTCGGCAAAGGGGATCCCGCAGGTCTCCGATTGGACAACCATTTACGACGCCCCAGCGTACCGTCTTATTGACCTCCTTGCTAAGGCCAAGAAGTGTCCCCAGGCCTTCAAATTGTTCCCGATTGAAATGGCAAAGCCAGAGGAGCGAGGGACATGGGCAAAATACCCCTTCGACGAGGCGACGTGCTTATGGGTCAACACTGCCCACGATGACGCTCTCACATGGTTCTCTCAGATCCTCAACCGAGAGAAAAAGGCCATTGACTTTGCACAGACCTTCGCCAAGCGAAACTCCTTGAAGCACCTCAGCGGTATCCAGAAAGCGCCTGGTCCCGAGTGGTCAATCTCGGTCATATGCTGGCGACCCATGAACGGCAGCATCATTAAGTGGGATTCAAGTCAGTATTCAGCCCTCCAAGACCGTGTTGTCAATATGATCGAAGGCGATACCGGGTCATTTGCAGCCGGTGCTATCGAGCTAAAGACAGGCAAAGAGCGCACTACCGAGGACGCAAACTTCAGCGCCATGGAGGCAGCCACCGACCCCGAAGACCAAGCCGATGTTATCGACATCGCCCCCCAAAAAAGTGAACCCGCCACCGAAGAGCCTCCGGCGCCCGTAAAACCCGAGAAAGAAAAAGTCGTCGCCCAGGTAGCCCCCACCCGAACCCCCGAGGAAGAGAAGGTCTTCGCAAACCTTCGGGCTGCAGCGGATTTTTTTGAAAAAGAGTACGCCTTAGCCATCGAGCAACACGGCGAGCCGACGACCGTGGCAGAGGCGGAAGCTGTTTACAAAACCATCAGCGCTCTCGCCGATCAGTATGCGGAGGACCAATGAACCCAATCACACACATCAAGGCCAAAGGCCTCAAGGGCCAGATAATAGATGAACCCTTGGCTCAGCACCAAATCTACGTCGGCCCGACCGGGTCCGGTAAGTCGTCCAGGGCCCAGGCCATCGCCCTTGCCACCATGGGATACATCCCGTGGGGATCCAGCGCTAAGAAACCCGGCGATATCTACAAGGCATACGGCCCCGCCGAAGGCCCTTTGACCGTATCCATCACTTGTGGTGGCGTCGAGCTGGAGCGGAGGCTTTCCCCTACTGCCTCTGGGGCAACACAGCGATTCAGGGCGAACCAGCAAAACGTGGGCAAAGACGGGTTCCCTGCTGAGATGTACAGGGCAGGAGTCCCGAACATTTTCGATGTCGCCAAGTCGTTCATGGGACTCTCCGACACTAAGAAGATCGACACCCTGTTCTCATTGTTCCCTCCGGCGGGTGACGTAGCTGCAATCGATGACGAAATCGAAGCAAACTCCAACAAGATTAGCGCTACCGAGAAACAGATCACGAGCCTCGAAGCGGTTATTAAGAGGCTATCCTCTAACCGCCACGACCTTAACCTTCCTGCCGGAACTCTTGCCGAGAAGGCCACAGAGCTTGGCAAGGTGCGGGGAGATTACAAGGCATTGGCCGACGACATCAAGAAAGAGGAGATCCGCCAGGCCGAAGTAAAGGCCGCCAAGGATGCCACGGCCAAGGCGGTCGCCGACCAAAAGGCGAAAGAGGAGCAGGAGACGAAAGAAAGAGCAGGTGCCGCCAGCAAGAAGGACGCCACAGAAGCAGCGCCCACACAGCCCGCCTCTATCCGCACAGAAGCGCCCACCGCCCCTAATGTGTCCGGGATAATCCCGACCCTTGACTCTTCACCCGAAACGACCACACCGACATACAGTGTCACCCCCGACTCCTACCCCGCAGAATCCCTTCGTAAGGTGTTGTCCGCCATGGAGTCCTCAGGGTGTAAAGTCTGCACCGCCAAGTTGGTCCTTAAAAAAGAACTCTCAAATTGGAGTGGCAAATAAATGGATCTCGTAATGATGAAAGACCAGCTCGCCGGGCTCGAAACCAGAGGAAAAGAGCTCGCCGACGAGAAGGATCTCTTTGTGAAGGCCCAAGGTCTCGACGAAGAGGTTGCGAAAGCCCAGCAAGAGGTTGAGGCTCAAAAGAAGCGGCTCACAGGCTTAAAAGCCACAAAAAAACACCTTAAAAACCAGAAGCGCGAAGCAGTCGAACCCACAGCCAAGGCACTCGCCGAAAAGATAGGTGAAGTCCTACCGGTGGGGGTCGCCATGTTTGAAGCCGGCGAAAGCGGGGTTTTTATTGGGTGGGACGGACCCAACGGAAAGGTGCCTTATGACGGGCTTTCTGGCGGTCAGAAGGTAACTTTTGACGCCGCCCTGTGTCATGCCCTTGACGCAAAGCTTTTGGTGGTGGAAGCGGCAGAACTCGACACCGAAAACATGCGCCTCACTCTGGAGAAGCTGGCCGAATTCCCGGGTCAGGTCATCGTCAATACCTGCCACCCGATCCCCAAGAAGGACATCCCCAAGAAATTTAAGGTCACCATGATCGGGGGTGCTGAATGATCAACCTCGACTCCCAACAACGCGCAGTTGTTGAAACCAAATCACCCCGAGCCCTTTGCTTGGCCGGGGCTGGGTCCGGCAAAACCCGGTCGCTGATTGAGCGCATCGCCCATCTCGTTGAAAATTGCAAGGTCCACCCGTCTGAGATCCTGGCCTTCACCTTTACCCGGAAAGCCGCCGGGGAAATCGGATCCCGCCTTGAAGAGCGAATTGGCGCCGATGCCTTTGGTGTCACCATGGGAACTATGCACGGGGTAGCCCTCAACTACATCCAGCGGTTTGCCGAGCTGATCGGCCTCCGGCGGGGGCGCATCACTGTGTACAGCCAGTGGGAACAGGATTTTCTTCTGAAAGAAATCGCTATGGAACTGGGTCTCCACACCGGAAAGTCCTGGAGGAAGGGACTCAAGAAGAAAGATGTGGACGCCCTTTTCTCTGGCTACTACGAGCGCGGCGTGTGGCCATCGCCGAACGCCCCAGGGTATGACCTGTTTAAGACATTTCTCCAGCGATGCCGAGAGAACAACGCCCTCACCTACGGGACCATTCTTGTTGAGTTTCGCACCCTCCTACCGAAGATCGCCCAATACATCAACATCCGCCACCTCATGGTGGACGAGGCACAGGACAACGACCCACTGCAATGGCTGATTGTTAACCAGATTGTGGAGCTCACCGGGGCGGATTTGTTCGTGGTGGCCGATGTGGATCAGTCCATTTATTCATTTCGTGGCGCCGTGCCCGAGTATCTGGTCAACAACGCCGAGTCCTTTGATCTATATAAAATCGAAACCAATTACCGTAGCACCCCTGAAGTTGTAGGGGCTGCGAATGCGCTGATTGAATACAACGCTTCTCGCCTGCCGAAGACTATGGTGCCATCCAGACCATCAAGTAATGACCCCGTGGTTGTTACGATTGATCAGGACAGCGAAGCGATTTGTGAATACTTGGTGTCCGAGCTTTTCCCAAGGGCGTGGGAAGACATCGCCATCATCGCCCGAAACCATGCCCTGCTCAACAAAATATCCGACGCCCTTACCGCCAAGGGTATCCCCAACACATACACAGGCAAGGAGTCTAAGCTCACCAACAGCGAGGAGTTCCGCAGGTTTCACGCCTTCCTGAAGTTGGTTGTAAACCCTTACGACAACTTTTCATTCCTGCTTATCAAGGACCTGATTGGCGTGTCAGATCTTTCAAGTATCCGCCTTCAGGCTGTGCAGGAGGGTAAGGGCCAGTTTCAGGTGTGGTTTGAATCAGACCCGAAAGTAAACCCGTTTAAGAACATCGGCCACATGGACTTTGACGCGGCAATCGATCACTTCGCCTTCTGGTGTCAATCGCTTTTCGGCATCACTGACATCGCGACATTTGCCAAGGCCTGGGGCTTATCCGAACCACACATTCGAGGCACTGCATGCGATGAGTCCCCTATTCAGAACTACCTCAAATGGCTCTCCACTTACGACGTACAACTTACCCGGGACATAAGCGACGGTGTTGAGGACGAGCCCGAAGGCGTCCAGGTCATGACCATCCACGCCGCCAAGGGCCTCGAATTTCCCGTGGTGGTCGTCGCCGGGTGCAATGACGGGATTCTCCCCTCAAAACACGGCCTCAAGAATGAGGATGAGATGGAGAGTGAGCGCCGCCTTGCCTACGTCGGTTGGACCAGAGCTGAAAGCCAACTGATTCTTGCCGTCAGGCCGGAAGAGAAGCTGGACGACTACGGCAGGCTGCACAAAAACCCGGCCTCCCGTTTCATCGAGGAGTCAGGCCTGTGATCGAGATCGGCCTTGTATACAAAAATGGCGTCTACGCCCCGGCAACGCTTGCCGAAGAGGGCAAGGCTCGTTTAGCCCACAAGCCCAACCAGCCTATCCGTGGAAAACTCACAGAGTTTCGAGATGCCCGAAGCCTCAAGCAGCTTCGGATGTATTGGGCATCTTGCAACGCGGTGGCTGAAAACTCACCTGATCCCAAGCTGAATAGTAGAGAGGCAGTGGATTGGCACACGCGGGTTGGTCTCCGATTTGTGGATCCCAACCGGGTTGCCGTGATTGGCGAAAAGGTCATCATCCATGTTCGCTCCATCGCTTTCGAGAACCTGAAGCACCTGGAGATGAACAAATTCATGGATGGGGCCTTGGGGCTCCACGCCGGGTGGCTCGGGATTTCGAAAGGTGAGCTTGAAAAAGAACTCAGGCAAAGGGGGCTCGCGTGAGGTGAAGAGACCCGGCGTCAACTGGTCCGACTTCGCCTGTCCCAAGGCGATGCCGTACCGGTCAAAGGCCTGCTGTGAATGGTTCCGGGGCCTCCCCTGTCATATTTGCGAGGGAGAGGCGCAACACCACCACGAAACACTCCAGGGGCGAGGGACAGGCACCAAGGGCCCGGACGATGAGGCGGTCCCGCTCTGCTACACATGCCATAAATTACGGCACGACATGGGCCGGGAAACGTTCTGGCAAACCTACGGCGAAAATTGGAGGGAGGTTGTTCGTGGATACAAAGAAAGATGGTGGGAGAACCCACCCCGGCAACACCGAGCTCATCACGATCCGTGAGACTGAAATCGATGTGCAAGGCAAGCCCGTCATGGTTGACATCGAGATCCCGATCCCCTGCCGAATGGTCTGTGAAAAATGTAGTGAAAGCGTGGAGTGGTATGCAGACCATGAGAGGGACGGAACGGTGGTGGTTAAGATTGTAAAAGCGGGCTGTGGGTGTCTGGAAAATAAGGAATTGTAATACCTATGAAGTGGTACGAAGTAGTATTCGAATTTAACTTTTGGAAATACGGTTTTTATATCTCTCTCTTCTACTTCTACCGCTTCAGGTTTGCTTTCGCGAACTGCTACATAACCCACCGCAGGGACGCCGCTTTATCGGTCATCGCTGTGTATATTGCTGCCTGCTTGTGGCCGCTGTGGGTTGTTTGGGAGGGTGGGAGATTGGGGTGGAGAGTAGGCGAGATGGTCATTGCAGCAAGGAGGGTAAAAGAAGGTAAATGAGATCACGAAACATAAAGCCGGGTTTCTTTCATAACGAGGAATTAGTTGAGTGCTCCTTTCCTGCGCGACTCCTCTTTGTTGGCCTGTGGTGCTTAGCTGACCGGGCGGGCTACCTCGAAGACCGCCCGAAGAAGATTAAAATTCAAGTTTTCCCGGCAGACAACGTTGATTCCGAAGAGCTCTTGGGTGAGCTGAGTGGCGCGAATCTTATCAAGCGATACATCGCCGCCGACAGGAAATACATCTGGATCCCCGGATTCCGATCACACCAGAACCCCCACAGGAGGGAGAAGCCGTCAACCATCCCGCCACATCCCGATGATGCCGAGAGAAGGCCCGCCCATGAAGGGGAAGGGACGGACCCGGAAGATGAAAAGCAAGGACAAGACCCGTCCAAGGATATGCCAAGGACCGACCAAGGACAGACCCAAGACGAACCAGGGCATGGTCGAGCCCGGCTGATTCCTGATACCGGAATCCTGATACCTGATTCTCTGAATCCTGATTCCGGAAACCTGAAAGAAAAGACTTTGTCCGACGAGTCGGACGACGGTCAGCCAGAACCACCCCAGCCCAAGACACCACCATGCCCCTATGCCGACATTGTGGCCCTGTGGAACGAGAAGATGCCAGAGCTCCCGCAAGTCAAGAAAATGGGCGACCCGTTGAAAAAGAAAATCAGGGCGCGGTGGAATGGCGACAAGGAGGCTCAGACTATGGGCTTTTGGGCCGGCTTTCTTGATTACATCCGTGAAAGCGATTTCCTGATGGGGAGAACCGAGAAGCCGTTCCGTGCTTCGCTCGATTGGATCTGTGGCCCGGAGAATTGGGGAAAAGTCTACAACGGCAATTATGAAAACCCCAAGGCGCATACCTCGCCCAGGCAAGGCCGACGACTCCAAGGCGACGAGCTCCTGCAAGCCAATACCAAAGCCGCCGAAGATTTTTTGAGGAGGAACGATGGACCAGCATGACGAACCCCAATTCGCTACGATCATGATGGCTGTGGCCCAGAACTACAGCGCACAGGTCAGCGCACCGACAATCGGGTTTATGTTCCAGGCTCTCTCTCAGTATCACGTCTCTCACATCGAAGCCGCAGCTCTCCAGATCGCCCGCACCCGGAAATACACCACCATGCCCACTGTTGCAGATTTTGTTGAGGCCATCGAGGGCTCAGTTGAGGACAAGGCCATGACCCAGGCGCTTTGTGTTTGGGATTCCATCGGCAAGGTGGGTGTTTATGGCTCGGCAAGCTACGAAGACCCCCTGACGGCTCAGATCGTGTCCGAGATGGGGTGGAAGGCAATCTGCGCCACGAAAGAAGACCAGCGGGATTGGTTCCTGCGGAATTTCGCAGGCGCATACAAGGCGCACCGGAGAGTTGACAGCGCAAAGGCAATCGCGGCCCCGGGGGCATTGGCGGGGTTGATTGGAGATGTGACACGGAAACTCGGACAGGGGGATAAGGGTGAATGAACTCAGCTTATTTTCAGGCGGTGGGGGGGGGATCATTGCATCTAAACTTATGCTCGGTCACCGCATTGTTGGCTATGTCGAGTGGGAAGATTACCCGCAGAGGGTTCTACGACAGAGGATTGAGGACGGGCTTATTGATCCTGCCCCAATATATGGCGATATCAAGGCATTCTTGCGCCACGGGTTTGCCGAGCAATATCAGGGAATGGTTGACGTCATTACCGCCGGTTTCCCCTGTCAGCCTTTCTCTGTTGCTGGAAAAGGCGGGGCTGAATCCGACCCCCGCAATAAATGGCCGGAAACGAGAGATTGCATTAGCGTCGTACGACCGCGATTCGCGTTGCTGGAGAACGTCCCAGGCCTCTTTACTAAACCCTATATCCGAACCATTTTCGGGGAGCTGGCCGAAATCGGGTACGATGCGCGATGGCAAGATCTATCGGCGGCCCAAATGGGAGCCAAACATAAGCGGGGCCGGGAATGGATATTGGCTTACCCCAGATGTGCCGAGGGGTGGTAGGAGCAACCCTTCAGAGATGTCGCCGACCGGCAGGATGCCTGATGGGAGCAAGCGCCAGGTGGGGCTTGAGAATCAGGCGAAGATGACAACGAAAGGGCTGTGGCCCACCCCAACCCTGTGTGGCAACCATAACCGCAAGGGGGTCTCGTCAAAAGCAGGCGACGGGCTGGCGACGGCAGTCAAGTTCCCTACGCCTACGGCATCATGCCACACGGGCCCCGGCAAGCGAGGTGAAGGAGGTATTAACCCTCAAACTGCGGTCAAATTTCCCACCCCCACAAACTCCATGATGACCATGGGGGATATGGAGCAGGCGAGGTTTGCCGGGAATGGTGGGAAGAGGCCGAGTTATTGGGAGGCTCAGACTTACGCCACGCCCACAACTCAGGATGGGGCCAAAAGAGCATCAATCGGGGCAGAGGCGCGGCGGTTTCGAGATAAGGGCAAGCAGGAAACGCTGACTGCTCAAATCGGAATCATTAGCGGAGCAGTGGATATGGACAGGAATACTGTCGGCCAGCTCAGCGCATTCTGGGTCGAATGGCTCATGCATTGGCCTCTTGGTTGGAGCAATTTAACCCCTATCTCAAGACTCGTATGGCTTGACCCGTCGGAAGATCCCCACCCAAGAATCCCACGGGTGGCATCGGGTCAGAAGAACCGCACAAACCGCCTGAAGGCGATTGGGAATGGGCAGTATCCCGACTGTGTGGCGGCGATGTTTTTGGTTTTGGCGGGCGAGGTAGAGGCTGTGGCGGAATACAACCAGATGGAGGCATCATGACCCCAAACTACGCAGCATCAGACGCCGCAAGGCCCTGGAAACAAAAAGCGGCATGGATGGCTGATGTGCACGACGCGGGCTTTAAGCATATCACCGAGATGGTCCACAAAACATATCAGTCCCTTGGAACGACGAAGGAGACAGCCAAAGAGTTGGGCTTGTCCAGGGATGGCGTCTGCCAAATCCTGCACTACATCGGCGTTTCCGTGAAGCCCAAGGGTGGGCGAAATAACACCGTGCTCACCGCTGCCCTGGTTCGTGAGTTGAGGATCGGGTGGGATGGTGTCGGGACAAAGAGGGATTATGCCCAGCGGTTCCGCAAGGCCCACGGCCTGACGTGTCACGTTGATACGCTCAAGATGGCGCTTGATGGAAGAACTTGGGGGTGTGTGTGATGACGAATCAAATCGTTTCTCTCTCTGGAGGGAAGGATAGTACCGCCATGCTTCTCATGATGCTGGAGCGAGGGGAGGAGATCCATTCGGCTGTGTTCTTTGACACCGGGTGGGAGTTTCCGGCAATGCACACCCACTTAGACCAACTTGAGGCGATGGTGGATGTGCCTATTGTGAGACTGGTTCCTGAGAGGTCGTTTGATTATTGGATGTTTGAGCGGCCCGTCATCGCAAGGAAGGGGCCACTTAAAGGCAAAGTTCATCGGACTGGCAACGGCTGGCCATCCCCAATGCGGCGGTGGTGTACTCGGCAGAAGGTCGATGCCATCAAGAGCTATGTAAAGGCTATACCGGGCGTCGTTCAGTGTATCGGGTTCGCAGTAGACGAGCCCAAGCGATATGAGAACGTTTCGGCTTCGATGGAAAAACATGCCCCGAATCGCAGATTTCCACTTGTTGAGTATGGGATCACTGAGGCCCAGGCACTATCCTACTGCAAAGACAAGGGATTCGAGTGGGGGGGGCTCTACGATTTGTTTGACCGGGTATCCTGCTTCTGTTGTCCGCTCCAGAGGTTGAGCGAGTTGAGGAAGTTGAGAGCCCACTTCCCAGAACTCTGGGGGCGCATGCTCAAGATGGATGCCAAGATGCCGGGGCACAACCGGGGTTTTAGGGATTACGCCACAGTCCACGACCTTGAGCGCCGATTCGCGGGTGAGGATCGGCAAGAAGAAAAACAACTCAAGCTGTTTGCATAGGGGGATCTATGTCATCAAAAAAGAATATGCCGTCATGGAGCGATGACGAACTTTTTGACATGCAGGTTTTTCGCGATATCGACGGGATGAAGTGGGTAGAGGTTATGGCGGCGGTCAACGCAGAGCACGGGAATTTCCGCAGTACGGAAGCTTGCCGGGAGCAGTATTTGAAGATTGCGAGGGAGGAGGTGTGATGGGTGAACAAGCGGTGGGGCCAGGTTATTACAACGTACCGATTTTCACAAAAGAGCAAAAAGAGGCGGGGTGGAAGCATTGGCACCCCGCCAATGCCTGCCCGCAGGGCAAGGTTTTGGTGAAATTCGCGGATGGTTCTGAGGCGAGAATCCCTGTGCCATCTGGTGCGATCGATTGGAATGTCGACGGGGTAGGCGCTGATGTTGTGGCGTACAGGGAGGTGTGATGAGGGGGAATATTTCCGCATTCGAAGATGGGGTTAAGGCTTACCTCGGCAATATCCCGAGACGTGAGAATCCCCACGCCCACCCCGAATCAAACGACCATGTCGAATGGGATCAGGGGTGGTGTGAGGCATATATACACGACCCAGAAGAAAGAAACAGCAAGGCGGAGGCGTGATGGCATCAAAAACATGGAAAAACATCGAACGCAAGATAGCCCGGTTTTTCGGGGCTGAGCGCAACCCCCTCTCAGGGGGCAATGGGAAGCATGGCCGGTCTGATTCGCTTCATCCGGTGCTGTTTGTTGAAACGAAATACCGACAGGTTCACAGTGCTGTAACCCTGTGGCGGGACACCGCAGGAAAGGCCAAGAAAGAGGGGAAAATACCCGTAGTGTGCTTGAGCGAGAAGGGCAAGCAGGGGTTTTGGGTGATGTGTCACAGTGAGGATCTGACGGCTGTGGCGAACCAGAGGACGAAGGCGAGGATAGAGGGTAACGCGGCGTTTGTTAGGTCGAAAATAGGAGGCGGACAGTGACAAGAGGAGAAGCAAGGCAGGCTTTAAGGCGTGCTGGGGTTGGCCCCGGGCCGGTTGACGAGGACGATATAAAAAAACTACGCAAGATAATCAGCAGGCGCATCCGCCAACCCGAATATTACAGGGGGACAGCCAGGCTCGCCCGGCCAAGAGCAAATCCGAATTTCATCGAGATAAAAACCGACCAGTGGAAACGGCGAGAGGCGGTGTCGTTTAACAGCGACGGGTTCGTGGGTATAGCTGGATGGGCGAGCGACAAAAACGCAAAACCGATAGTCGACGCGCTTATCGAGTGGGTCACAACATAGCAGGAGGGCGGCAAGTGATCGCACAAATCGGAATCATGATCTTCGGTTGCTCTGCGATTTGGCTGATTGGCAGAAAAGAGTCATGGTCAAGGTGGGGTTTTGTCATGGGGCTTTTGAGCCAGCCCTTTTGGTTTTGGTCAGCGTATCAGGCTGAGCAGTGGGGCATCTTCCTTGTATGTTGCTGGTATTTATACTCATGGGTGCAGGGGTTTTATTATCACTTTCTATGCCAATCAGGCGAATAAATTTGGCTTTATGTCAAATATATGTTGACCGCATGTCTGTTCTGTGTCAAATTGTAATCATTCGACACATTGCATGGTAGTACCTCCTGGGCGGTCCGGGGCTTCTCCTTCCCGGGCCGCCAACCCAAACAGACGAGAGGTTGCAGTTTGAACAACAAGATCTTTTTGGCAGTCTTAACAGCTCTCCTCGCTCTCTTCATCTGGCTTATCCAGCACAACCTCTCGTCTCTCTCTTCTTCCTTCTCCACCCCTATCACCCGCCTTACCGAACAAGTCCAACGCCTCAATGACCAGCTCACCGAAACCCGCATCGACACAGGCGGTCGCATGATCGCTGTTGAGAAAGACGTGGCCGATAACCGCGAAGATGTTGTTGAGCTCAAGGGGAGAGTAACGCGGCTGGAGGATGACCGGTCATGATGATTCATGTTGCACATGTCGCAGCGGCACTCACGTTGATGGCTATTCTTGCTGGCGGGGTTGGGTTTGCGATGGGCGAGCGGGCCGCGAGGAAGCGGGTTTATTTTGAGGGGGATGAGTCATGAAGCCATGCATAGTATGCAGGCGCAACTTGGTTGAGTCCGGTTTCTGTCCTACGTGCCAAGTAGAGTGGGATAAGGCGCAGGAGCGAAGAGCCAGGTGGCGAACATATTGCGCAACCTTTCTGCATGAGAACCCACTGTGTGATCGCTGTAAGAGTACGGGCACGATGAACCCCGCGACTGAGGTGGTCCACATTAAGCCGGTTTCGATTGAGCAGGATGAGTCGCTGTTCTGGAAGCGGTCGAACCATGAGGGGCTTTGTGGGGCTTGCTATGCGCGGAAGGTGGAGAGAAATGGCAATAACCACGGAAACGAGAGGGGGACGCTGTGAGCTCAATCATGAAGTATTTCGCCTATAAGCACCTGCCTGAAAAGCTGCAGTGCGTGAGTCGCCCTATCGGTGACTTAGCAGAAAAGATGGATAAGGATTTGCCCCCAGGGCCCGAGAAGAGCGCAGGCCTTCGCAAGCTGCTTGAGGCTAAAGACTGCCTTGTGCGTGCTGCGCTGGGGGATGAGTGAAATGAAGATGCGAGTGCTTGGCGAAGATCAGTCGAAGCGCAGATTCTCGGTGGATGTGCGGGAGTTCAGGCAGGGGGATGAGGGCGGAAAGTCTAAGAGCCCCGTCTTTGCTGGCTCTCGGGGGATCTGTGAGAAAACGGGTCCTTCTGGGTAATTATTCCCCATACGGGTAGGCAAGGCTCGATTTCTCTCCAGTTTCAGGGTCCAAAAAGTTGTTTCGTTTGAGGGGTAGGGGATGGCGAAAAGCGCACACATAGGGGTTGTTGAGTTTGCCAAGCAAATTGACAAAACCCCCCAATATGTTCGCCGTCTCATCAAGCAGGGGAAAATATCAAAAAGTTCACTAAAAACGGAGGGTAAGCGCAAGCTCATCCACCCCCAAAAAGCCCTAATTGATCTTGAGAATAACATCTCACATGTCAACAAAAAACCCAAGAAAACGAAACAAAGCGAACTAAAAAAAGAAACACAAAAACGAACCACTGAAAAAACTGAAACGAAACAAGAGGAAGCTTTAGGTGAGGAGGATGTTCGCCAGGTCATCGACCTTGCCAATTTTGGCCGGCTAAATCTAACCCAGGCGCAAACAATACACGAGCAGTACAAAGCAGCCCTTAAGAAGCTGGACTTTGAAAAGCGAGAACGTGAATTGCTCCCCGCAGACGAGGTTAAAAAGATCTGGTCGGAAAGCATAACGGCGGCACGGTCAAAGATATTAAGCCTGAAAGGGAAGATCGGCCCGCTACTCAAGGAATTTATCGGTGATAACGCGAATTTCAACACACTCATGGCTGAAGTGGAGCAGATTGAATTTGAGGTACTAAAGGACTTGCAAAGAGGTGAAATACAGTGAGCGCGTCCTACATGTATTCCAGGAGGTAAGCGATACATGGAAGCCTCCCACCAAGATGTCTTTGTCGGAATGGGCAAACGAAAAAGCCCACCTGTCGGCAGAGTCAAGCGCAGATGTGGGGCGGTGGAAGTCTTACCCATACCAAATCGGAATGCTCGACGCCTTCACCGATCCGTCAATCGAGATCCTGACGGTCATGAAATCCGCCCGAATCGGCTACACCAAAATGGTGAACTGGGACACGGGTTACCACATCGAGCAGGAACCATGCTCACAGTTGATTGTCCAGCCGACCGTGGAAGATGCCGGGGGGTACTCCAAAGACGAGATCACCCCGATGTTGAGAGACACACCTTGCTTACAGGGCAAGGTGTCAGACGAAAAGAGTCGGGATAGTTCAAATACAATCCTGAAAAAGTCTTACCCCGGCGGGGCCCTCCATTTGACAGGAGCAAACAGCCCGCGGGGATTCCGGCGGATCACAGTAAAGAGGGTTAAATTCGACGAGGTCGATGGATACCCGCCGACCGCTGGAAAAGAAGGGGACCAGATCAAGCTTGGAAGCAAGCGGTCTGAAACCTTCTGGGATAGAAAGATCGTTTTGGGGAGCACGCCAACCATAAAGGGTGCCTCCCGGATAGAGTCAAGCTTTGACAAATCAGATAAGCGATACCGGTTCTTGCCCTGCCCTTATTGTGGTGAGTTTCAAACGCTGAAGTGGAAAGGGATTGTGTGGCCCAAGGGCGAACCGGAAAAGGCACAATACAAGTGCGAGTTCTGTGAAAAATTGATCCCCCATTCCATGAAGCGGCAAATGGATGAAAAAGGGGAGTGGAGAGCGACCGCCCCATTTGACGGGCACGCAGGTTTCCATATTTGGGCCGGGTACTCCTACAGCCCCAACTCAACCTGGGGGAAGCTCGCGAAAGAGTTTCTTGACGTAAAGGGCGACCCGGAACTTCTCAAGACATTCGTCAACACGGTTTTAGGGGAGACATGGGAAGAAGCTGGCGACCGCCCCGAATGGACAACCCTTGCAGCTCGATGTGAGCCGTACAAGATCATGACCGTTCCCTCCGGCGGAATGCTGCTCACCGCCGGAGTTGACACCCAAGACAACCGCCTCGCAGTCGTTGTCCGGGCCTGGGGGAAGGATGAAGAAAGTTGGCTCATCTACCACAACGAGCTCTACGGGGACCCAGATCACCCGGAAGTCTGGACCCAGCTTGACGAAATCCTGAATCATGACTTCCGGCATGACTCAGGCGCAGATCTCAAAATAGTTTCCATGTCCATCGATACCGGGGGGCACAGGGATGAGGCGGTTAAAAGATACTGCCGGAAAAGAGCGGCGCAGGGTGTGGTTGCCATAAAGGGCTCCAGCACCAAGAACAAGCCGATTGTGAATCCCCCGACTCTCCAGGATGTGGACTACAAGGGCAAAAAGATTGAGAAGGGGGTCCAGCTTTGGTCGGTTGGGACAGACACCGCGAAAGGCATCATCTATAGCCGACTGAATAACAAGATCGACCCGGAGAGGGAGACGCAGCCGGGTTACTACCACTTCCCGGTAGGCACCTCGGATGAATATTTCGAGCAGATCACCGCTGAGAAGCTGATCACCAAGTTTAATAAGGGTTTCCCGGTAAAGGAATGGGTCAAGACCCGAGAGAGAAACGAGGCCACAGACTGCGAGGTCTACTGTTACCACGCAGCACTCCGGGCCGGGGTTAACAGGCTTGATTTTGACAAACTAAAAGAACAACTCCAAGGCACGATCACCAAGTCGGAGCCACAACAACCGAAACAGCGGAAGCAAAAAGTGATCCGCAGTAAATGGATGAGCTAACCATGGCATACACACAAGACGATTTGAGCGCGGTACAGGCGGCAGTTATCGCCTTGGCAACCGGAAAGCGAGTGGTCAAAGTCATGCTCTCCAGCGGCAAGATGATTGAATACGATTCTACGGGGCTAAAGGACCTGAAACAACTCCGGTCAGAGATTCAGTCAGAACTCAACTCGGCGGCAGGCAAGCGGCGGTTCTTCCGGACCACAACGAGCAAGGGGCTGTGATGATACTTGACCAAACAGGGAAACCATACGCCATGAGTGGAGCCTTCGAGGGTGCGAGTCAAGCCCCCCGGATGTCATCCTTTATGGCCCCCACTATCGGCCCAAACGCTTCTATTGGCAATTCCTTGACAACTCTGCGGGGTCGGTCCCGGCAAGCGATCCGGAACAATCCACTTGCGAAGGGCGGACAGGAAACCTTCACCGCCAACATGGTCGGGAAGGGGATCACCCCACGATTCAATTTTCCTGACCAACCGGAGCTGAAGAAAGAGGTTCAGGAGTTGTGGCTCGACTCCGTGCCCGAGATGGACTTTGACGGCAACGCTGATTTTTATGGCATGCAGTCGATTGTTGCAAACGCATTGTTCTCTGATGGCGAAGGCCTGGCCATCTTCCGACCTCGGAGCACCTACGCTGATTTGGCTGTCCCCCTCCAGATACAGCTCCTTGAGGCTGACCACCTTGACGCTGCATATAGCACGACCCTCCCGAACGGCAACAAGATCCGCATGGGGATTGAATACAACCGGATCGGGCAACGTGCCGCTTACTGGCTGCATAAAGATCACCCCGGCGAGTATTTCATGAATGACAGTTCGGGGGAGCGCACCCGAGTACCCGCCAAGGATGTTTGTCACATCTTTGATCCGACGAGGCCGGGGCAACAGCGCGGCTTACCTTCTATGTCATCAACCCTCACTAAGCTCCATGAGATAGACCAGTGTGTTGACGCCGAATTGGTACGCAGGAAAACCACGGCGATGTTCGGCGGGTTTATCACGCAGATAGATGGCTACGAACCGGGCGATCCAAATCCGTTAGGGTTAAGTCAGGGCACGGACAACGGGGTTGATGTCGTCGGACTTGAGCCTGGCACATTCCCTGTTCTGCTTCCGGGGCAGACCGTTAATTTCTCAACGCCCCACGACGTCAGCGGCAGCTATATCGCATGGATGAAGCAGGAGTTGATGAACCTGGCCCGAGGCTGGGGGATCACCTATGACCAGCTTACCGGCGATCTTACAGAGGTCAATTATTCTTCAATCCGCGCTGGCCTCCTTGAGTTCCGCAGGGCGCTGACAATGAAGCAGAACAAGACCCTCATTTTCCAGTTTTGCCGCCCGGTCATTAATCGGTGGCTCAATACAACGGTGCTATCTTCACGGGTCACTATCGCCGACTACCTCAAAAAGAGGCGCCGATACTACAGGGGCATTTCGTGGCAGCCCGACCCCTGGATGTGGATTGATCCATACAAAGATATCTTGGCTGAGATTTTAGAGATTCGTGGCGGCCTGAAGAACTTCACCCAATCCCTGGCAGACCGCAGCCAAGATATAGAGTCATTTTTCGCAGAGCGCGGGGAAGAGCACGGGCTTATTGACGGGTTGAAAATGATCTTTGATACCGACCCGAGAAACACAACGGCGAAAGGAATTTTCCAGCTTAACACAGAGGGGAGCGATGAAAATTAACGTACTTGACAGGCCATGGCTGTTGTCCGAAGGCGCTTTACGATCCGTGGTTGAGGTCATCCCGACGCCCGAAATGCTTGCAGCGAAGAGGGCCCAGCGCCTTGAGCGAACATGGACCGCCACCCTGCGGGAGAATGTGGCGATTGTCGCTATCACAGGCACCATTGCCAGATATGACTCCTTTTACAATTACATCACCGGCGGCACGGCCACAGAGGATCTTGCTGTTGATATCGCGGCGGCAGATCAAAACCCTGACGTCAAAGCGATCATCCTGGATATCAACTCCCCCGGCGGTGAGGCCACGGGAATCAGCGAGCTTGCAGAGATTATCCGAAACATAGAAACCCCCGTGGTGGCCTACGTCGGCGGCATGGCGGCATCGGCGGTGTATTGGTTGGCATCGGCAGCGGATGAGATTGTGGTTGATGTCACGGCAGAGCTCGGGTCCATCGGCGTGGTGTTCGGGTATCGACCCACGGATGGCAAGACTATTGAAATCGTATCAACGGCCAGCCCGAACAAGCGACTCGACCCGGGTACAGAGGAGGGGCGAGAAGCGACATTAGTTCGAGCGGATGCCCTGATGGAAATATTTGTATCCCAAGTTGCGAAGTACAGGGGCACCACCCCGGACAAGGTGAAAAGTGACTTTGGCCAAGGCGGGGTGATGATCGCCCAAAAGGCGATTGAAAGCGGCATGGCTGACCGTATTGGCAGCCTTGAGGGTTTGATAAAAGAACTGCAGGAAAAACACAAAACAACGCACGGAGGATTTATGGGGTTTGGCGCAAAGTTGCAGGCACTTGTTGCAGGCGTGGATGAAACCGAAGTTAAGACGGCCCTGGCGGCTATGGGGTACATCCCCAAGGCTGAAATGGGTGTCGGTGAGGCCGACGTGGCAAAAACCAAGGAAGAGGCAACAGCGGCAGGCGTAGAACAGGGCAAGGCCGATGCGCTCGAAAACACCAAGCAGGTCATGGAAAAGTGTCAGCTTGCAGGCGTCACCAGCGCCACGTTTATCGCTGAAATGCTGGCCCTCTCCCCCAAAGAAGCCGGGGCAAAGATCCTTGACGCCCAGGCCGACAAATCCGATGCGGCTGGAGTTTTTTCAACCGTCAACCCCATGAGCGACGGCGGCGAGAATCCGCTCGTTGCTGATGCCAAAAAAAGAGCGGAGGCTTAATAAATGGCAGCTTTTACCGAACCGAACAACCTCAAGGACGTCCTTGTCTGGGAAGCCGAGAGACAGAAAAGCCGTGAGCAGGTCACGTTCCTTTCCGGGGAGACCATCTCCCTTGGTGAAGTGGTCGGCAAGATCGCCCTTGCTTGCCCTGCCACCGGAACCGCAGACGGCGGCAATACCGGCGCGAGCACATGCGTCAGCGTGACAGCCGGGGCGAAGGCTCAAATCGGGACCTACACCCTGACCTGTATTGCCGAGGCCGCCGGAGCCGGAACGTTCGCCGTTGCTGATCCCAATGGATTCGCCCTGGCCGACGCTTCCGTGGGGACTGCTTACGTCAACGAGCAGATCAATTTCACCCTCACCGATGCCGGGGAAGATTCCAACCTCGGCGATATTTACACCATCGAGATCACCGCCGGGTCCGGGAAGTTTGTTGAGGTGGATGCCTCGGCGGTGGACGGCTCCCAGGTTGCCGCCGGTATCTCCATCGCTGGCTATGACGCTTCTGCCGCAGACGCCGAGGGCGTGATCATCGCCCAGGACGCCATCATTGTCACCTCAAACCTCGTGTGGCCCGCCGGTGCAACCGACGACCAAAAGGCCGCCTGGCTCGCGGACCTCAAGAAAAACCGAATTGATGAAAGAGAGGAATCATAAATGTCAATTTTGAACCCTTGGGAAAATGATGCCTTCTCTATGGCGTCCCTAACCGCCTCGATTAACCTCCTCCCCAATAATTATGGGAAAATCGACGCTATGAATCTCATGCCCATCAAAGGCGTGGCGACCCGCACCATCATAGTTGAGGAGCAGAACGGCGTCCTCAACCTCATTACCTCTAAGCCGCCCGGATCTCCCGGCGCGCAGAATAAGGGCGGAAAAAGAAAGGTCCGCTCTTTTGTGATCCCTCATCTGCCCCTCGATGACACCCTGCTTCCCAGCGAGTACGACGGGATAAGGGCCTTCGGGACCGAGAATGAGCTCGCCCCCTACGTTACCATCATGAACAACAAGCTCGCGGGGATGAAGGCGAAGCACGCGATCACCCTGGAGCACCTTCGCGCAGGCGCCCTTAAGGGCGTGATCCTGGATGGCGATGGCTCGGTCCTCTACAACCTCTACACCGA
Organism: Desulfolunaceae bacterium; assembly: GCA_942491485.1. Lineage (GTDB taxonomy): Bacteria > Desulfobacterota > Desulfobacteria > Desulfobacterales > Desulfolunaceae > Desulfoluna. Next base: position 144,229 of record CALOAX010000002.1, on the reverse strand, counting down.
GTTTGGCATTGATCAGAAAACCGTGGCCTTTGCCCTTAGCAACTCGGCCACCAAAGTCAGGACTAAGTGCCTGGCTGTCTCCCGCCACATCGAAAAAAGCCTTATGGGCGAGACGATGTCCGGGGTACGGGTTGAGTGCTCCGAAGGTTTCTTTGACGGCCTGATCGAGCAGGAGAACGTAAAGGCCGCCTACGCAAACTATGCCGAGGCAGAAGATCGCTTGGGTGGTGACCCGAGGAAGGGCTTTAAATTCGGCGGGCTCGTTTTTTCTGAGTACGTCGGCAATGCCCCTGACGCCGAAGGCAACAACCGCAAGTTCATTGCTGACGGCGAAGCGCACGCCTTTCCGATTGGCACCATGGACACCTTCTCGACCTACGTCGCCCCTGCCGACTTCACGGAAACAGCCAACACCATCGGTCTGCCTTTCTACGCGAAGCAGGAACCCCGAAAGTTCAACCGTGGCGTCGATCTGCACACCCAGAGTAACCCCCTGCCGATGTGTAAACGTCCCGGCATCCTTGTGAAGTTGACGGCGTAACCGTGGGATTCGACGACATACTCGATCAGGCGGCGGCTGATATTTGGGCCGCTGCCGGGACGGAAGCAATCTTTCGTCCCGCCGGCGGCGTAGCAGTCCCCTGCCTGATCGAGGTCGAGCGCAACGTTGAATTGCAGCCGGACTCATACGAGGCGACAGTGGTTGAGCGTGGCGTCACGGTTGAGGCGATGGTGTCAGTGGTTGGCGAACCGGAGCGCGGGGATGTTTTTGAAATGGGGCTTGTTAGCTTCACGGTCGCCAAGATCGTGGAGAATGACGGGCAATTTGTAAAGGTGGTGGTCAATGAAAGTCACAATTGATCAAGGCGACATGACAGAGCTCAAGGCCGCAATGTCCGGAATAAAAAACGGCACAGAGCGAGTGTTGACTCAAGCCATTAACACCACCGTCAAAACCATGAAAACGCAGGCCCGCGTGAGGATCGGCAACGAGTTGAACCTCAAGGCGGCAAGAATATCCAAAGACCTGATCACCAAGAAGGCCTCCTTCGGGCATCTTTCGGGGGCTGTCATCGCGAAAGGGCGGCCCGTGGGTTTGGTCAGCTTTGGCGCCAAGAAATATGGAAGCGGAAGAGGTAAGGGTATTTCGGTGAAGGTCCTACGCAACAGAAGGGCAACCAAGCTGAAGCATGCCTTTATCGCCAAGGGCATGAGAGGGAAGGCACATTCCAGCGATGTAAACAAGCATGTCTTTTGGCGTCAGATGAAGAACGGGAAGAGGGTGGCACGCTACCAACTCAGAACACTCCACGGCCCCAGGATCGAGGATATTTTCGCCTCTGAAAAAGTCCAACACCCGATCCAGACCCAGGCGGCCTACCTTCTCGCCCGAAACATTGACAAAGGGATCCTTGACGTACTCCGGAGGTTTGGCTGATGGCTGACACGATCAGGGAACAGATAATACAGGCAATCATCGCCCGGGCTGGAACTCTCCGGGCGGCAAATGGCTACAACACCGATTGCGGCCAGGGTGTCAAGCGGGCGGAAAAAGATCTTGAGCCCAAAGACCTCCCAGCGGTAGTCGCGTGGCCTCAACCCGAAGAAGCAGAGCGCAGGTCGGGAAAGAACATCTGCACCACTCAAATCAAGCTCGAAACCTATATGGAGTTTGGAGCGGTTAACCCGTCTGTGGTCCAAGAGCAAATGCTCGGCGACCTGATCAAGTGCGTAACGGATCCGGCGGCCCCCGTCACCCCCCTTGCTGATGACATCTTTTATAAGGAGGGCGGCCCGGCAGGACAACCGGAAGCAGGCGAATCAATCACGGCAGTAGTGGCAACTTTTGAAATCAAATATTCGTACAAAATCGGCAACCCATACGAACAATAAGGAAGAATCATGGCGAGTGATAACGCAGTCATCTTTTACGAGGCCAGCCAAACGGCTGTCGCCATGGCCGCCTTAACGGATTCAGGCGACCATAAATTTTTTGAATCAGCAGACGAGCTTTGGTCGAATGCGTCCGGTGCCGAAGCCGTGGTGAGGCCCGATGGTGTGGTCTCCGGCGGTGCGATCACCCCCGGCGCAGCGGATCAGGTTTCCGTTGCAGGTCTGACCTGCTACCAGGGCGGCACGCTTCGGACCATCTCCGCAAACGCGACCCTGGATGTGGCCCGGCCTACATTGGCAAACGTCAAGTACTCCATCGTGATCAACGACAGCCAGGTTATCACAGCCATCAAGGGCACCGAATCTGCCTCGGCTGTGTCCGATGTCCGTGATGCTGCAGGTGGCCCTCCCTTGATCCCGGTCGGCCAGGTTGAAATCGGCCAAATCCACATCACGTCAGCGGATACCGATGTCTATACCACCTCCGAGATCAAGCAGATTCAAAACGTGCATCAAGAACGCTTCGATTTCCCCACCTGGGACCAGAAACGGATGAACGTCACCAACGGCGTTATCGGTATGGCAGGGGTGGAGTTCACCGCAGCATTGCCGACGATCCACACCGGCGGTGTACCGAAAAAGGTTTACGCCTCTTACTTCGAGCCTGATTTTGCGGAAATCCCTGAATCATCCGACTTTACGCCCCCGGAAACGACCCACAGCACCAGCTCAACCCAGATCTACGGCAAGACCAAAGGTGCAGCCTCCTCCACCCTGGGCCAGGGGTCCTTCACGGCGTACCTCAAGGACGGAATTTCCGATGCCCTGTTGTCCAGGAAGAACGAGGACATCTTCTTCAAGTTCAAGCCGGACCGCCTGAAGACGCCTTACATCCTGTGTCAGGGCAAGCTCGGTGTGGCCCGGTCCTTTCCGGCCGGCGACAACATCACCGCATCTTGCACGGTTTCAGCTACCGAGAGCGCTGTCGAAGTTACCAGTTAAACCAACATAGGGGGATAGGCTCCGGCAGCAACCGGAGTTGAACGGCAGGAACCCAGCGCCTGCCTTCCCCCTTTCATTTCCGCTGGACCCGAGCTGGAGGGCTTATGTTTGATACAAAAAAATTCAAGAAGACCAAATTCAAAAACCGAACCGAAGAGGTTCCGGTCGCTGACCTTGTAGAATTCTTTGAAGAGGGGGAATCGCCCGTGTGGGTGGTGCGGGGCTTGACCGGCCAGGAAGTGGGGCAGACCAAGGAGGCGGCAGCCAAGAACAAAAACCTTTCCGCTGTCGTCGAGGCCCTGGAGGCTGCAGCGAAGAGCGAAAAGGTCCAAGGGCTCAAGAAGGCCTTTGGCGTCGATGAGATCCCTCAGAATATTGCAGAAAGGTTTGAACAGCTCAAGCTCGGGAGCGTTGAGCCGAAATGCGATACCGATCTCGCGCGGCTACTTTGCGAGCGTTACCCGGTTATGTTTTACGAGCTCACCAATAAGATCCTCGCGTTGACCGGGAAGGGCATGGAGCCGGGAAAGCCCAAAGGCTCTGGCAAGACCCCGGAATCAGAGCCAGCTTAGCGATATGCAAGGCTCACGGTCGATTTTTGTACGAGGCTCGGCCAGACGTTTTTCCGCAGGGGTGGTTGACGGACACGGAAATGGAGCTTTGGAACATCTATTATGGGACGCTTAAATAATGGCTGATTTAGTCAAGACAGTGGCGGTTTTATTTAACGCTGAGGACAACTTGAGCGCGAGCGTAGGCTCGATGGAAAAAAAGTTGGGCTCCTTCGGGAGTGTTGCGAATAGCATTGCGGCCCCCCTTGCCGACGCAGCCGACATGGTCCTCAAGGTGGATGCCGCGTTGACAGCCTTTGCCGTGGGCGGCCTCGCCTATGCCTACACCAAATCAATGCAGTTCGAAACGGCGTCCGTCAACCTGTCTAAGATTTTAGGCGACCAGAAAGACCAGATCGGTCTCGTTGAGGCCGAGGTCCTTGAGCTTTCAAATAAATACGGCCAAGCCGCAACGTCTGTCATGAATTCCACCACAGATTTTAAGAGGGCGGGGTTTGAGGTCCAAGAGTCCCTTAAACTCGCCGAGGTGGGGATTGGGCTTGTTATCGGCGCGGCAGAAGCCGAGCTTGGCGTTGCCGAATCCACAGAGATCATCATCTCAACCCTCAAGGGTTTTCAGGCTCCGGCATCCGAAGCTGCCCGAGTCACCGATATTCTCAACACAGTTTCCAATGAATACGCAACGAGCGTGACCCAGCTTGGTATCGGCATGTCAACCTTGGCACCAATTGCCCACCAAATGGGGTTTTCTTTTGAGGAAACAGCTGGGATTCTGACACCTGTTATCGAGATCTTCCGGTCAGGCGACGAGGCAAGCACCGCCCTCAAGATGGGCTTACTGAAACTCATTGATGATGCCAAGCCGGTGCGGGACGCCTTGGCCTCTATTGGTGTCGCACAGAAAGACGCAAACGGAAATCTCAGATCTGGCCGAGATATCATGATGGATGTTGCGGAGGCCTTTAAAACCGCTGATGAGGACGAAAAGCTTTTCCTGACGACTCAGCTGGTGGGGATTCGGCAGGCCGCGAAAATGGTTGTTGTATTTGACGGGCTTGCAAAAACAACGGAAATCACAAATCGGGCGCTGGCATCCTCCGGGTCTATCTCTCTTGAAGTCGCGCAGAAACTATTGACCGCCGAAGTCGCCGTTAATCGATTTAAAACAGGATTCGAAAACCTTGGCATCGCCGTGGGTGAGCAGTTCCGTGTTGCTGCAACTGGTGCGATCAACGGCGGCACAGAGATTGAGAATGCATTGCAGAAGATAGTGGAGGGCGGGACCTTCGACCCGGTCTTCGACGCTCTTAGCGATTTCGGGGATGACCTCGGGGACTTTCTCAGCGACGTCGCCAAAGAGATGCCGGAAGCATTCGAAAACGTAAACTTTGACGACCTGCTCAAGGCGCTCGGGAGCCTCGGGGATAGTATCGGCGCTCTGTTTGGTGACATGGATCTCACCAATGCCGAAGACCTTGAGGCGGCGATTCAGGGCGCGGTTGACACGATAACGAGCCTTGTTGAGGTGACCGATGGCATGGTGGAAGCCTTTAACCCGGTTTGGGATAGCATAAAGAGTATGGTGTCCGGGTTTAACGAACTGGACACGGAGACCAAGAAAAGCAGCGGCAACATATTGGCGTCGGCAAAGGTTGTCGCAGACGCAGGGCTAAAGATCGCTGCGGCAATTATCGTGATTGGGAATGATGCAGACAAGCTCGCGGGCGCCTTTAAAACCGTCGTAAACACAATTACAGGGACATTCAACACGGCCCTTGCCGCCTGGAAGGGCATCACGCTGGTTTTTGCGAATGTAATTGATGAGCTGCTGAAGGGCTCCGAGCTTTTTGACAGCGTCTTTCTCTTTGGCAAGTTCGGCGATGATATCGCAGCGGCGCGGAAAGATATCGAGGAGTGGAGCAGAGAGACCACTGAGTCCATGAAGAAAACCGCCGCATCTGCCTTGGAAGATTTGACCGGAATAACCCTTGGCTTCGAGGACGCGGGCAGGGGCGCGGAGGGATCAGCGGAGTCAATCAAGAAACTCGGGGATCAAGTGGGGGCGTTGCCCGACCAGAAGGCGATTGATGTGCAAGCCGAGCTCGACGCGCAGGCGCAAGAGGATCTTGAATGGCTTACCGCAGAATTGGATGGGCTGGGCGTCCTGGTTGTGTCTCCCGAGGTTGACGAGGCTGCGGCCACCAAGGCCATTGAAGCGATTGAGGTTGTCATGGAACAGGTCGGCACGCGGGCTGACGGCTCAGCGATCATGATTCCCGTAGACGCAGACGCATCAAGGGCTGCCGAGAAAATTGCCGAAATCGACAATGCCATCCCCACCGAAAAACAAATCGAAATCCAACTCCAAGGGGACATCGATGAGCGCATAGCCATTATTAAGGGCGAGTTCGAAACGATTCAAACAGAGATCGAGTGGGAGGCCAAGCTTGATATCGCTGAGGTGCAAGCCAACGCAAAGATCATGGAGGCAGCGTTTGATTCTGTGAACGTTGGGATTGAGAGCACCGGCGATCTTATTGGCAGCCTGTTTGGAAGCATGGAGAGCGGGGCATCCCTGATGGATAAATGGGACATCGAGCGGCAGATCGAGAAGGAGAATAAGCTCAGAGAGAAGTCCTTTGAATTGCAGAAAAAGCTGACGGACTCTCAGATCGAATACAACGAGGCTAAGACAAAGGCCCTGGAAAGCGGCGACGTTGCCCTGACAGTGCAGGCTGAGGGGTTAACCCCGGCCCTTGAAATGATATTCCATGAGGTCCTGAAAAGAGCTCAGATTGAAGCAAACGCGGAAGGTTTGCAAATGATCCTTGGAGGGTAGGCAATGGTAAGCATCACCCCAATAGACTCTGGCAACGCATCTCCATTTATCGTGGAAGAATTGCCATCATCAAGCCTTGGGAATCTTAATTCAAGAGTTTCCCGAGTTGCCACTCTTGATGGAGAGAGCGTCATTATTAATTCCGGCGTCACCGAGTCAGACCGGACGATCACGATTGAGGCAGAGGTCACAGAGGCTCAGGGCGAGGCGTTGGAGGCGATGAGGGCGCAAAACCCTATCGTCCATATGTCTACCGGCAAGGGGTTTTATTACGGGGCTATTGAGGGTATTTCGCTCGATAATGGCCTGCTCAAGTTAACGTTTCTGGTGGGAACGGAATAGACACAAGGGGGATGCCCGTGGCTGTAACAGTGACGCTTTCAAACCATTTTAAATACATGCTCCTCACCGGGGCGATTGACATGGATAGCGATGTTTTCAAGGTTATCCTAATGACGACAGGCTACTCCTTTAACCCTGACACCCATGCGACTCTGGCTGACGTTACGTCCCAGCAATTGAGCACCGGGAACGGTTACACGCAAGATACCACGACGCTGACTAAGACCGCCTCGGTCGTGGAGGACGATGCAAACGACCAGGCGTCTGTGGCCTGGGATGATGTCCAGTGGAGCGCAGTGGGTGGGAGCCTCGGGCCCTTCGGGGCGGCGGTTATCTACGATGACACCACGGCAGATAAGACAGTGTTGGGTTGCGTTGATTTCGGCATAAGCTACGAGCCCCCCGATGGCGGGGTCTTCACCCTCAAAACCCTTTCTCTCGTCCTGTAGGGGTATCTGTGAACGTTTACCATGCAAAGTCTGTGGTCCTCGATATCGCGAATAATTACGGGTGGTCGTCAGCGGCCTTGCGGAGTGTTGACTTTTACCGCAATGGCGTGCTGATACCAATCGCAGAGGGCGATATTGCCTATGCTTACACAACCTCATACCGATCACCAACATATAAGCCGGAAAACGCCTTTATCACCGCATTGCCGAAGACGGGCACACACGAAGACACTGAGTTTTGGACCATGGGTGTGGCATCAAGCATCAGGCTGCTGTGTGTTTTTGTGGCGCCCATTGAGTTTGATGAGATTGTCGTCAATAACAGCCATGATGGAAATGGGTATGTTGATGCGGGTGCAAAAGATATAAAGATCTCGATCACCACCCAGGCCATAGACGCGTCAGGGTTTGGGTCCACGATCCCCGGCGGCGTATTAATTTTTGATGGGGTCCTCAATAAGCATGTGGTGGGGGATGTTGCGGACCCCCAAGCCCCCACACTGCCTACCTACGTCCCGAATGTTAGCACCCCCTCTTTTTTGTTGCCGTTGAATCTATTCGCAGCCCCCAACGAAAACGAGTACGCCACACCGTTTATAATGACGGCGCTGATGGTTGCGGCGGTGCAGGACAACGACGCATGGCTCGCATTTATCCGGTCACAGGGATCCTTTGCTCAAAAGCTATTCTTCTGCACCATCACCGGTGCCGCAAACGGCCTTCCCGATATCACCGTCCCTATATCTTCTTTTCAGTCCCGGCGAAGGTCTGGGACACCTTCATACCTTCAAGCTGTGGTTGCTGGCGTGGGTTGTTATGAGGGCATAACCTTACGCCCTGATGGCGACATTTTAATTTCCATGGCGTACCGGATAAACGGCGTCACCATGTTTCAAGAGGTTATCGCACGCGCAAACATGGGCAGTATAGATTTTTATGGTGGAGGCAAAAGCCAATCAGTCACGCTGTCAGGGACCAAGCAAACCACATATTCATCCGGCAAAACGGTTGCCCTCTCTAACGTGGTTCAATCCTCCTTCGTTTCGGGCAAATGGCGGGCCCGAATGGCTGTTCCCGATCTGTACCTCAACCCCGGGGATACCGTCATGGTGGACGGGGCGTCCTTTACCGCTGACTTGATAACAACGACTGTAAGTATCAGTGGGGGCGGCAGGGTGGCGTGTTCTGTGGAGGTATCGGAGTCCTGATGACAGTCTACACGGCAAAATCTGTATTTATAGACCTGTATAACAACCATGGATACGACGGTTATATGCAAATCAGGGCCATCGATTTTTACAAAGATGGCGTACTGATACCTTTGACGGCGGCTGATTTTACCGCTTACAGCACAACTGTCCGGCCCAGCTACGACTATGACCCAGCGTATGTGTTCGACACATCCCTCTCAAAGACCGGGGACTCCTATGGGGGGACAACTTGGCAGAGCGACTGGGATTGCCACCGATCTCAGCGGATAGCCTGTGTTTTCAATACGGAGATCGAGTTTGACGAAGTGGTGGTTGAGAACCATCGGGGAGATGCGGGTGTCCGTGACGCCAAATTTTACATATCACCGACAGCTCTTAGCTCTGGTGATGTTGTTTTCGGCCAGGCAGTAACCGGCTCAACCCGAATATTCCTCGGGCCCATTTCGAGGCACACTGACAGCGATGTCTTACAGCCCGAATCATTAGAGCTTGGGCCGTCTCCTGTCTACACTGCAAAGTCTGTTATTTTCGATTTCCTGGACAGCTACACCTATGCCGGATTCTTGGGGATAAGGTATGTTGAATTTTATCTAAACGACGTGCTGATACCATTGACGGCTGCCGATTTCACCACTTATCTCTCGCCCAATTACAACGAGTTCTACCCCGTAGATTCTGCGTTTGATACCACCTTTGTGGGGGTTGGGGGGTGCGCGTGGGGTGTGGACACCGAAAAGCGAGCAGCAATCACCCTAAACGTCGAGATAGATTTCGATGAGATTGTCATTGGGAATTCCGTGGCCAACATGGGCGCGAAAGGCACCCGGATCTATGCGCTGTCAACAGATCTGTCGCCGACAGACAACGAATTCAATCAAGGCATTGAAGGCGGCACCCTTGTGTTTCTTGGCGACCTAAACCGGCGGACAGAGACCCCTGACCCACATCCGCTGAGGCTTCTCCCTTATTGGCAGCCAGACGAATCAGCCCCATATACCGCGAGCACCATCGCCGTAGATGTAGCGACAAACCACGGCTTTTACCAGATGGGCCTGCGGAGCATAGATTTTTATCGAAATGGCGAGCTGATCCCTGTCACACCTTTGGATATCATCTATAGCAACGCGACGAGCTGGCGCACTGATTATGGTGCCGAAAATGTTTTCATCACGGCATTATCGAAGCTTGGGGCCAGCTACCAAACGGAGCTTTGCACGTACGAGCGGGCCAGCAATACCCGTATCCTGTGTTCATTCGCGCGCCCCGTTGAGTTTGACCAGGTAGTGGTGAATAACGGCCACAATGGAAGCGCAACCGATCACGGCGCGAAAGATGTAAAAATATTTGTTTCCCCCACGACGCTCGTAACGGGGCCCATGGAGCGGGAGGATATCATTTGCGGCGACCTGATCCCGGGGCAGCTCTTGATATTTGACGGGGTCTTTTTAGAACACGTCACGGCAGATGTCGAGGACCCGCAAACGCTGTCGCTGATAACGCCCCCCCTAGAGTTTGTTGCCGCTCCTTTTGGGTTACAGTTGCAGCTCACATGTCAGCCCGGACGGATAGTTGAGGTTGTTCCATTCTTCGTGGATGGCCCATGGATGGTGGCCTCGGTACAGAGCCTTGAGGCATCGACAGAAGTCAGCGAGGATTGGCTCGCACTGACCGACATCCAGAAGGAAAGCGCACAAAAGCTCTACTATTGCACTGTCACCGGGTCCGCCAACGGCCTCCCGGATATCCTGGTTCCTATATTTTCTCTTCGGTCCCGGCGTAGAACTGGAAACCCTTCATCGCTCCAGGTTGTAATCCCCGGCATAGATCAACGCGACGACCTGGCTGCCCGGACCAAGGGTAGCATCGTGATCACCATGGCGTACAAAGTAGGTGGCTACACCGTTTCTTCTGAAGAGATTGCCCGCGCCCACATCAAAGATATCGACGTCCTCAAGGCGGGGTCAGGGCATACAATCACGCTGTCAGGTGAGAGTGACGTCACATACACAGGGGGTAAGGTGGTGCCCCTCTCCAACGTAACATACAGCTCTTTTGTCTCAGGCGTTAGGCGTGTCCGGATGTCTGTTCCAGATTTAAATCTCACCCCTGGGGATACCGTCATGACCAGCGGTAAGTCTTTTATTGCCGACCTGATCACAACAACCGTCAATGTCAGCGCAGGCGGTAGAGTTACGAGCGCCATGGAGGTTTCGGAGGTCTGATGGGTAAAGCTATTATCATATCGGGTGGCCAGGGCGGGGAGTATGAGGTTGACCTTGTGCGCAATATCGACCGGATAACGGCCACCATTACCAAGCTGGAGACCATGGCAGCCGATGTGCAGACCGAGATCAACAGAATCTTAGCCACCGATGATCACGCAGAAATCCCTCTCTTAAAGATAGAGTTGGCGGCAATCGAAAAATACATTGATGGCCTAAAAAAGATCCCTGAGAAGATCAGGGCGACCGTGTGGGCCGCAGATCTATCTATCGGGCTCTCTGGTGAAGTGGGCACAATGGAGATACCAGACGACCCCGGCGGCGGCGTAAATATCGTGCCGAATGGACCTAAGCACAATCAGTCCAAATATGACGCCAAGCGAGACGGCATTGTCCACCCGATCATGAACATGGGGCCAGCATCGGCTTTTTTTCTCCGCGCCATCATGCCGGGCATCCAAAAGCACAAGCCCATGTATCGCTACGGGACCATCACAGATATCACAGACGGCAAGGCCACTGTTGCGATGGCGACCGCCCTTGACGTGAACAACCTCTCCCTGAATCAGGGGGACGAGTTGTCAGACGTCCCCTTTTTCTACATGACATGTGACGATGCCGCGTTCGTCGTGGGTGATGAGGTGGTGGTGCAATTTAGCCGCGAGTGGAGCACCCCGAAAATCATAGGGTTTAAGGACCATCCGAGATCATGCGCTGAGGTTATTTATATTCGGGTTGACGATCAAGAGGTTGTCTGGCGCGTGAGCACGCAATCCTTTGCGACGAATATTCCCGACGTTAATGGCGATCCTATTACGTTCCCAGCTCCTCTTGGGACGGCTCAACATTGGCTGGACAATTTGGCAGTGTCCAACAGGAATATCAATTATTATTGGGGGAAAAACTACTTAACCCAAGGCAAGCCCGTGAGCCCTGTAGATTCGTATGATGTGACAAATACGTTCCCCGGGGATTGTGACGGCGTTTCGGCCCTTGTGGATGGGACAATGCGCCCGGTGCAGGATCGCAACATTATGACCCTTGCGAACAACTACGGGGCAGGGGAGGAGGGCGATTACACCGAGGTTCAGACAGATGATTGGATGTCGGGATTCCCGTACACAACAGCATGGCCGACATACAGTTCCATGCTCGCAGAGGGGTACTCGCTCAGCTACCCTGCACCGCGCCCGGTCGAAGATTTACCCGAATGGGACACCATAGACACATACAACTGGGACACAAGCATGGCTACATCAAAGGCCTTTTGCTGTCCCGGCTTTATGCCCGGATTTGTGGGGTTTTACTATGGCGTTCGTGCGACAAACGTTTACCGGCTATATGAGATTACATACCCTCAAGACCCCGATCCCTATAACCTTGACAACCCCGTCTATAGCGACAGGACGCAAGACATAACTTACAGGTTAACAACCCCCATTGACCCGGTGATGGATGACTTCCTGCACGACCTATCAACGTATACTGAGGCAACCCAATTGGATAAGGCAAAGTCGGTGGGGGCGACACGGTTTGGGACGTCCTACCCCGTAATGGACGTATGCAGCATGCGTGGCCTTATCAACACCTCAAGAAAAACGGTTATCCAGATCTATGCCCTCATAACAAGACTAACCTACGCAAACTACACCAACCCTGGAAGCTACGACATAATCCGGGAACCATACAAGCTGGAGGCAATCGCATCAGTTGAGGCGCTAAAGGACGACATTGAGGTGGATGGATATGACCCGAACGGAGCGCCGGAGACACCCGCCTTGTCTCAATTCGTCCAGGGCGCTCTCTCAGAGGGGGCCACCCCATCAACGATAGAAGCAGAATTTTACCTATGGGATGAGGTTTAAGGGGCCCGCTCATAGCAACCATGGAAGGAATCTAATCTTATAAAAGAAAAGCCCAAAAGGACAAGCAAATGCAAATCGAACTAAACAAGAAAACAGGCTTAACCCAAGCAGACGGAGCCACCCAAATCGAACTTGGAACCGGAGACGGTGCCCTTCTTCATCAGGTTCAGATTGTAACCGACGCCACATCCGGCACGATCAAGTTCAAGCTCCGCACCCCCGGTTGCCCTGTCACGTTCACCCCCGTGGATGAGTATGGCGCTGAGACCATCATCGACCTTTCAGAGACCAACCGTGTTGTCCTGCTGAGTGGCTTCTCTGATCTGGTTGAGGTGATCCCTGACAGCATCACGGGCACCTACGACGCTTACATTTGCTCAGGCGGTGAGTGATGCTGAAACCATTATCATTGCGGCCTGTGTCGCTTAAGCCCGTGACGTTGCGACCCCTCGGCTACAACGGCGCCAACACCTCCTGGCTCATCAAAAACGGCATCCTCAATGCCTCCGTAGATTTTGTTTGCGGTACTGAGAGGGTTTATGGGGGTGTTGTTTTTGGGGTTGGTGAGGCGATACGGGATGGGAAGAGGGAAGTGCATTGTGGGGGGAGGTTGAATGACTTTTCAAATGGTAATGACTTGACTGCTGTAGGTGGTGCTGGTCTGGATGTCGCTGCTGCTGGGGACTTTACCCCCCAGATCAGTAGGTCCTTGACAACTAAAGCCGCCCCAGAAGAATGGCGCAGATTGAGCCTTGGCGGGAACAAGGAGGTTGGTAAATACTATAAACACTCTATCTTAGCGCAACCCTCGGGGGGCATAACTCTTGCTCTTAATGACACGTGGGTTTTGGACCCTGCAGGGACCACAAAAGGCAATCAAGTATATGCCCGCTTCCTTTTGGAGGGCGAGGGATCAGTGCCTGTTTTTAATGTGAACCCTGAAAGGGCGGACAATGGGGAGGCCTTCTGCACCAGGCTTTGGGGTGATGTATACCTTCTTACTGTGGCTTATAGGTCATTGGTTGATGATCCTGCTGATGGCTTTGGTTTTGGTGTCTTTGGCACTGCAACTGGGGATGCTATGTTCTTTGGAGGATACGAGCGTCATGTCAGCGATTCGCCTCCTTACCCTGTTTGGCCACTTGTCCTCCCCACCATTGGTGGACCAAAGTCCATCGACACCGCCGCAGCCTCCCTCATAGTCGGCGACATGCACGGCAAGACCGTTGATCTAAACGATCCGAGGAATGGGTGGTTTAGGGGGTGGGGGGATGGGGTGGTGGGTGGGGCTAATATGTACACTGGCCCAATGCCTTTAGTGCGCGAGAGTACAACAGCTTATACGCCGCTTTTCTCATCAGCCCTACCGGCAGATCAGCGGTTTCAAACACAGCTTACGCTTACGGAGCTAACAGACGGCCTTATTTCTATATATCAACAGAACAGTTCACCCCGTGTTAGTTTAACTGCTGCTGGTAGTGTAGTTATACGTACGCACTCTGAGGTTGGTGCAACCAGCTATGCGATCACACCCAATAAGACAGGTGCCGCAGTAACTATACCAGAGATTCTAACTCAGGAAATTTCCCCAGCCACCGGAACCCTCCCCTACGGCCCCCACACCATTGTGCCAACCTTGGACCAATGGCAAACAGTTGGCGACAAGCTCGTACTCTTTGGCACCAACAAAGATAAGGGTGACGGACAAGGCCGTGCCTGCTACTACGTCCGAAAATCCGATGGCAAATACTGCATGGAGGACAAGGACGGCAACGTGGCTGAATCCCCCGCTGCCTACGTCGCCAAAACTGCCGCCATGCTGGAGCTCGTTCTCAAGGGCACCACCATGCTCATTCGAATGGATGGCGTAGACGGCGTGGAAGTTCCATTTTGCGGCACTCTCTTTGATGGCACCGACGTGATCAAGGTGGATTGCCATGAGGACTTAACCTACAGAGAAAACATAGGACCTGCCAGATGAAACGAATATACAAAGCAATACCCGAGATAATCGACGGCAAGAAGTTTTACCGGTTCGCCCCTGTGTCAGTCCCCAGCTTTGACGAGGAGGGGAAGGAGACCACCGAGGAGAAGTTTTACACAATCGAAGACAACAGGGTGCATTGGATCGGCAGCTACGAGAAGTATGATGTGTTTTGGCACCCTTCTGATACCCCGGAAATTGATGCGAGGCTGGTGGCCAGTGACGCGTATCTGGTTGACAGCGAATATGAACTGTTTGCCAAATACCCCGAGATTGCCGCACGGTGCCTTGTGGTTTCGTATGGCGAGGCTGACAAGGATGGGAACCGAGCGTCTATGGTGCTTGCTGAGTATGACGCCGAAGGAAGGCCGAAGTCTGAAATCAAGGGGGCCACATCCGCGGGGTCGTACTTCGAGGCCGCAAAAGAACAGCCTTAAACCGAGTGAATCGAATGAGTCACCACACCCCACACTGCAAATTCCATGTTCCCGGTGATTTCAATGGGTGGGTATCCTTCGTTTTCGGCTTCTAAAAAGGCTCTCTCGCCTCTCAATCTCAATCTCTTAACGGTCATCTCGCCATCAACCACGGCGATGATGACCGTTTTGTTTATGGCCTCCAGGGACTTATCCACGATGAGGAGGTCGCCGGGGTAGATTCCGGCACCTGTCATGGAGTCTCCGGTGGCCCGAAGATAAAAGGTAGAGGTGGGGTGCTTGATCAGGGACTCGTTGAGGTCCATGGTTTCGGTTATGATTTGCATGGGGGTGTTATAGACGATGGAGGCAGAAATATCAAAGGGGCCCGGTTAGTTTTCACACCGTTGCGCCGCCACCTCATGCAGCCAAACCGGCACCGGTGCCTTGAAATAAGCCTCCACCACAGCATGCCCCATCTCATGCTTAAAGATTCTTATCCGGCATCCCCTGGGGATCACAATCAGGTTCCGAGTCGCGGAATAAAACGCAGGGGCCCGTGTCGGCTTGCCGTAGATGCGGATGTGTTCGGCTTTAACCGCGGCGTCATCCGGCACGATCAAAATTCGGTATGTGGTTTTTGCGGGGTAGAGCTGCAGGCGATCAGAAACCTCCCGCTCAATGGCTGATGGATCGACAGACCATGAGCAGGAGGTGAGGAGGAGGACGAAGAGGTAGAAGGTGTTTTTGATGGGAATGGGTGATTGACCCCTGCAACGAGTTACGATATCTGTAAACGACATCATGATCATCTCCCGATAAGGTGATTTTTGGTTAGGCCCTGTCGAGTGTTGGCGCACTCTTCAGGGCTGCTTTATTTTTGGGGGTTTTTTTTGTGTCCTCCTTTTTCCAATTCGATTCCCGGTTTCTCCATCGAACCCGGATCCTGTTTTTACCAACAAAAAATACAGTAGCCGGGCATCAGCCCGTATTGCCCTCCCTCGAAAATATACCTGATGGTCAGCCTCAATAACCCACGCCCCGTCTTCTCCCCGCCATCAATCTCGATCAGGTCAAACGTATCGCCCACCCGAAAGCCTCGATCATTCTTTCTGATCTCAAATTTTTTCAGGCCACCCAGGACGGCGTTGTAATATTGGGTTTCGATCTTTAGGGTGTGGTGGGTCGGCCTTTTTTTCGCTGCGCCCTGGATATGGGTAATAAAGCTCGGCCAGACTCCGGACTCAAGTTCGTCGAGTGGTGTTTTCATGGCTTCACCTCTTGCACAAAAACCTCAATCGGAAACAACCTTCCCCCTCCACCAAAGCCATCTTTCTTTAACATCCTTATCACTGCGAGGGCCTGCTCTTTGGTGTCGTGGTAATCCACCGATGAATTGTCACCGCTCATCAAATTGACGTCTGGGTAGGGCCACTTTGCGACTGATGCCCATTTCTTCATATCGTCCACCTTAATTGTGTGTAAAACATGTGTAACCCCATTCAGATACCCTGTGTTTCCGCACCTTTCAGCTCTGTAAACGCGGGTTCGATTCCCGCGGCAGGCCAATTCCTTGGGTTTTGCCCCTGACTCCCCCGTCCAAATAACTGCTCTCAAGAATCTCGAAAATAGAAAATATAGAAACTCGATTGGGCCATGCTTGCCTTTATAGTAGATGGGGGCCGGGTACATTCTTGGGTACATTTAGGTCATAATGTGCCCTAAAAAACACTTGTGTGCGCACATAAACACCAACGCGCTCAAATATCCTATGCTCTCGAAATTACGAAGGAAAATAAACACACTTGTGCGCCTGGAGGCGCACGTATACGCCTGAAAAAACACCATAAAACTCCCTCAACGTGAGCTGGCCCATCAAGTGCATATAATCCGTTCGGCTGCTTTTGTCACGGGCCGATAGGACAGGAAAATATCAAGGCGCAGTTCCCAAGGGGGCTGCGCCTTTTTTGTGTGTGGTGACCCGTTGGGGTGCCCAGCTTTGCAAGTGCGCTCAGTGCGTGGCCGCTGGTATTGTTTCGGTAATCTCAATCTCCGACGGTGTCGGTGTGCATACATGGATCCCCG
This sequence comes from Desulfolunaceae bacterium, assembly GCA_942491485.1. Taxonomy (GTDB): domain Bacteria; phylum Desulfobacterota; class Desulfobacteria; order Desulfobacterales; family Desulfolunaceae; genus Desulfoluna. The sequence continues at coordinate 127,349 of CALOAX010000002.1, read as the reverse complement.
GTCATTCGTCGTGCTAAGAGTGGCGAGTTTACGACGTTTAAGCCCCATCTGCATCTCAGGTTACCCTGACAGGCCGGGGAAGACGAAATCCATGATATACCGTGATTCACGGGCGTAGCCCGTCAGCGAATGTGAAGAGTCCGAGGAACGAGGGCTCAGAGCATTCGCAATCCGCTTTCGAGGTGGCCCACCTCGCCGCCGGAGGCACGCTTTTCCTCAGGTTTTTTATCTTACTCCAGCCATATACCAACAGCATCCGCCACGTTCAGGCCGTCCATGGCGGCCGAGACGATGCCGCCGGCGTAGCCTGCGCCTTCACCGGTGGGGAAGAGACCCTGTGTGTCTGGGTGCATGAAGGTCTCTCGTTCGCGTGGGATGCGCACGGGGGAGCTGGTGCGGGATTCCACGGCGATGAGCGTGGCGTCCGGGTGGTCGAATCCTTTGTATTTTTTTCCGAAGGTTTTAAGGCCTTCGGCGAGGCTTTCCGCCACAAATGGGGGGAGCAGCTCGTGGAGGTTTGCTGGGTAGAGTCCGGGGATGTAGGAGGTGTCCGGCAGGTCTGTCGAAGGCCGTTCTTGGAGAAAATCCCCCACGCGTTGGGCCGGGGCTTTCTGGGTGGTGCCGTCGCCCGCCTTAAACACTTTTCGTTCCACCGCCTCCTGAAACTCCAGGGCGGCCAGGGGATGGGCCGTGGTATCCGCCGGCATGTCTGAAAGTTTTACTTCGGCCACCAGGCCTGCGTTGGCGAACTCGGCGCTGCGGTAAGAGAGGCTCATGCCATTCAAAACCAATTCTCCGGGTGCGGTGGAGGCGGGAACGACAAAGCCGCCCGGGCACATGCAGAAGGAGAAGACGCCTCTCCCCTTTGCCTGGCAGGCGATGCGATAGCTTGCTGCGGGCAGGTTGGGGTGGCGTTTTGTTGTGTTGTAGAAAATCTGATCGATCATGGACTGGGGGTGTTCGATTCGGACACCCAGGGCAAAGGGTTTGGCTTCGACGCGGATCTTCTGTTCATGGAGCCGGCGGTAGATGTCCCGGGCCGAGTGGCCCGTGGCGAGCACCACGGCATCGGCATTTAATGTTTGTCCATCGGCAAGGGTTACGCCTGTCATGCGGCCTTCGTCTACAGTAAAGTCTGTCACATGGCTGTCGAAACGGATCTCCCCGCCGGCTTTGAGGATGTTCTCCCGCATGGCCCGGACAATTTTGGGCAGCACATTGGAGCCCAGGTGGGGGTGGGCGTCGATGCGGATGGACTCCGAAGCCCCGTGATCGATAAAGAGATCCAGAACACGGCCTACGTCGCCTCGCTTGCTGGAGCGCGTGTAGAGCTTGCCGTCGGAGTATGTTCCTGCGCCCCCTTCACCAAAGCAGTAGTTGGAATGGGGGTCGATCAACCCTTCAGAATAGATCTTCTTCAGGTCGAACCGCCTTGCCCGGACATCTTTTCCCCGCTCCAGAATCAACGGGCGTATACCCTGCTCCAGAAGACGAAGGGCTGCAAAGTACCCGGAAGGTCCGGCTCCAACAACAATGACCTCTTTTCCCGTCAGCGGAGCCGGATTAAATGGCCGACAGGCCGAAGGCTCGGGAAGAGCCCCTTCGACCACCTCGGCCCGAATCGAAAACCGAGGCTCACGGCTTCGCCCGTCAATAGATCTTTTTAACACTCTGTATTCAAACGCCCCTTCATCACAGGGTCCGTATTTCGCCATCAGGGCTTTTTTGATGGCATCCGGGTTGTCGATCTCTTCAGGGGTGACGCGAATTTCGATGGCTTTTGGCTCCATGGGGCTCCCTTTATGGTAAGCGGCTGGAAATCATTCCGACCGCCTGTCTGTTTCATTAAGAATAGTTCGGGTTATCAGGGTTTTGCCATCGATTGTCAAGCGTGAGGTTGTGGAGGCATGGGGAGAAAGCCTCCGGCGGCAAGGTGTGCCACCTTGAACGCGGGTTTGCGAATGCGATACGGACGCCGTACCATTACGTATGTTGCGTTTGTATTCGCGTGAAGGCTGAAGGGATGCATTGTGCATCGCAAGTGTTTGGGTGTCGGTGCTTTGTGTTGAGTTATGGGTTGCCTGTGCGCTTTATCCATCATTCGTCGATTAACCTCCATTGATCATATTGGCTGACATATCAGCCGCTGGATATCCTCTTCCGGCGTGGGTGGTTATTACCGTCCGTTATGGGCACGGCACTACCTTTGCCCATCCTACAGCTACGGTACTGCCCTAATCAGGTTGCAGGGAGATAGAGCTTCCTTATCTGTGAGATGAACGACAAAAGGCTCTCTTAAGAAGGAAGTCACTCTTTGCATTTCCCCGGGACTTTGTTTAAAACTGACATCATACATGATCGGGAATCTGGCCTCTCAATAGATATGGTGACCTGTATAAAAGGTCCATGGTATCCCCCTGGCAAGATGAAACGCATGGAAACTCTGCTCAAAGGACGCTGATATGATGAGGTGGAACGGAACGTTTCGGATTGTAGTGGCAATGGTTTTCATGTTTGTTTTGTCCGGTTGTGTTGGGGCTGCGAAGAAGCTGCAGTGCACAGCCGATGTGTCGCCCATTCCCACCTGGGTGCATCATGTGGAAAGCTTTGACGGGTATTATGTGGGGGTGGGGCAGGCAGAGCCCATGGATGGGAACCTGTTTCTTCAAAGGCAGCTTGCCAGAAAAAGAGCCCTTGACCAGCTTATTCAAAGCATTCAGGTGACCGTTGAAAGCAGTATGGAGCTCACGGAGAGCCAGGAGGGATCGGCAGGTGGCAATACCTCGGCCAGCCGAACCGCCACACGGCGCCTTCGGGTCGCCTCCCATCTTACCGTGAACGAGGTGACACATGCCGGGATCTACCACGACCCTGCCACGTGTATTCTTTGGGTCCGCGTCAAGATCAGGCGGGATCTTGCTGACAACCTCGTCGCATTGAAGCAGGCAACCATTCTTCACCAGTTGAGTGTGGACGAGACTGACGCCACCCCTGCACAGAAATTGCGCTGGATCAACGAAGCCTTGGTTCGTCTCAACGATGTCGACTCTACGATACTCCCCAAAGATGCCGGCAATAAAAACCACCTCACTGAACTTTTTGTGAAACGAAAATCCGAACTTGAAACGAATGGTGTCCGAAAGACAGTCTGGTTTCTCTCCGCCCCTCCAGGGCTTAGAAAACCACTTGCTTCAACCCTGCGTTCCTTTGCCGATACCCTCGGTACCACATATATCGACACCCCTTGCATCGCTGCCCACGATTGCCTCAGCCAGGCCCGGGAATATACGGGCAAACACCTGGTGTGGATAAAAGCCGATGGAAGTACCTCTTCCGGTTCCCTCGGTATGCACCAAGGGACCCTCCGTTTAGGTATAGCCCGGTTCGATGTGGAGAGCGGTTCGCTTCTTTCCACCCGTTCCGAAGAGGGACAGATTTTTGCATTTGATGAGGAGGGAATCGATTGGGCTGAGTTAACCGAAGATCTTCTGGCGAAAGAGGGCATGGAAGAGTTGCTTGAGTAATCTATATATTTGAATGACTTTGGTGCATAAATGCACCCTACGGTTGTGATAGCTGAAGCCATTTCTTTTATATTTGTGCGTATCGTTGAATACCTTGATGAGTGATCTTGTCATCCTGAACCGGTTGAATTGCATGATATGTAGGGTGCATTTATGCACCACAAACGAAAGCCTTCATACAATCAATTGATGTCTGAAATCGGATATTTCCTTTTGCTGGAGGATACTTTTATGCCCGGTTATCGTCGTGTGACAGTCGCTGGTGGTACGTATTTTTTTACGGTGGTGACGCACAGGCGTCGGGATATCCTTTGTGATAATATCGTTCGACATGCATTGCGTGAAGGGATTTGCCATGTCAGAGAGAGCCATCCTTTTCAGATTGATGCTTGGGTGTTGCTTCCTGATCATCTTCATTGCATCTGGACTTTGCCGGAGTGTGATGGGGCGTTCAGTCTTCGGTGGGTGAAGATTAAGCAGTATGTCACAAGGAGGGTCGAAGAGGTTTTACACCGTGACGATTTGATGACCGACTCAAAGAGGAGAAGAGGCGAAGGATCGATCTGGCAGCGACGATTTTGGGAACACCGAATTCGGGATGAACGTGATTTTGAAAAGCACATGGATTACATCCATTATAACCCGGTAAAGCATGGTATTGTTGAACGCGTTGCGGATTGGCCGTGGTCCACATTTCATCGCTATGTGACCAAAGGGTTGTATGAGCCCGGTTGGGGTGGAGGTGGCGAGGTGTCCGGTATTTTTGGGGAAGCGTGACGCAAAAATGGTCGTGTGGCGGGATTGTCCCGGGGAATGGTAGGGTGCGCCGTGCGCACCGAATATCGACCAATAAACCGGGAATGCTAAATGTATGGGAAGAAAAAGTCGGTGGTTTATGTTGCGGTAGAAGGTGCGGGGGCCGCACCCTACGGTTCCCGATGGGATGTTGGTTTGATTGGGTGGATCCGAAGTAGCACAAGGGTGTACCGTTAATCGTTCTATTAACCGACAACGCCTTGCTTTAATGAAGGCTGTTGGAAGGAGAATATATATGATGATCACAATTCTCGCGCCCGCAAAGCGGATGGCGGTTGCGGCCCCGGAGTGGGCAGACGACACAGGGCGCCCTTTTTTTGAGGCGAAGACCGGCGAGTTGGTGGAGGCGTTGCGCGGGTATTCGGTGGATGAGATGGGGGCGCTCATGAAGGTGAGTGACGGGATCGCAACGGAGACCGTAGCCCGTTTTGCCTCCTTCTCCTTCGGGGAGAAGGGGGCGACCTCGGCACTTTTTGCCTACCGGGGGGATGCGTATCTGGGAATCGATGCGGAGAGCCTTTCTGCGGAAGGGGTGCGTTGGGCCGAAGGGCGGCTTCGGGTTCTGTCCGGTCTCTACGGGGCGCTCTCGCCATTTACCGGGGTGGAGCCGTATCGCCTGGAGATGGGGCTTTCGCTTCCGGGGTTCGGGGTGCTGTCGACCTGGTGGAGGGCATCTCTGACGGAGCATCTGAAGGGGCTCATGGGGCCTGACGGGGTGTTGCTGAACCTCGCCTCGGGGGAGTACGCCAAGGCCGTGGATAAGAAGGTTATCCGGTCATGTGGCCGCTTTGTTGATGTGGCGTTCAAGGAGAAGAAGGGCGATACCCTGAAGGCTGTGGCCATCCACGCCAAGCGGGCCAGGGGGGCCATGGTGCGCTGGATTATCGAAAACCGGATTGATTGTGTGGAAGATGTGAAGGGGTTTGACACCAATGGCTATCGGTTTGATGAAATTCTTTCAAGTGAGGACAGCCTGTTGTTTTTGAGGGAAGCAAAATAACCATAGAGCCACAGAGGGCAAAGGGAGAGACGGAAGTGGTTAAATTAAGGTTTCTGATTCGTCGTTCTTTGTTCAATGAATGCGCTTCGCTTATAGTTATTTGTGTGGCATATAAAATCCAATAGTTTCATGTGGCTGGGGGTTTTAATGCCAAAATAGAATACAATTGTTGAGACAGAATCATGAGTGAATATCAATTCTATGAGTTCCGAAGTATCGATCGGCCGTTGACAAGTAAAGAGCAAAAAGAGATCGGGATGTGGTCGAGCAGGGCCGTACCGACATCTACTGGAGCCACGTTTGTCTATAATTACGAAAATTTTCCACGGTCACCAGTGAATGCTGTCGCGACATGTTTTGATGCCATGTTTCATATTGCCAACTGGGGCACAAAGTGGCTGATCCTGAAATTCCCGAAAGAGCTTGTGGACTATGAGGTGCTCAAGGAGTATTGCACAGCCGGTAACGCTATTTCTCTTGCAGTACGTGAAGAGTGTGTTTTGCTGGAGATGTTTTTTGAAGATGAGGACTGCTATGGCTGGGTAGACGGTGAGGGTTATCTTTCATCCCTTATCGGGCTGCGTGAGGATATTTTGAATGGGGACTATCGAAGTCTCTATATCGCTTGGCTTCATGCCTGCTTAAGGGCCAGGCCGTGGGATGGGGTTGAGCTAACAACTCTTGAACCGACACTCACTCACCCATTTAAGCCCTTTAACGAGGCTTTGGAATGCTGGGTGGAACTTCTGGAGGTGGATGAGACGCTTTTGTCGGGAGTTGTTGATAGTGAAGTTCAGACCCCCGAAACCACCATGGATACGATGACCGATAAAGTCGATTTGATTTCTAATCGTGAAAAGGTGGATTTTTTGACACGCCTTCTCCATGAGGAGCCGTTGTTGTCCGTAAAGCTTCGAAAACGGTTGCGGGAGCTGTCACCTGGTTGCGGCAACGCATCAAAACGCCCCCGCAGAACCGTTGGTGATATCTTTGACGCCTACGACCGGCTTAAAGAAGAGCGCTTGGCATGTGATCGGCAATGCTTGGAGAAGGAAAAACTAAAAAAACTCGCGATGCTGGCTGCTGAGGAAGATGCTTTGCGGGAGCGCATTCATGAGCATATCTCCCAGAAAACAGCCAGAGCGTATGATGCCGCCGTTGTGATTCTCAAGGATCTTCATTTGCTTGAAACGCATAGACACACTGAAGCGGATTTTCGTGAAAGTACCCGAGACCTTTTAAACGAGTATTCTCGGTTGTCTTCCTTTAAATCAAAGGTGATGCGGGCCGGGTTGTTGTGACATGCGGATGGGTATCTGCGGTTGCGATAAAATGATGATGGCCGGGGATACCACCGGTGCAGTTTGGTGCACAAGCGTAACCTACGGTGTGATGTGTGGTCGATGGTGTGGACCTTGCGAGGGGCCCAAAACACAGGGCACCGTTGTCAGGTGATTGGCAATGGTAGGGTGCGCTTGCGCACCGCCGATACTTTGCAAACAGATGGTGCGCAAGTACACCCTACAGGATGTAATGAAAATTCCATGGGTGATGACAGAGGCATCTATCGTCACCTTAACGTAGAACCTGTTAAAAAACCTGTTTGTCAAACTTTTTAAAAGTTTGGCCCCCGGCAGGGCCGCCGGAGGCTTGTTTCAATGCTTCCTATCCCTCAGCCCTTTCTTCTTCTGCCGGAAAAATCGCGTGTTTGTGGGAGTATCGCTCATCGGGGATGACCATCTGCAGGGCTTCGCTTACGCCGGTGTGGACGAGAAGGGGGCCTGCCAGGTTGGCCGTGATCTCTTCGGGGCGGTCACCGCTGGCGTTGATGATGGTGTAGAGGTAGAGTTCTTCAGGTTTTTCCACATCCCAGCCCATGTCCCGGACAGCGGCGTCCAGATCGATGGCGTATTCGGTCATGAAGAGAAATGGGTCCATGAGGGCGAAGGCCAGATCGGGGTCGTCCACGCACTGGAAGCTGACCATGGGGTCGATCTCTTCCTGGGAGAGGAGGATAAACCTCTCCTTACCGGGGAACCCGGGCATGCCCTTGGGCATGGAGATGATTTTCTCTTCATCGATTTCGACGGGACCAAACTGTCTGGATGTGATGATCAACGTTTTACTCCTTGGTTTTTTTACCCTTCAGCATGGATGCCGCGTGAACCAGGGTATTTCGGTTCCGGTTGGCGGCCATAAGGTTTTCTTTCTCGATGCGTTCCACCACTTCGTCTCGCATGATGGCCACATTTTTGGGGGCTTCCACCCCGATACGGACGTTTCCTTTGCCGATGTCGACCACGTGAATGACGATGTCGTCACCGATTCGGACTTTCTCGCCCTCTTTTCTTGTCAGTATGAGCATCAGTTTTTTTCCTGTCTGCGATCGTGTTTCCCTCGGGGCAGGAGCCGTGGGCCCTTGCTACTTGAGGTAGTTGAGAAGGCTCGTGTTCAGGATCCGTGACGTCGAGGCCAGGGAGGATTCATAGCCGAACTGCTTGAGCTTGAGGTCGGATATGGCACGCACAACGTCGGTGTCTTCCAGCTTGGATCGGTTGGCATCGTGGCTGATGGTGAGATCCTTCAGGAGATCATTCCGAGAATCCAGGCGCCCGGCACGAACACCGGCTTCGGAGATGGAGCTCAGGATGTTGTTGTGATCAGCCCCCAGCCTGGAGATAGACTGGTGGAGCCCTTCCTTGTCGTTGCTGTTCAGGGCCGATTTCAATTCGAAGAGAGAGTTGAAGATCCCCCACTGAACCCCGCGGCGGCTCACCAGGGGCTGCCGGGACGGTTCCGTGGCGATGTCGTCGGTGGGAAACCCCATGAAGGCACCCACGGATTTGTGTCGGTTGTCACCGGAGCGGAAGAGGACGCCAACGCGGTCCAGTTTGGCCGGATCGGGACCGTCTTCTTCGGCAATGGTAAAGGTCTCCTCGGCTTCGTTCCAGGAGACGCGGTAATCTGTCCCTTCTCCCTTCTCGTTCGAGGCTCTTTCCATGGCCATCTCCACGGCATGGGCAAGCCCCTGACGTGTATAGGTGGCACCGTCCACCATGGCGGTGAGGACCGTCTCTTCTCCGGGCAGGGCACCGGCCCTCTTTTCGATGAAATCGAGGCGGTTGTTGGTCTCGTCGATGATTGCCGTATCCGATGAAAAGACCTCTTCTCCGGCAAACCCCACCACCATGTCGGACTGGGGACCGATCTTCACCCGGAAGGGCGAGGCGTTTCCCACATACGCAATGGAGGAGGGCAGTTCATCGTTGTCGGCTTGAAAAGGCCTGACATCGCTTCGGGTTCCGGAAAAGATGTACTGGCCGTCCATGCGTGTGTTGGCCAGGTCCAGGACCCCTTTGATGAGACCTTCCACTTCAAGGGCTGCGGTTTGGAGGTCGTCGGGGTTTGCCACACCGTTGGCCATGGCAATGGCAAGCTCTTTGGCCCTGTCTACCATCTCCTTGACGCGAACCATGGACTCCTCACTTCCTTCCAGCCATAAGCTGCCCGTGGCCACGTTGCGCTGAAGCTGTGAGAGGTCGCTCATGTTGGTCTTGAGCGCCGCCACGCGGCTGGCATCCACGGGATTATCCGAGAGCTTTCGGATCTGCTTGCCCGAGGAGATCAGGGAGTTCTTGTCGAGCACCTCCCGGTTTTTCCGGCTGATGTTCTCCTTGGACTGGTTGTAAAGGGTGGAAGTCGCTACCCGCATGAATCACTCTCATCGTTGGTGCCTGGCCGGTGGATGGAAGGACGTCTCCCATGTGCGCCGACGCAAGCTCTGGAACCCTGGTTGTTGCATATCAAGCATTCATGTTATCGGCAATTGTCGCGTAAAACCTGAACGCTTATTGATCGGACCTTAGCTTTGCAGAGGGCTGATGCACCCCGCTGCGTGGCCGTGTCCGATGGATATTTGAGAACAGTTAATAGTGAATGGTTATGGAGTTGCTTCGCTCCGTTATTTTAAAAATAAACGTATCTATTCAGCTTATGCCTCCGGCGGGTCGCTTTTTGAAAAAAGCTCCGCAAAAACTTTCCGGTTGCATCCCCTTTTGTCTCCCAGCCCCGTTGGGGCTGGGCGACAAAAGGCGGTGCGCGCTCGATAAATCGAATACAGTCGGAAAACCAGCGCTTTCGAATGAATCAAAATCGATCTCAAAACCTGTTTGTCAAACTTTTCAAAAGTTTGGCCCCCGGCAGGGCCGCCGGAGGCGACTTTGAACTGAATAGTTACAAAAAAATATGGTCCAATCAAACGCGTTCAACGAAGACCGGTGGATTTTTCCAATGTATCGTTGACCGGAGCACCCATTCCTTTAGCCCTTATCTCATATTCAGCAGTGTCTGCAGCATCTCATCTGTGGTGGTGATGAGCTTTGATGCGGCCTGGTAGGCCTGCTGGTTGGCCAGCATGCGCACCAACTCTTCATCAACGGAGACCCCGGACACGGAGTCTCTCAGGTCGGAGAGCTTGTCCACCATCACCTGCCCCATCTCTTTCTCTTTTCTGAAGCTGGATGCCCGAACGCCGATGGAGCCGAGCATGTCCCGGTAAAAGGCATCGGGCGTGCTGACGAGGCTTTCTGCCACGGCACCCCGTTTGCGTGAGTAGGCGTAGTGGGGCATGGTTTTTTCCACGTGCTGCATGTCCGCCATGATGAGGGCGTTTTCGTTGTTGATTTTGCCGTAGTCCCCCACCGCGGGCACGAAGGTTTCCGGTTCGGGTCGAAATCCTGCAACCTCGGCAAGGCCCGGTGAGCGGTCCCATCTCATGGTGAGCTGCTGCAGGGGAGACCCGTCATTTTCCGAAAACTCGAAGCGGTTTTCGTTCTCCACATACCGAACCTTGTACGGGGAGGAGAGGCCGGATGCTGCGTTCATGGCCTGTTCCATATCGGTGGCCAGGGTGTGGAGATCCCCTCTGGAGGTGAGGGTTCTCGGGGCTATCTCAACGGCTTTGGGCACGTCATCTTCCTCGAAGTAGAGGATGGGTGGGCCTGCTGCGCCGATATCCACGGGACGTGATTCCGGGTTGGTGACGTGGAGGTTGCTGCTGATGGAGTCTGCATCAGCGCCTCGAACGCGGGCAGCGGCGATATTGGAGGGGTCTTGGATCAGATCCGTGAGCCCCATGGTACTGGCATCTTCGCCCTTAAAAAAGGTGTTGAGTCCAAGGGCAGCGGCCACGCCGCCGTCGCGGGCGCTGCTGTCGGAGAAGGCGAAGGCCACCCCGAAGTCGGGGCGAAGTTCAAAACTGCCGTTGTGGTTGATAAAGGCTTTGAGGCCCACCCCGGCTTCGTCTGCCTGACGGTTGAACTGGTCGGCCATGGAGAAGGTGGTCCAGTGCCAGGAGGATTTCTGGTCCACGGTGGTGTTGCCGTCAAGGTCCAGGGGTTGGCCGGCCTCACCGGTCTTCACCACAAAGCTGTCGCCGGTGAGAAGGGTCCCCTTGTCGATGGAAAGGGTCATGCCGTCCACTTCAAACCGTGTCTGGTCTGGGTCTTCAAGGCGGACGGTGCCCCTTCCCGTGCTGTTGGCCCACTCCAGGATGATGGGGTTTTTATCGGAGATGTTCTGTATGGATCCGGCGCCCTCTTTCACCGTGATGGTGTAGCTGTCTTCGGCGCATCGGGCCCGTCCTTCAGGGAGGCCTTTGAAAGCAATCGGGTTGGCTTCTCCGGTCTCCGAGGTGTTGAACTCAAAGACGTTGCCGGCAATGAGGCGGCCTTTGCCTATGTCAAATTTGATTCCGTCCACGGGCGGATCGGCGGTGAAGCTGTTTTCGCCGGTGACGGCAAATCGCCCCATATCCACGGGTGTGCCGTCGGTGCCGAGGCGTTCCCATCGCATGACGGGGTCGTCGTTCCCCATGCCGACGGTACCGCCACGCTCCACGGTGAGTCGGTAGCGGCTCATGGGCATGGCGTTTCCGGAAAAGTTCTGCGGAGCGGCGGTGGAGAGTCCGGTGTCGATCTCCACGGCAGCGGCAGGATCAGGGCTGTTGAGTTTTTTAACCCAGACCTTCATGCCCCCATCGTAGTCGATACGGTCCCCGAAGGGGAGGTTGTAGAGTTTGCCGTCCTGAGGCGCTTCGGCGGAGGTGACGGCGCTCTGGTGGTAGCTGGTGCCCACGCCCTGGCTGTGGACCAGGTTGACTCGCCACATCACCTCTTTGGCAAGGGCGTCCAGGTTCTGCTCCACCTCGGAGAGGATGTCATCCTTGACGGTGAGCCACCCTCCGAGTTTGCCATGCTTGATGGCTCGGGAGATGTCCACCACGCCTCCGGAGGAGGTCTGCCATCCCACGGTGCCGCGTGTGCTTTCCAGGTCGTAGGAGCGGTTCCCCACCACGAGGGGGTAGCCGTTGCTGGTCATGACAGAGAGGTAGCCGTTGGGTTGTTCCACGGTGTTGACGTCTAAGAATTCGGAGAGCTCGGTGACGAGCTGCCCCCGGATATCCCGCTGGTCGTTGGCGGGGCGGGTGGCTTCGGTGACAGCGATATCCTCGTTGACCTTGGCGATCTTGGCGATGAGGGTGTTAACCCGTTGGACCCCGGCTTCAATATCCTGGCTGACGTTGGTTTTCAGGCGCGTGAGGTCGTTGGACAAGGAGTTGAACTGGCCGGACATGTTGCGCGCCGACTCCAGCAGCACCGAGCGTGCCGATGGGTCGTCCGGGTGGTTGGCCACCTGGTGCCACCCTTGCCAGAACTCACTCATGAGGGTGCCGAGGTGGTGTTCAGAGTCGACGTTGAAGAGGGACTCCAGGTTGTCAATGTAGACAATGGCTTCGTCGTAGGTTGCAAATTTGGATTTTTGGTCGATGAGCCGTTCTTCGAGGCGCTGGTCCACATGCCGGTTAACGTTTTCCAGTGTTGCACCGGAACCGAGCTGGAGGGCACCAATGGTGTGCGGCCGGTTGCTGGTGATGGTCTCGGTCTGACGGCTGAAGCCCGGGGTGTCCACGTTGGCGATGTTGTGGCCGTTGACGGACATGGCCCGACCGGCGTTGGCCAGGGCCCCCTTGGCGATGTCCATGGTTATGCGGAAACCCATGGCTACGCCTCTCCCTGAATGAAGACGGACCCGCCGGGTTCCATCAGGTGACGGTCCATGCCGTAGATTTTTGTTTTGGACGAGGAGGAGGTGAGCATCTGGATGATCTCTTCAATGGTCTCAAGGTAATTTTCAACGAAGGAGACGCTGGACTCGGCAATTTTGCGGATTTTTCCCTTGAGGAAGATGATGGACTCCACGGAGCGGCTGACCATGGGCTCGTGTTCGGGAAAGAGTCGGGGCAACTCGCGAAGGTGCATGGGGGCGCTGCCCGTTTTCAGCCCGAGGCGGGCCGAGGCAAGCAGGAGCAGCTCTGCCCGGATGGCTTCAATCTCCATGGAGAGGCGTGTCTTCTCTTCCGTGTAGGCCCAGAGGCTCTCTAAGGCAATGGAGGAAAGGGTGCGGCTCTCCTCATTGACGATGGAAAGGAGTTCGGTGTAGAGGGCCTCTTTTTTTTCGAGCAGCTCGATGATGGATTTCGATGCCATAATTGTCCCCATGAATAAAAGGGTCGCTTAAAAAAGCCGGATCGTTCAGCGTTGCCCCCAGCCCGCTGGTTTTAAGGGTGGGGTGAGCCCGGCTTTGTGTTGTTTTAAAGGCGTCCTTTGCCTTGTGGCGCTATCAGGTGGGAAACATTTTCCCAGCTGAGGGCCCTGATACTAAGATTTTGCATTTTCTGTGCCAGTTGTCGCGGCTTTCGGTGCTGTGGCATCCAGTTTTTCCACCAGCTGGCGGTAGAGAAGCTCACCGACACCCAGGGGGCTCCGTTCCCGGGTCAGGTGTTCGGCCATCTGTTCGTCCTGCATGGATTCGAAAATCTTGCGGGCATGGCTGTCCCCGAAGATGGGATCCTCACCCTCAGGTCGCATCTCTTTGAGCATCTGGGTCACGAAGACCGCCTCAAAATCCTGGCAAGCCTCCTTCAGCTTCTTCTTCTCCGGATCGGTGGGCGCGTTGTCCGGTTTCTGGGCGGCGGGTGCCGCTGAGGGTTTGATAAGCAAGGTGCCTCCTTGGGCTCGTGAAATATCGGGGTTAAATGACCACAAGCTCGGCCTGGAGGGCACCGGCGGCCTTGATGCTCTGGAAGATGCTGATCATGTCCCGGGGGCTGACGCCAATGGCGTTGAGCGCGGTGACCAGCTCCTGGATGGTGGTGCCCTTTGGCATGAGCATCACGTTGGCTTTTTCTTCTTCCAAAGTGGTGTTTTTCTCTTTGGTAACAACAGTCTCCCCCGGAGCCAAGGCATTTGGCTGGGAGACGTTTTTGCTCTCCGTCACGGTGATGGTGAGGTTGCCGTGGGCCAGGGCCACGGTGCCGATACGGACGTTTTCACCGATGATGACGGTGCCGGTTTTTTCGTTCACCACAATGCGGGCAGGGGTGTCCGGGGTAACGGTGAGGTTTTCCACCTTGGCGATGAATTCGGTGACACGTCCCCTCATGTAGTGGGGCATGGTGAGCTGGATGGCTGCGGAGTCCATGGTTTGGGCGGTGTTTTTTCCAAAGGTGTCATTGATCTTCCTGGCAATCCGGCTGGATGTTGTGAAGTCGGGGTTGTGGAGGCTCAGGACCATGCGGTTTTTTCGGGAGAAGCCGGTGTCCACCTCGCGCTTGACGGTGGCTCCTTCAGCTATGCGGGCCACCAGCAGGTGGTTTTTTTGTGTTTTCGCGTCTCCGGCCCCACCGATGGCAAGGGCTCCCTGGGCCACGGCGCGGGGTTCCCCGTCCACGGTGCGAAGTGAGGTCAGGAGAAGGGTGCCCCCTGTCAGGCTTTTGGCGTTGCCGATGGAAGAGACGGTGATGTCAATCTTTGAACCCCGTTTGGCAAAGGGGGGCAGGGAGGCCGTGACCATGACGGCTGCGGCGTTTTTCAGCTTCAGTGAATCCTTGTCCACCTTGACTCCCATGCGGGTCATCATGTTTGCCAGGGATTCCTGGGTAAAATCGGCCCCTTTCTTGTCTCCGGTGCCGGCAAGGCCCACCACGATGCCATAGCCGGTGAGCTGGACCGGGCTGGCCCCCTGGATGAAGGCAATGTCTTTGAGGCGCTCCCCATAGGAGGTGAGGGGCAGGGCCATGACCAGGAAGACAACGACAATGATGGTTTGATGAAGCGGATGTCTCTTCATGAATCTCTTTTGGTCTTGTTTAAGGTGTCATTAAAAGATGGCTGTCATATGACGGTGCCATCACAAAAGCGGCTCCACGGTGCGTTCACCTGTGATGCGGCAGGTGATGCCTTTTCCGGAGCGGCTGTTTTTTACCTTGATAAAATCACCCAGGCCCCCGGTTTCTCCGGCAATGCCCGTGGCAGCGATGACGAGGCCTCCAAGGGTGTACCGGATGCGAACGCCTTCGCCACGTTTTACCAGGGGCGAGGCCTTGACCATCCGGGCATTAAGTACGGTGCCGGGACGGATGGGCCGGGTGGCCATTCGTCCTACGGCCAGGGCCAGTTCGGTGACCAGCTTGGTGTCGGACGGGGGGACCGGGCGTGGGGCGAGGGCGACATGCTTGGAGGTGAGCTCTTCCCCCTGCCTGATGTTTGTTGTGGCGATCACCACGTTTTTAATGATGGTCACCTCGCCGGTGAGGGTGATCCGGCCCATGGACTCGCCGCCTGATGAGATGGCAACAGGCAGCTCGATTCGATTCTTGCGGATGCGCAGCCGTTTCTTGTCCGGGGTGAGGGAGAATGTCCCCACAGGGAGGGTGCGTCGTCCCACCACGCGAAGGTTGGTGATGGTGACGGGGCCCTTCCAGGTGTTTTTCGCCACCTGCTCCAGATAAGGTTTCAGGCGGCTGTCTTTGAGATACTGGCCCTTTCGGGCAATGCAGACCCGGTTGGGGGCTTTGATCTTAAGGGCTTTGCATCCTGGAAGCAGTGAGAGCTTTCGGGCGAGGAAAACACCGGGAACAAAGCGCTCTTTGCCGGGAAGGGGGGCATTGAACACAGCGGTGTCGGCGTGCTTTTTAAGGGCTGCAGGAAGGGGGGGCTTGAACAGATCCGAGACCCTGACGGTCGCTCCCGTAACGTCAACCCGGGGGCGCATGGCAAGGGAGCTTTCCGCGCGCAGGCCTTCGGGAAGGAGCAGGAGAAGAACCCCTATCAGAAGGCACCAGGGCATGAGGTGCCTGCTGACGATTGGGGTGCTATGGTAAGAGCTGTTCAAGGTCAGTCCCGATCCTTATCGCTTGAGGTTGTTGGCGGTTTCCATCATGCGGTCGCCGGTCTGAAGGGCCTTGGAGTTGGCTTCGTAGGCCCGCTGGCCGACGATCATGGCAACCATCTCGTCCACGATGTTGACGTTGGACATCTCCAGGGACTGGTTGGTGAGGGAGCCGAAGCCGTCTGTGCCCGGAATGCCTTCGATGGCTTCACCGGAACCTTCGGTGGGGCGCAGCAGGTTGCCGCCCATGGCGAAGAGGCCGGCGGCGTTGGCAAAGTTGAAGACGGGGATTTCAGCTGTCAGAAGGACGGTGTCCTCCTGGCCGTGTGCGGTGAGGGTGCCGTCTGAGGTGACGGTGACCAGAACCGTTTCGGCAGGAATGGCGATTTCGGGCTGAAGTCGGTCACCGGCGGGGGTGGTGATGAACCCTTCGCTGTCCAGGGTGAAGTTGCCGGCCCGGGTGTAGACGTCCTGCTCGCCGTGGAGGACCTTGAAAAAACCATCGCCTTCAATGGCCATGTCCAGGTCGTTGCCGGTGTGGACGTAGTCCCCTTGCGTAAAGACCTTCTGGACGCTGGAGGGTTTAACCCCCATGCCCACCTGGATGCCCGTGGGAACCTGGCCGCCCGAAGGGGTGGGAGCCCCTGCGATGAGCTGGGTCTGGTACATGAGGTCCTGAAAGTTTGCCCGGCTCTTTTTGAACCCGGTGGTGTTGGCGTTGGCCAGGTTGTTGGAAACCGTGTCGATGTTCATTTGCTGGGCGCTCATGCCTGATGCCGCTGTCCAGAGTCCTCTCATCATGATGTCTGCTCCCTTACTGTTGCTGATGTCTTCAAGTTATGCCCTTAAAAATTCAATGATGCTTGCCTATGCGGGGCGGCCCATCTGGTTGGCCCGTGCATCGGTTTCATCGCTTGTTCGCATCACCTTCCCGGACGACTCATACATGCGTTGGGCATCGATGAGGTGGGTCATTTCAGTGACGGTTGAGATGTTGGCTCCTTCAAGGGAACCCTGGTGGAGCTTTGCTGTGGCGGCAGGAATTTCCGCCCCCTTTGCGGGATCCAGTGAGAAGAGGTTGCTTCCCTCTTTTTTCAGGGCCCGCAGGTCGGTCATGGAGACAAGGTCCAGGCTGTCAAAGACAATGGCGTCCATGATCACCTCCCCTTGCTCGCCGAAGAAGATATCGTCACCGGTGAGGGTGACGGGGCCGTTTTTTCCCATGACGGGAAAGCCCTCCTGGGTAACCATGCGTCCGATGGCATCCACGGTGAAGTTTCCGTCCCGGGTGTAGCGGTCACCGGCAGGGGTGTTTACCTTGAAGAAACCCTCCCCTTCGATGGCCAGGTCCAGGGGGTTCCCCGTTTCAATGAGGTCGCCCTGGCTGTGATCGGTGGTGAGGATCGGGTTCAAGGCCCGGTCAAAAGAGAGGATGTCTTTTTTGAACCCCGTGGTGTTGGCGTTGGCCAGGTGGTTCGCAATCAACTCGTGTTGTCTCTCTTTTCGAAGGCCCGCTTGTGCGGAACGTGTCATCTCAAACAGCATGTGTGTCTCCTTGGTCAGTTAGTCCGGAAATACAAAGCAAGATGGATGCCAGGGTGGCTCTCTTTGCGTGATGTGATGGGTTGGGCGGTGTGATTGCTTGAAATTACAGGCTGGTGGGTTGTTGGTCGATTTTGTGTTCACGTGGGGTGTGTGGGCAAATAATGCCAGGGACGTCAGGATACCGACGCCTGATTCTGAGGGATTGACGCTGTTGTGTCGGGCATTGCGGGTGACCCGCTTCTCGCCGGTAATTTTTTCCTATGTGAGTCCCCATGAAACAACCGCCTCTCCCGGTGCCGGTTCGGGAGGGTCAGACAAGGCTGAGGGTGCCATTCTTCTTGAACTTTGGACCAAATTCCTATAGTTAAAGTAGGGTTTCCACTGTGTTCAAATACTTGCTATTTGAAGGGGGGAAGCGTTTGAATGTTATTGATGTCTTTGTATAAACAGTCCAACTGCCGCATCATGCCATATCACAACAATTATGATTGTCTCACCGATAGACCCCTGGATTGATGGGCAGGGAATGTGTGGCACCGACTTTTACGAACGCACCTTGATAGAAATTTCGATTGAAATACACGCTGCGCAGTAGGCGCTGAACGGATGAGAGGGCACTATGCGACGACTTACTTCCACTTCTTCTTCCCAGGCCGGTTTTACTCTGATTGAGATGATTGTGGTCATCTTTATTCTGGGGCTTCTCGCAACCTATGTGGCGCCCAAGATTATCGGCAAGACCGATGACGCCAAAATTGTCAAAGCCAAGGCCGATATTCGTGGCTTTGAAACGGCCCTGGACATGTACAAGCTTGACGTAGGCACCTACCCCACCACAGAACAGGGACTGGTGGCTCTGGTTGAAAAACCCGGTACCGGCAATGTGTCCAAGTGGCGTGATGGCGGCTACCTCAAAAAGAGAAAAATCTCCAAAGATCCCTGGGGCAATGATTACGTCTATGTCTCCCCCGGTTCCAACGGGGATGTGGACCTCTCCTCCTACGGAGCTGACGGCATTCCTGGGGGCGAAGGCAACGACAAAGATATCAATAACTGGGACATCGAATAAGGGCCTCGGAAAATAAGATTATACACGTCGGTGTAACCGGCAACATGAAGCATTGCTATATAAAACGTTGAATGGAGCAGCAGTGTGGAAACGGCCGGAAAGGGTTGTTGTATAATTATTTCCGACCGAGACCCTAACCTGCCGGGGAACGCGCATGCGTCGATGGAATTGGAGAAGGATGTTTCACATTAATTCCGGGCTGGAGCCGGCAGGGCGGGGTATACCAGGCTTAGGGCCGGGTACCCCCCTGCGCCGAAACGAGCCTGGGTTCACATTTCTGGAGCTGGTGGTGGTGATATCCATCCTGGCTCTTCTCTTTTTTTTCTCACTTCCCAGCCTCGACTCCTATATTTTTACAGACCCATCCAAAAAAGTGGCGCGGCTCATTGCCTCAACTGTTCAGGATTTAAAGCAGCGTGCCCTGACGGACCACAAAGAGTACCGTCTCCATATCGCCTCGGATACCGGTGAAATATGGGTGGAGGAGTCTTCCATGGATGAAAAGGCCTCGGCAGAGGCCCGGAAGAATGGGCTTTCGCTTCCGCAGGACATGGTGGTGGATCTGCCCGGCCATGACGCTTCCGGCGGCGAGTCGTCCGCGGAGGCGATGGTGCGGTTCTATCCGAGGGGGTACTCGGACAGGGCTGAAATTCTTCTGGTGCGTGATGAGCAGAGGCTGTTGCTTGTGGTGGAACCCTTTCTTTCCCAGGTGGAGATTGTGGAGGACCATGGCGACATTTTCTGACAGGACCCAAAGGGCGAAAAACGTCCGGGGCTTTACGCTTCTGGAGGTGATGATCGCAGTCTCCATTCTCTCCATCGGTTTTTTTGCTGTCTACAGCCTGTTTCTTCAATCCGTCGCCGCCTCGGAAGAGGCGCGGTTCAAACAGCAGGCCGCTTTTCTCTCCTCCTTAAAAGAGAGCGCGTGGGCAAAGGATCCAGCTGATGTTTCCCGCGACGAAGGGGACTTCGGAGACGATTACCCCGGATGGAGGTGGCGTCTGACCCCGTCAAAGGTAGAGAACAAAGAGTTTGAAGAGGTGGTCAAACGGCTTACAAGGGTGAGGCTCGAGGTGTTTCAGGAAGGGGGCGGCCGTCGTTACAGCGTCACCCACTATCTCTTTGTGACGGAGGCTCCATGACGGCTTTCTCACGTGATCAAGGCTTTACCCTGGTGGAAATTCTCGTGGCCGTGACGATCATGGGACTCGTGATGGCCACCATCGGCACGGCCTTCAGCCAGCTTACCAGGGGAGCCAGAGCACTGGAAGAGGGTGGGCGCGACAGCCTGGCTCTGGGGGATGCGGCCCGGTGGATCGGTCGGGACCTTGAAGCCCTCTACGTGGTTCAGGACCCTCTCTACAGTGTTGGCGACTCCAATGATGAGGAGGACCCCTATCGCTTTACCGTGGCAAGAGAGATGGTGGGCGGTGAGGAGATGAGCATTCTTCGCTTCACCTCCCTTAACCATCTCCCCTTTGGCGGCAGCTCAATGGGAGGGATCGCCGAGATTGTCTATTTTGTATCGGACGATGAGGGGGAACTCCGGCTCCGCCGCTCGGACCGGCTCTTTTTCCATGCCCCCTTTGAACGGGCCGAAGAGCACCCGGTGATGATGAAACAATCGACGTCCTTCAAGGTGGTCTGCATCGATGCCGAGGGACAGGAACAGGACACGTGGGATTCCGAGAACGACACCTATGGTCGGGCCACCCCCGTGGCCGTCAAGGTGACCCTCTCCCGGGGTGAGGGGATCGGCCAGTCCCTGGAGACCCTTTTCCTCCTTCGAAGTGTGCGAAAGGAGGCCCTTGATGGATAAGGGGGGATCTGTTTCCAACCAGCGGGGCGTGGTGCTCCTGGCCACCCTGGCCATGATGCTGGCCCTTTTTGTGCTGGTGACCGAAGTGAACCGCCACTCACGGCGGGAGCTGAAGGCTTCAGGTACCGCTTCCATTGCCTCAGAACTCCGGGCCACAGCTGTTTCGGGTATCCATATCGGCATGGCTTTTCTTGCCCAGGACGGCAAAGAGGGGGGGACCGACTCCGTTCAGGATGCCTGGGCGGATGAGGAGAAGCTCAAAACATTCATCTCCTCCCTTGATTTTGAGCGGGGCACCCTGGACCTTCTCATCGCCGACGAGCTGGGGAAAGTGCAGGTGAATGCCCTTGTTCAATACCCGGACGGAAAGAAGTTTAATGCCGACCAGAAGGCCTTCTGGGACCGGTTTTTCAACTTCGTGAACAAGAGCGATGAGGACCTGGAGAGCCTGGGGGAGAATGCCGGTATCATCAACGCGATGAAGGACTGGCTTGATTACGGCGACGGTGACGCCTCCACGGGGTTGTCCGGGGCGGAGGACGACTATTATCTCAACCTGGAAAAACCTTACCCCTGCGGCAATGGCCCCCTGCATCACCTGGGCGAGCTGGTGCGAATCAAGGGCATGGACGAAGAGCTTCTCACGCGGGAAGAGTATGGCTACCGCCTTTTGGACCTTTTGACGGTTTACGGAGCGGAGACGGCCCAGGCCAAAGACGATGGCGAGACGGTGCGGAAGTTCACCTTCCCGGGGAGGATCAACATCAACACCGCGGATCTGCCTGTGCTTTTTGCCCTGATGCCCGACAGCCTGTCGGACATGGACAAGGAGATGGCGGCCACATCGATGTTTGAGTATCGAGCTGAAAAGTCAGAGGAGGGCTTTTTGCATGCCCTGGACGGCGAGTGGTACAACACCTGCCCCGGTTGTGAAAACAACGGCATAAAAAAAGAGATGCTTCGGACAGACTCCACTGTTTTTTCCATCACGGCGCGGGCCGCAGACGGCCAGGGGGCCGTGATGGTCCATGCCGTGGTGACACGTGACGGCGAGAAACTCACCGTGATCTCCTGGCAGGAAGTGTAACAGGGCTGGCAGTGCCTTCTACGGTCAAAGTTCGGAAAAACATGCCTCCGGCGGCAAGGTGTGCCACCTTGAAAGCAGGTTACGAATGCGCTTTGCCCCTCGTTCCTCGGAGCAAATCTCATTCGTCTTTGATTCGATGTTAACTTGGAATCATGTATAAAAAAATCTGTTTATCAAACTTTTCAAAAGTTTGGCCCCCGGCAGGGCCGCCGGAGGCTCAATTCAACACTATATAGACCATGAACGATTGGGGTGCGTGTGAAACTGACGGGAATAGAGATCACGGAAGAGGGGGCCGCAGCCGTTACGGTGGAGCGGCAGTCCGGCGCGTTGCGGGTGACGGCCTGCCACCGGGTGCGCCGCGACGAGCTCTCTTCCGAGGCAGATGCCTCAGCCGATGATTCGCAGCTTTTGGCTGCATTGGGGGGGACGCTCTCCGATCGGGGCGAGAAGTATGCCGTTGTGCTCCCGGCCGAAGAGATGGTGGTTCGGCGGGCGCGTTTGCCGTTTCGGGACGCAAAAACCATCGACAAGGCACTCCCCTTTGAGCTGGAACCCACGTTGCCCATGCCCTTAGAGGGTCTTCGCATGACCTGGGACAGCCGGGCCGTGGGGGAGGGGGATTCTGAAATTCTTGCCCTCATCGGCCAAGGGGATGAACTTGACGGTCGGCGGCTTCAGTTCAAGAACGCCGGCATGGAGCCCATGGTGCTTGCCCCGTCCGCTGTTGCCTCGGCCCTGACCCTTGCCCGAAATGAAGGGGCTTTTTTCCTTGCCCTGGAGCGGGTGAACCGAACCTGCACCCTGACAGTGGTTTCAGAACGGCAACTGATGTTTTTGAGGTCCTTTGCCCTGCCTGCCGACGACGGCGTGGAAACCCTGACCCGTGAGGTGTGGCAGACCCTGGTGGCCCTTTCTGAGCGAGAAGGGCATTGGATGGCGCCTGAAAAGATTCTTGCATCGGGATGGGAGACCTTTCCCGACTCCCTTGCAACCCCCTTGGGGGAATTGCCCGTGGAGCGCGCCCGGCTTCTTGCCGCCACCGGAGCCGTCCTCGAAGAGGAGCTGAAGCCCCAGTGGGAAGAGGGACCCTATGACGCGGCCCTTGCTGTGGCCTGCTCGGCCCTTTCCGGTTGGAAGCATCCTGTTTTCTGGCGGCAGGGGTTTGCACCGGCGGAATTTATCGGCAAGCACAAAGGGCGGGTCCTCTCCACGGGGGCGCTTCTGTTGGTGCTGCTTGTGTTGTTGACGGCGCGCGCTGTGGTGGGGGTTCAGGAGACGAGTCGGCGCCTGGCTGCTGTTGAAACGCAGATGACCGGTCTTTACCTCTCCACCTTCGCCGGTGACAAACGCGCTCCGGCCGCAGGTGTGCTCTTGCGATCCATGGAGGGCAAGGTGCGCGTGGCAAAGGAAGAAGCGGTTTACGCCGGCCAGGGAGCCTCCAGGGTGCGGGTAATCGATATTCTCAAGGCTATTTCAACCACGCTGCCCAAAGACCTGAAAGTCACCCTCACGCGGTTGACCCTCTCCAAGGGAAAGCTCACCGTGTCGGGACTTGCCGAAGATTTCGGTGCCATCGATACCATGAAGGGGACCCTGGAAAAGAGTGCTCTGTTTACAGGGGTTACCATCGCCTCCTCCAGCAAGGAGAGCGGGGGAGACAGGTTCCAGTTTAAGGTGGTGATAGCCCTTTCGGGCAAGGAGGCCCCATGATGGTATGGTTTGAACGATTGAGCACCCGGGAGAAGGGGGCCTTGGGTTTGGCCCTGGCTCTGGCTTTGATTTTAAGCGGGAGGGCCCTTGTTCTGACGCTTTTTGGCGATGCGTCAAAGGAGAGCCGACTTCTGGCCGTCAGGGTGGCCGAACTCGAGAAGATGGAGACCCTGCAGCAGGAGTATCGGAGGCTCAAAGGGTCAGTCACGCCGGCCTCAAGCCCTTTGAAGCCCGGTGAAACCCTCTATGCTTTTTTGGATGATGTGGCCGGTGTTTCGGGCATTCGCTCCAAGGTGAGCTACATGAAACCCTCTTCGGTGAAGAGCCGCGACGGCAGGGTAAACCTCTCCGTGGTGGAGATGAAGGTGGTGGATCTGGCACAGGCTGAACTGACGGCTTTTCTCCATCGCGTGGAGACCGCAGGCGATATGATTCGTGTCCGGGGTATCTCCCTGACGCGCATCGAAAAGAGCAAGCTGATGACGGCGGTGATCTCCATCGAAACCGTGACCCTGTAACCATGGAACCACCAAAGAATTGGACCACTGATGAATAAACGTGTTCTCTACAGCCTCTGGACCCTGGCATCCCTGCTTTTTTTTCTCTGGCTTCTCTTTCCGGGGGAGTTTGCCGAGGCATTGATCGAAGCCCACACCGATCGAAAGGTTGGCAATGTTTCGGTGAATGTGGAAGGGGTGAGGCCGGCCTTGCCCCTTGGACTGTCGGTGAAGGGGCTTGCCCTGGGGGTGCCGGATTTGCCGCCGGTGTCGGCCCGGGATATTCGGTTGACCCCTTCCTGGTTGACCCTGGTGACCCCGCGTCCGGGAGTCGGCGTGAAGGCCTCCCTTTTCGGGGGAAGCGTTGAGGCCGATGTGCGGGTTCGGTACAAAGGGCTTGCCTGGAACAGGATCACAGGGGAGATGGAGGATGTGGATCTTGCCACCTTGTCACCGTTTATCAAAGGACGCCTGCCAGTTGACCTTGTTTTTTCAGGGCGTGGGGACGGTACCCTGGAGCTCTCCCGTGACAAGGAGGTGACCGGAACGGGTCAGATCAGGCTGACTGATGTGACGGTGGGGATCAAGGATCCCATCATTCCCGTGGAGAAACTGACATTTGCCTCGGTGACTGCCGAGGTGGAGGTGGAGGGGCGCAAGCTGACCATCAGCAGTGTGCATGTGGACGGAACCGAGGTGGACGCGGAGCTGAGGGGAAGCCTGACATTGTCCAAGCGCCTTGAATCGAGCCGTATCAATGTAAACGGAACCGTGAACCCCGACCCCGACTTTGTGAAGACTCTCAGCGATCGGGTCCCCCTTGCCATGCTTGTGGACCCGAAACTGTTGAAGCGGGGGCGTATTCCCCTTCGTATCACCGGGACCCTTGGAAATCCCAAGGTGTCATTGAAATGAGGGTGACTATTCAGCTATGCCTCCGGCGGTCAGGTGGGGGCACCTGCAAACCCTATGGCGAATGCGTGAAGTGCGTCGTGAGCTGAGGCACTGCCAGGGCATTCGCGTGGGGGGGACATGGAACAACCCGTTTCATTTTTCGAAAAACAGGCCGAATGGATCTTTGGAGCGGGGTTGATTTTAGCCGGAACCACTCCGACTGGCCGCCTTTTGAAATGAGGCCCGAAAGCTTTCTGGTTGCAACAGTCTTTCTTTTCCTCAGGGGGAGAAGAAAGACTGCTGCAAAACCTGTTTGTCAAACCCGTCCTTTTGAAAACAGGTAAAAGTTTGGCCCCCGGCAGGGCCGCCGGAGGCTCTTCTGATTTACGGAGCAGCCACAGACGCCCGCACGACTTTTTTGCGAGGCCATCATTTATAAAGACTGGGTGGATTGTTTATGACGGACAGAGTGTTTACAGCATTTAATCTTCTTCTCCTGACGGTGATCTCCGCCCTTGCCGTGGATCTCTTTTATCAGGCGGTGACCTCACGGGTCGTCCTGCCCGAGAAGCACGGTGAGCGCGGTGTTGTCGCCGTGACAGGCCCCAGGGGAACCAGGCAGCAGGTCGCCCTTTCGCAGTATGACGACATCGTCTCCCGAAATCTATTTGACCTTGCCGATCCCACCCTCGTGGTGAAAAAGGAGGCTGTGGCCATTGATGTGGAGAGCCTCACCGAGACCCGGCTGCGCCTGAAGCTCTGGGGAACGGTGTCCGGGGGCGGGGAGACCGTCTCCTGGGCCATCATTGAGGATGAAACCACCCGGAAACAGGACCTCTACGGGGTGGGCGACACGGTTCAGCAGGCCATCATCAAGCTGGTTTTAAGGGATCGCGTGGTGATGAGCTACAAAGGCCGGGACGAGGTGTTGATGATGGAGAAGGAGAAAGGTGCCCCGTCATCTGCCGGTGTCAGCTCTTCCGGCAGTCGTCCCCAGGGGGCAAGGGGCCCGGCCATCACGAAAAAGGTGAACCTGAAACGTGACACGATCAACGATGCAATGACGAATATCAGCAGTCTTATGAAAGATGTGAGGATACGTCCCCATTATCGCAATGGACAGCCGGAGGGGATGGCAGTGAGCGGTATTAAAAGCGACTCGATTTTCCGCAAAATGGGTATCCGCAACGGCGATATCATCGTCGGGGTGGACGGCCAGAAAATTGAATCGGTGGATGACGCCATGTCCTTTTACGGGAACCTGAAATCGGCGAGTGAGGTTCAGCTTGAGATCAAGCGAATGGGCCAGATTCAGACCATTGAGTACACCATTGAATAGCGGCACCAAAAGGATCGGACTAAGGATGAGTATGAGAACGGTAATGAGACGTTTTGCGGTATGTGCACTGGCAGGGATTCTTCTCGCGTGGTTTCTGGTGGTGCCGGTGGGGGCCCAGGAACCCCAGGCTTCGGCAGGGGAGACCGTCTCCATCGATTTCAACAATGTGGATATTCAGGTCTTCATCAAGTTCATCAGTGAGATCACGGGGAAGAACTTTATCATCGATCGCAAAGTCTCCGGCAAGGTGACCATCATCTCGCCGGGGCAGGTCTCGTTGGAAGAGGCGTACCAGGTCTTTGAGTCAGTGCTGGATGTTTATGGGTTTTCCGCCATCCCTTCTGGGACGCTGGTGAAGATCGTACCGGCCCGAGAAGCGCAGAAGAAGAGCGTTGTCACACGGCTGAAATCCGAGGCGGTGGACCACTCCGACCATATCGTCACCCAGCTGGTGCCCCTTCGCTACGCCGACCCCACGGAGTTGAAAAAGCTCTTTGCTCCGCTCATCTCCCGTAACAGCTCCATTATGGCCTACAAGCCTACCAACACCCTGATCATCACGGACCTTGCCTCCAACATCAAACGGCTCATGAAAATCGTGGACAGCGTGGACGTCACCGGCGTGGGGCAGGAGATCTCCATTCTTCCCCTGGATTATGCCGATGCCCGAAAACTCACCACCCTTCTTACCAGCGTCTTCAAGAATACCGACAAAAAGACCAAGGGATCTTCCAAGGCGAGCTTTGTGGCCGACGAACGGACCAACACCATCATTATCCTGGCGGGGAAGGGCACCACGGAGAAGATCATCAGGCTTGTGAAAATGTTGGACCGGGAAGTGCCCAGGGGCAAGGAGCGAATCCATGTGGTGTACCTGGAGAACTCCATCGCCGAGGACCTGGCCAAGGTGCTCCAGAACCTCTCCGGTAAAAAGCAGGTGGCGGAGAAGGGGAAGAAGGTCGCCATCGACTCCGAAAGGGTGAGCATTATCGCCGACAAGGCCACCAACAGCCTTATCATTCTGGCGGAAAAAAGCGATTTTGTCATTTTGGAAGATATCATCAGAAAACTCGATATCCCGCGAAAGATGGTCTACATCGAGTGCCTTATCATGGAAGTGAATGTTGAGGCCGGCTTTGCTCTGGGGATGGAGTGGACTGTAGGGGATGATGCGTCCATCAACGGTCGGGATGGAGCCTATGGTGGTGGCTTTGACGGGGGTACCCAATACGCGGGGCTGAAGGGGGTCGCTACGGGGGCCGGCTTGCCCAACGGCTTTTCCCTTGGGGTCTTTACCGAGGCCATTAAAATTGGTGATGTGGTCTTTCCATCCCTGGGCGCCCTTATCACCGCTTATAACAAAGATTCCAACGTTCAGATTCTCTCAACGCCTCAAGTGCTTACCCTGGACAACGAAGAGGCAAGCATTGTGGTCGGCTCCAAGATCCCCTACCTCACCAAATCCAGCAGCGGGGACAGCGAGTACAATCAGTATGAATACAAAGACGTGGGCATCACCCTGAAGATCACGCCCCAGGTGAGTGAAGACGAACGGGTGCGCCTGAAGATTTTCCAGGAGACCAGCCGGGTGTTCGGTGATCTCACAGAACAGCCCACCACCCTTCAGCGGAAGGTGGACACCACCGTGGTGGTTGAGGACAACAGCACCATCGTCATCGGTGGTCTCATCGACAAGAGCCTGGACACCACCGAATACAAGGTGCCCTGCCTGGGCGATATCCCGGTGCTTCGGTACCTCTTCTCATCCCGGTCCAAGACGGACGCCCGAACCAACCTCTACGTGTTCCTGACCCCGCGTGTGGTGAGCAGTCGCTCCGAGGCCGAGGGAATCATGGTGGACAAAAGGGAGCGAATCGATAACCTGCGCGAGGGTAAAATCAAGCTCTACAATGAGGCGGAAGAAGAATCCCTTGAAGAAAAATCCCACCGGTCGGACCTGATGGAGGAAACGGAGCCCTCGGTGGAGCAGCCTGAATCTGCGGCGGAGACCGTTGAGTCAACAGATGCAGAGGCAGCCGTCGACGTACCTGTCGAAGGAGATATCATCTCCCTCGGGGCAGATCATGGTGGGGAAGAGATGGAGATGGTGGGGGATACCGGGGAAGGTCACGCCGACGCCGAAGAGGCTCCGCAACCGGCGCAGGAACCCCTTGAAACCGAAGGGGTCGAATGATGATGCCCATTGCACCTGATAGCCCGTTTCGCCAGGTGATGTCCGAGTTGATTCACCAGAAATTCAATGTGGAAGAGGGCCTTCTTGAGGAGGTTCTGACCCATGCTGAAACCCAGGGCATTCACTACGGAGAGGCCCTGCTGAAACGAAAAGTGCTGAGTGAAATCCAGTTTCTTGCCGTTCTTTCCGAAATTTATGCCATGGATGTCGTGGAGACCCTGGATACCATGGGGATGGACGGTGATTTTACCGGGAAGATTCCCATTCACTTTTTAAAAAAACACTACATGGTGCCCCTGGTGCCCGCAAGCGGGACCGGAGAGGCCGTCCTTGCGGTGAACGACCCCTGTGTCCTCCAGGCGGCGGACGATCTGGCCCGCCGGCTCACCGGCGGCCCAATGACCAAGGTGATGGCCCCGCGCGGTCAGATCCTTTCAGCCATCAACACCTTCTACGACATGAGCCGGGGCTCTGCCGAGGATCTGGTTCAGGACATTGAGGAGAGCGGCAGCGACATTCTGGCCGATATGGAGGAGACCGCCGACCTTCTGGACGACACCAGCGAGTCTCAGATCATCCGGCTGGTGAACCACATCATCTCCCAGTCCATCAAGGCCCGTGCCAGCGATATCCACATCGAACCCTATCAGGACAGCTTTAAAATCCGGTACCGTGTGGACGGGATACTCTATGACCTGCTTACCCCGCCTCGCTGGATTCAGTCGGCCCTGGTCTCCCGTATCAAGGTTATGGCCAAACTCAACATCGCGGAAAAACGCCTCCCCCAGGACGGGCGCATTGACGTGCGTATCGGAGAGCATGACGTGGATATCCGTGTCTCCACCGTGCCCACCACTTATGGCGAACGCGTGGTGATGCGACTGTTGAACAAGTCGGGCTCCCTTTTGTCCCTGTCCGATTTCGGCATGACCGAGACGACGTACAACACCATCGAGCGCCTCATTAAAAATCCCAACGGCATCATTCTGGTCACCGGCCCCACGGGCAGCGGGAAGACCACAAGCCTTTACGCCATCATCTCCGCCATCAACTCACCTGATAAGAACATCATCACCATTGAAGATCCCGTTGAGTATCAGCTTAAGGGCATCGGGCAGATTCAGGTGAACCGGAAGATTGAGCTTACTTTTGCACGGGGCCTGAGATCCATCGTGCGACAGGACCCGGACGTCATCCTCGTGGGGGAGATCCGTGACCGAGAAACAGCGGAGATCGCTGTTCAGTCTGCCCTTACCGGGCACTTGGTTTTTTCCACCCTGCATACCAACGATTCGGCCAGTGCCGTTACCCGCCTCGTGGACATCGGAATCGAGCCCTTTCTTCTTTCGTCTGCCATCAAAGCCATCATCGCCCAGCGCCTGGTCAGGAAACTCTGTCCGCAATGCAAGGAGCCCTTTCAGCCCGATCCCGAGCTGTTGACACGGGCCGGCATCAACGGTGAGCATGCCAACGGTGCTGATTATCATCGGGCCGTGGGCTGCGATGCCTGCTTTCAGACCGGGTACAAGGGCCGCATGGCCATCTTTGAGATCCTGGAAGTGGACGAACACCTCAAAGGTGTCATGGTCAAGACCTCCGATGCCAACCTCATCAAGGGGGAGGCGGTGAATGAGGGGATGACCACCCTGAGGGATGACGGCATCGACAAGGTGCTGCGCGGGGTGACCACCATTGAAGAGGTGCTGAGGGTGACCCATGCCTAACGGGGCCGGGGTGCCGGAAAGAGCAGGGCGGTGCCTGATGACGGCTTGCCTTATTCTTCTGGCAGGCCTGATTCTGCCGGGGCGGCCGTTGGCCGCAGAGCATGGGGCGCTTCCCAAGGCAGATCCGCTGCTTTTCAGCTTTTTCAAATCGGTGATCTCCACCACGGACGGCAAGCGGTGCAGCCATGTGCCCTCCTGCGCACGCTACGCAAAAGAGGCCGTGGAAAAACATGGCCTCTTTCAAGGCTACCTTCTCAGCTGTGATCGGCTGCTGCGGTGCGGCGGCAACGACAGAGATCAGTTGCCCCAGGTGGTGGTGGGGGGCAAACGGTACGCCTGGGATCCGGTCTCGGCCAATGATTTCTGGTGGGGAAACGAAGGGGGGGCGGAGCCGACACAAACGCAGCCCTCATTGCCGTTGCATTTTGACGGGTGGGAATGAGGTTCTGGTGCCTCCGGCGGCCCTGCCGGGGGGCAAACTTTTGCCTGATTTAAAAGAGGGGTTTGACAAACAGGTTTTGAGCCCAATTTCGATTGCATCGCCGATGTTCGCAATCCATACAGTTTGGGTTTAACGAGTCTGTGGTTCCCTTTTCCCTTAGCCCCTGCGGGCTAAGGGAAAAGGGAACCACAACCTGAACGTTTTTGGGGCTCATTTCAAAAAGCGACCCGCCGGAGGTATGCTGTATAGTTTCAAAAAGTTTAACAAACAGGTCTAAAAAAGCTGTGCTTGTTTGATTTCTGTTTTATGGGCGGATGTGATTTGCTCCGAGGAACGAGGGGCAAAGCGCATCCGCTACCTGCTTTCAAGGTGGCACACCTTGCCGCCGGAGGCTGCTTTTTGTGACCGACAAGACCAAAGGACGTATCTGAACGCATGAAACGCAACGCTTTATCCGCAGGCCTCTTGGGCCTGCTTCTTTTTATCCTGACCACAGGTACCGCAGTGTCCCGGACGATTACCCTCGATGCTGAGGCTCAGTTCAGCTACGCCCGCACCCTTTATGAGCAGGGGGAGTATCAGAATGCCGCCGTGGAGTTCTCTCGGTTTATCCATTTTTTCCCTGATGCTCCTGAGCAGGTGGAGGCCCATTACTCCCGAGCCCTTTCCCTTTATATGAATGAGAAGTACGACAAGGCGGGCCAAGCGTTTGCCGACTTTCGTGGCGATTACTCTGCGTCTTCCCTGGCCCTTGCCGCCGGGATCATGGAGGCTCAGTGCCTCACACGCTCCGGCAACCCCGCAGGCGGGGTGATCCTGCTCTCGAACCTCCAGCTGGAGGCAAATGGGGACGCCGACGCACAAAAAATTCTTCTCACACGCATGGCGTGGACACGCCTTGAGATGGGAGACCTGCCGCGCGCCGAGGCCGCCTTCAAGGCCACTGCCGGGGAGACTCCAACAGACTGCGGGTATGATGACATCCTGAACACCATGGAGCGGTTCAAGGCCCTGCCCGAAAAATCACCCATGGTGGCCGGGGGCCTTGCCGTGGTTCCGGGGGGCGGCTACGTCTACCTGGGCCGCTATCAGGACGCCACCGTGGCCTTTCTGCTCAATGTTGCCCTGGGCCTGGCCGCCGTCGAGAGCTTTGACGACGGCAACAACGCCCTTGGTGCCCTGATCTCCTTTGTGGGCCTGGGCTTCTACTCCGGAAGCATCCACGGTTCCTACACCGGTGCCCTGAAAGCGAACCACCAGACACGAGAAAGCCTCTGGAAAGAGATGTTGCACTGGGGCAACGAACTTGAAAAAAAACAGAGCAAATCCTGCCTCGGCCTGACCTTATCAATTCCCTATTAAAAAGCGCCTCCGGCGGCGAGGTGAGCCACCTCGAAAGCTGATCGCCATTGCGATTCGCCCTTCGTTCCTCAGGGCGAATCGCAATGGCGCTTGCCGCGGGGTAGGCCCGCCACCATAGCTGATGGCTAATCCTGTATTATCAAAAGCTTCGTGAAGTTGTGGATGCGGTGTCGTATGCCCTACGGAAAAGGTTTAAAATGGATTGCCCCCGGTGGTGAATCTATTGTAGCAAAACACCTCGAAAGTAGGACCGCGGATGCCTTGAGTCGATTATATTCGATGTGGGCTGTGCCTTGAAGAGGCGACGACGGTGAAACTCTCCACATCGTCATCCCCCGGCTTTTCGGGACTGGCATGACACGCCCTTCAACATTCACTTTTTTCTGTCTCTTCCTGCATGACCTAATATCCAAGATTGGTTTCATCTCAGCAATAAGTCCCATCAACGTGACGAGCAAGTATCTCAAATTCAATAGGAAAACTTGATTACCTCTTATCCACGGCCATTGGTTCCTGCGGGATCCTCGGTATGGTGGTATTTACCGAACCAAAGCCTGACCATTGCTGGCACCACGTTCACCAACACCCGTGGAATTGTGGCGGTACCAATCTGATACTAAGGATCCTGGTTAAAATTAAGGGTGAGGACCCTTAAAGGCAG
Organism: Desulfolunaceae bacterium; assembly: GCA_942491485.1. Lineage (GTDB taxonomy): Bacteria > Desulfobacterota > Desulfobacteria > Desulfobacterales > Desulfolunaceae > Desulfoluna. The sequence continues at coordinate 95,433 of CALOAX010000002.1, read as the reverse complement.
GTTGCAGAGAGGGCTTTGGGCAGAGTGAATGCCGCTACGATTTGTCCCGAGGAACGAGGGATGAGTCGTAGCGACAACCCGCTTTCAAGGTGGCTCACCTTGCCGCCGGAGGCACGCTTTTTCAGGTTTCTGTGTCTTACAACGTCAGGAGGGCTTCCGGTCTTTTCTGCTCGGAGACGGTGAAGTGGGGGTGGCAGAGGATGATGCGCCTTGGGTTGAGGCCGTCCTCCAGGAGGATGTCACGGATTGCTTCGGCGCGTTGTCTGGCAAGGGCCAGGTAGAGGGCTTTGTCTACTTTCACAGGGGCGATCTGCTCATCAGGGGCAGGGACGGCAGTTTCGTTGGTGGCCTTCTGGGGTTCATCTTCGGGGGGCACGTCCACGACGATATCCTCTGTCACGGCGTTGGCGCAGACAGTGAGTTTCAGGACCTCTTTTTTCTTCATGAGCCCTGCCACCATTTTCAGGTAGTCGCGGCCGGCCTGGTTGGGCTCAATTGCTCCCACATCAAAGGAAACGGGGTCCAGGTGGATTTGGGTGATGAACTCTCCGGCTGATTCCGCCACCATGAGGACGGCTCCGTAGGGCTGGAGCATATACGACAGGTAGGAGACCGATGCCGTTGTGATGGCCTTTGTCATGGCGATTTGAATGATGCTGTCGAGGCTGATGTCCGGGTTGTGGATGTCCCCTTCGACGGGGATGTCGAGTGTGATGGTCTCGTTGCTGTCTTCCAGAATGGAGAATGCGTAGTCCAGGGGCATGGTGAGGGTTTTCATGAGCCTGTCCATGCTTCCCTCGTCATCGGGAACCAGCTCCAGCTTGTGAAGGATGAGTTTGTTGGTTGTGTCCAGGACCCCTTGCTTGATGTTTAATTTTGACTCGATGGTGAAGGTTCCCGTTTCGGTAAGGTAGCCAATGGCCTGGGAACTGTACGGGGAAAGGGGTGCCAGGTTGATGTTGGTGATGCTGGCGTCAAGGTTGGCTGTGATCCCGGGATCAAAGGGGCGCACGGTTCCGTTGACGAAGATGGTCTCGTACGACCCCAGCTCGGCTTCCAGGGTGAGGGGAACGTCTTTTTCAGGGGCGGAGGAGTCGATGCCCAGGAGTTCAAATCGTTTCAGGTTGATGCTTTTTTTAAACGCGGGGGTGACACTGTGGTCCGTAAAGAGAATGAGTTCATCCCCTTTGATCCGAAAGGTCCCGACCTTGAACGTGAATGAAGGCGTTGCCGACTCTTCCGGGGATGCCGGAAGGGGCCCGGCCTCTGATGGCTCCGGGGCAGTTTCTGTGGTCTGATACTTTGCCAGGGCCTCCAGGTTTTTGAGGGGGCTGAGATTCCCGTCGGCATCCCGTTCGATGGTGGTGGTGACGTCACCGATGATGAAGGTCTCTGCACGCAAGGAGGAGAGGTCATCCAGGGCGATGCCGGTGAGGTCGATGCTGCCGATTCCCGCAAGGGGAGGCAGGGCTTTCAGGCCTTTGACGGAGATGTGCGGGGTTCGGATTCTCTTAAGCCCCTTGGCTTTCAGGTCGTAAACAAAGAGGTTCGAAAGGGAGCTTATGGGGGTGCCGTTGGCAGCGTCGGTTGTCGAGGCGTATTTCAGGCTCAGGTTGCCTCGCAGGGACAGGCCGTCGTCCAGTTGTGGCTGAAGGCGCATCTCCCCGTCCCATACCACGCCCTCGTGGCGAACCTGAAGATCGATCTCTTGTAACGTCACATCCAGCCTGTTGTTGGCAAGACGGCCCATGGTGCGTAGGTCCGTGAGTGTGCCTTCGTTGTCAACGGACGCCCACAGGTCTCCGAGCCAGGAGATATCGAAGGTGCTGAGATCAATCCCTTGCTCCTCCATAATTCCGCCAAGATTGCCCACGGAAAGGGTGCCGATCTGGCTGAAGGTGGTGCCACTTCGCGGGTCATGGGTAACGTCGATGCGGGTATCGATGGTGAGGTCACCCCGCAGGGCGGTGATGTGAGGCTCGGCCATGCGGGCAAATCGGTTAAGGGACAATTCCTGCAGCTGAATGCCTCCCCTTATGGCTGGGGCGGATGCAAAGGGGGTGAGGTCCAGGGACATGAGAAGGGGGCTTTGGCTGATGGCCCCTTTGACCTCAAGGAGTGCTTCCTGCTCCGGCTGCCAGGCATATAGGTCTGTCAGGGAGACTTCGGTGAGGTCCAGGCGAAGGGCCAGCTTTGGGATGGAGAGGGCCACAGAGGTATCGTTGATGCTCAGGGCATCTATTCCAATCAGCCAGGGCTTTTCAGGTGCTTCTGCCGCTTCGACCGGGGCCGTCTCTTCCGCAGTGGCTTCGCCTTCGGGAAGGACGAGCCCACCGATGGTCATTTTTTCACCCTGATCCACCACCAGGTTGAGTCCATCCATGTCAAAGGACTGAATGCGAATATGCTTTTTAACAAGATCCGTCATGGCAAGGTTGACGGAAAACCGGCCGAGGGATGACTTTTCCCCGCTCCGGGCATGCAGCTGAACACCCTCGATGGCAAAGGTTCCGGCAAAGGGGTTGATGTCCACATTCTCGATGTGTGCCTTGGACATGCCGTTTTTTAACAGCCAGGAGGTGGCACCGTGCTTCACGGCAAAGGGGATGGCAGTCAGGATTGCAAGGAACAGGACTGCCAGCACCGAGATGATGACAACGGCTCGGGAACCGAAAACGGTTTTTAACGTGGTGGGTATTTTCAAGGTCATATCGCTGTATAAGTGGTGGTTATAGGTGTCTGTTTGATGGCCCGGTGCAAAAGCAGAGCTCATCTATCCGATGAGCTGGTTCATTGTAAAGATGGGAAGGCAGATGGCAAGGACGATGAATCCCACGGTTACCCCCATGACAAGGATGATGATGGGTTCGATCATGGAGGTGAGGCTCTCCAGGGAGGATTCCACCTCGCCTTCATACACATCGGCCACCCGGCCCAGCATCTCTTCAAGCTTGCCACTTTTTTCTCCCACACGAACCATCTGAACGGCCAGGAGGGGAAAGGCCCCGGATTGCCCCATGGCCTCTCCCAGTTCTCCCCCTTTTTCCACTTCGCTTGCCGCTCCGCCGGCGGCGTCGGAGAGGACGAGGTTGCCAGCGACGTTTCGTGCCACGTCCATGGCGGCGAGCATGGAGACGCCGTTGGTGAGAAGGGAACCCAGGGTTCGGGTGAAGCGGGTGACGGCCACCTTTTGGACCAAATCCCCTGCAACGGGCACGCGCAGCAGGAATTTATCGATGATGAGAGCCCCTTTGGGGGTGCTTTGAAACCGTTTGAAGGCCACAACGAGAAGGATCAGGAGCAGGGGGAATACCCACCAGAAGGTCCCGAGGAACTCACCGCTGCGAAGGAGAACGCGCGTGGGCATCGGGAGGGCCTGGCCCAGATCGTCAAAAATGCCTGCCATCCGTGGGACGATGATCGTCATGAGAAAGTAGAGGATCAGCACGCCGATACAGCTCATCAGAATAGGGTAGGTGAGGGCAGCCCGGATACGGTTGGTCAGGGCCAGTTGGCGTTCACCGATCTCTGCAAGGCGCTCCAGCACAATATCCAGGGTTCCCGATGCTTCCCCGGCCATGACCATGTTGACGTAGACAGGGCTGAAAACCCCCGGATAGGAGGAGAGTGCCTCTGCAAAACTGCTCCCTTCCTCGATGCTGTCCTTGACCCGGGAGAAGATCTGCTTGAGTCGGGGGGCCTCCACCAGTTGAATGAGGGTGTCTATGGAGGCGACCAGGGTAAATCCGGCGTTGACCAGTGTGGCCAGCTGGCGGGTGGCCAGGGTGAGGTCTTTGGGCTGCACACGGGTAAAGAGGGAGGTTATCCGGTTCAGGTTGAACCGACCGGCGGAGATGCTGCGGTCGGATACCTCGCTGACTTTCACGGGGTACAGCCGCCCACCTCGCAGTCTTTGCCTTGCTGCCTGGGCGTTGTCGCAGTCGATGATACCGGTGACGGTTTTTCCTTTGTCCGTCAGGGCGCTGTATTCGTAAAGTGGCATGGGCTCAGTATGGATTGGGTATGGGTGATGACAGCCATGAAAAGCATGGGCACCGCAATGACGGTGCACTGCACTCATCCCTGCTTGGGCTTCATTATATGGCGTGTCATGTGTGAATGAGTGTTTGTAAAAATTCAGCTCGACTTTTGCCAGCTCAGGTTCGGGCGATTCCCCCAGTATTGCAGTATTTCACGTGCAAAGCCCGTCAGCAAATGCGACGTACCTGAACCATCCGCCTACGCCCTCGTATGTGTTTCACCGACTGAGTGATGATGCCGGGCTACGGTGCGACAAGCAAAGGTACGGAACATTTGAGAACCTTCAACAGCAAATCGCACCCATGATGCCTTATATAAGGGAAAGAGTAAAGAGTGCTGTGTTTCCTGCCCCATGGATAATTATGGGGACGGCCAGATGGCCCTCTTTTTCATAGGCGGCGGCAAAGAGAATTCCTCCCACAAGCTGTGGCACGGGCACCATGCCATGCATGGCGTGGGCGGAGGCAAAGAGAAGGGTGCTGATGAGGATGGCGGCAGCCACTCCCATGGGACGAAGCAGGCGATAGATGATGCCCCGGAAAAAGAACTCCTCCGCGATGGGTGCCACAACGCCGCCTGTAAAGAAGAACAGGGCCAGGGTGCCTGTGTCTTTCGGGAGGGGCATCTTAACCAGGTGCAATGGGTTGATCCCGACAATAACCAGAAGCAGGGCCCCAGAGCCCACCACGGCACCGAAGCCCAGGGACCAGACAGCGCCTCTGATTACGGCACGTGTAAGCGCCTCAGGGGCAACGCTTCCCAGGCCGTTTTCGGTGAATTGCCCCTTGAGAAAAATGGCCATGACCATGATTTGAAGAATCCGAAGGGCAAGGGTCGTGGCAAGGGGGGATGCCACCTGGGGAAGAAACCGCGTTGCCCCTTCCATCAGAAGGACCATGGCGATGGCTGCAGCGCTCAACTTTACATTGGGTTTTGTTGCCATCCCAGCCTCCTCATGGCCCGATATCCATACCATTGCACATACCATTCAGGGCGGGTGAGGACCGCCTCTTCAATCAGCGCGATGTAGGAGCGATCCCTTGTTTCCCCCATGGCTCCCAAGGCCTGGCAGACCACGTTGGTGTCTTTGTCTTTCGATAGCCGGGTGAGAATGTCCCGTTTTAAAAATGGGTGCCGGACGCGTGGGGCGGCCATGGCAGCCCGGTAGCGGACCAGGGCGCTCTCATGGGCGGCAGCCCTTGCGATCTCTTCGGTGGCGGAAACATCGCCACCCCTTGCGTTTGAAAGGGCGGACAGGGCTGTCTGGGTGTTTTTCGGAATGGAGAGTCCCACGGCCAGGAGAATCACGAAAAACGTTGCTGAAAGGGTGACCCCGATGGTGGCGATTTGCGCGGAGAGGTGCACAGGGAAAAACACCCGGGCTGCAAGGGTCCCAGCTGTGTGAAAGAGCAGGTAAAAGAGAAGGGGAAAGGCGGTAAACAACGCGTACCACGTGAGTGTGCGCAAAGGTCCGAAGGGGTCGGTCCTTTTTGAAAGTTGTTTGAACACCGTGGAAGGGGAGGCGTGAAAGACCTTTGAATCCACCGTTTGGTCCATGCGTTGCCTGCTTAGAGTGACGCGTTGCTCAGATGCGGAGAGGGTGTAATCAGACGAACCTTCGGGTACAGGGATGTGGCCCAGGCGCGAGAGGTCGGCTTTGATAGGTGGGGTGATCTCCCCTTTGATACTCACCGTGACCTGGCTCTTTTGCTCCAGCCTCTTGAAGGCTTCGGCAGGAAAGAGGGTGTAGGTGTAGTAAAAGTGCCGTACGGCATTGCCCGCAGGGTTGTCAAAGAGAAACGCGTCCCGGAATCCGCTGAAAAGCCCCCGGGGGAGCATCAGATGGGTGCCTGCGATGCACAGGGCAAGGAGCACCGGAATCAGGGTGTGAAACAGAAGGGGCTTGAGGCGAACCTCTGTGGCAGGTGCTCCGGATGGCATCAGGACAAGGTAGACCCCTGTGGCCCCCAAAAGAAGAGGCACCGTTTGCGGCCCCATGCCGATGAGAAGAGAGCAGGCGGCCAGAAAGGCCGTGTGAAGGCCTAAGGCTACTTTTCGGGAGACAAATCCCATGTGATGAAGGGAAGGGGCACAAAGGGCTGTGAAGAGAACCAGGGCCCCTGACGTCAATGTAAAGAAGAGGGCACCGCAGAGTGCGGCTTCCCAGCTGGCAAGGGAGGGGCTGGTTGCCGGATTGGGCAGGGCGAGAAAACCGGCCTCGGTGATGGCACGGGTCTTGGCCAGGAGGAACAGGTTGCTGCTCCTTACAAAAAAGGTGGCTGCGATATGATACAGGCCCAAGGCCACAGCGCATTTTAACAGGGTTTTTACGTATCCGTTCATTGTCGCCAGCTCAGCAGGGGTGCATGGTTGCAATGACTATGACACGGTTTTTTTCGTTTTAAAAGCATTCGGTGGGGTTGGGGGAGTCGAAAGAGTGAAAGGTAGGGACAAAAATCAGCCCCGGCGGCGAGGTGTGCCACCTCGAAAGCGGGTTGCGAATGCTCCCGGTTCTCGTTCCTCGAGCCGATCACATTCGCTGACGGGCTTTGCCCGTGGTGTATGACAACGCTTTTTCTATGTCGTCTTCCCCGGCTGTCAGAAATGTGAGGACCGCTGTGCTGTGTAACCATAAGCTTACACGGAACCCTCCGTATGGCCGAGAGACCGGGGATCCATGTGTGTGTCCCCAAATCGCTTAAATTGGTTTTGATGGTTGACTTTCGCCCTAATAACTCGGGAAATAATGGGGGGTGAGCCTATAAATTAGAGCGTGATGTGTATCGATGTTGGTTTGGTGTTTAAGGGTGTCGTTGATGATAATTCATTGATTCAATGTAGGGACGGTGGGAAGATATACCTCTTATGTCGCTAATCAGAACAAGTTTGTTTTTTAGTCAAGGGTAGCGAAGCCACATTGGGAAGCAATATTTTAAAGCCTGCCTGTCAAAAAAACTGTTTGGCAACCCCCTCTGATAGATAAGGGCTCAGGCAAAAAATAAATGCACAAGTTTTATAAATATGCCGTTGTGATTTATCCCGAGGAACGAGGGCTAAAGCGCTGCGGCAACCCGCTTTCAAGGTTGCTCACCTTGCCGCCGGAGGCAGGTTTTGGGGTTGTCAGGCGTTTTGAACGGGAGATATGATGTGTGATCTGGTGAAGTTTTCAGGCCTTGGGCTTGTGGGGTGTTTTCTCATTCTGCTGTTGCTGGCGGGGTGGGTGTATCAGGGGGCCGCGTCCTTTGACCCCGTTATGCCCGCTCGGCTTGTGAAAGGTGAGGCGCCGATTCTGTCGGCGGGGCAGAACGTGAAGGTCATGACCTGGAATGTGCAGTACTTTGCCGGGAAGAATTACGTGTTTTATTACGACCTCCCCCATTATGCCGGTCCGGACACACGTCCTTTATCAGAGGATATTGAGCAGACCCTTTCTGCGGCAGCCCGGATTATCGACGACGAAGCTCCGGATATCATCCTCCTTCAGGAGGTGGACGAAGGAGCGTCGCGTACCGATGGGCAGGACCAGGCCGAGGCACTTCAAGCCCTTCTCAAGGAACGATACCCCTTCAAGGCGGAGGCCTTTTACTGGAAGGCCCGCTTTGTTCCTCACCCCAAAATCATGGGCTCTGTGGGGATGAAGCTGGTGATCCTCTCAAAATACCGAATCGATACGGCCACCCGCATTGCCCTTCCCAGGGCAAAGAGACATGCGTTCACCGATCGCCTGAACCTCCAGCGTTGCCTGTTAACCGCCGAGCTTCCTGTCGATGGTGGCGGGCGGCTTGTTCTGATCAACCTTCATCTCGAAGCCTTTCCCGAAACCCCGGATCTTCTCACCCGGCAGCTGCAAGCCCTTGAGGCCAGGATATCAGCCGCTGAAACCCAAGGGGCCTCTTTCATCGCCGGCGGTGACTTTAACCTGCTTCCCCCCGGTCAGTACGATGCCCTTCCTGAACATCAGCGCACCCTCTACAGTCCGGATGGCGAAATGGCCCCCTTGTTTGAAACATACACTGCGGTGCCCGGCCTCTCCGAAACCCATCCCGGCAATCCCTCCCCCTGGTACACCCATTTTCCCAACGACCCGGATGTCACCGGCCCGGATCGCACCCTCGACTACCTCCTGTTTCCAAAGGAGATAGCTCTACACTCCAAACAGGTGAGAACCCAGGATACAATTCGAGTTTCCGACCACCTGCCCGTGGTGGCTACGGTTCAGTTGCCTTAGCCGAAAAAAGCCTGCCTCCGGCGGCAAGGGGCTGAGCCCCTTGACCCCAGGTTCGCAAATGCTACGTACCCTCGTCCCTCGGGCACGTCACATTTGCTGACGGGCTACGCCCGTGGCATTCCAATGGAATTTCTTGTGCCGTTTTGCGTTCAAAGGGGCGCTTTGGCCCTCGTAGGGCGTGTGACCGGGAATCCATGTGTGCGTTTCGGTACTCTCCGGGTTGACCAGGGCTCACACCAAAAAAATGCCGCAGTGCTTTAACCTGAGGAACGAAGGTTAAAGCTCTGCGGCAACCAGCTTTCAAGGTGGCTCACCTTGCTGCCGGATTTATTTCGGTGAAAGTCAACCTTCAATTAGGAGCTTCAACCGGTGTCATCTTGCAAACATGGATCCCCGGTCAATCGATTTGCCAACACGACCATGGAACATACCATAAAGGCTTTCCGGACACTTCGGCCACCCGGATAGCCGGGGAAGACGAAATCAGGAAGCTGTCATTACGCAAAAAAAATGAAACAGGTCTCTTCTCGAGAACGATCGCAATACCTTACCCTCCGTGCGAATGCCTCAACAGTGATTGCAACACGACGACCTCCACGCATTCGCCATAGGGTTTCAAGGTGCCCCCACCTTGCTGCCGGAGGCCAGTTCTTTGGAGTCACTTTGACCATAGAAGGCATTGTTTTTTATGTTTTACTCAAGCCTCGCTCTCCAGCTGGAGTGCTGCGAGGAAACCGCCGTGAATCGCGTGGTTCAGTTTTCCGGGGGCCAGCCCATCGCCGATGACGGTGAAGGGGACGCCGAGGTCGGGCAGCCGGGACGAAAGGGCTGTCACCGATTTGGAGCCGGTGGCAAGGATCACGGTGTCAAAGAACTTATCCTGATGATTCTCTCCCTGGCTCCAGGTGACTTTTTTGGCTGAGAGCTTGGTCACTGTGGCATCGGTCACCAGCTTCACCCCGTAGCGTTTCAGGTTGGCCATCATGATCCACCGGGTGGAGCGGCCGAGGTCTCCTCCGGCGCGGGGGGCCATCTCAAAGACGGTGACCTCGTGGTTGCCGGTGAAGAGGCGGTCTTTCAGCTTCTCCGGGGGTTCGGCTTCATGGGCGGAGAGAAAGTGGAACATGTCAGGGGAGAGGGTCCCTTTGACCGCAATGTGCATGGCGGTTTCGAGGCCCACGGCGCCACCGCCGATGACGGCCACCCGTTTGCCCAGGGGGCGGCCTTTTTTCAGGAGATCCCAGGAGGAGAGGATGCCTTCGGCGTCTGCGCCGGGGATGGGGGGAAGGGCCGGAGCCGCCCCTTCGGCCACGATAATGTGATCGGGTTGTTCCTTGCTGATCAGCTCGGGGGTGACGGGGGTGGAGAGGGACAGGGCAACGCCGTGTCGCTTCATCATCGCCCGGTAGTACCGGTGGTATTCCAGGAGTTCACCCTTGTGGGGCGGGGCCGCGGCGATGCCGATCTGGCCTCCGATGGCGTCCCGGGTTTCGAATAGGTGGACCGTGTGGCCCATCTGGGCTGCCGTGACAGCCGCCTCCATGCCTGCGGGGCCTGCGCCTGCAACCATCACCTTTCTGGGCGAGGCTGCGGGTTTAATCACCCGTTCTGCCTCAAACCCGGCCCTGGGGTTGCCGATGCAGGTGACGGGGTTGCCGGTGAAAACCTCATCGGTGCACCCTTGGGAACAGGCCACGCAGGGGCGTATTTCATCCACCCGGCCCTCTTTGGCCTTGGCGGGCCAGAAGGGGTCTGCGATGAGCACCCTCCCCAGGTTGACCATGTCGCAGTACCCGTCATTCAAAAGCCGTTCGGCATCCATGGGGGTGGTGATGCGATTGGAGGCCATGACGGGGATGGACGTTGCCTTTCGGATGTTGGCGGCAAGGTAGGCATAGCCGGTGCGGGGCAGGTCCATGGGAAGCTGGGGGACCCTGGATTCATGCCATCCGCCGGTGACATTGATGAGGTCTACCCCGCTTTTTTCATAGGCCTGGGCGATGACAGGCGTCTCCGCATCGGTGTTGCTCTCCGGGACGAAGTCGTTTCCGGCCATTCGGATGGACAGGGGGAATGCCTCCCCCACCGCTTGTCTGCACGCTTTGATCACTTCGCAGGGGAATCGCAGGCGGTTTTTAAGGCTTCCGCCGTAGTCGTCTTCCCTTTGGTTGGTTTTCGGGGAGAGGAACTGGGTGATCAGGTACCCGGCAGACCCGATGATCTCCACGCCGTCAAATCCCGCTGCCACAGCTCTTTCGGCCGTATCTGCAAAGGCCTTCTGGACGCCTTGGATGTCCTCTGTGGTCATCTCCCGGGGGGTGGATTTGGAGTAGTTGGAGTAGATGGCCGAAGGCGCCATGGCCGTCTCACCGTTGAGGAGGATGGGGTGGGAGTAGGCACCAGCGTGAAAAAGTTGGATCCAGGGGGAGGCGCCCTCGGCTCTGATGGCATCGGTGACCCGTTTAAACTCGGGGATGGCCTCGTCAGTGTCGAGGCCAAGGACCGCAAGGCCCGACCCGACGAAATCAATTCCCACAGGTCCTACTGTGACGACCCCTGCCCCCCCTCGGGCGATTTCCGTGAAGTAGTTCAGGTACCGATCATTTAACTTCCGGTCCCAGCTATAAAGGAGGCCAAGGGACGGGTACGCAATGCGATTTTTCAGTGTCAGGGTGTTGATGGAGATCGGAGAGAAGAGGGTGTCAAACATCGTGCCTCCTTGTCGTTGAAGAAAACAGAGTCGTCATCCATGGGAACATGTGCTGTGAATGATGCGGTGATCGAACCGACCGTGTTGATTGTGATCGATTGCCTGATCATCAATGAAATTAAAAATAACCTATCACGCCTTTTTCATTTTTGTCCAGAAAGCGACAACTATTTGAGACAAAACGTCTTTCCGATGGGGTGAGGTCATGTATAATGGGAATAAACGGTGGGGGTGATCGGGGGTAGATTTGTTATCGCCGCCATCCATGGCTACATGCCCGTGTATAAACCGAGATGAACACGACGTGCCCTTCGGACTGCACGAAGCCTGGGGACATACGCGAACCCGCTACAAGGTGTTTTGCCTAATGTGGCTTTGCCCCCCTTGCCACCGGAGGAAAACCGCTTAAAGTTACCTCCGATGGCCCTGCCGTGGGCTAAACGTTTGCCTGACCTAACCCGGATATTTCATGAGAAAACAATCAGATCAAAGCAATGGGTTGTTATCACTGATAGTTACAGTGATAAGTTAAAATATTTCAAAAATGCAAAATGTAATTCACGGTTTCCTGTTCGCTTTTCTCTCCCTTCGGACGAGCCGAGTGCATCCATCTTCCGCGTTATCAGAGCATTGAGGTAAACAACTACATCTTCAGCTCTGATGCCTTGAATATGGATGCACTCAACTCGTGAAATATCCGGGCTGAAAAACATTGTCCTGTGAACGATTTCAGTTTTAAAGGCGGATGCGCTTTGCCCCGAGGAACGAGGGGCAAAGCGCATCCGCAATCTGCTTTCAAGGTGGCACACCTTGCCGCCGGAGGCATTTTTAGGAGAGCTGAATAGTTACAAAATAATGACCGTCGGGACCCCACGGGGGCAACATTTGCGAACCCGGGGTTCAAACTTAAGGAGTGAACCATGGATAAACGCCCATTGATCTTGCTCACTGGGGCCACAGGGTATGTAGGGGCCCGGTTGCTTCGTGTCCTTGAAGGCGAAGGGCTTCGCGTGCGGTGCATGGCCCGGCGTGCAGCGTTTCTCAAGCATCGAACGGCCGAAGGCACCGAGGTGATAAAGGGGGATGTCTTTGATCTGGAGTCTCTTTCCCGGTCCCTTGAAGGGGTTCATACGGCCTTTTATCTTATCCACTCCATGGGAGCCAGCGGCGGGTTTGAGGAGATGGACCGAAAGGCGGCGGAAAATTTTGTCAGGGCTTCAGAGCAGGCTGGGGTGCAAAAAATCATCTACCTTGGCGGGCTGGGGGAGGGGGAGACTCTTTCCTCCCACCTTAAAAGTCGCCAGGAGGTGGGGCGGATTTTAAGGCAATCCACGGTCCCCACGCTGGAGTTTCGAGCCTCCATTATCATCGGGTCCGGCAGCCTCTCCTTTGAACTGGTACGGGCGCTTACCGAACGACTTCCCGTGATGCTCCTGCCCAAATGGGTCAAGGTGCTGGCTCAGCCCATCGGCATTGAAGACGTGATCCGCTACCTCACCGAAGCAGCGGCGTTGCCCCTTCCCGAAAGCCGGATTGTTGAGATTGGGGGATCCGAGGCACTCTCGTATCAGGATTTGATGGAGGCCTACGCAAAGGCCCGGGGCTTTACCCGCCTCATGATTCCGGTGCCGATTCTGACCCCGGCTGTCAGCAGTCTCTGGCTTGGCCTGGTGACCCCCCTCTACGCACGGGTGGGGCGAAAGCTGATTGAGGGTGTGAAAAACAAGACGGTGGTAAAGGACCCGTCCGCACGGGAGCTTTTTACCGTGGAGCCCATGAGCGCACGGGAGGCGATTCAAAGGGCCCTGATGAACGAAGAGCGGGCCTTTGCCGAAAGTCGGTGGACCGACGCGGTGTCGTCGGCAGGGGGCAAACCCCCGGGGCCGGAGACGGCATGGATGGGGACCCGGTATATCGACCAGAGGAAGCGCCGGGTCAACGCCACACCCGGAAGGGCCTTCTCCTCCATTGCCCGTATCGGTGGTCGCAATGGCTGGTACGCCTTTAATTTTCTGTGGCAGATACGGGGCGCTTTTGACCTGATGGTGGGGGGCGTGGGGGTGCGTCGCGGCAGGCCCCTCCGGCGAGACCTCCGAAGCGGTGATCACCTCGATTTCTGGCGGGTGGAACGATTTGAAGAGAAGCAGCTGTTAAGGCTCATCTCCGAGATGAAGCTGCCGGGAAAGGCGTGGCTGGAGTTTGAGGTGAAGACGAACAAAGGCAGGGTGGCGATTCATCAGACCGCCATTTTTTACCCGTCCGGGTTCATGGGCCGTCTGTACTGGCTTGCCGTGTTGCCGTTTCATGCCTTCGTGTTTCAGGGCATGATTCGAAACATGGTGCGGTGGGCTGAAGAGGAGGTTGACTCGCCCTTTGTCAGGGAGCGTCGTCGGTGGGGTCGGTTTAAAAGGTGAGCCACCTTGAAAGCGGATAGCGAATGCTCTGAACCCTCGTTCCTCGGGCTCATCACATTCGCAGACGGGCTTCGCCCGCGGGGTTAACAATGACCTTCATCTGTGTCGTCTTCCCCGGCTGTTCGATCAGCCGCTCCTGTTGGACAAGCGCCACGGGTCGTTGTTCGACGCGTCAGGCACATAGAGTGACCGGGGATCCATGTGTGCATTGCGCCATCGTTTGATACGTGATTCTCCTGAATCAGTGGCGGATGTGATTTGATCAGTTCCAGAAAGCGGCCTCCGGCGGCAAGGTGTGCTACCTTGAACGCATCCGTTTTTGATTCAACTTAAATCCGGAACAATTTGAATGAGCCTGTTTGTCAAACTTTTCAGAAGTTTGGCCCCCGGCAGGGCCGCCGGAGGCGCAAGGTTGGAGCATTCGCGAACCCTGGCTATGACTCAATTTGATTGATTCCCCTTGTCCGTGCCCTGGGCAGGCAGCGGTCGGCCTCTTTGAGGGGATCGTTGTCCTCTGCTGGGCGATACGCTGCCACCCCGATACAGAGGGTGGTGGTGAACCCTTTTTCCTTCCATGACAACTCTTCCACAGTGTGCCGGATGCGCTCGGCAACCTCCCTTCCTGTGCCGAGGTCGGTGTCAGGGAGGACCATCAGGAATTCATCCCCCCCGAACCGGCCCACAAGATCCACTTCCCGCATACATTTTATGATGCACCGGCTGATCCGCTGGAGAACGTGGTCTCCGAAGGGATGGCCATGCTCGGTATTCATTCGCTTGAATCCGTCGATGTCCGACAGCATGATGGTGACAGGATGGTTGTTACGCTTGGCTTTTTTTAGCTCCTTGTAGAGCAGGGAGACGGCATGGTCCCGGGCGTAGGTGCCTGTAAGGGTGTCGATGAGGGAGAGGTCTTTTAGTTTTCTGTTGGTTTCGTCAAGCTTTTGAATCAAGGATTTCAGCTCCTCCTCCGTTTTTTTCCGGTCGGTGATGTCGCGCAGCTCTGCCACGCGGGCCATGCGCCCGTGTATGGGCATGATGCGTGCTTTGATCTCTAGGGGGAAGGTGGTGCCGTCCTTATGAAGGCCGGCGGCATCGCAGGGCGTTTCAACACCGGAGAGGATACGGCCCATGACCTGGGTCCGGTATTCGGGGCTGATGAGCGTCATGCTGTCCATGCCCACCAGCTCTTCACGGGTGTAGCCTGTGATGTCGGCCAGGGTTTTGTTGCAATCGATGATGCGACCTCGCTCATGGATGACCACACCGCCGAAGGAAGCTTCCTGCAGGCAGCGAAACCGCTCCCGGCTCTCCATGAGCTCCTGCTCCGCTTTTTTTCGAAGGGTGATGTCGAGCATGACCCCGACGATGCCATCCACGTCCCCGCTTGGGGTCGTCATGGTGGCTTTGCTGAAAAAGAACTCACGCTGCTCACCATCCGCGCACTGGACCTGGGCTTCATAAAACTGCGTCCCCGGATTGTCTATGAGCTCCTGATCCTTGGCCTGATACGTTTTCGCCAGGTCGTGCGGTATCTTTTCCGGCATGTCGCTGATGGCTTTGCCGATAATCTCCCCGGGAGAGATGCCCAGGATCATGCGGGCAAAGGCGTCGTTGCATCCGAGGTAAATTCCGTTGCGATCCTTGTAAAAAACGGGACTGGGCACCGCGTTGATCACCGAGGTGATCTGTTTCATGTAGCGTCGTTTTTTTTCCGTGTTCTCTTCCATGGTGTGCTTCAGGTTGGTGTTTATCTTTTGCAGGAAGGCAAGGCGCTTTGTCAGGTGGCGGTTCCATCCAAAGAGGAGAAGCAGTCCCACAAAGGCGATAACACCCCAAACCATGGTAAAGGATGGCATGGCACCGGAAGCGGCAAAAGCTGCCTCCGGGAAGGCAAGGATTCCCCCCAGTGCGACGTAAAGAGATGTGGATGGAAGGCGTTGATGGTTGTGACCCATGGAGGTCTCCCGTGGGGTTTTCGGGGTTTGGGGCTGAAGGGACAAGTGGAAACTTGAGTCGGAAGGTATCTCCGCGGAAGGGTGGGATGGCCCCCTTTGGTATGGTTAACATCTTTATTATAGAAGAGAAAGGTGTCCTGGGCAAGGCTTCCGGCAAGACGATGCACCGCAGCCTCCGGGTGGCTTTTTCGTCCGTTGAAAGGCGATGCCGGTCACCCTTTCAAGGCCTTGGAATGGCGTCGGATCACAAATGGTGGCATATCGCTTTGCGGGCTCTTTGTCTCCGCGCGATCAGGGGTAGAGGTTCTGAAGGGGCTGTGTTATGAAATATGCTCCTTATGCCATTTTCCGGGACAGCGTGACGCGGGTCCCGTTGCTTTGACTATTATGCGGTATTTTTTTCACAGGGTTTCCTTATGTTGATTACGGATATACTGGCCGAAAACGCGTCCCTTTACGGGTGCGAAACGTCTCTCATTGAACGCGAACCTGAAAAGAACCTTCGGCGGGAAATTACCTGGTCCCGTTTCGATACCTACGCAACGGAATTGGCCGCAGTTCTACAGGGCCTCGGGGTGAGCAAAGGGAACCGTGTGGTTCAGCTCATGAGCAACTCTCTGGAGTGGCTCCCCATCTATTTTGGCATCCTTCGCACCGGCGCTTGGGTGGTGCCCCTCAACTTTCGATTTGATGCCGAGAAGATCACTCTTTGCACCGACGTCTCCGAAGCCGAGGTGTTTATTTTCGGAGAGGAGTTCATCGGTCGGCTGGAAGAGGCGCGTGGGACCCTTTCGAACACGGTGAAGCATTGGATTTTCGACGGCCCCCAGCGGTGCTGCCCGGAATGGGCCATGCACCTGGGAAGCCTCCTGGACGGGGAGACCACCCCGTTTGCTGCCGTTGACCTGGGTAAGGACGACACCGCTGCCCTCTACTTTACCTCCGGCACCACCGGGACCCCCAAGGCCGTGCGCCTTACCCACCGGAACCTTGCCTTTGCCTGCGATGTGGAAAATGCCCACCACGGCCAGACCCACCTCGACAACTTCCTCTGCATCCCCCCCCTCTACCACACCGGCGCCAAGATGCACTGGTTCGGCAACTTCAAGGTGGGGGCGAAAACCGTTATCTTAAAAGGGGTGAAGCCCGAATACATCCTTCGTGTCGCCTCCGAAGAGCAGGTGTCCATCGTCTGGCTGCTGGTGCCCTGGGCCCATGATATCCTCATCGCCATCGAAAACGGGGATGTGGTCCTCACCGACTACGACCTCGACTCCTGGCGGCTCATGCACATCGGTGCCCAGCCCGTGCCCCCGTCCCTCATCGATGAGTGGAAGAAACTCTTTCCGCACCACGACTACGATACCAACTACGGCCTCACCGAAAGTTCCGGTCCCGGCTGCGTTCACCTCGGCACCCAAAATGAGCACAAGGTCGGCGCCATCGGGCTCCCCGGTCACGGATGGGAAGCAGAGGTGGTGGCAGGCAACATGAATGTACTGCCCGGCGGTGAAACCGGTGAGCTTGTGGTCAAAGGCCCCGGCGTTATGACCGAGTACTACAAAAACCCCGAAGAGACAGCCAAATGCATCGTGGACGGCTGGCTCCGCACCGGGGACATGGCCCGAAAAGACAAAGACGGCTTTATCTGGCTGGTGGATCGCAAAAAGGACCTCATCATCTCCGGCGGTGAAAACATCTTCCCCGTGGAGATCGAACACCACATCATCACCCACCCCGATGTCCAGGACGTGGGCATCATCGGCTACCCCGACCACCGCCTCGGCGAAGTTGTGGCCGCCGTGGTGATGGTCAAGGAGGGGCGCTCCATGACCCGTGAAGCCCTGGAGGCCTTCTGCGAGAACCTCCCCCGCTACAAACGCCCGAGGAAGATCTTCTTTGGCGAGGTGCCGCGAAACCCCACCGGCAAAATCGAAAAACCGAAACTCAGGCGTAAATACATCCGCACCAACCGCGATTTCCGTAAGCTGTATCAGTAGGGAGAAAAAGAGCCTCCGGCGGCCCTGCCGGGGGCCAAACTTTTGAAAAGTTTGATAAACAGGTTTTTGATTTTGAGGGGCTGTCGGGTGCGCCGTGCTCCGGCGCGGCTATTTTCGTCATGCCTCATTACAGCTTTGGAACCTAATTTCGCGTGTTTTGTTGATGTCGCCTTCTTATTCACATGCCGCCGGTTGGGATGTGACATCCCCGTAGGGTGCATTCCATGCACCAGAATGATGACGTGCATCGAAGCGACCGTGTGGTGGTTATCTTAGGTTTTGGGGCATTGAGAGTTGCGTTCGGCAAGCATGGTGCATAAATGCACCCTACGTTTGTCCCGTGGTGTCGGGTAATGGCGAAAGGGAATGTATCGTCTTCCCCGGATGCACTTATGGCTCTTTACGTGAAAAACCACGAAGACCACGAAGCGCCCTTCGGGCTGCAGGAAGAACGTTTAAAAATTTAAGGCGTTGTTCACGGGCGTAGCCCGTCAGAGAATGTGACAACCCGAGGAACGAGGGGTGGAGCATTCGCATCCTGCTTTCGAGGTGGCACACCTCGCCGCCGGAGGCAACGCTTTTAGGGATTCCAGCAGTGACGATTGATGCCGCTTTCTTGTTCACATGACGGTGGTTGGGACGTGACACCCCCGTAGGGTGCATTCCATGCACCAGAATGAAGACGTGCATCGAAGCGACGGTGTGGTGGTTTTCTGAGGTTTTGGGGCATTGAGAGTGGCGTTCGGCCAGCATGGTGCATAAATGCACCCGACGTTATGGCTTAGCCTTTTATTAAAAACCATGAAGAGCATGAAGTGCCCTTCGGGCTGCATGAAGGAGCTTGGATAACCTCTTCGGTTATTCACGGGCGTAGCCCGTCAGCAGATGTGACGTACCCGAGGAACGAGGGTTCGGAGCATTTGCGAACCTGGGGTGCAGGGGATTTATCCCCTGCCCGCCGGAGGCAACGTTTTTAGCTTTTCCTCTCAATCAACATACAAGGCCAACATGTACCGACGACATTTCCATTTAAAGGAGAGGCCCTTCCAGCTGGTGCCGACGCCGGCATATCTTTATCCGTCGCGTTGTCATCAGGAGGCGTTGGGGCATCTGACCTATGCCCTTGAGAGCGGTGAGGGCTTTGTGGAGATCACCGGGGAAGTGGGGACGGGCAAGACCACGCTTTTGCGCACCTTCCTTGAGGGGTTGGACGAGTCCGTGGCGGTGGCGTGTATTTTCAATCCCACTTTGAACGCCGTGGAGCTTCTGCAGTCCATCAACCGCGATTTCGGCACCGATGCGTCGTCCACCAGCCGGTCGGACCTGACAGCGTCCCTTCAGCGTTTTCTCATTGAAAACCGCGAAGCGGGGAAACGGGCCCTCCTTGTGATAGACGAGGCCCAGAACCTCTCCATCGAGGTGCTGGAGGAGCTTCGCCTCCTCTCCAACCTTGAGACCACCCGCACCAAGTTGCTCCAGACCGTTCTCTGCGGCCAGCCGGAGCTGGGGGCCATGCTGGAGAGGTACGAACTCCGCCAGCTTGCCCAGCGCATTTCTCTCTCCTGCCGCCTGCGACCGCTCTCTCTGGAAGAGACCCAACGCTATATCGTGCATCGCCTCCAGAAGGCCGCTTTGGGAGACGGCTCCGAGCTGTTTACCAAGGGGGCCATGGGCCTTGTTTTCCGGTACGCCATGGGAACCCCCCGCGTCATCAACATCTGCTGCGACCGGGCCTTGCTCTGTGCTTTTGTGGCGGGCAGGAAACGGGTGGACAGGAAATCGGTGAAGGAGGCCGTGACCGAGTTGTCCGACCGGCCCTACATTCCGAGCAAGCCGTTGGGGCGCTCCTCGGTGAAATGGGCGGGCGGTGCCATGGTTATCGGACTGGTTCTGACGGCCGCTTTTTTTCTTGCCGGGCGCTTTCAGGCGCCGTCGGCCCCTCCTCCTGCCATCCAGGCGGAAATCATCCCGGCACCCACGGAACCCCTGACCTACAGCCTGTCCGATCTCTTTGATGAGGCGGGTGTTTCCGGGTCTGTGGCCTGGGGCGTCCAGCGGGTCATGGGGGGCTGGGGGCATGAGGTCAGCGTTTCAGAGCTTCCTGCCATCACCGACCCATACCTTCTTTTTTCTGCTGCGGCCGCTCCCATGGGCATGGAGGTGATGCCGGTGGATGACGACCTCGACCTTGCGTTGGCGTTCAACCTGCCCACGCTGGTGCTGTTTGAGACGGGTGGGCCCATGCCCCTGGCGCTGGTGTATGAAGGAGCCGGAGAAGATGGGCTGCTGACGTTTCATTCGTCCCGGGGAGCAGTGGAGATTGCACCATCCGATGCCCGCAGGCTCTGGTCGGGGCGCGCCATCATCGCCTGCACGAACCCCCTGGGGTTCTCCGACATGGTGACCGAGTATTCCACCGAACAG
Organism: Desulfolunaceae bacterium; assembly: GCA_942491485.1. Lineage (GTDB taxonomy): Bacteria > Desulfobacterota > Desulfobacteria > Desulfobacterales > Desulfolunaceae > Desulfoluna. The sequence goes on along the minus strand of CALOAX010000002.1, from coordinate 75,658 downwards.
GAGGTGATCGCCCTGGAGTCCGCCCTTGCCCGGGCCGGTTTTTCCGATATCTCCGTGGACGGTCTTTTTGATGCGACAACACGGGCGGCGATTATTACCCTTCAGGCTGCCTACGGCATTCCCACGGACGGAAAGGTCGGGGCCCTGACCCGGGTCGCCCTGGCAAGCGCCCTTAAAAATGGCCTGCCCGGCGCAGGGAACAGGGTGGCGGCGTATGACCAACAGGAAGGGGTGACACCATGAGTTCGGTTCTTGAGGCGTTAAAGCGGATGGAAAAGGATGAGGAAAACGGCCCCGTCGCCCCTGTTGAACGGGGCGCTATGCCTTCAAAGAGTGCCGCGTGGCGCTGGATCCTCCCCCTGACCGTCATCATCGCCGGTACGGCCGGAGTCGCCGGAGGCTTTTACCTGGCCCAATCCCCCGAACCCGTTGCTGTGGCAGCTGAAGAACCCACCAAAGAGACCCCCGTGTTCCGGGTCGTTGCCCCTGTGGCCCCTTCGGTGACGGCTCCTGAGAGGGCCGATACCCTTAAAAAACCCTCAGCTCCGGTTGTCGCGGTTCCGGCACCCGTGAAACGGCCTGACCCTGAAACATTCCAAACGTTGGAGCCCCCAGCAGAAAACAACACCGAAGCAATGGGCGCCACGGAACCCAAGCCTATGACCTATGCCGCCCCCGAAGCGGCTGAGGCGGCCCCGCCCGTGAACCAGCCGGATGAACCCGTCGAAGACCTCCGAAGCCTTCCGGCAGCTGACGCCTCAACATATCACCTTCAAGGCGTTCGCTGGTCCGAAACCCCCTCCCGCCGCATTGCCGTCATCAACAGTCAGATCCTCCGGGAAGGCGGCGTGCTGGACGGCGCAAAAATCCTCACCATCACCGCAGAGGGCGTGGTGCTCGATGTGGATGGCAGTCGTCAGTTTCTGGCGTTTTCAGGGCGGTAAGGCAACGCGTTGCCTCCGGCGGCGAGGTGAGCCACCTCGAAAGCTTATTGCCCTTGCGTTTTTTCCTTCGTACCTCAGGAAAAACCACAAGGGCGCGGATGAGTACTGATGCAGTCGGGGAATATCCGGTGTTGGTGTATTGATCTTGGTGGCGGGAAACCAAGAGAAAGGTATGAACTTGAACGGCTTGGCGTGTGTCCTGCTATATCAGGGTGTCAAAAGCTCTGCTGGCATTCGGCGTGTGTTTACGAGTTGATCCACTTTAAATCGCTTGGGGTTAATTCTTTTCTGCATCCCTCTTTGTCATACTCGTATCCAGACAGGGCTGTCCCATTTTTGTAGTGGGTTATTTTCTTTAACTTGCCGGAGATATAGTATTGGTATGCAGCTCCTTCAACCTTGTCGTCTTTGTATTGCATGCATGACGATATTTCGCCGGATTGATAGTAGCCATATGATATCCCCTGGATAAGTCCTTGTACTAAGGTGAACTTTCTGGATACCTCTCCAGAACTGTGAAATGATTTTCCTGGTCCGTTCAGCACGCCGTCTTTATAGGGGACCTCTCCGCTTAGCTCACCTGAGTGATAGTATTTTTTCGCGACCCCATTTTTTTTCCCGTGTTCATAGAAATACTCAGCCATTAATTTACCTGTCGGATAGTATTTTTTCTCAATGCCCACAGGTTGACCCTTCAAATAACTGCATTCCGAAAAAATTTCACCAGATCTGTAAAGGCTCTGAAACGTGCCTGTAACGGGAGATTTTGTTTTTTTGTCGTAGAGGATTTTCCTCACGCTGTACGTGTCTTTGAGTCGATAAATCCCTTGGGCTCGATACGCTTTGGTCACTGAGATATTGTAGCCGATGATCGACATGATAGGGGTGGCAATAACGAACATGCCCACGACAACAAATATCGCTGCAAGGCGCACATATGAGCTGTCGGAACTCTCCTTGGGTACGTTGCGTAACAGCCTTACGTTGTTGCCCCCGGAATACTCGAGGGTATTGTTTTCAATGCCCCAGATAATTGAGGTACGCTTAAGACGATCAATGGCTGGCTCATAGTCTTCCAGCTCGAACCCCGACAGGTCATTGCGCTTGAGTTTTTGCGATGAATCGAGAAAACGGAATGCCTGAACTGCGAACTGTCCTGCCCAGGCGACAAACGCCGTTGGAATGAGGTAGACCTTTCTTATACTGGCACTTATTTCAGGGTGAGTGAATAAATAGTAGAAGGCATAGATAGCAATTATCGCTGATCCTGCTGATACAATGGCCTTTATAATACCATCTGAGAAGTAACGCTGTGCAGAGTGTTGGATGGTGAGAACATTGTCGTCACCCGGGTTGTTTTGGCAGAATGGGGTTCCCAACCCGTTGTCCCATAGATGAAAAAACTCTTTTTGCGTTATTCGGTGGGTAAGCTTTAAATATGGGCTTGGCATGACGTCCTCTGCAATATGGGGGGCTGAAATTAAATAGTAATCAGGAAATGTGTTATCATGCTTTGTTTTGAGGTGGTAGTAAATTGAGGGTAGGCTTTAATATTCTTGATGTGGTTGGGTGAGTTTTGCATGAGGGGTGGTTGCTGGTCCAGGCATCAAGGAAGGGCTTTGTGAACCATGAAGCACATGAAGTGCCCTTCGGGCTGCATGAAGAAGGGAATAACACGCGTGGAATGACAGCGGCTCCGTAGCACCGTAGGATGGGCAAAGGCAGTGCCGTGCCCATCACGAGCAGCAATAAAGCCCCATGCCGGAAAAGGATGCCGGGCTGCCGTTATGTCGGTCCATATGATCGGTGGATGTTAATCCACCCATGATGGGCACGCTTCGCGCTTTGCCCATCCTACCGGGGACGTGCATCGCTAAAACCCGCCCAATGAATCACTTGAATATGTCTGACACAGAGGATGGTCAGATAACGGCCTTGTCGTCCGTCACGGGCGAAGCCCGTCAGCGAATGTGACACCCCGAGGAACGAGGGGTGGAGCATTCGCAATCCTGGGGTGCAGGGGATCATCCCCTGCCCGCCGGAGGCATGCCCTTTACTCTTTCATCGTGGTAAACGTCAGGCTGGCTTCGGAATACGAGGTTTTATTCTTTTTCTTCAGCATGAGGCCACGGGTGGTGACGAGGGCTTTTTCCGGGGCCACGACCCCTTTGTCCGGGGTGCCGACCTTGTAAAGCTGGGTTTCAGGATCCAGGAAGGCCTTGGGGACACGGTTGATCAGATCTTGCGTGGAGGCATAAATTTGGAGAGTCTCCACGCCAAACGGGGGGACCGCTTCAAACTCGCCGAGCTCCACCCATTTTCCGGCATCGTCAGGCCCGATGTACGAGATGAATTTTCGGTTGCCCGGGGCATCGTTCAGGTGGACAAGGTAGGAGTAAGGCTGCTCCTTGAGGCTGTGGCTCATGAGATAGAAGTAGCCGGGCCGGTTCACCTTCACAAGGAGCCGGATGAGGTCTCCTTTTCTGTAAAGAAGATCGGACTGGCCGTCGGACGTTCTGATGCTGGCCTTAAAATCACTTGAGACCACAAGGCCGGAGGCAATGAGCCGGTGGAAATCCGTTGTGGCGGGGTTTACCTCGTATTGGGCGTAAGCCGACGGGAGAAACCAGGCCATGGCTGTTTGAAGGGTGGTCTGGTCACGGTCCATTAAGCGGTAGGTGAGCTCGATGGCGTTATCCAGCCGGGCGTACTCGCCTGTCATGTAATAGTCCGCACCGTCAAGGGTGTCCGTGGTATCAAGATACATGCTCAGATGGGATTTGACGGCACCTGCAAACTGCGTCACCTCTTGCGAATTGCCAGTCCTCGGCGGGAAAACGAAGACCCGCTTTTTGCCAATGCCACGGGCCATGAGCTTAAGCCCGTAGTCAAGGGTGTCCGCCTTCTTCTCCAGCTTGCTGATCCGGGATTTGACCTCCGCCTCGGTAATGACCGGGGCCGTGGTGGCCTCACCGCCAAGGAGACGGGTCACCACCCCAACACGGTCGGCCCGATCCAGCTTTGTAAGAATCTCCTCCAACAGACCCACCTTTGCCGCGTTTCCCTTGGCTGCGTCCACCTTGGGCAACAACGCCTCCACCTCGCCCCGAAGAGCCACAAGCTCCTTTTCATACATCGGCCTGTTTGCCTCAGACAAGGAGGCCAATGCTTTGAATCCCCCATTTGACGGCATGTCCGTGAACTCCGCCCCAAATAGCGGAAGCCGGGACGACACGTTGATCTGCTTTGTCTTCTCAAAGTCGGTTTCCGTGTTGCTCTGGGTCACCACAGAGCTGAACTCACTCGCCACCTCAACATAAAGGGCCTGGGACAGATCCGCCAAGGCCTCCTTTCGGGCCTCCTCTGGTGTCGATCCAACACCCTCCCCCGTAAACGTCCGGGCAAAGCCCATGCCGGGACAGAAGGTAAAAAGAGACAAAAGAACAAAGGCAAAAAAGCGTCTGGTGGTCATAAAAGCAACTCCTGAAATTGGCCTCCGGCGGCAAGGTGAGCCACCTTGAAAGCTGGTTCGCGAATGCTCCCGCCCCTCGTTCCTCGGGTCGATCACATTCGCTGACGGGCTGCGCCCGTGGAGAAGAAGGGTTGGTTTAAGTCGGGAAACCCTCATTTATAGACGTTGAATGTATCGAAGTTTGGGTTATAGGGCAAGAAGGAGGGGCTATGTTCGTTGGGGATGCGGAAAGCTAAAACATACAAAAACTGATGCCTCCGGCGGCAAGGTGGGGGCACCTTGAAACCTTATGGCGAATGCGTGAAGGTTGCAGTAGTGCGACCATTTTCGGGGCATTCGCGCGGAGGGTGAGGCAATACGGCCGTTTTTGAGAATAGAGCAGTTTCATTTTTTTTGCGTAACGACGTCTCCCCGTTTTTGTCTTCCCCGGCTGTTAGGGTGATCGGAAGATTTGGATAAACCATTATATGGCGTTCCATGGTTGTGCTGGCGATTCGAATGACCGGGGATCCATGGTTGCAAGATGACAGCGGTTGAAGATCGTTTTGACGGATGCCTGTAACAATTGTTGGAACCACGAAGAGCACGAAGAAAAATAAGGATATGTTTTTAAGGGCGCAGCTATGGTTTGCCCATGGTTATAATTTGTGATGATACGTTTCATTTTGTGCGAAATGTTCCTTCTACGGTCTGTTTGTATGTGGTGTGTTTATATCTATTCGTTAAGGGTGTTAAATATAGAGATTACGTCTGAAAATAGATTCTTGTAATTTGTACGTTGCAAGAGTAAGAATTGCCTGTGGTAAGACTGGTTGTCTCGTTATGAGGATAGTTGTGGAGTGCAGGGTAGTGCGTTGACTTGAGGCAGGCCAGGTGCCTCCATAAAGTCTGAAGAACAAGTGTGTGGGAAAGCGGGACAGATTGAATCTGTATTTCAAGATTTGAAGAGGAGATTCGGCCGTTTTACATATATACACTCCTGAATGGGTATTTTTAATAACTAAAAGTAAGTCAATAGTAGAGGAATAATGCAAGAATTAAATGAATATCAGTATGCAGGTTTTTGGGTTAGAGCATGGGCTTCGTTAATTGATGGTTTTTTGATTTTGATAATCACAAGCCCAATACTCATTGGTATTTATGGCATGGAGTTCTTTGACTCAGACCAATTGGTGATTGGGTCGTGGGATTTTCTGTTTTCTTGGGTTTTACCTGCCATAGGTACAATTATATTTTGGATGTACAAATCTGCTACACCGGGAAAAATGGCTATTAGAGCAAAAATTGTTGATGCTGAAACGGGTGGTAAAGCCTCTGTTGGACAGTTGATTGGTCGATATTGTGCCTATGCAATTTCTGCTTTACCGTTAGGCTTAGGTTTTGTTTGGGTGGCCTGGGATAGAAAGAAACAAAGTTGGCATGATAAGTTATCTGGAACTGTTGTTATAAGAAATATGAAGCCTCGGGTTGAATCTGTTGCTTTTAAGGGTAATGCTTGATGCTATCTCATTTGTAAATGAAGAAACGAAACACTCTGAAAAGGGAAATGGGGTTGTGTCTTGATATTTGACATGGGCTCTTGTCATTGCCTCTCGATTTGTTAATCAACGGTTTGTGGTCGACCTCAAACCGTATGATGAAGCCTACTGTGGCAGATTATGACAAGCCAGATATTGTATAAACCTGAAGGAATTTCAGGGATGTCTAATGTCAAGACGTGATATCTTCTCCCGTTGGAGCGGTGCGTAAAAAGCTGCACCCATTGAAAAGTAACGTTGGGTAATAAAGCATATTGCGGAGAAAATTTCACATGGAAACAATGGATATAGTCGAAACTGAAAAACCAAAACTATTGCAAGCCATTGAACTAATTCTTGCAAATCCGGAGGACATTAAACGTGAATCTCTCCTGTTAATGGACAAAATTAAGAAGGCAAATTATGATAAGCAAGAGAGTGACATTCGGCAAATTGCATCAGAAAAAATTATATCAAATTACAGTTACTATGCAGCATTCGCGGGAGGGACAACAGCTCTTACTGGTGTAATCCCCGGAATAGGTACGGCTGTTGCGGTAGGTGGTGGCGCTAGTGCTGATGCAGTTGCATCCATGAAGTTTCAGATAGAAATGACTATGGCTCTCGCAACCATTTATGGGCACGACATATTGGTTGAAGAAGAAAAACGTCTTTGCTACATCATAGCTGGACTTGGAGCCATTAGTGAGGCTGCAAAAGAGGGCGGAAAAACTGTTGGGTCAAAAGCTTTCGTTAAGCTAGTCCAGCAACATTTGAAAGGTACCACTTTGCAAGCAGTGAAAGAGATATTTAAAAAACTTGGAATTACTTTTACCCGCAAAGCTTTTGAAAAAGCGATCCCTTTTGGGATTGGAGTGGTAATTGGTTTTTCTGCAAATAAAGGTCTTTCTTGGTATATAGGTTCGAAAGCGCGTGATTTTTTCACGGCAGATGTCTAATAAAGTTCTGTTATATGGAAAATTTCCTACTGTGGGTTTAGCTTACTTCAAAGTGCAGCGTTGGGCACGTATAAGAATCATCGAGCTTGGCTTATTAATAAAAATGTGGTTCTGCTATTAAGGAGAAATACTATGAGTGATGAAAAAGAAGCTACTATTGCAGGTGCTGCTGGTACAGCCGCTGGTGCAGCGGGTTCAGTCGGCACTGTTGCTGCTGCTGGTACTGTTACTGGCCTTGGGGCTACAGGAATTACATCTGGTCTTGCTGCTGTGGGTGGGGTCGTGGGAGGCGGCATGGCAACAGGTCTTGCAATTACTGCTGCAGCACCTCTTGCCATAGGTGCTGCCACTTATGGTGTTTATAAGTGGTTCAAAAAATAGTTATATTGATTGAAATGTATTGCGGCTTAACCCGATAGAGTGAAACAGCTTTAGGAATAATCGTGCCGAGATAAATCCGGAAGCTTGGGATAAGTGAAAGGGGCGTCAAAAAAGCGCAACTCGTTTATCGCGCCATTTTTTGACGCCCCTGGCGCTCTCTGAAAAGGTATCATGTCTTGACGTTTGACAGGATGTCTAATGTCAAGACGTGACCCCTTCTCTTCGTACCCTGTCCTTCAGGCGCTGCTGTTTCAGCAACCGCCAGGGTTAACAAGTCACTTATACGGTCCAACTACAGCTGGCCGATGCTTGATGCGGACATCGGCGCAGCTGCTGCATAGCTCAATGTTGGCTAAATAATTTAAAATTAGGATAAATATAGATGACGGAACTAATAATAAAAGATGAACCGAATTTACCCTCACTTTCAACGACCATTCTACCTTCTATTACTGAATTAACAGAAGCTCTGGGTATCCCACGAAATGTTCTTGCAAGTGATGAAGAAATTCAATATGCGTGGCGTGATTTGCCAAGAGAACTTCGTGAAATTCCGAATGAATTAAGAGGCGAGCTCATTGCAAGGATGTGTGTTGCTGTGAGCACAGGCCTTTTTGATGGCGCAATAAATTATATCTGGAATGCTGCGATTTTGCAGTTGAGAACAAAAATAAGAAATTTTGGATTGCCTGTAGTCGCTCAGATTCAGCAAAATGATTTTGAAGAAAAGCATCTTTTAGAATTACAAGATAGTAGGTTACTTGAACTGTGCTTAAAATTAAATATTATTGATGAAGATGGTTTTTTCTTTTTAGATCAATGTCGTGATGTTCGAAATAATTTTTCAGCAGCTCATCCAACTCTTGGGACAGTAAATGATAGAGAATTTACAACATTTTTGAATAGATGTGTGAGATACGCACTTGCAGATTCATCATCACCAAAGGGTGTTGATATTGGCGCTTTTATTTCTGCAGTTAAAAATGCACGTTTTAATTCTAATCAATGCCATATTTGGATAGAAAGACTTACTGAAACACACGATGCTCAATGTCAAATGCTTATAGGTATGGTACATGGGATATACTGTGATCCAAATACATCTGAACCTGCTCGGTTAAATGCACTAGATCTTTGCAAAGGATTAAAAGAGAACTTTAATGCATCGATAAGGTCTGATTTAATAAACAAGCATTCTGAATATGTAGCGCAAGGTAAAGAAGAAAAACATGCGGCTTCTCTACAGTTTTTTGAGAAACTTGGCTTACTTACAATTCTAAATGAATCTGAGCAGCATGCAATTTTCTCACGTTCTATTGAAAGACTTTGGAATGCCCATAATGGCATGAATAATTTTTACAACGAACCGCCTTTTGCAGAAAGATTATTAGAACTTTCTCAACAGGGGGCTATTCCAGAAACTGTGAAAGAATATTTCGTACAAGTAGTATGCTGTTGTCGGGTTGGAAATGGGTATGGTGTTTCTAATGCGGCAATATCATATTATGATAAAATGATTAAAAGTTTTTCTCCTGCTGAGATTGCAATCATGATTAGATCTGCATCTTCTAATAAAAATGCTCTTGGCCTTAGAATTAGTCACAACTCATCATGCAAAAGAATATTTAAAATGATCTTGGGTATAATTGATCCTGCAAGTGTTTCAAGTAGTATTAAAACAGAATATGATAAATTAATTCGGTGAACTAACCAAGAAGGCATTGGGGGGTGACCGGAGGAAACGCTGCTTTTTCAGCCCCTCATGTTTGGCATTATACAACAATGGAGGTAATAAATGGAAATAAGCTTTAACATCGATGACCATGAATTTGAAGAAGAACAAAAACAGTTTTTGATTCAAACCCTGCGAGTAGAAGAAGAGAATATTTCAACTTCATTAAACAAAATTGCGGAAGCGGCTTTTGACGAGTATTTATCCATGCTAATTGAGGGTGGTATGCCAAATCGCGCCGATGAAGCTAAACAAAATCGGTTACTGTATCTTATACAGCATTATTTTTGCGATAGGTTGCCTACTGAAGCCGAAATTTCAACAATATTCCAGTTAACTCAAAGCCAAAGTAAAACATTGTTAAAAAATACTGTTTCACGTTTTCGGCACAAGCTTAATGAAGTTCTGAAAAACTCCATGAAATCAGTTGTTACATCTGCTGAACATGTTGAAGAGCGACATTTAGTTGTCATAAATTCAGACATCATCAAAGATGAACTAAATATGCTCATAACACAAAAACAACCTACCTTTATGCCGATAAAGAAACGTACAAGTAGCGCTGGGCAATATGTAATCAGTGAAGATTCTTTTGATTTATTGGAAGAGGAATTAGGTTTAAATGAAGCTGAATGATATTGTTGCAGTTTCTGGCATTTTGCTTACTTTGATAACATTTCTTTTCAATTTGGCATGGCCGAAAATTGAAGCCGTTTTAGAACAAAGTGATACTATTTCAGGTGATAAAGCCAAAAGTAGAGCAAGGAAAAATGTGAATAAAACGCTCTGTACTGTAGTTTTTCCGATATTTATTTCATTTTTATCACTATTCTACGTTAATCTGCCGACAGCCGTTGAAATTATTTCAACCAGTCGCTTTTCTTTATGGCATTTTGATGTCGACGATACGTTATTCATAATGGTCGTTCTTTCTTTGTTATCTTTTGTGCTGTTTAATACATATCTAATGTTTAAACTTTACCAAAAACAGCTGAAATTAAAGTAATAACTGTGTAAATACACCCTACTCGTGCCGAGATAAATTCGAAATCTTTTGAAAAGGGTTGCCCCTTGAAATCGAACAGAATGGCTCTGTGCGTTGAGAATCCGCCCCATCCATAACCGCCTTCTGTACGGGCTCAGGAAAAGGGGTCGCGTTTTGACATCGGACAGAATGACTCTGTGGGTTGATAATCCTTTCCCCCACCCATCACTGCCTTTTGTATGGACGCATTGGGACCTGCTCAGCTGATATAATGTCTGAACCTTGTTACTGCTCTGATGCTGGCAGGGGATGAAGGGGCCCTTTGTTTGACAAGTGATCGTCGTCATCCGTATCGCTCCGGCAACAAGTGCTTTCGTCCATTTCCCAAAATAAAATGAACAAGCAAGAGAGGTGATTATTGTGCGTGCAACCATTTTAGCTGGCCTTGCAACGATGGTGATGTTCATGTCCGGGGTGTCGATGGCAGGAGCCCATGATGCCGGTTCGCTTCATGGGTATTGGGAAGTCCAAAAAGTTCTGGTGGATGGAAATGAGGATGGGGGCGAAGTAGGAGCGTATTGGATTTTTAGAGATGATGGCACGTTTAAGATCGTTAAGCGGGGTCGAAAACCAGAGGGCTCGTGGTCAGTGTCTGAAGACAGGTTGCTTCTGGAGGTTTCGGGGATACGTATGCTTGATGGTGTATGGCGAATCGAAGGGGAGAGGCTTGTTATTGAAGCAACGCAGGCAAGTAAAAAATTGGTGTTTCTATTTATGAAGCGGGCTCTTGCCTCAGAACCCAAAGAGCCTCGGAGTATATAGCCGCCCACACTAATTTTTATCTCTGAAGACAGTTAGGGTTACATGCACGATAGTGAGCAAGTATACCAATATTCTGAAATTATCGAATGTTTATTTGATGGATTTACGGGCTGATACACGTCCCCAGAATTCAGATTTGAACACTATGAAAGACGCCATGATTATAGGTGTTACCCTTATTATATAAAGCAGGGATCATACGATATGACCGAAACCACGTGCGACAGATATGTTTATGGTTGTAGTGTTTTAGATTGGTTGCTTATAGGGGCTGTGAGCGTGTATTGTTTATTCAAAATATACGCATTTTTGCCATCGACTGTACTTTACGAGGTTTCAACTTTTAAGTTGCCGAATGCCGATTATAGGTTGCTTGTATCATTCGTTTTATTGCTTTTTGTTGGGGCTCTGTCTGCTTATAAACTCATTATTCGTTTATTCAGAGGTAAGAATTACGTAACTCTTATGTCTGATGGGGTGGAGATCCTTATTCAAGGGGTGAGACAAAAAAGAACCTTCCTTGGCTATGATTTGATAGATCGTGTGGCATTTAAAAACCGGAAAACAATATTTACTGTTTATGCTGCAAATAAAAAATATGTTTTTTCATCCCGTGAATTCGAAAATTATTTCATTTTTGAGATTTTCTTCAATTCTATATTAAAAAGGTCGAATATCGAGGCTTCAGGTAAAAACAAGTTCTTGTCATTGTTGAAGTGATTTAGAGGTATGCTTAATCTTCGTGTAATATTGAATGTATTGTTAAGGAGTATTTGAAGTTGGAAAATGAAAATGTAGAACAAATGGACGATGATTTAAAAAACAAAATGTCTAAACAAAGCAAAAACAGTCAAAATGGTTTTTTGAATTTTTTATGGGAACTATGCAGTTTAATTTTTTTAGTATGTGTTCTTTTATGGAATATAGACGGTGTTTGGCAGACAGACATCATGTTTGTCAAGAATATCCAAAAAAACTATTTTCCTCAAAAGTACAACTCAGAACAGCTCAAAACTTCAAGAATTACAGATAATAACGAAATGATAGAAGATATTCAAAGAAGGTTGGACCGAACAATAAAAAAATATGAATTACAACTTGCCAAGGTTGCCTCGGAAAAAGATCAAGCGGAAAAAGTAGCCCTTCGTTCTCAACAAAAACTTGAATCATTTCTTGAAGCTGAAAATAATAAGTGCAGATATTACCAAACAGCCTTAATGATAATTAAAAATTTACGCAGACACTATTCCGAAGATGAGCTTCAACGAATCATTACATGCACGAATCCTGAATGTGTCGATATTCTGAGCTTTAAACCAGAAGCGTTTGAGGTTTGTTCTCAGTGACAAGGGGTCGTTCCTTGATATCGGACAAAAGTGCTCTGTGCGTTGAGAATCCCTCCCCAACCCGCTTTCAAGGTGGCCCACCTTGCCGCCGGAGGCACAGCTTTTGTATTTCTTTTAACAACAAACTGAACAACCGCAGGAAACAGAGATGGATAATTTAGACAAGTTTTTGGACAATTTGCAGGAAGAAATTTTAGATGACGCACGGGACGCTTTTGGTGAAAAGGGGTATGAGCGCTGGAGGAACCCTCGTTTTAACGGGAGGATGGAGGCGGCGGATGGTTTTGCCTCGTTGACCGGGTCGTGCGGGGACACCATGGAGATTTACCTGAAGTTTTCAGGGAACCGCGTTGCGGATGCGTCATATTTTACAAATGGGTGTGCTTCAAGTGCTCTGTGCGGGTCCTTTGCATCCGAGCTTGCCATTGGAAGAAGCCCCGATGAGATTGCAGACATCACGGGGGAGCTTGTTTTGCAGACGGTGGGGAAGTTGCCTGACGAGGACACCCATTGCTCCGGTCTTGCTGCATCGACGCTTCAGGAGGCCCTGTCGTGTTACATGAGAAACGTACTGGATCAGAAGGACCAGGGGGAATAGGGCAGGGTCTTTCTTGGGGTATGGACTCACGGGACACGAAGAGATGCGCCATGGTAAATGGCTCTGTTTAGGGACCGTGTAAAAGAATTCTTATGAACCACGAAGATCACGAAGGACACGAAGGAAAACAAAAGAGGGGTAGTTTCTTTTTGCGGCGAAGCCGCCTTCGTGCTCTTCGTGTCCTTCGTGGTAGAAATTTTTTCTGTTATTCGGTTTGAAGCACCTCCACTCTCGCCGCCGGAGGTAGTTTATTCGAGTTTGAAAAGTTCCCAGCTCTACATACATAATTCCAAATTCATACCTGCCGAAAGGCGTAAGCGCTTTGCCCCGAGGAACGAGGGGCAAAGCGCTTACGCAATCAGCTTTCAAGGTGGCTCACCTTGCCGCCGGAGGCGCTCTTAAGATTCACCTACACGTGAAACCGGTTCAGCAGCTTGTGGACTTCACCGGCAAGCACTTTGAGTTCTTCGGCGCTTCCGCTGACCCGTCCGCTCTCTTCCCGCATGCCGCCGACGGCTTCCGAGACAGTTTGGACTTGCCTCACGGCCCCATCAAGCACTTCGACATGTCCCACCACTTCTTGTGTCATCTCGCTCAGGGATGATGAGGTCATGTTCACGTTTCCGGCAATTTCGCTGGTGGCAGCGGTTTGCTCTTCCATGGCTGCGGCAATGGTTACGACGATTTCTCCGATGTCGGAGATGGTGGAGAGAATGGCGTCCATCCTCGTGCTTCCTTCTGCGGAGGCTTTCTGGATATTCTGAATGAGGGTGGCGATCTCTTCTGTGGCCTCTGAGGTCTGGCGGGAGAGCTCCTTGATTTCGCCTGCCACAACGGCAAAGCCTTTGCCGGCGGAGCCTGCACGGGCTGCTTCGATGGTGGCGTTCAGTGCCAGGAGGTTTGTCTGCTCGGAGATATCGGTGATGGCGGCGGTGACCTTGCCGATCTCTTCCCCTGCCTTTGCAAGGCCATCCATGGAGGCCACGGTTTCTTTGACTTCCGTTGTCGCTGTCTGGTTGATGCATCGTGCTTTTTCGGATTGAAGGGCAATTTCGCTGATGCCAGCGGAGATCTGCTCTGTTGCCGCGGCCATCTGGTTGACTTTGTCTGCGGTCTCTTCCATGGAGTTCACCACTTGGCGCAAGGCGCCGTGAACCTCGATGGCGGAAGAGGCGGTGCTTCGGCTCTGCTCTTCTGTCTCCACAGAGCGCAGGCTCATCTTCTCGGCCAGGCCGTTAAGGGTTTCTGATGCGCCGTCCACGCCCCGAAACGATTCCATGATTTCAACGATGAGATCTTTCTGGCTTTCGAGGAAGGCGTTAAAGCTTTCGGCCATGTCGCCCACTTCATCGCCGCTTGTCACGTCAATGCGATGGGTGAGGTCGCCTTCGCCGTTGGCCAGTACTTTAAGGGTTCGGGTCACCTCTGTTATAGGGCGGGCCATGGCGTTGGCCATGATGACGGCTCCTCCGAAAAAGAGGATGGATACACCAATGCCCACAAGGGCCATGGCTTTGGCGATGGACCAGAACCCGGCCATCACCTCTGCGTGCTCTGCCACTCCGATGAAGTGCCAGCCGTACTTGGGGGAGGCAAGGCTGCTGGCGATCATTTTTTTTCCGTTCAGGGTGAGGGTTTTTCCCCTGCCGTCGAGCTGTGCAAGCTTTTCGTACCCTTCTGCAACGTCGGAGATGTTTTTAAAGTTTCGTTCGGGGTATCGGGATTCGGAGAGGATGGTCCCGTCGTCGGTGGTGAGGATGACATAGCCTGTCTTGCCAAAGCGTACCTTTGATAAAATTTCTGTCAGGCGATTCAGGGTGATGTCAAGGCTGAGGACCCCTTCGAGCTGCCCGTCCTCTCTGTTCAGGGTTTTGACAAATCCCAGGCAGGCCCCGCTGGAGGAGTTGTAGGCTCCCATGGAGACAACCTTGCCGGGCTGGGTGAGGGCTGCTTTGTACCAGCTGCGTTTTACCGGGTCGTACCCGGCTTTCCTGGTTTTTGCAGGGTACTGGACATACCCTCCGTCGACCGTGCCCACGGCCCAGACCGAGTATTCGGGGTGGGTTTCACCGCTGTCTTTAAACAGGGAATAGAGCTCCTGTTCTGTGGCGCTGTTTTGTGATGGGATCATGGGGGTGGCTTCGGTGGTCTCCGCGTAGGAGGTCAGTTCCCCTTTGGTTCTTAAAAAGAGTTCATCACGCGCCATCATGGCCACGTCTTTTTCCGCCCCCTGAAGCAGGATCGTCATGGCATTGTCGATCTGGGCCAGCTCGCGGGTCGAGTTTTCCACAAATCCCGACACCGCATCGCTTCGCATGCGGCCCCCCAGCAGGGCAAAGATTAATATCATGGGCATGAAGATCGCGCAGGCAAACCCAACCACCAGTTTCTTTCGAATCGTCCATTTCATCATTGTGATCCTTCACTGTATAGGTCCGTGAACTAAGAGAGAGTATTCCTCTCGTATGATCATTGAATAACTATGGTATCGACCGATAAGAATGCGTTCTGAACCTTTAATAGCCTTTATTTTCGGTTGTGTTTGACAACCCTTTGATAGTTTTTGAATTAACGTAGGTGAAATATTAGAGAAGCTTAGTTGGGTCTGATGAGCAATGATCGCATCGTGGCTCTGGAAGGGAACAGGGGTGGGGAGAATGTGGGTGAATCCATGGGGCACGTCGTTTTATATGAAAACCCGAAGCGCCTCCGGAGTATGTACGAACCTGATGGTCAGCTTCTTTGGCGCGAGCGTCGAAACAGAAGCCATTCAAGGGTACCCCTGAATCATTTCAGGGGTACCCTTATTGCCGACAGATTATAGTTTGCTATTTATCAGGCGTTGAAAAATGGGTACCTTGGACGGGGTAAAGAGCCGTTCCTGACATGACTAACCAAAGAGAGAGTGAGACGTGGTAAGCAAAAAACCGATAAAGAAAAAAACGATTCCCGTAACGATATTAACCGGAGGCCTTGGAGCAGGTAAAACGACACTGCTCAATCATATCATTACCAGCAGGAGCGAAACACGTTTTGCCATCATTGAAAATGAGTTTGGTGAAATAGGTATCGATCAGGACCTCATCGATGAAACACAGGGCCCGACGGTGGTGGAGTTATCTGACGGTTGCATTTGCTGTACTATTCGACATGACCTGGTAAAAGCGCTGTCTGAAATTTATGAACACAGGGAAGATTTTGATTCCCTTATTATTGAAACAACGGGATTGGCTGAGCCGGGACCCGTGGCACAGGTACTCATTGCAGAACCGGAGTTGACAGAAAAATTCAAGCTGAACGCCGTTGTGACACTTGTTGATGCCGAATATGTCATGAAGCATATCGACACGGAAGAGATTGTAAGCAATCAGATTGGTTTTGCGGATATTATCGTTCTGAACAAATTGGACCGTGTTGACGAGATAAGCAGTCAAGCCATCCGATCGAGGCTTGCAGAGATGAATGCCCAGGCGACCATAGTGCTTTCGGAACACGCCCGAATTGACACGGAGGCCGTGCTTTCTGCCGATGGCTTTTCTCTTGATCGGGTTCTTGAGCTTGATCCTGACTTCCTTGCGCCCGAGCAACGCAAGAATTCCACCGGTAGCTTTATGGGGTTGTTTGATCGGGTTCCATCATATCATGACGAGATTTCTTCCGTCGGCATTGTCATTCCTGGGGATTTAGACGATCAAAAGGTGGAAATGTGGTTGACCTTCCTTACGATGTTTCAAGGTGAGGATATACTGAGGATAAAAGGGGTTTTGAGTATCAGTGGAAAGGACGAACGGTTCGTTATCCAGGGCGTTCATACCACACTTACAGGATCCGATTCCATGCCATGGGGTGATGCGGCAAGAGAAAGCCGAATTCTTATCATTGGTCGACTACTGGACAGACCCATGCTGGAAAAAGGCTTTAAGGATTGTCTGGCATAAAATCGGGGACAGGGGCCGCTTTTATACCGTTCCGTGCACCTTCGTTGTTCTCACCTCCATCTCTTTCAGCGGTTCCATGTCGTGGCTTGCCATGAGCAGGGTCTGTCTGTGGCTTTCAACGTGGTCTGGGGTGTATCGGGCCACGCGGTGCTGCCACGGGCCACCCAGGGCAGGAACGAAGAGCCAGGATCCAGAGCTATGAACACAAAAAAGGCCCCAGCATCCGCTGGGGCCTTTTCTCTTTGTATCTATTTGCTCACCGACGCCTTTAAGGCGGAGGGCTTATTCCGGCAGGGAGAGGCGGATAAGTTCCAGGGCCTCTTCAACGGGGATCCGCTCGTGGGTTTTGGCCACAAATCCGGTTTTGTGGGCAAACTTGATCTCAGGGCGACCCAGAAGCTTTGAAAAATTGACCTCCGGTGCGTTGTCGAAGCGAAGGAGTTTCCAGCCATCGCCCCGGCTGTCCCAGCTGAGGCAGACGGCGGCAGGGTCGGCCTGCCTGAAGTTGAACTCCTGGGCGCCTTCCGATTGATCGGTCTCTCCGATGAGGATGCCGTAGCCGTTGATCTCAACGCGACGTGCTTTTCCCCAGAGGTTGAGCTGGTCGGTGAGTTTCTGGGCGCTGTCGATGGCCTTCTGGCCGAACTGGCGCATGATGGTGGTGAAGGTGTTGGGGGACTTGGCAAACATGTCCAGCATCCAACCCTCCATGGGGCTGTAAGTGGTGCGGAGTTCGCTGGTGCCGATTTCAGCCCCTACTTTTACGGGTCCGAACCGGTCGATGCGGTCTTTGAACCGCCACCAGGGGAGGGCAGAAAGGGTGTCGGAGTATCCGAGGGCCTGGGCCACCAGCACAAAACTTGCGGAGAGTTCGATGTTCTGGTGGTGGTCGAAGTTTCGTTTTTCAGGGTTGTAGTCTTCGCCGATATCCACCACCCAGGTGGCGGGGTCGGCCACCTCTTCCGGTGTGGGTTCCCGTCGCTCAATGGTGAAGTCGGTGTCGGGGTGCGCGGCCAGGATGAGGCACAGGGCAAAGAATTCATCAAAATGTGAAGAACCCGGATGGGTGATAATCAACTCGGTCAAAACGATCTCCCTTATCTAATATCGGTCACTTAGGTGAGTTGGGATGAGGCCGGGAAACGGTTGGTCTAAGAGTGCACAGACCGGTGTCTTTCCGGGCTGTTTTTGTGGCCGGCTCATTTCCAAGTCACCAAGAATAGTATTGATTTTATCGTGCCGCCTCTGGCGGCGCAGTGCTGGTTGGAAAATAAAAAGAGGAATTGTTACCAGAATTAAGGAAAAAAGAC
Source organism: Desulfolunaceae bacterium (assembly GCA_942491485.1). GTDB lineage: Bacteria > Desulfobacterota > Desulfobacteria > Desulfobacterales > Desulfolunaceae > Desulfoluna. The sequence continues at coordinate 57,654 of CALOAX010000002.1, read as the reverse complement.
AACTGAAGAATCGTATCCGGTGCGGAAGGCAGGGTGCCGGAATCCTGCGAAAACAGGGCGGATGTTCCCTCTGTCGGTTTGACAAACCCTTGGCCTATGGGCTATTAAATCTAATTTCACATTTGTCTTGCGGGGGTCCGCAGGGCGGCTGAACGGCTATCAGGGTGACGGAGCCTTCAAGGCTGGGCCGGATTGTCGGGACAACAACGCTGGAGCTGATCTGTTGGAATTTTGTCATCGCTGTTTTCCTGGCAGGCAGGTGAAATCCTCGATATAGCCAATGCAGAGACGTACTTCAGGCGGAGCCTGAAAAAGGTGAAGGATACATGATTAAAAAAACCATGGTGAATGCGCTGGCCCTTTGCTTTCTTGCCGGTGCCTCCGCCTCGTATGCTGTAGCTTCCGGGACCTGTGAAAGCGGGGATTGCAAAAGCGGGGAAGGTGTATACCGCTACGCAGAAGGGGGCAGTTATGAGGGTGCTTTTCAAAAAGGGCTTGCCTCGGGCAGTGGGGTTCGTGTTTTTGCAGACGGTACCCGATACGTAGGGCAGATGAAAAAAGGCACCCCCGGGGGCGTGGGAGAGATGATTTTTCCCGACGGCACCCGTTACATGGGGGGCTTCGTCTCAGGCGTTCAGAAAGGACAGGGTACCGTGGTCTACGGAGATGGCAGGCGGTTTACCGGTGCCTTTTCCGGTGGTCGCCCCAACGGGCATGGGACGCTTTTTCTCAAGGACGGCAAGCGCCTGACGGGCAACTTCAAGGATGGGGTTCCCGAGGGACGCGGGGTGCTTCTCTTTAAAGAGGGAGCGGTCTACACCGGGCGGTTCAGCAAGGGACGCATGGACGGTGATGGCGTTCTTGTTTATACCGACGGTCATGTTTACGTGGGCGCCTTTAAAAATGACACCATGAACGGGAAAGGGGTTTTAACCGCACCGGACGGCAGCACCCTTAAAGGCACCTTTGTGGATGGTCACCTCGTCGGGGACGGGGAGATCGCCTTTCCCGGCGGCACCCTGTACACCGGAAGCATCATCAACGAAAAGATGCAGGGCAAAGGGTTGCTTGTGGACGCTGACGGCACCCGTTATGAGGGGATGTTCGAAAACAACCGATTTCACGGGAAGGGCACCGTCACGTATGCGGACGGCGCCACCTTCACCGGGCCTTTTATCGAAGACAAGATTGCCGGAAAAGGCGACTGGGTCTTTGTGGACGGTGCGCGGTTCTTCGGCTACATGAAAGACGGCCGGACAATGGAAGGCAAGGGCGTCTATACCGCAACAGATGGCACCCGCTATGAGGGGCGGTTCCATGAGAACCTTTTTGAAGGAGAAGGGGACCTCATCACCTCGGATGGGGTGAGATTCGAGGGCTCTTTTCATGAGGGGCTGATGCGCGGTGTGTTTAACGTCTTTTATCCTGACGGATCGCGGTACACAGGTGATGTAGCCGATATGAAGCCCCATGGCACCGGTACCCTGACCCTGGCCGATGGAAGCACCTATTCCGGAGCTTTTGTCAAAGGGGCGTATCACGGCAAAGGGATCCGAACCTCTGTGGACGGCTCTGTCCTTGAAGGCCTGTGGGTGAACGGTCAGCCCGACGGGGTGATGACATCACGAAAATCGGACGGGAGCACCCTGTCTGTGACATATAAAAACGGGCTTCCGATGACGGGGGTCGAACAGGGATCTGAGGCCGCTGCCGGCGCCTCTAAAGCCACCAACGCGAACACACCAGGGGAGATTGCCGATGAAAATGGCATCGATTGATGAGCAGATTCTTCGTGCGGCGAAAGAGATTGTCGTGAAATTTATTGAAGTGGGGCGCGTCTCCCCCACAAGTTTTGATGAAGCATTCAAGCAGATTCACACCACCATTGGCACTGCGGTGAAAAAGGATACGATGCCTTCAGACTCTGAATAACCCGCTGCACGCACCACCCGTCAACACAACGCCCCGCCGGATGACTCCGACGGGGCGTTTTTTTTAAGGGGCAGGGAAAGGGCAAAAGAGATGCCTCCGGCGGCCAGGTGGAGGCACCTGGAAACCCTGTGGCGAATGCGTGGAGGTCGCCGTGATGCAATCACTTTTGAGGCATTCGCGCAGAGGGTCAGGTATTGCGACCGTTCTTGAGAAGAGACCTGCTTCATTTTTATGGTAACGACACCCTCCTGGGTGCGCCGTGCTCCGTCGCGGCTTTTTTGCCGGGGGGCATACTTGGCCAATTCTATGGGCTGGGTTTGATAAACAGGCCTTAAAAAAAGATATCTGGTAGCTCTCGGTTCAAAGGTGGATGTGATTTGCCCCGAGGAACGAGGGGCAAATCACATCCGCAATCGGCTTTCAAGGTGGCACACCTTGCCGCCGGAGGCACGCTTTTTTTATCTTTTTGCTGTCGCAAGAAAAAGGGGAAAGCTGGCAGGTTTTCCATCAACCTCTTTGCGGATGGTGTGGCAGACCTCAAAGTCAACGGATGCAAACCCCGCGGCTTTGAGCTGTGCGGTGAGTGAGGCGCGGTTGAACCCGCAGTGGCCGGAAAAACCGCCCCCGTGAAAGCTGCCGTCCTCCTCTTCCAGGTCGCTGATAAAGAGGGTGCCGCCCGGATTTAAAAGACTTTTGAACAGGGTGAGGGCACCCAGGGTGTCATCGATGTGGTGGAGGGTCATGAGGCTGTAGATGGCATCAAAGGTCTCTCCGGTCAGTTCGTCGGCCCCTTCGGAGATAAGGCGGGCGGAAAGGTCCGATGTCCCTGCGGCGGCTATTTTGTCTGTGAGGACGTCAATCATGCCGGACGAGGTGTCGGCCAGCACCGTATGGTCCGCAAAGGGGCGCAGGGCGAAGGTGAGAAGTCCTGTGCCGCATCCGAACTCCAGGGCAGCGCCGGGCTTGAGGCCCGAGGCTTTGATGGCTGATGCCACATCCTGTGCTCGTTTGTGGCGTTCCGGGTGCTCGTCCCACCCGCTTGCTTTTTCATCAAAATTATCGGTCATGGTTTGTTCCTGTTGCCCCGCAACCGGGGGTGGGGTTAGGCCCTTACAGCTCTTCCGCTTCGGCTTCTTTCGCAAAATCACCCATCATCTGGCCTCCCCCAAGGCTCTCCAGATTTTTGAAAAGTGTGGGGTAGGCGGCAAGGGAGGCGTTGATGATTTCATCGACCGGAACATCGTCGTATGGCCCGCGGTCCAGGACATACTCCATGTGTTTTCGGCCTTCGGAGTCAAAGGGGTGGAAGAGGCAGTCGTTTTCCCCGTCGAACTCCAGGGGGTGGACGCCGAATTTCTCGCAGAGGGAGGCGTTAAACGTGGGGGTCACCTTGATCCAGTGGTCGCCCAGAAAGATTTCCGAGTAACCGTGGTAAACAAAGAGATCGGTTCCCATGAGTTTTCTGAGGCGCTGGGTGCTGAGGTGGTTTTTCACGTCGGCAAAACCGAGACGTGCCGGGACGCCGGCCGCGCGGGCGGCAGCCGTAAAGACCAGGGCCTTGGCCACACAGTAGCCCCGTCCCTTCTGCAGAATGGCGCTGGCTCGCATGCCGTTGGGGCTGAGATCGTAATAGTATGGGTCGTAGAGGACATCATCCCGCACCGCGGTAAAAACGGCCATGGCCTTCTCTTTGTCGGAGGAGAGGCCCTTGATGATTCGGTTGACGTAGCTGGTGATGGCGTCAGAATCACAGTCAATGTGGGGGGTGGGGGCCAGGTAGCGGGAACGTTCTTCGTCGGAGAGTCTCATCTTTGTCACCATATGCAGTCTTTTCTGTGATTGGGGACCCCCCTGTGCATTGTACTGATACGCTTTTCAACGGTGGGCGCAGGCATCATCAATCCCGGGCAGTGGGGATGCCGGTGCTCTTGTCGTTGGGCAGGTACAGTCTGAATGCAGGGGTTGGGTCGGGCGAATGACAGCGTCTGCTTCTTTGTCGGTGGCGATGCAGATGGACGTTGCTATGGATACAGGCCACCTTAATAATTTAGTATTTCACACTCTGTGCCATCAGGGGTACCCTCTTTTTTTACAGTGGGAAAAAAACTGTAGCGGCCGAGGTGTTCTTGCTTGAAGATATTGACTGAAAATTCGGTTTGTTTTGACCGTTTGTCTGTGGCTGCGGTGGGAGAGCGTCGGGGCATGGGCAACGTGCGGTGGTATGGAATCTGTTGCTTTGTGGGGAAATTGTCAATAGTCATGGTACCTGTGACGGTTAAGGCGCCATGGTATTCCCGGCTAACCCGGATATTTCATGGGGAAACAATTGGGTCAAAGCAATGGCATGATATTACAGACAGTTATTGTGAAATGCTAAGATATTTCAAAAATACATAATGTAATTCACGGTTTTCTGCTCGCTTTTCTCACCCTTCGTGAAATATCCGGGCTAAAGTTTTGTCCGCAAATGAGCGATAGAATGATGAGCACGGATTGATCAATTTTATTGTGGGGTTCTGTCCAAGGCAGGGCCGTCTGGGAAGGCGTATGGGAAAGGGTATGAAATACAGATTAAGGCGGTGCATGTGGCCGGGGTTGGTGGCCCTTTTGGCTCTGTTTCTGGTCGCCTGTGATAAAGAACCCCCGGAACGGGAAATCATCGTGGGGCCGTGGAAGGACACCATTGCCAGTTATCACACCATCATCTCCTTTCGTGCCAATGGCTCCTTCGGTACGCTTCGGCTTGCTGAGGGGCAGCACTCCAAGATCGATGACACGGCGGAACGGGTTAAGGTGGATGGCAAGTGGCAGCTTTTGCCACCGGAGGTGGATGGGGACCCGTTGCTCCTCGTCATGACACCGGAAGTGGTGGAAGGGGATACCCCCTGGGAGGTGGATGCCCCGGTGACCTACCTTATTGAACGGCTGACCCCAAATCGCATGATGCTTCGATCCCCCACGGGTGAACGACTCTCCTGGGATCGCCTTCGGAGCACCAAGGCTCCGGAAGAGGAGGGGGGGCTTCCCTTGATCCATGTGGCCACAGGGCCTTTGGTTGTGGGGCTTGCCAAGGAACGCCTCAACGAGGAAAACCGTTACCTGTGCGTTCAGATGGAGTTCCTCTTAAGCGATGTGGAGGGGACGTCGTATATTGAAGATGTTCGCCTCGATTCAGGAGAGCCCTCGGGCAGCTATCGGATTCACCCGAGCGTTCGAGAGGCCCTGGTTCTTCATATGAGCCGTCTCAGGCATCGGGATGTACGCAGCCTCAATCGGTTTCAAACGGTTCTGGGTGACTTTAGACGAATTCTTGCGCCTTACCTGGGGGATCGCCTCAAGGATGTGAAGGTGGTGAAGGTCGTGGTGACATCAACCCGGGACGGTGTGGATACGTTTGTGGCAGAATTTACCCCTGAGCCGGTGGAGCCGGAAGAAGCCAAGTCGTAATGAGCCTTGGCCTCCGGCGGCCCTGCCGGGGGCCAAACTTTTGAAAAGTTTGATAAACAGGTTTTAGGATCTGATCACCTGCATAACCCGTGTCGAAAAATCAGATGATTCTGGCTTGATGATTATGTCGTCTCTATTTCCGTGAGCCCCCTGCGGGGCAGACGGAAATAGAGACGTCAACCGGAAAGTTTTCGGGGCTCATTTCAAAAAGCGACCCGCCGGAGGCCTAGCTGAATAGTTACGAATTGTTTTTAGCGGGGACACCGCCTTCGTGCGCTTCGTGGTAGAAATTTCCTCTGTTATTCGGTTTGAAGCCACCGACAATCCGGAATCGATGGGCGGAGAGACGTTTTAGTTTCTCAGGCCCTGTCAGGGGTAAGGTATTTATCCCCTTCTACGGTTATTCCAATTCCGGCCCATCTGGGGTCGCCCATCTTTATTTCAATCCCATCATTGACCTGCTGACGTCCTGAAAGATCATGTACAGGGCATCATCCAGGACCCCGTGAACGCTGTCCGGCGGGGCGGGTCGTTTCATCTCTGTCTTTCGTTCATTCCATTCAGACAACACATCCAGGACCTGTACCTCCCAGAACAGGGAGGCTTTGTGATGAAGCCTCTCTTCGTAGAGGTTCACCCGGTCCACCGTGCGCTGCAGCAGGGGGTTCATGGTGCCGGGGTAGGCTGTGCACATTTCATCCACGACGGTTCTTTGGGTGTGGTCATCCACGCAGGTGACCTGGAGATTGGGGCCGCCAAACATGGCGCTTCTCATGGGGGTGCAGGTGATGTTCAGTTGATTTGTTCGCCAGCTCACCGCATCCGAGACAGCCTGCTCCGCATAGGAGAGGTAATACTGGGCGGTGGTGTTGCAGAGGTACCGCAGGTGGGCTGATGCGGGGACGCTGTTGTTGAAGGCCAGGGTGTGAAGAAGGCTTAAGGTGGAGAGGTGAAGGACGGCCATGGGGGTGAACAGGGGCAGGTGGGTCACCCTCTCTTCGGCGGTGGCCTGGGGGAGGAAAAAAAGAGAGTGGTTGGCCTCAATGATTTCCAGAACATTGAGCAATCGGGGGGGGAGCTCCGAGATCTCAAGCTCATTTGCGTCTCGCAGTTGGTCTGCAATGGCCGCCAGGGGTTGGGAGAGCTCTGCCAGTTGACGTGACGTATGTTCCTCTTTAATAAGGCCTTTCATCTGTCTTTTTAGAGAATGCCAGAATCCCAGGGATTTGTCGGCAAAGAGAAGATCCGTCAACAGGGGCAGCAGGTCAGGTGCTGTCTCGGTTGGATCCGTTGCGGAGCGGGCCAGCTGTTTTAAAGGCGAGTCTATGGTCATAGGAACTCCCTTGGTTGGGTGGAATGACATGTGTGGGTCGGGTTGGGTGGGATGAATTAAAGGTGTGATACGTTGGGAACTTCTTTTATTTTAAATCGATAATCATTGGGCGGCAAGGGAAATATGGATCTGTTGGGCTTGTGCCTTCCATGGCCAAGGCACGTGACAAAAGCGTGCCTCCGGTGGCGAGGTGCGCCACCTCGGAAGCGGGGTGTAAATTCTCCGCCCCCTCGTTCCTCGGGTACGTCACATTTGCTGACGGGCTACGCCCGTGGATTTCTACCGGTGATTCCGTCTCCTGCCTTCGCGGGAGAGGTGAGAATGGTGGCATTCTTCACGTATTTCATGTTGAGTTGTCACCGTTGAGCCTATGCCTCTAATAGGTAACCTTGTCCGGGTGCGCCGTGCTCCGCCGCGGCTCTTTTTACCGGAAACACGCCATCGCTTGGATTATGCACATGTAAACCATGAACCACTCCCACGATCTCGAAACCCAACGAGTGCTGAGTCTTGACGGATATCGCGTGAATGCCGCGACGGAGCACGGCGCGCCCGAAGAGTCCTGGCTGGCGACAATCTTCTATAGTTACATTGGCCTCTTTTCAACACGGGCTGCCTTATATCACCCTCCACGCGAATGCATTGAAAGTGATCGTATAACGGTACCCTTTACGCATTCGCCATAGGGTTTCCAGGTGCCCCACCTGGCCGCCGGTGGTGGGGGGGCACGCTGACTCGTTGCGAAATCTGTTTTATGGGGCGCAGGTCTGGCAGAGGAGGTTGCCCTTGTTTTCGACCATTTTTGTTTTCATGGTGAGCTCCCCGCAAGTGGCGCAGGCCACCGATGGGGCCAGTTCGGCAAAGGCTGGGGTGGGGATGGCGGCTTCGGTGATTTCGAAAACCTCACTGGCAGGTTTTGAGAGAAGGTCCATGGCCTTCATGATTTTCTGTTGTTTTCGCTCAGCTCCCGTGGCGGTGCCTCCTGCGAATTTGTTTTCCAGCTCATCAAAGAGCTCAGGGGTTTCGCCTGTGTAGGTGTAGGCGGTTTTTCGCGAGAAACGGAAGCCTTTGCCGGCCTTACGGGAGTAGACGGTGTAGACGTTCTTTCCGATGTTGTTGATGGTGAGGTTGCCTTTGCCGGAGGTGGTTCCCAGGAGCACCTGCAGGGCGTCCACGGAGCAGGCGTCGTTTTCGCTGATGGCCACCATCTCTTCATCGTCGCTTCGGGTCTCTTCAAATCGTCGAAGGGATTCCATGGCCACGATGTAGCCGTAGACGAGTCCGGGGCAGAGATGGCCGTGGAAATCGATGCAGGGTTTCAGTGAGTCGGGCAGGGGAAGATGGGCATAGTGAGTGTGGTTCATGGGGACCTCGCATCATGGGTTGGGTGGATGAATGGCCGAGACAGGTGCCCGGGCCTTTGACACTATAGGGGAAGGGTGGCCGGGATGTCAAAACAGGTTCGCGAATGCTCTGAGCTCTCGTTCCTCGGGTACGTCATATTCACGGACGGGCTGCGCCCGTGGACAACAGCTGAGATGACATAAGCTCCTTTGGGTAGCCCGGAGAACGCTTCGTTCTCTTTGTGACTCTAACCTGTGACGTAAACCGCGAAGAATCAAAAAACAAACGTAACTGTTCAGCTATGCCTCCGGCGGTCCTGTCGGGGGGGGGGGCAAACGTGTGTAACGTTTGACAAACAGGTTTTAAAATAATGGTCAGTGGCAGCCCTTGAATCAAAGGCGGAAGTGATTTGCCCCGAGGGACGAGGGGTAAAGCGCATCCGCTACTCGCTTTCAAGGTGGCACACCTTGCCGCCGGAGGCATTTTTTTATCAACGTGCATGCGGTTGTTCCGGGAAAAGGGGTTGACAGTTTGGGGTGGGGGACTTTATAAATGCTTCAGGAGGTGCAGTATTGATAAAGTCTGAGTCAAAACACCAATTCGGGAGTAAGTTACGGGCGGTACGGGAACGCCGGGGCATCACCTTAAAGCAGGTGGCCGGAAAGGCCGGGGTGAGTGAAAGCCTTGTGTCCCAGATCGAGCGCAACAAGGTCTCTCCATCCATCGATACCCTTCTTTCCATTGCGGACGTGCTGGGGATCGACTACGAGTACCTCTTCAGCGACTATCGCAAAAAAGGGACGGTTGAGATCGTCCGGGCCTCGGAGCGAAGCGTGACAAGGGATGGCCTGGTGACCATGAGTCGCCTCTCCGTCCGGGAAGAGATTCCGGGGGAGCACTCCGTTGACGCCTTCATGCTGGAGGTGGCCGTGGGGGGCGAAAAGGGCGACCTGGAGTACGGCCATGCCGGCCGTGAGTTCGGGGTCATCCTGGAAGGGGAAGCCGAGCTTCTCTTCGGGGACGATGTGTACACCCTTTATAAAGGGGACACGGTCTCCTTTGCATCGCGGATACCGCATATTCTAAAGAACCGGGGTGAGTCCGCACTGAAAGCGGTGTGGGTTGTTTCACCGCCCCGTCAGTCATCGCACAAATAATCCGTTTGGGTAACTATGAAGCCATGCCTTCTATGGTCAAAGTGCTTGGTAAAAGCGTGCCTCCGGCGGCAAGGTGTGCCACCTTTAAAGCAGGTTGCGAATGCGATTTGCCCCTCGTCCCTTGGGGGAAATCACATTCGCCTTTGATTGTAGTGTAAGCTTGAAATTATGCACAAAGACTGTTTGTCAAACTTTTCAAAAGTTTGGCTCCCGGCAGGGCCGCCGGAGGCAACATTGGGCTGAGTAGTTACACTGTTTGTATGAATCACACATTGTTGTATGTCACCATGGCTTGTTTGAACTTTTTGCGAGTCCATCGCAGATAAACCAGACATCTTCTGGAGGAGATATGGGAAAGACAATCGCGGAAAAAATTTTTGAATCGCATCTTGTGGACAATCCGTCCGGCGACATCCAGGTGATTCGACTGGATGCGGTTTTCTGTCACGAAATCACCACACCTGTGGCCATCACCGACCTTGAAGCTCGCGGCATGGACCGTGTGTTTGATCCCTCAAAGATCAAGGCGGTCATCGACCATGTGACCCCTGCCAAGGATTCCAAGACAGCCATGCAGGGCAAGATCATTCGTGAGTGGGCCCTTCGCCAGGGTATCATCGATTTCTTTGATATCGGTGACAACGGCGTCTGCCATGCCCTCTTCCCTGAGAAGGGATTTGTGCGTCCCGGTTACACCATTATCATGGGCGACTCTCACACTTGCACCCACGGTGCCTTCGGCGCTTTTGCCGCAGGTGTCGGCACCACGGACCTCGAGGTGGGTATCTTAAAAGGGGTGTGTGCTTTTCACGCCCCCAAGACCATGAAGGTCGTCATCACCGGCGAACTTGCCGAAGGGGTCTACTCCAAGGACGTGATCCTGGACGTTATCGGCAAGCTGGGTGTGAACGGTGCCACCAACCGCGTCATCGAGTTCACCGGCCCGGTTGTGGATGCCATGAGCATGGAAGCCCGAATGACCCTGTGCAACATGGCCATTGAGGCGGGCGGTACCTGTGGTATCTGCGCACCGGACATGACCACCGTTGAGTACCTCTGGCCCTTCATTCAGGATGAGTTCTCATCCAAAGAGGCGGCCCTTGAAGCCTACAGCGCCTTTACCCCCGATGCCGACGCCGAGTACGCCGAAGAGGTGGCGGTGGATGTCGCAGGTCTCGTGCCCATGGCCACCTTCGGGTACAAGCCTGACCAGGTGAAGCCCATTGCCGAGCTTGAGGGTGAAAAGGTCGACCAGGTCTATATCGGTTCCTGCACCAACGGTCGCATTGAGGACCTTCGTGTGGCGGCCGAGGTGTTGCGCGGCAAGCACATCCATGAGAGCGTGCGTGGCGTGGTGTCGCCTGCCACCCCCGCCATCTACAAGATGGCCCTGAAAGAGGGGATTATCGAGATCTTCATGGACGCAGGCTTCTGCGTTACCAACCCCACCTGCGGGGCGTGCCTCGGCATGAGCAACGGGGTACTCGCGGACGGTGAGGTGTGTGCCTCCACCACCAACCGCAACTTTAACGGGCGCATGGGCAAGGGAGGGATGGTTCATCTCATGAGCCCTGCCTCAGCTGCGGCAACGGCCCTTACCGGTGTTATCACCAACTCACACATCTTTACGGGAGGGGAGTAAGCCATGAAATCATTCAGCGGAAAAGTCCTGTTTCTGGACCGATCTGATATCAATACCGACGAAATCATTCCGGCACGCTACTTGACTGAGATCACCAAGGAAGCGCTGAAGCCTTACCTGCTGGAAGATCTTGAGATGGCCGGGTTTGCCCCAGAAAAGGACATCGAACCCTCCGGCGCTGTGCTGACACGGGCCAACTTCGGTTGCGGCTCTTCCCGTGAGCATGCTCCCTGGGCCTTTGAGGTCAATGACATCAATATTGTCATCGGAGAGAGTTTTGCCCGTATCTTCAAGCAGAACATGTTCAACTGCGGGATGATGGCCGTGGAGCTCTCCTCAGAGGTTCTGGACGACCTTATGGCCCGTTTCTCCGGCAAGGAGACCGAGCTTGTCACGGACCTTGAGAAAGGGACCTTCAGCTTTACGGCAGCCGGTGAGACCCTTGAGGTGCCTTTTGAGATCTCCGACTTTGATCGGGCCCTGGTGGAAGCCGGCGGCTGGGTCGGGTACGCGGACAAGCATTACTAAAAAGTAAGTTGAAGCATCCATCGGGTAGGATGGGTTGAACAAAGCAAGGGGCTTGCTGTCCATAGGGCGGCCGGCCCCTTTTGTTTGCTGCAAAAAGGTGGTATGGTCACAACTTGTCGGAATTCGGCTCCGGATGAGCCAAACGCCTTGTTATGACAGAGTATAGGCGTCGTGTTGCCCGCTTTCATGCGCTGTGCGGGATTGCTTCCGGCCTTTTTTCCATGCGCATCATCATGACAACAGATCACGAGATACTCCATGAAACGATTTGAAGAGCTCTTTGAAGAGCTGAAGAAGAAGGTGGCTGCCGATGATCCCGACTCCGGGACCGTTAAGGCGATTCGTGCCGGAAAGCACGCCATCGGCAAAAAAGTACTGGAAGAGGCCGGTGAGGTCTGGATGGCTGCCGAATATGAAGGCAAAGAGAAGACCGCCGAAGAGATTTCCCAGCTTCTCTACCATCTCCAGGTGATGATGATTGCCTGTGATCTGGAACTGGACGATATCTATAAATACCTGTGATGGCCGACGCTGTCGGAATCGTTTGGAGGCTTCATGCGAAGGCCCTGGCGGTTCCGGCTGTATTTTGTGAGGCGCATCAATCTGTAGAGTAAGGAAAGTCGTTAGATGCTGAAAATAGCAATTCCCAACAAAGGGTCCCTCTCTGAAGAGGCCCGGGCTCTTATTTCTGAAGCCGGCTACAATTGCAAGCGATACAGCCGTGAACTGAAAGTAACCGACGTTGCAAACCAGGTGGAGTTTATCTTTCTGCGCCCCCGTGATATTGCGGTGTACGTGCAAAGCGGGATCATCGATCTGGGCATTACCGGTCGTGACCTGGCCATGGACAGCGACTCCGAGGTGGATGAGCTGCTTCCCTTAGGATTCGGGCGTTCCAGCTTCTGCTACGCGGTTCCCGAAGAGAGCCTGCTGACCCCTGAGGGGTTCAAGGGCAAGCGCATTGCCACTTCGTATCCCGGCATTGTGGGCCGAGACCTGAAGAACCGCAACATCGATGCAAAGATCATCAAGTTGGACGGCGCCATTGAAATCTCCATCAACCTGGGGGTGGCCGATGCCATCGCCGACGTGGTCCAGACGGGTCGCACCATGGTTGAGGCGGGGCTTCGCATCAGCGGTGAGCCCATCATGGTCTCCGAAGGCATTCTGGCGACCCGAAAAGGGCGCGCGGAACACCTGAGTGCCCCTGAACAGGTGTTCATCGAGCGACTCAAAGGGATTGTGGTTGCACGGGAATACGTGATGGTGGAGTACGATGTGGCCGGTGATTCCCTGGAAACGGCCTGCGCTGTGACCCCGGGTATTGAGGCGCCCACCGTGGCACCTCTGCGGCGAGAGGGATGGTTTGCCGTGAAGGCCATGGCCCGCAAAAAGGAACTGAACACCATTATGGATCGCCTGGCCGACGTTGGGGCCAAGGGGATCATTGTGACAGATATCCGTACCTGCAGGCTTTAACAGCGCAGGTGGAACCTATCGTGGTGGTTGCTCATGGGTGGTGGGGGCCTGGGCACGATTCCCATGAATATGCAAACAGGACGTGAGACATGGTCTTTATTTCAACAATGCTGGCTCTCCTCATGGCGTATCATTTCGGACGTCAGGGCCTGATTTACGGGTTTGTGCTCGGTATCTCCATGGAGGTGGTGAATTTAATTGTCTCCGCCAGAATGACACGGAAGGCCGAGGAGAACACAAAATCCCGATACATGGGGCTTTTGGAGAAGAAGAAAGAGCGGGAAAAGCTTCTCGAAGAGCGGTGTGAGTCCCTTGCTCGGGAGATCGATACCCTGGACCGTCAGGTCAAAGAGCTGGAAGAGAAGACCAACGGGTACATGCACCAGGTCACCGAGAGCGAGAAGGTGATCGAAAAGCTGCGCTACGAAAATGAGAAGCAGGCCCGCCTCATTGACGCCGCAGGCAACAGGTTGCCATGATCATTCCACGGGTTCTTTCCATTGCAGGCTCCGACAGCTGCGGTGGCGCCGGTATTCAAGCCGACCTGAAAACCCTGGCGTCCCTGGGGTGTCATGGCATGACGGCCGTAACGGCTGTGACGGCACAGAACACCCAAGGGGTGGTCCGGGTGATGCCGGTGGCCCCTGACATGGTCAGGGCTCAGGCTGAGGCGGTCATCTCCGATATCGGGGTGGATGCCGTAAAAATCGGCATGTTGGCCACCCCTGAAAATGCGGAAGTGGTGGGGGTGCTCCTTGCCTCCCTTGACGGTGTGCCGAGGGTTTTGGATCCGGTCATGGCCGCCCAGAGCGGTGATGGTCTCAACGCATCGAGTACGGCGGAAGCCCTGGTGCACCATGTGATGCCGAATGTGACCCTGATGACGCCGAATATTCCCGAAGCGGAGAGGTTGACCGGCCTGTCGGTCACCTCTTTGGACGGGATGGAAGAGGCCGCACGCAGGCTTGTTGCCATGGGGTGTGCCAATGTCCTTCTCAAAGGGGGGCATTTTTCAGGGGACGCATGCCCGGACCTTCTCCTTGAAGGGGCCACCGGGCGTGTCACATGTTTTACTGCTCCCCGCATCGACACCCGTAACAACCATGGTACCGGGTGCACCCTGGCATCGGCCCTGGCCGCGTTTCTCGCTCGGGGTTATTCCCTCCCCGAGGCAGCCTCCAGGGCGAAGGACTACATCACGGGTGCTTTAAAAGGGGCTGTGTCTCAGCATCTGGGCAAGGGGCACGGACCCCTCGAACACTTCCACGACCGGCGGAGCTGACGATTCTGTCTCAGGGGCGGGGCCCAAAGGCCATGCCCTTTGTCGAATGTTCCCTCTTCACTACCCATCCTTCCAGAAAAAACTTGCCATTATTTGTTGAAATCGGATAGGGTGACCCGTTTCGCACCTGCTGTGAAAGGGGTGACGTATGCCCGAAATTCGAAACGGGTGGTCTTTAAGTACCGGAATCATTATGGCGGCTTCGTGTAAGCCTGAAGGGGTATCTTCGTATTATGGCGGTAAAAAAAGGTGAAGTGATCGATGTTGCGGTAACCGACATGGCCTTTGGCGGTCGTGGTCTGGCCAAGATAGATGGCATGGCTGTCTTTATTGACGGTGCAGTGGCCGGGGATACGGTCCGTGCACGGGTATTCAAAAAGAAGAAGAGTTTTGCCGAAGCGCGCACGCTTGAGATCCTTGAACCGTCGGAAAATCGCATGGAACCCCGTTGTGAGTACGCCTCCTGGTGTGGTGGCTGCAAGTGGCAGTTCCTTGACTACGACACGCAGCTTGAGTACAAGCGCCGTCACGTGGTGGAGTCCCTTGAGCACATCGGCAACATCCATGGCGTTACGGTGCATCCGACCCTTCCTTCCAAGCACCTTTTCGGGTACCGGAACAAGATGGAGTTCTCCTGCTCCGACAGCCGGTGGCTTCTTCCCCATGAGCTGTCAGACCCCGAGATTGAAAAGGGGCTGGGTATTGGTCTTCACGTTCCCGGCACCTTCAGCAAGGTCATCGACATCAAGGAGTGCCACATTCAGCCCGAGACGGGAAACCGGCTCCTGGAGACGGTGCGTCAGTATATCAAGGCCTCTGACCTTCCGGTGTACGGCCTGAGAAGCCATGAGGGCTTCTGGCGGTTTGTGATGCTGCGTCACTCCTACCACGAAGATCGCTGGATGGTGAACATCGTCACAGCAGAGGATCGCCCGGATGTGGTTCAGCCCCTGGCTGATGCCCTGATGGAGGCTTTCCCCGAGGTGGCCTCCGTGGTGAACAACATCACCAGCCGCAAAGCGGGGGTGGCCGTGGGCGAGAGCGAAAAACTTCTGGGGGGCGAGCCCTTCATTACCGATCGCCTGGGGGATCACACCTTCAATATTTCCGCCAACTCGTTTTTCCAGACCAACACCCCCGGTGCCGAAGCCCTTTACTCGGTGGTGGAGGAGTTTGCAGGTCTGACGGGGACCGAGCGGGTCATCGACCTCTACAGCGGTACGGGTACCATTCCCATCTGGCTCTCCAAGGGTGCCGCAGAGATCACGGGTCTTGAGATTGTGCCCAGCGCCATCGAAGATGCCAACGAAAACTGTCGCCGAAACGGGGTGGAAAACTGCCGCTTTGTCCTGGGGGATGTTCGAAAAGAGCTGCCCGATGTGGACGTAAAGCCCGACGTGATGATCATCGACCCTCCCCGCGCAGGCATGCACAAAGAGGTCGTTCAGCGGGTTGCAGAGCTGAACCCCGAGCGAATCGTCTACGTCTCATGCAACCCGGCCACCCTGGCCCGGGATCTTGAGATGCTTAAAGCGCACTATGAGATCTGTGAAGTGCGTCCAGTGGATATGTTTCCCCACACCTTCCATATAGAAGCGGTGGCACGCCTGGAACGACGTCGGGATTAGCCCGCATCAGGATGCTTTCCACCCTTCACGGGTGAATTCCTCGCCTTTATCGGGCATGGGCCGATGGTCCATGCCCTTCAAGAGAAGGCAAATTGCCCGTTATTCGTAGAGCCAAGAGATTACAAACAGGACAAGATCGCAAAATGCCGGAGCAGTGCTGCTTCGTCCTTAACGTTTCGGCATCGTCATGATGTTGGTTCCCCTTATCTGCTGGGGCATCATGCCGTTGTTTTGTCGTTTTACGGCATCACCAAAAAGATGGTGCGTTTCCTTATGGAACGAGGAAGCGACGGGTGGTGAAGCTCATCCTTTTTTTTGGGGGGCTCTTTTGAGGAGTCATCGAGAAGGGGTGTTGTCTGTCTTGATTCAATATGGGGATTCACGTGGGAACAAAGGGGTTCCAGCTTCTGTGGCCTGAAACCCCGAGGAATTGACAAATTCCTTAAAATTTATTATGTTATGGCGTTTAAGACAAAAATAAAATGATTTGCGGGGTAACGGGACGTAGTCATGGGACGACTATGTTTAATTTCCGTTAACACACAGAAAAAAGGAGGGTAAACTCCCGTACTACCGCAGGAATTCGAAGGCACAAGGGGGTCTATTGAGTAAAGCTAACATCCAACCCAAAAACTACAAAGCGTTTACAACCCGAAACATTGAGTCTATACCGCAGTTCGAAGCGCTTCCTACCGAAATTCACGATGCCATTCAAATTGTTTCGCGCGTTATGCCTTTTCGGGCCAATAATTATGTAATCGATGAGCTGATCGATTGGAGCAACCCCGAAGGGGACCCGATTTTCAAGCTTGTGTTCCCCCAGAAGGGAATGTTGAGCTGCGAAGATTACACCGCCCTTGAGGCGAAATTTCGGGCCGGGGAGCCCGAAGCAGCCCTTCAGGCCGAAGCCCGAAGGATTCAACAGAAGATGAATCCCCATCCCGCAGGGCAGATGGAACTGAACGTGCCCAAGTGCAAGGGGCAGGCCATCAACGGCTTGCAGCACAAATACAAAGAGACGGTTCTCTTTTTCCCCACCCAGGGGCAGGTCTGTCATGCGTATTGCACCTACTGCTTTCGTTGGGCCCAGTTCGTGGGCGTTGACGATCTGAAATTCGCCTGTGGCGACCCTGAGGCCCTGGTCTCGTACCTGGAAGAGCATCCGGAGGTGACGGATGTGCTCTTTACCGGCGGGGATCCCCTCATCATGAGCAGTAAGATTCTGCGTCGTTATGTGGAGCCGATCCTCAAGCGCCGCCCCGGCAATGTCCGTTCCATTCGCTTCGGAACCAAGGTGCTGGCCTACTGGCCCTACAGGTTCCTCACGGACAAGGATGCCGATGATCTGATGGGGCTCTTTGACGAGATTGTGGAGGCAGGGTTCCATCTGGCCGTCATGAGTCATTTCAGTCACCACCGCGAGTTGGAGACGGAGGCTGTGCAGGCCGCTGTTTCCCGCATTCTCTCAACCGGGGCCAATATCAGATGCCAGGCGCCCCTTATTCGCCATATCAACGATGATCCTGAGGTATGGCGCACCATGTGGGAGAAGCAGGTATCACTGGGTGCCATCCCCTACTACATGTTTATTGAGCGCGACACCGGCCCCAAAGATTACTTCAGTGTGCCTTTGTTCGAGGCGTACCGTATTTTCACCGAGGCATACAGCAACGTTTCAGGTCTTGCCAGGACAGTTCGCGGGCCCTCCATGAGTGCCACCCCCGGCAAGGTGCTGGTAGATGGGATTACGGAGTTGGGCGGCGAAAAGCTGTTTGCCCTGAAGTTTATTCAGGCCCGGAACCCGGAGTGGGTCAACAAGCTCTTCTTTGCACAATACGACGAAAGCGCCGTCTGGTTGAATGATCTCAAGCCCGCCTTCGGGGACGAAAAGTTCTTTTTTGAAGCATAGGGACAGGAAGGGTGCCTCTTTGAGCGAGGGGGCACCTGGGTAATACTGACGGCACACGTCATACGACGGCGTGGTCGTGCCTTGCGCGCAGAAAAACAAAAAGCCGACCTCCATCTGAAAAGCGATGGGGGTCGGCTTTTTTTATTAACCTGTGGCGGGTACCGGAACGCTGGCCGCAGAGGTTACCGCCGGGTTAATATCGTGGAGCTGTGTTAAAAAAGGGTGCCTGCCTTCACCGAACCGGGTCTTGACGCCGGGGGCTATAAGTTGGCGGGCATGTATTTCTGAACCTGTCCGTTGATGCAGTGGTAGATCTCTTCATCAGAGCCGTAGATATCAATGACATCCTTGTGGTTGATGAGGGTCTCCAAAACAAACGCGGTGATGACCAGGCTGACCACATTGGGTGCGGTCACCAGTTCGCGAAAAGGGGCGATCTGGTAATCGATTTCAAAATCGTCCAGCTTTACAAGGGCCTCAAGCTTCTTTTCGATCTGTTCCTGAAGAGAGTTCTTGCTGGTGGTCTCAATGAGGCTGTTTTCCACAAGTTTCTGGGAAACGGCGTTACTCATGGGTTCAAGGTTGTCACGGGCGGTTTCGATGGAGATGCGACGCTCTTTTTCCTTGGATGACTCTATTCGCGAAAGGAGCATGGACTCCTTGTTGTTCGGACGGAATATCTTTCCCATTCACCCTCCTGTATCTGTTGATGTGTCCGCTGGCTGTTGTTTGCGGAATCATCATAAATTTAATGTGTTGCAGATGCGTATGGAATGCGGTGCCTTCAACTGAAGACCATCACACACGTGTTGCGTGCGGTGCCATCACCCATGACGACATCCAGGCGGGCTTGGTCCAAGGGGCCCAGTATTTGCAGCTCCTCTGGATTCGGCATCAAGGATCATAGCTTTCCTCCCTGAAGAAATCAAGGGAATTGTCGGGCCGTTATCAGGCGTTGAGACGATGGCACAACGCTTGAAAACAGTGTGGCTCCGCAGGTTTATATTTCCATGTCGTGGATGAGGAGCTGGGGGCTCTTGCCGCCGTTCCACCGGTTCCAGCGAAGGGAGTAGAGAAGTTTTGCGATGCGCTTTTCCGGGGTGCCGCCGGGATGATTGAACCGGATGGCCATGCACTTGTCCAGGTGTGAATTCCCGGTGGCTGCAAGGACATACCGTCGGTGGTTTCGCCCCACCTCTGAGGTGGAGAGCACCTGAATGTCTTCGGCGATGAACAGGGGTTCCCGGTTGCCTTCCCCAAAGGGTGCCAGGGTCTCCAGCTCGTCGATGAGAGCCGGTGTGATGGCCGAAAGTGGGAGCCGGGCATCGGCAACGACGGCCGTGATGTAGTCCTTCTCCGAGGTCGCCTCGGTCAGGTGCGATTCCAGGCTTCTGTGGAAATCGACGATTTTGCTCCCCATCACCTGGAGCCCTGCGGCCTGACGGTGTCCGCCGAAGCGCATAAGGGTGTCGGCTGAGGCGGAAAGGGCCGTGTAGAGATCCACGCCGGGGATACTTCGGCCGGAGCCTTTGCCCACCCCATTTTCGTCCACGGAGATCACAAAGGCGGGTTTGCCGTACTCCCGCACGACACGGGATGCAACGATGCCCAGGACGCCCGGATGCCAGCCATTTTTGGCCAGAACAAGGGATTTCCGGTCCAGAAGGGCGGGGCTTTCGTTGATGTAGGTGGCGATTTCGTCGAAAATTCGGGCTTCGGTATCCTGTCTGTGGGTGTTCAGGCGGCAGAGCTCTTTGGCAATTGGGGCAGCCTGTGCCTGGCTGGGGGCCAGCATCAGATCAAGGCCCACCTGTGCGTTGTCCATGCGACCTGCGGCGTTGATGCGGGGGGCAAGGCGGAATGCGATGTCTTCGGCGTCCACGTTCTCTTTGTTTGCCTTGGAGGCGGTGAGAAGCGAGGCGATGCCGGGTCGGGAGCTCTGGTTGATCATGTCAAGCCCGGCTCGGGTAAGAATACGGTTTTCCCGGGTGAGTGGGACGATATCGGCAATGGTTCCCAGGGCGACAATGTCGCACAGGGCCTTCAGGTTGGGTTCCGCGCCAGCTTTCCAGTGGCCGATGTTCCGAAGCCGCGTGCGAAGGGCAACGGCCAGGTAAAAGGCAACCCCCACTCCGGCGAGATCGTTCATCTCTGATTCGCAGGAAGGCTGCTTGGGGTTGATGATGGCCAGGGCGTCCGGCAGGGAGTCGCCTGTGGTGTGGTGGTCGGTGATGATGACATCGATGCCGCAGGCCCGTGCCTCTTCAACGGCCTCAAAAGAGGTGGAGCCGCAGTCCACGGTGATGATGACGCCGGCCCCGGCTGGCTTGGCATGCTCTTTAACCTGGCTGGGATGAAACCCGTACCCGTCGGAGACCCGGTGGGGAAGGTGCCAGGCCACACGGGCGCCTGCACTCTTCAAAAAGGTGATGAGAAGAGCCGTGGAGGTGATGCCGTCGGCGTCGTAGTCGCCGCAGATGAAGATTACCTCGCCATCGGTGATGGCCCGGGAAAGTCGGTCCACGGCCACATCCATGCCGTAAAGACGGTCAGGGGAGCGAAGCCCGGCAAGGGTGGGGGAGAGGAACGCGCGTGCCGCCTCCGGGGTGTCATGGCCCCTTGCCGTGAGAAGTCCTGCCGTCACAGGGGAGATGCCAAGGGGGGCTGCCAGGGCTTTGGCCCGGGATTCGTCAACTTCGGTTGTGGTCCAACTTGCTTGCATAGAGTGTGTCTCTGATGAATCCAAAGCACCGTGGCGCTTCGGGTGTTTCCTTTGTGATGTACGTGTGTTCCCAGCCGTGTGGGGACGACCATACACCATCCCCCCGGTGGGTTCAAAGGGTTTCCTGAGCAAGGTGATCCACCTCGAAAGCGGGTTCGCGAATGCCCTCGCCCTTCGTTCCTCAGGTCGCTCACATTCGCTGACGGGCTTCGCCTATGAACCACGGGCGAGGTGGCCTAATCATTTTCGTGGAGCCCGAGGGGCGCTTCGTGTTTCTTTATCTGTCGAACGCTGGAGGTTGCTAAAATAATTCCGGCGGCCAGGGAATGATCCCTTGGATTCCAGGTTGCGCCTGTTTTAATCCTTCGTTCCTTGAGACGATAGAAGGCGTTGAATATCCAAGGAAACAGCCAAGGCCTGTTTGTCAAACGTTTCAAAAGTTTGGCCCCCGGCAGGGCCGCCGGAGGGGAGTTTTTTAAATTAAATGTACTGTCCCTGTTCACCGGGATAAAGGGGTGGTACTGGGGGAATCGATGTGGTAAAGGTGAACGTTTTCCAATGGTTGGTTTGGGGCCTCTCAAGGCCATGGACCACGATAAGCCCGTCATGAAATAAGGAGTACGCGTGGTTTGCATTGAACGATTTTTTAAACTCAGGCGAGAGGACATCGTCTTTGTAAAATACACCTTCGAAGCCCTGGACAACCTGCTGGTGATGACCACCGTGAACAGGGACCGGGACATGATCGTCCTTCGGATTGCGCCGGGGTGCGAGGAAGAGGTGGACAGAGTCCTTGAAAGCCTTGAAGATGCAGTGTCCATGGAAGAGGTCTTTGCCCCGGATCTGGGTGAGCATATTCCATGATGGCCATGCCGGAACGTCACGCAGGTGCCATCGCAATGCATTATATATAAAAGGTTTTGTTACCAATACACCCCTGATGGGGTGTTATCCATAAAGAGGTAGGATAAGTCTGATGAACAAGAAGTGTGTCTACATATACACCATCGGCTGCCAGATGAACGTTTACGATTCAGAGATGTTCAAAAAGGTACTGGGGCCACTGGGGTACATTCCCGTTGATGAGGTGGAGGATGCCGATCTGGTCATCGTCAATACCTGTACGGTTCGAAAAAAGGCCGAAGAAAAGGCCTTCAGCTTCCTGGGTCGAATGCGGGCTCTGAAAAAGAAGAATCCCGAACTCATTGTGGCCATCGGAGGGTGCGTGGCCCAGCAGGAAGGTGCCGCCATTCTCCGGCGCATGCCTTACGTGGACATCGTCTTTGGTACGCGGGCCTACGCGCGTCTGAAGGCCATGGTGGAAAAATTCGAATACGACCGCATTCCCAACGTGGATGTGGAGATGTCCACGGGGATCGTTGATGAGACCCCGACGCCGGAACTCGACGTCAAGGTGGAGGTCTCAAGGTTCGTCACCATCATGCGAGGGTGCGACAACTTCTGCTCTTACTGCATCGTGCCCTATGTCCGCGGTCGCGAGGAGAGCCGTGACCCCGATGCCATTGTCCAGGAGGTGAAAGACCTTGTGGAACGAGGGGCTCGGGAAGTGACCCTGTTGGGCCAGAACGTTAACTCTTACGGAAAAAAAGAGGGGCTCTGCGATTTTCCGGAGCTGCTCCGCCGCGTGAGCGAGATTGAAGGCCTGGCCCGCATCCGTTTTGCGACCTCCCACCCCAAGGATCTCTCCCCGGGCCTTGTGGAGGCGTACCGCGATCTCCCTAAGCTCTGCAACCACATTCACCTTCCCGTGCAGTCCGGCTCCAATGCGGTGCTCAAGAAGATGAACCGAAAATACACCCGGGAAGACTACATGGAGCGCATCGCCCGCCTCAAGGAGGTACGCCCGGATATTGCTCTTACCTCGGACATGATCGTGGGCTTCCCCGGCGAGACGGATGCCGATTTTGAGGAGACCCTTGACCTGATTCGACAGGTGGGCTTCTCCGGGGTTTTTGCCTTCAAGTATTCAGACCGTCCCAATGCTCCTGCCGTGGGCTATGACGGCAAAGTTTCCGAGGAGGACAAGAGCCGTCGCCTTGATGCTCTGCATGTTCTGGAAAAAGAGCTCTCCAGAGAACGCAACCTTTCCTATGCCGGCAAGACCGAAGAGGTTCTTGTGGACGGACGCAAAGAGGTGAAGGGGGGCCAGCAGTGGACGGGCCGTTCTTCCTGCAACCGTGTGGTGAACTTCACCGTAACAGGCGGGGATTCCGATGGAAACCTTGTGGGAAAAGTGGTTCCGGTTTATATTGAAGAGGGACTGCCGCACTCATTAAGGGGGGTGCTCAAGCTGAACAACGGCTGATGGATTCGCAAGGGACATGCCGCGGTGACTTGCTCTGCTCCGCCACAAGGTGACGGAACGGGGCAGGGCACTATCCGGCGCCATTTGCGTTCTTAAGCCCATGGAAATTCACATCCCACGGGGGAGATATCGGAGCAGGCATGCACAGTGCGGCTTATGTTCCATGGCTATTGGCCCGGCCATGATGGTCCTTGTCGGGTCCAACCCCCGTCGCCCTTTTCCCGGGCGGCACCAGGGGCGAAGCGTGGTGATCCGCTTCGCTTAAAGGGAGGTGAACCATGACGCATGAAATGACCATTGCCTCTATATCAATGGATCAGAACACCCGAACCCCGGTTCTGGTGCTCAAGTCCGAAAAGGATGGAAGCCTTCTCCCCATTTGGATCGGGATCATGGAGGCCTCATCCATCGTATTCGCCATCCAGAATACCCCCAATGAACGTCCTCTCACCCACGATCTGTTCCGTCAGTACCTCGAACATACCGCCACCACTGTTGAGCAGGTGGTTGTTTGTGACCTCGTCAACAATACCTATCACGCCCGTATCGTTTTTGCAGCCGGTGAGTCCCGTTTTGAGCTGGACTCGCGGCCCAGTGACGCCATCGCCATGGCTGTTCGATTCAATGCCCCTATTTTTGTGGAAGAGAGTGTGCTCGAGAGATCACAACGGGTGGAGGAGCCTGTGGAGGTCGTCGACGAGAGCAACGAGGGCAAGCGCTGGGCTGAATACCTTGAAGGTCTGGATCCCGAAGACTTCGGAAAATACAAGGTTTGAACAGTTACGTTTTTCCATGAAATGGCGTTCCTGACGTGGTATGGGTATCCTGTTTCCCTGCCTGGCGATGCGGCAGGGGTGAACCCATTTCCCACGAAAGGAGCCATGCGACCATGATTGACCTTCACTCCCACACCTTTTTCAGCGACGGGGCCCTGGTGGCCTCTGAACTAGCCAGACGGGCTGAAGCCAAGGGGCTTACTGCTCTGGGGCTCACCGATCACGGCGATCTCTCCAATATTGATTTTATCGTCCCCCGCATTGTGGCTGTGGCAGAAAAACTCAACGAAGTAATGGCACTTGAAGTGGTTCCCGGCATTGAGCTCACCCACATGCCCCCGGCCCATATTGCCGAAGGGGCTGCCCTGGCGCGCAGTCTTGGGGCCCGCATCGTGATCGTTCACGGGGAGACAGTTGTGGAGCCTGTGGCCCCGGGGACCAACCGTGCCGCCATTGAAGCGGGAGTGGATGTCCTGGCGCATCCCGGCCTGATCACCGATGAGGAGGCTGCTCTGGCCGCCGCCAAAGGGGTGTTTCTGGAGATCACTGCCCGGGGTGGCCATAGCCTCACCAACGGCCATGTTGCCAAGGCGGCTCTTGCTGCAGGTGCTTCCATGGTTCTTAACACCGACTCCCACTCCCCAGGGGATCTGATTGACGATGTTTTTGCCCGAAAGGTCGTTGTGGGAGCAGGGCTTCCTGTGGAAGCTTTCGAGACCATGCAGTCCAACTCCAGGACGTTTCTCCGGCGGCAGTAGCACTCCTTTGAGACCCCGTCTTTCGTGGCGATGGGGGGTTCTTCCGTCGGACGTGATGTGCTGCGCATGCCCTTGAGCTTTTGCCCTTTGACCCCTTGCGGCAGGTTGTGCGATGATACGGGACGCGCATTTTTTGCCTGCATGGGAAGTATTCCCTTTGATTTTAATATGTTTTTGTGGGATATTTTTTATGTATGCTGTAGGGAACATTGATTATGTGCGAAGCTCGGTGAAGTTTATAATATAAACGATTGTTCAACGTTGTTTTTGTGCAACGGGGTGAGCATGGTAGCACTTCTCGTTATCGATGATGATCAGACCCTCCTGAATCTTTATCACCAGATGCTGAAACGCCAGGGGTACCGAGTCCACACTGCGGACAGTGGGGAGAAGGGGATCCGTATGTTCGAAAATGGCGACTATGCTCTGGTGATTACGGATTTGGTGATGGGGGGCATGGACGGCAATTGCGTGGCCGATTACATCAGGCAATCTGAGAAGGGAGTGGTTCCCATTATCGGGATTTCCGGAACGCCCTGGAAGGCCCACGTTCGCCATTTTGATGCCGTCATGGCCAAGCCGGTCTCCATGAAGGATCTCGTCGCCAGTATCAGGCTTCTGGTGGGGTGCTCTTCGGAAAGGGGGAGCGCTGCCGATGTGAGGTCGGTGGTACAGTCCTGAGTATAGGGTTGGCATACGCAGAATAAAAAACGGGACATTCCCCGCGGTGTGCATCCGCGGCTTGGGTCCCGTCTTTTGAGGGTGACTCGATGATATGGCCCCGCACCACTGGTGCGGGGCTTTTTTTATGGCTGGATCAGGCGGCTCCGGAAGCAGCTGCGTTCCGGCCTGTGGCCTTGTCGGCGAAGCGTTGGTCCACGAACTTGTTGAGGTCGATGAGCTTGCCGATACCCATGTCGTGGTACATGTAGTTCTGGATCGTTTCCAGATCTTCGATGGATGGGTAGAGATCGTTCATGGTGATGCCGTTTTTCTGGCTGAGAACCTGGAGCAGAACCGGCAGGGAGAGACCCATTTTTCCTTCGGGATCGAGGAAGGAGAGGGCAATTTCGGCGGCGCCTTTGCGGTCCTCGGAGACAAAGCGGCCGGCCTTGACGAGGAGGTCTGTCAGCTCCTGGACGGCATCGGGAGCCGAGTTGATGAGTTCCTGGCGCAGGGCCACAACACAGCAGGGGTGGTCGGGCCACATGCTGCCGGAGGCAAATTCCATGGAGCCGAGGCCGGAAGAGGCGGCGCGGGTGCAGATGGGTTCGGCAACGATGAAGCCCCCGACGGAGTCGTCCTCTTTCATGATGGGAGGCATCTTGACCGGAGGGACCACCTCAAAGCGGACGTTGATGGCCTTCTGGCCAGGAACGCCGGGCTTAAGACCCAGGCCGGTGAGGTATTTGTGTGCCAGCATGTTGTGAATGGACATCTTATGGGGGATGTTCACAACCTTGTATTTGTAGAAGTTCTCTTTGTCAGTGTAAGGCCCCTCTTCATACCGGGAGCTTCGGACAAACCCACTGCCGTTTTTATGGGCAAAAAGAACAAGGCGGATGGGCACATTGTAGGCGAATAGGTCCATGGCGATGGGGGCCAGGACCATGGCGCCGGAAACGTCACCGTTTTCCAGTTTTTCCTGGACGGGGTTCCATCCGGGGAGGCGCTCGGTCTCTAAGATGAATCGATCGGGGTTCACCTCGCCGTTGTCAATCCAGTGCTTGAGGATACCCAGGGCGAGGTGGTCGGTGATCTGGATGTGTCCCAGTCGGATCACCACCTTTCCGTCACGCGTTTCAGGGGTATAGTTCCCGGCGGTGTGGACTTCTTCTTTGGGGCTGAATGCTTTTTCGATGGCCGACTTGAGTTCCACCTCGTCGAAGGGCTTGGGGACGTGCCCGTTGCTTCCGGCGTTGCGGGCGGTCTCCTGCTGGGTTTTGTCACCCTGGGCAGTGGCCATGATCAAGGGGATGTGCTTGAAGGCTTCGCGTTTACGGACCTCAACCAAGAGCTCCAGCCCGTCCATTTTGGGCATGTTCCAGTCACTGATGATGAGATCAAACGGCCCCTCGTTCTCGAGCTTTTCCAGGGCGTCCAACCCGTTCACCGCCAGGGTGATCCGTTTAAAGCCCGCTTTCTCAAGATACTGCCGGAACATCACACGCATTGTTCCGGAGTCATCCACTGCCAATATGTTCATATCCATGTCAATAGACATATATGTCTCCTTTTCCAACCAAACCACGTCAACTTTTTTCTATTAACATCGTCATTTTGGCGAGAATGTTTAACCCTTTTTTTGGGGGGAGGCAAAAATGATGCTCGTAAAAATATGGGGGGATGGCGGTTTGGGCGGAATCCTTCGCACAAGGGGCGGTAAACCACGTGTGAGGCACGGGGTTTACGGGTTACAGGAGGGAGGCGATCATGGGGGAGAGCTGCTGGCTGTCCAGGTATTGTCCCGTGGTGAGAAAGTCTGCACGGCAGGGGGGCAGGAGCTTCGGGGCATGCGACGTGTGGGCCCCATGTGACCGGTTGCCTGTAAGGCGTTCGGCCAGGGCGTCCAGAAGCTCCTTGCGGGACGGGTCGTCGGTGTTTCGGACCACGAGAACCGCTCCGGTGTACTCGGGCCAGAGGTCGCGGCAGTGCATGAGCTGGGAGGTGTTTCCTTCGCCAAGCACCTCCGAAAGGGCAGGCTCTTCCAGCACGGCAGCGCCGATGGAACCGTCCGGGTTGTGGCTGAGGGCATCGGGAATGAGGTCCAGGGCCATCTGCTCGGCCAGGATTCCGTCCGGGCCCGCGTCGGGGCTTAAGGAGAGGCCGCACTCCTGGAAAAGCCGGTGTGCAAGAAGGTACTCCATGGATCCGATGCAGGAGAAGAGGATGCGCTTGCCGGCAAGGTCCCTGAAATCCGAAAGGGGGGTGGCGCCGGGAGTGACGAGGGCGCTTCCTGTGTTTCGAACGGAGGCGAGAACGCAGATTCCTTTTTGCCACCGGGCCAGAACGTGGGCAAAGGGAAGGGGAGCAGGCCGCCGTCGAGCCATCCTTTAAGGATTCCCCTGGCGATACGCCTTGTGCTGCCCGTTTTTACCGGGTGAAGATGGGAGGAGAGGAAGGGGTCTGTTGGCACTGCTCGAACAGCGTCATGTGGGATGAGAGGTTGAGAAATCCGATGTGAAGCACTGTCTCGCCTCTCCTCTTAATGAAGGTGTACTGTTAAAAAATTAAGATCGGGAAGGCAGGATCAAGTACATGATTTCGGCTTCACATCGAATCAAAGGCGGATGGATTTGCTCCGAGGTACGAGGGGGACAAAACGATCCGCAATAAGCTTTCTTGGTGGCAAACCTTGCCGCCGGGCAGTTTTTCATGCAAGGCATGACAGGCATTTCACTGGAAATGGGTTAACAGAGTTGATCTCTTTTTACAAGTGTGGTTTTGTGAAGGGAATCCTTAAAGATCTGAAAGGGCTTTGTACGAGACGAGTTCCCTGGGAAGGGCGGGTGATACTGTGAATTTATACGTGAATTCGGTGGGCTCACCTTGCTGGGTATAGGCATCGGGAGGACGGAGCATCAAAGAGGAACCATGATTGCAGCAGATCCCATTGAGATACAAACCGGTGAAGAGGCCATGGTTGAACGGGTGTGCGAGGGATTGGACCGCGATGCCCTGGAAACCTTGCTGGGGCGTGGCCTGGCTTTGACCTCCTTTGAGGTGGCCGGCGTGACCATCGCGGCCCACAAAGGCGAGCCGGTCTTCAAGGTGGATCTCTCCCTTGAAGTGGGAAGCTCCATCACCGTGGAGCTGGGGTTACCCCACCTCTGTCGGGACAAAGAGGAGCTGGCCCTCCGGAGCCGGCGTTTCTGGAGGGACCTGCAAAAAAAGCTGCCTTGAGGGGTGATGGCTGCCTCTGGCAATACTGGCCCCCTGTCTTTGGAAACCGGTTGTCTCACCCCGGCATCATGTGATAGGACTTCCCGCGTAATCCCTGTGGGTTCTGGTTTTATTAAAGATGCCAGGCTGCAGGCTCAAGACAGGCGCCTGATTGAAGACTCGATAAAATTAAGATGATCCCGTCAAAGAGAAAAGCCGCCCATGGACCGCTCCATGGCTGCGATGATTTGATCGGCCATTTTTCAATAACCAAATCACAACAGGACAACGGACCATGGATCAAGTGAAGGCTCTCACCGTTCTTGACGGCAGGTACAGAAGGCTCACCGAATCGCTTCGGGATATTTTTTCAGAATACGGACTGATTCGTCATCGCGTGCTGGTGGAGGCCAGGTGGCTGGAATTCATCATTGATGACCTTGGCTTTGCCGCGCCCGAAGGGGACTGGAAGGAGGCGGTTCGTGAGATTGCCGATACCTTCAGCGAAACGGGAGCCCTTCGCGTTAAAGAGATCGAAAGCACCACCAACCACGACGTGAAAGCTGTTGAATATTATATCAAGGAGAAGCTGGACGAGAAGGGCTTCTCCGATATCCGCGAGTGGACCCACTTCGCCTGCACCTCAGATGATATCAACAACACCGCCTATGCCTTGATGATTGAAAAAGGTCGTGACGAGGTGCTTGCCGTCATGGAAGAGCTCCTCTCCGCCGTTGAGGCCATGGCGAAATCCTGGCGTGACAAGCCCATGATGTCCCGCACCCACGGGCAGCCCGCCACCCCCACCACCGTGGGGAAAGAGATGGTGAACTTCGCCTGGCGTCTCCGTCGGGAGATGAAACACCTTGCGGCTGTCGACATTGGAGCCAAGATGAACGGCGCCACCGGTGGTTACAACGCCCATACCGCCGCCTTCCCGAATGTGGACTGGATCGCCGCTGGTGAGCGCTTTGTGCGCGATTACCTGAAGGTAAGCCCCTTTACTACACCACCCAGATCAACCCCAACAGCTATATCGCCGAAGCCCTTCATTCCATGGTACGCGCCTCTTCCATCATCATTGATCTGGATCGCGACATGTGGGGGTACGTATCCCTTGGCTACTTCAAGCAGAAGACCGTGGCAGGCGAGGTGGGATCTTCCACCATGCCCCACAAGGTCAACCCCATTGACTTTGAAAACAGCGAAGGCAACCTGGGGGTCGCTATCTCCATGATGGACCACCTCGCCGTGAAGCTGCTCAACTCCCGTTTTCAGAGAGACCTGACCGACAGCACCGTGCTCCGGAACATGGGGGCCCTTTTCGGATACGTTGTCATCGGGTTTAAAAACACCATCAAGGGCATGGGCAAGATGGAAATCAACGAAGCGGCCATGCTGGCGGACCTTGACGGCAATCAGGAGCTCCTGGCCGAACCCATCCAGACCGTGATGCGCGTCTACGGCGAAGAGAATCCCTACGAGAAACTTAAAGCCCTGACACGCGGCGTCCGCATCACCGAAGCGGAACTCGCCACCTTTATCGACTCTTTGGAGATGGTTCCGGCAGAGGCCAAGGCCCGCCTGAAGGAGCTCACCCCCGCCCGATACGTGGGGCTCGCAGCAGAGCAGGTGGATCACTACTTCGCAAACAAGAACTGATCCCTTAGATTCATACCGCACTCTGAAAAAGCCCCCGTATCGACCGATGCGGGGGCTTTTTGTATTTTGTCGAGTCAGGGGGACCGTTTAAAAGGATGCCTCACGGACGGACGCGGGGTGCCACCTCGAAAGCACGTTGGTGCGCTTTTTGCACCTCGGGCCTCGGGACGAGGCAGATCCGCGGGTGTCAGTCTGTGTCAGTCACTGAAGAATAATTCTAGTCTGTTGATGAACTTTTCATGAGTTTGTCCGCTGGCCGCCGGAGGCTCAACTTGGTTTGTGTTTATTTTTTAAATACCGGGTGAGGTTGAAGCGTTTGATCATGGCGTAGAGGTGGGATCGGGAGAGGCCGGAGATTTCGAGCATGCGGTGCACGTCGCCTTCGGTGTGGCGGATGATCTCTTCCAGGTAGCGGCATTCCACGCGGTTTTTTACATCCTTGATGGAGGGCTCGCCGTGGGCAAAGAAGTATTTGAGGTCTTCATCGGCCGCCCCATCCGAAGGGGGTTGCGGGGTCCCGATGGTTAGCCCCATCTTCACGGAGAGCTGTGCCATTTCGATGCGGATCTCCTGGGGCAGGTCCATGATGTGGATGGTGGGGCGCTCTCCGGTGGCGAAGAAGGCGTGCTCGATGACATTGAAGAGTTCCCGGACGTTGCCGGGCCAGGGGCAGCGCTCCAGGATGGTAAAAAAGCCGGGATTCGAACTGCTTCTCTTCCATGCCGTAGCGTGAGGCAAGTCCTCGGGCATGGTGTTCGGCAAGGGGTTTGAGGTCTTCACTTCGGTTGCGCAAGGGGGGCAGCTCCAGGGTGAAGGCCCGCAGGCGGAAGAGAAGGTCCTGGCGGAATCGGCCTTCATCCACCATGCGGGAGAGATCACGGTTGGTGGCGGCGATGAGACGGAAATCACTTTCTATTTCCGTTGTTTGTCCCACGGGCCGGAAGCGTTTTTCCTGGAGCACCCGAAGAAAGGTTTTCTGCAGGGAGAGTGGCATCTCGCCGATTTCATCGAGAAAGAGGGTGCCTTTGTCTGCGGCTTTGACAAGGCCTGGGCGGTCTTGGTCTGCACTGGTAAAGGCCCCTTTGCGGTGGCCGAAGAGGGTGCTCTCCACCAGGGTTTCGGTGAGGGCGGCGCAGTCC
Source organism: Desulfolunaceae bacterium (assembly GCA_942491485.1). Classification (GTDB taxonomy): domain Bacteria; phylum Desulfobacterota; class Desulfobacteria; order Desulfobacterales; family Desulfolunaceae; genus Desulfoluna. The sequence goes on along the minus strand of CALOAX010000002.1, from coordinate 26,708 downwards.
ACGGTGACAAAATTATGATCTTTTCTCGGGCTGTTGTCGTGGATGGTACGGGCGAAGAGCTCTTTGCCCGTACCGGTTTCTCCGGTGATGAGCACACCGGAGTGGCATCCGGCGGCTCGGGCGACCAGGTCAAAACAGTGGCGGATGGGTTCGCTTTTTCCAATGATGGCATCGAGGGTGAGCTGAGGCCGCTCGTAGTTTTGTATTGTCTGGCGATGGGCAAGGGCACGTGTGATGGCCTGCCGGGTGTCATGGACCGACGAGGGTTTGACAAGGAAGTCCAGGGCACCTTTTCTGATGGCGAGGCCTGCCGAGTCGGGATCCCCATTGCCGGTGATCATGATCAGGGCGGGGCTGGAGGGGCTGTGGCAGATGCTTTCGATGTGGTCGACGCCCATGCCGTCAGGAAGAAACAGGTCCAGGAGACGATGTCTACAGGTTCTTCCTTTAAACGGCATGGGCCTCACTCAGGGAGCCGGCTCCACAAATGTGGTGCCCCATCCGGGTGATGAGGCTCTTCATGCTGTCAAAAAAGAGTGGGTCGTCATCGACCACAAGGATCAGGGCTTGTTCTTGAACTTCCATATCACTCCTGTCCACTGCCTGGGCATTGGGATCCCCCCCTTTTAAGGGGCGGATGTGTGGCTAACGTATGCAGTACACATTGAAAAACAGTGTTCATTTCAAGGGTATTCAGGGATCGTTGCTTATCATGGCGTAAGACCTGAAAAAACTTGCCAACGGTGATGGAGCCATGGTGGTGATCCCTGATACAGGGTCTGTAACCAGTGCCCGCGGAACCGAAGATCGTTGGCAGCCAATGGATTGGCTGTCCTTTTAATTGGATTTCTCTGGTGATAAATACACAGAGTCGCTCCAGATGGCAATGCAAAAAAGGAGAGGTGAAAAGGAACAGGTGACAAGGCTTGCGGCGGGATGGCCGGGTTTTGTGTTGACAGGCCGAAGGGTGAGCACGTAGGCACAAGTAGGTGGGGTATGAAATGTCGGATGGTTTCTGAATCATCGGACACGGTCGTTTTTTTTGTGTGGGGTGCGATATAAATTGTATCTAACTATTCAACTCTTTTATATGAAATGAATGTATCATTATTCAGTGGGGAGACGGGTATGACCATGGATGCCGTTGATCATTTGAAGCAGAGTATGCCCAGCCGCCCGGGGGTGCTGGGGTGGGATCGGTTTATCCACTCATCTGTTCTTGCCCCGGTGGTGAAGGTGAACGGAGAGCTTCATCTTCTTTTTCAGAAACGCACCGAGGGGATCCGCCAGGGGGGAGAGATCTCCTTTCCCGGCGGAGGATTCGATGCCGGTAAGGACAAAGACCTTCAAGCCACAGCCCTGCGTGAGTGCTGTGAAGAGATGGGGATTGCGCCGGATCAGGTGACGGTCATCGGGCAGTTGGATACCCTGATCACCTCCGTGGGGGTGACGGTCTCCTGCTATGTCGGGCTTTTGGAGGATGGGTCCCTTGAGAACATGATGATTAACAAGGATGAAGTGGCCGCCTGGTTTACCATGCCTTTGTCTTACTTTGAAATGACAGATCCTGACGTTCACCATGTGCGGCTGATGGTGGAACCTCATTACGACCACCCCAAAAAAGGGCGGGTCACCCTGCTTCCCGCGCAGGAGCTGGGCTTGCCGGAACGGTACCATAAACCCTGGGGAGGGCTCACCCGTGAGGTCTATTTTTGGGAGACCCCCCACGGGACCCTTTGGGGGATCACAGCGGAACTGGTGCGGGAGCTGGTCCAGCACACCCGAAAGGGACCGGTTGCGGCTACTTGACAGAGCCACGGGGGAGTTGTAGGTTACTTTTGGCGCTTTTAGGCCCTTGGATGATAACGGAACCATCATCATTATGTCCCGCCGGGAGATCGCACCCCGTCTACAAAATACCTTCGTGACAAGACGCCATTGACGGTGTCTCACGAGATCACACGGTTTTCTGGTAAATGCGTGCCTGCCATGGTGTCTGTCGGCAAGCACGTGGTGGTCTTTTTGCGGGGCCAGTATATAAAGGTATTTCACAAACCGGCTCGCCCGCTATCCGGGTAGACGCCTGAGGTTTATCTGCCCCCTTCCCATGGGTGAAGGGGGCCATTTCTGGAGGAATAGATGACCGCTATAGTTGATGTTAAGGCACGAGAGATTCTGGATTCACGTGGCAACCCCACCGTGGAAGTGGATGTAACCCTGGCTTGCGGCGCCATGGGGCGCGCAGCTGTCCCTTCAGGTGCCTCCACCGGGACCCGTGAAGCATTGGAGCTCAGAGACGGGGACAAGGGCCGCTACCTTGGTAAGGGGGTGGTTCAGGCTGTCGCCAATATCATGGAGAAGATCGCCCCTGAGGTTATGGGCATGAATGCAGCGGATCAGGCGGCCATAGACAAGCACATGATCGAAATCGATGGCACTGAAAACAAGTCTGCTCTGGGTGCCAACGCCATGCTTGGCGTCTCCATGGCTGTTGCCCGCGCCGCCGCCAACGCCTTCAGCCTTCCCCTGTACAAGTACCTGGGTGGGGTTAATGCCCGCAACATGCCGGTTCCCATGATGAACATCATCAACGGCGGGTCCCACGCCACCAACAGCCTCGATATCCAGGAGTTCATGATTATTCCTGTGAGTGCTGAAACCGTCTCCGAGGCTGTGCGCATGGGTGCCGAGACCTTCCACAACCTCAAGACGCTTCTCAAAGGCAAGGGGCTCAGCACCGGTGTGGGTGATGAGGGGGGCTTTGCACCCGACCTCGGCTCCAACGAAGAGGCCATCCAGCTCATCATGGAGGCCATCAAGATGGCCGGTTACGTGCCAGGTGAGGATATTTCCCTGGCCCTGGACGCCGCCGCCAGCGAGTTTTATAAAGATGGCAAGTATGTTCTCGAGGGAGAAGGCCGAAGCCTCACCGCCGATGAGATGATCGACTACTATGCGTCCCTGGTAGAAAACTACCCCGTGGTCTCCATCGAAGACGGCCTTGCCGAAGGCGATTGGGACGGCTGGATCCGCATGACCGAACGTCTGGGGGATACCGTGCAGCTGGTGGGCGACGACGTGTTCGTCACCAACCCCGCTATTCTGGAAAAAGGGATCATCGATTCCGCCGCCAACTCCATCCTTATTAAGCTGAATCAGATCGGGACCGTTTCCGAGACCCTGGATGCCATCGAGATGGCCACCCAGGCTGGTTTCACAACGGTGATTTCTCACCGCTCCGGGGAGACGGCAGATACCTTCATTGCGGACCTTGCCGTGGCCGTCAACGCCGGCCAGATCAAGACCGGGTCCTTGTCCCGAAGCGATCGTGTCTCCAAGTACAACCAGCTGATCCGTATTGAGGAAGAGCTGGGTGCTGCCGCACGCTACAACGGACATATCTTCGGATAGCGACGCGATATTTTTTGGTGACTGTTCAGTTCTCCAAAAAGTGCCTCCGGCGGCCCTGCCGGGGGCCAAACTTTTAAAAAGGTTATCAAGCAGTTGTTAACTTTTGGGAGCCGCTGAATGCGGAGGTGATTTGACCCGGGGAACAAGGGGCAAGTCGCCTCCGCCACCCTTGCCGCCGGAGGCTGTTTTTTAACCCCCCAACCCCACAGAGCGTGTGCCGTAATGAAGCAAGTGACACACAGACGAATCCTTTCCCTTCTCATCTTTTTATTCGTGGTTTCCGCCGGCTCTGCCCAGGCGTATCTTCTCTCTTCTTCCCAGATCACCCGACAGATGGCGAGAAAACTCGGCAAGCCCGTGACGGTGACCATCCAACAGAAAGAGATCTTTTTTCGCAGTGCGACCACCGAAGAGGCCGAAGGGGCGAACCTGGTCTTTGATGAGGTGGTGAAGCTTGCGACCCCTGACCGGTTTTATTCCGTGGTGACGGCCGGGGAGAAGAAGGTGGAGCAGCTCTCCACCTTTGACGCCTGGTTTCGCGTGGTGGATGGGGTGGTGAACGAAGGTCCGCAACGGGCGGCGGATCGCTACCGGGACCCGCTGCAGTTTCGCCGTGAGGGTCTTTTGAAAAAACGGCTCCTTGACGCGGGGGTGGACCTTTCTGTGACCTCCCTGAATCGCCATGCCGGTCGTATCGCCTGGGTGATGGGGGCCACCGCTTCGGATCGCACGGTCAGGCCTCAGTTCTGGGTGGATAAGGAGAGCTTTCTGCCCATGCGCTGGATTCTTTTCGAGGGGAAGGCCAACCAGAAGGTGGAGATCTGGTATCACGACTGGTTTAAACAGGGAAACGCCTTGTTTCCCCGTCGTATTGAATTTTATGCCGAAGGGCGGCTCTTTCGGGAGATCCGCGTGGAGAGCGTGACGGCCGGCAAGCCCCTGTCTGCCAAACTTTTTGACCGGTCAACTTACAGTCGGAAACAGCCCGCTGAACCCAAGGAAGACACACCTGCCCCTGAGCCTTCCGAGCAGGAACGGCAGATGGAAGAGATTGAGCGGATTCTCTCCAACGATCCCTTGGCATTTTAACGGTACGAGATGTGCCCTAACCGTGTCGATTCGGCGCGGGGTATTAGTTTAAACTTAAATTTGGTGATTTTTTTCGGGCTCTCTTGAAGATCAGAGGGGAAATCACAGGCTTGACCTATCAAGGCTTGCGTTCCCAAAAGTGATTGGATAATATCCAGTCAACTGAAAACAAGCTGGGTGATAACAATGGCGGAACCTTTCCCCATTGTGATACTAAAGATAAGCAGGTGTCTTTCATAACCCCGGTGCTTATCTTTTTTTTTGAAGAATCCTGAACAACTAATCCATTTTTAACGCATCTTGTGCGATTCAGAGGGTATTTTCATGGGGCATAACACCAAGTACATTTTTGTGACCGGAGGGGTGGTTTCATCACTGGGTAAGGGGCTCGCCTCCGCAGTGATCGGCGCACTTCTTGAAGCCCGTGGCCTGAAGGTCACAGTTCAGAAACTGGATCCGTATATCAACGTGGACCCGGGCACCATGAGCCCTCTTCAGCACGGCGAAGTGTTCGTTACCGATGACGGCGCCGAAACGGACCTCGACCTCGGCCACTACGAGCGGTTCACCTCTGCCCGCATGGGCCGGAACAGCAACTTCACCACCGGGAAAATTTACAACTCCGTTATCACCAAGGAGAGGCGCGGGGAGTACCTTGGCGCTACGGTACAGGTTGTCCCTCACATCACCGATGAAATCAAGCGCAGCATCCTGCTGGTGGGAAAAGACGTGGATGTGGCCCTCATTGAAATCGGCGGCACCATCGGGGACATTGAGAGCCTTCCTTTTCTGGAGGCGATCCGTCAGCTTCGGGCCGACCTTGGCAAGGAGAACGTCCTGTACGTTCATCTCACCCTGGTCCCCTACATTGCCGCCGCCGGTGAGCTCAAGACCAAACCCACCCAGCAGAACGTCAAAGAGCTCCGCAGCATCGGTATCCAGCCCAACATCCTCATCTGCCGGTCCGACCGGGAGATCCCGAAAGAGCTTAAAAAGAAAATATCCCTTTTCTGCAACGTGGACGATGACGCCGTCATCACCGCACGGGACGTGGGGTGCATCTACGAGCTGCCCCAGGTCTACCATGAAGAGGGGCTCGACGAGAAGATCGTCAAGCTTCTCCAGATCTGGACCCGCTCGCCCCGCCTTGAAAACTGGAAGGAGTTCGTCCACCGTTTCAAGAACCCGAAAAAGCGCATCACCATTGCCATTGTCGGCAAGTATGTGGATTTAACCGAGTCCTATAAGAGCCTCAACGAGGCCCTCTACCACGCAGGGGTTCCCAACAACTGCGGTGTGGATCTTGACTTTGTCGACTCCGAAACCGTGGACGATGCAAACGCCGCGAAGCTCCTCGGCCATGCCGACGGCATTCTCATTCCCGGTGGCTTCGGCTCCCGAGGGACCGAAGGCAAGATCGCTGCGGCACGTTACGCACGTGAGACCAAGGTTCCGTACTTCGGTATCTGCCTCGGTATGCAGATCGCCGTCATCGAATACGCACGTCATATCGCCGGCATGGAAGACGCCAACAGCACCGAGTTTGATTCCAAGACCAAGCATCCCGTTATCTATCTCATGACCGAGTGGGTGAATGAGCGCACCGGCGAGGCCGAAAAACGGGATATCCTCTCGGAAAAGGGCGGCACCCTGCGCCTCGGCGCCTATCCCTGCGCCTTGAAAGAGGGGACCTTCGCAAGGGATGCCTACGGCGATGAAACCATCTCCGAGAGGCACCGTCACCGCTACGAATTCAACAACGAATTCCGGGATGCCCTTGCCGAAAAGGGGCTGATCCTGAGCGGCACCTCCCCCAACGGAGAGCTTGTGGAGATCGTGGAAGTTCCCGATCACCCCTGGTATGTGGGCTGTCAGTTCCACCCGGAATTCAAGTCCCGCCCCATGGAGCCCCACCCCCTCTTCGTGGAGTTCATTCGGGCGTCATTGAAGCATTCCAAGAAGTAGAAAGAGAGGAGCTTTCGGCGGCCAGGGGATGATCCCTATGGACCCCATGATGCATCCGGTTCGCTGGCGCTCACCGGATGCGTTAAGGGCTGAAATGAGGGTGACTGTTGAGCATCCCCGCACAAAAGCCTCATCGGCTAACTATTTGATAGTGATGACCCGTCTGAATGAACAAAAAAGCCGCTGGATAATCCAGCGGCTTTTTTTTTTTGAAAACGGGCCTTAAACTCACCGGACTATCACGAAGGAGGCTGCCTTATTACAGTCGTTGTTCACGGGCGCAGCCCGTCAGCGAATGTGACGTGCCCGAGGAACGAGGGTTCGGAGCATTCGCGAACCCGGGCTTGAATTTCTGGTGAGTTCTCCTTATCTTGAGACAATCGAAGGGCGAGCGGCGCAGCCGTGATTCAGCCCGATTGTTGATGATTCATTGCCCATGGAAAGGGAGTCCCCATGAACGAACCTGTCGAAAAGCACCTCAAGGATTACAAGCGCCCTGATTTTAACGTGGAGACCGTTGATCTCCACGTGGATATATTTGAGACCGAAACGTTTGTCATCGCAACCCTCGGGGTTAAACGCGCCCCGGAAGCGGCCGCGGACGCCCCCTTTGTCCTGGACGGCAGGGAGGTTGAGCTTCTGTCCATCGAGCTTGATGGCCGGCTGCTCTCCGAAGGGGAGTACACCCTGCAAGGGGAGGGCCTAACCATACCCGGACTTCCCGGTGCCTGTACGTTAAAGACAAAGGTGAAAATTCATCCCGAGACGAACACCTCCCTGGAAGGGCTCTATTTTGCTGACGGCACCTTTCTTACCCAGTGCGAGGCCGAAGGGTTCCGACGCATCACCTATTTCCCGGACCGACCCGATGTCATGAGCAGCTACCGCTGCACCGTGGTGGCCGAAAAAGCCGGATACCCCGTGCTCCTGGCCAACGGCAACCTGGTGGACGAGGGCGAGCTTGACGGGGGGCGTCACTTCGCCACCTGGGAAGACCCCTACAAAAAGCCGAGCTATCTCTTTGCCATGGTGGCGGGGGACCTTGCCTGCCGAAAGGATCACTTCACCACCGCCTCGGGCCGTGAGGTGGCTTTGAGATTCTACGTGGATCATCAGGATGCCGACAAGTGCGATCACGCCATGGAGTCCCTCAAGAAATCCATGACATGGGATGAAGAGACCTTCGGTCTGGAGTACGACCTCGACATCTATATGGTGGTGGCCACCCACAGTTTCAACGCGGGAGCCATGGAGAACAAGGGGCTCAACGTCTTCAACTCCAAGTACGTGCTGGCAAAGCCGGAGACAGCCACCGACAGTGACTTTCAGAATATCGAAGGGGTCATTGGCCACGAGTACTTTCATAACTGGACCGGCAACCGGGTGACTTTGTGCAACTGGTTCCAGCTCTCTCTGAAAGAGGGCCTTACCGTCTTCCGTGACCAGGAGTTCTCCTCGGACATGGGCTCACGCGCCGTCAAGCGCATCTCAGATGTTCGCGTGCTCAGGGCCGCACAGTTTCCTGAGGATGGCGGCCCCATGGCTCACCCCATCCGCCCTGAATCCTATATCGAGATGAACAACTTCTACACGGCCACGGTCTACAACAAAGGGGCCGAGGTGATCCGCATGATCCACACCTTCCTGGGGCCTGAGGCGTTCAGAAAAGGGATGGATCTCTACTTTGCCCGTCATGACGGCGGTGCTGTGGCCTGCGAAGAGTTCGTCAAGGCCATGGAGGACGCGTCGGGTATTGATTTGACCCGTTTCCGTCTCTGGTACAGCCAGGCCGGTACCCCCCAGGTGACGGTGGAACGCGCCTATGACGCCGAAACAAAACGCTATACCTTGACATTTTCCCAAAAGGTGCCTGACACCCCGGGCCAGTCGAATAAAAAACCGATGCAGATCCCCGTAAAGATGGGCCTCATTGGTGCCGATGGCACACCTATTCCCCTCACCCTTGAAGGAGAGGCCGCAGAAGGGCCGTTGGAGCGAGTGCTGAGCTTTTCTGCCAACATGGAACGTTTTACCTTCACCGGCGTGGACGAGGAGCCGATTCCTTCCCTCTTCCGGGGCTTCTCCGCCCCTGTCACGAAGAGCGTCGACTATACCGAATCCGAATTGATTTTTCTCATGGGGAATGACCCCGATTCCTTTAACCGGTGGGATGCCGCTCAGCAGCTCTTTGCCGACACCATCCTCGGGATGGTGGCCGATGTAAGGGACGGGAAGAGCCTCTTCTTAAGCGAGGCCCTTGTTGCCGCCGTGAAGAAGACCCTGACCCATGACACCCTTGACAAATCCCTCATCGCCCAGGCCCTGACCCTGCCTTCGGAAACCGAGCTGGGCGATCGCATGGCAGCTATAGATGTGGACGGGATTCACGCCGCCCGTGAGTTTGTGGCCGATACCCTGGCAGCAACGCTTAAGCAGGAATGGCAGGCTGTTTTTGATGCCTGTGAGGACGAGGGGCCGTACACCCTTGACTCCGAATCCATGGCGAAGCGACGCCTGAAAAGCCTCTGTCTCACCTACCTGGCCCGGGTGGAAAAACCCGCCGTGCCTTTTGGCGTCTTTACCTCCGCCACCAACATGACCGACGAACTGGCGGCCCTCACCGTTTTTTCAAACCTCGATGCAAAAGAGGGCGAAGAGGCCGTTGGGGCTTTTCTACGAGGCCTGGAAAACCGACACCCTGGTTCTGGACAAGTGGTTCACGGCCCAGGCCACCTCCAACCGTCCCGGTACCCTGGAGCGCGTCAACGCCCTTACCGAACACCCGGATTTTGACATCAAAAACCCCAACAAGGTGAGGGCCCTCATCGGCGCCTTCTGCCAGGCCAACCCCTGGCACTTCCATCGCAAAGACGGCAAAGGCTACGACCTCTTGGCCGATACCGTCATCGCCTTGAATACCATCAACCCCAGCATCGCCGCGCGCATGGCCTCGGGCTTCAACCGCTGGAAACGCTACGACCAGGAGCGTCAGTCCCTCATGAAGGCCAGGCTCGAACGCATCAAAGGGACCGAGAACCTGGCCAATGGCGTCTTCGAAATCGTTTCCAAGGCGTTGATTTAAGAAAAAGAGCCCTGCCTCCGAAGGCAAATTGCCTCCGGCGGCCAGGGGATGCCATTGCGATGTGCCCTCGACCCCATGTTGCGAGTGATCTCGCCCCTCGTTCCTCGGGTCGAGATCACTCGCGAAGGTTTCCGGAGGGTGGGAAATCCATCAAGACCTCGTACTTGGCAACCTTCGCTTCAATAACGGCAGCGGGTGGATCCCCTACAGGGTCATCCCCGCCGTTCGAGGCATTGGGAGACTTTCCTCTGCGGTGGAAGTGCCACCATTATGACCGGTTGTCCGTCGTCGCAGGACGACCTGTGCGATTATGCCGCAAAAAAATGTATGGTTCCCAACCGCTATCGGTTATAGCGTAGAATCTGTCCACGAAAGGGTTCCGTTAGATACTCCACATTTTCAGGCTTGCTCTGGCTGTGGGAATAACCCAAGTCGATCATTTTTTTGCTGAAACGCGCATGATGTCCACGGCCCGGATCCACAAGGATTACTTCGCAGTGGGGCCTGGCGTGTTCGTCGATAAATTCGGACAGCAATTCGGCATGCTCTCGTTCATACAAGAGGTCACTGCCCGTGATGACATCGAAACTCACCCAAACCGCAGTCATCATCACCCCATCCCGTGCGAACGAAGGGTATCTCCCTGCCCTTGTTGAGCTTTACATTTTCCTGGAGAAACGGTTCCACCTCAGGGTGGTAGTCTGTGGCGGTGATATCCGCCAAACGGTGATTCAGCACGTGGCTTGTCAATGCGATCCCACACCCCACTTCTAAAATCCGTTTCCCTTCGATTTCAAAGTCAAGCATGAGATGAGCGAGAACCTCACTCGACGCCCAGACGATTCCGAATATTGGCCATGTGGCCGATGAAATGCCTAAATTCAAGGCAACGTCGTCAACATCAAGGTATTGCTGTCGGTCTCTCAATGTCCGCAGATGAATATCTACATCGTCGAATTCCATGGTTTGATAACGAATACGCAGCGAAGACATAAAACTCCTGCTCAGTTGATGAAACGCAGCATATTTATTTCGAATTTAATTCGCCACGCAGAAATTCTTACTTTACACACATTTGTATGGATTGGCCAATCAGGTCCGTGAAAATGGATAGGAAAAGAAGAAAAATGGGGCGTTTGTTGGTGATGGATTGTAACGGCAGGGCCTAAGGCGAAAGGGCTATGGGCGAATGGTCGTGGAGTTATTTCGTTCCGGCAATTAATTATGGGAACGGCGTGGCGATTCGGCGGAAATCGTTGGGGGGTGCCCTTTGTACCGTCGGGCTGGGTTCGGGGGTTGTTTTTTTTGGCACTTCGCGGTGCCGCATTCGCACGACGTGTGGTGTCACTCAATGGCGTTACAATGGCCTGGACTGTGGTGATTGTAGTCACAATATCAATTCGAAATTACAACCAGAATCCGTTGCCAAACCCAGCTCAACAAAATTGGCAAAATTTGGCCCCCGGCAGGGCCGCCGGAGGCTAAGCTTTGGCGTTACACGAATCAGAACCGGTAGAGCACCGACAGGGTGGCTATGCTTACCCGGGTGTCATAGAAGTCGATGTTGGCGTCGCTTTCGTAGGCGGCGATGTTGCCCACGAGGTTCATCTTGGGAACCCCGAGGAACTTTTTGTAGAATGCGGTAAATGAGGCGCCGTAGACGTCGTCCTCCCTCGTTTTTCTGTAGATGGGGTTCTCCTCGTCGAAATCGGAACGGGCACAGTAGAGGTTGGTTAAGAAGTTGAATTTTTCGGTGTTGAAAACGTAGGAGAGCAGCATCCCGTATCGGTCGAAGGCCATGGCCTCTCCATCGAGATCGTATCGAGTGTACTCCAGCGAGGGGATGAGTATATGGCGCATTTCTTTAAGCGTGAACGGGTAGGTCACTTTTCCGGAGTACATGTTGCCGTTTCGGTCCAGGAGGGCCGCTTGCTCGGCTGTGATTTCAAACAACAGGTCGGAGGGGGAATCCTTTGTCTGGGCTTCACCGCTTCGCTCTGTGTCGATGGTGATGTCGCGCCAGGTAAATTCCACCTCAAATTTGGATTTGAGGATTCGGTCAAAGCCAATGCGCAGGCCATCTGACGATCGGTCTGTTTCATCCCGATCCGCATTGACCACGTATGGGTCCTCCCATACGGAGGTGGGGATGGAACTGAAGACATACGCAAGGCTGACGATGCTCTTGTCCGGTAGCTCCTGTCGCAGGCCCATCAGCGTGGATGTATCATATCGGACCAGGTCTTCCAGCAGGTTGCCGGCAAAAACCTGGGTCCGGGTATCGCCGAAGGTGTATGTCGCCTCGAAGCTCAGCACCGGGGTGGCGTTGGTCTCGGAGTCGGGGCTGTCCGTGAGGGAGTCGATGCGATTGCCGCCGGCATCGCTGATGTCATTGCCTGCGATCATGTTGCTTTCGAAGCTCATGACACCGACTCCGACGTTGACGAATCCTGAAAATCCGGACTCCTGGGGGATAGGCAAAATGGCATGGGCCGGCATGGCGACGCCCATCAGGGCGAACGTCAGCACGAACAGGTACAGAGACTTTTTCATATTTCACCTTTGGATGATGGGGGATGAATTGATAAGAATAATCGGTTGAGGTAATTGATTTATATTATTGGATGTATGCTTTGGGGACAAGTGTTTTTTTGTGTGTGGGATGTCCCGTGATCCGGCTGCGGCATGAGGCAGGGGGTGCAGTAGCATGATACTGCAATGATATAAAATACGGGTTGATTACTTTTCTTCTGGCATGACCGCTCCTTCAACCAACTTTCTCAAGTGGGTCCGGGGGGCTTATTTTTCGTGTTTCCTGATTCGTGGTGTTCGTCAATAAAGGGTAGCGAAAAGCAAAGGAAAGGCCATGGGACCTTGGTTCTGGGCTCACGCCGTTTCGGTCAAATCGGCAGACAGTCCATACCTCCCATCCAGCTGCTTCCGGATTTTTTGAAGCAGGGTCGCCATCATGACCGGTTTTTGGAGGTACTCTGAGATGCCCATTTTCCTGGCGCTCTCATGGTTTATGAGGTCGCTGTACCCGGTGCACAGGATCACGGGAAGTTCCGGCCGCAGGGAGAGCATCTCCCGGGCGAGCTGGGATCCGGTAATGCCGGGCATGGTCATGTCTGTGACCACCAGATCAATGGCCTGCGGGGCTTCCCTGAATGATTCGATGGCTTCCAACCCGTCCGTAAACGCTCGTACATCATAACCGTGTCGGGATAAGATGGCCGACAGGGCGGATGTGATCTCTTTTTCATCATCGATAAGAAGGATTGTTTCTTGTCCACTGACGACTTGTTTCGCTGTCGTTTCTTCAGCAACGGGTTTCGTTTTCGCCTTCAGGATGGGAAAGGTGACCTGGAAGGTGGTGCCCTCTCCGGCAATACTCCGGGCGTTTATGTGCCCTTTGTGTTCCTTGACAATGCCATGCACAACGGACAAGCCCAGGCCTGTGCCCTTATCTTTGGCCTTTGTGGTGAAGTAGGGGTCGAAGATTTTCTGCATGGTTTCCGGATCGATACCGCAGCCGGTATCGCTTACTTCGAGCCGAACATAGTCTCCGGGTTCAAGGGGCCACTCCGGTGAACGGGGCTCGCCTTTTTCGACAGAGATGTCTTGGAGTGAAATGCGGAGGGTGCCTCCCGTTGTTTCCATGGCATGATAGGCGTTGGTGCAGAGATTCATGATGATCTGGTGGATCTGGGTCGGGTCCGCTATGATTTTGCTTTTGGATGCCAGTGTTTTCTCAATCGTTATGGTGGCCGGCAGGGAGGGCCGGAGCAGTTTAACCGTCTCTTTAACGATCAGTGACGGTTGCAGGGGTTGCTTTTCCGACTCCGAGTTCCGGCTGAAGGTGAGGATCTGGGAGACAAGGTCCTTGGCTCTTTCTCCGCCTTTGGTGACCTGCTCCAGGGCCTCCCGTGTCTTTTCGGGATTGTCAATATAGAGATGGGCCAGTTCCGTGTACCCGAAAATAACGGTAAGAATATTGTTGAAATCGTGAGCGATTCCGCCGGCAAGGGTTCCGATGGCCTCCATTTTCTGGGCCTGGTAGAGACTGGTTTCAAGCTCCCTGCGCTGGGTGATATCCGTTCCGATGCTTAAGATTTCCTGGAAACGGCCCTTATCATCTGTGATGGCCCTGTTGCTCCATTGGATGTAAACCTGTCGCCCGTCCTTGCATATGTTCTTATGTTCAAGAAATTCGTATGCTGCCGGAATCTCCAAGGTATCCATGGCCACGAATTTCAAATGATGAGCTGTGGCCTCTTGCCGGGAGAGAATCGTGCCGATTACATTGCGGCCGTATATTTCATCTCTGGAGTATCCAAATAAATTCAGTCCGAACCGGTTGAGGAAAAGTACCCGCCCGTGTTTGTCCATTCTCAGGATAATGCTGTTGGCGCTCTCCACCAGATCCCTGTATTGCTTCTCCCGGGAGCGCAACTCCTGTGTGCGGCTTTTTACCGTGAGATTGAGCATCCGGTTGATGTACGCCAGCAGGCCCAGGATAGCGGCTATGGTGGCAACAGCGATAAACAGCCAGCGGGGTATGATCTCGATTTCATACTCCTTTGCGCCCATCCAGTAAGAGAGCCTGTTGTAGTAATATGAATCCTTGTCCTGCTTCCAGCGGTAGATGTACGAATCGATGGTGTTGAGCTCTTCACTCAGGCGGCCTTTTTTTGCGGCAAAAGAGATGGAGAAGGGAGAGAATTGGATGGGGCTTGCAACCAACTCGAAATCGCGGTCATGTGTCAGGCCGAAATGCTGCGTGGCAACCCCTGCCGCAACCTCTCCCTTTTGAACCGCATGAAAGACTTCGGCATGGCTGGCCATTGGGATGATGTCGCACCTGATTCCCAAGATTTTCAGCTGTTTTAATGAAATTTATACCGCTGATGTCCTGATCCGTGACGGCAACACGCAGCCCTTCAAGATCCATGATGGTGTTGATGGTGTTTCCCGGCTTTAAAAAGACCTGGCCCCACAGGTCAAATACAGATTCATGGCTGAAATCCAACCTCCGTCCACGCTCGGGGGAAAAAGCGATGGCGGTCATAAGGTCAATCTCTCCACTTTGCACGCGGTTCAGCCCTTCGGCCCAGCTGCCGGACACAAATTCCACGGTCCAGTGCTCTTTGTCCGCGATTTTTTTAATCAGGTCCGGGTACAGGCCCCGGGCCGTGCCGCCTTTATCTGTAAAGATGAGGGGATCCAATTCGAAAACACCAACACGTATCGTTTTTGGCCCATCTGTTTCATAAGCATGGAGAGGAACGACAAGGAGTAGTGTGGCAAGGAAAACAATGATCCGAATGAGGTATGTCATATTCTCACGTGATCCAGTTGAATAGCAGGTCTGATTGTCAGTCCGGTACATGAACTGCAATCTATTTAGGTTGAGAATGTAAATCCAAGCCAAGTGGTGAAGGACACAGGTCTCTTTTAATCGAGTCGTGCTTTGGGGACAAGGGGTTTTTGCTAAGAAAGGTTAGGGATGTAAATACCGGGTTATAGGTCATGGGCTATAGGGGACCGGTCAGAGTTAAATGAAAAGAATGCGCAGTTGGAGTTATACCTGGTCTTCCCGTTGCCTGAACATACCATTATCCTTAATCCACAGGCGGATGAGCATAAAGAGAAACGCCCACACCCAAACGTCCAGCATGAATCTGGCTGACCATGTCCACCGCCAGTCCCCCTTCTCTTTATGGAACGTGTAAGCGGTATCGACCACCTCCCCCTGGGTATACCTGTTGAAAACCAACGGGTCATCCACATCGATAAAGCACCTCTGCCCTGTCTCGGTCTCCCCCCACACGTGATAGTCCCATCCATAGGAGGTTTGAGGGGTTGTACCACCGCTCCGGAAGCCGCCGCTTGAGGTGCGGGTTGTTATGTTTGACCACTTTAGCGTGATGGTGACGGGACCGGAGCCTATGGCCAGGCCCTTGTCGTAACAGAAGTAGCCGGTCAAAAGGGCAAGGGGGATCAGGATGATTCCAACGTAGCCCAGAATAAAGCCGCGCTGGTGGCGCCATATTCCATGTTGTGTGTGGGGAGGTGTGTGTGTCATGCTCTGCTTTCAGCTCAATATTGCCTCCGGAGGCTGATCTGAATAGTGATGAATTTTATCAGATCCCTTTTTGGTATTGCACATGGGTCGTGGGATGAACCATCTCTTTGAGCTCTTTTTCTGAATCGGGCACGCCCTTCAGAAGATTTTCAAACAACGTGATAACCTCGGGCTTGTTCACCTCGATGTTGGTCTCGGTGCGAATGTCCCTTAAATCGACGGAAAAATGTGAAAACAGGTTCGGCAAATCCGTCACGATATCGGTGTTCAGGAAGTTGGTGCCGTTATAGACACAATGGTAGTGCCCCTTTGTTTTGGTTATATAAAGAGGCACACCATTTAAATTTGTGATGGAGGACGACTTGCCGCATGTTTGAATGCATGCCTCATCCATGCTGCTTTTTTTACACCCGATGACCTGATGGAGCAGGCACTGCCTGCTGGTGATAAGGGGGATGGGGTGATAGATGCTGTAGTAGAGGTCAAAATTTTCGGGCTTTTTGATGCTTCTTATCTGCTGTTCGCTGATTTCATTGGAGATAAAAGCGCCGTGGCAGTTGAAATGCTCTTTTAAACAGATAAGGCTGTAGGAATTGACCAGGTTAAGGTAGGGCCCTGCTATCCAGGGGATTTCTTTTTTAAACGCTTCATAAGCGATGCCGGTATTGTTTGTCACAATGCGTTCCGGCTGAACCGCTTCAAGAAACTCAACCGCAGCGGTGTAGTCGTCTCCGATCAGGACTGACGGGAACCAGGGAACCAAGGCCCTGTTGCTTCGAAAAAGATCGATGAGTTGGGACCGTTCATGTTGACAGCCGCTGGGCAGCTGGAAAAAAAGGGTGGCAGAGGTCTGCTCACTGAGGCTTGCATCCTCTTTGGAGGAAATCAACACTGAAAGGGTGGGGGGGACGTCCAGTGCCGGCTGCTTTTTCAGGGCAGGAACGTCAATGGGGGCAATGATGTCTTTGGAGCCGTTTAAGATGAACAACACTCTATTTTTAATCGACGTGAGTTCTTTGTACGAGATAAAAAGACCACGTTGAAGGTGCTCTAAGTCGATGTCCTTGATGGCATATTCTGTGTCGTTGAGGGCTTTGAATTTTTCCTGCAAAACAGAGCGGCTCAAGTGGTTCGAAGCGCTCTTTTTGCCTGCCCGGCCAAGGGTCATGTCTGAGAGAACGGTAAATGATGTGTCCGGTGTGTTGACAGTGACGCTTAAGGGCGTGTCAAGGTCTCCTGAAAAGGAGAGTGTCAGGGGCGGCTTGGCGGTGCTTAACCGGCTGATTTCAGCTTTGGCATGTTTTGAGGCCTCCGCTTTTTTCTCATAGAATCTGATTCGATTCCTATCCATGTTTTCAATCGTGGAAAAATTATCAATCTCGGAGAGCTGCTTGATGGAATGATCCCGGGGGTTATCAATAAACATCCCCTTGTTGATATCGCCCGCCAAAAAACCATTGGAAAAGTCCCGGTTAAACACCGTGTAAAGCTCGCTGTTGTCGGTGCTCAGCTTGTTTTGGCTTAAAAAAAACCGCAGTTGCTTGTTCCAGCAGTTCACCACCGTAAATACGTAATCAAATTTCTTGATTCGCCCTTCGATCTTCAGTGAGTCAACACCGGCATCGAAAAGTTCCCTTACATCTGAATAGGCCGAGTTGTCCTTGAGGTTAAGGGGGAAATTCTTACCTTCCGGAGTCGTTACATACCTGTCTCTGCAGGGTTGGCTGCATCGGCCGCGATTTCCCGATCTCCCGCCAAGGACGGAGCTTATATAGCAAATGCCAGAAAACGAGAGGCAGTAGGAACCGTGGACAAATACCTCCGTTGAGATGTTGTGCGTATGCCCAAAGGTCGCCAGTGCCTTAATCTCATGGATGTTCAGCTCTCGTGATAAATTAAAGCGGTCTGTATTCAGTTTGTTTAAAAAATCAATCTGCCCGGTATTGTGGGTGTTGAACTGGGTGGATGCGTGGACTTTGAGGCTTCTGAAATATTTGGAGAGCAGGTAAAAGACCCCCAAATCCTGAACAATCACCGCATCGATTTTTGTGTTGACGAGTTTGTTCAGCAGACGAACAAGGGCCGGGATTTCACTTTCCACAATGATGATATTAAGGGTCAGGAACACCAGGCAATTGTGGCTGTGGGCAAGGTGGATAATCCCGTTTAAATCGTGAAAGTCAATATTGGTGGCCCGGTCCCTGGCGTTGAATTTATCCAGGCCGCAGTATATGGCATCCGCCCCTGCTGCAATGGCGGCTTTTATCGAATCAATATCTCCACCGGGTGCCAGTAACTCAATATTTCTGTTCATAGGATTGGTTGCAACTTAATTGAAATCGGTGACAAGAAAAACGCATAGGATGAGACGGTTTTAGCACCGGGGCTGACTGGTGTCAACGGGCGCGGGAAAGTGCACCCGTTCCGCAATTCAAAGAGGGAAGGGAGGCAACCTCAGGCCCGTCAGCATGGGGTGCGGGTGGGATACCGCCATTGGAGCGCCGCACTCCCGTGCGGCATTCACGCGACAGTGCTGGCAGGCATGGCGTCGAAATCAGAACTGGTAAAGGACCGACAGGGAGGCCACACGGACCGGGGTATCAAAGACGTTGATGTTGGAAATAATCCATGGGGGGCGGATGTTGACATCAAAACTTAAAGCTGCCAAAGTATATAAATTAATTTAAGATTTCCCCACGAAGTATGGCAGACGGGTTTTTACAATGGGCGAACCGGAAAATCACAGATTTATGTGCGGGATGTCTTCATCTCTTCGTTTACAGTTAAATTTGTTTGATCTCACGGGTTGCCCTGTTTTTATGCCCTGAGCATGTTCTTATTTCTCTCTTTTTTCACACACCGTTCCCTGATAGATTCTACACACGTTGTCACTCCAAGAGAAAATGACTTCCAATGCTGGTGATTGCCTGTTCACGTGGGGCGCTCATTTTAAGGGCCAGGATCGTGTTTTCGCATCGGATGAGATTCGGCAGTGCATTAAAAATACAGTCGCGAGTGGTTTCCTGTCCCTAACCATCAACAAAGGTAAAGGAGATTGCACGATGGAACGGTACAATTCAATGGCTCGTTATGTCATGGTCTTGGTCCTGCTGGTTTGCATGAATGGTATCGCCGCGGGGCAAGATGTCCGTCAGTCACTGTTCGCTGCGGCCGAGGAGGCTGCTGCTGCTGCGACGAAAGCACATGCAGACGTATTGGCTCCGAAGAGTTTTGAGAAAGCCATGGACTATTACGCGGCAGCTGAGGCAGATTTTGAAAAAGGGAAAAACCTTGATGATATCAAAGATAAACTGGACAACGCACTAAAATATTATCAAAAATCTGTGGAGGTCGCGACGCTGTCGGAGGTCACTTTTCCTGAGACGATCCAGGCCAGAAGCGATGCACAAAAAGCGGGGTCCGTTGATTTTTCACCTGACTTGTGGACAAAGGGGGAAAAGACATTCAGAAAAGCGGGCACTCAGCTGGAAAAAGGGGGCATGGCTTCCGCCAAGAAAAGTGGCGATGAAGCGTTAATCCTCTATCGTGAATCGGAATTGGACGCGATTCAAAACCGCTTGTTGAACAGAACCCGCGCCTTGATTAATGAGGCGGAGGTGGCAAAAGCACGGGATTTTGCCCCGAAAACCTTGCAGTCCGCAAAAGAGTTACTTGGAAAGGCAGAGGAGGCTTTGGTCAAAGACCGATACGATACGGAGCCGGTGCGCGAGCTTGCCAGCCTGGCCGAGTACGAAGCGCAACACGCATTGTACCTGAGCAACCAGTTCAGACAAATCAAGAGCAACGACACGACTCTGGAAGATTTTGTCCTGGATTTTGAGCAAATTATCGCAAGAATTGCCAGTCCCGCAGATATTGTCGCAGAGTTTGACAATGGTGTTCATAAAACCTCCGTTGAAATCATTGAGTACATGGAAAATGCGCAAAAAAGTGAGGCCGAGCGAACTCAGCACATTCAGAATTTGGAGGCGGAAATCTCGCAATTGGAAGAGACGCTTGGGGTTGCCAATACTCAGTCCATAATCCGGAAAAAATTTGAACAGGTGGACACCATGTTCACAAAGGATCAGGCCCAGGTGTTTCGCAAAGGCGACAATATCTATATCCGGATGGTAGGGTTGAGTTTTGATGTAGGGCAATCCGTTCTTAAACCGGAAAATTATGGCCTGCTCACAAAAGCCCTGGAGGCCATTAAGATTTTTCCGGACAGCCGTATCATCGTTGAGGGGCATACCGATTCCCAGGGCAGTGACACGTTAAATCTGGCCCTCTCCAAGGAAAGGGCGGAAGCAGTTCGTAAGTATATTGCCGCCAACATGAATATGGATCCTGACCGAAGCTCCTCCGAGGGATATGGCAAGACCCGGCCGATTGCCAACAATGAAACAGCGGAAGGCAGGGCCAAGAACCGCCGCATCGACATCGTGATCATGCCCAACATGGAGCAGATGATGTCAACGGGCCAGCCGTCCACCTGACACAGAGGGCAGCCTGCTTTCAAGGCGGCACACCTCGCAGCCGGCATGCTTTTTTTGCAGTCCCCTGTCGTATGTTGCCGGGTTAATCCCAGCCTTTCTAACCGTTAGCCTAAAGATTATGGCAACTGCAGCAGTCGGTTCGGCTGCTGTGGCCGGAGGGTTGGGCAGACACCGGGCCGGGGGCGCACAGCGTGACTTGTTCATTTGCCGAGTCGTCGCCCTCCTCGAGGAAGGGGACAAAATCAAACAACCCACCTTCTTCGGCCATATGGGTTTTGGAGTACAACGAGTCGTGACACGATGAGCAGGCCGCAGCTGTGGGGGTGATGTTTTTGTCGTCATCGGGGCTGGTGAGGTCGGTTTGTGTCAGGATCGTTGTGGGCAGGACGTTTTCATTCAGGGGAACGGCATAGGTGGTGCCCTCGTGGCATCCTGCGCAATTTTTCAGGTTTTCCTCGCCGCTGGGAAGGCGCACCTCACCGAAGTCATTGATACTGCCGTTGAAACCGTAAACAACGATGCCGTTTTCCCGGAATCCGTGTTCACCGGTGCTTCCGGCATGAATGCCATGGATCATGGTCTTGAAATCAATGGCTTCTTCGGTTTTTCCGTCCGCCGTGGTTGTGTCGGCGGGCCGTCGGTTGATGTCTGTGGCATCGGCATTGTGGCAGATGACACAGACCTGGGGCTCACCTGTGCGGTTGTTGCCATGAAGACTCAGGACATTATGGCACTTATTGCAGTTGGCGATATTCACCACCGTCCGCCTGGATACAGCGCTGGAGTCGGTGATGGCAAAGGCCCGGGCCACACTGGTTACCGGGACGCGGTCCGAATAGGTCGTGTCTCCGTCAAAATCCCCGGCCGGGTGACCTTCCAGGGCAACCACGCCACTTCCCGTGGCTGTTATTGGTATCGCTATGGTGGAGGTGACGGAAAATGTCCCGTCCATGTTGTCCGTGGCGATGCCTGTTGCCAGCGGGTTGATGGAGATGGGTTGGGCCGGTGTACTGCCACTTCCGGTGTTCGTGTAATCCGTGCTCTCCCAGCCAATGAGGATGGCAAGGCGACTAGCACCGCCGCTGGCCGTGAACGGCGCATCGTTCAGGATATCGTAAGGGGCATCCGCATTTGTCGGATCGGTTACTTTAAAGGTGACGGACGGGGTTTCGCCGGGTTCCGTGTTCGTGATCGAGATGATGGTGTATTCAAATGCTGCGGCTGCGGTCCCGGAGGGAATGTCATGGGCCTCTGCGATCTGGACGGGGGTCAGGTCGGGGAAGCCGGGATAGTCATCATCTTCGGGGTCCGCATGGCAGGCGGTGCATGCTGCGGTGGAGGGCATGTCTTTCCAGTTGTCTCCATCGGGCGTTGCCGTGTCTGATCCATCGTGACAGGTGGTGCAGTTGCGCAGGTCCTGAGGAAACACCACCGTTGAATAGTCGTGTTTGTTGTTTCTAAATCCCCAGATAGCATACTCACCGCCATCCTGGACTTCGGGCAGCTCCTCACCGGCATGGATCTTGTGAATCATGACCTTCAAATCCACTACGTTTCCGCTGTTGGCGTCCGTGGTGCCGGGGTTGTGACAGGTCGCACAATACTCGATCTGAATTCTGTCTCCCCCATGGAAGCCCAGTTTGAGATGGCAGCCATTGCAGGAGGAGTTATCGGCCACATCCCTGGTCTGGGAGATGGGGTTGCCGTTGGGCACAAAATCATAGAAAGCATTGGCCTCATTCCCTTCAAGCTGCATGGCCACACGATGGGTCAGGGCGTTTTCGTAGGCCACGGCGATGGGGGTTGTGACGGCGGTAATCGTCAGGGCCATAACGTAGGTGTAGGTGCCGTCCCCTGTGTCGGTGAACACCCCTGTGTCGGCATTGGCGCGTTCGTACGTGGCCTGTATGGCTTCGGTGCCGTCCGGCGTGGGGGTCCCGTCGGGAGCATTGCCCGGGTCACCGGCCTCTTTGACCTCCGTGGTGTTGATGTAGCTCTGCCAATCCGACACTGCCGTCATCGGGGGCCAGTTTGGCGAGGGTGAACCGGATATCGTTTTCAGCAACGCCGGCGACGGGAATGAGATTGTTGGCGCTGTCAAATATTTTGAACCCGATGGTGACTTTACCTGTGCCGTCGTCGACGGCAACACCCGTGATTTCAGTGCTCAGGCTGGCGCTGCTTTCCGAGGCGTGCAGGGCTTCAATGTCCGCAATGCTTCCGGATCGGTGACACAGTGTGCACTGTTCATTAAAGGATTGCGCCGTTAATTGGTTTCTTCGCCTTATGGACGAGTTCGATCCGGAACAGCCAAACAAGGCAAAGGCGAAGATCAGAGCAAGCCCCACAGCTTTCAATCGGTCTGGCTGACTGGACATGACTACCTCCCACTTAGATGATGGATGCCGACTATTCTTTCCACCGCCTTTGCAGTGATCGCATCATTGAGTACACGGCTGGATGCGGCGATGATAACCGGGGTAAATCGGCGATTTACAGAGGTTAGGGGTTTTTTGCAAGGCCGGTATTTGAAATAAAGCCTATCATACAAAACCAAGGCCTTTTTACCGAAAACGTCGCAGACCGCGATGAGATGGTGGCGCCGCTGATGCCGACAATGTCTCTGCCGACGGTCAATGTGGAATTCACATGCTTACCCCGATACTGGTTCATAAAAGCCATCCGGGCGATGGGCTTCCCTCTGATTTCCTGGTAACTCATCACGCGAACGGCCTTGACGGTCCCTTTGATATCCATGGCGGTGATGAACGTCACCGGTCCCCACTTGCCCGGCTGTACATCGATGATCGCAACGCCCTTACGTTCACCGCCCTTTTTGGCAAAGTAGAACGTGGTCTCCCTTTCACTTTGTACGTCCGCGGATTCGGAGCCTTCCTGATGGTATATGAGGCTGCCGCCAAGGTGTTCCTTGATCTGTTTCAGTTTTTCTCCGGCAAGTTTTTGGGTTTCGGTTTCGATTTCGGCATCGGCAAAGAAAACTTCCTTCAGCGCCTGCTCTTCGGTCAGCAGGGTAAAGGCAAGAGCAAACCGTTTGCAGGCTGACGAACGCCGCGAGCAGGGTGAATCCTGAAATACGCCATCGCTTGATCATTTATTCTCTCCTTGCAATCGACTTAATGTTTTCTGAATCGAGTTTAAGTGCATTTTCCAGTCCGGACGTGTAGATGATGTCGCCCGTGTCGGTGATAATTACCGCCTCCATGCCGGGTATCTTTTCCACCAGCGCGCGTCCTTTTACCGGTCCCAACGCAAAGATGGCGGTATTCCAGGCATCGGCCAGCATCGGATCGGCATGCAGCAGCGTGGTGCCACTGATCCCTTCGGCCGGGTAGCCGGCCTTGGGATCAAAAATGTGGTGATATCTTTTCCCATCGTGCATAAAAAACCGTTCATAATCGCCCGAACCCATGACCGCCAGGTTTTCCACTTCCATAAATCCCAAGATGTCATTACCGCGTGGACTTCTGATGCCGACTTTCCAGAGATCCTGCCCTCTTTTGCCCAGGGCGAAGACATCGCCACCGGCGTCAATCAAGGCCGAGTTGATCCCCATTTCTTTCAACACGGCCACCGCCTGGCTGACTGAATAACCCTTGGCAATTCCGCCCAGGTCGATTCGGATGTCCGCATCGTCCTTGACCAGCATTCCGTCTTCTAATGCGTAAATGCCGGTATCCGGTTTTCTGCAAACAGGCTGATGGCCGAAGCATCCGGCAGGGCGGGCGTGTCGCCGTAAAACCCCCACAATTCAATCAACGGCTCGACAGTAATGTCAAAAGCACCGTCGGTAATCTGGGAGATAGCCAGCGCTTTTTCGCGCGACCAACACAATTTCCGGGTCGGTGATGGGCGTGCCATAGTGGTTGAAGGCATAAATTGGCCCTTTGGGGTCCAGGTGGTTGAATTTGTCGGCAACCGCCTGCATGCTTTCAAAAGCCGCTTTTATGGCCATGAACCGGTCACCTTGGGCGGACCCACCACATACCATGGTGACGAAGGTATCCATCATGAAACGGGTCTGTTTTTCGACATGAAACCGGTGCATATTGTAGGTCCGAACAGCCAGAGCGGCTGAAAACAGGATGAGGACAACCGCTGCCATCATAAACATGCCATTGCGCAGGCCTTTTTTAATCACCTGAATTCTCCTGTGTTGACATTGAAAGTGACGATCCGCCCCCCTGGGCTCCGATTAGAACGTGGTTCTCCATCCCAGGGTATAGCGGGTGTATTCGAGGCTGGTCGGACTGCTGCTTCGGTCGGCATCCAGGTATTGGATTTGGGGGATGATGGTGGAGCTGTCGGTGACCCACCAGCCTCCGGCAAGAGACACCGCCTTGTAATTGTCGGTCAGCAATTCGTTGGTCGATGTGGACCAGAGGTCGACATCGCTGTATTTGAGGACGAATCGCAATTTGGAACTGAATGAATACTTGACCTTGGCATACCAGCCTTTATCTTCCCCGTCTTCAGTACCCCCTCCGAGCAGCGGCAGGTCTTCGCGCCAACGGTATAAAGTATTCGCCGCTCAAGCTGAGGCTGGACCGGGTGTACTCTGCTCCGGCAGCCCATTGATAGGCATCATTGTCGCCGTCATCATCCCAGCGGCCGTACCTCCGGAACCCATCAGCCGCAGGCGGCCATCGAAAACGAAAAATTCCGGTGCCAGATGCACGCAGTCCCGTTTTGGCGCTGTTGTTGTCGGTGAAACGGGTGTCCTGGATAAGTCCCCGGCTTTCGCCATTGATCAGGGCCAGATAAACCGGCAGGGAGAAGTTTTCGAAATCGAAATTGCGATAAAGCTCAAGCCCCGTGGATTGCATGGCCTCCAGGGTGGCCAGGCCATTGTTTTGATTATACTGCTCATGCCACCATGACTTGGTTGCATATTCTTCGCTGAAAAACGGGTAAAATGCGCCGGCTTTCAGTTCGAACATCTTCGGCAAGCGAACGGTCAAAAAGGCTTCATCCAGATCGATATCGACATCGGTCAAGCGGACCGTGATTGGGCCGCCTAGGGATGGGTGGCTTCCCGCCAGTACGACGATTCGAGGCCACGGTGATTTGCAGCCAATCCGTCAGGTCTTTATGATGTACAGCCAGAGGTTGCTGATGCCCATCCCGAAAGCGTTGTGCTGGTCTTCACCGTTGACCTCTCCGGTGGATTGGTCGGCCAGGTAAAATTTAAAATGCCCGCCAATCGTCGCCTGTTTGCCGATGGCGTCGGCAATAACTTCTCTTGCCGAAGGCTGGTCTTGCAGGCTTCCACAGATTCAGCGATTTCCGGAACCTTCTCCAATTGTTGATCCTGTTCCTGCTGTTTCTTCTCAAGCGCCTCGATTTTGTTTTGGAGAGTCTCCTACTTGGTTTTAAGATCGGACAATTCATCGGCAAAGCATTGCGCCACCTGAAAACAGGAAATCTGGGCCCATGCTATTAACAATGCAATTTTCAATGTCATCTCCTTGTCTCCCCTTTTTCTGAAGGTTGTCCCCTTGGGGCAGAACCATTCGACCGGAAACCGGCCGGGCCACTTCCAAATCCTGTTTCACGTTGATGATGCGCATGGATTTTCAGGATCATGGTTTTCTGACCCTGTGGGTTGATTCCAGAGACCATGCGAGGGGTCCGTTGTGAGATACAAGGTGGCGATAAAAGTTGCTTAACAGCGGCAGCAGGCCGCGCAGGTTAGATATCTTTTTCATCCGTTTTGTCTGCTGAGGCCGCTGTATCACGGGCTGCGTTCCATAACTGGGGCACGGCCGTCCATGCCAGCGAAAGAATGATGGCGATTCGGTGTGATGATATTCCGAATAATGTCAGTGGCCACAGCAGGCGGGCCAGCCCTGTGACCAGTTTGTCCGGCGATGTGGTTCGAACGAGAAGGGCGCTATACAGGACCAGCAACAGAATTCGTGCCCCGAAAAGAGACCCTGTCTGCAACCCTTCACGGGTGATTTCGACGATGCCCAGGTCCACGAGGGGGTGGGTTCCGGATGTGAAAAAAGAGCGGCAGTAAAAAAGAAATCATGATCAACGCGAGGTAGTTCCCGGCCGACGAAACGAGGAAGCCTGGCGGGGTTTGTGACACCGGAAGCAGGACGCATAAAAACACAAAGAGAACGATATAAAATCCGGCATGGGTCACGAACAAGAGTGAGACAGACATGCCAAAGAGAATGATCAGTTTGATTTCCGCTGCCAATGCGTGGAACCGGTGAACTCTCGGGGAAAAGTGGTGCAGCCGAAATCTCTCGGGCGCGACATCCGGGCGTTCTATCCGGATGCCGTCATAGTTCTCCTGCAATCTCAGACAGGTCCCCCCCGTGACCACCCCCACCACCCACCCCGTGGCCACGGCCCCCATGCTCAACCAGGGGAAAAAGACGAAAATCCCCGTATGTTTGACCATGAGAAGGTAAGCCAGATAGAGCTGGACAAGGTTATGAACAAACGCGCCGATGATGCTGAGACCGATGATGCTCATACGGCAGTATCGTGAAAGGCCGGACAGCCAGAAAAAAAATCCCGTGACCAGGGTACTGATCACAGCGCC
>CALOAX010000001.1:0-236661 GCA_942491485.1 Desulfolunaceae bacterium | reverse complement strand
TGAGGGGATTATTCTAAGACCTGTTTGTTTATTTTTTTTAACTATTCAGCTATCCAATTTATTCTTTATGGCCCCGGCCTGACATCACCCTGCGCTTTTCGTCTTTCCCGTGCAGGCGGGAATCCATGTATGAAGAGCCGTATCACCCTAATTGTTACAATAAAGTACTGAGTGGATACGTAGGGTGTGTTCCACGCACCAAAACCACGGCCTTCATGTCCCAGAAATGAGCGTAAGACAGAGGCCTTCGGGTAACAATCATTTCCCCAAAGGGTTGCTCAGGCAGGGCCGCCGAAGACGTTGGAATTCATAAAGAAGTGCGGCCTCAACAACCAGCTCATGTTTTTTCATAACTGATGGAGTGCAACGACCCCTCGAACCAAGAACTAAGAACCAAGCACGAAGAACGTTTTCCATAACCCACCATGCTGGGGACATCAATGCCCTGGGTAGTAGCTGAGAATAGATGGCAATCAGGAAAACAAAAACCCCCATTGAGCCATGCTCAGTGGGGGTTTTTGTGCAATACAATCGCGACATCACCGCGCCTTTACTTCATCAGCGCGTGGTGGTGTCGGACAAAACTGAGGTCTCTGGCTTAGCCCAGAACCTTGATCAGCTCAACGGTGAAGCAAAGGGTCGCGTGGGGACCGATGGCGTCGCCGGCACCCTGCTCACCGTAACCGATGGATGCGGGGATAACGAGCTCATACTTGGAGCCTTCTTTCATCAGCTGAATGGCTTCCTGCCATCCCTGGATGACACCGTTCACGGGGAAGGTGGCGGGCTGCTCACGCTTGTAAGAGCTGTCGAAGACAGATCCGTCAAGGAGACGGCCTTCGTAGTGAACAGTAACCTGGTCTTTGGCTGTGGGGGAGTTGCCGGTGCCCTCTTCAACCACGGTGTACTGGAGGCCGGACTCGGTAACAACAACGCCTTCTTTCTTGGCGTTCTCTTCGAGGAACTTACGGCCTTCGGCGCGGTTTTTGTCACCCACTTCGCTCTGAGCTTTCTGGGCTTCTTCCTGGAGCATCTGCTGGAAGGCCATCATCACCTGCTGCATTTCTCCGGGAGGCATGGTGGGCTGCTCGCCTTTCATGGCTGCTCTGAAGGAATCGCAGAAGATGTCCACGTCAATGTCGAAGCCTTTACGACTGAAATCACCGCCAATGCTCTGGGCAAGGATATAGCTCACTTTTTTGAAATCTACGACCATGGGTTTACCACCTTGTTGTTTTATCTTTGGGTTACGGTCGAAACCTTCGACCGATTATCGGAACCAACTGCAACGGACTAAAGGGAGAAGCCTGCCATTCAAAGGGATGAGGCCACTTGCCCGGCAAACGCCTGTTGCACGTTGAACGCATAAAAAAGGGCTGAGATCGATTTCGTCAATCTCAGCCTTTCGGGACCCTATCACATTTTTTCTCTTTCTGCACCCCAGGTTCAGGAATACCTTTCAAGCGCAGGGCTGAAACAGTGACGATCCAGAGTGCCGGAGTTATTCCGATAAACACCAAGTTCAACCTGTGTCGGAATGCACACATGGATCCACGGTGACTTGATACTCAAAAGGCATCGAACACCTACCTCTGACATTCGTGCCGCAGAAACGGTTTATCCGGCAGCCGGGGAAGACGACACAGGTGAGATCGTCCTTAAACACCACGGACGTAGCCCCTTAGTTTCAAGATGCCTGGCGGCCCTGCCAGGGGAAAACTATTGAAAAGTTTAAGCAACTGGCATTTATAAACATTCCAAGGTTAACTCTAAACCAAAGGCGGATGTGATTTGACCCGAGGAACGAGGGGCAAAGAGCATCCGCAACCCGCTTTCAAGGTGGCACACCTTGCCGCCGGAGGCACGCGTTCTAAAAGCCCAGGTCTGCGTTGATAAGGATCACCTTCACACGGCCCTGGGGAAAGGACTTCTCGGTGATGGTCCAGGTGTTGCAAATACGTGCCGGGCTTTTGCAATCGTGGCAGACGCCGGTTTTGGCGCAAGGGGTCTGCATATCGAGCCGCATGGCGTTTACGGGCGCGGCGTAGTTTTTAACGCGGTCCATGGCAGACTCCAGGTCGGGAACAATCTTGTTGCGACCCACCAGAATGATAACCTCTTTCGGGCCGAAGGTGAGGGCCGCGATGCGGTTGCCGATCATGTCGAGGTTGACAAGGTACCCGTCTTCAATGACCGCGTTGGTGCCGGTAACAAATATATCGGAGAGAAGGGACTGGCGCCTTCTTTCCAGCACCTCTTCAGGGGTGTAGCCCTTTTTGTCGTAGGTATCGAGAACGTCGAGATCCTCACGATTTTTCAGCATCTCGTAGAGCCCGGTCTCCACATGGGTAAGAGACCCGCCCCAGGAAATGGTCTTGCCTTGGGATTTGGCAAGGATCTCCTTTTCCACGATGGCTTTCACATCTTCCGGGGTATCGGCGACAAACGCCGTAAAGTTATTTGCTTCAAGATTTTCTTTGACGGACTCCAGGCGTGTTTTCCAGTAAGCATCGATGGGATTTTTCATCAGCATGTCCTTGATTATCAGGTTGGTTTCAAAGCATAAAAACCGGATTCGTCTCTCCGGAGGGAATGGTTGTATACAAGGGGTCTCGCACACACGCTGCACCAAAAACAAGGGGGGCGCCGCGTCCGACCGACCCGGATATTTCACGGGCGCGTGCGCTTATATGCAAGGCATCAGAGCTGCAGACGTAACTGCTGAAACCTTACCCGAGAAGCAACGTGCAGCGCAACCCGATTTCAAAATGCCTCACCGAACGGGACAGAGCAGCCGACCTTTTTGACGGGTTATTTACAGCAATCAGGGCTGGGTCGACTCTGTAAGGAGAGCACGAACCGGTGCCCAACCCATCATTATATTACAGGTGCTTCTTTTAGCTATCATTGATAGTTTTGCCGACCATTTTTACCACAAGCTAAAAAGTGCTTGACCTCGTTTCAGGGCGTTGGGTAAGTATAGTTTCTTATGCATCCGGCACGGTTCACACCTGCGCCTTGAGGTCTGAAAGACATCCGGATTAATTGCAGTACCCTGGGGTCGGTTCCACCGAAACCCACAGAAGGTGAGGAGTGTGTTATGTGTTTGGCAGTCAGGCAATATTCGTTGGAGGTGGCGGTATGACAAGCAATTCAAACCGTCCATTGCGCATCTGTATGATCAGCTATCGGAGCAACCCCCATTGCGGCGGCCAGGGTGTCTATGTGAGGAACCTCGCAAGTGCCCTTACCGACCTGGGCCATCATGTGGAAGTGGTTGCCGGACCTCCCGACCCCCTTCTCCACTTCCCCGCCAAGCTCACCATGCTGGACTGCCTCGATCTCTACAACCCGGAAAACCCGTTCCGGGTCCCCACCGCTTCCGAACTGAAAAACCCCATCAACCTGATGGAGTGGCTCAGCATCTCCACCATGGGGTACCCGGAGCCTGAGACGTTTGGTTACCGTGCATACGGCCACCTGAAAAACCGCGTACACGAGTTTGACATCATCCACGACAACCAGAGCCTCTCCTACGGCGTCTGGGCCCTGAGTCGCCTGGTGCCCACCGTGGCCACCATTCACCACCCCATCACACGGGATCGCCAGATTGCGGTCAAAAGTGTGCGAAGCTTCTGGAAAAAACTGAAGCACCTCAGGTGGTACTCCTTTATCAACATGCAAAAGCGGGTGGTCAAACGCCTGCCCAAATTCATCACCGTCTCCGACTTCTCCAAGGGCGATATCCTTGAAGAGTTCAACGTGCCGGGGGACCGGTTCCATGTGGTGCCCAACGGCATCAACACCGAACTCTTCTACCCCCTGCCCCACATCCAGAGAGAGCCGAACCGCCTCATTGTCACCAACAGCGCGGATCAAGCCTTGAAAGGGCTCTACTACCTCCTTCAGGCGGTGCACGCCATCAGCAAGGAGAGGGAGATCCGCCTCACCGTCATCGGCACCCCCAAAGAGGGCGGCGGCATCGAGAAGCTCGTGAAGAAGCTTGATATCGGCCATCTCATCGATTTCACCGGCAGGGTCTCCAACGAAGAGTTCCGGGAGCATTACGCCAAGGCGTCCATCGCCGTGGTCCCTTCCGTCTACGAAGGCTTCGGCCTGCCCGTGGGCGAGGCCATGGCCAGCGGCATTCCCGTCATCAGCACCACCGGCGGGGCTCTCCCCGAAGTGGCGGGTGATGCGGCATTGATGGTTCCGCCCCAAAATCCTGAGGCCCTTGCCGAGGCCATCTGCGAACTTCTGGACAACCCCGAAAAGGCAAAAGAGCTGGGCGAAGCAGGTTACAAGCGCGTTCAGGAACAGTTTACGTGGAAAAACGCCGCCGAGCAGACCGTGGCAGCATACAGGGAGGCCATCCGTGATCACCGTAAGATTTAACATCCTCGACGTCAAACCCGGTTACCGTATCCTGGATATCGGCTGCGGCCCCGGCCGCCACATCAGCGCTGCCTACGAGTACGAAAAGGTCACCGCCATCGGTGCAGACCTCAGCCACGAAGACATGCTTCAGGGCGTCAAGCGCCTTCAGTTCCACGACCACCTGGGCGCTCACAAAGGCGGATCCTGGGCCTTCACCATGGCCGACATCACCAACCTCCCCTTTGCGGACAACAGCTTCGACATCGTCCTCTGCTCGGAGGTCATGGAGCACATCCCCAACGACAGTGCCGCTGCCAAAGAACTCTTAAGGGTTGTCAAACCCGGCCACAACCTCGTGGTCAGCGTGCCCCGCTTCTGGCCCGAGAAAATCTGCTGGATGCTCTCCGACGAGTACTTCAACGCCAACATGGGCCACGTGCGCATCTACAAGAAAAAGCCCCTGGTGAACCTCATCGAAAAGCAGGGCGCCACCTACTGGAACGCCCACCATGCCCACAGCATCCACGCCCCCTACTGGTGGCTCAAATGCGCCGTGGGGCCGACCCGCGAAGAT
This sequence comes from Desulfolunaceae bacterium, assembly GCA_942491485.1. Classification (GTDB taxonomy): domain Bacteria; phylum Desulfobacterota; class Desulfobacteria; order Desulfobacterales; family Desulfolunaceae; genus Desulfoluna. Next base: position 231,710 of record CALOAX010000001.1, on the reverse strand, counting down.
CACTGGGCGGTGAACCTCTACAAGCGATTCCTGGAGTGGGACATCCTCTCCCAGCCCAAAATTTCCAAGTTCATGGACAGACTCCTGAACCCGGTCATGGGCAAAAGCCTGGTGCTCTACTTTACAAAGCACAAATAAAGCTTGGCCTCCGGCGGCAAGGGGCTGCAGCCCCTTGACCCCAGGTTCGCGAATGCTCATAGCCCCTCGTTCCTCAGGGCAATTCACATTCGCTGACGGGCTTCGCCCGTGACATGAAGCTGACGTAAAAACAAATGGTGTTACAAGAATCTCAGCGGATAAGTAACGTCATCAGCAAACGGTTTGGTAACTAAAAAGGGCATGATTCTTTCGAATCACGCCCTTTTTATTTGTAGCCTCTCCCCTGCGTTATTCACATACATGGTAACCGTAAAAGCAGTCTGAATAGCATTCTTTTTCACCCTGGGTTTCATCGATCAATAAGCAGGTTGTGACGCAACAAGCCCTGTACGGTGGGTACTGCTGGAACCCTGTAGGATGGGCAAAGCGCGAAGCGTGCCCATCATTTCAGCGAATCAACCGCCACTTCTTTTCTCTATCAAAACCTCGCCTCCCCACACACGGCCTCAGGTATAGTCAGTTGTCACCACCCTTGATGGGCAAGGCACACCCTTTGCCCATCCTACATCAGGCTCACACTGCATAAAATCCTCATAGACCGAAACCCCAGGCTCAAATAAGTTCGCAAAAAATGGGCCAGATCCGTCAGGATATGGCCCTCTTTTGCTTATCCCTCTCTGTTCCGACCCCCAAAAAGTCCGAACCAACCATCTCAGCTTGAAAGCCCCACGGGCGAAGCCCGTCAGCGAATGAGATCAGCCCGAGGAACGAGGGCTGGGAGCATTCGCGAATCCGCTTTCAAGGTGGCACACCTTGCCGCCGGAGGCACGCCTTCCTATCCCAATTCCAGAGACGTCATGCCGTAGATGCCGGAGAGGGGAAGCAAGGGTGGGTGGCCATGAAACATGCGCACCGTCTCCTGCACAGGTTCCATGCCGAACTCTTCTGCAAGGGTGAGGGCATTGGTGTTGGTATCCGGAACATCCATGTAGACTGGGCCTTCACCGCCATAGGCTTTCAAAGCGATGTAGAGCCGGTGAGCGTGGGCGGGGTTCAGGGCAAAGAGGGGGCCGATGCGAAACCCGTCCCAAGCCTGGCGCAGAACGCCGTAACCGGCGAGGTGCCCATCCTGGAGGATACCCAGTGCGATGACCCCGGGCCGGGTGATCCATGAGGCGAGAAAGGCTTCTCGTTTGCCGTAAAAAAAGGTGGAATCAAAGGCCACGGCACGATCAAAGGGGATGTCGGTCAAGGGAAGCAGATAGGGATCGGCCTGAAGAACGCCACCGGCCCCACCACGATAGCGGATAACGCGATGGGCGGTATTGAACCCCATCTTCTTGTACATGGACTCACAGGAGGTGGTGGTATTCAAGCCAATGGTGCACCCGGCAAGGGCTTCCATCCCCTGCTTCCACACCACGCGCCCAACGCCCATCCCCCGGCAGTCCGGACGGACCACGTAAAACCCCATAAACCCGATATTGGGGGCATACCTGACAGAGGAGAGAATCGCCACGGGTTCTCCATCCACCTCGGCAAGCCAGAACCCTTCGGGGTCGCAGGCGTAAAAGCAGGCCCCGTCGTGAATTCCCGGGTTCCACCCTTCCTGGCCGGCCCATGAGATGGCAATGGCCAGGTCTTCCTTATCCATCCGGCGTATGGTCGTCTGTTCCTGCGTCATCGCTATCCCTCCGCTCTTGTCGATGGGTTCTGACGTCGGGTTGGCACCATGCTTTAGTGGGGCGGAGTGCACACAGCCACTCTTTGTTTCTGAAAATACAGTTTATCCCATTTCACCGTCCTTGATCAATCGCTATATCCATACCACCGGCCCAGAACAAAACAGGGAGGGCCCCGAAACCGGCACCCCTCCCCGTCAATCCATAACGTCTCAATCATTATAGATGATTAAATGCGACCGGCAAAAAAGAGGGCCTCACGCCTATAAACCAGCCCCCTTTGTATTGATTGTTCAATGGTAACTATTCAGCTATGCCTCCGGCGGGTCGCTTTTTGAAATGAGCCCCGAAAACTTTCCGGTTGCCACATCCTTCTTTTCAATGAAACATCGTCTCACCACGTCGCCTCCGAGGATGATGAATCGGAGTGAGACGACGTTCCCCCTGCTGTGCTGCCACTGGTGCATGGGTTGACGTAGCCTTCGCGGTTTCGCCGACAAAAATGGCCTCGCGAAGGAACTCCAGGGTGCCGATAAAAATCAGGGTGTAGCCAAGGAGCTCGGTGCTCTCCTCCACCGCCGTTTTCACAAGCCGCATGTAGTTGTCCCCCATGATCGCCCGCCAGAGAACCTGCCGCCCGAGGAGTCGCGAAAAAACGAAAACCGTTATAAAGCCTCCGACCATGAGTCCAAAGCTTGGCCGTTGCAGAAAATCGAGGAGGGTCTCTTTGAACTCACCCCGATGCTGCCAGGCCATAAGGCCCGCGATAAGTAAGATCAAACAGACCAGGAGTTGCCATGCGCCGTCGAAAAGATACCGATCCAGGGCAAAGTCAAACTCCCGCACACAGGCGATACAGGCTGCTGCCACATGCATTTGGGAAAGGGTCGACCGGGACGCATTGAAGTAACCGGCGAGATACGCAGACAACGCGGCAAAAAGGAGAATAACAACCTGGAGGTATTCCAATAATGAGTTTTCGCCAAAACGATTTGCGAAGGCGACATGCTGCGCTTCCCAGGTTACACAAAGGACCATGCCCCCTGCCAATAGAGCATAAAATAAGTAGCGAACCAGGGAGCCGACAATGGATTTCGAGGCTAATATTTTTATCATGGAGGGTACCGTTACTAATTCAAGGAGTCATCTTTGTCTGTATCGCCAAATCGCAGCACCTTTCAGGAGAAACCACAGTAAAGACAAATTCAGTTCGGGCAGGCATGCCTGCCATTTTGAGACAAACACGTCAATGCGCATCTTTTATTTCAGGGGGCCGGTTCGGTACCGGTCTCGTCAGGCGTGAAAAATGGCTGAGTTCAGCTGAGCTGTGGTATTTCGAAGGGTGACAACAATCTGCTCCGGCGATCTCGCCCAGTGCGGATACGATAACGCGGTGTCTTTGTCTGTTCGGTGATGCTTCAGGCACATCACATCGTGGGGTACAAATCAACAAACCACAAAAAACAAGCATACAGGTCTGAATAAACAACTCTTATTACGATCTTCGGTTAAAATATCACGATCCATCAGTGAGGGCAATATTCATCCAATCTCGAAACATTCCCTGGCTGTTTAAAACAGGGAGGGGCCTGAACCGCACCTCCTCCCTGCTTCACCAGGGGACTTGCCTTCCGAAAGGTGTGTTCAGGCCTTTCAGAACCGAAAGACGACAGCTGGAAACGCTGTCGTAAATATGGGAATTCCTGAATATCCGGAGACGAAACACATCTACATCCAGCCCTCAACGGGTTTTAAACTAAGGAACGTCGCCCATGAAAGTAGCGGCTGGCTTGCCTGTGGCATAATCCAGCACCGCAAGGGAGTCCATGTAGGCATACAGGGCCTGGTAATAGTTGGAATCGGCAGAGGTCTGGTAGCTCCGGGCATCGATGACATCGGTGGAGGTGGCCACCTGCTGGTCGTACTGCACCTTGGTGATGCGCCAGTTCTCCAACGCCTGCTCCCGGGCCTGCTCCGCCGTGGTGATGTTCTTCAGGGCCACGGACCGGTCAAGAAGGGTGTTTTGCACATCCTGACGAACGGCGGCTTCGGCGTCCACCAGAGCGGCCTGTACGGCCCTTTTGCGCTGTGCCTTTTCGGCGGCACCGGCCCCTGTTTTGCCCCAGTTCCAGAGTGTCCAGGAGGCCTGAAGAGTAACACTGGCCGAATCGGTGTGGGTAAACTCATTCTCATCGGGATAAGGCGCATCCCCGTTTTTACCGTAGCGCCCCACCAGCTCAACCTTGGGGTAGTACCCGCTTTTGGCCATGGTCTCTCCCAGGTCGGCCTGACGAAGCCCGAGCCGCAAAAGGGTCACCATGGGACGCCGTGCAACGGCCAGCTCTTCCAACTCCTCCCCGCTCTGCGCCCAGACGGGAGGCGCATGCACATCCTCAAGGGCCAGGGGGCTGGAAGGCTTGCGGTTCATAAGGCGGTTGATGGCAATACGGGCTTTCTCTTTTTCAGATTCGGCCCGGTCCCGGTTCTGAACAGCCTCGGCAAGGGCCACCTCGGACTTCAAGAGGTCGTTTCTGGGAATCAGCCCCTGCTCATAATTCAGAAGGGCCACCCGCTTGTGGTCGGTGAGGGAGGCCACTTCGTCGTTGGCCACAGCCAGAAGCCGTTCCGCCAGAAGCAGCCGGTGACAGGCTTGCCGCGCAGACAAGGAGAGCTGCTGGAGGGTTTCCATGCGATCCAATTCCTCGGCATCCACCCCGAGCTTTGCCAGCTCATGGGCTGATTTCAGGGCATACCCTGAAAAAAGGGGCTGCACCAGCTGGATGTCCCAGCCCGACTGCTCCTTGTGGCCCACGGGGATATCCCCCCCCGCACTTTTCTGAATGGGCGTGTTGTTGTGTTCCGTCCAGGAGTACCCGGCTGAAAGCGAGGGCAACCGATCGGCCCTGGCACTGGTGAGAGCCTCCCTTGCTGCTGCAAGCTCCGCATCTGCCCCCACCACGGCGGGGTTGCTGCGAAGGATTTCCGCGACAACCTCTTCAATACCGGCCTTGGCTGGTGCCGCAAATCCGCTGCCCGGTAAAACCAATGTCGCAGCAACGGCACATAACACCACCATCTTCCATCGCTTCATCACGATGCCACCTCCACATTTACGTCTGCCCTGCGGGTCTGAATTCTGAAAAAGAGCGTGTACAGCACGGGAATCACCAACAGGGTGAGAACTGTGGCAAAAGCCAGGCCCATCATGATGGTCACTGCCATGGAGATGAACATCACATCAAAGATCAAGGGAATCATACCGAATATGGTGGTAATGGAGGCCATCATCACCGGCCGCATGCGGCTTATAGAGGCCTCTTTCACCGCCGTAAGGGGGGCGATGCCGTCCCGGATGTCTTCATCGATGAGATCAATCAACACCACTGCGTTTTTAATCATCATGCCGATGAGGCTGTACGCCCCCAGCATGGCAAGAAAGCCAAAGGGCTGCCCAAAGAGAAGAAGGCCGGCTGCCATGCCCACCAGGGCAAGCGGCAGAGTGACGATGATCATCAGGGGCTGCCTGATGCCGTTAAACAGGGCCACCAGAATCATGACCATGGCGATGAGACTCATGGGCAAAAAGGCCTGAACCCCTTCGTTTCCATCCTTGGAGAGTTCGTACTCCCCTTCCCACTCCAGGGTGTAGCCGTCTGGTAAGGCAATGGCTTCAATGGCCGGCCGGATCTCCCCCAGCAGGGTATCGGAGGTCAAGGTTCCAACAGGGTCGCACTGGGCACGAATCACCCGGCGCCGATCATACCTTCGAATCACGGGGTCTTCCCACGCAAAGCTGTTGCCTTCGGTGACCTGGGCCACAGGAACACCGGTGGCGGACGTCCCCCACACGGGTGATGCAGACAGGTCTGTCTGATCCGGAGACGAGTAGGTCACCTTCACGGGAATAAGGTCGTCCTTCTCCCGATAATGGGTCACGGTGAGACCATCGGTCCCCCCCAGCAGATCCCGGGCCAGATCCGTTCGTTCGACACCAGCCCGGCGGCCCTTGTTCTGGGCATAGAGCGCTTCCCACACCAGGGCTCTTTCGCGCCAGTCGTCACAGACATTCATGGCGTTGGGGTTGTCGCGCATCACCGCCTTGGCCTGTTCCGAAAGGGAGCGCAGCACCGCAGGATCGGGCCCCGTAAAGCGCGCCTCCACCCGGTAGTCGGCCTTGGGACCGCTGATGTACTTGGTGATATGGGGTTCCCCTTCGGGGAGGTTCTCCGCAAACCAGACTCCCAGCGCCTCCATCCTGGCGTTGATGGTTCGGTAATCATCCACATTGATTATCAACTGGCCGTAGTTGGCCAGTTTCGGTTCCGGGTTCACGGAGTTCATAAAGCGGGGAGGCCCCTGCCCGATACAGGTAGCCACACCGGTGACGCCCTCCTGTGCAAGGAGATACACCTCGGCTTTGACCAGGTCCTCGGAGACCGACACGATGCTTGAGCCTTCAGGACGCCGATAGTCCACCACAAACTGATTTGTGTCGGCGTCGGCAAAGAAGCGTTTTTCCACCACCCCCATGCCGGCACCGGCAAGCACCAGCAGCCCGACCATAAGGGCCAGGGTCGCCACGCGGTGCTTCAGTGCCAGGTCCAGCAGCCTGCGATAGATACGATACGACGCACCGGTATGCAGCTCGCTGCCCCCTTTCCCCTTGGGAACCGTGAGAAACCGGTAACAGAACACCGGGGTCTGGGTCATGGAGAGGACCCAGCTGAAGAGCAAGGCAATGGCCACCACCTGAAACAGGCTGGCGCAGAACTCACCGGTGTTGGTGGGGGCCATGTAGATGGGAAAGAAAGCCAGGCAGGCGATCACCGTGGCACCCAGCAGGGGCACGGCACTCTGACGGGCCGGGTCCGCAATGGCGGGAAGCCGCTTCATCCCTTTTTGCAGGTTCACCAGCCCGGCATCCGCCACCACAATGGCGTTGTCCACAATCATGCCCATGGCCAGAATAAGAGCGGCCAGGGAGATCTTCTGCAGATCAATGCCCCAAACCAGCATCACCAGAAACGTACCCATGATGGAGAGGATCAGGTTGGCGGCGATGATAAGCCCGCTCCTGAGCCCCATGGTCACGAGAAGGACACCCATGACGATGGCCACGGACTCGGCCAGGTTGATCATGAACCCCTGGATCTTCTCCTTCACAAAATCGGACTGATAGTAGACCTTGTCGAGGGTAATCCCCACGGGCAGTCCGTCCATGAGCTCGTCAAGACGCTTGTTCACCGCCTCTCCCATGGTCACCACGTTGGCCCCGCCCGCTGCGGAGACGGCAATGCCAATGGCCGGCGTGCCGTTAAACCGCATCATGGGCTCGGCCGGCTCCTGGTACCCCCGGGTGATGGTGGCCACATCCTTCAGGAGCACCTGCTCCTCCCCTTCACCCTGGACCACCAGCTCACCGACCTCCTCGGCGGAACCAAAAGCCCCCGAGGGCTGAATGCGAACCCGAAGGCTGCCCACATCCATGGCCCCGGCGGGAACCATGGTGTTCTGGGACGAAAGCATCCCTGCAATGCGCGACGGCGCAATCCCCATGGTGGCGCACTTGGCCCGGGAGACATCGATGGTCACCACCTCCGGCTGAACCCCGTAAAGGGTGATGCGCTCCACATCCTCCACCAGCATCAGCTCACGCCGGATATAATCGGCATACTCCTTGAGCTCCGCCATGGAGTACCCGTCGGCGGAAAGAGCCATAAACAGCCCGTACACATCCCCGTAGTCGTCCATCACCACAGGGGAAAGAGCGCCCTCGGGCAACTGATCCCGGCTGGCCCCCACCTTGCGCCTCAGCATGTCCCATAGCTGCTGAAGCTCATCCGAGCGGATCCACTCATTCAAGTCCACATAGACCAGGGAAAGGCCGGCACGGGATTCGGACCGCACCTTGTTCACCTCATCGGCACCCTGGACCGCCTCCTCGATCACCCGGGTCACCTGCTGTTCCACCTCATGGGGAGAGGCCCCGGGGTAAACGGTCATCACCATGGCCGTTTTCACCGTGAAGACCGGGTCTTCCAGTTTGCCCAGGCGAAAATAGCCCCAGATGCCGCCCAAAAACAGGAGCACCATGGCAAAAATCACGGTTGTCTGATTACGTAACGAAAAATCGGGTAGTTTCATCCCATCTTCCCTTTATCTAAATAAAAAAGCCTCCGGCGGCAAGGGGCTGAGCCCCTTGACCCCAGGTTCGCAAATGCTCCGCCCCCTCGTTCCTCGGGTACGTCACATTTGCTGACGGGCTGCGCCCGTAGCTGATACGAATGGAACCATAAATGCTGACGCAAATGAAATAAGTGCCAGCTCATGGAGTTGACTCGGCTACAACGTATGCGCTTGTGAAACACTACGGACAGCGTCACACGTGACGCGAATGCGGACTCGAGGTGCCCCGTAAACCGGCACCCGTTGCGCATTCGCCTTATGGGGTGCAGGGGTGGCGAAGCCACTTAGGCTAAAAATCCCCTGGCCGCCGGAGGCAAATTTCTGTTTTGTTACAGTTCCCCGCCGACATTGGTGGGGCTGGGCTCCGGCAGCAGTCGCACCCTGCGCCCGTCGGAAAGACCGCGGGCTCCGGCGGCGATCACCACCATGCCCTCTTTAAGGGGGCCGTCGATACGGAGCCCGGACGGGGTCACCCCGAGTAGGCTCACCGTCACCTGCCTTGCCGCCATCTCCGTCTCATCCACCATCCAGATGAAGGTACCGGCTTGGGAGGTATTCACCACGGCGGTTTCCGGAACAAGGAACCCGGCCTCTTTGCGCGGGGCTGTCATGGTTACTTCCGTAGCCATTCCAGGCCTGACCCGATGGTCGCTGTTGCCGTCAAGGGTAAGGTAGAGGGGGTAGGAGCGGTTGGAGGGGTTGGGGTTTTTGGAGAGTTCTTTGAAGGTCGCAGCAGCAGTTTCGCCCGGCAGGGCATCAAACCGGCACAGGTAGCTGCCCACTTCACGGGTGATGGAGAGGAGCCCTTCGGGAATGGCCACCTCCACCTCCATGTTGTCGAGGTCCACGAGGGAGACCACGGGCTGCCCCTGGGCCACCGTTTCGTGGTTATCGATGTATTTCTGGTGAACATACCCGTCAAAGGGCGCGATAAGGGTGGTGTCGGCAAGGCTGTTTTTAGCCTCTTCCAGGCGTTTGGCGGCTGCATCCACACTGGCCTGGGCCACCTCATAGGAGGCAATAATGCTGTCAAAGGTGGCCTGGGCGGCCGCGTTCTTGGCGCTTAGCGTCTCATAGCGTTTGTACTGCCGCCCGGCCTCTTTCAACTGGGCCTCGGAGACGGCAAGGTTGGCCTTAAGGGTCTCCACGGCCACTTCAAAATCACGGGAATCGATACGGGCGATCACCTCCCCTTTGCGAACCTTCTGGCCCCGGTCCACGGTAAGCTCAACCACCGGCCCGCCCACCCGAAACGAGAGCTCCACATCCCTTAACGACCGAACCACCCCCGGAAAAGTCCACGACGCACTGTCCTCGGCACCGGCCAGGGTGACCGTCTTGACCGGGCGAACCGCCTGGGTCTCGGCGATTCTGTTCGCTTCACTCTCCGAGCAGCCGGCAAGGGCAAAAGCCGAAGCCAGGCCCACCAGAAGCAGGGCTGCCGCCCGTATTGTTATCTTCCCTTTTCGATTCATCATTCTCTGTTCCTGTTTAAATTAAATTCAGCCTCCGGCGGCCAGGGGATGATCCCCTGGACCCCAGGTTTGCAAATGCTTTCGACCTTCGTTCCTCAGGTCGTTCACATTTGCTGACGGGCTGCGCCCGTAGCCTTTCGCCTCTCTTTACCAAGCACCATTCGCGACTCACGAATGACTATTCACCACTCACATCTCTCTTCCAAAAGTTGCAGTGGACATGCCCCAGGTCTTCCAGGGCCCACACCAACCAGTCTCTCTGAGACTTCATCTCTTCAGGATCTTTCACCTGGGACCACTCAATGGACACAGCCCAGTCGTTTTCTATGCGTTCATTCCGGTACAGCCCGCAGCTGCTCCCTGCCCACGCCCCCTTGCAAAAACGGGTAAAGAGCAGGGGGACCTTGTGACCACTGCTTAAATCCGTCAACCTTACCGTGATCTCTTCTCTGCAATTCATGTGTCCTGCTCCATGGCTCTGCGATCTGCTCGGACATCCGTACGCCACGTCTCATGGTCGAAAAAGACCCGGGAAAGAGAAAAACCTGACCACGCCATCGACCGCCCTGAAACTGGGGGGGATCATCGCAGCCGAAAGACGGAGCAGGTTCCGCACTTCCCCGGGCTTGCTGCCGACTGTCACCCGGGAGTGACGGATGGTTTTTCCTGTAAAACCTTCATCGACCCCCTTCTCTATAGCCAGAAGCGTGCCAGCTTTCTAAACCTCATTGTTCCAATACGTTACAAGCAAACGCGAAAACCAAGTACCACATACGACACGTTTAAAGTGTTGCATACGAAACTTTACCCCTGTATATATCGCATATGACACGTTGGGTTCGCACGCCACCTCTTGCGGCCAGCAAGCAGCCCACAGACCACGTTCGATACCTCACCAACCCATCCCGTTATGGAGCCCCAAACATGACCCAGGCAGATGACATCAGCTTCTTTCACCAGGGCACCCTGGCTATCTGCGGAAGCATCGACATCGTCGAAGCTCTCAAGGACAGCCTCGCCTTCCTGCAGCGGTACATGCCGGCAGAAAACATCAACCTGAACTACCTGGACCCCTCCATGCCCTGCATCCGCAACGTGGCCCAAGCCGGACTCCCCTTGATGCCTCCGGAAACGGTTGTCCCCGTCTCCCAACACGAGGTGTCCTTTATCGAAACCCAGGAAGGAGAGAGCACTCTCAACACCCGGGCCAGTGACAACCCGGTGGCCCTTCGGGTGGCGAACCATCTGGGCATCAGGCCAGATTTCTCGTCTGCAGTCCTTCACCTCAGCACCAAAACCCACCGATTAGGGGTGTTGGTGGTCAGCAACATGAAGGAGGGTCAATTCACCCAAGAGCACGCACGCCTCCTCTCCCTTCTCCACGACCCCTTTGCCGTGGCCATGAGCAACGCCCTCATGTATCAGGAGGTGCTGCGCCTCCAGGAGATGCTCAAAGACGACAACCGATTTTTGACCAGCGAGCTCCACCGCATGAGCGGGGACACCATCATCGGAGAGAACTTCGGACTGCGGGATGTGATGGAAAAAGTCAGGCAGGTGGCTCCCCTGGACAGCCAGGTGCTTCTGCTTGGGGAGACAGGGGTGGGAAAAGAGGTCATCGCCAATGCCCTTCACTACAACTCCGGGCGGGCATCAGGCCCCTTTATCAAGGTCAACTGCGGGGCCATTCCGGAGAGCCTCTTGGACAGTGAGCTCTTCGGTCACGAAAAAGGGGCCTTCACCGGCGCCCTGTCCCGGAAGCGAGGCCGGTTCGAAAGGGCCCACGGCGGGACCTTGTTTTTGGATGAAATCGGCGAACTGCCCCAGGCAGCCCAGGTGAGACTGCTGAGGGTCCTTCAAACCAAAGAGTTCGAGCGGGTGGGAGGAACCGAAACGGTTCAGGTGGACGTGCGGATCATCGCTGCCACACACCGAAACCTGGAGGCCATGGTCAAGGAAAACACCTTCCGACATGACCTCTGGTTCAGGCTCAGCGTCTTTCCCGTGGTGATCCCCCCCTTGCGGGAGAGAAAAGCCGACATCCCGGCCCTGGTGAACCACTTCATTGAAAAAAAGAGCCATGAAATGAAACTGCCCTACAGGCCGGTTCCGGCACCCGGGGCCATGGAAAGACTTCAGGACTACCACTGGCCGGGCAATGTCCGGGAGCTGGAAAACATTGTGGAACGCGCTATCATCCGTAACTACTCCGGAGACCGCGACACCCCCCTCTCCTTCTCCGAGGTAACCGCAAGCCAGCCTCCGGCGGCAGAAAAAACGCCCCTCCCCCTCGACGGCCCCACCCTCCTCGACAGCGTCATCGCCCGACACATCGTCAGGGTCATGAAACAGACCAACGGGAAAATCCAAGGAAGCGACGGCGCCGCAGCCCTCCTGGGCATGCACCCCAGCACCCTCAGACACCGCCTGCGAAAACTCGGCATCCCCTTCGGCAGAGGAACGGAGTAAGGCAAAAAGCCAAGCCTCCGGCGGCGAGGTGGGCCACCTCGAAAGCGGGTTGCGAATGCTCCCGCCCCTCGTTCCTCGGGTCGATCACATTCGCTGACGGGGTGGCGAGCAGCCCCAAGGAGCCCTTTTCAAAAAAAAGGCGTGACTCCCATGAATCACGCCATCGTCCCATCTCATTAGCCCTCAGCCATTTGTTTGGCCGTTCGCCCTTATCTTTCACCACACCATTCACTATTGCCAATAGTTAGCCCATATTTATTTTCTGATTACCCTCTTTTTTCAGCAACATTTGATTGACCAATGGATAGGTTTTACGCCGCGCGTACCCTGTCAGGTCGAGACTGTTGGAACCCTGTAGGATGGGCAAAGCGCGAAGCATGCCCATCATTGGTCGATTGACCTCCATTGATCATATTAACCGAAATATTGGCAGCCCGACATCCTCTTCCACCATCGAACGTTATCACCACTCGTGATGGGCACGGCACTACCTTTGCCCATCCTACGGCACCGCCGTAATTCCAAGGGTATTGGTGGAATTTGAGCCTGAAATGGACAGGCATTGGTGTGGCACATACCACCAAACCGTGGACACTGCAAAAACCCATGGCTGCAAATAAGAGGTAATCGGTTATTTTTTTACCTTTCGCCATCGGCCTTGCCTTTATAACCTATACCCTCTCACCTATGCCCTTGTTTGCCACCACTCACCATTCACTATCAACCGGCTTAGCTCCAATTTTTTCACACCTTCAGACTTTCGCCATCCCCCCTGCTGTTTCAACCTATATCCCATCACCTATTACCTGTTTTTATCCAACACCTCCCGAACCGTCCTGGCCAGCGCCGTCCGCCCCAGGGGTTTCTTCAGAAGGGCCGACACCCCTATCTTTTTCAAGTGCTCCTCAGCCAGGGGAAAATCCTGGCCGGTGCAGAGGATCACAGGCAGATCGGAGCGGATGACCATGATTTCACGGGCAAGGGTGTCGCCCCGCATCCTGGGCATGGTGAGATCCGTGATGACCACATCAAAGGCCTCCGGGTCCTTTCTAATCATCTCCAGGGCTTCCAGGGCACTTTCACAGATATCCACCTTGTATCCGATCATTTCTAGGAGCCCCTTGCCGATGATCGTGATGGCCGGTTCATCGTCCACATAGAGAACCCGTTCGTCCCCGCCGGCCACGTCTTCTCCGTCCCCTTCCTCCTCCCTGGCCTCCCACTCCAGGATGGGCAGAAACACATCAAAACGGCTCCCCTCCCCCGGAAGGCTCGACACCTCAATCAACCCGTTCATCTGATCCACGATGCCCTTCACCACAGAGAGCCCCAACCCCGTGCCCTCTCCCTGTTCTTTGGTGGTAAAATAGGGATTGAATATCGACTCGACGATGGAAGGGTCCATGCCGCATCCGTTGTCGGAGATCTGCAGCCTCAAAAACCGGCCCGGCGTCACTTCCGGGGCATGCCGCACCTTCCGGGAATCGAGTTCCACCTCCTCGAGGGAGACATCAAGGACCCCGCCGCCTGCCATGGCATGCCCGGCATTGGTTCCCAGGTTCATGATGATCTGGTGCAACTGGGTGGGGTCGGCCATCACGTTGGCTTCGGTGGTGAGACGGGTGGTTATTTCAATGGTGGAGGGAAGGGTTGAACGCAAGAACTTCAGGGCCTCTTTCAAGATGGTCGAGAACCGAACGGGCCGCACCGCCACATCCCCCTGCCGGGCAAAGGTGAGGATCTGAGACACCAGGTCCCGGGCCCTTTGGGCTGCCGACAAAACCTCCCGCAGGTTTTCCAGCTGATTCGAGCCCTCCCGGGCATCTTCACAGGCCAGTTCGGTAAATCCAACCACCACGGAAAGTATGTTGTTAAAGTCGTGTGCAATGCCGCCGGCCAGGGTCCCGATGGCCTCCATTTTCTGGATCTGCACCATGTGCTTTTCCAGCTGTTCCCGTTCCTCCTCGGCCTTTTTTCGGTAGGTGACATCGACCACCCCAATAATGGCCCCCGCGTATTTTCCGTCATCCCCATAAATGGCAGACAGCTCCATGGTGGTGTACACCATCTCCCCGCCCCTACGGATAAACTCAAAGTCGTGCTGCTCTCCGGTGCCGTGTCGTTGCCCCTCGACAATGCCAGCAGCAAACTCCCGGCCCCTCTCATCCATGAAATCAAAGAGTTTCGTTCCAATCATCTCCATGACCCCATACCCCAGCATTTTCGCCATGGCCGGGTTGACCATGGTGGTCACGAAATCGGAATCGATGGCCCAGATTCCCTCCTGGGCCAGCTCAAAAAGCTGTCGGTACTGCCGTTCACTCTCTTTAAGGGACTGCTCGGACACCTTCAACCTCGTGATATCCGTCCCAAGGGCAAGGTATCCTTTTACGTCACCCTTTTCATCAATGTCCGGTTTGTACTCCACACGAATCCACCTCAACCTGCCGTCGGCAAAGGGTAGCTCAACCTCAAAGGAGACGGCCTGACCGGAAAGAGCTTTCTCAATAAAGGGTTTCACTTTCTCATACACCACAGGCCCCAGAACAAAGCCCATGGGTTTCCCCATAAACTTCGAGCGATCCCCTGCCCTTAATTTTTCATACTGCCTGTTGACGAAAAGGTAGGTTCCATCGGCCCGCACATAGGCCACCAGGGCCGGGAGATTGTCCAGCAGGACCTGCAGCTTACGTCCGTGTATCCGGGAATTCATGGGATCATTCATGAGCCTCACCACATGCCTGGAGTGATGACAAAAAAATGATGTAACTATTCAGCGTGTGCCTCCGGCGGACCTGCCGGGGGCCAAGCTTTTGAAACGTTTGATAAACAGGTTTAGAAAAATGATCTTTAGATAGTGCGCGAATTGAAGGCAGATGTGATTTGACCCGAGGAACGAGGGGCAAACGCATCTGCTACCTGCTTTCAAGGTGGCACACCTTGCCGCCGGAGGCCGCTTTTTGGGAACTGAACGGTTACAAAATGAGAACCTTAAGAGATAGGAAAGAAAGCCAGAACAGAATGAAAGGTGTTGCGAAAGGAATAGGAGATCAGGTTCCCCCGTTTTTCAAGGGGCGGAAGCAGTTGTCACTGTATCCCCCAAAAACTATGCTGCATACCCTTACAATATAGCCGGATATGCAGCATAAGCCAAGAAAAGCGACGATCTTGAAAACTTAGGATTCGGCCTGCATCAAGGCCAGGGTGGTGTCGAGCATGCGGCTGGCGTAGCCCCACTCGTTATCAAACCAGGCAAGGACACTCACCGTATGACCGGAAACACGGGTCTGGGTACCGTCCACCACGGATGAGCGGGGGTCGTGGTTGTAGTCGCAGGAGACCAGGGGCACTTCGGTGTAACCGAGGATCCCGTTCATGCCGTTGTTGGCCGCCTTTTTTAGGATATCGTTCACCTCGGTGGCATCGGCCTTCTCCCGCACCTGGGCGGTGAGCTGCATGGCCGAAACGTTCAAGGTCGGCACCCGAAGCGAAAGGGCCTCAAAGCGCCCTGCCAGCTCAGGCATGATCCGATCCAGACCCTTTGCAAGTCCCGTATTCACCGGAATAATGGAGTGGCTGGAGCTCCTGGTTTTCCGAAGATCCTGATCGTGGTAGGCATCGATCACCGGCTGATCGTTCATCATGGAGTGAACCGTGGTGATGACCCCGCTCTCAATGCCAAAGGACTCGTCCAGGGTTTTGATCACCGGCACGATGCAGTTGGTGGTACACGAAGCGTTGGAGACCACCGTGTGCTCTTTTTTCAGGGTATCGTGGTTGATTCCGTAGACAATGGTGGCATCCACATCCGGCTCGGCAGGGCAGGAAAAAACAACCTTCTTTGCCCCGGCCTCAAGGTGCTTTTCTGCCAGGGAACGCTGGGTAAAACTGCCCGTGCACTCCAGCACCACATCCACATCCAGCTTGTCCCAGTTCAGGCGGGAGAGCTCTTTCTGGTAGGTGACGGAAATGCGGTCGCCATTAACAATAAGGGTGTGCCCCTCGCAGGTGACCTCCCCGTTAAACCGCCCGTGGGTGGAATCGTATTTTGTCAGGTGGGCGATGGACTCGATATCGGAAAGTTCATTGATCCCCACAATCACCAGGTCGTCCCGGTGAGCCGACTCGTAAAGGGCACGCAAAATACACCGCCCGATACGACCGTATCCGTTGATTGCAACTCTGTATGTCATGAAAGCCAAACCATATGTCCCGACTGTATTGAAACTGCGCCTGCCGAAAGCCCCCTTCCGCGCACGCAGCTGCAAGCCGAGATGTTGTTATGCCGCCCCTGATTCCGGCGGTTGTCATACACTCATTAACCAGGCGGCCGTCCCAAGCAGGCCCGGCATCCCTTGACAGTTCCGGTTCACAGCCCTTTTCTCAATGTCAATCGGGGCTGGAAAGTCCCGTACTATATCAAATCCCTGCCGTCAGGTGTAGAGATATATACACAAGACAGCATTCTGCTGCTCACCGCCCCGGTCCCAAAAAACAAACCCCGGCCATCAAGGATTATCATCCATAATTCCAAAGCATTGCACAAGAACAGTTCGCTTTTAAGGACAACACACCGACACCTTCCCATTTCTGCCCCGGGACTGCTCATTCCGGTTCCTTCCCCACGCATGCCTTCCAAACCAAGCCATCGCCTTCAGAGCAATGCGCCGACGCCCTCTTCCGGGGACACCTTTCAGGAGGTTTTTCACCGCAGACATCAATGGCACTGATTTTGCTAAAATTAGAACAGGCATTTCACTACCTGATATACTACACCTTTTTGCTATGAATCCGCACAAGCTCGAATTATCACGGACAGGGAGACACGAATGCGCCACATCACCCGCATCACCCCCATGGCTACAATATTGATTTTACTCATATTGGCCATCAAACCAGCATCTGCTCCGGGAGAAACGTCCCCAGGGGTCATGCTGCTCCACAGCTACCATGCCTCCAACCAATGGGATCTCTCCGTAGAAGAAGGTGTCCGGGACGCCCTGGCCGATGAGTACTATATTCCGGACGAGAACCTCACCCTTAAGTCATTTTACATGGACACCAAGCGCCGCACCTCCCCGGAGTGGAAAGAGGACGTCGGCAAAATGGCCCGGGAAGCCATTGATCGCCTCGCCCCCAAGGTGGTCATCGCCCTGGACGACAACAGCCAGAAGTACGTGGTAAGGCGCATGCCAGCGGCAGACAACGCCTTTGTCTTTGCAGGGGTTAACCGCGATCCCGAAGAGTACGGCATCATCTCAAACCGGGAAAACCCGGGTGGCAATATCACCGGCGCCCTGGAGAGGGAACGTTTTGTGGAGAGCCTTGCCTTCCTGAGGCGCATCACCCCTGAGGTCAAACACCTTGCCATCATCTCCGATGCGTCGCCCACCGGAGCCCCTGTGGTCCAGCGGATCAAAGCCCTGGCACCGGAAAGTGGGGCAGAGGTCACCGCCTCTCTTCAAACCAACGACTTCTCCGCCTGGAAAGCCTTTGTCAAAAAAGCCCAAACCCGGGCAGATGCCCTTGTCGTGGTTGTCTACCACACCCTGAAGGATGACACAGGCACCCACGTCCCTGCCGAAGAGGTCCTTGCCTGGACCACCCGTCACAGCAAACTTCCCGACATGGGCTTCTGGCCGTGGGCTGTCTCCGACGGCCTCCTCTGCTCAGACGCCATCTCAGGTTACGAACAGGGGTACTACGTGGGCACCATCACCGCTTACATCCTGGAAGGTCAATCTCCCGGAGACTTTCCCGTGGCATCCCCCCGCACCGGGCAACCCTGCATCAACAAGGCCAGAGCCGAAGAACTCGGCATCACAATTCCCGGCCACCTGACAAAAACAGCCACGATGTTTCCCACCATGGCTGCCCGAAAAAAAGCCTCCCCTGCCACAAACTGACACACGCTCGTGCCCGTTTCATCAGAAAGGCCTCACGTCCGCGTTTTGACGGAACCTGAAGCGGTTATTCGAAAGCTGCCATCATAAGGAAAAAAGCCCATGGATATTATTTGCACTCACTGCGGTAAAAGCTACAAAGTCGACCCGAGCACGTTCACCGAGCCCCGCGCCAAGGCCAGATGCCTGGTCTGCGGGAGATGGTTTGCCTTTGACAAGCAAAGCGGCACGACCGCCCCCCCGACCGCCAAGGATGATCACATCCACATTGAACCGGAGGCGCCAGAGACCCCACAGCCAGTCCCCAGGCAGCCCCACCCCCCGGCGACCTCCTCAAAAAGAAAGGGAATCGGCCTCACGGGAAAATTCATCCTTTTTTCCATCATCCCCTTTCTGGTGGTGTGCGCCGGCAGCCTCTGGTACTTCACCCAGGTGGTGATGCCCCGCATGGACACCCAGATCACCGAAACGGTTTCAGATGCAATCTGGACCATCGAACAGGGGCACCTCCAGGAGAAGACCCGCACCAACGCCCGACAGGTGCGTCAGTACCTCTTCAGTCACCCCGACCTCATCAGCCGAAACTTTAACCGGGACATCTATTTCAAAAAAATCGCCATCCAGAAAATCGGCACCTCCGGCTACACCTTTCTTTATGAACTGCCCGGTCCCGACGGCATCTGGCGCAGCTGGGCCCACGTAAAACCCAAACTTGTGGGAAAAGATCTCGCGGCCCTTAAAGAGTCCCAACCCGACTTCGGCTCATTCTGGAACGTCCTGACGGCCGTGGAGAGCAAAACCACCGCCGAAGGCTTCTACAACTGGAATGAAAAGGGAGAAGCCAGCCGCTGGTACATGTCCGTCTCCAAGGTACGCGGCACCCCGTACGTTGTGGGGACTGCCTTTAAAGCAGACGAGATTGAAAAGAGCATCACAACGGTCCGTGAACGAACCCGAACCATCACCGAAGAGACCCTTCAGGGAACCCTTGTGGTGATGGGCTTAGGCGCTGCCCTTGCCGCGTTTATCTTCATCCTCTATGGCCGCCGCACCACCGGGCGCATCATCCACCTCTCCAGTGTGGCTGACCGCATCAGCCTTGGCGAACTGGACATCGTCGTCAACGTAGATTCCAACGATGAGATCGGCGAGCTGGCCGAAGCCATCAGCCGAATGCGCAACAGCATCAGCGTGGCCATTGAGCGGTTGCGGCGTAAAAAGCATCGGTAAAAAGACTCCGGCGGCAAGGTGTGCCACCTTGAAAGCAGATTGCGAATGAACTTTGCCCCTCGTTCCTCGGGACAAATCAGATCCGCCATGCATTCGCCATGGGGTTTCAAGGTGCCCTCACCTTGGCCGCAGGAGGCACCGCTTTTTTCTGTGCCCTTTTAATTAACGCACCCGACGTGCCCTGATAAGGCGCTTGGGTTTCCTGGAGATTCGATCATGAAAAAAAGATCCCTGCTGCTTGGCCTCATGGCCACACTCGTTCTCAGCTTCGCTTCCTCGGCCATGGCCGAGACCAAACGGGTGCTGATCCTCCAGAGCTATCACGCGGAATACCCCTGGGTAACAGAGGTAAACCAAGGGATACGCGACGCCCTTGAAGAGGAACGGTTTACCGAAGGGGACAACCTGACCCTCACCACCTTCTATATGGACACCAAGCGACACACCAATGATGCCTGGAAGCAGGCAAAGGCAGACGAGGCCCTTGCTCTCATCAAGAGCCTCTCACCGGATGTCATCATTGCAAGCGACGACAATGCCCAGAGCCTTGTGGTACGACACCTCAAAGACACCCCCTGGCCTGTGGTTTTTACAGGCGTCAATGCCGACCCCACTATCTACGGTTTTGTGGACAGCCTGGAGGCTCCGGGCCACAACGTCACCGGATGCCTGGAACGGGAGAGGTTTCAAGGCTCCATTCGCCTGCTTAAGCGAGTGCTCCCCGACGCCTCACGCATCGCAGTTATCAGCGACAACGGCCCCACCTCCCTGCCGGTTCTCAAACGCATCAAAACACAGGCAAAGGAGAACGCCATCAACATCACAGGCATCAAAGCGGCCATCACCTTTGATGAGTGGAAGCAGTTTGTAAGGGAAATGCAGACCCGGGCAGACGCCCTGGTGGTGATTACCTACCATGTCGTAAAGGATGAAAAGGGGGAGGAGGTGCCTCCCGGAGAGGTACTGCGCTGGACACTTGAGAACAACCGCCTGCCCGAGGTGGGGCTCTGGAAATGGGCGGTTGAAGACGGACTCCTGCTCTCCGAAGCGATCTCCGGCTTCCAGCAGGGGTATCACGCGGGAACCCTGGGCGCGTTTATCCTGGACGGCCAGGACCCCGGCGAGTTTGCCGTCACCACCCCAAGGCGCGGGGAGCGCTGCATCAACCTCTCACGGGCAGAGGCATTGGGGATCGCCATCCCACAGGACCTTCGGGCCTTTGCAACCCTTTTCAACACCCAGCGTGTCCTGAAGTAAGGGTGGCAAAGCCACATTGGATAACATGCTGTCACGAATCAGCGATGCCTCCGGCGGATCGCTTTTTGAAATGAGCCCCGAAAACGTTCCGGTTGCGACTCGTTAAACGCAAACTGTATGGATTGCGGACTTCGGCGATGCACCCGAAATGGGGCTCAAAACCTGTTTATCCAACGTTTCAAAAGTTTGGCCCCCGGCAGTTCCGCCGGAGGCAATATTAAGCGGAATAGTTACCCTCACGTCCCAGAATCCGAGCGCCTTCGCGACGCCGGCTTGGCATAAAACGGCCGGTAGAGCGGATCCCCCACAAGCACCATTTTCCAGGAGAGAAACGGAAGGCTTGCCGCATAGCACTCCACAAGGGTCAGGCGACCTTCGGTAAGCAGCCCAAAGAACACCTCGGGAAAGGGAAAGGCCTGGAGATAAGGTTCCCCCACCGGACCGATGGTGGCAGCCACCCCTTTTTGGAGCATCTTCATGCACCAGATGGTGCTGGACGGATCCTTCAAGGTGGTCATCTCAGAGCTGGCGATATGATACCCCACAGCACCGCGCTTCCAGGCAAAGGCGTCCACATACGTCGCAAGGCTGTACCACCCGCAGTAAAGGGCCGCGTCCGGGCAGCTCCCGGGGGAAAACAACGGCTCCTTCGCATCACGGACAACCGTAAGAAACCCCATCTTTTCCACACGATCGGCACCCCTGTGAATGGAGTGATCGTACAGTGCATAGGCACCGGTCGTTTTTTTTAAAGGTGCCTTCCACCGGGCGTCAAAATAGGCGGTGCCTGAAAGCCCCTCCTTTTCCACGGCCACAGCATCGGCCATGATTCGCCTCACCGTGGCAGGATCCGGCCCGTCGAGGCGACTGACCAGAAGCACATCCGACGCATCGCCCTGCCCCCTTCCTTTCCGGGCAACAAACAGGGGGTTTGGAACCCAGAAGGAGACGGGCGTCCCACGGCGCTTTACCAGCATCAGTTCCGAGTCCACAGAGGCATTTTTATCCCAGGCCCTTTGCCTCTGGACCCGCCTCTTTCTGGCACGGTCAAGTTCCGCTTCAACCTTTGTGTCACCGGGATTCAACCCACGCTGCGCCTCACACCGGGCAACCTCGTCCAGAAGCTGTTGCCGCTCTTGTTTTTCAAAGGGCGTCAAGGCACGATCGTTGATCTTAAGCGGCACACCGTACACGGTGACCAAGCACCGGACATGGGGCAACTCTTTTAACGTGCGCCTCACCGGATCGGCGATCTTAACCTCATAGGTCTCCCGGTCGATGGTTTCCTTGGCAGAAAGAAAAAGGCCCACTTTCTGGGAGTCCGGTATCCCCCTGAGAGAAAGATACTCACTGGCCAGCGTTTCGGAACCCCGCACCGAGCTGTTGAAAACCACGGCGACTTCACTGGGAGACAAGGCAAGGGCAGACGGCGCCATGACCATAAGGGCACCGATCACAACAACGCATCGCAGGCAACGGCTCATGGATCTCCTTTCAGCACCTTGGCACCGGGCACTCAGGTTTCAGCCAGACAGCCAGTCCGAGTTGGCATGGTTCACCCTTCGTCAGCCACCCAAAAAGAGACAGCTCCAGGGCGTTAAAAAGGCGTTGTTCACCTACCCCTTCCCCATGGCCTCCGAAACCACCTGCATGAGGTCGGCGTAGGTGTAGGGCTTAACGATGGCCGCGCAAAAACCGTGGGATTGGTAATCAGCCATCACAGGGTCGTTTGAATAGCCGCTCGACACCACCACCTGAGCCTCGGGCTCCCACTGCCAGATAAGTCCTGCGGCCTCGAGGCCTCCCATGGCACCGGCAACCGTCAGATCCGTGATCACCACATCCACCGGATCCTGCCCCCCGTGGCGTTCCTTGTAGACAGCCACGGCCTCTTCGCCGCTTGCCGTCAGAAGCACCTCATAGCCCATGGAGGTCAACAGGGCCGCCACCACATCGCGAACCAGCTCCTCATCGTCCATCACAAGGACCCGCCCTCTTCCGGGTACCTGCAGCTGCTTTTTTTGTTTTGGAAGGGCGGGAAGCGCCTCGTCCGAGGCAGGAAGGTAGAGGGTAAAACAGGTCCCCTCACCGGGGGATGAGACCACCTGGATGTGACCGTCGTGCTTGGAGACAATGGAGTGGGTGGTGGCAAGCCCCAGGCCGCTGCCCGTCTTCTTTGTGGTGAAAAAAGGGTCAAAAATCCGGTCGATGTAATTCTGGGCGATGCCGGGGCCGTCATCACAAAAGGAGAGCTTGACATAGCGTTCTCCCTTGAGCGGCAACAAACCGACATGCATGGGATCAATCCGATGGTTTTCTGCGGTAATGGTAATAATTCCACCGCCCGGCATGGCTTGGACGGCATTAAGGATCAGGTTCTGCACCACCTGACTGATCTGTCCGGCATCAATTTCGGCGGGCCAGAGATCGTCGGCGAAGTGGTTATCGCAGCGCACGCGACTCCCGTGCAGGACAAAACCGGCGGACTCACGCACCACATCCACCACCGAAGCAACCCGGGTGACGGGATCCCCCCCCTTTGAAAAGGTGAGGAGCTGCTGGGTCAGATCCTTGGCCCGCCCGCAGGCCCGCAACACATCGGTAAGAACCCTGTGAACCTCAGGGTTGTCCGCGCTTTGGGTTCGGGCAAGGCTCACCCCGCCCAGCACCGCCATGAGAATGTTGTTGAAGTCGTGGGCAATTCCCCCGGCCAGAACCCCGACGGATTCCAGCTTCCTCACCTTTAGAAGTTCTTCTTCGATACGGTTTTCATCCGTGACGTCCCGAAAGACCAGGACCACCCCCACGATGGTGCTGGTGCGGTCCATGATGGGCGCCCCGCTGTCGGCAATGCTTCGCTCGGTGCCGTCCTTGGCGATGAGGGCCGTATGGTTGGCCAGGGTGATGATGTTTCCTGTGGTGAGCACCTTCTCCACCGGGTTTTCGCAGGGTTTGCGTGTTTTCTCGTTGATGATTCGGAAGATCTCGGTCATGGGCTTGCCCGCCGCCTCACCCTGGGTCCACCCGGTGAGCTTTTCGGCGATCTTGTTCATGAGCACAACCCGCCCTTCCACATCGCTGGTGATCACCCCGTCCCCGATACTTCGAAGGGTTACGGCAAGGCGCTCCTTCTCCTGGGAAAGCTTCTCCTCGGCCTCTTTTCGGCTGCTGATATCCCGCCCCACGGCAACCACGGTGCTCTGATCCTCAAAGCGGGCCAACCTCAAAGAGACCTCCGCCCAAAACACCGACCCGTCTTTTCTCCGTGTCAACCACTCCACCACCTGGGGAGTCCCTTTGACAGCTTCCCGAATAAGCGCCAACCGCCTCTCTTCGGTAAACTCTCCCACCCCGGAGGCCAAAATGCCCGTTGAGGCACCGATAATTTCATCTCGACTGTACCCGAACAACTCAAGGCCGGAGTCGTTGATATCCACCACAGTCCCACTTTCGGCGTCATACACAATAATCGCATCTTTCGGGGTATTGAAAATCTCGCGGTAACGCCTCTCACTCAACCGAAGGGCCCGTTCTGCCTGGATCCTCTCATCAATCTGGCGATTCAAGATCTCGTTGGCATGGGAGAGCTCAGAGGTACGTTCAGCCACCTTTCGCTTCAGGCTCCAGCTCCACAGGAAAAAAAACATGGCCACCCCCAGAAGCGGTGCCCCCACCATGGCCATATAGCGCAGGAGTTCGACGCCGGAGAAGCCCTCCGGCTCATAAGCCCCAAACCATTTCTCATAGATCTCATCGTACCGGCCCGAGGCTTTGATGGCACTGAGCCCTTCATTCAAAAGAGAGAGGGCCCGGTGGTCCCCCTTTTTGACGGCAAGGCAATACTCCCTCTGCAGAATGGGAGGCCCCACGGCTTCGATGCTGTCGATCTTCTCATCGTTCAGGATAATCAACCCCTGAACCCGGGAAAGCAGGGCAGCATCCCCTTCACCGGCAGCAAGGGCGGCAAGGACCTCGTGCATGTTTTCCCGCACCACGATCTCACCCGCGATCTTCTCTTTAAGGAGATGATCGTGCCCCAGATCCCCTTTCTGGACAATCACACACTTGCCGGCTGTCTCGTCAAGGGACCCGATGGAGCTGCCCTTGGGCACAAACACGGCATAGGAGGCGACGTAATGAGGTGTACTGAAGGCAAAATGGCGCTGGCGCTCAGGGCTCTTGAACATGCCCATGAGCACGTCCACCTCCCCGGCCTTAAGGGCACTTCGGGCCTCACTCCAGGGCATGAGATTCAGGCTGGTAAAAATGCCCATCTCTTTGGAAAGGGCTCGGGTGATATCCACGTTAAAGCCTTGCGGCATCCCCGTATCGTCAAGGTATTCGTAAGGCGGGTACTTGTTGTCCCCACCGAATACAAAATAGGTATTATCCTTGGCCCACCCTGCCGGAGGAGAAAACAGAAACAGACCGATAACCCCGATAAAAAACCGCAACATACACATACGGAAGCAAGGAAACAGCAACGCTCCCCCCCTTTTATTTTTACTTATGATTCGTGATGATGGCCTCACGAAAACCACGCCTCCGGCGGCCCTGCCGAAGGCCAACCTTTTAAAAAGATTGCCAAACAGACCTTAAACGCTTTTTGCCTGAGCCATCGGTACTGGCAAGCCATATGCTTTTTTGAAAAGCATACCGCCTCCTTTATCCCCGGGAGGCCAGACTGAATCGTTTCAATACAACAGAATACCCAACCCGATAGACAGGTTCACCAGCTGGCTGTGCGCACGTCACAGGAATCCCCTTGCCGCAATTAATGCCCATGAAACTGAAAAACAAACAAATTGTTCATGTTTTTCTACTGATCGCATAAATGGCGTAAAAACTGAAGAATTTTAACCAAAAAAGTAACAATTCAGCCATTGTTAAGAAAAACAAGCCTCCGGCGACAAGGTGTGCCACCCTGAAAACAGATCACGGTTGCGCTTTGCCCCCCGTTCCTCGGGTTAAATCACAGCCACCTTCTAAAAGAGGGCTTCGTTCAAGCACAACGTTTCAAGACCTGGTTGTTCAACTTTTTTAGAATGTTATCCCCCGACAGGGCTGCAGGAGGCATGCTGTTCGTTCTTCCCCCATGGCCCATCAGGCGCTGGCCAGAAAATGCTGCCAGAAAATCATTGCCTGCCGCCCATGACATGACTGTGGTCCCTGCAGCAAGTGTGGTTTTCATCCCGAGGAAAAGGAGTGACAACAAGAAGAGCGAACAGGCACAATGCAAGCCCTAAAGCGCAGACCAGGGTTCCGTGAAAGGCGTCGTCAAACAGGCTGGCACCCAGGGGCAGAGCCAGGAGCACCCCTCCATAGCAAAGGCGGCCCAGAAGGCTCTGGAGAGATAGGTAGGTGCTGCGCTCATGGCGCTCAAGCAGGGGAGAGAGCTCGGCATTCATCAAAGGTGTTGAAATGGCGCGGGAGGCGGTGCGCCCCATAAGCATCAGGGCCACCACAGGGTGAACCACCAGAGCCATGGCTCCGATAAGCACAACCTGAAGCAGGGTGCAGGCAAGCAAGGTCCGCCGCACAACGCAGCGATGATGAATCTGTCCCGCATACCGTGTAAACCAGGCCCCGAGCAGCATGGTAAGAGCCAGGTGAGCTCCCGCAATGGGAGGCGTGGACGATGCCCCCGCACCGATAAAGCTGGAGGTCCTTTCGAGGTACGGCTGATAAAACTCATACGGAATATGAAGCAACACAGTCATGGCAAGGGTGTAGAGGGTAAAAAAGCGGAGCCGGCCTCCCCAGGCCTTCACCAACAGCCCGCGAACCTGGCGCCCCATGGGTACTGCTGCCTCCTCCGTCTTCCCGCCAGGTTCGCTCATGGTTAAAACCATGAGCCACGATACGACAGCGGCAACAAACGAGGCGCCGTAAACCCACTTCAGCTGCCCCATGGCAATGAGGCCGCCCAAAAGCGCGGACATCCCCCCGGCAAGAAAGGCGAACCTCAGGGCCTTACCCTCCCGTGTGGCATACTCTGCCTCACGATTTAACCATTTTAAACTTTCGTAGTGAAGGGCTGTGTCCGTGCCGGACGCCGAAGCAAACCCCGTGGCAAGAAAGAGCTGGGCAACGGCAAACTGAAAAAAGGTGCTGCCGCTGAAGAAAAGAAGGTACGCAATGGCCAGGCAGGCCGAGGAGAGTAGAAGGGTCCGCCTTCTTCCAAACCGATCGGAGACATACCCCGACGGCACCTCCATCACGGCCACGCCCACATAGTAGAGCGCCTCCAACTGAAGGGCCTCCGAAAGTGTCAGCACCGAGGTGAAATAAAGAAAAAAAGCGGGTCCCCAGAAGTGGCAGTCCCGAAAAAAGAGATACCAGGGGTACCGTGTGATATTTGCGTTTAGTGCCTCGGCTCGTGCCGTCATATCCAACTCACAGGTATTTCGTTATTTCAGCCAGCTCTGCCTTGATATCTGACGCCGAGCGCTCCCTGATGGCATGCTCGTCCAGGCAATGGTCGATATGGTCGCGAACCAGGGCCTGCTTGGCATTGTGCACCGCCTTATACACAGCCTGGAGTTGCCGGGCGACCTCCACGCAAGGGGTTCCCCCCTCAATCATGGCAACCACCTTGGTCAGGTGCCCCCCAGCCCTCCTGAGGCGCTTGGCGATCTCGTCGTGATTTTGGTGTTTTGAATTTTCCGTCATCTCATGTTCCTTCCATTCTGATGGAATCACAGTATCCCATCCCCCAGGAGGGGATATATATAAATGTACTTGTTTTAATGAACAATAACAACACCAACATTAAAAAATCAAGCCCCTTAACACCTTCAAAAAAGAAAGTCTGAGAAAACCTGAAAAAAGCCCTTAGATCTTTAAAACAAAAAATCGTATAATCATCAGGTCAACAACAGACAGACCCAATAAGCCAGACACCCTTTTCCGAAACCAGGGGGCAGCTCTCTTCCGAACCACCTACGGCAGAATTTCACTTTAAAATACCGCACCGGCCCCACAGGAGGATTCCATGAACCAACGTTTGATTGCAATCATCGCCGCCATTTTATTCCTTGCCCTGGCGGGATGCAGCTCCAACTCCGGATCGTCATCACTCGGATCGGGAGATCTCAATGTCTCCCTCACCGATGCCCCCTCTCCCGATTACAAGGCCGTCTATATCAGCGTCAACCAGGTGGAGGTCAAGGCCTCATCAGATAACGGTGAAAACGGATGGCAGGTGGTGGACATCGTCAACAAAACCATCAACCTCCTCGACTTCACAGGCGGAATCCTTGAGGACCTGGGCACCCGGAACCTCCCGGCCCAGACCTACAACCAGCTGCGACTGGTCCTGGCCAGTGCTCCCGATGATGAAAACAACCTCAACGGCGATCCCCACCCCTTTGCCAATTACGTCATCTTAAACGACGGCTCCGACACCGTCCATGAACTCAAAGTACCCAGTGGCTACCAGTCCGGCATCAAACTCGTCAAACAGTTCTCCATTGCTGTCTCCGGCCTCACCGAGCTGATCCTGGACTTTGACGCCATGAAGTCAGTGGTGCAGGCAGGCAACAGTGGGCAATGGATCCTGAAGCCAGTGATCGAGGTCTTGGATACCGTCACTCTTGCGCGCATTGACGGCTCTGTCACCGACACGCCAACACCAGGAACCGTCTTGCAGGACACCCATGTTTCGGCCCAGATCTACAACTCCATTGTATCTGACGAGAAAGATCGACTCACCATCCAGGCTGGCACCCTAACCATAGCCGATGGTTCATATATCCTCCGTGTGCCTGAAGCTGAATACAGGGTTATCGCTTATAAAGAAGGCTTCCGACCTCAATGCCAGCTCGTCTCAGCCACTTCCGGGGGAACCATTATCGCAGATTTCGCTCTCGTCGCATCCGCATCAGGGACCCTTACCGTAAGAGTAACCGGGCTTGCAGCGTCCGAAGATGCCATCACCCTCAGCATTCGAAGAAACTCACTCTGCACCAATGGCAGTGCCATCCTCAGACCTTTTGAAGTCACCTCACTATCGTTAACCCAAGAGCATTTCGCCACGGGCGGCGAAGCCGTTTTCACCCTGCCTTCAAGAAATAGCGGGGCTGGTTACACCGGGGACTATACTGTGGTGGTCTCAGGAGACAACATAACAACGCGCTCCCAAACACCAACGGTCACATCAACACCAACGATAATCACGTTCAGCTACTAACAGGAAGAGGTTGCAGGCAAGTACTCATCGCTCAGCTCCCTTTCCAACTCATCAAGAAACGCCTGCATAAACCCATGTCGCCGCCCTGCTTCCCGAAGGGCGGCCTCGGTGTGCAACGTCTCTTTAAGCGTCAAAAGCTTCAAATAGAAATGGTCCACGGCGTACGCCCGGTCGTTCAATTCCCGCTCCCTGCCAAAGGGGTCCTCCGGGTGAAACATGGCAGAATCCATCACCCCTCCGGTGAGAAAACAGCGGGCGATCCCCACCGCCCCGATGGCATCCAGCCGGTCTGCATCCTGAACCACCCTGGCCTCCAAGGTCTCCGGCGCTTTCCCCAAACTGAAACTGTGAGTCTCGATGGCGTGATGGATGGCGTCCATATACTGTTCCGGGTGGCCGATGCCGGAGAGAAACCGAACCGCCTCATCCGCAGCCAGCCGTGACGCCCGGCTCCGGTCTGGCGAATCTTTCGCCACACTCACGCAATCGTGCAGCCACGCAGCAGGCACCACCACGGAAAGCTCGGCCCCCTCCTCTTCCCCGATCCTCCTGGCAAGAGCCACCACACGCTTCACATGCCCCAGGTCATGGGCCCCGTCCTGAACGGACCGCCCCCTTAAAAATGCTTCACACTCTTTTTCGATCATAGCCAAAACCTGTCTGATGGTTCAAAAAAGGCCTCCGGCGGCAAGGTGAGCCACCTTGAAAGCTGGTTGCGGATGCGTTTTGCACCCTCGTTCCTCGGGGCAAATCACATCCGCCTTTGATTCGGGAGGAACCCTGCTCAAATTGAGCAGGCCTGTTTATCCAACCTTTCAAAAACTTGCCCCCCAGCAGGTCCGAGGGAGGCACCAGCTGAATAGTTACATTTCATAAAGACCTACGATGCCAACGCCACCCCCGTAGGGTGCATTTATGCACCATGATGGAAGAGCCAACTGCTTCGGTTCTGGTGCATGGAATGCATCCAACCGATCACGATGCCTCACCGGATTCTTCAAACAGCCCACACACCTCGTACATCCCAAAATAACTATCCGACCCCAGAGGGGCCGGGATTGGAATAACCCTAAAAGGGATAAAATACCTTACTCCTGACAAGGTGAAAGAAACTAAATTCATCTCCGCCCAACGTCTCCCGAGTGACGGTAGATTCAAACCGAGTGACAGAATGAATTTCTACCACGAAGGACACGAAGAGCACGAAGGCGGCTTCGCCGCAAAAGCGACCTATCGCTCTTTTATTTTTCTTCGTGATCTTCGTGGTTCATAAGCCCTTCTTTTATGATGACGTCAAACGTTGCCATTAATTACGGCGTATCTCTTCGTTTACTGTGAGTCGCTGACTCGGCGAAGCCTGTGAACTCTAACCTTGACCAGAGGCCAAGGTTTTCCATGCTGGAATAAACGTCATAAAGGCGCATGCATGTGTGACACCCAATGCGTACAACCAACGCCAAGCGTATTTGCATATGGGGACCAGGGTAGCAAAATCCCCGGCAGCCGAGAAAGACGGCATAAAAGCCCACTGCTGAGACGCAAATGTGACGAGCCCGAGGTACGAGGGGACGGAGCATTTGCAAACCAGCTTTCGAGGTGGCTCACCTCGCCGCCGGAGGCATGCTTTTTTCTATACCCCTGGCTCCTCATCCCAACAAAAAACCCGCGACTCAAGATGAATCGCGGGCTTTCATGTTTATCGGATGGGCCTATAGGCCCCCTTGATTTAGCCGAGGTACTCGAAGAGGGACTTGAGGGCCTCGTCGAGGTGTTCCGGCTTGGATCCGCCGGCCTGGGCCATATCGGGACGACCGCCACCGCCGCCGCCTACGATGGCTGCGGCTTTTTTAACGATGTCGCCTGCCTTGTAGGTTTTGGTAAGGTCTTTGGTCACCAGGGCAAGGAGCAGGGCTTTGCCACCGGACTCGGTGCCGAGGAGCACGACGCCGGAACCGATCTTATCACGGAAGCGGTCGGCCAGCTCACGGAGCTGGGCGGGGTTTTCCACTTCTACTTTTTTGGCCACGGCGCGGATCCCGGCCACCTCTTTGATGTCGTCGTCGAGGCTTTCAGCCGCTTTGCCGGCCATCTGCATCTTCAGCTGCTTCAGCTCTTTTTCGAGGGCCTTGTTATCGGCCAGGAGCTTTTCGAGGCGCTCGGAGAGGTTCTCAGGGGTGGTCTTCACCATGGCCGCCACGTTGCCGAGGGTGTTCAGGCTCTGCTGGGTGCTTGCAATGGCAGAGGCACCGGTGAGGGCCTCGATACGACGAACGCCGGAGGCGATGCCGCTGTCCGAGAGGATTCGGAAGGCGCCGATGTCGCCGGACGCAGCCGTGTGGGTACCGCCGCAGAACTCTTTGGAGAAGTCGCTCATGGAGACCACGCGGACGCGATCGCCGTACTTCTCGTCAAAAAGAGCGGTGGCGCCGGTCTTCATGGCATCTTCGGCAGCCATCTCTTCCACGCCCACGGGCACGTTCATGCGGATGCAGTCGTTGACGTAGGCTTCAATGGCATCGAGGGTGGCCCGGTCCACGGAGGCAAAGTGGGTGAAGTCAAAACGAAGGCGCTCGGGTCCCACGAGGGAACCGGCCTGCTTGACGTGATCACCGAGCACGGTGCGAAGGGCGGTGTGAAGGATGTGGGTGGCGGTGTGGTTGAGGGCGGTGGCGGCGCGTTTCTCGCCGTCCACGGCAAGGGTCGCCATGAGCCCAGCTTTTACGGCCCCGCTCTCCACGCGGCACTTGTGGATAAAAAGGCCTGTGGGGTCTTTCAGGGTATCCAGGACGGTGAGTTCAAACCCTTCGCCCGAGATGCTTCCGCAGTCGCCCATCTGACCGCCGGACTCGCCATAGAAGGGGGTGTTTTCAACAACCACTTCCACTTCGGTGCCTGCAGCGGGTGCTTCCACCTCTTCGCCGTCCACGGCCACCACGAGAATCTTGGATTCCCCGGTCAGCCCTGCGTAGCCGGTGAATTCTGTCTTCACGCCCTCTGCGGAGAGCTTTCGGAAGGCCTCGCCGGTTCGGGTAAAGGTGATGTTGCTGCGGGATTTTTCCCTCTGGGCGTCCATGGCCTTGTCGAAGCCGTCCATATCGAGAACGATGGCGTCATCGGTGATGATGTCGCGGACGATATCTACGGGAAATCCGAAGGTATCGTAAAGCTTGAAGATCACGTCACCGGAGAGCACCTTCTCGTCAGAGGCGTTCACCTCTTCCAGGGCCTCTTCCAACAGCCTCAGGCCGTTGTCGAGGGTAACGGAGAAACTCTCTTCTTCGTTCTGGATCACGTTGGTGATAAAGGCTTCGCTCTCTTTGAGCTCAGGGAAGGCATCAGCCATCATCGCCATGACCACACGGCTGGTGTCGTGAAGGAAGGGTTCGGTGAGCCCGATGAAGCGCCCGTAACGGATGGCGCGACGCATGATGCGGCGCAGCACGTAGCCCCGGCCTTCATTGGAAGGCATAACACCGTCGCTGATCAGGAACGTGGCAGACCGGGTGTGGTCTGCGATCACCTTCATGGCGATGGCGGTCTCTTCGGAGTCGGTCATCTTCTTGCCGGAGAGCTCTTCCACCTTGCCGATGATGGGGGTAAAAAGGTCGGTGTCGTAGTTGGTGTCGGCGCCCTGAATAACGCTTGTGATCCGCTCAAGGCCCATGCCGGTGTCGATGCAGGGGTTGGGAAGGGGCGTAAGGGTCCCGGCCTCATCCCGGTCGAACTGCATGAACACGAGGTTCCAGATCTCAAGGTAACGGTCGCAGTCGCAACCCACGGCGCAGGTGGGGCTGTCGCATCCAAAGCGCTCCCCTCTGTCGATGTGGATCTCGGTGCAGGGGCCGCAGGGGCCGGTGTCGCCCATGGACCAGAAGTTGTCTGCTTCCCCCAGGCGCACGATGCGATCTTCGGGCACGCCGATCTGCTTGTTCCAGATCTCAAAGGCCTCGTCGTCATCGAGGTAGATGGAGATCCAGAGCTTGTCCACGGGAAGCCCGTAGCCATTGGTGAGAAGGTCCCAGGCAAAGGCAATGGCCTGCTCTTTGAAGTAGTCTCCAAAAGAGAAGTTGCCCAGCATCTCAAAGAAGGTGTGGTGGCGAGCCGTGTACCCGACGTTTTCCAGGTCGTTGTGCTTGCCCCCGGCGCGAACGCACTTCTGGCTCGTCACGGCGGTGGAGTAGTCCCGCTTCTCCTCCCCGATGAAGGTGCGCTTGAACTGCACCATCCCCGCGTTGGTGAAAAGAAGGGTGGGATCATCTGAAGGCACCAGAGACGAGCTTCTCACATGCCGGTGGTTGTGCTTCTTAAAGTAGTCAATAAAGAGTTTTCGCGCTTCGCTGCCTTTCATCACCTTGCTCCATGGGTGGGCCATCAGCCCCGGGGTTGGACCGTAACGGTCCGTGTGTGGATGGTAAAATACGACGCATTCGAAAAAGAAAGTGGGCGGTTACAGCCTGTAACACCCGCCGGGAAACGCCTTGGCTTTCCCGGTCGTTGTTCCCTTTTTGAGCCCGTCAAATATAAACACGGAAAACATCAAAAGGGCCTGCGCCTCATCAGCGCAGTGCCCTTTCGTCAGTCTACCAAATGATACTCAGTGAAACCAGCCGATTATGCACCGGCCTCCGCCTCTTCGGCCACGGCCTGAACAATGCCGAGGCTCTCTTTCACCTTGCCCAGAACCTCTTCGT
This sequence comes from Desulfolunaceae bacterium, assembly GCA_942491485.1. Taxonomy (GTDB): domain Bacteria; phylum Desulfobacterota; class Desulfobacteria; order Desulfobacterales; family Desulfolunaceae; genus Desulfoluna. The sequence continues at coordinate 198,527 of CALOAX010000001.1, read as the reverse complement.
AGAGCTCGGTGTTCTCGCCAAAGAACTTCTTGGCGTTCTCACGGCCCTGGCCCACGCGCTCTCCGTTGTAGGAGTACCAGGCACCGCTCTTCTCGATGATGCCCGCTTCCACGCCGAGGTCGACGAGTTCGCCGGTCTTGGAGATGCCGATGCCGTACATGAGGTCGAACTCCGCCTCTTTAAAAGGAGGCGCCATCTTGTTCTTCACCACCTTCACGCGGGTACGGTTGCCGATGACCTCGGTGCCGTCCTTGATGGCCGCAGAACGCCTGATCTCCATACGTACGGAGGAGTAGAACTTCAGGGCGTTACCGCCGGTGGTGGTTTCGGGGTTGCCGAAGACCACACCAATCTTCATACGGATCTGGTTGATGAAGATCACGGTGGTGTTGGTTCGACCGATGGTGGCCGTGAGCTTACGCAGGGCCTGGCTCATCAGACGGGCCTGAAGACCCATGTGTGAATCGCCCATGTCTCCTTCGATCTCGGCGCGGGGCACAAGGGCCGCCACGGAGTCGATAACGAGGACATCCACAGCGCCGCTTCGTACCAGCATGTCGGCAATCTCAAGGGCCTGCTCGCCGGTGTCGGGCTGAGAGACGAGAAGCTCGTCGCAGTTGACCCCAAGCTTCTGGGCGTAAACAACGTCCAGGGCGTGCTCGGCATCAATAAAGGCTGCAATGCCGCCTTTTTTCTGGGCCTCGGCCACCACATGGAGGGTCAGGGTGGTCTTGCCGGAAGATTCGGGACCGTAGATCTCGATCACACGTCCCTTGGGGACACCGCCCACACCCAGGGCCTTGTCCAAGGCAATGGATCCGGTGGGAATAACGGGAACAGCTGCCACTTCCCGGTTCCCGAGCTTCATGATGGCCCCTTTACCGAACTGGCGTTCAATCTGACTCATGGCCGATTCAACGGCCTTATCCTTGTCAAAGGACTTGCCCATGCGCTTCTCCTTGATCCGCTTCCGGTCGTTTTTGATAGATCCGGAAGTTTAAGATGTAATATCTATCTTGATTTACTTATTTTTCAGTCAATTTCATCGAAAAGATATTTTTCGAATTCCTATCGATATATCACTCTTTCTTCCATTATGCGAGACCTGAGCGGTAAAAGCTGGGCCAAAAAGATGCCTCCGGCGGCAAGGTGAGCCACCTTGAAAGCTGGTAGTGGATGTGCTTTGCCCCTCGTTCCTCGGGTCAATGCGCATCCACCTTTAAAAACAGAATTCGTTCAAAGGTGACCTTTTAGACCTGTTTGTTTAACCCACTATTTCAAACCAGCCTAAATTTTAGACGCAGAATAGACAACCTGATTGGTTTCCAATCATTAATGATTAAGGGGAAAATAATGTCACACGCCTGGGCGCGCCGTGCTCCGTCGCGGCTTTTCCGAGGGAGGGCAAATCAGGCTTGATTTGCATTGCCATCATAAAAACGTATCATCCACCCGGTCTTGTTTTTCCAACGGGCGATATGTGTTCAGTAATGTCACACTAATGCCGCGGCAGAGCGCGGCGCGCCCGACGGACCAAACGGCTTGGAAATGATCAGGAGGCGGCAACCGAAAAGTTTTCGGAGCTCATTTCAAAAAACGATCCACCGAATGTATGGTTGAATAATTACCGCCTTCGATTAAATTGAACTTGGCCTCAAAACCTGTTTGTCAAACCCATTTCATAAAATTGGCAAAAGTTTGGCTCCCAGCAGGGCCGCCGGAGACAACTTTGAGCTGAACCCTCCTCCCCCCATCAAAATAAACTGGGCACCCATGCAAACAGGCCTGCCACAAAATCAAGATACCTTGCTGCAAGCGCGCTGTACTTCGGCGCGTTAAAGATCAGGCCAATCACCAGCAGAAGATAGAGATGCGCTGCCACGGCTTCCCACACAAATTTCCTGCCCTTTCTCAGGAGGTAACCAGGCAAGGCAACGCTGGCAATGATAAACCCCCAGAATATGAAGGATTGAATAAGGGGCATCACCGAGACAGACATAATCGCGTGTGTCATGCTGGTCAGGTCCCGCACATCAAACATCCTGTGTATTCCAAAGTATAAACCTTGAGAAACCACATAGGCCAAAGCAAACACCGGTACCGCATTGATGATCCCGGATAACATGAAAGCCGTCCCCAGCAGCACAAGCGACCCCACCATGGTCATAACAGCCAGGACAACCCCCCAGTAGAACAGCCAGTAGATGAGGTCTTTCCATGTCACTGTCAGCAAAGGGGAGACCCGGCCTTGCAACATCTCGGCAGACTCCAGGACCCCTGTTGAGACAAGATACAACGCCACCACCACGACCAGAACAAGGGCGTTCACAGGGTTAAGGGCAACCCCCTGCTTGTTCTCAGAACCAGCGTAGTATGCCACGAGCACCAGAAAGCAACACGCCAACGGCCTGAAGAATCCCGCATAAAGGGTCATTGAAAACAGAGAGAAGAGAGCCAGGACCACGGGAAACGACATGTCGCTATTTAACAGGTCGCCACCGCGAATGTTCATTATTTCTGGATACTTCAGCACATAATAACCAGCAAAAAGCGATACCACGCCGGCGACACCAAAGAGGTAGCGGTCAAACCTCGTCTTTTTTGAGTCAAACAGGGCCTCGGCATTGTCCAGCCGCGACTCGCTGAACTGAGCTGCAAATCCCGCTGTAAAAATCACATAAACACATATATTCGGTCCCCTTGTCGAGTATTCATACACCCCAACCAGGTAGCTGTAAGCAAAAAATCCCAACACACACACCAGAAAGAGCGAGATGCCGTGAAAGACAAGGGAAGAGCCAGCATCCCCTTTTTCATAGGAGACATTGAAATCATCCACCCTGCCATCCTTCATGGTTGTTGTTTCTACACGATACGTGGTTTCAGCGATGTCATCCTGCACCTGGCCATTCCACGACACGACCATGTCGATCAAGATGAACACATAATTGAGTATGGATAAAAACGGCAGACAAGAAACATAGCTACCTCTTATTTTTTTTAACGCATCCAACGCAAAACCCCCTACATACAAACGGCCACCGCCACCCGTACACTCAGTAAATCATCGACATGTCAATAGCCTGCCCGACCATCCAACATCAAGCCCCTCACAAGACCATCTTCTGAGATCACAAATCCAGAAATTCAGTCAAATGAAAAAATCAGCAGTTGCCACGGAACATCGGTCTTATCTTCTTTGATCATAGTTGGCAACAGCGACCATGACGTGTGCTGAGCCATGACAAGCCCCGACAAACCGATGGTTTTCACCGCCTGTCAATTCTGGATTCACGGTAACGTTAAATAACAAAAGGGGATCTTCATGGAGGACACCAAGAGAACAAGGCTGGTTTGCCGCAAAAAACAAAAAGGGTCTCACAGCGTTTCGCTGTAAGACCCTTTTAAATATATGAAGGTGTCATTTATCTGCTCAAGTCTTTTGAAGAGCCTGGTCCAGATCCTTCATGATATCGTCGGGGTGCTCTGCCCCCACACAAAGTCGAACCATATTGCCGGGGATATTTGCCAAGGCCCTCGCCACTTCCCCCTGCTGCTGGTGAGTCGAAATAGCAGGTATGGTGGCAACCGATTTTATTCTGCCGAGATCCGTTGCCCTCCAGATCCGTTGCAGGTTGTCGAAAAAGAGACGCGTTTTGGCCGTGTCCCCTTTCACGCAGAAAGAGAGAAGATGGCCGTACCGGTTCACCGGTTTGTTGTACAACTCATCATACTCCGCATCCACTAACCACAGATACCGCTGAGCCAATTCATGAAGGGGATGTTCAGGCAGCCCCAGGTACTGGACACTCTCAACCTTCGGGTGGTCATCAAGGAATCGAGCCACCTTCATGGTATTGCGACTCATCAGATCCATCTTCGAGCGGATGGTGCGCATGTCGTTTAACGCCATGACCGCCTGCAACGGATGCAGGCTTGGGCCGAAATCCCTGTTCTGCAGGAATTTCAGATAGAGAGCAAAATCTTCCTTTAACCCCTCGACCTTAAGCCTGGTTGTCAGGTTTTTTCTCGCGATCACGGCCCCGCAGATCCCGAAACCGCTGCTGGAGAGGCTTTTCGTAACCGACTGGACCACGATATCTGCCCCATGGCAGATAGGCCGCAGCAGCGCAGGAGTGGCTATTGTTGAATCGCAGATCAGGGGTATGCCATGGGTGTGAGCCAGATCAGCCACCTTTTCTATATCAAAAAAACCCAACTGAGGGTTGCTGGGCAGCTCCCCATAAAGAAAACGTGTGTTTCTATCAATTTTGGCTGCCCACTCGTCTATATTTTCTGCATTGAGCACCCACCGACACTCGATATTCCGCTCCTGCATGTAACGCACAGTGAACTGCTGAAACGTTCCCCCATAGCACTGGGCGGTTGCGACAAAATTGAGCGGTTCACTCTGCCCTTCAGTCGCCTGCAGAAAAGGGTTCACAGCGGACATGATGGCAGACATGCCGGAAGAGGTTGAACAGCAGCTCACCTCCCCGTCAAAGCCATACCCTTCCAGCATGGCAAGGGTCCACTCATAATAATAGGTGGAAGGGTTGGCAATGCGCGAATAACACCAGGTGGGAATCTTATAGGCAAGAGCCGCCGCCATTTCATCTGAATCTCGGTACGCCTGGGAGGTGCTCATGAAGACCGGCTCGATTATCGACCCCTGGTAATCATCGACCGCATCCTTTGCGGAGTAGAGACCATGGACGGCAATGGTATCAAATTTCCATTTCCGTACCGTTTCGTTTATAAACGTTTCCCTGCTTGCGAGATAGCGATTGTTTTCATCGATGTATTTCTGCATTCCGGGCGTTACGACAACATCGGTTTCTTTGAATGCCATGTTCCCCTCCCTTGCATGCTCGTTTGCCTGAATCGATTGTATCGACAACCTCTTTGAATGATACCTTTTTAAGACAGGTAAGGTCAAACGATGGACAACTCTTTCGGCTGAACATTGCAGTTCTCAGCAGATTTTTTAATTGCCGTGACCCCAAAGACCGAACCTCAGGACATACAACAAAAACTCACAGAAAATCGAAACCGGCCCAGCTGATACAACAAGAGGGAGCGTAAAATGATTGAACGAACGGTGAATGTAATGGAAGCGGCAGGGATGATCTCTTGTTCACGGGTTCATGCATACAGGTTGTTGGAGGGGGATGAGGTCAAGGGGTACTATACGGGGAACCGACGGGGGGTTGAGGGTTATTGAAAGGAGTGTGGAGGAGTTTGTGGAGAGGCGGAAGGAGGAGGGTGGGGTGGGGGGTAGGGAAATGTCTACGCGTAGACATCCCCTAATCAAACAAAACAGCTAAATTTTAACCTTTATCAAATAAATCCTCAATTTCATTCGCACTCGACAACAAATTATAACCAGAATCCTTTGGCCTGAGATGTTGTGGTTCATTCGTCGACGAATCACGACTTAGGAGTGACACCTCACTTATATCACAGCAACTGCTGATTGCATTAATTTCTTTTTGATCAAATTCAATGTAAAGTTCCGAAGTTCGTTCTTTTACATAAATTTTAATCTCAGGAAAATAATCGTCATCTTCATATGAATCAAAATATTCTTCATCAAATATCCCACGATCAACAATATCAAATGTAACATAATCAGAGTAATGATCAATAAACTGCTCTTTAAATACCTTTATTAAATCATCTTTACTCTTATTCTCGTCAATGCGGCTAATCAATTTTGAAAGAGCTACATAATCATCAAAGTCTATGTCATCATCTAAAATCCAAGTATTTAGTAATGAAGTCAATCTTGGATTCGAAATATTAATAATTTGTAAATCCATTAGCCAGTTTAAAAAAGTAAGTATGTCGAGATCGAATTCATCCGAATTATAATTCAATATATATTCAAATAATGATTTAATATAATTTAATATGTTTTCTCTCAGCTCCCCCAGTCGAGCGATATTAAAAAGAAGCTTTAGTAAAAATGTATCTAATTTGTAGCGATTTTCACTATTATAAATTTTTTCGAACTGCGACTCAAACAATTGTTTACAGAAATTATGCTCTATTATTTCAGATTTATAAAGACTATAAATATTCGTTATAGACTCTGGAGTATTAAGGCATGTCAATAACGTATCTAAATAATGAAGATCATCTATATGTGAAGATATTATATAGTCGGCAATTGAAGGATTAAATAAATTATATATAACATATTGCTCCGTGATAATGTGCCTATTCAGCAGAGCACCAACAAGCAATTTCATTGTCGATTGAAAAGATTCATTATTATTTACATTCAACTGGCTTGATTTCAAACGCCTGTAAAATTCTTTCATTTTATTTTCTGAAATCACTGTACCATGAAGAGTAACAGCAACTACAATGTGCCTACATATGTCATCCATCTGAATTTCGAATACATTTCGCCAAATACCTTGAGGGTTTGATAGTGTCTCTTCAATATATGTCCAGTAATTTTCTGAGCTTACTCCTGACAACTTGTGTGAATCCGTTATGAATGATATTAGCCTGGGGTTAAAATTTTTATGATTTATTATAGATTTATATCTTTTTTGCTCATAAATTTCATCAATATAGGTAATATCAAGGTCACTAAACCACATGTGATTATATAAAATTTTTGCTTTATCGAGTTCAGACAATGATGAAATTGATAGTTCGTATTCATTTTTATCAATATTATTATTCTCAAACATATCACTTAGGTGCCTACCTTTATTGAATACATTTGAACGAGATGTGAGGATAAAACGTTTTTTCGGGTCTTTTTCAACCCTTTTCATGAAATGAATGATTTGAGAATCTTGATGGTGGCTGAGTGCCAATAAAAAATTTCGTCCGAGAAAATCATCATAGTAGAATATTTGTTTTATTTCTTTGTCATAAACGCTTTCAGCTTCGTTAAGGGAATTTTCTATGTAACATAGCTGATACTCATTCGCTGTATAGTATTGACAAATTTGATCAGCAAGATAGGTCTTGCCAATTCCAGGTCCCCCAGTGATGATTATCGAATGCGCTTGAGTTAGTTTTTCTATGGCCGCATTGTGATTCTCAGTTAATACATAGCGGTGTGATTCATCGATAATTTGATTTAGTTTGAACTCACTTCTTCCAATTATCGATTGATTAAGCATTATTCTTAACACATTAGTACTACTGATCCATAGCTTGTAGTATTTTTGTTCTATTGAGGGATTCTTAAATAATAATATATTTAAATCTTCATTACCGAAAATATCATTTTCACTCAAGATGTATGGTGTGAAAAGGTCTTTTATTTTGTTTTTATTACCCTTTGACAACTTAATCGAAGTAACAAATATGTAACGATAAGGATTGAGTTTTCTGACTTTTCCAACCTCAGTCTTTGCTATATCTCTAAGTAGCTTTGCTATACCTGATTTATAATAATGCTTGCATTGAATAATTACTTCTCTATTTTCATTGGAGAAAAACCGTCCATCAACCCCCCCATCTTTGCCAGCTTTAAATCGTTCAATATGTGTATTGAAATGATAGGATAGTATATCAACTGATAAAGATTCAAATTCTTTGTCATTCAAATTTTTGAAATCATAATCAGACATACTTTTATATTCCTTTTTACGAGTTATACACAGCTAAAATAATGGTAAATCTAAAACTTAAGTGTAGGCCTGTCGCCTTGCAAAGAAATCAATTGATAGTCACTTATCGTGTTAAATTAATTTCCTTGAAATCGTTATCGCCTAAAAACTTGAATTTATGCCTAAACAGACTTGCTAATTTAGCGTTAGGTGTGGCGAAAAAAATCTGTCGATCACCGTCTATGGCCACCTCTCTTAAGTAATCAAGAAATGACAACATGTTGACGTCATCAATGTGTGAAATAGGGTCATCCAAAAGTAGTACTTTAGGGCCATTATTCAATGTTTTATTCATCGCTAAAAATAATGACAGAGCGAAAGCAGCCCGTTGGCCCGTGCTCACTTCCTTGAGCGACCTTGACTCTTGAGTTATTTTGTGAATGAGTTTTATTTCCTCTCCTTGAACATTGATTTCATATTCGTTTGGAAAATGAATTTTGGAAAATATATCTGAGATGATAGTCGCATTACTTTCTATCAATTCAAGTTTAATACTTTTCAATGAACTATCACCAGTAAGTAAATGAGAGACAATATTTATTGCGTTTGATAAATATTTCAAGGAGGTTTTTGTTTTCGTAAGATCCTTTTGAGTGACCTTGGCTTGAAACTCAAGCTGTATACACTGTTTATCTGTCTCTTGTTCTTGCTTGATACTGGTTATGAGTTTTGATGTTAGATCGCGTGCTTCATTGATATGGTGGCCAAGTGAAATAGCTTCAAACCTTTTTTCAAGATCTATAAAGTTAGCTAATTCATAAACGGCAGATATTTTTCGTTCGCTGTGCTTGATTTTTGTTTCTATCTCCTTCACCAAGGCCCCTACGGGTAGGGAATTAGATAGCCCTAATTTTTCAACAAGTGTTGAAATATTCTGAGACACATCATTTAATTCGACCTCTTTTGTACTAACTTGCTCAAGAAGTAATAATGACTCTGCATTCAGTTGATTTAAGATTAAATTTAGTTCGTCAATTTTACATTCATTAACCCCACAATATTCCATGAGTTCCATCAAACGTTCGACAGTTAATCCTATTTTGTTATAACTTTCTATCTTTGAAAGTACCCATTCTAACAACTCTTGGCTTTTTGAGAGATCTTTTTTATCATTATTAATTTTGTCCAGTGCAAGGGCGACGGTACTTAATGCATTCGTATCAATACAGTATAAGAATAGAGAATTCAGTAAAGATTCTTTCTGTTTCAGATCTTCTTCTTTTGTCTCTATACTTACCAAATGTTTTTTCAAAACAGCGTACCGAGATGCTGAATCTTTAATTGTATCTATTGCAATACGATTTATCAGTTCCCCTTCTTTAAATTTTGTGTGACACAAGGGGCAATGATCCTTGTCGGTTGAAGCCGCTAATATCTTGGTGGCTGAAGCAACAAATTGATCACGCAAAGTCAACAGTTCCGATTGGGATTGTTCATGCTCCTGAATCCTGATTAGGAGACTTTCCTTCGATAATTCTATAAAGTGTAATTCTCTTCGAATTTCTTGTAATACAGCATTTACTGGGCGTTTAGCGAGTTCGCCGTTAATCATATCAACACGCTTCAAATCAGGTAAATTCACCTTCAGGTTATTAATATGAACTGTTAATTCTTTTTGTTGGTGATATAGGGCTAATAAGTCAGTGCTTGAATAAGTTTGAAGCTCTTCAATATTTGTACGTTTGTCACTTACGGTCCTTCTTTTCGAGATTAGTGTCTGCATTTCTGTATTCAAACTTAATGCTACTTCAGATAAAGCTGACATGGATAATTTATATGAATAAAGGTCTTGGACTTGTTTTTCCAAGCCTTCAAGTTTGCAGTCTTCAAGGAATTTTAATTGATGGTTTGCCTTCGCAAGGTTATCTATAAGCACTTGAATGGACGTATCATCACAGGCCTCCAGTCGACTTGTCCAATTAATAGATTGCAAATGCTGATTGAGCTGATCGAATAATATATCAGATTGCTTAGTTAGCGTGCTCAGGCTTTTATTCTGTGCTCCCAGTTGGTTCATTTTATCTTTTAAATAGTAGGTTTCTTTTTCATAAAGCTTATGCTTCTTTTTCAATTCATTCTGTATTCTGAGAAGACGATCAGCGGCTTTTCCTGCTTCTGCGCCCAATACAATATTGGCAATGTCTTCAGATATCTGCTCCGCAGTACCCTCCATGGAAACTCTGATAGCGGCGTCAGTATCCATGAAGTTAAAACGCGCGAAACTCTTTTCAAGAGTACTTCCCCTTACATCATTTTTTCCATACCAACCCAAGTTCCTGGCCTTTAGTCTCTTTGAATTGTTCCCTTTTGAGGTAGTGTTTAATGTTTTTGATGAATTAAGCAGTGATGCAGAGATGTGTGCTTGCTCGCGGAGAACGCCGTTGCGGTATGTAGCCCCACAATAAAGGTACTCAATAGTTTCCAGAAGCGAAGTTTTTCCGTGGCCATTAGGCCCGGTTATCAGGTTAACCCGGCTTCCAAATTTAAATTCTTTTTGTTTGGGGTATCTACGAAACCCTTCTTTCACCAAGGTATGAAGTGGATGACTTATGGCAACATGTTCGGCTGCACTAAGATTTCCCAAAGCGGTAGATTGTTCCATATTAGCCAATTTCCCTTTGGCTATTCTTCTCACTATTTCAGGAACTAACAACTCATAATCCAGCATATAACCGAGCTGTTCGTCATTGAGTATCTTCAGCCATGTACTGTATAGGTCTTTTATAGGTAATTTAGGCTTGTCTTCATTCCGAGGCGAGGTCTTCAGAAATTTAGGGAGATCTGATTCAGTGATAACAAATTTTCGAGCATACTCGCGGTTTGATTCAATAATAGACTTGGCACGAATGAAGGCGCCATCCTTTGGATATTCGTCGCTCGTGATGAAATATAAATAATTATTCCACCTAAGGAGCTTCACGAAAATAAATAGCAATTCTTTTTAGGCGTTTTCTGTTATATTACCGGGATGAAAGCATTACCACATGAATCAATAAAAAACAGATATGAAAAGATAGCGTCCGAGCTAACCGAAAAAAGTCGTAGGTGCTGGGCGGCTGTAGAAGCTTTAGAGCTTGGGTACGGAGGTGTCGCGGCCGTATCTCGTGCAACGGGACTTACACCACGGACAATCTGTCATGGTATTGAAGAACTCTCTCATAAAACTCAGGATAGTACGGGTAGACAGCGTAAGCCCGGTGGTGGCCGTAAGTCGCTCACTGAAAAACAACCAGGACTGCTTGACGCTTTAGAAAAGCTTGTTGAGCCGTATACCAGCGGTGACCCAATGAAACCGCTAAGATGGACTTGTAAAAGCACAACCAATCTATCTGATGAGCTAAAAAAACAAGGGTTTTTCATTTCACCTACAACCGTAGGTGGACTGCTCAAAAAGTTAGGTTATAGCCTACAGAGCAACCGAAAACGATTCGAAGGCAGGCAGAATCCAGATAGAAATTTGCAGTTTGAGTATATTGCAGCAGCAGTGGAAGAATTCCAAAGTCGGGGCTGCCCCGCAATCTCTGTAGATGCAAAGAAAAAGGAGCTGGTAGGGAATTTTGCAAATTCTGGACGCGAGTGGCATAAAACAAATCATCCGTTGGAAGTAGAAGCGTATGATTTTATAGATAAAGAGCTTGGAAAAGTAACGCCCTACGGAGCTTACGATATTACCCATAATTTGGGATGGGTTAATGTGGGGACCGATAATGATACGGCACAGTTTGCCGTCAGAAGTATTCAGCGCTGGTGGGAGGAATTGGGGGAACGACTGTATCCCGGTGCCGAAGAAATACTGATCATGGCAGACGGAGGCGGTAGTAACGGCTGGCGCAACCGTCTGTGGAAAAAATCCCTTCAGGAATGGGCGGATAAAGAAGGGTTGTCTATTATGGTTTGCCACTTCCCTCCTGGGACAAGCAAGTGGAATAAAATTGAACACAGAATGTTTTGTCATATAACGCGGAACTGAGAGGGATGCCACTCGTAAGCCACGAAGTTATAATTAAATTGATTGGCTCTACAACAACGAAAGAAGGGTTAAAAATAGGTGCCAGCCTGGACGCCGACATATACCCAAAAGGTTTAAAGGTGACAGATGCTGAAATGGATGCACTGTCAATAGAACAAGCTGACTTCCACGGAGAATGGAATTACCTGCTCACCCCCAGAAGTTGAGTCTCTTATTTCTGAGAGACTCCTAAGGTCAATTGGCCGTTTGACATCAAAGTAGTCATCGCCCAACAGACTGTCCAGATACTTAGTCAGACCATCGGAATGTGAGGCAATGTTATCACTCAAATCAAAGTAACGAACGGCATAAGGTTTGTCTTGGTATATATCCGTAGCACATAAAATGTCCGGCGCAATTTCATCCAAATGATGAAAGCTCTGGTTAAGTATGCTTTTAATGGTATCAACATTCATGATCGTCTTCCTTGTCAAAGCTGGTTGGGGATTGATATGCAGGAATCGTGATCGATTTTTTCCCATCAGATTCGTGTAAAATTTTGTATTGGTGGTGTTCTCTATAAACAACACAAAGCCTGTCTTTGGCTCGAATCAAACGTTCGATAAAATCCCCCTCACCGCTGGACGTAAGAACATGTTCTTGTAGACACTTAGCCAATTTACTGTAGTGTGTTTCAGCTTCGCCTGGAATGCAAGATGGCAAATAAATCAGAGTGGCCGGATTATAGTTCGCGTTAAGTGGAACCACATTAGTGTGAGGGTTCTCGTGACACCAGTGATATTCAAAACCTTGCCCGATATCTTTTAACGGAATTGGCCAGTTTAGCGATTGAGTATAAAGTGTTGCAGCTTCATAACTCGCTTGCACTCTTTGCATTCTAAAGTTGACCCCGTGTCTTGTCGTGCATTTTTCCTGATGTGTTGTCACTCGTCGTGGGGAATCCTCTGACGCGACTTGAAGTGCAGCTAATTCATAACGATCATACCAATTTGAAGGTTTTCCTGTAGGACCTTGAAGCAGCTCGAGACACCGCTCTACCGATAAAGGGCTGGTTTTATGAGAATTTATTAGATTGGCTTCATAACGCTTGAACACCTCTTTGGGCTCATGTTCATCGGGTTCGAACATATCAAGAAGGTCCATGAAGCCGTCATTTGCTTTGTTGGCTTCAACCCAAGAATTAGCATCTTTTTTCGACACAAATCGTTTTAGGCACTCAGTTCGTGAAGGTAATGCTAACGCTTGATCACCGTCAAAACGAATCGGTTGTTTTCTAACCAAAATGGCTTGCGCCGTATTATTCAGAAAAAGACCATCCCATTGTGAGTGGACTCGGTTATAGTAAATACCGCTCTTATGGAGTATATCAAGTTCTGCATCAGAAAACTTTTGAATATGCCTTTTGGGAATATAGAAAGCCGAATTCGCACAATAATCCCAAGTCGTAATTTTGAGGGGATCTTTAGCATCACCCCACCTGACGCCCGTTGCCCAATTTAAACACACTAGCTCGACGGGATTATTACTACCAACGGAAAAGAGATGATCTCTATATTGTTTAAAATCGATATGCCAAGGTTTCTGATTCAATTGAATATGAAAAATCAGAGAGTCTTTATGATATTCTTGTATTTGCTCTTTGGTAAAGTTAAACACATCTGCGCAGATCAGGCTGAAAAAGTTAAGCTCATTGGTCCCATCACCAAAGATATACACATCATTACCTAGATAAAGATTATCTACCTCAAACGTGCCCCCGCATGGCACAGACTTAAATTGTATCAACATGCAAAGATTGTCTTCACTGCCTGCACTATTAACCCAAAAGATGTACACTAATGGACAAAGGTAGGCTCTGTTTTGTGGTGGTGGTGTTTCGTATATTACCTTGATACCATATTGCCCCCATTTTTCTTTAAAAGTGCCCAAGTCTTCCAATGAAATGCTCTCGCACCCTATTGCCCAAACAGCCCCAGGCTTAGGTTTTAGTTCTGTGCCTGCAATTTCGTCAATGACTTGCCAAGGTACACAGTATTCGGGAGTTACCACCAAATCTACAGCGTGCTCACAAGCTTTATCTAATAAATCAATATAGAGTTGAGCAGCGGCCTGTTGGTCAATATGTCCAATATGTTGATTGGTTGCTTCCATGGTACCAAGTGGTTGAACCAGCAGAGCGTCATAAGGGTCCCTTAATGCCTGAAGTATTTTTAGCGGGAGTATAGTTAGATTATTTCCTCCTTTGGTCAATTTCTCATTAACTCTCACAAAATCCATAATGTCAGCCCTTTTATATTTATATAACTATCTATCTTATTTAAATATTAATAGTGATGATAAATACGGGATTAAACCCTTAATTATTGCAAAGCAACTGCTCAAAACCTGCTTTCTAACAACAATATTTGATGTTTCCAAACCAGCCTCTAATTGACGACTCGCCGATAAAACTACTGATATTCATAACCCTATTATAACTTTCTGTAAATGAGGGTTATATACCTTTAGGTGTAATGTTTCTTCACTGATAACGGTGTTGCATCAAAAATATGCAACAATCAATAGCAGAGAGCCCCACACGTTTCACGTCCCCCACCCACCCCCCTCCCTTTTCTGTAGCTTTTCAAAATAAAGTGTCTCTCTCGTCTCCTTCGTCTCACACGTCTCTCTCGTAACAGGCACCCTCCCTCCATTATGCCATAGTCCCCCCCATGGCTATTTTCACTCTACAAGAACTCAATGAACAGATCGCAGCTTTTGAACAGGCACTCCTATATCTAGCTGTGAATCAGTCTTATAGGCTGGGCAAGCGAGAGTTGTTCGGGCTGACCTTCCTGAAATCCGAAAGCCCTGGAGTATCTGGACCGGGAACGGAGCAAGCTTGTTTCCAGTTCAGGGCCGTTGTCCAACTGGATGACGTCTCCGATGAGCCTGGATTCTGAGCCCTATGAGCGCAACACCATTGCGTCTCGGGCTCATGATCTGGTGACCAAACTGAACATTTGTGGGGTGAAGTGAAGACCAGGCGGAAGCTGGTCAAACTTCAGAGGAGTGGGTGTTTTCGTTTAGGAGTATAAGACGTGTACCGTGGGGCAGCGCCTCTTTTGGGCGATCCAGTGGCGTTCTACTCACCGGTGCCTCAAGGGGTTATTTTTTTCACAACAGATAGAGCGCAGCGACTCCTCGAACCAAGAACGAAGAACCAAGCACATGTCCCAAAAACAAAAAAGGCCTCACAGCGTTTCGCTGCGAGGCCTTTTCAATATATGGCGGAAGCACATGGGAATCGAACCCACCCGGGACGGTGTTAACGCCCCACACCGGATTTGAAGTCCGGGAGCATCACCAGAACGCTGCGTGCTTCCATGCGTTTCAGTGGTTGTTTCGTGCGAGACCTTACCCGCAATATGGTCGCGTTGTCAACGTTTTTCAAGGATCCGGGCGGGCTTTTTTCCCGTTGAAACGTAGGCGTCCATCGGGTAATGTCGAGGGGTATCGCTTAGGGAGCGCTGAAGGGCCTGCCCCGTCACAGATGCTTTGAAGACATCATGACAGCCCACCTTACCCGAGAATTTCACAAGCCTGACGGCTTCGTCCCTCTGGCCGCCGACGTTATTCCAGTAATAATAACGCTTGTTTCGGACTTCTTTCACGGTCTGATTAAAGGGGATTCACCACGAAGATCACGAAGAGCCCTTCGGGCTGCACGAAGGAAGGTGCACGGCAACACCAGAACCCGAAACGCCTGCGTTTATAACGGAGCATGAGTCACATTGCCCTCCGCGCGAATGCAGGTTGAAAAACACGGCGTGATATCAGCCGCCATGCATTCGCCATAGGGTTTGCAGGTGCCCCCACCTGCCCGCCGGAGGCTGCTTTTTTTGATTTTCGATTCGTTTCACATACAAACCGACCCCATGGGAGCATGAAATCCATGATCAATACAGACCGACTGACCGAACGATTTATCCGCCTTGCCGAAACCGACAGCCCCTCCCGCCAGGAGAGAGCCGTGGCCGAAATGCTTGAAGCCGAGCTCAAAGCCTTGGGCGCAGACGTTTCCTTTGATGACGCCCACAACGAGTGCAAAAGCGAGACAGGGAACCTCCTGGCCCGGATTCCCGGCACTGTGGATGTGGCCCCCATGCTTTTGAGCGGCCACATGGACACGGTGGTCCCCGGTGAGGGCATCAAGGTGGTTTTTGAAGACGGGGTGTTCCGAAGTGCTGGCGAAACAGTGCTGGGGGGCGATGACAAGAGCGCCCTGGCCATCATCATGGAGGTCATGGAAACCCTCATCGAGAAAGACCTGCCTCGCCCTCCCGTTGAAATTGTCTTTACTGTCTGCGAAGAGATCGGCCTTTTGGGGGCCAAAAACTTCGATACCGGCAAACTCAAGGCCACCATGGGCTACATTCTGGACTCCAAGGACACCGAAGCCGTGGTGACCAACGCCCCCTTTGCCGTGAATTACAAAATCACCGTCCACGGCGTCTCCGCCCATGCCGGGATGGAACCGGAAAAAGGGGTGAACGCCATCTCCGTGGCCTCGGATGCCATCACCCGCATCTCCTGCGGCCGCATTGATGACGAGACCACCTGCAACCTGGGCAAGATCGAAGGGGGCTCTGCCACCAACATCGTACCGGATTGCGTGGAGATCACCGGGGAAGCCCGAAGCCACAGCAAGGCCAAGCTGGAAACGATTCTGGACGGAATCCGAAATGCCTTCCAGGAGGCCGTGGTCCACGCCGGAGGCGGCGACGACGAGACCCTGCCCCGTTATGAAATCCAGGTGGACGAAGACTTCCCCGGCACCAGCGTCCCCCACGACCACGCTGTGGTCACCCTGGCCCAGGAGGCGGGAAAAGAGCTGGGACGCACCATTGCCACCCAGTACGTTGGCGGCGGCTCCGATGCCAACATCTTCTTCGGCAAGGGCATCACCGCAGGGGTCCTTGGCACCGGCATGACCGATGTCCACACCACCAACGAGTCCATCACCCTGGCCGACATGACGGCCTCCGCCGAACTTCTCTACACCATCCTCTCAAAGCACGCGGCGCAGGGAGCTTAACGCATGCACCTTTACATGGACTGCTTCTCCGGCCTCAGCGGGGACATGGCCCTGGGCGCCCTGGTGGACTTAGGGGTGCCCGTGGGCTGGATCAAAGACCAGCTCACACCGCTCCTTGAAGACCGGTTCGACATCACCGATGAGAAGGTCTTCAAAAGCGGGATCCACGCCGTAAACGTGACGGTGCATGATCACAGCCATCACCATCATGGCGGGGATCATCACCATCACCACGCCCTGGACTACCGGAAGATCAAGGATCTTATCCAGGGGTCTCCCCTGAAAGAGGCGGTGAAGGAGCGGGCCCTGGCCGTCTTCGAGAGAATCGCCGTGGCCGAGGCCAAAATCCACGGATGCGACATCGACACCGTCCACTTCCACGAAGTGGGAGGCATCGATGCCGTGGCCGACATCGTGGGCGTGATCCTCGCCCTGGACTACCTCGGCGTTACCCACGTCTCCGCATCTCCCCTGCCCCTGGGCAGCGGCACGGTGAAGTGCGCCCACGGGCTTCTCCCCGTACCGGCACCGGCCACCCTGGAGATCCTCAAAGGGATCCCCTCCTACGGCTGCGACTCCGGCTGCGAGATACTCACCCCCACGGGCGCGGCCCTGGCCGCCGAGCTGGCCGACAGCTTCGGCCCCATGCCGGAACTGGTGGTTACCGCCGTGGGCTACGGCGCCGGAAAACGGGATACCAAAGGCCTGCCCAACCTCGTGCGCATGGTCCTCGGACAATCGCCGGATCAAGCCGACACCGTGGTGGAGCTCTCCTGCAACATCGACGACATGAGCCCGGAACTCCTCGGCCATGCCATGCAGACACTCCTGGCCGCCGGGGCCTTAGACGTCTGGTTTACGCCCATCCAGATGAAGAAAAACCGCCCCGCCACCCAGCTCTCCATCTTGTGCCGGGAAGAGGACCGAAAAACCCTCACCCAAAAAGCCCTGACCGAGACCACCACCATCGGCGTCCGGTGGAACCGCCTCAACCGCACCACCCTGACCCGAAAAGCGATCACCCTCCCTTGCCCCTCAGGGGACGTGGCCGCCAAAGAGGTGATCCTCCCCGACGGGTCAACACGCATCACCCCGGAGTACGATGCCTGCAAAGCCCTGGCCGATGATAAAGGCTGCCCCTTGGCAGACATCTACAACGAAGCGGTTTCGGTCGCACAAGATCTGGTAAAAAGCATGCCTCCGGCGGCGAGGTGAGCCACCTCGAAAGCTGGTTGCCCAAGCGCTTTGCCCCTCGTTCCTCGGGTCAAATCGCTTGGGCCTTCACTGGGGCTGACTCCCTGGCGTTCAACAACGACGATCTTTTTACGTCGTCTTCCCCGGCTGCTTGAGACATGAATAACGTTGAGATGCGACACCCGCAACTCACACGAAACCCATTGACCTACCAAGCGACTGGGGATCCATGTTCGAGAACCCGAGATATGGAAGGGCCTTCACCGCTCAACGTACGCCGGAACACTTTCCGACCAATGCAAACCAATGCCCCCCACGTATTGGGGCCATTTTATTTAACCTGTTTATCCAACTTTTCAAAAGTTGGGCCCCCGGCAGGGCCGCCGGAGGCATCAAACTCAAAAGGAAATAAGCCATGCGGCTCTCAGACAAGCACATCCTCTTCCTTGCCACAGGCTTCGGCTCCGGCAAGGCCCCCTTCTCCCCCGGTACCTTCGGCAGCGCTGCCGCCCTGCCCATCTGCGGACTGATCTGGCTCCTGGGCCTCGGATTCGGGACGCCCTTTGCCTTTCTTCTCATCACCGCCCTCGTCATCGCCTCCGTGGTGATTGCCGAAGAAGCCGTGAAGCTCATCGGTGAAAAAGACCCATCTTGTGTCGTCATCGACGAGTTCGCAGGGATGTTCGTCACCTTTGCAGGGGTCACCCTTACCTGGAAGGTTGCCCTTGCAGGCTTCCTCCTCTTCCGCTTCTTCGACATCTTAAAGCCCGTCCCCGTCCGAACGTTAGAGAAGGTCCTCCCCGGCGGCGCAGGCGTTGTCATGGACGACGTGGCCGCAGGCGTGATGGCTGGCCTGGTTCTTCAGATTGGAATCTGGGTGGTGGGGTAGGTCAGGGAAAGGGGAAAAACGCCTCCGGCGGCCAAGGGCTGAGCCCTTGGAACCCAGGTTCGCAAATGTTCCGAACCCTCGTTCCTCGGGTACGTCACATCTGCTGACGGGCTCTTCATGGTTTGTAACTATTCAGCTATGCCAACATGAATTCTCGCCGTCATGAGAAAGCCGAGAATGCCAGCGTTCTTGACGTATTTCTTGTTGGATAGCCACCGTTGAACCAATGACCTTTATAGGGTAACCCTGCCTGGGCGCGCCGTGCTCCGCCGCGGCTCTTTTTACCGGGAAGACGCCTTCACTTGGAGCACGCACATATAAACCTTAAACCTCTCCCACGATTTCGAAACCCAACGAGTACTGAGTCTTGACGGATATCGCGTAAATGCCGCGACGGAGCACGGCGCGCCCGAAGAGTCCTGCCCGGTGACAATCTGCAATAGCGACACTGGTCTCTTCTCAATACGGGTTGCTTTACATCGTCCTCCACGCATTCGCCATAGTTTCTCCTGGTGCCCTGCCTGACAGCCGGCATATCTGAATAGATACGAATGAATTTTGTTTTAAATGCGGTTGCGCTTTGACCCGAAGAACGAGGGGCAAAGCGCATCCGCATTTTTTTTGGGGGGGGGATAGAAAGGTAGCAGTGCCTTGAATATCAGGCGACCTCTGAACATCATCACCCACTCTGACGTGGGCGCTTACATATTCTCAAAATCCGGATCGTTCTCTTTTTTGCACGCCTCCCGGAGTCGCTCAATTTCAATATCCTTCGCTTTCAGTTCCTGAACAGTTTGATCATTCACCATGGTTTGAGGCACTCGCAATGCCGTGGCCGAGTACTTACCTGCAAATCCCCTCAACCTGTAATCACTGATGTGAGCCAGCTCATTTATCGTGAACAACATGCTTTTGCCTTCACAATGAAAGTGGCCTGCCGTACACGAACAATTGGGCGTCTCATTGTAAGACCCGATGCTTTTTGCAGAAAACAGCACCATCGTCGAGCTGTCGATATCTCCGGAAATTTGAGTCCCGGGGCTGTACGAGCCGTAAACAATCGCCTTGATCTCGGTTTTAAAAGGGTTTGAGAGCTTCCACATGACAGCGCTGTAGGAGCTTAACACCAACACAACGGGTCGGTCATGTTTTTCGATGGTCAGACCGACGGACAGGTCTTTGCTTGAACTTTCACAAAGGCCTGCATAGAAAAGATCGTACCCCCCGGATATCTCCTTCTCCAGCCGCGTATTGATCTCTTTGAACGACAACTTCTCAATATCTTCCAGGAACCCCACAGAAAATTCTGTCGTATGCCAGTTGTTGACGTACTCCACTTCCACAAGGTGCTTTCCAGGCTCGAATGACAACAACAACTCCGCATCGGAGTCCCCGGTGTAAACCACCGCCCCGTCAATCATGATACGCGCCTTGGACCACCCCTGGCTTATGGCGATTCGCTTTGTCTCCTGTTCAGGGGTATTCACATACCCTACCCAATACGCTCCGAAATTCTTAGAATCGATGCCATGGAAATCATCATAGATGTAGTTGATGGTAATGGAGTCAACAGCTTCATGGGCGATGACTTTCCCCGGATTGTTCGTATCGATATAATAAGCTGAAAAACCCCGATCGGGAACGCGCCCCGTGGGGTTTAATTTTTCTCCCCAGGTTGAATTGGCTTTTGGGTAGCCACCGGCCGTCTTTACGCTCTCCTTGCTACCAGGTTTCCTGCGTGAGCTTATTTGATCAGACCTGTAAGCGTCATCGGCTTGTCCACATTCCAGTTGATACCCGACGTCGAATAACGCTTTTTTATAGTCACACAAGGGAAGGTATTTCCGATTATCTCCCTTGTTGAAAATATCAATATCTGAAAGGGTATCCGGATAGTCTCCATGGGACTCATAATAGTATTCGATGTCATTTAATACCCGCCTTGAAAAACTGCCCCTGTTCTTCTCTCTACTGACCTGAGGATCATTCTCCTCTACATATCTTTCTAGCCGCTTGGCCTTTTCATTGATGGCCTCTGTCGCAGCAGCCGTCTTAATGTACTCCAACTCAATCAGATCAAATTTACCCAACGCGCTTTCAACATCTCCCTTGTCCCACTCAATAATGGCCTGGTTCAAAAGGGTTCGCGCCTCTTTTTCTGAGTTCCCACACCCACACACAACCAAAGCACATACCAACAAAACCGATAGTCTTTTCCACATAACAGGCATCTCTCAGATAATGTAACTACTCAGCTTGTGGCTCCGGCGGTCCTGCCGGGGGCCAAACTTTTGAAAAGTTTGACAAACAGATTCACTCAACTTAAGCAGGGCTGCTCCCGGACCACATCCGCTACCTGCTTTCAAGGTGGCACACCTTGCCGCCGGAGGCCGTTTTTTCGAACTGAATAGTTAGCAGTTAATCATACGGTTACGGATTAAGATCGCCAGTGATCTCAACAGAGACCCTGCGAAGGCATTCGAAGGCCCATATCAAGAATATCAGGGTGATGCGAACGATGGAGCAAAAGGCAAGACACTGCAATAGCAGGAAATAAGGCAAAAGAATATCATCTCGCCGAAAAACAGAGTGGTGCTGCACGTGCTATTTAGCTACACCCTAAAGCCCCCCAATAAATACTTACGCACCACTATCAAGTTACCAGAAAGACAAAACCATAGTGTCCTCACCAAATCAAGGAGATATTGGCGGGAGCGGTGTAACCTGCGATGGCATTCTCTATTTTTGGAGGATTACCCCTTTTTAAAAATATTATCCTCTATCCTCTATCCCCTATCCACTATTCACTATTCACTATTCACTATCCACCACCAACCCTTTATTATTCTTAATAATAACACCCTAACATGTTACATATATTTATTTTCTTGACTTTAAACTTGATTATATTTAATCAAGACAGAAAATATTGATATATCGAAGGATATAGAGCCTTCAAATTAACATATGTAAAACGAGGTTTGTCATGCAGGAGTCCCAAATTGTTGCAGAAGTCGATCTATCAGCCGTTTCACACAACGTCAGAGCCCTTAAAGAGGTTGTCGGACCGGGCGTGGGGTTGATGGCCGTGGCCAAGAGCAACGGGTACGGCCATGGGGCGGTGGAAATCGCAAAGACAGCCTTTGAATCCGGGGCGGACTTCATTGGCGTGGCACGATTTGACGAGGCCATGGTCTTGAGGCAGGGCGGCGTGACAGGGCCCATTCTCATCTTCGGCCACACCCGGACAGAGCGGGCCGGGCAGCTGGCGGATCATGACCTCACCCAGACAGCCTGCTCACGGGAGTACGCCCAGCGGCTCTCCCAGAGCGCGGCCCTCGCGGGAAAGCGCGTATCCGTTCACCTGAAGCTCGACACGGGCATGGGCCGCCTGGGGATCCTCCACGAACACTATCAGGGCGACAACGCCGACAGTCACCGGACGGCCTCGGATGAAATCCGCCATATCGCCACCCTGCCCGGCGTTAAGCTCACCGGCATCTACACCCATTTTTCCGCCTCCGATGCCCCGGAGAACCGGCACAACAACACCCAGATAGAGCTCTTTAAGAACTGCCTTGACACCCTTGGTCCGGATGCGCCCCCCGCCCACGCCGCCAACGGGGCCGCCATCTTCTTCTTCCCGGAATCCCGGCACCAGATGGTCCGGGCCGGAAGCCTGGTCTATGGCCTCTGCCCTCCGGAGCTCATGGGCATCGCACCCCACCTCATCCCGGCCATGACCCTGAAGACACGCATCGTCCAGCTCAAGCACATCCCCGAAGGCTTTAAACTCGGCTACGACTGCTCCTGGACCGCCAAGCGCCCCACCACCATCGCCACCGTCCCCTTGGGTTACGGCGACGGCTACACCAGGCTCTTCTCAAACAACGGATCCATGCTGGTCAGGGAGACCCCTGCCCCCATCGCCGGAAAAGTGTGCATGGACATGACCATGCTCGATGTCACCGATATCGAAGGCGTCCAGGAGGGAGACGAGGTCGTTATCTTCGGAAAACAGGGCGATGCCGAACTCTCCGCCCAACACCTCGCCGACACCATCGGCACCATCCCCGAAGAGATCATCGTGGGCCTCACCGCACGGGTCCCCAGAATCTATGTCAATAGAGAGGAGGCCATCAGGCAAGCGGTGTAAACGGCATGCCTCCGGCGGCGAGGTGAGCCACATCGAAAGCTGGTTGCCATTAGCCCTGCATTTATTTTCCCATTTCGAGGTGAAACCCATTTTGCTATGATATGAGCCATAAAACGATCAAACACATCAGGAATGCCTCATCGCCAGAACGTCCTGCCAGCTGGGGCGACTGAAGAAATGCGATGCCTGTGACAAAAGCCGCTATGATTTAACCCGAGGAACGAGGGTCAAAGCGTAGCGGCAACCCGCTTTCAAGGTGGCCCACCTTGCCGCCGGAGGCTATTTTTTCCAACCCTTAAAAACGCCGCCATTTCAAATAAAGGACACACCATGAAATCAAACCTCGACGCCACAGACCGCACCCTGATCAAACAGCTCAGCATCGACGGCCGCATGCCGGTGAACAAGCTGGTGGAGCATTTGGGCGTCACTCCCCCCACCCTCTACTCCAGACTGAAGCGTCTGTTGGGTTCAGGGGTTCTCAAGATCGCCGGGCTCATCGACATCTTCAAGACCGACGACCTCATCATGGCCATTGTGGCCGTGAACATAAACGACGGCTGCAAGTTGGAGGACAAGCTGGAGCAGATCTCAAACTTGAGGCAGGTCCACTCTTCTGTCGTGGTGACGGGGCGTTTCGATATTTTCCTTGAGGTGGTGATCCCCGACATGCCGGCCCTGTATGAGTTCATGACCCAAGACCTTCCTGAGCTCGGAGACATCGATGCCAGCGAGTCCTTTGTGGTGATGAAGGCCAAAAACAAATGGGTCCTACCCAAAAGCTCGAGCGAATGGTTCGATCGGGTCTGATATCGACCCAAAACAGACCAGAAAACCCAAGCGGATCGCTGAAGCGATCCGCTTTTTTTGTGTCGGTCGGCCAGCAAATAAAAATCCGACCATAGAAGGGCCTGTATTGAAATAACCTTAAAAGGGATAAAATACCTTACTCCTGACAGGGTGAAAGAAACAAAATTCATCTCTGCCCACAATCTCCAGATTGACGGTAGCGTCAAACCGAGTGACAGAATAGATTTCTACCACGAAGGACACGAAGAGCACGAAGGCGGCTTCGCCGCAAAAGCGAGCTATCACTCTTTTATTTTTCTTCGTCTCCTTCGTGCGCTTCGTGGTTATTAAGACCCTTTGTTAAACAACCAAGCCAAGCTCAGGACTTCATTACGATGATCAGCCACCTCTGATTTTCAGCGCCTCGACCACACAAGCAATCCCTTAACTTTACCCATCAGATCAAGAAATTGAACACCTCTCCCTCATTTTACCATTGACACCCCGCCCCGGAAAACCCATATTAACTACCATGGTAGTGAATAATACAATCCAACAGATTACCGCCCTGGGATTTTCAGAGTACGAAGCCAAGGCTTACGTGCATCTTCTATCTGCGCAACCGGCCACGGCCTACGAACTTTCCCAGACATCCGGCATCCCATCTTCCAAGATCTACGAGATCCTTGGACGCCTTACGGAGAAGCGCGTTGTCTTCGTGGAAGGGGAAGGACGCAAGAAAAAGTACGTGGCAACACCCCCCGATGAATTCGTTCAAAGCAGGCGGCAGTTCTTTCACCGCACCTTCGACTCCCTTGAAGAAGGACTGAAACAGGTGACACAAAAACCTGACGACGTCTCCTTCATCTGGAACATCAAGGAGTACGGGTTCCTTCTGGACAAAGCGGAGCGGATGATTGAAGGGGCAGAAAAAACGGTTCTCCTCTCCACCTGGCGTGAAGAGTATTCCCACCTTTCCGATGCCATGACCCAGGCCGAGACAAACGGCGTGAAAATCGCCACCGTCCATTTCGGAGAGACCAGCGAAACCACGGGCCGAATATTTGAGCACCCCATCGAAGACACACTCTTCGAGGAAAAAGGCGGCCGGGGATTTGTTCTGGTGGTGGATGCAAAAGCAGCCATCGTGGCCACCATCACCGGGGAAAACCACGTGGAAGGCGCTTGGAGCCTCAACCAGGGCTTCATCACCCTGGCCGAGGACTACATCAAGCACGACATCTACATCATGAAGATCGTCCGACGCTTCGATAACCTGCTCCTCTCCACCTTCGGGTCCAGCTACCACCACCTGAGGGACATTTTTAACGACACGGATTTGGAGTAAAAGGGCAAAAAACGTTCGTGGTGTTTGGTTCGTGGTTCTTCGTTCAATGAAATCGCTACGCTCATGACCGTTTGACAAAAAGCAGCCTCAGGCGGCAAGGGTGGCGAAGCCACTGTAGCGAAAACACCTTGAAAGCAGGTTTCGGCTGCGCTTTGCCCCTCGTGCCTCGGGGCAAATCACATCCGCCTTTGGTTCGATGTGACTCGGAACTGATGAACTATGATCTGTTTGTCCAATGTTCCAAAGCTTGGCCGCGAAAAATCCGCCATGCATAAACTGGACAGATAAAAAGGCAAGCTAATTTCAAGAGCCATCATGCTCTTGGTAACAGACATAATTCACGGGCGCAGCCCGTCAGCGAATGTGAAGAGCCCGAGGAACGAGGGTTCAGAGCATTCGCAACCCGCTTTCAAGGTGGCTCACCTTGTTTAAAAACAGCTTTGATCATAAAAAACAGACATAAGGACACCCCCATGCAGATATACATTGACGGCAACTGGTTTGATAAAGATGAGGCAAAAATATCGGTCTATGATCATGGGCTTCTCTACGGGGACGGGGTCTTTGAGGGGATTCGCATCTACGGCGGCACGATCTTCCGATTGAAGGAGCACGTCCGCAGGCTTTATGACAGCGCCAAGGCGATCATGCTCACCATCCCCATGACGGCAGAAGAGATGGAAGCGCTTCTGGTCGAGGCTGTTGAAAAAAACAGCAAGCAGGAGGGGTACATCCGGCTGGTGATCACGCGGGGTGTCGGGGACCTGGGCATCAACCCGGCCACCTGCCCGAAGGCGTCGGTCATTGTCATTGTGGATGACATCGCCCTCTACCCTGCCGAGCATTACGAAAAGGGCATCATGGTGATCACCGCTTCCACGCGTCGAAACAGCCCGGACGCCCTGGACCCCAAGATCAAATCCCTCAACTACCTCAACAACGTCATGGCCAAGATGGAGGCCAGGCAGGCGGGGTGCCTTGAGGCGATCCTGCTCAACCGGGAAGGCAAGGTGGCGGAGTGCACCGGGGACAACATCTTCTATGTCCGAGACGGGGTTCTCATCACGCCTTCGGGGGACCAGGGCGCCTTGAAGGGTATCACCCGGGACGTTGTCCTTGAAGCGGCGGAAGGGATCGGCATGGAAACACGGGCCGTGCCCACCACGCTGTACGACCTCTACACCGCCGATGAGTGCTTTCTCACCGGCACCGCAGCCGAGATGATCCCTGTTACCACCATCGACGGCCGCAGCATTGGAGAGGGCAAGCCGGGCCCCGAGACCTCGAAGATTCGAGAGGCGTTCCAGGCATTGATTCGAGAAGAAAGATAAAAAAGAAGGCGAAGGGCTAATGGCGAAAGGCTGAAGGTTGTGGAGTCGCTATGCTCCCCAGGTTGCAGTGAATGGTAAATAGTGAGTGATGAATCGTGTAGTGGTCGCTACGCTCCATCAGTTTGGAGGAGGCACGGGCGAAGACATTGAACCCGGAGGTATTTCACCATACAAAAAGCAGTGTTTTAGGCCTATACTGGTTTAAGCGTATCGCCCTCGCCGCATGAATTTTCCGGTGAAAGACAACACAGATAAGGCAGATGTCGAATGCCACGGGCTCTGTCAGTCAGCGAATGTGATCGACCTGAGGAACGAAGGTCGGGAGCATTCGCAACTCGCTTTCAAGGTGGCACACCTTGCCGCCGGAGGCAGGCTTTTTGTGCGCAATTGGCAATGCCGCACAGGAGTGCGGCGCTCCAGAGGGGTGTCATGCTAAGATGGTTTATTTCAGTCTGAAGAACACGAAGCGCCTTTCGGGCTACACGATGGAGTTTAAGCAACCTCAACGGATGGTCACGGGCTCCGCCCGTCAGCAAATGTGACGTACCCGAGGAACGAGGGTTCGGAGCATTTGCGAACTTAGGAGGCATCCCCATGAAATCCGAAGCCGTCTTTTCGTACCATGAACGCACGAAGCACCGGCCGGAGAGGTCTGCACCGGCACCGGGGACCATGGACTGGGCCAACCAGCCGGAGCCGTTCCGGTTTTACCGTGGGGCCGAGGTAACGCGGTTTGATCCTGAGTCTGATGCGTGCGGTCTTTCGGCCCTGGAGCTTTTTGCGGGGCCGCCTCCCTCCCCTGCGCCTGTTACCACGGAAAACCTGGGGCGCCTTCTGAGGTACAGCATTGGGTTGGCTGCGTGGAAGTCGTACCAGGGAGCGAAGTGGGCGTTGCGAGTCAACCCTTCCAGCGGCAACCTGCATCCTCTGGAGGCCTATGTGTTGATGCCGGAGGAGAAGGGGTTTTCCGTCTCCCACTACAGCCCGTTTCTCCACGGGCTTGAAGCGCTTCACACCCTTGATGGCGAGAATGCCCATGATACCGTTCAAGGGTTTCCCATCGTCCTTACGGCCATCCACTGGCGGGAAGCCTGGAAATACGGAGAGCGGGCCTTTCGATACACCCACCTGGACACGGGGCACGCCCTTTCCTGCCTCACCTTTGCGGCCCGCATGCTCGGCTGGACGGTACAGATGATGGACGGTATCGGGTCCGACACCCTTGCCCGGCTGTTGAATTTCGACCGGATCGCCTGGCCGGGATGGGAGGAGGAGAAACCGGTCTGCCTTCTCTGGTTTGGCCCGGAACAACCTGGGGCCAATCTGACGGCGCGATTGGAAGCCTCAGTCCCCAATCCCAGCCGTAACACCCCAAACATCCTCAGCGCCAACCATCGGGCCTGGGAGGCTATTGACACCGTGGACGAGGCAACGGAGCTCCCATCCCACTGGGTCTTTGAAGGGCTCCCCCCTGCCCCCATGGTCCCTCGGACCGCCCTTACAAGCGCCCCCGACTGGCCTTCCGGTAAGGCGACCGCAGAGGCCCTTCTTCTGAAGCGGAGAAGCGCCCAGGGGTATAACAAAGGAACGAGCCGCATCTCCCTCACCCATTTTAAGGGTGTCCTTGAATCTCTGATGCCGGGGAACCCACCGTTCGCCCTTCTCAGGCAACCTCCTGCCATCGATCTCCTCTTTTATGTCCACAACGTGGAAGGGCTCCCTTCCGGCCTTTACCTTCTCCTGCGGACACAAAAAAAGGCCCGCCTCATGGCGGACCTTAAGCGCCCCTTCCTCTGGGAAGAGGCCATGGACGACCTTCCGTTTTACTTTTTAGAGCCCGGGGACATGCGGCGCCTGGCCCGCATGGTGAGCTGCAACCAGGAGATCGCCGGGGACGGTGCCTTTGCCCTCTCCATGCTCGCCGATTTCGAGATGACCATTCAAAACACCCATTACCAGTACCCGCTGCTCCACTGGGAAGCGGGGATGATCGGCCAGAGCCTCTACCTCACCGCCGAAATGGCGGGCCTTGCCGGCACCGGCATCGGCTGCTTCTTCGACGACCTCATCCACGAGCACATCGGCCTTGAGTTCAAGGCCCACCAGGCGCTCTACAACTTCACCGTCGGCGCACCGGTTCGCGATGCCCGCATCACGACGTTGCGGGCCCATGCACACCTGGAAGAAAGATAAAAACACTGCCTCCGGCGGCAAGGTGAGCCACCTTGAAAGCTGGTTGCGAATGCTCCCGACTCTCGTTCCTCGAGTCGATCACATTCGCTGACGGGCTTCGCCCGTGAACAACGACTGAGATGGAGCAAGCTCCTTATGAAATCCCGACTCATCGCCACAGCCTGCGTCTTCCTGCTTTGCTTTGCAGCATCGTCAACGGGAAATGCTCACCCCGAGATTCTCGTCGTCAAAGGCGACGGAGATTATGCCCCTTACGAAATCATCCACCCGGACCACAACGTCAGCGGCCTTCATATGGACATGGTTACCGCTGTGGCAGACAGGCTTGGCATTCACATCACCTTCCTCCCGCTTCCCTGGAAGAGGGCCCTGGACATGATCCAGAAAGGCGAAGCCGATGCCATCACCTACATGAGCAAAACACCAGAACGAAGTCAGTTTGCCATTTTTTTCGAGGGCAACATCCTCAGCCAGGTTCAAAACGGATTCTTCACCCTGAAAAGCAGGGTTCATGAGTTTCAATACACCGGAGATATAAACACCCTGAAAACTCACACCATCGGTATGCTCGCCGGATACAACTACGGCCCCGAATTTTCCCGGGCAACCTTTCGTGCCAGAGACGCCGGAGCCGTTACGGAAAAGCAGCTGATCCGCAAACTCCTCAACCAAAGGTTTGATGTGGGTATCGGCTTTGTCACCCGAATCCAATACCTCTCAAAGGAGATGGGTTTGGAAGGCCGCATCGTTTTCCTGAGGCCCTTCCTCCAGAGCATCCCACAGTACATCGCTTTCTCACGCCACAGCCCCAACGCATCACTTGCAGCATCCTTTGCCGAAGAGATGGCCCTCTTCAAACTGTCTTGGGAATACAAAGCGCTCCTGAATCGCTACGGCCTGGATTTGGTCAACTAAACTTTCCGGTCCTGCGTCAGCAAAGATGCAATGCGGGCTTTCAGGTCGTGAAGATTAAACGGTTTCTGGATAAACGGGGTGCCCTGTTTCATCGATCCGAGATGGATCACCGTGTTGTCCGTATACCCCGACATAAAAAGGACCTTCAGTTCGGGTAACAGGCTGCAAAGTCGTTCAGCCAGCACATCCCCGCTGATCCCCGGCATCACCACATCGGTGAGAAGAAGCTCCGGCCGAAGACCATGTTCCTGGACCATCTCAAGAGCCTCTTCGCCATTGCCGGCCACGCTCACCTTGCACCCCAGCCCGTCAAGCTTCAGCTGAATCAACTTTTGCAATGACGGGTCGTCCTCCACAACCAGAATGGCCGCTCCCTTAAGCAGCATCATGTCCACGTCCACCGGGTCCTCCTTGAGCCCCGGTTCGGTCTGAGACTGTGGCAGGTACACCTTGAAGGTTGTCCCCTGACCGGGCTCACTGTAAACCCAGATGTATCCCCCCGACTGTTTCACAATTCCATACACAGTGGAAAGCCCGAGCCCCGTCCCCTTGCCCTTCTCCTTGGTGGTAAAAAACGGTTCAAAGAGATGGGCCTGGACCTCTGCCTCCATGCCGCAGCCGGTGTCGGTCATGGCAAGAAGCACGTACTTTCCCGGTACAATACTCACATGGCTTGTGGACCTTGCATCGTCCAGTGTCACACCGGTTGTTTCAATGGTCAGCTTCCCTCCCCGTGGCATGGCATCCCGCGCATTAACAGCCAGATTCATAATCACCTGTTCAATCTGGCCCGGATCAACCTCCACACAGGCCAAGTCATCGGCGAGAACAGTCGTCAGTTGGATGTCCTCACCAATAAGTCGGTGCAGCATCTTTTCAAGGTCCCGGACGATCTGGTTGATGTCCAGCACCTCCGGCTGGAGGGGTTGCTTCCGGCTGAAAGCCAGGAGCTGCCGGGTCAGGGTTGCCGAGTGCCTTCCGGCCATCAGAATCTCCTGTGCCGCATCCCGCAATGAATCCGATGTGTCCAGGTTCTCGATAAGTTCTTCACTGTACCCGATAATCACGCTGAGCATGTTGTTGAAATCATGGGCCACGCCCCCGGCCAACCGGCCGATGGATTCGAGTTTCTGAGACTGCCGAAACTGCTCTTCGGCCTTCTTACGTTGATGGATCTCCCATGTCACGTCGGCAAACCATGCAACGACTTCGATGTCCTTTTCCGTATAATCTTCCGATTTATTCCCCACCCCGAAGATGGCAACGACCCTGTCTTCTCGCGTCACCGGCACCACCATCTCTCGGGTAATCTCCACACCGCCACCCGGCATGCCTTTCATGTACAGACGTTCTGCATAGTTATTTTCAATGACCGCTTGCTTTGTGGCTACGCAATCCTCCCACACCCGGGCCGCATCGATATCTTCGAGAGACGCCTGCCCCCCTGATTCCAGCATCGTATTGGAAGACCAGTAGTGCGAGATGACATCCTTACGGCCTGGTGCCACCACATAAAAAAAGCCGATGGAACTCGCGCTCGATGTCTCCACGTCATCAAGGGCACGGGTCAAAAAAGCATCCAGGGTATGCTCGGCAGCATATTCGATAAGGGCAAGGCGCTTTTCAATTAAACGGCGGGTTAATCGTTCCTCAGCCTGGTCCCGAAAAACCAGGACCACGCCGATGGGCTGACCCTCTGCATCAAAAATAGGGGCCCCGGCCTCAGCGATGGGGACCTCGCTGCCATCCCGGGCAACAAGCAGGGCCTGCCCTGCCAACCAATCGCCAAACCCTGTTCCCAAAGTGCTCCCCACGGAAATCTGGACCTGGCGGCGTGTCTCTTCATCCAGGATGACAAACACCTCTTCCAGGGGCCGATGGACGGCCTCAGCCTCGGTCCACCCGGTGAGCTGCTCCGCCACAGGGTTCATCCGTGCCACGCGTCCCTCGGCATCAGTGGCGATAACCGCCTCGCCAATGCCGTAGAGTGTGGCCTGCAGCTCGGCCTTTTCGCGGGCAAGGGCTGCCTCTGCCCGCCTGCGCTCTGATATTTCCTGCTGAAGCGACTCATTGGCCTGGGTCAATTCAGCGGTACGGTCTTGCACCAGGGCTTCAAGGTGCCGGCGGTACCGACTCAACTCAGATTCAGCCTCTTTGCGCTCGGAGACGTCCCTGATAACCCCCACGGTTCCCAGAAAAATGGGAGAACGCCCCTCCGTGGCGCTGTACAGACCGGAACTGCTCACCTCCACGACAACAACCGCAGCCCCCCCACTGTTCAGCTCGGCAGGCACCGGTTTCTCGGTTCGTTGCGACAGGAGGCGCACTTCCATGGACAGGGTTTGTCTTGGCCCTGTACGGCGTTCATCGAAGAGCCCCGGGGCCTCTTTATCTCCGGTGCATTTATCGGCATACCTGGGAAGAACGTACCTGGCACAGGCATTCTCCACGTCGGCGGGATGAATAATCTGCGTAAACGGCAATCCGATCAACTCTTCGGGTTGATACCCGAGTGAGACAACCGCATTATTCAAAAATGTGAACCGCCCCTCGGTATCGATGCGATATACGATATCAGGTATCGTTGCCACCAGGGTCTGGTAGCGTTCCTTTGACACAGCAAGCTCAAAAAGCCTTCGGCCCAGGGCCTTCTGAGCTTGGTGCAACTCCAGGAAAACACGCACCTTCGCAAGAAGCACAGCGGAATCGTAAGGTTTGACGATGTAATCCACCGCCCCTGCTTCGTAGCCCTTGAAGACCTGAACCGCCTCACCGTAGGCGGCGGTGAGGAAAATAACAGGCAGATTCGCCGTTTTGGGATCCCCCCGCACAAGTTCGGCCAGTTCATAGCCGTCCATTCCGGGCATCTGAACGTCAAAGATGGCCAGCGAAAAATCGTGGCTGAGGGTCCGGGTCAGGGCCTCGTTTCCGCTGGAAGCTTCCACAACCTCGACATCCAGATGGCTCAACACATGTCGAAGCGCCACAAGATTCTCCGGACGATCATCCACGATCAAAATCTTCTGTGTTTCCGTCATCGGTATGGCGCCTCCACTTGCATTCCCGGTTGAGCCATCAAAGCCACATCCTCACGATCCTCTGAACCAGTATCCGACACAAGAGTTAAAGGGGGTGCAACGCTCCCAGCTCAATGAGCCGCTGGGCAATATCGGTTATGTTCAGCACCTCCACCACCCCGTCGGCATCAATAGCCGATTGAGGCATCACCGCCACATGAGCGTCTGCCGGATTCTGCGCAATGGTCAGGGCACCGGCGTCCTTAAGGGCCCGCATCCCCCTGGCACCGTCAGAACTGGCCCCTGTAAGCAGCACACCGATCACCGCGCCCCCCCAAGCCCTGGCAGCACTTTCAAACAACACGTCAATGGAGGGACGAGACCAGTTGACTTTACCATTCACGCAAAGGGCAATAGACCCATCCCTCTCCACGAGCATATGATAGTTGGCAGGGGCCACAAACACATGCCCGACATCTATTTTCTCTTTGTCACAGGGCTCTACCACAGAAAGGCCGGTTGTGTTATCCAGGCTTCGGGCAAACGAGCCGTTATCGCTGGGGTGCAGGTGCTGAACAACGAGGATCGGAAGCTCAAACCCGGGAGGGAGTGCCGAGAAAATGGTTGAAAGAGCCTCAAACCCTCCTGCCGAGCCCCCCACAACGACGGCCATATATTTCCGGGGTTGTGAATGTCCTCGTCCTTCATGGGTTGTCACGCTACACCTTCTTTTTGTATATCCGCGCTTTGCGGTCCATTGCCTCGTAGTGACCGCACGCATCCGTGAACTGAAGGTCCTCTTTGGTGCCAAGGCAAAGGAACCCACCATGCACAAGGCTCTCGGTAAAAAGCCCCAATGCCCGGTTTTGAAGCTGGCGGTTGAAATAGATCATCACATTCCGACAGAACACCAGGTGCATCTCTCCGAAAGCACTGTCTGATGCGAGGTTGTGGCTGGAAAAAACGACACGCTGCCTGAGGTCACTGTGCATGGCCACGGCATCGTATCGGGCGTGATAATATTCCGAAAAAGACCCCTGTCCGCCGGCCTCCTGATAATTGCGGGTGGCCTCCTGAATCTTACCGATATCGTAGATCCCGTCACGGGCACGATCCAGGGCATCCTCGTTGAAATCTGTGGCGTAGATGGTCGCCCGGTCGTAGACGCCCTCCTCCTTCAGCACGATGGCCAGGGAGTAGACCTCCTCACCGGTGGCACACCCGGCATGCCAGACCTTGAAGTGGGGCCAGGTCCTCAAAAACGGGACGACTTTTTCCCTCAAGGAGCGGTAGACAGGCGGGTCTCGGAACATCTCAGTCACCGGTATGGAAAAGAAACGTGCAAGCGCTGTAAAAAACACCTTGTCTCGAAGCAGTCTCGGCAGCATTTCAGACACCGAGGCAAAGCCGTTGTTGGCCATAAATTGTCTGGCCCGCCGCTCAATGGAAGCCCGGGCATAAGACCGGAAATCATAACCGTAGCGTTGATACACAGCCTCCAGCAGGAGGTTTATCTCGATCTCTTCCACCCGGCTTTTGCTTGCCTCTAAAACGTTCTTTTCCATACACATTCACCTGTAGAGCCAGACACGCATCAACGAAATCAACCGACCTTCGTCCACTGGTTTTGGCAGATAATCACTGGCGCCGGCGTTAAAGCACTTTTCCCGGTCGTCCGGCATGGCTTTGGCTGTCAGGGCGATAATGGGCAACGTCCGAAATCGCTCCTGCTCACGTATCCGTTTCATGGCCTCATACCCGTCCATCACGGGCATCATGACATCCATAAGCACAATATCCACGTTTGGCTGTTCCTCCAGCAGTTCCAGGGCCCTCCCTCCATTTTCCGCCTTAATGACGACCATACCCCGATCATGCAAAAGCCGTGACATAACAAACGTGGTCCGCATGTCATCGTCCACCACAAGGACTTTTTTGTCTTGCAGGCACTGATCCGTGTCATGCAGTTCGCTAATAATCCGGCGTGTCTTTTCCGGCATCTGGTTCACGACCCGGTGAAGAAAAAGGGACACTTCGTCCAGCAACCGCTCCTGGGAACGAACATCTTTAATCACAATGGACTCGGCATGATTATGCAGCTCCATCTCCTCCTCAGGGGTAAGAGCCCTTGCTGTATGAACAACAATGGGGGGAAGCTCCAACCCCTCACGGACGGCGGTCGCAAGCAGCTCCGTGCCCCCCATATCCGGAAGTCCCAGATCCAGGATCACACAATCATATGCCTTGGTACGAAGAGCCTCGAGCGCCTGTGCCCCATTTTCAGCCTCCTCTGTGATCACGTCGGAATCTCCGATCAGCTCGGCCGTGCTGAGGCGCTGCTCCGGGTTGTCTTCCACGATGAGCACGCGCCAGGGTTTTGCGGCGGAGACCTTTTCCAGTTTCTCAAAAATCAGGTCAAATCCCTCTTCATTCAACGGTTTGGTCAGGTAACCCAAGGCCCCCTTACGACACGCATCACTCGGTTCATCGAGCCCGGAGACAATGTGCACAGGGATATGACGGGTTCGAATATCTTCTTTGAGGGCACTCAACACGGCCCAGCCGTCCATGCCGGGGAGGCGGATATCAAGAATCACCGCCACAGGCAGGTACCTGCCCGCAAGGTCCAACCCCTCTTCCCCCGTGGATGCAAGCAGGCAGCGGAATCCCTTTTCATGGGATTTCCCATACAATACACGCCCAAACCCCGGGTCATCCTCGATCACAAGCACCGCACGTTCACCCTCTGCCAACGTCTCACGATCGTCGTCGATGCGTGCAGACTCAAACTCGGGTCCCAAGGTAACCAAGCGACTGGCCTGCACGCCCGCATCGGTCCCCCCGTCAGCGGCCGTGACACCCTCGCCCCTGTCCAGGGGCAGATAAAAAACAAAGGTCGCTCCCTTGCCCTCTTCACTCTCAAGCCGTATTTCCCCGCCCAAAAGCTGGGCGAGATCCCGTGAAATGGAAAGACCCAGGCCGGTACCGCCATATTTTCTGGCCGTGCCACCATCGGCCTGCTGGAACGCGTCGAAGACCACCGCCTGTTTATCCGGAGCAATCCCGATACCGGTGTCCTTTACGACCACAGCGAGACAGCTCCCCGGAGCAAGCCCACACCCGGATAAATCCACCCCCGGAGCCGGGCGGCCAAAGGTCACAGTAACGGTCCCTGTCTCCGTAAATTTAATGGCGTTGGCCGTCAGGTTCCGAAGGACCTGCTCCACACGCTTCCGGTCGCTCACGATCACTGCCGGAGCCCCTTCGCTCACCGTGACCTCCAGGCGAAGGCCTTTTCCCTCCGCCATGTGCCCGAAGGACGCCCGAACGCTGTCGGCAAGGTCCTTCAACCGAACGGTGCCACATTGCAGCTCCATCCGGCCGGCCTCTATCTTTGACAGATCCAGAATCTCGTCAATCAGGCTGAGCAGGTTACTGCCGCTGCTGTAAATGATTTTTGCGGCTTCGATATCATCTTCGGCAAGATTCCCGGCCCTGTTTTTCGCAAGTGCCTGGGACAGAAGCAGCAGGCTGTTAAGCGGTGATCTCAGCTCATGGGACATATTCGCCAGAAATTCGGACTTGTACCTGCTGGCCTGGGCCAGCTCGTCTGCCTTGGACTCCACCTCCTGTCTGGCGTCCTCCAGTTCCAGTTTCTGCCGTTGGAGCAAGTCATTCTTCTCCTCCAGCTCCTCGATGGTGACCTGAAGCTCTTCCTGCTGCTCCTTGAGCTTCTCCCGGGAGTCTGAAAGTCGACGGGCCTGCCCCTGCAGCTCCTCGTTGGCAGCCTGGAGTTCCTCCTGCTGGGTCTGGAGCTCTTCAGCCTGTTCCTGGGTCTTCGCCAAAAATGCCGCCCGGGCGTCCCTTGCATGGGCACTCTCAACGGCCATGGCCACATGGGGCATGGCCTGGTTGAGATACGACCGCTGCTGATCGGTGAAAGGGTCAAAAGCCCCCAGTTCCACGACCCCTTTGACCCGATCTTCATAAAGAAAAGGCATCACGCAGATATGCCGGGGTGTCCGATTTCCAAGACCAGAGGCCACCTTCAGGTAATCCTCCGGTACATTTTCAACCAGGATCTGTTTCTTCTCCAAGGCCGCCTGCCCCACAAGGCCATCGCCCGGCTCAAATGCGGCAGGACGCCCCTCCTTCGGGCTCCAGGCAAAACGTCCCACAAGGGAAAACGCGGTCTCATCCAGGGAGAGGGGCGCATAGACCGCCCCCACCTGGGCGCTTATGTACCGGGCCAACGCCGAGACCGCACTTGAAGCCAGCTCCTCAACCCCCCTATCTCCGCTCACGGCGTCACGCAACTCCGCAATTCCGGTCTTGATCCAGTTCTCCTGCTGAAGCTGCTCAGACACCCGACGCCGCTCGGACACCTCCGTTTTCAGCTGCACGTTGGCCGTGTTGAGCTCTTCGGTGCGCTCCTCAACCAGCTCTTCGAGGTGCTCGTGATGCTTTCTGAGCGCCTCTTCAGCCTGTCTGCGCTCCCGTTCTTCCCAATCCCCCCGCAGCCGGGCCTCCAGGATCGGAGCCACGGTGTTGCCAATGATCTCCAACAACTCGATATCTCGATCGGTGTAGTCGGTTTTCTTGTTGGCTACCTGGATAAGCCCCACCACTTTTCCCTGGTTAATAAGTGGAAGGGCAATGTTTCTGCTGATGGGGATGTGGCCTTGCGGCGTTTTAGCGGACAGGTCGTTTGAATAGAGCGTTTTTTTCTCCCGCAGGGCACGCGGCCAGATGCTGTCGCCCCAAGTATCCTCAGGATAAACGATGGTTTTCTCCACCACCTGACACTCCTCCCAGATATGCCGGCTCATCGTGGGAACAACCAGGGCCCCCTCCTCGTCGATGTATCCGAAAACGCCGTACTCACTTTCCATGGTCTCCAGAACGAGGGCCAATATTTCATCGTACATCCTCTCATTTGAGACCGTGAGAAAGACCTGGGCTATCCTGTTGCGAGTCTCAAGCTCGTGCTTTGATCTGGCCAGTGATGCTTCTGTCGTCTTGATTAGTGAAATATCGCTTGCCAACTCAAACCGGACCATCCTGCCGTCCACCCATGGAATGGCCTTGTCGGAACATCGAAACCAACCCTTCGTGGCCTCATTCTGAAACTCCCAGACATAAGATTTCCCGAAATATTCACCAAAAATCTTGTCGTTGGTGCAGAAAGGGCAAGGCGATTCCCTGCCCTGAAGAACCCGGTAACAGGACTTGCCGATGACATCGTCGCCCCAAACGTTTTTAAACGCTGCGTTGACGTGCAACAGCTCATAGCTTTCGGGATCCGATACGTAAATCACGTCATCAATCCCATCAAGAATGGCGAGGAGGCGCACCCGCTCCGTCTCGGCGGCCTCCTTTGCCTGCCTGAGCTTTTCATTGCGATCACTTAAAAGCAGCTTGGTAAACGTGGTGTTGAGCACCAACTCCCTGAGCAGCTCCTCCAGGCGTCCGAGCTCATCGTCCCCGGTCACCTCGAACGACACATCAGACTGCCCCCCCACCGCCGATGCCAATCCGTCATTGATCTCGCTGAGGCGCCCCATGAGTGCGCCAGGAATATCACGGACCTCCCCCTCGCCCACCTCCTCTTCCGTGAAACTGCAAAAAGGCTGTGCCCCCATATAGGCAAACGGGTCCTTGCCATCGAACCCGATGACATCGGTTGCCGGCCGAGCATCCCGCGGGTAACCTGTGGCTGAAGCCACCTCACTGGCCCCATGGCTGTCAAAGGTTCTCTCGACAATCGCCCCGTAATCGACGCGCCCCCCAACCTGCCCCCAACGCTGCATCTGGGAAAGCATCCAGTATCCATATTCGGCAAAGGGGTGGGGAACAAAATCAATGCGATCCGCGACCTGATGAAGCCCCCCTTTCCCGTCGGGAAAGACTCCCCCCAGGACCTGCTCCGCCGGACCGGGGTCATCCAGGTTCAGGTGGGCCGGATCTGAAATGGCCCTTGCCATAACGCAACGCTCTTCAGATGAGGCATGGTGCAGCTCTGACTCGGCCTCGATGATGCTGCGAAGCAAGGCTGTGTAGGTATTTGGATTGGCCTCCATGAAGTCCCTTGATGTTGCGAACCCACAACACGGGTGACCTTTCCAGATATCCCGGGACAACACATGGATAAACCCCGTGCCCTGGGTGACGGGAATCTGGTTAAACGGCTCCGGAGCAAACACACCATCGACCCACCCCTGCGCCAGGTAATACGGCATATTGGGCGGCGCCACCTCTATGATGGTGACCTCCCTGAGAGGGTCCACGCCATGCTCAGCCAGATAGTGGCAAAGCAGGTAATAGTGCATGGAAAAGCGATAGGGCACACCAAAAGTAAATCCCCGCATGCCCGACACCCCGCCAATGCCAAGATGTTTTTTGGATAAGGTCAGGGCCTGCCCGTTGATATTCTGTATGGCGGCCAGGACAATCTCGCTCTTTTTGCCGTCGATCCCCAGGTTACAGGCAAGGGGCATGGGAGAGAGCATGTGGGCGGCATCGATCTTACCGTAAGCCATGAGCTCTTTGATACCGCTCCAACCCGATGCGGCTTTGAGGTTGACATGCAAGCCATGCCTCTCGAAAATTCCGCTGGCATGGGCAAGAATCAAGGGAGCTGCGCAGAGAATGGGAAGAAACCCGATCTCAAGTTCCGTCTTTTCCAGCTTCATCTCTTTCGTTGTGGTCATCTTCCCCCCTGCCGCTGTCAGGTGTCACCGCCACACCCCTTGTGAATTCGACATCGAATGTCTGGCCCCGGCCCTGCCACCGGAGCCACGGCCTTTTCCTTCCGCCTCAATCACAGAAGGGATGCTTGTGCATATGCGTCCCTACCAGATCCGTATTTTTTGCACGGGTGAGGACCATCTGCAGATTGGCCAGGGCCCGTTCGGCAAACTGGGCTTCGCAGCAGGCGAGATAAAAGAGCCACTTCCGTCTTAAGACCTCGTCAAAACCAAGGGACGATAGCTTTTCGGCGCTGGCCTCAAACCGTTCCCGCCAGACCCGCAGGGTCTCGGCGTAATGCGGGCCGATATTCTCAAGGTGCTCCACGATAAAACGTGAATGCCTGGTCATGGCCTTGCAGAGAACCGTGAGTGAGGGCAGGTGCCCTCCGGGAAAAATGTGGCGTTGGATCCAGTCCTCGTGTTTTCTGTAACCGTCATACTGCTGGTCGGGAACGGTAATCACCTGCAGGACCGCAATGCCCCCAGGCATAAGCAGCCTGTCACACTGCGAGAAAAAGGTGCCCAGATATTTGTGGCCCACCGCCTCCAGCATCTCGATGGACACGATCTTATCGAAGGTTCCGGTCATCTTCCGGTAGTCGCAGAGCTGAAGGTTGATACGATCCTCCAGGCCCTCTGCCTTCACCCGCTCCCGGGCATAGGCATACTGCGCTTCAGAAAGGGTGATACCGGTAACGCGGCAGCCTGTTTGCCTCACGGCCTCCACAGCAAAGCTTCCCCACCCGCACCCAATCTCCAGCACATGGTCCCCTTTTGAAATCCTCGCCTTTTCAATGAGATGCCGCAGCTTGGCTCCCTGGGCCGCCTCCAGGGATTCGCCGGACACCCTGTGGATGGCTGCGGAATACGTCATGGTCTCATCGAGAAACAGGCCGAAGAAATCGTTGCTGAGATCGTAGTGGCGTCGGATATTCCGGCGGCTTCCCACAAAGGTATTGTGGCGGGCCCGGTCCAGGAAGTGCCCCAGCCCATGAATCAGCCGGGCCACAGGCAGTTCCGAGTCCTCGGCCATGTCCATGTTTCGGACAAGAATCCGGATTGTCTCGGCCGGTCTCTCGCTGTGCCACATCCCCTCCATGAAGCTCTCCCCCAGGCCGATATCACTCCCCAGGACCACCCGCGAAAAGAAGCGGTGGTCGTCAATCGTAAGATCCCCCTGGAGCGCTGCGCCTTCTTGCCCGTACCCCCTTATCTCCCCATCAGGAAAGGTCACGACCAGTCGCCCCTCCCTGATGCTGTTCAGAACGCCCTCCACTTGCTTCCGGCAAAACCGCTCAAAAAAGGTCGGCCCTTTATGGCGGATGGTCATGGGACTTTGGGGCACCGGCTTGTCATGGTAGGGAAGCTTTTTGTTTGCAAAAAGCCGCAGGGCCTCTTTGTAAATCCGCGGAACGGTTCTCCACGGAGCCAAGGGGCTTTTGACGAGGGTCATCACCTGGTTCTTTGTGGTCAAAGGCATGCTCTCTCCCCTGAGACGCGCCACCATAACGACGTCTCCTTCTCGAATAAGCTGAATGGCGATGGAAAGATCTTTCCCCGGAGCCGAGAGTTCAAAACGATACTCCCCTTCCATGTTGTTGAACGGGGAGACATGAAATGCCTTGGGAGCGTTGTAGGCAACGGGAAACCCGGTACGACCGTCCACCCGATCTGTGAGCAGGTAAAGGTGTTTTTCGCCAAAGGTGTTGTTCACCTCTGCCACTGTGCACACCGGGCTGCCGTCGGCGGCGAGGCAATAGTAAAAACTGACGGGATTAAACACACGGCTGAAGTAACTGGGCGAGGTGATGAGCATGACCTTTCGGGTTTCAGCCTCACACCCCGGGGCCTGTTCCTTCAGGTAACGGAACAACCTCTCACGAAGGCCCCCATTCCCCCGGTCCAGATAGTGCTCCTCGACTATGGAAATCGGACGAAGCCGGTTGTGCCCGAAAAGAGGCAAGCGGCGGTCCAGATCGGGGAGTTCGTCGAGGTCAATGCAATAAAAAGAGACAGGGTAGCTGAACCTGTGCCTTACCGGTTTCACGCGAACATGCTCCACGACCCCTTTGATGATGGATGAGTTCACAGAGTCCCCCCCAGGGCCTTCACCACATCCACCGAAGATCTCACGGCATCCTCGTGAAAGCCGTATCCGAAGTAACTTCCGCAGAAAAAGGTGTTTCGCCTGCCGTTGAGTTCCCGGAGCCCTGCTTGTGTGGCCACCGATTCAAAGGTAAAAAGCGGATGGTCGTAGGTCAGATCCCTGTGGATCGCCGCCTCTGGAATCTCCCGCGCGGGGTTTAAGGTCACACACCAGGTCTCCTTTGTCTTCAGGTGCTGCAACCGATTCATGAGGTAGGTAACGGTGATGGGGTCCCCTTTTCCTGTGCCCGTTTCCCGGATGTAGTTCCAGGATGCCCTTGCCCTTGGCTCCGAGGGCAAAAAAGAGGGATCCGTATGGAGAATCACGCGGTTGGAGGCATAACGCCAGGGGGAAAGGAGGCGCGTTTCCTCGGCTGACGGGTCCTCCAGCATGTTCAGGGCCTCATCCGCGTGGGCAGCCACCACCACCCGGTCATAGGAGTCGCACCTTCCGTCTTCCGTCGTCACCACCACCCCGCTATCCGTCCGACGAATGCCCCTCACAGGCATGGATTCCATGATCGTCCCTTTAAACCCCTTCAAAAAGGCCTTCACGTAGGTGTGGCTTCCCCCTTCCACCACATACCACTGGGGATGATCGTTCAGCGCAAGCAGCCCATGGTTGTCATAGAAACGGGCAAAGATCTCCATGGGAAAATTCATCATCTGGTCATCCGGAGCAGACCAGATGGCCGCAGCCATGGGGAGGACAAACCGATCTGTAACAGACCCGGCCACCCCTTCACGGGCCATGTACTCCCCCAGGGTAAGGCCGGAAAAGCCCCCTTCAGAAAGCCCCCTTCGTATGCGCTGCATCAACCCGTTCACCCCATAGAGAAAGTACCAGAAGGAGGGGCTCAGCAGGTTTCGGCGCTGGGCAAAAAGGGTGTTGAAATTGGAGGACGCATACTGCAGGCCCGTACGCCTGCAGGTGTAACTGAAGGACATGTCTGTCTTGATGAGGGAGACCTCAAGGTGAGCCAGGAACCGACTGAACAGAGGGTAGGTTCTTCCGTTCATCACGATAAAACCGGTATCCACAGGCGTCCCCGCATCGGGCCCCGTGGCGATGACGGCTGTGTTCGTATGCCCTC
Source organism: Desulfolunaceae bacterium (assembly GCA_942491485.1). Lineage (GTDB taxonomy): Bacteria > Desulfobacterota > Desulfobacteria > Desulfobacterales > Desulfolunaceae > Desulfoluna. The sequence continues at coordinate 156,020 of CALOAX010000001.1, read as the reverse complement.
CGATGTACCCGTTCTTTTCGTAGAGGGTGACATCGTGAAGATCCTTAAGCAGGCAGGCCGCCGTGATCCCGGAAACTCCGGCACCGATAACGGCAACCCTGAGCGGCGCATTCATGAGCGGATCCTTTCATATGAAACGTAAGATAAATATGAAGCCATAGCCGCCATATCTAACGAGTTGAGAGCACCCATATTCAAGGCATCAGAGCTGCAGATGTAGTGGTTTACCTCAATGCTTTGATAACGTTAAAGATGGGTGCGCTCGGCTTGTCCGAAGGGTGAATAAGGCGACCACGTAACCGTGAATGACATGTTGTGATTTTGAAATATCTTATTTTTTCACGGTAACGATCAGTCATAACGTGTTGTTGCTTTGATCTAATTGTTTTCTCGTGAAATATCCGGGTGAGGCTGGAACGACACATACATCATTAAAATGACACGGGCAGCGGCAACAAAGAGAGGTCAACGAGTGAGATGGGCATAAACTAAATAATTTTAATCCATTGTTCACACAATATCAACAAGAGGAGATGCAAAAAAAGGAAAAAAACAACGCAGCAACCCATGGGTGAGTCAGACGTAACACCCTCATAACATTGAGTCGGGCGTGCATCACCACCCTCCCCCACAGGGGTTCCGGGGCTCAAGGCACCCGCTGCCGTTTCCCCCTGCGGCATAATTCGCCATTCACACAGAAAGATCGTAACGATAGAGTAAAGCGATAATGGCGTTCTGCAAGCTGAAAAATAGCCGCCATACATGTTCCCACAGGCCTGACAAACAAGAATCACAGGCACACAACACAAGATCCAGGGCAATTACGATTTTCCGAATACTGTGTTCGGAATAACAACAGGAAGTACTTCTTTATTCACTCTCAACGTGGCAGACACCTTCCGGAAGTAACCCCTGTGCCAACCCACGGGTTCCCCAAGGCATTCCTACGCAACGTCAACGATCGTGCGACATGAAATGTTTTAAGGGAACCCGAAGGCAGCAATTGAACAACATGCAGTACCGGCTGGCTTATCTGTACCGGGTGTTTTACCAACGGTAAGCAAAACATAACCACTTGTGCCTGCCGCGTTGGGGTCAACTCTTCTATTTAAGGAGAACGTACCATGACCGCATCGCAACTTGCTCCGGCAACACACTGCCCGGCACGCCCCGCCCCTTCGGACCCTCGCTGGATGAAAGCAAAGGAGGTCAGTAGAAAACAGCTGATCAATGCTCTCAACCACACAAACTTCAGGGAGGAAACGGTCTCCCTTGTTTTTGAACACCCAACCGCAGGTACGTCGCACCGTCTCAAGGCATCCCCCATGCCGGTCTTAAGCGACTACCCCGTCTTCCGGTTCCTGCAGCCCCCCCCTGAAGACCTTGAGTCAAGCAGACTGGCCCGCATCATCATCCCCGACGGTCCCGGGGAGATCCATGTCGAACCCCGGCTTCTGGCGCTCAACAGCAAAGGGCTGAGCATCGTGTTGCCGGAAACAGGCCGACGTATCCAGGGGCCCCCGCGAGACGCACAAACCTCAGAAGAGATCAGAATTCATTTCCTCCAGCAAGGATTGGTCTTTAAGGGAAGCCTGAGCCTTCTGGAGGCCGAATCATTTCAGGTTCGGCTCTCCCCTGTGAGCGCCCACTACCTGAGGGGAATTACACCGGAGGCAAAACTGCGCCTGACGTTTATCAAAGGCAAAACCCCCCTCTTTGAAACCGAGGCGTGGCTCATGGGAGAGGAGACCCAAGGCGACGCCACCACGCTCCATTTCTCACCCACAGAATCGATCCCTACCCGTCACGATGGCCAGAAGTTCGGGAAAAAAGCCTTCGAGATGATTCCGGCGCCGGATTTTCTCTTTCGCCACCCCTTCACCGAAACCATGAATACGCTGGCCATTGACTCCCTGTCGGCCGTCGGCCTTTCCGTAACCCTCCATGAAGAGAGCCTTCCCCTCATTCCCGGAATGGTGCTGGATAATGCCGCCGTTACCCTGGGAGACCTGTACACCCTTCCACTTACGGCCCAGGTGTCATCCGCCAAAACCACCGTTAATAATAAAGGAGAAAAAATAACCCGCTGCGCCATTCACTTTGTCGACATGGAGCTTTCGACCCACCGAAAACTCCAGACCATGGTTCATAAGGCGGAGGACCGGAATGTCCGCCTCAGCACACCCGTTGAGGCCGACGATCTGTGGCGATTTTTCTTTGAGACGGGCTTTATCTATAAGAGCAAGTACCGGCTTTTCCTCAGCAACAAGGAGAACATCAAAGAGACCTACCACACCCTCTACTCCGCCCCCACGGAGATCACCAGGCATGTGACCTACCATGACAAGGGACGGACCCTTGGGCATATTTCCATGCTTCAGTATACCGAAAGGTCTTGGCTTGTTCATCACCATGCAGCACTTAAAGGTTCATCAATTAAGGTGGGGCTGGGGATTCTGAATCACATTGCGGATTATATAACGGATTCCCTCTGCCTGCATGCCACAAGTTTCGACTACCTGCTCTGTTACTTCAGACCGGACAATGAATTTCCAAACTTCTTTTTCAATGGTTTTGTAAAAAAGGTGGGGAATCCAAAAGTGTGCTCAGCGGACCTCTTTGCCTACATTTATTTTCGACGAGATCTCAATAAAACAAGGAAACTCCCCAGCGGTTGGTCTCTTCAAATAGCGGAGTACAAAGACCTATCAAACCTTAAGGAAAGCTATGAAAGGACTTCTGGCGGCCTGCTTGTGGAGTCCCTTGATCTTTTTGGGCGGCAGGACCCCGGGAATACACTCGGTGCACGATATCTCAAAGCAGGTTTCAAAAAAAAGAGGCAGATCTGGGCCATCAGGCACAACGACCTCACCACAGCCATCGTCATTGTCAACACCTCCGATGTGGCCCTGAATATGTCGGAACTGACCAACTGCATCAAGGTGTGCATTACACGACCGGAGATGCTGACCAAAGAGATCCTTACCCTGGTGCTGAACTGTCTATCAAAAACCTACGAGACAACAAAAACGCCCACTCTTATCTACCCTTTCAGTTGGGTTAAGATGGCTGGGTTCAGCTACCAAAAAAAATATCTGTTCTGGGTTCTCAACAACAACTTTTCCAATGACTACATACAGTACCTTTCCGATATCAACAAACTCTCTAACCAGGCACACCATTAACCATAGGGTTAATACAGCCGCCCCGACCAGGCCACATGAAAAATGGGGCCTAAACCACTATTAAAACGATATAAGGACAAAAAACATGACTAATATTTCACATTCCGGAAACATTACCATCCAGGCAACCACACTTGAACTTTCCCTGAAAACCACGGTGCGTCACGCCAGTGCCTCACGAAAAAAAGGCGAAAGCATCTGGGTGAAGGCCCAAAGGAGAGAGCACACCGGCTACGGGGAAGGGTGCCCCCGTTCGTACGTGGCCGGTGACGACCTTAACTCGAGTCTTGCCTGGGTAAATAAGGTTTTTGGAAACACAACCTGCCCGATTCAGACATACGAAGAGTTGGTCGAATGGACAGGCCAAAACAGCTCCCTCATCGACACCTACCCGTCTGCCTGGTGTGCGGTGGAAACAGCCCTGTTGGACCTGTTCGCGAGGGAGCGCGATATATCCGTGGAGGAATTGCTTCACCTCCCCACGGACAGACGGCACAGCCGCTACTCTGCCGTCCTTGGGAACGACAAACCCTGGAAATTCAAAGGCCAGACAGACCTGTACCTCATCAAGGGCATCACCGATTTCAAGGTAAAGCTTTGCGGGGATCTGACAAAGGATCAGGACAAGCTGACGAGCCTTAAGGCGCAGGCTCTGGAGCATCAAGCAGAAGGAGTCCGGGTACGCCTGGATGCGAACAACCTCTGGAAGGAGGACCTCCCCGGTTCGATTCAATTCATAAACGAACTGAAGGGAGACTTCTTTGCCGTAGAAGAACCTCTTCGTGCCGGCAATGCAGAGGCATTGAGCCACTTTTCCATTGAGACAGGGCTTCCGGTGATTCTTGATGAAAGCCTCTGCACCGAGGCGGACCTTGCAATATTTCAATCCCTGCCCGGCCAGTTCATTGCCAACATCAAAATTTCCCGGGTGGGTGGGCTGATTCGTGCCCGAAAACTCATTGAAAAAATCAAAGCCATGGGGTGGGACATCATCATCGGTTGCCACGTGGGAGAGACATCCCTTCTGACCCGATGCGGCCTGGTCGCCGTCGCCATGGCGGGTGAGTCCCTCATTGCCCATGAAGGTGCCTTTGGAGACTACCTGTTAAAACGCGAACCCGCCTTTCCCATGCTGACCTTTCACAAGGAAGGCCGGCTCAACCTCCAATTTCCATACCACCTCAAAACGGTTCAGGGTCTGAAGCGCGTGGATCCCGGCACCTGGTCCTCCGGCCTCGGCATGAGCTGCCGCATGCCGGAAGTGATCAACGACGGAAAGCCAAGCATCAAAACCCTGACCATGCCCGGTGACTACCCCATCCACTACCGGGTCTGGGGGGAAGAGAGGGGCGAGGATGTCATCCTCATCCTCCACGGTGGAATGAGCCACTCCGGCTGGCAGGCGCCCCTTGCCGCGGCTCTGAAGGATCGCCACAGCAACCTTACCGTCATGGCAGCTGACAGGCGGGGCTGCGGCCTCAACCCCAACCGTGGAGACCTGGGCACCATGCCCCAGGTAATCGACGATGTGGTGCGCCATGTGGCATTCCTTCAAGACTCCTTTACCAGGGTTCACCTGGCAGGCTGGTGTCAGGGAGCGCAGTACGCCGCCATTGCCGCCGCGACACTTGAGAAAAAACCCGACAGCCTCATCCTCCTGACCCCCGGATTCTTTTGGAATGAACGGTTCCGTTCGGTGATCACCATCGCCGAGAATGTGATGATGGAGATGATCTCCGAGTTCAACCTCAAGCCAGAGAGAGAGCACGCCTGCATCCCCATTCCCATGGAGCCGGCAGATTTTACCCTGGAAGAGAAATGGCTGGACTTCATTGACAACGACCCGCTGAAAACAACACAAATCACCCTCAAGTCGGCCAACATCATGGATGAAATCCAGGAACGTTCCTGGTACGCCATCCTTGCCAACACATGCCCCACACTGGCGATCCTGGCAGAGAACGACCGGATCGTGGACAACAAAAAGGTGGCTGATTTTATTGGGCACCAGTTCACCAACAACGGCCCCAACACCCTTGAAACCATCGACACGGCCCACGCCGCTCAGTTTGAGAAACCAACCCAATTGGCCCAACAGATCGTAGGTTTTCTCAACAAAATTTAACCAGTAAAAAGGAAGTAGAGGAGCAACCTTCTGCAGGCGGTATTATGCCCCTGCAGAAGTGTTGTTTCGCGCCAACACCAACCCAATCACTCATAGTATCAACCGAGTTTAATGACGATACGTCATGGTTGCCTGGCCGTGTTCCAACGTCCAGGAACGTCCCCCCGAACGATTGCTTCAAGAAACACTTGACCCACACACTTAACACTTACTATTATATGCATAATTTTCTGGCCTGCAGCTAAAGCCCCATTGACGTCCCTCAAAAAACAATCGTTTTATCATCCCTGCTTTGCAAGGTTGTATGTCAAGCCGTACTTTAGATGGTTAGAGGTATTATGACGAAAAGTGCCACAGCCCCTGGCAACAAGGGGATAACGTCCGTTTGCCCACACACGGGATTAACCACCTATACCCGACCCGAATGGACCGATGTCATCTTCGGGATCGATTATTCCCTGTCTCTCACCATCATTGGTGATCGTATTGTATTCGTCAAAATAAAGGGGCACTCCACCCTTGATGTTGTCGCAGACTCTACAGAATTTACAAAAAATATAATCGCAGATTATTTCAACCCCAATAAGGATTTTTTCTACATAGGTGACTTCACGGGCATAACCAGCATCACCTTAAATGCCAGAAAATATTATATAAGTTACCTAAACAACCTCAACCGACTCAACTCATTCATCTTGTGCTCATCCTCGCCTTTCATGATGCTTGCCGGCAACCTCAGCAAGAGATTCAATCTCATTAAATTCAGCGTAAAGGTTGAAAAAGACTATTCGGCTGCTGTTAGACAAGCGGCCTTTCTGGCCAATCAGGCATCGGGGATGCCCTTGGATCACGAGTTTCATGCGGAACCCCTCAAAAGCCCTTCAGGAGAAGCTCCCCCTGCCCCGCGAGGCCTTAAGCATATCATCCTCAACCGACTGCCCTTCCCCCGCAAGAAAAAAGCCACTCCTATCGCGCTGTCTCGCATTGCCCGGAAAGAGTGGAACCAAGATTTTGAGCGATGCACAGTGCAATTCGAACTCATCAATGGCAACATCATTCACAAAGTTTCCAAAGGATACCTCAGCGTCGACCTTGTAAGCCCCATCTACACAACGCAGGATGAAATCATCAAGAGCTGTGGGCTCTCGGGCCATCCCTACTATCTCGTGAACGGTGTCAAAGACCTTCGAGAATCCTCTCTCAAGGCACGAAAAAAATACTCTCGTCTGTTTTCTGAGTGGATTGAAGTGCATCCGGACCTGCGTGAGGTGGTTGTGTATGGTGCCAACAGACTCCTACGAGCCGCTTTAAGCATCGCCATGTACAGCAAACCCTACTCCATTGTCTTTGCCAGTGATTTTGAAGAGGCGATGGCAATCATTCAGGACAGCAAAGAACACAGGCCCATGCGCCGTTCTCGCTGTACCCGTGCAAAAACACGCAGAAAAAACACCGTCAAACGTTACGCAGACGAACTCAACTGTTTTCTTGGCAACATCAACTGGGAGATCGAAGGGGCAAATCAACTGGTTGAAGAAAAAAACGATGACCACCCCTTCAAAACCGTCTATGACGCCATTGCCCTTATCAAAGCGGACATCGACGAATTGTTTCGCGACAGGGAGATGGCACAGGTTGCATTGAGGGATAGCGAGGAGGTTTCAAGGGCCCTTTTAAATGCAACAAAGGACCTCTCACTGCTGGTCCAATCTGACGGGACCATCATTTCAGCCAACCTGCCCTTTGCAAACGCACTCGGGCTTACCCCTGAAGCGTTAAAAGGAAAACAACTGGCAAACTTCCTGCGCCAGCATACCGTAGACCAGGCATTGAGCCACGCCAAAGAGGTTGTTGAGACTGGAGAGCCCTACCTGTTTGAGACCAACCTGGACGGTCGCCACTACCAGAATACCATCTACCCGGTCTTTAATGCGGAGGAGAAGGTGGATCGCCTGGCTCTCTATTCACGGGACATCACCGGTTTAAAACAGGCACAGGAACAGATCCACGGCCTCACCCAACAACTGATCAAGGCCCAGGAAAACGAGCGCCGACGAATCGCAAGGGATCTTCACGACAACGTTGCCCAGGATCTGGCATCGCTTATTATCAGTAACGATTCATTGTTTGAGGACTTTGAGGAGATCCCAGACGAGGTCAGGCAACGCAACAGCACCTTTTCAGGGGTGCTGAAAAAGACCATCGCCTCCATACGGGATCTGGTCTACGATTTAAGGCCACCGGGCCTGACCCAGATCGGGCTCGTCAAAACCATGGACCAGTACTGCATTGATTTTTCGAAAAAAACCGACATTGAGGTCGATCTGTACACCGCGGGTATTGAACGCCTCAATCTGGATACCGACACGAAAATCAACCTCTTCCGGATTCTTCAGGAAGCACTCAACAATGCAAACAACCATGCCGATGCCACCCTGATCAGTGTCCGCCTCATCGCCTCTCACCCCGATCTGATCCTGCGAATCGAGGACAACGGCTGCGGCTTTGACCCCGACGTGAGAATGGTAACAGCCCTGAAGGAAAAAAGGATGGGACTCAAAAGCATGGAGGAACGGGTCAACCTTCTTGATGGGGAGTTAACCATCCGGTCCCAGCAAGGGTCTGGAACACGGATCGTGGTGAAATTCCCGTATCAGCGGTTCTCTTCGGACAATGAAGAGGAACTGGAAGGCGACCATGAGCTGCAGCTGTAGGCTACAGATGCGGGTCACCACACAACCGCACACCCCACGTGGCCAATCAACATGTGCCTCCGGCGGCCCAGTCGCGAGCCAAACGGTTCACCATTTTTATGAACTGGGTTTGACCAACAGGCCTTTCAACATGACCGGTGCCCCCCCTCGACTAAAAAGACGAATGTGATTTGTCCCGAGGAACGAAGGACAAAACGCATCCGTTACCCGCTTTCAAGGCTTTTCGCTACAGTGGCTTCGCCACCCTTGCCGCCGGAGGCTTTTTTTTCGAACTGAGAGATCTTGAGCCCCCCATGTATGCTGATAAAGCATCCGAGTTACGTGGCCTCTGAGGGGTCTTCCTCCTGGTCCTTCGGAACTGCTGGTACACGTCCAGGGCCCTGGTCCCAGCCCATTCCGTTCCCCATGCCGCCTCGGCATCGTCCACCTCCGCGGCCTCTTCCACCACGACGGCCTCCTCTTCCACCCTGACCACCGGCGCGCCCCATACCGTCTCCAAAGACCGCTTCGTTTTCATCCTGATTGTTACCACGGCATGGCCCGATGCCCCTTCCTGATTGGGGCCCCTGCCCCATGGGTCCTGTTCCATTACCTCTTGGCATGGTGTCCTCCTTTGCATCGTTGTTGTCTTCGTCCGCGTCCCCTTCCTCTCTGGTGCCTTCCACCGCAACCGGGCATTCGAAATGCTTCAGGAACCGTCCCGGTTTTCAGTCGCACCTCAAGAAGGGCTTCCGCATCGCCTGCAAGAAAATCGTAAACACGAATCCCCCCTGCCTCCAGCATCATCCGGACCGGCCGAGAAACGGCACCGCAGATCAGCTCCGAAACACCAGCTGTCACCAGTCGATGGATCTTCCCCGCCGGATCCTCCGGAACCCTCTCCTCCACCCGATGCACCACCCGGTCACCATCCACCTCAAGCATGAGTATGACGGTCCCCACGTCGAACACCGGTGCTATCCGGTTCTGCCACACACAAAGAGCGATTTTCATCGCAGACCTCCTTTCATGCTTATTATTGAGAGCATAAACGATGCCAAAACAGAAAAGATCCACAACCACTTGATATCAAGCCAATTACCACCCACAACACAAGTTTTCACCCGTCGCATTCCTGCAACACCCGGCGTCGCATCTGTCGCAGCACTGCGACACAAGCTAAAGGCTAAAGGCTAAAGGCTAAAGGCTAAAGGCTAAAGGCTAAAGGCTAAAGGCTAAAGGCTAAAGGCTAAAGGCTAAAGGCTAAAGGCTAAAGGCTAAAGGCTAAAGGCTAAAGGCTAAAGGCTAAAGGCTAAAGGCTAAAGGCTAAAGGCTAAAGGCTAAAGGCAGAGTAAACGGGGCTCTGGGTGTGTCAACGTTTTTTCCAATGAATTTCAGGCGACGTTCATCCTTCAAAAGGTGTGAATAAACCACGGCGACCCAATCGTTTTCCACCGGCGAAGCCCGTCGGCGAATGTGACGAACCTGAGGTACGAGGGTTCGGAGCATTCGCAACCTGGGGTCCAGGGGATCATCCCCTGGCCGCCGGAGGCACACGTTGACCAGAGAAGATATTTTGCCCACTCACCACTCACAACTCCCATCACCGAACCTGGCAATTTTGCGAATCAGGGTGCTGCGATGAATACCCAGAATCTTGGCGGCTGCTGTGCGGTTGCCGCCGGTGGAGGAGAGGGCCTGCCGGATCATCCGACGTTCCGCGGCATCTCGGCCCGACACGAGGCCTTGTCCCTGTTCATCATCATGGCTGTGGCCCGGGATGAGGTATTCCGGCAAAATCTCATTGGTGTCGGCAAGAACCACGGCCCGTTCGATTCGATTTTCAAGCTCCCGAACATTCCCCGGCCAATCATGGGCCAACAGCTCTTCCATGGCAGCAGGATGAACCCGCACATCTGCATGCCCGGCCATGCGCCCGAACCGCTGGGCAAACCGAAGGGCCAACTCCGGGATATCCTCTTTTCTCTCCCGTAACGGAGGCAGGTGAATTCGAATCACATCAAGGCGCCAGAACAGGTCTTCACGAAATCGCCCCTCACGAACCAAGGCGGCGAGGTCCTGGTGGGTGGCGGCCAGAAAACGCGCATCACTTTTTTTGGTGCTTCCGGAACCAAGGGGTTCGTAAGTTCGCTCCTGGAGCAGACGTAACAGCCGAACCTGAAAGGCCAGAGAGACATCCCCCATCTCATCCAGAAAAAGAGTCCCGCTGCCTGCCTGGCTGATCCGCCCGTCCCGCTTGCGATCTGCACCGGTAAAGGCCCCCTTCTCATGCCCGAAGAGTTCATTTTCAATAAGGGTGTCGGGGAAGGCCGCACAATTGATCGCCACAAATGGATCCGAAGCCCGCGGGCCTGCCCCGTGAATGGCACGGGCCAGAACGTCCTTGCCTGTTCCCGACTCCCCTGTGATCAGAACCGTGCTTTGGCTGGCAGCCACCTTGGGGAGCATGGCAAAGATTTCCTGCATCTTCGGACTTCGGCTGGAAAGATCCCCAAAGCAGCCCATGAACTCACGAACCCTGGTCGACTCCACAGGTTCCCGAAGATCACGGAACGTTTCTGCGGCCCCCAGAACTCTGCCGTCGGCATCCCGAAGAATCGCCGTCGCAAGACGTACCGGTACCCGCTCCCCTTCTGCATCAACAAACCACGCCGGAATATCAAACAGTGGTTTTCCCTGCCGCAGGGTCCTTCGCAAAGGGCAGCCTGACTGACAAAGGCTTGCCCGGAGTACCTCACAACATGGGCGCCCCAGTGCCTCCTCCCTGTTCACGCCGGTGATCTCTTCAGCCGCCCGATTGAAACTGGTGATCCGCCATGCGTCATCCACGGTAAAAACGCCGTCGGAGATACTCTCCAAAATGGCGGAGGTCATGGGAACTGTGGGGTGGGATGTTGGCATGGAAAAAGGTTCCTGCTTTGTGTATCTGGTTTCGAATGAGCCTCCAACGGCAATGCCGGATGCCAATCTTCTTTGATGGCGGTATCCGAATGGGTTTCGCACACAGGTCATGGGTTAATAAGACGGTGGGTACCCATTTCAAAACTACGCCCACACCTCGTTATGGGCATATACTCAAAATACACCCATGACATTCCGTTTGGCAAGTGAAAGCCCCCCCCTTAACGGAAAAACAGATGTAACTATTCAGCTTGCGCCTCCGGCGGCCAGGTGGGGGCACCTGGAAACCCTATGGCGAATGCGTGGAGGGAATCGAAATACGATCACTTTCAAAGCATTCGCATGGAGGGTGATACAACGCAGCCCGTATTGAGAAGAGATCAGTGTAACTATTGACGATTGTCGCCAGGCAGGACTCTTCGGGCGCGCCGTGCTCCGTCGCGGCATTTACGCGATATCCGTCAAGACTCAGCATTCGGTGGTTTTCCGAGATCGTGGGAGTGGTTCATGGTTTCTATGTGCATGATCCATGCGATGGCGTGTTCTCGGTAAAAAGAGCTTTGGCGGAGCACGGCGCGCCCAGACAGGGTTACCCTATAGGGGGGCACTCACCATGAAAGACGTGAAGAAAGCCACCATTCTCACCTCCCTCGCGAAGGCGGGAACTCATGCTGGAAAGGCTGCCTCCGGCGGCAAGGGTGGCAAAGCCACTTAAGCGGAAAACCTTGAAAGCAGGTAGCGGATGTGCTTTGCCCCCTCGTTCCTCGGGACAAATCACATCCACCTTTCATTCGGGCACTACCAAGACATGTTTTTTAAAACCTGTTTATCAAACTTTTCAAAAATATGTCCCCCGTCAGGGCCGCCTTAGGCATAGCTGAATAGTTACCCAACCAGATATTAACCCGGCGGTTAAATGCGTGGATGTCAAGGGGTACTATCACCCCTACAATATTGACATCTCTTTCACCTGTTGTTTTGTATATTATGTCGCCAGGTTAATATCATAATTCTTCCTTGCCCATATAATGCAAAAGCCCTTTGCTCAAGAGAACAAAGGGCTTTGCATCCGCGTTCAACCCGTCCAAGCCTTTGACAAATGGGGGGGAGTCGAAGGTGACGGACGATCATGAACGTGATATAGGGTGGAGAGTAAAGGGGGTCACAGCCATATGGCTGAAGTGACCCTCTCTCCCCGGAGACTAATGACAGCGACCTTGCCCCACACGTTTGCGAGGGGAATCCCCCCCGGAAACGTGCTCCCTTCAGCGATGCCGGGGCCCAACGCGCCTGTAAACGCCTCGGTCAGGGTTTTCAGAGCAAGGAAAGCATCTTCAAGGGTCACAACGTCATCTCCGTTGAGATCCCCTTTGATTTGGGACTTCGGGTGGGTTGATTCAGAAGACTCTGTGAGGCTGGCTACCGATGACTTCGCCACAGGCTGAGAGTGCTGGTTGGCAAGAAGAATCAGGTGCCCCTGGCTATTTCCCACAACGAGATCCATGTCGGCATCGCCGTCGATATCTATCGCAGCGGGCATGGTAACAACACCAGCCGCAAAGGTCGCAAAGGGTGTGTCAGCAGGGTCTTTGAGTTTGAAAGCTGGGGCATCGGCGGCAACCGAGATGTTTTCGATCCAACGGAGCCCCCCGTGCATCTCGCCGGAGACCACATCAAGATCACCATCACCGTCAAGGTCCAAAACCACCGGGCTGGAATGTTCGCCCACATCAATACCGTAAAAAGGGTTCAAGGTTCCCATCATCTCGGCAAACACAGCCGTCCCTTCTTCCACAAGCAAGTTACGGCAGTACCGGAAGCTGCCATCCCTGTCGCCGAAAAGCAGGTCCACGTCGCCGTCGTTGTCGAAGTCCCCGAAGGCGGGGGTGCCCTGCCACTCTGACGAGATCCCGGCAAAGGGACTCTCCTCCTCAGATACCATCTGAAAATCCGGGGACTCTCGGGTCCCTTCATTTTTCAAAAAGACCATTCCATTTATAAAAACGGCGGCGATGTTCGTATCCACGGGCCTGAAATCAAACCAAACGGCATCGTCATCCCCGTCTCCATCCACATCTGCCAAAGCCACACAGGGCGTGTCACTTTCATACGACATGGTGACGGTATCCAAAAGATTCACGCCGGAAAGCCTGGCCCCGGATTGTCCGGCATGCTTCATCCGAACCATCCGCTTGCCATGGGTCCCCACATAAAGTTCGGTCACCCCATCTCCGTCAAGGTCCGCTGCAACAGGGGCGAGGTTACGGCCAATGCTCTGATCGGCCAAAGGGTTTTCCGCTTCAGACACCCTTATAAAAGAGACAAGTGGTTGCTCCCCCTCAGAGCCATGAACAACCCCACAGAAAAGAAAAGCAGACAGCAAATAAAATATCATAAAGCAGGGCAGATACTTCCGGACAGGCATCATCTGAGGGTTGGGCGACATAATAATCTCAGGACAGCAAGACAGCCGAAACATAGAAATTCCCTCTTTGGAGTCAGCAACATCACCGAAGGGAAATGGCCAGAGAGCGGCCTGCAGAAAAGGCAGAAGACGTGAAGGGCGACACACCGCAACCGACAGACCATACATGCCGATTCATTGGTGGCCATAATAAAAACGGCCCATCCCCAGAAAGGACGAACCATTGTCATCCCGGGGCAACCCGGCTGTCTTGTTCCATCAAGACCCGTGGCTTTCCGTCCCTGCTTCACAACAGGTTTGGCATTTTTCCCTTGGTCTGAATATCCCGGCCATGAGACGGCACGGGCACTCAGCTCTCGAGAAGGCGTGATTGCCATCCCGATCCTCGTTCACCCCTGAAAGATGAACGTACAAACACAAAAACTATTACCACAACGTCCTAAGTCATTCAATTTCTATTTTACTTAAAACGTAACTATTCAGCTTGCGCCTCCGGCGGCCCTGCCGGGGGCCAAACTTTTGAAAAGTTTGACAAACAGCTTTTGAGGCCAATTTTTGTTCATTCGAAGGCGTTGGCTTTTCGACTGTATTCGACTTAAGGGGTAAGCATCCCCTGTCCCCCGGTTTTCCTGTGCATCTTTAGCCTCAAGAGAAAGGGTTAGGGCCATGACTGGCATTCAATATACATGCATTGGCGTGTGTCATTGACGATCTATGTGTGTACGATCAGTGGATCCTCATCATCGCTCAGACGGCCAAAACTGCGGGTGTATCATTACTTTTTGTCCGAGCCCTTTTTACCCCTGCACCTTGGCTTTAATCTCTTTTGCGTACCGGTCTTTCTCACTGTAGATGCAGCCACAGTACTGCTGGCGATAAATGCCCATCTCCTTGGAGGTGTCAATCCCCTCCTTCCAGCCTGGACGGAAATCTTCATAGTAAAACTTCACACCCACCTCCCTGGCAAGGGACTCCGCGATGCTTTTGATCAGCTCGTGGTTCTGGTGTCGGCTGTAGAGAAGGGTGGAGGTGAATGCTTCAAATTTCCCCCGCTTGGCCAACAAGGCTGTTGCCCGAAGCCGTGCGTGATAACACATGCGGCACCGATCTTTCTCCCGAAAGGCCGCCTGGCGCAAAAACTCCTCCAGCTCGTACCCCTCCTGATAGATCACCTTCATGTCGCAGGATTCAGCGAACTGCCGCATCCCCTCTTCCCGCTTCATGCACTCGGTAAAGGGATGGATGTTGTGACGGTAAAAGAACCCCATCAGATCATGCCCCGCCTCCCGAAGAATCCGGGTGGGGTAGATGGAGCAGGGCCCACAGCATGTATGCATCAATATTTTCATGGTTCAGGTATTGCCTTCTATGGTCAAAGAATGCCTCCGGCGGCAAGGTGTGCCACCTTGAAAGCAGATTGCGAATGATTCAAGCACCTTCGTGTAGCCCGAAGGGCGCTTCGTGGTCTTCGTGGTTATACCCCTGTGTGTTGGGTACAAAGAAGAACGATACACTGTCATGTCTTCAGGAGAAGCCACACCCCAAGGGCAAATACTAAATTGGCTCAGTCCCCAATTATCGTTCACGCTCAGACACGTTCGAGAGCGAGGCATATACATGGGAAGTCGTAGCTGTTTACGTCGACCATGGATTAACACAGCTATCGGACGTGTCTGTTTGCCCCAAAACAACTGTAACATCCCGATCCATACAGCCATACACATCAAGAGGAATCTTATTCATCTGTACTGAATTACAGCCACATGTATAGCAGCAGAAAACAGTCGGTCAACAAGCGGATTGTGTTATTTGCCCGATGAATCAGCCCTTTCTATGAATGGTATGAACGCGCGCCGAAGATGGCTGTGCCGACTCGCACCAGTGTCGCCCCCTCCTCGATGGCCACCTCGAAATCCCCGCTCATGCCCATGGAGAGCTCTTTCATCTCCACGCCGGGAATGGCAAGGGACTCAATGCGCTCCTTGATGAGTCGCAGCTGCCGAAAGTATGGCCTGGCCCCTTCAGGGTCATCGAAGAAGGCAGGCATGGTCATAAGCCCCATGATCGCCACATGCTCGAGTGTGGCAGCCTCTCGAATCAGTTCGATCACGGCCTCTTCGGTGGTTCCGGATTTGCTTTCCTCTCCGCTGGTGTTCACCTGGATAAGGATCTTTTGGACGACACCTTTCTTAGCAGCCTGCTTACTGATCTCTTTAGCCAGTTTCAGGCTGTCCACCGAGTGGATAAGGTCAAAGGCACCGGCGGCGTATTTGGATTTCTTGCTTTGAAGATGACCGATGAAATGCCACTCGATGCCTTCGCTGCCGACCTCTTCAATCTTGGCAAGGGCTTCCTGGATATAATTTTCTCCGAAAATCCGCTGTCCGGCGTCCATGGCCTCTTTGACCATCTCAGCGGGCTTGATTTTGCTCACAGCCACAAGCCGGATCTCTTCGGGGTTGCGGCCAGCCTGTTCGGCGGCCTCTCTTATCTGCTGCTCAATTTTCTGAATGCGATCTTTCATCACCTGCTACCTGAACTCCACCAGATCGATTGCTTTTAAATGAACCACCACTTCGCAGATGGGCAGTCCCACCACGTTGGTGTACGAGCCATTGATTTCCCGAACAAGGGAAGCGCCTTTGCCTTGGATTCCGTAAGCTCCGGCCTTATCGAAGGGCTCACCGGTTTCAACATACCAGTTTATCTCCGCAGGAGACAGCGTCTTGAAGGTGACATCGGTGGTCACCACCTCGCAGATCTCACGATCAAGGGATGTATTCATAAGGCAAAACCCGGTACAGACCTGATGGGCCCGGCCTGACAAAGCACCCAACATGCGGCGCGCGTCGTCACCTGACTCCGGCTTCCCGAGGATAACCTCATCCACCACCACGATAGTATCGGCCCCGAGTACCCAACGATCCGGGTAAGCAGCGGCCACATCACGGGCCTTGAGTCGTGCCAGTTCCTTGGCGCAAGTGGCTGGCCCCACCCCTTCAGGCAGAATTTCATCTGCATGGCTTGGAATAATATCAATGAGAACTCCCGCCTCTTCCAGGAGATCTTTCCTTCGGGGAGACTGAGATGCCAGGACAAGTCGTTTTGTATCAATATGCTGATTTTCTTTCATTTCGGGGGTTGTAACAGAAAACCACCCGCCATGCAAGGCGAAGCGTCGCACTGGCCACGCCTGTCAATGCATTAGAAAAAAACAAAAAGTGCCTCCGGCGGCCCTGCCGGGGGCCAAACTTTTGAAAAGTTTGACAAACAGGTTTGGAATACAGGTATTCCGGACTGCAACTACCTTTGCTGCCACCCGGGCTGAACTTGGACGGGCACAGCTCTGTTTGGCAGCACATGAAATACAAGGAATAATGATGTGCCTCACTTGAAAATAGTAAACACCAAGGATTTTAAGTCCCTTGCGTCAGCCGCCCCCCAACCAAAGCGCCATTGAACCAGCAGAAAGTACCAATACGGGCAAATTGCCCGTTGCCATTCAAAAAAAAATCGCGTAAAGAGAGACAGTCCTTTCGGTTCGCCCGAACAGGACCATTTTTATGGTCTGCCCGGATGGCGGAACTGGTAGACGCAAGGGACTTAAAATCCCTCGGACGCAAGTCTGTACGAGTTCGATTCTCGTTCCGGGTACCATAAAAAACATAATAAAATAAAGACTTTAAAAGGGGTTTCTCGTTACAAACGGGGAACCCCTTTTTGCGTCAAAAATGGCCAAAAATGGCAAATCGTAATGGAATTCCAGTACGATTCCATTACGCTTTACGGTAAACGGCCGATATGTGCCCAACACGCTTAAGCGGTGGGTAGTATTGAGAAATTTGAAGATGACTTGGGATTGTGAGATGAAATTCATAGGGCCTTGGGGATGAGGCCCGACAGGGTATACTTGTAGGTAAAACATTGATATCGACGTAAATGTGAAATTCGGTAGGATTTGGAGGCATTATTTTACCTTGGGCTTTGGCATGGGCATCGGGCCCAAGGTAAAGCGCTCAGCGGCCTCAATGAGATGGTCTGGGGAAAGGTGTGCGTAAACCAATGTGGATGTGATGGATTTGTGGCGCATGAGGTCCTGGATCACCTTCAGAGGCTCACCACGCATGGCCATATAAGAGGCGAAGGTGTGACGTAAATCGTGGAAACGGTATGTTTCATAACCGGCAGATCGGACAACTTTTTTAAACAGCTGTCCCATGTATGTGACACAGGTCCAGCGCCAAAGTGTTTTGCGCTTTGGTGCATCTTCCATGCGCTCAAGGCACCTGGCTACCACTTCGCGGGCCATAGAGGTCATGGGCACCCTGGATTCTTTTCGGTTTTTCTGTCTCGATGAGATCCGGAGGAACCCTGTTGGGTTATCGACGTCATCAGGCCTGAGGCGCAACGCTTCGCCGGAGCGCAGGCCCAGATAAGAGGAGAGAATACAAAAATCGTAGAATTCCGGGTCTTCGATCTGTCCCATGATCTCAGATAGTGCCGTCACGGGGATATACCGGATTCCCTCCGGTACTTTAGGGGCCTTGGGAAAAACCATGGGCTTGGCATACTGCCATTCCACGGCTTTTCTCAGGGCGGCTTTGACGTGGCGATAGATTTTAGCCACATAGGCTTGAGAGAGTCCGGATAGCAGAAGGCTGCTGGTAAGCTTGTCGATATGGCGGCCGGTGATATGGTTGACGGCGGTAGAGTCTCCCCAGCAATCCGACGCCTTACCCAACGCCTGTTTGTAGAGCTTGTAGGTGCCGTCGGCCCGGTCCGCTTCTATGTACTTGAGAAACTCAGCTTTAAAATCTCCCCAGGTGACCTTAACCCCTGCTGAGATGCTTTTTACCTTCCCGGCCATCAACTCCTGATTGAACTGATTCAGCAGTTTTTTTGCCAGCTTCGGGTCTTTCGTCGCCCGTCGCTCCCCAGGCATACAAAGGGCCTTACGTCGGGTGATCGTGTTTCGACGTCTTGCGTTTGGCGCGGGGCTCTTTCGCTGGTCCGCCCTGATCGTCTCTTCCCACACTACATGGTAAGACCCATGCTTGGGATGTTTCCATAGCTTGGCCATGGTCATATGGTAGTTTACCTTAACAGCCATGTCAATTTCTCCTAAAATCTATCTTTTCGGAATTATACCATTTATCGATAGATTCACGATCAATGACGTATTTCCCTGTCCGCCGAAACCCGTAGATATACCCCTGCTCTATCCACGTACGCATCTTCTTTACCGAGGCCCTGGCGTAGTCTGCAGCCTCCTCAAGCGTGAGCCACCGGGGCTTGGTTTCAGCCACCTGGACCTCTTCCATCACTTTTTTGGCTACCATGACGGCCAATGCTTCGATGTTGTCGTGTGTGATATTCATCGATATTATTCCTTATGTTCACCATAGTGATGGTTAGAAAGTGGCCGTTTATAACCGCCTTTGCCACAATAGCCCCAAGAGATAAGACTCTGAAGCAAGAACACTGTCGGGCCGTCGACCGCACTGTAGATCTCTTTTTTCGTTCTGAGCTCCCATAGCGGATCGTCTTTAAGGTGCTTCCACAGTGAAATTGCATCTCGCCACCTCAAACACCTGGAGATGGCGAATTTGGTATGACGGTGAGACAATGACACTCGGCGTTCACCGTTGGCCGCGGGTACCAAAAAAAAGTTGCTGTCCAGAACCCAACACCACCTCTTTTTAATCCCGGGAATGGATTTATTGACTTTGACCGGGATGGCTATCAGCCCTTGCCCGTGTCGCTGGATGTTTGTGTATGTCTTTGCCATGCTATCCAAGCTCCAATTCCATTGGTTGCGGTTGATTTGTCGGTTCCCCTCGAAACTTGCTCCTGATGGACCTATCCGGACAATAGTTCCTCATGTATTCCAGCACCTCACCCAGGCCGAGCTTATCCATGCAGTAGCTCCAAAGGCGTGGATGTGTATCGTGGAGTTTTTGAAATCGGTTCGGGGTGTCTTCCCGTGTGAGCCCAAAGCAACAAAAGACGCATCCTGTAGATTGGACGCCTGTGAACTTGAGAAGGCCCGTCGATGGATTGGTCACAATCTCGCCATAGACCTTGGCATACGGGATGGCCATGTCTCTTAGACACGCCATGATGTCCTGCTTACTCCAGAATGCCAAAGGGGTTGAACGAGGGTGGGCGGCGTCGAAAGCGTTACACCCCGATTGCAAGTAGGTCTTTTCCCGGGTCTTGGAGTCACTGGCCATCATCCCTACAAACTGTGCCCGGCCTGTCTCTTTCTCATAGCGGTGCATAGGCTCCTTCTTCATGATCTCGCAGCATTTGTCCGAGATCGGGAAGGGCGCCTTCACCAGAAATCGCCAACGGATGGGTACCTTGAATCCGTTGACCGGCTCCCCGAAACGATTGATGCCTTCATCATACAGACGATAGATGTTCTGGTTGTTGCCCGTAGGGTTCCGTAAGATCGATATCCCCCGGGCCACTTTTTTCGAGGCCACAGGCCAGCCGTGATCGGTGATGACTCTGTGGAACGGCATCTTTGGACGCATCACTCTGACGTCGGGGGTTCGTTTCACCAGATGGAGGATTTCCGGATACTCAAGGCCAGTGTTGCAGAAGACGGCTGGTACATCCGGATAGATCCGTCGCACAAGGTGGAGCAGCACAGAGGAATCCGCGCCACCTGAATAGCTGACAGCCACTTTCCCCTCAAAGGCTTCATACCATTCCCGAATCCGTTCTTCCGACAGCTGGATTTTCTCCTCTATCGTCAGGGCCTGACGCTCCTTCAGCGCGTTGTATCGCTTCTGGGCCTCGCCACTATCCAAAGACTCTCGCCATTTCTTTTCAAATGCAGTGAGCTCGGTGGGCTTGTTTCCTTTGGCGTCTTTAATTGGCATCATGACGCTGCCCTCATCGGGAGCCCTGGCATCAAGCGACTCCGACACAATGCCCTTGCAGTCGCCACAGGAACGCTATTCCCGATCTGCTTTACAATCTCGGATTTGTTGCCGGCGAAATGGTAATCGATTGGGAAGCTGTGGGCCCTGGCCAGCTCCTCAGGGGTAAGCATTCGAAACAGGACATCGAAAAGAAACGTCCGGCCATCCAGGTTGATGATGACGGGCCGAGCGAGCCCGAAGCGATCGGCCGTAGTTATGGCGTCAACTGGTGCATCGACCGACCGGGCCATGCCGTTGCCGTAGTACTGAACGAGGAAGGGCTGGCAAAGGCAATGTTCCGCTTTTGTGACGAGTGTGGAGATGGGGGCTGAAACGCTCCTTACACGGCTGGCGCCTGAACCTGTGTGCCCGGTGGCGATAATAAACGGTTGTATCAGAGACGCAGCGCCCTTTGTGCAGATGGCATTAACCGGCCCATCCGTGGAACGCGATGAACCACCGGACTGTTGAGGGATGATAAATGGGCGACACAAAGCCACATGGCCGCCTTCCGCAGTGATGGCCGGAATCGGGCTATCCACCTTTCGAACAGACGAGTTGATCTGCCCCGGTGCTGTGCCCCGCAAGACAACAAGAAAAGGCTCAATCCAGTCGCCACACTCTTTCCTCATACCTGCCTCGATGCGCCCGAGCGTATTTTCAACCAAGGGTCGCTTGATTTTGAGCCCGGCTTTTTTAACATCATCCGGTTCAAGGAATATACTGTGGCCGAGGTTGCTCCAGTCGATAATATCTTTTGCCGCCTTCCAGGGCTTAACAGTCTGGCCGAACAAGTCCGGCGAGACATCCATGCCGTGAGTATGTCCCGGCCATATCGGCTTATTCCCGCGCGTGGCTTGCAGGAAAAACCGTTCCCGCGTCGTAGCGTCCCCGTAGTTGGCGCAATTGAGTACGCCGTAGTCCACATGGTAGTTCATTGCTTTTAGATTCGTGACAAACGCCCTGAAGAGTTCGCCACGTTTGGATTTCAACGTCTGTCCTTTGGCATCCAGGGGGCCCCAGTCCATAAACTCCGGAACGTTTTCGATCAGAAGATTTTTAACGAACAGCTCCTGACACCAGTGTAAAACGTGATAGGCGCTTGACCGGCTCTGGTCGTCTTTCGGCTTCCCGCCCCGTGCCCTGCTGTGGTGGGTACACTCTGGAGACGCCACCAGGAGATCCACACGCCGCCCGGGGATAACCTTGCTCGGCTTCAAGGCATCAAGCCCCGTGCAATAGTGCTGGGCCTCCGGATGATTATGCGCGTGGGTCTCGATGGCTCGATCCCAATGGTTGACTGCGGTCAGCTCCAGGCTGCCCGCCATCTCCTCCACCACCTGGCTAAGCCCCGTGGACGTTCCGCCGGCACCGCAAAAAAGGTCCACTGCGACGATCTTCTTTTTCAATTTGAGTATCTGAGCCATGGTTATAAAGCCTTCGTAGCTTGAGGTTTAAACTCCACCTTCCAGAGATAGGGGTTCGGGATGCAGATGTGTGGCACGTCCCGAATAGTCGACCGCTTGTCGGCGGACTCTTCGTCCCAGGGGAACGACTCGTAGTGGGTGAGAACCTTCTTTTTGTATCTGGGCCGGGGGACCGCATTGATGGAGTCCCATAGCTTGCGGAAGGCGATGGTGGGGTCGACTTCCCACTCGCACCAGTGCCACCCCTGATTGTCGTTCCCGGGCAGGCCGTCAAGGTCGGGGATGCCATATTTATAAACCCGGCCGCCGTCTTTTGTGAGGCAATGCAGGCCTTCGGCAATGGCATCCTCAAAGGTGATGTCCTGAAGGCGGGTGATGGCTGTCTTCACCACGTCGAGGGTGAGACGACAGACCGATCGGGGCATGAATATGGAGGGCTTCCATTTGCTTTCGTTGTCCCAGGTGTCTGCATAATAAATGGGCGTCCCCGGGCGAGGACAGGCACAGTGTTCGAGGCAAGAGCAATCATCACTATCCCACAACCGAAACCGCTCCCGAACCCATAGTTGGCCCCCCGCCTCGCCGTAGGGACAAGGGTATGAGGTGAATCGTTCATTCTTTGCCGGTCGAGTCAGGATCCCATTGGAGTGGACCTCAAAGGGCTGCGCGATGATTCTGCGGGTCTGAGTCTTTCGGCCTTCGAGGATCGCTCGGACCATGGGACCTTTAAAGAGAATGGGGCGATCTTTCATTGTCGAGCCCTCCGAGCTGCCATTTTTTTTTGAAATTCCCCATTCTCAATCGCACCTTGAACATAGGGGGCATACGGTTCGTCTGTGTTCACTACATAGTATTGAGCATCTGCAGCTTTACCTTTCGATGACCGGATGACTCCAATCTTCATGGTAAGCCGCGAAAGGGTCTCCTGCTCCACCGGACTCAGCCGCTCCACATCCTCAAGTTTTAGAACGATGTGTGTCTGAGGTTTTGTGCCTATTAGTCCTCCCTTAGCCTCTGCCTGTAGTTGTTCCTCAATCTTTTTCCAATCCCGGCATATGAGAGTAGTATTCCCGTTCTCTTTTCCGTATTTGCCCTTTGCCCCGTAGTCCCACCGGCAAATAAAAGCTTCCTCACCGATGGCCGTAATGATTATTCTGTCGGGGCCATACCCCTCGTCGCCCTCGAGGACATCGCCAATACCCCACCCATTGAGTTGAAGCGTTTCTCGTTCAGTTTTACCAACGACCATCGACTATTCCCTCCTATTCCATCGTTCAGCGGCTTTCCCCTTAACAAAACTCGTCGTTTCTTTCTTATTGTTGGGAAAAACTTCAATTGATGGGCGTATATGGCATGACTCATCCCGGCACCTTATTTCGGCCCATGGATAAGCCGAATGTGCCTCAGAGCTACGGGCATACGGTTCGTTCCCGCAAAATGGGCAAGGCAGGATGTTGTTTGTGTCAGCCATGACCCCTTTACCTCCTTTGCTATCCTCCATCCTATTCACTATCCCCTACTCACTATTCACCAGCAAAGCCTCTCCCCTCCGCCCTCTGCGCCAGCTCCTCATGCAACCAGCCCGGAACAGGTGATTTGAAGTAGGCCTCCACCACCGCGTGGCCGATCTCGTGCCGGAGAAGGCGGTGGATGTGGATGACACACTCGCGGGGCACGACGACCAGGTTCTCCCGCTTGGAGTAAAAGGCCGGGGCGTTGCACCCCTTGCCGTAGATCCGGATGTGTTCGGCTTCTACATCTTCAAGCTCTGGGACGACAAGAATCCGATAGGTTGTTTCCGGAGGGTAGAGCCGGAGTGTCTCCTGGACCTCGCAGTCCAATTGTGCCGGGTTGATCTCGACGGGCGGGGGTGCCCCCGCCACACAGCCGATGACGCCGAAAAGTGTCATCAGCAGCGGCAAGCGATGTCGTGGGTTCATGGGGGTTCCTCCGCCATGGCTTCTTTAAGTTGGTTTCCGGTGCATTTGAATCGCCTCACACGGTTGATTTTTTGATCCATCATCAACCGGGCGACAAAGCTGACAGCCGTCGTCTTCAGGTCCTCCAGGGTGCCCGCGTTGTGGGCTACCTCGTCGTAATTGAAGCCCCGCACCATCCTGTCGGCATCGCAATCCGGGATCTCGTGGCCGTGACGCTCAATGAGAAGGGTGGTGCATCGGTGCCGGAAGTGATTCTTCAGGCGAGAGATGTTGTGGGGCTCCCTGCAATGCACGAAGACCAGCTCATCCCAGAGGTGTTCCAGTCTGATTCGGTCGTCGATCCAGCTTGTCACAGTGAGGAACGGATGATCGTTGTACTCCTCGGTGAGCTGTCGAAGGTCGGAAAGAAACTGGCGATCGGCGTCTGTTTTGCCGCCCTTCCAGCCTAAGACCACGGCGGCTGATTTCACTTCGTCCACCATGCTGAGGTTGTGGACCTCTCCGAAAGCCTCTCGGCAGAAATCGACGAAGCTGTCTTTCCCGCAGCCACCGGCGCCGTTAATAATGATGATATGGATTGTCATTCTTTTCTCCGGTTCGCCCTGGCGATGGCCAGGGCAATGATGATCAGGGTGGCGAACTCCATCAAGCGCGGCTCCCCGCCGTTGCATCAGTTGCCAAGGTCTCCGTGACAACGGGTCGTGCCGGGCTATTGAGGGCCACCGCAAGGTCAATGGGGTCCGGTGAATACTGATTGCACCCCACCACCCATGGGCCGCCGTTCCGGGTGGTGGCCTTGCAGTGTTGCTCATGCCGATTGTCGTTGTAAGGGCAGTCTCTGTTGGCGCATGCCACGCCGTTGGCTCTGGGGTCCATGGTGGCTTCCTCCGTGAGTGACCCGCGCCTTTTGCCAGGGCGCGGGACGTTGGATGAACACGCTATGCAATGATGGGAATGGTGATGCCGAGGTTCTCGGCCAGGTACGACTTGATGGCCTGGACCGTCTCCAGCTTCCACGCATCGCCGTCGGCACAAACCAGCTTCAGGGCGGGGGCCTCTTCCTTCTGGGCCACCAGGCGGAAATTGAACAAGCCTTCCACCGGCTCCATCTCCCGGAAGCTGCGGTAGGGCCTCAGGGCGACAATGGGACGGATCGTCTCGTCCTGTGTCATGTTGCCCCGGGTTTGACGTTTGAGAGTCGTGTCTTGGGACATCCCGTTGTCGGTGAGCTCGGCACTGGCTTGGGCGGTAATGCGGCTTGCCACTCGAAGAAGGTAGGTCCGGTCATCCTCATCAGCCCCGACGAATGAGGTGGAGCCCTCAGCGAAGAGGGTGTTCAGGGCGATGATGAACTCGCTCTGGGCCATGCCGTGTCGGAAGACGCCATTGTCACCGGCAAGATCCGGCGTGGCGGCAACCAGCAGGGTGCGGCGTTCGCAGAAGTTCTCCCCGTTGAACGTCGTCTTGAGGCTGACCGTCTGGTAGTCCTCGATATGAAGAAACAGGGCTTTCTTGTCGTTGGGGTCGGGAATCTCCTCGATGTAGGCCTTGATGGCAGAGAGGGTCTCAACCTTCAGCGAGTTAGGAGCCGGGTCTCTGATCGGGTCGTAGTCGGCCAGCCGGTACTCACGCCCTCTCTCGTCTTTGACAAAAGGGGCTTTTTTCATGTCGATGAGGTGATCCACAAATCTTGTGAGAAAATTGGATTCCATTGGGTGTATCTCCTTAAGCTCTCTTAATAAGGTATCGAAAAAAATTTCACCGGCCAGCTATGCGTCGGCTTCCTGTCTGTCTTTTTGTCCCTGGAAGTAACTGTCGAGGTCTCCCTCCACGTAAACGTCCTGGTGAGCTTCCGGCCCGTCTACCCCTTCCGAAAGGATCATGCTCTCCTCGGTTTCCTGGTAGGGACCGAACTTCGCCTTGCAGGAAATGGTAACGTTTGTGGGGCCGTATCTGTGCCCGCCTTTCTTCTTTTTGGGCTGCAGCTTCACGGTGAGCGTAATGGCTCTTTCGGCGTCGGGGTCTTTGTTGGGGTCCACCAGATCCTTGAGCACGTCCTCAAGGGCCAGGTCGAACTTTTCCACGGCTTCGCCATGGTTGATGGTGGCAAGGGTTACATTGATGTGCCTGGGGTTGCCCTTCATTGCGCTGTGCATCATCTCCTCCTTCTGTTTCTCCGACGAGATTGTTTAGCTGTCCTTTTTCGTGATCGAGATTTTGCCGGGTTTGCGTTCCGCTTATTGCCGCCTTTTATTCTGGGCTGAAAATAGTAGTCATCGTCGCGGTCGTATCCTTCATCTATGTAATCATCTCCGGTATTCATGTCTCGCATCTGCATCGTGATTCTCCACGTTGAGGGTTGAAACAACCCCGGACACGGCCCGGGGTTTTAGCTCATCATCTCCTGCCACTGCTCCCCAAGGGTGGGGTCCCGTGCCGCCGCCTGGGTGCTGTCCGCCAGCCACCCGTGGAGGCCATGGAGGGGAGAAAGTGTTTCGCCGATGGCAAGACGGATTGAGGCGTCAGGGGTGCGTGTTGCATCATTTAAAAGGGCCACGGCCAGGCCTGCGCAGTCGAGCCATGGGACGTTCCGGCCTTCAGCGATACGAAAGATAAACGGATCAATTCGTGCCGCCACCTGGAGGAGCTCGTGGTTATCCATCCGTGCAACGATGGCCGTGAGAGCCGGGGAGGCGTTCTCCCTTGTGAGACGGGCCAGATTCAAGGCGATCTCGCGATCGGGGCCGCCCCATCTGGCCTCGATGCCTTGGCAGAGGGCGATGGCAAGGGCCAGCGCTGCGGATATCTTTGCGTCCATCACAGGTCGATCCTCATGGTCTCTCGATGGTTGCAGAGGGGACAACGCCAGCTGTAGAACATGGCGAATCCACGGCGGGATATGGGGCGGATGGACATCGTCTTCTTGCAGTGTGGGCATTGCATGGCATCCTCCTTCAGGCGGCTGTTTGTCGGGCTATAGATTGGTTGAGGCTTTGGGCCAACTGGCGGTAACTGCACCTGAGCCCCTGCTTCATGGTGTATTGACGGCACCAGGCATTGAGATTTCCGGGCTCATCTTCGGTCAGGGCGACAAGGGCCCTGTTGACGATGCGGGCTGACAACTTGCCAGGGTAGTGATTGCTCCCCCCCTGGTGGGCCATGGGTTCCCCGGCCCACCGGAGAAACACCAGCACCGAGGGGGAGGTGAGGCCCAGGAGCTCGCCCACCAAGATGGTGGACTTGAGTTTTCGGTATTCGCAGATAATGGCCTGGGAGATGTAAAGGTATCCCAGCTCCCGGGCTATGCGGAGACGATCCTGGCGATGTTTGAAGCGGTATCCCAGGTCAAGGCGGTGCCAAGTTTCCACCTCGTTTTTCTCGATCTCGACCCACTCGACCTTCAAAACCTTGCGGGCCTCTTTCACGGCCCTGGACAGGGCCCTGTCGTTGATCTGGATGGAGCCTGCTGCGACTACCAGTGCCTTCAAGGCGTCGGTGGGGGTCATGGGGTTTCTCCTCGTTATCGATCACTCAGGGGTAAGTTGTAAGGGCTGGTGGATTCGAACCACATCATCCATCGATTCGCTAATGCTGTACGCTCAAACGATGTCTGACTGGCACAGCTCAGGCGGGCCTTCCTATGCGAATTAGTTTCCATGTCCGCCTCTAATCCCGCTTCAGCCCTCTTTTTGCCTATCCCTTCGGGCTGTCCATCATGTCGCCGCCGGTGGGCTTCTGGGCGACGTCGACGCCCTCGCCTACAACCTCTATCTGCTGGATGTCGATATACTCCCCATCAGGCATTTTGCTGTCCTTCACCATCTTGGGTTTGATGCAGATCTGCTTGCAGCCGTTGAGGTACTCGATTCTTGAGGTTGCGATGCCGGTAAACCCGGTGACTTTGTCTTTGACTTCGTTACCCAGGGCGATTCCGTTCCAGTCTTCCATGATGAGCTCCTTTCGCGGTTTGTTGTTCACTACTCACTAAGAAAAAATAGGGTTCCAAGGATTCCAGTGCCCCGCCGATCCTTGATGACGGCATACCCTTAGATGTCGATCCGGTGCCCGGTGCGGGAAAGACCATCGGGCCGTGGGAAAAGGCCTTAAATGGCGGGGGGTCGCAGCGCGCTTGTCTTTCATGAGGCCGGATGCCCCATATTCCAGGATACCCCCTTATGACGATTGGGTTAGCTCATGCGCCTTGGCTTCAAGGGTGGCCAATGTGTGTTCATCGCATTACGGTGCTTGAATTCGAGTTCAGCCGCCGACCGGATGTCGGGATTTCGCGCTTTGTGGATCAGGTATCGTAAATAGTAAGAGGGTAATTCTGAGATCTCGGTTCCGCTGAATTTTCCAAAATGCACTCGCATGGTCGGCTCCTTCTTGTGGCAGGCTCTCACACCGTTTGATCCACCCCCGGCCATCTACTTAAAGGCATCGCCGGGCAATCGTCGCTCGTCCATCATCTCGGGTTGTCACGCTCCCGATGATGCCCACCACACGATGTGATGGACATCAGCGGAAGGCCCGGCCGCTGTGGGCGGCAACAGCCGGGCTGCCCTGTGCGGTTCGCTGAGACCGCCAGGGGTGGGAATAATCGGTCAGCCGGTGAGGCTGGTAGCAAGGTGCAGGGTTTCGTCGACTTCCTTCTTGATGGCCCGGGCAGCTGCTCGAATCTCGCTCTCAGGAGCCCCGTTTCTTACCTTTTCGCGAAAGAGAGAGAGGGCATCGGCGTCATCGAGAAGCTCTTCTTCGATGGTAGGCTTGTCGGGGTTCACCTCGGACATCTCCAGGCGCCCGCCCACTCTGGCGGCCAGGTGGCTCACCAGGGCCTGGGCGACAAGATCGCCTCCTCTATCTTGCTCCTGCTGGAGGCGCTCAACGATTTTTTCAAGCTTTTCAATGTGGTTTTCTCGGATGGAGTCTTCGGTGACGCAGCCCTCAAGGGCGGTCCAGCGTTGCAGGGTGCGCTTGTTGCATCCGTAAAGTACGGATAAAAACGCGTCGCCAAGGATGTTGCGGATGTCGTTGATGATGGTTCGTGATTGGGTGCTCATCTTCATCTCCTTTGGGTTTGGGTGGCTTCTTCCTCTGATGACGATACGGATTCTGTTAGAATCCCTTGATGAGCTTTTCCGGCGCTGGAGAGACTGGGGCGGTCGTCGTCATCTGTTTTACGTCCTTGAGTTTGATTGTTCTCTGTGAGAGAGTTTACTTAACAAAGTAGCTTGCAATGTTAAGTCGGTCGTATATAAAGAAAGGTTAGCTCTGGTCCGAAACGCCCCAGACCTTTTCAAAAGGTTCGTCAAGCTCCTCAGCTATCTTGCGCTGGATACGGGCGGAAACGGATTTGCCGGAAACCACAAGGCTGACGGATTGCCGGCGAATTGGCGGATCGAAGCTTTCGGCGATCGATTGTTGCGTGATCCCTTTGCGGTCCATTTGGCTTTTGCGCTCATACTTGTCCATCGGGGTGGTGGATAAAGTCATAGGTGCCTCTGTTCAGTGGTAACTTAACAATGCGTCTATGGTGATTTTACATATACTACGTTGCTCGTCAACACAATTTAACATGGATAACGTATTTTCTACCTATGAAATTCCACGAGAAACTTAAACAACTAAGAAAATCAATGGGTTATACCCAGCGCGAATTTGGTAGAATTTTGGGCTTAACCCAACAACACCTCTGTGACGTTGAAAAAGGGCGCACAAATCCTGGAAAGGCGCTGCTTGCACATCTGAATTATCGTTATCCGGTTATTTTTGGTACTGAGGCGGGTGATATAACTCCTGAGTTTATCGCATCAGTATCTAAACCACAGGCCAATGTTACCGACTTGCCTCCTGCTGAGGGAATTCAATCCGCTGTTGGCTCCCGGTTAATAGAAGTCCGACAGGAATGGCGCCTCACTCCGGAAGAGATGGCCCAGAGGCTTGGTATCGGTCCCTCCAGCTACCGGTGCTATGAGCAGGGGGAGCAGGATATCCCCTCCTCTGTGTTGGCCGTATTGTTGAAGGCGGGGGTTGATATAGCGTGGCTTCTGGAAGGCATCGTGGTCGATATCCCCAAGAAGGTCGTGGGGTTCGATGCAGTTCTTTCTGAACATTTTGAAATTGTTAAAGAATTTAAAAACAAGGTCCTAGCCAAAGAGATTAATGAGAATTTAGTGACCTTGGAAAGTGCAGATCCAGAACTCCTGGAGGAGATCAGCGAGTACATTGAATTAAAAATGCGACGTCTCGGGAAAACAGCAAAACGGAGCGGAGCCTCCTCGGGAAAGAAAACGAAGGCGAGCTGATCGGATTGCATGCTGCTCGAGCCGAGTTTCGACAACGACTACAGGTGGACAATGTTTATATTGTGTCCCGATCGGGCATGATCGAAAGAGTCGTTCAGGTTCGTGACGGAGATCCGCATGACATCCCATCCCTGGCCGGTGTCCATATCGCCGAGAAGATTGATGACCCATATGTCGCCAACCACTTGATGAACCAGATCCTTCATACCCTGTTCACTGGCTGGCCTGGGGAAACCCTGATTCCCTTTCACCTGGAGACCGGTGAGATCTACAGAATCGTTACCATTGAGAAAGCCGACGCCGACAGGGTGATGCTGTTTGTCCGCCCTGCCGTAGACCAGTTATAAGAGATGATTTCCTTCAGCCCGTTCACGGGCTTTCCGTGGTTGATTAGTGGTCAATGTTTACACAAAGACAACATAGAATTTGTCACGAATCGCATTTAAGATCAGGCTTTATCTTATTGGCGGATAAGGGGAGTTAATGGCTAAACAGATTGTACCGACAGGTGCGGTTTTGGTGCGCTGTGTTGAATGCACATAAAGGCGTTACCCGCACAGGCGGGTAACGCTTTCTTCGGGTGATTATTTTTAGAATTTGGAGGGATGCTATGAGCAAATACTCAGAGATAGAAGACTTCTGCCCATTAATTAAAGAGGCGTGTGTTGGCAAGAATTGCAGGTTTTATGGCGGCATATATGATGATGTTTGCGCAATTACCGCGATAGAGATGTTTGCCCAATCTACGGATGAGAACATCGAAAAAATGAAAGACATTATTAAAAATGAGGTCCAGAGCGCACTGAGCTCAATCGAATCGGCTATCCCTTAAGTATGTGCGAAAGCTTCGTCCCCCCCACCTCTTTTTTGATTTTTTTAATCGCATGCTCAAGCAGGCACAATGCCGTGTGAGTCGAATAATCTGAAACAATACCCAACGTCTCGTCTATGGCTTTTTTCATGTCATCAGTGAGTTGTTTTTCGGTGATTGGTGCCAGCATGTAAGCCTCCTTAATGGCTAAGTGTGATTATCTTTTGGATTGTATGAGTTTTTTATAATGGATGAATAAAGTAATGGCAATGATAATATCATCGATTGATTATGCCCATCCAACCCAAACGCTGTGGAGCTCTTTATGCGAACTGCTGTGATATTGATCTGCCTTCTCTTTTGTCTTTCTGGCTGTGCCACAATTGTTAACGACGATACGATGCCTCTTTCTGTGAAGAGTTGGCCTTCTGGGGCCGATGTCTATGTCAATGGAAGCCAATACAAGACACCTGCAACCGTTTATCTCAAGCGTGGCGATCGTGACGTCTATTTAAGGATAAAGAAAGAGGGCTACGTGCCTGTGTTGCAAAAAATGGAGACGAGCCTGGATGAAGTGATGTGGGGGAATGTATTCTTTGGGGGGCTGATAGGTCTATTTGTCGATATTGCCAGCAACAAAGGGTATGACTATGAACCCAACGAGGTCTATGTGTTTCTGAAAAAAGTACGTCCTTCTGCTTCCAAAAAACCACCGGCAAATACCACTCAAAAAGTAACAAAAAGGCTTGAGCCAGCGCCTGCCGGAAAGCCACAGGCCAAACCCAAACCGACAATAACTTTGAAATCAAGAGATGACGAATCGCCCCGCTTCATCCTCATCGACATCAGCCAACTCTCCCCAGAGGTCCAAAAAGAGATTCGTGATTTTACAAAGACAAACAAATAAAACACACCCGACTTGGTGTTTATTAAATGCCCGGGGCATACTTTATAAATATCGAATGGTACACAGGTCTTTTTACGCTTATCCCCAATTGACCTTATGCAAACTTTTGTTGACTTTAAGTCAAGAATGGATATCATGAAGAAAAAGGACGTAAAAAGTTTTTTAAAGCGCATCGCCCAATCAGAACGTATCGTTCTCTCTAAGCATTGCCGAAGGCGTATGGCACAGCGGGGTATCTCGGCTGAAGATATCATGAACGCTCTGTTTTGGGGTGATGTGACGGATGTGAAACACGATCCGGGTTACAGTGAGTGGCATGTTGAAGTGACAGGAGCAGACCTGGAAGGAGACGAGCTATCCTTCCATGGCGCCTTCTACGACTTGGACGACGATGTGCTCTGCATAACAGTATATTAAAGGAGGTTCGACCATGAGATGCCCTTCATGTAGAAATAACGAACTTGAAGAGAGAGTCGGCCCATATACATACAAAGAGTCCGGCCTTGATAACGTGGTCCTGGAAAAGATATCCATCTATACCTGCCCGTGCGGTGAGGAGATGGTAGCCATCCCGAACATGACCAAGCTTCATACGGCCATAGGGAAAGAGCTGATCCGGAAAGAGTCCCCCTTGTCAGGTCAGGAGATTCGCTTTTTAAGAAAGAACATGGGCTTTTCTGCTGTAAAGTTGGCAGAGACCATGGGGGTGGACAATGCCAGTGTCTCTCGATGGGAGAACGGGGCTCGGAAGATGAGCACCACCAATGACCGAATGGTGAGGATGCTCTACTGCACCATGAAAGGCCTTGGAAGCCGGGAATTGGTAGAAGAGGTCTTCCCCGACATCTCCAAAGAAGAAATTGCAATTCTTCACCACTTTGCCCAAACAAATAAACACTGGGAGGAGGTCCGCAGGTAGCGCCTCCGACCCAGTAAGGACAGCCCGAAAAAGGCCGCATGATACCATGCGGCCTTTTTTGTTTTCCTCTCATATTTCCTGTCATCAACCGTTGTTAAACCCTGAATAAGATGATTGACGCCCATTTGCCCACCATGAGATATTGGACACCTCTCACACTGTTTGACCCACCCCCGGCCAGGGGGGATACAACCCCTGCCGCCTCTTATCGTCGCTCGTAGCCGCAAGGCACGGGCAACTTCTGTTTGGTGCCATCCGCACCGTTTGCCCTTCCCATCAGCCAAGGCCTATGACCTATGGTCTATCGCCTCTCTTGTCACGCATCCCCCGACATTCATCGGCCACAAGCCAAGGTCTGCCGTCTATAGACTATCACCTATAGCCCATGACCTACCCTCTATGGCCTGCTTTTATCATCGCCTTGAGGCGCCCTCAAAAAGGGCCGTCAAGGCGCACAGGTGAGGTGTTGCCTAATGACCACGGGTTGTCCCCCGAGCCGATCCGCCGCCCCAACCAGTTGGAGAGACAGCGCTTCCGTGTCTCTCCTCTTCGAGTTCATAGGGCAGCAGGAAGGGAAATGGATCTCACTGTTCATCCGTGATCACCATGTGACTATCTCGTTCAATCCCCCCGGAGGCGAATGGACAGGTCGGCACTTCGATATCAAGGCCCAGGCAACGGCCATGTTCCATGAAGCCCACGAAGACCTGGAGCGCCTCCGCCTCGCAGGCCGACTCGGCCTGCCGGTGCTGCCGCCCCGGAGCTATGGGCACAACGGCTGAAAAGCCTGTCGTTAGGGGCTTTCAGCCTTTCAAAGGGACACGACACCCGGCCGCGGGTCCTCCCCAGAAGATGGCCTCCCGCGGTTTCGGCCAGCCCGGGTCTCGCCCACAGAGAAAATTCAAAACGGGGCGGAAAACGGAAAAAGTTATCTAAGTAGTCAAAATGGTTGCATTAATTACTAACAAGTCAAACAGAGCAAGGGGAGGTGATGCGGTGAAGAAATAGTTTTCAGGCAAAATTGGGTACGAAGACAGCCGGGGGTAATGGGTTGCCCCCGGCAACCACACACAGGAGATGAACGCATGCAACGGGGTTTTTTCAAAGTCTGGTACAAAATTGACCGATCCAGGGCGTGGAGCCGTGGTCTGGAGTACCGAGGGTTGATGTTATCCATCATGCAAAACCAAGAGCTGAAGTATGTGAGCCATTTTTATGGCGATGAGATCCCTGTGGGTTCCATCGCTGTGGTGGTCTCATCATGGGCCATGGAAATGGGGGTTGATCGGCTGAAATTGACCCGCATGTTAAACACCCTCGCCACTGATAAATTCATAACAACCAAAAACGTGAACAACCGTTACTGTATGATATCGGTTGTAAATCATGAACGTTACCAAACTCAATTTGAAGAGGGTGAACAACCGGCGAACAACCAACGAACAACCGGTAATACAACGAGTGATACAACCGATGATACAACCAGTGAACAATTACCTATAAGAGAGAAAGAGAATATATATAGCGACAACTTTTTAGAATTTGCCACGGCATACCAGCAGCATCAGGCCAAAACCCACGGCGCAAAGGCGCCCAAGCCTTCAGAATCCCTCTATCGACGTGGGGCAGAGACCGTGGCAAAGCTGATCAAGCTCGATGGGTTTACGTTCGAACAGATCCGGGAGGTCCTCCTGTGGGCTCAGAAAGACGACTTCTGGCTGGACAAGGTTCGCTCCCTGTCCAGCCTCCGCAAAAAAGCAAAGGGCGCGGATGAGACAAAGTTCCAGAATATCGCCACGGCCTATGACGCCCAGCGTCAGCCGCTTCGCTCTCAGCCTCAGGTGAACACCGATGTCTCCACTGTTTCCAGAAGGAGACTCGGATGAAGACCACTGTCGCCCCCATCACCCCCGATCAGATCGCAGCCGAGGAGTCGGTTATCTCCTCCATCCTCAACGACAACGAGCAGCTGCACGAGATCGACCTGCGGCCCGAGGAATTTTACGGGCGTGAGTCTCGCCTGATGTTCACAGCTATGGCCGGGATGATCGCAGCGGGGGAAGAGGCCGACGTGGTGACTGTCGCCCATCGGCTGGTGGGGGATGTTCAGATGTCGACGGTCTCGCGGTTCCTTGACGTCGTGCCTATCTCGACCAACATCGTCCGCCATGCCGAGATCGTCCGTCAGGGGGCCCAGAGACGCCAGCTGAAGCTCTTGGCGTTGCAGGCCGTCCAGATGTGCGACGATGGGGCCGACCTAAATTCCGTCATCGCTCAGTTGCAGGACATTCCCCTGGGGAACACCACGAAGAAAGACACCTCCATGGCGACCATCGCGGCGCAATGTGTCCAGCGTCTGGAGGAAACGACGGCAGCCGAAGGCCCTCCCGGCCTTCCAACAGGCCTGCAGAACTTCGACAGGGTGATGGGTGGCCTTCACCCCACAGATTTGATCATCCTCGCCGGCCGCCCGTCCATGGGCAAGACCTCCCTGATGCTCAACATCGGTAGAGACCTTGGGCACCGAGGTGAGGCGGGGCTGATCTTCAGCACGGAGATGAGTGACGTCCAGCTCGGCAACCGCCTTCTCTCCGACGTCGGAAACATCGAATCGAGCATTTTCCGCCATGGCAAGGTCCAAGATGGATGGTGGCCGGATATTCACCAGGCTGCCGACGCCGTGGCCGCCATGCCCCTCTACATCGAAGACACATCAGGCATCACGATTGCCGAAATCGAGGTGACGGCCCGAAAATACCACCGCCTCCGCGGCATTCGCTGGATCGCTCTGGATTACCTCCAGCTCCTGGGGGATTGGGACTCGGGCGATCAGGCAGCGATGTCCAACATCACCAAGCGGCTGAAGGGCCTCGCCAAGTCACTCAATATCCCAATAATCTGCCTTTCCCAGCTCAACCGAAAGCTGGAGGAACGGTTGGACAAGGTCCCCAAGCTCTCCGACCTGCGCGACTCCGGTTCCATCGAGCAGGATGCCGACATGGTGCTCTTCCCCTTTCGCCCCTACGTTTACGACACCCAAACGTCCCCCACGGCGGCCTCCCTCATCGTCGCAAAAAACCGAAACGGCCCCACAGGTGACTTTACACTGGCTTGGAGTGAGCAGTTTATGCGCTATTACGACGCCCCGGATTTTGGAGGTTACAGATGACCGACCGCATGAAACGACCCGCCGCCCTGACATACCTTCAGGATGAGGGCTGGGATGTTGCCAAGACAAAATTTTACGATGCCGTCAAGGCGGGTTTCCCTGCCCTGAAGGAGGACAAGACCCTCCTCATCACGGATCTCAATGCCTACGCTCGGGCTTACCTCAAGCGCAAGGCGGGGGCTGACGCCGGGGAAGCCCATGCCAAGGACCAGGCGGAGAAATCCAACGAAGAGGTTCTGAAGCTCCGCGCCCAGCGCAAAAAGTTGGAGCTGGAACTGAGCGTTATGGAGAAAAAATACCTCCCCCGTGCCGATTTTGCCCGGGAGATGGCCTCCCGCGCTGTGGTGCTGGATACCTCTCTTCGGCATCACTTCCGCAGCCACGCCGCCGAGTGGATCGCATTGGTGGGAGGCGACCCCCGCAAGATGGATGCCTTCACCGCCGCACTGGATGTCGGATTGAACGAGGGTCTCAACCGTTTCGCCACCCTGGACCAGTTCCAGGTGATGGTGCTGGAGGACGAAACCGATGTCTGATTTTTTTGATGTGTCCACCCCCCTTCCCACCTTGGACCTCTCCTCGCCGCCGGCGTGGATGCCTCCGGAGCTCCTCGAGGAGCTGAAGGTCCAGCCCGGCAGTTTTGAGTTCCGGTTTTCCCAAGGGGAGCGCAAGGTCTACCGCCACGAGGCCTACATGACCGTCTCGGAGTGGTCCGAAAAGTACCGCACCATCACCAAGGGCCCGCTCCCCGGCAGCTGGCGAAACGCCCTGACCCCGTATCTCGTCGGGATCATGGACTCCCTTGACTTCCCTTCGGTCCGTGAGGTCGATGCCATGAAGGGGCCCCAGTCCGGAGTCTCCGAGAGTGCTTTCAACTGGATCGGCAAGGTCACCGACTGCGAACCCGGCGACGTCATGGCCGCCTTCTGCGACGAGACCACCGCAAAGGAGAACTCGAAAGACCGGCTGCTGCCTATGTTCAAGTCCACGCCCCGGCTCTCCCGCCACCTCACAGGGAAACAGGATGACGAGAGCGCCATGCGCATCAACCTGGCCCACATCGCCGTGTACCTCAGTTGGGCCAGTTCCTCTTCCCGCATGGCGAACAAGCCCATCCGCTACGGCCTGGCCGACGAAATCGACAAGCCCGGCTGGGATCCCGGCAAGAACAAGGAAACCTCCCCCCTGAACCTCTTCCGAAAGCGCCTCATCACCTTCCGGAAGTTGATGATGTCCAAGCTCTTCAAGATCTCCACCCCCACGGTAGAGGCGGGAAATATCTACCAGGAGTTCAAGGCCGCCGATGTCCGGTTTGCATACCACTCCAAGTGTCCGGACTGCGGTCGTCACCAGGTGATGGTGTTTGAGAATATCCTCTGGGAAGGCGGATCCAAGGCTGACCCCTCCGAGATCGAGAACGAACGCCTTGCCCGGTACCAGTGCGCCCACTGCGATTCCCTTTGGGACGACGCCAAACGCGACGCGGCCCAGAAAGACGGGGAGTGGCGTTCCATCCCCGCCGAGGGATCTAAAGAGAAACCCCTGGAGCTCTTCCGGTACCTGGAATCCTTCCGCCCCGGCCACATCGCTTTTCATCTGCCAAGCTGGGTGACGTACTTCGTCTCCATGAGCGAGGCCGCGGCATGCTTTATCCGTGGTCTTTCCGACATTGATGAGGCGAAGGATTTCCAGAACGCCCACGCCGCCATGCCTTACATCCCGAAAAGGCGAGAACAAAAGGCCGACCTCATCAAGAACCTGAAGGACGACCGCATGTCCGGTATGGTCCCCGGCGGTGGCGAGGTGGCATGCCTCCTCTTCGGGGCGGACACCCAGGACGACGGCTTCTGGTATGAGATCCGGGCGTTCGGCTACGGGCTGCCCGGCACGGGCTGGCAGGTGAAGGCGGGGTTCGTGGATTCGTTTAAAGGGCTGGAGGAGGTCCTATGGGACTACGAATACCGAGACGTGGAGGGCAACCTCTACCACGTCCCCTTCGGATTCATCGACTCTCAAGGCCACCGGACCTCCGAGGTGTACGACTGGTGCATCAAGCACCGGGGCAAGGTCCTGCCCATCAAGGGAGAGCAGCATCAGTCCTCTCCCATCAGATTCACGAACCTTGAGTTCTACCCGAGCAGCAAAAAGGCCCTTCCAGGAGGCCTCCAGCTGGCGAAGCTCGACACCAACTACTACAAAAACAAGCTCTACACCAAGCTCAAGATCAACTCCGGGGACCCCGGCTCGTGGAACTATCACTTCGAGACCACCGACCACTGGTGCAACATGATGGTGGTCGAATACATCGACGAGGCCACCGGCCTCTGGGACTGCCCCGAGGGCGTGGACAACCACGGGTTTGACTGCTCCGTCTACGTCCTGGCCGCATACGACTACTACGGCGTCCGAAACTGGCCGAAGCCTGACCAGGCAGAGGAAGTGAAAACCAAACCTGCCACCCGAAACGACGACAACGCACGATCAGCACGAAACCGCCCCTCATGGTTTAACAGGAGATGATCCCCATGGCACACGCAGCGATCTACGAACGAAACCGCCCCCTCGACCCCGATAAAGGCCGTGCCCTGCCCATCAGCGTGGTGGCCCAACGCCTGGAGTGCAGTGTAAGCAATGTCTACAACCTCATCAACAGCGGCAAATTACCGCGCACGAAGGTAGGGGCCAAAAAGGGGTATCGCGTGTATGAGGCAGATCTGAAGGCCTATTCAAACGAATGCACAGCCGATGCCTGCGCAATTGAAGATTAAACAGGATTGTTAATCAGGCGTTCAAAACACGAACGCCTGAATCCCCAATGTACACAAGGATAAATTAGATGGAAGTGGAGCGGTGATTGGGTGTTGCGCCTGGATGCGTAGGTGGAGGAGGCGAAGATCCGAAATAATGGTTCTTGATTTCCAAATTTATGGGTTAATCAAATTAATCAATTCATCACTAATAAGTAACTCATGGGCCATCTGCCTCAATATAACCAGCTGAATATACTCAATTGGAACACGTGTTTCTTCTCCATTAATTATTCTACTATCGTATATTCCCCCTTTATAAAACGTAGATTCATATTTAGGCGATAATTTATCATCGACATGTGCCCCACCTTCTTTATTGGCAGCACCTAAATACACATCCCTTCGGGATACTTTTGGAGATGTCAGATTAATTATTTGATTAATCCAAGTGTCTAAATTTACATACTCATATTCATGATTCTCAGATATATGGCACATGGGTACAAAGCGAGACCCTTGAGGGCCATTTGCAAGGCCGTATAACCCCCCAAATAAGCCTGTAATTTCAGATAGGTCTTTATCCCCAATAGTCGAATAAATATTGATATTTAAACTCTTTAAGTGGCTCAATAAAGATGTAGAAGCTCTCGTGTCATGCATCAAAACACGTATTGTGGTAGCGATGCGAACGCCTTCGTCGAGGTAGCCTTGGTCAAACGAAATGCAAGATCGTTGAAGGAAACCAATCTGTCTTTTCAACTGTTCCTTAAAATCCAACATTAGAAATCACCTATATTGTCCTCTTCGTTTCTTGTGCAGGTTCAGTAGGTTGGTATTTACGGACAACCTATCTCGGGAATCAAACAAAGAAATACTAATGCTTACAAGTATATAATTGCAAGTATGTTTTTAACTCGCCGTATCCGCCCCTGCGATTTCTAAAACGCCCAAGAAACCATTTCCCCATGTTTATCACAATAAATTTTCCATACTTTCCACAGTTTCCATACTTTCCATAGTTTGCACGACACCCCTCCTTATTTAAGTTATCCCTCTTTCCATGGGACAACCACTCTTCACATTAGACGAGCTCAACGCTCAGATCGCCTCCTTTAAGCAGGCGCTCTTGGCTATTTCTATGGGCCAGGAGATCGTGATCGACGGCGAGACCATAAAAAACGCCGATCCCGAAGCGATCCGACGCACCCTGAAATGGATGGAGTCCGAGCGCAACGCCCTTCTGGGCAGCTCCCCCGGCCTGATACTTAACCAGGGGGTGGTCTCGCGATGAACGATTACCACCAGAGCCTCTCCAAATCCCTTTCGTATCTTCGCCCGGTCTCCGGCTCCGGCACCACAGGCAAAGTGCGCCATGCAGCTGCCACCCGCCAGGGTGCCATGAACAAATGGGTTGTGAAGAAGATCAACAAGATGTCCGAACGCCTGGAGCGCGAAACCTTAACGGATCGCGCTGTTGACGTCGCCATCAATGACCCCAACGCCGCTTCCGCCGTGGATTCCATGGCCGTAGGTATTGTGGGCACGGGCCTCACGCCTCAGTCCGCCCCTCCTTCTGAAATTCTCGGCTGGGACTCTGAGACCACCAGCACTTTCCAGCGCCAGCAGGAACTGGCCTGGAACCTCTGGACGAAAGAGGCCGACGCCAAGGGCCGCCTGCAGTTCTGGGAGCTGGAGCTCCTCTCCGTCTACAACCTTCTGATGAAGGGCGAGTTCTTCCGGCAGCCGGTGATGCTCGACGAGCCCCACCGACTCTTTTCCCTTGCCATCCAGACCATCGACCCGGAGCGGATCCAGACCCCGCCCGATAAGATCAGCGATAAAACCATCCATGATGGCATCAAGCTCGGCAGACGCGGCAACCCCACCCACTTCTACGCCAGAGAAAACAACGCTGCTGCCACCACAGCCGCCGCGTCTGCCTCTTTTAAATCCATTCCTGCCTGGCTTGCCCACCGCCCGGCCATGCTCCACGGGTTTGTTCAGAAGTTTGACGAGCAGGTGCGCGGGGTCTCGCCCTTGGCTCCTGCTCTTAAGCTTTTCAAAGATCTCGGCGATTATTACGACTTCGAGCTCATCGGCGCCATCGTTGCTGCCAGCTTTCCGGTCTTCATCGAAACCACTCTGCCGGAGGCCATGGCGGCCGGCATGCGTAGTGAGGACTTTCTCAATAAGAAAGATAACTACCAGGAGATGGTCCCCGGTCAGGTGGCATACGGCGGCTACGGCCAGAGGCCCCACGTCTTGAAAAACGAGCGGCCTAACGATTCTTTCGCCATCTTCACCGAGCGCCTTCTCCGCTCTGCTGGCGCAGCCATGGGCATCCCCTACGAAGTCATCGCCAAGGACTTTTCTAAAACCAACTTCGCCTCCGCCCGGGCTGCTCTGCTGGAGGCTTGGCGGGTCTTCTCCCTTTACCAGAAGTGGCTGGTGGGACATTTTTCCCAGCCCTGCTGGAACCTCGTACAGGAGGAAGCGTATCTGCGCGGCATTGTCCAGATCCCCAAGGGAAGCCCCGACTTTTACGAAGCAAGACAGCTCTACACCATGGCCAGCTGGCGACCTCAAAAGCGTGGTCACGTCGACCCAAAAAAGGAGATCGAGGCCGCTGTTACAGCCATGAACAACAACATCATGACCCTTTCCCAAGTGGCCGCCGAGTACGACGGTGAATGGGACGAAAATATCAAGCAGCGAGCCAGGGAAAAGAAACTGGCCGCCGCTCAGATGCCAGCCCAGGAGACCGCCAATGAAGAAGAGTAAAGCCAACGCCTATTTGGCACAGCCCTGGGCCATCACTGACGATGCCCTGGCCTCCATTGCCGCCACCATTGACGCCATGCCCACCGGCAGCGATCTTTTTTCCGTTCGCTCAAAAGCTTCGGACAAGATCCCTGACACGGTTGTGAAGCAGGGGGTGGCCATCATCCCCGTGAAGAGTGCCCTGGCTAAGGATCACGGCTGGACCTCGTTCTATTCCGGCCTCACCTTCTCCGGCTACCTCGGCATCCGCCAGCAGGTTGAGAAGGCCCTCGTGACTCCAGGCGTGCGGGCGATTCTTTTGGACATCGACTCCCCCGGCGGAACTGTGGACGGCTGTTTGGAACTTGTGG
Source organism: Desulfolunaceae bacterium (assembly GCA_942491485.1). Lineage (GTDB taxonomy): Bacteria > Desulfobacterota > Desulfobacteria > Desulfobacterales > Desulfolunaceae > Desulfoluna. The sequence continues at coordinate 114,382 of CALOAX010000001.1, read as the reverse complement.
ACTACCTCTCCAGCATCTCCAGGCCCCTCTACGCCTGGGTGGACGGACAGGCCACCAGCGCTGCCGAGTGGATCAAATCCACCGCCCTGGAGTCCTGGGCCCCGGCCACCGCCATGCACGGTTCCATTGGGGTTCGAATGCATCACACCGATTGGAGTGGCTGGAACGAACAGAGAGGCCTGGGCGAGACCTACATCACCGCCCCGGCCGATGGTTACAAAGCCACCCCTAACCCTGACACTCCCCTGGATGAAAAGGCCCTTGCCTACCTTCAGGGGCAGGCCAGCGACACCTACGCCATTTTTCGCGACTCCGTGGCCGCAAACCAGGGTCTAACGGCAAAGGCCATTGACGCCATGCAGGCGAAGGTGTTCCTTACCGCCGAAGCCATAGAACTCGGCCTGGTCACCGGGACCATGCCCGATATCGATACCTGTATCTCTCATATCGCCAAAAAGGAGGGCGACATGGACAAGAACACACTCAAGGCCGAGCACCCCGAGCTCTACAAGCAGGTTGTACAAGAAGGGGTAGACCAGGCCACCGCAATCACCGAAGCCTCCATCAAAGACGCCGTGGCCAATGCCATTTCTCTCATGGGCGTGGTGGGGGGCGAACAGCTCGCCGCCAAAGTGAAGGTTATGGTCGAAACCAACATGACCGCCGAACAGGCCCAGGCCCTCGGCGTGGTAGCCGCCACCCCCGAACAGCCCCCCGGAGAGGAAGAAACCCCCGCTGCGGAAGCCAACGTCAGCCAGAAGATCCTTGATGCCCTGAAGGCCCTCACCCCCGGCTCCCTTGACGGTGGTGGTGGTGACGGCGGAGGCGGTCAGGACTTTGACGCCTTGGTCTCCACCCACATGGCTGCCAATGCCGATTGCACAAAGTCTGCTGCCATGCAGGCCGTGGCTAAGGCACACCCTGAGGCCCACTCTGCTTGGTTGAAGAAACAGCAGAAGTAACCGCCCGCCCTCCAAACGAGTGGGCGCAACCATAACCCCATACCAAAGAGGAAAACATCATGACCATGAACAACGGACCTCTTACCAGAACGGCGGGGACGGGCGGTGTCAACGGGCAGCGCCTTGTAAAGCTCTCCTCCGGCACTGTGGTTTACTGCACGGCAACGGCCACTGACGACCCCATCGGAGTCACCCTCTATGCTGCCGTTGCAGGCGACCCTGTGGCCGTGAAGACCTTGAACGACCAGGGCAGCCTGGAGCTTGAAGCCGCCGGGGCTATCTCCCTGGATGCAGACATCTTCGCCGGTGCTTTGGGCAAAATCACCGCCCTCCCTGCCACGCCGGGTACCTACCGTCGGGTGGGCAAAGCTCTGCAGGCGGCCACCGCCGATGGCGACGTTATTGAGGCGCTTCCGTACAACGACGGCAAAACCGTTACCGTCACCTAACCGCAGCCTGCGTATGGCGCAGGTGGCAACCCAACACTGAACCCACACCAATGAGGAAACCAATATGAGACCAACCGAAGGTACCCGAGTATACAGGCCCGATCTGGGCGCAGTTGTTGAAGAGGGCTTGGGGTTTGACGACATGGGGTATATCGGCATGCAGTTGATGCCGCCCCTCTATACCCTTGATGACGCCGGCTCTTTCCTGGTGCTGCCCGAAGAAGCGTTTCACTCCATGGAAGAGACCGGACGTGCCCCTCGGGGTGCCTACAACCGTTCTGACTGGGAATACGAAGACGGCATCTACCATACCCGTGAACACGGCCACGAACAGCCTATCGATGATTCGGAGCGCAAGAAGCTTGAACGCCGCTCTGGGGCCATCTCTGTGGACAACCTCGCCGTCAAGCGATCCCGTGGCATCATTGCTCGTGGACAGGAAAAGCGCATCGCGAGCATCATCCAGAATGAGTCCAACTTCTACACGGACCCAGCCGCCGCCATCAATGCAGAGTCTAACCCTGGCAACCCCCTTGAAATTATCGGGGATGGTATCGAGTACATGCGGAACCACTACGGAATCCTCCCCAACGTGGTCCAGATGAACTGGAAGCTTTTCAAGAGCCTCAAGAGCAACCCCTTTGTGGTGGATCGCCTGAAGTTCACCTTCCCTGGCATCGACATTGAGAAGCTCTCCGCCGCCCAGGTGGCCCACATGCTGGACGTCCCCCAGGTCCTCATCGGTGGCGCTCAGTACAACTCCGCTACCAAAAACAAGAAGAAGACCATTAACCTCACCGAGTTCTGGGATCCCAACTACATCTTCCTCGGTCGGGTTTCCCATAGCGATGACGAGCTGGACCCCTGCTGCGGCCGTACTTTTGTCTGGACCGAGGACAGCGCGGAAGAGCCCATCGTGGAGACCTACCGTGAGGAGCAGACCCGGTCGGATATCTACCGGATTCGGCACCAGGTCGGGGAAACCCTCATTAAGTCGGTGGACGACAACGGCACTACTATCACCGATGTCAGCAGAAAGTGCGGCCTGCTGATCAAGGGCGTTTACACCTCCAGCTAACCCTTAACCCTCGAGGCCCAATGAGCGACTTGCTGGACAGCTTCAAAACCTATCTCTTCGCCCTCGGTGCATGGCTGTCGACGATGGTGCAATCCGCCGACGCCTGCCTCGATGTCGCCACACGGGTTCTTGTGTTTGTGGCCGTGGCGGTGAGATTGGTCGGCACAGATCTCCCTGCGGCCCGGCAGCGGTTCAGAAAGTGGAGGACACGATGATCGACGCATCCATCGACCGCATGGAAACTTCGCCCCAGGGCACCCTCGGTGTCCTGCGTATCGACGGCCTTATCCACAGCTTCACCCTGGAGCCGCCGGACAAGGGCAACGCCCAGAACATCTCGTGCATCCCGCCCGGCCGGTACATGTGCCGCCGGGTGGAATCCCCTACCAAGGGCGAGGTGTTTGAGGTCACGGAGGTCCCGAATCGAAGCCACATCGGCAACACCGCCCATCACACCGAGGGGTGCATTCTCCCCGGTGCCCGGGTGGGCTCCCTGAAAGGCCAGCGGGCGGTGCTCAACTCCGGCGCCGCCCACTACGCCCTTATGGAAACCATGGCCGGAGTGGATGAATTCCCTTTAACCATTCGAAACTCTTATTGAGAGGAATACAAATCATGGAAGCACTTTTGATTCAGCAAGTTCTTGTCCCTCTGCTGTTTACAGCCCTCAGCTCAGTCCTGGGGTGGGGCGGTGTGGAGCTCTCCCGATGGGTCCGTACCAAAACAAAAAACGAGAAGGCCGCGGCCCTCGTACAGCACCTGGTGTCACTGGTGGAAGGGGCAGTGCAGCAGGTAGAGATGCAGTACAGGCCAAACGTGCCAACCCACTACCTTACCGGCAATGGAAAACTGACCAACGAAGGGCAGCAGGCAGCACAGAAAGAGGCTCGGGAGCTTATTAAAAACCAGCTTCCGCGCTCCGGACTGAAGGCGATCAAACACCTTGTCCCGGACGTTGACGCATTTATCGGCAATCAGATCGAGCGGGTCATGTCCAACAAGATCCTCCCGTCAATCATTTACGGGAAAGAGTAACCCATGTTGACCCAGCGCAAACAAAACCTGCGACACATGCTCAACGTCATGGGCGAGGAGATCTCCTACAACGGCGTCACCATCAAGGCTTTGGTCCGGCGTCAAATTGAGGACCGCTCGTTTGCGCGGGTCGACATCACGGTGCATGTGGATGATATCGCCGGGGCTCCTGAGGATCTCACCCCGGTGATCATCGACGGCACCCAATACACCGTGCTCCAGGACGATGCTCTCAGGCCCCGTGGCGGTGCCGATCGGTGGATTATCCCCTTGGGTGCTGGAAAGACGGCAACGTCTGGCATCAAGCGAGGCCGCTATGAACGCTAACGACATCACTGCTTTTGTCATAACCACACTCCACGGCGATGCCGACCTTAATTCGATGTTGCAGGGGTGGTATGGCCGCGATCCAAAGATATTCCTCGGGATGAATGAGAGCGTCCGGCCTGGCGAGGACCAATGCCCGGCCATCGAGATGGATGTCGCCGGAGGCCAGGCCGGCAGCGAGGAGGATGACGAGGGCTACGCCATCACCACCTGCTACCTGGGCATGGTCTTGACCATCCACGATGAGGCTGACCTCCCATCGGGGTTCGACCGAGTAACAGAGCGGGCAGGCTTCAGCCATCGGGAGAACTTCCGACGAACGGTCATGGGCATTTTGTCCACCGCCCTCGACGAGATGGACGTCAACATCGCCGCCGTCGAGCACGTCAACAACGAGACCGATGAATTCCCGTTTTGGTCGGTCACCCTGGCAATCGCCCTTACACAGCAGGTCACATTGGGCATGGACCCCATTACAGCATAAGCGAGGTAACCCATGAGCATGGCATCAGGCGCAAAAACAACCATTATGATCGGCTTCCAGTCAGCCTTCGGCGTCGTGGCGACTGAGGGTTTTATTTTGCCTGTCAACAGCATCTCTCTCAAGCCCGAACGCGCCAAGGGCAAGGGCGCCACCATTCGGGGCAACATCAACCCCGCCGAGCCCTTTGACGAAGAGCTCAATATCTCCGGCCAGGTGGTCGTGCCCCTGGACAGTGAGTGCCTGTTCTTCTGGTTGAAGGCTCTTCTTGGGGACCCCACCACCACGGGCGCGGGCCCGTATACTCATGTTTACAAGCTGGGGAACGACCGCCCATTTTTTACCCTGGAGGAACATTTCGGAGATTTAGGCAGCGCCAATAAGTACTACCGTTTCACCTCTGTGCGTACCACCTCTTTTAGTTTTGGCGTGGGAGAAAAGGGCGAGCGGGTTGTGACCATTGGCTTGGCCGCTGCGGATTACTCCTGGGAGCTGGCTTCTTTTGACGCCTCCCCCACCATCGTTTCCATTCGCCGCCTGAACAACAGAAACTTTTCCGACTTCAAGCAGGGCGGGGCCTCCCTTGCCTCAGCCTTGAAATGGGATCTGAGTGTTGACTTTGACGTGGACGTGGACTCTGACCGCCCCCTGATCCTTCAGGGCAAACTGGGCGGCATGGTGGATGGTGTGGCCTCTGTCACCGGCAACGCCACCTTCCAGTTCAAGGATACGTCTCATCTGGAACTCGCCGAAGCATCCACCGAAACCAGCGTGGAAAACATCATGGAGAAATCAGCCAGTGCCCGCCTCGAGGCCCTTTGCCCCGAGGTCCAGTATCACCTCACCGGTCCCGAGGTCTCAGGCCCTAAGGGCCAGCAGCTGCCCATGACCTATGAGGCGTACTACGAGGACGCAGCCGAGGCCACCGCCCTTCAGATTACCCTGACCAACACCTACGCCAACGCGTAAGAACCGCCCCGCATGGGGTGAGGAGAACAACGCATGCGAGAAATAAAGATCAATGGCCGCGTCTTCGAACTCAACCCCCTGAAGCGGGGATTTGTTCGGAAGATGAGAAACGACGGAATGCCTCTGGATCTGCTGCCCTACGAAACAAGTGAGGAGGCCATGGACCTGGTTCTGGCGGAGGCCCTCACGGAGGATGAATTCGCCGCCACCGACGAGATGAAGAACCCCGACTGCATCAAGCTGTTCCGAGGCATCCTTCGGGAAACCTTCAGCTCAGAGGAAGAGGAAAAAAACTCCTCGACGTCGCTCGATGGTTCGATGACCCCGAGCGACGAGAGTACTGTGAGTCCTGCCTCAGCGCCGGAGAGTGCGGCGGATGCGAGTGGGCACAGCCCCCGGCCCTCCACCCCGGCAACATAGAGGCCTGGGAACTCTGGACCGAGATCCGGACCCAGTGGCGCACCACCGGTTTTGGCCTGGTGGGCCTTGATTACAGCGTCATAGACAGCGAAGCCGCCCGACTGGAAATCACGGTGGGGCCCGCCCTGAAACGTAAACTCCGCCTTCTTGAGGCCCAAGTATTGGAGATGCAGCAAGATGCAAATGGGGACGATAATCAAGGGGGCGGATAACCTGAGGCGAGATATTGACCGCACGCGCGAAAAACAGCAGCGGGCGGTCAAGGCAGCTATCAAAATCGAAGCCTTCAGAAAGAAGAACCTCCTGCAGGCAGAGATCCGCAAGCGCGCACCTGGTGGTCATCGTCACCAGCCCCTCACATTTGTTGCCCAGCGAATGAAAAGCCCCGCTGTACGTCGGAAAATGCGAAAGCCGGGAACGAAGCGGAGAGGAGGCCAAAGCTCGATTGACAAGGCCGTCCGTTACGAGGTCCGAAGCGCACGTCACTTTGAAGTGGCTTTGGGTTTTGTGAAGGCATCGGGCCCCTCATGGCAATACTTTGCCGATATCCAGCAACGCGGTTTTGTCCGGACACTGTCTGACAGGCAACGCCGTCTTTTTGTGGGAGTTGGCGCAGCCCTCGGAACGATTGAGGGCGGAGATACACCGTTTTTTTTGAGCAAAAACAAAGGGCACATGCGCACCCCGGCCCGCCCCATCATCAAACCTTTCCGGATTCGGTACCGCAGTGAGATCGTTCGTAACATCGCCAGCCACTATTCGGCCAAAATGGCCGGCAGGAGGATTTGAGCATGAGCCATGAAATGGAAATCGTCATCACTGCGAAGGACGCTGCCGGTATGGCCTTCAAGAAGACCCAGGGTTACGTTCAGAATTTGACGAAAGACGTTTTCTCGCTGCGGAACATCATGGCCGGGACAGCAGGCGGGCTGATCGGGCGCGATTTCATGCAAACGGCGTCTTCATTTGAGCGAATGGAGATCCAGCTCGACAAGATTACCAAGGGAAAAGGGACGGACGTACTTTCAGAGCTCAACGCTTGGGCCCTTGATATGCCGGTAAACACGCAGAAAGCCGTGGACAGCTTTCGTTTGCTCATGGCCATGGGCCTGAACCCAACCATCGAAACCCTGGAGACCCTCACAGACGTATCCTCCATCTTCGGTGAACAAACCCTGTCACGCCTCAGCCTGCAGCTGGGGCAGATGTCCGCCAAGGGCAAGGTCATGTCCCAGGACCTCAACATCATGGCTGAGGCCGGGATCAATGCCCGGAAGTACCTGCAGGACGCCTTCGGCATGACGGTTGAAGAGTTGCAGGGCTCCGGTATCGAGATCTCCGACATCATTTCAGCCATTTTCGCAGGGATGAAAAAGGATTTCGGCGGAAGCGCCAAGGAAATGATGAAGAGCTGGGACGGCTTGAAGACCGTGACCCGAAGTTATTTTGTTGAGCTTGAACGCCGCCTCATGGACGCCGGTGTGTTTGATGCAATGAAGGACGGTCTCTCCGATTTTAACGATGAAATGAAGGCTTGGGTTACCAACAACGAGGACCTGATCCGCCAGAACGTGCCCCTTTATATCGACCGGATTCGGGGCTCGGTAAACGGTATCCTCTCCATCTATAATTCCTTGCCGTCTGAGGTTACCGGTGCAGCCGGTTATGGGCTGGTGGGCAAAATGCTCTGGGGCGGCAACGCCGGGAAAATTATCTTTGTCTCCAGCGTTATCAACGACGGCCTCAAGCAGATTGATATGAATGTCGGGTCGATGTCCAAAAAGTGGCAGGAGTACCTGGCAGCAATCGACAACATCCAGGCGGTTGCCTCTGGCTTACGAGACTGGGACACCGGTGAGCTGATCGCCACCCCACAGCGCTCCATAGGAAAGGCACCCGATCGGACTAAAACCGATGCAGTCGCCTTTAACGCTTCGGGCACGGTGAAGAGCATCGCAGCCGGCGCCAATGTCAATGCAGCAGAAAAGGCCGCTGCCAAAGAGCGCTCAAATCTTCAGGCGGCGTTCCAGAAAGAGCAGGAACGTTTACTGAAGAAGAATGTCGACTGGCAGATTCAAGAAATCGAACGCCGGGCCGAGGCTTACAGGCAGGCAGGCGCGGACTCTGTCGCCGTAACCCAATGGGCAGAAAGTGCCATCGGTTCCATCATTGAAAAAAGCAACAAAGACAACGCCAAGTCCTACCAGGCAGCCCTGGACGACTACATGGCATTGGTCTTCGCCAGGAGCGAGGCAATAGAAGAAGCCGCAGAAGAAGAGAAGCAGGCCGCCGAGGAGCGCCTCAGGAATTCCACGTACTGGAAAGACGGCGCCATCCGTGGCCTGAAGGAATATGTCGAAGCCAGCAATAACACCGCCGCCAGCATGGAAAACGCTTTTGTCTCCGGGTTCAACAACATGGAAGACGCCCTGGTGAGCATGGCATCCACCGGGAAACTCGAGTTCTCATCCCTTGCCAACTCCATTGTGGCCGATCTGGCCCGCATCACCATCCGCCAGTCCATCACCGGCCCTCTGGCTTCGGCCATGGGGCAGTGGCTGGGGTCTACAGCCATGGGCTTTGCCGGGACCGGAACGGGGAATTACACCTCACCCGACGGCAGCATGACCTCCACCTATGCGACCTATAACCACACAGGAGGCATCGTGGGCCAAACGGCCAACCGGGGCAGGCAGTTCCCCTCTTCTATGTTCTCCGGTGCCCCTCGCTTCCACGACGGCCTCATGCCCGATGAATTCCCAGCCATTCTCCAGCGCGGCGAGGCGGTGATCCCGCGGGATGTGGTGAGAGGCGCGAAGAGCGGCGGCCCTGTTGTCAACGTCATCGTCAAAAACAGCCCATACACCCCTCAGGTCTCCGCCCCCCGGGAGAACTCCAACGGCTCAATTGATGTCGAACTTCTTTTTGATGAAATGGAAGAGCGCCTTGCCGGCAACGTGGCAGAGGGGCGGGGCTCCCTGGCCGGGGTGATGGAGTCTACCTACGGAGCTGATCGAACTTATGGAGCTGTCCGATGACCGATGAATTGACCGAAGCTATCCACGAGAGCTTTGCCAGCAGCCCTACAGGCCAGGCCATTCTTTTGACCCTGGAGCTTAACCACCCGGCATGGTCCCAACCAGCCAGGGTCGTTTACGACAACCAGGACCTCGTTGCTCCATTGGTGGCAGGAGGGGCCGATGTCACATTTCGTAACTGCAGTTTTGGGCACAATTGGCCCAAACAGGGCAAGGATTTACCGAGTATTGATATCTGGATCGACAACGTGTCCAAAGAAATTGGAGACGAGATGAAGGCGGCATCGGGTGTGCGTGCGCCGGTGACTGTGACGCTTCGTGAGTACCTTTCGGATATCCTCGACCAGGGTCCGCAATCCACCCTGTCAGGCCTTTCATTAAGGAAGGTGAAGGCAACTTTATCCAGGGTCACAGGTACCTGCGGTTTCCTCGATTTTATCAACCGGCGGTGCCCGCACCTGCGGTTTACCGCCGATGAATTCCCAGGATTGGTGAGATGATGATGCACTGGGCAAACGACTACATCGGCAAACCATGGGAAGAGAGCGCAGAGGGTCCTACGGCTTTCGATTGCTACGGCCTGTTCCGCACAGTCCAGCGCCGCCACTATGGGGTGGACATGCCCATCTTTGAGGATATCAACCGCAAAAGCCTTCTCTCTGTTATCAAGGCCATCCGCCGTAACCCTGAAAACAACTTGTGGGCCAAAATCGAAGCCCCTGAAGACGGATGCCTCGTCAAGATGGCAAAGTCCGATACTCCTGATCACATCGGGGTCTGGCTCGATGCCGACGGGGGCGGGATCCTCCACTGCTCACAGGACCATGGGGTTTCCTTTGACAGCCTTCTTGACCTGCAGTCCATGGGGTGGCGAAGAATCACCTTTTACCGGAGGTCTGCTCAATGATTGAGGTAACCCATGTCATGGCACCTCTGGTAGATGAGGTGTTCCGTCGAGATGAAATTAAGCCCTGCTCTTTGCGTGGTTACTTGGGCGCCGCGGGAATCTCACTCCCGGTGCCGGTTGTGGCCCTGCGGATTTTTGATGATGCAGAGCCGGTGCCCATTTGCGCAGCGGATTGGGACGCATTGATCGAGGACGGCGAGTCTGTAAGGTTGGTTCACATCCCCCAGAGAGGAGGCGGAGGCGGTAGCAACCCGGCAGCGCTCGTTGCCACCATCGCCCTTGCCGCAACAGGAATGTATGCCCCAGTGGCGGCAGGAATCGCCGGGACGATGGGAGGCGCTGCGCTTACGGCTGGCATCATGGTGGGTGGCTCTTACCTCGTTAACGCCATCTTCCCCCCAAGCGTCGCCACGCCCCGCGACAACTCCATGTCCGGATCGTCTCTGGGTGCCCAGTCTATTTCCACTGGCGGCCGCATCCCGGCCATTGACTCACCCATTCCTGTGGCCTTCGGGAAAAATGCCTGGAGCCCTCCCCGTGCGTCCCATGACTGGGTGGAGTATGTACCGACCAGCGATCCTACCAGGCCATGGGATCAATACGCCAATGTTTTGCTCTGCCTCGGGGTGGGGGAACACGAATTGCATCGGGTGGAGATCGCAGGATCAAACATTGATGCACTTGAGGACATCGAATGGCAGTTGGTCCCCCCCGGCGGGGCCATCACGTTAAGTAATTTTCATGACAATATGTATACCTCTCCTCATGTGGGCGGGGCCGAGCTCTCTAAGTATGGTCGTAAGTACTATACAGGGAGGCAGTATGCTGACGAATCATACCCACCCGTTGGAGAATCGGGATGGACCTCTGATCCTTCGATTAACGATCATTGCATCCTGTATGCATATCATCCGGCCCCGAAGATTTACCCGTATATAGATTTTATGCCTGGGGAAAAAGTGATTGTTGCGTGGAGCGGCGGCTCTGTCGAGATGACCTTCCAGGAACGCAGGGATTTTATAACCCCTGAAAACATGCAGTATGAAATAGCGGTGTTCGCCGAGACATCATGGCCGGCAGGCGGGCCCGGGTATGGTGCAGAAACATATACCATAACGGAAAAAACTGAAAATGCCCGAATCTATGTCGGCCCTTACCCCGTGTGTAAGCCCACCCAGGCGGTAAACCAAATTGCCATTGACTTGGTGCATCCTGGTGGCCTGTATCTCATGCGTGATGACGGCACATATGGGTATCTTCATGTGGAGTACCTTGTGGAGTATCGGGCTTTGAGCTCCACAGGAACCCCTGTAGGTGGCTTTGCCACTCTGGGAACGATCGTCTTCGACGAACGGAGCACTTCAGAGCTACGCACCACACATAAATTCAGTGTGCCTTCCGGGTGTTATGAAGTCCGCCTGTCCAGGCCCATCGCCAATGCCAATATTAAAGAGATTGACACCTGCCAATGGGTTGGGATGCGAGGCCGCCTGCCCGCCAAAATGACCTACGCAAAGGTCTCGGTTCTTGCCATGCGCATCAAGGCGGGGACGTACCTCAACAATGCTGCTCTGAATGACATCACGGTCCTGTCCACCCGCAAGCTACCCATCCACAACGGCGCCGCATGGTCCGCCCCCACAGCCACCCGGAGCATAGCCTGGGCCATCGCCGACCTCAGCCGGAATTCAGATTACTCCATCGGCCTTCCTGATGACCGTGTGGACATCGCCACCCTGCGCTCCCTGGATGCCATCTGGGCAGGTCGGGGAGATACCTGCGACGGGGTTCTCACCACGGCCAGCACTTACTGGAAGGCACTGTCCATGATGGCCCGAACCGGCCGCGCTATTCCCCAGGTTCCCGGAGGTATCGTCACCCTCATGCGGGACCAGCCCCAGACAATCAAAAAGGCATCCTTTCACGTGCGCAACATCGTGCGGGGCTCTTTTTCCATTGAATACATCCTCTACGAGGAGGACTCCCCCGACGACGTCCTCGTCAAATACACCGACAGCGAAACCGGAGAGGCCAAAGAAGTCCAGTGCAACCTCCCCGAAGCCGACGGCGTGGCCCCCGCCGATTTCCCCATGTGGGGTGTCGGCAACTACGCCCAGGCGAAACGCGAGGGCCTCTTTGAAGCCGGGTGCAACATGTACCGCAGAACCCTGGCGTCTTTCACCGCCGCCAACTACTCCGGACGCCCACTGCGCCGTGGCCACCTTGTCTCCGTCTCCCACCCCCTGCCCGGCTGGGGTGTCTCCGGTGAGGTGCTCGCCGTTAACAAAGACACCTGGACCCTGACCCTCTCCGAGCCCCCCGTCTGGACGGAAGGTGAAGACCACTACATCCAGCTGACCCAAAGCAACGGCACCCCCGACGGCCCCTGGCTCGTCACCCCCGGCGCCAAAGACGTGGAGGTGGTTATGGCCGAAGATCCCCCCACCTGGATCTACACCGGCGGCGATCGCCTCCGCACCCCGTTCCAACACGGACCCGGCGACGACTTCGAGGCCCTGTGCCTCGTCGTCTCCACCACCCCTAAAGGAACCAAAGGCGACATTGCCTTCGTCGTCTCTCTGGATGATTCACGCGTACACACAGCAGAGGAGGCCGCGTAATGGCGAACGAACCCTGGCCCGAAGCCCTCGGCAGCCCCCAAATTGCCGGTTACGGTTACGACGACAAACCCAACGAGCTCCGCACCGAAGTGGAGTCCGGACCCGCGCAGGTCCGCACCCTGTTCCGGTCGGTCCCCTCCACCTTCCCCGTAACATGGCTCTGGACCGCAGCACAATTCCGCCTGTTTGAGTCCTGGTGGAAGTTCGCGGCCCCAAGTGGCACTTGGTTTGATTTGACCCTCGTCACCGGCGCCGGGGAAGCGGTCCACGCCGTGCGTATCGTGGGCGCACCAAAACCCCGCATGAAAACCTACAACCGGTGGATAGTAACAGCCCTCCTGGAAGTAGAAGAGCGCAACACGATGAGCGAAGAAGATATGACGCGAGAACTATTAGGCGATGAGAATCTGACTCTCTGGGCCGAAGCCATGGGTAAGGCTGCCCGGGCATTCAGCGTGGTTTACTAATACCGACAAAAGGAAGCCAATATGGGTATCTACGACGCTATAAAACAACTTGAATCCTCCCTTGCCATTGCCGAAAAATTGGTGGGTTCCTATGGCACCGTCTCAACACCGGCAGGACTCTCCCCCACAATTCTGCAGGCAATCTCAGAATTGACGAAAGATCGTGAGTATTACGCTACCAAAGCGGCTATGGATGCCGATCTTGTTCCTGCCGATCGCGTGATGGCCGAAGTGATGGCAGACCCTGTGGCTGATAACAATCGTCTGTACATTAAGCAGGGAACCAGCGGAACGGGGGCATGGTTGGCGAGTAGCGTGGACAGGATTGAGTCGGTGCGTAATCTATTCCAGAGTCTTTCGCAATATACCGGCAACCTTCTCGATGATGCTCAATTTGAAAATGATTCTACATCTGTATGGACTCGTATAAATGGCATGTCCATACAAGGAATCGTTGACGTTACCACTCCCATTGGCATGAAGGCTTTACATGCGCAATTGGCTCCCAGTAACGGTGTTTTGGTGACAGCTGACTCATACCTAAACCTTGCTACACCATTTGGACCTATCACAGATGCAGACACGATTCACATTGGTGCATTCTTATCGGTTTCTGAATTACCATCGAGACTTGGGTTTTATGTCCATAGTGGTATTGGTACTCCCGAGTATGAGATTAAGAATGTAACCGAGGGGCTACGGGTTGGTGAGTTCGTTTGGCTTTCTGCGAGCTTCTCCATAAAAACGGACGCAACGCAGTTGGTCTTCGGCCTGTATGGCGAAGCTGACTCAGCAATTGACCTCCATATGACGGGGTTTACGTTTAAGACCGAAAAGATGGGGCCTTTGGTTGGCTTTGAACCGAACCTGTACAGAGAGATTGACCGACGGATAGCAACGGGAATTACTTCCGTTGCCCCTCAGATTGACATGCTTGCGAAACAAATGGCGTGGTCTCACACTGAGAAAATTAACGCTCTATTACAAGCCGGTGAAGACGGCTACCCAGATAATATATTTAGCACGTACTTCACGAATCCGACTGGAAGCAAGGGGGCGGCAGTAGTATCACCGCCAGCTGACGCCCCTGTAAGCTCAGACCTCTTGCCTCAGTGGTTAGAATACTCGTGGAATGATGACCAACACGAGAAAAAATTTGATATAAGCAGCAACATTGCTTCTGGACTCTCTGATCTTAAAGTAGCCTTTTGGCTTAATATGAAGCAATTCAATGATCTTGGTGGTGAAAATGTCGGGATCTATGATGGAGCAGGCTGGCGTGAATTTGAAGTCGCAGACCTCGGCTCACACACGATCACACCCCACCCTGATAATCAAAACGTGACATGTCTGATCAGTGCTGTTGATGGCAATTATGCTCATATCCAATTGCGGTGGTCTGAATATGGGCTATTTAACGGTGCTGTTATGGTCCGGTTTAAGGGAGGGCAATTTGAATCCGGTTTAGTGGGGGGCGCAGGTACTCTGCAAATTGGCAATGTTGTTGTTTGTAAAGGGACCCTACCTGTGCATCCGTATGAGGTCATCAACAAGCTGTCCCCAGGTACGACCCTCAGTAAAGCCAAGGCCTATACTGATGCTAAAATCATATCTGACATTACCGCAGCCGTTGATGCAGCGTTAGCTGCCAGTGTTGAGACACTTGTCGATTCTCGGGTCGCTACTGCTGTCCCCGTAGAAGTGGCAGGTGTGATGTTGCCTCGCGTCTACGGCAGCAAAGTCCAGCGGTTTCTCAAGAAGGCTCGCGACCATCGGTCAGGGCGCAATATATCAAGACCGCCTAAAATCGTAATGATAGGGGATAGCATCACAGGAGGGGCTTGGGCAGAAGGGTTTAAATCATGGCTCTGTGGTAATTTCAACATCCCGTTGGAAAATTTTGAAATCCACTGGTACGGCGGCTACTCCATTGCGCCTATGCTGCCGTTTGTGGACGATGTGCTGGTGCATGGGAATCCCGATCTTGTCCTGTTCGGGGAATTTGAGAGCAGTGGCCCCGAAGATGCCTATTTGCATATGGTAGAACACGTTATCAAGCTTGTTCGCGATCGGACTACGGCCGATATAGGTATCTACACATGGTCTATGTCAGACACAACCGCCCAGGCATACATCGACGGCACGCCCCTGACGGATAACACCAATTACCAGCTGTTCAACTGGTATCGAGATATCGCGCGGGTGTATAACTGCGAGTTGATCGACTTCAACCAGGCGCTTAAAATTGCCATCGACAACGGGGCCACAGTAGCCTCCCTTGGTATGTCAGGGCCTCATCTTTCCACTGATGCCTACAACTCCGTATTTTTGCCAGAGATAAAGTTGCATTTTGGAACCAGTGACAATCAAGAGAACCTGCACACGCCATACCCCCTGGAAGGCAAAGAAACGCTGGATTATTTTATCTCCACGATGATGGAAGAGGGCTACCCTCGCAATATTGCACTGGCCGACGAGGCGCAATGGTATGTTTTCTTTCGCAGGTGGCTGAGATCCGAAACCAACGCGGCTATCATCACCGTGTCCCTTGCAGACGCAATCGGGTTCGAGTTGTATCACCAGGGAGGGTATGCGTCTCTCTTTATTGATGATGGTGGCGGTTATAAAGCCCCATCTGCCTTAGCATACCGTGGTAAGCCTCTTCAATACGCGAGCGAAATTGTTTCCACTACCTACGCGTCCAACTGGGATTCATGGCGGATGAAGCGCCCATTTAAAAAGTGCGTGGTAACGGGTAACGTACTTGCCAATGGTGAGTTGATATCAGGGCAGTACACCATTGTGGTCACCAATGTCCAATTGGACGGAGATTCACAGATGGTTACGTGCGATTTAAAAGACCCAAGTGGTACTGTATTGTCCACCTTCGTTGTGGGGCAGACCGCAGTTACCGCTGGTAATCTGCATTTCCCCCTCACCTACAACACAGAGGAAAACTTTCTTCTTTCAACGGCAGACGTTGATGATTGGGGCGTCGCTACAAATTCAAACTTTATTGTCGGGGATGAGTATGAGTTCTTCATCCACAATAACTGGGTTGACACGATCAGCGAGGCCGATACAACCGAATCTCATGTGGCAACAACATTCGGACTTGAACGGGGCGACCATACCTTAAAAATTACCGTCACCGACTGGTTGAACTTGGTTGCGATCAAGGTGCTGCATTGATGAAAACCCCCTATAGATGCAGATAGTATTGTATCAAGACACTACCAGCAACTCCTCCCACTGCGTGGTATAGGCAGGTGATTTGCGGTTGAACTTGGTGCGCCATTCTTTGGGGGAGGAAAGCCCGGAAGAGGCGTAACCAAGGGTCCGCCTGCCCATGGCGCTGTTGACAGCATCCATGGCTTTCATGAGGGCGGTGGATTGACCGCGATCTACCGTATCAAAAAGAAGCGTTTGTTCCGGGGCCTCCAGGGTTAATTCCCGCATATGGAGGCCCAGCTTTTTGAAGGGGACGTTTTCTCGGTGAATCTCATCGAAAGCGGCCAGGGCTCCCTTGATGACCTCCGAGCTGTCCGAGGTGGAGACAGGAAACCTGAAGGTGGCTTTGTTGTAATAGAAATCTGATTTGTGGAACCGATCGCTCATCCCGAAGACTTCCATCACCCCGGCCCGGAGACCATCCTTCCGGAGCTTTTCAGCGGCTCGCTCGGCGTAGGAGGACAGCGCCTCATGAAGCCCTGGAAGGTCATCGATACCTCTGGAAAAAGTCCGGGAAACCCCGATGCCCTTCTTCACAGGCGGATTGGCTTCCAGGGGATAGCAGCTGATGCCGGCCAGCTCATCGAGGATCCGGGTGCCGTTGATGCCCATGCGCTTCTGGATCATGCCCCGGTCCGCTCGGACAAGGTCCAGGGCCGTGTTGATGCCCCGCACCTTCAGGAACTTTTCGTAACGCCTTCCCACACCCCAGATCTTTCCCACCTCCGTGGCGGCCAAGGCCCGCTCATGCCATTCCGGATCACAGATATCGCAGAACCAACCCAAACTCGGATGCTTCTTCGCAAGCCCTGTCGCGATCTTCGCAAGTGTCTTGGTGGATCCCACGCCCACGGAAACGGGGATCCCCGTGTTTCGCTTTACCGTCTTGACGATCTGCCGGCACAACTCAGGCACGTCCGCCTCTCGGAAAGCAGACAGATCGAGAAACGACTCATCAATAGAATAGACCTCGAGGTCAGGCACCATCTGCCCCAGGGTGATCGTCACCCGCCGGGACATGTCCCCGTATAGGGCGTAGTTGGAAGAATAGACGGCCACCTCATGCCGCCGAATCAGCTCCTCCAACTTAAACACCGGATCCCCCATACCGATCCCCAGCGCCTTGGCCTCATTGGACCGCGCCACCGCGCACCCGTCGTTATTAGACAGCACAATGACAGGGCGGCCATTAAGAGAGGGGTTAAACACCCGCTCGCAGGAGACATAAAAATTGTTACAATCAACAAGGGCAAAACGCGGCATGGTTTCTCATTTCAAAAAGGTTTACATTATAAACTCTGATGGTATCAAAACAATATCCCTTCTCAAACTCATTAAATATCCCCATTCCATTACGATTCCATTACGATTAACCATAACAACCTGAAATTATTAACCCCATTATCGGACTTAAAATCCCTCGGACGCAAGTCTGTACGAGTTCGATTCTCGTTCCGGGTACCATAAATTTAAACATATGATTTCAGGATCTTAAAAAAGGTTTCATGCATTTATGCATGAAACCTTTTTGTGTTCAAAACCCACCAAAAAAGGCCAAAATATGGCCTATTTTCGTTACAGTTCAAAAATGAGCGTGTGCCTCCGGCGGCCCTGCCAGGGGCTGAACTTTTGCAAAGTTCAACAAACAGGTCTTTAAAACAAAAGCCCAACCTTATGAAATAAGGTTGGGCTTTTATTTTATGGGGTCCAGGGGATCATCCCCTGGCCGCCGGAGGCAAAACCTAATCATCGGTGCCGGTGGGAAGAGGCTTGGGGCCCAGGGTGAAGCAGAGTTTTTCGGATGCAGCTTTGAGGTGGTCCGGGGAGAGTTTGGAATAGATCAGGGTGGAGGCCATGGACTCATGGCGCATGAGTTCCTGGATGGCCTGGAGGCTGGCGCCGCCCATGGCGAGATAGGAGGCGAAGGTGTGGCGGAGATTATGGAAGCGATAACGCTCGTAACCTGCGGCTCGTACGGCCACCTTGAACTTCTGCCCCATGTAGGTGAGGCATGACCATCTGAAGAGCTTGGCTCGTTTGTTATCACGCGCCCGTGCCATGCATGGGGAGAGAGTCTCCCGAGTGATGGGGTCAAACCTACACTTTTGACAAAACCTTTAACCTTGTCAGATGTGTAGGTCTGCCCCCTTCCTTCGTTTATCTTTATTTCACCGTCGGGTTTGAATGAGAGTATTGCCAATAAGTAAGAGACAATTTGAGTTTATGAAAATAAGAGCCTTGGTGAATGCCAAGGATTTTTCTATTTGAGCCAATTACTGTTGATAAAACGTTGAGTTTACGTATATGCTCATTGCGAAACACAATTCACTTCAGGGCACACATGCTTTTTTCTATCAAAGCAATTCAATCCGGAGGGGGATACAGAATGGGAGAAAACGTAGATACCATCTGGATTTCGGGATTTTGGAGACGTATTGGAGCATTGCTCATCGACTCATTGATCCTTGCAGTACTAGGTTTTCTTCTGAGCTTCTTGTTTAAGGACACCTTTGTCCGAATGGGCATCTGGGGTCTTCTGGTTGGGTTTGCGATAGGGCTTTCATACTTCGGAGTAATGAACAGCAAAATCGCAGATGGTCAAACCATCGGTAAAAGAATCTTAAAAATCCGTGTCGTCAATTCCATGAACGAAACCATAGGCCTCGGCCGGTCGTTTATAAGATACACCATTCTTTACATACCATTTCTCATCAATGGCGTCCCCTTTCAAACAGAGATTCTCCAATCAGTCTTGACATATCTCCTCTCGTTCATCATCTTCGGGGGCATCATATCGATACCGTACCTCTATATATTCAACACAAAAACACGCCAATCCCTTCATGACCTAATTACGGGTACCTTTGTTGTAAACGCAGAAACCGATGAACAAGCCTTAGAACCCGTATGGAAACCCCACTTCATCGTTGTTGCCGTCATGTTTATCGGAGCCGCACTTGTCCCGATATTTACAATGCAGCTTGCAGAAAAAACCCCATTTGCCGAGATGCTGTCTGTTCAATCTGCAATCATGGAATTACAAGACGTCAAATATGCAACGATCGTGTCCGGATCATCGACGTTTAAAACAGCAGGGCAGGAAGCCAGCACAACCACTTATGTCAGCGCGAATATCTCTATTTTAGAAGACAAGGTAGACGATGAGGAGCTGGCCCGATCCCTGGCTGACATCATCATGATGCATTACCCGGAGGCTTCGACCAAGGATGTGGTCCAAGTAACCCTTACATATGGATTCGACATCGGGATTTATTCGAGTTGGCGCAATCAGTTTCACGTGTTCAACCCGCAAAACCTGATGGCAATCGAATAGAATTCTCTACCCCTTTCTTATCCGCACCCCCAGGAGAAACTGTTTCAATGAAACTCCTTGCCACACTTCTTGTCACCCGGTAATGGGGTCAGACCGACACGACACTCTTCACAGGTACAAAGGGTAATGGAGTCACCTACACTTTTGACAAAGGCCTCAAACTTGCCAGATGTGCAAATTAAACATATGATTTTAAGATCTTAAAAAAGGATTCTTGCATTTATGCTGGAAACCTTTCTGTGTTCACCCCCCACCAAAGAAGGCCAAAACATGGCCGATCTTCATTACAGTAAAAAATGAGCATGCCTCCGGCGGACCTGACGGGGGCCGAACTTTTGCAAAATTCGACAAACAGAAAAAAAAGCAAAAGCCCAAGTCTTGTGAAATAAGACCTGGGCTTTTGCCTTATGGGGTTCAGGGGATCATCCCCTGCCATCGGCCAGAACTACGGCGTCCAGCTGGAAGCCCAATTGCTTGAGTTCATGCTCAAGGCCCTGGGTGGCTACACTATCGCCCAGATTGAAGCCGCCGCACTTCAAATCGTGCGCACCCGAAAATACACCACCATGCCCACCATCGCAGACTTCGTGGAAGCCATTGAGGGCAGCGTCGAAGACAAAGCCTCGGTCCAGGCCCTTCTGGTGTGGGATGCCATCCGGCGGTACGGCATCTACGCCCACCCCACATTCGAAGCCCCCATCACAAACCAGGTCGTCCGCGAGATGGGCTGGAAGTCCACCTGCGCCACCCCCGAAAACGAGCGGAGCTGGTTTCTCCGGAATGTCGCCACAGCCTACAAAGCCCACCGCAAATGCGACGAGGTAAAAGCCATCTCCGGCCCCACAGCCGTGGGCGGCCTCATCGAAAACATGGTGAAGACCATCGGCATGACAAGCCAACCAGCCATGCACGGCTAATCACAACGACGAAGGAGAGTCCCATGGGCCAACCAGAACAAAAGACCCGAAACATAAAACTCACCCGCGCCGTCCTCTGAGGCAAAAGCTTTGCGGAAGCCGGGCGGCTTTCAGGAGTGAGCCAGACACGGGCACGGCAGATCTTCGAGGCGAATGTGTGCATGTTCTTCTTTGACAGGGGGCTTGATGATGGCGGTAGCCTGAAAGGGCTTGGGGTGTTGAGGCGGGAGTATACGGGGCATTGTCGATACTGATGGGTTGAGCAGATTGGGCCACCCATAACAGTCTTGAATAACGGATAAATCAAAAACCAAAAATAGAAATAGGCCATCAACATACGTTGTCAGCTGTTCAAACATACATCCAGCACCCCCGCCGGCATCGCCGGGGCTATTTTTTCAGGCCCTCGTCGTCGATGGTCTACGGTATGGTATAGATATTCGGTGTCAGTTTTAGTGCCTCAAGGAATTTGAGCTGTTCAGGTTTTAGAGGTCTGGCAAGCCGTCTAACCCCATCAATGGTGAGTACGTTAATCTGCTTGAACTTGATGCTCATCATAAATGTCGTAGGCCGAGTTGTCCCCTTTGGCTTCCATCCAGGCAGTGGAGTGCTCGTTTTTTTTATATGTTGCCGTAGATCACGCTCAATGAGCCTCCAAATTAAGAGGGCGAGTAAGAGTACAAGGCCTAACACTTCAATGCGTGAGGTCTTTTTCAGAAAGATGGCGTTAATGATGGCTGGATCTTTGATAAAGCCAAAGTTTTTCTCAATGCCATCCTGCTCTTTATAGAGCCTGAGCAGTTCCGAGGGACTCCATCGGCCTTTGTCATTAAGGCTCGTGAGGAGAACAAAACACCCTGCACGTGTCCGGAGATCCTTTGTTTTTTCGGGGTTTTCATGGAGCGTTGTGCTGAGCTCGTACCGGAACGCCCTCGCGACTCTGGTCTCTCCCTTTTTTGGGCGTCCTCTTTCAAAGACAGGGGTCTCGGTGATCTCCGTTTCTATGGTGTGCATGCTCTTTGATGCCAGTTTTATCATTTGCTTACGTGCAGATTCTGCATCATCGCGGCATTTATAAGCTGGGAGCAAGCTGTCATGGATTGTTTTTTCAAGGGCTGTTCGGTCTTTTTTTAGCTGGTTCTCGATGGTTTTTTGCCTGCGCTTGTCGTAGGCACTTGAGTGGTAGGTTATGGCGCGATACGAATGACCTTCGACATCAACAATTCCCTCCTGAGCCCGGTAATAGGCGGATGGCTTTTTGATGGTTCCTTCATCGTTTGCAAGGATGCCGACCTCCTGCCAGATTTCTTTTTTAACGGCTTCGTCTATGACGCGCTTGCACTCCTTGAAGTTGGCAGGCATACGACTTAGAAAGTCGATTTTGAGGTCTCTTGCTTTTTCAAGATTTAAGGCGGTTACAAATGCGGAGTCGGCAATATGAAGAGATGCTCCTGTTTCAAGCCCATGACGTGCCATGTAGGCTGATGCGCTGGAGAGAAGCTTGTTATTGAGGGTTTTATCCGAGGCATTACCATTTTCAACTTGACCAATAATGGGGATGTTTCTCTCGACACAACACATAGAAACCATGAACTGTTTCAGATCCGGGCGCTTTGCCTTGCTGTGGCCATACGTAACATTTGAGGGTTCTTCATCCTGCAGTTCATAGTCTCCGTAAACCGATACAGACGTTGTGTCGAAGTGGTAGGCCTTGGCGTCAATATCAAAGGTGCTCAAGGCTTTCATTGATACTTCAGTAAACAGGCGCTGAGCGCCAGCTTCGTACACCCTGTCCATGGCCCGGCCGAGGTTGGTCTCACTGAACATTTCATGGTTTACAGGAAAGCCGAAAAGAATCTCGCTGTCTTGTTCATTGATTTCGTCGGTGAATCGGCAAAGTGGTGTCCGGCCTGAGAATGCGTCTATGACCATGGCACATATGGCATCACCCGGGGCCAGGTTCATCTGGCTGTCGAATAGTTCGTTGACAGTTTCACGAATCATAAGTCGCTTCGTGTATTCTCGGGCAATGGGAAGTAGACCCGCTCTTGTGATCTGGAGTTTTTCTAAATCGATGGTATCCATAATAGTGGCCCCCATGTTTGAAATTATTCGATATCCATGGGCACTATCACATATAGACATTGTGTTTGTCTAGGCAAACTTTTTGGGCTAATCACAGTACTTCTATAAACCTCGAAGTATATATGTAATAGCTTAAAATATTCGACTTAAATTTCAGTAGCAATGAAGCAAGGGGGTGCTGGAGGTATGCTTAATTCTTCACGGCAACTATCGTTAATAACATGCTGTTATTTCGACCTGCTTGTTTTCTCATGAAATATCCGGGCTAATTCGCATGGACATGTTCCTTTCCCCTCCAATTTATGGTGCATATTCCGGTTCGTCAAAGGCTATCCGGTGATTTCCCGTCAAATGCTCGTTGACCTGGAGCAGGATGTTTCGGATGGGGACGATCTCGTTCTTTTCATAGACCTGGTCGGCCTTGGCGATGTCCCCAAAACCACCCCGTGCTTCGTTCGGCACAACGCTGGCCAGAGCGGGTGGAATGCGATGGGCGGCAATAATATCATCCCGTGAAATGTTCTTGATCTTCTCCAGCTCGTCCTTGGTTGAAAAGTCCCCCACAGGAATAATCTGGACGTCCTTTTCCCTGCCGTTGGGAAGATGCAGAAAGAGGTTCCGGAAGCTGCCCAGCTTCTTGGAGAGACTTCACAGCATCCCGGATGGCGTGGTTCTATGTTTCTTGAAGCTTTTTTAATGGAGAGGTGAGCAAACTATCGCCCCACAATGATTCACATAGAGGGGGGGGGGTTGATCCCTCTTTGTACATGATGTACAATTGGTACAAAAAGGAGGTGCTGCATGACCATAAAAATATCCACAGCAGATGCACGAAAAAACCTTGCCGATATCGTTAATAAAGTTGCCTACGGTAACGAGCCTGTCATCCTTACCCGAAGGGGGCAGAGTGTAGCGGCCCTGGTTTCCATGGCCGAGCTGGAATTGCTTCAAAAAATTGAAGACCGTATGGATATCGAAGATGCCACAAAAGCCCTGAGTGAGCCAGGTGAGAATATCCCCGCTGAAGATGTTTGGAAGGAGTTGGGGCTTTAAATGGAATACTCGATTGAATTTCGCCCGTCAGTGTTGAAGAGCCTGAAGCGAATTCCCA
The DNA here is from genome assembly GCA_942491485.1 of Desulfolunaceae bacterium. GTDB lineage: Bacteria > Desulfobacterota > Desulfobacteria > Desulfobacterales > Desulfolunaceae > Desulfoluna. Next base: position 90,950 of record CALOAX010000001.1, on the reverse strand, counting down.
AGCGGGATCTGGTCAGAATCAAAAAGAAAATTGAAGAGATTGGTCGAAATTTACCAGAGCCCAATACCACCAAAATGAAAGGCAACAACCCTTTCCACAGAGTGCGTACCGGGGATTATCGTATCGTTTACGAAATCCACGAGGGCAGGCTTGTTGTTCTAATCGTGAAAGTTGGTCATCGAAAAGACATTTATCAGAACCTTCCATGAAGCTTCTGGTACGGCTGTAACAGGGATGAAGGCACCTCTTCTCAGCCCACTTTCCGTCACAGTTATCCCTAAAGAACTGATATCATGAGACGTTGAAAGATACTTAAAATCCCTCGAACACAAGTCTGTACGAGTTCGATTCTCGTTCCGGGTACCACCATAAAGACTGTAAAATACGCATATTAGAAAAGGCTCTCTGACACAGTTCAGAGGGCCTTTTTTTGTATAAAAGCCCTCTCCCCCCCAAAAATATGACCCAAAATACCCACTCCTGTATAGCTTGCCATACAGATTTGATGTGCGCTCCATACAAATTCTACCGGAATATTGAATTGTTATATTTTCAAGTCAATGTGGGCATTGGTTTATTGCCGTCAATTCAACCCCTGACCGGAGCAGACCTATGCCCAACCAGAAAACATTGTTTTCAACGTGTAAACATGCGATACATACACCAAGTGAGATGCCGGGCTGTAAGCGACACCTTTCTAAAAGCATTACCCCGATGCCATTCGATACACCTCATCGTAATGGCCACACCGACCCAACAAAAAACTTGGAAGAAAGAGCTTTGTAATCTCTTATACGAAAACACCACTTCACAGAGGGGAGCGTATGTTGCGTAATTTTCTGCTGTCATTTTTCTTGATGTCTCTGTTGGTTTTGACGGGTTGCAACCTTGAGGGCAAGGTTGTCACCTATGATGGCAATGCCCTGGAAGGCGTCACCGTATCCCTGGCCGGCGATGCAACGGCTGAAGTCGCTACCAATAATGACGGGGTATATCTTTTCGAAGAATTAAAATCGGGCAATTACATTGTCACACCAAAGCTTGATGGGTTTCGATTTACGCCTTCCAGCATCAGTGTTGAAATCACCGAAAATGACGTGTCTGGAATTGATTTCGAAGCACAGCCCGAGAATGTAATTCGAGTGCCCCAGGATTATTCCACCATTCAGGCTGCCGTAGATGCTGCTTCAGAAGATGACACAGTGCTCATTTCTGAAAGGACATATAGCGGATCGGGAAACAGTAATATCCTGATACAGAAAAAAATCACGATACGATCTGCCAGTGGGCCTGAAAAAACGATTATCGACTGCCAGGGAGAAGGCAACGGTTTCACCATAAATTCAGGTGTAACCATATCCGGCCTAACCATCGCCAACGGATCCCACGATTATGGAGGAGGTATCAAAAGCTCAGGAACCACCACCATTGTGAACTGTATCATTAAAAACAACCATGCTGAATATTACGGGGGTGGCTTATACTTCATGTCCGGCTCACCACGTATAGAAAACTGTAGAATCGAACAAAACTCATCAGTCAACGGTGGAGGTGGACTCTCCTTCTCATACTGCTCACCTGAGATCGACAGTTGCACGGTTAAAAATAATACGTCTCAAGGCAGTGGCGGGGGGATCTACCTCTCCTACGGATCACCCGAAATCATCAATTGCATGGTAATAAAGAACACGTCTCAAAGCAGTGGCGGGGGAATTGACGGGGGACATGTCAATATAAAAATCAGCGGTGGGGAAATTCGACTCAACCGAGCAAAATTTAGTGGCGGTGGCGTCGATCTATCCTTCGAAACATGCGAGTTAAAGAATATCCTTATAGCTGACAATGAGGCGTTACAACAAACTGGCGGTGGGCTTAACCATAATCAGGGAAGCCTGATTATGGAAAACTGCATAATTCGCTCAAACCGTGCCAATTGGGATGGTGGGGGGGCAAGCATCAGCCATGGCACACAACGTATCGTCAATACCCTTATCAAAGATAATATTGTAAAAGATAAAGGCGCTGGCCTGAGCTGCCTCTACACTAACCCTGTCATCCTTAACTCTACCATTACAACCAACACATGCACAGAAGATACAAATGCCTCTGGGGTATGGCTCAATGGTTCTTCCACGACAACAAGTGAGATGGCCAATTGTATTGTCTGGGGCAATGACGGTATCCAAATGGACATAAAAAAGTCAGGCCCCCTCACGGTGTCATACTCCGACATAGGCCAAGATGACATTGCAGGCGAAGGGAACATTAGCATCGATCCACTTTTTGCAGACAGCCTGTACCACCTCTCTGCGAACTCTCCCTGTGTTGATAGCGGAAAAGACACAGCCGTTGCAACGGATCTTGATGGAGTATTGAGGCCTCAAGGCAATGGATTTGACATGGGCGCTTACGAGTATGCCCCAAGCGAATAGCACAAAGCTCCCCATATAAATACCACCTCGCCCCCGCCATTGATCTTCACTATGACGAGGGCGAGCACTTATTTTCAATTCCCCACCTCAACAACAGCCCCTACCGACCGGCCACATACCCCGAAGCTCAGGCAAGGATTATTTTGTTCTTCAGGCGACTCTCTGAGTAAAAATCCAAAGCCATAAGTAACTATTCAGCTTGAGCCTCCGACGGCCCTGCCGGGAGCTCAACTTTTAAAAAGTTAAACAAACAGGTCTTAGAGTAATCCCCTCACCCACACAGTCCCAACGATCACATCCCCCCACCGGTATCGGGTTTTTTTGTCGGGGGCTAAACGTTGGAACAGTTGGACAAACAGGACTCGCCAGTTCTTTATGGAAGCCTTTGCGACTACTCTCAACCCGAGGAACGAGGGGCGAGGGGCGAGGGGCGAGAGTGGTCGCAACCCGCTTTCAAGGTGGCACACCTTGCCGCCGGAGGCTGTTTTTCGGAACTGAATAGTTACAACCATAATGGGAATCCCCCCATAAAAAAAGGCGACCTCTCAGTCGCCCTTTTCGTTAGTCCACTTTTTTGATTGTGCCTGATCACCCCGTCAGAGACAAAGCCCAACAGTAACCCGCTTTCAAGGTGGCTCACCTTGCCGCCGGAGGCATAGCCTTTTCTCTATCGCCTGTTACCCATGACCTATTTGATGCACACCTTCCGCACCTGGAGCAGGTCGCAGTCGCCTGAAAAAATCTTGGCGATGCCGTCTTGTTTCAGGCTGGTCATGCCGTCGTTTACCGATTGTTCCCGAAGCTCTTCCATGCGGGCACTGGTCTGGATCAGCTTGCGCATCTCATCGGTGCCTTCAAGGAGCTCATGGATGCCCATTCGGCCACGGTAACCGGTGTTGCTGCATTTGTCGCACCCTTTGGGGCGGCAAAGCTTGAGATCGTCGGTGTAGGGGATATTGAGAAAGCGTTCAAAATCCTCCTGGCCGCCATACTCTCTAAGCAGTTCATCGTACTCATCCTGACCGGGATGGTACTCCTCCTTGCAATCCTTGCACAGGGTTCGCACCAGGCGCTGGGCCAGAATGCAGAGAATGGCATCGGCAAAGTTAAAGGGGTCCATGCCCATGTCGAGGAGACGCGTGATACTTTCCGGCGCGCTGTTGGTGTGAAGGGTGGAGAAGACAAGGTGACCGGTGAGGGAGGCCTCTATACCGATGTGGGTGGTCTCGCGGTCACGCATCTCACCCACCATGATGACATCCGGGTCGGCACGAAGAAAGGCGCGCATGGCAGCGGCAAAATCAAAGCCGATTTTCGACTGAACCTGCACCTGGCGCAGGCCCCTCTGGGTGATCTCTACGGGATCCTCAGCCGTCCAGATTTTGCGTTCTTCGTCGTTGATCTTGGCCAGAGCAGAGTGAAGGGTGGTGGTTTTACCGGAGCCTGTGGGACCGCAGACAAAGATGATCCCGTAGGGTTTGTTGATCATCTCGACAAACTTGTCGAAGTTCCGCTCGGAGAACTTCATGTTCTCCAGTGGAATGGGCTCTCCTGCGGCCAGGATCCTCATCACCACGTCTTCCATGCCCCCTTGCGTCGGCACGGTGGCCACACGTAGTTCGACATCAAGCCCACCGTAGCGCTTAAACTTGATCTTGCCGTCCTGGGGCTTCCGGCGTTCGGCGATGTCGAGGTCGCACATGATTTTGATTCGGGAGACGATGGCATTTCTGTACTGATAGGGAATGGTCTGGTAGACCCCGCAGGCACCGTCGGTACGAAACCGCACCTTGGTGTTCTCCTTGCCCGGGTAGGGTTCGATATGAATATCGGAGACCCCACGGTTGTAGGCATCGATGATGATCTTGTTCACCAGCTGAACCACGGCGCTGCTCTCTTCACTCAGGCCGCTTTCAGCTTCCTCGATCTCCTCATCTTCATCGGAGAGCTGAGAGAGGATATCATCAATGGAAGACTGTTGTTTTTCATCCTGGGTAAACAGCGCGATATAATCAAGGATATCTTCTCTAAGCGAAACAAAAGGAACGAGCTCTCGAGAAGGAAAAAGCACCCGGATCTGGCCCATTTTCTGGGCATCGTGGGGATCATCGACGATGATCACCACCTTGTCCCCATCCGACCTCAGGGGAACCCAGTAGTTGTTTCGCATGAAGGGCACTTTCAGCCCCTCCAGCAGCTCTCCGGGAATGGGCATGCTGTTGTTGAATTCCACAAAGGGGGCTTTGTAATAACGGCTCAGGGCTTCCCCGATATCCCCCCTGGGGATCTTAAACTGAGACAACAGAACCTGCTCGATTCGCTCGCCGGACTCCCGGGCTGATCGCTCGGCTTGGTTCAACTCCTTCTGGGTCATGATGTGGTTTTCCAGAAGGTAGTCAAACTTGCCTTTCTTACTCCTGGCCATGCGCTTCTGGTTGTACAGAGCGATGCCGATGATCTTGGCGATCTCCTGGAGGTTCTCTTCGTCCTGCGTGGTAAAGAGCTCACCCTGCTTGCGGTTCATGAGCTGCACCGCTCCGAGGAGGTAGGTTTTGTAAAGAATGGGGACCACCAGCATCTGGTTGGTCACAAACCCGGTCTTTCTGTCCCAGCTGGAGTCAAAGGTGATGTTGGAGTCAATGGCGGCCAGCTCCTGATTGTCATGGACATCCTTGATGTTCAGGAGAGACTTTTTAAGAACGCAGTACCCTGCGATACTGGCGTTGTTGATGGGAAGCCGGATTTCATCAATTTCGTTTCCGGTCTTGAAGCGGGACACGATTTCCCGTTTCACCCCGTCCACATAATAGATGGTGATGCGTTCGGCTTCAAAGAGGGATTTGATCTCATCTTTAAGATTGATGATGATGTCGTCCAGGTTCAATGCTGCGTAAATTTTATTGCAGATATCCTGGAGACGGGTACGGTAGGTTACTTCGTGCTGGAGATTTTCAACTTCGCTCGCCCCGTTGGTCGCTCCGGTCACAACACCACTCCTTTGCATAATCACCGCATGGCAACCCGGCAGGGGCTCTCGCGTAAGCAATGGAGATGGCACCTGCCTTCGCCACCGGTCTAAGGTCTTTCATGGATAATGCGCTTGCACGCCCGCCCATGTTTATCGGCTCAATCAACAATCAAAGCGTCAGCCAAATTGGCTACGCCGGCTTTTTTGCCATCAGGGAATACGTCTTCAAGCCAGGCACAAGCAACTCCTGTAAGATTAATGCAAACCCAAGAAGATATAAACCTTTTTTTACCAGGGAGAGAAAAAGTAGCCCCCCGGAATTATTCAGACGACACCCGATCAGGAATCTTCGTTGCTGTTCCCTTTGAGTTTCTGAAGGCCCCCGCCCATCAAAAGAATACTGATGGTGTAAAAGCAGAACTTTACCAGGAGGACCGTGCCCCCCGACAACGCCCGGATCTCTTGAATTTGCCGTGCTTTTGACGGAATCGTGAAAAACATGGCAGCCCCCATCACAAGGAGCATGATGCCCCAAACTTTTTTCATGCCCTCTTCTCCTTTCATTCCAGATTTTCTCCTTAAGCAGAAAACCATACTCACCGGCAAGGCATAACCTCGGCACACGTGGCTTACGTCGACCCTTCGATATCGTGCCCCACCTTACACAGAGGTGCCCAGTTCTTCAAGCTCCGCATTAAATGAGGCCTCAAGCCCATCGAGCTCTTCCGACAATGTTTCAAGAACCTCAAAGCTCTCGTCAATGACGGTGTTGTGGTGGTGCAGTTCCTTGGACAAGGCCGTAATCGCGGCGCCATCGCCGGATTGCGTCACTTCAAGAAGGGCCTCATTGATGCGAGTGATCTCTTTCTCGCTGGCATCTATGGCCTCTTCAGCGGCCTCGATCTTCTTTCGCAGAGGGGCCGTCTGTTTGTTGCGACGGGAGATGATGGCGGACCGAAGTTTGCGACTCTCCTTTTTCCCGACACTCTTCTTTGGAGCCAGGGTCTCCTCAGTATCCATGGCAAGGGTCTCGGACACAGTGCCTTCAGGTTCATCCCCCCACCCGACTTTTTCAAGAAACTCGGCATAGGTCCCATCAAAGAGCTCCACGCCACCGTTACGAAACACCACCAAACGGGTCGCCACCGCATGGAGAAACATCTCGTTATGGGTGACCATCACCACGGTCCCGTCGAAGTTATCAACGGCCGCCATCAGGGAGTCACAAGACTCCATATCCAGGTGGTTGGTGGGTTCGTCAAGAAACAGGAGGTTCAATGGCGTAACCAGAAGCTTGCCGAGCATCACCCGGCTCTTTTCTCCACCGGAGAGTACCGAGCACTTTTTCAAGGCCTGATCGCCTTCAAACATCATGGCACCGCAGATGTTCCTGGCCTGCTGGCGTTCCACCTCGGGGTGGGCGTAGAGAATCTCCTCCTCCACCGTGCTCATGGGATTGATGCTGCTGACGTTGGTCTGCTCATAAAACCCGGCAGCCGCCGACGGGTGGTGAACAATCGTGCCGGTCTTTGGGGTCAACTCCCCGGCCAACAGCTTAAGCAGCGTGGTTTTACCACGCCCGTTCTGGCCCACCACGCAGACGCGATCCCTGCGCCCCAGGGTGAGGGAGAAATTACGGATCAACTCCGGCCCGCCCTCATAGCCGAAGGAGAGGTTCTCCGCCGTGTAGAGCTGCCGGCCTTTGATGGGGCTGCTTCGAAAGCTGAAGCCCAGTGTATCCAAGGCGTCGAGTTTATCCTTCTTATCCATCCTGTTCACGGCCTTCACGCGGGACTGCACCATGTTGGCAAGACGCGCCTTGGCCCGGAACCGGGAGATGAAGAGTTCCATCTCTTTTCGTTTCTTCTCGTCATTGAGACGGGTCTTCTCGTAGATCTCTTCTTCCTGGGCAATCTGGGTATAACAGGCTTCGGTGTCCCCCTGCACTTTACGCGTCCTGCGCCTGTGGATTGCCACGGTGTGGCTTACCACGCGGTCCATGAACCCTCGATCGTGGGTGATGAGAAGCAACTCCCGGGGCCAAGCCTGGAGAAACCCCTCGATCCAACGGATAGACGTGATGTCAAGATAGTTGGTGGGTTCGTCAAGAAGCAGAAGATCCGGGTCCGACACCAACACACGGGCAAGGTTCAGGCGTACCTGGAAACCTCCGGAGAAATCCCCGGGATGTTTCCCCATGGCTTCCTGGGAAAACCCCAGACCAGCAAGAATCTTTTCCACCTTCCAGAGCTGGTCCGACTCATGGTCAGGAAGGCCCAATGCGGCTTCCTGGAGCACCGTCTCTTCGGTAAAACGGATGTGCTGGGTGACGTAGCCGATGCGGTAATTTTTTGGAATGACCACCTGACCCGAGTCGGCCTCTTCTTCTCCTGTAACCAGACGAAAGAGAGTGGTTTTCCCATGGCCGTTGCGGCCCACCAACCCCACACGTTCCCTGGGGTTGATCTTGAAGCTGACATCATCAAAGAGATGCTGTCCACCGTAGCTTTTGGCGATATTTTCGAGGCTGACCATCGATATTCCCAGATTATCCTTCGTTCCGGTTGATTCCACATATTCGTAAGGATCGCGTAAAAAAGCGATGCCTTCTCGAGGCAAGTAGGGCGCTGACTTTTTTCTGAACGCATCTTCCTTAGAAAATATGCGGTTTATATAGGAGGGCCGCCACCTTGTCAACGTCGCCCCCTTCAATTCCGGGTCCATTGCATGGAGCTCCGCCGTGAGTGGGTAAAAAAAGCAAGAGATACCGTACCCAGCCATGATCGCCTGGTTCCCAGGTTGCAAGCACCTCCCCCCCCCCTCGTTCCTCAAGCCAGGAACACCGACCGAATGTCGCAACAAAGCAAACAAGGCTTGTCTGCCTCCTGTAATCCGTTACCCAGCGACACGAAGACTGGCTTTCATCACGTGTTGTCCACTCATAAAAAAGCCCCCGGCATCCTGCCGAAGGGCATGGGTACCGGGGGCTCTTTTCTTAATCGTCTTTCTGGCCTGTCTGTCAGGATGCCCGAGCAGCGGCCTTCTTTTTCATGGGGCTCATCAGGGCGGTACCATCAATAACGACGGCCCCGTCCTGATTGGTGCAAATGGTCTTCAAAATCACGCGATTTTTATCCGCCAACAGCTCCTTGACTTCTGCCCGCGCCGTGATGGTATCGCCGATATACACAGGGGCAGTAAACGTCAGCTCCTGACTGATATACACAGCCCCGGGCCCCGGCAGATGCGTGCCGAGCACGTTGGAAATGAGCCCGGCTGACAACATGCCATGGGCAATGCGTCGTTTAAAAAAGGTACCGCTGGCATAGTGTTCATTCACATGGGCCGGGTTGAAATCGCCCGTCACCCCTGCAAAAGTGTAAACATCCGATTCGGAGATGGTCTTGGCCACTTCCGCCCAATCCCCCACAGCCATTTCGTCAATGCTTTTGCCGTTCATCCATCGCTCCTTTTCACGTACCGTACCAACCAGATTCAGCGTTAAACTATCCGAGGGAACAGATGCCTTTTCCCATGTTCCATCATACGGACGGATCTTCCTGAGCTGCCGAAGCCCATGCCGAGAGCCCTCCTCCGGGCTCTCTATCGGCCAGCCATTTGATAATCTCCGGCGCAAACTCGTTTTGTGATTTGGAGCTGACGTAGATACCGATGTGCCCGGTATCGATGCAAAGGTCCCGCGCATCCCGGCTCCCCACCGCACTGATTAACCGATTGCAGGCCTCGGGTGGGACAAGGTGATCTTTTTTGCCGTAAATATTGAGAATTGGCATGGTGATATTCCTCAAATCCACGGTGCGACCACCAAGGGTCATCTTGTTCTTGATCAACAGGTTCTTCTGGTAACAATCCTCAATGAACTGCCGAAAGGTTGCTCCCGGGACATCGGGGCTGTCGAAAATCCATTTCTCCATTCGCACAAAATTCTCGACGAAGTCCTTGTCCCCCATATTCCGTGCAAAATTGTTGTACTTATCCAGCATGAGCCGGGCAGGGTTCAGTAAGAGAAACCCCAAATTCATTACATCCGCCGGCATGTTTCCCCAGGACCCGATGAGCTTGTCGACGTCCAGTTCCTTCATCCAGCTGTGAAGAAGACCTTCAGAGGTATCAAAGTTAGTGGGGGTGACAGTCGTTATAAGGGTATTGATTTTTTCGGGATACAAAGAGGCGTACATCGTACTGAAGGTTCCACCCATACAAATACCCATAAGGTTCAGGGTGGCCAGCTCATTCTCCTTCAAAATGAAATCGACAATCTTGTCAAGGTACCCGTTCACATGATCATCGATGGTGACGTGCTGGTCCTTTCGGGTGGGGTAGCCCCAGTCCACCATGTAGACATCCAACCCGCTGTCAAGAAAGGTCTCAAGCACACTGCGCCCAGGCTGGAGGTCCATCATGGTCTCCCGGTTGATCAGCGCGTAAACCACCAGCAACGGGCGCTGAAACGCCTGGCGTTTCTTTTCAGACCGGTAGTGCTTCAGCTTGACCCGGTCAATCTCGAAGACCACCTCAAAAGGGGTTTCGGCAATGGTCGTGTTCAAATCGTTCTCAAAAACGTCCATTCCCTGGCGGGCTCTGTTCAGGCTCTCGGTACCGTACGCCATCAACGTGGTAACTGCATCCACCACAGGGTTTGTCATACGTTCCATAAAGCCTCCTTATGGGGTTTTCCCTGCTGGTTTAGCGGTTTGTTTTTGCGGTTTCCCGGCCTTGTCCGCACTTTTTGCGGCCACCTTGGGTGTTGCCGCCTTTTGAACCTTGGGAGCCGCTTTTACCGGTGTTTTAGCCGGTTTCGCACCCTTAGAGGCCTCTTTCACAGAGGGATCGACCTTTTCAGCAGCCTTGGTCTCTTTCACAGGGGCCTCGGCCTTTTCAGCCGTTTTTGCGACCTTAGCGGACTGCGCCATCTTCTCAATGACGTTTTCAAGGGAGGAGATTTTTTTCTTAAGGCTGTACAAATCCCTGTAGAGGTCGTCCAGATCATTCTCAGAGGGAATGCCCATGAGCTTCAGGCAATCGCTCATGTAATTCTGACGGGCAAGATTGAATTCCCCCATGGCCGAGACGAGACGCTTGAGAATTCCCAAGTACTCTTCTGAGCCGTACAAAGTAAAATAACCCTGCTCCAGCTCTTTCAACCATGTTTCATAAACGCTTTCAGGGGTCAAACTTTGACGTTCCTCATCGGTGAGGCCCTTTACAGTTGCCTGCACCATCTGCATGGCCTGCTCCAGGGGAGAAAACATCAAGAACATATACTCGCCAAGGGTCAGCAAAAACTGATTGCCTTTATCCACAACTTCCACAACCTTCCCCTGGTAATTTCGCGAAAGCCCCAGGGGTGGGATAGAGGTAAACCGATTCATTTCGCCCGACATCAGTTTAAGAATCTCTTTAAAGGTGTCCTTTCCGCCAAAAAGTTCTGCCGCACCCATCCCGAAAGGGGCCTGCCCCCAGGAAAAAGGGGATTGAGCCCAGGAGAATGGTGGCGTCAGCCCCTCCCCCATGGATAGAAGCTTATCCCAACCGTCCTTTGTCACCTTCTCAAACTGCTTAAACCCTTCCTCCCTAACCATCTGAAAGGGATCGGCAAATGTTTCTGGAGAACATGACTCTTGAAATTGCTTCCATGCCTCCATGGCAGGCTCCCAGGGTTCCCAGGGATTGAATGAATCAGATTCCGTACCAGCCTCCTTGCTGCTCCCGGAGGTATCCTGTGTTGGCCAGGAAAATCCTGCCATTCCTTCCCAAAACCGCGTCGAATTCTTGACAACAGCATCCATGAACTGAGTGGGATCCATTCCTTTTTGATCTTTACGAGTCATGTTCTTTTCCTTCTTATTGAATCAACAGGTTGGCATGAGCAAGCAGACAAAAACAGTGTCATTTGAAGTGAAGAGGTGGCCCCCGGCGGCCCTGGAAAAGGTAAAATGACCAAAGGTCACTTTTCTTTTCCTTATATTCATTCGGAAGACCCTGTAACTGTATGACCTATGTACTGATACTACTGCGAATCGTAAGATAACCTGCATGCGTTAATGCAGACAGGATTTTGGCATGCACTTAGTGCACGCGGGCTTTCAAACCGGGTGGTGATTAAGGAGAGAGTCTCAATGGGCCGGATCGTGCAGAAATACCCGGAAGTCTGTGCACCGTTTATACCACTAACTGAGGAGGCCCTGTCCATAAGACACATGGATCAAAATTGCAGGCAAATACCCCAGAAAAATGATAATCCAGGATAAACTCCTGGGATTTACCGGGGAAAAACCCGAAAAAAGGGACATGGAACACGGGATAATCCGCTAACTGTCGGGGTGAGCTTCCTTGACAGTCGCAGGGTGGAAGGTGCGCAGTGTTTTTTCAAGAAAGCGCAATTCTTCTAACGTAAAAAGTTTTTTTTCATATTCAAAAAGGGCGCGTTGCCCCGGTTCTTGCTTGGCCTCTGTTTCCACACCGGTGGAAACGGCGTTGTCGATCTGTTTCAACACGTCATCAATTACTTTGATCAACGCCTTCTGCCGGCGCTCGTCATGGGTACCGGACGCACGTATCGTGTAGGCTTTCCGGCCGGCGTCCGGTCGTGCTTTTGCAGTCGCCTGCCCCCCATCAGTCACAGCGGACGGACTGGCATGCAACTCATCGATAAGTCCCTGGACCTTGTCGATCAGAGTGTGAAACCGGCTGGAAAGAAGTGTAATATCATCCTTGTCGTGTGGCTTGTCCATAGGGCCTTGACCTTTTTACGCTGGTACACCGGCTGTGGTTATGGAACGGAAATACGACGATTTCTAACTATGTGGAAGCCGCTTGTACGTATCATGATCAAGGGCTTCTCAAAAGAAGCTGAGGCACGTAATAAATCAATATATTTCAGGGCGTGATGCGCAATTTCTGCCCAACATAAATTCGAGTCTTGTCTTTCAGGCCATTCAAGCGAATCAGCTCATGCTCCGAGATATTGTATCTTTTGCTGATCCTGTATAGCGTCTCGCCATTTCTTACGACGTGGTATGCGGAACGGGATGAAACAGGCGATCTCTTTGACGGGACCTGTTTTTCTACTTTTACTATGTTATCTGTCTTTTCAATTCCCTTGTCAACTTTTTTCTCATGGCGTTCCAGACGCTTAACAAGGTCCTCTACACGAAATTGAAGGTCACGGACCTGCCGCTTCAAGGCACCGACTTCTTCCTGATTTCCCGGGTGCCCTTCAGCCAGATGAGTTTCTATCGTCAGCAGCCGTGCTTCCATCCCCCGGACCTGCTCCACCAACTCACCAGAGTAACGACCTCCCCGAACAGAGCCTGTATCGGTGGTCTCAATGTTGCCAACGAACAGCAACAGACCTGCCCCAGTAAGACAGAGGAAACCGGCAACAAATAATATCACTGTTTTTAATGAGATAAATTTCACCATCAAATCCCCGATTGACCTGACCATGGGTTTCCCGGAAGGCCCCATTCACTGCAGTGCATTTGGATCATATTTTTTATCCACCATGCCTTCTTTGAGCTGGTATTTTGGCACTCCCCCCGGTTATGGTAGATGGTGTAGCACATCCCTGCCTGCAAGCCCACTTGAAAAGGACTAAGGAAAGGGGGCTTAGCGAGCCCGACTCGATGACGCCAAGCCGGCTTGCACGCAGGAACATTCTCGATTAATTCAATAAACAGACAGAGCCACCCAGGAGCTATTTTCTTACCATGAGCAAACACACATACCGTTTCGTTGAAGACTACACCGGGGCCGCCATGTACGGCTGGGATCTTGAAGGGGACCTCGACACCCTGAAATACTACCTGCAGAAATTTGCTGATGACTCGTTTCTCGATATGATCCTTGAAAAACTGGACCAGGAGGACCGCGATGCCATCTACAACCTGCTGACCTCCCTGCTCAAGAAACACCTTACCGAGCCGGAATATCATCGCCATTTCCTCAAAGACGGCACCCACTGACCCCTATCCACTTTTCATTAACGGGAGAGAGACAATGCACCCTGAACCCACGCTTTCCGAAGGCAGCTATACGCCGGGGATCGACCCGGACACAGATGCATGGTTCACCACCTTTGTCCTTGAAAACCACCTCGATTACTTCGCCTACCCCGGTGAAGTTGCCACACCTGAGCAGGTCGAGTTCATGGTATTCCTTGATGAAGCAGAGCGCTATTTCCCCTGTTCGGAAGCAACCTTCCGAGAGGTGATGAACCGTGCCCCTTCCGGCTACTTACAGTCCCGCTACAAGGCCGCACTGGACCACATCCTGTCCCTCATCGACGCAACCATTTTTGAGCCGAAGGAGAAGGCCTACCTGACCACCCTCGTAAAAACCAAGTATGCCCACGAAACCCGCGATGAGATCATGATCCCGTCCCGGGTTGAGAAGCGCCTCCTTCGCATCTTCCTCAACCGCACCCATATTGCCGACCCCTTCCAGGAGACGAAAGCCAGTCGAAACAGAACGGCGGCAAATTTTCTGGTATCGGACCTTTTCAAGCGGGCATTTCAATCCATCGGTGATGCAGACCTGTCGCCTGCCCGGGCCATGGAACAGGTTCGGACCCGCCTCGACCACATGACCATCAAACGCCTTCTCACCCTGCTCACGGCTCCGTCGATCTGGGAGAAAAGCGACCACCCCATGCGGGACGAAGGGGCCATTCAGGCCCTCTTTCAAAAGCCCATCACCGGAGACGCAGCCGAAGCGTTCTTCTCCTTTCTTGGCATTCCCGCCTCTGGAGAAAGCACAGGCCACCAGCGCACCCTTCTCTGGCTTGCCGATGAATCCGGAGAGGTGATGGTGGACCTGGCCATCATCAGGCACCTCGTCTCCCTCGGTCACAAAGTGGTGGTGGCTTTCAAGGCAGGACCACTCTTCTCCAAGGCCGACATCATGGGCACCCAGGAGGACCCGGCCCTTATGGAGGCCCTGGAGGGATCCTTTTTCATCCGCAGCGATACCCTCACAAAAAACCAGTTAGTGGAAGTTCTTCGCCAGGAGAGCAACCTCCTGATCCTCTCCGACGGGACCCACGAAAAACTCAACCTGCTTCTCACCTCCACCACCTTTGCCCGGCTGTTCAAAGAGGTGGACTGTGTCGTGGCACGGGGCCCCGAACAGAAAAACCGCCTTTTTGAAACCCCTTTCCAGTTCACCCAGGACATCTACAGCCTCTGCGCCGATGAGCAGGGAGTGACCATCGATTTCAAACCCAAACACCCCCGGGCCATCAAGTTCTCCCACAAGGACCTCGAGCGAAAAGCTCAGACCATCATCGGCGATATGCGTGATGCCAAGAGCAAGGGGATGGCCGTCTCTTTCTACAGCGGCGTCATCGGATCCATACCTGGAAAAATCGACGTGGCCAAAAAGATCATGACGGTCTTTATCGCCCACCTGGAAGAGCAGTTCTCACAAACCCACATCATCAACCCCTCCCTCTACTATGAACCGGGGATGGACGCGGATGACCTGATGTTCATGTGGGAAATCGTTCAACGAAGCGGTTATATTGACATCTGGCGTTTCCAGACCTACCAGGATATCGTGACTGCCTTTCAGCTCATGGGCGAAAAGGTGCCGCCGGAGTGGGTTGGGAAGGATGCCACCTACAGCACTGGCTGCACCAAAGAGATGAAAATCGCCGTAGACGTCCAGCTGCGACACCCGGAGATGCAGATCATCGGCCCGGCAACGGAAAAATTCATGCGCAGGCGGGATTACGGAGTCGGCAAGATGTACGACCAACGCCTTGGAAACGAGATCCACGTCTCCCATGACTGAGAAACCCCACAAAAAAAGGCGCGTTCGAACCTGTCGAACGCGCCTTTGCCATCTATCCCTTCCCCTCCCTTTTCAAGGACCTGCCTCACTCCTTCCAGAGTTCCACATCGATAAGCCCCAGTCGGGCCGCATAGCGCACAAGCTCCATGGTGGAGTGAATCCCCAGCTTCTTCATGATATTCGCCCGGTGATTTTCCACGGTTTTCGGGCTGATGCAAAGCTTGTCGGCAATTTCCTTGGGGGTGGACCCTTCGGCGAGCAGACGCATCACCTCCTGCTCACGGGGCGTCAGGGAGCCATAATCCGCATCGGTGATTTTGGCATCTTTCACCGGAAACTTCATCAGCTTCTCCACCACCTGATGGGAAACAGAGCTGTCGAGGAAGTATTCCCCCTTCAGCACGGATTCAATGCCCTGAATCAAGCGATCCGAAGCCGAATCCTTGGCAACGTACCCTGTGGCCCCAGCCTGAAACGCTTCGGCAATATAATCGATTTTTGAGTGCATGCTGACGATCATGATCTTGGTATCCGGAAGATGAGAGCGCATCTCTGTGGCCACCTGAACCCCATTGATATCCGGCAGCGAAATATCCACCACCGAAAGATCCGGTTTCAGCTGCCGGGCCATCTTCAGACCCTGCCGGCCATTGCCCGCCTCCCCCACCACTTTGAATCGCTTGTCACGTTCAACAATGGTCTTCAGACCTTCCCTGAACAACGGATGATCATCAATAATCAAAATATTTTTTGTCTGGCTCACGGACGCATCTCCTCTGGCGTTTCGGACATGTTGGGCCTGCAAGATGGGAAGTGAAGGTAGGGTCACCTGGCAGCTCGCCCCTTTCGCGAACAGGTGATCTGCTAAAAAAAACTCGTTTAGTAATAAAAAATGAGGGGGCCAACTGTCAATAAATAAATGGGGAGAGGCCCTGCGAAAAGAAGGAAAGAAATAAAGGCAAACCCCTGCCAAACCGGAAGGTTAACAGGTGATCCGCCGGATAAAAAAAGGGGTTAATTGACCGTATGGGATGTTACGGAAAAACCCAGCTCGCTTTCAAGGAGCGCAATGATCATCTCAAAGGTAACCTCATCCAAAACAGAGGGCGGCCACCCAAGCCTCTCCAGCTCCGTATTGACAATGGCAACCGTAAAGCTGCCACCGCCCCGGACTGCGTCAAACACATCCTTCACGATCCGATTGATCTCGTCAGGGGTGTACCCCTTTGCTGTAAGGCGACACAATAACGAGGTACACACGCGGGTTCCGTTATGGACTCCGGTCCCCTTTCCCGTAAGGAATCGAGCCATGCCTGCTCCTTTCATACCGGTGGGGCATCGGCAAAGCACCCGTCACGCCGGTATCCGGACTGGACATTGATTGAAAACGTCACCAACACATCGCATAAAGCTCCCCGAACGCGAAGAACTGGAAAAAATAGGAGAAAACTGGCCCCACATAAGGGCCTCGGTAGCTGACCCTTTCCGAAAAAGGTACCAACGCCACCAACAGACGCCACCGCCCCCTGAATCCGAGGAAACCAGTCAAGAATTCGGGTGAAATCTCCTATCGGAAATCCAGGACCGGGACTCCCCCCTGAGCGGTGTGTCAACATCTGAAAATCGCAGCAGCGATTGACTTTCAGGATCATACGATCGAATGATGACGATTATCCATGAGGCAACCCCATCAATTCAATGGGGCCCTCTCCCGAGACCGGGCTGATATCCCACTTTACATTATAATCTAAAGGGTATATATCTTTGATCCGATATATATAATAGATTCATTGAAAGTTGTTCCCCCCACACCCAAGACACGATTCAGAAGCCGCCCGGTTCTCCCGCTTTTCGCAACGACACTCCTCCGGCGTCAACGGCACAAGCAACTTCAATCGATTCATCACGATTTACAATCGATTCATCACCCACCACGCCTGTTCGGCTTTTTTGGAGGGTGAGGCGGTATTACACCGACATGGAGGTACACATGAGTGAATTCCTGAAAACCGTTAGGAACTCACAGGGACGTTATCCCGGAAAACGACAGGGCAATTATGACAACAGCGGAAGTTACTATTCCCAGGATCGCCGAGGAGGTAACGAGCGCCGTGGTCAAGCCCCTCGGAGCAGGGGTAATGAAAGGGGACACAATCGCCTGGAGGATCTTCTGACCCCCATACGGAATCTTCTGGAACAGATCTCAGAGGGCCAGAGAATTCAGGAAGGATTTATCGAGCGCCAAACCATCGCTTCTGAAGAGGTGGCTGCCGCGTTCATTGATATCGCCAAGGTTCTGGAGCAGTTTACGGGAGCCGTACCCGCAGCACCCGTGGTTGAAGCCGCACCGCAGACGGGCCCCGTGAGTCTCACCCAATTAACGGACGACCAGCTTCTTTCACCGGCCGACGAGCGCCGGGAAGCGATCAAAATCATGAAAAAGCTGAGGAAAAAAGGGGCCACTTATAAAGAGATCGCCCATTTCCTCAACGAAAAAGAGATCCCGACCTTCTCCAACAAGGGACACTGGCACGCACAGACCATCCACAGGCTC
Organism: Desulfolunaceae bacterium; assembly: GCA_942491485.1. GTDB lineage: Bacteria > Desulfobacterota > Desulfobacteria > Desulfobacterales > Desulfolunaceae > Desulfoluna. The sequence continues at coordinate 73,180 of CALOAX010000001.1, read as the reverse complement.
TGCAACCAGTAACAGCTCTTTCCAACCCCGGGCCTTTCTGGCCCGGGGCCTCCCCCCCAAAAAAAATTACCTATTCAAACCACTTCCGACCCCATCCACCAGAGAGGCGGCGACCTCTGCCAATCTTTCGTAATCAAGCTCTTTCTCACAGGCCACCGACTGGATCACCAGGCCGTCCAGCAGTGCCACCAGGAGTTGGGGCAGGCCATCGGGAAAAGGGTGCCCCCCCGCCATACGCAGGTACGCATCTTCCACAAGCTGAAACCAGTGTGTATAGGTCGATTCCAAGCGCTCTCTCAAGGCCTGACTCCCGGCCAGGGACTCATTGATAAGGTAAAGATGGAGCCGACTCCGGGTTTTGGACCCCAGGAGCCGTTCAAACAGAATGCCCAGAACCTCTTTCCAGGTGGGATGGTCGTCGCCCGTCTCCATCATGGCAAATACCTTCTCGGTGATCTGCGCCATGTGGATCCCGGCTATATCAAAAATGAGGTCGTTTTTGGTGGGGTAATAATAGTAGAGGGTTCCCTTGCTGATGCCTGCTCTTTTTGCAACGTCAGACAAGGTTGTCTTATCCACAGATTTTTCGCTGAAGCACTGCTGTGCAGATGCGATAATCCGATCTTTGCTGTCGCCTTCTTTCAGGCCCTGTTTCACATTCACCTGCCACCGGATGCTCTGCAACCCCCGGAGGAAGGCAAGGATGCCTGCTCAGGAATTACAAGTTGTTGATGTATGATTTCAATTTTCCCAACTCTGTGGTGCTCTCACACAAAAAACGAACGGCAAAACCATTCTCTCCCCTTCTTACAACATCCCCGGAGAGCTTGACAAGGTCCACACCCGAATAGTCGGAAAAGAGCATCTGAACCCTTTCACCGGCAAACGGTCCGTTGAGCGTTTCTATATACACTCCGCCAATGCTGATATCCCGAATCGGGTCTGAATAGACCCCTTCGGTGAGGGCGTAGTCCACGTCGGTAAAAAAACAGAGCTTTCGCTCGTAAGCCCTCTTTGCGACGGTGCCATCTCGTTCCTGTTTTGCCATCGAATCCCCCCTTTTTTCTGGTGGTAAACGGTTATCATGCGACATCCCTTACAGACACGCGTTCCGCTCTTCGATCTTGGGTTCCGGCAGCAGCGCAGCACCTTATATTGTGTCTTGCAACCCGCCCTGCCACAGCCGGAAACCGCATAGCAAAAGTATATATAATTCAGATCCTTGTGTCCACACTCAAATCTCTACATCTCAAGATTCGATGTCATCTGCGGCCTTGAGTTCCTCAAGTTCTTCCCAACGGCTGTAGAGGGTCTCTACCTCTTTCTGGACTGTCCCAAGGACCTCACAGGCCTCCTGCAACGCTGCCGGGTCCGAAGCAATGGACGAATCGTTCACCCGGGCTTCATGAAGAGCTGCCTTATCCTCAGCTTCGAGAATTTTTGCCTCGATCTGCTCCAGCTCATATTTGTGTTTATAGGTAAATTTTTTCTTCGCTTTGGCAGCCTGTTTCGACCGTTTCTCCGGCGCTGCCTTCTTCTGCACCGGGGCGGGGCTGTTCTCTCGTGCCCACTGATCAATGCTGCTGCAGGGAAAGACACCTCCGGCATCGAGAAACCCCAGCATGGACGTCGAGATTTTCTCCACAAGATACCGGTCATGGGAGGCCAGAACCACAGCGCCCTGAAATTCCTGGAGGCTCTCTTCCAGCATCTCAAGGGAAGGGATATCCAGATCGTTGGTGGGTTCGTCCAGAAGAAGAACATCGGCCGGCTGCCGCATCAGGTGTGCCAGAAGCACACGGGCCTTCTCCCCCCCCGAGAGCCGGCCCAGGGGCAGGTCAAGCTGGTCAGGTGTAAACAGGAATTTTTTGGCCCAGGTCACCACATGGAGAGGCCGCCCCCGATAGATCACCGAATCACTGTCTGGAGAAAGGGCTTTTCTCAGGGGCATTTCCGGGTCCAGACTGTCCCTCTCCTGTTCAAAATGGACGATATGGAGCCCCTCCGCCTCCCTCACGGTGCCCCCATCGGGGCTGTCCTTGCCACAGAGAAGGCGCATGAGAGTACTCTTGCCGGTGCCGTTGTTTCCAACCAGTCCCATGCAGGTCCCGGGGGAGAGAACAAAGGAGAGTTCGTCAAAGAGAGTCCGGTCTTCAAGATGACGGGCCAACCGCTTGGCCGTAACAAGTTTCCGGGTTTTTCTCTGGGTGGAGGTAAAATCCAGGTCCATCTCCCGGTTGTTCCGGTTCCGGCTGCGGACGTCGGACAGCTCCTCTTCCATACGCTTTGCGTTGTCGATACGGAACTGTGCCTTGGTGGTCCGAGCTTTGGGACTGCGGGCAAGCCACTCTTTCTCCCGTCGCATCACCGTGGCCAGGGCGCTCTCCTGCTTAAGCTGGCTCTCAAGGAGTTCATCACGTCGCCGTAAAAACTCTTGGTAGTTTCCTTCAATCCTCAGGTACCCACCGGGGTACTGGGTGCCAAGCTCCACCGTCTTGTCCGTGACGTTGGAGAGAAGGGCCCGGTCATGGGTAATCATAACGTAGGAAAACTCAGCTCTTTTCAGGAGTGATTCCAGCCAGAGAATGCCTGAAAGATCAAGATGGTTGGTGGGTTCGTCCAGAAAGAGAAGGTCCGGCCTCTTAATAAGGGCCAACACCACAGCAAGGCGCTTCTTCCACCCCCCGGAGAGGGTCTGCACCTGCGCTGACAAGTCGGGAAACTCCACCTGCCCGATGAGCTGCCATGCCTTGCCAAAGGCCTCGGCATCCTCAGCGCAGAAAGCATCAAGGGTCTCATCGATGAGCCCGGAGACAGTCTTTCCCGCTTCGAACTGGCTCTCCTGGGGAAGATAGACTGCCCGATACCCTTTTTTGATAACCACCTCACCCGCATCCGGGGTAGAGACCTCAGCAAAGAGCTTAAGAAGGGTTGATTTACCGGCACCGTTGGTGCCAATGAGGCCGATGCGATCGCCCTCGTGGATGTTCATGGAAATATCGGTAAAGAGGGTCCGGGCGCCATAGGATTTGCCCAGCCCCTTATATTGTGCAATGAGGGACATATTTCTCTGCGTATCAGTGTTTGCTGCGGATCTGCAAAACAACGCTGGATTGTTTTGCAGATGATCTGAAAAAAATGCCCGTCACCCCGCACTGCTCTCAAGTGGTCGACCACCGAGGGCATCGAGAGACAGGCCGTTTCTCGCCCAAATGCCTGAAAAATGCCTTTTGTTTTTCTTAAAAGAGTACTACTGTTTTTCCTTTCACTATTCTGTCGTTTCCCATGAAGGGAGCGGGGCTGTCATGCACCCTGCATCCTGACATAAACCCGCCATGATCAAGGGTGTCGACCTCGGGCTCTCCACCCACGGCGAAAGCGACCCCAGACCCGACAGTGAAAGGCCGACCGGAATGGACAAGAGTAGCAGATATATCGAGATGTGCAAAGGGGCCAGGGAGATTCAGGAGACCTGGAATCACAAAACCGGGGACATCTTTGCCACGGACGCAGGCGAGGTGCTATTCTGGGTTCCCGGGAAATATGGTGCCCCGGAAATCAAAAAAGGGTTCGGTGTCACTCGGAGCGACAAAGTGGTCACCCTCGCCCGCTACACCTGGCTCCCCCGATACAGCCAGCTCATCGAAGCCGCCCAGGACGAATCCGGGGTGAACTTCAGGGACGTGACCTTCCACTTCTACACCTGGCTGGAAGCCCCGTATGGCTCCGGCACAAAACAACTCCCCAAAGAGCTGTTCACCTCCAATGAGCAGGTGTGGCTCGCCTACGTCATGGAGAAACGCTACGGCAAGGTGTGGACGGGGGAAGAGTGGCTAAAGGCTAAAGGCTAAAGGCTAAAGGCTAAAGGCTAAAGGCTAAAGGCTAAAGGCTAAAGGCTAAAGGCTAAAGGCTAAAGGCTAAAGGCTAAAGGCTAAAGGCTAAAGGCTAAAGGCTAAAGGCTAAAGGCTAAAGGCTAAAGGCTAAAGGCTAAAGGCTAAAGGCTAAAGGCTAAAGGCTAAAGGCTAAAGGCTAAAGGCTAAAGGCTAAAGGAAAATGATGAAGCACATTCGTTTCGTCAAGAAAAAACGATCTGCAGGTGATCGTTTATGAATCCTCAGGCCTGAGGTTGCATTGCTCCACCTGTTGCACACGTGATGCATGAGGCCCAACCTGCGTCCTCCAAAAAGAACAATGAAAAGCCCACCAGAGGATCCCCTGGTGGGCTTTTTTTGAACGTCAATTTTCATCCATCATGCGACGGCACGGTGGCCCGAGGAACGAGGGACAACGTGCTGTCGCAAACCTGGGGTCAAGGGGCTCAGTCCCTTGCCGCCGGAGGCAGGCTTCTCTTTCTCAGTGATTTATCAGGACGCCTGACGCGTCTCCAGGGTAATGGCATCGGCCGGGCAATCCGCCATGCAGAGACCGCAGCCAAGGCAGGAGGAGAGCTCTGCCATGGTCGGGTAACCGTTGGGATCTTTGCCCTCGGGCTCTCCCACCGCAAGGCATCCCGTGGGGCAGGCATCCAGGCAGATAACACAGGCCATGCAGGACTTCCGGTCAAAGACCGGGGCCAGCCACTGGCTCTTTTTCAGTCTCACCGCAGCAATACCGAAAGAGTCCTCCACTGCTCCGGCCGGGCAGATCCGCCCACAACTGCCGCACTCGATGCAGAGATCGGGTGCAATGGCATGGATGGCTTTCTTCTCTCCGGTAATGGCCCCCACGGGGCAGATCCGGCTGCAGGAGCCGCACCCCGTGCAGGAATTGTTGATGTTGTACGCCATGATTAACCCCCTTTACAATCCCGCTTCGAGTTCTTTGATGGTCTCATCGAAAGGCTTTCCCGTGTCTGGATCCCAACCGAACTGCGTCCAGTAGTCCTGCATCATCGCTTCAATTTCCACGGTACGCCCTTTGTTGGCCCCTTTTGTCTGAACCGGTCGACCCAGGGCCCTGTCGGAAATCTTGAAGCTCTTCGGCTCAATGCCGTGGCGTACGTTAAAGGCCTGGCGCAAGGTCTGCACGTTGGCCCCCACCTCCATGTACTCGTTTGGTGTAAGGGTCCAGCCAGTGGCGGCGTTGAGCCATTCAAACACGCGGGTTCGCTTGGCCCCCAGCAAGGCACCAAAAAGGCAGACCCCGGAACCGTTCACCACGTTCATGAACTGGCTGTTGGCAGCCCCCGCCTTCGCCTTCTCCTCGTCGGCCTTGTATTTGCTTCCCTTCATGTAAAGGGGCGTCACCCCGGGCAGGCCGTCCACCACCTGCCAGAGCTTGAACATCTCATAGTAAAGCCCGGACCCCACGGTGTGCTTCCCCGGAGAGGGCTCCACGCTGTAGTGAAGAGCAAAGCCGGGGTCGTTCCTGGAGTCGTGCATGGCCGGTTCCTGCCCCCCCGCAAGCACGGCAAAGGCCTCGGAACCCTTGCCGATGCGATGGACCGCCTGCTTAACGCCGTCGGCCAGAATGTGCCCGATGCCATCACGGGCCACCATTTTCTCAAGAAGACTCACGATGGCCTTGGTATTGCCCCAGGTGAGCTCGAGGCCGTCGGTGTCTTTTTTTGTAAAGACCCCCTCTTCGTAACACTCGATGGCAAAGGCCACCGCGTGCCCGGCGCTTATGGTGTCCATACCGGCACGGTTCAGGAGTTCGTTGAGGTAGAAGATGGAGTCGACATCCTTATTAAGAAGGAGCCCGCCCAGAGAGAGCACCGTCTCGTACTCCGGCTTATGGGTTTCACGGTACTTGCCGCTGGTGCTGCAGATACCGCCACACCCCAGGGGGCAGGAGTAGCAATGGTACTTCACCTCCTCGCACTTGGTGAAATTATCCGGATTGGAGCTGTGACTCTTGAACATGCCCCAGTCCTTGCTGCTCCCTTTCCAGTTTTTGATGGGAGAATCCCCCATCTCCACGGACATCTGGTTCATGGAGACGGTGCCCCATTTTTTCAGCATCATCTTATAGAGAATGCCGTCCTGGGCCATGACACTGGGAAGCGCCCGCATAAGGGCCCCGGTCCCCGCCATCATGGTGGCGGTCATGAAGGGGGGCTGGAACTGCACCCACTTGTTGCAGATGGCACTGATGCGCTTCATCTCCTTGCGGTTGTGGGGGGCAATCCGCTTGTTACCGGCCAGAACCACCGCTTTCAAGCGCTTGGACCCCATCACCGCACCGAGGCCGGAGCGGGCAGCCATGCGACCGTTGTCGGTTGCGACCCCGGAAATAAGGGAAACCCCTTCACCGGCAGGACCGATACAGGCGATGCCCAAATTCCGCCCCTTCCAGTCCTTTCGGAAATGGGCTTCTGTGTCCACGGTGTCCTTGCCCCACACCTCCGAGGCATCCCGCAACTCTTTCACATGATCGTCGATGTAAAGGTAGACCGGTGTCTCGCTGATGCCGCGGACAAAAATACCGTCGTAGCCGCAGCGTTTGATGGCCGGTGAAAAGGTGCCGCCACAGTTGGCGTCCCCCCAGCCCCCGGTCAGGGGAGATTTTCCCACCAGGGTCCACCGACCGGTAAAGAGGCTGCCGGTTCCGGTGAGAAGCCCGGAGACAAAACCGAGCATATTGTCCGGCCCCAGGGCATCGGCCCCTGCCGGAATATGTTTGTAAAGCATGTACGCACCCAGGCCCATGCCCGAGAGATACTGCTTGTAGATCCGATCCGGGATCTCTTCTTCCGTGACGCTTTTTGTTCCAAGGTCCACAATCAGGACCTTGCCCGTATATCCTTTGCCCATGATCACTCCCTAAGCTGTGGTGGTTGGCCTGTCGGCCGTGGGCCCCATATTTTTTAAGGACGCAAAAAAATGACACTATTTAAAAAGCGATGCCTCCGGCGGCAAGGTGTGCCACCTTGAAAGCAGGTTGCGGATGTGTTTTGCCCCTCGTTCCTCGGGCCAAATCACATCCGCCTTTCACTTGAGAACTTCCGAAGAGCATTTTTCAAAGCCTGTTTATCAAACGTTTCAAAAGCTTGGCCCCCGACAGGGCCGCCAGAGGCGATTTTGATCTGAATAGTTACCAATTTTTTCTTTTTTTGAGTTTTCGCGGGTGCTCTCGCCCCGAGGAACGAGGGGTGAGGGCACCCGCAACCTGGGGTCCAGGGGATCATCCCCTGGCCGCCGGAGGCGCTTTTACCTGCCTACCCGGTTTTCACCTGGCTTCGGTCCAGGGGATCCCCGGCCCAGGCCGCTTCCATTACCATGAGGGCGTCGTCAACATCCATCTCTTCAGGGTTGTAGAAGATGGAGCCGTCACCCAGGGCTGTCCGGGCAATGTCAGGCAGTTGCTCGCGGGACACCACCGACCTTCCGTCCCGATCGGTCACCTCCCGGAAGAAACGGCTGTGGAGGCCGCCCGTGGCGTCAAAGAGGGCCTGATTGAAGGCGCGGATACAGGCCACTGTTTTTTCCGCCCGCTTCTCTTTCGGCGTGGCAGCATAGATGGCCTCCCCGGCAATGGGGTAGAGCAGTTCTCCTGTCCACGGGCCACTTTTGTGCATGTTGTACTCCAGGCCGTAGGGCAGCAGGATGGACATACAGGTCCCGTGAGGCACATGGCTGACGGCCCCCACCGAATGGCCCAGGGCGTGCACCATGCCCACCGTGGAGTTGGAAAAAGCAATGCCGGCCAGGTTGGCCGCTGTGGCCAGTGCCAGACGCCCGTCCCTGTCATCGGGCTGCTGCACCACGGACAGCAGGTTCCTGGAAATCATCGAAATCGCCTCCATGGCGAAGGCATCGCTGATGGGGTTTTTGGAGAGGCAGGTGTATGCCTCGACGGCATGGGTCAAGGCATCCATGGCCGTGGCCGCCGTCAGGTGGGGCGGCAGGGTCAGCGTCATGCGCGAGTCCAGCACGGCGATATTCGGCAACAGAAAGTGGGAGACGAAAAGCAGCTTTCGGTTCACCGACGGATCGGCGATCACTGCCGCCTGGGTCACTTCGGAGCCGGTCCCTGCTGTGGTGGGCACCGCCACCAGGGGTTTCAAACGCCGTTTCAGAACACCGGCGCCTGAAAAGTCGAGGAGGCTGTCCGCCTCTTCGGAGACCACGATGTTGACACCCTTGGCCGTGTCCATCACCGAGCCACCGCCCACGGCAATCAGGGCATCACACCCTTTCTTCAGGTACACCGCTGCGATGCGGTGCACCGTCTCCACATCGGAATCCACGGGCACATCGTCTTCCACGGCCACGGCAGGCATACCGGATGCCAGGGCTGCCTCGACAATATCCACAAGCCCAACCGCCACGACCCCTTTGTCCGTGATGATCATGGGCTTTTCAGCCCCCATCTCTTTGAGGAGGGCGGGAATGCGCTCCAGCGCAGTGTGGCCGGCCACGGTTTTTACGCCGCAGAAAAATTCATAGTATCCTGGATTGTACATTACGAAGCCTCCTGGGGGGATCGGGTCGACTGATTCCGCGGGTCGGGACGGGTCCCGTTGTAAGCGGCGAGAAGAAGGGTCTCCACTTCATGGCACTGCCACCCTTCGGCCATGCCCGAAGCCTCATCGCAGAGCCCGAGAAGGGTTTCCCGTTCGATGCCCGCTTCGGCTAGGGTTCGGGGAAGCTCGGCTTCCGTAAGAAGCCAGAGGCCATTGATCTTCTCACGCACCAGGGCCAGGGCGGCTTCTGCGCGCTGTTGCACCGGCGTGGCGCAGAGCAGGTCCAAATCCCCCACAGCGGAAAGCATGTCAGAGAGATCTTCGCCCCTGACCCGATGAGCATACTCCAGGACAGACGGCAAAAGCACCGCCGCCAGCACTTCGCGGGAACAGCGACTCACCGGGGCCAACACTTCCGCCAACACAAAGGTAAGGCTTTTTCGTGCCTCCTGCCGTAAACTGCCGTTCACAGCCATGGCGGTGGCAAAGGCCACCTCCTCTTCCCGTTTCTCTCCCATGCCAAACCAACGGGAGAGCAACCCTTTCTCTTCTGGCGCCGACAAAAGAGGCTCAAGCCCGTTCATCACCTGCCGCGCCGCCAGACGGGCGTACGGCAGTGCCAGGGGGTTCACGTTCCCAGCCTCGTAAAGACACAGGGCAGATGCCAGGGCTCCCAGCCCTGCCTCAGCCAGCCCTCGTGCCCCCCGGGCCGAAAGCATCCGCGCGTCCACGGCAACAAGGTTGGGGGAGAGTGCTGTTCCATGGAGAATCTGCCCCCCGAGGCACGCCTCCGGTGCCGCTTCGCGACCCGTGAGCTCAAGGGTGGGAACCCAGGCAAAGGGCGCGGTGTTATCAGCCGTCCCCCCCTCACTCAAAAGGGTCCTCAAGGCGTCGGGAGACCCAGCGGCGGCCACGGTAAGGCACTTGGCCACATCCACCACCGACCCGCCCCCCACGGCGATGACCGCATCGAATCCACCGTCGTTGTAATGGGTCCAGACCTCCCGAACGATCTCAAGGGAGGGTTCTTCATCCATGCCGTAGATTCCAAAGGTAAGCCCTGAACCTTTGAAGGCGTCCTCCAGCGGCTTAAGCCCACCCTCTTTGTCCAGATCAGCGGTGCAGACCACCATGGGCCGAACAGCCCCAAACCCGCCAAGGTCAAAAGGCAGATGTTCCAGAGCCTTTGATCCGGCCCCGATCTTCGATGGAAAAACAAACTGTTTCACACCCGTATCCATAGTGTCTCCTTCCCTTCTCAAATCCCTGTCACGGTTCGAAGATAGACCATGCTCCGGACCAGGGTATGACGTGTCCAAGACCACGCGGGGTACCGCTTCACGGCCAGCTTAGCTATAAATTTGGGCAGGAGGTAAACCTGCACAATATCCAGGATCCTCACCACGGCACAGGCCTCGGGAACCCCGCCATCCACGTAGAGGCGGGCCCTGGCATTGGCCGTCGGGGTGCTCTCCTGGAAGGAGAAGATCATGAAAAAAGCCTGCATATGCTTGATGGTGAGATCCAGGTCGATGGCCTCGCCTTTGCCCTGCCCCAGGTAACGCACCTTGCCGTCGGCCTCTTTGCGAATCACCATCCGCGGCCCCACAGGCAGGACCCCCAGGGAAAAGGTAAGCCCGTCCGGAAGGCCGTCGAACTCACGCTTCACGTCCAGGTCCGCTTTGGAAGCCGCCACGATGGCACGGCCCACAAACCAGAGCATGATTGTTATGTAGAGCCTTTGAAACACCCGGCGCCCCGAAGTGACCTCTCTGAATTGTCCCATACCCTCTCCTTGCTGCTGTCTGAATGGGTTTGCACCTTGATATCTATCGTAACTGAACCGCCGCATCAAAAACATTGTTCTCTTTTAAGCAAAAAAAAGAGTCCGCCCTCTGCCGCGGCCCTTTCGGCTATCGGCCAGCTGGCCGACAAAAATGACTATATAGCAAAAAACTGACACCTGTCAAGGAAGAGACTGAACACCGTTCGTTAAAAACAACAAAACCGGCTTGACACCCCATAGAGGTATACAAGCCGGTTTTTATTACGTCTGAACCGGTCGTTCCACAAAGAAGCCTGGCCGGCTCCTTATTTTTATCAGCGCATCGACCCACATCCGTCCCAACGGATTTCCCGCATTAGATGGACTCGAGGGACGCTCCTTCACGCATGATGAGGAGGGCCAGCTTGTGCATGTATTCACGACGCTCCGCCTCGCTTCTGCCGGGGTAGTTCCTGAATGTCATGACAATACCCGCAAGGGAGGCAAAGAATGCCTGGCTGTGGAATCGCAAGGGAGTTTCACCGTCGGATTTTTTCACCACCTCATCAAACATCTTGGTGAAGTAAAGAAGAACCGCGTTGAACTTCTTCAGGGCACGGGGGTTCTCCTCGCCACGCATAAGGAAGTGGCACATCATCTGGAACGTCGCTTCGTTGTCGATCATGTAGTCCACAACGGCCACGGCCAGATTCTCAATGGTGCCGCCGGCCTTAAGACGGGATTCAAGGAGCTGCTCAATCTTGTTGATGTCCCGAATCAGGGCTTCAACGAAAAGATCGTCACGGCTGGGAAAGTAGCGATAAATGGATGCGGCGGAAACGCCGGCTTCGCTGGCAATGTCCCGCATGCCGATTTCATGAAAGTTCTTGGTTTCAAAAAGCTTCATGGCGGCTGAAATAATCAGCCCTTTACGCACTTCCCGTTCGTTTTCTCTGAGTCGCATGAATGTTGACTTGTCAGCCATCTATATAACCTCCAACTTCTCGGTACTGTTCATGGGGCAAGTACCCGTACTTTTTTTTTATAGTAAGTCGTATGTCACAACAGAAACCAAAGGTCCGTCCACTCCAACCCGAAACGCCTCAGAAAGCCGTTACTGACGGCGTGCATTCCCTAAAGAGATGCATCAACCGAGGCCCATGTGTTCATCCTGAACTGTGTCACACAAGACAATAATCACTTAAACAAATCGATTTATATACACCTGTTCATTCGGTATTGCAACACCTTCCAATATTTTTTATACGATCGGTATATTTTATTGATAAAAGGAATGAGCCGCTCACGCCAATTCCGCCACAATTCAGCTGTGAATTCAGATCACTATCACGTTCAGCCCGGCTCAACACAGGAATGGGGAAAAGCCGTCTTCGGCTCTCCCGTAGAGGAAGGGTCGGTGCACGCACGAACAGAAAAACAGAGTCCGCGTCCCACCGCGCAAGGGTACAAAACCACCAAAAGCCCTGTCTTATACGAAGGTCAGAAAAACCAAGGGAGGGGTTACCTCGATTGCTTAACGACTTCATTTCTGTATTTGAAAATTATATCAGAATACAGTCCCCCTATCAAACAACCAAAAGAGCAACCGCATTCCGAAGCACACTTATCACATACAAAACGACGTTCAACCAAAAACCGAAAAAAAATGAACAGCTCCGCCCAATGTTGCCTCCAGCGGCCAGGGGTTGAGCCCTTGCCCTTCAAGAACAGAGCATTCGCTGACGGGCTTCGCCATTACGTCAACGTTCCGGGCGATCCACATCCCCCATATACGTCGTAACCACCTCCCTCAATGCATTGATGGAGATGGGTTTGGAGATATGAGCATCCATGCCCGCCTCAAGGCACCTGTCGCTGTCCTCCTTCATGGCATGGGCCGTCATGGCCACCACGGGGACCGTCGTGTCGCAAACCCCCGAAGCGGGGTCGCGAATCAGGCGGGTAGCGGCAAGCCCATCCATTTCGGGCATTTGAACATCCATAAAAACCAGCTCGTACCGCCTCTTCCTGAGAATCTCCACGGCCTCCACGCCATTGACCGCCACATCGGCTTCAAGGTTCAGCTTGGAGAGAAATTTCAAGGCGACCAAACGGTTGGTGGGGTTGTCCTCCACAACAAGTATGGGGTGGGTCGCGGCCTCCCCGCCCTCCTGAACCTCCAGCCCCTCATCCTTCGAGGCGTCCGGCCCTTCGGGAGGCGAGGTTGAACCCACCGCCACAGCAAGGCCGTCCAGAAGCCCCTGGACCTTCACCGGCTTGGCAACCATGGCATGATACCCCATGGACTCCAGCTCGTCGGACTGGGGCCCTTTGCCCCGGTTAGCCAGCAGCAACAAAGGCATGGCATCACCGCACCGATCCTTCACGCGCTGGGCCAGCTCCTCCGGCTTCATGATGGAGAGATCGCTGTCGATGACCACAAGACTGACGGACCGCAAGGTCCCTGCCACCCGAAGGATCTCCATGGCATGGTAGCCGTTCAGAGCCTCTTCACACCGGAGTTCTGCCGACTCCAGGAGGTTGCGAACCGATTTACGGGTGGGCAGGCTTTCAGAGACCACAAGGTATTTGCCATGACGCAGCCTGTCCGGCACCTGATACGGCCTGGAGCCCGACCGAACGCGCTCAAAAACAGCGGTAAACCAGAAAAGCGCCCCGCCCCCCTCTCGCCTGTGGGCCCCGATCTCTCCGCCCATCATCTCCACAATCTGTTTGCAGATGGAGAGACCCAGACCCGTGCCGCCGTACTTTCGCGTGACGGAGACGTCCTGCTGGGTAAAGGGGGTAAAGAGCTCCCCCACCTCCTCTTCACAGATGCCGATCCCGGTATCGGTGACTTCAAACCGCAAAACGGCCTGCTCCTGCCCCAGATTCACAGGGGTAACGGAAAGGGAGACCTCCCCTTTGCCGGTAAACTTCACGGCATTGTCCATGAGGTTTGTCAGCACCTGCTTCAAGCGCACCGGATCTCCGGTAACAAGCGAAGGCACTTCCTCGTCGATCACACCGGCCAGCCCGACATTTTTCTTACCGGCCCGGACGGAAATCAGATCCATCACATCTTCCACCGAGCTTCGAAGGTCAAAGGGGATCTTCTCCAGGTCGAGCTTGCCCGCTTCCACCTTGGAGTAGTCGAGAATGGCGTTGATGATGGTCACAAGGGAGGTGGCGCTACTGCGGATGATGTTGACGTATTCCAACTGCTCGGACCCGAGGCGTGTGCCCAGAAGCAGCTCACTCATGCCCACAACCCCGTTCATGGGAGTCCGGATCTCGTGACTCATGTTGGCCAGAAACGAACTCTTGGCCCGGTTGGCCGTCTCGGCACGTTCGGCAAAGAACTTCAACCGCTCCATGGCCTGTCGCAGTTCCAGGGTACGTTCCCGAACCTTTTCATCCACCTCTTCGGTTAGGGCCCGATTCTCACTGCCCAGAAACCCCATGTAAAGGGCCTCCTGCATCCAGAGCCCCAGCGCCTGGGGAGCGTCGGGGTTGAAGAGCTCCACAGGCCGCATGAAAGGCCCAGCCGGAACCCTCTCCCCCGGGCTGTCCGTAAAATAGAACACGTGCACATTGGCGTGGGAAGGAACATTTCGAAGGCTTGCCACCACATCATCGGCTCCGTGGACACCCTGACGGGCCACCACTGCCACAAGATTGCTGCAGGTGGAGGAGACCGCCTCGGCCTCCCCGGGTGTGGTGCAGCGGTACAAGGTGGTAATGCGATCCTGCACCCCCTGAAACCTCAGGGCATTCATCAGAAAATCTTCAGACTCCCGATCGATACCGTATAAAAGCAGGCTGCCCCTGCTTTCCGCAGGAAGCACAAAGCTCGATCGCTCACTGAAATCGCAGACATCGGAGGGCATGGGGTTTCCCATAAAACCGCCTTTCTCACCATGGTTTTTCCGCCATCTTTTTCCCGTGGTACCCTCGCAAAAATCAAAGACCTTCGGACACCATGGTGGCGACTGCTTTTGCTCCTGTCGCCCCGGGAACCGACATCATTTTGCATTCGCCCACTGTGACGAAGTAAAAAAAGACCCTAAAGTTTTCGATTAGTTAAGGATTCATAGCAGGAGACAACCGTTGATGTCAACAAAGAGAGGCAACACCCCCGTATCTCCTCACCCCGGAATGCCTATGCCTTCGCTGAATTGTCCTGACTGAGGTACACCCCGGCAATGACCATGGCTGCGGCCACATACTGAATGGGTGTAAACACCTCCCCCAGAAACAGCCACCCGAAAAAGAGAGTAAGCACCGGAATAAGATTGATGTAGGCCGTGGCCTGGCTGGCGGGCATCCGTCCCATGGCAAAGCCGTAGCAGAAATAGGCACCAAATGTCACAAACACCCCAAGGTAGACGATGGTGAGGGCCGCCTCCAGGGGAACGGTTTCGGGAAAAGGGATCCCGAACACCCACATGAGCAGGGCAAAAAAAAGGGCCCCGGCAACGGACTGAACCGAGGTAAGGAACAGCGGGGAATACCGGAAGGAGAGCCGCTTGAGGATAAGGGTGTACCCAGTGGCCGTGACCATGGCCAAAAACTCATAAAAATTACCCAGCGGAGGGTTGGGGGCCAACTCAGTGGCATCCCCCGTAAAAGTGAGCACGCAAACCCCGGCCACGGCCAGGGCAAACCCCGACACAATGCGCCGGGTCATCCTCTCTTTGAAGACCAGCCACGCCCCCACGGCCACCATCACCGGAAGCAGGGCCGTAATCATGCCCGCCTGGGAAGCGGAGGTCAGCATCAGCGCCTTTGCTTCAAAAACGAAGTAGAGACAGGGCTCGCACAGGCCCAGCCCCAAAATATAAAGCCAGTCGCCCTTCTGGTAGGTGCAGCGACGGATCTGACGGTAGAAGAGCAAGGCACAGCAAGTGGCCACCGCCATACGACCAAAAATCACAAAATAGGGATCGCAGCTTCTGAAGGCGATCTTCAGCGCAACAAACGACCCGGCCCAGAGCACCATGGCCCCAAGAAGCGTTGCAACGGCAAGGCCTCGTTCACCCTTCATCTCATTCACCTTTCACCGATGGATTTCATCATTGTCTGACGCGACGAGCCACCGGCCAAGCCTGTGACGAGAGGTGGTTTAACACCTTTCAATTGAAATAGAAACCACAACAGACGCACGCTCCCCCCTGAAAGGCAAGGGATACCCCCTCTATCCCCATGCCCCCGAAAGGCTTTACCGTGGATTGGCATGACCGATGATGGTATATTTTAACGTAACCATTCAGCCCATTGTTGCCTCCGGCGGCCCTGCCGCGTGCCAAACTTCTGAAAAGTTTGACAAACATGCCCTGGGGTTAATTTCGTTTTATTCAAAAGCAGTTGGTAATTCAGCTGTTTTGATTTAGCGATAATGCGGAAAGTTTTTGCGGAGCTTTTTTCAAAAAGCGACCCACCGGAGGCGAACTGAATAGTTGCATTTTAACAGTGATGACACCCTGACAAACCAACGCCACCACCCCCAAAGCCACGAGGAGTTCCGTCATGCCCCGGGAACACCCCCACACAAAAGAGACCATCCCCATCAAGTCCTGGTGCACCGACCTTGATGAGGGGGCCCTCCGCCAGGCGGAAAACCTCCAGTGCCACCCGGCCCTTGTCCACCACGTGGCCCTGATGCCCGACTGCCACCTGGGCTACGGCATGCCCATCGGGGGCGTCATCGCCGCAGAGAACGCAATCATCCCCAATGCCGTAGGGGTGGACATCGGCTGCGGCATGGTAGCCCTTCAGACCGACCTCCCCTGCGACACCTTTGCCCGGGACGAGCTTCGCCTCCTCCTCAACCGAACCAAAGAGAGTGTCCCTATAGGGTTCTCCCGCCACAAAAAAGAGCAGACATGGAAAGGGTTTTCCCATGGACGACCGCGGTTCCTGAAAGAGGGTGCCTGGAAAACGGCCCGGGAGAGCCTGGGCTCTTTGGGGGGCGGCAACCATTTCATCGAAATCCAGAAAGGGGACGACGGCTCTCTCTGGCTTATGATCCACACCGGGTCCCGCAACCTGGGCAAAACCATCGCGGACCACCACCACCGAACAGCCCTTGCCTGGTGCCGAAAACATGGCGTGGTCCTTCCCGATGACGACCTTGCCTTTCTCCCCACCGACACAAAGGAGGGGCAGGCCTACATCGATGACATGCGCTTTGCCCTGGCCTATGCCATGGAGAACCGAAAACGCATCATGACCGCCTTTGCCGACACCCTTATGGGCATCCGCACCTTCAGCCAGAGAAGGCAGGTCAACATTCACCACAACTACGCAGCCCTTGAGACCCACTTCGGAAAAGAGGTGTGGATCCACAGAAAAGGGGCCACATCCGCAGGCAAAGACGAAGCGGGCATCATCCCCGGCTCCATGGGGGCCGCCTCGTATATCGTGGAAGGCCTCGGCAACCCGGAGAGCTTTCGTTCCTGTTCCCACGGTGCCGGACGCGCCATGGGCCGCAATCAGGCGTCCCGCATCCTCACAAAGGAGACCTGTGACGCCGCCATGGGAGACGTGGTCTGTGACCGCTGGCACACCATTCGCCGCGGCAAACTCAAAGGACGCCCCGACCTTGGTGAAGCGCCCCAGGCCTACAAAGCCATTGAGGCCGTCATGGACGCCCAGGCCGACCTGACAAAGCCCATTGTCCGCCTTTTCCCCATCGGGGTGGTCAAAGGGTAGCCCCGGCCTCCTGAGCCGGAATCCGCATGGCTCATAATGACACCATCTTATCCGGAGAAGGAGGGCTCTCAATACCAAACCGGACCATGCCGACACAAGATATCGCCGATCAGGGGTTGACAAACCCTTAACGGCCTTTTATTTTGCGCCTTTCCAAACTGACCGACCAAAACCAGACATAAACACCGACCATCATCCCGGACGCACGGGACGAACCGGCTCACAAGCAAAGGAACACGGCGTTTGCTCCCGTGCATCCCAATGGAGCCACAGGGACACATCATGCAAAAGAAAAAAGAGACCCCCTTCACCACCGGAAATCAAACCAGGGCCCCTTGGGCCGGACTGACCTTCTTGGTGGCCCTCGCGGCCCTTTTTGTTGCACTTTACCCAAGCCGCAAGGCGCCTGAAGCGCTGACGCCCCCAGCCCCGGTGGTAAAAAAGCCTCTCCCCGCCGAACTTCCCGACTTTGCCGCCATCCCCATTGTCTACGAGAAAAAAAAGGCCTTTTTCTCGTTTATGGAACCCCTGATCGACGCTGAAAACGACATCATCATGGCCCGCCGCCACCGCCTGATCCAGCTCCACGACAAAGAGAGCTGCACACCCGATGAGCAGGCCTGGCTCACCGACCTTGCCGCCACCTACAGGCTCTCTCCTTTCTCACCGGACTCCGCAGAGGACCGTGAGGCCCTTTTGTCCCGTGTGGACATGATCCCCCTCTCCCTTGCCATGGCCCAGGCCGCCAACGAATCCGCCTGGGGCACCTCCCGTTTTGCCCGTGAGGGAAACAACTTCTTCGGTCAGTGGGTTTTCGGCAAAGGCAAGGGCATGGTGCCGAAAAACAGGACCGAAGGCGCCAGCCACGAGGTGGCCCGTTTTGACTCCGTCTCGGACTCTGTCCGGGGCTACCTGCACAACCTCAACACCCTCTGGGCCTACGAAAGCCTTCGGGACCTCCGGCGTGAGCAAAGAGCCAAAGGGGAGGAACCGGACGGAGTGACCCTTGCCATGGGCCTCGAGCGCTATTCCAGCCGGGGAGAAGCGTACATCCTGGAAATACAGCAACTCATTCGTTTCAACGCGCCCCTTTTAAGTAAAGGGTAGGCACACAACGGCAATTCATCAAAAAAATCGTTGTTCAAGCATCAGACTTCTTGATTCATTCAGCAATTCATCGACACAGGCCACTTTTCATACGAATGTTCATTTCAGTTATTGTGGCGAACTGCGTTTTATACTATGAGATAAGTCAACCATCCCACTTAAAGCGGGATTAGACAGGAGCACACTCATGAAGTTTCACACACCACCTGTCATGGCGAAAGGGTTTCGCTGCGCCAGCATGAACTGTGGCATCAAAGAAGAGGGAAAGGACCTCTCCATCTTCCTTTCCGATGTCACCGCCAACGCCGCAGGCGTCTTTACACGCAACCTTTTCCCCGGGGCTCCCATCATTCTGGGCCGTGAGATCATCCGCCACGGACAGCTGCGCGCTGTGGTGGTCAACAGCCGTGTCAGCAATGTCGGCACCGGTGATCAGGGCGTCGAAAACGCCCGCCGCATGGCCCGTGCCGCCTCAAAATCCTTCGATATTCCAGAAAACGAAGTCATCATGAGCTCCACCGGCGTCATCGGATGCCAGCTGCCCATCGAAAAAATCGAAACCGGCATTGCCGCCATCGGTGACGGCCTGACCGTCGATCCCCTGGTGGGTGCCGAAGGAATCATGACCACCGACACCTACCCCAAGGCCATCTCCCTTGAGGTGGACGGTGCGACCCTTACCGTCATCGGCAAAGGCTCCGGCATGATCGAGCCCAACATGGCCACCATGCTCGTCTATGTCTTCACCGATGCGGAGATCCCTGTGCCAGCCCTGGACCGCATGCTGCGCGAGGCGGTGAAAGACTCCTTCAACATGCTCTCCGTGGATTCCGACACCAGCACCTCCGATACCTGCCTCGCCCTGGCCAACGGCCTCGCGGGCCCCGTGGATCACGACCTGTTTGCAGAGGCCCTCAATGAGGCCTGCGTTGAAATGACACGCCTTCTGGCACGGGACGGAGAAGGAGCCACAAAGCTTCTCACCGCAACCGTTGACGGGGCGGCAAGCGAGACCGAAGCCCGTTTCCTTGCCAAGGCCCTCATCAACTCCCCCCTGATCAAAACCATGGCCTACGGCGCTGACCCCAACATCGGCCGTATTCTCATGGCCGTGGGCAAGTGCACCCACTGCACGGTAAAACCGGAGAGCCTTTCCATCACCATCAACGAGACCCTGGTCTACGAAGATCAGCAGCGTGTCGATTTTGACGAAAGCAAGGTCCGCAGCCTTCTGGCCGGTGAGCATGTCGCCATCAACGTCTCCCTGTGCGTGGGAGAAGCCTCTGCCACCGCGTATGGCTGCGACCTCACCGAAGGATATATCAAAGAAAACGCAGCCTACTATTCATCTTGAGAGGGGAGAAAAGAAGCGATGCATGAAATCAGAGTGGATGTCGAAAAAAACCGGCTCTATTTCACCCTGGGAAAGATCAATCAGGCAGACGAACTTGCCGATATTGTTCACAAGGTGCAACGGGCGGTGCACCAATTGTCCCGGAGATTTACCTGCGTCACGGACCTTCGGCACTACTCCCTTGCCGAGGACCTCTCAGACAATTTCATGCGCCTGTGCCAGGAAGCCCTCTGGGACTCTGCCATCGGCCGCGTCGTCCGGGTGAACTCACCGGAACAAAAAGCCGCCCACTTCACCTACGAGAACGAAAGCCTGGTCTGGCCGGCGTACAGCGTGGACTCGGTGCCCACCCTGGAAGAGGCGGAAACCCTTCTGGACCAAGCCCTCTAAAACGCTCTTCAAGCCCCGTCACCCATCCATGACGAGGCGTCCCCATAGTCAACAAACCCGGCTGGAGCCACTCCAGCCGGGTTTGTCTGTTTCAGGGCCATCGCATGTATAAAGCCCTGCCTTCTATGGTTAAAGTGGCCAAAAAAATGCCTCCGGCGGCAAGGTGTGCCACCTTGAAAGCAGGTTGCAAATGCGCTTTGTCCTTCGTTCCTCAGGTCAAATCACATTTGCTTTAGGTTTGAGGTTGACCCAAGATTTTTTTTTAAAAGACCTGTTTGGCAACCTTTTTAAAAGGTTGGCCCCCGGCAGGGCCGCCGGAGGCATCTTTAACCTGGCTGCCTCCGGCGGCCAGGGAATGATCCCCTAAACCCCATAATGCATTCGGCTCGCCGCCTGGAACAACGATAAATTTAGCCCTATTTACACGCCGGAGCTTTTCCGCTGAAATAAATCCATGAATTGAAATAAGAACACCGACAGCTCTCACACTTGTGATGTACGATGAATACCTTTGCACCCCGAGCGAATGCGGACGCGACAGGGTCTTAGATAACGACACCCGACTCGCATTCGCAAACCAGCTCTCAAGGTGGCTCACCTTGCCGTGCTATGATTGTCATCTTCCCTGTGATAAGGTACCCCGGCCTTACGAGGGAAGCACACCATTTACAACACCATCAGGACAGAGATATGAAGAAGAAATCCCGTTTTTTACCCGCCACCCGCAAAGAGATGGACGCCCTGGGGTGGGAGCGCCCCGATGTTATTCTGGTGACCGGAGACAGCTACATTGATGCCCCGGCCATCGGCGCCGCCGTGGTGGGACGTGTCCTTGACCGGGCCGGTTTCAAGGTGGCCATCATCGCCCAGCCCGACACGGAAAGCGACCGGGACATCACCCGCCTGGGTGAACCGGCCCTCTTTTGGGGGGTAAGCGGCGGCTCTCTGGACTCCATGGTGGCCAACTACACCGCTTCAGGAAAAAAACGAAAGCGCTGTGACTACACCCCGGGGGGGGACAACACCCGTCGCCCCGACCGGGCGGTCATCACCTACACCAACCTCATCCGTCGCCATTTCAAGGGAAGCACAACCCCCATCGTCCTGGGTGGCATCGAGGCGAGCCTCCGGCGCGTGCCCCATTACGATGCCTGGCAGAAACGGATCCGTGGCTCCATTCTCTTTGACGCCAAGGCAGACTACCTGCTGTACGGCATGGGGGAGAGAAGCGTGGTGGAGCTGGCCGAGGCCCTGGCCAAGGGCACCTCACCCGACGCCATCTACGGCCTCTGCCGAAAGTCAGACGAACCGGTGGAGGGGTACCTTGAACTCCCCTCCCTTGCCGAGGTCAAAAAGGACAAAGACGCCTTTTCCCGGATGTTCCTGGCCTTCAAGGCCAATGCGGACGCCTTCACGGCAAAGGGGCTCGTGCAGAAACACGACACCCGCTACCTCGTCCAGAACCCTCCCCAGCCCCCCCTCTCAGCAGAAGAGCTGGATACCGTCAACGAGCTGGCCTACACAAGGGAACTTCACCCCCTGTGCCACAGCCAGGGCGAGGTACGCGCCATGGAGACCATCCGCTTCTCCATCGCCTCCCACAGGGGGTGCTACGGTGAATGTAACTTCTGTGCCATTGCCCTGCACCAGGGACGTACGGTCACAAGCCGCAGCGAGGCATCGATCCTTCGAGAGACGGTAAACCTCACCCACCTTCCCGGCTTCAAGGGCAACATTCTCGATGCCGGTGGCCCCACGGGCAACATGTACGGATTTGAGTGCGAAAAAAAGCTGAAGAAAGGGGCCTGCACGGACAAACGATGCCTCTACCCCAGGGTCTGCCCCTCCCTCAAACCGGATCACTCACGGCTTCTTTCGCTCCTGAAAAAGATGCAGGAGGTCCCCGGCATCAAGAGGGTCTTCTCTGCCTCGGGAATTCGTCCCGACCTGATCCTGGCCGACAAAAAGAAAGGGGATCGCTACCTCAAAGAGGTGGTGGCCCACCACACCTCGGGCCAACTGAAGATCGCCCCGGAGCACACCAGCAAGGCCGTCCTTGCCCTCATGGGAAAACCAGCGACAGAGCTTGAACGGTTTCGAAAGCGATTCCAGGAGCTCACCACCGAGGCCGGAAAGCCCCAGTTTCTCACCTACTACTTCATGGCAGCCCACCCGGGATGCGGCCAGAAGGAGATGGACGAGCTGGCGCAATTCTGCAGGGAGGTGCTTCACACCCGCCCCGAGCAGGCACAGATCTTCACGCCCACCCCGTCCACCCTTTCCACCTTGATGTACGTAACGGAAAAGGACCCTGAGACAGGAAAATCGATCTTCGTGGAGAAAGGAAAAGACGAAAAGGAACGTCAGAAGGGCGCCCTGCACAGCACCAAAGGCGGGCCAGGGCAAAAGGGGAAAGAAAAACACCACAAAAAGCGAGACACCAAAGCGCCTTCCGCCGGACGCAAGCCCCAGAAAAAGAGGCCCTCAGGCCGCAAGGGCGGCAGAACCTCTTCTTAGGTTTTTCGGCAACGATTCAGCGCAAGCTTGCCTTCTATGGTTAAAGTGGCCCAAAAAATGCCTCCGGCGGCAAGGGTGGCGAAGCCACACTATGCAAAAAACCTCGAAAGCAGATTGCAAATGCCTTTGTCCTTCGTTCCTCAGGCCAAATCACATTTGCCTTAGGTTTTAGATTGACCCAAGATTTTTTTAAAAGACCTGTTTGGCAACCTTTTTAAAAGGTTGCCCCCCGGCAGGGCCGCCGGAGGCATCACCAAAAAGTACCCATGCTCACCGCCTCAGAGCCTCAGGCAATGGCCCGATCAAGGATCTCGGCCAGCTCCTTCAGGGTAAAGGGCTTCATGAGAATGCCCGACACATCGAGCTCGTTCAAGATAGAGCGAACCTGATCCTCCGGCCTCCCGGAGGTCACCACCAGCATCATTCCCGGAGCCTTGGCACGAATGGACTGAAGCATGGCCACACTGCTGACACCGGCAACAAACAGATCCATCACCACGGCCATGTACTTGTTCGGCCACTGAATAAACGCATCCAGGGCCTTCTGCCCATCGGTAAACGCCTCCACCTGATACCCCAGACGCCCCAGCACCTCACGGGCCAGATCGATGAAGATCTCCTCTTCATCCACCAGAAGGACAGTCCCCTTAGCCTCCAGCCGCCCCAAGGCATCCTGCCCCTCGTCCCCGCCACCGGGTTGAGAAACCGACGGAAGGTAAACGTGAAAGGTGGCCCCTTCTCCCCGCTCACTTTCCATGCTAACGGCACCCCCATGGTTCAGAACGATCCCATGAACCACGGCAAGCCCCATGCCTGTTCCCTTCCCCACCTCCTTGGTGGTGTAGTAGGGTTCAAAAATACGTGTGGCAATCTCCGGGTCCACGCCATGGCCGGTGTCCTCTACGCTCAGCCGCACATAAAGCCCTTCCGGCAGGTGCAGCTCAAGGGCCCGGGCTTCATCCACCATCACCTCGTCGGCGTGAATCCGAATCTCCCCCCCCTCTTCGCCAATGGCATGAAAGGCGTTGGTGGCCAGGTTGATGATGATCTGGTGAATCTGCACCGAATCGGCCACCACCCGTAACTTTCCTGTGCCTGCCGTAAACGTCACACCGATATTCGAGGGCAGGGAGGCGCTGAGGAAGCCTGCGGTGTCCTGCACAAGCTCCCGGAGGTAACAGGGCTCCCGCTTCTGCTCATTCTGCCTGCTGAAGGCCAGAATCTGGGCCACCAGGTCCCTGGCCCGCTGGCCCGCCTTGTCGATCTGCATGATCTTGTCCCGGGCCTTGGGGTTGTCGTCGGAGATATACATCAGGGCAAGCTGGGTGTAACCCATCACCGCCATGAGTATATTGTTGAAGTCATGGGCGATGCCCCCGGCCAGCACCCCGATGGACTCCATTTTCTGAGCCTGCCTGAGCTTGTGCTGTAGCCCCTCGCGCTCACGCTCCAGGTGCCTGCGCTCCGTGATGTCCCTGGACACCAGAAGGATCTCCCGGGCCTTCTCCTCCTTGTCCCGTAAAAAGCGTGCGGAGATTTCACTCCACACCCGGGAACCGTCCTTTCGACGGAGTTCCGTTTCGTAGATAAAGGCGTCTTTGTAGTGGCCTCGGGGTGCCGCCAGGGCATGGCTCAGCAGGGAGCGAATCTCCCGCTCCGAGTACCGGGGCAACACCTTCCTTGCATCCTCACCGATGAGCTCTTTTTCTTCGTACCCCAAATGCTTCACCACCGACGGGCTCAAATAGGTAAAAACAAGGGGGTCGATGCTCAAAATACCAATGGTGTCCATCACGTTCTCAGCAAGGAACCGATAGCGAGTCTCACTCTGTTCGGCCACCTCCTGGGCCCTCTTTCGCTCGGCGGCCTCGTCCACCAGGGCATCGGTGTGCCGGGAGAGCTCCTCCTGGAGGCGGCTCAGGTTCTGATACACCGTGGAGTTGTACAGGGCGATGGAGACAAACTCCTTGATGCGGCTGATAAAACGCTCTTCCCGGAGGGTGATGCGCGAGTGGTCCCCCTTCTCGGGAAAAAGAACCAGACCGAGAAGCTCGCCGTACCGGGAGAGAGAGACAATGTAGGCACACCCGCACTGGTCAAGGAGGGCAACAACCTCCCTTCTCACCTCGCGACTCTTGGCCCGCCTCTCCACCTCGCGGCGGTCCAGGGGGACCTGCAGCAGGGAGAGCCAGCGGTGGGTCGCTTCCGACAACTCCAGCGCCCGACCGGTCTGCTCCTCCAGGAATCCCTCTCCTGTTCGGGTAAAGAACACCATGCCGCGAATACGAAGGGTCACTTCCACGGTTCGACGAAATTCGTTGATCATCTCATCGGTACGCCGCAGGAGCAGAATGTTCTCTGAAAAATGCGACTCGACCTTTTTCAAATCAAACCGCTGCCTGCTGAAGACGCGGTCGATGACCGGCTGAATGGTTCTCGAGTAGCGATAGTTGAGGTAAAACCAGCTGAGAAAAAAAAGGAAAAGGGTGGGCGCCCCAAGGGCTCTGAAGCTGGGCAGCAGGTAATAGAGCATCACCAGGTTCGGCACAAGAATCAGGGAGGAGACCACAGCCCAGACCAGGGAGAGGTGAAGAAGGGTGGCGATATTCAACATCCGATACCGGAACACGGCATAAGCCAACCCCAGCATGGGTAAAAAGATATAGTTGCCCGGAGTATAGAGGGGGACCCCTTTAAACGGAAGCACGTTCAGGGCGGCCAGAACCGCCGATGCCACCAGAGATCCGGTCACCACGTACAAGGTCCGTCGCTCATCCGCACAGAGGGCCAGCGCCATGCGCCGCATGCAGAGGCGGATCAGGTACACCGCCATCACACTGAAAAAGACCAGGCTTGCGTAAAACAAAGGCCCAACGTCCGACACCACTCCCCAGGAATAGGTATGCACCCCTTGCACGTACCAAGGGGTTAAACTAAACGCAAAAAGCACCAGGGAGGCTCCGAGGGTCACCCGTTCCACCCGGGCATTTCTCAAGTCAAGCCACCGGTAGAGGAAATGGAGGTGCGCAAGGGGAATCCAGACATAAAGGGCATGGTGCAACCGCTCAAAGCCCACCGCCATCCCCACGGGCACCACCTGCTGGACGAAATAAAAGACGGCATTGAGGGACCAGAGAAGGCAGATCAGGGAAAAAAGGAAGTTTTCCGTCCGAAACCGACCCTTCACCAGGGAAATCACCGCCAAAAAAAGGCCGGTGAAAAGCGTCAGTGCCGCCGGTAATAAATATATCAGTTGCGCATCTCTCATGGTGGTCCTGTCCGTTGCAGTGCCGTACCCGGCACGTACCTGCCATAAATTTCTTCGGTTGGTAACTGTTCAGCACCTGTGAATTTACAAGGGCCGACGACGTCCAATCTGCATGTTATCCCTGCCCCTGATCTCCCTGACCCACAGCGGGCTGACCGCTGCGAACCCTGTGAATGGTCTCTGCCAGCCCCTTCATGGGCACCGGCTTGAAAAGAACCTCCGAGACCCCCATGTCCTCGTGCCTTCGACCCACGAGGTCATTGCTGAAGCCCGTGCAGAGAATCACCGGCACCTCCGGGTTCATGCCCCGGACCTTCTCTGTCAGCTTCAGCCCCGACATCCGTGGCATGGTCATGTCGGTGACCACCACGTCAAAGCTTCCGGGGTTTTCCGTAAACCGCGCCAGGGCATCTTCGGGATCGTCCATGGCCACAACGTCGAAGCCCATACGGCTCAACGCCTCACCGGCCAGCTCCACCAGCATGGTCTCGTCATCCACAAATAGAACGCGGCCGCCACAGGCCTTGTCCGCCCCGCCCGCCGCAGGCCGGGGCTCCGTCACCCCTTCGGCTTCGGGAAGGTATACCGAAAAGGTGCTTCCGTTCTCCTTGCGGGACTCCACCACCACCGCGCCGTTGTGACTTAAAATGATGCCCTGAACCACAGCCAGCCCCATGCCGGTACCCTTTCCCGCCCCCTTGGTGGTAAAATAGGGTTCAAAGATACGGGACCGGACATCGTCGTCCATCCCGCGCCCTGTATCCGACACCCGCAAGGCCACAAACGGACCGGGTTCCAAGCCGTATCGCCGGGCTTCCCCCGCATCCAGGACGGTGCGTCCCACCGACACCTGGATGGCCCCTCCCCCGCCCTCTTCCAGGGCATGAAGGGCGTTGGTGCAGAGGTTCACCACAATCTGATGAATCTGAACCGGATCGGCCACCACCATGGCCGACTCCTCAGGGAACTCGCTGTGAATCGCCACTTCAGAGAGGAGGGTGGGACGAATAAGCGCCAGGGCTTCCTGGGTAATCCCCACAAAATCCACGGCACGACGGCTCTGCTCGTTCTGACGGCTGAATGCAAGGATCTGAGAGACCAGCTCCTTGGCGCGAATGCCCGCCTTTTCAATCTGAGCCACGACCCCTGCGGCCTCACCATCGTTCTCTCCGAGATACATGGCCCCAAGCTGGGTGTACCCCAAAATGGCCATCAGAATGTTGTTGAAGTCGTGGGCAATGCCGCCGGCCAACACCCCGATGGATTCCATTTTCTGGGCCTGCCTCAGCTTCTGGTGCAGCTCTTCCTTCTCCATCTCCGCCTCCCGGCGTTCGGAGATATCCCGGGCCAGCCCAACCACTTCCATGCGGCCGTCTCCGGTGGCAATAAAATGACCGGACACCTCCACCCATGCGGTGCCTCCATCTTTTCGCTTGTGCTCCAGCTCTGCCAGAAAGCCCCCCCCTTCCTGCGGAGGTGGAACCACCCGGGCCAGCTCTCTCCTGGAACTTTCCGTCAAAAAGTCTCGAAACCCTTCACCCACGACCTCCTCGGCCTGGTACCCTGTCAGTTTCTTACACGACGGACTGGCGTACTGAACGGCTTCACTCTCCACCCCCACCACCACAAACGTATCAAGGATGTTATCGGCCAGAAGCCTGTAACGCGCTTCACTCTTCCGAAGGCTCTCCTCGGCGCGACGGCGTTCCAGAATCTCCTTGGAGAGCTCACGACGCCGGAGCTCCAGCTGATCCTTCAGGGAGGTGACAGCCTGGTAAACCCGTGAGTTGTAGAGGGCAATGGAGAGATATCGACTCACCTTTTCAAGGAAGTCAATCTCCATGGGCGTCACCGGCACACCGCCCTGCTTGTCGGCAAACACCACCAGCCCGATGAGCTGACCGTGCTGAACCAGCGGGACCCCGCACGTTCCGTCATACTCTTCAAAGAGATCCATGAGATCGCTGCGCACGCCCTTTTCAGGCGAGACCCAGTCCGAGCTGAGCAGGTAGCGATCGATAAGGCGATCCACCTCCACTAGCCAGGACATGGTCCCTTCGGTCAGGGCAAGAGCTTCCCCGTCCATGTCTGTCAGGCGCCCCGGATCCTCGGCGGGGGCGAAGAAAAATCGGATGGATCCAAACAGGAGGGTGGAACGCACCAACTCCCCGAACTCGGCCACCAGGCTCCGGGTATCACGCAAGATAAGGAGGTCCCGTGCAAATTTACTTTCCGCTGCTTTCAGCCGGTACTGGTTTCGATTGAAACGCCGGCTCACCCCGGGGTGAATCCGCGTGACGTACAGGTGGTTCACCGAATACCAAAGAATCAATATGGGGACGAGGGAGGCAAAGGTGTTCTCCCTGAAAAGCAGGGGTTTTATCAGGAGAAAGACCATGACATTGGGAACGAGAAGCACCACGGCATAGGCCAGCCTGTAGAGAGCCAGGTGCACAATGGTGCAGAGATCGAGGATACGATGGCGCAAGGCACCGTAGGCCATGATCGCCATGGGGACAAACATGAAATTGGAGACTGGGTACATGGGGTTTCCGATAAAGGTAAGCCCCGTCACCAGAAGAAGGGACACCCCCCCCAGAAGGGAGGCGAAAATATATCGCTGCTTGAGCCGCATCTCGGCATCCTGCTGGGCTTTCATGGCCGTGAAGGTGCAGTGCAGCATGTAACCGAGGGAGACCACGGCGTAGAGAACATAGAGGGGAAACAAAGGCCCGGCCTTGCCGATGACACCCCAGGTGTACGTGTGGAGCCCCGAGAGAAACCACGGCCCGAGGGAGGCAGCTCCCATGGCCAGGCTGGCGACAAAAACCGCCTTCTCCAGCAGGGGTTTGCTCACCTTGAGAACCCCGTGAAAGAAGAGAACACCCACAAAAGGCAGAAACGCGTAGGCAACAAGGATGACCCGTTCCACCTGCATCAGAACCCCGACATCCGTAACAACGTGCTGAATGAGATACTGTGCGGGCCTTACCGAAGTCAAAAGGCAAAGGAGGGTAAAAAGAATATTTTCCTTATTATGCCGGCTCCTGGCAAAGGCGAGAAGGGAGAGGCACACACCAAAATAGACAGACAACAGCGGTGGTATCAGCCCCACATCAAACTGATCAATATGCATCCGCACCCCCTTCCTGCGACATAGCCGACATGAATCTTACCGTCGGCGCCCACCACCATCACGGTATTCTTCCACCCACCGGGCAATCACTCGTTTGACTCGTTCAAAGCGTTCATATATAATCCCTCTATCGGCAAAAGTAGCGACGGATTTAATAGAAAGAGAGAAAAAGCCCAGATACTTCTTCCATACGCTCGCCGACAACGGATTCAAGATGGTTTGAGATAGTACACTTTTGTGTGACTATCAAGAATTCTCACGATTTCAACTCAGAGGTTCCCGGGCGGATACTCTTACAGCTTCCCGTTGATGGAAAACAGGGACAGTCCCTGCCCAGAAACGCCCCCTGTAAATGCCTTCGTCCCCACGACCCTGCCCGGTCCGGATACTATGCACACGATAAATGCCGTCTTAAGTGAAAACCCATCTGTTTTGGGCCTATTCGTCATCACCCCGGACGAAGTCGTGGCCCATGCCCATTCACACGCCATGGATGAGCCACCCGCCTGTCCTGCAGACCATCTCAACCGTCTGTACCATGACGCGGCCGGTTTGCTCCCCGACAGCCGTGAGGTGAGCCTCTCCTTCGGTGCCACCTGTGTCACCCTTCGGCCCCTGCGCCTGAACTGGGTCCTTGCCGTGCATCACCAACGGGAATGCGATGGCGCAATCTTTGACGTTCTCCAGGAGGCCACCCAGGGCCTGCCAAAAACCGACGAGGAGTTGGAGGACGAGGTCTTTTCCATCCTCACCCCCGATGACGTGATGAGTGGTGAACTGGCCCCCTGGCTCGTTCCGCTGATGAGGCTTCTCGAAGAGGTGTCAGGGGAACCGCCCCAGGCCATCTTCCATAAAGCAGTCAATGAGTGGATCGACCTGGAGGACCCCTCCCATGACGGATTGCACCATTTCTCCACCATCATTACCGCCACCATCGCCGATCCGTCAAAACGAAGCCTTTATGCCGAAAAAGCTAAAGGGATCCTCGCATCCGGCGAAAGGATAACAAAAGGAGGGGAGATGCCATGACCACCATACTGGACTTTATCAAGATCACCCGCATCGAGGGTGTCACCTCCTATTGTCTTGTCTCCAAAGACGGCCGCCGTATGGCGGGAAACGACGATTACACGGACGGTTTTTACAAAGATCTGGGGCGTATTGCCAAGCAGAGTGCAGAGACAACAAAAGAGAGGCCCCTTGCCCCTCCCACCTGCTTCTCCGTCCGTGGTGACTCGACGTCTCTTATTGTCATTCCCGTCGGGGGGTACACCCTGGGCATCACCACCGCCCCAGAAACCCCTGAGGGTCAACTGATTGACGATGTTCTGGCCTTTCTCCACCGCATTCGTCACCAACACACCGTCAGCCAGAAGAGTTAGCCCCACTATGCCTCGATTGATCCTGTTTTTGACCGTCGTTTTTCAGCTTGTCGCCTTACGCCCTGCCGTTGCCGACCTGCCCGAACCCAGCTCCCGTGTCCTGCCCGAACTGACCGAAACCCTTCAGCGATACCGCACCGAACGCGAGAGACTCGACGCCCAACTCCAGAGTCGCCTGCGGGACATTGAGCGAGCCTACTACCTGAAGCTCAACAGCCTCAAAATGGACGCTCCGGAACCGGAAGCCCCCAAGGGGATGTTCGAGACCACAGAAGAGTACAAAAAGCGCATGGTTCGCCACCGCAAGGCCCTGGCCGATGTTCAGGAGGCAAACCGACAAGCCCTTGCCGAGATCGAGCGCCTGGGGGGCCTTCGCATTCAGGTGGCGGAAAGTGAAGTGGCCTGGCTGGAAGCTCAGGTTGAACGCCTCTCTCCCATGGCCAAGACCATCAACAAAATCCAGGCAGAGGGGTGCCTCGTATCCGGCGAATCCGCCACCGTGACCGTGCAACGGCCCAATGCCGACGCCTTCCATTTCCCCGTCACCATCAACCACAAAGGGACCCTCTACCGGGATACCTGGCCCTACCCGGACCGGGACCGGGCCGAAACCGTCTGGCAGCTTCGTCACGACCTCAAGGTGTTCCCCCACTACAGCCCGGAGCCCGCAGGGAAAGACGGAGTGCGACTGCGCCTCACCGCCTTTATTGTCACTGACCCCGAGGGCACCCCCCTCACCCGGTTCAAGGTGGGCTCTCCCGCCCCCTTTGATGCCGTGACCCGCCTTGCCCGCATCCAAGCCGAAGAGCTCCCCTCTGCCCGTATCCTCATGGCCCTGAGCAATGCGGTGGAGGGCCCCCTGCCCGGCATGCGCTTTGTCTTCATCTCGCCCAGACCCTTTGACATGGGCAGTGCCAAGGGGACACCGGGGCGACTCCCCGATGAGGTACCTCACCGGGTGAAACTCTCCCGTCCCTTTTACATGCAGACCACCGAAGTGACCCAGGCCCAGTGGGAAGCCGTCATGGGCGACAACCCATCTGCCTTCCCCTTCTGCGGCGGCGACTGCCCCGTGGAAAATATCTATTGGCAGGAGGCCATGCGTTTCATTACAAAACTCAACGCCCTGCACAAAGGCAAAGGGCGCTTCCGGCTCCCCACGGAGACTGAGTGGGAGTACACCGCCCGCACCGGCACCATCGACCCCTGGGAGCAATCCGGCAACGCGGCCTCTACCTACGCATGGTACCGTGAGAATTCCGGTGGAGCCCCCCACGCCGTGGGCACACGGCACTCCAATTTGTGGAACATCTATGACATGAACGGCAACGTCTCTGAATGGTGCAGCGACTGGTACGGCCCCTACCCCGATGCCCCTGTGACCGAAGATCCCAAGGGCCCCCTGAACGGCGATTTCCGCGTCAGCCGTGGTGGCAGCTGGTTCCACGGCATAGACACCATCCGGGGAGCTCACCGCAACAGCGACAGTGCGGGCGACAAAAGCAGCTACACCGGCTTCCGACTGGTTCTGGACATCCCCTTGGATAAACTTCAGGAATAAAATAAATAATCAGGGGAAAGCTCTTCAGGGAACGGGTCCCCAAGCACTCCCGACCAAACCGGGAGGATCCCCTATAGACACCCCGCCTGCCCCAGTCCTACACTTAAACTCATCAACTGCCTGGTGGGCTCTCCCCGCCGGACTCCAAGTTCCCACCGAACGGCCCATTATCAGGACATCACACAACTTGACACCGCAGCCACCGGTGCGTTCCCGCTCCGCCCCCTGCTGTCAATTTCCCCGGTGGACGGCCCACGCATGATGGGTTACCCCCCGGAACCTGTACCACTGCTGCTTTACCTCGGGTGGGATAATCCGCCCACATCATGCGTCACACAGGATACGGTATAAACCTCTAACCTGCGGGAGGCTATCATGATCAGTAAAACAACCATCACCTCACTCCAACTTTCACCCCACACCATCCGATCCTGTCGAGACCTCTACGAAGAGATGACCCGAGGCACCCACAGCCATGAAGCCATGAGTGTGGTCCTCTCCCAATATGAGTCCGATCCCCAGGCCCTCAACAAACTCTGGTGGGTCCTGAACTACCATTCGGAAAGCTTCGACAAAAACCGCAAACTCCGCGCCTGGGTCGAGTCTCGCCTCGAAGAGCTGGCCACCGAAAAAAAACGGCGCCACCCCGCTCAAGCCTGACCCACACCTTGTATGCCACACAGCAACGGGGCGTTCCTTTATGATGAGGTCGCCCCTGTCCCCGCCTGACAGCAAGCAAGATCTCCCTTTTACCTGCACTTTTTGCTTTCTTTTCCCTCCGGCAACGACTACCTTAAATAAAACAATGATCACCAAAGCGGTGCCTGGCCTGACAGGTATCGTTCCGGTAGAGATCCCGCGTTGATAATGAAAGATGCGTTCGTAAAAAGGTTGCCCATGGTACGAGACTACTCCACAGTGCTTCAAGAGATGATCGTGAGCGCCGATGAGGCCCTGGAAGATATCGAACCCGGAATGAGTATCTTCCTCGGAACCGGAGCGGCCGAGCCCCGCACCGTGGTCCGCGCCCTCATGACCTCTTCTGCCCCCAACATCCAGGACTTGGAGCTGATCCAGATCATCAGCTTCGGAGACGCCGTGAGCCCCGAACGGTTCGCCGCCGATCGCTTTCGCCTGAAAACCTTCTTTTCCGGCTGGCTGGCCGACGAGGCCATCTCCAAAGGCCAGGTAGACTATATCCCCAGCCGCTATTCGGAGATCCCCAACCTCTTTGCCTCAGACCGCATCGACGTCCATGTGGCGGTAATCCAGGTCTCTCCCCCCAACGATTCGGGCTACTGCAGCCTCGGCACTGCCGTGGACGTGGCCCGACAGGCCATCGACAAGGCATCAATCGTCATCGGTGAGATCAACGAGAGCGTCCCCCGCACCTTCGGCGACACCTTCGTGCCCATCTCCGATTTCGACTGCTTTGTCCTCTCCGACGACCCGCCCATCGTCTTCGACCGCTGGCCCGTGGACGAAGTCTTTGACGTGGTAGCGGAAAAGGTCGCCTCGGTCATCGAAGACGGAAGCTGCCTCTCCTACTCCATCGGCCCCTTGTTCGAGGCCCTGCCCCGCCACCTTCGCGGCAAGAAAAACCTGGGCATCCACAGCCCCTTTGTCACCGACGCCCTCATGGACCTCATCAACAGTGGCGCGGTGACCAACCGAAACAAGAAAATCTACCAGGGCAAGTCCCTCACCTCATACGCATTGGGGTCCCCAGAGCTCCTGAAATGGCTCGACGGAAACCCCATGGTGGAGTTCCAGGCCATCAACCGGGTCTTCAGCCCCATGCAGATCGGCAAGAACCCCTCGGTGGTCACCATCGTCCACGCACGAAAAGTGGACTTGAAAGGCCGCTTCGTCCTGCATACCGGCAAGGGCAACATCGCCACCGGCCCCTCGGAGGTCATCGACTTTTTCAACGGCGCCGAAATCTCCCGGGGCGGTTGCACCATCTTTGCCCTGGCCAGCCGGAACCTGGAAGGCAAGGCCAACATCACCTGCAGCGTGGACAACTACCCCAACCAATTCTCCGTCCCCGAATCCGTGGACCTCGTCATCACCGAATACGGCGTGGCGAGCCTCAAGGGCCGTACCGTGCGCGAACGGGCACAGGCCCTCATAGAGATCGCCCACCCCGAGGACCGGGCCGCCCTCGTAACCTCGGCCAAGGAGAATCGGATCCTCTACCCCGACCAGATTTTCCTGGAAAATTCCGCCCACTCCTACCCGTCGGAGATCAAGCGCACCCGCACCTTCAAGGGCGGCCAGGTGATCAACTTCCGCCCCATCCGCCCCTCCGACGAAGAGGGCATGCGCAAGCTCTTCTACCGGTTCTCCGACACCGCCGTCTATTACCGCTACTTCACCCCCGTCACCGCCATGCCCCACGCGAAAATGCAGGAGTACGTCAACATCGACTACACCGACACCATCTCGATTGTAGGCCTCACGGGCAGGGCGGACAAAGAGCGTGTGGTGGCCGAAGGCCGGTTTGTAAAAGGACGAAAGGAAGGGTACGCCGAGGTGGCCTTTGTTGTGGACGAAGCGTTCCAGAATATGGGCATCGCCACCGGGATGCTGAACATGCTCACAGACATCGCCAAGGAGAGGGGGTTAAAGGGGTTTACCGCCGATGTACTCAGCTCCAACCGGCAGATGCTGACCGTCTTCAAGAAGTTGGGCACCAGCTGCACCGTCACCATGAGCGAGGGGGTCTACGAAATCACCATTACATTCTGATTTCATGAAAAGGTTTCGCCAAAAAGAAAAATAAAAAACACGTCCGACATTATATCAACCAGCAGCACAAGATCATGACAGACTCGCTTTGCGGCAAATGATTCGAAAAGCTTGGCGAAATCTTTCCATCCTGCGGACAGCCAGACCCCTCCAATAACTGCGTTGATGACAATTCAAGACAGCAACCCATGACGCCTGCTTTAACATGCATTGATCGCAAAGCCCTCTTGCCGTAAAATGGGGCAAGAAGGGCAACGGTCAGACACCTCCCTTCAGGCAGCCAGGTAATTGGGACTGGTTCTTGATTCGTCGTTCCTCGACCTTGAAATTTCCTTAAAATGGCCATGAGCTTTATAGTCATTTAAAACAGATCCACAGACACGCCCTCCAAATCGCCCAAATAACTAAAAATCAAGCCCAGCCAAAACAATCAGGGGGGGATACTATGAAAAACATATGCATTGGTTTCATGGTACTTATTATACTTCTTTCTGCAATTATGGTATTTGGGGGTACGTCAGATATAATTATCAATGGAAGAAAAGTAAGTAACGCAGAAATTGAGGCCATCGTAAGCCAGTTTGGGATGTCAGGCCAGGTGACAATCCCCCCTGGGACGTATTGGTATGACGACATTTCAGGTTTGTGGGGGATGCAAGGCGGCCCCACAGTGGGGCAAGTCTGGCCGGGGCTTGATTTAGGGGGACCGTTGCAAGCAGATGCATCGGGTGGTGGCACTCAGGTATTTATCAACGGGCGTGAACTTCACCCTAGGGAAGTTGACTACCTGAGAGGTTTATTTGGGTATGTGTTAGCAGGACGATACTGGTTGAACGCCATGGGAATTGGCGGGTACGAAGGGGGGCCACCTCTTTTCAATATATACCAGGCGGCCCGGAACAAACCCAAAAGTGACGGGTATGGCTATACCAGAAGAACACCATTTGGAAGCACCGGCGGCGATGGCAATTGCAGCTACTATCTCCACCCCAGCGGCAGCAGTGTTATGAATTGCAACTAACGCCAATAGCTCATACCAAACACATTTAGTATCTATTCAGCTTAAAATCACCTCCGGCGGCCCTGCCGGGGGCCAAACTTTTGAAACGTTTGACAAACAGATCTTGATAATGATGTCTGTTCATTTGAAGGGGTTGGCTTACCA
This sequence comes from Desulfolunaceae bacterium, assembly GCA_942491485.1. Classification (GTDB taxonomy): domain Bacteria; phylum Desulfobacterota; class Desulfobacteria; order Desulfobacterales; family Desulfolunaceae; genus Desulfoluna. The sequence continues at coordinate 37,663 of CALOAX010000001.1, read as the reverse complement.
ACAGTATTCGAATGAACGAGCAAGCATCCCCCTTTGCCGCTCAGCCCCGACGGGGCTGAGCGGCAAAGGGGGATGCAACCGGAAAGTTTTCGGAGTTCATTTCAAAAAGCGACCCGCCGGAGGCCATTTTTTTTTACGTCTTCCCGATGCCACATTGCCTGTAGGCTGTTTCTCACGGAGCCCAACAGTTCAAAACTCAATTTACTATTCACCACTCACTGGCAAAACCCCGGAGCCCCATGTACCTCATCATTCTGATCATTCTTGCCATCTGCATCTTCATCAAGTTGAACAGCATCAACAAAGAGCTCTCAAAGCGCATTGATGCCCTGGAAAAAGACGTGCAGCGCCTGTACGCCACCCGGGCTGAGCCGGAAAAGCGAAAAGCGGAGCAACCCGTAACGAAGGCTGAAAAGGCTGCACCGCCCCGCGCCCAAGAGGCGCCGATGGCGGAGATGATCCTTGAAAAAAGAGACGTATCAGCCGCGGTGTCATCCCCCGCAAAAGCGGGCCGAGAGCGTTATAAATCACGAAAACCCCTTCTTTCTCCGCCTGCCCTTTTCATCGAAACCACGCCAAAACACGAGACTCCGGCCCCGAAAAAAGCGCCCCGCGCCGCCCAATCCACCTGGGCCTCCCAGTGGAAAAGCTTCAAAGAGAACGTCGATTGGGAACTCTTTGCAGGCACCCGTCTCTTTGCCTGGCTCGGCGGTTTGGCCCTCTTTATCGCTGCGGGGTTCTTCGTCAAGTACTCCATCGACAACAACCTCATCCCCGCCCAGCTGCGCCTTGCCATCGGGGCGGTCACGGGCATTGCCCTGCTAATCTCATCAGGCCGCATCAAAACCGACCGGTATGACATCCTGCGCCAGACCCTTGCCGCAGGCGGTATCGGCGTTCTCTACAGCGTGGCCTTTGCCGCCACCCTCTACTACCAATACATTCCAAAACCCATGGGATTTGGCCTTCTTTCCCTCATATCGGCCACGGCCTTTGCCCTCTCGGGCTTCTACAAACGCATCTCCATCTCGATTCTGGGTGCCATGGGTGCCTTTGTCACCCCCCTTCTCGTGAGCACCGGCCGGGGCAGCCTCATCCTGCTCTTTGTCTACCTGGCAGTCGTCAGCACGGGCCTCCAACGGGTCTCACGCTACCTGGCCTCACCGCTTCTGATCTTCGTTGCCGCGGCAGGCACCCTGTTCGCTGCGGGATGCGCCACCCTTGCCACCTTTGGTTCAAGTTCCGCCCTTTCCATGGCCGTAACGTGGAGCGCCATCCCCATCCTCTTTGCCCTCTTTCTGGCACCTGACGACCTCATGCAGGAAGAGAACCAGTCTGTCCGGTGGGCAGGATTTGTCTCCTTCCTGCCCTCACTGGCAGTGGCACTGGCCATGATCCTTGACAGGTCAGGCTGGCACCCCTTGCTCATCATCACCGCAGCCTCCGCAGCTGCCCTGGCCCTGGGGATTCAAAACAAAGGGTGGCACCCGAGGGTTGCTCCCTTTTCGGTCCTCACCTTCATCCCGGCCCTTGCCTGGGCCGCCACGCGATTTGATGCAGAAAACGCTTCGGTGAGCTACCTCCTCTTTCTTATCTACGGTGTCACCGGTGGACTCGGCCCCATCGCCCTCATGGCCCGCCACGGCCACAGCGCCTCCATGCTACTCTGGCTGAAGCTCTTCCCCGCTGCCGTGGTGGCAGCCTCCCTTCTGGCCCTTCTCGGCACGCCATTTCAGAGCATCCTCTTCTGGCCTGTGATGCTCGCCCTTCAGCTGGTGGGGATCGGGGTAAGCCTGGTCATCGGGGCCCTCCTCCAGGTGCTGCTGCTCATCCTTCTCTTTATCGGAGGCGGCCTCTTCTGGCTCTTCTCCATGCCCCCAGGGTTTATCGGACTCGGATTCTTCCTCTTTCTCCTTGTTGCCGGGTCCCTCCTTGTGGCCGCCATGATTGCCTTTATCAAGGTGATCCCCAGAATTACCGCCACCCTGAAGATCCCTGCGACATCGGAAAAAAAAATGAGCCTGCCCAACATGGAGCAATGGCTTACTGCTGCCCCGTCCGTGGGTGTTTTTCTCCTCTTGGGCGCCGCCTTTGCCGTCATGCACCCCCACTACCCACACGCGGGCATGGTCACCCTGGTCTCCTTTCTCGCCCTCTCCCTCTTCTTCAGCAAAAGGCTGGGCTTTCAGCCCTCCGGCATCATCGCCATCCTGGCTGCGGCCACCGCCCAATCGATCTGGGTCTTCAGCCACGGAGACGCGAACATCCTTTTTTCAGCCGTCACCTGGTCCTCCGGCCTCTTCCTCGCCGCCCTCACCCTTCCCTTTCTCTTTTTCAAGGAGCGGGAAAAATGGCACGGCATCTGGAACAGCACCGCCCTTTTTGAAGTCGCTCAAATGCTCTTTGTTCTCTACGCCGCCAAACGCCTCTGGCCCGGAGACCTCTCCGGATGGATTCCCCTTGTCCCGGCCCTGTTAAAACTCGCCCCCGTGGCAATCCTGTTAAAAAGGCTGGAGAATACCCCACACCGAAACAGCATCCTCGCCTTTCACGGCGGAGCCTTGCTCTTCTACCTATCCACCCTCCCCGTGCTTCTTCTCCCCCACGGATGGATCGGCGTTGCCCTCGTCTTTGAAGCCTCCCTTCTCCTCTGGCTCAACCGACGCATCGAACACCCCGGCCTCAGGTGGGTGGCTCTCTTTATGGCCCCTTGCGGCCTCCTGGTCCTCTTTACCGCCCTGCCCCTCATGAAAGAAGCGGAAAGCCTTCCCCTCTTGAATCCGGCCTTTTTCTCCGTTGCCGCCTGCACCGCAGCCCTTGGTGCTGCCGTGAAGCTCAGCCCCTGGCCAAATCGCAAACTGGGCCGCATGGATCTTCCCAACACCTTTCTCTGGATGAGCCTCGGCACCGGGTTCTACCTCGTCAACCTCGCCATCGCCGACCTCTTTGCCGGCCCCGGCGAGGCCTTCACGCTCATTCCCGACCGGGACTTTATCCACTGGGCCACCTACGCTCTTGCCTGGACAGGCTTCGGGGCGATCACCTGGCGCATCTCACGCCTGCACATCGCCATGAGAATCGCCGGCCTCATCCTCTTCATCTCCGGCAGCACCGGCCTTCTCCTTCTGCCCGTGCTGCTTTCCGAAGCCATCGCCACCATGGCCCCCTTCGTGAACCCGGCCCACTTTATCTATCTAATTCTCATCGCCATGGCCTGGTTCACATTAAAAAAAGAGCCGTGGAGCGCTTATAACGGACTCACCCGAAACCTCTTTCTGGCCTTTCTCCTCCTGGCCGGATTCATGCTCCTCGCCCTTGCGTCCAGCACCACCCTTGCCACCGGCCACGCCTTCAGCCCCTTCTTCAGCCAAACGCCCCAACGGGCCGTGGCCTCGGCTGCCGTCTGGATTCTCTACGGCACCGGAATGCTCCTCTGGCCCAAACGCCTGGACCGCCCTTTCCGGATCACCGGCCTTACTCTCATTCTCATCGGCCTGGTGAAAAGCCTCACCTTCCCCTTGCGCTTCAGCGCCGCCTTCGGCCTCATGACCCCGCTGGTCAACACCCCCACCCTGCTCTACGCAGGCGTCCTGGCCCTGTTGACCTTCTTCACCGCCAAACCCTGGGCCACCCCCTGGCCCCTGCCAAAACCTGCACCCAAAACTTTCTGGGGGGTAAGCCTGGCCCTCACAGGCTTTTGTATCCTCAACATTGAAATCGCCAGTTTCTTTGCCTCCAAAGGCGACCACTTCAGTTTCCTTACCCACGGAAGCCTCTCCAAACAACTCGCCTACAGCATAGGCTGGATGCTTTTCTCCATTGGCCTCCTCACCGTGGGCGTCAAATGGAAAGACCCCAAAATCAGATGGGCCGCCATCGCCCTTCTGGGCGTCACGTCCCTCAAAATATTCATCCGGGACCTCTGGTCCCTCGGCCAACTCTACCGCGTCGGCTCCTTTGTGGGCCTCGCCGTCGTCATGATCCTCGTCTCCGTCATCTATCAGAAATTTCTTTCGGAAGACGATGGAGACGAACAAAAAAACGAACAGCAGCCTCCGGCGGCCAGAGGATAATCCCCTGGACCCCAGGTTGCGAATGCTCCCGACCCTCGTTCCTCGGGTCGATCACATTCGCTGAGATAGTGTTAGATACAACGACATAAATCACACACACTTTTTCTACTCCCGTTGCCCACACGCCAACGGTAAAACCACACACGTCCTAAGTTACCGCGGCTACGCTTTGCCCCAAGGAACGAGGGGCAAAGCATAGCCGCAACCAGCTTTCGAGGTGGCTCACCTCGCCGCCGGAGGCATTCTTTTGAGGCTCTTTTATTCGGAGTTGACATGAAACAAACACAGACCTTTCTCATACTTGTTGCCCTGCTTTTCACCGCCCTGCCCCTTCATGCCGAGGAGGAATGGAAAACGAGAGCGTATGTTCATACGGCCAAACCGGGAATCACAGAAGCGGTGTTGCCGCCGGAGCTTTTCATGGAAGTGGAGACCATGCGGGGGCATGACCGGGTTGATTTGGCCCTTGCCGGGCCGGACGGAAATCAGCGGTCATTTGAATTGTTCTGGAAGGAGCCCTCACAGACGGTTCGGTTCAACCTGAAGCCAGAGCGGATGGAGCTGACGGATAAAGGTGAGTTTATCTGGGAGGGGGATGCCCCGAAGCCTCAGATTGAAACCCTTCATGTGACCATCAGGGACAATAAATTTGTGGGCCAGATGGACGTGGAGGCAAAAAAGGACAACGCATGGGCTGTTTTGGCCAAAAACGCCGCGCTTTTCAGGTCCGGGGGCCAGACGCGTGCTGAAATTGCCATCGAAGCAGGCCAGTACACAAAAATACGCCTCCGGTTCCGCAGCTTTGATCAGACGTTTAAGATGAAAGTCCTGCCTGTGGACCGGGTGACGGCATCTGGCAAAACAGCGGGCCGTGATTACGCCGAAGAGACCATTGCGCCCGACTTCCAAACCGCCGAATCCGGAGAGATCACCGAGCTTCGGACCCTGCTTCCCGGCTCCGGCCTTTTTATCGAGTCCGTACACCTTGTCACTGAAACCCAGTTTCAGGGACACTGGAAAATCGGCCGGGAAACCATAATCAATGGAGAGCGAACCTTTGTGCCGGTTCAAAACGGCACCATCTCCACGGTCACCGCCAAGGGAAATGAGCTATCATTTAAAATCAGTCGAAGGTGGCAGGGGAAATCCCTGGTTATCAAGCTCGATCCCCAGGGGAGGTACTTTGGAACCCCCACTGGGTTTACCGTGGGCCTATTTCTCCCCCGCCTGGTCTTTTCCGCCGACACACCGGGAAAATACATGGCCATTGCCGGCACCGGAGAAAAGGCAAAAATCCTCTCGAGCCCCGGCTCGAAAAACAGAAAAACCGCAGAGTCTCTCTTCTTCTCCAAACCCGAGCTCAACCCAAACCTCACTGAGCTCGCCCTCACCGACAAATACCGGCTCAAAGGCGGCCCTTTTAAAAACGACGGGTTCATCTGGACGGCTGCTGTTGCCATTGACACCCCCGGGTACTACAGGCTCCCCTTCCCCATGGAAGCAAGCCTTGCCCCCAACCGCACCGGAATCCGCCTCGCCCAAGACAAGAGCCAAATCCCCTTCTTCATGGATCGCACCGAAAACGTCGAGATCTCGCTTTCCCTTGCCCCCGAATACGAGGAAAGCGTAAACCAAACCACCTGGGACCTCACCCTGCCCCAGGCCTCCCCCTGGTGGGTCTCCCTGAACCTCACCACCACCGGTATCTTCAAACGCACCGTCACCATTCAGTGCCCCAAACCCGGCCAGATGGGATGGGAAACCTGGGCCACCAAACCCTGGAAGAACACCCGCGACGACAAAACCACCCTAAAGATCCCGCTCACACGTTTCCCAAAGGACCAGAACCAACTCCGCATCGTCATCAACCACAATGACAACCAGCCCCTGAGCGTTAGCGCCATGGAAGCCGTTTACACCGCCCCTGCCATCTGCTTCCTTGCCCACGAACCCGGCAACCTAACCCTCTACGGTGGTCACCCCACGCTTCCTCCCCCCACGTATGACCTCTCCCTCGTCCAAACCAAGCTCCTGGAAACCCTGCCCACCCCCATCCAGGCTCAGGCCATAACATCTGTGACAATGCCCTTCTGGTCCGGCAACTGGATCAACCACTTCCAGGGCAAGGGCTGGGGTCTTTACGCGGCCCTGGGCCTCGTGGCCGTGGTGCTCCTCGGCATCATCGCCAAAATGCTGCCGGCACCGGAGAAAAAATAAAAACAAGCCTCCGGCGGCTCTGCCGAGGGCCAAACTTTTGAAAAGTTTGATAAACAGGTTTTAAAAAATGAGCATTGGCAGCACTTGAATATTTATCCCGAAGAACGAGAGGCAAAACGCATCCGCTACCCGCTTTCAAGGTTTTTTCGCTACAGTGGCTTCGCCACCCTTGCCGCCGGAGGCAGTTTTTTGGGCGCTGAATAGTTACGTTACCCAGAAAAGCTATCGCACCGGCCCTTACCTGGACAACTGATGCATAACTGATTTAAACTGCTGCTTGACTCACCCCCTAAAACACAGTCAACACGACGAAGGAGCCCATGATGAAAGAAGAACGCGATATTGAAAAAGGGTATTCAAACGCTGAGTTCGTTGCCAAACTCAGACGATTGGCCGACGCCATTGAACATGGAACGAAATTTGAAATCCAGATAGCCGGGGAGCGAATATACGTCCCGGTACGGGCGGAATTTAATATTGAGCATGAACGGGAAGGGACCGAAGAAGAGATTGAGTTCCAGATAAAGTGGCGCAACAAATAGCATATTCCGACATCCGCCCCATGGAAACAAGGCACTTACCAGACGCAACGTTGCACCCCCACAAAAGGATCAACGGCTATGGTTCGCATGACACTTGCATTGATATTTCTCATCCCCCTTACCGGATGCATGTCCATGGCAAGGAGCTATGTGATGTCCACCCTGAAGAAGGCCCCGGTGTATGAGCACTTCTACATTCACCCCGGCGCCGAAGTGGGGGACACCGCCCTTTACACATCCGAGAACAAACAGACCGAGGGGCACGGCCAGCGCGTGAGGCTCATCGCAAAAGAAAACGGGCTTAACGTGGTCTCCATCGGCCCGTCCAACACAGATTTATTAGATTTCAAGCACCTGCTCTGGGTCACAGATGAAGGCAATGTCGTCAAGGCTCAGCTGGTTTCAGGCGATGATGTCTTTCCCATTCGGGTGGAGGGAGCAGACCCAGAGAGAGGTTACTTCCGAAAGGTCACCTTTGAAGGGGTGGCCGTCCCCCAACGCGTGGAAATTCGGGGTAGAGTCTATGAGGTGTCCTACATAGAAACCCGTCAGGTTATGCACAACCACGAAGACCTCTTTATAGGGACCGTGAGTTCGGACATGACCCATGTCGCCTTCTACGACCCCACCGTTCCTTTTGGAAAGGTAAAAACCGTTGTGGCAGGCAAGACCAAAAAAGGGGCTGGGGCCTTCGACTTCATCGACGTAGCCATAAAGGCAGGAAACCCCGACCTGTTTTCGTCCAAAGAGGTATTAAACGACATGCTTTCCACCTCAAAAGCAGACGATTTGGTATGGAAGATGGAATTCAATTACACCGTCGAAGATCAGCCAGAAGCGCCATAGCCTGTATCCCCCCCCACCGATTGGCTATGATGTTCGTATTGTCATGGGCGGTACCCTGATGCTTCCCTGGCCAGTATTCAGAGACAATACCAGGGGCCAGACCCCATACGCTTGACCTTCCCACCAACGTATGAAATGATCCACCCAAACAGCAACATGCCTTATTTACTGGAAATCCCCCACTACCCACCAAAACGCTTGAAATAAAAGACCCGACAACTTTCCGGTTGCTGCCTCCATAGGTGATGAGCCCTAAAACCTGTTTGTCAAACTTTTCAAAAGTTTGGCCCCCGGCGGGGCCGCCGGAGGCAATATTGAGCTGAATAGTTACTCCGCAAGTTATCTAATCTCAGAGCAGTGGAGAATCATCATGAAACCAAAACGATCGTTTTTGTTTGTAACCTGGGAGGGTGGCGGCAACGTCCCTCCTGTGCTTGGTTTGGCTTCTCGCCTGGTCAAACGCGGCCATCGGGTGCGAGTTCTCACCGAACCCTGTTTGAAAGAGTCCGTTCGCGCGATTGGTGCTGAGTTCATTGTATTTAAAACGTACTTCACGCGTACTGACCCTACGATTGACCTCATTCAGGATTGGAAGGCCACCCCATTTACAATTCCCACCATCAGCAACATTATGATTCGTCCGGCCATGGATGTGGCCAAAGAAACACAGGATGCATTGAGGAATGAACCAACAGATGTGGTCGTGGCAGATTTGATGATGCTGGGCAGCCTGGTTGCCGCCGAGGCAATGGGGATCAAACGGGTCGCGCTGTTTCATATGCCGGAATATCTGCCGGGGCCCGGGAGACCACCCGGCGGTATGGGATTGCTCCCGGCCCCCTCCCACATGGGTCGTTTACGGGACAAACTGCTGACCATTCTTTTTTATCAAGTCATGAATCGCTACTTACCGCCATTGAACAGGGTACGTGAGGCGTTTTCCCTGCCCCTGCTTAAATCCGTAGACAAAATCTATCATCAGGCAGATATACGACTGATGCAGACAAGCAAAGCATTTGATGCCCCCATTACACCCGCGCCCGCCAATGTCCGCTATGTTGGACCCATTCTGGATGACCCTGCCTGGTCTGATTTTGATGGAAACCTTTGGTCTGAAAGTGACCCACGCCCCTTTGTGGTTGTTGGTCTGTCTTCCACGTTTCAAAATCAGCGAGCCACACTGGAGCGCATTATTGATGCGGTCTCCACTATGGACATTCGCTGTCTTGTTACCCTGGGGCCCGCCATGGCCAGGGAGACCTTTCAGATTCCCGAAAATATCATCGCATTGCCAGCCGTTCCTCACAGCAAAGTCTTTCCCCATGCGGATGCTGTTGTAACACATGCCGGCCATGGCACGGTCATGCGAGCCCTGGCACATGGGCTTCCGCTTGTGTGCTTGCCCATGGGTCGTGATCAAATAGACAATGCTGCCCTTGTTACCCACCATGGCGCCGGCTTGAAGCTGAGCCCCAAGGCCAGGCCCAATCAAATCCGCAAGGCAATTTCAAGGGTCCTTGAAAAGCCTGATTTCACGATAAACGCGCAAGCCCTTCAAAAGGACATTCTACAAGACGCAGAATCGGATCTGGCCGTAAGTCAACTGGAACACCTTTCGGAGTCATGAAATACTTATTAGGGCCGACGCAATAATAAAATATACAAAAAGCGATGCCTCCGGCGGCAAGGTGAGCCACCTTGAAAGCTGATTGCCGCAGCGCTTTAACCCTCGTTCCTCGTGTCAAATCACAGCGGCATTTCTGCGAAACCTCTGCATTTATTTTTTGCGTGAGCCCTACGTAACCTCCCCCTTTAGCCGGATGAAATCTCACAACATCAGCACTATTTATTTTCATTATTTGACTCCGTTATAGCTTGGTGGTAACAGCCTTGGCTGTATATTGTCATTACTATTTTCAGGAGCTTTTCAATGACCAAGAACATTTTACTGACACTAACAGTCTGTGCGTTAATTATAACGACAGCATGCTCCGCTTCCAGGAATATATACCTGCAAAGCGGCACTGGCCTGACGATGCAAGGGGATGAGGAACATACAACGCTCCAGGTGGACATAATTGATAAGTCCACGTGGACATTTAATCTTGGGTACAGTGATGCCGTTTTAACGGTTGATGAGTCACTCGAAATCATCAAGCTTGTTTCTTATTTAAAAAAAGGAACAGAGTTGATTAGCGAAAATACAGATGCTGGAGCGGATGAAGAAAAAACACTGGGCGTTATAAAAGGAACCAATGGTGAAATTTATATAATTTACAGGACTGATAAAGGTGGTATGCCTTCAGTTGCATTCGTCATCATGGATAACTCCAATTATCCTTTCATGATGAAATCAGTGTTTCTAAATTTCCCTAAATGCATGTTACTGGCACAAGCGTTATCAGAGCATCTTTAACATCGCTGTTAAATGAAGTGCACCCAATGTCATGCTCAATAACGCTTTTAGATCGTCAGGAACTGCCTGAGGTTCTCAGCTCCCGCTGTTTCGCCCTAACCCTTCTTACCGAAAAGTGGTCTTCAGGCAGTTCGTAAAATTCGGACTGCGCTTGGCACCCCCCAAGGCACCGGAGTTTTTTACCAATCCACAAGAACGAGCGCTGTCGCTTGAGTGCCGCACAGACGTGCGGTGCTCAAATAGCGTTACCCCAAGCATGCCCATGCTGACAAACCTCAACCTGCATCTCCTGCCTCTTTGACCAGATGACAGAATGACACGCTCCCCCCCTCCGTTGACAGCAGCCAGCCCCGGTGCTAAAAAACCGTCTCATCCGAAGCGTTTTTCTTGTCACCGAATTCATGTAAGTTGCAACCAATCCTATGAAAAGACCCCTTGAGTTACTGGCCCCTGGTGGAGATATTGATTCGATTAAAGCCGCAATCGCAGCAGGGGCGGATGCCATCTACTGCGGGCTGGATAAGTTCAACGCCAGAGACCGGGCGACCAATATCGACTTTCAAGAGTTGCACGGGATTGTTCATCTGGCCCACCAGCACAATTGCCAGGTGTTCCTAACCCTTAATATCATCATCCTGGAAAATGAAATCCCGGCCCTTGCTCGACTGCTGAACAAACTGGTCAACACCAAAATAGACGCGGTGATTGTTCAGGACCTGGGCGTCTTTTACCTGCTCTCCAAGTATTTCAGAAGCCTCAAGGTCCACGCATCCACCCAGTTCAACACCCACAACACCGGTCAGATTGAATTTTTAAGTAGGCTCAATGCAGACCGTTTCAATCTCTCCAGGGAACTGAACATCCATGAGATTAAGGACTTGGCGACCTTTGGGCATGCGCGCAATATCTCAACGGAGGTCTTTGTCCACGGCTCCTACTGCCTCTCGTTTTCGGGCCTTTGCTACATAAGCTCCGTCCTTGCAGGAAGATCGGGAAACCGGGGCCGGTGCAGCCAGCCCTGCAGAGACAGGTATGAGGCAACCCCACAAGGGAAAGAGTACCCCCTTAACCTCAAGGACAACTCGGCCTATTTAGATGTAAAGGAACTCTCCGATGCGGGTGTTGACTCCCTGAAGATTGAAGGACGAATCAAGAAGTTTGATTACGTCTTTACGGTGGTGAACTGCTGGAAAAAGCAGCTGCAAGGTTTTTCAGAGCAAGACAAGCTGAGCACGGACAACAGCGATCTGTCCAAGGTGTTCAACCGGGACTTTTCCAACGGTTTTTTGAAGGGCGATATCACTAAGGAGATGTTTATTGACAACCCCCGGGACCATTCCATCAAACAGCTCTCTGAGGTCGACAATTACGCCACGGTTGACGTCATGGAAAAGAACCGAATCAGGTTCTATGAAGAGAAAGCGGAAGCCTCAGCCCGTGCCAAAGATGAAATCAGCCGGTTAAGCACTGCCAAGCCGCCCCTGACCCTCACCATTTCAGGCGAGTTGAGTGCCCCTTTAAGCGTTACAGTAAGCACCCCGGACGCCTCATTTACCGTGACGTCAGCCATGCCCCTTGCCCGGGCAGGTAACAAAAGCGCTGCAAACCACTTGAGCAGATCCGCTTTTTTTGAAAAATTCAAAGCCTTAAACGACACAGAATATGTCATCAAGGACATAGACGTCGAGCATCTTCAACGTGGCCTGTTTGTCTCGTACAAAGAACTCACGTCGATTAAAAAAAAGGTCCTGTTCATCTTAAACGGGTCCAAGGATATCATTGCCCCCATTGAGGTCCCTGCCCTGAAAAAACAGCCTGCACAGGACATCCCCCCCACCCTTTCGGTGCTGATCTCCTCCAAAGAGGATGTGGCTCTCTGTGAGAAAACCTCTGCCACCCTCTTTTTCCAGCTTCCCAGTGGCTTAAAGCATGACCTTTCTGAGCTCACCGAGCTGTTTCTATCCAACAGAGCCCTTGTGCCCTGGTTCCCGTCTGTTCTTATCGGAGAGGACTACACCGCTGCCGTTGAGTTCCTTGAAGCGGTGCAGCCAACACGCATTGTCACAAACAATACCGGCATCGCTTATGAAGCGTTTAAAAAAGGAATTCCCTGGATCGCGGGGCCCTATCTCAACATTGTCAACTCCTTCAGCCTTTTATGCCTAAAAGAAGAATTCAATTGTAAGGGTGCATTTCTCTCCAATGAACTCAGCAAAAAACAGATAAAAAACATCAAACGGCCTGAGAATTTCGACATCTACTACAGCATCTACCACCCCATCGCCCTGATCACCAGCAGGCAGTGCCTGCATCACCAGGTCATCGGGTGTGAAAAAAGCAGCATGGACGAAACGTGCCTGCGAACCTGCAACAAATCTTCCACCATTACAAATGCAAGCAATGCCCCTCTTTTTATCAACAAAACAAAGGGGCACTACCATTGTGTCTATAACGGCACCAACTACCTGAACACCGATATCATGACGGATTTGCCGAACATGTTTTCACATGTGTCCATCGACTTACGGGACATCCGCACCGAGACCACCATCGAGGTAAGCAAGCCCGAGGTCATAAACCTGTTTGAAAACCTCCTGAAGGGCACCCCCGACTCAGAGGAGAAGCTCACACAGGCGGTTCACCCCACCACCCATGGACAGTACCAGAAAGGGATCTGAGGGTCTGCGCAACAATAAAAATTTGCCTCCGGCGGCCAGGGGGTGATCCCCTGGACCCCAGGTTGCGAATGCTCCCGCCCCTCGTTCCTCGGGTCGATCACATTCGCTGACGGAGGCACTCCTTTTTCGTAACTATTCAGCTTATGCCTCCGGCGGCCCTACAGGGGGTTAAACTTTTAAAAAGTTTAACAAACAGGTTTTGAAAAGTGTCCTTGAACGATTCTGTATTGAATGCGGATGTGATTTGACCCGAGGAACGAGGGGCAAAGCGCATCCGCTACCCGCTTTCAAGGTGGCGCACCTTGCCGCCGGAGGCATTTCTTTACCCTGAAAGAAGAGCATGACAAACACACAACATGGAATATGGAACCACCAGCGTCGCTTTATCCTGGGCTACGTTGGAATCATCCTGATCCCCCTTGCCACCCTGATCGGCTACTTCTGTTACGACAAGGGCCTGGCCTTAGGCTCCGGTCCCGTCACCATCACGCTAAAGTGGTCAAACATGACAAGTCACACCTCAAGCGGCGGCATCCGGGGCGGTGGTAACACCAAGCAAACCTCCTATGGGTGGGACTACCATGTGTGGGGGGAGACCGAGACAGGGCAACGATGTTTCATCGACGTGGATGACCTGCTGGTTTACAACACGTATACCGAGGGGGAGGTGGTCGACACCGCTTACACGTTCCATAAAGAGAAGGGGGACTGGCGGTGGACATGGTCAGCCAAATTCATGCTGGACGCCTGGGTGTGGGCCTTTCTTTTTATGCTTATCCGCATCTGGGTTAAGGACAATGGCCTGTTCAGAAAGAGTGAAGGCCAGTAGCTATTCAGCTCAATTTCGCCTCCGGCGGCCCTGCCGGGGGGGGGGGGGGCAAACCCTTGAAAAGTTTGACAAACAGACTTGCTCAACTTAAGCAGGATTCCCTCCGAATCAAAAGCGTAGCCGCTACCTGCTTTCAATGTTTTTTCGCTACAGTGGCTTCGCCACCCTTGCCGCCGGAGGCAGTTTTTCAGGCACGGAATAGTTACTCCCCCTTTTCTCTATTGACACGAAGACCCATCACACGTTCAACAGAAAACACTCATGATAATGCACATATAGCCTTGCAAGTCGGTTCAGAGCTTCACCACAGTTGGTCTACCTTCAAACCACAGGAGCTGCTCAATGACATCAACGGTTGTACTCAGGTATCTTGACGGAAAGGATAAAATCACGCTGCTGAATGAGGTCATCGCAAAGGCCGGCCTTGACAGAGAACTTGAAGCGGTGAGGAAGAAAAGCGGCAAAACCCGGGAAGACGTTTGCATCGTCATCAAACCCAATGCCTCCATGTTTGTCAGGAGGGATGATGACGGGGTCACCACGGACCCCATTCTGGTGCTGGGCCTCGTCTCCTACCTTCATGAAAAGGGCTACACGAACATCTGCGTGGCGGAAAGCTCCAATGCCTATGCCCTCACCTATTCCGAACGAAATCCCATCACCGTCATGACGGCCATGGGATTAAACGGCGGTGTTCACAGATACACCCCGGCGAAACCTGAAATGACAGCCCATGTGGTTTCCCAGGACAAACGCCTTCTTCCCTACCGCCTCGTTGACCTCGGGGCGAAAACTGAGAAGCTTCCATCTGAAGAGATGCCGGATGGAAAGATAGAACTCTCCTCCTGCTGGGTCCATGCGGACTTCAGAATCAGCTTCGCCAAATTCAAAACCCACGTCTACGGAGGGTACACCCTCCTCATCAAAAACACCTTCGGATGCCTCCCCAAAACCAACAAAATGTGGCATTACCACCGGCCTACGGGATGCTCCAAGCCCACCCTGGTGCAACTGAAAAAATGCCCCGTCCATTTCGGCATCATCGATGGAATCATTGCCGCCGATGGCTGCATGGGCGTAAAGTGGGACAGAGCCACGCCCAAACGTCCGGGGTTTATCCTGGCGGGCAGAAACATCGCTGAAACAGAGCGCGCAGCATGCCGGGTCATGGGTGTCAAGGTGGAGCGAAGCCTGATGACAAAAGATGCCATGGAGTTTCTTGCCGAGCCATCGGTTCTGGATGGAGAGATAAGGGCACTGAAATCGTGGTGGAATGTTCCAGGCGCCGTCATCTCCGGATTTCCCATGACCGAATCGTACTACCGCTATTATCAGCTTCAGCAGACCGTCACAGACGGCATGGGCACCCCGCCCTTCAAAAGAAAACCCATGGGGGTGATACTGACCTGGCTGCTGGTGCTTCCTGTTCTGATGTATGCCTTTCACAGAAGGGACTGGGTGATTCGCACCTTCAAGGATTACAGACTCAGGTGGCAGATCCGATCCGCCCAAGCCGCACCCCGGCGGATTCGAACGGAACTTGACCGCCTGAACACCCCTGAACTGACCCTGCTCAAAGAATGCCTTGAATCAAACAATGATGAGCAACCCCAGATCTTCGGACACAACATCAAAGCAAACGGGGGCTGGTATGCCTTGCCCGACTCGACGTTTTCCCGACTGGTGCGGATCCCGGAAATCGTGGAAGCGTTGAAAACACCCGAAGAGGTGACCCGTTGCATCGGAGAAATTCAGGCGCGATTGGTGGTCCTGGAGAAAAACGCGCGGATTGACGATCAGCCATTGCCGCAGCAGGAATCACAAACCGGATAGTCTTATTTCACGCCCTTCTGAAACAAAACAACAAAAAGGCCGCATCACGTTCAAAAAAGGGTAACTGTTCAGCCCCAAAAAGCGGCCTCCGGCGGCAAGGTGTGCCACCTTGAAAGCGGGTATCGGATGCGTTTTGCCCCTCGTCCCTCGGGTCAAATCACATCCGCCTTTAAAACGGAGTTCGTTCAAGAATATTTTTTCAGACCTGTTTGTTAAACTTTTTAAAAGTTTAGCCCCCGGTAGGGCCGCCGGAGGCACAAACTAAATAGTTACTATTTCAAAAACCGGAAACTGAGCTGCGATGAACATTTTAATTGTCTGTTATTCCCGAACGGGTTTTACCGAAAAAATGGCAGGACGTATTGCGCAAGAACTTAAATCGCGGGGACATGTTGTAAAAATGGACCGTCTTAAGGTCGTAACCAACAAGAGTTGCTGGAACCTTCTTTTCCGGCAGATATACCAATACCCCTTGGTTGGGCTGTCACTGCTTAGCCACTCGTTTTACCATGGGTGGGTAAAAAGATATCATCAGCCCGAAGACGATATTCAGCCGCATAATTATCCGGATGTGTCGGACTTTGATCATGTCTGTATCGGCGGCCCAAAATGGGCTTATACCTCATACCCGATTGCACGATACCTCAACCAGATCTCAGGACTTACAGGTAAATCGGTGAGCGCTTTTTCAACCTTTGGGGGCCCGCCCCTCAAAGTCTTTGAACTTGACTTTATTTTCACCCCCATGAACAGGCAAATCCAAAGAGCCGGCGGAAAGCTCGTGTCTACTTTAGGGGTATCCAGTAATTATCACGAGCTTCACTTAATCTGGATCTTCAGGCTGTTTTCCAGGATTATTCTCCGACGCCCCCTTAAATCGTTTACCATTGACAGCAATTACGGAAAGCAGAAACTAACGTCATTTTGTGACCACATTGAGGTGCCCCCCAGTGATCAGGTGACCCAAAAAACGACAATGAAATAGCCAACAATGCCTCCGGCGGCGAGGTGGGCCACCTCGAAAGCGGGTTGCAAATGCTCCGCCCCTCGTTCCTCGGGTACGTCACATTTGCTGACGGGCTACGCCCGTGAATTTTTAGAAATTTTCCTAATGGACAGATTCGCAATTTGTTGAGTGTCCGTGGACATACAAAGACAGATTCTAATGCCATGACAACCTCCTTTAACCGCCTCGTTTATCAAGGCTGAAAAATTAAATATGGTCATTGCACAGAATTATGTGTGGAAATAATTAGGGTGGTGGGCCGAAGAAGGTTGTAAATGGTGGGAAGACAGGAGATGGGCAATATCAACTTCACATAATTGCGGACGTCACATAATATTGGTTATGTGGAGCTCCACATAAAAAATGATTTCCCATGATCGCATACCTAACACGGATATTTCACGAGTCGGGTGCGCTTATATGCAAGGCATCAGAGCTGCAGATGTAGTGGTTTACCTCAAAGCTCTGATAACGCAGCAGATGAGTGCACCCGGCTCGCCCGAAGGGTGAGAAAATCAAACAGAAAACCGTGAATTACATTTTGCATTTTTTGAAATAACTAAATTTATCACAATAAAGATCAGTAATTACACTTTATTTCTTTGACCTTACCATTTTCTCATGAAATATCCGGGCTAAAGACCTTCACGAAACAGATCGCAGAAAATAGCATGATCACCCGCACCAGTTCGTCTTTCTCGACCTTCTTGAACGGCAAACCGTCCAAAGCCGTACGCGAGATCACATGGTAAATACTCTTCTGGCCCGGATCTGAAACGACCAAACGGGGAACTCGTGGCATGGCACTCTCCCTGGTCTTCTATCAAATGACGTTGGTTATAAAGAATGGATTTCGATGTAATTTAAGCAGGATGGTAAGTCAAAAAGGAGTATCTCATATCGTGATTTTTGGGGCCAGCATAATTAACCCGTCCCCTGTTTCCCATACATACGCACAAATTTACGGTTCCAGCTATCATTACCCCAGACAAAACAAGCAGTGTATATTAATGTCCATCATCTTCCCATATTGCCGCATTAATCCGATAGCATCATCCCCACTAATTTTCACAGCTCTAGTAAAAGCCATTTGTTCATCTTTATTTATGACTTTCACCACACAATTATCTTCAATCCGAACTATTCCAGACTTAAATACTGAATAATCTCCTTTCAGGGTAATTATCGGTATCTTACTCCCTCCGTTATAAAGAGACACGGATTTGTACTTACTCATAACATCTTGAGCATTAGGATGTTGTGGATTCGTTAATGCTGATTGTATTAACATCCCCTTCGAATTTTTCATACCACTACCAAACCGCTGATAGAAACTTATAGTCACCCCTTTTGGAACAGTTATTTGTTTTGAAAAATCCACCCAAGCATGAGATGAAATAATGTATCCTGGCATATTCAGTCCTCCTTGAGTTCATCATCAATAGTGAGACGGTATCACACCTACACATTTAACACTTTCACACCATCCCACACCTCCCCCCACCGCCACCAGTGCCGGACATAATCCCCGATGCGGACCGCGTCCGCACCCTGCTCGTAAAGCCGGGTCACCTTGTCCAGATGATTGCGGAGCGTGGGCCAGGCGAGCGCCCCCCCCCCCGAACCCAGGGCCGCTTCTATCCGGTATCCCAGAAAGTCGAAGCCATGCGCTATCCTCCCGATAAAGGTTTTAAATGGGTGCTTCTCCACCTTCAAGGTATCGAGCACCCGATTGCAGCGGCGGACGGCGCGCCTAAGCGCCCACCGCGAGTTGGTCATAACAACCCAGTCATCCATGTAGCGGGCGTAAAAGACACCTTCCTTTTCCATGGTCTCGTCCAGGCGCCTGAGGTAGAGGGCGCCCATGAGGGGGGAGAGGGGCGAGCCGCAGTTGATACCACGGATCACCGGCCTGCTTACCCCATCTTTGTCTGAAAGGTGACCGAGATACCCTAAAATGAGGCCGACACCGTAGGTTAACGAATTATCCTTCCCTGCGTGTAGCCCGAAGGGCGCTTCGGGTTCTTCGTGGTTAATCAAAACACAGTTCTTGAAGTCGGTTGAGTTTGAGGGTTCGCAGAAGGGTACAGATTAACAGGATGTTTCCCGTGAGAAGTGAGATTAAACAGGATTGAGAGGATACAAGTTGAACAGTCGCTGATGATCTATCTGTTTCAGTTTTTTTTCAGCTGGCTCATCTGGCCTTTTCTGTATCTTTTTATTCGGCATTTACAGAAAGACAGGGTCGCTTTGGCGGATGTTTTATGAAGAGTACATGGTCGCCGGTATGAGGGTCAAGCCAAACGAGTGTGAAAAATGTTAAAATCGCCATCGCCCCATAAATAAAGCCCATCAGCCAGAGAACCTGGTATTTACATATGACGATCTCCCAATGATTCCCCCTTTCTTTTCGCAAAGGAGACGGGAACTTTCCGAACAGAAGAAAAACACTTATGTGAACCATGAAGGGACATGAAGAAAAGCTCAAAAAGACTTTTTTTTTTACGACGAAGCCCCTTCATGCTCTTCATGTGCTTCATGGTAAAAAATATCAGGAAGCTGTGCCCTGCCCCCAAGTTTGTTATGCCCTCCAGCCCCCTGCATCATCACCGTTGTATTTTTCCCTGGCAAACGGCATCCCAGGATGTCCAGAAGTTCGCGTCATCTCCACCATCGGAGGCCGCAATCCCGACCATGGCGGCACAATTGGGGCCGCAGCCAATCTCGGAGGTGCTTCCTGTGATAGGAGCCAATGTTTTCTCCGGGAAATTCTCTCCCGACGCCTTGACCGTGACTTCGAAAGCATAAAGAGCCTGTCCTCTGTTGATTAGCCTGTCCCCTTTATCTGTTTCTCCCTGTTTCTATCAGCCATTCCCGCAACAGGAATCACAAACCGGATAGTCTATTTCACGCAAACTGTCCTTGAGTTATTAACTCTTCTCAAATGCAAAATCCCCGACTAAATGACGAGGACTTTGCCAACATCTTTTCTTGAACTCATGATCGCTGATAGGATGATGATGCCCATCTCAAAAAGTAAAATCACATGCCCAAGACCAACGGGTTACAATAAATTAAGCTTTAGTACACTTAATGATCCCTCTCAAATAGTAGTCAGCGGGTGCAACTGAAGCCACTGTAATATCCTGCTGGGTGATACTATGCCCTTCACAGGTCATGTGGATCCTGCCGCTAAACATAAACCCTTTCATCTCAACCTCACATAATTTCCCTACATAATTCTCCCACGGTATTGCTCGGATATAGGGCAAAACAAGCGTCCCTGCTGCAGTACCCGTTTTACTTTCAATTTTCTCAAGTTGAATATACACTTTAGTACCGTCGTAGTAGGTAATCCACCCTTTAAAATCGCCGCCGCCTGAGCTGAAAGAAAAAGAACCAGTAATAGCACCATCATTCCATGATTCTCCCGTGGAAAGCTGAGATGCGATATTAGCAAGCTCCTGGGTTGGAAAGACAACTTCTGTAGTGATATTTTCAAATGTCATGATGCCTCCTTGCGTTAAGATGTTATCGATTATCCTGCGCTGCGCATTCTCCCTCATTCACAGGCACTCTTTGTTGTCACTTATGTCGGCTGCACCTGGCCCGGTGATCTCAATCCGCTCCGCAAATTTTTCTGCCTCATCCTGGCAGAGCTTTCTGTTATTCCTGATTCTCAACCCACCGACTCGCTTCAGGTTCTTTAAACCGTCCAAGCTCTCAAGGAGCATTGTCTCTTCGATTCTCAGGTCCCCCGCGATGGCTTGAATGCACTCCAACCCCTCAAGAGACGCCCCAACTCCGGGCCAAACCATGAGGTCTCCGAGCACTTCAGTGTAACCGGCCAATCTCTGAAGATCATGTGAAGAGAAAAGGGAAAAGGGGTCACACCTACACATCTGACACAACCACCAACTCCCCACCTCCCGTCAAAATTCGACATCTCTCTCAACACCAGCACCTCAGGTTCGTAAGTGATTCTACCCTTTGTGTAGCCCGAAGGCTGCTCCTGTCACTCCGAAGCCATAATTTCAATTTGATAGTATGGCAGCCATCGGCGATTAATCCATGACTTGTAGGCACAGCATGTTGACGAAGTCGGGTCGTGTTCTTTCGTCACGGCGGATCCGGCGGCGTAGACGGATCGTGGTCAATCATAATTCAATTCTTGAAGTCGGTTGACTTTGAGAGGTCGCGGCCCCCTGTATCAGAATCAAAAACTTTTTGAGCCACGACGAAAGCTTTACCGGAATGCCCCTCCCTTTTCTTTCATTATTCTTGAGTGCTTCTCCGTTCGTGTACTTCATGCCCTTAGTGGTTTCACACGATGTTATCGTTTACCCTCTGTGCCCCCTCTCTTCTTCACTCACTGACACCCGTTGTTTTCAAGTATGACGGCTTCATTTGGCCCGGTGATCTCAAGACGATCCGCAAAGCTTTCTGCCTCATCTTGGCAAAGGTTACTGTTGTACATGATATCCAATGCGCCGACCCGTTTCAGGTTCTTCAAGCCGTCCAGGTTCTCTATATCAGTCACAAATATCCTCAAAAATCCGTTGATGGTCTCAAGGCATTCCAGCCCTTCTAAGGACGCCCCTTCGTAGGAGCCAATCTCCAGATTCCCATTTAATTCCGTGTATCCGGACAAATACTCAATTTCATCTGGGTAACTGACCATCCAGCTGCCATGGAAAACCCCTTTGTCACACCGCACCCCATACTCGAGGGCCTCCACCCTGCGCTGGAGCTCAGTGAAATCGGCCAGAGACACTTCGGCCACACCCGGCTCTCCCTGGGGACCAGCCGGGCCCTGGACGCCTTGAGCCCCTATAGATCCTTGTTCGCCCTGGATTCCTTGCTCCCCCTGGGGACCGGCAGGCCCCTGCGGACCCATTTCGCCCTGGGGTCCCTGAGGGCCGACGCCGGACTCGATTGTCACCTCTTTCTCCCACCAGCGGCATTCGCTTACATCGTCCACGATGCGAAACCGCCCTGAAAAATATCCTGCGCAACCGCAGATTTCGTCGCACTGGGCGGGGGGAATCGTTGTCAATACGGTGGCAGCAAGCATGACGGTCATCAGGGTCAGTCTCTTCATGTGAAGGTCTCCTTAGTTTGTTTTTTAACAAATATCGGTGTTGAACAGGCGTGGGCAGGCACAAGAAATATGCCCGCAAAAATCGACGGCAATATGGTTTCGGGGTGGCTTATCTTGCCGTCGAATGAGTCATTTAGTTCGGTAGTTACAGAAAGGTGGGATCGCCATCACGGCTTTTCCGTGGACGGTACATGGTCCCTGGTACGGGGTCAAGAACAATGAGTGTGAAAAATGTTAAAATAAAATAAGACACTGATACAAATGGAAAATAGGCCATTTTTAATGCTTGTTTTTGCACAATCGTATCAACGATTTATACATCCATTTCGCAAATGGTCATGGGTACTTTCAAGAGGGTAAGTTTGCGAGCACAAAAAACATGTGAACCATGAAGAGCATGAAGGACATGAAGAAAAAAACAATGCATTCCCTTTGTCGCAGGCCCCCCTGTGGGGTGCCTGCGACAAAGGGAATGCAACCGGAAAGTTTTCGGGGCTCATTTCAAAAAGCGACCCGCCGGAGGTAACATGCTTTTCAGTGCCCTCTTCATGATCTTCATGTGCTTCATGGTAAAAATCCCCCTACTTCATTACCCGCAATTCCGCAAAGGTGCGTTCGAGTTCGTCTCTCAGGGGGGACGGGTCCTGGCAGGCGGTGAGGACGAACTCGACGGTCTGGTGGATCTGGTTCCAGCGGGGTTGTTTGGGGATAAGTTTGATATCGAGGTATTTGTCCAGGGTCTGGGTGCGTTGAAAGCCGTTCTGGTTGGTATGAACCTTCCAGAGCTTTGAGGTCTCCGCCAGCGCGATCCGGTTCTCTCCGGTGGCCAGGTGCCAGTACTCCACCGCAAGGGTCATAGCGCGGACCCCCAGCCGTTTTTTTTCAAGGTCTGAGGCGGGCGCGGTGAGCACGTTCTTCATCTGGGCCAGTGTGGCGTCGATGCTGTTCAGGCCCTTTCTGACCTGGTGGTCGCTGATGAGCTCCGGAGAGTCCAGCATCTCTTCCAGGTGATTCACGCGCTCACGGTTCCTGTTCAGCTCGGAGATGAGGAGCATGGTGGCCCCCTGGTCGAGGGGGCTCTTCTTGCGGGAAGAGGCTTTCATCTCATGGACAATGACCACCAGAAACAGCTCCTCTTCCACGCGGAGGGGAACGGCGTGGGCATGGCAGGGGATCTCCCCCCGGGTTTTGTGCAGCAGGGGGATGCTCCCTTTGGTTGAGGGCGGAAGGGCATCCATGTCTGCGGCACACATCTCCTCGAGTACCTCCCGGGCCCTGGGGCGGAACGTCTCGGCCACAAGCGTTTCCGCAGACGTGCCCAGCAGGTTCGCAGCCCCGTGGCCGAGAAGGGCTTCGCAGCGTTCATTGCAAAAGGTGATGCACCGCCCTTGGTTGACGGCCACCACACTCTCCCCCACCGCATCGAGGATTCGCGAAAGCCTGGCATGGACCCGCTTCAGCTCCAGGGCAGCCTTCTGCTCATGGGAGAGCCTCTTTTTCAGGAGAAGGTTCTCTTTAAGGGTCTCAAACGTCATTTTCGCGTTAAGCTGAGCCTTCACACGGGCCAAAAGCTCACGCCTTTCAAAGGGTTTCACCAGATAGTCATTGCCACCGGAATCAAAACCGAAAACCAGGTCCTCCGCCCGCGTGCGTGCCGTTAAAAAGAGAACGGGAAGCTCATGCACAGAGTGCTCTTTTCGTAGAATTCGGCACACCTCATACCCCGACATGTCCGGCATCATCACATCCAGGAGGATTAAATCAGGGGGGCCGTTTACTTTCACCCACTCAAGGGCTTGACGTCCGCATTCCACAAGGGCAATGGCAAGGTCGTCCATGACCTTCAGCTGACTCGCCACAACCTGAAGGTTAATCGGGTCATCATCCACCACAAGAACGGATCTGAGTCCGGCCCTTTCGGCTGCGGCTGGTTCCACAAGAGTCGGCATGGGAAACGGCTTCGTTGGAGACGCCCAGGCTTCCACACCATTGCCGGGGCCTGGCCGGGCTTTTTTCAATTGAAAAGAGAATGTGCTTCCTTCCCCCGGGACCGAGTCCACGTCAAGGGCGCTGCCATGGAGGGACAACAGTTTGCTGGTAATGGAAAGCCCAAGGCCCAGGCCGCCTTCGCCTGAGGTCATGGCGCGCCCACCCCGTGAAAATGCGTCAAAAATGGTGCTTAAATCTTCACTGGAAATACCGTCTCCTGAATCTTTGACGGCAAGGGTCACGCTGTTCTCATCGTCTGTAATGATCAACTCAACACGGCCCCGGGAGGTATACTTCACTGCATTGTCCAGCAAGTTGATCAAAATCTGCTGAAGCCTGAGCCCGTCGGCCAGGACATGCAGATTTGAGAAATCGCCTACGGCCTCAACGGAGAGTCCGGTGCCTTGCCATGTGGGCCGGCACACAGACATGACATGGTTCACCACACTGTCAAGTTTCACCGATTCAAGTTCAATGGCCTCATCACTGTGTTTCAGTCTTGAGAAATCGAGAAGCTCCCCGACCAAACCTGCCAGGCGCCGACCACTGGCAGAGATCAGCCCAAGGTGATGGCTGAGTTCTTTCTCATCACATGCTCCCTTCTCCTGGAGTGCCTCAGAGAGCCCCACCATTCCGTGAATCGGGGTTCTCAACTCGTGGGACGTGACGGCCAGAAACTCATCCTTGATTTTGTCCATGCGGGAGAGCTCGATGTTTTTCTCTTCCAGCGCCACGGATAAATTCTCGACCGTTTGAAATGCCCTGAAGAACCTCATGGACAGAACAAGGGCCTGGCTGAGCACCAGGATCAGAACGCCTGCAGAATAAAGGTATCCCGTCTGGATCAATGAGTTTACATAGAGAATATCATTGATGCCGGTCAGCCCCAGAAGACCGAAGCCAAGGAGAAGCAGGAGACTTCCCTCTCTTTTGTTTCGGATGGCCTTTATGATGACCCAGATCAGATAAAATATTCCGGAGAATGCCACAAACTGATAGGGCAATTCGAGGTGGGTATAAACATCAGCCGGTGAAAACAAGACGATGAGAGAGCTGCCCGTCGCCGCAGTGATATAGACAGGATACGAGATGGGAGAAGCCTCTTCGGAAAAAAAGGCATTCATGTAAAGTATGATCATGAGAACAGAGAGATAGAAACTGATTCTGTCGATGCGGTAGAGGGCCAGTTTCGCCATCTGGGACGACATATCGAGAAGAAACCAGTCGCAACTGTGATGGATCCCGGCCAGCAGACAGAGCAGGCTTAAATAGAGGGTCGCCCGTTCATCGGCGCGAATCAGATAAATCAAAAAATGATAAAGCCCCATGATGAGAAGAGCCCCGCTCACCATGAGTAAATAGCTGAAACGGTTCCTGTCTATTTTGCGGAGAGCTTGCTCGTTACCCATCAGAATGGCATCGCCAACCCCTTTGTTGGTCTTGTGAAAATTTGAAATCTGCAAAACCAGATCCAGAGACTCACAGGCGTTATCAATCCGAATGTAGCGTATGCCGGTGGCCGGGTCTTCCGTCTCCCGGGTTGTCCCGACGTTGCCGACGGTTGCCGCCAGACGACCGTTTACCCAGAGCTTGTAAGCAGAAAAGAACTCTCCGACCCGAATGGCAAGGCCTGTATGGCCGGGTTTGAGACGGGCTTTCAGGCGACAGGTAAGATAGCCTCTGGCAGATGCTTCGGGCCAATGATCGGAAAGAGAAAAAAAGCCGGTGGGTAAAGGGGTGTGTTTCGATAAAAAATCGTCAGGTCCGAGAAGGTGCCCCCCGTAGAACTCCCATTGCCCGTTCAGGGGCAGGGATCCCCGGGTGTGAAAATCCCACCCGGACAGATCGAGCACGCCTCTTTTAGCCACCGGTGGCGGCGGCTCCGTTGCGCACCCGGAGAGAAAAAGCATCATGATGGAAATAAGAATGGATAAGGCAGAATATGATAAACGGATCATGCCGTTGCCTTCTATTGTCAAAGTCAGGGGAAACCCTGCCTCCGGCGGCGAGGTGAGCCACCTCGAAAGCGTGTTGCATCCGGTTCGCTGACGCTCACCGTCTGCGATATTTGTTGGTGACACCCCTTGTCACGGCGCAACCGGCGGCAAAGTCCCAACGAGCTGAGTGGTTGTGAATTCTTATACAGGTTTGTTTTAAAACCGAAAAATCATTCAGTTATCATCACATTTATTAACCAACTGTAAAACATGCACACCCATCAACACAACAATTTAAATTCATTACACAATTAAGCTTACCTATAAATTCAGAAATCATAATTCTTGGTTCACTGAACCGATTTTTCCTGTACCGTACCGAGCACCCGATTTCAAATCGAAAAACCTGTTTATCAAACTTTTCAAAAGTTTGGCCCCCGGCAGGGCCGCCGGAGGCCTTTCCAATCTGCTTGCGGTGCCCTTTCCGCCTTTTCATTTCACTCCTCCTATTGTAGGAAGAAGCAAAAAGAATTTCCTGACTTAGGGGTGTGAGCATGAAAAAAATGGATGTGATGATGGCAGTGATCTTCTTTGTGGGCGGCTTGGTGGCGACGGGTTTTGGCCTGGTTGATGCCTGGTCGGGGCTCAAATCATATGGCTGGGAGGAAAATCCCGGCGTTATCCTTTCCTCTAAAATCCACACCCCTCGTGCCGCCGGGCACCGTTCCGAAGTCTACCAGGCCGAATTCCATTACCGATACCAAGTCGAGGGGTATACCCTTACCGGCAACATCCTCTATCCGGGTTACGAATCCAACAACACACCGGAGGGGGCCGAAAAATGGACACACCGTTTCCCAGTGGGAAATAACGTTCCGATCTATGTAAACCCGGATAACCGCCGCGAGTCGATGTTGGCGCCCGGACTCCACCTGGAACACCTCCTCAAGCCCTTTTCCGGCATCGCCATGGTCTGTATTTCTCTCTTCCTCTTTTCCGGGGTTCGCCGCAGACGTTGATACCGGGGGGTGCACAAAAAAGCCTCCGGCGGCCCTGCCGTGGTACAAACTTTGGCCTTATTTAATAGCGTTAGTTTGACAAACAGTTCAAAACCACGAAGAACACGAAGCGCCCTTCGGGCTGCACGAAGAAGGGTCAAAACCTAAGCAGTTGTTCACGGGCGCAGACCGTCAGCGAATATGACCGCCCCGAGGAACGAGGGAAGAGAGTATTCGCGAACCCGCTTTCGAGGTGGCTCACCTCGCCGCCGGAGGCACGCTTTTATACCCTTTAAAAATCCCTCTCTTCGAGCAGTGTGTACGTGAATGAATTGCCGTACCGGTCCGCTCCGTTCCCACATATTTTCAGCAAAAAGGCAAAATGGTCGGGGTCCTGAATCACCTGGCAGCCGGCGCTCCACTTCCCCACCTGGACGCTGGGGCGATGGGCGTTGGCTTTGTGGATGTTGACGGCGTGCAGCCCGGTGTCTTCTTTTGTCCCTGTGGTATCAAGGGTCTCATTCTGGTCGGCATCCCGATAGACGGTAATGGGACCTTTCTGCTGAAGGGCTTTGTACCCCCTGTGCTTGCCGACCATGTAGGCGCCCCGGTACTGGCCGGGCTTCATGATGGCGGTTCCGCGCACGTTCATGGGGTGTTCCCTGTAGTAGGTGCCGGGGTCGGTGGTGGCCGGGAAGGCAAAGAAAACCCACTTCCCGTCAAACCGATAAAACACGGTGACCCAGTCGTTGAAGGTGTTGGCGCTGGTGTCGGTGCTGCGGATTCCCACGAGATTGAGATCATAGCCTGACGGGTTTTCGAACACCTTGTATGACTTTGCTTTCATAACATCGATGATGCGACTTACATCCGGTGCATTCATTCCTGGTTCCTCCGTGAATCGTTCCTGTTCATGGCAAGGCTCATATCTCCCATTCAACCAGCCGCAATTGTACTGTTTTTACCATGATTCCAACAGGCAAAACCGACCTTCGGGGTAACCATTCGGCTTATACTTCCGGCGGCCCTGCCGGGGGCCAAACTTTTGAAAGGTTTGATAAACAGGTTTTAAAAAATGCTCCGGTTGCAGCTCCCTTTCCCCCTTACTTGTCAAAAATAACTTGTCCACTAAGCACGACTCTATTAAAGAAAGAGCTGTCTCCTTCACCACCTGGCCCTAAGTAAACAATCTCAATCTATAAGAAGGTAGTCACATGAAAAAGTCCTTACCTCTTCTTGCCCTGGCGATT
Organism: Desulfolunaceae bacterium; assembly: GCA_942491485.1. Taxonomy (GTDB): domain Bacteria; phylum Desulfobacterota; class Desulfobacteria; order Desulfobacterales; family Desulfolunaceae; genus Desulfoluna. The sequence continues at coordinate 9,948 of CALOAX010000001.1, read as the reverse complement.
GTCCTGTTGGCAACCGCCCTGCCGGCCTATGCCATCCAGCCCATGCCTGAACAAACCGGATTCTCAGGTTTCATCAACATCGGAGCCGGTGTCACAAATACCGAAAGCAACATGATCGCCGGCAACGGCATGAGCGACACCGGCAACAAGCGCATCGACTCCCTCACGGACAGCCCCGGCTCCGATACCAACGCCATCCCGGTGATCAACTTTGACCTCAACTACACCTTTGCCGACACCCGGACCCAGATCTTTGCCGGCAACCGCCTGGAAGACCTGATCCGGTTTGATACCTCCAGCGTCCTGGGCATCCGCCAGGAGTTTCCGGACAAATCCAGCGTCAGAGTAGCCTACGCCTTCACCTCGTTTCCCTCCTCGATATGGGAAGACCCGTACGTGACCGGGGTTGACCGGGAGAAGACGGAACGCACCGCAGAGGGCTTGCGTCTTGGCTACGATAAAATCATGGGATCAAGTCTCGAGGCCGAGTTCACCTGGCGTAAAATCAACATCGATTCAGAAAAAAGCGGGGACGCCCTCACCCAGGACGCCACCCTGACAGATACCGAAGCAGCTCTTCTGGACCGCAACGGCAGCATGTACACAGGCAAGCTGACCTACCCCTTCGCCTTTCAGCAGATGCGTCACCTCATCATCCCCACCCTGGAGTACACCCGGCAGGACCTTGACGGGGAGGCCATGGCGTTGAAGCGGTACGGGATGATGCTTTCGTACGCCCTGAACGGTCCGAAATTCAACTTTGTGACCAACCTCTACTGCAGCCGCTCCGATTACGATGAAGAGAACCCCATCTACGATGCAACACGGGAAGACGACATCTTAGGGGCCTCTTTCTCTGCCTTTTACAAGCAGTTCCTCGGGGTGCCCCAGATGAACCTCGTGGGGACCATCGCCAGCTACCACAACGACTCCAACATTGACTTCTACGACAGCCGAATCACCATGGGTACCGTGTCGGTGATGTACCGATTCTAAACTGGATGGTTCAAAAGTTGCTGCACCGGGTCCCTTAAAAAGCAGGCCTCCGGCGGCAAGGTAAGCCACCTTGAAAGCGGGTTGCCATTGCGCTTCGCCCTTCGTTCCTCAGGGCAAATCGCAATGGCGTTCGCTGCGGGCTCCAGCCAATCTGAATACCATGCCCAACAGCATGTTCCCGGCCCTCCACACGGCCAGGCCAATGAGCCCATCAAGCCAAAGGCCATCTCATCAACATCGGCCCTCCCCCCCCTTTTGCATTACCCCTTATTATTTCAACGGGATGAACACCCTGAAAAGGCACATAGGCCTTGACATCCATCACCATGCGGTTATAGTGCCTTAACAATTTCCCGACAAACAGAATCAAAGCTTCCGGACTGGGGATGTTCCACTGAACTCTTCATCCCGAAACAATGCATGATCTGGATTTTATGGAACTATGACCGTACCGACAGAAAGCATCCCCTTCCGATGATATGCCGGTATTTCTATCAGATCGACCACTCATCTGTATAAAGAGAGACGATGAAGTACCTCGTTTGTATCATTATCTGCCTTTCCGCAATACTCTGCACCCCGCCCATCCAAGCCCATGAAACCGCAGGTACGAAGACTCTCCGTGTCGGCATCATGGAGAATCATCCGATCAACACCGGTAGCAACAAAGACAAATCTCCGGGCCTCTATCCTGATTTGATCAAGCGAATCGCAGATGAAGAGAACTGGAGGGTGGTCTTTGTGCCCGGAAGCTGGACCGAAGGGCTGGATCGCCTGCAGACCGGAGAAATTGACCTGATGACCGACATCGCGTTTTCTCCGGAGCGCAACCTGGTCATGGACTTCAGCAAGGAGTCTGTCTTCGATCTGTGGGGACAGGTCTTCTTAAAGCCGGGCATGAATGTCAACACCATCATGGACCTTGATGGCTTGCCTGTCGCCGTCATGGAGCGGGACATCAGTGGTCTCAACTTTATAAAAACAGCCGATCAATTCGGAATCAGCTGCAATATCGTCGAACTTCCCACCCAGGCCGATGTCTTTCTTGCCATTCAACACGGGGAGGTCGCAGCAGGGATTGCCTCGCAGCATTTTGGCATGAGGCATGCCCGTGATTTCGATGTGGTTGCAAGCCCCATCCAGTTTTCCCCCTTCTCCGTCTACTTTGCCGCAAAAAAAGGGCACCACAAAGCCTGTCTCGACCGAATTGATTCGTACATCTCCCGCTGGAAGCAGGACAAGGACTCCTATTATTACAAGCGACTCTCATACTGGATGGGTGGCGCTGAGTATGAAAAAGAGATCATCCCACGCTGGCTCCTCATCACTGTTGGAGCCATTGCGGCTGTCCTGGCTCTGCTGACGTACATCAACGCAACGCTCAACCGCACGGTGAAAAAGCGCACCCGGGAACTTCACGCCCGAGAAAAACAATACAGAGACCTTGTGGAGAGCGCCAACAGCATCATCCTGCGAATGGACAAACACGGCCGGGTCCTTTTCATCAACCGGTTTGGCCTGGACCTGTTCGGGTACTCCAGGGAAGAGCTCTACGGTCGCAATGTCATAGGCACGATCCTCTGTCCCAAAGAGGCCGAGGCGCATCAATTTAAATCCATGGACAAGGAAACCTTCAAGCTTCCGGACGCATACGAGTTCATGGAAAACGAAAACACATGCAAAGACGGGCGCGTGGTCTACATCCAATGGAGCAACAGGGCCATTCAAGATGAAGAGGGCCATTTCCACGAAATCCTGAGCATCGGAACAGACATCTCACAGCGCAGACAGCTGGAAGCCAGCCTCTCCCAGGCCCAAAAAATGGAGGCCATCGGCACCCTTGCGGGTGGCATCGCCCATGATTTCAACAACATTCTCACCGTTATTTTCGGGTACACGGAGTTGGCTACCCTGAATATCGACAACACCGAAAAAATCCGTGAAGCCCTGGAACAGGTCACCCGAAGCGGAAAAAGAGCCAAAGAACTTGTCTCCCAAATCCTCACCTTCAGCCGGAGATCGGAATCGGAAAAGCAGCCCCTGCAACCCTCCCTGATCATCAAAGAGACGGTCAAGCTCCTCAGGCCCTCCCTGCCGGCCACCATCACGCTTGAGAGTTCACTGGATTCCCAGAGCAAAATCAAAGCAGACCCCACGCAGATTCACCAAATCATCATGAACCTCTGCACCAACGCCTATCATGCCATGGAAGCCACAGGGGGCACCCTCCGTATTTCCCTTACAGACACCTTCATCAACACCCATGAAACCGGCACCGCAGATGCCCCACTTCCTCCAGGGGATTATACCCTCCTTACAATCAGCGACACCGGCAGCGGCATAGACCCGGTGACCATGCAGAAGATATTCGACCCCTATTTCTCCACGAAGGCAAAAGACAAAGGGACAGGCCTGGGATTGTCCGTTGTGCATGGCATTGTCAAAGAGCATCAGGGTCATATAAGTGCCCAAAGCATCCCCGGCATAGAAACAACCTTCAAGGTCCTCTTCCCCATTCTTAAAACAGACGCTGAGCCCGTGGCTGAAAAACCGACAGGGACAGTACTGCCCGGTGGGAAGGAGACCGTTCTCATTGTCGATGATGAAAAAGAGATCACGATCACCCTCTCTCAGATTTTATCCAAGCATGGGTACAAGGTTCAGGCCTTTACGGACAGCATGGAAGCCATGAGGTTCTTTAAGGAGAAACCCGGTGCCATCGACCTGGTCATCACGGACATGACCATGCCCGGCATTACCGGTTCCCAGCTTGCAAGGGAAATGCTCTCCATACGGCCGGAGCTTCCCGTGATACTATGCACCGGATACAGTGACCTCATAAGCATTGAGAGCGCCCGGGAAGCTGGCATCTTAGCGTATCTTCAAAAACCGGTTATGATGAGCACCCTGCTTCAGACCATCCGACAACAGCTGGACAGCGGACAGGAAACCACGTCAAGCATGACCGGCACAGCGTAACTTCAAGGTCAACAACACCTTTCTCCAGTATCGTGACCAACCACCCTGAGCCCTCTCAGTGGCTCAGGGGCGCCCGCCTGCCACCGCGAAACCAGCTGCCACAGACCCTTTCATCTTCGTTTTACTACCCTTATTGAGAGCGCCACATGAATGGCATAAAGCAGCACTCCACATCATTGCCGATACATACCTAACCCGGATATTTCATGAGAAAACAAACAGAACGAAGCGACAACATGTTATTACTGACAGTTACTGTAAAAAAATAAGACATGTCAAAAACACAACATGTAATTCACGGTTCCCTGCTCGCTTTTCTCACCCTTCGGGCTAAACCCATGCCATCCCATGACAGAAAACCCGCTCACAAAAAACTGCTTGTTCCGCAAACATATTTCTCATAATATGAGCCAATTATCGCGGCCAACAATTCTTTACGACTCATCCCCCATCATCAGAAGGTGACAAATGAAAAAGTCTCTGTACATGCTTGTGCTGACGTTCGGCCTGATGGGCATCGCCATGCCGGCCCATGCCATTTTGCCAATTCCCCAGGAGTCAGGATTTTCAGGTTTCGTCAACGTCGGAGCCGGTGTCATAGGCTTTGAGAGCAACATGATCGCCGGCAACAATATCAGCGATACCAGCGGCAACCGCATCGACTCCCTCACAGCCAGCCCTGACTCCGAGACCAACGCCACCCCGGTGTTGAACTTCGAGGCGGCATACACATTCGGCGAGACACGGACCCAGGTTTTTGCAGGCAACAAACTCGAAGACCTTGTCCGGTATGACACCTCCACCCTTGCGGGCCTCAGGCAGGAGCTCCCGGACAAGAGCATCGTCAGCGTCGCCTATGTGTTTACCTCGTTTCCCACATCGGTATGGGAAGACCCCTACGTCGTCAATGCAAACCGTAGCGAAACAGACCGCTCCGCAGACGGCCTCCGCCTTGGCTTCGACCGAATCCTCGGCTCCAAGTTCGAGGTGGAATTCACCTGGCGTGACATCACCATCGACACGGAGCGTAGCGGTGAAGCCCAAACAAAGGCAACCCCCACCAATCCGTATGAAATCACAGCCGATCAAGCGACACTCCTGAACCGAAACGGCAACATGTACTCCGGAAAGGTGACCTACACCTACCCCTTTGAAGGATTGAAGCACATACTCATCCCAACCCTTGAGTACTCCACGTACGATCTTGATGGCGGTGCCATGGCCTTCGACCGATACGGAATGCTGCTCTCCTATGTGCTCAACACCCAGAAAGTCAACTTCATCACCAACCTCTACTACGCCCGATCCGATTTTGACGAAAAGAACCCCATCTACGTCGAAAAAAGGAATGACGATATCTTCGGAGCCACCTTCTCAGCCTTCTACAAAAAAATCCTTGGGGTGCCCAAGATGAATCTCGTTGGCACGGTTGCCGTCTACGATAGCGACTCGAACATCGACTTCTATGACGGACAAATAAGCCTTGCCACCCTGTCGGTCCTCTATCGGTTTTGATCTATCGTCACCAAGAGAATTGCCTCCGGCGATTAACCCGAATATTTCACGAGTGAGTGCATCCATATTCAAGGCATCAGAGCTGCAGATGTAGCGGTTTACCTCAATGCTCTGATAACGCAGAAGATGGATGCATTCGGCTCGCCAGAAGGATGAGAATAACGAGCAGTAAAACCGTGAATTACATGGTGCACCTTTGAAATATCATATTCTTCCACAGTAACCCTCTGTAATACCATGCTTTTGGTTTGGCCCACGTGTTTTCCATGAAATATTCGGGCTAACGGGCATCGCAACCCAAGGTCCCTATCGACCGCATTGCCATGCCGTTTGAGGGCACCGCCTACACCCGATATTAAAGCACCACCCCCACCCTGCAGGGCTCCGGGGGAGATCCCGAGAGCTGCCACAGACTTTACTCACCCAAGCCCACCCTTTTCCCACATCATGTCAAAAGCAGATCCATCCATAATTATTAAAAATACCCACATCAAATATCTACCCACAAATACTTGCAGAACGGTACAAAGGCACATTTTCTCTCACAACCTTCAGCCAATCGCGCAACCCTCCAATTATTTTCTCCATTAACGATTTTCGTCCATAGCCCCCAAGCGGCTGGCTTTCAGCCTTAATTCCCAGCATTTCAGAAGCCATCACCCATCGGATCAGGCGTATTCATTAGGCTCCTGCCCCAAAGGCCTGTACACTAAAGGTTCTGCGTGGCGAATCTGTTTCGAAGAACGTATGCTGCGCTTTATCAGCACCCAAGGAGATTCATGTCTTCGCCCCGTGTTCGTTACCAAACCATGGAATTCGATGATGTAGACATTCATTTACGTACTTTAAGAGACAGGCAGCAATACGAAGATGTTGACGACGTTGCCTTGAAACTGGGCATATCGTCTGCCACGTGGCCGTTATTCGGAGTCGTCTGGGCTTCGGGCGAGGTACTCGCCCACTTCATGTTTGATTTTGAAATCGAAGGAAAACGGATTTTAGAGGTGGGCTGTGGGATCGCCTTGACGAGCCTGATATTAAATCACCGTTCGGCTGATATCACCGCCACAGACTACCATCCCGAAGCGGGAAAATTCCTTCAGGAAAACGTGAAACTCAATAAGGGGAAAGCCATCCCCTTCGTTCGTACAGGATGGGCGGATAACAACAGCGAGCTGGGTGAGTTTGATCTCATCATGGGCAGTGACCTTTTGTATGAACGTGACCATGTCGAGTTGTTATCCGATTTTATCGACACCCATGCCAAACCCCACTGTGAGGTAGTCCTTGTGGACCCGGGGCGAGGGCAGCATGCGCGGTTCAGCAAAAAAATGGTCAAGCTGGGATACGAACACAGCCAAAGCAAACCGGAACATGTCGACTATCTGACGGATCCGTTTCGCGGACAGATCCTGCGCTACAACCGTTGATGGGCCGACAAATAGAAACTCACCGATAGCCACTACAAAAACGGGCCGAAAGGAGTATCTCCTTTCGGCCCGTTTTTTTTTGTTACGATTAGTTGAGAAAACTTAAAAACAGACACAAAGAACTGCCGACCGTCAAGGTGAGGGCACCTTGAAACCCTATGACCAATGCGTGGAGGTCGCCGTGATGCACTCGCTTTTGAAACATTCTCGAAGAGGGTAAGGCATTGCGACCGTTCTTGAGAAGAGACCTGTTTCATTTTTTACGTAATGACAGTTCCCAATTTCATCTTCCCCGGCTGTCCGGGTGGCCTGAAGTGTCAGGTAAGCCTTCATGGTGCGTTTCATGGTCATGTTGGCAGATCGAGTGACCGAGGCAATATTAAACTGAATCGCTACCTGAACTGCTTAACAAACAGGTTTTATAAATTGTCCTTGAACGAATTCCGTCTTAAAGGCGGATGTGATTTGTCCCGAGGAACGAGGGGTAAATCACATCCGCTACCTGCTTTCAAGGTGGCACACCTTGCCGCCGGAGACAAATGACTAAATTAACGCCTTGGAGACGATCTCAAAGACCCCGCTTGCAAGGTTCTCGGTGTTTTTGATGCGTTCGAGCCTGGCTTTCATAAGCCCCTGCCGCTCTTCATCGTATCGCTTCCAGCGGTTGAAACCGGAGGCCATGCGAGCGGCGATGCTGGGGTTGATGGTGTTCAGGGTGATGACGGTGTCGGCAAGCAGATCATAGCCTTTGCCGTCCTTCCGGTGAAAATGCCAGGGGTTGGCCTGACAAAACGCACCGATAAGGGACCTCACCTTGTTGGGGTTTTTGATGTCGAAATCGGGGTGCTCGGCAAGGGCCTTCACCCGATCCAGGGTGCCGGGCCGCTTGGAGGTGGCCTGGGTCATGAACCACTTGTCCAGAACCAGGGTGTCGGCTTTCCATGCCTCGTAAAAGAGAGAGATTGCCTTTTCACTCTCCTCCGCATCGAGATCCGAGAGAACGGTAAGGGCAGCGAGTTCGTCGGTCATGTTGGTGGCCGAAGCAAAAGCCTCGAATGTAGTGATGGGCGTCTCCACCCGCGCCAGATAGGCCAGGCAAAGGCTTTTCAGGCGACGCCTTGCAATGGATGCAGAATCAAGGGCATAGGGGCCATCGTCGGCGCACGCCTCAAAGACAGCTCGCCAGCTCATTTTCAGCTTTTCAGCCAGAGTGTCGGCCACAAACTCACGGGCGGCGTGAATGCCATCCACATCGATGCCTGCCATCCGATCCCCCAACTCGGTCTCAGAAGGCAGGGTCAGGGCCTGGGCGATGAGGGCTTTGTCGAGGGAGTCGTGGGTCAAGGTCTTCTTAACGGCGTCAACAAGGGCCTCGCTTAACGAGAGCTTCTTGTCGTCCCGAACGTCAGCCACCATGCCCAGAATGGTGTCGGCAAAAAGCTGCTGGGCGGCATCCCACCGATTGAAGGGATCAGGGTCGTTGCCCATAAGGAAGATCAGCTCTTCTTCGGTGAAATCCACCACCTTGGTAACAGGAGCGGAGAAACCACGGAACAGAGACGGGACAGGTTCTTCTTCCACGCCGGTAAAGGTGAAACTTTCCATGTTTGAGGAAAAACTCAGCACCCGCTCCAGAGGTCCTTCAGAACTCTCTCCTTCAAGGGTAAGGGGAATGGGCGCGCCTTCCGCCCCGATAAGTCCCATCTTCACGGGAATCTGCATCGGCTTTTTATTCGACTGGCCAGGGGTATCCGGAACCTCTTGGCTAAAGGTCAGGGTGTAGCGCTTGGTTTTGGCGTCATAGTCACGTCCCACCGTCACCTTGGGGGTACCTGCCTGGCTGTACCAGAGACGGAATCGGGTAAGGTCCACCCCCGAGGCGTCTTCCATGGCTTTGACAAACTCTTCACATGCCACAGCACCGCCGTCGTGCCGCTTAAAGTAAAGATCCATGCCCTTTCTGAAGGCCTCGGAGCCCAGGAAGGTATGGATCATGCGAATCACCTCGGCCCCTTTGTTGTAGACAGTGGCCGTGTAGAAGTTGTTCATCTCGATATAGGATTCAGGGCGGATGGGGTGAGCCATGGGACCGGCGTCTTCGGGAAACTGAGCGGCACGGAGCACGCGAACATCCGAAATGCGCTTCACGGCGCGCGAGCCCATGTCCGAGGAGAACTCCTGGTCCCGGAAGACAGTGAGCCCCTCTTTCAGGGAGAGCTGAAACCAGTTGCACAGGGTCACCCGGTTTCCGGTCCAGTTGTGAAAGTACTCGTGGCCGATGACCCCTTCGATGTTCTGAAAATCGATGTCGGTGGCCGTCTCAGGCTTTGCCAGCACGTACTTGGAGTTAAAGACGTTAAGCCCCTTGTTCTCCATGGCTCCTGCGTTAAAACTATGCGTTGCCACCACCATGTAGATATCGAGATCATACTCGAGGCCGAAGGTCTCTTCGTCCCATGCCATGGATTTTTTCAAGGATTCGATGGCGTGCTCACACTTATCGGCGTCCTGATGATCCACGTAAAATCTCAAGGCCACCTCTCGGCCGCTGGCGGTGGTGAAGCTGTCCTTCCGACAGGCAAGATCCCCCGCCACCATGGCAAACAGGTAGCTCGGTTTTTTATGGGGGTCTTCCCAGGTGGCAATGTGACGGCCATCTGCCAGAGCGCCCTCTTCCACCAGGTTGCCGTTGGCCAGAAGCACGGGGTATTTCGCTTTATCAGCCACCACGGTGCAGCGGTAGCTGCTCATGACGTCGGGCCGGTCAGGGAAAAAGGTGATGCGGCGAAAGCCTTCGGCCTCGCACTGGGTAAGAAAGGTGCCATCGGCAAAATAGAGCCCCTCCAGAGAGGTATTGGTTTCCGGATGGATCTTGACCTTTGTTTTGAGGGTAAAGGCATCGGGCATGCCGGGAAGGGTCAGCACCTCCCCTTCAAAGGTGTAATCCACTTCAGAGAGAGTGCGTCCGTCCACCTCGATTTCGAGCAGCTCCAGCTCCTTTCCATCCAGAAAAAAGGTGCGCCCTCGG